>CAVYTU010000001.1:0-123278 GCA_963771465.1 uncultured delta proteobacterium
CCGGGGCCACCGGGATGTCGAGATCGCGCTTCATGGCGTAGGCCAGCGACTGGTGATGCAGCGCGATGTAGATGGTCTCGTCGCTCAGCGTCTTCCAGATCTCGGCGATCGTCGCGTTGCGCTTGGCCGCGTTCGACCTCGCTGGTCAGGCTCTGGATCTTCTTGTCGACGTCGGGATTGGAGTAGCCCGTGGCGTTCCAGGCGCCGTCCTTGCCCGAGCGGGTGTGGTAGAGGAACGAGAAGATGTAGTGGGAGTCGTAGGTCGGCACGCCCCAGCCCAGCAGATAGAACTCGGTCTCCGGCGGCTGCTTCTGGATCAGCGTGAAGTGCGGCCCCTTCGGCTGCGCCACCAGGTTCACCTTGATGCCGATCTTGGCCAGCATCGCGGTGGCCGCCTGGCAGATACCCTCGTCGTTGATGTAGCGGTCGTTGGGGCAGTTGAGCGTCACCTGGAAGCCGTCCGGATAGCCGGCGTCCTTGAGCAGCGCCTTGGCCTTGTCGAGGTCGACCTTGGGCAGGGCATCGAGCTCCTTGGTGTAGCCATTGACGAACGGCGGGGCGATCACGCCGGCCGGCACCGACTGGCCGCGCATCACCGCGCGCTTGATGGCCTCGCGGTCGATCGCCATGTTGACCGCCTGGCGCACCCGTTTGTCGGCGAACGGGTTCTTGCCCTTGACGTTGGAGGTCTTGAGCTCCGGCGAGGCAACGTCCATGCCGAGGAAGATGGTGCGGTTCTCGGGGCCCGAGATTGACCTTGAGGCTGGCGTTCTTCTCGAGCCGGTCGATGTCCTGCACCGGCACGTCCTGGACGAAATCGATCTCGCCGGAGAGCAGAGCTGCGACGCGCGTGGCGTCGGACTTGATCGTCAGGTAGGTGATCTCGGTGATGCCGAGCGGAAACTCGGCCTTGCCCCAGTAGGCGTCGTTGCGCTTGAGCACCGTCTTCACGTCTTGCTCGCGCGAGACCAGCACGTAGGCGCCGGTGCCGTTGGCGTTGCGGACGGCGAAGTTGTCTTCCTTGTCCTTGTAGTCCTGGACCGTGATGGTGTTGTTGGCCTCGGCCCACTCCTTGTCCATCATGTAGAGGTTGGTCAGGTAGTTGGGCACCAGCGGATTGGGCCCCTTGGTCTTGATCAGCACCGTGCTGTCGTCGACCTTGCTGACCTTGTCGATGGAGGTGAGAAGGCCCTTCATGTCGGAGGTCGGCTGCAGGGCGCGCTCTAGCGAGAACACCACGTCGTCGGCGTTGAAGGCGTTGCCGTCGTGGAACTTGACGCCCTCGCGCAGCTTGAACTCCCAGATCGTCGGATCGTCCTCCCGGATCTGCCAGGAGGGGCGAGCGTCGGCAGCAGCTTGCCGGTGCGGTCGCGCACGATCAGCGGCTCGTAGATCTGGTGCAGCAGGTTGTGGGTCGGGCTCTCGTTCTGCGCATGCGGGTCGAGCGTCAGGGCATCGCCCGAGCGGGCCCACTTGATGGCACGAGCATCGGCAGCGCCGGCGACCATCACGAGCGCCGTGCACAGCGTCGCGGTCTTAAGGTCGTTCGCCAGGACATGGGACCCTCCACCATTGCAATACCTGAGCGGATACTAGCGCAGCTTCGGGTTGAGCGCATCGCGCAGCCAGTCGCCCAGCAAATTCACTGCCAGCGCCAGGATGGCCAGGGTCAGGCCCGGAAAGGCCACCATCCACCAGGAGCCCGAGAACAGATACTTGTTGCCGATCTGGATCATGGTGCCGAGCGAGGGCTCCGTCGGCGGCAGGCCGACGCCTAGAAACGACAGCGTCGCCTCGGTGATGACGGCCAGCGCCAGATTGATGGTGGCGATCACCAGCACCGGCCCCAGCACATTGGGCAGGATGTGCTGGAACATGATCTTGAGGGGTCGCAGGCCGATCAGGCGGGCCGCCTCGACGTACTCCTTGTTGCGCTCCACCAGCGTCACGCTGCGCACCGTGCGCGCATACTGCACCCAGAACGACAAGCCGATGGCCAGCACCAGGATCCAGAACTTGTTGCCCTCGATGCGGTAGTTCCGGAAGATCGCCAGCACCACGCCGTCGATCAGCAGCGCGGTGAGGATGGCGGGAAAAGTCAGTTGCACGTCGGCGATGCGCATGATCACCGTGTCGATGCGGCCGCCGACATAGCCGGCCCACAGGCCGAGCGACAGGCCGATGCCGACGGCCAGCAGCACCGAGCAGATGCCGATCAGCATGGACGAGCGGGTGCCGTAGAGAATGGTGGAGAGGATGTCGCGGCCCTGGTCGTCCGTGCCCAGGGGGAAGCTTCGGTCGCCGCCCTTCTCCCAGGCCGGGGGCGTATTGGCATCGAGCAGGCTCAGCGACTTAAGGTCGTAGGGGTCGTGCGGCGCGATGAGGGGCGCCAGGAACGCCGCGCTTACCATCGCCACCGTCAGCAGGGCGGCCAGCACGACTAGCTTGGAGCGCAGGAAGCTGTGCAGCAGGTCGCTATCGAAGAAGGCGGCCATCCGCCCTCGCCCCGGAGGCCGAGCGCCTTGCGCTTGCGCGGGCGGCGCCGCCTTCAGATCGTGGGAGAGCGGTGCAAGCTCGTTCATTGGCCTCACACGCCCCGGCCGTAGATGCGGATGCGCGGGTCGACGCGCACATAGATCAGGTCGACGATGAAGTTGATGAGCACGAACAGGAAGGCCACCAGCATGAGATAGGCGGCCATCACGGGAATGTCGGCATTCTGCACCGCCTGGATGAACATCAGCCCCATGCCCGGCCACTGGAACACGGTCTCGGTGATGATGGCGAAGGCGATGATGGCGCCGAGCTGCAGGCCGATCACGGTGATCACCGGGACCAGCGTGTTTCTCAGCGCGTGCCCGAAGTTGACGGCGCGCTGGGTGAGCCCGCGCGCGCGGGCGAACTTGATGTAGTCGGTGCGCAGCACCTCCAGCATCTCCGAGCGTACCAGCCGCGTCACCAGCGTCATCTGGAAGAGGCCCAGCGTCACCGCCGGCAGGATCAGCGCCTTGAGGCCGGAGGTCGTCAGCAGGCCCGTGCGCCAGAAGCCGATGCGCACCACCTCGCCACGGCCGAAGGACGGCAGCACGCCCAGCATGACGGCGAAGACGTAGATCAGCAGGATGCCGATCAGGAAGGTCGGCAGCGAGATGCCGATCAGCGAAACGGTGAGGAAGATCTTGGACAGCCAGCTGTCGCGGTGGATGCCGGTGTAGACGCCCATCGGGATGCCGAGCGCGACGGCGAACAAGGCGGCCACGAAGGCGAGCTCGAGGGTGGCCGGCGCGCGCTCGGAGATGATGGTCGTGACCGGCTGCTTCATCTGATAGGAGATGCCGAACTCGAAGCGCGCCGCGTTGGCCACGAAACGGGCGAATTGGATGGGGACCGGGTCGTCGAGGCCCAGCTCCTGGCGCAGCCGCTGACGATCCTCCAGCGAGGTGTCCTGCCCCACCATCTGGTTGACGGGGTCGCCGACGAAGCGGAACAGCGACGAAGGCCAGAAGCGCCACCGTCACCATGACGAAGGCCGCCTCGAGCAGCCGGCGGATGGCGAATGCGAGCATGTGCTACGCGAATGCTGCGTTGAGCGAAGCCGGCGCCGGGGATATTTGACGCTCCGGCGCCGGCTCCGGTTTCTATTGCATCTTCGTCCAGTAGAAGAGGATCTGGTTGTCGGCGCGCAGCACCATCTGCTCCACCTTCTTCGACACGCCCCAGATCAGCGACTGCTGATGCAGCGGGATGAGCCCGACCTCCTCGTGGTTGATTCGGAAGGCCTCGGCGATCAGCTCGTCGCGCTTCTTGGTGTCGGATTCGACGAGGATCAGCTTGTTGAGCTCTGTTATCCTTGGATTGCACCAACCGCCCAGATTGAAAGCGGCGCCTTTGCCGTCGGCGTCGCGGCAGCCGATGATGTTCTCGAGAATGTTCCAGCTGTCGAGCGAACCCGGCGTCCAGCCCAGCAGACTGAAGGAGCTGTCGTACTTGCTGGTTGCCAAAACCTTCTGAAAATACTTTGCCTTCGGCTGGGCGTTGAGCTTCACCTTGATGTCGATGCGCGACAGCATCTGCGCCACGGCCTGGCAAATGCCCTCGTCGTTGACGTAGCGGTCGTTGGGGCAGTCCATCACCACCTCGAAGCCGTCGGGGTAGCCGGCTTCCGTCAGCAGCTTCTTTGCCGCGGCCACATCGTAGGGGTGGCGCTTGAACTCGGCCGCGCGGGCATAGAGCAGCGGCGAGATCATGAGCGCCGAGTTGACCGACATGCCGCGCATGACCTTGGTGTGGATCGCCTCCATGTCGATCGCCTGGTAGAAGGCTTTGCGCACGCGCGCATCCTTGAACGGGTTCTTGCCCTTGACGCTGGAGTAGAGCAGCTCCTCGCGCATAGAATCCATGTTCAGGAAGATGGTCCTGATCTCGGGGCCGATCATCGCCGTCGCATTGGCGCTACTCTTGAGCCGGTCGATGTCCTGCACCGGCACCGGGTCCATCATGTCGATGTCGCCGGACAGCAGTGCCGCGACCCGCGTGGCGTCCGACTTGATGGTTTGGAAGGTGACCTCGGTCAGGTTGTGCTCGGGCTTGCCCCACCAGCTCGGGTTGGGCTTGTACACCGTCTTCACGCCGGGCTCATGGCTGACGATGACGAACGGCCCGGTGCCGTTCGACTTGAGCGCGAACGGGTTGAGGGAGGTCGCCGAGGACATCTGCGCCTGCACGGCGCCGTTGGCCTCCGCCCACTTCTTGGACATCATGTACCAGGTGTCCCATTCCGCATGCAGGATGGGATTGGGCGAGGTCAGGATGAAGTCGACCGTGTGGTCGTCGACCTTCACGGCTTTCATGGTCGCGGGTGCACGCGACTTCATTTGTGACCCGAGGGAGTGCATGCGCTCGGTCGAGAAGACGACATCGTCGGCGGTGAAGTCCTCGCCGCCGTGGAACTTCACGCCCTTGCGCAGGTGGAAGCGCCACTTGAGCGGGTCGACGATCTCCCAGCGCTCGGCCAGGCCCGGGATGATCTTGAGGTCCTTGTCGCGCTTGGTCAGCCCCTCGTAGACGTTCCCGAGCGCGCCGAGCGTGAAGCTCTCGTTCAGGGTGTAGGGATCGAGCGCATTGAGGTCGCCTTGGAAGGCGTATCGGAAGGTCTTGGCTGCGGCTGGAGTGGCGGCAACGGCGAGCGCGAGCGCGCCCGCCACGGCCAGGGTCTTGAGCTTCATGGCATCCCCTTGCGATACACGCGCCTTGGCGCTGGAAACGGTGGGGGGATATTGGCTGAAGTCTCAGGCGCGGTCCAGCGCTGCGACGCCGGGCGCACTCTTGACCAGGGCCGCCTCGGCGCCCTACGCAAGCTCACGAGAGGGGCGCGGCAACGGCAGCGCACCATGAGGACGTAAAGGCATGCAGAGCGACACAAAGGATAGCGCGGCCAACCTGACCCGGGGCTGGGAGGTGGTGATCGGCCTGGAGGTGCACGCGCAAGTCGCGTCCCATGCAAAGCTGTTTTCGGGCGCGTCCACCGAGTTCGGCGGCGCGCCCAATAGCCATGTCTCCCTCGTCGATGCGGCCATGCCCGGCATGCTGCCGGTGATCAACGAGGCGTGCGTCGCCCAGGCCGTGCGCACCGGCTTGGGGCTGAACGCAAAGGTCAACCTGGCCTCCGTGTTCGACCGCAAGAACTACTTCTATCCCGACCTGCCACAGGGCTATCAGATCTCGCAATACAAGCAGCCGATCGTCGGCGAGGGCGAGGTGGAGGTCGATGTCGACGGCGAGACACTGAAGGTGGGGATCGAGCGGCTGCACCTGGAGCAGGACGCGGGCAAGTCGATCCACGACCAGCATCCCGAGTCCTCCTACATCGATCTCAACCGCTCCGGCGTGGCGCTGATGGAGATCGTCTCCAGGCCCGACCTGCGCTCCGCCAAGCAGGCGCAGGCCTACGTCTCCAAGCTCCGGACCATCCTGCGCTACCTCGGCACCTGCGACGGCGACATGGAGAAGGGCAACCTGCGCGCCGACGTCAACGTCTCCGTGCGACGCCCCGGCGCGGACCTCGGCACCCGCTGCGAGATCAAGAACGTCAACTCGATCCGCTTCATCGGCCAGGCCATCGACGCGGAGGCGCGCCGCCAGATCGACATCATCGAGGACGGCGGCACCATACAGCAGGAGACGCGCCTCTTCGATCCGGCGAAGGGCGTCACGCGCTCCATGCGAGCATGATCTATCTTCACGACGCTTGCCGGCGGCTTTGTCCATCGGAAAAATGCCGGTCAGGTTTTCGATCGAATCATTGAGCACGCTAATGAGAACCGGCAAGAACAGGACCAGGTTAAGCGACTGACGTTCCACAAATTGCGACATACGTTTGCGTCGCTTCTGTTGTCCAAGGGCAAAGACATTACCGAGGTAAGCCGGCTTCTGGGACATGGGGATTGCGCGATCACGCTCAAGGTCTACAGTCACTTCGTGCCGCGTAAAACGACCACGATGCAAGATTTGGCATCGAGTATTTTGTCATGACGCCACAAAACATCGACAAGCTCGACGATCAGCTGTCAACTGACAAGGCGGCGAACGGATGATTCGAGGCGTTATAATCAGGCGTCTTAGCGTTCGGAATGGTGTATCTTGCGAGTGCCTGGTTTTTTTTCGGTGCGGTTCACCCATGCGGGATTTATAAAACACTTGTGCGCCGGGAATTGGATAAGGAGTTTATGTACAACCGGGAGATAAAAAAGAATCGGCGGGATTATCTTAACTGGGTTAGTGAAGCCCGCAAAGCCAAGGACGAAAGACTTGAAAGGCACACAAAAGAGGCTGACAAATGGTCCCCACTTGAATGTGTCGAAGGGAGTTTTAAGCAAAAATTTATGCCGAAAGGACTCTAGATGAAATGGACAAAAGGAAGATGAAACCCTGATTGCAGCGTCTAAGTTTCGATTCACGTGTCCACGATGTGTCCATCGCGCTAGTTAATTTGAGTTTGTGTCAGGTGAGTGAATGGCGAAAAACGTGGTAAAATCAAGGTCGCATTGTCTCACAAAACTTGATAATACCGGCTGCAACCTTCTTCGAATCTGAGGGTTGGCGGTTCAAATCCGTCCGGGCGCGCCATTAAGCTGATATGAAAAATCTATGATCTGCGGCAGATTGGCTGTGGTGAATTGGGGTTAGTGCATGGCGGAAGCAAGCTACAAAGGCAAGCTCGTCGAGGTCGAAATTCACACCGACACTTATAAGATTCGCGGCACGCTGTTTATTCCGCTGGTGGGCAAGGGGGGATATGGCGCGCGCTTGTCGGATTTTCTCAACAATCCCGAAAAGCATTTTCTGGCCTTGACCAATGCAAAAGTGACCGCACTTCCTGACCCTGAGGAAGAGTGGGAAGCGCCCTTCGTCGCGGTCAACAAGAATGCGGTCACTATGGTCCGGGCGATCAAAGGAGAATAAGCGGCGAATGGATAGCGCGCCGCGCAAGCGCATCAACGTTGTCGCCGGTCTGATATTTCGCGATGGCCGCTTGCTGGCTTGTCAGCGCCATGAGAAATCAGCCTTTCCGCTCAAATGGGAGTTTCCCGGCGGCAAAGTTGAGAGCGGCGAATCGGACACTGACGCGTTGCGCCGCGAGCTCAAAGAAGAGCTGGGTATTTCTGTCGGTGCGATGACATTCTTCCATGAGCACGAACATGCCTATCCGGACGGACCGGATGTGTCACTGCGTTTCTTTAAGATCTTGTCATTCGATCAAGAAGTGACCAATCTGGTTTTTCAGCGCATCGAGTGGCTTGATTTGTCCGAGCTTCCAAGCCGTGACTTTTTGGCAGGCGATGTCCCTTTAATCCAAATACTCGCTCAGAGCGGCGATAGGCCGACGCCTGGCTAGGCGATTTGTTGCGCCCTGCACGAATTGTCGCAAGGCGTACCAAAAGAAAGTTTGACATGAACAGGGGGTGCCGTTATCCTATCGCTGGTTTTCACCGAAATCTCATGATCAACCCGAAGAAATTTCTGGCAACCGCCATCGGTTTGGTGGCGATGTTCGCTGCCGCCGAGTCTTTTGCCGATGTCTATGCCTACAAGGATAAGCAAGGCGTTTTGACTTTCACCAACGTGCCGAATCATTCGGGCTATCGCCGGGTGCTAAAAGAAAGCGGCGGACCGGTGGGCAATGGTTCGATAACCACTGCATCTTACGAGGAGCTAATTCGGTTGGTCTCCGACCGCCATAGCGTTGATGCCGATCTCATACGCGCGGTGATCAAGGCGGAATCCGACTTCAATTCCAACGCCCGCTCAAATAAAGGAGCCATGGGGCTCATGCAGTTGATGCCCGATACCGCTCGGCTGCATAACGTCAACGACGCTTACGATCCCAACGAAAACGTCGACGGCGGCGTGCGCCATTTAAAAATGCTCCTCGAACGCTACCAAGGGGATTTCACGCTATCATTGGCCGCCTACAATGCCGGCAGCGGTGCGGTGGAAAAGCACGGCGGCATACCGCCTTTCGCCGAAACCCGAGAGTACGTTCGACGCGTGCTTCGTTTTTATGATTCCTATCGCGGCGGCCCACAGCAGTCTCTGCATCAGTTTCGCCCATAAGTAATCTTGATCGGACTCCTCTTCGAGCCTCATGTGTTTTGGACGCTGCCGAACCTGCTCAGTTTGTTTCGCATCCTGATTATTCCGGTACTGGTCTATTTACTGTCGTTTAGTGATCCGAAATCAGCGCTTTTGGCAGCCGGATTATTTCTCATCGCAGCAATCACCGATTATTTTGACGGCTATTTGGCGCGGCGCAACAAGAGCGTCTCGGATGTCGGCAAGATCCTCGATCCACTGGCGGACAAACTCATGGTTGCGTCGGCGCTGATCATGCTCGCGGCGATGGATCGCCCGAATGAACCTAGCGTGCCGGCGTGGTTGGTGGTCATCATCTTGGCGCGCGAGAGCGCGGTGACCGTCATTCGGGGCATCGCGCTCGCCGAAGGGATCGTCATGCACGCAGAGAGTTTGGGTAAGTATAAATTTGTTCTCCAAGCCTATGCCGTCGTCGGTTTGCTGATCCATTATCGTTATTGGGGCTTGGATTTTTATGCCGCTGGTTTATATTTCTTAATGCTCTCCGCGGTGATCGCGCTTTGGTCCGGCGTTAACTACCACGTGCAATTTTTTCGCCTGCGCGGCGCGCAAATAAGCCATTGACCTGACGGCGAAATTGACAACGGCGAACCGATCAGGTAGAAAACCAGTCGATGCGGGTGTAGCTCAGTTGGCTAGAGCGTATGCTTGCCAAGCATAAGGTCGTCGGTTCGACCCCGATCACCCGCTCCATTCTTCCTTCCTTCAAAGCAGAGTCATCGGTTATCAACTCTATTTAGATTGTCGATTCGTCTCTTTCTCTGGATCGCGATAGACGTTTCGAAAATGTCAGTGCCATTATCCAAAGTAAATTACTTGACATATAAAATATATCACTATAAATAAATCTTAACCCAACCAAAAAATTGCCGTTCAACTAGCATTAGAGTGCTCCAGTGTTCTGCACACGGGTATTCAAATGGAAATCGAGAGTCCCCTGGACGAAAAACTCGATGAGGTCTGCGAACCGCTTATTCATCAGAAAGGAACGAACTGAAATGGCAGAAACCTACTACACCGACTTCCGCGACTACCTGCGCGTGCTGGAAGAGCGCGGCAAGCTGCATCGTTGGTCCCGGCCGGTCAACAAGGATAGCGAGCTGATGCCGCTCATGCGGCTTCAATATCGCGGCATTGCCGACGATCAACGACAAGCTTTTCTTTACGAAAATGTCTTCGATAGCCGCGGCAAACAACACGATATCCGCGTCGCCACCGGTGTCTATGGTTCGTCACGGGAAATCGCCGCACTTGGTCTGGGTTGTAATGAGCCGTTGGAGATCTACGAGAAGTGGCGCAATGCACTGGCCAAACCGATCGAACCACGCCGCGTCGCCAACGCGCCGGTTCAAGAAGTCGTCCTCACCGGCGATAAGCTCAAAGCCTTCGGCGTGACCGGACTGCCGGCGCCGGTAGAGGAGCCGGGATTTAGCGGCGGCATCCGTGCGACCGCGCCCTTTATCACCGTCGATCCGCAGTCGGGCGTGCGCAATGTCGGCATGTACAGTGGCCATTTTCGTGGCGAAACTCATCTCATCGCCGGCATCGCGCCGGTGCACCACGCGATGCTCTATCATCATCGCAGCGCTGCCGCGGATAAAAAACCTCTTCCAGTCGCCATCGTCCTCGGCTCATTGCCTGATGTGACGTTTGTCTCGGCGGCGAATTTACCCTATGGCGTCGACGAACTAGCGGTTGCCGGTGGTATTCGCGGTCGACCGGTCGACGTTGTGCAGTGCAAAACCATTCCACTGGAAGTGCCCGCTGAAGCGGAAATTATCATCGAGGGCGAAATTTCCATCGACCGAAAAGAGCGCGGTGAACCGTTTAGCGATTATCCAGGCTATCTAATGGTCGAGCGGGGATTGCGTCCCGTCATAGATATAAAAGCGATTACCATGAGGCGAGACGCGATCTTTACGGCGATTCTCGTCGGTTTGCCGCCGAGCGAATCCAACGGAATTTCCCGCACCTGCCGGGAAATGATGCTCTACAACTTTCTTAAGTATAGCTGCGCCATGCCCGAGGTGCTCGAAGTTTCTTGCCCCGAAATGGGCGGCGGTTGGAACTGGTGGGTCATACGTATGCGAAAGAGCCACGCGAGCAAGCCAAAACAAGCGCTGCACGCTGCTGCGGGAATGGACCCGACCAGCAAGATGATCATCGTCGTCGATGAGGATATCGATCCCAAAGATCCGGACATGGTCATGTGGGCTTTGAGTTTTGCTATGCAGCCGCATCGCGATGTCGAGATCATTACTGGCCGTGTGCCGCTGTTAGATCCTTCAGCTCATTCGTTAATGACGGGTCCCGAAGATCGTTTCTATCCACCACCGGTGGGCTGTTCCGGTCTCCTAATCGATGCGACGCGCAAAGGGCCATTCCCGCCCGTCGGATTGCCTAAAAAAACTTACATGGAGAACGCCCTTAGAATTTGGCAGGAAGCGAAAATGCCGAAGCTCAATTTGAAAACCCCTTGGTATGGTTATCCCCTCGGTCTGTGGGATGACGAAGACGATGGGTTGGCTGAGAAAGTTGTCCAGGGCGAGTATTTCCAATCTAAGCAATTGAAAGGACGCTAGCAGTGGCGAAACGAAATACCAGTTATGAAATGTGGCTCAAGGAAGAGGGGATTCCAGTCTTCGAAGGCTACGGCGTCGAGGATGTCACCGAGTTGCCGCTCAAAGCTTGGCAGCGTACTGGCGGCAGGGGCGCTTACATCGATCTCAAAGGCATGGAAGGGTTTACCGGCATGTACATCGGTGAGATCCCTGCAGGCGACGCGCTCAACCCGGAACATCATCTCTATGAAGAGCTGATCTACGTCATCCAAGGCGTCGGTGCGACCGAGATTTGGTCCGCCGGCGACGAGAAAGGCAAAATGCATTTCGAATGGCAGCAGGGCAGCCTGTTCGCGATACCGCTCAATACGCGCCATCGCATGATCAACGGCAGCAGAGATCCGGCAATTTTCTTGGCCGTGACAAGCGCGCCGTTGATGATCGACTTGCTGCACAACCTGCCGTTCGTCATGGGCAGCGATTATAAATTCGACGACCGTTTTGACGCCCAGCATAACTATTTCGTGCCGACAAACTCGCGCCGGGAGATCGGCGGCTTTATCAACTGGGAAACCAATTTTATCGCTGATGCGCGCGGCGCGCTGGTCGATCCGTCCGAGGCGAAAGGCTTCGGCGTCAAGATTACTTCGTTCGATATGGGCGGCAGCACTTTGGTTGGCCATATCGCTGAGTGGCCGGTGGGACGTTATCATAAGGCGCACTTTCATCAGGGCGGCGCGATCTTACTCATTCTGCGCTCACAAGGTTACACGCTCATGTGGCCGCCTGAGGCGGGTATTCGCCCGTACCGATCAGGTCACGCTGATCAAGTCGTGAAGGTCGATTGGCGCGAAGGCAGCGTCTTCAGTCCGCCGAGCGGCTGGTTCCATCAACATTTCAATACCGGCGACGAGAAAGCCCGCCAACTGGCGTTTCGCTACAGCGGCCAGTCGGGTAAATATCTGCTCGGTTGTTGGCGCGCCATCAACAAAGAAGGAGTTCGCACCAGCGTGCGCGAAGGCGGCACGATGATCGAGTACGAGGACGAAGATCCGCAGATTCGCGCCGATTTCGAACGCGCGATCAAACAAGTCAGCGTGCCGATGGCGATGCCGCAGTTCGATTACGTCGGTCTTTAGGCGCCATGCGATTTGCATCACGGACGATACATTGGATTGTAATTTTGTGCGCCTTGTTGTTTGTGCGGGGGTTCGCTCGGCGCAAACAGTAAAGCCAGGCTGGCAAGCGGAGTGGGACAAGACCGTCGAGCTAGCCAAGAAGGAAGGCAAGGTCGTTGTGTCGATGCCGGCGAGCGCCGGAGCTGCGCGCGGCCATCGAGCGTCTATTTGAGAAGCGCTACGGCATCGACGTCGAACCGGTCGTCGGCCGGGCATCGACCGTGGTGCGCAAGATGGTCGACGAGGCCAAAGCCGGTGTGCGTTACGTCGATCTGCACATGGGTGGCAGTGAGTCGGTGGTAACGGGGATGTTGCCTGAGGGCATCGTCGGATCCACTGGAGTCCCACATGCTGCTGCCCGAAGTCAAAGAGTCGAAACAGTGGTGGGGCGGCCATATCTGGGTCGACAGTGCAAAAAAGTTTGTCTACTCCACTTTGGCCTATCAGCCGGAGAGTCTGTGGTTCAATTCCCAGCTGATGAAAGCCGAAGACGTGCGCAGCTTCGACGACCTGCTCCATGAAAAGTTAAAAGGCAAAATCGGATTTCTCGATCCGCGCACACCCGGTTCGGGTGCGTCGCTGTGGTCCTACCTTCGTGAGGTGAAGGGCGAGGATTACCTGCGCAAGCTGGTCGGACAGAAGCTGTCCTTGAGCCGGGACCAACGGGTGCTGGCGGAAATTCTCGCCAAAGGGAAAATCGCATTTGTGCTCGGCCTGACTTATTATTCCTACGCGCCATTCATCAAAGCGGGTCTGCCGGTAGAGCCGCTGCCGGTACCCAAGGAAGGTCTCTACGTCTCCGGCGGCAGCGGTCATTTAGTCGTCTTGAAGAATGCGCCCCATGTCAACGCGACCAAGCTTTTCTTAAATTGGTTTCTCAGCCAGGAAGGCCAGGAAGTTTACAGCCGCGCCATGCATCAGCCCACGCGCCGATTGGACGTCGATGCCAAATGGCTGCGCGAGTTCGGCGTTATTCCTGCGAAAGACAGCTTGACATTGGAACAATATTACAAGCGTGAAAATCAGTCGGAAGAGAAAATAAATCGTCTGCGCGAACCGGCGGCGGCGCTGGCGAGGAAACTGCTCGGCTAGGAGGCAAGTCATGATGCGAGCGCTGGTCGCCTCACTCATTCAAATCCTTTTGGTCATGTTTTCCACTGACTTACTGGCCCAATCCAAGCCATCCGAGTGGGATAAAATTCTCGAAGCCGGCAAAAAGGAAGGTAAGGTCGTCGCTTCGATCCCGCCGACGCCGGAGTTGCGCAAACTCATGGAGATCGCATTTACGCGCCGCTACGGCATCGCGACCGAGTTCGTGCCGGCGCGCGGCGGCGCGATCATTCAGCGCATGGTCAGCGAAGCCAAAGCCAATACGCAATATTTCGATCTCCATATCGGCGGCACCGAATCCGTCGTGACCGGACTCTTGCCGGAAAATGTTCTGGATGCGGTGGACCCGTACCTTATTCTTGCCGAAGTGCGCGATCCCAAGTACTGGTGGGGCGGCCATATCTACATCGACAATGCCAAGCGCTATGTTTACAACTTCGTCGCCTATCAGACCGTGAGCCTGTGGAGCGATCCCAATCAGTACAAGCCTGCGGAGTTCAAATCCTTCGACGATCTGCTTAGCGCCAAACTGCAAGGCAAGATCGGTATCAGCGATCCGCGCACGCCGGGCTCCGGCTCGTCTTTGTGGTCCTACATGCATTACACTAAAGGCGAGGAGTTTCTGCGCAAACTGGTGGCGCAAAAACTTTTTATCACGCGTGATTTGCGCCTGCTGGCGGAGAACTTGGCGCGCGGAAAAATCGCCGTCACCGCGGGCATCGGCTACTCCGAGTTTCAACCCTTTATCAAAGCCAATCTCCCGGTCGTGCCGCTGCCGGTACCCAAAGAAGGGCTTTACGTCAGTGGCGGCTATGGTCATCTGACGATTCTCAAAAACCCGCCCCATCCCAACGCGACCAAAGTTTTTGTTAACTGGCTGCTCAGCCGCGACGGCCAGGAAGTATTTGCCAGGGGCATGGGTGTGGGCAGCCGGCGTCTCGAGATCGATACCAAGTGGCTTAAAGAATACGGCGTCATCGCCGCCAAGGATTTTTTGGCGCCTGCGGATTTCTCCAAATACGAAAACCAATCGGAAGAGAAAATAAACAAGATTCGCGAACCCGCGGCGATTTTTGCGCGCAAGCTGCTTGGTTCTTAAATGGCGAAAAGGAAGCTTGATGGCATTCGAAGATTTACGCGACTGGATCAATGACCTCGACGAGCGCCGCGATTTAAAGCGCATCGGCGCCGAAGTCGATTGGGATGAAGAGTTGGGCGCGATCACCCGCGAGGTGTCGAGCCAGGCGGGGCCGGCGTTGCTCTTCAATAACATCAAAAATCATCGCCATAGTTTCTGCCGCCGCTTGTTCACCAACGGCACCGGCACCCGCGAGCGGGTGTGCCGTTTCATCGGCGTGCCCGAAACGACGACGTATCGTGAGATGGTGCCGATTTTCAAAGACCGGTTTTCGCGGCCGTTAAAACCGGTCAACGTTACCAAGGGAGCGGTGAAAGAGAATATTTTGCGCGGCGATGAGATCGATCTCAATCAAATTCCCGTGCCGAAATGGAACCCGTTGGACGGCGGCCGCTATATCATGACTTCGGCGACGGTGATCACGCGCGATCCCGATACCGGCGTGCTCAACGGCGGCACCTACCGCGGCATGATCACGGGCAAGAACACCATCGGTGTTTTGCTGGCGATGACTCAAGGTTGGGGCAAGCATTTCAGCAAATACAAGAATCTCGGCCAGGAGATGCCTGTCGCCGTTGTCATCGGCTGGGACCAGACCTTATTTCTCGCCGCGTCGACGCCGGTAAACTACCCCGAATACGAGATGGCCGGCTCGCTGCGCGGCGCGCCGGTGGAACTGGTCAAGTGTGAATTGAGCGATCTGCTCGTGCCTGCGAGCGCGGAAATGGTCTTGGAGGGGTTTGTCTCGCCGGATCCCAAGACTCACACGCTCGAAGGACCGTTCAGCGAATATCCCGGCTACTACGGCGGCAGCAAATCGCCCAAGCACACGATCCGGGTCGAATGCATCAGCCATCGCGACGATCCGATCTTTCATGGCTGCTTGACCGGCGCTAGTCCGGGGCGGACCAACGAAGGCACCACATGGACGCCAGCGACTTTTTCAGCCATGGCCTGGCACTATCTTGAACAAGCCGGCGTGCCTAACATCACCGACGTGTGGCGCGGCAAATGGCCCGAAACCATGCGCGTGCAGATTCGCAAATCACACCGGGGTCACGCCCAGCAAGTCGCCGCCGCGCTCTGGGGTTGCCATCTCGGCAACTACGCCGCCAAGCATGTGATCGTCGTCGATGACGATATCGATATTCACGATTGGGAAGCGATCGAGTGGGCGCTTTGCTATCGGGTCAATGCCGGCTTGGGCGACGTGTCATTTTTCTCGGGCACGAGCGGCTCTATGCTCGATCCGAGCGTTCCTTTGGAAGACCGCAACTCGGTCAAATACGGCCACGGTCTTTGGACTCGCATGTTGATCGACGCGACGATCAATTGGCAGCTGCAGCCCCAGGAGCAATACGGCGGCAATCGTTATCCCGCCGTGGGCACTGCCATCTCTGACGAGATGGCCGCCAAGCTCAAAAGAAGATGGAACGAGTATGGACTCTAAGGCGAGCAAGCTCGCTATGACGCCGCTGCGGGCGAAAAGTTCTTACGAACGCTTCTTGATCAGCGAAGGCGTGCCGATAGTCGGCGGATTCGGCGTCAACGCGGTGCGAGATATGCCCATGGCGCCCTGGCGGCGCTTGGGTTGCGACGGCGCTTATTTCAACTTTTTCGGCTCGGATGGCTTCACCGGTATGTACGCCGGCAAGATCGCCCCCGGCGGAGCGACTTCGCCGGAACGCCATCTCTACGAGAAAGTGATTTATATTCTCCAAGGCCAAGGCGTGGCCGAATTTCAGCAACGCAATGGCGTGCCCCAGAATCTGCTCTGGCAAACCGGAAGTTTGTTTTCACCGCCGATGAACACGTTACACCGGCTGATGAATTATTCGGATCAGCCGGCGCTGTTTTTGGCGGTCACCACGGCGCCCATGGCGCTCGATCTTTATCGCAACGAAGAGTTTATTTTTCACAGTGATTTTGTCTTCAGCGATCGCTACGACGGCGCCGTCGATTATTTCGCGCCGAGCGACGGCCTATATCTAGACATGAATCAGCGCCAGTGGGTACATCAGACCAACTTCGTTTCCGACGTGCGCGAAATTCGCCGCGGTGGACAGGCTGGCAAAAGAGGCCGGATCAAAATCACGCGCTTTGAAATTGCTAATAATAGTTTAATCGGCCAACTGGTTGAATGGCCGGTAGGCCGCTATCGTAAAGCCCATTGCCGCGGCGGCGGCGTCTCGCTGGTGATTTTGCGTTCTTCGGGCTATTCGCTTATGTGGCCGAGCGAGCTCGGCACACAGCCCTACAAGAATGGCCTCGCCGATCAGGTCGTACGACTGGACTGGGCACCTGGCAGTGTCTTTAGCCCGCCGCCAAATTGGTTCCAACAACACTTCAACACCGGCGCCGAACCGGCGCAGACGTTGGCGTTTTATTGTGGCAGCAGGAAGTTTCCCATGAGCCGTGGCATGGCAAGAGCCAACGCGGTGCGCCAGTCGACGGCGAAACCAGCCGGCAAGTTGCTCGAGTTTGACGGCGATGATCCCTCGATCCGGCGCATGTACGAAGCTGAGTTGGCGAGAAAAGGTATCAGCCCGGACGCGAACTTCGAAGTTGTCGCCACTCACGATTGAAGATTTCCTCACGTCCCCGTATAAGTGCGTCAATCCGCACAGGCTAGATCATGAGCGATAAATCCCGAACGATGCAGCCGTCGGTGGCGCTTGAGCGCCCGGCGCTGTATCCCAAACGGACGTTTCAGATGCCGCCGCCGCTGGTGCTCATGCTTATCGTCGTGGTTGGATTTCTGGTTCTCACGCCGCTGTTCTTGATGATCCTCAATAGTTTTCAAACCGCGCGGCCCGGCCAGCCGATCGTCTGGGGCATTGACGGTTGGACCAAGGCTTTCTCGACGCCGGGAATCGTCAAAGCGATGACCAACACGGTGACGCTGGCGCTGACACGCCAAGCGATTGCGCTGTTGATTGGCGCGTTTTTCGCCTGGCTGATCGCGCGCACCGATATACCGATGAAGGGCACTTTGGAGTTTTTTTTCTGGCTGTCCTTCTTTCTGCCGGCGCTGCCGGAGACTATGGGTTGGATACTCTTGCTCGATCCGAAATATGGACTGATGAATCAGGGGCTGATCAGTTTGGGTGTGCTCAGCCAGCCAGTTTTCAACATCTATTCGTTTTGGGGCATCGTCTGGGCGCACCTAGGCGGCACGGTGAGCGTCAAAGTGATGTTGCTCGCGCCGGCGTTTCGTAATCTCGACGCGGTGTTGGAAGAAGCGTCGAAAATTTCCGGCGCCAGCGGCACGAGAACTTTTTTTCACATCGTCATCCCGGTCATGATGCCGGCGATACTAGTGACGACGATCCTCGGACTGATTCGCTCCTTGGAAGCCTTCGAGATCGAGCTTCTGCTCGGCACGCCCATCGGTTTGCAGGTTTACTCGACCAAGATTCACGAGCTGGTCACCTGGGAGCCGCCGCAGTTCGCGCCGGCGATGGCGCTCAGCACGTTATTTCTCGGCGCGCTCCTGCTGATGGTGGCGTTCCAGCGAAAATTTATCAGCGGTCGGAGTTACGAAACCATCACCGGGCGGGGTTTTAGCATTCGGCCGACACCGTTGGGACGCTGGCGTTATCCGGCATTTTTTTTAGTCTTGCTATTTGCCGTCTTCATTACCTTGGTGCCAACCACGCTCTTGGTCATGGGCACCTTCATGAAGCTTTTTGGCTTCTTCAACATCGTCGAGCCGTGGACTATGGACAACTGGCGCACGACATTGAGCGATCCGGTGTTGATGCGCTCGATCTGGAATACCTTGGCGATCGGCCTCGGTTCGGGTTTGGTAGGAGTCATTTTCTATTCCCTGATCGCTTATGTCGTCGTCAAGACGCGCCATCCGGGTCGCGGCCTGCTCGATTTTCTTTCCTGGCTGCCCTGGTCGGTGCCGGGCATTCTCTTAGGCGTGGCGTTATTGTGGACTTTCTTGCAGACCAAAATATTTCTGCCGATCTATGGCACGATTTATATCTTAATGATCGCCATGGTGATCAAGAGCATGCCGTTCGGCGCGCAGATGATCAAAAGCGTGCTGATCCAGCTCGGCAGCGATCTCGAAGAAGCCTCCAAGGTTTGCGGCAGCACCTGGCTGCAAACTTTCCGGCGGATTATTTTTCCCCTGATCACGCCGGCGCTGATCACCGTCGCTTTGGTGGGCTTTATTTCGGCCGCGCGCGACATCAGCACCGTGGTTTTGTTAGGTTCGGGAAAATCGCGCACGCTGTCGCTCTTGATGCTCGACTTTGCCGCCGGCGCTGAGTTTGAGAAAGCTACGGTGGTCGCCGTGATCATCGTCGGTCTAGTCGTCGGCGCGGCGCTATGCGCTCGTGCTCTCGGCGGTCATGTCGGCGTGAGGGAATGATTTGATGATCGGTTTTCCGTCTTCCTGTTCCAACAGATGGCCACCTTCGTGTTCTCGCAAACACGAGGCGCCGGAGATTCTCGCGCTGTACGAAGCAGAAATGAAAAAAGCCATCTTACCCTTTCGCAGACCGGCGCTTCGGCCGGTTATCGGTACATCCCGGCCGTCGCGGTTCGCATCTCTTGACCGTTGGGGTTTACTCCATTAGTCTTGCGAACGTGTCGGCCAGAAACGCCATCGCAAACTTTATTCGCCAGCCATTTTCGGCTGGCTGGATTCTTTTACTCTTCTTACTGCTTATTGTTTTTTGCCCCGAGCCGGCGCAGCCGGCGCCCGATGATTGTTTGCCATCGGCGGCTAACCGCATTGCCAACACCAAAGCCGTAAGATCCTTCAGCCCGGTCCGGGGGGAAAGAGCTGACGCTCTTAAGTTGGCTCTGGCAATCCGCGGCGTCGCATTTACCGCACTATTTCAACGGCTTTTTGTTCTCGTCGAGCCGTCTCAGTATTCTTTCCAACAATTCTTCACCGGCTATCGATCCGTCCGCGGGCCGCCGCATCTGCCACGTTAGTTCGCATCGCTGGTTGTTCAACGCGATTAACTTACGTTCTACCTGGGTCTGATGCCGCCACAAGGCGGTCGCAGCGCGGGGGAGCGAGCCTGCTGTTCAGAGGTATTCAATGAACGAATTTGGACGTGGTATCGGATACGATTTGCTCGCCGCGGAGGAAATCTTTGGCACCAGCCGCCACAAGGGCGGTATTTCTGCGGAGAAAGAGTTGATGCTGGCGATCCTCGCCGATGCTATCGATTGCGTGTGGAAATATTCCCGAGCACAAGACGGGCGGTCGGCGCGTTTGTGCCGCGACGCACGTCTTTGGCTGTTCGCCAATGATGGGATGGAGACGTTTTCATTTCTCAATGTTTGCGACGCCTTGAGTTTGGATCCGTCGTATATTCGGCGCGGCATCGTCGATGGCATGGAAAGTCGAAGTAACCAACGACCGTTAGAAGTTAGCCTGCAAAAACCCCGGCTGCGCCGAACGAGTCGTAATTTTAAGCGTGGGACGCGCAGCAAAGCTCGCGCGCGGCCGCTCAAGGTTTAGGGCGCGCCGCAGAATCTGACCGTGTTGTCGAAGAGGATTTGACGTTTTTGCGCGTCGGACAAATCGGCTCGCTCAAGGATTTCGCTGGCGGCATTGTCGCGTCCTTCGCCATGCGGATAGTCGGAGGAAAACAAAATATGCTCGGCGCCGACCAAACCGATTTCTTGTAGCAGCAATGGGTCGTCCGCCTCCGGCGCGATAAAAAATCGTCCCGACTTGAGGTATTCTTCGATGGCTTTTTCCGGCAGCCTGCCCATGGCGCGCACGGTTGGGTCGCTGCGATAACTGGGCAGGTAATGGTCCAAGCGGCCGACGACGTAAAACAACCACTCGGCGCCGAACTCTAGGAACGCCACCTTCAAATCCTGATAGCGATCGAGCATGCCTTGAGCGACGATGGCGACGAATCCCAACTGCGCCGGCATGCCCATGGCGATGACGTGCGCTTCGAGGCGAGTCTCGACCAACTGATCGAACGGCGGGTAGCTTCGGCCCATGTGGACGCACAGCGGCAAACCCGTGCGCGCGAACTCATCCCAGATCGGCGTGAAGCTTTTGTGCGATAACAGCCGTTCGCCCACGGTACCGAAGACCACCGCCGCGCTGGCGCCAAGCCGCTGCATTTCGCTAAGCGCGGCAAGCGCTTCATCGGTATCTCTGAGCGGCAGCAGGCCGGCCCATTTCAAGCGTTGCGCATTCGCTTGGCATTGCCGGCCGGCGTAGCGGTTGTAGGCACGAAACATCGCCGCTTCAAAAAAGGGATCGTTGCCCATGCATGCGTAAAGACTGGACGGGAAAAGTAGTTGCGCATCGATGCCAAGGGCGTCCAAATCTTTGAGCCGCAGTTCCGGCTTGGACAAATCCAAGGATCCAAAACCCTCTTTCGGCGCGCCGAACTCCGCCATCACCGTCGCCGGTGTATTGGCGCCTTGGGCGCCGGGACCGTAGGCGTGGGGCTCCATGCGGCCTTCGATGAGCCAACCCGTGCGGCGAATTCCCGCACCATCCGCGTCGGCAATTTCTAGCGGCCGTGGTCGGCGCGCCGCATACTCCGGTGGCAAATCCTGCCACATCTTCGGTCCCATCATGACGTGGGCGTCGGCATCGAAAATTTTATAACCATTAATCATGGCGGTTGCTTAGCGATTCGCCACGGATGATTTCTAAAGTAATTCCTTTTGCCACTTCTCAGTGATCTTCTGCTTGAGCTCCGCGCTGAGGGCGTTGACGGGCGGAAAGCGATCGCGCCAGGCGTAGGGCCGGCAGGCATTGAGAATCGCCCGGCTGTTGACGAAGTTGCCGGCGGCGCGTTGGTCGGGATGCATCGCCGGATCGAGGGGAGTGCTCCAGCAACCGTCGATGATGGTGATCGCTGATTTGGGATCGCAGCGCGTCGACACCGCCCAGATCACGTCGCTCATGTTCGACGGATCGATGTCCTCGTCGACGACAATGACGAAGCGGCCATGATAATTGCCGCCGCGCGAAGCGAGCGCCGCCAAGCCGGCCTGCTGGGC
This sequence comes from uncultured delta proteobacterium, assembly GCA_963771465.1. GTDB lineage: Bacteria > Desulfobacterota > Binatia > UBA9968 > UBA9968 > DP-20. The sequence continues at coordinate 21,648 of CAVYTU010000001.1, forward strand.
GTGGCCGTGGTAGCGTTGTTTGACCGACACGATGATAAAGGGCGCACCGCCGGCAGCCGCTGAGCTGCCGATGGAACACCACACGCCTTTGATGTCCGGCACGTCGGCCTTTTCTAAATAATTCCAGATCGCCGCGGCGCCGATCGGCACGCCGAAAGTCACGAACGGCGGCCGCAACGGCGGTGCGCCGCAGAGAATCGGATCATTGCGATAGTAAACCCGTTTGACCCGGATGACCGGCTCTTTGGCCGCGCCGTGGGCGTAGTAGCCGGGCCATTCGCCGAACGGACCTTCCATCTGCATCTGTTCTTGGGGCGGCGGCACTTCGCCTTCGATGGCGATCTCGGCCGTCGCCGGTATCGGCAAGCCGGTGAGCTCGCCGCGAATCACGTCGATGGGCGCACCGCGCAGCCCGCCGTAGTAATCGAACTCCGACATGCCGTAGGGCATCGACTGACCGGCGACCAAGAATAGTAGCGGGTCCTGGCCGAAGGTGACCACCACGGGACAGCTTTTGCCGTTCTCCCAATATTTCTCGCGCATGATGCGCGCGTGATGGCCGGGCGAGACGTAAAGGCCCAGCGTGTTCTTATCGTGAATTTGCACCCGGTAGATGCCGACATTGACCCAGCCGCCTTCTTCCGGCTCGCCGGTGATGACGCAATCGGCGGTGCCGATATAGCGGCCGCCGTCGAGCTCATGCCAGTGCGGCGTGGGAAAGATCGTCATATCGACTTCGGCGCCAGTCCTTACGTTCTCTAAAATCGGTCCATTGGTAACCACGCGCGGCGCAATGGGTTTGACGCCTTTGAGCAGCTCTTTCCACTTGGCGATAAGTTCAATCGGCTTGGCATCGGCGGGCATGCCGACGGTCAAGCTCGAACGCGACGGCGTGCTGATCAGATTCGCCGCGACGCGAAAGTTCGGCGTGTAACCGGGCACCTGATCGAAGAGCACCAGCGGCGAAGGTTCTTTGAACGCGAACATCTCGGTCAGCGCGCCGATCTCCAACTCCCAGTGCGCGCCGTGAATCTCTTTCACCTGGCCCAGTTCGCGCGCTGCGTCGATGAATTCCCGTAAATCGTTGAACGGCATGACTAGTAATGGAAAATTGAAAATGGAGAATGGATAATGATTGGTCGGAAATGCGATCCATCGCTCGTTCTTGCATTCTCCATTATCAATTCTCCATTTCTAAAAGTGGCCCAGTTCTTTCGAATGTTTATAAATACCGTCATGGAACATGGCGACACATTCAGCATTGGTGAGGCAGCAGTACTCCGGGCCCCAGCCGGGGCGGTACCAAGTGTTGCCGTCTTGCAGCAGGCGCTCAAAAATTTGCCGCGCTACCTCGCCATGCGCCATCAGGCCGTCCAAGTGTTCGTGCAGGTCGGCTTCTTCGTGGACTTGAAAATAATGCAGGTCGGCGTCTTTGACTTTGTATTTGCTCAACAACGCTTCGCGCCAACGTTTGGACCAGTGGCCGAACATTTCTTCATTTAGCGACCGTGCCCACCACTCGATCATACTGCCTTCATAAACCAGGCCGCGGGCAAATTCCGTCAAGGCGCGGCACTCGGCGTAGACTTGGCAGTTGATCATCTCGTCGAGGGATACGCCGAATTGCTCTCCCTGTTGGATCAGCACTTCAATATGGCCGGGGATTTTGGGATTGACCAGCTCATCGCTGATCTTGCCGACGTAGGGAGCGAGCAGGTCGCGGTGACGCGCGAAGATACCCTGATGACGCTGATAGATGATCAGGTGAAAATTATTCACCTCCACTGGATAGCTGTACCAGTTGCGCCAGAAGAGCTTGATGGTCTCGAACGGCAACTTCCCCTCGGCAAGATCGCGCATGAACGCACCGGCGAAAATCTTTTCGTTCCACAGCGCATACATGCGATGCTTGATCTCGTCGGTAAAAGCCTTCGCCTCGACGACGGAAAGTTTTTTGCCAATTTCCAATGTTAGAGGTTGCTGATTCATAATTGACTTACTTGCTGCTGCTTGAGTAGTCGAAAATCCCCCTCGATCCCCCTTTTTCAAAGGGGGTGTACTTCAAGATTCAGGTCGTAGGTTATGCGCTCTCCGAAAACCCCTCTTTGTAAAGAGGGGGAGGGGAGATTTCTGCTTTGCTTTTACGCCTTAAAGCCGGCTTGCGCTAAACCTTCTTTCAGATCGGCTCTGTCCTTATCCGTGAACGGCGGCGTTTCCCAGCGCGGAAAACGTTCCACCGGTAAACCGCGGAGTTTCATCAATTCGCAAAACACGCCGCGGCCGTGGCTACGCAGATATTTGCCGACCACTTGCATGAGCCGGGTGAGCAAATCATGTTCTTTTCGCGCGGCTTTGAGATCATCGGCTTTGAGGGCTTCGTACATTTTGACGCAGGCCTCGGGAAACGGTGTTGACGGCGGATGGATCGCGCCGCGCACGCCGACGGAATAGCCGGTGTAAAGCGAGAAAATTCCGCCGGGAAAAACTCCCGTGGTTTTCGGCAATTGATACACGTAGCCGAGGAGCTTGTCGTAGGCGATGAAGGAAACTTTGATGCCGGCGAGCGAATTGGGCGCGATCGCCTCGATGATCTTGTTCGCTTTGGCCGGCGTGATTTCGACCCAAGTCGTCTCGGTGTTGTCGTAGATAAACATCGGCGTGCCGGGAACGGATTGGGCGATCGCCTTGTAGTGAGCGTATACTTCCCAGTCGTCGTGCGGATAATAATAGGGTGGCACGACGCCGACGGCATCGACGCCCAAACTGACGGCGTGTTTGGCCAACTCGATGGATGAGAGCGTATTGGCGGTGCCGATATGCATGACCACCGGCACGCGGCCTTTAACCCGATTGACGATCTGCTCGGCGACTTTTTTGCGCTCGTCGATCTCCATGACCATGCCTTGGCCGTGGGTGCCCAAGGGAAAAAATCCATGCACACCCGCATCCAAGTAGAAGTCGATGATCGCATCGGTCGCTTTGTGATCGATGGCGCCGTCGTGTTTGAACGCTACCGGCATCGGCATCAATATACCTTCGATTTGTCTATGGCTCGCCATAATTGCTCCTTTCGGATTGAGACGGTTGCGGGATTCGTTGGTATCCATAGCGCATCCGATTTTTGAATTCCACCCCGGTATCGTTAAGCGAAAAAAGATGGTAAATCTAATAAAAAATTTCAGGAGGTAGCGATGGCGGAAAAGAATCCAGTGGTTTTGATGTCGACGAGCATGGGCAACATTCGTATCGAGTTGGATGCGACCCATGCGCCCATATCTTCGAAGAATTTTGTCGATTACGTCAACTCCGGGCACTACGACGGGCTTATTTTTCATCGAGTGATCCCCGGGTTTATGATTCAAGGCGGCGGCATGGACGCCGGCATGAACGAAAAGAAAAACAAATCGCCGATCAAAAACGAAGCGGCCAACGGGCTAAAAAATAATCTCGGCACCCTCGCCATGGCGCGCACCAACGTGGTCGACAGCGCCACCTCGCAGTTTTTCATCAACGTCAAAAATAACGATTTTCTCAATCACCGCAGTACGGCGCCGGCGGAGTTTGGCTACGCCGTGTTCGGCAAGGTCATCGAAGGCATGGACGTCGTCCATAGCATCGAGAAAGTGCGGACCGGTAACAAAGGCGGGCATCAGGATGTGCCGGTGGATGCCGTGATGATTAATTCAGCGAAGGTAGAAGAATAGAAGACGAGTGTTTCTTATGCGGTCCAGACTGCTTTTGGATCGTATTTTCGAACCGCCGAAAGTTCATCGCGGCTTGGCGCGGCGGTTTCATGTATCTCGCTTGAAATCTGCACTGGCCAGCCGGTTTCGTTGCTAATCTGCTCAACGGAAACCCCGGGATGGGATGAATCAAGCACCATCTCGTGGGTTTCCGCGTGGAAAGAAAAAATCCCCATACTCGTGATCACGCGGCGCGGACCGCCGCCGGTCAGGCCGTGGCGCGCGCGCCAATCGCCGCCATCGCCATAACCCGGCGACGTGATGTACTGGACCTTGTCGACGAACCGGCGCCGTTCGTGATTCATGATAATGATGCAGCGCCGCGCCATGGTGGCGATGTCGGCGGCGCCGCCGCTGCCAGGCAGCCGCGTGCGCCCGCCGTTGTCTTCGACCCAGTGAGTGTTCAAATTGCCAAAGCGGTCGATCTCCGCACCGCCGATAAAGCCGAGATCGACGCGCCCGCTCTGCAACAAATACATGACATCGTTCAATCCGCCGCACCAAAGCGCCCGCGCGATATTAGGCGGATCGCTCATGGTGTAGATGGACTCCAGCGCCGGCCAATCGCGAATGACGCCGTTTTCAAATATGCCGATGGCATTGGGCGCGTGAGTTTCTTTGGCGACAGCGAAACCCAACAGAGGGAGCCGCATACCGACGAAGACTTTATCGCCGTCGCGAATTTCGCGAGCAGCGGCGGCGACCATCAACTCTCGTCGCGTATAACTCATAGCAGTTTGTTGTTCAGAGTCTGGAGTCTACCGTTAACTCCGGACACTCGACTCTGAACTAGTCTCTACGCTTTATTGAACGCGTCGATTCCCGCTTGAACGATCTGCCGGTCCACTGCGGCCGGGGCGCCGCTAAAGCCAACACCGCCGATGCACTGGCCGTCGACGGTGAGCGGTAAACCGCCTTCGATGCTGATATGGTAACCCGGCCCGATAGCGAGGGTTTGCGCCAACACTTGGTGATCGGGAATCTCGCTGCCGTCGCGACCGGTCTTTCCGGTCGCCGCTGTCGTCAAAGCAGCGCAGCGCGCTTTCGCTTGGGCGATCAGCGTGTTGTGTGTCCGCCCGTTGGTCATGCGCTTGAACGCCATTAAATGAGCGCCGGCATCGACGACACAGATGCTGCCAATTTGTTTTAACTCCTTGGCCTTTTCGATGGCTGCGTTGACGATGATGTCGCAACCTTCTTGAGATAGTTTCGCCGTCGCAACGGTTTTCATGATTCGCCTCCTTAGATTTTCTTAACAATTAGTAGTTGAAGCTCACCGCCGGCGCAAACAAATCCTCTTGGGGCCGGAGCTTGTTCACACGATCTTCGCCGAGCATGTGGAGAAGCCCGTCGTGATCAGCGACCCCGAGCACCCACTTTTGTAGCCATTGCTCGAAGCCTTCGCGAGTGCGCGTGGCTCTATGGTATTCAAAATAGAAATCATCGTCGCGCCGCGCGTAGCCCTGCGCCGGCGAGGGATACGATCCTAGCGGTTGGTGCACCACACTGGAGACTAGAAAGCCTGGGATCAACGTGCGATTGGGATCGCGCAATATCAGCTCGTGATCGACGATCTCCTCGCAGGTAAGGATAACTTTCTTCGCCGCGAACGCCGCTTCGCGCATGACGCCGAAATTGCCCCAGACATGAGCGTTGCCTTCGCAATCGGCGCGCTGAACGTGGAGGATAGTCAGGTCGGGATGAATGGCGCGAACGGCGAGCAGCTGATCGCCGGTGAACGGACAAGTGATAGAACGAAACTGCGGCCAAGCAGCAAAATCGCTGCCTTTGATCGATCGCGTCGGCAAATAGGGCAAGCCGCTCGCAGCGGCCTGAAGCGCCAAACCGATGGTGAAATTGGAATGCTCTTCGATCTCGATTGGTCTCGGTATGTCGAGTTCCGCCGCGCGACGATGATTATGGCCTAACCCAGCGGCGACGTTGCCGACCCATGAGGCGATGATTTTTTTGACGCAGCCGGGGCCGATGAGCTGATCGAACTGCATATCGGAGATCGGCCCGATGAGCGTCAATCCTGACTTCTTTTGTCGAATGATCTCATGGCTCGCCGCGAACGGGATGAGCGATTCCAAAGCGCAGCCCATGGCGATCGACATACCGTCTTGTACGTCGGTCGCGATGGCGTCATGAAGTGAGCGGAGCTTATCCATGCTCAATCTGTATCTGGTAGAAAATTTCACTTCAACCGTTTTATGCAGCAAACGAACGACAAGCCGATCGTCATTCCAAAAAAACCATTTGCATTGATGGCGCGGTTTATCGCAGTAATAGGGAACCAGGCGAGATTTCGAGGAGGCGATTATGTACGGATGGCGCGGACGGATCGGCCACATTTCACCGACGGCGTGTGTGGAGATATTTCCCTACGAGTTCTATCGCGCGGCCCCGGAGGGCGTAACCTTGGTGATAGCGAATCTGGTCATCCGCGATGCGCGGGAATCGGCCGAGGTTGAAGCGTCCTGGGCCAAGTTCGATACCGCCATCGAGGATCTTAAGCAGACCCACGTCGATCATTTGACTCTCAGCGGCGCACCGCTGGTGCTGGCCAAAGGCGTCGACCGCCACCGCGAGCTGCTGAAGCATTTGCGCGAACGCGCCGGCGTCCCGATCAGTACGAGTCCGCGTTCGTTTGCCGACGGATTGAAACATTTGAACGCAGTGAAACTCGCCGTGGCGACTTCGTTTATCCCGGCGCATAACGAACTGGTGAAAGCCTTTTTGTTATCCGAAGGTTTCGATGTTCTAGGCATCGAGAGTTTGGACACTGGCATGACCTCGATCGAGAAAGCGATGCTCTCGCCGAGTCAGGTGTTTCGCCACGTGAGAAGCGTCGGGCGCAAGTATCCCAATGCCGATGCGGTGCTGATAACCTCTTCAGCTTGGCCGACGTTGACGGTTATCCAGGCTTTGGAAGACGATCTTGGCAAGCCGGTGGTGAGCAGTTCGCTGGGGCAAATCTGGGAGCCGCTCAGGACACTTGGGATCAAGACGAAAATTGCTGGCTTTGGCGCTTTGCTCAAAACGTTGGAAGGGTAGGGAGACAACATGCGCGTAACCACAGAATTCACCCACCTAATCAAAACAATCTCCCTCGTCGTTCTTTCAGCTCTATGGCTGCCGAATTTAACCGATGCCGCACAGAGCAAGCCGATGATCAAAGTCGTCGCCGGTTACGGCTCCACCGACGGCGCTATCGCGCCATTGTGGTTTGCCAAGGAAACCAAACTGTTCGAGAAACGCGGCTTGGATGTGCTGCTAGTCGGTATGGGCACCGGATCGGTGTCGCTGCGCGCGTTGATCGCAAAAGATCTCGAGATCGCATCGCTCTCAGGCTCCGGATTGGTTCAAGCGGCCTTGCAAGGAGCCGACACGGTAATCCTATCCGCCGCGCTTAACGGCTTTGTCTTCAAAGTATTCGGTGCACCAGAAATGACCAGCCCGGCACACCTCAAGGGAAAGAAGTTGGGGGTCAGCCGTTACGGCGCCACGTCCGACTTTGCCATCCGACTGGCACTCAAGAAATGGGGACTCAATCCCGACCGCGACGTGAGCATCTTGCAGGTCGGTACCTCCCAGGACACAGTGCGCGCCATGCAAACCAAGATGCTCGACGCCGGCGTGCTCAGCGGCACATCCTCTTTGGTGGCGCGGAAAGCCGGTTTCCGCGAGTTGGGCGACCTGGCGGATTTGGGATTGCACTATCCGATGGCGCCCATCGGTACGACGCGCTCTTTCCTGCAAAAAAATGAAGCCGTTGCCAGAGAGTTCATGCTCGCCTACATCGAGGCGATCCACGACTTCAAACGCAACAAGGAAACCGCGCTCGCCGTGCTCAAGAAATACACCCGTAACGATGATCGCGAAGTGCTCGAAGATAGTTACACCAACTTTGCGAATAAATATTTACCGCTGCCAATTCCCACGCGCGAGGGCATTCAAACGATTCTCGCGGAACTGGCCGGCACCGTGCCAACGGCGAAAAGTGCCGACCCCGATCAATTCGTCGCGTACAAGCTCGCGAGAGAAATCGAAGCGAGTGGGTTTATTAAGAAATTGTACGAGAAATAACTGCCGCTTCTGATGAATGTTTGAGAGTCTCTTGGTGGACGACTGGGCATGGTCCCAACAGGTCAAGTCAGAACTCATATCCTAAGCGCTCTCCTTGGCGAGTTCTTATTCTGGACACAAACGTGTCTGGGAAGTATGTTCTATAGTGTGTGTGGTCAGAGATTACTAAGAGATTCACGGAGTTTAATCATGCAGAAACTATCCTGTGCGTTGTCTCTCGTTGTGCTCCTGTTCGCTGGCAATGCATGCAAAAAGTCCACCGAAATTACCGATCCCAAGCAGGTTGCCGATATCAGCCAGACTCACCCCTTTGTCATCGTTGATAATACGATGGTTCGCACCGGTCCCGGACAGCAATTTAAAACCATTGCGATGGTTCGGCGAGACGCTAAAGTCCACGTGGTAGGCCGGGATGGGGATTGGCTACTCATCGTATCTAAACTCGGCAATCCGCCCGGCTACATCGAGATGAAGTCCGTAAGAGCCGGCACCGGTGAAGAACAAGACTATGCCTCGGCGCAGGTTGACGGTCCCTGGGAGTTGCTGGCGGACACCCAAGTACGCAGCGGTCCTGGTTCTGAGAATAAGGTCGTCGCCGAGGTAAAGAAAGGCATGAAGATAAATGTTATAGGCGAAGAAAAAGGCTGGCTGAAAGTTGAATCTAAGTCGGGTAACCTGCCGGGTTATGTCGAAAAGAGCCAGGCCAAGCCGCTGCCGGGTAAGTAAACGGTTTTAGAATTTGGACCACAAGCCGCTCTATCCTGAAGCATTGCTTCGCAAGTCTTGAATTTGCGCCCGGCTAAATAGTGGAGTGGGGAAACTGGCGATGGGCTGGCCGGATCGCCTGTTGTTAATGACACCGAAAGGAGTCTGATAACCGGACGTTCACGTTGTTCGACCGGCAGAAATCGACAGTCCGTCTTTTCGAATATGAATATGGCCGATATCTCGCTTCTGGAGCAGCTCCTCGACTAACTTCACCAACGGTTTGCGCGCATCCAAATATTCTTTTCTTGGCGGTGCCGACTTCATTGCGTCGACGAATTCAGGGCCGGCGTAGTAACGCATGATCAGCTCTTCATCTGATATATTCGGTCCGCCGTACTGCTTGCGTACTTCCTCCAGTGGCGTATGCGGTATTTGAAAACCCTCCATCTCTCGCGCGCGGGTGCGGTCGAGAATCTTCGCTTTCACTTCCGGGTCCATGTACTCGGCGCCTTCTTTACCCCACAGGCCAAGCGCATATTGAATTACCTGATCGGTCACTTCTTTGTAGCGCTCTCCGGTCATGATGTTGATCGCGGCTTGGCTGCCGACGAACTGCGCGAAGGGCGTGACCATGATCGGATAGCCGAGCTCGGCGCGCACTTGGACGATTTCTTCGAGCACCGCCTGCATCCTGTCCTCTTTGCCGAGCATCTTTAGCTGATGGCGCAGGTTGGAAATCATACCGCCGGGTACTTGGTGGCGGTACCAGCCTTGATCGTATTCCCGCGGCGCGCCGATCGGCAATCCTGCTTCAGCGGCGCAAAGGCGAAAATGCTGTTCCACGGGCGCCAGCACGTTTTCATTGACTAGCGGCTTGTAACCCAGCGCGCGCAGATTGCTCACGACGTTGAACACCGACGGCTGTGCCGAGCCATTGGCCAGCGGCGGTATCGACGTGTGAACGATGTGGATGCCGGCCTTCACGGCTTCGAGAACGTTAAAGGGTGCCAGGCCGTTGTTGCAGTGAGCGTGAAATTCTACGGGTATGCCGTTAGCGTTCTCAAGAATTAACTTCGCCAAGGTAAAAGTCCGGTCCGGTGTGAGCATGCCGGCGACATCTTTGAAACAGAGACGATAAGGTTTCATCGCCGCTGCTTCGCGGGCTTTGCGCGCGTAGTATTCGTCAGTATGGCGCGGCGAGATAGAAAAGATAATGTTGACGACCGAGCGCATGCCCATGCCGCTAAGCTCGTCAACTTCGCTCTTCAATTCGTCGTAATCGTTCCACGGGTCGGAGAGCCGGGTCATATTGATGCCGTAGCCGATAACAAGTTTTAGCAGCAGGCGAGGAATGCACAGCGGGCTCAGAGTGAAACCACCCGTGAGGCCGCCGTGATAACGAAGCTGGGTATTTTTGATTTCCTTGTGACCGTAGCGCACCCAGTCCCAGGGATTGTCGCGTTGCTCGCGAATGACTTTCTTGAACCGGCCGGCAACGAAAAATTCCATGGCGTCGAAGCCGGCTTGGTCCATATGACGCAGCGCCGGATGCATCATGCCCGTGGTCATGTTGTGCGCCCACAGACTCGTGTTGCCATCGCGCAGAGTGGTATCGACGATGCGGATTTCTTCCATGATTCCTCCGCGGGTTCTTTATTTGCCGAGCAATAGCGCACATGGATGGATCAAGACAAGTGAATTGCTGAATCTCTGCGGATTCTTTCCTTGACAGTTCAGATTGAGGACGGTTATGACAGCGCAAGAAATGAGAGCGAAGGTGGAACTATGATTCGGATCAAGGCTAGTATCATTGTCATCGGACTGTCCTTCGTTATTCCAGTTGGCGGCCCATTCGCTCAGCAAAAACCCAAGCTCAAACCGCTGCACATCGCGCTGGCGAATAACTCGGTCAGCATGGCCGCGATCTACGTCGCCAAACATCTCGGTATTTTTGAAAGCTACGGCTACGATGCGCGTGTACTGGTTCTCGAGCCGCGTGCTGGCCTGGCGGCGTTGTTGGCCGGCGAGTTGGATTTTTACACCGCGATCGGTTCGACGGCGCGGGCGGCGTTGCGCGGCGTGCCGGTGCGGGTCGGCTTGGTCGCACTCAATCGATCCGACTTCATGCTGGTCGCCAGTAAAGAAATTCAAACTATCGAACAGATCAAGGGCAAACTGGTCGGCGGCTACACGCCGCAGGGGACGGTGAACGTCATCTTGGCGGAACTGCTTCGGCGCAAGGGCTTACGTGCGGACGAGTACAAAATCATCAATTCAGGTACTGCTCGCGCGGCCGCGCTGATGAGCGGCAACGTGCCGGTTGCGCTGGTCAATAGTGTCGAGACCGTGAAGCTTGTGAAGCAGGGTTTTCACGTGCTAGCGCGGGCGGCGGATGATCTGGAAATGCCGCAGAGCGGTCTCGGCATGTCGATCGGGTCGATCCAAGCGAAGCGCGAATTTCTCCGCCCCGGCGTGCAAGCCGTGCTCGACGCGATTCGCGTGATTGTGAATCAGAAAGACAAGACTGCGGCGGTGCTGATGAAGCAATTGGCTTTATCACAAGACGAGGCCAATTTCGTCTACGACGCCATTCGTCCAGGTTGGGCCCTCGACGGCAGACCCACTGCCGGAGCACTAAAGCTTGACGCTGAACTGTCCCGACGTGATATGGGATTGAAAGAACTGCCGAGGCCGGAGCAGACCTACGATTTCTCGATGTTGGATGAACTGGCCAATAGGTAAATCGCAGAATACTGATCGTAAAGAAGCGGAGGATTACATGCAGTCGGTTTCCAAGGGATATCCAGTCGCATGGAGCATGCTATTCATTGTGGCATTTCTCTTAACCATGGCGTTTCCGGATGGGACGGCGTTAGGAAACGACCAGAATAGCCTAGCGCAGTGGCTTTCGGCGTCGCATCGTACGCCGGGCAATGTAGTGCGCGATGTTCATCGCCATCCGGTCGAGACACTGACGTTCTTTGGCGTCAACGATAACAGCACGGTCGTGGAAATACTGCCGGGCAGCAGAGGATACTATCTGGAGCTCCTCGCGCCCTATCTAAAAGCGCGCGGCGTTTACATCGCGGCGAACCGCGACGAGTTAGCCGCGCCGCAGTATCTCGCCGACCATCAAAAATTCTTGGCGCGGCTCAAAGAAGACGAGGCGATTTTCGCCAAGGTACAAGTGACTAAATTCAACGCCGATCGCCACGATATCGCCCGCGCGGGGAGCGCCGATTTCGTCCTGACGTTTCGCAACTTACACAATTGGATGGAGCGCCACGAGATCGACGGTGCGTTGCGTGCTTTCCACAAAGCGCTCAAGCCGGGCGGAGTGCTGGGCGTCGTCGATCATCGCGGCCGCACCGATATGTCACAGGAAGCGCAAATGAAGCTAGGTTACGTGCGTGAGGATGTCGCCATCAAGTTAATCGAAAAAGCCGGTTTCAAACTCGCGGCCACGTCAGAGGTCAATGCCAATCCTAAAGACACGAAGGATTATCCTCAAGGCGTGTGGACGTTGCCGCCGAGCTATCGCCTAGGCGACAAGGACCGCGCACGATACCAAGCCATTGGTGAGAGCGACCGTTTCACGCATAAGTTTGTAAAGCACTAGCTCCGACCGTCTGTACTGCTCGCTGTTCTCCAGCAGCGCATGATTCCCCAGCGTTGACAGAATCGCATGGCTTCGGATAAGTTCGGGCGCAATTTGCCGGTTGGCGCCTCACTCACCACTATTATCGGAGGTATTGTGCATGTTCTGCACCCAGTGCGGTAATCAAGTAGAAATAGGAAAAAACTTCTGCCGAAAGTGTGGCGCTAAAGTCGCTAACCCCGCCCAACACGCGCCCGATAACTCTTCCTCAGACTTGGAGAGCTATTCTTCTAAAACCGTTATTCAAACTCCCACGCACGTCACCCCGGCGCCGAACCGAATCAGAGACGTTGAAACGGTGGCTACACAAACACGACACGGCGGCGCAGGAGTCGGTAAACCGGCAATGATTATCGCTGGCGTTGTAGCTATCATCGCACTGGGCGCGGGTGTTTACTTCGGTACGGATTTGTTGCGCCAAGCGCCGCAACAACCGCCTGCCATCGATGCGCCGATACCACCGCCTGCGCTGCCTGAGGCGCCGCCAGCGGAAACCGCACAGGCTCCAAGCGAGAGTAAAGAAAGCGACCTGTGGGAGCCAATACAACCGCCGCCCGCCGGACCGCAGCCTCCGATTCATGCCGAACCCCGTGCGCCAGCGCCACTCGCACCTGCAAATCCGGTTGCTCCAAACGAAGCGCCCGCGCCGCTTCCTGGCGCACCGCGTGACCGTGGCGAACAGCCGCAGCCGACCCGGCCGGCGCCACCAGCTCAAGTTCGACTCACACCGTCTGTCGGCACTTTTGAAACGATTCGATCGACGACCGTGTTTGCCCAACCGTCGACTTCATCGAAGATTGTCTCGAACATCGATCGCGGCATTCGCGTAAATGTTGTCGCATCGAATGCCCAATGGCTGGAGCTGCGGTCGCGTTTTGGCAATCCGCCGGGATATATCCGGCGCGAACATACCCGACCCCTTGGCCGAGCTGATCAATGAGTGAGAATTTCACGGCGCGAGAAATCAAAAATACCCCAAACCGTATCAGCTGAAAATATCGAAACAGCCATGCTCACGTTGATGGTTACGAGTCACCATTGAACTCATTATCGTTCAGTCAACATTGCTACCGATGAAAAGGAGAAATCAATAATGGCCGTTGCCGCTCATTTGAAATCCATGGATCTGCTCATGTTCGCACGCGCTTCGGAAGGATTGACTCACGTCCGCGGCATGGTCGTCAGTTTTCTCGCTTTCGTTATCGGCGGAGCATTTATTGTTTTGGGACTCTACGTCGCGACGTCGACAACCAACGTCATGGGGCGAATATTTTTGCTCTTTTGCTGGTTGATGTATGCGCTCATCGCCGGCACCGGTGTTTCGGCCACCGGCATTATGTTGCTCGATAAAGCGCGCGAATCCCAGCCCCGCTCTTCAAGCGATGCGCTGATTTTCGGTTTGATCTGTCTGCTCAAGCTGTGGCTCATCGGCTTGGGCATGTTTATTGCCGGCCTACTCGTCATGCTGGTGCCCGCTGTGGTTTATTTTATTTGCAAAATTCCCGGGGTCGGGCCGCTGCTGCTTTTTTTCGCTCATCCGGTTCTCGTCCTCTGCGCCGGCGCGTTGATCTTTTTTACTTCCATCTTCATGACCTTAATCGTGCCCGCCTTGTGGGACGGGGATACGATCGCGCAAGCGGCCGCGAAGACCATTGCGATTTTAAAAGAACGCGCCGTGGCGACGGTGCTCTATTTGCTCGTGATGGGAGTCGTGACGGCGATAATTTTGGGTATCATGGCTGCGGTGATTCTGCCGGGTTTCGTTTCCATGACCGGCTTGGCTACAAGCATCATCGGCGCCAAGCTCGCCGGTGGTGTGTCGATGTTGAGCAACCTTCCCTATGCAATGATGTATCTCACCAGCGGCGAGAGCGGCCACATGGTGGCGCTGGCATTGGCAACTGCCATGTTATTCATGCTCGGCGTCGCGGCGGCGCTCCAGGTACAACTCATGGGCATTAATCTGGTTTATCTCGGAGCTTCCGAAGGCGTCGACACCAGTGGCGCGGCAAACATGCTCAAGCGCCAATTCGATCAGGCGAAAGCAAAAGCCGATGAGGCTAAGCAGCGCGCTACCGCGGCAGCGGAACGAGCGCGGCAAGCCGCGCAGCAAGCGCGCGCTACCCAGTTGCCCACGCAAGCTGAAGCTAATAATTGTCCCAAGTGCAATGCAGCTTATTCGGTCGATGATGTGTTCTGCGAGAACTGTGGGCAAAAATTGAAATAATTCGTTGCACGACCACCAAGCGATTTTTTCAGCGTCTGCATCAAGCCTCGGGTTTGAATTTCGGCAGCCAGACTTTCTCCGAAGCTTTCTCGAACTGGACCGTGACTTTCATGCCAAGCTTCACGTCTTCTACCGGGCAACCGATGATATTGGTTATCAAGCGCGGGCCCTCTGCCAAGTCGACCCAGGCGATGACGTAAGGAATATCCGGTTCGAAGGATTTAGAAGCGGCACGGCCGACGACTTGCCGTATGACCGTGAACGAATAGACCTCGCCTTTGCCACTCATCGGCGTCCACTCGACTTTTTCGCTGCCGCACTCGTTGCACGACGGTCGCGGCGTCCAGACCCAGGCGTTGCAGTCATGGCAACGTTGAATGATCAGTTTCTGTTGCGCCGCGGCGTCCCAGAAGGGTTTTGCTTCGGTAGTGATCGCGGGAAGGGGTTTGCTGACATCGAGTTCTGCCATGATTGTCACATTTCATTTCCTAGAATAGCCACTGCGCAGCAGCCGAGATTTTTGCCGTAGGGCAGTACGCCCAAGCCCGAGATCAAGCCAATCTTGGCATTTGGCACTTGCCGGTCGCCGCCTTCGCCGCGCAGTTGGCGCACACCTTCGAGAATATGATGCACTCCGCCCGCGGTCGACGGTTGGCCGCAGTTAATGATCCCGCCGCCGGTTTGAATCGGCAGTTGGCCCTTAAATGTAAAATCGGTGCTCTCGAAAAACTTGAGATCGCCTTTGTCGCAAAAACCGAGATCTTCGATCTGCAGATAGACGACGATGATGTAGTCGTCGTAGAGTTCGAGAAAATTAATGTCCTTGTGCTTTACACCGGCCATCGCCATGGCGACGCGCCCGGCGTCTTTGACGCCCATGGTCAGCGCATCGGAACCGGCTCGCGGGCCGTAGGATGGATTGCTGCGCTCGCCGAAGCCTTTCACCCAAATCGGCTTCTTACGCAGCGTTTTGGCGCGTTCGGGCGAAGCCAAGATGTATGCCTTGCCGCCGTTGGCCGGCATGACGCAATCGAGCAAGCGCACCGGATCGGCGACTAGACGAGAATTTTTATAATCGTCGACGGTGATCGGTTTACGCAGATAGCCGAGCGGATTCAAGCTCGCGTGATAGCGGCCGGCCACGGCGATCTTGCCGAGATGATCGAGGGTGGTGCCGTATTCATGCATGTGGCGGCGCATGACCATGGCGATCTTGCTGTTGGGTCCCATTGTTCCGTAGGGAATTTCCCAGTCGCGCATGTCGCCGGGCTGAATGCCGCCGCCCCAGTGCTCGGAAAACGGCGCGGCGGCGCCGATGACGAGGGCGAGATCGATGAAACCGGCGTTGATCGCCGCGGACATTCCGCCGATTAGAGAGACCGCGCCGGCGCCGCCAGTAGCGCCACCGAGCAAGAAGCCCGGCGTGATGCCAAGAATCTCGGAGACTTCTTCCGGCCAGAACGGTTGCGGATACGCGGTGGGAATCGTCACACCCAAACCCTGACCTTGAAAGTCCTTGAGGCTCAAGCCGGCGTCTTCCAACGCCAGATGCATCGCCCAGGAAAGATATTCAGCGCTCGATTTGCGCGGCTCGCCGGGCTTGGAGCCGAGGCGATCGGTCGGCGTATCGCCGATACCAACGATTGCTGCTTTGTTTGTTATGCTCATGATCAATCCAATTGTTTTCAGCCGGACCATAGGACAGCGCTGTTCTCATTTCAAGGATAAACTTGCTCGGCTTGACAGCCGTGTGACGTGCCGGTACCACTGCTTGAAAGACTCGGACGGATTGGACGAATATGACCAATGAATCGCAAAAACTCTTGCTCGGTTTCGCCATCCTAGTTCTCTCGCTGCTGCCAATACCTCGTCCAGTGCAGGCGCAGAAATTTGTTCACGCCTACTCGTCGATCAGCGCGCTCAACGCAACCTTCTGGATTATCCAAGACGCCGGCATCGCCAAACAAGAAGGCCTCGATACTGAGTTGGTGTATATTCCAAGCTCATCGACCGTGGCGCAGGCGACGCTCGCTGGCGAGGTCGTGATCTCCCCGGCCAACGGTCAGGTGATCGCGGATGTCGGACTTCAAGGCGGCGATTTGATCGCCATGGGCGGCATCACCAACGTCGTTGCATTCTACATCATGGCCACGCCGGAGATTAAAACCATTGCCGATTTGAAAGGAAAAACCGTTGGCGTCACTCGTTTCGGCTCATCCGGCGACGTCGGTATGCGAATGTTTTTAACCAAATACGGCCTGGAGCCGGTCAAAGATGTGCCGATGATTCAGCTCGGCGGGCTGCCGGAAATCGCCGCGGCGATGGGCAAGCGCACCGTGCATGCCTCGGCATTTTCCCAACCCATGGCCTACGTCGCCCAACAGGGCGGCGCGCATTCGCTGGCGAATCTGGCGAAAGAAAACATACCGTTTCTCCACGTCGGCGTGACCACGACGCGTAAATTCATGCGCGAACGGCGCGCCCAGGCCAAGGCCTATCTGCGCGCCTACGGCCGCGCGGTGCACTTCATGCACACCAGAAAGGAAGAAACCAAAGCGATTGTTACCAAATACACCAAAATCAAAGATCAAGGCATGCTCGACGGCACTCTGACTTATGGTTACGACTTCATCGAAAAAGTGCCGCTGGTAAAACCCGCCGGCTTTCAAGTTACGCTGGACGACATCGCCAAGAAAAATCCAAAAGCTAAGACGGCCAAGCCGGAGCAATTCTACGACAACAGTTTGGTGCAGGAGCTGATCGACGAAGGTTTCTTCGTGAAACTGTGGGGGAGAATACCGTGAGCCAAATTCGTAAACGTGCTCGTGGTTCGATCGGCTGGTGCGCCGCTGCACTATTAGTACTCGTAGTGAATCACTCGCAGGCCCATGCCCAGAAGCTGGTCATCGCCTGGACTTCCGTCAGCGCCTTCAACTCGCCGTTTTGGATCATGCCGGAGGTGGGATTTTACAAGCAGGAAGGTTTGGATGTCGACACGATCTTCATCCTCAGCTCGCCCACGGCCGCGAAGGCGACGTTGGCCGGCGATATCGCCATCAGCGCGCAGAATAGCCAGGTGGTCGCCGATTCCGGTCTTGCCGGCGGCGATTTGGTCGCCATCGGCGCGGCGGTCAACATGGTACCTTTTTATCTGATGTCCACGCCCGAGATCAGGACGATCGCTGATCTCAAAGGCAAATCGGTTGGCATCTCGCGATTCGGCGCAGCGAGCGATTTCGGCACCCGGATGTTCCTTGCCAAACATGGCTTGGAAGCCAACAAAGATGTCGCCTTCGTGCAGATCGGCGGCCAGCCCGAGATCGCCGCGGCGCTGGCAAAAAAACTGATCGCCGCCGCAGCCATGTCTCAGCCGATGGCCGCCGTCGCTGAACAGCAAGGCGCGCGGCTGCTCGCTAACATGGTCAAAGACGAAATTCCCTTTGTCCACTTGGCCATCACCACGACCCGGCGCTTCATCAAGGACAAACGGCCGCAAGCCAAAGCGTTCATGCGCGCCTACGCGCGAGCAATGCACTTCCTCTACACGCGCAAGGAAGAAAGCCTGATAATATTTCAAAAATATACCAAGGTGAAAGATGCCAAGATTTTAGAAAGCACACTCAAGTACGGCTATGAGTTCATGGAGAAAGTACCGCTGGTCAAAGCGGCCGGGTTCCAAGTGACATTGGACGAAATCGGCCGCAGCAATCCCAAGGCGAAACAAGCCAAGGCGCAGCAGTTTTTCGACAACAGCCTGATTCAAGAACTCCTCGACGAGGGTTTTTTCACCAAGCTTTGGGGCAAGAGTCCGC
Organism: uncultured delta proteobacterium; assembly: GCA_963771465.1. Classification (GTDB taxonomy): domain Bacteria; phylum Desulfobacterota; class Binatia; order UBA9968; family UBA9968; genus DP-20. The sequence goes on from CAVYTU010000001.1 coordinate 39,885, forward strand.
TCTAGACTTTTCCACTGCCGCCAGCCGCGGGATTCGCTCCGCGATCAACATTCTGCTAAAATTTCGCTGGTTGCTTAACTATTTCAATGCCCCTTTTGCGTCTGGAAAACATCTCCCATGCCTACGGCCATGTGCCGTTGCTCACTGATGTCGACTTTCAAGTCGATGCCGGCGAGCGCGTCTGTTTGATCGGCCGCAACGGCACCGGCAAGACGACATTGTTTCGCGTGATTACCGGCAGTCTGACGCCGGACGAGGGCGAAGTTTGGCGCGTGGAAACCATGCGCGTCGCACATCTCGAGCAGGAAGTGCCACCGGATACCGAGCAAACGATCTTCGAAGTCGTCGCCGAAGGCCTTGGCGAGTTGGGCGCGCTGCTCGCTCAGTATCACAACCTGACGCATCATCCCGAATTGGCCAATCGCGACTCCTTACGCGCGTTGGCACAGCTCCAGACGCGCATCGAGACGCTCGATGGCTGGAACATCAATCAGAAAGTCGAAACCGTGCTTACGCGCTTGAATCTCCCCGAAGACAAGCTTCTCGCCGATTGCTCCGGCGGTACCCGGCGCCAAGTCATGCTGGCGCGGGCACTGGTCAGCGAGCCGGATTTGCTGTTGCTCGACGAACCGACCAACCATCTCGATATCAACGCCATCACCTGGCTGGAAAAGTATTTGCTCAATTACAACGGCGCGGTCATGTTCATCACCCATGACCGCACCTTCGTGCGCCGACTGGCGACGCGCATCGTCGAACTCGACCGCGGCAAGCTAACTTCCTTTCCCGGCGACTTCGATGGCTATCTGCAAAAGAAAGACGAGCTTTTGGAAATCGAAGAGCGCGCCGCCGCCAAGTTCGATAAGAAGCTCGCTGAGGAAGAAGTCTGGATTCGCCGCGGCGTCAGAGCGCGACGCACACGCAATGAAGGTCGGGTGCGCGTGCTGCAAGCGCTGCGCAAGGAAAAAGCCGAACGCCTCGACGCCCAGAGCAAAGCGCGATTCAGCATCGATGCCGGCGCCGCTTCCGGCAAGTTGGTCGTCGACGTGCGCCGAGTGAGTTTTCGCTATGGTGAGAATACGATCATTCGCGATCTTTCGACCCGTATTCTGCGCGGCGATCGGGTCGGCATCATCGGCCCCAACGGCTCCGGTAAAAGCACGTTGCTAAAGCTTATTCTCGGCGAGCTCGAGCCGACGACTGGAGAAGTGGTTCTCGGCACGCGACTACAATTGGCTTACTTCGATCAGCACCGGCGCATGCTCGATGCGGACAAAACCGTGCGGGAAAATCTCAGCGACTCGGATTACGTCACTGTCCGAGGCCGTTCGCGCCATGTGATCGGCTATTTAAAAGACTTTCTCTTTCCACCCCAGCGTATCGATTCGCCGGTACAAGCACTCTCCGGCGGAGAACGGAATCGGCTGTTGCTGGCAAAGATCTTTACGCAATCGGCGAATATGATGGTGCTCGATGAACCGACCAATGATTTGGACGTCGACACGCTGGAGCTGCTGGAAGAACTGCTGTCCGAATACGAGGGAACGCTGCTGATCGTCAGCCACGACCGAACCTTTCTCGACAACGTCGTCACCAGTACTTTGGTGTTCGAAGGCGACGGAACGTTTAACGAATACGCCGGCGGCTACGACGACTGGGAACGTTACCAGCGGCAAATTCCCGAAGCCACCACGACGACCAAGCCGCCCGTAACGGCGCGACCCGTGGCGAGTCCAATGGAAGCAAGGCTGAGCGACAAGCCGCGCAAACTAAGCTACAAGGAACAGCGCGAGCTGGAAGCATTGCCGGGCAAGATCGAGGCGCTGGAAAGCGAGCAGGCTGAGCTTCACAGCCGCTTGGGCCAGCCCGATTTCTATCGGCAAGCCGGCGCTAAGATCACGGCAACCATGGAGCGAATCGAAGCGGTGAAGAGTGACCTCGAAGCGTGCTATGAACGCTGGCAGACGCTGGAGTCGATCGCTCCAACTGCGGATCGATAGTCACGCCCAAGCAATGACATCTTGCAAACATTCAACTCTCGAACTCATCCCAGAGCGCAAGAGCACGGTTCGATGCAAGCATTGTCATCTCACCATGTCCGCCGAGGACTTGGGCGATAGTTATTGTCCCGAATGTTTCGATAGGCTCGGCGCAAAGCACTACGAGTTTGAATCCGTATCGGCTGCCGACGGCAAGGTGGTACGTTATCGCTGCGAGGAATGCGGCGCGATCATTGCGACGAGCTAATCAATCCCGTGATGAAAGGACGAAACCGATGACTGACGATAAGGACACACTCGTATTAGCGGCGGAAGAATTGGAACGACTTTGGGCCGAGCATCTCAAAGGTGAGTTCGAGACCCGAGATGTCGAGGCGACGCTGGCGACAATGGTCGAGGATGCCTACGTCAATCACATGCCGGTCAATACCGGCGCGCGTGGCAAGCAGGCGTTACGCGCTTTTTACCGTGATGACTTTATTCCGTCATGGCCTGAGGATGTCCAGATGACGCCGGTGAATCGCGTCGTCGGTGCGGCACAGTTGGTCGACGAGTTGCACTGCGAGTTCACCCATAGCCGGCCGATGCCGTGGTTTTTGCCGAACGTGGCTCCAACGCACAAACGAATTTCGGTGGACTTCGTCGTGGTCGTGCAATTTCGCGGCGACAAGCTCGCCTGCGAACGGATCTATTGGGATCACGCCGGAGTGCTACGACAAGCTGGACTTCTTAAGGACGACTTCGTGTAGGATTACTACCTAGAATCATCATTGTGCCGGCCAGGTCGATAGCAGCCTGCCATAGTTATTAACGGAACTCTTAACGCCAAGCATCGATAGCATGTTCCAAATCATCGCCGGATTGCTGGCGATCACCGGTACGTTGAGCGCATCTTCAACTCTCTGGAGGATCGGCAACGGGTCCATGGTGGCGCCTTGAAAGTAGATCGCATCCGCTGGTGGATGACTTTGATAGGTCTTAACCACCAAATCGAAAAGTTGTTCGGCGGTAAGATCGACACCGGAGCCGGCTTTCCGCCCTTCGAACGCCGGTCCGAGGTAAACGGTAAAACCGATAGCGTTGAGATGATCTTTGATTACCGCATCCGATTTGGCATCGAAGGGCGTCATCAAAAGCACGGACTTCGCGGCGAAGACTTTGAGCGCGGCGACCGCTGACGAAACCGCGGTCGCGACGGGAAGGCGAATGGCCTCGCTGACTTTCACATCGATGCCGGGATTGAACAAGCCGATGAATCCGCCGGTCAGGATCAATCCTGCGACTTCATTTCGTTTCACAAAGTCGGTCGCGATGGCAATCACCTGATCCGCTTTGCCAGCTAAATCCTGATACGATTCGCCTAACAGACCGAGGCCTTCGTGAATCAGCGAGACACCGGGCGGAAGCAGATTGTCGACATGTTTAAAGTGCGGCCGGTTCGGCGTCGCCGGGGACAGTAAGCCGAGGCGGATATCTTGCTTGGTTGCCATTGCTCTCTCCAATTGGAACAGCTCGGCTATAACATGAAAAAGCGTAATGGGTGAAGAGTGGCGCGATCGATCGACGCCGCTTAAGTATTCATCGCCGTATGAGATTGACCCGAAGACGTCAATCTCGCATAGTCGAAATTCACAATTCGTGAGAGCGGAGGTTCTCGTGCAGTTTCGTATCGCTGCGGTCGATTTGGTTAGCAACACCTGTTTCCCCGCGTTGGCGGCAGATGAGTTGGGTTTTTTCAAAAGCGAAGGATTGGATGCGCGCATCGAGCTCGTCCCCATGCTCGGTGCAACCAAGGCGTTACGCCAAGGTAGCGCCGATGCGATGATCGCCGGCTCGGTGTTCGATATCCTCACCGAATTTCCCAACTGGAAGGGGGCAAAAATCGCCGTCACGCTGTCGCAAGGCGCGCCCTGGCTGCTGGTGGTACGAGCCAATCTCGACGCCAGGCGCGGCGATTTGAATGCTCTCAAAGGCCTGCGTATCACGGCGGCCAAAGGTCCTGACCTGGTACTCAAGCAATTGCTGAAAAGCGGCGGCTTCGAAGTCGGCCGCGATGTCGAAATCGTCGAACTGCCAGGCGCAAAGTCGCGTGACGTATCCTTTGGCGTGTTTGCTGCGCGGGCGCTGGAAGCGGGTCAGATCGACGGCTTTTGGGCCAATGCCATGGGCGGAGAGACGGCAACGACCAGCGGCGCGGGAAAAATTCTCATCGACGTGCGTCGCGGCGATGATCCGGCCGAGATTCGTTTCTGTACCTTCGCTGGCATGGCAACCACCGATAATTTTATCGCTCGCGAACCCGAGGCTATGGCTGCGGCGGTGCGCGCGATTGTCAAAGCGCAAAAGGCGTTGCGCGCCGATCCGTCACTGGCGCGCCAAGTCGGCCAACGCAAGTTTCCCAAGGACGCTGCGGAACTAATCGCTAACGTGGTCGCCCGTGACGTGGAATTCTACGATCCGATCATCCGAGAAGAAATGGTTTCAAAAATGAACCGCTTCGCGCAAACCGTCGGGCAGCTGTCCGGACCGGTGGCCTTTGAGGACGTTGTGGCCGTGCGCTATCGGGAACTGTGGCGGCTTGTAAAGATTGTCAACCGTGTTCTGTGCGGAGAAGAAATTTTCCTATCCGCTATCTACCAACTTGGAACTCGTTGAGTACGCTTTCGAAAGTGTCAAAATCCGCCAGCGTTCTTAACGCAGCGAAAGTCGGAAATATCATCGGCAGCTCATTGTTGTTGAACATCTGCATCGCACGGTCTGGGGTGAGCCAAAGACTATGCGCGACTTCGTAGGAAGTCGACAGCGGTGTTTGTCCTTGGGGTAGCGCGGCAATAAAAAAGCGCGTCTCGAAACGCATGGCAACTTGCGATGGCGTTTGCCAATAGGAAAAGTGGGCTAGGCTGCCGAGATCGCAGCTGAGCTGTTCGCTTTCGAGCAATTCGACAAAGGTGAGCGATTTCTTCAGCAGCGCTGCGTGTTTTTTTGCCAACTGGACCGAGCGGTTGGTATCGAGGGTTAACGGCGCACCGGATCGTTCCGCGGCCAGCAGCACGCCAACTTCTTCAAAAACTTCTCTGACGCCGGCGATCCAAAAACCCATCGCTTCAACCGGCCTGTAATGGGCGCCGAGAATTTTCCGCGCCTGCTTCGCTGTCAGGCCGGTAGAGCGTTCGATCATGCGCGCGGCGAAATCGTCTTTCGTGACCGTGCCGCCGGGATAGCAGTACATTCCGCCTAAAAAGGGCATGCCGTCGGGACGGCGCGTCAGGAAAACTTCAAAGCCGCGACCTTCCGCGGGTCGAAGTAGGATAACCGTCGCCGCTTGTTTAGGTTTACGAGTTTCAGTCATCGAACGTGCAAGATGATTTCGGAATCGAAAGCATTTCTGCAGGGCGCGCCGAGACAGTGAAAGGTTTCGAATTGCGAGCGCGCCTGCGAGAGAAATATTACGCTCGATGAAACCGTCCCGGAAGTTTCCCGATGCACGCAGATGGCGTCGCCGGGATTATCCGAGCCGTCGCCCAGCGAATGATCGCTGAGAATAGATTGCAACGCCGCCAGCCATTGCTTGGGTTGCGTATCATTCTCGCTCAAGGGATTCATCAAGCTGGCGAAGCGCTCGTGGGCGCGCTTGGCTTTGGCCGAATTGAGGTCAAAGTCCGCCGCGCTGCTGAAAACATGCAAGCCGGGTTGTAAAACTTGCGTGATTATCTTCGGGTCATCGTTGTAGGCGATATAAGCGTTGTGCTTGTCGGCGAAAACGATGGTGAAGGGATTGTATCGATATCGGTCCGCATCGATGCGCTGGCGGGCTGCGTTGGCTGACTCCAATTGCAACAGTTCCATGCACAGCGCGCCGCGTGAACGCGCCACGGTTGCCGGCAGCGCATCGCCGTTGATGCGCCGGTTGAGAATGCCAACCATGACGCCCGCGTCGTTCACGCCGAGCCATGTGCCGCCGGCGCGCAGATCTTTGCCGGCGATGATTTTGGGTTCATCGTCCATTAGCACCGGCGGCGCCGATGGCCGGTCAAAATGTTCATCCCGGTTAGCCGCGACCACCATCGGGTACGCGTCGAAGCAACGAAAGTAAAGCGCCAACGTACACACAACGTCTTCCATTACAGAATGCTTGCAGTTTCCGCAATCGCTCCGCCCCACCCGTTATTTGTTGTTGCGAAATGATTATGTTAGCCTCGCAGAAAATCGGAAAGGACAACTATGTTTCAATCGGTCGACGAAGTGATCTCAGGCTTGGCCAAGGAGAAGTATCTGTGCAACAAAAACGTCGCCACGGTGGTGTATCTGGGCACGTCGTTGGAAAAACCGCTGCTGGTCGAAGGTCCGGCGGGGGTAGGGAAGACCGAGTTGGGAAAAGTTCTCGCCGATTCGCTGGGCTTGGAGTTGATTCGCTTGCAATGTTACGAGGGGCTCGACGAGGCCAAGGCTTTATACGAATGGGAGTACGCCAAGCAACTGCTCTACACGCAAATCCTCAAAGATAAGATCGGCGAGATACTCCAAGGTGCCAAGACGCTCCAAGAAGCGGTCGACCACGTCGCCAATCAGGACGGCGTGTTTTTCTCGGATCGGTTTCTTTTGCCGCGTCCGTTACTGCGCGCGCTGCTGTCAGAAAAGCGCGTGGTTTTGTTAATTGACGAAATCGATAAGTCCGACGCCGAATTTGAAGCCTTCTTGCTCGAAATTTTGAGCGACTTCCAGATCACCGTGCCCGAGATCGGCACGCTCAAGGCCAAGCATATTCCGTTGGTCGTGCTCACCAGCAATAACAGCCGGGAAATGTCCGATGCGCTCAAGCGCCGCTGCCTTCATCTCTATTTGGATTTTCCCGATCCCGAACGGGAGAAGGAAATTATCAAGCTCAAAGTCCCCGGCGTCGGCAATAAGTTGGCCGACGAAGTCGTGCGTTTGCTGCACCGGCTACGCAAGCTCGATCTAAAAAAGACCCCGAGCATCAGCGAAACGCTCGACTGGGTGCGCGCCCTGACGCTGCTCAACATCAAAGAGCTGGATAATGAATTGGTCGAGCAGACCCTGTCGACACTCATGAAGTACGAAGCCGACGTTCGTAAAGCTCATCAAGAGCTCAAAGCCTTCCTCGCCGAAAAGCAGGCGCAGCAGCCAAGCGCCGGCGGCAGCGAAAAGGATCACTTGCACTAAGGTTTTTCACCAATGGAAGCGCGCGTTATCGAATTCGCCAACGTGCTCCGCCGTAATGGCATCCGTGTTTCGTTGTCGGAAAACATGGATGCCTTTCGCGCGCTTGGGCTGCTCGGCATCGCCGATCCGCTGCTGTTTCGCAACGCTTTGCGCGCGACCCTGGTGAAACGCACCGGCGACGTGAAACCCTTCGAAGAACTCTTCGATTATTTCTTTCTCGGTATCGGCCAAGCGCTCGACGCGCTCGACCGCAAGATCATGGACGAGCTCGGTCTCACGCCGGAGCAATTTCAGGAGATGCTCGAACAGATCCAAAAGCTGCTGAAAGAGATGGAAGGGGACTTATCCGAGCTCACCAAAGCGCTCTTACAAAACAATCGCGGCGAGCTCGAGCGTTTGCTGCGCCAGGCGATGGAGCAGGAGATGCAAAACGGCACGCCGGAAAGCCTGCGCCATACGCCGTACACGCGCATGATGATGCGCGCTCCAGCTCGACCGGGTGCAAAGCGAGATCGAACGCTTCAAGGGTATGTTGCAGATGCTCGGCGAGACCGGCGAAGATTTGCAAAACGTCATGCGCTATCTGGATGAACGTATGCGCGATCTGAACCGGCTGTTGCGCGAGATCATCCAGCAGGAGCAGCGCAAACAAGGCGCCGAACCGCGCGACTACAGCCAGCGCAGCGCGTTGGCCGACAAGAGCTTTTCGTTTTACACCGAAGACGATATCCGGCGCATGAACGATGCCGTCGCGCGCTTGGCCCAGCGGCTAAAGAATCGCCTGTCGGTACGGCGCAAGAAAGCCGCGCGCGGCCGTTTCAACGTCAAAGAGACGCTGCGTAAAAACTTACAATACGGCGGCGTACCTTTCGACATTCAGCTCGACCGGCGCAAGAAGACCAAGCCGCAGGTGATGGTGCTATGCGATATTTCCGACTCGGTGTTGAACGCATCGCGCTTTATGTTGCAGTTCGTTTACTCGGTGCAGGATCTCTATTCCAAAGTCCGTAGCTTCGTCTTCGTCGCCGATATCGGCGAGGTGACAAAATTGTTCGAAGAACACGAGATCTCGACGGCGGTGGAGAAGGCGCTCAAAGGCGATGTGATCGATGTTTTTTCCCATTCCAACTTTGGCCGCGCCTTCGAACAGTTTCATCGAAACTTTTTTCCGGCTATCACGACAAAAACCACCGTGCTGATCATCGGCGACGGTAGAAATAATTACAACCGGCCCAGCGACTGGGTGCTGCGCGAGATCAAGCGAAAAGCCAAACAGCTGATCTGGCTTAACCCGGAAAGCCGCATGACTTGGGGCATCGGCGACAGCGAGATGCCGCGCTATGCGCCGCATTGCCATATCGCCGAGGAATGCCGCAGCATCAATCAGCTCTACAAGATCGTCGATTTGATCGCGCCGTGACCGTCATGGCAAAGAAACTCTTCATCCAAACCTACGGCTGCCAGATGAACCAGTACGATTCCGAGCGCATCGCTCAGGTGATGACCCGGAGCGGCTATGTTCAGACCGAGCGCATCGATGCGGCGGATTTGATTTTGCTCAACACGTGCAGCGTCCGCGATAAGGCTGAACAAAAAGTATACAGCGCGCTTGGCAACTGGAAGGAATTCAAAGACCATCGCGATGGTGTGATCATCGGTGTCGGCGGCTGCGTCGCGCAGCAGGAAGGCGAAAACCTTTTAAAACGCGTCCCCCATCTGGATATCGTGTTCGGCACCCATAACATTCATAAGTTGCCTGAGTTGGTCGAACAGGTTGAATCCGAGCGCGCCCGGCCGGTTGAAGTGACTTTTTACCGCGACCCGGCATACATGGAAGATGTCGATGGCAGAACGCAAGTCCATGGGGCGAAAGCCTATGTGACGATCATGCAGGGCTGCAACAAAGTCTGTAGCTTTTGCATCGTGCCCCATGTGCGCGGCCGCGAGGTCAGCCGTCCGAGCGCAAAAATTATCGCCGAGATCGAATCGTTGGTCGCCCAAGGCGTCAAAGAAGTGATGCTCTTGGGCCAGAACGTCAACTCCTACGGCAAGCTTACCCCAGGTGAATGGAGCTTCGCCGAGCTTTTGCGCCGCGTCGACGCGATCGACGGTTTAGAGCGCATTCGCTTCACGACGTCGCATCCACAAGATTTGTCATCGGAGTTGATCGAGGCTTTCGCCAACTGCGCGCATTTATGCGAACATCTCCATTTACCGGTTCAATCAGGCTCAGACAGCGTCCTCGCGCGCATGCGCCGCGGCTACACGCGGCAGGAATATTTGGACCGTCTCATGCGCTTGCGCGATCGCTGTCCACAAGTCGTGTTCAGCACCGATATTATCGTCGGCTTTCCAAGAGAAACCGACGCCGAATTCGCACAGACTCTAGAATTGCTAGAGTCAGTCAAGTATGATGAAATCTACTCGTTCATGTATTCACCTCGGCCACAGACAGTCGCAGCGAAACTCTTTGACGACGACGTTCCCAAGGGCGTTAAAAAAGAACGTCTAACGAAAGTGCAAACGTTGCAGCGGGAAATATCGCTGGGAAAGAATCGCCAGCGTATCGGTGAGCGCGAGGAAATATTCTTCGACGGCCCCTCGAAGCTTAAAAACGGACAATTGATGGGACGCACGCGCACGAATCGAATTGTCAATGTTGCGGCACCAGCGAGTCTCATCGGACAGATTGTTCCAGTGAGAATCACCAGCGCCACTGCTAACTCGTTGCTCGGTGAAGTGTTGTGGGATAAGTCTGGGGCGGACTCGCAGTTGGAAGGGAACAGGCTATGAGCAAAAAGGAAGACACCATCGAGATGTCGGTTGGCGGATTAACCTTGGATCCAGTGACCAAAACCCCGATTGTGATTTTGAAAGATACCGAGAACAAGCTCAATTTGCCGATCTGGATCGGCTTGCTCGAAGCGACCGCGATGGCGACCGAGATCGAAGGCATAAAGATGGCTCGGCCGATGACTCACGACCTGCTCAAAACCATCTTGGGCGAATTCGGCTGCGCCGTCGAATCGGTGGAGATAACCGAGCTCAAAGAAAACACTTATTATGCGTCGGTCAATTTGAGCGTCGCCGGCCGCCAAGTCATGATCGATTCGCGGCCGAGCGATGCGATCGCTCTGGCGCTGCGGACCAAGAGTCCGATTTACGTCGCTAAAGCTGTCCTTGAGGCATCGAGCGTATTGCAGCAAAGCGATGAAGGTAAAGAACCGCCGGTAGAAAACATTTCCAATGTATCCCAAGAAAAATGGTCCGAGATTCTCGAAAAAATGGGCCCGGGCGATTTTAAGTATAAGCAATAGCCTAGAATCGTACCGCCGGTCTAGCCGACTTTCATGGCGAACCTTTCCGCGCACCCTGAAAAGTATTTCACGACGCAAGGGAACATGGCTACTGCAAGCAAAAGAATATCTAGAAAAGAACTGCGCCAACCGGATTCGTTTCAACTTGGCACAGAAAAAGCGCTTGAATTCTATAAAGGTCATCAAGCGCTAGTGATTCAGCGGTATCGCTGCGTTGATTGTTATCCTGTTGGCGATCTGGGGTTGGCAAGTCTACAAGGACAATCAGAACGTCACCGCATCTATTGAGTTCAATAAAGCGTTGGTAGCCTACCAAGAAAACAAATATCCCGAAGCGCTTGCCGCTTTTGAAAAAGTTCAAACTTACCGATGGTCGCGTTATGCGAGTTTATCGCACTTGTACCAGGCGAATATCTATTTGGCGACCAACGATCTCGACAAAGCGCTCAATTCGGGTCAGCGAGCCGTGACGGCGACCAAACCAAATACGATGTTTCGCCAACTCGCACTGATGGCGTTGGCAGCCGCCGAAGAGCGCAAGAATCAATGTAAGACTGCGATCGAGCATTTCAACGAAGCACAAAAGATCGCAGGACCATTACAAAGCAGCGCGATATTGGGCAAAGCTCGATGCGCGGAGCAAATTGGCGACAAAGCCGCAGCGATCGCTGCGTACAAGGACTACGTGAAAGAGAATCCCGGTTCGCCAATGGGGCTCAAGCTTACTGAGTTGGAATCGGCCAGCGTGGCTCAGCCAGCGGCTAAGTGATTCCAAGGCATCATGAGGTTACGTCTGATAAGAAATATTATGTAAACTAAAAGATATACCGTGTAATTCACTCCATCAACATCCCCTCAATAATATCCGAAGCGCCCTTCTCCTCATCTCCGCGACCGTAACGGAATCACTTAACGCTAGAAATAGCGCCATAGCCACCATTTCTCAAAACCGATTTTAGCCCAGTAGATTAACTTTGAAGGACCCAGCGTTCTTGGGTCTGTTACTCCGAATGGCGGCCAGCCGGTCGGATAAGTCGTTCGATTTGCCGCGGCGCGTCCAGCGCCGAACGCCAGCAGTCATATGGTATGGAGCCATAGATCGACCGGCCGTCCTTTGCCGGTGATCTCGACGGCCAGATTCTGCGCCAGCACGTCGGCTTCTTGATGCGCCACGCCGCCGGCTTTTGACGCCGGCATATCGGCGCAATCGCCGATTGCGTAAACGTTGTCCCATTTGGTTTGCAACGTGTCGTAGTCAACGCGGATGCCCGTTTCCGTATCGGCGAGGCCGCTGTCGAGTAAAACCTGAGCCGGCCGATGTGGCGGCACCATGACCAACAGATCGTAGGAAATATTGTAATTATACAAACCTTGGACGATTTTCTTTTCCGGATCGATGGCACGCACCACGAACTCATAATTCTGCTTGATGCCGCGACGCTTGCTTTCCGCGTCCATCCACACGACCGGATCATGGGCTTCGCCAGTGGGCTCGGCCTCACGGGTAAAATACTCGATCTCGACGCGATCGCGAATGCCTTTGTGACGGAAATAGCCGTCGAGCATCCACTGCGCCTCATAGGGCGCCGGCGGGCAGCGATAAGGACCAAGCGGTACGCCGACAACTACCCTGCCACCGCGAAAACTCGCCAGGCTGTCACGCAAGCGAACCGCTGACTCCATTTCCCAAGGATGCTGCGACGATTCGGCGAAGCCAGAAACCAAATCGGGTCGCGTCTGCAAGCCGAGAGAAACGATGAGATAGTCGTAGCTTATTTTTTCTTTTTCCAGGGCGATTTCTTGGCGCACGGGATCGATGCCGTTGATCTCAGATTGAACTACTCTAACGTTGCGTTTTTCGAGAATTTTTAGACTGCGGCTGATATCGTGCGGCTGGCGCTCGCCGAGCATGACAAAAAGAAATGCCGGCATAAAAATATGATCAGGGCGGCGGTCGATTAGAATAACGTCATGATCGGCGCCGAGCTTGCGACCCAACTGCGTCGCGGCCACGACACCGCCGCAGCCGCCGCCCAAAATGACGATTTTCTTGCGTCGCGATAAAAGTTGCATGTCGAAAATTACGCCAGGTTTTCCTTGTCGCCGAAGCGCTGCTTTGAGCGTTGAGCCAAGCCTTGCAGGTTTCTCAATCGCTGCTCGCGCCAGAGCCTCTGTTCTTTTTTACCGTCGGCAGTGAGCTCTTTGCCGAAACCGGAGGTCGAGCGCAAAAGCCAAATCATCAGCTTGTCAGAAAGGTCTTTAATCCATTCCATAAGGTTCATCCGCACACACTTCGGCAGGTTAGAAATCTAGCGGGCATTATTACCGATTATTAAGCTATCTGAGGAAAGTATCGATTTGCCTTAGCTTTTCGCTGGCATCGAGCAAACCTTGCGGGGTTGGGCCCGCTTCGCCGATCAGTCCGACTTGACGCAGAAACTGACCGATCTGTTCATGGTCGCGCGGACTGACAGGCGTGTAAGGACGGCAGGGATTACCGATATCGACGCCGAAATGTTTCATCGCCGACTTCATCACCGGCGGCAAGCCATAGGCGCCCCACTTGCCCGGGAACAAGGCATAGCAGCGTGCCCAAAAGCGCGCCGTGTCCAGATCGCCGGCGCGAAATGCTTTGACGATCTGCGCGCCGATACGAGTGCCTGGAGGCGGCATGGTCGCACCCGATCCACCGAGCATCAACGTCACCAGCAACGGCTGCATTGTCGTGAAATAATGGCCGCGGCCAGCGAGCTCGATTTGCTCGATCAATCGCGAGATTTTCGTAATGTCCCGTGAGCTTTCCTTGAAGTAACGAATATTATCGATCTCGCTGATCTTGACGAAGGCATCCTGCGGCGGATCGGCGCCTGGCCCGGGATTGTGATAGCAAGTAACCGGCAACGGACTCGCCGACGCCACTTGGGTGTAGAACTCCATCAGCTCCGCGATGGTCGGTTGCCCGCCCCAGGGGCGAAGCGGCATCAGCACTTGAATAAAATCGCCGCCCACTTTCGCCGAGTAGTCGGCCAGTTCGATGACTTCGCGTGGCGCCGGGCTGGAGCAACCGAGTATCACGGGAACACGTTTGGCGATCATTTCGGTGGCGACTTTGAGAACTTCTTTGCGCTCGTCGCGCGACAGCATTGTGTATTCGGCCGCCTCGACCGCGGCGACGGTGATCGCGTCGCAGTCAGGCACGAGAAATTCAATTTCTTTTTCGAGCGCCTTGTAGTCGATCCGATCCTGTTCGTCGAAAGGCGTCAGGCATGCGCCGATGATCCCGCTGATGGGTTTGGTTGTTGCCATAACGCTAATTCAAAACTTCCGCGATGATGCGCGCGTGGCCGGCATCGCTGCCTTTGATGCGTAGCGGCAGCGCCATGATGCGCGTGCGTTTGCCGATGATGCTGCCGATATTGGTGACGTTCTCCGCGATCAAGACATTATTGCCGAGCAGTGTGCGATGCACCGGAAAATCAAATCCCTTGGGTCTCAGCGGCGTCGGCAGATCGACGGTGATGCAATCGATGCCGAACATCTTGATGCCCTTCTTGACCATCCATTCGGCGGCGTCGACGGAAAGATAAGGATGCAGATTGTAATCCGGGCTATCGAACTTCTCGTCCCAGCCTGTGTGAAGCATGAGAATATCGCCGCGATTGACCTCGACCCCGGACGATTCGAAATCCTTGGCCGTCACTTCTTCGCCGCCGTTCTTCTTCACGCTGACCACCGCGCCGGTGCCGACGAAGGCGTCTATGGGCAATTCGTCGATCGATTTGCCATTGGCAACGATGTGAATCGGCGCGTCGACGTGAGTGCCGGCGTGGCACGGCAACGAGAGTTCCGTCACGTTCAGCGGATGGCCCTTTTCCAAGCTCAAAAATTTTGTTACATGAACATCCGGTAAGATCGGAATCTTCGGCATGCCGTCATAAATCACCCTAGATAGATCGATCATTTCCATGGCCGATTCTCCTTCGTCATTTTCCCCCGCGCCAGCGCGCGTAGAGAGGATCTTTATCGACAAACGCGCGCTTGATACCGTCGAAGGCGAGCCAAAACTGATCCAACGTCTTCTGCACCGAAGCGCGCACGGCGACCTGCTGCGGTTCGCTTACTGCATAACGTTCCACAGCTAGCGGTCCAACTTTCATATGTTCTTCGTCGACACCCATATGCAAAGTCCAGTAGCGAATATCTTCAGACTCGCGATTGAAACCGTAATGCTTGGTGAGCCCATTGACGATGCGAGTCATGCGCTCGTTCGCAGTTCCTTCGAGGCAGAATCCCTGACACGCATATAGCTCCAACCAACTGCGTTGGAACATCAACAATTCGCGCCAATCGAGAAAGGCTTGGGTCTCGGGAGTCGGCTCAACCCGATCGAGCTCTTCTTTGCTCCAGCCACCGGCTTTGGCGAAACGAATGAAAAGCTGCTTATGGCTATCGGTTCCAGTGATCTCCCCTGTCCCCTCCTCGACAACATTCTCAATCCACATCTTTTCCAACTCGGGATCGTCAGGACAGCGCGCCAGCATCGCCGCGATCGGTTTCGGAAAGGGTTTTGGGAAGAACAAATAAAACTGTCCAATGAAACCCTTGAGCGCATCGCGATCGAGTTTGCCTTCCTCGATCATGGCGATAATCGGATGATCCTTCGAATGCTTAGCGCGCACTATCTGCTGGATCTCTTTAATAAACTCCGTGCTCGATTTTGCCATGAAGCTTAACTCCCAAAATTAACCGCCTGTTGCAACGACCCGGCAAGCTTTGAACTCACGGGATGAGAACTAGTAATCCGTCGTGCCAAATTGCTGGATAGTATGAACTCTTACCACAAGGGAAAATCAGAGAAAAGCGAGTCGCCGCAATTGTTATTCCCGCGCTAATCGGCGCGCTGGACTCTATCGTGACTGAGCTCCGTTCTTAACTTAAGATTGCGGCGCAAGCTGAAATTAAAAAACTACTGTTGCCGTTATCGTCCGAGCGGTCCATCCCATCAAACCAAGTTCATACATTAGACAACTATCATAGTGGCAGATTACCAGAGTGATCACCGCACCTACGTAAAAATAACCTGCGAGCGGGTAAAGATTGCTCTAGGGTCGACCCATCGAAGCGTGTAAGTCGTTGTATCATCGCGACTTGGTTATTTCTCCTGTTATCGGTCCAAGTTTTGCTCAACAAATGCCTATAGCGCTCGATAGAAAAGGGGATCGTTCGAGATGACCAATAGCGAAATTGCCGACGCTTGGGCGGAACACTACCCCAAACGCCACGATCGGCAGGTTTCGCAGCAGGTTTGCACTCTGATCAGTGAATTGGTCCGCGCCAAAAGCAACTTGGACTCATCATACATTAGCCCTGGGTTCAGGGTTATCGTCGTATTGGATACGATTGGAATTCCGGGAGAACAATTCGAGACAGTCAAAGGCGAAGAAACCGCACGTCGTTAAACTCTCGGGTGATGTACTTCTTTTTCTCTGTTTTTTTGGTGGCAAAGGGACCGAAAGCTTTCGGTAAAATCCCCAACAAGCTTCGCAGTACTCAGGACGAACGAAAAACAATTCGGACGTAGGAAAAATTGCATTCGTCGGTACGCGCCTCCATCACAAGAATGCGTCCTCGGTTTCTTTTGCAAACTCAAAGAACTCGTCCTTGGGAACTTTGAAATGCCCGAGAGCGTGATGGAGTTTATCCGACCAAGAGCCGTAGGGTATTATCTTATTCGCTCGTCCGGTAATGATGTAATACATCGTAGCGCAGACGGTCTTCGAGCGTTCACTGTCGTGACGTTTGGGGAAGTTTATCGCCCATAGGCGTGCGACTTCCTCGTCGGCGATTTGGACCATGCACTCCTCAGTCGCTTTAACGTGCTCGTTTCGCCACTCCTTATAACATAGCTGGCCGGCAAGAAAGCAACCGCATTCTTCAGATATCGGAGATCTTTCTAGTGAGGCAACAACAAAAAAGCCCTTGATTTCTCAAGGGCTTGAAAGTGGATCGAGTGATCGGGTCGAACCGATGATCTTCTATTTAGCAAACACAAAAAGCATGGGAAGCGACGATGAAAGTTCTTTTGAATCAACCCAGAGATTCGCTGCTCTTCCCTCTTGCTACTGACAAAAAGTGAAAACTTTTTCAGTTTTCTACCGGTCAGTGAATCCAAAAAAGCCGCTATCGCATGCATACTGATCATTGTCATCGGTTCCCCTGTCATCGCAGAGCGAATTCTTAAGATTGAACGGTAGGAGGTACCGTTACGGTTCAGTGAATTGGTTCGTAGGAAATAGTTTTCAATTATTTACCTGACCTTCCAGATGAGCGGCCGTCGGACATGGCTCCGCCCCTTTCGAACCCACAGCAGGGCGCTCGATGCTTCAATGCAAAATACTGTTAGTTAGTTGGGGACTGCCGGGCGGTTGCCGGCAGGTGAGAAACCAGGTGGGAAGAGGACACTCGCGCAGTTCGATACCCACGGAACAAAAAGAACGCGCGCCAAACGGGCGGCTTAGTCGATGACGATCCGATTACGTACTTCCTTGACGCCGGGAACGCTCAGCGCGGCGCGCACCGCGGCCAACTTCTGGCGCGGCGAGGCTACCCGGCCTTCAAGATATACCAAACCATCATCGACCCGGGACACTTGCACACCGAGAATGGCGCGATCGTGAATTGCCTTGTAAATTTCAAGTTCCAATCGTTGTTCTAACACGGCGGCATCGCCCGATGATCGCACCGGCGTAGATGATTTTATGATTGCGCGTTTGTTGGCCGCGACTTGGGACGACGACTTCGCTGGCGTCTCGACTTTTCGATCGCTCCCTGGTGTGGCTGTGCCGTCGTGGCCCAAAACAACGTCGGAGTCTGCATGGTTGTTCAAGCTTTCCGTAAGCGGCGCTGTCTCGGGCGAAATTTCTGTTGGATTCGGTGTCAGCGCCTGTGCCGGTCGCGCGCTTCCATTGGCACGGCCGAAGCCCGTCCAATGTTCAAAGTAAGCACTGATGGCCGGTAGCGACAACAACTTTTCCTGCACAGCGAAGAACAGCAACGTGCCGATCAGCAGAGACAAGACGAAAATACTGGCATAATTCCGCGTATGCACGGCGCGACGTTTGCGGGAGTGAGCAGAGCGGTAACCCATGTCCATCACCAACGGTTCGAACTGCGGTGCCGTGTCGATTGCGCTCGGCGGCCTTTCCCAAACCGGGCGAAACTCCTGCGCGCGAGCCCCCTGGGTCGCTGAGCCAACTTCGGCAGCAACCGGCACTTCGGAAATATCGACGAGTTGCAGTTCTTGCGCCGCCTCAACGATGTCGTCCACCGACACCCAGCGGCGTCCAGCGGCGCAGGCGATCAACAACGCATTATCGCAGATAACGTTGACAAGCCGAGGTATCCCTTTCGAATAGCGCGCAATCCGTTTGACGCACTCGCTGTCGAATAAGTCGCGGCGCGTGTACTTAACCGTCTTCAATCGCGAAGCGATGTATAAACCGACGTCGCTTTCCTCCAAGGGGCGGATTCGGCAGCGCAGCGCCACCCGCTGTTTAAGCTGGACTAGTTCGGGACGATCCAATTTTTCCACCAAACCCGGCTGACCGACTAGAATAATTTGGATCAGCTTTTCGGTATCGGTTTCGAGGTTAGAAAGCAGCCGCAACTCTTCGAGCATCGTGATGCTCATGCTTTGGGCTTCGTCGACCATGAGGGTGACGATGTGACCTTTTTCGAGCTGCTCGATCAGAAAATCATACAACTGCATCATCATGGACAACCGGTCACCGTCGGCTACGGGAGTCATACCCAAATCGCGCAACACGCCACGCAAAAGCTCGAGGAAGCTAAGATGTGGATCAAATACGCAGGCGCTGTGAACATGGGTTTCGAGGCTATTGATCAGCCGTTTCAAAACCGTCGTTTTGCCGGTACCCGCTTCACCAGTGACGACAATAAAACCTTTGCGCGCGTCGATTCCATAACGCACCGTGGCGAAGGCTTCTTCATAACACGAGTTGACGAAGAAAAATCGCGAATCCGGAGTGACATTGAATGGTGATTCGCTAAATCCGAAGTGTTCGTTGTACATATGACTTAAGGATATTGATTTTGGTTTATAGTTTTCAGTTTCAGTCGAGCTGCTCATTACTTAAGCCGTTCAAAAAACGCATCTTCTTTATGGACGTAGCCCTCGGCGATTCCCCTCTCCCGCGATCGTATCAGCATATAATCGCCGCGCCGCTCGACCAATTGAATACGTGTGCCGGCGTGCAGGGTCGTGACGATATCGGCTTCCGATGTCGGTTGTTTGCGCACGAAGGAATCGTCAACGACCAGGTAATCGATAAGTGCCCGATTGGCGGATGCGGTATTCACCCGCTCGTTATCGCCGTGCCGGACATTTTTTGAGCGGGTCTGGGGCGTCACGAGATCTGGTGTGGACGAAAAGTCGGAACTGGCAATGCTGTCGCGCTCACGAGTCATCGGCAGGCGACTTTGGTTTGCCGGAACTGGCGCGGGCGTTTGTCGCCGTGGCACGGGAATCTCGATCCTTACATCATCGGCGCTTTCTTCGCGCGCTATGAACACCCGGTAAATCCGCCCCGGAAGCGGCGCAATCACTTGTGTCACCCTGGTAAGATTAGCGCTCATCGGTTCAAATGAATCAGGCCTCTGCTGTGTCGCGATCACCCCGGCGATGATCAATGCAAGTATGGCGAATCCTAATATCAGCCCTGCCCTTTTGCTCTCGGGGGGGCCGGATAGCTCGGGACGTGCCTGTGGAACAATCGGCGGCACGGTCGTGATATCCGACCGCGAAAACTCCTCGGCTCGATCATCGGCCATTTCATCAATGACCGTTAGTACGCGATTGTCCACCGGAACGGCCGCGCTCCGTGCCCCCGGCAGCGTCGGCTCTTTCAGCGCCCAAGGCATCCTATGAGCTGGCAATACGGCAAGTTGTAAATCCTCTGCGACTTCGTCGATAGTTTCGACTCCAACGTGGCGCTGCGACGTGGCGCATGCGATCAGCAGAGCGTTATCGCAAATAACATTGATCAGCCGAGGAATGCCAGATGAAAATGCCGTGATCCGTTTGATCGCCGGCGTTCTAAAAATCGTCTCCCCGCTGTATCCTGCCACCCGCAACCGGTATTCGATATAAGAACGAATCTCTTCACTCTCCAGCGCCCGTAGCTTGGAGCGCAGCGTCACGCGTTGCCTGAGATCAAACGACGGCGTTGATAATCGCGTGTCGAGGAGCGGCTGACCGACCAACACGACCTGCAAAAGCCGCTCGTCGTTCTTTTGGAGATCCGAAAGCAGCCCTAGTTCATCGAGCATCGCATCGTCGAGATCCTGGGCTTCGTCGAGTAGCAGCGTGACGATGCAGTTCTGTTCGTGTTGATTGACGAGATAGCTGTTAAGTTCCTGCACCATCGTCACGCGATCGGGAGAGCACGGTGACAAACCAAAGGCGCCCAAGGCGCACTGCAACAATTCACCAAAAGTCACATGGGGGTCGAGAATGCACGCTGTATGCACACGACTGGGAGAGTTCTGAATGAAACGCTTGAGCAGCGTGGTTTTACCGGTACCGGCTTCGCCTGTGATGACGATTATCCCCTTGCGCTGCTCGATACCGTGGCAGAGCGTCGCGAATGCCTCCTGAAGCGACGCGTTGAGGAAAAAAAATCGCGGGTCAGGAGTCAGATTGAAAGGCGATTCGCGTAGATTGAAATAGTCCTCGTACATTGTCGTGTGCCGCGCTATGAGTATCGGTCGTGACGACGATCTAAAGGCGCATTAAATTGTGGAATTTGGTGACGGCCAGAGTAGGACGGACTGCCGGTTATTCCTTGAACACCTTCTTGTCCAAACCATATAATCGCATCTTACGGGAAAGCGTACGCACGCCAATGCGGCAGATTTTTGCGGTCAGACCGACGTTACCGTCGAAAACTTTCAGTTTCTGGGAAATGTAGAACTTCTCCCTTTCCCGCAGCCAGTGACGCAGCGAACCCGAAGTGGCAATTTCGCTCCTATCTTGGCCTGAATCGAGAGTCCCGGCGGGCAGTATGACATTTTCGATGATCCTACCGGGTGCCAACATGATCGCGTGATCGAGCACATTCTGCAGCTCGCGAATGTTGCCTGGCCACGAATAGTCCATCAATTGGCTCAGCACTTTAGTCGACACATTGACGATCCGCTTACTCTTCGCCATCGGATGATCCTGCAAATAGTTCTGAATCAGCAATGGAAGATCGATTTGACATTCGCGCAACGGGATGAGGTGGATCGGCAGCGCATTAATCTTCTCATAAAAATCCGCTCTCATAGTCCCTTTGGCAACATTGGCTTTAAGCGATGCGCTGCTGCCAGCGACCAGGCGGATATCGACGTGGACACTATCAGCGGCGCCGCCGCACCGAAGCCTTCGCGCTTCGATCAGTCGCAACATCGTTTCTTGCACCGCCAGCGGCATTCTGTCGATCTCGTCGACGAACAGCGTGCCGCGGTGCGCTGCTGCAATCTTTCCGGGTATAGCTATTCGGTATCCGTTTAGCGCACCCGATTCAGATCCGAATAGCTCACGCTCCAGCATCTCTTCTGAGAAATCCGCGCAACTAATGGCCACGAACGGGCCGTTGCGGCGCGCGCTACGATGATGAATCGCATGGGCGACCAATTCCTTGCCGGTGCCGGGTTCCCCGTGCACCAGGACGGTGGCGTCATTGGGCGACGCCAAGCGGATGATTTCGAAGACACGCTGCATCTGCGGCGTCTGACTCAACATTTCGCTGAACTGATAGCGCTCCTTTAGCCAGCGCCGCAGCTGACGAATCTCCATGGCCGCTCGAGTACCTTCCAGCGCAGCGCGGGTTGATTCCAACACCGCTTCCGGATCGAAAGGCTTGGAGACGAAATCTCGGGCGCCGAGTTTTAACACATCCACGGCGGTCTGAATTTCGGCATCGCCGGTAATTGCGATAACCGGGAGCTCGGGATATTTTTGACATGTTCGCGAGATAAACTGCACACCCTCCATGCCCGGCAGCTTGAGATCGGTGATGACAAAATCAATATCGTCCTCTTCGAGCCGGTGCAGCGCCTCTTCCGCGGAGGATAGCGTGACCACCGAATAGCCGCTTTCCGCGTACGCGCGTTGCAACTGTTGGCGCGTCGCTGGGTCGTCGTCAACGACCATCACGTTAGGGCGCGGTCCGTCATCGGCACGAGGCGCGCTGCAAATTTGACTTTCGTTTGTGTGCGGCTCCGGCGAAACAAGAGCCACGCCGTCCATCCAGGCTCGCGCTGCTTCAGACGGCGCGGCATACTGCCACTTTGGCAACATCAAATAGCCACCTTCCGACACCCGGACACTGTGCCAGGGGTCTGATCAGATTAAAAAAGTCCCCAATTGTCGTGCTAGTTTTTAGACAGAATAGCGCTTTGGGCGGCGCACCATTTGCAACTCAACCCCTTGGCTCAGTCAGTCCGCTAAGATGAACTTACCATTATGTATGTGGAATCCTGATAGATTTACCGCAGACGACAAAGCTGGGATTTACGCACCGAGAAACCGGCAGGTTCAGGCGGCGAACACAGCCCCCGGGTGTGTTATCAGCTATCGTTGATTGCACTTAACAAAGCTACGGTGCGATCTATGCGAGCTAACAAGTCAAAAAATCGGCCACCGTCGCGCCAACCAACTCGGCGCTCACGGGTGCAGCGATCTTAACCGCTTGAGCTATGCATGCACGCGATGGTCGTCGTGATAAGAATCGCCCGGCACATTTTTGGCCGTAAGCCCGAGCCGCCGCGCCTCAAGGAAGCAGTAATAGCAGACCGTCAGATCGAGAAGGAGTAGTCCGCCATCTTGGCTCATCACGCGGTACGTCTTGCCGTTAGTCAATCCGCCGCAACGCTGACATTCACAATTCATGATGGAACAAGACCGCAAAGAATGTGCCACCAGCTTGCGACTAATATCGCTTTTAAAAACCGTCGGCAACAAAAGCACTTACGGTCAGAGTGCCATCCTACGTCTGATAATCCCATCAATTCTGACCGGTTTTACCGACAGATTGGTTTGGCATACAGAGGAAAATTACTATCGAGCTGACCCAACGAATAATTCTCCCCGTTCTGCGGCGTCATCCATACTTTGTTCGTTCTATTAGAGCAACGCAACGTTGGTTTGGCCAAGGTCCTTCACTGCGTTACGTGTGTCGAAGATCAACGGGCTAAATTTTGCGATCATCGCATAGTCAAAAATGGAGTGATCAGTCAGAATGGCGATCAGATCCATCGACTGCATAAGCTGGGGAGTCAGCTCTTGTGAGTCGATCAATTTTTCATTGACGGAAATTGTCGGAACGTAGGGATCACAAAAGTGAATCTCGGCACCTTTCTCGTCCAAACCGGCGAGAATCTGCAGCGCCGGCGACTCGCGTACGTCGTTGGTGTTGCGTTTATAGGCGACCCCCAAAGCCAATATCTTCGCGCCGTTCAAACATTTGTGCTTCTCGTTGAGCGCGTCGCTGATGCAGCGGATGACAAACGCCGGCATTTGACTGTTAATTTGGCGGGCGAGTTCGATCAGCCGCGGCTCGCAGCCTTTCATGCGCGCTTTCCAAGTCAGGTAATAGGAACCGACCGGAATGTGGTGGCCGCCGAGTCCGGGACCTGGATAAAACGGCATAAACCCAAACGGTTTTGATTTTGCTGCTTCGATCACTTCCCAAACGTTGATGCCGAAGCTGTGACAGGTCAACGCCATTTCATTAGCCAGCGCGATATTCACGCTGCGAAAAGTATTTTCCAGCAGCTTCACCATTTCGGCGCAGTCGGTGGACGACACCTTGAGCACCTGGTCGATGAACTGCCGGTAGAACGCCTGCGCCACATCGGCGCACCGCGGTGTAATTCCACCGACGACTTTGGGAATACTCCTAGTTCTATAGATCTGATTACCGGGATCGATGCGCTCCGGCGAATAAGCCAAGAAGAAATCGCTTCCCACTTTGAGACCCGATTCGTTCAGAATCGGTAAAACCACTTCGCGAGTCGTGCCCGGATAAGTCGTGCTCTCGAGAATGATCAACTGGCCAGGGCGAATGTGATTGCGGATCACCTCAACGCCAGCGATCACGTAAGACAGTTCGGGATCTTTGTTTTTTCCGAGCGGCGTCGGTACGCAGATATTGATCGTGTCGAGATCACCCACCGCCGCCAACGACTGGGTCGCCCGAAGTTTTTTCTCTGCGACGAAAGACGCGATCATTTCGCTGGGCACGTCTGGGATATCGGAAATCCCGGCATTGATCGAGTTGACTTTTTCTTTGTTGAAGTCGATGCCGGTGACCTGGAATCCCGCGTTGGCCATCTCGACGGCCAAAGACAACCCAACGTAGCCCAAGCCAATGACGCCTACCTTGGCCGTGTGACCGCGGATCCGGCGCTTGAGCTCCCGCATCAGACGGGGCGCTTGCACCTCAACGGATTCGGCATGAATCAAAGTTGTCTCACGCTTAGCCGCCATGAAATATCCTTCTAAAAACGGGTTGCATCGGAATTTTCAGCCAATTTTGCAATATCGCTAAAAGCACTCCTGGGTTTTGGCTAGCTGGACACTAGGGTAATCTCGGATCATGTTGTCGAATGCGCCACCGGGCAACACCGCTTCGGCCATCTTCCTTCGTCGATACAACGATCCATTAAATCGACTGACTGGCGACGCGCCACTTTCGCACGGCGGCTTTCTGAGCCTGTTGGCGTCGGATGAAATCCGAGGAGTCGGCATCGAGCGGCCGATAAGTCGGCACCATTTCATACAACATATCGAGCGCCAGGGGGGTTTTACCGTTGAGCGCCAGCTGTTCCATCTCCTCAACTTTGCGCACGACATCGTCGAAATCAGGAATCCAGCCCGACTGCACGCGCGTGATCTTTTCCGCTTCGGCGAGCACGATCTTTTCATCCATTGCGACCAGTTCTTCGCGCAGCTTCTCGCCCGGTCGCAGTCCAACGATCTGAATGGCGATATCGTCCTCGGGAATGAATCCGGCCAGTTGAATTAAGTGGCGTGCCATCTCCATCAAGCTGAGCTGCTCGCCCATGTCGAGCACGAAAATCTCGCCGCCGCGCGCCAAGGAGCCCGCTTGTAAAACCAACTGCACCGCTTCCGCGATCGTCATGAAGTAACGGCAAACCTCAGGGTGAGTGACGGTTACCGGCCCGCCCCGCTCGATTTGCTTGAGAAATAGCGGCACGACGCTGCCATTACTGCCGAGCACATTACCGAAGCGTACGGCCGCAAAAATCGTTTCGCTAGTTTGCCTGGCCAGCGCTTGAACATACATTTCGCAGAGGCGCTTGGTTGCGCCCATGACGTTGGTCGGATTGACGGCTTTGTCGGTTGAGATCAATATGAAACGCTCCATTTTTTTGCGCAGCGCGAGTTGGATCAGACGATGCGTACCGACCACATTATTGAGCATCGCTTCGCCGGGGTAGTCTTCCATCATCGGCACGTGCTTGTAGGCGGCGGCATGGAAAATAATTTGGGGCGTGTACTCCGCATACATTTTTTCCAATGAACGGACGTTTTTGATATCGGCGAGAACCGCCACTTGGCGCACCTCCGGACGGGCGCGGCGCAATTCCATGTTGATGTCGTAGAGCGCGCTCTCGGCATTATCCAGGAGGATCACGCACGCCGGCTCATATTGGGCGATCTGCCGGCTCAACTCCGAACCGATGGAACCGCCGGCACCGGTGATCAACACCCGTTTGCCGCGCACCAGTTCGCGCACGGGTTCGAGGCTCAAGTCGATCGGCGGGCGGTCGAGCAAATCCTCAATCGAGAGCTTCTGAATCTGACTAACCACGACGCGGCTGTCGTCAAGTTTCGCCAACGGCGGTAGAGTTTTGATGGGAATTTTATAGGCCGTGAGATCGTTTAAAATCTTGCGTACTTGAGCGCCCGTCGCGCTGGGAATCGCCAGCAGGATTTCATCGGGATGAGTTGCCCCGACGATTCTTTGAATGTCGACGCGCGACCCGAGCACCGGAACGCCATGGATATGCTGACCGATCTTGGCCTGATTGTCATCGATAAAACCGATGGGTTCATAGCGATAGAGCGCGCCGTTGTTGCGCATATCGCGCACGATCATTTCGGCCGCGTCACCCGCGCCATAAATTAAAACACGGCGCCCGTCTTTTAAGTGAAATGCCATCGATGGGAGCCGGCGGCTAAGTCTGACCCCACCCATAAAAAAGATCAGCACCAGCGAGTCGATGATGAAGATCGACCGGGGATAATCGATTTGACCCAAGTAAAAGTGGACAACACCGTAGAAGATCGCACTGCTGAGGGTTACGCCGGCGATAATGTTGCGCAACTCGAGGATGCTGGTATAGCGCCACAAGCCTTCGAACAGCCGAAACGGTATGAACGTAGCGGCGCGGATTATAATCAGCCCGAGAAGCATGTCGAGGAAAAGTGCGATTTCCTTTGCCGGAATGTTGCCGTCAAACTTGAGCCAAAAGGCCAAATAGTTCGATACCACGATTAACCCAAGGTGAAGCGCAACGATGGGCAACCGCCGGTACTTGATGAGTGTAGCTTTTAACATCAGAAGATCTCCCATATCGCTAGGAAGTCGCGGCAATGACCGCCCGCGCTGCTAGTGGTGGCCCGCATGGAATAAAAGAGCCGTTAAAACAGCCGACAGGTAATTAGAAAACTCAGAACGTTCGCTGGCGCTTATGCGTGCGTTGAAGACGCGGAAGCAGATTGAGGACTGGGGTGTTGTGCCTGGCGATGCGCAAGAAACGAATCGACTGTTATTGCGATCCCTTCGCGCAGGCCGCGCTGTGCGCGAAAGCCGAAGTAATGCTGCGCCTTGCTGACATCGAGACAGCGGCGCGGCTGGCCATTGGGCTGCGTGGTATCCCAATCGATGCTGCCAGAAAAGCCGACCTCGGCGGCGATTACTTGAGCCAAGTCACGAATAGAAATTTCTTGTCCACTACCAAGATTCACGGGCTCGCTACCATCGTATCGCTCAGCCGCCAGCACGATGCCATCGGCGGCATCGTCCACATAAAGAAACTCGCGAGTCGGCGAACCATCGCCCCAAAGGACTATTTGCTTGTCGTTGTTTTCTTTGGCTTCGACACACTTGCGGATCAGTGCGGGAATGACGTGTGAACTCTCCAAATCACAATTGTCTTCCGGTCCATAGAGATTTACCGGCAGTAGGTAGATAGCGTTGAAACCGTACTGTGTGCGGTAGGCTTGCGCCTGCACGAGCATCATTTTTTTTGCCAATCCGTAGGGGGCGTTGGTCTCCTCCGGATAGCCGTTCCACAGGTCCTCCTCTTTAAAAGGTACCGGCGCAAATTTCGGATATGCGCAAACCGTGCCGACAGCGACAAACTTCTCGATCTCGAAACGGCGGCCAAATTCCATCATTTGGATTCCCATCACCGCGTTGTCGTAAAAGAAGCGACCGGGATTCGCGCGGTTCGCACCGATGCCTCCCACAACTGCGGCGAGGTGAATCACGATTTCAGGACGTGCGTCGTTATAGAGATTTATGATCGCATTCGGGTCCCGTAAGTCATAGCTGCTGGAGCGCGGTACGAAAATATTTTCACAACCGGCCGAGCGCAGTCTGTTCACAACCGCCGATCCCAAAAACCCCGCGCCGCCCGTAACCACAACCCTTTTAGCCTGCCAAAAGCTCATTTATCCTCCTATTCTGAGTGCGCCTTGGGCGCGAGCTATTCTCGATACCTCGATGCGTTAGCGCCCAAGTTTGAAAAACCGCAAACGCTAGCGGAAGTCCTTCGTTGGTTTCGGCAAGCTGACCTAGCCAATGTCCGGGTCAAGTATGGCTCGAATGGTATTGTCGGAAATGCCCACCCAAATTGGCGCGGTGTATCCTTCATTCTGACAGTTCCGTTCAACCGGGGACGCTGGAGGTGGATCGACAAAGCGCATTCGTTATTTGGCAGCCAGACGAACCAATCTTAAATTTGTGTCGTCGTACTTGTTCGTGTGCGCCTCCCTGCGGGCTATCTTCCAAGTCCGCATCCACCAGCAGTCGAACCAGATCTTTGAATTGGGTCTCGGCTTCCCAACCCAAATTGTTTTTTGCTTTGGTCGGATCGCCGATCAAACAATCCACTTCGGCCGGGCGATAATACTTCGGATCGATCTCGATGAATTCGCGCCAATCCAAGCCGACGCAGGAAAACGCTTCTGACACAAATTTCTGAACTGAGTGAGTTTTGCCGGTTGCGATCACATAGTCATCGGGCTCGTCTTGTTGCAGCATTAACCACATCGCTTCGACATATTCTTTGGCGTAGCCCCAATCGCGCTGAGCATCGAGGTTGCCGAGGTAAAGCTTGTCTTGTACACCCACCTTGATACGGGCCGCGGCGCGAGTGATCTTGCGGGTCACGAAAGTCTCTCCACGTCGGGGTGATTCATGGTTAAACAGGATGCCATTGCAGGCAAACATTCCGTAACTCTCACGGTAATTGACCGTGGCCCAATAGGAGTACAGTTTTGCTACGCCGTAAGGACTGCGTGGATGAAACGGCGTCGTCTCCCTTTGTGGTGTTTCTCTGACTTTACCGAACAATTCCGAGCTGCTCGCTTGATAGAACTTTGCTCTAAGTCCCGTTTCTCGAATC
The DNA here is from genome assembly GCA_963771465.1 of uncultured delta proteobacterium. Classification (GTDB taxonomy): domain Bacteria; phylum Desulfobacterota; class Binatia; order UBA9968; family UBA9968; genus DP-20. The sequence goes on from CAVYTU010000001.1 coordinate 68,107, forward strand.
GCTTCTAAAATTCGTATCGTCCCAAGTGCCGTGACATCGCCGGTGTATTCTGGAATGTCAAAACTTACGCGCACATGACTTTGTGCCGCCAAATGGTAGATCTCATCCGGCTGAATCCGGTAGAGTAACTTAATCAGGTTCGTCGAATCAGCGATATCGCCATAATGTAAAAACAGTCGCACGCCATTGATATGTGGATCTTCATAAAGATGATTTATCCGTCCCGTATTAAAAGTTGATGCCCGACGAATAATGCCATGCACCTCATAGTCCTTAGCCAAAAGTAACTCCGCCAAGTACGATCCGTCCTGCCCGGTTATACCGGTGATCAATGCTTTTTTCACCACAGTTCCTCTGCTGTTCTGGAAATAGATTTTGCCACTCTCGTTGGCAAAGCCACGATCTCAAGGAAAGTTAAACGGCCCGTGCCACGGCCAAGGCATTCCACGTTGTCGTATCGGGATCTCGATCAAATTCGGGAAACGCTCCTAGTCTCACCGGTATGAACCCGGAAGATTCGAGAAAGAGATCGAGCTCGAGGGGAAAAAAATAACGCATACGATGAGTCTCTTCGGTTTGCCCGGCCAGCCGCTCCCCTTCTATTTTCCACAACCGATAGCTCACTTTGCACAGATGGCGTTGAATATCGAGTTCACCGCTTGCAACGCGCAGAATTTGGCAGCGGTCCGTTGGAATCACTTTAACGCGCTCGCTTGGGCCCTGGCAGAGTACCGCCGGACCGTACCAGACATCAAATATGAAAAGCCCCCCGGAGTGGAGGTGCTTTCTGGCCGTGCGCAGCGCAGCCAGGACGTCCCTATTCTCCAACTGATAACCCAGTACCGCAAACATCATGATGGACGCGTCAAAAGCCCGTTGCAATTGCACACTGCGGATATCGTCTTGATAGAAATTCGCTTTGCCATTGATTTGCTGGCTGATTGCTTTCTTGCGGGCAGACTCGAGCATTCCTGCGGAACGGTCTACCCCCACGATTTCATAGCCTAGCTGAGCAAGCGGCAGAGCATGGTTCCCCGTACCACATCCCAAGTCCAACACCGTGCGAACTGGTCCATTTCCGTAAGCCTGTAGGAGGCGATCGATTAACTTACATTCCTCGACGTAATCTTTGTCTTGATAAAGCGTGTCGTATGCATCGGCATATTCGGCGCCGAACAGCTCGCTCATGAAAGCACCTCGTGAACGGCGTCACAGACTTGGGCAATTTGTTCCGCTGTTAGCGCCAGTCCAGAAGGAAGATACAAGCCCTGACGCGCAATCCGCTCGGCTACCGGATGTCGGTCGACCAAAAACAAACCCCTTTGATGAAACGCCGGCTGTTCATGTAATCCCAGAAAAAACGGCCTGGTCTCGATGCCCCGTTGCTTTAACCTCTCAGCAAGCACGGTTGCGTCCATGCCGGCTTCTTCAGTGAGGACAACACCGTACATCCAATACACGTTGCGAGCCCAGGGCTCTTCCACCGGCAACTGCAGATTTTTTGTGCCGGCGAGGCGACGGCTGTATTCATGGCCCATCCAGCGCTTGCGCGCGATAATTTCCTCAATGCGTTCCACCTGGGCAACTCCAAGCGCTGCCTGGAGGTTTGTCAAACGAAAATTGAATCCGAGTTCGTCGTGATGAAAACGGCGATTTCCCTTAAAACAAAGATTTCGCATAGAGCGGACTTTCTGAGCGAGTTCCGGATCGTCAGTAAGAACCATGCCGCCCTCACCGGTCGTGATAAGTTTGTTGGCGTAGAAGCTAAAGCAGCTTAGGGTTCCAAAACTGCCACAACGCCGCCAGGTAGGATGAGTCGTATGGCGGCCAGCCAGATATTCAGCTCCGTGAACTTCCGCCGCGTCTTCAATAACGGCGAGTCCATGGCTCTCAGCCAAATCTAAAATCGGATCCATGTCGACCGGATGTCCGTAGATGTGAACCGGCATAATCGCACGAGTTCTATTGGTGATCTTGTCCTTAACCTGGGCCACGTCCATACACCATGTGCGCGGATCGCAATCAATCAAAACCGGAACCCCGCCGTTATAAACTACAGCAAGCGCGCAGGAGATAATCGTAAAAGTGGGTAAGATGACCTCCTCTCCAGCTTTCAACCCTAGACACGCGACTGCTGCTTGCAAAGCGACCGTGCCATTGCTCACGCCAATGCCATACCGACGTCCACAGTAGCTGGCCCAGCCATTTTCAAACTGGTCAATGTAACGCCCCGCAGAAGAAATCCAGCCAGTGCGCAGACAGTCCGCGACATATTCTGACTCACGTGGGCCTAACAGTGGCTCATTCACCGAAATCATTGCTGTGGTTCTAGAACCGCTCTTTTTCGTCTTCGCCGGTGTACGGGCCCTGCTTTATCTCTAGAAATACCGTGTCCTCGAGCATACGAAAACCGTGTCCTCCAGCGACCATCAGCATGATATCGCCCGAACGAAGCTCGCGAGTAGCAACCAGTTCCCGGCTGTCGTTGTAGATGTCGATCTCACAATGCCCGCGCTGGACAACCAAAACCTCCGCGGTGCCCACGAGGTGACGTTCAAGAGGCCGGTGATCATGGCGCTGAATTACACCTCCAGCGGGATAAACGACAAATCCGACCTGCTGCTTAAAGTCAGGCGGAGTGACGAATGTGGTCTCGGCCGGCCTCGCCTCCGCTCGAATAATGTAAGCCAGCGGTTTTTCGTCACACACGATCTGCTCAAGGTGTTCCATAAAAATAACGATCTTTTCTGACTCCGAGAAGTCAAGGATTCAATGCGTGTTTTCGGTGATCTGAATATCTAGGTGGTGACTCACTTGATTTCCAAGGTACTCGATCAGCTCTCGAATAAAACGAAAGTGTTACCTGCACGCAACCTATACGCGGCCTAATCCGGGGATATGGGAATCAGCAATCAATTGGTTGGCGTATTGATCTCCACTACCGGTCCCTTCTGCCCCTGGAGATTTAAAACCCACCGGCTTGCCACCTGCACACGGCCGCCGTCGCGGCTGGCATGCAGGAGTTTGCCCTCCCATCGTCCGCTTTGAACGAGTTCGGATTCGATCTCTTGCAATGGTTTCGGAAATTGCGTCTGCAGAAGATCGTGGCTAACTTTGCCTAAGGCTTCCTCTTTCCTCCAGCCATAAAGCTCCTCGGCGCGGCGGTTCCAGGAGTTAATTGTACCCTCCATGGAGCGAACCATGATGCTTTCGTTTAGGGGTTCGAAAAGATCCTCATGCTCTTTTCCGATCACTTCCGGCTGCTCAACCAATAGCTTTTCGCGAATAGTTGAGCGCGCGGATTTACCCGTGTTGCGGTTGACAATCCAATTGGGCGGTTTTAGGTAAACTGCACGTGGAGTCAGGCCTAGTTTTGCTACGATTGTATTACGCACCGCTCGCTCAATTTCGAGGGTGGATTTCAGGCCTTCATCGGTTTCCGCCTCAGCCACAACGATGACATCCTCCGTCGCGAACTCGGCATTATGCAAGCCAAACGCTACGGATCGCCCCGCAGAAACGGCAGGATGATTGCAAACGAGCTTCTCAATATCGTGGAGATTAATGTTCTTCCCTCCGGCAGCCATACCTCCAGAGCGAACACGATCCTTCGCTTCTTCCAGTATCTCGATCAGACGGTTACGAAAATCATCCGGAGTGTAAGAAGATAATCGGCGGCAGCCCGCGTCCATCAAAGCACGTCGCAGATTCTGGTCAGTCCAGATTCGATAAATACCCTCAGCTATAGATTCCACCGATCGTGGATCCACCAACACCGCGGCGTCGCCAACCTGTTCGCGAACACCGCGAATGTCCGAGGTCAGCACCGGGCATCGAAAAGCCCAGGCTTCCAACACCGGAATGTTTGTCGGGCCAAAAAAAGTCGGCATGACCAGCGCGATCGCTTCAGAATAGAGCGCCGACATGTCTTGTTCCGGAACATACCCGAGATCGTGTATCTGATTTTCTATTCCTAGGTTGGACCGGAGCGACATAACCGCATTGTAGGTATTCTCCCGTATGTCTCCGCTGTGAGATCCGCAAAAAACAATGGGAACATTTGTATGTTGTTCCCTTTTCAACAGGCTCAGCGCCTGCACAATACGCGCATGATTCTTGTGTGGCCAGAACTGCGCCGGATAGAACAGGTACCGCTCCGGCAAATGATAAGCTGTGCGAACTCTCTTTCGCTCGGTTTCCGATATCCCTGTGGCAAGGTACGTTGCAGACAAGTACGGTAGTATTTTAATTTTATCTTCGGTGACTCCATACGGCCCATAAAAATTGAGAATGTCTTCCTTGCCCACTTCGGATTCGGCAATAATCAACGTCGCACAACGGCAGGCGTTGCGAAACATATACTCGCGATATTCCCACTCGCCGTTTGCCGAAACCTCGGGAAACTGCGGTTGAAGTCTATGTTGTAGGTCGTGAATCGATATCACGTAAGGCATTCCGGCCTCAAAACAGATCGGCGTCGGGTAAGTATATAAAAGCAAGTCCAGTTTTGCCCGTAGGAAACAATCCCGCAGATCGCCTCGATACTTGATGACTTCCGGATCGGGAAGCGTCCGCGGCTCGGGTTTCGGACCGTTTCGCGAGTTAACTAATTGCCTTCGTAACCATCGCAAAGCTTCACGGTGCAGGCCTTCCCCGATCAGCCACCGTATTCCATCCGCGACACGTTGGCTCCATGGAAGTGGTGGGACTGTGATAATCGACTCCATTTCCCAACGGTCCCGCGTTAATGAGATCAAAGGCGTATCGCGCGTCGTATTATTTAAGAGCAGAACAAACTGATCGTTACAGCCGTTCTCTAACCAGGTATTTAATCCATGGACTATATTCTGGCTGTACTGGTACACACCACCGCCCTCAGGATTCCAACTCGGAAGAATTCCGATTCGCATGAGTCAACCTCTTCGATAGGTGCTTTATAAAACGTCTCTTTGCCGCGGTGATCAGCCCAAGGCCGAATGGCCACCAGATCACCGCCCGGATGGAGCAGCGACTCGCGTGTTTCTCTTCTTTAGCTTTGTGATAGAAAAACGCTGCCCGTTGGTAATGATGGGCCAGAACTTTCGGCCCTAAGTGCCGAAGGATCGACCAACGATGTTTTTGGATAATTTGCTCATAGCCCATCGCTTCTTTGCGTGAGTCTTTTGAAATGGTATTTGCATGGCGACAATCGTATAGAAACGTTGGCTCGGGCACGAACTCAAAAGTAAAATGCCGAGCAAGTTTGATCGCGGCATCCCATTCTTGATATGCAACGATGTTTTCATCGAGGTAGCCGAGACGGCCAAAAGCAGTCCGGGAAATGAAAAGTCCCTGGAACATTGGCCCAGGCCTCCGCAGGAGTTCGCGATAAACATGGCCTTCTAACGGTGGCACACCGAAGAGTTCCATGTTTTCTTCTTTCAAGACATAGCATTCCGAGTGCACCACCTGAGACCCGTTTTCTGTCGCCTTGAACCTAACCTCCAGACTATGTGGAAGCCATCGGTCGTCAGAGTCCAGAAACGCAATCCAATCGCCGCGGGCAACACGAAGGGCTGTGTTACGAGCTGCCTGCGCGCCTTTTCGCTCGTTGTGCTCGATCAGGCATATTCGACTGTCCTTCTTCATCCACTCTCGAACGACTGAGCTTGTAGCATCGGTAGAACCATCATTGACAATTAGAGCTTCCCAGTTCTGATACGTCTGGCTTACGAGACTTTCTAGCGCTTCGCGAATTATGAAGTCTCTATTAAAGGCGGGGACAACAACGCTAACTAACGGCGGCATGGCTTTACCTGACAAGAATCCCAAATAGGATCCACTAAATTATGTTCTCCCTGCAGAGCGTCTACTAGCAGATCTCTGTTGATTAAGTGAGCTGGCCGCTCGCCGGATATCCAACGGTACGAGATTTAGAAATCAGAAAAGCTCATTGTACCGCGTGCTGAGTACGATCATGTGATGCTTGAACACTTATTTCTCCGGCAACAAAAACAACGCCTTGTGTTTGAGATTCCGGAATCCGTCCCGACCGATATACGTCGGCCGGTTCCACATTAAGCACTAGCGCTCTTTCGACACGGTCAATCCAATCCCTTTGATCTTCCACCAAGCTCAATGTAATGAAATATCTTCCCGGTAATAGAGGCACGTTCGGAATATGGAGAGACGCAATGCCGCTATCCGCGGCTCTCAAAACATTTCTGTCGTTCGCGGCGATATAGTTATCCAATGTAAGAATTCGCCGATGATATTGATCTTCGAGTGCAAAACCGAAGATGGGATTCCTGATCGCACGACTGCACTGAAACTGGTAGTATATTTTTACACTTTCTCCCATCATAATAGAGTTGTTTTTGACTCCGTTCCGGTCCAAAATCCAAGCCTTTCGCAAGGCTTTTTCCTGAGAGTGAGATCGTCTAGAGTACTGAGTTAGATCAATTTCTGGCCGCTCTCTATCCATACTATCTGTATCCAAGCCAGCTTCGAGGTAACGTGAAGTAACCGTGCGCGTGTCGCCGTCTTGTTTAAGCCCCCCTTCTTGAATCCAGAGTATTCGCTGACAGAGTGCTTGGATTGCGGGCATACTGTGGCTAACGAACAATACGGTTCGCCCGCCTTTGGCGACATCGCCCATTTTTCCTAGGCATTTTCTTTGAAAGGCGGCATCGCCGACCGCTAGGACTTCGTCGACAATCAAAATTTCCGGCTCCAGATGTGCGGCAACGGCAAATGCCAGGCGAACGTACATCCCGCTCGAATAGCGTTTAACCGGGGTATCAATAAACTTTTCGATCTCGGCGAACGCGACGATGTCGTCGAATTTCTTTACAATTTCTCCCTTCCTCATGCCTAAGATCGCGCCGTTGAGATAGATGTTCTCGCGACCCGTAAGCTCGGCATGAAACCCGGTCCCCACTTCTAGAAGTGATCCAACCCGTCCGTAAATTTTCTGCTCTTCCCGTCGTGGGATCCGTGATGCGCGAGAGGATCTTGAGAAGTGTGCTCTTTCCGGCACCGTTTCGACCGATAATTCCGACGACTTCTCCCTGCCCGATTTCGAACGAAACATCTCTGAGCGCCCAGATGCTATCCGGCGACTCCGACCGCTCACCGGCCGCAAGATCGTGGCCATTGGAGCGAAAGAGGGACCGCAGGCCATCTGTAATCTGATCGCGCAGTGTATCGTGCCGCTGTTTTACGAGACCGATCTTGTATTGCTTGGACAGATGTTCAACTCGAATTGCAGTATCGCTCATTTTCGCCGTTAAACCTCGGCTTAATTTCAAATGTGGCGTTAAGTTCCGTCGGCTCGGTAATGCGGAGAGCCATTTTAAGGAGCGCGCTCTTTTTCTTAGCAGTCTCGATTGGAGTGCCAAGAACGTCTCCTCTGTTGAATTCCAGGGAGGCATCTTTAGACATCCAATATCGTAGCCTGATAAACGCGAGTCCTGCTTGCTTAGTGTGGAGGTGTTGCCCTTGGGATGAAACCACCGACAACAGAATGTCCGGAAGTGATCGCGTAAGGCGTCGTGCACGGGTTGCGCATTCCTTCACACCACATCGGCGAATGTACGCTCTGTATATTTAAAATATATAAACCCGGGAACCAGCAGGGCCAACACCATAAGAGCGCTTGTGAGAATCACTCCAAAATCAGGGCTCTCTCTCCCCAGCAGAGCCCACCGAAAACCTTCGATGACTCCTGCCATCGGATTCAGACTGTAGAGACCACGCCAATTTTCTGGAATCAGACTTACCGGATAGACGATCGGCGAAGCGAACATCCACAACTGGATCACAAAGGGAACCGTGTGGCCGACATCCCGATATCTCACGTTGAGTGCTGAGAGCCAAAGCCCCACCGCCAGAGACGTGAATATGACAATTAACAAAAAGAGCGGCAGCGCAAGAATTCTCCAAGTGGGCATGGTGCCGAACCAGATCATCATAGTAACGAAAATGACAAGCGATATGGCGAAATCGACCAGCGGCGATAAGATTCCGGAAATGGGGAGAAGAAGCCGCGGGAAGTATATTTTTGAAATAAGTTGTGCATTGCCGACTATGCTGTCACTGCCGCGTGTAAGCGAGCTGACGAAAAGGCTCCATGGCAGCAGCGCTGAGTACGCAAAGATAGGGTATGGCAGTCCGTCGGATGGAATTTTAGCAACTCTGCCAAAAATAGCGGTGAAGAGAATCACAGTTAGCAGGGGCTGAAGCACGACCCAACCGATACCAATGAAGGTCTGGCGATATCGGACCTTCAAATCGCGCCACACAAGAAAATAAAGCAATTCCCTGTATTCCCATAAGGCTTTTAGGTCCAGACGTAGGATAGTCTTCCGAGGCTCAATCACGATTGTCGGTTCGCGAAAGACAGGAAACGAGGATACTTCTGTCATTCTGCTAGACACTCTATGTATTCTCCCTAAGTTTCGTTTGGTGTCGTTTCATCATGAGTGAGAATCCCAACTATCATCAATCGCTAGGTGTTTGCCCCAATTCAGGCCCGCATAACTGAATGTATTCCGAGGTGCTAGACGAATGAGTCTGCTGGCTCCGAGCACCGTTTCTCTATGCCTCCTGCGGCTCATGCGCGTCGGATGAAACGGTATCGTTTGTAGCCTTTACTCTGAGCAATAGCTGCGCAAGCTAGGTGCCGTTCGGATCGGTAAATGCCGATGATGAGGGTTTTTTCATAGAAACGTCGGCCGGTTTTGGCCAAATGGATGATCTTACATGGGTACCGTTCGGAGAGGCTGTGGCGCGAAGCAGCTCTTTATACCAATCGAGATAAGTCTCCACCTCCAGGTGCAAGTCAAATCGCTCCCGAGCGTCTTTTGCCGCGTTTTGGCCGAGGCGCGCGCCCAATGAAGGGTCGGCAAGCAGCCGTCTGATGCCGATGGCCATAGCTTCAGGATCTCCCGGCGCGACTAGCAGCCCCGTCGCCTGATCCATAGGATAGGTATTGAGGCGCGCGCCCTGGGAAACGGCACCGGCCAAATCCAGCCCTTTCACCTGCTCCGGGATCCCCCCGACAGCCGACCCGATCACAGGCGTGCCACAGGCAAGCGCTTCTAGCACTGTGTTAGGAAAGGTATCGACCTTGGCGCCGTGGAGATAGAGATCCGCCGCCTGATAATAGCGCGCCACCTCGGCGGGATCATTTTGATAAGGAACAAATCGCACTTCTCCTTGGCCGATTCGTTCTGCCGGTGCGCTCTCCCCGACTGCTAGGAAAATCAGCGGCCGCTCCGTCGCCCTCGCCGTGACTCGGGCAATCGCTTCTCGCATGGTCTGATAGTCCTTGAAAATATTTCTCCGGATGCCGTTAGCCGTGAACAATACGATGTCGGCGTCCTGAGGCAGCCCTAGTGTCGCCCGTGCTTTATCTTTGGGCGCGGCGCGAAACACGCTCAAGTTTATGCCGTAGGGGATGACCCTCGCTTGATCGATTGCTGGAGCAAGAATCGATTGCTGCACTTTTTCCATCAACCAGCGGGACGGAGTCGCCACGTGAAACCGACTTTTTAAAAAAATTCCGCGCTTGCGGCGCCAGTTGCGAGCCGTAGCATCGCGGCTGATTGCCGGATAAATCGTCAGATCCGGACAGTTACCACAGCCGATTTTCCAACGTTCACACGCGAACGAATGAGCGCAGTGCCCACTTAGCAGCCAGGCGTCATGCAGCGTAAAAACCAGCGGTGCGCGGCGCGAGAGCCACGCCAGTGCGCGGAGATCAAAGTACCCGCCATGGAGATTGTGACAGTGAACGATGTCCGGTTCATGGGGTGGCAATTGAAGCAGCCGATGGGTGCCGGGATAGTTGAAGTTTTCCACACCGAGCCGCGCCTGCAGCTCACGTCGCGGATCCACCAGGGTCCGCAAGAGAGCTTGAACCCGGCTAACCGCAAGCTCTTTTATTCCGTAGGACTGCAACCGCTTCTCCACACAGAGCAAGATCCGGCCGCGGGAATTTTTATCATTCGGTCGTGGTATCGGGATGATGTTTGGGTCGTTGCTGCGTTTTTTGCCGACGGCCAGCCATGAATCATGTTCAAGCACCCGATAGCTCCGGAAGAGATCCCAGGCCACTTTCTCTGCGCCGCCGCCGATATCGACGGTACTCACCTGAAGGATGCGTAACGGTGGCTCGCCTCGTATGGCGCGCGCACGACCACAGGCTAAATGTTCTTCTTCAGTGTTGGTTGGCATTAAGAATCTATCCCGGCTGGCGCAGTCAAATAACGTTACTACAATCAGATGGGTTGAGTAGTCGCCGAATGAGATTGGCTGAATTCGGCGGATGCAAAAGGCGTGAGGCTCCCCAGGCGCTCTCGCTCGTGTACGATGATGTTACTAAGCAGTTCGCGAAGATCCATCGATGGTTCATATCCAATGACGCTCTCAACTTTGGTTAAATCCGGCAAACGCCGCCGCATATCTTCGAAACCCTCCTCATAGGCTTGGTCGTAGGGAACAAATACGATCTCGGCGGAGCTATGGGTCATTTCCTTGACCATTTTTGCAAGCTCAAGGATCGATATTTCTTTCGTATGGCCGACGTTGAAAACTTCTCCGTAAGCTCTGGGGTGTTGAATCAGTTTGATCATGGCGCCGACAACATCGCCGACCCACGTAAAGGAGCGTTGCTGTTTTCCGTCACCATAAACGGTGAGCGCTTTGTCGGAAAGAGCCTGGCGCACGAAACGCGGCACAACCATTCCGTACTGCCCGGTTTGCCGCGGGCCGATGGTGTTGAAAATCCGCAAGACGACAGTAGGTAATCCCTTTTCCTTGTAATAGGCCTTGGCGAGAAACTCGTCGATAATTTTTGACGCGGCATAACACCACCGCGACCGCGAAGTCGCTCCCAATATCAAGTCGTCTTCCTCGTTAAACTTTACGCGCTCCGACTTTCCGTACACTTCCGAAGTCGAAACGAGCAGCGCAGGCTTACGTTTGCGGGCGCAGAGTTCAAGGATCAGCTCAGTGGCCTTGATATTCGTTTCGATCGTCCTGACCGGCTGTTCGACGATTAGCCGCACGCCCACGGCGGCTGCGAGGTGGAACACGAGATCCGCGCGGTCCACCAATTCCATCAGCAGGGGGCGGTTCATGACGGTGTCGAGCGCGTATGAGAAATGCGGGTTTGCCTTGAGATGCGCTATATTTTCGATGCCTCCAGTCGATAGATCGTCGATCACTTCCACGCGCCACCCCAATCGTAGAAGAGCGTCGGCGAGGTGTGATCCGATAAAACCCGCGCCTCCCGTAATAAGTGCTGTAGTCATTTGTTCCTCCTGATTGTTTGAATACTTCCTGGTTAGCCGCCCAGCCATGCGCCGAGGCGACGGCTAAATTCATCTCCGCCCCAATCCCGCACCAGGAAACGAGGTAGCTGAAAGCGATCGGTGGTCGGCTCGACAACTGCAGGAAAGTTCGCGCAAGCGCCGAGATAACCCGCATGCGCGACGAACCCCGCTGTCTCCTCGGTATAATCCGACTTCGCACCGAATGGGTACGCAAAACTTCGGACTGGCCGGCCGAGGATTTCCTCTAGATTGCTTTTGCTCCGCTCTATTTCCACACGTTGAGCACGTGCTGGCAGATGGGAAAAAACCGGGTGGGTTACCGAATGCGAACCAACCTCGACCAGATCTCCTTCAGCAAGATCGATGACTTCCGCGGGCGAAAGTGCCGCGCGGTGGCTCAGCGGGACCGCTCCAGCACCTACCCATTTGGTCAACTCGTCCAATACATGACGTCGCTCAGCTTCATGTAAAGGGCGAAGCAGTCTGTGCAATTCGCGATACACTGACTGCCGCGGGCCGGGATCATGGCGCTCCGAGATATTCCAACGCCGCTCGCAAGCGCCTCGGCCACATGCGTTTGCCGATGGGCTCAAATTCCACTGATGAAGCTTTCCTGAAATATCCAAACTGAGGGTTGATGGTAAGGTGGCATATTGAAGCAATACCTTCTCCAATTCATCCCACCAAAAATCTCGTTCGCCGCCGAGATAGCCCGTCGTGACAAAGACGGTTGCCGGTACATCATAACGTTCTAGTACCGGCTTGGCACTGATCAAGTTGTCCGCATAACCATCGTCAAAAGTCACGATCACGCCACGAGGAAGAGACTTTCCGTCGCGCACTGCGGTGATCAAATCGAGAAGGCGAACGGGATAACCTTCTCTGCGCAGCACTTCAACTTGTTCGGCGAAATGGCGCGGCGTGACCGCAAGCAACTGCGGATCGGAAGCCAGATCAGCCACGCGATGATACGCGAGAACAACCGGCCCGGGAAAAAAAAGATTGGTATACGGCTGCGCGAGCCGGCGCAATCTTCCGAGGCCCCGTATCGTCATAAACTGTCGACCTTCTTCACCGCTCTGACCGTAATCAACAACTCGTAATCAGGATCACGAAATTCAAGTTCGTCAGGGCGCAGCTCTTCCTGGGCTAATCCGTGTAGAAACGCGTTTGCAGCGAGGACATTCCCATAGCTTTCAACGCTAACGTTCTCCGGCCCGAACACTTCTTCAAAAATCCTTCGCGCGGATGCTGTAGTAAACCGCCAGTAATCGCCCCATCGATCCATATCGTAACGACTGATTTGGCTGATACCCGGAACAGTCGCCAGGAGAACGCCGCCGGGCCCGAGAATACGGTGCAGCGACAAGATCGCGGCCTGAAAGTTGTAAATAAACTGCAAGGTCTGGGTAAAGATAATGCAGTCAAAACTGTCTGATGGAATAGAGTTCTCGCCGGCCAAATCGCCGACGAGCGTTGCTTTGGGATTTCCTTCCTGAACGTAAAGCACGTCCGATTTGATTACGCGATCGCGACCGAAACGAGTCGTGTAGGCATTATCTGCGACTTCGAGAACGCGGCCATGAATATCGCCTGCGTGCCGGCCGAGAAATTGTTCAATATAGTAGCGATCGATGCACAGGCCACGATCGAATCCGAAGACCCGACTGACCGGCGTAACGCGTCGAAGATTTCCGAAACGGACCCAACCGATCAAGGGGGACAAGCACACAGCCCGCTGTTGCAATCGCAGCCATTGACGAATGGACGACGGCAATATTTGGCGAGCCAAATCTAGCGTTTGAGTGGTCGCGGTCATTGTGATTCAGACTGTCGCGCCGAACACGTTACAAGGATTCAATGAACTTGCAACACCTGATACGGCCCGAAACGGCGTGCGAGACGAAACCGATTGTCGGCCGGAACGTCAACGTGTTGATGGGCGGCTTCATCTTTCGCAGTCGTGCTGGTTTGTACGATGCGGTATTCATCCTCAGATGAAACACCTTCCGCGCATTGATTCTTGTTGGTGATGTCATGTCGATGTTTGAACAGCAGATCAAAATCAGCTCCAACTTTATAGCGGGGGTCGATGCCGTGATAGGTAGCCATAAATCTGTAGATATAGGTCTGGTAACCGATCGCCACGTTCTGTTTACCGTATAATTTGATTTGGTCGGCTAAATAGTCGATGACCTGAATCTGCTCGCCCTTTCTTCCCGACCAGCCTTCAGTTAGCCATGCGCTAGCCCGCGCGAGCAGCAAGGAGTTGCCGGCGATCCCCATGATCACGAGAATGGAAACTATACGTGTGACAGTCGGGGAAAACCCCAGTTTGGACGGCAAATAAGTGACGGCGGCGGCGAGGGTTATAACTTGCAGCGGCCACAACCACCAAAATCTTTCGAGACGCTCTAGCTCAGTCAATGCGAGCATAATCATCCACGGTACAACGAGGCTGGTCACGAAAACTCCCATTCTCCACGGCCGCTGTGCGGCGCCTCCAACCAAAACCGCAACGAGTCGACCGAACCCACCGGCTATTGTCTGTTTAAGCATTACGAGTATAAAGCCCGCGAACAGAAATATCGCCTGCAGGATCCGTACGTTCATAAGCGTCGAAGCCTCCAACCTCTCGTCCATACTCAAAAAACGCGCGACCGTGAGTTCATTCACCAATAGACCCAGGAGAAGCGCGGCGATACCAACATAATTAAGAATAACGGGCCAGGCGATCTTTCGGTTGGTCGACTCGAAGCTGAAATTGCTTAGGCTCTGAGCGAGCAAGAGGAAAAGTCCGATCACCATCAGTACGAGGAGCGCGGCGTCCACTCCGGAAAATTTTGCAGCATGATGAAAATTAGCGATCAAAAGATGATTCATTATGAGACTGGCGCGGCCCCATAGTGGACTCAGTCCCTGGACGAAGTTGCGCCAAATACCGTCGTAACGGTTCGGCGGTGGTGGCGCGGTGAAAACCGCGGAGGCGGAACCGTTCTCCCAGCTTTTCGGCGCCAAGCCTGGATCACACCAAAATTCCTTGAAATTGCTCAAGCGCATTTGTTGACGATAGACTTGGGATTTAAGATCGGCGAAATCTCGGCTTGCTTCGAATCGCAGATAAGGGTACCAAACAGCTGCAGCAAGAACCGTGATGAACGCTATGGGTGCCAACCGCACCGGAGGACGATAGAGAAACCAAACTACGGGAATAATGAATAAAGCCGGCGCCATCTCTAAAAACATGTACATCCCGACAGCCCAGATGAAAGCGGCGGCCGCTAGATACCATGGGTTCTTCCTTTCCACCCACTTTCCAATCCAGTAGCTCATCCACACGTAAAAAAAAGGGTGAGAGCGCACCCAGGAGCTTTGGGCAAATAACAAACCCAACTCCGACAAACCCCACAGCGTCACGGCCAAGTAGGCGCATGCGGTTCCGAAAAAGTCACGCGCAAGAAAGAAAATACCAAACAAAGTTCCGACATATAGCAAAGCGGACGCGGGGAACTCAAAAAGTCGAGGATCGCTGAAACTCACCGCACCTGGAATCATCAACCAGGTGATTCCGGGCGGCGTGTAGGAGCCAAAGCTCGTCAAGGTGCCTTTGTGCGGAATCTCCCCTGCGTTTACGAACGCCTGGGCGTCATCCATGTAAGGGATCAGATCGAAATTGAAGGTCCTTGTATTCCATCCCTGAAAAGCCAACAGCAAGCCGACCGCCGCGACGAGACCAATAAGAATTGTGGAACAAACGATAGGCTTCGGCAGATTCATTCTCTCGGCTGCCATAACGGGTATTGTCAATCTCTCGAAGCTCGTCGCCGCATACTCATCGACACCGGTCCCTCTGCAGATTCCAGATGGGAATTTGTAGAATTGAGCCGGGATAGTGAAGGTAGGTCAATTAGGTGCTGCTCATCTTACACCGGCAGGCACCACGAACAGCGGCATGTTCCTAAGCGCGTAGTGTCGGTCTTAATTCCTCAGGGTCGTAGCGCAAGCCGTCTTAATTCGATTGCTCAAATAGGTCGCGGCCTCAGTCAGGAGACTTCGGCTCACGGCGCTGTAATACGCCGGGATAAATGGCAGCGCGAAGGCTGCTTTAACCCATACGGGGAACGAAAGTCGCTGCCGATAAATGCCGCTCCAACGTTCGTAATAACAACCCCAGTTCATTCGATCGATGGTATCTTTTACCTCCCGCCATTCGGCGGGGTGAGCGGCAGCAAATTGCTGAAGCTTTGGATCGGAATTGACGAATTGCAATAATTCTCGGGTTGCCCGGGCTATATCGTCGATGCTGATAGACAATCCATGGCTTGCTTGATAGACCCGAAAGCGGAAGGTCGCGCGCGAACTCATGGCAACATGATTGTCTAAGCAAAGCTTCACCACCAGAGCATCATCATGGCTATGGCCTCTCCATAATTCCGGGTATCCGCCGCACGCCCTTAAGGCCTGAGTCCGGGAAAAAAACGACGCGAGTCCGGCAAATTTGTATTGAGAGGTTCGCCATAAGCTTTGGATAAATTCCGGACCGCTGACGATAGGCGGAAGATCGTCGCTTGAAGTTCTGATCGTCTTTCCGGACTCGTCCATGATTTCCTGTCTCGACAAAGCAACCGACGCGCTGGGATAACGGGCCAACAAGGCGGCCATTTCGGAGACGAAATTGGGGCTGATTTCATCATCATCGCACAAAATCATGAAATATTTTCCTGATGCCCGCTGTATAATCTGATTGAAATGGGTCGGCATGCTGACAATGGAAGGGCTTTGGCGAAATTTAAAAGGTTTCGAATAGTGTCGCCGAACCAGCTGCGGCACCTCGCCGCCGTTGAGCCCGTTATCCGACACTATCAGTTCGATCGCGGGATAGTTTTGTTCGCTGACGCTTCGAAGAACGTTCGGAAGAAATCCAAGTCGCTTGTAGACAGGAACACCGATAGTAACTAAGTCGCTCATAAAGGTTCAGCCACAGGATTTAGCAGCCAGAGGGCGCTTCAGCGCCTGATTCTTCTCTGAGCTTGCCGCCTTCACGGTGGCGAGCCGGCTTTACCAACCCGTCAGCCGCCGAATACAACGGATGGTCGAAGAAATGGGCCAGATAAACCATGTCCACCCATTCTTGTTGATCGTATGGCTTGGGCAGAAAATACTTGAGGCCGTACATCGGCGAGATTTTTCTCATCGCGTGCGCCGCGTTAAACTCCCGGATGGCTAAACGCTCGCCCGTGAAATCCGAATAGATATGCCCCAAAATATCGTCGAAGTAACAGTAGATGCGCGGCAGAAGAATTTTTCTATCCGCCTCAAAAAGCTTAAATGCCTGCATCGTTGAACTGTAATAATCGAGATCAAAAGAAATGAACCCGACCGGAGCGGGATTAGAAGCCAGAAATGCTGGGAGGGTATTTTCGACCGGACCCAGCACCAGCTCCGCCCTTGTAAGACGCTTTTTAAGCCGTCCCACGTCCATGGGAAATGCTCCTTCCACCCACAAACTGGGCAGGTCGCGATAATCGGTCGGCTTGGGCAATCCAATCCCGGTGTCGAAACCGTAGACACTGATACCAACGCCTAAAATCGCCTCGACCTTTTCGGCTATCTGATCGAGGGCAACCAAACCATTGCCTCCCGCCACGCCAAACTCGATCACCGATACCCGTTTCATACCGAGCGCTTTGGCAAGATGCGCAGCTTGCAAAACGCCCCACGCGTAATTAGGTCTGAAACCTGATGTGCTTTCCTGATGGATTTGCGTGAGTAACGAATTCAACCAAGGATAAGCAAGATCGCTATCTTCAGTTATCTTGGGACTCACGACGACCGGTTCTTCCGCCCAATTTTTCAGCAACCGAATGCCTCCGAGTGTTTTTCTAAGCAGCCCCTTCGTCACCTTTTTTAACATGCATCTCCTCCTTCCTAGAAAATTTTTTCTGTCACGATTACAGCTTATAGGATTTATCACTCATTCAATGGCGTGTTGATCTCCACTACCTTTCCCGAATACGCCTTTGGATCATCCAAGACCCACCGACTTTCTACCACGATCCGACTACCGTCGCGGGCGGCATGCACCAGCTTGCCTTCCCATTTTCCGTTTTGAAGGAGTATGGCATCGATCTTTTCCAACGGTTCGGGAAACTCCGTCCGGAGAAGGTTATGGCTTACCTTGCCTAGGGCCTCCTCTTTCCTCCAGCCATACAATCGCTCTGCGCCATAATTCCAGAAATTAATTTTACCATCTATGGTGCGAGTCATGACGATGTCTTTACTGTCAGATTCTTCAGTTGACAAACGATTGATGATGAAGGCTTTGCCGTCCCAGCCAAATTCTTTGTACGGTGTTGCCTTCAGGCGCGGATTTCGTTCCAGCCATTCGTTGAAAGCTTTCTGTTCTCCCAATTCTTCACGGTTTGCAAAACAATACCAATCATCGAAAATGATTATACTGCCATCTACAAGATAGGGTTCGACGAAGGTCAAAACCGGCACTGTTGACTCATAGACATCACAATCCACATTTACGATGGCCGCAGCCCGGAGAGCGAGTTTTTCTTCCGTTTCATGATTGAGTGTATCCGAGTACCAGCCGGGGATCAGCTCCACTCGGCTCATATCCACATCGGCGTGCACAAGGTTGTTACGCACCTCGAGCAAGCCGCCGGAAAAAATTCCCGGCGGAAACGCTTTTGCTTCACTCTTGTTCACATTGAGTGTAGGAATTCCTTGAAAAGAATCGAAGCCGTAGAACTTCATATCCGACAGCGATCCAAAGCGTTTGGAAAGATGATAGGCGGCAATCATGCTACCACCCATCCACATGCCAAATTCGAGATAGTCGCCTTTCACCTCGGCCCAATGCACGTATTCGAGACATGCACTGAGCATTGCCTCTTTTCGGTTATATTGCACCAGCTCCTGGATTTTAGGTAGGTACTTATGTCGCACCGCTGGCTTGTTTAAGTAGTTGATAATCGGTCGAGCGATAAATTTGAGAAGTCTAGACAAAATTTTCATCCTCTTGGCAGGAGATTACTTTAGATCCACCTGTCTGGCTATTATGAGTGACCTAAAGCGGTGGACTGCTCTAAGCAACGAGTGGAGAGTCCCAATGGGACGTGCTTTGTAACCGCTCTCTGTACCAATCGATCGTATGCGCCAAACCCGTTTTCAACGGCGTCCGTGGCTTCCAGCCGAGCTTTGCATCGGCGGCGCTCATGTCCGCCACCCGCACGGGTTCAGCGGGCCGGTCCGGCAGCGCGTTGAATTGCGGCGCCACTTCAGCATCCATTAGCTCGACGATCTGATTAACTACGACGCGAATCGGGACAAGCACACCCGAGCCGAGATCGATCGTCTGCCCTTCGATGTCCGGCGCGCTTGCCGCGGCCAGAAAGCCGTCGATGACATCGTCAATGTAAACCCAGTCGATTTCTTGGCGGCCGCTTGAGAGCGTCGGCGCCTGATTTTTTAGCAGCGACAGTATTACGTGAGGGATCAGCTTCCGTTCGTCCTGACGGGGACCATACGTCATAAACGGTCGCACCATGACCACCGGAAAATTGTAAAGCTTATGAAACATTCGCGCATAGGCGCCGCTCGCCCACTTGGCTGCGGCATAAGGCGAACCCGGTGTAATGTCAGATCCGTCCTGCGGCGGCTCGGTCAAGGAAGCCGCAAGAATCAACCGGCGGCAACCGACATCTGTGGCGGCCGTGAGCAGATTAACGGTACTGACAAGTAAGCTATGGAAGGTCGGCAAAACCAATTCGCACTCGGGATGGGCAGTCGCCAAACCGGAGAGATGAAAAATAGTGTCAGGTTTGATCTCCTGCAATAAGCTGCGCGCACTGGCACCATCGGCCATATCGCCTTGCCACCAGCGAATGCTATCGGCTTCTGAATCACGCCGACCACGGGAAACGGCATGAATCTCCGCGCCCTCTTTGACTAAGCTGCGGCACAAATGAGAGCCGAGAAATCCACTGGCCCCCGTGACGACAATTTTTGCCGCGGTAAGGTTCCTTGGCCGAAATTGCGCATGTGTCTTGCCTGCTGTCATTCGCTTACTTTTTCGCGCGGCTAAAGGCGGATTAGCTAAGAACGGCGAATCTTCCAAGTGCCTGAGTTAAACCTTCTGGCGTACCGATATCGCAGTATGGCTTGGCGGAAACCGTTACGGCTTGGGTCCGCACCCCATCGCTTATTGCGGCCTGAATCACGTGGCCTACAGAAAGCTCCGATGGAGTGGTCGCAAACTTTTTCTTGGCTGCGAGATAAGCGTGCATGAACTCCGTGAAAGCAGGCGTCCAAACGGCGACGTCCCAGCTGTATTGCAATTGAGTTTCTCGCGGTTGAATGAGCAGGTTCGTCACCCGGCCATCTTCTGTAATCTCAACCATATCCATTTTTTGTGGCCGGTCTGCGGGGAAAACGCCCAAGACAATATCCGCGTGGCCGCGCGCCTGCTGTGAAAGCAATTCACAGAAAGCATCGTCTCCTTCAAACAGAATATCGGGAAACCCAAAAGCGACGACTGAATGGCGCACGAACGGATAAGCTTCATCTAAAGTATAAGGAGGACCCGAAGTCGCGCCAACGACACAATAGCCGAGATGCATGCCAAGCATCGATCCATCGCGCAAATATGCCGGAATGTCCCATTTTCCTTCTCGTACCACGATATAGGCCTTGGTAATATCCGCCCGCCGCATCTTCTCTAGTAAGTAATGACACGCCACCTTTGGCCGTTGCTCGTTTCCATCAGCGCCCCGCTTCCATCCAATCGGGTACAACTCCTTACTAAAAGGTAGCGGTGCCAAGCGGGTTGCATGCCCGGCCGCGGGAATGAGACCCAGCACTTCGTTAGGACGCGCGATTGGACCCGTGCTCCTGCTTGCAAATAGCGGTTCCGAGTTCATAACTAAACAGGAAAACAAGATGAGCAATCGGAGTGGCCGGCATCACATGACTCTTGCTCCGCACCGCCGCAAAGCGATGGCTCAGAGAGCAACCGCGGTTGTTGGATGATGGCGGCCGTATTTGAGACGTAATACCGCCTCGATATGCTCTGGAGTTTTGGGCGCATCCGACAAACTCACGATCCATTCGTCGACTTGAGAAGCATAACTGAAGCGGCGTCGGCGATTTAGAGGTTCTTTACCATGCCGTTCTTAGCCGTCGGTATGTACTTACCGCGCATTTCGGCGCAACCGAGCGTCTCGACAGCGACTATCCTGCTTCATCAGGATGGCGACACCGACCAAGCCGTAGTCGCCCTATTTGTCCTTGACTATCGCGACAACCAGCGACCGCGCTCCTTGCGCCACAAACTCATAGCAACCTGCGAATGCACACTCTCATCCGATTAGTTAAACGGTAGGTTTTTCTAAAAATGGCGGCTGAAAAACTAGCTCTCCGTCGCCAAGCGGTTCGTCGTCATAGAGGCCAATGACCTTCTCAGGAATACGGGAAAAATCGGTGCCGCGCATGAAGTCTCTCAGGGAAGTTCCGGTAGCAGCGGAATCCACATTGAGCGCGCCTATCTTGGCCTTGACGTCGTCAATATGGACGGTCCGGAAGTCGATGCTGAATCGCGTCTTTCCCGAGCTATTGGGGACCGCCGAATGCAACTGAGCTCCGGAAAATAAAATGACTCCACCCACAGGCGGGATCGGCCGTAACTGCGGCTCGAGCTCAATGGCTTCTTCGGGCCGGGGCTGGTTCTGCAAATAATCGTCGAAATTATCGGCGGCCGACTTACGCGCGTATTTGTTCCAACGATAGTGATTGAACTGGCTCGAACCGTTGCGCACCGGTTCCTTCCAGTAGCGTGGGTGAAAGGCCAAGGCGCTGGTCATTCCAATAGGATAAACGGGCAACCACCAGTTCTGCTGGCAAAAAGGCGCTGAATACCACGTGTCCCTGTGCGGATGAATGCCATACGTCAAGCCTGACGCCTGCTGGCCCGCATGCGTAACCGATTTTAAACGTGGAACGTCGAAATAGGTTTTGCTCAGATCGCAGCCAAATTCTTCGAGGATTCC
This sequence comes from uncultured delta proteobacterium, assembly GCA_963771465.1. GTDB lineage: Bacteria > Desulfobacterota > Binatia > UBA9968 > UBA9968 > DP-20. The sequence continues at coordinate 89,480 of CAVYTU010000001.1, forward strand.
CTGCAGCAGGCCTTTTGATCGCGGATGATGGACAAACCTCGGCTTGAGTCGAGCCAAAATCGCCACGTATTCATCGGCCGGCAGGTGGTGCTGCGCTACTTGAGGATCGAAAGAACCGAACGCTTCTTCAATCAGCTCGCGAGCAAATTCGCACAATGCCAGTATGCTGGGGCGTGCGGAGAACACAAAGAGCTCGCCCTCATAAATAGATTGTCGCCGCACCCGATCATCGACATCGGAATCAATATAGATTGAATCCATCTTGCACGCTCCTAGGTCAAATCTTCGCAGAGCAGGTGTATCGGTCTAAGCCGCAGGGTATCGATCAGAACAGGGTGTAAATAAAAGGCGCCATGTTCGAACTTTGACCAAAAAAACTCAAACTCGTCACCATCAACAACAGCGCGAAAACCGGAGTCCCGCGTCTACCCATATCCGCTTCTGGGGGATCGCCAATAACATGACGTCACACCCCGTGTGCAAGCAAACCCTGGTCAAGCAGGCGGCCGGCCGCCTGCTTGACCAGGGCGAAACTCAACCCCGATTTCGCGGCGATATCGAGCAAAGAACTTTCTCCGTCGGAGTAGTTGAGAATCCAGAGCATGGCCAACTGATTGCTCTTGTCGTTGGCCTCACCGCCGACGCTGCCGTACAAGCCGCGCTTTCCTAGCTGCGGCTCGCATTTCGGATTTCGATTGATGTAGCGGTGATTGTTTTCAAGGAGATCAAAGATCGATAGGCATTTATTAAAAGAATCAACCAGAGATTCGCTTTTGAGAAACTCAAGATTATCGGCCGACGTATGATATTCGGGAAAGCTGTCATGAGGGGATCGCATAAAGCAACCCACGGGCAGATTAAAGCCGGGTGAACAAAACTGTCTCTCGTCATAGCCGAAAGGTGAAAACTCGAGAATCTTGTGCGGCTCTCCATAATCTTTCAGTACCTGAATAGCCGCACGATCAATCTCCGCGTCGCCGCGCCGGCTTTTCTTGTAAGTGATTTTGCCCGAGTCACCGACACACGCCAGGATCAGCCCGTGCTTGATCTTGCTGACCCGCGTCTCATTCAAGCTCAACCAGGCAATCGAGCCGATACATCCCGGAGTATAAAGGAAGCGATATGAATATCGTTGCGAATCGGGATGCAGCGTTGCGGCCAAAAAGACCGCCAACGCTATGCCGGAGAGATTATCGTTGGCGAGGGATGGATGGCAGATGTGAGTGGAAACCAAAATCTCATCATCGGTCTGGCCGGGGACAAAATATTCTCCATAGGTCAGCTCGCCGTCTTTGAGCGACGAGTTGATGAAGACTTCATACTCACCATCCGGCAGCGTCGCAAGCTGCTTGTGGCTGAGGCAAAACCCCCAATTCTCTTTATAATAGGAGGTGCGATAAGGGATCCAGTCGGGGTGTTCGGGTAGAGTAAACAGGTGCGATTTCAATTCTGTAAAGGAGAGTTTTTGGTTCACAGGTGTGCTGTAGTTTAAAACATGAAGATTACAATTTTGAAAATCGACGATTTTTTGCCCGCTGGGATTTTTGATGTAGGCACCCGTGATGTTCCATTCCTTAGGGATCGTCCAATCAAAAACCGTCGTTCCACTGGGCACGCTATGAATGGTCAATGGAATATAATCCTGAAGGATCTTGAGCGTCTCCCGCACACCGTCACCTGTGAGACTGCGGCAAATCGGATAAAGCCTCCGGATGAGTTGGTACATTCCTTCAGCAAAATCCGGCTCCTGGAAAGAAAGCAGATTGCTCATCGAGTTCCTAAGTGAGAAAAACACCTACATTTCAGGGTCACCAGGTGGTTCATTCTTTCTTTAAGCAATCCTCATTCTTTGACCAGACCACCGTCTCCACGAACCGTTTTCAACTGAAAACACGCGTTTCTCGCTCGCCTCAAGTTTGCGTGCAAACGCCGGACATCACATTCGAGAATTGCAAATCAGCGGATCTTCCTCGGTTGGTAGCTTAAGGATTATCGCCTGACCGGTGGGTAGCGTTATGGGAGATTCCGGCTTATCCGCAAAATACTCGTCCACCGCGTCTTTTTCGCCGCGCGCCGCGGCGAAGGCGTATTCATCAAACAACAAAACACCCCCCGGAACGAGCCGTGGGTAAAAGTAACTGCAGCAATCCAACGTCGACTGATAAACATCGACGTCCAAATGGGCGAAAGCGTAGCGGTGGTCCTCCAGGCCGCGAAAGGTCCCCGGAATCCAGCCACAGCGAACGTCGATTATATTTCTAAATTCGCTTAACAAACCTTCCACTTTTTCCAGCGATTCGGCGGCATACTGTCCTTCGAAGAACCACTGATCCTTTTCGCCGCTTAGTTTGGGCAATCCTTGAAAGCTGTCAAATAGATACAGCTTTTTCTGCGCCCCATTGCCGAGTATTCGAGCAAGCAAAAGCGCGGTGCCGCCGTTCCATACTCCGCATTCGGCAAAGTCTCCCGCCAGATGACGCGCGTAACGCGCCAAGCTGATCAATATGTAACAGCGGTCGGGTGAAACCAATGTGTAAGGCTCAGCACCTTCATAGACGGATTGAAATTCCGGGTGTCCCGACCAGGGACTGAAAAGCGGACAAGGACCCACCCATTGAGAATAGTATTGTGACTCTTTAACCGTCATTGCCGCTTTGAAGTCCACGTCTAAAACGTTCGGTTGACTCAGAGCATGAATCTCATAGCCCAGCCGATGTAAAACCGCTTTGCAGCCGCGCTTTATATGCTGGATCATGACGTTCTACCGATCAACCGATCACCCTCACCTTGGGAACAGGAAGAATAAACTTTCCGCCGCGGCGTAAATACTCTGCTTGCTGCGCCATAATCTCTTCGACAAAATTCCACGCCAGCAGCAGCACGTAGTCAGGCTGGTCCGATAGCAATCGCTCTGCAGGCACAACAGGAATGTGCATTCCCGGTGTGTACCGTCCCTGTTTCAACGGGCTGCGATCGGCGATGTACTCGAGTAGATCGGAGCCAATCTCCAAAAAACTGAGCAGTGTGTTGCCTTTAGCCGGCGCTCCGTAACCGACCACGCGTTTACCTTGATCGCGGAGCCTGCTTAGCGTTCGGTGCAAATCCTCTTTGATGGTCATCGCCCGCTCCGCCAGACGCTGAAAGGTCCTAAACTGGTCCAGCCCATTAGCCCGCTCATTGTCGAGAAGAGCCACGACTTCCGGCTCGACATCGCCCTCGCCGTGGTTTTTGACAAATACCCGCAGCTGCCCATGGTGGAGTGGTAGCCGTTCCGCGGCGACGACATGCATCCCATTGGCCGCGAACAAACGGCGCATCGGGTCCAAGGCCCAGTAAGACACATGCTCATGATAGATCGTGTCGAACGCGACTTGTTCCACCAGATCCAAGAGATAGTGCGCTTCGATGACAAAAGTGCCACCGGGCTTCAATACCGTCTTGATACCGCGAATGAAATCCTCAAGATTCTGGATATGGGGAAACGTGTTGGTGGCGGTAATCACGGATGCTTTGCCCCATCGCTCGACGACCCGCTTCGCGGTTTCCAAGTTAAAGAGCGCCGTGCAGCGCTCGAGGCCGTTTTGTGCGGTAAGCTCAGCCAGATTTTGCGCCGGATCGACACCCAAGGTTCTCACCCCGTACCGTTTGAATCCCTGGAGCAGAGTCATGTCATTACAGCCAATGTCGATGACCAGATCATCCGCGCCCAACCGGCAACGTTCAGTGATATTGTCGCTGAGGTCCCACAAATGATTCTTTAGGGTTTCTGAGGCCGACGAAACGTATAAATAGTCATCGAACATCGCGTGCGGCGGCACCTGTTCTGTCAATTGCACGTGGTGACAACTGTGACAGAAGCCGATTTTCAGCGGAAACTTGGGTTCCTCTGCATCGATGTCCTCTTTGGCGATAAACTTATTGGCGAGCGCAGTACTGCCGAGATCTAAGAATTGTTCAACGCTGGGCTCGACGCAGAGAATGCATTGACCGCGACTCTGGTGGTTTTGTTCCATTTGAACTCCGTGCACGATTCAGTGGGCGAACGGCAACACCAAATGCGATCCATGCACCTCATGCGTGACTGGTACTTCGGTAAGAGTGCAGAGCGCTTGGCGCACGCTTTGTTGCTTTTCCGGCTTGACGATAAAGAGCAAAAACCCGCCTCCGCCAGCGCCGCAAAGCTTGCCTCCCTCCGCTCCTGCCGACATCGCTCTTTGATACCATTGATCGATTTGCCCGGTGCTGATGGTGCTCGCCAGCTGCCGTTTCAATTGCCAGCTTTCGTTTAGTATTTGACCGAATTTTTCCGCATCAAAGTGCCCGTTAGAGGTCAGCGCTTGCAACTCGTACGCGTGGTTTCGCATAGTGAGCAAAGACTCCATTTGGGCCGCAGTATTGGCCTTCTGCTCGCTCAGCACCGAACCGGAATCGCGCTGATGTCCGGTCCAAAACATCAAAATGTTGGCGAACAGCTCTGTGAGCCCCCCGTTCGCAACGCGCTGCGGCTCGACGGTGACGGCGCCACCGGGTTTGAAGCAGAAGAAATTGAGCCCGCCGAACGCCGCCGCATATTGGTCCTGTTTGCCAATGGGTTGTTTCAGGACGTCGATCTCGATGTGGCAGGCTTCTTCGGCCAATTGCCCTGCCGAAACGCGCTCGCCACGAAACGCATGGAGCGCATTCAATAAACCTACGGCAAAGCTGCTGGAGCCGCCGAGACCCGTGGAGGCAGGCAGATCGGCGACTGTACTGACGTAAATGGGCGGCTTGATTTCCAGTAACTGAAGACATTCGCGCGCGATATCGTTCTCGATCTCGTTGATTGAGTTCACTTGCTCGCTTTTGGAGTAATTGACTCGAATGGCTTCGTTGAAAACGCTGCCATGGCGTTTAACGGTCACATAGATATATTTGTCGATAGCGGTGCTAAAGACTGCGCCGTGTTCGCAATTGTAGAAGTCCGACAAATCAGTCCCGCCTCCCGCAAAACTGACCCGCAGCGGGGTCCTCGTGATGACGAGACCCGGATCGTTAATGTTCAACCGATTAACCATTCTTCAGCGACCAATCATAGGGAATTTCCGAACTAAACGGGTCCATGCGAATCATTTCGTCCGGGTCATGCGGCTCGGTGGCGCAATTGGCGAGGATTACCATTTTATCGCCGAATGCCTTATAGCCGTTGGCGATGCCCGGCGGCATTTGCACCAAGACATAATTGTCCTCGCCCAGAAACACTTCCTGGAGCTCGCCACGGGTCGGCGACTTTTCGCGTTTGTCGTACATGACCAGTTTGGCGCGACCCGACAGGACTGCGTTATTGATGGTCATCGATTTGTGCACATGCCACGCCTTTACGACACCGGGCCAGGCGCAGGAAAAATAAATTTCCCCGAAGCGAATGAAATGCGGGTCTGTCGCTTTCACCATGTGCATGATCTTGCCCCGCTCATCAGCGATTTGCCGCAGAGGAATGATTTTGACTCCGTCGATCATCGCAGTGCCCCCGCTTCTGAATAGGCTTCGCGTTGCGCCGGGCGATTCCATTCGAGGGATTCGTCCAGCTGGTCGGTTTTGAGCAAGTGGCGCAGCCAGCGCAGTCGAGTAAACCGCTTGTCCGCCAAATCATCGGCGCTTAGGCCGATCTCCAGGAATTTTCGCCAGAGATCTCCAGCCCCGCGTTCGGCGGTCCAGCGAAATTTGAAATCGGGAAATGTGCGCGCGAATTTGCCGAAGTCGGCTTTATACGTGCGCTGATCGGCGCTGCTTTTGGCCTCGAGCGTGAGGCTGCAGTTGGGGACGGTTTGGGTGACGATATAGGCTAGGTCGAGAATTGTATAATTGAGCTCATTGGCTCCACTGTTGAACGCCTGGTTGTGAACTTGTTCAAGCGGTGCCTCGAGGACGGTCATGAATGCCGCTGCCACGTCTTGAATATGGATCACCGGTCGCCACGGCTTGCCGTCGCCGTGCACTACCACCCTGCCTGTGGTGTGCGCAGTGGCAACCAGGTCATTCAAGACCGTGTCGAAGCGCATTCTGGGCGAGATCCCGTAGATTGTGCCATTGCGCAAAAACGTAGGCGAAAAGCTGTCAGCGGCTAATTTCGCGATTGCTTGCTCGGCCAAAACTTTCGAACGCGCATACTCTGTGCGCGGGTCGAGGGGCGATGTTTCGTCGACCACGCTGGCTTCGGACATGCCGTACATGATGCAAGATGACGAAAACAGAAAGCGCTCGACTCCGGCCGCTTTAGCGTATTCAGCCAAGCGGACGCTGGCTTCACAGTTGATTTGACGCGTCCAATTGGCGTCGAGGTTGCCGATCGGATCGTTGCTCAAAGCGGCAAGATGAATCACCGCGTCGTAACCGCGCAAGTCGTCGGGACGAATCTGGCGAATGTCTTTGTTGATGGAACGAATCGGCATCGGATCGGGGACCAGCGTGCAGGAGCTGAAGTAGCCCGTGTCAAGGCCGACCACGTCATGGCCCGCTTGCACCAGCAGCGGCGCCAGCACCGAACCGATGTAACCTTTATGACCGGTGATCAAAACTCGCTTTTGTGTCATTGCTATTTCCTTTCGGTGAAGTCCGCTTGATTAGTTCTTGGGCACAGTGGAAGATGGTTTTGGTTTCCGACACTCGAATAAAGGGACAACCTGCCGCCTCTGCCGCCTCACCGTCGCGCTCGTCATCGCCGATGAACGGCGTACGGCTCAAATCGAGATCGAATTCCCTTTGCGCTTGAAACAACATGCCAGCGCGCGGCTTGCGGCATTGGCAACCGGCATCCCAGTCGTGCGGACAATGGTAAATCGCTGCGATATGGCCGCCGGCCGCTTCGGCCTCCTGTTTCATATGGTCGTGAATGTCGTCGAGGTCCGCCGCCGTCATGGCGCCCCGGGCAACGCCTGCTTGATTGGAGATGACGATCACCTGGAAGCCGTTTGCCTGTAACAGCTGCAACGCCGCCTGGGCGTCGGGCAACCACTGGAAGCCATTCCAGGATGTCACATACTCCGCCCGCGGCGGTTTGCGATTGAGCACGCCGTCGCGATCGATCAGCACCGTTTTCTGACGCTGAAAAAAACTCTCTGTCAGCGGCAAGCGATGCAGCCCGCCAACGCTATAATAGCGATGATCGCTGACGTAGCCGGCCAACTTTTTCTGTTGGATTAGAGCCGGATAGATGGCGGTCTCGAATAGACAGTTGTCGCCGTTGAGCAGACCAATCACTTCTTTGTCGATAATCGCGTAACTGATCTCCACTCCGTTCAATGACGGATCGCTGCAGCTCTTGTCATAGAGCGAAACCATGCCGTCGGCTTCGACGCGCACGCTGTTACGAGTGTAGCGGTCTTTATTGCTGTAAACCGTGATCATTGCGGAAGCGCCACTCGCCTGAAAGCGCTGCCACATGCGGTCGAAATCCATCGGCCAATAGTTGTCGCAATACATCATGAGAAAACATGGATCCAAAAACGACTCGGCAAGTTTGAGTCGCCTGCCGGTTTCATCCGCCACATCGGTCACGGAATATTCGATTTTGATCCCCCAGCGCCCTCCGTCGCCAAAAAAGTCCTCGACCACTTCGGGCAAATACCCCAGCAGTAACAGCACTTTTTCAAATCCTTGCTCGCGCAATTGCTCGATTTGATATTGCAAGAACGGCTTGCCACAGATGTCGATCATCGGCTTGGGCCGAGTATCGGTGAGCGGCCGCAGACGCGTGCCGCGGCCACCGGCGAGGATAACCGCTTGCCGAGGGCGCTCTGTTAGCTGAGATCGATGGAGTTGCATGAGAAGATTCGGCTTTAGATGACCGGTAGCCTGGCCCGTCTGTTCCCGAACTCTCCGCTTTTATGCCTTGTAGTGGAATGGAAAATATAGCGGAGCGCGGCATTGACGTTAGCTGATAAATTACTTTCCGTATCAACTTCCAGGTGAGCAAAAGGAATAGGCGCGAGACTGGGCTGTTGAGTCAAAAACTCTTCCCAGTGGGTCAATTTCCACCTGTCTTTGCTTTCCCCACGAGACTTAAGCCGCGAGCGCAGCACGGAGTCCGCGCAGTGACATCTGATCACGACGAGTCTCGCTTTTGTTTTTCCAGCCAAACGCTGGATTAAACCGCGCCATTTGGGATCCCTCATCTCCCTCATGTGAGGCACGTCCAAGATGACTGAGTTACTGACCGCCAGATTTTCACTGACGATCCTATATAGCGCCTGGTAAAAATACGGGCGCCGTTTTTCGTAGTTTCTCCCCGTGCGGGTATGTGGGAAAAAAGCGTCAACAATGTGGTCGTTATCAAGGTAGACGGCCCAAATGCGACGGAGGATTTCTTTAGCCAGCGTCGTCTTTCCGGAGCCGGCGACTCCCATAATTAAGATAAGACAAGTTCTCTGCAAGGGCTGTCTCGGCGGCACCGGCGATCGTTCGCGTGTCACGGATCGTGGTTTGGCTAGTTATTTGCGGCAACGCGGCGACGTCTATAGGGATAAGCCGTGCCGGCTTGCTCGTCGTCCTGTCGTGCCGGCAAATCTCTCGCGATACAATCCGTTAGGATATGGCAAAGCAGCGTGTGGAAGCTTTCGACTAAACCGTAAGCGCCCCTCTCCGTCGGAACCCATAGAGAATCATCGACTTGTTTTTTTAACACGCCACCGTCGAAACCCAAAAGGCCGATGGTAGTTATTCCGCGGCTCTGGGCCAGTTCGACCGCTTTCACTAAATTCGGCGAGTTGCCGCTGGCGGAAATGACGATCAGCACGTCTCCCGACCGGGCGAAGTTTTCCAACTGCCCGGCAAATACACGATCGTAGCCTTCGTCGTTTGCTAACGCCGTCAGCCATGACACGTTATCGCTCAAGCTCATCACGCGCATAGGCGGGCGCTCGGCGGCTTTGGTCGCCTTGCCCAAATCATTGACCCAATGGGAAGCCGTGGCCGCGCTTCCTCCATTGCCGCAAATGTAAATCGTCGCCCCTTGGTCGCGGGCTTGCCGCAGCCGTTGAATGACCCTCTCTACAGAATCCAGATCAAATTGCTGCATCATGGTCTCAAAGGCATGGAAAAGCTCGGCAACATCTACACTCATATGTTTCATAATCGACCTCGTGCTGATTTAATCAATTCGTCAAAGCAGGCCCACGCAAACAATGCGATTTGGATTTATTGCAATACACCGAATTTTCGTGCATCTCCGGTCCGAATCGAGTCATAAATAGTTTCCACAAGCTGCACGGTTCGCAAGCCTTCGTAACCCGACACATCGGGTCTCTTTTTCATCCTCACGCACTCACCAAAATGTTCCAATTGCTTTCGATAGGCATCTTCATCGGCGCCCCAGATGCTGCGCCAGCGAAACTTCTCGATGACATCTTCAGGCTCCGAATAGCTACAGATTGTGAGACGATTTGATAAATCGGCGTCGGGGAATTGAATGTAACCCCCGGGTCCCATGATGTCGATCGACGTGCGGTGCTTTCGACACGCTTCATTGTCCCAGCCGAAGTTTTTGAGCGCATAGGAATCGCCGATCAACGCTCTGTCTCCGGAAGGAAAATTCATGGACACGGCGTACGTATCCAACGCCGAGGTTTTGTTTGGCTTATAATGGCCCCCGATGCCGAATACGACCTCCGGATCACCTAACGCATAACGCGCGAAATCAATGCTGTGAGAGACTTCCCAGAGGGGTCCGCCACCGAGCTCATGGTCGTGAATCCACAACTGATCTCCGCCTGCTCTGAGGCTGATAATTTCGCGAAAGAAAATGGGACGGCCGATTTTGTTGTTGCGAACGGCGTCGATGATTTGGCCGCGCTCGGTCGCGAAACGCAGCATGTATCCCACCTGAAAAACGACTTCCGCTTTTTCCACTGCTTCCAACATCTCCATGCAGCGAGACGATGTCATCGCCATCGGTTTTTCACAGAAAACGTGTTTTCCGTGTTGCGCGGCTTCAATTGTAATTTGCGGGTGAAACGCGGGCGGCGTGCAAATTAGAATCGCGTCGATATCCTTTCGGGCAAGCAGTTTTCTATAGTCCGTGCAGGTATGTGGAATGTCGTGATTTTGCACGGCCCACGCTAGGCGGTCTTCATCCATATCTGATACTCCGATGATTCGCAGTGCTTCTATGCCAGGATCAAATGGACGCGATGGTTCCGGGCTGTCTTTGCCTAACATCTTGCGGACGAGACTTCGGCCCATTTGACCCAGATTCTGCTTAGCTGGAGTTTCAGGCGTCTGCGGCCGACGGCGATCGCCTTGGATCACGCCAATATGATGTTGGCCACTTTCACCCAGCCCAACAATGCCAACGCCGATTGGATTGCTCATGCTTCCTCCGTTCTTAAGTTCGACTTTCTACTAATAGTCCGCTTTTCAGACGTTCTGTCCGCGCGCAGTCTCCTAATGGTCAATGCGTGATTCGTTAAACTGGAGGGAGACCTGTTACCGCGACAGGATAGACTGGCCCACGTGCGATGCGCTTTTAAATACGAGGTTTTGAGTCGCTATTGGAGATACCAATGATGCTCAAGAACAATCAGCCCGTTCCAAGGCGATCGGCCGGTACCATAATAATCGGAGTCGAGAATTTCTAACCGCGCGGCGTCTTCGACCAAGTCTGTCACCCCTCCAGCACTGCCGATCGCCACGAGAATCTTATAGAGGCCGGCAACCAAGGTGAGACTTGGAATTTCGCAGACGTACGTTCGCTTGCCGACACATTCGGCATCTCCACGGCTCGGCTCAAACCAAGTGTGAGCGGTGAAAACGCGCTGGCCGGTGAGAGTTTCGAAACCGATGCACGCGTCGATCGCTGGCAAGGGGCGCTCGAGAAAAAAACCGATCGCGACTTTTAGCGGTCCGGCAATTTTGACTCCGCCGCGGAGCGGTTTACCTTCGCCGTCAAAGAACTCCAGACTCTGCAAAATTGGTTTGTAGTTGGCAGGCCGTCCCCGATGACGCGCCAAATCAACTTGGACGGTGTTACAATTAACCGAATCGCCCGACACAGTCTTGAAGTAATGGTCGATCCCTTCCTTGGTCTCGCCGGAGAAAGCAATTTTGCCGCCCTCCAGCACAATGACTCTTTTGCACAGGTGTTGGACGGCGGCCATGTTGTGACTAACGAACAACACCGTCCGTCCCTCTTTGGCGACACCTTGCATTTTTCCGAGACATTTATTTTGAAATGCCGTGTCGCCGACGGCTAGGACTTCATCGACAATCAACACCTCAGGTTCTAGGTGCGCCGCGACCGCAAATGCCAGACGAATATACATGCCGCTAGAGTAGCGCTTGACCGGTGTGTCGATGAATTTCTCGACTTCGGCGAAGGCAACAATATCGTCGAACTTGCTCGCTATCTCCGCTTTTTTCATGCCGAGAATCGCGCCGTTCAAGAAAATGTTTTCGCGACCGGTGAGCTCAGCATGAAAGCCTGTCCCCACTTCTAGAAGCGAGCCGACTCGACCATGAATTTCGACGATGCCGGCTGTAGGTGCCGTGATCCGCGAGACTATTTTCAACAGCGTAGTTTTTCCGGCTCCATTACGGCCTACGACGCCGATCACATCGCCGGGTCGGACTTCGAAAGAGACATCTTTGAGGGCCCAAAATTTTTCCTGGCGAACGGATGAACCATCGCGACGAAATAGCGACTTACAGGCGTCGGCAATTTGATCGCGCAAGGTATCATGGCGATTTTTCCCCAACGTGATTTCGTATTGTTTGGACAGGTTCTCTACGAGGATTGCAGGATTCATGGGATGTTGCCTCACACGATCAGGACACGATCCGATGCCGAATGCGCGCTTCTAGATGACATCGGCAAAGGTTTCTTCCATTCGTTTAAAGAAAACGAGACCCCCGTATAATAAAGCAATGACCATGATTGTGCTTACAGCTATCGGAACGATCGGCGGGCTTTCACTTGTCGTCAGCGCCCATCGGAACCCTTCGACGACCCCCGCCATCGGATTGAGGCTGTACACCATCCGCCATCCCTCGGGTACAACGCTCACAGCATAGGCCACCGGGGAAGCAAACATCCAGATCTGGATCAAAAACGGCACTGCCTGGCCGACGTCCCGATACCGAACATTGATGACCGATAACCATAGACTCACGGCTAAAGCGGTGAGCATTGTCAAAACCACAAAGAAAGGTAGATATAGAATCTCCCAATCCGGAACTATGCGATACCAAATCATCATCCCAATAAGGAAAACAAAACTGATGGCGAAATCGACGATCCCGGAAACAACTGCCGAGATAGGCAGAAGCAAACGAGGAAAATAGACTTTGGTAATCAAATTCGCGTTTCCCACGACACTCAAAATGCTTTGATTGAGAGATCTGGCGAAATAAGTCCAGGGAAGCAGCGCGACCAAAGTAAAGATAGGATAGGGCAATCCGTTGCTGGGCATATTCGCAAACTTGCCGAAAACCATGGTAAAAATAACCATGGTCAGCAATGGTTGGAGTACCGCCCACGAAGCTCCGATTGCGGTTTGTTTGTAGCGGACCTTGATGTCACGCCAGACCAAGAAATAAAGCAGCTCTCGGTACTCCCACAGCTCGCGCAGCCCGAAGCCGCGGTTCGCACAAGCATCGATCCGAACAAACGGCAAATCATCAACTCGCTTGCGTTCAAAAGTCTGCACGTGTGGCGTACGCATTGGTGCTTTGGCGTGAGATGTAATCATGCGCGATCTCCGGATAGAATTTATCAGAGAGTTTGCTAGAGCCGCTTGTATTCGAACACTCTAAAGATCGTCTTTACGATAACGCTGAGATCGAACACAAATGAGGAACGTTGAAGATAGTCCTTAGCCATCTCAATCTTGTCGGGTAGCACATGATTCACGTATTCTTCTTCCGGATTTACGGCTTCTCCTAACAGCGACGCTTCGTCCCGATATTTGAGCGAAGCGAGATCGGTAATTCCCGGACGGACCGTGAGGATTTCCATGTAGTCCCTGCGAAAAAGCTCGACATATTGAGGAACCTCGGGGCGTGGGCCAACGAAGCTCATGTCCCCTTTCAAAACGTTGATCAACTGTGGCAGCTCATCCAATTTGGCCTTGCGCAAGAGCCGTCCCGCGCGTGTAATGCGGGAGTCATTGCCATAAGTGATCGGTTTGCCCAGCTGTGAAGCCTTTTGGACCATCGTGCGAAACTTGTAAATTTCAAACGCACGAAAATTTCTTCCGATTCGTACCTGTCGAAAAAAAACCGGCCCGTTGGAGTCCAATTTAATGAGTATGGCAATCAACAGTAACAGCGGCGCGAATAAAACCAACCCCATCGCGGCCACAAAAATATCGAAAGTACGTTTCATCAGCGGCGGTGCTGTTCAGCCGTATTTCTTACAGCGTCGATCACCTGCTCGACGTTGGATTGCGTCATTTTGGGATAAATCGGCAGTGAGATAATTCGGCGATAAGTCTTGGTTGCGTTTGGGAAGTCGTCCGGACGATGGCCAAACCGGTCACGATAATAAGGATGCAAGTGCAGCGGAATGAAGTGCACCGACGTGCCGATGCCGTGTTCTCTCAGGGCTTCGATGAATTGATCACGGCCGACTTTCAAGCGTTCGAGCCTCAGCTGAATGACGTAAAGGTGCCAGGCATGCTCAATGTCGGCTTTGCATAGCGGGATTTGCACCTCCGGCAGGTCGGAAAACGCTTCGCCGTATGCCATCGCGATGCGCTCCCTAGCGGCGCCAAACGCAGTGCATTTTTTCAGTTGCTCGACACCGATCGCGGCGCCGATGTCGGTGAGATTATATTTGAATCCAGGGCGAACGACCTCGTAGTACCACGAGCCTTCTTTCGTATAGCGCTTCCAAGCATCGTGGCTGATTCCATGCAGACTCATCATTCTCATCCGGCTTGCCCATTCGGGATTCTCCGTGGTGGCCATGCCGCCTTCGCCGGTGGTAATGGTTTTTGTGGCATAGAACGAAAAACAGGTAATGTCGCCGATGGTGCCAATCTTTTTGCCGAAGTACTTCGCCGGCAGCGCGTGCGCGGCGTCTTCAATGACATAGAGTTGGTGACGTCGGGCGATCTCTAGAATTTGCTCCATGTCACAAGGCTGGCCACCGAAATGGACCGGTATTATCGCTTTTGTCTTGGACGTGATCGCCCGCTCGACGCTCTCGGGATCCATATTGAAGGTGTCAGGAAGACAGTCGACGAACACCGGGATAGCTTTGAAATACAAAACCACCTCTGCGGTAGCCGTGAAGGTCATCGTCGGAACGATCACTTCATCGCCCTCTTGAATCCCCACCGCATCCAAAGCCAGGTGAAGCGCGGCGGTGCACGAATTGACTGCCACCGAGTAACGGCTCCCCACATAGCGGGCGAATTCTTCCTCGAATTGCTTGGCCTTCATGCCGGTCGTCAACCAGCCGGAACTGAGTACCTCGACCACTGAGCGAATCTCGTTCTCGTCAATCTGCGGAACATGGAATGGAATGAATTCCGGTCGCTTAAGTTGCTTAGCCACAGTATTGGTGCGCATGGATTTGCTCCGGTGAGTGGTTACGTAAGCGAAGAAAGGAGTTGCTTGCGCAGCGCAAGCACAGTCGCGCGCCTGGCTATCGCAGCGAATTCGCCGAATCAGTTTTTTTGAAGATTGGGTCTGAGTCTGAAGAGGTTTCCTGGCGTTGCTTTCTGATCGCACCGATATAATGGCTGCACAGCCACGGAACTTTGTTTAGGACGTAGCACAGGAGCCATGAATAGGGCGCGATCGCGCGCGTAATCGGCGGAGCAAGAGTGATCCGTTTCATGCGGATTTCACAATTCGGAAACAAGCTTTTGATTTCCTGCAATTTGACACCCTTGACGTCAGGATTTCGCGGGTTGTTCATGTGGTAATCGTACCAGAGAATCAAGCCGTTCGGTCGCAATACCCGACACATTTCGGCAGCCATTTGGGTCTTCATGCGGTGATCGAGCACTGAGGTAAACACAGTAGACTGGAGCACCAAATCGAACATCTCATCGGGGAATTGCAGGCTGGCCGCATTGCCCTGGCAAATCTTCACAGCTTTGGGACAGCCAGCAATCGCCTCGGCGACGCGGTCTGCGAGCAGGTCTACGCCAAATAGATTTTCCGGGCGTGCGCCCCATTTGACCAATTCACGCAGCACGTCACCGTTTCCACAGCCAATTTCCAGGGTTTTTTTGCTTTCCAGTTGCGTGAATCCGTACTCCGTCAGCAGGCGAAGGATATGCCGTTCGCGTTCCTGCACGATGAAGAGGTAGGCGAGGTTAAAACGCGAATAGAGAAAGCCACTTCGTCGCCTTGCATATGCCTCGTGGATACGCTTCTCTTCGGCGCTCAAAGATTCCGCAAGCAAAGGCATAAGTTTTTCCGCAAATAGAGAACGACAAGACCGTGCGTGGCGACGAGTTTTAGGGCTCTTAATCGCTAAGTACAGAAATAAATACGTAGATGAATGCTGTAACCGGGTTCTGTACGTGAAGCTCTCTAGATGCCCAGTCACGCACGAGCGAGAACTGTATCACCGTGATAAATGACCATAGCTCTTAACCGACCGACTGGCGAGACGCCAATTTAGTAGCTCTTCGCGCCATATGATAATGAGCACTTGACCGCGTGGGCTTTCTGTCTAGTTGTTGATTCCCGAGACCAAAATTTTTAACCCAATCCTCAAGAAATCTTCCTAATCTTTCCGCTTGTTTTGCCCAATTGTATTCTTCCACCGCCGCTCGGCGTGAATTTTTTCCGAGTCTCTCGAGGAGTGATCTATCCTCGCACAACTGCTTTAACGCGACCGCCATGTCGCGCCAATCTTTTACCGAGACCCCGCAATTCCACTTCGCTAGAATGTTTGAAGTCTCGGTCAATTGCATCGATAGGATTGGAAGTCCTGCCGCCATGTAGGTTGCCATCTTCGTTATCGACATGTAGTCCCAGTAATCTTTGTCAACGTAAGGTATAACGCCTACGTCGAACGTTCCCAACAATTTCGAAAAAGACTCGAAGGATTGTAGTTCATGCAACCGAACCCAAGGGAAATTTCCTAGATTGATGTTTTCCGGATTACTGCCGTTGATAACCAAATCTATAACAAGCCCTTCTCCGCGCAGATGATTTACAATTTCGATGAAATCGGGAAATCCTCTGGCTCTGCCGATTGTGCCGACATACCCCACTCTTACCCCGTTTCCCGTCACCGCTGACGGCGTCGGCGTAATAAGATCGTCATGAGCGGCCATCGGTATTACGATAATTCGTTGGCGTATTCTCCGCGCAAAGAGCTTCGCGCATTCCGTAGCGTTAAAAATAAACAATGCGTGGAGATAGTAGAGCTCATCTACGATCCGCCAGAGCACATATCCCGCCGTGCCCGGAGTTTCACGGGGCAAGTCTTGAACGTCAACAACCGTGGTCACCCGAAACGGCTTTATTAAAAAGAGCAAGCTCGCGATCAACAAGCTGTTAGGAAAATATGGATACGAAACGATAAAGATCTTGTGTGCTTTCAAGTTACCAAGACAAAAAAAGAGTATCATTTTGATCAACGAAAGCCGGCCATGGTTTTCTATATCCGAAGATAACGGCTGCAAAGTATTTGATTCCGCTTGGTATTTATAGGTCTTTCCATCGGTCCCGCTGTGCCAATAAAAATCGTATTTAGATCGAAACCGTTCCATAAACGAAAAATATAGGCCCGCATATCTTTCCCCCACAGGGCCGAGAAAATCAACGCGGCTTCGACAAACGTACTTGGTTAAAAACATGATCTTGGTTCGCTGGGAACTCAAAGTCATTTAGTGGACTCCGTAAATCACGCGTTAATAAATAAATAATATAAGAGATGGTGAAATCGTCTTCTCGGCATCTAGTGGGCCGAGAATTGGTGTTTGGATTCCACATGACTCCTTGATGATGACGTTTCAATCGAAAGCCGAAGCACCAGAAACGTGTTAATTCACGGCCAAATCGTCCACGCTGTAGCTTCGGAACCGCTTGCTGAGCGAAATCTGTCGAAGCGCTTTAGGGTCCTTGTCTGTGGCCGCTTTGTGTTGGTCTTCCGGGAAACTCCCTCAGATTGAAAGAGTTCTATGTAGCAAAATCGAGCGTATCTCCACCGGCGCAATATGCTCCAAAGTCGATGTAGTCCACCGATTGCGAAGGTAGCCCGGTTTGACTGGCGGCATTACAGGTGCTCGGTAGTCGATACCATATTGTTGCTTTAGGGCGTGGCGGAAACCATATTTTTCGCCAATTAGCCGGGCCCCTCCAAACCTCAAGGCACAAGCTGTTGCTTCGAGGGGCGTGTCAGGGCGCTGTGCGATCGATCGGCCTTACGCCGTAGAACGACGAAATCGGCAAATCCTTTCAGAAATCCCAGACCATACGCGACATGAAATATTGCAAAAACGCACGGAAGAAGTAGGAAACAAGTTCCAGCCATTCGCCGCTGCCGTTACCGCCGAAAACGAAAAATTGACGATGACATACAGGGCAAGCAGCGAAGTCCACGCGTACAATGCAAGCGGCCAAATAAAGACAAGACGGGCAGAAATGCCAGTGCAAAAACGAAGGTACTCGGAATCAAATGACGTAACGATCCCGGAACACGATGTTTCTGAATGACGCGCACTTTCCAGTAGCCGTACTGCATGTATTGAGCGAAGAGATGCCGCAAACTTTCTCGGGGGTGGTACCAACTCCTGACTTGAATCGATTGCCAAATTTTACCTCCGCTACGAACAAGCCTAAGATTGAACTCGTCGTCCTGATTCCGAACAAGCTCCTCATCAAATAAGCCAATTCGATCGAAAACTTCGCGCCGCCAACAACCGTAAGTTACCGTGTCCACATAACCTCGATAGTCTGGGTCATGGAACCGAGCCCCCCCGCTGAAAACGCCGAGCGATAGGCGGCCGAAATCGCCCGTTGCACGTAGCCTGAGCTCCTCGTACGCGCGGCCCCGCCTACATTATCTGCGCCTGTTTCCTGAAGCACGCGAACGCATTGCCGAATATAATCCGGAGCGTAGCTTGTGTGCGCGTCCATACGGATGATGATCGATCCCCGTGCATCACGGAGCGCGGCATTGAGACCGCTGGAAACGAAACCGCCGGGATTGTCAACGACCGTTAGCCGCGAATCTTCCTTAGACAGTCGTTTAAGAATCTCCCGCGTGCCGTCATCCGACATCCCGTCGGCAACGATCACTTCGAAACCGCCGGGAATTTCGCATTGGTCAAATATCGAGGATAGACAATTTGCAATGTGGTCGATTTCATTTCTGCACGGAATGATGATCGAGACGGACGGTGACGTATTTGCCGTGCTTTGTATCGAAGCGAATGTTTCGGTAGGCGCCATTAAGACTACTCACTCCTTCGACGTGGCTTTTGCGAAGACCAGGACATTAATTGTCCAATGTGGCCAACGATCGTTTTCTGCCGATCAAAAATTGCACAAAGAGACTACCAATTTGGGCCGATGCATGTTGGTTGATTAATAGAAAACGGAGGAGTTTTAGACCCCATAGTGTAGAAATTTCCCTCATCGGTGCTATGGCACTGAACTTGCGCTCGCTACTTTTCATAAATTGAATTTGGACCCCTCTCCGACAACGGCAAACCAGCTGTGAGGCTGGGACGCAAAGCCACGGGTCAGGAATATCCTGATAGCCGGGCTACCGAAGAGAGACGCATAAGCGCACTCCGGAACAGGGTTCCACTCAAGGAGTACGCTTATCATGTCCAGCCATGTTTTTTCCCGGCAAACGTTCGCGAGGAAACCTTTTGCTTTCCTCTCGCAGTGCTTCTCAAAACTAGTATTTACTGCAATTGCAGCGTTTTTGATGGTTTCGACGGCTCAGGCCGCCGGTCCTCTAACCGTCAGCCCCGCTAACCCGCGTTATTTCTTTGATTCGAGCGGAGCGCCCGTCTATCTCGCCGGAACTTACGTAGGGCAAGATGCGATTCAGCCCGGTACAGACGATTTCACTACTTATCTCGATTTTCTTCAGCAGCAAAAACACAATTTTACGCGGCTCTGGGCTTGGGACCAGACACCCGAGTCGGCGAAAATCCCACGATTGATTCTGCCTTATGAGCGGACTGGCTCGGGTCTGGCACTTGACGGCGGCTCCAAGTTTGATTTGCGTCGATTGAATCAAACGTATTTTGACCAATTGCGCGCTCGGGTTTTGCAAGCGCAGCAACGCGGAATTTACGTCTCCGTGGTTTTATTTCAGAGTCTGAACGGTTCTTCGAATAAGAAAAAAAGCGATCTCTGGTCCGCACACCCCTTCAATCGCGACAACAATATTACTGGGATGAACGGAGACGCCAATGGTGACGGTATAGGAAACGAAATATTCACGGCGGCGATTCCCGCCGTGACGTCATTGCAGGAAACTTACATCCGCAAGGTCGTCGACACACTGAATGATTTGGACAACGTGCTTTACGAAATCAACGGCGACGGGCCGCTTGGCAATGCAGCATGGCAATATTACGTCATCAACTATCTCAAAAATTACCAGGCGACCAAGTTGAAGCAGCATCCAGTGGGCATCGGTCATCTGTCGGGCTCCGATAGTGATACCGCATTCAATAGCCCCGCCGATTGGATCGCCTTTTACAGTACCGACCTGAACCCGCCGTTGGCGCTTGGAAAAAAAGTTCTCGTTCTGGAAACGAATCCCAGCCTTTTAGGTGACCGATTATCGCATCAGTCGATCTGGAAAAGTTTTGCGCGCGGATTCAACATTATCGATAGGGAGCCGGACTCGCTCACGCCGGGAGTCAATGAGAATCTGCATGCGGCAATAACTCAGTCTCTTGCCTATTCTGAAATTATTAATCTTTCCGCCGTGACGCCAAACGACGTTGTGTGCTCGACCGGATACTGCTTGATGAATCCTGGGACGGAATATCTCAGCTACTTGCCTGTAGGCGGCAGCGTGGTCGTAGACCTCTCCGGCACTGGGCAAAGATTTCTTGTTAACTGGTTTAATCCGATCAGCGGTGAAACGGTGGCTGCAGCCAGCACCGTTGGCGGGAGCCAGGTAACACTCAAATCTCCGTTCACCGGAGAGAGTGTGCTCTATCTGTTGATGCAACCTCAAACGCAGAGCCAAAGCGTGACCTCGTCTAAACCGAGCGGCATCTCAAGCAGCGCTACGGCTCAGTCGAGTCCCAATCCGACGGCGTCATCGTCAACCGTCAGCACGCCGACGATAACGCCCAATGGCGGTTCCTTTACCGGCTCAGTGACTGTGTCCCTAGCGGACGCAACAGCGGGTGCGAAAATCTATTACACCGTGGATGGATCGACCCCAACACAGTCGTCGAGCCAATACTCATCGCCAGTGACCATCTCAAGCAACGTGCTGCTCAAAGCCATGGCTTTCAAGAACAAGCTAAACCCTAGTGCGGTATCTAGCGCATGGTTTGCCAAGACAAGCGATTTCGATTTTACGCTCAGCAACTCCAGCAGTGTTTCAGTCATAGCCGGATCTTCAGTTAGCAACACGATTAGCGCAACATTGGCTAATGGCAACAGTCAACCGGTGTTATTCACGGTGTCGGGATTGCCATCGGGCGCGACCGGAACTTTTTCCGCGAGTTCATGCAACCCGACTTGCTCTTCAACGCTCGCCATTAGCACGGCTGGTGCGACCCCGGCGGGAAGCTCGACGGTCACAGTCAGCGCCAGCGGCGGCGGCGTCACCAAAACTAAAACTTTCACCCTGACGGTTAGCGCGCCGGTGGCACTTACCGTGGCATCGCCGACGATTTCACCCACCGGGGGAAGCTTTACAAATTCGGTCGCCGTGACAATGGCAACGGCGACTTCCGGGGCATCAATCTATTACACCACCGACGGCTCCAGCCCGACTCAGTCATCGAAACTTTATACCGGAGCGATGACCTCTGACAACCAGCGCGGTCGTGAAAGCCAAGGGTTTCAAGAGTGGGTATAACCCGAGCGCAGAGGTTAGCGCGTCGTTCACATCTGATCTCGTCGCCTATTGGAAATTTGACGAGGGGACTGGAACAACAGCTGCCGATTCCTCGGGAAATGGAAATACCGGAACATTGGCGAATGGATCCTCAGTGGACAACTGGAATTGCCGGCAAAGCATTATACTTCGATGGCATTGACGACAATGTAACTGTGTCTGATTCGGGCTCGCTAAATCTGTCCACTTCATTCACTCTTTCAGCTTGGGTAAATACGATCATTGCCCCAAATACCTTCACTGCTGCGATCTCAAAAAATTCGGCTTCAGACCATGTGTATTTTCTTTATGCAACTACCGGGTCTGGTTATTGCGGCAATGCCGGCGCCCCGCTCGCGGGTGCGAATCTGATAGGAATACAGCAAGCGATTTGCGATACTTCCGCTCTACCTCAAAATACATGGAAGCATCTAACTTCTACCTACGACGGATCAAACTTGAAACTGTACGTAAATGGGTTACTGAGTCAGAGTATTCCTGTGAGCGGAACAATTGACTCTGGCACGGGCCCGCTCCAGATAGGCGCAAGCTATTTTGGAGAATATTTCAACGGACTCATTGATGAAGTGCGCATTTACAGCAGAGCATTAAGCGCCGTCGAAATTCAAGCGGTTTATCAGCAAAATGCTTTCGTATCGACTGTAGCGGCACCGGTCATCTCTCCCAGCGGCGGGAGCTATAGTGGTTATGTCCAGGTGTCGATGCAAACGGCGACTTCGGGGGCTTCAATTTATTACACGACCGATGACTCGCCGCCATCACAGTCCGCGACGCTCTACACTGGACCGATAACCATGAGGAGCAGTGCGATGATGAAAACGAAAGCGTTCAAGAACAGTTACAATGCGAGTCCCGAGGTTAATGCTTCGTTCACTGTGACACAGCCCTTCGATTTCTCGATCTCGAATTCTGGCAGCAGCTCACTTATAGCAGGATCTTCGATTAGCAACTCCATCAATGCGACCTTGGTATCGGGGGTCGGACAGCCAATCTCATACTCGGTTTCTGGACTTCCTTCCGGCGCTACGGCCTCTTTCTCCTCGCCTTCTTGCAGTCCTAGTTGCACGACGGTATTAACTGTTAGTACCAACGAGTCTACGGCCAGCGGCAGTTTTCCGGTAGCTGTCAGCGCCGGCGGAGGCGGTGTGACACGGACAACATCGTTTATACTTAACGTTAGCGCGGCCGTCGTATTAACTGTGGCGACACCTACAATAACTCCCAACGGCGGTAACTTTGCAGACTCCGTCTCGGTAAGCATTCAGTCAGCAACCTCAGGCGCTTCAATTCACTACACAACCGATGGATCGACTCCCACACTCTCGTCGGCCCCATATATAGAACCTATGATGCTCACCGGCAGTGCGACGCTCAAGGCCACCGCTTTCAAGAGTGGCTACACTCAGAGCGCGATGGCATCTGCTTCGTTTACAAAGACAGCGTCTTCGGTAATCTATTTTGTCGGCAAAAATGGTAGCGACTCGTATAGCTGCACGCAGGCAAGAAGCTCAAGTACACCCAAGTTGACCATCGCCGCCGGAATGGCCTGTATTGGAATTTCGCCCGGTGCGGGTGCCGGTAAGATTGTCGAGATTGCGGCCGGAACTTACGCTGAGTCGATTACAAATAATCTTCCAAGCGGTACCTCTTGGAGCGCGCCATTCACCTTGCGGGCTCGATCGGGTGATGTCGTCACAATTCGAGCAAATGCACAATCAAACGTTTACATTTACCTTCCGACTAGCCTCGCTTTCTTTTCAATTATTCAGGGATTCATATTCGACGGGATCAATCTCACGGGGACTCAGATGTTTTTTGGCAGTTGCTGTGACGCCCCATCATCGATACGCGTAATTGGCAATGAGCTTATCAATACGAATCGCGAAAACGCGATTTACATTGGCTCGCAATCAATGGATATCCAGATAATCAACAATAAAATCCACGGCGGCTCGTTTACTACGACGTCCAATGGCATTGGACGCAACCACGCAATTTATCTCACTGGAAGCAACTCCCTGATTGAAGGCAACGAACTGTACGACCTTCCGGCATATGGCATACATCAGTACAGCGAGCACACGCCACTTCCGAGCAACAACGTAGTAAGAAGAAACAAAGTGCACGATTTCGCTAAACAGGCCTGTTGTGCCGCCGGCATTCTCCTCACTTCTGGCCCCGGAAGTACGGCTTATAACAATTTGGTATATAACGGTGCGGTTGGAATAGTTGTTGGCGCCTCGACAACCGCGTACAATAATACCGTGTATAACCAGAGCTATGTTGGAATTGATGCCGCAAAGGGAACTAATTCCGTCGTAAGAAACAACATCGCCTATCAAAACAGTAATAATATGTGGACAACTGCCTCAGGAGTTTTCTCAAATAATCTCACTGTGGACCCCAAATTCATGAATGCCGCAGGAGGCGACTTTCGTCTGCAATCAACAAGCTCAGCAATTGACGGCGGCGCAGCGCTGAGCGAGGTCGTAGATGATATTGTTGGAACAAAGCGCCCAATGGGTCGCGCCTATGACATCGGAGCGCACGAGTCACAATGATGGGTAGGACGACCGCGCGATCTTTCACCACCTGCAAGTTACCACCCGATCTATTCGATGGACATGCTCAGAAGAGGCACTAGTCCGTTACGTTGAAAGATACCGCTCGAAGCGTCTGGCCCAGATTTCCAGTGCAACGGGAGCAAAAATGTCCTTGAATCCGAGCGGGCTACCGTTAGACGGTTGCCGTAGATAAGCTTCGTATCGCTTTTTAAAATTCACGCGATCAATCAGAGAGAGCCGCTCAGTTATCAAGTCACCTTTAAGCAGCGTCTGGATCTGCGGCCGCAGCTCGGACCTAAACCATTCGTTTTGCGGCACGATGAACGACTGTTTGTCCGTACGCCAAGTAATTTTCTTGGGCAGCAACGGCTCCATAGCGCGTCGTAGAATCCACTTAGTCCAGCCTTCTCTTAGCTTGTATTTTACAGGCAGAGGAACCAACAAGCTGACCAGCCGATAGTCCAGGAACGGCAGCCGTATTTCTCGGCCCGCGGACATTGACATCCTATCCTCATAGTGAACTAGCGCGGGAATCGATAGGGCCTCCAGATCATCTATCTGCCGCTGGATCAAACTTTGTCCATTTAGCCCAACTGGGACAGCTCCATTAAGTCCCAGAAGTCCTGGGCCACGAATATCAATCTCCGGTATCCGCAACCAACGTGGAAGATACCGTTTCGTCTCTCGGTAATCGATCTGTGACAATACTGAGCCCGTTGAAAGAAACGACCTGATCACTTGAGTCGCCAATAGCCATTGCCCCGATGAGACTAGTTCCTGTAGATAGAAAAAGAGATACTTTCTGTAACCACATAAGATCTCGTCGGCACCCTGTCCGCTGAGGAGAACAGTTATACCTGAATCTCGCGCATGATTCATGAGCAAAAAATGTGCAATAGTAGAGAAGCTTCCTACAGGTTCGTCGTTATACCAGCTCGCCTCACCTAACAGATTGAGTGCTTTCGACGGAGGATAATCCAGCACAACCTTGTCAACCTTGCGCTTAAGATGATTTGCGAGTGCATCTATGAATGGCTGCTCGTCATTCCCATATTGCCCCACAGCCGAAAACAACTTGATGTCATTCCGGTGGGGGGTTAGGTAGTGCACGGCTGCAGCAATCGAAGATGAATCCATTCCACCTGACAAGAGCACCCCTACGGGCACGTCGCTTCTGAGTCTGATCTTAACCGAATCGATAAACGTGGATCGAAAAAGTTCGATCAAGTCATCTTCGTTCGAGCAGGTGAGCGGAGTCGTAGGTACTTCCCAATAACGACCCAACCGGAGTGCTTTTTTGCTTGGCTCATTCAAAGAAAAGACTGCCCAATGTCCCGCCGGAAATTCTTCTATGCCTTGAAAAAATGTTTTTCTGCCGGTGCAGAGGAGATTCTGACGAAGAAAAGCATTAGCTACACTGTAAGTCACCGAGAATTTTTTACCCGTGCTCTCGAGAATTGCTTTAATCTCGGACGAAATGTAAAAGCCCTGATTGTCTGCATAGGTGTAAAGAGGCTTAATACCAAACCGGTCACGTGACACAGTTAGCTCTCTGGTTTCTCGGTCGAGAATTGCCAATGCCCACATCCCATTAAAACGGGCGAATGCCTCCGAACCCCACCTAATTAACGCCTCCAGTACGACCTCGGTATCACTCTGGGTCCTGAATACCGCACCGGCCGTGGCCAACTCCGAACGAAGTTCAACATAATTATAAATCTCGCCGTTGAATACGAGTACGAACCGGCCATCTTTCGAAATCATCGGCTGATTCGCGTCGTCCGATAGATCGAGAATCTTCAACCGATTGAGTCCAAGACCTATAGAAACGTCAGAGATAGTATCATACCACGCGCCCCAATTATCGGGCCCTCGGTGGCGCTGCACCCGAAGCATCTCTTCGAGACAGTTCCGAACCCGATCAGGTCCAAAAGTAACGCTAAATAAGACGGCCAATCCGCACATACAGGGTCTCGCAAAAAGCCTTCGCGATGAATTCTCCCCTGAGAGTCGATTCACACGTCGGGAGTTGCAGTCGCGCTTCAAACATTTATTTTGATCTGATTCGGGATGTCCGTAAGTTTGCAGGTCCGGCATCATCTATACTTTGAGAATGGAACCTCACATCAATTGCTGCTAGAGGCTTTGCTTTATTCGAGGACGATCAACCTGCATCGTTCTTTGCCCTTGCCGCGACGAAAGAACTTCGTCGTAAAACTCCTTCAATTTAACGGCTATCCTTTCCAAGGAAAGATCCTCAACTTTACACCGGCTATCCACTCGGCCAGATCCACGACTGACCAATTGTAACTTCCGAGCAAGGTCGTTGGGCTCTGCATCGGCGATGTGGCATCCGGAAACCCCGCGCAGACGCTCGCTTACATCACCCACGTCCACTGACACCACTGGAATGTTGCAGGCAAGTGCTTCCTTAATGATATTGGGTGAGCCCTCGTGCAACGATGTGAGAAGGACAACATCGCTAGCGTTGAGCCATATAGGAACCTGGGGATGGGGCACGCCTCGGAGCTGATGCAGCTCGATACTGAGCCCGTTACTCTCGGCTATATTTACAGCGGCGCGTGCTAGCTCTGGCCGCTTGCGAGGATCGCCTGTGTTTGCAGGAAAAAGCACGTTTAGACATTCAGGGCGCCATCCGAGTCGACTGCGAGCTACCCCAGGGTCCATCGGCTTAAAGCGTTCAAGATCAACACCATTGGGAATAATTCGGATTTTTGAATCGGGCACTTCCTCCGGCAACGCATCTCGTAAGTTTTTAGATTTAACGACGATTCCATCGGCTCTTTTTGCCGCCCTATAAGACGCCAAAACACCGTACTGGGAAATAATTCTTCTCACAGGACCCGAAAGCAACTCTCCTAGAAGGTCATCTCCACAAAAAGACACGACTGTCGGCACATCCTCCGCCGCACGGGTCACCATCTCTGCCATGACTCCTCCATAAAGTGAGTGGATTATGTCAGGCGCGCAGCGCGCTTTAGCGGCACGGACCTGCCGAGCGACGCCAAAGTATACGGCCATTCCCTTTGAGATCCGGTCGATAACACTTACTTCAACGCTGAGACCTATCCGTTTGAGGCCCCTAATCTGCTGTTCCACAAATGTGCCGTGTGTAGGATGTTCGGAGGTCGGATACATGTTCGTAATAGCGAGGATACGCATGGGGACTCGATTTCACCTCGAGCTGTAAATACCGAGGACTATAGCAATTCGATTGAATATGTTCAGCGGTTACGAGTTGGTCGAGGCTTTCGCAGCACGACAATGGCGCCGCGAGTTTTGGCATCTTCGGACCCAAGGGTTCTGAACCGCTCCGACAAAAAGTCTTTTTCCAATCCATTCTCGCTATAAACTCGTTCCACAGCTACGAGATGAAATCCGGCTTTTTGCGCAAGTGCAAGGTGACTACTGAGTGGTTCACGATTTAACAGAAATTCTCTATGGCCTCTCACTAGTTTCCATTCCCGATTTGAGTAGGCCCAATGTCCGTTCCAAAAAGGCGATAAATGATGAGCGCTAAAGTCAATCACATGAAAACCCCATCCACCCGGCTTTAGCCACAAAAACATCGACCTGTAAACGTGCTCCAGTTCATCGACGTGCTCGAGAACGGCCTGCGAGAAAATCAAATCCAAAGAAGATCGAGCAATCTCTTCCGGTGATGACCAGGGAGCGCGATAAGTGACGAGTGACCGGGTAGTGAGGCTAGCTTCTATTTCCGCGCGGATACCTTCCACTCGACTCACAAACTTTGTCCATTCAATCAACCGCTCGGGAAATTCGTAAGAGCACAATGAGGGCCGAACATGCGGAAATTCCCTATTGTCTGGAATAGGTTCTTTCTTTAAAAACATATCAACCAGGTCATCAAATAACGTGGCCAACTCAGCTCGCACGGAAAATGGAAAAATATCCAACCCTACGTATTGACTGGCTCCAGAAAGAAGGGCTGCCAGACCCGCGCCAATACTGTCACCCGGCCCCAATTCGCCAATGCGCATGCCAGCAACCCTGAATCCATACGAATTGAGTCTGACGAGATGGCGAAACCAAACCGAGTAACAATATCGAGCGGAATCGGAACCTCCGGTTGTTGCCCGATGCCTGCGCCACGCGTTCAAGACAGGCACAGAGGTTAAAGACCCCTTGATGAGGTGCGGCACTTTCCAAGTTTGAAGCAATTCTTCCTCAGTCCGTTTGCCGGGAAAGACAAGCATTACGGTCCATACCCGTGGATTCAGCCGGTGGTTCGAACGAGTCTTTCCAGCCAGCAGACCTGTAAGCATTCAACGTGTTGCAAACCAGCCGATCCAGTCCAAATTCTCGTTCAGCTTTCACACGACCAGCTTCTCCCATTCTTCGGCACAACTCACCATCCGTTAACAAAGTGGCAACTCGCTCCGATAGCATCGCGTCGTCTTCGCGGTCCACCACAAATCCAGATTTACCGTCTTCAACCAAAAACCGTACATCGCCCACGTCCGTGGCCACCACAGCTCGCCCACATGACATTGCTTCCATCACCGCGTTGGGAGTTCCCTCTGCGTCCGCCGTGTGAACAAGCAATGATGCAGACGAAAGAACCGAAGGAATATCATCAATGTGACCTCTAAATACGATACGATCAGAGATTTGAAGCCTCCGTACCTTCTCGTCTAACTGGTCACGTAATGGCCCGCTACCGACGATCTGCACGTCAAAATCAAGCCCGCGCCACTTCAATTCTGCCGCCATTGTCAATAATTTATCCCAGCGCTTAATAGCCACCAGTGATCCTACGCCCACTATCAGAGCGGACGTTATCGTCGCCGGTATAGGTGTTATGGAAAACCGACGCAAATCGACGCCATTCTGAACGACTAACAACTGTCTTGGTATAAACCAGCTCTTCGAGCGTAACGCCGAACTTTCACCATCGGAGCTGTTATAAATCTGCGTATTAGGCCAACGCGCGCTCAACTTACCCAGAAACCAGCCATTGACCTTTTTATCCAAATCAAAAGAGCTGCGCATCGACCCAATCGCAATCACGGAACTTCCTCTGACGCTCCAATAGGCCGCATAATTTAAATAAAAACTGAAAGAGTGAATTATCTGGGGCCTTAGATTTCGGACCAATCGGCGCAATGCACCTACCTTTGCGCTCGGCGTCCACACGTTCGGTAGCGCATGTATCGGAACACCAAGTTTGCGGATCTGAGGCACATAGGTTTCTCGCTCACAATAATTCCATACAACCACCGCGGGCCGATAGCGGTCCCTGTCCATATTTTCGAGTAAATAGTAGAGTTGTCGCTCTGAACCACCGCTGTGTAACTGGCCAATCAGATAGAGAAGCCGACAATGTTTCTTTGGTGGTGCAGCGACACGCAAGTCATCCGCATGGCACGAAACATATGAATCAAAAGCGAACTTCATGCGGCAGATTTATAAAATTAAAATAGGGAGCAGTCGAATTGATTTGATCGGGAGGAGGTGTCTAAACAGTTATTCCAGCGAATTGGATCGACGATTTGGACTGATGTCAAGATTTACGGCAGCCCCATACACAAAAGCACCGTACCGAAAACCCAATATCTATTTTTAGTTACGTATAGTCCGCTGGGGATTAAAAACGCGTGGCTGTCCACGTCGTGTTATGATAGCGTTACGCCGCGAACCATGCTCTTGTCGCGGCAATAGATTTCTCCACGCGGGACTTAGAAAAGTTGACTGCGGACTTCTCGCCATGCTCGCACTCGCCACCAAGGAAACTATTAGGAGACCGCTCAACGACATGAAACCCGTATCGCCCAACAATAGTGATGGCCATATAAACGCTAAGTAGGGCACCGAGGGGTCATTCAACCCCGCGGAGTGTGAAACCGCGGTTCGCCAACTTACCCTGATCCAAAAAACCGCAAACCAGAGCATGGAAAGTATCCCGGATGAGAGCGCAAGAAATAAGAAACTATTGTGTGGGTAAGCAAACTTATTGGGTCCCAATGCGATCAGCGCCTGGGACTTGCCTTCGCCAAAAAACGGCGCATCCCAAATCCGCTCGATTGCTTCCGGCCACAAAATCTCGCGACCGGTATGCTCCAAGCCGCGTTCGCTGTAGCTCGAGATTGCGCCATCGAACACGCCGGCGAAAGAAATGACCGCGGCAAAAAGCGTGACCATGAGTAGCGGCAGGAAAGCACGCTTAAGCAACTTACGAAACGCTAAAATCAAGCCGAGCGCGGTTGCCAATAACGGTCCTCGCTCTACCGAAAGCGTGACAAGAAACAAACACATAACCATCAGGCCCCAGGCGCCAATTTTAAAAGGCGTCCGTCTGCTCTCAATGCCGAATATCGCAAAGAAAATCGCGGAGAAGCCGAACCACTCCGCGAAACCTGCAGGATGGTTTAATCCTCCCTGCACAGCTGTGTCAATACGCGCCATCTCAACGGCGGCAGAATTGAAAGCAAGAAACGGCAGAGTTGCCACCCCAATAATGAAGAGGAAAAGTGGGAAACGAATGTGAAATCCCGGTCTCAGCGTAAGCGACTGCACGATCATCAATCCCATCATCCACGTTATGAATGCGCGAAGGTCCGAATCCAACATGGATTCGCCGTGGACGCCGACCTGTATGACGATGTACGATATTCCGCAGGCCAGCAACAAGGTAATCGGCGCAAATACTTCTCTCGCGGTCGATCGCACGCGCAGAACGCAAAAGAACCATACGGTGAGTATCAAAATGCCCGCGAGAGCGGGAATCTCAAAACCCAATGCAGGTGCCAGCACAGAATACACAACTGCCAAGTAATAAGCATATTCGATTCTGGCCGTGGGGATACGAATCCGCCTATATAATGGGCGCGGTGGATGAAGCGTTGAGTGTTGGGCAGTAGCTCGGACACTGCCCAGGTGATTCAGTCTGTAATATCGCGTAAAGCGTCCTCAAACAATTTAACGACGGTCGTCGCACTATAGTTTTCGGCGATGAAACGCCGCGTGCGAGCCGCAATTTCATCACGTCGTTCAGGCGATTCCACAAGATCGCTAAGGTCCGCAACGGCGTTATCGATGCTATCCGGCACTCGACCCATCCCGATTCGCTCAATGAGATGGTCGGGGTCGAGCCGTAAACTTACAACCGGCGTTCCGACCGACCAAGCTTGAGTAAATGTATTCGGGAAGCCCTCCTCTTCGGATGTGGAAAGAAATACGGATGCGTCCGCGATGACTTTCATCGCTTCCTTGGGCGAGACTTGTCCGCGATAATCAACATTTGGCAAGGTTCTTAAATCATCCACCACACATTCGCCGAAGCCCGCAGGCGTGCTAGACGTAGTCGTTCCGCCGCAGACAACGAAGCGAATATGAGGTGCCCTGCGCGCAATTTCAACGAGAATATCTGGCCGCTTATGTTTTCTTAGCATTGCCACCCACGCCACGTAGTTTGCCCGATCTGCGTGCGGTTTCGCCGCTAGCAAATCGCCCACGGACTGAGATAACGTGCACACTTTCGGAAGAATACGTGCCTTTGATCTCCATCTAGTATTCAAGCCGGACAGTTGTCCTTCGTGTTGGACAAAGATTCTATCGGCGCGCGATAAGCCCCACGCATAGAGTGGCCACCATCGACGGCGCAGATACAAAGCTTTTCGCGGTACAAAATCGGTATCAAATGCCGCGTGATAGATCGTTCG
Source organism: uncultured delta proteobacterium (assembly GCA_963771465.1). Classification (GTDB taxonomy): domain Bacteria; phylum Desulfobacterota; class Binatia; order UBA9968; family UBA9968; genus DP-20. The sequence goes on from CAVYTU010000001.1 coordinate 120,793, forward strand.
TACTCTTGAAATCTTCGCAATCTCAACCAGCGCTCCCCATAGGTGAGAAGCACACTCCCAAAATAGCCAATCTGGCTGCTCGGTTGATAAAAACTTATGCCAAGCGAATAACACTTGTCCCTGATCGATGCCGATGTATTCCACCCCGTCGATGAATTTGCGTTCCCCCAATTTCAATTCTTTGCGCACACCGACTATGCTCGACCAACCCGCAGCGGCTAGAGCCCGAGCCAAAAGCCACTGGTCTCGTTCGGCACCTCCTACGGCTCCAGGTGAGCCCGATGCATATGGGTAAATGCCCTCATTGACAAATGCGATCTTCATATGCTTTTTGTCTTGCAGCACAGAGACACGAGACAGCGGCTCTAGCTTAGTGAGTCCTAGTCACCAACCCTTTAGCCAATATTTTTTAGTAAGACGAACTGATCACTCAGGTCTTTGGGTTCAGCGCCAACTGAAGAGAAAGAAGCATAATCGCGCGTTGATAGAGACCCTCCCGGGAGACGCCGGCATAGCAGCGTTGTTCACAAAAGGCTCTAACCAGAGGCTCGTATGCCTTTGGCGTCAAGAATTCGCTCAACCTGCTATTGGATCCAAGAAGGATATCTTTCAAGCGTGCTTTGAAGTCCACAGTAACCCACCTGTCGACCGGAATCCCAAATCCTCGTTTGGGTTTGCTCGCTACTTTCGGCGGGAGCCGGCGCTCCGCAATGGTGCGCAAAACCCTTTTGCATGTGCGACCTGTCACTTTAAGACGGTGCGGGAGAGAAAGACCGAAACTAAAAAGATCTTCATCTAACATTGGTACGCGAACTTCCAAATTTTCTTTCATGCTGGCTGTGTCGACCTTGAACAGAAAATCATTAGGCAACACCAAACGAGTGTTAACTTCTGTAGCGTGAGCCGAGAGGCGCTCTAGCCTAGAAGCAGTTCGGGGTAATTGATGCTCCCACTGCGGCTCGAAAAACCTCCGGATAGGAAGAACGCCTGTGATCCGGCAGAGCCTTTCGTGCTCCTCTTTGCGCACCCAGCAAAATAAATCCTGGATAATAGAGGGGTCGTCTGCGTCAGCGATTTCCTTTGCCCGTTGAGGCCACTGTCGTCGGACAAATCCCAAATGAGCGAGCGGGGCAAGCGCTAGAGAAGCTTGACGCAAGACCGGCGCCGGCAGTCTTTGCACAAGATCAATTCTGGCTATTTGCCAGTAAAACTCGTAACCGCCGAACCCTTCATCGCCACCGTCGCCGGAAAGCGCAACGGTGACGTGCTGCCGCATCAGCTGGCACACCGCATTGACGGCAAACAGCGACGTATCAGCAAAGGGTTGACCCGCGTGAAGAAGGAGAGCCGTGACATGATCCCAACTTCCTTGATCGTCGCCCATTTCCAGAGTTTGATGACAAGTCCCAATGTGTTTTGCCACCTCTACCGCAGCCCATGTTTCATCATACTCCTTGTCTGCAAAGCGCACATTGAAGGTGCGCAGTTCGCCATTTAACGCACTCTGCGCTGCCGCACTGACAAGGCTGGAATCGATACCGCCGCTAAGTAGAGTGCCGAGCGGCACGTCGCTTTCCATCTGTCGACGAACCGCGGTTGTAAGTAATGCGTCTGCGCGATCCGCGGCGTTATCTAGCGTGAGAGTTAGATCCGGAGCGATCGACCATTGATGATACTTTCGTTTCTCCCAGCATATTTTGCCCGAGTTAATGTCTGCCTGAAGCATCTCTCCTGGCTCAAGCGCTCGAATTCCTGTATAGAATGTTTCCGGGGCAGGGATATAGAACAACGCCGCAAAATCGTAAATTGCTTGTTTGTCTGGTTCCGTGTCAACACCTGGCAGTTCCAAAAGCGCTCTAATTTCGCTCGCGAACGCGAGTCGGTCGGCGCTGGAAGAATAGAAAAGCGGCTTAATACCAAATTGATCGCGAGCTAATAGCAAACTCCGCTTTCTGGTATCGTAGATCGCCAGCGCGAACATGCCCCGCAGCCTATTGAGAAAGCCGGCCCCTTCTTCTTCATAAAGGTGCGGCAAGATTTCCGTATCTGAGCGCCCCCTAAATAGATGACCGCGCTTCTCAAGATCTTTCTGAATTTCACGATGATTGTAAATCTCTCCATTGAGAATGGTCCAGACCGTTTCATCTTCATTCGCCATCGGCTGGGCTCCAGCGGGCGTCAAATCGATGATGCTAAGCCGTGTGTGAACCAAAGCCGCCTCAGGCCATGACTTAACTCCACTAGCGTCGGGACCCCGGTGCCGCATAGCTTCGGCCAAATGCGACGCATGCTTTTGGCTATCGGGGACAATTCCTAGCCATCCTGCAACCCCACACATCGTTAGTAATCCATTTACAAAGTAAACTGAGCGAGCGGCGCAAGACCCTTCCGTGGGGAATTCTCGCTTAGGGCTCGATCTATTGCGACGAAGCCTATAAGTCTTTTTAAGCAGCCTGCTATGTCTTGGCGGGATATGAAGCCATTCC
>CAVYTU010000002.1:0-165944 GCA_963771465.1 uncultured delta proteobacterium
GCACTCCAGAATCACTAAATTCGCTCCCAACAATAGTTTGCGAAATCGGTTCAGCTACCTTCGTCAACAAATTGCTCTTGACTGCGTAATATCCACGACGTTCGTTTTGTATCTTGAAAATCGTAATCCCGGCGGTCTCAAGCATCTGACCAATCACCCTCAACGACTTAGCATGAGTTATGCGACTGGGTTTTCGCCTGACAGAAAATTTGCTTTTCATAGGAACAATCCGAATCGCGACACCCCCGGTGTTGGAAACCGAGGGGGTGTCAGCACACACCGATTACTTTTCAGCATAAAGACCTGGGTCAGCCCACGATTTCATCCTGTAAATGTCACCCCAAGCTATCGCAGTGCCTGCCTGTCGGTCCCTTTCAGCGCTTGTTTGGTGGCATTGGTTTTCCACACATTCGTAGCCACGTCGATCTTAGTGGCCTTGTGACTATTCTTATCGACGTCAATTTGGACCTCATAGGACTGATCCCCTTTGACGATCTCATACTCGACATAATCCGTCTTATCGTAGTTTACCGACGTTATTTTCCAACCCATTTTTTCTAGTTCGCGACGATAAAAATCCTTCGTATCACCGTATTGAGCGCTTGTTCCAATTTATCTTCGGAATCTTTTGCCACTTTCATCCGATCGCGATCACTGTACCTTTCTGGATTGGGCGTCGTGCTTTTAGGATAAGCTACTTTCTTTTTGTCTTTCAACGCTCGGTCGGTCGCGTCGGTTTGCCAGGCATTCGTAGTGACGTCAACTTTAGTCGCTTTATTGCTGTTTTTATCGAAGTCGATCTGAACTTCATACGAGTCGTCCCCTTTGACGATTTCGTATTCGACGTAGTCCGGCTTGTCGTAGTTCACCGAAGTGATTTGCCAGCCCAGCTTACCCAGCTCCTTACGATAAAAGTCCTTGGTCTCGCCGGTCTTGAGCGCTTGTTCCAATTTATCTTCGGAATCTTTCCCAGTTCTCATTCGATCCCTGTCGCTATAACGATTGGGCGAACCCACGTTGAGCCAGTCCGCGGCGATTGTCGCCGTGACCGGTATTGTCATTGTCATTCCAGATAATCAGACTCAAAAAGACTGTGCGGTTTTTCATATTAAACTCCTCTCAGTTCATTTTACCGTTCTGCTTCCTCAATAATGTTCTCAGGCCCGAACGCAAGTTCTTACATGGTATTACTGCTATCGCTTGAAGTGGCCACGTTTACGTCAAAAGCAATAGATATGCCATATCTTGCCAAGCTGATTTATCGACAGAATTTAGCGTTCGGCGGTTCCGATTTTGCTCCGCCGTCCCGGAGTTGGGATAGGGGATAACTCCAGGGCGCGGTGGACGTACAGCTACCTACAGTTTCATCCTCGAAACGGCGTTCATGAAAACGATCATTGGAAAAAGCTGTCGGACTATTGTGTGAGTCCCGGCGAGCGGTCAATTCCCTTGCTGTTAAGTCGCGGGCACAGGCTCAATAAATTTGATCTCCAACTCAGCAAAGGGAGTTACCCAGAAGCGAAAACTAGTGAGCGTTGGCATCTTTCTCTCCTCCTACTCCGGCTGCCGCGTTGATTCCCCCAAGTTTTACGAAGCGGGCACTGGCCGCGGGAGCGATCAGCAGCCAATGCGCGGATACAAGTGCATGACATGGGACTGAGAAAATCGACGTGGAGCGGCGGTTCGACGGTGTCGTGGCTAAAGCATAAACCGATGGTGCCGCCAAGACCTGATTCTATGCTTTCACTGCCTGATCGGCATTTTGTGGACTCGAACCGACATCCTCAAAGTCACCCCGGAGCGCTTTCAATGCGTATTTTTCCCGGTCTATTTCTTCGCGAGTACGAACTCCCAAGCGACGAAATATCGGGACCGGGGGGCACCAGCCTTGTACCGCATGTTGGAACAGAAACGGTAAGACGATAGATGGCAGCAGAAGCCAATTTTTATTTTTCGTAGCACCCAGAAGAAGACCAACGAACGCTAGCGCTGAAGCGTTAGTTTCAAGCAGGCGTTCCATATCCCATTCGCGTTCTAGTTCGTGGATACGGTGGCCTATTTCAACTTTGCTCTTTCCGCTGTAATACGCGATGCGGTCCGAGATGCCGTGATCAATTAGCCGGTTTATCCCATCCGATGTGTTAGCCCTAACTCGATCTGGTTCGTTTAGATTTTCCATTGTCTTTACCTCTTTGGTCGGACTTGCATTTTTTCAAAAAGACCCGGAATCCGCTTTAGCGGACGATCACTCGGCGAATCTCATTCGTAATCTGCTCGCAAAAAATATCGCGAGGTCCATAGCGGCGACAAACCAGAATGATCATGCCGCCCATTTACTCCCTTCCCCCTGAACTCCCTTTTCTTGCTCTGCCTTACCTTTCCTTATACGTAATCCGCGTCGAACATAATCCGGGTCGAGGCCAAGGAAGTGGCATACGTTATCGAAGGAAAAGATCCAGCCGTCACCATCGTGCATAAGCCATTCCTCGGCTTCACGGAACCGCTTTTTGCCATTTCGATCTTGTGCCCCACTGTATTTGCGATATTCCTGAATCGCATCATTGAGGATCGCAGCGACGAGCGCTTTCTCCGGGTCAAGATGCTCGCTGCGACGAAATGTATCCGCGTACTGCTGCGTCATCAAACTGTCATCACCTATCATCGTGAAAGTGTCTTCCGCCATATGTTTACTCCCTTCGCGCTGACTGTTCTCGATCGTTTCCTAGCAGAAAGAGCGTTTACAAGCGTCTTCTCATTTTGTATCGAGGCCATACAATCGCGCAACAGTAAATATAAGTCGCGTTGTTTATCTGGCAAGGGGGGCGGTTTGCACAAGTCCACGAGTTGAAAAAAGAAAGGGGTCCTGCGTGAGAGGACCCCTTCGATTAAACCGCCCGCAGATGGGGCGGTTGAAATAAGCCGGCGTAAGTTACGCGGCTTTCGATTCCAGCTTTTTGGTTTTGTCCTTTTGCTCGATCTCAATCGGAATTTTCGTCCAGCAAGCTGCGCCGGCAGCGGCAGTCGAATTTCTAGGACCCCGTGTTCATAGCGTGCTGCAATTTTGTCAGCCTCTACACCTTGGGGTAAGGCGATCTGCCGTTCAAACTTGCCATAGAAGGTTTCCCGATATTCCGGCCCCTTCTCCTCGCTCTTTCGTTCTCCCGTAATCGTGAGGAGATTGCCATCCGCCTGGACATGAACATTCTTGGGATCGACGCCAGGAAGATCGACCCGGACGACATAGTCATTGTCTTTACGGTATGTCTCCATCCGAGGTACCCAGTTGTTTACAGAATTTTCATGACCCTGGAAAAACCGGCCGAACAGATCATCGATATCACGATGCCAATTCGACAATTCTTCCCGGGGATTCCATCTCGCCAATTCACCAAACATTGTCAGCTCCTCCTTTCATGTATGTGTGAATCTTTATTCGAAATTTAATTCCACATGAACCGATGTCAAGCCCCCTTTGCTGGCTTTTTAATTCGAGAAAGATTTAGTTGGTAATGCCCTTGGCGCGCCGAGAACGATTTGCATGACCTGGAATGAAGACGATCTCGTGCAATTCGCGTGCAGTGCTATTGTTGCCGCAGCGCGAGAATTCGATGTGGAAATGCGAGATGCGGCACTAAAACCAATGCGACGTATTTTGGAACCGCTAAGCCGCTTGGCTCGATGCAGCGGTTCGAATCCGCTCGCGCCGCCAATCAACCATCCCGCGAGCAGATCAAACGCCTCGTTTGCTATAAATCTTTGCACTCCTCATCGATCGCTGGCTCCGAGCAACGGATCGAGTTGTCCATTGCTCTCTAATTCGCGCATGTCGTCGTACCCGCCGATCGGCTGACCGTCAATAAAAATCTGCGGCACCGTCCAGCGTTGCGACATCCGCTCCATTTCGGCTCGCTTGGGTGCATCGTCGGTCACGTCAATCTCTTCGAACTGCACATTCTTCCCGCGCAAAAAAGCTTTTGCGCGGCTACAATAGGGACAATAACGGGTCGTATAGATTATCAGCTGGGCCATGTTGGGTTCTTCCGTTTAAATCGGTCCGCTTTCATTCTAGCTGTTGACAGTGGCTGCCTGTTTTGTCGAAGCCGCCAACGCAAATAAGATAGTGGCAATCGCTAACAACACTAGCCTTAAAATCAATTAATCACTTCACGAACCAGAACTACCACCGTCACTAGAACTGGAACTTCTATCGCTGCTGGAACTTGAGTTCCTAGATTCACTTGAACTCTCGGACCACGAGTATGACGCACCTGCACCGCCGAACGAACTACCTTGCCCGGTAAACGGCTCAGGAGTCGGAACAGACGGGGTATTTAAAACACTGGCAAGCGCCAGGCTATCATCCTCTGAATGGCTTGTTGCTTTTACCTCTTCGACTGTTGTCGTCTTGGCATTGGGCCCGGCATTGGTCTGTATCTCTTGATATCATAGTCCACCCTCCGGTAACCGATGCCAAAACACAGTGCGCAAATCTTTTTAAAGAAAATCCATTTTCGACCGTACCCCGTGCCGTCACACGTCCGACACTTTACATAACTATTAGTTGCCATGATTTATTTCTCCTCGGCGCATTACAGCCTGCGTGATTCGTAGTCGCAAAGGCGACTTGCCAAGCCTTAGCATGAAGATCGAGCGAATCGACTAACGTACCGTCGACGTCGAAAGATCACCGCTTCAATCATCATTACTCATGCGCAGTCTACATGGCCGCATTTGCATTCGTCCGTGCTACCCTCAGGTCCGATATTGGCGCAAAATCTGCTGCAGAACGTCTCCCCATCTTTGTCAATGCCTTTCCCGTCTTGCACAACGCAATCACAATCATCGTGAGCGCAATTCAGTTCCGCCATTGGAGGCATCTCCTTTCACTTAGATCACATAGAACGGTAGCAACCCAGATGCCATTGCGCGAGAAAAAAAAATCTAATGACTGGTTGCTCGGTTACACAGTTGGAGTTGTAACTATGACAGAGTTTAAAAGCCTTATTCTGACCACTGGACGAATTTGATGCGAGATCGCGTCTCTTTCTCGGGACGCCACAATAGATGTTTGCGCTTGATTTTGGGACACAACTTCGGATGGCGGGTTTAATGGCGATTGTTTCTGACAGTTATTACTGGCGGTAGTTTTGCTTTTAGCATTGTTGTTAAAAATCGCAGCCAAAACGGTCGACGAAATAAATGAGGACAAACCTATGAACAATAATATTTCTGCTGGGCAGTGAAAGCAGATGCGCGGCGACCTGAAATCGTGGTGGGGCAGACTCACCGATGATGAGCTGGACTTAATCGGCGGTCATAAAGACAAGCTGATCGGTTAGTGCAGGAGCGATACGGGTATGCTCGCGGTGTTGGCCTCGGCTACTTGCTCGCCCGGCGCACGAGGTAAAGCATGCACAACGGATCGCCACCGGCCAAAGAACCAGGCTTCATATCATAAGAGGGAGAGCCAAACATTGCACAAAATGGAAAAGCGCGACGAGGCCCGACGTCTATTTGTAGACGAGGGCCTGACTTACCCTGAGATTGCGCGCGCAATACGGATACCGATAGGCACTCTTAAAAGCTGGGGGATTAAGGGTAAATGGAAGCAGGCCCGTCAAGCGTATCAAGGCTCCGGTGAAACTCTCGATGCATCGATTGATAAGGTAAAGCTGTTGATCATCGATAAACTCGTGAATGTCTTCAATGGTTCGGCGCCGTTCGAAAGCGAGGTGGTTTACGCTACCGTTAAAGCAGGCGTGTTTCTTTTGTTGTTACAGGCCGACTGCGGCAGGGGAAATTCGCAGGCGGTGTTGGATCTGCTCGAAGCGCTCAACAAGACCGACGACCGTATCGGGCGCGTACCGAAAAGCACGCATCTGTCTAGGGGCGGAGATGGACACCGTGGCGGAAATCGCACACGTCCTTGATGCCACGGCGTTTGAAAACCGTGATCCGTTACTCATCTTCAACGCCTGATTTTAGGTGTGGCGAAATTGATGGCGAGTTATCTTAAGCCGCTAGTCTGTCCCCGCTGTGGATGGCACCAGCGTGAGGCCATCTCTTCGCTTTCCGGTGATTAGAGTGCGCTTTTGAACTTTGTGTATATTCGGTCCTTCCGTTGTAAGGAATGCAGATATCTATTCTGGAGGATAAAAAGACCGCCAGAAAATCCCTCCGCGCCGATTAACTTATAGATATCGTCGATATGGATTATGGGGAGATTTTGCTATTGATTGCGGTTATTGCGGCGATATTCGTTTACTTCCCGGTAACGAGAGGATGATCCGCATCTGTCGAGACGGGTGTTGATCGGCGTTTTTAGCTTCACACGGAACTGGCATCACATGGTTTATGAGGAAGCCGGCTATGCTGTTTGTACCCGATGCGCGAAAATGCCGATGGCGAGAAAGTCCGCGCCTATTTCAATCTACTGGTATGCTTTCCTGTAGATAAGGTCATGAACAAACTTTTCGCCGAGCCGTGGTTCAGGTGGAAGGAAGCAAAAACCAAACGCCAAATGTGCTAATCTTGGTTTGCTACGATGGTTGGAGGGCGAAACACGAAACGACCATCGCGATTGCGGATTTAAGTAAGCTACCAATCCTGTCATGACCCCAACCAACATCGGTCCGCGACGACTCTTCGACGAGATGGCATGAGGGGAGCGATACAATGAGGAACTTTTCAGAATTACAAAGGTTCACAATCCACCGCTTGAATGGGCAACACCCGAGCAGCGGTATCGAGCGGCACTCCGAGCGTTACGAAAATGGTCAGCCGCGAGCTCTGCGCCGTCAACACTAAGGTGACTTAGCTCTTGCTTGCCTGCATAGCTATAATCCGGTCCTTGACCTTATCGTAGGTGGCTTGCGGAACGATTTTCCTTGAAACGAGTTGGTCTTTTTTCTGGTAGGGACGACTGTCTCGATTTTTTGCGCATAAGCATCGCCGATTCCCGGAAGCGCTTTTAGGTCGTCAATCGACGCGGTGTTAATATCTAGTAGTTTGGTTTTGGAAGGTGCTTTTTGGGTCTCAGCTTTTGTGATCTCCGCTGCCGGACTCCAGTCTGGGGAGTTACCGACAAGAGCACAAACAAACACTGCTGCCAGTAAAGATTTGACTAGCCTCATTCTTCGCCTCCTATTGTTCTGAGAGAGAACCAGAGTATCGATTTGACCGGGCTGACCCATTATTAGTTAGGCCGCGAAGGGACCGCCATGTTTGACGGCCCTTCGCGGCTATCGGGCCTGGCCAGGCTCCGACTGTGGATCCTTTTGTCGAGTCGCGGTCACGCCGTGAACGATCGCTATGCCGATCAAACAGAGAATGGATACGCCGATCCATTGCATCGGGACGTTGAGCATGCTCCGATCGCCAGGCCGGTGATCAGTATGTGTATCCGACGAGATCCCAAATGACATTGCGATCCTCCTTACGGCTACCTAGCGATATTCAGCATCCACGCTACATTTTCTTCTTCACCGAATCTGCCGCGTCTTGAGTCTTTTCTCCGGCCCGCTCAACGTCTTCTCCAATACCATGAACTGTGTTGCAAGCCACGTTCGTGCCTAACAGAACCAACATAAGCGTTCCCAAAATTATCGTGCGCATATCGATCTCCTTCTCTGTTCAAATTTCTAACAAGAACGACCTTGTGCACTATCTGTGCCAGATGATCACATATTGAAAAAGATTCAGGTTTATATGAACTCTCGAAAAGTTTCAGAAGAAAAAACCGGACAAATCCTTAAAAGCGTCGAGACTCTCGACAAGACACGGTTCGGTCGAACGCGATCAGTATAAAAGTCGCGCATGATCCAGTTTTATTTCTCTGCCTCATCCGCACCGATTTCGTACCTCTGAGATCGACATAAACGTTTTCCCCCACGACCCTAAAGGTGCCGACAGCGTTCGTCGAAACGCGATTGGGTTGACGCCGGGCGCCGATAGGAATATAGGCCCACTTAGATGCAGACTGCTAAAAACAAATTATCTGGCATTCCATTCACCGGCCAGGATGCTCGCGTGTTCCAAGACCTTTTCGATGCACTGGAAGATGTTTACGGTAACGAGGCTCAAAGCTATATGCGCCAATATCTCAAACTCTGGCCGGAGTATCTCAAACTCCAAGAAAGCGGAGTGAAGGTAAGAATTTCACCGCCTCACTTTGGTCGGCGACCGCTACTCATCATTGATAGGTGAACGTATGCTCGACCCGGAACAAACCAACGACCGGCGATTATTCATTCAACAGCTGAGCGAACTCAATGCAGAGCGAATAGAGAACGAGATGGCAGATCAACACCGAGCTTGGAAACTGCTACTCGAAGAGAAAAACCGAGCGACCATCGAAAGAATCATGACGTGTAAGATCCGTGGAGTTTTTGAGACGGAATTGAATTCTAACGCGCCGCAGGCCTTGCAACGCCATCGTACCAATTGAACTAGATTCTCCGTCAGTTAAGTTTCGTTACTATCGAACCCGACGATTCAATTCCCTGTGCTCGCTCCGTACTAGCCTATCCCAAGAATGATTGCATGATCTGGAATGAAGACAGTCTCGTGGAATCTGCGTGCAGTGCTCTCGTTAACCTAGCGGGGGAGTTGGATTTCGAGAATGCGACACGCGGCATCGACTGTCTAAATGAACTGGACCTCCAGCACCGTATCTCTGAAACTCTAAATTTGCACAACGTTGTGGCGGTGAAGGAAGCGCGCTATCCAGCAGCGCATATTATAGAACGCCTCAATCACGGCAAGCGTTGCGACCTCCTGTTGTTCCACGATTCGAAAGATTTAGAGTTAGTCTCCCAATTTGACGCCAACAAGATTGGCTACTGGCTAGAGATCAAACGAGTTGCGCAGTTTCTTGAGTCCGGACCGAATTGGCATTACGAACGCACGTTGTTAGAGACGTTACCCCAGGATGTTTTCAAGCTCGCCAATGACCCTGAGATTTTCTATGCAGGCCTGCTAGTAATTCTTTTCACTAGTAATCCGTCCATGGGAAAGCGCGATCTTCAGACCTGGAAGTGTCACGCGATGAGTCGTGGATGTCCCGTTGGAATTCCTCGAATCTGCGATTTCAGCATCAGCAATCGAATCGGCAATGAACACGTGTTTGTTGCCCTTTTTCCGGTTCGTCGACTCTAGCTCGGTGATGAACGGGGCCAGATCGCTGACCAGTGTGGTACGGTCCCTGGAATTGTGGCGAGACAAAAGAAATTGAAACCGCGTCAACGAGGGTTGAGCGGGATTGACGGAGTGGATTTCGTCCGCTGCCGGATATGTGGCGACCACCATCGCGTCATCAGCGGACGGCATCTTTCCAAGCATGGTATCGACCGACTGGCATACATGGAAGATTACCATCTCAGCCCCGACCAACTCATCGCCAAGGATTTTCGGACGCTACGAAGCTCACGCCCCGGATTTCAGCCATACGGTAAGAGCGACTGGATTACGGCGATCCGAGCAATCTATAGAAAGGACGGCAACGTCTCACCCAAATATCTCCAAGCGAAACACCGGCACATTTACAATCAAGCCCGCTGGATTTTTGGTGATTTCGACAAAGCGCTGCAAGCTGCGGGATTGGACCCATCAAAGATGCGGGTACGAGTTTCTTGGGACAAGGATAAAATCATCGCGGCCATTCGCCGCCTGCGCCAGCAAAAGCTGCCGCTCTACGCTCATTATGCAAATACGAATCACACAAAACTCTTCGCAAGTGCCTTGCACCATTACGGGTCATGGCCAAAGGCGCTGGCGGCAGCTTTACCCAAGTCACAGGTTCCAGCCAAGCTCCTAACTCCAATTCAGATATTGAGGGCGTTGCGGGATGCAAGCGGTGACGTTCCGCATTCCCTGCGTTTGCAAGCCGAGTATTACTTCGGAAGTTTGTCGAAGGCGCGAGCAGCGGTGAGGAAAGACCCACGAATGCGGAGCGGTTGGAGCAGCGAGAAAATATTAACCGTACTACGCCGAATGCATAGGGATCGCAAAGGTCTTGGTTACGGCGATGCACGGCGACAGGCTACGAGGCTAGTAACGGCCGCGGAGGCATATTTCGGAAGTTGGGGTAGGGCACTAGATGCCGCAGGCATTGATCCCAATTTGTATTTTGTTCATCACAAGTGGCGCAAGTCGAGAGTTAATCACGCTTGACATATGTTTGACTGGCTCTTTAATAAGAATTCTAAAAAGACGATAGTTAAAAAGGCAATTCATCAGGCAAAAAAACTTCTCCGTTCGCGGCAGGCCCCAGGGTTGGACGTGAAAGTAGATTATCTGTTTTGGTATGGCGCTGTCGAAATTGATCCTAAGCATTGTGTTGTGTGGATAATGCTACGCGGGAAAGTGGGAGAACTCGCTGATGGCGAGGTTCGCGGTTGTGGGTGGGAATGGGAAACTCCGAAGATCGGTGTTGAATCAACCGAACGCGTGAAGCGTGGCGGATTTAATTATTTCCGGTGACCGATGCAACGAATGTTAAAGCCGACGCCTCACTGATTATGCTTCAAACGCGATTCATTCACCGTTGCATGCCTTATTGCAGGCCGGACAACGGAGAGCACACGCAACTCGTCTACACCGACGACACCGAAACAAGTGAAACGATTCAGCGAACAATCGCCATTCGTTTTGGCCTCAATGTTTTCCGAGCCGCCGAAGAGCCTGACGCACCGCCTGAAGTTGATGGCAGCGGCCGGAAACCATACCCCAAAGCGTGGCTTGTAACCTGGCAATCCAATCGCACAGTTCTCCCTTGAAAACGCTAAGAATTCCGCGAATCAAATGCTGATTGAGCTCGACGGAATTCCGTGATCCTGTCGCCCAATAGGGGCGAATGAAATTCCCAAGAGTCTGCAAGATTTTCTCTTTCATAATTCAGTTTTTGCAGATGCGAATGTTAGAAATATCTAGCATTTACATTTTGGTACGGCGATTGCTTTTTTTCCCGCGTAGAAACGGGACCAGGTCCGACGCCCGTCGGCGCAGGCTCTTGCTCATGGCAGTGCAAAACCTGCTCATAGGCCTAGTCTTGCTGGGTTGGACGGTGGGTTTCATCAGGGGGTATTCGCTGAAGAACGAACAAGTCGAAATAACTGGAGCAATCAATTGCTTTTGCGACATTACCGAGCGCAAGGCGGCGGAGGAAACACGCGCCACACTGGCCGCCATTGTTGACTCCTCAGGCGATGCCATCATTAGCAAAAACCTCAATGGCGTCATCATTAGTTGGAACAATGCGCCGAAAGGCTGTTCGGCTATACAGCCGAGGAAACGATCGGGCGATCGATCACCATGCTTATTCCTCCTGATCTACTCGACGAGGAACGGAGGATTTTTGAACAAGTTAAACGCGGCGAGCAAGTAGATCACATCGAAACCATCCGGGTGCGAAAAGACGGCTCACTGGTGAACATCTCGCTCACCATTTCGCCTGTAAAAGACAGCGATGGACGCATTGTCGGCGCCTCGAGAATCGCACGCGACATTTCCAGGCGCAAGACGAACGAAAAAGCGCTGCACGCTTACGCCCAGCAATTGAGAGAAGCCGACCGGCGCAAGGACGAGTTTCTGGCGATCTTGGCGCACGAGCTGAGAAATCCCTTGACGCCTATTCGCTTCGCTGTGGAAGTTCTGAAGCACCCCAGTTTGTCGGCCAAGAATTTCCAGTTGGCGCGCCAGGTCACCGAAAATCAGCTTAACCACATGGTACGCCTGGTCGATGATCTTTTACATCTCAGCCGCATCACCCAAGGCAAGGTCGAACTAAAAAAGGAACGAGTGACGCTGAATTCGATCGTCGATCAAGCGCTGGAAACTTCGCGGCCGCATGTGGAAGCGGCGGGACATAAACTTTCGGTATCGTTGCCGTCACGCAATGTGGATCTCTATGCCGATCCGGTGCGGCTCGCGCAGGTTCTGTCAAACCTGATCAACAACGCATGCAAGTACAGCGCGAACAATAGCAGCATTGCAATTAAGGCGACCGTGGAAACAGGGGAAGTGGTCCTCTCCGTCAAAGACACTGGCATCGGCATCGCACCCGAGCATCTAGAGCGGATCTTCGAGCTGTTCTCACAGATCGGCTCGGCGTTAGAGCGCTCACAGGGCGGCCTAGGCATCGGCCTCTTTCTGGTGCGGCGCCTGGTTGAACAGCATGGAGGCCGCGTTGAAGCTCGCAGTGAAGGACTTGCCAAAGGCAGCGAGTTCATCGTGCGCTTGCCGCTTTCCTGACAACTTGAAGCCATGATGCGTGAGTTTGGCGTTGATCGCGAACGACAACAACAACAAGTCTTACGGCGTATTTATGACAGTGCACGGAAACTGCTTTCGGCTCAAATCGGAACGCTGAATTACCGCCACAGAAGTTTTGGTTCGGGTCATCAAGAAATTTATCCGGGACAAAGCGAACCAAGATTCCGGAATAGCTAATGTGCAACCGTGTGCGAGCCTCCTTCGAGTTCCGCGTTAAGCTCCGCTGGGATCTCACAACGACCTGCGCAGTTTAAGCCGATTTATAACGTCTCGCCCGGGCGCAAAGACGCCGATATTTTAGCGAGATGTTACTGCGTGTTCGCCGAACTCTTTGAGCCGACGTTGGCAACGTCGCTCCGCGCAGTCATCGATGAACTTACAGCCCGTCGTCGATTGTGGAGAACGCGCTTTAATTACAAACGAGCCCTAGTGATGCCCGGTTTGAAGTAATTAGGTTCAACTATGAGTGAAAAATTTTCCTTGGCGGAGGTTATCATAGTGTTGGAGGATCGAGCTGGCGTGATTGACCCGGCTGGAATGCATGCGATTCTCGAACGGCTGATCGTTTCGCCCGAAGAGCTTACGCTCCACGCGCTTTTTTCCGAGAGAAGATATGCTCGTAACTTGGTCCACAAAACGGACTGCTTCGAGATCATGATCATGGGCTGGAACTCGGGCCAGCGCTCGTCCATTCATGACCACGCCGGGGCGTTGGGCGGACTAAAAGTTCTTCACGGTGAGCTCACCGAATCGCTCTTCGAAAAAGCGCCCAATGGCATGATCAAATCGCTGAGCTCGGTGGATTATTCAATCGGTGCAATGCGGGTCGAAGAGACCCACTTGATACACCAAATCTCAAACCTGCAGCGAGAAAATCGGCAATCCATTTCCGTACATATTTACGTGCCGCCGTTGGTGCGCATGAATGTTTACTCGCTCGAAGATCCATCCGTACGGAACGTGTTGCCGCAATATTTCAGTTTTGGAGCGGGGATATAACTCACAGCCGAGCTTGAAAAGCTACCGGAGCGCTGGGAATTCCGCGGATATAACACTGAGTTTCTACTATTGCCGCGTCAATTTCGTCAGTACAAACCAAGGAGCTTGAGAACGGAAATCACCAAATCTCGCGCGGTAAGTTTGACCCAGTCCAGTATTGCGCCTATTTCGGCGAGCGGAAGTATTTTGAGAGCACCCAACGGCAACCCTACGATAAGAGCTATTGCGATGCCAAGCTTCCAAGTCATCGGAAGATTTCCTCAAAGACAAATCTCATCGCATTTTCATGTTACAACCACGTAACAACGGCAGGCACCTTTATAGCACTTTCTGAACTTTCCGACCAGTTAGATACCACAGGCTATCACACAGGGGGTTTGATGAAAGCGATCCGCCTCAGCGCCGAAGTGGTTTTACGCATATTTAAAGGAGTAAATGCATTTTGAAACCTGATGAAATTTCCTTAGCTACCGAGGATAAGGAGTTATATAAAGAATTGTGCTCCCTGAAACTTAACGGCGTAAAAGTATACCCGGAGGTAAAAAAGTCTCCAGACCTTAAAACCGTAAGGAATGTGATTATTGCTATCTCAAATAACGCGGCTATCATCGTCCTTGCCGGGTGGCTTGTTGAAAATTTCCGCCAACGTAAAACCAAGAAAGGCACCATAAATGGTCATCGAATACCGGAAGAGAAGGGTGAAATAATCATTCTGATCAAAAACCAATTGAAGGCAAACACACCCGCACCCAAAGAAAAAAAGAAGAATCCATAGTTCTATATTTTCAGAAATGTTATTCATCCATGGCTGGTTAAACGATATCGGCGTGAACCTATCATGGGACCGGCGCAACGAACGTGAAAGGATCAACTTCGTGAATCGCTGCAGTCGCGACGCGCGGAATTCAACAAGCGTGCATTCCTCTGCTGGTGGATAAGATGAACGATCTCGCCGTAAACTTCCGTGAGAACAAGGCCGAGATCGGTCACTTGCGGTGGCAAGTAGATGTAGTGCGGCGACCGATTCGGCTGTAATGCAAGATTATGGCGCGGAGCGCGCCTGTGCAGCCAAGCCAGTTAGAGTCATACGAGTTCGGTGATTAAAAAGCAGGGCTTGGATCTCTCTAAACCTACATACTTTTCACCTTCTCCCCGCACCAGCCTGTGCGAAAAACACAGACTGGTAGTAAGGTCATCGAGGGTTTGGTTGCAAACGATGTCGGCCAGGATGTATTTGGGATTCCCGGTCTTATCAATAAATTTAGGTCTGATTTTGGCGAAATCTGAGATTCCCGTCGGATTAGTCGGATCACAATTGCCACCACCACCGATCACCGGAACGATCCACCAGGTGTTAGGCCATCCATTCGCTGAAAAAAAGTCCTCAGCTTTCTGCATAACTGTGTTCACTTGCCCTTTATTTTGGCAAATTTGAGACCCTAGTGCGAGCGTCCCATTTATTGTATTGCCCGAGCAGGTTCCGGCGGTCTCGAAACCTGCCTTGATATCGGGTGCTCCCGATGAACAATCGAAAAAGGTCGTCCAGCAAGCATTCTCGCCAGCTGGGTTCTCGCCATCATTAGTCGGGTGTTGCATCTGTATCTTTACGTTGTCCACCTGAGTGCCGGGAACAACTGGGCAAATCCCTGACCATAACGCAATCGGGATCGCCGGTTTCGCTTGTATTGTTGCAACCGCACTAACGTTAACATCCTTAGTCCCCGCAGTAATGATGCCCAGTAAATTCAGCAGCGGTGTTAAAAACATGGGGGTGGTTATTGCACTGTTATTGGTGGCTGTCTCCAGCGCTACTCGCACGCCGTTGGCCGTGTTGATGTTTGCGGCATAATTAGTGATCGTATTAGTGGCATAATCGTATTGAACATAGCTGACATTAGCGGCTGTAATCGGATTGGTTTGAATTTCGACGTAGTTATTTGTCGAATTGAAACCCATTGCTCGGTTTTCAACCTGCGCAGCGACGCGAGAAGGCAACCCCGACACTGCGGCTAGCGCAGCAGCATCCACCGCGGCTTGACCTTGGTTTCGGACATACGTCAGCTGACCCGTGTCCAAACCGAGTCCGACCATTATCAAGAGAACGACAATCATTAGTGTCGCGAATACTAGAACTGACCCCCGTCGGAATTTATCGTTCGCATATAGTCTCCTTTGTCCCTACCAATGCGTGCCGGTGGCCCTGTGAGTTTATGGCCGTGCTTTAGTAAAAAGGCGATTGAGTGTCAAGAGGCGGTATTTCGTGGTGTAAATTGACGCATTATTTCACTCAACGAGCCTACGGAGAACGTCAGATAGGCGCCACCAACCGAACGCGAGACTTACGAAACCCCAACGGCGTGACCCCATCAGGATCACATTCCGGTCACCCGGGTTCAGAATAGTTGGCTGATCGAAATTCGCTCAGTCAAAGCACATCAAACGATAACTGAACGTGAGCGAGATTTTGAGAATGGAATTTTTACGACAAGTGTCGGGAGAATAGGCTTGCCTCTAGGTCACGGGCATTTGTTTAAAGCCGCATACGTGATCGGTATGGTCACATGGATAGTTGTTTTTGCAAACCACGTTGGATGGCTACGTATTAGCATATTTCCGTAGTGAAACCTTATCCTTAATCCGATAAGGTCCGGCGCCAGGGCGGGCCCTTCAACGCGAAGATTGCCAGCGTATCTGAATAGTCGGTGTAGTGGTCAGCGATCTCGTTCTAATCAGGCGCTAATCTAAATGCTTAATATGATTTGTCGCCGCGGCTATCGTCCCTTTTTGTGATTGTAACGGCGCGAAGCCCTTGATCTCCGCTTTCCTCCGCATTCACAATCAACGCAGTGAGCGTCGCGATATTCGCCGTGCTCTGACCCTCTAGCAATCTCCGCTGCTGAAAGACTCGATCGACCAACGCGATTGTCGGGATCATTTGGCTATCCCCCTTGTCTATTAGCTCGTGCAGCCGATGCCGGCCTTTGGCGCCGAGTAAATAGAGATCGCTTAGCTCTTTCTCTTTGATCTTTTCGACCATCTCACTGAGTGCCGGGTCGTTGTAAACGTCGCTCTTCAGATACTTGGCCACAGTGTTATGGCTCCGGTCCATCCGAGCGGCGATAGACGTTGGACTCTCGCCGAGTTCGTTCATGGCCTTCATTCGCGCCAATTCTTTTTTGCTAGGTTTTTTGCCGGGCACAGGTGATTCGTCCTTTTTGCTTGAAATGGGAATCGGAAGGGGGCTGCGCCCCTCATCGCTCATCGGTTTCCCCCCGCCCGCCTCGATTTTACTGAACCGAAACCGTTCCGGTTTTTGCGGGAATTGATGGGTCTTAAGTGGGACGTTCCGGGATACGACCGTTCACCCTTGCGCCTTCTTTAGTTTTGAAATATCAATCACTTCAAACTCTTCGGCGTCATCGGGATTTTTAGTTGATTCAAGTTCGATTCCCGTTGGGACCACCACTTCGATCTCCGCACGCTCACGCATCGGTGATCGCGATCACAAGTTAAGTTCCGCATGCTCTTCGCGAACACCTTCCGCGCTTTTCGCCACCGCGATTATTTCATCTACTGGCTCGGCCTCATGCTCGGCCACACCGGCACGCTGATTCAGACCACCGCGCAAAGCTGGTTGATCTTTCAGCTCACCGACTCGCCCTTCTATCTGGGACTGGAAGGCTTGTGTCTCGGTTTGCCGCGGGTGCTGTTTTCCGCATTCGGCGGCGCCGTGGTTGACCGCAGCGATCGCAAAACGATTTTCGTCATCACCCAGAGCGCGTTTTTTCTAATGGCGCTCTTTCTCGGTGTCATGCAGCACTTGGAGTTGATTCGCGTCTGGCATTTGTTGCTGGTTTCTGCGCTTACCGGCTTATTGGTTTCCTTCGAGCAACCGGTGCGCCAGTCGATACTGCATCACTTGGTGCCGCGCGAGGATTTGCCCAACGCCGTTACCCTTTATCAAATGGTTTTCAATGGCTCGATGCTGTTCGGCCCGTCGATCGGCGGATTGCTGATACCCTGGATCGATACCAAAGGCTGCTTCTTTGTCGCGACCATCGGCAACCTGCTTGTGCTGGCGACGATTTTTGTAATTCACATCGCGCGCACCGAACGGTCGCCGAGCCAAACATCGCTCACCCGAGATATGCTCGAAGGCTTCATCCTCGCCTGGCGCACGCCGATCTTTCTCGCGCTGTTGACCGCGCTAGCGATCGTCAGCTTTTGCACCAAGCCTTACACTCAGTTCATGCCGGTATTCGCCCGCGATATTCTCCACGTCGGCGCGCCCGGCCTCGGCGTTTTGCTCATGGCACCGGGCGCGGGAGCCATCCTCGGCGGACTCACTCTCGCGTCAGTCCGCCGCTTTCCTAAACCGCACCACTTGCTGTTTTCACTCGCCGCCGGCTTCGGCACGGCGATTTTTCTTTTTGCCAATTCAAAAAATTTCGTGCTCTCATTAGCTTTTCTCTTTATCGCCGGCGCCTTTCAGACCACGTTTCTTTCCTCCGTCGCCATGCTCCTGCAAACACACACGACGGAATCCAACCGCGGCCGGATCATGTCAATGTTCGGTTTGATCAATCGCGGTTTGGGCCCGATGGGAAGTTTTCCGTTCGGTCTGGTCGCCACCTGGTTCGGCGCGCCGTGGGCAGTGGCGATCTGCGGCATGTTAACCGTCAGCTTGGTCCCCTCAGTCGTGCTTGGTAAAGCCCAACTGCGTCAAGCCAAACCGGTTGGCGAGGCGTGATATTGAAATGCGACAATCGCAAATCCAAGATCGAAAGTCTCGAATTGTCTTCCGCAAAGACGCAAATGCGCAAAGATTAGAAATGAATGATTTCGAACTTGGCGTCTTGGCGCGAGTAATTCCGGCAGCACGTTGTAATCAGCATCGAACTTGCACCGAATCCATACCTCTCCGAGGAGGCGTGTTTCGTGCTTGACGCTCTCCACCACCTGGCTTAGAAGTCAGCTCAACCGCAGGACGGTCCATCGACTACAATTCGAATCGATCGCTCACGTCTTTAAATCATCCCGCGACGGACATCGCCATTTAGGTTTATTAACTTTGCGCCATGGACAGGGCATTCACGGGCGAGTGGCCAAGACCGGTGCGCGCTTGCCGATGCCGCATCGCCTGCTATTTTGTCATGCCGCGGGTTTTGGATTGTCCATCGCTCCTTTCGCCGGATCACGCCATTAGTTTCCGTCGCTATTGTGTTTGTTTATCGCCGGCGGATTCCAGACCAGTTTCCTTTCCGTAATTGTAACCCTGCTGCAAATTCACTGCGATGAAACCAATCGAGGCCGCATCATGTCGCGCTTCCGGCTTGATCAATCGCGGGCTCGGGCCGATGGGTAGTTTTCCCTTCGCCCTGATCGCTACGGGCATGACCCCATTTACGACTCCATTTATGACCCCATTTATGACCCCATTTATAACCCATTGATAACCCTATGAATGACACTTAGTAAAATGACTCCGCAAGCAATGCGGTCTCCGAAGTCCCCGAGGGATACGTGATGTTGTCGTCGGAACCTGCATGGAGACGATCGCCTTTCCGTCCGCGTCAAGGACAGAGAGCTTTTCCGCATCCGCTCAGGGCCTCAGATTTTACCCGTAGATTTAAAGTGGTCTATGCGGCTCTTGATGATCTCATGCAAATCTTGTGTACGTAACTCTTCAGCGACGGCCAGAGGTTCGGCACCCAGCCGGGAAAGCTGGTTGTTGATCAGGCGAAGAGTGGAGTGTAGACGCTTATACTCTTTTAACGACTTGTGACAATCCATCAACCTGAGATCGATTCCTTCCATGCATTGACTGATTTTCCGAGCTTCGCCTTCTTGAAGGGCGCGCACAAGGTGCTCGAATGGCTGCTCTGGCTTCTTGACCTCCTGCGACATTTCAATCCTTCCTTTCTGTGTCTTTTGACCCGGTTTGATTTTAATTCGTCATGATGCACGTGCTGTCAATTAACCTTTCCAAAATCGGCGTAGTAGCTTCTAAAAGAAATAACCTCCTTTCATTAAGTCGGAAGAATGATCTTCTGTCCGACGTATATATAATCGGGGTGTTTCATTGTCGACTTATTCGCTTGATAAATCTTTTCCCATTTGAGCAAGGTTCCATAGTATTTACGCGCGATGAAGCTTAACGTATCGCCGGCCTCCACCGTGTATTCGCGCGTTCCATCGACAAAACTGAGGGTGGCAACTGATTTTACCGTTCCTGTGATCGGTTTGGTTTTTTCAGTCGCGGGCGCAGAATTATCTCTAATATTAGCCGGCGCGGGCGTGGAGCGTGGCTCTTCACGGCGCGCCACGGCTACCGTGGTTTTATAGAGACGGTCAATAAATCCAGAGCCATCCAACTCTTTGATAAAGGTCAGGTCCACGAACTCCTCAGGCCGGACGGCCGTGATCTTGGGATTGGTTGCGGTCAGCTCCCGGAGCATGATTCCGATTCCGCGCAAAGTGGGATACGGTTTCTCGGCTGTCAGCCTAAGCCCGACATCCTCGTAAACTTCCGACAACACGTCAGTGTCGGACGTTCTCAGATACTTCGTCAGAATGGCCAAGGACTCGGCACGATGGGTTTTGTAATAATGAATACCTTCTACATAAGCTTTCATCACACTGCGTACCAAGTCAGGCCGGGACCTGATGAATGCCTGAGTGGTCGCCAAACCCGTGTGCTGATACTCGAGTCCGAGCATTTGAAGATCGGCCATTAGCGGGAGACCCATGTTTTTTGCTGTCAGCGTAAACGGCGGCGACAACATCGCCCCTTGGATCTTTCCGGTTTCGAGCGAGGCGAGGATCGCAGGCATGTTGCCGGCCTGCAGGATCGCGACGTCTTTCTCGGGCGCAAGACCATATCTCTCAAGGGCATAACGCAAGGCGAAGTCGGTGGAGGAACCAAAACGGGTAACGGCTACGGTTTTTCCTTTTAGCTGGTCTGGTTGTTTGATGTTTTTATCGACGTACAATTTAAAGTTCAGGGTATTGATCACTCCCGCGATCATGACGACGTCCGTCCCCCGAAGACGACTTTGAATCACCGCCGCGCCTGCCATCTGAGCGAAGTAGACGTCTTTAGAAATCAGGCTTTGCACAGTTGTGGTTCCACTCTCTATAAAAACAAGCTGCACATCGAGGCCGTTTTTACGGAAGAACCCGCGCTCATGGGTGATCCACAAGGGCGCCATATTCCCTGAAAGGGAGCTATACGCGATGGTGACTTTTTCCAACGCACGCTCTGGCGCGCTCTCTGCCGCGATAACACCAGCGGGCAAGAGGGATGTCAAAATGAGAACTAGAATCGGCAACAATCCACTGTTGCTCGGTTTGGATAGGTTGTACATTTCCTTTCTCCTTCGTAAATCAATGACTCACGCTATTTCCCGACCTAAGCGCAACATGGCCGCCTTAAGGCTCGAACGCATGCGCTCCAGGGAACGGGCCAAGTCTCCAATCTCGTCGCGCGAGGCTACACACTCTCTGCCGACCGAGGTTTCGAGATCACCCATAGTGACCTTGTCGGCGATTTGTGTTAGGCCAACGATGGGGCGAACAATCCAGTGAGCTAACAGAAACGACAGAAGTGCGCCGACGAAGGGAACGAGAGCAACTATTCCAACAATCGGAACGAGTGCGTGTCGGATCTCTTTTTGCATCGCATCCGCCCAAAAACCCACATGGACGCTGCCCAGCTGTCCCTCTAGAACCGGCACGGCGGTTTCGTAGACGGTTGCGTCTGCCAGCAATAATTCTCGCCGGTGGATTTGGCGCTTTGCCCCGACAGAAACTTCTTGGCGAAGTTCTTGGGGAAAAGTTCCAAAGGTCTGAGCGACGATTTCTCCTTGCCTATCTTCGACAAAAGCGTAAGCCACGCCATCGAGAAGGGTATATTTTCTGGCGAGAGCGTGAAGCGCGAGAAGATTTTTGCCGGCGATATGTCCCGCGGCGGCATCACTGAAGTTGGTGGCTATCGCAAGCGCCCGCCTGTCGAATTGATCTCGCAGCGTGCCTTGGGTGAGTTGATACACTGCGGCAATCACGAAAACACCCAAGACTAGCATCACGCCTGTATAGATTCCGCCGATCTTCCATTTGAGGCCGACACGTCGCGATTCCTGATCCATATTTCACTCCTATGATAAAGGTGCTCACATCGTTTTGAGAGTGGCAATTTCGTGTCATCATTTTTTTTTGAAACGGGCTCTCATGGTCTCATTCAAGATTTCTCCGCTGACCCGCACGATCAGCTCCGCGAGCTTTCCCTGCGGGAATGCATGGCGGGATTCGCCGAGGGCAGAAATTTGATCGCCCAGAATTCGATTGGCCATCGGCCCCATTGCTTCGGTGGCTGCATGGGTCATACGATCAAAAAATTGCAGAGAGACGGCGGGTCCTTTCGTGGCAATCCGGGACAGCGATACGCGCTCGGACTCGCGAAGAGGAATGGCGGGTGTTTCAGGCCGACCGTTCGTGTTCGCCTCGGTACCGTTAGTTTCAGAGCGCTTTGGGTTGATTCTTGAAATTGGAGCAGTTTTCATCCTGAGCAATCCAGCCTCCGAGGCTCCCATCTTTGCAGTTTCGTTACCTTGCTCCAACAATAGACCCCCGGCTGCCTTCATGAGCATATAGGGGGAGACCTTCTTTCTGCCTGTCACGCCGGCCATGGCCAGTGAGGCATCACAGAGGATATTAATCAGTCGCGGCGTTCCTCCCGAATAATGCAAGACCGCCTCGACCGCTTCTTTAGTAAAAATCTCTGGACCGTCATAACCTACGATCTGGAGACGGTGACGAATATAGTGGTCTACCTCACTGGTCGTCTGCAAAGAGCACAGACGATGATGAATCGCGATTCTTTGCTTGATGCGGCGCAGAGAGGGTTTGCTCAATTTAGTCAGCAATTCCGGTTGCCCCACGAGCACGATCTGGAGCAGTTTATCCTCATCGGTCTCCAAGTTTGACAGATCGCATAGACCTTCCAACGCTTCATCGCTAAGCTTTTGGGCTTCATCGATAAGCAGGGCCACGGTGCGACCTATCCTTAACTGCTGAATAAGATAGTTATTCAAATCCTGAATCATCTCTAATCGGTTTTTTTCTTTGTTGCTTAGTCCCACATTCTGGACCATCAACTCCGTTAGTCCATAGGAAGTGAGATGACTATTTGAAACAAAAACAAAGTGAACGCGCGCCTCGATATGACGCATGAGCTTACGTAAAAGGATCGTTTTACCCGTTCCCACTTCTCCCGTGACAAGCATAAAACCCTTTTTGCTTTCAATTCCGTGAACAAGCGCCGCCAAACCCTCAAGGTACAGAGGGTGGCCATAAAAAAACCTCGGGTCCGGCGTTGCCCCGAAGGGCGTTTCTCGAAACCCAAATTGACTTTCAAACATGGCTTTGCGTTCTTGAGAGCTGGGAAACTCCATCATTTGCTTACCCTCCGCTTGAAAGTGGCCCTCGCCATCCGATTTTGACAAATTTCACCCTTGCCGTGTCCAACCTATTGGGACACGCCGGAAGTTCCTGCGCAATAAAATGATTGTCGTGACGAAGATGGTGCGAACAGGAGCAAGTTGTAATTTTTCAATTTAGTTTTGTCAAGACAAAAACTCGTCACAACAATAAAAAAAATTGCGATAAGCACTGCGCATCTGTTTATAGTGCTGTGGATGATGTCGATAAGAACGCGTGTTGTCTGCACAACTAAACTTATCCACAGATGTGGATAAGTTTTGCCCGCCGCAGAGTTTTTTTTCTTCTAAAAATTTCTCAAGCCATTACGTTGGCTGAACACCGCCAATTTTCGTCTTGCTGTAAACGGCAAGGTATTCACTGATTGGTGGATTGCCGTGCATTTTTCACAACGCTCTGTTTTCAAAAATGCTTTGGTGTTTCGCTGATGTTTCGTGAGCCACCGGCCCGTATGATGTGATGAAATCTCGAAGGGAGGCAAACCTCGAGTTCAGTAATTTTAGAGTGATTCGCCTTCTGAAGGTTAGATCCTCGTGGAGGTCACTCTTGAGTCTGGACTTTTGAACCGCTTTCACATGAGCAGGGTGGGTTACGTCCAAGTTTCTGTTCGACTCTCCGTGGAGTCAATAAACGTTCCATATCGATGATAGCCTTCGGCTTATCCGGTTCCAGTTTGAACTTGAAACTCCAACCCTTTTCTTTAAACAGAGCAGTACGCTGACGACTCGCGGTGGAGTCCACGATGCTAACCTGTGTGCTGGTGCGCCGGCGAGGATACAGCGTGAAGGAAGTGGCGGAGTATTTTGGGCGGGACGCTGCCTATAATTCGGAAACGTTTAGCGCGCAACAGCTGCACGCTTTCGCAATTGCAAAAACTAAAATATCAGCGGCAACAACTAAACAAACTGAGCCAGCAGGTCGACGCCTTTGCTGAGCTTTGGCTGGTTTTGCTTCTTCTCGTAGCGGTTGGCCAAGGAACTGACCGTCGTGGCGGCCGCGAGAGCAACTCGGTGAATTTTCTTTTGGCGCTCGGGCGGGGTCGACTCTCGATCGACTAAATCTTCCCTTGCAAGCGAAGATCTTCGATCCTTTGCCGAACAGTTTCGCCCAAATCGGTGGTTGGTAATCCATCTGGGAGCTGAACGGACTCGGCGCCGAGCTGGGTCAATTTCTGATTGAGCGCGTGCAGGCTCGAGCGAATCCGCTCGTGTTCCTGCAAGTATTGGCGGCAGGCGAGGATATTGTCGTCGATCTCTTCGAGGCACTTGCTCAACCGGCGGCTTTCTTGACTGAAAGTCTGGCGCAGGTGTTCGACGTTGGCTTGCACGATTTGCTCTTCGACCGGCCGTATCTGTTTGGCGATCTCATTTTTCATGTCCTGCAACGCTTGTAATAGGCGCTCGTAAGATTGTTCTTCCCTCATAAGATCCTCCGGTAGTTGAATTCGTGGTTCGCTGGTTGCAACGTAGTGCCGCGCCAAGGCCTCCGACACGCGCTTTTTGACCAACGTCAGAGCCGCTTGCGTGCTGCGGATGCGCTCGTCGACCCGCCGGTCGTCGTCGAGAAGCTTGACTAGTTGTTCGACAGGTTCGGTTGCACTTGTCATCGTCACTTACCTAGACGCTTCAGCCAACAACATCCACGCTGCGGCGCGAGCACGCATCAACTATTATCCAGTCCAAAGCTAAACTTCAAGCATTCGAGTAAGCGCTTAGCCCGACGAAGTCGCGGTAGCGACGCGGTGCAATCGAGACAAATTAGGAAGAAAAATGGATGCTGTCGACGACCTTTGGCGTGTGAGCCCACGCCTAATCGTCAACTCTTGGTGGGAGTCTTGGGCTCGCTCAGTTGGCGCTTCCAGCCCAGGGTGCGCGCCTTGGCGGCGATCTCCTCAGCTTCGGCGATCAAGCCCTTTTGCTGGTAAAAGATCGATAGGCTCGTGTAGGCGAGTTCATCTTCCGGTGCCGCTTCGATGAGACGTTTGCCAATCTCGATTGCCTGGTCGACCTTTTCCTGGTGCGCGTAGGTCATCGCCAAAGCGTGCAACGCGTCAGCATAGTTCGGGTCGTCATCGAGGGCGCGAAGATAGGCCGCAACCGCATCGTCCAGTCGGTCTTGAGCGAAGTGCTCCATGCCTTGATTGTAGAAATCTTCTTTGCTCACAATATTTGCCGGTTCACTTGGGCGGCGGCGAGCCATCAACGACGGTTTGATCCCGGCGGCACTGTTGCAAGACAACTTTCTTGAGCATCACCGGATTGACCGGTTTCTTAAAGATCACGCCTTGGAGACCGTCCAAGCAGCTGCGTTTGATGATGTGATCCTTATCGTAGTTGAACGCGGTCATCAGGACGACGGGGAGGTCCGGCGTACCTTTCTTGACGGTTTGATAAAGTTCATAGCCGTCCATGTCCGGCATGACCACGTCGCTTAACACCAAGTCAAAACGCTCGCGCTCGAGCCACTCCATCGCATACACACCCGAAGCGGCGGTTTCAATGCAACAGCGTTCCGCTTCCAGGAGATCTTTGAGCGACTGGCAGATATTGGCGTCGTCGTCGACGACCAAAACTTTCAAACCACTCAGCGGAAAGCGTTCGTCGGGATTGGCGCGTTCGCATGGCTTGGCGTCATCGTCAACCCGCAAGTCGGTCATCATCTTGCCGTTGAAATATTCTTTGGTGCCGTACTCGCCTTCCTCGGCCATCTCACTGATACGGCCGGTGATGTCTTGAATTTTATTCACTTGCGAGGCGACCGAATCGAGCCGGTCCGACTCGACGATGAAATCCTCGTCGCTCGCCGTGCGGGTGACGAACTTTCGCAACATCTCGGTCTGGTTGACCAAAACTTCGAGGGCATTATTGATTTCATGCGACAAGCCGATGGCGATTTCGGCCAGCGTGACCAGCTGGTCGCGCCGCCGGATGACGCGCAAGTCCTTAGCGAATCCGATGGAGCCGATCTCGTTGCCCAACTCGTCGTAGGTGATCGACGCCGATATGGCGACGGGGATTTTTTCACCTTTTTTAGTTTTGAAGACGGTCTCGAAATTTCGCACCCGTCCCTTGCCCTCGCCGGCATCGGCGCGCATCGCGGTCATCACCCGCCGCGCTTCTTCCAGGCTCGGATAAATTTCCAAGACGTTCTTGCCTAGCACTTCTTCGTATGAGAAACCGAGATTTTGCCGTGCGCCGTCGTTGTAGAACGTGATTGTCCCTTGCTTATCGACCGAAATGATTATATCAGGACAACTCTCGACGAGCTTCTGAAAGTATTGCGCGGGTAAAGCCATATGAGGGCTGGTTATTGACGCGTATGATAAGTCGAATGGCGCTGCTATTGCAAGAGCCCCGCTAAACATCAGCTGCAAGTTTCTCGCACCGATTTAATTTCCTCCCGATCGCCTGATGGAGCCGACGCGCGATACTCGTCAGTTATCTTGGTTTTTGGCATGGGCGGTGGTGTTCTGTGACATTGGCACCTCGGTTTACTACGTGCCGGGTATCCTCTACGGCAACGTTGGCAACAACACGCCGTTCTTCGTCCTGCTCACGACCCTCGGCTTCATACCGCTCGCTTTAAAATACATCGAGATCAGCTGGCGCAACCCCGAAGGCGGCGGCGTCGTCACCATCACCACCAAAGCCTTCGGTCCCATGTGGGGTTGCCTTGGCGGCATGCTGATTATCACCAGCTACTTTTTGACCGCTGCGATTTCTGCCGTCTCCGGCTTACATTATATCGCCAGCTTGCTCCACTTTATCGATGACCATATCGTCGGGTTGGCCTGCGTGGGCCTATTAGCGTTAGCGGCGTTAAACATCATCGGCATTCGCGAGAGCGCTACGGTCGCGCTGCTCATGGCACTGGTGGCCTTTTCAGTCGATATCGTCGTCGTCGTGATCGCGCTTGGACAACTCTCGCCGGCGCAATGGTGGCAAGTCCTCGGCACCTTCGCTCCGGATCGTTCGATGTCGTTTCACGCTCTCGCCGTCGGTTTCGCCGCCGCTTGGCTGGCGTTCTCTGGGCTGGAAAGCATCAGCCAGTTGAGTCCGGCAATGAGGCTCCCCTTGCGCCGCACGACGCGCAAGGCGATGTGGTGCGTGATTGTAACAACGCTTTTGACCTCGCCGTTACTAACTCTGTTTTCGATTCACCTGCTGCCGGCGCAGTTCAAGGAAACCCAGAGCGAGCGATTCATCTCCGAAGTTGCCATGCTCTCCGGCGGATTCGGCCTAAAACTTGCCGTGGTCATGAGCGCTTCGATGTTGTTGCTCTTCGCCGCCAATACCGCAATCATCGGCTGCTATCATATCTTCTTGGCGCTGACCAAGTTGGAATTTCTGCCGCGGGTTATCGCTTTGCGCAGCGCTCGCTTCAATAGTCCGCATGTCGCCATCGCTATCGCCACCGGGGTTCCGATTGCGGTTATCTTAGCCACCCAAGGCCATCTGGCCCTGCTCGGGGAAATGTACGCTTTCGGCCTGCTCGGCGCCTTCGTCTTCTCGTCGCTAAGCCTGGATGTCATTCGTTGGCGTCTCGGGCGACGCGACTTTGCCTTTTGGATCGGCGTGCTCACCACAGTCATGATCTTGGTCGCCTGGTGTATCAATTTAGTCGAAAAAGAATTGGCAACGGTGTTCGGCGGCGCGCTGACCGTGTTCGGCATGATCGTCGCCGTCGGTGTGCGCCGCTCCTGGTTTCTCGATCTACTGCACAAAATTCCTTGGGTTGAACGCCTGCAAGCGCGCGCCTATCGAAGCTTCGGAAGCCTTGGTCGATGATGAGCTCAAGGGCCTCGTCACTCTTGCCGATGCGGTCGAGATTAAAGTTCTCTACTCTTCCTCCACGCTGATGGCGCTGCGCGGCGAAAATCCCCGCCTACTGCAAGAAGGCATTCGCCGCTCCAAAGGCGCTGGCGAACCCGCGCTTTATTGCGTGTATGTCGAGGAATGGCCCGGACTATTTCACGGCCACACGCCCCATCGGCCCAACGAAGAAGGGGTGCGAACCTTGCGCGCCGCAATACAGGAAGTGCGCGGAAAAAATATCGAAGCAATCCCGATCTGGATGGTATCGCACAACGCCGCCGAGGCGATTGCCAACGCTGCCAAGGCCCTCGACGTCGATACCGTTATGATCGGTGCCAGCCGGCGCTCGGCGTTTTACCACATGCTTCGCGGCCACGTGATCAAAGGGTTGATTAAGACATTGCCCCGCGATTGTCACTTGATGATTTTCAACTAGAATTTTCGCGCCGTTTGAATTCTAAGCCACCGTGCTTGATATTGTCATAGCGGCGCATCTATTCATAATTACCACTGCATGCAACCGACAAAAGATACTCGACAACTCAACTGGTTTTTGGCGTGGGCCGTAGTTTTTTGTGATATCGGCACTTCGGTTTACTACGTCCCGGGTATTCTCTACGGCCATGTTAAAGACGCCACGCCGTTCTTCGTCCTGCTCACCACGGGCGGTTTTATTCTCCTATCGCTGAAATACATCGAAATTTCCTGGCGCAATCCTGAAGGCGGCGGCGTGGTGACGATTACGACCAAGGCTTTCGGCCCCATGTGGGGCTGTCTTGGCGGCATGCTGATCACCGTCGATTATTTTCTTACCACAGCGATCTCGGCGGTTGCGGGTTTTCAATACATCGGCAGCGTTGTTTCCGGCATCGATGCCCACATTGTTTTGTTCTCCTGTGTCGGTGTCGGGGTATTCGCCGCGCTCAACGTCATCGGCATTCGCGAAAGCGCCGCGCGTCGCGTTAGTCATGGCCTGCGCGTCGTTTCTGGTCAATATGTTGGTCATCGTGATCGCCTTGATTCACAATGGACGGATGCCAATGGAGCACCGTGATCAGCGGTCTCGGCACCGGCAAAGGCATCTCTAAGTACGAACTGCTGGTTGGATTCTCCTCCGCGTGGCTGGCGTTTTCCGGCTTGGAAAGCATCAGCCAATTGAGTCCGACGATGAGCTGCCGCTGCGGCGCACCACGCGCTGGGCGATGGCCGCCGTGATGGTCACCATGGTGATTACATCGCCCGTGCTAACCGCGCTTTCCATCGGACTCTTACCTGAGCATTTCAAAGCGGCGGAAAGCGAACGTTTATTTCCGAGCTTGGCCGCATCGTCGGCGGTCTCGGCGTCAAGTTCGCCGTGGTGCTAACGGCTTCGAGCTTACTATTGTTTGCCAGCAACACCGCCATCATCGGCTCCTACCATGTATTTCTCGCTCTAGTTAAGCGGCGGATTCTTACCCCGGGATCATCGCCATGCGCAACCCCGCGTTCAACACGCCGCACATCGCCGTCGTATGGCAACGATCGTACCGATGTTCGTCATCCTGCTCAGCCGCGGACAAATGAAAATACTCGGGCGACATGTACGCCTTCGGCCTCCTCGGCGCATTTGTGTTTTCTTCCTTGAGTCTCGATTCCATCCGCTGGCGTCTTGGCCGGCGCGATATCGGTTTTTGGATCGGCGTGTTCACAACTTGATGGTCATGGTCGCTTGGGCGATCAATATCGTCGAAAAGCAGCTGGCGACTTATTTCGGTGGCGCCGTTACGTTCATTGGCATGCTTACGGCGGTCGGAGTGCGCCGCGCATGGTTTGTCGATATCCTCGTGCGTATTCCCTACATCCAGCGGCTCCAAGCGCGCGCCTATCGCGCCTCGGAAGATTTGGTCGAAGACGAGCTGAAAGGGTTGATGACCCTGGCCGAAGCGGTGGAAGTCAAACCGTTCTACTCGTCGTCGACCCTGCTCGCCTTGCGCGATCGAAAGCCCGCGCCTGATACAAGAAGGCGGTCACCCGTGTCAAAGGCAAAGGAGAAACGGCGCTGTACTGTATCTACGTCGAAGAATGGCCGGGGCTGTTCGCCGGCGACAACACCGCACGCGCCCAATGAACAAGGAGTCAAACTCTCAAGGCGGTACTCCAGGCGGTACGCGAAAAAGGCTTCGAAATTATTCCGATCTGGACGGTATCGCACAATGCCGCGGAAGCGATCGCCAACGCCGCAAAAGCGCTAGATGTCGACTCGGTGATCATCGGCGCAGTCGCGCCGCTCGGCTTTCTATCACATGCTGCGTGGCCACGTGATCAAAGGCCTGATGAAAAAGCTGCCGCGCGACTGCCACTTGATGATTTGTAATTGAATTCACCTCTGCAAGAGTTGAGGTGAATTCATCCTGAGCGTCCAGCGAAGGATCTTGGCAGGGCAAGTATATACGCGAATCCTGGTAGGCGAATACGTCACGCTTCCGTATCAAGATTTATATTCGATGACGTCGAGGCCGCGCTCCTTGTCGGTCACCCACAAAAGTCCGCGGTCGTCCTTGAAAACGTCGTTGGTCAGCGGCGCCGCAACGCCATCCCCGGGTTTGGGAATGAAGTAGCCACGCTCCTTGGGGTTCGCCGGATCGTTGATGTCGATGATGCGCAGCCCGCCGGCGAACCAGGTGACGTAAAGCAGATTGTCCTCGTCCACGTGCTCGCGCAGCTGATGCGTGCCGAATCGCACCTTGCCTGCGGGATAAGGCGTCGCGGCCTCCGCCAGATAGTACGAGTGGAGCAACTTCGGTTGGGTCGGATCGCTCACATCCCAGGTGCGCAGCGGCGCGTGCGGCTGGCCGGCATCGGCGCCCCGGTGCGAGCGTTCTTCCTCCGTCGAAACGGCGATATGCTTGCCGCCGATCGGATGCGGCACCTTGAGGAAAGTATGAGTCGGTTCGGGGCAGGCCGGGTCATACTCGTAACGGGAAAGCGTGCGCGGCGAGTTGATGTCGCTCACGTCGATGATCGAGATGCCCGACATCCAGCAACCGGCATACATCTCGGTGCCGCAGCGCAGCGCATGGTGCAGGCGGTGCTGGGCCCGCTTCGGGTGCGGCTCGTCGCCGCCCGCAACGTTCTGTCGCTCCATCGACCAGCGCGAGACCTCCACCGGCTTGGACGGATTGCGGATATCGTAGATGACGAGAATATTACCGACGAAGCCCTCCATCTCGGTCGAGATATAGGCGTAGTTCTCGTCGACAGCGAAACGATGCACACCCTTGCCGTGGGTTTTCACGAAGGTCACGAGCTTGGGATCGGTCCTGTCCTTGACGTCATAGATACGAAAGCCGCCGTCAGGGTATTCCTCACGGCGGGCACCGGGGCCGTGCTCGAACTCGGAATTAACGATCATCAGATCGCCAATGACCCGCGCCTTGTGCGAGTGCGACCATGGGTGGCTCGGCGTCAGTGTGCTAAGAATTTTCGGTTTGCGCGGGTCGGAAATGTCGAGGATCGTCGTTCCCTGCGGCCGGTGCTGATGACCCACATAGGCGTAATTCCCGTCGATGACGATCTGTCCTCCACCCGCGAGCTCCATCCGGCAGAGATGGCGAATGTTCGACGATGCGCGCGGCGCCGTGCCGCTATCGCTTTCAGCGTTGGGCAAAACTTCGGTCATGTTGCACCTCCCATTAATCCTGCCGGCAAGTTTGACCGGCGACGATTCATTGCCGCAACATAGTCGGAATTTCGCTTTTTAGCTATCGCCGTTGACAGCGCGGATTGGAATCCGATAGTTTGGACTTCCCCGCTAAATGAAAATTTATCTCTGCTTTGCATTCATCGTGCTGAGTTTTTTTCTGGCGCGAATTTCTTATGGCGACTTTACCGGCAAAGGACATGTGCACACGCTCTCAAGGACCACACAGGTCTTTGCGAATCTCGACTGCCGTTCGACCGATACCTGCGATCTCAAGAGATTCACGCTGACGAAGCTGGTCAACGAAATTTGGTTCAGCGACAACCCCGATCATCCCACCCACGCCAACGGCGTGATCATGGAATACGAGACCGATTCAGTAGCTGCGCTCGAGAAATACGCCATCGTTCAATTCAAAAAAGGCTGCGTTTTTGAATTTTCAACAAATCGCCAAGGCAAGATCCAAAGGAACGTAAGCGATACCGTCGCGAGCTTCGGGGAAAATATTACTTTTTGCTTTCCGCGCTGGGTGATCGATTCGCAAGACAGCGATCCCGCCTACAACAGCGATCCTTTGTACGGCCGATTTTATTTACTGAGATGGAATAAACCCGGCTCCTACGATAACCGTACGCAGAAATA
This sequence comes from uncultured delta proteobacterium, assembly GCA_963771465.1. Lineage (GTDB taxonomy): Bacteria > Desulfobacterota > Binatia > UBA9968 > UBA9968 > DP-20. The sequence continues at coordinate 31,903 of CAVYTU010000002.1, forward strand.
CTACGGCGCCGAAAAACCGAAAAAGCCGGTTGTTTACATGGCCGATTATCCCGCCGGCGCTTTCGTTACCGAAACCGGAGTAAGAAATGTCGCTCTGGAATTCAACACCTGCATCTATAAGGCGAGCGACGTACCCGCCAAGACGCGACGAGACAATCTGGATTTTGCAAAACCCATCAGCTGCTTTGAGTGGCAAAATATTTATGTCTACGATTTTGCAACGGCAAGTTTCCGGACGACTCTGGCCGATGTTCCCACATGGGAAGAACCAGCCACGCCTGTAAATCTGTACTCACTCGTAATCATCGTCATGTGTTCAGCGGCACTCGGGCTGATCATCTTTTTGCTCTCAGGCAAGTTTCGCCGCCAAAAACTTCACTGCTAATCTGCAAAACATCGGTGCGTTGTCGTTTTATTCCCGAGTCCACCGTGAGTCCGCTCTACGGCAAATGAACCCACCACCACATTATCGCACTGCAAGACTTGCCGCCTAATTTCAATCGGTAGTTCATATATCCAGCCCCGCGCCATGCTTCCTCAGCCACTCTTTGCGCTCTTCGTAATCCGGCATCATTTTGTCCACTTCGTTCCAGAAAGCATCGGTATGGTCGAGCTGATGCAAATGGCAAAGCTCATGGACAACGATGTAGTCGATAATCGTCGGTGGGGCCATCATGCATTTCCAGTGGAACGCCAACTTTCCACTTGGAGAACAAGACGCCCATCGATAGCCGAGTTCCCGGACGTCCATCCCGCGTCAGTTTAACGCCGACTTTCGGAGCGTAATATTTCACTCGCTCTCGTGATCCGATCTTGTCCGCGTACAACGTAATAGTCGCGAAATGCCGCCTGGGCCGCCGCAACGTCGCCGCGGTCAACGAAATCACGTCGCAAGCAAAAGCGACCATCTTTCAACTGCACCGGCGCTTCTTGGTCCGCGACCAGTAGAAGGCGATAGGAGCGACCAAGGTACAAAAATCCTTCACCGTTCCGGTATTCTCGTAGAACGCGAGTCGCGTTGAGATCGCGCCACTCAGCCAGATTCTTGTAGATCCAATAGCGCTTCGCTTCGACAATGTCTTCGATGCGCTCGTCGGGGAATGTGGCCGGCGCGCGGACAACGATTTTGCCATTCCGCTCGACGACGATATCCGCCGTGGAGCGGCGGCTGCGCACGACTTCGTAGGAGATGTCTTTATCGCGTGAGGCTTTCATTTCGTCAGTTCCCCATGCCGTTTCTCGGCAAGCTTTACGATTTCCACCGCGATTCGCTCGTGCTTGAGGTTAAGCTCGGGGATATTCGCCAGAAGAATCTCCGTGTCGATGTTACCGCGCAGCTTCTTTACCTCGATCGGCTTCTTCCAAAAGTCGATGATGTCGATTGTGTCCTGCAGAGTCTCGACGATCCGCGTCATCAGTTTTTTTAGCGGTTGCTGGCGTGCCTGCGGCATCTCCCGTCCCGTCGAAGGCTAGTTGCACCACATAGTCGTAGAACGTTGTCGCTTCCTTGCTCAGTCCTTCGACGACTTCGGTGCGGCCAGCCAGTGCCTCCTTACGAAGCGCGTCGTACCCTTCGGCCGAGCGCTTGCCAGTTGTTTTTGTGCTCCAGGATCAGCTTTTCCAGTTTATCGCTCAGCCGCTTATAAAAAGCCGGGTCTTCGTCGAAGTGCACCGTGCAGTGCTTGCGGATGGCGTGTTCCATCTCGCTCGCCTTGGCTTCAGGATCGCCCTGCGAGTGCTTGCGCACGTGAGCCATGAAAGTCGTCGGACAACAACTCGATGGGCGGGATCTTCGGGTTGATGCCCAAATCGATCAGATGCTCGTTGATCAAGCGCCTTTACCTTCTCACCGGCATCCGTGATGTCGAGCGAATCGTCCTTGTAGCGCTCTTTCACCATGCGCAGCAGATAGCCAAAGCGGCGCGCGGGTCCGCGATACGGATGACCTGCTGCATTGGGCAAGATAAGGTTCAGACTCTGGAGAAACTTCTTCAGATAGACCTCGAAATCCGCCCGCGGCTTGATGTCCTTCATCGCGCCGACCGCCGCGTGCACCACCGCGACCTCGGCCTCCGGCGTCGTGAGTTGGCCCTTCACGAAAGCCTCGATGTCCGCCACTCCCGCCGAGCGGAAGTGTTGAAGCAGGCGTTGGTAGCGTTCTTCCAGGATCGGCAGCTCGCTTAAGAAGGTTCTTCAATCCCTGCTGGATGTCCTGCGCGTCTTCCTCCGCATAGATGGACAGCGCCTGGGTCAGGTGGTTCGCCAGGCCGATATAGTCGACGATGAAGCCGCGCTGCTTGCCTTTCGGCACACGGTTCACGCGGGCGATGGCCTGGAGCAGGTTGTGCTCCTGCAGTTTTTTGTCGATGTACATGACTTGCTCGACCGGCGCGTCGAAACCGGTCAGCAGCATGTCGCAGACAATCAGGAAAGCGATGCCGGTCAGAGTCTTCTCCGGATCGTCGAAGTCGAATGGCTTGCAGAAATTTTCTACCGCGTTCCAACTCTTCGCTTCCTTACGCGCCGCGGTGATAGCAGCTAGCTCGTTGGTCGGATCAGCAGAAATCACCACGACCGCTTTCAGGAACCCGATGCGCCGGATCAGCTCCATGTCCGGCTTTGCTTTGAGCTTCTCGCGGTCCAGCCGATCGGCGAGAGCGTCGCGGATGGCCTTCTGGTAGCGGATGGCGGCGAGCTTGGAGTGGCATACCACCTGCGCTTTGAAGCCGTCGGGGAGGATGTTGTCGATGTAGTGATCCACCAGGTCGCGGGCGATGGCTGCGATGCGCTTCTCGGCTTCGAGGATGTCGCCGGTCGCGCCGTACTTCTTTTTGATGGCGAGGATTTCCTCTTCGGTGCGGTGGCGGAAGAGGTCCTCGAACTTGGTGTCGAAACCGTGCTTGTCTTTTAGCGCGGTGTCCGCCGTGCGGCCTTCGTAAAGGATCTGCAGCGTCGCGCCGTCGTGCACGGAGTCCATCAGCTTATAGGTGTCGATGTATTCGCCGAAGCGCTTCACCGTCCGTTTCGTGCCGTGCTGCTCGGTGATCAGCGGCGTGCCGGTGAAGGCGATGCGCGTCGCGTTCGGAAATGCCTCGAACAGATTGTCGCCGAGATCGGAGCTTTGCGTGCGGTGCGCCTCGTCGATCATCAAGTAGAATGCGCTCGGACTTGTTCACGATGCCGAAGGTCTCGGCCTTAGGCGGCTTGCCGTAGGATGCGAGTGCTTCCGCTACCATCAATGGCGTCGCTTCTTCACGCTCCAGGAACTTGTGCACCATCACCATGTTCACGTCGGAAGCGTCCGTGCTCAGGTGCTCGCGCAGGTCGGTAGTGCTTTCGATGACGTTCACCTTGCCGCCGATCAGCTTGGCCGTTCCCGCGAGTTGGTCTTCAAGATCGATCCGGTCGTTGACCATGATGATCTTGAAGTCCGCTAGATCATCCGACGCGCGCAGCATGCGCGCAACGAAGACCATCGTCAGCGACTTGCCCGAGCCCTGCGTGTGCCAGACAACGCCTGAACGCTCTTCCGCCGTCTTGCCGGTGCGCAGGCGTTGCACGATGCGCCGGGCGGCGCGGTATTGCTGGTAGCGGCAAACAACCTTCACCCGCTTGCCGTCGTCGGTGTCCATGAAGACCGTAGAGGTGCGCAGCACGTCGAGCAGCGTATCGGGTGCGAGCAGCCCTTGAATGAGCTGTTCCTGCTCGCGCTCGATGCCGAGCGGCGGCGTGTAACGTGCGCCGGCTTTCCGGCCAGATGTCTTTCCAGCCATAGAAATGTTCGTGTCCCGAGGTGATCGTGCCGAACTCCGCTTTCTCGCCGCAGGTGCGAATCAGCAGCAGGTTCGAATAGAACAGGCGCGGCTCGCCCTCGCGCAGTCCGGCCGCGGTCGGTCTCAGGCCGGCCGTTGCGGTAGCGCAGGAGCTGCACGAACGCCTCGTGCATCGGGTTGGCCGTGTTGGCGTCGCCGATCTTCGCCTCCACGACTACCAGCGGAATGCCGTTCACGAACAGCACGATGTCCGGGATGATGCAGCTCTTCACGCAGCCCGGCGTGTCGATGCGGAACTGGTTGATGGCGTGGAAGACGTTTCGCTCCGGGTGGGCGAAGTCGATCAACTGCACCACTGGATCGGACTCGCCGGTCAGTTCGTTCACGTCCACCTGCGCCTTGAGAAAAAGCGCTTGCACCGCTTCGTTGGCTTCCAGCAGCGTCCGATTGGGTTGCCGAACAATCTGATCGCGCAGATCATCGAGCTGCCGCTCCGTCAGCCATGCTTTACCGTCGGCGGTGCGGTTGAGCGTGCGAACAGCGCCGCGGAAAACATCCGGCAGCATCCATTCCCGGAAGCTTCCGCGCAGGCTGATCAGCCGGATCGGAGGGAATAAACCCATGCCCCTGGTCGATGACCGTCCAGCCCAGCGCGGCGAGCTGGTCGAGGAAAGGTTTTTCGACGTGGAAGTACTCGGACATGGGTCTGGCAGTGCAAGATTCGGATTATTTTCGTTTTCCTGTTTTGCCTTTTGGTTTCTTGGAACTCTGCTTCCAGGGTGTCTTCGTCACCTCATCCAAATCCAAAGTCAGAGCAGTATCACCTCCATCGCCGATGGCGGCCACGGTGAAGAGTTCGTCAGGGTAAAACTCTTGCTCTGCGTACCAACTTAGCCCACTTTTGCGCTTCTTAACTTCCGCGAAAAGTTCATACGCGTCTTCCCCTTCATTTTCAAAGTCGGGGTAAGTTATGAAGGTAACAAATCGGCCACGCGGCGGCGGGCTCCCTTGGGTGCACTCATAAAACACGTTGACGGTATAGTAATCCTCGTGCTCCCTGACCGTCGCCGTAAGGCGTCGATGACCGTTATCATCTAATATGCCAAAAAGTTCCTTGTTCGGATCGTCAAGCTCGTAGTCGTGAATCACCGGGCGATCGCCCGGCGGAATTCGAAACCGCACGGGAAACTCGGGATAAAATTCGCAGAGTCGTCGGCTCGGAATGCACCACGAAATATGATCTTTCGACAATTCTAGAACCACCAACCCGATAAACGCATTCAAGTCCGATGACCACACCGGCGCTCCACTAAACCCTCCCATCACGGACAGCGCGCCGCCGCGATCCATCTGCACTAAGCCCTTGGCATTTGCGGCGTGGAGAAGTCCAGCAGCATTGCGTCCTTGCTGATCGCTTCCCGGAAAGCCCATTACGGAATAAGCCTTGCCGCCATGCCTCAAAGGACTGGCGAACGACACCGGTTGAATGCTAACGAAAGACAAAGGGTTTAGAATCTCCAGCAACGCCAAATCATTTTCCGAGCCATCACGATCTTCGACTTTCATCACCTTGGTTCTTATCTTTGGCTGGCCAACGACACCAATAAGTGTTACGTCCAGCTCTTTGCCAAGAGGCGTTACTTCCTCGTCGGGATTTTCCTTTTCCAACGCATTGGCAACGACGTGACGACAAGTCAGGATGTGTCGGTGATTGAGCAAACAGGCTGCTCCAAGAATTTGGCCGTCGAACCGATGCACGGCCACAACGCGAGCCGTCTCTGATCCGTTACGCGCAGGCTTAGCGGCGGTACTTGGTTTGCTTCGAATGATTTTGTGGGATCGTATTTGAACGATCCCGGCACATAGACTGTTTCAGGGTAGACAACGCGCGAAGTTGAAGAGGTGTCAGCCGCCTCAAGCATTTTAGTCGGGTCAGGACGGTTCTCCGGCTCCAGTGCCGGCTTTGGCTTCTTAGTATGAGTCGGTTCTTTCATTACTTCGTCTTTTTGTCGTTAGCCCATTTGAGAGTGATCTTGAAGTTGGCCTTTGCCGAGCCTTCCATGATCATGGGGATACCTCCCTCACCACCCAACTCGAGCCCGAATTCCACTTCTATTTCTGAAGGATTGTTGGCAGCAATCAAGGCGTTGCGAATCGTGTCGGCCACGGCGGACAGCGGCTCGAGCTGTTCTCCGAGTTCTTTAGCAACCTTGCGAACAATGTCCCTCGACGCGTTGCGCGGTATACCTTGATCGTCAGAAGACTCGACTAGAATGAAGTGTTCCTTTTTCTCGGACTTTACCTTGTATGCGACTGTAGCCATAAAGCTCCTTTTGTTAATGGGTGTTTGTTTATAGACTTCCGCTGCGCGCCGCCTGCACCATCTGGTCATGCGTCCGCTACCGCTTGTCCAGGAACCGATCGCAGAATACGTCAGTGCCGTCGTAGATTATCTCCGTCACCTGATACGACTGCAGCCGATAACCGCCGTGCAGCCGCGACGTGGCGTTGTCGCCGCTCATCACCCGTCCACCTTCACTCGCCCGGTCAGGAGGTCGTGCATGAGGCCGTGTTTTTGTTGGCGGAGTTTAGCGACTTGACGGTTCAGTGAATCAGAATATTTGTTGAGCACACCGATTCGAGCCTCAATTTCTTGCTGCTCCTCGTGGTTGGGCAGCGCTAATGGAAACCCTTTTAGCTGAGTGGAGTTAATTGAGGCGAGGTTGGTGGACTGCTTCGAACTCATCACAAAGTATTTTTTTCCGAATTCCGACTGAGACCAATACGCCAAGTAGTTCGATTGGAGCCGACTTGAGTGAGAACGAACTCGGAAGACGTGGTTTTGATGGATGCATGGAGTATATCTCTTCGTTCCAAACCGTTCCACGTCCAAGTTTGTCGTAATCGCCCCCTTCGTTCATTAGAACATCTCCACGTTTCAGACACAGTTTTTCGAGTTGGTCAAAAGACACTCGAATTGTCTTGATCTCATGCAGGTCAAGATAACCATCTTGCACGTTAGCGACTCGAAGATATGGAATTTCTATGCCGAATTTTATCTCGGCTTCTGAACCGAGGGTTACCCCAGAAACAATCTCCGCGAGTGTACCCAACTGCTGTATCTGCCACTCCTTCGGAATCCAGCCGAGGGGGGATTCTTTGTAGAGTTGCGGCGCTTCGGCGCGGGTGGGGCGGAGTTTGCCGTCAGGCGTGACGCCGCGGGTAAACAGGTCGTGCATCAGCCCCGCCTTGATCTGCTGATACTTCGCAATCAGCGCCTCCGTCTGCTCAATCGAGCGTCTAGTATCAAGGATATCGGCGATACCTTGTTGAACTTCGAGTTTGGAGTGGAAACCTGAGAACGCTCGAAAACGTTCTGATAAAGATGCATCCATTGTTGAGCCCGCCAAATTCAGATTCAGAAATTCATCGAACACACTCGACCGAAGTAAGAAGATACAGAAACCGGTGAGTTACACCTTCCGTCCGCGCAGCGAAGTAAGAACACGCCACTAATAAGAACCAGCGTTCTCAGGGCAATCTGTACACAAAGGCACTTTGCCGATTAGTTCCGTCCACGGAGTGAACAGAGATCGCCGTTGCGGACATGAATGTATGCGCCTGTCTTGAAATCTTGCTTCGGTGACGTGGTAAAGGAATCCCAGTCAATGCTTCCATTCCGAAAGTCTTGCCAGTGATAAGATGGGGACCGTCGATCGAGAAATCGTCGGCGTGCAACTGTGCCAAGGCCAGTTCTGCAATTAACCGCCACTGACGAACTTTGATGGGCGTCTGAGGCCATTACTCTTGGTGACTTGACACAAACTCACTCATACCCCAACTCCGCTAGGAAGACTTTCAGCTTCGCCGCCTCCGCGTCGCGTTTGGCCTCGATAGTCTTTGGCGGTGACAGCGTATTTCGCGTGCAGGTTTTCTAGTGCGGCGAGGCAAGCGCGTTGGTCGGCGCGGAGATAGCCTTCGTAGGTTTGCACGAGCAAGCGATGCAGGCGGTCGAGAATCACGCGGCGGGCTTCGTCGCGGTCGATCTTTTCGCGGGCGGCGGCGACGAGTTCTTCTTCCTTCTTTTCCGTGGCGCGGAGTTCGTTTTTCAATTGTCTCGCTTCGTCTTCCAGCGCTTTGTGCTTGGCTAGCCGCTCTTCGGCGTGCTTGAGCGCGGGCGATAAATTCCGACAGGTCGCGTTTCTCTTTCTTTGCGAGCTTGGCCTGGGCGTTGGCTTCCTTCAGTTCGGCCTTGAGTGCTTTGACTTCGTCGCTCGGCAAAACGCCGGTGTCGTCGCTGTCTTCGTAGTCTTCTTCATCGGCGGCGGCAAAGAGCGCGGTCAGCTCAGCGAGGCGCAGACGCTTCTGCTCCATCTCGGCGAGCAGTTCGGGAAACTGGCTCTGGAGAATGTCGTCGTCGGGAATCAGCTCCGGTCCCCAGCCGCTGGCGGCGATGGATTTGAGGTCGGCTTTGAGATCGTCCATGTAGCGCGCGAACGCGCCGCGTATTTGGTGATCGGTGAGCAGCTTCTGACCGGCGAAAGTTTCGGCGATGCTCGCGAGAAGTTGGCGGCGGAGCTCGTAGACGTTGCCTTTTGCCCCATTGTTGGGCGCGAGGGCTTCGATGAGTGAGAGATTCTCTTGCCACCAAGTTTCCAGCATATCGAGAAAGCGTGCGTGCGCCTTGGCGACGCCGGGATCAGTCTTCGACCAGTTCGGCTAGAGCGCGACGGTCGGTGACTTCAGGCGCGAAGTCCGCGTACGCTGAACCATTGGGCCGAAGGACGAACACGCGCTCGCGCAGGCCGCAATAGTTTTTCCAGAAATGGCCGAGCGACTCGATCTCCGCCATCGGCACGCCGCCGTGCAGGTGGGCGCGCACGTCGTGCGGCTCGGGCGGCGGGGCGTTGTCGACGTAGCGGCGGATGTTGCAGTTGTAGTCTTCGGCGGCGATCTCGCTCACCGGCACGCGGCGGGCGTAGCCCGGCACGTCCTGCATCGGTGCGAAAGACGTGGACGATCTTGGCGATGTCTTCGGGGCGGAGGAAGTTCTGCGCCTTGCCTTCGCGGTATTCGCGGTCGGCGTTGATGAAAAACACGTGCTTCGCGATTGGCCGCGTCCTTCTTGTTCATCACCAGCACGCAGGCAGGAATGCCGGTGCCGTAGAACAGCCCGGCGGGCAGGCCGATGACCGCTTCCAGCCAGCCGTGCTCGATGAAATGCTTGCGCGCTTCTTTCTCCTCGCCGCCGCGGAACAGCACGCCGTGCGGCATGACCGTCGCCATCTTGCCGTCCGCCTTGAGCACGGCGAGCATGTGCTGCACGAACATCAGGTCGGCCTTCTTGCCTTTCTCCGGCATCCAGACGGCGAAGCGGCCCGGATACTCGATGTCCTTCTTGATGTAGTTCTGGCTGAACGGCGGATTGGCGAGCACGCGGTCGTAGCGCTTCAGCTCGTTGTTGTCGTCCTTGTGCTGTGGACGGCGAATGGTGTCTTCCTGGCGGATGTCCGCGTCCGGAATGCCGTGCAGCAGCATGTTCATCTTGCAGATGGACCAGGTCGTGCCCGATGCTTTCCTGCCCGAAGAAGGAGATATCTTTGCGGATCGCCGCCGCACTCGCGAATGTAATCGCGCGTCTGGATCAGCATGCCGCCCGAGCCGCAGGTCGGGTCGTAGACGCTCATCCCTGGCTGCGGGTCGACGACTTCGACCAGCGTGCGGACGACCTCGGCGGGCGTGTAGAACTCGCCCGCCTTCTTGCCCGCGGAATCGGCGAAGAACTTGATCAGGTATTCGTAGGCCGCGCCGAGCAGGTCGGGGAACTCGAAGTTCTCGTCGCGGAGCGGGATCTTCTCGAAGTTCTGAATGAAGTTCGACAGCGTATCGTCGTCGAGCGTGCGCTGGCCGATCTTGCGGTTGAAGTTGATATGCTTGAGCACATCCTGAAGCGCATCGACATTGGCCGGATGGTCCTCGAGCGCTTCGAGTGCTTTGTTGAGCGTCGTGCCGACATTTGTCTTGAGATGGCGGATCTTCGACCAATGGGCTTCCTCCGGCACGAAGAAAGTATACTGGTCCGGATTTGTCAGCTGAGTGGCGATGACATCATCCGCCATGCCCTTAGCCTTCAGATCCTTACCGAGCTGCTCGCGTTCTTGATCGAAGAGATCGCTCAACCGTTTCAGGAAGAGCATGCCGAAGATGTATTCCTTGTACTCCGACGCATCCATGTTCCCGCGCAGGTCATCGCATGCGCGGAACAAGAGACTGGAAAGCTGGGTGAGAGTGAGTTTAGCCATCAAGAAAACCGAATCGAATTTCTAATAGTAAATTGTTGCAGATTCTACGCGAAACCGTGCGCGCATGCCAAGTGTTCAACAGTTCAATATTCCATCGTTCCAAACGTTCAGCCACTTCCAAAAACAAACAACGCCGCTAACAGTTTCCCGCTAGCGGCGTTCTCAACAATTTTATTACAATTGAAAATCATACCACCGCCTCCTCGCTCGCCTTGGCCGATTGCTCGATTAGCTGATGCGCCTCTTCCGTGCCGAGGAATCGGTCGATCGCCGCGTGGCCGGCGTAGAGCAGCGGTGTGATACCGACGGCGACAATGAGTTTGAATGAATAGTTGGACGCCGCCACGGCCAAAAACTCGGCAGTCTTCACCTTGCCCGGCAGCCAGAAAGCAATCCCGATGATGACGATGCTGTCGATCAGTTGCGAGACCACGGTGGAACCGGTGGCGCGCATCCAGAGATATCGCCCGCCAGTCTTGTGGCGCACTAACCAAAAGATAAAAACATCGATCATCTGACTTAAAGCAAAGGCGATGACGCTGCCGACGATAATCCACATTGACTGGCCGAACACGGCTTGGAATTGACGTCGCTCACCGGCGAAAACGACACCGCGGGAACCTGCATCGCCAGGAAGAGCACGATGAACGCATAGACGATCAGACCGATGGTCATGAACGTCAGCCGGCGCACTCCTTCTCGGCCGAAATACTCGTTGATCAAATCGGTGGCGATAAAAACCACCGGCCAGGGAATCACGCCGATGCTCAAGGTGAATGGCCCGAAGGTAAATAATTTGCCGCCGGTGAGCTCGCCCAAAATCGCGTTGGTCACGAAGAAACCGGCCAACGCCATGTAGACGATATCCCTGCGGCTTTGTAGTCCAATCATAGATGCCTCAATCCGCGCGCAATGAAACGTTAGGCGCCAACCGCTCACTTCATGCCGAGATTCTTAAGAAACCCAGACTTGGTCAGGGCATCGACGAAACTATTGTCGTAGAAATCTTTTGGGTCGGCGTTTTTGACCTTGGGGAATTCTTTTTCGTCGATGTATTCGAATTGCCCTCTGATCGCCTCGGGACGCACGGCTAGACTCATCGCCCAATAGGGCGCGAAAGCTTCGTAAGTGCCGTCGATCGTCGGCCCGTCATCGAGCTTCGCGTACTTGGCGATCGCTTTTTTCGCCGCGGCGGGATCTTGTTTCGCCAGCGCGACGCCTTCAGCGATCGCTTTTAGGAACGCGTAAACGGTATTGGGATTATTTTTGAGATACTTTTCCGTCGCGCCGTAGGCGACTTGGAGGGCCGGGATGTTAAGCTTGCCGACATCCACCAACAAATTTAATCCAGCATCTTTGGCCTTGATCGTATTCGGTGCCGACAGCGTCCCGGCCGCGGTTTTGCCGCCGAGTATCGAGCTTAGAATCGCCGGCACCGATTGCACGTAAAGAATTTGCACATCTTTATCCGGCATCAGGCCGTTTTTCTTGAGCGCCTCGCGGGTCGCGGTGTCCAGCGCCGCGCGCGGCGTGCTGGCAGCAACCGCCTTGCCTTTCAAGTCCCGAATCGTTTTGATCTCCTTGGCCGCCCAAATCTGAAACACCAGCTGCTGGATCGTGCCGCCAAAATATTTCACCTGCCCGCCGTGCAAGCGCGCATTGATCAAATCGGGTCCATCGGTGTAGAAGTCCGCCTCTTCTGAGATCACCGCCTGGGCCGAAACCTGCGGCGTGAGAAGCTGCAAAGTCGCATTCAATCCGTATTTTTTGAACAACCCCGCTTCATGCGCCAGCCAGATCGGCGTAAACGCGCCGCTCGGTTGCGCATAGGTCACGACCACGTCGGATTTTTCGGGCTTGCCGCCAGCGTCCGCCGCAAAAGAAGAGTGAATCAGCACACACAACCGAGATCAGCAGCAGCGCAAGAGCCGCTACAAGCCAATTTGATTTACCATGCTGCATCGAACTCACCTCTTACAAACTTTTCTCGGAGACAAAGTTAAATCGAAACCATCGATGACCGCCGCACATCGGCGATCTTCAATTCGACGCTGGTTGCGCCGTTCCACTCGTTCTCGGTCAAGCGATAGACAACGTCCATCTGCTCTCCCGGCATGCCAGGATAATCATCGCCGACGCCGAAGATAACGCCGCTGATCACCCGGCCGGCTTGGCGCAAACGGTAGCGCACGCCGGCGGAGAAGACCTTGCGTTCGCAAATCTCTGCGCCGCTAGTGGTAAACACCGGTTCCGGATTGCCGACGCCGAACGGTTGCAAGATATCCAGCTCGCGCATGAGCGGCATGCCGATGGCGGAAAAATCCAACTCGGCATCGATCTCAAGCCGCGGCGACAACTGCTCGGGCGAAAGCGTTTGCCGCGCGGCATCTTCAAAAGCTTCAGTAAATCCATCCAACTGCTCCGGCTTCATCGATAATCCACCGGCGTATTCATGGCCGCCGAATTTTTCCAAACTAACGGCGCAGCGGCGCAGCCCGTCGACCATATGAAAGCCGCGGATGCTGCGCGCTGAACCCTTGCCGGCGCCGTCATTGAAACCGATGACGACGGTGGGCCGGTAAAACTTTTCGACGATGCGTGACGCGACGATGCCGAGCACACCGGGATGCCAGCCTTCTCCGGCCAACACCAGCGAATGGCGCTGGCCGCCAGTCATCGCCACGCTCGCCTGCGCCAGCGCTTGCTCTAATACCCGGGCTTCGATGGCGCGCCGCTCTAAATTATGCTCTTCCAACTCCTGCGCGATGCGCTCGGCTATCTCCCTCGACTCGGTGGTCAACAACTCGACGACTTTGATGCCGTAATCCACTCGTCCCGCCGCGTTGATGCGCGGCCCCAAACGAAACCCCACTTGGCCGGCGCTGACTGCGCCCGCCGTGATGCCTGAAACTTGCTTGAGCGCGACTACGCCGGGGCGCGTTGAGGTAGCCAATTCCTCAAGACCGCGCTTGATCAAAGTACGATTGACGCCTTTGAGCGGCACCATGTCGGCGATGGTGCCGAGCGTGACGATATCGAGATAGTGGCGAATATCCGGGTCGGCGCCATTCTTGAACCAACCGACATCGCGCAACTTGGCGCGCAGGCCGATGACTAAATAAAATGCCAACCCAGCGGCGCACATCCCTTTGTCAGGAAACGTGCAGTCTTTGCGGTGCGGATTGATCACCGCCACCGCCAGCGGAAACTCGTCCGGCGGCTGATGATGATCGACAACGACGATGTCGAGACCGAAGGTGCGCGCCGCCGCTACCTCTTTGGCATTAGAAATACCGCAGTCCACGGTGACGACCAGATCGACGCCGCGCTCTTTGAGCCGCCTTAATCCTTCAGTATTGAGGCCGTAGCCTTCTTCGATGCGATGCGGCACGTGGTAAATCGGTGCCGCGCCGATCTCACGCAAGAATGAGACGAGCACCGAAGCGCCGGTGGTGCCATCGACGTCGTAGTCGCCCCAGATGCCGATCTGTTCGCTGTTTGTGATCGCGCCGACAATGCGCCGAACCGCCGGCTCCATGTCAGCCATGATGAATGGCGAAGGCAGGTCTGCGCGCAGGCTGGACGAAAGATAAGTTTTGGCCGCAGCACAATCGGCAAAACCGCGCAGCGCGAGCATGTGGCCGAGCAGTGGCGAAACACTTAACTGCTGGCAATAATTGGCGACAAGCTGTGGATCGACGTCCTTAAGCACCCAACGTTTGGCAAGATCATTTGGCATTTCCAAGTTTTCGCTGGTGCGCTCACGCGCGCTACGATGCTAACCTGCATCCCACGGGTCATGTCTGAGTCGTGGGGTCGCCCAGCACACCTGTCGCTGAATGTGCTAGCGCGCGGTAATTACAACATTGACTTGGGGAAAAGCTAACGCCGCAATCTGTCGCCCCACATCAGGATCACCGGACTGGCGATAAAGATCGTCGAGTAGACGCCGGAAATAAACCCCACCAGCAAGGCAAAGGCGAACGGCCGGATCACCGCGCCGCCGAGAACATAAAGCGCCGTCAGCACCAACAAAGCCGTGCCCGTGGTAAGAATCGTCCGGCTCAACGTCTCGTTAATGCTGGTGTTGATAATATTTTCTAGGGTCTCACGTTTGATCTTGCGCAGGTTCTCGCGAATACGGTCGCAAATCACCACCGTGTCGTTGACCGAAAAGCCGACGATCGTCAGCAGCGCGGCGACGACCGTGAGATCGAATTCGTAGTTGGCCAGCATCAATGCGCCGACGGTAATTAAAACATCGTGCACGAGGGCGATCACGGCGCCGAGTCCAAAGTTCAAACCAAACCGAGCGCCGAACGCCGAGGCGAAACGAATCCAGATATACACGCCCATCATGATCGTCGAGGCGATGACCGAAATCGTCGCGCGCCAGCGCAATTCCTCACCGATCTTCGGACCGACGAACTCGATCCGGCGAATCTCGAATTTATCGGCGCCAAACTTTTGCGTGAGTGCCTGCTTGATTTGTTCCCCAATGGCGCCGACTTCCAAGCCTACTTTTTCCACGCGTATCAGGTATTCGTTCAAGTCCTCTTGGCCGAAGTCCTGAATCACGCTGCCGCCGAGTTGGACGCTCTCGAGGGCCTGGCGAATATCTGCAATCGTCATCTTCTGGTTAAATTTCAACTGCACCATGGTGCCGCCGGCAAAATCCACGCCCAGACTCGGGCCCTTAAAAAACAGAAACGCGAGAACGATGACATTGACCACGGTGGATAGGATTACCGCCAGCTTGCGATATTTTGTAAACGGTATCTTGGTTCCGGGCTTGATCAGTTCCATTGGATTTTCCTAGATGCTGATGCGCTCGAGCTTACGCGCACTGATACGATAGTCATAATAGATTCTGGTGAGATAAACCGCCGTGACCACGGTGGTGATGATACCGATGCACAGCGTCACGGCGAAACCTTTGATCGGCCCGGTGCCGAACTGAAACAGGATGACGCCGGAAAGGAAGGTCGTGACATTGGAATCCAAGATCGCCGGCAGCGCATTCTGATAGCCCGCCTCGATGGCCGAACGCACCGCTCGGCCCGCTCTAAGCTCTTCCCGAATGCGTTCGTTGATCAAAACGTTGGCGTCAACCGCCATACCGACGGTGAGCACGATGCCGGCGATACCCGGCAACGTGAGAACAGCCTGAAAACCGGCCAGCAAGGCGATCATGAAAAAAACATTGAACACGAGCGCGACCACGGCGACTAAACCCGCGCCTTTATAATAAGAGATCATGAACAGCACGACGAAGGCGGCGCCGACGATAAACGAAGTGATGCCTTGATTGATCGAGTCTTGGCCGAGGGACGGACCGACGGTGCGCTCTTCGGCGATCTCCACCGGCGCCGGCAGCGCGCCAGCGCGCAGGACGATCGAGAGATCGCGCGCTTCTTTGATATCGAAGTTGCCGGTGATCGATGCCCTGCCGCCGCCGATCCGTTCTTGAATCACCGGGGCGGAATAAACCCGGTTATCGAGCACGATGGCGAGGCGGCGTTTCACGTTGGCGGCGGTGATCTGTTCGAAGAGCCGGCCGCCGGCGTTGTTCAGAATCAACTCAACCGACGCCCCTGACAATTGCTCCGCCGGTCGCACCCGCGCGTCTTGAATATATTCGCCCGTCATCAACGCGCGCGCTTCCAGGACATAGGGCTGCTTCTCCGTGCCCGCGCCCTCGCCCCTGCCGGCGTGGCCGTAGAGCACCTCGCGTCCCGGTGGCGGACCGGTCTTGGCCGCCTCTTCCGCATTCCCCGTGTCGTCGACGAGTTTGAATTCGAGCAGCGCCGTCTTGCCGATAATATCTTTGGCCCGCGCGGGATCTTGGATACCGGGAAGTTGGATCAAGATGTTTGTCAGTCCCTGACGCTGAATGATGGGCTCGCTGACGCCGAACTGGTCGATGCGATTGCGGATCGTTTCCAGCGACTGGTCGATGGCATAGTCACGCACCGAACGGAGCTCTTCTTTGCTCAAAGTCAGAAAGAAGTCGGTGCCGGCCGCGGAAGTTTGCGGCGTCTTCGCTTCCACCAAGTTACCGAAGTCGCCTTTGAGAATGCCGCGTACGCGCTCGGCGTTGGCGCTGGTCGCTTTGACTCGAATCAGGGTACCCTCGACGCGTTCCACTGACACATCGGGGACACCCTTTTCCTTGAGGGCGTTAGCCAGGTTAGCCCGTTCCCGCTCAACGTGATTCTCCACCGCTTTGTCGACTTTTACTTCGAGCACAAGGTGGCTGCCGCCTTGGAGATCGAGTCCCAGGTGGATCTTTTCCCCCGGCAGCCAACTGGGCCACCAATCCGGCATCGCGTCCTTTGCGTCAGGGCCTTTCGCAGTGAGAAACGTCGGGGTCAAATATAAAAGCGAAAACAGGATCGCAATCAAAAACATCGCCGCCCTTACCGAAACCCCTCGTCGCATGCCCTATTCCTTCCCTTCCTTCGCCGGCGTTTTCTCGGCGTTCAATACAATCGCGATCTGCGGCCGGTGTACGCGGATGCGCACGTTCGGCGCCACTTCTAAAGTCACCACGGTTTCCTTTAAGTCGACCACCTTACCGTAAATTCCGCCGGAGGTCATCACTTCGTCGTTCTTTTTGAGCTTGTTGAGCAGTGCTTGGTGATCCTTGGCCTTTTTCTGCTGCGGCCGGATCACCATGAAATACATGATCGCGAAAATTAGAATGAACGGGAATATCGTCAACATCGGGCCCGGTCCGCCGACTCCCGGCGCGCTTTGGGCGTAGGCTATGTCGAACATGAAACCTCCTGAGAGTTTTTGGCTTAAGGATTCGCGTCGGCTTCGAGCCACTGAGGCCAAAGCTCGGAGCGCCCGGCGCGAATCGCTTCCCGACACTTATCCATGAGCCGATGATAAAAGTAAAGATTGTGCAGGCTATTTAGTTGCGAAGAAAGAATTTCGCCGGCCAGGTACAGGTGGCGCAGATAGGCGCGGGAAAAATTCTGACAGCAGTAACAGCCGCAGGATGGGTCCAACGGGCGCGCGTCGTTAGCGAACTCGGCGCGTTTGATATTGATCTTGCCCTGCCAGGTGAACAAGGTGCCGTTGCGCGCGTTGCGCGTCGGAATCACGCAGTCAAACATGTCGAAACCGGCGCCCACGGCATTGACAATGTCCTGCGGCCGCCCGACACCCATCAGATAGCGCGGCTTATCTTCGGGTAGCAATTGCGCCGTGAAGCTGCCGACCGCATTGAGTTGCTCCTCGCCCTCACCCACACCTAAACCGCCGACGGCGAAGCCGTCGAAAGCCATCGGCGCCATCTCGTCAACGCACCAGCGGCGCAAATCGTCGAACAAACCGCCTTGAATAATGCCGAACATCAGCTGATCGGCTTGGCTGCGCGCATCGAGGCAGCGCTTGGCCCAGCGAATCGTTCGTGCTGTGGAACTTTGAACATAATCGCGTGCCGCGTCGTGCGCAATGCACTCGTCCAAGATCATCGCGATGTCACTGCCGAGAGCTTCTTGAATCTCCACCGCCTTTTCCGGCGTCAGCAAATGCGCCGAACCATCGAGATGGGATTGGAAGCGCGCGCCGTCTTCGGTAATTTTGCGCATCGCACCCAGGCTAAACACCTGATAGCCACCGCTATCGGTCAGGATCGGCCCGTCCCACGACATGAAGCGATGCAGTCCGCCCAACTGGCGAATCAGTTCATGTCCCGGGCGAAGATAGAGATGATAGGTGTTGCCGAGGAGAATCTGACAGCCGAGCTCGCGCAAATCGCGCGGCAACATCGCCTTCACCGTCCCTTGCGTCCCCACCGGCATGAAGCACGGCGTTTCCACTACCCCATGCGACGTGACCAGGCGGCCGAGGCGCCCTTTCGTTGATGAATCGCGCTTGATAACAGAGAAATGTTTAACCATGGACCAATTTTGGATTTTGGATTAAAGATTTTGGATTAGGGAACAACCGATTCGCGAACGTACTATAACCTGCGGCATCGACTCCGAATCCGACAATCCAAAATCCAAAAGCGGCCCCGCAGACGCGAATCCAAAATTTCATAGAATTAGCATCGCATCGCCGTAACTGTAAAACCGATAGCGCCGCTCGATCGCTTCTTGGTATGCCCGCCGGACAAGATCGAGTCCGGCGAACGCGGCGAGCAAAATCAGCGGCGTCGAACCGGGTAGATGAAAGTTCGTAATCAACGCGTCGAGGACACGAAATGAATCGCCGGGCCGAAGGTAAAGCCGCGCGATGCCCTCGTCGGCAACGACCTTTCCCTTTTGCCGCGCGATCCATTCCAGCGTGCGCGTGCTCGTCGATCCGACGGCGACGACGCGCCGGCCCGCCGCTTTTGTCGCATTGATCTTTGCCGCGGTCGCCGCGTTAAGGCTATATCGTTCGCCTTCCATGCGATGATTTTCAATTTCATTGTGACGCACAGGCTGGAAAGTACCCGCGCCGACGTGCAGCGTCAACATTGCGCGCTCGATTCCCTTGGCGGATAATTTTGCGAACAATTCCGGGGTAAAATGAAAACCCGCGGTGGGTGCCGCGATGGCGCCTGGATGAGCCGCGTAGACGGTCTGATAACGCTCACGGTCGAGCGCCTCGGTTTCCCGCTGGCGCCGCACGTAGGGCGGCAACGGCGGTTGGCCGAGCATGTCCAATTGCGCGTTGAACTCGCCGTCGTGATGAAACTCAAGACCAAAGCGGCCGTGGCCGATATCGCCGATCACTTCGGCGCTCATGTTGCTGGCAAAATAAAGCAGGCTGCCGACCCGCGGTTTCTTCGCGCCATCGACTAACGCCAGCCAGAGGCTTCGGCCTTCATCGGCAAAGCGTTCGAGCAACAGCACCTCAACTTTGCCGCCGCTGTCTTTGCTGCCGATGAGCCGAGCCGGAAAAACTTTGGTATCGTTCAGCACCAACAAATCGCCGGCGTCGAGAAAGTTGCCCAAGTCCGAAAACACGCTGTGAATGATCTCTTCCGTGCCGCGCCGGATCACTAATAAGCGCGAGCCTTCCCGCTCCCGGCTCGGAAACGCCGCGATCAAAGAGTCAGGCAGTTCGTAATTGAATTCCGTGAGGTTCATGGCTGACAAAAAGTAGGGGCGCAGCCTGCTGCGCCCCTACCCGTTGCAATTTTTTGCGAATGCGAATTGCGGCTTGGCTGCGGGCTAATCGATGACTAAGTGTCCTTTTTTAAGAACGGCGTCAAATAATCGATCGGCACCGGAAAGATCGTCGTTGAGTTTTTCTCCGAAGCTATTTCGACCAAACTCTGAAGGTAACGGAGCTGCAAAGCCATCGGTTGTGAAGCCATCACTCCGGCGGCATCCGCGAGCCTCTGCGAAGCTTGGAATTCACCCTCGGCATGGATGACTTTGGCGCGCCTTTCGCGCTCCGCCTCAGCCTGTTTGGCCATGGCGCGCTGCATCTCCTGGGGCAAATCGATGTGCTTTAACTCTACCAGCACAACCTTGATTCCCCACGGGTCGGTCTGCTTATCCAAGATATCCTGAATGCGGGTGTTGATCTTTTCCCGCTCGGCTAGTAGCTCATCTAATTCGCCCTGACCGCACACGCTACGCAAGGTCACTTGAGCGAGTTGGGAAGTCGCGAAAAGATAATTCTCCACTTCCCTGACCGCCAGATTGGGATCGAGCACCCTGAAATAGAGCACGGCGTTGACCTTCACCGAAACGTTATCACGGGTGATCACATCCTGCGGCGGGATGTCCATCGTCACCGTGCGCAAATCCATCTTCACCATCTTTTCGATGCCCGGAATGACGTAAACCATGCCCGGTCCGCGCGCCCCGACCATGCGCCCAAGGCGAAAGACGACGCCCCGCTCATACTCTTTGATAATCTTGATGCCGCTGACGATCGCGGCTACCGCAATTATCAGAAATGTAAACGGCACCCCAAGTCCAAACATTGCTGCCTCCTAATGATCGAGAGAGATCAACTTTTGGAAGAACGTCTCACTTTAAGCCGCATCCCTTGGTAGCCGATGACCTCGACGTTCTCACCCACGTCAATCTCAGAATCGGCTTCCGCGTTCCAATATTCTCCGTGGACAAAAATCTTGCCCGCCGGTTCAAGTTTTCCGCGGACTTCGCCAATCTCTCCGACCAGTCCGTCCATGCCCATCGTCGGCGTCAATTTTTGCGATTTAAAAACTAGATAGCTGAGCGTCAGCATAATCGCTCCCACCGTGGCCACCGCGGTGAAAATAATCGAGCGGTCCACCGCCAGATCGGAGCTTTCCGTGTCGAACAGAAAGAGCGAGCCCAAAGCTAAGGAAATAATTCCGCCGACACCCAATACCCCGAAACTCGGCAGAAACGCCTCGGCGACGATCAACGCGATACCCAACGCGATCAGGGCCAACCCAGCGTAGTTGAGCGGCAACAACTGAAACGACGCTAACGCCAGCAGCAGGCAAATCGCGCCAGCGACGCCGGGAAAAACCACGCCGGGATGAGAGAACTCCATGTAGAGACCGAGCAGCCCCGCCATCATCAGCAGATAGGCGATGTTGGGGTCGGCCAGGGTGTTGAGAATCTTTTGTTTTAGACTCATCTCATGACGGTCGATCTTCACGTCTTTGAGCGCCAGCACATGCGGTTTGCCGTCAAGATCGACCTTGCGGCCGTCGGCCTGCCTGAGCAAATCGTCAATATCTTTGGCGACGATATCGATGACGTTTTTCTTGAGCGCTTCGCTCTCGGTGATCGCCACGCTTTTGCGCACCGCTTCGATCGCCCACTCGGCGTTGCGGCCGCGTTTTTGCGCGATGCTTTCGCTAAACGACGCGGTGAAGTTTTCGATCTTCTCGCCCATCACGCCTTTGACTTCCTGGCCGCCGCCGGCAACGGGATGGGCCGCGCCGATGTTGGTGCCCGGCGCCATCGACGCCACGTGCGCCGCCATCGTGATAAACACTCCCGCCGAGCCCGCACCGGCGCCGCTTGGTCCGACCCAAATCATCACGGGAACTTGCGCGCCGAGCATTTCTTTAACGATGGTGCGCGTGGAACTGAGCAATCCGCCCGGCGTATCCATCTGAATGACCAGCGCGCGTGCACCGTTCGACTTGGCGCGGGCGATTCCCTCGCGAATGTAGTCATCGACGGCGGGGTTGATGCTGCCGTCGATGGCGATCATGTCGACATGCGGCGCAGCCGCGTCCTTTGCCTGAGCCCAAGCAGCCGAGGCGGCGGCGCAGAGAGAAATCAGCAATAGCAGTTTAAGTATTTTCACCGCTGAGCTCTTTGATCACTTGCTTGATATCTTCCCAAACCAATTTCTTGTCCGCCGGATTACGCAGCAAATAAGCCGGATGAAAGGTCGGCATAAGTTTAATGCCGTGATAGCTATGCCAGTTGCCGCGCAGCTTGGAGATCGGCACATTGCTCTTAAGCAATGTCTGCACGGCGAATTTGCCCAAGCCAACGATGATCTCCGGCCGCACTAACTCGATCTGTTTCTTGAGGAATGGCTCGCAGGCTGCAACTTCGTCCGGCTCCGGATTGCGATTTTCCGGCGGCCGGCATTTCACCACGTTGCAAATATAAACGTCTTCCCGTTTGATGCCGATTCCCTTGGTAATAATATCGGTCAAGAGCTGCCCGGCCCGGCCGACAAACGGCTCGCCTTGCAGATCTTCGTCGCGTCCCGGCCCTTCACCGACAAACATTAGCTTGGCGCGCGGATTACCAACACCGAATACGATATGGGTTCTTGCCGAACAAAGTTTACAGCGCTGGCAGTCGCCGATGGCGGCGCGTAGTTCTTCGAGAGAATTGGTTTGCGTGCCCGCTGGAGTGCCGGCAAACAAATCGGCCGCCGCGCTAGCGAACAAGCTGTCATTTTTGATGTTCACGGCTTTCGCTTGTGGCGGATCAGCTTTAGGCGAAAAACGAATGCCGGCGCGCCGGCGCCGTTCGAGATGGCGCTTGAGCGTTGTCGCGAGCGCCGCCAACTCGTCCGCATCACTGACTTCCGACATTAGCCCAACCTTTCATGGGCGGATCGTACCACCCGACCGCGAGAGGAAGCAATAACGTTCTGCCAAGAAAAGTGACCCTTGATCCCGGATTCGGCAGTTGAAGTAATTGCCTGCGCAGAGCGACGCGCGAGCCTGGAGTAGTGAAGACACCCGATGCTGCAGTTGCAAAGTCATTTTGCCTGTTGGCAAGCCGTTCCAATGGCTACCGGGGATTGCTCGCTCGGGAACGATGTCGGTTGCCTGCTCAAAGGCACAGGCCCATTGTCTTCAGGTTGATATGCGGTCAGCCGATTTTGCGCAGTGCTTCGATATAGGCGGCGCGCAAACGCTGCAAAAACTCCAACGTCTCAGGCCAGAGATAATCGGCATAAGTGTAGGGCAAGCCATGAAAGCCGCCGTCGTGATACATCAGTGTCGCTTCGCCGTAGATGCCGCCGTTGAGATAGATCCGTTGACTGGCATTTTTCGTCGAAGCGAGCACGACTTTGAAGGCGTCTACATACCCCGGGTCAAGATTCACCCGCCGCCCCTTGAAAGTCACAGCGCGGTAGCGCTGTTCAATTTGTTGGGTTCGCAGTTTTATTGCGGCAAGCTCAGCCGGCGCGCGTAAACTTGCGAAAGACAGGAATCCGCGCCACAAACTCGGTCCCATTTCCTGCTCATAAAACTTCGAAGCCGTCCAAGGGAGCAATTCACCGCGGTCATCGACGGCGCCCAAGAGTTCGGTCAAATCGTTTTCAACGGCAGTGAGAAGCTCGGCATCCGACAAAAGCAGCGCGACGAAATATTTCGCCGGCTTGGGCTCCTGAGGCGTGCCCATGTCAGCGCGGTTTTTTCAATTCGAGGAAGTGATCGAAAATGCGATCGGCGAGCTCGTCTTTACTCATCAGCGGCAGCGCGCGGGACGCGCCGGTGCGATCGAGAATCGTCGCGATGTTGGTGTCGCCGTCAAAGCCGCTGCCTTCTTGAGCGATATCGTTAGCGACAATCATATCGAGATTTTTCTCGCTCAGTTTTTTGGCCGCGTTGGCGCTCAACTCTTCGGTTTCCGCGGCGAAACCGATTAACCACTTGCCGTCCTTAGCGGCGCCGAGGTCTTTTAGGATATCGGGATTGGGTTCGAGCCTGATATCGATGGGAACTTTGCCGCGTTTGATCTTTTTCTTCGCGCTCGAAACCGGACGGTAGTCAGAAACCGCCGCAGCCATGATGACCGCCGTCGAAGCGGGAAATTCTCTCAACACTGCGGCGCGCATTTCTGCCGCGGTAGTCACCTGAATCGTGCGCGCACCTGCCGGGGTTTCGAGCGCCGTCGGGCCGCTAACCAATGCGACTTCGGCGCCACGGCGCAGCGCCGCCCGGGTCAAGGCATAGCCCATTTTTCCCGACGAACGATTGGAAATATAACGCACCGGATCGAGCGGCTCGCGATTAGGCCCGGCCGTGATCAAAAACCGTTCGCCAGCCAAATCCTTGGGCTTAAGTAATCGATGGATTTCTTCAGCGATCGTCTCTGGATCGGGCAAACGACCTTTGCCTTCGTAGCCGCAAGCGAGAAAACCCTCCGCCGGCTCCAGCAGGTGATAACCGACTCGGCGCAGTTTACGGAGATTTTCCTGCAAGATCGGATTTTCATACATGTGAATATTCATCGCCGGCGCGAACAGCACCGGCGCTTGGGTGGCCATGAGCACGGTAGTCAATAAATCGTCGGCGATGCCATTGGCGACTTTGCCGATGATGTTGGCCGTCGCCGGCGCGATCACAAACAAATCCGCCGAATCAGCCAAGTTGATATGGCCGATCTCCGACTCTTGCGTCAGGCTGAAAGTCTCCGTGGCCACCGGATGACCGGATAGCGTTTGAAACGTCAGCGGCGTGACAAACTCCATGGCGCTCCGAGTCATGATCACTTGCACGGAGTAGTTCGCTTTGACTAAGAGGCGCACTAATTCCACCGCTTTATAACAGGCGATGCCGCCGCTAACCCCGAGCATGATTTTCGACTGCGTGCGATCAGTAGGCATGCTGCAAAAATACCCGATCCCAGATGGGGGTGCAAACTTTTGTTGGGACGCGGCGTTTCGGGCCGGCGAATGCCACATTGCTACGAAGTTGACACGGGAGTAACTTTTTGTCACCCCTAATCATCCAACGGTTCTATCTTCGCTTGTGACTTAACGACAGAAATCGCCACTTTTGGCCGCCATTCCGTCAAAACTTCGATTCAACGCGGCTGGCACAGATTTCGCTCCTCAGGCGACTTAGCCGTTCGATTCAGCACAAATTATCGCTGCGGCGTGACCTGAGACTTGACCGCTATTCGGACTTCGTATAACAACCAAGATGAAAAGGGAGACAGTGATGAAAAGAAACTTTGGGTATCGCAAGTGTTTTTGCGCCATGGCAAGCATGTTGGCCATTGGCCTAGTCGCCATCCTCGCCAGCAGCCCTGCTTTCGCTGAGGAAACTTCAATGGACAACCAAACAGTCACGGCGGCTGTCGAGTCGCTTACCGACAACGTCGAAATGCCATCGCCTGGTTACACCGAGCCAACGGAACTCGCAACCGCGGCCACAGCTCCGGGCGAAGACTTCGAGGACGATCCCTGGGAAGGCTTCAACGAGAAGATGTTTAGTTTCAACCGCGAAGTGCTTGATCGGTTTTTGCTAAAGCCCATCGCCACAGGGTGGGATTTTATTTTTCCCGATATGATGCAACGTGGCTTCCGCAATATGTTCGACAACATCGATGTCGTCCGCCGCGTGGTTAACAACGGCTTACAATTGAAGCTAACCGGCGCGGCTACCGAATTGGCTCGATTCACGATCAACAGCACCATCGGCGTGGTAGGCTTTTTCGACGTTGCCAAAGACGCTTTCGGCATCGAACAGCGAGACGAAGACACCGGACAGACCTTCGGCGTCTGGGGCGCGGGGCCGGGTCCCTATTTGATCTTGCCCTTCCTGCCGCCGGCGACCGTACGTGACGGTATTGGGTATTTGTTCGACGGGGCAATGTTTCCGCCCTCTTATTTCATTCCTTGGTGGGGCACCATCGCCGCAACATTTACTGAGACCGTCAACGAGCGGTCGTTAAACCTCGACCGCTTCGAAAGGGTGGCCGAGTCGACAGTTGACCTTTACGGGGCCGTGCGTAACGCCTACCTGCAACGGCGCGCAGCGGCGATCAAGCAGTAGAACCCGAGAGCCGAAACTTTTCACCTCAACAACGCGGAAGGTTGGCAACGACCTTCCGCGTTTTCATTTGCGGCTTCGAACCCGCGGTCATTCATTCGTTTCAGCCTTCCGTCTGACGCATGAATCAGAACTTCGCCCACCAAGGAATCGCTTCCTTGGTCACACCTTCGATCCTAACGTTGTAGGTCTGCAACAGCGTGCCCTCGGCCAGTTTCAATTTGGCCATGGAGTTATTGTAGTCAGTCAACGACCGTAGTTCCGCGCCCTCGGCGTCGATTAATCTCGATTGGAAGTCGATCACGTCTTTTTGCGTGATCAGGCCCACCTGGAAGCGCTTTTCTTGCATGCGCAAGTTTTCTTCGGCGAGGGTTTTTGCCTGCTGGCTGGTTTGAATGCGCTTGTAGCCGCTGTCGACATCGCCCAGGGATTTCTCAACTTCCAAGATCACCTGATTGACCAGCTCACGCTGACGCGCTTTTTCTTGCTCCAACTCGATGCGGGCCTGGGAGTGTTTACTATGGGCTTGGCCGTTACCCAACGGCACCTGCAGCACCACGCCGACGCTGTAATTGTAAAAGTCGCCACCCAACCGTTCGAGGGATGTACCGTAGCCGCCGGGAAATGGATTCATCGTGCCGGGTTTCAACTCGCCGGCGATGCCGGTCAAACCCGCGCCAACGCGGAAATCCATGCGCGGCAGGAAATTGTGATCAGGATTGACATTGATAGTTAAGCGCAGCTTCGCACTGGCGAAGTCGAGATTGTTGCGGGCGACGATCAATTGCTCGTCGCGGCGCGCTTTCTCCGCCCGCGCTTCGATCACCGCGACCGCGGCGAACTGACCGGCATTGAATTCGCCTCGGCGTTTTTCTGCAACGCTTCGGCCAACTCGACACCTTTTTCTTGAACTCGCACGTTATCGGCGGCGAACACGACCGCGCAGTAGCGCTTCGACGATGCGTTGAATCAGTTCGGCCAATTTCGCGCGATAGCCGAGCACACTGACTTCTTCGCGGTTTTGATGCGGACAAAAATCGTCGTCAGGCCCCAGCCAAAGTCGCGCAGCAACGGTTGGCTCAGGTAAATCCCAATCGCGGACGATACTGCGGCTTTAATACTTGGTTGGGCAAGCTGCCGACGAAGCGATTATTAAGAAAAGACAAATTAAGCTGGGTGCCGGTGGCAAAAAGCTTTTTCAGCGTCAAATCCCAATCGCGGTTCTGACTGCTCTGCACCAGTTGGAAAAATGGGCTCGCTTCGGTACGGATCGATCGAGTAGCTTTTACGCAGGTATAAATTGACCGTCGGATCGAAGATCGAGCGTTCCGCGAGCGTCTGCTCGGCGGCGCGCAGCGGTTCGAGCCGTTCCACTTCGATGCCGGGATTGTTTTTGAGCCCAAGCAGCACCGCGTCATTCAGGCTAAGCTGGGCCGACTCCGGCGCCGCCTTGCGGAGAAATTCCAGCGTGTAGCCGCTCGGCGTCGGCACAATCGTCGTCCACTGATTTTCTAACAGCTTGAGCGCCGGCGGCGTGGCGCGAAAATCTGCTTGCGGCGGAATCTCCTGTGCCGATGCCGGCGCTTGCGAAAGAAACAGGGCGAACCCGGTGATCGCGGCCAATCGCTTCATAAATGCTCCTTGTGCTGATTTCAGAGAACTGCGTCAACATTCTGCCGGTTGCTGCTATAATTTTGGCTACAGAGATCGATCGCCGAAGTCAATGTGACAGTTACGCGCGCCAATTCGTGCTTGACTATTGACAAGCCGGGAGGCGTTCAATATGAATTTAGGCCAGCTTACCAACGCCGCGCGAGGTGTTGGCGCGAACGAGAACAGGGAGCATTAGACGGGAAAGATGCCAAGGACAAAAAAGAAAAGCGCGGGACGGCCAGCCAAAGATCGCACTTCCGACTATATCGACGACGGCAGCCATGACGAGTCGGACGACGAAGATCTTCCAAGTGACGAAGCGGGCCGGCGCAAAATCAAAAAAAATTACGAAGATCTCCTCGGTATCCGCATCGATAAGCTCAGAGGGCGGGTGCTCAACCGAGAGAAAATCAACAAGAGCATCGACGGCCTCTATTTCATTTGCTTCGAGTGCAAAAAAATCTGCCACAACCTTGATGATGGCTGGATGGAAGAAGCGGCGACGCTAAATAATTTTTGCGGCCCCTGCGCCAAGGCGAAAGGTGTCCGCAGCAGCGCCGCCTAGAACTTTATTCCCAGTCGCTCTAAAACTTTTGTCAAATCAGCAGGGATCTCGCTGTCCAACTGCACCATCCGTTGAGTATCGGGGTGATGAAATTCGAGCCGTTTGGCGTGCAAGAAGTGTCTTTCTAGGCCGAAGTTTTCTTTTCTTTCAGGTCCATATAAGCCATCACCAACAATCGGCCAACCGCTTGCCGCTAGATGAACACGAATTTGATGGGTGACGCCGGTGGCCATGATGACTTCCAACAAACTCATTCCTGGCGCCGCGCCGATTCTTCGATATTGCGTGAGCGCGGGCCAACTGCGCGTCGGCTTGCCGCTTGCGTCTGGATCAAACACGCGCATCTTCCGCTTATCCGAACGGTCATGCGCCAGTGGCGAGTGGATTTCCCCGCCATCGAGCGAATCGCCCCAGACCAGCGCCCAATAAGTCTTATTCACATCCCGGCGGCGAAATTGTTTGCGCAGGCTAGCGAATGCCGTTTGAGTTTTCGCGACGAGAAGCAAACCCGAAGTCTCGACATCGAGACGATGCACCAACCCAGGCTCCCAGCGGCTCTTGCCGACCGTCAGCAATTCCGGCCAGCGAGCCAAAACAAAATTTGCCAAGGTGTCATCGTCACGGGCGGAAAAGCCGTGGGTTGCCATACCCGCCGGTTTGTCGAGCGCAAGAATCGCTTCGTCTTCGTAAACGATCGGCACGTCGGAGGGCAACGCCGGCGGCGGCTGCTCGGCCAACCATTCGACAGGGCCGGAAAACACGACGCGATCTCCTGTTGCGAGCCGGTCGCCTTTTTTTCCGACTCGACCATTGATGAGAAATAATTTTTCGCCGAGCGCCTGGTCAAGCGCGCGGCGCGAAAGATGCGGCAGCGCCCGACGCACAAACACATCGAGTCGAAGCGACGCCGATTCCACCGGCACCAGCCATAGGCGAGTTCTCGCGCCCGCGGCTTGATCCACCATGGGAGCTACCGTACTATAATTTTCATTCTCATCAACTGGGACGACACAATGATAAATCACTGTTACAGCGTCATCATCGCCGGCGGCAAAGGCACACGCTTCTGGCCGCTCAGCCGCGCCGAGCGGCCCAAGCAGTTGCTCAAAATCTTGAGCGATCGCAGCCTGATCGACGAAACTGCGGAACGCGTCCAAGCTGTGACGCCATCATCGCGCACACTCGTCGTCACCGTCGCCGAGCAACTTGGCGCCATGCGTAAAGAGCTGCGCGCGTTACCGCGGCAGAATTTCATTGCGGAACCCCAAGGCAAAAATACTGCACCGTGCATCGGCCTCGCCGCACTGGAAGTCCTCCGGCGCGATCCCGACGGCGTAATGATCGTGCTCCCTGCCGATCATTGGGTCGCCGATGTGAAAGGCTTCCAGCGAACTCTCAAAGCGGCGGTCGAATTGGCCGTACAGCAAGATCGCTTGATCACCATCGGCATTCGCCCGGACTATCCGGAAACCGGCTATGGCTACATCATGAAAGGAAAGCTGACGGGCGGCGCGAAGCCAGCCTCATTCCAAGTCAAACGCTTTACCGAGAAGCCCGCCGTCGCGCTCGCCAAGAAACTTGTGCGCCAAGGCTCGCTGTGGAACAGCGGCATTTTCGTGTGGAAGGCCGCGACGCTCATTGAATTGCTCAATCGCTATCAGCCTGACATTGGCGCCAAGCTCGGCGCAATCGACAAAGCTTCCCACGGGAAATCGCTGGGCAACCCGAACCCAAAGCTCCGCGCCGTCATCGCGCGCGAGTATAAGAAAATGCCGAGCATCTCGATCGACTACGCCGTCCTGGAAAAAGCCGGCGCCGAGGGCAGAGTCTTAACCGTCGAAGCCGATTTCGGCTGGAGCGACGTCGGCAGTTGGGCCGCCGTCCATCGCATGATGCATAAAGACGCCCAGGGTAACGCCGGCAACGGCCGCTGGCTCCAGCTCGGCGCCAAGAACTGTCTGATTCACTCGCCGGACCGTTTGATCGTCTTACTTGGTATCGAGAATGCGGTCGTCGTCGACACCGCCGACGCCTTGTTGGTCGGCGATCTCAGCCGTTCTCAAGAAGTGCGCGAACTGGTCGGCGAACTTCAGCGCCGAGGCCTTGGCCATTTGACGGTAAAATAACCACGCTTCTCCGCGCCGCACAATGAACTCACGCTATCGCAAAGGCCCGTTTCAAGCCGACGAGCCGGTGATTTTGCTCGACCGCAAGGATCGCGAATACTTGTCTCGCCTCGATCAGCGCCGGCCCATCGCGATTCGCGGCGGTAAAGTCTCCGTCGACGATATCATCGGCCGTGACGAAGGCAGCGTCGTCAAGTCG
Source organism: uncultured delta proteobacterium (assembly GCA_963771465.1). GTDB lineage: Bacteria > Desulfobacterota > Binatia > UBA9968 > UBA9968 > DP-20. Next base: position 61,735 of record CAVYTU010000002.1, read on the forward strand.
TCTTACAACGAGCCTTTCTTGGTTTTCCGGCCGAGTTTGGCGCAGTTAATTCCCAACTTGCCGCGCACTGCCCAGGTAATTTATCCCAAGGATCTGGGACCGATTTTGATCTGGGCCGATCTGTTCCCCGGCGCGCGCGTTGTCGAAGCCGGCGTCGGCGCCGGCGCCCTCAGCATGGCGCTGCTGCGCGCCATCGGCGACGAGGGACAGCTTTTCTCCTATGAGCTTCGCGAGGATTTCGCTGCACTGGCGCAGAAAAACATCGCCCGCTATTTCGGCCCGTCGCCCAATTGGCAGGTCACACTGGGCGATGTCGGCGCCACGCTCGACGAAAGTGAAATTGATCGGGTGATTTTAGATTTGCCCGAGCCGTGGCATGTCATCGACCCGGCGTGGAAAGCATTGCGCCCGGGCGGCATTCTGCTTTGCTATCTGCCGACGGTCATTCAGGTAAAGAGTTTGGTCGACGCGCTGCGCGACGACAAGCGCTTCGCCTGCATCGAGACTTCGGAAACGTTAATGCGTTTCTGGCATATCAAAGGCATGAGCATCCGTCCGCAGCACCGCATGGTCGCCCACACCGGCTTTCTCATCTCAGCGCGCCGATTGGCGGATGGCCAAAAAGACATTCCCCGAGCGCCGTGAAGGGGCGACCAGCAGGTCGCCCCTTCACGAAACCGTTTTTCACGCATAGCCTTTTTCGAGCCACCACTCAGCGATTTCGATGCGCCGAGCAAACCACACTTTGGGAAATCCTTTGGCGTATTGAATAAACTCGTCGATGATCTTGGTGCGGAACGGAACCCCGGAGACGAAGGGGTGAAGATTAAAGGCAAAGTATTTCGGCGCCCCTTGTTCGCCTTCCCAGTAAAGATAGTCGAACTGGTCCTTCATGATCTGCAACAGATCTCTCGGCGTTCGCCCAGTCCCGTAGGTGGAGTAGTCGTTGCATCCCGGCACGTTGTAGGGAACGACGACGACTTTTTTTCCCCGCGCCTCGACGATGTAAGGATTGTCACTGTTGAGCGGATCTGCCCACCACACGAAACCGGCCTCGGCAACCAGCTCCAGCGTGTTCGGCGTCGAAGCGTGTCCCGGCGACAGATAACCCGTCGGTTTTTGTCCCAACACTTTTTCAAAGGCCGCCACCGTTTTCTGGATCGATTCGCGCTCCTGCTCTTTGGTGTACATGAAGGAATACTCATGTTCGTAGCTCTCGGACGAAAACTCATGGCCCTTGGCCTTAAATTCTTTGCATTCAGCCGCGAACTGTTCGACCTTCAAGCCGTTCATTAAAAAGGTCACCTTGAGATTATGTCGATCAAAAAGATCGGAAATTCGCCAGATCCCGGCCCGGTCGCCGTATTCTCGCTCCGTGATGAGTGCCATGTTCTGTTTAAACACCGCTTTCGGCGGTGGAATCGTCGCGCCGCCTTGACGCTGCAGCGACTCGTGGCTGGCAAAATTCTCCGGCCAAACTTCCCACGGCACAATGAACGTCACACAGATTTTGGCTTTATCCGGCCATTCAATTGTTGTTGGTCTGCCCATGTTTGCTCCTTTACTCTATAGATCTTTGACCGCATTAAATTCATAAAATGTGGTGCAAGCCAGAGGTATATGGCACGAAAAGTAGATCGTCAAGTGGGTTAACGCAACAACAAGTACTGTTGGCGCGTAGCTCAACTTGACATCCTCGGTGCGCGCATCTAAACATTGATCGCTGCAGGTCCAAATGAAAACGGGTGCGCCGCTATTTGCTCTTTTGCTGTTGGTTATTCTCACTTCCCACGCGCGCGGGCAATCGGCGCCGGAAAAAATCGTCATCACCTACCCGAGCCGTAGCATCGCTTCGGTTGATTTATATATCGCCCAAGAACGCGGCTTTTTCCGCCAAGAAGGGCTGATCGCGGATGTGGTGCAAGTACGCGGCAACATCGGCGTCACGGCACTGCTCAGCGGCGATGCGCACGCGATCAACAACGTCGGCACGCTGGTTCGCGCCATGGAGCGCAGCGATCTCCCCGCCAAAGTCGTTTCCCAAAGCCTTAGAAAAAATTTGTTCTGGTTGGTCACCAAACCGGACATCAAAAGCATCATGGAACTCAAGGGAAAAACTTTCGGCACCACGACTTTGGGTGGCTCGCAACACATGGCGGCAGTGCGCTTTTTACAGAAAGCCGGTCTCGACCCGGACAAGGACATCACGGTTCTAATCGGCGGCGATGTTCCAGCGCAGCTCCAGAGCCTGGTAAGCGGCGTGATCCAACTGGCCGCATTATCGCCGCCGACGGTTATCATTGCACGCGACAAGTTCAAGTTGAGAATTCACGGCAGCACCCTCGATGATTTACCTAGTTTACAGAATGGCCTGGCATTTTCAGAAAGGCTCCTACGCGAGCGGCGCGACTTGGCCAAACGGATTGTCCGTGCCCGCTCCCGCGCGCATCGTTATCTATGGGAGAACGAACGCGGCACGGCCGAAGTTTTAGCGAAGTATTTGAATGTGGAAATGGCGGTGGCGCTCGAATCCTATCGGCTCGCCCGCCCGGCGTTCACCACCAACGGCCTCGCCAGCGACAAGGAAGTCGAAGACTTTCTCCGCGCCGACGCAGAGGTTTTGAAACTCAAGGAGCCGGTGCCGGCGGCCAAGATATTCGATTTCAGTTTGCAGCGCGAAGTGAATCAAGAGTTGGGCATCAAGTAGTCACACGCATCATCAGCAAACTCCCGAGGAGGCTATCTATCATGAACATACTCATCACCGGCGCGGGATTGATCGGCACCCATGCGGCGCGGCAAATGGTCGACGCTGGACACAAAGTCGTGCTCTTCGATCTGTCGCCGAATCGGGACTACATCGGCAAAGTGGTCGGCAAAGACAAAGCCGATGTCGTCGCCGCCAACATGCTCGACTTGCCGGCGCTCTTGAGCGCGCTGGAAAGATTCGACGTCGACACCATGGTTCACACCGCGGGGTTGATCGGCGGGCGGGTACAAGAAAATTCGTACACCGGTGCGACGAATAATATTCTCGGCACTATCAACATCCTCGAAGCAGCGCGCTTGCGAAAACTGCGCCGGGTCGTCTACGTCAGCACGTTCGGCGTCTATGAGCGCGGCAAAATCACCGACGGCGTCGTCAAAGAAACCCATGCCATCGGCGGCCACAATCTCTACGCCACCACCAAAGTTTGCTCCGAACATTTGGTCCACGCCTACACCAGCATGTACAACCTCGACACCATCATCATCCGTCCCGGCGGCGTCTTTGGCCGTGGCTTTTACGTCGGCGGCTCGACGGTGGGAAAGATAATGCGCGATCTGGCGTTAGCGATGATCAAAGGCGAGCCGATCACGATCGACGCAAAAACCTACGGCCCCAACGAATATGTCTACGGCAAAGATGTCGGCTTGGCGCTCTTCCTCGCCTGTCAAGCGCAGAATCCAAAGCAACGCATTTACAACGCCGGCACTGGCGTCGTGCACGGCGCCGAAGAGTTGGCCCAAGTCGTCCGCGACGTCGCGCCGAAAATTAGAAGTCAAAGTCAGCGGTTCAACCACCGCGGATAAAAGCCGAAATATCCCGATGGACATCAGCGTTGCCAAAGCGGAGTTAGGCTACGCGCCAAAATTTCCGCTGAAAGATGCGCTGCGGGATTACATGGACGAGTTATGGAACGAGGGCGCGAGAAGTTAGCGATGAAACAAACTGACTGACGCCAAGGGACGCCGCCGGCGTCCCTTCTTTTTTGCGCTGTGCGCAACGTCAATCGACGAATTTGAACCGAATCATATAATACAACGCCGCCACACCATCCTTCCAAGTGATTTTTTTGCCTTCCGCATAGGTGCGGCCGTGATAGGAGATCGGCACTTCATAGAAGCGGCAGCCTTTTTTAGCGAGCTTGATGGTAATCTCCGGTTCGAAGCCGAAGCGCTGCGATTTGAGCTCGATGCCTTTCAACACTTCGGCACGAAAAACTTTATAGCCGACTTCCATGTCCGAGAGATTCAAATTGGACAGCATGTTGGAAATCAACGTGAGCAAACGATTACCCATGGAGTGCCAGAAAAATAGCACGCGGTGCGCACCGCCGCCGGCGAAGCGCGAACCGTAAACCACGTCGGCCAAACCCTTCGTAATGGGCTCGATCAAAGCTGGATAATCCGCCGGATCGTATTCCAGATCGGCATCCTGAACCAGCACGATATCGCCGGTGACGTGGCTGAAGGCGCTCTTAAGCGCCGCGCCCTTGCCTTGATTGTGCGATTGAAAGAAAACTCTGATCTGATTGAGCGGGTCGTTAGCCCGCTGATTTTCTTCCTGCAAGCGTGTGAGAATCTCGCGGCTCTTATCCTTCGACCCGTCGTCGACGAGAATGATCTCCTTCGCCATCGGAAAGGCGCACACCCGGCGCACCACTTCCGCCAACGTGTGCTCCTCGTTGTAGACTGGAACTAGGACGGAAAGCTTCACTGCTCGAATTCGCGTTTCTTGAGCTCGCGCACGAATGCGACAAGTTTGGGGTCGGCGTTGACGGCTTCATTGATCTTGGCCTGAAAGTCGGCGGCGGCGCGCTCTAGCGGACTGGTGTCGACGCGCAAGCCGAGCCATTGATTGAGCCGGAGCAATAGCGCCAAGGTGCCGCGCGGATTGGGCGAGACCGAGAGATAATGCGGGAGCGATGCCCATAGGCTCAAATGGGGCATGCCGGCTTGTCGGCAAGCATCGGTCAACACGCCGACGATACCGGTGGGACCTTGATAACGCGACGGCGACAGTTCGAGTTCGTCCATCAGTTTTGGATCGGTGGAAAAACCCGTGAGCGGCACCGGCCGAGTGTAGAGCACTTCATCCAAATACGCGCCTAAGGTTACCACCATTTCAATGCCGCACTCGCGCGCGAAGCGCAGCATCGTTTCGGTAAACGTGCGCCAGCGTAAGTGCGGCTCGGCGCCGATGCCGAGGACGAAATCCTTTTCCATGCCCATGCCGGGCCCGACGTAAAAATCGTAGGACGGCCAATGAATCTCGCGAATCTTGCTATCGTTGATGCTCACCACGGGGCGCTGTCGGAAAAAATCATAAAATTCTTCGGGATCGATGGTGGCGAACTTCTTGCTGGTCAGCTGATCGGCGAGATAGCGCACCGCGGTGGTGGCCGAAGCGCCAGCGTCGCTCCAGCCGGCGAACGCGAGCAACAAGATCGGGCTTCGCAACGAAGGGCGGTTATCGAAACTGAGCGCATCCATAGTTGAAATAATGTATCACAAGTTCGACCTCAGCCTCTAGCAAAAAGATGGTCATGAAAAATCGCTCCGGCTAGGAGTTGGCGGCAGCGTTTGCTATATTAGCCCCATCGATCATGAGCGAACAAAAGCATCACCTGCTGCCGCTGTTTCAAGAAAGCGAAGTGCTGTTCGGTCACGACGGCACCACCGGCTTGATCGCTTGCGAGAGCGCCGGCAACGATAGGGAGGAAGAAATCCAGGAGACAGAACTGGCAATTCAGGAGGCCGATTGAGCACTGGCTTCTGAATTCTGACTTTTTATTTTCTGGCTTGTTTTAGGTACGGAGCATGACCAACAGAGTCGCTCTCATTACCGGCGGTGCCAAAGGTATCGGCCGGGCTGTCGCATTGGATTTGGCGGCGCGCGGCTGGGCGGTGGCGATCTGCTATCGAACCAGCGCGCAAGAAGCCGCCAACGTCATCGAAGCGGTACAGCAAACAGGCAGCCAAGGCATCGCCGTGGAATGCGACGTCTCCAAGCCGGCAGCCGCTGTGAGTTTGATTGCGCGCGTGCAGGAAGAATACGGCCGCATCGACGCGCTCATCAATGGCGCCGGTCCCTATCATCGCGTTTCGCTGCTCAAAGAAACCAACGACGGTTGGCACTCGATGTTCGATAACAATTTGCACCCGGTATTTTATCTGACTCAAGCCGTCATCCCGGTAATGAAAATGCACCAGTGGGGCCGCATCGTCAGTTTCAGCATGGCCAACGCCGAGCAGTTGATCGCCCAGCCGCAGTTGGCCGCGCACTACATTACCAAGGTCGGCTTGTTGGCGTTGTCGCGCTCCTTCGCTAAATTGATCGCGCCCGATGGTATCACCATGAACTGCATCTCGCCGGGGTTTATCGATTCCGGCAGCGCGCCCAAAGACGAACTCGATAAGATGGTCAAGTTTATCCCGGCGGGTTACATCGGCACAGTCGACGACGCGGTCGGCGCCGTTCGCTACCTCTTGTCCGATGCAGCGCGCTATGTTAATGGCGCAAACATACAGCTCAGCGGCGCTTGGGGCGTCTGAGAAACAAGCTTGAACGCGGCGAAATAAAGTAAGAAAATACGATTCGGATGATTGACTAGGACGACCATGACCACGCCCAGAGACCAAGAACGCGCCGTCGAGCTGATCGGCCAAGCGATGCAGCACCAGATGGCGCAGGAGTTTGACCAGGCGATCCGGCTGTACAAGGAATCCATCGCGCTCTATCCTACGGCCGATGCGCATACGTATCTCGGTTGGGCCTACAGTTTCAAAGGCCAGCTGAATGAAGCGATTGCGCAGTGCGAAATCGCCATCGAGATCGATCCCGAATTCGGCAATCCGTACAACGACATTGGCGTGTACTTGATGCAACAGCAAAAACTCGACGACGCGATCCCGTGGCTCGAACGCGCCAAGAATGCGAAACGTTATGAGCCGCGCCACTTTCCCTATATTAATTTGGGCCGGGTTTATCTTTCCAAAGGAATGATTCAACAAGCGATCAGAGAATTTTCCGGCGCGCTGGAGATTCATCCCGCCGACACCGAGCTCGCCGAGTTGGTGCAGGAGCTGCAATCCAAGCTGCAATAATCCCGTATTCCGCAGTTGCAGTAATCGCGCGCGCCAAGCGAGGCGCGATCCTGGAGTCGTGAAGACACCCAACGCTGCGTTGGCAAAGTCAATTTACCTGGTTGGGAAGCTGTGCCGATGGCTATCGGGATTGCTCACTGGGAAGCGATGTCGGTCGCCTGCCCAGAGGCAGAGACCCATTGTGTTCACTGCGGCGAGACTGCGCCTCAGTCTCGCTTTGCTTGCCTGGTTCTTAACTCGCCGCGCCAATCGCCGCGTCAAAGATGGTTACCGCAGTCGCCACTTCTTCTTCGGTGACGATCAGCGGTGGACAAAAACGCAACGTGCTCTGGCCGCAGCTAAGCAGCAGCAAACCGCTCTCGAAGCAGCGCTGCATCACGTCATCGCGAAACTTTCCATCCGGCGCATGACTGCCATCGCTGCGCTCGAAGTCGACGCCGATCATCAGCCCCAAACCGCGCACGTCGCCGATCACGGCGTGGCGTTGCTTGAGCTGCGTTAAGCGATCTTTGAGAACCGCTCCGACCTTTGCTGAATTGGCGACCAGCCCGCCTTCCAGAAGCTCGATGGTCGCCAGCGCCGCCGCGCAAGCGACCGGATTACCGCCGTAGGTACTGCCGTGGGTGCCGTCTTTCCACGTGCTGACTTCCTCCCGCGCGATCATCGCGCCCAGCGGCATACCGCTGGCGATACCCTTGGCCGTGCAGATAATATCGGGTTCTATGTCCCAATGTTCACAGGCAAACATTTTGCCGGTGCGGCCAAAGCCGGTCTGGATTTCGTCGGCGACGAGCAGGATGCCATGCTTGCGGCAAAGTTCCTGGAGCATGGGCAAATACTCCGGCGGCGGCACGATATAGCCGCCCTCGCCTTGCACCGGCTCGACGAAGATGGCGGCAATTTCTTCGGGCCTGACATCGTGGCGAAAAACTAATTTCTCCAAAACGTTGACACACTCGATACCGCAGGAGCCGTATGTCAATTGATAGGGACAGCGGTAGCAAAAGCCATAGGGCACATGATGCACGCCGGGAATCAGCGGACCGAAGTGTGCTCGATGAGACGAACGGCTCGCCGTGAGCGACAGCGAGCCCATGGAGCGGCCGTGAAACGCGCCATAAAACGCGATCACATGCTGCCGTTTGGTGTGATAGCGCGCCAGCTTGAACGCCGCCTCGACCGTCTCCGTGCCGGAGTTGGTGAAAAACACTTTCTTGCCCCCCTTGCCGGGTGCCAGTCGCGCCAGCTTCTCGGCCAACTCGACCATCGGCTCGTAGTAAAAATCGCTACCGCAAATATGCAAAAACTTGCGCGCCTGGGCTTCGATCGCTTTAACCACGCGCGGATGGGCGTGGCCGGTGTTGGCTACGGCAATCCCGGCCATGAAGTCGAGAAACAGATTGCCGTCGACATCTTCGATGACGCAGCCGCGTCCTTCCTTGACGACCAACGGATAAACCCGTCCATAAGCGGGCGCGGTAAACTTCTCATCGCGCTCGACGATGGCTTTCGCTTTGGGACCAGGGAGAGCTGTTTTGATGTGGGGTATTTTCATAGGCGAACAACTTGGGTTAATGGGTTCCTGAAGTCAACGGCAATTGCAACCATCCGATACCTCCATCGCTCTATATCTCCATTCTTTTATTCCGCGTTATCAATCTGCGCCTTCTGCAGCTTGCCCGAATAGTCGACGTAAATTGATTTCCACTCGGTAAAGATATCGTACACGGTCGTGCCCGCTTCGCGGTGGCCGTTGCCGGTGTCTTTGACGCCGCCGAAAGGTAGATGCACCTCGGCGCCGATGGTCGGGCCGTTGATATAAGTAATGCCGGCTTCGATATCCCGCATGGCGCGAAACGCCCGCGTCACATCGTTGGTGTAAATCGAACTAGACAACCCATACGCCGTGCCGTTGAGTACGTTGATCGCTTCCTCGAAGCTGGAGATTTCAATAATCGACAGCACCGGCCCGAAAATCTCTTCCTGCGCGATACGCATATGGGGCTTCACCTGATCGAAAATCGTCGGTTGGAAAAAGTAGCCATTGGCGCAATCGCCTGAATCGTAAATTGCCCCGCCGGTGCGTAGCCGCGCGCCTTCTTGGGCGCCGATCTCGATGTAGCGCATCACTTTCTCCCGCGCAGTCTGATTGATCAGCGGCCCCATCTCAACGCTTTCGTCGAGACCGTCGCCAATTTTTATTTTCTGCGCCCGCTCGACCAGCGCGTCGGTTACCTTTTTTGCGACATCGCGATGGACGATCAAACGGCTGGTCGCCGTGCAGCGTTGCCCCGTCGTGCCGAAGGCGCCCCACAGCGCGCCTTCGATGGCGAGATCGAGATCGGCGTCTTCCATGACGATCTGCGCGTTTTTACCGCCGAGCTCCAGCGAGACGCGTTTGAGATTTTGGCCGCAAGCCGAAGCGATCTCACGCCCAACCGCGGCGGAGCCGGTGAAGGAAACCAACTGCACATGCTTATGGCGCACCAGCGCGGCACCGACTTCTTCGCCGCGGCCATGAATCAAATTGACCACGCCTGGCGGCACGCCGGCTTCGGTGAGAATTTCGACGAATCGGGTCGCGGTGTGCGGCGTATCTTCCGCCGGTTTGAGTATCACCGTGTTGCCGCAGATCAGCGCGGGAAACGAATTTCCAGGTCGGAATCGCCAGCGGAAAGTTCCACGGCGTGATCAGCGCGCACACGCCGATCGGCGTGCGCACCGACATGGCGAATTTGTTGGGCATCTCCGCCGGTGTGGTCTCACCAAACAGCCGGCGTCCTTCGCCGGCGTTGAGAAACGCGCAGTCGATCCCTTCTTGGACATCGCCGCGGGTTTCCTTCAACACCTTGCCCATCTCGCGGGTCTCGATGCGCGCCAGTTCTTCTTTGTTTTTTTTCAACAGCTCGCCGACGCGGTAGAGAATCTCGCCCCGTTTGGGTGCCGGCACCAAACGCCAGGAAGCAAAGGCTTTCGTCGCAGCCTGTACTGCCGCGTCGACATCGGCAACGCTCGAAGCGGGGAACGAACCGATCAGATCGTCGCGCTTGGCTGGATTGCGGTTCTCAAAAGTCTTTTCCGACTTGGCTGCTAGCCATTGACCGTCGATGTAATTGAAAAATTTTTGCGCCATAATCATTCTCCCGGCCGATTTCCCATCCGACCAGTTAACCTGCTCCGCCACGGCAATTGTAGGTGTCTCACGCGCCGAACACAACGTTAATGTGCCGATAAGCAAACAACCAAGCGACCCCGGATGGCGCTCCGCTTAATTGATTTTACGCCGTCAATTGGATAGTTTCTGGCCACCCAAGCGGCCGGCACTGCGAGCCAAACAAAGAAGGAGCTATCTATAATGAAGACTGGAATATTCTCAACCCTCATCCTGTTCGCGACGATGATGTCGGCTAGCAACGCCAGCGCTGCGGAAGAGTTTTTTAAAGGCAAATCGATTCGCATCGTCGTCGGCTTCTCCGCCGGCGGCGGCTTCGACACCTACGCGCGCGCCATCTCGCGCCACATAACTAAGCATATCCCCGGCAACCCAAATGTCGTCGTCGAGAACATGACCGGCGCCGGCAGCCTGATCGCCGCCAATCATGTTTACAAAGTCGCCAAGCCGGACGGCTTGACCATCGGCCATTTCATCGGCGGTTTGTTTCTTGGCCAAGTTCTCGGCCAGGCCGGCGTTGAATTCGACGCGCGCAAGTTCGAATTCATCGGCGCGCCGATCAGCGATCACGTCGTCTGCGCCTTGACCAAAGCGAGCGGCATCACTAGCGTGGACAAGTGGATGGCATCGAAGACTCCGGTAAAACTCGGCGGTCTCGCTCCCGGTACTTCGACGCCGGACAACGCCACGCGCATATTGAAAGCCTCCTTAGGACTGCCGATTCAATTGGTCACCGGTTACAAAGGCACGGCCGATGTACGTCTGGCGGCGGATAGCGGTGAACTCGCCGGCGGCTGTTGGGGTTGGGATTCGATCAGCGTCACGTGGCGCAAAGCCCTCGACACCGGCGACGCAGTCGTCGTGCTCCAGGCCAATCGCAGAAATCATCCCGACCTGCCCAACGTCCCGCAGGCGATCAAGCTCGCCAAAACCGAAGATGCCCGTAAGATGATCGAAATTGGCATCCACGGCGACAGTGATATCGTGCGGCCCTACGCCTTGCCGCCCGGCACGCCCAAAGACCGCGTGCAGATTCTGCGCAAAGCATTTGAGGCAACTCTCAAAGACGCGGAGTTCGTCGCCGATGCGAAAAAAGCTCGGCTCAATATCGATCCGATTCCGCCGGAGGAAATTGAGAAGGACATCGCCGGCTTGTTCAAACTCGATCCCGCGCTAATCACTAAGCTCAAAGATGTACTTTACAATTAACCATGACACTGATATTGAGCGGCGACTCATTTTGCTAAGCACACTACGGGGCCTAAGTTGATATGGATTTGGTCAGCGCGCTCTTTTCCGGACTCCTTCAAGTTTTCAACTGGTCGACATTTAGCTTGATGATTGTTGGAATTGCTGTCGGCTTCGTCGTCGGCATCCTTCCCGGCCTCGGTGGACCGACGGCGATGGCGCTCATGTTGCCGTTTGTTTTTAAGATGAACGCCGTCGAAGCCTTCGCCTTCCTATTGGGTATGACGGCGGTCACGGCGACTACCGGCGATATTACATCCGTACTATTTGGCGTTCCCGGTGAGCCGACCACTGCGTCGACCATCGTCGATGGCCATGCCATGGCACGCAATGGGGAGGCGGGCAGAGCGCTAGGCGCCGTTCTGATGAGTTCCTTGGTGGGAGCCATATTCGGCGCCGTTGCTATCGCCGTCGCCATCCCGATTGTACGTCCACTCGTGCTCTCCTTCGGTTCACCCGAATTCTTCATGCTCTCACTGTTGGGGATTTCCTTCGTGGCGGCCCTTAGCGGTGAGGATGTGCTTAAAGGCATCGTCTCGGGGGGGATCGGATTGATGTTCGCGACTATCGGTCTCGATCCGATCTCGGGTATTCAGCGTTACACCTTCGGTCAACTATTTCTTTGGGACGGGATCGGACTCGTTCCTATTACGATCGGCTTTTACGCCATTCCCGAAACCATCGAGCTGGCCGTGCTAGGAACCAGTATTTCTACTCAGAAGGTCGGAAAACTCGGCGGCGTCATGGAAGGCGTCAAGGACACGTTCCGTCACTGGTGGCTGGTCATCCGCTGCAGTGCGCTTGGCACATTCATGGCGATCATTCCCGGAATGGGAGCGGCTACCACCCAGTGGCTGTCCTACGCTCACGCGGTGCAAAGCTCACCGAATAAAGAACGTTTCGGAAAAGGAGATGTTCGCGGGGTGTTGGGTCCCGGCGCGGCAAACAACTCGACGCTCGGCGGGAGCTTGATTACGACCATCGCTTTCGGCGTACCGGCTAGCGTCATCATGGCAATTCTCCTGGGTGCGTTTATCATCCAAGGTATCGTTCCCGGCCCTGACATGCTGATCCCTCCACCAAAGGGCAAACTCGATCTAACTTTTTCCTTCGTCTGGGTCATCATCATTTCTAATATAATTACCGTAGCGGTCTGCTTTCTGTTTTTGGAACCCCTAGCGAAAGTCACTCAGGTTCGTGGCGGCATCATCATCCCGATCATTCTGGTCTTAATCTATCTCGGCGCCTTCGCGGAGAAAAATGCTTTCGAAGACATGATCATCGTACTCTTCTTTGGCGGCCTCGGTTGGATCATGGAGAAATTGGCATGGCCACGGCCGCCCGTGTTGTTGGGACTTGTGCTTGGCCCGCTGGCTGAGAACCGGCTTTTCTTATCCACCGACAATTATGGCTTGGCCTGGCTGCATAGGCCGGGGGTAATGGTAATCTTCGCGTTAACGCTTTTTGGTGTCTTCTATCCAATGATAAAGAGCCGGCGGGAAGCGCGCGCAAAGGCCGCTCAACAACCTGTCACCCAGGCTCGCTCCGCCGAGGCTACAGCGCGACAATTACACTTTGGCGCGGCGACTGCGTATACGTTCACCGTTATAGTGCTGCTCTCGCTCGCACTCTGGCAGAGCCGCAACTTCGGTTTTCGCGCCGGCCTGTTTCCATGGGCCATCGGCATTCCAACCCTCATTTTGGCGATCGCTCAGCTCGGCCGGGACCTCTACGGCAAGAAGAAGACCGCTGCGGCGTCATTGATTGAAAACGTCGAAGAGAAAATCGATCCCGCCGTGATGCAGCAACGCACCATTGAGGTGATCCTTTGGACCATCGGCTTTTTCTTGGCCATTTGGCTCCTCGGGTTTACCTATGCCGTGCCGCTAACGATCCTGCTTTATCTAAAATTCGCCGGCAAAGAGAGTTGGCTAATGACGGCGCTGGTAACTTTTTTCGCCTGGCTGTTTTACTGGGGCCTGTTCGAGAAGCTGCTCAACGTGCCGTTCCCGGAAGGGCTACTGATCGGTCTGATCAAAGGCGGACAGTAGGGGAGCGCCTAGCAGAAGCTAGATGTCGGAAGTCAGAGGTCAAAAGTCAGTATCCTATTTGGATGCAGTGCTGATCTCTGACATCTGATCTCGGATCTCTGGTTCGTCAATCGCTTATTTCAGCTCGCGCTACCAATCCGCGCCAGACCTTCTCCGGCGTGAGCGGCAAATCATACAAACGTAGTCCGGTCGCGCGATAGAGCGCATTGCCGATCGCCGCGGCGACCGGCAATAACCCGCCCTCGCCCGTACCCTTCGAACCGAACGGGCCGGGACCGTTCTCGCTTTCAACTAAGATCGTTTCGAAATCCTTCGGCAAGTCGTTGAAACTCGGGATCCGATAATCGACCAGATTGGGATTCAATAGCTGGCCGTCCCGGTAAATCATTTCTTCCATCAAACTGTGACCGATGGCGTTCATGACGCCACCCTCGTCCTGCCCTTCGCAGAGCACCGGGTGGATCGCTTTGCCGACGTCGGCGAGAGAAACATATTTGAGCAATTTTACTTCGCCGGTGTCCGGGTCGACCTCGACTTCAGCGCCGCCCCAACTGATCTCCCAAAAATTGGTCGGCGACCCGAGCGCCGCCTTTGCGCTCTTGATCGATTGATAGGCGCCGCGGCCGATCATCTCGCCGGAGCGCGACAAGAAAACTTTCTGCATCAATTCGGTGAAGGTCAGCGTCTGGTTCTTGGCGCCGACAATCTTACCGTCGCGAAGAGCCAGTCGTTGCGCTTTGGTTTTGAGAATCTTCGCCGCGTGGCGCAAGATTTGCCGCTTTAAGTCCTGTGACGCGCGCTGCACCGACAAGCCCATCACCACCGTCGAGCTGCTCGCGTTGGTGTTGACGTCGTAGGGCGTCACGTCCGTATCAAGCTCGGCTACGGTTACGGCATCGAAGGGAATACCGAGTTCCTCGGCGACCACTTGGCTGAGCGCCGTGCGCGCCCCTTGGCCGATTTCGACCGTGCCGGTCAATAAAACGACGCTACCGTCGGCGCTCATCTTGACTGCTGCGGATGACACTTTGTAGGTGCCGCCGCCGTCTTTCATGCAAACGGCAAGGCCTTTGCCCAATCGTTTACCTGGGCCAGGCTTGCGGCTTTTTAGTCCCCAACCGATCTCTTCGGCGGCCTGCAGCAAGCCGGCTTTGAGATCGCAATCCACCGGTGTGTCTCCCGGCGTGTAAAGTTCGCCTTTCTTTAAAAGATTCTTAAGCCGAAAATCGAGCGGGTCGAGACCGAGCTTTTCGGCGATAATGTCCATCTGCGACTCGTAGGCCCAGGTAACCTGCAAAGTGCCGAAGCCGCGATAGGCGCCGGCCGGCACAGTGTTGGTGTAAACCGTATAGGCATCGGTCTTCATATGAGCCAAACGATAGGGCCCAAAGCAGCGATAGCCGGCTTTCTGCGTCACCCGCGGACCGGCATCGGCGTAGGCGCCGGTTTCCATGTGAATAACGCACTGGCGCGCCACCAGCTTGCCGTCCTGGTTAACGCCGGTTTTGATCCGCACCCGGGCCGGATGGCGGGTGATGGTTTTAAAACTTTCTTCAATCGTATGCGCCAAGCGCACCGGCCGCTTGGCCTTCCAAGACAACACCGCCGCCAGCGGTTCGGTCTTGACCGCCAGCTTGCCGCCGTAGCCACCGCCGACATAGGGCACGATGACGCGAATCTTGTTCAGCGGTAGATGAAAAATATCGGCGAGATGTTCGCGCAAGGTAAACGGCTCCTGCGTGCCGGCCCACAGCGTCAGGCGATCGCCTTCGAAGTGCGCCACCGTGGCGTGCGGTTCCATCGCAAGATGCTGCACCCGCGGAAAAGTAAATGTGTTCTCGAAAACATGATCGGCCTGTTTGAAGCCGGCTTCGACATCGCCATTGGCGTAACTGAAACGATAACAGAGATTGGTGCCGCTGAATTCCTTGGGCGCCTCGTAATGTTGCCCCATGAGCTCGCCGCCGCTGGCCGAGTATTCGTGCACCAGCGGCGCGCCGGGCGCCATCGCCTCATCCAAACTCGTCACCGACGGCAACTCTTGGTAATCAATTTCGATCATTTCCAACGCTGCGTTCGCCGTCGCTTCATCGACCGCGGCCACCGCCGCCACCGGATCGCCGGCGTAGCGCGCTTTATCGACGGCGACGATGGTTTGATCCTTATACGCGGCGCCGAACATGCGGATATTTTTCTGATCGTCGCGGGTGATTACCGCATAGACGCCGGCCAGCTTTTCCGCCTTGCTGCCGTCGACGCGAAGGATGCGCGCATGGGCGTAGGGACTGCGCAATATCTTGCCATGGGCCATGCCCGGCAGTTCGACATCGACCGTGTAAAGCGCGTGGCCGGTAACTTTCTCCGCGCCGTCCGAGCGCGCTTCGGCTTTGCCGATAACTTTGTACGTCTGTGCTTTCTTCATCCACCAACCTCAATGGCTAAATTTGTTCTTCACCCACGCGAGAGCGTCTTCCCGAGTGACTAATTCGCCACCGAGCTGAGCATCTTCCACCTGATGTAAGATTTGTCCGAACAACGGGCCCGGTTTGAAGCCCATTTCGATCAAGTCGCCGCCGCGCAGCAGCGGCTCAGGGCGAATCTCCTCGTCCTTGAGTTGCGCCAGCCGCTCGGTGCAAAATCGGTAATACTGTAAATCGCCGTTGGACGACAACGCATCGATGCGCGCCAATTCGAGCAGCTCGTCGATGCCCTCTTCGCGCAAGAATCGCTTGAGCGTGCTCAAGCGCATCTGCGGTGCTTGCACCGGGCGCAAGTGATTGTGGACGAGATAAGCGACCCGCTCCCAAACGGCGCGCCCGCGTTTCAAGCGCTTGAGAATCTCCTCGGCCATCGCCACGCCCTGCTCGGTGTGGCCGTAAAAAGTTATCCGGTTGCCCTCCTGCCGTATACAAACCGGCTTGGCAACATCGTGCAACAGACAGCCGTAGGCTAGCGTTTCGGACGGCGCATCCAAGTGGCTAAGCAGCAATAACGTGTGCGCGAAGACATCGCCCTCCGGATGATAATCCGGACTCTGCACGGTCGTTTTCATCGCGACGATTTCTGGCAAGAGCGCAGCGAGCAAACCGCTCTCATCCAACAACTCAAAACCGCGCCGGGCGCCGCCCTCGGTAAGTATTCGCGTCACTTCATCGCCGATACGTTCCCATGAAACCTGCGTAACGGCGGTCGCCGACTGGCGAATCGCTTCGAACGTTGCCGGATCAATGGCGAATTTCAGGCCAGCGGCGAATCGCAGCGCGCGAATCATGCGCAGTCGGTCTTCTTCGAAGCGCGCCTGCGGGTTGCCAATGGCGCGGATGACGCGCCGCTCGAGGTCGTTTTGGCCATCGACCAAATCGATGACACGATCGTCGATGGGATCGTAAATCATTCCGTTGATGGTAAAGTCGCGACGCCGGACGTCTTCCTCGAGACTGCCGTAGCGCACATGGCTCGGGTGGCGGCCGTCCAAATACGGCCCGTCGTGACGAAAGCTCGCGACTTCGAAAGGCGTGCCGTCGATGAGCACAAGTATCACGCCAAACTGCGCGCCGACGGGGAGGGTATCTGGAAAGATGCGCTGAATGTCTTCAGGTCGCGCGGCGGTGGCGATGTCGTAATCCTGGGGCTCTTTTTTGAGCAACATATCGCGCACGCAGCCGCCGGCGAGATAAGCCTCATAACCTTCGCGCCGCAGCCGTTTAAGGATAAAGACGGCGCTTTCACGCGCCGATGAATTTGCTAAAGCCACAATCGATGGATACTCGATTGGCAGTCAAAAAGGTAGCGGCCTAGAGCGGAAACGTGGTGCTGGTGGAAGGAATCATCTCGCGTACTTTTGTTTGCAGCTCTTGAAAAGTAAACGGCTTGACGATGTAGCCGTTACAACCCGCCGCAGTGCAGGCGCTGAGATCGGCATCGCGAAAAAGCGCGGTGGCGGCGAGGATTGGAGTCGTTTTCATATCGTCATGGGCGCGAATTTGCCGCGCCACTTCCCAGCCGTCCATCTCGGGCATCATGATATCCAAAATGATCAGTTCGGGCTTTTCACTGAGCGCCATTTCCACGCCTTCCTTACCTTGTCTGGCGGTGATGGGCGTGAACCCCATCAGCTCGATCTGCCAACAGAGCAGCTCGCGCATGTCCGAGTGATCTTCAATGATGAGAATTTTTTTCATGGTTGGGGGCTCTGGCCTGTTG
The DNA here is from genome assembly GCA_963771465.1 of uncultured delta proteobacterium. GTDB lineage: Bacteria > Desulfobacterota > Binatia > UBA9968 > UBA9968 > DP-20. The sequence goes on from CAVYTU010000002.1 coordinate 79,279, forward strand.
CAGAGGGAGTTTAAATCTTTATGCCTGCAAGGCAGCCCAACTATGCCGCAGCGTAATTGTCGCTGTCAAGCAAAGTCGCGAAATTATCCTGCGTGTGAATCGCAGTTACAAACTGCGTCGCCGCGTTGCGCGGTAGGGCTCGATGGATGCGCTGGAATCGCGCCGATTCGAATCGGCAATATTTTCAGGATTTTAGTTTGGCGTGATTTTCTTTTGATTGGCGACGATGACGGTAATGAGCTTGTCAGGCTGCAAGAATTGCTTGGCCACGCGCTGAACATCCTCGCGGCTCACTTTGCGGACCAGCTCGGCATAGCGATCGGGGAAATCGAGACCGAGGCCGAAATATTCCACCAGCGTCAAAAAACCGGCGACCTTGCGATTGGTGTCGAACCGTAGGGCAAAACTGCCAACCAAGTACTCTTTGGCATCGTTCAATTCCTGTTCGCTCACCGGTTGCTCGCGAATCTTGCGGATTTCTTCGCGGGCGATGCGAATCGCTTCCTCGGCCGAATCGTTTTTCGTCTGCATGACGAATTGAAACGAGCCGTGACTTTTATCCGCGCCGAATAAGCTATAGACCGAGTACGCCAAGCCGCGCTCGTTACGGATCGAATCCATGGCCCGGGACGAAAAACCGCCGCCGCCGAGAATATAGTTCATCACTTGGATCGCATAGTAATCGGCGTGGCCGCGTGGCACGCCGGCGTGGCCAAGTATAATATTGGCCTGGGTCAAATCTTTATTGATCCGCAGTGTCTGCACGGCACCGATTTGGCTCGGCGCCGATGGCGCTGCGCCCTCCGCGCCTTTGGTCCAACCGCGGAAAGCTTTATTGAGCGCCTGGGTAATTTCTGTTTCCGAAACATCGCCGACCACCGCCATGATCGAACGATTGGGCCGGTAGTAGCGCGTGAAGAAGTCCTTCAAGCTCTGCGCTTGCAAGCTTTTCACCGAAGTTTCGCTGCCTTCCACCGGCCGGCCGTAAGGACTCTGCGGAAACAGTGCTGCAGCGAATGCTCGGCCGGCAACCGTACCGGGATCTTCTTCCTGGGCTCTGATGCCAGCGATGATCGCTTGTTTTTGCCGGTCAATTTCATCCTGGGGAAACGTCGATGCGGTGAGAATCTCCGCTAACAATTCCAAACCGACCGCCAAATCCTTTTTGAGAATCGTCAGGCTCACGCTTGCGACATTCTCGCCCGCGCCGGTCGACAACCCTGCGCCGATGAAATCCAAAGTCTCGCTGATCTGCAAGGCGTTGCGTTTCTTGGTGCCGTAGATCAGCAACTTCGACGTCAAGATTTGCCAGTCCCGCTTGCTGCGCCGCTTCATGGCGCGAGCCAGCGTCGATCAATAATTCAAGCGCCACCATCGGCAGCGCGCGCTGCTCCGAAGTGAGCAACACCATGCCGTTGTTCAGCACCGAGCGTTTCGGCACCATGCCGGCGTCGGCGCGTGGTGCTAAGACAGCAAGCGCGAAGATCGCGATCAATCTTAGAAGAATTATTTTCATTGGGCCTTTTCTTTGGTTGGAATCAGCACGCCAACCGTGCGGTGGTCGCGATCGAGATATTTCTTTGCCACCCGGCGCACGTCCTCCCGCGTGACTTTGCGCATGCCGGCCAAATAACTTTCCATCTGGCGCCAGCCGCCGGTGATCTCGTAGTAGCCGATCTTCATCGCTTGGCCAAAAATCGAGTCTTGCGCGAACACAAAAGCCGCTTCGACTTGATTCTTGGCCTTTTGCAATTCTTTTTCGCTGACCAAATCGTTTCTGATTCTTTCCGTTTCGCGATCGATCTCGCGCTCCAAGTCCGCGGCGCTCTTTCCCGGCAAGAGTTGCGCGCTGATCGAGAATCCCGTCGGATCGATCGACACGGCGCTATAGTCGGCGTCAATGCCGTTGGCCAAGCGCTTCTTGTAAACCAATTCGTGATGCAAACGCGAGCTGCGCCCGCCGGCGAGTACGACTGAGAGTAGATCCAATGCGAAGCTATCAGGATTTTTCAAATTGGGCGCGTGATAATACATCATGATGAACGGCAACTCGGCTTCCTTCTTGAGCGTGACACGCCGCTCACCGCGCTGCTCCGGTTCGTTCACGTTGATCTTCGGCGCTTCGGCGCCGCGCGGGATATTGCCATAGGCCGCTTTGATCCTGGGCAACAGTTCCCCGGTGACAAAATCGCCGGTTACGACGATGAAAGCATTGTTGGGCGCGTAGTACAGTTTATAGAAGTCGACCAGATCCTGGCGCGTGAGATTTTGAATATCTTCCATCCAGCCGACCACCGGCCGGCGGTAAGGATGGACCGTGTACGCCACCGCGCTCGCTACTTCGCCGAGCGCTGCCGCGGGATTGTCGTCGGTACGCAGCCGCCGCTCTTCCTGAATGACTTTTTTCTCCGGCTCGAAATAAGTTTCGCCCAACAACGCGTTGGCCATCCGGTCCGCTTCCAGTTCGAGCTGGATATGAATCTTCTCCCGGCTCATGGTGGCGAAATAAACCGTCATATCGGTGGAGGTAAATGCGTTGGAGCGGCCGCCATTTTTGGCGATGATGCGCGAATATTCCTCAGGCCCGGTGGTCGGCGTGCCCTTGAACAAAAAATGTTCGAGAAAATGCGCCAGGCCACTCTTGCCGTCTTTTTCGTTGCGCGAGCCGACCCGATACCAAACTTGGAACGTCACCGACGGACTTTTGTGATCCTCGAGCAACAGCACTTTGAGGCCGTTGTCGAGGACAAATTCTTGAACCGCTTCGGCCTGAGCCGCGCTGACCGTGATCAATAAACTGAGCAGCCACGCGAGGTGAAAGATCGATCGCTTTATCATTATGTTTAGAAACTAAAGGATGGCGGGCCAAAGTCAAGTTCGGCGGCGTCAAGTCGCGTTCGGCGTCGGACGCCGAGCCAAGAAAACCAGCAACGCCGAACAAAGATAAGATCCTGTGAAGCAGAAAAAAATCAGCCGATAATTGCCGTAGTAATCGAACGCCGCGCCGGCGAGCAGCGCGCCGACTCCGAGGCCACCTTTGTGGAACGGGTCGAGAACGCTACTGATGGCGCCGAACGCACGCCTGCCGTAATATCGCGCGATGAGAATTTGTCCGAGCACCGCCGCGCCGCGCGCATTGGTGCCGAAAAGAATCGCAAAAATGAAAGCGGCGGCAGGTCCATCGACTTGCGTGAGAAAGGCCACCGTCGTGGCGGCGACCACCATGGTCATGACGTTCAAGCCGCGCGCGCTAACTCGTTCCGCCAACGCGCCCCACATGCCGCTACCGAGCGCGCCGCAGAGCGCCATCGTGCTCACTGCGCCAGCAGCGATGGGCGCGGGAATATTCACGTCGGTAAAATAAGCCGCGGTGTGAAACGCGGTGCCGCCGGTGCCGACAGAGGCGAGGAATGAACTCGCCACCAACAACCAAAGCGTACCCGTGCGCAACGCATCGGCGCGCTCCCAACTCGTCTCCGAGCTGGCAATCGCCGAATGGTGCTCGGATACATCGAGCTGGCGATCGCTCGGAGCCATGCCGTCTGGAAACAATCCGAGATCCTCGGGCTGCCGGCGTAAAAATATCAAGCCGGGAATGACGACCATCAACCAAAGCGCTATGCCAAGGGCGAGAAACGCGCTGCGCCAGCCGTAATGCGTCACAAAAAATTGATAAATTAATGACAAGCCCGCCGATCCCAGCGGCGTCGCCATCGCGACTAACCCCATGGCCCGTGGCCGCTTGAGATGAAACCAATTGGCCACCGCGGTAAAAGCGATCATGCCGCAAAGCAGAAACTCGGTGAGCGCCCGCGCCGGAATAAACGTCGCATAAAATTGCCACGGCTCGGTGCTGGCGCTCACGCCAAAGGCGAGCAATCCCACCAACGCGCCGCCCAGCGGCAACAGCACCCGTGGCCCAAAACGATCAGCCAGCGGTCCAAACAACGGCGAAAGCAAACCGCCAGATAGCGAGCCGACGGTAATCGCCGCCGCCATCAGTGTTCTACTCCAGCCAAGATCCTCGCTGATCGGTTTGAGCACCACGGCCATCGTGATGTTGCTCACCCCCGCCGCGAGCACGCCGGCAATCATCACGATTGCGACGATCACCCAGCCGTAAAAAAAGGGCAGCTGCACGAACCAGTCTTACTACACTTTAAGAAGGAATTTCACCGATAACGCTCAGCAGTTTGTCATCGACACGTCGCGCGACCGAGGATTGACTCGCCTTTCCCTGCACCGTACTATGACCAACAATTTAGGAGGACATGATGGCTGATGTTACTGACATGCGGGGTTACATCGAGTTACTGAAGGAAATGGGCGAGCTGCGCGAATTGGACGGGGTGGATTTGAACTTGGAAGTCGGGGCGTTGACCGAGCGCGCGGCGGAAAAAGAAGGCGACGCGCTGCTGTTCAACAATTTTAAAAACTATCCGTCGGGTTTTCGCGTGATCACCAACGTCTTTCGCACCTGCAAACGTACCGGTCCGGCGATGGGCATCGCGGCGCAGAACGGCATCGACTTTCTCCACGAATGGCGCAAGAAACTCGCGGCCTACAAACCCGTGCCGGTGCAGCAAGTCGAAGGCGGCCCGGTGATGGAAAATCAAATGGCCGACGATCAAGTCGACTTGTATAAATTCCCCACGCCCAAATGGCACGATCTCGACGGCGGGCCGTTCATCGGCACCGGCTGCGGCGTCATCACCAAAGACCTAGACTCGGGCAAGATCAACGTCGGCACCTATCGCGTCATGGTGCAGGACAAAAATCATGTCTCGGTGAAAATGAACATGGGCAAACATGGCCGGCTCTCCTTCGAACGGGCGCGCGACGCGGGTAAGCCGCTGCCCATCGCCATCACGCTCGGCCAAGGCCCGGCGGTTTTTCTCGCCGCGCAGATGCCGCTGCCGCCGGACGTCAACGAATTTGAATTTGCCGGCTACTTGCAGGGCGCGCCGGTGGCCGTCGCTCGCGGCGCCGTGACCGGCCTGCCGATTCCGGCCAATGCTGAAATCGTCCTGGAAGGCGAACTACCGCCGATGAAAGATGAAGACATGCCGAAGGAAGGACCGTTCGGCGAGTGGCCTGGATACTTCACCGATGTTAACGTTTGCGAGACGCCGGTGATGACGGTCAAGCGTGTCTACTACCGAAACAATCCGATTCTACTCGGCGCGCCGCCGCTCAAACCGCCGGCGAGCTATCTGCCCATGCCGCTCGGCGCGGCGACGCTTTGGGAGCAACTTGAGAAAGCCGGCATTCCCGAAGTGAAAGGCGTTTGGGGTTTCGTCTACGGCGGACAGCCGGGGCCTTTCACCGTTGTTGCCATCAAGCAACGTTACGCTGGGCATGCCAAGCAGGCTTTACTGGTTGCGGCCGGCGCCCGCGCCGGCGCCTATGGCGGAAAATTCGTCGTCGTGGTCGACGACGACATCGATATCACCAATCCTGGAGAAGTGATCTGGGCCATCGCCACCCGCTGTTACGTGCGCGGCGGCATCGACGTTATCAAAGACGTCTGGGCCTCGGTTTGCGAGCCGGCAATGCCGCCGGAAGAACGCTCGCCGCGCGGCTACACCTCCGACCGTGTTTTAATTGACGCCTGCCGGCCCTACAAATGGATGGATCAGTTTCCGGCGGTCAACGCTTTCGAAAAGGAATACAAAGATAAGATCGAAAGTAAGTTCAAATTATAGCCGAATTGTCCAAACTCAAAGCGCGTCGCAATATTTTGCCGACGGCAGCGTCAAACTGGTTGAAATTCGAACGCATGGCGGCCTAAAAAAGGAGTCGTCCTATGGGAACAATTGAAGCGTTGAGTTTGGCCATGGGCACAGCTTGGACATCAGGTATCAACCTGTATGCCACAGTGGCGGCGTTGGGCATCGCCAGGCAGATGGAACTGATTCAGCTGCCGCAGAATCTTGAAGTGCTCGGCCATCCGTTGGTGATCGCCATCGCCAGCATCATGTATTTCATCGAATTTTTTGCCGACAAAGTGCCCTACGTCGACAGCGGCTGGGATGCGATTCATACTTTTATCAGAGTGCCCGCGGGTGCCATCCTGGCGGCGCGCGCACTCGGCGATATGAACCCGGCGTTGGAACTAGCCGCCATGCTCGCCGGCGGCTCCATCGCCTTGGCCGCCCATGGCACCAAAGCGACCGCACGGTTGGCGATCAACGCCAGCCCGGAACCGTTTAGCAACTGGGCTGCCAGCGTCACCGAGGACGTTGCCGTCCTCGGCGGCATCTGGATGATATTTAACCATCCTTTGATCATGCTGATTCTAGTCATCGCCTTCATGGCTCTCGGCATCTGGATCGTGCCAAAAATCTTTCGCGTGGCCAAGCGTGGCTTCACCGCGCTGCGCAATAAGATGCGCGGCAGCAAGCCGGATCAAGCTGCGCCTTCTGCCGGCGCCCAGCCACCGGCTGCGGTGAATCCCTAGTGAACAAGCAAACCACATGGAACATTCACTATCTCAGCCACCGTCAAGCGCGCTTCCAGCGACGCCCTTAACCCTCGACGGTGCCTACCTCCTGCACCAAATGTTTCGCGTTCGCTGGTCGGCCTGGAAAGGGCTCGGCAGACCGAGCAGAAACATATTTTAGCCAACGCGACGGCGCTATTCGGCGCCATGGAGCAGAACAAGCCCGAGCCGACCGGGCTTTTCTCCCTGCTCGGCCATAAAGGCGATCTGATGCTCGTCCACTTCCGCAAGAAGTTGGACGACCTCAACCATGCTGAACTTTCGCTCACCCAGTGCGAATTAAACGAATATCTCGAGCCGACCACTTCCTATCTCTCCGTGGTCGAGCTGGGAATCTACGAAGCTTCGGTGAAACTTTACGCGGAGCTGACTGCCAAAGGATGGCAACCCGGGACCGCGGATTGGAACAGCGCAGTCGAGGCTGAACTGGTTAAGCAGCGCGAAGGCGCGGCGCCGCGCCTGTGGCCGGAGATTCCGCAACGCCGCTATCTGTGTTTTTACCCGATGAACAAGTTTCGCGGTGAAGCGAAAAATTGGTACAGCGAACCCATCCGCGAACGCCAACGAATGATGCGCGAACACGGCATGATCGGCCGTCACTATGCCGGCAGAGTCACGCAAATCATTTCAGGTTCCATCGGCTTCGACGATTGGGAATGGGGCGTCGATCTATTTGCCGACGATCCGCTGGTATTCAAGAAACTCGTCTACGAAATGCGCTTCGACGAAGCCAGCGCGGTCTATGGCCTGTTCGGCACATTCTTCGTCGGCCTGCGCTTTCCGGTAAGCCAACTGGCCGTCTTGTTCGACGGCAAGACGCCGAGCTTCACTTAATTTCTAATCAGCCATCGGCCAATTTCGAGATCCGCTCTGGTGCGGCGCGGAGGAGAACCATGAGACTTAAGGATAAAGTCACCATCATTACCGGCGCCGCCCACGGCATCGGCAAAGCTTACGCGCGCCGCTTCGCCGAAGAAGGCGCTCATGTGGTCATCGCCGATATCGATGGCGCCGGCGGCGCAGCGACCGCGAACGCAATTCTCGACGCCGGCGGGTCGGCCTGGTCGAGAACCAGCGACGTGCGCAGTCTGCCCAATGTCCAGGGACTCATGCAGGAGACCGTAAATAAATTCGGCCGCATCGATGTCCTGCTCAACAACGCCGCGATCTATGTCACGCAAAAACTCTGGAAAGGTCCGGTCGAAGATTTGGAATTGGCCGAATGGGACCGCGTCATCGAAGTCAATTTAAAAGGCGTATTTCTGTGCAGCAAAGCCGCGATCCCGATCATGAAGCAACAAAAGAGCGGCAAGATTATCAACATCGCGTCGGGGACGTTTTTTAGCGGCTCGGGCAACATGCCGCACTACACGACAGCTAAGGGTGGCGTGGTCGCGCTCACTCGCGTCATGGCGCGACAGCTCGGCGAGTTCGGTATCAACGTGAACTGCATGACTCCCGGCTCGACCATGAGCGAAGAAAACGTCTCGGAAGAAGTATTGAAACGGCGCGAAGGCAGCATGGACAAGCGCGCCTTTAAACGCGTCGAGACGCCCGCCGACATCGTCGGCACGGCGGTTTTCTTGGCCAGCGCCGACAGCGACTTCGTCACCGGACAGCTGCTCGTCGTCGAAGGCGGCGGCATCATGCATTAGATCTCGTTAACCGCAGCGGGCGATTAAGTGGCGCAAAACTCAGTCGCATCGAGAGAACGCGCGAAGCGTGTGGCAAACTCCGCCGGAAATTTGCCGTTTAAAAGCTCGCAAAACACGGATAGTGGCGACGCGTCTATAGCTTGGGGATTAATTTGAATTCGGCGTTACGCCGTAAACGTGGCCGCAGGAGTCGCAGAAAACAATATTGAATGGCGCGAGGATAAACTGCTTGCCGCGGCCCGTCGGCGCGCCTCCGCGGCGGGAGAGCACATGTTCACTGCCGACCACGGCGCAGGAAGGACACTTGGGTTCCGCCTGGGGCTTGGCTTTGAATTCTTGCGAGAAATGAAATCCGTTGCCGACATCTTCACTGAAGTTGGGCTTTTCGTCTTCGACTGTTTTTTCCGGCTCGGGCTGAGCCCCAGCGGGTTTCGTCACCGAATCATAGACCATTCGCTGCTGGCCGTCCGACAAGACTGCGTAGGCGTCCAGCACCTGCTTAAACTTTCCCGCCGCTTCGTCATCACCGGGGTTACGGTCCGGATGATAACGAAACACCATCTGACGATAGGCGCGTTTGATCTCGTCCGCAGAAGCTGCTCGCTTCACGCCCAGCAATGAATAGTAGTCGGTATTGGTATCCAATCGCTAATACCTAGTCGCGGCGGGATAAGCGAGCCATCGGGTCATGATCATGACGGGAATCTTTAGCGGCGCAAGCGCCCGCGCGCGCCGCCCGTACCGGTCAATTTGCCGCGCTGTTTGTACATAGCGACGCACAAGTCGTAAATCGCGGAGCCGGCGCGGTCGTCGACAACATGCTCGTGATCACGATTGATATATTCTACCACTAACGTGGTGTCTTTGGCTCCTCGCTGGTTGTTCGCTAGGCGAATCAATTTAGCTTCGTTCTTGTCCAGGAAACCACCAATCGTGCGAAAAATTTGCGCCTGATTGAGAAAATCTTTAGACGGCGAAACCTGATTCCGTTTCTCATCACCGCTCCGGTCGAGCTCCACAATATCGGCCGGACGATAGTAAATCGTTACCGGCGTCGGCGCCGGCGGATCTTGGTAACCGCATCGCGCGGTATAATCCTTGCCCTCGCAACGGACTTCGAAGCACTTAAGCCCACGGCGCTCCAAATCCTGGCCGATACAGCGCAGCGCAGTGGCGTAATTGATTTGCGGCATTCTTGGATCTCCGGCTCTAACCAATCGAATCATAAGACAAGCATTCACGGCCCACGCCGTTAAGTGTAAATGGTACGAACAGTGTGTGGAAAAAGCAACCAAAAACTTACCGCTACCGCTATGGAAAATAGCGGTCTGCGGGAAGTTTTCAGGAATTTCCGTGGATTGGCAGCAATCTTGTGGAGAAATGGAATTATTCTGGCATCGCGGACAATGCGTCCATCACGCCAATCATGCTGTCGCGGGTGACTAGTTTTTCCAGCTCGGCGACGCTCAAACTCTCGGTTCCCACCGGGCGCAGCGGCAAGACGATGTAGCGAATGTCTGCGGTGCTATCATGTACCCGCACTTCCACGTCGTCGGCTAGTTCCAAACCAAATTCGCGCATCACGCCGCGCGGGTCGGCGACCGAGCGCTGGCGATAATTAAAACTCTTGTACCAATCGGGCGGCCGGCCGAGAATCGGCCGGGGATAACAGGAGCAAAGCGTGCACACCACCATGTGGCGGACTTTTTCGCTGTTCTCCAACACCACAAACTCGTTGATCGCCGTGGCGTCAATTGCCATCTCTGCGCAGGCCGCTTTGGGATCGGCGATCAAGCGCGCTTTGAACGCGGCGTCGGTCCAGGCGCGCGCCACGAGTTTTGCGCCGTTGGCCGGTGTGCGCGCTTCCTGATATTCAATCTGGCACTGAATATCCTTTTCAGTGATCACACCTTTTTCAACCAATAGATCGCGAATCGCATAGATACGCTTGGCGAAATGGCTCAACTCATGTTTCGGATGCTCATGGCCATGGTCATCGGTCACAGTATCGGCCATCGTGCGTCCTCCCCTAAGCGAGCGGTTCCAACCAATGATCGTAAATATCGACCAGCACTTTATCCTTCGCCCCGGCCGATTTTCCCCACACATCGGCCTGGTTGAAAGCGACTAAATAAAGCGTCTTCTTGGGCAAGCCGTCCTTGCCAAAGGCGAGCAATTCGGGATTCAAGAAATCGCCGTAGACTTTTTCAATCCAACCCGCTTTGCCGCGAATATACCAAGGCGTGCGCAGGTGTCCGGGACGGTCTTCGAATTTCACTTTGACCCGGTCGCCGGGTTTGAATGGTCCGTTTACCATGCTCACGGTTCGCCCCACTTGGCTTCGAATTCGGCGAGCTTGTTGTCGATTTCTTCCTTGGAGAGAATATTTTTTTCGATGAGAATAGCTTCGATGCTAGCAATCCAGCGCTCATAATAAGTCATGTCCCGGTAAGCTGCCGAGTCCATTTCTTCGCGCGCGCGGCGCATCTCGTCGGTGCGCTTGACGCCGCGCGCGCCGAGCGCTTGATTTACCGCGTCGGCGAGAATTTCCCAATCGGAAAGTTGGTGCTCGTTCACGTCGATGGCTCCCGCGCCGGGAAGCCCGCCAACGTCATGATGCCCGCGCGCCATAATAGCCTCCTAAGCCTTTAATCGAGCGGCAAGCGCTTTGTGCTCGTCCTTGATACCGGTCGGCAAATGATCGCCGAAGGTAGCAAAAAAATCGCTCTGGCTCTTCAAGTTATTTTTCCATGCTTCCCGATCGACTGAGACCAATTGATCGAGGTCTGCCTTGGAGACTTCCAGTCCATCGCCGCTCAAGCTCGCCGCTTTGGGCACATAGCCGATCGGCGTCTCATCCGCCTGGCCGCCGCCTTTTGAGCGCTCGATCACCCATCGCAGCACACGGAGGTTTTCGCCGAAACCGGGCCAGAGGAATCGGCCGCGCTCGTTACGCTGGAACCAATTGACGCGGAATATTTTCGGCGGATTGGTCGCGCGCTGGGCCATCGACAACCAATGCCCCCAATAGTCGCCCATGTTGTAACCGCAGAAAGGCAGCATGGCCATTGGGTCGCGCCGCACCACACCGACCATGCCGGTTGCTGCGGCGGTCGTCTCCGACGCCAAAGTCGCGCCGAGAAAAGTACCGTGCTGCCAGTTGAACGATTGATACACCAGCGGTACCAACTTTTGCCGGCGCGCGCCAAAAAGAATCGCGCTGATCGGCACGCCTTCGGGCTTTTCCCATTCGGGCGAATAGGTCGGCGCTTGTTTGATCGACACGGTAAAGCGCGCGTTCGGGTGCGCCGCCGGCTGGCCGCCTTCGGGATCCCAAGGCTTGCCGCGCCAATCTTGAGCATTGTCCGGCACCCGGTCATCGTGGCCTTCCCACCAAACCGTGCCATCATCACGCAGCGCGACATTAGTAAAGATGGTGTTCTTCTTCACCGTCTGCACCGCGTTGGGATTGGTGTTCGAGCCGGTGCCCGGTGCCACGCCGAAGAAGCCCGCTTCCGGATTGATCGCCCACAACCGTCCATCGGCACCGACGCGCAACCAAGAAATATCGTCACCCACGGTGTGAATCTTCCAGCCCTTCATGCTTGCCGGCGGCACGAGCATCGCCATGTTGGTTTTGCCGCAGGCGCTCGGAAAGGCGCCGCAGATGTAAGTGATTTCGCCGTCCGGACTCTCGACACCGACGATCAACATATGCTCGGCGAGCCAGCCTTCTTTGTGACCGAGCTTGCTGGCGATACGCAATGCCAAACATTTTTTTGCCAGTAAGGCGTTGCCGCCGTAACCGGAACCGACGCTCCAGATCGTGTTGTCCTGGGGATAGTGGCAGATAAAGCGCCGCTCCATGTCGAGATCGGCTTTGGAATGGAGACAACGAGTGAAATCATCCGACGTGCCCAAATGATCCAAGGCGATTTTGCCCATGCGCGTCATCAACCGCATGTTGAGCACAACGTAAACGCTATCGGTAACTTGGACGCCGACCTTACTAAACGACGAGCCCTGCGGCCCCATCAAAAATGGAATGACGTACAACGTCCGGCCGCGCATCGAACCAGCGAATATCTTCGAGAGTTTGTCGTAGGACTCCGCGGGCGCCATCCAGTTATTGTTCGGTCCCGCGTCTTCCTGCTGTTCGGAACAAACGAAAGTCAGATTTTCGGTGCGTGCCACGTCGTTCTGAGCACTGCGATGGAGATAGCAACCGGGCAGTTCCTTTTGGTTGAGCGGCAAAAGGTCACCGCATTGAACCGCGACATGGGTTAATTTTTCCCGCTCCGCTTCAGAGCCGTCGCACCAGTAAACATTGTCCGGCTGGCACATCGCCGCCATCTGCTTGACCCATTGTTGGATATGGATGTTATTCGGAACCGTCCCTGGGATATCGCTCATGAGTGGCTATATGTCCTTTCCAAAATGCGTCGTTTGAAGCACCAGCCTGACAACTCCGCGAGCGCTCAAAAAGATTCTGCAACCGAGCAAAAAATTTCTCCCAACAGGCCGGAGTCGTTGGGCTTTCTACTAGTCGGGAAGCCTACTTATTCACTGAGGTGAAGTCAAATGAAGGGCGGCGGATCACTCTTTGAAAATGCGCGCCAGCCGCCAGCGGCCGGCAGCGACATCTTCAGTCCACTCGGCGAGCGCGACTAACGTGCCCCGTGGATCAAGTATAGCGAGGAGTTTTTCGCCCTCGCGCGGCCGGCCGAGTTGCGGCTAGAACTTCTTGCTGGCCTAGGCGCAATCGAGAAATCAATTGGCTGCGCCACGCCACCGCGGGCAAATGACTTAATGCCGAGCGCAACGAAAGCAGCGGGGGCGCTCCGTTGGCACAGCGTTCCTCCAACTCATCAGGCGTGAGCGCTTCGCTGATATTTAAATGGTCGCAGGCCGAGCGCCGGAGAGTTTTCAAATGTGCGCCACAGCCTAACTCCGTACCCATGTCCGCCGCCAACGTACGCACGTAGGTGCCGCGCGAACAGATCACCTCGAACTCAATTTCCGTCTCGCTTAATTGTCGAAGCGTGAGCGCTTTGATGCGAATCGCCCGCGCTTCACGGGGGATTTCCTTACCTTGGCGCGCCAACTGGTACAAACGTACGCCGTCTTTCTTGAGCGCCGAAAACATCGGCGGGACTTGCGTCAGATCGCCGGTGAATTTGCTTTCGAGCATCGTGAGTTCCGCCCCTCCGACCGGGGGCACGGAGCGCGTTTCGATCACCTTGCCGGTACAGTCTTGCGAATCGGTCTCCACGCCCAACACCATCACGCCGACATAGCTCTTCGCGCCGCTAAGAAAAATATCGGCAATTTTGGTGCCTTCGTTGACACCGATGAGCAGCAAGCCGGACGCGAACGGATCGAGCGTGCCGAGATGCCCGACCTTTTTCGCCCCCAGAATCGTTTTCACCCGGTGCACCACTTGGGCCGAAGACGGCCCCACCGGCTTGTCGATCAGCAGCACACCGCTTTGCGTCGTTATCATAGGGAAAGAGGCCGTTCGAGAAAGAATGGAGTATTTTTAGAAAAAAGAACTACGATTCATCACGAAAGATACGAAGTCCGCCCGGAACAAGTCAAAGGGAGCACGGAACTCGGAGTGAAAATCAAGTTAACTCTTTACCTGCTTCAACAATTCATCGATGCGCTGGGCTTCGTCTTCGCTGTCGTCGTAGGTAAATTCGATCGCCGGGACGAATCGCAGGTTGAGCTGATTGCCAACCCTCGAGCGGATAAATCCGCTGGCGCTCTTCAGACCCGCCGCTGCGTTAATGCGAGAATCTTGTCCGCCGCGAATGTTGAAATAGACTCGGGCATTGCGCAAATCTTTGCTGACTTTCACGCCGGTGAGTGTAACCGTCTGCACCCGCGGGTCACGGATGTCTTTGCGCAAAAGCTCCGCAATCACTTCAAGGATCAAATCACCGACCCGGTCTGAGCGTTGATACTCCATGGATTTTAGGGTGACGAAAAATTTTGCGGCGCGAAGGACATGAAGATTCGGATTGTCAATTCTGCCCTTGGCGCCGTTTGCGGCCAATTGTCTGGCGTCCGAAAAAATATTCTTTAGCAGTAAAAAAATTCGATGCCGGCCGCGCCGACTTCGGCCAAACCCAACTCATCGACAAACTCGACGACCTTGGTCAGTGTCGCTTCGATGATCGGCCGGCTGGTGCCGGCGATCGCGAAGCCGAGCAGGGTGCTTTGCCACAAGTCCTGATCGCCGCACTCAGCAACGGAAATATTGAATCGATGCGACACCCGCGCCTGGATTCGCTTGATGACTCCCCGCTTGCCCTTGAGGGAATGATTTTCGGGAATCACCAGGTTGAGCTTGAGAACACCGACAACCATGGAGAAAATGGCAACCGAAAGGATTGCGCCTACGACCTAGACGCGCGCTTCACGCCCGGACGGAGTTGGATTGATCCTGCGAATGACGGGAATCTTCTCGTAAGCTCTCGATCACATCGCCTTGTTTCAAATCCTGATATCCTTCGAGCGAGAGGCCGCATTCATAACCCGCGGCCACTTCGCGCACGTCGTCCTTGAACCGCTTCAAGCTTGCCAGCTTGCCTTCGTGCACCACCACTTGGTCGCGCAACAGACGAACCGAGTGGCCGCGCGCCACTTTGCCTTCAGTGACGTAGCATCCGGCGATGGTGCCGACGCCGACGATGTTGAAGATCTGGCGAATCTCGACGCGGCCGTGCACTTGCTCGCGGTAAGTCGGCTCGAGCATGCCTTCCATGGCGGCACGTACATCGGCGACCGCTTCGTAAATGATCGTGTAGAGGCGCACGTCGACGCCTTCTTTCGCGGCCAAGGCCGCGCCTTTCGATTCCGGCCGCACGTTGAAACCGATAACGATGGCGTTCGATGCGGCAGCGAGCAAGATATCGCTCTCGGTGATGCCGCCCACCGAACCGTGCAGAACTCTCAGCTTGACGTCATTGGTGGACATCCGTGTTAAAGCCTCGGTCACCGCCTCGACGGAACCTTGCACATCGGCTTTGAGTACGACGCGCAGTTCTTTGACATCGCCGGCCTTGATTTGACTGTAAATTCTTCGAGCGACACTTTGCTCGATTTGACCAATTCGGTTTCGCGCTGCTTGCCGTGGCGGAACTCAGCCACTTGGCGCGCTTTGGCTTCATCGGCCACCGCGACGAATGAATCGCCGGCCAGCGGCACGCCCTGCAAGCCCAAAATTTCCACCGGGAACGACGGCGGCGCCGCATCTACTTTGCGCCCTTGATCGTCGATCATGGCGCGCACTTTGCCGTAAAACACGCCACAGACAAATGCGTCGCCGACATGCAGCGTGCCTTCCTGCACCAACACTGTCGCCACGGGACCGCGGCCGCGGTCGAGTTTCGCTTCGACAATCGTGCCGCGCGCCAGTTTGTCGGGGTTGGCTTTGAGCTCCAAGATATCGGCCTGGAGCTGGAGCATTTCCAACAAGTGCGGAATACCTTCATGGGTTTTCGCCGACACCGGCGCGAACACCGCATCGCCGCCCCAATCCTCAGAGAGCAGACCATATTCGGACAATCCTCTTTTTACTTTTTCCAAATCAGCATCGGGCCGGTCGATCTTATTGACCGCGACGAGGATCGGCACCTCGGCAGCGCGGGCATGGTTGATCGCTTCCACCGTCTGCGGCATGACCCCGTCGTCGGCGGCGACCACCAACACGACGATGTCGGTGACCTTCGCGCCGCGCGCGCGCATGGCGGTGAACGCTTCATGGCCCGGCGTGTCGAGAAAGGTCACGCTACGGCCGTCGACTTGGACGTGATAGGCGCCGATATGTTGGGTGATGCCGCCATGTTCTTGCGCGGTCACATGGGTGCTGCGAATCGCATCGAGCAAGGAGGTCTTGCCATGATCGACGTGGCCCATGATGGTCACGACCGGCGAACGTGGCATCAGTGCGCTTTCCTGCTCTTCCGCTTGATGCTCGACTTCCAACATGCTGTCGACGTCGAAGGCGACGTTCTCAACTTGATGATCGAATTCTGAGGCGATCAAAGTCGCGGTGTCGGCATCGAGCACTTGGTTGATCGTCGCCATCATGCCCATGCCCATCAGTTTCTTGATCACGTCGCCGGCTTTGACGCCCATCTCACGCGACAGATCGCCGACGGTAACCACTTCGGAAATTTTGATAACGCGTTTGCTCGCCTTTGGAACCGTGATCTCGGTTTTGCGGACTTCTTTGCCAGGCAACACCCGGCGCTTTTTTTGAAACCGTCCGCCGCGCAGCTCACTCTCGCGGGTCTCCAACACATCTTGCTTTTTAACCACGCGTTTTTTGTGCCGTCCGGTTTTCGGTTTGTCCGCGTCGCCCGGTGCGGGTGGCGCCCCGTCTGCCGGCCTGGCCGCATCAGTGGGGCGAGACCCAGGCGCGCCTGCTGGAGGTCGGCGTAGGACCGGCGTCGGCGCCGGTTCGATGCGCATGGTTTGTTTAAGATCGATACGGCCAAGGATACGCGCGCCACGCGGTGCCTCGGGTTGTGCGGCCGGCGCCGGCTTCGCGGCTGGCGCGACTACGTCCGGGGTCGGCAGAGGCTTAGCCACGCGGGTCAGTTCTGCCGCGATGTCACTTTCAGCTTCAGCTGGAACCGGCGCTGGCGCCGGTTCAACGATCGATTCGACAACTTCGGGTACGGGTTCGCCTTCGGGGGCAACAACGACTGGAACCTCTTCTTCTTCGACCGGTTCGGGAGCCGACACGGTTTCCACCGGAACAACCGGTTCTTGGGCGATCGGCTCATGAATAACTTCGTTCGCTTCCGACGGCGCAACTTCGATGCGGCTGGTGCGCCGGCGAATGACGTTGGCGCGCACGCGCCGCTCGACCACGGTCTCGCGCGATTCGATACCGCTCTGCCCTTCTTCTTCCGCCTTCACGACGCGGTCGGCGACGACTTTTTCTTCGCCAACGTGCACCTGCGGCTTTTCCAACGCGGCGAACGCGGCGCGCACGCGCGTCACCTCGTCGTCTTCAAGCGCGCTTTGGGCTTTGCGCCCGCGCATTCCCATCTTATCCAACTGGGCGATCAAATCTTTGGTCTCGATACCCAGGTCTTTGGCTAACAGATGGACTCTCGTCTTTCCCATCGCGTCTTACTCCCACTCTCGCTCGGCTAATTCGTCGATCAATTTTGATTTTACCGCCCGGCTAATCTCGGCATGAAACGCGCGGTAATGACCTTTGCGATTGACGAATGCTTTTTGACAGCTCGGTGCGCGGTGCAAATATCCGCCGCGCCCCCGATCACTTTCAACTTGTATTTGATCCTGGCCCGTCACGGCCAACCTAAGCAACTTATCCTTATCGTCCCGCGCACCGCATCCTAAACAGGTTCGTTGCGCTCTGTGCGCTCGCTTCGCCACTCGGAGTAACCGGAGCCGCCGTCTATGATTCTGGCTCGGGTGACGTTTCCGTGATCAGCGCGGCTTCTGCGGCTAACGCCGCTGCGGCGGCGCTGGCGGCCGCCGCGCTAGCCGCGAGTTCCGCTTCCTGCACCCGCTTTTCAGCCACATACTGTTTCGCCGACTTGTGCAACGCCTCGGCTTTCTCTTTGCTGATTCCCTCGACGTCGAGAATATCATCGAGTTCGCTGTCGGCCACGTCTTCAGCGGATTTGAATCCAGCCTGGTAGAGCAGCTCGCCGGCAATATCACCGATGCCCGGTATGGCATTGATCGACTGGCGCGCTTTTCGGGTCTCTTCTTCCGCCTCGGCTTCGCTACAGACATCGATGCGCCAGCCGGTAAGACGGGAAGCGAGGCGGACGTTTTGCCCCTTTTTGCCGATCGCCAGCGACAGCATATCGTCGGGGACCACGACCTCCATCGTATGATCGTCGTCATCGATAATAATCTTGGCAACCTTGGCCGGCGCCAGGGCGCGGCAAACATATTCGGCTTGATCGGCAATCCAATGCACGATGTCGATTTTTTCGCCGCGCAACTCCTGCACCACCGACTGCACCCGCGTGCCCTTCATGCCCACGCAAGCACCCACCGGATCGACGTCGGGGTCATGCGACACCACGGCGATCTTGGCCCGTCCGCCCGGCTCCCGCGCCGCGCCTTTGACTTCGACGATGCCTTCGTAAATTTCCGGCACTTCCTGGGCGAACAATTGAATCAACATGCCAGGATGGGTGCGCGACAAGACGATCTGCGGGCCGCGGCTGGTGATCTCGACGCTGACGATAAAAGCGCGAATCCGGTCGCCCTGGCGATAACGCTCGCGCGGCACCTGTTCTTTTTCCGGCAAGATCGCGTCGGTGCGGCCGAGGTTGACGATGATGTTGCGCTTTTCGAAACGCTGCACGATGCCGTTGACCAATTGGCCTTCGCGCCCTTTGAACTCATTGAAAATAATTTCCCGCTCGGCGTCACGCACCCGCTGAACGATGTTTTGTTTAGCCGCCTGTGCGGCGATGCGGCCGAATACACTCGAGTCCAGTTTGCAAAGCAACTCATCGCCGACTTCAGCGTCCGGGTCGAGGTTCTCGCGGGCGTCGTCCTTGGTAATCTCGGTGGCTGCATCCTGGACCGTTTCGACGACGGTCTTGGCTTCGAAAAGTTCGACTTCGCCGATCTCGGGATTGAACTGCGCCTCGATCTTACGCTGGTGGCCGAAGGTTTTCTTCGCCGCCGATATCATGGCATTTTCCAAGGCGCTGATCAGAATCGCTTTGTCGATGCCCTTTTCCTTGCTCACTTGCTCAATAACTCGATTTAAGTCTTGCTGCATATTAGGCACTCCAGTCGTGCTCGTAATTGGATTTTTCAATCACTGAAAATGGGATTTCGAACTTGGCGCCGTCTTGATTCACGGCAATCTTCTCCGTGGACACTTCGAGCAACTCACCGAGAAATGCGCGTCTACCATTAATCATGTCGCGGGTGCGCACACGGATCTTCTTGCCGACGAAGCGGGCAAAATGCTCCGGCCGTTTGAGCGGTCGGTTGATCCCAGGAGAGGATACCTCCAAAGTATATGCGCCCTCGACGACATCTTCGTGCTCGTCCAAGAGGTCGCTCAGGCCGCGGCTTACCCGGCTGAGATCCTCCATGCTCGGGCCACCTTCTTTATCGAGATAGACGCGCAAAACCCGACCGCCGCGCCCGCCGTCAGGCTTGAGTTCAATATCGACGATCTCCAGCTCTTGGCTTTGCGCCAAAGGCGCTGCGAGTTCCCACACCCGGTTAATCGCTGTGTCCATCTGACTGCCCAACCGTTTCCGACCCCAGAAACAAAAAAAGCGGGCAGAGCCCACTTCGAGTACTAACTCCGAAAGTGTAAAGAATTTACTACCATAGTGATGCGCGGCATTGCAAGTCCGCCAGCCTCGCGGCGTTTGCGCCTGGGACGGTTTTTGCTATGCTCGATTTTCACTACTCGGATCAACCATGGATGCTACCACGCCGCAACTGCGCACGCCGGCACCGCAAATTTCCTGGGAGCAGATTCTCAGCAATTTGGACGACGGTGTGATCACGGTCGACCTCGAAGGTAAGATCGGCTTTTTCAACGAAGCCGCCGAAGTGCTCACCGAAATCTCCTCGGCGGCAACCACCGGTCAGCGCTTAGAACAGATATTCAAACGCGAGCCTTGGCTGCTCGGCCTCGTGGGCAAAAGCCAACCGCCGCGCCAAGAGAGCGCTCGCGGCGAAGGTGATTTTGTCACCCGCTGGGGTCGAAAGACTCCCGTCAGCGTCACCGTATCGCCGTTAGTCGACCCGCAAGGAGAGTTTCTTGGCTCGATCATGCTGCTGCGCGACATCAAACACCGCCGAGAACTCGAAGAGGATTTAAAGCGCGCCGACCGCCTCGCGCTCATGGGCACCTTGGCAGCGGGCCTCGCTCACGAAATTAGAAATCCTCTCGGCGGTATCAAGGGCGCCGCGCAATTACTGCGTCGCTCCGTTGATGGCATACCATCGGTCAAGGAATTCACCGACATCATGATCCGCGAGGTCGATCGGGTGAATCAGTTGATCGAGCAACTGCTCGACCTGTCCCGCCCCGCCGAGCTCGACCTCGCGCCAGTCAATATTCATGAGGTTCTCGACGATGTCTTATTGCTCGAAAGCCAAACGATCGGTGAGAAGGGGATCGAGATCAGAAAACGCTTTGATCCGAGCTTGCCGCCGATCCGCGGCGACCGGGCGCAACTCACGCAAGTTTTTTTGAACTTGGTAAAAAACGCCTTTCAGGCGATGGGCGAGCGCGGCACGCTAACCGTGGCGAGCCGGCTGGAAACCGATTTTCGCATTCGCGGTGAAGGAACATCGGCGAGCCGCTTTATTTGGATCGACATCGCGGACGAAGGCGCGGGCATTAGCGAAGAAGATCTGCCGCAAATCTTTTCGCCGTTCTTCACGACCAAAACCAGCGGCACCGGACTGGGCTTAGCCACCTGCTACCGGATCATTAAAGAACACGGCGGCACGATCCGCGTTGAAAGCATTCTGGGTCAAGGCAGCACGTTTAAAATCTCCTTAGTCGTGGCGGATTGAAGTATGGATCAAGGCAAAATTCTCGTTACCGAAGACGAAGAATCGCTCCGCTTTGTGTTACAGAAAGCGCTCGAAGCAGATGGCTACTTCGTGCAAACCGCGGCGAACGGCGCCACCGCCAGGCGACTCCTCGCCGAACACCATTTCGACGTGTCGCTGATGGACATCAAGCTACCCGACATCGACGGCTTGGAGTTGCTCAAGGAATTTAAAGAGAGCGGCATCGAGACCGCGATGATCATGATGACCGCGCAAAACACCATGCGCAATGCCATCGGCGCGATGAAAAACGGCGCCTTCGATTACATCACCAAACCCTTCGACCTGGACGAAGTGCTCTTGCTGGTCAAGCGCGCCGTCGATAGCCGCAAACTGACCCGCGACTTTCGCGAGCTCAAGGAGGAAGTCAAGAAACGCTTCGAGCCCGGCGTCAACATCATCGGCACCAGCTCGAGCATGCAAAGCGTCTACAAGATCATCGGCCAAGTGGTTGATACCCAAGCGACGATTCTGATTTTGGGCGAGAGCGGCACCGGCAAAGAATTGGTCGCCAAGACGATTCACTACAACTCGCCGCGCTGGAACCAGCCTTTTATCGCGATCAATTGCGCCGCCATTCCCCGCGATCTGCTCGAGAGCGAACTGTTCGGCCATGAGAAAGGCTCTTTCACCGGCGCGCTTGACCGCCGGCTCGGCAAGTTTGAATTGGCCGAGAGCGGAACTTTGTTCCTCGACGAAGTCGGCGACATCCCGCTCGACTTGCAGACCAAGCTGCTGCGTGTACTGCAAGATCACGAGTACGGCCGCGTCGGCGGACGCGAGGTGCTCAAAGCCGACGTGCGGATTCTTGCCGCTACCAATCAGGACTTGGAGAAAGCCGTCAAGGAGAAACGTTTCCGTGAAGATCTCTATTTTCGACTCAAGGTGATTCCAATTCATCTGCCGCCGCTGCGCGAACGGCGCGGCGACATCGCGCTCCTGATCGGCTATTTCATCGACAAGATCAATCGCGAGATGGGCATTCAGGTCTCGGGCGTTTCGCCCGACGCGCAAAAACTTCTCGAAGAACACTCCTGGCCGGGCAACGTCCGAGAACTGGAGAACACTCTCATCCGCGCCGCCGTTTTGTCGCCCGGACCGATTCTCTTTCCCAAAGATTTCACTTTGCAGAACAAACCGACGACGGCGAGCTTGGATGTCGACCAACTTTCGCTCGAAGAAATCATTCGCCATAAGCTGGTCGATTACTTCCGCCGTATGGAAGGCGTCGACGTCGACAATCTCTATTCCTTGGTCATCGAACGGGTCGAACGGCCACTGATCGAATTAACCCTCAAGAAAACCAAAGGCAATCAGATCCGCGCCGCGCAACTCCTCGGCATCAACCGCAACACGCTGCGCAAAAAGATCACCGATCTGCGCATCGAGCTCAAGAAAGAATCCTGATAAGCCCATGTCGCTCCTCTTGCCGCCACTCTACACGATCCTCGATCCGGAGCAGACTAAAAACCGGACGGTCGATCTCGTAATGGAGCAATTGCTCGAAGGCGGCGCGCAGCTTCTCCAGCTCCGCGTGAAATCGCTGCCGGCGAGGGATTTTATGGAATTGGCCCGCGAAATGCGGCAGCGAACCCGCGCCGCTGGCTGTAAACTTATTGTCAATGATCGCATCGACATCGCGCTCGCCGGCGACGCCGAGGGCGTTCATTTAGGCCAAGACGATTTACCGCTAGTCGCTGGCAAAAAACTGATGGGGAACAAAATCGTCGGCATCTCGACCCACGACGTCGCGCAAGCCAAAGAAGCCGAACGAAACGGCGCCGATTACATCGGCTTCGGTCCCATGTTCGGCACCACGACGAAAAACACGGGCCTAAGCGCCCGCGGCATCGACATGCTCAAGCAAATCCGCGCCGCGGTAAAAATCCCCATCGTCGCCATCGGCGGCATCAATGAACACAACGTCTCCCAAGTCTGGCAGGCCGGCGCAGAGTCGGCGGCGATCATCAGTGATATCTTGGGGGCGGACGATATCGCCGCGAAGGTAAAGCGAATTCTATCGCTCGCTCCGCTACGTTGACGAGATCACTCTCCCGACAAATAAAAGCATGGCGAGCAAGTTTAAAAACAAACCCGATAATCGTTACTTCGAAGATTACGTTCCCGGCGCCATCCACGAATTCGGCAACATCGCCGTCGACGAACAGGAAGTCATTGAGTTTGGTAAACGCTTCGTGCCGCTTTCCTATCACGTCGACAAAGAAGCGGCAAAAAAAAGTATCTACGGCGGCATCATCGCCAGCGGCTGGCACACCGCCGCATTGATGATGCGTGTTTACGTGGAAAACTATCTCTCCCCAGTAGCAAATCTCGGCTCCCCTGGCGGCGACGAGTTACGCTGGGACAAACCGGTCTTTCCCGGCGATGAATTATCCGTGCGCGCCACGGTGCTCGAAGCGCGTCGCTCCGAATCTCGCCCCGACCGCGGCATCGTCCGCACCTTCATCGAAGTTCTGAATCAAAAGCGCGAAGTGGTGATGAGCATGAAAATGGTGAACTTCGTGAGATGCCGCGACAACTTGAACGGAACTTGAGATTACTGTGTTGTCGAAGCACTTAGATTCGCCGCTGGCAGGGTCCGACTCAAGGGAATCAGTTTAAACTCCAAGCCAAAATCATTCGACATGCCAATGATCTTAGCGCGCCGGCAGCGGATCGACGCCAGAGAATTTCTTTAACATCTCGATAATCTCAGGATCGCGGGGTGTTTCCTGGATTACTTTTGTAAGTTCTTCGGGCATCAGGGGCGAAGCGTCGTCGGTGACTAGCTTTTTAAACTCGGCGCGGAACTCCGGGTCCTTGAAAACCTTGCGTATCGCTTCTTGCAGAATCTCTACTCGATCTTTCGGCGTTCCCGGCGGCAACACGAAAGGCGAAGTTACCGTTCTGAAACCGCGCCACATGGTCAAAAGCTTTTTTTCCTTATCGGTTTTGGCGAAGCTCTCGATCTCCGGCAATTGGGCGAGGCGCGGATGGGACGGTTTATCGTTTTTCGGCACCGCCAGGATCGCGTGAAAGTCCATGACGCCCTTTTCCAACCAATCGCGATTGCGGGTTAACACGGAGGTCGCGTTGTTCGCTCGCGAATCGATTTCTCCGTTGTTCAGCGCAACATCGGCTTCCAGCGAAGAATAACCGGTGACGAACTTCGGCGCCTTTAAGTCGAGAAAGTAAGCAAACAGCCTTCCGGAAGTATAAGCGACCGCGCCCACTTCCTGAGCGCCGATGCGCACGCCGCTGGCGGCGCGAAGCTTGTCTAGAGTATTGAGACCAAGCTCGCGCCGCGTGTAGATGACGTTGTGGTTTTCGCTCACCGGCGTACCGAGATAAATGAATTTATCGATATCGTACATTACGCCGGTCTCTTTCATCACCTGCAAGCCGATGATCGAACTGCTGAGAGCACCGATCGTGAGACCGTCAGGCTTGGCGTTCTGGAACACGTGATTGGCGGCACGGCGTCCGCCGCCGCCTTCAATGAATTCGATCACCAGAGTCGGACTGCCCGGGATATACTTACGCAGGTGCGTCATCACGGTCTTGACGCGCAATCCCGCCGTGCCGCCGGGATCGTTATTGATGACCTTTATCGTCTTGCCCTGATAAAAAGACGCTTGCGAGAAAACCGCGTTCGGAAAAACACTCAGCTGCAAAAATACCGCGATGGCAAACGTCCGCAGCGCATACATCGTTCTCATACGAGCGTCCTCAAGCTATCCGCGGCGCATTCACGTCGTCACCACGGTCAGTAGCCGCAACGATCCGCGACCGCGCGCACGCGCTGGTACTCTGCGTCCAATTCCTTACGTCCCCTCAACTCCTTGTACGCTTCAGTGACCAAATCTTGCGCGCAGACTTCTTCAATCGCGGGAACTTCGAAGTTCAACCCGTCGATCAGAGCTTCCTCGCGCAGCATGTCTTCGAATCCCGTGGCGAGGCCGTCTATTGGGAAGGGCATGCGCTCCAGGCCAACCGGCGTATAGCGGCTGGCATGATGCAGCCGCTCTTCGGGGTCGGGAGTCGTCAGGCGCAGGCGTTTGTCGAGATTGTAGAGATATTCAAAGTTTTTCGGCATGTCGCGGACGAACCAGTAGGAGCGAATCAGCCCCTTGAGAAAACTCTTCACCAAGTCCGGCCGCTCTTCGAGAATCTTTCCGGTGGCGGCGATGATCCGTTCGGGCCGGCCGTTGGGATATGAATCTTTGGGCACGACCAAAACGTTGCAGCCCTCTTTTTTGAGCGAGTCCACCAGCACGCTCGTTATTGGTGCGCATTCGACCTTGCCGGTTTTGAGCGCGTCGACGATCAGGTGAGTCCCGACGCCGCAGCGCACCCATTCGACGTCTTTCTCGATATCCAAACCGGCCTTGCGCAACTGAACCTGAATGCCCCAGTGGCGAATGCTGTTGAAGTCGCTGATGCCGACGCGCTTGCCCTTGAGATCCGCGAGCGACTTGATATG
Organism: uncultured delta proteobacterium; assembly: GCA_963771465.1. Lineage (GTDB taxonomy): Bacteria > Desulfobacterota > Binatia > UBA9968 > UBA9968 > DP-20. The sequence continues at coordinate 104,522 of CAVYTU010000002.1, forward strand.
CGGCGGCCCCATCCACGTCGATGTGTGTTGGTTGCGCCAACCGGCGATGATGTAAACATCGGCGCCGCGCGAGCGCTGGTAAAAAATCGTCCGCGACTGGACGTCGAGCGCGATGTCGACAGATTTCTCCTTCATCGCTTGAGAGATGCCCAGCTTTTCCAATCCGAAAGGTACCATGGGATCGCGCAGAATCTGGTAGGCGAGCGACCCGTCCGCAGTCTTGAGCCCCTCATCGTAAAAGAAATTCATCTCATGGGCCGACATGACCGGCATCAGATGCAACACATGATAACAGGTCGGCGAGATGCGCAATTTTCCGTCTAACATTAATTTACTCCTTTTCAGCGATGCAGATTTACTCAGTAGGTTAATTCACCGCGGAGGTCGCCGAGAAGAGGTTGTGAAAAAACTCTCTGCGAACTCTGCGCCTCCGCGGTAAACAAATTCGAAGTCCTATTTGCCCGTTGGAAATCCCCAGACCCCGGCGATTTTTTTGATGATGCCGGGCTCGTATTCGGGTCGGTCCCAGCCTTCGAAGATCGTCTTCGAGCCCGCCTTCTGAAGCAGCCGCCACTTTTCACTCTCTTTGACAAACGGTGAGCCGCGGCCCACTACGTCGTAGGCTTTTTGACCTTCAGGCGAGGATAACCAACCTGCGAGTAGAAAAGCGGCATTTGGGTGCGGCGCGCCTTTGGGGATCGCCATGATTTCGCCCAAGCTAACCGGCACCTCTTTTGGAAAGGCCATTGCCAGCTTCGCTTTGGGGTCACTTTTCAACAACGAGTAGAGCGTCGCATAATGGGCGCCACACATGACGGGAAATTCACCGGAAGCGAGCTGCGCCACCGCTTCGGTCTGGCCTTGCTTCCAGATCGGTTGGTTGTTCTTGAACTTCGCCGCGTAGTCGAGAATCTTCGCTTCGCCCCATGATTTGTACAGTCCGCTCAAAAACCGCGGATGAACATCGACGGCGATCTTGCCTTTCCACTGGGGATCGAGACAATCGGCCCAGTCTTTCGGGATTTTATTCGCCGGCACTAACGATGGGTTGTAGCCGATGATGCGCAGGTTGAATCCCGCCGCATTGAAATATCCGTCCGGACTGATGTGATACTCGCCGATGGTCGGCATCAGCTTGCGCCATTCAAGCGGGCCGGTAACCACGCCGCCTTTGATGAAGCGATTTTGCATCGCCGCCGGCACATCGTAGAGATCGAACTCAACCACGCCGGCCAACACCTCGTTGAAGAGTTTCTCCGCCCGCGCCGTGCCGCTCACGGGTGTCAATTCCACTCGAATCTTGGGGTAGCGTTGACTAAATCCCTTGAGCACCAGCGGCGCTTCTTCCAACGTCAAACCGCTGCCGATGTGCAGTATGCCCTCTTTGTTGGCGAGCCGGACAATTTCTTCGAAATTCTTGCCGATGCCGGCCGGTTGGGCGCCGGCTGGCATGGAAAACACCAGCATGCCAACAAGAACGCTCGTCAATAACATCGCTTCCTTGAACAACCTAAGTTTCATCGTCATAAAATTACCTCCGCAATTGTTTTTTTTCGCCTACAAATTGCCGTCACTAGCGTTCCGTAGCTAGCCCGACGTCGATTCGCTACACAACCACTCACGATGATTATCAAACTGCATGAGCCGGCGTCAATGTAGATCTTGTCGGTCCTTGAAAATTTCGTTCTTCAAAAGGTTTGCGCGGATACACATGCCGCATTGAATTGGTCGTATTCAGCACGGCGAACCTGGCGCGGCGAGTTGCAACCCAATCTCGGAATATCTCTCGCTAAGCGTGTTCTGAGCCAAGTCGAAGGGACGCAAAGCATGCCCCGAACGAAGTCGAATGGAACGCCAAGTTTGGCGTCGTTTAATTACTTTTGCGTTCTTTGCGTTAGTTCTCCAAAACTCTTGCTATTTTCCGCTTTGCAATTCATCCGCAGCGGCAGTAAATATTTGACAACGGCAAAACTGATCGGAGGAAAAAATGTTACCTGAAATTCCACGAGACAGGCAGCTCGGTATTCTGCGCAAGATGCTGATGATACGGCGCGCGGAAGAACACTGCATCCGCTTTCACGACGAACACGAGGGGCTGATCCGCGGCCATTTTCACGTCTATATCGGCCAGGAGGCCACCGGCGTGTCGGTATGCGACTGGTTGAACCCAGACGACTACGTCTTCACGACGCACAGAAATCACGGCCACGTCATCGCCAAAGGCGGCGATCCAAAAAAAGTATTGGCCGAGATCATCGGCCGCGCCACCGGCTACTGCCAAGGGCGCGCGGGAACGTTTCACGTCGCCGCGCCGGAAGTGGGCATCGTCCACACCTCGGCGATCGTCGGCGGCTGTCTCGCCCTCGCCGGCGGCACCGCCTTCGCCGCGCAGATGCAAGATCGCAAAGCGATCACCGTGGTTTTCTTCGGCGACGGCGCCATGGAAGAAGGCGTGTTCTACGAGACATTGAATATCGCCAAGCTCTGGCAACTGCCGATGATCTTCTGGATGGAAAATAATTATCGCCGCACCGGCCGCGGCGCGGGCCACGCGGCCAACGAGCTGAGCAACGTGCCGAAGGCGTTGAATGTTGAAACCACGGTCATCGACGGCATCGACGTCGGCACCGTGCATGCGACGGCGAAAGAAATAGTCCGGCGCGTGCGCGCCGGCGACGGGCCGCTGTTCGTCGAAGCGCGCACCCATCTTTGGCCGGGCAATGCGTTCAACATGCCCAAGCTCGTCGGCGGCGTCACCGACATCGCTTGGACGTGGAACCCGGGCGCCGCGCCGGAAAAAGTTCGCGACTGGCACAAGGAGCACGATCCGATTCTGAATTATTGTCGCGAGCTCGAAAGCGCCGGCGTGAGCCGCGGTGAAATCGAAAAACTCGATGCTCAAGTAAGCAGCGAGATCGACGCGGCGGCACGCTTCGCCTTGGAAAGTCCGCTGCCCGATGCAAAGGCAGCGCTCAACTATGCTTTCGCCGGGAAAGGAAACTAAGCCATGCCGCAGGAAATGACTTTTGGTGAAGCGTTGCTCGCCGCTATCGATGAGGTTGCGGAGCAAGACAAACGAATCGTGCTGTTCAACCCGAGCTTTGCCGGCGAAGCCGGCCACGAAAAACTGGCAGCGTTCCGCAAAAAATACGCGGCGCGGATAAAATTCCCGCCCATCGCGGAAATTGGTTTCTGCGGCATCGCCACCGGCGCGGCAATGGCCGGCCTGCGGCCGGTGGTCGACCTCAGCACCGCGACGTTTTCCTACGAAGCGATCCCGCAGATCGTCAACGAAGCCGCCATCGCTTACTCGAACTCCGGCGGCCAAACCAACGTGCCGGTGGTTTTCTATTTAAAGTTCGGCATCCGCGGCGGCGGCGGGGTGCAACACTCCGGCAGCCCGCAGTCTTGGTACTGGAACACGCCCGGCCTGCAAATCGTCATGCCGTCGACCCCCGCCGACGCCAAGGGTCTCATGCGCACGGTGCTGCTGAAAAGCGAAGACCCGACGATTTTCTTCGGCCATGATCGGCTGTTGGACAATCGCGGCAGTGTTCCCGACGGCGCCTATGAAATACCGCTGGGAAAAGCCGACGTGAAACGCGAAGGCAAAGATTTGACGATCATCGCTACGTCAATCCAGGTGCCGCGCGCATTGGCCGCCGCGGAAATTCTGTCGAAGGAAGGTATCTCTGCCGAGATCATCGATCCGCGCACATTACAGCCGCTAGACAAACCGGCGCTGCTCGCCTCGGTCAAGAAAACCGGCCGCGTGCTGATCACCGACGAGAGTCACGATAATTGCGGCGTCGCCGCCGGTCTGGCGGCGATCATCGCCGACGAGGGGTTCACGAGCCTGCGCGCGGCGATCAAGCGCGTCTCGATCCCGCCGGTGCCCGTGCCCTATTCGGTGCCGCTGGAAGATTACGTCACACCGATGGCGCAACGCATCGTCGAGATCGCTCGGGCGTTAGTAAAATGAGAGTAAAATTATTCACCACGAAGAGCACGAAGTTCGGAAATTAATTATCCGAAACCGTCGAGTCCTTCGTGCCTTCATGGTGAGATAAAAGGATCGCAGGCGGCACATGAAGATAAAAAGGCAATTATTGTTGCTCGGCACCATTATACTGACGGCATCCAGCGCTCTCGCCGCGGCTCCGGCGCCAGCGTTGCAAAAGAGTAAACAAGATGCGGAAGCCAAAGGGTATACGTTCCTGTCCAGTCACGACGAGATCGTCCGACTCGCGAAGCAGGAAGCGCGAATTGACGGCATCGTTTCGCTCGATCCGGAAACCTTTGGACCGCTGACCAAGGCGTTCAAGAGAAAATATCCGTTTCTCGAACTGAAGCTCGGGGAAGTGACCGGAACCGAGGCAACCCAGCGCTTTCTATTGGAAGTACAGAGCGGCACGGCGCAGGCGGATTTCACTTATATCAGCGAAGATTTTTATAAAGGATTTATTACCCGCGGCAAGAGGTTCGACATTCTCGGCATGGCAGAAAACAATGTCTTGTCGATTCCAACCAAGATGATCGATCCGCTGTCGCGCAAGGCGATCTCAGCGGCGACGATCTTTGCAGCCGTCGCTTTCAACAAATGCCTCCTCGAACCTGCCAAGGTTCCTGAGCGCTGGGAAGATTTCTTGAAGCCCGAGCTCAAGGGCAAGAAGTTTTTCGTCGACATCCGGCCTTTTCATTATCAATCTTTCGCCGCCGGCGCCGGCGAGGAGTGGATGCTCGACTACGCGCAAAAAATCGCCGCGCAGGACCCGGTGTGGATCAGAGGCGCCAGCCGGGTGCTCACCCAGATCGCCGCCGGCGAATATTTGTTGCACTCGGGGATCAATTATCACAGCACGATCAGGGCCAAGGAGAAGGACAAGTCCGGCTGCTTGGATTTGAAAATCATCGAACCGGTTCCGGTGCGGCTCTCGGAACCGCAGATGGTCGTCGACACGGCGAAGCATCCCAACGCCGCGCTCCTCTGGCTGGAATTTCTTGCGAGCGCGGAAGCACAAGCGATCATCGACAAGTACGAGCCGTTAAAGTCATCGATCTACGCATCCGGCTCGGCGGTGGAGAAAATCATTCGCGGCAAAAAGATCTGGCTCAAGGACTGGAAGCACTATGAGAAAGGGCCGGATTGGATGGGCATGGCGGTAAAAGCATTTGGCTTTCCTAAAGCGGGATCGTAATCGCGCGTGTCTCGCCTTCAGGAATAATTCAGGATCGGAGTCTTTTCATGGAAACGCATCACTTATCAGGAAAGTATGCCATTGCCGGTTTGGGAATGGTGGTCGGCGTGCCGGAAAAAGAGTTGGAGAAACGCAAAGCGGAAGTGCCGGGTCATCCCATGCTCGAACACGCGATTCCCTCGCCCGTGCTCGAGCTCTCGGCGAAAGATCTCGAAGCTGAAGCGGCGCGGCGCGCCATCGAAGACGCGGGCTTGATCAACAAGGACATCGACGGCGCGGTCCATGTCCACGGCGGTCCGAGAAGCGGCCGCGGCGTCATCGAGCATATGGATGCGTTTCCGCGCATGCTGGGTCTGCCGGTTAACTTTTATTATCACTGCGGCCGCGGCGGCGGTTGGGGTACCATCGGCATCATCACCGCTTTGTCGTTTCTAGAATTGGGGCTGGCGAAATATGTAGTCATCGCCGGATCGCGCGAAGATTGGACGCGCAGCCATTCCCGAGAAGTTCGTAGCCAAGGGGTTCGCGGCCAGTTAAATCTGGCGACGGTGGCCGGCATGTGGGGACCGACTTTTGGCCGAACTGCAGCGGCCCACGACCACAGCATGTTTGCCGCGCGCCACAAATATGAATACGGCACGACCGAAGAACAGTTTGGCGCGGCAGCGCTTCAAGTGCGCGCTTGGGCTTGTAAGAATCCGCTGGCGCGCATGTACGGCCGCCCCGCGACGATGGAAGATTATCTGGCCTCACCGAAATACATCGAACCCTACCACTTGATGGATATGGCCGTGACCACTGATGGCGCCGTCGCTTTCGTGTTGACCTCGATGGAGCGGGCGCGCGATTGCACCAAGCCGCCGGTCGCCGTGCTCGGCATCGGCTATGGCGACGCGCAGGGCGGTCAGTGGTGGGAAGGCGCGCGCGCACTACACGCGGCTGCCGGTGGCGAAGGCCAAGGAAGCTGCCTTCGGTCAAGCCGGCATCACAGTCAAAGACATCGACGTCGCGCAGTTCTATGATTGCTTTACCGCTGAGCTGATTTTTCAGCTCGAAGATTACGGCTGGTGCGCCAAAGGCGAAGGCGGCGCCTACGTTGAGGCCGGCCATATCGGCCCCGGCGGCGATACACCGGCGAATACCAGCGGCGGGCTGCTATCGGCTTATCATCTAGCCGACATGACCGGGCTCTCCGAAGCGGTTTTCCAATTGCGCGGTGAAGCCGCTGAGCGGCAGATAGACAACGCGCGCGTTTCATTAATCACCGGACACGGCGGCGAAGTATTCGCGCCCGGCATGTGTTCGATCCACACCAGCTTGGTTTTAGGGAGGCCGTGATGGCTTGGAATAAACCGGTTCCAGTGGTTGAAAAAGCCATGAAGCCCTTTTGGGCTGGGCTCAAGGATCACCGTTTCTTGTTGATGAAATGCGACGAATGCGGCGCGTGGTATTGGCCGGCAACTTACTGCCGCAACCATCGCAACAAACCGTTCTTCGGCAGCCTGTCGTGGACCGACGCCAGCGGGAGCGGCAAGATTATTTCATTCAACATCACGCGGGTGGCCATGCGGCCTGCGTTCAAGGACGACACGCCCTATGTCTACGCGCTGATTCAATTGAACGAAGGACCGATCATCTCGAGCAACATAATTAATTGCCCAGCCGAGTCGGTCCATATCGACATGCCCGTCCGCGTCGTGTACCGCGACGTTGAGGACATCAACCTGACAATTCCTTATTTCGAGCCGGCATGATTCGCAATCCGCGCCTTTCAGCAAAATTGAGCGATCGCAGGCTATCCGCACGGGCGTCAAGAAAATCAATGGACGATAAGCGACAACCGAGACGGCGCGATGAGTGATGCTTGGAAATCCGACCTTCGACCTTTGTTCAACCCAAGATCGATCGCGCTGATCGGCGCTTCGGAATCTTCATCCAGAGCGCGGGCAGTTTTCAATAATTTGCGCGAGTTCGGCTATCGGGGAGAAATCTTTCCGGTCAATCCGACACGCAGCGAGGTTTTTGGTCTTAAGTGTTATCCGAGTGTAATCGCCATTCCCGCGACCATTGACGCGTTCATCATGGCGATCCAGCGCGATCGCGTCATCCCAGCCCTAGAAGCATGCGTAGAAAAAGGCGTCCAGGCCGGCGTCATCGTATCCGCCGGATTTGCTGAAGCCTCAGCCGAAGGCAGGGTGCTGCAAGATCAGCTGACGAAAATCGCCGATGCAGCGAAGATTCGAATCTGCGGCCCAAACTGCTTTGGCATTGCGAATATTCACGATCGAGTCGCGCTGTTGCTCGGCACCGACGTGCGCCACGTCCAGCCGGGCAAGATCGGCCTGCTCTTTCAGAGCGGCGGACTATTGAATCTGATGTTGCTCGCGGCCTGGGACCGAGGTTGGGGCGTGAGCCATGCGATTTCCTGCGGCAACGAAGCTGTCGTCCACGTCGCTCACTACACCGAATATTTGGTAAGAGACGACCGCACTCAAGTGGTAGGAATTCTCGCCGAAGGGATCAGAGACCCAGAAAGGTTTCTCACTATCGCCAAGTTGGCCGCTGAACTTGAGAAGCCGTTGATCGTTCTAAAGATCGGCAAATCGGCAAAGGGCGTGACGGCAGCTCAAGCGCACACGGGAACTCTCGTTGGCTCGGACGCGGCATTCCATGCCGTATGCACTCAGTACGGTGTGGTACGAGTGCACGACCTCGATGATTTTATCGAGACCGTCGAGCTGTTCTCGAAACGAAAGAAATTGCGCGGCGATCGGCTTGGCTTCATCGCGCCATCAGGCGCGGAGTGTGGGCTAATAGCAGATATCGCAACCGATGAGGGGATTGAATTGCCGGAGTTTTCACCAAAGACGGTGGACCGACTCAAGGAAGTGCAATCGCCGTTTCTCTCGATCCGCAATCCGATGAATGCGCCGGAGCAGTACACGCGCAAAGGCGAAATCTTTAACGCATGCGTCGAAGCGCTGATCGAGGATGAAAACATCGACATCCTCGGCCTCAGACTGCCGCTGCCAAGACTGCGGGAAGACAAAGATGTCGTGAACCGATTCGCCGACATCGTGAAGGCTGGAGAACAAACTGACAAACTCTTGATCGTCTTTTCGCGCGCGTCGGTTAGTTTGCCGGAGTATTGGCGTCAGCTGTTGCGCGAGCATCAGATTCCCTTTCTCTTGGAATACCGCAAAGGATTCAGGGCGCTAAAATCTTTATTGAACTACCACCACTTTCTTCAAAAGCGCGGAACGGCTACGCAGTCGCGTACTCGGGTCGAAGCAGACTTAAGCAAAGTAAAAAACCTGCTCGATTGCGCCGGTCGAATACTGACCGAGCGGCAGAGCAAACAAATCCTCTCCGAATATGGAATTCCCGTCGCGGTGGAATCCCTCGCGACGAATGTCGACGAAGCGGTCGCCATCGCAAACCAGATCGGTTATCCGGTCGTGCTGAAAATCGAGTCGCCCGAGATCACGCACAAGACCGACGCTGGCGCGGTTGAAATCGGCATAACCGGCGACGCGGAAGTGCGCGCCGGCTTTAACCGAATCATCAGTAACGCCAAGTCCTATAATCCCACCGCGCGGATCAACGGCGTGTTGGTCCAGGAAATGGTTCGCGGCGGCCGAGAGATGATCATCGGCATGACCCAAGATCCGCAGTGGGGACCGACAATCGTCGTCGGACTCGGCGGCCTATTCGTCGAGGTGTTGAAAGACATCGCCATACGGCGTGCGCCGCTGAATAGGTCAGACGTCGAAGCGATGCTGCACGAACTGAAGGGTGGAAGAATTCTTCATAGCTTCAGAGGTCAAGCAGCCGCGGATATCGATGCATTTATCGAGATCGTTTTGCGCTTTTCTCAACTCTGTGTCGATCTCAAAGACGAGGTTGAAGAGATCGACATCAATCCACTACTGGTTTTCGACATCGGCAAAGGCGCCAAGGTAGTTGACTGTTTGATCACGCGCCGACCTACAATCGAACTAATTCGCGCCTAGAGTGCGAAATGATCGAGCCGCAGATGAACAACGGACATGGATCCGCCGAGCTAGCGATTCAAATATTTTTTCATCAGCCCGTTGATATAACCTTGGATCGACGGTGACACGACCAAGAGTTGGCGCAGCAGAGGATCGACTTCGGCGGCCAAAAGCATTTGCGCGTCTTCGCCGCTGACTTTTTTCAGTTCCGTCTTAAACTCTGGGTCCTCTTTCATGCGCGCAAAGCCGTCGCGCAGTTGGCGCAATAAATTCGCCGGCGTCTTTGGCGCGGCATGAAGCGGCCGCCCAACGCTATCGGTGCCGGCAAATATCGTGTACGCCTGCCACGGCGCGCCGCTCGGCCGTTGCTCCTTGGCCAAGTCTTCAAACACCGGAACGTCGGGGAACTCGCTGCGTCTTTGGAAAGAGCCGTTGGCGGTCAACATGCCCTGCTGGACAAACGGAGTGTAGCCCTGCGCGACGAATTTCAGGAGTGTCGGCAGAGTCGCCGTAGGATAGATGTCGGTTTCGTTTCGTTCAAAGGCGAGCTGAATCTCGCCGCCACCGGGATAGCCTTGCACCCAACGAACGTTCCATTTGAGAAACTCCGCGCCCCAAAGAAAGATCGCGTTCCAGCTTTCATCGCCGGAACGAACGCCGACTTTGAGCGGTTCGCCAGCGCCGGTCAGGCGCTCGAGACTTTTTTTCCGGATCAGCGCCACCGAAGTGCCGCGCCGCACACTGCCGACCACCGGCCAGCGGGTTAGATCATGCTTGGCTTCTTTAACGCCCATGGCTTGCTGATTGATACTCGTCGTACTGGTGTAGTGCAGGGTCAAGCCGTCGGGTTTGGCGAACAGCTCAAACCAATTGCTCGCCACCGTGCCGCCGGCGCCAGGCATATTTTGCACCAGCATCGTCGGGTGACCCAGAATGTGAAGGCCGAAGAAGCGCGCCATCATGCGCGCCTCGGCATCCACTCCACCGCCGCCGGGAAAGCCGGCGATGATGCGAATGGTCTTGCCCTTGAAATAGTTTTCTTGCCCGGAGACCAGGCTTTGCTTTGCCCAGAAACAAATCCAGACCACAGAAACCATCAAACAGCCGGTTTTGATCCGCATCGATGAATCCTCCGTAGCATGAGTGAGCAGACCTCGTGTCAAACTCGGGCTGCTAACGAATCACGGTGCTCGCGCTCAGGGGTTTGGCAGCCTGGTGAAAACGCTGAAACCAAATATCTTCGTCGATGGCGCCGGCATAGGCTGATTTGAGAATTTCAACCGTCGCCGGCTCGATCTCACCGCGGACGATCGCTTCGACGCGCTCGTCGGTGAGCGGCTGACCGAATTGAAAGTTGCGACCTTTCAATCGGATCGTGGAAAACTCGCGAACGATTTCCAAAGCGATACGAGCGTCTTCTTCGGTCTTGACCCATTGATAGAGCGGATGGCGCGCTTCGAGGGCGTCGCCATGAGACATCTCATCGTGCAAGATGATTTTCCCCGTCTCGGATAACAGCTGCTCGTAGACAGCGCCCTTCAGGCCAACCACGCCATAGGCGACGGAGCCCGCGCCACCGCTGTTAAAAGATCCTGCGGCGCCGTGCAGCGGCGACAGCTTCTCCCAAGCGCGGCGCCGCTTCTGCTCTTCGCGTTGCCACACGGACCAATCCGCGTTGCCCCGTTCCGCGTCCAAGTCCTTCCAATCCACATGCGCGCCGCCGAGGCCTTCAAGAACATAGGCGAGCATCGCGTAGTGGCGCGTTTCGTAGTAGTGCTCACGCAGTTCGGCGACAATCGCCTCGCGCGTCATCCCACGATCGACCTTGTCGACCTGCTCGCTCAGTTCGCCCTGGGAAATCTCGCGCAGATTACGCAGCTCACGCGACACCTGGCTCTTGAGCCAAAATAAGTGCTGAGCCAGCGGTCTCGGCTGAGAGAAAAATGTCCGCGCCACCTCGGCCTCACCGGCGCGGAACCTAGCGGCGACGTCTTCGATTTCGGCCATACAATTTACACTCATTGCTACCGTCTCCTCCTATCGAAAGAATTCTCTCGTGCCACGTTCAGAAGCGAATTTCTTCCTTTGCGTGCGCCCTTTGCAGTTGATTTCTTATTTAACCCAACCGCGAAAACAATCTCTGCGCATTCACTGCTAAAATTTTTTTCTTGGCGCTCGCCAACAGTCCGGGCCGTTCGATGGCACTGCGCGCGGCGTGTGGCCAGGTTGTTCCGGGATGAGGATAGTCGGTGGCGAAAAGCCAAATGTCCTCGCCCAACTCTTGAATACAATGTTCGACGTAGCGCTCGTCCGCGTCGATGGAATGAAATAGCCGCCCTTCGGCCAACACTTCAGACGGCTTGCGCTTGAGCTGTGGCGCCAGATTAGGTTTTGAAGCGTAGCTGTCGTCAAGTCGTTCGATTAGCCAAGGCAGCCAGCCCGCGCCGGTTTCAAATAGGCCCACGCGAAGCCGCGGAAAGAGCTCGAACACGCCGCCGCCGATGAGCGCGCCAATCGCCGTCATTCCGCCCCAGGGTTGATAGACCGCGCGAATGATGAAACCGGCGTGATCGAGTGCGACCGCGCCCGGCCCATGCGGCGCGCGCAGCACGCCGCCGTGCACTAAGATCGGAAGATCTAGATTCTGCGCGCATTGGAACAAAGGCTGCAGATCGGGATTGTCCAGTAACTTTCCATCCGCGCACACCGGCGGGATAAGAATACCGGCGAGATTTGCATCGTGCTCGGCCCAATAAGTGATCTCGTCTACGCTCGCGCCAATGTCACGCATGGTTGCGATCGCACTCCAGCGCAAACGCCCTTTCGCACCGGCGCAATAGTTTTGCATGTAACGATGATAAGCGTGGTGCAGCGCACTCTCGAAGCCAACGTCCCGGAGAATGCAATAACTCGCCGCGTGACTGGGAAAGATCACGCTGGTATCGATGCCGGCTTCGTCCATATCTTTTAGCCGAATCGCAGGATCCCAATTTACCGCCTGCGGAATTCGGTTGCCGCGATGAACGCGCGCGACGGTGGGCCGCTCGGCGCCGAAAGTATCGTAGACTCCCAGCGGGCGATATTCGTCAGAAGGCTCGATGATCGCTTGCGGGTGCATGAACAGGTCGGTCGGCAGCCCGGCGTCGCGCCGCTTGGCGACGGCGCTGGATAATTGTTCGAACGCGGCGCGATATTCAGGATCGATATGTTCTCGATAAGTCCGATCGACATCGACATACTCGCGAATATGCGAGTCGGCATCGATGACGGTTAAACCGTCGTAGCTCATCGTGACACCTCCACGCTCACAAATTTCGCACACTCAATTTTCGCGCCAACACCGTGGCCGTGATCAAAAAGAGTATGATCATCACACCTAACGCCGCCGTGGACGGCACTTCGCCATTGTTCCATAGCTCCCAAACCATGACCGGCACCACGATGGTGCTCGGACTATAGAGCATGATCACAGAACCGATCGCCCGTCCAACCGCGATGGCGGAGAAAATCCAGCCGTTGATAAATGCCGGCATCAACAAGGGCAACGTGATGCGCCAAAATGTTCTCAGCCACGAACCGCCGCTCGCGTAGGATGCTTCTTCGAGTTCTTTATGCAACTGCGCCATCGCCGCATTCATCACCCGAGTACTGAAGGAAATTCTTCCCGTGACATAGGCCGCGAGCAAGATCCAAATCGTGCCATAGATCGGGATGGGCAAAACCAAGTAAACCCACATGAGCGAGACGCCGGTGACGATCCCAGGGATAGCGTGGGGCAAGAAGGTGAGGATATCGAGGAGGCGCCGGCCGCGCGACTGACCTTTGACGATAAACCAGGAGATCACCGAGCAGATCAACATGGTCACCGTCGGCGCGAGTAGGATCATGACAACGCTGTTGCGGAACGCCAAGCCGACTTTGGGGATCTCCCAAATTGCGCGGTAGTTTTCCCAGGAGAGTTTCTTCAGCGCTTGGGCCGATGGGATTTGATAGAACGGCAACAGCGAAGCCCAGAGGAGAATCAGCAACGGCAAGATCACCGTGAGCAGGAAATAGCCGGCGAAGAGCGCCAGCGCGGCGTATTTCCAGACGCCGAGGTCGATAACCTTGGGGCGATAGGCTTTGCCTGTAATGGTCGCGAAGCGATCGGCCTGGTTAAGAATTTTCCCATAGAGATAAATCAGCACGGCGCTAATGACCAGAAGCAAAACCGCGTAGGTGCTCACCAGACCGTAATCCGTCGGCGGTTGGCTCGCGGCAAGATAGATTCGTAACGCCATCACGTGAATCCCGGCGCGCAGACCGATCACGCCGGGAATTTCGAACGACTCCATTGCCGAAATCAAAACATAAATGTACGCAGCGAGAATCGACGGCAGCAGCACTCTGAGTGTCACGCCCCACAACGTCCGCAACAATCCGCCGCCCGCCACCGCGGAAGCTTCCTCAAGAGCCGGGTCCATGCGCCGAAACGCGCCGGCGATCATTAGAAAAGTCACCGGGATCAGGTGCAACCCTTCGAGAAAGATCATGCCCGACAGGCTATAAATATTGATCGGCGCTTCCGCCAAATCGAAAATCCAGCGCAGCGACAAATTGATCACGCCGATCTGCGGGCTCAGCAACAGCACCCAACCGATGGAAAACAACACACCCGGCACGGCGACCGGCACCGGCATCAAGGCGTAAAGCGTTTCTTTGCACGGCACGTTGGTGCGCTCGAGCAGCCAGGCGAAGATGACCCCGAAAAAGAGCGCGATCAGCGCCGCGCTTACCGCGAAAACCACCGTCGTGCCGAACACTGAATAGGTGCGCGGATCGCCGTAGGCGTTGGCGTAATTTTTCAGCGTAAGCTCGGAAGGAAAACCGATCGGCGCCGAGCGAAAGCTGCTCCATAACAAAAACAGTAGCGGCACCACCACCAGGTAGAGCACCAAAGCGACGACGCCGGCGAGTAGAAAGCTCTGACCGTTCCACCGCGCCAGCAGACTGTGTCGTGCGGTCAACCCTATGGATGTCATGCTGAGCTAAGCGAAGCATCTCGCAGGTTCACGCTATTGCGGATACGAGATCGTTCGCCTTCAGTTGAGAACGACATGGCGACCTACCCGCCGTTGCTACAAGATACCGAGAATTTTTTGCAGTTGCCGGCCGAAGTCTTGAGTCTTACCGTAATGGTCGCCGTCGCGAACGACGAGGTTCAGGCCTTTGATCGCTTCGGACTGCGAAGTGCCGCTGCCGGGGAATGGGCTGCCCTTGAACGTCAGCTCATCGACGTTTTTCACGCCTTCCGGCGAGAAGATCCAATCTAACCAGAGATGACCGGCGTTGGGATTGGGACCCTTTTTACTCTTGATGAAGGCGCTGCCGGAAATCACCACGGGGTTGACCCTTGCCCACTCCACCGGCGCGCCTTTGTCTTTATACTGCAGCACGCGATAGAGAAAGACGTTCACCGCGATGGGAAACTCACCGGCCAACAGCAGTGCGACGTTCTGGGTATTGCTGCGGATCAACTGCGGCTTGTTCTGCGCCAATCGAGTGATGTAGCTGACCACCTTTTCTTTGCCCCACCCTTCGGGCTGCGAAAGCACTTGCCACATGCGCGGATCGATGTGGAGACCGAGCTTGCCTTTCCATTTGGGATTGAGCAAATCTTCCCAGGATTTCGGCGCGTCCTTCGCCGAAACAAAATTCGTGTTGTAAGCGGGCACGGTCACGTTGCCGCCCATCTGCGCCCAGTAGCCGTTCGGGTCTTTGGCGCGCGCAGGCATCTGCTTCATGCCATCAGGCGGCAACTTTTCTACGATGCCGCGTTTGACCCACTCGGCGTAATGCAGCTGAATGTCGGCACCCAAAGAAACATCCCAAGCATGCCGGTTGGCGTTATGCTCCGCCCAGATTTTCTCCGAAACGTCTTCCCCCGCGGCGGTCCAGATTTCTACTTGGACAAACGGGTAGCGTTCATTAAATTTTTTGACCAACGCGCGGCTATCGTTAGCGCTGCCGCTGGTCCACCAAATCAGTTTTCCCTCGCGCTTAGCCGCTTCGATGACGTTAGGCGCCGGCGCCGCGTGCGCCGTCCCAATGACCAGGCATAGAAGCAAACTAGCAATAGCGTATTGCATAACTTTTTCTCCCCTGGGTTTGCGTCCTATTGAATCGTTCCGCAATTTCTCGATTGACCGCATTTAGCTGTTACTCGCGTCACTATTTTCCGCGAACAGTAGCTCGACAAATCGCCGCCCACTCTGTGTCCAAGCAATCTTTTAATGAGACACCCGCCGGCTTGTCAACCAAGGCGTCCCGTGCGCCGGCAACATCATGTCGGTCGTCATGCCATACGGCCACAAACTGATGTTGCCATCGCGCAAAGTCGTATCGACGATCCGAACTTCGTCCACGGATTTTCTCCTGAACAACAAACGTCAAGCAATCCTTAGCGCGAATCTGTGAAGCGAGGCAAGCCACTCAGACAGTTGGGAGGCACTGCATTTTTTAAGCGGATCGTTTAGATCTTGCGGGCGGCCTTTGGGGATATTAATATCGGCAAACAGCGTTCCGTATATTCCTGGTTAGCCTCAGTCAACAACAATGGGTTTCAAAGTCTCCCACAGCTACGTTCGCATCGTTCCGGCCAACGCGCACATCGACGCGATGGTTGTGTGGATGTTCTCGTCCCTAGAGGCGCCCAGAAACGCTACTTCGCTGGCCCGCGGCCGCTCGTGTCAAACGATTCTTGCATAGACACTGATGCCGTCTGACGATTACTTGTCACGCGTGGGTGGGATCGGCGCGATTCTTGGAGTTATCGTGCTCGTCGCGGCGACCATGCTTCACCCTATGAATGCGCATCCGAGCGATGCGGAAGCCGCCTTTGCTGAATATGCTCTCGACAGATATTGGGTCGCGACCCATTTGGGACAACTTGTCGGAGCCGTCCTCATCGCTAGCGGTTTTGTCTCGTTGTCCTGGAAGCTTCGCGCCGGACGAGCGGGAGCATGGGCTTTTCTTGCGGGTTTCGCGGCGGTCGCAAGTATGTCACTTGCCGCGGCGCTTCAGGCGGTCGATGGTGTTGCGCTGAAGTTCATGGTGGATCGATGGTCGTCGGCTGCGCCGGAAGCTCGGGCCGCAGTGTTCGAAGCCGCGTTCGGCGTTCGGCAGATTGAAATCGGCCTCGCGAGTCTAATGGAAGCCTTCTTCGGCCTGACGGTCATTCTCTATGGGGTTGCCATTGTGTTCAGTTCGACGGCGCCTCGTTGGCTCGGCATTTTCGCCGTGTTGGGCGGCGCTGCGATGCTGACTTCCAGCGTCGTGCAAGCGCACACCGGCTTTACCGACATCGCCATGGGAATGACCATGCCAAGCACCTTGCTTGTGTTGCTGTGGTGCATTTGCGTCGGCGTTTTCTTGCTCCGAAGCGCAGGCTCCGTCGATCACGCTGCAAGACAACGTGGCTGAGCCAGCGTCGCAATGTGTCGCCGAAAATGACGGACTGCGCATCGACTGCCCGTACCTGGCAATCCTAACTGCGTTCACTAAATCCTCTTGAAACGAAAGACCAAACGCCAATCGTCCTTAGCGCGAATCGGTGAAGCGAGCCAAGCTACTCGTACAGGCGCGAACCAATGTAGTCATTCAAACGGTTCGCTCTTCGTCTTGTAGGCGGCCGGCGCGGTTATTAATATCGGGAATCAAAGTTTCGAAAATTGCTGGATGGACCGCAGCAATGCGCCAATCAATGTATGAATGGAGAAGGAGAATGCCGGGAAACTCAATAAGAATAGTTGCCAAAGTAGTCGCTAACCCCGATAGCGTCGACCGAGTCTACTCGATCCTTAGCAACCTGGTTGAACCAACTCGCGATGAGTCAGGCTGTATTAGCTATGAACTGCTACAGAATCGAACTGACCCAACAGACTTTACCTTTGTCGAGGAATGGGAGACTGATGCGGCAATAGATGCTCATTTAACGACAAAGCACATAAGGGATGCATTAACGAAACTGCCGGGTCTAATTTCAGGTGAGCCAGATATAAGGAGATATAGTGTGGTCAAAAAATAGAACTAAGCAGGTTGCGTCGTCCAAGCACACACCAGTTCTTCGATCTACACCTTTATCCCATGTATCTTCCGCCTATATCCGATCCACAACTTCTCCTTGACAGTTTCGTGCGTCGGGAAATATGATCCAGACCAATATTAGCGGGGAAAGTTCCAGCCGCTCCAATCGTTCACGGAAAGGGAAATCACACTCATGGAGAATCTCGCGGAATTGACCACGGGTCGGAGATTGGATGAATTAGAAAACTATTTTCAGACTTACGGCGATCTGCCGCGAGAGATTATTTTAAAGCATGATCTCCT
The DNA here is from genome assembly GCA_963771465.1 of uncultured delta proteobacterium. Lineage (GTDB taxonomy): Bacteria > Desulfobacterota > Binatia > UBA9968 > UBA9968 > DP-20. Next base: position 122,082 of record CAVYTU010000002.1, read on the forward strand.
GCGCGTCGGCCACTGGTTCACCGACGCCGCGCTCGAACTCGCTTCCCAAGCGCTGGTGAAATCCTACCGGTTGTTTTCCTACGATCTCATGGCGATGAAGGACATGAAGCGCAAAGAGCACCGCAAGATTCCCGAGTGGTTTACGATTCGCCGCGGCATATACGGACTGCGGCCGGTGAGCATCCAGACGACACTCGATTCAAACTCGCCGTACGTCATCGATGTCGTCGACGGCCAGCCGAAGCTTCTGCTCAACGGCAAAGAGATCTGCGACGTTTATTTTCCCAAGCCGATGAAATACTACACGCGCAAGTTCGACGACGGCACGGCGTATCACGAGATCATCGCCTTCGGCTATTTCGTCACCGTGTTTCGCAACTGCCAGTACTGGGGCCCGGACGAAGAGTGCCGTTTCTGCGATATCAATATCAACGCGCGACAAATGAAGGAGTCGAAAGATTTCACCTTCGACGCGCCGGTAAAGCCGGTGAAGTACATGGTCGAAGTGGCGCGCTCCATCGAACAAGACGCCGCCGAAGAAGTCGGCTTCACCCCGCCGATGGATTTTCTCATCACCGGCGGGACGATTCTGAAAACGCTGCACGGCAAGAACGAGCTCGACTTCTATTCCGAGTATGTCTCGGCGCTCAAGTGGGGCGGCCGGCGGCGCTTCGTGAACCTGCAAACCAATGGCCAGGATAAAGAAACCATGAAGCACTACCGCGCCGCGGGCGTGGACTGTCATCACTCGAATATGGAAGTCTGGGACAAGCGGCTGTTCGAATGGATCAACCCGGGGAAAAACCGCCGCGTCGGTTGGGACGGTTGGGTGAAAAGCATGATCGACGAAGTGGATGTGTTCGGCGAAGGCAACGTGCGGCCCAACTTCGTCGGCGGCGTCGAGATGGCGAAGCCCTACGGTTTTGAAACCGTCGCAGAAGCCGTGAAGTCGACATCGGACGGCGTCGACTTCATGATGAGCCACGGCATCATCCCGCGCTTCAACCAATGGCGCCGGGAGCCGGGCTCGAACTTGGGATCCCAGTGGGACCAACCGCCGATCCCGCTGGAATATTATCTTCAGCTGATGGGCAACTACTACAACAGCTGGAAGAAATACAATCTACCCATGCCGCGCCGCGAGTGCGTTCACCCCGAGCGGCGCATCGGCTCCGGCCATGGCACTTACGACGATATTCTGTTGCTCAATGAGCTGCCGGACTACGAAGAAGCGTGGGACCGCGGCTTTAATGAAGGATTGAAAGGCTGCGTGACGCGGAACTAATGGAACATGTTCAAACAGTTCAAGCCGTTCAAGCGCTTCGCTCCGTTCAAACCGTTCGATTCGGATGTTCTTTTCGCTCGCCCGCTTGTGGGAGAGGGCAAGGGTGAGGGTGACGTTTTGAACTATTTGAACGTTTTGAACGGCTTGAACTCCGAAGAGGTTTTTCGATGATCGGCAGCGGCACGTTAACGAAACAGATCGCCGGCTATCTGGCGCGTACCGGATTTGACGCACTCAATGAGGACGCGTTGCGCGCGACTAAAGAGCATATCCTTTACACGCTAGGGACGATTCTCGCCGGGTCGAGCGCGCCGGGGATCAAGCAGGCGCTCGCCGGCGCGCGCGCGTTGAGCGGCGCCAGTCAGGAAAGCTCGGTTCTCGTCACCGGAGAGAAACTTCCCGCGGCTTCGGCTGCGCTGGTCAACGCCACCATGGGTCACAGCCGCGAGCTCGACATCAACGATGACCGTATCGCCTACAAATCGTCCATCACGGTAATCCCAGCCGCGCTCGCGTTGGCGGAGAAAGCCGGCAAAGTTTCCGGCAAAGATTTTATCACCGCTGTTTGCCTCGGCGTCGATCTCGGCATCCGTCTCGGTCTGGCAACCAATCCGAAACCGGTGCACGCGCGCGCCATCGCGCTCGGTCCGTTCGCCGCAGCGGCAGGTTGTGGGAAGATTCTCAAACTGAATGAAGACGGCATGCACGATGCCCTCGGCATCGCCTTTTGCCGTTCGACAGTTGCAGGCAACAGCACGGTCGCGCCGTCGCTGACCAAGCGGCTCGGCGTCGGCTTCGCCTCGCAGAGCGGCGTGGTCGCGGCAACGCTCGCTTCGGTCGGCTATCCCGCCGCCGGCGAAGTCCTGCAAGGCGCGGCCGGTTTCTTCCAAACCTTTTACCAGCAGGAAGGCGATTACGCCCAACTACTCGATCAACTCGGCAGCCGCTTTGAGATCGTTCTCGTCGGCCCGAAACCTTTTCCCTCTTGCCGCTACACCCATTGCGCCGTCACAGGCGTTTTAGATCTCGTGCGCAAGCATGCGATCAAAGCGCGCGACATCGACGAAGTCCGCGTGCAAATCGGCGAGCGCGACATGCGCTCGGTGGGCGGCTGGAGCGAAGACGAGAAAAAGAAAAAGCACCGTCCCGAAGGCGTGGTCGACGCGCAGTTCAGCATTCCTTACACCGTCGCCGCCACGCTCGTCAGCGGCGGGCTGTCGCTGGAAGAATTCACCGACGCGAAATTGCGCAGCGAAGAAATCCTCGATCTCGCCGCGCGCGTGAAGACCATTCTCACGCCGGAATTCGACCACGGCCCGATGGATGTCAAACCGCAAGTCGTCGAGATCGTCATGCGCGACGGCAGAATGTTCAACCAAAAAGTCATCTATCCGAAGGGCAATCCCAACAACCCGGTAACCTCCGAAGAACTCGTCGCCGCCTTCCGCGGCATGGCCAGTTATGCAGCCAAACCGCTCAGCGCCGCCAAGATCGACGACGCGGTCGAGCTAGCGCAACGGTTGGAAGAAGTAGACGATGTCGCTGTGCTGGCGAAGTTGTTGACCGCGTAATGCGTCATTCAAACAGAGTGAACCACGTTGGCGCTTGGGATCGATTCCTTTCCCCCTTGCGGGGAAAGGTTAGGATAGGGGTGCCAAGCTATCGGCACCGGGTAACGCGGGCCGCGAAAAGCGCAGCGATTGAGTAAATCAAAGGACGACGTCTCGATGCCGAAACGGTTTTTCTGCCAAATTTGCTTGAGCACTTTGCTCGCGTTTCTATTCGTTAATCGCTTGCTCGCCGCCGAGCCTTTCTACCAAGGCAAGACGTTGCGCGTGATCGTCGCTTCGGCCGCCGGTGGCGGCAGCGACATCGTCGCACGCTTGATGATGCGTCATTTGCCGCGCCTTATACCCGGCAACCCGACTATCATCGTTGAAAACATGCCGGGTGCCGGCGAGATCATCGGCACGAACTACGTCTACGGCAAAGCCAAACCGGATGGACTCACTACGTTGTTTGCCACCGGTACGCCAATCAACCAGTTGATCGAGTTGCCCGGCATCGAGTTCGATGTCACGAAGATGCCCATCGTCGGCGGCAGTTCTGAATCGGTAGCCGCGTTCATCAGAACCGACAAGACCGGTGTGAAATCGGCGCGCGAGCTATTGAATCCGAAAGCGCCCATCGTCATCGGCGGCTCCGGTTACGGTTCGATCAAAGACGTGTCGATGCTGGCAGCCATGAATCTGCTCGGCGTAAAGAATCCCACATACGTTACCGGCTACGGCGGCGCCGGCCCGATCCGTCTTGCCTACGAGCGCGCCGAAGTGAATTTCACCCAAGAAACCGCCGTCGGCATATCACGCTCGGTGCTGCCCTGGGTGCGCGAAGGTTGGACCTCGATTCTTTACCAGGTCGGTTTTCTCGACGGCAAAGGCATCGTAATCAAAGACCCGGTGTGGAAAGAGCTCGGCATTGACACGCCGTCGATCACGGAAGTCTATCGCGCCGTGTACGGGCGCGAGGCGGCGGGACCCGCGTGGGAAGCGGAGAAGGCTTTGATCGGCGGCTATTCACTGACGCGGATGATGGCGGTCGCGCCCAAGACTCCGCCAACGCTGATCGCGGAGCTGCGCCAAGCATTTCAAGCGATGGGCAAAGACCAAGCCTTCTTAACGGAATGGACCAAGAGCCAAGGCTCCCCGCCGCGTTTGGTGCCCGGCGATGAAGCCGGCAGTATCGCCGCATCGATTCTCAAAGCGCCGCGGGAAGCGGTGAATATTTTGAAAAAACTCTCCGCGCCTTAAGTTTTGCGCAGACATAAAAATTCATGCGAGCACTCATCGTCATTGTCCTGATCGCCATCTTCGTCCGTCCTGCCGGCGCCGCCGACAAACTCCGCATCGGCTACGGCGCGCCGTCGGTGGCGATGTCCGTGCTTTGGATCACCAAGGAAGGAAAACTTTTCGACAAAAACGGTCTCGACGTCGAAGTGCTGTACCTGGAAAGCTCGCTCGTCCAGCGCGCCCTGATCGCCGGCAACATCGCCTTCGGCGAAATGACCGGATCGCTGATGTCTCCGCCGCGTCTGCAGGGCGCCGACATCGTCATGGTCGCCGGCGTTCTAAACCATCTCTTGTATCGTCTGATCGCCCGCCCGGAAATCAAAACTCCAGCCGATCTCAGAGGCAAACGCGTCGGCGTGTCGCGCTTTGGCGCCGGCGCGGACCGCGCAACTCGTCTATTGCTTTCCAAGCTGGGCTTAAATCCGGAAAAGGATTTGACCTTGATACAAGTCGGCGGCGCGCCGACCCGGCTCGCGGCACTTACCGCGAACAGCATCGACGCGACGATCGTCGAACCGCCGGATCACAAAAAAGCCCAGGACGCCGGCATGAGAGTGCTGGCCAATATGGAAGAGATGAACATTCCGTTTCAACACACCGGTCTCGTGACCACGCGGGCACAACTGGCAAAGTCCCCTGACATTTCGCGCCGCGTGATGAAATCGTTCGTCGAAGGTATCCATCTTGCCGCGACCAATCCAGAAGTCGCCAAACAAGCGTTTCGCCGATATTTGCGCTTGCAACAAGAACGCGAGCAGGAAGACGCTTATCAAGTTCTGCGCAGCTTCTTGCCGCGCAAACCTTATCCGACCATCGAAGGTTTCAAAGCCGTCTTCGCTGAACTCGCCGACCAGATTCCCGCGGCAAAAAACGCCGACCCCAAAGACTTCATCGACACCCGATTGCTAGAAGATCTTGACCGCAGTGGTTACATCGACGGCTTGTACAAGTAGAGGAACAATCGCCGCGGAGACGCCGAGAACGCATAGGCGGAGGCGCGCTTTGATTTGGATCTAACTGCGAATAATCCGGGCTAGTTAGTGAAGAAGGGATAATCTCGCTTGGCGCGCGCCGCGGAAACGTAACCCAGTTCAACGTCGCGTTTGATCGCTGCGCCAGCGCGCTCGTCCCGCGCGCCGTAACCGCCGCCGCCGGCCGTGAAGAACGTGACGGTCTCACCCGGATGAACTAGTAAATGGCTGAATTTTCCCGGCAGCGTTTCGGCGCTGCCATTGCGCTCAATGCGGGTCTCGTTGACCGCGCCTTCGGCGCCGCCCAATAGTCCCCAGGGCGGACATTTGATGCGGTCGGTGTTGCGGCTCAAGAAAAAATTTTCCAGCGACCTCACCTTGACTTCGACGCCGTTGCCGCCGCGAAACTTGCCGGCGCCGCCGCTGTCGGTTCGAAACGCGTGGCACTCGTAGAGCAGCGGATAATAAAGTTCTTGCAACTCGATGGGCGTATTTTTGACGTCGCCTTGGCACATGGACACGGCTGAAGAAACACCGTCCTCGAAGGGCCGGCCGCCCCAGCCGCCACCAATGATATTCTGACAAACGTAACGCCGGCCGGTCTTCGAGTTCATGCCGAAGATCGCGTAGCCGCCCATGTCGCCTTTGTGCGCCGCCGGCACTTGGGCAGGTAACGCCGGGGCGAGCGCGCGGAAAATTGTGTCGAGCACCGTCGGCAACGACAGGCTCCAGCCGCCGATCGGCGCCGGCCGCCGCGCGCTGAGAATTTTTCCCGGCGGCAAAATCACCTTGAGCGCGAGAAACGAACCTTCGTTGACTTCGCGCTGCGGTGAGGTCAACGCTTTAAACGCGACCCGCGCCGCGGCCATGCCGCCGGATGAGCCGCAGTTGATGAAGCCGGGTACTTGTTCGCTGACTTCGGAGTAATCGATGGTCAGCTCATCACCGCGCACTTCGACTTTTATCTTGAGCGGAATTGTTTTGTTCATCACTCTGCCATCGTCGTCGAGAAACGACGAAGCTTGGTAAACGCCGTCCGGAATCGCGCGCACCGCTGCGCGCACCAGTTTATCGGTTTGCTCCCAGATCGCGGCGACCGCTTCCTGAAAACCCGCGCCGCCGTACTTCTGGCAAATCTGCTCCAAGCGTTCCTCGCCGGTGCGGCAGCAAGCGATCTGCGCGCGCAGGTCACCGAACGACGACTCGGGAAAGCGAATGTTGTCCTCGATCAAACGCAGAACTTCGGTGTTCGGCTGGCCTTGCTTGTAAATTTTCACCGAGCGAACTTGCAGTCCTTCTTCGTAAACGTCGCGCGTATTGCTGGAACCGAAACCGGTGCTGCCGCCGCCAACGTCGATCCAGTGCGCCCGCACGGCGAGAAAGCACATCAACTCGCCTTGCCAAAAAAACGGCGTATACACTGCCATGTTGTTTAGATGCTGGCCGCAGATCTCCGGATGATTCACTAAGAAAACATCGCCGGGATGGATATTGTCCTTGCCGTAAACTTCGATGCCGTCCTGCACCGCCACGCCGAGGTCGGCGAGAAAGATCGGCAACGCGCCTTCGTTCTGCGACATCGTCCGCCCTTCATGATCAAGCACCGCGACGCAGTAATCCTGCACTTCGTAGATCATCATGTTATAGGCGGTCTTCTTCAGCACCGCCGACATCTCGTTAGCGGCGGCTTTCAAGGCGCAGCGGATTATTTCAACTGTAATCGGATCGACGGACACACGCACCTCACAATCCCTTTCCACCCGCAACGCGGGCGAAAAAACCTTCTCGGCGCAGTTCCTGCAACAAACCGTTGTCGAAAAACTCCTCCGCTTTGGCACTCTTCGCTCCCGCCCCACCGGGCTGGGTGGCGAGAAACTTGAGCACCACGCCAATCCCCTTTTCGTCGGTCAACGGCGGGAAAGAAAACAATTTAGAGTAATATTCGTAACTGCGTTTGGCGATGACCTCGTCGGTGATGCGCATATACTTTTTCATGATTGGTAGGCTGGTCTCGACATCGGTTTTGAGGACGTGGATCGCTTCGACATAGGCCATCAACATCCGCTTGACCAAGTCGCGATTATTGCGCAGCAGTTCCTTGCGAACGACCAATCCGGATTGGGGAAAGGGATCGGAACCGGTGGCGAAATCCGCCAGCGGCGTAAGATTGTACTTTTCTGCTTCAAAACTAAACGGCGGCGCCAAGACCGTCGCATCGATGGTGCCGGCGACCACCGCGGCGAGCCGCGGTTGGGTTCCTGGAATCGCGAGAACGGTGACCGACTTCGGATCGATGCCCCAACGTTCCAGCGCATTGAGAAAAAAGAAAGTGTTCATCTCGCCCGGACCGACCAGCCCGACGGTCTTGCCAACTAGATCCTGCGGTTTTTTCACCGTCTTCGGTTGACCGACAATGCTCACCGTCGGCCGGTTCGTCGAAGTCGCGATGATTACGAGATCGCCACCCGCCAAGTTGGCCTGCACCGGCGCGACGCCAGCGCTCTGCGACAGTTGCAGCGCATTGGCCAACAGCGCCGCCGTACTGCGCGCGCCACCGGCGATCCGCACCAACTCTGAAGTCATGCCGTACTTGGCGAACAATTTAAGTTCATGAGCAACCCAAATCGGCGCCTGATAGCCCAACTCGCCGCCGTAGCCCGCCGTCATCTTCACCGGCGCGCTGACTTGGGCGCTAAAGGAAATCCCGTGCACCATGAGCGCGACGAATAGACCGAATAATAATGCCCAAGATTTTCCAGACACTTCTAACCCCTTACTTTTTTTCCGGTTCATCCTTCCCCACATACGACTGCCGATACGTCTGCAACGTCTTACCGCGCAGCTCGTAGAGAAACTGAATGATCCGCTCGTTGCTCATGAATTTGTCTTGTTCGTAATGATCGTGATGGACAATTTCTTCCAGAGGCCGGCGCACGCCTTCCGACGGTTGCACTGCGGGATAGCCGATGGGAATGATCAGATACAGCATCATCAAGTCCGGCACGCCGAGAACTTTTTTAAACGGCTCTTGGACGTGGATCGTCACCCATTGTGTTGCCAGACCAAGCGACACCGCCGCCAGATGCATGAACGTGCAGGTGTTCGCCAAGCCGTCGGTGAGATGCGATTGGTCGCGGCCGAAAGTATGCGCACCCTGCACCGTGCCCCACTGGCGCCGCCCGTCGCCGACCACGACGATCAACGCCGGCGCCTCGGACCAACCCGCGCCGCGCCGTTGCCGCTCGACGGCTTCGTCGGCGGTCATTTGATAGGCGGGATGGCGCAGTTCGAAAACTCGCTGCTGCTCCATCCAGTAAATGAAATCGGTGTTGTCTTCGGAGTAACAGCGGAAAAGATCTTTCTTGACCTGCGGATCTTTGACAACGATATATTCCCACGGCTGCGAGTTGGCACCGGACATCGCCCAGCGGCCCGCCTCAAGAATTTTTTCGATACAGCCGTCCGGAATCGGATCGGGCTTCAGCTTGCGCACGCTCGAGCGGCGCCGAATGATGTCGTAGAGAAGATCGTAACCTGGGGTAGTAGTGTCTGCGGACATGTTTGAACCTCCGAAGTCTGGAAACAATTGATTTGCAGCTCAGTTCTTATAGCTGACAACACAGATTGGCTTCAATCACCCACTACGCTAGATCCTGCACACCGAGTTGCGCAGCACCCCTATCCTAACCTTCCCCCATCAAGGGGGAAGGAACCTGAGCCGCCATCGAATTAAGACCTTGTTGCTAGCGCGGCAAGCGTTGGGGCTAACGAATTTCGCGCGTCGAGCGCCTGCACCTCATCAATTACCACCCGCGATTTACCCTCGCCCAGCAGCGGCGCAGCCAAACCAAGAAACTTCTCCTCGACATCCTGGCGCGTCATTGGATTTTCGCTCTCGCCTTTCGGAGCGATAATCTGTTCCATATGCTCGTGACCGCCGGCGAGTTTCACGGTCACTCGACCCGGCCAGTATTTGGGGAAATAGCGCTCAAGCTCCGCGCTGGCGCTGACCTTTACTTTGGCCATCAACTGCCGCACTTGCTCGCTCTGCAAATACGCTTCTTCGAATGAAGCCAAGTCGATCTTACCCCTGAGCGCGGTCACGGCCATCACGTACTGTCCGCTGCCCAACGTCGCCGCGCGTAAAGTCGGCGTCGCGGGGCGATCGATCATGCTGACATTCTGCGTCGGCACGGCTAACACGATTTCGCGAATCGCATCCGTACTGATTGAATATTGCGCCATCAGCTTCAGCAACGCTTCAACACCGGCATGCAGCTGGCGCGCGCAAGGATACGGCTTGAACGCCACCTCCGGCAGAAAATACCTATCGAAGCTTTGCAAAAATTCCCACCTCGGCTCGGCGCATAGCGTCAAACAAAATCCGCGCGCATCTTCGAATGCGCGCTTCGGCCCGCTCAGTCCTTGTTCCGTGGCGAGTAGCGCGAGAATTCCATTCTGCGCGGCGCGGCCGAAAGCGACATGGCGCGCCGTAGCGCCTTCATCGCCGCCGGTGAGCATGCCGCCGGAGTGAAGCGCAGCGATGCCGAGCGCGTTTGCCGTCTGATCGGCTGGCCAAACCAAAAATTTCGCGCCCGCCGCGGCCACGCCGAAGGCGCCGCAAACCGTGCTCGGCCACCAACCGCGCGCAAAGAGTTTCGGCGCGTCGATGGAGAGCCCGACACGCGCGATGGTTTCGTAACCGGCGACCGTCGCATCGAGAAAGCGCCGCCCGCTGCCGCCATATTTCTCTGCCATGGCGAGCAACGCGGGAATGATCATCCCGCCAATGCAAGTCGCCGCGCCGCCGTGAATGTCGTCGAGTTCGGCGCAATGCGCCGCCGTCGCCATCGCTTGGACGGCGTCGAGATAGGATACCCGCAAGCGCGTGCCGAGCAGAGTCGAAGCAACATTGCCGCCGCTTGCCGCCACCGCCAAATGGTACGCACGTTTTGCCGGCTCTAAACATGAGCCGGCGAGCACACAACCGAGAGAGTCGAGGATATGAAGTTTGGCCGCGTCAATAACAGGCGCGGGAATCTGCTCGAAGCGTAGCTCGGCAAGATGACAGGACAGTAGTTCGCTAAGGGTTTTATCGGGCATCTTCCTTTTGACTTATTCCTTCTCCCACAAGAACAATCCAGGAGCGCGATTAATTCCGTCGATGCCGATTTTTCGCTTCAACTCCCCACTTCGATCACCAACTGGCCGAACTCATTGACCTGCATCTCGTCGCCGGGATAAACGAGTATCGTCGCGCCCAACTCTTCGATCACCACCGGTCCTTTCAATTGGTCGCCGGGTTGGAAACCGCTGCGCAGATAAATCGGACAATCTACCGGCTGGGTCTCGAAGATCACCGGACGGCGGCCGCGTTCGCCGCGATCTTCGGCGCGCGACGCCGTTGCCAATCGCACTTTGTTCTCGAATTTACCCAGCGCGGACAGCCGGAGATTGACCATCATCACCGGCTCTTTAGGCGCTGAATGGCCGTAGTGTTCTTGATGTAACTGATCGAACCGTGTTCGAAGCGCGCCGAAGTCCGTCACCGTGCGCAAGTCCTCGGTCACCGGCACGGGCAACGTGTACTCTTGGCCGCGATAACGCATGTCGAGAAATCGGCGCAGAACAATCTGTTCCGTGCTACTGCCTTCCTCAGTCAAAGTTTCCGTCGCAGATTTTTCCAAGATGGCGAATGCGTCGGCGATCTCGGCGCTGGTGGTTTCGGCCAATTCGCGGACAAATGTCTGCACGTAGTCATGCTTGAGATCGGCCATCAGCATACCGAGGGCCGAAAAATGCGCCGGCATCGGCGGGATGATCACCCGCGGCACGGACAACTCGCGCGCGATAGCTATGGCGTGCAGCGCGCCGCCGCCGCCGCTCGGCACCAGCACGCAATCGCGTGGATCGTAGCCTTTCTCGACGGACACGGCGCGCACGGAGAGCGACATATTGAAGTTGGCGATGGTGAGAATGCCTAGCGCAGCCTCTTCCAATGACAAGCCGAGCGGCTTGCCGATTTTTTCCACGATCGTTTCGGCGGCTTGGTCGCGCTGCAAGCGGATACCGCTGCCGAGAAAATAGTCCGGGTCGATGCGACCGGCGATCAAATTAGCGTCGGTTACCGTCGGCGCTGCGCCGCCTTTGCCGTAGCATGCCGGACCCGGCGCCGCACCGGCGCTCTGCGGACCAACTTTCAAACCGCCGGCGGCATCGAGCCAGGCAATGCTGCCGCCGCCGTTGCCGACTTCGACGATGTCGACCACCGGCAGCATCATCGGATGGCCGGTAACGTAGCCGCCGACGTAATAACTGCTGGTCACTTCGGGATGAAAGTCTTTGATCAAACTCGACTTCGCCGTGGTGCCGCCCATGTCGAAAGAAATAATATGGCGGCAGCCGAGCGACTCGCCGAGATGCGCCGCGGCGATCACTCCCGCCACCGGCCCGGACTCCATCATCGTCACCGGCATTTTCTTGGCGGTCTCCGCCGACATCACGCCGCCGTTGGACTGCATGACCCGAAACGTGCCGCGAAAGCCGGCGGCGCCGAGCATGTTTTCCAGCGAGACTAAGTAGCGGCGCACCAGCGGGCCGACATAGGCATTTAACACGGTCGTCGAAGTCCGTTCGTACTCGCGAAACTCGCGGAGAATTTCATGGGAGAGCGAGACGTAAGCTTGCGGCAACTGCTGGCGCAGCATTTCTCCCAGGCGCTGCTCATGGGCGGCATTCGCGTAGGCGTGCAGGAAACAGACCGCGACACTTTCGACGCCGGCCTTTTTGAGCGCGCCGATGGTCGTCGCCGCCGACTGCTCATCGAGCGGTGTCAGCACTTCTCCGGTGGCGTACAGCCGTTCGTCGACTTCCAAACGCAAATCACGCGGCACCAACGGCACCGGACGTTTGAAAAACAGATTGTAACCTTCCGGCCGATTGCCGCGGCCGATCTCGTAAACATCGCGAAACCCTTTGGTCGTAATCAGTCCCGTGCGCGCGCCTTTGCGCTCGAGCACGGCGTTGATCGTCACCGTCGAACCGTGCACGAAAAAACTCGCGCCGGCGACTTGGACATTGGCGCCCGTCAAACAATCGTCGATACCGTGCGCCAGATCGTCCGGCGTGGTCAACGCCTTGCTGCGAAAAACCTGGCCATCGTCATCGACGGCAACTAAATCCGTAAACGTTCCGCCAATATCAACTGCGATTCGCATGGAGCCTTTCCGTGCAATGATTGATGGAGTTTATGCCGAACACCACGACTCGGTATTCCCGATAGTCCTAAACGATTCTTACTGCCGCCGCAACGTGGGCAAGAGAATGGAAACAAGTGGCCGGCTTATTCTTTGAACGCTTCTTCGCGGGTTTTGCTGAATGCCGGCAGCAGCACAGAGAGCATGGCGAGCATAGCCAGCACGAGCAGCGTCGCGCTGATCGGGCGCTGGACAAACACCCACGGATTTCCGCGCGACAGCAACATCGCGCGGCGCAGGTACTCTTCCATCAAGGGACCGAGGATAAAGGCGAGCAACATCGGCGCCGGCTCGGCGCCAAGCTTGGAAAAAACATAGCCGACTATGCCGAACAGCGCCATCAAATATACGTCGAAGGTGGCATTTTTAAGACTAAACACTCCGATCGCGCAGAAGACCAGAATTCCCGGGAATAGTAGGTGGTAGGGAATCATGATCATGCGCACCCACATGCCGATCAGCGGGTAGTTAAGAACGACGAGAAAAAGATTGCCCATCCACATCGACACGATCATGCCCCAAAAAAGCGCCGGCTGTTCGTTGATCACCGACGGTCCGGGCTGAATGCCGTGGACAATCATGGCTCCGACCATCAGCGCGCTGACTGGATTGGACGGAATTCCAAGAGTGAGCAGTGGAATAAAAGATGTCTGCGCACCGGCATTATTGGCTGCCTCCGGCGCGGCAACGCCTTCGATTGCGCCTTTGCCGAACTGGGCTCGATTCTTGGAGATTTTCTTTTCGATGGAATAAGCCGCGAAGGAACCCAAGATCGAGCCGCTGCCGGGAAGAATGCCCAATGCTGAGCCGATCATCGTGCCGCGTAGAATCGGCGCAACCATGCGTTTGAAGTCTTCACGCGTGGGCCAGAGTCCGGTAATTTTCGTGAGCATCACAGAGCGGCCTTCTTCGTTTTCCAGATTGCGAATGATTTCGCCCAGGCCGAACATGCCCATTGCGACGGTAACAAAGCCGATGCCGTCGGCAAGCTCAAACATGCCAAATGTGAAGCGCTGGGTGCCGGAATTGACATCGGTGCCGATGAGCCCCAAGAGCAAGCCGAGCACGACTATGCCGAAGGCATGGAGCAACGAGCCTTGCGCGAGCACGACGGAAGCAACTAGGCCGAGGACCATCAGCGAAAAAAATTCCGCGGGCCCGAATTGCAACGCGACTGCCGCCAGCGGTGGACCGAAGGCGGCGATTAAGAACGTGGCGACGGTTCCGGCGAAAAACGAACCGATCGCTGAAGCCGCCAAGCGCTGCTCCCGCTCTGCCTTGCTTCGCCATCTGATAGCCGTCCAGCGTCGTAACGACCGACGCGGCTTCGCCGGGAAGATTGACCAGAATCGAAGTCGTCGAGCCGCCGTACTGCGAACCGTAATAGATACCCGCCAGCATGATGAGCGCGGTCACCGGCGGCAAGACGAAAGTAACTGGGAGCAGCATAGCGATGGTGGCTGTGGGACCGAGACCGGGCAACACGCCGATCGCCGTGCCGAGAAAAACGCCGATGAAGCAGTAAAACAAATTTGCCCAGGTCGCGGCTGTCTGCAAACCCAGCGGCAGATGATCAGCAGTTCCATCGGTAATCCTCCCCGTTGCATAACGATCAAAGTCAGCCGCCAAACCAGGGGCCGATAATCGGCAGCGGGATACCCAAGCCTTTAATAAACACCAAAACGCAGAAGAGCGTCAGCCCGAACGCCATCACGAGCGTCGTGCGCCAGCGGAAGCGCGTGCTGCGCGTAGGCGCTGATGATGACGAGCAGAGGCAAGGCGACGATCAGTCCGGCGCCACGCACCAGGAAACCAAAGATCAGCGTCGACAGGATGACTAAGACTAGTCCTTTGAACGAAAACCCGCCAATCGGCGTGCCGGGCACAACGAATGATCGAATCACTGAAATCGTCGCCGATGACGACGAGCAACCGCGCCAAGGATAGTCGGGAAATAGGCCGGCCCCATCTTGAGCGCCGTTCCCATGGAGTAATCTCGGGCGATGATCATCGCGCTCGACCCCAAGCAGATATAGATCAACCCCGACCAAAAATCTTTCTCACTGCGAATCATCGTCTTTGAGTCATCAAGAATGAATTCCTATCCATGATGTATCGCGCCTTGTATAACAACTCTGACAAAAAGAAGGCCGGGACAATGCCCGGCCTTCTTCCATCACAGCTCTGTCATAGAACAATTCAATCAGCATAGACGCCGGCCTTCTTGATGATCGGCGCCCATTTATCGATTTCCGCTTTGAGATGTTTGCCTAGCGCTTCCGGCGTCGCTCGGCTTTCCGCAACCGTGTCCGCGCCCAAGTCAGCAAAGCGTTGCCGTAACGTGGTGTCTTTCAGTGCGGCCTGCAACGCCTTGGTGAGCTTGTCGATGACCGGCTTGGGCGTTGCCTTCGGTGCATAAAGCCCATGCCACACCGAAACTTCAAAGCCTTTTAATCCAGCTTCGTCCATGGTCGGCACGTTTGGCAATGATGGTAATGCGCTTTGGCGTCGTTACGCCGTAAACTTTGATTTTCTCAGCCTTGATCTGCGTCGTCGTGTTGGTCGTCTGGTCGCACATGAAATCGACCTGTCCGCCAAGCAAGTCGTTCATCGCCGGACCGGTCCCATTATAGGGAACGGTGGTCAGATTCGGTTTGAATCGCGCTCATAAAAAGCATGCCGCAAAGATGCGACGCCGCGCCAAGCCCGGCGTTGGCGAGGTTGACCTTATCCTTGTTGGCTTTCAGATAAGCGATCAGCTTCCTTGAGATCCTTGGGTGGAAAGTCCTTCTTCGCCACCAGCGTCATCGGCGTTTCATTGATCAAGCCGATGGGCTCGAAATCGTTGATCGCGTCGTAGGGCAGCTTGCGATAGAGCGACGGCGCGGTAGACATGCCGATATGGTGCAGGAAAAGCGTATAGCCGTCCGGCGCGGCCTTCGCCACGCGGTTGGCGCCGATTGTACCGCCGGCGCCGCCGACATTCTCAACAATCATCTGGGTTCCTAAGTACCTTGCTCATGGGCACAGTGAGCAAGCGCGCCACCGCATCGGTCGGCCCGCCCGCGGTAAAGGGAACGATCACGGTGATCACTTTGTTAGGATATTCCTGGGCCTGCAATGGGGCGATGCCAAGTAGCGCAAGCCCTGCAACGATACTAAACAGCTTCGTTCTCATAGTGTCTCCTCCTCAGAATTGCCGTGGCAAACATTTGGCGGCACAACGCTTAGACGAACTGAAATCGCCTATCCATCAACACAAGCGAAACGTAACGCAACCTCAATGCCATCGCAAACCCGCATGCGGCGGCAGTTTTTGCGCCGGAATTTCTCATGACTGAGAAATGTCGCCCGATGATTCGGGGCAATGGTAATCAGCCCTTGGCTTCCTGGTCGCCTGCTGGTGGCAGCCGGAACATTATTATCTCTCGAATTTGCCCGCCGACATGGATAGACTCGCCGGCTGAAAAAGTTTTTGCGAGCGATAGTGCTGTCGAGCTGCATTGACGACGGCGCCCTCTGCGAGCTAGAAACAGAGAGCTCTAACGGCAAGCTCTACCGCTCAGAGGAACGATGAAAACTCACAGCTCCCGCAAGTGGAAATCCGCGGTATTGATCCTTTGGGCATCGGTCCTACTCGTCCAACTCGTCCGATCCGCCACCGCCCACGCCCAAGAGCTAAAAAAAGTCCGCATGGGTTATCCCGCGTTCAGCTTAACCTTTCTGACTTTTTTCGTCACCAAAGACGCCGGCATCTTCAAGAAGCATGGACTCGATGTCGACCTGGTTCAGCTCGCCGGCGCGGTGCAGACATCGGCCTTGGTCGCCGGCGAGATCGATTATTTGACCGGCATCACCGGTCCGTTGGTTGCAGCGGCGCGCGGCTTGCCTTTCAAAGGTATCATGGTCACCCACGACCGCACGCTCTTTTGGTTGATCGGCAGCCCGGAGATTCGCCGCGCCGAAGATCTTATCGGCAAAACCGTTGCCGTCGATCGCTTGGCGACGCTGCAAGACATCGTCGCGCGCGATCTGATCAAGCGCAAAGGCGTGAACCCCGATCAAGTCACCTATATCCAAACCGGTTCGGTATCGAACAGCGTGCAGTCGCTCAGTCAAGGCAGCGTCGCCGCCGCCGTACTGTCATTGCCGCACAACGTCGTCATGGTGCAAAAAGGGTTTTGCGAAGTCGCCTCGGCGCCGGAGTTCAATTTGCGCTCCGCCTCCGGTGGTATCCCCACTCATGAAGCCAAATTGAAGAAAGATCCAGCCGGCGTGAAAGCGGTCATCCGCGCGACGTTTGAAGCGATGGATTTCAACCGCCGAGAAAAAACCTGGATGACGAATTAAATTCAGAACAAATGGAAAGTCAGCCCGAAAGTCGCCGAGGAATCCTACCGAGCTTGGCTGAACGGCTTTACCACCGACGGCAAGATTCCGCTCAAAGACTTGCAAGATATTTACGATCAAGCCTTTGCCGCCAAGCTCATACCGATGCAAGTGCCGGCGGCGCAAGTGATGGATTATTCGCTGACCGAAGAAGTTTATAAAGACAAAAGGTAAAAGGAGCGCACCATGGCAACTCAAGCGTTTATCGATTCCGTAGTTAAGGACATCATCCAACCCGGCGTGGAGCGATTGATGGCGCTGCCCTACTTTACGGAATTGCGGGCGGGTAAGCTCTCGATCAAGCGGCTTCAGGGCTGGGCGCTGCAACACTATTTACACAACGTCGCGCTGCTCAAAGGCTTCGCTCTCTGCATGGTCAAGAACAGCCACGATCCGGATCTATTCAAATATTTTCTCTACCAGATGAACGAAGAACAGTATCATCCCGATCTCGCCAAGAAGTTCGGCTTGGCGATCGGTTTGCAGGAACAAGACTTTGACCAAGCTACGCCGATCTTCGAATCCTTGGCGCATACCAGCAAGACCATCCACGGCATGCTGCTCGGCTCGGCGTCGGAGAACCGCGCTTCGGCGCTGGTCAACGAAACCATGGTGTGCCGCTATTCCGAAGAGCATATCGCTGCGCTGCGCCGGCACTATGGGTTAAATGACAAGCAGATTCAGTTTTTCACCGTCCACGCCGTCGCCGATCAAGAGCACACCGAGATGGCCCGCGAGGTAATCGCCAAACACGCCAACAGCGAGCGCCAGCAAGAACTTGTGCGCGAGGCCGCCGCTCAAATGGTGCGCTTCAAAATTGCCAAGTTTGAAGGCATTTATAACGCCTACGCGTGAGGGAATGAAACACTGTAGCAATCTGGGCAAATTCAAACCCTACGAAAAAATATAGCTTTTGCCGCAACGATTTAAATCCATTGGTTTACACTCCGCGCAACGGTTGTTACTCCCTGCCAAAAGGTCGCACTGGCCGAAACCTCTCAGGCCGCTATCCGCAGTGAAGATCAAGTTTGTAGCAAAGAAGAGCGATTTCCGCTGCGGACATCGCCTAAGCGGTTGATTTCCCAGCAATTTGGCGGAAGGCGGGAAACTTCGCGCAAGCTCGTCGAGCCTGGCACTTGTGACCGAAAAACGGGTCAACTCAAGGCGCCGGACTTCGGTGCCAGCGTAAGACAAACCCAACTTTGCGACATTCCGCGACAGGTCGCGATGTTAGGTAGTTTCTGTGCCCCGGCACGGCTTCTGCTTTTACGCTATGTGTGACGGGCAAGCGAAACGATACGACGGGGACGAACATGACGATAGGGAATCTGATTCGTTTGAAAAAATCGACAGAAGGAGAGACGGAAATGGAACAAACAAATTCTGAATTAGGAAAACCGAGTTTTTGGCAGATGGTATTTTTGCAGAGCAAAGTTAACGGCGCCCGCTACATTGGCGAGGACCTTCCAGGCCGCACTTGGGAATGGCCCAAGGACACCTATCTACAGCGCCGCTTGCAACGAGCGAGATGGTACCAGGTGCCTGAGAGCTCGAAAATGAATTAGCTGACCGCGTCCCGCGCTGCCTCCTTCAGCACAGCTCCCACGGGATAGCGGTGCCACTGAGCCCCCGTCACGTTCAGTGGCCAACGAGGCCGGGCTTCCCATAGCCCGGCCTCGCCAATTTCACCTCGGGCGGTTTGCACAGATGGTGGAATAACGCCGGCGCAAACAGACCTAACCCAAAACTTGCGCTATGCCCCCGGCTTGGTCTTTTCCTTTTCCTTGGATTGCTTTTGCTCGCCAGGAGTCGTCGACTTTGCGTTCTGGGCGGTAGTTTTCGCTTTGCTCTGCGGCAATTTTAATCGACGCACCGAGGTCGCCACTGATTTGCCGTCTTTCTCGGCGTAAACCACGCGCACTCGGTCGCCCACGGTGAGTCGCTCCAAGGCATCTTTAGCGGCGTCTTTAGTCATGAAGTTTTTCTCGTCCGACGAACCTTTGACCGATACTGCGCCCGTTTTAGTGTCCAAGGCGGAAATATTTCCGGTGAACTTCCGCGGCGTCGTCTTTTTGGTCTTTTTAGTGCTCTGTGCTCCGGTCTTTTTAGCCGGCGCCGCCGTTGATTCTTTGGTAGGGGGAGCGTCAGCCGGGAAACTGACAGCCGAGACCCCAAACATCATAAGCGGCAGCAAAAGTAACCGTCGCAGCCATTTTGAGTTCTTCATCGGTGACTCCCCATATTTGCCCCGTTCCGGCTCGCAAGAAACTTTGTCCAGCTAACTGAAAAACTCCTGCTTCCACTTTTGCATCACCGCCTGCTGCCGTTCAACGCTGATCTCAGCCGCCGGCGGAAACTTGTCGCGCCACTCGAACGGCCGGCAAGCATCGATAATCATGCGTGAGCTAAAACCCTTGCGTTCGCGTGGAATGATCGGATCGAGCGGCCCGCTCCAACAGCGCCTGAGAATCTCGGCGGAGTCCACCGGATCGGCGCGGCTGCACATCGCCCATAGCACGTCGTTGATATCGTAGGCGTCGATGTCGTCGTCGACCACGACGACATAGCGACCCAAATACGCCGCGCCCTGACATTGACTGGCGACTAGGCCGGCTTGGCGAGAGTGACCCGGATAGCGCTGGCGGATCGAGAGAACCGTCAAAAAGCGGCGAAAATAGCTGGCCACCGCGGTCACATCGGGCACGCCGGCTTTTTCCACTTGATCACGAATGTAAGCGGCGCGCAGCAGCTCATAACAATGCTCGGCGCGCGCCGTCGGCCGGTACTCCGGCGACGCCGTGATGATCGGATTGTTGCGGTGATAGAGCCGGTGCACTTTCACCAACGGCTCCATCTTCTCGCCGCTGGCGTAATAGCCGGTCCATTCGCTGAACGGACCTTCTTCCTTGTTTTGATCCGGCAGGAACTCACCCTCGATGGCTATCTCTGCGTAGGCGGGAATCGGCAGGCCGGTGATTTCACCTCTAATCACTTTTACCGGCTCGCCTTTAATGCCGCCGACGGCATCGAATTCGCTGCGGCCGTAAGGTTCAGGCCGCGTCGCGATCATATGCAGCAGCGGGTCGACACCGAAGCAGGCGACCACCGGGCAAGGTTTACCCTGATCGAAATATTTTTGCCGATGCAGCCGGCCATGCTTCCCCGGTGAAATATTCATGCCCATGGAGTTCCGATCGTGCACCATGACACGATAACAACCGACGTTGACCCAATCTTCTTCCGGATCGCGGGTGATGACCACGTGACCCGTGCCGATATATCTACCGCCGTCACGCTCATGCCAACGCGGCACGGGAAATTTAAATAAATCGATATCGTCGCCGGAAAAAACATTCTCCATCACCGGCCCGGATGATACCGTTATGGGAGGAATGGACACCGGCCGCGCCAAACGTTCGCGCCATGCTTTGATAAAGCCTTCGCGGGTGACATCCAATGGTAAATTGGTCGTGAGCGCCGAGCGTTTTAAACTCTCAAAGAAACCGACCAGAATTCGAAAACCCGCCGGGTAGTCTTTGATTTTGTCGAATAGCAGCGCCGGGCTGTTCTCTTTATGCTTTGAAGCAAGCACGGACAGCGCGCCGATTTCTAAGTTCCAATCAGCACCCTCAACAACTTTGAGCTCGCCCATTTCTTTTACTTGCTCAATCCACTCGCGCACGTCTTTGTAGCTCATTCTTCTGCTCCCTACGATTCAGTCAGGACTACGAGTTTGGCCAAAGCTTTGCAAGCACGCCAAGGAATTGCTACACGCACCTGTCATGGACATTCCAATAACGAGACGAATGGCGTTAATGCTGCTTGGTGTATTGTGTTGTCTTAGCGCGTCGGCGCGCCCAGGACAAAGTCATCATCGGCCATTCGGCACGCGCGGCGATATCGACTATAGCTACAGCACCGGCACGATCGTGGCGCGATCCTGGGCGTACCGGTAAGAAATCTGACGTTCGATTTTTCCCGCGTGATGCACGCGCTGATGTCGCGCCGGGACATCGCCAACGCATCGGCGCTCAGAGGCAAGAGAGTCGGCGTCAGCTCCTTTGGCGCCACCGGCGATCTCGCCGCCCGCGTCGGCCTCCGTTCCATCGGACTCGATCCGGACAAAGACGTGACGATCATCACCCTCGGTCCCGACACACTGCGCCACGCCGCGCTCATGGCCGGCACGGTGCAAGCGACGCATATGCCGGTGCCGCTCAATATTCAGCTCAAAAAAGAAGGCTATCATGGGCTTGTCTGCGGCGGGAAAATTCTCCAGCGCCCGCTCACCGGCCTCGCCACAAGCTTGGAGAAAATTCACAACAATCCCGGGCAGGTGCAGCATGGTGCGCGCCTGCCTGCGCGCTCAAAGGCGAACGCGCCGGCTTTATTTCATTCGCGCGGAGAAAATATGGCTACTCGAAGGAAGTGATGGAAGAAGCCTAGAAATATCTTGTCGACGCCCTGGCACAAGACGGATTTGTCGAAGACAGCTCACTGCAAGCGGCGATTGACAAAGCCAAGACTGGCGAAGATAACTAAGCGGATCCTGCAATCCGACGTGGTCGATTACAGTTTTCTCCGCGCGGCGGTGAAGAAATAGATCGCGGCTTCCTCCAGCTCTAAACCCGAAAATCGAAACCTATCGCCCCGCCTCCTGCGCCAAGGAAAAATCAAAAATCTTTTCCGGCGGCACCGCTTCTTTGATGCGCAAAGCTTCACGGCCGATCTCGACGATCTCTTTGGCCGCATCGGCGCTTAAGCGGCCGCCGTTCAAAACAAACGGCGCGTCGTCGTCGTACATGCGGCGCGCCAATGACGCCTCTTTGATGCCGAGACGTTTCTGAATATAGGGAATCATGATCTCGGGACTATCCTGAAAAAATTTAAGCCCGCGGTTCCAGGCTCGAAGGAAGCGCACAAGTCTTTCCCGCTTTTGTTTGATGTTGGTGTCAGTTGCAACCACTCCGGTTTGCAGATAGCGCATATAGTCTCGACCGCGGCCAAAAACTTTGTAGCCTTTCTCCTCCGCGAGGTAGATCGACGGCGGCGTCATCATGGCGCCGGCAACTCGACCAGAAAACAGCGACTGCAAACGGGCCGGCGTATCCATGCTCAAAAACGATACATCCTTCGCCGCATCGAGCCCTTTCGCTTGAAGAATGCGCCGCGTCATCACCGCTGCGGTGCCATCGAGCGATCCCACCGCGATGGACTTGCCCTTTAACTCGTTGGCTGAGTTAGCCGTTGGCGCGACGATCAGCTCATGAATCGGCCGGTCGCGCGTGACCGAAATGACTTTGACCGGCACGCCGCGCAGCGCGGCGGAAAAGCCGCTACCAGCATGGCAGGTAACGTCGATCTCACCCGCCATTATGCTACTGACACCGACAATGCCGCGCACCACCAACACGTGAAGTTCCAGTCCTTCCTGGCCGAAGAAGCCTTTCTCCTGGCCATAGTAAAGCGGCACGTAGCTGAGCGTCGGCCCCGGTATACTGATGAAGAACTTGTCAGCCGCAACGCCATAGCCATAAATAAAAATGATCTGCAGAATCACTGCTACGATCAACCGTCGTGTCTGAGTCATAGAGCCCCCATTATATTCGCCAGTTAAATTTAGTTGCTGCTGCAAGTCCGGTTCCCTTTTGGGCTCTTTGCGGTGGATTCCGTTTGTTTCACGGGCCGCAGCAAGGCGTCGCACTGCAATTGTCCTTTGGCACTCTTAATGCGTGAACGGCAGAGCCGAGTAAACAATCCGTCCGCCGACCATGGTGAGTAAAGACTCCAGAGAGCGGATTTGATCCTCCGGCACCGTCATGTAATCCGCGTTGAGCACGGCCAAGTCGGCAAACTTATCGACTTCGATCGACCCTTTGCGCCGTTCGTCGCCGGTAAGCGACGCGCTGCCGATTGTGTACATGCGCAGCGCCTCGGCGCGCGTGACGTTCTGGCTTTTATCGCGGATCGCCGAGCCCGCCACAGTCTTACCCGTCACCAACCACCAAAGCGATAGCATCGGTGAATAATTCGCCGCAAGAAAACCATCCGTGCCGGCGCCCAGCGGAACGCCGGCCGCGATCATAGCTCGGAGCGGCGGTGCATTGCCTGCTTTGGCCAAGCCCAACAGTTCGACATAACGCTCGCCGGTGAGCGCCAAGCGATCCTGCACCGCGATGCCAGCGCCGAGGCTTTTGATTCTTGAGATGGTCTCCGAAGCGACGTCTTCTAAATGCGCAAAGACGATTTGCTGCGGCGCAAATGGTGTCGCCAGATGAACCGCTTCGAGCACATCCAACAACTGGCGCGCAGTATGGTCCTGACTGGCATTTAGCTGAAGACGTTGTCCGGTTTCCACCGAGTAGCGCGCCATCTGGCGAAACTTTTCCTTCGCGTCCGCGGAGATCGTGACGTCTTTGGGATTAGACCACGAGTCGTCGTTGCCGATACCCGCTACTAAATTCCCAGCGAAGCCGGCAAATCGAAACATGTCCCCTCGCGTCAAACCGCCAACTTCCGCGGCTGTATGTTTGAGCTGCTCAAGTTTATCGCCGGGATCGTTCGGCGCGAGATAAAAACTCAACCGCACCGACAACTCGCCGCTGCGCGCCATGTCCGCAAGCAGTCGCCGATGCGCGAAAGTGACGCCGCTCGTCTGTAGATCGCTGGCGGAAGTCATACCGAGGCGGTTGAGCTCGCGAAAACAGTTGCGCAGACTCTGGCGAATGCGATCGAGCGGCAAACCGGGAATCTTGCTGTAAGCGAATTCCCACGCGGCCACGCCTTGGAGCCACCCGGTCAACTCGCCAGTGTTGGGATCGCGTTCGAACTTGCCGCCGGCCGGATCCGGAGTCTTCGTCGTGATGCCGAGCGATTGCAGCGCCGCGCTGTTGAGCAACGCTCCTTGGCGCAAATACTGCACATAAACGGGATGACTCGGCGCGATGGCGTCGAGCTCCGCTCGTGTCGGAAAGCGCCGCTCGCCGAACTGCGTCGGCACCCAGCCGCCGCCAACCACGATCCAACTTCCCGACGGCGTGCTCTTCACCCGCGTCGCGATTTGGCCAATGCCGTCGGAGAGCGTTCGAGTGCGCTCCCAATGCAGTTCGGCGTCCCAACTCAATCCGGCCGCCGTCGCGTGAATATGGGAATCGATCAGTCCTGGCACCACCGTCCGGCCACCGAGATCGATCACGCGTGTCGCCGACCCCATCAGCGGCCTGACATCACGGTCGCTGCCGACGGCTATGAATCGGCCATTCTTGATTGCCACGGCTTCCTTGATGGAAAAATCACGATCAACGGTAAGGATCTTGCCGTTGCGCAAAACCATGTCCGCCGGCTGTGGCACGGCCAGCGAGCGCGCGAAATCAACCTCGGCATTTGAACAGCCAACGAATAGCATCATCAACAGCAATAATTTGAGCCGCATAAACCGAATCCACCGAATTGTTTTAATGGTGACGATTCTACGCCTGCGCGGGTGCTATTGCGAGGCATGACGGCAAATCATCATCAGAACAATTGTCTTGCCATCGTCGCGGGAGAAAATGATTTTCCGCGCTACCGACAGCCTCATCGCCGACTTCCCGAATTAGTTGCGTTGCGCCGATGATTGAAGCTATAGTCCGAGGAAATTTTCGTGGCGATGCGATGTTCTAGTGAGGTGAACGATGAAACCTGTGCAACTTTTTTGCTGGCATTTCATGGCCTACCCCTATCTCGACAAGGATTTCGACGAGAAGGAATATAGCGGCTGGGTAACCGTACCGAACAGATTATGGGATAACAATAAAGCTCGCGGCCTTTATCAGGAATACATCGATCAATTGGCGCTCGCCGACGAGCTCGGCTTCGACGGCATGGTGCTCAACGAGCATCATCAAAATATTTACGGCTTGATGCCGTCGCCAAACATGATCGCCTCGGCGCTGACACAATGCACCTCGCGCGGGAAAATCGTGATACTCGGCAATCTGTTGCCGCTTCACATGAACCCCATGCGCGTCGCCGAGGAATACGCCATGCTCGATCAGATGAGTAACGGCCGTTTGATCGCGGGCTTCGCGCCTGGCGGCGGACCGGAAACGTTCAACTACGATGTGCCGTCGGCCAACACCAGAGAGAAATTCTGGGAAGCTGCCGATTTAATCGTGCGCTCCTGGACCGACGACGGACCGTTCGCGCATGAAGGGCGCTACTATCCGCTACGCTATGTCAATCTCTGGCCCAAGCCGCTGCAAAAACCGTTTCCACCGGTGTGGATTCCCGGATCGCGCAGTCCATCGACGATGACCGAAGTTGCCAAGCGCGGCTATTGCTATTTTCTCTCGTCGCGCAGCCATGGCGGCGAGACCCACCGGGCGCAGCAAGAATTTGCCCAAGTTTTGGAAAAACACGGCGACCAGTATCAACCGTTCAGATTTGGCATTCTAATGTCGACCTATGTGGCGGAGACCGATCAGCAGGCGCGCGCAGAGTG
This sequence comes from uncultured delta proteobacterium, assembly GCA_963771465.1. GTDB lineage: Bacteria > Desulfobacterota > Binatia > UBA9968 > UBA9968 > DP-20. The sequence goes on from CAVYTU010000002.1 coordinate 147,314, forward strand.
CGAAGAAGGAGTTTGGTATTTTCTCAAGAACTGTTTGAAAGGCCACCTGCGCAAAGTCGGCCGCCAACTCACCTACGGCCCTGGCGTGCCCTACATTCCGGCCGCGGCTTGGCGCGAATATATGAAAAGCTATCAACCGGGACGCAAACTTTTGGGCGACGTGGAAAACTGGGAAGAATTAGAAGCATCGCAGTCGATCATTGTCGGCAGTCCCGAAACCGTGGCGCGGCGCATCAGCGCGCTGATCGAGAAAGCCAAGGTGGGTAATCTCTTGATCCAATTCCAGCTCGGCAACATGCCCGATCACCTGGCACGCAAAAGCATGAAACTCTTTGCCGAAAAAGTCGCGCCGATCTTGCGCCACGATTCTTTAATCCAGTTCACCAAGGAATATCCCGGCGTCAACGTGGAGCAATCCGCGCAGGCGGTGCATTGATGAGCGGTCGCGCTCTAGAAATCAACGGACGGAAAGTTTGGCTGCTGGAAAACGGCGACGGCGCGCCGCTGCTTTATTTGCACGGTTTCGCCGACGTGCACTCGCTGAAAGATTCGTGGTTGCCGTTTCATGAACAGCTGGCGCAAAGCTGCCGCGTCATCGCGCCGGCCCATCCCGGCTGCGCCCAGAGCGACGAGAACAAAGACGTTGACGTGATCGAAGACGTGGTCTTTCACTATTTAGAAGTGCTTGATGCGCTTAGACTCGACAAGTTCGATCTTGTCGGCCATTGTCTCGGCGGCTGGATCGCCGCCGAGCTCGCCGTGCGCCACCCGGAAAAAATTCGCAAGCTAGTTTTAATCGGCGCTTCCGGCTTATTCGTACAAGGCGCGCTGATCGGCGACATCTTCATGAACGCGCAACCGGAGTTCGGTTCAAGCTATGCTACGTTGCGCGAAATGCTTTTCTCCAGTGCCGATCAACCAAATGCGTTAGAAATGTTTCCTGACGGCAAAGGCGAGCTCGAAGACGAAGTGCGGCGTTATCAAATGCTGCGATTAAGCTCGCGCGTTGGCTTCAAGCCGCCCTACTTTTACAACCTCCCACTGAAAAATCGTCTGCATCGCATCACATCCCCAGCGCTAATCATATGGGGCGAAAAGGACGGCTTCGTCCCACGCTCCCACGGTGAAACTTTCGCGAAGTTGATTCCAAACAGCGGCGAATTGAAAATTATCTCTGGCGCCGGACACAGCGTACACGTCGAGAAGCCGGAAGAAACGGCGAAGCTGGTCAGCGAGTTTCTGCAACAGTAGATTTCAACGCCAATCGAAACCCATTGCGTTGCAATGACGCGGCACTCGTCTCGCCTCAAGCGCTAGCGCGCTTGGTTCCCGAGAGCAGTAGATAACGCCAAGTATAAGGAATCGGCCCTGAACGTAGATCCTGTTCCAAGCGCTCGATCCCAGCGTCAAACGTAGAATTCGACATCAGCTGCAGACTAGAATGGACCTTCGTTCGATACGGCTCGATGTCGGTAAGCTCGGTGTGACACTCAACCTCTAACTGCTGAAGGTCGACAAAGCCCGCGGCTTGCAGTTCAGACTTCAAAGCGACTACGGATGGATAGCGCGCCAGTTCAATCTCGACGGCAGCCGGAAAGTAGCTTGCGTGCGGCTCGCGACGGCGAATCATCTCTGCCGATTCAGTCACCAAACAAAAACTTCCACCCGGGCACAAGACTCGCAAACACTCGCGGAAGACTTGCTCACGGTCGCCAAAGTGGTGCACGACGTCCACTGCAAATACCAGGTCAAATTGATCGGCGGGTAACTTCAGTCGCTCCGCCGACGCGCAGAATAAGTGCGCTTTGGTTAACTGACTCTGCGCTTCGGCGAGCATCGCTTCCGACGAGTCAACCCCCCAGCAGTCGCAACCGACAATCCCACTAAGCGCCAAAAGATAGTTGCCAGTGCCGCAGCCAACATCGAGAACCGACGAAGCCGGACTAAGCGTGCCTATTGAAACGAGACGGCGCAAAACCTCAGGGTGAACTCGACGATGGCGGACATAGTCGGCCGCAATTGATTGACAGTAAGCGTCCACCGTTTGAACTAGCTAATTGAAGTGAGCGACGGCCACGGGACGTAGCGAAGTAAGTTCCTCGCGCTTACGCTTGATTCTTTCCAAACAGCCATGGTTGGTCTCTAGGCGATGATGCTATTGAGCAATCCGCAACACTCGCTCCATCCATTCATCACCGCGCTGGCAGCGGGTCGGCGCCGGCGAGCTTTTGATAGAGTTGCACGACTTCTTTATCGCGCGGCAATTCTTTGATCGCGCGCTCGAGTTCTTCGCCACTTAGCGGCGCTGGGCCGTCGCCCATGAGCTTTTTGTACTCCACGGGAAATTCCGGATCGGCGAACGACTTGTTGATCGCTTCGCGAATAATCTGCACGCGCTCTTTGGGCGTGCCAGGGGGGAAGATGTAAGGCCAGCGCGGATATTGAAAGGCGCGAAACATATCGAGCAGTTTGCGTTCCGTGTCCGTCTTGGCGAAACTTCCGAACTCCGCCAATTGGGCAAACGCCGGGTGATGACGGCCCTTGGGAACCGTCAGCGTGGCGTGAAGATGAATCTGCTTCTTTTCGATCCACTCCGGCTTCTCGATCACAAATCGCGCCGCGCCGGTAGCATGGGCATCGATCTCGCCGCGTTCCATCGCTATGTAAATTTCCGGTCCAGTGAAGCCAGTAACGAACTTAGGCTCTTTGATGCCGATAAGATAAGCGGCCATGCGCGCCGTGACATAGACCGGATGGCCCACGGAGTGGGCGCCAAACCTGATGCCATTGGCGGCTCGGAGTTTGGCGAGAGAATCCAAACCCGCATCTGCCTTGGTGTAGAACACATAGGGATCGCCGCCGTCGGTTGAACCCAGGTAAATAAATTTGTCGAGATCATAGCTACTGCCGGGCAGGCCCAAGATCGGCCCAACCACTAGCCCCGCGCCGATGGAGCCGATGGTCAGTCCGTCGGGCTTGGTCGAACTGTAAATGACATTGGCCGCTTTTCTTCCCGCCGCGCCTTCGATGAATTCAACCATGATGTGCGGTTTGCCGGGAATGTACTTCTCGAGAAACTTCACCAACGCCCGGGTCTGAAATTCCCCCGAGCCGCCGGGACCGCCGCCCCGGACAATCTTGATGGTTTTGCCCTTGTAGAAATCCGCCTGCGCCAATGCCTGACCGGCGAGTGAAATCATCCCCAACCCAATCGCTAGCGCGCAAATCGATACTCGTAGTGCCAGTCCATTAACAGTTTTCATCGACCCTCCCCGGAAAAATCATGCGGCCCAATATTAGATCCAAAACTTCGCTAACGCCGTGACGCATCGCAGTGCACCGATGCAGCGCTAAATCTATCAACTCGAGGCGCTAGACACTAGACTCAAAACCATCGATCACTTACCCCAGAGTTTTTTCGCAAACCCTTCGTCTTCCAATCGTTTCAAATAGCGCTCATTGACATAACTCTTGGCGTCGATGCCGCGCGCTTTGGGATTGGTCTCGGCGATCTGCGCGATTACGGCTTGCATCGCTTCCACCGAAGGATACGGCACCGGCTGAAGCTGATTATTGAAGTAGTCGTAACCTTCTTGCAACGCTTTCAAGTTCTGCACTCGGGTGAATTGTCCCAACGCTTTAACCGAATATTCACGCTCGGTTTTCAAAATCTTGATCGACTCTAAATACGGCGCGCAGGAAATTCATCACTCTGGCGTCCTGCTTGTCCAGGAATCGCCGGCTGCCCAACAGGCCAGTGTTGAAGAATGGAATATTCATCTTCACCGAATCGGCCAGCACGCTGAGCTTCAACCGTTCGGCTTCGCTGCTGAAGGGCGCATTCACCACCGTGCCGTCGACGCTTCCTGATGTAATCGCCGCAATCCGCGCCGGCTCATCGCCGATTTGAAGAATCGTCGCTTCTTTGACCGGATCGATGCCGACGCGCTTGAGCATCGCGCGCATGCCGAAGTCGGCAGACGAACCGTAGCGGCTGACGGCGAATTTCCTCCCCTTCAGTTGCTCGATGGATTTGATATCCGAGCGCGCTATGAGTTGGTAGTTCAACTTGTCGAGCAGACCGGCGAAGTAAACGATGTCCGCGCCTTCCAGATTCGCCGCCACGCCGGGAGCGCCGCTCAGTTGCGAGAGATCGAGATTGCCGGACACGAGCACTTGAACGTTAGTCGAGCCGCCAGGAATGTAAATGCTTTCCACGCTCAAGCCATACTTCGCGAACAAGCCGCGGTCTTTGGCGATATGCACCAGCCCCGACTGCAAACTGATCGAGCCCAAGCCGATGCGGATTTTTTCCTGGGCCTCAACGCAAGTGACGGCGACCATCAAGGAGATAGCGAGAATGAGCGAATTGATTCTCTTCATAGCGCTCTACTATCATACCCCCAACTTCGCCGGCAACGGCATCTCTTTGAATCGGATGTCAAAGAAAACGCGCGACGCTGGCAAATTCCGCCACGCTCAGCGAAACAAAAAAACTACGTTCTCCCTTTGCGCCTGGGCATCTTTGCGCGATATATTCCGTGGCATTCGTTTTCCACGAACCATCGAAAAAACCACAGGAGGCAAATTATGGCTGTAACTATCAAAGCGCTCAAAGACGGACCGTACGAAGTCGCTGGCGGCGCAAAACTCTTCGACCATCAAGGCAAAGAGTATCAGGAAGATCAATTTCCACCCATCTATCTCTGCCGCTGTGGCCAGTCGAAGAACAAACCATTCTGCGACGGCACTCATGGCACCATCGGCTTCAAAGCAGAAGAAACGGCGAAATAAGGAATCCTACCCAGTAGTCCATTACTCAAGCACTCCAGTAATATAACCGGTGGCGTGTAATTGGAGAGATGGAGTATTGGAGTGCTGGGTCGGAGCAGATATCAGAGCTGTCGCTACTAAATAATTATTTGGAGGCGATTCCCCATGCCAGGAAGAGTTGTCATAATCACCGGCGGCGCCAAAGGTATCGGTAGACACGCCGCGCACACGCTGGCCAAGGCCGGCGCCAAAGTCGTGCTCGCCGACGCCGACGCTGAGCGTTTGCACAAGACCTCAGGCGAAATTCTAAAGCTCGGTGCCGAAGCGTTCGCCGTGCCCACCGACGTGCGCGATGAAAAAGACGTACGCCAGTTGGTTTACAAAGTCGCCGACCGCTTCGGCCAGATCGACGCGCTGATCAATGACGCCGGCATCGTGCCGCACTTCAACTGGGGCATCCCGCGCTGGCCGCGCGTGCGCAATCTGAGCTACGACTTCTGGAACAGCGTGATTCAAACCAACCTCGGCGGCACCTTTCTTTGCTCGAAGTATGTCGTGCCGTTCATGGAAGAACGGCGCTCCGGGAATATTGTCAATCTCTGGGGCGGCGGCCGGGCAGAAAATCACGGCGCGTCGCCGTACGTCGTCAGCAAGGACGCCATCCGCACCTTCACCCGTTTCATGGCCGAAGAAGAGCGCGAGTGGAACGTCTGCATCGTCGCCTTCAGCCCCAAGCAAGCGATCGCGACGGAAGACGCCCCCGAAGAAGCGCGCCAACGCTTGCCCGGTCCGGAAAGTCTAGGCAACGGCTTCGTTCTCGCCGCGCAAGCGGGCATGGAGATGACGGGCAAAACCGTCGAGCATCGCGACGGCAAGTTGCTGGCGGTAGATTAACGATGTTCAGATACGGAGTACTGTCACGCCATGAAACAGACATATGAAGGTTCATGCACTGCGGAAAGGTCCAGTTTAAGTACGTGTATGGGAGCCGACTGAATTGAAATTTTGGAATATGACGGGCGGTTCAACTACCAGTGGTACCATTTCTACTCTTCATCCTTAACCGATATACAAAACGGAGACCCACATGTGGAAAACATTTAAAGTCATCGACGCCGACGGCCATATGCACGAACCTCAGTATCTTTGGGAGCGCTACGTCGAGCCCAAGTATCGCGACCAAGTGCCGAAGGTTGCCTTCATGGATGGCAACTTTATGGTTTACGAACCTGACGGCAAATTCGTCACCAAGAGTGAAATTCAATCCGCGCACGTGGAGAGCGCCCGGCGCGCGTTTGAAGAAAAGTATGGCGAGGCTTACCGCCAATGGTGGTCGCCACAGATTCGTCTCGGCGATATGGATAAATATGGCTGGGACATTCAAGTGCTCTTGCCGAGCGGCAACAACGGCAATTTCGCTTACCGCGTCGCGTTGAAAGATCTTCAGCTCGGCGCCGCCATGTGCCGCGCATATAACAACTGGTGCCATGAATATTGCAGCGTCGACCCCAAGCGGCTGAAGTTTGTCGCCGTGCTGCCAGGCTCGGATGTCGGCGAGATGGTCAAGGAAGCGCGCCGGGCCGTCGAAGAATTGGGCGCGGTGTCGGTACGCAATCCTTATTTACCTGAAGGCAAATGGCTGCACCAACGCGAGTACGACGCCATGTGGAGCCTAGCCAGCGAGCTGGACTTCCCGATCGCCGTGCACGGCGAGAATCGCCAACGCCGCTTCCAACCGTTCCGCGAACTGGAAGGCAACCGGAAAGATGACACCGAGCTTGCTTTGCGCGGGCTCAACCATGCGCTCGGATTTCCCTGCGACAACATGACGACCCTCGGCCACTTTATTTTTGCCGGCGTGTTGGAACGCTTCCCGAAGTTGCGCCTCGGCATTCTCGAATCGAACGCGGGCTGGCTACCCTTCTGGCTGGGACGAATGGACGACCACACCCACGGCCGCAACAGCGTCATGGGCAAGTCTGAAAATCTCAAGCTCCGGCCGACCGAATACTTCATGCGCCAATGCATGGTCTCGTGCGATAGCGACGAGCGCACGCTCAAGCACGTCGTCGAAGAACTCAATGGCGAAAACATCGTCTGGAACACCGACTATCCGCATCCCGATGCCATCGAGCCCGAGCGCGCGCTGCCCGATTTCGACGCTCAGCCGATTTCCGACGAAGCCAAAAGGAAAATTCTCTGGGACAATTCGGTGAAACTCTACGGCCCGCGGCTTGTGAGCTAACCGCGTAACAGGCGAAGCCAAACGAGAATTCACGAAGTTCGGAATATTAATCATTCGAACCCTTCGTGTCCTTCGTGTCTTCGTGGTGCATCATTCTCTTACGCGGTCACAGCTGCGACAACATCCGGCATTGGCAGAATCAGTTTGACCGCGGCGGCTTAGTTTTATATGAACTTCGATCCAGGAGGCGAACCATGATTGAAATTCTCGACCAGATGAAGGAAATGATCGACCCGGCCTTGGCCAACGGCTGTCCCTGCATCCTTGCGACGGTCTCGGGTGACGGTGAACCAGATATCGGCTACAAGGGCAGCATGATGGTGTTCGACAAGGAGTCGCTCGCCTATTTAGAGCGTACCAAGCGGGTGCATCTCAAAAATCTCAAGGAGAACCAGAAAGTCGTCGTGCTGTTCCGCGATGCCAAAACCAAAGTGGCTTGGCGCTTTCACGGCACGGCGACGTTGCATGAAGCGGGGCCGGTATGGGAACAAGGCATGGCGCGCACGGTTAAAGAAGAATTGGATAAAGATCCTGAGCGCAAGGGCCTCATCGTGCAAATCCGCGTCGACAAGATCACCAACATGGGCGGCCAGGTGTTGCAAAGCCGGTAGGCGAAATGGTCAGCGGACGCGCGCCGATGAAGGCACAGGCTCACCGGTGGCGCGGACGCAGCCTAAGTGGGCCATTTTCTCCGCCTATCGACGGCTTGACATGACCTACCCAAATTGAATAGTGTCGGTCCTTCTCTGAAGATTCGATCAGCCTAACACCTAAAAGGAGGTTTGTATGAACCGCGCAGAACTCCTGGTGGCTGTGGCGGTGATGTTGTTCGTTGCCTTTCAACCGAATCTGTTCGCGGAGGTGAGTTTCGGACCTACCGCATTTACGATCCTTGGGGTTACCTTGCTTATCGTCGCCAATCGTTTGCGGCACAGAATTAAAAAGTCGTGAGGAGTTTATTTTGAATCGGCGCAATCATGACTCACCGCATGCGTTGGCGGTGAATTTTTGCAGCGCCGTATTGTGCGAATCTGAATTCCGATCCTGGCAATCTGCCATCACACGCTGAGCCCCCTCACGCTCCCTCCCCGGCTTCTTCACGGTAAAGTTTCAGCGCCTCCATCACCGGTAAATCGCTGACGGAAAAAAGAATCGTCTCGTCGCTCTTTGAGCCATTCTGATGGCTGTGCCAGCTCCACAACGGCACGACAAAGCAGTCCCCTTGCCGCCATGCGAATTTTTGACCAGCGATCACCGTCACGCCGCTGCCACGAAATGCGTGATAAACGACGCTGCAGTTATGCCGATGCGTCTTGGTAACTTCGCCAGGACGAAGCATTTGAATGCCACAGGACATCGTTGGCATGGTGTGGCCACCTTCGGGATTGACGTATTCCAGCGCCACGCCGTCGAATGGGCTACCCGGCCCGTCGCTAAGCTGTTTTAATTTTTCGTAAGTCTCGTCCCATTTGTAGTGCAGGTTATAAGCCGGGCGCTCCACCGGCCTTTCCCAAACCGGACGGGTCGCGCCGCTGCGCGGCGCGGTATGAGCGGATTTTTGTTTCGTCGGCTGGAGCCCGCCGGGATAGGCTTCCCAGGTGATCGACTGAAGCAGGAACAGCAACGGATTATCGAGACCGTCGAGCCACACCACCGGTTCGTTGCCGTTACGGTGACCATGCCACGTCATCGACGGCGTGAGAATCAAATCACCCGCATCCATTGGAATTTCTTCGCCCTCGACCACGGTATAGGCGCCGCTGCCTTTGAGAATGAAGCGAAACGCGGCGAAGTTATGGCGGTGATCATGGGCCACCTCGCCGGGCTTCAAAAGCTGCAACGTCATCAACATCGTGTGCGTCGTGGTGCGTTGCCGGCGATTTTTCTGATCCAGGTAAGCCGGATTGATCAGACGGAGCACGCGCCGCTCGGCCTTGCCGTCGAGGCCGTGCATGTTCGCGACCGTTTGAATGGCTGAATACAACTCCGGCCATTTCCACACATGCGGCAACACCGACGTATGCGGATCTTTGCTGTACGTCGCCATGTCGGCATCGGACGCGGGCGACCACAACCCCTCGACGCTCAAACCGCGGAGCTTCTCATCAAGCTCGCGCAAAAGTTCTGCTTCCGACATCTCCTGCTCCTCCGCTCAGTCAATTGGCCCTAAGGTTTTCTAATTCCCAGCTCTCTTTGCGCGGCCTGAAGCGGTGCCATATCGATGATTTCACTCAACGGCACATCGCGCGTGAGTTTGAGCTCAGCTTTGGCTTGGTCCATAACCAAGCGCAAACCGTCGGCAGAAATGTTGCCGTCCGGACTGAAGACCTTCCAGGTGGAATCGTAGGAAGCTGCAGCGTGGTCACGCTCCACCTTTCCCCATTCCATCAGAATCCGCACGGCGCCTTCCTTGTCCTCCCGGATAAAACGGTTTGCTCGCACCATCGCCTTTACTACTTTTCTAACCTCGTCCGGTTTTTCCTTGATCGTTTTGAGATTGGCGCCGATGCCGATGAATGGGAAACTAAAAACCTCATACGCCCTGAGAAGCACGTTGAATCCCATCTGCTTTCCAAGGGCATCGCCGGGCGGGGCAATCACCGCTACGTCCACAAGACCTTCCTTTAACGCGGCGAGGCGCGCTCGATCCGGCCCCAGGGCGATGAACTTGAGGTCTTTCTCCGTATCTAGGCCAAAGGATTTGAGCATCATTCGACCCGCGACCTCGTCGGTGCCGCCGAAGTTGCCGATCCCAACGGTTTTCCCTTTAAGCTCCTTGCCTGATTTGTATTCGGGCTTGGCAACCAGGGCATGGGTTGAACCGTCCAAGAGGCTTGCGAGAGCGCGCACGGGCATACCTCGAAGCGCGCCGCGCACGACCGAGCCGAAGAGCAGTGTATAGCCAATGTCCCCGGTGACAAGAGCGGTGACAATGTTCGGCACGTTCATGCGAATGATCTCTACGTCCAGGCCCTCGTCTTTGAAAAAACCTTTTTTCAAAGCGACTCCCGACGGAAGAAAGGACATATTGGGGTTGGTCACAGTGATGCGCACTTTGTCGGCGGCATCGAGAGGCGGATGCGGCGCCCAAACAGCGATGAAACCTGTCAGCCAACAGCAAAGTTTTCTCATGGCAATGCTCACGCTCAGCTCGCCGCTTTGTACACGTCGCGCATCTGGCTGACCACGCCGCGCTTGGCGAGCTCGGCTTCGAAGGTTGCGCGCACGCGCGGCTCTTCGTCCTCGTACTCGATCTGATCGCCGCCCAGTTTCACGCTCTCGGAAGTGCCCCATTGCTTGCGCAGTCCGGGAAACTTTCGGCTGCTAAACGGTTTGAGCGCGAGATAGCGCGCCGGTTCTCCACCGACGTTGAAATGCTGATGAAACCAGCGCTCCGGCGGCACCATCAGGCTACCGGCGCGCCAGTTGTAGCGCTTGAGATCGTCGCCTTCCTTCCACACCATCGAAAAGCCTTCGCCCTTGAGGATGATCACATGGGCGCCGGCGCCGTGGCGGTGCGCTTTTTTATAGGTGCCCACGGGAAACTGCGAGATGTGCGCCGACATGACGTTGTTCGACATCTCGATCATCAGCATTTTCCCGCCGGCGCCGCGATCTCGCCGTTCGGGCAATTCATAAGCGCGCACGTCGCGGATAAAGTTCGTGTCATGAAATCCCTCGCCGGGAATCTTCGCTTGGCCGCTGAAGAAATCCTCCTCGCCGGCGTAGCGGTCAGTGAAGCGGTAGTCGCAGCTAAAGACAAAGTCAATATTGTGATAGAGGTTGAGCACCGTCGGCGCGTTGGTCATGGCCAACAAACGCACCGGCTTATCACCGGCGCCGTTGAAATGTTGATACCAAGTGTTGAGCGGCGGCGAGAACAAAGCACCTTCACCCCACTCGAAGGTTTGTTTTTTGCCCGGCTCTTGCCACACCGTCGTCGCGCCATGACCGCTGACGACATAGATCAGATGCTCGAACATGTGTTTCTGTGGTTCCAGCGACTTGCCCGCGGCGATCTCGGCGATATAGCAATCGTTGACGCCCTCTGAACCGTCGAGATTGAGATACACACCGCGGCCGCCGAGTCGCGCCCAGGAATGCAGTTCCATGGAATTGATGTCTTCGATATGAAAACCGCGCACCACCGGGACGGCTTCCTTTTCGAGAAATAACTCATAAGTGGTTTTCGCACCGAGCTCGTTGCCAGACTTTTGCAGGTTAGAAGTATTGCCGGAGTCCGCCATGATTAGCACCGCCTCCCATCGAGTAAGAAATTTTTCTTGACGTTTGCCCATTTTCTAGTACGCTAGGGTATAAAGGGTCAAGTTCCTCAACCACCTTATGCTCCCGCCGCCGCGCGAAATTAACTTTTCGCCGCCCAATCTTCCAGACGTAGGTACCTGCGTCGCTCCGTTGTGTTTTCGATTTACCGAACGACCTTAGCGAGGGGAAATCAATGACGGAAACATTTCGTGGATTTCATGCTCGGGCCCTGCGCGCCATCGGTCAAGACCTCGCCGAGCTGTTACCGGATAGCTTAGCGATCGAACCGAGCGGCGAAGATTTCATCGCGCACGGAATGTGCAACCGGGCGCGCCTCGAAAGCTGGGACGCGGACCAAACGAAGTCCGGCCTGCGCAAGCTGAGCGCCAAGCTGCGTGCTGGTATTCTCAAGCCGTCGATACGCGAAGCGGACTTGGACCTGGCTCCGTTCAATCGAACCTATCACCCCGCCGATATTGACCGCCTGGATCAGCGCGGCAACCAGCAACGCGTCGACGTCGGCGGCATCCCGGAGATCTACAGCCTGGGCGAAAGACTGCGGACCATCGGTAAACTTGTCGATAGCCAAAACGGTGGCATCATTCGAATCTTCAAAGACCTACATCATATCATCTTCGAATACCGGGACGGCGACGGTAATCCAAGAAAAGTCGATCTCGACAACACGGAAATCTACCGCCTGCAACGATCCCACACCACCGAACGCAGCGATGCCACGGCCAGCGCGCCGAGGTAGTTCGCGCGCACCGTCCTGACTCACGATCGATCCCCGGCCAATCTTTCCTGACACAGTCATCGCTGCCGGTTGCACCTCTATTTGCGTGGCTGACGAGCCGTTCCAACCTCAGCGGGAATAGCTCGCTGGGCACATGCCGAGTGCCTGCACCGCGGCAGAGCATTATTACCCTCCATACGGAAGGTTCGCGGATCGCTCGCTACGCAGTTTCAATCGCACAATCCGGGCTTCATCCTTCGGCACTAAAGATCTGTCCTTGTGTGCCGATCGTTTGTTTTGATGAAGCTTGCCGACTCTTTTAAAATCTTATCGGCAGCGCAGCGTGATGTGTATGCGCGGGCGCTGCGGGCCATCGGCCAAGACCTAGCAACTCTATTTCCTGAGACGCTCGAAATAGAGATTCAGGCAGAAAATTTCATCGTGCGCGGCCAGTGCGCCCAGAACCGGTTGGACGCCAAACTAGCCACGCCACAAAAGAAAGGTCTTAAAGCATTCTGTGCCGATCTGCTCGCGCGCGACGTTGCCACCCTGGCGCGGCAAGCGAAATCGTCAACCGTCGAGTTCACCAACACCTACTCTCCCGAAGATATCAATCGCATCGACGAAATCGGTATGGGCCGGCGTTTCGCGGTGGGAAAAATGCCGGATATTCGCAGCCTCGGAGAAATGCTACGAACCATCGGCCGACTGGTCGACGGCCGAGAGGGTCGGCTTGTGAAAATTTCTAAAGACGCGCGGCGCATGGTCTTCGATTACAGCGGTCCCGACGGCAAATCGTGCACTGAAATCAGGACCAACTTAGATCTCTATAAGCTGCAAAAAAGCTTCTACGAAACGCGTGGCGAGGCAGTCGGTTTGGATCCCTGGAAGGACCGCAAATTTCCGGGCCGATAATCCCAGATTCCGCACTCGGATCAGCGAAAACCGCTAGCTCATCTCAATTTCGTTCGGAACCGCTTACTAGTGACTAGCGTTAGAGCACGCGCAGTTTGGGATCGAGCGCATCGCGCAACGAGTCGCCGAAAATATTAAAAGCGAAAACCGCCAGGCTGATCGCCAGACCAGGGAAGAGCGCCATCCACGGCGCACGCTCGGCGAACTCCACGGCAGCTCCGCGCAGCATGAGTCCCCACGCCGCGGTCGGTTCGGCGACGCCCAAGCCAAGGAAAGACAGCGAGGCTTCCAACAAAATCGCCTGACCCAAGAACGCAGTGAGCATGATCAGATAAGGCGCCATGACGTTGGGCAGCATATGACGGAAAATAATCCGCCAACCGCTCGCGCCGAGCGTTTGCGCAGCTTCCACGTAGAGCATCTGGCGCAAGGCCAGAGCGCTGCTGCGCAGTACCAGAGCGGCGCGCGGGATCATCGGGATCGCGATCGCCAGGATCACGTTCCAAGTACCCGAGCCCATGACCGCCACCACGACGAGGGCGAGAACGATCAGCGGAAACGAAAGCAGGATGTCCATCATCCGCTGCATCAGGATATCCACGCGGCCGCCAAAGTAGGCCGAACTCACGCCGAAGATCGCGCCCAGCGTCGCGCCGGTAAGCGATGAACAGAATCCCACCCACAGCGCTGTACGCGAACCGTAGAGCAGCCGCGACAGCACGTCACGTCCGAAGGAGTCCGTACCGAGCCAATGTTCCCTCCCAGGGGCTTGAAACATCGCGGCGTAATCATTCTGCAACGGATCGAAGGGCGCCAGCCAGTTGGCGAACAACGCCGTCAGCGCCATGAAAGCCACCAATGCTCCACCGGCCGCGCCCAACGGCCGCTTGGAAGTAAAAGCGCGCACGGCGCTGATTAGGATCTAAAGCTCGCTTGCATTGCTGAGGGCGACCAAGGAAAATTTACAAGTCGATTGGCTCACTGATACCGAATGCGCGGATCGAGCCAGGCGTTCAGCAGATCGATCAAAAAATTCGTGAAGATGAATGCAAAGGATACCAGCAGGACGAGCGCTTGGGTCATCGTATAGTCGCGGCGGGAGATCGATTCAACGAAGAGCATCCGATGCCGTTTAAGTTAAATACCTGCTCGGTCACGACCAATCCGCCGATCAGAAACGCGAACTCCAAACCGATGACTGTGACGATTGGCAAGAGTGCGTTGCGCAGCGCATGTTTGACGACCACGACGCGTTCCCACAACCCTTTAGCCCGCGCCGTGCGGACATAATCCTCGCCCAGAACCTCTAATACCGCCGAGCGGGTCATGCGCGTCGCCATCGCGGAATAACGATAGCCCACCGCCAACGCCGGCCAGAACAGTTGCGCCAAGTTAGCCCGCGGATCGGTGAAGAAAGAGGTAAACGTCAGCGGCGGCAGCCAGTTGAAGAAGATAAGAAAACTGAGGATCATGACGATCCCCAACCAAAACGACGGCATCGCCAATCCGCCGATGGAAAAAATCCGCACCAGATAATCCACCCAGGTATCCTGCTTCAGTGCTGCCACCGTGCCAAACGGAAGAGCGATCAAGATCGCTACCACAGTCGCCATCAACGCCAATTGCAAGCTTAGCTCAAGACGTATTTTAATCTCATCGGTAATCGGCCGGCCGGTCCACATCGAAGTCCCGAAGTCGAAACGAACGATGCCCCAAATCCAAACAACGAACTGATGCCACAGCGGCTTGTCCAGTCCCAGCTGCGCGCGCTCTCGCTCGATCGCTTCCCTCGGCGCAAACGTGCCGCTACCCGCATACTTGAGCTCGACGACATCACCTGGCGCCACGCGCAGCATGACAAAAACCAGCAACGCCACGCCGAACAGCGTTGGCACCATTAGCAGCAAACGCTTGAGAATGTAGGAGCCCATTTTCTAGCGGGTCGAGGATCAGGATGGACAATGGAGGATCGAATAAAGACGATCGAAATTCGCGCCATTAGCGACTTGCCATCCTCAATCATCGATCCTCTAGCCTCGACCATTCTTCCGTCCGCGTTACTGCGCTACCCACACGTCGCGCAAATCCTGATTGACGTAATGGCTCGGGCCGATCTTCCAACCCTTGAGTCGCTCATGATGCGGCACGATCCTTTGCCACCAGAGGACTGGGAATTGATAGTTTTGCTCGGCGAACACGCGCCTTTCGATTTGACGGAGCAGCGGCCGGCGGTCTTTGATGTCGAGCATGCGGCTTTGCCTTTCGTACAACTCATCGATCGTCGGGTCTTTGTAACGGGCATAGTTGATCGGGCTCTTGTCGCTGCTCAAATACTTGACCAAGTACAAATCCGGCTCATCCATAAACTCGCACATGAAATCGATGCCGGCGTCAAAATTGCCCTGGCGAAAATCATTGAAATACGCACCGCTTTCCTGCGGCGTATGCGTGACGTTCAGGCCGAGCTTGCGCCACTGATCGACGACGAAGACTCCGGTGATTTCGTAGGGCTCGCGCACGTTGCGGTTCTTTAAGACGAAGGAGAAGCCGTCCGCCACACCCGACTCCCTAAGCAAGCGCTTGGCTTCTTCGCGGGCGCCGTTAATGTTCTTGCCGAATCCGGGCAGCTTATCGAGTTCAGCCGGCGGCGTCGCGAATTCGGAACCCGGACGATAAAGTCCGCCGATAAATTTCATAACGGAGATTTGCGATAGTGCCTTGGAGGCTTCGTTGCGGTCGATGGCAAGATTCAAAGCGCGTCTGACGCGTGGATCGTTGAAGGGTTTCTTCTCGTTGTTGAAGACGACCATCAAGTTCCACGCCCACGGGCTTTCTTGCACCACCGCTTCGTACTTTTTGCCAATCGTTCCCGCCGAGGCGGTGCATCGCTTCGGGAGCCGTAGTACCAATAGTACGTGTCGCGGCGCGGATTGACGGACTCAACCGCGTCGGCAGTCGGCGGTCGCTCATCTTTGACACGAACTTCCGGCGTATGGGCGAGCAGGTGCTCGGCGGCGCCGCGAAGTTGTTCTTCCTGACGCGACTGGCCGAGGTGCAGTTCGACGGCGAGGCCGACGGCGGTGTTCACCGTGGTCGTTGGCTGTTCTTCCGTGAGTAGAGGCTCGTACTGCATCTCGCGCACGCGGCACATGGCGAGGCACTCGCGGATGCTGGCGAACGTTGTCGGCTCGACACGAAGCCCGGCAAGTTGGCCGGTTTGCAGGGCGGCAAGTTGCCAGCCGGTGGCGGCAGCATCGGAGTTCACGCCGGGCAGGTATCGCCAGCCGTTGCGGGCGGGATCTTGCGAACCAGCGAGGTAATTGAGGGCACGTTGCGACGGTGTGCGGAGTTTGCCGTCACCCGTCATGCCGAAAGATTCGCAGAGGGCAAGCGTGGCGATACCGTGACTGTAGAAGCGCGTGATCTGGCCTTCGGGTGAGGCATCGTCCCAGAAAAAGTTGCCACCCGGTTGCTGAGCTCGCACCAGGAATCCGATGCCATCGCGGACGACGTGCTGATAGCGGCCGTCAAAATGGTCGTGGCCGGCCCGAGGAAGGCGAGCAGGGCGAGCCCGGTCGCTGCCGCATCGGCACGCTGAGTTGCCGGCACGTCGGTAAGTGGAATGACGCCGCGCAGATCGCTGAATCGCCAGCGGCCATCGTCGAACTGCACGCGGGCCAGGAACTCCAGGCCCAGTTCGATGGCGGCGCGGCTTTCGTGTGGCAGGCGAGCTTGGAGTCCGCGATGGGTGAACGCGGGGGGGGTCGACGTGCTGGATTGGCGGAGTCCAGATCCTTCAGTACTGCCATACCGACGGAGCGATGTTCGCTCGCGCCGTAAGTGGGCCGCGACGCGATTCGCAGTGAGGGCACGGGTAGCAAATTGGAGCGTGGAAGTGTCGCGGCGGGCGGCGTAACTGAAGGTGGTTCGACAAACGCGGCAGAAGCCGAGGCGACTGTCTGCGGAACCTCCACTGGAGTGATCGGCAACGAGGCGATCGTCATTGCCCGGCGGGGACTCTTGATCGGTTCAACACGAGGCTGAAGATCGGCGGACGGCAGATTGGCCGAAGATGGCCTGAATTCGACGGGGCGGCGCGGCGGGGCGGACGGTATCGTCCGGCAGGGGAGCTTCGTTGCTAGGGCTGGAAGCGAACACGGCAAGCGAAGCGGGGCGGGGCACTCGGGAGCGGGCAATGATCTGAATCGGTGGCGACTTGTCGCCCGCGAGTTCGCTGTAGGCACGGAACATGACGAAAACGAAGAAAGTGTGGACGACGAGGCTCACGAAGAACGCGAGTCGGAGCGAAGGGCGCGCTTCGGCGTGCGTCCGAGTTGCCGCATCGGCTGCTTCGTGTTCTTGTTCGTTGGACGTCATCGTCAATTTCATGGGCTACCGCCGCATGATTCGATCGAGCGACTGGCGAGCGATGGCCGCGCGCGGACTGGCCGGGTAAGTGTCGATGAGCTCTTGGTAGAGCTTCTTCGCGGATTCGGCACGCACGTCACCTTCCAGTGCTTGGGCGGCGGCGTAGATTGCTTCGGCTTGCCAATGATGATAGGACGCGGGAGCTTTGGGGCCGCCGTGACCGTAGGCGACTTTGAAAAACGTGCGGACGGCTTCGTCGGTGTGCTGCCTGGCGAGTTGCACGCGACCGAGGGCAAGTTCAGCTCGTAGTGTGAGTGGTGCCTTGGCCGTGGCAAGGGTGGCTCTCAGTTCGCGCTCCGCATCGTCGAGCTGACCGGTTTCTAAGAGGGCGACGCCGAGTTCGCAGCGGGCTTCGCGGGTCCACTCGTTATTTGGAAACTCTCGCAGCGATTGGCCCGCAAGCTCGACGGCCTGTTGCCATTTGCCGAGTTCGCCGGCTGCATGGCGCCGCATGGACAAGTGCCATGGCTCGCAATGGGTCGCTGGCTTGGGGCAGCTGGACCGCCGCGGCGAATAGCGGCAAGGAGTCGGCGTATCCATGTTGTTGAAAGCGGCATTCGGCAGCCATGAGGCGGGCGTCCGCAGCGAGCAGGCCGTCACTGGATTGCGAGATCTGCCGCTCAAAGCTGGCCTGGGCGATGACAAGATCGCCTTGCTCGAATTGACACCAGGCGAGCTTGTGCGTGGCTCGCTCAATAAGTGCTGAATCGGCTGCCAAATTGAGTGTAGCCGAAAATTCTTGAGACGCGGCAGCGAAGTCACGCGTCGCGTAGTGCGATTCGCCCAGGCGATAGTGACACTCGGCAACGAGAGGGCTGTTAGAGTGCGACTCGACCAGCCTGGCGTAACAAGTATTCGCTTGCTGAGGTTCGTTCGCTTCGTGGTGGGCCCAGGCGAGATCGTAGAGGACACGGTCGGCAGCCGAATAGTTGGGATCGCGGTTAAGTAGGGCGGTGAATGTTTTCACGGCGTCGAGCGGCCGTTTAAGTCCCAGTTCACACAAACCGCGAGACATGGAGGCGCGGCGGAGCGTTTTGGCTCGGCTGGACAGAACTTTCTCCACATCGGAGAGACCGCCCGCGAAATCGCCACGGCTTTGCCGCACGGTGGCTCGCAGCAAGCGGGCTTCGAGCGAGACCTGTGGATCGGTCGAACGTGCGAGGCAGCGGTCGAGCGTCGCTTCGGCGGCGGCTGGCCGCGACATTTGCATTTCGATCCCGGCCCGAATCAAGAGGGCCCGCGGAACAAATGCGCTTTCGGGGAAGTCG
>CAVYTU010000003.1:0-59171 GCA_963771465.1 uncultured delta proteobacterium
TTCTATCGCGTGATGATCCATACGCGAAGGCACAAGATCAAAAGCTTTACCAAAGCGTAATCCACACGCACATAGTAACTAGACACCACGGTCGCGACGTAAAACCACAGCACGAAATTCACGATCAGGAATGGCAGATGCCACCACTTCATTTGTGTATTGTAAAACAAAAAATGATGGCACTTTTATAACGGGACGGTTAGACGCGGCCGACGACTTGCTCTGGTTCTCGGTAAAGCCAGTTTGTCGTGGAGTAGTTATGGAAATCGTCGTAACTGACGAAGAAACTTTTTATGCCTTGCACGACGAATTTAACTTGTCGATGTTGGTTGAAACCGTACCAGTTTCGTTGCAGCTACGGCAACGGGTTGACCAATTGCTTTTGATTCTCCAAGAACTCGACGATTTGATCGAATCTGAAGGAGGACTGCTAATTCCCTAATGCTCCTCGTTAAACAGTCTTTTACCGCTCGACGGCGAGAGCATTTGACCCTCTGCGCATACCCTGCCTGTCGGAATAAGCTCGCCAGCCCATGAAGGTTGTGATCAGAATAACAGTAGAGCATTACGCGAACTTCGTTGCTGCGTGCGATACGGCTTCTCCGGCACACGCTATCCTCACTGATGACCTTCTGTGCGACTTCAAAAGAATTGACCGAAATCGCCATGTGGTTAAAATCGTGTGCACTGAAAACCACGCCTTAACTCTGCTCAGCGCCTCGGTCCGACACTGCCACTACGTCACAGGCACCGATCCGGCGTCGCGATTGATCGACGCAAAAATTCACAATTCGATGACTGGGACGCGAATTGTGATGCTCAAAATCTCGCCCACGAACGAAAGTTTACAAGACCGGTCAGGAGCAGACCTTCATGATCTCGGGCATCAAGTTTTACGTTTCTTGCCAAAAAAAAAAAGATCGACACTGCAACGCCTGGCCAATCGGACCGGTCAGTTCCTCGGATACCATAACGCAGGCAACGAGAAGTTTCAGGATGTTGTCTTCGTTGCACATGAGTTTAAGGACACGTTGAGCAGGGTCGGTTGAGCGTGTTCAAACCAATGGCAAACATCACGTTCGCATCATTATGGCGTATGCGGCCCTAGTGATTGGTCGAAAGGTTCTTCGCAGGGAACGGCTCTAACCTAGCCGCTAAGAATCTAAGGTAACACGAACCGGAGCTAATAACCGAACTTACCCACCCGGAAGTCGCGTGTGAAGTCGTGCCCGCAATTGCTACAGATGCGAGCGTCCTGGCTGATCCGGCGCGCACACCTCGGGCACTCTTTATACAATTGCTCATCTAGAAAAAGCGCCACGACCAATGCGAGGCCCGGTAGTAAAAGCCCAGCAATAAACCAAAGCGTCGCGTTGCCGCCTTTGTCACTCGCGGCTTTCGCGAGCCCTGGCCAGGAAGAGTACTAAAATCACGGCGAGCAAGACGTATCCGGTTTCGGGAGTCATGGCTTCCTCCGCAAAATGAGAATCGACAAAACCATAGACCGCTCGGTTATCGAAGAAGAATGGCGAGCAGAAAGATTAATCACTTTGAGCGGCGGGCGTCAAGCCACAACCATAGGATACTTGCGGCGCCGATTCCCGCCCGTTAGTGTGATATGTTCCTATGCTCACGAAAGAAGTCGCTACAGCGCGAGCGCGTCCAGCCGGCATTCATCGAACCAATGTATGCCTCAGCCGTGCGCGAGCTGCCGGATGGCGACGCCTGGAGCTACGAGGCCAAGCTCGACGGCTACCGATGCCTCGTCGCCAAAGGCAGCCGCGGCGATGTTGTGCTCTGGTCGCGGCGCGGGAATCTATTCACGGCGCGATTCCCAGAGATCGCCCGTGCTTGCCAGGCAATGCCGACTAACACGATGATTGACGGCGAAGTGGTGGCCATCGACGCTGACGGGCGAATGTCGTTCAACGCGCTCCAGCACAGCCGCTCGAAGACGCAGCTTCAATTCTACGCCTTTGACGTGCTCGCTTATCGTGGGCGCAGCACACTGCGGCTACCGCTGGAGCAACGACGAGAGCTGCTCGTGGACGCGCTGGCAAAGGTCCAATACCCGGTGATCCGCTCGACGCCATTTGACGCCAAACCCGCGGACCTGATCCGGGCCGCGAAAGAGCTAGAGCTTGAAGGCATCATCGCCAAGCGCAAGGACTCGCTCTATGAGCCGGGCCGGCGCAGCGGCGCATGGCTCAAGTACAAGATCAACCGCTCTCAAGAGTTCGTGATCGGTGGTTATACCGCGGGCAATCCTTTCGACGCGCTTATCGTGGGATGCTACGACGGCGCGGACCTAAATTTTGTGGCCAAAGTCCGCAATGGATTTGTGCCGCACGTTCGCCGCGAAGTTTTCAAAAGTTTGCGCACCCTGGAATCGGACCAATGTCCGTTCGCCAATCTGCCGGAGAAGCGGCGCACGATGTGGGCGCTGACCGCGAGTGAGATGAAAGAGTGTCGATGGCTGAAGCCTGAGCTCGTCGCTCAGATCGAGTTCACGGAGTGGACGCCGGACGGGCACTTGAGACACGCTAGTTTCGCCGGATTGCGTGACGATAAAGAGGCGCGGGAAATAGTTCGGGAATAATTAGCTACGGGAGTATCATCTTAGAGATTTTATAGCTCTAACAGTTCAACGACATGTCAACCTGATCACGTCGACTAATTGCATCCTGACACATAAAGCTGAGTTTATTCTTTGGCGGTGCCACATATCCTGGGGCGTAGGGGTTTGATGATTGGGTAGCGCTGGCTCGAGCCCGTTCAAGAGCTCGATTGTGCTCTACTTGACTGTTGCCTCACATAGCAATCATGGCCTTGGAAAGCATTAAAACAAAGAAGGGAGACAAATAATTTATGGCATGCGTTAGAAAATGGCGCGACAAGTGGGTTGTCGATTGGCGCGATCCGGGCGGTAAGCGCTTCATTGAAACCGTAGACGGCGACAGGGATGCGGCGAAAAGACGGCTGGGCGAAATACTCAAGAGCGGCGAACAGGCGGCGAGCAAGAGGTTAACTTTCCAGGGCTACGCGGAGAGCTGGCTTCAAAATCACGCCAAAGTCACGATCAAACAAAGCACCTATCTGGAGTATGAGCGGGCTTTGAAGGTGCATCTTTATCCCCTCTTCGGTTCAAAGCCGTTGGTCCGAGTGGCCCGCAAAATGGTGCGCGAGATGATCGCGACCAAACAAAAGGCTGGGCTATCGCAATCGACTATCCGCAACATCCTGGCGCCGATGCGGCAAATGTACAATCAAGCGATCGATGACGGCGACGCATACGAAAATCCGGCATCGAGAGTGGGAAAATTCAACAAGCGCAAAGATGCGACTGCGCAGCTAAACCCATTGACCCGCGAAGAGGTAAAAACGCTGCTCGATAAAACACTGGAGAAAAGCCCGCACTGGTATCCCCTGCTGCTGTGCGCGACACGCACGGGGATGCGCGAGGGCGAACTGATAGGACTCAAGGGAATAGACCTGGACTTCCGCGGCCAGTTTGTTGAGGTCCAGCGGATTCTCTCCAGGGGCGAGCTTACCACCCCTAAGAACGGCAGGACGCGGCGCGTGGATATGAGCGGCCAGCTAAAAGACGTGTTGCAGGAGTCTACTAGCCAAGAAAAGAGCGGCGGCGCTGCGAAAAGAGATGGAAAAGCCGGCCGGCGAAAGACGGGACGCGGCGACGGTCGTTAACGAAGTTATGGAAGATTGGCTTTTCGCAACCCCGGCGCCACGAGCCGGCAGACAACTCGATCCAAGTAACTTGCGGAAGGTCTTTCAAAGCCTGCTCACAGCGGCCAAGCTTCGCCGTATACGCTTCCATGACCTGCGCCATACCTTTGCTAGCCTATTGATTCAACAGGGCGAGTCCTTGGCGTATGTGCGCGACCAGCTAGGCCACCATTCGATTCAGATTACGGTTGACACCTACGGCCATCTTGTACCCGGCGGCAATCGGCAAGCCGTCAATCGTCTGGATGATGTTAACTGAAAATGTGGAAAGAACCGAAGAGTCGAGCGCGCCGCCGAAGCCTAAAAATTGTGGATAAGCGGCGCAGTGGAAACAAATTTGGAAACAATTGGAAAGAAGACTAGATTGGGAACGGGTAAGCGATTGAATTTGTTGGCGCGCCCGGAGGGATTTGAACCCCCAACCCCCAGATTCGTAGTCTGGTGCTCTGTCCAATTGAGCTACGGGCGCTTGTTTGATTCCAGATTACAGATCTCAAACTCCAAATAGTGTGAGATTTGGAATTTGGAATCTGCAATTAAAGCCTCTCGGTAAGTGGCGGAGAGAGAGGGATTTGAACCCTCGGTACGGAATTAACCGTACACACGCTTAGCAGGCGTGCGCCTTAGACCACTCGGCCATCTCTCCGTGCCGGTCCAATTTCGCTTCCGGCTTACTTAGCCGCGGAAGCGCGCAGCTAAAATTTGTGCAGTCCCCGCACAAAGTTAACTGTTCACAAGGTTCGCTAAAACTAGCATAGGAAGTTGCGCTATTCTACAATCGAGACCGGCTATTCATGCGCCGCGCAACGAAAAAAGGAGCCGGCGGTACGTGACGTCCGGCTCCTTTCCGTGAAACAAAGTAATTACTTTGCTAACCTTCCCAAATCGGCTTCACAAAGGTATCGAGCCACTTCTTCGGATCTTCCAGAAAGAGCGTATCCGTAACCGGCAGAGTCTTTGCGCCTTTGCCGAACGCCGATTCGATCGAGGTCTTCGATTTGAAATCGTTACGCGCCGATTCGCGGCCGACTGAATCGATGGTTGTCTGGCCCTCGTTGGAAATCAACCATTCGGCAAACAGCTTGGCCGTATTCGGATTGGGCGACTTCGCGTAAATGCCGGCCTGGCGCGGGAACAACACCGGCGGAATAGTCTTTACATAACTCACCGGCGTGCCTTTATGCATTTCTTCCATGACATCGTGCAGCAAAGCCGGCATGGCGATGTTGTATTCACCCGAGATCATCAGCCGAAACATGGCACTCGTGCTCTTGTGCACTGGCACATTGAGAGCTTTCAGTCCGGTCAAGAATTTTTTGAATCGCGCCTCATCGTTCCATTGAGTCTTCAACCCGGCGAGCATCGAGCTCAGCGGTCCCGCCCGCATCGGATCGTCGAGCGCGATCATGCCTTTGTACTTGGGATTGGCCACCTCTTCCCAGCTTTTGGGCGCTTCGGCCAGTTTCATTTTCTTGGTGTTGAACGCCAGCGCCTGGATCTGCAGGCTTACGGTTGGCAGCGTCGGATCATGCAGCAGCAAGACATCTTTCTGCACGGTCTCGTAGGGCAAGATTCCGCCAGCGGCGCGGATGACCGGCGGCGCGTTATCGGAAAGCACGACATCGAAACTCGCTTGGCCGCCTTGGAACTCGGTCAGAACACGCGTAACGATTTCCGGGTTGCGGCCCTGCCAGTAGGTCGCCTTGATTCCTGGATACCGTTTCGTGAACGCGTCGGTGATCACTTTGAGATGCTCCACATCCCACACTGAGTAAACCACTAAATTTCCTTCTTGCTTGGCCTTCGGATACAGCTCTGCGCTCACCTGGGCAAACGCCTTGGCAGCGTTGGCGGTCGCCGCCGCGCTGGCGGTCTCCTTCCTGACCTGTCCGCCGGGCTTTTTGGCCGCCTGCGCAGGCGCTTTCACGGCGTCCTTCGCAGCTTCTTTCGTCGGCGCTTTCTCGGCCGCGAACGCGGTGCCGAAAAGGCAAATCGCTGACAGCGCGATGGTCGTAATCATCGTTGGTTTCCTTCGCATGCTATCCTCCCCTGGTTTGAATTCGTTGATTTGACGAACCGTCATAGACTAAACTTCATTTTGAAAGCGAATTTAGCCACAGACACCGCAACAATCAAGATAATTAAATAGATCACCCCGCCCGCGGCAGCCTCCGCCCACTGGCCGACGCGGAAATATTCAAACAACGTGACCGGGCCGTATTCTAATCCCGGCGCCGTCAACAGCACCGCCACGTCGACGTTACGGATCGCTTCGATGAAAATATAAAAGAGCGCGCCGCCCACGGCGGGCTTGAGGATCGGCAGAGTGATTCGGAAAAAAACATGGCGCCACTTCGCACCATGAACCCACGCCGCTTCGTCGAGTTCCTTGTGAATATTGACAATGGCGCCGGAAGCATTGCGGAACGCATAGGGGAAGTAGGCGACGAATAGTCCCAAACCGAGCGCCCAAAGGCTATTGTAAAGCGGCGTACCGACAAAAATAATCACCAGCCCCACCGATAAGACCAGCGGCGGAAAGGCCAGCGGCAAGGTACCGATAAACTCAAAGATCTTGGTGCCGAAAGCGCGCGTGCGATGAATCGTAAACGCCATGACGATACCGAAGAGCACGGTGATCAAGGCGATCACCACAGAGAGCAGAACTGAGTTGCGCAAGCCTTGAATAAAGCTCGCATGGCGCAGTACGGTACGATAGTTTTTCAAACCCATGTGCGACGGGAAGCTCATGAAAGTCTCGTAGTCAAAGTAAGGAATGATCGAAACGACGATCAAGACGACGAACGGAATAGCGATCCCGGCGAGAAAATAAAGGCAGACGGCGGCAAAAGTGACGTATTTCCACGGGCCGATATCGATCACGCGGACACGATAACCTTTACCCGTGATCGTCGCGTAGCGCTCGGAGAAGCGCGTCGCTCGGACGTAAAAATAGAGCGTGATCACCGACATGACGACGAGCACGACGCTATACGCGGTCGCAAGTCCGGTATTGAATTCGAGAGCCATGGAATCGTACACACGGCTGACAAACACCTTGATGTTGCCCGGTGTTCCCTGCAAGACCGGCGTTTCGAAGGAGCGCAACGCGCGCAGAAAGTTCAGCACGAAGGCGGAGATGAACGCCGGGATCGCCAGCGGGAACGTGATCTTGAGCATAGTATTTACCGGCCGGCTGCCGGCGATGTAGGCGCTCTCTTCTAACGACGGATCGAAGGAGAGAAACACCGGCAGCAAGAACAAATAACCGAGCGGCACGCAGGCGATGCCGAACACCCAAATCATGCCGGTCATGCTAAAAGCGTTGAACACCGGATAGCTGATGCCGAGGAACTGTTCGAGCATGCCATTTAAGATGCCCGACTTCGGCGCCAGCAGTAAAATCCAGGCGATGTTCTTCATGATCGGCGGCATCAGCAGTGGATAGAGCGGCATCAACTCGACCAAGCCTTTGCCAGGAGTATTCGTACGCGCGACGATCCACGCCAATAGTCCGCCCAGGCCGGTTCCTAACAGCGCCGAACCGCCGGCGTAGATGACCGAATTGCTGAGCATGGGCCATATGTCTTTATCGGCGAAAACGCGCAGGTAGTTGGCGGCGTTGAGGCCGACGGTGAAGCCCAACCTGCCGCTGGTCAAGCTGCGCCACAACACCACCAACACGGGGGTAATGATCACCACACCGGCAACCGCGCTGGCACAAAGTGGAAAAAGACTTCCCTGCCGCATGGCAAGCCGGTTTGCTTTCCAGGTCACGCTGGCAATTCTCCTGGGAACTTTTTAAGCACTAGGTAGACGAGTGTTGAGGTATGAGGCTGATGGCCGACTTCTCGATGCAGAGAAAAACCTTGCCGCCCTCGCCGTTGACGTTGATCATCGGGCAGAGCCGATGGGACGTGACGACAACCTCCTTGGTGCCGATCTGCACCCGGTGGTCGGTCAATCCACCGCGATACTCCCGGCTCATCATCGCACCTTCGAGAACATTGATTGCATCGCTAGAGAATTTTTCATTGCTTAGCCGTAAATCGCCGTTCTTGATCACGACGCTGCACGGCCCGCTGGAAAATCCACTCTTGGGAGCGGCGCAGATCAGCGTCGCATTGTCGAACTCGGGGACCTGCACCAAACAGTCGCCGGCCTCGACCCTGACCACGTTGCCCGCGACCAAAGTCGAATGGCCAATGAACGACGCCACGAAGGGATCGGTGGGTTGATTGTACATCTCATCCGGCGAATCATACTGCAAGATTTTTCCAGCGTTCATCACGATGACTTTATCGGAAATAACGAAAGCCTCTTCCTGATCATGGGTCACGTACAACGCGCTGATGCCGACTTTCTTAATCAGTTTCTTGAGTTCGACGCGCATCTCTTCGCGCAGCTTGGCGTCGAGATTGCTCAACGGCTCGTCGAGCAGAATCAAGCGCGGCTCCAGGACGATACTGCGCGCCAAGGCAACCCGCTGCTGCTGGCCGCCGCTCAACTGCGACGGGTAACGCTCTTCGCGTCCGCTCAACCCGACGAGATCCAGAGACGCCAACACCCGTCGCCTAACCTCATCGGTCGGGAACTTGCGCAGGTTCAATGCGAAGGCGACGTTCTTAAATACCGTCATATGCGGCCACAGCGCATAGCTTTGAAAGACAAAACCGATCTCGCGGGAATAGGGCGGGACGAGAATGCCGCCCTCGATGGACGTCTGGACCTTACCGCCGATGGAAATCGATCCCGCATCAGGAATTTCCAGCCCAGCGATGGAGCGCAACAAAGTCGTCTTGCCGCAACCGGACGGCCCGAGAAAGGCGAGAATTCCTTTCTCGAACTCAAAGCTGACGTTGTCGAGAGCCTTTAGATCTTTGTAAAGTTTGGTAACGCCTTCAACTTTTAAAATTGCCATGTTTGATCCCAGCGCCAATCACCCTCCGCAAGATACACGCCAACGTCATTTCGGTGCAGCTAGGTCTTACTCTAAACCGATGTAAAACTAAATAAGGCCACCGAAAAAACAGCCGATCCCGAGCGTCAAAACTCAACGCCAGCTAACGATGTTCGGCACGCCCGCTCGAAAAGGCGCTCATTTCTAGGCAGGGCCTGCCGGAAAATTAAGCGCGCGTCCATTAATGTCGGGAGCCGCGAACAACTTCAACAAGCGCAGATAGCTATATTTTCAGTTTGCTCAGCCGCAATGCATTGGTGATCACCGAAACGGAGCTGAAAGTCATCGCCGCGCTGGCGATCATCGGGCTCAGGAGGACGCCGAAGAAGGGATAGAGAACTCCGGCGGCGAGCGGGACGCCGAGTATGTTGTAGAAAAAGGCAAAGAAAAGATTTTGCCGGATGTTGCGCATCGTCGCCTGACTGAGCCGGCGCGCTTTGACGATGCCGCGCAGGTCGCCCTTGACGAGCGTCACCGCGGCGCTTTCCATCGCGATATCGGTTCCTGTTCCCATGGCGATACCGACATGAGCTTGCGCTAGTGCCGGCGCGTCGTTGATACCGTCGCCGGCCATGGCGACGATGCGGCCAGCTGCTTGCAGTTGCTTGACGATGTCGCCTTTTTGACTCGGCAGCACTTCGGCATGCACTTCATCGATGCCCAGCATGCGCGCGACCGTATCGGCTGTCGACTTGCTGTCGCCGGTCAGCATGACCACCCGAACACCGCTATCATGCAGCGAGCGAATCGCTTCAGCCGTCGACGGCTTGACCGGATCGGCGACCGCGATCAATCCCGCCAACTGCTTTTCGATGGCAACAAACATCACCGTATGACCTTCGGCGCGAAGTTTTTCTGCTCGGTCAACCAGAGCATCGGCGGAAATTTTTAACTCTTGGAACAGCTTTAGATTACCCAGCGCAACGCGCTTGCCTTCGACGACGCCAAAGATTCCTTTCCCGGTGTAGGACTGAAATCCCTGATCCTTGGCCAGTCGCAGTTGCTTTGCTTGAGCGCCGGCGACAATCGCCGCGGCCAGTGGGTGCTCGCTCGCCTTCTCAAGACTCGCTGCCATTCGCAACACCTCAGACTCATTCGCTCCTGGCACTACTTCCACCGCCGCCAACTTCGGCTTGCCTTCCGTCAGCGTGCCGGTCTTGTCTATCACCACCGTGTCGACTTTCTCCAAAACTTCCAGCGCTTCGGCGTTCTTGATCAATACGCCCACTGTAGCGCCACGCCCAGTGCCAACCATGATCGACATCGGCGTCGCCAGACCGAGTGCGCACGGGCAGGCGATGATCAGCACGGCGACGGCATTTACCACTGCATAGGCCAAGCGCGGCTCGGGACCAATCAGAACCCAGATGCCGAAGGTGATCGCCGCCACCACCACCACCGCGGGAACGAAATAGGACGAAACCAAATCCGCAAGTTTCTGTATCGGCGCGCGGCTGCGTTGCGCCTCGCTCACCATGCGAACGATTTGAGCCAGTAGCGTTTCGCTGCCGACTCTCTCGGCGCGCATCAAAAAGGCGCCGGTGCCGTTCACCGTGCCGCCGGTAACTTTGCTATTCGCTATTTTCTCGACGGGAATCGGCTCGCCGGTGACCATCGATTCGTCAACCGAGCTTTGTCCTTCGATAACCACGCCGTCGACGGGAATTTTTTCGCCCGGCCGCACGCGCAACACATCGCCCGACTTTACTCGATCGAGAGCCACCTCTCGCTCGCTGCCGTCATTCTCAAACAGACGCGCGGTCTTCGGCGCCAGGCGAAGCAACGCGCGGATCGCGCCGCTAGTTTTGCTGCGCGCGCGCAGTTCGAGCACTTGGCCGAGCAGCACGAGCGTCGTGATCACCGCCGCCGCTTCGAAGTAAACGCCGACCTCGCCGCCGTGACCGCGAGTCGACACTGGAAACAAGCTCGGAAGAAGCGTCGCCACCACGCTGTACAGGTAACGCCGTGCCGACACCGATACCGATCAGCGTGAACATGTTCGGACTGCGATTGACCACGGACGCCCACGCGCGCTGCGAAAAACGGCCAGCCGCACCAGAGCACAACCGGCGTGGAGAGCAGAAACTGAAACCAGACCAGCGCGCGCGGCGAGAACATCCCATGGAGCGGCTGTCCGGGGAGCATATCCGACATGGCAACCAAGAGAACCGGCAGCGATAACACAGCGCCAACCCAGAATCGCCGCGTCATATCTTCAAGCTCGGGATTCTGCTCTTCCGTCAACGTGACGGTGCGCGCTTCCAACGCCATGCCGCAGAGCGGACAAGCACCTGGGGCATCGCGAATAATTTCCGGATGCATTGGACAAGTGTATTCAGTTTTAGTCAGCGCCGCGCCGATATCGAGCGGCTCCAGCGCCATGCCGCATTTCGGACAAGCGCCAGCACCCTGCTGGCGCACTTCGGGATCCATTGGACAGGTATAAATCACGCCGGGAACTTCCGGCTTAGATTCGAGATGCTGTGCGTGGTGTTGAGGTGCGCTCGGCACCGACGGCTGCGAACTCTGCCTCGCCTTGGCAGCGGCAAGATACTTGGCGGGATCGGTCTGGAATAATTTCTGGCAGTGAACGCTGCAGAAATAATAAGTCGTGCCGTCGTAATCGAACTTTCCTGCTGCACTCGCCGGCTCGACGGTCATGTCACAGATCGGATCGATCATTATGCTTTACTAAAGTTGGCGCTAGAGGCGTGGAAGACTGAGATGAGGGTGCTCGCATTCGAATTGTGTGCCACTAAGCCAACATCACCTTCTGCTGGTACTTGGCGATCTCGACATTCCACTTGAGCCGTTGGCGAATCATATCGGCCAACGCATTCGCCCCAGCCGCTTCGCCGTGTACGACATACGTGGTTTTCGGCGCTTTTGGAAATGTGCCTAACCAGCGCATGATCTCGCCTTGATCCGCATGGGCGGAGAAGCCGTCGAGCACTTTGACTTTGGCGCGCACTGGAATGACTTCGCCGAGCATTTTGATTTCCTTGGCGCCATCTTGAAGCGACCGCCCGCGCGTCCCCTCGGATTGATAGCCGACAAACAGCACCGTGGTCTCCGGATTAGGCAGGCGATGTTTCAAATGATGCAATACCCGCCCGCCCGTTGCCATGCCGCTGGCTGAGATGATGATCAGCGGGCCTTTTAGATTATTGATAGCCTTCGACTGCTCCGGCGTTCGGTCGACGATCATATGGCGTGAGCTGATGGGACAACTTTCATGATTGCGCAGTTGCGCCATCTCGAAATCGTGCTCGTCGATGTGTCGGCAATAAATCTCCGTCGCTTCGATTCCCATCGGGCTATCGACATGCACCGGAATCACGGGAATCTCGCCTTCATCTTCCATCTTGCGAATGGTGTAGACCAAGTCCTGAGTTCGGCCGATGGCGAAGGCGGGAATGATCAAGCAGCGATGCTCCGCCGCGGTTTCTTTGATCACCGCGCGCAACGCGTCTTCCGAATCTTTCGGATGGTTTCGATTGCCGTAGGTCGACTCGATCAAAAGCCAATCGGCGGCCCTGCCAGGCTCAGGATCCTTGAGAATCGGCCGGTCGGAGCGGCCAAGATCGCCCGAGTCGATCAAAGTTTTCTGCTGGCCATTCACTTCAAAGCTAAAGCGCGCCGATCCCGCGCCGAGAATATGACCGACGCGGCCAAAGTCGAGCACGACCCCCTTGGCCACTTCGACTTTTTCGCCGAAGCGGACCGGCCGCAAAAGTTTCAAAGCCGCCTCGGCATGTTCGACAGTGTAGAGCGGCAACGCCGGCGTATGCTTCGAGTAACCTTTACGATTGGCGTAGCGTGCTTCTTCTTCTTGCAGATACGCCGCGTCGGGCAACATCACGCGCAACAAATCGCAAGTGCCGGGAGTAGCGAATACCGGACCCCGAAAGCCTTGGTAGACAATCCGCGGCAAGTAACCGGAATGATCGATGTGCGCGTGGGTCAAGACCACCGAGCGCAACTGCGCCAGATCGATGGGCAACGGCGCCCAGTTTCTTTGGCGCAGCTCTTTCAATCCTTGGAACAAGCCGCAATCGATTAAGACTTGATCGGAATTGTGCGAGAAGAGAAACTTCGAGCCGGTGACGCCACCCGCGGCGCCCAGAAACTGTAACGTCGGTGCTGCTGCATTCGCCATCGAATCTCATCCTCTCCGGAAAAGCGATTCTAACAGCTATACAGAGCTAGAAAAGATGCGCAAGCTTGGCGGCTCTAACGACACGCGATCTTCGATTTTCAAGCCTCAACGGATCGCAGTATTTTTAAATGGCGGAAACACCAAGATCGCCAACGTAGACTTTGGCTCGTTTACAACTCCCAGTACCACCATCAGAAATCTTCTTACACCTTACGCCCTCATCGAGATGCCAGGCCCAATGCCGTGAACCTCAATGTCACGTCACGGGGTCTATGACCGTCTCATTCGTGAGAGTTGCAAAGATCTGGAATAACTCTTGCCCGCTGATATAGTCGCCGAGTCTGATATGGAACCCTTTAGCCCGCAATTTTTTATTTTGACCTTGGCCCTGGTTGGCGTGGTGATTATCATCGCGGCGCTTCTATCCGGCTTCATCGATCGCAGCGATATTCCTCAAGTCGGTGTTTTTCTCGCGCTCGGCGCGATGCTCGGTCCCGCCGGATTACAACTGCTCGACGTTTCCCTAAATTCACCGATCCTGCGAGTCGTTGCGACCGTGAGCCTCGTGCTGGTGCTGTTTACCGACGCGGTCAGTCTCAGCATCGCAGAGATCCGCCGTCATCGCCTTTTGGCGTTTCTTGTAATCGGGCCTGGCACTTTGCTTTCGGCGACGCTCATCGCGCTTGCGGCATGGATGCTTTTGGATTTTTCGCCGGCGTTGGCGGTGATGATCGGCGCTGCACTGGCATCGACCGATCCGGTGATGCTGCGCGGTTTGTTGAGACGTCCGGGTCTTCCTGAAACGGTGCGCCTGGCGTTGCGTCTGGAAAGCGGCTTGAACGATATCGTCTTGCTGCCGATTATTCTCATCGCCATGGCCGTGTTGAGCCACAGCAATCTTTTCGGCGTCGAATCGGCGCGCCTTGCGCTTGAGCTATTTCTCCTCGGGCCCGGAGCCGGTGTCACGGTGGGTTTACTGGCGATTGGAGCGCTCGAATTGGTGCGGCGCAAAACCGGCGTGCGCCGCGACTACGAATCTTTATACTCGCTGGGCGTGGCGTTTACCGCTTATGCGGCGGCCGAAGCCGTACACGGTAGCGGCTTCTTGGCCGCTTTCTGCGCCGGCTTGACGATTGCCGCTCTCGACGTGGAACTATGCGACTGCTTTCTCGAATATGGCCAGACCACCGCGGAGATGACGTTGCTCTTCACCTTCATCCTGTTCGGCAGCTCGCTCATATGGCAAGGGCTGCTCGTGCTCAACCCAATGACGATACTTTTCGCCGTAGCCGTGGTGTTGATCCGGCCGATCGTGTTCCTCTTGTCGTTGTCGCGCACCAAGCTAGAGCGCCGCAGCTGTTTCTTAATCGCCTGGTTCGGACCGCGCGGCCTAAGTTCCTTACTCTTGATCCTCGTGCCGGTATTCGCCAGCGTGCCAGGCAGCGAGCAGTTGTTTGTCGTTTGCTGCCTCGTCGTGCTGCTCTCGGTGGCACTGCACGGAGGCTCGTTGATGTTACTGGGCCGAACGCCGCCGCCCGCTTCCTTGAGCACTGATCAAATCGACACGGCAACGCCAAAAGCCAATGACGGCGCGCCGCGTCCAAGCGCCGTCGAGAACGACAGCGATGGTATATCGCTCGAAGAACTCCGCGCGCTGCAATCCTCCAGCGCTCCCTTGTTGATCGTCGACGTCCGCGCCGAGACCAGTTTCAACTCCAGCCCATTTCAAGCTCAAGGCGCGCTACGAATACCCGCCGATCAAATCGTCCGCCGAATCGCCGAACTCAACGTGCCGCGCCAAACCTCGATCATTACGTTCTGTGCTTGACCGGACGAAGCCACCAGCGCCCGTGCGGCGCAGGAACTCAAACGAGCCGGATGGCAGCGCGCGCGGGCGCTGATCGGCGGATGGGACGCTTGGCAAGCCGCCGAACTACCGATCGAGAAGAAGCCAAGTCTGGATGTCTGATGGCGCGCGACTTGCTCGCTTTAAAATCTAGATTTAGAAAAACGTCATGCCGACTCAGCTGTATTCTCACGCTAGAGGGAGTCAGAGGCATTTGCGATGTTATTTGGCGGAGGGGGCGAGATTTGAACTCGCGGCCCACGAAGTGGGCGCCGGTTTTCAAGACCGGTGGATTAAACCGCTCTCCCACCCCTCCGAGACATGAAATTGGCAGGACACACAGACCGACTAGAATTGCGGCCAACAACGAACCGACGCGTAGAATAACGATTCGGAAATACGGTTACAAGATCGACAGCCAACTTTGCTATCAAATGATGCTTAATCTTAGGCTTGACATGATAGCCCTTACCTAGTCATTTTATGACCATGACTACCGTGGATGTAGCGACGTTAAAAGAGAAGCTGAGCTACTACCTGGGCTTGGTTAAAATGGGGCAAGAAGTTGTGGTCACGTCGCATCGCCATCCAGTTGCCCGGATACTGCGCACTGATACTCCGACCGTGCGTATTGTGGAACCGAGCCGGCCGGTCAAGGATCTTTTGAAGATCAAAGGTGTAAAGCGCCGACGCTCAGTTTCCGCTGTGGAAACCCTGCTAAGCGATCGCAGACGCCGTTGAATGTCTATCTTCCGTCGTTCTTCGCATCCTATTGTCCTATTTCGAGAACCCAATCGAATACAATCGAATAGATTCTGGGGGCAGTGGTGATCGCGCCTACAGTAGCGCACTTTGGCGCATCGAAGCTCTTCGTACGGTGGATCGTTTACGGCTGCTGCATGAAATCACCGATGTCGAAGTGGCTGATCTTGTACGAGATATACAAACCACGCACGACACCTTCGCGATCTGCCCGGTAGATGAGCGAATCTTGCAACGGGCCAGCGAAACTTTCCCGACCGTTGTTGGCACGCTTGACGCAATCCATCTCGCAACCGCCATCTCGATACGCGAGTCCAGCAATATAGATTTTCTCCTTACTCATGATTCTCAGCTTGGCACAGCGGCCCGAAGCGTCGGCTTAAACGTCAGTAGTCAATCGTTAATAGACTTCTGTCCAGTCTGAGCGTCGAGTAATGAAGCTTCAGATGATGCGCTACCTCCACCTGGCTATAACCATGTTCATTGACCGCTTTCGCAATCGTCTGGTCCCGTTTCGATCTCTGTTTGTCTTTTGCGCCGAACAGTCTCTGAAGCGTCGGCCGGCCGATCAGCCGCTGCCCTCTGGGGATCTCTTGGATCCTCTCATATCCTCTCACATGCCCCTTGAGCGCTTCGGCGAAGCCTTCCTCCCCCAGTAGACTCTGCGCTTCTAAATTCTCCCATATCGAGGCTCGCCCGATCCCTTCGCTGACAAATTGACGATATTTGTTCTGCGCCGATCCTCGCCGGTTGCCAAACTGCCCCAGCACTTCGTCGATCATAAGACACCCTGAGGCCGGCGATTGACCGGCGGTGGCTCGATAGCTGCTCCAGGCCCATTCCCTAGGACCCTTCGCCATGCCTGCAGCCACCGGGTTAAGCACCACGTAGCGACAGACTTCGAGAAAATGGCTGTCTTTCTGAATCAAAATCCCCTTAAACCGCCCTTGAAACAAATGCCCCACCCGGCGGTGGCGCCGGTTATACGTTTGGGTATACACCCCGTTTAACTGGCGCATCCCTTTGGACAAGTTGGCATCGGCGGTCTCCACCACCAGATGGTAATGGTTATCCATCAAACAGTAGGCGTGGCACAGCCAGTGAAATCGCTCGATCACCTGCGCCAGGGTGTTCAAGAACAACTGACGGTCGGTATCGTCCCTAAAGATCGCCTTGCGTTCGTTGCCCCGGGAGGTGACGTGATACAACGCTCCGTCGTATTCGATCCGTAATGGCCGCGCCATGCCAACGACCCTACGTCAATCAATCGAGAAGATCAAGATTCAAGACCTGAGCTGGCCCGGGTTTAACGGACAGTTAATTAGGAGACAGTTTGACCGATTCGTACTGCATCGGCGTTTGATAATTCAATGACTGATGAATTCGTTTGCGATTGTAAAACAGTTCAATGTACTCGAAGATTTCCGATCGAGCCTGATCCCGCGTGTGATAGTCCCGGTGGTGAACGATCTCGTTCTTTAGCGAACTGAAGAAACTTTCAGCGACCGCGTTGTCATAGCAGTTGCCCTTGCCGCTCATGCTGCGCAGCATCCCGTATTTTTTCAGCAGTTCTACGATAACTCCCACTGGAGTACAAAATCCCCTGGTCGCTGTGGTGAATGAGGCCTGGCTTGGGCCGGCGTTGCTCCACCGCCATCATCAGGGCCTCATTGGCAAGCTCCTGGTTTGGACGATCCTTCATGGACCAACCCACCACTAAACGGGTATATAAGTCGATCATCACGGCCAGGTATAACCAGCCCGAGCGCGTTGGGATGAAGGTTACATCGGTCACCCAGATCTGATCAGGGTAAGCGGCTGTGAAAGGCCAGCGTAAAAGATTGGGCGGTGCAGGCGCCGTGTTACGGGCCTGATAGGCCAGTCTAAATTTGCGTTTGCGCCGCGCCTCTATCCCTGCCTGCTCGCCTGAGCCGGGCGACTCGATGCTTTCCGCACACCGTCCCTGATTGCTGTAAGGTCCGCCACGTCTTAGTGGCACCATAAGCCTCTTTCATCTCCAGGTGGATCTTGCGAATCTTTTTGAGCAGAACACTGATCCTCGGCGGCTGCGCTCACACTCCTCACGCACCTGCCAGTCGTAATACCCACTGCGGCTGACCTGTAACACTTGGCACATCCGCTGTGACGTGAAACTCTTCGCGGTTAGCTCGCACAAAGGCGTACTTCACTTGAGCTCCTTGGCAAAGTACGCGGCTGCCTTTTTTAAGATGTCGCGCTCCTCTTTGACTCGCTCCAACTCCTTGCGCAGTCGAGCCACCTCATCGTTGCTTGCCCGATCCTCGTCCTGATCCAGGGAAAGCTTCTTCGCCACGCTGACTCATCTGCTCTTTCCACTTGTAGAGCTGATTGCGCCGCACTCCCAGTTCGCGGGCGAGATCTGCTCGGCGGCTTCTGCGAGGTCTCTAGCAACCGCACCGCTTCTCGTTTGAACTCGGCGCTAAATCTCTTGCGCTTCGTCATCGAACACCTCCTTCAGGGCTTTTGACCCCTTTCTTGGTGTCCGTCAAACCCGGGCTAGCTCAGCCTGACCCCATTTTCCCCACATTTTCCCCATGTGACCCCATTTTCCGCATTTTGATTTAACGGATCGGTGATCGTCGCAACTTAGTTGAATAAACTCGTGCGGCTTTCAAGGAAGAGAAAGCATACAACCAACGACTGTTCTCAGCTTTCGATGGTCTGGAGTTACTGAACCAACCGCGGCGGCGGTTGCAAGACTTCCACCGGCAGCGAGCCGATATGCTGGCCGTCGCTGTGAAGGGCGAATTCGTAGGCGCCCGGTCCGGGAATCGTTAGCTGTTCCAAGCGCAGGTTAATATTGGCATGGCAAAGGCCAGTAATACTATTTTCACCAATCGCTTGATGTTTGAGCTCGGCACGCATCACCGACGTCCCTTCAACTCGCCGAAACTCAACCGTGAGCGCGTGCTCGCCTTCAGTATCGCAGCCGACTTGCGCAAACAGCCAAAACGTCGGCAACGGGGCGCGAAAATCGATGACGAGAAAGCGGTCGAAGACTCCCATGAGACTGAACTTGCCAGTCTTTTCCTCCCGCACGTCGTCGCACAAGGTCGCAAGAAAAAGTTTAGCCATAGGACTTCAATTGCAAAGTTGTAGCGACCGCCTTCGAGCGGATGGAAACGGAAAATCAAACTTCTAACCTATCCGCTCCAAACCACCCATGTAAGGCTGCAGCGCTTCGGGAATGATCACACTACCATCTTTCTGCTGATAGTTTTCCAACACTGCAACCAACGTCCGGCCGACGGCCAAGCCGGAACCATTGAGCGTGTGGACGAAGATCGGTCTCCCCTTCTTGTCTTTGCGGTAACGAATGTTGGCGCGGCGGGCTTGAAAGTCCTCGCAATTGGAGCAAGAGCTAATCTCGCGATAAGTATTCTGCCCCGGCAGCCAGACTTCCAAGTCGTAGGTTTTTGCCGCGCCAAAACCCAAGTCGCCGGTGCACAGTTCCACGACACGATAAGGTAGCTTCAGCCGCTTGAGCACTTCTTCGGCATTGTTCACCATGGCTTCCAGTTCGTCGTAAGAATTCTCCGGCTCGCAAAATTTCACCATCTCGACCTTGTTGAACTGATGCTGGCGGATCAAACCGCGCACGTCCTTGCCGTAAGAACCCGCCTCGCTACGAAAACATGGCGTGTAGGCGACATATTTAATCGGCAATTGCTTCGCGCTCGAGCATCTCGTCGCGGTGCAAGTTGGTCAGCGGCACTTCTGCCGTGGGAATGAGAAAATAGTCGCCCGGCGCCAGATGAAACAAATCCTCTTCGAACTTGGGCAACTGCCCGGTGCCAACCAATGACGCGCGATTGACCAACGCCGGCGGCAAGATCTCTGTGTACCCGTTCTCACCGGTGTGTAAGTCGAGCATGAAATTGATCAGCGCCCGTTCCAATTTCGCGCCGCCGTCGCGATAGACAGTAAAACGCGCGCCGGTAATTTTCGCGGCGCGGGCGAAATCTAGAATGGCCAAGTCTTCGCCGATGTCCCAATGGTTCTTGGCTGCAAAATCAAACTTGGGAAGCTCGCCCCAGCGGCGCACTTCGCGATTGTCGGTCTCGTTCTTGCCGACGCTAACGCTCGCATGAGGCAAGTTCGGAACCGTCAACATGAACTGTTCAAAGCGCGCCTCGACATCGGCCAATGGCGCCTCGCTATCGCGGATCGCCGCGCTCACTTCCTCAACTTCGCGCATGGGCGCCGCAGCATCGCCGCCGCTTTTCTTAAGCCTGCCGATCTCGCCGGACAAGCGGTTCTTCTTCTCCTTTAACCGCTCGATATTCGCCAGCGCGTCGCGCCGCTGTTGATCGAGCCGCGCGAACTCATCCCAATCCACCGTCGCGCCGCGCGTCGCCATGCGCGCCTTTACGCTCGCTAAATCGTCGCGCAATAATTTGACATCTAACATGCAGATTCCTTAACCAACCTCGAATGCGTTTTCGATATGCTCGATCACAGGCGCGCCGCCGGGCCACGAGATCCCGACGACATCAAAGCGGGCGTCGCGTTGATCAAGCTTGCGCTCGTGCAAGAAAAATTGCGCTGCCTGAATCATCTTGTGCTGTTTATGCGCCTCCACCGCCTCGAACGGTGAGCCGAAGCTATCATCGGTACGGGTCTTCACTTCGACGAAGACGATCACTTTGCGGTCGAGCATGATCAAATCGACCTCGCCGGTCTTGCACCGATAATTACGCTCGACCAGCTCGATAGCCTTTCTTCTTGAGAAATCTCTCGGCGATCTCCTCGCCTTCTTGACCCAGGCGCTTTCTAAAGAAACTCACGGATTTTTCACCAAACAATCAAACTCAAGCTGCTCGACCTTGGTCACTTCAATCATCAGATCGCGAACCGGTGCAAAGCTCTTTCTGTGGATCGGCGACGGTCCATGGCGACGCAAGGCTGCAAGATGCGCCGCGCAGCCGTAACCCTTGTGATCGGCAAAACCGTACTCGGGATATTGCTTATCGAGCACGACCATTATCGCATCACGGGCAACCTTGGCGACGATCGAAGCCGCGGCAATCGATAAACTCAATTGATCACCTTTGACGATGGTTTTCTGAAAAAATGATGGCGACACAGAAAAACTCAGCCCATGAAACAAATTGAGGGGAATCGGTTGCTTGCCGTCGATGAGCAAACAATCGGGCCGACAACTGAGCGCGCTCAGCGCCTTGGCCATCGCCAAGAGGCTCGCCTGCAAAATATTGATGCGATCGATTTCATCGAACTCGACAACGCCTAAACCCCAGCTCAAAGCATTTTGCTGAATCAGCGGCGCCAACTTTTCCCTTTGCTTAGCCGTGAGCAGTTTCGAATCTTTGATTTCCTTGTGATGAAACTCACGCGGCAAGATTACCGCGGCGGCGACCACCGGACCCGCTAGCGGTCCGCGGCCGACTTCATCGACGCCGGCAACGACTTGGAAGCCACGCCCATACGCATCGTCCTCGAAGGCTCGCAAGGAGCGCCGTCTCCGCGCCGGCAAACCTAATCGCAACTCACCTTTCATGTTGGAGCATTTTTAGCCAAAAGCACTGCTAATGCAAATAAAATACAGCGTTATTGCACCTACCGGCCCGCGCAGCCGCGTTGGCATTGCCCCGGCCATGTGTTAAAAAAACTCCATGAAACTTACCCGTGAAGAAGTAGCGCGCGTCGCGCTACTGGCGCGCCTTCGTCTCACTGCCGACGAAGCGAGCGCGCTGACCGATCAGCTTGATCATATCTTGGTTTACATGGACAAACTCAATCAGATCGACACGGCGAACATCGAACCTTTCAGCCATGCCCTCGACAGCGCCCATGCCTTGCGCCCCGACAAGGTGACCAATCGGCCCAACGCGGACGCGTTATTGGCCAATGCGCCGGACCGCGACGAGACGTTTTTCAAGGTGCCGAAAATCCTCGAATGAATTTGACCGCGCTCACTATACACGAAGCCAGTGACAAGCTGCGCCGGCGCGAATTCTCGTCCGTCGAACTCACCGCAGCGGTCTTCGAGCGCATTGCGGCAACCGACGACAAGGTTCGTGCGTATCTGACTCTTGCCCACGATCAAGCGATCGAACAGGCAAAGTCCGCCGATGAAAAACTGAAAAGCGGCGCAAATCCGGCGCCATTATTAGGTATCCCCATCGCAGTCAAAGATAACTTTCTTACCAGGGGCTTGCGCACGACTTGCGCATCAAGGATTCTTGGCGATTTTATTCCGCCGTACAACGGCAGC
Organism: uncultured delta proteobacterium; assembly: GCA_963771465.1. Classification (GTDB taxonomy): domain Bacteria; phylum Desulfobacterota; class Binatia; order UBA9968; family UBA9968; genus DP-20. The sequence continues at coordinate 21,746 of CAVYTU010000003.1, forward strand.
ACCGTCGAGCGACTGCTCTCCGCCGGCGCCGTCATCGTCGGCAAGACCAATTTGGATGAGTTCGCGATGGGATCGTCGGCCGAGAACTCAGCATTCTTTCCGACGCACAACCCATGGAATCTCGATCGTATACCGGGAGGATCGTCAGGCGGCTCGGCCGCCGCGGTAGCCGCCGATCTGTGCATCGCCGCCCTCGGCACCGACACTGGCGGTTCGATTCGCCAGCCGGCGGCATGCTGCGGCGTGGTCGGACTAAAGCCGAGCTACGGCCGTGTCAGCCGTTACGGTATCATCGCCTTTGCTTCATCGATGGACCAAGTCGGACCGCTGACCAAGGACGTGCGCGACTCGGCATTGCTGCTGCAAGCGATTGCCGGCCACGATCCGGCCGATTCTACTTCTGCAAATCAATCCGTGCCTGATTACAGCGCTGCGTTGAATGGCAACATTAAGGGTCTTCGCATCGGAATCTCTAAGGAATACTTCGTCCCAGGCATGCAACCTTTGGTGTACAAAGCGGTGCAAGATGCGATCCGCGAGCTAGGAAAAAATGGCGCGGTGATTGTTGACATTGCGTTGCCGTACACCGAATACGCCGTAGCCGTCTACTACATCATCGCCACCGCAGAGGCGAGCTCCAATCTGGCGCGCTACGATGGCATGCGCTTCGGCCACCGCGCCGACGCGAAAGATCTTACGGATACGTATATGATCAGCCGTGACGAAGGATTCGGCGCCGAGGTCAAGCGCCGCATCATGCTCGGCACCTACGTCCTGTCGGCCGGCTATTATGACGCTTACTATCTCAAAGCCCAGCGCGTGCGCACGCTGATCAAAAATGATTTCGACGAAGCCTTCAAACGTTGTGACGTGATCCTCACGCCAACGGCGCCGACGACTGCATTCAAGATCGGCGAGAAAATCCAAGATCCGCTGCAAATGTATTTATCGGATATTTTCACGATCTCGATCAATCTGGCCGGTCTACCGGCAATATCCCTGCCTTGTGGGTTTGATGGCGAGAACATGCCGATCGGCCTGCAAATCATCGGCAAGCATTTTGACGAAACCACCGTGCTGCGAACCGCGCATGCCTACGAGCAAGCGACGCAATGGCACACGAGGAAACCGACATGTTAATGGATAATGGAAAATTGATAATGGATAACGAAAGAGATTCGCTCTCGGGTCGACCTCCGAGCTTTTTCATTCTCCATTCTCCACTCTCCATTCTCCATTCTCCGTATCGGAGCTTGCGACGATGAAGTACGAACCTGTCATCGGCCTCGAAGTCCACGCCCAACTGCTCACCGAGTCGAAAATCTTCTGCGGCTGTTCGACCCAGTTCGGCCGCGAGCCCAACGCCAACACCTGTCCGGTTTGTGCCGGTTTTCCCGGTGTCTTACCGGTGCTGAATAAGAAGGTCGTGGAATTCGCCATCAAAGCCGGCTTGGCAACCCACTGCCAAATCGCTCGGTCGAGCATTCTCGCGCGCAAGAACTATTTTTATCCCGACTTGCCCAAGGGCTATCAGATCAGCCAATACGAGCTGCCGGTCTGCGCCAGCGGCCATATCGATATCGACTTTGACGGTGCGTCGAAGCGGATTCGGTTGACGCGTATTCACATGGAAGAAGACGCCGGTAAAAATATCCATGACGCCCACGGCGACTCCAGCCTGGTCGATCTCAACCGCGCCGGCGTGCCGCTGCTGGAAATCGTCAGCGAGCCCGATATGCGGTCGGCGGCGGAAACCGGCGCCTATTTGCGAACGCTCCGAGCGATCCTGCAATATCTCGCCATCTGCGACGGCAACATGGAGGAAGGCAGCTTTCGTTGCGACGCCAACGTCTCGGTCCGGCCCGAAGGAACGTCCGCATTGGGCACGAAGATCGAAATCAAAAATCTCAATTCCTTCAAAGCCGTCGAGCGTGCCATCGAGTTCGAAATCGAGCGCCAAAGCGACACCCTTACCGACGGCGGCAAACTATTACAGGAAACTCGGCTGTGGGACGAGCACCGGGAAGAAACCCGTTCCATGCGGTCAAAAGAATCGGCGCACGACTATCGTTATTTTCCCGATCCCGACCTGCTGCCACTGGTGATCGATGAGCCATGGATAGAAGCCGTGCGCGCTTCGTTGCCGGAGTTACCCGCCGCGCGCAAACAGCGGTTTGTTTCCGAGTATGGCCTGCAAGCGTACGATGCGGAACTGCTCACCAGCCGAAAGGACATCGCCGACTATTTTGAAAACGGGCTAAAAATTCACGCCAATCCGAAAGCGCTTAGCAACTGGATCGTCGGCGATCTCTTTCGCGTCTTGAAAGATAAGCAACTCGATAATCAGCTTTATATCGACACTTGGCCGGTATCGGCGACGCACTTGGCGGAATTGGTGCAGCTCATCGATCAAGACAAGATCAGCGGGAAAATCGCCAAGAGCGTGTTCGAAGCGCTGCTGGATTCAGACAAGTCGCCGCAACAAATCGTCAGTGAAAAAGGACTGGAACAAGTTTCCGATAGGGATAGTATCGAGGCCGCTGTCGATCAAGTCTTGGCGGCCAACGGCAAACAAATCGAACAATACAAATCGGGCAATGAAAAAGTCTACGGCTTTCTCGTCGGCCAGATCATGAAGGCGACCCAGGGCAAAGCCAACCCGCACAAGCTCAACGAAATATTGCGCGCGAAGCTAAAAGCCAAGGATTAACGATTTTACGGAATCGACGTGCGCGCTTCGGGCCGATAGGCTTGGGGCAAGTTGATGATGATTCCATTCATGCCTTCTTGCTTGAACGTCCGGAGCTGGCGCTCGGCATCGTCGCGCAGGGGAAAATTTCCCAGCCGCACGCGCAGCGCTCCTTCCGCTCCGGCTTCCGTCAGCGAAACTGCATAGCCGCGCTTCTCCATCGACTCGGCCCAACGCTGAGCCTTTTCTTTGTCGCTGAACGCCAGCTGAATGATAAATCCCTCCAGGGATTTCGCCACGGGTCGCGCTAAAGCTGGCTTGGGCGGCGCGGCTTCAAGAGGCTTGTTGGTCAGCAAAGCCAATTGCTCGCCCGCCTGCGATTCGATGGGCTTGGACGGTGCAGTGAACATTGGCTTTGACTCAACGACAGGTATCGCTTCAGTTTTAGCAACAGCTGCCGGCACAGCCGGTTTTGCTGGCGTAACAGGCCGTGCGGCTGGTTCAGTCGCCTTCACAACCGGTACGGCAACGATCTCCGGCTTGGCTGCCGCCATCGTGGGCGGGGCGGATTTTGTCTCGCTGGGTGCCGGGTCAGTTCTTGCTTCGCTCGTCGACGCAGGCGGTTTTGTCACTGTCGATGGCTGCAGCGGCTCGACCCTTTTCATCGCCGCTGGCGGCGCCGCAATTTTCTCTTGTCTCGGCGTCGTTAGCGCCGGCGCTGTCTCCTTGGCCACGAGTGGCGGTTGGTTTTGCCACATTCACCGGTATCGAGGGTTTTTCTAGTTCGACTGACGGCGACGGTGAGGGGAGTTCCGCAACTGGCGGCGGGACCGTAATGACTTCCGGCGCTTTCCTAGCTACCGGCGGCGGCGCTGCTGTCGGTTTTAAACTTTCTATCTGGGGTTGCTTAGTCGGGATAAGTTTTTCCGCACTGACAGCAGCGGGCGTCGGGGCGGCAACTTTTGCCGGGTCCGGCAAAACTGGCACCGGCGCCGTGACAACAAGCGCAGGAATCACGGCTGTCGGTGTCTTCGCAACCGGGGGCTTAGGTGTTGCGCTTTTTACAGATCCCTGAGGGCTGGTCTCCGGCGTCGCAGTGCTTAGTCCATCATTATTATTCGCGGCTGTTGGCGGCAAGGATGATCGAACCGGTGCGGTCGCGATGTCTTGAACCGGCGCCGGCACCATCGGTTTCACCGGCGCCTTCGATACCTGTGGCGCGACCGCCGCTACCTCGGGTTGGAGTTCACCGACGGGTTCCACCGGCGCCTCCACCGATTCGGTCAGTGCTGGAGCGCGATCGGGTTGTTTATTGATGGCGACTTCTACCGCGCGCGCAGCCTCTGCCGCCTTTGCTGCTGGCTCTTTCGTCGAAGCAGCCACGGGCTTGGCGGCAACTGCCGGTGACTTTTGCGCCGGTGCTGTCGACGATTTAGCTTCCACTTTGAGCTCACGCAGCTCCGGCTTTAAAGTCGCTGCGACGGTGACTCCGGCTTCTTGCCAGGCTCAATCCGTGGTGCCACCTTGGGCGTTTTTGCTGCCGCCACCGCGGTTTCCTGGGATGCCGCTAAGGCTGGCACGTCCGCCAGATTATCTTCGCGGATCGCCGGGCGAAAATCCGGCCGCGCTTCTTTGGGCTGGTAGGAAACCAAGTTGAGCGGCCCGTCCTCTTCAACAGCGAAAATCACCGCGTCGGCGAGCAGATCGTTTTGGTTGATCTCTTGACGGATAAAATTGCGTACACGTTCCTTGGAAAAGTAGACTATGGCGCGCTCCAGCATCACGCGATTGCCGGTCGTGTCCGCCACCACGGTGCGCCATGCCAGATTCAATCCGTAGCCGCTTAGCTCCCGATCTTGATACATGTCGCCGTCACCGTTAAGAATTCCCAAGATCTCTAAACCGTAAAGGGTAAAGAGCCGCTGAATTTTTTCGCTATGCTCGCCTTTGATTTCAAATGTCTCCGGCGTGGCCAATACAACCTCCAGATATCGCTCATCGGCGGTTTTGGTTGCCGAGTGGGTATAAAAACCGATGCCGCCCACCGACGAGATATTGTTGGCGAACTGCAGGGACGCAGTTTTTGAGTTTCGCGTAATTCGCTCGACCAAGCGATCCAAGTTGTCTTTATATTTTACCCCCAGGTATCTAGCTTTCGTCGTGCTGTAGTAGGTCGCCGGAGTAGCAATCAATCCCGTACTCGCGGGCTTTTTCGCCGCATTATCATCTAACAGCGCACAGGCTCCGAGTAAAAGCCCCATTGCCAGGATAAATGGTTGTAATATTCGACAGATATTCATCATACCTCCAGTAGCCCGAAGGCGACTGAACGAAAGTTTTCTTGACACGTTTCGGCGATAACCTATAATGAAACGGCTTTTTGAGGACTATACCGCGACTATAAGTGTTGCTGCTCCTAAAGACAACTATTTTCTAAACCAGAATCGAGAGAAATTGGTATGGCCATCGGCGAGCTTTTACGAGCTAAGGGAATCATTTCCACGGAGCAGCTCAACAAGGTGCTCCAACAACAGAAAATCGCCGGCGGCAGGCTCGGCGATAATTTGGTCGCACTCGGCTTCATCAGCCGCGGCGATCTTGAGGCGATTCTTCAAGAACCTCCGCCGGTCGCCAAAACCATCGAGGCTACCGGGTTGGAGACTAACTTCTTACTCAACTCGATGCTCCGCCTCATGTACATCTCGGCCTTGCAGACCATTCCCGAGCTTTCCGAACAGATCAAGCTGACCCGGCCCATCGTCGAGGATCTGCTCAATTTTGCCAAGAAGGAATCGCTCGTCGAGATCCGCGGTCCGTCGGAAAAGAATATCAACATCCTACGCTACGCGCTTACCAATGCCGGCAAAGAACGAGCGAGTGAAGCCTTGCGCGTGTGCGAATACCTCGGTCCGGCGCCGATACCGCTGGAAGAATATCAGACTCAGGTTCAAAAGCAGACAATTACCAATGAGGTGATCAGCATCGACAAGCTGCAGAAAGCGATGTCGCACTTGGTGCTTTCCGATGAAGTCGTACGCCGCCTCGGCCCAGCGTCAAACTCCGGCCGGGCGATCTTGATTTACGGCGCTGCTGGCAACGGCAAAACCTCCATCGCCGAGGCGCTGGTGAGCGCTTTCGAACAACCTGTTTACGTCCCCTACGCCATCGAAGTCGACGGTCAAATCATTAAAATCTATGACCCATCGGTGCACGTAACGTTTCCCACCAGCGCCAGCAACGGCCACCGCAGCGATGCCAATTCGATGTTTCTGCCGCACCTCGAGCATGACCCGCGCTGGGTGCGTTGTACGCGGCCCTACCTGATCACCGGCGGTGAATTGACCCTGGACATGCTCGACCTGGACTTCGATGTGCATTCGAAATATTACGAGGCGCCGTTGCAGATGAAAGCGATTGGCGGCATATTCGTAATCGATGACTTCGGCCGCCAGCGGGTGCGGCCACACGAGTTACTGAACCGTTGGATAATCCCTCTCGAACGAAAAATTGATTATCTGACTCTGCACACTGGCAAAAAGTTTTCCGTGCTGTTCGATCAATTGGTAATATTCGCAACCAACTTTCCGCCCGAGGAGCTGATGGACCCGGCCCAGTTACGGCGCGTTCATTACAAGATGAAAATCAATCCGCCGACGGTGGATGAGTTCAAGGAAATCTTCCAGCGCATTTGCGACTCTTATGGGCTGGAATTGACCGAAGATGTGATGGCCTACTTACTCAATTCTTTTTACATCAAATACAAGGTGCCGTTCGCCGGATTTCATCCGAAATTCATCGCCGAGCACGTCATCGCCGCCTGCAACTATTTCGGCACGCCACCGCAAATCTCGCAGCAACTCCTGGTCGACTCGCTTGAAGACATGGTCATTCTTTCCAACGGCACGGCGGCGGAGCCTGCCTAGATGGCCAAGCCGCTCGCGTTGATTATTCACGCCGCCGATACGTCCCTGACGGGGATCTCGAAGCTGGTCGAAGCGCGCGACTGTTCGGTGCACGTGAGTCGATCCATCGAAGAAGCAGAGCGCGTCCTAGCGGCATTCCCGACCGAACAACAAAAGTTCATTTTTGCCGATCTGTCGTTATGCCAGGGCGCGAGTTGGCAGGGACTGACGGAGCGGCTACGAAGAAATGCGGACCACCTAGCGTTGGTGTGTTACGATCCTAATCACATCCAAACGCTTTACGGATTGTTCGGACAGCTCGGCCAACCGCCGGCAGACTCGAATGGCGCATTTGGGCTTAAGACGCCGCAGATGATCGGCGACACGCCGGTTTTTCACGAGATTCTCAATTTGGCGAACCGCTATGCAATGCACGATATTACGGTTCTGATCACCGGTGAAACCGGCACCGGCAAAGAGGTCATGGCGCAATATATTCATTCCCATGGACCGCGCGCCAATAAACCGTTCGTGGGCTGCAACATGACCGCCATCCCAGAGACGTTGGTTGAAAGCGAGCTGTTTGGCTATGTCAAAGGCGCGTTCACCGGCGCGGATCGCAATAAGAAAGGCTTTGTCGAAGCGGCCGAGGGCGGCACACTTTTCCTCGATGAAATTGGCGAACTGGCGCCGTCGATCCAACTCAAACTGCTGCGATTTCTTGAAACTCGCCAATACTACCGAGTGGGCGAACCGATACCCAAGACCTGCGACGTGAGGATCATAGCCGCAACCAATAAGGAACTCGAAGAAGCGATTCAAGGAACCGGTTTTCGTAAAGATCTGTACTTCCGACTGAACAGCGCGCGGATCATTCTGCCGTCATTGCGTGAGCGCCGAGAAGACATGATTCTGTTGATCGCGAATTTTGTCTATCAAGCTTGCAGCCAATTTCAAAAACCGCTGAAAAAACTCAGCAGCTCGGCAAAGGCGCTGTTCCTCGATTATCCCTGGCCCGGCAACATCCGCGAGCTCAAAAGCGTGATCGAAAGCGCGGTCATGGTATGCGACGGTGAGTACATGACGATCACCGACCTGCCAATGAATCTGCAACACTACGCCACCGGCCATCGCGAAGAGATCGGCAGCCGAGCGATTAAGAATATCGAAGAAGGTGAACGCAGCGTCATCGAAGATGCGCTGCGACAAACCAGCGGCAACAAAGCTCGAGCGGCAGAAGCGCTGGGGATATCGACGCGCACACTTTATCGCAAATTGGATAAGTTCGGCTTAGGCGGATAAATACCTCGCCGGCAGTGCCAAAGCGAGGGATCCCCGCTCGGTTTCATAACCCACCCTGCGCTTCAACCCATAGCTTATTTCTCTAAGAAAACCACAAACATAGCGAAAAATTTGCGGTACAAATTTGTTCGCCAATAACACAGTTGGTGGAATTATCGAGTACTTGCGGGACGATATTCGCCGAGTATCTCTGAAATTACTGGCATTTTCTGCTGACTATTGGTGGCAACCATTTTGCTTAGATAACTGCAAGCGCTCCAGACCCTACTCGATTACTCTGACTAGGGACAACGTGCATCATGCTACCGGCAGAAAAACAAGAAAATCGGCAGTCCGCGGTCGCGGCGAACTCAGACGTTTCAGCCGCAAGCGGATTTGGCAAGGTGTTAGGATCGATCCAGGGCCTGCAACAGCGGCTCAACGATTTTACCCTTGACGATATCATCGGAGCGGAAAAAAACCTCAGGTCGCTAATGCAACAGGTTATTTTCATGCGCGACCGTCTCGACACCATCGCGGAGCTGAAGCCTGTGCTGACGAACGCGAATCAGTTGATTCTCGCAATCCCAGAGGAAAATTTTGACCTGGTTGGTCCCGACAGTTTAGATAAGCATCCGAAGCTCCATGCCATCGTCAAAGCACATAAATTCATTCGGTTTCAGAAACTAATGAAAGCCGCCCGAGCCAGCGCGGACGCCGTGTCTTTCGACGCTGATGCGGGCATGCTCCACCTCGACCACACCGCGCCGCATAACCTGGCGGCGCCGTTACGCGACGAGACAACTCAGGCTCAGGAATTTTTCGCTGGCGAGCTATCTCCCGGCATCACGGAAACTCTCACTCCGATTGGCGCAACGGATCGCGGTCAAGCGATTGTTATCGAAGCTCCTGCCGACTGGGCTTTTGAAACGGCCAATAGCGAGACGAAAAATTCGCCGACAGCTAGCGCTGAAACCGCCCTCGACTTCAAGCTAGTGAGCGCAGACGAAAGCTCGCCGGTGGACGCCGACGTTAAACTCTTCGGCGGCCAAGACGTGGCCGATGCCAACTCGAACGAGTTACCTTCTCCTGAGTTACCAACCGACGCCGTGGTCGAAGCTCCGACCAGCGTTGCAACTCCAGCCGCGGCGTTGATCGAAGCGCCGGAAAAATCATTGGTGACGCAAGCTCAGCCCATCGCGCCTTCAACGAAGATTGACGCGGGTGACTCAGAGAAACGCAGGCACCTGTCGCGCAAGGAGAAGAAGCAGGCGAGACAAAAGAAACAAGTCGAAACGGACAGCGTGCTCGATGAATCGAAGGCCATGGTTCCGGCCGACGGCAAAGTCAACCGACAGCTCCTCGACGACTTGATCGAGAACTATGGCGACTTCGCCAAGACGCCGAATTTGCCTGCCCCGGTTGAAGCGCCGAAGCTAGCCAATATTAAGTCTGTCGAGCCGACGGTAATGCCTGCGCCCGAATTCGAAAAGCCGGACGAGTCTCGCAGTGTTCACAACGTGCAGAAAGCCGGCGAACTCGATCGCCAACTCAAGAAAATTATCAAAGACTACGGCGAGTACGATCTCTATTCTAAGCCAAGGCCAATAAACCTAAAGATCGGTGGCATAGTCGTATTCGTGGTATTGGGTTTAGTGCTCGGCGGCCTTTATCTCTTCAAAGGCCCCGCCACGGTGAGCTCGCCGCCGAGCCACAGTGTGACGCAACCGTCCCAGGCAGCGCCGGCCGATGCGCTCAAACCCACACTCGATGCCAAGCGCAGTGGCGCCGGCAACCGCGGCAATCGCGATGGACCAGCAGCGGCGGCAAAAACAGTCACGAAACAAAATAATTAGCGAAGGGTTGGACATAGACATGAAGAACGATTTGCAAAATCTCACCGAAGACATCTCACGGCTCTACGAGGACATCACTCAGAAAGCCGAGGCGCTGGGCCAAATTGACAGTATCACTCGGCTCTATGACGAGTTGCAGTCACAGTTGACTAGCATTTCCACAGAGGAAGTGGATCTGCTCCAGAGCCAAATCAAATCCACTCTTGAACAGATGGTCGGCATCAGCAAGAGCCTAGCCGTTATCAAGACATTGAAAGTGACGTTGAACGGCCACGACGAATTCGCCGACATCACGAAACGAGCCCAGGGCGGAAAAGCTCGCGGTTTGGAAGAACGTTAGTCCACCGCGCTGACCACGGACCGACACGATGCAAGGTAATCTCTCCCAAATCAGCCTGACTGACCTGCTGTTGCTCACGACCACCGGAAAGAAGTCCGGCGTCTTGAAGCTTGCTCAGGACAAAGAAACGGTCGAAATATTTTTGGCTGACGGGAATATCGTTCACGCCGTCTGTCCCATCGGCGAAGGCGAAAAGGCGCTCCTTTATCCCGTTACCTGGGGCGAAGGAACGTTTAATCTTTTGGCCGATGTTACGGCGGCAAAAACCACGATCCAAAAATCCGCCGCGGAAATCCTCGACGAAGTGCGAGCGATGACCCATGAGTGGGAGATCATCTTAGAGCTGATTCCCACGGGAAAAGCAATTTTTCGGATCGCCGATCTGGGCGAAGAGCAAACCGGTCCGATCACAGTGCCCAACGTCGGTTGGCGCATCCTCAGCAAGCTCGACGGCGTGCGTTCAGTGCAAGAGGTTGCCGAAGTGTTGCGTATTCCTTTTGCGTATGTCGCCAAGGTATTCTACAACCTGAATAAGTCCGGCCTGATTGAAATCGCGGCGCCGGTTAAAAAACCGGTCGTCGACATTGTGCCGCCGGCGTTGCTAACTCGCGTTACCGGAATCTTGACCGAAGTGATGGGGCCCATGGCGCCGCTGGTATTGCGCGATCAAATCGAAGCCCTGGGCGAATCGCGGGATAGTTTTCCTGAATCAAAGCTGGATGACCTCATCACACTGATTAGCCGCGAGATCGCTGACGGCAAACTCAAAAACCATTTCGAGGAGTCGATGTTTCAAGAGATCTCCAACTTCAAACAGTTCTAGCTGCGGGATACTAATCCTCAGGAGGAATTTTAATGGCGCAAAATACAGCTACCGCCGAAAGCTCCAAATTCGTGAAGCCGGAAGCCGCCCATTGGCAGCGCGGCGGATTGAAGTGGAAGATCAGCTCGACCTTTAGCGGCTTGATCTTGGTATTGGGACTTTTGGTGATCGGGATTGTCTATTACTTCACTAACAACGCCCTGGAGAAACAAGTCGAGCTACGCGCCACCGCCATCGCCACCAACCTCGCCGACGCCGCCGCTGGCTTTGTGTCGCGCAAGGGCACCCTGGAACTCGACGCGCTGGTCGCCAAGTATGGCCGGCTCGACGGCGTCGCCTATGCTTTCGTTCAAGATCCCAAGGGAGAAATTCTTGCCAGCAGCGTGCAGCCTTTTCCGGTGGAACTCAAAGACGCCGGCGGCTCCAGCAGCGCAACGCGTCTGACTCGATTGCGCGGCAAGGAAATCTATGAGACCCGGACAGCGGTACTCGACGGTCAGCTCGGCACGGCGCGGGTCGGCCTTTGGGCACAAACGGTGAACGACGATATGCGTGCGACGCTGCTGCCGATTGTCGGGCTCATTGTCGGGTGTTTGGCGCTCAGCATTGTCTTGTCCGTCATGCTCGCGAGCAAAACGATCCGGCCGATCCTGGAGTTAAAGGCGATCGCCGACGATATTAGCCGCGGCCGGCTCGATACCTCCGTATCGATTCAGAGCAACGATGAGGTCGGCGAGTTGGGCCGCTCGCTTGAACGCATGCGCGCCAGTCTGCGCGCGGCGATGATTCGCTTGAACCGAGATTAGTAGGAGTGCAATGATGCTTTTAACGAAGGGAAAATCAATGAAAAACCAATTATACAGAACTCTAGCTGCGGCCCTAGCGACGGCCATTACTCTGTCCGGCGCGGTTTCACTGGCCGCCGACCGACCGCTGCAAAAGATCAACGTGGCTTACAGCTCGATCTCGGGCAACGTGTCGCCGTTATGGGTGACCCAAGACAGAGGTTTTTTTCGCAAATATGGTCTCGAGGTGCAAGCGATCTTGATCGAGTCCGGCACCACCACGGCGCAAGCTTTGGTGGCGGGCGATATTAGTTTCGCGTCAGTTGCCGGTCCAGCCGCGATCCAAAGCAATCTGCGCGGCGCCGACGTCGTGATCATCGCCGGCGTCATCAACACCCTGACGTTTCAGCTCTACACCGAACGGGGCATTACCCGGCCGGATCAATTCAAAGGTAAATCCTTAGGCGTAACCCGGTATGGCTCGGCGACCGACTTTGCGATGCGCTACGCCATTGAAAAATACGGCCTGGACTCCAACAAGGACGTCGCTATTCTACAGCTAGGCAATCAACCGGCGCAGCTCGCGGCGCTCGAAGCCGGCCGCGTCCAAGGCGTGATGCTCTCAGCGCCCACATCGTTGCGCGCCAAGAAGCTCGGCTTCCCCATGTTGGCCGACTTGCAAATGCTTGGTTTGGAGTACCAACACACCAGCATCGCGACGACCAAAGCCTTGCTCAAATCGAAGCCCGAACTGGCCCGCGATTTCATGCGCGCCTACATCGAAGGCATCCAATACGCCAAGACCCATCGCAAAGAAACGATGGATATCTTGGCTAAGTACTTGCGCACGGACGACAAGGATATTCTGGACGACACCTATGAATCGATCATTATGACGCTGGTGCCGGAAAAGCCCTATCCGACCATGAAAGGCATACAGATCATCCTGCGCGAGTTCGGCGCCAAAGATCCCGTAGCGCGATCAGCGCGGCCGGAACAGTTTGTCGATCTGAGCGTGGTCAAGGAATTGGACAGCTCCGGTTTCATCGATCGCGTGTATAAACCCGGCGCGGTCGCGAAAGTGGCGCCAGCCGTGCCGGCAACACCGAGCAGGGATAAGCCGCCGGTGCAAATCGTTGAAGCCAAGTCCAAGCCGGCCGCCACCGAAGAAAAAGCCAAACCGGTCGCCAAGCAGATACCGCCGGCCAGCGAAAAAGCGCCCGTTGCCGCTGCCAAAGCCAGCGGGCAGCAATACGCCGTCAAACCTGGCGACACGCTGAGCAAAATAGCCGAACAATTTTATAGCGCCACCGGCAAGTGGGAAAAGATTTACGAGGCCAACCGCGAGGTGCTGAAAAATCCCAACTACATCTACGTCGGCATGAAACTGGTCATTCCCGCTGACGGATAAGACAAGCCCTCGTTAGCATCACCGATAAAAAAGCGCCGGGCGGGTAAAGCCCTCCGGCGCTTTTTTTGCGTTTTGCAGCTCGATAGTGAATAAATTTTCACCACGAAGGACGCGAAGAGCACGAAGTTCGGAGTCTCAATCGTCCAAACCCTTCGTGTCCTTCGTGCTCTTCGTGGTGAAGTCGAATTTTCTCACCCGTGCATGTCAGCCGACCAGCTTCTTAATATCGGCGAAGGCATCGATGACCCGAAAGTCTTGCCGATAACGATCGATACTTTCGCCGAGCTGCTCGATCTTTTCGTCAGCCAAGTTGCCGAGAAAATTTCCCGCTTCTGTTAAATACTTTACCTTGCCCGGTTCGATCTTCATCAGCCGCGCCGCGGTGGCATCGACGGCGACTAGGTCGTCACCGAAGACCAGCACGCCGCTATTTTTCGCCTGTCCCTGCAGTGGCCCATTGCCTTCCATGCCGACGATGCCATCGACGATGGCGAAGCGTGGCAGCGGCAACGAGCTATTGATATCGACGATGCTGCCGTTGATGCCAGCCCAATGCAGCGCATTCTTGGGCCAGCCATAGATCGATCCCGGAATGACGCCGAACATATTTTTTAAAGATAACGTCACCCCGGCCCAATGGTGGGTTTTGAGTTTGGGCATGGAGACCAGCAAGTCGGCGTTGTACAAAGTCTCCGGCAAATATAACTGCCTGAAGTGGGTGAAGCTGCTCTTGAGCTGTGTCAGACGCACGTCGTCGTTATTAAGATCGACGTAGCGCACGCGATGTTCGCGGACCACATCGTAAAGTCCGGAGGCGGTTAGCAGATATTCGTTGTCGCGGCGATGGCCCGGCCCTTCGGCGACGATCACCTCACGCGCACCGAGAGTTTTAAAGGCATCGATCGCCGCCTCGACCAACGCCGGGTGGGTGTTGATCACGCCTTTAGCGTCAAACTCCACCAGGTTGGGCTTCAAGAGCACCCGCTTGCCGTTTACTTGTAGGCGACAGAGCTGAATGCCCCGCTGAATGACATCGCGCAGCGGTTTGCCGTAATCGGCGGCAGCCAATATCGCCACTTTCGAGCTCGCCGGCCGGATGAACGCTTCGCGCGTCCAGCGCTGCTCGCGCTCGCAGGCGCCCACCAACGGCGCCATCGCCGCCGCAGCGGAGGCTTTGAGAAAGTCACGTCGATTCATATTCATTCCCTAAACCCGAAAGTGACCGGCGCCATCGGCCAGAGCCAAAATCGCCAATGCCAACGGCTTGGTCTCGCCGAGAAACTTAGTTTTGGCAAAGCGTTGCTCGATGGACCTTTTAAGCGCTGCGCCATCTCGTTCATAAAGCGAGTAGCAAATCGTCGCCCAACTCAGAGCCAATCCGGAGTCCACGCTCTTCATCATCTCGCCAAGCGCAAGCAAGCTCACCTGATTTTCCTGGCGCTGGCGGCGCTCCCGCGTCGCGATCAACGCCAATGCCGTGGTGTCGGGGTAAGCCCATAACTTTTCATCGTAGACCTCCGAGTTGCCGGAGTTCCAACCGCCGCCGTCGCACATGCGGTCATAGAGCATCAGCTCGGCCTGCTCGATCCTCTGTTGGAGCGTACTCGCCGGCAGATGCGCTTTGAGTTTTTTCACCGCGATCATGAAATAACTGGTCGGCTCGACCCAACTAAAATTACCGGTCGTCCACGGCCAACCGATCAGATCTTGGTTTAAGCGGACGACTTTTTTTTGCCCAGTTACAAAGAGGATGAGCTTAGCCAATAGGCCCGGCTTGCCGCCTTCTTGCTCAAGCGCCCACTGGCCGGCTTTGACCACCTGAGCGCGATACTCCGGCGCGCTGGCCAAAGCGATAATAGCGATGGCCGTGGCCCATGACGGCCCCTTGGCGTATTCGTTGATCGGCCAACTGCCGTCGCTGTTTTGCCGCGCGATCAACCAGCGCATTCCCTTTTGCAACGGCGCGGAAGCGACCGAATTGTTGCCAAGCGACTGGAGGGCCAAAACTGAGAGCCCCGTCATCTCCGTATTGCTACGCTTGCCCAAAACGGCGCCCCACCCGCCGTCCGGGTTTTGTAGGGTCAACAATAGGCGCACGGCTTCGTCCAACATGATTAAAACTCTAGGGCTTTCCTAAACGATAAATGCGATGCATGCCATCGGTGCTGGTGAAAACATTGATCGCCTGATCGCCATAAGATTTTACCAGTTCATCGAATAACTTTAGGCTCACTTTGCCTTCGGCATAGCCTTGCATCGGATCGATGATCAGATAATTGACTTGCAACTTTACCAGCTGGGGTTTGATCTCGTCCACGGAACCGACGTCAGGTTGCGCATTGCCATAGGGATAAAAGTAAGTCGCCGGCCGGTGCAGCGCGGGGCGGATCGCTCGGCGGCCGGTATAGAGATAATACATCGGATCGTAAGCCGTGGCGAGAACCGCGTCCCGCGGCGTTTGCTCCCGTATCCAGGTAAAAGTCTCTTCGAAACCTGCCCAGCTATAGGGCACGCGATTGCCGTAGAGTCCGCGCGTGGTGCGATCGTCCCCGGCCAGCAAGTAGGCGGATAACCAGAAAGCATTCAGCGACAAAATGATCAGCAGCGGGCACCACGCCGCCCTTGCAAGCAAAGCGTAGTTTGCTGCGTCAGGCAAAGCTGATGCGAGCCAAGTGCGCGCCTGGCCGCAACCGCGAAACAAAAACAGCATCAAGATCGGAATCAGCGGCGCCAAGTAGCGCCCCGGATGAAACGGCCAAACCAAGAGCAACGCCAGGGAGGAAAGAAAGAGGCTCAAAGAAAAAATTTCATGGCGCCTAATCGACACAACCATACCCGTCACCGTCAGTAGCCCAAGGACAAGCGCGAGTCCCGGCACCAGCGGCGTGAGATAAAGCAGCTCGAAGCTGTCGATCAAGTAGCGCGCATTGCCGGCGATCACAGTCAAATGCTGCGAAACGCTAAATAGCTTCGCACCCGTCGGATCGTAACCAGCGTAATAAGCGAACAAGGAATCAACCGGTTGCGCGGCATGGAACCAAAGCCAAATAGACCATGGCCCCAGCAAGCAGCCAACGCCAAGGACAAAAACCATCGCGCCGCGCCAACCGCGGCGTACGAAGGCGTAAAGCACTCCAGCAAATACCAATGGCAGCGCCGCGATCCGCGTGAGACACGCGAGGCCGACAACGCCAGCGAGAACCAAGAGATGCAAGAGAGACGCACTGACTGCCGTGTGACTTCCCCCCTTTGAAAAAGGGGGGTCAGGGGGGATTTTAAATTTTGCGCGCTGCAAAATCCCCCTCAATCCCCCTTTTTCAAAGGGGGAAGGTTCGGGCGTCCGGCTACACAGCGTCAACGCGATCATGGTAAGCAATACCACCACCAGATCGCTCAGAAGATAATCGGTGTAGCTGAAGATGATCGGATTGGTGCAAACCAGCACAGCGAATAGAACCGCCATGAATCGTGAACTGCTAGAACTCCGGCGAAAGTATGCCACGGCGGATAGGAAAATCGCCACCAGTATCACGACATTCAGCGACTTGAGCAAGGCGATATTTTTTGGAAACGAGGGAGCTAAACGCCAAGGAAACGATACGAGGAAAGAAAAGAGAAAAGGATATTTGGTCTGCGCCGGAGCGCCCGGCAAACTTTCGATGCGGTAGCCATTGCCCTCGCCTAGGGCTTTTGCGGCCACGGCGTAAATCCCGTCGTCGTGAAATAAACCAAGAATCTGCTTATTGGCGCCCCAGAAAGCGGCACTGCCGAGCAGCAGAGCTAAAATGATGACGGGCGCGGAATAGAAGTTAACGATCGACTCGGAGCGCTCCATAACGATCGGAGCTTATTTGGCTAGACCCAACTCCTCGTCGATGATCGCGGCAAAAGCCTCGACCGGCTGAGATCCGGAAATCTCCCGGCCGTTAATAAAAAACGCCGGCGTACCGGTGAGGCCGAGATTGGCGCCCTCGTTCAAATCCTTCTGCACAGCAGCTTTGAACTTGCCGCTCGTGAAACATTGCTCGAAAGACGCGAGATTCAACCCGACTTCCTTAGCCGCGCTCTTGAGATCTTCAGACGCCCAGCTTCGGCGCCTGTGCGTAAAGCTGGTCATGATAATTCCCAAAACTTGCCCTGATCCCCAGCACAGCGTGCCGCTTCCGCCGCCGGACGCGCTTGAGGATGGATCTCCTCCAGTGGAAGATCCTTGTGCACGAGCTTTACTTTCCCGTCGTAACGCTTGAGCAGTTCCAGGAATGTTGGCTGGACAGTTTTACAGTAGGGACATTGATAGTCTTCGAACTTAACGATTGTAACGGCGGCCTTTTCCGCGCCCCTCAGCGGCGCCCCGGCAAACGCCACCTCCGCGCGATATACTGAAGGTGGCTTCAGATACGTCGTGACTTTGGCCTTGGAGCGAAGCGCTGTAAAAAATTCCTGTTTTTGTTTTTCAACCTTTTGTTCGCGTAGGAAGTCGCGAATCTGATCAGAGACCTTGGCCAATTCAACCCGAAGCCGACCTTTATTGCTGTCATAAAAACCTTGTATCTCGTTCTCCGCGATCGGTGGAACCTTGCTGTTCACTTCCTGCTCCAACAGCGTCGACACCGACACGTTTCGATTCTTCGCTTCCTTAGTCAGTAAAGTTGCACCGATGTATTCGTCGAGCTTCTGGCGCTCGAGTTTATAAAGTTGCTCGCGTGCCTTGGACAGCGCTTTCCCACCCGAGCGGTCTAAATCCGCTCGAGTGATTGCGGTCCCGTCGACTTCCGCGAGCTTTTGAGACTCGTTTCCAGGACGACAGCCCAACGCCGGCAAAATCGTTACGCCGAGCAAAAAACAGATAAACCAACCTGTACATGAAGAAATTTTATTCAAGAAATAACGGATTGGCTGCACAAGCAGCCAATCCGTTGAGAGTGACGCAAGTTCGATGGATAAAAGCAGGGGTTGGTCTAAACCCCTACATATTTTTTGCCTTCTCCCGCACCAGCCTGTGCGAAAAACACAGACTAGAACTAAGGTCATCGAGGGTTTGGTTGCAAACGACGTCGGCCACGATGTATTTGGGATTCCCGGTGTCAACAATCGATTTCGGTCTGATTTTGGCGAAATCCGTGATTCTCGTCGGATTATTCGGATCACAATTGCCGCCACCGCCGATCACCGGAATGATCCACCAAGTGTTAGGCCATCCGTTCGCTGAAAAAAAGTCCTCCGCTGTCTTCAAAACAGTGTTGACTTGCCCTTTATTTTGGCAAATTGCAGCACCTATCGCGAGCGTGCCGCTTATTGTATTGCCCGAGCAGGTTCCGGCGGTCTCGAAACCTGCCTTGATATCGGGTGCTCCCGATGAACAATCGAAAAAGGTCGTCCAGCAAGCGTTCTCGCCAGCCGGGTTCTCGGCATCGTTAGTCGGGTGTTGCATCTGTATCTTCACGTCGTTTACTTGAGTGCTGCCATTGCAGACCCCCGACCACAACGCTATCGGAATCGCCGGCTTCGTTTGTATTGTCGCGACCGCACTAACGTCGACATCCTTAGTCCCCGCAGTAGTGACGCCCAGTAAATTCAGCAGCGGTGTTAAAAACATGGGGGTGGTTATTGCACTGTTATTGGTGGCTGTCTCCAGCGCTACTCGCACGCCATTGGCTGTGTTGTATGTTTTCCGCATAATTAGTGATCGTATTAGTGGCATAATCGTATTGAACGTAGCTGACATTAGCGGCTTTAATCGGATTGGTTTGAATTTCGACGTAGTTATTTGTCGAATTGAAACCCATCGCTCGGTTTTCAACCTGCGCAGCGACACGAGACGGCAACCCCGACACTGCGGCTAGCGCCGCAGCATCCACCGCGGCTTGGCCCTGATTTCGAACATACGTCAGCTGACCCGTATCCAAACCAAGGCCGACCATTATCAAGAGAACGACAATCATGAGTGTCGCAAATACTAGAACTGACCCCCGTTCGTTTTTTATGATTTGCATATAGTCTCCTGAATTTGTCGCGCTACGAATGCGTGCCGGTGGCCGTTACGTTTGTACAAGCGGTGGTTGTCGAACCGGTTCCACCATTCTTATCGGGCTGGCGTTCATAACGCATCCTTGTTGTCCGAGTAATTAGCATCGAATTTGGAGGAGTAATACCGAGCAAATACATTAGCCGATACAGGGTAAAGGTATATGTTCCCCGGGCGACCACTTCAACAAACTGCGCGCACTCCGGGGCACCGTCCCCGTAAAGTTTTACCGTAACGTCCTTGTTTGGCGTTACCAACAACTGCGGCAAGTTAGCGAAAATATCGTCGGCCACGCCGTCCGCTAAAGTATCATCCAAAGCATTAGTGCTGGACGCGATCCGCGCACCGTCACGTACCGCGTTTTGGGTGATATGACCAGCGAAGATCGACATCCCAAAATCGAACGGGACATACAAGGCTACCAACAACACGGGCGTGATTAGAGAAATCTCGACTATGCTTTGACCTTTGCGGTTGAATATTGATTGCATAAAAACCTCGGCGCGGCTGCCTAAACTAACATTGATGCTCCCAACGCATACGGGTCTCACGAGTAATGGGGGTGGCATTCAAATCAGACTGTACTTTGATGAAATTCAAAAGCTGATAGAAAAAGAAGTTGTAGCTTCCCCTCACCCGAACTCGCACCATCTGGTTGCACGCGCCACTACCAGGAACTAATTCTACAAGAACCCTCGCATTTGAAAACGCGGCGCACTTCACTTCGCCGACTCCCAGCGCGGCAGGTTCGGTCAAGAAGGCAACCGAAAGTCTCCTGCAGGTTTCTGTTGTCACGTCAGTAATGGCGGCAGCATTAAACGGACTCGGGGTAGCCGATCCGATTCGAGCCCCCTCCCTAGCTGCACTCGACGCGATCTGACCCGAGACGAAGGCGAGTCCGAAATCGGCGGGTATCCAAGCGATGATCAAAAGCAACATAAAGACCAAGGTGAACTCAACCGTGGCTTGGCCTTTGTTCCGATTAGAGGAGTCCTGCAAAAGTGCTTGCGGGCGACGACTACTTGCCAGCTTCGATAAATCTAATTTCATTTTCATGGTATTCACCCGACGACCTCCTCCCAAAGTGAAACCACCACCCCAAAACATTTAGCCAATCTGGCTGAGACGCGTATCTCGCAAATCATCCATCTCAGACGTCTCGGCTAGGGATATTTCTAACTCGTCGCCGATCTCGGTGCGTGACTTTCGAATCGTTCCACTCGGCAATTCGAGCACGCTATAACCTCTCAAATGAACGCCGCTTATGCGGTGCGGCGACATGCCGGAAATCAAGCCTAACACGTGGCAAGCCTTGTTGAGGAAAACCACATCGATGGGAAACTTCATTCCAACGGTATGTATCCCTTTGCTCGGCATCAGCCACAACGCTTCTTCCGGTGCCAGGTTTCTGCGCTTCAACAAGCCCACCAAGCGGGTTAAGAAATTATCCGCCTTGCGCACCTTGGTCGCGAGCCACGTCTTCTTGGTTAAATTAATTACCGGCACAACGCTCTATCCTAATTAGCCAACGGATCCGAGAGCATCTTTATAATCCCCAACCCTGGAGGGCCTAAGAGCAATATAAATATCGCCGGGAGAATAAAAAACACCAATGGAAAAATTAACTTAATTACCGTCTTGCGCGCGGCTTCCTCGGCCGCCTGGCTGCGCTTGTCACGCATGGTTTCGGCGTAAACCCGCAACGCACGGGATATGCTACCACCCATTTCTTCAGTTTGCGTTAGAAATGTCACCAGTTGTTTAAACTCGTCGATACCTACCCGATCTGCCAAACGGAGCAATGCCTCTTTACGCGCGGCGCCGGCCTGCATCTCCTGGTTGGCGAGCATGAGTTCTTCACCAAGCGCCAATCCTTGCGAGTTCTGCTCTCGCCCAACGCGATTGAGCGCGGAATCGACGCCCATACCGGCCTCGACGCAGACAACGATCAAATCAAGAGTGTCGGGCAGAGTCTCCTTCATCTGCCGGACCCGGGCGCGGGATTTACGAAAAACCGTGAGCGCTGGGAGCATATAGCCAACCGCGGCGCCAACCCCCCCCAGCATCAGAAAATCGCTCATTGAGGAGTTGCTCGTCATCGCAACGGCCATGCCACCGAAACCGAAGGCGGCGGTTAGGAAAATTCTCACGCCCCAGAATATCCGCACGGCTCGATTTCCGCGGTAACCAGCCTGATGCAGACTGCGACTCATGGAGTTAAATCGTTCCGGCATCTCCTTATCGCCGAAAAAGAAATTAGTCACCTGCTCCCAGATGGTTATTTCATCGTTTTCATGCAGCCGGATCGCCGCGCGAGCTTGGGACTGAGCGTTGATACTTTGCAGTCGTTGCTGAATGACATCGTCGGCCACCGGTGCGCGTGACGCGACCACAAAGTAAACAATCCCGGAGATCAGTCCAAAAAAGCCAACAGCGATTAATAATTCCATGGCAATCACCTAAATATGGATCTTTATAATCTTACGGAAAACTAGAATCCCGCAGACTTCCAAAACCAATGCCGCCGCCAACATGGCGCGGCCGGCCGGCGCGGCCATGAACTCATTCATCATTTGCGATTCACGCATAAACATGAAAACCGCAAGAAACGGCGGAACTGAGCAAACGGTCCAGGCGCTGACGCGGTTCTGAGCGGTAAGGCTCTTGATCAACCGCTCGATACGGAACCGGTCGCGAATAATAGACGACAGCTTGTTGAGTAGCTCCGCCAAACTGCCACCGACCTCCCGCTGCACCATGAGCGCGGTATTAAATAAGCGAACCTCGGGCAGGTTCATACGCTCTTCGAACTTGAGCAGCGCATCCGCCAGCGGCAGTCCGAGATTCACTTCTTCAATAAAAACTGAAAATTCTGTGCCCATGGGATCGGGCATTTCCTTGGCGACAAAAAGCATTGCCTGCGTTAGCCCTAAGCCAGCTTGCAGACTCTGGGCGATCATATCGAGCCCATCGGGAAATTGCTCAAGGAATTTTCGCAATCGTTTCCAAATGATGAATTGCAAATAAACATACGGACAACACAATGCGATCACGGCGAAGATCATGCAGGCTATAGTCGCCTGGCCCAGCAACGAAGCGAGAAAGAAAGTGACGCCTCCGGCACCGAAGGAGCAAAGCAGGAAGAGTCCAGGAGTCATATCGACGTTGGCTCTTTCCAATAACAAGTCGATGCGGCGAATGAATTTGATGCGGGCTAAATAGTCGTTTAGCCAGGGAAGTTCACTGTAGACCGCGTTTTTCAGCAAGCTTTGAATTTCTGATTTTGACGCATAGTCGAGCTTGCCGATGGCAGTCAAACGTCGTTTGATGCGAGCCTGAGCCGTATCCTGAACTGCCATGGGCAGCATGAATAGGATCACAATCAAGGAAACCGACGCTAGAAACGAGAAAGTGACAATGAGCAGTAAACTCATAATGGTCTTCTCTTAGCTCCCATGGTTACGGGTAGAAAATGAGTATTCGGAATCTTGAAGCCGTAGCGCTCCAAACGGTCCATAAACGACGGCATGACGCCAGTGGCAACGAATTCGCCGACAACCTTACCGTTCTCAACGCCGCGCTGATCGAACTTGAAGATCGTTTGAGTGGTGATGGTGTTGCCTTCCATGCCGGTGACTTCGGACAATTCAATGACCTTTCTACTACCGTCATTTAAACGGGTCAGCTGAACGATCACATCGACCGCGGAAGAAATCTGTTCGCGCAATGCGCGCTCCGGCAAATTGATTCCGGCCATCAACATCATGGTCTCGAGTCGGGAAAGCGCATCGCGTCCGCTATTGGCATGCACCGTACTGATTGAACCGTCGTGACCCGTGTTCATTGCCTGCATCATGTCCAGCGCCTCGCCGCCGCGCACCTCGCCGACAACGATACGATCCGGTCGCATACGCAACGCGTTACGGACAAGATCTCTAGCGGTGACGCTGCCTTGACCTTCGATATTCGCCGGACGGGTTTCAAGGCGCACCACATGCTCTTGTTGCAACTTCAACTCGGCGGAATCTTCGATCGTAACGATTCGTTCATTTTCCGGAATGTAGTTGGACAAGCAGTTCAGCAGCGTCGTCTTGCCGGCGCCCGTACCACCGGAAACAATCATGTTCAACCGAGACTTGACGCAAGCCGCCGCCACTTCGGCCATTTGCGGCGGGATTGAATTGAACTGGATTAAATCGTTCATGGTTAAGCGCTCGGCGCCAAATCGCCGAATCGAAAGAATCGGTCCATCTAGCGCAAGCGGCGGAATGATCGCATTGACACGCGAACCATCGGCTAAGCGGGCATCGACCATCGGCGAGCTTTCATCGACGCGCCGGCCGACCCGCGTCACGATGCGTTCAATGATCTGCATCAAATGCGCATCGTCACGAAAGCGCACATCGGTCTTTTCCAGCTTGCCATAACGCTCGACGAAGACGAGGCTCGAAGAATTCACCAATATGTCTGAAATCTCCGGATCCTTCATCAAGGTTTCCAGCGGCCCAAGTCCAAAAACTTCATGCTGGACCTCCATCACCAATCGATCACGATCCACACGGCTGAGCGGAATCGCTTCGGCCATCACCATGTCTTCGAGAATGCGCCGAATTTCAACGCGCACGCGCTCCATCTCGAGATTGGACAGCTTCGTCAGGTCGAGAGTATCGATGAGCCGGCGATGGATTCGCAGCCTAAGATCCTGCAAAACTACATCAGGGTTGGTTGTCTGAACGGCGCGGAACGGCGCCCGAGACCCGTCGCCGTTGGCTCTATCCGCGTCCCAGCGCTCTCGATCCGTTTCGAAGGAAGGATTCTTCATAATACAAACTCCCTATTTATTGAGTCCACGCACCGGTGGCAAAAACCTTCCGAACAAGCCCGCTCTCCCGCCGTCTGCTACTTCCCCCCGTGCCGCACCAACCAGCGCAAACGTATTGACAACCGCATCGGTAAGCCCGGAATAACTCTTTGCGATATCCGATCTCGAATCGCAATCCTGCAGCGAAAACCCCTGATTTACGGCGGCGATCGCCACCGGATAGTTATTAGGCAAGGTCCAAAAAACCTTGACACCGAGAGCTTTCTCGACCGATTCCAACGTCATCAACTTGCTCTTAACATATCGATTCAAAATCAGACGAATCTTTTTGTCGTAAATACCCATGCGCTCGAAAAGCTCCAATGCACGATGGGCGCTTTTCAAAGAAGGAACGTCCATTTCCGTTATGAAAAGTATCAAGCTCGCCTTGTCGAGCACCAGCGCGAGCATGTCGTCAAATTCCTTGGGCGTGTCAACCACGACGTAATCAAATGACTGGGCGAGCACGTCCAAGATTTCTTCGATATCAGCCGGTGTGATGCGGCGCGCGTCCTCAGCGTAGAAAGGCTCGGCCAAGATGCGAATGCCCGACGCATGCTTGACTAATGAGCCGTCTAAAAATAGCGGATCGATTCGTTTTAAATTCTTGACGAGATCCAAAATCGTGTACGACGCATCGAGATTGAGAAAGCTGGTCACCGAGCCAAACTGCAAGACGAGATCAACTAAACAAACCGACCGCTTCTGTGCCACCAGACAGGCCGCGATATTCGTTGCCGCGGTCGTTGATCCAACGCCGCCCTTGTTCGACGAAACGGCGATAATATGGCCGCGCTCCACCGCCTTGGTCGTATGAACATCGACCTTCTTGCGAATGGCGTCGAAGGATTTCAGAACCTCATTCCAATTAAAGGGTTGAGCAAGAAACTCTTCAGCTCCAGAACGCATCGAGCGCAAAATCGTGTCTGGCGCGGCGGTCGGCGAAGTCATAACCAATCTTGCATTGGGAAACTTAAGCTTGATGTCTTCGGCGACTGCGAAAGACCGCTCCGGGTCGCGGTTGATATCTACCACCGCGACTATTGGACCACTACGCGTCTTAAGCGCGTCAACAACCTCGCCGTAACCATATACCCGCGAGTCAACCGACACCGAAACTTCTTTTTCGAGTTGCTGGCGCAAGGAAGCTAGCGCTAGGCTATCTTCGCCTATCAAACAAATTGGTAACTTCATCCCAATGATTCGCTATGCCATATCACCGACGTCAATCTCACCGCAATAGTTCTAGAATCACTCAACATGAATATCAGGGGATTGTCGCTCCCGGCATCATGGATTTCTTACCATCGCCCGTGCCCGGTAGGGGAACTTGCCGCATGTCAGAGTCATCAAATTTATCCATCGATGGAAGCTGCGGCCGTTCGCCTGGTTTCATGGTGCGAACTACCCGCGGCGTAATCACGAAAACCAACTCTGAATCCTTGTTCTGGAAACTGGTGCTCCTAAAAAGGGCACCCAAAATCGGAATATCACCCAAAAAGGGGAATTTCGCGAGATCTTTAACCACTCGTTGATCCAACAGACCACCGATGATAAGGCTCTCACCCTCCTTTAGTTCCACTCGGCTCACGGTACGGCGAGTGATAAAGCTTGGGAAGCCTCCTACTAAGGGACCCAAATCGCTAACCTCTGGAAATACCCGAAGATCGATTCTATCCGACTGCGTAAGCGTTGGAATAAAATCAAGCCGGACACCGAACGGCTTATAGAGCACTGTACTGGTGAATGCGGCGTTGGTGACGACCGGGACTTCCCCACCAGACAAGAATCCGCCGCTCCTACCATTTTTTACCACGAGTCTAGGCTGAGCTAAGATCTGCGCGATGTCCTTATTCTGTAACATGCGATACAGGGTAGCAAAGGAGTATGCGCCGCTGACATACGAGAAGGCTCCCGTTGCGGGAGGGAATGTACCAATGCTCTCGACCACGCTCCCAATGATTGACTGTGTTCCAAGTGAGCCAAAAGCCGAGCTTCCAATGGCTGTCAAGCTTTTTACGTTAGGAAAACTTTGAGCAAAATTAAAGCCGATATCTCGGGCCTTGGTCATCGACACATCTGCAACTACGACATCCAGCTCAATTTGCCGGAATTCTTTAATAACCAGCATGTCGATAACACCGTCAATCGTCTTCTTGTCATTCCAACGATAAGAATCGGTAAGCGATTGTTCCTCGTTGAACGATAAGGTGCCACCACCGGCAAACCCGGTGCCCGAGCTGGAAATCTGCGCCAGCGGACTAGAACCGAAAGTGACGTTCTGGCTCGACGATGGGCTAACCTGTGCCGGCGGCTTTGGCGGGAGGTAGCTTATGACAATTTCCAATACTCGATCGTAGACAACCTCATTGGAAACTTCACCTCTAAGGACGAGCGATGGACCAGACGTCGAGATCTCGACTTTCTCATTTGGGAAAATGGTTCGTAATTGTCCACGCAAGGCGGAAATATCCGGTCCGACGACCAAATCGTAGTTAGTCACATCCCCTTTTTCATCGAAAATTATCAGCGAAGTCGTGCCAATGGCTTTGCCGTTGATTAACAATTGGCTTGGTGCAACGACTAAAACATCGGCAACAGCAGGCTGCGAGACCGATACCCGCTTTGCTCTTTCAGCCAGCCGGAATACCATCGATTTATTAATTGTAACCGATATCGTTGGCGTGACCTGCTGCTGAGCCGCGCTCCCATGCGTTGCCACTGACAGTGTAAAGACCAGCGCCAAAGCTAACTTATTTAGCCGCCGCCTGACTAAACAACGGTTGATCATGAACCCTCCCCTTCCAAAATTAGAATTCCACCACATTTCGATTGCTACCATGAATTACTTCCACCCGATACTTATCCGGCGGCGGTTGCGTCACCGGGCCACCTCCTGGTTTGCGCGTCGTAGATGCCGCCAACGCCAAGAGATCTCGTTTGTTGCTACCGATCGTTTTAGTTTCAGCCTCATCACCGAGACCACGCAGCGCCATTGCGATCTGACCCTCTGAAGCAGCCAGAGTTAGCTTTTCTACTTCCTCTGGAGTCAACTCCAGTGTAATCGAACGCGCCAGTTGCGGTTTGCCATCTTTCTGCTCCGTGCTTTGAGCAACTGAAAGGACTCGCTTGTTCTGTAACACTATTTTTGAAATTTTTGATTCTTGATTTGCACCCAAAGGCGAGGTGGTCAGGATGATGTCAACGCGGTCATCTGGAACAATAAAACCACTGACACCGATAAGTTCATTAACCCCCACCGCAAGGGCGCGTTTTCCGGCTTCCAGTCGAACGGTTAGCCCGGCACCCTCGCCGGCCAACCGTGACTCCAAAATTGGCTCATTCGCTAAAATCTTTACGCGGTTCACTTTGCCAACAACCTGCTCGGGCGATGAGAATGCACCCGTTGGCACCGAAGTTTTCGGCCAAGGGGTGGTTTTAATCAATCCCTTCTTTATCACCTCGTCATTAATGGTCGTGCCAGGAGGAATATCTTGCGCCGCCACGACAATATTTTGGGTCGACGCTTTCAAACTATCCGACTCTTTTTGTCGATCGCTGAGAAAATTGTATATTCCATACGCAGCAATAAGCCCAAAAAACACCGCAATCACCAGGGCAATCTTCAACCTATTTTGCATACCCGCTCCTCATCTAACGTGGTTAATTGGTTAAAACCGACCATTCGCGCCCGAAAACTCAGTTCCCATTCGAATTACCTTGTCTAGAAACCAGCCCATTCCCCGGAGCGATCAAAATAATATGCGATAATCGTTCCAGCAGCGAACGCCACACCCCAGGGAACGGAATCGCTCCTATTGACAGTTCGCTGTTGTACTGGCTTCGGCAACACGCTTCCCAAACTGACGACCGCCAACTTTAGATCTAGCCACATCTCCCTCACGCGAGAGAAACGAACTGTGCCGACAATCGCATAACCAAACGCAATCACACCCGCAACAAGCGCTGAATAGAAAAACACCCGGGGCAGCCAATTGACCCCCAGCAGTCCACCCACCACTCCGAAATATTTTACATCACCTGCGCCAATCCAGCCACAAGCGAAAGGCACCAAAAGCACGCTGACACCAACGACGATCCCGAGAATACTTTGGAGCAAATCGCTACCACCACCTATCGCATTCAACAGCAAACCGGAAAATAATCCAATCAAAATCAGCCAATTGGGAATCTTTCGGATCCTATAGTCAAGGAAGGCCGATAAACCACTCACCAACAAGACCGCTACGTCAATAAGCGCCAAAGGTTTAAAACACCATTATTGAATTTTCTCAAGCTACACTTCATCCGAAAAGTTGTCAACAAAATTTCCGCGGAGACCCACCTGAACAATAACGTGGCTCGGCGGTGAGAAAACCCACAACCGAGCCACGCAGTTGATGTCACTCACAACAGTGACTTACGAACTAGCATCACACGCCGACGGAGTACCAACGCAAGCAGTAACCTTGCTCCAACCACTGGCCAATTGACTACCAATATTCGTGCTCTTGATCGCCACCCAGAAAACTAAGGCCACTAGAACAACGATGAGAGTATACTCAACCAAGCCTTGCCCGTCCTCTTCGACTAACAAACGTTTCATGAGCTCCATATTTAATTCACCCCCTTTCCAAATTTTATCGTTTTTTGCCATTTTGTTTTTTGTTCCACGCCGTGGGACAAAGCAGATTGCATGCCAAGTCCTGCACGGCTAGAAATTCAGTAAGTTGCCTGTCTTGACCCCTCGAAGACACCGGGGATCTTGACAAATATGACAGTCGGTCAGTTTTGAGTGTCACAAATTGCACGATAATTCGGCAGCCGGTGTGGAAACCCGAACGGCGGGAGCAGAGTGAGGAATCTTGAAAGAAGAATCGTCAACTTCCCGAATAATATCGTCATTGTGGTTAAATTCAGCAAAATAGCCGTTGACTTGTAAAGCTGAGTTAAATTATTTTAGGACTTCCTAGCCCTGGGTATACATATTGCGTCTACGCCGTGCGTTGAAATTACCATTCAGCACGATTCATAACGCAATATCATTGGATCTTCATATTAGGGTACGGTAACCACCCGGACCATATTGAATTAAAGGAAGTTTAAAAAATGAATAGTGAGACAAGCGCGCCCCCGCCATTAACCGTACTCGTCATCGAAGATCATCCTGATCAGCGCGACCTGCTAGCTATCGTACTGCAGCGGGAAGGCTATAAAGTAGTCACCGCTGCCAATGGGGTCGAAGCGCTTGAAAAACTCGAATCAGAAAATATTCAGATTGCTCTTTCAGATATCATGATGCCGAAGATGGATGGGTTTGAGCTCATCAAACGAATTCGCAGCAATCCCGCGCTCAAGAGCATCTATCTCATTTTAATTACCGCACGTATCCAAGAAGGTGATCGGGTTCGAGGTCTTGATCTTGGCGCGGACGACTATATAACTAAGCCCTTTTCGTTCTCTGAGCTGCTGGCGCGTGTGCGGGTCGGCTCTAGAGTCGTGCAGTACCAACAACATCTGGAATATCAAACCCAGGTGGACTCGCTCACCGGGCTTTATAATCGCCGCGCATTCGAGAAGAAAGTCCACGAAGAATTCGAACGCTCAAAACGTTATCACAGCCCCCTTTCACTGCTGATATTGGATATCGACAACTTCAAGACCATCAACGACACTTACGGCCATCACGGTGGTGACGCCGCGCTGGTGAAGATATCCGAAACTTTTCGCGAGAAAACCCGTCAGAGTGATTTTCCCGCTCGCTATGGCGGCGAGGAGTTCGTACTGATTTTGCCGGAGACGGACGAGGAAAATGCTATTCTAGTTGCTGGTAAGGTTCACGATGCGATTCGATCGTGCGCGTTCGGCACCTCCACACGTTCGTTTACGCTAACCGTTAGCATTGGTGTGGCCTCATCATCGGCAAGATACTATTCGGATTGGCGCGAGATGCTTAACGACGCTGATCGCGCTCTTTATGTCGCAAAGAATACCGGAAAAGACCGCGTCGAAAATTGGGATCCGGAAAAAAAAACTAGCCTGATTCAGCCATCCGCGCATCCCTGATCGATATGGCGCTCCGCAGCGTACTTTCCACGGCCGTTGCCCTGACCACCCTCGCCGTCGGAACCCCATTTTTTGGCAACGACCAATGTTGCGGATTTAGTTCCGCCTTCAACTTAGTTCAGACGAGCGCGATCGCGGCACAAACACGCCAAGCCGGCAAACCGCCGGCGGGCGATGACACTGTATTTACTCGCATCGATTCCGCGCGAAAGGCCGCAGGCTTGAACAGCGAGCTTTTAGTCTACGGCGCCATAGTTTTCTTGGCCCTAATCATCATCGGACTGGTACTGATCAGCGCCGCCGCCAAGTCAAAAAGCAAAACCGAAGCATTGCTCGACTTCCTTAAGCAGGAAAAAGAGAAAGCCGAAAATCTTGCCAAGTTGAAGTCGGAATTTCTCAATCAAGTTTCCCACGAACTACGCACGCCACTCGCGGTCATTATAGGTTACATCGAGTGTATGACCGATGGACTCTATGGGGAAATGGAATCCAAGCATCAGGAAATTCTTCAAGTCGTCGCCAAACAGTCAGCACATCTGAAAAACATGATCGATCAGATCCTGATCTATTCGCGATTGGAAGCCGGCAAGCAGCCGGTAAAGATCGAAGACTTACAACTCACGAAGGTCGTAAGTGACATGAGAGACACTTTCGACTTCTTATGCCGTCAGAAAGGGTTGGAGCTACGTTGGGAACTGATGCGAGAGTCGATGATGATTCGTAGCGATGCGATGCGCCTTAAGGAAGTCATAAGCAACCTCCTGCAAAATGCTGTAAAATACACTGACCGTGGTTCGATCACGGTACGTGTAGAAACGTTGCCAGTAACAGATTCCATCATGGTTGAAGTAAAAGACACCGGAATGGGCATTTCTGAACAACACTTAACCAGTATCTTCGAACCCTTCATGCAGGCCCACAAAACCTCAACCACCCATTCGCGCGGTGGCATTGGGCTTGGGCTAAGCATCGTAAAAAAGCATCTTGAGCAGATTAAAGGCACAATTACTGTGGAAAGTGAGCTCAATAAGGGCTCTACATTTCGAATTGTTCTGCCCCGAAACTGCGATAAAGAAACGTCCACAACTTCGTGGCTTTGGAGGCGTTTCAAACTTCCCTTTGCACAGTCTCCCGCTCACGCGCCGATCGTTACGTCACGCGCCAACTCCTCCAGACAAAAGACCGTGGACACCGGCCACGCCATCAGTTAGGGTCGCCGCAGTCGAAGTATCGTCCCAACTTTTTAGCTCCACGTGGCGGCTCGGTAAACCACAAGCTAAGAAAAGAGACCGACGATCCTATGCCCTCGTCTAACATACCTCGTTTCATTGGAGCCCTGCTCCCATCTATCAGCAACCTGGTATTTGTCGCGATTCTGTTTGCACTGGTGTTCGGCCCGGGAAACGGACTGCTCAATGACGGGGATACGGGTTATCATATTCGCGCTGGGGAAATCATTCTGCAAACCTGGCGCGTACCAAGCCAAGATATATTTTCGCACCACCAACCGGCCCTCCAATGGACGGCCCACGAATGGTTGTCCGAAGTTGTTATGGCACTTGTATACAAGCTTTCCGGTCTCACCGGAGTGGTACTTTTTTTCGCCTTTTTGCTTTCACTCACTCACTGGCTGCTCTTTGGGTCGCTTCGCTCAAGGTCGAACAATGTCATTTTAGTTACTCTCATCACACTTCTGGCGACCGCGACTTCATCGAGCCACTGGCTAGCACGACCCCACGTTTTCTCGTTCCTATTTACTTTGAGCTGGTGCCATCTTCTGGATCGCTTCCAATACCGCAACCAGCGTACGCTGATTTTTTTGCCCCTGATCATGGTGCCCTGGGTCAATCTCCATGGCGGCTACTTTATCGGTCTCGTGCTAATCGTCGTCTACCTCCTGGGTAACCTCTTACATTCCCTTGGCACCAATCGAACGCAAGCGCTAGAGCATTGGCATAAAGCCAAACACTTGTTCGGCCTCTTGGTCGTTACGATCTTGGCTTGTCTGATCAATCCGCTTGGCTATGAGATTCTGCTGTTTCCTGGTCGCCTCACGTCCGATCGGTTTATCATGGATCATGTCACCGAATTCTTGTCGCCAAACTTTCACGACGTACTGCCGTTTAAGTACATGCTACTAGCAACCATCGCCGGTTTAGCCCTAGCGCGCCATCGCCTAAACTTGATCGAGGTCGGTTTAATTGTCTTGCTGTCCTATATGGCGCTGTATTCAGCGCGATATGTGTCCCTATACGCGATCATCGTCGCGCCGTTGTTGTTGAAGACCACCGAAAGCATTTTAACAGACCTGCCTTCGGTAGTGTTGAAGTTCATTCAAAAGCGCAATCAGCTTTTAGTGAACATCGACACCAACCTCAGGAGTCCACTATGGCCGATCGCCGGCATTCTACTCGTTGTTAGCCTAGCGCTGCTGAATAGCCTTCAGTTCAATTTCAGTGAGAAATCATTCCCACTGGCGGCGGTCAAGTTTCTCCAGCGAGAAAATGTCGCCGGGAATATGTTCAACAACGATGAATTTGGTGACTACATTATCTTTGCCGCCTGGCCGCAGTACCGTGTATTCATGGACGGTCGATCCGACATGTATGGCGAAAAACTCGGAAGTGCTTACTTGAAAGTCGCCAACGCACAACCGGGCTGGAAAGACGTCCTGAAGCACTACAATATCGACTGGGTCATCTTCGACACGAATTCAGCTCTGACTGCGGCCCTTCGCGAGCAAACCGACTGGCAACCGATTTATACTGACAAACTCGCAACCATATTTGTCAGAAAAGGCTCGGCAAACGATCGCTTACTGGCACACATCCCAGAGCCATTGTTTGGCGGCATGAATTGAAAAACAAATCTTAGCAACATCCATGCGCCCCAAGTGACCGATGACACCATTCCAAGTCACTTCCTGTCGAGTCGGCGCAGTTTTCACTCGATTGTAAGTCAACAACGGTCACCAGCGAACGGCACGCTTTATGGGAACGTCCATAGGTGCAGATTCTCCAACGGCATTGACAAAATTGTCTTGACGTAAGCCGCCGCCGTCAACCGGCAGTGATAATAGTTGGCGCATCTTCGGCAGTCCTTATCACTCTCTTTTCCTTTCTGGACCATTTTCGCCGGCAAACACGTCCATGGCACACCCATTGCTCATTTCGACTACGGCTCGTCAGGCTCAGATTATTTGCCCCTCCCATTGAACGTGTCGAAGGGCGGAAGTCGCTGCACTAAGCGTTGGATAGCTAGTGAACGATTCAAGATGAACGAAACAATCGGTTTATACCCGACTGCCGCAGTATCCGACTCGGAATTTGCCCTACAGATCCGGCAAGCAATTTTATCGGCCAAGCATACAATTCCAAACGTTGCTGTTCTACTGTTCGCCTTGGATAACGACAGTAACGCATCGGTGCCAGCGAGCGAATCGTCCGCGGGAATTCACAATTCAATTTGTATGCGCTTGCGAAACGCGCTCCGTGATGCCGACACGGTCGCAGTTTTGAGCTCCGGTCAGGTCGGCGTCCTTTTACAGGCTGTATCGGGACCACAAGATCTCGAACGCGTCATCAATCGGCTTTTGCTCCGCGTGGCCGAATCGATTCAGATCGCTGAGCAATCCGTGGTCATCACACCGCGAATCGGCGCGGCGCTCGCTCCCGAACACGGCGAAAGTGTTCACGAGCTTCTCGATTACGCGCAAAGAGATCTAGAAAAGTCCAAGACTGCGATCCAACCGTATTCAATCAATGCACCTCTACCGCAAGCGCTAGTTTCTTCGCGTCAGTGGATGGGCGAGCTTCGACAGGCGATAGTCACGGATCAATTGTTCCTGACCTATCAACCCAAAGTGAGTCTGCAACATCAAGAGGTAACCGGAGTCGAAGTTTTGGTTCGTTGGCAGCATCCAGAGCATGGCATCATCGGGCCAGATCACTTTATTCCATTCGCTGAACGCACTGGACTTATCATTCCAATGACACTTTGGGTTTTGCAACAATCGCTGCTTCAATGCCGCGCCTGGAATGATCTCGGCTTGGACACAAACATTGCGGTCAATTTATCCATGTGGAATTTGGAAGCCCAGGAGCTTCCGGGCCAAATCGCCGCGTTACTCTGTGATACCGGCGTATCACCAGAGAATCTGGAATTGGAAATCACCGAAAGCAGCATTATGACCGACCCCCAAAGGGTGATTCGGACTTTGAGTCAAATTCGCAGCCTCGGTGTACGCTTTGCGATCGACGATTTTGGCACAGGCTATTCTTCCTTCGCCTATCTCACCAAACTGCCTGTGTCATGCATCAAAATTGACAAATCGTTCGTCCTTAACATCGATACTGATCGCGACAGTTCCGTGATCGTTCGGTCAATTATTGATCTGGGTCACAACCTGGGTCTCAAAGTGGTCGCCGAAGGAGTGGAAAGTGCTCGCGCAAAAGCGATATTACAGGGGTTCCAGTGTGATGAAGCACAGGGATACCATTTCTGCCGGCCCGTGGTAGCGGAAGCTATGACGGAGTTTCTCTCGGCACCCCCAGCCGTGGTGACCGAGCAGGTGAGTAAGGAAACTGAGAGCTGGCTGCCCCTCGATCCAGCTCATTGAGCCAAACCGACGTGGAAATAGATCCCGCGGTCGCGGACCGCAGATAATAAGCTTGACTTATTGTCAGTTCCCGAACAAAATGAGGCGGTTCGATATACTCGTGATCGAAAATTGAAAGGGTCACAACATGAAAAACCGAATCGTTTACCGACTAAGTGCCGCGATTTTAACACTCAGCCTTTTGACGCTCCCGACGGTTGTGCGCGCGCAACAAGCTCCGGCGCAAGATGATGGCGGCGTCTTCGTCCTGGGCAGCATTTTGTATTCGATTATCCATTTGCCGTTGAAGCTCGTCACCTGCGTCGGCACCCAAGCTGGAGCTGCGGTGGCTTACACTGCTACTTACGGCGTTCCAGGACATTATGATGGCGGGACCAATGGCAAAGACATTGGCGAAGTCGCTCGTCGTAGTTGCACGGGAGCCTGGATTATAACGCCGTCGCAAGTGAAAAGTGATTTCGGGAGCTGATCGAGCTCCTAATTGTTGCTCGTCTTAGAGTTCTAGTTCTCGCAACTCCTGCCGTAAGTCTTCGAAGCCGTGCATGCCAACAGCATGCACGGCTTCCATTTTGCCGAATGATCGCCTTTTTTCAATAACAGTGCGAATTGGCATAATTGCAGCAAATGGTTATGAGTTTATGGAAGTTTTTAAGATAACATGAGCCACAGGTGAAACGTTGCGTCCATCGGCAACCCTAACAAGCTGTCGAAAGTACCACTTGGTTAGCCATTGCCAATGTTCATTCGCCCTCTCTCACTTAACGTTTCCAATTGAAAGGCGCTATAGACATTGACAGCGTTTTACACCGCCTCTAAAATATTATTGCAAGATGGGTTTAAAAATTGGAAAGTCGGTTAACAAACCGTAGATTCAATGTTTGACCATTATTTCGACGTCTTTCTCGCGGACACGCCTGATAGCAAAAAAATCAATTATCAGGTTCGCTATCAAGTCTATTGTCTAGAAACGGGCTACGAGGATCCGGAAACGTTCCCAGAGAAGATGGAGTATGATTCCTTCGACGATCGATCGGTGCATTTTATTGCTAGAGCGAAACAGACGGGTATTTGGATCGCCGCTCTTCGGTTGGTTGTCGGCCCGATGAATGAACTACCGATCAATCACGCCGCGGTCATCGATACCAATCGCTTGCTGACAATTATGTCAGCTGATTCCGTAAAGGACTTCGATCGAAGCGCTGAGATTTCGCGTCTGTCCGTCGTGTCAGACTTTCGCCGACGAAAGCAGGAACGAGACGTTCCGTTTCAACTACCTTGGAACAATGACGAGTCTATCAGCGACGTCGCCGGCGATCCGTTTCAGGAACGACGAAAGGCGCCGTGGCTCATGCTCGCGCTGCTTTACGCCGCGCGCGACTACAGCGAACAACACGGCATAAACTACTGGTTCTTTCTTACCCCCAAAGCGCTGGCAAGAATATTCAAGGGACTGGGGATGCAACTGGAAGTAACCGGGCCGGCCTGCGAACATCGCGGCACTCGTTTTCCCCACGTCATCAAGATTCCGAGCGGGTTCGACAACTTCGAGATCAAGTATCCGGGATTGGGCAAGACGATTCCTCGCTCCAACCGCTACCGCCTGTTCTCAGAAGTCGACAATGAAACGGCTAAACTTCGCGCCGCTGTTTAATCCCTATTTACAGAAGTGAAAATCGCGAATGAACCATCGGTAACACTGTGAATTTTTCTAGCGCCGAGGCCTTTGAGCGAAACATTGGACTCATCTCATCGGCCGAACAAAAGACCTTAAGCGATTCACTCGTCGTCATCGCCGGTTGCGGCGGAGTCGGCGGCTTGCATGCGCACACCTGCGCGCGGCTGGGAATCGGCCGCTTTCGCATAACCGACGCCGACACGTTTTCCGCGCCCAACGTCAACAGGCAGATCGGCGCGACTGCTCACACCATCGGCATGAAAAAAGTCCAGGTCACAGCCGAAATGATCCGATCGATCAATCCGGACGCGTCGGTAGAAGTCAGCGATGGATTTATTGCCGCGGATAACGCCGCGGCATTTGTCAGCGGCGCCGACTTAGTCATAGACGGTGTTGATTTCTTCGCGCTATCTGCGCGCCGGCAACTGTTTGCCGCCGCGTGGCAAGCTAACGTCCCGGCCCTCACCGCGGCGCCGTTGGGCTTTTCGGCCACCCTGCATGTCTTTGCCCGAGGCGGCATGAGTTTCGACGACTACTTCGACATGAACGATGGACAAGAACCATTCGAACAGTTGATGAGATTCATTGTTGGGTTAGCTCCAGCTGCGCTGCACTTGCCGTACATGGATCTAAGTTCAATCAATATTGAATCCGGCCGAGGTCCATCAAGCATCCTCGGCTCTCAGATGGCCGCGAACTTGGCGGGTGGTGAGGCTATCGCCATCTTACTGAAACGTCGCCTTGCCATGCTTGCACCTGAATACTTGCAGTTCGACTGCTATCGGCAAATTCTGTGCAAGCGAAGCCTGAGCGGCGGCAATCGAAATTGGCTCCAACGCATAAAGAGAAAAATACTGACGAAAAAATTCCGTGCCCTCGGACTCGACCAAGCCTTTCTGAACAAAGCCAACGCAGTGAACATAACCTCTCCGGTCAAGCGCGGCGTATAGCATTGATAATCTTTTCGCATCCATGAAGTACGATAACCGCGAATCGAATCAAATCGGAAAAAGTCGATAAGGAACTGCTGTGGGTTTCTCCGCTGGTTTCTTCCAACGCCTCGCGCGCGCCGGCTCCCTAGCTCCATCTGGTGA
>CAVYTU010000004.1:0-75617 GCA_963771465.1 uncultured delta proteobacterium
TCGATGCCACAGCTTGGGAGGTTGTGACCGAGCTCCTTCAGTTGGGCCAGAGAGTGGCTGGAAGCGAGCGTGGCCTTCAGCGACATCTCGACAGCATGGTGAGGCAGGTTCCCCAGAACCGGAATCAGCTGATCTAGTGCCGCCGCGCGACCGGCTACTTGTAGACCGAATGGCCAGCTGCGCGAAATGCAATCTGATGTCGTCAGTGCTTGGAGTCGACCTACTCATGGCGGCGCCCAACTATTAAGTGAGCGATTTAGACTGTGCCAGTATTGGCCGCCTATTCCAAATAATTCTGTTGATGATAAACGACAACATTGCGAACTTATCGCTTACATCCTGCATGAAAGTCAAGATTTCTCATTCCGGCAATTGCCGCTAGGTTGGGCCGCCTATCCAGGCTGAAAGTCGTCGTTTCAACTTTTCAAAAGTCGGTCTGCCGGGCTTTGAACGCCTCTGCCACCTCGATTCAAGACTTGGACTGCGCCCCTCCGACTGGAGAGTTTTCACCGAGATTTGAGGGGAGCGCGATCGGCGGTTTTGGTTTGTTGAATCGTCATCTCGTATTCCTCCGGGGATAGATACCCCAGGGCCGAATGTAATCGTTTCTTGTTGTACACCTCCTCGATGAAATGGGGAAGCCGTTGGGTGACATCATCGAAGGTCTCATAGTTCGACAGATGCACCTCCTCGTACTTCAACGTCTTGAAGAACGATTCCATGTGGGCGTTGTCGTAGGGATTGCCCGTGCGTCGACATGCTGATCTTCATGTTCGCCCCTTCGAGCATGGCCACGTACTCATGACAAGCATACTGCACACCGCGATCGGAGTGATGAATACACCCGGCCGGCGGTTGCCGTGTGTCCAGGGCGCTTTTAAGAGCTGCCACACACAACTCGGCATCAATGCGCTTGGAGATCGCCCAGCCGATCACCTTGCGCGAGTAACGATCCAGTAGCGCTGCCAGATAAACAAACCCCTTCAAGATTCGGATGTAGGTGATGTCGGCCACCCAGGCCTGGTTGGTGCCTGTCAGTGTCAGTCCCGCTAAAAGATTCGGATAAACCTTGTGCCCATGATTCGAATCGGTGGTGGCGATCTTAAAACTCTGCCAGCGTATGGGAAATAGCTGGTATTGTCGCTGCACACGGCGAATCCGTTTGTCGTTGACACAGATCCCCTCACGGCGAAGCTGCTTGCCTAGGCGCCGATAACCGTAGCCCGAAAACTCTCCCTGTATCCGTTCGATATGATCCCGCAGCTCGGCGTCACTGCTGGCTTGTCCCTCAACGTCGGTCTTGGGCTTGTAGTAATAACTGCTCGATGCCAGGTTCATGATTTCGATCCCTTGGGCAATCGAGCCAAACTCTCCGCGGTGATCACGGAGGTACTGACGCTTTTGTGCCGGCGTAGCCAATCCCCGAGTTTTTTTAGGTGATCGTTCTCCAGATACAGCTCGGCCAACTTCTCCTTGAGCTCGCGGTTCTCCCGCTCCAAGCAATTTCTCTCGAACCGAGGGCGCGCTCTCGAGTCCTCCTTGCCGTGCTTGTCGTCGCCAGCGATCGATCACGCTGCCCGAGATCTGGTACTTGCGGCTGGCGGCGCTGACCGACAACAGACCCGATTCCACTTCCTGGACAATCTGCTGCTTGAACCCAGTTTCAAACTTCCGTCGTTGTTTTCCCATCGATCGACTCCTTCTCGCGGGTCCATCCTACCCGCTGGTTGAGCCGATCGCACCCCCCTCAAATTCTCAGATTTTCTCTCCAGTCAATGGGGCGCAGTCCAGACATAGGTGCAATCATCCTGGATCTGACAATCTTGAGGCAACTCGCGTACGTGGACTTCGTTCCCTAACTTTCTAGTCGTTCAAGCCGTTCGGAGAATATACCTCAACCCAACACCCGTTTTGAAAGTTTGAAGGACGAATCCGGCATCTCGTCCCACGTTCTGCCGTCCAGTTCACGACCCGTTAGTTTTTTTCTCGTCCCGCCCCACTGTTTGAAGAAAAACGGCACGCCTTGAGCAATGCATCGATCCCTGATTTTTCTCACCCATGATGGGTCCATATTGCGCGACCCGGGTCCCGACTCTCCGCCGACAATCACCCAATGAATTCCTTGAAGCGGCAATCGAGAAATCGGCCCTAACAACGGCTCGACAGATAGGAAGCGAACAGCTGCAGGCACTTTGCGCAGGTGCTCAACGCGATAAGTATAATCCGCATTCTCAACGCTCACGCCCATCCAAATATTGTCGTGCCAGGGCAGTTTACCCGCGACCTCGACAAGCCTCTCTGATCGCTTGGTTAAAATCTGGAACGTGTGCCAATCGGCTTTCCCCATAACGTCAAAAACACGACGTATGAATTCCAACGGAACATCAGGGTGAAAAAGATCGCTCATCGAATTGACGAAGATCTTCCGCGGCTGATTCCACCGTAACGGCTGGCTAAGTACATCGGGTTGTAGAGTGACGGCGAAATTGTTCCTGTACCTCACCTGCCCCATCGCGTGTAGACGTCGCGCCATCCGATGCGCGTAACAGTTCTTACAGCCCGGACTAATCTTCGTACAGCCGGTTACTGGGTTCCAGGTTGCGTCAGTCCATTCAATCGCGGAGTCTTGAGCCATACTTACCTCACTTGAATTCGAAGCCTGCTTGCGGGTCTGAATATTTCTTTGTTTCTTTCCAAAATTTGGAACCCAATTTATGTTTGCTGTATAGCGCAAGTCTATATAGCGGAAGGTTCTTATCATCCGATCGAATCATAATCGCTTCTTTTAGCCCAGGATCGATGTAATCAAGTGTCTGCATCGAGCGGCCAAATTCTTCAACGACAAAGTGCTCAAATGATTTACCGGACGCCTTTTCCTTATTCCAATGAGTACGCCAATCCGGATTGCCCACGAAATTCTCCAGCGTCTTGTTCCGAGGCTGGATGTAATTCTGTTCGTTGCGATTAGCATCCATGCTAGAAGGAATAAGTACCAGAAAATCCATAAATCGTTGCGACAAAGTTTTTATTGTTGAAAAGTGCAAGTTCTGCATATGAAATGGATCGAGAAAACAAAATCCTAGGACCTTCTGGTTCCATCCAGGGCGTGGCATCTCCGCAATAATTTTATTCACCGATGCGTTGGCATTCCTGATGACAATCTTCACGTTTCTGTTGGGAAAGTCTCGCCGGCACCTCGTTTCGAGTGCTTCAGCACAATTCTTATCTTGTTCACAGAAGATATATTTGTCGTATGCTTCGGGCATCCCAAGGATTAGAAGAGGTGACGCACTAACGATCCTTCTTGTTGCGCGAATTTGAGATCGTCCAGGACCAGCGAATAAGTCCAAGTAAACGAGAGCATCCCACTTGCTACGCATAGATTTTATGAAGAGCGAAGCATAGAGTTGGACGTGGCGGTATTTCTCTTCGCCCCAAGCTCCGATTTCTGGAGTTGGTAGACCATCATCTTTCAACATTTTTAACGGCTGCATATTCGCCATAAGGGCTCCCTTACTAACCCAACTATACATATGTTACTGCGTCGTTTGGGAGCAATAAATCAAGCACATACAACAATGTCGCTGGTTTGACGTTGGCGCTACAACAAGCCACTGTAAAACTTAGATGCCAAACATTGGATAGGCTTCCGCCTACATGGCATCGAATCGTTTCAAGAAAAACCTTCGAAGCTAACAGGTCCAATCGTTCCGGTAGTTCTACTGGTTCAAAACGTTCGATTCTTGCTTGACGATTGGAACGGCTGGAACCATTAGAACGACTAAAATTTTCTGAGCAGCCCGACGATCCGGCCGACAATGCGGAACTCCCCTTCCGAGACCGTGATCGGCGGATATTTTTCGTTCTCCGCCTTGAGCGTGACCACGCCACCTTTCTTGAAGAACCGTTTCAGGGTCGCTTCCCCCTCGATCAACGCGCAGACGATATCGCCGTTTTCGGCCGTGCCTTGTTGCTTGAGGATCACCCGGTCGCCGTCCATGATCCCGGCGCCGATCATGCTGTCGCCTTTGACTTGCAGCGCAAATCGTTCTCCGCTGCCGATGTCATCGGGAATGGTGATGGTATCTTCGATGTTTTCTTCGCTGAGAAAAGGTTTGCCGGCCGGCACCTTCCCGAGCACCGGCACCTCACGCGTGGCGGTTAACACCGCTTTGCCCAAAGCATTGACGACTTCGAAGGCGCGTTTGCCGACCCGGCGAATGTAGCCTTTCTTTTCCAGAGCTTTCAGATGATCGGAGACGCCGTTGGTCGAAGCGATTTTGAATTGCTTGCCGATCTCGGGGATCGACGGCGCGAAGCCTTTCTCCCGAATCGTCTTGAGAAGAAAATCGTAGATCGCCTTTTGCCGGTCGGTCAAGCGTAGGAAGCATGAAATGGTATACTGAAAATATTTTCAGTAGTCAACGGCGCGGCCAGGAGCGGCCAACCGGAATTCGGAGTAGCTCGCCCAAAACACTCAAACGTACAATAAATGTACCCTTGCTCGTCGACCTTCGACGCGCCTTAGCTGAAACTTCTTGGCCGCTCTGAGGCAAATCCGAATAGCTGAGAATCTTCGGTTTATTGAAAATTTGCGCGCGAGCGCGCGCGTTAAACTTTCTTCTTTTGATGCGAGAGATAGTCGACGAGCAGATACTCGCCGAGACGGTCGGGGCGGGTGTAGAAAGCGCGGCCTTTATTGATGCGCGTGAGGTCGTCGACGAAGCCACGCAGCACCGGGCTGTCGTCGAGCATGAAAGTATTGATGGTGATGCCTTTGCGCGTGATCCGTTCCGCTTCTTTCAAAGTCTCTTCGGCGGCGCGCTGGCTGATGCCGCCAAAGCTGAGCGGCCATTCACAATAGAGCCGTCCTTGGCGGCAGTAGGCGGTCGGCTGGCCGTCAGTGATGACGATCATCTGCTGGTTGGCACTCGGTTTGCGCTCAAGCATGGTCGAAGCGAGGTGCAAGCCATCCTGCAAGTTGGTGAAGGGATCGCCCATGT
Organism: uncultured delta proteobacterium; assembly: GCA_963771465.1. GTDB lineage: Bacteria > Desulfobacterota > Binatia > UBA9968 > UBA9968 > DP-20. The sequence continues at coordinate 5,004 of CAVYTU010000004.1, forward strand.
TCCAGGTCGCCTGCGGCAAGTCTTTGGCTTTGAGCTCGACGGCACGGGTGAAGAAACCGACGATGCCGAAGTAATCGCGCGGGTGCAGCGCGCGCACTAAACTCTCCATCGCCAGGGCGACTTTTTTCGCCGCCGCGAAGCGTCCCTCCCAGCTCATCGACCAGCTCATGTCCAAGAGCAGCACGGTAGCGGCGCGGGTATTATGCTCGGTTTCGTAAACCGCAAAGTCTTTGGGACCGATCCGCACCGGCACGCCGCCGCCATGCAAGAGCGCGTTCTTGAGCGTCTGAATCATGTTGATATGGAGCGGCTCGCCCTGCACGTGGGGCCGGCTGGTTTCAAGAACCAGCTCCTGGCTGCCGTGCCGATTGGTCGTGTGGCGCCCCATGCCGTCGCGCCGAAGCTGGCGGTAAATATCGCGCAGCGCCAGCTGTCCGACCCGTCTGACGCCTTTGGGAGTGAGCTCGAAACGCTCGCCCTGCTCGACCACGTAGCCGCCCTCTTCGAGCAGCGACTGCATGCGCATGATCCCTTCGAAGTCTTGCTTGGGTTCGCCGCCGAGCAGTTTTTCCAACAGCTCTTTGTCGACGTCCTTCAACTGCATGCTCGAAAGCTGGCTTTCCAGTTTGCGCAACTCCTCCATGCGCTCCATCAGCTCTTGCGATTGTTCGAAATCCACCGGCGTCTGGCCGCGGAACAAACTGCCCTCGCGGCGCAGCCAATTTTCCAGCTTGCGGATTTGCTCGAGCTGCATCAGCAACTGTTGAAAATCTTTTTCCGCGTTGGCATTTTCAAAACGGTAGGACGTGAGCTTCTCGATCGCTTCGCTGGTCTTGCCGGGCAGGTCGTTGAGAAACTGTTTTTTCTCCTGAGTGTCCTGGCCGGACTCGTCCATCTGTTGGAGCGTTTCTTGTTCCTGCTCGACCACCGAATCAAGATTCTCTTGCATCTCTTCCATGGCCGACTGCAAGCGATACTCGTCGTAGAGCTTGCGCATTTCGCGCGCCACTTGCGCGAGCAAATCCTCGATGCCTTTGGTTTGCTTCTCGCCGTTCTTGATGCCCTTTTGCATCAGCCGGCGCATCGCCTGCTGCAAATCGCCCGTGTCGTTCATGTTCTCATTTAATTGATCGAACACGGAGTTGGGGTCGAGGGAATTTCCGTTGCCGGCATTCCAGCGACTATAGCGAATATGCAACATGAGGATTGTTTAGCGGGACGGCGGGAGTGTGGTTACACTCATTTACCGTAAGTCGCCCGGCCGCCTTCGATTTCCTTGTTGAGCTTTTGGTGCAAGTGCAGTCCTTCGAGGACGAACTCGGTGGCGGACGCCATCATGGTGGGCGCTTCGGAGACGCCCAGCGACTTGATCGCTTCCTTGAGGCCGGGAATTTCCTTGATGCCTTCTAAATAATCTTGCGCCGGCATCTGGTCGGAGACTTCGACACCCCAGCCCGAATTGAAATACTCGATCACCTTTTGCAGCGAGTTGAGGCTGAAATACTGATCGAACACTTTGATGACCGAGCGGTTGATCAGCTTCTCGACCAAGTCGCCTTCTTTTTTGTCTTCGCCGACATATTCCATTTCGATCTTGCCGCTGGTCGAAGCCAACAGCGAATGCAGGTCGCTCACGCGCGGCACGATGCCTTTTTCCTTGCACCGCAGCGCGCGCTTCTCGGCGTTGCTGATAATGCTTTCGTAGTTGTTGATCGTCACGCGCACGCTGACGCCGGACGACTGGTTGATCTCGTTGGATTTGCGCGCTTCAAATGTAAGATGGCCGAGGATCTCCTTCATGAAGCGCGGCACTTCGACCGGGCTACTGCGGGTGTCGGTGGACGCGGCCTCTTGCTCCATGATGCTGATCTCGTCGTCGATATTTTTCGGATAGTGGGTGCGAATCTGCACGTCGAAACGGTCTTTGAGCGGCGTGATGATCCGTCCGCGGCTGGTATAATCTTCCGGGTTGGCGCTGGCGACGATGACGACATCGAGGGGCAGACGAATCTTATAGCCTTTGATCTGCACGTCTTTTTCTTCCATCAAATTGAACAGGCCGACTTGCACCTTTTCGGTTAAGTCGGGCAGCTCGTTAATGGCGAAGATGCCGCGGTTGGTGCGCGGCACCAGGCCGTAATGGATGGTTTCTTCATCGGCCAGGTAGCGCCCTTCGGCAACTTTGATCGGATCGATCTCGCCGACCAGGTCGGCGATGGAAACGTCCGGCGTTGCCAGTTTTTCGCCGTAGCGATGGTCGCGGCCGACCCATTGCAGTGGCAGCCGGTCGCCGAGCTCGGCGGCGCGCTTGCGGCAGGCGCGGCAGATCGGCGTATAGGGATTGTCGCTGATCTCGCAACCTTCGACGATCGGGATGCGCTCGTCGAGCAAGCTGGTGAGACCGCGAATGATGCGCGATTTGGCCTGGCCGCGTTCGCCAAGGAAGACCATATGGTGGCCGGAAAGTATCGCGTTCTCGATTTCCGGGATGACCGTGTCGTCGTAGCCCATAATTCCCGGCAAGATCCGTTCGCCGCTTTCCAGGTGACGGACGAGATTTTTGCGCATTTCGTCGCGCACGGTTAAGACTTCAACGCCGCTTTTTTTAAGTTCTCCTAGTGTTTTTGCCTCGATCACTGGTCCTAGCCCCCTTTTAAGATGATATTAGCTGTCTTTGCCTTTGATTGAAACTTGCGATGAATTTTCCATTGGGCCTTAGCCAACTACGCGCTAGCCGTTGGTTGCGGCGCCGATAGTTTTTGAAAATGCGGCTGTAGTCGATCGAAGCTGTCGAGCAGATGCTGCGGCATCACCCGGATTTCGGCGATCACCGGCATGAAATTGGTATCGCCTTCCCAGCGCGGCACAATGTGCCAGTGCAGATGGGCTTCGATCCCGGCGCCGGCGCACTTGCCGAGGTTCATGCCGAGATTGATGCCGCCGGGCTGGAACACTGCGCGGACGATCTCCAGCGCGCGGCGTAGCGTCTCATTGAGGTCGATGAATTCGTCGGCGGGCAAGCGCGCCAAATTGTTCTCGTGGCGTTTGGGTGCGAGCAGGAGGTGGCCGTTGTTATAAGGATACTTGTTCATCATGACCACGGTGTGCTCGGTTTGCGCCAATACCAACGCGGCTCTGAGATCACTTTGGCGCGGCAGCGTGCAAAAGATGCAGCCTGCGTCCTGGGGGCCGCCGTCGATATAGGCCATGCGCCAAGGCGCCCAGAGCTGCTTCACTCATCGTCCCCTTCCTCCGCCGGATCGTAAGGTTGGCCGTCAACGCGCAGACGAAGCTCCTTACCGACTTTAAAAAATGGCACCCGTTTGGCCGCCACCGACACCAGCACGCCGCTCTTAGGGTTGCGTCCCTGGCGCGCGCGCCGATGTTTGACGACGAAACTACCGAAACCACGAATCTCAATGCGGTCACCTTGCGCCAAGGCCTCGACCATGGAATCGAAGATCGCATTGATAATCACTTCCGAGTCGCGCCGTGATAGATGGGGAAAACGTTTGTTCACCTCATCAATCAAGTCCCTCTTAGTCATGTCATCTCCTCACGCCAGCTAAGCAATTTTTTTGCGCCAGGCCACCCGGCGTTTTTACGACTACTGTAACAATGACGGCGACCACTCGTAGCGCAACCAACCGCGCTCTAAGCCCGGCAGCCGCCGGCCGAAGACTCCCATGAACATTCGTTCCCACCAACGCTCTTGCTCCGGGCGGGAATAGTAAACCGCCGGCTCGGCGCCGATGTTGGCGCGCTTGGCGGCCAGCTCGATGGCATCTTCCAGAGTGCCAAACTGATCGACCAAGCCGAGATCCTTGGCTTGGGCGCCGGAGTAGATGCGGCCGTCGGCAAGCTTGCGCACTCGCGCTTCGTCCATGCCTCGCCCTTTGGCCACGGCGGCGACGAATTGACCATGAACGTTATCCACCAGTGACTGTAAGATTTCCCGACCCTCGGCGGATAACGGTTGAAACGGCGAGCCGATGTCTTTGTTGGCGCCGCTCTTGACGTTGACGCCTTTGACGCCGACTTTTCTCATCAGCTCTTCGACGTTGGTCAATTGCATGATCACGCCGATGGAACCGGTCAGCGTCCCAGGGTTCGCGACAATCTTGTCGCACGCCGCGGCGATGTAATAGCCACCCGAGGCGGCGATGTTGCCCATCGACGCGATGAACGGTTTTTTCTTTTTAGCGCGCTGGATCTCTTCAAAAATCTCTTGCGTCGGCGCCACCGCGCCGCCGGGCGAATCGATGCGCACGACGACCGCTTTGACCCAAGGCATCTCTTTGAAGCGGCGCAGTTCGTTCAGCACCACCCGCGGATCGTCGATGGCGCCGTCTATCTGGAGGACGCCAACGCCGTCGCCGGAGAAAAGCGCCAACACTTTGGCGTCGCCGCCCGTGCTGTAGGCGAAGAAAAATACCGACGCAAAAACTAAAAGCATCAGACCGAATAAGATCCCCAGTCCGCGCAGTATGAAATGGTTTCGAGCCATAAGCTTTAATAGCGACCCATGATCAACGCCGCCGACCTTCTCCCTTTGCGCCCGCCTTGGGATCGTCATCGCGATCCAAACGAAGCTCGTCGCCGAGCAGAGATTCGAATGAAAAACGGCCGCCCTCTTTCTCGCGCTTGAGATAGCTCTCCATCTCCTGGCGCTCCTCCGAGCGGCGCAGCGCTCTCACGCTCAAGCCGATTTTGCGGTCGGCGGGATCGATGCTGACGACTTCGGCTTCTACCTCATCGCCAGGTTTATAGAGGCTCGACGGTTTATCGACCCGCTCCGCGCTCAGCTGCGAAACGTGGATCAGTCCTTCGACGCCCTCGTCGATTCGAACAAACACGCCGAAATCCGGCACGCTGGTGACCTGACCCTTGATCTTCGAGCCAACCGGATGGCTATTGGCGACCACTTGCCATGGATCGGCGGCCATTTGTTTAATGCCGAGGGAGAAACGTTCGTTCTCGACGTTGATGCCGAGGACTTTGGCTTCGACGACATCGCCTTTTTTAAAGAGCTCAGACGGATGTTTGATTTTCTTGCTCCAGTGCAGATCGGAAATATGCACCAGTCCGTCGATGCCTTCTTCGATGCCGACAAAAATTCCGAATTCGGTGATGTTTCTAACCGGTCCTTGGACCACGCTGCCGACCGGATACTTCTCCTTAGCGGCTTCCCAGGGATTGGCCATGATCTGTTTCAGACCGAGGGAAATGCGCCGGTGACCGGGATCGACATTGAGAACCACCACTTCGACCTGCTGGCCGACTTGGAGAATTTTCGACGGATGAGCGATCTTGCGGGTCCACGACATTTCGGAGATGTGAATCAACCCTTCGATGCCGCTTTCAAGCTCGACGAACGCGCCGTAATCCATCAGGCTGATCACCTTGCCCTGCACCCGGGAGCCGACAGCATATTTTTCCGCCACCGTGTGCCAGGGGTCGGGCGTCAACTGTTTCATGCCGAGGGAAATCCGCTCCTTCTCGGTGTCGAACTTGAGCACAACGACCTGGATCTTCTGCCCCACTTGGACGATTTCCGACGGATGGTTGATCCGTCCCCAAGACATATCGCTAATGTGGAGAATACCGTCGATGCCGCCAAGGTCGACGAAGGCGCCGTAGCCGGTGATGTTTTTTACCGTGCCCTCGAGAATCACCCCTTCCTCGAGGACTTTGAGAATCTCTTGCTTGAGGCTATCGCGCTCTTGTTCGAGCAGCGCGCGGCGTGAGACCACGACGTTGCCGCGGCCGCGGTTGAATTTGAGAATCATGAAACGGTCGGTGGTGCCGATAAAACGGTCCAAGTTTCGGCTTGGGCGAATCTCGACATGGGAGCCTGGCAGGAATCCCGGCACGCCGACATCGACATTGAAACCGCCTTTTACTTTGCCGAGAATCCGCCCTTCCACGCCGCGGCCTTCGTTGTAAGCTTTTTCGAGATCTTCCCAAACTTTGAGATTCTCCGCGCGCTGGCGCGACAACACGATGCCGCCGCCCTCGCCTTCCGAGGTTTCGAAGTAAACGTCGACATCGTCGCCGACTTTGACTTGCAGGTTCCCTTGACGATCGGTGAACTCTTGGATGGGGATTTGTCCTTCGGACTTGTAACCGACGTCGATCAACACATGAGTCGACGTGATGCCAACCACCCTACCTTTAACCACACCGCCGGGTTTTACCGTGCGCAGGCTTTCCTCAAACATCGCTTCAAACTCGCTGGCGCCGCCTGCAGTTGCGCCCTCTTTTTCGTCCATTTCAGCCATGAAAACCAACTCCGATCTGTTTAATTTTCTCTTCTCTTCTTCTCCACTAAATCCAAAACCATCACCGCAACCGCGTCGGCGTCGAGGCTCGACGAATCGACGCGCACAGCGTCCACCGCCTGACGCAGCGGCGCCAGATCGCGCTCGCTGTCTCGCTTATCGCGTTCTTCCATCTCGAGCAGCGTTTCTTCCAAGTTGACCTCACGGCCCGCCGAGTGCAGCTCTTGATAGCGGCGCCGGGCGCGCTCGCCGCTCGAGGCGTCGAGAAAGATTTTCACTTGCGCTTGGGGAAAAACCACGGTGCCGATATCGCGTCCTTCGGCGACCACGTTGCCGCGCCGGCCCATCTCGCGTTGCAACTCGAGCAGCCGGGCGCGCACCACGTTGAGCGCCGAACTCTTGGACGCCATCTGGCTCACTGCCGGCGTGCGAATGTCCGCGGCGACATCGCAGCCGTCCAATAACACCTCCAGTTTGTCACCCGTCTCGCGCAATTCAATCGACGTTTGGCGCACCAACTGATTCACTCGCGCATCATCCGACAAATCGACGCCCTGGCGCAAGAGCTTGAGCGCCAAGGCCCGGTACATTGCGCCGGTATCCAAATAGGTAAAACCCAACTCCCGAGCCAACCGTTTTGCCAAGGTGCTTTTGCCGGCGCCGGACGGCCCGTCAATGGCGATAATCACACACCGTCCCTTTTCCGCGCCGACTATCCTCTGTATCTAGCCTTAATGCAAACAAATTTCCCCCAACAAATCAAAGAAGGTCGGGAACGAGATATCGGCGCAACCCGCATCGTCGATCTCGACGGCGCGGTCGCTTAGCAAGCCGGCGATGGCGAACGACATCGCAACTCGGTGATCGGCGAAACTCCTCACCCGGCCGCTCGTGAAACGCTTCCCGCCGTGGATCGTCATGCCGTCATCGCGTTCGTCGACGGTAACACCGAGGATGCGCAATCCTTCGGTCATCGTGGCGATGCGGTCGGACTCCTTATAACGCAACTCTTTCACGTCAGTGAAGGTGGTCACGCCATCCGCCACGGCGCCGGCGATGGCAAGAATCGGATACTCGTCGATGGTCCGCGCTGCCAACTCCGGGCCGATATCGACGCCTGCCAATTTGCCACCGCGCACGCGCATGTCGGCGACCCGCTCGCCCGCCGCTTGGCGCTCGTTGAGCAACTCTATGGCCGCTCCCATGCGCCGGAGCACTTCGATGACGCCATCGCGAGTCGGATTGCAGCCGACGTTACGAATCGTCACGTCTGACCCGGCAATCAGCGCCGCGGCGACGAGAAAAAACGCCGCGGAAGAAATATCCCCCGGGATGCGCACTTCTTGGCCGACCAGCGTCTGCCCGCCGGTAAGCGTAATGTTCAGGCCATCGACAGCAATCGTTCCGCCGAAACCGTGAATCATCGCTTCGGTGTGATTACGCGATCGCTGCGGTTCCACCACGGTGGTTGTGCCGCTCGCTTGCAGCGCCGCCAACAACAGCGCCGATTTCACCTGGGCGCTGGCGATCGGCATGGGGTAGTGAATTCCTTTTAATCCGCCGCCGTCAATTTCCAGCGGCGCCAAGCCGGCGCCGCTCTTGCTGCGAATCCGCGCGCCCATTTGAGTCAACGGATCGATGACTCTTTGCATCGGCCGTTGGCGTAACGAGCCGTCGCCGTCCAACTCGCTATGAAAAGGCAGCCCGGCCAACAAGCCGGACATGAGCCGCATGGTTGTGCCCGAATTGCCGCAATCAATCGCTGCGCCCGGCGCGCGCAGCCCTTCCCAACCTTTGCCGGCGACGCATAGCGCATCACCATCGCGGCCAATTTCTACGCCCATCTGACGGAACGCGCGCACGGTACGCGAATTATCGTCGCCGCCCGACAAATTAAATATTCGCGTCGGTCCTTTGGCGATACTGCCGAACATAACCGCGCGGTGCGCAATCGACTTATCGCCCGGCACGGTGATATCGCCCTGGAGTGGATGGTTGATCGATTCGATTCGTTTCATTTTTCAGGGAATTTCAGCGCGCACGGCGAACGCGCGCGCGAACTCCTTTTCCAACGCAGCGCCCTTTTCGTTTTTTATCCAGCGATTGAGCAATTCGAGATATTTTATGTAATCCGTAAGCGACCGGCTTAGGGCTTTGCGGTTCATCAAACAAATATCGCGCCACAGCTCCGGCCGGCTCGAGGCGATCCGGGTAAAATCCTTGAAGCCGCCGGCGCAGAAAGATTTCAAATCCACGCCTTTCAAATGGGTACGCTCCAAAGCGTTGACCAGCGCGTACACCAGCACATGGGGCAAGTGGCTGATCACACCGAGCACGCGGTCATGAATGTCTGGATGCATGATCTCGACATCGGCGCCGACCTTACGCCACAGCGCGGCGACTTTTTTCAAAGCCTTGTCATCGGTCTTCTTGGTCGGCGTCAGCACCGTGCGATGGCGCACGAACAGGTTTTCGCGCGCCGCTTGGGCGCCCCACTGCTCGCTGCCGGCGATGGGATGGCCGGCGACGAAAACAATATTTTTCGGCAGCAGCTTCTCCATACCGCGAACGATCTCGCCTTTGACGCTACCGACGTCGCTGACGATGCAACCCGGCTCCAGCTTGGGCAGAAACGCTTTGGTCAGCGGCACAATCGTCTCCACCGGCGTACCCATCATGAGAAAATCGACGCCGCCTGGGAACTCGTCTGGGCGAAGGAAGTAACTGTCGATGATGCCTTTCTTCTTGGCCAGTTTGAGATTGCTCTCGCTCCGACCGTAGCCGACAATCGTTCCGACAAGTCTATGCCGGCGCATGTCGAGCGCCAACGAGCCGCAAATCAGCCCCACGCCCGCCAGCACCATCTTTTCGAACATCATCGCCACGATCAATCTTTTCCCCTGGGTTCAAGAATTCTGGATAACTTTTTGTAACGCTTCGATGAACCGCCGATTCTCGTCCATGGTGCCGATTGTCACCCGGACATGCTCGGGAAATTTGTAACCGCCCATGGGGCGGACGATCACGCCTTGGCTGAGCAGTTGCTTGAACACTTCCTGGCCTTTGCCGACGCGCACCAGAATAAAATTGCCATGACTCGGCACAAACGGCAGGCCGAGTTTCTTGAATTGGCCCTCTAAGTATTCTAACCCCTGGCGGTTCGCGCCTAAACTGCGCTGGACATGATCGCTGTCGTCCAGCGCCGCCAACGCGGCCCACTGGGCCGGTGCGTTGACGTTAAAAGGCTGGCGCACGCGCTGCATCATGGCGATCAACTCCTTGGGCGCCACGCCGTAGCCGACGCGCAAGCCGGCCAGTCCGTAGAGCTTGGAAAAGGTCCTGAGAGTGAGCATCGCGCGATCCGGTTGATGGTATTTAAGCGAATCGGGATAGCCATCGTCGTCGACGTACTCGAAGTAGGCCTCGTCGACGATCAGCAAAACCTCGGGCGAAACTTTGGCGAGAAAGTTTTCCCACTCATCGCGGCGAAAAATCGTCCCCGTGGGATTGTTCGGGTTCGCCAAGAAGACGATTCGCGTGTGCGGCGAAATCGCCGCGGCGATGGCACTTAGATCATGGGTGTATTCTCTGAGCGGCACTTGCTTAGTCTTGCCGCCCACCGCCTGAACGATCAACTGATAAACGACGAACGCCTGCTCGGCCATCACCGCTTCGTCGCCGGCGCGCATGAACGTGCGCGCCGCCAACTCGATGATCTCGTTGGAGCCGTTGCCAAAAATCAGTTGCTCCGGTGAAACTCCGAGCTTCTGGGCCAAGCCAGTCTTCAAATAAAAACAATCGCCGTCGGGATAGAGATGAAGCTCATCGAGTTTGGCGCGTATCGCCGCCAGCGCCTTGGGCGACGGCCCCAAAGGATTCTCATTGGACGCGAGCTTCACCGAGTTAGCGATGCTATACTCGCGCTCGACCTCTTCGATCGGTTTTCCCGGTTCATAAGGAATCAACGAGCGAATATATTCAGGTACGTGTTCGACGCTTTTCATCGGCCACTCGGATAGGATCCCAATATTTTCAGAAACACGCAGTTTTGCTCCAACCCGGCGATCGCCCTTTTCACCGCCGGCTGGTCGGAGTGGCCGAGCAGGTCGAGAAAGAACAAATACTCCCAAGGCTTGTTCTTGATCGGCCGCGACTCGATCTTGGAAAGATTGATCCGGCTCTTGGCGAAGGGCTGAAGCATCTTGTGCAACACGCCCGGCTTGTCCTTGGCCGAAAATACCAGCGAAGTTTTATCGCCGCCGCTCGGCTTGGAGTGTATCTTGCCGATCGCCACAAAGCGCGTGATGTTATTGCTCAGATCTTCGATGTTGCTGGCGATGCTTGCCAATTGGTAAACCTCTTTGGCCAACGCGCTTGAGATCGCCGCAACATTAGCGTCTTTGCTGGCGGCGATCGCTGCGTGAGCCGTGCTGGCGACTTCTTCGACCGGAATCTTGGGAAAGTGGCGGTTGAGCCAGGCGCGACATTGCGCCAACGCCTGCGGATGAGACACGATGCGCCCGACGTCTTCGGCGCGGCCGCTCTGGGACAACAAGGTGTGATGAATGTCGAGAAAAACCTCGCCGCAAATTTTCAATTCCGACTCGACCAAACAATCGAGCGTATGCGCCACCACGCCCTCGGTGGAGTTTTCGATGGGCACCACGCCGAACGACGCGCGATCTTGGGCGACTTCCTGAAAAACTTCCGGGATACTTGCCGTCGGCCGAAGCTCCGACGACGACCCAAACTTTTCTTTGGCGGCAAGATGGCTATAGGTCGCCGCGGCGCCGAAAAACACCACGCGCAACGGCGCTTCGAGGGAGCGACACCCTGAAATCACTTCGCCGTAGATCGAACGGATAGTGGCGGCGGAAAGCGGACCGCGATTGAGTTGGGAGAGTCGATTGAGAATCTCGTGCTCGCGGTTGGGAACGTAAACCTCTTGATTGCTTAAACCCTTATAGCGGCCGATCCGCTGCGCCTGGAGAGCCCGTTGGTTTAGCAGGTTAACGATTTTTTCATCAATGTGATCGATTTTTTTTCTTAGAACATCGACCGACTCGTTTCGACTCAATGACGACCTCACCCGGCGCAAACCAACAAGGATGATCTCCTCGGCACCGTGCACGTAACCTAGCTTAATCCCTAGAGAATAGCAAATATTGCAGGCGCCGGCGCTTGACTCCGGCAAAGCCTAACCGTTATCTCTGGAGAGCTATGCAAGAAATTGTCGTGCCGGTGGGCGAATCGGCCAAGAAGCTGGAGAATTTTTTAAAGAAACAATTCCCCATCGGCTATGTCCGTAAACTGTTTCGTAAGAACGGCGTCCGGCTCAACGGCCGGCGGCCGAAAGCTGACGAGACGATAACAGAGGGCGATCGCCTTCAACTTTATATTCCGTTTGAAACGCCTAGCGTCGCGCCGCGGCCAAATAGTTTACTGCCCGCATTGGAAATCATCTACGAGGACGAGGCGCTGCTCGTGCTCAACAAACCGGCGGGAATCGCCGTGCACGAAGGCAAAACCGTACTCAAGCGCGACTCTTTCGAAGCCATCATCGAAAAAAAATATCGCGGCAGCGCAGTTCGACCAAAATTAGTGCATCGTTTAGACAAAAATACTTCGGGCTTGTTGCTGCTCGCTAAAAGCGAGCGCGCGTTGGCTGAATTGGAAAAACAGTTTGCCGATGGCGCGGTCGAAAAAGACTATCTTTGCCTGGTCGCCGGCCGGCTACCTGACAACGAGCGCACCATCGACCATTCCCTGCCGGGCCGGGACGGCACGCCGGTGCGCGCCCTAACTCGCTATCGTGTCGTCAAACGACACGATGAAACCACTCTCGTCCGAGTCGCGATTGAAACCGGCCGGCTGCATCAGATTCGCCTTCACTTCGCCCAGCTCGGCTATCCCGTGGTCATGGACGACCAGCACGGCGATTTCGCATTCAACAAACGCTTCCGCAAACGCTATGGCCTCAAGCGTCAGTTTCTCCACGCTGCTAGTTTAATATTGAATTACGGCGCCAAGCGTCACAGCTGGTCGGCGCCGTTGGCCGAAGATCTAGATCAGACCTTGAAACGGATCGAGAACGTAACGAGTTAACGTCGATTTTACCAAGTCGCGATCCGCTCATCGGTTGGCACGATTCATCTTTTGTCGGCTTGCCCATTCATGCAAGCGGAGTAATTAGGTGGAATGGCTTGCAGCATTAAACTCTCTGTAACGAACACGCAGACTAACAAATTCTAAACTGCCAATAAAAACTACTGGCATCGACCTTCAGGAGCTGCATGTACGGTCTAGTGGTGCGCTCCCGGGCGGTAGCGCAGACAATGAGAAATTTGCTCAATCGCCCCGACGTTGCTACCCTTGCAGCATTACTTAGAATATGATTTTTCTGCCACATGGTTACAGATTGACCGTTTCGTGTGCGCAACGCCGCCTCGGCGCTGCTGCTAATTTTAGAGCCGCTCACATCATAGAATGATCCGCGTCAAACACCTAGAAAAGACCTACCACACGCAACACGAAGAAGTTGAGGCGGTGCGCGACGTGTCCTTCGACGTTTCCGACGGCGAATTCTATACGCTTCTCGGACCTAGCGGCTGCGGCAAGACCACGATACTGCGGTGCATTGCCGGCTTGGAGCGTCCGGAGTCCGGCACGATTCTCCTGAACGGGACGACGGTGTTTTCGACCGATGAGGCGATTAATGTGCCCCCGGAAAAACGTTCTATCGGGATGGTTTTTCAGTCCTACGCGATCTGGCCCCACATGTCCGTATTCGACAACGTTGCATTTCCCTTGCGCCAGGTCCCGTCTCGTTTCCCCCGTTCCGAGGTAGAGCCACGCGTCCACCGAGTGCTCGAGCTAGTACGCCTCAGCGGGCTGGAAAAGCGTAACGGCGGCGAGTTGTCCAGCGGACAGCAGCAACGGCTCGCGCTGGCTCGTGCGCTGGTGTGCGAACCGAAAGTATTGCTTTTGGATGAACCGCTCTCAAACCTCGATGCGAAGCTGCGCGGCGAGATGCGCCTCGAACTGCGCGAGCTACATAAGCGCATTCGGGTAACGACCTTGTATGTGACGCATGACCAGATAGAAGCCCTCTCAATGTCCAACAGAGTGGCCGTCGTTAATGCCGGGCGCATCGCCCAACTCGATTATCCGCGCGCAGTCTACCAACAACCGAACGGTAGTTTCGTCGCCGCATTCATGGGCTCCACCAACATGATTGCCGGAACACTCGCAAGAAACCCGGACTCGATTTGGGCAATCGAGACAGCGATCGGAACTTTTCAGTGTGCCAAAAGCACCGACGTGCGCGCCGGCGAGCAAGTGCTGTTGACCATCCAGCCCGTCTATGTGGTGGTGCACGAAGAACTGAAAAAGGGAACCAACATGGTTCGAGGCACGGTTGCTTTGAGCGTCTTCTCTGGCGACTATGTCGACTGCCAGATTCAGGTAGGCGAACAAACGCTTTATGCGCGCCAGCACCCATCGGTCGAACTCCGCGAGGGGCAGGACGTATCCATCGAGCTGCCCGCCGAACACTGCGTTGCCGTCGCGCCCGAGGGTTAGATTATCGGCTCGCGCAGGAGGTTCACAAACCTCCTATTCTCAACCCCAGCACTCAATCACTCCATGGGCAAAGTCATTTAGTTTCTATGAAGATTTAAGTATTGTCGCCGTCGGCAACACATTTCGTAAAGTTTGTCCGCGCCCAGCACAATTTGATAACCAGGGACGCACCAAGACTCACGCCCCGATAATATGTCCCGCGCTCGTAACATAATCTCCCCCGTGTCTTGATCCGCGAAGCGGGATTGATAGCGAAAATAAAAAGGGCAAACCGGCTTTCGCCGGCTTGCCCTTTGTTAGACAGAACAGGTTTCAGTTATTACTTCTTGCCGTTAGTTCCGAAAAGTTCCGCGCCCCACTTCTTTGCGGTGGCGTCGAGCACTTCTTTGGCCGATTCGGCGACCGGTGGAAAATCCTTGATCCACTCGTAGGGCCGGGTCGCGTCGATGATCGCCCGCGAGTTGAAGCCTTTTTTTGTCGGATGGATCACGGGGTCGAGGGGACCGCTCCAACAACGGCGGAGGATATCGATGTCGGCCTCCGGCTCGCAGCGGCTCGACATCGCCCAGATCATGTCGTCGGTGTTCGATGGATCGATATCATCGTCGACAACGATCACGAAACGGCCGAGATACGCACCGGCATGGCACTGCGAGGCGACCACTGCCGCCTGTTTGGCATGGCCGGGATAGCGTTGCTTAATGGCAACGCACATCATCAGTCGGCTGCCGCCGGAAACCGTCAGCCAGACGCCTTTGACATCCGGCACACCGGCCTTTTCCATTTCGTCCCAAATCAAAGCCGAGCGCAGATAGGAACGATACCAGCCGAGTTCCGCGGGAGGACGGCCCGGAGGTGAACCGAGTATGATTGGGTCGTTACGGTGATAGAGCCGTTTGACGTGAACCCAAGGCTCGGCGCGTTCGGCGCTAGCGTAGTAACCGGTCCATTCGCCGAACGGGCCTTCGACTTTCGGATGATCGAAATGGACGTCGCCTTCGATGACGATCTCGGAGTTGGCTGGAATCGGCAAGCCGGAATATTCGCCCTCGATCATTTCGAAAGGTTCGCCGCGCAAACCGCCGATAAATTCATATTCGGGAACGCCGTAGGGCACTTCAATGCTCCCGGCCAGGAAAGTCAGTGGATCATGGCCGAACGACATGGCGATTTTAAACGGCTCGCCGCTGGCCTGGTATTTTTCCCGTTGAATACGTCCATGCTTGCCCGGAGAAATGTAGAAGCCAAGTTTGTCCTTGTCGTGAATCATCACCCGGTAGGTGCCGTAGTTTACCCAACCTTCGTCGGGATCGCGGGTGATGTCGACGCTACCTGTGCCGATGTAGCGGCCGCCGTCCTTGTCGTGCCACTTGGGCGTCGGGAACATGAACATATCGATGTCCCCGTCTTTGTAAACATTGTCGAGCAGTGGACTCTTCTTGACGAACTTGGGCGGGATCGGTTTGATTTTTTTGTAGTTCTCTTTCCAAATCTTGACGAAATCCATCTTGGTATCGCCTGATGGAAGACCGAGGGTCAACGCCAGGCGCTTGCGAGAAGACAATGAATTCGACAACACCCGAAAACCTTTCGGGTATTCCTTAATATCTTCGAATAGCACCGCGGGACCATCTTCCTTGTGGGCGACGATTTCGGTGATCGCACCGATTTCTAGGTTCCAATCGCAACCCTTGAGAGTCTTGAGCTCCCCCATTTCATCAGCAATTTGGATCCAGTCACGTAGATCCTGATATTCCATCATTTCCTCCTAAGCGATTTGACAACGATTCGTGCGGGTAGAATTTTGGTGCCTTCGACCTTAGCGAACTTTCACCTCGTAATCAAGCTTGGGAGCATTCCCCAAGACGCGAGATAATTAATTGAAAACAACGATTTATCATGCTACCCAAAGACATGTCGGGGAAGCTCAAGAGCGTTGTTGAGATCACAGCGATTGCCGCTCAAGCGCGCCGCAACGGTCAAATCGTAGTTTTCACCAATGGCTGCTTCGACCTGGTGCATCGCGGTCATGTGCACCTATTGCGGGCGGCGAAAGCTGCCGGCGATCTGTTGATCGTCGCACTCAACAGCGACCGATCGGTTAAAGAAATTAAGGGACCTAAACGTCCGATTATGCCCGAAACGGACCGCATCGAGTTGATCGCGTCGATGGAGATGGTAGACTGCGTCGTTCTATTCGACGAGCCCGATCCGACTGCGCTGATCGACGCGATCAAACCTGATGTATTAGCCAAAGGCGCGGACTGGAACGCCGACAAAGTCGTCGGCGCGGATCTGGTCGAAAAGAGCGGTGGGCGGGTCGTGCGGATTCCCTACTTACGGGGATTCTCAACTAGCGAAATCATTGAAAGGATCGTGAAACAACATGGCGAGAATATGTAGGATATGTGGCAAGGGGCGTTCGGTCGGCTACAACGTCAGCCACGCCAACAACAAATCCAAACGGTCGTGGAAGCCAAACTTACAACGGGTGCGCGGCAATTTTGACGGCCAAGTGAAGCGCCTTTTAGTCTGCACCGACTGCATCCATTCGGGTCGGGTGAAAAAAGTCGCTTGAGGGTCGGCTCCAATGCGAGGGATTCCACTCGCATTGCCGCGGCGCGCAGAGCCTGAAAATTCTATCAGCGCTTTTCAAAAATAGATCTGCGGCCAGCTTCCCTCTCAGTGCAGATCTTCCCTGGGCGGCTGCTCGAGTTCAATTTTGCCGCCGGCCCGGCCGCGGGCGCGCACGGCTTTGTAGACACCTTTTACTTTCGAGATATTGAGCAGCACCACTTTCAAATGTTCGGAGCTTTTGATCATCACTTCAAAGGTGTTGATCGCACGCTGGCTCGATGTTCGGATTTGCGCTCTGGCGATATTCGCCTCGGCGCTGGTGATCGCTGCGCTGATCGCGGCCAGCAATCCCGGCTGATCGACACAAGTGACCTCGATTTTGACCGGCCGCGGTGCTTGGCCATTTTCTTCCCAACTCACTTCGGTTTTTCGATGGGGATCGCTTTCCAAAACGGTCGGACATCCGACCGTGTGAACCGTGACGCCACGGCCGCGGGTGATAAAGCCGATAATCGGTTCGCCCGGCAACGGATGGCAGCACAGCGCAAATCGCACCAAAACGTCGTCGACTCCTTTGACGCGAATCCCCAAACCGCGCCGCTGTTTGGACACCATGCGAAAGAGCGACTGCAGCGAACCGTCGGCCTTTTTCGGTCCGGCTTCCAATTTTTCCGGCGAGACCAATTTAGCCAACACGTGGCGCGTGGTGAGACGGCCGTAACCGATGGCGGCGAGCAATGCCTCTTCGTCTTTTACCGCCAATTCTTTCAGCAAGCTTTCGATCTTGCCGTCTTCGCGTAGCTTGCCGTAGTCCAATTGATAACGGTGCAAATCGCTTTCCAGAATTTGCCGGCCCAAAACCACGCTGCGCTCCCGCTGCTGGGCTTTGAGCCAATTGCGAATCTTCGATTGGGCGCGCGGCGTTTTGACCCATTTCAGCCAATCGCGGGTGGGCGCCTGTTGCGGCGTGGTGATAATTTCCACCGTGTCCCCGCTGCGAAGAATATATCGCAGTGACACGAGTTGGCCGTTGACCCGAGCGCCTGAGCACCGGTGACCCACTTCGGTGTGAATCCGGTAAGCAAAGTCGATCACGGTCGAGCCCTTGGGAAAATTCAAAAGATCGCCTTTCGGCGTGAACACGTACATCGACGTCGAGAACAGATCTTCTTTGAGGCTGTGCAAAAACTCCTGCGGGTCTTGCAGGTTTTCCTGCCACTCCAGCAGTTGACGCAGCCAGGAGAAGCGGCGCAAATCGCTAACGTGAAAATCTTCGCCCTCCTTGTAGCGCCAGTGAGCCGCGATTCCTTCCTCGGCGACGCGATGCATCTCATGGCTGCGAATCTGGATTTCGATGCGCTCGCCGTAGGGGCCGATCACGCTGGTGTGCAGCGACTGATACATGTTCGGCTTAGGGAGCGCGATATAATCCTTAAAACGGCCGGGCACCGGGCGCCACTGCTGGTGCACGATGCCGAGCGCCTCGTAACATTCCCGCGGCGTGTCGACCAAAATGCGAAACGCCACGAGATCATAAATTTGATCATAGAGGAGATTTTGACTCTCCATCTTTTGATAGATGCTGTAGAAATGCTTGGGCCGGCCGGTGACTTCAGCCTCGATGCCTTCGGTTTCGAGCTTCTTGGTGATGATCGAAATCACCTCGTCGATATATTTTTCCCGGTCGCCCTTTTTCTTCGCGACGTTGCGCTTGAGCTGGTAGTAGATCTCCGGGTGCAGATGCTTAAGCGCGAGATCTTCGAGCTCGGTCTTGATCCAGGCGATGCCGAGGCGGTGTGACAACGGCGCGTAGATATCCAAAGTCTCTTGCGCCGTGAGAATCTGATTTTGCCGCGGCATATGGTCCAAGGTGCGCATGTTATGCACCCGGTCGGCGAGCTTGATGAGAATCACCCGCACGTCCTTGCCCATGGCGAGCAGCATCTTGCGAAAATTCTCCGCCTGCTTTTCTTCCTGGCTGCTAAAATTGGCCCGGCTCAATTTCGTCACTCCGTCGACCAGAGCGGCGATTTCACGGCCGAACAAACTTTTAATTTCTTCCAGTGTTGCTAGCGTATCCTCGACCGTGTCATGCAACAACGCGCCAACCACGCTGGGCACGTCGAGCTTCAGTTCGGCGATGAGATCGGCGACCGCCATGGGATGAGTCAGATAAGGTTCTCCGGATCGACGCTTTTGTCCCTGGTGCACCTTGGCGGAAAACTCGTAGGCGGTGCGGATGATCTCGCCATCCGCGGCGGGATAGTAAGACTGGACTTTTTCTACCAGGTCGCTGATCTTGATGTCTTTGCTCATGGCTCCGACAATCCCGTCAATGGCGCAGCGGCTCGATCAGCCACCGGCGCACTCTTACGGTTCTTGCTCGTTCCGCTTCGACGATGGCGCTTAACGACTTGATGGCAGCGCCCAACTCTCGATTGACGACGTAATAATCATACTTGATTATCTCGCTCATTTCACCCCGCGCATTGGCAAGCCGCCGCTCGATCGTCGCCTTGCCGTCAGTACCGCGGGCGGACAAGCGCCGTTTAAGTTCAGCGATCGACGGCGGCAGGATAAATACCGCCACGGCCTCGGGATAGGCTTGTTTGATCTTGCGTGCGCCTTGGACGTCGATATCGAGAAAAATATCCTGTCCCGCTTTGACCGCCCGAACGAGCGGCCTTTTCGGCGTGCCGTAATAATAATCGTGCACCCGGGCCCATTCGGCGAATTCGCCACGCCGCTTGAGGGCGGCAAACCGGCGTTCGCTGATGAATCGATAGTCCCGTCCGCTGATCTCACCGCGGCGGCGCGCCCGTGTCGTCCACGACACCGAAAGGCGAATTTCCGGGTAAATTTCGCGCAAGCCATTGTAGAGCGTGGTCTTGCCGGCTCCGGACGGCGCGGAAAGAATAAAGATAATGCCTTGGCGCTTGGCGAGCGGACGGTATGGCCGTTTCATTCGATGTTTTGGGTTTGCTCGCGAATTTTTTCGACCCGCTCTTTACCCTGAAGCACGAGTTGAGTCACGGGCATGTACGGTACTTTGGAAGTGATCGTGTTGAGTTCACGGTTGACTTCCTGGAGCATGAAATCGATCCTTTTGCCCACCGGCTCGCGCTCGCGCACGACCCTGGCCAAAGCCACCACGTGAGTTTTCAGCCGCACCAACTCTTCGTTGATATCACCCTTGAAGGTCACGTTGGAAATCTCCCCGGCCTCCTTGTCGCCAGCCTCGCCGCTTTCGCCATTGGCCGGTGCGCCTCTTTGCAAGCGAATGCCATTCTCGGCTGCGCGCGCCTCAAGACCGGAGGCAACTTCACGCAAATGGCCGATCTGCGATTCCATGTCGGCGCGCAGATGCGCTCCCTCGCGTTCGCGCGATTGTTCGAGTTTCTTGAGCGCCGCGCTCAAAGCTTTTAAAACCGCGTGCCGCTCGTTGGCACTATCAATCTCGACTTCGCGCACATGAAAGACATCCGGTATGGTCGAGAGCAGCGCCACGCCGATTTCTCCGGCCAATTTGTATTTCTTTTTGAGCTGGCTGACCCCGGCGATATACTGCCCGACCAGTGCCTCATCCATCTCCAATTTTCGACTCTGCCCCTTGGCCGCGTAGCGATTGACATAAAGATCGATCCGGCCGCGCGAGATCTTCTCGCGTACCCGTTTGCGCACGTCCTCTTCGAAGGACAAATATTCCCGCGGCGCGCGCACCTGCAAATCGAGATGGCGGTGATTGACGCTGCGAATTTGCACGGTCACTTTCGCGCCCTTGATGTTCTGCGATGCTTCGCCGTAGCCCGTCATGCTCTTCATATTCTATCTGCAATACTCCTCTTGAGTTTTTCTCCAGGCACGGCCACCGTGCCAACCTCATCGCCGACAAATCCCGCCGCGATATTGGCCAACAGCGCCGCCTCTTCGTAACTACCGCCGCTTGCCAACGCCAAGGCGCACACGGCCACGACGGTATCTCCGGCGCCGGTGACTTCGAAGACATCGCGCGGCTCGGTGGGGAAATGTTTGACCGCGCGACGCGGCCGAAACAGACTCATGCCATCGGGACCGCGGGTGATCAACACCGCCCGGGCGCGCCACTGACGCACGAGCTTGGTACCGGCGGCACCCAATGATGCAGCATCGTCGATGGTGATCATCGCAGCCTCGCTCGCCTCGTTCTTGTTCGGCGTGATCAATGTGGGAAAACGATAGTGCCGGTAGTTTTCTTTTTTTGGATCGATGACGCAAATAATTTTGCTTTGCGCCGCCCGTTCGCCGACGATATCGAGCAGCTCTTTGTGAATGACCCCTTTGCCGTAATCGGAAATGACGATGCCATCGTAGCGGCCGAGTCCGGCGCGAACAAACTCGCGCAACTTCTTGCGCGTCGCCGCGCTGGCCGGCTGGCGGCTTTCACGATCGAGACGGACAATTTGTTGGTGGCGCGGGCTGGCGATGATGCGGGTTTTTTGAATCGTCGCCACCGCGCGGTCGACGCACACGCCAGCGATGGAGGCGCCGACTTGGCGCAACGCCGCAACCACACGCTTGCCGCCATCGTCCTGGCCAACGATACCGCATGCGGTTACTCGCCCGCCGAGAGAACGAACATTATGAACCACGTTGGCGGCACCGCCCAAGCTGGTGCTTTCCGACAGTACGCGCACCACGGGCACTGGCGCTTCGGGTGAAATGCGCTCGACTTCGCCGCGAATGAAGCGATCGAGCATGAGATCACCGACGACTAAAAGATGGGTCCGGGAAAATTTCTCGACAAGTTTTAAGAGGGTGTCCATGATGCAACAGTAAAATCTAATTAACGCCCTCAAGAAGCTCGTAGTAAAAGGCTTCATTCTTAAGCGCCGTTTTTGCCAACGTGAAGTGCTCGAGCACCCGCGCACGCCCGTGCTGACCCATCTCGGCGGCCAGCTCGGGCTGGGCCACGAGTTTCGCGATGGCGACGGCCAAAGCCTCTGCATCGCGCGGTGCAACGAGAATGCCGGTGACGCCGTCGACGATCGACTCGGCCAACCCACCGACACGCGTGGCAATCACCGGCCGGCCCGCCGCCATCGCCTCGAGCGCGGCAACGCCCAAGCCTTCGAATAACGAGGGCATCACGAAAACGTCGACATCGGCTAGAAATGCGGCCGTATCGGAAACAAAACCGCAGAACTGGATGTCGTCTTGCAATCCAAGCCGAATCGCATCTCGCTGCAAAGATTGTCGGAGCAGACCGTCGCCGGCGATCCGAATCGTTACACTCGAGCCTTGCCGTTTCAGTTTCCCTGCTGCCTCAAGCAAATAACCATGCCCCTTGCGCTCTTCGAGCACGCCAACCGAGCCGATGACGAGTTCGCCAGCCGATTTTACCGTCGTCGGCCGCGCCGCCATGAATCGTTGTGGCTCGATGCCGCTCGCAATCACCCAAATTTTCTCCCGGGTGACTCCCGCTGCCCGTAACAATTCGGCGATCTTCTGAGAAATCGCCACGACACCGTCGACCCGCCGATTGTACAAACAGTGGGTGTACCAATTATTCGATTCTGGATAATCCATCCGGCGGGTCACTAGATATCTAGGCCGAGAATGAAAACGCGGCAGCCACAGCGCCAGCGTGTGCGCCCGCTTGGTATGAAGATGGACAATATCGTATTCACCGGTTCGGATGAGCCGGCGCAGCGCGGGAATACAACGCCAATCAAGATCGTTGCGAATAACGATCGGGCGGCAGACAATTTCTAGCTTCTGACACTGACTGAATAACCGCCCATTGGGATGGGCCAATAGTTCGTTTTCATGTCCCTTGGCGGCGAGGCAATTGATGAGCCCTAATACCTGCGCCTCCCCACCACCCCACTTTCGCTCAGGATCGATATGCAAAATCTTGAGCCGGCGGTTAGCGCCGCTGATGGTCAATTTTCTTTTTCTCCTCCGCTTCTAACTCCCACAATTTAGCATACTTGAGAAAAACATAAACGGCGGCAGTGACAGCGACATAAAATCCGGCAAAACCTTCCAAGAAACCGCGCTTGATGATGTAGGATCGAAAAAATCGCACCGGCGGTCGTAACAACGCATCGCTCAGGCGCCAATGGCCGCCTACCTTTTTTAGTTCCCTCGATGAGATGGAGGTAAACCGGTTAATGCGTTCTATGTGATCGTCGATGTTTCGGTAGGTATAGTGTTCCAAATAATGCTTCAACCGGCGAACGTTGCCGTTGACGAGAATTTTCTCATGGGGATCATTGCCGCCCCAGGTGGCGCGCTCGCGGCGAAACAAACGCACGTCGTAGTCCGGATACCAGCCACCGCGCCACCACCAACGGTGTAAGTAACGCACCAGCCGCGGCAGCGAATAGCCGGCGTACGCGGCGCTATCGTGAACCAGCGCATCAAGGATCTCTTGCCGCAGTGCCGGTGTGACCCGCTCGTCGGAATCCACCAGCAAAACCCAATCTTTAGTTGCTTGCGAATGGGCGAACGCCTTTTGATCGCGATAGCCCGCCCATTGGCGCTGCATAAAGCGCTCGGTATAGCGGCGGCATATCTCCGGTGTACGATCCGTGCTAAATGAATCGACCACGACAATCTCATCGCACCAGCGCAGACTTTCGAGACAGGCTTCGATGCGCTGTTCTTCGTTATAGCAGACGACGATCGCAGAGACCGACGGGGGCCGATTTGGCGGATTTGAACTATGGCTCATAGCGCGGCCTTACTAACGCCGGGCGCTTCGCTTCATTACGCACTGCTACACGCGAGAACGTTAGCCGGCTCGTTGGTTAATCCCGTCGGCTGCTGGCTGCTTGAAGCCGCGGCTAATAGATTATCAGCCAGCGATTTTTCTGGTTATCACGGCCAGCATGGCGCGGTAGTGGAAGTAACGTCCCTTCGCACGATACTGTTTACGCACATCACCTTTCATCGAGTACCAACCGAAAGTCCACATCGAGCGCAGGAGATTGGGTAGAATTGAACCGAGAGTTTGCTTCTTGTAGATAAGACGACTGCGCCCTTGCTGCTCATGGCGCTCCCGAAAGAACTCTTCAGTGAGACGCGCCCAGTCGACTTCGTGATACACCGCCGCTTCCGGCACGTAGCCGATCATGCCACCACTCTGGCGCAGCCGTTTGGCGAACTCTACATCCTCGGAAATTCCTGACCGTCCCGGACCCAGTTCTTCGTTGAAATAGCCGATGCGGGAGAAGACTTGCTTGCGAATGGCCATGTTCGCGCCGGTGAGCGTATCTAATTCGATCAACTTGCGCGAGTACTGCACAAAGTTAATAGTTCTGAACTTATGCTGCGCGATTAAAAAATTTTTATCGCTCAGCATATCAGGCGGAACGAGAATCGGACCCTGCATGGCGTCGTGCGGTTTCTCGCGGAAAAATTTGTCCGCCGCCGACAACCAACCCGGCGCGACTACGACATCGTCGTCGAAGAAAGCCAATACACTTCCGCGTGCCTCTCCAATTGCCTTGTTTTGGGATCGGCATTTACCCGCAGAGGGCTCCCTTACGTGCCGAAACTTATCCCCATGGCGGCGGCTGAGATCGTCGACAATTTGCCTAATCCGCGTCGCGACCTGCTCGTCGCGAGCGTTGTTGGCGACGATCACTTCATGCTCCACCCCACTGGCGTCAAATTCCTCAGTTAGGCTTTCGAGCAGTCGATGCAAGGACTCGCAGCGTTCATAGGTAGCGATGATTACGGTAAAAAGGGGGACACTCATGCTAATTATGCAATGCTCCCCAAAGATAACGGTAAACACGATACTTGAGCGAATACGGTGCCCGTGCAACAGCCGCGTCGATCGCTTCCAAGGCACCCGGCAACTGGTTTCGCTTCCTACGTCCTTTCGCCAATCGATAGTATCGGTAGGCGAGCCGTCGAGCCACGTTGAATTTGCCAATGAGATCGCGCGCCTCGGGAAAATCATTGAGAAACTTCTCGATGACTTTGATGTTTTCCATCACCCGCAACTCCTGGTTGCGAGAAATATTGCCGTCGTGTTTGCGATAAAAAAAGACCGTGCGGTCGAGATATTTTATCGGAACACGCATGGATAAACGGAAAAACAAATCCAGATCATGGCAAATGCGCAGCGAGTCATCCATGCCGCCGACCGCATCGTAGGCGCTTTTCAAGATAATCGAGGCTTGGAGCCGCACGATGCTTTTGGCAAATAAATCTCGTAAGGTAACGCCCGCCGCTTGCAAACGGCGCGACTTTTTGGCCGGAATAATCGTATTGCGATTATGATTAGGACCGTCCAGGTAAGCCCCATTGGCAAATACCATACCGCAATCTGGATGGTCGCGCATACAATCGTATAGAGATTCCAAATGGTCTGGCGCGCATAAGTCGTCGGAATC
Organism: uncultured delta proteobacterium; assembly: GCA_963771465.1. Classification (GTDB taxonomy): domain Bacteria; phylum Desulfobacterota; class Binatia; order UBA9968; family UBA9968; genus DP-20. The sequence continues at coordinate 29,830 of CAVYTU010000004.1, forward strand.
TTGAAAGGCTATCCAGGGTGAGCCGGCGTGGCGCACGCCGAAATTGCGGGCCGCCGCCGCGCCTCGGTTCGATTGATAGAGATAACGCACGCGCGGTCCCAGCGACTCGACCACGGCGCGGGTGTCATCCGTTGATCCGTCGTCGACTACGATCAATTCATAATCTTGAAACCCTTGTTGTAAAACGCTCTCGATGGCCTGACGCACAAAATTCGCCCGGTTGAAAGTCGGGATGATCACCGATACCGCAGGCTGGTTGGACATGATATCGGCTCGTTAGAAGCTACGGTGATTGGCTCTTGGCCAACGGCGAAATCTACCGGTCAAGTAACCCCAACGCTTCATCAGTCGTCCCTCGGTCCTATAGACCTTCTGATTCCACCCTAGCAGTCGGTAAATACCGTAACGAACGCAGTCGGCGGCGAGGTTTGGAACAATCCTGAAAAGAATTGAATCATGCCTGTAGATGCTCCTGCTAACGCCTTTTCGAAATTCAACATCGCGGTTATATGCGGGACCGTAACGCGCAGGATTCAGTTCATGGTAGACAATCGCGTGCGGTGTGTAGCCGATCTTAAAACCGGCCTTGCGGATTCGCATGGAAAACTCCGTATCTTCACTAAAGCCAGAAGCGCCCGGGCCAAGTCTTAAGTCGAACAACCCTACTCTTTCAAAAACCCCACGCTTGAACGACATGTTGGTGCCGGTCAAGCCCTGAATGGTAGTCACTTGCTCGCCATAGCCACTCAATGGGATGTTGTACTCCCGCAACCGAGACGGGTCGGCCGGACGACCCTCAAAGTCCTTTCCAGCGAGAATCCGTCCTTGGATGGCGGCGAATTCTGTCTGTTTATAAGCCTCGATATGTTTGACGAGCCATTGAGGATCAACCGACACATCGTCGTCAAGCAGCATCAGCAGATCACCGCGCGCGACGCAAAGAGCACAATTAACAGCGTTGGATTTGCCGGGGCGTTGCTCCTCCAGCACTACCAGTTCTTGCGGCCGCGCGATCAGAGCTTCTTCGCGCAGCAGATTGACGGTTTCATCCGTAGAGCCATTGTTGACAACAACAATTTCAACCGATGTCAGCGGCGGAGTGACAACGACCGCCAGGCTATCGAGCAACTGCTTCAAGCTTCGCGCACGGTTTCGAGTGGGTATAATTATGCTAATTCGCCGCATCAAGGGTTCGCTTCGTCGACTATTGGAAGGCGCCGTCTAATCGTATAACCGTGAGTGGAGCGGAAAAGAATTCACAAAACTCTGATCATCCGATACCAGCCAGCCCACGCATTATTTTCCTTGGCAGGGCGCGCCAATGAGCGCGTTTTTCTCTGGCGCGATTGTAGACTTGTCGCAACCAGATCGTCCGGTCGGCTCTGAGCCGATCTGACCAATTGTCCCAACTAGTTTTTTGAATCGCTAAAATGCTGTCCACTTGGCCCAGTACGCGATATTGCGTATTGAGCAGAATTTCTCCATCAACGAACCTTCTCACCCCGCCCACGAATAGGTATCGTGAAACGCGATAATGCCATCTTTTGCGACGAATCGGCTCCAACCCAAAAATCCCCTGACACCGCTTCATAGCGATGATCTCCCTCGATCCACAGCATCCCAATGGGCCGTGACCAGCCTTTGAGAGCATCGCTTGATTATGCCACGAGGGTGACAACTTTCTTTGCCAGCCCGGCACGTTGAATATTTTCTCGAAACACTTTCTCCGTACTCACATTATGCTGCCGACGCGACCCACCCACATGAGGATCTATCGCGTAAATCTCGTATCCGTTCACCGTCTCGGATCCCTTACCAAGCCAGATTGTCGATCGCCCTTGCCAACTGCCGATCTCCACGATCGCGCCAAGTCGTGAGCCTACTTTTGCTAGTTGGTACAAATAGGGCTCCCAACCAACCTTCGACCGAATCCGCTATCTTTTGAACTTCCTGAACTGCTGAATGGTCCATATGATCCTTAGAATTTTCCACGCCCTCTCGCCTAAATTACACTTCTGAATGCTTCAAGAGCCGGCTCACCCATGGCCGGCCTTCATGCCAAAACGATAGGCGCCGACTGACGTGACTTAACACCATCCAAACGCTTGGACTCAAAAAGAACACTTGCGATCAATTCGCGTTTGCCTTGCCGCTCGGAAAACTTTGCGCCCAAATAGTTTTTGACGAAAACCAATTTTTCGACCCGGCGCAAAGAGCGGCCGAAGGTACGATTCAACTGCACCAGATTCTTGATTCGCCGGGCAGGACTTAAACTTTTGTAACGCCTCACACCTTCCAAATCGAGTAGAAAAAGCCGCAGCGGCCTATTCGAATGATCGGCGACGGCAAGAATATTTGAGTCCTTAAGATCGTTATGGTAAATATCCTGGGCATGCACCGCCGCGAATAAACCCGCCAATCCATCCAGGAAACGCCGGCGCGACACGCGTCCCTCCCGACCTACCACATTCGTCAGTTCGTCGCGCCAATACGCGTCGATGGTTTTACCGCCGACGATTTCCTCTGAAAGAAAAAAACTTTTGATCAACGCGCCGCGTCGGCGATTTTCCACCGCCGCAATCGGTGTCGCAATGGGAATATCCGCGGCGCGCAAAATCGCCGCGCCTTCGAGCGCGCGAAACGCCCCGGAACGCATCAGCGGCGAAACTAATTTGTAGCGCAACGAGAACGCATTGTATCGCTTGATATAGAGAGAATGAGCCGCGCCGGCGACTTGGAGTTTTATTCGGCCGACCTTGATTTTTTTCTGGTCTTTGACGACCGAAGAACACGGCTCGGCAAACAACGTATCGGCGTCGGCTAAACGTTGGACGAAGTGTTTGTCGGCGAAGCGCCGATCGATCCAGATCGCAGCACTGCCGACATTATGCAGGATGAAATCAGGAAACATTGATTGTGCCCGGTATGCGACATGTCTCGCGCAAGAGCGAATCAAGTCGGCGAAAGTGTTCGTCCCATGAATAGTGTACGGCAATCTCGCGCGCTTCCTGCTTGAGCGCGTCATCAGCGGATTGATTTACCAAATTTAGAAGTGTGCGCGCCAACTCATCGGCATCGTCGGGCCGGTCGATAATACCGCACGCCAATCGACCCTGGAGAACATCGGCGGCGCCAACCTGTGCGCTGACCAGGACGGGTAACCCGGAGGCGAGCGCTTCTAGGACCACGTTGCCGAAAGCCTCTTGGAGTGCAGGCAAGGCAACGATATCGGCCGCGCCGTAATAATTCTCGATATCGTCCTGCCGCCCGGCAAAGATAATATTCCCGGGCGCGATCGAGGCGGCCCAGGACCGATAGCGCCCTATTCTCGCATCATTGCCAACGACGAGCAGACGGATTTCGGAGAACTGCGGTAGGCTCCACAATGGTATAAGCCGGTCCAGCCCCTTGCGGCGAAAACCGCTGCCGACAAACAAGACAACCCGCGCATCAAGTGGAATGTTCCAGCGCGCGCGCACCGACCTTCGCGATTCGGCACGTTTATCGGCGTTGAAACGCAAAGTGTCCACGCCATTATGGAGCACTTCGATGGCGGCGCCGTCTAGCCGATAATTCGCCATGATGTCGCGCTTCACTTCGGCCGACACCGCGATGATCTTTTTCAATCGCGCCGAAGCGAACTGGCGCCGTTCTAGCGCTAGGAGACTGCGATGATAAACGCTCGTCGCTTGCCACAAACGGCGGCGCGATCCACCAATCTGCCCGAGCCGTTTTAGAAAACCTCGGTGCGTGCCGCCGCCGCTTCGGAGCACATCGTTTTCGAGGGTTCGGCCAAAACTCAGCACGATGTCGCAACCGGACCGGCTGATGACCGCAGGGGCGTGAAGCGCAAAACTCCACATGCGAAGAGTTCGTCCAAACGGCAACACGCCAACGCGGTGCGCCGTGACCCCGACCGGCGCCGCCACGCCGTATTCGCTGCAAAATAAATGGACTTCATGTCCCAGATCGCGAAGCCCCTCAGCCGTTTGGTAGAGATCCCGTTCCGTTCCGCCCTTGAGATCAAGGCGTTTATGCGCCAGGGCGATTTTCACATCTGCGGGCTTTAATGACGATATTATCCGAGAGCAATAAGGCTGGATCGAACAGATAGGAAAGAATCTGCCAATTGTAGCCCCGCTGCACAGGGTCCTTCTCGGCATGAATCACGGCGACCAGACTCAAGGGCCACATGAACGGCGAAAACAAAACCATAAAAACCCACGTCGCGAACTTGACTCTGGTTCTCTTCAGTTCGACAACTTCAAAGCCATAGTGAAACAGCAAATAATAAAGCTCGTAACAATGCAGCAAATAAATATCCGGCGCCTGGCCCCGCTTGCTCGTCTAATGCGCCGGACGCACCCGGCCGCGAAGAAATCCGGTAAATAAAAAACGCATCCGCGACATCATGTTGAGAATATTCGGCGTGCTGATCAATAAGACGCCGTTCGGTTTGAGCACGCAGGCGACTTCGCGGTTGGCTCCCGCTGATTTTCGCTTTGCTCGATCACCTCGACAAGATCGACGCCGTCGAAGCTCGCCGAGCGAAACAGCAGACCAGTATTGAGATCGACGCCCGCCACGCGCCGGTCGCCGGCCATAGCTGCCGGCACACCGTAGTCCGTGGCGACGATATGATAACCCGGTTTAGCGAGCATCGCCGCCGAACCACCAGCGCCGCAGCTGAGATCCAAGATTTGTTTTGCCGCGCGCCGCTTCGCATGACCACGAGACCGCACAGAGTCAAACATTGAGTTGTTCGACATGAATGTAAGAATTAATTCTTCCGAGGGATTTCGCCATTTATTTCAGCGGGCTGCTTGGGGAAACCACTGCATGAGCTTACGAAAGTTCATATTCGGATCGGCGCCGTCGACTTCCTGGCGTCGAATTCTAGTTTTGACCTCTAGCCAGCGGGCCAATTGCCAACCGCGCGCCGACAAAATTTCTTCATCGAGATATGCGTGCAGAAAACGCATCCGGTCTTGGAGTGAAATACCGGGCAGCGGCAGGCGATTAAGCTGAACTAGGTTGCGCTTCCGCAGGGATTGCCCAAACCACGACGGATAGCGCCGCGTCCGATCGTTATCCATAAAGTAAAATTTTACCTCGTCGCTATTTTCTGCAGATACGAAAATATTCGACGCCAGCAAGTCGCCGTGGACAAATCCGAGTTGGTGAAAACGCCGAACTAGCTGCGCCAGCCTTCTCACGCTTTGCCATTTGCGGAGCGGATTCACCACTTCGACGCCTTTGTTGCAATCCAAGAAGACAGGCATCGGCACGCCGGCAATGTTTTCGCTTACGACAAATTCACGTTTGGCAATGCGCAACCTGCCGGCGCTGCCGACGGCAATCGTCAAGGGAACGTCAAACCCTGCTTCGCTAAGGGCAATTCCTTGGCGCCAAAAACATTGTGCCGGGCTGCGCCGTAGCCTATCCTTTACTAGCGCTGACACATGGCGCCGGTGAAAGATTTTTATGAAGAACTGTCGCGTAACGCCGTCTATTTCGCTCAAAAGCGAAATTGTTTGCGGATGTCGTGCGACAGTTTGGGCACGGACGACGAGCAAGACTTGTTCTTGCAGAGCACGAGTCCAGTGGTCGGGAAGCGCGCGCAAGCGCCAGCCATCGGCGACGTAGCTGCGATAGTCAGCTAAGGTGACCACTGCTAGTTTGCGCGCGACTCATATTTAAGCGCCGCTGCGATCATTGAGGTAATTTGATTATTATCGATCGACTTCATGCATATCCGGCCGATCGCGCACTGACGCTTATAACAAGGCACGCACGGCGCCTGGCCGTGAATCACCAGATCAGCGAAGCCGTAGGGGCCAGTGCGATCGGGATCGGTAGCGCCCCATAAGGAGATCACCGGCGTGCCCACCGCAGCGGCGATATGCATCAAGCCGGTATCGGGACCCACAGCGAGCTTTGCACGCTGAATAATTCCGATCGCTTCGCGGAGCGAAGTTTTGCCGGTTAGATTGGCAACTCTATTCTTGGTTAGGATGGATGCCGACTGGGCCAATTCCTGATCGTCCTTGCTACCGAGCAAGACAACGTCCAGTGAAAACTCAGCGCTCAGAGTATCCGCGCAGGCGGCGATTTGCTCCGCAAACCACAACTTACTATTCCACCGGGCGCCGACGAAAAGCACGGCGAATGCGGGCCTGATCCGACCGAGAATAAGTTCCACTGCGCGCACTTCGTCAGCGCTAAGCGAAAACGACCACTCTAGCGGCGCAGTTGGCAGGCCCAGATATTCGGCAAATTTGAGATAATGCTGGAGTTTGGGAATCCGATCACCAAATCGGTCGATGGAAAGATTATTGAACAGCCAATTGCCTTCTTTACTGTCGGCGCGGTGAAAGCCGATGCGTCGCGCCGCCCCACTCGACCAACTGACGATGCCGCTCTTTAGATGGCGCTGCAAATCGAGGACTAGATCGAACCCTTGGGCACGAACCTCGGCGAGAAACCGTCGGAAGGATTGGCGCCACGCGCTTCGATCAAAAAGTAGAATCCGATCGATGGCCGGGTTGCCTTGCAACAATGGATAGGACGCCGGCTCTACCGACCAGGCCAGAAATGCTTCAGGAAATCCCTTGCGTAAGAGACTCGCCAGAGGCAAGGCACGGGTAACGTCGCCGATGGAACCGTGCAGCACAATGAGAATTCTCTTCGGCTCGAACTTAGCCGTGGGCGGTTTCATAGTAGAAGTTGCGAAACTGTTCCCAGGCCGAGGCCGAAAAGTATTTGCGCTCGGGATCGAGCTTCCGAATCGAGCGCAAAAGCCGGTCGAGATTTTTCTTAGCCAATTCGGTGGGCAGTTTGCCTAATACCAACTTGGCTTTGTCGAAATCGATGATATAGGCGGCAACGCCATCGACTTCCATCCGCACGAGGATATTTTTCAAATTGAGATCGCTATGGTAAATACCTTCCCGGTGCATGGCGCGGACGCTCATCGCTACCGCCTGTAAAGTCGCTTGGAGACCGGCACGTTGGATAAAATCGCTTTGTAGCGCCGACCAAAGGTCCGCTGACCCCCTAAGCTCCCGGGTCACTAGCCAGCCGCGGTAAAACGGCCCCACACCGCGGCTGACGCAGGCCGCATAAATCTCCACCGTACGCACTCCCCGCCGGCGCAACTCTTCGGTGATACTCAGCTCGCGAAACGGCCGGGGCGGCCAGGTAAAAAACCACGGTCCGGTGAAACCGCGCAGCAGACCTCCGTGCTGATACGGCCGGATCAAAGCGGTCTCGCCGTCGGATAACGGAATAGCCCGCAGGGCCGCGCGGCCGCGATAACGGGGCGCCGGGTTGGGCTCGCTATCGCCGCACCATTTGTTGAAATCGATCTCGCCGGCGCAATCTTGGCGCACCACCATGCGATTACCGTTGCCGTCCGAAACCTTTTTGAAGTTCGCCGGGAACACGCCCCAGCGCAAATCCTCGGAAATCATTGCTCAGTGAATATCCGCTCGCGCCAATGCGTTAAGCACATGGCTACACGGAAACGAAAGCCGGTAGAAACCGGGTCACAGGCGCGTCACTGTTATGCAGCGTACGCTGAAAAATTGTTTCGACCGCTCGGAATACCGTTTCAGGTTCGATCAAACGAATGCAAGCTTCGCTGGCCAACGGACAGCGCCGGCCGCCATGCGCCGTACAAGGCCGGCAAGCCAACTGTTTCTCCACCACCATAGCGTGCTCGCTATACGGATAAAATCCCAGAGCCGGCGTCGTGGCGCAAAAGATCGCCACAGTCGGCACTCGACGCGCTACCGCGATATGCATTGGACCACTATCGTTAGTGACAAATACCTTGCACCGGCCGATCGCCGCCGGCAACTGGCGCAAGCTAATATGCCCGACTAAGCTCGTTGCCGCGCCCCGACAGCGCTCGACGATTGACTTGACGACCGCCGCATCGTCAGCGCCGCCGAAAAGCACGACTTGGCATTGCAAATTTTGCCGGAGCATGGAAATGAGCCGGGCGAAACCATCGGCGGACCAGCGTTTGGTCGGCCACACCGAGCCGGGATTGATGCCAACGAGCGGCTTGTCAGCCAATATACCCAATGCGTCAAACAGCTCGTCCACTTGAACTTGGACATCGGCACGCACCGGCAAGACGATCTCACGCTCACACTGTTCGGGCCGGACATCGAACGCTTCAAGAATCGAAAGATTACGCTCGACATCATGACGCGTGGCGTCGCGCAAGGCGCGTTGGTTAAACAGAAACCAGCCGCGGCTCTGACGAAACCCGACGCGTGTCGGAATACCGGCGAGATAGAGCATCAAAGCGCTGCGTAATGATTTATGCGGCGTCAGCGCCAGAGTAAATTTCCTAGTTGAAAGCGCCGCCGCTTTGGCGCGCAGTCCGCGCCAGCCGCGATCGGCGTTTTTTTTATCATCGATGATGATTTCATCGATGGCCGGGTGATCTTGCAAAAGCTCCCGGCTCATGGGCTGGCAAATCACGGTCAATCGGTCAACTGGAAAGCGCCGGCGCACCTCGGCGATGAGCGGCAAGGTCAATACCGTGTCGCCGAGAAAACTAGTCTGCAGAATCAACAGGTTTTGCCAGCTTGGCGCGGCCATCGGCATTACAGCTGGGTCGCCTCGTCGATCAGCATGACCGGAATATCGTCCTTGATCGGATAAAGCAGCCGGCAGGCGTCGCAAATCAGTCCGTCATTGCTTGGGTTTAGATGAATATCTCCCTTACACTTCGGACAAGCCAAGATATCCAAGAGATCTTTGCTAATTGCCATTGAAATCCTCCTTGAGAAACTCGCCGCACAAACTCCAATATCAATGCTGGAAAGGTATGAGCGCATCCCAGCCGCGGTGGTAAACGCGCTGGCTTTGGGCCGCATCGCGGTTGACGAACGGACGATGATACATCGGATGACGTAGGCTCCGCACTTCATGTTCCAACGTAAATTGCTTGTGACCATTCTCCGGATCGACGATGTCTTTGAAGCGAAACTGATGATTGCGCACGTCCTCGGAAATCAAGCTGCGGCTCTGCAGAAAACCATACGGATTGGAAAAGTTGGCCACGTAAATGGCGATATGGTGGCCGTCATACGGCGTCAGAGTTTTCTCCGTCTCGCGAAAAACCAACGATTGGTGTCGGCCAATTTTTACCCGGCCAAAACTGCCTTGGGGATCCTTTTCAGCCACCACCGGCGCGCCTAAAACAGTCTGATAGAATCTGAGAATGCCGGCCAGGGCACCCGTTGGAACAAAAAATTCGACGTAAGGCATGCCGAGTGTCATGTCACCGAAAGTTGCGTGACTGGCATGACAACGATAGCGGTTGCCCCACGGACAGGTAACCAGCAAGTGATCGCCATTGCGCTCGCAGGAAAACTTCGTACCCTGCAATCCTTCCGCCACCGCCGCAAGCCGTTTCTCCAGCGCGTTCAAATCGGGCACGACCAGGCCGATGTAGCCGTCGATCACCTGGGGCGGCCGCGTCGGCAAATGAAACTGTTGCTCGCCGACGTTGACCCACATGTTGTTTAAGCCGACGTTTAGATAAGGATCGCGGGTGCCGCCCATGCCGACGACATAAAACAGCGTCGCCAACGCTTGGTCGGAAATCTGCACGTTCACATGCTCGAGAGAAATGATATTACCAACGTCTTCTTCACTGTAATCCGTCATGTTTCACCTCGAAGTTTAGCCCGGCCAATTTTCACCTCGATTCGCTCGCGGCTCGGCGCCCACAATTCAAGCTTTGAGCGAACAGATCCATTGCCACTCCGCCGCCAAACCCTGCTCCAAACCAACTTGTGGGTCATAGCCCAACTTGTTCCTCGCCTGCTCAAGCCGCGCGCTGGTGTGGCGCACGTCGCCGAGCTGGCGATCCAATCGTTTGAGCTTGGCCTGACGTCCGGAAACTTTCTCAACTAATCTGATCGCATCCAGTAGCGAAACCTCCGAGCCACCGCCGAGATTGAAAATCTCGCCCTGGCCAGGATAAAGCGCGGCAGCGACGATACCGTCGACGATATCGGCGCAGTAGGTAAAATCGCGGGTTTGCTCGCCGTCGTCGTAAAGTGGCACTTCGTCGCCGCGCAGCAGTGCGCCCATGAGAATATGAAAGAACATATCAGGCCGTTGGCGCGGTCCATAGACAGTAAAGAATCGTAGCGCCACCGTCGGCACGCCGAAAGCCCTACAGTAGAGATGACAGAGATGTTCCGCGGCGAGCTTGGTTGCGCCGTAGGGTGACACCGGTCGGGTGCCGCCTTCCTCGCGCATCGGCAGATCGTTCGTATCGCCGTACACCGATGAGGTCGACGCGTAGACGAATTTGCTGAGCGTGGCGCCCTTCGCCGCCTCGAGCAGCAGCTGGGTCGCCGCGATGTTATTTTCCGTGTACCGGCTAAACTCTTTGCCCCAGCTCGAGCGCACACCGGGTTGACCGGCGAGATGGAAGACGTAGGAAAGGCCGCTCAATTGGGCCCGCAAGTCGAGTTCGAGCAGATTGCTTTCGATGAAAGTAAAATCGGCATGATCGATAAATCCCGCCAGATTCTGTTCTTTGAAACGGCGCGGGTAATTGTCGAGATAGCTGTCGACGCCGACGACTTGGTGTCCGGCCGCGAGAAGCTTCTCGGCCAAATGCGACCCGATAAATCCCGCAACCCCGGTGATCAGCGACTTCATGATTCCCTTGCTTCTAAGCGGCCGGCCCAGTTTGGCTGACGATCCATCGGGGCCGCCTGTAATAGATTATCGAGCGTCGGCTCTGCACCGGCGATGTCTGCGCTACCGACGGTCGTCGTTTGGCTAATCAACACACCCTGCGCGCCCACCCGCGCGGCAAGTTCCATGTCCCCAGCTTGATCACCGACGAGGTAAGAATTCTTCGGATTCAAGGGTCAGGTCCCGCGCGCGCGTTTTCTATGATCGCGGCATTGGGTTTGCGGCAGGCGCAGGCGACTTTGTAAGCGCCGATAGCAGCCGTCGGATGATGCGGACAGTAGTAGATCGCGTCCAACTCGGCGCCGTCGGCGCGAAGCGTTTCGCTGAGTAGCCGATGAATCTCACGCAATCCCGCCTCGGTTAATTTTCCGGCCCCATCTGCTCGACTCGACACAGATAGTGAACATCGCGAATCAAGACCCCATCGCGGTCAAGAAATACCGCCGCGCCCGGCGCCGCTGTCACCTCGCCGCTCCACGCGCGTGTTCGAGCTTTTCGACGATGGCGCCGACTAACACGTCGCTATTCTCGACAGCCATGGCGACGCGCAACGCCAGAAGTTTATCTTTTGCGAACGGAAAACGACAGAGCTTGAGAACATCCTTTTCGGTTGTTACGACCAGATCGACAAGCCGCGCCATACGGCTAATCTGTTGCCAATCCCGCGCCGTGTAGAAGTGATGATCGGGAAATTCCAAGGTGTCGACGATTTCGCCTTCCCACTCATGGATTTGCCGATAAAGACCGCGTGGATCGGCGATCCCCGTGACGGTTAAAATCTTGCTGCGACAAAGCAAAGTCAAAGGAAATTCTCGAAGGCCTTGGTTGCTAACACCGACCAAGGAGACCGGCGCGAGTGACGCCGTAAAAGACGACTCGGCATGATCGGCCGGAATAGCCGCGCGCCAGGCGCCGTTGCCACCGGTCGTCAACCAAAAATCGGCGCGCCGCAGATTGCGCTTCGGTTCGCGAAACGGCCCAGCCGGGAGCAGCCAGCCGGCGCTATCTTGGCCGAGGAGGAGCAGATCGACGTCCCGTTTAACTCGGCGATGCTGAAAGCCGTCGTCCAGAATAAAAACGTCGACATCCTGCTCGCGCAGCAATGACGCCGCCGCCTCGACGCGGTCCCGGCTAACGCCGACGGTTTGGCCGTACAACCGCGCCATCATCAACGGTTCGTCGCCGGCGTTCTGTACCTCGCTGGTCGTGTCAAAACTTGATGTCACGGCGCCGTTTGGCCGAAGGATAACCGGCGCGTCGGCTTTGCGCTTATACCCGCGGCTCAAAATCCCGACTTTGAAACCGCGCCGAGTCAGCTCTTGCGACAGCCACAAACAGGTCGGGGTTTTTCCCGTGCCACCCACCGTAAGATTGCCGACGCTGATCACCGGCCGGGACAACCGGACCGCTCTTAGCCAACCGCGGGCGAATAGGAAATTACGCAATTGGATAGCGACACGATAGATCGCCGCCGCCGGCAGCAACCCTATCCGCAATAATTTGCCGCCAACATCGCTGCTGTCCCAGACCTCGCGAATCGATAATTCCATCGCCGTTAATCCTGGACTCGGCAGTTGAAGTAATTGCCCGGGGCGCAACTCATCCGGTAGTTAAAGATAGCGCTCCGCCAATTGCCAGTTGAGCGTGAGCGCATGCTGACTGGCACCGGCGAGCTCGGCCGCGGCCCGCCCCATCGACAGGCGTTCCGCAGTGTCGGCCAATAGACCCGTCATTGTTGTTGCCAATTCCTCGGCGCCACTCACCTCGACCGCCGCGCCGCATTGTTTCAACGCAGCGGCGACTGCGGCGAAGTTGTTCATGTGCGGGCCGAAAAGTATCGCCTTACCAAAGCGCGCCGGCTCCAGAACATTGTGGCCGCCCACCGGCACCAGACTGCCGCCGACAAAAGCGATATCCGCCAGAGCGTAAAAATCCACCAGCTCGCCGACGGTATCAAGCAATAAGATATCCTTGCTGAACCAGTCCGCTCGGTCGGTAGTGCTTTTCACTTGCAGGGTAAAACCGCTGCTGCGCAGGAGCCGCGCAACCTCGGCGAAACGTTCCGGGTGGCGCGGTGCGACGATCATTGACAAGCTGGGAAACTGCCGCCGCGCCAAGCGCAAGGCATCGAGCAAAATCGTTTCTTCGCCGTCGTGAGAGCTACCGGCAACGAGCCACAGTTTTTCGCCCGGCGCCGCGCCGGCGACAGCGTCACGGTTACCGTTTCGGCTCGGCGTCGCAAACTTCAAACTGCCCACCACCGAAACCTTTCGCGAATCGGCGCCGAGGGCGACGATGCGCTTGGCGTCCTCGGCGGTCTGCATGCCAATCGCGCTAAAGCAACCGAGCACGCGGCGAAAAAAACCTCGGTAACGGGCATAGCGTTTTTGTGACTTGGCCGATAACCGGCCGCTGAGCAACAACACCGGCGTACCGCGGCGATAACTTTGGCGCAGCAAATTGGGCCAGATTTCCGTTTCAATGATCACCAGCAGCGCCGGATTGACCCGCCGGAGTGCACGGCGCACGATCCAGAAAAAATCACAAGGTAAAAAAATCACCGAATCGACCCCGGGGATTTGCTTGGCGATGCGATTTCCCGTGGCGGTAAACGTCGACAGGATAATTTTTTTTTCCGGTGCACGCGCCTTGAATGCGCTGATCAGCGGTTCAGCCGAACGCACTTCCCCCACCGAGGCGGCATGAATCCACACCGGTCGGTCGCTGGGCGATAAAGTTCCAATTTCGTGGGGATAAAAACCCAATCGCTGCCAGAGTCCATCCCGGTAACGCGAGCCCAGACAGGCGAGCAATGGTAAGACCGGCAGGCAGAGAACAAAGACTGCGCTGACAAAAACGTTGTACAATCCGTACCACACGAAGGAATTCAAGCTAGTGGACAATTTCCGCCGGGACGGTCTCACGATCTTCCAACAACTGCATCGAGTACAGCCGGCTATATTCGCTCTTGCGCGCCAAGAGATCGTCGTGATTGCCTTCTTCCACGATCGTGCCGTCGACCATGACCAGAATTCGATCCGCTTTGCGGATCGTCGACAGCCGGTGGGCGATGACAATTGTCGTTCTTTGGTTGATCAGGTTTTCCAATGCCTGCTGCACCAGCCGTTCCGACTCCACGTCCAACGCCGACGTTGCTTCGTCAAGTATCAGGATCGGCGCGTTCTTGAGCAAAGCCCTAGCGATGGCCAAACGTTGGCGCTGGCCGCCGGAGAGTTGCATGCCCATCTCGCCGATCACGGAATCGTAGCCATTGGGCAGCGCTTGAATAAACTCATGGGCGTGAGCCGCTTGGGCAGCGGAGATGATCGAGTTCATATCGCGGCTGGGATCGCCGTAAGCAATGTTGTTGCGCACCGTATCGTTAAACAAAAAGGTGTGCTGCGTGACAATGCCGATCTGCGCGCGCAGAGAACCCACGGTGATGTCGCGAATATCGACGCCGTCGAGCAAAATCGCGCCTTCGTTGACGTCGTAAAAACGCGGGATCAAATCGGCCAGCGTGCTCTTGCCCACGCCGCTCATGCCGACGATCGCGATCATCTGGCCGGCTTCCACGGTCAGATGGATGCCTTTTAAGACCGGCGTCTCAGCGTAGGCAAAGCTCACGTCGCGAAATTCGATGCTTTTCGAAAAACGCGGCGCGATACGGGCATTGCGCCGGTCTTGAATCTCCGGTGAGTCATCGAGAATCTCGAAGACCCGCTCGGCGCCGGCCAATCCTTGATGGATCGACGAGTAGGTTCGAGTCAACCCTTTGAACGGCGCGTACATGAGAAACATGGCGGCCATGAAGGCCATGAATTCGCCTTGCGTGCGCCCCCCATTGATGACGCTCCACCCGCCATACCAAACCACGCCGCCGATGCCGAATGACGCCAGTAGCTCCATCGCCGGCGCGACGATCGCTTTGGTCCGGGTGGCGCGTAGCGATTGCTTAAACAGCTGCCAATTCTCCGTCATGAAACGGTCGTCTTCATAGCGTTCCATGCCGAACGCCTTGACAATGCGATTTCCCTGGATACTTTCCTGCAACAGCGAGGTGAGCATGCCGGTACTGACCTGGCCGCGCCGGGTGAATTTTTTGATTTTCCGACTGAGCCGCATCACCGGCAGCACTGACGCCGGAAAGACGAAAAAAGCGATACAAGCCAACACCCAGTCCTTCATGAAGGCGACAACGATGAGCACCGCGAGCGATGTCACGTCTTTCATCACCGATGCCAGAGCGTCGGTGATCGAGTAACGCATCAGCGAGACATCGCTATGAACCCTGGTAATCAGCGTGCCGGTGGGATTGCGATGAAAAAACGACACGGAAAGCGATAGCAAGTGGCGGTTGAGGCTGTTTCTAACGTCGTTGATAATTCTCAGACCGACGTAATCATTGAGATAACTCGAGCCAAAATTCATAAAGCCGCGAAACGCGAAGATGCCGACCACGATAAACGGAATATAAAAAAGCGTGCTTTGATTCTTAGCCGCGAAAACGTCATCCATGATGCGCTGGATAAGAAAAGGCAGCACCCCGTCGGTGGCGCCAAAGCCGATCATGCAGAGCAGGCCCAAGGCAAAATAGGGCCAAATATAGGGTTTCAAATATTTTAATAGCCGGAGATAAGTCTTCACCTGGATTCACTCACGATCTAATTCATCGCATCATGGTCATGGCTAGATCAGCAACCCGTCCCGCTGCGCCGGGGACGCCGAGCCGCTCGCGCAGCTTGGTTAGTTTTTCAGCGACGCCGCGGCGCAGTTTATCATCATCGAGCAAACGCCGGCTTTCGCGCACCAGTCGATCGACCGTCACATCGTTTTGGAACAGTTCCGGCACCACTCTTTCCTGGGCAACCAGATTCACCATGCCGAAGTGTTCGACCCGCACCAGAAGCATCGCCAACGCCCAGGTGAGCCAGGCCACGCGATAAACGATAATCATCGGTTTACCGAGTAGGCCGATTTCCAACGTCGCCGTGCCCGACGCCGTCCAGACCAGATCGGCCGCATTGATTGCGTTGTAATGATTATCGTCCACCACTAGGATGGCGCCGTTGGCCGGTCCCAAACGCGCCTCCAGATCGCTCATCTCGATGGTGCTCGCGCGCAGGCAAAAAAATTGAATATTCATTTGCCGCTGCAACTGTAACGCTGCGTCGCGCATCACACCGAGATGGCGGCTCACCTCGCCAATCCGGCTACCCGGTAAGAGCGCAATGGTCAATTTTTTTGGGTCCAATCCGAGCCTCGTCAAGACGCTTTCACGGCTTTCAGTCACTTTCACGCTGTCGAGCAAAGGGTGGCTGACAAAGGTGGTATTTACTCGATGGCGCCGGTAAAAAGCCTCTTCAAAGGGAAACACCACCGCCATATGATCGACTAAGCGGGCGATTATTTTTACCCGTCCTTTACGCCAGGCCCATATCTGCGGGCTGATGTAGTAAAGAACCGGAATGCCCAATGTTTTAGCGACCCGCGCCAAACGCAAATTAAAATCGGGAAAGTCGATCAACACCAACAAATTCGGCCGCCGGCTGATCAATGCCTGCTTGAGCAGATGGTAGGCGCGCCACAACGTTTTCAATTTGCCGGCCAGTTCGGTGAAACCCATGCCGGTCAATTGGGCGACATTGAACAACGGTTCAAAATCGCGGCGCTGAAGTTCCGCACCGGCCACGCCAAACACTTTCAAGGTCGCATCCCGTTGATGCAACGCGTCGACGAATTGCGCGCCATGAGCGTCACCCGACGCTTCGCCGACCACGAGCATAATCTGTTTGGGCGAATCTGCCACGGTGGGGAAATCACGGCGAGACTCAAAGCTGTTTACTGATCAATGAGGCGATCTCCAGCGCGAGCAACGCTTCGGCGCCGCCGACCAAGGGCATCGTCCGAGCCGCCACGCAATCGAGAAAGGAATCGATCTCATCGGCCAAAGCATCACCGTCCGTGATTTCGATATTCTCGGCGCGAATGTCGAGCCATCCGGCGCCGGGCGCCGGTTTGTGATAAATCTGTGCCCGGCGTTGATCGTAGTCGATCGAAATATAAGCATCGGACTGAAAAAAACGCACCTTGCGCTCCCGCTTGAGCGATACCCGACTTGAGGTCACGTTGGCGATGCAGCCGTTGGCAAAGGTGATACGCGCGTTGGCAATATCCGGCTTATCCGTAAGCACCGGCACACCGACGGCTTCGACGCGCACTACCGGCGAGCGTACCAAACTCGCGATCACGTCGATATCATGAATCATCAGATCGAGAACGACGTCCACATCGGTGCCACGCTCGATAAACGGCGCCAAGCGATGGCACTCAACGAACTTTGGACTTTTGACGACTCCTTCGAGACGGCGGATCGCCGGGTTGAAGCGTTCGAGATGACCGACTTGCAGGATGACGTTTTTCTGCTGCGCCGCCGCGACCAATTCGCGCGCCTCGTCAATTTCCGCGGTCAACGGTTTCTCCACCAAAATATCGATGCCGGCGTCGATAAAGTCGCGCGCCACCTGATAGTGAAAGCGCGTCGGCACGGCAATGCTGACGCATTTGACCCGGCCAAATAGCCCACGATAGTCGGTCGCCGCGCCGACGCCAACCGCGGCGCCAATTTCTTTTGCCCGAGCTTCGTCCGTGTCGACCACCGCAACCAGGTTTGCTTTTGCCGATGCGGCATATTTCTCGGCGTGGAACTTGCCGAGGTAGCCGACGCCGACAACGCCGACGTTGATTGCGCTATCGCTCATGGCTGATTATGAATCTGCGCTCACGCCGACGACGGCGATGCCGTAATCGTCGGCTTGGCGGAGTAAAGCTTCTTTCTCCAATAATATAGTCTTGCCGGCTTCCAGCGCCAACACGGTCGCGCCGCAGTCGTGCAGCCGTACGATTGTCTCCACACCGACGGCGGGCACGTCGAAACGAAGATCCTGCTCGGGCTTACTGACCTTGACGACGACGCATCCCGACTTGGCGAGCGCTCCGGCGCGCTCGATGGCGGCGTCGGTTCCCTCCACGGCTTCGACGGCAATGACCATTTGATTCTTGACGACAACGGTCTGGCCGATACCCAGACGGCCGATCTCTTTGGCGCTCCTAAAGCCGAGCCGAATATCGTCCCACTCGCGGGTCGACGGCACACGCTTGGTCAACACCCCGCCCGCGCAGATGATTTGCGGCACGCACAGTGTCGAATCGAGAATTTTAATGCCGTCCAAAGCTAACTCATCGGCGATCCCGCGTAACAAGGCGTCGTCCTCGCGGCTTTTGAGCTTGGCTAAAAAGCGCACGCCACGAAGATCCGGACGAAAATTGCCAAATAGTTTTATCTTGCGAATGCCCCCCGCCATCACCGCCTCGCTGACCGCGTTGCGTTGAAACAACCGAATCATTTTTCCGAGCTGCCCGACATAAATCCAATCGACCCGATCGGCGATGTTTTCAATCTCATCAGGAGTTTCTGATCGATGCGCCACCGCGATCACCGAATAACCGGCGCGCTTCGCCTCGGCGGCAAAAATCAGCGGAAACTTGCCATTGCCCGCGATCAACCCTAATTTTTTCACGACGGTTCAGAGCTAAAAACAAGCTGACGGCTAGAGGATGCCAAAGTTAGCGGCAAACTCCACGCTGGGACGCCGCAATGAACGAAACGAATTTCTCGACCTCGGCAATGGCCGGCAATTCTTGGCGAACCTTTTTAAGTGCGTCATCGGTCTTGAGCTTGGATTGAAAGCAAATCCGATAGGCTTTACGAATCGAGTCAATGATCGTTTTATCGAAGCCGCGCCGTTTGAGCCCTTCAACATTGAGCCCGTGCAGTCTGGCGCGGTCGCCGGTAGCATTGCAGTAAGGTGGCACGTCCTTGGAGACCATCGAGCCGGCGCCCAAGATCGCGCCGGTGCCGATACGGACGAACTGATGAACCCCGACCAGACCGCCAACGATGACGAAATCTTCAACGATCACATGGCCGCCCAACGTCGCGCCGTTGGCGATGACGTTGCGGTTGCCGACGATGCAGTCGTGCGCGATGTGGCAATACATCATGAGTAAATTCTGATCGCCGACCCGGGTCACCATGCCGCCGCCGCTGGTGCCAGGATTGAGTGAGACATATTCTCGTATGGTATTGCGATTGCCGATGATCAGTTCGCTCGGCTCGCCTTTGTATTTTAAATCTTGCGGTGCAGAACCCACCGTGGCGAATGGGTAAACGATATTCGCCTCGCCTAAAATCGTCCGTCCTTGGATGACAACGTGGCTATGAATCTTGCTGCCTTTGCCGATTCTGACGCCAGCGCCGATGATTGAATACGCGCCAACCTCAACTCCGGTCTCAAGGGCGGCCTGGGTATCGATGATCGCGGTAGGATGGATGTGTTTCATGGCCCGTCAAAGATTAAGACATCTCGATTTCCATGGCTGAGATCTCTGCCTGAGCTGCGAGCTTACCATCAACCAAGGCCATGCCGTGCAACTTCCAGAACGGGCCGCGCCGTTTGACGCAGGTAATTTCGATGCGCAACTGGTCGCCCGGCTCCACCGGTTTTTTGAATTTGACTTTATCGAGGCCGGTCAACACGAAGACTTTGTTTTCCTCCATACCACCGCGCGCATTATGGGCGAAGATCGCGCCGACCTGAGCCATCGCTTCGCAAATCAGCACCCCTGGCATCACCGGCTTATTGGGGAAATGGCCCTCAAAGAAATTTTCGTTGAACGAAACATTCTTGATGCCGACAATTTTTTTATCGCCGTCGATCTCCAAGATTCGGTCGACCAACAAGAACGGATAACGGTGCGGCAAAAACTTTAAGATTTCCCGTGCGTCCATCATCGCCGTCAGTCTCCACTTCGGTCCTTCTTGCTCGATGTAATCAGCCGCGCCAGCTGTTTTTCTAAATTGTGCACTGTACTCCACAACTTGGGCAGCTGGGGCAGCAGCACCATCACTTTGAGCCACTCACGATGCGGGGCCGCGGTGAGGCCGCTCGATAAGAGCGCGCCTGCGGGCACCGATTGGCCAACGCCGGACTGCGGTCCGATCGTCGCCCCGTCGCCGATCTCAATATGATTCACCACGCCCACCTGGCCCGCCAGCGTGACGTTTCTGCCAAGCCGCGTGCTGCCGGCGATGCCCGCCTGAGCTGCGACCACCGAGTGCTCGCCGATCGTCACATTGTGGGCGATCTGCACCAAGTTATCGATCTTGGCGCCGCGGCCGATCACGGTTTGGCCGAGGGTGGCGCGGTCCACCGTGGTGTTCGCGCCGATCTCGACATCGTCTTCGACGACAACGATGCCCACCTGGGGAATTTTTACTTTACCGGCACCCGCTCCGGCATAGCCGAAACCATCGCTGCCGATCACAACACCGGCGTGTAGAATCACCCGTTCGCCCACACGGCAGCCGTCGCGAACGACGACGTTGGGGTGAAGCATCGAAGCGGCGCCGATCTCTACATCAGCGCCGATATATACGCCGGGGAAAAGCACGGCGTCCGGGCCAATATGCGCTCGCGCGCCGATATAAACATTGGGGAAGACCGTCACGCCCGGCGCGATAACCGCGCTGCTATCAATATGAGTCGCGACGCAAATAGTGCGACTGTAGGTTGGCGCGGGTGATAGCAGCTGGAGAATTTTTGCGAAGGCGATGTAGGGATCCGCGGTCTCAAGATAGTTGAGCGCGGCGCTTGAGTCGCTTTGGCTCACTACACCGGGGGCGACAATGATCGCGCTAGCGCGACACTGGGGCAGCAAGCGTTGATAGCGCGGGTTGGTAAGGAAACTGATTTCGCCGGGACCTGCCCGATCGATCGCGCTGACCTTATGAATGACGACACTTCCGTCGCCGATAACTTTGCCACCGACATGACTGGCGAGATCGCTCAGCGTCCGAGGAATCACCACTTATTTTTTTGCCCGGCTATTATAGGTTTCGATCACCCTGCTGGTGATATCCGTGCCTGGGTCGCTAAAAAGAATTTGCGATTTTTCAAATATGAGCGTGAACTTTTCAGCTTTGCCAACTTCGCTAACGATCTGTTCGAGGTCCTTAAGAATGTCGCCCATCATCTCGCGTTCCTTTTGCTGCAAGTCGGTCTGATAATCGCCCATGGTTCTTTGTAAACTGACTGAACGTTTCTGTAGATCCGATTCCATGTTGCGCCGCTCTTCGTCTTTCAACAGCGGGCCCTTTTTTTCGATATCGGCCTTGAGGCGATCGAGATCAAGCCGTTCTTTTTGGATATCCGCCTCGGCCTTTTTTATCTGCGCCTGGAATCTTTCCTTAGCCCGTTTGCCGGCCGCCGAATCGGCAATGACCCTCTGGATATCGACAAATCCAACCTTGAGCGTCTGAGCTGACGCGACCGAAGGGAGCAAGGCTAGCGCCATTGCAAGCAGCCAATATTTCACTAAGACCTCCAACTGGTTGATGATTGATGAAAGATGAAGCTTTACGGCTGTGCGCCAATCGAGAAGCCAAGCACTGAGGTATCGTCGCCGGATTGTTTACTGATCGGAAACCCGAGTTCGACTCGGAGCGGGCCGAATGGCGACATCCAACGTACGCCGGCACCCACCGAGCGGCGCAGTTCTGAAAAGTTAAACGTGTTAAACGAATTTCCGGTATCGAAAAATGCCACGCCGCGCAGTCCATACTGTTCATAGATAGGAAACAATAACTCGGTATTGAACACTATCGCCTTATCCCCACCGACCACTTCGGTTCCGGTACAGACGTTTCCCGAACAATCCGTGGGCTCCCGTGGTCCGATGGTACGATCTGTGAAACCGCGAATGGAGTTAATACCGCCAAGGAAATAGCGTTCGAACAGAGGCAGATCTTTCTTGCCGTTGTTGCGTTCAGCTAATCCCACTCCATAACCTACGGAACCTCCCAACGACAACACGTAGGCGCCGCCCCAGTTAGGATCCTTGAGCAATGGGTAATACCAACGTCCGCTGACGTCGGACTTGATAAACCGTACGTCACCGCCCAACCCTGCCGTCTTAAAGGATAACCCGGACTTGAAGCCCTCGGTCGGGTTAAAGAAATGATCGCGGCTATCGTAGCTGAGCCGCGGCGTCACAGCGCTCGTCAACGATTTACCTTTTTCCGATTGAATCGACGCCGGCGCATTAGCTGATACATTTTTGATATTTTCATTTGTCAAATCGTAGGACAAACCGCCGCGCATGTAATCCCAAATCGTCGGTTGATCGTTGCTCGCCAGAAAGTCCGAGCCTCGCTCTGCCTCCGGTTTACTTCCTCCGAAGAAGGGCATGCGAAAATCTTTAAGCGGGTAGCTCGAATTAATACCGAAACCGATCTTATCCTCATCGAAATCCGAGTATTCCCGAGTCGTGTTAAACACATCCAAGCCTAGCGAAGTCTTTGAATCCAAAAAGTATGGATCGGTGACACTCAATACATAGTCCTGGCGCTTCGTGCCGATGCTAAAATTGCCGCTCACGCCCTGTCCCCGGCCCGAAAAGTTTTTCTCCGAGACACTGGCAGTGAAGACAAAACCATCACCGCTGCTGTAACCGCCGCCAACTTGAAAAGTTCCGGTCGGTCCTTCCTTTACGTCAACCAGCACATCGAGAGCGTCGGCTTGATCGGTTTTCTTGGTCGTGATCTGGGCATCTTCAAAATAACCGGTTCGTTGCACGGCATTTTTACTTTCGGTGATTTTGTTACTGGAAAAAAGCTCTTGTTCGTGGGCGATTAATTCACGGCGCACGACTTTGTCTCGGGTTTTGGTATTGCCGGTGACGAGCACTCGATTGAAGTAAACCGGCGGCCCCTTGGTTATCACCAGCGCCACGTCGACATTTTTGTCGCCGGGATTGATCTTGGTCACCGGGTCGACCTGAACGAAAGCAAAGCCCTTGTTGGAATACATGTCGGACACCGAGGTGATATCTTCGCGCAAGCGGCTGCCGCGAAAAATTTGCCCGGTGGTGAGCTTGATCGATTTCAACATCTTTTGACCGTCGTCGATTAATTCGCCGCCAATCTCGACTTTGCCGACCCGATACTGCGGCCCTTCTTTAATGCGAAAGATAACTTCCAACCCGTCACGGCCGCGAACCAGCACGGGATCATCTACCTTGTGGTCGACGTACCCATGATCATTGTAGTGATTGGAGAGGATCGCGATATCGTTGGTGAGCATGTCGCGATCGAGCACACCACGATTGGTTAGGAATGAGAATATCCACTCCTCTTTGGTGCCAATCAAGCCTCTCAATTCACCCGAGGAAAATGCCTTATTCCCATCAAAAGATACCCGCTTGATCAAAAGCCGATTGCCTTCGACGATATCGAGAGTGACCACCGCTTGATTATTAGCTTCGACGGAAACCGCGAAATCCACCGAGGCGTTCACATAACCTTGGTCATTGAAAAGCTTGCGTACCTTTTCGACGCCTTCGGAAATTTTCGTCCGGTCCAATATCGTTCGCGGGCTCACACCGAGGGCGGTTTCAATCTTTTCTTTGCCGACCTGCGCGGCGCCTTGAATCTTTACTTCCCGGATATAGGGTTTCTCCTTGACCGCGTAGGTAAGCACACCGTCGGGCGACAGTTCCGCCTGGACGTCGTCAAAAAAACCCATGCGAAAAATCGCCTTTACATCTTGTTCGACCACGGCGGCATCGAATGCATCTCCCGGCCGGCTCTTAAGGTGAAGCCGGATGCCATCGTCTTCGACTCGAAGATTGCCGCTTATCTTGATTTCTTTAAGCCGGGATTTCTCTTGACTCTGAGCCCCACTCGGCATACCGACACTAGCCAAAAAGAGCAGTGACATCAGCAGGAGTATAAATTTAGATCGAATAGGTTTGCAGGGTTCCATCGGCGCTTAAAAGAGAATTCTTCTGAGACGATCCAAGGACGTTAATTTTATTACCAAAATTCGCGAATTTTGTAAAGCTTTTATTGGCTAGCCGATGAGCTCGCCGGCTTTAAGCTCAACCCGGCGACCAATCCGCTGGGCAAAATCGCGGTTATGTGTCGCCACCACTAGGGCTATCCGATGTTCTGCGTTGAGGCGAAAGAGCAACTCTTGAACCTCCTCGCCGATGCGCAAGTCTAGGGAGCCAGTGGGCTCGTCGGCAAGTACCAGCTTGGGCTTCAAAATCACCGCCCGGGCCACCGCCACCCGTTGCTGTTCGCCGCCGGAAAGCTTGCCCGGACGATGACTTACCCGATCTTTCAAGCCGACCAATTCCAGCAACCGTTCGGCTTCGGCTTTCGCCTCCGCTTCGGCGACACCTTGAATCAGAGCGGGAAACATCACGTTCTCAAGGGCCGAAAAATCTGGCAACAGGTAATGAAACTGAAAAATAAAGCCTATCTGCCGGTTGCGGAACTGGCACAACGCCGCTTCGTCATTGAGCGGCAATTCATGACCGTGGAAAAGTATCTGACCTCGGGTTGGACGATCGAGAGTGCCCAGGATATGTAACAGTGTGCTCTTGCCGACCCCCGATTCACCGACGACCGCCAACCGTTCACCCTCGGCCAATTCGAGATTAACCCCGCGCAAAACGTGAATTTCGCTAGCGCCTTCGATGAACGATTTGTGCACATCGCGCACCGAGACGAGGCTACTCATAGCGGATGATTTCCACCGGATCGAGCTTGGCAGCTTGGCGCGCCGGATAGATGCTCGCGAGCAGGCAAACCATGAATGAGGCCAAGGCGACGAGAACGAAATTACCGAGATAAATTCGCACCGGCACCGTGGAGATCAGAAACACCCCGTCCGGCAGTTTAAATTGATATTGTGAGATCAAGCCGCACACGAGTAAGCCGAGCACCACGCCGAGAACTGTCCCGATGACGCCAATCAAAAACCCCTTGAGCAAGAAAATCTTACGAATGCTCTGCTGCGTCGCTCCCATCGAACGCAGGATAGCAATGTCCTTTTTCTTCTCCATCACCACCATCACCAAGGTGGAAACAATATTGAAGGCACCGATCAGGACCATCAACAACAACACCAAGAAGTAAACGGTCTTTTCCAATTGCAGCGCGGAGAATAGATTGGGCCACAGCCGGGTCCAATCCTCCGCGAAATAAGGAAACCCCAACCGGCGTTGAATCCGATCGGCGATCTCGCGCGACTGGTCGACGTCCCGGACACGCATCTCGATGTTGGTGACGGCGTCGGATAGTTCAAAGAATTTTTGCGCCTCGTTGAGCCCCATAAAGACCAGCGTTTGGTCGATCTCGCTCATGCCGGTTTTTAAAATCCCGGCAACCATGAAGCGGCGCATTTTGGGAATCATGCCGATCGCCGTCGGGCTACCCATTGGTGAGACCACCTGCACCGGGCTGCCCGGGAACACGCCGAGCTGATTGGCCAGACGCTCGCCCAAAATAATTCCCGGCAAACTCACCGTGCGATCTTCGACTTGGAGCGGATGCTGCGCAGTGAGCCCGGCAAGAGTGCCTTGGCGCAAATAACTTTGAATATTGATGACGGCGTTCACACGGTCCGGATCGACGCCGCGCACGACAACGCCAGACACGCGCGATCCGGAAGTCATCATCACCTGCCCATAGATCGTCGGCGTCGCCGCAATGACACCGGGCTCCTTGCTCATCTCCGTGAGGAGTTTCTCGTACTCTCGCAGCGGTTCGCCCGATCGCACCAGCGCGATATGCGCGTTGATGCCGAGCAGACGGTCGCGCAAGGTTTCTTCAAAGCCGCTCATTACTGACATAACGACATTCAAAGTCATCACAGCGAGCATCACGCCGAATATCGAAATCACCGTAATCAGCGATATGAAGGTTTCCTGCCGCCGCGCGCGCAAATACCTCAGGCCGATGAAGAGTTCGTAATTCATAGGATGAGAAACGGCTAGCGATGCGGGCGCAGAAGCGGAAATAAAATCACGTCGCGAATCGACGGCGAATTGGTCAATAACATCACCAAGCGGTCGATGCCGATGCCCTCGCCGGCGGCGGGTGGCATGCCGTATTCGAGCGCCCGGACATAATCATCGTCGATCGGATTGGCCTCTTCGTCGCCGGCCGCGCGCGCATCCATCTGCTCCATGAAGCGCTGGCGTTGATCGGCGGCATCATTGAGTTCGGAAAACGCATTGGCCAGTTCGCGGCCGCCGATGTAAAGCTCGAAGCGGTCGACCATCGCGCCATTCTGGTCGTTCTTGCGCGCCAAGGGCGACACTTCGATGGGATAACCGGTTATGAATGTCGGCTGGATCAGTTTTGCTTCGGCGACTTCCTCAAAAATCTGCACCAAGAGATTGCCGTAGGTCGCGTTGACATCCACCTTCAAATTGTTGGTCTTAGCGAAGCCTTGTAGTCCAACCACTGAATCGACGTCCGCCGCCGTCGCGCCGCCGTGTTCCACAACCGCTTGGCGAATCGTCAGGCGGCGCCACGGCGGCGTCAAATCGATGCCATGCTCGCCATAGGTAAGCTGCAAGGAACCCGCGACAGCTTGCGTCAGCGAGACGAACAACTCCTCGGTAAGTTGCATCAAATCATCGAAGGTCGCGTAAGCCTGGTAAAACTCGACCATGGTAAATTCGGGATTATGCCGGATCGATATCCCTTCGTTACGAAAGTTGCGGTTGAGCTCAAAGACGCGTTCGAAACCGCCGACCAACAAACGCTTGAGAAACAGCTCGGGGGCGACCCGCAAGTACAACTCCATGTCGAGGGTATTGTGATGCGTGATGAAAGGCTTGGCCGTTGCACCGCCGGGTATGGGCTGCATCATTGGCGTCTCGACTTCGAGAAAATCGCGCTCTTCGAAAAAACGGCGCAACAGTCGAACGATGCGCGAGCGCTTCTCGAACACCTGGCGCACTTCGGGATTGACCATGAGGTCGACATAGCGCTGCCGATAGCGCACCTCCACGTCGGCGAGCCCATGCCATTTTTCCGGCAAGGGCCGCAGACACTTGGTCAGCAAGCGCAACTCTTGGGCTTCGACGGTGAGTTCCTTGGTCTTGGTGCGAAAAAGCTGGCCGCGAATGCCGACGATGTCGCCGATATCCAAGCTCTGAAACAGGCCATAGCCATCGTCGCCCAAGCGATCCCTGCGCGCGTAGATCTGCAATTTGCCGCGCCGATCCTGAATGTGAAAGAAGGATGCTTTGCCCATGCGGCGGATCGCCATGATCCGCCCGGCCACACCAACCCGCCGCGGCGTTTGGTGTAAGTCTTCGTCACTCACTTCGGCGGCCAGCGCCATCGCCTCGACGATTGTATGGGTCGGCTTATAATCGTTGGGATAAGGGTTACTTCCTGCGTCGCGAAGTTTGGCGAGCTTGGCTCGCCGCACTTCGACTTGTTCGCCGCTATCGTCGACGACGCTATTTTCACTATCGGTCATAACCTCTCTCAATCGCGCCCGGACAGTCGGGCTAACATTTACCAGATTAATGCAATGAGCGGCACACAACTAAAGCCCGAGATTCTGACAAATCGCTGCCAGCGAATAGGCCTTGTTGAGCGAATAGAAATGCAGCCCGCGCACGCCATTTTGGATCAAACCCTGGCATTGCCGCGTGGCGTATTCAATTCCCAGCTCCACCGCCGCAGCGTCATCAGCTTCAACCTTGATCAACTGCTGTTCCAATCCGGCGGGAATTTTGGAGCCGCAGAGCGAAGTAAAGCGGCGTACCTGTGAAGCGGAAAGGATCGGCAATATCCCCGGAATGATCGGCACGTTGACGCCGAGCTTATGCAGATCGTCGGCGAAGCGAAAAAAATCGTCGTTATCGAAAAACAGTTGGGTGATGATCGCTGCCGCGCCGGCGTCAACTTTTTCTTTGAGAAACTTTAGATCGGACTCGCGGTTCACCGCTCTAGGATGAACTTCGGGAAATCCCGCCACGGCAATGGAAAACCCGCCGACTTTTCTCGCCTCGCGGACCAGCTCGATGGCGTGATGAAAACCATCCGGATGGGGCTGCCAATCGGTCATACCCTGGGGTGGATCACCGCCCAATGCGAGCAGATTCTCGATGCCCTTCTCTTTGAGCTTAGTCAGGATTGCGCGCGCTTCATCTTTGGACTGCCCGATCACGGTCAAGTGACACATGACTTCGATGCCGCAGCCGCTATGGATGGTGTCGACTAAATCAATGGTTGTTTCGCGCGTGCTTCCGCCCGCCCCGTACGTAACAGAACAAAAGCTGGGCTTAACCTTCTTAATGATTTCGATCTCGTTAAAAAGGTTTTCCTCGCCTTTTCCCGTCTTTGGAGGAAAGAACTCGACCGAAAGTGTCAACCCTGACCGGGCATAGAGGTCGGCTAACTTCACACAAATCCTAGATGACTACCATCGGCGCGCCACTATTAGTAGCACATGGTATTGCCAGGGACAATTAGTAGTGCACAATATTCGCTGATTTTCGTTTGGGTTATTGATTCAACACACGTCGGCGCGCCGCGACGGGATCACAATCCGACCCACTCTCAGGTGTAATGAGCGGCCTCAAGTCATCGGTATGTTTGAGCAACGCGAGTTTAATTTCTTCGGCGACTTGGAAATGTTCGAGGGTCTCTTTGAAGATTTGCCGGCGGCGCGCAAAATGGCCGCCCATGATCGGATGATTGAGATGCGCTTTGCCGAGCGGCTTGCCGGTATATTTGACATCGGCGCCGAGAAATTCCGCGGCCAACTGATATTCCATTTCTTTGAGACGCGCCCGGTCGGCGTTACGAAAGAAAAACCCGATCATACGATCGGCGAACACCCGGTCGATGAAGCAATCGATGATTTCCCGCAAACTGGTTTCGCCGCCGAGGCGTTCGAAAAGAGTTTTTTCCTCGCTCATGAGATCGCAGAGATCAAAGCATACCTAGTTGTAAACGCGCGGCCTCCGACATCTTGTTCTGATCCCAGGGCGGCTCCCACACCAGATCGATCTGAACATCGGTAACCCCTTCAATGGCGCGAACTTTCTGCTCCACCTCGGCCGGTATCGATTGTGCCGCCGGACAGCTCGGCGAGGTGAGCGTCATTTGAATCGTCACCGCGCCTGGCTCATCGACCTTCACTTCGTAGATCAAACCCATCTCGTAAATGTTGACGGGAATTTCCGGATCGAAACAGGTGCGCAGCGCCTCGATGACTTGCGCTTCGATAATGGTTTGATTGATGCTTTCCATAAGTCTATTCGATCCCCAATTGCTGTTTCGCGCTAATCGCGATCATGCTTTGATTCCAGGGTGGATCCCAGACCAATTCCACGTCCGCCTCGCGTACGTCCGGCAGCGCCAACAATTTTTTACGGATGTCCTCTTTGATAAACTGGCCCATGCCACAGCCCTGTGCCGTCAAAGTAAAATGCACCACCGCTTTATGACCGCCGCTCGCCAGCACATCGACCCGACAATCATAGACCAAGCCGAGCTCGACGATGTTGACCGGAATCTCCGGATCAAAGCAAGATCGAAGTTGATGCCAAACCTGCTCTTCGACCGAGCCGCTCGCCCCTACGGGCTCAGCCTCATCAATAGCCGCCAAACCCAGCGCATCCCCATCGCGCCCGTCGATGCGCACGCTATAGCCATGATCGGTCATCACGGTGTAGCCGCTTCCCGCCGCTTGAGTAAGCCAAACGGAGCTGCCGGCGGAAAGTGAAACCGTTTCGCCGCTCGGAATCATGATCGCGCTGCAAGCGCGTTTAAGCGTTAGCGGTTTCTCAGTGGTCATCGCGCCGTTCTCCTTTCGCACTCGGCCATCGCATCACTCCGTCGTCGCCGGCTGGGATTCGCCCTTGAGCGCGGCATGGACGGTGTGCCAAGCCAGGCTAGCGCATTTCACCCGCGCGGGAAATTTACAAACACCCGAGAGAATCTGCAACTTGCCCACCTTCTCAACCACGTGCTCGTCGGTCGCATCGCCGGTGAGCATCTTATGCACGTTGTCGAACAAGGCCTCGGCCACGGCTTGGTTCTTGCCTTTGAGCTCCGCCGTCATCATCGATGCCGAGGCTTTTGAAATGGCGCAGCCCGAGCCTTGAAAGCTGATGTCTTTGATCACGCCGTTTTCTAACTGGACAAACACTTTCACATGATCGCCACAGAGTGGATTATAGCCTTCCGCCTGGCGATTAGCGTGGGTCATCTCGCGGAAATTCCGCGGGCTTTTATTATGGTCAAGAATGACTTCCTGGTAAAGTTCGTCTAGTTCCGACATTAACCAAACACCTTCAAGACTCGATGGATACCGCGCACCAGCACGTCAACTTCTTCGATCGTATTATAAAATGCAAAGGACGCTCTCGCCGTCGCCGGCACGCCGAAGCGTTGCATCACCGGCATCGCGCAATGATGGCCGGCGCGCACCGCCACGCCTTCCTGATCGAGGATCGTACCGACGTCGTGAGCATGCACATGGTCGAAGACAAACGACAGCACGCCGGCTTTCTCTCTGGCCGTGCCGATGATGCGCAGACCATGGATGGCGCTGAGCGCCTCGGTCGCATAGCTTAACACTCGATGCTCATGCGCGCGCACCTGATCCCAGTCAAGATTGGTCAAATAATCGATCGCCGCGCCGAGACCGATGCCGCCGGAGATATGCGGTGTGCCGGCCTCGAACTTGTAGGGCAAAACGTTGTAATGCGTTTTCTCGAACGTCACCAGGCTAATCATGTCGCCGCCGCCTTGATATGGGGGCATTTTTTCCAAGAGCTCCGCGCGGCCGTAAAGAACGCCGACACCGGTGGGCCCAAACATCTTGTGGCCCGAGAACGCGTAGAAGTCGCAACCCAACGCCTGGACATCGACTTTGATGTGTGGCACCGCCTGCGCGCCGTCGAGCAAGACCGGAATACTGCGCTCATGCGCTAGTGTGACGATCTCCTTGACCGGAACAATCGTACCGAGCGCATTGGAAACATGGGCGATGGAGACGATCTTGGTTTTATCGTTTAACAACCGGC
This sequence comes from uncultured delta proteobacterium, assembly GCA_963771465.1. Lineage (GTDB taxonomy): Bacteria > Desulfobacterota > Binatia > UBA9968 > UBA9968 > DP-20. The sequence continues at coordinate 60,538 of CAVYTU010000004.1, forward strand.
GATACTCGTCCATGACGATCTCGCCGTCGTGATTGATCGGCACGACTCGGAGTTTGGCGCCCACCTGCTCGCAGAGCATTTGCCACGGCACGATATTGGAATGATGCTCCATTGCCGAAACGATGATCTCGTCACCGGCCTTGAGAAAATTACGGCCGTAACTTTGCGCGACTAAATTGATAGCTTCAGTCGTGCCGCGCACGAAGATAATCTCTTTGTCCGCGCGCGCATTAATAAAATCGCGAATCTTGCTGCGCGCCGCTTCATACGCCGCAGTGGCCTGCTCGCTAAGATGATGCACGCCGCGGTGAATGTTGGAATTCTCCGCGCTGTAGTAATGGCTCAGCGCGTCGATGACCGCCTGCGGCTTCTGGCTGGTTGCGCCATTGTCAAAATACACCAGCGGCTTGCCGTGGATCTTCTCATTGAGAATGGGAAAATCCTGACGCACGCGCGCCACATCGAAATCCCTCGGCCGCAGCGCTTGGTCTCTTGTTTGCGGAGCCGCTTTCATAAGTCGACTGATTGCCTCCCGAAGCGCGCGACGAGATACTCGTCCATGCGCGCCCGTAAGGAATCGATCTTTATCCGGCCGACCAGATCGCTGGCGAAAGCGAAGGTGAGTAGGCTCTTTGCCTCGTCCATGCCAATGCCGCGCGAGCGGAGATAAAACAGCGCATCGCCGTCCATTTGGCCAATGGTCGAACCGTGACTGCATTTGACGTCATCGGCGTAGATTTCTAACTGCGGCTTGGTATTCACCACCGCGTTCTCGGACAGGAGCAAGTTCTTGTTGGTTTGCCGCGCATCGGTTTTCTGCGCGTCTTTATGCACGACGATCCTGCCGTTAAATACTCCATGGGCGCTGCCGCTAAGAATACCTTTGTAGAGCTCCAAACTGCTGGCGCGCGGCTTGAGATGCTCGATCTCCGTGAAGTTATCGATATGTTGTTTGCCGTTGGCCAAATACAAACCATTGAGCACGCACGCGGAACCTTCCCCATTGAGCGTGACTCGAACGTTGTTACGCACCAACGCCCCACTTAAACTCACCGCATGTGCCGTCAGGTGGCAGCCGCGCTCGAGGTTCGCTTCCAAAGCGCTAACGTGGAAACCCGTATCGCTCTCTTGTTGTAGCCGATAGTGCTCGATGATGGAATCCGGCCCGCCGACCAGTTCGGTCACCGCGTTACAAAAATATCCGCCATCCAAGCCCAAATAACTCTCGACGATCTTGGCCTCGCTGCCGGCACCGAGCAAGATCAGCGTTCGCGGGTGCGACACGACGGGTTGGTTCGTCGCGGTGGAAACGAATACCAGGTAGATCGGCTGAACGGCGCGGCAGCCCGCGGCGATCGAAACCACCGCCCCATCTTCGAGGAATGCGGTATTCAAAGCGACAAACGGCTGGCGCCGACCACTGGCATAATGCCCCAAACGCGCCGCCGCCGTGGCGTCATCTGCTTTAATGAAATCGCCCAGACGCTTGACCATCACGCCGCGCTCAAGCATCGCGGAGTTAGATAACTCCTCGTTGTAGACCCCATTGACGAAGACTAGCCGCGGTGCGGCCGGGTCGGCCATCGAGCGCGCGACGATATCGCTCGCGCTAACAAGCTTCGCTTCGCCGTTGGCGCGGGCAAAACTTTGCGCTGCAATGGGTTCGACGTTGGTGTACTTCCATTCTTCGTTCTTAGTCGTCGGGAACCCGAGCTGGTCAAAGTCTGCCATGCCGGCTTCACGCAACTCGCTGAGCCATGCGGGATCGCGCCTCGCCGTATGAGACTGCGCCTGCTGGTAAGCGGCGAGATATCGCTCTTTGCTTTCGCTCGTAATCATGACGCGCTGATTTTTTTCGGGGCGTTAGTGAATGGCGGCAACTTCGCTCTTGATCCAATCGTAGCCCTTGCGCTCAAGCTCTAGAGCCAACTCTTTGGTTCCTGACTTGACGATACGCCCATCGTAAAGCACGTGGATAAAGTCCGGCACGATGTAATCGAGCAAACGCTGATAATGGGTGATCACCACCATGGCGCGGTCGTTGCGCCTGAGCGCGTTGACGCCGTTGGCGACGACCCTCAGTGCGTCGATGTCCAATCCCGAATCGGTCTCATCGAGCAACGCCAAAGCCGGATCGAGCACGGCCATCTGCAAGATCTCGTTGCGCTTCTTCTCACCGCCGGAAAAGCCTTCGTTGAGCGGGCGGTTGGCGAGCACCTGATCCATTTCGACTAGCTTCATTTTGTCTTTGATGAGCGTCAGAAACTCCATGGCATCGAGCTCTTCGAGGCCGCGATGTTTGCGGATTGAGTTGAGCGCCGCCTTAAGAAAGTAGGTCGTGCTCACGCCGGGAATTTCGACCGGGTACTGAAACGCCAAAAACACCCCTTCACGGGCGCGCACTTCCGGACTCATGACGAGAAGATCTTTACCCAGATAAGTTACCGAACCGCCGGTGACTTCATAGTTCTCACGGCCCGACAACACATGCGCTAAAGTGCTCTTGCCCGAACCGTTGGGACCCATGATTGCGTGCACTTCGCCGGCGCCGACGTGAAGATCGATGCCGCGTAAAATTTCCTTGTCGCCGACCCGCGCTCGCAAGCCTTTAATATCGAGCATTCACTAACCCTTTGTCGGGCTGCGGTGTTCGTCCCAGCCGTTGTTTTAGTCCCTGGCGATCGGCGATGCTGGCGATTGTCACACCCGCGAGAAAATTGGCCAACACCGACTGCGCTTCTTGCCAAATCGATTTTTGCAGACAGACGGCGCAGAACGAACAATAATCCTCGCCCTTGTCCAAGCACTCCATCAAGACCAGCGGCCGCTCGACCGACTCGTATACGTCTTTAATCGAGATTGCGCTCGCCACCTTCGCCAAAGTGAAGCCGCCCTTCGAGCCAATATGCGATTGCACCAATCCGCCGGCGACCAAATCCTTCATGATCTTGGAAAGATAAAAGGACGGAATATCCTGGCTCTTTTCAATGTCAGTGCGGCTCACTACCCGGCCTTCCGATTGACCCGCGAGAAAAGACAGGGCCCTGACGGCGTAGTCGACGCGGCGCCCGACATTCATCAACGAACTGCGCTCGTTTCTTGGCTTTGTCCGCTTCACGATTTCAAATATAGACTCTGTAGGTCTCCAATGTCAATATAGTGGCGCGACTCTCGGTACATACGATGCACCGGCGAAATTTCGGGATATCTTCATCAGCAAATCTCGCCCGACAAACAATACACCGCGTCGCCGTACGTAAAAATAGTTCCGTAGCGCGAACTATCTACTCGCCGGACGGCAACCTGCCGCAAGCTAGGTTTACTGCAAATAATCACTGCAGGGTGATGCCGCGGAAGAAACTGCCAAAAGGGCAGTAGTTACGCGCCATGGCACCCTTCGTGCTCTCATAGCCAATCATGCTGAACACCAACAAGAAGATTTTGATTGTCGACAGCAATGACGCCTTTCGCGCCTCGCTCGGGGAATTTATCAAAGGTTTAGGCCACGAGGTCTTCGAAGGCGTTACGGGGCCGGACGCCATCGACAAGGCGTCCACCATCCATCCGGATTTGATCATGATGGATATACGCTTGCCGGGGATGAATGGCGATGAAGTAACCGCACGACTGAAGTCGAATCGCTTGACTCGAAATATCCCAGTGGTGATTAATACCGGCTGGACAACTGCTTGCAACGTTGAAGAGCGTGTCGACCGCGCGCTCAACGCAGGGGCGGCAGAGATAATGTATAAGCCATTGCAATTTCCAGTGCTACGCGGTGTTCTACGTACCTATCTATCGGCCTAGCGCCACACGAAAAGCCCGAAGAAATCAAAAACCAACGAAGCGAGATTCTCCCCATTAGCCTGGGATACTTTGGCCGGTGCTTGCATCGACCCCGGCAAGCGCACCGTTTAACCGCGACTTGATGCTCTTCGTGCTCGCAAAACCTCTTCAGCTGTTAGGTCAAGACCCAGTTTTCTAAGTCATCAAGAATCACCGAAACCTCGACACAATGGTTATAGGGGTCACGCAACCGTGGACCGTACTTTAAATGTCCGGAAGCCGAATTCCCATCGTCTGAACATGCAGTGACCCTACCTCTTTCGACAGCGCCTGCCCCATGTTAAGAGAAATTTCATGTCCATACTCAAAGTCACCCGTCTCGGTCATCCGGTGTTGCGCGAAGTTACCAAAAAAATTTCCGTCAAAGATCTCAAGACGCCAACCATGCAAAAATTCATCGACGACATGGTCGAGACTATGAAGGAATACGACGGCGTCGGCTTGGCGGCCGATCAAGTGTTTAGTTCTTTACAGGTCGCAGTGCTCGAAGTCGCCGACAATCCGCGTTATCCGAACAAAGCTCAAGTGCCCTTGACCGTGCTGGTGAATCCGAAAATCACGCCGCTCGCCGACGAGATGGACGAAGACTGGGAAGGTTGTCTCAGCATTCCCGACTTGCGCGGCCGAGTGCCGCGTTACAAGAGTATCCACGTCCATGCCCTGGACCGGCGCGGCAAAAAATTGGACTTCGTCGCCCACGATTTTCACGCCCGCGTCATCCAGCATGAATTCGATCATCTCAATGGCAAAGTTTATCTCGATCGCATGCGCGACTTCACCACACTCTCCTTCCTGCAGGAGTTCGCGAGATACTGGCTGGGAAAGTGACGGCGACCCCTTTTACTCCTAAGCTTTGAGAAGGAAGCCTTGAGAAACTCATCGCCGTTATCTTGCGCGCTCCCACGCCTTTCCGTCGTTGAGTTTCCCCAATCGACAGGCTAGAGTCGCGCCATGCATTTGCCCGATCTGGAATCCTCGCTCGATCGACTGCTGAGATCGGTGTCGCGTGCGACGGCACAAACTCTCGATCGCGCTCTCTCCGGTCAAGATATCACTGTCGATGAAGCTACCGGGCTATTCGAGGCGGATGGTGCCGATTTGTTGGCCATGATGGCGGCGGCCGATCACTTGCGCGCCCAGACCGTCGGCGACGTAGTCACCTACGTCATCAATCGCAACATCAATTTTACCAACGTCTGCGTCAAGCAATGCGGCTTTTGCGCCTTCAGCCGCGGCCATCTCGCCGAAGAAGGCTACTTCCTACCGATGGAAGAAGTTATTCGGCGGGCCGGCGAAGCAAGAGATCTCGGCGCCAGCGAAGTCTGCGTTCAGGCGGGCCTCGCGCCCGGCATGGACGGTTGGCATTATGTGAAGTTGTGCCGCGCGCTCAAAGCAGCCTTTCCCGATTTGCACGTTCACGGATTTTCGCCGGAAGAAGTGCTTTACGGCTCGACGCTTACCGGCGCGACCATTCGCGATTATCTCATCGCACTTAAAGACGCCGGCGTCGGCAGCCTGCCGGGAACCTCCGCCGAAGTTTTTGTCGACGAAGTGCGCCAGCGCATTTCGCCGGGGCGCATCGGCATCGATCAATGGATCGATGTCATTCAAACTGCTCACGAGGTGGGCATCCCGACCACGTCGACGATCATGTACGGCCACATAGAAACCGCGCGCCACCGCGCCATCCATCTAAACGTTCTGCGCGACCTGCAAAAGCGCACCGGCGGCATCACCGAGTTCGTGCCGCTCAGTTTCGTTTACGAAGAGGCGCCGATGTCGCATCGACAAGCGCTGCCCGAGCTGCGCCATGGCGCCAGCGGCGCGGAAGTAATGAAAATGTACGCGGTGTCGCGGCTGATGCTCAACAAGTGGATTCCCAACTTACAAGTCTCTTGGGTCAAAGAAGGACCGAAGCTATCGCAGATCGCGCTGCTCGCCGGCGCCAACGATTTCGGCGGCACGCTGATTAATGAAAGCATCTCCACCGCCGCCGGCGCGGGCTACGGCCAGCTGATGAAACCGTCGGAATTCCGCGGCTTGATTCGCGAGATGGGGCGCATCCCCGCGGAGCGCTCGACGACCTATCAAAAAGTTCGCGTCTTCGAGACCGAGAATAACCACCGCGACTTGCTCGACGAGGTCAACGATCCGGCCCAACGCTTCGGTTCCTATCAAAACCTTATTCATCTCAAAGAGTACCGCTTCCGCGATTTTTACCGCGAGCAGAAAAACCCGAAGCATTGACCGGCGCGCGCCTCGGTTCGAGCCTTAAAATAAACTGTCCGCGGCGTTTCGGCTCGAGCCATTGTCTAGTTGTGATTCAGTCAAATATGCCATCCGTGGGAATCGACGCCCATGATCGGTGACCCCGCCCAGTTTGAAGCGATCGGCAATCGCTTGGGCTTTCGCGTCGTCGAAGAAAGCGCCGATAAACTGAGACTCTACTGGCAGGGCCCGCGCTTCCCGGCCTATCTTTGCTTCGGCATCGCGTTGCTGCTGCTCGTCGTTTCCGTTCCCATCGTGCAAGCACTGCTGCTGCGCGGCTTCGTCGGTCCGGCGGGCTCGCTTTGGTATTTTCCGTTAATGAACTTGGTGCTGTTCGGGATTGCGTTTTTTTTGCTCACGCAACGGCGCATGATTGAGATTGACGGCGTAACTGGCCGGCTCACATTACGGCGCTTGAGCTTGTACCGCTCAACCGTGCTCGAGGTGAATTTCGCCGAGATCAAATGCCTAACGCTGAGCAATGATCAAGTCTACAGCGGCTTTGCCATCGGCGGTTCGACGGCTGCGCAAACGTTCCCCATACCCGCATTACGGCTGTTTTTTTCCAACGGTGAGAACGTTTTGTTGGATCGCAGCAGTTTACGGCGCCTAACCGAGCTGGGCCGGCTCGTTAGCAAGCGCGTCATGAAATCGTTGGAAGTCGATCCCGAATTACAAAACTCAGGTAGTGCCAACCCGGAGCAAACACCACGGGTCTAAGATGCCGGGCCGCGGGCGATGATTTGATGGAGTTGGCCGATCGCTTTTTTAACCCCTTCTTGAGCTAACTGATCGGCGCTTAGCCAGCGCACGCCGCGGGAACCGATATCACCGAAGGCAAAAATATTTTCGCTTAAAGATTTCTGCGTTTCATCGAACTGCGCCGACCAGATCACGTCACCGCGCCGGACATCGACCAAATCTAAGACAAACGCCACAGAGGCCGGGCTCTTGGCGCCCCATTCGTCACCCACCCGCTCGCGAAAACGCTGCACCCGTGCCGTGATCACGGCGTCGGCATAGACCATTTCGCCGATTCGTTTGAGCCGACTAGCATCACCTGGCGGCAGTGACTGGCCGACTTCGCGCACTTCGTTTTCCGAAACGATCTGCCAATTGGGCAAGGAGGCCAACGCGGAGTAGGTAAATCGAACAAGACTTTCCGGTGCGTCGCGCTCGCTCGCGGGCGGCTCAAGTGCCGTGCCGAAGGGAATCTTCTGCGTGGTGGCGCCGGCCATTACCGCCGGCGGCACCACCGCGATGCGGCGAATCTTCCGCGCTTCGAGATCCGCGGAGTGGCGGCTTTGCAGATTGCCGAGACCGAAGCTGCAACCGATGACGACAAAAATCAGTGGAATAAGCTTGCGCATGTTAGTGACGCTGAAAATATCAGAAGTGGCGCAATGGCTCAAGAAAAAGTTGTCCGTTGCCGGCGATTAAGAAGACAGTTGAAGACCGAGAGCGGACTACTTGTCCGCGCCGCTCACGCGAATCCCAAGCTCGCGCAACTGGCGCGGATCGACGCTAGACGGAGCTTCGGTAAGCATGCACACCGCGCGCTGACTCTTGGGGAAGGCGATCACATCGCGCAGCGACTTGGCGCCGCTTAACAGCATCGCCAGGCGGTCGATGCCAAACGCGATACCGCCGTGGGGCGGCGCGCCAAAGCTTAGCGCTTCCAAGAAAAACCCAAATTTAGCGTCAGCCTCGGCCGCGTCGATGCCCATCAGAGCGAGAATTTTTCGCTGCAACTCGACTTGGTGAATACGGATACTGCCGCCGCCGACCTCGATTCCGTTCATCGCCAGGTCATAAGCCTTGGAGCGCGACTTCGCCGGCTCGCTGTCGAGCAGCGCCAAGTCGTCATCGAGTGGCGCGGTGAACGGGTGGTGCAGTGCGACATAACGCTTCTCTTGGGGATCGAACTCCATCAACGGAAAATCGACGACCCAAACCAGCGCGAAGTCTTTCTCAGGGATCAAACCGAGCTTTTCGCCCAGGTGTAAGCGGAGATTGCCCAGCGCATCGTGCACGGTCTTCGCCGTGTCGGCGGAGAATAATACCACGTCGCCAACTTGTGCTTGAGAAATGTTTTCGATTTCTTTCTGTTCCGCCGCGGAGAGAAACTTGGCGATGGGCGACTGCCAACCTTCCGAGGTGATTTTCGTCCAGGCGATGCCTTTGGCGCCAAAGGTTGCCACGAAGGGCGTCATATCGTCCAAATCCTTGCGCGACATCTCGCCGCCCTTGGGGATACGGATGCCTTTGACGACCCCGCCTCTTTGGATTGCGCCGGCAAACACCTTCGCCTCGCTGTTGCGCAACGCGTCGGTGAAGTCGCATAACTCCAATCCGAAACGCATGTCGGGCTTGTCCGACCCAAAGCGATTCATCGCTTCGTCGTAGGTCAAACGCGGGAACGGCCGTGGAATATCCATGCCCTTCAATTCCTTAAACAGTAGCGTGATCATGCCCTCAACCACCGCCATGACATCTTGCGGCTGGACGAAGGATAGCTCCATATCGAGCTGGGTGAACTCGGGCTGGCGGTCGGCGCGCAAATCCTCGTCGCGAAAGCATTTGACGATTTGAAAATAGCGGTCCAGGCCGCCGACCATGAGAATCTGCTTGAACAGCTGCGGCGACTGCGGCAAGGCGTAGAATTTTCCGTGATAGATACGGCTCGGCACCAGATAATCGCGCGCCCCTTCCGGCGTGCTTTTGGTCAACACCGGCGTTTCGACATCGATGAAGCCCAAGCCGTCGAGATAGTCGCGGATTAGCTTCGTCATACGGTAGCGCAGCAACAGATGGCCGACGCTCTGCGGCCGGCGCAGATCGAGGTAGCGATATTTTAGCCGGGTGTTCTCGGTGGCGTCGGTTTCGTCTTCGATAACGAAAGGCGGCACTGCCGACGCGTTGAGCAAACGCAGCTCGCGGCTTTTGAGTTCTACTTCGCCGGTGGCGAGATCGGGATTGATGGTTTCCGCCGAGCGCTTGGCGAGCACGCCGCGCACCGCGATGACGTCTTCGGAGCGCAGCTGTTTTGCCTTCTCGTGCGACATCGGGTCGCTTGCCGGATTGAACACCACTTGACAAAGCCCGCTGCGGTCGCGCAGATCGACGAAGATCACGCCGCCATGGTCGCGCCGGCTATGCACCCAGCCGGCGAGAGTCAATTCGTTACCAACCGCATCCGCCCGCGCATCGCCGCAGTAACAACTGCGTTTCCAGTCGCCCAACTGATCGCTAAAAACTCGCTCCGCCATTAATTTGCCTTCCTCGCCACCAGTTCCGCTTCAATACTGTTTAAATCGATGTCCCGCTGCTGTTTGCTCGCCATATCCCGCAGCGCTGCCGTGCCTTTGGTCAATTCATTGTCGCCGACGATCAGAACTGCGGCCGCTTTGAGTTTGTCGGCGCGGCGCATCTGGCTTTTCATGCTGCGTGACTCACCTTCCATTTCAACCGTCACGCCGGCGCGGCGCAAGCGATGGACAACGGGAAATGCCCAGTCGCGCGCCTTGTCCCCGAGCCAGACGATGAACAGTGACGGTCCGGTGACCGCGGCGCTCTCCTGCAAGCGCAAAAGCATGGTCAAGCGCTCCACGCCCATGGCAAAGCCAACGCCGGCTATCGCCGGGCCACCGAGCTGTTCGACCAGGCCGTCGTAACGGCCGCCGGCCGCCACCGCGCTTTGAGAGCCCAATAATGCGGTGGTCCACTCGAACGTCGTGCGGCAATAATAATCCAGTCCGCGCACCATGCGTGGATTGAGCGCGAAGCCGACGTTGGTTTCACTTAACAAGCGCTGCACGGTGGCAAAATGATCGCGGCAGGCCGAGCACAGCGAGTCGAGTATCGACGGCGCGTCTTTAGTCGTCTCAATACAGCCCGGCTCCTTGCAATCTAAAGCGCGCAACGGATTGCGATCGATGCGCCGGCGGCAATTGGCGCACAACGACTGTTCGTGTTCTTTCAAAAACGCCAGTAGTTTTTGCCGATATTGCGGCCGGCAGTCCGAGCAGCCGAGGGAATTGAGTTGTAACGACGGCTCGGTCAATCCCAGCGCGGCGAAAAAATCATGGAGCAAAAGCAATATTTCCGCGTCGATCCATGGATCGCTGCGTCCCAATGCTTCGGCGCCGATCTGATGGAACTGACGCATGCGGCCCTTTTGCGGCCGCTCGCGGCGAAACATCGGCCCCATGTAATAGAGCTTGCGCACCGGCTCGACTTTAAACATTTCCGCTTCGACGTAGGCGCGCACCACGCCGGCTGTGCCTTCGGGTCGAAGCGTTAGTTTGCTGCTCTCGCCGGCTTCCCCGGCGCGGACATCGCGGTCCTCGAAGGTGTACATTTCCTTCTCGACAATATCGGTGGTCTCGCCGATGGAGCGGCTGAACAGCTCGGTTTTCTCGACGATCGGAATGCGAATTTCGGCGAAGTTATACAAGTCGAAAACCCGGCGCGCTTTGGTTTCCACCAGCTGCCAGGATTCGACTTCGCCCGGAAGGATATCGGCGAAACCTTTGATGCTCGTAATCTTCATCGGTTAAATTAAAAACGTCCCAACAAGACACCATAAGAGCTTTGAGAGTTCAAGTTAGCGCCGCACTCACCTGGCAGAAATTGACGCTAGCGAGCGTTGTAACGGTACAATCGGCTGCGCCGGGTCGTGCCGTAAAGCTCAGAGAACAAAAAGCCGCGGAAGGTCATGAAGTAAGCCAGACCGAGCCCCAAGAAAAGCGCATAGAGAAATAGCTCTAAATAGAGCGGCAGGCCGAAGATCAACGACCCTAATAAGTCGAGAAAAAAGTATCCGGCAACGGCGAACAAGATATTGGGAATCAGCCACTCAAGCCAATTTTCGACGATGAAGTTGTAGCTCGCGCCGATTAGCTCAAGCCCAGACGTACGGCTTTGATAAATCAGCTCGGGCACCGCGTTGAGAAGGATATAGAGGCCCAGCCGCAGCAGGAAATAAATTAACGCGCCGTTGGCAACCGACTCCAAACCCATCGCCGCCACACGCATGGGAATCCCGACGATGAACAAAATCGTAATCACATCCCAAATATAAACCGTAAACCCGTTAAGAAAATCGTTGAAATTCGCCTTGCCGCTATCGACCAGATTTTTTATCAAATACAGACCCGAACTGGCGCAGGCGGCGCTTACCAACGAATAGATAAATCCGCCGATAATCCCCAATGGCGCGACCACACTGCCGACGACGGCCAAAATAATCCCGAAGACCACCGGCGCGAGACTCACCACCCAATTCTTGCGCACGGCCTGCCAAGATCGCTCTAAAGCCGTCGCGTACATCCACAGAGTCACCTGGAGAATTTTCATGTTGCTGGTTATAGCAGAAAAACGCCGAGGATGCCGTGATTAGGTTTCCCAAGGCCGCCGCTATCAGTTCGGTCGGGCGACTGCTCGTTAGCGAGAGCGATTTAACGTAATTGCGTGCAGCGGGATTAATAGTAAACGAAGCGACTTGAGTCAGCGCTTGGGCGGACGGACGGTAACACTCAGCAGGAATAGATTTGCACGTCGTTGTCTTCGATGCGTCGGCCGCGGGTGATCAATCGGACGATACTGCAAACATTGCGGCTGACGTCGCTGATCTCAGCAGCGGGAAAACCATCTTTAAGATAACGGCCGATCAATTTCGCTTCGCCTAAATCGATCACCTGTAGATAATCTTTGCTATTGCCGTCGAAGTATTGCTTCATTCCCGGCGCCGGGCTGTCGAGATCGTCTTGCAGCGCCTTATTGATCTTGATGCCGACAAAGAGCCGCTTCATCACCTCTTCCATAAGTTTCTCCTTGGTTATCGAATATCACGGCAAAGGCGAAACAGCCACCGCGCGACGAACTTTTCCTTTACGTACTCCGCGTTCTTTACGGTTAATGTAAATTCTTTTTCCGACAGATTACGCGAAGACTAACTTGCCGTCCTTATCACGTATCAGTCCCCGGCCATCGCGCGACGACGGCATGTTCTGCGGACCGATTTTGAGTTCATTGACATTTACATGGCCATGAAAGGTGTCGACGTCGACCATCGCCTTCGCTTGGCGCGCGGCGCCTTTCGGCGCTCTGCCTTCGGCGACATCCGCCATCGCCTTATGCCAAATACGCCGGAGCATGACCACACCGCGATCGGAAGTCGCGAGATGTTCGAGCCGGCGCTCGGGTATTTCCCCTTGGGACTCCTGCAAGACCAGATCTTCCAACGCCGGCACGCCTTCCCAACCCGAATAGCGCCGTTTGTCGTGGGGCCGTCGCTCCGCGCTGCCGCGCAGACCGGGCGGAAGCCCGAAGACGAAGGTGCCGGGGAAATTGCCTTGGCGAAACAGGTTGTAACGAAACAATTCGAAATGGGTGTCGTCGATGATGCGGATCATGCCGCCGCCTTCTTGCCGCTCATCGGTGAAATCCGGCGGAAAGCCCGAGCGCACGCCGGAAAAGCGCCAGTGGATCGGCATCGCCACCGACCACGTGTTGACGAACTTCACGTTTGGGTCGCCGGTATCGAGAACTGAAACGGTCTTCATGCCATATTCGGTCTCCACATGCTCTAGCGGCAAGGGCGTCCAGTTTTTGATGCTGTGATCGCTAAACGGTTTTAACTCCTCCGGCAGTTCGCGCACCAACAGGCCGTGCAAGATCACCGCGTGACCCATGTCAGCGAAGTTTTCCATCCAGTTAAGATAGTTGTAATTGCGCACGTCACCGTCGACGATGCGCGCTTCGCCGTCGCTGCGCGCCAGCACATCGATCTTGGCTAGCGGCGGCGGACTTTCCTTCTCCGGCCCCATGTACGTCCACACGACGCCGCCCCACTCTTCGACGGGATACCAGAGATGGCGAATCTTGTTTTTCAAATCGCTGTCGCGCGGCTCGATGGGCGTGTCGATGCAGTGCCCTTGGATATCGTAGCGCCAGCCGTGATAGGAGCACATCAGACCGTCTTCGCGCACCTGGCCATATTCTAATGACGCCAGCCGATGCGGGCAGTGTTTGCCCAACAATCCCGCTCGTCCTTTGCCATCACGGAAAACGACCAAGTCCTCGCTCAGCATCCTCACCGCGATGGGAATGTCCTTGAGGCTCTCGGACAAACAGACCGGATGCCAATAGCGCCTGAGCATCTCACCGCCTTTGGTTCCCGGCCCGGTGCGCGGCAGATCGTCGAGCAATTGTTGATAGGAACTCGGCGCCGGGTTGCCGCTTTGGGTTTTGCCGTCCGTCATTTTTCAGCCTCCAACTCGCTTGCGCGCTGACAAAGCGCGTTAAGAATCATCTATAAACGGCGTGCGTTTGCTGTCAACAAGCGGCTGAATGTATAACGTTTAAACCGAGCCGCTCAAGCGCTCGCCCAGCGGCACGAAGGGAAACCGCGACGATGGCTAAATCAACCTTGTGGAAACTTACACTGCTGACCTTGCTCTGCGCATCAAAAGTCGACGCCGGACCGACCGCCGATGCCTCTATCAAAAAGGGCTTCATTCGATGCGGTGTAAACACCGGCCTGGCGGGATTTTCTCAGCCCGATAGCAACGGTGAATGGCGCGGCATCGATGCCGACCTTTGCCGCGCGGTAGCGGCTGCGCTGTTCGGCGATATTAAAAAACTTCGCTACACGCCGTTGACTGCGCAACAGCGCTTCACCGCACTGCAATCGGGAGAAGTGGACATTCTTTCGCGCAACACCACCTGGACGTTCACGCGCGACGCGAGTCTCGGCCTGAGTTTTGTCGGCATCAATTATTTTGACGGCCAGGGATTCATGGTCACCAAAAAACGGGGCGTGAAAAGCGCCAAGCAACTGGACGGCGCCGCGATCTGCGTCCAACCCGGCACCACCACCGAGCTCAATCTGGCTGACTACTTTCGCGCCAACGGCATTAAATTTAAACCGGTGGTGATCGAAAAATTCGAAGAGGTGCTCAATGCGTATTTTGCCGGGCGCTGCGATGTTTTCACCACCGACGTGTCGGGACTGGTTGCGGCACGCGCTTCGCGGGCGGCCAATGCCAATGACCACGTCATTCTTCCCGAGGTGATTTCCAAAGAACCGTTTGGCCCCGCGGTGCGCCATGGCGACGATCAATGGTCTGACATCGTCAAATGGTCGCTCTATGCGATGATCGAAGGTGAAGAGCTCGGGCTGACGTCGAAGAATATCGAACAGCAAGTGAAGAGCGCCAATCCGATCATCCAACGCTTCGTCGGCGCCAAGGGCGAGTTCGGCAAAATGCTCGGTCTGGACAATCGCTGGGCCTACAACATCATCAAACAAGTGGGTAACTACGGCGAGAGTTTTGACCGCAACTTAACGCCGTTGGGTCTCGATCGCGGCCTCAATAAGCTCTGGAATAAAGGCGGCCTGCTGTACGCGCCGCCGTTGCGCTGAAACGAGCGCCACCAACGTTTGCAAGTCGATGGCCGCCAGTACTTCCGGTAAATCTTCGGCGCTCTTTCAGCCGCGCCATCGAGCGATTCTCTATCAGGCCCTGTTAGCTGCGCTGGTTTGCCTCGCCGCGTGGTATTTTATTGCCAACGCGGTGGATAATTTGCTCGCCCGCGGCATCGCCAGCGGTTTTGGCTTTCTCAATCGTGAATCCGGCTTTGAAATCGGCGAAAGCACTTTTCTAATCTACAACGCCGGCGACACCTATTTGAAAGCGCTGGCGGTCGGCTTGCTCAATACCTGCCGCGTCGCTGCGCTGGCAATTTTCTTTTCCACGATCATCGGCTTGCTCATCGGCTTGGCTCGGTTATCGCCCAATTGGCTCTTGACGAAAATCGCCACCGCCTACGTCGAAACTCTCCGCAACGTGCCGTTGGTCGTGCAACTGTTTTTCTGGTACGCCGTGATTACCGAGAGCCTGCCCGCGCCCGGGAACGCGCTCAATCCGATACCAGGCGTATTTCTCAGCAATCGCGGTTTG
>CAVYTU010000005.1:0-123956 GCA_963771465.1 uncultured delta proteobacterium
ATTTGCTGATCTAATAAGAGCAGGCGCATATCGAAGAATTTCGAGTGAGATTTATTTTAACTACATAGGCAGAGCTGGACGGAAATTTTCCCGCGTGCTGAAAGCGATCGCTTGTGCCGATATTGCGGCGATCACCGACCTTAAAGCGATTGAATCGCTCTATCAGCGGAACGGACATTTAGTTGAATGCGATAATGATGGGAGCGAATTCCGAGTTTATTAAGACCGCACGCCCAACGGGGTTTCCCTTTATGCCCAATTCCAATATTCAAGAGCGTGTGACGATGGTTTGCGGCGAATCCATCGTGATCTACAGCGGCGACAACCGTCGCTGGTTTTCGGATCGAAGCGAAGCTGAGCGCGCGCACCGGGCGCACGTTGAGTTCGTCGAGTCGATGAAAAGGTCCTTGGCACGGTCGGCAACTTTCGCTATCCGTGCGGCGACACCACGCGGCCGAACAAGTTACAACGGGCGGCGGCGGAGATCCGCAAACGGCTATGCGAGTTGGTTTCGGGCGGTTTAACTTACGAGGGGGCAGCGGCGAAGCTTTGGCTGGAAGAGTACGCCAAGGCGTCGCGCGAAGATCGCGCCAGGCTATTTGCGAAGCGCGCCTACGGCCATTATCGGCAAGCAATCCGGCGCGGCGAGTTTGTCGAGGAGGACTCAAAATGGCAAGAGTAGGTTCTGTCTAATGTCCCGCCAGGCTTGTGAAAGGGAGTACCAGCCCTTCGTTGATGAGTAGTTCGAGATTTCTTGCTACTTTATCAGAAGCAACGATATGTTTATTAAGATTATTGATAGCTTGGTATTGCTCTTTTGCCTTCGTATGAAGGTAGACTCCGTCGCTAAGAGCGCGTTTGGCCGCTGCGGTAGCTCTATTCGCATTCTCTCGTGCCTTCTTTGCTTCAACCGACGCACGTGCCGATGTGTACCCGGTCGCTGCTTTGTCCCACTGTTGGCTGGCCAATTGGTAATTTTGCGCGGCCAAAAATGTCTCGTCCCCGGCCAGGTCCAGTAAATCGCCGGCCTCGAGAGCATTTGACGCAGTTCCATTGACAATGTTCCCGGACAGAATCTCATGGTCCCTTGCGATCTGTTGGCGCATTTTGGCGATGTTCTCCCATTGTTCTGCGGTTTGCATGGAACTCAAACCCGGAGCTGCGAGACAATCTTTTGTAAAGATGCAGGAAAAAAACACCACAGTAACGATGCCTACTAGTTTTAACATAGGCGCGCCACTATCGTGGTTGGGCAAAGTTTGCAGCGTTAGCCGGGTGACGGAGATTTGATACGAAAACGGAATAAGAAAAATAATGCGAAAAGATGAAAAGAAGCGCACCTGCTGCAACCACCAGTTCAACTAAAGCAACCGCTTTCCAAGCGCGCTTTACCCATTTTATACCTTTTTCTATTTCCATGATTTTTTCTCCTCGCTGGGAATTTTCCCGCTGGGACAAAGTGCAATCGCGATGCCATAAACTTTCAAGCGTAATCGCAGAAACGCTGCCATTTGGAGTAAATCTGCCTGCGGCAGAACTTGAAGACAATAACAAAAATGGACGCCAGAGTTTCGCCTCGACCCAGCTAGTTAGTAGGAACCGGGCTTTTAAAGCCCGCGAAGTCATTCTTTGAGTAATCCATGACCAAAGCACGACTAGATAAGCGGCGAGCGCAATTGATTAACGAGGAGCTCGATCTGCTTGATGAACAACAACGCGATTTAGAGTCGCAAATAAAAGTGTCAGATCCACCATCCGCAAAACTTCTTGAATACACGATGGTTGTAGTGCGACAGGCTTACGGCTTGGCGCACGATCTTTTGACAATCACTAAAGATCCAAAATTTAACCGGCGCTGGGATGGAAGATTTTTGGGGAGCCACCGTCGTATTTGGAAAAATCCACTCTCGGCAAAATCACCAATCGAAACACCGTGGCGAGGAGATCTTGACAGCGACAAAATAATAAGGCTCTCCCAAATCAAGGGAATTTCCATAGTCAAAACAATCAATGAGCATTTTCACGATATTCCGAAGAGTGGCAGCACCATGTGGCGGAAGTAACCAACGTGAAAAAGCGAGACAGCGAAGATCGCGCGTGGCTAAATAGCGAGATGCAATACAAGATCGAGATGGTCGCCTTCCGCGATAAATTGGACCTGGAAAAGTCGGCGGACAAAGCTACAGCGACGGAGAGAGCACTGCAATGAAAACGCAGAGCTTTTCAAGCGCCAGTGGCAGGCGAATAGCGTACGGGTGGGCTTAACTTCTCTCGAGCCCGAGTAAAAACTTTCGGGGGTTACCTGACTCGGGACGGCAATCCCCGAGCCGGGCGTAAAAACCGGTCTCTATTTTTGTTCCCGGTTTTCCCCTCGTTGGGGACGCGCGTGGTACGTGGCCGCGCGCGTAGGGCAACCAAGGGCAAAGGTTGGCGTTCGCTGTCCGGAGCGGCCGTCGTAAAAGTTGGGCAGCTTTCCTTCGCCTACCCCATTGAAGGCTGGATTTGGTCGGCGTCGGAGCATTGAGTTCGAGCGGAGGATAAATTATGCAGTGCATTCGACAATGCGGAAGAAGAGCCGCGAATGGCAAACGGCTCTGCCAATCGTGCCAAGAAAGACAATTACTCCGGGAAGAGGATAACGGGCGATGGCGATATGGTCGGAAGACAGCACGAGAGGGCCGCAAATATTGGGGAAGTTGGTGGCCGGATAAGCTCGCGGAGAAATACGCTGGCGGCTCTCGGGGTGTATCGATCGTCATCAATAATCCAAACTTCGCAGATCGGCGATCGGTAGGTCAACTCATGGCGCGTTTGTCGGAAGCAGCGGATAGCGGTAAGTGAAATCGACGACATGGAGTAAAAAAGCGCCGTCGGCAGCGTGCATTGACGGCGAAGCTGGAGGGAGAAAACTACCGTGAAGAAATTGAAAATTGATACTGTTCAGGTCGTCGCTTTGTTGTTTTTCCTCTGCGGCATCGGTCTCGGTGACTCTCATGCGCAGACGCTGATCAACGGCACGATCATGGGCTCGCTCAACTACTGCGCGAACGCGGGCTCGACGGACGCTTACGCCTGCAATCTTTCCCCAGCGATCACTGCCTATCAAACCGGCGCGGCGTATAAATTCGAAGCCAACACGACGAACACCGGCGCGGCAACTATCAACCTCAACTCGGTCGGCGCGGTGACCATTATAAAAGTTGTCGGCGGCATCAACACCGATCTCGCGAATAACGATATCCGCGTCCGTCAAATTGTCGATCTCGTCTATGACGGGACCAATATGCAGATGCAGTCGACGCTCGGCAATGCGGTTAGCAGCTCGACCGGCGGTCAGTGTGACACTTTCGTTGCTCCTGGCACCAACGTACTCCAAGCGGCGATCAACGCACTCCCGGCAACAGGCGGCGTGATCTGTATCGACGGATCAACCGGCAGCTATATCCAGACCGGCAGCGAGATCAGCATTGGCGACGGCAGCACCAGCCAAATTTCGAGCCGCCACGGGGTTATTATTCGTGGCGTCACTTTCCCATCCAGCGATGCTATCCGAAGCTATGCCACCGCCTCTCGGACGGTTATCGACTGCACAGGCACTACCAACGGAAGCTGTTTCAAGATCAACGGGCCGCTCGAGGGCTGGGGTTTAGAAAATCTTGAAATCCGCGGGAGCACAAGCGGTTCGGAATCGTTTGGCATCAATGTCGTCAGCGGTCAGTTCGGCGCGAGTAAAAATTTATTCATCAGCGGTTTCAAGCGCGGCATCAACTCGACCACCCACGCGAGCTTTTCACCGGGGAACAATTACGACGCCTTCCAAAACAATTGGGAGAAACTGCAAATCGTCGTCCCTTCAGGCGGAACGCATTACGGCATGGTCCTCGGCACCGCTTCGACGGGAGCCAATACCGATTTCAATAATTTCAAGGATACGATTATTTGGCCCGCAGCGAGCGGCACCGCTTGCATGCAGATGAACTGGACCGACGGAATCATTTTCCAAAACTTTATCTGCGTTGCCAACGGCGACATTTTCTTAGACTACACCGCCGGCAGTGGCCGCGTGCCGAATAATAATTACTGGTATGGCCTGGAGATGGGCGGCGCTGCGGTTACGAATGTCGGTTCGCCGGGTGTAGGCGACAAGCTCAATTACATTTTCGGATTCTCAGAAACCAACGCCAGCGTGTGTCCCAATATTGCTGGGACTTTAGTTTACGGATGCTCGACTGGCTATGTGCAGGACCAGGTTGTTAAGGGTCTAACTGCTTCGCGTCCGGTCATTTCTGATAGCAATAAAAAACTTTCCAGCGGGACCTATTCGGGAAACACCACCGAGGTCGCTACCGTTATGGGATCAAAGACGACCGGCCAGCAACTCGCCTTCGACGGCTCCGGCAATGTGATTGCCAGCGGCACGGCTATCGGCGCCGGTTCGGTAACTTTCCATGAGCCAGGACTGCGCCTCACTACTGAAGCAAACGTCCCAATCAGCACCAGCGATCGCACCGCACAGGGAACGCTTCGCTGGACTCCTTTCACGTCGGGAGCTGTGGTTTGCTATAACGGCAGCGCCCTAGAAGCCCAAGTCATCACGTCGGACAAAACCCTCTCGCTCACGGTTTCCAGCGGCAGCAACTACGATGTTTTTTATGACTGCGACGGTGGCGTCCTCGCTCTATCTTCGGCGTGGGCCAGTGATTCTACTAGGACCGATGCGATTAGCCGGCATTCAAGTTGCGGGTGTTTCACGCTTACCTCGGATGCGACTAAGTTGTGGATTGGAATTACGCGAGGAAGCGGAAGCAATACCACCGAGGACAGCAAGGCCAAGCGGTTCGTGGCCAATGTTTACCACGTGCGCAGGCGGGCATTGGCTATAGCGGCTGGCTCGAGCAACCATACGTATAACTCGGCGACTTGGCGCTCCTACAACGACGACACAACGATCCGAGTCGGTTTCCTCGTCGCCCATACCACCCTGGTCGATATATCGCCCGCCTCTTTGATGGGAGTCGCTCGGATCGCTGCCGGGGTGAATTCCACCACGACTCCCCAGGTCCAAACCTACTCCCCACCGTGGGGATCGGCGGACGTTGCCCCTGGGTATAATTTTATCCAGCTCATTCAATCGGTCGATGCCGGTAGCGCAACTTACGACTTCGGTTCTCTGGCTGGCGCAATGGAACAATGATCCGTCCCAACACCATCACTCAAGACGAGATCGTAGCTTGGTTTTCAATTTCTTTACCTTGGTATGTGTAATATACAGCCTACAGAGTCACTCCTATGAAACAGACAAAGAAGCCGACCGCTTACACGCTCTCGGAAGCCGCGGCGAAACTCGGAATCTCCCGCCAAGCTGTGCATGAGGCAATCAGAAAAGGATTGCTCGATGCTCATAAGGGCAAGATCACCAAGACGTTTGTATACGTCTCGCGAGGATGGGTAATTAGCGACAAATCGTTGAAGAAATACCAGGTCTCCGACTCTCACGTTACCCGCGGAAAAAAACCTGATTTAGCTTGACGAGATATATCAAGCTAGACTTAGCTTTCGCGCATGTCCTACGGCCGATCGCGCGCTCCTCCTCGTTCTCCCCAAAGTGTCGTGTTTCCCCTCCAACATTTAAAAACCAAGGAAAAGGAGAAAAACGATGCAAGCAGCGAAAAAAAAGCAATCTGACGTCTATGACCAAGGCCAACATCAGCGAGGAGGCGTTCGCCGCCGCCGCGGCGGTGTGCAGGAAACTGAGAGAACAAGAGACCGAGCGTTGGGAAAAGGCTGAAAAGTCGTGGACGATCACGAGCTGAGACGCGGCCCAGCGCGTCCGCGTTTTGCGCGAGGAGTTGGAGAATTGCCGTGACAGATCGAGGGCGTTCACTTCGACGTACCCTGCGATGGTTTACCCTATTCATTTGATTGCCGGGACCGAAAGGACATCCTCGAGTTGGTCACGGGGCTAAACCCGGCGATCGATGGAGCCTTCAAAATGCTCGACGAATTTGCGGAGCAACACGGCTGTGCGGATACCCTAGATTACAATTCCAAGCTCTTCCAACTTAAGTGGGCAACAGCGAAGACCGGTTTCAAAATTGGCGTGCTTGCCGGGGTGATCTTTGCCGGATGTTCGAAGGAAACGATTGACCGATTCGAGCGGGGTCTCACGTTCGCATTGCGCTCGGATAGAGACGTCGAGAGGGGCGACTAACAGCATTTTATCGTCCATAGTTCGAACCATTAAAAGTTTGAGAGGAAAATTACATCGATGTTTGGTTTTGTTCGAAAGCACCGGAAGGCAACAAAAAATCAGAAATTTGAGAATATCGAAAAGCACCTGTATCGTCGCCAATATCAGACCGCGGCAGGGGAGTGGTCGACGCTCTATTACGGCATCTTCACCGACTGGAAAAAGAGGCGGCGCACTTTCCCACTGGGATCCAAGCTCAAGGCGGCACGCGAAGAGCTCACGATACTTGAGGCTCGGAACACCCGGAAAGAAGATTTCGACGCGGTCAAAGTTCAGGGGATAACAATCCGGGCCTGGGGTGAGAGTTATTTTGCAACCAAGGTCGACCCGGGTAAGCACGCCGGCGGAGTAGAGCGGGAAAGGCGATCGTTTAAAACGCTCATCCCATTCTTCGGTGTGATGCTCCTCGCCGATATCAGGCGGACCAGGATTATGGAGTACCGTGCAAAGCGGCTTAACGAGCCGATTATGCGCCGTGGAAAGCCGGCAATGATCAACGGTGCTCCTAGGAAAGTCTCCTTCGCCACAGTCAACCGAGAACTTGCCTTTTTACGGTTCCTGTTAAACCTTGCCGAAGATGACGGACTGATCGAGCAGGCGCCGAAGTTCAAAGGCAAGGGCCAGAATGCGCTGATTAAATCGGAGAAAGGCCGCAAGCGCGATCGTTTGGCGTCCGATGACGAATATCAGTCACTCGTGGAGAACATGAGAAGGCCAGCGCAGCGCGTTCTAATAGCTCAATACGAGACCGCGATGCGCTAATCAAGCTTCCGTGGGAGTTCGTCGATTTAAAAGCCGACGACGGCAATATAGTACGCGGTTTCATTCGGTTGCCGGCTGCGTACGTTAAGGAAAAGAATCGGACTGTCCCGATATCGCCAGAGCTCCGCGTGATCTTGGACGAGCTTCGGGCCGAGCAAAAGAAAGTCACCAGCATATCGAATCGTGTTTTCACCCGCGGCGGCCGTCCGATTAAGAGCATCCGGACCGCATTCGAAGTCGCTCTCGATAAAACCAAGATCGAAGACCTACGGCTTCACGACTTCCGCCATACGTGCATTACGCGCTGGGCGAGCGCCGCCGGGATTCCGCAACAGGCGATCATGGCCGCCGCCGGGCATCACTCGATCGCCCAGAACAATGATTACGTCAACATGAAAGACGAGCATCTGAAACACGCTTTAAAAATGTTTACACCACGTTTACACAGCCAATCAGTTGAAAATCAGAGCGCCGCAAGTTATTGAATTCACTTATGCCCGGATGGTGGAATAGGTAGACACAAGGGACTTAAAATCCCTCGATGCGAAAGCGTTGTGCCGGTTCGAGTCCGGCTCCGGGCACCAGTTCGTTCCTTCTTGGATTTTTGCAGCACAACCTGCGTCAGGGCTTTTCCGCACAACGTATTACGGCACGGGGAAAACTGATTTCCCTTGGAGTGCGTGACCGGTGATCACGAGCAATTTCGATCGAATCGTTCAGTCGTCAACGCGGGCGGGCCTGTAATCTGGCCGCGATTTAAAATTTACTTTCGTTTCGTCTTGCAAGGCGTGCAGACTTTTTTTATAAACTCTCTCAATGACCCACGCCGCGAACAGCAGAAGGGATGACTCGAAGATGATGCTTGGCTTCATCGTGCGCCGATGTGCGGCGGAGTTGGGGCATCCACCGACGCCGGACGAATTCGCCACTTGGGCTAACGGCAAGACGAGTAATCAACTTTGTTTGTTCGGCAAAGAAATCTCCTCTTCGATCGCTAAAGTCATGTTCAGCCAGCCCGGCCGAATGGTCAGCGTGAGTCCGGAAGGACTGGCGCGTATCTGGAAGAGCCACGGCGGTTAGGCGCGCCGACACGGCAGGCCTTTCGCAACGTCCCAATTTAATTAGTGTATGAATCAAGCGCGCTCATGCGCCGATCAGCGACTGGGTATCGATATCGAGCAGTCGCGCGAGCCAAATTCCCGCAATAATTACGGTTGTGAGCCAAAGGATTATGATCATCAGCGCCGCGCGCCAGCTTTTCGGTAGAACATCTGGTGTCTTGGCGGCTGTGCGTCGGGCATCCCTAAGTACTTCCACGGGCATCAGCTTTAACGCTAAGTAAATTCCCAGCGGCAACAACAAGAGATCGTCCAAGTAACCCAAGACTGGGATGAAGTCGGGGATCAAATCGATGGGACTCAGCGCATACGCCACCACGCAGATGATTACCGCCTTGGCATACCAAGGCGTGCGCGAATCGCGCGCGGCAAGATAGAGCGCGTGTATTTCACGCTTGAGCGATTTCGTCCGCGCTTTCAGGTTCTCTAACATGATCGGCCACCAGCCAGCTTTGCGTTGCTCCATTAGACTTGTCTTGTTATGCTTTGCAACGTTGCGATTTCGGTTCGGAGGTTAACGTTGAAGGTGGATTCTCCAGCAGTCGTGTGGGCGATATTGGCGATCTGGTTAGCGCTCAGCGGCATCGCGCATTCGCAGAATAAACCCGAACGATTGCGCATCGGTTACGCCGCGCGGGCGGTGGCGCATTCAGTGCCGTTCGTCGCGAAGGAAGCGGGGTTTTTCGCGGAAGAGGGGATCAACGCGGAAATCATTCATACCGCCGGCTCGATCGCGCCCATGGCGCTGGTAGCGAACGAAGTCGATATGTCGATCATGTCGGCTTATTTGATGATTCCAGTTTCAAGTCAAAGCCGGGACGTCGTCATGCTCGGCGGCTTCTCCCGCTACGCGTCGATGGTTTTCGTCGCCCGGCCGGATATTAAAAGCCCGCAAGATTTGAAAGGCAAGATCATCGGCATTCAGCGGCCCGGCGATGCTTATGAGAAGAGCGCGCGCTTTGCGCTCAAACATATCGGCTTGGACGCCGACAAAGATGTGAAGATGCTTTCTCTCGGCAGCAATGACGTGATGTGGAGCGCGTTGAACACCGCCCGGGTGTCAGCGACGGTGCTTTCGCCGCCGGGGACGCTGTTCGCGCGCAAAGCCGGCATGAACTTCATGGTCGATCTGACCGATCTGAAATTGGAATACCAAGGCTCGACGATCACGACCCGGCGCTCGTTGATTCAGAAGAACCCGCAGCTGGTGACCCGCGCCGTGCGCGCGATCGTGCGCGGCGTGCATCTCTTCAAAACGCGCAAAGACGATACGATTCGCATCCTCAGCAAGTTTCTTGGCACCAAGGATCCCGAAGGTTTACTCGAGTCGTGGGAGTACGCGGCGAAAATGCCGGCGAAACCCTACGCCGTCGATAGCGCGGTGCAAGCCGTGCTCGATCATTTGGCGGAGAGCCAGCCGAAATATGGCCAGTACAAACCGGCGGAGTTTGTTGACGCACGCGTCCTCAGCGAGATCGACAAAAGCGGCTACATCGACAAGCTTTATGGCGGATCGGGAAGATAGCATGCGGCGGAACGTCCAAAGCGGGAAGGGCAATAGCTCTTTCAACCAACGCAACTAAGTCATGATGCTGCGCGATCGCGACCCAGGAGAGTTCCGACTCGTTTGCGATTTTCAACCGCAAGGCGATCAGCCGCGAGCCATCGACCAACTCGTCAGCGGACTTCAGCGCCACCGGCGCCATCAAGTTTTGTTAGGCGTCACCGGGTCCGGCAAAACGTTCACGATGGCAAATGTCGTCGCGCGAGTGAATAAACCGACCTTGGTTATCGCGCCGAATAAAACGCTGGCGGCCCAGCTTTACAACGAGTTTCGCGAGCTGTTTCCGGACAACGCCGTGCGTTATTTCGTCAGCTACTACGATTACTACCAGCCGGAAGCCTATGTGCCGTCGACCGATACGTATATCGAAAAAGACGCGTCGATCAACGATGAGATCGACAAGCTGCGCCATTCGGCCACCAAAGCGTTGCTCGAACGGCGCGACACGCTGATCGTCGCCAGCGTTTCTTGCATCTACGGCCTCGGCTCGCCGGAAAGTTACTTCGAACTGATGGTTTACATCGAGGAAGGCGCGACGGTCAATCGCGACCAGATGCTGCGCAAGCTGGTCGATATCCAATACAAACGCAGCGATTATGATTTTCACCGGGGCACGTTCCGCGTGCGCGGTGACATCGTCGAAATCTTTCCCGCTTATGAAGACCGTTCGGCCCTGCGCATCGAGTTCTTCGACGAGACGATCGAAGCGATTAGCGAGGTCGACGCCATCCGCGGCAAAGTCCTACGCCGCGTCGACAAGGCGACGATCTATCCTGCCAGCCACTACGTCACTGGCCAGGATCGCATGAAACAAGCCGTGCGCGGCATTCGCTATGAGCTCAAGGATCGCCTGAAAGAGTTGCGCGAGCAGCACAAATTGCTCGAAGCGCAGCGGCTCGAACAGCGCACGCTGTATGATTTGGAATTATTGGAAGAGATGGGTTTTTGCCCCGGCATCGAAAACTATTCGCGCCATTTAACCGGGCGTCAACCCGGCGAGCCGCCGCCGACATTGATCAGCTACTTTCCCAACGATTTTCTCCTCGTCATCGACGAAAGTCATGTCACCGTGCCGCAGATCGGCGGCATGTACCGCGGCGACCGCTCGCGCAAGGAGACTTTGGTCGATTATGGATTTCGCTTGCCCTCGGCGCTCGATAACCGGCCGCTGAACTTCGAAGAGTTCGAAGCGACGTTGAATCAGACGATCTACGTGTCAGCGACGCCGGCCGGTTTCGAACTGAGCAAAGGCAACGGCGCGGTCGTGGAGCAAGTGATTCGACCGACCGGTTTGATGGACCCGGCGATCATCGTGCGGCCGGCGCGCACGCAAGTCGACGACCTGCTCGAAGAAATTCGCAAACGGGTCGAGCGCAAAGAACGGGTTCTAGTCACGACCTTGACCAAGCGCATGGCAGAAGATTTGACCGAGTATTATCAAGACTTGAACGTCAAAGTGCGTTACCTCCACTCCGATATCGAAACTCTAGAGCGGGTCGAGATCATTCGCCAACTGCGCATGGGACAGTTCGACGTGCTGGTGGGTATCAATCTGCTCCGCGAAGGGCTCGATCTGCCGGAAGTTTCGTTGGTCGGAATCCTCGACGCCGATAAGGAGGGATTTCTTCGTTCCGATCGCTCGTTGATTCAAACCATCGGCCGGGCCGCGCGCAATGTTTATGGCACGGTGATTCTTTACGCCGACACGATGACCGACTCGATGAAGCGGGCCATCGATGAAACCGAGCGGCGCCGCCGGCTACAAGCCGCGTTTAACCAAAAAAATAACATCACGCCGCAGTCGATCGTCAAGGCGCTGGGCTCGCCGCTGATCAAAATTTACGACGCTGATTATCTCGATATCCCGCTGGCGGCGGAAAATGCGGCTAAGTACGGCACCAAGGAATTGCCTCGGCAGATTCGCAAACTGCAAAAAGAAATGAAGCAAGCGGCTGAACGGCTGGAGTTCGAAAAAGCCGCGGAGCTGCGCGACCGGCTTCGGGAGCTGCAAACCCAGGAATTAGCGGCGCGCGAGTCGCCGTTGGGGAGTGACGAAGCTTAGCGCCTCGCGGCAAACGTTTTCGCTTATGGATTCTCGGCAGTCGGCGGCTGGGTGACATTCACGGCTGCTTCCACCGGATCGTGCGCAGGGTAATTGTCCTGCGGCTGCCCGACGCGTACGACGTGAATATTGGCTTTCTCCGGCGTTTCGGTGAAGATCGTCGCGACGAATACGACGGCGATGGCCAAGCCGCTAAAGGAGTAGAGCACAAAGGGCTGCAACGAACCGGTCGAAGCGAGATAGTCGCCCCATTGAACCATGAAGCCGAGATAGAAGGTGAAGAGGTAGGTGATCAGCAAGCAAATCTTGACTCGATTGAATAACAGGAAGGGCAACATTCCGGCAATGAAGAAAAACACTTGCCAGATCGGAATGAGTTGATTGAAGACGCCCAATTGCATCAAAGTTTCGATATCGAACATGATCGCTCCTATTCTGTCCTCACAGCGCTTTTATTGGCATAAATATCCAAAAGCTATGCCAGATACGACGTGTCGATGGCTTGTCGCTTTGCGGAGTATGGGGGCGCTATGATGAACTTCTGCACCGGCATCATCACGGCGGAGAATATTATTGGGGAAATCGGCGGCAGCAATTTGTCGCGCCTTGACATGTTTGTTCAGGATTAAGCTGGAGCCGTTCAAATCGAGCTGATGGGCAATGGAAGATATGAATTCCGTTAGTGAAAAACTCGCCGGCCTGCCGTGCCGGCCCGGCGTCTATTTGATGCGCGACAAAGGCGGCAAAGTCATCTACGTTGGCAAAGCTAAAGACCTGCACTCGCGGGTGCGCGGGTATTTCAATAACTCCGACGAGCGTTCGCAGATCCAATTCTTGATTCGCCGCATCGAAGACATCGATACCCTGGTCACCAGCAACGACAAAGAGGCGTTGATCTTAGAAAACAATCTGATCAAGCAATACAAGCCGCGTTATAACATCCGTCTCAAGGACGATAAGAGTTACCTAAGTATCAAGGTCACCACGCAGCATGCCTGGCCGCGCATTTTGGCGACGCGCAAGATCGTCAAGGACGGCAACCGGTACTTCGGGCCTTTCTCTTCGGCCATCGCCGCGCGCGAAACCATCGATATCATCGAAAAACATTTTCTGCTGCGCAACTGCACCGATCATAATTTTCGCAACCGCAGCCGGCCCTGTCTGCAATACCAGATCAAACGCTGCATGGCGCCCTGCGTGCTGCCCGTGGCGCAGGATGCCTATCGCGAGCAAGTGCGCCAAGCGATGCTGTTTATCGAAGGCAAACAGCACCAGCTCATCGCCGAGCTCAAGCAGCGCATGGGCGAAAAGTCCGACGCGCTGGAGTTCGAAGCCGCGGCGCGGATACGCGATCAAATTCAAGCGGTGGAAACCACACTGGAAAAGCAGCGTATGGTGGCGCACTGGGGCAGCGATCAGGATATTTTCGGTATGTATCGGGAAGGCGGATTTATCGAAGTTCAGGTCTTATTCGTGCGCCAGGGGAAGTTAACCGGCAACCAGTCCTATGCGCTCGAAGATATGGATTTTCCCGATGACGAGGTGATCGCTTCGCTGCTGACTCAGTTCTATCAGGGACAACGCTTTATTCCCGACGAAATTCTGCTGCCGGTGGAGCTGGAAGACGCTTCGGCGCGCGAAGAATATCTCGCCGATCGCAAGGGCAAACGGACGTCGATCGTGTCGCCCCAGCGCGGCGACAAGCGCCACCTGGTGGAGATGGCCGAGGAAAACGCCCGGCAAAGTTTCGCCGACCGGCATGATCAGGAAAAGGCGCGCGAAAAGATGCTGCGCGAGCTGCAAGCGCAGCTGCGTCTGAAAAACTATCCCCAGCGCATCGAATGCTTCGATATCTCGATGATCCACGGCGCTCATGCCGTGGGCTCCATGGTCACGTTCATCGGCGGCGAGCCGGACAAGAATTTGTATCGGCACTATCGCATTCGCACCATCGACGCTTCTTCAGGTGGCGATGATTTCGGCATGATGCTGGAGATGCTCAAGCGCCGTTTCAGCCGCGGCAAAGACGAGGCCGATCTGCCGGACTTGATCGTGGTTGACGGCGGCAAAGGTCAGTTAGCGATGGCTTTGGCCGCCATGAACGAAGTCGGTGTCGACGGTGTCGAGGCTGTTGGGTTGGCCAAGATGCGGGTTCAAGCCGCGCCGCGCAGCGCCGAGATCGAGAGATCGGAGGAACGGGTGTTTCTACCGGGGCAGAGCAATCCGGTGATTCTCCGTCGTAACTCCAACGCGCTATTTTTGCTCCAGCGGGTGCGTGATGAAGCCCATCGTTTCGCGATCACCCATCACCGAAAATTGCGTTCCAAGCAAACCCTGTCATCGGCGCTCGATCGAGTGCCGGGAATCGGCGGCGCGCGCAAGCGGTCGCTGCTACGCGCCTTCGGCAGTATCAAAGGGATCGAGCGAGCATCCGTCGACCAATTATTGAAACTTCCTTCGATGAACGAGCGGCTGGCGCAAGCGGTGTTGGCGGCGCTGAAACAACCGCCCACTTAGCCGAGTGCAGTGAGGTTTGTGGTGGATGAGCAGTTGAGCGATGCGGCGATCATCGAGATTCATCCATCCGCTTGGCTGATCGTGCCGACCTTGGCGCTGCTGGTCGGCCAGGCGCTGGCGACGCTGCCTGGCACGATTACCGCCGAAGCGGCGGTTTTATTTCTGCCGCTGCTACTGCTGATCGTTTCCCCGCGCTGGCGCGGCTGGGGTATCTTGTTGCTGCTCTCGTCAATCGCCTTGTCAGTGGGTTTTGTGCGCCATCGCCAGCTGCTCTTTCCAGTTTTCGCCGAGAATCATTTGCGGACAGTGATGGCGCGAGACGGCTCGCTTTATCTCGAAGGTTTGCTCAATCAAGAGCCGGAACGGCTGGTCCAGCGCACGCGCTGGCATTTGCGCGCCGAGCGCATATGGCATGCCACCGGCGCTGAAGAAATTACCGGTAATATGCTTGTGAGTCTGCGCACCGTGCGGCGCGAGTGGCGCTACGGCGACCGCGTACGCTTGCGGTTGCGTCCACAGTTGCCACAAGATAGCGGCAATCCCGGGGGCTTCAATTACGCGACCTATCTGGCGCGCCGAGCAATTTACGCGACGGCGTTTCTCGACGGCGATCAGGAGATCGAGCTCCTGTCACGCGAAGCCGCCGCGTTGCCGGGCTTCGTCGAAGATCTGCGCCGGCAGATTCGCCGTTACGTGGATCAAAGCTTTTCGCCGGACAACGGCGCGCTGATCAAGGCGCTGGTGGTTGGCGATATGGGCCGGATCAGCAAGGAATTGCGCAATGCCTTCACCGCTGCCGGCGTCAATCATGTCTTGTCGATCTCCGGCCTTCACGTTGCCATGCTGGGATTGGTGGTGTTCGTCTTGATTCGCTATGGTTTATCGTTCAGCAGCGGGCTGCTGTTGCGCGTGAACCTGCTCAAAGTCGCGACCTTCGCGTCTTTCTTGGCCGTGGTATTTTACACGGCCCTCGCCGGCGCGATGGTGCCGACGGTGCGCTCGGCGATCATGATCGGCGTCTACGAGCTGGCGGTGATGCTCGATCGCGAGGAAGAAGTTTTTACCAGTTTGACCCTAGCGGCGCTGTTGATCGCTTTAGTCTGGCCCGGCGTGATCGCGGACATTTCTTTTCAACTGTCTTTTCTCGCCGTGCTGTTTATCGTTTGGGGCACGCGCCGGATGCGCGACTGGCTTCCCAATAAGAAAATCGACGAGCTGCCCCAAGAAAGAAGTTGGTTCAAAGCAAAAGCTTGGCAGGCGGCGATGCATTTGGCGGTGCCCGTGTTGGCAACGTTGGGCACTGGGCCGTTGATCGCACATTATTTCGGCCATCTGTCTTTGGCGGGTTTCATCGCCAATCCGCTGATCGTGCCCTTGGTCGGATTCCTGGTAGTCCCGCTCGGACTCGTCATTGGTTTCTGCGCTGTAGTGGTTCCTGACGCCGCGCCGGCATTGGTGTGGTTAGTCGAGAAACTTTCATCCTTGACGATCTGGCTGGTCGATCTATTCGCCCGCTTGCCGCTGGCAAATATCAGCGTGCCGGCGCCCAATCCGTTAGAAATATTCTTGCTCTACGGTTTCATCTTCGGCGTGTTCGCGATCAGACGGCGATGGCAAGGATGGGTGATTGCCGGCGTCGCCATCGCCGTTCTCGGCGCCGATGGAACTTACTGGTGGAGCGAAAGGCAGAGAGTCAATCGATTGCGCATCACCCATCTCAACGTCGGTCAGGGCGACGCCGCGGTTGTCGAACTCCCCGGCGGCAAAGTATTGTTGATCGATGCCGGCGGCGCGGCCACGGGCGACTTCGACACCGGCGAAGCGATCGTCGCGCCGTTCTTGCGCTCGCGAAAAATTGTCAAAGTCGATTATCTTTTCGTCAGCCACGCACGCGTCGATCACTACGGCGGCATGCGCGCCCTGGTCAAAGAGTTCGCCCCGAGTGAGTTCTGGTCCGGCCCGGCGAAAGGTCAGACCCAGCGATTCGACGACTTAGAAGAGGAATTGGCGCGAAGCAAAACTCCGCGCACCACGCTTGCCGCGGGTCAGCCTTGCCGTGTCATCGAGGGAGCGCGTCTGTGCGTTCTTTATCCTTTGACGGCTGAGGCCGACGATGCGTCGGTTGTGTTGCGCGTGGACTACGGCAAGGCGCGCTTTCTGTTCGCGAGCGATATCGACAAACGCGACGAGGCGCTTTTGGCCAGCCGCGTCGACGAAGTTCGCAGCGCGGTGGTAAAAATACCGCGCCATGGCAGCGCGACGGCGAGCACGAAAGAATTTATCATCGCCGCTCAACCGCAGCTCGCGATTTTGTCAGCCGGCGCGCGCAGTCGTGCGGAAATCCCGCGCGAGGAAGTGATCGAGCGTTATCGCGAAGCCGGCGCCGCGGTTCTGCGCACCTCTGAAGACGGCGCGATAATTCTGGAGACCGATGGCAATACGATCCGCTACAGTGGATACCGGAGCGGCAAGAACGGCGAGTTACCGTTGTAAATTGTTGTGCCAGCTGCGGCACAATCTGTGTAAGTGGATTCCCACCCACGAAACTTACGCTTGGCTATTCATTTATCCGAGCGCTTTTAACTCTTCGATATAATCCTTGAAGCCGGCGACGATATCGTAGTCGGGCGACCAGCCGAGCACTTGTTTGGCTTTTTCGATCACCATCGGTTGTTTGGCCGAGCGCGGCTTGACGCCGGGCATGATTTCTACTTGCAGGTTCGGCAGCAACTTTTCCGCCGTGGCGACTAGGTCGTCGAACTTGATCACGACGCCGGTGCCGATGTTGAGCGTGACCGGTTCTTTGAGCGGCGCGGTGGCGGCTTTGTCCAAGGCGCGCCCCAGGTCTTTGTAGTAGACATACTCGAAGTCGCGGGCGACTTCCTGGGCTATTTTCACCACGCCGCCTTTGATCCCGGTTTGAAGCATGTTCTGCACCATCTCGCCGCCGCCCGAGCCGCCGGCGAAGTGGCCGACGCCATAGACATTGGCCAAGCGCAGGACGATCAGTTCGAAGCCGTACATGCGTTGATATGCCTCGACCATCAATTCTTTGGCGACTTTGGAATTGCCATAGGCTTCACCGGGGCCGCGGCGAAAGCCTTCGTCAATCGGTGTCGGTTCACCCTGGCGCCGGTCGTAAACGCCGAACGTGCTGATCTGCACCAAGCGTTTCACAGCGGTGAGTCGAACGGCCTCGGCGACGTTGATGGTGCCCATGACGTTGATCTGCATGCCCGCGTAGATCGGATTGCCGACCTTGCCGCCGATCAAGCCGGCGGTGTGCAGCACAGTGTCGCATTTGTATTTTTGAATGGTTTCGATGAGCGACGATAGATCGCGAACGTCCCGTTGGACGACGGTGACGTTGGCGCTGCCGAGTTTGTGCGCCAGGAAATCCTTGCGCGGCGCCATGTCGTAGAAGACCACGCTCTCGCCGCGCTTTAGCGCGTGCTGCGCGTAGGAAGTGCCGACTAGACCCAAACCTGTGATCAATGTCGTTCCCATATTCGCTTTCTCCTTATGTCGTTGCTGATTCATTTCCCTTACTGCAAAGCGCATAGAATTGTCTAGCGTCGCGCCAGGTTTGCATTGCTCGTTTGCCGCAGTATATATCGCATAGCTGAATAATCTGTGGCTGAGGAGAGGAAAATAAATGAATGGTGTAATTGACGCGGATACCCATATTGCCGAGCCGGAGGCGATGTGGAAATTGATTGACGAAAAAATGGCGCCGCGCCGGCCTGTGCTGGTCGATTTGCCGG
This sequence comes from uncultured delta proteobacterium, assembly GCA_963771465.1. Lineage (GTDB taxonomy): Bacteria > Desulfobacterota > Binatia > UBA9968 > UBA9968 > DP-20. Next base: position 18,038 of record CAVYTU010000005.1, read on the forward strand.
AAGATACTTGGTTTGGCGAGCGCAACGCGCTGTGGCTGATCGATGGCAATATTTTCCCCAAGCCGGCGGGCAAGGGCAGTTACCGACTGGTCACGCCGTCAGCGCAGAAGGCAGAAAAAGTGCGCGGCGATATCGCGATATCGAGCCGGGAAATTTCCAATGTCGACGTGCGCCTCAATGACATGGACAGACTTGGCGTTGACGTGCAGGTGATTTACCCGACGTTATTCTTAGTTTACATCACCGACGATCCGGAATTGGACACCGCGCTGAGCAAAGCCTACAACTCTTGGCTCGGCACGGCTTGCGCAAAATCGAATGGCCGGCTGAAATTCGTCGCGGTGCTGCCGCTGCGCTCGATTCCGGAATCGCTCAAAGAGATGAAGCGGGCGAAAGAACTCGGCGCCGTGGGGATTTTTTTCCGCGGCATCGAAGGCGATAAGACCATCGATCACCCGTATTTTCATCCGGTTTACGAGCAAGCTGCCAAACTCGACATGGCGATCTGCATTCACACCGGCTCCGGCGCGCCGTGGATGCTGCCGTACTTCGAGCACGCGCGCAATCACACCTTCGCCCATGGCCGCGCGTTACCGATCTTCGCGTTCCGGGACATTGTCGCCAATCGTATTCCAGAGAAATTTCCCGGCTTGCGCTTCGGCTTCATCGAAGCGTCGGCCGGCTGGGCGCCGTTCATGATGCATATTCTTCGGCGTCTCTTTAAAGACCGTTCCAAGTATCGAAACAGCACGGAGCTTTTTCGCGATTACAATTTATTTATCGCCTGCGAAGCGGATGAAGACATTCCTTATCTGGCGAAATGTATCGGCGAAGACAATATCGTCATCGGCTCCGACTACGGCCATAACGATCCATCAGCCGAGGAAAAGCTCGTCGAGAGTTTGCAAAAGCGCGAAGATATTTCTGAGCCCTTTGCCAAGAAGATTCTTTGCGACAACCCGTGCCGGCTCTACGGACTCGATAGTTAGGGTCGTATGTTCCGAGAGCTTTCTAGCGCGACCGACCGATCGCACTCTTTGGACTGGGGAATGATTAATGAATTTCAATCGGCTCGATTTTCTCAACCATGGCGTGCCGCTAATCAACGGTCACCGGCAACTGTTTCGCCAGCCGAAGAAGCAAAGACTGATTTGTCAGGTAAGGCTTATCGAAAAACCGAATCGCAAGCCTCCGTTGCTTCTTTCAAAGCATCCAATAGCTAAAGAGAGAATAGCTAATGGTCACTCCTACTGCGAAATAGGTGAGCCAGCAGGCGAGAAACTCCCAGTTAAACTTTCTGTCTTGCGAAGAAGGTGTAGCGCGAAATTTGGTTTCCGCTGTTTGCATGTGATTTCCCCCTTCCGTGTAAAAGGTTACAGCAACGAGTATGCCAGGACCGATCGTGCGCAATAAATTGATGGCAACTAGCGGTAATTGCGTGATTCTGCCAGGAGTGAACGGATCGGCTGCAAAACCATTCGGAAGGAAAAAGGAATCATTGAGCGCAGGGGTTTTTCATACATTGATGGCCAAATGTTGTCGCGCATCAGGAGTGCTGCTTTACCGAACCCGCCTTCTCTCCGGTCTCAGCGTATCGGATGCCAAACCATTTAACGCTTGGCCTTGTCGGTTGATCTCGACCTACGAAAAGGCTATGGGAGATTAGAATAATTTACGAGGAGAATTTATGTTGGATGGAAAATTAAGGATAGCTCCGACCTGTTATCACGTGCTTCATCTGTTGCCGGTGATGGCGGCTCACGAGATGAATTTTTTCTACGACGCCGGTCTCAAGACCGCCGATGGGTCGCTTGGGTATCAGGTCCTGCGCGACGCAATGGTTCCGTTTGGACTGGAGAAATTGGGTATCTCCCAAGCAATGAAAGAGAAGTCCGTCGATATTGCCTTGGATGTCCAGTCGCGCACCATATTTTTTCAACGATCGCGCGGCGCCGATGTTTACGTCATCGCAGGATGGCGAAATCAGCACACGGTCGCCTGGGTCGGACCGCCGCACATCAAGTCACTCAAGGATTTGAAAGGCAAACGCGTCGGCATCAGCGATTTCAACAGCCTTCGCCACTGGGGAATACAGATCCAGTTGCGCAAGGCCGGGTTGGATATCGAGCGCGATGTGGAATTTGTGAGATGCGGTGTCTCGGAACATCTCCACGAGGAGGCCCTCAAGAACGGCAAAGTCGAATGCGCTCCGGTGTCCGTAAAAACGGCGAACAGGCTAAAGCAGGAAGGCTGCAATCTCCTCGTCTTACCGAGGGATCAGTACCCGAACGGCTTCCCGCAGCGGATAATCGCGGCGACGGGACGTATACTCGAGGAGCGTCCGGATTTGGTCAAGAACTTTCTCAAAGGCCTGATTCGCTCTTATTGGTTCGTGCGCGATATGCCGAAGAATTTCGAGTTTCTCTATAATCTCGATAAGCGCCTTCGGCTGGGATCGGCGGACCCTGAAGAGCGGATACACAACCCGCGTCGCTATACGGAATATTTCCTGGAGTCGCAGCCGTTTCCTGTCGACGGACTGGCGACGGGATTCGAGGATATGCTGCGGGAGGAAAAACTAATCGGCGGACTGGAGTACGACGTGCCTGCCGTCTCGAGCGTATGCGCCCAGGATCTGGTCGCGGAAGCCTACAAGGAGCTCAGATCCCAAAAGGACCTGGAGCCTGAGTATCAGCGAGTTCAAGCCGTCGCAGAGCGCTACGGCTACTAGATCGCTCGGCTGATTCAGCGAACCGCAAGCCATTCATCCGCGGGATTCTCTACACCGCCCGGCTGATTTACAGCTGGGATATTTTAGCGATGGATCTGACGATCATCGCGGTTGAGTATCTCCACCAAGTCCGACCGCGCGGACTGCTCAAACCGATCGACATGACGTTCGCCTGGCGCCAAGGAAAATGCGCGGTGGAGAAAGTGTTTGCGTGCCGCACTGATCTCTACGGACAGGGCGAAAATGCGGTCAGTTTTATTTCTGTTTACCGTAGCTAAGTCGCAGGTAACGAATTTTGTTGAAGCGTCGTTCCATTCAATCTGAACAACAAGCATCAAAGTTCGTGTAGAACCTGGGCCGTCGATACGGCCCTCAGAAGGTCTCGCGAGTCAGGGTTTCGTCGACCGCGCCTACGCGGTACCAGCGGTAGCCGTAGCCGTCCAACGCGATCTCGTGCGTGCCGCCGCCGTCCGCGCGGCTGTGCTCTTCGCCGATGAGGTCGACGAGGCGTCGGCTACCAGGCCCCTTGAGCCTGAGTCGCACGGTCTGCGCGGTAGCGCTGAAGTTGTGGAGCGTGACCATGGAGGCCTTGCGGAACCAATAGTGCAGCACCAGGACCGGCGGTGTGTCGCACTCAAGGACCTCGCACTCGCCCCACGAGAGTTCGGTGCATTCCCCGCGCACGCGGATCAAGCGCGCGGTCCAGTTCATGAATGAGTTGGGGTCCCGCCGCTGCGCGTTCACGTTGACCCTGCGGAAACCGAAAATGCCGTCGTCAATGACGGGCAGCACGGTCTTTTTCGCCCGGGTGAAGCCGCCGTGCGGTTCGTCGGTCCACTGCATGGGTGTGCGGGTTGCCTCGCGCTCCTTCAGCGACAGGTCTTCGCCCATGCCGATCTCGTCGCCGTACTGCAGCATCGGCGTGCCTGGCAGCGCGAACAGCAGGCTGAAGGCAAGCTCCATGCGCCGGCGGTCGTTGCCCAGCATCGGCGCTAGGCGCCGGCGGATACCCCGGTTGTAGAGCTGCATTGAAGGCTCGGGAGCGAACGCAGCGAACACACGCTCGCGCTGCGCCTCGGTGAGGCGCCCCAGATCCAGCTCGTCGTGGCTGCGCAGGAACTGCACCCATTGCGCGTCTCTCGGGATGTTGTCGAGCGTCTCACGTATCGCCTGCGCGAGCGGCCTGATGTCCGCGGTGGCCAGCGCGTAGAACACCCGCTGATTTACCGGGAAGTTGAGCATCATCTGTAGGCGGTCGGCCTCGTCGCCGAAGTACTTCATGCTTTCGCCGGCAGGTACGTTCGCCTCGGCGAGCAGGATGGCATCGCGGCAGCGCCATTGCAGGAACCGCCGCATCTCTTGAAGCAGCTCGAAATCTTTTACCGGCTTGACGCCCGCGCCCTTGCGCTCGACCAGAAAGGGAACCGCATCCATGCGGAAACCCGATACGCCGAGCTGCAGCCAGTAGCCCATGATCTTGTAGAGCTCGTCGCGATAGACGACGTTATGGGTGTTGAGATCGGGCTGGAACTCATAGAAGCGGTGGAAGTAGTACTTGCGCGCTTTGCTGTCCCATGTCCAGGTCGTCTTCTGCACCGGCGGGAACACCGTGCCGGTAGCGTGGTCGCGCGGCCGCTTGTCGCTCCAGACATACCAGTCCCGGAAAGGCGACTCGGGATCGGCACGCGCCGACTGGAACCAGGAGTGCTTGTCGGACGTATGGTTGGCGACGAGGTCGACGATGACCCGCATGCCGAGCGCCTGGGCGTGGTTCATCAGCTCGACAAAGTCTCCGGAGGTGCCGAAACGCGGGCTTACGCCGTAGAAGTCGCTGACGTCGTAGCCGTTGTCGCGGTTGGGCGAGCAGTAGAACGGCTGCAGCCAGATGCAGGTGACGCCGAGACCGTGCAGGTAATCGAGCCGCCGGCTCAGTCCCTCGAAGTCCCCGATACCGTCGCCGTTGAAGTCCATGTAGGTAGCGACGTTCAGGCAGTAAATAACGGAGTTCTTGAACCAGTAGTCGTCTATGGCCATCGGATAATTTAAGCAAGCTCTGTTACGTTATCTGGTAATAGAGGATGTCGACGCGTACTACAAGAGAACGTTTATTGGTCACCAATGGAGTCATTCACGAAGCGGCTGGTGGATGGGCCAGTTCGTTCTCTCAGCTTGCGCAATTGCCGTTCTCGCCGAAATGTTGCCGGACTCTAACAACGCGATTGACAGTGATTACCGTCCGCTCGCAGTTACGCGCTGCGCACGATGTGCGTCATCGCGAACGTTAGCCGTGAGATTGAATCGAATTCTCCTTCAGTTGAATTCCGGGAAGAAGTTTTGGAACGCGGCTCAAGGCTGAGTCTGTACCTTGTTGCCTATTCCTCCGAGGATTCGTCGTTTTGTTTTCCTATTAACACCCGAAGCAGTGTGATAAAAATTTATGAATCATGGCGTCATTTCCAGTCTCAGCCGAAAAAGACAAACAACTCTTCAGCGCGTGCAGGCCTTTGTGTTCGAAAGCGTGATAAGGAACTTACGATGACGAAAATCAGTCTGTTTATTCTCTTGCTGATGACGATAGTCTCTGGGTGTTCCTTGGCAATCAGTAACAGCGAGAGTTATTATCAGAATACACCTCGTCAGCCGATTAATTGGCGCGAGTATATGACGGATTGAGTGATGGCGAGCGCTATGCTTGGACCGATGAACTCGTACACGAATATCCACGGGAGGCCTTTGTCGGGCAGAGCAAGGAGCTTCAGTGATAACGGCGCTTGCACTTGATTATCTATCTGGTAATCGGCACTAGATTAGACATTCGCTACAGCATTTTTTGAGAAGGAGAGGCATATCCATGTGGAAAGGGTTCAAAGTGATCGATGCGGATGCGCACATGCATGAGCCGCAATATCTGTGGGAACGTTACGTTGAAACCAAGTATCGCGACCGGGTGCCGAAGGTTGCATTCATGGACGGCATCCGGATGGTTTATGAACCGGACGGAAGGATTATCACCAAGGCCGAGCCACAGCGTCACGCGCTCGACAGCGAGAAGCAGGAGATGGAGCGAAAGTATGGCGAGGCCTATCGCACCTGGTGGTCGGCGGAGACGCGGCTTAAGGTCATGGACGAGCATGGCTGGGACATTCAAGTCTGTTTGCCGACGGCGAATAATGGCAACTTCGCTTATCGCGTGGCGTTAAAAGATATCGAGCTCGGCGCGGCGATGTGCCGGGCCTACAACAACTGGTGCTACGATTATTGCAGCGCGGATGCGAAACGGTTGAAGTTCGTTGCCGTCTTGCCGGGCGGGGAGGTCGGCGAGATGGTGAAGGAGGCGCGCCGGGCGGTGGAGAAGTTGGGCGCGGTGTCGGTGCGCAACCCAGTGCTTCCGGATGGCAAATGGCTGCACGATCCCGAGAACGATGCTCTCTGGCAACTTGCCTGCGAGCTGGATTTCCCGATCTCGATCCATGGCGAGTATCGTCATCTACGTTTCCAGCCTTTTGAATACAACAAAGACTCGCAATTCGATGGCAGCGCTGAGCTCAGCAAGCAACGTCTTTCGCTGCGTGGTTTGGATCACGCGTTGGGTTTTCCCTTCGATAACATGACCACGCTCGGCTACTTTATCTTCACCGGGATTCTCGACCGTTTTCCCAAGCTTCGGCTCGGACTGCTGGAATCCAATTCGGGCTGGCTGCCATTCTGGCTCGGCCGCATGGACGATCACACCCACGGGCGCAATAGTGTCATGGGTAACGCCGTCGACCGTTTGCCGCTGCGCCCGACCGATTATTTTATGCGTCAATGCACATTGGCTTGCGATGGCGACGAGCGCGCGCTCAAATCCGTGGTGGAATATCTAAACGGCGATAACCTGATCTGGAATAGCGATTATCCTCATCCCGACGCTCCCGAGCCGGCCGAGGCGTTACCCGATCTGGACGGCCAAGCGATTTCCGAGGACGCTAAACGAAAAATTTTGTGGGATAACGCGGTGACGCTCTACGGTTCACGGATTATTTCCTGACGTTGGACATTCTCGATAGCGATTCGTGCCGTTGGAGACACGCTACGGAGGACTGAGCCATGTGGTTGTTGAATAGGTATCGCGCGGTGCTTTTCATTTTGCCGGCTTGGCTCGCCTGCGTTGCGGCGGCGCGAGGCGCATCCGATGATCTCGTCAAAGCCGCGAACAAAGAAGCGACTCTGTTACTTTACGGCGGCGCCACGCTGCAACACATGACCCTTTTGATCGAAAACTTTAACCGGGTGCATCCCGGTATCAAGGTCAATTACCTGCGCAAATCGGGGTCGTCGCTGTTCGAATTGATTGTGCGCGAGCTGCGGGCCAAGACGTACAACGCCGATGCTTACGTGCCGCTGCACATCGACCAGGCGATGTATCTCGCCGAGCGCAAGCTGTTGACTCGCCATCTTTCACCGGAGCGCTCGGCATATCCTGAACAGGCGAAAGATCGCGACGGCTATTGGACAACGCTTTATCAGACCGGCCATGTTTACGCCTACAACACCCGGCAAGTGAATCCTAAAGATGCGCCACGCTCCTACGACGATCTGCTTCAGCCGAGGTTGAAAGGCAAGATCATTATGGACGAGGGGGAAGAGTTCTGGTACGCCGCGGTGCTGGAAATTCTCGGCAAGGAAAAAGGTCAGAGCTTCATGCGCGCGCTAGCGCAACAGCAACCGGTATTTCAGGGTAGTAAGACGCTGATGATGCAATTGCTTTGCGCCAGCGAGGTGGCGCTCGCTTTTCCAGTCAATTTCAATCAAGCCAACGACGCCAAAAAGCGAGGTTGCCCCAGCGACTTCGTCGTCATCGAACCGCAAACCCAGCCTCCACCCTTCGTTATCGCCATGGCGCAAAACGCGCCGCATCCCGCCGCGGCAAAATTGTTCATCGATTTTTTGCTCGCCAAAGAGCCGCAAAGATTCATGCAGGAAAATATCTTTCGCCAATCGGCGCGACTCGACGTCGAAGCGAGCGGCGATTTGGTGCGGTTGAAAGGGGTGCGAGTGTGGAAATCAGATTGGAACGCGATCTTCAAAGAGCGAACCGCCTATAGCGACGGGTTTAAGAAAACTTTCACCCACGCCTCACGCTAGAGGGATTGTCGGCGGGATCTAGATTCCCACTGTGAAAGGACTCATTTATTAGCTCGTGTTTAGTCGGCCAACCTGATAATCAGTGGGTCGAGAGCGTTTTATGGGTCAGCAAGTTTAAATAGAGGAATCACATATCCGGGAGGTAAGATGACCATGGAAAATGAACAAGCGGCGCCGAAGCAGAGTAGTCCGATCGTGATCGCGGCGACGGGGATGCAAATCTGGGTGGACTACCGTCGCGGTGTCGGCGGCGACGAAGGGCTGACGTTTGACGTCACCACGACTGGCGATAAAGATGCGGGTGCGAGAATTCTTCGTTTTGACTGTTTCAGTAAGACGCCGCACTATCACGTCGGCGCGTCAAGCAAGAATCCCGTCCATGACATGAACGCTGAAGGCATCGCGAATCCAGTTCGCTGGACTCTCGAGCAGCTCAAAACTCGTCTGCCGGCGTTGGTCAGCGAGGCGGGTTATGCCGAGATCGCCAATAAGATCGACCAAAATGCCATCGCTACTCGTCTCTCTGAACTGGAGCACGATATATTCGCGAAAATGTAGCGAGCAGCGAGTAGGGGTGGTCGGGTTGGACGCCGGTCACGCTGGCGCCAACGGCGCGTTTAAGGTGTTGGTGTATCGCTTAGTGGTATTCTTGCCATGGGCTGTTTTCCACCGCATGAGTCCGGTGCGGACATAGTGTGGATTGAGTTGTAAGTACTCACAGACATTCTCAAAGGAAAGGAAGGAAGAATCGTCGGTCGCCAAAAACCACTCTTCGGCGGCTTCGAACAGTTCCCTGCCGCGCTTATCCTGAGCGTGGATATATTTCTGAAAATCTTCGGTGGCACTTTCCAACAGCGCCAGTAACAGCCGTTCTTCGCCGTCGCGGATGGTTTTGCGAAAGTTGCTGTCGTGCACGCCTCTGTCGGTGGGATCCACCATCTGTAATGTCCTGTTCATTGAATTGGCTCCTAGTCTACGGGTCATGTCATTTGAGTTCCGGTCGAAGCGCCCGCGGCTGTATTGAGCAATGGAGAAGCCACTGGAGCGGAGACGAACGGATGGAATTCGTGGGAAAGTAGAGGAACGAGTGATGCCATCCGAAGTGGGTTTGAATGCCCGCTGAGGAAGCCGCTCTGGGATCACCGGGCCGGAGGTAGCAATTCGTTGCTCGTGATCGTGGCTCGTGCTTCGCTTTCATGGGTTGTGCGCTGGTTGCGACTACTCGGCTCTGAATAGGTTAGGCACGGCTCGATTTTACCGACGGGGAAATCTCGCTATCAAGACTGGGATTTGGCGCACCCGGAAGAGCTGGACTTGACTACCGTCCGCTGGACTCAGTGGGTTGCCAACAAACCTCTGAAGTGAGATAGAGTGCTCTCAGCTATGGCGAACATTTATCATAACGAACGGCTCATTATCGCGTATGCGTCGATGAACCCAAGCAGCAAGGATTGGAGCGCCGGCGTCGAGATCACTTGGAAGCACGACGGCCAGCGCCGCTCGCATTCCATCGGCGGGCTCGCCGATCGTTTCAAAAGCGGCGCGGACGCCGAACAATTCGTCATCAATCTGGCCAAAGCTTGGATTGACTCCAATCCGTGACGGGCCGGGCGGCGTGCTCTGGTTCGTGAGCGGCTTGCATTCAAGCCCGCGGCGGTTTTCACGAGCAAGGCCGAAGGCGCGACGCTGGCAAATTTCCATAAAATAGGCAAAATGGCAGAATCGGTACGAGTCGATGGGAACTCTGAAAGGATTCCAACCCGGAGATTACGATGAGCTATAACGCTTGGTTTCAGTGCATTAACGGTTGTCCGGGGCAGTATAGCCTTTTGGAGATCATTTACCGCTGTCCGACCTGCGGTGATCTGCTCGAAGTGCGCCACGATATGCAGGCGCTTAGCGCCCGCGCCGCGGCGGCTTGGATCAAGCTTTTCGACCAACGGGTCGGACAGAATATTTATCCCTATGGTTCCGGCGTATGGGCGAAAAAGGAATGGGTGCTACCGTTCATCGATAACGAAAATATCGTTTCGACCTGCGAAGGCAACACCAATCTTTTCTGGGCTAATCGCTACGGCAAGCAGCTGCACCTGGAAGATCTCTGGGTCAAACAATGCGGCAACTCGCACACCGGATCATTCAAAGATCTCGGCATGACTGTGCTTGTGTCGGTGGTCAATCAGATGATCGCCAACGGCGAGCCCATCGACGCCGTCGCTTGCGCGTCGACCGGCGATACTTCGGCGGCGCTGGCGGCGTACGGCGCGGCGGCAGGGATTCCGACGGTGGTGTTTCTGCCGCGCGACAAAGTGTCGCCGGCGCAGCTGGTTCAGCCTCTAGCCAACGGCGCGTTGGTCTTGTCTCTCGATACGGACTTCGACGGTTGCATGGCGGCGGTGCAAGAGGTGACGCAGCAAAAGCGCTTGTACCTCGCCAACTCGATGAACAGTTTACGTATCGAAGGGCAGAAGACAATTTCCGTGGAAATTGTCCAGCAGTTCGACTGGGAAGTGCCGGATTGGGTCGTCCTGCCGGGCGGTAATCTCGGCAACGTGAGCGCCTTTGGCAAAGGCTTTTTGATGATGCACGAGCTTGGCTTGATCTCCAAGCTGCCGCGCATCTGCGTCGCCCAGGCTGAGAACGCCAATCCGCTTTATCTATCGTATCTGAAAAACTTTGAGCACTTCGAGCCGGTGGCCGCGCAGAAAACTCTGGCGAGCGCGATTCAGATCGGCAATCCGGTGAGCATCCGCAAAGCGATCGCGACTTTGCAACGCTTCAACGGTGTCGTCGAGCAGGCTTCGGAGTTCGAACTCGCGGAGGAAGTCGCGCGCGCCGATCGCACCGGCATGTTCAATTGCCCGCACACCGGCGTGGCGCTGGCGGCGTTGCGCAAGTTGATCGACAAGAAGATTATTCGCAGCCATGAGCGCGTGGTCGTGATCTCGACCGCCCATGGGCTTAAATTCGCCGATCAGAAAATCGCTTATCACGCCGGGCAACTCGAAGGCATTCAAGGAACTCAGTACAATCGCCCGGTGGAAGTGAGTGCCGATCCGAAAAAGATCAGCGACGCGATTTCGCGCTACGTCGAACGCGTGCGCTTACTCGATCACTGAGCGACACCGCAGCAGAGAATCACGGCAGGCAAATGGCCATGACCAAGAATTTCTCGACCAAGAATGGCGAAGGCAAAACGCTCGGCTTTAGCACCTTGGCGGTGCACGGCGGCGAGCCGCGGCCCAAGCTCGGCAATTCATTGGCTACGCCAATTGTTCAGACGGCGACTTATACATTCGCCGACACCCAGGAACTGCACGATCACTTTCAGCGCAAGATTGAGCGCGAAGAATACGGCCGTTACGGCAACCCAACCCAGCGCGTCGCCGAGCAAAAACTCGCCGCGCTGGAAGGCGCGGGCGATTGCTTGCTCTTCTCCAGCGGCATGGCCGCGGTGACGACGACGATGTACGCGGTGTTGTCGCACAATTCTCATGTGGTGGTCACCGACGATTCCTATCGGCGCACGCGGCAATTTCTGACTCAAACGTTGCATCGCTACGGCATCGAAGTGTCGGTGGTGCCGGCGGGCGACTACCAGGCGATCGAAGAGGCGATTCGTCCGACCACGCGCCTGCTGGTGAGCGAGTCGCCAACCAACCCGTATAATCGGATCGTCGACATGGAGCGCTTCGCCAGTATCGGCAAGCGCCACCGGGTTAAAACGTTGATCGATGCAACTTTTGCCACGCCGTTTAACCAGCGCCCGCTGGAGTTTGGCATCGATCTCGTGCTCCACTCGGCGACTAAGTATTTGGGCGGCCACAACGATCTCCTCGCCGGCGCGGTGCTCGGCTCTGAGGAGTTAGTCGACGGCATTCGTTCGTTGCAGCACGTTACCGGCGCGATCATCGATCCGTTGGCGGCCTACTTACTGGTGCGGGGACTCAAAACTTTCGGCCTACGCATCGAGCGGCAAAATGCCAATGCCCAAGGATTGGCCGAATTTCTCGCGGCTCATCCTAAGATCGCCGCGGTGCACTACGCTGGTTTACCGAGTCATCCCGAGCACGCCATCGCGTGCCGGCAAATGCGCGGCTTCGGCGGCGTGGTGTCTTTCGAATTCAAAGGCGATCTCGAAGCGACTTCGAGAGTCGTCGACGGTTGCCGCATACCGCAGATCGCGCCGTCTCTCGGCGGCGTCGAGAGTTTGATCGAGCAGCCGGCGTTGATGAGTTTTTACGAGCTCAGCACCGAAGAGCGCTTGATGGTTGGCATCAAGGACAACTTGATTCGCTACTCGGTCGGTATCGAAGATACTGCCGATCTGATCGCCGACTTGGCGGCGGCGTTGGAGCGAGCGTAGCTTGGGATGAACGGCCGCGCTGACCGGCGCGGTTACGGGTGGTTCCTATTCGATTCCCAGAGACTTCATTAGCCGCAAAAAATACTTCGCCTCGAGGCCGAGCAACCGGGCCGCTGCGGCGCGGTTGCCGCCGGTTTTGCGCAAGGCATTGATGACCATTCCTTTTCGCGCCGCATTGACCCCGTCGTGATAAGAGACATCCTCCGAAGTTGACGCCGTAGATTCGCCTTCCAGCCCAGCCGGCAAGTCCGTTGCGCCGATCACGGTTCCTGAACCCAGCACGACTGCCCGTTCGATGGCATTCGCCAACTCGCGGACATTGCCCGGCCAATCATAGGCCATCATTCTTGCCTGAGCGCCATCGCTGATCGCAGTGACATTGCGGCGTGTTGCACTGGAAAACTTTCGCAGAAAAAAATCCGCCAGGATCGGAATGTCTTCTTTGCGCTCTCTGAGCGGCGGTCGGAGTTATCGCCACGACATTGAGCCGATGGTAAAGATCGTCGCGAAAAGCGCCACTCTTGACCGCGCGCGGCTAGATCACGATTGGTCGCCGCGATTACTCTAACATCAACCGATATCGGCGTGACACCGCCGACCCGTTCGAATTCTCGTTCTTGGAGAAATCGTAAAAGCTTCGCTTGCATCTCCCGCGAGATATCGCCGATCTCATCAAAAAAAATCGTTCCGCCGTTGGCTAGTTCGATCTTGCCTTTTTTCATTCTATGCGCGCCGGTAAACGCGCCTTGCTCGTGGCCGAACAGGTCGCTTTCCAACAGTTCCTTCGATAGACCGACGGAATTGATCGCGATAAATGGACGATTGGCTCGTATCGCTGTGATTGTGAATAAATCTGGCGAACAGCTCTTTTCCCGTGCCGCTTTCGCCGAGAAGCAATACAGTAGAGCTGCTCCCTGCCGCTTTCTTTGCCATATCAACGGCAAGCTTCATTTTCGGACTCGCGCCGACGATCAGGTGGTAGCGGTCGCGAACTTCTTCGGTGAGAACTTCGACCGTTAGCTTCAGAGTCTGGCGCTCGAGCGCTTTGCGCACGATGAGATCGATGTGATCGGGATCGAAGGGTCTGGTGATAAAATCGTAGGCTCCGGCTTTCATGGCCTCGACGGCGCGCTCGACCGATCCGTAGGCGGTTATCATAATCACGGGAGTGTCGTTCCCTTTGCCGCGAAGCTCCTTGAGTACTTCGAGGCCATTCAGGTCCGGCATCATGTAGTCGAGAATCACCAGATCTGGCGGAGCAGACTGGATCTTCGTTAACGCTTCTCTACCGCCGCAGGCCGTATCGATAACAAACCCTTTGTGAGCAAGCTCCTGCGTAAGAATCTTCCTGTTCGACGGCTCGTCGTCAGCGATCAAAATTTTCTCACTCATGATCTAGACCTACTTGGCCGGATGAATTCTCTTTGGAAGCGTCACTGTAAATGTGGACCCCCTCCCCACTTCGCTTTCGACAGTAATCGATCCGCCTAAAACATGGACGAGCCTTTTCACAATCGCCAGCCCGAGACCGGTGCCTCGATATTTCCCATCTCTCGTCAACCGACCCCGGTCGAATTCATCGAAAATTCGAGTCACGTCCGCGCGTTCGATGCCGATTCCAGTATCAGCAACAGTCAACTTGAAATCACCGTTTTCCTGACAGGCCGAGATTCTAATCTCGCCGCGATCGGTAAACTTTACCGCGTTGCCCAACAAGTTGAGAATGATCTGCCTCAGTTTTTCACGATCGGTGTGAAGCGGGGCAAGATTCGACGCGATATCACGGATAAGACTCACGCAGTCTTTGTCCAACATAGATTCGACCATAGCGGTCGCGCCTTGAATTACCTCCTCAACTATTACCGGCTCGGCTAGAATCTCTACCTTGCCTGCTTCGATCTTCGCGAAATCGAGGAGACTGTCGATGAGGTTTAGCTGGCGCATGGCGTTGTTGAGCAAATCTTGAAGATTTTCCGTTTGCAATGGTGAAAGCGTACCTTGGGTTTGGCGCAGAAGTAAGTGGGCGTAGCCGATGATCGCGCTCAGCGGCGTGCGAAGTTCATGGTTTACGTTGGCGAGGAACCGCGATTTATGACGATTAGCGGTGTCGAGCTGCTTATAAAGCTGTCCCAGCTCATCGTTCATCAGGTTGAGGTTGGCCGCTAGCGTCCCCAATTCGTCCCGGTTCAGAACCTCGACATGCTGCGAAAAATCGCCTGAAGTGATCTGCTTGAGCCGCGAATTCATCTCTTTAACCGGCCCGATTAGCGACCTAGAAAACACGTAGCCGAGCAGGAGGGCCAAGCCGATGCTCCCGACGACAAACCCGATCACGACCCATCGTGAGGTTAAGTAGGCAGCGTGGCTCGTCTCGATGCTTGCCACGACGTCGGCTGCCGCTCTATTTACCAGTTGGTTCGTGAGGCGTTCCAGGCGGTCTGCTAAAGGACCAGCCTGCGCGAGTTCAAGCTGCTGCGCTTCGTTAGCTTTTCCCGCGCGGATAAGCTCCACGACCCTAGTCACTACGTCGACAAACTGGCCGTAGTTCTTTTCTACTTGACCGAGAAGCTCCGCCTCATCCCTGGCAACAAACTGAAGTCGATCAAGGTCGTAGCCGAACTGGTTAAGCTGGCGCAACGTCGCCGTAAGCGTTTGTTCGTCCGGAAGCAAAAGAGCCGAAGCAATGTTGTAAAGCTGGGCCGTGGTGCCGTGCTGGAGTTGGCGATAGGCAGCGATTTTCCTCTCAAGCTTTGCCATCTCCTCTGCCCGGCGGTTTACTTCGCTTAACACCTTAAGGCCAACGACCCCGACCATGATGAGCAGTACGACGATGGCCAAGAAAGAGGCCAAGAGTTTGCTGTAAACCGTCGCCGGCACACGAGCGACGAGACGGGGCAGCCAACCTACTATTCTCCGGCCGTCTTTCTCAGCGTCCGTCACGTGAGGCTCTCGCGCCGAGCAAAGCTTAACCTCAGGTTTGGCATTTTGGATGTTAGATTTTTCAATTTAGGTTGCCGGAAATTCAGGAACTGACACGCCAAATCCAAAATCATTTTACTTCGTGCAGCAAGCTCTGCAGGTCTCGCAACATCTCATCCGGATTGAACCGGACTCCCATGTACTGGACGCGCAGAATTCCCTTTTGGTCCACAAGCGAAGTCAAAAAAGTATGGTCCACATCGCCCCGGGGTCCCTTTTTGTAGTAGATCCCATAGTTCCGCGACACCTCCCGGATCTCGGCCGGCGAGCCGGTGAGAAATGCGCACCCGGCCGTGTTAGCTCGATATGCCTCAGCATAGCGCTTGAGGACCGCCGGGGTGTCACGCTCCGGATCCACAGTAATTGAAAGAAAAAATACCTGAGGACCGAGCATGGCCGAGTCGGTTCTGGATACCGGCCATCTCGGCCGTCAGCAGCGGACAAGTGTCCGTGCAGCTTGCAAAGATGAACATGATGGCAAGCACCTTGCCGCGCAGTTCCTTCAGAGTAAGCCGCTTACCATCTTCCGTGGTGAGCGTGAACTGGGGTGCCAGCTTGATCTTTGACAGAGTTTCGCCAGCGGCAGTGCACATTGCCGCGCCAAAAAAGAAAACAATCACCAAGGTGGCAAGAATCTTGGTACATCGGTTCATTGCCACAGCTGACACCTGAAACCTCATAACTAGCAAGTTCTCAGAGTCCTCCGACGGGCGCTGCTCAGAGCCTGCACTGAGTTTACCGAAGTGACGAACGGACAAGAATTGATATCATTGCTGATTCTCCGTTCATGCCGAGGTTCTCGAAGCATTCCGAATTGTTTTCAGGAACCTGCTACACCTTCAGCTCTTTCTTCAGCTCCCTAATAAACCGCCAGTCCGTGCCCTGCGCAATGATCTTCTGCGGGCTCGACTTGATCATGCCAATCTCGTGCAATTGTAGCGAGTAGAACCGTATCGTGTCCGCTGGATCGTATTCTCGCCAATGCCCGTAGCACATCGCCATCTCATTCATAGTTTGAAGAGCGTACTTGAAGTTTGCCGTGTAGCCTTTGTCGACGAGAAACCGAGCGACTCGCTCCGGTTCGCGGGCGCAGATGTCGGCTGCTTTCATAAACGCGCGCAATGCCCGTTTGGTAGCGCCAGGGTACCGTTTAACAAAACTTTTGTTTGCGGTAACCATGCAGCAGAAGTAGTGAGACCACGGGCGATCGACCATACTGTTGAGAATGACGTGACCAATCTTCTTTTCCCGTAGTTCTTGTGGCTCCGGCGGAAAACCAAGCAGAGCGTCGATCTTACCTGCAGCGAGAAGTCGTATTGCCTCAGCGCCAGGATGGACAACCCAATTGATGTCTTTAGTGGGGTTTAAACCGACGTAGGCTAGTATCGTGGAAAGAAAAATATGCTGGCTCGATCCCATCTCGATTACCGCCACGGTCTTGCCTTTGAGGTCGCGGACCGCGCGGACTCGATTGGTACCAAAGAGTTCAAAGCATCCCACGTGGGCCCCAGCCAACATTACGATTGGATCCCCAGCGTCTATTCGGATGATATTCGGGGCAGCGAAGTGGAAGCCAATATCGATCTCGCCAGCGGCCAGTGCCGTCTCAATGTCTCTGGTCCCCGGTATCTTGGGGTACTGCACATCAGTAAAGCCCTCAGCCCGCAAGATTTCTTCCGCGAGGTACTGCGGAGCCGAGCAAATGCCAGGCTTCTGGTATAGCCTCACCCTAGTGGTCTCCGGCGGTGGCTCAGCGGCCAGCGAGTCGCGGTGTAGCCCGAAGAGAGCCGCAGTTCCTGCAAGAGTCGCCCCTTTTAGAAACGCCCTCCGATTCCAGCCTTGAGATCGTTGACCACTCATAACAACCTCCCTCCAATCAGTCTCTCGTTGATCGGACCCGCCAAGCCCAGGTCGCGCACTGTGTCTAAGCTAGCTGTCAATCCGTTGTTCATCTCCAATCGAAAGCGAGTATAACCTTGACTGAACCGCAAAATAGATGCCGCCCTAACGTTTGCTAAGACTGATTGCAGAAAACGTGGATTAGCGAATAAATTTCTTACGCCATGATCGATCTGATCCACGACTGTAGAAACAAGAGGGTGTCTTTTTACACACCCATGGTGTCGAAAAAAACACCGTCTTAATCGTCCAACGCGCACTTCTTTATCAGCTCTCTGCAATCAACTCAATCACTTAGCCTACCCGCATTACGCTGGCACTACGGTTGCTCATGGGCTCACCGCAATGATGACTCAGAACGCACCGCAACCAGAGAAAACAGCTGACCTGCGCAGCGTACACACCTCGAATCTGCCCGAGCTATTTGACCAGCTTGGGAATCAGTCTGATCGTTTCCACTTATCAAGCGGGCAAGGCTATCGTTGTGCGCAACGATAACGGCACGCTTAACACTCACTTCCGAACATTCGCTAAGCCGATGGGTATCGTCGCCGACAACAATCGGTCTGACGATCGGCGGCGCCAACACCGTCTGGGAGTATCGCAACATGCCGGCGGTGGCGAAAAAACTGGAGCCGGCAGGAAAACACGACGCCTGCTATCTGCCGCGCCGAATTCATGTCACCGGCGACATCGACATCCACGAGCTTGCGCTGGGACGGCAACAACGAGCTTTGGGTGGTCAATACGCGCTTTTGCTGTCTCTGCACGCTCGACGCCGATCATAGTTTCTATCCGCGCTGGCGCCCGCCGTTTGTCAGCGCGTTGGCCCCCGAAGACCGCTGCCATCTCAATGGCCTGGCCATGGTCGATGGCCGTCCTAAATACGTCACCGCGTTGGGCGAAACCGATACGCTTGCCGGTTGGCGCGCCAACAAAGCCAAGGGCGGCGTGCTTATAGACGTAGAGAGAAATCAAGTCTTGCTCCGCGGACTGTCCATGCCGCACTCGCCGCGCTGGCACCAGGGCAAACTCTGGCTGCTCGAATCCGGCGAAGGAAGCTTGGCGCAGGTCGATCTTGAGCGGCGGACCTGGCGCACCGTCGCGCAGGTTCCCGGTTTCACGCGGGGCATCGACTTCGTCGGACCGTTGGCTTTCATCGGCCTGTCGCAGGTGCGCGAGAGCGCCGTCTTCAGCGGCATTCCGTTGGTCGAGCGCGTGAGCGAGCGCACCTGCGGCGTATGGGTGGTCAACATCGAAACCGGTCAGACCGTCGGCTTCCTGCGATTCGAAGCCGGCGTGCAAGAGATCTTCGCCGTTCAGATACTGCGCGGTATGCGCTTCCCCGAATTGCTGGAATGGAACGATCAGCGCCTCGCCCAATCCTACGTGTTACCGGACGAAGCACTGGCCGACGTGGTCGTGGCCACCGAGGGCACAGAAGTCCCTAAACTCTCGAAAAATCGATTGGAATCTCGAAATCCGAAACAAATCCAAATAAACCAATAGAACAAATTTCAAAACTAGCTCATTGATCAAAGATGGGAAAGGACAAGCGATGAAATACTTCGATCTCTATGCGTCGTATCCTGACTCATACCATCGCCGCCGCCTGGGACTCTCAGGTCAAAGAAGCGGACAAGACTTCGTGGCTTGCCGAGCACTTTAGCCACGCGTGAGAGCGAGCTGTTTGCGCGCTTCGCAGCGTGTTACGCGGAGCTGCGCGCCTTGCCCCGCAGCGCGCGGCGCACTCTCCAGCGACGAATCGCGCGCTCCAGCGAGCTGGCCGCGATCTTGCCGGAATACTTACAGCAGGGTGGACGACGACTACAGCATAGGATGGCTTGGTCGTTGGCCGGCGCCGCTTTATTGCTGGCGCTGGGGCAAGGAGTGGCGACGGCGGCCACGATCACTGTCACGACAAACAATCCTAACATCATAGCCGATGGCCAGTGTTCGCTGATCGAAGCGATCGTCAACGCCAACAACGATGCAGCGACTCACACCGACTGCCCGGCGGGCAGCGGAGCGGACACGATCGTGCTGCCGGCAAATGCCAACGTGATACTCAGTACGTTAGTAGACAATAGCGCCCTCGGCCCTACGGGTCTGCCGCTGATTACCAGTCAGATCATGATTGAAGGCAACGGCGCCACGATTGCTCGCCAAGGGAACGCACCCGCCTTCGGTCTCATGGCCGTGAGAGACCCGGGGATCTGACGCTTCAGAATGTGACTCTGAGCGGAGGATCTTCTTCCGGAGTTGGTGGTGGCGTATTGAACGGAGGATACTCGGCATCAAAGACAGCATCATCTCAATACCGCATTCTGGGGCGGGAACCCTCACAATTGAGAACAGTACCATCTCTGGTAATACGGCCAATGCTGGCGGCGGCGTATTCATGTCCTACGGCACTGTCACGATCAAGAACAGCACCATCTCGAACAATGCCGCGATTGACGGCGGTGGCGTTTATAAGACCTGGCTCCTACGGATTCGGTGGCGGCAGACTTACGATTAACAACAGCACTGTCTCAGGCAATGGCGCCACTAACAACGGTGGTGGAATAGCTTCGTATAGTGTCACGATCAATAACAGTACTATCTCAGGCAATACTGCTATTAACAGCGGTGGCGGTGTATATAACTCGCTGTATTGCTTTTATTGCAGCAACGGCGGTGTCCTCACCCTCAACGATAGCTTGATCGCTGGCAACCAGGCGACCGTTGGAGCCGAAATAGCAAATATTAACGGTAGTCTCGTCGACGCCAACAACTTCAACCTATTTGGGACTAATGGCAATGCGGGTGTCAGCGGCTTTACACCCGGGCCGACCGATATCGTGCCCGGCGTTTCGCTAGCGCAAATCCTGGGTCCCCTGCAAGACAACGGTGGTCCGACCCAGACCCACGCGCTGGTCGCCGGCAGTCCAGCGATCGATGCGGGCGATCCTAGCGGCTGCCGGGATAGCCTGGGTGCGATTCTCACAATCGACCAGCGGGGCTTTGCTCGTCAGTTTGACGGCGATCACAACGGCACGAGCCGATGCGATATCGGGGCCTATGAGCTTGGCAGCATACTCGTTGCGAGCAGCGAAACTTTCGTTCGTCAGCAGTATTTGGATTTTTTGGATCGCGACCCGGAATCCGCAGGCCTTTCCGGTTGGGTGAATGCCCTCGACGCCGGATTGCCGAGAGCGAGCTTGATTGAGAGATTTATGGATTCCGGAGAATTCTTTTTCAAGGGCAAATTCATTGCCCAAATTTACCTAGGACTTTTAACCCGGGATGCTGACTTTAGTGGCTTTCGTGGTTGGCTAGAAGTCTTGCTGACTGGAGTATCGCATGAACAAATCGTGGAGTGGTTTTTAGATTCCGCCGAATTCACCAATAGATTCGGCAGCAGTCTAACCAACAGCCAGTTTATCGAGCGGATGTACAATAACGTGTTGCTACGTTCAACGGCCCCCGGGGAGCTTAATTTTTGGGTTGAGCAATTAACCACCGGACAGCTGACAAGGGCACAGGTGGCGCTGGGTATCTTAGACTCGGATGAATTTCAAAATCTTGGTGCGAGTCAGAATCGGGTGGATATCTCGCTGTTGTATTTTGACATGTTGCGTCGGGACCCTGACCCAGGGGGCTTTTCTGGTTGGGTTGGAGTATTGAACTCCGGAGTGCCGCTCATATCCGTGATTGATGGATTTTTGAACTCTACTGAATATCAGACCGGGTTCTAGTGCGCCGACTGCCTTTTTGGAGTATTCAATCTGCAGGGGATTTGTAAATTTGCGCCTAAGCAAGATCGTGGTCAGTAAAGCATTTCTGTCGGCACATAGAAGACCCTGGGGGCAAAGCGTACGACCGGAGTTGCTCGATCTTAAAAGCGGTGAGCGACGCCGTCGAGAGATTGAACTTCAATGAAACGCATCTCGAAGATCAAGTGGCGGCGTTGCAGTTTTTGCAGGCGCTCCGATATGTGGACAAAAACCTAACCGGCAGTCATGGGTTTTTCACTCGGTGGAATCCAGACGATGCTTGCCGTTGAGTACGGTCCGGGATATCGCGTAGCGGTGAACTGCTCGGGGGCTGCTGAGACATGGAGAAGGTCTTCGTTTTTGCGCGAACGCCTCCTCACAACTGCTACAAGCAAAGCAAAAATGCTTGTGTTTTTCTGCAGGCGGAAAACGAGCATAACCTGACACCTAACGCGTCTTGAGCGAGGAAGTTCGCAAAGCCGATCAACCCGTTAAAGCGAAAGTGTATCCGCCTTCGGCACTGGCCCCCGCGACGGACACAGTTTCTGCACGCGCGGCAGTAAGACTTAGGGCGCCAACGTTCTTCGATTCATCGAAACATATCTGCAATAGCCGCGCCTTTACCGGTTCACGGATCGGGCTGGATCAAACTCTCTTGCCTTTATACTCTGACAATTTCGTTGAGCCCGATTTTTTCTCATCACACCAATAACTTAATCCGATTCATTTGCGTCGGCGTAAAGCTCACCTTGGCGATACCGTTTGTGTTCCAAAGAAACGCGGTGGCTTTTATAGACACCAGGGGTGGCGAATGAACCACCGTCGTTAAAGGTCCAGCAAACATCTATACTTGTTCTGCTCTCATCAACTCAAATGACTTAGCTCGATCTCTTTTCCGCTGGCATTGCGGTTGCTCATTGCATCGCAGTAATGATCACCCAAACCGCACCGCAATCGGAAAACACGGCTGACCTGCGCAGCGTACACACCTCGAATCTGCCCGCGCTATTCGACCATCTGGGGATCAGCCTGATCGTTTCCACTTATCAGGCGGGCAAAGCCATCGTCGTACGCAACGACGACGGCACGCTCAACACTCACTTCCGCACCTTCGCCAAGCCCATGGGCATCGCCGTCGACGACACCCGCCTGACCATCGGCGGCGCCAACACCGTCTGGGAGTACCGCAACATCCCGGCCGTGGCCCGCAAACTGGAGCCGGCCGGAAAGCACGACGCCTGCTATCTGCCGCGCCGCATTCACGTCACCGGCGACATCGACATCCATGAGCTGGCCTGGGACGGCAACACGAGCTCTGGGTGGTCAACACCCGCTTCAGCTGTCTGTGCACACTCGACGCCGACCACAGCTTCTATCCGCGCTGGCGGCCGCCGTTCGTCACCGCCCTGGCGCCGGAAGACCGCTGTCATCTTGAATGGCCTGGCCATGGTCGACGGCCGCCCCAAGTACGTCACCGCGCTGGGCGACACCGACACGCCCGGCGGCTGGCGCGCCAACAAAGCCAACGGCGGCGTGCTGATGGACGTAGAGCCGCAATGCAATCCTGCTCCGCGGCCTCTCCATGCCGCACTCGCCGCGCTGGTACCAGGGCAAACTCTGGCTCTGGAATCCGGCGAAGGAAGCTGGCTCAGGTCGATCTCGGCGCGGCACCTGGCAGACCGTCGCCCAGCTCCGGTTTCACGCGGGGCATCGACTTCGTCGGACCGCTGGCCTTCATCGGCCTCTCCCAGGTGCGCGAGAGCGCCGTGTTCAGCGGCATTCCGTTGGTCGAGCGGCTGAAGGAGCGCACCTGTGGCGTCTGGGTGGTCAACATCGAGACCGGCTCAGACCGTCGGCTTCCTGCGCTTCGAGGCGGGGTGCAAGAGATCTTCGCCGTGCAGGTGCTGCCCGGCATGCGCTTCCCCGAATTGCTGGAATGGAACGATGAGCGGCTCGCCCATTCCTACGTGCTACCGGACGAAGCATTGGCCGACGTGGTCTTACCCACCGAGCCAAACCAGTTGCCATCTGCTGCCTCGATAAAGCGACTAGCGGAAGCATCGAGTAACGGAAAACTCGAAACCATGTCCTGAGCGAAGCCGAAGGATCGAAAACCGAAATTCGAAACAAATCCAAATGATCGAAATAGCACAAAGTTCCAAACAAGCTCGGTTCGGATTTTGATTAACCTGAAACCCGAAACCAGACACCTGAAGCCGGCAAAGGAGATGCTATGAACTACTTCGATCTATATTCGTCGTATCCCGATCACACCATCGCCGCTGCCTGGGACTCTCAGGTCAAAGAAGCAGACAAAAATCCATGGCTCAGCGAGGCACTAAAGCAATATGGCGATGAGCTGTTTGCGCGCTTTGCCGCATGTTACGCCGACCTGCGCGCCTTGCCTCGCGGCGCACGGCGCAGCCTTCAGCGACGAATTGCACGCTCCGGGAAATTGGCCGCGATCTTGCCCGAATACTTTCAGCAGGGTGGGCGACGATTACAGCATAAGATGGCTTGGTCGCTTGCCGGTGCCGCTTTACTATTGGCACTCGGACGAGGAGTGGGAGCGGCGGCTACAATCACAGTTACGACGAGCAATCCGAACATCGCAGCCGATGGCCAGTGTTCGCTCATAGAGGCAATTGTTAACGCCAATAACGACGCCGCGACTCATGCCGACTGCCCGGCAGGCAGTGGAGCAGACACAGTTGTTCTACCGGCCAACGCCAACATGATGCTCAATACCGTGCACGGTTTTAGCGACACAGCTGCGCCTCCAGGTTTAGGTTCGGCTATTGGTCTTCCTGAGATTAGCAGTCGGATCACCATCGAAGGTAACGGCTCTACGATTGCGCGCCAAGCGGGCGCACCCGACTTCGGTCTCATAGCTGTGAAGGGTCTTTTCCCGGGCGGTACGCACGGGGATCTGACGCTTCAGAACGTGACACTAAGCGGAGGATCTCGGTTCGGGGGCGTGCAAAATAGAGGGGCGCTCACCATTAAAAACAGCACCATCTCAGGCAATACCGGTGCGGGCGTATTTAACAATCCCGGCAGCTTGATCGTCGTCAATAGCACGATCTCAGGTAATACGAGGCGCGGGTTAGATAACTTTTACGGTAGGATCACAGTCCAAAATAGCACCATCTCAGGCAATACCGGCGGTGGTATATTTAACTACGGGTCGGGCGGCTTCTACGGCTCAGTCCTTACCCTCACGAATAGCGTGGTCACCGGCAACCAGGGGACCGCTCCGTCCGAAATTAAAAACGTGGGAAGTTACGTCTACGCTGACCACTTCAATTTGTTCGGGGCAAATGGCAACGCCGGTGTCAGCGGCTTTACACCGGGCGCTACCGATATCGTGCCTAGTGTTTCCGTAGCCCAGATCCTGGGTCCCTTACAAAACAACGAGGGTCCGACCCAGACTCACGCTCTAGTCGCCGGCAGCCCAGCCATCGATGCGGGCGACCCTGGCGGCTGCCGGGAAAATCCGCCTTTGACCGGGTGGGGCGGCATAATTCACGATCCTGCCGGCAATTCAGCGGCGCTGCTTTTAAGAGACCAGCGGGGTTTTGCCCGACCGGCTGACGGCAATCACGACGGCACGGCCAGATGCGACATCGGTGCCTATGAAGCTAATGCCGTCATCGACAACAACGCGACTTTCGTGTTTCAGCAGTATATCGATTTTTTGGATCGGGAGCCCGGAGCTGGGGGAGTTTCTGCCTGGGTGAGTGCGTTGGACAGCGGCTTGTCGAGGGCCGATCTTGATTGAAGCGTTCATGAATTCCGAAGAATTCCGCTTTGAGGGAAAGTTCATTACCCAGACTTACTTAGGGATTTTGACTCGGGATGCTGATTACGCTGGATTTCGGGGTTGGTTGGGGGCCTTGCTCGTCGGGGTATCACGGGAGCAGATCGTGCAGGCGTTTTTGGACTCGGGTGAATTTCAATCCGGGTTTGGCAGCAATCTAACCAACGGGCAGTTTGTCGAGAGGATGTACAATAACATCTTGCTGCGGTCATCCGATCCCGGGGGATTTAATGCCTGGGTTGGGGCACTAAACAACGGGCAATTGACTAAGGCTCAGGTGGCGTTGGGTTTCTTGGATTCGGGAGAGTTTCAGGGGCTGTTTTTAAGTCAGAACCGAGTGGACATCTCGCTTTTGTATTTTGACATGTTGCAGCGGGACCCGGATGCTGGAGGGTTTTCTGGTTGGGTTGGAGTATTGAGCTCAGGGGTGCCGCTCACATCCGTGATTGATGGATTTCTAAACTCCCCCGAATATCGAGCCGGGTTCTAGGGCGCCGACTGCCTTTTGGATGTATTCCACAATCTGCAGGGGATTTGTAAATTTGCGGCTAAGCAAGATCATGGTCAGAGGGAATAAAATGTACCGGGAGCCTTTTCTTGATCCTACACTGGTCTTTTACGAAACCGTCAGCCAGTAATCTCGTATGGTATGTTCGTCGGTCCTTCGATTTGCCGGTAGAGGTTGCCTTCCATGCTGTAGCTGCCCTGTAAAACCTTTCCGGCGACGCGCTCGGAGCGTAGAATGACAGCCACCGACCGCGTCGGGCCGCCTTGTTCGGCGTGGATATCGAAGGGCGGGACGAGGTCGACTTTGCCGGCTTTGCCTTCGGTGACGCTTTCCAATTCCAATTTCGCGTAGCCTTCTTTCGAGTGGTCGTCGACGCGGCGAAATCGTTCCAGACTTTCACTGCCGTCGAGCACGCCGTAGGCGGTCCAAGCGTGGGCATGATCGTGTATGCTGCCCTTGCGTCCCGGCATACGCACCACGCCGTTGATGGCGAAGCCACACTCCTCGTCTTCATGAAACAAAAGGTTCTTGCGGCCTTCCGTGGACGGCCACGATTGTGAAGCTTTGCGCATGGATTCGTCTTTGACGAGTTCTTCCAAAAGCTTCTGGCCTTTCTTCATGCGCGCTTCGGTGTCGGGCAGTTCCTTCCATGCTGCGCGTAAATCCTGAATGAATTTTTCAAATACTGGAATGTGCCTACTCATCGTCGTCGCTCCCTAATGTTTCGAATGATCGGAACACTGCATCACGACTCTTGCCGTGCCCGAGCTTTTTTCTCTTCCGGCGCTTTGATTTTGTCCAGTTGCTTTAGCGCAAAGTCAACCTGGCCGACTTCTTTGTTGGTAGCGCTGAAACGCGGATTGCCCGCCGGTTCGGCGCGCGCGCCGAGCAGGATCATGTATTGGTTGCCGGTGTTGTCGAGTTGATAAAGCTGGCCGGCTGGGATGGTGACGAGCATCCCGGGGTCGAGCGCGCGCGACGGCGCGTCGGGAAAGTGAAACGTGCACTGGCCTTGGACGCAGTAGAACTGCTGATCGGCGGTGTGTTTGTGCATGGGTCCTTTGGTCCCCGGATAATCTCCATGCACCCAGGTATGAAATTGATCCGAGGTGAACAGCACTTTTTTGCTGTGGCCGATGTCAAGCTCGGGCTCCTGCAAGATATTGATGAATTCCGCTTTGTTCGCCATGTCTATGCTCCTTTCTTGGATCGAGTAGAGTTATTTTTCACAAATCATTGCGCCGCGGCGCGTGCTGCTTGCAGTGTCGCGCTATCGCCGTGAATGCCGACGATAGTGCTCACATCTAGGTTGAGTTTGTCCAGCGCGGCGACGAATTCCTTGACCGCCGGCGCAGCGCGAACCTGTCCGTTGCGCGGGCTGATGTGATCGGCTTCGATCAAAAGCTTTTCCGCCGGCAGGTAAATCACGACGAGGTCTGCGGCATGGGAAGTCGGCATGGGGTAGACTTCAATGCGCCGGCTGCTATCTGTCAAAATCCGCGGGCCGCCGGCGAAGGATTCGATGACGACGCCACCTTTGTGTTGTGCCAAACTGTCCGGCCTTCGGCTATGGGGCGCTTTGGCAACCAAAGCATAAAAATCTTTCGCGACAAACGGCGTGATAATGGTGGCGCCGGTGGCCATGAACGCGCGAATGCCGCCGGAGTGGTCGAGATGATGATGGGTCGAGACCACGTAGCGGATCGGTTTGTTGGGAAATTTTTCTTTGATCGATTTGACTACCGGCGCGGTGCGCTCTTCATACAGCGGACCTTCGATGGCGACCAGATGATCGCTCATCTCGACGAGGATGGTTGCGTGGGAACTGCCGCCAATTTTGTGCACACCGTCGGCTAAGCGCAGCCACTCGATATTTGCCGGACGACCCATATCTTGGTAGCTCACGTTGCCCGCCACGCGCCGCATGATCCATTGGGACGCGATCGGCGTGGCGTCGGGTTTCTGGTTGCGGATGGATTCGGGGATGGCGAAGACTTCTGCGCCAACAGCAACATTGTTGCGTACCGAGTTGATCTGCTCCTCTTGCAATAGGCGGCCATTGAGTTCCAAGCGTAAGCTGAAAGGCATCATGACATTGTCGGTCTTGCGCCAGTCGGCAAAGCGCAGCAGATAACTGCTATCGCCCTCCAAGGGGTCGTCTTCGAGAATGTCGACCTGAGCCGGTAATCGGGTCTTCGGGTCGAGATACAGTCGGAACTCGTCGCCAGCTTCGCTAAAGGCGACCACGTGATACAGAGTGCCGTTGAGTTCCGCATCGGCGAGGCGACGCAGTGTTTTGTTGGCGACGGCAAGGCGAATGAGTTGCACGGGCGAGCGCTTCTCTTCACGCATACGGGTGGCCAAGCGGCCGGGGTGAAGGCGGCTTGGCTTGGCGTTTTTGGCGTCGCCTTCTAGGAGTAAGCCGACCGAACCATCGATTACCTCGACGAAACGGATATTCTCATTGCGCGACGAAGTGCGCGCGTCCCAATCGAGCCGCAAGCGCGGCTGATTGAGATCACGGGTCAACGTGTAACGAAAAGTGTTGATCTGGCGCTGCGGTCCCAACTGGGCAATCGGCGCCGAATTGAACTGCTTGCCTTCGCTCTCGACAACTTGATTGTTAACGGCGCGCAATGCCGCCATGCCGCCCATTGCCTCGGCGGCTTGATCGACCAACGCACTGGCGCTTTGCGCATTTGCCGAGCCGATATCAAAGGCCGCCAGCGTGAGGGCGAGCAGCCCACGATGGAAAACGGTGCGGTTCATGTTTTCCTCCCAGAACGGTTTTGAAGTTTAACGCAGATGCTCGAGTTTGCGCCGTGAAATTTCTTCCACCTTCAGTTCGGAAGCAAAATTGTAGAGCGATGTCTCCCACGATCCATACATCGGATTGGGCAGCATAAACCATTTGGTGCCCCAACTATTATGTTTCTTAGCTGCGAGCACGCGCGCGTGCGGCGCGGTTCGATATTCCGAGATGAAGTCGCCCAGATCATCGCCAAATAGCATGAGCACGCGAAAACTTTGGGCGATAAACTGGCGCCGGCTGCCTTTGTCGACACCCCAATCTGGCTGTTCGTTGGCGCTGAGCACGGTGTCGATGTTCGTTGGCAAGGCGATGCCAACGCCGGCGAGTTGGAGGCGCGTGACCGGTTCAGTGGCGTGATCACGATTGGTCACGAAGAAGACTGAAACGCCGCGCGACTGCGCCAAGGAAATAAATTCCAAGGCGCCGGGAACCGCAGGCGGCTGGTTTTGATTTAACCAATTGCGCCACACGGGGCTGGCAAAGCGCGCGCCGTTTTTTACCAGGTGACTTTGAAAGCGGCCGGTGTCGAGGACGGTTTCATCGATGTCCATGATTACGGCCGGCGGCAGAGTTTGAGAATTCACTGATTGCGCGGGGAGGGCGCTCCACTGGCGGTCGGCGAGGGCGCGCTCCAAATGCACCGCCGCCGAAGCGTAAATCGTTTGGGCGAGGACGTGGTATTCCGCCGATGTGGTTTGCCATAGAATCGCATCGAGCCGATCGTCCGTTCCCCGGTTGAGGGCGCCTGGCGAATCAGCCAGCGGCGCGCTGCATCCTGCGCTCAGTAGCGCGAAACCGAGCGCCCACAGGGTGTTTTGAAATAAAATAGTTTTCTGCAAATCGGTGTCCTTTGCTCGGCGATGCTACGCTTCCATAGGTTGCGATGCGCCGTTCGATCTGTGAAATAATTTTGTCGCAAATTATGGCAAATTATATGGATAGCTTTATCCTAAGAGCGTGTGTTTAGCACAATCTTAGGGTCTGGTACTAACGGGATTTTTGAACGATTGCTTCTCGCTGGTGGGAGAAAAAAATCTGCCGACGGCGCCGCTGTCGAGGGTCAAGACTTTGTAATCGCCGTTGCCGTCCGCTTTCATCGTCGCGCGATACTGGAATTGATCTTCGGAGTTTTGTCCGACGAGATAGATCCAGATCGCATTCTCACCGGGCATGGGCTGATACTCCTTGGCAGTAACTCGCGCTGGATAGCCGCGCGGATGGAGCCGAGTGATGGTTTCTTCGAGCTTGTCTCGTGAGACGTGGCGCTTACCTCCGGCGTCGAGCAACTCGTAGCCCTTGGAAAAGTTTTTTTCGATCAAGACCGCCTGAACAAACTCAATGGCGCGTCGGCCGGCAAGATCCTCATCATGCTTGACTGACTCGGAGCAGCTCACTGCCAGCGCGCCGAGCGCAACTAAGAGCGCAGATGATCGAACGAGCGTATAAAGCTTCGCTCCGGCGTGTTTCATGCTCTTTGCTCCATTTTCTTCGCGACAATGGCGGGAACGATCGTTACCTGTGATGATCTCGCCACAGGCCTGGACAACTCTGTCGCAGCCAGCCTGCTCAAGCTTTACCACGGCGTAACCTGGATTTCATTAATCGAACACCTCACGCCATTTTTTTTGCGGCATGTCACTTGCTGGATTGCTTGCCGAGAAAACTTGCTGGGAGGTGAGTCGTGCGCAAATCTGTCTTGGTTTTTCCACTCTGCGTCGTTTTGGCATCGGGTTGTGCTCTGTTTGACCGTCCTGAGGCGGAGGATCAGAAAAAAGAACTCGCACCGGCGAACGGTGAAAGTGGCACAATGGTGCCCGTGACTGCCAGTGAAGTACCAACGGTAGAACTCGCGCCGCCGGCCGCATCGCGCCGCTGGAGCCAAGATGATATTCGCCGCATGCAAACGCGCCTGCGCGAAGTCGGGCTTGATCCTGGACCGGCCGACGGCGTTGCCGGCGCTCGAACCAAAACCGCCTTGCAAAAATTTCACTCCGGTTGCGGCCAAGTTCAGCCGTTGCTCGACAATTTAGAAAATGGCGCCGTGACAAAAACAGTCGCCACTCAAACTCCTAGCCGTCAAGAAACTGTGGCGATTCAGACCCAGCTGCGTCAAGCGGGATTTAATCCAGGGCGGGTCGATGGCGTGTTCGGCGCCAAAACGAAAGCGGTTTTGGTCGAACTTCAACTCGGTTGTCCGATGGCGAAGGATTTCGCTCAGTTCTTGGTGCGGCCGGCGGGGACTGCTCAATCGACAGTTGTGGCGCAAGTTGCCGAGCGCGCGAATCTTGTTAGTGCGCCGGTAAACAGTTCGGCGCGCGCTCGCGTCGATGCGGTCAAGCCATCGATCACGCCAGTGGCGGCCCATTCTCAAGAGGAGATTCGAATCCTGCAACTGCGCTTGCGCGACGCCGGCTTCGATCCTGGCCCGTTCGACGGCGTAATGGGGCCGAAGACCCAGCTGGCGCTGCAACAGCTCCAAGCAAGCCAGCGTACGGGTAAAACCAAAACCGCTCTGACCGTGGGACTTAACGGCAAGTATTAGATCTCTCCCATACGCCAAAATAAAAGGCGGGCTCGGTTTGCGTTGCAACCGAGCCCGCCTTTTTTGCGCCAACGAAAAATGTTTTGCTAGACTAATATTCGAACTGGCGTGAGCGCTGGATTTGTTGGTTGTTGCGATTGATGGTTTGTTGGTTTTGTTGGATCTGTTGCTGATTCGATTGCTGCTGCTCTTGCCCCTGCATGTAGTCGCCGACCAGCGCGCCGGCACCCAAACCCACCGCGCCGCCGATCGCCGCGCCCGTACCCGGCCGGCCCACCGCTGCGCCAATCAATCCACCGGCGGCGGCTCCACCCAACGCGCCGATACCTGCGCCCTTTTCCCGTGTGGTCATCGGTCCACCTGAGCAGCCCGCTAACAGAGTGCCCGCAAGACCTAACGCGAACAGGTTTGCCGAGATCAATTTGGCCATTTGTAGCCTCCCTCGCTTATCGAACTGATGCAACTTTTCACTATGACTACGGCGAGCAATGGTTGTGCCATTCACGACGACCTCAACGACTAACCAATTATACCCGAAACGGCTGCAAAAGGTTGTAAAGAATTTTTGTCTGCAAGCACATGACGGCCCAATTCTGCGATGTGAATCGACAAAGTTGTCGGTTG
Source organism: uncultured delta proteobacterium (assembly GCA_963771465.1). Taxonomy (GTDB): domain Bacteria; phylum Desulfobacterota; class Binatia; order UBA9968; family UBA9968; genus DP-20. The sequence continues at coordinate 49,204 of CAVYTU010000005.1, forward strand.
CTAGTGACCTCTGGCAATTTTCTCGACATCCGCGATGGACGGGCCGTCCAGGCGAAAGGCGCGATGGGCGCGCCATTCTAAAACTTCCATCTTGCGGATGCCGCGGGCGTGATGCGGATCGCTGGCCGCGATCGACTTAGCCTCGTCGAGGTTCGCCGCCAACATGACATAAATGCCGTAGCTGCCGTCGGTGGTCGGCCCGGAAAAAAGCAGACACCCGGCTTGGTGTTGATCGTCGAGCCATTGGCGGTGTTCTTCATAGTTGCGTTGTTTGTCCTGTTCCTTTTCCGGCAGCGAGCGCGACATGACTAGATACCACATGGCGGTTTCTCCTTTTCTGCGTTTTGCTTTTCTGGCAGCAGCCTACCCGGCGCGGGCGGCGATTTCCACTTGCGTATCCGTTTGGCCGAAGATAAAAGTCGGGGCAAAGGAGAAACAAAAATGATTATCGATGTGCATGGCCATGTATCAGCGCCGACCGAACTTTGGTCGTACAAAGCCAACATACTTTCCGCGCGCGGCTCGCACGGCCGCGGTGGAGTGAACGTTTCCGACGATGAAATCCGCGCGGCGGCGAATCGCAAGGAAAACTGGGCCAAGGGTCATCTCGACTATCTCAAAGATCACGGCACCGATCTGCAATTGATCTCACCGCGGCCGTTTCAGCTCATGCAGTCGGAAAAGCCGGCCAAACTGGTGCACTGGTTTGCCGAGGAGTGCAACAACATCATCGCGCGCCAGATGAAACTATTTCCCGAGACTTTTCTCGGTGTCTGTGCTTTACCGCAGACGGCCGGCGATCCGATTCAAAACGCGCTGCCGGAGCTCGAACGCTGCGTGAAGTCGGGCTTTGTCGGTTGTCTCTTGAATCCCGATCCCTACGAAAACGGCGGTCAGGAAGCGCCGGCCTTGGGCGACCGCTACTGGTATCCACTTTACGAAAAACTTTGCGAACTGGACGTCCCGGCGCATATCCATGGCACCGGTTCTCGCTCGGAGCGCAGTCCTTATTCCGTCCACTTCATCAATGAAGAAACCATCGCGGTTTTTGGCTTGGTGAATTCCACGGTGTTGCAAGATTTCCCCAAGCTGAAAATTATTGTCAGCCACGGCGGCGGCGCGATCCCGTATCAACTTGGCCGCTTCGAAGCGCCGTCCTTGCGGCGCGGCACCGGCGCGCGTTTTTCTGACGCACTGCGCAAGCTTTACTTCGACACGGTTCTCTATACCGAGGACGCACTGCGGTTGTTGATCAAGACCGTGGGCGTCGACCGTTGCTTGTTCGGCACCGAATGCCCCGGTACCGGCTCTTCCATCGATCCCGCCACTGGCCGGTCGATGGACAACGTCAAGCCGATGGTGGAGAACCTCGATGGCCTGAGCGCGGCGGATAAACAGAAAATCTTCTGCGACAATGCTAAAGCCGTGTTTAATCTCAAGGTCTGAAAGCTGGGGAGTTCAAGCGGTTCAAAACGTTCAAATCGTTCAAAGGGTTCGAACAAAGTATCAAAGCTGAGCCGTTAAAGAGATTAAAGGTATGCTTTCCCACGAAGAGAATGAGCTTTTGACACGCGTCGGGACCGGCACGCCGATGGGCGGGCTAATGCGTCGTTACTGGATTCCCGCGCTTTTGTCGGAAGAGATTGCCATGCCGGATTGTGCGCCGGTGCGGGTCAGACTGCTCGGCGAGGATTTGGTCGCGTTCCGCGATTCGCACGGGAACGTCGGTTTGATAGGCGAGCACTGCGCCCATCGCGGCACATCGCTTTTCTTCGGCCGTAACGAAGAGTGCGGCTTGCGCTGTATCTATCATGGTTGGAAGTATGACGTTGACGGCAATGTCGTGGAAACGCCGGCGGAGCCGCGCGGTAGCGAGTTCGGCAAGAAACTGCGTCATACCGCGTACCCGTGTCGAGAAGTTGCCGGCATGATCTTCACCTACATGGGACCGGCGGAAAAAATGCCGGTGCTGCCGCGCTACGAATGGTCCGATTTGAAGCCGGAGCAAATGTTCCCGGTCAAGTCTTTGCTCGAATGCAATTATCTCCAAGGAGTTGAGGGCGATTTTGATTCGTCGCATACCTCGTTCTTGCACAACAATAATATTCAAAACTCCGAGCGCTTAAAGCGCGACGGCGCGCCGACTTTGGAGGCTGAGGACACCCGCTACGGCATGCGGGCGATTTCGATCCGCAAATTCGGCGCGGAGCAGATTTACGTGCGCACGAGTCCTTACATCATGCCGTCGTTTAGTATCGTTCCCGGTCCGCCGACGGCGAAGTTCGAAGAAGACGACCTGCGCGGGTTTCGCTTTTGGGTGCCCATCGACGATCACAAGACCTGGCTCTACATTCTCAACATGCGGAAGAAGCCGCTCGATGGTGGCGAGCGCGAAGCCTTGCGCAGTTGGATCAATCCCGACTATTCACGCGTGCGCAATTCTCATAACGATTATCTCATCGACCGCCAACTGCAACGCACGCGGCTCTATTCGGGTATTCAATCGGTCAATGCCGCCGAACAGGACGGCTGCGCGACGGAAACCATGGGGCCGATTTACGATCGCAGCAAGGAGCATCTCGGCTATAGCGATAAGACGATCATCGCGCTGCGCAAAATGCTCTTAAACGCAGTGCGCGACTTGGCCGAAGGCAAAGATCCGCCGCATGTAATGCACGATCCGCGCGAAGCAGACTTTTCAAGCTTACGCTCGCTCAAAGGTGTTTTGCCGGCGGATGCGGATTGGCGCAAAGTGATGGAAGGGTTGGGGCCGAATGATGGCTGATATCAGGATCTCAATCCGGTCAAAACGTTCCAGCCGTTCAAATCGTTCAAAACGTTGGCAACGCAGCGCGCGGTTTTTTAGAGCCATGGTGATTCTGGCGTGGATCATAATTCCTACGGTTTCGTTATCCGCTCAGCCACTGCAAAAAAGTGTCGCCATGATCGGCGCGCGCAGCGGCGCGTCTTGGCCGCTGTGGATCGCGAAAGACGCGCGGCTTTATGCCAAATACGGACTCGAAGTCGAGCTTGTCTATGCCGTCCATCCTGCGCCGATCGCCGCGGTGATCACCGGCCAAGCGGCGATGACGTCCTCGGGCAGCGATCCGGCATTGTTAGCTGCGGCCAAGGATCCGTCGCTGGTGGTGCTCGGCGGGTTCATGAACAAAGGTTCCTTCGCCATGATCGGCTCCAAGAGCGCCACCGATATGAAGCAACTCGCCGGCAAAAAGATCGGCGTCGGCCGCGTCGGCGATCCGCCATATCATATGGCGGTAGGGTTGCTAAAAAAATTCGGTTTCACGCCGCGCGACGTGCAGTGGGTATCCATCGGTGTCGACGCGGCCTCGCGCGCCGCGGCGCTGCAAAGCGGTTTGGTGGATGCCGCTCTGATCACCGCGCCGGCGTACTTTCGCTTGCAGTCAGCGGGTTTGCCCGTGCTGGCGGTGTTGCTCGATCACGACGACATCTATGTTTCCACTTATTATCTATTTCGACGGGATGCGCTGACTAAAGAGCGGGCGACGGCAATTGCATTCATCAAAGCCCATGCGGAAGCGATCAAGCGGTTCTACGATGACAAAGAGTTTGCCGCAAAAACTATGATCAAATACGGCGGTGCGCGCAGCGTCGACGACGCCAATCAAGTCTACGACTTATTCAAAAAGGCCCGCGTGCTGGAGCCGATTCCCTACGCGCTCAAAGGTTCCGTTGACGCGGTGGTGGAGCGGCAGGGTCAAGAACTCAAGGGCGCCGACTTCAGCAAGATGATCGACAACAGTCTGGTCGATCAGTTGGTCAAAGAAAAATATTTCGAAGCGCTGTTCGGCGCCGCGATCCGCGACGAGCAGCAGCGCCGGTTGGCGCAAGCGTTTGGCCGCTAACTCTTTCAGTCCTTCGCCTACGGTGAAACGGCGCTATCGATTGGGATTGTTTTGCGCGTAGGTGTAAGCGCAATACGCCGAGATGATGTGACATACCCAACCCAGCAGCCCGGCCGTGCCGATCCAAGCGCCCGGGGTGATAATGAACCAAAAGATCGCCCAGAGAAATTGGCCATTGTAAATCTGGCCGACCCCCGGGATGATCACGCTCAAAACTGCTGCTAAGCCTGGATTTCTCATTTTGCCGGTTCTCCGAATTATTCCTGATCATTTTTTTTGCAACGACTTGAAGAAGCCTTGCTTGTCCAATTCTCGCAGCACTTCTTCGTTGACAAACTCTTGGGCTTTCTTGCCTTTGGCGTCGGCGCGGCTGTTCGCCAAGTCGTCGACCGCGACCTGCACGCCGGCCAATTCCGTGTAAGGCGGAAATGAAATTCTCGGCGCGTAGCTTTTGTAGGCGCTGTCGAGGGTCGCGTTGTCTTGAGTACGCATCCATTTCGACAAGCTCTTCTGTCCCGCGGCCGGATCGCTTTTGAAAATATGGATCGCTTCGCCGATCCCCTGCAGGAAGCCTCTCACGAGATTGCGTTTCGATCCTTGCAAACTTTTCGTCGTCATCAGGCTTACGGTGGGAAAGGAATCTTCCAGATCGCCGAGATCGAGTAGGATGTTCATGCCTGAAGCGCGCGCGCGATCGATAAATGCGCCGGTGAGCACAGTGGCGTCGATCAAACCGTTTTGCAGTGCGGCTAAGCGGTCGCGGCTGCCGCCGGCACGCAGCAGCGTGACGCTCTTGTCGTCGATGCCCCAGTGTTTGAGTGCCGTGGCGACGACGATTTGATTCAAGCCGACAGCCGAAAGCACGCCGATTTTCTTGCCGCGCAAATCCTGCGGCGTGCGAATATTAGGACGGGCGGCGATGCTGTAGGTGTGCTTGTTGAAATAGGTGCCGATGATGATGATATCGGCGCCTGAAAGATTCGCCGCGATGTGCGGCTGAGGCGCAACGACGTCGAACTGAATCTCTCCGCCGGTGAGCGCATGGGTCGATTCCGCGCCGCCGCGAAAAAGGATCGGCTCGACATTGAGTCCGTATTTTCTGAACAAGCCGAGATCGACGCCCAGCCAAAGCGGCACTTGGTAACCCGAGATGCCGCTGTATCCAGCGCGAACGCGCTCTTGGGCGAAGCCGGCGTGTGTCGAAATGAGCCCAGCGGCGATTATTATAGCGATGGCAAAGCTTCGATAGAGACACATCGGCATCACCTCATGATTATGGTTCGTCAACCTAACGGTTGTAGCGCGCTGGCAGCTCGGTTAAAAAAGGCGGCCGGCGTAGCCGCGCCGCGCAGGATGCATCAAGTTCTTGCGTCGAGCCGTGATCGATGAATTCAATGATCAAGTTTTGCGCACAGTCCGAGCCATAGTTGTGCGGCGTATTGCGCAGGATAATCTGCCTACCGTTCGGCAGAAACTTTGATGCTGCTTCGGCCAATTCGATCGGCGTTGACGGATCGATGTCGCCGGAGAGCATCAGCACGGGCAACGACGAGTTTATCGGCTCGAAGTAACTGTTTGGTAGTGAGGCTCGCGGCCATTCTTTGCATGCCTGTTGGTGTCGTCTTACTCGATATTCTCCCAAAATTGTTCCAGCGTTGTGAAGTGTGATCTCCGCCTCGGTGATATACGGCACGGATTCCGAACAAGTGATGGTGAAATAGACCCCGGTGGTAGCAGCGAAAGCAGTGTTGCCGCGTGATTGTGATTTGATTTTAGCGAAAACGCTCCAATCTCCTCGAGCGGCGGAGTTGACCATCAACGGTATGAGCCTCATCGACTCGTGATTGTAGAGCATCAATCTTAGTTGCTCGGCAAACACGTTGCGCGAAAGACTGACCTGCTCAGTTACTTTGCTGCGTGGGTTGAAAAAGTCAAAAACCACCGGCCCGCCATCAAGTTTCGTGAGCACCGCAGCCAAGTCTTTCCGGAAATTGCCGTAAGCGGCGTTGCATCCGGGGTCGGCGTTACAGTCGCTTAGCAGACGTGTCATGGCGCGCTCCGTGCCCCGGGCGAATTGTAACGGCAGTTTTGCCGCCGGGGACGTTACGCCAGCGAGGGTTAGCGATCTGATTCGCTCGGGGTAGCGCCGGAGGTATTCGACCGCGGTCACTGTGCCGTAGGAGACGCCATAGAGATTTATTTTCTCATACTGCAACGCGGCGCGGATTTCATCGAGATCATCAACCACGAACGGTGTCGTGTAGTAGCGCAAATCTGCTTTCTCAGCCAACAGTTTTTGGCATGCGCGCACGTGCTCCGGTAGGAAAAGTTCGGCGAAGTAACTTTGCGCGTCGTTTCTTTGAGGGTTTAAATTGCATTGCAGGCTATGTGAGTCGCCGGTGCCGCGCTGGTCGACAAACACGAGATCGCGCTCGCGCCGCAGCCCCCGCATGAGCGCGTCCTCGCCGGCGCTCGCCATGCGCGCTTGTCCCTGTCCCGGACCGCCGGCAAGGAAAAAAATCGGGTCGGGACGTCGGCGAGCTTGAGGTGGCTGGCGCGACTAAGATATTGAGCGTAATCATCCGACCCGACATCGCCGCGCGGTTTTCATAGACGCCATATTTGCCGCAGAGCAGATCGCTTTTGTGGTTGGGGAATTGGCAGGGGATTAGATTTATCCGGCGCGTCTGTTCAACCCGTGGCGCGGGTAGTGGAACTGTTACGCAGGATAGATTGAATAAAATAGCGAGGAGAAGAAGTTGTATCGAAATGATCGGCCGATGAAGCATTCGCTTTTGGTGTCAGAATCGCGCTCGCCTACAGATGCCAGCGCAGCCACTGCGCCAGTGCTTTTCCCATGATCCATTCTTTGTCGCTGGCGGAAAGGAAATTCAGTGCTTCGGTGAACAGCGTGACGTTTTCGCCATAGGAGCAAGGCGACTGCGATAAATCGGTGCCCCAGAAAACTCTTTGCGGGCCGAAGCCGTCGACGACCCGGCGAATTTGCGGATGAAGCGTCGGATAAGGATAGGGTTCGTCGACGTAGCAGGGTAGGCAGGAGACTTTGACGCCGACGTTGTCTAGGCGCGCGAACTTGAGCAGCAGATCGACGCCCGGTGCGAGATCTTTGCCTTTCCACTGGACGTTGAGTCCCATGTGATCGACGATAACACGCAGGCCCGGATGGCGCTCGGCGATCTCGCCGATCTTGGCCACCGCGAAGGGCGCAAAGATCATCAGTGGAATGTCGTGCCGCTCGCAGCCGGCCCAGAACCAATCCGCCGTGCCGTCATCGAGCCACGAGTAAGTATTGCTGTGGCGAAAGCTGATACGAAAACCCAGCATGCCGGGCTGCTGGAGCCACGTCGCGAGTTTTTCTTTGCTCGCCGGATCGTTGAGCGGCACTTTGCCCATGACGGCGAAGCGCTCGGGATATTTTTGCGCCGCTTCCAGCGCATAATCGTTACGATAGCCGTCCCAGGATGGCGGCACTAAGATGACGCGGTCCACGCCCGCGGTTTTCATTTCTTCCAACAAACTCTCGTAGGTCAGTGGCGTGGCTCGGTGTGGCTTGGAAGCGTCTTCTTTGACATGCCGCCGCTCCGGCGTGTCCGCTTTCCAGATGTGCACTTGGGCGTCGATGATGGTCATAGATGTTCGGCTCGGAGACTACACCGTTGCTAGCTTGAATTATTCGTGGTGAAACTGCGATCGAGGCGCAACCCTTCCGGATCGAAGGCAAAGCAGTTGTGCCTTGAAGATGCCAGCGGCGAATCAGTTATGAGTTCAGCGGCGAAAAGTTCAACCATTGTCCCGAGCGCCGAGCACGTAATGAAACGTTTGCGCTGGTGCCTTCGCTCCTCCAGGGTCGCACCTCGATCGATACAGTGTCATGAATTTGCCTCGATCTACGAAGAACCCGCGCTGGCTTGTCGGCAGGCGATGGTAACTCACAAGCGGATAATGCCGCGTCCATCACGCAGTTCGACCTGAGTTCCCAAATCCTTGGATAGCCGGGCAATGCGGTCCAAGATCGGTTTACCTTCTTGGGCGTCCGCTAACATGGGGCGGCCCCGTTGGGAGCGTGGCCGGCCAAAACCCATTTCGATGGGATGGATTTCGATCTCGCTCAACTTGCGATGGTCGAAACGGCAAAGCGCCAGCGCCGATTGCCAGAATTCACGCGTGGCCGGATGGCCTTTGTCGCCCGCGGTGCGGGCATCGAAAAAATCCGCTGGCGTGGCGTAGGGATCCAAGCCGAAGCGCTCGTAGTGATGCGCCGGAACTTGGCGCAGAGTTTCGTTCTGCATGAAAAAATTTCCCAGACTGTAAAAGACCGGCTTGCCGCGGTAGATTTCCACGCCCATAAACATATGCGGTCCGTGGATCGCCAGGAGATCGGCGCCGGCGTCGACACAGGCATGGGCGAAATCGGCGACGAAGTCCGGTTGGGTCTCGATCTCGGTGATCCGTTCGGCGTGGAGCCAACTCCGACCGAGGGTGTCTTGATTGTGCAGGCTGACGATCACGAAGTCGGCTTGGCGGCGCGCTTCGCGGATCTGCCGCAAGTTTTCTTCGACGTCGCGTTGGTTGCACTTGGTGACGATATCGAAGGCTTCGCCCAAGCGGTAATGCTCGCCGCGAAAATCCAATTCCGTCTCGGCGAAGGTGCCAAGCTCCGCCGCGGACTGAAAGCCGCGTTGAATGTTGCGGCTGCGCTCGCCGTCGAAGCCGAGCGATTGCGCAATTCGCTGCAGCGCCGCAAACGATTCTTTATCGACCACGAACGTGGCGCGAAAACCGAGCGCATTCACCCCTGGCTTGCCCTTGAAGTCGACTCTTTGGTGCGCGGCGCGGTTACTCGGCGCCGGCAGATGCGCGGTGGCGGCGACCAGCGCCACGCGCCCATTGGCGGTTTCCAAATAGGCCGGACTGCTGGCCTGCCTTAGATTCTCGCCGGTGCCGGCATGAACGATCTTCGCTTCGTCCAGATAACGGTTTTGCAGCAGCAATCCTTCCTCGCCGAAGTTGAGCGAGTGACTGTTGGCGCAACTCACCATGGTGATGCCGAGCCATTTGAGATCTTCGAGCAGTTCGGGTTCCGTGACCATATGGGTGCCGGTGCGCACTGCCGGTATGCCTTCGCCATAACGCAGCACGGAGGTTTCCAGATTGGCAAAACAGGCATCGGCGTTTCGCAGCAGCTCGCGTAGGCGTAGAAACTCGGGCTCGCGATAGACCTGCATGCCGCGCGAGAGCAGAATATCTCCGCCTAAGGCTATGCTGATTGATCCGCGTTCGGCATCGTAGGGCATGGTGGCTCCGTTAAGATAAGTTCAAACCGTTCGAGTCGTTCAAATTGTCAAATACATAGCCCGCGCGGCTACAAGCCTCGGATTGACGCCGCCGCGCTTCTACCCGCGATCATGCCAAAGACCAAATTGCGCGTCTGACCGCTGCACGACGGATAGTTGTGGAAAAATAATCCCATGATGTCGCCGGATGCGAACAGTCCGCGGATCGGACGACCGGCGGTGTTGAGCACTTGGCCATGGCTGTTGATCTCGACGCCGCCGAAGGTGAACGTAATGCCACAGGTGACTGGATAGGCGCGATAGGGCGGCTTGTCGAGTTTTACCGCCCAGTTGGTTTTCTTGGGCTGAATGCCGACCGTGCCGCGGCCGTCGCGCTTGGTTGGGTCGAAGGGCGTATTTTCCTGCACGGCGTTATTGAATTCTTCGACGGTATGCTGAAGCACCGTCGGGTCGATGCCGAGCTTGGTGGCCAACTCGGCAATCGTGTCGGCTTCCGTCGGCTCGCCGTGAACGTAGCGATTTTGGATCAACAGCTTCAGTCCCTTCTGGTCGAAGATCTGATAGGCCACACCGCCGGGTTGGCCCAAGACCGTCCAGCCGGTCTTGGCGTAGGTATAAGAGTGTTCGGCTTCGCCTTCGTCGTAGAAGCGGGTGCCGAGGGTATTCACGGTGATGCCGAACATGTAGCTGTAACGATTGGCGTTGTTGCTGACTTCCACGTCGGGAAAATTCGCGTCGATGGGGCTTGCATGGGCGCCTTTCCAATGGCCGGCGGAGCGAGCGCCGAGCGCTATCGCCATCTGCAAAACCTCGCCGGTATCATGCCGGCTGCCGCGCACTTTCATCAGGTCGGCGTTGGGGCCGAGATAGCGCGCGCGCATTTCAGCGCTGGCTTGAAAACCACCGGCGCAGAGAATCACCGACTTCGGTTTGATTTCATATTCGCCATCGGCGCCGCAGACGCCGACCGCTTCGATCTGTCGCTCGCTTCCCTTTAGCGCGGTCACTTTGGAGTCGTAACGGATTTCGATCCCCATGCCCAGCGCGACTTCGCGCCACTGGGTCAGCTGTCCCTTGCCGCCGCCGGTGCTCTGCAAACCGCGGCCAGGCTCGAAGTAATAGCGTCCGTCAATGACGGCGTAACTTTGCGCGTCGAGATCGAATTTGATGCCGACCTCGCGCATCCAGTGGAGCGCCTTGTTCGAGTTGTCTGCCAAGGTGGCGGCCAGATCTTTGTTGATGCGGCCTTGGGTGACGCGATTGAGATCGTCAATGAAATGTTCCCTGGTATAGGGTTCCGGGTGTAAGGCTTTGAAAGTAGCGTCGTCGAGATCGGGCAAGAACTGGCGCATCTCGCTGGCGCCGGAATGGACGAAGCGAAAACCGGTGTGGGAAAAACGCGCGTTACCGCCGAATTCATCCTCCGGCGCTTTCTCCAGCATTAATACCTTAGGCGCACCGGCTTGGCGCGCCGCCACTGCGGCTTCGAAAGCCGCCGTGCCGCCGCCGATTACCAGTACGTCGATGTCGGAAGGGTTGTTCATCTGATTCTCCTTATTGGTAAAGTTTTTTGTAAAAGCCGCTCTGTTCTAATTGCTTGACGATGCGCGCGTCGATAAACGATTCGGCATCGGCGCTTTTCGCTTTAGGAATATCCGGAGCGATGAAATCAAGCAAGGTCTTGACGCCTTGCAGCGATACGTACGGTGTCTGATCGAGATATTTACCCGCGTACAAGTCATAGGTCTTCTCAATGTAAACGCTTTGGCCGTGATCGAGCCTGAGTTTTTTGCGCAACACGTCGATGCTCTGGGCTTTGTTTTTCTTGATGAAGGCGATGCCCTCCGAATAGCCCCTGATAAATCTCGTCGCTTGATCTTCCGAATTTTTTAGATAGTCGCGGCTGGTCGATAGCGTGCTTTGCAGCGAGTAGAGTTTCATGTCGGCCAGGTCGGCCAAGGTGCGATTACCTTTTTCCTCGGCGATGAAATCCGAAGGCGAGGTCAATATCGCGGCATCGATCAAGTGTTTTTCCAAGCTCAGGATCATCGTCGGCGACGGACCGATTTGCAATATCACCACGTCCTCAGGCTTCATCGACCAGCGTTTGAGCAGCATGAGCAGCACAGAGTGAGTGTTGGAACCGAAGGCGGTGACGCCGACCCGTTTGCCTCGGAGGTCATCGGGGGTCTTGATTTCCGGCCGCGCCATCAAACGCTGGGTGCTCAAGTTCACGTTCGAAGCGACCATCGTTACGTCGATGCCGCGCAGCGCCGCGTTGATCACGCCGACGCCGCCGATGATCATGAACTGTACGTCTTTGGCGACCAAGGCGTTCATGCCGCGGGCCGCGCCACCGCCGATGAAAATCACTTGCGCATCGATGCCGTGTTTTTTGAATAGCCCCTTTTCCTCTGCGACCCAGACCGCCCAGTTAGTCGGACTGAGTGCGCTCAGTCCGACCCGAACGCGGTCCAAGCTTTGGGAATACGAGTCGTGGCTGAGCAAAACCAAAATCAGGCCGATTAAAAATGCAAGATGGTGGCTGTTTCTGAATCTCATTTATTGTTTTCTCCTAGCCCAGATTGTTCGCAATCAGATTACGATCGGGTGTGACTCTTGCGGAACGATGGCAAAGCATTCGTGTCTTGAGGATACCAGCGAGGCATGTTGCTTATGAGACCAGAATCGAAAGGGTCAAATAGGGTGCCAAGCGTCGAGCAAAAATGAGACATTCAGGCCGATGCCTTCGTTCCTCCGGGGTCGTACCTCGATCAACATTGTGCCAACAGGTTCAGTCGTAGCATGAATGATCCAGGCTGGCTACTTTCCGGCGTTAACTTGTCGGACAAAGCGATCGTCGAAAAATTGTGAAGGCTTGGCTGATTTCGCTTCGGGGATCGATTCAGCGAGGAAATCCAACATGCCTTGCAGTCCTGGTTCCGAAGTGACCAACTCCCGGCGAAAGCCGGCCTTCTTGTAGAATTCGTAACTGCGGTCGAGCACTTCTTGGTCGGTTTCCTTGGCGTATTTGGCGATGACTTTCACGGCGAACTGCTTGTCGGCGTAGAAACGATCGATGCCGGCGCGCACGGCGCGAAGCATCGGCACGAGCCGAGGGCCGAGCTCGTCGAGGCGGCTTTTTCGCACGACCAGGCCGACGTTTTGATAAGGCTCACCGATGAGACTGACTAGTGAGCGGAAACCGTCGCGTTCCATCTTGAAGCTGGCGGGCGGCGAGCCGACGCCGCCGGCGATCTGTCCGGCATAAAATGCCGCGACGATCTGCGGGCTGCTACCGAGCGGGCGAAGCTGTACGTCTTTCGGCGTCAGTCCCAGTTTTTTGAGCGCGACTACCGTGCCGTAATAGACCGGTGTCGCCGGACGATCGGTGCCGACGATTTTGCCTTTCAGTTGCTCGACATTTTTGATTTCCGGGCGCACGTAGAAATCCCAGATCATCGTATTCAGCAGTCCGGCGATGAATGTGACGTCGATGCCGCGCAAGGACGCCGTCAACACTGGTGCAGCCGAGACCTGCACGACGTCGATCTCATTGGCGATCAACGCGGGGATTGCGCTGGTCGACTGCATGGTGAGAACTTCGATGTCCAAGCCTTCTCTGGCGAAACCGCCTATCTCTTTCGCCATCCACACCGATGCCATTGTCACCGTTGTGCTCAGGTAAGCGATGCGCAAAGGCCGGTTTGGGCGACTCTGCGCATGCACTTGCGGTGTCGCGGTGACGACCGGGACTAGCGAGAGAACTATTAGGAACAAGGCTTTCGGATATCCGAACATTAAGTCACCTCGGACGACTAATCGCGAATCTAATGCACTCTGGTCAGGTTGGCCGGTAAGATAGGGCAGGTAGCTCCTGCCGGTCAAGCCTACTAGCGGTTGGCGGGTGGCCAATGTGCCTTGCAACGGGTGCAAATACGCTCAACGTCGCACAATTCGGTGCGCTGCCGATGGCCGGACGGTACAAATAGCTCCGAAATTTCCTGTTTGTTGCCACTTTCCGTGGTTTTATTCTGGGCACGGGCCTTGCTCAATTGGTGGCTGAGAGATAGACCGATGGAGCGGTCAAACAAGTCGACCCGTTAACGATTTGAGGTCGTAACCGTCAATGAGTCAGGTGAGGACAAAATTAGGAGGTGTTTTATGAGTGACACTTCAAGACCACTTATAGCTCTCGGTTTTACCATCCTGATGTTGATTGGTCTGTTGGTCTTCGATCCAAGGCCGGTACGCTTTGCTGCGCTCGCGGGCGATAGCGAATCGAAAGTTACTGAGCTCGGCCTGCGCTTTACTATGCAACGTTAGTCTGGCTGTCCGATACTCGCCGCGTTCACCGATCACGGCGTTTCGTTCTCGTTAGTTAAAACCGGCCTTCTTTCTCTAGTTTTCTAAGCACGCTGTCGTCGATCAATTCTTCAGCTTTTAACCGGCGAATCTTTTCATTGGTTGTGCCGAGCAGGCGGATCACGTTGCGAATGCCGTCGACGCTTGGATAAATTTTCTTGTCATAGATTGTCGGCAAGCTTTGATAGCCTTCCTCGGCGTCTTCGAGCCGCGGCAGACGCATGCCTTTAGCAACGGCGCGGATCACTTCAGATTTGTTGGCGGGATTCCTGATAAAAGTCACCGCGTCGAGTAATCCTTTGAAAACACTTTCGGCGGTCGCCGGTGACGACTTCATGAAGCTGCGCCGTGAGATCAGCCCCGAGCCTTGGTAGGCGATCGGCAGCTTTTCTACGTCGGCGAGCACCGTGTAGCCTTTGTTTTGTAGATTCTTTCCATGCGCATAACCGACCAGGACGGCGTCCACTGTGCCGGCCATGAAACCTTGCACCATGACGGTTTGATCGCCGAGTGAACGAAACTGTATTTTGTCACGCTCCGGCGACAGGCCCCAGTGATCGAGCGTGAGCATGGAAAAAATCCAGCCGCCGCCGCTCAGGCTATTGACGCCGACGCTTTTGCCTCTCAAGTCAGCCGGAGTTTTGATCTTCGGATGAGCCATGAACATGCCAGTGAGCCGGTTAATGAAGCCGGCGACGAAAACTAGCTCTGCGCCTTCGGCGATGGCGCCGAGATTGGCGCCGGACACCGAGCCCCAGTGAAACTGCGATTCACCCGAGCTGAGCGCGGCCATGCCGATGGGCCCGCTGCGCGTCTGGACGAAGTGTACGTCGACACCGTATTTGCGGAAGTAGCCTTGCTCCTGCGCGACATAGATCGCCGCTTCACGCTCGCTCACCGAGCCGGTGGTGAGCAGGACTTTGGTGAGCGGCGCGGCCGCGTCGAGCGGATTCAAACGGAGCCGCAAGAATCGAGGGACACAATTAGCAATCCAAATGAACGAACCATCATCGCAATAAATCTCCGTTCAACTCGCAGGATTTCATTTCACTTGATCAACTTGGTCGCGCGGGCGAGCAACTCCGGCGGAATCGTTAGGCCGATCTGCTTGGCTGTTTTCAGATTGACGACAAACTCGAACTTCATCGGCTGCTCAACTGGTAGATCGGCAGGCTTCGCGCCCTTGAGAATTCTGTCGATGTAGTATGCGACGCGCCGGTAGCTGTCCGCTTGGTCCGCCGCGTAGTACATGAGCCCACCAGCATTTACATATTCACTTCTGAGGTACATCGACGGCAACCGGCTCTTTAACGCCAAGGCCCACAATCCGTTTTTGGTTAGCACGTCATTAGCGGGCTCGCGAGCACGTAGAGTCCATCCGGGCGCTGCTTGTTCAGCGCAGCGAATACCTTCTCGAAACCGTCCGCATCTCGTAGCTCCCAAGGCTGAATAGTCAACCGCAGCGCACGCGCCGCGGCTGGGAGAACCTCTTTCAGCTCGAGTGCACTGCCCAGAGTAGCCGGATCGTAGAGAACCGCGACACGGGCAAGTTTCGGAACGGCTTCTTTGAGCAGCTCCAGCCGCTTCCCGCCTAGGTCTCTGGTAAGGTTTGTAATGCCGGTGACGTTGCCGCCAGGACGGGCAAGGCTTTCAATTAGGCCCGTCTTGACAGGATCGACCCCAGCGCCCACCATAACGATAGGAATCGTCTTGGTCGCGTTCTTGGCCGCCTGGACCAGATCTGGCCCCGCCTGCTGCCACGATGATATCGACCTTGAGACGCACCAGCTCGGCCGCAAGCTCAGGAAACCGATCCCGCTTCCCCTCCGCATATCGGTACTCGATGGCGATGTTCTGTCCTTCTATGTAGCCACGCTCGCGCAGAGCCAGCCGAATTCCCTTGGAACGGGTGGACTCACTAGCTGGATCGACATTTGATACATACCCTATCAGAGGGACTTTCTTCGGCTGCTGCGCCCGGGCTGGAAAGGGAAGAGCCAAGAGTATCGAGCAGAAAGCTCGCCGAGTGATTCTGGTTTTCATTGGGTTGCTCACGTTACAGACGAATGGAGTGTTGGAGTAATGGAGTATTGGCATGTGTCCGGACCAATCACTCCATCACTCCAATACTCCACTATTCCATCACTCCGCCTTCTCACGGCGTATTTTGCACCACCGGACGATTCAGCAACCGGTTCATCCAAGCTTTGACAATGGGTATGTCATCGCCAATCGTCGCTTGATAGCGTTCGAGCCGGCAGAAGAACGGGATGTAGGTGATGTCGGCCAACGAGTAGTCGCCGGCGATAAAATCTTTGTTGCGCATCTCTTGATTCAAAGTCGCCAGATGTTGCTTCATCTGTTCTTTGGACTTTTCGACTTGGTAGTCGTGCGCGACATTACCCGCGGCCGGCTTGTAAGCGCGTGTTGGCGAAGTCGATCCAGATGCGCGCCCGCGCCCGTTGGTAGGGATCTTTCGGCATCAGCGGTATCGCGGGAAATTTTTCCTCCAAGTATTCATCGATGATCGCCGACTCGTAGATCACTGCATCGCCATCTTCCAACACGGGGACTTTGCCGTAGGGATTGCGCTCGAGCAGCTCTTTCGATTTGTTCTTCAAGTCGCACTCGATGAGATCGTATGAGATGTTCTTTTCGGCCAGGACAATCCTTGTCCTGTGGGCGTAGGGTCAAGGCTGATAGGAAAACAATTTCATGATTCACCTCCGTGGTTAAAGTTTAGTCGACGAGCCATTGGCAACGAATATAGGGGAGGCAGTAGACAATAGGCAACCGAAAAGGCATGGGGCGAGAGGCATGTAGTCATGGCCGCCGCTTTCAGCAAATTTCTTGGTGCGCGTAAAATAGGGCAGACAAACTGCGGCGTCAAGGAGAAATCTCCCCGCTATCGTTGTCTCGTTACGCATGTTTGTGGTTTAGAAATGAACCAGAGGAGTAACCAACAATGCTGTTACCATTTCGTGAACACTTAGACTTCGGACCGACGCCGTATGATTTGCTGCAACAGAAAGAAGGAATTCCGATCGTCAAAGGCAATGTCGTTAAGGACGTGACGACTTTGGAGCTGGGCCATTGGCAGCGCATGGGCGTTCCCGGTTGTTATATAAACTTATCCAACCAGCAGCGGACCGATGCTTACGTGTGCGAGATTCCGCCGAGCGGCCAGAGCTTGCCGCAGCGCCACCTCTTCGAAGAAATTGTTTATGTCGCCAAGGGACACGGTGCGACCTCGGTATCGCAGGAGGGCACAGCGAAGGTGACGTTCGAGTGGGGACCGGGGGCGATCTTCGCGATCCCGCTCAATTCGACCTACGTGCACTTCAACGGCTCGGGCAACGAGGTGATCCGTTTGTTTGTCGGCACGACTTGTCCGGCCATGATCAATATTTTTCACAATGAGGATTTTATCTTTCGCAATCCGTTCAACTTTCGCGATCGCTTTCACGAGGGCGATGAGTTCCTTCGTTACAACAAGCATGTGACGGATCGCTACTGGGAGACCAATCTGGTTCCCGACGTCAACCAATTCCCGCTCGACGATTTTCCGATGAAGGGGAAGAACGTCAAGCATATGCGCTATACATTGGCGGATACGACCTACGGTTGTCACGTGTCGGAATTCCCCGCGGGCTGCCGCAGCACGTTTCACCGTCACGGGCCCGGCGCTGTCATCATCATCACGCAGGGCGAAGGTTACGTGGTGTTGTGGAAGGACGGCGAGGAGCGCCAGCGCCATGAATTTCAAGTCGGCACGGTGTATTCGCCCGACGATCTCATGTGGCACGGCCATTTCAATACTGGTACGGGGACGATGCGCCACTTCGCCATGCGCGGCGACAGCCCGAAATACAGCCACGACCGCTTTCGCAATCCGGCCTGGACGATGATTCCAATGAGCGACGAGGACCCGGCGATCCAGCGAGAATACGTCGAGATTCTCCAGCGCAAAGGGGTGAAAGCGGCGCTGCAGGTGGTGGAAGACTGAAGAGAATTAAAAATGCAAAATTAAACATTAAAAAAGGGGAGGCGACCATGGAATTAAATAAGGCGCCGGCCATTACGGTGAGATGCTTCGATTTTGCCGTCAACGTCGTTGCTTCTGTCAAAAACTCGACACGAAGCCGGGAGTAAGCCGGATTTTGAGTCGGCAGCTTCTACGATCTGGCACCTCAGTGGGAGCGAATGTCGAAGAAGCACAAGCCGCGCAAAGCACCGCGGACTTTGTCAGCAAATGTTCGATCTCACTCAGAGAAGCCCGCGAATCAAATTATTGGCTGCGATTGTTGGAAGCCTCGGGCGAAAATGCAAGTGATGACCTCAAGCTCTTGGCGCGTGAAGCGGATGAACTATCACGTATCATCGGTACGATCATTGTCAAAACTAAGAACCGGCGAAAAGATCAGTAAACTTGCTTCCCCTTTTTTAACTTTTAATTTTGAATTTTTAATTATCTCAGCGGCAGCTCCTCCGCCTTCAGTCCGAACCAGTTCTTGGCATTCTCACCCAGGACGTGTCTCAGCTTGTCTTCCGTCATACCGGGGATTTTTCTTACTTCTTTAACCGAGTCGGGGAATTCGGAATCCCAGTGGCGGTAGTCGGAGGCGTACATGACTTGGTTGATGCCGATGGTGTCGAGCACGTAGGGCAAGATCGCTTCTTCCGGCTCGCAGGTGAAGGCAACTTGCGAGCTCTTGATGATTTCGGACGGTTTGCGTTTGAGCAGCGGCCACTGTGGGCGGAGCTTGTGAAAATGCTCGTCCAATCTTTCCGACCAGAATGGCAGCCAGCCGCAGGCGCCTTCCATGAAGCCAACTTTGAGTTTGGGAAAGCGGTCGAACACGCCTTCGCCGATCATGTGCATGAGTGCGATCATTAATTCAAAAGGGAACGCGGTCATGTGCACGTAGCTGTATTTCTCCATGCGCTCGCTGCCGGCGCCCATAACGCCCCAGACACCGTACTGGCCGTCATGTTCGGTTTGTGGATGGACCGACAACGGTATGCTCAGGTCCTGCGCGGCGGCGTAAACCGGATCGAACATGCGGTGGCCCAAATTGATGCCATAAACATTGGTCGGTAGCATGGCGGTGACGATGGAGGCGCGCTGCTTGGCGAGAAATTCCAACTCCTTCACCGCCGCCGGCGGGTCTTGCACCGGGATTAGACCAACACCTTTCAAACGTTTCGGATCAGGGGCGAGATATTCTTCGACTAACCAGCGGTTGACGGCGTGGCATAGGACCGCGGCGAGCGGCTTGTCGGCCATGCCGTTAACCATCAACGCGATCGAGGTGCCGAAAATGATCGCGACATCGATGCCTTCCTCATCCATGTCAGGCAAGCGCTTGAGTGGGTCGGTCATGCCCGGCCGGCTGCGTTCGATGTGCTCGGCGAAAACTTCGCCGCGATCGGCGCCGCCGCCCCAACGGCGTCGGCCGGCGAGGCGGCCTTCGATCATCAAGTGGGAATAACCGGAACTGTCGGTGACGCGGTTGGGCGCGAGATGGGCCATTTCCTTCGGCATCCACTTCGCCAATTGATTATCCGGTTCGTAGCAATGTCCGTCGGCATCGATCACGAAGTTGGACGTCATAAATTCTCCTTTTTTGGCCGGGCGAGATTTTGTTTTCTTCCTAGTTGGGTTCTGCAACAATTGCAACTGAAACGATTGCGCGGGCGGCTAGTTTCTGGTTAGCAAGGATGGAGTAAGTGGATTCACCGCGGCGGGAGCATTGGCGGAGAGGAAATTATGAAACGAACGATTGTTGCGCTGGTTATGTTGCTATTGGTCGCCGAGGGCGCTCAAGCGGCGTGGCTTTTGTGGAGGCATAGCCTGGTGACCCGACGAGTCGAGGGAACACCGCGCGGGCTTTTACCCGAGGGTAACGTTGACAAATGGGAATTGCTCAATGCGGTCGATCTGCGCAAAGAATGCGTCACGGCGCTCAGAGCTGACCATAAAAAGAGCATCGACAATTTAACGGCGGTCTATCCCAACGAGCCGGTATCACAATCGATCATCGCCGATGGAGTCAGTGCGTCGGTATCCGCCGGCGCGGAGAAAAGCGGCGGCGGGCCATCGGCGCGCACGACGCAGCTTTATTATGAATACACTTTTTGGTGCCTGCCGGCGGGAGTCGATCCAAAACTCATCAAGCCCGTCCCCGAGAGAAAATAGCCGGGCGCAAATTCCTTGGAGAAGACTGGAACCGTTCGGTCATACCTTTCTACTACAGTTATCGCGCCGCGCCGAAAGCGTAGCTGAAGCTATTGACTGGCCGGCGCCAGCGCATAACCGGTACCGGCTTTGGGCAGGCCGAACTGACAGCGGGCAAGCAGGAAGCGGTCGAACTCCTGATCGGTGGAAAATTTAAATCGCACCGCGTCGCTTTGATGCCATAATTCGCGCGACGGCACTTGGCATTGATTGCACCGGATGCCATTTTCGCAGTTGGCGGCCGGCGCGGCCAAAGTGGTGATGGTTGCCGTGGTGCCGATGCGCGGATCGGCGCCGCGCGCGTTGGCACGCACGACGACGCCTTTGCCGCCGTATTCGATCACCGGGAAATTGCGCGCGCGTCGATCCGGGTTCAAATCCACCGGCGCTTCGGTTAGCACGCCGCTGAGTATTTCATGAGTCTGGGCGTTGAATTCGACTTCTTCGCCGGTCGGCAAGGTGACGAGATTTTTACCGTTGAAGTCGACGATCGCCGGCAGATAGTTGCGCGGGAAGAAATGCAGCAAAGTAAGCATCAACTCGCTCAGACGAAACTGCCGGTCACGGGACGCCACCCAATCGGTGACGAGTAGGTGAATGTCCTGGCGCGCCCGCTCGTCGAAACGAAACTGATAATCGCGCGTGTAAAATTGGTTCTTGGCGGCGTCGCGGCGCGGCGTCAAGACGGGATTGCCGCCGTGGTTGGAAAACTCAAAACCGACGATGGTGCCGTCGCGGGTGCGCCGGTATTGCCATCTCGATTTCTGCGCCGCAGCGCCGGTTCTCGTGCTGACCGTGGTGTTGTATTGGAGCTTGGGAGAGGCCAGTTCTTTTTGCGGCGCGGCGATGATCGACTCGGGCAGCAGTCTGGGAATCGATGGCAGGACGATTTCGGGAACGATTTCGGGTATCGCTTCGGGAATCTTGGCGATCTCGACTGGAGTCGTCGTTTCGGGGGTTTGACTAGTTTGTGGTGCATCCGTGCTGGGTGACGACGGCAGTGGAGTTTGTTGGCAAGCCATAACGGCCATCGCCGCACCAAGGCGGTTAGCGCAGCACCGAATCGATATCGTCGAAGGCCGTTCATCATTTCACTCGCTCACGTCGCCATAGTGTGCCCGTTCTTCAACGGCTGCGCAACGCGAGTGGGGCGAGTTGGCTGGCGAGATTGCCGGCGGTGATGACCGTGCGCGGCGATACCGGGACAGCGGCTGCTTCCAACACCTCGGCGACCCACGTGTTGCAGGTCCGCAAGAGGCTAAATTTCGGCGTTGCCGGATAAAACCGACTGTGGGGATAAAGGCCCGGTGCCGCCGGCGCGCGGTTGGCGCCTTGGGCTCGAAGAAAAGTTTTTGACAGCGATTCCACCAATCGATTGAATGCGCCGAGGGATAATCTGAGTTCGATAATCTCTGCGCCGCGGTAGGCTTGCTCCAGTGTGCCGCTGAAGCCAACCAAGTGAATCACGCTGCCGCTGGACCACAGGGCTGCTTTGATGGCGGCAAAGAATCCTGAGTGGGGATCGGGAAAGTAATCCTGGTCGCCCCAACTAAATTCGATGAATTCCGCGCCGGGGAAGTCAGCCGATTCCGGGAGCTCAGCCGGAGCGATATCATTTTTACTGAGCACAATGGCCGCGTGCCACGAGTCGTGTACGATGAAGAGTGATTTGCACGACGGTTTTTCGGCTTCACAGGACCAATCCGCCCAAACCTCCGTTGAAAACAGCAGCAGCCACAGCGTGAGAATCCCCATGACGGAGAACGCTGCAATCGGTCGATCGCGCCAAGCCACGCTTCCAGATAGCCCGCGAGCCGCCGTGAAAGCAATCTCCTCGGCGGTTTCGTCCGGGCTCATTGCGAGCGTTACACACTTGGCCTTGATTCCGATGATTCATTGGATGGCGGGCAAAAGACCGAAGTGCTGCGCCTTAACCATGGACCGGTTTTGCCGAGGGCGAGCCGTCCGAAGAAATGGCCTCGCTGCAAGGTCGTCTTTGAGATCGCGCACGCATTTCTTGTAGAACGCCGACGACATAATTTCGATCGCTTCGAAGCCGGCTTGGTCGAGCCGCTCGGCGATCGGCAACATCACGCCCGTGCGCATGTTGGAAGCCCACAGGCTGAGCTGGCCGTCGCGCAGCGTCGTGTCGACGAAAAAGATTTTGCCGCCGTGATTGGCTTCCTTCATGGTTTCAAGAAAGCGATGGGCGTGATGGAATTCTGGAGTGTTGGAGTCATGGGTTGCCGAAACTCCAATTCTCTATCACGCCAATTCTTTTAGTCGAGGTTGACGTAGAGCCTGATCCAGTTTGTCGGCGTGGCTGTGTGGCCCTGACCGGTGGTGTCTTCGGCGAGAAAAACGTCGCCGGGATAAAAAGTTTTGCTGCTGCCGTCGCCCACACCGATGGTGACGCTGCCGGTGAGCGTTACCACCCACCGGCGCCTTGGCGCGCGGTGAAAGTTGACGATATGCGGCGCGAAGTCGTCGCGAAATAAATGGCTTGTCGCAGGCTTGGTCTCGTTTAAAAATGGCGCCGCTTTGGCCCCATCCAATTCCTCGAAATGCGATTGGCCGTCAGCACCGGCATAGAGTCGATAGAACTGCATCGTTGTCCCTCCAGCAAAATTGCTGCTGAATCTGTAACATCAAAGCGCGCCGCCGTGCCAGCGGTGAAGAGAATTCGATGGGAAAAGTTAAGTGGAGGGATAGTGTACGGGAAGAGGCGGCAGGTCGCCGCATCTTCCCGGCAGTCTTTAGCCTGTTAAGAAAGGAAAGTGGACTGAAATACGCCCCAAAGGGTGTAAGCCACCGTCAGCCCCATGGTGCCCCAGATGATGAGTTTTAACCAAATCGGAAAGTCTTCCATGTTGATCTCCTCGGAAAGCGCTGCGCGCACTCCTGTTCTGTATGACTTGAGATGAGCGGTAACGTCTCGCGCAGCCATAGGAGCGAGACGAACCTCAGCTAAGGTCGGCGGCGGGATAGGAAAATTAGATGCGCCAAACGGCGTGCCACTCAAAGATCGGCACGCTGTGGCGATGGGAATGTTGCGGTTGGTACAGACTCGTGACGAATGCTAACTCTACGAGTCGCTCAAGCGCTGGTGCCGCTGCCGCGATCGCGCTCAGGAAAAGAACGCTGTGATCGGTGTCATCGCATTCCGCGTATTCGGTCAGCCTGCTCGGTTGAGCGGCGACAACCATTGACCGGATGCCGTGTTGATTGGCGCTGAGCAGCGCGCTTTGGTTAACGGCAGCGAAAGCGAAAAGTAAAGCTATGACGACGCGACCCATAATTGACAACGGACCGCTCGACTATAGCAGTCGTACAAAATGCCGCAACGGCATGGAACCTAGCGCGGCCACCGCCGCTCACAGCGGCGTGACGCTCGCCGGCGGCTTGCGGTGACGGGTCGTCTGCTCGTAGGCATAGGCGAACTTGATCATATTGCCGTCGTCATAGGGCCTGCCGAGAAAAGTGATGCCCGCCGGCAAATTGTCGCGGGTAAAACCGGCCGGCACGGCCACCGATGGCACGTAAATCAAAAAGGTATTGATATGGGGCGCGCCTTTTTGATCGACGTAGGGCGGATTGACCCCATCCTTGATCAAGGTCGGTTGGTGTTCGACGGATTTATGGACGATGGCGTCGAGTCTAAGATCGGCCATGACCTTGAGCAGGTTGGTCATCAGTTCTTCTTTGGCTTTCAAATATTCATAGTGTGCTTCGGCCGTAGCGTTGCGCGCCCAGCGCTCACGCGAGCCTTTGACGACTCTCTGAAAGTCGGCAGACAGCATCGCTTCGGCGCGGGATCGATACGGCTGTTGCTTGCTCCGCCCGAGAAAGTTTCGGAAGCCTTCTTCATCGTCGGTGAAGCTGCCGGCTCGTTTGGCGAGTAACGCTTTCAAGTTTGGGATGACCACCGGATCGACGACCGCCGCACCGGCTTTCGTTAGCTCGGCAACGGCTTTGTCGAAGACTTCAGTAATCTTGTTGAAGTCCGCCGAGCCCGGTTCGGCGTCGTAGCCCATGGACTCGCGCAAAATACCGATGCGCGCGCCTTTCAGTCCGTCGGCGTCGAGAAATCTTGTGAAGGTATCCGGAACCCGACCGACGCCCCGCGCCGTCACGGGATCGTCGGCATCGTAGCCGACCATGATGTCCAACAGCTTTGCCAAATCTGTGACCGTACGGGCCATCGGGCCAAGCGAGCCGTTGACTGATGGCCAGCCGGCGTAGACGCCGCTGCGGCTGACGAAGCCGGCTGTTGGCCGCATGCCTGAGACGCCGTTCCACGTCGACGGCCGGCGGATCGAGGCGAAGCCTTCTTGACCGACGGCGACCGTGCAGAAATTCGCCGACACGCTGGCGCCCGAGCCGCCCGATGAACCGCCGGCGGTGCGTTCGAGGTCGTAGGGATTTTTCGTCGAACCGAACAGCGATCCATGAGTGTCGCCGCCGCCGAGCTCGCCGAGTGTCGCTTTGGCGAGAATGATGGCGCCGGCTTTTTTCAATTTATCGACGACGAAGGCATCGCGATCGGGATAATAATCTTTGAACAAGAGTGAGCCGAGCGTGGTCGGCATCGGCGTGGCGTCGCCTTGATCTTTCATGATGATCGGGATGCCGTGCAGCGGACCGACAAAGCCTGATGCTTTGAACGCCGCGTCGAGGCGCCCGGCTTCTTCGAGGGCGCCGGGATTGAGCGAGATGATCGCATTGATCGCCGGCCCTTTTTTGTCGTAGGCCTCGATGCGGTCGAGATACATCTGCACCAGTTGGCGGCAAGTAAGCTCGCCGGATTTGAAAGCCGCGTGGACTTGTTCGATGGTGGTTTCTAGAATATTGAATGCCATTGTCGGAACTCCTGTTTTGATTCTGTTTAACTACTTCAGCGGTTGGCCAATGTCCAGTTGAGCGCAGCGCCCCAGCGCTCTGTGGGTTGGCCAGGAGAGCATGATTAGCGGCTGGAGTAGTTGCGAACCAGCGAGTGGAGAAGGTTGCCTCCAATCACGATAAGACGCCTTACGGTGAATCGTCAATCCGAGCGAGTTGTGTGGAACGCGATTGGCGAGCTTTGTTGCCGCACCGGCGATAATGGCGCGCCGATCGCGCCCCAGCGTTGGCGGCTTTTTGCTAGAATATGGATCGAGCCCTACGAAAAACAGCTGCCCGATTGGACCTATGTCGCCGAGGCGGACGGCGAAGTAATCGGTTATCTCACCGGCTGCCCTGATAGCCAAAAATTTGCCCGGCAAAACTTTTGGCGTTGCACGCTGCCGTTGCTCGTTGAGATTTTTATGGGCCGCTTTCGCGGCCAGGCCGACGCGCGCGCCTTCGCCCGGCGCGCGCTTGGCCTGACGCCTAGCGTCGAGCGCTGTTTTCCCAGTCACGTGCGCCAGCGGATTCGCTCCGCTTACCCGGCCCATCTGCACATTAACGTGGACGCGCAATGGCGTGGCAGCGGCATTGGGCGGCGATTATGCCAGGCGTTCTTTGCCGATGTGCGGGCACAGGGCATTGCCGGGATCCATCTTTATTGCGGCGCCGATCCCCTGAAGTTTTATCTCCGGCTCGGCTTTGACGAGCTTTCGTTTATGCGCTTGGGTGGCGTGGCGGTACATTTGTTGGGGCTCAAGATTCAAACGTAAGCTGGCTTAACCTTGACGATGGTGCCGGCCTTCAATAGAGTTCGCACGCAGTAACGCAGCTGGAAGTTGAGACGTAGACGTGGCTGATGTCCGCAATAAAAAATTTCGCATCTCGCTGAAAATCAAGCTCAGTTTACTCATCACCTTGCTGATCGTCCTTTCGGTTGGGCTGGTCGGTGATTATCTTTTGGACGAAGCGACCAAGAGTTTGCGCTACGAGATGACCAAACGCGGCTTAACCATCGCCAATAATTTGGCGGCGAGCGCAAGAAACGCCCTGGTGACCCACGATGACCTCACGCTCAGTCTCTTGGTCAGGGACGCCCTCAAAGACGAAGACGTCGCCTACGTCGTGTTTGCCGACGATGATGGCAAAGTGGTCGCCCATGGCGATCTCAATTTTGTCGGCCGCAAGCTCGATCGGCCCAAAGAGTTAAAGCCGCTGGCGAACCAGCTGTTGGTGCAAAACTACGACGACGCCAAGGGCGGTGAGGTCTCGATTTCGCCGTACCGCTGGAGTTTAGCAAAGTCCGGCTCGGCGCGCTTTATCTCGGCTTCAGCGACCGTGGTATTCGCAGCACTGTCGATCGCTCGCGCAATCAAACCATCTGGATCACCGGCCTGATGATTCTCGGCGGCATCACCGGCGCCGTGGGCTTGTCGATTGTTCTAACCAAGCCACTGCTGAAACTCGCGCAAGGGACCAAAAGCATTGCGGCGGGAAATTTTGACGTGACCCTGCCGATCGCGGCGCGCGACGAGATCGGCGATCTCACCGATTCGTTCAATGAAATGGCCAAGAGCCTGCGCGAAAAGGAAAAGATCAAGCACGCTTTCAGCAGTTACGTGGCGCGCCAGGTGGTCGAGGAAATTCTTAAAAACCCCGACAGTATCGTGGTCAGCGGCGAACGCCGGGACGTGACGGTGATTTTTTGCGACATGCGCGGCTTTACCACGCTCGCGGAGCGGCTACCGCCGGAAGAGGTCGTCAGCGCGCTCAATGAATTTTATAACTTGATGATCGACGCTACCGTCAAGCATGACGGCTATATCAACAAGTTTCTCGGCGATGCGGTGATGGCGATCTTCGGCGCGCCGACGCACTATGCCGATCATTGCCTGCGCGCGGTGAGAACCGCCGTGTCGATGCAGGTACGCGTCGCTGAGCTGAGCACGCGCCGGGTCATGGCCGGCAATTACAACGGGACGCCAAGTTTGACGCCGGGCCAGACCATCGTCATACCGAAACAGCAATGGAATCCTTCCGGCATCACGTCGAACGGCTACCAACTGGTGCCGATCCTCGTCTATCACGATGTCGCGCCCCAGGCCAAAGGGCGGATGATCATTGGCGCCAAGGGTTTCGAGGCGCAGATGCGTTATCTCAAGGCGCAGGGCTACCGGGTGATCAATCTGAGAGAGTTCGTCGAGTTTGTCTCGCTGCAGCGCCAACTGCCAAAAAAGAGCGTGTTAATCACGTTCGACGATGGCTATCGCTCGTTTTCACGCTACGCTTACCCGGTTTTGAAAGAGCTTGGCTTTTCCGCGACGCTATTTATTTACACCGATTATATCGGCGCGGGTGGCAATGCATTTACTTGGCCGGAGCTAAAGAAGCTTTCGGATGAAGGGTTTCCCGTCCAAGCGCACTCGAAGAGCCATGGCGATATGGTGCGAGCGGGTGGCGAGCCCGCAGGGGAATATGAAAAGCGGCTTGAAGCGGAACTCGTGCAGCCCAAAGCGTTGTTCCAAAAATATCTCGGCTACGCGCCCGACATTATTGCCTATCCCTACGGCCGACAGGACGACGCCGTCGCGCGGCGGACTAAGGATCGAGGTTATAGCGCGGCGTTCACGGTGCGGCGGCAGGGCAGCCAATCCTTCGTCGATCCGCACCGAATCCACCGGATCCAAATCTATCCCGAAATGAGCATGGATGAGTTCGTCAAGAGCCTCAGTCTATTTAGTCAGGAGGCGATTAAATGACGCTTCGTGATTGCTGTCATATTCTCCTCCTGGCGTGCTGCCTCACGCTCGCAAGCTGCACCGCAGTACAACAGGATGGACCGGGACGATCATCGGCTTTGGAAGCGTTGATCGCGCCGCAGCGCGACAAAGCGGCGGCGCTGGCGGCGCAGGGCGATTTACGGGGAGCCAGCGAAGCTTGGAAGGTTGTATTGACCATCGATCCCAGGGACGCAGTCGCATTGGCGGAAAGCAAAAGTCTCGCTGAGCGCATACAGCAGGCGATCGCCGAGCGCATGGCGCGTGGACGGGAAGCGCTCAAACGCAACGTCCATCTCGAAGCGCGCGGCCACTTTCTCGCCGTGCTGGCCATGAACCCCGGCCACAAAGAAGCCTTCGACGCGTTGCAAACCCAAGTGCGCGAAGTGCGGCAATTGAATCATACCGTGCGCGCGGGCGAGTCGCTGGCGTCCATCGCGCAATTTTATTACGGCGACCGGGTGCGCTCTGAAGTCATTTGGGAAACCAACCAGTTGCCCGTCAATCCGAAACTTTCACCCGGCATGGTGCTGAAGATTCCCGAGATACCAGGCTTACCATTCGGGCGGCAAGATACGCCGCAGCCTGGCAAAGCGGCGCCGTCGGTCGCGCCGATCCCAGGCGCTAAGCCGGAGGCGAGCGAAGGCGAATTGTACGCGAATCCGGCGCTGGCCGATGCCAAGGAAGCTTCTGAACGAGGCGATTATGTATTGGCGTTAGCGACCATCGATCGTTTTCTCGGGCAAAATCCGCGCAGCGGCGATGCCGCGGAGTTAAAACGATCGGTCTTGTTTCAGCAGGGAAAGAGCTTGTTTGACCAGAATAAGTTTGTCGATGCCATGAACGCGCTCAATCAATTGTTGAAGCTGAGCCCGAAAGATAGTGGCGCGACGGCCCTGCTGACCAACGTGCGCGGCCGCTTGGTGCAGGAACACTACAATCAAGGCATCCGGCTTTTTCGTGAAGAGAAACTTCAGCCGGCGATCGGTGAATGGCGCAGTGTTTTGCGATACGATCCCAGCCACGAAGCCGCCAAGCGCAACATCGATCAAGCCGAACGGCTGCTCAGGGGTTTGCAAGAGCGTCAGCAAAAGCAGAGCGTTAAATAATCTTGCTTCGTCTCACGGTTTATCGTCTTCCAGGGTCAAAAAATCGCGCTCGATTTTTTGCCAGCCGTCTAAATCAACGACGCGATCGCGTTCTTTGAACGTGGTCAGCGCCGCATCGATCGACTCGGTAGTGCCGTCCCGTTTGAGCGTGCTGAGCGCGCTGCGCATGGCGTAAATTCCCGCCCGTTGAGTTTCCGAAGGATAGATGGCGATGCGATAGCCGATTTTTTCCAAGCGTTCGACCGGCAGCATGGGCGTTTTGCCGCCTTTGAACACGTTGACCAGCAGCGGGATATTGGGAATTTGCCGGGGAATCTCCGCCAACTCTTCTTCCGACTGCGGCGCTTCGATAAAGATCGCATCGACGCCGAGTTTGGCGAAGGCTTGGCCGCGTTTGATCGCGTCGTCAAAGCCATGGACGCCGCGGGCGTCGGTGCGGGCGATGATGCCGAAATCGGCATCGCTGCGATTGGCCAGCGCGGCTTTGAGTTTCTGCAGCATCTCGTCGAGCGGAATAACTTCTTTGCCGTCCAAGTGGCCGCAGCGTTTGGGCGTGATCTGATCTTCGATGTGAATTGCGGCGACGCCGGCGCGCTCGAAGGCGCGCACGGTGCGGACGAGATTAACCGCGTTGCCGTAGCCGGTATCGGCGTCAGCGATGATCGGAATAGAGATCACGGAAGCCACTTGGGCGGCGCGTTCGATGTTTTCCGACATCGTCACCAGGCCGATGTCGGGTATGCCCATGCTGCGGGCGACGGCGCCGCCGCTTAAATACGCGGCTTCGAAGCCGGCTTCTTGAACGAGCCGGGCGGACAGACCGTCGAAGCAGCCGGGAGCGACGAGTAATTTGTTGCGCTTGAGTAGTTGCTTGAGGGTTTGGCGTGGACTCATGTTTTACCTCAGCTTAGTTAAAGGGATGGTTGTCTTTCATTTCCGCCGTACAGGACGGTGGCGACCGGCGCCTACATTTTCAACGCAAACATGTCCGTAAACCGATCGACCGGTGTAGCGTCGAGCGCCGTCGAATCATTGCATAAGCGCATAATCGCCTCGCACTGCTGTGGGGCGAAGCGCGAGGCTAAGTTCGCTGCGAACTTCTGCACCAACAGCGGCATGCCTTCGGCGCGGCGGCGGCGGTGGCCGATGGGATATTCGACGGCGACATTATCCGTCGACGTGCCGTCTTTGAAGAAAACTTGCACCGCGTTGGCGATGGAGCGTTTGTCGGCGTCGAGATATTCCTTCGTATAGCGTGGCTCTTCGACGCAGGTCATTTTGGCGCGCAGCGCATCAATGCGCGGATCATTGGCGACATCGTTTTCATAGTGATCGGCGGTTAATTCGCCGAAGATCAAACCAATGGCGGTCATGTATTGAATGCAATGGTCGCGGTCGGCGGGATTATGCAGCGGCCCGGATTTGTCGATGATACGGATCGCCGATTCCTGCGTGCTGATGATGACTTTGTCGATCTCTTCTAGCCGATGTTTGACCCGTTCGTGCAACTGAATCGCGCACTCGACGGCGGTTTGCGCATGAAACTCCGCGGGGAAGGAGATTTTGAACAGCACGTTCTCCATTACATACGAACCTAAAAGCCGCCCCATGGTGAATGGCTTGCCGTGAAACAGCACGTCGTAGTAACCCCAAGTTTTGGCGGTCAGCGCGGATGGATAACCCATCTCGCCTTGCATCGCCATCAGCGCCAATCGCACGCCGCGGCTGGTGGCGTCGCCGGCAGCCCAGGATTTTCTCGGCCCGGTGTTGGGCGCATGGCGATAGACGCGCAGTGCGCCGCCGTCGGTCCAAGCGTTGGACAGTGCGCTGATGATTTGCTCCATGCTCCCGCTAAGCATGGCGGTGGCCATTGCGCTGGTCGCGACGCGGACGAGTAACACGTGATCCAAGCCGACCCGATTGTAACTGTTTTCCAGCGCCAGAATGCCTTGGATCTCGTGCGCCTTGATCATCGCTCGGAGCACGTCGCGTATCGTGAATGCTTTCTGTTTGTTGCGCGTGAGATAGTCGGCGAGGGCCAGAATGCCGCCGAGATTGTCCGACGGATGGCCCCATTCGGCGGCGAGCCAGGCGTCGTTGAAGTCCAACCAGCGAATCATCGCGCCAATGTTGA
Source organism: uncultured delta proteobacterium (assembly GCA_963771465.1). GTDB lineage: Bacteria > Desulfobacterota > Binatia > UBA9968 > UBA9968 > DP-20. The sequence goes on from CAVYTU010000005.1 coordinate 79,907, forward strand.
ACGCCGCGTGCACCGGGTCGAGCTGCCAGTCGGTCCCCGGCACGCGCGCGCCATTCGCTAGCACCGCGCCGGGAACGACGGGGCCGAGATGCTTGGCGCATTCCGGATAGCGCAGAGCGAGCAAGCCGCAGCCCAGCGTGTCGAGCAAATCGTAACGCGCGGTGTCGAGCGCTTCTTGCTGGTCGGCACGTAGTTGGCCGCGTAGTCGGCGAGATCGACTAATATCTTGTCCGGTTTGGGACGAATGTTTGAGACTTCTCCGCTCATGATGCCACTCAAAGCGTTCAAGGGTTCAAGAGTTCAATCAGGGCAAGAGACATTGAATTTTTGAACCCGTGAACTTTGCACGAAGGTTTATCTTTTGTCGACCGGCACGAACGGCCGCGGCTCGGGCCCGATGTAATCGGCGTTGGGCCGAATCAAACGATTATCAGCGCGCTGTTCGATAATATGCGCCGCCCAGCCGGTGATGCGCGAAACGACGAACAGCGGCGTGAACATCGCCGTCGGAATGCCGCAGAAGTGATACGCCGTAGCGCTGTAGAAATCCAAGTTGGGGAACATTTTTTTCTCGCGCATCATTACCTGCTCCATGCGCTCGGAGATCGCATAGAGCTTGGTATCGCCTTTGGCCTCGGCGAGTTTTTTCGACCAGCCTTTGATGACATTGGAGCGCGGGTCGGAAATCTTATACACGCGATGGCCGAAGCCCATGATGAGCTTTTTCGCCGCCATCATTTCCAGCAACCCCTTCTCCGCCGCATCGGGTGTGTCGAATTGCTCGATCAATTCCATCGCCGCTTCATTGGCGCCGCCGTGCAGCGGTCCGCGCAGCGCGCCGATGCCGCCGGTGATCGCCGAGTAGAAGTCGGCCAACGTCGCGGTGATCGTGCGCGTGGTAAACGTCGAGGCGTTGAATTCATGTTCGGCGTAGAGAATCAGCGAGGCATCGATGGCGCGGCGCTGCAAGTCGTCGGGCTTCTTGCCGTGCAGCAAGTGCAAGAAGTGGCCGGCGGTGTCGTCATCGTCGGTTTCGGTATTGATGCGTTTGCCGCTGGTGACGAAATGGTGCCAATAGAGCAACATGGCGCTGAAGCAGGCGGTCAGCCGATTGGCAACGCCGATCTGGGTGCGGCCGGGGCCCTCGGGTTCCAAGGTGCCCAACATCGAGCAGCCCGTGCGCAGCACGTCCATCGGATGGGTGCTGCTGGGAATTTCCTCAAGAACCGATTTTAACGTCGGATGGAGGCCGCGCAGGTTGCGCAATCTCGTCTTGTAATCGTCAAGCTCGTCCGCTTTCGGCAAACGGCCGTAGATCAGCAAATAGGCGACATCCTCAAAGGTCGAATGCGCCGCTAGATCCTCGATCGAGTAGCCGCGGTAGGTGAGACCGACGCCTTGTTTGCCGACTGTCGAGATCGCCGTATTGCCGGCGATAATGCCTTCGAGGCCGCCGGTTTTTTTCTCTGCCATGGAAATATCCTCCACACCGACAATGCAACGCGGCTCGTCGTATTTCAAGCAGCGAAAAGCCTTTCGCGAACCTCCAGCACTTGACAGTTCGGCGTTCGATTCGATAGCGCTGGGGTAAATCTTTTTTACCAGGGAGTGATTCATGGCGTTACCGCAAACTTTCAAAGCGATGGTGGTTTCAGAAACTATCGAGAAAAAATTCGTTCGCGAAGTTACTCAAAAGGCGTTGAGCGAGCTGCCCGGCGGCGAGCTGATCGTCGAGGTGAAGTATTCCTCACTCAATTACAAAGACGCGTTGTCGGCCTCGGGCAACAAAGGCGTGACGCGCAAGTATCCGCACACACCGGGCATCGATGCTGCCGGCGTGGTCGTGGATTCGACGACCAAAGCATTTGGCGCCGGCGAGGAAGTCATCGTCATGGGCTTCGATCTCGGCATGAACACCTCCGGCGGCTTTGGCGAATACATCAGCGTGCCGTCCGGTTGGGCGGTGAAGCTGCCGCAAGGTTTGTCACTGCGCGACAGCATGGGTTATGGCACCGCCGGCTTGACCGCGGCGCTATGCTTGTTGCGACTGATGGCCGGTGGATTGAACAAAGATTCCGGCGAGGTGTTGGTGACCGGCGCGACTGGCGGCGTCGGCAGTATCGCCGTGGCGATTCTCGCCAAGCTCGGCTTCAATGTCGTGGCCGCCACGGGCAAGGCGAACGAAACTGAGTATCTCACCCAGCTTGGCGCCAAGGCGGTCATCTCGCGCGAAGAGGCCAACGATACCTCGGGCCGGCCGATGCAAAAAGGGCGTTGGGCCGGGGTCGTCGACACGGTGGGCGGAAACATTCTCGCCACGGCGCTCAAGAGCGCGAAATACGGCGGCTTGGTAGCGGCCTGCGGCAACGCTATGTCCGCCGATCTAAGCGTCAGCGTATTTCCATTTATTCTCCGCGGCGTGAGTTTGCTCGGCGTCGATTCCGTCGAGATTCCCATGCGCGCGCGCCAGATGGCGTGGAACAAACTCGCCGGCGAATGGAGTGTCGATCTGGCGCGCATCGTTAGCGAAGTTTCACTCGATGCCCTGAGCCCGGAGATCGACAAGATTTTAAAAGGCGGTGTGCGCGGCCGAATCGTAGTCGACTTGGGCAAGTAGAAAGGGAAAGATTCATCACGAAGGACACGAAGAGCATGAAGTTCGGAAATTAATCATCCGAACCCTTCGTGATCTTCGTGGTGAAAAGTTCTTTTTCGCACTGAATCGAAAGGCAATCTCTTGGCAGAAACAATCAGTCATGAATCCGCTCTCGGTCATCTTCGCGTCATCGAGCTTGGCGATATTCCGGCGTCCTACGCGACGCGGCAGCTCGCCGATCTCGGCGCCGATGTGATCAAAGTCGAACCGCCGGGCGGCGATCCCAATCGGCTGCTGCCGCCCTTCGCCGGCAACATCGAGCATCCCGAGCGCAGCCTGACGTTCATCAACGCGAATACCAACAAGCGTAGCATCGTCCTTGACCTCGAGCGTGAGTCGGATCGGGAAACTTTTTCGAAATTACTTGCGTCAACCAATCTGTTTTTCGAGGCGACGCCGCTTGGCTATTTGGAAAAGTTCGGTTTCAACGACGAAAGCCTAAGCAAAGACTTTCCCGGATTGGCCATCGTTTCGATCACGCCCTTCGGCCGCACAGGTCCCTATCGTCACTATAAAGGCAGCGACGCCATCGCCAACGCCGCCGGCGGATTTCTTTACGGCCAGGGGGATAACAACAAAGGCCACTGTACGGCGCCGAGCCATCTCGCTTATCAGATGGCCGCCACCATGGCGGCATGGTTGGGCCTCGCCGCGCTGCGTCATGCGCGCGTCACCGGCGCCGGACAGCGCATCGACATCTCGCTGCAGGAAGCCTTGACGTTCGCCAACAGCAGCAGCATCGCGCGCTATTCGCGCGAGAACCGTTTGGAGCGGCGCCCCGGTGCCAAAGCATCCGGCGGCGCCGGGACGAATATTTATCGCTGTAAAGATGGCCGCTACGTGCACTTCACCACCAACATGCCGCATATGTGGAAAGAGTTTGCGCAAAACTGGATGACCGACAAAAAGCTCGCCGGACCGGAGTGGGAAAACCCGCGCTACCGCGACGCGCATGCGGCGGAAGTGGCGCAAGGGTTCGCCGAGTTTATCGGCCAGTTCAACGCGGATGATTTCGCCAACCAGGCGCAAGCGCGCCACCTCGCCGCCGCGCCGCTCAACACCATCGGCCAGTTCGTCGACTGCGAGCAAATCCGCGCGCGCGGGTGGATGCAGGAGATCGACCATCCGGTGATCGGCAAGTACAAAGCGCCCGGCGCGCCCATGCGCTTGTCATTGACTCCCATGCGCGTGCGCCGGCCGGCGCCATTGCTCGATCAGCAGCGAAACGAGATTTTGCTTGAGCTTGAGAAACAGCTAGCCAATAGCGCGAAAGTAAACGGTGAAAATGCTCGCGCTCCAATGCTTGCGGGTCTGCGCATGGCCGATTTGACGCAGCAATTCGCCGGACCGCTGGGAACCGAATTACTCGCTTACTATGGCATGGAAGTGGTGAAGATCGAGACTGGCACGATTGCGAGCAAAGAGCGCGAGGCGGCGGTGCATGCGTGCATGAACCGGGCGAAGCTCGGTTGCACGGTCAATCTGCGCAATGCCGAAGGTAAAGAATTATTTAAGCAGTTGGTGGCTAAGTCCGATGTCGTGGTCGACAATTTCAGCTCCGGTGTGCTTGAACGATTAGGCTTCAGCTTCGATGTTTTGCAGCAGATCAATCCTGGCATCGTTCAAGCCGTGATGCCGGGTTGGGGTCTGACCGGGCCGCTAAAAAGGTGGGTCGCCTGGGGTTGGCAGCTGCTCGCTTACACCGGCATCATGCGCTTGTGGGGTTATCCCGACTCGCCCATGGAAACGCGCTGCAAGATCGCGTGGCCCGACCGTGTGGGGTCGGTGACGATGGCGCTTGGCGTCCTCGCCTCGTTGGAATATCAAGCGCGTACCGGCAAAGGACAATTCATCGAGGCCGGCATGCTCGAAGCGCAGGGCGCGATGATGGGGCCGGCGATTCTCGATTATACGGTCAACGGCAATGACTGGGATGCCATGGGTTACGGCGAAATTCTCGGCCAAGTTTATGCGCCCTATGGTGTGTATCCGTGCAGTGGCGACGACAGTTGGATCATCATCGCCTGTGCGAGCGATGAAGAATGGCAGAGCATGGTCGGCAGGATCGGCAGATCGTCTTGGGCCGCCGACGCTAAATTCGCCACCAAAGCGGGCCGCGCGGAAAATCGTACGGAGCTTGATCAAAACCTTTCTCAGTGGACGCGCAAGTGCACGGCGAAGCAAGCCTTTCGGTTGCTGCAAGAGTCCGGCGTCGCCGCCGGAATTCCATCTTCCGGTGAAGACCTCTTTCACGACATCCACCTGCGCGCTCGCAGCCACATCGTCGAGACCGAGGCCCAACCTTGGGGCAAGATCACCCATCACGGCTTGCCGGGAATTCCTTCTCTGTCCGTGGCCAATGCTGCTAGGGCTGCGCCGTGGATTGGCGTGAACAACGATCAGGTGTTTGGCGAGATACTCGGTTTGAGCACCGAGACGATTGAGGAACTGAAAGCGCGCGAAGCGATCAAGTAGTGTCACTTATGAGTAGCAAAGGATCAGACCGATCCGACGGACACCGGCGGCTGAGGCCGAGCGGTGGTTACCGTGAGTTACGCAGCTTTCAGGTGGCCACGGTGATTTATGATGCGACAGCGTCGTTCTGTGACCGGTTTGTCGACAAGCGTTCGCGCACTCACGATCAAATGGTTCAGGCCGCGCGCAGTGGGCGACAGAATATTGCTGAGGGTAGCAGAGCTGCAGCGACGTCTAGCGAGACCGAGCTGCGTCTAGTGAACGTTGCGCGCGCTAGCCTCGATGAGTTGCTGCTGGACTATGAGGATTTTCTACGACAACGAGGAAAGCGTCAGTGGAGTAAAGACGACCGAGAAGCTCGCGAGGTGCGCGCTGTGGGATCCAAAAGAGATCGAACGGATCAGTCTGATCGGACCGATCCGACGGATCATTGGAAGGCTTACTGCCGCTGGCTCGATGCCGCAGATGCCGCGCTCGTTGCGAATACAGTGCTCTGTCTGATCCACCAGGCGAACTATCTGCTCGATCAGCAGATCGCTGGGCTGGAGCGCGGGTTTGTTAAGGACGGCGGCTACACGGAGAAACTTGCTGCCGCACGATTGGCCGAGCGGCAGCGACAGAAAAAAGATCGGACCGATCCGTCGGATCAGACTGATCAGTCGGGACTCTTAGTTAGCGCGCCAACCTGCGCGACTTGCGGCAAGACGATGGTCGTGCGCACCGCCCGCAAAGGGGAACTCGCCGGTTCGCAGTTTTGGGTTGTTCAGGTTATCCCGAGTGCAAAGCTACGCGACTGTTTGAAGAATCAACCTGAGGCAGCCTGTTAAAAATCATGACACTTTCTTGGCCTTGGGTCCGAACGGTTCGGGTTGAAACGGCCCGTCGCGTTCTTGCAAGAATGCCGCGAGTCCGCCTTTTTTCTTGGCGTCATCGAGTCGTTTGTTGAACTCCTCGCGCTTGGTCAAGCGCGCCATCGCGGCCAGCTCTGAATTCATCGTCCAGGCTTTGCGCAGGCCCATCATTTCTAATCCCATGGTCGAGATCTGCAGGTTGATCTTCACCGTTTCCGGCGAAATATGCGCGATGCGATCGACGAATTGAAAACAGGTTTCAATCAACTGATCTTTGGGCACCACTTGATTGACCAGGCCGATGCGCAACGCTTCCTGGGCGTCGACATGATCGCCGGTGAGGGAGTAGCGTAAAGCATTTTTAAAACCGGCAAGAGCGACCCAAATGAAATCGGTGTTGGCGCCGTGGCGCACTTGCGGCTGGCCGAACACGGCGTCGTCCGCGGCGATGGTTACATGGCAGGTGAGCGCGAGCCAAGAGGCCGCGCCGAAACACCAGCCGCTGACCGCGCCGATGATCGGCTTGGGAAATTGCCAGCGGTAAAGCTGGCGGCCCAAGATATCCTTGCGGTCGGCGTCGCGAAACTTGTTGTACGTTGCGTTGAGCGATGTGCCAGCTGGGACACCATAGGGCCACGCAGTGTCGGGATCGGAGTCGCCGATATCCTCACCCGCGGAAAACGCGCCGCCGGCGCCGGTAATGACAACGGCGCGAATCTCAGGATCTCCTTCAGCTTCGGCGAACGCGCCATCGAGCTCGTTCATCATGTCTTGATTCATCGCGTTCAACGCATTGGGCCGGTTGAGCGTGATTAGCACCCCGCTGCGTTGTTTCTCATAAATTAAAGTCTTGTACTGTGCCATGTTTTCTTCTCCCAGTGTTGCTACGGCTTGAACGATTTGAACGTCTTGAACATTTTGAACGGGCGATTTCTCAATCGCGCTTCTTTGACCGCGGCCCGAACGGTTCCGGTTGGAACGGTCCGTCGCGCATTTGTAAATATTCGCGAATGCCTTTGTTGGCGCGGGCGTCGTCCAGGGGCTTGCGTAACTCTTCGCGCAGCATGACATGGGCTGGCGCCGACAACTGATTGTCCAACGTCAAGGCATCGCGCAGCCCCATCATGTCGAGGCCCAGGGTGGCGACCTGCAAATTGATTTTCACCGTTTCCGGCGGCACGTGGGCGATGCGCTCGACGATGCTGAAGCATTCGTCGATCAGTTGGTCGGCCGGCACGACTTTGACGACCAGGCCGATGCGCAACGCTTCTTGAGCGTCGATATGATCGCCGGTGAGACCGTAGCGCAGGGCGTTTTTGTAACCGCCCAACAACGTCCACATAAAGCTCGTGTTCGAGCCGTGGCGCACTTCCGGTTGAGCGAATACCGCGTTTTCCGAAGCGATCGTTATGTGCGTGAAGAGCGACAGCCACGAGCCCGCGCCCATGGCCCAGCCGTTGATCGCGCCGATGATCGGTTTGCCGAACTCCCACATGCGGCGAAAGTTGCGCGGATCGGCGCGCCAAGAATCGACCACGCTGGCAGCGGTTTCACCGGTGACGATGCCGTAGGGCCAGTGTAAATCTCGACGCCTCCCGGACGCGTTGCCTTGGTCCATTCCAGCGGAGAACGCCCGGCCGGCGCCGGTGAGCACGACGGCCCGCACTTCGCGATCCTGCTCGACGTCGTCGAGAGCCTGATGGATTTCCTTGATCATGCTGCGGCTGATGGCGTTCATCGCCTCCGGGCGATTGAGCGTGATCAGCGCGCCGCCGCGTTGTTTCTCGTAGAGGATTTCTTTGTAGTCGGGCATAAAACTCCTTCAGGGAATAATTGGAGTACTGGAGTGATGGAGTTCTGGAGTATTGGGGTCCGGAACGCATCACTCCATCACTCCAACACTCCAATTGATTTCTGCTTCATCGCAATCTCCACCACAGCGTCGACGGCGACGACGCCTTGGCCTTTGCGGCAAGACGATCAGCGGATTGATATCGACGCCGAGCAGTTGATCGCCGAGGCTGACGGCGAGGTTCGAGATGCCGACGATCGCATCGCACAGTGCATCGACATCGCCGGCCGGTTTGCCGCGCACGCCGCCGAGAATTTGAAAACCGCGCAGACGCATCAACATGTCTTGAGCCTGTTGGCGCGACAGCGGCGGGATGCCGACGGCAATATCTTTGAGCACTTCAACTAGAATGCCGCCCAAACCACAAAGCACCACTGGGCCGAATAACGGATCGCGCTTGATACCGAGGATCATTTCGACGCCGTCGCCGGCCATGCGCTGGACGACAATGCCGTCGATCTTAGCGTTCGGCACGCGGCTTTTGACTTCGCTTTGAATGCGCGCGAACGCTGCTCGCACTTCGCTGCCATTGGAAAGGTTCAACGCGACGCCGCCGACATCGCTCTTGTGCGTGATCTGTGCCGACTCGACTTTGAGGACGACCGGGTAGCCCATCTTGTCAGCGGCAAGCGCCGCATCATCGGCGTTGCTCGTGAGAACCGTGGGCGCGACTGGGATGGCGAACTCTTTGAAGAGCGCAAACGCGGCTTCGGCGCCGAGCATTCCTGACGGCAGTTTGGCATGAGCTGTCGGCCTGGGAATTTCGCCACCTCCGGTCAGCCGCGATTTCTGAAAGTCGTAGTAGTCGGCCAAATTTCTTATCGTCGCCGTGGCGCACTCGGCGCCTTCCATGATCGGCACGCCGGCATTGCGCAACGGCTGAAGAATTTCCGGATCGACGGGACCGCCGACGACTGAACTGAAAGTTGCGATCGGTTTCTTACTCGCTGCCGCGGCTGTTTCGATCGCCAACGTGAAACGGTTGCCGCTTTTTAATTCCTTCGGCCTCGGGTCGTTGGCTTCGAGATTGATCGTGACGATGTCGATGTTGGCGTCGTCGACCAACCCTTGAAGCAGGCGAGGAAAAATTTTCTCGTCGTCGTACATGGCGCCGGTGCCGTCCAGGGGATTGTTCATGTTGCCGAAGTCGGCGACCGCTGCTTGCAAGCTCGCTTTAGTTGATTCAGTCAGTTCGGGAACTTCGACGCCGACGTTGGCCGCAGCGTCGGAGACCAACGTGCACTCGCCGCCGGAACCGGAGAGCACACCGATGCGCCGTCCGCCGTGATATTTCTTGATGAAACCGTCGCAGGAAAAAACGCTGATGCTGTCGATCAATTCATTGATGCTGCGCACCGAGACGATGCCGCCTTGGCGAAATGCCGCATCGACCACTTCCGCCGCGCCGGCCAGCGAGCCCGAGTGGGTGGCCGCAGCGCGCTTGGATACCTCGGAGCGGCCGCCTTTGAGAATGATCAACGGTTTATTATGTTCGGCGGCTTTGCGCGCCACTGCGAGCAAGCGTTCCGGCTGTTTGAAGCCTTCGACGAACACCGCGATGACCCGCGTATTGGTGTCTTCGACGAAGTAGTTGATGTATTCTTCGATGGTCGCGCCGGATTGGTTGCCGCAGGAAATAATATGGCTCAGGCCGACGTGGCGGTTGAGCATGAGCGCGTTGGCGATGGTCGTGCTGAGTCCGCCGCTCTGCGAGATCAACGCCACCGAGCCGGCGAGAAATCCCGGCGGGATCGTCGAGGCGAAGAGCGGCGTTTTGCCATGAACATTCAACACGCCGTAACAGTTCGGTCCGCAGATGAGAAAGCCGCGTTCTTTGGACAATGCTTCGAGACGCGCTTGGCGAATTTTGCCTTCGCCGCCAATTTCTCCGAAGCCGGCGGCAAATACGACGCCAGCGCGCACGCCGGCGTTGGCGGCGGACTCCAACAGGTCGGCCACATGGCGATTGGGCACCGCCGAGACCACGCAGTCGACCGGTTCGGGAATGGACGCGATGTCTGGATAGCACGGGAAGCCCATCACTTCGCTGTATTTCGGATTGACCGCGACGATGCGCCCTTCGAAGCCGAAGTTTTTGAGATTGCGAATGACTCGGTTGCCGCGCGGCTCACGCGCCAGGTTAGCATCTGCTCCACGCTGCGATGCTCCGACGATGGCGACGGATTGCGGCGCGATGAGCGGCGTGAGATCGCGCCAGGAAGCTACGTCATTCATAATTTCCTACTGTTGCCTCAAGCCTCGTGCCTCACGCCTTCTTCTTGGCCCTCGGTCCAAACGGTTCGGGCTGAAACGGGCCGTCACGTTTTTGCAGGTAAGCTTTCGTGCCTTCGGTGGCGCGCACTTCGTCGAGTGGGCGGCGGAATTCTTCGCGCAGCATCATGTGCGCCGGGATCGATAGCGTTTCGTCCATGTGGAGTGCGTCGCGCAGTCCCATCATTTGCAGCCCCATGGTCGAGATGGCGAGATTGATTTTCACCGTCTCCGGCGGCACGCGAGCGATGCGCTCGACGATCTGAAAACATTCTTCCAGCAACTGATCGACGGGGACGACTTTGTTCACCAGGCCGATGCGATGGGCTTCCTTGGCGTCGATGTGATCGCCGACCAGGCCGTAGCGCAGCGCGTTTTTAAATCCAGCGAGCAGCGTCCACATGAAAGTCGTGTTCGAGCCATGGCGCACTTCCGGCTGGGCGAACACCGCGTCTTCGGCGGCGATGGTGATGTGGCTGTAGAGCGCCAGCCAGCAGCCGCCGCCCATGGCCCAGCCACGCACGGCGGCGATCACCGGCTTGGTCATTTCAAAGATGCGGATCAGCTTCACATCATCCATGGACCAATAGTTCATCAGGTCCGCCGCGCTCATGCCGGTCTGGATGCCATAGGGCCACTGAATGTCGCGGCGCCGGCCGGTGGTAGTCGCCTGATCGAAGCCGGAGCTAAATGCGCGCCCGGCGCCGGTGATGATGATGGCGCGTATCTCGGGATCGGCTTCAGCGTCGTCCAACGCGTTATGAATTTCCTTCAGCATCGGCCGGGTTATGGCGTTGAGCGCTTCGGGCCGATTGAGCGTGATCAGTACGCCGCCGCGTTGCTTCTGGTAGATGATTTCTTTGTAGTCGGCCATGGGAATTCCTCGGTCGGGATTGGAGTAAGGGAGTGATGGAGTATTGGCTGGTAAAGAGGCCCATCACTCCAGTCTTCGTTCATCGATACTCGCCTTCGTACAGGCTTTTGATAAAACCGCTCGCTTCGATTTCTCTGATGACGCTTTCGTCAACGAAAAGTCTGGCGTCGGCGCCGCGCGCCTTGGGCTCTGTTGCGGCGATGAATTCGAGCGAGGTTTCCACCGCCTTGGGCGTGGCGTAGAGCGTGGGGTTGTAATATTTTGCCGCTAGAAGATTGTACGATAATTCAAGATACTTCAAATCTTTTTCCTGGGCCGACTGGATGCGCAGTTTCTTTTGCAGCACTTCGAGACTTTCCTTTTTATGTTTTTTGAAATAAGCGACGCCTTCGATCAGACCTTTACCGAAGCGGATCGCCTGGGCCCGGTTGGCTTTCAAATAGCTGCGGGTGGTATCGACGGAGTTCTGCAAATAATAAATGTCCATCTCGGCGGGATCGGCGAGGGTGCGAAAGCCTCTCTCCTCGGCGACGAAGAACGACGGCATGGTCAGCACAGCCGCGTCACAGCCGCCTTTTTCCAAGCTGGCAAACATCGCCGGTGAAGCTTCAAGTTGGATGAGCTGAAAGTCTTCCGGGCGCATGCCCCACTTTTTGACGAATAGCTGGAAGGCCCAATGACCGGCGGAGCCGAAACGCGTGATCGCCACTCGCTTGCCTTTAAGCTCCGCCGGGGTTCGTATATCCGGCCGCGAGATCAAACGCTGCAAGCCGCGGTTCATCGGCGAGAATGCGAGCACGGTGTCGGCGCCGCGTAGTGCTGCACGGATCACCGCATCGCCGCCGCCGACGGAAAACTGGATCTCGCCGGCGAGCAGCGCGCTCACCACCCGCGACGCGCCGCCACCGATGAAGATCATTTCGACGTTGGCGCCGTGTTTTCTAAACAGTCCTTTTTCTTCGGCGACCCAGATGCTGCCCGAAGTCGCGCTTATCGAGCTCAAGCCGACGCGTATTCGCTCCTGCGCGCCGATCGGCTGAAAGGTCCCGAAGAACGATGATGGCCAGCAACAAACATTGAAAAGTCTGTAACGCATCGGCAATCTCCATTACAGAATATCTTTTAACTAGTAGATGGCGTGGTTGGGCGTCAAGGGAATTGTATGAAAATTCTCGATTTCTAGGCGTTGCTTCCCGTATTGGCCGCTCTTGGCATAACGCTCGAACGGCGCCTGAGTGAACAAATCGATGGTCGCTTCTTGCCAACGAAGTTCGCGTCAACTATGCAAAGTGTAGTGAATCGGGAGAAACCCGTGCCGAAGCTTAAAGTAAACGACGTCGAAATCTACTACGAAGAACACGGTCAAGGCCGGCCGATGGTTTTTTTGAGCGAGACCGCCTGCGACGGCGAAGTGTGGAAGATTAATCAAGTCGGCGAATTTTCCCGAGACCATCGCGTGATCACCTTCGACTACCGCGGCACCGGGCAGTCGAGTAAACCGTCGGTCGATTACACCACAAAAATATTCTGCGACGATCTGGTTGGCTTGATGGATCATCTCACAGCCGAAGACGCCGTCGTGGTCGGTCACTCCATGGGTGGGCGAGTCGCGCAGTTGCTGGCGCTCGATCATCCGAAGAAGGTTCATAAGCTGGTGCTGGCTTCCACCGGCGCACATTATCCGCTGACCAAGGGATTGCCGCTCAAGATCATGAAGGAGATGATCGAGTGGGGCTACGAGAAATACGAACGGGAGCACACGATCTTGGTCGGTTGGACGGATGAATATATCAAGCAGCATCCGGAGAAGATCGACGCTTACTTGAAAGTCAGGATGCACGATCTTTGCCCCGTAGAGTTTTACCTGCGCCACTTGATTGCGCGCCAGAGCCATGACACGAGCCAGCGGTTGAAGGACATCAAGCAGCCGACTCTGATTCTCGTCGGCGACGGCGACCAAAACATGACCAGCGAGATCAATCATCAGATGTCGTCGGAAATATTGGCGAAGGGGATTGCCCACTCCAAGCTGGTCCTGTTGCCGAACGAGCGGCATAGCTACTTCTTCAGTAATCCCGACCTGGCGCACAAGACGATTCGGGAATTTATCACGGATTAGGCAATTCGTGCTTTGGGCGAAAATAATTCGAACGTAGGAGCGACTCCGGGTGATTGCCCGTACGGATACTGTGAATATTCGCGAGGAAATATTTTTATGCCGACAGTACGCAGCAACGACGCAGAGATTTACTACGAAGTGCATGGCCGCGGTCAGCCGTTTTTGTTTTTCAGCGAGACGGCGTGCAGCGGCGAAGTTTGGAAGCTCCATCAGCTGGCGGAGTTTTCCAAGGATCATGCCGTTATTATTCACGACTACCGCGGCACGGGCAGATCGAGCAAGCCGTCAATCGAATACACGACGCGGATGTTTTGCGACGATGCCGTGGCGTTGCTCGATCACCTGCACGTCAAGGATGCCATCGTGCTCGGCCATTCGATGGGCGGGCGAGTAGCGCAATTGCTAGCGTTGGAATATCCGGAGCGGGTCAAGAAGTTGATTCTCGCGTCCACCGGCGCGTCGTTTCCCGGCGGCGCGGGATTGCCTTTGCAGATGTGCAAAGAAATGATCGAGTGGGGTTACGAGAAATACCTGCGCGTACATACGATCCAAGTGGGTTTCACCGATGAGTTCGTCAAGAGCGAGCCGGAACGCTTGGAAGCGTTCTTCAAAGCTCGCTTGGCCAATCTCGGCCCGGTGGAATTTTATTTGCGCCATGTGCTGTCGCGTCAGGGACATGACACCAGCGGCAGGCTCAAAGACATTCGCATGCCGACGCTGGTATTGGTCGGCGAGCACGAAGGCGATCCCAAGGTCGTCATGACGCACCGCATGTCATCGGCCATTCTAGCGAGAGGGATTCCCAATGCGAAATTTGTCATGCTGCCCAAACAGAAGCACAACTATTTCATTAGCGATCCGGTCACGTTTCACAAAGTGATCCGTGAGTTTCTATCCTCGTAGGGGCGACCGGCCGGTCGCCCGACCGTGCACAACGGTGCGATAGACCGGATTACAGATGAATAAACGCCCGCACCCAATTCTTCGGCAGCGCGGTGTGGCCTTGGCCGGTTTCATCCTCGGCTAAGAAGACATCGCCGGGGCTGAAGGTCTTCACCGTGCCGTCGCCGATGCCGATATCGACCGTGCCGGAGAGTGTAATACACCATTGGCGGCGCGGCGCGTTGTGCCAGCCGTGCAGATCGTCGCGATTCAGGTCGTTCTTAAAAACCAGAGCTTTGGGCGTGATCGTGGTGAGAAAAAACTTTGAACCTTCTTGCTGGTCTAATTCCTCGAAGTGCGACTTGCCGTCGGCGCCGGTATACATTCTGCAGAACTGCATGATACCTCCTAGAGTGTGAAATTGGTTTAGGGCTTAACAGCAATCCAAATATCTTTGCAAGGCGAGCAGTTTTTCTCTGCCATCGATTGACAGTTCCGACGCATCTGGAGTAGGAAATCTTGTTACGAATCGATGCAAAATTTAGAGGAGGAAAGAAAATGGCAAATTATCAGACGTTATTAGTGGACAACAAAGAGGGCGTGACGACGATCACACTCAATCGGCCGGAGAAGCGCAACGCCATGAGCCCGCAGCTGCACCGCGACATGTACGATTGTCTCACGGATCTGCGCTACGACAAGGACACGCGGGTGATCATCATCACCGGCGCCGGCGAAAGCTTTTGCGCCGGACAGGACTTGAAGCAATATTTTATCGAAATGGATTCGCAGCCCGAACGCGTGCGTGACGAAGTGCGCGAAAAATCGCGCCAGTGGAGAAACGAAATTCTGCGCAAGATGCCGCAACCGGTGATCGCCAAGATCAACGGCTGGGTGTTTGGCGGCGGCTTTACGGTTGTCACCGGCTGCGATATCGCGATCGCGGCCGAAGACGTGCAATTCGGCTTATCGGAAGTCAACTTCGGCCATTTCCCTGGCGGCGAAGTGACGATTGTCTTGACCGAACACTTGCAGCCCAAGCACGGGCTCTATTACGCGCTCACGGGCAAGACGATGAACGCCAAGGAAGCGGAACGGATCGGTCTCATTACCAAGGCGGTGCCGCGCGCGGACTTGGACAAAGAGGTGATGGACATCGCCAATAATCTGAAAGAGAAAGCGCCGTCCGCGCTCAATGCCGTCAAAGAAGCTTGGTATTACACCTTCTATTCCAATCCCGACGTTGCCTACGAAATTTCCGGCTTGATTTCCGACAAAGCCAAGCAGGCGATCGGCGGCCGGCCGGGGTTGCAACAGTTCGCGCGCAAGGAATATCGGCCGGGGTTAGGGTCGTATAAGGTTGAAGAAAAGAAGTAAGTTCGCCAAAATTTTGGATTTCCAATATTGGATTTTGGATTGACGGATTAGGAGATGCCGGTGCAAGTGTAACAACCTGTGCCGGCATTTTTCCGATAATCCAAAATCTAAAATCCAAAATGGGGGAAGTGATGGATTTCAATTTACCTGACGAACTGCAGATGCTCAAAGATACGGTGCGCAAGTTTGTCGATAAGGAGCTGATCCCGATCGAGATGCATACGATCGAGAACATGGAGCTGAAGCCCGACATCCGCGAAAAGCTAGAGAAGAAAACCAGAGAGATGGGGTTGTGGATGTTCGACGTGCCGGAAGAGTACGGCGGCGGCGGGTTGGGCAGCTTGGCGCAGGTGCTGGTGTGGGAAGAGCTATCGCGCACCGTGGCGTTGCCGTCACGCGGCCAGGGAATCTTCGGACCCGAGGTGCGGCCGATTCTTTACGCGCTCAATCCGGAACAAAAAAAGCGTTTCATGGATCCGGTACTGGCCGGTGAGAAAAAACTTTGCTTCATGCAGACCGAGCCCGATGCGGGTTCCGATCCGGCCTCGATGAAAACTCGCGCCGTCAGGCAAGGCGATCACTACGTGATCAACGGCACCAAGCGATTCATCACCGGCGCCGGTGATGCCGACATCGGCCAGCTCATGGCCGTCACCGATCCGACCAAAGGCGCGCATGGCGGCATCTCTTGTTTCATGGTCGACATGAAAACCCCCGGCCTCACGCTGGTCACGCGCTACAAGACGATGATGGGCGAGGAACCGTGGCATATCACCTTTGACGACATGAAAGTTCCGGCGGAAAATTTAGTCGGTAAAGAAGGCGAGGGCTTCAAATTAGCGCAGAAATGGCTCGGCATCGGTCGGCTAAAACACGGCGCGCGCGCCTTGGGCGTCGCCGAGCGCTGTATCGAAATGGGCGCGAGTTACTCGAAGCAACGCATCACCTTCGGCAAGCCGCTCTCCGAGCGCCAGGGAATTACCTTCAAACTCGCTGATTCCTTCGTCGAGTTGCACGCGGCGCGTCTGATGGTTTACCAAGCGGCGTGGAAGAACGACCAGAAGCAAGATATCCGCAACGAAGCTTACATGGCCAAGCTGTTCGCCGATGAAATGTCGTTCCGCGTCGTCGACCGCGTGCTGCAAATCCACGGCGGCATCGGCTTGACCCTCGACTTGCCACTGGCGAAATGGTTCGTCGACCAGCGCAGCCGCTTGATCACCGAAGGCGCCTCAGAAGTCATGCGCATGGTGATCGCGCGGGAAGTGCTGAAAAAGTACAACTGACCTGGATTTCTTAGTCCGGGTCATTCCCGTGAAAAACGGGAATCCAGTCCATTTTTAAGGCAAAGGGCCCAATACGGCAGAGCCGCCACCCAACGATAAAGCAAGGTTCACCGCGGCGGCACAGAGTTCACGGAGATTATTTTTACTTTCCTCCTGCCGCGTCGACCCGCGCCGCTGCGGTAAACTATCTGAAACATTCATTACTTTTCAGTTTTTCCGCTCCCTGGCGCAATCAACCGGATTCCGCACTTGAAATTGAAGCAGCGATCCAGGCGCAATCCTTCCGTAGTGAAGACAATGGGTCAGTGCCTTACAGCGAGCACCATAGCGGAGCGTTGAACCAGGAAAAGTGACTTTGCGATGCAGCGTCGGGTATCTCCAGGCGCGCGCCTCGCTCGGCGCACGTGATTACTTCGACTGCGGAATCCGGAATCAAAACCGTCGGAACGAGCTAGGCTATCTTCAGGAAAGCCTGTAGCGCGGTTTGTTTTATGCTACAGTTTGGCCAACATGGTTCGTACTTCCGTCCCAGAAACCGACTTGCCGTTGTTCGCCGCTGAGACCCGGAAGTTTCTCACCATCAGCGAGCTCAACGATCTCATCAAGGGTACGTTGGAAAAGCGCTTGGACGCGCTCTGGGTGGCGGGCGAGATTTCCAATTTCAAAGCCGCGCCTTCGGGCCACTGCTATTTCACTCTCAAAGACGACAAGAGTCAGATATCGGCGGTGATGTTTCGTCGTCAGGGATCGCTGCTCCGTTTCACTCCTGAAGGCGGCATGGCGGTGCTCTGCTTCGGCCGGGTGAGTCTCTACACCGTGCGCGGCGACTTGCAGCTCTACGTCGAGGACATGGAGCCGCAGGGTCAAGGCGCGCTGGCGCTGGCCTTCGAGCAGCTCAAAAAAAAGCTCGCCGCCGAAGGCTTGTTCGCGCCCGAGCGCAAGCGCGAGTTGCCGTTCCTGCCGCGCTCTATAGGTATTGTTACTTCCGATAAAGGCGCGGCGCTGCACGATATGCTGCGCATCATTCGCGACCGCTATGCTGACCGCCGCGTGGTCATTCGTCCAGTCAAAGTTCAGGGCGAAGGCGCGGCGCGGGAAATCGCCCAAGCGATCGTCGATTTGAATCGTCTCGGTACCATCGACGTGATGATCGTCGGACGCGGCGGTGGCTCGCTGGAAGATCTCTGGGCGTTCAACGAAGAGGTCGTCGCCCGGGCCATTTATACGTCCGTCGTTCCGGTGGTGTCGGCGGTGGGACATGAAATCGATTTCAGCATCGCCGATTTCGTTGCCGACCAGCGCGCGCCGACGCCGACGGCGGCCGCTGAAATGATTTTGCCGCGCAAAGTCGATCTGGCTGAGCAAGTCGAACTGCTCGCGCAGGAATTGCACGGGCACATGGATTTTAGAATCCAGACGTTGAGAGAATGCATTCAAGGCTTCGTCAAGCGCTTATCCGATCCCAGTAGAAAGCTCAGAGAGAACCAGCAACGCCTCGATGAATTGTCGATCGATCTGTTGCGCCGATTCCAAGATCGATTGCGCCAGTGCAAAAACCGCTTGGCTCACGCCGCCGGGCGGCTCCATGCGCTCAGCCCCTTGGCCGTGCTCGACCGCGGTTATAGCATTACGCACAAATTGCCGGAGGTGAGCATCGTCAAAGACTCGGCTTCGCTGCAAATCGGCGATCGCGTGCGCGTCAGTTTCGCCAAGGGGAAGTCGATATGCCGAGTTGAGGAGAAGGAATGAAATGCGCGCCTCTCGACTCGCGCTAGTTGTTTGTTGCTGCTGCTTCAGCGCGTCAATCGCGCTTGGCGCCGGGGCACGGAAGGATCATTGGCCCAAGACGTTGGAAGCGTTTCAAGGCGACGTCGTCGAGGTCAAAGTCAGTGGCGACGATTTGGCGCAAGTCGAAGGGAGCTTGGGCAAGGAGAAGATTTATTTTTATCCGGGCGAGAACCATACGTTTTCCGCGCTGGTGGGCGTCGATGTCGAAGCCAAACCGTCGCTGGCCAAGCTCGCGGTCAAAGTTAAATCAACGGGAGGAGCACAACGCCAGACCGAGATACAGCTCAAGATCAAAGCGAAGTCCTTTCACAAGGAGTCGTTCAACGTGGCGCCAAGCTTCGATCAGATGAGCCCGGAGACTCTCGCCGAGATTCGCCGCGAACAGGAAGCGTTCATGCGCGCGTTTGCGACGACTTCGACGGAACGTTTTTGGGATATTCCTTTTGTTCGGCCCGTGCCTCAAGACGCGTCCGCGTCGTCCTTCGGCTCGCGGCGCATCATCAATGGCGTAGCGCGCGCACCGCACTCCGGCACGGATCTTTCGGCGCCGGCGGGGACGGAGGTTGTGGCAACCAATCACGGTCGGGTCGTACTGGTCGGCAATTTTTTCTTCGCCGGCGGCAGCGTCGTAGTCGATCATGGCGGCGGTTTGTTCACCATGTATTTTCACCTCTCGGAATTTAAGATTGGAGAAGGCGCGTTGGTGCGCAAAGGCGACGTGCTGGCGCTATCCGGCGACACCGGCCGGGTGACCGGCCCGCATCTGCACTGGGGCGTCAGGCTGAATAATACCAGAGTCGACCCATTGGACTTACTGAAAAAATTTTCCGGTTCGCCGGAGAACTTACTCGATCCCAGCAAAGCGGCGAGTAAATTGGAGGAATAAAATGGCGCGAAAAGAGCAAGGCGATAAAAATTTTGAAACCGCACTGGAGGATTTAGAGCAAGTTGTCGAGCAGCTTGAGTCCGGCGATCTCGCTCTTGAAGATTCCTTGGCGGCCTTCGAAAAAGGCGTCGGACTGGCGAAGTTTTGTAATCAAAAGCTCAACGACGTGGAAAAGAAGGTCGAGCTACTGATCAAGGACAAAGAAGGCAAGTTGCAACTCACAGCGTTCGGGGATTTGGCCGAGGAAGAGGACGGTGAGGATTAGCCGGGATGATTCGTCCGGACTAGTGCCTCAATTTTCATGCTTTGCAGTTTGATCGACATGCCGAACGGGCGAGATACAGGTCAAGTTTCGCATAGCCGTTTCACCTCGTATTCCAATCTCTCGATCAGTTCGCGTCGGCTGGCGGTTTTATTGCGATAAATCGCCGTGCCGAAATTCAGATAACCTTGGCAGATTTCCTCCGTTGCGTAGTGAATGCCCGCAGGAATGATTGGGATTGCAGCGCCGAGTCGGGTTTCGGCGGTGCGAAGGATCCTCACGAAGCCCGTTTTGAACGGCAAGAACTGATCGGGTTCGGTCTTCGGCGTGTAGGTCGGGTCGATGTTGGGATAGCCTTCAGGAAAAACCACCAGAATCTTCCCTTCGACAAGCAGTTGGACGGCTTCGCGCAACGCTTCTCGCTGATAACGTGCGCCATCGCTAGTGGAAAAAAGTCGGCGCTGGCTATTCTCGTGATGTTTTAACGCGTCGGTTCGAAGTATCATGGGCCAGCGCGCCATGTGGTTTATCGCGTGCATGAAAATCTTTGTGCGACGATTTGCAACCCAGTCCACGGTGACTACGATATGAAACTGGCGCTGCATCGCGGCAAATAATGCCAAGCCGTCGAAGAGATGATGATAGTGGCGCGCGACGATGAGCGCCGGGCCGCGGATGGGAAGATTTTCCATGCCGTTTGCGCTGGTTTGCAATTTTCCCGCCGCCAAGTAACGGGCGATAAGCCGCATGGCTTTGTCGATGCAATATTCTCCTAAGCTCGACATGCCAGCCTGTTAGTCGGATTGTCGCAGCGGCTCGAACGTGCCGCCTTTGCGGCGCACATAGGTGCGGCCACGCCAGCTATGATGTTTGCGCAGCGCGAACTGAATGATCCGAAGTATGACGGGAAGATCGGCAAGCGGCGAAAGCCAGTAGGACCACGGTTTGGTTGGATAAGCGCGGGCCAGGCCGAAGAGCACGCCGATGCGCATCATGAGCAGGAAACCCGAGAGGATCAGCAACCACGGCGGCGCGCGCAAAATAATTCCCAGCACAAAGGCTGGCAACGGCAATGCTTGCACTAGCAAGATGCCGATCAGTCCGACAATCTCCCGCCAGCCGAAATATTGATCGCGCATCGGCAACGAGCGCGGCCAGTTGTTCCAAGTCTCGCGCCAATTATCATACATGGTCACGTCGACTAAGCCATGGCTTTCGTAGAAGCCGACGGCGGTGCCACACTCGGAGAGCCGGCGCACGATTGTGATGTCCTCGCAAAGCGAGGCTTGCGCGGCGCGAAATGCTTCGGTTTCGAGCAAAAGTCTACGTGGGCTCAAAAAGCATTGGCCGTTGGCTTGAACTTTGTGGAGGTTGCTATGGGCGCGACCGGGGGAGCCAAAGCGATAAATAAGCGTTGTCAGCATTGCTGGATGAAGCAGCGCTTCGAGCTTGCCGGAAAGATGCTGGCTGGTGGCGACGGAGAATGTCGTCACGCCGGTTTTTTCCGCGTGGGCGAGCAATGAACGAACCAGATTCGGTGAAACCCAGACATCGGCGTCGACAGTGAGTATCCAGATCGATTTGGGATCGGACTGTTGAAGTCCGCAATTGAGCCCCCAAGCTTTTCCCGTCCAGCGGTTGTCCACGGGGGTCGCGTCGACCAGCCGTACCCGCGCATCGAGCGAATGATAGCGGTCGATGATCTTTTGGGTGCCGTCGGTGGAGCCGCCGTCGACAACGAGAATCTCCGTTACTTCTTCGGGTTGGGTGATAAGGCTGTCGAGACAGCGCTCGATTCTCCTCGCTTCGTTCAAAACCGGTAGGATGATGCTGACGCATGCCGGGTGTGGCCGATCGGAAAGCTCGACGCGCCATTTCGGTTGTCCTAAGCCAAACAAGAATATTATCCAGTTTTAATCGAAGCGAGAGCGCTCAGATCGGTTTACGATTTGGCAGCTAAGCCGCGTATACTTTCACAGGTGCTGCCGTTAGCAACTTGAGTGAGAATGAAACGGCTTTCTTTCGGGTTAGGCTCGACCTCGGCCGATTGATTTAAAAAACCCGGCCAAGCGCCGAGCACCCGCTGTTCGAATAAGCGAGTTTCTATGGAGCCTTCGATTTTTCCCGGTTGAACGAGGCGGCCGTTGAGAATGGAGTGACCGCGTTGGACGACATACAACTCTCCGTCCGGTAAAAGTGGGATGGAAATCTTGAGTGTAGCGGCGGGATGGCCGTCGCCGTCCCAGTCATAAACTGCCGGGTCATCGATCCTGGTCGGCAACGCCGTCTCATTGCCACTCGACTTATAACCGACACGTTCAATGCCAAGATCGGCGCGGTAGCGCCAGCCTTGCGCGTCTTTGTCCAGTTGCAGCGGGTAGCTGTGTTGTGCAAGCGCCGCGACAAATTTCTCGGGAAAGATCATTTTGATGAACTTGGAATCTTCGAGCACGCGAAAGTCGCACGTCTTGTGGGTTTGAATCAGCGCCGCGCCATCGCGATTGATCTCCACTAGAGAAACCGACTTCGATGCGGACTTTGACGAACCGAAGAACGGCACGCGAGTTATCGAGGCCATGATCAGTTCAAGGCGGTAGGTGCCTGGGGCCAGTGGATACTCTTCCTGGGCCAAGAGCGTTGGGTGGAACGGCGTTGTCATTACAATCAAGAATAGCGCGGCCGATACATTGAATATTTTATGTCGCCATGAAGAACTAGCCATAGATTGGTCTCCTGAGCGGGTTTGCCGATTGTTTTTACCAAAGGATTTAGGCATACGCTAATCTCCGATCCTGTGCTGCGTCGAAGCACGAACAAATCGTCGATGAATGATCTCGAATCGTTGGAGTTCGATGCGCGAGTGACTCGTCGTAAGACGGGCGCCCCCGATGGCGACGGCAGTTGCGTGGTCTACTGGATGCGGCGGGCGCAGCGGGCGCAGGACAATCCCGCCCTGAATATCGCCATCGAAGCGGCCAACTTGCTCGCTAAACCTGTCGTGGTTTTTTTCCAACTTGTGCCTCATGCTCGTCACGCCAATTTGCGCCACTATGAATTTATGCGCGATGGGTTTTTAGAATTACCGGATCAATTGCGCAAGCGCGGCGTCGGATTTGTGCTGCGCCGTTACCCCGATCATGGTTTTGGCAAATTCTGTGCGGAGCTTCGACCGTGTTTAGTTATCGGCGATGAAAATCCGCTGCGCGAAGCGGAGCGCGCCAAAGACCGGGCCGCGCGACACCTCGAAGTCCCGTTCTGGACCGTCGACGCCGATGTGATCGTGCCGAGCCGGCTGCTCACCAAGGAGCATTACGCCGCGCGCACCATCCGTCCGAAGATTCATGGGCTGCTGCCCAAATTTCTTATGCCTTTGACCAATCCGACTGCGCGATTCGAATGGCGCAATCCCGTGGCCGCGCGAAGCGTCGGCGCCGATGCGTCGCTGCTCGAAAATTTTCCCCTCGACCGTTCGATTTCCCCAGTATCGAGCATGGCCGGCGGCGGCCGAGCCGCGCAAAAAGCGCTGAGCCGGTTTCTCGGCACTCGTCTGGCCGGCTATGCGGCGAGACGCAATCAACCCGACGTCGACGGCACCAGCCAGCTGTCGCCCTATCTTCACTTCGGCCATATCAGTGTTCATCGAGTTGCCATGACGGTAATGCAGGCGAACGCGCCCAAGGTCGACAAGCAGGCGTTTCTCGAAGAGCTGATCGTGCGCCGCGAATTGGCGGTAAATTTTGTCCGCTACAATCCACGGTACGACAGCCTGGATTCCAGCGAGCCGTGGGCGGATCGTACCTTGCGGCTACATGCGAGCGACTCGCGTTCATTTACCTACTCCGAAAGTCAGTTTGAAAACGCCGAGACTCATGATCCGTTGTGGAACGCGGCGCAAAAGCAAATGGTGTTGACCGGTTGGATGCATGGTTATCTACGCATGTATTGGGCCAAGAAAATTCTCGAGTGGAGTCAGTCACCCGCAGAGGCTTATGATATCGCCGTGCGCCTAAATGATCGCTACGAGTTGGACGGCCGCGATCCCAATGGCTATGCCGGGATCGCCTGGGCGATTGTCGGCAAGCACGATCGGGCGTGGGGACCGGAGCGGCCGGTATACGGGAAAATTCGTTATATGTCCTTCGCCAGTACATCGCGCAAGTTCAACAGCAAGGCTTATATCGCTCGCATCGCCGGGTTAGAAAAAGGAGCGAGCTCTGATCTTTAGGTTCCCGTTCGCCGCGACGGCGAGACTTTATCCGGATTGAAAAGTTGCTGCAAAATTTTGTGACGATAGTCAAAGATGCGCTCCATATCGGGAGCGACTAGAAATCTCTGTACGGGGTTTCCCCCGGGAACGGCATATTCGACCTTGTCTCCAACCAAGGTGCCGTTGTCGCGCTCCTCGAAGGTGTGTTCGTGAACCCAGAGCGAGTAGGGGCCTTTGGTCTGGCGGTCGATGAAACGGCGCGGCGGTTCCCACACTGTGATCTCACTCTGCCAGCGGATCAGGATACCGCGGATGCGTAGCCGGTAATCTAACAAAGCTCCCTGGATTATTGGCTTGGTCGCCGGCGTCAAGATCTCGAAGCCCAGCCACGTCGGCGTGAGCCGATCGAGATTTGCCGGATTGGAGAAGAACTCGAAAACCTTGTCGCGCGATTGCGGCAGCCAAATACTTTTTCTCAGCCAGTAAGTCTTCATAATCGTTTTGCTGACAATCCTTACAAAAGCTGCTTAGACGTGGTTTCGCAGCATCAGCTCTTTCGGACTTGGTTCCAAGTAAAGCTGTCCCTGCAAGTATTCAATGCGATATTTTTTACTGTAATGGCGTATCAATGTGATCGGCACGATCAATGGAATGAGTCGGCGGCGATAATCGCCGATCAAGTGCACCAATTCTTGCCGCTCCGGCGCGGTCAACTGTTTTGAGAAGTGGCCCATCATGTGATCCAGGACGTTGGCGTGAGACCTTTCCGTCGCGTGAACGGCCAACGCTGCCATAAAAATCCGAGCCATAATCGTCGCACACGGCGGCAAGAGTGATTTTTGTTTTGCTGCCGCCACCAACCGACCGAGTTGGCGATAATGACGCTTGGCTATGCGCCAGCAGCAAGTATTTGTGGCTGGTATGAAAGCGCACCAGCGCGCTGGCGGTTGTTTCGTTTGACGAGATTTGTTGCCAGCGATGATAGGCAAATACTCTCTCGATAAAGTTTTCCCGAAGCTTTAGATCGCTCAGCCGGCCTTCTTCTTCGACCGGCAAGAGCGGCCAACGGCTCATGAGCGCCGCCGCGAAAAGTCCGCGCCCCTGGCGTTCCGCCATGCCTTTGGAGTTATAAACTTTCACACGCTCCATGCCGCAGCTCGGTGAATTTTTCTTGAACACGTAGCCCGACAAGTGTTTCTCGGCGAGGTCGCGCAGTCGCTGCGAAGTGAAGTGGGTCATCGCATCCGTCCAGTCTTTGCCCGATCGCTCCGCGACTATTCTCGGATGGGTCGTTGCGCCGACTAAGCGCACGGTCTCGCGGGGCACGCCCATGCCGACTTCGACTTCCGGACATATCGGCATCCACTCGACAAACTTGCCAAATAGTTCGGTCAGGAAAAGATCGCGTTTGTGCCCGCCGTCGTAGCGAACCTTTTGACCAAGGAGGCACGCGCTGATTCCTAATCGCGGTGTACGGCCGGCGGAAGGAAGCGAAACCATATATGATATATATGTCACAGATAAATATTTAGTCAACTATACTTGACATCAATACCCGCCGGTGTTAAATCAGCTGTCCATGAGGATGCGGTGATGAGCTCGGTGAGCCTTCTCAGACCCTGAAGAAAAAGGAGGCGAGCCGAAGAAAGTTGTCTTTTTTATTATGGCGCGAAAGGTAGTTCAGGTTGATCCGGCTCACGTCAAGGCGCGTTACTTACAAGCGCTGTTGGCAGGCGATCTCGACGCCGCATCCGACGCGGTTGCCAAGCTGGTCGCCGCCAAGGTCGGCTTGGCCGATATCTACTTGAGTGTATTGGGGCCGGCGATGGTCAAGGTCGGCGACTTGTGGTGCGAGGGCAAAATCAACGTCGCTCAGGAGCATCTGGCGACGCAGACCACGCTGGGTCAGATGGAAAAATTGCGCCTGCTGCAATCCATCCCGCGCCCGGTTCCCTATCGTGTGATGGTTTCCTGCGTTGAGGGAGAAAGACATTATCTCGGTGCGCAAATGCTCGCCGACCTGTTCCACCTCGAGGGCTGGGCGGTGGATTTTTTAGGCCCCGACGTGCCGAATCGAGCGCTGATAGATATCGTCGACGCCAGACACCCGGATCTGTTGTGCGTGTCGGTAACGCTGGAGATCCATCTGAAAGCCACACGCATTTTGCTGAAGGGACTGAACACCATTTCCGACCGGCCTAAAATTCTCATTGGTGGTTTCATTGGAGGAACGTTAGGCAATTGGAAGAGTGAGTTTGACGGGGTCGAAGTCGCGAACAGTCTGGTCCATGGAATCAAGCTGGCGCGCAAGTTTTTCAAACCGGTTCTGCCCACGGTCCTTCTTGGCGATGTTCTAAAAGAGCTTGGCCGCCGAATTCGCGCTCTGCGTAATCAGAACGGTTGGACGCAGGAGGATATAGCAAAGGCAACCAAGCTGACACGAGCTTATCTAGTAGCGGTTGAGGGCGGTAAGCAGAACCCCAGCCTGGATGTCGTGATTCGTATAGCGAACGCGCTAAACGTGCCGCCGGAGCAGTTGATCAGTAGAGAAGGAAAATTGAGTTAGTGGAGTAAAGCAAAATGTTGACGTCAACGAAACGAAAAAATCCGAGCGTGATCGATTGTGCAATGAATAATTTTAGATCGAGCAATCGCTTCGATGAGGCGCTGCCGTTCGATGGCCGCCTGAGTAGCTTATTAGGACTGGATGCCGACGGGGAAATCGGAAGAATCTTGCGAGATGTTCTCATCGGTCCTATTAGTGAGTTAACTTCAAATCATGGCAAGAAGATTCGCGGCACTCTCGTTAACTTGGCGTATCGGTTGGTCAACAATGAAACTCGGTCGTCGGTAACGGCCGCTCGCAGAATTAAAATTGGCGCTCAAGTGCTGGAACTGATCCATGCAGGTTCGTTGATCGTCGATGATATTGAAGACGGTAGTCAGACGCGCCGCGGCAGACCTGCTCTGCATGTGAGGCATGGACTGCCTTTAGCTCTCAACGCTGGCAACTGGCTCTATTTTTGGCCATTTCAACTTGTCGCTGATTTGGATTTGCCAAAAGAGAAGACTCTTGCCGCATACGAAGCGTATCAGCGTACTCTCTTGCGCGCTCATTTTGGGCAAGCGATGGATTTAGGGGCGCGAGTTGACACACTTGAACAAGATTGCGTCGCGGACGTGTGTCTCGCCTCTCTCGCGCTAAAAACCGGCGCTCTCACGGGGTTTGCCATGGTTTTAGGTGGGCTCGTCGCCGGCGCGGACGAAAATACCACGTCAGTCCTCGACGACTTCGGGCAGGAACTCGGTGTGGCGCTGCAGATGTTTGACGACATCGGTAATGTCACTGGAGTGCGCGAGCCATCGAAGCAGTACGAAGATTTTATCCTTTCTCGTCCGTCCTTTGCCTGGGCTTGGGCCGCGGAGAACAGTTCGCGAAATGACTATTCTCGGTTTATCAACGCGGTCGCTAAGTTGCCGGACGCCGGTGAAATCAAGGGCTGGCTCGACCTGCATGATCTAGTTACGGCGGGCCGATCGAGTGCGGCTCGTCACATGGAACAAGCATTCGTTAAACTCATAAGGGAACTCGAAGAGCGCCGGGTACCATGGTCGCGGTGTGCCTACGAAGAAATGAGGGCATTAGGAGAGGAGATTGCGGTCGCCTATGGATAAGTTGAGGGCTGCCGTGATTGGCAGCGGCTTCGGCGGTCTGGCGGCGGCGATTCGCTTGCAGGCGGCCGGATTTCAGACGGTTATTTTTGAGAAGCGCGATCAGCCTGGCGGTCGGGCCTACGTCTATAGCGACCACGGATTTACCTTCGACGCCGGTCCGACGGTGATTACCGCGCCGCATTGTCTCGAAGAGCTGTTCGCGGTCTCCGGCAAATCGATGCGCGACTATGTCGAGCTGATACCGGTCAAGCCATTTTATCGTTTGTTCTGGGACGATGGTTACGAATTCGATTACTCGGATGACGACGAGGCGCTGGAAAATCAAATTCGTGCTAAATCGTTGGACGATTGGGCGGGCTATCAAAAATTCTTGAAATACTCGCAGGAGGTTTTTCACGAAGGCTACGAAAAACTAGTCCACATCCCGTTCTTAAATCTTTCGAGCATGATAGCGGTGGCGCCGCAGTTGATCCGGCTTGAAGCTTATCGCTCAGTTTATGGTGCGGTCGCCAAACATATTCGTGATCCACATCTGCGTCAGCTGTTTAGTTTTCATTCTCTGCTCGTCGGTGGCAATCCGTTTACGACGACGTCGATTTACACTCTGATTCACTGCCTTGAGCGCAGATGGGGTGTTTTTTTCCCCAAAGGCGGGACCGGACAGCTAGTTCGGTCGCTGGTGAAATTATTCCAGGAGCTTGGCGGTGAGATTCGCTACAACGCGGAAATCGATCGGATTGCTACCCGCGGTGGCGCGGTTACGGGTTTGCAAACAATGACGGGCCGAGAGCAAAGTTTCGATCTAGTGGTCAGCAACGCCGACGTGGTTCACACTTATGATCGGCTCCTCAAAGACGAACCGCGCGTCGGCGCGATGCGCCGCAATCTTGGGCGAAAAAAGTACAGCATGTCGCTATTTCTCATCTACTTCGGCACCAACCGGCAATATCCGAATTTGCAGCATCATAACGTTATCTTTGGACCGCGTTACCGCGAATTGTTGAGACGATATTTTCGAGCGCGGCCGGTTGGCCGATGATTTTTCACTCTATCTGCATGCGCCGACTCGCTCCGATCCGACGCTCGCGCCGCCAGGCTGTGAAGCATTCTACGTGCTCTCGCCGGTGCCGCATCTGGGCAAGCTGGCAATCGATTGGCAAATCGAAGGGCCGGGCTACGCGGCAAAGATTCTAGCCTATTTGGAAAAGCGCTATATGCCCGGTCTGGCGGCGTCGATCGTCACTCAGAGAATTTTTACGCCGGCCGATTTTAAGAGCGAGCTCAACGCTCATCACGGCTCGGCATTTTCACTCGAGCCCCGACTGATGCAGAGCGCCTATTTTCGGGTGCATAACCGGGATCGAAATGTTCGCGGTCTCTATTTCGTTGGCGCGGGTACACATCCCGGAGCAGGCATTCCCGGTGTGGTCAATTCCGCTAAAGCGACGGCGAATTTGATTCTTGAGGACTTGAAATTTGTATTGGCAGGTTCGGCTATCAAACCAACGGAAGTGTCCTATGCGTGATGCGCTAACTCCGGAAGTGCGTGCGGCGCTCAACGACTGCCGCGAGATTATCACTAAAGGCTCGAAGAGCTTTTCTCTCGCCGCGAAACTTTTCGATCCTCAGACGCGCGATGCCGCTGTGTTTCTCTACGGCTGGTGTCGCTACTGCGACGATCAAGTCGACGACGCCGGCAAAGCCGATAGTCAAGCTGAGCTTCAAGCCAGGCTCAAGTCGCTCAAAGAGAAAACCGCTTCGGCTTTTAGTTTTGAGCCGCAACAAGAACCGGTCTTTATCGCCTTGCAACATATCGTGCACCGCTACGGCATCCCGGCGCATTACGCACTCGAATTGATCGAAGGCATGGCGATGGACGTCAAGGGAACCCGCTACGCGACTTTGCGCGATTTGTTGCTCTACTGTTATCGGGTCGCCGGGACGGTCGGGCTGATGATGTCCCATGTGATGGGGTTGCGCGAGGAGAGCGCGCTCCGAAACGCCGCCGACTTGGGCATCGCTATGCAGCTCACCAACATCGCTCGCGACATCACCGAGGATGCCGCAATGGGGCGAATCTATTTACCGCTTGCGTGGCTCGATGAAGTGAATATTAATCACGGTGGGATCAGCGCGCCGGAAAATCGTGACAAGCTGGCGATGCTGACGCTGCGCCTACTCAATGAAGCGGACCGCTACTATCGTTCCGGCGATGCTGGCTTGTGGCATCTGTCGTTTCGGTCGGCGTGTGCGGTGTCGGCGGCGCGCCAAGTTTATTCCGAGATCGGCTCCTTGCTGGCTAAACGCGGCGCGCACGCTTGGGATCAACGAACTTATGTCACTGGCGCGCTCAAGATTTGGGTGGTGTTGCGCGGCGTTTTGAATCTGTTGTGCTCGGCACCGGCTCGTGTGTTCGAGCCCTGGTCGCCCGGCGCATTGAGAACCATCTGGAAATATTCCAATGTTCAGTAAGGGACGAAGGATATACCCCCAAGACCGAAACGAGGGATCGGAATTGCAGGAGCAATTTTCGTGGTTGCCCTTTCCCGGTATGGCTAGATTGAGATGATGCACGAGAATAATCGATCGGAACTCCGGCGCGTGGTTGTTACAGGGCTCGGTGTGGTCAGCCCAAACGGAGTTGGCGCTGATGCGTACAAAAATTCATTGCGCCGAGGCGTAAGTGGTATCGATACGATCTCATCTTTTGATCCGAGTCTGCTTTCCTGCCGTGTGGCCGGCGAAGTGAGAGATATATGCGCCAATCAAATTATGCCGCCGCGGGAACTTAAACGCACCGGACGGGCGGTGCATTTGGCGATCGTCGCGACGGGTGAAGCGTTAGAGCGCGCCGGCATCTGCCCTGAGACCATGAACTTGGCAGAAAGACAATCGTGGGGCGTGATCCTCGGCAGCGGCGGCGGCACAGCCGATTTTGTCGAAGAGCAATATCGTCTTTATTTCAGCGATCAGTTACGCAAAATCAGCGCCTACAATATTTCGAGCTCGACCATCGGCTCGTTGTCGAGCGAGCTGTCGATTCATTTCGGTTTTCACGGACCGAGCCATGTGATTTCCACCGGCTGCACCAGTTCCACCGACGCGCTCGGTTATGCTTTTAATCTCATTCGTTTCGGTTTGGCCGATCATTTTGTCGCCGGCGGCGCTGACGCGACGATTACGCCGGCGATCATGCAGGGCTTTTGCATCATGCAAGCGGTGTCGACTTCGCACAACGACGAGCCGGCGCGGGCGTCGCGGCCGTTCGAACGCAGCCGGGACGGATTTGTGCTCGGCGAGGGCGCCTGGATCTTGATCCTTGAAGAGCGTGACCGAGCGTTGACCCGCGGCGCGACGATCTATGCCGAGGTGCGCGGTTACGCCTCGACGTGCGACGCCTATCACCGCGTCCGGCTGGAGCCGGGCGGCGAAGAGCCGGCGCGAGCGATGAGCTCGGCGATCGAGGATGCGCGGCTCGCCAAAGACGATGTGGGTTACGTCGCTTTGCACGGCACGTCGACCGTGTTGAATGATAAGGTCGAGACGCGCGCGAGTAAGTTATGTTTTGGCAAAGGCGCGCGTGATCTGCCGATGAGCTCGGTCAAATCGATGATCGGCCATCCGCAAGGCGCATCGGGCGCGGCCGGCGTGGTCGCGGCGATCTGTGCCATGAACGGCGGTTTTTTGCCGCCGACGATCAATTTAGATGAGTCCGATCCGGAATGCGATCTCAACTACATTCCCAATCAGAGCATCACCAAAGCCACCGATATTGCGCTCTGCAACTGTATCGGTTTCGGCTCGAAAAATTCGGCCCTAGTCATAGAGCGTGGAGCCTTGGCGTGAAGCGAAGTTACGAAAAGGAAATGATGGATTTTACGGCTGACAGCAGCGAGCTCTTGGCTGGGAATTTATCTGACTTGCGCAGGCTCAATCGATACTTGAGCGGTTCGCGCGGCGTTATCCTCGGGTTGCAGCGGGCAATCGGGCGCGAGCCGGCTCGGCGTCTCTCGGTACTCGACGTGGGCACGGGCAGCGCCGATATCCCGGCGGCGATTTTCGCGTGGGCGCAGCGGCGAAATGTCGCTACCAAGATTGTCGGCGTGGACGCGAATACTGAAACGGCGCGGATCGCCGCCAATCAAACCCAACAACTCGCCGATATTGAAATTGTTCAAGGCGACGCGCGCGGGCTACCGTTTTCGTCCGGCGCTTTCGATTTCGTCGTCGCGTCGCAGTTACTGCACCATTTTTCCGAAGTGAAAATTATCGAGCTGCTAAAGCAGTGGGCCACACTGGCGCGCCGTGGCATTGTCATCAGCGATCTGGTGCGCCATCCCGTCGCCTATCATGGCATCCGGCTGCTGACCAGGCTTGCGACCCGCAATATCATGACTCTAACCGATGCGCCACTGTCGGTGCGTCGCGCCTTTGCATTTAGCGAGTGGCGCGAACTTATGCGCCAAGCTGATATCGGAACCGTGGAAATGATTTCGGTGTTTCCGTTCCGCATGGCTGCCGTCGTCAGGCTGGGAGACCGGCGATGATGGAATGCGACGTTGCCATCGTCGGCGCCGGGCCGGCGGGTTGTTCCACGGCGATCACCCTGGCGCAACGCGGCTATCAGGTTGCGCTGATCGACCGCGCGAGATTTCCGCGCGAAAAATTATGCGGCGATTTTTTGAATCCGATTAACTGGCCCGTCTTGGACGAATTAGCTGTCAGCCAAGAAGTATTGGCTCGTCCTCACAATCAGATTTCGGCATTTCGTATCACCGCGGCGGATGGGACCGAAGCATTTAGTGCGATTCCCGCGCAAGGCGAGCGTGGTTTTGGTCTTGGGCTTCGGCGTTTCCATTTGGATCATGTGCTTTTGCAGCGGGCGAAGCGCGCCGGCGTGAGCGTCAACGAAGGCGTAAAGGTGACGGGCGTCGAAAAGTGTTCATATGGATGGCAGTTGGACATGGATCGGCGTGGCCAAAGTTTTTCTACTCGCGCCAAGGTTCTGGTCGGCGCCGACGGCAGAAACTCATCGATCGCGCGGCAACTCGGTGTCTCGTTGGAGCGGCCGAAAACATCATCCTCGGTGGGATTTGAAATCCAATTGCAAAATTGCTTCGCTGTGCGCGGCAGTATTGAGATTCATCAGTTTGCCGGCGGCTATGCCGGCTTGGCGCGGATCGATGAGAGCACGATCAATCTTGGCTTTGCCGTGCAGCGTTCGCTGTTAGGACGATCGGTTTCCTTCGAAAGTCTGCGTCGAGCAATTTCTTTGCCATAATCCGTTTCTCGATAAGCTTCTCAGCGCGAGCGAACCGACGGGTGATCTCCGCTCGGTGTGGCCGGTGTATTTTGGCCCGCGCAAGTGTTTCGGAGCTGGTTTTCTTTTGGTCGGCGACGCTGCTCGGGTGACCGAACCGGTTACCGGCGAGGGGATTTTCTTCGCGCTTAGAAGCGGTCAGCTGGCAGCGGTGACGATTGCCGAGGGGTTGCGCAATGGTGATGCGAGTCTGGCTCGATTCAGTCAATACGATGGAGCGTGCCGGGCTGAGTTTGGTGCGCGGGTTCGCCTTAATTCGCTTATTCGTCGGCTCATGTATCGACCGCGGTTACTGTCTTTGGCGATCCGGACCTTGAGTCGGCGCCAGCAGCTCTTGGATTCGCTGGTTAATGCGGTGTGTCTACCGCGCGCGGTATTGCAAAAATGAATGATCAACTTCAGTCGGAGGATTGTTGATGCAAATATTTGCCTGGGGTTTATTAATTTTGCAGGCGTTGATCGTTGTCGCGAGCCTGCTCGGTTACGGCATTTTCACCGCGCGGCCCGATTTGTTGATGCAGGTCGATCCGCAGGCGCGGTTTTTTACCTGGGCATTTCACGGCTTCGCCATCGGTAACATGTTCTTCGGAGGACTTGCGGTGATGGCCGACGCTTTCGATCGTAACAGGATGGCGGCGTTTTACGCCTTTCTTGCTGTCTATGTCGTAAGCTTAATCAGCGAACTGATGGGGACGGGTTTAGGCATTCCTTTCGGTCCCTATTCCTACACAAATTTGCTCGGACCGAAGTGGTTTACGCTCGTGCCGCTCCTGATTCCACTGAGCTGGTTCACCATGTGCTGGGCGTGTTGGGTAATGGCGCGCCATCGCGCTGCCGGTATCGTGGCGATTCTACTCGGCACGTCGCTTTTGGTGGCTTGGGATCTATTGCTCGATCCGGCGATGAGCAAAGTAACCAGTTATTGGATTTGGGGTGAAACCGGTAGTTACTATGGCATGCCTTGGAGTAACCTATTGGGCTGGGGTGTTACTGGTTTGGCGCTGTTTATCATTCTAAACAAGCTAGCGCCGGAGCCGCGCACTTCGCTGCGATTCGCCACGTCCATCTACGGCGTTAATTTCGCCCTGCCGTTGGGTTTCTGCATTCTCAATCAATACTGGCTCGCCGTTTGCGCCGGCATCGGCGGAGTGTTGTTGGCGTGGTTCGTAATCGGACGATATTCTTCGGGGAATGAAGCCATCAGTTTCTCGGCGAAGCCCGGCAATCTGCAAAAAATATAGTGGGAATCTTGACCGAAACTGCATCAATAGATTTGTAGAATTGAGTCGGTCAATGCTAAATTGTCTTCCGTGCGGCGCCATGGCCGCGATCCTGTATAATCCGTCACATGGGTTTAGCCATTAAAAAAATCACCGTCTTGGCAGAGTTCGATTTAGATTCCTATCTGCGTGCCCGTAGCGCGGCGGTGGATCGGGCGCTCGACGGTTACCTGCGGCGTTATTCCGAACGGTCGGGCAACATCTGGAAGGCGATGCATTACGGTTTGTTTCCCGGCGGCAAGCGCCTGCGTCCGATATTGGTTCTTGCCGCCGGCGAGTTGTTCGGCGCCAAACGCAAAACGTTGCTGCCATTCGCCTGTGCGGTGGAGATGATTCACGGTTATTCGCTGATCCACGACGACCTGCCGGCACTCGATAACGACGACTTGCGGCGGGGCGAGCCGGCCAATCATAAAGTTTTTGGCGAGGGCATGGCACTCCTTGCCGGCGACGGCTTACTCACCGAAGCGTTCCATGTCATGTCCGGCGCCGCCGTGCTGACGAATTTGCCCGCGGAATTGGTGCTCAAGCTGGTACACGAGTTGTCCTATGCCGTTGGCGTGGCCGGCCTCGTCGGCGGGCAGGCGTTCGATCTCGAAGCGGAAAAGCGCGCCGTCGACATCGGCATGGTCGAATACATTCACGTGCGCAAGACCGGCGCGTTGATCCGCGCTGCGATTCGCTTGGGTGCTCAAGTGGCCGGCGCCAGCGCCGCTGATCTGAGGCGGGTCACACGCTTCGGCGATTGTCTCGGCTTGGCTTTCCAGATCGCCGACGATATTTTGGATATCCTCGGTGAAACGGCACCGGGTGAACGCGCGCAATCGGGCCACAGCGAATGGAACAAAGCGACCTATCCATCGGTGGTCGGTATCGCCCGCGCCCAGGAACGGCTAAAAGAATTGTCCGCTCAATGTTTGCGTGAACTGGCGCCCTTCGGCAAGGCTTCGGAACCGCTCCGCGCGCTCGCCACGCAAGTGGCGGCGCGGGCGCTGCAAAGCAACGGAAAATCTGCGGCTGGGGAGATTAAAATCTAATATGACACGATTGCTCGATGGCGTTGAATATCCCAAAGACATTCGCGGCTTCTCGGTGGCGGAATTGAATCAGCTCGCCGGCGAAATTCGTGAAGAAGTGATCTCGGTGGTGTCCGAAGTGGGCGGCCACTTCGCCTCGACCTTGGGCGCGGTGGAGTTGACTCTGGCGCTGCACTACGCTTTCAACACACCGGAAGACCGGATCATCTGGGACACCGGCCATCAGTGCTATGCGCACAAATTGCTTTGCGGCCGGCGCGAGCGCTTGGCGACCATCCGTCAGCTCGGCGGCTTGAGCGGTTTTTTAAGCCGTGAAGAAAGCGAATACGATGTCTTTGGCGCCGGCCACGCGGGAACTTCGATCTCGGCTGCCCTTGGGATGGTCGAAGCGAAATCACTCGACGGTTCGTCGCGCAAAGTCGTCGCCGTGATCAGCGATGGCGGCCTGAGCGCCGGCCTGACCTATGAAGGTTTGAACTCCGCCGGCCATCTCGACCAGGACTTGATCGTTATTCTCAACGACAACGAGCACTTCATCGATCCGCGTGTGGGCGCGGTGTCGTCTTTCTTGAGCAAACAATTTACTTCGGATCTGGGCGTGCGCTTGCAAAAGAATTTGTCCAACTTGCTACAAAACTTGCCCGCCGGGGAGAATCTCAAGCTTGCGGCGCGTAAACTGCGCGACTCATTTTTGGGCTTGGTGACGCCGGGATTTCTTTTCGAAAGCCTCGGCTTTCAGTACGTCGGTCCCATCGATGGCCATAACATCGGCGAAATGCTCGCGACTTTAGAAAACGTCAAGAAGATCGACGGGCCGACGTTGGTCCACGTAATGACCAAAAAAGGTAAGGGCTACTTACCGGCGGAAAAAGACCCGATCAAATTTCACGCCGTCACGCCGTTCCACGTGCTCACTGGCAAAGCGAAAAAAGAAAAAGGGCCGATTCCGACTTACACTGATATCTTTGGCCAGTCGCTGCTCAGACTCGCCAAAGAAAATTCCAAAGTGGTGAGCATCACCGCAGCCATGGGGAGCGGCACGGGCATCGATAAGGTGCAGCGAGAACTGCCCAACCGCACCTACGACGTCGGCATCGCCGAGCAACACGCCGTTACCTTCGCCGGCGGCATGGCCACCGAAGGCTATGTTCCAGTGGTGGCGATCTACTCGACCTTTTTACAGCGCGGCTATGACGAGATTCTCCACGACGTGTGCTTGCAGAATTTACACGTCGTCTTCGCACTCGATCGCGGCGGCTTGGTTGGCGCCGATGGACCGACGCACCATGGAGTTTTTGATTTCGCGTACATGCGCTCCATGCCCAATCTCACCATCATGGCGCCCAAGGACGAAAACGAGCTGCAGCATATGCTCAAGACTGCGGTCGATCATTCGGGTCCAATCTCGCTCCGTTATCCGCGCGGCGAAGGTTGGGGTGTGGCGCTCGATACGGAAATGAAAAGTTTGCCCATCGGTAAAGCCGAGCTGTTGCGCGACGGCAGCGATGTCGTTATCGCCGCCATCGGTCAAACGGTTTTGCCGGCATTGAAAGCGGCGCAAGAGCTTGCGCCGCTGGGGATCAACGCCGCCGTCGTCAATGCCCGCTTCGTTAAGCCGCTCGATGGCGAGTTATTTGGCGCGTTGCTCAACCGCATTCCACGGTTGATCACCGTCGAGGATCACGCCGTCGCCGGCGGCTTTGGCAGTGCGCTGATAGAATTTCTCGCCGACCAGAATATCACCGGCGTTGAGATCAAACGGCTCGGCGTGCCCGACCGCTTTATTCCCCATGGCACTCAAGACGAGCTTAGAAAAATGTGCGGCTTCGACAAAGACGCCATCGCTCAGGCGGCCTTACAAATCATGCGCCGGCCCAAGAAAAAAAGTAGAGAGGGATGGGAAAGAGGGAGCGTTTAGATCTGCTCTTGGTCGAACGCCAGTTGGTCGCAAGCCGTGAGGATGGCCGGCGCAGGATACTGGCCGGCGAAGTTCTGGTCAACGACCAGGCGGTGACCAAAGCGGGAAATCTGATCGACACCGGCGCCGCCATTCGGCTAAAGCCGACGGCTCCCTATGTCAGCCGCGGCGGCGTCAAGCTCGAAAAGGCGCTCGTCCAATTCGCCATTCAAGTCAAAGACAAAACTGCGCTTGACATCGGCGCGTCCACCGGCGGCTTTACCGACTGTTTGTTGGCCCACGGCGCGGCGCAAGTTTTCGCCGTCGATGTCGGTTACGGCCAACTCGACTGGAAGCTGAGAAACGATCCGCGCGTGATCGTTTTTGAAAAAACCAATGTCCGTTACCTCAACTTAAGCCGGCTGCCACGCGCAGCAGATATCTCAACTATCGATGCGTCGTTTATTTCGCTCAAACTGATTTTGCCCCAAGTGAAAACCCTGATCGTCGAACAGGGCGAAGTCGTTGCGTTGATCAAACCCCAGTTCGAAGTCGGCAAAGGCAAAGTCGGCAAGGGCGGCGTGGTGCGCGAGGCGGAAGAACATCAACGGGTGATCGATGAAATTTGCCGGGCGTCGACCGAGTTAGGCTATCAGGTTCTCGGCGTTACCGAGTCGCCGCTCATCGGGCCCAAGGGGAACAAGGAGTTTCTCATCCACCTGCGCGTATTTTAAGTAGCGGACGTTTGCCCCTACGCGTGCGTACCGAGCGCCCAACCGGTAAAGACTCGTGGCAGCAATCAAAAAAATCGCTCATCGCGGCGCTTCCGGCGAATATCCCGAGAATACTCGGCTCGCTTTCGAGAAAGCGATCGAAGCCGGCGTCGATATGATCGAGCTCGACTGCCAGATGACCCGAGACGGGCATGTGGTCATTTTTCACGATGAAAAGCTCCTTCGCACTGCGAGAGTTCGCGGCACGTTAAGGTCGAAGAGTCTGGCAGAACTTAGGAATCTCGATATCGGCAGATGGTTCAAGCCGACTTTCAAAGGTCAGCGTGTCCTGACACTGGAGGAGGCGCTTGAGATCGTTGCCGGCAAAGTTGGCCTTTGCCTGGAGATCAAATCCTTCAGTGAACCCGCGCCGGGCATCGAGCTGAAGGTGTTATTTGCGCTTAGCCATTTTGACTACTTGGATCGGACGATCATTTCCTCTTTCGACTATCGTTGTCTCGCGAGAGTGCGTGAACTGGCCCCTGAGGCGTTGCTCGGCGTAATCGTCGGGAGCGAAAGCCGGGAGGACGCAATCGATGTCGCCCGTCAGCTCGGCGCCACGTCGATTCAGGCGCAAAAGGAGCTGGTGACCTATGATTTTCTGCGCCGCGCTTGGGATGACGGCCTGGATGTCTTTGTTTGGACTGTCAATGATGTCCGTGACTTGGAAACCTTTGCGTCTCTCGGAGTTCAAGGGCTGATTTCTAATTATCCCAAGCGGTTGCGAAAAGTTTTTGCCCGCTAACCGCGGGCGATTTTCATAGCTGCGGTGAGTCGCCATGGTGATGGTCCGGCCGCATTACGTAGAAGTCCTTTCCCTCGGATTAGCGGCTTGAAAAGTCCCTGCGGCGCCGGTAAGTTTTCCGTGCCCGGAGTGTTAAATTGAATCCCTCGCGCCTGCAAGCCGTTCATATTAAAAGTGAATTGCTTGACTTGGCAGGCCAATACGTTAGAATCATCGACGGACTAAATTAGGTCCAAGTTGATCGGGGGTGAGTGCATTTTATGACCGGAGTTCGAGTCCGAGATAACGAATCCATTGAAAGCGCTATTCGCCGCTTCAAAAAACTATGCGAGAAGGCCGGCATCTTGGCTGAGTTGCGTAAACGTGAACATTACGAAAAACCCAGCGTGAAACGGAAGAAAAAAGCGATCGCCGCGAAAAAGCGGGCGTTGCGCCGCGTACGCCACGCTTTTTAGCGAACTTATTGCGCGATTAAAAATCAAACTATCGAATGTCACTTAAGGCCGAGATACAAGAAGCCGTGAAGGTCGCGATGAAGAGCGGCGATCAGATCACGCTGTCGACGCTCCGGCTTCTTCTCTCGGCGCTCCATAATGAAGAGATCCGCGTCCGCAAGGATCTCGGCGTGGAAGAAATCCAAAAAATCATCTCGACCCTCTGTAAGCAACGCGGCGAAGCGATTGAAATGTTTCGCAAGGGCGGGCGCGTGGATTTGGCCGAAAAGGAAGAAGCCGAGCTGGTCGTGCTCAAACGCTACCTACCTCAACAGCTGAGCGAGGAGGAGATCACGGCTTTGATTCGCGCCAGCATCGACGAATCGGGCGCCAAGGGCGTTGGCGACCTCGGCAAAGTGATGAAAGTTCTGATGCCAAAGGTTTCCGGGCGGAGCGACGGCAAGCGGGTCAATGAGATCGCTAAAGCTCTGCTCGGCGCGCCCGCGTAGTCATGCGCGGCCGCAGGCGCCGACAAGCGGGTGGTATCGATCTTGGCTCGCTTGCGACCGTAGAGTTGGGACGATCGGCGCTGGAGAGGCTTTCTAACCGTTGATTTTGTCGCGCCCGTTTAGATGATGGCTGGAAAACTTAAATCCTAATGGGTTCCCACCCGTGAACTGGGTTGATCTGATTGTGATCGCTATCCTTGCGCTGTTTGGCCTGCGCGGTTTTTTTCGTGGTCTTTTCCGTGAAGTGTTTTCTCTTGCCGGCCTAGTTTGTGGTTTCATGTTCGCCGTTGCTTACCAACGGCAATTAGCGGATTTGGCGGCGGGGTATTGGCAACTCTCGCCGCTGGTTCTCAAGGGTGGGGCCTTTATCACGATCTTTTTCGTCGTTTATTTTTTGTTCAGCTTGGCCGGTTGGCTGCTGCATCGTTCGGAGAAACTATTGTTCCTCCAAACCGTCAATCGTACGGGTGGCATCGCCATCGGTATGGGTAAAGGCGCGGCGCTAACCGCGTTGGCAATCTTTTTTTTGCGCTCCGCGGCATGGCTGCCGGAACCGGCCCGGGAGAACATCGCCGGTTCTTATTTCATCTCGCCACTGTCCCAGTTAGGCGAGGGGTTGGTCCGAGTCGGCAAGGAAAGAATTTTTTCTCACGACGGCACGGTCGAATCGCCGACCAGCGGCGCGCGTTTGTAGCGCTCGGTTATGGGGCGATTCCGGGTTTGATGTACGGCAACGATCACCGCAGGGACACAGCGATCGCGAAGGGTTAGTTCAAGGTGGCAATTCAATTGATTTCCGCCGCGTCAACTGCGCCTCGGCGGTGCCGTCTTCGGTGCCGTTTCACAGGATAGCTTAAACACCGAGTCATGATTACCCAGGAAAAAATCGCCGAGATTCGTAACCGCGCCTCCATCGTTGAGGTGGTTTCGGATTACGTCACGCTCAAGAAAGCCGGGCGTAATCATATGGGTCTGTGTCCGTTTCACGCCGAGAAAAGCCCGTCGTTTACCGTGAGCGAGGAGAAGGGGATATACCACTGCTTCGGCTGCCACGCCGGCGGCAGCGTTTTTCACTTTCTCATGCAGTACGATCACTTGAGCTTTCCCGAGTCGGTGGAACGGGTGGCCAAACGCTATGGCATTACCATCGAGCGAAATGAGCGTGCCGGCGCGTCCAAAGACTATGGCGAGCGGGAAAATCTCTATCGGGTCAATGAGCAGGCGGCGGCCAATTATCACAAAATGCTCTTCAGCCATCCCGAGGGAAGACGGGCATTCGAGTATCTTAAAGCGAGAGGCGTCGACGAAGCGACGGCGCGGAAATATCAGCTCGGCTACGCGCCGCAAACCGGCTCGGGATTGTTGGCGCTTTTGAAAAAAGAAAATATTACACACAATGACGCGCTTCGCCTGGGTCTGATCGGCCAGCGCGGGCCGCAACAGTATCATGAGAAATTTTTCGCCCGCGTGATGTTTCCCATCGTCAATCCGGCGGGCAAGGTGGTTGGTTTCGGCGGCCGCGTGCTCGATCAAGGCATGCCCAAGTATCTTAACTCGAGCGAGACGCCGCTGTTTCATAAGGGCTCGACTCTCTACGGTTTGTACCAAGCCAAAGAAGGCATTCGTCAGGCCGACCGGGTGCTGGTGGTTGAGGGTTATCTCGACGCCATCGCTCTGGCGCAATTCGGCGTCGCTTATTCCGTCGCCACATTGGGGACGGCGCTGACCGTCGAACATGTGCGCGCCTTGTCGCGCTATACCAAAAACATTATCGCCTTGTTCGATGGCGACGATGCCGGTCTTAAAGCGGCGGCGCGTAGTTTTGAGATTTTCATCGAAGCCGGCATGCTCGGGCGCGCGGCGTTTTTGCCCAAGGGCGAAGATCCCGACACATTTATCCGCGCCAAGGGCAAAACCGCGCTAGAAACTATTTTAGATCAAGCGGTGCCGTTGGCCGATTTTTATTTCTCCTGGCTCGAACAACGCCACGGTAAAAGCTTGGAAGGCAAGAGCCAAATCGCCGGCGAAATCAGCCGGCTGTTGGCGAAAGTTACCAATCCGTTCGAGGTCGATTTATTGGCGCGCCGAGCCGTGGATATGTTGGGTATTCGCGAAGAACTCTTGCGCCGGCCGGCAAGCCTCACCCCTGGATTTAGGCCCACATCGTCGTCACCTCGGCCGCTGCCGCCGCCCAACGGCGACAATCGCGATGACGTTGCTGAACGTACTTTGGTTAGCTTGATGTTGCGCGTGCCGGCGCTGCTCGAACAACTCGCCGGCGACGGCGAGGCGCGCCAATGGTTTAGCGCCAAATGGCGACCCATTGTTGACGAGATCATTACCGCGTGGCAAGAACTAGGAAATATCGATATAGCCCAACTCGCGCAAACGTTGCCTGCAGCTTTAGCCAGCGAATTCGCCGCATTGGCACTCGAAGGTGAAAACCTATCGGATAGCGAATGCGCCAAGATGGCCAGCGACTGTCTGGCGTACTTGAGACGCAAGCATGTCAAAGGCCTAGAGCGCGATCTCCGTATTGCGATCCGTGCCGCCGAAGAGCAAAAAGACGAGCAAGTGAAGAGAGAAAGGATGCTAGAATGGCAAGACCTCCTCAGAAAAAAACGCCAGCTAGAACGCCCAAGGCCCGAGCCGAAAATCACCATCCGGTAACCAAGCTTAAAGCCGCCTCCGACGCCGGTCAGCCGGCGGAAAAGAAAAATATGAAGGAGGTCAAAAAGCTCATCGATTTGGGCAAGGAAAAGGGCTACCTCACCTACGATGACGTGAACGATATGTTGCCCGCGGAAGTCGTGTCGCCGGACCAGATCGACGACGTCATGTCGATCTTCGGCGAGATGGATATCGAGGTTGTCGACTCCAATCAGCGCGTGAACCTGGGCGGCGCCGGCGAAGAACTCGCTGAAGAAGAGGAAGAGGAGAAAGAAGCCGAGAGCGACGTCGACGGCGACGTGGTCGGCAAAACCGGCGATCCGGTGCGCATGTATTTGCGCGAGATGGGCACGGTGTCGCTGCTTAGCCGCGAGGGCGAAGTCGAGATCGCCAAGAAAATCGAATTTGGCGAAAACAAGGTTATCAATGAGGTTCTGACGAGTCCGTTGGCGTTGCGCTACATTCTCGATCTCGGCGAAAAACTGGCCCAGCATGAGATTCGCGTGCGCGAGATCATTAAAGAAGAAGGCGACGAGGAGAGCGAGAATTTCGAGGACGAAGAGGTTCACGAGAAGCGTCTGCTCGATCAGATCGGCAGGATTCGCCGCACCACCAACGACCGGGAAAAAATCAAGCGCCAACTCGAGAGCAAGCGCGTCTCGGCGCGGCGGCGCGAAGTGCTTCTGGGTGGCGTCGCCAAGTATAACGATAAGATCATCAATAGCCTAAAAGACCTTCAGCTCAACCGCAAGCAAACCGAAGCCATCGCCGACGGCCTCAAGCGAGCCATGGAGCGGATGCAAACCATGGAGAGGCGCATCAAAGACTACGAACACCGAGTGGGCCGACCGACCTCTGAGATTTTGAAGCAGATCACCAACGCCGACGGCAACAAGAAGTACTGGCCCAAGGTGGTCAATTCGTTTCGCATGGGTCACGACGCGATCCTGAGCATGGCCGAAGAAATTCGCAGCAACCGGCGCGATATTCGCCATATCGAAAAAGACTTGGAGATGCCGGCCGAAGAAATCAAGCGGCGTGTCTGGTCGATTATCGAAGGGGAGACCAAGGCGAATTTAGCCAAGAAGGAACTGATCGAAGCCAATCTGCGATTGGTCGTCAGCATCGCGAAGAAATACACCAACCGCGGCTTGCAGTTTCTCGACCTGATTCAAGAAGGCAATATCGGTCTGATGAAAGCGGTGGACAAGTTCGAGTATCAGCGCGGCTACAAATTCTCCACCTACGCGACCTGGTGGATTCGCCAGGCGATCACCCGGGCGATCGCCGACCAAGCGCGCACGATTCGAATCCCGGTGCACATGATCGAAACGATCAATAAATTGATCCGCACCTCGCGCTACCTGGTCCAGGAGATCGGCCGCGAGCCGACGCCGGAAGAGATCGCCACCAAGATGGAAATCCCGCTCGACAAGGTGCGCAAGGTTTTAAAGATCGCCAAGGAACCGATCTCACTCGAAACCCCTGTAGGTGAAGAAGAAGACAGTCACTTGGGCGATTTCATCGAAGACAAACGGATCATCACGCCGTCAGATGCGGTGGTGAATATCAACTTGCAGGAACAGACGCGCAAGGTGCTGGCAACGCTGACGCCGCGCGAAGAGCAAGTGTTGCGCATGCGCTTTGGCATCGGCGAAAAATCCGATCACACCTTGGAAGAAGTCGGCCAAAAGTTTACTGTTACGCGCGAACGCATCCGCCAGATCGAAGCCAAGGCCCTGCGCAAGCTGCGCCATCCGAGCCGCAGCAAACGGCTCAAGAGTTTCATGGAGAATTAACTTCGCGTCCTTAACCCCGTAACCCGAAACTCTAAACAAGAAACTATTTCCTTGGGGCCCATAGCTCAGTTGGTTAGAGCCACCGGCTCATAACCGGTTGGTCCCTGGTTCGAGTCCAGGTGGGC
>CAVYTU010000006.1:0-198587 GCA_963771465.1 uncultured delta proteobacterium
TCGCGGCGGCGGAGGAAGCCGCCACCTTCGCCGCGATGCAGGGCAGAATCGGGATCCGATGCAGCGGGGTTTCTCTCCACCGCGCGCGAGTACTGCGATTCCGCGCACCTTCGCGTTCAGCCGGTGCGAAGCGTGTCACAACCCGTCATTGAAGTGCGCGACGACCTTCTTGTCTTCATTCATGGAGACGGTGCAGCTGTTCTGGGCGCCACTGCATGCTCCTCCCCATCCGGCGAAGCGCGACGACCCGAAGGGCGTTGCAGTCAGCGTGACCGTGGTCCCGTCTGGATATGCGACTGAGGTACAGTTCCCATGATCTCTGCCGTCAACCCAACAGTCAAACGTCACTAGTGGGAGCTGGATCGGCTCGGGTTGCAAATCGACTCGTCCCGCTGTTAGAAAACACTCATCAGGAGGACACCGGTCAACCTTGTCCGTAAGCAACTCGACAGACAGACGCCACTGGAGAGTGTCTGTCGGGGAACCCGGGTCGGGCGGCTCAGGTGGACCTCCGATGGGCAACGGCGAAGCGATGCACCCGATGTTCGTCACGACATGCAGAATCATTGCTGCAAGGGCGGGCACGGCAGATCCCTGCGCAAAGTCGCTCGCCGTTGTTTGAGCCGACCCGAATGCGTGAGTAGGCGTCCA
Organism: uncultured delta proteobacterium; assembly: GCA_963771465.1. Lineage (GTDB taxonomy): Bacteria > Desulfobacterota > Binatia > UBA9968 > UBA9968 > DP-20. The sequence goes on from CAVYTU010000006.1 coordinate 652, forward strand.
AGTACTGGTCGCACGACTGAACGAGCAGCCCTGCGTCCACCAGACTGCGCGCGCTATCGAGCTGTTGCCGCAGTGCTTGTAAGCGACGCGTCCCTGATGCCCCCGGCCCCACCCCTTGAAGTGTGCCATTTGTCGCGGAACGATCCAGATATGCGAGCACAGCGGTACCATCAATGTGGGCCCAGGCATCACTGCGTCTCGCCGTAATAAATGATTGCGCCCCATAGCGGACGGTTTTCTTAGGACTCGCCAAAATTAATGCGTTCAAATCGTTCAAGCCGTTCAAATCGTTCCAGTCGTTTAGGATTCGGAGAAAGAAGTAATGGCCAGACAGTACAAAATCATTTCCGGTGATTCCCATCTCGACATTCGTCCTGAGCGCTGGACAGCGCGGGTGCCCAAGCGGTGGCGCGAGCGGGCGCCGCGTACGGTGATTCTCGCCAACGGCAATGAAGGCATTCTCGTCGAGAATCGTCCGCCGTTCGATAAGTGAGGAGTTAGTGAACGAGTTCATCAGTGAGGATGATCTTAAAACGTTCGACGGATGGCTGAGGTATCAAGGTGTCGATGCGTCGATGATGACGGGGGAGCAGTTGGCGAGCTGGGAGGGCATCTTCGAGGACGCCAGCAAGCGCCGTGCAGCGAATCCCAAGGTCGGCCTGATGAAGCTCCAGCCGGTCCCTGGCGAGTTTAAGTACGCAGTAGCGATCAGGGAAGGTGCTGATCTGTGGCTCGTTCTGTGGGTTCGGCGTTCGGTAAAGGGCGAGTTTTTTGTCATGAGGCCGATGGGTGATCGGGAATGGAACCCGCACACAAGCTATCACCTCGATGGCACCCGGCATATGAAGAGTCATGGCCGCAAGAGTCTTCCACCGCAGAAATTCCAGCCCTTAACCGGCCTGTTTCGTGGAACTGTTGACCTCGGAATCGAGAGTGGCCATGCGCCGAAGGGCGTTGGAGCAATCTGTGATCCGGCGGCGTTCTCCGGCGTTGTCGAAGTTCCATCTGGTGTCCTGGGACCGCGGCATGGCGCTGTCGGAGTGTTTCTAGTGGAGCCAGGTCATGAACCGCCAGACTACACGTGGGGGTATGAGGTAGTCATTCAAACGGTCTTTCGTGACGTGTCGCCACATGTTGTAATTACAGTGCTGCGTCATAAAAATTTTCACGCGTGACGAGATTCCATGATCGCCGCTATACGCAAGAAAGAGCACCGACCTTCAAAGCCGCGGCGCCGAACGAATCCAGTGTCAGTGTTGTTTCGCTTTCCCGGCGAGCATTCGATTGCGCCACATGGAGATGGCCGGTGTCTTTGAGCGCTTTCCCAAACTGAATATTTATCGGGCTGAGAGTCAGTGCGACTGGCTTTGGGTGTTGGTCCACGCCGCCAAAGATTTTCCGTTCCATTGATACTGGCGTCGGTGGACAGCGTCGTGGTCGCCAACGTGATCTACGAATCGTTTATCGGCGGCCACTTCAATGCATCGGCGGCGATGTTGGTGGTGCTGGTCACATTCAACTTGATCTTCGTCATCGCTGGGCGGAAATGGATCGGGCGCGCGTTGGCGCAATAGCGCCGCGGGATTGCAGCGCGTAGCCTGAATGAAGTGAAACGGAATCCAGGGGCTTCGTTCCGGATTGTGCTGATGCTCCAGCCGGGCTACGACTAACCCAGTTCCTCCCGATCCAATCCCGTCATTTCCAACAGTGGCCTGTCAGTGAACGAAAATAGTATCGCCGGCTCGGTTTGGGATAGATTTTTATGCGCGTGCCAGCGCCAGGATGGGACGGTGAAGCTGTCGTGTTCGTCCCAGCGCAATTCCACCTGATTATTTTTGTCCACCATGGTGACGCCGCGGCCTTGGACGGTGTGATACATGGCCGTGCCGGTGTGACGATGGAAGCGAGTCTCTTGTCCGGGTTGAAGCATCTGGAGGTAACAAGTCATCGTCAGAAACGTATGGCCGCCGTCGATGGGATTCTTGTATTCGATATAGAGACCATCGTAGGGATCGGTGATGGATTGCGCGCTAAGCTCTTTCAGCGTTTCGAGCGCTTCATTCCATTTGTAGTGGTAGGGCACGCCGGCGGCGCCTTCGTAGTCGACCTTCGGTTGGCGCGCCGGGCCGTAGAGGCGGCGCGCGGTGCCATTGGCCTTCGTTAGCGGCTGCTGTTTTCCCTCGACCCATTCTTCACGGAAGATCGAGGCGTCGAGAAAACTGACGACGCCGGCGTCGAGCGCGTCGATCCAGATGATCGGTTCTTTGGAATTATTCACATGATCGTGCCACACCCAGTTGGGCTGGATGAGCAAATCGCCAGGTTCCATCACCATCGGCTCGCCGTTCGATGTCGTGTACGCGCCGCCGCCTTTGACGACGAAGCGGAGCGCAGTGTTGGTGTGGCGGTGCGCTGCCGCAGCTTCGCCGGGAAGCACGATTTGAAATCCCATCGCCAGCGTTTTACTGCCGGTTTCTAGGCCGACGTTGCGGCGAAACGCGTCCGGGCCGATGCGAATGACTTCCGTCGTTTCCATTAGGACCGGAAGAATCTCTCGCCAACGCCAAAGCTTGGGCTCCATGCGCTGAATGCGGCGATCACTCTGCCAGTAACCGCGCAGGCCCAGCTCGGCGAATTGTTTGTGCAGGTGTTCGCGATTTCGCGGTTCGTCTGTGGCTGGTTTAGACATGGAATTCCTCCATCGTCGATTTGACTAACGAGTTTGTATCAAATTCATCGAAGCAGGCGCAACTTGGACTTTACAAGCGGAAGGGTTTCCCGCTATGTGTTTAGACAGTATTCCCCACTCAGGAGGTTCGTTATGGTTACGGCGAAAGACGTGCAAGGCGTGATGGCGATGATGCCGTCGTTTTCAACCAAGGATGCGGGCGATTTAAATTCTAAAAATACTATTGACGTGGATAACCTCAAAGCCGGCGTCGACCGTATGATCCATGACGGAATTGACGTGATCACCGTGTCGGGCAGCTTCGGCGAGTGTTACAACCTGCATTGGGACGAATACAAAACTTTGGCGGCGGCGAGCGTCGATGCGGTAAAAAAGCGCGTGCCGCTGTTCATCGGCGCGACCAGCCCCAACGCGCGCGAAGTCGTCGAGCGGCTCAAGTTCGTGCAAGACATCGGCGGCGACGGCACTTTGCTCGGCGTTCCTTATTACGACGCGCAGTCGCCGGAATACATGGCCGACTTCTACACCCAGATCGCCGAGATGTTTCCCAAGCTGGGCTTTTTGATTTACCACAATCCGGTCAATCACAAAGTCAAAATTCCGGTTTCGATATTCCCTCGGCTGGTCAAATGCCCCAACATCATCGGCATGAAAGACAGCCATCGCGACACGCGCGAGTTTATCCGACTGATGGAAATCATCCGCGGCAAGATCAGCGTGATGACCAATCAGGCGCAGATGATACCTTATTACCGCATGGGATCTTCGGGCTGCTGGTCGATCGACTCATGGATGGGGCCGTGGCCGGTGCTGCATCTGAGAAATCTCTGCCGCGCAGGAAAAGATCAGGACGCGTTGCAAGTGATCAGCGAAATCATGGCCGCCGCCGGCGGCGAGCGGCCGGGCGGTAACGAAGGAGCAACCGCGAAGCTGCCGATCGAATTCGCCGGCTATGTCAATCCAGGACCAGCGCGCACGCCGATCATTAAATTCTCCGATACGACGATCGAGCGCGCCAAGAAAAAAGCCGATGGCTGGAAAGCCTTGTGCGCCAAGTATCGGCCGCTGGTGGAAGCGGAGCGAGCGCAGGTGAAGGCGGCGTCGTAGGAAAGTGCTGAGTAACGAGTACTGAGTGCTGAGATAGGATTCGCGGCTAGCTCTGAGTCACGTTGCTCAATACAATGACGTGATCATGGGGAGAAAACTGTGAGCTCTGTTCCGCTAATTCCCAAACAGGCGGCGATTGCGGTCGCCGATATGATCGACAATTGTGCCAAGGTGAAGCCGGGGATGAACGTGCTTCTCGTCGCCGGCAACGACGGCATGTACGGCGGTATTAATATCGTCGAATCGGAAGTCATCGCTTGGCTGCATTCGGCCATCGTCCAGCGCGGCGCCGATGCGACGGTGCTTTGGTGCGACATTCCATTTCGTCCAACGGTGTTGTGGGGCGACGGCGCCGATCCGGGCAAGGCTTGGCGCGTGCCGAAGATTGTCGCCGCCGCCATGAAAGGCGCCGACTGTATCATTAGCAACGCAGTCGATCTGACTTTTGAAGAAGAGCTGCGCGAAACCGCCGACATACTCGAAGAACATAATATTCCGTACGCTCGCAACATGGCGACGACGGGATCGCTATTGACGAGCAACTGGGGTCTCACGCCCTACGAGTTGGTGTCTGAGATCCGCTTGCAAGCATGCGCGCTAGCGGTTCCCGGCGCCAAGTGGACGATGACGCATCCCAACGGTTCGCACATCGAAGGCTACGTGGTAAAGCCCGACGACACGGATGACTATGGCCATTATCGCGACATTGGCGTCTACCGGCCTTTCCCCGAAGGCGTGTGGTCGTCGATCAAGGCGCGCGACGCCGAGGGCGTCGGCATCATCAACGAGATCGGTGTCATCTGGGCGCGCCACATCGGCGTGCCGTGTCCGTTCAAACAGCCGGTGAAAGTGTTCATCGAAAAAGGCCAGATCAAAAAATTCGAAGGCGGCGCCGAAGCCGAGACGTTGACGCGCTTTTACCAATTTATCGCAAAGTATTTGGGCGACGCCGCCTACGAAGTGCGCGGCTTTCACGGCGGCGTGCATCCCTCGGCGATCTTGGAGCCGCACCAATGCCCCAACGCGCCCTATCGCCATTTCATCGAGCACCATCACTGGAGCAGCTTTCACTTTCATATGGGCAACAGCCGGCGCAGCAAGACGTTTCCTTACTTGATGCATATCTCCGCCGAACTGCGCGGCGGCGATCTCAAGATCGGCGAGAACTATGTTTACAAAGACGGGAGAATTACCTCCGCTGATCATCCGAAAGTGCGGGCCATAGCCGAGAAGTATAGAGACCGACCGGGTCTGGAACCGGAGAAGTGGTTGCAGACGCCGAGGTGAGATTTGTTCAAAGTTCAAGGTTCAAAGGTGCAAGGTTGTTTCGGATCGATTGGAAGAGCTCATGGCAAATAAGTATCGACTGTTTTCCGCTGATTCGCATTTAGAGATTTCACCGGAGCGTTGGACCGAGCGCGTGCCGGCGAAGTATCGCGACCGGGCGCCGCGCTTGGTGAAGCTCGCCAATGGCGGCGATGGGATTATTATCGAAGGACGGCCGCTTTACGTGGTCGGGCTCGCGATCGCTGGGAAGCCTTATGAGCGTCATGAGCTCTCGGGCGTGAACTACGAAGGCTCGGAGGGAACCGGTGCACCACAACAGCGCTTGCAAGAACAAGATCAAGACGGCGTCGATGGCGAGATTCTTTACACTTCAGCCGGGAACTTGAGTTTTTGGCGCGGCATCAAAAATGACGATGCATATCTTGCAACCATTCACGCATACAACACATTCTTGGCCGAAGAATACTGCGCAGCGAATCGCGACCGGTTGATCGCATTGGGCGCGCTGCCGACTCATTCGGTCGACGCGGCAGTGAAGGAACTCGAGTACTGCGCCAAGGCCGGCTTGAAGGGCATGATGCTCAACACTTTTCCGAGCGGCAAGTCCTATCCTACGGCGGAAGACGATCGTTTCTACGCCGCGGCGTTGGATTTGAACATGCCTTTGTCGGTGCATGTCTCGATGCAACTCCCCGACGGGCCATTGTTCAAATACGACAAAGATCCCGGCGAAGTCGCTTTCGGTGGCGATCCGATCCGGGTGCTGACTCGTTTCGGCGGTAACAGCGGACTCAACGCAGTCCAGTTGCTGTTGTCCGGCGTCTTCGACCGCTTGCCAAAACTAAAAATCTACTGGGCGGAAACCCAGGTCGGCTGGTTGCCCTATTTTTGCGACCAACTCGATGACGTCTACAAACGCAGCAAGCATTGGATGGAGCGCTACTTCGATTTAAAGCCCTTGAAGAAACAACCGAGCGATTATTTTCCCGAACATTTTTGCTGGGGGTTCATCTACGACCGCATCGGCATGCGCCTGCGTTATGATATCGGGGTCGACAAAATCATGTGGGGCAACGATTTTCCTCACTCCGCCGGCGACTGGCCGAACTCTCGTCGCGTGATCGACGACCTTTTCTCCGGCGTGCCGCAGGATGAAAAGCAGAAAATGCTGGCCGACAATGCGGTTCAATTCTTTCACTTGCAGTGAGCCAAGGCGGCCGTTAACCGCTTTCGCCGCTCGTGCTCTGAAGCAGAGTGTTACTGGTTCGTTAGTCGTAGCTCGTGGCGCCGCGGGGTTGGAGCACTCGGATCTCGGTCAGTAGCGGCAGGGCTTCCTTGCTTACGACGAGGGTGTCGGTTTTCAAGACCTGCGCTTTCATGCCGCTGCATCAATTGCTGCACTAAAAACATGCGGTCGCGATAGTGCATCGGAATCGCGATCTTGGGTTTGAGCTGGGCCAAAACTTCCCGCGCCAGGTCCGGCCCCATGGTGGCGCCGCCGCCGATCGGGGTGAGCGCGATGTCGATTTTGCCGAAGGCTTTGATCTGCTGCTCGGTTAGTTTCTGGCTCAAATCGCCGAGATGGGCGATGCACAGGGTGCCCAGATCGAAGACGAAAGCCGAGCCGTGAATGCGCTCGATGTAGGCGGCGTTTTGATGGATCGGCACGTTGTAAATCAAGACATCCTTGACGGTGGTGGCGACCGTGTTCCACCCCGCGCCATAATTCTTGAGGCCGCGCAGCACTAACGGATTGCCTCCCACGATATGAACCGCGTTGTGATTGAAAGTCTCCTTGCCGACGGTGACCGCGTCCGCCGTCACGTTCGGAGTGGGATACCATCCCGGGCCCAACGGATCGGTGGCGATGCGCGTGCCCTTACCGGTGGTGATCAGAAAATAATTGTGGCCGAAGTACTGAATCGTCGCATCGACGTTGGCGGCGTAGGCGAGCGAGGTGAAGCCGCGCCGCGCCACGTCAAGATCGCGGCAGGCCGATTGCGCTGGCGCCGCTAGCAGCGCCAGCGTGGCTGCAACGAGCAGGGTGCTTGGCAGGGCTGCCCGCATCCACTTCAGTAATCGCTGCGTCATGGATTCATTTCCAGGAAGCGCTCGGAGCCGAACCGTGAGAATAATATTTTAAACTGCCGTGTCCTCATGGCCACGCAAAAATTCCTGCCACGCCCTCTGCGACGGCGCGATTTTTTCTTGCAGTTTCTGCTTGCCGCTTTCGCTGATCGGCGTGAAGTTCAACGCGGCTTGAACATTTTGTTCCAGCGGCGCCATTTGTTCGCAGCCGATAATGACGCTGGCGACGGGTTGGCTGAGGTTGAATTGCAGAAGCTCAGCATGAGAGGCGCGGCCGACGCCTGTTCCGACGAGCATTCCCTGACCCATGACCTTCATTGATAGGATTCCCATATTCTTTTGCAGTGCCACGGGCAGAGCGGAATTCTCGAACGCCGGGATCGGCGCCATCTTGCGCTGAGCGATCGGATTGGCCGATTGCGCGGCGTTGAGCGCCATCAACACGGCGTCGAATTCAAAGCGGCGCAACGCCTCGGTCATGGCGGCGCCGTCGTTATGGCCGGTGATGCCGATGAAGCGCGCGACTTTCTGCTGCTTTAATTGTGTTACGGCGGCGAGTACGCCGTCGGGACTGCCAATGCGCTCGAGGTCTTCGAGACTGCTCAGGCTGTGAATTTGAATTAGATCGACGTAATCGGTTTGCAGGAACTTGAGACTGGTCTCGACTGAGCGCAGCGCGCCGTCGCGGTCTCTGGGATCGATCTTGGTGGCAAGAAAGATTTCTTTGCGGCGCGTTTTGGAAAACTCACCGAGCCGTTTCTCACTCAGCCGTTCGATGCCGCGCCGCGTGTACGAGCCCGCGGTGTCGAAATAATTGATACCGGAATTGAAAGCGCGATCGAGCAGCGCCTGGGCGGCGTTTTCATCTTCGATGGAGCAAAAGCGCGAGCCGGAGCCAAAGCCGATGCAAGAAACCATCTCTCCCGTTTTTCCCAAGCGGCGTTTCGCCAGCGAGCCGGCAGATGCGCCCAATGCTTTATCCGCGGCGCTCAAGACGACGGCAGCCGTAGTGGTTTTCAGAAACTCGCGACGGGACCAACGTGATTTCATGTTCGTACTCCTTTCCGACTTGCCGAGCAGGATGGCTGGTGTAGCGATATTAATTCAAAGACACCTCGCAATGCCAGTCAAATTAAAAAACGTTCGTTGATATTTAACTTTGACTGGTGTGAGTAGCAGGCGGCGACGATCCCCTAAATTTTCTCCACCAAGGCGTGACTGCCGGCAGGATGAAAAAGAAAATCGCCAAGGTAGTGATGGCGCCGGCGATGGGCCGGGTGAAAAAAATCGCAAGCGATCCCTGCGAGAGGATCAAGCTTTGGCGCAGCGCCGTTTCAGCTAGGTCGCCGAGAACCAGCGCCAGCACGAGCGGAGCGATCGGATAATCGAGCTTTTTGAACATATAGCCGATGACACCGAATAATAGCATGTACCAGATATCGAGCATGCTGTTGTGCACGGCGAAGGAGCCGATGGCGCAGACGACGATGATGAGCGGCGTCAAGATCGCGAAAGGGATACGCAAAATTGCCGCGAAGAGCGGCACTAATGCCAGTACCATAACCACGCCGATCACGTTACCGGTGTACATACTGGCAATGAGTCCCCAGACGAATTCAGGTTTTTCCTTGAACAGCAGCGGGCCAGGTTGCAGACCCCAAATAATCAGGCCCCCGAGCATGACCGCTGCGGTGGGCGAGCCGGGGATTCCCAACGTGATCATCGGCAGGATCGCCGCGACTCCCGCCGAGTGAGCGGCGGTTTCCGGTGCGATGACTCCTTCGATCTCGCCTTTACCGAAGCGATCGGCATTTTTTGAAAACCTTTTGGCGAACGCATAACTCATGAACGACGCCGGCGTGGCGCCGCCGGGCTTGAAGCCCATCCAGAAACCGATAAAGGAACTGCGCACAAAGGTGCGCCAGTAGCGCGGCAAAATCTTCCAGGTGTCTAAGACGACGCGAAATTTCATGCCGGTCTTGGAGCCTTTAAAGCTCAGTCCCTCTTCGACGCTGAGCAAAATTTCGCCGATGCCGAACAGGCCGATGACCGCGATGATAAAATCGAAACCCTTCATGAGGCCGGTGAAGCCAAAGGTGAGGCGCAGCTGGCCTGTGACGATATCGAGCCCGACGGTGGCGAGAATGAAGCCGAGGAGAATCGCCACGAGAGTCTTGAACGGGTTGCCACCGCCAAGGCCGACGAAACTGGAAAAGGTAAGTAGTTGAATGGCGAAGAATTCCGCAGGGCCGAACTTCAGCGCGATCTCAGCGAGCACGGGCGCGAAGAAGGTGATCAGCACGATCGAAAAAAACGCGCCGATAAACGATGAGGTAAACGCCGCCGTGAGCGCCTGACCGCCTTCGCCTTGGCGCGCCATTGGATAGCCATCGAAAGTCGTCGCGACGGACCAAGGCTCGCCGGGAATATTAAACAGAATCGAAGTTATGGCGCCGCCAAACAGCGCGCCCCAATAGATCGAAGTGAGCAAAATGATCGCCGAGGTCGGTGGCATCGTGAAAGTCACCGGCAAAAGGATTGCGACGCCATTGGCGCCGCCCAGGCCGGGCAGGACGCCGATGATCGTGCCGAGGAAAATACCGAGCACAGCCACGGAAAGATTGAACGGCGTGAGGGCGATCTGAAAGCCGAGGAGTATATTCTCGAAGCCCATGAATCAATAGCCTAACCACGCCTCCAGCGGTCCCTTCGGCATGGGAACGTAAAACCATTTTTCGAATACGAAAAAAATGGTCACTGGGATTCCGAAAGCGAGCAGCACAACCGCCGACCAAGTATGGCGCCCGACCCAGCGCATATAGAAACCGATATAGAGCGCCGAAGAAACGTAGAGGCCGACCCAGTGGATCAGCATGACCGATGCGGTGGCGGGCCAGAGCACTTTGAATACTGGACCGACTTTTTCTCGGGTGACAAAGGACCGACCCGTCGGCTTGCGCGCCGCTTGGACGATGATGACGGCGCAAGACAACACCATGATGAGCGCAAGCCAAAATGGGAAGAAGCCGCTGTTGGGACCGTCGCTGCCCCAACCGGCGCCGAGTCGCAGGGCGTCGGCTAAGACTAAGCCGCCGAGGAGAATGAGAATCGAAGCGGTAACGATGTCGGCCACGCGCATGCTATTTTTTGAGCAATCCTTCTTTGCCCATCAGCTCGCGGTGGAGCTTTTCGTTCTCATCGACCCACTTGACGTACTCCGCGCCCACGGCAAAGGCCGGCTTAAGCGCGCCGTCAGTGAGATATTTTTTAAACTCCGCAGTGTCGTAGACTTTCTTTAAAAAGTCGGTATGCCACTGCACCGCTTCCTTGGGAATATCCGGCGCGCCGAAAATCCCGCGCAGCATTACGTAGTGAATGTCCGCGTTGAGAGCTTCTTTGATCGTCGGGATCGCTTTCCAATCGCCTTCACCGATGCGCGCGGTGTCGAAAACCCCCAGAGGTCTCACGCGTCCGGTTTTCCAATGGCTAATGCATTCGGCGGGATTATTCACCGTCGAATCGATGTGCTTGCCGACCAGATTGACGCACACCTCACCGCCGCCTTTGAACGGCAAGAAAGTGAACTTGACTCCAAGCGCCTGCTCCAACTGAATCGTGATGATTTGATCTTCTTGCGCTGAGCCGGTGCCGCCCATTTTCATGCGGTTACCGCCGCCGCTCCGTTCTTTTACGGCGGCGAGGTATTCTTTTGCAGTCTTATAGGGCGATTCGGCATTGACCCACAGAATGAATTGGTCCAGCGCCATGCGGGCCAGCGGCGTTAGATCGCGCCAATTGAATGGCACGCCGGTATGAAGCGGTGTCGTGAAAAGGTTTGAGAGCGTAATGATCATGACATGGGGATCGCCTTTTTTCTCCTTGGCGTAGAGAAACCCTTCGGCGCCGGCGCCGCCGGATTTGTTAACCGCGATCAGTGGGCGCGGCGAGAGCTTGTGCTTTTCGGCGATACCTCCAATCAGTCGCGCCATCTGATCGGCGCCGCCGCCGGTGCCCGCCGGGATGACGAACTCTATGGGTCGGGTTGGCTCCCAGGCGGTAGCGGCGCCAGCAACTCCCACAGTAAGTGGCCAGATCACAAACGCCGCGATGAATTGGCGAGAGCAGATGATTCTAGTCATAAGTCTATCCTTATTGATCTGATTAAAAATTTTGCCATCATGCACTATGATCACGCTTCTGCGAGCAGCCGACATTGTGGAGCACTGCTTTTGACGCCGAACGTCGAGGCGAAATTCATTTCGCTACAGCTCTTGGAGCAGCGCTTTACTAGAGTCGCTGCCACCCTGTCAAGAGCCTTCATCGCGAAAGCGCTTGACAAGCAGGAAACGAGTTCGCTAAAAACTGGTCAGACCACCAGACAGCTGGACCCAACATGCTACGGGCGATAAAAAAAACCAGGATTCACGAAGAGGTATTCAGCCAGATCCGAGAGCTGATCAAAGACGGCAGGTTTAAAGCCCGCGATCAACTTCCGTCTGAGCGCGAATTGGCCGAAACTTTTAAAGTCAGCCGGACGTCGGTGCGGGAGGCGCTTCGCGCGCTCGAGAGCCAGGGATTGATCGTCAGCCGGACGGGCATGGGCAATTTCGTCGTGGACCTGCCGGTGGAATCGTTGGTTGGGCCGCTGGCGCGCTTGCTGATCGACGAGAAAAAAGCGCTCGCCGACGTGTTTGAGATGCGCAAGCTGATCGAGCCGCATATCGCCGCTTTGGCGGCGCAACGAGCCACTAGGAACGACGTAGCGCAGTTGAAAAGGATCGTTGCTAAGCAGATCGACGCTGTGAGCAGCGGCATGACGGGAGTCGAGGCGGACGCGGAGTTTCATTTCACGATTGGACGGGCCACGCGGAATCAGGCGCTGCAAAAGCTGGTCTCCGGTTTGATGGAGCTATTAAGTCGAAGCCGTGAGGATTCGCTGCAAACCGAGTTGCGCAGGAATAGGTCCGTCGACGCGCATCGGAGGATTATCGCCGCGATCGAAAGGCACGACAAAAACAGGGCGCGCGGCGAAATGCTGCGCCACATCGAGCAGGTCGAAGAAAGTGTAGCCGGGATGCAGCGAGGCGTCGGAGTTAGTAAAAAGAAGCTTCATCCCGCCGGCAGAGCCGCATGATTTCACAAATTTCGGTCCGCCCGAAACTTGATGCTCTCGAAGCATGCGTCGCAATTTCATACGCGCTTCAGAAGCCTTGTCAGGTGTCTAATCGATCACAGAGCGTCGCCTCCGCGTGGCGTGGCCGGGTCATGATGCAAGGAGCAATGTTCTAATACGCCGGCGCAGTGGTGCCGACTCAATTCAGCGAACAAATTCGAGAAAGAGGAAACCATGGCCACACTGACAAATTCCGAAAAAAAAGAAGCCACCGGCCCAGTCATCTCTGGCGGACATCTGGTCGCCAAGGCGCTCAAGAACGAAGGCGTCGAGGTGATCTGGACGCTGTGCGGCGGACACATTATCGACATCTACGACGGCTGCATCGACGAGGGCATCAAGATCATCGACGTGCGCCATGAGCAAGTCGCGGCCCACGCGGCGGACGGTTACTCGCGCCAGAGCGGTAAGATCGGCTGCGTGGTGACCACCGCGGGGCCGGGCACGACCAATGCGATGACTGGCATCGCCAATGCGTTTCGCGCCGAGAGTCCGCTGGTGATGATCGGCGGGCAGGGCGCGCTGTCGCAGCATAAGATGGGTTCGCTGCAAGATTTACCCCACGTCGACATCATGGCGCCGATCACCAAATTCGCCGCCAGCGTGCCGCACACCGAGCGAGTCGCCGACATGGTGTCCATGGCATTTCGCGAAGCGGTCAATGGCGCGCCAGGTCCGAGCTATCTGGAAATCCCGCGCGACGTGCTCGACGCCAAGGTGCCGCTGGAACGCGCGCGCATTCCCAAGCCTGGGGCGTACCGCGCCTCGACAAAATCCATCGGTGATCCGCGGGACATCGAAAAGCTCGCCGATCTTTTAGTCAATTCGGAGCGGCCCTGCGCGCTGTTCGGCACGCAGGTGTGGACTTCGCGCGGCCACGATGACGCCGTATCGCTTTGCCGCGCGCTTAATATTCCCGGCTATATGAACGGTTCGTCCCGCGGCATCTTCGCGCCCGGCGATCCCCATGGCTTTAACCGCACGCGCAGCTTGGCTTTCGACAAGGCCGATGTGATTGTCATCGTCGGTTGTCCATTCGATTTCCGCTTGGGCTATGGCCGGCGGCTCCGTTCCGATGCCACCGTGGTGCAGATCGACCTCGACTATCGCAACGTCGGCAAGAACCGCGATATCTCGCTTGGCCTGGTCGGCGACTGCGGCGCGATTCTCAAAGCCGTCGAGCAGGCTGCCACCGGCCGCGCGTCGAAAGGCAACGCGCAGCGCGCCGAGTGGATGAAAGATCTGCGCGCCGCGGAAGCCAAGGCGTACGAAAAATTATTACCGTCATTCAAATCGGAATCGACGCCGATCAATCCTTATCGCGTCGCCTACGAGATCAACGAATTTTTGACCGACAACACGGTTTACATCGGCGACGGCGGCGATGTGGTGACGATTACCGCGACGGCCGTCGAGCCGCGCAAGGCGGGCAATTGGATGGACCCCGGCCCGCTCGGCACCTTGGGCGTCGGCACTTCGTTCTCGATGGCGACCAAGTTCGTCCATCCGCAAAAAGAAGTTTTGTGCTACTACGGCGACGGTTCCTTCGGCATGACCGCCTGGGATATGGAAACCGCGCAGCGCTTCAAGCTGCCGTACATGGCGGTGATCGGCAATAACTCGGCGATGAATCAGATCCGCTGCGGCCAGATCGGCAAGTACGGTCCGGAGCGCGGCTGCGTCGGCAATAAACTGGGCGACGTCGATTTCGAAAAATTCGCTGAGTGTTTCAGCGGCTGGGGTATCGCCGTGCGCGAGCCGAGCCAGATCCGTCCGGCGCTGGAAAAAGCCCGTGAGCGCGTCGCCGGCGGACAGTGCGCCATCGTCAACATCTGGGTCGACATCAATGAGTATGCGCCGGGCACTAGAGCGCAGACGATGTATAAGTAAAGCGGTGAAGAGATTTAACCCAAAGAACGCAAAAGCGCAAAAGCAGAAGGATTCACCACGCGCTGAGATCAAGTGTGTTTTTATATATCTTTTCTTCTCGGTGTACTGTGCGCCTCCGTGGTGAGATTTCTTCTTCCTAGATTCATGTAAGGAGAAAACTATTCGATGGGCAAAGCGCTCGATGGAATTCGTATTTTAGACATGACCCACGTGCAGTCGGGGCCGACCTGCACGCAGATTTTGGCGTGGTTCGGCGCCGACGTGATCAAGGTCGAACTGCCTGGACGTGGCGACATTACCCGCGGTCAGCTGCGCGACAAACCGAATGTCGACAGCCTCTATTTCACCATGCTCAACAGCAATAAGCGCAGCGTCACGATCAACACCAAGCATGAAAAGGGCAAAGAAGTGTTTCGCAAGTTGATCAATGCCTGCGACGTGATGGTGGAGAACTTCGCGCCCGGCGCTCTCGACCGGCAAGGATTTACTTGGGAGGTGATTCACGATCTCAACCCGCGGCTGATTTACGCATCGGTCAAAGGCTTCGGCCCCGGTCCCTATGAAGACTGCAAAGTTTACGAAAATATCGCGCAGTGCACCGGCGGCTCAGCGAGCACAACGGGATTCGACGACGGCCCGCCGCTGGTCACCGGCGCACAGATCGGTGATTCGGGCACGGGCATTCACCTAGTCGCCGGTATTCTCGCCGCGCTTTTTCAGCGTGAGAAGAGCGGCCAAGGCCAGCGCGTTACCTGCGCCATGCAGGACACCGTGCTCAATCTATGTCGAGTGAAAATGCGCGATCAACAACGTTTGGCAGCCGGCCCGCTGATGGAATATCCGCAATATCCCAACGGCGTCTTTGGCGACGCGGTGCCGCGCGCCGGTAACGCTTCCGGTGGCGGCCAGCCGGGCTGGGCGGTGCGCACTAAAGGCGGCGGGCCCAACGATTACATCTACGTGATCATTCAGCCGCCTGGTTGGGAGCCGTTGATGAAGCTCTGCGGCCGACCCGAATTGATCACCGATGCCGAGTGGGCGACGCCGGAAAAGCGTTTGCCCAAACTGGACAAGTGTTTCGCGATCATCGAGCAGTGGGCGATGACCCTTGATAAGCTCGAAGTGATGCGCCGACTCAATGAGTTCGACGTGCCTTGCGGGCCGATCCTCGACATGGCCGAGATCGCCGCCGAGCAGTCGCTGCGCGACACCGGCACCGTCGTCGAAGTCGATCATCCCAAGCGCGGGAAATTCTTAACCGTGGGCAATCCGATTAAGCTCTCCGATTCGCCGACTGAGATAAAACCGTCACCGCTATTGGGTGAGCACACCGATGAAATTTTAAAATCCATCGTCGGCTGGAGCGATGCGGAAATCGCCGCGGCGCGTAAAGAAGGCGCGGTTTGAAGAATGGGTACAAAGATCACAAAGTAGAAGATTCGGATTCGGAAAATTAGCCACAAAGAACGTAAAGAAAAATCGGAGTTATAACGAAAGGGCGGGTTTGCAACCCGCCCTCTTGGTTTCCACCTAAGTAGTCCGAAGCAGCGGAGGGAATGATGGACAAGAAGGTTGTGCGTACCCTCATCGACTCAGTCCGGAAGTCAGGCAGGCGCGCGCTGAACGCGCCGGAAGCCCAGCAGTTGTGCGATGCCTACGGTATTCCCACGCCGAAGCAGGCGTTGGCCAAGAGCGCGGCTGACGCTGCGAAAACGGCCGCGCGTTTGCGCTTTCCCGTCGTCCTCAAAATTGTTTCCGACGATATCCTGCATAAGACCGAAGCCGGCGGCGTCATCGTCGGACTGAAGACCGCAAGCGAGGTGAGACAGGCTTTCGAACGACTCGTCAAAAGCGCCAAGGCCTATAAGAAAAACCCCGCGATCCACGGCGTACAAGTGCAGCAGATGCTCACCGGCGGCCGAGAAGTGATGGTCGGTGCGATCAGCGATCCGAGCTTCGGCAAGCTGGTCGCCTTCGGTTTAGGCGGCGTGTTGGTCGAAGTGATGAAGGACATCACCTTTCGCTTGGCACCGGCGAGCAGGAAAGACGCGCTGGCGATGCTCGATGGCGTGAGCGCGGCGGAACTCCTGCGCGGCGTGCGCGGCGCCAAGGGCGTCGACCGCGCGGCATTGGCCGACATCATCCAAAAAGTTTCCAAGCTGGTCAACGACTTTCCCGAGATTCTCGAAGTCGATTTGAATCCGATCTTCGCCACGGACAAGGGTGCTCATGCCGTCGACGTTCGCATCGTCGTCGGCGAGCCGTTGCCGCAACGCCAACGTTTCACTCAGAGCGAAATTCTCGGCGCCATGCAACGGATCATGAATCCGCGTTGCGTGGCGGTGATCGGCGCGTCGGCCGAAGACGGCAAGATCGGCAACTCGGTGATGAAAAATCTCATCAACGGCGGCTATGCCGGTAAAATTTATCCGATCCATCCCAAGGCCGAGGAAATCCTCGGACGCAAGGCTTATCCGAGCGTGCTCAACGTGCCGGAAGAAATTGACGTCGCGGTGTTCGCGATCCCGGCAAAATTTTGTGCCGGCGCGATGGAGGAGGTGGGACGCAAAAAAATTCCCGGCGCGGTGATGATTCCGTCCGGCTTTGCCGAGGTCGGCGAACAGGCTTTGCAGGATGAATTGCTCGGTGTCGCGCAGCGCCACAACGTGCGCATCATGGGGCCCAATATTTACGGATTCTATTATACGCCGCAAAGTCTTTGCGCGACTTTCTGCACTCCCTACGATGTCAAAGGCAAAGTGGCGCTGAGCTCGCAGTCGGGCGGCGTCGGCATGTCGATTGTCGGCTTCTCGCGCTCTACGCGCATGGGCGTGTCGGCGATTGTCGGCCTGGGCAACAAGTCCGATCTCGACGAAGACGATCTGTTGACCTACTTCGAGCAGGACGACAACACCCAGGTGATCGCCATGCATTGCGAAGATTTGAAAGATGGCCGGTCGTTCGCCGAAGTGGCGAGCCGGGTGTCGAAGAAAAAGCCGGTGGTGATGCTCAAGGCCGGACGAACGGCGCTGGGCGCGCGCGCCGCCGCGTCGCACACCGGCGCGCTGGCGGGCAACGACAAGATTTACGACGATGTGCTGCGCCAATGCGGCGTGATCCGCGCCAAGAGTTTAAATGACCTGCTACAATTCGCCCGCGGCCTGCAAGTGCTGCCGACGCCCCAGGGTGAAAATATCATCATCATTACCGGCGCCGGCGGCTCGGGAGTTTTGCTTTCAGACGCCTGCGTCGACAACGGCCTGTCGTTGATGAAAATGCCGCCGGATCTTGACGCCGGCTTCCGCAAATTCATCCCCCCTTCGGCGCCGCCGGCAATCCGGTCGACATCACCGGCGGCGAACCGCCGACAACCTACGCCAACACGATTCGCTACGCGCTCGCCGAGCCGCGCATTCATTCGCTCATTCTTGGCTACTGGCACACCATCATCACGCCGCCGATGGTATTCGCCAAACTCTGCGCCGAAGTCGTCGAGGAAGCGCGCGCCAAAGGCATCGACAAGCCGGTGGTGGCATCGCTGGTCGGCGACGTACAGGTGGAAGAAGCGAGCGAATATCTCTACGAACGCGGCATCGTCGCCTATCCGTATACGACGGAATTGCCAGTCGCCGTGCTCGGCGCGAAGTACAAATGGGCACGCGGCGCAGGAGTGTTATAGGAGAATCCGCATTCGCCAAGAAGATTCAGCACCGGATAATTAACCGCAATGGGCGCAAAATAAATCCCATCGCGAGCTTTGGATCGTCGAACCAGGCCGAGTTCGAATTCACGAACGAACGTGATGAGAACCTGATGATTGCATGATCCGTGGAAGAAGAGCCGCAACGCTAGCGTCGGTTACACCGAACTAGGCTCTCTTTGTTTCATATCAAAGGCTTGCGCCAGCAGTTCGTAGGAACGATGGCGCGGCGCCGGATCGTACGTCCATGTGACCACGACCAGCTCGTCGAGGTCTAAACTTTTCGCGAGTTCTTTCAATCGCGCGGCGACCTGCTCTGACGATCCAACGATTGCCTTGCGGTGCAACTTTTCGGCGATCGCCATCTCTGCGGAAGAATAGGTGCGAGCTGCGGCTTCCTCGGGAGAGGTTAGTGGCAGGCGGATGCCTAATTTGCGATCGATCATTGCCCGTTCGCGCGCCTTGAATTGGAACAGCGCTTCTTCTTCTGTATCGGCCGCCAGCGCCCAGACGCAGATTGTCGCCATCGGCTTGGGATTATTTTCACTCGGGCGATAGTTCTCCCGGTAAAGAGCGAGCGCTTGCTCGACGCCGGTACCTTCGCTGAAAAAATATGCGAAGGCGTAGGGCAAGCTAAAATAGGCGGCGAGTTGAGCGCCGTAATCTGAACTACCGAGAATCCACATCTCTGGGCTTGTCGGTCCCGTTGGCTGGGCAACGACTTTGCTGAAGGGATGGCCTTCGGGCAGGGGAGTTCCCGACACCCAGTGTTGCAGCTCCTGGACTTGGCGGGGAAATTGGTCGTGAACGTTTTGCGGATTGGGATTGAGCGCGTAGGATGTCATCTGATCCGATCCGGGCGCGCGGCCAATTCCCAGATCGATTCTCCCTGGTGCGATGGCCTCCAGGACGCGGAACTGCTCAGCAACTTTCAGTGCTGAATAGTGCGGCAGCATGACGCCGGCGCTGCCGATACGGATGCGCGGCGTGGTGGCGGCGATCGCAGCCATCAGTATCTCCGGCGCCGTGCCGACGATACTGCCGGAGTTATGGTGTTCCGACAACCAGTAGCGATGATAACCGAGCGCGTCGCAATGGCGCGCGAGCTCAAGCGTCTCACGTATCGCAGTGTCCTGGGTTCGACCCTTGGACGCGGTCGATTGATCGAGTACTGACAATCTCATGATAAACGTCAGCCCAACCGATCGCCGATTTTCAATTCAACTTGCTTCGCGAATTCCGCACCGTTGACCTTGGCGCCTTCGCCGCGCAGTCTCTTCACCGTCAGCGTGCCGCCATTCAGTGCGACAGTGATTTCTTCTGCACCGATGCCGGTCACTTGTCCGGCTGGCGCTGAATTATTTCCAGATTGCAGACGGGCGTCGAAGATGCGCACCAACTTGCCGTTGTAAGTTGTGTGCGCTCCCGGTTGGGGGTCGCAACCGCGGATTAAGTTATAAACTTCTTGGGCCGGTTTGGACCAATCGATTTTGGCATGGGTATCATCGCATGGCGGATCGTAACTGGCTTTCGATGCGTCCTGGACGATGCGCGGCGGGTTTCCGGCGTTGATCAGGTCGATGGCTTCGCCCATCGCTTCCACGCCGAGGGGAAAAATTTTGTTGAAATACAACGAGCCGGTGGTGTCGTCGGGTTCGACCTTGACTTCTTTCTGCAAAAGGATCGGCCCGGTATCGATGCCTTTGTCGACCCAGAAAAGCGAAAGTCCGGTGACCGACTCGCCTCGAATCAAGGCCCAGTTGATGGCGCTCGCGCCGCGATACTTCGGCAAGAGCGAGGGATGAAAGCAGATGCTGCCGAGTTTGGGCACGCTGAAGACTTGTTGCGGCACGATCTGGGTGACGAACGCCAGGATCGCCAGATCGGCGTTTAAGGCGACGAATTCGTCGCACACTTCCGGCGCTTTGAACGATTTATGCTGGCGCACCGGGATACCGAGCTGGATCGCTTTCTGTTTTAGCGGGTCGAATTTGCCGTTGGGCGGATCCATGGGGCAGTAGACCGCGACGACTTTCTCACCTTTGTCGAGAAGTTTATCGAGAGTTTTTTCGGCGAAAGCCGCCTGGCCGATGAGGATGATCCGCATGTTGTCGACCTCCAGTCTCGAACATCGTGCGCCTGGACGTTGGGCGCACGATCATGTCAATTACGCTTCAGCCGATGATCTTGTAATCGCCGCCCATGTAGCTCTTGCATAGGTTCACGTAGGTGGACGACCCCATCTTGATCCAATGCAGCGCTTCGCCGGTAATCTCTTTTTTGACTTTGGCGGGCGCGCCGGCGGCGAGCACCCGAGGCGGGATGACGGTATGGGGCGTGACCACGCTGCCGGCGCCGATCAGCGCTTCTTCGCCGATCTCGACGTTTTCCAAAAGCACGACGTTCATGCCGATGATGGCGCCGCGCTTGATCAGCGGGCCTTCCATGATCGCGCCGTGGCCGATGGTGCAATCTTCCCCGATGATCGTCGGCGCTTCACCGGAGTGGATCACGCAATTATCCTGCACGCTGGTGCGCGCGCCGATGACGATGGGGTTGGCGTTCTGATCGGATCGCAGCACCGCGCCCCACCAGATGCTCGCTTCGTCGCCGACGGTAACGTCGCCGATAATCACGGCCGTGGGCGCGATGAATGCTGTTGGTGCGATGTTCGGTTTTTTGCCTTTGTACTCAATGATCATCGAGACGTGACCTCCAAGAAATGTTCGGCCACGATATGAGACGAGGCAACGGAAATCAAGATTGTGCCGTTCATTGGCTGCTGCATTGACTCAATCGGCGAAAGCCGTTAATGGTTTTGAAATTTCGTAACCCTCAGACGGTTTCTTCCCGCTTTTGCTGGCGAAGGAATCGGAAAAGAAGATTGGAGTTTGCCGATGAGATTCAGTCCTGCGAGTTTTGCGGCTGCGATACTACTTGCAATCGGCATCGCCGTGCCGGCACAGGCGCAGAACCGTGAATCGATTTTGGCGGCGCTGGCGAATTTGCCCGCGGCGGAACGCCAAGCGCGCTTGATCGAGGGGGCAAAGAGGGAGAGCGGTTTGGTCTGGTACTCGAGCACGACGGCCGAGGATGCGCTGGCATTGACGAAAAAATTTCACGAGCAGCATCCGTCGATCCAGATCAATCATTTTCGCTCGTCGAGCGAAAAGCTGCTCGAACGGATCCTCGCCGAGTCGCGCGCCAATGCGTTCAAAGCCGATATCGTCAGCCTGCCGGAACTCGAGCTTTCGCTGATGATCAAGCGCAAACTGTTGGCGCGTCATCAAGGCACGGAGAACGCGATCTATCCCGCGGAGTCTAAAGATCCGCGCGGCTATTGGACCGGGCTTTACACCTCAGCGTGGGTGGCGGCCTATAACACGAAATTGGTAGCGAAGGATCAGGTGC
This sequence comes from uncultured delta proteobacterium, assembly GCA_963771465.1. Lineage (GTDB taxonomy): Bacteria > Desulfobacterota > Binatia > UBA9968 > UBA9968 > DP-20. The sequence goes on from CAVYTU010000006.1 coordinate 21,997, forward strand.
CGCGGACTTATAAAGATCTGCTCAACCCCAAGTGGAAAGGTAACATCGCGATGGATAACGAGCCCTACAGCTGGTACGTGATCTCGCTCGCCTACCTGGAGAAGCGCGACGGTAAAGAGGCGGCGGCGGACTACATGAAAAAACTCGCGGCCCAGCAGATCCAGTGGCGCAAAGGGCATTCTCTAATCGGCCAGCTGATGGCGGCGGGCGAGTTCCCCCTCGCAGCCGAGCTGCAAGTGCACACGGTCGAGCGCGCCAAAGCGACCGGCGCGCCGTTGGAATGGTCGGCGCTCGACGGCGTGATTCCAATCTCCAGAGTTGGCGCCGCCGTGACCAACACGGGCAATAGCGTTTACACTTCGGCGCTCTTTTACGATTTCTTGCTGTCCCGCACCGGCATGGAAACGATCCGCGCCAGCCGCCGCGTCCCGAGCCGACCCGACGTCACGGCGCCTTACTTAAAACCGTACAAGCTCTTGCCCTTCGAGCCTCAGGCGATCGACGACTTCGACAAATACGTCGCGCTATTTCGAGATTCGTTCAAGCCGGGAAATTAGCAGATCGGAGTGGTGCAGGCGGGGAGTGGCCAAGGTTGTTGAGCTCAGCGGACACCTTGCCGAGATTGATTTCTGAACTGCTTGCCGGAAGAGTCTCTACCTTGGCTAGCGCCTCTGACCCGTGATCGCACTGCCATCGACTCATAACAGCGAAGCGATTCGCCGTCTTGTGCTCGTCAACTCGGTTCTCGGAGTGATCACCGCGGGGATTTCCACGCGCGTGTTTACGATCTCCGTGCCAACCTTGGCGGCGGCGCTCGATACTGACATGCTTGGGATTTCCTGGGCGCTGATTGTTTATCAAATGGCCGGTATCGGGCTCGGCGTGATCTGCGGCCGGTTGGGCGATATTCACGGTCACCATAAAACTTACGCTGTCGGAATGTGGGTGATGGCGCTCGGTTCGCTGCTATGCGGTTTCTCGCAAAATGTCTGGCAACTCATTTTGTTTCGTTTCCTGCAGGGGCTCGGTGGCGCGATGATTCAATCGTCCGGTCGCACCTTGGCTTTCAAAGCGATGCCGATCGGTTCCGAGGGAAAAGCGCAGGGGTTGATGGCGATGTCCCATCAGCTGGGGTTTTTTATCGGCCCGCCGCTCGGCGGCTTGATCATCGATCTGGTGCACTGGCGTGGCATTTTCTTTCTGCTGTTTGTTCCGAGTCTCGCCGGCGCGGCGTTGTGCATGATCACTGGCCGTGGCGCGGCTGCCGAGCCGTTGCGTTCACAAGTGATCGACTATCGGGGCGCGTTTTTGTTTCTCGCTTTGACGGTGATCGCTACTTTGCTGTTCGATCAAAAAGTGGCGCAGTTCGCCGGCGGCGCGAATCTGGCGCTGCTGGCATTGGTCTTTGTCGCGGTGTTATGGCTTTTTCTCGCGCAGGAAAAACGCAGCACGAGTCCGATGGTCAATCTGGCGATTTTTTCAGTGCCGATCTTTGCCTATGGCTCCATCGGGCTTTTGTTCAGCAATATCAATCAAAGTCTTACCACGTTCATTACGCCCTTTTACTTGCAAGAGGTGCTCAAGCTCTCGCCGACATTTATCGGCACGCTTTTTCTGATCCCATCGCTTTTTAGCATAGTCATCTCGCCACTGAGCGGGGCGTTGACCGACCGCATCGGTTCGCGTCTGTTAATGATCCTCGGCGTGTCGGTGCTGATGGTGAGCTTTGTCGTCGGCGCCGTCCTGCGGATCGATTCACACTGGAGCCTACCGGCGCTGTTGTTGGGGCTATCGGGCATCGGCTCGGCGTTTTTTAATACCGCTTCGCAGGCGGCGATGATTCGCGTCCTGCCAAAAGAGCAATGGGGCACAGCGATCGGCATCATCAACGGCATCTTCGGCCTCGGGCACATGCTCGGCATTTCCTTGAGCGGTATCTTTTTGACCCTGGCGTTTCGCTTCTACACCGGCAACCCTGCGGCGACTCCCAATCCCACTGACACCGGCTCATTCGTGGTGTCGATGAACATCACTTACTGGATTGCGCTGGCGCTCGGCGTTATCCCGCTGGTGACCTCGATGAAATTCAAGCGCAGCGAATAGCTCGGCGCAAAGTTTCCTTTGGCGCTGTGACAACAGTGCCGATCAGCGAGGCAGGATTGCCGTTAGTTAAGGTCAAAAGTTTTTTCAGCCATTTGAGAAATCTGTTGGCCAATGGCGAGCGATGCGGTGGCGCCGGGAGATGGCGCGTTGAGAACGTGAATGGCGCGTTGATTTTGCCGGATGATAAAGTCGTCGACCAGCGCGCCGCTGGCTGACACCGCTTGGGCGCGCACGCCGGCGCCGCCGGGCACGAGATCGTTCTCGACAATTTCGGGCAAAAGTTTTTGCAGCGCGCGTACGAAAGCTTTCTTACTCAAAGAACGGTAAAGCTCGCCAAAACCGGTCTGCCAATATTTGCCGGTGATCGCCCAGAAGCCCCTGAACGACAAGGTGCGCCACAAGTCGGGCAAATTTATGTCGCTGTGGCGGTAGCCTTCGCGCGCGTAAGCAAAGACGGCGTTGGGTCCAGCCTCGACGCCGCCGCGGGCCATACGAGTGAAGTGAACGCCCAAAAATGGAAAAGTCGGATCGGGCACCGGATAAATTAGATTTTTCACCAGGTATTCGCGCTCGGCGGCGATTTTATAGTACTCGCCGCGAAACGGGATGATGCGATGCTCTTCGTCATCGCTTTGATTGCGCCCGATGCTTGTCAATTGCGCGAGGATATCCGACTGCAGCCCGCCGCAATTGATCAAATATTTTGTCCGATAGTCGCCGCCGGAAGTTTGCAGGACGATTTCTGCGCCGCGGTCGAGGATGCCGACGACTCGCTGCGACAAGCGAATGTCGCCGTTGGCGTCGCGCACTTTGCCGGCGTAAGCCGCGGCGACTTTGCGGTAGTCGACGATGCCGGTTTCCGGCACGTAGAGCCCTTTGATGCCCGTGGCGTGGGGTTCGATTTCCTTAAGCCGCTCCGGGCCGATAAGCGCCAAATCTTTTAGCCCGTTGGCTTCGCCGCGCCGTTGTAGCTCATCGAGGCGCGGCAATTCCGCTGCGCTGGTGGCGACCACGACTTTGCCGCAGATTTCATAGGGTACGTCGTGCGCGTCGCAAAAGGCCATGAGTTCTCTGCGGCCGCTGACGCAAAGCCGTGCTTTGAGCGATCCCGGCCGGTAGTAAAGGCCGGAATGAATCACGCCGCTGTTGTTGCCGGTCTGATGGCGCGCTAGCTCAGCTTCTTTTTCCAACAGCAGGAGTTTGACGTCGGCATGGGCGGCGGTGATTTTGAGCGCTGTTGCCAGGCCTAAAATGCCGCCGCCGATGATCGCCAAGTCATACTGGGAAGCCATGCGCGGGTGCGTTACAGATGCAACAGTTGACGGGAATTGGTCTCGGTGAAGCGCTTCACCTGCTCGGGATTGGCTTGCAGTGAAATTGCATTGAACGCCTTATTGAGCGGGCCCAGGCCGCCGCAGTAGTCCGATCCGAAGACGATGTTACGCTCGCCCATCTTGGCGATCAAAAACGCCAAGGTCGGCGCATCCGAGCTGGCACAGTCAATCAAGAAATGCTCGAGAAAGATTTCAGAATACTTCTGCTCGCCCTTGGGGCCTTTGTGCTTCCAGAAAAAACGGTGCAGCAAAAGCGGAATGCCGCCGCCGGAGCTGCGGATGACGATCTTCAAATTCGGATAGCGGTCGAACACGCCGCTGGCGATCATGCGCAGGCAGCACTCGGCGACCTCGCCGTCGGACAAAACCGCATAAGCGACGCCAGCGCCGCCGTCTTCGAGCCGCTTGAGCGACGGACTTTGGGCAGTTCCGGCGCCATGGAGGAAAATCGGCAGATTATGTTCGGAGATTTTTTTGTAAATCGGCTCCATGATCTCGGTGTCCACGAGCATTTCGCCGTCAACGTGGGGATAGAGCAGCACGGCGCGAAATCCTTGCGCCACGGTACGCTCGATTTCCTTTACCGAGGCATCGATGTTTTTGAGCGATAAAGCGGTCATGCCGGCCAATCGATCTTTGTGCGGTAAGACTCGCTCAGCGAGGATATCATTGGACGCGCGGACAATTTCCAGCGCCTGCTCCGGCGGCAATTGATCGGCGTAAACGCCGGCTCCTTGGCAGATCAACTGCAGGTCGATGCCGACCTCGTCCATTTCCTTCACCCGCTTGGATAAATCAGGCGAATCGTAGGCATCGATATGCGGACGCTTGCCCGTCAGTTGGTTGATTTTTTCGGCCACCTCAGGCGCAGTGTGGTGCGCATGCCAATCGATGATCATGGCCATGGATAGATCTCCTTTTCGCGGTCAGGTTGCTCCCGAATACAGCGGATGACTCCGATGAGTCAAGCGGCGCTCGGCAAAAGTTTCGGGCAAAAAAATTTCACGCGCCAGGTAAACGCTGGCGCGGTCTAGCGCGAGAATTCACGGGGCGGGTGGCGGCTATTTTATCGGCGCGCCGGTGAACTCGCTCTTGTCTCGGAGACGGCGGACCAGTTCTTCGTAGGAAGACTTCGAAATCACCCGGGTGAATTGCGAACGATAGTTGTTGACCAAGCTGACGTTCTCGGCGACGACGTCATAGACCTTCCAATCGTTACCGGCGAGTTGGGCCTTGTAGTTGATCGTATACTCTTCGCCCTTGGCAGTGACGATCTTGCTATAGACATCGGCGTAGTTGCCGTCGACTTTCTCGTGCACGTAGACGATCTTCTCATTGGTATAGGATTCGATGATATCGGCGTAGGCACGTTCGATAATCTCGGTGAAGAGGCGGATGAAATCTTCCTGTTCTTGGGGCGTGCGCCGGCGCCAATCGGCGCCCAAGGATCGTTTCGCCATCTCGGCGAAATCGAAGCGGGCAAAGAGAATCTGTTTTAAATGGTCGCGCCGCTCGCGCTGCTTTGCCGGTGGTTTGAAGCGCGGATCTTTGAGCACGACCAGCGCCTTATCCACCGTGGCTTTGATCTGGTCTGTTGGCAATCCCGCCACGGCGTCGGCGGTAAACATCGAGAGTGCCAAATAGAGCGCTGCGATGAACAGGGACGATTTTTTACTTGGAGCTTTCATCTTTCTTGCCACCTTTACTAGACGTAAGATCGCCACCGACAATCTTGCCGATCAAATCGGGAATATCCGGCGGTGAATCGGTTTCCCTTATTTTCCCACCCGGCGGAATTATTTTATCCGAAGCACCGGGGGAGACCAAGACAAATTTGTCGCCAATCAGACCCCGGGCGCGGACCGATGCGATGACATCTTCCTGAAGCTTAATGCCATCGCTCAATCTGAGGGTCAAGCGCGCCTTGTCGTCTGCCAAGCCGATGCCTTCGACTCGGCCAATTCGGACGCCGGCGATTTCCACCGGATCGCCCGGTTTTAGTCCGGCGACAGAAGCAAAATCGGCAAAAACCACATAGCCTTGTGAAGCGAACAGCTCGAGTTTGCCCAAACGGATCGCGAGATACCCCAGGCAAGTAAGTCCGACTAGAACGAAGATGCCAACGACGACGTCTGTGCGTGAATGATTCAATGTCGTAACTCCTAAAGAACTTGGATCGGGCCTTCGGTTTTGCCGTGAATAAATTGTTGTACCGCCGGGTTCTCGGAGGCGCAAAACGCTTGCGGTGGCGCAATGTTTTCAATCACACCGTTGGCGAGCATAGCAACGTAGTCGGAGATGTCAAAGACCTGCGGAATGGTATGGCTGACGACGATACCGGTAAAACCAAACTCTTTCTGAGTTCGAGAGATCAGCTGATGGATGCTAGTCGCCAAGATCGGATCCAAGCCAGTCGTCGGTTCGTCAAACAAGACGATCTGCGGGTCCATGATCAGCGCGCGCGCCAGCCCAGCGCGCTTTTTCATGCCGCCGCTCAGCTCGGCGGGAAATTTTCCGCCCATTTCCCCCAAACCAACCTGCTCTATGCGCGCGTCGACTTTCTTTTTAATGTCGCTTTCGCTGGTGCGAGTCTTTTCGCGCAGCGGAAAGGCGACGTTGTCGAAAACCGTCATTGAATCGAGCAACGCAGCGCCTTGAAAGAGCACGCCGAATTTACTGCGAATCTCATAAAGGTCCTTTTGTGTCAATTGAGTGATGTCGACGCCATCGATGAAAATTTCTCCCGAGTCGGGGAGATAGAGCGCGTTCAAATGCTTGAGCAAAACTGTTTTGCCGCATCCGCTGGTGCCGACGATGGTGGTGATCTTGCCCGAGGCGAACTCCAAGTTCACGCCCTTAAGGACTTTTTGACTGCGAAAACTTTTGTGCAGGTTAGCGACCTTGATCATGGCGTTAGAGCATGATGGAAGTCAAAAAATAATCCCAGACCAGAATGAAAACGAACGAAAGCACCACCGACTCGGTGGTGGCCTGACTCACGCCGGTCGCCATCGGCGGCGCATGAAATCCCTTGTAGCAACAAATCCAGGTGATGATCAGGCCGAAGGAGAGCGACTTGATAAATCCGCTGTAGACATCGTGAAAGACGATGCTGCTTTCCATGCCGGCGAAAAAACTGCCGGAGCTGACGCCGAGCAGATTGACGCCGACGATATAGGACCCGAAAATCCCGATCACATCGAAAATCGCGGTCAACAGCGGCATCGCGATCAGGCTGGCGATGATCCGCGGCGACACGAGATACTTAACCGGGTTGATCGCCATCGAGTCGAGGGCGTCGATCTGCTCGGTGGCGCGCATGGTGCCGAGTTCCGCCGCCATCGCTGAGCCGGTCCGTCCCGTCACCATGAATGCGGAAAGCACCGGGCCCAACTCGCGCAGCAGACCCAAGGCGGCCGCTGAACCGAGGAAACTTTCGGCGTTGAATTTTCTCAAACTATAATAGCCCTGAAAGCCCATGACCATGCCGGTAAAAAATCCCGACAAGGCGACTACCGAGAGCGACTCCACGCCGATGGTTTTAATGTGATGGATGATCAGGTAAATCTTGGCTGGGCGACGGAAAGCCAGCGCCAGCGCTGACATCAGGAAGGAAAACATCCTTCCCATGCCGCCAACCTGTTCGATGGCAAATCGGCCGGTGCGGCCTAGAAAAGAAACCATGGGTTATAAGTGTGAAGCGCAGCGAAGTTATTGAATGCCAGTTAAATACCGAAATCCATCGCGGGTTGCAAGGAAAGGATATGAAGTATTTCCACCATGCCACAACGACGCTTGAGGGCGCGGCGAAGCTGGGCCCGCTGGCGCCGATTTATCGGCGCCGGGCTTCAGCGCCGACACAATCGGACGACGAAACCCTGGACGCGCTGTTCCACGGCAAAGTGAAACTGTTTCAAAGTCGCAGCGGTTACCGGTTTTCCTTGGACGCACTCTTGTTGGCGCACTTTGTCACGCTCAAAGCGCGCGAGCGCGCCGTCGATCTCGGCACCGGTAATGGCGTGATCCCGCTCATCTTGGCGCGCTTACGCAGCGACGTTGCGATCACCGCCGTCGAGATCCAGCCGGCCATGGCGGAGCGCGCCGCGCGAAACGTCCGGCTCAATCAATTTGAAAGCCAAATTCACGTCCGTCTTGGCGATATTCGCGAGGCCGACGCGATCGCGCCGGCGGCGAGCTTCGACGTGGCGGTATGCAATCCGCCCTATCGCCATGCGGCCAGCGGAAGGATCAGTCCCAACGATGAGAAGCGCATCGCGCGCCACGAATCCCGCGGCGCGCTCGGCGACTTTTTGCGTGCGGCTGATTTTTTTCTGCGGCCCAGAGGACGCATGGCAGTGGTCTATCTCGCGGAGCGCGCGGTGGATTTATTTTCCGCCATGCGCGCCGCGCGCCTTGAACCGAAACGGGTGCGTATGGTGCACTCCTTCATGGACGCCGACGCGTCGCTGGTCTTGGTGGAAGGTGTGAAAGGCGGTCGAAGCGGAGTGAAAATCCTCCCGCCGTTGATTGTCTATGACGACGGCAAAAACTATAGCGCCGAAGTCGCTGCGATGATCGCCGGGGACGGCGCGACCTGCGGATTACGGCAAGAGAACAGCAGCGGATTATGAACTAAGCTTTGGTGTTTCTCCGGGCGAAGCTATTTAAGAGCTTGCGAAAGGCTTCGCGAATTTCCGGATCGTCTATGGACAGCAAAAAATCTTCGTTCACTTGGCGCGGCGGGTCGGCGATAAGACTTGGCCCAAGGGATTCGTTTTGCGGCGCGTCGATTCGTCCAACCATAAAAAAAATAGTTTTCACCGCGTCGCTCTTGAGCCTTTGATTGAGTTTTTCGGCGATCATATCTTTCATAAATTGCAGTTGCTGCATCCACACCGGGCTCGATACTTTGACGAACAACGTGCCGTTACGGATTTTCTCCGGCTGAGCGTTGTTAGCGATGGTTTTGCCGACAACATCGTTCCAAATCGGCCAGACGCCGTACTCGTCTAACCGGGGCGTCAGATCGAGACGCTTGAGCGACTGACTCAAGACCGCGCCAAGGCGCTCTAACGGTAGCTCTTTTTTCGCCATTTTCAGCCCCAGCGGCAAGTTAGCAGAAGCAATTGGTCGACGCCAGTTCACGCCGGTGCCTTGCGGGATTGCCAAACGAACGTCAAAACACGTGAAAAATCACGCTAAATTACCCGCCGAAAAATTTTTATTGACAAAAAATAAAATTGTCTCTACAAGTACCAAATCTAGTGTATTTTTAATTCATCAACACCATATATTGCGAGCAGCCAGTGAAAGAGGGAGAATAAACCATGGCGAATAATAATGTATCGCAGGCGGCCGATATGGGAGTCCAAGGAGCTCAGGAACGGGGTAAGACGGGGCTGAAGATCGCCCGCTACTTTACCCGCCCCGGTGTTCATCCTTATGACGAAATCGAGTGGGAGTTTCGCACCGCTTCAATTACCAACGAAAAGGGCAAAGTGGTATTTGAGCAGACCAACGTCGATATTCCTAAATCCTGGTCGCTGATGGCCACCCAGGTCGTCGTCTCTAAATATTTTCGCGGTCCTCTCGGCACGCCGCAGCGCGAACATAGTGTGCGCCAAATGATCGGCCGCGTGGTCGATACCATCACTGGTTGGGGCAATAAAGATGGCTATTTTGCCAGCGCCGACGATGCTCAGGCATTCGCCGACGAGCTGACCCATATTTTGGTCCATCAGAAGGCCTGCTTTAACAGCCCGGTGTGGTTTAACTGCGGCATCGAAGAAAAGCCCCAGTGCTCGGCTTGCTTCATTCTCGCCGTCGAAGACACCATGGATTCGATCCTCGATTGGTATCGCAAGGAAGGCGTGATCTTCAAAGGCGGCTCGGGCTCGGGCGTCAACCTTTCTAAGATTCGCTCCGCCAAAGAACAGTTGGCTGGCGGCGGTACGGCATCCGGTCCGGTTTCCTTCATGAAAGCCGCCGATGCATCGGCGGGCGTCATCAAATCCGGCGGTAAAACCCGGCGCGCCGCTAAAATGGTCGTCTTGAACGTCGATCACCCAGACATCGAAGAGTTCGTGAAATGCAAAGTCGAAGAGGAGAAAAAAGCTTGGGCGCTGATCGAAGCAGGCTATGATTCGAGCCTCGACGGTCCGGCTTACGGCAGCGTGTTTTTCCAAAACGCCAACAACTCGGTGCGGGTCACCGACGAGTTCATGCAGGCAGTGCAAGAGGACCGCGAGTGGCAAACCAAATACGTCAAGAGCGGCCAGACTTGCGACACTTACAAGGCCAAAGATCTTTTGCGTATGATCGCGGAGAGCACTTATTTTTGCGGCGATCCCGGTATGCAGTACGACACCACGATCAACGATTGGCATACCTGCTCGAACACGGCGCGCATCAACGCCTCCAATCCCTGTTCCGAGTACATGCACCTGGACAACTCGGCGTGTAATCTAGCTTCGCTCAATCTGCTCAAGTATCTGCGCGAGGACGGCGTCTTCGATACCGAGTCGTTTCGCCGCGCCGTCGATATTATCATTCTCGCCCAGGATATTTTGATCGATAATTCCTCCTATCCAACCGCGGAGATCACCGCCAATGCCCATGCGTTTCGTGAGCTCGGTTTGGGCTATGCCAATTTGGGCGCGCTCTTGATGACTTTGGGTTTGCCCTATGATTCCGACGCTGGGCGAGCCTACGCTAGCGCGGTGACGGCGTTAATGTCGGGTCAAGGATATCTCCAGTCGGCGCGCAACGCGGCGGCGACGGGAACTTTTGCCGGGTACGAACTTAACCGCCAGCCGATGCTCCGGGTGTTAAACAAACATCGCTCCCAGGCCTACAAAATTTCGCCGTCCCATGTGCCCCTCGATCTACTCGCCGCGGCGCGCGAAGCTTGGGACCAAACCTGCGCGGAAGCGGAAAAATTTGGCGTCAAGAATTCGCAAATATCAGTGCTCGCCCCCACCGGCACCATCGCTTTCATGATGGACTGCGACACCACCGGCGTCGAACCTGATATCGCGTTGATCAAATACAAAAAGTTGGTCGGCGGCGGCATGCTCAAGATGATCAATAACACCGTGCCGCGCGCGCTTAAGCGTCTGGGCTACGACGTTAAGCAAAGCCAGGAGATCGTCGAGTACATTGAAGAGAACGACACCATCGAGGGTGCGCCGCATATTAAAGACGACGATCTGGCGGTGTTCGATTGCGCCTTCAAAGCGGAGAAGGGCAGCCGGACGATTCATTACATGGGCCACGTAAAAATGATGGGCGCGGTACAGCCGTTTATTTCCGGGGCGATTTCCAAGACCATCAATATGCCCACCGACGCCACGGTGGAAGAGATCATGCACGCTTATATGGAGTCCTGGAAACTCGGGCTCAAAGCGATTGCTGTCTACCGTGACGGCTCCAAACGCACCCAGCCGCTCAATACTTCGAAGGATAAGGAAGAAAAGAAAGCGACGGTGGCGGAGAGTAAAGATGCCCGAGTACTGCGGCGCAAGCTGCCGGATGAGCGGCGCTCGATCACGCACAAATTCGATATCGCCGGCCACGAAGGCTACATCATCGCCGGCATGTACGAAGACGGTCAACCGGGGGAAATTTTCATCACCATGTCGAAGGAAGGTTCGACGATCTCCGGTCTGATGGATTCCTTCGCCACGGCGATTTCCATAGCGCTCCAATACGGTGTGCCGTTACAGGGATTGGTCGACAAGTTCAGCCACATGCGCTTCGAGCCCTCGGGCTTCACCAAGAATCCCGATATTCCGATGGCTAAGTCGATTATGGATTATATCTTCCGTTGGCTCGCCAGTAAATTTCTCGATGGCGACGCGCAGCAAGAAGCCGGCGTCGTGAGACATGATCCGGTGGAAGAAGTGGCGCAAAAGAAAGTCGTTTCGATCACCGCGCACGCGCCACGCGGCGGCGCGCCGGTGGCGAGCATCAGCAGCATTACGAGCTTGTATCAACAAGACGCGCCGCCCTGTTCCGACTGCGGCGCGATCATGATCCGCAGCGGCGCTTGCTATAAATGCATGAACTGCGGCGCGGTGAGCGGCTGCTCGTAATTCAGGCTTTTCGAGTCATACCGAACAGTCAAACGGGCTGGTAGTTTTGCTACCAGCCCGTTTGTTCATCCAGAATGCTCCCTCGTAGGTTTGACTGTCTTTAGCTTCTAGTCATTCCCCGCGGACATGGTCCAGAAGTTTGGCTATGTCATCAACGTTTTCCAAGTTCAGTACGGTGTCGCGCACTTGTGCCGCTCTCTGTGGCGAGAGGCTCCCTTGGACGCAAGTCAAATACTTCGCTTCGAGATCCTCTCGGTTGCTGATACGGCGTGAATGAGTGACTTCGGTGGAGTGGCTCTGTCCATTCTTCAGGTGGATCGTGAGCCGTTCTTTAGGCCTTCTTTCGACCGAGCCTCCCGGCGGCGGGACGATGCGAAGCCGGCGCATCAACGCTTGGACGTCCTGAGATCGCACCCGCTCGTGGGTCATTTGCCGAAGCCCCATCTGGCCATCGAGAAGAGCCACGGCCAGACAGTATTGTAGGCTGTACTGACCTTCGTGCGCATCAACGGCTTCGGCCCGCCTCAATGAAAACGAATGAAGATCGCACTCGATCCGGTCGACTTCCTCGGCCCGGATACCGTGCTTTTTCACCAGTTCCACTACCGCCTCGATCGGTCGGTGGGAAGGGCTACAACTAGGATATTCTTTGGTGATCGCGCCGCGCTCGAGCTCGTAACGCTTGCCCAAGTCGCGGGTGAGGGAATTCCAGTCTATCTCACCATCACCGCAAAACGCGTCGGCCATCCCTTGCGAGGTTTCTAAAATCGATTTTTCGGCGGTGAATCCACGCGCCGCCAGCGTGGCAGCCATCACGCCGTTGCGCGCAGCATTACCAGAAACCAAAGCCTTGGCCATCGTCCCCATGTTCGCGCGCAGGCCACAAGCCCCGTTCGCGGCAATGCCAAAGGCGGTTTTCATCTGCTCCAAGTTTAAGCCCACAACCACAGCGGCCGCAGCCGCAGCTCCCAAAGAACCATTCGTTCCCGTGTGGTGCCAGCCCCGATAGGTCGGGCCGGTTAACTTTTCGCGACCGGCATCGAAGGCCGCATCCAAACGCGAACAAACCTCTCGTCCTAAAACATAGGCTTGGAGTATTTTGGCGCCGGATAAGTGCGCCGGCTCACCAAGCGCGAGCGCCGCCGGTAGCGTTTGGGTGCTGTAGTGACCGCTGTCATCGTAGTCGAGCGCATGGGAAGCATGGCCATTGGCAAGCGCTGCAAGTAGCGGCGAGCTACGAAACCCTTGTCCAATAACCGTTGCGCGCGCGGCGGCTTCTTGGTCTTGCACCCAACGCGCCAATAATTTACAGCCAGGATCACGGGCGCCGGCGAGGATCACTCCAAATGTGTCCAGCATCATCAGCTTGGCATTTTGAAGAACCACGGCGGGAATATCTTCCAGTCCTGTGCGGACGACAAACTGGGCTAGCGCTTCGGTTGCTCCGTTCATAATCGCTCCTTATTTCGCGGGAGAAAAAACTTGTGATCAGCCTGCGCTTACCACGGCAATTCAACGAATGTCAACGGAGTTCGCTTGCCGACCAACTCAACGAAGCCCAAAGCGTTCTCAACGCCGCGAGCGATCCCTACGCCGGCCTTTTATGGTTGGAGTTCTTATGCTCTCCGGTGGATCAAGCGATCGTAGATCAGTATGAGCCATATGGCGCATCTTATCTCACCGCCGGCTCGGTCCAGGAAAAGATTGTGCGTGGATTGAAACTGTCTGTTGTCGACTGGGAGCTGTTACCAAGCTCGACGAATACCAAAAGAAAATCACCGAGGCCTATGGTTTTCCCAGAGCCAATGCAAAATAAAATATTTGGGCAGCTCAACGAAGAAGGTTTTTCACCCGCTCGATAACCGTGCCAGTTTGATTCATCAGCTCTTTGATCAAAACCTGGAGATCCTCGCCGCTTGTGGGATCCACGTCCAGATTAAACTTTTTGGCTTCGGCTAGGAGTTCGGCATCCCGCAACGACCGCGCGTAAGCGTCGCGCAAAATTTTCACCTTGTCGGCGGGCGTTCCCGGTGGAGCGACCATTGGGCGGCCCAGATCGTCGCCGACTAGAAGGACTTGCGCGACGCGACGGCTGACTTCCGGAGTCTTATGCTTGTCCATCAGCTCATAAATTGTCGGCACGTCCAGCGCCCTCGAGTCACGTTTCATCCCACCCTGTAACAGATGGCGATCAAAACCGGTCTTGTCCCATGTTAAGAACGGTTCCCGGCTGAAATGCACGGCCATACGAGTGGTTCGACAAACAGCCTCGCCCTTTTCCACCGCGAGGGCTGCCTCGGTGCCGCCTTGATAGCCTGTAACCAACGCAAACTTCGCTCCCAAGGTCTCTTCCAATATCTTCGTCATGATATACGTCAAATCGGTAGTTCCTGAATTGCTACACTTCGGCGGCTCCTTGGCTTTCATGATGCTCTCAATGGACTTGTGCGGCGAATCGGCTCGAATGTAGTGCATCATCGGGTCTTTTTCCTGCGTCCCAATCCAGTTGAAGTTCACCATCTTGAACTGCGCCTCTTTTCGTCCCACCAACTCGTCTAAGTACAAGTTGTTTTGGAACATGCCGACGGTCAAGCCGTCGGGCTTGGCCACCGTATAAAGATAATTAGCCGCCACCATCGAGCCGGCACCCGGCATATTCTGAACCAGCATGTTGGGGTTGCCGGGGATATATTTTGGCATGGTACGCGCAAACATACGCGCCCAGTGATCGTAGGTGCCTCCGGTCGTAGTGCCCGCGACAATCCGTATCGTTTTGTCCTGATAGAAAGGCGCTCTCTGCCCATTGGCAGTCGAGTACGGCAGCAAAAAAATCAGCCAGAAGGCAACCAGGCTCTTATGTGCCATCGTTTTTCTCCCCGAGGGCTGGAAACATGTCCAATGGCGAAAGCTGCTAACCTATCTGCGGCGTAAGTCCCAGCGAAAATTTTTTTTTCACGAATTTAGTTTCCGTGTCGCTGTTGCGCTCCTTTTTCGCCGAGAGCGACGATTAAGACTGGACAATAGCTGTAATGATCCGGTGTTCGGCGTTGAAAAACTTGCTGCCAGCGGCGGCTATTTTTTCTCCAGGTGCAACATGCCCTTTTGCGTGTCGATGTCCATGCGAAAGTTGCTTAAGAAATTCAAACCCAGAAGGCCGGCGGCTGTGGCTTCCGGTGTGGTGTCATGGACCGCGGCGGTAAGATTCTTGATCTCCATGCCGCCGACCGTGATCGAATCGAGCGTGGTGAGCGGCGCTTCGACGACGCCGTTGGCAGTGTGAAAGGGAGCGGTTTTGAGGTTGCGACTAACATCGATGTTGAGCTCGCGGGCGAGCGCTTGGGAGATAAAGGTATAACTGGCGCCGGTATCGACGACCAGCTTGGTGATCTGGCGATTGTTCAAGGTCACCGGGACGATCACGATGTTGCCGTGTCGTTCAATCGGGATGGAAGCCTTGCGCAGCGCTGGCGCCGCGACCTTGATGTCGGGCTCGGCCATGCGCGGATTTTCTTTGGCTTGAATTCGGTTGGCGCCCTCGCGTTTCGTTGGCGGGACGTTGTGAAGGTTATCAGTGATGTGCAGCACTCCGCTGTCATCGACCCAGCGGTAGTATTCCGCGGCAAAGACCGGATTGGCGGTGAGCCAGATGGCTAGGATCAAACCTCGCACGGGATTCATGGTTGCAATCAATTTACCATGCTTGCCGGTTCGGTGAAACAAACTTATTGCTGGCGGTTCGGCGCTGCAGGTTTGAAGTTGGATTTCCGGAAGAGGAAAAGGCGGGTAATGTTGTCGTTTTTCCCCTAGACGGAGCGCCAAAGACGCTGGCCGACCTTGGTCGCGAGCGGTCGCTGCTATTGCTATCCGGCGACCTCATAGGTTTTCACTTCCACTTTCGCTACGTTCATCAGCGCGCGCGTATGTTGTTGGATCGTGCGATGGGCGTCGCTGGCGCGATAGCGATCGATCGCTTCCTGGTTGTCCCAGGTGCTAAGCGAAACAAATTCACCAGGACTTTCCCGGCTGCGCAAAAAGTGCTCGCTCTTACAGCCCGGCTGCTCGATCAATAGCGCGCCGCAGTCTTCCTTCCACAGCCGTTCAGCCTCAGCGATTTTATCGGGCGGCACCTTAACGAGAATCATTCGGGTAATCATGGATGTTCCTCCTTATTGGCAAATTTGGCTAACCTTTGAAATTCAACACCATACTCTGGGCCAGCATACGGGTATTTCATCGACTTCGGTTTAATGACTCTAATATCGGGCCGTTTGTGAGCCAGCTTCGCCAAGAGCTTGAAAGTTTTTTCCCGTTCCGCTGGCAAAGACTCTGCATCATAGATAACGAGAGCGAAGTATTGAACATGGAGTCTCCGCTTGGCCTCGGCTGGAGCAGTCACGGCTTCGGTCACCAGCTCGTGGGACAGTCGAGTTGCTAGTGTGTTGCGAATAACCGCGTCTTTCGCAATGACTGGAACATGGCTCATACGAGTTTCCTTTTAGAGCTATTGCGCCTTATGTTTCAAGAGCCCGTGTTCCTATCGTTTGGGACGATCCGCCATGTTGTCTAATGCCCGCACTTCAAGATGAATTTGCATATTGACACCTGCAAGGCCGGTGCTAGCGTTTTAGACGGTAGAGGATAACTGTTCGAGCGGCTGTTGCGGTGCTGTGAACGGGGCCATCATTAGCCCTGGAAGGAGTGTTTATGGCGCTTCAATCTCACACCACGAGCGCGCCCGCCGTGGTTTCTGAACCTTCAGAGTTTTCTGGCGTATACGTTGAAGGAGTTGTCGCCGGTCTTATCGGCGCGGCAACGATTGCCATATGGTTTTTCATTCTCGATCTCTATAACGGCAAACCCTTTTATACGCCCAACGTTTTGGGGGCCGCGTTGTCTCTGTCCGGAACCATCCCTGATCCTGCGACGGCGCCTATCTCAATGGAGTTAGTTGTGTTCTATACATGGATTCACGCGTTGATATTCTGCGCGATTGGCGGGTTGGCCGCGAAACTTCTCGCGCTGGCGGAGCGTGATCTTAACTTTGGCTTCGGCATCCTGCTTCTTCTCGTCGTCTTTGAATTTGGCTTTATCGCCGCAGCGATGGTGTTCGCAGAACCGGTACTGCGGGCGTTGGCATGGCCAGCGGTCCTGTTGGGCAATTTGCTGGCGGCGGGCGCGATGGCAGTCTACTTTTGGCGCCACCATCCCAAGCTGGCGATCGCACCGTGAGAATCAAGCCGATCGAGTGCGGGTCCAGCCGTTGATGGGCAAGGTCGGCATCAGCACCACCGCGCCAGGCTACCGCTACGCGTTGCATGTAGATGCCGGGTCGACCAGGAGCGGCTCTCGGGTTTAAGCACCAGTTATTCACCGGGTAAGCTTACGTTTTGATCCCGACTCTGATGTGTCATTGTGGTTGGTGCGACAAATTTAACACCGCCTTTACATATCAATATCCGTATGGTACAAAATCACTCAACTAAAAACGAAAGAGAGAAGCAGAGCGGAGATTATGGGAATTGCTGAACCGCAGAAAAAAAGTGTAGTCGAGCAGTTCAGAGTCCATCAGACGGACACCGGCTCTCCCGAAGTGCAAGTTGCGCTATTAAGCCAGCGCATCGATCATCTCACCGGGCACTTCAAAGTTCATGTTAAGGATCACCATTCTCGTCGTGGCCTCCTGATGCTAGTAGGGCAAAGGAGAAGGCTTTTGGATTATTTGCGGGATAACGATTTTGCCCGCTACGAAAGCCTCATCCAACGACTTGGAATACGTAAGTAGTTATTCCACGCCGGCCCGCCGTTTCCACAGCTCCGTCAAACCCCCTCTTGCTACCGAGGATTGTTCTATGATGAAGAAAGTCGAAATAGATTTTCATGGCAGACCCTTGTCCATCGAAGTTGGCCGGATGGCCAAACAGGCTGACGGCGCCGCGTTAGTCACGTATGGTGAGACCGTAGTTTTGGTCACCGCGGTGGCGGCCAAAGATTTAAAAATGGACATGGATTTTTTTCCCCTGACGGTGGATTACCAGGAAAAAACTTTTGCCGCCGGCAAGATTCCCGGCGGCTTTTTTAAGCGCGAGGGACGGCCGTCGGAAAAGGAAATTCTTACCTGCCGGCTGATCGACCGTTCGATTCGCCCGCTATTCGCGGATGGGCTGCGCTGTGAGACCCAAGTGATTGCCACCGTGCTTTCAGCCGACCGGGAGAACGATCCCGATGTCGTCGCCATGTTGGGCACCTCGGTGGCGCTGCACATTTCGGACATTCCCTTCAACGGCCCGTTGGCCGGTGTGCGTATCGGTCGGATCAACGGCAAATGGGTAATGAATCCGACCCAAGACCAGCTCCAGGAGAGCGATACCGATATTTTTCTCTCCGGCAGCAAGGATGCCATCGTCATGGTCGAGGGCGGCGCGCAGATCGTCCCCGAAGCGGAGATTCTAGAAGCGCTGTTTGCCGGTCATGATGCAATCCAGCCGTTGCTGCAAATCCAAGAAGATTTGCGCCGCGAGTTCGGCAAAGCCAAGAGGCATGTGCCGTTGGCTGTGCTCGATGAAAAGATCGTCCGACGGATCGATGACTTGGCCGCGGCCAAACTCAAGCAGGCCTTGGAAATCCCGGAAAAACTCGAACGCTACAAGCGGATCGCCGAAGTCAAAAGCGAAGTGGTACCGCAAGCGCTGGCCGAGTTCCCCGACAAGCAAAAAGATATTAAGGGCGCCTTCGAAGAGCTTAAGAAAAATGTCTTTCGCGGTCTGGTAATTCATCAGGAGCGGCGCATCGACGGGCGAGGTCTGAAAGACATTCGGCCGATCACCTGCGAGGTCGAAATTTTGCCGCGCACTCACGGCTCGGCGCTGTTTACCCGCGGCGAGACTCAGGCCTTGGTCGTTGCAACTCTAGGGACGGCTTCCGACGAGCAGCGTGTCGATGCTCTGATCGGCGAGCATTTCAAGAAATTCATGCTGCACTATAATTTCCCGCCGTTCAGCGTCGGCGAAGTTAAGTTTCTCCGCGGTCCAGGCCGGCGCGAGATCGGCCATGGTAATTTGGCTGAGCGCGCGCTGATTCCCGTTCTGCCGATGGACGAGAGCTTTCCTTACACCATCCGTATCGTTTCAGAAATCTTGGAGTCCAACGGCTCAACCTCGATGGCGAGCGTGTGCGGTGGTTCTTTATCGCTGATGGATGCGGGTGTGCCGGTGAAAGCGCCGGTCGCCGGCATTGCGATGGGGTTGATCAAAGAAGGCGAACATGTGCGCGTGCTCTCCGATATTCTCGGCGACGAGGATCATTTAGGTGACATGGATTTCAAAGTGGCGGGGACGGCCGAAGGCGTCACGTCATTGCAAATGGACATCAAGGTCAGCGGCGTCAATCGTGAGATCATGGGCCAGGCGCTGCATCAGGCCAAGGAAGGCCGCATGCATATCCTCGGCATCATGAACCAGACGATGAGCAAGTCGCGCGCTGATGTTTCCGGCCACGCGCCGCGCATCATCACGATTCATGTCAAACCAGAAAAGATCCGCGAAATCATCGGCCCGGGTGGCAAAGTGATCCGTGGCATCATCGAAGCGACCGGTGTCAAGATGGACGTCGAAGACGACGGCAGCGTGACCATCGCTTCGGTCGACGAAGCGGCTGCGAAGAAAGCGATCGAGATGGTTCAGGCGATCATCGCCGAAGCTGAGATCGGCAAGATTTACAAAGGCACGGTGCGTAAGATCGTCGAGTTCGGCGCCTTCGTCGAAATCATGCCGGGCACCGACGGCTTGGTGCATATATCTCAACTCGCGCCCGGGCGCGTGAACAAAGTGACCGACGTGCTTAAAGAGGGCGATGAGGTGATGGTTAAAGTTCTTGAAATCGACAGGCAGGGCAAGATTCGCTTGAGCCGCAAGGAAGCGCTGCAAGAAGCCAGCGGCGGTTCGGACGCGCTCTAAGCGTAATTGCGCAAGTTAGCGATTCCATGTTCGCCAAGACTGTCCTCGATAACGGCATTCGCGTCGTCTCCAATGAGATGCATGATCATCGTTCGGTGAGTCTCGGCATCTGGGTGGAAAACGGCTCGCGTCACGAAAGCGCGCCGCAAAACGGCATCTCTCACTTCATCGAGCATTTGCTCTTCAAAGGCACCGAGCGGCGCAGCGCCGCGCAGATCGCCGAGGAAATGGATGCCGTCGGCGGCGTCCTCAACGCCTTCACTTCGAAAGAGCAAACCTGCTACTATGCCAAAGTTCTCGACGAAAACTTGCCCCTGGCCATCGATTTATTAACCGATATTTTTCTCCATTCGAGTTTCGATGCCGACGAGATCGAGCGCGAGCGTTCGGTGATTCTCCAAGAGATGTCGCAGTCCGAAGACACGCCGGATGATTACGTCCACGATTTGTTCAGCCTGGATTTCTTCAAGGATCATCCGATCGGCCGGCCGATCTGCGGCCGCCAGGAAACCGTCAACCGCTTTCAGCGCAGTGATTTTGTCGATTTCTTTAAAACCCGCTACCGCCCGAGCCGCGTAATCGTCGCCGCGGCGGGAAACTTTCGCCACGATCATCTGGTCGCGGAGATGACGACACGCTTGGGTATGGTCGGCGACGGCAGCGAACCGATCGCGGCGCTCCTCGACGGCGAGCGCAAGCCGACGATGGCGAGCGGCGTCTATCCCCACTCCAAAGAACTCGAACAGGCTCACCTCTGCTTGGGTATGGCGGGTGTCGCCCAGGCCGACCCGCGGCGCTATCCGGCTTATGTGCTGAACACATTGCTCGGCGGCGGTATGAGCTCTCGTTTGTTCCAGGAGATTCGTGAAAAGCGCGGCAAGGCGTATTCAGTCTATTCTTTTTCATCGTCGTACAAGGATGTGGGTTATCTCGGCGTGTACGCCGGCACGAGCATCGAGTCGGCGGAAGAAGTGGTCGATCTGGTGGTCAAGGAATTGCGCAAATTGGCGGCGGGCGAAATCACGGACGAAGAACTTGTGCGTACGCGCGGCCAGCTGGTCGGCGGCATGATGCTCGGCCTGGAGTCGACGGACTCATGGATGAGCCATATCGCGCGCAATGAGATTTACTTCGGCAAGACAGTCACCACCGAGGAGATCTGCCAGCGCATTCGCGCCGTCTCGCGCGACGATGTGATTCAATTGGCGGATAGCTTGTTTCATCCTGAAGAGATGACTTTGACGTTGTTGGGCGACTTCGCCGACGACTTTAAGCTCAAGAGCCTCGCATCCAGTCATTGACCTTCGCCGCCGTCAAGCTTCTTTGTCGGATCGTCAGTGGAAGAGTTACGCGTTCAAATCAAAAGGCTGCGTCCCGGCTCGGCGTCCTTCGATTTACCCGCTTATATGACGGAGGGGGCGGCGGGCATGGATTTGTGCGCCGATATCGATGGCGAGCTGCAATTGGCGCCGATGGCGCGGGCGTTGATTCCAACCGGCATCGCGATCGCGCTGCCGATCGGTTTCGAAGCGCAGATTCGCCCGCGCAGCGGTCTGGCTTTGAAGCAAGGTTTTACCCTGGTTAACACTCCCGGCACCATCGATTCGGACTATCGCGGTGAGATTCAGATCATCGCGATCAATCTCGGCGCCGAGCCGGTCGTTATCGAGCGCGGTCAGCGCATCGCCCAGATGGTGTTGCAGCGGGTGGTTCGCGCGCGCTGGCATGAAGTTGAAGAGTTGCCGAACTCGATGCGCCAGGACGGCGGTTTTGGCCACACGGATAAAAAATAACTTTAATAGTTCAAGGTTCACGCGTTCGATGAAAAGAGCAAATTTTGGGGCAATCCTTATTTGAACCTTGATCGCTTGAACATTTAAACGCTCATAGGGCATCATCGAAGCATGATTCAACGTTACACTCGGCCGGAGATGGGCCGCATCTGGTCCGAGGAAAATAGTTTTCAAAAGTGGCTCGACGTCGAGATCCTCGCGGCTGAAGGTTTGGCTCGACTCGGTAAAGTGCCCAAGGCGGCCATCGCGCGCATTCGCAAAAAAGCGCGTTTCGACGTGAAGCGTATTCGTGCCATCGAAGCCGAGGTCAAGCATGAGATCATCGCGTTCCTAAGCTCGGTGGCGGAATTCATCGGCGACGATGCGCGCTACTTGCACGTCGGCATGACCTCCTCCGATGTGATGGACACGGCGTTGGCGATTCAATTTAAAGAAGCCTCGGCGATCATCGAACAGGATATCAAAAACCTGATGAAGGCGCTGCGCAGCCAGGCGCGCAAGTACAAATGGACCGTGCAGATCGGCCGCACCCATGGAGTCCACGCTGAGCCGATCACTTTCGGCTTGAAGCTGGCGCTCTGGTATCAAGAGATGGCACGCCATTTGTCGCGCTTCAAAAATGCCGTCGACGACATTTGCGTCGGCCAGATTTCCGGCGCGGTGGGCACCTTCGCGCAAATCTCGCCCAAAGTCGAAGCCTATGTGTGCCGCAAGGCCGGTCTCAAGCCGGCGCTGGTGTCCAATCAGATCATTCAGCGCGATCGCCACGCTTATTATTTCGCGACGCTGGCGATCATCGCCAGTTCGTTGGAAAAGTTCGCCGTCGAAGTGCGCCACTTGCAGCGCACCGAAGTCCAAGAAGCCGAAGAGCCGTTTACTGCCGGGCAGAAGGGTTCCTCAGCGATGCCGCACAAGCGCAATCCAATTCTATCCGAAAACGTTTCCGGTTTGGCGCGGCTAATGCGCGCTTACGCCATGGCCGCCATGGAAAACGTGCCGCTCTGGCACGAGCGCGATATCAGCCATTCCTCCGTCGAACGCGTGATCGCGCCGGACGCGACCATCGCGTTAGATTTCATGCTGCGGCGCATGACCTATGTGCTCGGCAATCTCTGCGTCTATCCGGAAAATATGCAGCGCAATCTGGAAAAAAGCGGCGGCACGGTATTCTCGGAAAAGGTTTTGCTCGCATTGGTCGGCAAAGGCATCGCCCGCGACATCGCTTACCGCATGGTGCAGCGCCACGCTCTGAAGGTCGGCAAAGAGGGCGGCGATATGAAACGGGAGTTGCTTGCGGACGGCGAAATCCGCCGTTACCTCGCGCCCAAGGAGATCGAAGCGATCTGGGGCGTGCGGCACCATTTAACCAACGTCGACTTTATCTTTCGGCGCGCGTTTCAATAACGTTGCGTTGAAGAAAGCTTGTACATTATGCGCGTGAAGATTTTTGTCTCGCTCAAAACCGGTGTGCTCGACCCGCAGGGTAAGGCGATCGAGCGCTCGCTGCACACGCTCGGTTACGGCGAAGTGCAAGATGTCCGCGTCGGCAAGTATCTTGAAGTCAACCTCGAAGCGCCGTCGCGCGCGGCGGCCGAGCTTCGTATCCGTGAAATGTGTGATAAACTAATAGCCAACACGGTGATCGAAGACTATCGATTTGAAATCAGTCCCGAATAAGCAGTCCTGAGTGATGAGTTCCGAGTCCTAGGAGAGACAACTTTCCCGTCTCAGCACTGGTTACCCAGCTTCTATAATTAATTATGCGTTGGGGTGTGATCACTTTTCCCGGTTCGTGCGACGATCAGGACGTCGTTGACAGTCTCAAGGCGGATTTGGGCCAGACGGTCCGATCGCTTTGGCACAAGGACGAGTTTCGCGGCGACTTCGATTGCATCGTTTTGCCGGGTGGATTTTCTTACGGCGATTATCTTCGTTGCGGCGCGATGGCGCGCTTTTCGCCGATCATGCGCGGCGTGGTGCAGTTCGCCGAGAGCGGCGGGCTGGTGCTCGGGATTTGCAACGGCTTTCAGATCCTTTGCGAATCGGGACTGTTGCCCGGCGCGCTGGTGCGCAACGCCGGCTTACAATTCGTTTGTCAGCCGGTGCATCTACGCGTCGAAGAAACCGACACGCCGTTTACCAGCGGTATGAAAAAAGGCCAGCTCCTGCAGATTCCGGTGAAACACGGCGAAGGTTGCTATTTTGCCGATGCCGAAACGCTGGAACGCTTGCGCAAGAACCGGCAAATCCTGCTGCGCTACGTCGATGCCAAGGGCAAACCGACGCCAGCCGCCAATCCCAACGGCTCGCTCGACGGTATCGCCGGTATTTGTAATGAAAAGCGCAATGTCTTCGGTCTCATGCCGCATCCCGAAGATGCCTGTAACAAACTGCTTGGCAGCGACGACGGCGCGAAACTATTCGGCTCCATCGCGGCGGCTTTTAGTGAGAAGGCCAAGCCACGTGGCTGAGGCGCCGAGCAAAAAATTAGTTCAGCCCGCGGTGACGCCTGACTTGGTCGCCGGCCATGGCATTACGCCGGAAGAGTATAAAAAAATAGTTAACATCCTCGGCCGTGAACCGAATTTCACCGAGCTCGGCGTGTTTTCCGTCATGTGGTCTGAGCACTGTAGCTATAAGAGCTCGCGCTATTATTTAAAAAATTTGCCGACCGAAGGGCCCTATGTGCTGCAAGGGCCCGGCGAGAATGCCGGTGTCGTCGACATCGGCGGCGGCTTGGCGGTGGCTTTTAAAATGGAAAGTCACAACCATCCGTCGTTCATCGAGCCGTATCAAGGCGCAGCCACCGGCGTCGGCGGCATACTGCGCGATATTTTCACCATGGGCGCACGGCCCATCGCGTCGCTCAATTCGCTGCGTTTCGGCAGCATCGATCATCCACGCACGCGTTATCTGGTTGCCGGCGTGGTCGCCGGCATCGGCGGCTATGGCAACTGTATCGGTGTGCCCACCGTCGGCGGCGAGTGTTCCTTCGACGAGTGCTACAACGCCAATATTCTAGTCAACGCTTTCACCCTCGGCCTGGTCAAGAAAAATAAAATTTTCACCGGCATCGCCAAGGGCGTCGGCAATTCCGTTATGTACGTCGGCTCCAAAACCGGACGCGACGGTATTCATGGTGCGACCATGGCATCGGCATCGTTCTCGGAAGCGAAGGAACAGCGCCGGCCGACCGTACAGGTTGGCGATCCCTTCACCGAGAAACTACTTTTGGAAGCTTGTTTGGAGCTATTCGAGCAAGACTACATCGTCGGCATCCAAGATATGGGCGCCGCCGGTCTCACCAGTTCGTCGGCGGAAATGGCCGGGCGTGGCGGATCGGGCGTCGAGCTCGATCTCTCTGCGGTGCCCGTGCGTGAGACCGGCATGACGCCCTACGAAATCCTGCTTTCGGAATCCCAGGAGCGCATGCTGTTGGTTGCCAAGCGAGGCTGCGAAGGCGAGATCAAAAAGATTTTCGATAAGTGGGATCTCGATGCGGTGGTGGTTGGAAAAGTGACCAACGATCAACAGTTTCGTACTTTATGGCACGGCGAAGAGGTGGCACGTGTGCCGATCGGCGCGCTCACCAAGGAAGCGCCGGCATACCGGCGGCCTGCCGCTCGGCCAGCCGAACAGGATCATATCCAGCAACTCGATCCGGCGACGATCGCTGAACCGAAGGATTTGGCCACGGTATTCAAACAGATATTAGCCGCGCCCAATATCGCGTCGAAGGAATGGCTCTATCGCCAGTACGATCAGTTCGTGCGTAGCAACACCGTCGTCGCCTCGGGCGCGGACGCCGCCGTGATCCGGGTCAAGGGAACCGACAAAGCGTTGGCGCTCACGGTCGACGGCAACAGCCGCTACTGCTACTTGGATCCCTACGTCGGCGGCGTGCTAGCGGTTGCCGAAGCGGCGCGCAATCTTGCCTGTGTCGGCGCCCGGCCCATCGGTTTGACCGATTGTTTGAATTTTGGCAGCCCGGAAAATCCCACGGTCATGTGGCAGTTCGCCGAGGTGATCCAAGGCATGCGCGATGCTTGCATCGCCCTCAACGTTCCCGTGGTGAGCGGCAACGTCAGTTTTTATAACGAGACCGACGGCGTGCCGATTCATCCGACGCCAACCATCGGTATGGTCGGCCTGCTCGAAAAAGTTACTCGGGTGGTGACGCCGTGGTTTAAAAGCGCCGGCGACGTGGTCGTGTTGCTGGGCCGGACGCGCGACGAGTTGGGCGGCAGCGAGTATCTCAAATTGATTCATGGGTTCAGCCGCGGCACGCCGCCGTGGATCGATTTGCAACTCGAGTTGGCGGTGCAGAACTGTTGTCTCGACGCGATCGATGAGGAAATACTTCAGTCCGCCCATGATGTGAGCGACGGCGGCTTAGCCGTGGCTTTGGCTGAATGCTCAATCGGCGGACCGGAAAAGCCTTTGGGCGTGCGCATCGAGACCCGCGAGATGATTCGCGGCGATGCCTTGCTGTTCAGCGAGTCGCAGTCGCGCATCGTGGTTTCGCTCAGGGAGCAAAATCTAGAGCGTTTGAAAGCAATCGCCGAGCGCCATCGTGTGCCGATGCAAACCATCGGCGCCGTGGGCGGCGCGCGCTTTACCATCCAGCCGCTGGTGCAAATGGCAGTGGAAGAACTGAAGGCAATCTGGTCTAATGGCTTGACGGCACGGCTCAAGTAGTTTTGGCGAAAACTTCAATCGCCCAAGGTTCAACCGGATGACGACGTTGTTTGGGTTGCATTGACGATGGCGGATAAATTCCACGACGAGTGCGCGGTGATGGGCGTGTATGGCCACCCCGAAGCGGCCAACATGGTTTACCTCGGGCTGTATGCTCTGCAGCACCGGGGTCAAGAATCTTGCGGTATCGTCACATCGGACGGCAAAGGGCTGACTTCCCATCGCCAGATGGGTTTGGTCGCCGACGCCTTCAAGGAAGACGTTATCAAACGGCTCGAAGGCGCCAGCGCCATCGGCCACAACCGTTACTCGACCACGGGCCAGAGCCATCTCAAGAACGCCCAACCCTTCGTGGTCGAATATTCCCAAGGTCCGATCGCGATTTCGCATAACGGCAATCTGGTGAACGGCGCGCTGTTGCGCGACGAGCTGGAAAAATCGGGTTCGATCTTCCAATCGACCACCGATACCGAGGTGATCGTCCATCTGATCGCCACGTCGAGAGGATCGACATCGATGGGCCGGATCATCGAAGCGCTGTCGCGCTGTCGCGGCGCTTACTCGCTGCTCTTTTTGACCTTGGACAAGTTGATCGCGGCGCGCGATCCCTACGGTTTTCGCCCTTTAGTCTTGGGAAAATTTCCCGAGGGCAAAAATCGCGGCGCTTATGTTTTCGCGTCGGAAACCTGCGCGTTGGATTTGATCGAGGCGGAATTCGTCCGCGACGTCGAGCCGGGTGAGATCATTTCCGTTGGTCCAGACGGTTTGGAATCGCTTAAACCTTTTCCACCGTCGCCCCATGCCAAGTGCATCTTCGAATATATTTATTTTGCCCGGCCCGACAGCAAGCTGTTTGGTCATAACGTTTACCAAGTGCGCAAGGCGTTGGGACGGCAGTTGGCGCGGGAAAGCCCCGTCGATGCCGATCTGGTAACGCCGGTGCCGGACTCGGGCGTGCCGGCGGCGATGGGCTATAGCGAAGAGTCGAAAATTCCCCTCGAGTTCGGCTTGATCCGCAATCACTACGTCGGTCGGACTTTCATCGAGCCGCAGCAGACGATTCGCAACTTCGGCGTTAAAATCAAGCTCAACGCCCAGCGCGATGTTTTAAAAGGTAAGCGCGTCATCGTCGTCGACGACTCGATCGTGCGCGGTACGACGAGCCGAAAAATCATCCGCATGCTGCGCGACGCCGGCGCCACCGAAGTGCACCTGCGCGTCAGCTCGCCGGCGACGATCGGTCCATGTTACTACGGCATCGACACGCCGACGCGCACCGAATTGATCGCCGCGAACAACTCGACGGAAGAAATTCGCCGCTACGTCGAAGCCGACACGCTGGCGTATCTATCCAACGACGGCATGTACGCTTACTTCGACGGCAAAAAACAAGGTTTTTGCGACGCCTGCTTCACCGGCAACTATCCAGTCCACTTCGAAGACGAAGGGCACACCCGCCAGCTGCATCTTTTTGACGCCGTTAGCCGATGAGATTTTTCGAATTGTTCTTTGCGGCTCGCTCCGTTCCACTCCAATGAACTCGCCACTTGCGGCCAAACCGATTCGCGGCGTGAAGGTTTGGTCTGCGGCCGCGAATTTCATCCGCGATCCCATTCCGGTTTTGCGCTCGCTGCACCAAGAACATGGCAGCCTGGTAGCCTTTCCCAACGATCCCCTGCGCCAGTTCGATCCGCGGCTCTATGTGATGGCGTTCGGCCCCCAGTACAATGAACAAATTCTGACCAACACGGAGGTCTTCAAGTCCCGCGGCATCGTGCCCCAGGGGCCAAAAGACTCGGCCCATCAAATCGTTCGTTTCGGTCTGATCAGCATGAACGGCGAGCAGCACCGGCGCCATCGGTCGCTGTTGATGCCGGCGTTTCATCGCCGCGCGGTGGACGGTTACCGCGACACGATGGCGGCGCTGACGTCGCACATGGTGGAGCAATGGCGTGTCGGTGAAACGCGGGATACCTCCCGCGACATGCGCAGTCTCGCGCTGGACGTTTCGAGCATGGTGCTGTTCGGTTATTCCGAGAAAGCGCGTTATCGCCCCTTGGGCGAATTGATCGAGCGCTGGATGGCGACCTGCTTCTCGCCCAAGGTGTGGTTTTTTCAATGGGATCTGCCCGGTTTGCCGTTTCAGCGTTTGCTCCGCCTCGCCGAAGAGCTCGACCGCGAGGTGCGCCGCATGATCCACGAACGTCGAAATGAATCGCTCGACGGCGATGATGTGATCTCGATGCTGATTCGCGCTCACGATCAAGACAACGGCGCCATGACGGAAGATGAGTTGGTGGGCGAGGTGAGCATACTTTTTGCCGCCGCCCATGAAACCAATACGGTGGCGCTCACTTGGACACTTTTCTTACTGTCGCAGCACCCGAAAATTCTCGCCGACCTGTTGGACGAACTGGACGGCGAGCTCCATGGCGATGCGCCGCGGGTCGATCAGTTCGATCGCTTACCGCTGCTCGAAGCCGTGATCAAAGAGAGCATGCGCATCCTGCCGCCGGTGGCCTGGGGCACCCGCGCGGTGGATCAAGCGACGCAGTTGGGTCCTTTCGAGCTGCCCAAGGGTTCGCGGGTCTTATATAGCCAATACATCACGCACCATCTGCCGGAGATCTATCCCAATCCGCGCCGCTATGATCCCCGGCGCTGGTCGTCGTTCGCGCCGCCGCCCTACGCCTATATTCCCTTCGGCGGCGGACCGCGCTTATGCATCGGCTACGCATTCTCGATGACTTTCCTGCGCATCGCCCTGCCGGTCATCTTGCAACGCTTCAACCTATCGCTGGCGCCGGGGGCGAGGATCGATCGAACCTATCAGGTGACGATCGCGCCGAAGTACGGCATGCCGATGGTCGTGCAGGATAGGAGCACAGCGATAAAACCGATTCGTCCGCACGGTGCGATTCACGATATGGTTGAGTTCGATAATTAAACGCGCTCGACGGCAGCGAATGTACCGCGTTGCGCCGTCAATGTGTCGCTCGCTCAAGAATTCCAATCGTGCTGCGATAATCCCAACGCCATTATGCTTCGAAAGTACTGAGTAGATCGATGAAAAATCTCCGTGGCAAACGCGCATTGATAACGGGTGCGGGGTCGGGCATCGGCCGGGCCATCGCGCTCGAGCTGGCGCGTGAAGGGACCCATCTTTGGCTGCTCGAAATCAATGAACTCACTCTAGACTCTGTCGGCGCCGAGGCGCGCAGTTGTGGCGTCGACGTTATGGCGCGGCGCTGCGACCTGAGCCGCGCTGACGAAATTCGGTCCGCCTTTGACGAAGTGCTCAAAACTTGGGGCGGCATCGACATTCTGGTTAACAATGCCGGGATCATGTATTACGGCGCCACCGAAAATATTTCAGATCAGCAGTGGGCCGAAGTGTTGGCGGTCAATTTAACCGCGCCGATCACGCTGACGCGGCTGTTCTTGCCGTCGCTTTTAGAGCGGCACGAGGCGCATATCCTGAATGTTTGCAGTATCTACGGATTGGTTCCCAAGCGGCGCTTGGCTGCTTATCAAACGGCCAAGTTCGCCTTGGTCGGATTCAGCCAATCGATGCGTTTGGAATACGGTCCACGCGGGCTGGGTGTGACGGCGCTATGTCCTGGCTTGGTGCGAACCGACTTGATCGGTGCCGCCGAAAAAAGCGGCCGGCTCAAGAGTCGCTTGACTCTGGCGTCTCACTTGGCCGTGGCGCCGAAAATCATTGCCCTGCGAGCGGTGCAGGCGATTCAAAAAGATCAAGGACTGGTCGTGGTTACTTTGCATGCCCGAGCCTTGTGGCTCGTCCATCGCTGCTTTCCTCGGCTGTTGGACCGTTGGCAATATCGGAAACGGCGGCCAAGGCGATGAAAGGCGGAGCTACTACTCAATTTGCTGGGTGCCGCGCGAACCGGTGATTGTCAGCCGTCAAGTTTTGCGGCGTGGCATCAAGGAAGTCGAAAGCCACGCTCAAACGCCTAGCGTCACCGCTGATTCTATGGGTTTTAGGCGCCGAGGAATAATTGAATAAAAACCGCACGTGATTGTTGCCGCTTTGAATTACGCCATTGGGAACGTCGAACTCATACCAGTGCCAGCCCTGTTCCAGAAGCATCTTGACGACGGAAATTTTGTTTATTTCAACTTCGACAAATTGGCACGACCGCCCCCTTCCGACATAGGGAGAGAGATTCATTCGCCAGCGGTAACCGGCCGCGCTGGTGAATCGCGGGCTCATTTCCGAACGGAGGCCCTCGGCCCAGACCACCGACTGGTGGCCGCCTTTCCAAAGCTCGTCGATGGACCAGCCGCCGCCGAGCACGCGGCGAACTCCCGGCGTGCCAAAGTCGAATCTAATCGTTCCCGGCGAGATATTTTTAGCCGGCGTATCGGCGATTCGGTAGGAGCCGACTCCCGTTTCCATGGCGTAGAAATATGCTGTGGCGCAGAGCGCGACGCCACCGACCGCAAACCAACTGATGCGGCGGGTGAACGAAGACGTGGGCCATGGTGCGCGACCGACCAATCGACGGGTAATAAAATATCCGGTGAGCGCGCCCACTGACCCGCCGGCGAAAACATCGATCAAAAAGTGCGCGCGAAAATAAAGGCGCGATATGGCGGTCCAAGTCGCCAAGAGAAAATACAGCGGCGTGAGAGCGGGGAAAGAGACGCTGAGCGTGGATGCGATCGCGAAGGCTGTCCCGGAATGGCCGGATGGAAAAGCGTAACTGCCGGCCGACCTCGGGCGCGGCATCTGAAAGATATGCTTGAGAGCTTCGATGAGCATCCCTGTGCTGGCGATGGATAAAAGCACGGCGACGCCGGCGAGTTTGAAGTGTTGATTTTGGCGCTTGTAGCCAACGGCGATCAGAGCGAGGCCGAGCGGCACGCCGAAGTATCCCTGGCCGTTGTAACCGAGGATAGCCATCGCGTAGTAGACGAAAGACTCCCGTAGCAATTCGCAGCCAAGATAGAGTGGATCCATGATGGCATTTCCTCGCGATCAGATGCGAAACAGCTGATCGAAAGAAGACTGATCGCAGCGATATAAGTTTGTCAGAGTTGCGCGTCCGTCCGGCGAAACTTTCATTTCCGTTTCCATGCTTGCTCCACAAACACAAAGGCCAAGAACAGCAGCCTCCCAATGTTCTTGGCCTTTGAAATCCGCGCGGGCGAAAGGATTACTTAACGTGCTTGCTCACCAACTTGGTCATCTCGAACATGGTGACCGTTTTCTTGCCGCCAAACACTGCCTTCAGGGCGTCGTCGGCATTGATGTTGGTTCTTTTCTTTTTGTCCTGCAGGCCGTTCTTCTTGATGTAGACCCACAGTTTTTTGGTTAGCTCGGTGCGCGGGATCGGCTTGTTGCCGACGACCGCGCTCAACGCTGTGTCCGGCTGCACCGGTTTCATGAACGCCGCGTTGGGTTTTCTTTTCTTCGCCGCTTTCTTTTTTGCTGCTGCCATTCTGTTTCCTCCTTCAGGAAATAAATTTATTTCGTCAAGATATAGCAGAGGAGCGCGATCTTTGCCAATGAATTTTTTAGTTTTTTCCTCGTAAAAGACGCGTATTGGCCTCGTCGAGCCGGGCGTCGCCGCTGGCGATCTGAACCGCGACGCCGTAATCGGCCATGGCTCTCGCGACCGATACATAGCCTTGGCGCACGTCTTCAACGACTTTATCCAGCGGGCGCCGGCGCGGGTCGCCAAGGCCGCCGCCGCCGGGCCGCTCGACTCGGATGGTGTCGTTGTACTGGAGGCGGTGGTCGCCGAAGCGCGACGGCAGATGCTTGGCATCTTTTGATTCGGAATTGACCACGCATGCGCCCTTGCCGCCGGCGCGGCCGTCGTCGCTGCCAAAAGGCGCGATGGCGTGTTTGTCCGTGCGCATGGAGAAACGCACTTCGTCGGCGAGGATTCGATAGTCACGGACAAAGCCGAGGCCGCCGCGCCACTCGCCGGCGCCGCCGGAGTCCGGGGTCATTTCAAAGCGTTCGACCCGAGTGGGGAATTCCGACTCGATGATCTCGATGGGGGCGGTTTTGCAGTTACTTAGGTGGAATGCAGTCGCCGAAACGCCGTCTTTGCCCGAGCGCGCGCCGGTGCCGCCGCTAAAAATCTCGTAGTGTACATAGGCGCGATTGGACTGCGCGTCGCGCCCGCCGAGCACCAGCGCGGCGCTGCCGGAGCCGCCGGCGATACGTTTGTCGGGGACGAAGGGCGCGAGCGCGCGGAGAATGGCTTCCGCCGCGGTGAGCGCGGTTGGCATGTAAGTATTGACCGCGGCGGGAAAGCGCGGGTTAACAACGCTGCCGTCGCGAAAGGTAGCCTCGATGACGCGGGCGAGTCCTTGATTGATCGGCAGGAAACGGTCGACCAGCGCGACCAGGCAGTAGGCGCAGGCGGCGCGCACCAGCGGCGGGCGAATGTTTGCCGGCCCCTGGGTTTGATCGCTGGAGCCGCTGAAGTCGAAGTGGAGTCTGTCGCCGGTTTTCTTAACTTTAACGTGAATGCGGATCGGCTTGCTAAGATCGATACCGTCGTGGTCGACGAAGCTTTCGCCTTCGGACTCGCCTTCGGGCCACGCTGCAATCGTCTGACGCACCCGGTTCTCCGTATAGGCTGAGAGCCTCTCGGTCGACTCGATGATCGTCGCTTTGCCGTAACGCTGCATGAGCTCGCCGATACGTCTTTCGCCCAAGCGCGCTGCGCCGACTTGACCGCGCAGGTCGCCGATCACGAGCGCCGGCGTGCGGCTGTTGGCGGCGATCATCGCTTCAATTTCCTTCACCGGTCTTAGCTCGGCCATGAATTTTACCGCCGGCAGATGCAAGCCTTCTTGATAGATTTCCCGAGCGTTGCCTGAGCCGCTCCCCGGCACGGTGCCGCCGATGTCGCTCTTGTGCGCCATGTTGGCGGCGAAGCCGATCCATTCATTCTCATAATAGATCGGCGTGAAGACGCCCATGTCGGGCGCATGGGGACTGCCGCCGAGATAAGGATGGTTGATGATGAAGGCATCGCCGGGGTGAATCTCATCGAGCCTAAACGTTTTTAGAATCGCCGCGGCGCAGGCGGGGAAGGCCCCCATGTGGAGTGGCAGCACGACATGCTGCGCGATCACTTCGCCTTGGGTATTCAAGATTGCGCAACTGGCGTCCTGGGACTCGCGAATGATCGTTGAGTAGCCGGTGCGAAAGAGCGAGTTCTGCATCTCCTGGACGATGCCGGCCAGGCGCGCTTGGATGACTTGGAGAGTGATCGGGTCGATGGACATTTGTAGGAGGCAAAATTAAAAAGGCAGATGAAAGAAGGATCTATTTGGCCGCTTCATGGCGCATCGCGCAGTGCCCGCGTTTGCTTCCCATTCACAACGTAGTCACCATCCGCGTTGTCGATGACAACGCGGTAGACTTCGCGCGCTTTCTTTTGTGTCACGTAGCCGTTGCGCACGTCGTTCAAGACGCGCGCGGGGTCGCGTGTAAGCGGGTTGCCCAGTCCGCCGCCGCCGGGAGTTTCGAGACTGAAGACCTCGCCGGGATGGAGCACGTGGTCGGAGAAGCGCGACGGGATCACTCGTTCGCCGGTTTTTCCCGGATTTAAAACGCAGTGGCCGGTCTTGCCGTCGCTGCCGCCATCGATGCCCTTAGGGGCGACCGTATGTTTGGTCGAGCGCAACGAGAAACGCGCGTCGTTGTCGAGCACTTCGTACTCGCGCACGAAGCCCAAGCCGCCGCGAAACGCTCCTGGTCCGCCGGAGTCGGCGATCAGTTCAAAGCGATTTACCCGGGTGGCAAATTCCGATTCGATTATTTCAATCGGCGCGATCTTGGCATTGGATTGATTGACGTTGGTACCCGACACGCCGTCCTTGCCGCTGCGGCCGCCGGAACCGCCGCCGAAGATTTCATACTGGACGTAACCCTTGCCGGTCTTGTTGCTGCGGCCGCCGATGATGATCGACCGGCTGCTGCAACCGTCGCCGACTTTTTTGTGCGGCGTGATCTGGCTCGACGCTTCGAGCAAGGATTCGACTAATGCATGGACGGTTGGATTGTAAGTATTCACCGGCGCGGGAAAGATTGGATTGACGACGCTGCCATCGCGCACTTTGATTTCGATGCAGCGGGCCAATCCGTAGTTGATCGCCAGCGCCGGATCGACCAGGCAAGTGAGCAGATAGCAGCAGGCGGCGCGTACGATGGTCGGGCGGATGTTCGCCGGCCCTTTGGTTTGATCGGCGCAACCGGTGAAGTCGAACAGCAGCCGATCGCCTTTTTTCTCCATACGCACGTGCAGGCGCACCGGTTTATCGAGATCCACGCCGTCGCTGTCGACGAAACGCTCGCCTGTGCCGACGCCGTTGGGCCACGAGGCGATCTCTTTGCGCACTTTGGCTTCGGTGCGGTCAAACAATTCATCGAAAGCGGCTAAAATCGTTGCCTTGCCGTAGCGCTCCATCATTTCTTGAAAGCGCCGTTCGCCCAGGCGCGCCGCGCCCACTTGGCCGCGCAGGTCGCCGATGACCAGCTCCGGTGTGCGGCTGTTGGCACCGAGCATCGCTTCGATATCTTTGCTGGTTTGAAAATTGTGCACGTACTTGATGGGCGGCACGTGCAAACCCTCCTGGTAAATTTCGCGCGCTTGGCTCCAGCAGCTGCCGGGCACCGGACCGCCGATATCGCTTTTGTGCGCCAGGTTCGCCGCGAAGCCGACCCATTCGCCTTGGAAAAAAATCGGCGAAAGCACTGCCATGTCCGGCGCATGCGGGCTGCCGCCGAGATAGGGATGGTTGGTGATGAAGGCGTCGCCTTCCTGCATCTCGTCGGCCGTATAGTTTTTCATAATGCCCGCAGCGCAGGCGGGGAACGCACCCATATGGAGCGGCAAGACGACATGTTGCGCGACGACTTCGCCGGCGCGATTCAAAAGCGCGCAGCTGGCGTCTTGCGACTCGCGGATAATCGTCGAGTAGCCGGTGCGGAACAAAGAATTTTGCATTTCCTGGACGATGCCGGCCAGGCGCGCTTGGATGACTTGCAGGGTGACGGGATCGACGGTCATAAAATTTCAGGCATGAGGCGCGCGCCAACAGGCTGGCGGGAACAGGGAAAAGACCGGCTCACGCCTTTTTCTCCTTAACAAGGATATTCCGATAATCATCGACGGCTGCTTCTTGCTCGGGTTGGATCACTGTCGTGGTGTCCAACTGCTCGACGATCGCCGGCCCGGGAATTTTGTGGCCCGGCTCAAGCAGGTCGCGGTTATAAACTTGCGTCATCAGCACGCCATGTTCTTTGCCGAAGAAGACTTTACGCGCGCCGGTTTTCGCCGCGTCCACTTTGCGTCCAGTGACTTTTCCTGGCGACAATTTCGCCTGCGGCACCAGACCGAGGGAAATGAGCCGCAAGCTCACTAGCTCGACGGGCTCGGTCTCGGCTTTGTGGCCGGAATTCTGCTCGTGCATGGTGTCGAAACGGCCGCACATAAGGGTCAGATCATGCTTGGTAAACGGCGGCATCGGCGAGGGCACGGTGAGTTCGTAACCTTGCCCCGCGTAGCGCAGATCGAGGTAGGGCTCGATTTTAATTTCATCTTCAGCAAAATCTTCACTCTGTAGATCGGCTTTGGCGCGCTCGATCAACTGGTGAAACATGTCGTTGATCTCGGCCAAATCCAAGTCCTCGAGGCCAACCAATTTGGAGCGCACGTAGTCGTGTTTCACATCCGACATTAACAAGCCTAGCGCCGAGTGCACCCCGGGCGTGAGCGGCACGAGCACCGACGGAATTCCCAAATCGAGCGCCATGCGGCCCGCGTGCATCGGCCCGCCGCCGCCGAAAGCGACCAGCGTGAAGTCGCGGATGTCGTAACCGCGCGCGGACGACACGGCTTTGATCGCTTCTTCCATCTTGGCGTCGATGATCTTCAATACTCCGTCGGCGGCTTCGAGCAAGTCGAGCTTCAACGGCTTGGCGATTTTTTCTTGCAGGACGCGCTCGGCTTTCGCCTTATCGAGCTTCATGCGGCCGCCGAGAAAGTGTTCGGGATCGAGCACACCGCAAACCATGTTCGCATCGGTGACCGTGATGTTTTCGCCGCCGCGGTCATAGCAAACCGGGCCGGGGTCGGCGCCGGCGCTGTCGGGACCAACTTGCAGACCGCCGACGGCGTCGATGCGCGCGATGGTGCCGCCGCCGGCGCTGACCGTGTGGATGTCGAGCATCGGTAGCGCGATCGGCCGCAGATTAATCTTCCCTTGCGTGGTGATCACCGGATTGCCTTGATGAATCAGCGCGACATCGCAACTCGTGCCGCCCATGTCGAACGTGATGATGTTGTTGATGCCGACGCGTTCGCAAGTACCCATCGACGCGATGACGCCGCCGGCCGGGCCCGAGAGCACGGTGGCCACCGGTTTTTCCGCCGAGCCTTTGAATGTCGACACGCCGCCGTTGGACTGCATGATGTAGAGCTTGGGCGTAGTGACGCCCAATTCTCTCATTCGGCTTTCAAGGCGGCCCAAGTAATTCGCCATCACCGGCGCGATGTAGGCGTTGATCACCGTCGTGCTCAGCCGATAAAACTCGCGGATCTGTGGCAAGACTTCATAAGACAGAGACAACCGCGCTTCGGGAAATTCCTTGGCGAAGATCTCTTTGATCTTGAGCTCGTGGGCGGGATTCATAAATGAGAATAGAAAACAAACCGCCACCGACTGGACGCCTTTTTTCTTCAAACTTCGCACCGCTTCAATCGACGCCTCGACGTCGATGGGCGTCAGCGCGTTGCCCTTGAAGTCGACCCGCTCGGGAACTTCTTCGGTTAAATACGGCGGCGCGAGCAATCTCGGCTTTTCAAAAAATAGATCGTAGGTCGCCGGGCCGTAGCCGCGCGTCTGCTCCATGACTTCATAGATGCCGCGAAAACCTTGGGTCACCAGCAATCCGGTCTTGGCGCCTTTTTCTTCGAGCAGCGCGTTGGTGCCGACGGTGGTGCCGTGGCAAAAAAACGAGATGTCGCCCGCCGCCACGCCCGGATCGACCAATTCTTTGACGCCGTTCAAAACCGCTTGAAACGGTTCTTTGGGCGTCGACGGAACTTTCGTGATGGAGATTTCGCCGCTGTCTTCGTTGAAGAAAACAAAATCAGAAAACGTGCCCCCGGTGTCTACGGTAACTCGATACTTCGACATAGTCCGTTTCGTCTACCATTAAAAATTTTGGGGTTCAATCTTGCGACGCGTGTCGTCGACGCAATTGCCATTCAGGATCCCACTGATTCCATAACCATTAATGGCTAGGGAGATTTGCCCGTCGGCTGTGGATTTCGATGTTGATTGCTACAGGCGCGCCGCGATGGTGTTAGATTGTCGAATTATTTTCCCGATCGATTAAGCATCGACCGCCAGGCAGTGATCTACCGACAATGCGCCCAAAAGTGCCGCGATGTCCTCTCAGGCGAGTCGGTGTTGCCCGAATAGCCGTGGTCAGTGATAGTGCCGGCCGTCCCTGCCTGTGACACATTGCCAAATGCCGCTGTCATGTAAGCTTTTCGAACGCTTTTCCGAGTCGAAACTATTCGTTGTGACGTCGTCACTTGGCTATCGCTTGCAAGCTTTTCTGTAAATTCTCTTTACAGACAATTTGGCAATCGCCCGCGGCGATGCCGCGACAAACATTCTGGTATGACCGTTACGTTAGTACTTGCGCGGATGGACAGAATCATTTGGGAGAAACGAAATGATCGACAATAAATTTACGCGGGTTCTGACGATCGCCGTGTGTTTCGCAGTGACGCTTTTCGCAACCAGGGCATGGGCCGTTCCGGTGACCTGGAATGAATCCGGTGATGCCGGCAACACGCCGGGGACGGCGCAGACACCGATCGGCACCGGCCAGTCGATATTATCATTGGCACCCTGAGTCCGGCGACTGACACCGACGTTTTTCGAATCTACATCCCCAATCCTGACATCTTCGCCTTAAATATGATTGGTACAGCTCTGACGCCGTACGAAGTATTGGGCAATGATACTGAGGTTTATGTTCTCAACGAGGCGGGTAATTTAATATTTAACCACGACGGCGCTAACTTGGCGCAAGTTAATGCTGGTCAATTGGCTGGGATGCCCGCTGGCGTCTATTTGATCGCCTATAATCTGTTTAGTAGCACTCCAATCAGTAGCCAGCTGAACCCGATCATCGGCTGGAATGTTAATCCTTATAAGAGCCAAACCGGCACGGTTTTCCTTAACCTCACCGGCGCGGAGTTCGTGCCGGAGGCGAGTTCCGTATTACTCCTAGGTCTCGGACTCATTGGCATAGCGAGAAGGTTCAAGAAAGCTAATTCCTAATCGATTTTCGCCCGCGCCGCTCACGCCGCTTGTACCAGCGCGCGGAAGTGGCCGGCTTTGGAGATCGGCGGCAAACCTTTGACGATCACCTGCCAGCTGTCGCCGAGGTCGTTGCTCGATATTATTTCTCCGGCAGTGGTGGCGGCGTAGATCGCCGTCGAATTTCTCGCTTCTTCCAAACAGAACGCTTCGATGCTCGCTTGCAAGCGATCGGGCAGGCCGTTTTTCAAAATCTCCCAGCTATGGCCGCCGTCTTTGCTGCGCGAGATGCGCGCGCCGGCAAAATGGCTCGTGCGCCACGTGCCGGGAGCGTCCTGCGCCGCGGTCATGAACATTAATTTTGGATCGCTCGGACGGAACACAAAGCCGTCGGGATAGCCGCCGATTTCATCTTCGCGGCGCGTCCACTGTTGCCAACTCGTGCCGGCTTCTGAGCTAGCGTAGAGACCGCGGCCGGTAACGGCATAGAGGAATTTCGCGTTGGTCGGGTGAATCATCAAACGATGCACGTCTTCGTAAAGATCGGCAAATTCCTCCCAGTGTTCGCCGCCGTCGGTGCTGCGCAAAAGGCCGCCCACTTCGATCGACGCATAGACCGTGTTGGGGTTGTCGGGATCGAAGTTGATATGCTTGACGTGGCCGATATGCGGCGGCGCGGGGAAACTCCACTTCGGCACACTCGGTACGGAGCGGAGGTTTGGCAGCTCACTCCAGTTCAAACCCAGATCGTCACTGACAAATAGATGCGCTGGTTCGGTGCCGGCGAAGACGCGCGCACGGCCGCCGATGCGCTTGGCGGCCAACGAGTAGACATTGTTTTGCGTCATGCCGTTATTGCGCGCTTCCCAGCTCTTGCCGCCGTCGGCGCTGACCATCACGCCGCCGAGAAATGCGCCGGCGAAGGTCAGGCCGCTTTCCGGCTCAGTCATGATCGCGCTGATGTGCTTGTCGGCGATGGCGCGGTTGGTAATGCGCCAGTCGGAATGACCGGTTTCGCGCTCGATGGTGACCGCGCCTTCCCGGGTGCCGACCAGAATTTGCTGCGATGGAGCCGTGGACGAATAGATGGTCGTGCCGCCGTGGGATAAGTTGATCGCCATGAATTTACCCTCCTAAGTGAGATTGCGAAAAGGTCGAATGATATCGGCCACCATTCCACCTCACTATTTTGCTGTCAAGTTGGAAACCGAGAGCGAATTTTTCGGTTCATCTCGCGCGCCGACTATTGGATCGTTCTTCCCAGGGTGTCGATTTTTGGGTTCACGCCGAGCTGTCGCAGGACATCGTCCAAGAAGCGTGTATCCGTCCATTGGTTGACATCGATCTTTGGCACGTTCTCGAAGGACGCCATCTGATAGTAGAACTCGGTAGTTTTCTTATACTGTTCCAGATTCATCAAACCGTTGACCGCCCAGGAAGATTTGAATCCATTCCAAAGATTGGCCGCGTCTTTGCGGTCGAGTTTGCTGCGCCGTTTGATGATCGCGTTAATCCAAGCCTCTTGGTTATCCGCGAAATGACGCGCGGTTTTGACGATCGCCGCGGTGAAGCGGCGCAGTTGTTCCGGTTTCTCTTCAATGACTTTGGTGGTTGCCGCGTTTACTTTTTCCACCACCGTGGCATTTTCGAAAAACGTGTTGTGATCGACAAGGATTTTGACCCCTGGCTCTTTTTGGATGGATACCCAGGTGCCGACCGACATGGCCGTGGCGTCCACCCGTCCGGCGACCAAAGCTTGCGCGCGAGTTGTCGGCACGCCCATCGCCAGCACCGTTAGGCTCGTTGGATTTATCCCCAACGCTTTTAGCGTGAGCATCGACTGGGTGTGATCGACGCTGCCGAGACGAGCCACGGCGAAAGATTTGCCTTGTAGAGCTTGCACGCTTTTGATCTCGTCGCGCGCCGCGATGAGAAAATACAAACGCGCGTCGGGCGAGTGGATGGCGCGCATGGGCGCGCCCTTCGATGCCGTCAAGCGGATCACTTCCGAAGTCGATACGTTGCCGACGTCGATATCACCGGAGATCATCGCGGCTAGGGCGAGCGGCGTGCCTTGAAATTCGATCAGTTCGATATCCAGGCCTTCGCGTTGATAGAAGCCCAAGTCTTTGGCCAACCAGAGCACTGAATTGGGCAACGGCGGCACGGGCGAAGAGCCGAGGCCGACGCGCAGTTTGAGCGGCTCTTTCGCCTTGGACTCGGCGGCGGAAACGGTCGATCCTTGCAGCAAAATAAGCAGCGCCGCCAAGGGTAAAAATTTGCTCGATGCTAGCGGCATGACAGGCTTCTAGCGCGTTGAGCGCGTCTTTTCTAGTTTGTCGTTTTTCTCATGGGAAGATTCGACGAGTAATGGGTGCGAGTAGGGTTTGTGCTTTTCGCCGTCGCTTTCGGGTACGCGCAGCTGGTTCAGCAAATCTTTTTCCATGATGTCCAGATGTTGAAACATGGCGCCTTCCGCTTCCGTGGCATCGCGCTGCTCGATCGCTTTGAGAATATATTGATGCCAGCGGCGCGCCATTTCGTGGCGCCCGGCGCGCACGGTTTTTACCTCGGCGTCGTCGAACAAGCGCCAGAAAAACGGCAGATGAAAAAACAGGCTGGCACCGGATTCATAAATTCTCAGCAGCGCAGGGTTATGCGCCGCGGCCGCGAGGGCATCATGAAAGTTTCGGTTCGGACTGCGGTTGGTATTTTGTCGCGAGCCTTCCAGCTCGAGGCTATGGCGAATTTGCTCGATATCCTCGGCGGTGGCGCGCGCGGCGGCCCAGCCGGCAATGCGCACTTCGATGAGCTTGCGCACTTCGTAGAGCTGCTTGATGTTCACTTGAGCGGCGAGACTGGCGAGGTCATTGCCGATCTGGGAAGAAGCGTCCTTGGGATCGGTGACGATGACAGATCGACCGCGTCTAGTTATGAGGCCGCGCACGGCCAGCGACTTGAGCGCTTCGCGGATCGTGGTTCGGCCCACGCCGAAATTCACGCATAAACTGCGCTCGGCAGGGAGGCGGTCGCCGGGGTTCAGTTTGCCCTGCACGATCTGGTTTTGCAGATCGTTAGCGATGTTGTCGACACGACTAGTGAATTGAAGCATTGGTCTGACCCAAATCGTCTTGACATCATTAGGATGGCTGTTATATAGCAAAATATCAGAGATTTGGCCAGACCAAAGTGGCCAATGGAAGGAGATGACGATGAGTTCCAACGAAAAGATCGTCGTGTTCGGGCCGGCACTGCCGATGAATATCGCGCCGATGTGGGTCGCTCACGATAAAGGATTTTTTAAAGAAGAAGGCTTGGATGTCGATCTGAGACCGGTGCAAGGCATTCCTGACAGCGAGCACCCGCGCCATCAGTGGCGCAAAGAGGGCGCGATCATTTTCCAATCGCCCGGCGGCTCGCCGCCGTTTCGCTCAGTGTTGGAAAAGCGCGATCACATCGACGGCGAGGTCAACGTAGTTTCCATCGCTAACCGCACGGCCCATGTGTTTGTGGCTAAGCCCTATGTCAAAGATGTTGCCGATTTGAAAGGTAGAAAGATCGCAGGAGACCTCAAAGGCGGTTCGAGCATGGACGCCAAGATGGTCATGCGCCACTTCGGTGTCGATCCGGAAAAGGACGTTACCTGGATCGATAGCCGCGGCAAGCCGCCCAACACGGAACGATTTCGTCTGGGGCTGTTCGAGAGGGGTGAAGTCGATGCGGTGTGTTGCGATCCACCGCACTGGAACATCGCCGTGCAGATGGGCGGCCATGCGCTCCAGTCATGCCGCGATCTGTTCTCGATTCCCGAGGCGGGCTTTTCCACTTCGCCCGCCGTCATTGCGGAGAAGCCTTTCGTGGTCAAAGGCATGATTCGCGCGCTGTTGCGCGGCGTGATGGTGGCGCGTCACAGCAAACAAGAGACCCTCGATTCGATTCTGCGCCATAATCATTTTATCAACCGCGAACTGGCGACGCTCGCTTACGACGAAGTTCACAGAGAATGGGGCCCGGTGCTCGACTTGGAAGCGTATCAACGCAAGGTGGATTTCTACACTAGCGAGTGGAACCTGCCGAAGAAACCGGTGAGCGACTACTATAACTTCAAATAT
The DNA here is from genome assembly GCA_963771465.1 of uncultured delta proteobacterium. GTDB lineage: Bacteria > Desulfobacterota > Binatia > UBA9968 > UBA9968 > DP-20. The sequence goes on from CAVYTU010000006.1 coordinate 64,415, forward strand.
TTGAAGGAAGCGCTCGACGAGTTGGGCCTGCTCCACACTTGGGATCCGCGGCTGGAATTCAAGCCATAGAAGGATCGAGTCAAGGCAAAAGGTAAAAGTGAAAATTCTACGCTGCCAAAAGAACCGCTTGTCGTCGCGACTAGCGGTTTCTTTGCTTTTATTACTGCTGTCAGCCGGCGCCGCCTTCGCTCAGGCGAATTTTTACGAAGACAAGACGATCAGATTAGTCATTGGTTTTTCCGCCGGCGGTATCAGCGATCTGTGGGGCCGCGCTCTGTCGCGCGCGATGAGCCAGTATATTCCCGGCAAGCCGCAAATTATCCTCCACAACATGCCTGGCGCAGGATCGTTAACGGCGGCGAATTATCTTTACAGCGTCGCCAAACCGGACGGCCTGACACTGGGGTTTTTCACGCCTGGTTTATTTTTCAATCAACTGATCGGCTCCAAAGAAGTGCAATTCGACTGGGCGAAGTTTGCCTGGATCGGCTCGCCGGAACAAACCCAACGGATCATCTACATTCGCGCCGACTCGCCGATCAAAACGATCGATGACATGCGCGGCGCCGCCGAAGGACCGCGTTGCGGCGCCACCGCGCTTGGCACGGTGGGCCATTACTTTCCGCGGCTTGTGGAAGAAGCCTTGGGGGTGAAATTCAATCTTGTCATCGGCTATCCCGGCGCTGCCGAGATCGACTTGGCGATTCAAAAAAACGAAGTGCAGTGCCGCGCCGGCAGTTTGGAAGGCTACTTTGGCAGCGAGCCAAGCAAGAGCTGGGCGAAGAGTGGGTTCGCTCGGGTACTGATCAATGGCGGCGCCAAGCGCGATGGGCGAATTGCCGACGTCGCGACGCTTCATGAGTTGATGGACAAGCGCAATGCGCCGGATGTGACGCGCCGATTGGCGACCGTGTTGCTTTCACCCGACTACATCGGCCGGCCGCTGGCGACGACGCCGGGAGTGCCGGCGGAGCGGGTGAAGCTGTTGCGCGATGGCTTCAATAAAGCGCTGGTCGATCCCGAGTTCGTTTCTGAAGCCAAAAAGCGGGCTTGGGAAATCGAGCCGGTGACCGGCGAAGAGCTTGAAGCGATCGGCAAAAAGGTCATGGCGCAGCCGGCCGATGTGATCGAGCGGATGAAGAAAGTTCTGGGAAATTAAATAGGCAAAATTAAAAATCTTAAGAATTAGCGAATCAAGGCGGGAGTTTCCAATGTATAAAACTACCAAAGAAGAAAACGAAATTCTGACCCGCACGGGCAAGGGCACGCCGATGGGTGAGTTCTTGCGGCGCTATTGGTGGCCCATCGGCATTGCCGCTCATTTGAAAGAGCGGCCGACTTTCATTCGCGTGTTCGGCGAAGACTTGGTTTTGTTCCGCGATGCCAAAGGAAAAGTCGGCGTCATCGGCGCCTTTTGCGCGCACCGGCGCGCCAATCTCTGTCTCGGCGACGTCGAGCGCGACGGCGTGCGCTGCCGCTATCATGGCTGGCTGTACGACACGGACGGACAGTGCGTGCAGATTCCCGGCGAGCCGGCCGACAGCGAGCTTAAGAAAGAATCGATTCATTTGCCGGCGTATCCCGTCGAAGAGCTCGGCGGATTGATCTTTGCCTATTTCGGGCCGCAGCCCGCGCCGTTGGTGCCGCGTTACAATTTTCTCGTCGGCCAGGGTGAGGTTTATATCACGATCCAGGGCTTACAGAATTGTAACTGGTTGCAGTGCGTCGAAAACGGCATGGACCCGGTGCATCCAAGTTTTACCCATGGCGGCGCCTGGCCGGATATCATGAGCACCGAACCGGAACTGGGATTTCATGAAACCGAGTGGGGCATGGTTTACAAAGCTTACCGCAAGACCAAAGAACCCGGCGTGCTCAACTACCGGGAGCATCATTTGCTCATGCCCGGCGTGAGCTGCGGCGGCAGCGGCGGCCGTTACTTGTCGGGTAAGCAGGCGGGCACGCCCGTGTCGGCGGCGCGCTGGAGCGTGCCCATCGACGACACGCATACCATGCTCATGCGCGTCCGTTTCAAGCCGTCGGACAATCCCGGCAAGTATGAAGGCGATCCGTTCAGCAAACGCTGGAAGCCGCCGCAGGAATTCATCGTGCCGTACAAAGAATATCGCGACTCGGACGCGCCAGTGCTCGGTTACCCGATTCCACCGCTGCACTTTATCGAGGACGGCATGGTGGTCGACAGCATGCCGCCCATCGCCGATCGTGAAAATGAGAATCTCGGCCCGGCGATCGACGACGGCATCATCAAGCTGCGCCAAATGTATTTGCGCGAAGTTGAAAAAGTGCAGCGCGGCGAAGACCCCAAATGCATCGTGCGCGATCCGGAAAAAAACCAGATGATCGTCATCCCGGCCTACGAAAAATGGGTGCCGGAGAGCGAGCGCGATCTTGGCAAATCCGCCGCGGTGGGGTAAAAAGGATTGACCGCAAAGAACGCAAAGCAAGAATTGGGATTTGTCGGGCGGGATTGAATTCTATTGGAGGAATTATGGCAATACACTTCGTGAATGAAAATGATGTCGAAAAGGCCAAGAGCGGGCGTGGCTATACCAAATGGCTCCATGTGACCAAGGGCGAAGCCGGTCCCGAAATGATGATCCGCCACTGGGGACCGGATACGGATATTCCGGTGCACAGCCATCCCTTCCATGAAATGTTTTATGTCCTGGAAGGCGAGATCGAGATCGGCGGCACGACTTATGCGGCTGGCTCGTGCATCTATATCGAGAAGAATACGCCCTATGGTCCGACGCGCGCGCCGAAGGGCGGGAAAGTGCTGCGCTATGCGGAAGCCCGCCGAGGGTAAATAGCGTGGAAAGCTACATCGAAGCCGACGGACTCAAGACATTTTATGTCAAAGCTGGCAGCGGCTTTCCCGTGGTGATGATTCACGGCGCGGCTCCGGGCGCATCGGCGCAAGTCAATTGGCAGCTCAATATCGAGCCCCTCGCCGCCGCCGGTTTTACTGTTTACGCTTACGACCAGCCGGGATTCGGCAAGAGCGAAAATCCAGCGGACCTGTCCATCGAGTATCGAGTCACGCACGCCAAGGCGTTGATCAATGCTTTGAAACTCGATCGTTATCACGTGATCGGCAATTCCGTCGGCGGCTACGTCGCGGCGCGCCTGGCGCTCGAAGACGGCCGAGTCGGTAAGTTCGTGACCACGACGAGCGGCACACTCGCGCCCAAAGGCTCGGCGGAGTCGCAAGCGCTGGGGCAAAAGCATTCCGAGGAGCTGCGCGAGTATGTGCCGAGCCTGGAAAACATGCGCGCGCTGACGCTCGGAACGCTCTATCGTAAAGAACTGGTTACCGAAACGTTGGTGCGTGAACGGCATGAGATGAGCATCGGCAAGAATCAAGAAGCGGCGCAGAAAAGACGCGGCGTCAAGCCGCCGCGCTCGCTCACTGAGGAATTGGCCAATCTCAAAACCAAAACGTTGCTCTTGTGGGGCAATCAAGACCGTGGGGTCTCGGTGGAGCGCGGTCTCTTGCTGTTCCAACTCATTCCCAATGCCGAGTTTCATCTGTTCGACCAGTGCGCCCATTGGGTGCAGTGGGACCAAGCCGGTCGATTCAATCGGCTGGTGGCGGACTTTCTCGCCGGCGGCAATTAGTCCTGTTTGCTAGGTTAAAAGTACCTGCCCACCTGTGCTGAATAAAACTCAAGCCGAAGCAATGGTTCTGGCGCGGCTCAAAGCGCGATTCGACCACGCTAACCTTTCGATTGCTGAACACGGCACGGAGGAACGGTTATTCGGTTGGATGTTTCTCCTCTGTGGCGGCGAGACCGGTTCTGGTGGTGAAGCAGCAGCGAAGATTCCTCGTGCGGTGATAGTGAACAAGCATTCGCAGCAGGTGATCGCGAGTTATGTCGACCGCGAGCCGGCGCAGTTCATCAGGGTCTACGAAAAATTATTGTCGCAGAACCAGTCGCGCAATGATAATTGGTGTTTGACAGCGTCATTTCCGTTGTCTTGGCTGCGCTGGCGAAAACAATCGATGGCTGAGCTGGCGAAAGATGCCGGATTTTATGAGATTCGAGGTGAGGAGAATGAGCCATGAATAGACGCTTCTTTCTGTGCGGCATTGCTCTCGTGTGTCTGTCTTTGTTCGTGCATGGCGCTCAAGCTCAGGATAAGAAGCTCGAAAGAATCCGCGTCGGCGGCGGTTCCACTTCGGCGACGCAGATGTCGATGTGGCTGGCGAAGGAAGGCGGCTTTTATGAAAAGCATGGCCTCAGCGTCGAAGCGATCAGTATTCCGGGCAGCTCGCTGGCGCTGCAAGCGATGCTCGCCGGCGAGTTGCCGATCATTCAGCTCGGCGGCGCGGCGTCGATTCAAGCCAATCTTGCCGGCGCGGACACGATTATCATCGCGTCGATCGTCAAGAAGTTTCTCTTCTGGATTTACAGCCGGGCCGATATCGCGCGCATGGAAGATCTGAAAGGCAAAGTGTTCGGCACGACCCGTTTCGGCACGCTGTCCGATCTAGCCTCGCGTTTCGCGCTGCGGCTTTACGGCATCGATCCGGAGCGCGATATCACCATGGTGCAGACCGGCGGGCCGGCGGAGACCGTGGCGGCGATAGCGACGGGAAAGATCCAAGCGGCGGCGCTCAGTCCGCCGGCGACCTTGCAGGCGAAGAAGGCGAAGTTGCGCGAGCTTCTCGATATGTCCAAGCTCGACGCCGAGTATCACATCAACGGCGTGGTGACGACGCGGAAATTTTTGAAAACCAACGAAGACACCGTCCGGCGCTTCATGCGCGCTTATATCGAAGGCGCGGTGCGCGGTCAAAGGGATAAAAATTTTGCGACGAAGTCCATGGCCAAGATCTTTCGCACCGACGACCGCGAGTTATTGGACGAGAGTTACGATTTGATCATTAAGTCTAACTTCGTCGTGCCGCCCTATCCTTCGGTGCCGGGCATCGCCAGTCTGATGAAGGGTTTGGAACAGTCCAATCCCAAAGCCAAGACTTCCAAACCGGAAGATCATGCCGATAGCCGGATTGTTCGCGAGTTGGAGCAGAGCGGGTTTATTAAATCATTGCAACAATAGTGTTCAAATCGTTCAAGCCGTTCAAAACGTTCAAATCGTCTTCGGGGTTTCAACGTATTGAACGGAGTGAAACGGTTTGAACGTAGCGCGGCGATTGAACGATTGAATCCTAGAGCCTGTAAAACCGCTTGGCGTTGTCGTAGATAATTTTTCGTTTCGCCTCCCGGCTTAAATCCTTGCGCGCGAAATGTTCTTTGACCAAGACTTTCATGTCAGTGCGGGTCGCTTCGTGGGGAAAGTCGGAGGCCCATAGCAAGCAATCAGCGCCGAGCAGTTCGACGTCGCGTTTAGTCGTTATTTCTTCACCGCATTGAAAATAAAGTTGCCTACGCGCCAACAACTCGCTCGGCAGCACCGGACGTTCCGATGGCGAAACCCGTTCGAGCCGCTCTTCGATCTTGCTGATCAAAAACGGCGTCCAGCCGCAGCCCGCTTCGAGAAAGCCCAGGCGCAGTTTTTTGAGTTTGCTCATCACGCCGGAGAACATGATGTTGGTGAACTGACGCATTTGCGGAATCACATGGGTTAGCGTCGCCGCTTCGTTGGGCACCAGGTAGCGGTCGTTGTCGCGCAGCGAGTTGCACGAATGCACCGAGAGCGTGCAGCCGAGTTTGTCGGCCTCCTGGTAGATCGGCCAGTATTGTTTGTGGCCGAGGGGCAGTTGCAATCCATCCGCGGGCAGGATGCCGCCGACCGCTCCATACTTCTTTACAGCCCGCCGGAGTTCCTTTACCGCGGCTTGCGGGTCTTGCAGCGGCAGCAGCGCCATGCCGCGAAAGCGGCGGTCGTGGATCAAGAAGCGCTGGTGAAGATAATCGTTGTAAGCGCGGCACAACTCGACGGCGTAGGTCGGATTGCCGATCTGGCCAACGTGCATGAAACGAGTCGGATACAGGACGGTCAATTCGAAATCACCCTCATCTAGTTTTTCCACCCACTCGCGCCAGTCGGGCACGCGAAAGTCTTGGCGGCGAAAATCGTTGGCCGGGATCGAACGGTGCCAGCCGTGGTGCGGCGTCAGCGGAAAATAAAGCATGGCGTCGCGCCGGCTGCGGTAGCCGGCTGACATGAACTCGATAATTTCTGCGTCGGTCTCGCGCACGTGGCCGTCGGCGTCGATGATTTTAGGTTTCGTATGTTTCATGGTTGCTTCCTCACATGGTTTTGATGGTTTCGCATGGGGTCTCGGCGCTTGTCAATCAAAGTGAACGGTCGGCGCCGCGCATGAGGATTGTCGGCGGCGGTCAGCAAAGAAGCCGCGGCGATTAGAATTTTACGCGGCGCTAAGATAAGCTAGTGAGATGGCCGATACTTTGACCGGGCGACTCTTCAACCAAGTCGATCGAACCTCACAGGAACGCGGCCGGCGCTATTTCCAGCACGGCGCGGTGAGCAGTATCGAAGGCACTCCCTGGGCGATCCATGCGAGCGTTCAGGGCACTCGCCTGTATGACGTGGACGTGACGACGGAAAAGCATCATATCAACGCGTCTTGCACCTGTCCGTTTTTCGCCCAGGAAGAGGAACCCTGCAAGCATGTTTGGGCGGCGTTGTTGGCGGCGGAACGGAGCGGCTTTTTGTCTGCGCTGGCGAGCATCGCCGCGCCCCATCTGCGCGGCGTGCCGGTGCGCGCGCACGCCACGGAACTTGTCGAAGCGCTGCGGCTGCCCAAGCGGGTGACGCCGCCCAGTTGGAAGCAACACCTGCACAGTCTGCGCACCCAGCTGGAAAGAGCGGCGGAGCGGGAAAATAATTCAAGCCATAACGGGAGCGAGCTGATCTATGCGATTGATCTGGCTGAGACCCAGCGCAGCGGGTTTCCACTGATCCAGGTCCATGGGCGCGAACGCAGGGCGGATGGCGCGTGGGGCAAGATCAAGTTCAAAAAGTTCAGCGCCAAGGATGTGTCGCAAATAGACGACGCCGTCGATCGGCGCGTGATGGCGAGCTTGCTCGGCGCGACGGAAAATTTCGATTACGGCTACAGCCCCGCGACGGGTCTGTTCATGCTGACGCCGGCCATGTGGGAGATCGTCCTGCCGCTCATGTGCTCGACCGGCCGCTGCACCTTAAAGGAATCGCTGATCGGCGAGGAATTCACACCCCTCGAATGGGATGACGGCGCGCCATGGGATTTTTGCCTGAGCATCGCGCCGAGCGAGGCCCGCAAACCCTACACCGTCACCGGCACGCTCAAACGCGGCGAAGTCGAAATGCCGCTCGCCGACCCCACCGCGCTGGTGGCTGGCGGACTGCTGTTTTACCAGGGCCGGATCGCGCGGCTCAACGACTACGGTGTCTTCGAATGGATTTCGTTTCTACGTGGGCGTGATGGATTGACTTTTGCCAAGGGCGAAGCCGACGATTTCGTCGACGAACTCTTACAACTGCCGCGCCAACCCAGACTCCAGTTGCCCGACGAATTGAAGTTCGAATGGGTTTCGGCGCGCCCCAAACCGACTCTCAACATCAAGCCGGGCAAGAGCGATGCTTGGGGACGGGATTTTGTTCATGCGAAATTGGCGTTCGACTACGCCGGCAGCAAGATCGACTCGGAGCCAGCGCGTGCCAACGTTTATCAAAAAGCGCCGCGCCGGGTGATTCGCCGTGACGCGGCAGCGGAGAACGCGGCCAAGACGCGGCTCGCGCAACTGGGCTTTCGCGAAGTGCTGCTGCTGCGCGACGCGCAGTTTGAATTGCCCGCTGAACGCATGGCGAGAGCGGTGCGCACGCTGACGCTGGAAGGCTGGCATGTCGAAGCCGACGGCAAGCTCTATCGCACCGCGGGCCAGATGCGCATCGAGATCAGCTCGGGCGTCGATTGGTTCGAGCTCGACGGCGGCGCCGAGTTTGGCGCTAGCCGCGTGTCGCTGCCAAAACTGCTGCGTGCGATCAAGCAGGGCGAACAAACCGTGCGCTTGGACGACGGTTCGACCGGCATCATCCCCGAAGAATGGTTGGCGAAGTATCGCCTGCTCGCTAATCTCGGCAGCGCCAGCGGCGAACATTTACGCTTCACGCGGCCCCAAGCGGGATTGCTCGACGCCTTGCTCGCCGATGAGCCGGAAGTCAAAGTCGACGACCGGTTCGCGCGGGTGCGCCAAGAGTTGAAAGATTTTGCCGGCGTCAAAGCGGCGGACCCGTCGGCGGCGTTTCTCGGTGAATTGCGCGATTACCAGCGCGATGGCCTAGGGTGGCTCGAGTTTCTCCAACGCTTCGGTTTCGGCGGCTGTCTCGCCGACGACATGGGTCTTGGCAAAACCATTCAGGTGCTGGCGCTGCTCGAAGGGCGCCGCGAAATACGCCGTAACGACGCGGAAAACTCGCCGCCGCCGGCGCTCGTCGTGGTGCCGCGCTCGTTGGTGTTTCATTGGAAAGGGGAAGCGGCGCGTTTTGCGCCAAAATTGCGCATCCTCGATCACACCGGCGCGGCGCGGCTCAAGCCGGGCAACCATTTTGACGACTACGATGTCATTCTCACCACCTACGGCACGCTCACCCGCGATGCCGTGCATTTGAAAAATATCCGCTTCGACTACTGCATTCTCGACGAAGCGCAAGCGGTGAAAAATGCCAGCACGCTCTCGGCCAAAGCCGTGCGCTTGCTCAAAGCCGATCATCGCCTGGCCTTGAGCGGCACGCCGGTGGAAAATCACCTGGGCGAACTGTGGAGCCTGTTCGAGTTTCTCAATCCCGGCATGCTCGGCGGCTCCTCGGTATTCGGCGGCGCCGGGCGCAACCCGGATGGCCCGACGCGAAGCGTGCTAGCGCAGGCGCTCAGGCCGTTTATTTTGCGCCGCACCAAAGGGCAGGTGGCCAAAGAGCTGCCGGCCAAGACCGAGCAGACGCTTTACTGTGATCTCGAAGCCGGCGAGCGCAAGCTTTACAACGAGCTGCGCGATTATTATCGCGCCAAGTTGCTCAAGAACGTCGACACCGACGGATTACAAAAGACCAAATTCCAAGTGCTGGAAGCCCTGTTGCGTCTGCGCCAAGCGGCCTGTCATCCAGGCTTGATCGACAAGGCGAGCGTCAAGCAGCCGAGCGCGAAGATCGACGCGCTGCTGGAGCAGTTGGAGCAGGTGCTGGAAGAGGATCACAAGGTATTGGTGTTTTCGCAGTTCACCAGCCTTCTCGCGATCCTGCGCGACCGGCTCGACGCCGCGAAAATTACCTATGCGTATCTCGACGGCCGCACGCGCGACCGGCAGGCGCGGGTCGAGCAGTTTCAAAACGATCCCAACGTCAAATTGTTTTTGATCAGCTTGAAAGCCGGCGGCTTGGGATTGAATCTGTACGCCGCCGAGTATGTTTATTTGCTCGATCCGTGGTGGAATCCCGCCGTGGAAACGCAAGCGATCGACCGCGCCCACCGCATCGGCCAGACGCGCCACGTGTTCGCTTATCGATTGATCGCCCGCGACACGGTGGAGGAAAAAGTTTTGGAGTTGCAAAAATCCAAGCGCGATTTGGCCGACGCGATCATTACGGCCGATAACAGCGTGCTGCACAATCTCACCCGGGAAGATTTGGAATTGTTGTTGTCGTGACGAGAGAACAACTCAGCGAACTCTGTGCGTCTGTGGTGAATAAACCTTGTTACTTGCGCGTGATTTCCTTGAGCAGCTTGTGCCAGCTGTCCAAGGCTTGCTCGTACTGCTCGAGGGTGCCGCCTTTTTCGGGATACCAGCGCTTGAAGCCATAGTCTTTCTGCGCGCTGCCGAAAAATAAATCTTCATAGAGCTTCTGGCCATCGGGGCTCAAGAGAAAATCGACAAAGAGAATTGCGGCGTGGGGCCGCGGCGCGTTGACGTATACCGCTGCGCCGCCGGAGCTGGCGGGCACTAAATCCATCGGCGCCCAGGCCAACGGCGCGCCGCGTTTGGCGGCGACGTGGGTCGCGCTGTAGAACTGGCTCGGCGAAGCATAGATTTCACCGGCGGCCACCAGTTGGGTCAGCGCGCTGCCGGCCATCATATGAATGCGCATGTTCTGGTCTCTCAGGCGCTTTGCGAATCCGTCACCCTTGGCTTTGATCATCGCGCCGATGATGCGCGCGCCGGTGTCTTCGCCCGCGATACCCATGTTGTCTTTGAGCGCCGGCCGCAACAGCCCGTCGAAGTTTTTCGCCACATCGGCGCCTTTTATGAAGCGCGTGTTATAAGCGAAGCCGACATACGACTCGCGCGCGGTGACCCAGTAAACCAGGTTTCTCGGCGCTTTCTCCTTGGCGTCATCGGGGAACGTGGCGAGATAAGGCGACGCGTAAGGCAGCAGCAGTTGGCTATCGCGGAAGGTCATCAAGCCCGGTGGAGTCGTTTCGATCGCATCGGCAATGTGACGGCGCGCTTTGGCCTCGGTGAGCAGCCGTTGGGCCAAAGCGCTCGATCCGGTGCGATAAGTTTCGACGCTCACGCCGGGATATTTTTTCTCGAAGGCGTTGGCGATCTGTTTGTTTTGCTCGGCCGCGAGCGTGGTGTACCAAACCAGTTTGCCCTCGCGCTTGGCGCCGTCGAACAAAATCCGTTCGCGGTCTGCGCCGCTGTGAGCCGCTAATTCGGCAGGCGACAATGTCTTGGCGCTTTGGCTCCACGCGGTTGCGGTGCCAAACTGGAGAACGATTAGGACGATGATTGAAAGTTTCATGTCGTGGCCAGACTAGTAAAAATTATTTTCGCGCGCAACGCGATGCGCATCATCAGCTGGATCGATTTCTCTATCAGTCAAAAGGGCCGGCGGCCGGCGACGCTTTTTGAACTGGTTAGTTGGTTGACAGCGGCGCATGGGACTCTGTAAGCTCGACAAAATTGCCGGTAACCCCAAGGAGGCTGATTCATGGCTTACGATATCTTGATCAAAGGCGGGCGGATTTATGACGGCAGCGGTTTGCCGTCCTATCTCGGAGACGTCGCGGTGCAGGATGGCAAGATCGTCGAGACCGGACGGATCAGCGGCAGCGCAAAACGCGTTGTCAATGCCGACGGCTTGGCTGTGTCGCCCGGCTTTATCGATTTCCACACCCACCTCGATGCGCAATTGCTTTGGGACCCGCTGGCTACTTCTTCCTGCTATCACGGCGTGACTACCGTGATCCCCGGCAACTGCGGCTTGTCGTTGGCGCCATGTAAGGAACCGGATCGCGATACCATCCTCAGAAGCTTTGAGCGCGTCGAGGCGATCACATTTCCCGCGTTGAAGGCCGGGGTGAAGTGGGGGTTTACCACCTTTGGGCAGTATCTCGACGCCATGCGCGGCAATCTCGGCGTCAACGTCGCATCGTTGGTGGGCCACTGCGCGTTGCGCCAGTTCGTCATGGGCGAAGCTTCCCTCGAGCGCGCGGCGACGCCGGCGGAAATCCAGCAGATGAAAGAAGTGCTCAAAGCCAGCGTACGCGCGGGCGCCGCCGGCTTCTCGACCAATCAGAATCCCGTCCATATGTATGCCAACGGCACGCCGATCCAAAGCCGCTTCGCCACCGACGAAGAAATCGTCGAATTGGCCTGCGCGTTGGGCGAGATAAATCAGGGCGCGGTGCAGATCTCGCGCGGTTCGCTCGGCGTCTCGGTGCCGATCCCGCCGAGCCTGAAGCTTTTCGAAGAGATTTCCTCGCGCTCTGGCAGGCCGGTGATCTGGCAAAGCATCGCCCATCGCTGGGAGAGGCCCAACGAATGGCGCATGCTATTAGACCTGGCGAAAGAAACCATCGACCGCGGCGTGCAATCTTATCCGCTGTGCAACGCCCGGCTGTTCAACAACCGATTGACCATGAAAACTGCCCAGGTGTTCGACGATCTGCCGACCTGGAAGACGATTCTATTTCTACCTATCGAAGAGCGCATCAAGGCGATCCAAGACCCCGAAACGCGAAAAAAGATGCGCTTTGAAGCGGTGGAAGATAAAAAGTTGTCGCGTTTTTCGCGGCGCTGGGATCTGGTCTATTTAATCAACGCCGTCAAACCGGAGAATAAGTATCTGGAGAAGAAGAGCGTGGCGGAGATCGCCAAGATTCGTAACCAAGACGTCATCGACGCTTTTCTCGATCTATCGTTGGAGGAAGGACTAGACACCGAGTTCCAAACTTCCAGCAACAATGGCGATGAAGACGCGGTGGCGGAAATCATTCGCAGCCCCTATGTGCTGGTCGGCCAATCGGACGCCGGCGCCCATCTGATCTACGACGCGGGCTTCGGCTACGCGACGCGGTTGCTCGGCTACTGGGTGCGCGAGAAGCAAATCATGAGCTTGGAAGAAGGCGTGCGCAAGCTCACCTTCATGGTCGCGTCGATCTTCGGCCTGCGTGACCGCGGCCTGTTGCGACCGGGTTTGGCCGCGGACTTGTGTGTCTTCGATCCGTCAACGATCCGCGAGTGTGACGCGGAGATGGTGCAGGACTTGCCCGGCAATGAAAAACGCTTCATTCAGAAAGCGGTCGGTATCGAGATGACGATCGTCAATGGTCAAGTGTTGGTGGAAAAAGAAAATCATACTGGCGCGCTGCCGGGAACGGTGCTTGGTGGGGGAAACGGCAATGCGCTGCAGGCTGCGGCATAAGAAGAAAAGAATTAGCTCAAAGAATACAAAGGGCACTAAAATAATTCGGGCTTGTAGGGGCGGGTTGAAACCCGCCCTTCGAGTTTCAAGATGTAATAGAGTTTCATGATTTCTAGATAATGGGAGGTTAGGATGGCTGATAAAGGAAAAATTGTAACTGGACTCGGTAAAGCGGAAGAACGCCGCATCCTGGTGCGAGGTCATGATTTGCTCGAGGAGTTGCTGGGTAAAATTACTTTTACGGAGATGACATGGTTGATGCTTGTGGGTAAGATGCCGACGCCACAGCAAGCGCGCATGATCGACGCTCTGTTGAATATCCTGGTAGAGCACGGGATGGTCAGCAGTGTGGTAGCGGCACGCCTGACCTATCACACGGCCCCCGAAGCGCTTCAAGGCGCGGTCGTGGCATCGCTTCAAGGCGCAGGTAGCGTGCATCTCGGCTCCTCGGAGTACGCCGCGAAATGGATGGTGGATGCTCTCAAGAAGAATAAGGCAGACGGTGATCTGGATGCGATTGCCGCAGAAGTCGTCGCTAATCACGCCAATGCGAACCGACGCATCGCCGGCATCGGTCACAGAACTCATCCACACGGCGATCCGCGCGCGGTGAAGCTATTTCAAATCGCTAGCGAGACCGGCGTCTATGGACGCTACTGCGCACTGATCGAGCGCGTGAGCGTCGCGGCCGAGAAGCAACACAAGCGCGCCTTCCCGCCAAATGTCACTGGGGCGATCGGCGCTATCGCGTTGGACATGGGTATTCCCTGGCAATTGACAAAGGGCTTTGCGCTAATTGGCCGGACCTTGGGGACCATTGCACATATCGGTGAAGAGATCCGTAATCCCATGGCGGAGAATATCAACAAGGCGATCAAAGACGCCCTGGTTTATGAAGCCGAGAGCGAAAACTGAATCGAATTTTTGTAGAGAATAACACTGGGTGAGAAGCGCCGGACCGCGCCGGTTGTTCATGTATCCGGAACCGGTCTTATTCCAGGTGGGCGCAGGCGGCGCGCTGCTCCAAGTGCTCTCCGGACCACTCGCCGCATCAACTAATAGGCGTGTGCCTCGCGAAGCACACGCCGCCAACGTGCTACAACCCGAGCTGATATAACTTATTGGTATTTTCCCGTGCTAGCTTCCTCTTGACCGCTGGATCGATCCCTTCAAAGTTTCGGTCCACGGTATCGCGCGAGTAGGGAAAGGTGGTAACCCCGTGGGGATAATCACTAGCCCAAAGAAAGTTGTCGGTTCCGTAAACCGGTGTTGTTAGCACGCCGGCTCGGTCGTCCTGATAGGTAAAAAAAACATTGCGCTTGAAATATTCGCTCGGTGGCAATTTGTTTACATTCAGATCCGCGTCAAAAGTGCTTTCCCGGCCAAACCAATAATCTATTTGCTGCACTAGATTGGCGACCCAGCCGACGTCAAACTCAGCGCATACGACTTTGAGCTTGGGATGGCGGTCGAACACTCCGGAGAAGATGACATTGCCCAGGAATTGCTGACTCGGCAACTGCCGGTTACCGACACCGGCAATCTGCTTCCACGGTGCTACTTGTCGCGGCCCCTCGAAATGCGTGCGCGCTTCGCCCTGGGTCGAGGTGGTATGAACGTTGATCACCAACCCGGTCTCCTCTGCGGCAGCCCAGATGGGCTCGTATTGGGGCTCATAAAACCCACTGTCTTTGATCCTTGTGGGAATTTGCACTCCCTTGAATCCCAATTTCGCGTAGTGAAAAATATCCTCCACGGTATGCTGCGGATCTATGATCGAGAGCAACGCCAAACCGACGAGCCTTTTCGGGTTGTGACGGCAAAATTCATGGAGCCAATCATTGTAGGAGTGAAAGATAGCTCGTTGATAAGGTTCGTCGGTTATGCCGTAAAAGAAACGGGCCGGGCTGGCAAACAAAATTTCCGCTTCGATTCCATCTTCATCCTGATCCTTCAACCGGGCAGCGGGGTCCCATCCGCCGGGAAAATCTTCATAGCGGAAATTCTCATTGAAGCGGATCGATTCGAAGTGCTTCTTTTGTTCTACCTCTGAGATCCCTTTATTTTTACCGACGGCCAATCCTTCGGAGTAGTGAGAACAACCGATGGGTGGCAGCCCGTCGACGATCAGCCATGTGCCTTTGGGCACTCCCGGCGGGTCTTTGACCACTTTGGGTGCTCGGTCGCCGTACTTTTTCTGAACTCTTTCCCACGCTGCCGGCGGTTCGTTCACATGACTGTCCGCGGATATCAACGAAAAATTTGGCATGGCTCGTTGGACCTCCTGCGACTAAGCTTCAAAAATTGCCGTTGTCATTGCTCAACCAACGTTGATGCTGATTTCCTGCAACTCTCTTGGATTAAACTCGCATACAGGGACAGCACTCTGCAAGAACTTGGGTGTGGTGGCTTGTTCCTTTGTGCCGTTTGCCGAACCCTTGTCGGAGCACTCTAAGGTGTCGAATACGGATCGTCAGGAGTGGCCCGCGTATGCTTAGAGTTCTCTTGTATCGCAGCTAGCGTTACTAGCTTTGGTTCTGTCGAGGCGACTCTGCCTTGACAGCTTTACTAAGGTGGTGGTACGTCGTCCAATAACGCTTTGATCAGGAGCCCTCCCATAGTCCATGCTCAAAGTAAGATGCCGGGCTCTAACAAGTTTTAACCGGCGCATCGCTGCAATAAAGAAAAAAATCACAATGACACCACCACCCGTTACAAGCCGCTTTGCCGCATTCGTCGCCGAAACCGACTACTCATCTATTTCCCGCAAGGCGATCGAAAATGCCAAGCTTCACATCCTCGACACTTTGGGCGTCGCCCTTGCCGGATACGAACATCCGGTAGCCAATATCGTCCTGGATTACTGCAAATCTATGGGCGGGACGCCTGACGTTACCATCGTTGGATCGAGCCAGAAAACTTCGGTTCCCATGGGCGCCTTTGCCAATGGACTCTTGGCTCACGCCATCGACTATGATGACTGGGACGCTGTAGCGCGCGTAGGTCATCCAAGCTGCATGATCGTGGCATCCTCACTCTCAATTGGCGAGGCCAATGGCGCTTCAGGGAAAGACTTCTTGAGGGGCATACGTAGTCGGGATTGAAATCGCCACCCAGATTGCAGCCGCTTGCCCAGATATTATCAAGAGAGGATTTCATAGCACGCCGATTTACGGCAGCATGGGCTCGGCGGCGGCAGCCGCGAGCATTTTGAGACTCAAGGCAGATCAGGTTAGGGCAGCGTTCGGCATCGCTGCCTCTGCGGCCGGCGGCCTCTTTCGTCAGCAAGGCTCAATGGTAAAGCCGTTTCACGCCGGCAACGGGGCGCGCAATGGAGTAGAGGCCGCGCTCCTGGCGGCAAGAGGTTTTACCGCAGATGAGGCTATCATCGAAAACCCTATCGGCTTTTGCGATACGTTTTTCTTCGGCAACAACACCTGCGACTACGAAAAAATGCTCGAAGGATTGGGCAACCCGTTCTACGTGGACTCGCCCGGTCTCTCGTTCAAACTCTATCCGTGCAGTGCGCCGCAGTTCCTTGCCGCTGACGCCACGCTTCATTTAGTGCGCGAGCACAATATCCGTTTTACAGACGTAAAGAGCGTCGAGCTTCGCTTGAACCCGGCGCGCTACAAGCAGCACTATCGCCCAACGGTGCAGTCTGGCTTGCAAGGCAAATTTACCACCAACTACGTTTGCGCCCTTGCCGTGCTGAACGGGTGGCTTGACAGAGCATGTTTTACTGATGCTAAGGTGCGCGAGCCTGAGGTCCTGGAAGCGATGAACAAGGTCAACGTCATCATGGACCAGACGATTCCGGAGCGGGGGGAATACTGTCCGGTTACAATCGAACGAACTGACGGAAGCAAGGTTCAATACACCGCGACGATTCAAAAGGGGCACGCCAAGAATCCGCTCACTGAAGATGAGGTCCTGGAAAAATTCCGCAGTAACGTCACTGTCAGAATTTCAAAAGACCAGGGCGAAAAAATAATTGCTTGCGTTCGTACTCTTGAAACCCTGGGCAACGTTCGAGAACTGACGAAACTCCTGGCCGCTTAATTTGCTGGCCACATTACGCAGCGGCGCGGACACTCGCAAGGGTCGTTCATGAGCGCGCTTATCGCTGCGCCCGGTTCGATACCGCCTCGGGGCTGAGTCCCGGTGCCCAGGGATAAGCTAGTTGGCTGTGCACGGTCTTGCTGCTGACCATAAGCTCGGCAAATCGTATTCCGACCGCCTGCGTATTGATCACCGGCACGCCAACTTCCCGCTCTACCTCGTCAGGCGCAACTGCTTCCGGGATCAGCCGTGTTGCCAGTGGCACAAGCGCCTGTGCGCCGCCGGCGATCAATTCACGCGCAACCGTTATCGTGCGCTGCAATATGGCGTCGTGATATTGGCTGAGATCGCCGACTTCAAAGAGGTCGATCACCTTAATTGCCGTGACAAAGTGCTCCATGCGGTAGGTTTCAACCATGCGCCATACGTAGGGTATATAACTCGCGATGGGAACGGTGATCGCAAAGCGCTCGCAAAGAGTCGCCGTAAAACTACATGTAGCGCGCAGTAACCCAACGACAGGGATGCGCACCGCCAAACGAGCCGCCTCCACTCCCGGGTCGAAGGCGTCAATCTGCACGACTGCGTCAAACCCGGCGCGTTCTGCTTCGATAATCTTCTTGACCAAAGCCGGCGTCCCCAAAATGTGGTGCAAGCCAGATAGGCTCTTAGTCTTTCTGAGGTGGTGCAGCACCTCTCCGCCGCCGAGATCTTCAGGATAATCGCTCTCTATAATGGTTTCCGGCGAAGCATAGCTGCGCAGCCTTTCTAAACGACGGCGTTCAAGATCAGCGTCGATATCCCGCACAAACGTGTGATTCAATGCCATGATGCGCATGCAAAATTCTCCTTTTCACATTGACCAATCATCGCCGCTGCCGCACTGATAATCTTGCAGGGGCAGCCAATGATCGGCGCGTGTCGTCTATTGTTTTTCCGCGCGCGGAAAGCCAAATGCTCCAATTATTTCTTCTTCATACTTGCCCATTTTAGGGTAATGCTCCCACGCAAGCACGGAGACTTGTTTGCCCTTGGTCAGCTGCTCATGCACGGAACCCGGACTGTAAATCGACGCGGCTAAGTCAACGTCGTCGAGAATTTTCTGACCTTCAGGACTGGCCTGAAACTCCAACCATAAAAGGCCGGCATAAGGATTGGCCGCGGTATTCAGAACCGCTTCCGCCTCGGTTAGGCGCGCAGGTATTGGTTCCACGACTTTATAGTCCAACTTTTTGAGGGTGTCTTTGGCTTGGATCAACTTAAACGACTTGTAGTTTGGCCCATATAAGAGTCCCAATTCACCGGCAATCATGGAAATTAGCAGGCGTTGCTCGCCGCGGAACCAGATTGGTTGTTGAGCTGCTAGTTTGCGAGCATAGGCAACGGTTTTTTCCAGTCCCCAAAGCGGAACCAGCGCCGCGAGCGTTTTTGGGCGGACATCCAGCGCGAACTTTCTTCCGTTGAACTCCGGTTTTAGAAAATCTTCCCAGGTGTCCGGAACTTTTGCCGCCGAGATAAGGTCCTTCTGATAGGCAACAACCTGCATGTTGCTCTGGATCGCGACCACGTGGCGGTTGACCGGGTCGATAAGTTTAGGCTCTATTCGCAGGACTCCGTGCTCCGCCATTCCCAAAATATCGAATTTCTTCTGGAACGGAAGAAATTCGCCGTAAAAGTCGAACGCGAGATAATTGACGTCCCAGGTCTTCGCCATGCCGGCTTTCATTTCCTGCAGCATGCGCTGATAGTTTTCCATGCCGATCAATTCCTGGGCTTGCACGTCGATGAAAGGATATTTTTGCTTGAAAGCGGTGGCCATAGCTTTGATCGCCGGGGGTTCCTGAGAAGCGAACACGCGTAGCTTTCCCTCCTTTTTTGCGAGCGCGACGATCTCGTCGCGGCTGGTATGAAACAGGTAGCCCTTGGCTTCGGCTCCCTGCTTTGCTTTCAAAAGGCTCGCGCTCGGTGCTGCTGCAAGTGCGCCAAAACTTTCTACCGACAAATTAATAAGAAATGTCGCGACGCAAAGATATCCTGCTTTCATATTGTTCTCCCAGCTATTACTACAGTCCGTCAAAGATTATCTGAACGGTTCGAGATATCTGGAGAAAAATCTTAATGGTACCCTCGGCAATCGTTTCAGTGCTCAGACATCAGCATGGTTGCTGCGTATCGCAACCCCCTAGACCTGTCAAGTTAAAGTCGACACTACTCGCCAGCAATACGCGGGAACACGAATCTATGGACCGGCTAATAATTGGAAATAGACGTCGCCGGGACACAACGTTGACGTCACCGTCGCACTTGGATAACGTAGCGAAGTATTTTTCGGCAATGCACATGTGACAGCTTAAGGAGGAGATTATGGCCACGAAGATCAGCAGTGTGCGCGTGAAGCGGTTCAGTCTGCCGCGGGCCGATCCTGCTTGGAGAACCTCTATCTACGCTGGCACCTCCGTCGAAGGATTCATTCTAGAATTGACAGCCAATGGGAACATAGGCATCGGTGGCAGCGCTGCTCATCCCCTGGTCATTTCCGGCGATGACGTCGAAGCGCAACTCAATGGCCCGGTGCGCGATATTCTCATGGGAGCTGATGTCTATGACGGCAGTAGTATTCGGCAAGCGCTAAAGACGGCCAAGGTTCACAGTCGCGCATCGATAGCGGCGGACCTCGCCCTTTACGACCTCCTCGGCAAGGTTGCTAATGTTCCCGGATATGTGCTGTTAGGCGGGAAGTTCCGACCTCGTATCACCGTCGTACGCATGGTCGGAGTCAAGGCACCGCCTGAACTCATAGCTACAGTGAAAGATCTGGTGGCTCAGGGTTTAACCCACTTCAAAGTGAAGATCGGCACCGGATTAGACGAGGACGTTGGCCGCATTCGCGCGCTGCGCGAAGCGTTTGGGGAGAAAATATGGATCGGCGTCGATGGCAACGGCGCCTACCAGGTAGACGAGGCGATTGAACTGTGCAAAGCGCTTAAAGCGTATCAGGTCGGCCTGATCGAGCAGCCAACTAAAGACAATGATATGGAAGCTTTGATCCGAGTTACAGCAGCAAGCCCAATACCGATAATGGCGGATCAGTGTGTCGGCGACGTTGCCTCGGCGCTGGACGTGTGCCAACGGCGCGCTGCCCACGTAGTATCGATCAAAGCAACCAAGATGGGATCGCTCGAGGAGTGCCGTCGAGTTGCCGAGGTGTGTCACGCATTTGGCGTCCATGTTCACTTCGGCGGTTCGGCGGCGCCGGCGGTCGTAGATGTCGCCGCGGCGCATTTGGCAGCGTCGCTGCCGTCCATTGACGAAGAGTGTGAAGTCGGCGAGTTCCAGGCCTTGCAGGGAGATCCGTTTAGAGGAGCGCTTCTTCACAACGGGCAAATGGAACTTGGAACCGCGCCGGGTTGGGGTCTGACACTAGCGGAATGACTCTGCACCGGAAAGAAGAGAAACTGGACCACGACCTTCACGGTCGATTTTGAAGAACTAATTAATACTAGAATCACGAGTGGAGACTTAACCCTTACGCGCGAGAAAATACTCCCGGCTCATTTTATTCCAGTTTTCATCGAGGATCGTCACGAAAAAAATATCCGGCTAGGAGATCAGCATTCAAAACACGCAAAGTCACTCTATCGAGAGGGCTGCCAACAAATAACAAAATATTAGATATCTCTCCCCGAGGCCGACCCCTTTGACTACATCCTCCGAGTTTACTCAAGTCCTGTCCGCTTACGTTGCGGCGGCTTTGACGTTACCGCTGCCTGATGAAATCGTCGCGTGCGCGAAACAACACATTCTCGATACCTTCGCGGCAATGATTTCCGGTTCCCAGTTAAAACCGGGAGAGGTCATGCGTCGTTACGTCAAGAGCGAAGGCGGTCCGCCTGTGGCTCAAATCATTGGCAGTTCGCTGCTCAGCGCAGCGACACTGGCCGCGCTCGCCAACGGCACTTCGGCCCATGCGGATGAAACAGATGATTCTCACGCGGCATCCGGAACGCATCCGGGTTGTGCCGTTGTGCCGGCAGCGCTGGCGATGGCTGAGCAGATGGGCAGCAGCGGTGAGGCTTTCCTGCGGGCGGTCGTGGTCGGTTATGATGTGGGCTGCCGCGTCGGCCGGGCTCTTAATCCACTTTCTCTATCGCATACAGGTCACAGCAGCCGTAGTCTGGGAAATACCTTTGGCGCATGCGCTGCGGCCGCAGTCTTGGCGCGCCTCGATGCGCAGCAGGTTGGTTGGGCGCTTGCCTATGGCGCGCAACAAGCCGCTGGCATCGGCAGCTACATTCGCGCTAAAGAACATATCGAGAAGGCTTTCGTGCTCGGTGGGATGCCGGCGCGCAACGGCATCACGGCGGTCAATCTGGCGCAAGCCGGCGCTAGCGGCACCGCCGATCCGTTTCACGGCGAACGGAATTTTTTGCGCGCCTATTCACCCGACCCACGGCCCGAGGAATTGGTTCGCGGATTAGGAGTAAATTTCGAAATCGCTCAGACCAGTATCAAAAGATATTGTGTGGGCTCGCCGATTCAGGCGCCGCTGGAGGCGTTGTTTGAAATGGTCGCTGAACACAAGTTATGCGCCGACGATATTGAGCGACTGATCGTGCGCTTGCCGGAACATAGAGCGGCTACGGTCAACAACAGAGAAATGGCGGACGTGAATCTGCAGCACATTCTCGCTTTGGCGCTTGTCCACGGCGAAGTCTCTTTTGCCATGGCACATGCCGACAAAAGCGATGCATCCATCACTGCGCTCAGGTCACGAATCGAGCTCGTCGCCGATGCCGAATTGCTGGAAAGCGTGTCGCCGCGCCAAGTACGACTGGAAGTCCTCACCCGAGACGGTCGACGGCTGGCCAAGTACCTTCCGACCTATCACGGCACGCCGGAAAATCCGCTGTCGCTGCAAGAGGTCGAAACTAAGGCGCGTGAATTGACGTCATCGGTGATCGGTAATCGGAACACTGAGGAACTCATCCAATATATCAGAGAACTGGACCGCGTCGGCGATATGCGCGAGCTGCGGCCGAAATTTGTCGTCATCGAACAAGACTCGAACTCAAGCGAGCAAGGAGGTTGAACGTGAATCTAAAATGCCGGTTATTCTGGAGTGTCGCCGCGTGCATCAATGCGCTGGTTATTGGCGCAGCCGTCGACATTACAAATGTTCACGCGGCGGATGCCGCCAAAGGGCAAACTCTCGACTCCATCGTTCAAGGTGCCAAGAAGGAAGGCAAGCTTAGCTGGTCGACCAATCTGGAAGAGCACGAAGTTAAGGAAATGCACAAAGCCTTTCAAACGGAATTTCCGTTCCTCAAGATCAATTACAAACGAATTATGGGCGGCGAGCAAAGGCAGCGGATACTCTCCGAGATGCAAGCCGGATTGTTTCCCTACGATTTGATGAGCATCGAGGACGAAGCCTCGGACGATTTCCAAAAGCAAGGCTTTCTGATCGATCCGGTGAATTGGCAGAAGATTTTTGGCATGGACCCGAGAATGGTTCACCCTCAAGGATACGCCGTTTCGGTCGGCAATAACCCTGCGGGAATCTATTACAACAATAAACTGGTGCCGAAGGAGCGCGTGCCAAAAACCTGGGCCGATTGTTACAACCCCTATTTTATGAACAAGATGTCGGCCGACGTGCGGCCCACTCACATGGTCTCCGTCATGTACGGATATGGCGAAGATTGGACCTTTGACTTTGCTAAGAAGTTACTTGCCAATAAGCCGAAATGGTTCCGCGGCAATTCATTGGCCGTGACCATGGTGGCGTCCGGAGAGGTGGTTCTCTCCTGTCCTGCCAGCCATGGATCGTGGTACCGGGCTGCCCTAGGCAAAACTAATTATCCCGTCAGTTTCGTCTATCCCGAAGGACCCATCGTCGCATCGCGGGAAATCTTTCTCAGTCCAGTTAAGGGAGCGCCAAATCCAAACGCCGCGCTGCTCATGACCGGCTGGGTCGCGGCCAAAGGGGTCAAATATCTGCGCACGGGACGAGAGAGCATTTTCCATCCGGAATCGGAATTGGGCGCGCAGATCAAAAAAATGGGCCGACCTTTAAAGGTGACCGATTGGGATACTGCCACCAAAACCGAGGATCTCATGCGCAAAATACTTGAAGTTTGGGGCTTCCCAAAGCCGGAAAAAAAGGGCGGCTAAGAATCGATAATAATCAAATCAATTTTTCGCAGTGAGATCGTTTCAGATTTATTTTCGTCGAGCTAGACGATCTTGCGCATTGAGATTTGCCGAATCGCTGGTTGCCAAGCTAGTTTCATAAACCCAACTTGTTTCGATCTTGTCAAATCAGATCCATGCGAAAGTGCGACTGAGGGACGCTAATAGATGAGCCGATTGGAGCACCGGGATCTCGCGCGAACCAGTCGATTGGCCGTGTTCAAAGTTTCACGCAAGCTGAGTCTCAGCAATGTGGTCTTGATCCTGGCGGTTGTAATTACGCTATGGCTCCTGCTCGTTCCCATGCTGTTACTCATCTTGAACAGCATCAGGACCGGCCCGCCGTCTTCGCTCGCGGGGCCGTGGACCTTGCGCAACTACTACGTCCTGTTCAGCAACCCGTTCTTTCATACTGCCCTCGCCAACACGGTGGTGATATCGGTGATCTCGACGTTGGGCGGACTTGTTTTCGCGGTCCTGTTCGCTTGGCTCATCGAGCGCACCGATATGCCTTTCCGAACGCTGGCGTGGATCGCGGTTCTTCTGCCTCTTGCCATACCCGGCGTTCTCTTCGCGCTTTCGTGGATGCTCTTGCTCGCGCCCAGAATGGGACTGATCAATATTGCGTTGCGAGAATTTCTTTCACTTTTCGGCTTCTCCCTCGACGAAGGACCGTTAAACATCCAATCCCTGTGGGGAATTATCTTTCTCGGTTGGATGCGCGGCGTGAGCACCATCTTTCTTATGATCGTCGGCGCCTTCCGCCTGATGGATCCCGCTTTGGAAGAAGCGGCGCGATTGTCGGGAGCCGCTCCCAAAGAAGTATTGCGTAGAATCACGCTACCCCTGCTGATGCCGGCGCTGGCGGCGGCGACGATTTACTCCTTCGTCTCTCATCTCGAATCCTTCGAGGCGCCGCTTACGGTCGGCCTGGCCGCCGGCATCTTTGTCCTGAGCACGCTTATCTATTTCACCGCGCGTTATCATTTTCCGGTCGACTATGGGCTGAGTGCCGCTTACGCGGTCTTTTTCATGACGATCATGGCCGTGTTGTCTTACTTCTACGTGCGGATGATCCGTAAGGGAGAACGCTTTGCGGTGATCCGTGGCCGCGGATTTCATCCCATCCGCTATCGCTTGGGACGCTGGCGCTATCCGGCTCTCGCCTTATTCGCAGTCTATTTTTTTCTCACCCTTGTCTGTCCGCTATTGGTGTTGGTTTGGGCGTCGATCGTTCCGTATTATGTCGTGCCGTCGATGGAGGCGATGAAAATGATCTCCTTCGAGCATTATATTAACGTCGCTAACACTCCCAGATTCTTCCACGATACGATCAATACCGTGGTGATGGCGATCGGTGCCGGCGTCGTGACCATGGTTATCGCGTTGCTGATTTCCTGGCTGGTGGTTCGCCTCAAGCATCGGGCCGGTCTCATGCTCGACAGCCTGACCTTTATTTCCTACGCAGTTCCCGGAGTCGTCATCGCCTTGGCGATGATTTTTGTTTACCTGCAACCGGCGCTGCGGCCGCTGGGAATTTACGGCTCGATCTGGATTATTGTTTTGGGCCTCGCGACCCAATACCTGGCCTTCGCAACGCGCACGACCAACGCCGGTCTGCTCCAGATACATCAGGAACTGGAAGAGGCCGGCTCGGTTTCCGGAGCCGGTCGTCTGCGCATTATCTGGAAGATTACGGTGCCGCTTTTGATGCCTTCGCTGGTTGCCGGCTGGATCTGGGTGGTGGCGCATTCTCTGCGTACTTTTTCGGTTCCACTGGTGCTCGCCAGCGAAAACAACGAGGTGCTTTCCGTCTGGATATGGATTTATTGGCAGGCGGGAAGGATTCCCGAAGCCGCGGCGATCGGAGTGATGCTGATCCTGTTGACCGCACTGATGGGACTAGCCGCAAGAAAGTTGGTAGGAGAGTCTTTGTCAGGCATGCGCTGATGGACAATGTCTAAGTCTCAGTGTCGGGTCTCCAGGAAACGGAAACGAAAGGACACGACGACGGTACAAGACTTGCCGGGTAACGAGAAGCGCTTCATCAGAAGCAATCGGCATTGGGATGACCATCGTCAGGTACAAGACCTGGCGGCGACTACTAGTTGTATTCACTACCTTTAGACTCGGCCTTTAACACCTATGCCTATAGCAAACGCGCAGCCGAGTATTTTCGAGGAAGGCCGCAATTGCCGGCGCGTCGCGGACGCGGGCAGGGTCGCATTCATCGTCGACGGCGACGATTACTTCAAGACGTTCATGGCGGCCGCCGAACGTGCGAGGGAATTGATCATCGTCGTCGCATGGGACTTCAACAGCAATTGCTGTCTCAGCGTCGAATGTGACAGCAAGGACCCGCGCGCCAAGCTCGGGGAGTATCTCAACTACCTTGCGCGGCGTCGGCGCGGTCTGCACATCTACGTGCTCGACTGGGACTTCCCGATGATCTACGCCAAGGATCGGGAAGCACCCGTAAGAGTGCGGCTCGGGTGGGGCTGGAAACCGCATCGCCGCGTTCATCTCGAGTTCGACAATACGCATCCGCCAGGCGGGTCGCACCATCAGAAGATCGTCGTCATCGACGATGCGATCGCATTCTGCGGCGGGCTCGACCTCACCTGCCAGCGCTGGGATACCCCTGCGCATGCAGCCGTGCGATCCGCACCGGGTCGTGGAGGACCAGCCTTATCCGCCGTTTCACGATCTGATGATCGCGGTCGATGGCGAAGCGGCGCGGGAGCTCGGTCGTATAGCACGCGAGCGTTGGCGCGCGTCGACCGAAAAGGAGATACCTCCCGTCCCGTACTAACGAGGACCCCTGGCCGCCTGATCTCGAGCCGGCGCTTACCAACCTGCCGGTTGCGATCGCCGTCACCGCGCCGGAGTCGGCGCCACACCAGGGAACGCGCGAGGTCGAAGCGCTCTACCTCGACATGATCGCGCGCGCGCAGCGCTATATCTATATCGAGAACCAGTATTTTACGGCGTACAAGATCGGAGACGCCCTTGAAGCGCGCCTCCGGGAGCCCGGCGGTCCCGAGATCGTGGTGGTCACCCGGTTGCTGAGCCACGGCTGGCTCGAGGAGTACACGATGGGCGTGTTGCGAAGCAAGATGGTCGAGCGGCTGCGCGCGGCCGACGTAGAAGGGCGCTTCAACGTCTATTATCCCGAGATGCCGGGACTGGCGGAGGGCACGTGCATCGATGTCCACTCGAAGATGATGGCGGTGGACGACGAGTGGCTACGCATCGGCTCTGCGAACATCAACAACCGCTCCATGGGAGTCGACACCGAGTGCGATCTCGCCATCGAAGCCGGCGGGCGCGCCGAGGTCGCGCACGCCATCCGCAGTTTTCGCAATAAGCTGCTTGCCGAGCACCTCGGCGTAACTCAGGAAGAAGTGGACCGGGAGACGACGGCCCGAGGTTCCATCGCCAGCGCCGTGAAAGCGCTCGAGAGACCCGGGAGGACGCTCAATCGGTTGGAAGTCGAGTCTCACTCTGACATCACGCTCAGCATTGCTGAAATGACCGACCCGGAGCAAGCGGTCGGCCTGGACAAGCTAAAAGCGCTGTTCTCGTTCGGCGCTGAATTCCATTCCGTGCCACGGCCCGCGCGCAAAGCACTGGTGTACTTCGCGCTTGCCGGAGCTGTGTTCGTGCTATGGCGCTTCACCCCGCTGCGGAAGGTGCTGCGCATCGGCCGAGGGGAATCAGCACGACTTTAACGGGAATGGCTACCGCGCTCATGAGACTCGCAGCAAGAAGTTGGTGGGCGAGTCTTTGTCAGGAATGCGCTAATGGCCAGTTTCTAAATTTCAGTGTCAGATCTCAGGGAAACGGCAAACGAAAGGAAGCGTGTCGTCTTTGGCAAATTAGTAATTATCAAAGCCGACACCGAGCGCTCATCTTCTTACCAGGCTACAATTATTACTTGCCAAAGATTTCCTGCGCCTGGCGCGCGAAAAACTCCAATTGCTCGCCCAAGGTAGAGTCCAATGGAATCAGCTTGATATCCTTCATCGCCGCCTGCTCCTGCGCGAGATCCGCGCGGGCCGACTGACGTTCGAAGGTGAGGACTTGACGTTGTCCTTCCTGAGACAAGACAAAGTCTAGGAACAGTTTTGCCGCGTTGGGATGGGGAGCCTTGGCCGTAAGTCCATAGCCGACCGGGACGACGAGCGCCGGACCCAAGGTTGTCCAATTGACCGGCGCGCCTCTTTTCATCAACGGGGTGAGAACGCTGTACGTGGAGTCGAGGTCGATATCGCCCTCGCCCGCGAGTACCAGCTGCGCTCTCATCGCGGTGGATTCACGGCGCACCGCGGGCTTTTGTTTGGCTAGGGCGCGCATGTAGTTGAGCCCTTTTTCTTTGCCCATCACCTGCAGCATCCAGCCAAACCATTGTTCCCTGGGGCTGACCATGAGCCTGCCCGTCCAAGTAGGACCGAGCAAATCCTCCCAGGTTTTCGGCAGCTGGTTTCGCGCGACATTCCTGGTGTTGTAGCCGATGACGTGGACGTTCATGCTGCTGGTCGCCCAAAAACCTGAGTCCTTGAATTCTTTACCGTAGGCGCCCTCCTCGGGTGAAACATAGCGCCCGAGAAAATTACCCTTCCTCAAGAAATGCATCCCAATGGCATTATTCTGTAAAAGGTCAGCGAGAAATTTTCCCGAGCGGGTTTCCGCGATCACCCGCGGGTAGAGGTTGTCGCTTGTCAGCCGGTTCAGCTTGACGTTGATGAACGGGTACTTCGCTTGGAACTTCTCATTGATCAGATTTGACTGCCGCAGGTCCGTAGTGCCGTAAATAACCAGTTCGCCTTCCTTCTTAGCACCTTCGATAAGCTTGGCGGTTTCGCTGGATTGCGCCCATGCCGACGGGCGCGGTTGAATCCAAAAGCACGAAAGAATGATTAGTGTTATCAGCGCGCGGCCCAATAGTTGGTTCATGTTGCACCTCCTTTGTTAGGGAGCTGTCCTTACTATTCTGATGAATGAAGCGCGACCGAGCGGGCAGACGAGTTTTCACGAGCGGCGATCACGCGGTTGAATGCTCTAACATCACGAACTTTGTGTCAAGATGGCAGGATATTCCCTCGTCCGCATGCGAAGCATGCTTGCCGTAATGGATCGACTTATATCGCGGTTTGCTGCTGGGCCAAACATGCGCTAAGAAAAGTCTTCTTTTGCTTGACGTATTTTTGAGTCTTGATTAAGGTTGCGGAGTTTTCATGACCGCTTCTGCTAATTGAGTATGAACCTCGACTACAATCTATTTAGCTGGCGAAAGACACGGCAGTCACCAATGCCTGCCCGACAGAAGGAAAATTCATGAGAGACGCAGGCTTACCTATTACCCTGATCATCGTCGGGAGCGCATGCTTGCGCTGGTAGTACAGGTTGTTTCCAGACATAGACTGGATCATTGCTGCCGGACTAGTCGTCGGAGGCGCGGCAGTTTTATACCTCGACGGGATCACCAAGAAGTCTATTGTCGTTGGGCCATTTCTGATCGCGACCGGCATCGCGTGGGCTCTCCACGACCGCTGGCGTGTGACCTGGATCGTGTTGTTCCCAACGCTGCTCATCGTGCACGGTGTGTTGATGCTGTTTGCACGCGGCGCGAACATTCCGGAGCGGCGAATGCGCGGGGATCAGGTCCAAGGCAGTCGCCAAGAAGATTGAATGGTTTTTGCTGGAGCGGAGCGCCTAAAGTATCAGCGGCTCGTTATGCTTGTCAAAAAGTTGTGCCTGTTTTCTCTACCTACCGGGATGACACGTCGACTGCACGTGCACAAACGTACAACGGGCCGATTCTGTCACGCGTCATCGACTCCAGTAATTTTTCTGGAGCTAGTAACCCCAACGCGCCGCCACCGCCTTCACGCGCTCGTGTTCCGGCGCTAATTCTTTGCGCTGCACAAGTTCCCGGTAGGCCTCGGTGACCAGATCCTGGGCGCACACGGCTTCAATGGGCGGGACGTCGTAATTGAGCGCACCGAGCCTTTCTTCTTCCTTCAGCATATCCTCGAAACCGGTCGCCAAACCGTCGATCGGGAACGGTCGCGCTTCCATGTCGCGCGGGGTGTGACGAGGAACGTTTTCGACCACACGTTCTTCAGGGTCGGGGGTGGTCAAACGGAGACGCTTTCCCAGGTTAATGACGTGTTCGTAATTTTTCGGCATGTCGCGCACGAACCAGTATGCGCGAATCATCCCTTTGAGAAAACTTTTGACCAGCTCCGGTTTTTCCTCCAGGATCCGGCCGGTGGCTGCGACGACTCGTTCGGGCCGCCCCTGGGGATATTGATCCGCCGGACTCACTAGGATATTACAGCCTTCCTGCTTCAGATCGTCGGTGTCCCAAGCGGCCACCGGCGCACACTCGACTTTGCCGGCCCGCAGGGCGTTTTTGAGCAGATGACGGCCGACACCGATGCGCACCCATTCGACATCGCGATCCAAATCCAGTCCAGCCTTTTTCAATTGAATCTGAATCGCCCAGTGGCGAATGCTGTTGAAGTCGCTGATGCCGATGCGTTTGCCCTTGAGGTCGGCCAATGATTTTATATGCGGCGGCCCGACCCAGACGTTGGTGTGCTGATTGCGCCAGCCGGCGATGATGTAGAGGTCGGCGCCGCGCGAGCGCTGGTAAAACACCGTCCGCGGTTGGACATCCAGCGCGATGTCGACAGACTTTTCTTTCATGGCCTGGGAGATCGCTAGTTTTTCCAGGCCGAAGGGCACCATCGAATCATGGGAGATGTGATAGGATAAAAATCCGTCGGCGCTTCTCAGGCCCTCGTCATAAAAATAATTCATCTCGTGCGCCACCATCACCGGCACCTGATGCGCCACGTGATAGCAAGTTGGTGCGATGCGCAGTTTACCGTCTAGCATGTGTTTAGCTCCCCTCTGGTTGTCGGTCTTTGATCTCAACTCCGTTCGCCATTGATAGCTGCTATCGGACCGAGCTGTCAACGCGCTCGGCGCTCTTGCTCAATGTCAACCGACGATGTCGTTGAACGACCTTTTCCGTGATAAAAGCGGCGCGGTGAGGATTACAACATCATTCAATCGTTACTCACCGCTTTGGTTCAGCGTTTTTAGCGGGTCGCTGGAGCGCTGGCGCGGTTTGGGGAAAATCCCGGACTATTTTTTGCCGACGGTTTCGGCCTTGGGAAAACCATATGCTTCAACGACCAGCCGCAGATACTCTTGCATCTTGGTATAGTGACGCCAGTCCACCAAAGAAATCTTCTTTGTCCGCGCCACCTGAAAAGCCGTCGTTCCGGGAGAGAAAACCGAACCCTTATAGCCTGCTTCGATAAGCTTTTGCGCTTCCGGGTTGGCAACGAACTCCAACCACAACAAAGCGGCGTAGGGAGAATCGGCCTTTTGGAACACTGCCTCGGCGTCGCCAATCCGGATTGGAATGGGCTCGACCATTTTGTAACCGAGTACGCCGGCGACGTCCTTGCTCATGAAACTCTTTGTGCCCGTTAGATTCGCGCCCAAGTAGACGCCGTGCTCCCCGGTAGAAAGCGACGCGAGGGCGCGCGAATGTCCGCCGACCCAGACAGGGTTTTGCGCGGAAATCTTCTTGGCAAACGCCAAAGTCTTTTCGATTCCCCAAGCCGGCACCAGAGCCGAGGTAAACTGCGGGCGGATGTCGGCGAGAAATTTTCGTCCATGAAATTCAGCCTTGAGGAATTCTTCCCATTGGCTGGGCACTTTTTCTTCGGCAAGCAGATTCTTGTTGTAGGTGACGATCATCGTGTTCGTCGTGTAGGCGACAATGTTGCGATTGACCGGATCGATCATGCCGACGGGAATCTGCAGAATGCGCTGCTGCGCCATGCCGAGAATGTCGAATCTCTTTTGATGCGGCAAATATTCGTCGTAAAAATCACCCACGATGAAGTTGACGTCCCAGCCGCGCGCCGTGCCCGCCTTCATCTCGAGAAGCATGCGCTGGTAAGTGTCGGTTCCGCCGATTTCTTCGGCGCGTAGCTCAATGAAAGGATATTTTTTCCGGAAAGCCTCGGCCACGGGCTTTAACTTTTCGCTTTCCAGTGAGGTCAAAATCCTCAGCCTGCCCTCTCGTTTCGCCTTGCTCACGATATCATCGTGACTTAGCTCAAAGGCGTAACCACTGGCCTCGGCTTCCTGCTTTGCCTTTGCGGTTGCAGAAGCTGCAGCCGCGGCGAAAACCGTGGAAGGCATCATCGACAAAATCAAAAGAAATGCGGTCAGCACGCTCCATCTCCGAAGCAACTCAACGTTCATTATGCGCCTCCCGGTTGGACTCGATCAAAAAAATCCTTCAACACCTGGTCTGTGGAACAATTCTCAAGGGCCTCGTCTTTGGCAGAGAAAATGTACTGGAGTCATTTCTCGCTTCAATGCGTTCCTACTCTTTATCTTTGCGGCAAGGGGTCGGGGCAGCAGCCCTTCCGCCGAGCTCTAACATCGCGTTCAACTTTGTGTCAAGGCAAGGGACTACGCGGAGTCATTTATGGCAGACGAGCGGTGGAGCAGTGAGGGTGAGCAGCCAAGATCAGGCTTCGAGACATTGCACAACAGTCGATTTGTTTTAAAAAGCGAGTGCCAAAGTTTGCATCGTGAAACTGATCAATCAACTTTACCAGCCACTGCTGACGCATTTATTATAGCTGGCTCTTGTTTGTCGTCATTACGCACTGCGCTTAAAGATTCTGCGCTTGCAACCAAGTTACCGGCCAAATAATTGTTGATGTTCTGTTCCATGTGGGAAGGGAACTTGGGCGCGGCGCCGACTAACTTTTCACGATACACTCGGAGCATGAGCTCTTTGAAAACCGGCAATGCGAGTCGGCCGCCAGTTTCATTGGGGCCCAGCGAGCGATTATCGTCAAAGCCGATGCGTACGGCGATAGTAATTCCCTCGGGACCGTAAGTTGAGCCGACAAATAGCGCATCTCTGAACTCGTTAGTGGTCCCCGTCTTGCCCATAACCGCGATGGGAAAATCGCCGGATGCAAGCGTATGAGCCGTGCCGGTGGGAATGCGCACGACGCCGCGCAGGCCTTCCTGAACCAGCGCAAGCGCCGAGTCGTTGACATCGACCGTCGACCGAGCCCCACCATAATCGACCGCTGTGTCACCCGAATCGCGGACAATCTTTCGGATGACATAGGGCTCCGTAAAGACTCCCGATGCTATGGTGCGGTAGGCATTGGCCAGCTCCAGCAAATTCATTTCCGACGCGCCCAACCCAGTCGCCAAATAGGGTTGCAATCGCGTCTTGATCCCGAGACTCCGCGACGTTCCTAGAATAGTACCAATCCCAATCTGGTCAGTGAGCCAAATCGCGACGGTGTTTCTGGATTCGGCGAACGCCTCGCGGAGGGAAATCATTCCTCTGAATTGTTTGTCGTAGTTTGAGATCCATTTCGTTGCCCTTTTATCGCGATCCTGCACACCGATCGGTTGGTCGGGAACCACAGTCTCGAGGTCGAAGTTTCCCTGGCGAAAAGCCGCCAGATACACAAAGGGCTTCATCGTCGATCCAGGTTGGCGCAGCGCCTTGGTGACACGGTTGAAGTCGCTATATAAAGCGGAACGGTTCCGATAAATCTGCCGTCCGCCGGTCTCGGCGAGGATGCTGGCATCGCGGTTCCGTAGTACAACGACTGAACCTTGGATTATCCCTTTAGCACCCGGATGTCGCTGCTCGTAACGCTCCAGCCCGTGCTCCAGTGCTTGGTTGGCGATGAGCTGCACGCGGGCATCGACAGTCGAGTGAATCTGGATACGCCCGTGAAAGAGATCTTCATCGGTGAATCCCGCA
Organism: uncultured delta proteobacterium; assembly: GCA_963771465.1. GTDB lineage: Bacteria > Desulfobacterota > Binatia > UBA9968 > UBA9968 > DP-20. Next base: position 97,143 of record CAVYTU010000006.1, read on the forward strand.
TGCCGATCCTTGAGTTCCTGAAGGATGGTGTCAAGGACTGCCGGCGACGGAACGAGCTTGTCCTTGCGCCGCGCGATCACCTGACTGGGGAGCTGTTCGGCTAACTTTAAACGTTCGGGGGAAATGAATTCATTTGCAGACATAAGCGCTAGAGTTTGATTCCGACGGCGTAAAACACGTTCGGTTAACTGGGCGCTGGGCGCGTAATAACGAGGCGCCTTGGCGATGCCTGCCAAAAGCGCCGCTTTGTCAGCATCGGCCGCGGTGAAAGTTTCGAGCGGGCGGCCAAAATAGTATTCCGCCGCCGCCGCGAATCCGTACTGGCCGTTGCCCATATAGATGAAGCTAGCGTAGCGCGCGAGAATCTCTTTCTTAGCGTTGCGTTTCGACCCGAAACGTTTTTGCATCTCGTCTTCGATCCACAAGGAGAGCCGAATCTCCTCGAGCTTGCGAACTAACTTGTTGACGGTCCGCGCACCGACCATAATCGACAATGCGTATGGGAGCATGCCGCCATGCTGGAGCTGGTGGCTGTTTTCCTTGGCGGCGAGGTTTTTGAGAAAATAACCGCGCACGAGCTGTTGCGTGATCGTCGATCCGCCTTGCGGCAGAAACGCCGGACTCTCAACGTCACTTTGCGACCCGACTCCAATGAGATTTGCCGCCATCGCTTGGATTCTGACTTTGCCCAAAATCCGAGGAATGACCGAATAGTCGACGCCGCTATGCGAGAAGAAACGTTTGTCTTCAGTGGCAATGATCGCCCCCCGAACGATCGGCGGGATGTCGTCAAATTTGCTGATCTTGCGGTATTCATTTGCCAATTCAATGAACGGCTCGCCGTTGCCATCGTAGACGGTGCCGATGGTAGGAAATTCAAAGCGGATAAATGCTTCTATGTCAGGCAAATCCCTTCGATCAAAATAGACGTGATAAAATCCGATGACGACGACAGCCGCTACAATCGGTGTCGTGCAAATTAAGAGGTTCAAAATGGCTCTGGGCCAATCTTGCGTCGTAAATCGCGCAATCCGTATCCTCCGAGCCGCCACCAGAGCTCTATTGGTTTTTGAAACTCCGTCCATTGTTTTGCATTCAATCAAACATTGAGCGTGTGATTTGCATCCTCGAACGATGAACATACGCAAACCACACGCCAAAAAACTGACTGACCGTTCTCTCAGAAGTTTTGCTGGAGCGGACGTACAATTTTGAGATACTCTAAACGCGAGACCTCACAAATGAGACAGCCGGCAGCCATCGCTTCAGACGCGGCGCAGAAAATTTCGCTGGCAACGGCTTGACGCGGGCTGTGGGGTCTCGGTAAAGAACAGGTGATACATTCTTCGGAGGTTCTATGGACGCTGAACGGGCAATCGAGCTTTCTTCCCAAGGGTCGGCTCTCATCATTGTCGACATGCAGACTGAAGGCTGTGAAAGGCATGGTGCCGGTGTTAAGCCGGTCATCCGGAACATTAGAGCTTTGTTGGACCGATTTCGCCAAGCCAATGGAAAGATCATCCACGTTCAATCCGTGCGAAGGAAGGATCATCCCGAATTCACCTTCTTTGGCAAAAAGTACTCGCTCATCGAGGACAGCCCGGCGGTTGAGTTTGTCGAGGAGCTTAAACCGGCTGCTGATGAGGTCGTCGTAAAAAAGTATTCCCATGACTGCTTCTATCAGACTTCCATGGAAGATCAGCTAAGGAAATTCGATCTACGGCCTTGTCGAGATTCTATCGTCGTCACTGGAATCGGCTCAAACAATTGCGTCTATCACGCGGTCATCGGATTTCACATAAGAAACTACCTCGTCTACGTGCCGCAGGATTGTATCCATGCCAGCCGGGCCGAGGGTCAGCAATTTGCTCTGAGCCAATTTCGCTCGCCCGCGTATAATTTCAACGTGAGTGTGACTCGGTCTGCAGACATCAAGCTCGGCGCCGAGCTCAAGCGGGCCGCCGTAAACAGCTAGCTGCTGCCGGTTAACGACGAACGTTGTTGCTCAATCCCGCCGCTGACGAAGGATTTTTCAATTCACACTGAACTCCGGTGACGAGGTAGGACGATGAAATTTTTCTTGATTATTTTTCTTAGCGTGACATTGGGTTGGGAGATTTTGCCCATCGGTGCGGCCGACGCGCCGTTGACGACAAAAGCCAAACCGGTGGCGCAGGCGAAAGGTTATGTGTCCGTCGGCAACCACAACGACTTGGTGGAGAAGGCCAAGCAGGAGCGAAATTTGCGCATCCTGGTCAACATGGACCCGGCCACGCTAAAGGTTGCGGCTAAGGCTTTCAATCAGCGCTACCCGTTCATCAACCTGCATGCTCAGGAAATTACCGGAACCGACATGGTCCAGCGCAACGTCTTGGAGATCAAAAGCGGACGGGCACGGGAATGGGATATCATTTATCCGAGCAGAGACTTGTACAGCGAGTACCAGCCCTATCTATGGAAGATCGATCTTCTGCACATGGCCGAGCGCGGCGTCTTACAAATTCCGGGGGCGATGATCGATCCAAAGAACCGCAATATTGTCGCGCCTTATACCCGGATCATTGCCGCCGCCTATAACAAGGATGCCGTAACCGCGGAACAACTTCCCAAAACCTGGGAAGATTTCCTCAAGCCTGAATTCAAGGGGAGGAAGTTTGCGGTGGATATCGGACCACGGCCAATCGCCTGCCTCGTCCCGGCATGGGGCTTGGAAAAGACTTTGGACTTCGCGCGCAAACTCGCGGCGCAGGAACCGGTCTGGGTCCGTGGAGTCAGTCGAACGTTACCTTCCATCGTCACCGGTGAAGTACCCATGATGATGGGCACCCTACTGCATAGTGTAAAGCGAGCAGAGCTCAAGGACCGCACCGGGGTGCTGCGCCATGTCGTCCTGGAGCCGGTGCCGGTTTACCTCACTTCTGAACAGGCGATTCTGGCCACGTCCCAGAATCGACACGCAGCGATCCTCTGGTTGGAATGGATGGCTAGTTCCGAGTCGCAAAAAATTGCCGACGATCAGGAACCCATGGGATCGTCGCACCTGTTCCGCGGCGGTGGCGTCGAGCAGGAACTGCGCGGCAAAAAGCTCTCATGGGTAAACTGGGAACAACATGCAAACATGGAATCATGGATGACCAAACTGTTCGAGGCCTATGGCTTTCCCAACGCCCAGCGTTGAGTAGAGTCCGTTGGCAACCGATGCGGGGCGCCATGTCGTGCAAAACAGTAAATCGGAGCGCGGCTATTTTACCCCGTAAGCGGCGTAAAGCTGGTCGATGTAGCCGCTGCGGTCGAGTTCCTGAATAAGTTTTGCGTCAATGAGACTCTCGGCTTTAAGCTCGGCCACCGCGGGATTGCGCGATTTCATCAGACGCTGCACGTTATTAAGACCTTCCACGGAAGGATAAGGCTTTCGGTCCGTGGCGTGCAGCAGGTCTTGGTAGCCTTGCTCGGCAAGCGCCGGGTCAGACACTTTCAGCCGCCGCGCGATGGTTTCGATCACCGCGGGTTTCATTCGCGGGCTCAGCGCGTAGGCGACTCCTTCCAACCACGCCTTCAAGGTGTTTCTCGCCGCGTCGGGTTGCTGGATCAGGTAACTCGCACGCACGACAATCCCGTTGCTGACGAACGGAATGTTGGTTTTCGAAAGCTCTACCAGGGTCGGAAATCCGCGCTGCTTTAAATCGCTGCTGAACGCGCTATCGACGACGGTCGCGTCTATGGTTCCCTTTTCCAACGCTTGGGTTAGCATCGTTTGGTCACCGGCAGCGACGACCTGAAAAAAGAAATCGTATCATTGCGAGAGAATCGAAGTCGCAGGTATTGATCCAGTCCGGCATCGCCAGCGCATTCGGTGGAATCGTCAGGCGGTTTGCTTGACGCTTCCCTATTGATGAGTAGATCGAATTATTGATTTTGACCCACCGATTTCCCGATTCTTGGACGTGTCGCGGTGTGTTTTTCAAAATCGGGAAGCCTAGCCCTCAAATCGAGGAGAGAAATGGCAACAACGGACAATGATATCCAAAATGGACGGGCATACCGTTTGCTCCATGGTGGCGAGGAAAGGAGACAGCCCATGTCCGTTAAAGCCTCTTCGCTCTCTCGAATCAAAACATTTAAAGTTGTCTGTGACCGGTGCAAACAAATCGTTGAGGGGATTCGCGGCGAAGAGTTTACCACTGGATTTTATGACATGACCACTTGGGAAGAATACCGGCGCGAGAATGAACATTACGTGTGTGTCTCGTGTATGTTCGCTGATCCTAAATACGTAGAGCGTTACGGCTCTTGCTTCTAGGTTTGGATATAATCACGCCCTGCACGCTTTTCACCTGCGTATTGCAACGCTCGCTTAAATTGCTGTGATCGATGAGTTGATTCGATCTCACGCGAGATCTCTGAGAAAGAGAAATCAGTTCAATCCTGGCATCGCCGCGTGGTCACTTGACACTGATGCCCGCCTTCGCCAACACCTCTTCGCGGGATCGTAACCCAATCTGCTTCGCCGCTTTGAGATTGATGATGAAGTCGAATTTGATCGGCTGGTCGAAGGAAATAGCGGCTGGTTTAACGCCGTTGAGAAATTGTCTACTTAGGTAAAGGGCTTGTGCTGCGCAGTACTGGCAACCCCATCTGCTGCCACAAAAGCATGCCGCCATGGAGGTTGGCTACTCGCGGAAATCCGGCGTCGCGTAGGATGACCGTGGCTTGACCTGAACGCATGCCTGCGTGGCACACCGGAATCACAGGCTTGTCCTTGGGAATTTCCGCCAGGCGGTCTTTCAGTTCGTTTAACGGGACGCATTGAGCCGTGGCTATGTGGCCCAGCCTGTCCTCCAGTTCCTCGCGTTGGCGCACGTCGAGCACAAGGACTTCAGTGAGATGTTCGGCGACCCATTCCGGGTCGATCTCGAGCAGCCCCGCGTAGCTCCGCCGCACCGGCCCCCAATCCGCGGGTCGCGGTACTTTTTCATCCTGTGGCTTGCCGCAATGCAGATTCGCCGGCACGGCGACGTCGATCTGCTTGGGGTGCGGCAGATTCAGGTTTTCCATGAAGCCGACAAAGTCGCGCTCATCGGCATGGCCGCCGATGCGCGGATTGTGCGCACGCTCTTCGCCGACCGAAGACATGGTGCGGCCACTGTAGTCGTGGCCGGGAAAAATCAGAGAGTCGTCCGGCAGACTGAAGATCTGCTCGGTGATGGAGCGGTAGAGCGTGCTGGCGTTGCCCTGCTGGAAATCGCAGCGGCCAGCGCCTCGAATCAGCAGACAGTCGCCGGTGAACGCCATGCGGTGGTCGTCGGTCACATAGGTGATGCATCCGTCGGTGTGGCCGGGCGTAGCGCGCACTTCCAAATACCGTGTCCCGAAGGTCACCCGATCGCCATGATCGAAGCGCAGGTCCGCCCCCTGCACCGCAGCGCAGCGCTTCGAATTCCCGATACGGCAGCCGGTCGCTTGTTGCATCAACCACGCGCCGGTCACGTGGTCGGCATGGCAGTGCGTGTCGAGCACGGCGACCAGCTTCAACCCGAGCTCCTCCAACAGCGCGTGATCGCGGAAGTGCTGCTCGAAGACTGTGTCGATGATCACGGCCTCAAGGCTTTGAGGATCACCCACCACGTAGGTATAGGTCGACGAAGCAGCGTCGAACAGCTGGCGGAAAATAATGTTGCTGAACATGGGTAACCTCAAAAATATTCGAACACGTGAAGGCGAGCCGCCTTTTCATCACGCCTAACGCTCTATTCCCAACCGTGCAAGCAATCAAGCATCGGATAAGTCGCCAAAGAAGCAACAGGAGGATAAAACGCGTCGGATTCAACCCCCTATGGCTGTGCTCTCAGACAATTCCTTGAACGGCCCAGGCTCTTGCCGTCAGAGCAATAGTTCCATCCGCCGACGGCGCGAGTCGGGATTTCAATACGGTGCGAATCCTCTCTTGGGTCGGCTCATCTAACGATGCCAGATAAGTTGGTGCCGCTCCTTGTTTGCCAAGGAACGGATCCCAATAATCATCGAAGCTTCGGAACACTGTGGGGATATCAAGCGCGCGACACGATACCTCTCTCAACCCGATATCCCGAAATAGCCCCTGCAAAGGCTCTGGCTGGCAGATCGGAAATCGCTCAGCCTGGTCAAGCTTGGAATCATCCGGGCTTATCGCGATAGCCGCATCCCAGAAGTGCCGCATCATCTCCATGCCGCGCTCATAGTCCCACACGTATGCGGCGACTTTCCCGCCGGGCCTGGTTACTCGTGCCATTTCGCTTGCCATAGCCTTGTGGTCTGGGACAAAGTTCAACACCAGGCCGGATACGGTTACATCGAATGTATCAGTGTCCCACGGTAAGGCTGCGGCGTCGGCTGTGTCGAACGTTACCCGAGGATCTGCGACATTCTGACGTGCTGCGGAGACAAATCCGTTGGCCTTATCGACACCGGCAATCGACTTCGGCTCACATTGCGCAAGAATACCCTCCACTAGCGCGCCAGTTCCGCAGCCAACATCGGCCCACGCGGCTCCCGCAGGCACGAAAATCCAAGCTAGAAACTCCCTGGCGACTGCGCGGCTCCAACGACCAACATATCGCTCGTAAGGGCCCGCCGATCCCCAGTTCTCTTTTGGTTTTTCGTTCATATCTCCACGCTGTGTCATCACGGTCTGCTGGAACCGGTTGTTACGCGCTTCCAGTCAGCTTGGTCAGCAGGATGCCAGTCAAGCACAGAAAGCTAACGATCTGCACGAAAAAGAACCCGAAACGCACGGCTGCTACCGTGTTGGTCTGAACAAAACAGACGTGCACCAGCGATTGCATGATGCGGGCAACTAGAACCGCGACTGCCAGCACGTTCACAAAGCTGCTGGCCACATTGCCAACGTGCAGCGCAAAAACAATTGCGCCAAAAACCGGCAGGTTTTCGACGCAGTTCGCGTGGGCCCGCATCGCGCGCTTGTACCAATCTGCTCCCTCAACCTGATCAGCCCGGAAGCTGCGTATCGGCATGCGTCCGGTCAGAATCCGACTCCAACGGTATACCCCGACCGTAGCGAGCAACAACAATACGGTCCAAACGGCGAATCCCACCAGCATCCACACGGGTACCGTCATGAGATCGCCTCATCGTCTGACGCATAACGGTTTAATCTACTGCCGAATGTTCGGCCGTATATTGAGTTTTTTCGTTTCGATTCCACAAAAACAAAACCGATTGAAATATTCTCCAGTTGCCAAGATCTTGTCAAGAACGAACTAGGTTCCAGGTGTTGCAGGGTTGTTCGCCGGTTGGCGTGTTGCTCGTCTCGCGGCAGGTGCTAGAGTTCGGATGTGAGCTCCACTCGCATCAGCCGCCGCATGAACGCGTCCCGCGCGGACGTCTATCGCGCGCTTCTCGACATTACGGGCTCAGTAAAGAAAAAATGGCGTTCAAGCCGTTCAATCGCTTCGCTTCGTTCAAAACGTTATACGAAATAAGATGATGCGCCGCTGACGACGGGATTGTTTTGATTTAACTCTGCGTTCCACGTTGTCTCCGACGTCTAGGTTTTGATGATCTCTGCGAATCCTTTCCACATGGCCGCGTATGTTCTTGTTCCGAGGCAAAGTAAAGTGACCGCTTGACACGTTCGTTAAGCTTGTACTACGCGAAGAAGTGCGCCAAACAATAATCTTTGACGGAGGTTCAGCGTGGAAAAGTTGATACCAAAATTTCGCTTCGGTCACATCGATCCGGCGGCCGTCGAGGCGCGCCGGGCGCGACGCGGCCCCGGTTACGAGTTTTACCAGATCGTCCCGACCAACATTATGTTGGTCACTGCCGTTCTAGGCATCAAAGATTTTACCCGCGACGCGGTCGAGGCCGCGATCCCCAACTATTGGAACTGCGTCGAGGCATTGGCGGAAGAAAAAGTGGATGTGTTCGTTCTCGGCGGCACTCCCGTGTCGGCGCAGTTGGGACGCCCTCGAGTTGTGCGACTTCTGAAAGAAGCCGAAGACAAATTCGGCATACGCGGCGACGCGCCCCTGGAAGCGGCGATTGCGGCGATGCAGCACCTAGGATTGAAAAAGATTACCGTGGGCGGACGCTGGACCGATGAATTCAACCAAGCAGTTATCCGTTATCTGGAGGATGGCGGTATCGAAGTTGTCGGCATCACCAAACGCGGCCAATGGGGAAAGGAGGCTTTCGCCATGTCGTTTGAGCAAGGCTTAAAGCTGGCGCTGGAAGTTGGTCGTGAGGCGGCGCTCATGGCTCCCGATGCCGAGGCAATTTTGGTTCCCGGCGGAGCCACCATGAGCTTGCACGTGATACCTGCGCTCGAGGAGGAATTCGGCAAACCGACATTTACCAGAACCAGCGCCGAGGTGTGGCGCAACCTTGTTCATCCTGGAATTATTCCGCCGGTAACCGGCTGGGGGAAGCTGCTAGCCTCCGGCAAACCATCGGCGTGAACGCGCTCTGAGAATCAGCTAGTCGCCGACAAGTTTTTTGACCCGTTCGATGACTTCCGCAGGCTGATTCATGACTCGTTCGGTAAGCGCCTGGAGTTCATCACCCGTGGCGGGTTCGATTTCCAATTTGGCTTGTTTCGCCTCGGCCATGAGCTGCGGATCTTTGAGCGCTCTTGCGTAAGCCTCGCGCAAGATCTTCACCCGATCCGCTGGAACGCCCGGAGGCGCCGCCATGGGACGGCCGTATTCGTTGCCGGCCAGTATCACCTGCGCGACTCGGCGACTGATATCCGCGGTTTTGTATCGATCCATGAGTTCGCCGAGGGTTGGAACCTCGGCCATTCGGGGATCTCTTGTCTGACCGCTCTGCACGAGATGACGATCAAAACCTTTTTTGTGCCATGAGACAAACGGCTCACGACTGAAATGGCCGGTGACGAACATGCCGCGGCAAATAACCTCGCCCTTCTCCATCGCCAGATCGATGGCATTGCCACTTTGATAACCGACGACTAGATTGAACTTAGCTTTGAGGGTTTCCTCGAGGATTTTTGTCAGCAAGTAAGTTCCGTCAGTGGAGCCGGTGGCGCCGCATTTGGGAGGCTCGCTCGATTTCATGACATCGTCGAAGGTTTTATAAGGTGCGTCGGCACGGACAAAAAACATCACCTCGGTTTTTTCCATGGTGCCGATCCAGTTGAATTTTCTGAGATCGAATTTGACCTCTTCGAGACCGGTCAACTGCTGCATGTAGCGGTGCCCCTGAAACATCCCCACCGTAAGTCCGTCCGCTTTGGTCATGCCGTAAAGATAATTCGTCGCCGCCAGCCCGCCCGCGCCGGGCATATTCTGCACGATCATATTGGGATTGCCCGCGATGTGCTTCGGCATATGCTTGGCAAATAGCCGCGCCCAGAGGTCATAAAGACCGCCGCTGTCGGTGGCGACGACAATGCGAATCGTCTTTCCCTGGTAAAATGATGGAGCCTGCGCATACGCAAGTCTGCCAACGGGCTGCCGATTGCCGATGAGCAAAGGACCCACCCAAGCGCTCCATAGCAGCGTCAGCCAAATCACCGCAAGAAATGAAAGTAGTTTTCGCATATGCAACTCCGATAACGCATCTTTGTCTTTCGTTGCCAGCATCGCTAGATGATCGCGGAGCGCGCGCCGACTAGCGAATAGATTCCCTAGGTAAAGATTTAGTACCTGAACCCTGCCGCAAAAACCAGCAACTTCCGGCGCAGATCTAGAGGATTTTAGGGATAACGGATAAATGATGGAAATTTAGGATTACTTTTATTCCTTATCCTTTCGCCTTTAGCCGGTTTCGCAGCGTGCTAGTTGATCGGCTGCTGCCCAATGCGCTTGGCTAACTCGGCGGGCGAGGCCATGGCCAGGGACAGCGGCACCATGAAAGCGCTGATGGCGATGAGTCCCCAGATGGCTGCGGAATAGTTCCCGTGTAGGTCGAAGATCAAGCCCATGACCAAGGGTCCGATGACCCCCGTCGCAATGGGGCCTCCCTGCAGCAGGCCCAAGATTCCGCCGATGGTCCGGGTGCCGAACATGATGCTGCCGACGGCGCCGCGCATGGGAACAAGGCAGCCGAAGCTGACGCCGAACATCAGCGCAAAGGGCAACGTGGCCCAGATCGTTTTGACGGCCACGAGCTGAAGGTACAACAGGCCAATGCCCATCATCGCGGCGACGACTGCCAGGACGAGGCGATAGTCCATTCTGTCCAGCAGATAACCGCCGCCGATGCGTCCGATACCGCTGAGGATAAAGACAAAGGACATGACCACGGCCGCCGCGGTCGCGCTCAGTCCGATGTCTTGCTGGAAGTAGGGGATCATGTGGCCCTGGACCGCGGAGTTTACCGCGAAGGTACCGGACAAGTAGCTCGTAAATAGCCAGAACTCCTTGGTGCGGAACACCGCGCGGAGCGTCAGTCCGGCATCCATTCGGCGGCGCAATGGGCCGGTAAAGTTTTCCATGGACGCGCTCTCTTCCGGCGCGTCGCCATCGGGCCGCAAACCGTAGGGCTCCGGCCGGTCGCGCACCAGCATGCTGAGCAGCGTGACACCGACCAAGATCAAGGCGCCGTAGCCGAACAGGACGACGCGCCAGCCGTAGGCCGCCTCGATCTGCGTGTTCAGTATGACGAGAGGCGAGCCGAAGATGGGACCCGTTACCGCAAGCCCAGTGGCCAGCCCACGGTTGCGACGAAACCAGCGCGAGATGATCACTGGCCAGGTCACCGCGTGGCTGACGCCGGATGCTCCCAGGGAAATGACCACGAAGAAGAGAAAAAAAGTGACGACGCCGGTGGTGAAGCCGAGGCCGATGAAACCGGTGCCCGAGATGACCGCGCTCCAGAAAATCAACCTACGCGCGCTGAAGCGGTCCAGCAAAAAGCCGACAGCGGGACTGACAATGCCGGACTCCAACTGGCGCAGCGACAGGGCGGCTGAAATAACCCAGCGGTCCCAGCCGAAAGCGCGTTCGATTGGGAGAATGAGAACGCCGAAGCCCTGGAAATAGGCGGCGGAGAAGATCGTGTTGGTCAATACACTCGCGGCGACCATATACCAGCCGAAAAAAAATCGCCGCTTGCCTGATTTCTCGTTGGCATGGATGTCGATCATTCTCGGCTTCCTACGCGGCTACGCTCGGGCATATTCATGGTAGTCATCGCGTTGAGCACTGGGAACGGGCTTGCGGCAAAACGCTTTCAGCGAAGCGGTTGAACGTTTGGAACGATTGGAACGGTTCCCTTCCGAATTTTTATCTCGGAATCTTCCTAAAATATGGCTGTTTCACGATCTTAGCAAATACACGGGGTATTTCGCCTGCGGTGTATTGCGCCGTGGGGAATTTTCAGCACGGCCTCGCGATTCACTGCCTCAGACTTGGGACACGGCGATGGGAAATTGCCGACAAACTTTCCAATAATCCTCCAACGGATTAGTCCCTCCACGCTGCTCGCTCCGTGATTTCTAATAGATTTCGGAGGGATTTCGATGTTGGTACAAGGCTTGCCTGCGAGTACCAGTACCACGTCCGGAGTCGGGTATGTGAAACGTGACCCGTTACTCATGGCGGTGCCATTTTTTAGGTAGGCGGACGAGGAGTAAAGTGTGGAGGTCTTATGGCAATACGCATTGTGATCACCCTTCTAATCTCCCTTGTTTTTAGCGGAACCGTCTCGAGCGAAGACAAGGAGACCAAAGACGCCAAGAAAATCGCAGAGAAAGTAAAGCGAAAGGCAGAGCGTTCCGAAAAAGCTGAAGGTAGGCAAGACTTGGTAAAGGACAAAGTTACTGTCAAACAGGACGATAAAGGCCAGCCGATTGTCGAACAGGTTGGCGAAGCTTCATTTTATGGCCCTGGTTTCCATGGGAAGAAAACTGCGACCGGTGAAAAATTCAATCAAAACGATAAGACTGCAGCCCATCCGACGCTGCCGCTGGGAACCAAGGCTACTGTCACGAACCTCGACAACGGAAATTCCGTCGATGTCAAAATAAACGATCGCGGCCCCTACGTTAAGGGTCGTGATATCGACCTTTCCAAAGGCGCAGCGAAGGAATTGGGCATGACCAAGGACGGTGTCGTTCCTGTAAAAATCGAGGCAGAGGTGGTTCCTGCTGAGAAAAGCCAAGAGAAGAAATAGCGAGAGCGGCGCGAAAGCGAAATGGGATCAGTCTGACAAGTCAAACCCGGTCGGGAAGGATACGCGTGGTTGAAATGTGTGATGGGGTGCATTCCTTGCTCTTCCCCCGCGACGGGGAAGAAGAAACAGGCGGGGCTTGAACCGCTCGAACGGCCGCAGTATTGAGGCCGAACGTATTGAACGGAGCGGAGCGATTGAACGGCTTGAACGGTTTGAACAAAACTTCGGTTATTTGCCGTCGTCGATGCTGACGACGATGATGGCGTTGGCGATCAGCCAACCGTCGTCGCCCTTTTCATTGAGCACCTGTAATCCGCCGTGGACGACGTTGACGTGCCCGCCGCCGTGCGGCAATGTTTCCAGCACGGCTTGGCGATCCACCGCCTCGGGCTTGGGCACGCCGATGGTGACATCCACGCGCATATCGTCTGCGGTCTTGCCCACTAGCCGCGGAAATCCCAAGCTGCTGTGATGAATCGCATCGAACACCGCCCGCTTGGCGGCATTGGTGTAATCCAATCCGTGCACATCCACGCCCATGCCCATTTCTGTAACGCATCGTACCAAAGCCATATCGGGTCACCTCCAACTGCGAGTTCGAGTCGAATCAATATTTTGTGCTGATCAAGTCAATTGAGCGGCGGCCAAGACGCCAGCAGCCTGCCATAGCCTTGAATCGAAAACTTATGACCCAAGCGTGACAGGTTGTGCCACAGCATGGCCGGGTTGCTGGCGATGACAGGTAGCTTCAGCTCGCTTTCGATTCTGCCGATGATGGGCAAGGGATCGAAGGGCGCGCCTTGAAAATAGATCGCATCCGCGCCTGGCGTCTCACGGACGCTTTTCTCCATGATGCCGAAGATTTTATCCGCGGGCACGTGGGTTCCCGTGCGGGCGCCGAGATATTCGAGGGAAGGGCGGGAGAGCACGGTCAAGCCGGATTGCTTTAGCCGATCTTGGAGCAGGGCATTTATCTCGTCGTCGAACGGCGTCATGAGAATCAGTCGCTTCAAATTCATAGTAAGCAGCGCCGCGGTGGCCGCTCGTACAGGGGTCGTCACGGGGATCGTCATCGCCTCGTCAAGTTGCTTCTCGATATTAGGATTGAGAACCGTGAGCGGCGCGCCGGTGATGATCAAGCCCTCGATCGGGTGAGCCCGCACCATTTCTGCGGCGCGGCGCATGACCCCTTCGGTTCTGGCATCGACAGACGCTTCCGGGCCAACGCCGACGCTCTCGATGGTAAGTCCGACTTCTGCGGGAACCAAGGCGCGAAACCCCTCGAAATGCGGCCGGTCGCCGCTGCGAGATGTCAGTAGTCCAATGTTAACTTTTTTTGCCGCGGCCATAATTTAACCTCGCGAAATTTTTCCTGCTTTCACGCTACATTCCATAGTTAACTCGCGATTACAAGAAGTTCGCGCGCGTCAGCTCGACGAGAAATTGCTGCCGTTCGCCATCGAAGAGTTCGGCGACCAGTGTTGGGATTGGCTCGGACATCCTCCCGCCCGCAGACCGCCTCTACCGTGCGGTCGATGTCTTCCTCAAGCGAGACGATTTAAGTGAGGAGAGCGAAAGTTGCTCGATCGTCTAGAATTGCAATAGTCTAAGCCAAACGCGTTTGGATATGTCGAATCAATGCCTGGCCCGATCCGCGCGGATTCGAAGTTCAAGGCGTCGACTCCACTAATACTCATATACCTTTTTCAACTCGGGCACGAACATCATCTCGCCGATGCCCAGGCGATCCAACTCTTTCTTCCCTTCGGCTAGGATAGGCGCGCCGGGACGTAGATGACTCGGGATAATGGTGCGCAGCTTCGGATTGTTCGTAGTCATCAGGCGCGCGACCTGGGCGAACTCGGGCGGGTCGCCGGCGAGTCCCAGGATCGCCAGGTTGGGCTGGTAGAGCGAGGCATAGAGCGGCAGGTCGCCGATCAGGGTGGAATGGCCATTGTAGAAGACGGTGAAACCATTCTCGAAAGTTATTAAGAACGAAATGGCAGGACCGCCGTTGGCACCCGTCGGAAGAGTGTTGTCGTGGGCGCTCGGAGCGATTTTAAACGTAATGCCTTTCAAGACGAATCGATCACCGACTCCAGCCCGTCGGAACTGCTCCTTCTTGAGTCCTTTTTCGATGAGCCAGTTTCCCAGCGGACCTGGAGTAATGACCGTGGCGCCAGACAACGCGGCGATTTCGATCGGATTTCCCATGTCGTCGTTGTGCGCGTTCGGCACGAGGATGAAATCAGTGCGAGCCAGGCTGTCCAGCGGCACGGGCCCATCCGGGTTGCCGAGCCAAGGGCTGGTGATCACGACCACGCCCTTGGGCGAAGTTAGACGGTAGAATTCGTGGCCCAACCATTCAACTTTGACTTTCCCTTGCGCGTCCGCTGGCGTCTGGGCAAAGCCGATTGTCGACTCGACAAGACCTCCAACAACGAGGATAAGCGTAAGAACAGCGCAAGTAATGAGGCGAATGGATCGAGCGCCGACCATGTGTGTTAAGCCGTCGCAATGGGGCCGGTCGGCGGTGCGAGATATCGGTAGTCCAATGTGAATCTTTTTTGCGGCGTCCATAAGATTCCCTCGCGAATTTTTTGTGCTTTCACGCTACATTCCATAGTTAACTGGCGATTTCAAGAAGTCCGGGCGCGGCGCTCGATGAGAAATCTATCGGGGTTAATCGACTCTTCGACTAACATTCGGGGTCGGCTAAAATCAGAGCCCGCATTGAGTGGTCTCTCATCGACCTCGAAGCCGAAATAAATCTTGTCCGTCGCCGGCCGAATCGAGTCCTTGGACGTCAGCGACGCGCGCCATGGAGACTATTGGGGTCACTCCGGCAAACCGCCGTGTACGATCGCCGCCGATCGAATCGCCGAGTTCTTCCAGTTCGGTTCATGGGAGCGCACGATCGCCGCGCGCGGCACGGGCGCCTCCCGGCCGGAAAGCGCCGATAACAGGGAAGCGGGAGAGGCGCGGACGGTTTAGGCGAAATTTCAGACGCTCATAAGTAGCACTACAAACTTGTCGTGGTCGAGAACTGCGCGTTTGTCCATCGTGGAAAACGCATCATACTTTGATTAATTAATTTTTGATTCATCGTTTCTTTCAAATTAGTAAAAGCAAAACATCAAAGCCTGGCACCATGCATTTGGCTCAGGAGAAAAACATGGCGGCGGCAGATCTTTCCCGTGGTTCTGCCAAGTGCTCCAGCGGTTTTACGGTTGAAATCGAGAGTGAATCAGTTAAAAGAACCGGAGCAGGTGCGTGTTGTCGTGAAAGTGAACCACATTTTCAACGACTTGCTATGGGCATTGGGACACAGCTTCTACGCCGAGCAGAGATTTTTTCTCTTGGCGAGCGTTGCGGCTAAAAGGGAGGATTGACATGGTTATCGATAGGAAAATCACCGCGATGATCTTTTCCGCCTTGTTTTTTGTCTTATGTTCACGGTTGGCTGCTCCGGACGTCTTTGCGGCGTCAGCGAGTTCCGCCTTGCTAAAAGCCAAGCAGGAAGCGGAATCGAAGGGCTATGTTTTCTTTACGAGTCGCGATGAGATCATCAGCAGGGCCAAAAAGGAAGCAAAGGTACGCGCCCTGACCGGCGCTGGCTTGGAGGCGTCCCTGCCGCCGACAACGGAAGCCTTTAAAAAGAAATATCCCTTTATCGATCTCCAGGCCCAATACGTTGGCGGCACAGACGCGTCTCAGCGGTTTCTGTTGGAAGTCAAAGCCGGTGCAGCCAAAGATTGGGATATCGCGCGGGCAGCAACGGATGCCTACGGGGAATGGCTGCCCCATCTCTGGAAAGTCGACATTCTAGGAATGGCCGAGCACGGAGTGTTGGACATTCCTCCTCAGATGATCGACCCAAAGAATCGCAACGTTGTCGCCTTAGCCAGCCGATTTTCAGTCGTCGTTTACAACAAAAATCTTGTTTCTCCCGGCCAGGTTCCGAAGACTTGGGAGGACATGTTGAAGCCGCAGTACAAGGGAAAAAAGTTTTCCGCCGACATCCATCCTACAGAAGTCGCCGGGTTGGTGCCTGGATGGGGTTTGGAAAAGACTCTCGACTATGCCCGCAAGATCGCGGCCCAGGAACCGATCTGGTTTCGCGCCAGCGCAGCCCGCCCCCTCACGGCCCTTGCCGCCGGAGAGATTCCCATTCTCCTTTTCGGCGCTAACTACGGCAGCGCGGTGCGGGCGCAGCGCAAGGACCCACTCGGAGTCGTTCAGTTTACGGTTTTGGAGCCTGTTCCAGTGAGAATTACCGTGGAGGAGGCGATTCTGGGGAGCTCGAAGAATCCTCACGCCGCCCTTTTGTGGTTGGAGTTCATGGCTAGTCCCGAAGCGCAATCACTGATTGACCAACACGAGCCCCTCGTCGCCTCCGTTCATAGGAAGGGTTCTGCTGTAGAGCAGGCGCTCAAAGGGAAGAAGTTATCCGTCGTCAGTTGGGAGGACCACGAAAGGTCGCAGCAGTGGATCACCAAGCTAGCCCAAGCCTACGGCTTTCCCACAGCGGAGATAAAATAGACGCGCTGAGCTCTTCGGCCAACCAGCCGCTCGTCCTACGCTTCGCCGGCGAAGACCTTCTCGAGATCGAAATTTCCGGGCTCGAGCAGGCGCGCAGTTCACTGTGAATGCCGGAATCGCTCTGTTGAAAGCGGGCGGCACTTTGACAACCAGGCGCGCTGTCGACTAATGTCGATGATGGTCAGGAAGATTCACCGGCGGTGATGGTGATCGAGGATCGAAAATCGAGCATGTTGAAAGGTGGAGGACGTAGGATGGCAAGCTGCGATCTTCCATCGTCGAACTTAGGCCTGCGGCTTTGCGCGACGATTTTTCGCGCTGCGGCGCTGAGGTCGTTTTGAGCAGCCAGCAAAAATAATTCAGCGACAATCCTCCAAGGAGGCGCAATGTACGATTTAATCGTTAAAGGCGGGCGCATCTATGACGGTTCCGGCATGCCGTCGTTCACGGCCGACCTGGCCATCAGCAACGGCCGCATCGCGGCCATCGGCAGGGTCAATGACAAAGGCGCGGAGATCCTCGATGCCGGCGGGCTTGCGGTGGCGCCCGGCATCATCGATTTTCACACCCACTTCGACGCGCAGATTTGGTGGGATCCTCTGGGGTCATCGTCCAACGAACATGGCGTCAGCACCGTGGTGATGGGCAACTGCGGTTTGACGTTGGCGCCGTGCAAGCCGGAGAGCCGCGACGCGTTGATCGGGACCTTCGTACGCGTCGAGGGCATGCCGCGCCATGCTTTGCAGGCGGGTATCCCGTGGGAGTGGCGCACGCATGGAGATCTTCTCGACGCTCTCAGCCGCAGGCCCCTCGGCCTCAACATCGCCACGCTGGTCGGCCATTGCGCCGTCAGACAATATGCCATGGGCGAAGCGAGCGTCGAGCGCGAAGCCAGCGACGCGGAGATCAGCCAGATGGAAGAGCTGGTCGGCCAAGGCATGGCGGCGGGCGCGTTTGGTTTTTCGACAAATTCTAACCAATCCCACTTCCGCGAAGACGGCAAGCCGGTGCCGAGCCGGTTCGCCAGCCTCGGCGAGGCGGAGCGGCTTTCCCGCGTCGTCGGCGCCAGCCGCTGTGGCGCGGTGCAATTTACCCATGGCGCCTTCGCGACGCCGGAACATGTGGCAAATATCGGCAAATGGTACGACACGATCCTTAGAGAAACCGGCCGGCCGTTGATCGGTGAAAGCATCCGGCACCGCTGGGGCGAGCCTGATCTCTGGCGCGATCAGCTTGAAGACGTGGCAGAGCGCTGGCGCCAGGGATATGCCAGTTACGCCATGACCTCCACGCGCCGGGCAATGCGGCGTTGGAACTTAAAGGACGGCGAGCGGTTCAAAGAGCTGCCGGAGTGGAAAAGATTGATGTCGTTGACTCTTGAGTCGCGCAAGGAAGAGCTCGGCAAGGACAGCACGCGGCAAAGGTTGGCGGGGGAAATGGCGTCGGCCAGCCCGGCAACGGATTTATCGCGCCGCTGGCATTCCGTTGCCGTCCATCAAGTCAAGCGGGCGGAGCACGGGGACTTTCAAGGCAAAAGCATCGACGAACTTGCCCGCTTGCAGGGAAAAGCGGCCATCGATGCTTTCCTCGATCTAGCTCTGGCAGAGGGCTTAGAAACCGTCTTCGAGGAATCCAATACGCAGGGCGACGAAAAGGCGGTGCGGGAGATTTTTCAGAGCCCTTACGTCATGCTCGGCCAGTCAGATGCCGGCGCTCATGTCGCCAGCGGCAATCCGGGATTTGGCTTCGGGACTACGCTATTGGCGTATTGGGTACGTGAGCGGAAAATCATGACGCTCGAAGACGCCATTAAGAAGTTAACCTTCATGCCGGCATCGATTTTCGGGATTCGTGACCGCGGCTTGCTCAGGCCCGGTATGGCGGCCGATGTTTTTGTTTTCGATCCAGCCCGCATCGACCTGGAAAAGCCGCGACAAGTGAACGATCTACCGGAAGGCGCGCCGCGCTACGTCCAGAGCGCCCGGGGCATACACTACAGCATAGTCAACGGTTCGGTGTTGATGCGAGATGGATCGCACACCGGCGCTTATCCGGGACAGGTGCTGCGCAGCCAGGCGGCCTAACAGCACGCATCGCGGCATGGCCGCGCCGAGGCGGGTGCTCGGCGCGGTCGTCGCTGCTAGCTAGTTTCAGTTTCGTTCTGCTTTGGGAAAGCCGTAGGCCTCAAAGACTTTGGTCATCCATGACTCGATGTTGTGATGGTTTTCCCAAGTGACCAAGGAGAGTTTTTTCCCCTTCAGTTCTTGCTCGACCGCTCCGCCGCGAAAATAGCGCGACGACCCAACAGGCTCGTGTTCATCGGCTAGTTTCTGCGACTCAGCGCTCGCCATCCACTCCAGCCACAAAAGCGCAGCGTGCGGGTTCTGAGCGCTTGCTAGAATCGCCTGCTCCGAATGAAAATAAACCGGAGCAGGCTCCAAGGTAACGTATTGCAACACGCCCGCCCGGTCTTTGATCTGGGCCCGCTTCACGCTGTGAAACATCGTGCCGATCATCATCGGGATCTCGCCCGCTATCATCCCTGTCACGGTTCGGGTCACCCCCTGAACCCAGATGGGTTGCTGCGCCGCCAGTTTGCGCGCAAAGTCGAGAGTCTTTTCCAGACCCCACGCCGGCACCATGCAAGCAAGCCATCTGGGACCTATGTCCACAGCAAACTTTTTGCCCCTGAATTCAGGTTTAACGAAGTCTTCCCAAGCTTTGGGAACCTGGTCCGCGGGCACGAGGTTCTTGTTGTAAGCGCTGACGATAAGCCGGCTATAGAAGGCAGCGATGTTACGGTTTTGCGGATCTATCATGGGCGTCGGAATCTGCAGCACTCCTTGCTCGGCCATACGGAGAAGGTCGACTTTCCATAAATAGGGCAGGTATTCGCTATAAAAGTCTCTACTTGTATACGCGACGTCCCACTCACGCGTGGCCTGGCCGCTTTTAATCTCCAAGACGTTGCGCTGAATCATAGCGGAACCGGTAATTTCCCGCGCATGGACATCAATGAACGGATACTTTTGAGTGAATACCTTGGCGGCCGCCTTGAGGGTGGGTACGTCCATGTTGACTAAAAGACGCAGTTTCCCCTCTTTCTTGGCCTTGGCGATGATCTCGTCGCGACTACTAAAAGATACCATCCCCTTGGCTTCGCCCTCTTGCTTCGCCTTCGATGCTGCTGGACCGGCTTCACCGGCAAAAACACTGGAGACGCTCAAACATCCCAAAACGATTGAAAGCGTGATTGTAATCATAGCTCCCATCGCACTTTACTCCCTGTCAGTAAAATTCCGAGCAGAAACCGCGACTCATCCCGCCAACCCATTTCGTCAGCTCGTGTTGCCCTGGCTATCACACCCGCGGAAGCACCGTCAACGAGACGAGACCGCTTCTGAAGATTCAGAGTCGCCTACCGCAGACGTCTCGCACTGCGCGTTGAATAGAGTCCACCTCAGCAACTTGACAAGGATGTTACAGTTTTCGAAGACGGCCCTGGCGCTGTGACAGCGATACTGCATCAGAGAACGGAAGGCCGAGCGCCGCATAGATTTCGCAACGACGTTCAGCCACCGAAAGTACCGTCATTCCGATGCAGCTACTATGATCGCGCTGGACTCACAGAGCGCTGCGCACGCACAGAGGAAATTTCATTGAACCAATCGATCGTCGAAGCATCGACCGAAACACCGTGCTTTGGACCTGTGCCGGCACTCATCAGAACCGCTACAAACTCGTAGAGGTCGAGGACTGCACGATCGTACATCGCGAGAAAGAGCCGCCGGGAGCCAAGGAAGGCGCGCTGCGAATTATCCGCAACGTTTTGAAAGGCGAGGTGTTGCCGTTAGCAGCGATCAAAGAAAAATACCTCAAGCCAAAATAACGCATCACGTTCTCCAAGCCGGTCGCGTTCATCAGCTAGCGACTTCTATTTGTTCAAGGATGGCGTCCCCCATGGCCGCTGTGCTCATCACTGGATGCTCCCCCACTGCAATATCAGCGGTTCGGTGGCCTGACTGCAACGCACCGACTACCGCGTCCTCAATGACCCTAGCCTCGGCGTCCCACCCCAGAGAGTGACGTAGCAACATGGCGGCGCTCAGGATAGCTCCTATGGGGTTAGCAGTGTCCGGCCTTGATGGAGGCGTCGTGCCGCGCGTGGGCTCGTAGAGTCCTATCGGTCGGCCCGTGGTTTTTCGCAGCGGGCCCAGAGTGCCGCCCGGCAGGAGACCATGCGATCCGGTGAGCGCGCCCGCCACGTCCTGCAGGATATAGCCGAATAGATTCTCAGCGACGATGACGTCGAACCGGCGCGGCTCAGTCATAAGGCCAACCGCACAGTTATCGACGAGCATGTGCTCGAGCTCGACATCGGAGTATTCGAGCGCCAACTCGTTGGCAATTTCGCGCCAGAGTTTTGAAGTCACCAGCACATTAGCTTTATCGACCGATGTGAGATGACTGCGTCGGTTGCGAGCCAACTCAAAAGCGAGCCGTATCACCCGCTTGATTTCCTGTTCGGTATAGGCCGTCGTATCGACGGCCTTTCGGCCCTTTTGCGTTTGCCACAGCCTGCGGGGTCGACCGAAATAGACTCCGCTTGCCACCTCGCGAACCAGGAGCAAATCAACACCTTGGACGACATTCGGCTTAAGCGTAGACAGGTCAAGAATTTGCGGGTAAATGCGAACTGGGCGCAGATTGGCGTAAAGGTTTAGCTCCTGACGGAGCTTGAGAAGCGCTTGCGCGGGATGGACGCGCAAACGGGGATCTTGCCATCGCGGTCCGGAAGCGCCACCACCCAGTAAGAGGGCGTCAGCACGCTGCGCTAAATCCAAGGTTTCAGCGGGCAACGGATCGCCACAAGCGTCGATCGCCAAAGCACCGTAGAGTGCTGTTTCAATCTGTAGCTCATGGCCGAAGCGTTTGGCTGTTGCCTCCAGAACCCTGGCTGCTTGCGCGGTGACCTCAGACCCACCGGAGTCGCCGGGCAACACCGCCACGATCGTTTTCAAAGCAAGTCTTCCTTCTTTTCTCGCGAATCTTTTTAGGCGCCCGACTACGGCAGGGCAAAGATTTTTTTGTACAGGCCCACCACTTCATCGAATCTCTCTTCCATCGAAATATCATTCACGAACACCTCCGAACTCTGCGAAACGCACGAGTCGGAGCCGCCGATCCCAGGACGTGCCGGCGCGGCTTGTTCTTTTAAGAGCGTCTGTCCCTCGGCGGATAACAGGTAATCCGTGAACAGTGCCGCGGCATTAGGATGGGGAGCCTGGCTTGCTATCGCTACCGGAAGCACGTTAACGGTCACCGGCTTCGGTGCCGTCCAAGCTACGGGAGCGCCTGCGCGCTTGAGCTTATCGAGCTGTTCGGGCCGCGCATTGACGAGGATGGCAAATTCTCCGGCGGCCAGCAGGTTCGCCATGAGCGCATTACCACTTCTAAATTGGATCTGCTGATTCGCCAGCTTCTTCATGAAGGCAAGGCCTTTCTCTCTTCCCATCGCTTCAAGGAGGCCGTCGAACCATATGTACTGCTTGTCATCCAAACCCATTTTGCCGCGCCACTTGGGGTCCAGGAGATCCTCATAATTTCTCGGTGCTTCTGTTCGCGCGAGCAGTTTTGTGTTGTAACCGATCACGTTACAAAAAATATAGGTGGCGATCCAATGTCCGTTAGGATCCCGGAATTTGCTTGGGTAGGTTTTGCTTTCCGGTGACGCATATTTTTTCGTTAGTCCCTTTTTACTGATAATGTCGACTGTGTAGCCGTTGGCTTGAATGACGTCTACGGAGTGTCTACCGGCCTGAGCTTCAATCACAATCCTTTGCAGCAAGGCGGCGCTTCTTGTCGTGTAGAACTGGGGAGAAAGAAATGGATACTTCCTGCGAAATGCGTCAAATAATCTATTGACGTCGGGAACGTTCATAGAAGTATAAAGCATAACCGTTCCTTCTTTCTTGGCGCCCTCCACGAGTTTAATTGTATGAGAGTCCTGAGCCGATGACCAAGACGCACCTACGGCCAGGAAGCAGAGACTCAAAAGGAAAATTCCTAAAGCCCTTTTGCCATACGATTTTTTCATTGTCGTGTCTGCAATTCAGAATCCATCAAGGTGCCAAACGATACTTTTTGAATTTGTCTGGATCGATTTCGCTTCCCAGGCCGGGACGATCTGGAACCGACAAATTGATCCGACTTAGATCCAGCGGCTCCCGTACCACGTCATCACTGCTTTTCAGGAGACCTACGAACTCACAGGGACTGAGCAAGTTTGGGGCAGACGCGGCCGTATGTATTTCCGCAAGAGCACCAGTGGTGAGCGAGCCGCTATGGCCAAGCGTTGCCGGAATCCCTGCCGCCTCCGCTATGCGCAACATCTGCGAAGTCTTATAGATGCCGCCGTTCACCTGGACGCTTAGCTTGACGATGTCGGCGGCTTGGGCTCGAATCACCCGAATCAAATCCTCGGCAGTAATGCACGATTCATCCGCCATCAAACGCACTGGCACCCTTTGACGAAGCCAGGCCATGCCTTCAAGGTCCGCTCCGGCGATGGGATCCTCGTAGTGAAAAATGTTGTAACGCTCCAATCGCTTGAGAG
This sequence comes from uncultured delta proteobacterium, assembly GCA_963771465.1. Lineage (GTDB taxonomy): Bacteria > Desulfobacterota > Binatia > UBA9968 > UBA9968 > DP-20. The sequence goes on from CAVYTU010000006.1 coordinate 120,436, forward strand.
ACTGTAACGCTTCATCGCGAGAATAGATGCAATTGGCATCGACACGCAGCACGGTTTTATCGCCAACGGCGCTGCGGACAGCGCGCACTATCTCTTCGTCTTTCTCCGGCCCAAATCCCACCTTTACCTTAAGCGTGTCGAAACCGGAGTCGACATAGGCTTTTGCCTTTTGGCTATACTCCTCCGCGGTTGAAGCCATCACCCAACCGAGGATCGGGATAGCGTCATGAATCTTTCCTCCGACAAGTTTCCAAACCGGGACTCCAAGGGCTTTTCCCATTAGATCATAGGCGGCAGTTTCTATGGCTGCCTTGAGTCTCTGATGGCCGGTGATGGCGGCGTCCATCTGGCGATGCATGAGCGCGAAATTTCCCACTTCCGTGCCGATAACTGCTGGCGCCAGGATCCGATCGATCGTCTCGGTCATCTGAGCGGCCCCAAGACCGTCGCGCTGCGGCGAAACGCCGACCTCTCCCCAACCCTCTTGACCACCCCGGCCGCGCACGCGAACAAAAAGACTCGTCTGTGAATCGCTCGACCGCCCATGGCTGCGTCGGCTATCCGAAAGGATCTGCTTGTAGGGGATCCGGATTATGAAAGCTTCGACGCCTGCAAAGATCTCAATGGGAGTCATCATAGGTGTATCAATTCCACACGCGCCCGGCACTAAGAATGAAACCAGCGCATGCGTTTTAACGCAAAAAAACGAGCGCTCAGCCTCTCGGTTACTCTATTTATGCAATCTTGTATCATCGAATCAATGGCTTGTCCTGAGCCGACCCAGAGGTGATAGTGCTGGGTTTTCTTTCTACGGCGAAGTAACGTTTCGAAAAGCAAATAAACAAAGGCTGACATCTTTGCCTTTATCCGTGAGTGAGTAACCTAGTCAGCAAACGACTTGTTAGGATTGATCCTTCTTGTCGGTAGAAATTAGCACTCGCTGATTGGCATTCTGTTCTGGTTTCAACTAATTTTGACGTCCAGTGACACCTATTCGACGACAAATTTGACATTTCGACATCCTACACAAGAGAAATTCTCAGTGTTTTCTCATCACGCCATTCCCTTCTCGGTCAGGACCTAGCTGGCATCCAGATTGCTGTTAGTTTTCCGTAGAACGCGATCCGGAAGGGAAGCGGAGCCAAAAATCATAAAGGAGCCTATTGGCTCAAATAGCAATGTTGGCTGCGACGCAAACAAATTTGGAGAAGAGGACCGACACAATGAAAGCCGAGATCGACGACGGATGTACTTGCCCACGCTGCAACGACCACATTCCGGCGCAATTCTACTGCAGACACTGCGGTTACGTGCCGAACTGGCGGCAGATAACGTCCGAGGAATACCAAGTATGCAGGGAAGCCGCGTAGGGTGACCATTGAAGCGCCTGTCAGAATTTTGAAGAAGCCGTGAAAGCTCCCCCCGTCAGATAAATTCCAATCGACTCTTTAGGCTCAACACAAACTGCTGTCGCATGATTGCGACTAGTTCTAGCTTTGCTTCTTTGATTACTTCGCATCCACAAACTTATTGCCCGTCTTATAAAAAACTACTAAACAAAGCCTGATACATTGTTGTCATATCCCGCTACACCGCCAGCGGAATATGACAGCGCGCGGAACTTGCTAAAAGTCGGGTAATGCTTGGTGGGAATTGCAGGCAACATGACCGAACAGCGCGAGCGAATGATGAGTGCCTTCAAGACTCGCTTTGTGCCGGCTCTCCGGGAGCGCGGGTTCGTCGGTTCCTTCCCTCATTTCCGCCGACTACTGCCGGAACGCGTCGACTATCTGATGGTGCAATTCTACAGCGTAGGCGGCAGCTTCGTAGTCGAGATCGGACGGACCGGTCCTCAGGGCTTCACTGACGGGCCGTGGAAGGAGTTGCCAGTCGACAAGATCAATGTTGGCCACATCTACAATGACAGGCGACAGCTGACGCCGCGCGACGCGCATGGCGGCTGGCGTGGTGCGGACTGGTTCAAGTTCGGCCCGCGCAGCTACGATCGGCCGCAGCCGGTCAAGCCGCAGGAATTTTACGATGCCATCGCCGATCAGGCGCTGGCGATCTTCATCGCCACGGGCGAGCCATGGCTCGCGCGGCCGGAGCCGCTCGATTCCGGTGCGGCTCGTCCGAAGCCTGAGGGTCCGGCTCCTTGGCCGTTCGGCGATGGGCCGTTCGCCCGCTTCGCAACCATTTTTCCCTGGAATCGGCCGAGCATGCAGATCGCCTGCCTGCTCGCCGGTCCGGAGCCGCCGGCTCTATCGTTGGGAAACCTGGCGCAAGATCGTTGCGCCGATGACTGAACTCGCCGACCTTCTGCCACGGCCGACGTCGATCCGCTCTTTCCAGCACCGGCCCGGCGAGTCGAAATGGCTGCCCTTCGGCCGCTTGTCCTGGAGCGAGGGCAGCAACCGCAAATGGACCAGCGACTATTTAGAAAAGCCTGAGCCAGTTGAGTTCGAGGCGACCGAGATTTGGTCGCCAAGCCGCAGCACCTGGGCCGAAGAAGGCAAGAACCCCGAGCTCTACGCCAAGATCGACAACAACGCCGTGTCGGAGACGCAAGGTTTCATCCTCGCGCTGCGCCGCGACGTGCTGAAGTCGTCTCCCGCCATCGCCGAGGCCGCTGGCCACGTGATTGACGCCGTCGCGGCCGCCTTGCCCGACGCGCGCCGCGCAGTCTTCGACCGAGGCTGGAACGAGAAGCGGGTGTTCGGCGTCATCGCCCAAAACCCGCTCGACTACACCGGCTCACAAGAAGTGATGGCGTGGGCCGAGGCGCATCCCTGGACGCACGTCGCCTCGTTCACCGCGAAGTAGAGTTTACTCGCGTAGGGGCGCGCGCCAGCGCACTGGACACCTTTGCGCCAAAAATAAATTTTTGATTCGTGAGTAACGCCTGTCCGCAGTCTTCAGGCACGATTCGCATGATGCGAGCTGAAAAAAAATCATTCGCCGGCTGCTCTCCGGGAGCGCGGGTTTGTGACCACGACGCCTTTGGTATTCGACTAGCGACCGGTGCCAATGCGACTGCGCGCGTCGGTCGGCTTGTTGCCGTTGTCGGGATCCAGCTCAGCGCTCAAGTAGGCGCGCCAGGTCTTATTGTAAAATCAAAACAGAACTAGATCGATGGAGCGAAATTGTTAAGCTTGTAAAGGCTGGCTGCAATGCCGAGCGTTAGTCGGATTAGTGATGAAGAAAGACACAGCCGAGGTTCTGTCGATCGACGGACGCGAGGTCCGTGTAACCCACCCCGACAAGCCGTATTTTTCCAAGCAGACGAAGCTCTCGAAACTCGATCTCGTGCGCTACTATCTGTCGGTCGCGCCGGGCGCTCTCGCTGGAATCCGGGATCGTCCGATGGTTCTCAAGCGCTTCGTCGACGGCGCCGAAGGCGAGGCGTTCTATCAGAAGCGCGCGCCCGCCAAGCGGCCGGCGTGGTTGCGAACCGTTACGCTGTCATTCCCATCGGGCCGCAAAGCGGAGGAGGTCGTCGTCGATGACGCGGCGGGGCTCGCCTGGATCGTGAACCTGGGCTGCATCGAGCTCCATCCGCACCCCGTGCGCTCCGGCGATCTCGAGCACCCGGACGAGTTGCGCGTCGATCTCGATCCAGGTCCTGGCGTCGCATGGGAGGACGTGCGCCGTGTCGCTCTCGAGGTGAAATCGTTTCTCGAAGAGATGGGGCTTCGCGGCTGGCCGAAGACGAGCGGTTCGCGGGGAATGCACGTGAATGTGCGGATCGAACCGCGCTGGACGTTCGTCGAGGTGCGCCGCGCCGCGCTCGCGTTATCGCGCGCAGTCGAGCGGCGTGTGCCGGCGCTGGCCAGCTCGAAGTGGTGGAAGGAGGAGCGCCACGGCGTGTTCCTCGACTACAACCAGAACGCCAAGGACCGCACGACCTGCTCTGCCTATTCCGTGCGCCCGCTTCCCGACGCCCGCGTGTCCACGCCGCTTCACTGGCATGAGGTCCCCGACTGCGACCCGGCCGACTTCACCGTGCTCACGGTTCCCAAGCGCTTCGCGGAGCTCGGCGATCCGCACGCAGGCATGGACGCCGCGCCAGGTTCGCTCGAAAAGCTGCTCGAGCTCGCGGCGGAAGACGAGGCGGCAGGTCTCGGCGACGCGCCCTGGCCTCCGCACTTTCGTAAGATGGAGGGCGAAGCGCCGCGCGTCGCGCCTTCGCGCGCCCGCTCGGCGGCGAAGAAACCATCCGCGAAGAAGCCGCGCACCAAGGCGCCGCTTCTGGTGGTCGCGAACTCTCCGGACAAAGAAGCGGCGCTCGCCGGTCTGGAAAGGTGGAAGAGTAAACATCCCGAAGTGGCCGCGCTTCTCGCCGTGGACGACGTGCTGGTCGACTCCATGCGCGGCAGGTCGTCCACCTGGACCCGCATCCGAGTGAACCTGCGAAATGTGCCCGAAGAGTTGCGCCCGCCGCAGGAAACTCCCGACCCGGATGACGATCCAACGCGTGAATGGCGTAACCGAGCGCAAGCGTTCGAAGTTCAAGCATTCAGAGTTCATAGGCTGGAGAATTCAGCGACCTAAACGAACTTGAACCTTAACCTTCGCGCTACGAATTCGATCGCCGGCGAAAATCACCGCCAGCTCTTGCGGCGGAACGACTTCGAGCTGGGCATAGGTGCAGTCGCTCGGCTTCTTGTCGGTGCGCCACCTGCGAAACTGCGCCGTGTGACGGAAGCGGCTGCCCTGCATGTGGTCGTAAGCGACTTCGACGACCAGTTCGGGACGGAGCGGCTCCCAGGACAAGTCCTTGCCCTGGCTCCAGCGGCTCTGGCCGCCCGGCATGCGATGCTCGGCTTCACCGCTCGTCTGCTGCTTGCTCGGCCCAATGTTTCCAAGGGTGAGCGGCAAGCGCGTTCTTGCGGTACGGCGCGAGGAATTCTACCAGCTCGCGGCGCTTCTTTTCCGTGAAGCTCGCGCAGACGCCGACGTGCTGCAGCGCGCCGGAGTCGTCGAAAAGGCCGAGCAGGAGCGAGCCGACAGCCGTGCGCTCACCTTTCTTGTGCCAGCGAAAGCCGGCAACGACACAATCGCAATCGCGCTCGTGCTTGACCTTGAGCATCACGCGCTTATTCGGTTCGTAGGTTCCCGAAACCGGCTTGGCGATGACGCCGTCGAGACCGGCGCCCTCGAAGCGGCGAAACCAGTCCGCCGCGATGCTCGATTCGCTGGTTGCGGGCGTCAGATGGATCGGCGGCGCTGCGGATGAAAGCAGCGATTCCAGCATTCGTCGGCGATCTTGGAACGCCATGCTCCGCAGATCCCGCGTCTCCCTCGCTGAGCAGATCGAAAAACACGATCGACGCCGGGATTTCTCGTGAAAGAAGCTTCACCCGCGACGCAGCGGGATGAATGCGGAGCTGCAGGGCATCGAAGTCGAGCGCGTCATTCTTGGCGACGACGATTTCGCCGTCGAGCACGCAGCGCGCAGGCAACTGTGAGCGGAGCGGCTCGAGCAGTTCCGGAAAGTAGCGGTTGAGCGATTTCTCGTCGCGGCTCTGGATCAGGATCTCGTCCCCGTCGCGAAACACCAGGGCACGAAACCCATCCCATTTCGGTTCGAAGATCCATGTTCCGCCTACCGGTAATTCGCCAACCCGCTTGGCGAGCATCGGCAAAACCGGCGGGTTCACAGGAAGATGCATACCTAAGTCTAGTACTGAACGAACTGTCTATCTATGGGTCAACGGGTTTCAGTCGTTGTCGATCTAGAACTCAACCGTTACCTTGGAGAAAGAATAGGAGACTGCTTCATATACCGTCACCCACGAATGTTTTTATCGGGGGTCCAGTCCCGGACTCGCCTGGATTCCCGCTTAAAGCATGCGGGAATGACGGAGTTCAGATAGGCGATTAACTTTATGCAGCGATGTATTCCGCGTGCGGCGACGCGCAAAACCGAAGCGTCGCAGAATTGCTGTGCCGAATTTCTGAGCTAATCCTCGATCACGTGCCGATTGAAACCCATGTTGCGCCGCTGCTTCAATACCTGACTCACTTGATGGTCACGGCGATCGTTGGTAGAAGACCGGCAATGAAAACACCAAAGCCATCTGCTTTTCTAAACGCCGCTTTGACTTTGTTCTTAACGGTGATGGTTTCCGCAGCCTTTGGCCAAGCGCGCGAACCGGTATTGTCATTAGCCGCCAAGGAAAAACCTGGCTTACTCGAAACGTTGAGAGAAATCGTCTCGATCGAGTCCGGCAGCCGCGATTATGCTGGCTTGGGCAAGTTGGCGGAAGTGATCGGGGAAAAGCTTAAACATCCAGGCGGCCAGGTAGAGTTAGTTGAACCCATTAACATCTACAAGATGGAAGACACGCCCGAGAAAATCGGCAAGATGGTGCGTGCGACGTTCACCGGCACCGGTACGAAGAAGATCCTGCTCATTGCCCATATGGACACCGTCTACCCGGGCGGCATGTTGGCGCAGCAGCCGTTCCGCGTCGAAGGCAACCGTGCCTATGGCTTGGGAATCGCCGATGATAAGCAGGGCATCGCGGTTATAATTCACACATTGGCGTTGCTCAAGGCGATGAATTTCCGCGACTACGGCACGCTCACCGTGCTGATCAACGCCGATGAGGAAATCAGCTCGCCGGGTTCGCGTAGTTTAATCACCAAGCTCGGCGCCGAGCACGACGCCACTTTTTCCCTCGAATCGTCGCGCGTCGAATCGGACAAACTGTCGCTCGCGACCAGCGGCATCGCTGCAGTGACGCTCACCGTCAAAGGCCGGGCGTCGCACTCGGGCTTCGCGCCGGAGCAAGGCATCAACGCTCTCTACGAGCTGGCGCACCAAATACTGCAAACGCGCGACCTATCCAATCCGGCGACGGGGCTGAAAATGAATTGGACCCTCGCCAATGCCGGCACCACGCGCAACATGATTCCGCCCGGCGCCCAAGCGGCGGCGGACGTGCGCGTGTTGGCCGTGGCGGATTACGATGAGATCGAAAGAAAAGTGCGCGAGCGCTTGAAGAACCAGCTTTTGCCCGACGCCAAGGTCGAAATGAATTTCGAACGGCGCCGGCCGCCGTTGGAAGCAACCGCCGCCTCGAGAGCACTGGCGCAACACGCGCAGAAAATTTATCGCGAGCTGGGCAAGGAGCTCGTCGTCGACGATCAGCCGGAAGGCGGCGGCACCGACGCGGCCTTTGCGGCGCTCCATAGCGAGGCGCCGGTGCTGGAACGTCTCGGCCTGCAAGGTTACGGCGCCCATTCCGCCGACGCGGAATATATACTTATCGACTCCATCGAGCCAAGGCTCTACTTGCTCGCGCGCATGATCATGGACGTGTCACAGGGCAAAACCGCTGATCGAGCAAAATAAACGCAAGCATTCCGCGAAAGAGAAATCAGGGATGAGAAAAGGGGACGCGAGCCTTTTCTTGACGGAATTAATTGCTTTGATTCGGCGTGTCGCGATTCCTTGGTGAGCGCGCCTAGCGCCGGGTGAATCGTTTTATCACACACTCAATCGGGCGAACGGACGAAGCGAACTATCTTCCAAGCCGGAAGATTATGCCGCGTTTGAATGGATTATGATCGCGGCGATGCGCCGCTTTCCAACTCGACTGCCGCATCAACCGCGAGTTCATGCCGAAGGATTGCTCTACCACGTGATGGCCCGTGGTAACGACGATGCTCACTCACGCGTTGACAACAGTCGTTTGACATAGATCAATGCGATGGCGAGTAGAACGACATAGGAAACCGGGTTGAGATATTTTTCGACTTGTTGAAACTTGTCGCCTAGGACATAACCCCCGTAAGCCAGCAGAGCCGTCCAAAAACCTGAGCCTATAGCAGTGTAAAACAGAAACGAGACCAACGGCATTCTCGCGATTCCAGCGGGTATGGAAATCAAAGAACGTATGCCCGGTACGAGACGGCATACGAGAACTGCCAGCCGACCATGCTTCGCGAACCATCCTTTAGCTCGTTCCAAGTCCTCTAGAGAGATCGTTAACCAGCGACCATATTTGTCGATCAACCGCTTGAGACGCTGCTCGCCAATAAAGTATCCAGCGTAATATAAAGCCAGAGCTCCCAGCACTGAACCGATCGTCCCAGCGAGGACAACGCCCGACAATGTTCGTTGCTCTTTTGACGCCATGAACCCAGCAAGCGGCATGATGAACTCTGAAGGAATGGGCGGGAAGATATTCTCCAGAAACATGAGAAAGACAATGCCGAAGTAACCCGTCGATTCAATCGTACGAATTATCCAGTTAGCCATTTGTCCTTGCCTCCGTGGGCTCGGTCATAACTGCTATGTTGGCGTAACCCCGATCGAATGTGGATCGAGCACGTCGAGTGCTTCTCAAACTTCTGGGCCAAGATCGCGCCTTTTACGTTTGTTGCGGCGCTTGTAAAATTTTTAGAGCATTTCAGGATGTATGGCCAATACTACTAGTTGCAACCGATACAAACATAACTCAGTGAAGAAAGAGCGCTCGGCTGGTAGAAATTGCTCCTAGCACTAATGAAGAATTTCAGACGGACACACCTTGACATGAGCAGAACGTGCGCTATAGGTGAATCAAAGATGAAAAAAATAGAGCCTGCCTGATTCTTCACGCGTAATTCTTCGGGTCTAGTTCTTCTAAAACTTCGTGCGGCATTTTAGCTCCGGCCGGCTCGCTTCGATCGAGAGCTTTGATCTCCCGATGGCAATCAAACCCGTGGTCGCTTTGAGGTATGAGAAAAATTTTTCCGTAGGGGGACGCTTATGCGCTTAAGAGAACACCCAAAAATCCAGTGGCCACCGAGGTGGTCGGAGCAGGGTGAAAGCTCGTTTCAAGGAGAAGACGGGATTTTGAAGGATGTGGATTTTATCGAACCGACCAAGCTTCTTCTAAGCAACGAACTGGACGGGAAAATTTATTTTGCCGAACTATATTGCTTCAACACGGCTTTCGCCTCCAGACTGCACGAAAAACTCAAGCCCATTTTTGGCCGACCAATAATGGAAGTGGGGGAACTCGATTTTTAGAATTTTAGGATAACTTTAAAAAAGGGAGGAATCATGAGACTGGCAACACGAGGGGACACCGTAAAGGTTCGTTACCGCGGCAAACTGCATGACGGTTCCGTATTCGATGATACCAGCGATCGCGAACCCCTACAATTTACCATCGGTGAAGGTGAAGTCATCCCGGGTTTTGAGGAAGCCGTGGTCGGAATGAAGCCCGGTGAATCGAAGACGGCAGAGCTGCCGGTAGAAACAGCTTTTGGGCCGTACCGAGACGATATGGTAGTGGTCGTGCCTAAAAGCCGATTCACGCACTTGGACCCGGACCCGACAGTCGGCCAACGCGTGCCAGTGCCTCAACCGGAGGGACCGCCCGTAGAGCTAATCGTAACTGAGGTCACCGAGTCGGCAGTGACTGTCGATGCCAACCATCCGTTGGCGGGAGAAGCATTGACGATTGACATCCAGCTGATCGACATCGTCCATGGGGCGCACTGACTATGAGAGCGAAACATTAGCCTATTATAGAAAAACTTTTTTCAATTTTTGCGCCTGATGGATTTTTCTTCATAGAGTTACGCAGATGATTGATTTAAGCACACCGGATTGAAATGCAATGCCGGCCGAGACATCCGGGACTACCAGGGATGGTTAGGCCTGATTATTGACTAACTGCCTTGCGCATCTCGCTGGCCGATATTTCGTTAATGACAGGACGGTACCTTCGGCGGTCCTGCGCATCACGCCAGCGTTGAATCTCGCGAACGCCTCAGAGGGTGCCGGCCAGCTTGGCGATCGCCTGCGACGCGCCCTTATCGATCGGATCCCCGTGGCCAAAGACGGCGCGCTGAAACGTCAGTTTCGCCAGCTTCTTCACACTCTGGTGCGCCTCGGCCATGTCGGCGGTGTACTGGGGACTGGGAAGACTGAGCTTGTTGTCGACGTTGTTCATGGCGTCGCCCAGGATGAGCATCGACCCGGCCGGATCGAACACGCATACGTGACCGGGTGTGTGACCGGGCGTCGCGATCACGCGCAAGCCGAACACTTCGTCGTTATCACCGACCGATTTGATCGGCCGCGATGACTTGATCTGCGGGATGTCCGCGGCGCCGGCGTACGCCGTTGCCTTGGCGGCCGCCGCCAGTACCTCGCCAACGCTGCCAATGTGATCGCCATGATAGTGCGTCAAGATTACGTGATGAACCGCATCCCAACTTAGGCCAGCAGTGCCAACGACGTCGGCGATCTTTGACGCATTGTTGGGCGTGCCCGTATCGACGACCGCCGCCTCCTTGCCGCGGATCAGGACGTAGGCATTGACGATGCCCAAGTTGACCCGAAGTGTTTCGGCTGGGCCCAGGCTCTGAGCCCCGATCGCGAGATCGCGGCCGCCGATGGCGACACTCCATCCGCTGCGCCCGTGACCGAAATTGAGCTCGCTCCATACCGCGAAACCGCCCAAGGCGACCTGGGCCAACCAGGTTCTGCGACTGATTTGCTGAGCTTTCCGCACTGAGCACCTCTAGCCTTCAAGACAGGGCGGTTGTCATGCACACGTACATGGCGTTAAACATTAAAAACTTTCTCGCCTCATCTTGTGAAAGTCAATCGCGCGCGAGTTGATCTATCTTGCTCATTTGTAGTTCCAACCGAGTCATTCGCGATGCAAGATTTTTCTATGTGTAAGGCCACCGCCCGGCTGTCCGCCAAACGACGCTCAGGGCGAGCAGTTGCTCGCCACAACGGTAGCCCTTTTAGTTACGTTCCCCAAATTTTCCCGTGCGGTAAGTGATTTTTATGACCCCCCCTAGCGGGGCCTAGGCCCGCCTGGTAGATCTTTTAGTATGTGCTAAGGGCCCGCACGTAGTCTTTCGCTGCGAGAAAGGGGACTATATGGAAAGGATTTTTTTTCTTCTTTTCATTCTCCATTCCCTTTTAGTTGCTTCATCCATGTCAGCGGCTGCTGAGAGTCAAACATGGAAGGTACGACCCGGCGACAATCTTGACATCATTGCGACCGCTCTCGAAATTCCCAAAGAGGAAATAAAAAAACATAACCCCGAGATTTTAGAGACCAATCTTCAAATCGGCCAGAAGCTAAAACTGCCGTTTCGCTCCTATGTGGAGAGTAAGACGCTGGAAGACGAACTAGGCAAAAAGGATGCGCGGATTGCGATGCTTGAACGAAAAGGCAGTGATTTGGAGAAAAAAATCGCAATTGCAGAATCGCAATTGGCGTGGCATCCCGTTTGGTTTTGGGGATTCTGGATTTATTTCGGCATCATTGCATTTATAGTTTCTGGCGCATATTGGATTTTTCGGCAAACGCACCCGCGGGTTTTTGAGCAACCCCATGACCGGTCCATCAGAGACTTAAGAGAAAGCCAAATACGAGCGCGGTCAACATTTCCGTCCGAGGAAGAAGGTGCAGGCAGCCGCAGGGGCATATGGCAGCCATCACTGAAGCGTTTCCCGACACACCGTTAGCTGGGCGCAGATAAGGCCCTCAACTTGCCGGATCCTTCCGCTTTGGCGGGGAGTTCCGTCGACTTCGGCTGCCAGAAGATTCCGTGACCGGCGCGGGCCAAGCGGATGTGCGCAACCACTTCTCCAATGTTTTTACGCAAGGCCCACCGTCTGAATAGGCGTCCTATCAGGTTAAAACAAATCGGCTACTGAGACTACGAAACGAATCCTTAGATCAGAAGGCGGCGAATGCAGCGGATTCGTTGCAGATCGGCATGACGACAAACGCTCAAACAAGAACGAAGGCAATCGCAAATAAAATGAGCACCACCGCTAACAGTGTATTCAATCGTGGCATCCGTTACACTCCGCCCATCCTCGGCTGGGCAAGCACGTATCAAGGGCGTTTGACAGCCGTTAGAATGTTAGTCATTTTATAGAGGATAACTTTACCAAACACCTACGGAGAGAAATGTATGAAGACACTGCGATTGGAAACCACTGCACCGTTCCAAGGCTTGGCCGAGCTCGTCGCCTATGACGAGGGTTTGTTCGAGAAGGAAGGTATCCAAGTCGAGTGGTTGGACCGGGAGAAGGGCCTCGACAAAAGCCCGCAGTTGCACATCACGGATCATAAGGACGCCTCGCGCTTCACGAGCCATGGCCGCATGATGGAATCAGGCCAGGCTGACCTCTACAACGCTTGCGAATGGGGCAATTTCTCGCGGGTCGAAACCACCAAGGTCGGCAGCCGGCAGGTTGGCCGTCGTTCCATGGTGAATTTCGCCGGCATCGTCGTCCGCGCGGATTCGCCGGTGCAGGTGCCGCAGCAATTCGCCAACGTGCAGATCGGCGTTCCCATGTATAGCGGTACACATTATCTTTGCTTGCAGATGCTGGAAGGCTTCGTGCCGCGCGAGCTGATCAAGATCGGCCGCGTGCCAAACGGCTCCAATTACCGCTTCAAGATGCTCATGGATAAGACCATCGAAGCGACGACCTTGACCGAACCTTATATTTCGTTGGCTGAGAAAATGGGCTGCCGCGTCGTCATTTCGGCTTTTCACCACGGCACTGACGTGGCATCCGATCGTGTCGATGGCGAAACCTACGCCGCCTTCAATCGCGCCATACGCGAAGCTGTGCGCCGTATCATGGCGAATAAGCGCGCCTACATGCACTACTTCATCGACTACTATCGCGATCGCGATCCGCAGATCAATCAACTCACTGTCGACGATCTGCGCGAGAGCCGCCTTTATCTGGTCGATCCGGCGCCGATCCCGGCCGATGAACTCCAACGCACCTACGACTGGATGAAGAGCTGGGATTTCCTCGAGACCGCCCCTTGCGCGACCGATCTCGTCAACATGAACGTGTAGAACTGGCTACGAGCGGGCTCGTGGAGATCCGGCGTCCGCAGTTCGACGGGTCAAATCCAGACGCGATTCAGCCCGGTCCCAGGCCCTATCTCTGCTTTTCCAAATCACTGCGAGTGAAGTGATCACGATCAGGACGGTGTAGTCGTTGTGCTCGGCTCCCGCTTTCAGGCGATGGACACCCGTAGTAGATATTTTCTTCCGGCGAAGGTTACGACCCCGAGGAGAATCACCATCAGGACTGAAATCGCCGCAACTTGGGCGATCGTTCCAGCCTGCCAGAGTTCCCATATGACGATGGCGAACAGGTTGTTTTTCGGGGAATAGAGCAGGATGGCTAGCGATACGTCTCTGATGGTGTGCGAGAAAATATAGAGAAAGCCGGATACGAACGCAGGGACCAGCAGCGGAGCCAGCACTCGTCTGAAGGTTTGTAACCACGAGGCGCCGCTCACTTCGGAAGCCTCTTCTAACTCCTTATGAATCTGCAAGAGGGCGGCATTGGTGTTGCGCGTGGCCCAGGGCATGTACTTGGTGACAAAGGCAATGAGCAAAATCCATAGCGTCCCGTAGATCGGCACGGGAATGCTCAGATAGAGAAATACCAACGCCATTCCCAAAACGATGCTCGGCGTTGCCAGGGGAGCAAACGCGAGGAAGTCGAGAATTTTTCGGCCGGGAATTTGCGAACGGATAACGATCCATGAAATCACGGCGGCCAGCATCATGGTGATGCAACCGCTGGAGATCGCGAGAAAGAGACTGTTCTTTACACCATTGAACACTCCGGGATAGCGCCACGCGGAAGCGTAGCTCGCGAGCGAGATCGTCTGGACCGCCTTGATGGACGGCACCTGGTAAAAGGGCAGCAACGAGGCCCAGATGAGCGCCAGCATTGGGAGGATGAGATCGAGCGCGAGGAAACCGAAAAGAAAGGCTGTGCCAAAATATTTCCAGCGGCCAAGATCGATGGGCCGGGGTCGGTAGCCCTTACCCGTCACGGTGACGTATCTGTCGCTTTTTTTGAGAATTCGCAAATAGTACAACGTGCCCACGGCCGTGAGCCCCAGCACCGTCGTGCCGAGCGCGGCTGCGACGCCGTAGTCGGGAGGAGACTGGTGCATGGCCAGGTAGATTTTCGTGCTGAAGACGTAGATTTTGACCGGCATGCCAATCAAAGCCGGTATTTCAAAAGATTCTATGGCATTGATGAAACTGTAGATCATCGCCGCCGCCGATGCCGGAATCATCAGCGGGAACGTGATACGAAGCATCGTAGCGGAATTCCCCGATCCGCAAGTTGCTGAGGACTCCTCTAGCGACGGATCCATCGAGCGCAGGGCGCCCGCCAACAATAGAAACATCACCGGCACTTGGCGCAGACCTGCTACCAAAATCATTCCATACATCGAATGGATATCCAGTGGCGACTGGCTCAAACTCAAAGTCTTGATCAGCGCCAAGTTAATGAGTCCGATGCGAGGATGAAGCAGCATTATCCAGGCGATCGAAGCGATCATGCCGGGGACGATCGTCGCCACGATGGCCATTACGTAAGCGAGGTTACGAAGCGGCGTGTTGGTGCGCTCGACCAACCACGCCATCATAAACGCAAAGAAGAAAGCGAAGAGCGTGCTTCCCGTCGCGAAAACTAAACTGTTTTTTAAGAGCGGATAAAGCGCAGGATCGGCATACGCTTTGGAGAAGTTGACGAAAGTTAATGCACCGGGAACGCCGGGCGGAGTGGTTTTCAAACTGTTCCAAATGAGCATGCCGAGGGGTGTCAGCACGAGATAAACAACCAACATGCTGACGCAAAACAGAAATAACCTGTCGGATGGGATTTTTTGTCTTGCCATCGTAAGCACGTAGGACTTTAGCGATGAAGCGACTGTTGAGCCGAGTTATTGACGCCTTGGCAAGCGCGAGCAATATGCCTCGCCGGGCGATGCCCAAGGACCTGTGCCTTGAGATGCCGGCAAGCTCCACCTAATGACACAACCCGTCGTAAGGACGAAAGCGCTGCCACGTCTGCCGAGCCGGCGTGACCGGCGCGGCCAACTATTTCAAGAATAAATCGCGCCAGATGCTTTCGGCCTCGCTGCCGTACATCGCAATCTCGGGCGGAGGCACAGTGAGTTTCTGCCCGCGTACCGCGTCTGCCGTCGGGCCTTTAACCCGGGAGTCTGGAACCAAGCGGCCGGTGACATCCGTAAATGTTTGCTGTCCTTCCAAAGACGTGAACCAGTTGGCAAACAGCAGCGCAGTGTTGGGGTGTGGCGCGCGCTCGGCAATCAGTAGCGGGGTGGCCTTTGCCAAAATAGGATTGGTTCGCAACCACTCAACCGGCGCGCCTTTCTTCTGATACTGGAGAACACGGTAGAGATTGAGCCGTAGATCAATCTTGAATGCGCCGGCGCCGAGCATCTCGAGCCGTGCGGTTTGACCTGCGCCAAAAACGATTTCGTTTTTGGCGAGCGCCCTTAAATAATTAATAGCCTTTTCCTTGCCCCAGGCGGCCCACAGCATGAGCACCCACTCTGCGGCATCCCGATCCATCGATATGGAGCCGCGCCATTTTGGGTTGAGAAGATCATCCCAGTTTTTCGGCGCTTCGGCGGCGGAGACTAGATTTGTGTTGTAAACCACCACGATGCCGTTGATGTTGCTGGCAACCCAATAACCTTCGGGATCTTTGTGCTGGGGCGACCAAGTCGAGGTGTTGGGCCAACCGTACTTTTTTGCCAGGCCGGCTTTTTTGAGCTCTGAAATCAGGTTGATCTCGCTCGATGCGATATCAACGTTTTGAATTCCGGCTCTCGCTTCGGACATCATTTTTTGATGCAGCTGCGAATCCTCCGAAGCGCGCCAGTATTCAACATTCAAGAATGGATATCTTTGCTTAAATTTAGCGAACATTTGCTCCAATTCGTTGGCGGTCCAGCCGTTGATCCAGAAAGCCAGCTTGCCTTCTTTTTTGGCGCCCTCGACCAGCCGTGCTTCGCTTGGCGTTTCGGCCGGCGGCGATGCCGCGAGCACTTTTGCGATCACTGCAAAGTCAAATGTCAGAGCGGCCACAATTAGGAACCCACGCGATAGCATTCCTCGCCTTTGCATCTTGAGTCCTCCTTTACAGCGGCACGAAGTTGACATGTTGGTCTTTCGGCGCAGCGCCGGATGGCTTGCGATATTTCCTACGATGGACCAAACCGGCTTCATCGCAGATCATTTCTTCACGTAAATGCAGTTGTTCTGGCCGCTGCGATAATTTTCTCGGCGTCTTCCGGCAATAGGTATCTATCCTCGACCAGCGCGCGCGCGGCGCGGCTTACCTTTTCCACATAGTCATTGTGGTCCTTGTAGCGCTCTTCGAGGGAAAGCCGCGGATCACCATTTTGGGTTCGTTCTTCCTTGCTTCGCGCGAACGGAATATAAGAGCCGAACAAACCGCAAAGCTCATCTTCGGCTAAACCCTCGCTCCAAAGATTCCATCCGGTATAAGTTGCCAGAGGCACTCGAGTCGCCGGCAAGCGAATACCCGCCAAATCGTTGCCATCGGCGTCTACCTTTGTCACCAAAATTTTGTATTCACCATTCTTGATCTGTTGGGGCGGATGGACTGCGATTTTTCCGCGCCGAAGATCTGGACCATAGTCCAAGAACGATTGGCGATTGTACAACGCCGTGTAACGCACGCCGGGAATGTTGGGAAAACCGGTGGTCTTTTGCTGCGACGCCACCAAGGTGCCATCTTTCACACGTGGAAACTGACTCGGTGGAGGCAGTGTTCCTTCGCAGACCCACCGATCCATCGCTACCATTAGAGCTCGCAGCACCTCACCATGAGGCAACGGGTTTGTGAGGTTCTGGGAATTGTACCGTTTGGGCACCAGACCAGGTGCAAACCGGTGCGGCGCACTCGAAATCACATAGATCCGCACTTTTTCAGGGACGGGTACGTCCTTGCCTTTTCCATCGGTATGCGCCAAGGCGCCGCGCTTTTGCCGGTATTCGGTAGAAGTCTGCACGTGCATGACGTAGGGATCGGTTCGCGGATGCTTGAGAATACCGTCCTTTCGGCCGGTCTGCGGATCTTTCATTACGTTGTAGGCAAAAGGAAAAAGTTCCGGATCGAGTTGATCGTTGTGCTGCTGCGACGATGTTACAGGCCGGGCAAACTCGTAGTTGAGAAACATTCTTCCGCCGCCGGCGACGTAGGGGCAGACCGCCTCGAAAACTTGGCGGTGCGATTCGTCTTCATTGGCACCATGGTAAACAAGATCCCGAATGAACCTGGCACTAACAGACCGGCCCCAAGCATAGGCGCGACGGATTCCGCGGTGATTTTCATCGGGCGCTAGCGGGTTCGGATTTCCTGCTTTGTCTTTCTTTTCATAGCGGAGGAAAGAAACCGTATCACGAACCGCGGCGAAGCCGAGCCCCAGGACCAAAGGATTCTTGGCCGTGTATATGAACTCATAGATATGATTGGGTTTGAACCCGGAGCGGAGGTAGAGGTCCGTGGTACTCGGCCGAACCACTTCGTTTCCGGCGGGGTCTTTTTCGTAAGCGGCAAATTCCCAGTCTGAGTGGGGTATGGCGATGCGAGCGTCGTAGGATTTTTCTCGCACGGTCAATGACGCCGTCGATTTGTCGGTAGTAACGGTTTCGTAGCTTGCGATCCGAGGGTCGGCGCTCAGAGGCATGGAGAAAACTCCGTCTTCGTCGGCGACGATCTCGGTGCGAACTACGCCAACGATCTCTTTGCCTTTGTCCTTCGCCACGGGCACATCCATGACCACGAAATTCTTGCCGCTCAGACCGCCATGCCATCCGCCCCAAACGATGGCGTAACCCTGGCGCATGAGAAAGCCGTTGCCGGCGTCTTTCAGCGTCGACGGGTCATTGTTCGACGGCGCATCATTGAGCAAAGCCAAGATATGCTTTCCCCCTCGGTTCGGAGGGTCGAAAAAAATCTTGCCGTTGCCTCGACTCATATCCACGGGCTTAAGAATATAAACATCGGCCGAGTATTCGACGCGGCGCCGTGAATTTGTCGGCGCCTTATCTAGATTGACAATGACTCTATTGAGAGGGTTCTTGGGATCCACTTCTCCGTAGACTTTGCCGACCAGCTTTTCATAGGCTCCCGTGATCGGAAACTCGTATCCTTCAGCAAACGGCTCTCGTGTATGTATGGCAATCTTGGTGATCATAGGTTGAGTATGAACCTCCTCTTGCGTCGGTGAGAGTTGGACGATGATCGCGGCGAACTGTACTCGGGCTCGTGGTTCTTTGTCAAACCGTGGCAGCGAAAAAAAGCGCCTGCTCTGTCGCTTAACTTTTCGAAAAGGAGTTCGGTTTTTCCGCGGTCTCATGCCGTAGAAATTCCTCGGCACGCTCTGCAGTCGCGCTCCGCTCGTAATAAACGAAAACGCTGAGAGTCGGCATCAGGCTTTTTCTTCTGCTTTGACTAGCGTTTCACCTACTAGAAATGCTTCAATACTCACAGCATTTATGCGCCGCGGTTACTCTGCAATCTTTTTTTTGATCTTGGTCATCGCCTGTGCGGGTGTGGAAAACGAGCCGATCGCCGGGCAACCCGCGCATCATTTGGTGGGCGGGTTTCGTAATACCAATTCGGATTTCCGCCGACCTTCCGCATGGACGCGCTGGAGTTTCGTTGTGCGCCGATTGTGGACGGGTGCCATCTCACCGCGGAGCTTCGTTGCGCCGCGCGTCGCCAATGACGGCGCCATCCTGCGCACCGGCAGTGTGAATCCGAGCATAACCTGGATCGGCCACTCGACCCTGTTGGTCCAGATCAATGGCGTCAATATTTTAACCGACCCGCAGTGGAGCGAACGAGCAAGTCCGGTGTCTTGGGGCGGCCCGCGCCGCCTGAGCCCTCCCGGACTCGCATTCGAAGATTTGCCGCGCATCGATGTTGTCTTGATCTCTCACGATCACTACGACCATTTAGATCTAAACACCGTGAAGCGCCTTGCCGCGGCGCGCGATCCACTCTTTTTGGTTCCGCTCGGTCTCAAGGCGTGGTTTGCCGAGAACGGCATGACACGGGTCGAAGAGTTGGACTGGTGGCAGGAGCGCGAATATCGCGCCGTGAAATTCGTCTGCGTGCCGGCGCAGCATTTTTCTCAACGAACATTGTCGGACGCCAACGAACGACTCTGGGCGTCATGGGCCATGGCGAGCCCCGAGCGACGGCTTTATTTCTCGGGCGATACCGGTTATTTCCCGGGATTCAAAGAAGCCGGTCAGCGGCTCGGTCCGTTCGACGTCGCGGCGCTCGCCATCGGCGCCTATCTACCTCCAGAAATCATGAAAGCCGTGCATCTCACACCGGAAGAAGCGGTGCAGGCGTTCATCGACCTCAAAGCCCGCACGCTCCTCGGCATCCACTGGGGCACCTTCGATCTTGCGGACGAGCCGCTCGACGAGCCACCGCAACGTCTGCTAGCCGATATCCGCCGCCGCAACATCGATTCGTCACGCGCCTGGATCTTCAAGCTCGGCGAAACGCGTGCCTGGTAAAATCAATTCAGAAAGTTCAGCTGGCAGCAAGATTAACAGCTGCTGGCAGTGGGATCGGCTAGCGTGGTCAGACGAATATCAGTATGATGCGTTGGAGTTTTTGGGAAGGGAACGGGCTTAAATTGTTATGCAGTTAAGGAGGACAACATGCAGAGATTTGTTATCGCTCTGTTAGCGGCTTTGGCTTTCTGGGCGGCGCCACTATTAGCTCGTGCCGCCAGCCCCGAAACTATCGAAGGCGCAAAGAAAGAGGGAGAGGTCGTCTGGTACGGCGGCGGCTCAGGCGAGATTGATGAAGTTCTCGGCAAGAATTTTTCCAAAAAATATCCGTTTCTCCAGGTAAAGAAGTCGCGCATCCAGAGCCAGCGGCTGCTCGTCCGTTTTGAGGCCGAAAGCAGAGCGGGAAAACATATCGCCGATATCGTACGCACCACCGATTGGTACATCGACCTCTTTAAGCAAAAGGGTCTCTTGATGAAGTATGAATCACCCGAAAGAAAAGCCTTCGTCAACGAGCTTAAAGACCGTGACGGATTTTACACAGCTCTCTACAAGCAACTTCATGCCATCGCCTACAACACCCGAATGGTGCGCAAGCAGGACTTGCCCCGTTCCTATGACGGCTTGCTGGACCCTAAATGGAAAGGACAGATGGGGTTGGAAGACGCCGCTTATGTGTGGTTCGTCAATATGCTGAAGATCAGAGGAGAGAGTCAGGGAATCGATTTCATGAAGAGGCTCGCGCGCCAGAACGTGAGCCTGCGCTCAGGCACTACGCTGCTGACCAATTTGGTCGTGGCGGGAGAAATTCCTCTCGTGATCGACATCTACGCCTACACGGTCGACCGCGCAAAAAAGAACGGCGCGCCGATAGACTTTCATGTTGTCGAACCCGCGATCGTGCACACGATTGCCGGCGGCATCAGCAAGAACGCGCCGCATCCCAACGCCGCCAAGCTCTTCATGGATTATTTGCTGTCTGAGGAAGGTCAACGAACCTATCTCTCCGAGAGCCTTGAGCCGGCGCGGACCGGAATGGATCCGGCGTGGGTGCCCAAGGGGATTAAGCTTCACGTCAATAGCCCCGAGATCGGCGACAAGATTGGTTACTATCAAAAACTTTTTGCCGACATCTTCGGCGCGGCGGCTAGCTAGTGTACCGAGAGCCTTCCATCCAGAGGAACTGAAGATGGGCTATGACTTGGTGTTTCGTGGTGGTCGCGTAGTGGATGGTTCCGGTTTACCGTCCTACCTAGCCGATGTCGCGATCAAGGACGGAAAGATCGTTGAGATTGGGCGGGTGCAAGAAAACAGCAACAGAACCATCGACGTGCATGGGATGGTCGTTGCGCCGGGATTCATCGATCATCACACCCATATGGATGCTCAGATCCAATGGGATCCTTACGCCACCGCTGAGCCCGAGCATGGCATCACATCTATTGTCATGGGCAACGATGGTTTGGCGCTTGCTCCTGTGAAGAGCGGCGACGAACACGAACTGCTAACCAGTTTTGTGCGATTTGAGGCGATGCCGCGTGACGCTTTGGAAAAAGGCATTCCGTGGGGCTGGCATTCCTATGGTGATTATCTTGACGGTTTGGAAGGCCGCCTAGGGATCAACGTTGGTGGCTTGGTGGGCCACATACCGATACGTCATTGGGTGATGGGCCAGGAAGCCGCTGACCGTGCCGCGAAACCGGCGGAAATCCAAAGCATGAAACAGTTGGTGACCGAGGCAATGAAAGGCGGCGCGCTCGGCTTTTCAACCAATCGTAACGAGAGACACATGCAAGAGGGCAGCAAGCCCATACCCAGTGGGCTCGCCGACGACGAGGAATTCTTCACCTTGTGCGATGCTCTGGGAGAGTTGAACGCCGGCGTGATCCAGTCCCATCTGGGACAGCATAAGATCAGTCAATTCGAAACATACGATCGGCTGGTTCGTCGTACCGGCCGCCCAAGCATAGGACAACCGGTCGTGCACCGTGCGGCTGCGCCGGAGCGTTGGAAGCAGCAGCTCAACGCTGTCGCGCCGACGTTTCGTGACGGCTATCTTCCCTACCTGCGCACCAATACGATTCCCGATTTTCAACATTTTACATTGAAGAACGCCCGAGCCTTCGACCAGTTCGAGACGTGGAAGAACCTGATGTTCGAGGAGGAAGAAACGCGCAAGCGAGCCTTCGGCGATCCGCAAATCCGCCATCGGTTGCGCGAGGAACTAGAAAGTCCTCGGCAAACGGCGTTTCGTCGTGTGTGGGATACTGTAACGGTCGCGGCGGTGGCAAACCCGCAGAACCAGAAGTACGCAGGAAAGAGTGTAGAAGAAGTTGGCAGGATACGAAATCAAGATCCCCTGGATGCTTTTCTCGACTTGGCGCTGGAGGAAAATCTGGAAACCACCTTCGGAAAATACGACTCCGGAGGCGACGCAAAAGCGATGGCTGAGATTCTGCGGAGTCCTTACATCCTGGTGGGAAATTCAGACGCTGGCTCCAAGGTTCAGGTTTCCGCTGACAACGGGTACTGCACGACTTTATTGGGGTTGTGGGTACGGGAAGAGCGAGTGATGAGTTTGGAGCAGGCCATTCACAAGCTCACCTTTATGGTGGCATCCGTATACGGGCTCGAAGGCAGAGGGTTGCTGCGCCCCGGATATGCAGCCGATCTCGCGATCTTCGATGCCGCTACGGTGAACGCCGGAGAGGTGGAGTGGCTCCATGACTTTCCCGCCAACACGAAGCGCTTGATTCACCGTTCTGTTGGGATGCACTACGTCGTCGTCAACGGTCGAGTCATCTATCAGGACGGCAGGTTGACGGGTGATTTACCGGGCCAGGTCCTTCGTGGCGCCGCCTACAGGGCCGCTGGAGCTGCGGCGTGATAGGCGCGGCCGCTGAATCGGAACATCATAAGTCAGTGCGGCAACCATGCATTCAATTTCTGTAATGGCGCGAATCGCGATCGTTGTGATCTCAATCCTTTTGCGCCCGCTGTACGCGGCTTCGAATGCGCCTTTTACTTTGCAGGATTTTCAGACCAGAGCAGCTTTTGAGCTGACGGTTCATGACTCGAAGCCGCTGCCGTCGGGCAGCAGCAAGCTCGCAACTCAAAGCGCGTTTGTCACGCTTGCACACGGTTTGGTCCCGGGAAATTCCGACGGACTCGAAATCCAATTCCTTCCTGCGGCAATCACGGAGAAAGTTAAAGCCGACATACTGGAGAATGACGCCAAGGAATCGAAAAAAACCAGCTACGCCGCTTTCGTCCTCTTTATCGGTAAGGACAATAAGATCTGGCAGGCGAATTTGAGTTATGTAGTACCAGGTACGACAGTGGCGAGAACCGTGGCGTGGAAATCCGAGGAGCTGCAAAGATATTTTTCTGACTATAGATTCGACGGGAAGCGGCTGGCTCTGAAAAGCAAGGGAAGCTATTCCGAGTCAGAAAAGGGTGTCGAGAAATTAAGACTGTCCTGGGATGTGGATCTGAATCTTCCCGTCGTTCGTGAAGTTAAGCGCTGAAGCGATTCGCTGGTTTTGGATGATCACATCGCCAAGCAATTTGGCATTGAAGCGACGAGGCATGCCGGCGGTCGTCCGCAGCGAAAGTGAAAGACTCCCGACCCCTCTTCATTCTGGAGATGCTACCTAGTCCATTTACCTTTACCTTTGCGGTAACGGGTCGGGGCCGGTGAGCTTTTTGAATAGCTCTACGGCTTCCCGGTCGCGGGGCATGTCTTTGATCGTTTGTTCCAACTCCTCCGGCATTTGCGGTTCGGCCTTTAGGCCGGTGAGCTTTGTATACTCCTTAAGAAACTCAGGGTCTCGATAAGTCTTGCGCATCGCTTCCTGCAGAATCTGGACTCGGTCTTTCGGCGTGCCCGGGGGCAGAATAAATGGATTGCCGCTGCCGACGAAGGTGCGATAGAGCCGAACAATTTTTCGGTCCATCTCGGACCGGGCAAAGCTCTCGATGTCGGTAAGTTGGCCAAAGCGGGGATGGCTGTGTTTTCGTCCCTTCGGAATTTCGATAATCCCGTGGAAGTCCATAAGACCTTTATCGACCCATTGAGGTTTCTCGTGTAGGAGAGAGTCCGCCACGGTTGTCCTGGCGTCTATCTCACCCTGATCGATAGCGACATCGAGTTCGGGTGAGCTGTATCCGGTGACGAATCTGGGTTGCTTCAACCCCATCAGGTAGGCAAAGAATCGGCCGGAGATATAGATCAGGTGTCCCACTGACTGGGAGCCGATTTTCGTGCCTGAAGCCGCGCGCAGTTTCTCGAGACTGTCGAGGCCGGCTTCCCTGCGCGATATGAAGACATGGTAGCCGCCGCTATAGCTGGTCCCCAGATAGCTCACCTTATCGATGTCATAGAGAATCCCACTCTCGCCGAGGATGGGTTGCATCACGAACGGCGTCGACATGCGGCCAATGGTCAGGCCGTCCGGACGGACCGAATTAAAAATGTGGTTGGCGGCCTTCCGCCCACCGCCGCCATCCATGTACTGAACCACAATGGTGGGATTTCCGGGAATATGCTTGTGGAGAAAAGGTACAACTGCTTTGGTCCGCATGCTCCCAACTCCGCCGGGCGCGCTACTCTCGAGGATGGTAACCGTTTTCCCTTGAAAGAAAGAAGTTTGCGGAAAAGCGACACCGCCGATGAAGAGGCCGAGCAGTAATGCACCAAGAGAGATATTGAGAAACATCACCGATTTGGATCTGTCGTGTCTCATATGCACCCCCCGTAACATGAGAACTCCGATTTTCGTCAACTCTGTTCCCGTGATCATTCGGCAAACCGCGATAACTTGAGGCCGGACTAACACCTTCGAAAAAACGTGTCAATGAGACAATTGTTAGAAACGTTATGTTTCTTGCTCCCAGAAATTGTTTTGGGATACCGAGAGCATACGCCGTTGCTATTTTTCTACGACAAATGGGACGCGGCCACATTTTAACTTGCGTCAATTGCGGCTCGCCAGATAATCACGCGCTTTAAAAGGCTTGTATCTTTTTCTTTTTCAGAGAAATATGGCTCGCACGGCGAAGGAGAAAGATGATGCAAGCCAGATCATTCAAATGTTTTCAATCGGCAATGTCACCCAAGCGATCTGCGATGTCGAAGCGAGTTGCGCCGGGAGGCCGTCTTTTCTTGATGGCGTCTGTGATGACGGTTTGCGCAATGCTGGCCGCGGCAACGTCATCTGTTTTTGCGCAGACTCCGTTCTATCAGGGGAAGACCGTGAAAGTAGTCGTCGCTGGGACTCCTGGCGGAACGGCTGATTTTCGGGTTAGGGCGCTGGTTCCATATTTGCGCAAGCACATCCCCGGCAATCCTACGGTCCTGCTCGAGTTCATGGACGGCAGCGGCGGGCGGAAAGCGGCGAATTACATGTATGGCAATGCGCGCCCGGACGGTTTCACCGTGGGAGCGTTAAGCGGCGGCATCGTCGCGCTGCAAATCATGGGCGAATCCGGCGTCATGTACGACGTCGATAAATTTATCTATCTCGGATCGTCGGAAGGCGGCAGTCACCAGATCATCTATACGAGAAAGGAACTGGGGCTGGACAGTATAGAAAAGCTAAGAGCGGCGTCGGGAATCAGGATCGGCGCCCAGTCCGTCGGGCACGTCGCCTACGTATCGGGACGGTTATTCGCCTACTTCATCGGTATGAAGGATGCGAAATTTATCGCCGGCTATACGGCTCCCGAGGTGGACGCGGCTTTATTGCGCGGCGAATTGGATGCGCGGTCGAACAACCCGACCTCGGTGCTACGGCGCAACCCCGAATGGTTGGAAAAAGGCGTGATGAATTTCCACGCCATTCTCGAAGCGCCGAAAGGAATCAAGCACCCACGCTTTGGCCATTTGCCCGAGATCGAGAGCTTCGCCAAGTCAGAAAAAGAGCTCAGGCTGTTGACGTTATGGCGCTCTTTCAGAGTGATCGGTTCACCTTACGTTTTGCCGCCGGGCACGCCCCAGGAGCGCGTGAAGATTGTTAAGGAAGCCATCGCGAAAGCCTTTCAGGATCGAGAGTTTCATAGCGAATACGAGAAGCTTACTGGTGAGAGCGCGGATCTGATCATGCCGGACACGATGGCGAAAATCATCAAGGAGACGCCGCGCGACGCCGAGGTGGTTGACACGCTCAAGAAACTATCCGGCGCCGGGCCACTACCGCCGCGCTAGCAAAAAAACTGTCGTCGGAGCATGCCACGCTGTCAGAAGTGAGACGGCTATGTCGAACCATAATTCCATCCTTGCAACCAGCCTCTTGCAGGCTGCTCTAAAAGATTTAGAGGCGAGTCGCAGACCTAAAAGGATAAGGGATAACGGATAAAGGATAAAATTTAGGATTACTTTTATCACTTATCCTTTCGCCTTTAACCTTTTCCCTGTCGGTGGTTCTTTTTCAGCGGCCTGCTAGCGGATTCGCCTCTGGCCAACGCGCTGCCGCACGCGAGCCACTCAATGAGTTAGCTTGCTTTTTCCAATGCATCGTTCCAACCGAACTTTTGCCGCGGTCCACCCAGCAGCGCGAGGAAGTCGAGCGCGTTGTGAGATAGCGGCCGGCCCTTGCGGTAAACGATAAAAGATTTGCCGTTGATTCTTCTTAATCCGGCGATTCTCAGCGTTTTCAGTGAACCGGCTTCGAGCTCCGATTCGACCTGATCGTGGTACAGTATTCCGATGCCCATCCCCTTCATCACGGCGGTCATTATCGCCTGGCCTGACTCACACTCCATCAGGATGTTGAGCCTGAATCCTTGGCTCTCGATGTGTCTGAGGACATCGGAAGGTTTACCTTGCCGTCCCTTCTTGATGATCAACGGTGCCTGGGCGACTTCAGCCAAGCTCAATTCGAATTTCTTGGCTAACGGATGTTTGGCGGAAACAACAACAACGACGTTCTCTTCGCGACAAGGCAAGATCTGCAGCAAGGGGGATTTTGAAGGATTGGTGATTACGCCGATTTCGATCTGAGATTGGAGTACTAACTGCTCTATTCCGCGGCTCCTTTTGGTGCGAAAGATGATTTGCGTGTGGGGATGACTTTCTTTGAACCGCGCCAAAAGGGAGGGAATAAGAGCCGCTGAAGGAGCGTGGGAGCCGCCGACCGTGAGCGAGCCGCCAGTCAGTGGCGGCGCCGCTTGCTTGAATCTTTGGCCAAGTCGCTCGACGCGCAGCAGAATTTCTCGGACGTCGGCCTGGACGAGATGTCCTTCTCGCGTTAGCTCGATCTGTCTACCGACCTTTCGGTAGAGCCGAACACCGCAGAAGTCTTCCAGTGATTTCACCTGCTTGAAAACCGACGGTTCGCTGATGTCTAGCGACTCTGCCGCTCTTGTAATGTTGAGATATTTTGAGACCGCCGCGAATGCCCGGATCTGATTGAGTGTCATAACTTCACCATTTGTCTCACATGGGTTGTTGTACCGACCACCCCGAACGTGGTTACTCCCGCAGCGGATAGAAATCAATAGCCTCCAAGATATAGCAGCAGTTGATGAATGAATATTGGACAGAGCTGCCGGGAATCAAGTAAGAAGCGTAACGCTCTTAAGCGCCAATAAGACAATTTCGCACCGGAGGATTCCTATGAATCGACTTATCGTCAGGCCGTTATCGGGATTGACGTTCGCTTTGCTGGCGACAGTGGCATTGGTCTCTACCGCCGCGGCGCAGCTCCAGCCGACCACCAATGTCGTCGTCACCGCGAATCTCAACACCGGCGGGCAGACCAATGTCAATGCGGCACGTTTGCGTCGGCCGACCACCAATGTGCTGGCCAAGGCGCATATCGGTGTTTTCGTTATGCACCCGTCTTCGGGTTATCAGAACAACGGTGTGTGCAATGCCTTGGCCCAACGTGGTTTTACAACAGTGTGCGCTGACAGCGTATTTAACGGGAACGACAACGGTTACTATGGCTACGAGCAGCATGCACCGGGAATACGGGCGGGCATCAACTATCTAAGAAGCATCACGGCGACAGCAACCCTGCCGGCAGTTTCCAAAGTGCTTATCTTCGGCCATAGCATGGGCGCGCCGATGATGGCGTTTTATCAAAACGTCGCTGAAAACGGCGCGGCGATCGCTTGCCAGGGAGCCGAGAAAATCCTCCCTTGCGTCGATACCAATTTACAGAACCTCCCAAAAGCTGACGGCGTAATGTTGTTCGATGCTCATTTAGGCGATGGATTGGCGACGTTTACTTATGTCGATCCGGCTCTCAGCAACAATATTTTTTCTTGCGAGCCGCGCAAGCTCCAAAACGATATGTTCACCGCCGCCAATGGCTATATTCGCAATCCCGGCCAATTGGACGACAACGGCGCGACCTATTCCAAGCAGTTCAAAAAGACTTTCCTGGTGCATCAAGCCGTGCGCAACGAAGATCTCATCGAAGTGGCGCTCGATCTACTGCAGCAAAGGAGAATCCAAACCGGCAATCCCAATGACCTGGGCGATGCCATTCCGTTCGTCGTGCCCGGCTCCGATGGCGCGCGTCTCTTTCAGCCGGACACAAGTCTGCTCAAATATACCAAGAAGAAGCACATACTTTTGGCTCGGGATGGAACTCGTCCCGTGCAAATCATCCAATCGGTTCGGCCGCCGTCAGGCAATCTCGACGCTTTGGACTGCGATGCCTCGACGCGCGAGGTCAATGTTCATATTTGGCTGGGCTCGAGAGCCTTGCGCGCCACGCCCGGCAAATACAGCCAAACACCGGACGATATCACAGGCATTGACTACGACTCGTCGGCCACCAGCAGCGTTACCAACGTCAAAGGAGTCGGTAAGCATCCCAACGGCAGTCAGGCGACGACGCCACTTGCTGATCATTGCCAACACCGGCCACTATTTTCTCCGGCCCGACGAGATCGTTTACGACAATGCCTACAGCACGGATAAGACCTTGGCATTTTCGGAAGGGGCGGTCCACGGCGGCGGCCCGTGCGCGCAATGCACTCGCATCATCTTAAATGATCCGGCCTTGGCGACGGCAACGGCAAACGCATATTGGACGGATCCTGCCGGCAACGGGCCGGCAGAAAGATCTTGGAACTTCATGGCCGAATGGCTGAGTGCGAGGTACTAGGCGCCGCTACGATCGAGTCGAGTGGTTCAAGAATTGAATTTAATAATTGTGATTTTTTTTGAGAGGAAGGAATTCATCATGACCGCAATAAAGTTTTCCCTGATATTTAGTTTGCTACTGGTTCTCTCCGTGCCGGCGACGTTCGCTCAGACGACCACGGACCTTGATTTGGGTGGCGGAGCGCTGGGGCGTTATCGGACGCCGGCAGGTCAGATGTCAAATATCGCGTTCATCGCGATTCATCGCACCGGAGATTACCGCAACCACGCTTCGACAACGCAGTTGCAGAGCCGCGGCTTCGCCACTCTCGGCATAAGGACTAGATTCGGTAGTAGCGAAGCCGCTGTGAACTGGGAGCTCATTGCTTTGGATATTCGAAGCGCCGTTCGCTTCCTTAGAAATCAGCCGGGAATTACTAAAGTCGTGCTGATCGGTCACAGCGGCGGCGGCCCGAGCACGTCGTATTACCAAGCGCTTTCGGAAAATGGTCCTTCGTATTGCCAAGGGGCTAACAAATTAGTTGAGTGCTCCTTTTCAGAGACCGATTTCCTGCCCTCGGACCGGGCCGATGGGATGGTATTTGTAGAGGCGCACTTAGCGAACGGCATCAATCGGTTGCGGGCGTTGAACCCTTCCGTGGTCAATGAAGACCAACCCTTTGGTCCCGCGCGTAACAAGACTCTCGATCCCTTTGACCCTAAGAATGGCTACAATCCCAATGGCGACTCTGCCTATTCTCAGCATTTTGTCGATACCTACGCGCGCGGGGAGTCGAGACGCATGAATGGTCTGATCCACGATGCTCTTCAAATTAGACACGAAATAGAACTTGGCCTGCGTGATCCGGCCGATGACGCGTTTGTTTTCTGGCGCGACAGCGCGCGGTTGTCGCAACTTAGCACGGGCGTCCAATGTTGCACTTTCAATCCAACTCGATTGATCCAGAATAGCGGTGCCATCGCTAACCCGCAGATCATTCATACGGTGCGAGTTCCTGAGCCGAGCATTAAGGATGATGACGAAGGAGAGGATGGCAGACAAGACTTGAAAATCACCTCGTTCTTGAGCGCTAATGGTATAAGATCCAATCACTCGTACGACAGCATCGATTGGTGTTCGAGCAACAATTCAACGATCTGCGCAGTTCGGACGATCTCGGTGCCGGCTGTGGTGATAGCGGCGCAAGGGCATTACTTTATTCGCGACGGCGAGCAGATCTTTGAAGAGTTGGCGAGCACCGACAAAGAATTTCTCGTCATCGAAGGGATGAACCACAATCTCGGCAATTGTACGGCCTGCGCGACGTTTCACGGCACCGGCCCTTACACAAATATTCCATTGAATCTGTGGAACTATGTTGCAGCTTGGGCGAATGCGCATATTGGGAACTGACGACGAGGCCAAGCAGCGATCTCCGAGCGAAATCGAGGGACTTTCTAAGTGGAATATGAATCGGCGAGCGGCGTCATGATCACCACTGGATTGCGTCAGTTTTTTAGGGCAAGGTCCGCGATCGTCTTGCGGTAGCTTATGGTGAGGGCGCCTGCACCCGCAAGGACCGCGTTCATACGTCCCTTGGATGCAGCACGGAATGCGCTTTCGAAATTCGGGTTAGGAGCTTGCAGTTCCATCGATTGAAGTTGAATTTTTAAGGCGCGCGCTGCAGCCTCGTAGTAAGTAAAACTGCTTCCCGTTGTCTGGCGCCTCTCATCCGAAAGGACGCCAACGCGCGATATTCGCGGCACCTCCTTTAGCAACTGCAGCCGCTTTCCGCTTAGCTATGGGGTGCGTCGGGTGAGACCCGTGATATTTCCCCGGGCTGCTAGGCTATCGATTAGCCCAGCCGCGACTAGATCAGCAGTGGTGATCATGACGATGGGAATCGTTTTGGTCACCTCTTTCGCCGCACAAACTCCTCGTATAGTTCCGGAAACAATCACGTCGACTTTTAGCGACCTCGGAGCCGAAGTAAATCTGCCCGCGCTCAAGAAATGGCTCCCAGCCGTTTCTCGATTGTAATTTCCGAATTTAGAATAATCGACGTGCTTTTCAGTCGCGATTTTGATTAAGATGTTTTCGCTAAAAGATTCAGAAAGGGGATTTTGGTATGGCAGACATTGCACCGCAAAAAATCGCCGTAATCATTCTCGATATGGCCAAAGGGTACGGCTGGAAGCCCGGCAGTTTCGGCTACGATATGGTGGCGCAGGTGCGCCAGCTCAAAGACGCAGCGTACGCCGCCGGCGCGCAGGTGATTCACGTCAATAGCATGCGCCGCCCGACGGACCACGTCAATGAAAACTCTCGCATGATGGTGGGAAGCGAAGGGCTTGAAGTGATCGCGGAGCTCCAGCCGATCGACAAAGACATCATAGTCTACAAGCGCTACTTGAGCGGCTTCTCGCACAACGATCTGGACTACACGCTCAGAACGATGGGTTGCGAGACGGTAATCGTAGCCGGAGCGTCGACCGACAATACCGTGCTTTGGACCTGTGCCGACGCTCATCAGAACCGCTACAAAGTTGTGGTGGTCGAGGACTGCACGATTGTCCATCGCGAGAAGGAGCCGCCGGGAGCCAAGGAGGGCGCGCTGCGAATTATCCGCAACGTTTTGAAAGGCGAGGTGTTGCCGTTAGCAGCGATCAAAGACAAATACCTCAAACCAAAATGAATCACGCACCGTCCTCAAGCATGGCGGTAACGGTTGTCATCCTTCCATCCTGACATAATCACGTTGCCGTTACTCCTGTTATAATCACTTTGCTACAACACCGAGATCAAAACCTTGACAACATCCAGCTCGCTAACTAGTGTGATAGCAGTTGAAACGAGTTTCGTCGCTTGCTTCTACTGAGGACCGCTACTGTCAGCGGTCACCTCCTATTAAGACTCCGCTATTAGCGGCCGACGGACCCGCGATGGCAAACAATTAATTGGAGGAATAGCAATGAATCATGAGCTTGAAGCGGACAGTCAGCCTTGGCACCCACTTTTGACCAACGCGGCACCGCGCGATCACATCGTACAGCTTTACCAGGATCAAGACTTTCTCAATCGCGCTGTCTGTCGGTTCGCGGCCGCTGCGCTCGCGAACGGCGAGGGTTTGATCCTGGTGCCGACGAGCGCCCACTGGAATGCCTTCCGCCCTCGGCTGGAGGCTGGAGGCGTGGATGTCAAGGCGGCACAGGAGCGCGGCCAGCTAACCGTCGTTGACGCCGATGAGTTGCTGCCAAGCTTCATGCGCGAAGCCATGCCCGACGCGCCGGTGTTCCTCGGCGTAGCGGCGGACGTCATCACACGGGCCCGCGGAGCGGGCCATTACCCGAAAGTGCGCTGGTGGGGCGAAATGGTCAATGTCCTTTGGGAGCGCGGGGACGTAGCCGGCAGCATGAGCCTCGAGGATCTGTTCGATCAGCTCGGCCACGAGCAGGAGGTGGCGATCTTCTGCTCGTTTGTAATGGATAACTTCAACGGCGAGATGCACACTCGCATGCTGCCAAGGCTCGGGGAGAACCACTCTCACTTGATCCCGGTGGAAGATTATGCGCGGCTCGAGCGTGCCGTAGCCGAAGCTCTGCGCGAGACAGTCGGCTCGGTCGAGGCCTCTGTCCTCGAAGGGCAGCTCCTCTCGCGCTATCCGGCGTCGTTCCAGATGCCGCGACCTCAGGCGCTGCTCTTGGCATTGCATCAGGCTCTGCCGGCTGTAGCTGACGCCGTGCTGCAACGGAGTCGTACTTTGTACGAAGCTTAGAACGTGCCAGATCGATGACGATACGATTGCAGGCAGATGATGACCGGTCTAGCGACGCCGCTCGGGTGCATAACGACGCTGCGAGTGCCGACTCGGTCAGCGCTGACCTCGTCGATATTTTTGACACTATCGATCTTTCCATAGTGGTGGTTGGCCGCGACTTCACTGTGACCCGCTTCAACATCGGCGCGGCAGCGCTGCTCGGCCTCACGCCATCGGACATTGGCCGCTCTCCCCGTGACATCCACCTCCTGACAGCCGTCATCGATCTCGAGAAGCTCTGCGCGCAAGTGATTGCCGACCGCTCACCGTTCCGGCGCGAAGTCCGGGACGGGGACCGGTGGTTCCTTCTTCGGATAGCTCCGTACACAAGAAGCGATGGGCAGATTGGCGGCACCGTGCTCACGTTCACAAACGTGACGGCTTTCCGTGCCAGTCTGGAGCAGGCAATTTACGAACGGGAGTACACAAAAGCGATCCTCAACACGGTGATCGAACCCTTGGTGGTCCTCGACGCCGACCTGCGGCTACAGACGGCCAATCGGGCCTTTTATGCGATGTTCCAGGTCTCGCGTGAGGAAACGCAAAATATTCCGCTCTATGATCTGGTGAACTATGAGTGGAATACTCCCCGGTTGTGGTCGCTCCTGAAAGAGATCATTTCCGACAATAGTGAGTTCCAAACCCTCGAGGCCGAGCACACCTTCCCCGTGATTGGACGCCGGACGCTCCTGCTCGATGCACGCCGGTTATCTCGAGAAAGTAATGTCGGCCAAATGATTCTCCTGGCGTTTCAGGATATCACCGAGCGCTCGGCGGCGGAGGAAGTACGCGCCACCCTCGCCGCCATTGTCGAATCTTCGGACGATGCCATCATTAGCAAAGACCTCAGTGGCGTCATCACTAGCTGGAACAAGAGCGCCGAAGGGCTGTTCGGCTACACAGCCGACGAAACGGTCGGGCGACCGATCACGTTGCTTATTCCCCCTGATCGACTCGACGAGGAGCGGAAGATTCTCGAGCAACTCAAGCGCGGCGAGCGGGTTGATCACTTCGAAACGGTGCGGATGCGAAAAGACGGCTCACGGCTGGACATCTCGCTAACCATCTCGCCTGTTAAAGGCGCCGATGGACGCATTGTCGGCGCGTCGAAAGTCGCACGCGACATTACCGATCGCAAGCTGGCCGAGAAGGCGCTGCGCGAGTACGCCGAGCAGTTGAAAGATGCCGACCGGCGCAAGGACGAGTTTCTGGCGACCTTGGCGCACGAGCTGAGAAATCCCTTGGCGCCTATCCGCAATGCCGTCGAGCTGCTGAAGCGACCCAATCTGACGGCCGAGAATTTCCAGCTGGCGCGCGAGATCACCGAGAGTCAGCTTAACCAAATGGTGCGCCTGGTCGACGATCTTTTGGATCTCAGCCGCATCAGCCAAGGCAAGATCGAATTGAAGAAGGAACGGGTAACGCTGAAGGCGATCCTCGATCAAGCGCTGGAAACTTCGCGGCCGCATGTGGAAGCGGCGGGACACAAGCTTTCGGTGTCGTTGCCGCCACGCAATGTATACCTCGATGCCGACCCCTTGCGGCTCGCGCAGGTGTTGTCAAACCTGATCAACAACGCATGCAAGTACAGCGCGAACAATGGCAACATTGAGATCAAGGCGGACCTGGAAACAGCGATCGAGAATAAAAGGAGCCAAGGAGACGCTGAGAACGGCAGAGGAGAAGCGGTTGCGGAACCCACAATCGTAAGCTCAATAGCCGAAATCGAATCGGTTTCCGCATCCAAAGGCGAAATACCGAAATCCACAATGGCATTGGTCCTCTCCGTCAAAGACACGGGTATTGGCATCGCACCCGAGCATTTGCCGCGGATCTTCGGGATGTTCTCACAGGTTGGCTCGGCGCTGAATCGCTCGCAAGGCGGACTCGGTATCGGCCTCGCTCTGGTGCGCGGTTTGGTTGAACAGCATGGAGGCAGTGTCGAAGCTCGCAGTGAAGGACTTGGCAAAGGCAGTGAGTTCATCGTGCGCTTGCCAGCAGCGCCCACCTTCGCGGAAGAATCAGCGATGCGTTCCGGCGACGAGAGTGTCCCAAACATCCCGTCTCGTCAAAAGCGTATTCTCGTGGTCGACGACAACAAAATTCAGGCGCGAAGTCTTGCGCTCTTGCTCAATGCCTTAGGTTTCGATGCTCGGTCGGTATACGACGCCAAGAGCGCGCTGGCGATACTTGACGAATTCACACCGCAAGTGGCATTGATTGATATAGGGCTACCGGATATCAACGGCTACGAGCTTGCACGCCGCTTACGAGGACTAACGCAGCTGAAAGGGATTACGTTGATCGCTCAAACCGGGTGGGGACGAGACACGGATCGCGAAGAGTCAAAACAAGCGGGATTTGATCATCATCTCACAAAGCCTATCAATCATCAGGTTTTGCAGAATCTCCTATTCTCAGAATAAGATTTGGCCGAACCGGTTGGTCTACCTCTTCCATGGCTGCCATCGAAGAGGCTTGCTCATCTGAGCTCACATCGACAATATTGTGCGCTAGTAGGCTGGAGGAATCCATGAACCGCTCTTGCAGCATTCGCAGCATTTGCAAATTGGCTTTGGTCCTTTTTATTTCCTCGTTCAGTGCGCAAGCTGCGCATGCGGCAGCGGCGGAGCCGAAGCGCGGCGGCACTATCACCGTCGGCGTTACCCGCGACATTTCGGTCATGAACCCTTTGGTGGACACCGGTTCAACCCAGAAGCGAATTCGCGATTTGATGTTCGAGCCGCTCTTGGCAATCGATCTCAAAGGCAACCTCCAGCCCGCACTGGCGGAAGGGTGGGAGGTTTCCAAGGACGGCAAGCTCTACACCATCCGGCTGCGCAAGGGAGTGAAGTTTCACAATGGCCAGGAGATGACCGCCGAAGACGCAAAGTTCGCCATCGATTACAGCATGAACGCCAAGAATGGCGCGCGCGGCTTTGCCGAACTGTCTATCGTCGATCGCGCCGAGGCGCGTGACAAGTATACCCTAAACATTTACTTGAAAAGCTCTGCGCCCGGATTTAAATACGCTCTCGCTCGAATCGAAACCTTTTCGGTCATCCCCAAAGAGTCGGTTGCAGAGGGCATGAAAAATCCAAACAGATTTCCTCCCGGCACCGGCCCTTTCAAATTTGTCGAATGGCAATCGCAGCAACGCATCGTCTTCGAACGATTCCCCGACTACTGGGGGCACAAAGCCTACGTCGATCGGGCGATCCTGCGGATTATTGGCGACACCACGGTGGCTTTCACCGCGCTGCGCGCCGGCGATATCGATATGACGGAGAGGGCGCCCTACGAGTGGATCAAGGAAATTGGCGATGGAAAGCTCAAGGGCATTGGCTTCGCCGAATCGCGCTATTCCGCCGGTCGCGCCATCGAATTCAACGTCGCCGATCCACCCTTCAACAACAAGAAACTGCGTTTGGCCGTTGCCCATGCCATCGACCGCAAGGAAATTCTTCAGGCGGCTTACTTTGGCTTTGGCGAGCCGTCGGATCAAATTTATCCGAAGGGACACAAGTGGTATTTCGAGGGCGTGCCGTCGCCTGCCTATGATCTCAATAAAGCCAGGGCATTGCTGAAGGAGGCGGGCTACAAGGGTGAGGAAATCGAAATGCTCGGCAGCATGGGCGGAACCCAGGAGGTCGAGATCGCAACGGTGCAGGCCCAACTAAAAAAAATCGGCATGAACATCAAGATCAGAATGGCGGAGCGTGGGTCCAATGTTCAAATGCGGCGCAAGGGCCAATACGCTTTCAAGCTCTCCGGCGATCCCGGCGTCAATCCCAACCCCGTGGATCTTTACTTGCCGATCCATGCTTGTGAATCCGATCCGAGAAATCGCAATCAGAACGAATCCGGCTATTGCGACAAGGAGGTTGACGCGCTCTTGAAAGCAGCGGCCGAGGAACACGATGAAAAACAGTTGCGCGCCTTGATGCGAAAAGTCGTTGCCCGTTTGCAGGATGATGTGCCCACTGTGAATATCGGCCATACATCGCGCTTCTTCGCGCTGCGCGACCACGTCAAAGGCTTTACGACTGCTTATGACGGAGAGTTCGTGTGGGGTGGTGGAGGATTGAATCGGGCCTGGCTAGATAAATGAAAAGTGATATGGCGCGAGCTGTTAAATTCCGATGGGAGATACTCCATCGGTTGCGTCGTCACTATTAGTGCTAGCCCGGATCATTCGCGGTAAGAAAGCGATCGAGGTGCAACCCTTCCGGAACGAAGGCAAGGCAGTTGTGCCTTGAAGATGCATACGATACGAGTTGCTGATGAGATCAACAGTGACAAGGTCAAACATGGTGCTTCTCTCGTTGCATGAATAATCCGGCCTAGCTTTCGACGGTGGAACGACAGGAACTGCTGAACATTCGCTTTGCAATATTTTTATTCGCGCCAGCTTAGTTTAATCTATTGTCGCCGCGTAACCCGCGAACCGAAACTTAGTATGGAGGAATGATGGACTACACGCGTTTTGCTCACGTGAGACCCACGCCTTTTGAAACCTGGGTCCAAGCCGAAGGGCTGAAAGTAATTACGACGCACACCGTCCCCGATGTTTTAACCGTAGAGCTGGAACCCTGGAAGCGAACCGGCTGCTTGGGCGCGCTGCTGGATATGACCCATGACCCGTCGGAGAAAGCCATGATCAACAACCAGGGAACCACTCGCTATATTGTCGAGATCCCGCCGGGGGGCACCTTCAAGCCGGAAAAGCACATGTACGAGGAAATCTTCTACGTCGTGAAGGGGCGCGGCGCCACCGTTGTCTGGAACGAAGGAACACCCAAACTGACCTTCGAATGGGAAGAGGACGCCGTCTTTGCCATACCCTTGAATACGTGGCACGAGATCCACAACGGCAGCGGATCGGAATCCGTTCGCCTCTACGCGGCGAGCAACATGCCGACGCCCTTCAATCTCTACGGCAGCCCGGAATTCATTTTTAACTGCGCCAATACTTTCAACGATCGTTTCGACCCCAATGACGAAACGTTTTTCAATCGCAAGGCGACGAAGCTTGAGGATCGGCTATTGCAATCGAATTTCATTCCCAGCGTGACAAAGTTGGCTCTCGACAATTGGGCATACCGCGGGCCAGGGACCAATATGCATGTCCTGATGTCCGGCGGCCGCTTTGTTTGCCATGTGTCGGAGTTTCCGCCGGCGTCCTACAAGAAGGGGCACGGCTTCGTGGACGGGCAGGCAACCGGCGGTCGCAACAGAACCGGTCTCACCAACGAGAACAGCTATCTTTTTCTCAGCGGCGAAGGCTACGACCTGCAGTGGAAGCCGGGAGTAATGCCGGGGCCGGGAGTACCCTTCGAGCGGTTCAATTTCAAAAGGGGGTCGCTGATGACCAACGGTCAGGCGGGCCATCAGCATTTCAACCCGAGCAATGAAGCCGCGCGATATCTCGTCCTGCGCTATGGCAACGATCGTTTCGGTCTGCGCGAAGGGCAAATGCCAGCAGGCAAGAATCCGGAGCGCTGGCGCAGGCCGCAGATCGAGTACAAGGAAGAGCAGCCAGAAATCCGCCCTTTGTTCGAGGAAGAGTGCCGAAAGCGCGGCGTCACATCCAGGATGTCCGACTTATGAGAGCACCGCGCGAGGGGTGAAATTCAGAACCGCGACAACAACGTGAAACAACTTAGTGCCTTTCATTAGGCAAATGATATATGGCTATAGCGGGATGGCGCGGCCGGAGATTGGCCGGTCTCTCTCTTTCCAATCGGCAATCTAAACACGGAGGTGATTCATGGCACAGCGAGTTTGGGATCAATATTTAACCGAACGAGACCGGGCGCATTTGGCGATGCGGCCGCCGCGCCGGCGCGGTTTCGGCGAGAAGCCGGCTTTGCTCCTCATCGATCTCTATCGCTGGGTCTTCGGCGACAAACCGGAACCTATTTTAGAAGCGATGAAAAAATGGCCGAGTAGCTGTGGCCTGGATGGGTGGAACGCTGTCCCACAAATTCAAAAACTTTTAGCTAAGGCGCGCGAGGTGGCCATTCCGATCGTGCACATGACGGGGTTGGATGGCGCCGGTGTGGTGTCGCGCTCGCCCCAGCGTGAGGCGGGCCTTCAGGGCGATCGAGACCCTGAAGCACAAGACCGCCTCAGGCGCCGCTTCGATATTATCGACGAGGTAGCGCCGCTGCCCGGCGAGGCGGTGCTGCGCAAGGCTTCTCCCAGCGCATTCTGGGGTACGCCGCTGGTGGGACATCTCAATGCGCTCCATATCGACACGATTATTACTTGCGGCGAGAGCACAAGCGGATGCGTGCGCGCCAGCGTCGTTGATGGATCCACTTATCGTTTCCGGATGGTGGTCGCGGAGGAATGCGTGTTTGATCGTCACCAGGCGACGCACGCTATGAATCTATTCGACATGAATCAAAAGTATGCCGAGGTCTTGGCGCTGCAGGAGGTGTTGGACTATTTAGACCGTTTAGCGCCGCCGGCCGCGCGGCGGTCAAATCAATCAGTAGGGAAACAGGATCAAACTGAGGCTAGCTCACTCTGACCTCTCCGCCATCTTCGTCGCAACGCGCAGATGTGAAACTCACACCGGAAGAGGAAAACAACAATGACGCAATTCGAGCCATTACGCGTAGGTCTCATTGGAGCTGGTGGTAGATGGGGGCCGCGGGCGCATGTGCCGGCGCTGAAGGGCGTGGCCGAAGCCGAGCTTTATGCCGTGTGCACAGCGCATGCGGATACCGCGCAGGCGGCGGCTGATAAGTTCGGCGTGACGCGCGCGTACGGCAGCGACAAGGCGTTGCACGCCGACCCGCAAGTCGAAGCCGTGGCGGTCGCGGTGCGCGTGCCGGCGCACTATGAGCTTAGCAAAAATGCCATTGAAGCGGGCAAGCACGTTTTCTGCGAATGGCCCCTCGGTGCGAATACCAAAGAGGCCGAAGAACTGGCGGCGTTGGCGCGCCAGAAAAACGTCCGCACCATGGTCGGCTTGCAGCGCCGCGCGTCGCCCGCTTATCTATACATGCGCGAACTGATCCAGCAAGGGTACGTCGGCCAGGTGCTGTCGGTGAACCTGACGCTGATGAACAGCGGCGTGTTGACCCGGCCCTCGGATCGCACCTGGCAGCGCGATGTGACACTGGGCGCGAACACGCTGACGATTACCTTCGGTCACGTGCTTGATGCCATGTGCATGGTGGTCGGCGAGCTGACCGAAGTGTCCGCCATCGTTGCCACGCAAGTGCCGCAGTGGTTCGAGACCGATACGAAAAAATATGTTGATGTCACCTCGCCCGACAACATCATGGTTCATGGCCGGCTCGAAAACGGTGCCATCGTCAATGCCTACACCGGCGTGCATCCGTACCACGGCAGCGGCCACCGCTTGGAGATTTACGGCAAGGACGGCACGCTGTCGATGATCGGTGGCGGCGAGGGCGGCGAGGAGCGCCGGCGCAAGGTCATGGGGGGACGCAAAGACGACAAGGCGCTGAAAGAGTTGCCCGTGCCGGAACAATTCACCTGGGTGCCGCAAGCCGTGCGCGAAGGCGGTGCCGCCTACGACGTGGGCCAGATGTGGGTCAAGTTTGCCCAAGCGATACGCACGGGCTCGAATATTGAATCCGACTTCGATCACGCGCTGCGCCGCCACCGAACGTTGGATGCCATCGTGCGCGCTTCACAGACCGGGCAACGGCAAAAAGTTGTCTTGTAGGTCGATCAGCTAGGGCGACCTCTCCCGTAACGGCCGCACTCGGCGCGTATGCTCGTTCATTCCAACGATAAAGTGTGATTGCTTGACCTGGCCGCGAAGTCCTTTGACAGCGTGTCTTGAGTGCTCCGGATGCGAATCAGCCGATTGTTCGGTGCAATTATTTTCCGCGACAATGGGGACAATTTAATGCTGGCAAAGAATAGTCTTCCATCCCTGAGGTTTCTTGCGGCCGCTCTGTGGATCTATCTCTTCGTCTCAGCGGGATTGGCCTGGGCACAGCCCGCTTATTATCAAGGGAAGACCCTGACGATTCTCCGCGGTGGAACGCCGGGCGGTTACGGCGATTTACAGGCCCGCGCCCTGATTCCGTACTTAAAAAAATATATTCCTGGCGAACCCACCATCATTGTCGAGCACAAGCAGGGTGCCGCTGGTCGAACCGCGGCAAACTACATTTACTCCGGGGCTAAACCGGATGGGCTCATGATCGGGGCCATCGGTAACGTTCTGGTCGCCGGGCCGATCCTTGGCTTGGAGGGAAGTAACTACGATCTGGACAAGCTGATTTATCTCGGCTCCACGGAAAGCGGTAGTCCCACGTCATTCGTCACTCGAAAAGAGGCCGGATTCTCCAGTCTGGAGAAGCTACGCGGCGCCGCGGGGATTCGCATCGGCGCCAACTCGGTGGGACATATCACCTACATCAACGGGCGCCTCGCCGCATATTTGCTGGGATTGAAGGAGCCAAAATTCGTGGTCGGTTACTCATCTCCGGAGCGCGACGTGGCGCTGCTGCAAGGAGAGGTGGACGGCGGATCCATGTCGAGCGCAACGATCCAGCAAAATCCTTCCCTGATGGATAAGGTGCACTTTCACACCATCATCACCGTGCCCAAGGGCCGATACATTCCACCCTACACGCGGGACACGGCCGAAATCGATAGCTTTGCCAAGAGCGAGAAGGAACATCGGTTGCTAAGCTTGTATCGGGCGTTCGACTATCCGCGCTGGCCTTACATCGTGCCACCTGGCACGCCGAAAGAGCTGGTAAATATTTTGCGCGACGCCATGGTGAAATCATTCAAAGATCCCGGCTTCGCCAAGGAATTTAAAAAACTCACGGGTGTCGATCCCTCGCCCATCACAGCGGAAGCGATAGAGGCGGCGATAAAAGAACTACCGCGTGACGCCGAGACGATTGCGCTCTACAAGCACCTCGCCGACCACCGCCCGATGCCGCCGCGCTGACAGCGAAGCGTATTTGCACGATTGGAAGGAAAGCACTTGAGATGAAACGGTCGATTCGCGGGT
This sequence comes from uncultured delta proteobacterium, assembly GCA_963771465.1. Classification (GTDB taxonomy): domain Bacteria; phylum Desulfobacterota; class Binatia; order UBA9968; family UBA9968; genus DP-20. The sequence continues at coordinate 161,777 of CAVYTU010000006.1, forward strand.
CGAATCTTTGCCGGTGACATTCTTACGAAACCAAACCCTAGTGTGGCTTCATCCCATCCGTGTATTACGGAGCGATATTTGTTTGCCCACCAAGACTTCGTCCAGCAAGGAGGCACCGATCAATTATGCCGCTTGATAAGGGGATGCGACTAGGATATTCGAGCGGTTAATCAGATTAGAAAGCGAGCGGCATAACATGTACTACGGATCGCGTGGAATTGTCGGGTTGGTTAAGCCGACTTATCGGCCGGGGTCGATGGAGAGTTTTATCAAGCTGATGCCGGAAGGCGTCGGTTTTATTCCCGCGCATGCCGGTATCCGGGCGGGGAATGAGAAGGAGCTGCAAGACGCCTTGACGGTGGCGGAAAAGAAAGTCGCGCGCTTGGCTGAGCTCGGCGCGGACGTGGTGATGATCATGGGCGCGCCGCCGACCATGGTGCGCGGCCATGGGGCGGATCGGGAGATCGCCGATTCGCTGACCAAGAAATACAAGATTCCGGTCACCGTCGCGACGATCGCGCAGGTGGATGCGTTTCGCGCATTGGGCATGAAGACGCTGGTCGGTATCACTTATTTTCAAGACGACATGAACGACCGCTTCGCCAAGTTCCTGCGCGACGACGGCTTCGTCGTCAACGCCATGAAGGGTATCGAAGTGCCGTTCAAGGACGCCGGCAAGCTGGCGCCGGAAGCGATTTACAATTTCGCCAAGAAAGTATTTCTGGAACATGGACCGGCGGACGGTATCTATATGCTCGGCGCCGGCTGGCACAATCTGCCGGTGATCGAGATGCTGGAGAAGGATTTGAAGACCACCGTGCTGTCGAGCATTCCCGCGCAGGTGTGGGCGACCAAGAAGATTCTAAATTTGAACGAGCCAGTTCAAGGCTACGGACGGCTGTTGGCGGAGATGCCATGAAGAATCATTTCATGGGATGCTGGAGTAATTGCCGTAATGGCGAAGACTTGCGAACGCTGGCCGCGATAGCGGTTTTATTAATGGCGTCCAGCGCCATCGCGCAGGACGTCAGGACGCTCGCTGAGGCGGAAGGAAAGTTGATGTTTTACGCTTCCTTCAACGCCACCGACACGAAGTTGCTGATCGATGGCTTCAAGCAGCTCTATCCCAAAATCGACGCGACTTTTTACCGAGCCACCGACGCGCAATTGATGGAGCGCATCCTCACCGAGGGACGCGCTGGCCGAAAGATTTGGGACGTGATGATGAGTTCGAGCTTCTATGGCTACAATTTGAAGAAACGCGGCATGCTGATGGCCTACGATTCTCCCGAGCGAAAATTTTATCGCGACGGCTACAAAGATCCGCAAGGGACGTGGACGTCGATCTTCACAAATTACGGCGCGTTCGGTTACAACACGCGCAATGTTCCGAAGGCGAGCATTCCCAAAAGCTACAACGATTTGCTCAAGCCGGAATGGAAGGGCAACATCGGCATCGATAGTCGGGCTTATGAATGGTTCGGCACGATGGTCAAGGCGATGGGCGATGAAAAGGGATTAGCTTACATGCGCGAGTTGGCCAAGCAGGCCGGCTTGCGCAATGGCCGGACGATTCTCTCGCAACTGGTTGCTGCCGGAGAATACAAAGGTGCCTTGAGCGCCTATTCAGCGCAAATTCGAACAGATGAAAACCAACGGCGCGCCGACGGACTGGGTTTATTTGAATCCGGTTTTTGCTAACATTCATCCCACCGGCATCTCCGCCAAAGCGCCCCATCCCAACGCAGGCAAGTTGTTCGTTGATTTCGTCCTGTCCAAGCGCGGCCAGGAGTTGGTTCGCAGCATGAACCGCATCCCCGACCGCATCGACACGCCGCCGGAGCAACCGCGCTTCATCGAAGGCGTCAAGCCCGCGTTTGCACCTAACGAAGTGCTGGAAAACTTCGAAGGCTACGCCAAAACCTTTCACGAAATCTTCGGCGGGCGGTAACGCGCGAAGCGCGCGTCCAATGTGAAGCTGGAAGATTTTCTCGGGCAGGGATTTGCACCACGAAGGCACGAAGGACACGAAGGTTTTGAAAAAACTCAATTCCGAACTTCGTGCTCTTCGTGTTCTTCGTGGTGAATCCATAGGGTCGTAGATATGAAAGTCGTCGTTCACAGCGTTACCAAAGAGTTCGTTACCGCCACGGGGACGACGCGGGCGATCGGCGGCGTCAATCTTGAGGTGCGCGACCGGGAGTTCTTCGGCATCATCGGCCCCACGGGCTGCGGCAAGACGACGCTATTGCACATCATTGCCGGTTTGGAAAAACCGACCCAGGGCACGGTCGAATTCGTCGGCGAGAAACGGACGAAATCGATGGTGTCGATGGTGTTTCAAGAATCGGCGCTGATGCCGTGGCGCACGGTTGAAGAAAATGTTCCGCTCGGCGCGGAATTTCGCCAAGAAGAACCGTCGGTTTATAAAAGGGTGAGCCGGTTTTTTCTCGAAGTCGTCAAGTTGCTGGACTTCGCCGGCGCGCAGACCCATGAGCTGTCGGGCGGCATGAAGCAGAAAGTTGCCATCGCGCGCGCCCTGGCCAATGATCCGGAAGTTATCTTGATGGACGAGCCTTTCGCCAGCTTGGATGCGCAGACTCGCTTGCTCATGCGCGAGGAGCTGTTGCGTATCTGGGAGCGCGACAAGAAGACCGTTATTCTCGTGACGCACAATTTGGATGAGGCCGTGATGCTGTGCGACCGCATCGCGGTAATGAGCGCCCGTCCGGGATTGATCAAGAGCGTCGTCACCGTCGATGTGCCGCGGCCGCGCACGATGAAAAGCATGAAAGATCCCGATTTCTCCATCTGCATGGATAAGATCTGGAACCTGCTCAAGCACGATGTCGAGCACGCGCTGGATCGCGCCCGGCCGTGACGCGATAGAGTGAGCTGCAAGCGAAAACGATCAGAGATTTAGCCGCAAAAGCTTGTCCTGAGCGCAGGCGAAGGAACTTCCGTTGCGCCAAAGTCACAATACAAAATTCAGATTTGTCGGGGTCGGTTGCAAACTCGCCCTGATTACTTGCAATTCTTTTTCCAATCACTAAAGTTGGGCGAAACATCCACTCACGGAAGGAGTCTTGATGAATCTCTGGGTTGCAAAACAATTTCGCTCGCTGGTTGTTCTTTTCTCGATGGCTGTGCTCGCGGCATGCTCGGCATCGGCCCCGGATTACACGGCGATCGTTGCCAGCGCGGACCGTCCGGCCAACGAGCGCGAACTTGACGCGACGCGCAAGCCGGCTGAAGTGATGGCTTTTTACGGTGTGAAGCGAGGCGATAAAGTCGCCGATCTTTGGGCCGGCCGCGGTTACTATACGGCGATTCTTTCCGAGATCGTCGGCCCCGAAGGTGTCGTATATTCCGTCAATCCAACATCGCGCGACGAGATCAATCAGCGCTGGAAGGCGCCGAAATTCGCCAACGTCAAAATCGCCGATGGGCCATTCGATAAGATCGCGCTGCCGCAAGACGCGTCTCTGGATTTTGTCCTGATTCATCTCAATTACCATGACGTCGATCCGGGCGTGCGCGTCGCGATGAATAAACGGATTATCGCCTCGCTCAAACGCGGCGGCATTTTCGCGGTGGTCGATCATTCGGCGAAAGAGGGCTCGGGCAATGAAGCAAACAAGACGCTCCATCGCATCGACAGGCTCCAAGTGATCAAGGAAGTCACGGCCGCCGGATTCGGCCTGGCGAAGGAAGGCACCATGCTGCGCCAGCCGGAGGACCCGCGCGATTTCAGCGTTACCAAAGAACGCAACAAAGACGATCGTTTCGTGTTGGCTTTCCAAAAACCATAATTTCCTATTCACCCGAAGGAGAATTCCAATGACGCTACGAAATTTCGGCTGGACAAAGTCGCTGGCGTGGTCGTTTGCGTTAATGTTGGTGGCGGGATGCGCGGCATCGTCGACGCCGAACTACAGCGATATCCTGGCGAATCCAAATCGTCCTGACGCGGAGCGGGCGTTGGATGCCGTGCGCAAGCCGCACGAAGTGATGGCGTTCTATGAAGTGAAGAAAGGCGACCGAGTCGCCGATCTGCTGGCGGCGCGGGGATATTATACGGCGGTCCTTTCACAACTGGTCGGCACGGAAGGATTGGTCTATTCGGCGAACACGGCGCCGCGTCAAGAACTGCACGACCGAGTGAAACATCCGAGCATGGCGAATGTCCGCGTGATCGACGGCCCGTTCGATAAAATCGCCTTGCCGCAGGATGGCTCCCTGGATTTTGTTTTCATCCATCTCGACTACCATGAAGTCGCCGTCGACGTGCGCGCGGCGATGAACCGCCGGGTCTTGGCTGCGCTGAAGCGCGGTGGCGTATACGGCATCGTCGACCATTCGGCGGCACCGGGCCGGGGCGATCAAGATGCAAAAACTTTTCACCGCATGGAGAAGGATCTGGTCGTCAAAGAAGGCCTGGCCGCCGGCTTCCGTCTGGAAAAAGAAGGCAACATGCTTAGCCGCGCCGACGATACGCGGGATTTCAGCGTGACCAAGCTACGCGATCGCAGCGATCGCTTCGTGCTGAAGTTTGTGAAGCCGTAACTGGCCTAATTTTCACAGTGAGCATGGGTCGCTAAAACTGACTGGAAGCCCCGTGCAGTCACATAGGCCTACTGACCATTCCCAGAAGCGAGCTCATGAAACGAATTTGGTTCGGCGCCCTGGCTGCGCTGCTATTAGCATTGCTTGTTCATCCGGTTTTTGCTGCATCTTCCGAAGTCGGCGTGGTTCTCATGCACGGCAAGTGGGGGTCGCCACAGAGCATGTCGTCCCTCGCGCGCGACTTGGAGTCAAAGGGCTTTCTCGTGAGCAATGCGGAAATGGCGTGGTCCGGCAGACGGCTATACGACGTCGACTATCCGACTGCGCTGAAGGAAGTCGCGCAGCAGGTCCAGCAGCTGCGTGCGAAAGGTGCCAAGCGCGTAGTCGTAGCCGGGCAAAGCATAGGTTCCAACGCGGCGGTGGCCTACGCTTCATCCGGCTTCGATCTCGACGGTCTGGTCATCTTGTCCCCGGGACATTTCCCCGAGGGCGGCATGGGGAAGCGGCTGCGCTCTAGCGTCGAGCGGGCAAGAAGCATGGTCGCGGCGAACCGAGGCGCTGACTCCGAATCCTTCGATGACATCAATCAAGGCAAGCAGAGGTCGCTCAAGATGCCCGCCGTAAACTACGTTTCCTATTTCGACCCGGACGGTCTCGGCGCGATTACGAAGAATATCAAAAAACTCTCGAAGCCCGTTCCCGTGCTCCTGGTCATTGGCACAGGGGATCCTTTTTATCCCGAGTCGAAAGCGATGTTCAATTCGGCCCCGGCCAACCCTGCCAGCCGGTACGTCGCGCTGGATACCGATCATTTCAACATGCCGAACGTGGTCGCGGCCGAGTTACTTAAGTGGCTCGATGCGTTTGCGCAATGAAGCGGGAATCAGAAACAGCGACTCGAAGCCGCGCCGACGAAGCGAGAAACTATCTCGCTAATTTCTCACCAACTAGCGTAGCGCCGGCACGACTTGCTCGGCCAACAAATTGATCGCCTCGTCATAATCCGGTCCGAGTTTCGCGAAGGCGACGTGGTCGTAGCCGAGTTGGCCGGCTGCGCCGACCAGCTCGATGATTTGATCTCTGACTTCTTCCGGCGTGCCGGCGGCATAGTAGGTTTTCACCATATGTTCGGTGACCAAGGCCGATGCCTGTTCGACCGTCGCGCCGGATTCGAACGCGGCTTTCAACTTTAATACTTGTTCGCGCGCGACACCCATCCGGCCATACTCCTCCGGCGTGAATCCGAGCGCTTCCCATTGCAGGATCGAGTGAGCGACTTGGCGCTTGGGGAATTCGATCGCTCGCTCGCGATGACTGGAAACCGAAACGTTTAGTTCGCAGACTTTGCGCAGACGCTTGTTCGGATTCGCTTCCTTCGCGGCGTTGTCCGCCGTCGCAATCATGCCAGGCAAGCGGCCGGCCTTGAGCATCGGGATGTAAGTTCCCGAGCTGAGCAGTCCGTCCATGACTTGGCCGCACATGCGCAGCGCCTGCGGGCCGTTGCCGCCGCCGTAGAATTTGAAACTTGCTTGCGGCTTGAAGGCGAGTTGAAATTGGCCGGCGCGATTGAGGTGATAGAAATCGCTTAGCGTTGGAAACTCGGCATAGGGAATTGCGTCCTCGGCGAGAGCGCGGCGCAGAAACTCCGCGGTCTCGCGCACGAAGGCCACGGGCTTTATCGCTTGAACATGCTGCGGCGCTTGGCCTAAATCACCGCGGGCGATGCCGATGCTGATCTCTTGGTTTGGCCGCAATTCCGATAACGCGCCGAGGGAGTCGGCGACGTCCAGAGGATTGTGAAAATAAGGCACCATCACCGCCGTGCCGAGACGAATCGGCACCCGTGCGGCGACCGCGGCCATGACGACAAATTGATTGCGGTAACGGATATTGTCGTTAAACCAGAGCTGGCAGAAGCCTTTGTCCTTGGCGATCTCGGCGAGGCGGATCAACTCCGGGACGGTGTAATGATTGGCCAGATGGGTGACGAATTGGAGGCCAAGCTCGCCGGTGAAAATGCTCACGGGTCGTCGCTCTAGATCTCGGTCACTTTGCGCAATTTCATTTTCTTGCGTTTCGCCTGATCGACGACATATTTCCCGACGGCCAAATCTTCGTCGGCGATGCCGTTGGATTGAAAAAGTATTCGCTTTGGCCGTGGCTGCGGCGGGCCGTCGGCGACGACTCTTTCCAGAGCGGCGATATCTTCCCAGCGAGCGATGCCGCTTTGACAAGCCTCGACCAGGTCGCCGCTGTCAGCTTTCGCCGCGGCGATATCGTCGGTGACGATGTAGTCCATGCGGCGGATCAGACTATTCGACACTTCATGCTTCACCGTCGCGTTGGCGCCGATGGAGGCAACCAGCACTTCGTCTTTGAGGCTGCCGCCGCTGGCGACCGGCGAGTTGGAGTCGGTGGAGACGACGACAATGTCGGCAAGGCTTTCGACGTCGTCCACCGTGGCGACCTGGTTCCAGTCCACTTTGACGACCTTGCTCATTTGCTTGATGAAATCTTTGGCGCGCTTGGGCGTGCGGCCCCAAACTACCACTTGTTCGATGTCGCAGGTTTCCATGATGGCCTCGACTTGAAATGTCGCTTGCCAGCCGGGACCGATGATGCCGAGCACTTTGCTGTTGGCCGGCGCGAGATACTTGGCGGCAACGCCGCTCGCCGCGCCGGTGCGCAGGCTGCTCAAGAACTTCATATTGACGATGGCCTGAATGGCGCCGCTCTTACCGTTATAAAGGGTGACGGTGTTGGCGGCACCCGCGTAGGAGCGTAAGCAGATCAAATCCAAGTCTTGATGCCAAGCGGCCATCATGTTGAGTTGCTTGTCGCTGCCTTTGAGGCGGCGGCGCGGGACGCTGCGCATCTTGCCGGCGGCGCGGTCGCGAAACATTTTGTCGAGTAGGGTGACGGCTTGGGCCATGTTAATCAACTTGCGGCTCTGCGGTTCGCTAACGATCAATGCCATGATTGAAAAATCCTCCATGGGTTCTATAGCTTAAGGGTAGAGTGCGGGCAAGGTGTTAGAAATTGGATTGTCCTTCGTCTAACTAAGCGTTAACTTGACCCACGGCCTCGGCAGTGAGGATTATCAAGATGGGAAATCGCCAAGCAGCCCGCAGCGATATTTTTCGGCTTCGCATGAGGAGCAACTCATGGTGCAAGTGACGCCTCAAGCCAGACTATGTCCGCACTGTGCCAATAGCATTCCCGCGGACGCGAGCAAGTGTTCGTACTGCAAGAGGGAATTGCAACCGATGCCGGCTCATGAGTGGCCGCAGCGCGATTCGCAGCGGGCCGCAACGATGGCCGCTCCGGCGCGCGAGCGACGCTCGTTGGCGTGGATCGGTTTACTCGCCTTCGGATTGCTGATCTTCGGCGTGGGCGCATTTTATCTTTTCGGTCAACGCGAGGGCGGCGATAGCGGCCCGGCCTTGGCTGAAAAGATTAAGGAGCTTCAGGAGAAGGATCAGAAGATTCAAACCCTGGAATCCGAATTGGCCAAGCTGCGCGAGGGCAATCAGGGCAGCTCCAGCCAGTTCGACGAGATCAAGGCTAAGCTCGATGAGCGAGAAAGGGATCTGGTCGCGGCGCAGCGCAAACTGGCCGATGCCAATCACGAGATCGAGCGCCTGAACTCAAATCGAATTGCCGCGGCGCCGCCACGGTCGGCGTCGCGTGAAGTACTGCCGCCGCCAGTGCCGCCCCCATCTCCATCGTCTTCCGCACCCACACGAAGAGGCGCGGAGCCGGGTGTCTACGCAACTCTTCGCGTGACGCCGGTTTACGACGAGCCGCTCGGCTCCGCCCGCGTGGTGAACCAGATTGCCAAAGGAACCGACGTGACCGTCGTGCGCTCGGTCGGCGACTGGCTCGAGGTGCGTTCGAAGCACGGCAACCCGCCTGGCTTTATTCGCGCCGATGATGCTATGTTAGTTCGTAGAGCCAACTGAGCGACGGCGGCCGGTCTTTGAGTAATTCTTTTACACGCTAGATCCCCGCATATTTCCAATTGCATTTTCCCTCAGATCAACCTTCGCGTTGCTGGCTCGAATCATCAGTCGGCATCGACGAAAGGCCAAGTTTCTATTGGAAGAGCGTGCGAGTATTGAAGGGGAGAGCGCCGCCGGCGCGTCCGCGAACGGTTTTTTCGCCAAGACTTTCTCTTCGCTAAGACATCGAAACTACCGCTACCTCTGGGTCGGCACGGTATGCATGAGTGCCGGGCAGTGGGTGCAGAACGTGACTTTGGGCTGGCTGATCTACGATATCACCGGCTCGTCTGTGCTTTTGGGTTTGCTCAATGGCCTGCGCGCGTTGCCGTTTCTGATCACGAGCCCCATCGCCGGTGTGATTGCCGACCGCTCGGATCGGCGCAACATCCTGATCGTTTGCCAATATATTCTCATGACCGCGACTTTCATCATGGGCATGCTGGTCGCCGCGGGATACGAGCGCGTCTGGCAGATTTTTGTCTTTACACTTATCACTGCAGTGGCTTGGTCATTCGTCGATCCGGTGCGTCAAAGCATGGTGCCTACCTTGGTGCCAAAAGCAGAATTGATGAATGCCGTGGCGCTCAACTCCGCGGCATTCAATATGACCAAGATCGTCGGACCGTCGATCGGCGGCTTGCTGATCGCGCTGTTCGGCGCGAGCGGTAATTTTTTCGTTCAAGGCGTGGCCTACGGCGGCGTATTGCTGTCGCTTTATTGGATGACGGCGCCGCCGCGATCTATCGAAGCTAACCGGACATCGGCGGTTGCCAATCTTAAAGAAGGGTTGAACTACGTTTGGTCGACTCCGGCTGTGTTGGCATTGATGACCAGCGCGTTGATTCCGAGAATCATCGCTGTGCCTTATCAGACCTTGATGCCGGTATTTCAAAAGGACGTGCTGAAAGTCGGCCCGGAGGGTTTGGGATTTTTACTGGCGGCGCCCGGCTTGGGCGCTTGCCTCGCCGGTTTCGCATTGGCGACCCTATCGAGCCGGCTCAAACGGCAGGGTATCGTTTTGATCGTGAGCTTGATCGCGCTCGGCGTCTGCTTGAATCTGTTCGCTTGGACCACGTCTTTTCCGGTGGCGCTGGTCGTGTTGGTAGCAACCGGAGTGTTTCAATTAATGTACATGGCGACGACCAACACGATGCTTCAGGTGATCGTTCCCGATCATTTGCGCGGCCGGGTGATGAGTATCTATATGCTCGACCGAGGTCTGATGCCGATCGGCCAGATGACAGCTGGCGTAAGCGCGCATTGGATCGGCGCGCCGGCGACTGTGAGCTACATGGGGCTGGCCGTCATTGTCCTCGCGATAGTTCTGGCCTGGCGCGCCCCCGTGATACGCCGATTAGCGATCAACATGGAAGGTTGACTTACCCCAGCCGACCTTCCTATGATGCGCTGTCAATCGGAGGCGTTATGAAGTTAGTAGCGCTGCTGGCAGTCGTTGCGTGCTTTTTTTCTGATCCGGTCGTCGCACAAATGCAAGGATTTCGCGGCGCTCCCGGCGGCAATCACGGCAGTGGATCGATTCAATCGTCATCCCCCGCGACTCAGCCCCGCCAAGGATTCGCCAACGGCCAGGTCGGGAATTCCATAACCCAGAGAACCTGGTCAACGCCACAGGGAACCCAGGTTCAGCCAGCAGCACCGATCAGCGCGCCACGGACCAGCGCAAATCCAAACCACCTCGGCGGAGCGATCGTCGCGCCCACTCCGGTGCATCCGCAGAGAACCTGGTCAACGCCGCAGGGAAACCATGTTCAGCCGGCACCACTGGTCATCGCGCCCAGGATAATTTCTAATCCGCACCACCGCGGCGGTGCGTTCGTTGGGCCGCAGCGGGTGCACCGCCGGCCCACGTTAGCGATCGTCGGCGTCGTGCCGCACCATCACCACCGGCCGTGGTTTTTTAATCGGTTTCCCATAGCTACTATCGTCGAATGGCCTTACGCCTACTCGCCTACCGTGATTACCCAAATTGCCCCTGGCGTCATCAGCGCGTCACCGCGTTACGCCGAAGAACCGCCGAGCGAAGCAAGAACGAGAAGCCCAGAACAATTGGCGCCCTTCGATCCGACGCCGCAGGAAGTGGTCGCGCGCATGCTGCAGTTGGCCAATTTGAAATCGAGCGACGTGCTCTACGATCTCGGCGCCGGCGACGGCCGGGTCGTGATTGCTGCGGCAAAGAAGTACGGTATCCGAGCTGTCGGCTACGAGATCGATCCGGGGTTGGCGAAGTTAGCGCGTGAAAACGCGCGCCAAGCGGGCGTGGAGCGATTGGTCGAAATCCGCGAGCAAGACTTTCTCACGGCGGACTTATCGAGCGCATCGGTGGTGACGCTTTACTTGTCTTACGACGGCAATCTCGCGCTGCGGCCGCAACTCATGAGGCAGCTCAAGCCGGGCGCGCGCATCGTCTCCTATACTTTTGACATGGGCGAGTGGCAGCCGAAGATAAGCGAAACCTATCGCGACGCCGGCGGGGATGCACACGCAATTTACTTCTGGCAAATCGGTGACACGATTGCTTTCCGTTAGCGAGTTCGAGATTTTGGTATTCGCAGCCAGTTGCGATTTATTTCGCTAGGTTTCTATTCTCGACACTGGGTGGTCAAGAACCCATTCCCGTCTCATTCCCATGTTCAAAAAGAAACATGGCAAACAAACGATATTTCATCTGCTTTGAAACGGATTGAATCGGCCTACGCGTACAACTGATCGATAAATCCCGTGTCGTCGATCTTGCGTAAATAATGTAGGTCCCACGGCTCCATCGGGCCGATGTGATGCATCTTGGGATCTTTGCCGACGTCGAGATCGTAAACGTTCTGGATTGCCGCCGGCAATGGGTAAGGCTTTTTTGATAGCAGCTTGGCCCATTCGCGCTGGAGGTGAATGTAATATTCGTCCTCTTGCAGGCCGTAGCGCGCTGCTAAATTGTTCTTCAGGATCGCCACGACTTCCGCCGGTTTGGTTTTGAAGTAGTGCAGCGCTTCGATGAAGCCTTTGATAAAAGCATAAACCGTTTCTTCATTCTCTCTAATGTAATCGCTGGTCGCGAGCAGCGTCGTGTTGTGGATCACCGGTCGGTCCGGCAGTTCGACGACGTGTAATCCCTTTTTAATACCGTAGAGATCGAAGGGCATGTCGACCAGCGCGGCCACGGCCTTGCCGGAGGTGATCTCGTCGACGAAGTCCAAAAACTTTCCGGATGTGTCGTCGATCACGTCCATATTGATTTCTTCCGGTTTGAGCCCGCAGTCTTGCAACACCGCGCGCAGATTGCCGGATACGCATGGCGCTTTCGAATGACAGACGATCTTGCGGCCTTTGAGATCGTTGACGGTTTTGATCTCGGGCAACGCCACCAACCGATCGTCCCAGTTGTTCTGCGCTTGGGCCAGATAGGTGAGCCGTTTTTCACCCTTGGCGCGCTCGCGATAGGTTTCGTGGTGCAGGCCGCTCAAAAAGTCGATCTCGCCGGCCAGCGCGAGTTTGGCGCGGTGCGCCATGGTTGGCGCCTTGGCGCCGCCGACGATATGCAGATCGATTTCAAAGCCGTATTTTTCCATGACCTTGGATTCTTTGAAAACGTACAGGAAGGGTAGATGAGACGAGTCGCTGGCGAGTAGGTCTAGAGTGCGCATGGTACTCTCCTAATTTTTATTCAGTGAGCGATAAAGCTTTTGTTCAAAACGTTCAAGTCGTTCAAGCGTTCCGCTCCGTTCCAAATCGTTAGAAATCCCTTTTACCCGTGTTCCACTCCTGGGCTTTGATTACTTTCCCTGTAATTGTCGGTTGATCTTGCCCGGCCAAATGCAGCACCAGCGGCACCACGACTTCAGGGGCTTGGCCGCCGCGGCCGTCGACATTCACTCTGCCGCCGGGATGGATCGCGTTGGCGCTGATGCCGTGTGGCTGCATTTCCTTGGCAACGGTTTTCATCAAGCCCTCGACGGCGTGTTTTGAAGCGACGTAGGCGCATTTGCCGGCGACGCCTTGGTGGCCGGCGTTGGATGAGATACCGATGATCACGCCGTGCTTCTGCTTGATCATGTGCGGTAAGGCGAAATGCGTGCAGAGATAAGCGGCGCGCAGATTCACTGCCATGAGCAGATCCCAATCGCTCACTGGCACTTCGTGGGTCGGCCTTTGACGCAAGCAGCGCCAGTCCTCGTAGACGCCGTCGTCGTGCACTTCCATGCGCAAGCCGGCGTTGTTGATCAGTATGTTAAGGCGGCCGAATTTCGCCGCGCAGAAATCGACTAATTGCCGCGCGGAAAACTCCTGGCTCAAGTCGCCGGCAAAAGTTTCCGCCGTTCCAGCTTGCGAGGTAATTTCTTGCTGCACTTTGCGGGCGTGCTCTTCGCGCACGTCGGCGAGCATGACTCGTGCGCCTGCGCTGGCGAGCCCGAGCGCCATGGCGCGGCCAAGACCTCTGCCGGCGCCGGTGACGATGGCGACTTGCTCGGCGATGTTCATGGTTGCCTCGACTTGTTCATGGGAAAAATCTCCCCTGGCCCCTCTTTTTCAAAGAGGGGAATTCGACCACTGTAACTCGACCCTTCTCCGGTATGCACATCCCCCTTTTAAAAAGGGGGACCGAGGGGGATTTTCTTTATGCGATAAGAATTCTGCGCCATTGTTAGATCCCCAACTCCCGCAGCACTTCGCGCAAAAGCGTCATGTCATGGGCGACGCTAACCGGCACATGGTTCTTCTTGGTCTGCTGCTGAATGAAACCCCACTCGATACTTAGATCGTCGTCGGTGAGCATGCCGTTTCTGCTAAGGCCCGGTTTGGCGAGATCCAGTGAGCGCGCGGCGTCTTTTTCATTGGCTCGCGTCCAGTCCATGAGAATCTTGGTCGTTTCGCGCGGATTCATCTGTAGCAGCTGCAAGCTCTTCAGCGTCGCGCGCATCACCCGCTTGATCAGCTCGGGATCTTTTCTGATTTTGTCTTCGTGCACGCCGAGACCGGCGATCGGATGAGCGACGATCTCGGCGGTGTTGCCGAGCAAGCGGTAGCCGCGGTTTTCCATCTGCACATTGGTCGGCAGCGGCATCAAGCTGCCTTGCGCGATATTTTTTTCCATCGCGGCGACGCGCGCCGGCGTCGCCCCCATCGCCAGTAACTGGTATTCGCCTTTCTTCAGTCCTAGATGTTGCAGATGCTTTTCGGTGAGGATCGCTTGGGTGTTGCCGAATGAGCTAACCGCGAAGACTTTGCCTCTCAATTCGGCAGTCGAGCCGATCTCCGGTCGAACGACGAGAGAGAAGAACGGACGCGAGTTGAGGGCCGCCACAAGTTTGGTGCCGAGACCCTGTATCGCGCCGTTGAGCACGGGAGAAATATTCAAGGAAAAATCGCTGTGGCCGTTGGCCAATGCGACGGTAGCGACGTTGCCGTTCATCTGAATCAGCTGCGCTTCGATGCCTTCGCTGCGAAAGAAGCCTTTCTCCACAGCCACCTTGACGGGAAACCAGGTCATGCTCACGGCGGAATAAGAAAATGTAACCTTCCGCGCTTCGGCGCCGGCGGCTAGGTTTGACTGAGTTAGCGCCAGTCCGCACAGGGAAAGGAGCAGAATGACTCTCATTATTTTTTCTGCGGAATTTCCACAGGCAGATCGGCCCGGTCGCCCCATTCTTTCCAGGAGCCGATGTAATTGCGCACTTTGGAAAAGCCGAGCAAGCGCAGCGCGATGTAACTATGCGCGGCGCGGTAGCCGCCTTGGCAGTAGGAGACGACTTCCTTGTCGGCGGTGACGCCGGCATCGTCGTACATCGCTTTTAGTTCTGCGTTCGATTTGAACTTGCCGCTCGGGTCGAGATTGTCGGTCCATTCGATATGAATCGAGCCGGGAATCGACCCGCCGCGCGCCGCGCGCACCTGGGTGCCCAAGTGCTCGCCTTGGCTGCGCGTGTCGAGAATCGCCACGTCCTTTTTGTCGAGCGAATGGAGCACGTCGTCGACGGTGGCCAGGACTTCGCGCCGCTCGGCGATCTTAAACGTCGCGCTTTTAGGCGTAATGCCGTCGCGCGTGACCGGACCCTTGGCTTCTTGCCAAGCGTGAAAGCCGCCGTCGAGCATCTTCACATTGGGATGGCCGTAATATTCCAAGAACCACACGCCGCGCGCCGCGCGCATATCGGAATGGGTCCCATAAAAAACGATTTCTTTCGCCTCATTGACGCCGCGCAGCTCGAAGACGTGATGGATCATGAACATGAATGCTTTAAGTGGCGCATCGGTGGTGTCGACCAGGCTCAAGCCGAAAAGATCGAAGTGTGTCGCGCCCGGAATATGTCCTTGGGCATAGTCTTCGGCCGGCCGCGTGTCGATGACGCAGAGATTTGCTGCGCTGAGTTTTTTTTGTAACTCGGCCGCGGTTATGAGCAAGGTTTCGCGTGTGTATTGCTTTTCCATAGGCTCCCTATAGCATTTGTCCAAATGACACTGCAAATTACGCGGCGGGCAATTACATTTCCACGATTTCTCTCGCTGCTCGTTGGCCTCGGCGTCTGTTGGCTCATGGCGACGAGCTTCACCTATCAGTCGGCTTTGCCGGGACGAAAGCTATCGTTTCCCGCCGATCACTACGCTCATCGCGATTTCAAAACCGAGTGGTGGTATTACACGGGGCACTTGGAAACGGCGAGCGGTAAGCGCTACGGTTATCAAGTGACTTTCTTCCGCTTCGGCCTGCGCGACCGGCAGAAAGAGGCAAAGGAGCAGCCTTTGTTTACCGAATTGTATATGGCGCACTTCGCGCTGTCGGACATTGCGGCGAAGAAATTTAGTTTCCGCGAACGCATCAATCGCGGTCGCGGCGACAAAGCCGGCGCGGCAACCGATCGCTTTTTGGTTTGGAACGAGGATTGGAAAGTCGAGGGCGATGAGAAAAATCACGCGATTCAAGTCAACGACCGCGGCACGCAATTGCGGTTACAACTTCGCTCACTCAAAGCACCCGTGCTCCATGGTCAGAATGGACTGAGTCAGAAAGGCGAAGGCGAAGGCCGAGCGTCGTATTACTATTCTCTGACACGCATGCAGACCGACGGCGAGCTGACGATCCACGGCAAGAAAGAGCAAGTCCGCGGCCTCACTTGGATGGACCACGAGTTCGGCAGCAATCAGCTGCGCGAAGATCAGGTCGGCTGGGATTGGTTTAGCATCCAGCTCGATAATCAGACCGAGGTAATGCTGTATTTGATGCGCCGCAAGGACGGCTCTGTCGATCCCTATTCGAGCGGCACGCTGGTCAGCGCCAATGGCGCGAGCAAACATCTCGGGTTGAAAGATTTTCAAGTTGGAGTGTCAGAGCGATGGAAGAGCCCGAAGAGCGGCGCCAACTATCCCATGAAATGGCAAGTGACGATTCCCGGCGACGAGATTGAACTAGAAATCACCCCGGCATTTCCCGAGCAGGAACTGATCACGAACAGAAGCACGCGCGTGACCTACTGGGAAGGCGCCGCACAGATTCGCGCCAAAGTTCGCGGCCAGCCTGTGAATGGCAACGGTTACGTCGAGATGACCGGATACGCCGGGAAGCTGACGATTTAGATTGAAATGAAGATCATCGATTCCGCCTTTGAGTTCATTTTCGCCGGCGGAATTTTCGCGCCCTGCGACCGCGTTCTCGTCGCGGTCTCCGGCGGGCCGGATTCGGTGGCGTTGTTGCGCTTGCTTGTTGAACTGCGCGATGAGCTGCAGCTTCATCTCGAAGTGGCTCATTTACAGCACGGCATTCGCGGTGCTGAGGCGCGGGAAGATGCGCGTTTTGTCGGCGCGTTGGCCGACCAGTTTGGGCTGACGTTTCATCTCAAGGAAGTTAGTGTGCCGGAGATTCGCGCCGCGGCGGGGAAGGGTAACTTGGAAGCCTTGGCTCGACTCGAGCGATATCGCTTTCTTGCCGAAGTGGCACGCGCGCGTGGGCTTGGTAAAGTCGCTACCGCGCACACGCTGGACGATCAGGCGGAGACGGTTTTGATGCGGTTTCTACGCGGTAGCGGCATGAAAGGGCTCGGCGGCATGGCGCCGCTGCAGGTGATGGAGTCGATCGGCGGCGAGTTGATTAAGCTTACTATTGTGCGCCCATTGCTCGAAACGTCTAAGGCAGAGATCATCAATTACTTGACGCAAAAGAATCAGCTTTATCGGCTGGACCGGACTAACCAGGACAAAACCTACTTGCGCAACTGGGTTCGTCTGGAGTTGTTGCCCAAGATTCGCGAGCGGGTTGACAGCCGATTAGGCGAGCGCTTGGGGCAGCAGGCGGAATTGCTGCGCGACGAGGACGAGTTTCTCTCTGAGTTGGCGCGCCGCAAGCTTGTAGAAATTTCTCATGCCCACGACGGACTAAGCCGGATCGGGCTTCTCGGGGAACCAATCGCGTTGCAGCGCCGATTGCTGCGGCTTTGGATCGAAGCGGCGCGCGGGAACCTGCGCGGCTTGGATTTCGTTCATATCGATGAGCTCCTTCGTCTAATTAAAGTGGGTCCGCCGCAAGGCCGGCTGGCGATCCCCGGCGGTTGGGAGTTGGCGCGCGAATACGATGTTCTCAAACTGCTTCGGCGCTTAGTTCGGATCGAGCGCGAGTGCTATAGTTATGATTTTACGGTGGGCTCGACGTTGCAAATTCCCGAAGCCGGGCGCGAACTTCAGGGCGAAGTCGTCATGCCGCCCCTGGCCGAGCTGCCGGCCAATTTGTCCGAGGCGGTGTTTGATGCAGTTTGCTTGACCGAGCCTCTGACCGTGCGCAACTTTCGTCAGGGCGACTGTTTTAAGCCTTTGGGCATGACGGGGCACAAGAAAATCAAGGATCTGTTCATCGACAATAAGGTGGCGCTTTCAGTGCGCGCAAAGTTGCCGTTTTTGCTCCTCGGTCAGGAGATCATTTGGGTGCCTGGCTACGGCCGCAGCAGGATCGCTCGGGTGAGCGCCGACACTAAGTTAATTTTGCGTCTGAAATTAGTGACTTTGGCCGCTTAGCAAGTTAAACTCTATATTGATCGACTGGGTAGCGTATGTTAGAGTTTCTCTGGTTTTAGCTAATTAGGAGGGTCGGTTGAGTCAGTCATCGAAACATATTGCCCTTTGGTTGGTGTTGGCGCTGGTTTTCCTGGTCATTTTTAGCGTTTTCAACAAGCAGCATGGCAACGCGCCGGAGGTCGTCTTTAGCGAATTTATGACCTCGGTCGAGCGCGGCGATGTCCAGAAAGTTCTTATCCAAGGCCATAATATTAGCGGCGAGTACAAGAACGGCGAGCGTTTTCGCACCTTCGCACCCAACGATCCGGAACTGGTTAAATCGTTGCGCGATAAAAAAGTAAAAATTGCCGCCAAACCGGAAGAAGACTCGCCATGGTACATGGTGCTGTTACTCAACTGGTTCCCGATGTTGCTGTTGATTGGCGTGTGGATCTTCTTCATGCGGCAGATGCAAGTCGGCGGCGGCAAGGCGATGTCGTTCGGCAAAAGCCGCGCCAAGTTGCTCACGGAAAATCAGCACAAGGTGACCTTTAGCGACGTCGCCGGTGTCGATGAAGCGAAAGACGATCTGCAGGAGATCATCGCCTTTCTCAAAGACCCGAAGAAATTTACCAAACTGGGCGGTCGGATTCCCAAGGGCTGCTTACTCGTCGGCCCTCCCGGCACAGGCAAGACTCTGCTTGCGCGCGCCGTCGCGGGCGAAGCGGGCGTGCCGTTTTTTAGCATCAGCGGTTCGGATTTTGTCGAAATGTTTGTCGGTGTCGGCGCTTCCCGTGTGCGCGATCTCTTTGTCCAAGGCAAGAAAAACGCGCCCTGCATCATTTTCATCGATGAGATCGACGCCGTCGGGCGCCACCGCGGCGCTGGGCTGGGCGGTGGTCACGACGAACGCGAACAGACTTTGAACCAGCTGCTGGTGGAAATGGACGGCTTCGAGGCCAATGAAGGGGTCATTCTCATTGCCGCTACCAACCGTCCCGATGTTTTGGATCCGGCGCTGCTCAGGCCCGGTCGCTTCGACCGGCGCGTGGTTGTGCCGCGGCCGGATGTCAAAGGCCGCGAAGGCATTCTTCAGGTTCACACGAAAAAAGTGCCCATGGGTGCCGATGTCGAGGTTGGGGTGTTGGCGCGAGCGACGCCTGGCTTCGCCGGCGCGGATCTGGAAAACCTCGTCAACGAGGCGGCGCTGCTGGCGGCGCGCAACGATAAAGACAAAGTCGACATGGACGACTTCGAGCTCGCCAAAGATAAGGTCATGATGGGCGCCGAGCGGCGTAGCATGATTATCAGCGACGAAGAGAAGCGCAACACCGCGTTTCATGAAGCCGGACACGCTTTAGTCGCCAAGCTTTTGCCGGGTGCCGATCCGATTCATAAGGTCACGATCATTCCGCGCGGCATGGCTTTGGGCTTGACCCAGCAGTTGCCGATGGATGAGAAACATACCTACGGCAAAGATTATCTGCTCAATAACTTGGTCATTCTTTTCGGCGGCCGGGTCGCCGAAGAGCTGGTGCTCGAACATACGACGACCGGCGCCGGTAACGATATCGAGAAGGCCACCGACCTGGCGCATCGCATGGTCTGCGAATGGGGCATGAGTGAAAAGCTCGGTCCGATGACTTTCGGCAAAAAAGAAGAAGAAATTTTCTTGGGCCGGGATTTTACTCAGAAGGTGGATTACTCCGAGAGCACCGCCATCGAGATCGACGGAGAGGTGCGACGGATTATTCAGGAGAGCTATCACAAAGCCAAGGATCTCCTGAAGACGAATCTCCGATTGCTCCATAAAGTCGCCGAGTCTTTGCTCGAAAAAGAAGTGTTAGACGGATCTGAGATTGACGCGATCGTCAGAGAGTTTGGCGGGAACGGTGGAGATCCGCTTGCTCCGTCGGCCGCCGCGGCTGTTGCGTAAACTTTTACTTGCCGAGGGGGCGAATGCTCCCTTTTATAGCCTCCACCTTTCCCATCAGTAGCGAAATTGCCGTCTTGGCTGCTTTGCCTGGCGAGTTTGTGGTGAACTGTCTTTCGATGCCGGATGGCATTGACTAAAGGGTTTCGAAAAGATTCCTCCGTCACTGCGGGTCATGTCCAATCAATATCCAACCGATGTAAGTCGATTGAGCAATCCGTTGGCGCCGCTAGTGCCGGCTTTAGCGGCCCAACGCAGTCTTCAAACCCGTCACGGCGAACTGGACTTTACTCGACGCACGTTGATCATGGGGATCGTCAACGTCACGCCGGATTCGTTCTATGACGGCGGCCGGCGTTTCGACGCGGGGCAAGCGGTGGCGCATGGATTGGCGATGGCGGCAAGCGGCGCCGACATCGTCGACATCGGCGGTGAATCGTCCCGTCCCGGCGCCGAGCCGGTATCCGCAGACGACGAGCTGGCCCGGGTGATTCCGGTGATTGAAAGCTTGCGTAAACAAAGCGCGGTGCCGATCTCCATCGACACTTACAAAGCCCAAGTCGCCCGCGCAGCGCTCTATGCCGGCGCGGACATCGTCAATGACATCAGCGCCTTGCGTTTCGATTCGGCGATGACTTCGGTGATCGCTGAAGAAAAAGTGCCGGTTGTTCTCATGCATATGCAAGGCACGCCGCGCACCATGCAGGCCGAGCCGCGCTATCAGGACGTGGTGCGCGAAGTGAGAGACTTTCTCGCCGCGCAACTTTATGAAGCGCTGGACGCCGGCGTAGCGCCGCAGGCGATCGTCATCGATCCGGGCATCGGCTTCGGCAAAAATCTCGAGCACAATCTGCAACTGCTACGCGGTCTGCCTGCCTTGGCGGTACTCGGCCAGCCGCTTTTGGTCGGTGTTTCGCGCAAGGCTTTCATCGGCAAGATTTTGAAGCTGGAAGCCGACCAACGCTTGGAGGGCAGTCTCGCCGCTGCGGTTGCCGCGGTGCTCGCCGGCGCGAATATTCTTCGTGTGCATGACGTGGCCGAGAGCGCCAAGGCCGCGCGCATGGCCGACGCGATCCGCTTTGGCGTAACCCAGTGAACAGGCAGCACCGATGTTGGATCTCATTGGACAAATTCGCTGGCAAGACCTGCTCGACATCGGCATTATTGCCTTTCTAGTTTATCGCGCGTTGCACATCGTGCGCGGCAGCCGGGCGATGCAGATGATCATCGGCTTGGCTGTGATCCTGGTCGCTTACGTCTCGTCGCGCGCGCTCGGGTTATTTACGCTCAACTGGATCCTCGACAACTTTCTCGCGTCGATTATTCTCGTCATTATCGTCATCTTCCAGAGCGATATTCGCCGCGCCCTCACTCAAGTGGGCACCGCGCCTTTGTTCACCGCGGCCGAACGCATGGTGCAGCGGCGCGAGGATATCATCGACGAAGCGGTTCAAGGCGCGCTGGCGCTGGCAGCCAAGCATGTCGGCGGCCTGATCGTTTTCGAACGGGAAGTGGGGCTCAATGAATACATGGAGATCGGCACGCGGCTCGACGCGCGGGTGAGTCACGAGTTGTTGGAAAGCGTTTTTATGCCGCACTCGCCGATCCACGATGGCGCCTTGGTGATTCAGAACCGCAGAGTGACCGCAGTACGCTGTCTGTTGCCGTTGAGTACCAACCCCAATCTTAAGAAAACCTGGGGTACGCGCCACCGCGCCGCCCTTGGCGTTACCGAAGAAACCGATGCGGTGGCGGTGGTGGTCTCGGAGCAGGAAGGCACGGTGACTTTGGTGGTCGGCGGCAACGTGACTGAAAACGTCGATGGCGCCAGGCTCCGCTCGGTGCTGCAAGATCTGGTCAAGTAATGAAACAGCTTTGGGAAAAAATAGTCGCACTGGCTGGCAGCAACTTCGGCCTCAAAGTGCTCGCCCTGGTGATCGCCGTCGGATTGTGGGTCGCCGGCCACCGCGACACCGAGCGCGCCATCGAAGTGCCGGTGGAGTTTCGCAATATTCCCGCCGATTTGGTGGTTATGGATAATCGCATCGACTACGTCGTGTTGCGTCTGATGGGGCCGCGCACGTTGGTGTCGACCATCGATTCCGACGACTTGAAGCTGCTGCTCGATTTGAACGGCGCGAAATCGGGCGCCGTCAGCTATCCCTTGGGAACGAGCTCGTTTAATATTCCGCGCGGCGTCACGGTGGCGCGCGTCACGCCGCCGGTGGTGCATCTACGGCTGGAACCCGTGGTGCATCGCTCGCTGCCGGTGAGTGTAAAACTAGCCGGTAAACCCGCCGCTGGCTACCAAATCGCGCGCACCATCGCGCGGCCGGAAAATGTTTCGGTATCGGGACCGGCGGAAGAAGTGCGCCGGTTGACGGCGGTGGAAACCTTGCCGGTGGACTTCGATGAAAAGCGCGGCGTCGACAAGCACAAGGTGCGTTTGTCGGCTGACGGCAAGCTGTTATCGATCATGCCTGAGCAGGTAGAAGTTTCAGTGACGATCGAGGAAGAAGAAGCGAGTCGGGATTTCAACGGCGTCAGCCTGCGGGCGAAAGATTTCAAGGGCGTCTACACTGTGTTGCCGGCGGCGATCGCGCTCCGTGTTGCCGGCGCCAAATCCATCATCGATAAGCTAGAATTAACCGGCGGAGAGGTTTACTTAGAGCTCAATGGCCTGCCTGCCGGCGAGCATACTTTGCCGATATCGTTTGAATTGCCGGCGGGTGTTCGGATACTGGAGCAAAAACCGGCGCGAGTCCGGGTGCGGATCACCAAGCCTGGAAATTAACCATCATTTGGAGAGGAGTCACCGTCGATGCAACAGCCTCGAGTAAAAACGCAATCACATAAACGCCGGCTTTTTGGCACCGATGGCGTGCGCGGTGTGGCGAACCAAGAACCGATGACTTCGGAGATGGCGCTGAAGCTCGGCCGCGCGATCGCTAAAGTCTTGCACGAATCGAAACCATCGGAACAATCCGGCCGTATGCCGCCGCCGTCCTTCGCGGTCAAGAACGGCGAGACCGATAAACATCGCTTCAAGATTCTCATCGGCAAAGATACCCGGCTCTCCGGTTATATGCTGGAGACGGCGTTGGCTTCCGGCATCGTTTCCATGGGCGCAGACGTGCTGTTGGTCGGGCCGTTGCCGACGCCGGGAGTGGCGTTTTTGACGCGCAGCATGCGCGCCGACGCCGGCGTGGTGATTTCGGCGTCGCATAATCCCTATCAGGACAATGGCATCAAGTTTTTTTCCTGGGATGGATTTAAGCTGCCCGACGAAGTCGAAGCGCGCATGGAAGAGTTGATCTTCGGCGGCGAGTTGGAAGATGCGCGGCCCACCGCCAGCGCCATCGGCAAAGCCTTTCGTATTCCCGACGCCGTGGGCCGGTACAATGTATTTCTCAAGAATAGTTTCCCGCGTCATCTAACCTTGGAGGGTTTAAAAATCGTCGTCGACTGCGGCAACGGCGCGGCCTACAAAGTCGTGCCCGAAGTGTTAGCCGAACTGGGCGCGGAGATATTGCCGGTCGGCGTCCAGCCCGACGGCGAGAACATCAACCGGCGTTGCGGCGCGCTCCATCCCGAATCGGCGCGTGAAGTGCTGCTGCACGAGAATGCCGATTTCGCCGTGTCCCTCGACGGCGATGCCGACCGCGCGGTGTTCATCGACGAGACCGGCGAGATTATCGACGGCGATCATGTCTTGGCGATCTGCGCCCTCGACATGCAGGAGAAAGGCATTCTCAAAGGCGGCGGTGTGGTCGCCACGGTGATGAGTAATTTGGGCCTCGATCTCGCCATGCAGAAAGCCGGTCTTGAAGTCGTGCGCGCGCAGGTCGGCGACCGTTATGTGGTCGAGAAGATGATCGAAGGCAACTTCAATCTTGGCGGGGAGCAGTCGGGCCATATTCTTTTCTTGGATCACAATAGTACCGGTGACGGCGCGATCACTTGCTTGCAGATGCTTGCGCTGATGGTCGAGAAGCGCCAACGCTTGAGCGAGCTGCACGGCGTGATGCGGCGGCTGCCGCAAGTGCTGATCAATATCGACGTCAAAGAGCGAAAAGAATTGTCGCAGATGCCGAAGGTGATAAAGAAGATCGACGAGATCGAAAAAAGCTTGGCCGGCCGCGGCCGAGTGTTGGTGCGCTATTCCGGCACCGAGCTGTTGGCGCGGGTGATGTTGGAAGGCGAGGACCAAAAAAAGATTCGCGCCATGGCCGACGCCATCGCCAACGAGATCCGCGCCGAGGTGGGCAAGTAAACGATCTAACTCCGCGTTGTAGAAACGTTTTCACCACGAAGGACACGAAGAGCACGAAGTTCGGAATATTGATTATCTGAATCCTTCGTGTCCTTCGTGCTTTTCGTGGTGAATAAATCAGTTTGAACCTTACACCTTGTCGAAACAAACGTCTGAAGACCGGCACACCATGATTCGCCTTGGCATCAACGTCGATCACGTAGCGACCTTGCGCCAGGCGCGCGGCATCGACGTGCCCGATCCGGTTGCGGCCGCATTGCTTGCGGAAAAGGCCGGCGCGGACGGCATTACGGTGCACCTGCGCGAAGATCGGCGCCATATTCAGGAGCGCGATGTAAAACTTTTGCGCCAGCGGGCGCGGAGCAAGATCAATCTCGAAATGGCGCTGACGCCGGCGATGGTCAAGTTCGCCGCAAAGCTTCGTCCGGACGACGCTTGCTTCGTGCCGGAGAAACGCCAGGAGCTCACCACCGAAGGCGGTCTGGATATCGTCGCGCACAAGCAGAGAGTCAAAGACGCCGTCGCCAGGCTGGACGATCGCGGCATTCACGTCGCGTTGTTTATCGATCCGGTGAAGGCGCAAATCGATTGTGCCAAAGAAGTCGGCGCCCACGCCATTGAGATTCATACCGGAAGTTACTGCAACGCGACGGGCGCGAAACGCGAGAAGGAGCGGCGCGTAATCGCCGCCGCGGCGAAACTGGCGCAAAGCTTCGGCTTGGAAGTGCATGGCGGCCATGGGCTCAATTACGATAACGTCAGACCGATCGCGAAGATTCCCGAGATGGTCGAGCTCAACATCGGTCACAGCATCATCGCCCGGGCGCTCTTTGTCGGCATGGAGCGAGCGGTGCGCGAGATGAAAGAATTGCTCGATCGTGCTCGTGGCTCGTGATCGTGTCGGTTTCGGAATCTGAATATCTGTTGGAGTATCTCACGCACACGAATAACGAACACGAATAAGATTTCGATCCGTCATGCTAATTGTCACTGCTGAACAGATGCGCGAACTGGATCGCTTGACGATTCAGCGCTCCGGCGTGCCGAGCTTGACCTTGATGGAGCGCGCCGGGGAAAGCATCGCCGCGGCAATTCTCAAACACTTCGGCCGCAACGCCAAGAAGGGCGTGGTGATCGTCGCCGGCAAAGGTAATAACGGCGGCGACGGTTTTGTCGTGGCGCGGCTGCTCAAGAAAAAACGTATTCCTTGTGAGGTTGCCCTGTTAGCGCGGCAGGACGAACTATCGCCCGATGCGGCGCACAATCTACGCGCCTTTTTAAAACTCAAAGGTAAAGTCACCGAGATCGCCGCTGGCAATTTGCCTTTCTTCAGCCAACGATTGACCAAGAATGGTCTTATCGTCGACGCCATTTTGGGCACCGGCATGAGAAACGACGTGCGCGGTTTGTTCGCCGATGGGATCGCGCGGATGAACGCGGCGGGTTTGCCGATCATCGCCGTCGATATGCCTTCCGGTCTCCATACCGACAAAGGGACGCCGCTCGGCGTGGCGATCCAAGCGGCGATGACCGTGGCGCTCGGCTATGCGAAGTTGGGTCAGGTGATCTATCCAGGCTTGAATTTCGTCGGTGCTCTCGTTGTCGCCGACATCGGTATCGATCCGCGCGCGGTCGCTGAAATCGCGCCGCGCACGGAACTCTTGGCGCGCGAAGAGATCAGCCGGCTGGTGCCGCGCCGGCAGGCCGACACTCATAAGGGAACGTATGGCCATCTGCTCGTCTGCGCCGGCTCGCGCGGCAAGACCGGCGCGGCGATTCTCGCCTGCCGCGCCGCGATGCGCAGCGGCGCGGGATTGGTGACGCTGGCGGCGCCGCGCTCGCTCAATGCTATCTTCGCGACTTCTTTAATCGAAGTGATGACCGAGCCGTTGGGTGAGAATTCACGCGAAGAAATGGCAGCGCTAAGCGATGACGAATGGCACAGGTTGCTTGAACGTAAGAACGCCTTTCTCTTCGGTCCCGGTATCGGCGTAAACGATGCGACGCAAAATGCCCTGCGTTGGCTGTTGCGAAACTTAGACATGCCTTGGGTGATCGACGCCGACGGGCTCAATAATTTGGCGCTTGAGCTTAACCGTCTGCGCCGCGCCAGGACGGCGCCGATCTTGACGCCGCATCCCGGTGAGATGGCGCGGCTGATCGGCAAAGATACCGCTGCGGTCAATGCCGACCGCGTTGGCATCGCCCGCTCGTTCGCCATCGAGCACCGATGTCATTTAGTTCTCAAGGGCGCTCGAACCGTGATCGCCAGCGCGGACGGCAAAGTTTTTATTAATCAGACCGGCAATCCCGGCATGGCCAGCGGCGGCATGGGCGATGTCCTGGCCGGAATGCTCACGGCGCTGTTGGGGCAAGGCTTATCTGCTGAGGATGCCATGAAGCTCGGCGTCTATTGGCATGGCTTCGCGGGCGATCGCGTCGCGGCCGCCCAAAGTGAAATCGGACTGATTGCGTCGGATATCATCGATCACCTGCCAGCGGCATTGACCGCCCTCGCCGCGCGAATTTCCTAGGCTCGAATTCTTCCGAAAAATATACTAGTTGTACTGCAGAGGCCCGTTTAACCATGGGTTTGTGTACGGTTGTTTCTAAGTCAGCGCGCCAAACCATGAGTTGGGGCAAAAAATTAGGGAAGCTAATTCAAGGCGGTGAAATTATTGGCCTTGTCGGTGAGCTGGGGGCCGGCAAGACCTGTTTCGTGCGGGGCTTCGCCGAAGGCATCGGGGTTGGCAAAGACGCCTGGGTGCGCAGCCCGACCTTTACTCTGATCAACGAATACAACGGCCGTCTGCCCGTCTATCACATCGACCTCTATCGGGTTGGCGAGCGCGCCCAGCAGGACGGGCTCAATCTGCGCGAGTATCTGTACGGTGACGGCGTTAGCTTGATCGAGTGGTTTGAGTATCTTCCCGCCGACGAAGTCGACGAGTTTTTAGAAATCACTATGGCGCATCTCGGCGGCGCCAAGCGGGAGCTGAAGTTTAGCGCGCATGGGAAGCGGTACGAGAGTTTATTGAAAGATTTACACTTGGAGACAGCTAAGTAATTTTGGATTTTAGATTTTGGATTGGGGGAGCCGAGGGACCAATCTGAATTCCGATTCCGACAATCCAAAATCGGCAATCCGAAATCCAAAATTGGTTGCGGGGTCATTTGCGTGGGTTTGTTAGTGCAGAAATACGGCGGCACGTCCGTCGCCTCGATCGAGCGGATCAAGCTTGTAGCCGCAAAGGTCGCGGCGGCGAAACGAGCGGGGAAAGACGTCATCGTCGTAGTTTCGGCGATGGCCGGCGAGACCAATCGATTGATCGCGTTAGCGCAGCAGATTTCCCAGCTACCGGACGAGCGCGAGAAGGATGTCTTGATCGCCACCGGCGAGCAGGTGACGGTGGCGTTGTTGAGCCTGGCGCTCAAAGAGATCGGCCAGCCGGCACGTTCGTATCTTGGCCACCAAGTGCGCATTGAGACCGACAACGCTTATGGCAAAGCGCGGATCTTGAGCATCGATTCGACGAAGATCGTCGAAGCGCTCAAAACCGGCGAGGTGGTGGTCATCGCGGGATTTCAAGGCGTCGATGTAGACGACAACATCACGACTCTCGGCCGCGGCGGCTCGGATACCAGCGCGGTGGCGCTGGCGGCGTTTCTTAACGCCGAGGCGTGCGAGATTTACACCGATGTCGAAGGGGTTTTTAGCACGGACCCGCGGATTTGTCCGAAGGCGAAAAAGCTCGGCAAGGTTTCCTACGACGAGATGATCGAGCTGGCGAGCACCGGCGCCAAGGTTTTGGAGATTCGCTCCGTCGAGTTCGCCAAAAAGTTCGCCGTTCGGGTGCACGTACGTTCGACATTTACCGAACTTGAAGGGACTTGGTTAGTCGAGGAGGATGAGAGTATGAGCGATGTGTTGGTTTCCGGCGTGGCCTGCGACAAGAACGAGGCAAAAATTACGCTGTTGCGCGTGCCCGACAAGCCGGGGTTAGCAGCCCAGCTGTTTGGCCCCATCGCGGACGCCCACATCGTCGTCGACATGATCATTCAAAACGCCAGCGAAGATGGCACGACCGACCTGACCTTCACGGTTCCCAAGGCCGACCATCAACGAGCGCTGGCGATCGTCGAGAAGGCGTTACCGGCGGTGCATGCCAAAGGCATTAAGGTTGATCCCGATATCGCCAAAATTTCCGTCGTCGGTGTCGGCATGCGCACCCATGCGGGCGTGGCGGCGACGATGTTTCAAGTGCTGGCGCGCGAGCAGATCAACATCCAGATGATTTCGACATCGGAAATCAAGATTTCCGTGGTGATCGCCGCCGGGCAAGCGGATCAAGCCGTGCGCGCGCTGCACGAAGCCTTTATCACCCACTAGAGGATTCCATGAAAGATGTTTTACTTTACGATACGACATTGAGAGACGGCTGTCAGGCCGAGGACGTTTCATTCACGCTTGAAGATAAACTTCGTATCGCTGCGAAGCTTGAAGAACTCGGCATCGATTACATCGAAGGCGGCTATCCCGGCTCCAACTCGCGCGATGCCGACTTCTTCACTCAAGTAAAGAAGTTGAAACTCAAGCACGCCAAGGTGGCGTCCTTTGGCACGACCCGAAAATTCGGCGCCAAACCGTCGCAAGACATTAATTTGAAAGTATTGCTCCAGGCTGACACACCGGTGGTCACGTTGGTGGGCAAGACTTGGGATCTCCACGTGCGCGACGATCTGCGCATCAGCCAAAAGGCCAATTTGGAACTGATTGCCGATTCCATCGCGTACATGAAAAAGCGCGTCGATGAAGTGATATTCGACGCGGAGCATTTTTTCGACGGCTTTCGCGCCAATCCGGAGCACGCCATCGATTGTCTCAAAGCGGCCCAAGAAGGTGGCGCCGATTGGATCGTGCTCTGCGAAACCAATGGCGGGCGGCTGCCCGGCGATATTCGCGACGCGCTCAACCACGTCAATCGCGCGATCAAGACGCCCCTCGGCATTCATTGCCACAACGACGGCGAACTGGCGGTAGCCAACACCATGGCCGGCGTCGAGATGGGCGTGACTCAAGTCCAGGGCACCATCAACGGTTTTGGCGAGCGCTGCGGCAACATGAATTTGATCTCCATCATCGGCAACTTGCAGCTCAAGATGGGCAAGAAGTGCGTGACGGCGGCGCAACTCAAAAAATTGCGCGAGGTGTCGCAGCTATTCTACGAGTTGGCCAATATCCATCCGAACAAACGCCAGGCCTACGTCGGTGACAGTGCCTTTGCCCATAAAGGCGGCTTGCATGTTTCCGGCGTGCTTAAGAACCGCGAGACCTATGAGCATATCGATCCCGACTTGGTTGGCAACCGCCAGCGCGTGTTGGTGTCCGACCTCTCCGGGCGCAGTAACGTGGTCTACAAAGGCAAGGAGTACGATATCGATCTGAAAGACAAGGGCGACGCGGTGAAAGATATCTTGCGCCGGACTAAGGAACTTGAAAGCCAGGGCTTCGAGTTCCAAGCGGCGGAAGCGTCGTTTGAGCTGTTGATTCAAGAAGCGCTGGGCAAGAAGAAGAAAAACTTTCAGCTGATCGGCTTTCGCGTCATCGACGAAAAGCGCAAGGAAGGCGAAGCGCCGATCTCGGAAGCGACGATTCAAGTGCAAGTGGACGGCGTGTTGGAGCACGCCGCGGCAATGGGCAACGGCCCGGTGAATGCGCTCGATCAGGCGCTCAGGCGCGCGCTGACGAAATTCTATCCCGCGCTCAAGCAAGTGGAGTTGCTCGACTACAAGGTCCGCGTGTTGTCCTCCGGCGAAGGCACCGGCGCGGTGGTGCGCGTATTGATCGAATCGGGCGACGGCAAGGAACGCTGGGGCACGGTCGGCGTATCGCACAACGTGATCGAGGCGAGCTGGCAAGCGTTGGTCGACAGCATCGATTACAAGCTTTATAAGGACGCGAGACATCGGGCGAATTAAGGGGAAGGCAGTAGGCATTAGGCAACAGGCATATCCGGAATTCGTACTCCGATACTATCGCCTAATGCCTCTTGCCTAATGCCTGGCCGCCATGTGGCAATCGATTAAAGAAGATTTCAAAGTTATCGCTCAGCGCGATCCGGCGTTGCGCTCGGTGTGGGAGATTGCGCTCGCTTATCCCGGATTTCACGCCATCGTGCTGCACCGCTGGGCGCATTGGCTGTGGGGTCGGAAGCTGACCACGCTGGCGCGTTTTGTGAGTCACGTTGGACGATTTATTACCGGCATCGAAATCCATCCCGGTGCGACGATCGGCCGGCGCTTTTTTATCGATCATGGCATGGGCGTGGTGATCGGTGAAACCGCCGAGATCGGCGACGACGTAACGCTCTACCAAGGTGTCACTCTCGGCGGCACCTCGACGCAGCGGATCAAGCGCCATCCGACGATCGAAGATTCGGTCACCATTTTTAGCGGTGCGGCGGTGCTCGGGCCGGTGACGGTGGGCCGCCATAGCCGCATCGGCGCCGGTTCGGTGCTCGTGACCTCGGTGCCGGCACATTCGACCGTGGTCGGTATTCCCGGCAGGATCGTCAAGAGCGAAGCGCAGCATACCGAGACGGGCAAGGCGATTATCGATCTCAACGCCGCCGATCTACCCGATCCGGTCACCAAGGCGTTTAGCGCTTTGGGCGACTATATGGAAAAGTTGGAAAAGAAAGTCGACGAACTGAGCGCGCGCCAGGGCGGGTTAGAAGAAAAAACCGCCGAAGAAAGTGAAGCGCTCAATAAGATCAAAGAGCTGTTGCGGAATGCGGGAAGCTGAAAAAGGCGTGAGGCTTGAGGCAACAGCTGCGAGCCGGATTCGCTCGCCATCAATCAGCGATTACACATGACTTCGAAGAGAACCAAAATTGTCGTCGCCATGAGCGGCGGCGTCGATAGCTCGGTGAGCGCGGCACTGCTGGTGGAGCAGGGCTATGACGTGCACGGCGTGTCGCTGCGCATGTGGGAAGGCGAGCGCGGGCCGCGGGTCTGCTCGGATCATCGCGGCGCGGAGGAAGTCGCCGCGCATCTCGGCATTCCCCACACGTTGCTCGATTTGCGCGGGCAATTTGCCGAGACCGTGGTCAAACCGTTCGCGCAAGATTATCTGCGCGGCCGCACGCCCAATCCCTGCATCGCGTGCAATCGTGATTTCAAACTCGGCACGTTGCTGCGCTGGGCCAAGGAGCATGACGCGGAGTACGTCGCCACCGGTCATTACGCCAACATCATTCACGGCCAGAACGCCGAGCGTGTGGCGCTGCTGCGCGGGGCGGATCGAAGCAAAGATCAGTCCTATTTTTTGTTCGCCTTATCGCAGGAACAACTGGCGCACACTATGTTTCCGCTCGGCGAGCATGCAGAAAACCGATGTGCGCGAGAAAGCCCGCGCCCTCGGATTGCCGGCGGCGGAACGTCTAGAGAGTCAGGATATTTGCTTCGGTGATTACAAAGCTCTGGTGGCGAGCTACGCCGAAGAGAGCGAGCTTCAAGGCGGCGAGGTCGTTGACCGCGGCGGTAAAGTGCTTGGCCAGCATGGCGGCGTGCACACGGTTACCGTCGGCCAGCGACGTGGCTTGGGTATTTCAGCCACGGAACCGCTTTACGTCGTCGACATCGACGAGCAGGCCAAGCGCGTCGTTGTCGGTAAGAAAAGTGAATTGAGCTCCGGCGGGCTGATCGCGCGTTCGGTCAATTGGCTCGAAGAGCCGGATGCAGAAATTAGCGCTGAAGTGCAGATTCGTTACCGTGCGCCCGCGGTCCGGTGCAGGATTCGACCGGAATCCAATGGAACCTGCGAAGTCCGTTTCGCCGAGGCGTTTCCGGCGGTGACGCCGGGCCAAGCGGCGGTGTTTTACCGCGGCGATCAAGTGTTAGGCGGGGGATGGATTGAGCGCGCGCTGCGCTAGCGCAGCGCACGCGATTACAAATTCTAGATTACAAATTGCAAATTTCGGATTCCGAAAAATCTGGAATCTGTAATTTGTAATTGGGAATTTTACGAAGTGAAGACATGAGAATCGCGATTACCACGTTCGGTTGCAAGATCAACCAATATGATTCGGCGGTGATTCAGAACCGTTTGGAAGGGAATCATTCGTTCGTACCCTTCGACGAGCATGCCGATTGCTACGTGATCAACACTTGCACGGTGACCGACCGCGCCGATTGGGAGGCGCGCCAACTGGTGCGCCGCGCTAAGCGTTTGAATCCAGCGGCGAAGGTTGTCGTTACCGGTTGCTATGCGCAGGTCAATCCCGACGAGGTGGCGGGTGTCGCCGGCGTCGATGTCGTCGTCGGCCTCAATCGCTTGGACGATCTTTTAGGTTTCGTCGCCGCGCCGATGACCGGCGCAAGCCAGATCGCGGTGAGCGACGTGAAGCGCGAGCGCGGCGTGGCGGTGCTCGGTACGCGCGCGCTACCGGGTCATACCCGGGCGTTTGTCAAAATCCAAGAAGGCTGCAACTACACTTGCACCTATTGCATCATTCCGACGGCGCGCGGCTTGAGCCGCAGCGTCGCGCCGGGCGCGGTGATGGAGCAGGTCAAACAACTTGCCGATGGCGGTTATAAGGAAATTGTTTTGACCGGTATCCATCTCGGCGGTTACGGCCACGATCTCAGTCCCAAAATCGACCTGACGGCCTTGGTGGAAATGATCGCTGCCAGCGGACTGATGGCGCGGTTGCGCTTGAGCTCGCTTGACCCGCGCGAGGTGCCGGACCGATTGTTAGATCTAGTCGCCGGCTCCGACGTAATTTGCCCTCACTTGCATATTTGCGCTCAGGCGGGCGACGACTCGATTCTCAAGGCGATGCGGCGCAATTACGATACGGCGTACTATCGCGATTTACTTTCTCGTGTGCGCGAGCGGCTGCCCAACGCCGCGCTGGGAAGCGATATCATCGTCGGTTTTCCCGGCGAGAGCGACGCGCAGTTTGAAAATTCGCTGGAATATTTTGCTTCGCTGCCGTTAACCTACTTTCACGTTTTTCCGTATTCGTCGCGCCGTACTACGGCGGCGGCAGAGCTGCCGGACCCAGTGCCCCACGTGGTCAAGAAGTCGCGCAGCCGGCGCATGCGCGAGCTCGGCGGGCAGAAGAAGCTAGAATTCTACTCGCGCTTTCTCGGCCAACGAGCATCGGTGTTGCTCGAAGAAAAAATCCATCGTGCGAGCGGTACCCGGCGCGGCTTTACGCGCAATTATCTTTCGGTCGCCGTCGTCGATTGCGCCGAGTCCGCCAATCGAGAAATCAATGTAAGCCTGACGAACATTCGTAATGGTTGGTTGACCGGCGAAGTTGACCCTTGCGGCCGGGACGCGGATCGAATTACCGCACGGCCCGCCGTTAACTAGAGATTGAGCGCACTATGAGCGCCGATACGCAACTGGAGCAACTGCAAAAATCGCTGGGCTATCGTTTCAAAGATCGCCCGCTGCTGTTGCGCTGCTTGACGCACGTCTCCTTCGAGCGGAAAAAGACCGACGGGCATAACGAAGTGCTGGAATTTCTCGGCGACGCGGTGCTCGATCTGGCGGTGAGCGATTTATTGATGCGCGAGAATCCGGACAAGAGCGAAGGCGATCTGTCGCGCATGCGCGCCGCGCTGGTGAATTCCATTGTGCTGGCGGAAAAGGCGGCGGATCTCAACCTTGGCGCACTGCTCCGTCTCGGCAAAGGTGAAGAGCGCAGCGACGGGCGCAACAAGCCGTCCATCCTTGCCGGCGCTTTCGAGGCGTTGCTCGGCGGCATCTACCAGGACGGCGGCTACGAAGCGGCGCGCAATGTCGTCGAACGGTTTTTTCTCACCGATGTCTCGGGCAAACAGCTCGGCCAGCGGGATTACAAGACCCGGCTTCAGGAAATCAGCCAACTGCTGTTTCACTCGCCGCCGAGCTATCGAGTGGTCGCCGAGAGCGGGCCGGATCACGAAAAATTTTTCGTTACCGAAATCAGCGTCGGCGGCAAGGTGCTCGGCAAAGGCGAAGGCCGGAGTAAAAAGCAGTCCGAACAGGAAGCGGCGAAGCTAGCGCTCGTGGAGCTTCAGCGCGTCGGTAGTTAATCGTCTCGTGCTCGTGTTCATGTTCGTGCTCGTGGCATCACTGGAATTGCGAGCCGCTATTTCCGAAAGCGAGCACGACCACGAGCCACGAACACGAAATTTCCCATGGATCATCTCTCTACAGAGGTTCTCATCGTCGGTGCCGGCGGCGCCGGTATGTATGCGGCGATTGCGGCGGCGCGGGGCGGCGCGTCGGTTCTGCTCCTCGACAAGAGCCAGGTCGGCCGCGGTGGCGCGACGATCATGGCGCAAATGACGGTGGCTGTTGCCTTGGGCGAGCAGGAACCGGATTCCATCCAACTTCATCTCCAAGACACTTTGAATGCCGGGCGCGGTCTTTGTAACGAAGAACTCTCACTGCTGCTCTGTGAAGACGGGCCAACGCGCATTCGCGAAATGGAAAGCTGGGGCACGCGCTGGGCGCGCGAGGACAACCACATCAAACAGGAGATGGCGCCCGGCCACAGCGTCAAGCGCTGTTGTTACGTCGATTTTCTCAACACCGGTCCGGCGGTGGCCGCCACGCTCCGGCGCAAGATTGGCGAGATTTCTGCCATCCGCCGCATCAGCAACCTCGCTGTCGTCGAGATTCTCGTTGGCGACGGCAAAGCCGTCGGCGCGCTCGCGCTCAATCCCGTCGACGGACAACTTATTTCAATTCAATCCAAGGCAGTGATTCTCGCCGCCGGCGGTTTGACCAAACTGTTCGCGCGCAACAGCGCGTCGGCGAACATGGGCGGCGAAGCTTACGCGCTGGCGCTCTGGGCCGGGGCGCAATTGATCGATATGGAATTTGTCCAGTTTTTTCCCATCGGTCATCTGGCGCCGCGCCTGGTCGGTATGGACCCGATCATGTGGGATCCATTTCGCTACAAGCTCGGCGGCAAGTTGCTCAATGGCAATTTCGACGAGTTCATCGACCGCTACGGCAGCACCGACTTCGGCAAGTACAACGCGACCCGCGATGTCGCCGCCTACGCAATTCTAAAAGAAGTCGAAGCCGGCCGCGGCACGCCGCATGGCGGCGCCTATCTCGACTTTCGTCATATTGCCGAAGCGCAACTGCGCGGCGCCTTTGGTCCGGTGATCGATCGCCTGCTCGCCAACGGCATCGATCTGACCAAAACTCCCGTCGAAGTCGGACCGATGGCGCACTATCATATGGGCGGCGTGCGCGTCGATGCCAACATGCACACGCGGATCGAAGGGCTTTACGGCGCCGGCGAAGCGGTCGGTGGTGCCAACGGCGCCAACCGATTATCCGGCAACGCGATTACCGAAGCATTGGTGTTCGGCGAACGAGCGGGTTCGCGCGCCGCTGAATATTCGACAAAAATGACCGCGAAGTGGAACGACACGATTGCGCGTGAAGCGATCGATCGCATAAGCCAAGCGCGCGTCCCACATTCAACCGACACGGCAACGCCGATTTCGCTGCAAGCCGAGCTCCAAAATCTCATGTGGGAAATGGCGGGTCCATTTCGTACGGGCGAGAAACTTAGCGCAGCGCTCTGGCGCATCGGGCAAATGCAGCAGCAGTTGCCGCGGCTTCGCATCGGTGGTGAAAAGCACTTCAACCTCGACCTGCAAGATTGGTTCGAGCTCCGCGCGATGCTGACGACGGCGCAAGCGATCGTGCAGTCGGCATTGGCGCGGACAGAAAGCCGCGGCGCGCACCAGCGCGAAGATTTTTCCGCGCCGGACAATGCTCTGCTCAAAAACCAAGTATTGGAATTGCAGGACGGTGCGCTCGCGACAACTTGGATCGATCCGGTTCGTCTGCAAAAGAATAATTTTCAACATGACTGAATTACCAACCAGGACTGCGACCTTGCGTGTCCGTCGCGGCGCGCCAGGAGAAGCGGCGCATTACGACGGCTTCGCGGTGCCCTACGAAGACGGCATGTCCGTGCTCGATGCGCTGCGCTGGATTCGCATTCATTTAGACAGCACGCTGGCGATCCGCTACAGCTGCATCAACGCGAACGCTTGTAAGACCTGTATGGCGCTGGTCAACGGCGAGGTGGAGTACACCTGCATCGCGAAATTGTCGCCGGATGTGACGACGGTCGAGCCGCTAGCCAAGCGGCCGCTGATTCGCGATCTGGTGACGGACATCCTGCCGGAGGACGAGAAGTTTTGACCGTGCGAAATGGGGAACTGGTTAATACAATATGGCTGAACTTAACCTAAAGCATTTTCTGTTTCAGGTCGTTATCTGGTTAGTCGTTGCGGTTGGCGTGCTAAGCATCGAAGGTCCGTTTAACCTACCACGGGTGCTGTTAGGCTCGCTGCTTTTGACTCTCTTCCTTGGCTTCGTCGCTTTTAGGTTATTTTGGTGTTTCGACCGAGAACAAAGGTTCATTGCGATCGGAGTGACATTATCATCCTCGGTCGTTCTACTCTTGTTGACCGTAAAGTTTTATTGGTTCGACATCGAGCTAAAAGCGTTACATTTCATCGGCATCTTTCTCCTTCCTTTGGTCGTGAGCGCGTTGACCAATGGTTGGCAGAAAATCAAAAAATAACCTGTCGAATATTCCAGGGGTCATGACGGAGAGTTTTGGCAAACCCGTATCACCGCGCGATAATTGTTTCGACGCGGCAGCTACTGCATGCCCATCAAGCGGGCAGGATTGAGCGAGGCGACTTGGTTTACTTCGCTGCTGCTCAGGCCGCCTTCGTGCAGCATGCCTAAATACATTCTAAATAACTCGGCGGGATTCGGACTATACGGCCGGAAGTAGTCGGTGCTGGCGATGATTT
The DNA here is from genome assembly GCA_963771465.1 of uncultured delta proteobacterium. Taxonomy (GTDB): domain Bacteria; phylum Desulfobacterota; class Binatia; order UBA9968; family UBA9968; genus DP-20. The sequence continues at coordinate 198,396 of CAVYTU010000006.1, forward strand.
GCCGGAGACCGACTTGGCGGAACTGGGCAACTAGCTCCGGTGAGTCCATGCGGCCAGGCGCCACCGCATTCCAGCACGCTTCGAGAAAGGCACCCATCTCGGCGGCGCGCTTCATCGCATCGACGGGCATAGCGATGATGTGGCTTTGCACGTGATTGACAACGACGCGATGGGCGTAGGCCATATCGCGCG
>CAVYTU010000007.1:0-139222 GCA_963771465.1 uncultured delta proteobacterium
CGCTGCTTCGATAAAGGCGAGGGACTCTTGCCACGACACATGACCCATACCGAGCGTGAGATCGTGGGCTTTGCAGCATTCGAGGATCTCGTAGCCGCTTTTGATCAGCTTGCCTTTGTCATCAAGAAAGTAATAGTTCGGGTTCTCTAACTTGGCGTGGTTTTCATAGTAAGACTTGATGCGGCTGCTAAAACCTTTGCGCTCCACGTCATTGCGCGCGCTCCAGGTCGGCAGGAAAATCATTTTGCCGCCGAGCGCGGCGCAAGCGTCGACGATGCACGGATTCGGTCCGCCAGCGGTAATGTTCAGCGCGACGCTCGACCAGAGCGCGACGTTGGTTTGCACTGAAGACAAAATGTACGGCGTGACGTTCACCGTCGGCCACCAGTGCGATTTCAACACCACGCCGCGCATGCCCATCGCCTCGGCTTTGGGAAGCCAGAGAAACTCCGGCTCGCGTTTGCGTTCCTGGGCGGAGAATTCAAAATCAATATGGCAGTGAACGTCGATGACGCCTTCCATCATGTCGTCGTATAGAGTCATGAGCTACTCCTTGGGAATTCGGAAATTCACCACAACAGGCGCACACGGATCACAAAGCAAGGGAATCGGAGTCGGAGATTTAACCGCAATGAGCGCAAAGGGCGCAAAAGAAAATTCGTAAACCGACTACGCTCGAGCACGAGCACGAGCGACGGACACGAATTTCGTCAAGCCCCGGCCCGAGTAGCGCCGCCGCAGCAGCGTTTGTATTTCTTGCCGCTGCCGCAGGGGCAGGGGTCGTTGCGGCCGGCCTGGCGTACCGATGATTTGGCATCGGCGGCGCGGACGATCTCCATCAGCTTTTCGATCGGCTCGCCGGCTTCGACCAGCTCGGCGAATTTTTGAAAGTACGGCTTGCTATGCGTGAAGAAGCCCTTGAGTCCGGCGCAAAGATAGTTAAGGCCTTCCTCTCCATCGGGCGTTTTGATGATGCGATCCTTCGGACAGCCGCCGTTGCACATACTCAGCACTTCGCACTCGCGGCAGTATTTCGGCAGGCTGGTCCATTTCTTCTGGCCGAAATCTCTTTGCCGCTCGTCCTCGACCATCTCCGCCAACGGCCGTTCGTGGATGTTGCCGATCTTATATTCCGGTGTGACGTAGTGATCGCAGGAGTAAAAATCGCCGTTGTGCTCGACCACCGGCACGTCGCCGCAGGTCTCACGGTAAATACACAGCGCGTGTTCCATGCCCAAGAAGGGCCGCACCGACTCATCGAAAAGCTGGATAAATATCTTGCCGATGTCGTGGCGCATCCATTCATCGAAGATCGTGTTCAAGAATTGTCCATAAGCCGCCGACGGCACCGAACGCTTGTGCACCGGGTTGTTCGGATCGCCGGTCTTCTCGACCAGCGGCAGAAATTGCAGATACTGGCCGCCGATTTCCTTGAAGTAGCGGTAAACTTGCGTCGGATGCTTGACGTTGACGTCGTGCACGACGCAGAGCAGATCGACGTGCACTTTGGCCTTGCGCAGCAGGTGAAAGGCTTGGACGACCTGCTTGTGGGTCGGCTTCTGGCCTTTGGTGACGCGGTAGTGATCGTGCAGCTCGCGTGGGCCATCGAGACTGAGGCCGATGTAGAAATTCTCTTTGGCTAAGAACTCGCACCACTCATCGTCGATGGTCGTGCCATTGGTCTGGATGCCGTTGATGATTTTCTTCGTTGCCGGCAGGTACTTTTTCTGCAAGTCCACCGCTTTACGGAAAAACTCGACGCCGAGCAACGTCGGCTCGCCGCCGTGCCAGGAAAAGCTGACGATCTCTCCCGGAGTCGCTTGAATATGCTGTTCGATGTAGCGTTCTAAGGTCGCGTCGTCGAGGCGAAAGTTGGAGCCTTTGGGGTAAAGGTTTTCTTTCTCCAAGTAGTAGCAGTAATGACAATCGAGGTTACAAATCGCCCCGATGGTCTTGACCATGATCTGAAATTCGCGCGCCGCGGTCTCCAAAGGTTTGCCTCCAATAGTCGAACAGGCCGATTCGTCCTCCGAGGACTCTACTGAAAAAACCGCTGGAAGTCATCACCTGGCAATAGCGGCCCGGAGCGCTTGCGCTCCGCGCGTTTCACAAGCTACGATTCTTTTAGAATAACCTCTGTGGAGCTAAGCCAAAAACAAAAAGGCGTCGTGCGCGGCGTAATTCCTGCCGCGGTCAGCACCGTCGTTGGCATGGGTGGCGTGTCGCTGCTGATTCCCATGAGCGCGCTGCCCGCGGACGAGGCTGGCGATCGGCTGGCATGGGCGATGCAGTGGGCGCTGTTGCCAATTCTTACTCTGATGATTTCCATTATGCGCGTGGCGAACCACAGATTCGCTTCGCCGGACGATATTGATGGCAGCGGTCTTACGGCGGGTACTGATCGGGTGCTCGTGCTGCGGGCGATCTTGCAAAATACTTTAGAGCAGGCCGTGCTTGCGGTCGCGGCCTATCTGATTTGGGCAGTGGTCATGCCGTACGGCTGGCTACGCGCGATTCCCGTTGCGGCTTTGCTCTTCATGACGGGCCGGGTTTTCTTCGCGCGCGGATACGACGCCGGTGCGGCGGCACGGGCGATGGGATTCGGCTTAACTGCCTATCCGACTTTCGGGATGTTGGCGACTGCGTCTGTTGCGCTACTGCTTCGCTTGATCCATTGGACGAACGGATGAAATCTACGCGCCAAACCGGTTTTTCCTGATTGCAATGGCCGATCGGGTAGAGTTATTCAGTTGATGAGTCTTGGTTGGAAAGCTAGCCGCCAAATGAAACCGAGGGGAAGGCCGCCTATGTTGCGCTCGCGTCGTTGCACGTTCGGTTTGCAAGAACTGTTCGTCGCGTTATTTCTCAACCTAACTGTGGTTTCGTTTTTGGACGCGGCGACTCCCACCAAGAAGGTGACTCTCGTCTTCGCCGATTTCAGCGAGCGAGCCGGCCTACTGTTCGTCGCCAAGGATCAACGCTTTTTCGAAGAGCAAGGATTGGATGTGGACGTGGTGCAGGTGCGCAGCGGGCCCATCGCCATTTCGGCACTGGCGGCCGGCGAGGCGCAGTTCTACAGCGTGTCGGCAACCGGCGCTTCGCTGGGCGCGATGGCCGGTGGGTTGGATATTGTTTTTGTCGCCGGGTTTATCAATCGACTCGACGGCTACTTCGCCGTGTCACCGCGAGTGCGCACGCCGGAAGACTTGAAGGGGAAAACGCTCGGCGTCCAAAGTATTGGCGGTGGTATCTGGATGTTCACACAGATATTGCTCGATCATTGGGGTCTCAGCGCCGAGCGAGACAAGATTCAGATTCGCGCGATTGGCGACGATTCCGTATTGGCCCAGTCCGTGATGACTGGTCTCATCGACGGCGCTGTGCTCGGTTATACCTATAGTCGAGTCGTTGCCCAGAAGGGCGGTCGTATCTTGGTGGAACTGCCGACGCTCAATATCAAATATCAAGGCACCGGCTTGGTGGCGCGCAAAAGTTTTATCGAAAGCTCGCCCGACGTGGTTGAGAAAACTCTCAGAGCGTTGATCAAAACAAACCGGTTCATTCAAGACAAAAGCAACCAGCCGGCGGTCGTGCGAAGTATCAAAAAGTGGTTGCGCTTGGCGCCAACGGATAGCGGGGAAGATTTGTACGATCGCATCCGCTTGCTCTATGATCGGAGCATCATTCCAACCAGGGAAGGCGTGCAAAGCGCGCTGCAGTTGCTGGCCAAGACCGATGCGAAATTTGCTCGACTTAAGGCCGAGGACTTGATCGACGACCGCATTGCACGGAAACTGGAGAAGGAAAGCCCGTAGTGAACATGCAATGAGGCAATTCGAACTCGGTGATGTCATTTCGAGCGAAGCGAGAAATCTAAGATCCCTCACATTCGTTCGGGATGACAACTAACGACTGGAGATCCCGATACCGTCTTTACGGAGGGGCAAATCATGATCCGCATCGTGCATATCCTGAACCAGTTTTTCGCCGGCATCGGCGGTGAAGAGAAGGCTGATATTCCAGTTGTCATTGCCGACGGCGCGGCGGGAGCGGCGCGCGGGCTGCAAGCGCAGTTGGCTGAGCGTGGGGAAGTCGTCGCGACGATTTACTTCGGCGACAATTATTTTCATGAACATAAGGACGAAGCGCTAGCGGTGATTACGGCTGAAATAGAAAAACGAAAACCCGATGTCGTGGTCGCCGGTCCGGCGTTTAACGCCGGACGCTACGGTCTGGCTTGCGTGGAGATTTGTCAGGCAGTCAACGAAAAGCTTGGCTTGCGCTGTGTTACCGGCATGGAGCCGGAAAATCCCGGTGTCAGCGTCTATCGCGATTATCACAATGACAAAGTATTTCTGCTGCCAACCAGCGAAACGGCGTCGGGAATGGCGCGTGCGCTGGCGGCACTGGCGCCGTTTGCATGCCGCTTGGCTAATGGTGAGGAAATTGGCTCCGCTGCTGCGGCAGGATATCTACCGCGCGGTATTCGCCGGTTGGTGCGGGTCGATCGTACCGGCGCGGATCGGGCGGTCGACATGTTGCTCGCCAAAGTTGCCGGCAAACCGTTTGCCACCGAAATACCGATGGAGGTTTGGGACAAGGTCGCACCAGCGGCGCCGCTCGCCGACGCGGCTCAGGCGAATTTGGCCGTCATTTGCACCGGCGGCGTGGTGCCGTGGGGCAATCCCGACGGCTTCAAGACCTACCGCAATACGTTTTGGCGCAAGTATAATTTCGCTGAATTGAAAACCCTGGAGCCTGGCAAGTGGGAGGCGGTGCATGGCGGCTACAACATCGCCTTCATGAATCAAAATCCGCACTACGGCATGCCGCTCGACGCGCTGCGCGCGTTGGAAGCCGACGGCAAGATTGGCCGCGGCAAACTCTATCCCGCTTACTATGTCATTCCCGGCAATCAAGGCTCGCCCGCGGTGATGCGCCAGGTCGGCCGGGAAATTTCCGCCGACTTGAAAAAAGACGGCGTCGACGGTGTGCTGCTGGTAGCGACCTGAGGAACCTGCAGTCGCAGCGGCGCTGTGATTAGCAAAGAACTCGACAGAGCAGGTCTTCCGGTGGCAGTGATCAGCGCAATGTATCCAGTGGCGCAGCAGGTTGGTGCTAGCCGCATTGTCAAAGGCGTAGCAATTCCTCATCCTTGTGGCGATCCCAGCTTGCCGGCGCAGTTGGATAGTCAACTGCGCCGCGAGATTGTAACGACGGCGCTTAAAGCTCTCGAAGCAAAAGTCGAAACGACCACCGTGTTCACGCCCAAAACCGGCGCGAATGGGTGAGAGTCGTGATCGTGTTCGTGGATCGTGTTCGTTTAGTTAGATTCTCGCGCAAAGACGCCACGAGACCAATATTTAACTTGAGGATGCGCTATGCGACTTGAGATGGCTGAGTTTCCGGTACGCCAAATTCGTCTTGGCGATGCTTATGGCTATCAAGACGGTTTGCTGGACGTCGATCGCGAAGATTTGACTGGGCTCGTGTTGCGCGATTCGCGCATTCAATCGGCTCGATTTGAAGTTGTCACACCTGGCGAACCGGTGCGCGTGACTGGCATTCGCGATGTGGTCGAGCCGCGCGCAAAGTTTGACGGCGATGGCCAAGTATTTCCCGGCGTGATTGGTCCGGTATCGCCGGTGGGAATTGGCCTGACGCATCGACTCTCCGGCATGAGCGTGCTGGCCACGGCAGCTTATGAGGGAACGATTCGCGCCGGCACCGGCGTGCAGCGCAGCGCGATTCTCGATATGGCGGGCGCCGGCGCGGCGGCGTCGCGCTTCAGTGCGCTCAGCCATCTCGTCTTGATCATGGAGATCAAAAAAGGTTTGGCCGAGCTCGAAGCCCACGGCGCGATTCAACGCGCCGAGTTGGAAGTCGCGCGCAGATTGGCCGAAGCGACCCGCGGATTGACGCCCGCGAACGTAGAAATATTCGAATCGAATTTGGCGTCGCGCGATGCTCCCCGCGTGGCGCTGATCCAAGGCTGTTTGACCGACGCGCAGCAGGCCCATTCCGGAATCAGCTATTACGGCCTGCCGATTCGCGAGTCGCTAACGACGGCGATGGATGCCAACGAGTTGCTCGACGGTGCGGTGACGGTCAACACGACGCGCTGTGTCGCCTATAGTCCGACGACTTGGGATTGGCAGAATCATCCGCTCGCTCTGGCGCTCCAACGAGCGCAGGCGGCGGGCCGGCTCAGTTTCGCCGGTGTGCTGCTTGAGCGGATCGCCTTCGATAATTTTCACGGCAAAGAAGTGGTGGCGCATAATACCGCGCAGCTGGCGGCGCAATTGGGCGCCGATGCGGCCTTGGTCACTTGGACCGGTTCGGGCAACGCATTTGTCGAAGTGATGCTGACGCTGCGCCGCCTGGAACAACGCGGCATCAAGACCACGCTGGTGACCTACGAATACGGCGGCAAAGACGGCGTCGATTCGCCGTTGTTGTACTATGTGCCCGAAGCGGATGCTGCGGTGAGCAGCGGTAGCCGCGATCGCTGGATCGAATTGCCCGAGGCGGAGAAAATCGTCGGGCCCTATCAAGAGATCAAAGTTCTTACTTATCCGGGCGCGCCGCTGACATCAGCGCGCGGCCGATTTACCCTCGACGCCCGCGACATGATCGTTGGCGGCGTCGACAACTGGGGCGGCGATCGTTGGGCTTGTGAATTATTCTGAGCCGTTTGGAGGCGTGAGTGGCGGACAAAGCGAAACAGATTATTCCCATCGGCGGCGGCGGTTTTTACCGCGATGCGGAGAATCTTGCGCTGGAGAAGTACGTCATCCGGCAAAGCGGCGCTGAAAATGCGCGGGTCTGCTTCGTGCCCACCGCGAGCGGCGAACCGGATCATTACGTCGCTAGCTTCTACTCTGCTTTTTTGAAACTTGGCTGCCGCCCATCGGTGCTGACGTTTTTCAAACGCACGCCCGACTTGCGCTCGTTGCTGCTCAATCAGGACGTGATTTACGTCGGCGGCGGCAACACCAAGAGTTTGCTCGCCGTATGGAGCGACTGGGGCGTCAGCGAGATTCTCCGTGAAGCGTGGCAATCCGGCGTCGTGCTCACCGGTGTAAGCGCGGGCGCGATCTGTTGGTTCGAACAGGGCCTCACCGATTCTTTTTCCGACGGTCTTCGTGTGCTCGATTGTTTGGGATTTCTCCCCGGCAGTTGTTGTCCGCATTTTGACGGCGAAGTGCAGCGCCGGCCGTCGTATCACAAACTGTTGGCGTCCGGTGCGATAACGGCCGGCGTCGCTATCGAAGACTGGGCCGGAGTGCATTTTATCGGCGGGGAAATTCATAAAGTGATCGCGTCCAAGCGTGGTGCGCGGGCTTACAGTATGCGCGAAACCCATGGCTCGGTGCAGGAGGTGGCGCTGGCGGGCGAATTTCTCGAAGCGTCGTCGTCGATCGACTAATTCACGACTTCAAACCGCGTTGGTTCGCTGTCGATGCACAGACAAGCGATTGTCTGACTATCGTGTAGGCAATTGCTCTTTCTGGCTCGCTATCGAATGAGCGGCAGCATCGAATTCTTTGATCTTATTGCTGTCGTCTTGATGGCATAGTGATTGCTGTCAGTAAATTTGATCCCGGAAATTAAGCTTTCTATGAATATCCTGGTGCTAAATTGCGGTAGCTCGTCAGTTAAATTTCAGCTGGTCGATAGCAAGGACGCTTCGACCGCTACCCATACCGCTCGCAAGCTCGCCACCGGTTTAGTCGATCGTCTCGGCCCGAATTCAACGTTGAAGATCAAGTTCACCGGCGGGAGCGGTTCGACCGCTGAGAAAGTCGCTGCGCCCGATCACGAGGCTGCCGTGCGCTTGATTGTCGATCGTCTCGATTCGGACCTGTCCGGTGCTGCCGCGAGACGCGTTGATGCGGTCGGCCACCGGGTGGTGCACGGCGCCGATCTTTTTACTGCGGCGGCGGCACTCGACGATCAAACTCTGGCCAAGATCGAGTCGTTGAATGATCTCGCGCCGCTGCATAATCCGGCGGCGCTGAGCGGCATTTATGCGGCGCGAAAAATCTTCGGACCGGCACTGCCGATGGCGGCGGTTTTCGATACGGCATTTCACGCGACCATTCCGCCGCTAGCCGCGACCTACGCGATCGACGACGAACTCGCCAAGAAGCACCATATTCGCCGTTACGGTTTTCACGGCATGGCCCATCGATATTCACTCCTGCGTTATGCCGAACTCAGCGGGCGGGCCGAGCGCGACGTGAATATCGTGACTCTGCATCTCGGCAATGGTTGTTCCGCGTGTGCGATCCGCGCCGGCGCATCGACGGACACCTCGATGGGATTCACCCCACTCGAAGGTCTGGTGATGGGCACGCGCTCCGGTGATCTCGATGCGGCGCTGGTCGCATACTTGGCGCGCAAGGAAAACGTCAGTGCCGCCGAGGTCGAAAGCTGGCTCAATCATCGCTCCGGCCTGCTCGGCTTGTCCGGGCTTTCCAACGACATGCGCGAACTGCTCGCCGCTTACGATTCCAATCCACGCGCACGTCTCGCCGTGGAGGTGTTCTGCTATCGGGCGCGCAAATATCTAGGTGCGTACCTGGCCGCGCTCGGCGGCGCGCAAGCCGTGATCTTCAGCGGTGGTATCGGCGAGAACGCGCCAGTGGTCCGGGAAAAGATCTGCGCCGGCATGGAGTGGTGCGGCTTGCGGCTGGACAAGGACAAGAATAATTCCACCGTCGGCGCTGAAGCGCGCATCTCGGCTGTGGACGCGCGCATTCAGGTTTACGTGATCCCGAGCGACGAAGAAGCGATCATTGCGCGCGAGACGGCGCGTTTGTTTGAATCCGCGGCGGGTTAACCGTCGGCGAGGAGGATGCCATGGCCAACGTTCTATCGGAAAACGAGATCACCAGCCTCGACGCTTACTGGCGCGCCGCCAATTATCTCTCGGTGGGGCAAATTTATTTGCTCGATAACCCGCTGCTCAAGGAGCCGCTTAAAACGGCGCATATCAAGCCGCGGCTGCTCGGCCACTGGGGCACGACGCCGGGATTGAATTTTATCTACGCCCACTTGAATCGGGTGATCGGCAAAAACGATTTGAGCGTGATCTACATCGCCGGTCCCGGTCACGGCGGTCCGGGCATCGTCGCCAACGTTTATCTCGAAGGAACGTACAGCGAAGTTTATCCCAACATCTCGCAAGACGAGGAAGGCATTAAAAATCTGTTCAAGCAGTTTTCTTTTCCCGGTGGGATTCCGAGCCACGTGGCGCCGGAAACGCCCGGCTCGATCCATGAGGGCGGCGAGCTCGGCTACGCGCTCTCCCATGCCTACGGCGCGGCGTTCGACAACCCCGACCTGGTCGTCGCCTGCGTCATCGGCGACGGCGAAGCGGAGACCGGTCCGCTGGCCACCGCGTGGCATTCGAATAAGTTTCTCAACCCGGTGAGCGACGGCGCGGTGCTGCCGATCCTGCATTTAAACGGCTACAAGATCGCCAACCCGACGGTGCTTGCTCGTATCAGTAAAGAAGAACTGGAAAGCCTGTTTCGCGGTTACGGTTACCATCCCTATTTCGTCGAAGGCCACGAGCCGATGGCGATGCACGAGGCCATGGCAGCGACGCTCGATACGGCGTGCGCCGAGATCAAAACGATCCAGGACGCCGCACGCCGCAACGGCGTCACTCAACGGCCGCGCTGGCCGATGATCGTCCTGCGCACGCCGAAAGGCTGGACCGGGCCGAAGCAAGTCGACGGCGAGCAGGTTGAAGGCACCTGGCGCTCGCACCAAGTGCCGATGGGGCACATGGAGTCGCCGGAGCATTTAAAGATTCTCGAAGCCTGGATGAAAAGTTACCGGCCCGAGGAGCTCTTCGACGCCGACGGCGCGCTGGTGGCGCGGCTTCAGGCGTTGGCGCCGAAAGGTGCTCGTCGCATGGGCGCCAATCCCGTGGCCAACGGCGGTTTGCTGCTCAAAGATTTGCGTATGCCCGACTTCCGCACCTATGCCGTGGAGGTCAAAGAACCCGGCGTGGTGATCGCCGAAGCGACCCGCGTCATGGGCAAGCTGCTGCGCGACGTGATGCGGCTCAACCTGGACGCTCGCAATTTCCGCGTCTTCGGTCCCGACGAAACGAGCTCCAACCGCCTCGATGCGCTGTTCGAAGTGACCGACAAGACATGGCTCGCCGACACCACCGCCGACGACATTCAACTGTCGCCGCGCGGACGGGTGATGGAAATTTTGAGCGAGCATACCTGTCAGGGGTGGCTCGAGGGTTATCTGCTCACGGGACGCCATGGCCTGTTTTCTTCCTACGAGGCCTTCATTCACATCGTCGACTCGATGTTCAACCAGCACGCCAAATGGCTCAAGACCACGAGCAAGGAAATTCCCTGGCGCGCGCCCATCGCCTCGCTCAATTATCTGCTCTCGTCCCATGTCTGGCGTCAGGACCACAACGGCTTTTCGCATCAGGATCCCGGCTTCATCGATCATGCCTGCAACAAAAAAGCCGACACGATCCGCGTCTATTTGCCGCCCGATGCTAACAGTTTGCTTTCGGTGACCGATCACTGTCTGCGCAGCCGCAACTTCATCAACATCATCGTCGCCGGAAAACAGCCGGCGCTGCAGTATCTCGACATGGACGCGGCGATCAAACATTGCACGGCCGGCATCGGCATCTGGGAGTGGGCGAGCAACGACAAGGACGGCGAGCCCGACGTCGTGATGGCCTGCGCCGGCGATATTCCGACATTGGAAACACTCGCGGCGGTGCACCTGCTACGCCGAACCATGCCCGACTTGAAAATTCGCTTTATCAACGTCGTCGATCTGATGACGCTGCAGCCGGCGGAAGAGCATCCGCACGGCTTGTCTTCGAAGGATTTCGATGCGCTCTTTACGCCCGACAAGCCGATTATCTTCGCCTACCATGGCTATCCCTGGCTGATTCACCGCCTGACCTATCGGCGCACCAATCATGACAATTTGCACGTGCGCGGCTACAAGGAAGAGGGAACCACGACTACGCCCTTCGACATGGTCGTGCTCAACGACATGGACCGGTTTCACCTGGTGGCGGATGTGATCGATCGTGTGCCCAAGCTCGGCTATCACGCGGCTTACGCCAAGCAGGCGACTCGCGACAAGCTGATCGAGCACAAAGAGTACATTACGAAGCACGGCGACGATTTGCCGGAGGTTCGCGATTGGCGCTGGACGAAATTGTAAAACCGCTCACTTCGCTGTCGCCTTGCCGTCGCGCAGCGCTCGCTGCTGCAGTTTCAACTGTGGAATTCGGCTTGAATCGTTTGTGCGACGAAACGTCAAAGATCGTAGATCGGCGTGTGGATCGCGACATGTTCGCCCTGGGCAATGGCGCTGACGATATCGGCGCGGCTGACGATGCCGACGATCGCCGCGCCGTTCATCACCGGTAGACGCTTGATCGCATGGGTCGTCATCAGTTGCGCGACCTCCTCGACGGTGGCATCTTCGCTGACGCTGATCACTTTCTTGCTCATGATCGCGCGCACGTCTTTGCCTTTCTTGCTGATGATGTCGGCCTCCGAGACGACGCCGAGGATTTTGCCGTCTTTGCCCGCCACCGGCGCGCCGCTGATCTGGTTTTTGATTAGCGTCATGGCCAAGTCTTTTATCTTCATGCTTGGGCTGACGGTAATGATGTCCCGCGTCATGATTTCTTTGGCGTTCATCGCTGATTCCTCCTAGAGTCCTTTCTCGACCATTAGCATCGCGAGATCGGCGACGCGGCAACTGTAACCCCACTCATTGTCGTACCAACTGAGCACTTTGGCCATACTGCCGTCGAGGACGACGGTCGAAAGACCATCGACGATCGACGATGCCGGATTAGCACGGAAGTCGCTGGAAACCAACGGCTCGTCGCAAAAAACCAGCACGCCGTTCATCTTGCCATCGGCGGCGTTTTTAAGCGCGTCGTTGATCGATTCCACCGTCGCGGATCTCTTGAGATCGACGACCAGGTCGACGACGGATACGGTGGTTGTCGGAACGCGCAAGGAAATGCCGTGCAGTTTGCCTTTCAGTTCGGGCATGACCAAGCCGATCGCTTTGGCCGCCCCGGTGCTGGTCGGCACGATGTTGACCGCCGCGGCGCGCGCACGGCGCAGATCTTTGTGCATGAGATCGAGAATTCTCTGATCGTTGGTGTAAGCATGGGTCGTGGTCATCAAGCCACGCTCGATACCGAAGGTGTCGTGCAGCACCTTGGCCACCGGCGCGAGGCAATTGGTCGTGCACGACGCGTTGGACACGATGTGATGCTTGCGCGGGTTGTAGTCTTTATCGTTGACGCCGAGCACCAGCGTGATGTCTTCGTTGGTTGCGGGGGCGGTGATGATCGCCTTCTTGGCGCCGGCGTCCAGATGGGCGCGTACTTGGGCGCCGTCGGTAAAGACGCCGGTGGCGTCGATGACGATATCGACGCCGAGTTGCTTCCAAGGCAGGCGCGCCGGCTCTTTCTGATTGAGCACGGCGATGTTGCGGCCGTCGACTTTCATCGCGCCGTCGCCGAGCTCGATCTTGCCGGGATAGATTCCATAGGTCGAATCGTAACGAAATAAATGGGCGTTGGTCTTTAAGTCGGCCATGTCGTTGATGGCGACGACGGCCAGTTCTTGCTTGTAACGTCCGAGCAGTGTGCGTAGGACGAGCCGGCCGATGCGGCCGAAGCCGTTGATTGCGATAGAAGTTGCCATGATCGTTCCTTTCAGCGAATTGCGGCTCCCATGACGATTAGAGTCATAGCGATTTCCGTGCCGCTGATTTTTTCATTGTCGTGAGACAAGCACAAGCAATCGGTTGATTCTTTCGGTAGTGACGCATTTTGAAATCGAATAGGAGGTGTCGCAAAATTATTTCAAACGCGTCCAATATTGAACAGAACTCTTTGCACACGTAGGGGATTGTCAGGAGCGAGAGCCTAAACCCTAAGGGGAAGTCCTGATGATACCCATAGAGATCAAACTGATTAGCTAAAAGAACGCGCCACCTAATCGAGGCGGCCAATTATACACTTGAGTATTCCAATACCATAATCGAGCAATCGAAAAAATTGATTCTTAGCATGAACCAACAATACTTTATTGACACGAAGGATATCCGGGCGAATGCCTCCACACCCGGAAAGAGGCTATGATCGACAAACCCGACATCAAGCATGTTTCGACAAGCCAGATTGAGTGCCAGAATTTGACTATGCGAATGAATATGCGCCGGTTCACGCTGATTCACAAATCGTTGCGCGTAACCCCTGCAATGGAAGCCGGAGTCAGCAATCATGTTTGGTCGGTCGAGGAAATCGCGGAATTACTAAATTGAAAATGAGTCACTACCATTCTTTCGCAGCGCTGCGAAATGGCCGGGTTTTTGATTCCCGTGGCTGCGAAGATTTTCCCTGTCAAGCGGGCAAATCGGCTGAGATTCTAGCGAATTGTCATGGCATATCGATTGCGGTGGTGACTGGGCAGTAGAAACAGAAAATGGTGAGAAATCAGGAGGAGAGATTATGAGTACAGCAAGAATTGCAATAGAGGAGCCGCGCATCGCCACGCTGCTATTTAGCGATGTACGATTCGCTTGGCTTTGGCTGCCGCTACGGCTGTACCTCGGTTACATGTGGTTCGAGGCGGGCTGGCATAAATTCACCGATCCGAAGTGGATGGGGACAGGAGAGGCGTTGCTGGAATACTGGAAGCGCGGTCTCAAGATGACGCCGAAACCGGCGATCTCCTACGACTGGTATCGTAGCTTCATCGAATACCTGGTGAGCGCGGAGGCTCACACCTGGTTCTCCAAAATTATTATTTTCGGCGAGCTGGCGATTGCTACCGCATTGATCCTCGGCGCGTTTGTCGGCATCGCTGCGTTCTTTGGCGGCATGATGAACTGGAGTTTTATTATGGCCGGTTCGGCGTCGACCAACGGCATGTTGTTCGCAATCGCCACTTGGTTAGTGCTGGCGTGGCGCAACGCCGGATGGATTGGACTCGACCGCTGGCTGCTTCCGACCGTGGGCACACCGTGGAAACCCGGACATGTGTTTCGGCGGGCCGCTACGGCGAAGGCGAATTAGCCGAGCGCATCCCTAAGCGGGCGGGCGAAAGTCCCGCCCGCAGCGCGATTTCAGAGGAAGGAGAAAGGTCATGGAAGAGTTCACTGATGTCAACGTGATGTCTGATTTCTTCAAAGGTGAGGATCAACCCTCGGCGATCGAAAAGCTCTTGAATGAATTTGAAACGCATGAGAGCAAAGAAGAAAAATCCCTCGAACATTATCGCAGCGCGCTCGGCGACATCAAGAACCCGGTGAATCGCTTCGTGCTTCAGTTGGTGGTCTCCGACGAAGAAAAACATCGGGCGGTGGTGCACGCGATGGCGGCGACGCTCAAGGGCAGTTTGACCTGGACCAAGCCGGCAGGCAGCCTCGAAGGCGACCCGGACAACGCGGCGACCAATCGCACACTTCTGGCCGTTACCGACGAGTTTATCAAACTTGAAAGGGATGGCATTAAAGAATACAAAAGTTTATTGACAGCGAGCGAGGATTACTATCACGGCTTGTTCAAGATCCTGATCGGTGCGATGATCCGCGACTCGGAAAAGCATATCGAATTGCTGAAATTCCTCCGCGACCGACTGACGGTACAATGAGTGAGCGAGCCGTTCGATCCACTGTTGCGCTTCGCCGAGATCGAACGGCTCGTCTCCAAGATTTGTTTTCGCTTGTCCCATCTCTTTTTCGTGCGGCCGGAGTTGCGCGATTTTTGCTGGGAGATGGCCGCCCGTGAGGAAGAGCAGCACGCCTGCATTTTGCACGTGGATTGAGAGCCATTGGCAGAGGAGAAAAATATGTACTCAAAGCTGCTGATTCCATTAGACGGTTCCAAAACTGCGGAGCAAGTATTGCCTTTTGCGCGCATCTTGGCTGCCAAGCTAAAGCTTCCGGTGGAACTGATGGATGTGATCGACATCTCGGCAATGTCAGCTTACATCGCAAGCGATAAGGCGCGTTATCTCGACACATTTATTGCCGAAGGCGAACGAGTGAGCCGAGAATACTTGGATGAAATCGCCGCTGGGCTTGCCGGTGTCAAGGTCTCGCGTACCGTCATCCGCGGCAAGCCCGCCGACGCGATCATCGAGCACGCCGGCGCGGAAAAAGGCACTTTGATCGCCATGGCGACCCACGGCCGGTCGGGTCTTGACCGCTGGATGCTCGGCAGCGTGGCCGAAAAGGTATTGCGCGGTTCGCACAATCCGCTGTTTCTCGTGCGCGTTCATGCGGAAGGGGTGACGGTTGGTGCAGCGATGATCAAATCCGTCGTCGTGCCGCTCGACGGGTCGGAGTTAGCTGAGTCGGTGCTGCCGACGGCAATGGAATTCGCTAAGGCGCTCGACCTCGAAGTCGTACTTTGCCGAGCCTACGAGCTTGCCGCGTCGGCGTACCAAGGAAACGAAGACTACTTGCCCAACTATGACGAGATGCTCCGGCAGGTCAAAGCGGAAGCGGAGAGTTATCTCGCCGAAAAAGCCGCCGCCCTTAATGCGGCGGGGTTGTCGAGAGTTTCCGTGGTCGCACTGGCAGGTTCCGGCGCGGAGGAGATCGTCCGTTACGCGCAGACGCACCGCGACGCGCTAGTGGTCATGTGTACCCACGGCCGCTCCGGTATATCCCGCTGGGTTCTTGGCAGTGTAACCGAACGAGTGGTGCGCCACTCCGATGTCCCGGTGCTGGTGCTTCACGGTTCATAGCACGTGACCATTCTTTGCACGGAGGCAGCAATGGGCTCACCTCAATAGACTTCATGGGTTCGCAACTGAGCAGGTAGTTATGGTCAAGATCAAAAAAATACTGGCACCCACGGACTATTCAGAGTTGTCTTGCATCGGGCTGCGCCGTGCCTTTGAAAACGCGCGGGAGTTTGGCGCCGAGTTGATCGTGCTGCATGTGGTGTCGATGAACGACGATTGGTTCTCCAAACATGAGGAGCTTAGCCCGGTGCATAGTCTTTTGGCAGAGCAGAAAGAATGCCTCGATAGGTTTTTGCGCGAGAAGTTTGCCGATCTGATGAATCTTGTCGAAGTGCGCGAGAGAGTCGAGCTAGGCACCGCTTATGCGAACATAGCCGCGCTGGCGGAGCGCGAAGGGGTGGACTTAATCATCATGTCGACCTATGGCCGGACGGGTTTCGATCACATCCTGCTCGGCAGCGTTACCGAGAAAGTGATCGCCCATGCAAGTTGCCCGGTGCTGGCGATACCGTCGTCGAGCTCCCATGCGCCGGTCGCTGAAGCGGCGTGAGGTAAATTAAGAAGGCAAAAGTAAAAGGAAAAGTAAAAATGCTCCAACGGACGGTACGATGACTGCCGCTAAGGATCACTTCTGACGCGAAAGCCTGAGTGGCGCAGGCTTTCGTGTAGTTGGTGGGCGTGATCGGGGCCGGTGGTTTCGAGAGTGATTTCTACTTCGGTTTCGCCGATCGCCATCTGGCCGAAGCCGCGGCTTTGGTCAATCTGTAAAATATTGGCGCCCAGGTCGGCGATGCACTGGCTAAGCCGCGCGAGATTACCGGGCCGATCTGGGATGATGACATTCAAACGCGTCAAGCGGCCATCCTGAATCAAGCCCTTTTCGATGATGCGCGAGATCAGATTCATGTCGATGTTACCGCCGGAGACGACCAGACCGACGTTTTTCCCGGCGAGCGAAACTTTCTTATTGAGCAATGCCGCCAGAGCCACGGCGGCCGCACCTTCCGCGACCGTCTTTTCGACTTCGAGCAGCATCAAGACTGCATTGGCGATCTCGCCTTCGCTCACCGTGACAATTTCATCGACATAATTTTTCACCAATTCCAATGGCGTGGCGCCGACCGCGCGCACGGCGATACCGTCGGCGATGGTCGTCGCCGCAGGAAGCTTTTCCGGCGCGCCTTTTTCCAGTGCCGCTTTCATTGCCGGCACCGCTTCGCTCTGTACGCCGATAACTCGGACCTTAGGCAGCAATGTTTTCAGCGCCAGCGCGATGCCGGCGATAAGTCCGCCGCCACCGACCGGTACCATTACCGCGTTCAGATCGGGATTCTGCTCATAAAGCTCGAGGCCGATGGTTCCCTGCCCGGCAACGATCCAAGGATCGTCAAACGCCGAGATGAAGGTGAGTGCTTTTTCTTGGCTGAGCCTTATAGCTTCGGCATAAGCGCCGTCATAATCGCTGCCATGAAGAACGCTCTCAGCGCCATAGTGGCGCACGCGCGTGACTTTGATGAGCGGCGCCGAGGTCGGCATGACGATAGTCGAAGCGATTTTCAAGCGCCGGCTGTGATACGCCACCGCCATGCCGTGATTACCGGCGCTGGCGGCAATTACGCCGCGCTTGCTCTCCTCAGGCGTCAGAGTGAGTAAGCGGTTAAGCGCGCCACGTTCCTTGAACGAGCCCGTGAGCTGCAAGTTTTCCAGCTTGAAAAAAACCCGATTGCCAGTGAGTTGGCTGACGGTTTCCGAGTGAGGAAAGGGCGAAAGATAGATCTGATCCTTAATCCGCTCGCGCGCTTCTTCGACATCGACAAAGCTGATCATGGTGCACGACGTTAAGATAAAAAGCCTGGCATATGCAAGTTTGATCGGATAGAAAGTAGAAAGGTAAAAGTTAAAATGCGGTTCATGATGACGCTCGACAATTAAAAACTAAGCACTCAAACTAATTGCATGGCTGATTCACACGCAGATTCGAACCAAGCTGATATCACCCGTTACGCTCAGAATTATCTGATCGAGATGGATGGCATCGAGCTTTACCGTCTGCTCGCCGAAGCGGAGAAAGACGACAAGCGCGCTGCGATTTTCCAAAAGATGATCAAGGCCGAGGAGCGCCACGCGCAACGCTGGGCGCGCTTGATTCAAAACGGCGGCGGCACGGTGCCGAATTACCGGCGCAGCATGCGAGTTAGGTTGTTCGGCTGGATGGCGCGCCACTTCGGCACTACGCGGGTTGTGCCGCTGATCAGCGCTCTAGAAGCGCGTGATGAAGCGGGCTACTTGCAGCAGGACGAAGCGGTGGGTTTGCCTGCCCAAGAGCGTGCTCATAGCCGAGCGCTACGCGAGATGGGTGAGACGCCCGCCGGGCAAAGCGATATCGTTGGCCGCGAAGGTTGGCATATCGCATCAGGGGGCGGCAGCCTGCGCGCGGCGGTTTTTGGCATCAACGATGGCTTGGTGTCGAACTTCAGTTTGGTCATGGGTTTCGCCGGTGCCGACGCAAAGCCGGAGTATATCCTGCTTGCGGGAGTTGCCGGATTGCTCGCCGGCTCATTTTCCATGGCTGCTGGCGAATATGTTTCGGTGAGTGCCCAGCGTGAGCTGTTCGAGCAGCAGATCGCCATGGAGAAACAAGAACTGGAGATGTCGCCCAAGGAAGAGGAAGAAGAGCTTTCGTTAATCTATCAGGCGAAAGGGAATTCCGGAAGCTGACGCCCGCATGATGGCGCGCCGAATTATTCAGAACCCGAGAACCGCGATTGACACCTTGGCGCGCGAAGAGCTGGGTCTCGATCCATCGCAGCTAGGATCGCCGTGGATCGCCGCCGGAAGTTCTTTCGTTGCATTTATCGTCGGCGCCCTCGTCCCCGTGCTTCCCTACATCGTCACTTCGGGTGCGAAAGCATTCGGCGCGAGCGCGGTGCTGAGTTGTTTGGCGCTATTCGCCGTGGGCGCGCTGATTTCCATTTTCACCGCGCGCGGGCCGTTGTCGAGCGGCGCGCGTATGCTCGGCATCGGCCTGCTGGCTTCGGCGATTACGTATTTCGTGGGTTCATTGCTCGGTGTGTCCGTGGCGGGTTAGCCGTTGTGGGCGAGCTTGGTGTTAATTAATTTGACTTCTTACCTTCGATGACCGCTTTTAGTTTCTTGCCGAAGTCAGCGTTGTCGTAATAACCCTTAAAGCGTTCGGCGCCGACGCCGAGGGCGCCGACTAAGACGGGTTGGTTGGTATGGGCGGCGGTCTGCCAATAGATTTGCGTGTTATTGGCGACCATCATGCCTAGCGCGTTCGTCGTTGGATCCAAAAACATCGTGCGTGAAACCGGCTGGCGTTTGACGATGGCTTCTTTATATTCCGGCGCGAGAGTAAAGCCTGGAAAATGATCGCGCATGAGTTTGTCTACCGCTTCGCCGGTGGGGCTGCGGCCGAGTATTTGCGATGCTTTTCTAAGCGAAATGCCGATGGCCTGAAGCTTCTTAAAATCGTCCACCGTGCCGGATACTAGATTGTCGCTTTTGGTGCTGGTCAAATCTTTGAGCGCTAGGGTAAAGCCGAGCCCGCCGGTCTCATGGTCGGACGCCACGAGTATCAACGTTTCGCGCGGATACTTTTTGTAAAAATCGTAAGCCAATCCGACCGCGCGGTCGAACTCGCGATAATCTTGAATTACGGAAGCAATGTCGGTGAGGTGTCCGGCGCTGTCGATGTTTTCCGATTCGATAAAGGCGAAAAATCCCCTCGGGTTCTGATCGTGCAGCAGACGAATGGTCGCGCTGGTCATATCGTAAATCGAAGGCTCGACGTTCTTATCGCGATCGAGTTCGAAGTTCATGTCGCGATCATTAAACAATCCCAAAACTTTGCCTTTCGATAGCCGCGCCAGATCGTCTTTGTTGCCGACATGGCGATAACCCTTTTTCTCGAAGTCCGCGATCAGATTGGTTTCGTCGGCGCGTCGGCTGCCGGGTTGACTCTTCGGCAGGAACTGTTCTCTGCCGCCGCCCAAAAGAACATCGGGTGCGAGGTCGAGATAGCGATTCAATATCGCCGCATAGTCGCGGCGATTGGGCACATGGCAGACGAACGCCGCGGGACTGGCGTCGTAGACGCTGGAGTTCGTAACCAATCCGAGCTTCATGCCGCGTTGCCGGGCAATCTCCATCGCGCTCACCGCCACCGTCCCATCGGCACAGACGCCGAGGGCGCCGATGTTCGCCTTGCAGCCGCCGGCCATGGCGGTGGCCGCGGCCGCCGAGTCGGTGGATAGACTGTCGGCGGCGTGGGTTGTCATCACACCGACGCTGCCCTCTTTTATGATTTTATCGACGATCACGAAGCCTTCGTTGTGAACGTGGCGGTTGTACTGGCGGGCGATCTCCAGATGCGCCATGCCGCCGCCGTCGGAGAGAAACAGAAAAATATACTTAGGCGCGCCGTTGGGGACGGATTGCGCATTGCTATTTTCACCACTCGCCAACAGTACGAGGAGGGTGATCGCTATGCCGATGAGATATCGTAGTGATTGCAATGACAATGGTGTCGGTGTTTTCATTTAACCTCGTGCGACTGATGAATTGCCAAGCTTCGGAGCTGAAGCCAAAGCGATAGCGCGGTATAGTAGGCCGGATAGAAAAGCGACGCAAACAAAATCGCCCGCGGCGGCTCCGGCAGGCGATAGATGGCATAAAGAATAGCGGCGCCCCAGAGCGCGCCAAGCACATTGGACTGGACGCGAAAGCGCGGACTACGGCTTGGATAGATGTATTTGATCGGCACGAATATCAGGATCGAGAGCGCAATAAGCGCAAACGCATTTAGCCACGCGGGTGATTTCAGCACATAGAGATAAAAGGCCACGATGTTCCAATAGGACGGAAAGCCAAGAAAGAAATTGTCGGCGGTCTTGGCGTCGCGCTGGCAAAATCCATAGGCGCTGGCGAGAAGCGGCAAGGCGGCGAGCCAGAGCGCATCTTGGCCGGGCAATAGATTTGCCCGCAGCATGAAGAAGCAGGGTACGACCGCGTAATTGAAATAATCGACGATGGCATCGAGCATTTCGCCGTCGAACCAGGGGATAATCTCTTTGACGTGGGCAGCGCGGGCCAATGTGCCGTCAGTGGCGTCGATGACGACGGCCAAGGCCATTAAGAATAAAGCATCGCGAAATGCCGCCTGGTCGATGGCGAGAATCGTTAAAAACCCGATGACCACGCCAAATGCGGTATAGAGGTGGACAAGCCAGGCGAGAACAAGCTTCGCCATGACTCGATCAGGCAGTTTCGCAGATGGAAGATGGAGATTGAAAGGTCGCGATCTTCAAGCCTCGGCTCCCGCACCACTGACGGTTGCATGCGAATCGTTCATGATACGCGCGTCGAACCATGAACGGAGACATCTGCTTCTTACTGCGCCGAAGCGGCGAAACTGGGGCGCGCTTTGAGGCGGGCGATCCAGGCCACGGTGTTGGGGTATTTGGCCGCGTCGATGGCAATGCCAAAACGATCGAGCAATTCAATGTTCGACATAAAGGCGACATCGGCGAGGCTAAAAGCGCCGGTGAGATATTCCTTGCCCTTGAGATCCTGCTCAATCTTATCGAACGCTTTGTTGATCTCAGCCTTGGCGTTATCGATCCTGGCAGTGTCGCGTTCGCCTTCGGGCTTGCGCGTCTCTTGCATGATATGGACGAAGTAAGGGTTAAAGTGGCTGTCGCGAAAGTCTTCCATCAGCCGGGCGCGCGCCCGGCCTTCCGAGTCCTTGGGCATGAGCGACGGGTAAGGATATTCGTCTTCTAGATACTCATTGATCACCGTCGAGTCATAAACGATGAAGCCTTCATCGTCCAATGCCGGAATTTGACCGAAGGGATGAATCTTTAAGTATTCCGGTGCCTTTTGCTCTCTTTTGGTAAGGTCGACGTTAATCCGTTCGAACTCCAATCCTTTTTCCAACAGGGCGATTCGCACCTTGCGCGAATTGGTCGAGGGCGGAAACGTGTAAAGCTTGATCATCGACAGCGAACCTCCTTGAGCCACACAGCTGTAAGTATACTAACATAGAGTGTTTTTAGCTGCGAGGGTTTTTTCGCAAATAGTGGAAATTTCCGCCAAAGCCGGCGGCGTGGGAGTCGCGGCTCGCACTCGCAGCTATTGAAGCGTTAGCCCCGAGCGCGCAGGATGGCCGTGAGAGTGGTCGGCAAATCGCCGCGCAGAACGACAATCTCGACTTGGTCGCCGGGCTTTTTGCTGCGTAGGACCGCGGTTAAGTCTTCGATGTTTTGAATTTTTGCGCCCGCTAGTTGAATGATCACATCACCTTCTTTTAGGCCGGCGCGCGCCGCTGGACTGTCGCTGACCACGCCGGCGAGCCGGACGCCTTCGCTGGCGACACCATAATCCGGAATACTGCCAAGAAACGTGCCGACCGCGCGCCCATCGCGCGGCTGTGCCGATGGCGGCCGCGCCGGCAGGCTAACAAAGTTCACCGGCTCCTTGGAATTGGCCAGCCGCAGGGCTGTAACAAGTACTAGGTCGCTGACTCGGGCCATGCCTTCGATATTGAGTTTCTCCCAGGTGTCGGTCGGGCGGTGATAATCTGCGTGACTGCCGGTAAAAAAATGCAGCACCGGGATTTTCTTATTGTAGAAACTCATGTGATCGCTGCGTCCAACGTCGTCCGACTGGTTGACTTGTAAACCCAGGTCACGCGCGTTGGCGCTGACGATGTCGCTTAAGTTTTCGCCCGAGCGGGAGCCGAAGACCGTCACCCGGTCATCGCGCAGGCGGCCAACCATGTCCAAGTTGAGCATCGCTTTGGTCGATGCAAGAGATTGGAAACGGTCGACAAAATGTCTCGAGCCGAACAGGCCGAGCTCTTCTGCGCTGAAAGCGGCCAAGACCACCGTGCGCGCCGGCCGGCTTGGTATTTGACTCAAGCGTCTTGCCAGATCGAGCAGCACGGCGGTGCCCGAAGCATTGTCGTCGGCGCCGTGATGAATTTGTCCTGCCGCGTTGGCGTTCATGGCGCCGATTTGGCCAAAGCCAAGATGATCGTAATGGGCGCCGATGACGATATTCTCGCGGCTTAAATTCGGATCGCTGCCGGGAATGATCGCGACGACATTTTCCGTGCGTTCGCGCTGTTCTTCTAGTGTTACTTGCAACGTGACCGAGGCCTCCGCGATGGCCATCGACGCCGGCTTCTCAGCGCGGTCGATCTGTTCCTTGAGCGTCTTAAGCGAGACGCCGTGGGGCTCAAGCCATTTTTCGATTATCCGTTGCTTGACCTGAGCCGCGACCAGGCTTGGGCCGCCGCGAGATAAGCTGCTTAGAGTGGTCAGCAGCTCGGCCTTTTCCGAGCCCGTATTGTTGAGGTCGACCAGGATCATGCCGGCGGCGCCGTGATCGCGGGCGTTGTTCGCCTTGTTGCGCAGGGTCGCATGGTTGGAGTAATTCGGCAATTTTTTAAACGGACTTTTGTCGTCTTTGGGCGGCGGCTCGTAGCGGAGCACCAGGACGATTTTTCCTTTCACATCGATGCCGTCGTAGTCGTCGTAGCCGTAGTCTTTGGCGGTGATGCCATAACCGGCGAAAACCAGCGGCGCTTGCGCCTTGTTGGAGGCGGAAAAGCCGAGCGCTGTCCAATCTTGATCCAGCGCTAAATCGCTCTCGCTGCCCAAGCTTAAACGGCTCGGTTGCTTGACGGTAACGCCGACGGCGACGTCAAAGGCTTGGAGAAAACTATTATTGTCACCGCCGGGTTTGAGGCCATACTTGGCGAATTCGCCGGCGAGATAATCCCGCGCGAGTTTAATGCCCGGCGTATTGACGCCGCGTCCGGTAAGCTCGGATGACGCGAGATATTTCGCGTGACGTAAAATTTCATCGGCGGCGCTCGGCACCGGCAGTTCCAAGCTCCAGCCGGTGAGCGCGACGACGACGCTTAGGCCGAGGATTATGCCGGCGAGAACTTTTCGAAGCTTCGGTCTGCCAATGGGCCTGTCGGTGACCATGGGCTCTGACGTTACCATGTTTGCCGCGGTCAATTGAAGCCATGCGACCGATTTGCGCACGCGAATTAAGCCACGCGCTTGCGGTCATGGGCTCGGTTTTGCGGCGGTTTGAGGGAAGTGATATAAATTGCCTAACTTGCTGGCATGAAGGGAAGATTAACCATGGCAAAATCAGTTGTCGTTTATACTCAGCCCGGCTGAGGCCCTTGTCATAAAGAGGTAGAGTTTCTATCTCAAAAGGGCGTCGAGTTCGTCGAGAAAAATGTCCGCGCCGATAAGGATGCGATGAAAGAATTGATCGATCAAGGTTTTCAAAGCACGCCGGTGACGATTATAGACGGTCAGTCGGTGGTCGGGTTCGACCAGCTAAAGATTATGGAGCTGCTCGGTCTCTAGTTCCCACCGAGGCGCGGATTTGTCGACATTAGAATTAGGAGCCAAGGGACATGAAGAAACTTTCGACAGTAGTCTTTGCTGCAATGTTAGCGATCTCATTCACCCAGCCCGTCTGGGCTCGCACCTGTCCCAAGCTGATCAAAGAAGGGCGTGATCTGCTCGCCAAATCAAAGCTCGCGCAGAGTGAAAAAAACAAAGCCAAATCTTTAATCGACGAATCGGAAAAACTCCACGACGACGGCGATCATGGTCAGTCGATGAAAAAGGTCAAAGAAGCGCTGACGCTGCTCAAGAAAAAGTAAAAGTCGGCGGCAGCGTGGTCGCTCCGACGGTTTATTTCAGCTGTGATTTCCAGCCCGACGAGCTGAGCATCTTGCCGGTCACGCTCTTCGCTTCGTCCGACGCTAAAAACACAAACACCTCCGTCACCGATTCCGGCTTGCTACCGCTGTAGCCGGTTAATTTCGTTGCGACATAGCCCGGTTCGACGGAGTTGACGCGAATATTCGATGAGCGCGCTTCGGCGGCGAGGGTTTGGGAAAAACCTTCCAGTCCCCACTTGGAAGTCGCGTAGGCCAAGAAGTTGGCGTAGGCGCCGCGGCCGATCATGGACGACACATTGATAATCGAGCCGGTCTTTTGCTTCATCATTATCGGCAGGACTGCTTGGGTAATCAGGAATGGGCCGCGCAGGTTGACGGCGATGGTGTAATCCCATTTCTTCACGTCGAGCTCGGTCATCGGCGTCGGCCGGGTCATGACGCCGGCGTTGTTGACAAGAATATCAATGCGGCCAAATTGCTTGTGTGCATTGGCGACGAATGCTTTTACCGGCTCTTCGAGGGACACATCGCATGTCCAACCTTCCGCCTCGGCGTTAATGCCGCGCAGCTCTTTGACGGTTTGATCGAGTTCGGCGCTCGTGCGCGCGCACAGCGCAAGCTTGGCGCCTTCGCGCGCGTAGTGCATGGCAATCGCTTTGCCGATGCCACGCCCGCCGCCGGTAATCAGAGCGACTTTGTCTTTGAGTTTCATGATCGTTTCCTTTTGGGCGGATGGCCAAAGCATGGCGGCATATTAACTGGTTTCCAATTGTGAAACCAACTTTTAGGCTTGAGGCTTACCGCGCGAAACGATAGTAAGAAGCGGCGGAGGAAAAACTATGGACATACTCAGCATCACCGGTTACAACCGCCGGCCGCCGCATCTGGTGGCCGAGTACAAAGGTTTTTTTGCCAAGCAAGATCTCGAAGTTAGATTTCACGAGACGACCTACGCGCCGGATCATAATAAAGGCATGGCGGAAGGGCGCTGGGATTTTACGCTCAGCAGCGCGGACACCATGATCGCTCGGACGACCACCGACGGTGTCGACTATATGCTCTTCATGCAAGCGGAAGAAGGGTTGAGCGCGTATCTGATCGGCCAGCCAGGCTACGATTCCCTCGACAAGCTGCGCGGCAAGTTGCTCGCCGGCGATCCCGGCGATTCCAATCTCGATCTAATCCGTAAAAAAATTCTCCGCAAACATGGCATCGACGATACCGAGTACGAGATTGAAATCATCGGCAGCTCGCCGGTGCGCTTGGAGGCGTTTCTCCAACGGCGCGTGGTCGCCGCCATGTTGACACCGCCGGCTTCCGACAAAGCGCTGGCTGCCGGCGGCATTCTGCTCGCCAGCGGCGACGATTACGTGCCCGGCTGGCCGCTCACTTGCGGCTGGACGCTCAGGCCGTGGTTGCTGGATCACCGAGAACTGGTCGTCCGATTCATCCGCGCCTGGGCCGTGGCGACGGATTGGTTACTCAAGCCGGAAAATCGCGACGAGACTTTGCAGCTATCGATGGACAAGGAAAAGCTCAATCGAGCCGCCGCCGAAATTGCATATTCCAAAGTCGTGCCGCGAGCGCGCATCAACCCAGCCGCGATCCAAACCGTGATCGAACTGAGAAAAGAGTTGGGCGTTTACAAACCGCCCTTCGCTCCGCCGGAGCGGTTCTACGATGAAAGTTATTGGCGCCAAGCGACGGAACGATGACCTGCAGGAACCCCCCAAAGGGCATAAAGATCACAAAGTAAGCACAATCGGATGCGGAAATAAGCCGCAAAGCTTGTCCTAGGCATATGCGCAGGAACTGGAGCCGCGCCAAGGATGCAAAAAAGAAATAGCGCGGGTTTGAAACCGCCCGCAAGATCAGACGAATAGCGAGCGTAAGATCATGCTGACGATACTGAGCACGATGGCGCCAAAAAAGGCCGGCCAGAAACCGGCGACGGCGAAGCCGGGGACGAGGTAGGCGGCGAACATCAGCATCAGTGCGTTGATGACGAGTAGAAAAATGCCCAGCGTGAGGATGGTGATCGGAAAGGTGATGATTTTTACGATGAAGCCGATGGTCGCGTTAACCAGCCCGATGACGATCGGCGCGATCAGCGCCGGGCCGATGCCTTGTAATTGGATGCCGGGAATTAAATAGGCGGCGAGTATCAAGCTTGCCGCGCTAATCAGCCAGTGCACGATCAAGTTCCACATAATTCCTCCCGCGTGAGAGCGGTCATAGCAGAGAGCGGCGAAACGCGCAATTGCGCTGACGCTTTCCCCTTGTCAGGGAACTTATAGAATGTAAAATGAATCGTTGCAAATTCGCATAAGGAGGCATAAACGCCATGTCAAACCAGGAACTCGAAACAGTAGCTCAAACCATGGTGGCCAAGGGCAAGGGGATTCTCGCCGCGGACGAAAGCATGGGCACGATCAAGCGGCGTTTCGATAGCATCAAAATCGACTCCAACGAGAACAACCGGCGCGCTTATCGCGAAACGCTATTCACGACCCCAGGCCTCGAAGAAGCGATCAGCGGCGTAATCCTGTTCGATGAAACCCTGCGCACGGCGGCGAGCGACGGCACGCCCTTCTCCCAAGTGTTATCCAAAAAAGGCATCATGCCGGGGATCAAGGTGGACAAGGGGCCAGTCGATATTCCCTTCTTCCCCGGCGAGACCGTGACCGAAGGACTCGATGGCCTGCGCGGGCGGGTAAAAGAATACAAAGAGCTCGGCGCCAAGTTCGCCAAATGGCGCGCCGTGATTACCATCGGCGAAGGTATCCCGACGTATACTTGCTTGGCGGCCAATGCCCATGCCCTGGGACGCTACGCGGCGCTCTGTCAGGAAGGCGGCATCGTGCCCATCGTCGAGCCGGAAGTCTTGCTCGACGGCAACCACACGATCGAGCGTTGCGAGGAAGTGACCGAAGCGACGTTGAGAATAACCTTCTTGGCTCTAGCGGAACAGCGCGTGCATCTTGAAGGTATGATTCTCAAACCGAGCATGGTGGTGTCGGGCAAGGACAACGCGCGCCAGGCCGGCGTTGACGAAGTCGCCGAGCGCACGATTCGTTGCTTGAAGCGCACCGTCCCGGCCGCCGTGCCGGGGATCGCTTTTCTTTCCGGTGGACAAAGCGCCGTGAGCGCCACGGAGCACTTAAACCGAATGAACCAAATGGGTCCTCACCCGTGGCAAGTGAGTTTTTCTTACGCGCGGGCGCTGCAGGATCCGGCGCTCAAAGCTTGGAAGGGCGAGGCCAGCAACGTCGCTGCGGCGCAAAAAATCTTCTACCACCGCGCCAAGATGAACAGCGCGGCGCGCAGCGGCGGTTATACCAAAAAGTTGGAGGATGCGGCGTAGCGTTGTCAATTACCGTTGACAGCGAATTCAATTGTCGTTTTCAATCCGAGCGGGTGTCACTGCGTATCTGACGGGGGTACTTGTGGCAGCCGCTTGGTTTTGATAAGTGAAGCGGAAATTTTGCATACCGAAGTGAACATGACCTACAAAAAACCCCCGAGTAAAAAATGGTTAGTTTGGACAGGTGCGTTAGCAATCACGGTTTCTGCAATCATTGGGATGCTGATCTTACGCCAATGGTGCAACGCCAGTCATCATGTTGTGGCGCTCTTGAGCGACGTGGAAGTTCAGGCCGGTCGCCTGAACGCCATTGAGTGGGAAGCCATGGCGCGCAAGGGGGTCTATTCCGAGCTTAAAGGCGAGCATGTTTTGACACGCCGGCTAATGGATCGCATGCTTGACGAATTGAGTCAGCATATCGATCAATCCAACTTAACGGCGATTCGCAATGGCTATCGCGAGTACGCCCAGGCGATCGGCGAACGCTACCGCTTGCTGGAAGAGAAAAAGCCCGCTCAAGCGCTCGCGGTCGACGACGCGAAAGTCGATCCTGCCTACGACAAACTGATGGATCTCATAGGGCAAGCCCAGAATCGCTATGCCGCTTCATCGCGCTGGACCATGATGGTCGTCGATGTCGGTTCGACTGCTGTGTTGCTCTTGGCCGCGCTGTCGATTGGTTTGCTCTTTTCCAAATTCGAACAAGTGCAGCGGCTGAAAGAAGTCCTGATCGCCGAGCAAAACGTTTTACGCCAGAGCGAAGAACGTTTCCGCGCCTTGGTGCAGAACACCTCCGATATCATCGCGATCATCCACCCTCTGCCGCCGATGATCAAGTTCATGAGCGACTCGATTCACCGCGTGCTCGGCCATCGGCCCGAAAGCTTGCTTGGCACCGATATCACCAAACTGTTGCATCCCGACGATGGTGGGAAAATGCAGCGCTTCCTAGCCAACTGCGCTTTCAATCCGCGCTCCACTTACTTGGCGGATGTGCGCTTGCGCCACTCCAACGGCAGTTGGAGCCATGTCGAAATGTTCGGCGACAATCGCGTCGACGACGCGGCGATCGGCGGCATCGTGATCAACCTCCGCGACGCTTCCGAGCGAATAAATAATGACGCCGTCGACGATACGGAACCAACGGATACCGAGTTTCCAGAGCGGCGACTGCACTAGCACGACGGAGTTTGCGCATGACCGGCGCGATGAGTAATTTGGCGTTGTTCGATTTTCCACTCAATTCTCAGGAGTAGCAGCCATGGGGATCGAAGGACTAGGCTTCGTTATCGGCGTCATCGGCGCAATCTGGCTGAAGAGCTCGATGAACTTGATGCGCGAGCAAAAGGAACAACCCGAGCTGAAGATGATCGGCCGCGAGCCGGAAGATCCGGCGCTGAAAGCCTTCATGCGCGGATTGACGTTAATCTTGCTCGGCTTGGGGTTGGAAACCTACGCGCGGCTGTTTCTAAACTAGCCCGTCATCCGAGCTCCTGTCAACGAGGGCAATCATTGCGCAATAGCAGCGAGTGAACCGCACTCAACTCGAATGCCGCGATTGAAATTAAATCAGCGCGTGAGGCGCGATTCTTCCCTAGTGAAGAAACGGTTCTCTGTCTGTAAGTAAGCAACCCACATCGTTCCCAGCAGGCAATCCCTGGGTAGCCATTGGAACGGCTTGCCAACCAAGCAAATCGACTTTGCAAACGCAGCGTCGGGTGTCTTCACTACTCCAGGAACACGCCTCCTGCGTACCCAGTATCTAACTTCGGAATTCGGGCTTCATGACTCCACGCATTTCATTGATTTGGTAGACCCATCAATTTGTCTTTCTCCCGTTGGCAAAATCGCCGATAATAGCCGAATCAATTTCTAACGAGGTGTCTTGATGGGTCGTTCATCGCTGTTTGATCGTTTCGCCCGGACCGTTCGAGTCGCCCATTTTTGCGACCGTCGGCAAATTGCCACCCGCGAGGGGATAGAGATCTACGATGCTTGCCAGCAGCAACGGCGTCTTAGCCGGCGCGATTTTCTGGCCAACGCCGGAAGATTGGCAGCCGTTGCCGCCGCGGCGACCGTCGTCGATCCGTTGGCGCGCGCGCTTGCGGCGCAGCCGAGCGGATCGCCGCTACGAGTCGGTATCGTCGGCGCCGGTTTGGCCGGTCTCGCCTGTGCGCGCGAACTGCGGCGTAACGGTATCGTCGCGACATTGTTCGACGCCAACGATCGAGTCGGCGGGCGCTGTTGGTCGCTGCGCGACTTTTTTCCCGGGCAGGTCGCCGAACGCGGCGGCGAGTTCATCGATACGCCGCATAAAACCTTGCTCGGGTATGTCCGGGAATTCGGCTTGTCGCTGGAAGACGTCGACAAGAAAGTCGGCGAAGTTTTCTACTACTTCGGCGGCCAACGAGTTGGCGAAGCGGCAGTGATCGATGCCTACCGCGCCTTTGTCCCGACGATGCGCGACGACTTGCGTGATCTTTCGAGCGAACCGACGGCGGAGAGTCATAGCGCCGCAGACGTGGTTCTCGACGCCATGAGTCTCGGCGAATATCTCGCTAGCCGCGGCGCCGGCCAGCTGTTGAGCGCTGTTATCGAGCAGGCTTACAAAGCCGAGTACGGCTTGGAAATCGATGAGCAGAGCTGTCTCAACTTTCTGCTGTTTATTCATGCCGATCGGCGCTCGAAATTCACGCCCTTCGGCATTTTCAGCGATGAGCGTTATCACGTCATCGAGGGCAACGATGGAATCACGGCCGGTCTGAGCCAACGCTTGCCAGGACAGATTCGCCTCGATCAGCGACTGCTTCGAGTGGTCAAGACCGCGGCCGGCAAGCTCGAGTTATCCTTTGCTCAGGGCGCAACCACGACGAGCGAAGTTTTCGACGCCGTCGTGCTGGCGATCCCGTTCACGACTTTGCGCGCCGTGGATTTGGATGGGAGTCTCGATCTGCCGACCTGGAAAACCGCGGCGATCAACAATCTCGGCTATGGAACCAACGCCAAGATGATGCTCGGTTTCGCTGCCAGGCCATGGGTTTCGCTTGGCAGCAGCGGCGAGTCTTATTCGGACCTGGCCAATCATCAGCTTACTTGGGAGACCAATCCCACCCGCGCAACGGTCAACCGAGCGGTGCTGACCGATTATTCCAGCGGCACCCGCGGCGCCGGTTTGAATCCCGCCAATGCGCAAACTGAAGCGCAGTTATTTTTAAATGATCTCAATCTGGTTTATCCCGGCGCTCTGGCAGCGGCGAGCCTGGATGCGAGCGCGATGCTGCGCGTCCATCTGGAACACTGGCCGTCCAATCCTCTCACACTGGGTTCTTACACCTGTTATCGTCCGGGCCAGTTTACTTCAATCGCCGGTAACGAAGGCAAAGCGATCGGCAATCTGCACTTCGCCGGCGAGCACGCCAACTCGTTTTACGAATGGCAAGGCTTCATGGAAGGCGCGGCGCTTTCCGGCATCCAAGCGGCGCGGGAAATTTTACACGACGTCAAAGTCGGCGCGCTCGGTTAAGTCCGCGTTTCGTTGAGAGTTTGGCAGCCGGCTCGAGCCGATATTTATCCACACCGCCAATCGGTGCGGCGGCAATCGTTTTGAGCCCATCTGCCGGCCATTTTATCCCCATCTATCGTTTCCCAGCACGCCGCGATGAGGTCATTAATTTCTTTTCAACATTGTCCACTATTAGACAGTAATCTCTGCAGAGTAAGGGCAGGCTCATCGGACGGGTAGAAAAAGTTTTTGAATTTGTAATGGCGCGCAAGAGGTAGAAGGCCTGTCGACATACCCAACGGTGGCATGGATTTCCGCTCCGGTTCGGCAACGAACGTATTCCCGGTTCTGACCCCTTCCTCTTCCTATATCCAAAGGCTAACAGAGCCTGAAAAGGAGAGTTTATGCATCCTATAATATTGGTCGTTGTACCTTTAGCGGTGGTGATCCTGGGGATGGTACTGAACAGTATCGATCTCGGCTTCAATCAACCACCGAGTTCGACGGAGCACGATGCGGTCAAGAAACTGACGGCGGAAAAGGAGTCCTATCGCAAGTTTTTCGATCTCCAGAGAAGCCGGTCGATCAAGCGCCAGCAACGGGTCAGCCAGTATGGCTGGTTGGTGATGGCCACGTTTATCGGCGCCTTCATCTGGCTCTATGCGGATACCGTGAGCAAGACCAGCCTTTCGAGTCAGATTGCCGGGATTCAAACTTTGGCAACCGAAGAAGGCAAACAGATGGTTCTCTCGGTGACACAAAGCGACGGCGTCAATGTCAAATACCTGATCAAATTGCCCACAGCCGATAAGACAGCGGTTGCCGCAACAGAAGCCCCTGCCATTGAAAAGGTCTCAAAGTGGGAGATCGAGAGATTGGGCACGGCTCTAAGCACCGGCGATAATCCATTAACGCTTGGCGTCGCGCTGAAACTTTCCCAACTCGCCATCGATCCCAAATAGACGCGGGATTTCCACAGCTCAATCAGCCTGAGGTGCCGATCCGGCGCCTCGGGCTGATTGCTTTCGTTTCCCTCTTTCGACGCTCCCCGTGACGTAGAAATTTTCCTGCCGAATACGTCGTTGAACATTCGCACGAGCTGCACTAGCCGTGATGGAAAAGGATAAGGGCTGAAGGATAATGGATAATGGATAACGCTGAAAGCCAACTGCGATCTAAAAATGCGGACGAAAGATTACGCGCTTTCGGTGATCCGGTTCTTTACGGAATTACCGAAGAGAACTGAAACTCAAATTCTCGAACGGCAGTTATTGCGCTCTTTGACGTTTTGAGAATTCTCAAAAGCTGGAAAGGCTTGACAGGACAGGCCGACAAGTCTTAGACCGCCGGTCATGGACGAGAAGCGTTATCGCGAGTCGCGTCTTTGCCGGCTGCTCGGCAATCCTATCGTCTATCAGCTGGTCACGCTGCTTGAAATGGGCGGACCGACGACGCCAACCAGGCTCGCGAAACTCATCGGGCGCCACGTGTCCGCTATCAGTATTCACCTGGGCAAGTTACGGGGCGCCGATGTCGTGTGTCATGATACCTCGGGAAAAGAGACGCGCTATTGGCTCAGCACAAGGACGAGATAAAAGGACTTCTGAAGATGCTGCAAAAAGTCGTAGACGTGTCAGCAAAATTCGATTGAGGCCCACTTTACGTTTTGAGAATTCTCAAAACGTGCAAGTTCCACCACCTCAGGTTCATCAGTGAAAGAACAAGCAACACAAAATCCAAATCGAAAAATCCAAGACTTTAGACAGGCAGTGTCGTTTTATAAATTTATCCTTTATCCTTTCACCGGCACCAGTTTTCCCCTTCATCCCTTTATCCTTTTGCCGTCATCCCTTTCGCTGCGCCTTTATCCTCTCCTATAGTTGACGGGTTTATATAAAGACGATATAAAGTTTATATGAAGACCCTAACGATTACCGACGCCAAAAAAAATCTCGGGCGTTGGCTGGCAGCCGCGGCGCGGGGCGACGATATTGGAATCATTTGCGGCGCGGACATCGTCGCGCTGCGCAAAGTTGACGTCGAGTCCACCGACTATGCCCAGCGAGAATACGGCGCCACCGCGGCGCAGCTGGCCGCCTTGGAAAAAGCCACCGAGCAGCGCTATCAGCGCCTGAAGCGGAGTAAAAAGCTCGCGTCGACCACCGCGCAGGAACTCAGGAAGATGCTTGAGTAAGCTTCTTGCCATCGACCCCGCGGTCATCCGCCGCCTGCGTGAACTGCCAAAAAACGAAAAGGTTGAATGCTTGCTTGCCATTTGCGATCTGGTTGACGGTTATGGTCAACCTCATGTTCATAGCGGGCTTGGCATCCGCAAGCTAGGAGGCAAGCTTTTCGAATGCCGCGGCAACCGCGATCTCCGATTTATCTTCCAAGACCGAGGCGCCGAGCTTTACGTTTCGTTCCTCGGCAATCACGACGAGATCAGAACGCTCCTCCGCCGCGGCAACTATCGATGAACGATTCGAGGTAATTGGACTTTCCAGTGATAACTCAGGCCGGGCGCCAAAGTTGTTGGCAAGATCGCAATGAAACGAAAAGCCAAACTTACGACGAGTAAAGAATTTTCCGCGGCGGTCGGCCGGGCGCTGCGCCGCGCCGCCAAGGTCGCCCGCAAGACCGCGCGCATGCACGGCACGCCGATTTATGTCTGGAAGAACGGCAAAGTAGTCGCCGAAAAACCGTAGAGCGAAATCGCAAAGCCCAAAACGGTAATTCGGCTTTCCGGTTTATCCTTTATCCTTTCGCCTTCGTCCTTTTTCGTGTCCTTCCGCCCTTATCCTTTCCACGTTGTTTCTCCTTCATCCCTTATCCTTTAGCCCTCATCCTTTCTAAGCCCACGCCCACGGCCTTTCTCCGACCCACGAACACGGCTTTTGCCCGATCACGATCACGTCAATTCTCCCCATCACGCGCCCGATCCTATAAATTTTTGCGCACATATTATTATCGTCAACAATTTTGATAATCTTGTGGTAGCGGCGAGGTCAATTGACCTACGAAATTGTCGTCCACGGTGGGAAGTAAGCTAAAAGCCGTGGACACGGCAAAGGCAAAAATTTATGAAGTGTCCTCACCCGTCCCGGGAATGCCGGCGGCCAGGGCAGCGGAGTGAACTATGCGCCACAACTCCATGAGATCGACTCGCCGCGCGGTTTTAGCCGTCACCTTCGCCGTGGGT
Organism: uncultured delta proteobacterium; assembly: GCA_963771465.1. Taxonomy (GTDB): domain Bacteria; phylum Desulfobacterota; class Binatia; order UBA9968; family UBA9968; genus DP-20. The sequence continues at coordinate 34,597 of CAVYTU010000007.1, forward strand.
GCCAGTGCATGGGCAGCCGAACGCGTCGTCGTCGAGGACTGGCGCTCGAATCCGCTCGGTGCGCGGGGCATTCCGCGGGAATGGAAGGAGCAGACCTGGGGAAAGCCCGGCTACGACCTCGGGATCGTTTCGGACAACGGTCAGCCGGTCCTGCACCTGAGGAGCAAGGGTGAAACTTCGACGATCATTCGCGACCTCAAAACTTCCGTCGATCTCAAAGCGACGCCGATCATGGAGTGGAAATGGAAGGTCATGACGCTTCCCGCCGGCGGCCATGCCTGCCAGCAGGCGACCGACGACGAGGCCGCGCAGGTTTACGTCGGCTGGCTGCGCTCGCCGGAGACGGTGCGCTCGCGCATCATCGGCTACGTTTGGGATTCGACGGCGCCGGCTGGCACGATCTGCAAGAGCCAGAAGACCTCCACGGTGACCTATATCGTCCTGCGCTCGGGCTCCGACGAACTCGGCAAATGGATTACCGAGCGCCGCAATGTCGTCGAAGACTTCCGTAAGATCTATGGCGAAGCGCCGGACAACTCGACCGCCCTCTCGCTCGGCATCGATTCGGACGATACGCGCTCCAGTGCCGAGTCGTTCATCGGACCGATCGTCTTCACGCGCCCTTGACGAGCGCAGTTTCCCCCACACGATCACGTTTTTGTATTTCAATTGCATCCCTTCATCCCTTCGCCTTTTTCCTTTTCCCAGCGCCCACGATCACGGCATTCCCCACCAGGACCACGAACACGGCTTTTCCTATTTCATCCTTTATCCCTTTGCCTTTATCCTTTCCGATCTAGCTGTGCTGTACGGCATCACTGTAGGAAGACTGAACGAAGCTGTTAAACGCAATCGCGATCGTTTTCCCGCCGATTTCATGTTTCAGCTAACGGCCGAGGAGTTTAGTTCTTTGAGGTCACAAATTGCGACGTCAAACTTGAAATCGCAAATTGCGATATCAAGTTATGATTGGTGTGGTCGGCGTCACCCGCCATTTGCCTTTACTGAACAGGGTGTGAGTGACAGTCTGAATTGGCGGTTGCTGCGGTGATTGCGTGGAATTGCTCGCTGCCGTATCTTAGGATCGTGAAAATAATTAGGGATTGCTTCGGCACCTCAGTTAGGCTCACTGACGAACGACTGGCGCATATCTTGGAGCATACTGAGATGGCAGGGATGGAGGATGAACTTGAGCGGGTATTGCGAACGCCGAGCGAAGTGCGACGATCGCGATCCGATGATAACGTAAGGCTCTTCTACGAATTTTACACGCGCACTCGAGTGGGTGGAATGGTTGTGTGTGGTGGTAAAGTATTCGGCGGACGCGGCTTTCGTCATTACTGCGTACTGGAGGGACACATTGAAAGCAGGAGAAACCGTATGGCCGAAAAAGTAAAAGTCTGGTTCGATCCCGAAGGCGACTTCTTAGAAGTACGGTTCAGCGACGTACCCGGGTTTATGCGTGAAACCGCCCATGACGCGCTGATGGAGCGAGTCGACGATCACGGACAAGTGGTCGGGTTCAGCATTCTCGGCGTCAGCCGCTTTCGCAAGGGGCGGCCTTTCGAAGCAGAGTTAACCGCCGGCAAATAAGCTCGCGGAAAACCGCTAGCGGAGAAAGCGTAACGAACGAAGTAGTCGTTGACGATCCTTCTCCTTAAAACTCATTTTGACGTTTTGAGAATTCTCAAAACGTGCAACTCCCCCATCCGAATCTGTCATTGAACCTTTTAACCTTCAACATTGAACCGGCGAGTTAATTGAAGCGACGACATGACAGTGATAATCTGAGTGGGCCGTCGAGGTGTAATCAAATGAAAACAAGGCGAAATCGAAAAGATCCTGAATTCGTGATGCGGGGAGGAAAGCCTACCGCCGTTATTCTGAGTATCGAGGAGTATCGAAAGCTGCTCGAACGAGTCGAGGATGCCGAAGATCTCAAGACGCTCAAGGCGATGAGGAAGCGACCGCTAAAATTCCGCAAACTCGAAGACTTCCTAAAGGACGCCGCTGGTGTATGAGGTTCTGATAGAGCGGACCGCCGAGCGTGATCTAAAATCTCTCCCCACCAATCTCTTTGATCGTATCGTTCCTCGTATTAAAGCCCTCGCCGAGATTCCACGGCCATCCGGATGCCATAAACTAGCCGGTTCCAAGAATGACTGGCGCATTCGGATCGCGGACTAGAGTCGTCTATGAAATTGATGATGCGCACAAACGCGTGAGAATCTTCCGGGTTAGGCACCGCCGAGAGGTGTATCGCTAAGGTGAGCTAGAGTGAGCAGTCGGCTTGGCGCTGCTGCGACCGCCATTAGCCAGCGCTCATTATCGTATTTTTCGTGCGTAAGAGGACTCAGCAAGCTTTAGTTGTGTCGGCACGGGGCATGACCACAGTGAAAGAAAACGATATGAAAAAAATTAAAAGTTCGCTTTCGAAAGCTCGGTCGTATGCGGAAATCGGAGAATACTGGGACCAACACGACTTGAGCGATGTTTGGAGAAACACTGGACTGCGCCCCATTGACTGGAGAGAAAAGCTGAGAATTAGAGGGAGGGTGAGATCGGCTCAACCAGCGGGTAAGATGGACTCGGGAGAAGGAGTCGATCGATGGGGAAACAACGACGGAAGTTTGAAACGGGGTTCAAGCAGCAGATTGTCAGTGAAGTGGAATCGGGTCTGTTGTCAGTCAGCGCTGCCAGCCGCAAGTACCAAATCTCTGACAGTGTGATCGATGGCTGGCGGCAAAAAGCCCGGCAAAGCAAGCGTCGAGCAATTTATACATGTGTTCCTTCTCTTTATCGGTGGAAACGATGGGCAAAGGATGCCCGCAAGGTGTGCCCGTGATGATCATCTTTTCTAAAACGCGCAAACGCCTCTCGATCTCGGTCGACATTTCTACCTCACTGGCGGGCAAGTGCCGCCTCTAGGAGTTCAAGACGCTTCTCCAGCTCTTCAACCTGGCGAATCTTAATCCCCTGCTCAAGAATCAGCGCAGCACACCTTGCCCGAACGTCCTGCTTGCCGGCCTTCATAAGCTCAAGCAGCGTGTCTACCGCCGCCGTGGCGTTGATCTATACCTTGCACCGAATGCGTCGTCCTGCCCCTATTGTAGCGCGTCCCTAAACGTTTCCTATTTACTTCCACACAAATAGAGCGTTGATCGGCTAAGCTTCGCTTGATCGCATGCTTGCTGCTCGGATGGCATCGACACTAACAGCGGAATCAATCTTTTTTGCCGGCGGGTCAGGCTATTTGTCGGTGTGTCGTTCATTTCGGGTTAGTTCGGTCCAGTACTTTCCAAAATGTTCTGAAATTATTGCGCCATTGGAACTACGAGGAAGGGGTGGCCGGTCGATTTCCCGGGGGTGGGGTAGGCGATCTTGCTAATTTGTGCCCAATTGCGGAGATAAAACAAGGAAAAAGCAAGCAAGTCGAGCGGGCTGCCAAGCTCGGGCTTACCTGCTTGCTCTTGACGTTTCTTGATGCTGGTTGCAGTAGACGAAAAGCTCGAAATCAAGTTCACGGGGAACCGTGACGGGGGTTCGAATCCCTCCCTCTCCGCCAACTTTTTCACTCGAGCTTTCCGATCGATCTCGTTTCGCCTAGAGTCCTGCGTGAACCCGCCAAAGTTTTAGCCGAAAAATTACCGCGTTCAGCGCGCGGGTGCCGATGCAATCCGGCAGGAAAGTTGCGGCAACTGGGTCAGCTCGATCTTGACCGCAAGCGAATTGGGTTTGGGATATGCAGATCAGTGCAGGGTTAATTGCGCTTGTCACAGTTCCAGGACCACGCGCCGCGATCGTCGAAGATCGCCTCTCTGAAAAGCGTATTATAAAAGACTTCGATCATCTCGCCGTTGCCGCGAACCCTAGCGACTCTGAGGGACGACCAAATATCTGACCAGGGGATGAGCTTGAGTGGTTGCTCGTTGGTGGCTGACCCTGTCTCGCGCGCTAAGCTGGGCGAGGTGCCATCGCGGGAATGCGCTGTATTCACTGTGTCGGTCGGTGATGCTTGTTTCGGGTCTTTAAGAAACGGTGGCATGGGTCGCCTCGTTGCTAACCTGTAAGATTTTCTGACAGAAACCTGGTCCCTTGGGATCGTTTGGATCGGATGATTTAATTTGGAGCAATTGGAATGCCACTAGCATTGAAGCGTGCAATATCAACGACTTGTGACGCAGTAGCGATTGGAGCGTGTAATGAAATCCGTAAACTAGTTTTACAGTTTATTTTTCATCTAAAATTACTTTTCATTCGTAATTAAAAATACTTTTATTGAAATAGTACTTAGAGTGTTTTCGCAAGCCATTTTGCGCTTTGGATAAAGCGTAAACTGTTTTAACAACACGGACAAAATTTTCACTGCACAGAGCGGCAGAAATTTATCGTGGACCTTTCCATTGTCTGGCGCTACTTTGTAGTAAAGTGAGTGCGCCTATGTTAATTTTGAACCGGTCGACGGTGATTTGTGACCAGGATGCTCGATAAGGAGAGGTGACCGAGCGGTTGAAGGTGCACGACTGGAAATCGTGTGTACGGTTAATCCCGTACCGAGGGTTCGAATCCCTCCCTCTCCGCCAAAACATCGACTTCGGTTGAGCGCTACCTTTAAGCTGGTATAACGGAGATAATCGTTGACCGATATGACCAGGATGTCGATTGCTGATAGTTAGGTCCCGTGCAAGGCGGCCCCGCGAACCCCGTCAGGTCCGGAAGGAAGCAGCGGTAACGGCACACCCCTGTGCCACGGGGAAACCTGGCTGTCAGCAATGGGCATCCTGGCCTCACTCCGCGAGGCATCTCAGATGCGTCTTGTGAGCTTTGAAATTTGCGATTCCGAAGGGATAAATGTCCTACTTAGTCGTCGCGCGTAAATGGCGGCCGCAGAATTTCGAAGATATTGCCGGCCAGGAGCATATTACTCACACGCTGCAGAACGCTATCCGTTCCGAGCGCGTTGCCCACGCCTACTTGTTCACCGGTGTGCGCGGCGTTGGCAAGACCACCGCGGCGCGCATTCTTGCCAAGGCGCTTAATTGCGAGCAGGGTCCGACCGCCACGCCATGTAATCATTGCAGTCACTGTGACGAGATCACCCAAGGTAGCTGTTTAGACGTTCTTGAGATCGACGGTGCGTCCAATCGTGGCATCGATGAGATCCGCCAGATTATCGAGAACGTGCGTTACCAACCGGCAAAATGCCGCTTTAAAATTTATATCATCGACGAAGTGCATCAAGTCACCAAGGACGCTTTCAACGCCCTGCTCAAAACGCTGGAAGAACCGCCGCCGTCGGTGAAGTTCATTCTGGCGACCACCGAACCGCATCGCTTGCCGGAAACGATCCTGTCGCGTTGCCAGCGTTATGATTTTCGCCGAATTAATCTGCGAGAAATCGTCCAACGCCTCGGTGCCATCGCTAAAAGCGAAGGGCTGAACATTACCGAAGGCGCACTCGTTCTGCTCGCCCGGGAAGCTGACGGCAGCATGCGCGACGCGCAGTCGTTGCTCGAGCAAGTGCTGGCTTGCGCCGATCCTGCCGGCGGCAAGGCCGAGAGAACCGCCGTCGACGAAACTTTGCTGCAAGAGATTCTCGGCCTGGCCGAGCGTCGAGTGCTTTATGAGATTTCGGCGGCGGTGCTTTCAGGCCAGGCCGCTAAATGTCTCGCGGTGGTCGCCGAAGTGGTTAACCAGGGACGTGATCTTAATCGACTGTCGCGCGATCTTGTCGAACAATTTAGAAACCTTTTAGTGGCGCGGGTGGCCGGCCAGAAGAGCGCGCCAGCGAGCGGTGGCGGCGCGCCGTCGCTGCTGGATTTGCCCGACCAGGAGATCGCCGATCTCATTGAGCAAGCCGGCTCGGTTGCCGTCGAAATGCTGCTCGATTATTTCGATTTCATGGCTGCCGGCGATGAAGAGATCGCCCGCTCGGCGACGCCGAGGTTTGCTTTAGAAACTGTCTTGATTCGATTGGCGACTTTACCGCAGACGCTGCCGGTGGCAGAATTGATCGAGCGTTTGGAACAGTTGGAGGGCAAAGCGCCGGCCCCGGTGCGGCCTCAAGTGATGGCTCAACGGATCAGTGAACCGACGGCCGTTGCGCCGGCGCCGACGATTCGCGCAGCGTCGCCCTCAGTTGCCACCGTGCCTTATGTCGCCGAGCCGCCAGGGCGCGTTCCATCGGGCGATGTTTGGCGCGATTTTGTCGCCTTCGTCGGTAAAGAGAAAAAGTTTCTCGCCTCTCATCTCGACGCCGCGACAGCGCAAAGTTTACCCCCGGGACAATTAAAGATCAGCGTCGCCGAGCGCCATCATTTGGTCTTCCTGCAAGACAGCGATAATTTCGCGACGCTGAAGGATCTAGCCAAGAGATTTTTCGCCGCCGATGTCGCCGTGCAAATTTCCGCGATGCTTGCGGATACTTCGGTGCTGCCGGCCGATGGTGGTGCACGCGCATCGGCCGGGCCGGCGGCCGATCGTAGCGAGATGGTCAAAGAGGCGCTGCGGATATTCGGCGGATCGGTGCGCACGGTGCGACGGGAAAACAACTAACGAATTTAAGTCGGTTCAAATGGCGGCATTGCCAGGAGGAATGATGGCAAGTATCGGTGGTATGGGAAACCTACTCAAGCAAGCCCAAGAGATGCAAGCGCGGATGGCCAAAATTCAGGATGAGCTGGCCGGCAAGACAGTGCAGGGTTCCTCCGGAGGCGGCATGGTGCAAGTGACGGTGAACGGTCAGTTCAATCTCACCGCAGTGAAGATCGAAGCCGCCGCGGTCAATGCCGATGAAAAAGATATGTTAGAGGACTTGATCTTGACGGCGGTCAACGACGGCATGCGCAAAGCACGCGAGATGGCCTCGGCGGAAATGGCCAAGCTTACCGGCGGCCTAAAAATTCCCGGCTTGATGCCGTAATCCATCCCGTTAAGTCTGGTGTAATAGATTTCCGTTTCCAGCATCCGGAATTTAAAGTATGAAATTTGACAATTCAAAGGCCAAAGGCAGCGAGGCCCATTCATGACGATGTATCCGGCGCCGCTGGCCCGGCTGATTCAAGAGCTCTCCAAGCTTCCCGGTATTGGCGAGAAATCCGCCGCGCGCTTGGCGTTTCACATGTTGAAGGGCAAAAAAGACGATGTCTTTCGTTTGTCCGAGAGCATTGGCAGATTGCGCCAAGAGATTGGATTGTGCCAACGCTGCTTCGGTTTCAGCGAGGTAAAAGCGCAAGATGAAGACGGCGCGCTGTGTGATGTCTGCCGCAATTTCGACCGGGAAGCTGACAAGATCTGCGTCGTCGAAGAGCCCGCTGACATGATCGCAGTGGAAAAGTCCCAGGAATTTCGCGGCCTCTATCATGTTCTGCACGGCACGATTTCACCGCTCGACGGGATTGGACCGGACGCTTTGCGAATTAAAGAGCTGCTTGAGCGATTGCGCGATACCGCGGTCAAAGAAGTCATCGTCGCGACCAATCCGACCATGGACGGCGAAGCAACCGCGCTCTATCTTTCCAAAGTGATTAAACCGCTCGGAGTTTCAGTCACGCGCATCGCGCGTGGCCTGCCCATGGGTGGTGATCTCGAATATACGGATGCCGTGACTTTGGGAAAGGCTCTGGAAGGTCGGAGAGAAATTTAGCCGCGGCTTGCCGACCGTTAAGCGAATCGACTCACTAGCCGAAAATTTTTCGCGCGAAATCGATCATCAACCAGCTCAACATTGCGATTGCCGCCGAAGCCGGGATCGTAAGAATCCACGCCCAGACGATTCTGCCCGCAACATTCCAACGCACCGAACGCAGCCGGCGCAAGGAGCCGACGCCGATGATCGCGCCCGTGATCGTGTGCGTGGTCGAAACCGGGATGCCAAAGTGAGCCGCGCCGAACAGGGTGAACGCGCCCGCCGCTTCTGCGGCGAAACCGCCGATTGGCTGAAGGCGCGTAATGCGCGATCCCATGGTGTGGACGATGCGCCAGCCTCCCGATAGCGTGCCGAGTCCGATGGCCGCATGCGCCATTAAAACAATCCAAAACGGGATAAGGAGTTTGCCCATCTCGTCGCTGACCAAATAGCGATACTCGGGGACAATGAACAGCGCGCCGGCGATAATGCCCATGGTTTTCTGCGCGTCGTTGGTGCCATGGCCGAGACTGTAAGCGGCCGCGGAGATCAGCTGGCCGCGGCGAAAAATATGGTCGACGCTGGCCGGAATCGACCGCTTGAAAATGTTGAGGATCGCCACCAAATTCAGCATGCCTAAACCCATGCCGAGGAGCGGTGCGAGGACAATAAATATTAGCGTCATGATCCACCCACCCGGTATAATGATGCCGAGTCCTGCCTTGGCGATGCCAGCACCGGCATAACCGCCGATCAAAGCGTGTGACGAGCTGGTTGGCAGCCCGACGTACCATGTGATCAGATCCCAAACGATGGCGCCGATCAGTGCCGCGAGGATAACGTAGGAATCGACCTGTTTGACGTCGAGCAGGCCGCTGCCGATGGTTTTGGCCACCGCGGTGCCGAAGGTAAAAGCCGCAACGAAGTTCCAAAAAGCGGCCCAGACGACGCCTTGCAGCGGCGTCAGCACTCGCGTCGAGACCACGGTGGCGATGGAATTGGCGGCGTCGTGAAAACCGTTGACGTAGTCGAAAGCGAGAGCGACGACGATGATAAAAATAGTCAGGACCAGAACCGGATCAGCCATTTTTGATTACCACCCGTTGCAGCACGTCGGCGACATCTTCCATTCGGTCGGTGGTTTCTTCGAGCATTTCGTAGATTTCTTTCCAGCGAATCAAGTTGAATAGGTCGTCTTTGTGACTGACGATATCCACCAGCGCTTCACGTAAAACACGGTCGCCGTTATTCTCGATGGTGTTGATCTCCTTAATGTGTTCCGCGACCAGACGAAAGTTTTTCTTTTCGCGCAGGTTGTGCATGGCTTCGTGGAGTTCGATGGCGCCGCTGCGGATCAATTGCCCCAACTGCCTGGCGCGTTCCGTCGGCGCTTCGATGCGAAAGATGACCATGCGAACGGCGGTGGCTTCGATGGCGTCCATGGTGTCATCCAAAGCCGAGATCAGCCTTTCAATATCTTCGCTGTCGAGTGGGATGATCAAGGTGTGCATCAATAGATGCATCACTTCGTGGACGACGAAGTCGCCGCGGTGTTCCAGCTCAGTGATGTGGGCCACTTTCGCTTCCACATGCTCATAATTGTCTAATAGATCTTGCAAAGCATCGGCCGCTTCAACCAGGTTGGCGGTGGCTTTCTCAAACCAGTCGTAGAATTTAGTTTCAGCCGGCAAAAACTGAAATTTCATTATGATCGCTCCGAAAATATTGTCGATTAAATGGAAATTAGAATTCGGGAACTGGAAACGCGATGATACTTAGCACGCGCTCAGCCGAGGTTCAACTGAATCTGGAAAATTTGGATTAAGCGAACAAGGCTTCTACACGCCGGCGAATCTCATCTCGCACTTGGCGGAAAATAGGCAGGATTTCTTCTTCGGTCCCAGCGGCCGCAGCCGGGTCAGGAAGCGGCCAGTGAGAACGTTTTACTGTGGCAGCTAAGGTCGGACAATGTTCATCGGCATCGCCGCAAAGCGTGATCACTTGGTCGATGTCGTTCAGCGGTACCTTATCGAGTCCTTTTGAAGATTGCATGGAAATGTCGACGCCGGCTTCTTGCATTACGCGCACAGCGAGCGGATGAATGGATTTCGGATCGGTGCCGGCGCTGAAAAATCGATAACGGCCATTGCCGAGATGACGCGCGAAGCCTTCGGCCATCTGGCTGCGACACGAGTTGCCGGTGCACAGAAATAATAAAGACTGTGCTGGCTGGGCCGGCGCGACAGCCGGCAAGCGTACGCGCACCGTGGTTCCTTGGCTTATCACGCTGTCGATGCTGAATTCTCCGGCGTGAGCCTGGACGATATATTTGACGATGGCAAGGCCGAGTCCGGTGCCGCCAAGATCGCGCGAACGCGCCTTGTCGACGCGATAAAAGCGTTCGGTCAAGCGCGGCAGATCTTTTTCCGGTATGCCGGTGCCCGTGTCTTTGACGACAATCTCCACCCGAGACGGTTCGCCGTTTCTGCTTTGCACCTCACTCGCAGTTAGCGAGACGGCGCCGCCCGCGGGTGTATATTTGATCGCGTTGTCGACCAGATTGATAAACAACTGTTGCAAGCGATCGGTATCGCCAAGAATTTCTGGCAGGTTATCGTCGACTCCCTGGCTCAGTTTCACGTTTTTCTTGGCCGCCTGGTCCCAGAAAACTTCCAAGACCCGCTGAATCAATTGTCGCGGTTTTAACCCTTTTGACGATAACTGAATTTTGCCGGATTCGAGATCGGATAAAGTGAGCAAATCTTCGGTCAACCGGCTCAGCCGTTCGGCATGACGCTCGATAATTTCGAGGAATTGCCGGCGATCCTCGGCGTCAGCGGGCGGTGTGTGCAGCAATGTCTCGACGTACCCCCTAATCGCGGTGAGCGGTGTGCGCAGTTCATGGGACACGTTGGCGACGAAATCCGATCGCATGTTTTCCAATTTCTTGATGTCGGTGATGTCGTGGAAAACCATGATCGATCCCAACGACATGCCAAGTGGCGTTCTTAACGGCACGGCGTTGATGCGAAACCAGCGCGTGTCGTCGAGCTCGACTTCCTTGGAATAGGACGCGCTGGCAAAATTCAACTTGAGCACATCTTGCAGGATGTTGTGAATTTCCGGATGGCGTGAAAGTTCGAGCACCGAGATGCCGTGCAGATCTCGGTCCGTAGGGGCGTGAAACATCGCCTTAGCTTGGTCGTTGATCACCATCACTTTGCCTTTGGGGTCGAGCACCAATACGCCTTCGACCATGCAGCGCAGGATCGATTCGGTTTTTTCTTTTTCGCCGGTGATCTGCCCGATATCGCCCCGGAGTTTTCGGCTCATCTCGTTTAGGTGCCGTTCGAGCAGCGCGATCTCGTCGCGGCCGCCATGGGGAAAGAAGTTATCCGGAAACGTGCCACTGGTAACTTGTCCCGAAAAGCGCACCAAACGGCGCACGCGACGGCTCAGGTCGCGCGAAAAAGCCCAGGCCAACAGTAGCCCGATCGCCGATGCGACGATCAAGCCGGTGAGCAACGACCGGCGAAACGAGCCGATAACGGTCTCAACCTCTTTGAGCGCTGTGGCGACGCGCACGACGCGTTCCTGTCCGGCGCCGGATTGGTGGAAGGCGCGATAGAGCAGATCATAGCCAACGGTTGTGCTGTAGCGGATCGCCGTGCCGGCGCCGCTTCGCCTCGCTTCGATCACCTCAGGCCGCGCAGCGTGATTTTCCATGCGTATCGACGGTTCTGAGGAGTCACCTAAGACGCGTCCGTCCATGGCGATTACAGTGATGCGCGAGCCCAAGTCGCGCGCCAACTGTCGGCAAAGGGCGTCCAAGGGCTGTCCCTCGATATCGAATGGGAGCACGCGGCCGAGCAGATGGGCTTCCTGGTCCATGCGTGCGCTCAGGGTGGCGATGTGAAATTCGCGAACTTGATTGTTCGAGTAAAAATAGAAGCCGGCGAAGAGCAGCGCGACGACGGAGAAATAGGAAAGAAAGACCTTGGCGACTAGGCTATTGTTCCAAAGCCTTTTCATCAAACTTGTAGCCGACACCACGCAGAGTGAGGATCCACTGGGGTTTACTATCGTCCTTTTCGATCGCTTTGCGCAAGCGGCGGATATGGACGTCGACGGTGCGCGGCGTGACGAAGGTGTCGCCGCCCCAGACGCGGTCGAGCAGTTGGTCGCGATTCAAAACCCGGTTGGGGTTTTGCACCAAAAATTTTAGCAACTCAAATTCCTTGAGCGTAAGTTTGACGGTCTGGCCACGGGCGAACACTTCGTAAGTCGAAAAATCGATTTTGAGCCCACCTTTGTCGTAGGCGGGCACCTGTTCCGCGTTCGCCGCGCCATTGGCGCGGCGCAGGATGGCGCGCACTCGCGCCACCAGCTCGCGTGGACTAAAGGGTTTCGCCAAGTAATCGTCCGCTCCCATCTCCAGGCCGACCACTCGATCGGCTTCTCCGGCTTTGGCCGTCAGCATGAGTATCGGCAGCTTTGCCGTATCGGGCCGCTCTCTCAGCAGCCTGCAGACTTCAAGGCCGGACAATCCCGGCAACATGAGATCGAGAATGACCAAGTTCGGCTTGTCGCGCTGAACGATCTTGAGGGCGTGCTCGCCGTCCTCGGCTTCCAGCACCTTGTAACGCTCCTGAACTAGATTGTAGTGAACCAGCTTACGAATATCGGGTTCATCTTCGACGATGAGAATTTTATGCGCGTTTGTTGACATAAACCCTTATACCGACGGTGGCAACTGTTTCATGTGACGGATGCTCTTGCCCTTGACCATGAAGATGACCATTTCGGCGATGTTGGTGGCGTGATCAGCGATGCGTTCGAGATATTTGGAGATCGAGCTGATTTTCGTCGCCCGGCTGATGGTCTGAACGTTTTCCAGCATAAAGGTGAGCGTCTCGCGGAATATCTGCGAGTTGAGTTGATCGACCTCGTCATCGTCCTTACAAACCTTGAGCGCTAAATCGGTATCTTCCCGCACGAAGGCGTCGAGACTTTCGCGGATCATGCGTTGGGAAATGCGCGCCATCCTTGGAATATCGATATAGGGCTTGAGTTGCGGCTCTTGATTGAGTTCCAACGCGCGTTCGCAGATATTGACCGCCATGTCGCCGATCCGTTCCAAATCGGTGGTGATTTTTAGTCCGGTAGTAATGAAGCGCAGGTCGCGTCCCGCGGGTTGGTGCAGGGCTAAGAGCTTGATGCACTGATCATCGATGTTGACGTCGAGTCGGTTCACTTCATGGTCGCGTTCGATGATGATATTGCACAGGTCGGAATCGCGGTCGACTAAAGATTTGACCGCTTTCTGAATTTGGTCTTCGACCAATCCTCCCATGTAGAGGATTTCTTCGCGGAGTTTGGTCAGCTCTTCCTCGTATCGTTTGTCGGTATGCTCGTTTAACATCGGCATCTCCCTTATCCGAAACGGCCGGTAATATAATCTTCAGTCTGACGCTTTTCCGGCGCGGTGAAGAGCTTGCCCGTTTCGCCAAATTCTACCAACTCGCCCAGATAGAAAAAAGCGGTGTAGTCCGACACCCGTGCCGCTTGTTGCATGTTGTGGGTGACGATGACGATGGTGAAAGTGTCTTTCAATTCGTGAATCAGCTCTTCGACTTTTGCCGTCGAGATCGGGTCCAAGGCGGAGCAGGGTTCATCCATCAGCAGCACTTCGGGCTCCACCGCCATTGCCCGGGCGATGCAGAGGCGTTGCTGTTGGCCGCCGGATAAATCCGCCGCGCTCTTGTGCAAGTTGTCCTTGACTTCGTCCCAGAGGGCGGCGCGGCGCAAGCTTTTCTCGACGACTTCATCGAGAAAATGGCGATTGTTAATACCGACGATACGCAGGCCGTAGACGACGTTCTCATAAATGCTTTTTGGGAAGGGATTCCATTTCTGAAAGATCATACCGACCCGGCGTCGCAGCTGAATGACGTCGGTCGACGGATCGTAGATGTTCTTGCCGTCGAGTTTGATGCTGCCGGTCACTCGGGTGCCCAGTACCAGATCGTTCATCCGGTTAAGACAGCGTAAAAGAGTCGTCTTGCCGCAACCGGAAGGACCGATGAACGCGGTAGCCTTCTTAGGCGCGATTTCTACGTTGATGGACTTCAGAGCCTGTTTTTCACCGTAATAAAAGTCGAGCGTCTTCCACGTTAATCAACGGCGCGGCGGCCGATGCGTCAATCATGGGTTTCGCGATGCTCTCTAGTTTCACTTTGGGTGTGTCGCGCCGAATCGATCCGGCCGCCTCCTGTAAGTCCATCTTACCTCCATCTATTGAGTTTTTCACGACAGCGCCTACCATTTTATTCGTTTGCGGAAGCGATAGCGGAAATAGATCGCAATGCCATTCATGACCAGGGTCATGACCATTAGAACCAGCCCGGTCGCGGCGGCGTTCAAATGGAACTCCTGTTGCGGACGGGAAACCCAATTGAACATTTGAATCGGCATTACCGTGAACGGAGACATCAGCCAGTCAAACGAAATAAAGGGAAACTCAGGTTTGACCGGCGCGTCGGGAAGAAAGGCGATAAAAGTCAACGCGCCGATGGTAATCAGCGGCGCGGTTTCACCGATAGCGCGTGAGAGCGCGATAATGATCCCGGTCAATATGCCTCCCATAGAGTAGGGAAGCACATGGTCTCGGGTGGTTTGCCATTTGGTCGCTCCTAGCGCTAACGCGGCTTCCCTCATACCGGCGGGGACGGCGCGAATCGATTCGCGAGTCGCGACGATCACGATCGGTAGGATGAGCAAGGCTAAGGTGAGCCCGGCGGTAAGAATGCTCTGACCCAACCCGAGCTGATAAACGAACAGACCCAGCGCCATGAGGCCGTAGACGATCGATGGAACGCCGGCAAGATTGGCGATGTTAATTTCAATCAGACCGGTCAACCAATTTTTTGGCGCGTATTCTTCAAGGTACGCGCCAGCCGCGACGCCCATCGGCACGGCCGCTAAGGCGGTGACGAACATGATCAAACAGGTGCCGACCCAGGCTGAGAGTATTCCGGCCTGGCCGGCGAAACGGGAAGGGAAGGAAGTAAAAAATGTCGCGGTCAACCGGCCGGCGCCATCGGCGGCCAATTGCACGATCAGCGCGGCGAGCGTAATCAGGCCGACACAGGTCGCCAACAGACCTAGGATGCCGAATAAGCTGTCCAGCCGTTTGCGACGATGATTATTTTTCTCAGCGGCAGTCATGTCAGTAAATCTCCCGGTAGCGTTTGCGCAAGAGATATCCGGCGATATTGAAGACCAAAGTCATTGCCATCAATGTCAGCCCGGCAGCGAATATACTCTGATAGGCGATGCTGCCGTGGGGCAGATCGCCCAAGCTCACCTGAACGATGTACGCGGTGATGGTGGCGGCACCCTCCATTGGGTTCAGGGTTAAGTTAGGCTGTTGGCCGGCCGCAATGGCCACAACCATGGTTTCCCCTACCGCCCTGGAGAACGCCAAAACATAAGCTGACGCGATACCGGAAAAAGCCGAGGGGAAGAGCACCCGTAACGCGGTCTGGAGCCGCGTCGCACCCATGGCATAGGAGCCTTCGCGAATAGTTACCGGCACGGCTCTCATGGCATCTTCACTCAAGGAACTGACGTACGGGATGATCATAATGCCGATGACGACGCCGGCGCTAAGCATGTTGAAACCCGGCAGTTCAGGCAAAAGTTTTTGCAGTATCGGGGTTACGAACAGTAGCGCGAAGTAACCAAAAACTACGGTCGGCACGGCGCTCAAAAGTTCCAGGATCGGTTTTAAAACTTCTTTGACCCGACTATTGGCATATTCACTAAGATAAATGGCGATGGTGGTGCCCACGGGCAGCGCTAGTAGCAAGGCGACCGACGAGGTTACCACCGTGCCGGCGACCAAGGGCATGATGCCATAGTGGGGATTCTCGAATAACACGGTCCACTGGGTGTCGGTTAGAAAATCGACGATCGAGACGCTTTTAAAGAATGACCAGGATTCAGTAAGTAAAATTCCAACAATGCCCACCGTGATCGCGATGGAAGAGAGTGCGCACAAAAACATCGCAAACTCGATGATCCGTTCACGGATTTTTTGCATACTCAAATGCGCAGCCGACGCCTGCAGCGAAATCTTTCCTGCCAGATAGCCGGCTTGAGCCTGGTTGGCTTCCATACTCTGGTTTCCTTCTATTCCTTAGAGACAGAGGAAGAATTGACGGGATACGGTCAAAGCATCCCGCCAATTCAACCGGGGGAGGTTAGAACTTCGCTTCTCGCTTCAGTAGGTCTTCGATTTTCACACCTACTTCGGCCTCGCCGCCGAACACGGTCCCGATCTTGTTCTTCTTCAAATGATCGAGGCCCACGCTATAGGCGCTCTGGGGAAGCGCTACATATTTTACGTCTTTAACCAGCTTTGGAGCGTTTTTCAGATAGAACTCGACGAACTCCTTGACATCCGGCTTGTCCATGGATTTTTTAGCAACGTAAATAAAAATCGGACGGGAGAGAGGTTGATAAGAGCCGTCTTCAACAGTTTTGGGTGACGGAACGACGGGACCTTTGCCGCCGTCGATCGCGACCGCCTTGAGCTTTTTCTGGTTCTCGACATAGTAAGCAAAACCAAAATATCCCAGAGCATTGCGGTCGTTGCCGATGCCTTGGACCAGGACGTTATCGTCCTCGCTGGCGGTAAAGTCACCGCGACTGGACTTGGCCTTTCCGACAATCGCTTCGGTGAAGTAATCGAAGGTCCCGGAATCAGCGCCGGCACCAAACAGTTTCAACGGCGCATTGGGCCAGTTGGGGCGGACTTGGTTCCAGTTTGTTATCTTGCCTTGCGCGCCGGGTTCCCAAATCTTCTTGAGCTCTGCCACGGTCATTGACCCGGCCCAATCATTTTTTGGGTTCACCATCACGGTCAATGCGTCATAAGCGACCGGTAGTTCAAAATACTCAATGCCGGCACCCTTGCATGCTTCCATCTCTTGCTTAAGGATGGGTCGCGAAGCGTCCTGGACATCGGTCTCACCGCGGCAGAACTTCTTGAAACCGCCGCCGGTGCCGGCGATGCCGACCGTGACTTTGACTTTGCCTTTTTTAGATTTTTGAAATTCTTCGGCGACCGCTTCGGTTATGGGAAACACCGTGCTTGAGCCGTCGATCTGGATAACTTGTGCCTTGGCCGCAGGCGGGGCGACCCCGAGGAGGGCGAGAAGTGAAACTGCCAATAATGCATTTTTCATCTTTTTCTCCTTTTTCTACGAGTTAATTAGCGATCCAATGTTACGGTTATGTTACAAGCGTCTTAACGTTTGATGAATGCGACGGCTGCATCAAATCGTTTATCTCAATCATTCGACGGTGAACGTAAGCGCCAATTGTAAATGCTACGTGACGGTTGGATTAAGACCGAATTAAATAGGGACGGCCATCCATCGCTACGGTTGGGGTTCACGCTGGAGAAGCGTGTCAATTTTTATGGCGATTTCAGCCTTGCCACCGAAGGCAGTCCCGTAGCGTCCGATTCTTACTCGCTCGATAGCGAGCTCATATCCGCGAGTCGGCAGGGGCACATATTTCAATTGCTTGACGATTTGTGACGCCCTGGTGAGATAGAACGCGATGAACTGGCGCATTTCAGCCCCATCAAGGCTCTTTTTGCTGATGTAAATAAACAGCGGTCGCGACAGCGGTTGGTAGGTGCCATCTTCTACGCTCTTAACCGACGGCGACACCGGTCCGTTGCCGCCGTCGATGGGCACAGCCCGCAATTTCTTCTGATTTTGAACGTAGTAACCGTAGCCAAAATAGCCAAGCGCATCGGGCTCTTTGGCGATGGCTTGAACCAGAACGTTGTCGTCTTCGCTAGCGCTGTAATCGCTTCGGCTCGCTTTGGACTTACCGACGATCGCTTCAGTGAAGTAATCGAAGGTGCCTGAATCGGCGCCTGGAGCAAACAGTTTGATCAGCCGGTCGGGCCAAGCGGCGCGAATCTGTCGCCAATGGGTAATTCGACTCTGCGCCGCCGGTTCCCAGATTCTTTTCAGCTCGCCGATCGAAAATGAGTTCGCCCAATTGTTCTGGGGATTTACCAGTACCGTTAAAGCATCGTAGGCGAGCGGGATCTCGATGAATTGAACGCCGAATTTTTTGCAGAGATCCAGCTCGTGTTTGAGAATCGGCCGGGACGCATTGTTGATATTCGACACTTCAAGGCAAAAATTTCTAAAGCCGCCGCCGGTTCCTGATATTCCAATGGTCGCGGTGATCGAGCCGTGCATTAGTTTTTGAAAGTCATCCGCGGCTTTCTTGGATATCGGATAGACCGTGCTCGAACCGTCGATTTTGATCGCTTGAGCGTAGAGCAGCGCCGGCAATATAAAGCCTAAAGCGGCGACAAAATTTTTTTGCAGCAATGCCTTTAGAAGCTCTTTCATTTGTTTATGGCAATACTAGGCAACCAATGTTACGGCTAGGTTGCGCTCCGATGAATAAGCTCCGCGTGAATGGGGCTACAGCTAGGGATACGCGATTTTCGTAACAAGGATTTAACAATTGGCAGGATCGGGACTGCTGGCGCTTCGCAGGCGACATTTGATAAGTTGGACCCGAATACGACGCGAATTGGAGGGTTAATTTCTCATGGCTGGCGGCATGAAAATGTACGGCAAACATCGCTTTCCTGGGCGATTGTTCATCGTCGAAGGAATTGACGGCTCGGGTAAGAGCACGCAATTGATGCTGCTCAAGAAGTGGCTTGAGTCCGAGGGTTATGTCGTCTATTTCAGTGAGTGGAACTCTTCGCCGCTGGTTCACGATGTGACCAAGCGCGGCAAGAAAAAGAAAATGCTGACGCCGATGACCTTTAGCTTAATTCATGCTACCGATTTTGCCGACCGCACGGAACACCACATCATTCCGCCGTTGAAAGCGGGCGCCGTCGTGTTGGCCGATCGTTACGTTTATACCGCGTTCGCCCGCGACGTGGTTCGCGGTGTCAGTCCCAAGTGGGTCAGGGATCTTTACGCCTTCGCCGTCAAGCCGACCATCGCCTTCTACTTTCGCACGCCGCTGGACGTGTCCATGAAGCGAATTCTTGGTGGCCGTGATGCGATCAAGTATTACGAAGCGGGCATGGACCTCGGTCTCAGCGACGATTTGGAACAGAGTTTCAAGCTATTTCAAGGACATATCATCGAGGAATACGAAAAGATGGTCGATGAGTTCGGTCTCGTCGTGATCGACGCCACCCGTTCCATCGAAGAGCAGCAGGCGGAAGTGCGCCAGATTGTCGGCGATGCGCTGGCCGGAACGAAGAAAACCAAGGTGAGGCGATGGCTCGATTTAACTTCTTTGGCGAAGGGCTCCCGGATATAGATCTCGCTGAGTTGAAGGGCAAGCTCATCGTCTTGGAAGGCACGGACGGTGTCGGCCGCTCGACTCAGATCGGGCTGCTCAAGCAGTGGCTCGAAAACCACGGCCATGCCGTGCTCGACACTGGTATGACTCGCTCGGCCCTGGCCGGCAAGCGGCTAAAGATTGCCAAGGAAGGCCACACGCTGGGCGGCATCACGATGAGTTTGTTTTATGCCACCGATTTCGCCGATCGCTTGGAGAACGAAATCATTCCGGCGTTGCGCGCCGGCTTCATCGTGCTCACCGACCGATACACTTATTCGCTGATGGCGCGGGCGATTGTCCGCGGCGCCGATCCGGAGTGGCTGCGCGAGGTGTACGGTTTCGCACTCATCCCCGACGCGATTTTCTATTTGCGCGTGCAGATCGACGACCTGATCACGCGCGTGCTGCAAAGCCGCGGCTTTAATTACTGGGAGTCGGGCATGGATCTCCACATGGGCGAAGACATGTATGAAAGTTTTGTCCGCTATCAGAAATGGCTGTTGGCCGAGTTCGATAAGATGGTCGAGGTTTATGGATTTCAACCCATCGATGCGGCGGGCTCGGTGGAGGATGTTTTCAATGACTTGCGTGACCGAGTCGACGCCGTGGTCGCGCGCAACGGCGCCTAGCGCTTGGGGTGCGGCGCCTCGATCAGCGGTTTCCAGCGCACCCAACATTCAGGGACTTTGGCGGCGTCGCTGAGAAGTTGATTGATTGTCGTCTGAGTGTGGAGTTTTTCTTTTTCCATTTCAGTGAGCAGAGATCGGCCGATGTCGGGATGATCGGCCAGGAAATTGGCCCGGCCGATGAATTCCGCAAGGTCGGCGATGAGCAGTAAGCGGTCATGCCAGTCGCCGAGAGCGTTTTGTAGTTCCTTGAGTGCTTGCACCAAGGGCTTGGCCTTGTTTTCTCCCAACTCTGCGAGTAGTTCGACCCGGTAGCGCAAACGTTTGCCAGCGATGCGGAACTGGTGGAGGTGAACTTCATCGCTCTGCTCGGTCGCCGAAACGAACGCTTCCTGCCAAGCTGCCATCGATTTCGCGACTGCGTTTTCAAGTATCTTGACCGGATCGGCGTCGCTGTCGGCGGCTGCGATCAGCGCCTGCGCGCGGGTGATGAAGCTAAACAAATCGTGCCGGGCGATCTCGTGGCGTGCGCGCTCGAGTAGCCGGCCGCGTTGCGCTTCAAGCTCATCTTGAACCGCACCCCACGCAAGCTGCACTGCGGCTGCGCCGGCGCGCCGGCGTTTTTCCTTTATCAGATCGAGGTTGACGTCGAGATTGCGGCAAGATCCAAGCGCTTGGCGCACCTGGCGCAGAAGGCGCAGCACTTTTTTGATTTTTGGTGGTTTGGCTGCCGGATGGATTGCGCGCAGCACCTGCTGTAGACGACGACTCCCAACGCGCAGATGATGGATCGTTTCCGGATCGTCGTTAACCAGCAATTTTGGCATGAGGGTGGCGAACCGTTGCAGACGTTTGCGGGCGAGCTTTAGCAACCTTTTCTGGTTCGAGATAGCCGCCTCAGAGGGGTTTGCCGTAGCGTCCATGGCTAGCTTCAATGTTTCGCCGCTCGGGTTCCGAGTAGACGCAGCTGTTTGGGCGCCAGGTGCCAATGCAGGATGGCTGGACTCGACGGCGGCAAGCCGTCGATTTCGATCCGGCAGAGCGATCCTTTGCGCAGATCGATTTTCATTCCATGGCCGCGGCTGCCGCAGAGCAACGAGCTTATCGTTTTACTGAGCAAAGGCTCATGACCGACCATGAGGAGGTGGTCGCGATCATGATAGCGCGTTAGGCTGAACAGCAGATGCTCCAGGTCACTTTCCGGCGCGAGGCCGGAGACTTCTTCGAGACAAGATTCCAGACCCAGTGCGGTCGCGACAATTTCCGCGGTCTGGCGCGCGCGCAAGACCGGACTGGTCAAAATCCCGTCAAAGGCAACGTCTAGACGGCGAATTCCGCGTGCCGCCCGGCGTAGACGTTTAACGCCCTTAGGCGTGAGCGGCCGCTCGTTGTCACGCGTTACTGCGGGTTCGTCCGCCGCGACCGCGATACCATGACGCATGAGATAGAGATTCATTGCGATTGGGCTTTCCTAACATTTCTTCCATGCTAAGAAATATTGCGCCAGTGATCGAGAAACAAGGCGAAAACTCTTTTGTCGATTTCGTCGCGGTTCTCCCGAATCGCCTTTAGCGTTGGCTGGTCGTCACCGCCACTCGCCGGATGGTTTGGCACGTTCCAGTTTTCGACGCTGGCGCGACCCGGTAGATTCGAACATTTTTTGTGGGCGTCATCGAAGCTCACGACGAGATCGATCTCTTGGATCGGCACATCGGCCAAACCCTTACTACTTTGACCGAGCATGCTGATGCCCAATTCTTGCATCGCTTGTACCACATGGAGAGGAATGACTCCTGGCTTGATGCCGGCGCTAAATATTCTCGTTCGCGGCGGCGCCAGATGCTTGGCGCTGGCTTCGGCAATCTGGCTTAAGCAGGTATTGTCTTGGCAAAGGAAGAGAACGTTACGTTGAATGCTTTCGCGGCGCATTTCGACCTCCTATTTTTTATCGTGAATGGTTGGTTGGCTTACGTTTGAGCGAAAGGTTGAGATTGAAAACTTCTTCCAGCAGCCTGCCTTTTTTGAGCGCCCGGTCGATTTCATCGTCAATGTTGGCGCGCGCGGTCACCGCGATCGTCAAGATTTTGTTCTTGGCGAGGGCGGCGCTCACCGATTCGACTCTTTGCTCGCGGCGAAAGTCGAGCGCGTCGGCGATGCGCACCAGCGCGCTCAATTTGCGCACCACGTCCTGATCCGCCGGCGCCAGTTGGCTAAAGCCGAGATGTTTGGGACTGGGGTGCGCTTTGCGGTGATAGCGCGCGATGTTGGCGACCAGCTCGAGGTCGAGTTTGTTGAACGACTTCATGCCGGAGCTCTTGACCAAGTAGTAAGAGTGCTTATGGTGCTTGGGTTGAGCGATGAAAAGTCCGATATCATGCAGCAGCGCCGCGGCGTTGAGCACGCTGGCGTATTTTTCCGGCAACTGGTGCACGCGATGCAGTTGATAGAAAAGATTGAGCGCCAGCTGACTGACGTGATGAGAATGGGCGGCATCGTAAAGATATTTCTGCGAGACCTGTTCGAGCGACTCGGCACGCTCAGCGTCGGGATACCAGGGACCGGTTTCTTCGTAGTGCCGGCGCAGCAAATCGACCATCAAGCCGTCGCGTAGGCCACGGCGCGATACAAAAATATAATCCAGCCCGATCTCTGCCATAATTTCATGGAGCACCAGGCCGCCGGCGACGACAATGTCGGCGCGTTTGGGATCGCCGCTGATCATCTTGGCGCGCTCCGCGGCGGGCTCGTTGATCAAGATCTCAAGCAACGCTCTGAGCCGCTGGCGCCGTAAGACGGTGAGTGAGCCGGCTTTGTTGGGATCGCCGGTGACCCGCGTGTCGGTTTCGGCCAGTGCCGTGATCGTGCCGCCGCTACCGAAGGCCATGGTGAATTTTTCGCGTTGAACTCGCCGCACCACCGGTTTCAGCTTGGCCCGAACGAACTCTCGAAGCTGTTTAACTTCCTTGTGATGGGGCGGGTCGTTGGCCAGGTAACCTTCCGTTAAGCGCACCGCGCCCAAAGGCAGACTGAACAAGCAGAAAGTATTGGTCGTGTTGGCCACCGCGATCTCGACGCTGCCGCCGCCGATATCGAGGAACAAGCCGAGGGGCAAATGAAAACGGAGTCCGCTCATAATGCCGAGGCTGATCAAGCGCGCTTCTTCCTCCTCGGACAGGACTTCCAGCGGTATGCCGATCTTGGCCGCGCGTTTGACAAATGCGCGGCCATCGGACGCTTCGCGCAATGCGCTGGTGCCGGTGGCGCGAATCGCTTTGACGCGAAAACGGTCGGCTAGTTTCTTGAAATCGGCGAGGACATTAAGTGCGGCTTCGGCTGTCTGTGGGTTGAGCTTGCCGGTATTGAAGACATCGCGCCCCAAGCGCACTGGCTGACGCTCCTGCTCTAACACCCGATAATGCTTGGGGTGATCGACCACCGCGACTTGGCAACGCATGGCGTTGCTGCCGACATCGATTACCGCGAAATGATCTGCCATTGAAAGGTTTCATATCATATCGCGCCAGGGTAGCGAGCCCCATGTCGAGGACGATCGGTTAAATTTAGGTTAAATCTGAGTAAATTCGAATAGTCCAAAAACGACCTCGCATTACTCGATCATGATTCGAACAAACGGTAGACGTTACCGGCTTTGCGGCGTGATTTGCCGGCACGGGCGGCGCCGTGAGTGGCGCGCGTGGCGGCGCATGCGCCAATCTCCTTGGCAAGTCGATCGGCTAATTGCACGATTTCTTCGACAACGTGCTCAAGCGCTTTAAGATCGCTGTCCGCCCGTGACGGAGCCTTATCTTCATGCTCGCGTCGAAGCGAACCACGGATTTTGAAACTATAAAGACTGATCACGCTCAATTGGTTGAGCATTTCGTGCAGAATCCGGCGCGCTTCATTGGCGCGATCTATGGGCTTGGGTTTTTCTGATTTTGGGGTTGCCGGAACGATGCGCATCGTGAGCTAGCTCCTTGTGCCTTGATGCACGGGCGCGATTAAAGTTGCCCGGATCCTGCTGTGCCGCGCTCTTGGTTCGGGTTCGGCCGATTACATTTTGTCCGACCAAACTTTTGACAATATTTCTCTCCATGGCCGAGGCGCAACCCTTCCGGAAAGAAGGCAAAGCAGACGTGCCTTGAAGCTCGCAGCAATGCATTTGTCTATGAGAATCAGCAGTGACAATGTCAATCATCGTGCCACGCGGGCATAAAATGAAACATTCGCCCCGCTGCCCTCTTTCCTCCAGGGTCACGCCTCGATCGGTACGCTGTCATCCGTTGTCCTGGTTGCCTGAATGATGCGGACTAGCGGTGTTGGGTGGTGCTGAAAACGCCCGACCGTCAAATACTCGCGGTGCTTTGGCGCGGCCAGCCGAAGAGATACGGCACAAACTTCTTGCGCCACGGCTGGGACGGCAACGGCGGTGTGATCGACAACACCGGACAGGGGCTTAGCCGCGTGACGCGGTCAGTGATGCCGCCGTTCAACCAATGGCGCAGGCTGCGGCTGCGGCGCGGCGACATGATGATCAGATCGGTTTTTTCCTCCGCCGCGATCGAGGTGATGTGCTCGGTGACGCTGCCGAGCACAACTCTCTTGGTCGCGCACGGCAGCTGCTTGAGCTTGGCGAGATGGGGCTCCAAGAAATGGTTCAGATCGAGAGTCGCTTCGGCAAGAACGCGATCGAGCGGCCATACCTTATTCTGGTTACCGGTGTAGATTTCGAACTCTGACGCCAATTCCCATGCGTTGGTTTCGCTGGCGACGTGGAGTATGACCAGTGCGGCTTTTTCTTCCGCTGCCAGCCAGCAGCCATACGACAGGGCACGCCGGGAATGCTCCGACAGATCGGTCGGTACCAAGATTTTGCTTAATCGTTTCATAAATCCTCCTTGACAGTTTTACTGTAGGTACTCTAACTCGGCCGTGTTAGCGCGTGATGACGGCGCGAAAAACTGTCGATTAAGCCAGGGCGAGATGGCTTGGCTGTCTGCTGATTAGGATTTCTGGAATAGGAGTGCCGTCGATGATCGGCAGCAGGAGATCGCATCTTTGTTTGTGGCGCACCGATTCCAGACAGAATACCATCTTGAGTTGTGGCGTATCGATGGCGCCAAAAATCCCCAGGCGAGTATCTGATTTATCGATGCCGATCCACTCTTCGACGCGAAATCCGAGCTCGTCAAAGAGTTCGTCGATGACGTGCTCCGCCACTCGGATGCCGCGGCCGGCAACGCGGAGTTGGATCCAGTAGCTCGGTTTGATGCCGATAAAGCTATTGAGATCGTTCAGACAAGTCCTGCGCCTGAGCGATACTTCGATGGCGGCGTCGGGGTCGCTGGTCAGGAGCGTCTCGTAAAGAAAGCGGCGCACGAAATCTTGCGCCGTCTGGTTGTGCCAGGGTACCTGCGTAAACGTAGGAGCGAGGGTTACGAAGACCGGCGGTTTGTCGCCGATACGGTTGCGGCTAAATCTTGAAATCGCGTCCTGAATGACCGTGCCGAAATCCAATTTTTCCATCATCATCTCCTTTGATCTTTTTGCTCTAACTCTGACGAAGCTTGGTTAACGCGGTGTTACCGACGAATTAAATTCATAATAGCTTGGCGTTTCGGCGGCGGCTGTGTTGGGGACAAAATGGGCTGGCGCTTGGGTCGGCGAGCTCTGCCGCGCCGATGGCTTGCGTATATGTGTGGCAAAGAAACTTTCGTAAAATTCTTGCCGATGTGGGAGAGCGTCTCGGCGGGTATGACTCGCCGAGACGCCCGTAGATTTCATCAACTGCCGATCGGACCACCGTCGTCCTTGGTGATCACGATGCAGGCCGAGCGCGGACGCCCACCGGCAGCGCCGTCGGGCCAGGAGCTTAACGCCTTCGGATTGGCCGGGTTGGTGGGCGTGTCGTCGGGCGTCTCGCCCGGGTGCTGGATGCCGACGAACATGGCGAGCTCGTCGGGAGTGGTGAACACGCCGGTGATTTCGCACTGCTTGGGACCGACGAGAAAGCGGCGAATTTCGCCGGACTCCGGATCAGCGCACAACATCTGGTTGTGGCCAAACCCCGCGTACGCACCCGAGTTGATCGTCGACGTCGACACGTCGGTTTCGATCCAGAGTCGGCCGCTCGGCGCCACGTATATCCCGTCGGGCGAGCCGAACTTATCCCCCTCGATGTCAGAGCCATGGGCTGGAACGCTTGGGTCACCGCAGAGCGCGAAGATCTCCCACTCGAAGTCGGGCTCATCAAAGTCCTTATCGTATTTCCAAGTGATGATATGCCCGTAGTCATTGATGGCGCGCGGATTGGCTGCGTCCACAGCCGGTCGTGCCGCACCCGCGGTAGTGCTGCCGTTAGGGTTGTTGACGGAAAGTGGGTTGCTGCCCCGGCGGTTATTGTTGGTGAGGGTGGCGATGGCCGTAAGCGCTTTGGGAAAAGTATCGATCCATTCGGGACGATCCATCATCGTGGCACCGACCGCGTCGGCGGCGCCACGGGTATTGATCAAAATATCATTCAACGTCCAGCCCATCGGGTGATCCGGCGTGGGCGGAACATCTGCCGGCGTGAGCGGCAGCCAGTTGCCGGTGCCATCGGCGTTAAACTTGGCGACGTAGAGGATGCCATCGTCGAGGGGATTGATTCCCTTGCGGCGCGCCTGGCGCCACGGCAGGTTTGACACGTACCGATAGATGTATTCGTTGCGCTCATCATCGCCCATATAAACGACGATCTTGCCGCTCTTGGTCTCCTGCACCCAAGCGCCTTCATGTTTGATACGGCCGAGTGCGGTGCGCTTTACCGGCGTTGAAGTCGGATCGAAAGGATCGATCTCGACCACCCAGCCGAAGCGGTTGGGCTCGTTCCGTTCGACGTCGGCGTTGAAGCGCGGATGAGTCGTGTGCCAGCGAAAGCCCGACGTGAGCGGCGAGATACCGTAGCGCTTCTCAAATGCGCTGCGCGGGTCCGGTGCCGTCGATGGTCCGGAAAAAGAAACCATTGAAATTCTCCTCGCAACTGAGATACGTGCCCCACGGAGTAAAGCCCATGGCGCAGTTGTTCACCGTGCCGAGCACGAGTTTGCCGGTGGGATCCGCGCTCGTCTTCAGCCGATCATCTCCCGCGGCCGGGCCGCCGATCTCGATCGGAGTCTGACCGGTAATGCGGCGTGCGTACTGCGACGGCCGCACGACGCGCCACTCGCCGCCCTTTTGGCCTTTGCCGCCTTGCTTGGTGATCTCGATGATCGATACGCCGTGGGCGTTGATCGATTTGTTGGTTTTTTCCGCGTTCCAGTTGGCGATGCCGTCGGTGAAAAGCAGACCTTCATCGGCGTACTCGTTGTTCTGCACCAGTAGTCCGCGCGCCGAACCGTTTATCGGAAAATACACCACGCCGTCGTTGTGCGCGCCCCACTGGAGCGCCTGATCGGCGGCGCTGTTGCTGGCATCCTGCTTGAACGCTGGCCCGTTCGACACCGGGTCGCCCCAGGCGATCAATACACGCGCTGTGTATCCCGGAGGCACAACGACCTCGTCGGCCGTGGACACCGGAATCGCCTGAAAGCCGAGCAGCGGTCCGCCATTGGCTTTTGCCGAAGCCGGTACGGCTTTCAGCAAAGCATCGACGCCGACTAATGAAAGGGCCGCCGCGGTAAGACCGCTTTTTAGAAAGCCGCGTCGAGACACTCGCGCGTCGACAACGTCCTGTAAGGACTGGTTGCCGGAAGTGTTGCAGACATTATCATCATCAGGATTGTTCATGTTGATCTCCTCGTGTGTTTAGATTGTGCGATCTTTAATATCCCCGCTAGATTGCGCGCGAGTCACGAGGCTGCGACATGATGATTAATGTTCGGTTACGTTGACGTTGCGCCGCCGGCCGGTTCGAACTTTTCTGGGCATTGGCCGAAAGCCTCACTTGATCTGAATGTTATTTCGATGATAGTGGAAATATGGAAATAAGGGCGGCGGTAACGACTCTAGCGGCACTCGCGCAGGAAACCCGGCTGTCGATTTTCCGTCTCCTTGTCGAGGCGGGAAGAGACGGCGAATCAGTTGGGCGCATCGGCGAGAGTTTGAAAGTCGCCGGGGCTACGTTGTCGTTTCATTTAAAGGAACTGGCGCGGGCGGGCCTGGTGACTTCAAGGCAAGAGCGGCAGTTTATTTACTACACCGTCGATTTCGAACGCATGGCTGAGATCATGACTTTCCTTACCCAGAATTGTTGCCACGGCATGCCGCAGGCTTGCCTCAACGTAGTCGAAACGGCCCTGGGAAGCTGCTGCCCACCTAGCCCATCTAAACCCAAGAAGAAGAAAAGGAGTCGATCATGAAGCGTTTTCACGTTCATGTCATCGTTAACGATCTCGATGCCAGCATTCAGTTTTATTCGACCGTGTTCGGCATCCCACCTACGGTTCTGAAGCCCGACTATGTGAAATGGATGGTGGATGATCCGCGGATAAATTTCGCGATTTCGACGCGCGGCAGTGCGCCGGGTATCGATCATCTCGGCGTGCAGGTGGATTCGGACGATGAATTGAGTGAATTGCGTGAGCAAGCGAAGGCG
Organism: uncultured delta proteobacterium; assembly: GCA_963771465.1. Taxonomy (GTDB): domain Bacteria; phylum Desulfobacterota; class Binatia; order UBA9968; family UBA9968; genus DP-20. The sequence goes on from CAVYTU010000007.1 coordinate 62,834, forward strand.
GCTGAAGTCGTTGTGTTCGACCAGGCCGACGCGACGTGCTGCTATGCGCGCTCCGACAAGTATTGGATGACCGATCCGCAGGGGATTCCGTGGGAGACTTTCCATACGCTCGACACAATTCCCCTTTACGGCAACACGGAGCTCGCGCAGACAAGCGCTTGCTGCAGTGCCGCGCCAACCGGCGAAACCGCGTCCAACAAATCCACTGCGTGCTGCGGGTAAGGGAGACATTTGTGAAACAGGAAAATCTAAATGTTCTGTTTTTGTGCACAGGCAATTCGGCGCGCAGTATTATGGCTGAGGTCATTCTTAACTCCCTCGGAAAAAACAAATTCAAAGCTTTAGTGCGGGGAGCCATCCAGCGGGCAGCGTGAATCCACTGGCGCTGGCGCTTCTAGAAGAGTACCGCCTTCCAACCGAAGGCCTGCGCAGTAAGGACTGGAGTGAATTCTCCCAGCCGGACGCGCCGTTCATGCATTTCGTGTTCACGGTTTGTGATCAAGCCGCGGCCGAACCTTGTCCGGTCTGGCCCGGCCAACCGATGACCGCGCATTGGGGCGTTCATGACCCGGCGGCGGTTCAAGGTAGCGACGAAGACAAGCGGAAGGCTTTTCTTAAGGCATATACGGAGCTTTATCGGCGCATATCGTTATTTATCAATCTGCCGTTCGGGACACTCAGCAAGCTCGCTCTCAAAGAAAAACTTGACGAGATCGGTCGCGCGCAATGAGTTTTGGTCGGACAGCGACGGCAGAGGCGGTTGGAACGGCCTTATTGCTGGCGATTGTGGTGGGTTCCGGCATCATGGGCGAGCGGCTCGCGCAGGGAAACGCGGCGATTGCTTTGTTGGCGAATTCGATCGCCACCGGCGCCGGGCTCTATACTTTGATTGTCATCTTCGGGCCAATTTCTGGGGCGCACTTCAATCCGGTTGTCTCAGCGGTCAGCGTGTGGCAGGGCGATCTTACTGGAAGTCGCGGCATCGCTTATGCGTTGGCGCAAATCGCCGGCGCGTTCACGGGAGTGATTGCGGCGCACGCGATGTTCGGGTTGCCGATTGTTCAGGTCTCGGCGCATGTGCGCTCGACATTTGGAGAAGGATTCGGCGAAGTAATCGCAACATTTGGTTTGGTCCTGACGATCACTCTTACTTCGCGGTTTCGCGCTGAGGCGATCCCAACGGCAGTGGCCGCGTACATCACCGGCGCTTACTGGTTTACCTCGTCAACCTCGTTCGCCAATCCTGCTGTTACATTAGCTCGCGCGCTAACCGATACCTTCGCCGGCATTGCGCCCCAGAGCATAGTGCTCTTTGTTGCTGGACAGCTGATCGGCGCCACGTCTGCGACATTACTTTCTCGATGGCTGCTGAGCGGAAATCAGTAATACGTATCCGCGTCAAATTAGTATTGACGGCTGGATTGGACGCACCTATTCAAAGGTGAAAAAAGGTTCGGTAGGAAAGCGAGCGTCCCGGAGAGAGAATGATAGCTTCTCCCAAACACCGGCGAGTGCGTTGCATTTTTATTTGCTTCTTTAGTCGGCTACTGTTCTGATTCGCCCACACGACCTAAGCGTAGATCAACTCTGTCTCCGCGCTCACGTCAGGATAAAAGTCGACGAGTTGGCTTTGGCGAACGACCCCCATGATGCGCTCGACGTCGGCCGCCGATAACTGTTGCGACCACTTGGTGGAAGCTTCCAACGGATCTTTGAATACGCTGTAATAGTGCTCGGATTGACGCGACGTGCTGCGTTGGACGAAGGTTTCGACTTGATGGTGCCACGTGAGGCCGGTGAATTGGATCAACTCTTTCGCCTTGGCCACTGGATGAGCGCAAAGATCTTCGTAGCGCAGAACCGTACAGCCCGCGATGCCTTCAATGCCGGCCAAGGCGATCTCATTATATAAAACCCAGCGCCAGGCCAGCCGTTCCACCGGATGCATCGCTTTGACGGCTTGATCGCTGGGGTTTCTTTGTTTGTGCGGCGATTCTTCGAGGAGCATGCGCAGCACGGGAAAATCGTCGCTGCTTTTGGCAGTGGAGCTGAACTGCCCGCGCGCTTCGCCGTTTAAAACCGAAGCGATATAGCCGCCGGGATGGCGCAGTATCAACACGGCCTTGGAGTCGGCAACTGCGCGGACGATCACGCCCAGCCGTCCAAGTGATTCTATCGACTTCCAAACCACATGGATGCCTCTGGCTTTCTCAAGGTCAGCAAATTCGGGGATCGGAATATCGGAAATAAAAGGCTCAGATACCTTGGTCGCCAGCACCGCAAAACGTCTGAGCAATAGGCCGGTGGAAGACAGGTAACTTTTAGGGAAGATCGGCAAAGTGCCGGCAGAGCGCGGGCTGTTGACGTTCGCGAGTCTGTCAACGAAGTGCGTGACGGTGGATCGATATTTGTGATAGTCCGCAACCGGCGCAATCAGCGGTAAACTCTTCAGCGCGCTACCGCTGTCGGGTTCGTGGCGATACAGCGTGTCCGGGTGGCTGTCGAAAATCTTACCGATCCAGGTGGTACCAGAACGGGGTTGTCCAAAGAGCAAGATGAGTGGTTGTTTCATAATGACAATCATTGATTGAGGATATTAAGGTTCAGTTAACGCAGGGTGAAAATCTTGTGATTTCAACGGCGCTTGCGTCACTGGCGGATCGATTGCAAGGATAATTCTGCTTTCTGGCCGTGGTCGATGTGGGCGTCGAAATTCCATCGATGGCACGGTAAAGCCTCGAATAATCCGCGCTGCCGCCTGGAATCTTTCGCGGTTTGCTTTAATATCCGGAGAAGTATGACTCCTGGGAGTTGGAAAGTTATTGGCACCGACGCGGCATCAGCTAAATCGCGCCAGAAACTCAGCGTGATCGCGCTGCTCTATTTTATTCAAGGCGCGCCGGCCGCGATTTTGTGGGAGGTGTTGCCGGTTTATTTTCGCATCAACGGCGTGTCGTTGCGCGCCATCGGCGGGCTGCGATTGCTCGAACTGCCATACTCGCTCAAAGTTTTCTGGTCGCCGTTGGTGCATCGCTTCGGTGACCGGCGCCATTGGATTGTGGTCTGCATGTTCGGCATCGCTGCGGTTCTGTTTGTGCTGCCATTCGTCAACGTCGCCGCCGTCGGCGCAATCGTGCTCGTGTTGATTCTCGTCCTGACGACTCTATCGGCGACCCAGGATATCGCCATCGATTCCTATTCGGTCGGTTTGGTGAACCGAGAAGAAGAGGGCGCAGCCAACGGCATGCGAGCTTCGGCGTATCGTGTGGCTTTGGTTTTGGTCGGCGGTGGTGCGGTGCTTCTTGCCGGTGTGCTGGCGTGGAATTCTCTATTTATTCTGGCCGGCATTATTTTCGCCGCCCTCGGTATCGCTGCGCTGGCCATTCCGCGTTTAAGCGTGCCCGACGGAGCGCGCGAGCATTGGCTCGTCGGTTTTGCCGGCTGGGCCGGCACTTGGAAAGTGATTCCGCTGATTCTTTTTGTTTTGACCTACAAGCTTGGCGAGTTCGCCATCGGGCCGATGGTGAAACCGTTTTGGGTCGACTACGGCAAGTCGATTTGGCCGGCGCAAGAAGACCTAATGTTTCAGATCGGTCTTTTCCCGACGACGTTCGGCATCGTCCTCAGCGTCGCCGGCGCGCTGATGGGCGGGGCATTTATTTCGCGCTATGGAATCTTTCACGGCGTCTGGTTTTTAGGAGCGCTGCAAGCGGTTTCAAATTTGGGTTATTCGTTGGTCGAGTGGCTCGACCTCGGCCGCTTCGGTCTCTACGGCGCGTCCATGTTCGAGTCGCTCAGCGGCGGGCTCGGTACCGCGGCGTTTCTCGCGTTCCTGATGAACGTCTGCCAGAAAGAACACGCAACGGTGCAATACGCATTTTTGTCTTCGATCTTTTCGCTCACCGGACGATTGATTGGCGGCATTAGCGGGTTAGGAGCGGAAGCGTATGGGTTCGCGAATTACTTCGCGATTACGTTCGTGTTGTCGGTGCCGGCATATTTACTTTTGCCGTGGGTGAAGCAGTGGATTCACGACGAGGGAATACGCGAGCGTTAAGTCGGTGAGCTTTGTCATCATCCGTTTATCTGCCGTTAATCTATTATTTACAAAATACACATAGGTTCTGATGAATTTTATTTTGGAGGTGTTCATGCCTGTGAAGCCAACTTGCAAATCCGCGCTTGGAGTCGTGCTACTTTCCCTATGCGCCTACGGTGCGATTTTTTTTCAATCCACGGAGCTGTACGCTCAAGGCGAAATCAAAGCGACCTACCGTTTTCCTGAGCTGGCCATCAAGCAATTTCAGAACGCGAAGTTTCCCGGCAGCGTGATGAATGATCGCAAGGTGCAACTTGGTTCGGTCGGCAGCGATCTTTGGCGCAGGATAAGCGACGCGGGCGGCGAGTTTTGGACGGTGACGGATCGCGGACCCAATGGTCAAGTTCGCGTCGACGGGCGAAACCGCCGCACCTTCTGGGTGCCGGAGTTCAATCCCGTGATTCTCCGGGTCAAAACTGAGGGCGATTCAATTCAAGTGCTGCGAGACTATTCCGATCGTCGGCCGTTCTGGCAAGCCCGTTACCGGTATGCCCAATCTCAAGGGAGTCGATGAAACTCCCTACGATTATACGGCGCGTAAAGAATTGGAATTTAACGTTAATGGTCTCGATACCGAAGGATTGGTGCGGACCAAAAACGGCGAGTTTTGGCTCTGCGACGAATATAGCCCTTCGCTACTGCGGGTGGATCGGAGCGGTAAGGTGGTCAAACGGTTTGTCCCTGCGGGACTCGATCTGCCGGGCGCGGATTATCCAGTGGAGGCGAGCCTGCCGGCGGTGCTCGGTAAAAGAAAGATCAATCGCGGCTTCGAGGGCTTGGCGATGAGCTCGGACGAGAAATCACTTTATTTGATTTTGCAAAGCCCGCTGGGGATTCCCGACCGAAAGGCGGGCGAGGAGTCGCGCAATACGCGCGTGTTCGTCTTCGACCGGGAAACGGAGCGAGTGACGGCCGAATATGTTTACCGCTTTGAAGAGGCGACGGAGTTCGATCCCCGGCCGAGAATGAACCGCGACGAAATGAAACTTTCCGCGGCGGTTTATCTAAATCCGACGACGTTACTGATCTTAGAGCGCACCGACTGGGTGGCCAAACTTTACACCGTCGATCTCAGCGGCGCGACCAACATACTCAAGAGCAAGTGGGACGATCCGGCCACCACGCCCAGCCTCGAAGCGCTGGCAGATCCGGCGAGCGCTGATATCCGCGTGCTGCCCAAGGCCCTCGTCCTCGACCTCAGCCGATTCAAAGACATTCCGGAAAAGATCGAAGGCGTCGCCGTGATCAATCGCAACACAATTGCGATCTCGAACGACAACGACTTTGACACTGTGGAAAGCAAGTATGACGAGCAGGGCAATAACGTCGGCAATGGCAAGATGAGTCACATTTTTATCATCGCTCTCGATAAGCCCTTGCCGTTGCAGTGATTTTTGCGCATTGACCGACCGAAAGGTGGAGGTTGTTGCCCGCGCTTATGCGAATTCGTTAGTTCGAGCATAGGGCGCGCGCACTTCGCCATGCACTGGGAATTGACAGACTCGTTTCGGAAGTGATTCCCTCCATTTAAATATTCAGCGATTTAACATAAATTTAATCGATCTGTAATGATTCGCGATCGGTTTGGCGCGAAGAAAAAGTTAGGATCACTGGGTTTTCACTGCGCCTGGTGTCGCGCCGGAGCGAATAATTGTCGAGGTACCCCACGATGGAGCCCAATCTTTACATCAATCGCGAACTGTCATGGTTGGAATTCAACCGGCGCGTGCTGCAAGAAGCCAAGGACGAGAGCGTGCCGCTGCTCGAACGGGTTAAATTCCTCGCCATCTTTAGCTCCAACCTGGATGAATTCTTCATGGTGCGCGTGGCGCGGCTTAAACGCATGGTTTTTGAAGCCGATCAATCGGTCGATCCCGATGGCCTCACGCCGGCAACCACGTTGACGTCGATCTCGGCGCGCATGCACGAGCTGGCTGATGAACAGCATTCCTGTTTTCTCAACACCATCATGCCCCAACTGAGCGCCGAAGGAATTCATCTCGTTCGTCCCGAAGAGATGAATGGCGAGCAGGAGAGATTTCTCGAAGATGTGTTTCACCGAACGCTCTATCCGATCGTTACGCCGCTCGCCATCGACCCTGGCCATCCGTTTCCCTATTTAGCCAACCGCTCGCTCTGCTTAGTCGTTTCGTTGCGGCCGACGGTGGTTTCGCGCCTGCCGCACACCGATCTTTCCATCCTGCATATTCCGACCCAGGTCGCGCCGCGCTTTATCTCGCTTCCCGGCCGCGAAGGGCAGCATGCCTTCATGCTGCTCGAAGATGTGCTGCGGCACTACTTGCCACGGCTTTATCACGGCTTCGAAATCGTTTCCTGCCAGGCGATCCGCGTCACCCGGGACGCTGATTTTTTAATTTCACGGCGGCGCGATGAGAGTCTCATGATGACGATTGAAAAGGGCGTGCGCGACCGCCGCATGGGCGATGCCGTGCGGTTGCAGTACGATCCGGATTTGCCGCGTGAAATCGTCGCTAAACTGGTGGACGAGCTTGAGCTGACCAGCGAGGATCTTTATTCCGGCAGAGGCTTCACCGCTTTCACCGATTTGTTCCAACTGTATGCCGCCGTGAACATGCCCAAGTTGAAAGACCGGCCGCAGACGGCTGTGCCAGTGCCGGGGTTCGAGCGGGCGGCGGATATGTGGAGCGCGATTCGCGGCGGCGATGTGTTGACGTTTCACCCCTATCAGAGCTTTGACGCGGTGACCCGCTTTGTCGACGAAGCGGCGTTGGATCCGAAAGTGCTGGCGATCAAGATGACGCTATATCGCGTGAGCCCGACCTCACCCATCGCGCAGTCGCTGCGCCGCGCCGCTGAAGCGGGGAAAGAAGTCTCGGTGCTGGTCGAACTGCAAGCGCGCTTCGACGAGGAAGCAAACATCACGTGGGCGCGCGCCTTGGAAGAAGTCGGCGCTCATGTCGTTTACGGCATGGTCGGTTACAAGACCCACTGCAAGGTGTGTTTGGTGGTGCGCCAGGAGGCCGACGGCATCCGACGCTACTGTCACTTGGCGACGGGAAATTACAACGTGCGCACCGCCGGCATCTACAGCGACTTGGGCCTGTTCACGTGCCGCGAATCATTCGCGCAGGATCTGACCGAGCTGTTCAATCTGCTGACCGGCTACACGCGACCGCAGAAGTTCAACCATTTAATATTGGCTCCGATCGGCTTGCGCGAACATTTCATAACCCATATCCGCAAAGAAGCGGACGTCGCCCGCGGCGGCCGTCCGGCGCGCATCATCGCCAAGATCAACAGCTTGATCGATCCGGCCATCATCGAAGAACTTTACCTCGCCAGCCAGGCCGGAGTGCAGATCGATTTAATCGTGCGCGGCATGTGCAGCTTACGGCCCGGCGTCGCCGGCGTTTCCGAGCGCATTCGAGTGCTCTCCATCATCGACCGCTATCTCGAGCACGCCCGGGTTTTTTATTTTCTCAACGGCGGCGAGGCGACCTATTGGCTGGCGTCCGCCGATTGGATGGAGCGCAATTTCGATAATCGTATCGAAATCGCTTTTCCCATCCTCGATCCGCAACATCAAGCGAGGCTGAAAGAGATCTTGGAAATTCAGCTCTGTGACACGGTAAAAGGCTGGCAGATGCAAAGCGACGGCAGTTTCCACCGTGCCCCCAGCGGAGCGAGCGGAGAATGCCGCTCTCAGGAACGCTTGTACGAATTGATCAGGAGCAGCGCTACGGGTTTGAGCCTAAGTCTAAACAATCTCTCGAATTAGTTTCCGCCAGGAGTCTAATTCTCGTTTTGGTTTAACTAGATAGGCCAACTCCCGACAGTATCGCTTGAGCGCTCGATAAAACCCCCTATTACCTTCCAACTTGAGCAGTATACGACGCAGCTTGGCGGTGTCGCCGCATGGATAGTAACCGGGGAATTTGGCGCCCAGCGTGCCGACCAGGCCGGGAATTTTTGACGCCACCACGGGAACACCGCTCGCTAACGCCTCCGACAAGACGTTTGAGCTGCCTTCCATCTTCGATGTGATGCAGACGAGATCGCTGGCCGCCATCTTTGCTCGCGTGCGTCGGTGCGAAAGTTGGCCGATCCAACGGTAACGCGGGTTGCGAGCGGCCTCAGCCTTTGCCTCAGCGCCCAGTCGCGAATCCAATGCTTGACCAACGTGGGTGACTTGAATGCGCGACTCGGCGGGCAAGTTGCGCACGGCGACGCGCGTGCGCAGCGGATCTTTTTCTTCGCGCAGATGGCCGACGACACAGACGTTAAAGCTCACGCTTCGTTTCGGAGTGCTGGCTCGGACCGCCTCAGCCGACTGATAGATCACTTGAGTTTTGGCCTGCAATCGCCTGGGTAATTCTCGCAAGGCCATCTTTTGCAGCGCCACAAGCCGGGTGGCCAGCTCAAGGGATCGTTTAGCTTTGGGATCGACGTGAATGTCGCGATAGACATCGGTGCCGGTCAGCACGACGATGAGCGGCAGGATGGGATGACGGTCATGAAAACGCCGAATCGAATCGTAGCTGCGCCGAGCGTGGAGCGCGATGAGCAGATCGCAGGCCTTACCGTCGTAGCGTTGCGTCACGCGCACTCGGTGGCCGAGTTTTTTTAGGATTCCGGCCCAGCGCACGGCGGTGATCTTGTTGCCGTTGTTGATTTTCAGCGGCGCCGGCGTGACCAGTTGAATTTTCACGATGGCAGTTTATTGGGCGCAGGTGCGAAAGCCGGCCCAAACGTCGCGCCGGTCAGGCGTGTAGAAGTTGCGCCAGCTGTTGCGGATCAGCAGCGACGAAGTGGCCCAACAACCGCCGCGCAGAACTTTATGGGTGCCGAACCAGGGCTGTGAGTATTCCTTGTAAGGATCGACGCTAAAGCCTGGATAGGACACGAAATTGTCGGCGGTCCATTCCCAAACGTTGCCGATCATCTGGCGGCAGCCGAAGGCGCTGTCACCGGCGCCATGCGCGCCGACCTCGACGATTCCGCCGTCGCTCCAATCGAGATTGGCATGTTGCTGGGCGGGAGAATTATCACCCCATGGATAATAGCGACGCCGCTTAGCAAGCCCGGCTCCGTTGGTTGCTGGTTCGCCGGACGCCGCCACTTCCCATTCCGCTTCAGAGGGCAATCGCCGGCCAGCCCACCGGCAAAACGCTTCGGCTTCGTACCAACTGACATGCGCCACCGGCAGGTCTTCGTTGAGCAAGACATACTTGTCGTACACGCGTTGCTGCCAGCGCCCGTTGTCGAGCGGTTGCCAGTAGACCGGATGGTCGAGTGTCTCTTTGAACGCGGTCAATTCCACCGGCTCGTTCAGGGTCTTATTAAAAAACTTGGCAAAGGACTTTTCCAATTGTGGCGCGCCGCCGGATTCGAGCCATTGCCAGCCCTCGGCGCTCCAATATTTTCTCTCGCTGTAGCCGCCTTCTTCGACGAATTCTAAAAACTCGCCGTTGGTCACCGGCGCGCGGGCGATGCGAAACGGTTTGAGCTCGACCTCGTGGGCCCATTTCTCGTTGTCGAACACAAACGGAAGGTTCTTGTTGGCGCCGATCGTGAACTTGCCGCCGGGAATTTCCACGTCGCCAGGACAGGCGCGTTGATCGACATCGGCGAAAGCAGTTGGTTGGAGGAACGGCGGTGGTTGATATCCAAGCGTCTGGCGCGTGTAGGCGAGGGCTTCGGCGTGCATGCCTTCGTGAAACGTGGTTAGCCAATAAAAATAAAACTCGTCGGGCGATAGCTCAGACTTGCTGTCGATAGCTGCGATACAACGCTCAAGCACTTCGTTCATGTAAGCCAGCGTATCGGTGCGGCTCGGCAGCAACAGTTCCCAGCGCGTGTCATGGGCGACATCGGTGGAGTTATAAAGCCGGTCGCCATGCTCCAGGATCGGCCGATCTTTACGTAAGTGACGCAGCGTCCAAAATTCCTGAGTCCACGCGACGTGGCCAATTTCCCATAACGGTGGATTGACGATGGCGATACGCGGTCCGATCATCTGGCTATCGTCAAGGTCGACGACCAGGCTGAGCAAGCGGTCACGGAACTCGCGCATGGTGGCGATCAATTGGTGCACGCTCATCGCGGCGATAGGACTGGCGGTCGCGCTGGAAATCATCGTTGGCATTTCGGCATTTGTCGCGAAATTCTTGACCGATTCAATTGGCCGAGAATTTATTCTACTTGATTTGATGGATATCGCTACCCGTCATAGATCTGAAATCAGTTTTAACATGGCCGCGCGCCAGGGCGCTAATTCTTTCACCCAGCGTCGACCACGATTGCGTTCGACGTAGGCGCATGCTGCCCGCAGTCGGCGCGTCTCGGCTGGTGTTAGTTGCAGCGCGCGTTTATCCTGTTTGGCGGCGATGCTCGCTTCAGCATAACTCCTGAGCGCCCGCCACTGAGGTAACGCCGCGGCGCCGAAGCGCTGGCGAACGATTTTCGTCCAGGACGATTCCGCTCGGTACTTGGCTGGCGCCCAGGCGTAATCGAAGCAAGTCGCTAACGGTAGGAAGCTCAAATCTTCCTGGAGCAATGGATTGTTGAGATAGCCGTAGACGCATTCCGGCAAGCGCGGGTCGCGTCCCGTCAGTGGCGTGAGATGCAACTCGTCACTCATGGACAGGTCGTTTACCGGATAATTGTCCCATAGCAGCAGGGGGCGCTCGATCTTTTTGACGATGCGCTTCACATGAGAAAGAGCGATGCTCTTTGAAACCACTGATGGGCCGGTCCAGAAGCAGGGGACGTCGGACGGAAGATAGCGAACCAAAGTTTCAAGAAAGTTCAGCTCGAATTTGCCGAAGACCCGTTCGAGCAGCGCATCTTCGCTGTAATACGAAGGACAAATCCACCACTCGACGTCGCTCCAACTCGACGGCTGCGCGGCAATGATTTTTGCCATCCAAGTCCCTTCGGCCCGCGCCAGACTATTCTTGAACGCGCGCCGGTCGCGCGCATCGGTCAAGCGCGAAGGAATATCGTCGAACAGCACGGCGAAGGTGCGCACGCCGGCATCGTAGAAGCGCTGCGCTTTGCGGAGAAGGATGCGAACGGCGTCATCGTCGCCAAAGTACAAACCTTCGCCGGGATGAAAACCGTAGACGAAATCGATTTGATGTTTATTTGCAGCTCTAATTAAGCGCAGTAGCTCACGCCATTGCGCCGCGGGGTAAGGTCGTCGCCAAAGTTTGCGGTGATAGGGATCATCCTTGGGCGCATAGAGATAGGTGTTCATACCGCGCGCCGCGCCAAATGCAAACAGACGCCGCCGGTGCGCCATCGACCACAGCGGACCGAAGAAGCCTTCGACGATGCCGCGGCGCTGAAAAGTCTTGGCAGGGTTCATGCCGCGCTAATTTCGCACAGCAGCGCTGGAGGAACAAGATTGCGGTATTTAATTGGCGTGAGGCGCGGAATAATTTAGCGATTTGGTACGGAAGTAGTGAGACCCGCTGCGCTTTCCTGCACACTTTCGTGGAAAGGTAATCCAGAGTTTTAAGAGGTTGCGCGCGATACTCGGGCGATGGGCATGCAGCTCGTCCGTCCACTAGTGGAAAACGTAGCCTGAGTTACGATTCGGGTTTAAACCTCTCAGGCGGTTCGCTAGCTCTTCAAAAACGGCACGCCCAGGCGCATCAGGTCGTCGAAGGCATCCCAATGCACCATGTGCTTGCAGCCATTGACAATGTGGAGGTTGAGCTGCGGTTGTTGTTGTTTGAGCAATTCGGCGCGTTCGCCGGCGTGTGCCCGGTCCTCGCGGCCAAATATCATCAATAGCGGCATCTTCAGGTCGGCGAGTCTCTCCCATAACGGCTTGGCCGGCGCCGCGCCGCCCGCCGGCGCGTCGTGACTCTGGCGTTCCTGGTGCGCGATGAAATTGCGACCAGTCATGCGGCTGTGGCGTATGGCCACGTCTTCGTCCGAGATCAAGGCATGGTTGAAGGTGTCCGCCTGCAGGAGTTTGCGGGCATCCTCCAGCGTCGGTTCCTTTTGCGCCATCTCTTTGTCGACGCGCGCCTGTACCGCTTCGTACCTGCCGACCTGCGCTTCGGTCTGCAGCGGCAGCAAAGAGCCGGTGCCAAGAATGACGACATGTGAATAGCGGCTCGGGTCGTCCAATGCCAGTTGAATCGCGAAGCCGCCCGAGCGCGAGTGCGCGATCAGCGCGGTCTTGCCCAGTCCCGCGGCATCGATGAATTTCGGGATGGAATTGCGTTGCTGCGCCGTGCTTTGCTTGGCGGGAATTTCGGAAAGGCCAAAGCCGGGAAGGTCAAAGGCAACCGCGCGAAATCCGGCCCTGGCAAATGGGCCAAGATTGCGCAGAAACACGTCCGCCGAGCTGCCGAGCGACGCGCCATGCAGAAACAGCAGCGATGGCCCTGAACCTTCTTCGATATAACGAAGTTGCAGTCCATCGACGCTAACAAACTTGTCTTTCGGTTTGATTCTTTCCACAGTATCCATGAGATTATCTCCTCTTAGGGCAGAATAAAGATTCTAATCCAGCTGCGCGTTGCCACGTAACGGGCGAGGCAGCTCCATGGCGACGTCGTTCAAGTTTAGGAACTCTGTACAGAAAACTTAATCAATGTTTCTGACCGGACCTATAGCGCCGAACCGGCGAGGTGTCAATTGCGCGAGCGTTTCGTGATCGTCGTAGCGTTGCTTCTGCTGGGTAAGGTTTACTTGCCAATGTTCCTGGCATTGCGTAGGATCGAATCGGTTGAGCGACTCTCATGCGCATTGCCACTCAAGCCGTTACATTTTGTTTTGCCACCGCGTTGCTCGGGTTGCCGCTATTTGAATCGGATGGCGCCGATTCCAAAGCCGCCTCGGACATGATTCGCGTTCCCGCTGGCCCATTCCTGATGGGCAGCAACAACGGGCCGGAAGATGAGCGGCCACAGCATCAAGTTAACGTCGCCGAGTTTTTCATCGACCGAACTAAAGTGGCTAACGCGCATTTCGCACAATTCGTGAATGCGCGCGGAGTGAAGTCAGCCGACGGACAAATATGGTACGATAGCGATGATAACGACGCGCGGATTCATCGGCGCGACGGTAAATGGCAGGCCGATGCCGGCCATGAGAATCATCCGGTGGTGGAAGCTTCTTGGTACGGCGCGTCGGCGTATTGTTCATGGGTTGGCAAGCGTTTGCCCACCGAAGCGGAGTGGGAGAAGGCGGCGCGCGGTACGGATGGCCGAAAATATCCCTGGGGCAACGATGCGGTGGATTCAACGCGGGCGCATTTCAATGGCGGCTGGAACGATTTCCGCCCGGTGGGAAGTCTTCCCAAAGGCGCGAGTCCATACGGCATGCTTGACGCCGCGGGCAACGGCTGGGAATGGGTGAGCAGCGCCTATATGCCTTATCCTTACAATACCAACGACGGGCGCGAAGATTTTACCAAGGCGCAAGTGCGCGTCACGCGCGGCGGCGGGCAGGATTCGCGAGCCGACGAATTGGCCACCACGCATCGCGGCCGCCATGTGTCGCGCAATCCGCGCGGTGGCCATCACAACATCGGCTTTCGCTGCGCTCGCTGAGTACCACTAGTTCCCATGCCGGCCTATTTCATCACCCAAGGCGTACTGATCGGCTTCGTGGTCGCCGTGCCGGTTGGTCCGCTCGGAATCTTATGCATCAACCGCGCGCTGGTAGCGGGGGCGTTATGCGGACTTATTTCCGGCCTTGGGGTGGCGACCGCGGATGCGCTGGCGGCGAGCGTCGCGGCTCTGGGTATCTCGTTTGTATCGGGCTTTTTGATCAAGCACCAGATTGTTTTGCGTCTGGCGGGCGGTGTATTTCTCTGTTACCTCGGCGCACAGATTTATCGCACCAAACCGAAACCGGCGGCGGCGCCGCCGAGCGACGTCAACGGCTTGGTCAATGCTTACGCGACGACGTTCGTCCTAACCTTTTCCAACCCGGTGACGCTACTTTCATTTATCGCGATCTATGCCGGCTGGCATGTGCCGAGCTTGCAGGGGCGATATCTTGCCGCGGCCCTGCTGGCGCTCGGCGTCCTTATCGGTTCGGCGCTTTGGTGGGTCTGTTTGTTCATTGGCATGACGGCGTTTCGCGAGAAATTCAGTCTCGACGCGCTCGTCTGGGTGCATCGTGTTTCAGGCGCATTGATGGTCGGGTTCGGTATCGTCATACTTTTAAGCTTGTCGCCGCTCAAGCAGGTATTCGGTATTTAAATCTAAGATGCTAAGTGAGTCGATCGCCTTTGTGAGCCGCGCCGGCGGCGTACCCAGCGTGATTAATGGCGCATTAGCGCTTTTTCATATTGGCTTGAATATTTTTCAATTTGTCATCTTGCCGTTGTGGCTTTTGCCGCTGGAGCGAAACTGGGCCTGGACGCTTTTGCCGCTGGCGCTATTGACCAATCCGTTCTGGAGTCTGATTCACGAGGCGATCCACGATCTATTTCATCCCAACCGCCGCGCGAACGCTCTGACCGGCCGCCTGCTGGCGATTCTGTTCGGTTCGCCGTTTCGCATCCTTCGGCAGAGCCATTTGCTCCATCATAAGCTCAATCGCATGCCGGTGGAGGGGACGGAATATTACGATCGCGGCAAAGGCGCTAAAGCTGCGGCGGCGCCGGGGTACTATTTTCAAATTTTGCTCGGCCTGTATCTCGTCGAAGTCGTGAGCACGCTGGGTTTCCTTTTGCCGCGTCAATGGCTGCAACGATTCCGCGAAAAACATTTGCCGGCACACAGCGTCAGCAGCATTCTTATGCAGAACTGGCTTGGTGCGGAATCACTGCGCGAGATTCGCCTCGACGGTTTGCTCACCCTCGTGTGGCTGTCGTTTTCGTTTTGGTTATACGGTGAGAGCTGGCCGCTGCTGCTCGCCGTGTTAGTGGCGCGTGGCTTTTTGATTTCGTTTCTCGATAATGTGTATCACTACGAAACTCCGGTGAGCGATGTGTTCTTCGCAAAAAATCTCCAGTTGCCGGCGCCGCTCGCCAAGCTGCTGCTCAATTTTAACCTCCACGGCATTCACCATATCAACCCGGCGATCTCGTGGATCAATTTACCGAAGGCTTTCGAAGTCCAAGGGGCGAAGTTTCAAGGCCGCTACTTTGCCGCAGCCCTGCGCCAACTGCGTGGCCCCATCGCGCTCCAGGAATTGCCCCAAGGCGCGCCGACGCTGCGCGTGCGGCCAAATTAACCTTCTTTACGAAACAACAGCACCGAGAACCATTGATTAGCGTCGGTGAAGTGCTCGACCGGTGTGAGGCCGATGAATCGTAATTGTTGTTGGAGCCGGTTGGCGTCGAATTTGCGGCTGATCTCGACGAGAATTTTTTCGTTCTGACGCCACTCGAATGCAGCACCAGCGTTCGGGAAGCGAATTTCCTGGGACGCGGTGGCGACGGCGTACATTTCGATCTGTTGCCATTCTGGATTGAACCAGGATTGGTAGCGCATTTGCTTCAAGTCGAAATTGGCGCCGAGCAAACCGTTGATGTTGCGAAAGACATTCAAGATAAATTCAGCGGTGATGCCGCGGCTGTCGTCGTAGGCGTCTTCGAGTAATTTTACCGGTTTTATCCGGTCGGCGCCGAGCAGAAGATAATCGTCGGGCCCCATGGCCGCCGATAGGGCGCGGAAAAAGCGCGGAAACTCGGTATGGTTGAAGTTGCCGATGGTGCTGCCGAGAAAGACGAACAAGGTCGGCAGACTTTTTTCGATGGCGCAAATGCCGTCTTCGTAACGTGCGTGGATGCCGTGGAATTCCAACTGAGGAAAATCCTTTTGCACCGCGCTCTGTGAAGCGAGCAGGCCGGCGACGCTTACATCAATGGGCGCGAAGACACTCTGGCCGCGCTGGCGCGTTTGCTCGCTCAGCAAATGGATGGTTTTCTTGCTGTAACCGGCGCCGAGCTCGACGATGCATTTTACCGGCGCGGCGGCGACGATGTTCTTCGCGTTGGCTTCGAGAATGCTATTCTCCGTTCGCGTCAGATAATATTCCGGCAGGTCGCAGATATCTTCGAACAATTCCGAGCCGTGCTCGTCGTAGAGATGATAGGCTTCGAGCCAGCGCGGCTGATCCCAAAGCGTGGTCAAGATCGACATGGTTGGAATGGCGTCGAGGTCGGCGTCTTGCAAAGACCAGATGCCCGGCGGATTGGACAGCCAGCGCGAGCGCTGATCGGCGGCGAAGATATGTGGCGCTGTTGGTTGTGTCATGAGTTGGGAGACTATAAAAGAAAATTGAACAGGATGCGACCACGGGTTTAAGTGCTAATTTCGCATGCTGAATAACCTGCGCAAGTAGGGAGGCGAAATTCCGTTATGCAGCGCGAAAGCGGGTCATCCAGGTTCATTCCGGGGTTCAAAAGAAAGCCTGGATTCCCGCGGGAATGACGGAGGGGAACCTTCGCTTTTATGAACAGCAATGAAACAACGATCAGATTTTGGGATGTGAACTTCGTCCTGCCCGACGGCAAGAAGTTGCTCGCCGATCTCAATCTTGAGGTCGCGAGCGGCGAGACTCTGGTTTTGCTCGGCCGCAGCGGCTCTGGCAAGACGACGATGATGAAGTTGATCAACCGGCTGATCGATCCGACTTCGGGGCGGCTAGAGGTGGAAGGGAAGGCGACGGTGGAGTGGGACCCGATCCAACTGCGCCGGCGCATCGGTTACGTCATCCAAGAGATCGGTTTGTTTCCGCATCTGACCATCGAGCAGAACATCGGGGTTGTCCCGCGGCTCGAAGGTTGGGAGCCGGATCGTATTGCCGAGCGGGCGCGCGAGCTGTTGAAACTCGTCGGCCTCGACGCCGACCGCTTCGCTCAGCGATTTCCCCGCGAGTTGTCCGGCGGGCAGCGCCAGCGTATCGGGGTGGCGCGGGCGTTGGCTGCCGATCCGCCGGTCATTCTTCTGGACGAGCCTTTCGGCGCCCTAGATCCAATCACTCGGCACGGCATTCAGCAAGAATTCAAATCCCTGCAACAGGAACTCGGCAAGACGATGGTGTTCGTCACGCACGACATCGCCGAGGCTTTTGTCCTGGCGACTCGCATCGCGCTATTGAAAGACGGCGAGATGGTTTTGCTCGGGCCGCCGGCTGAGCTGCTCGAATCGAGCCATCCGGAAGCGCGCGCTTTCGCCGAGTGCTTTCACGACGGTCAAAGCATCGGGAGACCGAAGTGACGCTGCTGGAATTCTTCACCCACAACAGCGGCGAACTCGGCGAGCTGGTCTTAGAGCATTTATTTTTAGTCGTCGTTTCCACCGGCATCGCCGTGCTGATCGGCGTGCCACTCGGTATCTTGCTGACGCGCAAACCGGGATTGAGTAAACCGATTCTCGGCTTCGCCAACATCATGCAGACGGTGCCGAGTTTGGCGCTGTTCGGTTTTCTCATTCCGCTCAATCTTTATCTATTCAATGTGAAGATCGTTGGCGGCATCGGCGCGCGCACGGCGATCGTCGCGCTGGTGCTTTATTCGCTCTTGCCGATCATCCGCAACACGTTTACTGGAATTTCCAATGTCGATCCGGCGATCCGCGAAGCCGGGCGCGGCATGGGCATGACCGACCGTCAATTGCTTCTCCAAGTCGAGTTGCCGCTGGCGCTGGGCGTAATCATCGCCGGCGTGCGCGTGGCGACCGTGATTTGCGTTGGCACGGCGACGATTGCCGCGGCGATCGATGCCGGCGGCTTGGGGCGCTATATTTTTCGCGGCCTGCGCGCCAATGATAATGTTTTGATTCTTGCCGGAGCGGTGCCCGCGGCGCTGATTGCCCTTGCCGCGGATTTACTTTTGGGCTACGTCGAGAAAACGATTCAGTCCGGGGCGGCGGTTAAGGTAAGCGGTCGCAAACTTTTATGGTCCGGCGCCGCGGCTCTGTTGGTTTTTCTCGCAGTAGCGTATTTCTTTTTAGGCAAAAGCGCCGGGCGCATCGCGGTAGGCTCAAAAGACTTCACCGAACAAGTCATTGTCGGTGAAATTCTCGCCCAGGCGATCGAAGCGAAAACCGGTGCCGAAGTGGTGCGCCGCTTCGATCTCGGCGGCAACTTAGCGCACGATGCGCTGATCGCCGGCGAAATCGACGTCTATGTCGAATACACGGGCACGGGCTTACTGGCGATTCTCAAGGAAAAGCCGCTGTCCGATCCGCAGGAAGTTTATCGACGGGTGAAGTCGGAATACGCCAAGCGCTTCAAGTTGGAGTGGACCGAGCCGCTCGGCTTCAATAATACTTTCGCCATTCTCGTCCGCGGCGATGACGCCAAAAAGCTCAATTTGAAAACCGTCAGCGACGCCGCAAAGGTCTCCAATCAATGGCGCGCCGGTTTCGGCCAGGACTTCATGTCACGCGCCGACGGTTATCCGGGATTTTCCAAAGCCTACGGCTTTCACTTCGAAGCGACACGCGAGATGGATTTGTCCTTGACCTACCGGGCGCTGGCGGAAAACCAAGTCGATCTGATCGCCGGTAATTCCACCGACGGTTTGATCTCGCGCTACGGCTTATTTCAGCTCGACGATGACCGCCGCTATTTCCCACCCTACGACGCCGTGCCGGTGGTGCGCCAGGCCGCGCTGGAAAAATATCCGGCGCTGCGCGAGGTGCTAAAACAACTGGGTGGCATTCTTAGCGTCGACGAAATGCGCAAGCTCAATTATGCGGTGGACGCTGAGAAGCGGCAGGCGAAGGATGTGGCGCGGGAGTTCTTACGGCAAAAACGGCTGCTCGATCATTGACCTCGGGAGGCGCACTTAGTTTTTCTTTATTGGTTCGATGGCGCGGATTTGGCACATAACAGGAATCTGCACGAGATTGCCTAGAGACGGTGGAAATTCGGCGCGGCTTACCGCAGAAAGTCGGGTGGCACGATGGCGAAAGTGAAAGGTTTTATCGACGCCGACGGACATGTGGTCGAAAGCGATGCCGAGTTGCTGGATTTTCTACCGCGGCCGTACCATGGGCGCGCTGACCTGCTCGCATTCCCGTTCTTTCCCACCCTGGACGGGTTTCATCGCCAAGCGCGGCGCGTCGCCGATGGCAAAGGCCGTTACATCGCCAAGGGCAGTTTGAAAGAGTGGCAAGATTTTCTCGATGAAGATCAAATCGCCTGGTCGGTGCTTTATCCCACCGCCGGGCTCACCTTCGGCTTGATCCGCGACAAGGATTGGGCTTGTGCGGTTGCTGCCGGATACAACAATTATCTTTACGAGACCTTTACTAAACCGGAAAAACGTTTGAAGGGCATGGCGCTGATCCCGCTCCAATCGATTCCTGACGCGGTGAAAGAATTGAAGCGCGCCGTGAAAGAACTCGGCTTCGTCGGCGCGATTTTGCCGGCGGTCGGATTGCGCCAGCCCTTCGGCGATCGGAAATATTTCCCGGTTTACGAAGTAGCTGAGAAACTCGGTGCTTTGCTCGCCGTTCACGCCGCCCCGACACAGGGGATCGGCGTGGACAACTTTGACCGCTTGATCGAGGTGCGCACGCTCAGCCACGGTTTTGGTCAGATGATTCAGATGACCAGTATGATTTATAACGGCGTGGTGGACAGGTTCCCGAAATTGAATATCGCCTACGCCGAGGCGGGCTGCGGCTGGGTGCCGTATTTACTCGAACGCATGGACATGGAGTACGAGCACCGCAACACGCAAGTGCCGGAGTGCAAAAAGTTGCCCTCGGAGCATTTGAAAAGCGGACACATCTTCATTCATTGTGAGCTCGAAGATCGCGCCATCCCGCAGGTGGCCGAGCAGCTACGCGACGATATCCTTTTCTGTGCCACCGATTTCCCGCACGAGCCGCGCACCGAGTTTCGCGAGAATATTGAAAAATTCTTGGCGCGGAAAGATGTCCGCGAGGAGACCAAGCATCACTTGCTGTTCGAGAACCCCAAGCGCATGTATCCGCTGGCGTAGCCGGAAGCTGCGATGGGAGAACTTGCTCGACTGTGCCGAGCTCGCCAAGAATTATGAGAGGAGTGAGAGAATATCCGTTAGTAGGTCGATAAAAAATGCTTCTGAGTCCTTTGACGATTCCAGAGCTCGTCCTGAGCTAGCCGAATGAACGAACGCAATTATGATTTTGAATTGCGGATCAGTCGCGCGTAGAAGTTTACACAGCGCTCGTAGTCCTGAATAGAAATTCGTTCATCGATGCCGTGATATCGCTTGGTGTCTTCGATATTGAGCGTTATCGGCAAGAAGCGAAAAATATTTCTTGTGAGTGCCGCATAGTGTCGCGAGTCAGTGGCGCCGACCAGCAATGCTGGTGCGACAATCGCTGTGGGTGCGGTCTCGCGAATCGTGCGCTGGAGTAGCTTGAAAGTCGGACTCTCGATATCGGACACGCCCGACGGCTCCGTGGGGATCGGCAACGCGGTGAGCTTGATGCGCGGTTCGTCGATCACTTCTCGCACGTGTTCCATCGCGCCGGCGGTCGTCTCGCCTGGCATGACACGTAGATTGACCACCGCGCGGGCCTGGGCCGGTAAGATGTTTTCTTTGACGCCGGCGTTGAAAATCGTCGGCGCCAAGGTGGTTCGTAGGACGGCGTTGGTGAGCGGTGACGCGGTTAATTGCTTTTTCACCAGGGGCTCGAACAACCAGAGATTGGCGAGCGTCGATTTTTTGCTCCACGCCATTTCGGCGCCGAGAAATTCGAACATTGCGCGCGTCGGTCCGCGCAGCTCGGCTGGAAACGGCGCCGCGTCGAGGCGTTGGAGCGCACGGCTCAGCGTGCCGATGGCGGTATCAGCCGGCGGGATCGAGCTATGGCCGCCGGTGCTCGCCACTGTGAGCTCAAGGCTTAAGTAACCTTTCTCGGCAACGCCGATGAGCGCCACCGGCGCCGCAATGCCCGCAATGATGCCGCTCAAGATATTCATTCCTTCGTCTAGGGCAAACTCCATTTCTATTTTTCGCGCGCGTAGTAGCTCGGCGATTTTTGCCGCGCCATGGTTGCCGCCGAGCTCTTCGTCGTGGCCGAACGCCAAGTAAACCGTTCGCTCTGGCGCGAATCCTTCGCGCAGTAAATGTTCCACCGCCTCAAGCATCCCCAGCACGCTCGCCTTGTCATCCATCGCGCCACGGCCCCAGACGTAACCATCAGCGATGGTTCCCGCGAACGGCGCCTGGGTCCATGATTTTTCAGTTTCGGAATCTACGGGGACGACGTCCAGGTGAGCGAGCAAGAGAATCGGTTTTAGTCCCTCGGTTTTTCCTTTCCAAGTGTAGAGCAAGCTGTGCTCGTTGACGGCTTCTTTGCCGAGGTAGCGATGCACGAGGGGGAACGATTTTTCCAAGAAAGCGTGAAAATTGCGAAATTCCTGGGCGTTGAATTCGGCGGCGGTTTGATAGGAAACGGTCTTGAAGCGAATCGCTTCGCCGAGCCGGCTCACGATGGTATCGCGCTCAACATTGATGGGCACGATGGGAGCCGCGTGTATTTGCCGGGAGGTGAACGTCGCCGTGCGCACGACAATGATGGCGCCGAGAAGTCCAACGACGCCGACAAACGCAAGAATGAATTTTTTCATCGGAATCACTGACTGGTAGCAAGTTCACTGTGTGACCGCAAACCGCTGATTTGTGGGAAGGTTTGACAAGCAAGGGCTTGTCCTATAATTTTTTAGGACGATTTAACGATAGAAAATTGGAGGAATAAGCGATGAGTGATTTCTATACGGATTGGCTGGAACAGTCTAAGGCCAATGAGAAGGCAGTGGCTGAATCGCCACGATTTACGCGGTCCAAGGATCTCAAATGGGTGCGCACACCGCAGGATTTCACGGCGGCGTTGATGATTGCGCCCGAGTTGGGTTTTACCACTGGAGGTAGCTGTATGATGCGGGCGGAGATCCCGGTGGGCTGGCATTCCGGCCAACATCTCCACGGTGAAGAGGCGATCTATATCGAGAGCGGCGAAGGCTTCATGATTCTCGACGACAAACGTTACGATTTCGGTCCTGGCACCGTAATTCACGTGCCCTATCGGTCAACCCATCAGCTCTTCAACACCGGCAAGGTTCCGGTTGGCTACATCTCCGGCCTGGCCTGGCATCTCGAAGCCGCGGTTTACATGGGCAAAATGGAACAGTTGGAAAAGTGCGGCGAGAACGATGCCAAGGCGATGGCAGCTTTTCCAAAGGAAGAATCTCAGAATTGGCCCGAAGATGGCCGGCGTATCGCCATGCATCAGAGTCAGCATGTGAAGTCGGATGAGTCAAAACACGGCGCGACCTATTTCTTGATGGGCCGTAGCGGCAAAGACAATGGTTTTAAGGCGACCGGCGTGGCGATCAGCTCGATCTTCGTCGATCTGCCGCACACCAAGAGCCACAGCCACGCGCATCCCGAAGCCTATCTCTACGCGCTCGAAGGCGACGGTTATTCCGAGATCGGCGGCAAACGTTATGACTGGAATCAAGGCGATGCTATCCATGTGCCGCCGGGCATGCTGCACCACCAGCACTTCAATCCCTACGATCGCGATATGAAGGAGCTGCGCTTCGAGTTCGGCGTGCGCTATTGGTTCGTCGATCAGTACAAAGGCTACGTCACCATCGACAAGCACCTGAAGGCGACGACGCACATGATCGACTAATAGCTTCGCTCATTCGGCTAAAAAAGGCGAGCTAACAATTGCGTTAGCTCGCCTTTTTTGTTGGAGCGGATCTTGGGACGGAAGATCGCTCAGCCGTGATTGCGTCGGTCGCAGACGGAGTCGATGAGCGCGGGTTTGCCTTGCTTGACTTGCTCGATGGCGCGCTTAAGAGCGCCTTTCATATCGTCGCCATTTTCGATTGGGCCTTCGGCATACCAGCCCATCGATCGCGCCAAACCAGCGAAGTCGGGGTCAGGGCCGTAAAGGTCCATGCCGATGTGCGCGCGAGTCGGATCTGTCCCGCGGGTTCTGGCCAATACCAATTGGTGGTTCCAATCGTTATAGTAAGCGCGGTTGTTGAACATGACGATGAGCATGGGGATTTTATATTTGGCGGCGATCCACAATGCTCCGGCGTCGAACATCAAGTCGCCATCCGGTTGTAGATCGACCACGAGCCGTCCGGTTCCCTTGTTCGCCAGTGCGGCACCCAACGACAAACCGATCTGCGTGCCGGTGCCGAGTTCGCGTCCGGCGTGAGAATAAGGCCGATCGAAATTCCACAGCTTCTTACCCCAACCGCCTATGTCTCCCGTGGTGAGCACCCAGTCTTCGCCTTTGATTGCGTCCCACACTTCAAGGGCAAGACGCGGCATGGTCATCGGCTTGGAATCCCAATTCTCCTGGGCTTGCTTGGCCCACTTGGCGCGGTTTTCGGTGTGGCGCTTGCCGATCGC
Source organism: uncultured delta proteobacterium (assembly GCA_963771465.1). Taxonomy (GTDB): domain Bacteria; phylum Desulfobacterota; class Binatia; order UBA9968; family UBA9968; genus DP-20. The sequence goes on from CAVYTU010000007.1 coordinate 86,275, forward strand.
TTCGGCGCGCTTGGCGATTTTTTCCGCCAGCCCCGGCGTCTTGGCGATGCGTTCTTTTAAAAGTTTGGTCAGTTGCGGCGTCGCCGTGACCGGGTCGGCGGTCATGCGTTGCTGGGCATAGTAAGGACGCGCGTAGTCCATCGACCATTTGCTGATTTCAATGTCGGTAAAGCCGATGTCGATCCAGGTTGCGTTCGCCTGAACTTTGCTGACGACCGTGCGCGTGGCGATGTCACGCACGTGAGTCGGCTTCTCGAAATCGGCGATGTCGAGGGTCAAGACAACATCGACGCCGTCGTAGCAGCCGTCAAAGTCCGACGTAAGATTGAGCGGATGATCGTTGGGGAAATTAAGCCGCGAGCCGACGTCCCACACCGACGCGCCCAACGTTTCGGCGATCTCCACAACATGATTCCACCCATGGGGCGGACGGGCGGCGAAGTCGGCGATGATCGCGACACGATTCGCGGCGGCGAGAGTGTCGGCGGCTTTCGCCAGCGCAATCGGGTCCGGTGATGGCGCCGTAGGTACTATGGCGCTGCCAGCGGGCGGCATCTCGACATCGTGATCGAGCTGGGCTTCTTGGAGGCCGGCGTCGTAGCACATGTAGATTGGCCCCTGGCGCGCGCTCATCATGACCGAGTAGGCGCGCGCGAAGGCACCAGGTACGCCGTCGACTGTCGACGGCTGATAATCCCATTTGACGAAATTGCGGATCGCTTCGCCTTGCACGTTGGCGGTGTGAATCCAATCGATGAAGGGCCGACGCTTCGGTTCCGCGAGCGGCCCAGTGGCGCCCATGATAAAAACCGGCGCGCGATCGAGATAGGAATAATAGACGCCCATGGGCGCGTGCAGCAAGCCGACTAGGTTGTGCACGATGGCGATCATCGGTTTGCCTTTAACCCGAGCGTAGCCGTGGGCGATCTGCACGGCGATCTTTTCGTGCTGGCAGAGAATCATCGGCGGGTTGTTCTCGCCGTAATTGACCAGCGAGTCGTGCAAGCCTCGGTAGCTCGCGCCGGGATTGAGCGCGATGTACTCGAACTCATACTTTTTGATCATGTCGACGATGACGTCGGACTGCCAACGCTTGTCGGATTTTTTGACTGTCGTATCTGCCATTCAGATGCCCTCCTTATGTTAGGTCGATAAATTTACAATTCACCACGAAGGTCGCGTAGGGTACGAAGGGTTCGAATAATTAGTTTCTTCACCTTTGTGCCCTTTGTTATTTCGTCGTGAAAGCGAAGCTGTGTACGATCTAGGCATTCTCGCCGCGGCGCCAGACTATCACGTCGACGAGCGATGGCTTGCCGGCTTTAACCTGCGCGATGGCGCGTTTCAGCGCTGGCGCGATTTCGGCTGGATCTTCGATGGCGCCTTCGGCGTACCAACCCATGCCTTTGGCGATGTGGGCGAAGTCCGGCGGCGGCGCTTCCAAGTCCATGCCGATGTAAGCGCGCGCGGGGTCGGTGCCGCGCTGGTGCGCCATGTGAATTTGATGCGCCCAGTCGTTGTAGTAGGCGCGGTTGTTGTACATGACGATCAGCATCGGGATGTCGTACTTGATCGGCGTCCAGAGCGCGCCTAAGTCGAACATCAAATCGCCGTCGGGTTGGAGATCGATGACGAGCTTACTGGTTCCCTTATACGCCAGCGCCGCGCCGATCGACGTGCCGATCTGGGTGCCGGTGCCGAGCTCGCGACCAAGGTGGCGGTAAGGTTTGTCGAAGTCCCATACTTTGTGCACCCATTCCTTGAGCGTGTTGGCGGTGAGCACCCAGTCTTCATCTTTGATCACCTGCCATATTTCATACGCTAGGCGCGACTCGGTCATGGGCCGCTCGTTCGCTTCCTTTTTAACTTGCTCCTGCCACTTCTCCCACTGGCGGTTATGCCTTTCGCCGATCGCTTTCTTGCGTTCGTCGATGCGCGTCACCAGCGCTTTATCGCCAGCGATGCGCTTGCGGATCGCGGCGGTCAACGCGGGAATCGTCAGTGCGCTGTCGCCGAGCACGCGGTGATCCCAGTTGTGATGTTTGTTATAGTCGGTGGCCCATTTGCTGATCTCGATGTCGGCCAATCCAACATCGATCCATTTGCAGTCTGGCGTAGTCACCACGGTGATCTCGCGCGTCTGAGTATTTAACTTGTGCGAGCCGCGGGTCCAGTCGACGACGTCCAATGCAGCCACCAGATCCACGCCGTTGAAAGCATCGCCATGGAAGCTCACGCTCAATGGGTGTTTGTTGGGAAAGCCAAGCCGCTTGTTGATATCGTACACTGAAGCGCCGATGGTTTCGGCCAACTCGACGGTCGGCGCATAGCCGATGGGCATGCGCGCGGCGTATTCGGTCAAGAGCAGCGGATTCTTGGCGGCGACCAGCATGTCGGCGGCTTGCTCGATTGCGGTGCTTTCGGGTGCAACCCGCGACGGCACTTTGACGTTGTAGTGCGGCACCGTGACGTTTTCCGTTAGCTTCGCTTCCTGCATCGCCGAGTCGTAGACCATGTAGACCGGCCCTTGCGGTTCGCTCATCATGATCGAGTAGGCGCGCGCGAAGGAATCGGGCACGCCGTGAATGCTGCCGGGCTGGTAATCCCATTTGGTAAACTGGCGCACCGCGTCGCCTTGGGCGAAGGCGGTGTGAATCCAGTCGATGAACGGACGGCGGTATTTCTCGTCCATCGGCCCGGTGGCGCCGATGAGAAATACCGGGCTGCGGTCGATGTAGGCGTAGTAGATGCCCATGGGCGCGTGCAAGAGGCCGACGACGTTGTGCACGATGGCGATCATCGGTTTGCCGCTCGCCTTGGCGTAGCCGTGAGCGATCTGCACGGCGATCTTTTCGTGATTACACAGCAGCATCGGCGGCTGGTTCTCGCCGTAGTTGACCAACGAGTCGTGCAATCCGCGATAGCTCGCGCCCGGATTGAGCGCGATGTATGGGAAGCCGTATTGCTTGATCAGATCGACGATGATGTCGGATTGCCAACGTTGGGTGGATTTTTTGATTTCGCTTTCGCTCATGCTGATTTGCTCCCTCGTGCCAACATTAAGAGCGGCAACGCCGCTCCGCCATTCCTTATGTCAGAAAACCCGCCGCGAGTCATCATGGGCGGACATCTTTTGTTATCTGGGAAATAGCGAGGTCGTCAAGGGGTTTGATTGCGCCGTGGCTTGATTGTGCCGCCAGCGCGCCGCCCTGTCCGATCCAGTTCGATCGTCAAGCTAACGATGAAGCGAGTGCGAGTAATTGATTTTTTTCAATGGCTGTGGATTACTGACGCCAACCTCATGTGCGTTCTGCTTACGACGACGACCTGCGATAATTGATTTTGTCTGCGCGTCAATGCAAGGCTCTTCAAGCAAATCCCCAATGGGCGTGCCGCAGCAGTTAATTTCTCGCGGCGTTTGTGCCGCAGCGTTGGCTTTAACGCTGATCGGCGCCGGTATACTCACCGTTGCCACTCACTCGGGGATTGGCATTTACACCGATTCGATCGTCTATATCGGCGCGGCGCGAAGTTTCCTCGCCGGCGATGGTTTTCAGTATCTGACCGATATCGGCCAGTTCTCTCCAATCACTCAATATCCACCCGGTTATCCGTGGCTCATCGCAGCGTTTGCGTGGATGGGGTTAGACCCGCTCGATAGTGCGCGCTGGATCAGCATCTTTTTCTGCGCCGGCAATTCACTGCTCATCGCGTATATCGTACTTTGCGCAACGGCATCTTTTGGCGCAATGCTTCTGGCAGTGTTTCTTTCTTTCGCCGCCTTCCCGATGGTCTATATCAATTCGCAGGCGCTATCCGAACCGCCATTTATTTTTTTGATACTATTGGGCTACTGTTTCTTAGCGCGCTATTTGCGAGAATCTCACGCCGCATCGATTTACTGGTTTGCTCTGGCTATCGGGTTGAGTTGTCTGGTGCGCTATGTCGGCATCGCCTTCGGCATGACCGGTGCCGCGGTGATTCTATTTCACGGCCGAGATGATTGGCGCAAGCGATTTGTCGATGCCACAACCTTCTCCATATTGTCGGCGATTCCCATTGTTGTTTGGGTTGTCAGGAACTACTTGTTGGCGGGCAACGCGGTCAATCGGACCTTCGGTTTTCATCTGCCGACGCTGGCGGATTTATTGCCTTCGATGGACACCGTCGCTTACTGGCTATTGCCGACGAGCATTGTTGACAATGCGCCGTGGCCTTCGCGCTTGTTTATCGTGCTCGTGTTGATGCTTTTCTGCGGCCTGGCGAGAAAGGTGGATTTGTCTCGGTCGTGGTATCCGCGCTTGATGATTTATTGCGTGGTCGGCTACGGCTCGTTCTTGTTTGTTTCCTTTTCATTTAACGATCAGCCGCTCTTTTTCGATACTCGCACTCTGGCGCTGCCCTATGTCGCGGCGATGATTGTCGCGCTGACAATCATGACGGAGTGGTTAAGAATAAATCGCTCGATGGGAAAATCCTGGCGCTGGTTTGGCTTCGATTGTGTGATCATCGTAGTGCTCGTGCTCCAGCTGATCAACGGGGTCGTGTGGCTGCGCCATAGTTACTTGGGCGGGATCGGCTTCGCTTCCGAAACATGGCGCCATTCCGAACTTATCCATTTCGCCAAGAATGCGCCGCAGTCCACCCCGATCGTCAGCAACGCTCCCGATTTCATTTATACCCTGACCGGTAGACGCACCGCCATGATTCCTTACAAAGCTGATCCGGACACCCGTCAACCCAATCAGCAATTCACCAAGGCAATAGCAGTCATGCACGAGCAGTTGAAGCAGCCCAACGCAGTGTTTGTCTACTTCAACGATGAAGATCGACTATGGTATTTGCCGTCGATCAAAGAGCTGGAAAGCGCTATTCCGCTGTACGCTGTTAAGACCGCGAAGGATGGAACGATCTACGGTCTAAAGAGTTCCGAGACGGCATCCGCGCGCTAGAATTGAAGGCTATTGCCGGGACGATCTTTTTTCACCAGTCTGCCAAGCGATCGGTGGCAACATTGTAAGTTTCTTAGGGAATCTGTGATGTTAGACGTTTCAGCCATAATTGGGGAATTCCACTGAGCGAAAATCCGATGGAAAATGAATTATTTAAATCCAGTAAACCTTTGGCCGGCGCGCAAGTCTAATTTTGTAGAGGCTATTAAACCAAGGAGGTATCATGAAACTCTCAAAAAACGCGCTGTTAGGTGCACTCGTCATTGGCGGATTGTTTGCCGTAACGGCGCCGGCATCTGCGGATTACAGACATGGTCGTTACTATAACAATCGGACAGAAATTCGAAATGACCGGCGCGAGTTATTCAACGATCGTCGTGAGTTGCGTCGTGACTTGCGCAATGGCGCAAGCCGCGCCGAAATCGCGCAGGATCGTCGCGAAATCCGCGATGATCTGCGAGAACTACGACAAGATAATCGGGGTTGGCGCTATGACCGCTGGGGCCATCGTACATGGTGGGGCTGGTAAATGCTGATAATGTCGAGACGATTTACCATCAAGCGACACTTTCTCAGCTAAGTTCAAGGTGATCGAATCGGGGGTGCCGGCACTGTCTGGCACCCCCGACTGATTCTGTTCATTTCCCTTTCATTCAACGATGCGCCGCATTATTTCGATCCTCGCACCAGAGCGTTGCCTTACGCTGCGGCAATGACCGATTACGGATCAGCGAAAGTTTCCTCACCGCCATACTCATCAGTACGATTTTGGCCATGACTCCGGCGTAGGTATCTGCTTCTCCTTGGAACTGACGCTGGAAAAGTAGATCCATCCTGCCAGTAATCGCAGGGTTGATGACAAGCCGAACAATAGCGCTAACGTAAGCAAAAATATCGCGAAGGCTTTTTCAGTTTCCACGGTCGCAGATGGCACTATCGTCGCGAACCCTAACCCCGCGGTAGCACTCATCATCTGGCTGTAGAGAGTGGCCGCAAAGCCGTAAGGCAGCGCCTGGTCGACAGCGAGAAATATTCTGCAAAGCATCGGCTCCTCACGAAGCGACCACACGGTATGCATCATCGGATAGAATGAAAGGCAAGCAACAGATACGGCGTACCAAATGTAATGGCCTTGATGGAAAAGCGATCCGTGCCACGCCGGCAGCAGCACCATGGGTACAGCAAACGTCAGGGATAATATCGTAAGCGTCCATTTTCTAATCGTGCTGTTATTCAATAGGATTGCTGAAATAGTCAAAACTAGTGTCCCGGTAACCATGATGCCTGCCATTATTTCAATGAGCGAAACCTGTGTATCCAGCCAGATTTCTGCTCCTGAAATCAGAGTGCCTGCAACGTCGAAAACGCTCGCCGGAGAAACACTGAAGTATCCAAATTGATTTAGGACCTGCCAAACAATGGTCAAAAGTATAATAAGGAGCGTGGCCGTCCAGAACGACGCTCCGTCTCTGCGGCGTAGATCGGCAACGAGAATCTCTCTGTACGAAGCTGCGCTGTGATCGATACCAGATATATTTAACCAGTTAACCACAAAGAGAAGGAATGCCAGAACAGATGCCGCGACATAATGCCTCACTACATTATCATTTGCGGAAACCACGACCCAGTTATCCAGCCAAACTGACAATGCCAATACGAGTGAAATAAACAAAGCTCGATGGCAAGCAAGGCCCATGGATTCCGAAACGCTCCTTCGCCACTCTAACCGCAACAGATGTCTGGTACACAAAAAGTGATAGCAAACTCCTAGAGCTACTGCCGGGATCGTCATTGTCCAAATAAAGAAATACCGATCACCTTGTTGGCCGGGGGCCACAAAAAGCAGCAGAACCAAAGCCCACCAGATGATGAACGGTGTCCACTGTCCGATTCGAAGTAGCGAAATCGACGCCGATGCTAGTTTGGAATTCTGCGCAATTAGGTAGCCAAGCATGGCTCCAATCGATCCGCCGGGCAAACAGGAAAGCCCAAATAAGATGGCGATGTTGCACAACCCGTATCGCAGCTTGTCTCCGCCCCAAGTTTCGGGAAAACTTATCCAACGAACGGCGTTAGGGTCTTCAGGCGACGGTCTCGTGTAAATTAATAGCAATGCAAAAAATAGTGCAAGAATTGGAAGTGAGAGCGCTCTTGTCAGACTGATGGTGTCGCCTTGTGCGTCGTCAAGCTGTTCGGTCATGGTCCGCTGCCATTTAGGTGCACACAGAGTCCTTAGTGGTTTATCACCGTCATCAAGTCGCAAGCATTCGCCAATCTAGCAACGGACCAAGCGGCTTCAATTAACTGTGATTGGCGGCCTCCGTCCAAAACCCCTTCGCAGCAAGACCGCACCTTTGCTTCCAAATCAGCATCGTTCAGTGGATTTTCCGGGCCGCCGCGATAGCGTTCGTCGGCCCAGCCTTCGACTTGTTTGCCGTTCGTCAACTGGATGGCGATGCGCGAGCGCATTTTGTCGAAGCCGAGTTTTTCGATTTCCGGATCGAGTTCGGTTGTGATGCGCTTTTGCATCGCTTGCATGGGCGCGGCGGCGACGAACCCGTCGGAAAATTCTTTCTTGCCAGCTTTGCGCGCCAGTGCGATCATCGCCAGCGCGGCGGGCAGAGAAAACTTTGCTTGCAAGTGATTGGCCGCGATCGGATAGCGAATCGGGTTGAGAATGTTGGTGCCGGCGAAGACTCTCACTGTCTCGATGTCGTCCGGCTTCACGTCATGTTCACTGACAAGCTTCAACATTAGATCGATGGTTGGATGCGTGAGCACGCCGCAGGGATACGGTTTGATCGATACGCCGGGTTCGGCGATCGTCCAGGTCTTGCCGAACCCTTGGAAAATCTTATCCGCGCTGACGCCGCCGCCTTGAACCGCAAAAAATCCCCACGGGCCGTCGAGGGCGTCAGGATCGGCGGTGAAACCGCGCGCCGCGAGCAGCGCGGCGGTGACGCCGTTCTCCGCGGCACGGCCGACGTGGAGCGGCTTGGTCATGGTGCCGAAATTACAACGGATGCCAGCGGCCATGCTGGCGGCGATGCCAAAGCCGCTGCGCAACTTCTCGCCATTTAATTGCAGCAGCTTCGCAGCCGCTGCGAACGCGCCAAAAGTTCCCACCGTGGCGCTGGAGTGCAAGCCTCGCAAATAGTGCTGGGGCAACATCCACTCGGAGATTTTGCACTCGACTTCGAAGCCGGTGAGAAAGGCGAGCATGAAAGTTTTGCCATCGATGCCGCCGACTTTCTGCGCCATCACCAAAGCGCTGCTCAATGGCGGAATCGTCGGATGAGTTAACAAGCCGTAGACGTGCGCCGGATCGATGCTCACCTGACTATCGTCCCAATCATGAGCGTGGCCGGCGGTGCCGAGCACGCGCGCGGCCATCGGCGCCGGCACTTTAGTTTTGCCGCGGCTTAGCAACAGCGCGTCCAGCCGCCCGCCGATTTCAGCCGCTTCGTCGACGAGCAACTGTACCGTCTGTTCCTCAGAACCCGCGACAAAGAGCCCGAGGCCGTCGAGCAAGCAGCGTGTGCCGATGCGCAGCGCTTCAGCGGGAATCGCCTTGAGTGTTACGTTCTCGACGAAAGCAGCTGCCGCGGCAGTGGTTTTCAAGCCGTACGGTACGGACGCGTAAGGATTTTGCTCGGCCATGGCGAATTAACTTTCTGCGATGAGTAATGTTTGACAATCAATCGACAACTTCGGAGACGTAGTAGTCGATGAAGCGGCGGTGAACGTCAGGACGGCTTTCGTTTCGGGCCATCGCTTCGCATTCCTCTTTCGAGTGGACTTTTACCGGCCCGAGCGGCGCGGCCATGATTTGGAGCTTGGCGCTGCGCACTAAGTCTAAGCCGAGACGAAGCAGTTGATCCAAATTTGTCGCCACCACCGTGCCGCCGTGGCCGCGTAGCAGCACGGCGACTTTATCGCCGAGGGTCTGTGCGACTTTGTCGCCGAGGGACTCGTTGCGAATCAGAACCGGCGAGTCGTAGATCGGTGTGCCGCGGTAAAACTGCACGCCGCAGTTGGCGATGACCTTTATTTCTTGTCCCGTGGCGGCGACGGCGATCACTTCATCGGCGTGATAATGCAGAATACATTGGACATCGGCGCGCGCCTTGTAGATCGACGTGTGCATCGCGGTCTCGCCGTTGGGCTCGCCGAAGCCGTCGAGTTTGTTGCCGTCGGCGTCAAGGATGATTAAGTCCCGCACGGCGACTTTTCCCGGCGGCATATGCGGCGTGCTGAGTATGTGATCGTTGGGCAAACGCGCGGTGATATGGCCGTAGCCGTCAATCACGCCTTGATGTTGCAACACTTTGGCTACCATCACCATTTTATCTTTGAGTGCTTCCAACGGTTCGATCATGATCATCTCCATTTGTTGTGTAACGCTTGGGTGGAATTGTGGTGAAAGCCGATCGACGGCAAAAACTTCAGCTCACTTTATGTTCGATTGTTTGAGAAAATCGTCGAACAACGTAGCCATTTCGCCGGCCTTCTCGTCCCACTCTTCGCGCGGACTGAGCGCTTCGTCGTAGTGCTTGGGAAACAACACGTGCACCTCGCTGGTTTGCAACAGGCGGCCGAGGGTTTCGCCGGTCTGCCGCCCATGGGTGAGATCGTTTCCTGGGACGATACACGCTGGAACTTTGATCGAGCGCAGATCGGCTTCCGTCGCGCCAATGACCGGTAGGTCGGCGCCTTTGAGAAAATAATCGCGCCAGCGTGACATCACCTCGATGAAGCGCGCCGGCGCCATTTTCATGAGCGCGTCGCGGTTCTCCGGGCGGGCTCGGATTCTTTCCTGCCAATGTTCCATTTCGCACACGGCGGCCATGCCGCCGGCTTTGGCGGCGGTGATGAACTGGCCGTAGTATTCTTCCGCCAAGCGCTCACAGGCGAAGCGGCCGCCGGTGACACGCCAGAGTAAAAGAGCGCGCACGCTCTCGGGATGGCGCAGCGCGAATAACAGAGCGGTGCGGCAACCGGAAGAACTGCCGCCAACAATGGCGGGCAGCGCGCCGAGTTGATTGAGCAACTCGTGGATGTCATCGGCCCAGATCTCGTACTCCGAGTCATTACCGTCGATGACAACATCGGAGGCGCCGGTGTTGCGCCGGTCGAAGATGACTACGCGGTAGCCCTTCTCCGCAACTTTGCCTGCTAACAGTTCGATGCCGCTGATATCGCGCCGGCCGCCGGGCGAGAGCGCGACCCACGGGCCGCTGTTGCCGAGAACCTTATAGTTCATGCTAACGCCGCGAACCTTTGCGATGGGCATGGCATCCTCCTTTTATTACGCAGCGACCATAACCCATTTGCGACGGGCGGTTCAATTGGCAAGCGAAGTTCGCGGGCCATTGGAACAGCTTGGCAACCCGACAAATTGACTTGCAACCGCACCGTTGGGTGTCTTCACCTTTCCTGGCCCGCGTTTCAATCCGGCCCAAGCTTACTGGGCTTGGCTAGGAATTAGCATGTCACGAATTATCTTGACGCCATTTCCGGCTCGGGCTAATAGTCTTGGTAATTACAGCTTTGGATTTTACGGTTCGCGCTGCATCATCGACCGCACTGCTACGACGCACCCGCACTGCCGATAGAACTATTGAATCGGAACTGCTGAAATCAATGATAGTGATAGTCGATTACTTTCAACCATGAGACTTCGTTCTCACGTCTTAATCATCGCCGCCGCGACGCTGCTGCCGATCGTCGCCATCGTGTCTCTTGCGGTGGTTTTGCTTTTCCAAAAACAGCGCGACCTCGAGCTCGATCGTTTGGTAGACACAGCGCGGGCGCTGTCGCTGGCGGTCGATCGAGACTTCGAAACCGGCTTGGCGTCGCTAAAAACGCTAGCGACGAGCGAGCACCTACAAGCCGGAGATCTCCGGACATTTTACGACGAGTCTAAGCGCGTGCTCGCGGTCCACGAGGGCCCGAATGCGATCATTTTAGTCGATCCTTCAGGACGGCAAGTCATTAACACGCGCCGCCCATTCGGCGAGGCGTTGCCCCAATACGGCGATCCGGGTTTCATCGAGCAGTTGGTCAAAAGCCGCCGGCCCGCTGTATCGAACCTGTTTATGGGGCGCATCATTAAAAGGCCGATGCTTTCGGTCGGTGTCCCCGTGATGCTTGACGGTCAGGTCAAATACGCGTTGACGCTGAGTCTATCGCCGGGTTCTTTGCAACAACTCTTGGCACAAGGGGCGATCGCGGCCGATTCTTTGGCGACAATCATTGACGGTAACAAATCTATCGTCGCCAGAACCCAGGAACTCGAAAAGTTTTTTGGTAAACCCGCCGATCCGATCGTGTTCGCGCACACCGCAGAAAGCCCTGAGGGATGGCGGTTCGTTCCGCGTCAACATAGTGGAGGCGTCGAATCCTCGTATGCGGCGCATCGCCGCTCTGAATTCTCTGGCTGGACGGTGGTTATTGGAGTGCCGACAGCTAAGGTCAACGCGCTATTTTGGCAAGCTTTGCAATTTATCGGCGGCGGCATCGTAGTTCTTTTGGGCGTCGCGCTCGGTCTAGCCGCAGTATTCGGGCGGCGCATCATCTCATCCATCACAGCCCTCGCCGCTGGAGCCAAAGCATTGGGCTCCAGGGATACCGTGTCGATCGTGCCCTCGGCCATATTCGAAATCGATCAGGTAAGACAAGCGATCGGGGCGAAAACACTGTCCTCTATCCTCCATCGTCGATCTTCGACCCGGTTCTCATTAAACTGTCGCAGCGCTCCCTGTTGCTTTATCGTCCCACGATCGCTACAAAATAAAGCCTACCCATCTTTACGTAAGGAGCGCTCATGGCACAGAAGTATGTGGACAGTTTCGGCACACGCAAGGTCTTGACCGTCGACGGCGAGAGCTACGATATCTTTCGCCTCGATCTGTTGGAGAAGGCCGGATTCAAAAATATCTCGCGCTTGCCGGTGTCGCTGAAAGTCTTGCTCGAGAACTTGCTCAGGCGGGAAGATAATCACCATGTCAGCAAAGGCGATATCGAAGCGCTGGCCAACTGGAATCCCAAGGTAAAATCCGAAAATGAAATCGCCTTCGCGCCGGCACGGGTGTTGATGCAGGATCTGACCGGCGTGCCCGCGGTGGTCGATTTGGCGGCGATGCGCGAGGCGATGAAACGGCTCGGCGGCGATCCCAAGAAGATCAATCCGTTGGCGCCCGTCGATCTGGTCATCGATCACTCGGTGCAAGTCGATTTTTTCGGTTCGGCCGATTCGTTTCAAAAAAATTCCGAAATTGAATTTGAGCGCAATGTCGAGCGCTATGCTTTTCTGCGCTGGGGTCAGATGGCGTTCGACAACTTCCGCTTAATTCCGCCTGACGTGGGTATCTGCCACCAAGTCAATCTCGAATATCTCGCGCCGGTGGTTTTCCGCGCCAAGTCAGACGGCGCGCACTTCGCTTATCCCGACACCGTCGTCGGCACCGACTCGCACACGCCGATGATCAATGGCCTCGGCGTCGTCGGTTGGGGAGTGGGCGGCATCGAAGCGGAAGCTGCGCTGTTGGGTCAACCGATCATCATGCTGATCCCTGAAGTCATCGGCTTCAAATTGCACGGCAAACTGCCCGCCGGCGCGACGGCCACGGATCTGGTTCTTACCGTCGTGCAGATGCTGCGCAAAAAAGGCGTAGTGGAAAAATTCGTCGAGTTCTACGGCTCGGGACTTTCGAGCTTGAGCTTGGCCGACCGCGCCACCATCGGCAACATGGGGCCGGAGTATGGCGCCACCATCGGCTACTTCCCCATCGACGATGAGACGCTGCGCTACATGACGCTCACCGCACGCGATCCGCACCTGATTAAGTTAGTCGAAACCTACGCCAAAGAGCAGGGTATGTTCCGCACCGATGCGTCGCCCGATCCGATGTTCAGCGATACGTTGGAATTGGATCTCGCCAGCGTGGTGCCGAGCATTTCCGGTCCGCGCCGGCCGCAGGATCGCATCGCGCTCACCGACAGCAAGAAAGCCTTTGCCGAGGCATTGCCATCATTGATGAAGTCAAAGGACGCGACCAAGAAAGTCGCGGTGCAGATGAACGGCGACAAGTTCGATCTCAAGCACGGTTCGGTGGTGATCTCGGCGATCACCAGCTGTACCAATACGTCCAATCCGTCGGTGTTGATCGGCGCCGGGTTGCTCGCCAAGAAAGCCGGCGAGAAAGGGCTCACGCGCAAACCTTGGGTAAAAACCAGCTTGGCGCCAGGATCGCGAGTGGTCACGGAGTATTTAAAAGACAGTGGCTTATTGCCGCATTTAGAGAATATCGGTTTCCACATCGTCGGCTACGGCTGCACGACTTGTATCGGCAACAGCGGTCCGTTGCCGGAGGCGGTTGCCAACGGCATTCAAGAAGGCGATCTCGTCGCGGCGGCGGTGTTGTCCGGTAATCGCAACTTCGAAGGTCGGATTCACGCCAATGTGCGGGCCAACTATTTGGCGTCGCCGCCATTGGTTGTCGCTTACGCGCTAGCCGGCAGCATGGATGTCGATTTGTACAACGACCCTTTGGGCAACGATTCCACCGGCAACCCGGTTTATTTAAAAGACATCTGGCCAACGCCCCAGGAAGTCCAAGAAGTGATGAACAAGTCGGTGCGCCAGGAGATGTTCAAGAAGGAATACAGCCAGGCCACTGAAGGCGACGCGCGCTGGAAAGGCATGCCGGTGCCGCAAGGCGAACTGTTCCAATGGGACATGCAGTCGACCTATGTGCGGCAGGCGCCCTACTTCGACGGCATGGGCAAAACTCCCGTCGCGATCAAACCGGTCACCGGCGCGCGGGTGTTGGCGCTGCTCGGCGACTCGGTGACCACCGATCATATTTCGCCGGCGGGTTCCATCGAGAAGAACGGTCCGGCGGCGCGCTATCTGACCAACAACGATGTGCGGCCCAAGGATTACAATCAGTACGGCGCGCGGCGCGGTAATCACGAGGTAATGATGCGCGGCACGTTTGCCAATATACGATTAAAAAACATGTTGGCGCCGGGCACCGAAGGCGGCGTGACCGTGCATATTCCGGACAAAAAACCGATGTCGATTTACGACGCGGCGATGCAATATCAAAACGAAGGCACGCCGCTAATCGTCATCGCCGGCAAGGAATACGGTTCCGGCTCGTCGCGCGACTGGGCGGCCAAGGGGCCGCGCTTGCTCGGCATTCGCGCCGCCATCGCCGAGAGCTTCGAGCGCATCCATCGCAGCAACTTGATCGGCATGGGCATCGCGCCACTGGTCTTCAAGCCGGGAGAAAATTTAACGACCTACGGGCTGACCGGATTTGAAAAGTTCGACGTCCTCGGTATTGGCGCCGATTTGAAATTGCGCCAAGAATTGACGGTCAAAGCTACGGCGGACGACGGCAAAGCGACCGAGTTCAAAGTGATCTGCCGCATCGACACGCCGGCGGAGTTGGACTATTACCGTCACGGTGGCATTTTGGAATACGTGTTGCGCCAGCTGCTGGCGAATTGAAAAATCATTTGCGAATTGCACGAAATTCGTGACGACAAGAAGAGAAGCGCTGGCGACGTTAGGGAAGGGTTCGCTGGCGTTTTTTTTTGCCAATTCATTTTTTCGCGGCGCTGGGCGTGCCGCTGAGGGGACGGCCATGAGCACACCGGCGTATATCGGCAAATTCACCGCCAACAATCCCGGCATCATGACGCTGCAAGGGACCAACCAGTATATCGTCGGCAAAGAGAGGGGTCTGGTGATCGACGTGGCGTTGAGCGCCGACTCGAACATGGACGGCATTCTCGAACAGGCCGAAGCGATGGGGGTGAAAAAAATCGACAAGATTTTGCTAACCCATATCCACAGTGACCACACCGGCGGCGCGCTGGCGCTGCGCAAACGATGCGGCGCTAAACTCGGCATTCACCGGTCGCGCAAAGGCTATCTCGGCGGCGAAGATTTTCAATACGACGACAACGACCGGATCGATTTCGGCGCCGGCGAACTCAATGTCTTGCACACGCCGGGCCATGAGTCGGGCCACTGCTGCTTTTACGAAGGCGGCGATAAGGTGTTGTTCAGCGGCGATAACATTCTCGGCTACGGCACCGCGGTGATTCATCCGCCCGACGGTAACATGACCGACTATATGCAGACCTTGGAACGGCTGCTCGGAATTGAAATGAGTCTGATCCTGCCCGGCCACGGACCGCTGATAGGCAAGCCGGAGGCGAAGATTCGCGAATATATCAAGCATCGGCTTGCGCGCGAGGGGCAGGTGTTAGGCGCGCTGCGCAACGGCCGCAACAGCATCGGCGATATTACCGACGCGATCTACGTCGACGTCTCAGCGGCGCTCAAGCGGGTGGCGGAGTTTTCCGTGCAGGCTCACCTGGAAAAGTTGCAACGCGAAGGCAAGGTTAAAAAAGAAGGCGCGCGTTATCTGCTAGTAAGTGATCTTTGATTTTCGAGACTTGTTACGGCCTGCTGAACCCGAATCGCGCAGTTGAAATTGAATCAGCGAACGAGGCGCAAACCTTCCGTAGTGAAGACAATGGGCTGTGGCTCTGAGCAAGTAACTGAGATCGTTGTCCAGCGAGCGATACTTGGTCACCATTGGAGCGGCTTGCCAGCCCGGTAAAATGACTTTGCAACCGCAGCGTTGAGTATCTTCACTACTCCAGATTCGCGCCTCGCTCGGCGTAAGCAATCACTTCAACTGGGGAACTCGAGCTGAATCGAATCGAAGCGCCATCGATTCGGGCTCGATCTCTAAATCTCTCCACGCTGCTTCGGCAACGGTGCTCAATCGATGGGCCGCCACGCCGCTTAAAAGCATTACAACGGGACCTTTGATTTGCAGCGTTACGCCGTCGCCATTGCGAAGACGAGCGCTGAGCGACGGCGCGATTTTGTCCGCCGACGCGTCGAAGCGGGTGCGCTGGCGATTTTCCAGCACTGCGCGATAGCCACGCTGGAAGGCGGCGGCATCTTGCTCTGATTTCCAGGTGCTGAACCAAACCGTGACGAAGTTCTCGCCGTCTTGAAACGCATAGAGCTGATCGCCGCGCCAGGAAGACGCGATCACGCTGGCGAGTTTCGCCGGCAATTCGGTTGCGATCATGGCGCGCAGCAGATATTCGCCGATCGTTTGCTCGACGAGCGGGCGGTCTTTCATGGCGCGGATAAGGCCCGCGGGAAAAAAAACTGACGGTGCTTCAAGTAAAGCAAAATAATTTTCCGGGTGGAGGATTTGCGCGGTCGATAGCGGTGGATTGGCGTAGAGCGCGCTGACTCCTTGCCAGCCTTTGGCCTTGAGCGCCCAGAGCGCAAACTGGCTGCCTTCCCGATAGGGAAGTAAAAGTCTGTGGCGCAGATAGTCGGGCAGGCGTGCCGCCGACTTTTCCAGCTCCAGCGCGAAGGTGCCGGCGTTTTGCAAGTCGACGCCGGAGAGTGCGTCGATATTTTTTCCAGCACTGCGGGCGATCACCGTAAGCGCGGCATCGCCGGTCGCCAAAGCGCGAAACGCCAAGCGGCGATCCTCCAAGTTGAGCGCGCTAGTTTTTCCCTGCCATTGAAAGTTCTGCTCGTGCAACGCCATGATGATGGCGAAGCCGAGCGGTGCTTCGCGTGCCGAGACAGGGTCGGAGATCCTGAAAGGCGCGCCAAGGACAGACGCGTTGGGCGCGAGCGCGACAGCCGCCGTCAATTCGTTGTAGGCGGCTAACCGTTCGAGCCGGCGATATTCGACGAGCGCCTTGCCGAGGTCGACGCCGTTGGGCAATAGCCCAATCGCGCTATAGGCGCTTTCGACATGGCGGGTTTGAAACGGCGCGTAATCGTCGTCGGCGGACTCGACTGGGTTATAATCCGTCAGCGTGATCTCGCGCTTCAACGGCAGCTGGCGAAACTTGGCAATTTCCTGCGCCAGTGCGGCAAATTCGGTGGGTGTGGCTGACGGTGTGGCTCGCGGTTCAGAGGAAAGACAGCCGGCGATCGCGAGCATCAGTAGCGGCGTAAGTGGACGCGCCGTAAATCTGTGTAGACGCAGGCGCGGCGGGTATTTCGACCTCGGTTCATCCACCTATTTCTCCATGATGATGACCGAATAGCCGGCTTGGCTCACTTGGCGCGCCTGTTCTTCGGCGGCACTGCGGCTGGGAAAAGTACCCAGATGCACTCGGTAGTACGTCATGTCTTTCGATTGCAGCGGGCTGATCGCCACGTTGGTAAATGCTTTGGCGATGCGATCGCGCAGCTGTTGGGCATTTTCCAATTGAGCGAAGGAACCGAGTTGCAGCGTGTAGTCGAGGTTGGCGCGGATGGCGCTCAGCCGCACCGGGCTGTCGACAACGTCGATGCGCACGAGAGCCGTGCCTGGCCCGACCATATGGATCGACTGTGCCGCGGCGTAGGAAAGATCGATGATTCTATTCTTGGCAAATGGGCCGCGGTCATTAACCAGGACTTGGGCGGCGGCGCCGTTTTCCAAGTTCGTCACCATCACTTTAGTGCCCAGGGGTAGAGTTTGATGGGCCGCAGTCATTTCATCCTGGTTATAAATTTCGCCGCTCGCCGTGGCTTTGCCGTGAAAGCCCGGCCCGTACCAGGAGGCGATGCCGGTTTGGCTGACGCGGCTCTCCGGCAAGGTCGGTGCCGGCACTCTAGATACGGGTACGGCGCAGCCGCTCAGAACCGCCAGAAACGCAAAGCCGATCGCGCCACTGCGGCGAAGTTTTCGGTAAGCGGCGATGGCAAAAAAGCTGTCTATGATCGAGTGGTTCATCGAGACGCGAGTATAACCAAAAGCCATTCGAGAGAAAAGTAAATTTCGGTGTTACCCAGCGGCTTAAGACAAAATTCTTCGGCTCGTTGTCGGTGTATGATCGGCTTGCTTGCCTATTTTACCCAAGCATGGGTTTGTGTTAGCTTACCGCTAACTTAATTGGGGAGTTGATGTATGTCTGGTCATTCCAAATGGAGCACAATCAAGCATAAGAAGGCTGCCAAGGATGCCAAGCGCGGCAAAATTTTCACCAAGCTGATTAAGGAACTCACCGTCGCGGCGCGCATGGGCGGCGGCGACATCAACGCCAATCCGCGGCTGCGTACCGCGGTGCTGACCGCGCGCGGCAATAGCATGCCGAGCGAAAATATCGACCGGGCTATCAAGAAAGGCACCGGCGAACTCGAAGGCGTTACCTATGAAGAAATCCAATACGAAGGCTACGGGCCGGGAGGCGCGGCGATCATCGCCCAAGTCTTGACCGACAATAAAAATCGCACGGTATCGGAAATTCGCCGGCTGTTTGCCAAGCACGGTGGTAACATGGGTGAGACTGGCTGTGTGTCCTGGATGTTTGAAAAGAAAGGTCTGATCACCGTCGAAAAATCCCAAGCCGACGAAGATCGCTTGATGAGTATCGTGCTCGACGCCGGCGCCGAGGACATTCGCGATGAAGGTGAGATTTTCGAGGTGGTCACTCAACCCGAGGATTTTCACACGGTCAAGGAACGCTTGGATCAGGAAAAAATTCCGGTTGCCAGCGCTCAGGTTACACTTCTACCGAAGAGTACCGTCGATATCGACGCAAAACACGCCGAGCAAATTCTCAAGCTGAGCGAAGAGTTGGAAGATCATGACGACGTGCAAAGCGTTTCCGCCAACTTCAATATTTCGGACGAACTGATGGAAAAGGCGAGTTAGCCCCATTGGCCGACGCTGGCAAAAAATCGCCGCCGCGAATCATCCTGGGAATCGATCCCGGCACCATGGCGACCGGTTGGGGAGTGGTTCAAGTGGTTGGCAACGCGCTGCGCCACATGGGCCACGGCACCATCAATTCATCGAGCGCGGAATCTCAGGCGCGCCGCTTACACCGTATCTACAATGAACTTTCGAAAGTAGTCCGCGAATTCCGTCCGGATGGCGTCAGTCTCGAAAAGGTTTTCTTCGCTCTCAATGTGCAAAGCGCCTTGAAGCTCGGCCAGGCGCGCGGCATCGCGCTTCTGGCTGCCGCAGAGCAGGATGTCGAAGTGCACGAATATAGCGCCATGGAAATCAAGTCGGCCGTGGTGGGCTATGGTCACGCGACCAAACAGCAGGTGCAAATGATGATTGGATCCCTGTTGAAGGTTTCGGGACGGGTGCCGACGGATGCCGCCGACGCCTTGGCTGCGGCGATCTGCCATCTCAATCGGCAAACTTTTGAATCCCGTGTTGCCGCCGCCGCGGCGAAAAAGCCGACGCCATTTCGGCCCCGTGACACGAGCGTGCGCTAGAGCTGGCCGAAGATATATAATAATTGAACTGGCGTGAATAGGCCGCAAAGGACGTAGAGCATTAAACCTAACTCCCTTCTTGGCGTCATGGTATCTTGGCGCGAGTAGTTCTTTCACTAGATTAAAATACTAAATCGTACTGCAGATGTTGTTGTACAGATCGTGATCGCACAAATTAGCGGCAAGCTCGCGCAAAAACAGCCCGGCGAAGTCGTCATCGACGTCGGCGGCGTCGGCTACCTGGTGTTTATTCCGCTCAACGTTTTTTACCGTTTGCCCGACATCGGTACGCCGATGAGCCTGCAGATTCACACCCATGTGCGTGAGGACGCGCTGCAGTTGTTCGGCTTTCACGATGTCGCCGAGAAACAGGTGTTTTTGCTGCTCACCGGCGTGTCCGGCATCGGCCCAAAGCTGGCGCTCAATATCTTGTCCGGGATAGCCGCCGAAGATTTGGCGCGGGCGCTAAAAAATGGCGACCAGGTGCGCTTGGTGGCGATTCCCGGGGTCGGCAGGAAACTCGCCGAGCGCATGATTGTCGAATTGAAGGATAAGTTCGCCACACTGGCGCCGGCGAGTATCGACAGCACGGTCAAGCCGGCGGCGTCATCGCAAAAGATGCAGGACGCGGTTTCCGCCTTGATCAATCTGGGATATAAAAAACCAGAAATCGAAATAACCGTCCGTGAAGTTCTCAAGAACGCCGAGCTGTCGCTGGAAGATGTTTTGCGCGAGACTTTGCGGCGGATGAGCCACTAGCGCAGTGAGTTGGCGCTGCTTTACATTGCAGGATGCTGAAAGATGATTTTGACCTGTCACCCTGAACTAACTGAAGAGTCTCATGGAGTAGAAAAGGCGAGATTCTTTGTCTCGCTCAGAATGACGATCGAAGTCAGGAGATTTTTGACGTGCTCTATATAGTCGAAAGAGTGTAAACAGACCATGTTGGACGGGCACCAAACCGACGAAGACTCAGGATTCGATTTAAGCTTGCGTCCGCGCGGCTTTGACGAATACGTCGGCCAAGACCAGGTCAAAGAAAACCTCAAAGTCGCCATCGCCGCGGCGCGGGCGCGCGGCGATGTGCTCGATCATATTCTTTTTCACGGCCCGCCGGGGTTGGGCAAAACCTCCATCGCCTATATCATCGCGCGCGAAATGGGCGTCAATATCAAAGCCACTTCGGGGCCGATCATTGAGCGCGCCGGCGACTTGGCCGCGCTGCTGACCAATCTCGACGAAGGCGATGTGCTGTTCATCGACGAAATCCATCGCCTCAATCATGTCGTCGAAGAAGTGCTCTATCCGGCCATGGAGGACTATGAGATCGACATCATGGTCGGCCAGGGACCGGCGGCGAAGTCGATCAAGTTGCCGCTGAAAAAATTTACTCTAATCGGCGCCACCACGCGCTCGGGCTTGCTCACTTCGCCGCTGCGCGATCGCTTTGGCCAGAGTTTCCGTTTGGATTTCTACGATGCGATTTCCTTAGCGCACATTCTCAAACGTTCGGCTGCGATCCTCGGCGTCAAGGAAGACCAAGACGGCATCGCCGAGATCGCTTGCCGTTCGCGTGGCACGCCGCGCATCGCCAATCGCTTGCTGCGCCGGGTGCGCGACTACGCCCAGGTCAAAAGCACTGGGACAATCACCAAGGCGGTGACCGAAGAAGCGCTGCTCATGTTGCAAGTTGACCGCATAGGTTTGGACAAGATGGATACGTTGCTGCTGTTAACTTTGATCGATAAGTTTGCCGGCGGTCCGGTGGGCGTCGAAACTTTGGCCGCAGCCATCGGCGAAGAGAAAGACACCATCGAAGATGTCTACGAGCCGTTTCTGATTCAAGCCGGTTTCATTCAGCGCACGCCGCGCGGGCGCATGGCGACCGTCTTGGCTTACGATCACTTCGGGCGCAAGCCAAGAGCCGCCCCAAGTGATCCGGCGAAAAAACAGCCGAGTCTGTTTTGAGGTTGATGACATTGGACTGCCTCATCGAGCGTTGACGCGATGGCCGGCTTGGGTAAGATCTTAATTTATCTCGGTCTCCTGTTGATCGTCATTGGCATAATTCTCACTCTCGCCGGCAAGTTGCCGTGGCTCGGCCGTTTGCCGGGTGACATTGCAATTGAGCGCGACAACTTTTCTTTTTATTTTCCGATCGCGACTTCGATCCTCGTCAGCGTGATCATCTCGCTTGTCCTTTACTTCTTGAGAAGGTAAGCTTTGGCTAGTTTTCGACCCGCAAATCAGGCCCAGCCGATGGAACCCGCGAACCCCGCCAAAGCCGTCGAAGAGCTCCGCAAATACGAAGAAACCAAACGGCGCAAGCGGGAGGGCATCGTCATCCTGGTGACCTTCCTTTTGGTGGCCGCGCTGATCTTCTTCGAGGTCCAGCTACCGGACGTCTCATCGGAATATTCGCTCGGCAGCAATATCCTGTTTTTTCTACTCATCAACGTCAACATCATCCTGCTCGGGTTGCTGGCTTTCCTGGTCGTGCGCAACGTAGTCAAGCTGATCGTCGAGCGCAAACGGCGCATCCTCGGTTCATACTTGCAAGTCCGCTTGGTTTTGGCGTTCGTCGCGCTGTCATTGGTGCCGAGTGTGCTGCTGTTCGTGATCGCCGGCGGTTTGCTGACCCGCTCCTTCGACCGCTGGTTTGACGCCAAAGTCGAAAGCGCACTGCAAGGTTCCTTGGAAATCGGCCAGACCTATTATCAAAACTCCGCGAATAACGCGATCTTTTACGCCCGTCAGTTGAGCCGAGCGATCAGCGAAGAAGGGCTCTTCGAGCAAAAGCGCAGCGCGGAGCTGAAGTCCTTCGTGCAAAGTAAACAGAAGGAATACAATCTCGGTACCGTGGAGATCTTTTCGCCGCAGGGTCAGCCGTTCGTCGTCGCGTTCAACGACAAGGTGCCGACCGGCGTGACGATCAAGCCGGAGTCGGAGTTTCTCACCCGGGCGCTGCGCGGCCTCGAAGTCACAACCACGCAGGCCTTCGGAGACGCCGACGTGATTCGCGGCGGAGCGCCAATCCATGCCAAGGATAAGCGCATTATCGGGGTGGTGGTGGTCGATTACTTCGTGCCGAAAAGTATCAGCAAACGAGCGGCGCAAATCTCCCAGTCCTATGAAGAGTACAAGTACCTGACGTTTCTCAAAGCGCCCGCGAAGAATAGCTATATTCTCACTCTGCTCTTGATCACTTTGGTGTTGATCCTGGCGGCGACGTGGTGCGGTATCTATATTTCGCGCGGCATAACCGTGCCGATCCAGAAGCTCGCTGAGGGCACTCACGAAGTCGCCCAGGGCAATTGGGATTACCAAATCGAGTCGGGCGGTGACGATGAGATGGGCGTGCTGATGAATTCGTTCAATCACATGACCGGCGATCTGAAGCAAATCAAACTGGAGCTCGAGCGGCGCGGCAAAGTCGTCGAGATGCTGCTCGCCAATATTGCCGCGGGTGTGGTCTCGGTGGACCCGGCGGGCAAGGTCACGACTTGGAATAAGGCGGCGGAGCAGCTGTTAGGCGTCAAAGCGGCCGACGCGCTGGGAAAAAACTTCCAAGAGGTTTTTCGCGCTGACGCGTTGGCCGGGGTTCGCGAGATCGCCGACAACGTTCAGGGACACCAGAGCGTCGAGCGCGAAGTAAAAATTCCCATGCCGCAGCAGTTGCTGACGGTGGTGGCCAGCGCGGCGACCTTGCACGACGACGACGGGTCGAGTCTCGGCTTCATGATTTTTCTCGAGGATATTACGCAGATTCAAAAAGTGCAGCGCATGGAAGCTTGGCGCGAAGTGGCGCGGCGCATCGCTCATGAGATCAAAAATCCGTTGACGCCGATTCAATTATCCGCGGAGCGATTGCGCAAGCGCTACGCGGGTATGCTGAAGGAGGACGGCGCGGTCTTGGACAAGTGCACGACGACGATCATCAAGCAGGTCGATGAACTTAAGAATCTGGTCAATGAATTTTCCCAGTTCGCGCGCCTGCCTGCCGCGCAGCTCATGTCGAACGACTTGAACGAAGTGGTCAATGAAGCGTTGTTTCTATTCAAAGAAGGCCACAACGGTATCGATTTTCAATTTCGCCGCGGCGTGATTCCGGCCGTCGATCTCGATCGGGAGCAAATCAAGCGGGTGTTGATCAACTTGCTGGACAACGCCGTGGCGGCCGTTGACGGCGGCGGCGAAATTAGGTTGGCCACGGATTACGACCCGGCGCGGGCTATCGTCACCTTGGAAGTCGCCGACAACGGTTGCGGTTTGGCGCCGGAACTGGGCACGAAAATATTCGAGCCTTATTTTTCGACCAAACAAAATGGCACCGGGCTCGGGTTGACGATTGTGAGCCAGATTATTGAAGATCACCGCGGCTATATTCGCGCGCTGCCGAACCTGCCGCAGGGAACCCGTTTTTCTATCGAATTGCCCGTTGGAGACGACGCCGAAACGATGGAAATGTCGAAAAAGGTGCTACACTCCTAAATAGATGCGGAGGAAGGGTGCAAGAGCTGTTGCTGCAAAAGACCATATTGGTCGTCGATGACGAGGACGACGTGCGCGAGTCGGTGCGCGAAGTATTGACCGACGAAGGTTATCGAGTCGTCGATACCGCCGACGGCACTCGGGTGCTCGAGATGATACGCGCGGAACGGCCGGAGTTGGTGCTCCTCGATATCTGGATGCCGCAAGTCGACGGCATCGGCTTGCTCAAGGAGATCAAGAGTCAGGAGCCGGAAATCAACGTCGTCATGGTGTCCGGCCATGGCAATATTCATACGGCGGTGACGGCCACCAAATATGGCGCCTTCGATTTTATCGAAAAGCCGGTATCCCTGGAGGGACTTCTCACAACCGTCCAGCGCGCGTTGGGCGAGTCGCCCGGATTAGAAGCGCAGGAAAAGGCGGCCAAGGGAGCACGCAAGGCCAAGACGGCGAAGCCAACGAGTTCACGGCCGCAATCCCACAGCGCCGCGCAAACGATCAAACAAAAAACCTTGAAAAAGAGCGTGGTGCTTTCCGGGCAGGGACTTCATTCCGGTGTTAAGACCGGACTGCTCCTCCATCCATTGCCGCCCGGTAGCGGCATACAATTCACCGGCATCTCGGCCGATGTCACTGTGCCAGCCCATTTAGACTATGTCGGTTCCACAGGTTACGCGACCACGCTGCGCTCGAAAGGCTTCGCCGTCGGCACTGTGGAACATCTGCTCGCGGTGCTGCACTGTTACGGCATCACCAATTTGCTCGTGAAGGTGCAGGGTGAAGTGCCGGTCATGGACGGCTCGGCGTTGGACTTTTGCCAGGCTATTGACGAGGCCGGTATCGAGGAGGAGGACGCCGAGCTGGCTGAAATCGTCATCGACAAGATCTATCAGTTCGACGCCAAGGGCGGCGAATCGATCTCGATCAAGCCGGCTGACGAGTTTTCGGTTCACTATGTGCTGCGTTATCCCGCCCCGGTGGGCGAACAAGAATATACCTACCATCATCGCGGCGCGGAGTCGTTTAGGAGTGAAATCGCACCGGCGCGGACGTTTGGCTTTTTGCGCGATATCGCTAAGCTGCAAAATATGGGACTGGCCAATGGCGGACGGCTCAGTAATTTCATTCTCATCGACGATGAAAAAATCGTCAATACCGAATTGCGCTTCCCCGACGAGTTCGCGCGCCATAAAATCCTCGATGTGCTCGGCGATTTTTATTTGCTTGGCCGGCCCATCCGCGGCGCCATCACCGCGCGTATGACCGGCCACTCGGATAATATCGCGCTGTTGCGGCAGATCCGTGAAGGGATGAAACTTTAGTACGGCGCCGGCAAGCCAGGCGCGAAACCGTTGGCGAGAGTTATTGCCATGGAAGATTCCGCTCAATACCAGAGACTCTTTACCATCAACGAGGCTAATGAACTGCTGCCGGTTCTCCGTCCCTTGGTTGAACAGATTCTCGATAATATTCGGCGGCTAAAAAGCGCGAGCGAAAACGTCATCCGAAGGGAGCAGCTCGACCCGGAAGCGCCGGATTTGATGGCGCAGCTCACTCAAGACAGCGAGATTACCCGTCTGGTCGAGCAGGTGAAGCAGTGGGTCGAGACGATCAATGAACATGGCTGTCAGTGTAAAGGCGTGGAACAGGGGTTGATCGATTTCCCCTGTGTGTACGGCTCCGAAGTGGTTTTTCTCTGCTGGCAGCTTGGCGAACCGAACGTTAGTTTTTGGCATCGCATCGAAGACGGCTTCGCCGGCCGCCGGCCATTGCTCGACGGCGAAAGTTCAGAACCGGAGAGCGGTACGTCTTATCATTGACCTTGGCGACGACGAGTCGCCGGCAAGTTCGATTCTCCACATTGTAGTTATTCCGCCATGAAGCATGCCACGGCGGACAGCGCCAAGTTACTTTCATCGCAAATCAAGCAGGCAGCCCAGCAGCTCGGCTTCGAACTGGTCGGCATTTCTCCGCTCAAAGCGCCGCTTCACGAGCAGTCCTTCGCCGAGTGGTTACGGCAAGGCTTGGCCGGCGAGCTCGGCTACATGGAGCGTACCGAAGCGCTCAGGCGCGAGCCGCGCGAGCTGGTTCCCTGGGCCGCGTCGATCGTTTCCGTCGCTCTCAATTATTATACCGCCTTTGCCCGGCCGCCGATCTCCAAGACGACCAACGGTTGGATATCGCGTTATGCGTGGGGCGACGATTATCATGACTTGATCAAAACCAAGTTGGCGTCGCTGCTGGAACGCATCAACCGGCTGGCCGGCGCGCCGGTTCAAGGCCGCGCCTTCGTCGACTCCGCGCCGGTCATGGAAAGAGATTTGGCCGGGGTCGCCGGCCTCGGTTGGATCGGCAAAAACACTCATCTGATATCGCCAAGAAAAGGCTCGTGGTTTTTCTTAGGCGAGCTGTTCGTCGATCTGCCGCTGGCGTATGACCGGCCGATCCGCGACCGCTGCGGCAAATGCGATTTGTGTCTTAAAGCCTGCCCGACCAACGCTTTCGTCGGGCCGTACATTCTCGACGCGCGCCGCTGTATTTCTTATCTAACCATCGAACTTAAAGGCTTCATGCCGCGCCACCTGCGTCCGCTGGTGGGCAATCACATTTTCGGCTGCGATATCTGCCAAGACGTTTGCCCCTATAACGTTAAAGCTCGAGAGACGGCGGAAAATACCTTCGGTCCACGCCCGGGTCTGTACGCGCCGCAACTCATTCCATTGCTCTCGCTCAGCGCCGAAGAGTTCCGCCAGCGTTTCCGTGGCAGCCCGATCCGGCGCGCCAAGCGGCGCGGTTTTCTCCGTAACGTTGCCGTCGCGCTCGGCAACATCGGCAGTGTCGAAGCTGTTCCAGCGTTAGTTTATGCGCTCGATGATAACGAACCGTTGGTGCGCGGCCACGTTGCCTGGGCCTTGGGTCAGATTGGATCTACTTTAGCCGTTGCAGCGTTGCAGCGACGGTTGCAACTTGAAACCGATCCGGCAGTGCGCGCTGAGATTGACGCGGCCATCGATCATTTGGGCGCAGATACCGGCGTGCTCAAGCGCGAATAGCGCGTCGCCTATGCGAGCGCTGATCTTAACTGCTTGAATCAAGCTGTTGTCGCGTCGTCGGCGCGTCGCTGTAATGTTCGAAATAATTAGGGCACGATGTTTTGCATTTAGAGCTGGACTTCTGTCGATAATTCTTAGTAAAATACGTTAGCGATTTTGGCTTGTCGTTCCGCACCGGGTTCAGGCTCACGTATACGATTTCGGTTTGTGAGGCTATCGTCGAATTTACCGCACGGACACCAGCGTCAGAGAGAAACTCTCCGCCAACCGTTCGCCTCCCTTCCTAATCCGTCCGCAAGCGTCGCGCTGGAGATTTATGATCAGAGTTTTTTGCGCATGGGTGTTTATTGTTGGGTGCTGCGTGCTGTCAGCTTGCACACCGATCGCGGCGACCCCCTCAGACTCTGGAGAATTTTCAAGGACGGCGGGACTTTTTCCGTATATCGATGGCGCCGCCCAGGGGCTGCACACAGAGCTCGACAAACCCGTGAAAAGTACCTTTGCGCTGGAGTTGGGCCGCAAGCTTGTTGAATTCAAAGCGTCTTATATCGAGGAGCGCCCTACCGACGTCACTAAGAACGCGACAGCGAATGACAATTCCACAGTACCATCCGGTCGCTACTTCGATCTGCTCGCCAGTTCATCGCGCTTCGATGGCAAACTCATCGGCGAAAGTGAGATCGCCTACAGCGGCATCTCCGGCGCAGGACTAGCGGATCAACTGCCAACCATGTCACGGCTAACCCTGAGGGGAAATTGGGGAGACGCCAATTACGGCGCGACTTATCGGACTTTTGGCGGCGGTTTCGTCTCCACCGCCGGACGCCGATTCGACAATCCCCGCGATGAACGAGAGACTTGGGGCGAATATGATTTCAAACTGTTCCGCCTCAAAAGCACCCTGGGAGAGTCGTCAGAACGGCAGCCGGATAGCGGGCAATTCACTCTGGCCAAAACCGCCGCCACTTCTTTGACCTTTAATCGAAGCGGTTGGAGCGCACTCTTATCTTCGAGTTATGCCATCATCGATCAAGACGAAGTTGGCATAGACAAAACGACCGCTTTCAGTCATGGACTGTCATTCGCTTACCGGCCGACAAGTTTTATAACCATCGAGCCCGGCTTCAACGTCAAGCAAGAATGGAGCAGCGCAACCGGCCTGAAAACAAACACACCCTCAGGCGGAATCGCTCTGGTGTCCACGCTGTTTCGAGATGTGAGCTTGACCGGCCGGACATCCTACGCCCATGGTTTTAGCGAGGACCCGCTCAAGGACAACTCAATGTTGAACACGGCGGCGAGTTTCAATTGGAAGCTCGGCAGGTCATTTATTGGCGAACAAGCGTTGTCTTTCCAATTTGAGTACAAACACGAAGTGAACGCTAGTTCGGTTACCACGCCAGTATCAGGCTTCACTGGCTTGCTTCAATGGAAGCTTGCCGGGTTTTGATATTCTGATTTTGTAAGTTCACTTCGCTTGCAGGGTACCCTTTAACCTGACCTTCGTTTCGTGAAGTCGAAATCGGTGGTAGTTTGTTTTAGTGAAGCAACCGACGCCGCCGCATTTCATTCAGCCGAATCTTTTGGAGCGCGCCGTCAACCATGTTTACGGCTGGTTCGCAACGCTTGGCATCGCGCCGTCTTACAGTTGGTTACTGCGGACCACGGGACGCAAGACGGGAGTGATTCATTCTACTCCGGTCAATATTCTGGCTTATGACGGGAAATTCTATTTGGTGGGCACCCGTGGCCATACGCAGTGGTCGCGCAACGCCGCTGTGTTCGGCGAGCTGACTCTGAAACGACGGCAAACGCAGATCACTTGTCGCGTCGCTGTCGTGCCGGAAGAACGGAAAGCCGAGCTTCTTAAGGCGTATCTTACGCGGTTTAATTGGATGGTGCGGCGCTTTTTCCCGGTTCAAAGCGAAGCGCCGGTATCGGCATTTGCCGCGATCGCGGCGCGCTATCCCGTCTTTGAACTGCTAGCGTCCGGCCTGCAGAGCGACTTTTTTCCTGGCCGCCTCTAGTAGCCTTTTCATTGATCGATTCGTCAATATCGATTTGACTGGCGATTAGGGCCCATTATCGATCGCCACTATCGCGGCACGACTTTGAGCGCATCGAGCAAGATTGCCGGTATGCGCGCGACTTTACTGGAGCGGCCGATGCAGGCGTGTTTGGTCGTGCCGGTGGCTAACAGGCCGTTATTGGATTGACGCGAGATTCGATAACGGAATGACAGCGACGCTCGGCCAAGCTCGGTGAGTTCAGTTGTGATTTCGATGTCCTCATCGTAGCGCGCTGAGTCGGCGTAACGGCAATTGACCTCAATGACCGGGAAATGAAATCCCTGTTCCTCAATGCGCGAATAGGGCAGGCCGATCTGGCGGAGGAATTCTGATCGGCCCTGCTCAAACCAGCGCAGGTAATTAGCGTAATACACTACGCCCATCTGATCGGTGTCGCCGTAGATGACGCGATAGGTGGTGGTGTTGATGGTTGTTGCGGCTTTGTTCACGACTATTACGTCTAGTGGTTTTTCGCCTGGGACTCAACGTTGCGCTGTGATTAAGGCGTTTGTCTTGACAAGTTAAACTCAAGTGTGATTTAAACTTAAAAAAAATTCCGTCGTCACGGCGACAGATCAGCAGCCATCGCTCTGATCAGCAACGATAAACTCTTAAGGAGGAAGGTGAATGAGCAACATAGCAAAGCATATTTCTTGGCCGGTTAGCGCGTCGTTAGTAGCCGTATTAGCGATCGCGTGCAGTTCGGTTGACGAAAAACCTGCGCCCCCGCCGGCTGCCCCCGCGGTGGCGCCAAAACCAGCTCCGGCTCCCGCTCCGGCGAAAGCGGAATCGGCAAAGGCTGAAGCAGCCAAGACGGCTAAGACTAAAGCGGTTGATGTTGAAGGCGTGATCAGCGCGGTCGGGCAGCGCACGATTACCTTTCAAATGGAACGCAAAGGTAAAGTGCGCGAAGAAGTGGTCGGCGTCGATGACAAGACCAAAATCGAAAAAGCCGGCAACAATGTCAAGCTGGGCGATCTGCAAGCAACCGACAAGGGCATGATCAATTACGAGCCGGACGCCTATTCGCCGGCGATTGCGATCAAGATCACCGGCAAAGGCGAGATTCAAAAAATCGGCGGCGACGATTAATTGCGGTAGCGGTCGGCGCGATCGCCGCCGACAATCTCCAAGTCGAACGACTGCTCATCGCGCAAGATTCTAAACGAGATCCGTTCCCCCGGCCGTTTCTTCCACATTTCTTGGTAGAGCGCCTGGCGCGAACGGATCTCTTGTTTTTCCACCGACAAAATAATATCGCCCTGCCGCAAACCGAACTTTGCCGCCGGCCCGTTGGGGACGACGCCGCCGATGACGACATGGCCAGCCATCGCTTGTGGATAAAGTCCCAGCCATGGCCGGCGCGGCCGGCTTTGTACTTGGCCGAACTGTTTCAACTCGCGCTCGTAGTTTAAGTAGTAGTCGACCGGGATAGCGAGGGAAAACTTTCCCACTTCATTCAGATTCAACGACACCACGCCGATCAACTCGCCGCGAAAGTTAGCCAGGGTGCCGCCGCCGAAACCGGGATTGAACGCGGTCGTGCGAATGGTTTTTTCGATCATGTACTCCCATTCGCCGTCGTAGGATTCCAGCGACGAGACATAGCCGCCGCTCACACGCCGGCTGTTTTGGCCGGCGCTGGCGATCATTACCGCCGCTTCGCCAAGCGCGACGCCGTCGGCGGCGGCAAGTTTTAAGAAGGGCAGGTCGCGCGCGGCGATTTTTATCAGCGATAAACCGGTTTCTTGATCCTGGGCGGCAATTCTTGCCGGATGCTGCTCGCCGTCGGATAGCGTTACCGTGATCGAAGAAGCGCCGATGGTGACATAATGTACGGTTAGAATGTAGCCGTCGGGATCGATGATCGTCCCCGAACCGACCCGTTCCGAGCCCAGATTGCGCGCCGAGGGATGGCTATCCGGGATCTTGACGTTGAGATCCACGGTGGCGGGTAAAATCGAATGAATCAAACCGAGGTGACCGTTCAAAGTGCTGCTCCTTGGGAACAAGCATCGCCTGTTCGAGCTAGATTGGTGACGGCGTCGCCGGCAAAGTGCTTTCCCTGCCACGTGTCGCGCCGAGCTAGCGCTTTGACGATGGCGTTGTGGACGCCGCGCTTGTCGACCGACCATTCGGGCGCCACCGTGATCTCCCGATAGGTTTCCGCCGAGAGCCGGTGGATGACGATCTTGGGATCTAAGAGTTCGACAAAGTCGAGGACGAGGTCGATGTATTGCTCTCGACTCAACAGCGGCACTTGGCCGAGATGATAATATTTTTCCAACTGGGTGTTTTTGATCACATGGAGATTGTGCAGTTTGACGCCGTCCATGCCGAGCCGGTTAAACAGCGCCGGGGTAGCGAGCATCTCCGCGCGGCTTTCGCCGGGAAAGCCGAGGATCAAGTGCGTGCACAGGCGCAGCCCGCGCGCTTTGACGCGGCGGACGGCGTCGATATATTCACTGAGCCCATGGCCACGATTGACCCAAGCGAGGGTGCGGTCATACATCGACTCAAGTCCTACTTCAAG
Organism: uncultured delta proteobacterium; assembly: GCA_963771465.1. GTDB lineage: Bacteria > Desulfobacterota > Binatia > UBA9968 > UBA9968 > DP-20. The sequence goes on from CAVYTU010000007.1 coordinate 117,657, forward strand.
CCAGAGATAGGTTTGTCTCGATAATTGGCTCAAGAGCTCCAAGACATCCTCGCCGAGACAATCGGGCCGTGTGGCAATCGAGACGCCAATGACGCCGGGAAACTCAAGGGCCTCGCGGTACAGTCGCTCCAACTTGGTGATGTCATCGTAAGTGTTCGAATAGCTCTGAAAATAGGCGATGAACTTCTCCGCTTTGTGGCGTTTTTGCAGTGCCAGCGCGCCTTGCTCAAGCTGCGCGGTAACGGACATGCGCGGCTGATAGCTTTTCGCCGTGTGGCTGGCATTGTTGCAGTAAATACAGCCGCCGACCGCGACCTTGCCGTCGCGGTTCGGACAAGTGAAGTCCAAGCGCAGGCCGATCTTATACACCCGCGCGTCGAAGCGCTCGCGTAGAATGCCGTTGAACGAATTGAAGCGTCGGCCGCGCCAACGCTGTGGCAAATAATTTGGTAAATCCATGGCAGATAAAATGACGGTTAACAAAAAGCTGGTGAATGTACAAGGCGTTCTGAGTGTCTCAGCGGTAATTCTTTAGCCCATCAAAACGCCTGCTGCGGGCAACGAAAGTTGCGGATAAAGCATCATTTTTTCGCGCTTTGGAGGATGGCTATCAACTTGACAATAGGAGGGAATTGTCTATATTCGATGAACACTGAACGGCCCGCATTAGCGCCGATGAAAATCTCCATCGACGAGATTCCTCAAACACCGAAAGAGATCGATTTCTCCGAGAACGTTGAGGAACTCAACAAGATATACAGCCGAGACAATAGCCCGGATTTCGGCTTTCCGCCATCGTTGGATGTGCATTTGGTCTATTATCGATCGGGCCCGGAGCTTTTTTTTAGCGGCAATTTTAGCGGTGCGTTCACGGGTCATTGCGGCCGCTGTCTGGAAGAGTTCCACTTTTCGCTCGATCAGAGATTCGATTTCGTGCTAACTCCCGATCCGAAACGATCGAGCCATGGGGCGGCGGAGTTACATCGCGACGAGCTCGGTTTAAGCTATTATTCTTCGGAAGAAGTTGATATGGCACCCTTGATCGCAGAGCAAGTGATATTGGCATTGCCAACCAGACCGCTGTGCTCGGAAAATTGCCGTGGCCTCTGCGGCCATTGTGGAGCGAACTTAAACAGTGAGAGTTGCAATTGCGCTGACGTTGACGGCGATCCGCGCATGGCGCTATTCCGCAGGCTCAAAGTCGGACAATAGCGTGAAACGAATTTTGATCGGCTGATATATTAATTGAAAGAAAGATAGGGTCATACTTATGCCGGTACCCAAACGAAGAACTTCGAAGCGAGTGAAGAACCAGCGCCGTTCGCACGATCATCTAACCAAGCCGCAGTGGAGCACCTGCCCCAATTGTAGCGAAACCGTTTTGCCCCATCGGGCGTGCGCCAAGTGCGGCTTTTACCGCGGCCGCGCGGTCATCCCAACCGAAGAAAGTTAAGTCTTCTACTTCCCATGCCGAAAATCGCCATCGATGCGATGGGCGGAGACCACGCCCCAGGAGTCGTGATCGAGGGTGTATTGCTTGCGGCTCAAGGGCTTGGCGTCGAGCTCGTGCTGATCGGTCAGAATGAAGCCATCGAGCAGGAGCTCGCCAGGCACCCTCACGCGCCGAAATTTGACATTGTCGCCGCATCGCAAGTCGTGCCCATGCACGAGGCGCCGAGCGTCGCGTTACGCAAAAAGGACTCGTCGATGAAAGTCGGCTTCGAGATGATGAAGCGCGGCGAAGTCGACGCGGTGGTGAGCGCGGGCAACTCCGGCGCGATGATGGCGATCGGCATGTTCGTCATGGGCCGGCTTTCGCAAGTCGCCCGGCCCGCGATCCTCGTCGTCGTGCCGAATCTCGACAAGGGGACCGTTATCGTCGACGCCGGCGCCAACGTCGATTGCAAGCCGCTGCACCTGGTCCAATTCGGTCTCATGGGTTCGATCTATGCCGAGCGAGTCTTGGGTGTTACCAACCCACGGGTCGGTGTGTTGAGCAACGGCGAGGAAGAAGGTAAAGGCACGGACTTGACCCGCGCTGCGAGCGAGCAGTTGGCCGCGGTGCCGGTCAATTACATCGGTTACGTCGAAGGGCGCGATATTTTCAACGGCAAGGTCGATGTGGTGGTTTGCGACGGTTTTACCGGCAACGTTGCGCTCAAAACCATGGAAGGCGTGGCCAGTTTCGCCGGCGAAGTTTTGAAAGATGCTTTCAAGCAGAGCGTATCGAGTAAGTTGGGATATTTGATGAGCCGTAACTCGCTCAAGCAAGCGTACCGCCGGCTGGATTACGCCGAGTACGGCGGCGCGCCGCTGATCGGTTTGGACGGCGTTGCGATCATCGCGCACGGCGGGTCAAATCCGCTGGCGATCAAAAACGCCATTCGTCAAGCGCGCGACGCGGTCGATCAGCAGATGAATCGCCATATCGCCGAGGCTTTGGCTGAACTGGATCGCATCGCAGGAGATCGTAAAGCGGGATTGCCGCAAAAACTCTGGCATCGGCTCAAGTCAAAGATCGAAACCATCGGCGAAAAGAGCGATACGCCGAGCGGCACGGAGGTACGGAGGCGGAATGGCGAGTCCTAATATCGCATACGTCTTTCCCGGTCAGGGATCGCAATCCGTCGGCATGGGCAAGGAGTTTTGCACCCAGTTTTCAGTTGCCAAACAGGTATTCGCCGAAGCTGACGATGCCCTCGGTTTTTCACTGAGCCGGCTCTGTTTCGAAGGCCCTGAAGCGGATCTCAAGCTTACGGAAAATACCCAGCCGGCGATTCTCACCGTGTCGATCGCGGCGTTGCGTGTGCTCCAAGCGGAAACTGCTTTGCGGCCAGCCTATGTCGCGGGTCACAGTCTCGGTGAATACAGCGCGTTGGTCGCCGTCGGCGCGTTGCGTTTCGGCGATGCAGTGCGAATAGTCGGCCAGCGCGGCCGCTTGATGCAGCAAGCGGTGCCTGCCGGAGTCGGCGCCATGGCGGTAATTCTCGGCTTGGAAATGGACGCGGTGCGCGCGCTCTGCGTCGACGCTAGTCAAGGCGAAGTGGTCGCGCCGGCGAATTACAACGGCGGCGGTCAAATCGTCATCGCCGGCACGAAAACTGCGGTCGCTCGGGCTATGGCACTGGCCCAGGAGCGCGGCGCCAAACGGGCGTTAGATCTGCCCGTAAGCGCGCCATTTCATTGCCAATTGATGCAGCCGGCAGCGGACGGCTTGAAGCAGGTCTTGAGTGAATTTATCATCCAACCTTTTTCCGTCGGCGTTGTCACCAACGTCGAAGCGGATGTCAATCAAGATGCCAACCGAGTGAAAGAGCTGTTGTCCGAGCAAGCGGTCAAGCCGGTGCGCTGGGAAGAATCGGTGCGAAAATTGTATCTTCTGGGTTGCGCGCGGGCCTTGGAGATTGGTCCAGGCAAAGTGTTAAAAGGTCTGATCAAGCGTATCGCGCCGGACATGGCAGTCGACAATTTTGAAACGCCGCAAGACCTGCCGCGAATCGCCGCGGCCGCATGAGCTCGATGAATCTTCAGGGCCAAGTGGCGTTGGTCACCGGCGCCAGCCGTGGCATCGGCAGAGCGATCGCGTTGAGCCTCAGCCGAGCCGGTGCCCATGTGATTGTCAATTATCGCGGCAATCAGGCGGCGGCTGAAGAATCCCTGAGCGCGATAATTGCCCAAGGGGGAAAGGGCGAGCTGTGCCCTTTCGACGTCGCCGATGAGACGCAGATCGAAGCGGCGGTCAAAAATATCGTTGACCGACATCAGAAAATTGATATTCTCGTCAACAATGCCGGCGTAACCGCCGATGGTCTCTTGATGCGCATGAAACCGGCGGATTGGGAGCAAGTCATCGGCGTCAATTTGAAGGGCACGATTCTCTGTACCAAAGCGGTCTCGCGCATGATGATTCGCCAGCACGGCGGCCGGATTGTCAACCTGTCGTCAGTGGTGGGCCAGAGCGGCAATGTGGGGCAGTCGCTTTACGCGGCATCGAAAGCGGGAATCATTGGTTTCACCAAGTCGGTGGCGCGCGAAGTCGCTTCGCGCGGCGTGACCGTCAACGCGGTGGCGCCCGGATTCATCGACACCGACATGACCCACCGCTTGCCGGAAAAGTTGCGCGAGGAGTTCCGCCACGCCATTCCTCTCGGCCGTTTCGGCACTTGTGATGAAGTGGCTGACATGGTTTTGTTTCTAGTGGGGCCGGGGGCGGGCTATGTGACCGGACAGGTTTTCGGTATTAATGGCGGGCTATACATGTGATCAATTTGTAGCAGGAGGTATGGGAAGATGGCGGCATCGGTACAAGCACGAGTAAAAGAAATCGTTTGTGAGCAGTTGGGCGTAAGCGCGGAAGAAGTGACGCCGGAGGCGTCGTTCATCGAGGATTTGGGTGCGGACTCCCTCGACATCGTCGAGTTAGTCATGGCCCTCGAAGAAGAATACGAGATGGAAATCTCCGACGAGGACGCTGAGAAGATTAAAACCGTCCAGGATGTCATCACATATATCGAGGGACATCGCTAATCCGATTGGGGCGATTTGACGCCGGCCGGTGTTTTCGGGGCCGAGCCGGATTCGATTCCGATACTGCGGGACGACGCTTCGGGCGATCTCTCCTGCAATTTCTCTTGTTTCAACACATTTAGTCATCTGAATACGAGTGTCGTGGAAGGATATGATCGCCATCGGTTGCGACCACGGTGGAGTGGAGCTTAAAGAATTTTTGCTTGGCTGTTTGCGCGGCCAAGGCGTCGAGGTGCGCGACTGCGGCACTGAAGGTGCCGCGTCTGTGGATTATCCCGACTATGGCCGTGAAGTATCTGAACGCGTTTCCGCCGGCGCAGTCGAGCGCGGTGTTTTGATCTGCACCAGCGGCATCGGCATGTCGATCGTCGCCAATAAATTCCCCGGCGTGCGCGCGGCGCTGGTTTTCGATATTGATGCGGCGCGCTCCAGCCGGGAGCACAACGACGCTAATATTCTCGTCTTGAGCGGCGCCAAGACCGAGCCGCAACTGGCCCGGCAAATTGTCGAAGCATGGCTCGCGACACCTTTTGCCGGCGGCCGCCATCAGCGCCGGGTGGACAAAATTTCACGACTGGAACAGGAGCTCGGCTCGCAATTGAACGTTCAGGGTAAAGCGGGTTAATGAATGAGTATGTCATTTCTCGAACAGACCGATAAAGACGTGTTTGCCGCGATACAAAAGGAAACACGGCGATTGGAAGGCAATCTCGAACTAATCGCCTCGGAAAACGTCGTCAGTGAAGCAGTGCTCGAAGCGCAGGGCTCCGTGATGACGAACAAATACGCCGAAGGCTATCCGGGCAAGCGTTACTACGGCGGTTGCGAGTTCGTCGATGAAGTCGAGTCGTTGGCGATCGCGCGGGCAAAAGAGCTGTTCGGCGCTGACCACGCCAACGTGCAGGCGCACTCGGGATCGCAGGCGAACATGACCGTCTATCTCGCGGTGCTTAAGCCGGGCGATAGCTATCTCGGCATGAACCTCGCCCATGGCGGCCATTTGTCGATGGGTAGCCCGGTGAATTTTTCCGGAATCATCTATAAAGTTATTCCCTACGGCGTTGCGGAAAAAACCGAGACCATCGATTACGACGAAGTCGAACGGTTGGCCAAAGAGCACCGGCCTAAATTGGTCATCGCCGGCGCCAGCGCTTATCCACGCATCATCGATTATCCGCGCTTTCGCAAGATTGCCGACGAGATCGGCGCGTTCTTGATGGTCGATATGGCGCATATCGCCGGCCTAGTGGCAGCGGGGCTGCATCCCAGCCCGGTGCCTTACGCCGACTTCGTCACGACGACCACGCATAAGACTTTGCGCGGGCCGCGCGGCGGCATGGTACTCTGCAAAGCCGAGCATGCGAAATCCATCGACAGCAAGGTTTTTCCCGGCCTGCAGGGCGGGCCGCTGATGCACGTGATCGCCGCTAAAGCGGTGGCGCTTAAAGAAGCGCTTAGCCCGGAGTTCAAAATCTACCAGCAGCAGATCGTCAAGAATGCTCAGGCGCTGGCTCACGGGCTGATAAAAAACGGTTTCCGCTTAACTTCCGATGGCACGGACAACCATCTGATGTTGGTCGATCTGCGCAAGTCCGAGCTAACCGGAAAAGTCGCCCAAGAGACTTTGGACAAGGCGCGTATCACGGTCAACAAGAACGGCATTCCTTTCGACACCCGCTCGCCGTTCGTCACCAGCGGTATTCGCATCGGTACGCCGGCGGTGACCACCCGCGCTATGAAGGAAAGGGAGATGGCGATGATCGCCGACTTGATCGCGCGCGCGCTCGGTTCGGTGAGCGATGAAGCCAAGCTGCGCGCGGTGGCCGATGACGTGGGCGAGCTGTGCAAAAAATTTCCGGTATATCCGCACCGTTTGGGCAAAGCTTAGCCAGAGATTCACGTCGAGGATTGAGGATCGAGGATAGAGGATGGCGCATTGAGATTTTCGATCTTCCATCCTCGATCCTCCATCATCGATTTTTAAGATGAAATGTCCCTTTTGCCATGAAATAGAAAACCGCGTCATCGATTCGCGCTTGAGCAAGGACAACAACATGATCCGGCGCCGGCGCGAGTGCGAACGCTGCACGCGCCGCTTCACGACTTACGAACGGGTCGAGGAGATGATGCCGCTGATCGTCAAAAAAGACGGCCGGCGCGAGGGCTATGACCGGGTCAAAATCATCAATGGACTCAAACGCGCCTGCGAGAAGCGGCCGGTGAGTATTAACACCATCGAAACCATCGCCGACAGCATCGAGCGGACTTTGCAAGAACGCGGCGAAAAGGAAATCGTCAGCTCGGTCATCGGCGAAGCTTTGATGCGCGAACTGCACGATACCGATCCGGTCGCCTATGTGCGCTTCGCCTCGGTGTACCGTTCGTTCAAGGACATCAGCGAGTTCATGGTCGAGCTCGAAGAGTTGATCAAAGAGCGCAAGGTGCCTCTGGTTAAAGTGGCCAAGGCTATCAAGCCGCTTGACCCGCGCCAGAGAAGGGATTAGCCGCGTTGGCCCAGTCTCGCTGGAGCGATCAAGAGCGGCGCTACCTCCGTTTGGCGTGCCGCTTGGCGCGCAAAGCCGCCGGTCGCACCAGTCCCAATCCCATCGTCGGCGCGGTGCTGGTGCGCGGCGGCAAGATCGTCGGCACTGGCTACCATCGAAAGGCCGGCGGCGATCACGCTGAAATCGTCGCGCTAAAAACTGCCGGGACGAAAGCCCAAGGCGCGACGCTTTATATTACCCTGGAACCTTGCAGCCACTATGGCCGCACGCCGCCGTGCGCCGATGCGCTGATTCGCGCCGGCATTAAGGCCGTCGTTGCCGGCATGGGTGACCCCAATCCGCGTGTTGCCGGTCGTGGCTTCGATAAACTTCGCCGTGCCGGTATCAAAGTTCAAGTTGGTGCATGCGAAACTGAATGCCGACAATTGCTTGAAGCTTTTTCGAAATTCATCACTCGGCGCATTCCCTTTGTGACGCTCAAGCTCGCCGCGACACTCGACGGAAAGATCGCGACTGCAAGCGGCGATTCGCGCTGGATCAGCGGCCCAGCGTCGCGCGCGCGGGTGCACCGATGGCGCAATGAAATGGATGCCGTGCTGGTCGGTGTGGAGACCGTGCGCGCCGATGATCCGCAGTTGACTTGCCGGATTGTCGGCGGGCGTAATCCCTATCGGTTGGTGCTCGATAGCCGCTTGCGCATTTCGCTGACGGCGCAACTGCTACGGCAGAAGGATTCTGAGAAAACTATTATCGCCACGACCACAAAAGTATCAGCGGCAAAAATTCGCGCTATCCAAGCCCTCGGCGCGCAGGTCTGGTGTTTGCCTGGGCGCGACAATCGCATCGCTTGGCAGCCATTGCTAAAAAAACTCGCGGCACAAGGAGTAGTCAGCGTCCTCATCGAGGGCGGCGCGGCGGTGGCGGCGTCGGCGCTCAAAAATAACCTTGTCGATAAGGTCGAGTTCTTTTATGCGCCGAAAATTCTCGGCGGCGACGGCCGCGCGATGATCGGCGGTTTAGCGATAGGCAAGATGGCCCGGGCGATTCAGGTGAAAAATCTGACCGTGCGCAAATCGGGCGACGACATTTGGGTTACAGGATATTTGTGATCCCCATCGACAGGAAGAATTGGCTCCATGTTTACCGGATTGATTGAAGACGTTGGCAGGATTGGCGCGCTTAGATTTAAACACGGCTCGGCGGTGTTGACGGTAAAAACCAAGCTGGCGGTGCGCAGGATGGCGCTCGGCGCCAGTGTGGCGGTGAACGGCGCGTGCTTGACCGTCGTGAAGAAGCTCAGTGGCGCGTTTACGGTCGACGTCTCGCCGGAAACCCTGGCGCGAACCAACCTAGAAAAACTTTCCCTGGGCAGCTTGGTCAATTTGGAACAACCGATGCGTTTGCAAGAGCGGCTGGGTGGCCATCTCGTCACCGGCCATGTGGACGGCGTCGGCACTGTGGTATCGATACGCAAACATGGCGAGTTTACGATGTTCACTTTTAACGTCCCGGCGCGTCTGGGCCGGCTGCTGGTGTCCAAGGGGTCGGTGGCGGTGGACGGTGTCAGTCTCACCGTAAACGAATGCCGGCGCGACCGATTTTCCGTCGCAATCATCCCGTTCACCTTGCGGCACACTAATTTGCAGGGCCGCAGGGTTGGTGATAAAGTCAATATCGAAACCGACCTGATCGGCAAGTACGTTCATAGTTTCCTAGAAAAGCGCCGCTGATTTACCAATAACGGTGCTTCAAGAAGTTTGATTCATGCCCATTTCGACCATCGAGCAAGGTATCGAAGATATCCGCAACGGCCGGATGGTGATCCTGGTCAACGAGGACGCACCCGACAGCGATGGCTTTTTCTGCTTGGCGGCAGAGAAGGTGTCAGCCGAGAGCATCAATCACATGATGCACCATGGGCGCGGCATTATTTATGTCACCTTGACCGACGAAAGAATCCGCGAGCTGTGTATTCCGATGGTGTCGGCGGAAAATAGTTTGCTGTCGGGTTTGCTCAGCGGCGCGTCTTTTTCGGTGAACCTGCCGGGCGTGCATGGAGTCTCGGCCCAAGGTCGAGCCCACACCATCCGCGCGGTTATTTCGGATGAGATCAAACATGGCGAGCTGGTTGTTCCTGGTCACGTGCAACCTTTGCAAGCTCGCACCGGCGGAGTGTTGGCTCGCTCGGGGCGGACCGATGCGTCGGTGGATTTGGCGCGCTTGGCGGGCTTTAAACCGGCAGGCGTGATTTGCCAGATCCTCGAAGAAGACGGTTCCATTGCGTTGCTGCCGTCGTTGGCCAAGCTCGCAGAGCGCCAGGGGCTAAAAATTCTTTCCGTGGCGAGCTTGATCGCTTATCGCTTGCGCAACGAGAGTCTGGTCGTGCGGGTCGCCGAAGAAGAGTTTCCGACGCTGCACGGCGGTAAATACAAAGCGATCGTTTACCGGAACGTGGTCGACGGCGCCGAGCATATGGCGCTGGTCAAAGGCGAAATTACCTCGAGCGACAACGTCTTGGTTCGACTGCATTCCGAATGTCTCACCGGCGATGTGTTTGGCTCGGAGCGCTGCGACTGCGGTGATCAGATCCGCCAATCACTACGCCAAATCGATGAGCAAGGCAGCGGCGTGCTGGTTTATATGCATCAGGAAGGGCGCGGCATCGGACTTACCAACAAGATCCGAGCTTATGCATTGCAGGATCAGGGACGCGATACCGTGGAAGCCAATCTGGAGTTGGGCTTCAAAGAAGATCTCCGCGATTACGGCATTGGCGCGCAGATTCTCCGCGACCTGCACGTTGAAAAAGTGTCCTTGCTGACCAACAATCCGCGCAAGATCTCCGGCCTGGAAAATTACGGCGTCAAAGTCATCGAGAGAGTGCCGCTGGAAATTTCGCCGCGCGACTCTAATATACACTATCTCAGGACTAAGCAGAGCAAGCTCGGCCATATGCTGTCCAATCTCGAAGGCAAGCCGGTGAAACACTAGTTCTTCTGCCAGCGAAGATTCATGGCTACTATTGTCGAAGGAAAACAGGAGGCCGATGGTCTTAGGATCGCCATTGTTGTCAGCCGCTTCAATAATTTCATTACTGAGAAGTTACTGGACGGTGCCCTTGATGGCTTTTCCAGCCACGGCGGCGCGGAAAGTAATCTGACCGTGGTGCGCGTGCCCGGCGCCTTTGAGATTCCCATCGTCGCGGACAGGCTAGCGGCGAGCGGCAAGTTCGACGCATTGGTTTGTTTAGGTGCGGTGATTCGCGGCGACACGCCGCACTTCGATTACGTTTGTGACGCGGTGACGCGCGGGATCGGCGACGCCGTCAAGACCTATAAAATTCCCATCGGCTTTGGCGTCCTGACAACCGACAACGTGCAGCAGGCGATGGATCGCGCCGGGACGAAAGACGCCAACAAGGGCTACGAAGCGTTGTTAGTCGCCGTCGAGATGGTCAATGTGCTGCGCCAAGTTGTGTGACACGTCGTGGTCGTTGGCGCTAAATTCATCGAGCAAACCTTGTCAGAAATTCAACCCGATAGCGTGCCCAATTTGCCGCGCAGCAACCGGCGCAAGGGCCGCGAGCTGGCGCTCCAGGCGCTTTACCAGATCGAGATCACCGGCGATCCATCGGTGGCGGCGGTGGAATTGTTCCTGCAACACTTCGAGGGAAATACCAAGGCTAAAGAATTCGCCCGCCGCTTGGTTTCCGGAACGGTAAGCCAGCGTGCCGAGATCGACCGCATGATCGATCAGGCCACCGAAAACTGGAAGAACGAGCGTTTGGCCAAAGTCGATTTCGTGTTGCTGCGCATGGCCGCCTACGAATTGGTCTTCTGTGCCGATATCCCGACCGCGGTAACTTTGGACGAAGCGATCGAGATCGCCAAACGCTTTGGCGGCGAGGAGTCCGCGGGCTTTATCAATGGAGTCTTGGATCGGGTGGCCCGATCCAGTTGCGCGAAATCCGACTAGAAGATTGACCATGGACGAGCGTTATCAAGCCAAAGCGATTGAAGAGAAGTGGCAAAAGATTTGGGCCGAGAACCAAGCATTTCAGGTCACTGAGGACGCGGCCAAGCCGAAGTACTACGTCCTCGAGATGTTTCCCTATCCGTCCGGCCGTATTCACATGGGCCATGTGCGTAACTATTCCATCGGCGATGTGGTGGCACGCTACAAGCGCATGCGCGGCTTCAACGTGCTCCATCCGATGGGCTGGGATGCCTTCGGATTGCCGGCGGAAAACGCCGCCATTGAGCGCGGCGTGCATCCGGAAGCTTGGACCCAGGAAAATATTCTCTATATGAAGACCCAGCTCAAGCGCATGGGTCTGTCCTACGATTGGGCGCGCGAAATCGCCACCTGCCAGTCGGAGTATTACCGCTGGAATCAGTGGATCTTTTTGCAGTTTTTCAAAAAGGGACTGGCCTATAAAAAAAGCTCCTTCGTCAATTGGTGTCCATCCTGCGAAACGGTCTTGGCCAACGAGCAGGTGATCGACGGCGCTTGTTGGCGCTGCGACTCTGCGGTGATGCAAAAAGAATTGGAACAGTGGTTTTTCCGCATCACCGATTACGCCGAGGAGCTGCTCGGCGATCTGGACAAACTCAGCGGTTGGCCCGACAAAGTACTGACCATGCAGCGCAACTGGATCGGCAAATCGATCGGCGCTGAGATCGATTTTCCGCTCGTCGGCCACGACGGCGCTCTGAGGATCTTCACCACCCGCCCGGATACCATCTTCGGCGCGACATTCGTTTCACTGGCGGTGGAACATCCAATGGCTGAAGCTCTAGCACGTGACACGGCGGAAGCGGACGCGGTTAAGCAATTTATCGATCGTTATAAAAATATCAGCCAAGCGCAACGGGGCGCTGAGGAAGGCGAGAAGGAAGGCGTCTTCACCGGCGCCTACTGCCGCAATCCATTTTCGAACGAGAATATTCCCATCTATTTGGCCAATTTCGTCTTGATGGAATACGGCACCGGCGTGGTGATGGCGGTGCCGGCTCATGATCAGCGCGATTTCGAGTTCGCGAAAAAGTATAACTTGCCGATTCGCGTCGTCATCCAGCCCAACGACCGCAAACTTATACTCGCCGAGATGACCGAAGCTTACGTCGACGAAGGGGTCATGGCCGATAGCGGCATTTTTTCCGGTACCCCCAATATCGCCGGCAAAGAAAAGATCGCGGCGTTTGCTGAAGCCAATGGTTTTGGCAAGAAGGCGATTCGCTTTCGGCTGCGCGACTGGGGTGTGTCGCGCCAACGCTACTGGGGTACGCCGATCCCGATTATTTATTGTGAAATATGCGGCGCTATGCCCGTGCCGGAAGATCAATTGCCGGTAGCGTTGCCGAAAGACGTTCCGTTTACCGGCAAGGGCGGTTCGCCATTGAGTGATAGCAAAACATTCTCGCAAGTGGCCTGTCCGAAATGTCACGGCAATGCGCGCCGCGAGACGGATACCATGGACACCTTCGTCGACTCGTCTTGGTATTTTCTCCGTTACACTTCGGCGAATTTTACTAAGGCGCCGGTCGATGTCGATAAAGGCCGCTACTGGATGGCGGTGGATCAATATATCGGCGGGGTCGAGCACGCGGTGCTGCATTTGCTCTACGCGCGTTTCTTTACCAAAGCGTTGCGTGATGTCGGCTTGGCAACTGTGGGTGAGCCGTTTACCAATCTGCTCACCCAAGGAATGGTATCGAAGGAAACCTACCGTTGCAGCGAGCATAATTGGCTCTTCCCCAACGAGCTTGTGGGTTCGGACAAGGATGGCTGGAAGTGCCCGCTGTGCCATCGGCCAGTGCAAAAGGGCCGGGTCGAAAAAATGTCCAAGTCGAAGAAAAACATCATCGACCCGGAAGATCTGATTGGCCAGTACGGCGCCGACACGGCTAGGTTGTTTACGCTTTTCGCCGCGCCGCCGGAAAAAGATCTCGAATGGAGCGACCAGGGAGTCGAGGGCGCCTTTCGATTTCTTAGCCGGCTCTGGCGCTTGGTGTTTCAGCAGCGCGAGCTCTGGACGAAGCCCTCAAGCAATGGCGCGCCCGCAGAGTTGACCTCTAAGCAGCGCGATCTCAAGCGCATGATTCATCGGACGATTAAGAAAGTCTCCGACGATATCGACGGCCGGTTTCATTTCAACACGGCGATCGCGGCGATCATGGAGTTGTCCAACGCGCTCAGCGCGGCAATCCAGGACGATGCCAACCTGAAGGACAGCGCGCCGATCATTAAGGAAGGGCTGGAAACGATGATTGTCCTGCTTGCGCCCTTCGTGCCGCACGTCGCGAGCGAGCTCTGGGAAGAATTGGGACATCGCGAATCGTTGGATCGGCTTCCTTGGCCGAGCTATTCGCAAGCCGCGCTGGTGGAAGAGCAGTTGCTGATCGTTGTGCAGGTCAACGGCAAGGTACGCGGCAAAATTACCGTGCCGGCGGATATGACCCAAGAACGGATTCAGACCGACGCCTTGGCTGACGCTAGAGTCGTCGGCTTTCTCGAAGGGAAAAAAGTCCAGCGCGTGGTTTACGTGCCGCGCCGCTTGGTCAACATTGTTGTGGAGGGTTAAGCTCGTGAAAAATTCTCCGATGATTCGATGGCAGCGAGTTTGGTTCTTACTGGCTGCGGTGGTGCTGCCGACTGTCGTCGGCTGCGGCTATCAATTTGTCGGTGAGAGCACGCTCTTGCCGAAGGATGCCAAAACGATCTATGTCGAGCCGTTTGTCAATCGTAGCCACGATGTCGGCATTGAGAAGGAGCTCACCTCGGCACTGCGCGGCGAGTTTTACCGTCGGCGTCAACTGACGGTCGTCGATCAAGCCGAGTTTGCCGACGTTATCGTTAGCGGCGTGGTTCGTTCCTTGGACAGCAGCGTCGATTCGGTCAATCGCCATGACGAGGTTTTGCAGTATGAATCGCGGCTCAATCTCGACGTAACCCTGAGGCGCCGCGAGCCCTATGAAGTGCTTTGGCGCGGTCATGGCTTGCAGCTTAATGAAGTTTACGCCGGTTCGCGGTCAGCGGTGGTTACAACCTCCTCCGATTTCCGCACGGGAAACTTGAGCGCGTCGGATGTCCGGCGCATGACCGACATTCAATTGACGGACACCGAACGCAAAAATGCCCGCGACCAATTGATGGAGCGATTTGCTAAAGAACTCCACCAGAGAATGATGGAAATGTTCTAAGGAATAAAACCGAATTAACGGAGCCGCAGCCGGGACATGAATGCGGCGCGGTGAGCTCTAGCCGACAGTGGAAATCTTCGCGGCCGCTCGCGATAGGCGTGACAACCAGCGCGAGCCGGTATTGTTTTTGATAACACCTTTGCTTACCGCCTTACTCAGGGCCTTGTTGACCGCGCGCAATTGAACCGATGCATTTTCAGCATTCTTCGATTCGATCGCTTGTCGGGTTTTTTTGATCAAAGTGCGAAGCTTCGATTTTGTTTCGATGTTCCGCGCCCGTCGCTTGAGGCTTTGTTGATGCCGTTTGATGACAGATGTGTGGACCGCCAAGTGAAATCCTCCGAATTTACTTCGCTCTTTGTACCATCGGCCTCGATACGAGTCAACGTGCTCGATTAGCCGTAACAAATTCTAGCCGGCATGAAACGCCCTTCGCGTGAATAATCAGTGCTGCACACTGGCGCGCACGGTCGGCGCAACGAGAATCCCCCTCATCTCGCTTGCCGTCTTGATCTTTCCGCCTCGGAAATAATCGCTAGCGTCAACTTCCCCGTGACAAAAAATACAAATCGTTTAACTGACTAAAAAGATACACGATTCCGGCGCCGTGAAATTGAGCAAAACGTTGCGCCTTGGATAGATTGCCCGCGCGCGTGGGTTTCATTAACGGTTATCAACAAGTTATAAACAATTTCTGTGAATTCCACCGCCGTTCCGTAAGACTAGTGCTCGACAACGTGGAATATCTGCCACTGATTGCACAGATGATTTGCCCAGCGAATATTTTCCTTATCCACGATTCGAACCCGATCGCTAGAAAATATTTGTCGTGCAGCGGCCGCCGCGTTGTTTCTCCTGATGGCGCGATATTCGATCCTCTCATAGCGTGCTTGCTGATATAAATACATCAGCGTTTTCCGTGCCGTTCCACTTGAATCTCCATTAGACATATGCGATAAAAATTGCTTAATGAGGACTGTGTAGTACAAGATGTGTGACGGGAAAGGAGGTGAATCAAAGATGGGAAAGAAATTCGTTTCATTGGCGGCCATTACCCTCTTCGCTTTTACTTTAACGTTCGTCGGATGTGGTAAAAAGGAAGAACCGGCTCCGCCTCCACCGCCGCCAGCGCCAGCAGCGCCTGCGCCGGAACCAGCGGCTCCTCCTGAGCCTGCGAAGGATGCAGCTCCAGCACCTGACAAGGGAATGGAGAAAAAAGAGGATGCAAAAACCAAGTAAGCATTTGGTTTTCATTGCATTGTTGTTGAGGATGTTAGTGACGTGAAAGGAGGTGACTTAATGATAGGAAAGAAATTTGTTTCGTTGTCGGCGCTTGCCGTCTTCGCTTTTACGCTCACATTGGCAGGTTGCGAGAAAAAGGAGACAACAGTTGTTGCGCCGCCGCCGCCGGCTCCGGCTCCGGCACCGGCTCCGGCAGGGCCAGAGGGAGCACCGGGAGCGCCAGGAGCACCAGGCGCGCCGGGAGCACCAGGCGCACCAGGCGCACCGGGACCAGATGCGCCAGTGGAGAAGAAAGACGAAGGAAAAACCAAGTAAGGATTTTTAGCCTTATACCGGTTGATGCTACCGAGAAAGGGGAAGGGTTTGACACCTTCCCCTTTTTTGCAATTTTGCTGTGCGGTCGCGGATTGTGGTGAGCGATTCAAATATGACGCTAACGGAGCATCTTGAGGATCTCCGCTGGTGTTTGTTGAAGTCGGTCATAGCCGTCTTTGTCATCTCAAGCGTTTGCTACTATTTCTCTAATGTGATTTTTGGCTTTATGGTCGCGCCGCTGCGGCAACACTTGCAGCCCGGCCAAAGTCTGATCGGCACCAGCGTCACCGAAGCTTTTTTTTCCGAGCTGAAAGTCGCTTTGGCGGCTGGCGTGCTGTTTTCCAGCCCGTATATTTTTTACCAGATCTGGCGTTTTGTCGCGCCGGGGCTCTCGGGCCGGGAAAAAAAGTTAGTGGTGCCCTTTGTTTTGTGCGCGACGTTGTTTTTTATCGGCGGCGCGTACTTTTGTTATCGGATCGTGCTGCCGGTCGCGTTTAAATATTTCATCGAGCAGTACGCGACCATGGGGGTTATGCCGGCGATACGGATCGGCGAGTATTTTACTTTTTTTTTCCGTATGGTTTTGGCGTTTAGCGTGACTTTTGAGCTGCCGGTTTTTACATTTTTCCTGGTGCGGCTGGGAATCTGGAACTACCGTTTGATGATCAGCTCGTTTCGTTATGCGCTTATCGCGATCTTTGTATTGGCCGCTATGCTGACGCCGACGCCGGATGTCATCAATCAAAGTTTGTTGGCATTGCCGATGTTGGTCTTATACGTTCTCAGCATCGGCGTCGCGTATATTTGGCGCCGCAAGGAATAAATCGAATTTTGGTTTCTATGGTTGAGGAGGAGTAATGATTCCATTTGTAATCGTGATTAGCTGTTTGTCCTTGGCTTTTGCCGTGTACCTAGCGCGCCAGGTGCTGAGCAAGGACACCGGCACGCAAAAGATGCGGGACATCTCGGACGCCATCAAAGAGGGCGCCGAAGCTTTCATGTCGCGGCAAAACCGTACCATCATTATTTTGTCCGCGGCTTTAGCCGTACTCATCTTTCTCCTCTACGCCTTCGTGCGCACCCCGAGCAAGGCCGACCCGGTGCCGCCAATGGAAACGGCTTTTTGGACGACGCTCTCTTTCGTGCTCGGCGCGGCTTGTTCGCTGATCGCGGGTTATGTCGGCATGTGGGTTTCCATCCGCGCCAACATACGTACCGCCGCCGCGGTTCGATCCAGTCTCAACGAAGCCTTGCAGATCGCGATGCGCGGCGGCGCGGTGTCCGGTTTGTTTGTCGTCGCCATGAGCCTCCTCGGCGTCGGCGGGCTGTATGCGTTGCTTGACGCCCTCGGGCATGATCCGCAGAAAATTCCGTTTACCATCGTCGGCTATGGATTCGGCGCATCGTTCGTCGCGCTCTTCGCCCAGCTCGGCGGCGGTATTTATACCAAGGCAGCCGATGTGGGCGCCGATCTGGTCGGCAAAGTCGAAGCCGGCATCCCCGAAGACGATCCCCGCAATCCCGCGGTCATCGCCGACTTGGTCGGCGACAACGTCGGCGACTGCGCCGGTCGTGGCGCCGATTTGTTCGAGTCCACCGCAGCCGAGAATATCGGCGCGATGATTCTGGGCGTCGGCTTGTTTCCCTACTTCGGTTTGAAAGGGATTCTTTTCCCGCTGGTAGCACGCGCGCTGGGCCTGGTCGCTTCGATCGTCGGTATCATGGTAGTGAAGACTAAAGAAGATGGCGACGCCATGGCGGCGCTCAACAAGGGCTACTACGTCACCAGCGTGTTGGCGGTTGCCGGGTTCTTTTTTACCGCGAAATATTTGCTCGCGGTCGATGTGTCGAAGTATCCCGAAGCCGAGTCGGCGTGGTTCTATTTTTTCCTGTGCGGCGTTGTCGGTATCGTGATGGCTCAGGCCTTCGTTTACATCACCCAGTATTACACCGAGTACAGATATCGGCCGGTTAGAGAAATCGCCGAGGCGTCCAAAACTGGGCCGGCGACGAACATCATCGCCGGTATCGCGGTGGGTCTGGAGTGCACCGCGATTCCCGTGTTGGTGATTTCCGTGGCGATTATCACCTCCTACTATTTGGGACTGAACAGCGGCGTAAAACACGCCGGCCTGTTTGGCACCGCGGTGGCAACCATGGGCATGCTCGGCACCGCCGCATATATTCTCGCCATGGACACCTTCGGTCCGATCACCGATAACGCCGGGGGCATCGTTGAGATGAGCGGTCAACCGGAAGAAGTGCGCCGCAAGACGGACCGGTTAGACGCGGTCGGCAACACCACGAAGGCGCTTACCAAGGGCTACGCGATCGGCTCGGCGGCGCTGGCGGCGTTTTTGCTGTTTTCCGCCTATCTCGATGAGGTGGCTCATTACGGCCATCCTTTAGAAGTAGTCAACATCGCCAAGCCGGAGGTTTTTGTCGGCGGCCTCCTCGGCGCCATGCTGGTATTTCTGTTTTCGTCCTTTGCTATTAGGGCGGTCGGCAAAGCTGCCTACTACGTCATCAACGAGGTGCGCCGGCAGTTCAAAGAGAACCCCGGCATACTCTTGGGAACGGTAAAGCCCGACTATCGTCGCTGCGTCGACATCGTGACCCTCGGTGCTTTGAAGCAAATGGTCGTTCCCGGTCTACTCGCGGTGACCATGCCCGTGGCGGTTGGTCTGGTTTTCCGTATGTTTGGCATCGGTGCCGAAGCCGTGGCGGCCTTCTTGATGGTCGGCACGATCGCAGGAATCTTGATGGCGACCTTCTTCAACAACAGCGGCGGGGCTTGGGATAACGCCAAGAAATATATCGAGAGCGGCCAGTACGAAGGCGGCGGCAAAGGTTCCGATCCGCACAAGGCTGCGGTCGTCGGCGATACCTTGGGCGATCCGTTCAAAGACACCGCCGGCCCCAGTCTCCACGTCCTAATCAAGCTTTTGGCGACCATCACGCTTGTGCTGGCGCCCTTGTTTGTCTAATTGACACGGTGCATTCGAGAAGGCCTCTCCCGCGAGAGGCCTTCGCATTTTCTGATCAAGAGTTTTGTGCTAGGAAATATTCTCGTTACTCCCTTCCGAGCCCGGATGGTGGAATAGGTAGACACGAGGGACTTAAAAGACTGGGAAGCCGCTTTCACCAGAATTCAGCAGAAACGCCAACTTAGGAATAGGTTGGCGTTTTTGTTTGTATTTTCGTTCACTCGGTTTTTTTCAGCGATTGCAGCGACCACGCCGTTTTTGCAGGAATTGCGC
This sequence comes from uncultured delta proteobacterium, assembly GCA_963771465.1. Taxonomy (GTDB): domain Bacteria; phylum Desulfobacterota; class Binatia; order UBA9968; family UBA9968; genus DP-20. The sequence goes on from CAVYTU010000007.1 coordinate 136,707, forward strand.
GATATTTTGCAACGCATCTGTAACACAGGTGGAATACACGCGGTGTCTTGTGTTTAAACTCAGACATGGATTATGAAGTTACAGATTGTGATTAACGACAACTCAAAATTTCAACTAGTCACCCTACAGGGAAAAGGAAAAGCAGGAGCGGGCGCTTGTACTGGATGACTGAAAAACCATGAGTGTCGGCACGGGCATATTTCTGGCGGGTGCGCTTTTAGCCGTTGTGGCTCTCTATATCGCCACTAAAGACCGATGGAATTGGATGAAAACTATACTGTGGCCATTGGGCGTAACGTTGACCATGGTAACTGGCTTTTACCTTCACAGTCTGATTCCTGAAAAACCAAAGGTCGAGAAAACCTTTTGGGAAATCCCGTTAGGTGCGTCGCAGACTGATGTCCTATTCATCAGAGGTAAACCGTCGACTAAAGAGAGTGATAGGTGGGTTTATTCTTCCAACACGATGGTGGAAGCTGGGATTACAGTTACAATGTTAGATTCGTGGACGGAAAGGTGTAGCTCGTCGTTTTTACCTGCTGTTTAAACGGCACGGATTCCCGCGGGTATATTCAGGGGATAGCTATCGGTGCTACTGAAAAAAGTGACGTTCAGAAAAAATTCGGACCGCCTACATCCACCGCAGGTTCTGATGATGGATTGACAAGAATTTACAGCTACAGGGATTACAATGTGGCGTTTGTGCTGGAACAGAACAGGGTCATAGGACTTGGTATATATAACCCGGCAGTGGCTCCGAACGGTATCTCATGTTTTCTGCATCAGAGAAGGCAAACTAAAAGAGTCGATTGCTAATAAACGGCGGTTTTCTCTGGAAGCCGCCGTTTATGTTTATCTTTCGACGATGCCTTCGACAGTGCTAAAAGTGCATTTCGTGCTAATGTCGCACGAAAATTGTCCCGAAATTGTCCCGAAATCTCGCGATGAGCGACCGCGAATTGCAGAAACGGATAAAGGAAATGCGATGGTAAAAAAATTAGCGCTTGGAACTATTTTGTTCGCACTCTCATTAAATATGGGGCATGCGGCTGAGCCCGAGCTCTACACATGCGCTTATTGGCCGCAGCTGACTCCCACTTTCAAAGCAGGTTATGTATTCGGTTGGGTTGGGGCTGTAGATAGTATCGCAAAGATTCAGGACAATGTGGGTCAATTCCTGTGGCCCAAAGGTTATGGAGTCAGTAGCGTCGTGTTGGAGATGGACGATGCATGCAATAAACTGGAAAACCACAACCAGAAACTCGGGGACATGATGCTAATTATATCAGCTACGCTAAACGGCGTCGGGAAATAGGTTGGGCTCGCCGAGGTCTTACCCTGTCCAAGTTAACCCGCTCACACTTTTTAACTGAGCATCAAGCGCTTGTTGAAATGTTTCTATCTGATCAATTAGCTTTAACGCATCATCCCGGAAAACCGTTATTGGTTTGCCATCTACACCGTCAACGGCTTCCAACGCCATAGAGGGCCTTCGGCCAGCGGCCATTAATTGCCGCCGCGTTGTTCTCGCCACCAAATATTCCTGGCGCAACCCTTCAAGGAAAAGCAACAGGTCGGCTGCCTCGACTTTTTCATAGTCCCGGCACAGTAGTCTCAACATAAATCGAAATCTTCATCATTGACCGTTCGGTTTGCCCACCGTTTGCGCCAAGGGCGCTCGTTCGCCACGGATTCCAACCACGCCAGGATTTGTTCATCGGTTTTGTCTGCCATTAAGGCTCAACCCTTCTCGGCACTAGCGCACGCAACTACGCACGCTAAAACTATAACAAATATCGCAGTGCGACACGAGAAAAATGAACCCGACAGGGGGAGACAATGGCGAAAGATAAAGAGTTGACGTGGCAAGTCAACGTGAAATTCACCGATGAAAACCAGGTAGGGCGCAATTTTGGCTTTAACGTTTCCGAGATAGTGAGGCGCTCGACTCTCGAAGGGTTAAAAAAGTTGGAACGGGCCAAAATCTCAGGCTCACCGCAAAATAACGTAGAAGCTCGCTAGAAAATTTTGAGCCACTCATGCCCCGTATCAAAAGATGGTTCCCTGTAAGCCACGACATCAATGCCGACGCGGAAGTGTGGGCCATGCGGAAGCAGATAGGGGAGAAAAAGCTTGTCAATTTGGCTGAAAATTTTATCCATCGCTGACCGCAATGATAGTCAACTTCCAGGTGACTACGACCAGATTATTAGGTCGATAGCAGGGAAGTGTCAGGCCACTATGAGAACGGTAACAAGCGTGTTCGAGTTCGCTATGCATTCACCCGAGCATGACAGGGCCAAATGCCGGCCGACGAGTACACGCTGGATCACCTTGACGCGATGATCGACGCTTTCGACAAGGTCGGCTTTGAGCCGGTCGTGAAGGCCGGGCATGCCGATGGCCAAGAAGTCGCCAAAGAAGCTCGTAAGGTGTTCGGTGCGCCAAGTCTTGGAAACGTCGAGCGCGTTTACCGGCGGGGCGATGTGTTATTTGCCGACTTAACAAATATCCCG
>CAVYTU010000008.1:0-350468 GCA_963771465.1 uncultured delta proteobacterium
AATGAACAAAACCTCATCGGCCGGTAGGTGAAAGTCCGTCCTTGAGGCTTCGATTGGAGCCGGTAGATTGAGCGGATGGAATGCCGACACGGTAAAGATATTGGGGATATTAAATTCGACTATATAGCGAATGAAATCCGTCATGCACACGACGACATCCAAGAGCCTTAGCGCCGCCTTTGAGATTTCAGATAAGACCGGCAATTCCCAAAAAATCACCCCAACATTTAGGTGATTTGAATCTAAGATAGGAACTCCTTCTCGTGTGATAAACGTGGATAATGATATCGGATCGCAAACGAAGATATTTACGCTATAAGGAAGTTCCCCCACCGAATTCACCGTCACGTGTTCGAACCGCCTATCCCGTTTCGATCGACCAACGCCGACTTCTACGTCGAAAGCAGAAACCGGACACCCTTCTCAATCAACAACGATAGAATACTCCTTGCAGCGACACCCAAGCCGGCGTTTCCACTAACATAGCCAATTAGGTTAACTCCAAAAGACACTTCATTGCGTTCTGTAGTTGTCATTGCCAAAGTAAGTTGACCTCAGCGCGTCTCTACTTGGAATAACCTGAGCAGCAGTCGAGCTACGAGGGCAGAGCTTATTTCGCCAGCATGCGCGAATGTTTGAATTCGATAGTTCTTAGAGTTGGTTCATGCGCGACAGGTGTGTTTCCAATCTTTCGAGCCGCGACAAACTCCAAGATGTCAAGCGATTTAGCAAAATCCTCAAAGCGAATACGGGTAGAGCAAGTCTAATGTTTTGCTTCCACTGATCAACGATGTCGTGGCGAAATCCTAATTTGCACGAAATCGCCATCCAATGTGTCTATCCAGATGCTGTCTTATTCTGCGTTTGACACGAGAGAATATCGGCAATGACGACAGATAGCGATCATAAGCTTGGCGCCTAAGTCGTTGCAATTCCTCGGGTGCAATCTCTGGTTGAAATATTGCGCGAATCTCAGCGGGTGAATGAAAGCCGGGCCATTGATTGAGAGACGGGGTTTCTGAAATTAGCTTCCTTTTCCAGACACGACTTCGTTCACACACGTTGTCTAACAAGTTGCTACGCATTGCTAACTTTAGGCCTTCCTCACAGTCTGATCTATTGATCACTCGCTAGGAGATCATGAACCAAGTCCGGTATAGGGTCTTGAAGTTTGAGACGCCATAATTGGGTGCCCAACAATATCTTGCAACTGTCGGTCGAGCGTTTTCAGAATAGACTCTATAACTAAAGAGAAGGGTCCGGTAGAATGTGAGTTTCCCCAACAAACAACAATTCCAGCAACAATATTACGTCGCTGCCAAATGACTCAGTAAACAGTCTGGTTTTGAGCAATCCCGTCTGATCGAATTACGCCGTAGCACGCGTACCAATTTAGCCTTTCGGTCAGAGCTGCGACACGTTGTTGCAAGGAAAGGCCATGCGTATCTAACCAATTTATCTCCTCTACGTAATCTTCAAAACAAACTGGCTCACCCAACTCCTCCTATGAAATTGATTCGCGAACCGCAGAGGACGAGATTTGGGTTTCGCTCCAAAGTTTCCACACACCTCGATATATTATTCAGGATGCCATAAATCATCATGTGCTGCCCACATAAAATACGGACTCGATGACAACTGAAAGAGCCGATTAAAATTTCGGGCTGCGCCAATATTGGTTTCGTTTTTATAAAGATGGATTCGCGGATCTCCTTCAGCGCGTATTCGAGACATATATCCGCCGAACCATCGGTAGAGGCATTGTCAGAAATCAACAGTTCGAAGTTTGGATTCTCTGAGCCAGCAACGAATCAAGGGCAAGTCGCAAATATCTTGATCGATTATAAATGGGTAATCCAATTGTTACTTTCGGAGTCGTCGGCATTTCCAATGGGGGCGAACCTTCAACTCATTCTATTAGCGCGACTACCATTCAGAATATTATCGAAGAGCGTGGGCGAAAGCCCGATAGTGCGTTGTCGGCAGACCGGAGGAATTTGGAAAACCAAGTTTTTTTGATATTCGCGACTCGTAAATGAGGTGCCTGAATCCACCGGCTAATCTTGAATGCGGTGGCCGCCAAGGTTTGGGAGTGAGAATATCTACTTCACGAAACCCGGCGGCTCGACACAGCCCCTCCAAGGCTTTGGAATTGGGTACCCACCAATTTGATGGATCATTGTTAAGCTCTTGACCTGGGAAAAAACTCACAAACGGGACGATCCTCCAGTCCAGGTATTTCCATGGCTTCGGTTTCAATGACTGCCAACCCATCCGGTGCCGTCACCTGGTACAATCGGCGAAGCGCTCTAGCGGGTCTTCCATGTGGTAGACACCCATAAACAGCACAACATCAAATTGTCCCAACGCGGCAAGATCCATATCCATGAAATCTGCAACGACTGGCTCAACCGCGCTACGCAGGGCAAGTCGAGCTGTATCAAAGGGAATACGGCCCGGCATCTCCTCCGGTCGCCAATGCCGAGACTCATGTGGCGGCGGTAAAGGAGTCCCTTGTAATCTAGACTCTTCCCAGTCCTTAATGTACTCAGCGAGATTGCAAGACCAAACGTAGTGGTCAAGAGCAGTAACTTTTGCAGCACCCAGTTTTTCCGCTGCAAACGAGAAAAATCCGTCATAAGCTCCAATATCCAGAACAGTCTTGCCACGAGATCGGGCAGATGAAGCGACTGAAGTTCGTGATTGAGCTGTTCAATTGATTTGACGCCTTTAGTAGTAAATCCAGACGCTAGTTCAATTGAATGAAACCAGTAAGTGCAGTTTTTGATCCGCACCCACAAATCGTCATTTACCGCGTTGGGTTCAGCCATAATCGTCACGTAACTATCCTAAGTAATCGTTGCGAAAGTGCATTTCAACTCGTGAGACTCAAAATATCCAAAAGCCGCACATTCATAGAAATCGACCTACGTTCGCCGTAGCCACGCTCCGGGCCAATGGGAAATATTCCCCGTCAGGTCGCTCTCATTGAACGGCCAGGAGGTTGCTCCAGAACAAAGTCATTATGGATTTCTGCGAACTCGGCAGCAGCTGCCGCGGGTTGTCCCATTCCCAGCTATGCTGCCCGCGCGGGACGTCAATAGATCCTTCATGCTTCCATCGGTGGCTATAATATATGACCCGGGAGTGACCAAGCCATGATATGCGCTTAACTCCTTTGCAACGTGCTCTTTCGTGTGGCACGAATCGAGAATCACGATAACGGTGTCTTCCGGCTCGAGTAACGATCGCACTTTTCCACGAGTCTCGGCAGCCGAATCACTTTCGATCAACGTTATCCATAGGAAACAACTCGTGACCTTCGATGGCTTTTCGGTTGTGGGACCGAATTTCAATGTCGACTCCGATCACACGCCCCTTTCCCATCGCCTTAAAGAGGCTCGCGTAAAAGATCAGCGAGCCGCCATGAGCCACGCCGGTTTCGATAAGAACATCCGGTTTGACACGGTAAACAGCCTCTTGGGCGCGAATCATATCCTCCGGCAATTGTATGATCGGTCTCCCCATCCAGCTAAACGTATACGGATACTTCTGGTTCCAGCCGACTTTTAGCCACTGGTGAGAAATCAATTCGAACGCTTCCTTGGAATAGAGAGCAAACTCTTCTCGTCGTCCGTCGGACTCTTGGACTAAACGCTTGGTGTCAGTATCAATTGTTAGCTTCATGCTGCTCACTCTCGTGTTCCAGCTGTTTTTGCCACCATTCGACACTCAGCCGTAAACCTCGGTCTAGATCATACTTGGGAGACCACTGAACGCGGTCACTGATTCGGCGAATATCGCCAACGATCAGCGGCGCTTCCCCTGTGGAGGTTTCGAGCGCACCGAGGCGGACCAAATCGCAACGTTCAAGTATCTCGCCAATCTTGGCAACAATTTCCCTGACCGCAACGCCTCGGCCCGATGCGATATTGACGATCCCATCTACCTCGCTGTCCAGCAGTGTAACGAAGGCGTCGGCGACGTCGTCAACAAAAACATAATCGCGAACTTGCTTGCCGTCGGTACACTTCGCAGGCTTTCCCATCAACAGAGATCTTATGACGGAAGCGACCAATCGATTCGGATGCTCGTGCGGTCCATAGGGAAAGAAAATTCGACCCCAAGCCACACTGACTTTGCCCTCTTTAGAATGGGCTCGTAAGATCATTGCAAGCGCGAGTTTCGACGCGCTGTACAAAGATTGAGGCGCCGTTGGAGTTAGATCTTCGGTACAGAAACCATAGCGCCAATCATATTCTGCGCAGGAACCGGCGCGCCACCGAGTCTTTTCCCGCCCGTAGTAGAGAACGAGCGAGTCAAATGGACACTTGCTTCCAACCAACGCAAATTTTCTGCGGAAGCTTGATAAATGCCCGGGCGTCGCGATCCAAGCTAGATGTAACAGATGAGTCGGAGCAACAGTCGCAATCAATGAGTCTATTTGGCTGCCCATCCAATAGGTCCGCACGATGCCACGTGACCTCCGATCCCGCCGGGAACATCGCCCGCAAGTGACGGCATGAACCTCGAATCCCTGCGCCGATAGCAGCGGTAGAGTCCGCCGACCGATAAATCCCCGCGCCCCGTAACTAAAACTCGCTTCATTCAATAAAATCGGGATAGCTTAGATCCTTAACAGAATCGTCCGCACGTCATCGGGCCAGCGAATACGAAATGCTGGATCGTCCCATCGCGCTCCACGAGCGGAGTCAGGGACGTAAAAGTCTGACATCTGATAAAACACCTCGGTGTCGTCGCACAGAGTCTGGAATCCATGGGCGAACCCTTCAGGCACATACAGTGCACGGTGGTTTTCGGCCGTCAGTTCTGTTGACAGCCACTGCTTGAACGTAGGAGATGACCTGCGCAGGTCAACGATAACATCGTAGATGGCGCCGGCGGTGCAGCGGACGAGCTTGGCTTCGTCATGGGGCGCGGCCTGATAGTGCATGCCGCGCAAGGTGCCTTTTTTCCTATTAAACGAAACATTGCATTGGACGAAGCGTACCTCTCATGCCGCGGCTCTCAAATTCCTTTTCGCAAAAGGTCCGCGCAAAGAACCCACGCTCATCGACGCCATCTCCAGATCGATAATGAAAGCTCCGGCAAGTTTACAGGGTGTAAAGATCACGACGCTTCGACAGAAGTCGGGTCACACGATGCGGAGTTGAGGAATCGGTACGATGAAACGACCGCCCCGAGCGCGATAGTCGGCTTGCTGCTCGAGAATTTCCTCGGCAAAATTCCACGTCAGGAGTAGAACGTAGTCGGGTTTGGATTGGAGCAGCTTTTCCGGCGCGTAGATCGGCAGTCGAGTTCCTGGAGTGTGCCGTCCTTGTTTGTGCGGACTGCGATCGACGACGAAGTCCACTGTATCGCGGGCGATGCCAAAATAATTCAGTAGCGTGCTACCTTTCGCCGACGCGCCGTAAGCGGCAACTGTCTTTCCATCCGCTTTCAGTTCGCCGAGCAGCTTCCTTAACTGCCGTCCTAATTCCTCTACGCGGTTTGAAAACTGTAAGTAATAATCCCGCTGCGTCATAACGCAACTGGCTTCATCTCCAAGCATCGAGTCGACGGCGCTAGACCTATCAGTCCCAGCCCGACCGGCCGTAACTCTCAGAGAGCCTCCGTGTATCGGTAATCGCGCGACATCTACAGCCGCCAAACCGTGGCGGCGAAAAAGATTTTCGAGAGCCGTTAGCGAGTAGTAGAAAACATGTTCGTGATAGATGGTGTCAAACTCCAGACCGTCGATCATGTCCTTGACGTAGGGAGTTTCCATAACCAAGACTACCGTTCGGCTTTAGCAGCGTGTTGATGCCAGCCATGACACCGTTGATATCTGGCACATGCGCCATGACGTTGTTTGCCAGAATCACATCCGCGTGTTTTCCCTCTTTCTCGAGGTGCTCTGCCAACTCCAAACTAAAAAACTCATTAAGGGTCGGGATCCCATTTTGCTCGGCGGCGTGGGCGATGTTTGTGGCGGGCTCGATACCGAGACTGGGAATTCCGGCCGAGTAGAAGTTCTTGAGCATATAGCCGTCGTTGCTGGCGATCTCTACGACTAAACTGTTGCCATTGAGGTTGCGCTTTTTAATCAAGGCCTCGGCGCTAGCTTGCGCGTGCCGCAGCATGGTGTCTGAAAATGACGAGAAGTAGACGTAGTCTTGAAATAGCAGCTCAGGGGAAACCGTATGGCTGATTTGCACCAACGAACAGTTTTCACAAAATACCAATTCTAAAGGGTAGCTAGCCTCGACTTTGCCTAAGTCTTCGGCGGCTAGCAGCGAGTTTGCCAGCGGAGTCGTGCCAAGATTCAAGATCGAAACCAGTCGAGTTGCGGCGCACGCGCGACAGGTTAGTTCAGACTGTCTCACGACAACGCTCCTAAAAAGTTCGATACCAATCGACCGTCCGCTCCAACCCTTGCTCCAGTGAGAAAAGCGGCTGCCAGTTGAGCATCCTTTTCGCTTTCGCCGCGCTCAGATACTGATGGCGAATTTCATTGTTCGCCTCGTTGCGCACTTCGGGTCGCAGGTCAGAATGCATCAAAGCCAAAATCTTGTCGACTAACTCCAAAACTGATATTTGGCTTTCATTGGAGAAATTGAAAGCTTCGCCGCGTAGCGCTGGGTTTTCAGCCAACGCCTGGGCCAAGTGCATGTAGGCCGCCGCGCCGTCCTCGACGTAGAAATAATCGCGCACGTAGTTGCCATCCGAACGGATCACCGGACGCTGTCCTCGAATCACGGAACGAATCGTCCCTGGAACGATCCGATTCCAATTCAAGTCTCCGCCGCCGTAAAAATTGCCACAACGAGTGATCGCGACCGGCAGCTCATACGTCTTCGCGTAACACTGTGCCACGAGATCTGAGCAGGATTTACTCATGTCGTAGGGATGGCGACCACGCAGCGGCGTTTCCTCGTCGTACGGAAGCTTATCCGCGTCCCCATAGGCTTTATCGGAAGACGCAACCACAATCTGCTTGACCGCAGGGCTACGGCGACAGGCCTCTAAGAGCGCCCATGTTCCGGCGATATTCGATTCGAAAGTGGACAGAGGATTTCGGTTGGCGATCGTGACGATAGTTTGAGCGGCGAGATGAATGACGGTGTCGATCTCGTATTCACCAAGACAACGCTCCATCAGCCGAGGTCTTGCACTTCACCGCGAACAACACGAACGCGCTCAATCGCGTTATCAGCGACTAGTTTGCTCTGCGGCACCCAGTCGCGGACAAGGCACACCACATCCGCTCCGGCATCCAGCAAGCGCGCCACCAACCAACCGCCAACAAGTCCGGTCGCGCCGGTAACAAACGTCGGACGGTCACGCCAAAAATCTTTTAAGGCCAAACTTTCCACGGGGGATTACTGTTTTCCCAAAGGCTTTCAAGTAGACGCTTGTCGCGCAAGGTATCCATGCACTGCCAAAACGACTCGTGCCGATACGCCATCAATTGCCCTTCCGTCGCGAGGCGCTCTAACGGCTCCCGTTCCCAGTGCGTCTCGTCGCCGTCGATATAATCCAGGACCGCAGGTTCCAAAACAAAAAATCCGCCGTTGATCCAGCCTTCGCCGGTTTGCGGCTTCTCGGAAAAGTGGGTGACGCGATCGCCGTCAAACTCGAGTCCGCCGAATCGCGCCGGCGGGCGAACCGCCGTGACCGTCGCCAGCTTTCCATGGCTCCGATGAAACTTTAGCAGGGCGGCAAGGTCGACGTTGGAAACTCCATCGCCGTAGGTCATCATGAAAGTCTCGTCTCGAAGAGCGATCGCGAGTCGCTTCAAACGTCCTCCGGTAATCGTATGGAGCCCAGTTTCCATGAGATGGACGATCCAATCCTCCGTGTGGGATCGATGCGGCTCAACGCGGCGATCTCTCATCGCCACGGTAAGACTACCGTCAAAATTTATTTGTTCGAGGAAATAGCGCTTAAACTCGCTGCTCTTATAACCAAGGGCAAGATAAAACTCGTTAAAGCCGTAATGGGCATAGTGCTTCATAATGTGCCAGACCATTGGCCGTCCACCAATCTCCACCATCGGCTTGGGAATCACAGCCGTCTCCTCTGCGAGCCTGGTTCCCAGGCCTCCTGCGAGAATGACAACCTTCATGATCTACTCACTGAAACTGGCAGCCCGAACTGGAGAGCTCTGCCCTTCGACCTCAGTCTCCCATTGTAATAGAGGGCGGACAAACCCCGGCATTGGGCCCTTATAATCACCCCGAGCGGAATCACCGTCGAAACTGTCGCGGACTTCAATCACCACCGCCGCCTTTTCGTCGAAATGAACTTCAACAGGATCCATTGTACTTAACGCAGCACTGATAAAAAGATGACCTTCGGCGAGAAAATTTCCGGGAATGCCGACTCTAGTAAGATAGCGCCCCGGAGGCCGAGGGGTTCGCATCCAAGCTGGATCGTGGTCGTTCACGATAAACACGCAAACACCGGCCTCGTTGTACAAGTGAAAGTTCGGCACAAGGATGTGCCCCGCTTTGAGAACATCGTATTCCATTTCAAGCTTCAGCGGCCGGCGAATGTCGACCGTGTCAACAATTCGCCCGTCATCGGATCGCACGGATACGGAACGCAAGCGAGCTATCTTATTACCCGGCGCCTGATCTCTATCGCGCCACTCCCGGCGAGCTTGGAGGGGTGTTTTCTTTGGTTCCTGATTCAGTGTTGGATGGTAACCGACATCTTTTCGATAGTGTTTAATTGCTGCCGACGAGGCGCCTTCGTAGCCTACTTCGCCGTGACTCATGTAAATACACCGGTCACACACTTCCTCTACTGTGTCCAAACGCGTGAGACACCAAAATCATCGTTTTGCCGGCTGCTCTGTGTTTGGCGAGCGTGTCGAGACACTTTTTTTGAAAAGCCTCGTCACCGACGGATAAGACTTCGTCGATCAAAAAGATATCCGGATTGGTATGGGCGGCGATGGCAAAGCCAAGGCGCACGTACATACCCGATGAGTAGTGCTTCACCGGCGTGTCAATGAAATCCTCCAGCTCGGCAAAGCTAACGATGCTGTCAAAGGCTTTTTCGATCTCGGTTTTTTTCAAGCCAAGAATCGAGCCGTTTAGAAAAACGTTTTCTCTGCCGGTGAGCTCCGGGTGAAACCCCGCGCCGACTTCGATCAGCGCAGCGACCTTGCCGTTGACTTCTGCAGTCCCAGAACTCGCCTTCGTCACGCCGGCGAGGAGTTTCAAAATCGTGCTCTTGCCCGCGCCGTTGCGACCGATAAATCCGACCGACTCGCCTTGTTTGATCTCAAAGGAAACATTTTTTAGCGCCCAGAAATCTTTCTCCAGAGCGTGCTTCGTGCCCAGGGTCAGGGCCTGAACGCCGGGCGAGGGCTCATCGGTATGCGCTGCGCTACGTCCATTGAACGGGTTGAATCGCTGCAGAGCATGGGTCAGGCGGTCGCGCATGTATAACCCGCCCTTGCTGTAGAGCTTGTATTTTTTGGAAACGTCTTTGAATTTGATTGCTATCATACTCCTCACGACGGATTATTGCACACGTCAGTTTCCTTTATGGAGATCGCATATGACGGATATACCAATAAGGAAAGAAGGCCGATAGTAACCAGCAGTTAATTTGCTGTCAGAAAAGACGACTTGTCGAACTGCTACACCTCCGGTAAAGCTCTTGGTGATCAGGAAACTTTTCATCGAGTCGTCGCCAAAGCTTTCTGAAAAACAATCAAATCCCCGTAGCTTTTGATGCGTGTCTGGGCTACCTGATCCCTTCATCGCGTTCCGTTTTTAGCCTCCTCCGTCTTCCGTTCTACTGCCCGCGGCTTTCTATATATCTCCCTTCTCGCTCTCTCCTGCCAATTACTTCCTTCTGCCATCTACTTCCCCGCCAGTCGCTTCAGCTGCCGCGCCGAGCATGCAAATCAATCCAAAAAGAATACGGTTTTGTCGTTCCAGAAAGGCACTGGGTCATTGGTCTGAGCTAGCTTGGAATAATGCCGATATATGCGAGCGGACGTCTGTATGACTCGAGCCACCTGCCTGGGTCTCCTTCGCCAAATGGCCCGCAGGAGCCTTGCGGGAAAAACCAATCTCCGTTGTAGCGGGTCTGATGACTTTTTTTGTGATCCATGCGCGGCCCGAAGCTCCGATGAGCTTGCGAAGGGCTCTCGTGTGAAATGAACGGCTAGTAGCAAGCTTTGTCCACCGTTCATACCTTAACTGCTCCTTGCTCGACGGCAGTTCAACCGGCAGAAAATTGTACTGACTGATGAGCTTTTTGAACGCCGAATAACCTGCCGCATGTCAGCTTATCTAAGAAAATATCGATGTAACCGAGCTCAAACGATTCGTATTTCGGTCGTTCCGAACAGGCGTTTAACGCGTCGAGGCAAAGCGCATCATGCCCCTCGATATAAACCTGAAAAAATAAGGAATGCCATAACTCTTAAGATTCGCGGCAGAGTCTCGCACTGCACTTGCACACTGTGATGGCGCAGGCGATCACGCGCTACAATATCTTTGAAAAATGAATTCCATACAGAATTTCTCTTCGCAGATCCAAAACTGTCAGCGAATCCCGCCTCTGCCGCAATCGCTACATTCAATAGGCTCAATTAGCCGGCGCGCAGCTGTAGCGCAAAGCGTTGCTCTGCCGATCGGTACAACTTAGGGTCGGCTTCTACAGCGACCACCTTGAATCCACGCGCCAGGTAATAGGCGGTTTAGTCACCATTGTTCATACCCACGTCGTAAATCAAATCCGCAATCATGGAACTGAGCCTCACAGCGCCATTGGGATCCCGCGCGCGCTTAAAGCACATCCGCCAACCGAAACTCGACGCGCTTGAAATAAAGTAGGCCGAGGGAAAATACGACAACGGAAACGATCGCCGCAACGATCAACGAGGGCAAATCGGGTATGGAGTTGTGCAGCAATATTCTGCGGTAAGCCTCGATGATACCCGCAAGCGGGTTCAAGATGTAATAGGGCCGAATATGCGCGGGCACGATGCTGAGCGGATAGATGATCGGCGTAGCGAACATCAGCAGCTGCACGGCGACGGGAATGATAAAACCGATATCGCGGTAAAAGACGTTCATCGGCGCGAGCAAGAAAATCAAGCCGATGACGAAGAGACATTCAATCAAAAACACCGGAAAGACCAGTAGGGTGACGAAGCTCCACGAAATGCCGTAATACCAGAGCAACACAATAAACAGGCTAACACCGATGGCGAAGTCGACCACGGCGGAACCGACAACCGCGAGCGGGATCAACTCTCGCGGGAAATATACCTTCTGCACCAGCACCTGGTTACTCAGGAGACTACCTGTGCCGCGGCCCAAAACTCCGGCAAAGAACTGCCAGGGGACAAGCGCGCAGTAAGAAAATAGCGCATACGGCACGCCATCGCTCGGCAAGCGGGCAAACATCGAAAACACCACGGTGAAAACGATCATCAAAGAAAGCGGCTGCAGGAGCGACCAGGCGACCCCCAGCACCGTCTGCTTATATTTCGACTTGATTTCACGAATGAAAAGGAAATAGAGGAGCTCGCGATACTGCATCAAATTTTGAACGTAACGAATCATATGGGTCCCACAGGTTCTGCGCGAAGCGCAAAGCACTGGTAGCTAAGGAATGAGAATATGAAGAATAGGGCTAAAGCGCAGAGGTTTGGCAAGGCGCCTTTGCGTTCTGGTTACGGTTGGAATCTCCACAGCAAGTTCCGTTCGAGCCAGTCCACCGATTTGTGCCGAAGACGCCGAGTCGACGAAAATTTATTTTGTGGTGACGGGAGCCGCGATACGGTATCGATGATCGACTCAAGCCGGCGTTTTGCCGCATCGACACCGAAGCGTTCTTTCATCTTACTCAGAGCGGAGACACGCAGGCGCTCGCATAAAGCGCGATCTTGGAACAGCCGAACCACACAGTCGGCAAACTCGGCAGGGTTGTCGGCAACTAAGACATCCTCTCCGTGCTTCGCTTCCATACCTTGGAATCCGACTGAAGTCGTAACGACGGGAATGCCATGGGCTACGGCCTCGCCGACCTTTCCCTTCATTCCCGCGCCGAAGCGCAATGGCGCTACGGAAACCCGGCTTCTTTGCAAAAAAGGAGCCGTTTCCGGCACATATCCCGTTACCGTTACCCGATCGGAAGCCAGAGCTTCTACGTCCGGCGTCGGGGCGTTGCCAACCAGGAGAAAATGAGCCGGCGGAACCTTCGCGTGAATCAACGGCAGCACATCCCGGCAAAAATATTGCACCGCGTCAACATTGGGAGGCACACGATAGTCGCCGACAAAAACCATAACCGGCTCTTCTGTCAGGCTCGGTAGGTTGTCCGCGAATCGGTGAATGTTCGGCACTGAGCTTAGACGCAAAGCTGGAATTTCTTTCAAAAGAATTTCACGTTCCTCATCCGAGACAGTGATAACGAAGTCGGCATTGGCGTAAGCTGCCAACTCGCGCCGTCGAGTGTCCGCCGCCTTTGCGACATCTTGCGGATCCTGCGTCAAATCGGCCTTGATACCAAGGCGCCTGTATTCGACATCGACGGCGTCGACGATAATCTTCGCCTGTGGCTGCCAAGTCCGAAGGTCTTCGCCGATCAGGTCCATGCTGTGGAACCATTCTATGAGAATGGCGTCATAACTTTGTTCCTTCAATACTTGGCGCACATAGCCGACGCGAATTTTGATTCCAAGGCCTTCGACGGCAGAGCGATATCGATGCTGATCGGACTCATCGACCGTTTGCCCCCACAAGGACCAAACGTACAGAGTAATCTCGTGGCCTGATGCCAGGATTCGTAGCATCTCGCTAAAACGAAGCTCTTCCGAGCCACGGTCCGCCATCGGAAGCCATGGTGCAATGACCAGCAACTTCATTGAGAACTTTCTTTTTTGTGCATAGACGAAAATTTCTCCTGCCTAGATTCGCCTTGCGGGTGATTCGAATCGTTCGAGAAACGCCAGAGTAAACGCTGATCGAGAATATACTTCAACCGCCGCGCCCAGCGCTGCGGCAAGCTCAGGGACTCCGATTTCAAATTCGGAACGCGATCCAAAATGTCATCCACCCGATCTCGAACAGCGTCGAATTCGAATTCGGCCTTTAATCGTTCCCATGCCCCCCGTCTTTGTCTTTCACAAAGATCATAATTCGTCAGCAGCCGGACAACCGAGTCTGAGAATTTGGCAGGCGAATTCGCAATCATAATATCTTGTTCTGCTTTTAACGGCATGCCCTGCAAGCCGATCGATGTCGTCACCACCGGGATGCCAGCGGCAATCGCTTCACCGACTTTGCCTTTAACTCCAGCGCCAAACCGGAGCGGAGCAACCGAGACTCGGCTTTGCTCGAGATATACTCCCGTATCCGGCACGTAACCGACAGCTTCCACACCTTCTAATTGAAATAGCGGTAAATTGTCAGGAAGCGCGTTGCCGACGATGCTAAACTTGGCATTGGGTATTTTTTCGCGAATCCCAGGCCAGATCTCTGCGCAAAAATATTCTACGGCATCGAGATTGGGATCGAAGCGAAAGTTACCGATAAAAATCACGTTGGCATCAGCCGATAAGACCGGAAGAGATTCGGGGAAAATATGAATGTTAGGAATGACGGCGATTTCTGTTCCGGGAAGCTCGCCAGATAATATTGCGGTTTCTTCAGTCGACACAGCGATTAACATGTCCGCCTTTTTGTATGCAGCCAATTCTTTACGCTTGAACTCTTCAGTTGCCTTTCGGTGTATCCTCCTGCGCATGGGCTTGTAACGCCAAGCGACGAAACTCAATATCGACTGTGTCAATGAGTATTTTTGCGTCCGGCTGCCAGGTTTTCACATCTTGCAGGTACCAATCGACCCAATAGTACCACTCGAAAACGATCGCGTCGTAGCGGACCCGCTGCAATAGCGCTCGCAGGCCGAGACTCTCATGAACAACGCCTTCGGCAACGAGGTTCTCCCGATAACGCAGCTTAGCATCGTCGTCGACTTCCTGCCCCCAACTCCACGTGTAAACGGTGACTTGATGCGATGCCGCTAGAATCTTGAGCAATGAGAATAAACGAAGTTCTCCAGAGCCGCGGTCGGGCATGGGTATATAAGGAGTGATGACCAGTATCTTCAAATCTTCGCTCGATTAAGTTCGCGCACAATGAGCGGACAGTCACCGAAGCGGCGTAGCAAATAATCCCGAATGGCCAGCCGGGTTGCCCAAAAGCCTGGCGTTCTCCACCATCGATCGAGGTGGCGTAGCCAGGAGTGTAGCAGCCAATAGCGTTCCTTCCAGCTCACTCCGGAGCCGTGCATCGGAGCAGATGCCCAAGCAAAAATTTGACTCATGGTCTTCCACCAAACAATGGCGCATGCGCGGATTCCAAGATGGCGCTCCGCAAACAGTAGGCGATTCCGCGTGAAGAAATAGGAGTATAGAGGGGAATCATCTCCCTTAAAGGAAACAGAGCCCTTATGCCAGATCCTGGCCTTGGGAATATATAAGCAGCGATATCCGAGCCGTTTCACCCGAAAGCACCAATCGGTTTCTTCAAAGGTGAGAAAATATTGCGGGTCTAGGGGTCCGACTTCTCGGATCAATGCGGACCGGATAAACATAGCGCAACCGCACGCGTAATCGGTGTCCGTTATAGTATCCTGGGTCGACAGGCTATCTAAAGCGCCTTCCAGAGCGCAAACAAAACGTCCCTTGCTTTCTACCCAGCGGGCATCCGCCCACCAAATCCGATTTGGTTCTTCATAACGGTAGATCTTGCCACAAAAAGCCGCTGCGTCGGGAAATTTGCCAGCGGCTTTGACAAATTGATTGAGAAGATCGGGGGCGACAGTGGTATCGTTGTTCAGCAGGAATATAAACTCTGCGCTATGGCACAGTGCTGCTTGAATGCCGACGTTGTTACCACCCGCATAACCGAGGTTTCGTCCTGTCTCGAGCACCGTTAAGTCTGAGAAACGCTTTTTGATCGCGGAAACAGAGCCGTCCACTGAGCCGTTATCAACTACTATTAAATGGTAATTGGGGTAGGTGATATCCTTGATGGATTCCAGGCATTCCAGCGTGTCGTCGCGCCCATTCCAATTGAGCACGATGATTCCGACCAGAGGATAATTTGTGCTGCATGCAGTCAAGGGAATTACCGGCTAATATAAAAGTGTCATGAATTTTCGATGGGTTTGCTTTGCTCCCGCTAAACTTCCCAACGCGGAACCGTAATCTCCGCTTTTAATCTGAGTTTGTGCCTCCATGGTTGGCGGCTTGCCAGTCGTATACATCTCTAAAATGCCTCGTTCCATCATGGGATCCTTAAACTTAGCCTCGCGCACGATCCCTTCGACCTGTGCGATGGCGGTAACTTGGTAGCCATAACTTTGACTTAGCATCTGAACCATTTTATCGATTTGGTCGGACCCCTGATTGAGCATCATTTCAACCTGAGCATTTAACGTCATCGCCTGGGTCAATGCTTGGCGTGCTCGACTTTTCCTCAGCTTAGGATCTTCTTGGTAGCGTTGTTGCGCGTCAGCGACGCTGGCAAAAAATTCATTTGATGGGAACCCAGCCGACGGTGACCACTAAGGCGATGGCTAAATAATAATTAACGTGTCTATGCATAAACAATCCTCCCCTCTTATATTGGTTTGCGGCCATTTAGAGTTACGCGTTAGATGTGCCTAATATCACTTACCGCTTTTCGCACAGCATAAGCAGCTCTTCAGAAACGAATCGAAAAGTCCAAAGCCTCTTAGTCTCCGCAAGATTGGCGAATCGTAAATCTTCCTTCAAATTCTCTTTCGTAACCGGGTAACGGGTCGGCGCTTGGTGGCCAAGATAACGTTTCACCACTCGCCTACCGCGGTACCAGCCGCTGGAAAAGGAATTAGAAAAGATCACCCATCGCTTGGTCACCCGAGCCATCTCTCGTAGCATTAGACGACGGGATTCACTGGAAATGTGGGGCAGGAACCGCATTGAGATAACGGCGTCAAAACTCCCGTCAGGAAAAGGCAGGCTGTCGGCGCTGGCGCGAAGCGCGGGCAAATTCCCGCCAAGTTTGGCGATTCGCTCTCGGGCCACATCGATCATTTCGTTTGAGATATCAGCGGCCGTGACTCGAAAGCCCCGGTCCAGCAGCACTTCCGCGATTCGACCCGTACCGACCGGGACGTCGAGCAGCGACGATCCATGGGGCAACACCGAGAGCATCTGTTCAAGCGTCTTGCGCTCGACGTTCTGAAAGAAACGGCCCGCCAAGGAGGAAAATCTTTCATGGTCGTAATTGCGCGCAACGGTGGCGTTTTGATAATGACTCTGTGGATCAAATGACATCTTATTTCAAGTGAGCGTCGCGCCGTAGGTTCGCCGCGACGATCTCACTATCCCCCTTAATTGATGATTTAAGAACCGCCGCACCCAAAATTGAGCTATCGGTTGATCTTGACGCCGGCCGATAATTTCAAGCGCGCTGCTGACGAGGCCGGTGACTCGAAGAAAATCCAATGCGAGGCGACAGCATCGCTCGTCGCCAAAATAGCCTTTTAGAAATGCCCTCGCGCAACGGTTGATCAACGCATCGGGCGGTGGCATAGACAGCCGCATTAACCAAAGAGAATTCAGAAACGTCGCGAGATCATGGTAAATCGCGTTGCGATCGCGACCGCTGAGATCGAGGGCGGTGATCCGCGTCCCTTCGGCGATCACGTTATCGACCGTGAAATCGCCGTGCACCAAAGCGGCGGGCAAATCAATATGGCTAAGCTCTTGCGCAATCGTATCTAGAAACACTTCAATAGGGTGCACCGATTTACCGGGAAAACCCCGTCCTTGAAGTTTCGAGATGGCGAGTCCGGCGGCAGCTTTTTTTGCGGTTACGTCTAGCCGGCCTTGCGATTCCTGGGTAGCCGTATGGAAGTAGCGCAGCCATTCTCCGGCGTTGCCGCAGGCGCAAACCAAAGCAGGCCATTTTAACGGCGCGAAGAGATTCCTGCGAAAATGCCGCTGAATCGATTCGCCGCCGACTCGCTCCATGGCAATGGCGCTTAAGTCGTGAAACAATTCGAGCGGCCTCGGGATAGCAAATCGAGCGGTTTGAGCCATCGATGGCCACACTGATTTCATGGATGAGAACTGTAGATCGGCGAGTTCGGCGCCGCCGAATTGATGTGAAAATATCTTTACCGCAATCCCCGGCAAAGGCCGGTTGATCCGGATCTTCTGCGAAGACATTGAAAAAGCATATCGTTGAATAGCTTCTTTGCTGCACAGAGATCAACTGAACTGTGAAGCCGCTTTTGAACGGCCCAGGAAAATAGCTCTCAATATTATTGGAAACTCGGCTGCGAATTTCCTCCACGGTGCTGTTGTGAGAAATCAAATCGAAGCGGCTCAATGCGGCGGGTGGCGGCATCCTTGTCATTGGACCCGTATCACGCACGGACAGACTCATCGGGAATGACGTCTCCACGATTGTTGTAAGACTGGTCGATCTTATCGCACGCGTCCTTGCGACGGTAACAATAATCGCGCCGCCGGATGAAGATACGCAGCCGACCCGCGCAGGTTTGACCTCGGCGGTCTCGCTAACTTGCTGTCTAGCCGCAAGCGTTTTTAAAATGATGACAGAAGCGACCAAATGATAATAAAAATCAAAGTAAGCTCGGCCTAAGAACAAGCCGCCTAGCATGTAAGCCAGGATCGCGACTTGGAGCATGTCGGGATAGTGTTGCGCCCATTGCAGAGCCGGCTCCCGGCGTATGTGCCATTTGAGCGCCGATAAGCGCGTCAGGCAATAAAAAAGCAATAACATGTATAAACCGAGCCCGACAAATCCGTGTTCACCTAAAATCTCAAAATAATTGCTGTGCACGTCGCGTACATTCCAAGGTTCTGGCGAATATTTGTTAAAAACTTGAGGAATCCACATCTGAAATCCGCCACCGGTGAGAGGGCGGTCGAGAGCAAGGTTGAACGCCGTTCGCCATGCGTTGATGCGACCGTGCGCAGATGAGTCCTGCTCGCCTTCATTAATAGTGTGCATTCGGGAAGTCCATTTTTCCGGTGTAATCGTTGCGGCAGCCAGCACCCCAATCAACAACGCGATTACCGCCAGAGATTTGTACCGAGCTTTAATTAGAAGCATGAAACCAACCAGCGCCATCGCCAGAAAACCGCCGCGAGAGTAGGTAAATATAATCGCCACAATGCTGGCAACGAAGCAAATCTTGAGAGCCCATCGAAGCCATTTGCGCGGCTCATCCTTCGAAAGATAAAGCAACATCGGCAAAACCATATTAAGTGCCAAGGCCAAATCGTTGTTGTCGGCCAAGAACGATCCGTCAGGACCATAGACACGATTGACGCCGCCACTGGCGATGGCCCAGATGCCGCCTTTCAGCCCTATTAAACCGATCGACAGCGCAATCACCAGAAATAGATAACGAAGTTTGGTTGGACTGTCGATCAGTTTAATTGTGACAAAGGTCATCAATAGAATCTTTGAGACCTTATTCAATTGCGCCCACGCTTGATCTTGATTAATAGCAAAAATGGTCGTGAACACGAATAAAAGCCACAGCGTGCCCATAATCACGACTCCCGCGTCCTTAGGCAAACGCGAACCACGCTTCATCGCGAGCATGCCAACGATCGTCACCACCGCGACGACGAAAGCGACCGGGAAAGTCCGTGCCACACCCCAGGCGTATTTATGGGGATTCATGTAGCTGATCCAGGAAAACATCAAAACCCCGATCCAAGGCTGTTGCAGAGTGAAGGGAAGACTGCCGAGGATGGTGAGAAGTACTAATATGCCGCGCAAGTTCTACTGCCCTTCCAACATAGTTTGATAAAGCCGCAAGTAACGTTCGGCGGATCTTTTCGACGATAGGCGGTTGTGAATCTCCGCGGACGCGTGGCTCCCCATGTTCCGACGACGATCGGCGCTGCCAAGTAGAGGTGTTATCGCATCGAGGAATGACCTCTCGTCGTTTACTTCAAACATCATCCCCGAATTGCCATGGTCGATGATATCGGTTGTGCCGCTGATTTTGGTAACAACGCACGGTAAACCGCAGGACATCGCCTCCAAAACCACGTTAGGTAATCCCTCGTTGAGCGAGGGCAAAATGAACAAGTCCGCGCTCCGGTAGTAATCCTCGGGAGTAGGCGAAAAATCACGGAACAAGATTTCCTGATCCAATCCTTCGCGCCGCACCAATTCCTGCAACCGTTCGCGTAAACCAGCCTCGCGTCGGTCTCTGCTAGTCGGACCAACCAACAACAGACACCAACCGAAAAGCCGCTGGCGATGCTTAACCCAAGTATGAACCAACCATTCGATGTTTTTACGAGAATCGAAAACGCCGGCGAACAGCGCGATGGGCCGCTCGGGCAAGTTGAGTTGCTTCCGCAGACAGCTCCGATCGGACGCGTCAACAGATGAAAAACGGTCGGTGTCTACACCTTGGGAAATTTCCACGGACTTCGCATGATCCAATGGAAGCGACTCAATTTCTTCGCTAATTTGTCGACTCAATGATACGTACCGATCGACATAGCCAAGTAAATACTTTTGCGCCTTGCCGACTCTTGTACGGCCAATGGGATACAGATCATTGTGCGCCATACTCACCAGCGTCAAACTTTTCTTGCCAAGCACTTTACCGATGATCCCCACGGCGCTATTTCGATAGGTACTACCTGAGGCATGGATAATATCGAATCGCTGTCGGAGGGCATGCAATGTGCGAAAAAGATTCCACCACAAAACAAACTCCCCGTGTTTTTTTGGTCCATCCGCGATACGGTAAACGTCGAAGCCCTGATAGGTATCGTGTCTCGGCAATCCGGTATTGTCGACCGTGACAAAAAAATAGTGAACGCCCTGTTTCGACAGCTCCTTCGCCAAGGTTAGTGTCTGCAAACCGGCGCCGCTGAAATGCGGCGGAAAGTAGTATGAAAACGCGCATACGCGAATCTGTTCAGCGGCGATCGGCATCGAGATCGATTTAATTTCTTGCGTCCAGCCAGGCGTGGAGCATGAGCAGTGCCCAGACCTTGAAGCGCAAATCTTCCGCGCCCGCCAAATAGCGATCGATCCAGGGCCACGCTCTTTTTGGATCGACGAAACCGTGACGATGCATATTTTCCGATGCGAGATGATGCCTTACGAGAGCGAAATTCGAATTGGATAAGATATTAGCTAGTGGAATGTTGAAATATTTTTTTTTCGCGGCCTCCGTGCCCGTTCCGAAATATCGTTCAAACAACCATCGTAAGAGCACTTTTGTTTTATTATGGGCCATGCGAAATTGTCGCGGGACGTTGCGTACAAAGGTCCACAAATCAAGATCGTGATACGGGAGTTCGATAGGTGCCATGGCCAGACCGGCGGCTTCAAATCGACTATCGTCCGGCGGTAGAACTCCAATCTGATCGTAGAGCTCTTGTGCTCCTAACTTTTTGGACGAGCGAAAAATTCGATAAAATCCGCTCCCGTCAAAACTCACCGGGGTTCCCAGCAAATCTGCTAGTTCACCTCTTGTCCACCCTGACCAAGTTATAAAAAGCTCCTCTGGATCGGTGAAATCGAATAGACTTGCGTACGGTGCGAGGCGCCGACCGCCGAACTGTTGCAGCCGAGCAGCGATCTCTTTGCGCATAGGCTCGGGCAACTTTGCCGACGCAGCCAGCGAAAATCTAAGATGTCGAGGCATCGGCGCACCAAAGAGTCCGTCGCTGCCCGTACCATCACATAAGATATCCACCTTGTTTTTGGCCGCCTCACAAGCCAGCGCTAACGCCAAACCGGCGGGATCGCCAAATGGCTGGTCGAATCCATTGGCGACGCTTTGAAAAGCTGCACAATACTCAGACATGCCAAAACGCAGCTCCGTGTGCGGCACGCCGATCTGGGTTGCTAGCGCGCGAGCGGCGTTGGTCTCATCAGTCGTAAGATTATCGAAACCAACGGTAAACGCCTCAACTTGCCCTGGGTTCAATTTATGACAGCCAGCCAAAAGGGTCGCGGAATCCACTCCACTACTGAGCAGTACGCCGGCACGGCGATGATCTATCCTACGGCAAATCGCCTGTTCGAATAAAAATTCAAACTTCGCCAATACTTGACTCGATTCTTGGGAATCAATTATGGAACCTTTTCCAGATTGGTCGGCGGCGACTTGTCGGCTCTCAACTTTTCCCTGGGACGCGATTAAAAAGTGCTCTGCTTCGATGCGAAAAACTCCGCTGTAAATCGTCCGTGGCGCAGCAATA
The DNA here is from genome assembly GCA_963771465.1 of uncultured delta proteobacterium. Taxonomy (GTDB): domain Bacteria; phylum Desulfobacterota; class Binatia; order UBA9968; family UBA9968; genus DP-20. Next base: position 21,308 of record CAVYTU010000008.1, read on the forward strand.
TAAAGAAACCGAAGGAACTCACTGACCGCCTGTCGATCGATTTCATGAGATTTGTTCGCGAGCAGGGGCAACCAGGAACTAAACGTGATCTGTTGGTTTTTAAAACTGTAATAGAGATGGCAATCGGCGCGCGAATCACAAGCCAGGACTAATTGTTGCGCGGATTGATTCCAAATGGCCGCCGCAAAGGTCCCATCCAAATGGTCGAGAAATGCTTCTCCGGCCGAAGCTAAACCGTTCTCTAAGAACACGCTCCGCGCAGGTTCGCAGCGATAGTGGGATCCGGCAACCCGCCGATCGATCAATTCGCCACAAGAGATGGCTGAAATCGGTCGACTTAGGCATGAAATATCCGAGTTCGTCCCCATACCCTTACACTGAACAACTCCAAGACTAGCGTTTCCAAATGAAGTCACTTGCACGACCCCGCCTAATACTCCGGCGCGGCGGGCGATTTCCGCGGCGCGCTGCGTCGCCCCTCGCGAATCGTGGGCAAAATCAATCACGCCGAAAATCGCTTCGCCGTTGAAAAGCATTTGATGGTTAGTTAACCTCTCGCGCGGATCATCGATCCGATAAATCGTCGCCCCATCAGCGTCGAGAGAAAGTAAACTAAAGCGCGCATATGAAATCCCAGCATGAGACTTTTTCGCAGAGCCGCCCGCGCCTGCGCCGGCGCGACTTGACGGAGATAAAAATAGCCCAAATTCCGATAACCGTCGCGCAAAGCGCCGGTGATATCGACGCCGAGTTTCAGCAACAGCTCGTGGTTGTCCCGCTTGAGCTTTTCTAATACGACCAGCGCTGCTTCGTTCATTCCTTCCGCATCGCGCGAAGTGTTGACCGCATGAACGCGCTTGAGCATGAGCAGATCGGGCGTGTATGCGATGGGCGCTCGAAGCGCTATGCGCAGCCACAAGTCCCAATCTTCGGCCCTGTGAAAATGCTCGTCGAAACCGCCCGCAGCGGCGACAATCCGCTTACGCGCGAGCACTGTTGATGTGGGAATAAAATTCGCCCGCACCAACTTCAATGGCGCATCGACGACTAGCCACTCGTTACCGAAAAGCTTATTGAATACTGATACTTCTCAAACATCGATGCTTGCAGTTCGTCTCCCTGCAAACACAAACACATATTTGCAAAAGCCAACCCTGCCTCGGGACAGGACTCGAAAAGAGCCATTTGCTTGGTGAGCTTGTCGGCATCCAGACATCATCAGCGTCAAGAAACGCGATATATTCACCGTGGGCCGCGTCAATTCCGGTATTGCGCGCCGCCGACGGTCCACGATTGGCCTGGCAAATATAATGGACGTCCCGATAAGCCCCGACGATTTGGGCCGTCGCGTCGATCGAACCGTCATCGACAACGATCACCTCCGTCGGGCGGTAGGTTTGTGCAAGAGCGCTGCTGATCGCCGCTGCGGCAAAATCGGCACCATTGTAGACCGGGATAACGACACTGATCAAAGGTGGCATGTTCGAGAATGTCGATGATTCTAGCGTGAATCGGATCTGCCCAAATGCGCGATCTGGGACAGAGCGGAAAACGTCCGCGGCAGTAAGGCCTCGCAAAACGTCTTCAAACCCTTGCGCGTCGGATACATTTTCAAACTACGGCCGCTCAACTGGCGCGCCTGCGAGGTCCGTCCCTCTACGAGACAATAGAAAGCGTAATCCGCCAACGAGGTGCCCATTGCCCTACGCACCGTCAGCGATGGGTACTCTCGCATATGCGCACCGACGACTTGCACGGCGGTTTGAAAAAACCGCTCATAGCGTGCGTTCCACGCGCCCGACAGCCCCTCATCGACGATCCGATAGCGGGAGACGGGCTGTTCGATAAAAACGGCGGGGGCCAGCCGCGCTAGCCTTATCCAATAATCGTAGTCTTCACAGCCCCACAAAGTGGTATCGAATTCACCGGCACGTTCGACAATCTCCCGACGTACGACCATGGAAGAAGTGGCCACGCAATTCTTGCCCAGCAGCAAGTCGTAGACGCTGCCAAACACGCCGCCGTCCTTGACCGGCTTCCTGCGTAACCATCCGGCAAGCTGCGGCGGATAATACGGGTCGTCGGAAATCTTCGGATTCATTCCGGCGTAGAGATGCCAAACAGTGGAAAAAGAAAAACCGGCGTCCGGAAAGTTTTCAAAAGCAGTTAATTGTGCCGCAAGCTTGTGCGGCAACCAAAGATCGTCGGCGTCGAGAAACGCAAGCAACTCGCCCGTCGCGTGCCGCAAACCCGTGTTTCGCGCCGCGGATGGGCCAGCATTCTTTTGGTAAATGTATTTTACCGGCAGCGTCGCTGCGACGACGCGGGTATCATCCGTAGAACCGTCATCGACGACGATAATCTCTTCCGCGGGGCGCGTCTGGCGCAGCACGCTGTCGACAGCTTCGCCCATGAACCGGGCGGCGTTGAAGGCTGGAATAATGACACTCACCATCATGCAGATTCTCTATCCGCGTTGGACTTGAAACAGCCGGTGATAAAACCCCAGTGCCACCAAATGTTCAATTCTTGCTTAAAGACCGTATCCATGCCTACGCATAATGTGTTTGATGCAAATCGGTACACGCTCGACACCAGTTGACGAATACCGAACAAGGGTACTCCAATAAGCTTTCGAGCTTGGAGATTCTTGTATCTGAGACCATGGACTTGGCCGCCGTAAAAATAGAGCCTCCGAAAATATGATTTCCGTAGCCTTTCGGGCTCCACGATATGTAGCACACTCGCCCGTGGTTGATAGATTATCTTGGACTCAGCCCTCAATAGGCGGTCAAATACGTCAGTATCGCCACCTCCGAGGACGCGCTTCCCCACTCGATCCAGATTGGGATTAAACACGCCTACCTTCGCAAACACGTCTCGTTTAAACGACATATTCGCCCCCAAGAAAGGTTCTTCGCTTCGCGTCAGTGTTCGAACCTCCGGTCCGTAATCGACATGAGCTAAAGAAGAAAGTAGGTCGTCTATAAGCCAACCCGCTCTGCCCAGGCCAATCCAACTCGACTCGACCCGCCACTGCGTCACAATTTTGCGTTTCGAACGCGCGCCAGACTTCTTCGACCCATCGTGGCTCTGGCCGAGTATCATCATCAGTAAAAGCGATATAACGTCCCCGAGATTCCAAAATTCCCCGATTCCTTGCATTACAGAGACCTTGCTTGTTTTCCTCTACACGCCGCAACTCGACGGGGAAGCTGCCCGCAGCTTGCCGAACAATCTCGGCGGTATCGTCTGTGCAGTTATTGTCGATAATGACAACTTCCCATTTGGCTCAGGAGATGTGATCTGCCCCTTGAGACGTATTAGATTTCCCAGCAGCATGCGACTGCGATTGTATGTGCAGATTACTACAGTCAGATCCATACAAAATCCTATTTAAAAAAGATATGCGTTCCGACGCGTTTGACGTAGTAATCAGAAGGTCGCTACGGTTCATCGTATTCGCACCAAAAGTAACCTTTCGCCGAAACGTACCTAGCGAATCTGTTCCAAAAACTTCGACGCGTCGCAGCAAAAATCTATCCGTTTGCTCGTTGGCGAATCCCGAAAGCGTCGAACATGCCGTCCGATATCCCGCAACGCCGACAAGATTGCGGATGCACGCGTCGAACCTGCCGTAAGGGTAAGCAAAATGGCGAATCTCGACTCCAAGTTTGGCTTCCAGCGCCTGCTTCGATGCGGAGATTTCATGAGCAGCCTGGTCTTCGGTCAACTCGGGAAGTGCGGGTGAGTCACGCTATGCGACCCGATCTCGAACCCGCTGGTTGACAATTCTTTCGCCTCGCGCCAATTCATTAATGCGTATTCGCCGGCCTCCGGTTTGGTGCGATCCCAGCTGCTCACCCCGCCCACCAGGCCGGACACGAGAAAAAACGTCGCCGTAAACCCGAGACGGCCGAGAACGGCGCGGCGAAATCCCGCGTCTCTTTGAAACCGTCATCAAAAGTGATGCACACAGATTTGGTCGAATCCGCAGGCGACGCGTTCAGACGCCCCAAAACGTCAGTCAACGAGACAACCTGGCAACCGGAGTCGCGCAGCAACATCATCTGCTTTTCAAAGGCGGCCGCCGAAACCGTGTAACGATCGGGCCGCGCCGTTGCCGAAACACGGTGATACATCAAAATGGGAATCTTCAATACAGCATCCTAAACAAACCAAACGCGATGGCGGATTGCGCTTTTCAAACTCGCCTGCCGATACCGTATATCGGCTCGGTTGAGCCGAAGCCGAAACAGAGTGGTACATTAGGATTGGGATTTTCAATGGGCGAATTAGACAAACCAGACGCGGTGCCGGATTGTCCCTTCGATCCGGCCCCACTTTTCACCGATTTCGATAAGCAGCTGGTATCTTTGATCGTCTGCGGGATCGATCCAAAAACCCCATCTTTGCCATGAGACACTGGGCTCCAAAACGAATACTTCGCCTCACGATCGATCGGTATTCCCAATAGGTTGATTTGAAACTCATCTCTTCCATCTTCCATCGGGAGCGATATTTCTTGTAAAGCAACACCGCCCCATAGGCATGCCGCCGTTTCTGCCGCAGGAACGAACTGGGCGAAAGATCATGGCGGTGCTCCACACAGGCGTCGGGCGCAAAAGCGATCCGATAATCACTTTCGAGTTGCATTCGCCAGCAAATATCCGCATCCTCACCCTCTTCCAATTGGTCATCGAATACGCCTATGAGACGAATGACATCTCGGCGGAAGGCGACATTTCCCGTTTGCGCATAGGGCATGAATGGATGGGCAAACGTCACCATCTGCGAGAGATGTCCTTTGTTGGCAAGATATCTCGCGAGCGGCGTATCGACATACGCGTTGATAATCTCCCCGCCAACGCAACCCACAAGTGGGTCTTGGAATGGACTCAAAAGATTTTGAAGCCAGTTTGGTTTCACGAGACAGTCGGCATCCAAAAATACAACAAAATTGCCGGAAGCGTGCTGGAAACCGGCGTTTCGCGCTTGTCCTCGACCGCGCTTCGATTCCGCGACCACCCTAGCGTGAAGAGACCTGGCAACCCTAACCGTACCGTCGTTGGAACCGTTATCCACGACAATCACTTCATCGTTCGGACCAAGCTGGGCGGTCACCACGGGCAAAACCCGCGACAGATTTTGCTCCTCATTCAATGCGGGAATAACGATTGACGCTCGAATCACGGGATTAATTTAGCGGACCCTGCCCTACCGTCGGAACAATATGGCCTTTCTCGATCAGATAGCGTCTCAAGGCATCCTGCCAATCAGGAATAGACTGAGAAAGATTCTCGGTTGCGAGAGCCGAGCGTTTTGGACGCCGCGCTGGCGTTGGATACTCTGTCGAATGCACTGGAGTGCTGTCCACCGTCAAAGCGCAAAAATCCAAGGCCGCTTTGGCAAACTGATACCAAGTACAAGAACCATTATTCGCAGAATGAATAATTCTGGTAAAACCGGATTGTAGTAATCCAACGATGCTTTCAGCTGCATCGCGCGTGTAGGTCGGCGATATTCGGATGTCGTCGACAACTTTGAGAGTTTCCCCTTTTTTTGCCTTAGCAAGAATCGTTTCGATAAAGTTCCCGCCCTTGCCGCGCGCCCCTGTCTTACCAAACAGACTAGAGACTCGGACAATTAACCAGCGTGGCGCGGTTTGGCGGACCAAAAGTTCTCCGGCTAACTTTGAAGTTCCATACACATTGATCGGATTCGTCCGATCAGATTCAACATAAGGCGCGTTCTTCTTCCCGTCGAATACATAATCTGTGCTGATAAAAACAGAAAGAGCGTCTATTTCGGCGCAAGCGCGAGCGATGTTGAGCGCGCCGATGGCGTTCACGGCAAAGGCTTCGGACGCATGGTCTTCACAATCGTCGACCCTGACGTAGGCTGCGCTATTGATGACAAACTGCGGGCGGGAATGAAGTACAGCTTTGCGAGCTGCCGCGGCATCCGTACAATCGGCATCCTCATGGGTTAACGGAATCACTTCAAACTTGCCGGAATTTTGTAGAACTCTTACTAGATCCGTGCCTAGTTGGCCGGTGCTGCCAAATATCAAAACCTTATCGCTCACGATGATTGACCCCACGAGTGAGAATAGACAGAGTCATAGTATTTTCGGTATTCGCCCGAGGTTACGTGAGATATCCAATCGGTGTGATCGAGGTACCAGTCAACTGTTTGTTTCAAACCCGTAACAAAATCAATGCTCGGCTGCCAACCGGTTTCGCCGCGCACTTTCGATGTATCGACCGCGTAGCGCCGATCGTGACCCGGACGATCAGTTACGTAGCGGATGCGTTTCTTAAGCGCGTGCAGGTCCATGCCGCGCCGTTCAGCGATCGCAACACAAATCGCTTCGACGACATCCAGATTAGTGTGCTCTTCGCCGGCTCCAATGTTGTAAATCGACCCGACTTTTCCCTTTTCCAGAACGCTCAAGATGCCGCGGCAATTGTCTTCGACGAAAAGCCAGTCGCGTATTTGTTTGCCGTCGCCGTAAATCGGAAAATCTAAATCGTTCAGGCCATTTCGAATCAGCAACGGAATCAATTTCTCCGGAAACTGATAAGGGCCGTAGTTGTTGGAGCTGCGCGTGACGATGATGGGCAAACCATGAGTGCGCCGATACGAGTAGCAGAGCAGATCCGCCGCAGCCTTGGTTGCAGCGTATGGACTGCTTGGACACAGTGGAAAGTCTTCCGTCGAAGCAGGCTTGCCTTCTTTGTCGCCGTAAACCTCGTCGGTCGAAATATGCAGAAAGCGTTCAACCGGGTGAGTCCGGACGGCGTCAAGCAGCGATTGCACACCGCCGATATTGGTTTGCAGGAACGGCGATGCGTCGAGAATGCTACGATCGACGTGCGATTCGGCGGCGAAATTGACGATCGCCCACGGTTGCTCTTCTTTCAGAATTGTCTCGACCAAGCCACGATCACAAATATCACCGTGAACAAAACGCAGCTGATCGCCGGAAATATTGGCAGTATTTTCGAGATTGCCGGCGTAAGTCAGCGCGTCGAGATTGACGACCCGCCAACTTGGATCAGCGCATAGCAGGCGCACAAAGTTGCTGCCGATAAATCCACAACCACCCGTTACCAAAACCGTTTTCATTTTTTCCGTTCTAACCAGTCAGAAGCAGTAGCAACCAACTAGGATACCGAGCCGTAGCGAAAGTTATGATCCGCGCATTTGAGGCCGGGCCAATTTTGATCTCGGCAGGAAAGCTGTGGTTTATCGATGGGCCACCTAATGTTCAATTGCGGATCGTTCCAACAGATTCCCGCTTCGCACTCCGGCGCATATTCCTCGGTCGTCATGTAAGAGATCTCCGCCTCTTCACTCACAACGCAAAAACCGTGGGCGAAGCCAATCGGCACGTAGAGCATTTGTTTATTCTCCGATGAGAGCGTAACGCCAACCCATTTCCCAAAGGTTGGAGCGCCGTGCCGAATATCGACGACGACATCGTAAATTTCACCGCTCAGAGCGCGTACCAACTTTCCTTGCGCTTTGGGATGATTTTGATAGTGCAGACCACGAAGAATTCCCTTGGTCGACTTTGAATGATTTCCCTGGATGAATGTTTCAGTGATACCGTGTTCGGCGAATTCTGAGCGTTTGTAAGTTTCCATAAAGAAGCCCCGGTCATCGGCGAAAACTCGCGGCTCGACAATCAGGACTTCAGAAATTTCAGTTGGGATGAATCGAAATGGCATCAGAGCAACACTTCGGAATCGTCGCCGATCATGAGCCGATATGCCTGATGATTGTTCTGCTCTTTAACGACGACGGAATTCTTGCCGATCAAGCTATCTTCCAACCGGTCCACATGTTCGATGCGAGCATTCTCCAGCAAAACACAATGTTCGAGGACCGAATAGTTGATGCGGCAATTGCCACCGATGGATGTAAAGGGTCCGACGAACGAGTTTTCGACAACAACATTGTCACCAATAACGACCGGCCCACGCACCGTGCTCTTGATAACTCGACTGCCTTTACCCAGTTGCACCCGGCCGGTCACTTGGCTTTGCGAATCGATGTCACCATCGATTTGCCGCTTCACCCACTCATCGAGCACAACCGTGTTCGCCGTCAATAGGTCATCCTTTTTGCCGGTGTCGAGCCACCACGCTTCCACCTGATCGCTAAGCACCTCACCGCCGTCATTGAGCAGCATCTGGATTGCGTCGGTGATTTCCAACTCGCCGCGCCAGGAAGGAGTGATTCTGCTAATCGCCTCGTGAATCGCCGACGTAAAAAAATAAATCCCAACTAAAGCCAAGTTGGATTTCGGTTCTTTGGGTTTTTCAACCAGACGAATAACGCGCTTATGTTGATCGATTTCGGCAATGCCAAAACTCGATGGATTATCGACTTCTTTGAGCAGTATGGAGGCCGGCACACCAGAGGCTTCGAACTTTTCACGATAATTTCGAATACCTGAACCGATCAAATTGTCGCCCAAATACATTACAAACGAATCAGCGCCTAAGTAGGGCTCGGCAACTTTTACCGCATGAGCGAGTCCGAGCGGCTCACTTTGCAGGATATACTCGATGCTCATCCCCCAGGAGCAGCCATCACCGACTGTTTCCCTAATCGCGTTACCCGTTTCCGGGGAAATTACGATGCCGACTTCCGTCACGCCGGCGTTTTTGAGATTGTCCAAGACGTGAAACAGGATCGGCCGGTTGGCCACCGGCACGAGCTGCTTAGCAGCCGTATGTGTCAATGGGCGCAACCGAGTACCCCGTCCACCGCTTAAAACCAAGCCTTTTAGATTATTAGTCATTAGAGAATCAGCCGACCGACCCTAACAACGACGGGGGAGTTAAAATGATCCGAAAGCTCTCGATGAAAACAGACAAGCTTCCGCCATCACTGCATCAGCAGCCATTCACCAGCCCAATTAGTGATACAAACAATGCCAAACCGTCGCCTACATATTGACTGACAAAGAGGGGATGACACAATTTGTCAAATCATGCCCATGATAGAGCTATTTCAGCTATCTATTCATGGCAAAACTAGCCAGAACTACCTTAGACTGCCCATTCACTGACAACACCGATACTACTGGCAAAAAACATTCCAAATCGGGGACTTCCATTCCTCGATCCATCGCTAACTGCCCTCGGTCTTTGGTTGTTCTGCATGTGAGCGATGCCAGAGTTCAAGCATCATGAAGTTCCAAATATGCGAGCCAAAGTAACCGCTCGGCTCGCTGTCGTGCGCCGCCAGAAGCTTTTCGAGAGCAGGTCGTTTAAAATACCCCCGCTGTATCGAGCGCGTGTCCAGGAGTAGTGATCGCGCTAAATCGCGAAATCCGGGATGGTTTCGAAGCCAATCTCCTGTTGGCAATCCGAATCCATGTTTCTTCTTGTGAAGAATCTCGTCAGGCAAGAAATTCTCAAACGCTTTCTTGAAAATATACCGTTTCGACCAGCCTTTGACTTTCATGCTTGCGGGGATTTTCCCCGAAGTTACTCCGACATGAGGGTCGAGAAACGGATAACGCACCTGAACCCCGAGAACTTCCGCCATTCGATTCACTTTGAACAAATCATTGTCAGCAACCGCCAACTTCAAGTCGATGTAGAGTAGACGATTGAGCGGGCTCACGTCTCCGGCTCTACGGTAATGCTCGCGAGCGACGTCGATGGGAAAGTCTGCGTCCGTTGAATTCCGAAAATCATCGGACAAGAACTCAGCGGCATGATCCCGGTAGTAAAGCTGATAGGCGAAGAAGCGATCGACAGCGGGCTGGTTCGCTTTACGAATGTAGTTTTGAACTTTGCGCCAAGGATAGAAAGCCGGGAGCATCGCGGCGCTGTGATTTAGAACACTCCGGAGCGGCTGGGGCACCTGTTGATAAATAGAAAATATCTTTTCGGTAATGTATCTCTCGTTGCCGCCAAAGATTTCATCGCCGCCGTCGCCGGAAAACATCACCTTAACGCCAGCATCCCGAGCCATCTTCAGACAGAAATAAGTTGGAATCGCGGAACTGTTGCCGAATGGCTCGTCATAAGCGGCAGCCAAGGTGGGAATGGCGTCAAGGGCTTCGTCCGGCTTCACAAAATACTCACGCGCTTTACTCTTGAAATGCTTCGCCGCAATGCGGGCGTAGCTGATTTCGTTATAGGCTTCTTCGTCAAATCCGACGGAAAATGTATTCACCGGTTGAGAACTCAACCGCGCCATGAGTCCGACCACGGTGCTGCTGTCAGTCCCACCGCTCAAAAACGCGCCGACAGCATTCTGCCTGCCCTCGAGTGAGAAACGCACCGAGTCTTGCAAAGATGAGCGCACTAGTTCAGCGGCGTCCGCTTCACTCAAGCGTTCATCTTCCGGGTAAGTCATATCCCAGTATCTACGAATGAATGGGCGGCCGTCCGCCCATTCAAGAACATGTCCCGGCTCGAGCCGGTGGATATTCTGGTAAATCGTGTGCGGCGCTGGAATAAACGAATGATTGAGGTAAAAATATAAACTATTAGGGGCTACGATTGGGGCGGTTTCCCGAGCTGTAGCGATGACGCTAATTCTCGGCGCAAAGGCGATCCGCCCATTGGCATGCCAATAATAAATCGGCCTGGTGCCGAAGTGATCGGTGCCGAGAACAAGCTTGTTCTGCCGCTCATCCCATAAGATAACCGCGAACGAACCGCGCAACGATTTAACGAAATCGCCGCCCTGCTTTCTATAAAGTCCCACAATCGCGGCGCCATGATTATTACTGAGGGTATCGTCGGCGCTATTTTTCAAGTCCGCCAGCGCTGCGAAGCCGTCGACGAATAGCCATACACCGTCGCCTACATAGGGTTCACGCCAAGTCTGCCAGCTCCATGGGAAAATTCCATATTCACTGGGATTAGGCGGGCTTGTGAAAGCCTTTTCTGTGGAAGTATCAATCACAGGAAATTTCACTACAAAATTGACCAACGAAAATTGATGCAAAGCGATTTCATCGCGCCTCCAAAGGTTTGCGCACTACACTTGACCGACTGAAACGTTATGAGTGGCACCCTCCGACAAACTTTTCGCTTGATAAGGCCCAAGTAGTTCTTCTAGTTTGGCGCCGGAGACTCCCCAGTTGTAAAACTGATTCATCTTGTTCCACGCCCGTTTTGTCAGGCTTCGCCGCAATTCCACATCTCGAAGAAGGCGCACAACTTGACCCGCGAACTCATCAGGGCGCGTACCGATGAGCGCCTCTTGTTCGTTGCTCACTTCGATACCTTCAATCGCGAGTGGTGTCGCCACGACCGGAATGCCAAGGGCCATAGCTTCAAGAACCTTGTTTTGAACGCCGCGAGCGATGCGCATCGGCGCCACACTGACGTCAGCTTGAATCAGCAACGAACGTACTTCGGGAACCTCGCCAATCACGCGCACGCCGTCAAGACGACTTAAGCGACGTACCGCCTTAGTGGGATGTCGGCCGACGATTTCAAATTCCGCCTTGGGAAATTCCCGGCGAATCAACGGAAATATTTCACTCGCAAAGTATTCAACCGCGTCAACATTCGGGAAATAATCCATAGTGCCGACAAAAATAAGCTTAGGACCGATCGCTGGAACTTTACGACTTAACTCTGTCCCATGGAATGGAACCTGCACCAAAGGTAAGCGACGCAGATCTAAATCTGTGCCGTTGGGAAGGTAATCGATCAAGCCTTTACCACCATTTTTCCGAAATAGTTCCGCCTCTGGCAACGACACGAACAAACTCTGGGAAGCCCAGCTTGATACCGCCACCTCAAATCGCGACAAGCAGCGTTGTTCGTGGCGGTACAGCCAAGAGATAGGAAACGGTGACGCTTCGGCAAGTTGACCCCACTTGTCCGAGTCGACATCAACGAAATCGACGACTTTGCTCTTCGATGGAATATTCTCCGCATAGGCTGCCACTGCCGAGGAAAAAGCCAAGACCGCATCAAACGGGCCGGAACGAAGAGCCGTGTTGACTGCTCGTTGAAATGGGCTGCCACCGTAGAAGCCTTCGGTAAAACTTCGTCCAGCAAGCAACGCAAAAACTGCACGCACCATGGCAGCCAATCGGTTCAATCGAACCGGTAAAACCTCGCCTCGGCAAATCGATCTCAAGAACTGGGTATGATTCAAGTCCCGAATATCATCGACCCAATACACGAGAGTCACCTCGTGCGACTTAGCGAGATGGGACAGAAAATGAAACGCCCTGATCTTATCTCCCTTATTAGGAGGATAGGGTGTTCGGTGTGCAAGAAAAAGAATTTTCATCTCGAATCACGCTTATAACGATTCGGCATTAAGACTAACAGGATTGATCTAAGGAATATGCCTAACGATATGCGGCCCTAAAGTCTTGGTGATTGGCAGCGGCAGCTCGCGCCAAACCCGAATCGCCCATTGGAGCTTAGGGTTCAACGGGCTGGTATCCGGAATACTCTGTCCGTCCGGCGAATAACACCAATAGGGCAAAGGTTTGGGCTCGAATCCCCAATGGCGCTTGAAGTTAAAAGACCCCGTGCCTTCCTTGCTCCGACCGAAATCGAAAACCTTGTAACCGTTGGCCGCCGCATAGCGCATGAGTTCCCAGTACATGAAGTCATTGGGAGCTACTGGAAGCGATTCTTTTAACGCGCCGCCATAGTAAGGCAGCACCTGATCACGATAAAAAAACGATAGCACGCCGGCGATCACTTTGCCTTGATGTTCGACCACGAGAACCTTGCATTTGGCGCCGAATGTTTCAACGAGATTTTTAAAATAGGAATAACCGTAAACCGGTGTTCCCAAGTTCCGCACGCTTTCGGCATAGACCTCGTAGAATTCAGGCAACCGATGGTTATCAAAAATTGCTTTCAACCCAAACTTTTCCCCTTGGCGAACCATACGGCGCTGCTTACGCGGGATGCGGGCAAGATTGGCTTCATCGGTCGGCTCGATTTCGCCGACAAAGGTGACATAGGTATTCTTGCGCGACCAGCTGGATGCGGTGCCGTTAAAACTTGCTTCAATCTCAAACTCGCCGAACGGGTTGCCGCGAAGCTCCAAGTAACGTACCCGGTGTTGTTTCGCCAGACGCATCGCTTCATCCAAAAGCTTGCGGCCGGCCTGATCGCTGCTAGCTAGTATGCCGCCATAGACACCGACTGGCATCGCTACCAAGCTACGGCCGAATAACCAGCTCTTAACTAGAACCAAAGGCAACACACCGCAAAGCCGCTGGGAGTCTTCCGCAATAAGATATATTGGCTCATACTCGAAACTGTTCTTGAGAATCTCCCGCCACGCGGACAGGTGAAAGAATGTCCCCGAGGGATGAGCCGTTACAAACTCGTCCCAGCGAGGATCGCGATCTCGTAGAATTGCACATTCCATCATAATGATTGAATTTCAGCTTGGAAGTCTTAAACTTTCTGTGATCGCTGCGTCAACCCAAGGCGTTGTCTCCATCTTATGCGTAGGACTATGCTCCTGAAGTAAAATATCGACGATTCTTTTCGCAGCGTTGCCATCCCAAAAGTGTGGCGGCGCAGGCGGCTTGGTCGTATCGCGCAACACGCGAGAAAACTCTTTGACGATTCTCTCTGGATCGGAGCCAACGAGTACATTAGTGCCATGTTCCAATGTCACCGGCCTCTCGGTATTTTCTCTTAGGGTGATGCAGGGAACGCCCAAAATCGTGGTTTCTTCTTGTATGCCGCCCGAATCGGTCAACACCACTCTCGCGTGAGACATCAATTGAAGAAAATCAAGGTAACCGAGCGGCGGCACCAGCCGGATTCGCACGCGGGAATCCCAAGGCTCGGGCCCTTCGAGAAAATGGTCGACAAAATAATCACCCAAGTCGGCCTCTTGAATTTGTTTCAAGGTTCGCGGATGAGCCGGGAAGATAATCGGCATCTGCTGCGATACTTCGAGAAAGGACTCCAGCATGCCGGCAAATTTTTGCGAATCATCGACGTTGGCGGGTCGGTGCAAAGTCAGGATCGCATAGGGTCGGACCTCCGCTCCCTCAAAGAGCTGAAGATCATTTAAAATCGTCGACTCCTTTGCCTTGGAATGGTGCCGCAGCAACGTATCGATCATGACGTTGCCGACGAAATGAACCTTACTCTTGGGAACTCCTTCATGTTCAAGGTTGATGTTGGCGCTTTCTTCCGTGGTAAAAAGGAAATCGGAGATCGAGTCAGTAACGATTCGGTTGACCTCCTCGGGCATGGTTCTATCGAAACTTCGTAACCCTGCTTCCACATGGGCCAATCTAGGGATAAATTCTGTTCTATCCTTGCCATTCACACAGCGGGTTTTCTTCGTCACAAGCGCGCAGCCAACAGTCGAGTTGACGTCTCCCACAACTATGACGACATTCGGATTCTCGCTGAGCAATACGTTTTCGAATCCTTCCATCACCTTGGCCGTTTGCGCAGAATGTGAACCTGATCCCACCCCTAAAAATAAATTAGGTTTCGGCAGTTCCAAATCGTTAAAAAAGAAATCCGACATATTCGCGTCATAATGCTGGCCGGTGTGAACCAATATATGCTCGATCGCGTCGCCGTTAGACTGACGATTATGCTCTTTGATCGCTTCGCAAATCGCCGCAACCTTCATAAAGTTCGGCCGGGCGCCGACAACGGAGACGATTTTATAGGCCATGACTCACCTCGGCATGCGAAATTGCACTCCCCAGCGACCGTGCCAATACGTCCGACATCGAAGCCCAGGTAAAGCCATCTAGGAGCTGATTCAATTTTGCCTCTGTCGAATGCAGGTTTTGATAATGACGGAACCGTGAACGCCACGCCGCCGCGATTCGTGGCTGATCAGGGTCGATCTCCCAAGGGTGGAGATAGAACATCACTGGCTGCGATTCTATTTCGTTGATGTGACGAATCGCCCAGGCCGTAACGCTATAAGGCAATAACCTGAAGTATCCGCCGCCCGCGACAGGGAGATTACTGCCAAAAACCCGTAACGTCGATGGTGGAAATTCGACGATTCGCCGGCTTTCACCGAGCGATCTGTAATGGGGGAAACGTGGCGCATTCGGAATACCATAGTGATCGTGAACTACCGGGAAAATACTGGAGTCGGATTCAAAACCGGCTTTTTGCAGCTCATCCAATGCCCACAGCGTCTGAGACGTAATCGAATAACTCGGGGCACGGTAGCATCTTATCGGATTACCAATAATATCCTCGGTGACGGATTTTGCGCGCCTTATGTCTTCACGGAATTCGTGTTGTTCACTGCGGCCAATCATCCGGTGACTATAGCCATGACAGCCAATTTCGTGGCCTGCTTTGAAAATATCGCTGACCAGCTTGGGCGAATGTTCGGCAACCCAGCCGAGAATAAAGAAGGTCGCGCGTATGGCACGACTGCTAAACATCTCGAGCAGTCGATAGGTGTTAGTTTCAACTCTCAACGGATAACGACCCCATTCGCTTGGACTGATAACATCGGCAAACGCCTGTACATGAAAGTAGTCCTCAACATCGACGGTCAGCGCATTCACCATGAAAGCCTCTAACGCGCGCCTGCTCCGAGCAGAATGACTTTAAAGCTCTCGAAGATGATCTGCAGATCGAATATTGGCGATAAGTGCTTGATGTAATAAAGATCGTATTGCAACTTCTCGACAGCATCTTTTTCACTATCACCGTAGCGGTAGCAAATCTGCGCCCAGCCGGTAATCCCCGGCTTAACCGAATGGCGTAGATCATAGTATGGAATATTCTGATTTAACTGTTCGACAAAAAACGATCGCTCCGGGCGCGGCCCGACAAAACTCATTTCACCCTTGAGCACGTTGATCATTTGCGGGATTTCATCGATTCTTACTTTTCGAATAAAACTGCCAACTCGAGTTACCCTCGGATCGTTTTCCGCAGCCCAGACCGGACCTTGTTCGGCCTCAGCGTTGTGCGTCATCGATCGGAACTTAAATAAAATAAATCGCCGATCATTTTGCCCAATACGTTCCTGACGATAGAAAACCGGCCCCGAACTTTCCAGCTTGATGGCGATGGCCGTCAGCAGGACCAACGGCGCGCTCAGGATCAAACCTAAAAACGAAACCACCACATCGATAACTCGCTTGGTCGCCAGAATGAAGCGATCACGCCGGAATCCTTCCGACAAAGC
This sequence comes from uncultured delta proteobacterium, assembly GCA_963771465.1. Taxonomy (GTDB): domain Bacteria; phylum Desulfobacterota; class Binatia; order UBA9968; family UBA9968; genus DP-20. The sequence continues at coordinate 37,472 of CAVYTU010000008.1, forward strand.
AATCCACTCTGGCGGCAAGTCAACCACGGCGATCTTGCTCGCCAACCGTTCATAAAACGAATGACAATCTTCGATCGCAACTCCGAGGGCCTTAATTTTGACAAGTTCTTGGAAGTACGACTGGGGGCAGTGATCTGCTCCCGCTAACAGCACCCGATCAACACGATTACTCGCAATCAAACCGCTCAATGATTGGGGAGCAAAGAGCGGAAGTTCGACCTTCTTGGGATTGCCATAGGTTAGGGTGATCCGACCAGCTTGTTCGCCGACGAAACCGACTACATCCATGCCAAGCTTCTTTTTCAAATAGAGCTCTTCAGCGACCATCTTGCCGATCATTCGCGTACCGACGATCAAGACCTTGGCACGAATTCCCGCCTTCCTGACGACATGCACGAACGCAATCCGCCAAAAGCAAAGAGACAGCCCCAGGGCAATCATCTCGCTCAGATAAATCGACTTGCCAAAATTCGGAATCGGATAACTGACGATTCCAATCACGATGCAGGCAGCGCCCAAACCGGCAACAAATCGATGTAACAACTCACGCACAGACAAGCTCGGATCGAGGGTATAGAGATCGGAATAATAAAATGCCGTCGCGACAATCAATGCCATGGCAAAACCATGCGCAGCCGGTGTCAGCCAAAGATCGTCGGTCGGCAAATCGCCAGAGGTGAGCAACGACCGAACGGCCGAACTCGCAGCGACCACCAAGACCAAATCCCCAACCACCAACAGCAAGTCGTAGGCTGTATAGTATCGATTTAAAAGCCTCACATTTATCCGTGGCCGTTGGAGGAATAATAATAGTAATACTTCGAACCTATACCTAAGTCAGCGCCATTAAGCACAACCCCCAATATCTTGTTGGGACCAAACGAGCTCAATGCTTTAGCGAGGTAGTCTTTGGGGGTTTTTCCGGCGCGAATGACCATAATCACACCATCCACTTGACGGCTCAGCACCAACGGATCAGGCGTGGCAAGCACTGGTGGCGAATCGATGATCACCATATGGCCAGGAAACTCGGCATGAACTTCCTCAATCAGACGGCGCATCTTATCCTTCGCCAAAAGCTCGGAGGCGAATCTCGTAGGCTTTCCCGCGGGAATATATCGCAGGCCGTTAAGGTGAGTGTCCCGTACCAAGCCCTTCACACTTCCCGGAGCGTTTGAACCGAGGAAATCGGTAAGGCCAAGGGCGCCATCGCCGCTAAAGAAACGGTGTACACTCGGAGCGCGTAAATCCGCATCGATCAAGATCACCTTCTCTTCGTATTCTAGAGCGATAGCGGCCGCGAGGTTCACAGACACGGTGGTTTTTCCATCGCGCTTGACCGGACTGGTAATCGCAATGGTTCGAATCCCGGCTTCGGTTCGCAGTCGTTTGAGCTGCTCGCGGAGGATTTTGTATTGCTCGGAAATCGCCGACTCCTCTTCCAAAACGACGATGGGATGTGTCTCATAACGTCGCAAATCCCAGCCAAAGAACAATTCCTCTAATCGTTCGCGCCACGTCTTGGGGACACTCAAAACCGTTGGCACGCTTGGCACACTCAGCGTAGCGTCTCGGTGTTTTCCATTGAGTTCCGCCGGCCATTCGATACGCGGCGCACTTTTCTCCACGACAGGCGTGGCCTCGACAGCGTGACCCTTTTCTTTCGTCGCGCTATCTACCTGGCGCTCTCGCTCGTGGCTTGCTTTGGTTAACGCTTCAAAAACTCTGCTCATGCACAACGCTCCTACTCTATCAATTGACACACTGGCCCACTGGCAGGCCGATTAAAAAACCGTTCGGATACTAATATCCGCTGTTCAATTCGAATAATTCCCGAGTCCGCACTCACGAATACCGATTGCAGTTGTGAAAGCCCCGACTAGCCCTTCGCAATCGTCCTCACACCGTCGGAAATGAGCTTGCGAAAACGTTCTCTCATGGCATCGTCGAATATTTCCCGGCTGACCGAATCGATCAATCCGCTGATTTTTTCGCGGGGGAATCGATCCAGGGTCGCGCCGTGAAGTTTGACTTGCTCGGATAAAACCACCGGACCCATCGGCCCCATGGCATCGATTAGCGCTTCACGTAGCGAAATTAAGAATCCCTCCGGCACCGAAGTGTAAATGGATGGCCCGTCGGAGCGATCTGTAATCGCACCGATTCGATGTCCCTTAACCAGCTGTACCGGCTGTTGCCGAGTTACTTCCGGTCGCGCCGTGGCGCGCGGTTCAAGTTGCAAAGGCACGTCACGCCGAGCGACTACCGCTCGCACGGGTGGGGTTACCAAACAGAGATCTTCTGCAACTTCGTGGATGAAACGCGGTTCAATCTCCTTTTTCTCAAGAGCGTACGCAGAGATCATGGCGTTATCACAAATCACGTTGATCAGTCGCGGAATCCCCCCCGAAAATTGATAAATCGATTCGATCGCCTTAGTCAGAAAAATACTCGGAACCCCGCCGGCAAGATTCAAACGGTTCGCGATATACTCCTGACACTCGCTAAGTGACAACGAACGGAGGTGATGACGCAGCGCGACCCTCTGCTTTAGCTGACGCAACTGTGGTGTATTCAGACGTTCGTTCAATTCCGGTTGGCCGACGAGCAAAATTTGCAGAAGTTTATCCTTGGTCGTCTCAAAATTTGAAAGCAGTCTTACGCTTTCCAAAACCTCAGAAGACAGATTTTGTGCCTCGTCGATGATGAGAGCAGCGTTCTCGCCGTCACGGTATTTTTGTAGCAAGAATTCATTCAACAGATAGACATAATCGTGGGTGTCTCTCAGTCCCTGCATGGGCTCGATGAGCTTGAATTCCTCACACACATAACGCAACAAATCGATGGGACTCAGTATGGCGCTAAAAATCAGTGCCGTATGGGTACTCGTGCCTAACTGTTGCAGCAAGGCTTGTATGAGCGTGGTCTTGCCAGTGCCCACTTCGCCAGTGAGCACGATGAATCCGCGCCGAGCACGAATCCCGTACATCAACTGAGCCAGCCCTTCGCGATGACTCGCGCTCTGGAATAAAAAACTCGGATCAGGGGTAATATTAAACGGTGCTTCCCTGAGGCCGAAATATGAACTGTAGACAGGCAGCATAGTTTCCTAGAAAAACCGCGCGGCGAACAGTCGAACCAAGATCAATCCAAGTAGCAGTGCGCCCAGCGTAGAGATCCCCAACAATCCCTGCGCGCGGCGCCGCTCGAGCACGGCTCCCCTGGTAATGATCGCGGGAATCGTCGCAAGAATTGGCAGATCGATAAAACCGGCCAGATCATCGCTATTCTTAAAAGAGCGATCCAACAGATCCCAAAGAAACGCTGCCGCGAGCCCGCCAAGAATTCCAGCGGCCAATCCACCAAAAAGAATGAACGGGCGATTGGGCTTAAACGGAGACAACGGCAGATTGGCAGGGTCGATGACTTGAAACTGTTCGCCTTTCTGCTTCTTTTCCAGGTTCTCCGAAAGTTGAGACTCCAACCCTTTCGCCAAGAGATCTTGGTATTTTCGCAGCGTAATATCGTAAGTTCGAGTAACTTTGGTTAGTTCGATTCCACGCATTGGGATATTTTCAAGACGCTTTTGATGGAGCGCGATGGAATTTCGCAACTCCCCATTGGAAGCTTGGATGGCATTAATCGAGGACTTCAAACTATCAATCTGTTCCTCAATAATCTGCTTGAGCGGATTATCAGCGGTTTTGGGCGACGATGGACCAACGTTCTTGGCTTTTTCTTTTTCTGCTTCTAATTCTTTCCCGAGTATCCGTATCTCCGTCCTTAGCCGCAGTACGTCCGGATGCTTCTCACTGTAGCGGACCAGCAAAGACTCCAACTCCTTTTCGCGAAACTGGATCTTCTGATTTGCCGGCAGATTAAGTTTTACTTCGCTCTCACCCGATTTGGAGCTTATTGACACCGGCGCATTGGCCTCAACCAATTGCTTCTGCAGGCTACCCAATCGTTCCTGCATCGAGGCCGCAGTGGCCGTGTTGCCCTTGAGCTCATCTCGGAACTGTTCAACCATACGCAAATTCGCGTCGAGCTGATCCGGCAACTCATAGCGATTGTTTATCTTATAGTGGGTCACCAGCGCCTCTTGCTCTTCCAACTCTTTGCGCAAGCGCTCGGCTTCCGAGTTAATGAAATTCGTCGTACCGATGGCCTGCTGCTCCCGCACTTGAAGATTCTGCTCGATAAATAACGAAGCCAATCGATTGGCCACCTTCATCGCGGTTTCGGGGTTTCCCGAGTCAAAAGACACCTGAAAAGCGTCATTGCGCCGGATGTCAAGCCGAATGTTGCCTCGTAACATGCCGACTCGATCTTCCATCGTTACTCCGCCGCCACCGGGGAAGAGACCGAATTCCTTAATGATACTTTCTAAGCGAGTACGGCTAAGGATTTCCTGGCTAATTGAATTAATTCGATCCGACACACTCGAAGTAATCGTCGACATGACGATACCTCCAGGAATCCTCTGCGGGGTGATTAAGATTAGCGAACTCGACCTAAAGGTACTGGGAAGCGTCGCTGCGATGTAAGCGGCCAGCAAAAACACCACCAGACTGATGGCAAATACGAGACCTTTATGACGATAAAAGCCAGAAAAGATTTTCGAAAAATCTAGATCACCTGTCGGGTTCACAGCAGCCTCCAAACCATTCTAAGATCGCGGGAAAATTACAATTAACTACGGAATGATGACTCGATCGCCCGGTCGAAGCAAAAGATCCTGCTTCAAGTCACCTTTTAGTATCGCGTCATAGTCGACAATGAACTCAGTAATCTTTGTGCCCTCCCGCCGCACGATTCGAATATTACTCCGGTCAGCGAATATCCCTAGCCCGCCCATTCGCGTGATCAATTGCAGGATGGATTCATTGCCCTTAAGAGGCATCACGCTGTTCCGGCCCGTACCAGGACTGATCAAAAAAACCTCAGCCGAAGCGATGCCCCCTATGGCAACCGAAACATACGGATCGACAGTGAACTCCTTGTATTTTTGCTCCAAGAGTTTGCGAAGTTGCGCGGTGGTTAGTCCAACGACTTGGACTTCGTTAATTAGCGGCAAGGTAACAAAGCCATCCGGCCGAACCGCTGCCCCGCCGGACAAGGTTGGCTCCTTCCAAACCTGAACGGTTATCGAATCCCCATAACCGATCGTATAAAACTCCTCAGGAGGCTTTGCCGGGTCTGGCGCGTCCGGTGAAACGCGATACTCTTGAATGCGCAACTCTTTAGTTCCACACCCGACCAGCGCTATGACCGTCATAGTAAACAATAATCTTAAAACCGTACGCATACTCCTTGATCTCTCCGTTTCAATAAGTGCCACTCCACACTCGCGCCTAGAAAAATACTCGACAGCGTAAAATTTGCCGAAATCTGTATAACCCTATGGACGCTTAGACCGCAGCAACATCCGTACCAGGATAAAGTGTAAGTATAAATTACATTATAGGCGATTATTCACCCCCGCAGCCACAAAAATTATCGGAATTATAGACACATATAAGAATGTGTAAAATGCCCTAACAGCTCTTTTCAAACTCTACAAAGGGCAGTTTTGCCTTGAGATTTCGACACAAAGCAAACGTCGAACCCAGGTCGCGACCCGGTTAGATGGAAATCACTTAATACTTGTGCTGGTGGACGGAGCCGGGGAAGTGGAAGGCACGGGAGCGCTAGGAAACGGAGTTCTTAGAACTGGCGACATGCTGGAGAACGGCTGACTTCTAGCAAGTCCGGTATTGGGCCAGAGATCGAATCGTGTAGTAAAATTCAAAAAAACCGAGTTACTAGTCACGGTACCTCGCGATAGAAGTTCGGTGTTAGCTGCCCCAGCGCCGCTGTTAATCCAGCGATATGTATAACTCAGGCTGGAAGAAAGCCACGTTGCTAATTGATACTGCAAACTGATAATCGATTCGAAGGTCTTGAAATTGACGTCTTCGGTATCGTTATACGAGAAATTAGTGTAGGCGTTAGCACTTGCGCGCTCCGACAGTTGAATACCGAAGTTTGAGAACAAGCTCGATGCTATCGGACACACCCGAAATACCATCACTCGGGACGAGCCCTTTACGCAGTCCTGCAGAAAAGGACGCGGTTTCCCATAGCTTAGTCACCGTAATTGTGGAATTATTGGCGACGCGAGGACCACTCGAGCTTGTGTTGAGCGAAAGGCCAGTACTCGCGGACAAGCTCAATGTTGGAGTTATCTGTATCGTATAATCCTGGCCGGTAAAGTAATCATCGCCAAAGTCGAAATCGTGAATCCATCCGTCATCGCTATTACGAGATTTTGTAATCGTAGCCGTGTATCCGGCGTGCAGATTATGATCTTTTTGCCAGTTGTAAACTCCGCGTAATGAAAATGATTGCGACCATTCGTTTCCACCCTGCGTGACGAATTTCGTGTAGCGATTAGAATAGCCACCGTAAATGCTCATTTCGGGCCGAATCTGAAAATTCCCCTGGAATGCAAAATTATTTCTCAACTCCGCGCCGTTAGTAAAATCGCTTAAATTATTCCCTCTCGTCTGTGAGGTCTGCACGCTACTTGGGATCCCCGAGGTTGGAGTTAGCGGAGTCTGAAATCCAGCCGGCAATTCCGCGGTTCTCGTCCGCCCCTGAGGCTCGAACGAATTCGACACGCTAAACGTGAGCCGCGGTGAGTATTGATAGACGTAATCAAGATTCGATCCGGCATTGCTGTTCGTGGTAAATCCAAAATCATTGAGATCGCTATTCCGGGCGTAAATAAGCCCGCTCGGACTAATGTCTAGTTTAAGCGTCGGGGTCCCCTGACCCGTCGGCGCATATAACAGTGTTAGCGTTGGAGTTATGATCGTGACAAAGTCATGCTCTTTTTTCTTTTCGAAGAAAATGTTGTCACTGTACATCTCACCTACGGACAAGGAAAATTGGCTCGCGAACGCAGCCAACACGTCGCTTGGCACAAATGTAAAAAGGCTGACGGTGGCTGCCAGAACAAACTCACCCCAGATCTTTGAACGATTCCTTGTGCAGCCCATGCCTCCTCATCTTTCTGTAGAGCGTTTTGTTGTCTACCTCAGCCTCACCGGCGGTCAATGAAATACCACCTTTGTGCTTAATCAGGAGACTCCTCAAGTATTCCTTCTCACTTCGATCCAGCCACTCTTTGAGATTAATACCCGCTTCACCGTTCATTGCGTAATAACGATCGACCACTCGCTGGGGCGGCGCCGGCAGATCTACATCTTCTATCGATTCTCCGGAGCTTTTGACTATAGCGCGCTCAAGAATATTCTCAAGTTCACGGATGTTACCGGGCCAGTGGTAGGCCAACATCTGGTCTAGAACTTGCGGCTTCACTTGTTTGATCTTTTTCTCCTGAGCCACTGGATGCTTGTTGAGAATATGGTTTATCAAGACCGGCAAGTCTTCAAGACGATCGCGCAAAGGGGGGAGCTGGACGGGAATGATGTTAATTCGATAATAGAAATCTTCGCGCAAAGTGCCCCGCGCCAAGCAGATTGTTAAGTCGACATTAGTCGCCGCCACCACCCGCATGTCCACCTTGACCTTGCGATTGCCTCCCAAGCGTTCAACTTCGCGCTCTTGGAGTACGCGCAATAGCTTTACTTGCATAGGCGGCGAGATCGTCTCAATTTCGTCGAGGAAAAGCGTCCCACCATCAGCCATCTCGATTTTCCCCGCACGGCTTTGCACCGCACCGGTAAACGCGCCTTTTTCGTAACCAAACAATTCACTCTCAAGAAGGGTGTCGGGAAAAGCGCCGCAATTGATGGCGACAAAATGTTTCGTTTTGCGGCGGCTCAAATTATGGACCGCGCGCGCGACCAGTTCTTTACCCGTGCCAGTCTCACCGGTGATCATAACTCCCGAATCGGTCTCAGCGAGAGATCGAATCAGGTCAAAAACCTTGAGCATTTTGGGGCTTTTGCTAAGAATATTCTCGAGATTATGCTCGACCTGAACCTTCTGGCGAAGCTCCCTTACTTCATCCAACAAGCGCCTTTTTTCGATAAGCTTTTCACTCACCAGTCGAATCGCTTCCGGCTGAAACGGTTTGGTAATATAATCGCTCGCACCAAGCTTCATAGCCTCCACGGCCTGCTTGATATTGCCGAACGCAGTAATCAATATGACATCAGTATCAGAGTATTTCTCTCTGACATGACGCGCCAGCTGAAAGCCGTCCATCCCCGGCATTTTGACATCGGACACGACCAAGGCAAATTTTTCCTCGGCTAATTTTGCAATTCCATCCTCTCCGCAGCCAGCCGCAGTCACGCGATAACCCTCTTGTTCATAAAATTGCGCGAGCTGTTCTCTGAGACGATCATGGTCTTCGACTATTAGGACATTGTACATAAATCACCAAAGCGTACCGGGTTCAGAACCTTATCCGTTATCTCCCTGTGCGGGCGCATAGATAGGCAATAGAATCGTTACTACAGTTCCTCGTAGTTCTTCGCTCGAAACTGTAAGCGCGCCACCCTCAAGCTCAAATATTCGAGCTGCTAAACTAAGCCCAAGTCCATCTCTTTCCCGCCGGGAAGTGAAAAAAGGCACCGTGGCTTGAGTTAGCGATTCCTGGTCCATACCTGAACCTGTATCCCGAACGATAATTTCCACCGAGGCAGGCAGGCCCGATTGAGTTTTACGAATATTCGCACTGATGTTAACAGAATCTCCAGTTCCTGTGGCATCAAAGGCATTTTGAAGAATAGATCCAAATGCAAGATCGAGAAAATGCGGATCGCCTCTAATTACAACCCCGGTCACAGCCCGCTGGAGGAAATTATTAACGGCAACATTCTTCTCCGCGAACGAGGCAATACACGACTTGATTGCGTCATCAACAAGCTCATCCAATGGAATCTCGGAGCGGCACGAAGGACCCTGGGAATAGGATGCAAAACTTCTAGTGAATTCAACCGTTCGATCGACTGCTTGCTGCAACTGATTAATCTCAGGAAGTTCCCTTCCGACGCGCCTCAAAGAGCCGAGCAAAAGATTAATCAATTGAAAGTGATTGCCAAGCTTATGGACGAACTCACCAACGCTCACCGCGTCAATATTTCTGCCCCAGATTTCGATCGAGATGGGAATCAAACAACCACGCACATAAAAGCCCGTGCTTGAGGCAACCTTTCGCAGGCTGTGAGCCACCCAGACATGCAGCCCCCGCTCGTCGGTGATTCGGTGATTTAGGGACGTAACGTTACCCGGCGATAATTGCTCGAAATGGGAGATCAGTGCCCGGCGATCCGCCTCTGGCAATCGGTCTTCAAACAGGCTGCGGTTACCGATCAATAGCATTGGAGAGATACCAAGAAGTTCAGAGCTATTTGACGAAACTCGCATGACCTTTCGGTCGGAGCGACACTCATAAATCACGCACGGCATGGTCGACGGGAATTCATCAAACCAATCCATTCCTTCTAAGCTCGCCAGCTCATTTACACACTCATCACGGCGCACCCCAGGCAAGGGCGGGTCAAGGTTGGACGGTGACCGAGGATGGTCTATCTGTTTGGCCAATAGAGCGTATCCCTTCAAAAGATCGATTCGTTGCTTGAACTATCTGGCATTTTTGCCATATCGGCTGATTCAATTCAAGAAAATTTGTTAGCAAAGCTTACACTAAGACAATTTTAGAACACAACGGCAAGTCATTAATTTCAATTGAATTATACGTTTACTTGACAACGGTGCCGTCGATTTCATTACTAATCCTGTAAACTATTTTAACACAATTGACATCTGCTCCAGATTTACAGCTATAGTGAACGTATCCAAGTCACTAAAAAACCTTAAAGATATAGGACCTTTACTGACTTCTAACGGGCGATCTCATTCGCGATCGCGTGGCGGACCGAGATCGATTATGCTAAATGATGCTGGGGACAGAGGGGGTCAGAAAGCAGAAGGCTGCGGCAGTATGGCAGTATACGGAGAATTTAACCTTACATACCATCGCCAGCTTTAGTTGCTATGGCTCGTGCTCATCTTGGTGGCATACAACTTGCTCGTAGGGATATGGTTTCACCGATAAAAATAAATGAACTGGATCATCAACTCTAGTACGCTTCACATAGTGAACCTAGTGTTACTAGGCGGCCTAGTCGCCTACCTTGCGACCAAGGTCGCGCGACATAAAAACGTGGTGTTTATCCTGATCAGTCTAATGCCACTGTTGGCGTTGGAAATCGGCGCGTATCTTTTCGAAAAATCTCAGACCCCATTTTCCGGCGCATTGCTTATCATCACGGCGATCGTTCTCACACCTGTTACCATCGTTCCGCTAAGCCATCTAATGAGTCGCCAGCGAACCGGCCGACGAAAACCTTTCTGGATTGCATTTTATGCCATACAAATTCCACTCCTCTTGTTCGTTCTCAGCGAGATTGCCGCAGGTCGCGTTGTCGAATGGGTGACCGGGATTTTAGAGCAGCCGATAATAATTATTGAGAAAGGTTGGCGCTACTATTTCCTGAACATCCTTGGCTCTAACATACTTGCACTGCTATGCTACGATCGGACGCTGCAAAATGCCGGCGAATCGGAAAAGGAGAAACTTAAGTTTGTCTTCATTGCGTTCTTAGGGTTTACCGTTTACTTCAGCTATCTGTCCGCCAACATCTTTCTATCGTCTTACGTGTCTCAGCCAACACTCAATACGGGAACAGCTGTAGTTCTCGGCGGCCTAGCATTCCTTTCGTATAGTTTTTTCAGGTACCCATTTTGGGAAGTCAGTATCCGGGTATCTCGTCGATTGGTATTTGGCCTTTTCTCCGCGATCGCGGCTACGCTCTACCTAGTCGTCTCAGGCAGCATCCTGGACATCCTCCGATTAGCCGAACCACAGGCTTTAAGCCTGTTATTGCCGGTTCTGGCTTTCGCTTTCGTAGCTTTTTTGCTCGTTTTTTATCTCTCTCCCAGTTGTCGTGGCGCTCTACGCGGCTTTTTGACGAGGCATTTTTTCCGCAACAAGTATGACTATCGTGACTTATGGATGAAATTCTCCGACCGGTCGAGTGGTTCATTGAGTATTCGCGAGGTGTTGCCGCGTATAGCGGAATTTGTCGCAGAAGCAATGTTCGTCCAACAGGTTGCGATTTGGCTGCGCTCGCCAACTGCAGACTCCTTTAGCCTCGCTCACTGTTACGACAGCGGAATGATCCGCGTGGAAGGCGCGCTATCACTAAAACTAGCGCGCGAGTACGCGGCAGGGGGAAAACAAATCCTTTACCAGGTTCCAGATACGAAGAACTCCAATACCAAGAGCGACTTCCCAACCGATAATCTCGCGTATTTAAGAGAATTAGGAATCGCGCGGATTGTGCTGGTTGAAAAAAACAGCGAAATTTTGGCCCTGTTGGGCATTGGTCGAGACGTCAGCAAGGCAAACTCATCGGCCGAAGACGAACCGCTGCTCGCCAGCATCAGTAATCACCTGGGCAATTTGATCTTGACCCACAAACTGTCAGACGAACTTCTGCTATCGAGGGAATGGGAGTCATTTAACCGATTCGCGTCATTTATTCTTCATGACCTAAAAAATCTCGCGACGCTGCAGAGCATGACGCTAGAAAACGCCAAGCACCTTAGCCACAATCCAAATTTTCTCGCTGACGCTTTTCAAACATTTCATCAGACGACGGACAAAATGATCAGTCTCATCGCGAGCCTCTCAGTTCAACGTGGCCAGTTTTCCCTTAAGCAACAGCCGGTCAACATACTCAAAGTGATTTCCAGCACGTTTGAAGACCTTAAGATCACCCAGCGCAACGGCCTCAACGTGCGCACGACATTTCCGCCGGAAGACAGAGCGCCAATCATCTCCGGTGATCCAGAGCTGCTGCAAAAGGCATTCACCAACTTATTGCTCAACGCGATCCAGAGCCTACCCAAAGGACGAGGCGATGTGGAAGTCTCGGTATCACAAGAAAACAACGGCAAAATGACGGCGGCGATCCGCGACACTGGATGCGGCATTCCTGCCGACCGTTTAGAAAGTCTGTTTCGTCCATTTCAAACAACCAAAGAAAAGGGCATGGGAATTGGGCTGTGCCATACCCGCTCGATCATTGAAGTCCACGGCGGCCAGATTCGCATTGAGAGCCAGGTGAATCTGGGGACCAAGGTCGAGGTCGACTTGCCAACGCTATAGCTGGCCGATGAGAAAGGAAAGTATCGTGAAACCAAAGATCATGTTAGTTGACGACGAAGAAAACATTCTCAAACAGATGCGCTGGGCACTGGAGCCGGACTACGACGTTTTCACGACTTCAGATGAAGGCGAGGCTATGAGCATCTTCGAACGACAGAAACCGCCAGTTGTCACTCTCGACTTGTCGCTTAACCCTCTCAATCCGGCGGATCTCGGCGGCTTGCGGGTGCTCGAACAAATTCTGTCCCTCGAGCCGGCCACTCGCGCCATTGTCATTACTGGGAACGACGAGGACGTGAATGCCATGCGTGCCGTTCGTATCGGCGCGCTCGACTATTATGCCAAGCCGATTCGTCTCGAAGAACTCAAAGTGATGATCAAACGCGCGTTTCATATCCATCAATTACAGCAGCGGGTACAGCAGAGCGATCCGACTTTGGGCGACGCGTTTCATGGTATCGTTGGATCGTCAAAAATCATGAAAGATATCTTCCGGTTCATTCAGCGCGTCGCCGCGTCCGATATTTCGGTGCTGATCTGCGGTGAAAGCGGCACCGGCAAAGAAGTCGTCGCCCACGCAATTCACCGTCAGAGTCAACGGAAGGACAATCCCTTTGTGGTCGTCAATTGCGGTGCGATTCCGGAGAATTTACTGGAAAGCGAGCTCTTCGGTCACGAGAAGGGCGCTTTCACCGGCGCCCACGCTCAGAAACGGGGTAAATTTGAGCTCGCTCATTCAGGGACGTTATTTTTGGATGAAATCGGGGAGTTGGCGCCGCCACTGCAAGTTAAGCTGCTGCGTTTCTTGCAAGACCGAAAGATCGATCGTGTCGGCGGCACGCAGCCGATCGAGGTTGATGTCCGGATCATCGCCGCTACCAACCGCGATTTAAAAAAAGACATGGAGAATCATGTTTTTCGTGAAGATCTATACTACCGGCTCAAAGTCGTCCCGCTCGATATGCCGCCCCTGCGCGATCGTAAAGAAGACATCATTCCACTGGCGCAGTATTTTCTTAAAAAAGCTTGCTTAGAACACCGCAAACCTCAGATGACCATGTCACCGGAAGCCGAGGGCGCGCTACTCATGCATCCATGGCGGGGTAACGTGCGCGAGTTGGAAAATTTAGTCAGCCGCTCGGTGGTATTGAGCCCGCGCCAGGTCCTCAAGCCGAGCGATCTAGGATTCGCGCTGGATCAGATTCCAACCGACGTCAATTTGAAATTCGCCCGCAAAGCGATTGAGAAAGACTTCGTCCAGAAAGCGCTTTATCGTAACGGCGGAATCGTTAGCCGCGCTGCACGCGAATTGGGCGTGAGCCGCGTGAATTTGTATGAGCTAATCGATAAATATGAGATTCATGTTAAAGAATTCAAAACGTTGAGGACAGCAGGACGGACACAAATCAAAGGACGGGAGGTTTCCTAAATTGAACCCACTGAGAAACAAACTCGAAGCGCACACCGCCACCGCTGCAGTGATCGGACTTGGCTACGTCGGTTTGCCGCTGGCCATGGAGATCGTGGCCGCCGGCTTTAAGGTCATCGGCATCGATCTCGATCAGAATAAGATCGCCACGTTGAAGCAGGAAAAATCTTATATACTGGACGTCCCGGAAAAAACCGTTGCCGACGCGGTTCACAGCGGCAAATTCACACCGACCGCCGACTTTAGCGCATTAGCGAAGTCGGACACCGTGAGCATCTGCGTGCCAACGCCGCTTAGCAAAAGCCGCGATCCCGATATTTCATTTATTTTATCGGCCACCGAAGAAATCCGAAAATACTTACACCCGGGCCAATTGATCGTTCTGGAAAGCACGACCTATCCCGGCACCACCGACGAGTTGATCGTACCCGAACTCGAAACTTCGGGGCTTAAGGTCGGCGAGGACTTCTACGTCGCCTTCTCCCCCGAACGGATCGATCCGGGCAACGCGTCTTTTAATACCCACAACACGCCGAAAATTGTCGGCGGCATCACCGCAGAATGTACTGAAACCGCGCGGCTCTTCTATTCGCAATTCATCGAACGGGTGATCCCGGTCAGCAGCACCAAGTGCGCTGAGATGGTCAAGCTGTTGGAGAACACGTTTCGCAGCGTCAACATCGGCATGGTCAACGAGCTCGCGCTCATGTGCGATTTGCTCGGCGTCGATGTTTACGAAGTGATCGATGCCGCGGCGACCAAGCCGTTTGGCTTTAGCGCCTTCTATCCCGGTCCCGGCCTCGGCGGTCATTGCATTCCCATCGATCCGCATTACTTGGCATGGAAGCTCAAAGCGCTCAACTTTCAGGCGCGCTTCATTGGCCTGGCGGCAGAAATCAACGGCATGATGCCGTCGGTCGTCGCGACGATGGTCGCCGATGGGCTCAACCGCGCATCGAAAAGCATTCGCGGCTCCAAAATCATGATTCTCGGCGTCGCCTATAAGAAAAATGTCAGCGACTGCCGCGAGTCGCCCGCTCTCGATGTCATGCGTCTGTTGAGCGAAAAAGGTGCAATTCTTTCCTACAACGATCCGCTCGTGCCGTCGCTGCGGCTCGGCGGCGCCGTGCTCCATTCCATTGAGGCCGCACCGGCGGAAATCGCCAAGCACGATTGCGTGATCCTGCTCACCGATCACAGCGTTTACGACATTCGAAAGATTGTCGACGCGGCAAAACTGCTGATCGACACGCGAAACTCGACCAAGGATATCCAGGGCTACAAGGACCGCATCATCAAATTGGGCGCCGGTAACAACGTGCCGTCAATCTCAGCCCATGATGACGAGCATGAGCCGCTACCGGCTCGGGTAGCGGCGAGATAACTTAATTGCAATTCGAAGTTCTCGGCCATCGACCGCAACAAAGATAAGGGCCGGCTATTCACTCGGAGAATTCATTACTCATGACGAATTCCCGATAAAATAGCCGGCCTTTTATTTCACGACGATGTTTTGCCCGAAAATTCAACCCTACTTCCCGTGGCAGCGCTTATATTTTTTGCCGCTGCCGCATGGACACAAATCGTTTCGGCCGACCTTATCGCCTTCACGCTTTTGTGGCGTAGTCGGACGCGCGGCGATGGGATCGTTGCCATGGCTCAATACGACCCTCTGGGGTTGCGGCTGTTCAATTTGAATTTCTTGCGCGGCAGTTTCGCGGGCCAGCTCAACGGTGAATAATTTTTGCACGACATCCTCTTGGACCCGCTGGTTCATCTCCTCGAACATGTCGTAACCCTCTTTCTGGTACTCTTGCAGAGGGTTTTTCTGGCCGTAACCGCGCAAACCGATGCCCTCTTTTAAATGGTCCATGTTGAGCAAATGGTCCTTCCACAGGGTATCGATGGTTTGCAGCAGGATAATCTTTTCGAGTTGGCGCATCATCGGCGCGCCAAATCGGCGCTCCTTGTCCTCGTAAACCGCAACAACCCGCTCAAGCGCGAGATCGGACAAGCCTTCCGATCTCATCCCTTCAACTTCGTCGGTCTTGAGTTCCAGGCGCAGGTTAAATCGATGGTGGAATGCTTCGTTTAAGCCCGTTAAGTCCCAGTCGCTTGGATGAAGATCTTTGTCCACGTAACGCGCGACGATTTCCTCGCCAAGCTCCGCGGCCATATCGAGAACCGCTTCTTTCATACCCTCGCCCTTGAGAAATTCGCGCCGCTTGCTGTAAATCACTTCGCGCTGCTTGTTGAGCACATCGTCATATTCCAGCAAGTGTTTACGGATATCAAAGTTGTGGCCTTCGACCTTCTTTTGGGCATTCTCGATCGCCCGGGTCACCAGGCCGTGCTCGATCGGCTCGCCCTCTTCCATACCGAGCCGGCCCATGATGCCTTGGATACGGTCGGCACCGAAGATGCGCATCAAATCGTCTTCAAGGGAAAGATAGAAGCGCGATGAGCCGGGATCTCCCTGCCGTCCGGCCCGGCCGCGCAGCTGGTTATCGATGCGCCGGCTTTCATGCCGTTCGGTGCCAAGAATATGGAGCCCGCCGGCGCCAACTACTTTGTGCTTCTCCTCAGCACACACACTGGTGTAATTCGCCAGAATTTCATCGAAGCGCTGGCGATACTCGTCCGGCGCCTTGTCCAATTGCTCGCGAATATCCTCGACCATGCGCAGATACTCTTGGCGTTTGGTTTCGTAGTTCTGCTGTGCCTGCTGAATCGCCTCCTCGTAGGGCTCGCGCACCGCTTCACAACGCACCTCGGCTTCCTCGAAGGCCCGATGAGCTTCAGCGAATTCGCGCACCATTGGAGCATGCTCGCCGGTCGCCAGCACATCGAGAGCACTGGTAAACTCCAGGTCAATCAATCGTTGTTCATAGGAACGGCGCTTTTCGTCGAGGGCTTCCATCAGAACTTCGCGCTCGCCGCGCTGCTGTTGCCAGAGATCCAAAGTCGCGCTGAAATCTTCTTTCGCCTCGGTAAAATCAGCGGTCGCTGCCGCGCTGCTGCCGTTTTGCGCTCCCAGCACCGCCGTTTCAAACGCCTCTTTGGCGCGCAGGTAGCCCTCAGGGATTGGCCGCATATTGTGCAATGCTTCGATCAGCTCCGTGGCCGATAGATCTTCGTAACGCTCGCGCGCTTCGCGAAATGGCGAGATGCCGCGAATCTCTTTTTGCAATTCCGTGGTCCGTTTGAGCGCTTCGCCGCGTTGCTGATCGAAAGCCTCGCCCTCTTTATGCAACTTTTTTTCGGCGCGTTGAACTTCTTCGTCGTACTTCTCGCGCAACTCGCGCAGAGAATCTTCGTAGCGCGCCGCACCCTGAGTCGGCAGTTTCGAGGCCCGGTTGATCCACTCGTTTTCCATATCCGAGCGGGCCAGGAATTCCGGATTGCCGCCGAGCAAAATATCCGTGCCGCGGCCGGCCATGTTCGTCGCGATGGTCACGGCGTTGAATCGGCCCGCCTGAGCGATGATGCTCGCTTCGGCTTCGTGATTGACCGCGTTCAAAACATTATGCTTCACACCCTGCTTCTTGAGCATGCGCGAGAGCTTCTCGGACTTGGCCACGGAGGTCGTGCCGACCAGAATCGGCTGGCCCTTTTTGCTGCGCTCCTCGATCTCCTGCACCACCGCCTCATATTTTTCGTTGTCGGTGCGGTAGACCACATCGGCGTTATCATCGCGCACCATTTCACGATGGGTTGGGATCACGGTAACATCGAGCTTGTAGATTTTCTTAAACTCCGGCGCCTCGGTGTCGGCGGTGCCGGTCATGCCCGCCAACTTCTTATACATGCGGAAATAGTTTTGAATCGTGATCGTCGCCAGAGTCTGGTTTTCCTCGCGAATATGCACGCGTTCCTTCGCCTCCACCGCTTGGTGCAAGCCGTCGGACCAACGCCGCCCGGCCATCAAGCGGCCGGTGAACTCATCGACGATGATCACCTCGCCTTCCTTGACGACGTAGTCGACGTCGCGCTTGAAAATCGCGTGCGCTTTGAGCGCCTGCTGGACATGGTGCAAGGTGTCGATCTGACGCGGATCGTAGAGATTGTGGACACCGAGCAAACGCTCGACTTTGGCCACGCCGCCTTCGGTGAGTGTTACCGAGCGGCTCTTTTCGTCCACAGTATAATCGCCCTTGGCATCGATGGCGGCGCGGTCTTCCTGTGACGGATCGCCTTGAATCACCGCGCCGCGCTGAAGCTTGGGAATAATCCGGTCAATATTGTAATACTTGTCGGTGGATTCCTCCGCCGGCCCGGAGATAATCAGCGGCGTGCGCGCTTCGTCGATCAGGATATTGTCGACTTCGTCGACCACGGCATAATTCAATTCGCGCTGGACGTATTCTTCCAGGGAGAATTTCATGTTGTCGCGCAGGTAATCGAAGCCAAACTCGTTGTTGGTGCCGTAGGTAATATCGGCGAGATAAGCTTCCTGGCGCGTGATCGGACGGAGATTCAAAAAGCGGTAATCCTTGGTTAGATAGGTCGGATCGAATAGAAAACTGGTCTCATGCACGATCGACGCCGTGCGCAGACCCAGCTTGTGAAAGATCGGACCCATCCATTGCACGTCGCGGCGCGCCAGATAGTCGTTGACGGTGATCAGGTGCACGCCGCGCCCGGTGAGCGCGTTGAGATAAAGCGCTAGAGTCGCCACCAGCGTCTTGCCCTCGCCGGTTTTCATCTCGGCGATCTTGCCTTCGTGCAGCACCGCGCCGCCGATCATCTGCACGTCGAAATGGCGGAGCCCGATGGTGCGCCGCGACGCTTCGCGCACCGCCGCGAACGCTTCGGGCAGCAGCTCTTGCAAAATCTCCGCCTCGACCTCGCGTATCTGCTTGTCTAACTCGTCGCTCTCAGTTTTGATCTCCTCGCGCCGCTCGCCGTCCGCCGTCGCCGCTTCTTCGAGCAGGTCGGCGAGTTCTTTTTGCAAAGGCGCGGTCGCTTCGACGATGCGCTGTTTAAATTGCTCGGTCTTGGCGCGCAGCTGGTCGTCGGTCAGACTTTTGAACTCGTCTTCGAATTTATTGATCTCGTCGACGTAAGGGCGAATGCGCTTGATCTCACGGTCATTCTTGGTGCCGACGATCTTCTTGATAAAACTTAGCATGCGATGAATTCTCTCCCTGCTTAGGTCGAGGCGAGGCGCTACTCACGGCCGTAAACTATCAGCAAAATACACGATTTTGGCCGCAACTTAAAGCCATGACCGTTTCCGGCAACCCTCCTGCTCAACGCTCGATGCGCACCGCCGATTCAACTTTTTCGCCAAGAAAGCGCCGACCGACTTTGATGAAACGATCCGGTGCGTCGGTGACAAAAAAGCTGTGAGCGCCTTTACCGGTTTTGCGTGCCAGCGATGGCTTTTCTAAGCGCCAATTCCACTTCTTTGGCGGTTTCCTCAGCGGAGTCGACCAAGCCGAACCGTGTTGCCCAAATATTTCCGAATCGCTTTCTTGAGCAGCGGATAGTGCGTGCAGCCGAGAATCAGCGTATCGATGCCGCTTTGCTTGAAACTGCCAAGATACGCCTTGACCGTCATTTCGACGACCGCATTGTCGGTCCAACCTTCTTCAACCAGCGGTACCAACAGCGGGCAAGCGCGGCTGTAAACTTCGATGGCCGAATCCGCCGCCTTGAGCGCGCGCGTATAAGCGCCGCTTTGGATCGTCGCTTCGGTGCCGATGACACCGACGCGTCTTATTTTTGGTGCTCTTGGCCGCTCGCCTGACGCCGGGCTCGATCACGCCGACCACCGGAATCGTCAACTGCTCCTGCAAGCGGCTCAGCGCGATGGCCGTCGACGTGTTGCACGCGACGACGACAATCTTGACGCCCTTGTCGACGAGAAACTGGCTATTTTCAAATGAGTAGCGCAGCACCGTCTCCACCGACTTGGTGCCGTACGGCGCGCGCGCCGTGTCGCCCAGGTAGACGGTATTTTCCTTCGGCAGCGTCTCGATGATTTGATGCAAGACTGTCAAGCCGCCGATGCCGGAGTCGAAGACGCCGATGGCGCTGTCTTTGCCGGTCATAGCCAAGCGGACTCGGCGCTCGGCGCCATTTCATTGCCGAGTTCTTTTTCACATGCGGGAGCATAGCCGAACACCTGTTGCCACACTTCTTTGGATTCCATGCAGAGATAAATCTTCACGGTCGGCGCGGCGCGGCGAATCCAGCCGACCATCTTGCGATACATCTCGACGCGCAACGGCTGGAAATAGCGCAGCTTGCCGTCCGGGCAAAGCACCTGCTCGCCGGTCAAGAGCTGAGTCCGGGGGAATCGCTCGCGCATCGTGCGCTTCAAGCCCGGCGTAGTGCGCAGCACGCCCAAACTCAGCCAAGACAAACGCTGCCAATCGATGGTCGCAAACAATTCCTCGATCATCGCTTGATAGTCCTTCTCCCAGCCGGGATATTCGATCATCGGGTCAAAGTGAAAGCCCAATCTATAGCCGGCGGCTTGGCAGCGCCGCGCCGCGTTCAGCCGCTCGTTGAATGAAGCGGTGTCGGCCTCGTCCCAGTCGATTACCCGCTGCGGATTCATCGACCAGGCGACCACGATCCGTCCTTTAGGATCGAAATCGAGCAGGCTATCGACGCAGTCGCTCTTGGTTTTAAGCTCGAGCAAAACATTCGGCTGTTCGACGAAATAAGGCATCAGCGCGCCGACCATGCCGGTCAGCGGCTCCAGCGCCAAGCTGTCGGTGATTTCGCCGGTGCCGACGCGAAAAAACATGTTGCGATGTTTTCTTAATACATGATCCGCTTCATCGATGAGGTCGCCGACGTTACTGAACACGGTGAGATCTGAATTGTCCGCCAGATACTCCTGCAAGTAACAGTAACTGCAATCCATCGGGCAGTTGCTGGCGAAGTTGATGACGAAATAGTTGCAGCACACCTGGCCGTCGCTGCCCGGACATTTCTTGAAGAACTCGCCTTTGTGTTTGGCTAGATAAAGTTTCCTTTTCGCCGTCCCAAAGCGATCCATCGTCGATGATGGATCGCCATTGCGCCGCGCAACTTCATCGACGAACCTGAACGGAACATTCGGCAAATTGTGGCGCAAGTTGCGGTAGATCGGGCTGGCTTCCGAACCTTGCTCGACGACCACTTCCTCGGGTTGAAAAGGTTTCATCGGTTTACTTACTTGAATGGCCGGCCAAAAGATCGAATATTTCCGGCATGCTAGCCTTGTCCGTCGCCTCGGTCAATTTGCTCGCGAGCTGTTTAAGCTCGGCATGGTTCGCCACTGAAAACTCGACCCGTAGTTGGCCGCCTTCCAATCCCGGCGGCACGCTCATTCGAATCTCGGGGTGAAGCTTCAACTCCTGAATTTTCGCGCGAATCGAATCTTCGGTCTCAGCCAACCTGGGAAACCTGAGCCGGCGAATCTGCTCTTTGATCCGCTTGAGCCGGTCAGCGCGGCCGAGGCGCGGATCGGTTGCGCTGTCATCGATCGCCTTACTAGTTAAGATCGCGTGAATACTCTGCCCATCGCGGAGCGAAATTTCTTCGAGCCAATCCATCAGATCGCGCAGGTGATTCTCGCTGACCTTGAGGGTGCAAGCGAGCCGCGCCAGTGCGTCCGCATCATCAGGCTGCCAGTTAAGCCAGCGCTCCAGCGTCTGCGGGTGAAAGCCTTTCGTCGTCGAGTAGTCGCGGATTTCCTTCTCCGACATGTTGCTCCTGCGTAAACTCCGCCACGATATCTTCGTAAGCCTGGCGTCACGCGTTTTGCCACGTTTGCGCGCGCCCGATGCTAAAACCTCAACTTTGCGCCGCAGAGCGGCAATCGCCGCCTCTCGCCGGCTGCCGTCAAGCCCCGAACGCAAAAGTTTTTGCAACGCCAACACGCGGTAACGATCCATGCCCCAAAGCGAGCGAGACAGTTGATTGGCGTGGCCGCCGCGCTTGGTCACCAGCGCGTCATCGATCAAGGCAACGGAATGATTGAGCGCGATACGCAGCCAAAGGTCGTAGTCTTCGCACACCGGCAAACTCTCGTCGAAGCCGCCGACTCGTTCAAACAATTCACGGGTCAGCATCACCGCCGACGGACTCACCAGGCAAAGTTCCAAGCTCGCAATGAAAATATCCCCCGATGGTTTGCGATGTTTAGCTTTTGGATTGACCCTGACGCCGTCACGAATCCAAGTTTCTTCAGTCTGGCAAATGCGCACGCTCGGATGCTGCTCCATGAAGGCAACTTGGATCGCCAGCTTATTCGGCAGCCAGAGATCGTCCGAATCGAGAAACGCTAAATAGCATCCGCGCGCATGGCGAACTGCTAAATTGCGCGCCGCCGAGACCCCCCGATTAGGCTGTTTCAAGATCACGCAGCCTGGAGCCGAATTGGGCTAGCTGCTCAGCCGTGTCATCGGTCGAGCCGTCATCAACCACGATGAGCTCGAAGTCGCCGTAGCTCTGTACCAACACCGACTCGATGGCTGCACCGACCAGCGGCCAGCGGTTAAATGTGGGAATGATGACGCTTACGGTTGGCGACACAGGATGGCTCGAACTGCGCATGGCGCTCAAGCTGACTTGCTAAAGCGCTAAACAAACGACTCCACTTTTTTAAAAAACTGCTCCGCCATCATCTTGGCGACACCGTTCAGCATGCGCTGGCCGACGCTGGCGATCAGGCCGCCGATCTTGGGGTCGGTGCTGTATTTGAGCACCGTCTGACCATTGCTCTCTTCAAGATCGATCGCCACGTCCCCCTGCATGAAGCCGGGGCCGCCCGAGCCTTCGCCGCTCAACACGTAATGCGTCGGCGCCTGTTTGTCTTTGATCGCGACTTTGCCTTTATAAGTTCCCTTGACCGAAGCGACGCCGACTTTCATGACCGTCTCATATCTATCCGGCGCCACTTCATTCATGCTCTCACAGCCTGGCATGCACTGGGCCATGATTTTTGGGTCGAGCAAGACCTGCCAAACTCGCTCCCGCGGCGCGTTAAACGTGTAGCTACCTTCGATCTTCAACCCAGCTAGCCTCCTATTTCGTCAGGTGAGAATTGGCAAAAACCATAACGTTCATCCGGCGAAAACACAACCAGTCCTGCGAGCGGACCCAGCCTTGAAGCAAAACCAGATTCGCGGCCGTTTGATTGAATCCCGGCTCGCCCTTGTTTACACTCTAGATGTCTAATGGCCTATCTGCTTTCCTTACTTCTCTTATTGGCAGCCTGCGCCGGTCTGCCGCGATTTCTCCTCGCCCAGTCTCAGGATTCACGCGAGGAATTCGCTAGAGCCTATCTGCTCTATACCAACGGCAAGCCCGCTCAGGCCAAAGAGCTATTTCAATCATCCATCGAGAGCGGCTATCGCCTCGCCGACTACAGCCTCTATTACATGGCGCGTCTGGCTCACGACGAATCCAATTGGGAGCAATCGCGCAAACACTTGACAGAACTTCGCCGAGGCTTTCCGCACAGCGTGTGGTACCGGCCCGCCGCTTTGCTGCTGGCGAAAGCCGACATCGCCGAAAAAAAGTTCGCGCCGGCCGCTCACGCCCTGCGACAGCTCCGTAGCGACAAGTCGGCGCCGCGCGAGATCGCCGATGAAGCGCAGTTTATCCAAGCTCAGCTTCACGAAGCGCAAAGCGATGTCGGCCGGGCCTATTCTATGTATCGGGAGTTGCGCAACGGCTCGCCTGGTTCGCGTTGGGCGGCGGCGGCGCGCAAGGAACAGGCTCGCCTGCGCGGCAAGTTTCCCGACCAGTTCGCGCTGACGACCATCGAAGCCCAAGCCGAGGAAGCCGACCGCTTGGCGCGCGAGCGCCAAAGCAAAGATGCCGAAGTGCTCTACAAGAAAATACTCGATAACATCTCCGAGCCGGCGCCGCGGCTGCGTTACCTCGCCAAGCTTGCGGAATTGCATCTTTCAACGGGAAGCCGAAACGAAGCGATGCCGATTCTCGAACAGATCGCGCGCGACTTTCCCGACAGCGCGGAAGCACCGAAAGCGTTGTACCAGATCGGGCAAATCTATTGGAATCGCCACGAGAACGGCCGCGCCCTCGACTATTTCAAAACTCTTTTGGAAAAATATCCGGCGGGCGATTTTAGCGACCGGGCGCTGTTTGCCAGTGCCGATATTCATGAGTATTTCGGCCGTAAGGACGAAGCCATTAGTTTTTACGAAAAGGTGCAGAAGCAATTTTCCAAGAGCCAGGTGCGCGATGATGCCGCTTGGAGACTTGCTTGGCTTTATTACCGAAGCGGGGAATTGCCGCTGGCTCAATTAGCGTTCCGCTCATTGTTGGCGCAATCCCGAAACGGCCCATTTGCAACCGCGGCACTTTACTGGCAAGCGCGTATCGCCGAACGTTTAGGCGAAACTGAAATGGCGACGCAATTGCACCGCCAGATCGTCAACGGCGGCGAGGAATCCTACTATCAGGTGCTTTCGCTGCGCGGTTTGGAACGGTTAGGCGTGCCCAACGAAGTCGTCAAAACGGCTCAGCCTACACTCGTTGCGGAACCCGACCCGCCGCTGCGCGCCGAGCTGATGTTTCACCTTTCGCGGTCACGGGAGCTCGCGGCGATATCGCTGCATTCGCTAGCGGTCATCGAGCTTGATGAAGTGAACCGCCAAAGCAGACCGCAGGATCGTTTGCGTCCGTTGCTCATGCGCGAATATTTTAACAGCCAGGCTTATGGACGAAGTTTAAGTTTGGCCCAGCAGCTGCCCTTTTCCCAAAGCGAGCGCGATATTTACCGCTATCCGCTGGCGTATTGGGATTTGATCCAGCAGAAAACTCAAGAGCGCGGCCTCGATCCGCATCTCGTCTTGGCGCTGATCCGCCAGGAAAGTTTGTTCAACGCGCGTGCCCGCTCGCCCGCCGCCGCGCTGGGTTTGATGCAACTGATTCCACCCACCGCTGCGCGCGTCGCCAAGCAGATCGGCCTACCCGCGCCGACCCAGGAAAAACTATTCGAGCCGGAACTGAATATCACTCTTGGCACACAGTATCTGAAAGACCTGATGGAGCGCTATTCGAACAATTGGTTCAAGGCGATCGCCGCCTACAACGCCGGCGAAGCCGCGGTTGACCGCTGGGAGAAAGAAATCTTGACCGACGATATCGAAGAGTTCGTCGAACGCATCCCCTATCTCGAAACCCGCGGCTATGTGAAGCTCGTGCTGCGCAACCATCGCATCTACAAACGTCTCTACGAACCGACCCAATGAGCAACAGGTACTCGCCCGTAATCGGCATCACCGCCGACTTCGCCGAAGGCAATGCCCAGAAAAAAAGCGAGGCAACGTTATTTCTCGCCCAACGGTATTACCGCGCTGTCGAACAAGCCGGCGCGACACCGCTAATTTTACCGCCATTGAGCTCCAGTCCGGCAATCCGCCGCGCGCTAGAATTGCTCGATGGCCTGATCATCAGTGGCGGCGGCTTCGATATCCATCCAAGCTATTATGGCGAGAAGCCGATCCATGAGCTCGGCCTCGTCAAAGCCGAGCGCACCGAATTCGAGCTCGACATCGCCCTGGCGGCGTTAAAAAAAGATTTACCTGTGCTCGGCATCTGCGGCGGTGAGCAAGCGCTCAACGTCGTGCTCGGTGGCTCGCTTTACCAAGACATCGCCGTGCAAGTGCCCACTGCGGGGGAACACCAACAAAGCAAAAACAAGACTGAAGGCGGGCATCGAGTGACGATTTCCGACGGAACGCGACTGCGCGCCATCGTTGGTCGATCGAGCCTTGAGGTCAACACCACGCATCATCAAGCGGTCAAACAGCTCGGCAAGGGTTTGATCGCCGACGCCATCGCGGACGACGGGTTAATCGAAGGGATCGAAGCCACGCACCACCGTTTTGTGATCGGCGTGCAGTGGCACCCCGAAGTTTTGGCGCCACGACGCCGAGCCCACCGGCGCATCTTCGACGCCTTCGTCACGGCCTGCAGATCATAGAAGAATTTCCTTTTTCGCCCGACGATCACGAAGACCGGAGCATAGTTCATTACTTCGTGTCTTCGTCGTGAATGCGACCTTTTCCCCGAATTACCGCTGGTTGAAATATTGCCCCAGCTGGGGCAAACAGGAGAACAATCCTTAGCACAAGGAGTTCAGTCATGGCGAATAAGACGGGCGGCGACGTATTCGACAGAGAACAGGCCGAGAAATTTCTTTACCCGGCGAAAGGGCTTGGCGGCGGCGGTCAGTTGGAAGTGCGTATGGAAGCGTCGCCGGATCATCCCGATCCCGATGTCCGCGGCGTGGCGCGCCGGGTAAAGTTTTTCAATCTCGAAAGCTGGCACAAAGAGTGGACCGAGGTGGCGGCGAAAAACCAAGAGCTTGCCGCTGGCTTCGAAGATGACAATCGCAAACAAACCGCTCATGAATTTTATTTGCGCGCCGCCGACTTTTATCGGCGCGCCGTGGTTTACATGCCGGAAAGCGACGCGCGCATGCTGCCGACTTACAAGAAACTCGAAGAAAACTTCGCCAAGGCGTGGAGCCTGGTCACCCCGCCTTTTGAACGAGTGGAAGTCCCCTACGAAGGCCACAAACTGCCGGCGCTCTTCTGGCCGGGACGCGGTAAGCCGGGAACAAAATTGCCGGTGGTCTATAACTACGGCGGCGCCGACGGCATCTTGCCGCGCGGCGAAGACGGCGGCGCCGGCCAATATACCCGGCGAGGGATGCATTTCATCGACGTCGACGGTCCCGGCCACGGCGGCACCTTGCGCCATCACAAACTCTACGCTCCGCCCGACTCCGACCGCGTCGCCAAAGCGGTCATTGATTATCTGATCACCCGCGCCGATGTCGATCCGAATCGCATTGGCCTGCACGGCTCGAGCATGGGCGGTTATTCCGGCCCCCGTTGCGCCACGGTCGAGAAACGCATCAAAGCCGTCGCGGTTTGGAGCGGCGCGTACAATCTCGTCGATGACATCTTCGATTACTATCCGCCGATCCAAGACCGGCTGCGCTGGCTCATGGGCGCGAAAGATTTAAAAGCGGCACGAGAGAAGATAAAGGAGTTTACTCTCATCGGCCGCGCTGAAAAGATCGAATGTCCGCTCCTGGTCGGCTACAGCATCGACGACCGGGTCATGGACCCGCGCGGCGCGCTCAACCTCTACAACAACGCCGTCAACTCCCCCGACCGCACCATGGTCGACGGCGTCGGCCACGGGCAAAAGAGATTTGACCGGCGCACGTACATCGCCGATTGGTTCATGAAGCAACTGCAAGCGGGATAAATGGCATGCTGGCAGAGGCAATAGTCGGAGGTCCAAATGTCCATCGCACAATCGCTCGATCATTTCGTCGTACCCGTCGATGACCTGGTGGTTGCCGAAGAATTTTATACTCAGGTCTTCGACGGGGAGATTACCAAGCGTAATGGCTTGAATACGCGCCAGCGCAAGCGCGGCGCGGTGCCCCACACGTTTGTTCAGATCGGCGGCAAACGCATGGGTGTGTATCTCCAGAGCGAACTCCGGCCGCAGCCGCCGAGCCCGCGCGGCTTGCCGACTTACTCCTTCACGACCACTGAACGTGGGCTCGAAGAAGTTGCGACGGAGCTAAAACAGCTCGGAGTGAACTTCGAGGGGCCAGTACGTCATGCGCATCGCTTCGCCAACAAGTCGCTATTCTTCACCGATCCGGCGGGAAATCACTATTGCGTTTACACCCTGACGGCATCGCCTGAAGCTTCAGAGAATTCTCGTCGGCGCATGACGGCGGTCGGCTATCTTGAGCTTGAAGCGCCTGACGTGGACGCGTCCAGCGCATTTTATCGAAACGTACTAGGCTTCGAAGTGCAGGATCAGAGCAGCGACCGCAAACAGGCGACACTGAAAATGGCGAGTGGCCAGACTTTAATATTGACCGAAGCGCCGTTTGCGTCGAAAGGCCTGGTGATGAGCCGCAAAGTGCCCGGACCGCATATCGCATTCTATGTTCCCGGCGCGAACTGGCCCGTCGCGATCGCGCATCTCGAGAAACTTGGAATAGAGAATGGCGACCGCGGCGCGGCCAAAGAGCGCGTCGAAGGTCAAGGCGGAACGTATATGGACGATCCGGCGGGCTACGTGATCCAATTCATCACCGACGGCATGGAGTAGTTGAAAATCAATGACCGATCAACAAAAGCGCGCGCGGCTACGCGAAATCTTATCCGACCCGAAAGGCGCCATCGCGCCTGGCGTCACCGACGCGCTGTTTGCCCGCCTGGTGCAAGACTGCGGCTACGCCGCCGCGCATCTTTCCGGCAACGCCATCCACAAAAACTTTTGCCTACCTGACCGCAATCTCCTGACGACAACGCAAATCGCTCAACGCATCGGACAAATTTCAGAAGCGACGGATATTCCGCTGATCGTTGACGGCGGGTCGATTTGCGCCGATAGTATCGCGCTGACGAGAGCGGTGAAGCTCTACGAACGCGCCGGCGCAGCCGCGGTGCGCTTCGAGGACGCGCTGGTGAATGAGTATGGCGCCGCTCCCGAAGAGCTCGCCATCGCGCCGATATCCGTGGTTGTCGATCAGATCAAAGCCGCCGTCGACGCTCGGCGCGATCCGTCGTTGGTCCTGATTGCGCGTTGCGATTCACGTCCCAAAGAATCTCTGAATCAGGTTCATGAACGCTTGGCAGCATACGCGGAAGCCGGCGCGGATGCCGTCGGCGTCCAGCTGACCGATGTCGAAGACTTTCGCCAGATCGGCGCCAGCGCGCCAGCGCCGTTGGTAACCTTGTGGCCTAAAGCGAACCTAAGCGCGTCTGAGTTTTTCGCCATGGGTTTTCGCATCGCGCTCACGCCGTCGAGCATTCCTCTCGCGGCCACGACCGCAGCGCGGGAAATGCTGATCGAGTTACAGCACAACGGCAACGACCGCGCCTACTTCGCCAAACAAAAAGAATTTGCCGCGACAGAAAGTTGGTACAAGCAGCTCGGCACCAAGCGAAAACAAATCTAGCTGGGAGAATCGATGTTAAAAGAGCTCGCATTAACGAATGCCTACCGCGTCACGCCCACCGGTCTTTATTTGATTTCCACCGCCTATCAAGGTAAACGCAACGTCCAGTTCGCCTTCCGTGCCCTCGGCCTGGCGGTTGATCCACCGTTGCTTGTCATCGGTATCCAAGCTGACAATTACAGCCGCGAGATCATTGAGCAAAGCGGCGAGTTCGTCGTCAACGTCTGCTCGCAAAACCAATTGCACGCCGTCGACAAGAGCCGCGATCTGTCGGGACGCAACGTGGAAGATAAGTTTGTCGCACTCGGTCTGCAGACTTTGCCGGCGAAACACGTGCAAGCGCCGCTGGTCGCCGGCTGCCACGCCAACGTTGAATGCAGACTGGCCAACACCATGAAGCTCGACGGTTTGTTTTTATTCGTCGGCCAAGCGCTGGCATCCTACATCGACGACCAAGTCCAACCCGTGGGCCGCCTGGCGGGAAAAACCTTTCGGCTCGATGAACCGATTTGATCCAATCGTTCGTTTAGGAGGACCGCCATGCTTATGCGCTTGCTGACTTCCTTGCTGTTGGGCGCAATCACAATCGTATTCAGTTTTCATCCGTCGCAGCTTGAAGCCGCCACGCCTGAAGAAACTCTCGCCAGGATCAATCAACTTGCGCCGGCGGAACGCCAAGCCGCGTTGGTGCGCGAGGCCAAGAACGAACGTACGGCGGTCTGGTATGCGCCGATGAATCGTGAAAATCTGCGCGAATTCACCAGCGCGTTTGAAGCCGATTATCCATTTCTCAAAGTCGAAATCTTAACCGGCGGCCCGCAGAGCTTGCTCAACCGGATTATCACCGAACAACGCGCCGGCAAGCACAACTTCGACGTCCTGAACGTGCGCAGCTCGGCACTCTACACGCTTAAAAAGGCCAATGTGGTCATGCGCTATGACACGCCCAACCGCCGCGCGCTGCGAGCCGGATTCGCCGACAAGGAAGGATACTTGAACGGCATATGGGCATCGCTGCTGGTTTACCTCTACAACGCCAAGCAGGTGTCCCGCGCTCAAGCGCCCAAGTCCATCGACGATCTGTTGCAGCCAAAATGGAAAGGTAAACTCGGCATGGACAAAGACGCTGACGACTGGCTCGCGGCGATCATGGATTACTATGGCGATGAAAAGGGCAAACAAATCGCGCGCAGCCTCGGCGCGCAACAGTTGAACATCCGAAAAGGCCGCACGTTGGTTTCTCAACTGGTCGCCGCC
The DNA here is from genome assembly GCA_963771465.1 of uncultured delta proteobacterium. Classification (GTDB taxonomy): domain Bacteria; phylum Desulfobacterota; class Binatia; order UBA9968; family UBA9968; genus DP-20. The sequence goes on from CAVYTU010000008.1 coordinate 67,328, forward strand.
GGCGAGTTCCCGATCCAGATCGACGCCCACCACCATGAAGCCGTAGCGTTGCGCAAAGCCGGCGCGCCGATCGATTATCTTTTTCCCGAGCCCTTCGTGCCGGTCAAAGCGGTGTCGATGTTAGCGTTGTCGTCGCGTCCGCCCCATCCCCATGCCGCGGCGTTGTTGATCGACTTCATGCTCTCCAAAAAAGGGCAGGAAATGGCATACCGCCAAAACCGCTGGCCGGCGCATAGAGATCTCGCCACCGGCGGCGCCGACGAAGTCGGCAACCGCAAAACGCTCGTCCCAGATTCAGAAAAATGGGGTGTGCGATATGAAGAGCTGGTACAGTTGACAGGATTGCTTGAGCGTTAGTTAGGAGAATAGATGCTGGGCCACGTAATCGAAGCTTAATCGATCGCGACAGCTTCCGCTGGGACAAAATTGCCAATCCTAACTGAATAGTCGTCAAAAACCCCCCGCTTGTTTAGGAATCTTTGGATATTTACGAGAACCCTAGCGAGTTTCAAGAGGCCTTGAAGGTGGTGCTAGATTTGCTTTATTTGCATGCATCCCTCAGATAACCGAAGCGAAAGCGAGCAATAATGAAGCTCAAGAACTCATCTGATTATCAAAGCGTCTTACGAGCCATTGGCCAGGAGATTGAAAAACTTGGCGTGGATTCGGTCTACTTAAAGAATTCCGGAAACCGCGAATTCGTAGCTTCCGGCATATATAAAGAAACCGCGGCCGTTTCCACGCTCGAGCCGAGGGTGAAAACATCGTTTCTGCGTCTCATCATAAACGCAGGCAAAAACAACGCTAAACGAAAACCCGGTCCAGCGCTTCACTTTACGGGAATCCAATTTAGCCAAAATAATATCGATCTACTGGACCGAGCAGGCAAAGCGTCACGATCGAGAACGGACGGTAATCCCCAGAACCCCCTCGGCATAGCCCACGTTCTCAGAATGGCCGGAGCGTACCTCGATCATAAGGGCAGCCGGTTCTCGCGCCTCCTGTGGCAACACGGAACGCTTACACTTTGGCATACTAACGAAAAGGGCGGCGAAGCGAAGAAAATATTTACGCCAGAAAACCTGTATGACAATTGGATTCATCACTTCAAAACACGCAAACCATACCGTGCACTGAAGCCAACTGGCAGCGATTAGACATTCTCAACGAAATCAGACTCCCGCACTGGATTAGAGAACGGCCGTCTGCTTCAGACGATTCGAGCGGCCAGTCAATACTCCAACACGCCAATCATCGTCTTCACATCCGAAACGCTTCCTTGACGAATAAACTCTCCAGCGGCAATTCACTCTTCACCAAACCTTGTTCAATTTGATAGCGGTTGAGCGCTTGGATCGATTTTTTATCGGCGTCCGTAAGCACACCGGCGTACGGATCGTAACCCAACAGATCGCGCTCTTTCGCGTACCCTTCGGCGTCCGCCGGCTTCATATAGTTGACCGCTTTTCGATTTGCCTCGCGGAACGCCTCGATGAGTTTCGCGGTGAGATCGGGATATTTTTCCACGGTTTCTTCTTTCACCGTCACGATGTGAATGATCGGATAGATTTGCGTGCGCTTCACGTATCGGAGAATCTCCTCGGTATCTTCGAACAGCGGTTTCACACCGGAGAATTGTCCCATGACGCCCGGCAACGACCCGCCGCCGAACAAACCGGTGTAACCCGAGTCGCCGGCAACTAACGCCGCACCGAGCTTGCCTTCACTGAGCAAACGCGAGAGGTGCGACTTTTCCTGTCCGAAGGGTGGCGGCGGGTCAAGCCGCTCGACTTTAACCGGCAACTCGTTGCCGATAAAAACCTCCTGGCCCGAAACGAACCAGCCGACGTCCGTCGTCTTGATGCCATGCTCGTCGAGCAAATATCCGCGCGCCCAGGATACGGCCGTGGCGCCATAACGGAACGCGCCGATCTGCTTGCCTTTGAGATCCCTCGGATGATTCACTTTGCCGTCGCAGTGAAAAATATTTCTCTGCCGCGGCCCGCGCTGAAAGAAAACCGGCAACGCCAAAAAACGCTTGCCCTTTTCCTTGGCGCGCATCAGCGTCGCGGTCGACATCTCGGCAACGTCGAACTCACCCTGGACGAAACGATAATGCATCTCGCCCGGCGTGTACTTATCGCCGACGTATTCAAAGTCGTAGCCATCGAGCGGAATCAGCCCGTCGATCAATGCGCGATTGCGCGGATTCGGATTAGTCGCGAATGTGATTTTTGGTTTAACAGCCATATCGATTTCCTCCTCATTCCAGTCGAGTTAGCAAATAAGTTCGCGCTTGGTCATACCGGCGCCAGCCGTTATGCAATGCTTTCGTGGTTACATCAGAAATAAATCTGGATGACGGGTTAACCGGCATGACGGACCATTCACTACGCCAAATGCTTGTTCAAAAACTCCAACCCGCGCGCCCACGACTCACGATCGGACTCTTCCACGTACCTGTCCGGATGATGCGGGTCCATGAACGAGTGCCCGGTGTCTTGGTATACGTAGAAGTCGTGTGCCTTGCCTTGCTTGGTCAGTTCGGCGTCGAGTTTTGCCATGTCTTCCAGCGTCGGGTTCTGATCGGTCGCGCCGAAGTGGCCTTGGATCGGACAGGATATCTGCGCGGTGCGTTCGAAGGGCGTCGGCCCGTCGCCCCATTGGCGAAAGCAACTTCCACCATACCAAGTGATCGCCGCTTTGAAATCTTTGCTCGCTGCCGCCATCAGATACGCCACGCGCCCGCCCATGCAAAAGCCGAGTATCGCGACCCGCCGGCTGTCGACGAGAGGGTTCGAGCGCAAATGCATCATCGTCGCATTGACGTCGCTAATAATGTTGGTGTCGCGTGCCCGGCCGCGGCGCGTCGGTCCGTCGTCTTTACAATCCGGCCCATCGCGATGATAAAGATCCGGGCAGATCGCGAAATAGCCATCGCGCGCAAAGCGCTCGGTCATCTCCTCCATGAACTTATCCACACCGTACTGATGCTGGATCACCACCACCGCCGGCCGCGGCTCAGCGCCGTCGGGGCAAGCCGAAAATAAATTCATCGCGCTGCCGTCGACTTTGATCTGCTCACGAATCGTTTTCACAGTTCACCTCGTTTGAGTCTATCTCTCGCTTGTATCCGGATAGGAAGCCCATCGTCAAACGCACGCGAATCAAAGCCGGGTTGAATCATGTGTAGGCACAATTGCGTGCTTTGCGCGATGCGAGTTCTTTGGCTTTCGCTCAGGAGAAGCTGTGCGGTTAAAAGCTCAATCCGATCATACTCTCACGCTTGCCGCTGTGCGAAGCTCATCTCCTCGACTAGCGTCGGCAAATACGCCGCGACCAGCGCCGGCGTGCCTTTGCGCACTTGTTCCAGCGCCAGCTTGAGGGCGGGTGCGACCTGGTCCGGTTCGCTCACCGTCGTACCGAAACAGTTGGCTGCTTCGGCAAGTTTGGCGAAATCCGGCGGCGGATCGAAAATGCCGCCTTCATAATTTTCCGTGCGTACCGCCACGCCGTTGGGATAAGCGCGCTTGAGCCCGTTGGTACCAGTGGTGTACGACCGGTTGACGAAGACCACGGTTAAAAATGGCGCCTTATAATGCGCCGCCGACCACAGCGCGGGCATCGGCGTGCCAAACATGAAATAGCCGTCGCCAGTAGCGAGCACGACATCACGATTCGGCGCCGCCAGCTTGGCGCCCAACGCCGCGCCGCTGCCCCAACCGCCCGAAGAACCGCCGCTGGCGAAATAAGTCCCCGCTTGCGAGCGTCCATGATGGTCGCAAACGAAACCGGAATTGCTGATCGCGTCATCGAGAAGAATCGTGTCGGGTTGGAGAATTTTTCCCAACTGATAAGCGACCCAGCGCGGATGCATGGGCTTGCGCCTTCCCGCCTCCTGGCCCAGCCGCTCGCTCGCCGCTGCCATTTCTTGCTTGCGCGCCGCTAAACGCTCGCGCCGCTCGGCGATGCGGCTCATATCGCTCTTCGACAAAAGCGCGGTGGCCGCATCGTAGATCGCGTTGGCTGCGGCCGATACCGACACCGGCAACCAGAGGTCGGCTTGAAACTCCATCGTCTTATAGTTGGACATCACCGGGTCGGCATCGACCCAAATCGTCTTGCTTCCCGGCTTCGGCGCAGCGTTGGGCGAGATGTAAGGCACCAACGCTTCGAGCATGAGCGAAACATCGGCATCCTTCACCTCCGGCCCCGTGCCGTAAAGCGCGTGGGTCGTCGGAAAGTTCAAACGGTCCAAACGATCCGCGTCGACCAGCGGCAGGGCGAGCAACTCGGCCAATTGTACGATCGCCCCCACTGCTTCGGGGTTACGTCCCGCCGCAGCGGAATAAATGCAAGGATTGCGCGCCTCGATCAGCCATTGCGCCGCGCGCTTGGCATCCGCTGGATCGGGCCACGCCGGCCGCGCGACCCCAAGTTCGTCACGGGTCGGAAAATAACTTTTGCCCGGCAGTTTGAGCATGGCGGTTTCGCGCGGCACGGTGAGATACGCCGGACCTTTTGGTTCGCTCATGGAAATTTGCAGCAGCCGGCTAATCAGCAATCCCGGATTGTCCTGATGCTCCAGCCGGTGATCGACTTTGGTGTACTGGCGCACGATGCCGCCTTGATCGCGCGGTTCCTGCACCCACTGCACCGGACTATTGCGCGCGCCGGCCATGGAGCCGGGATAAGCCCGCGGGCCGGTGCCGGCGGTGATCAACACCGGATAGTTGCCGCGCCACGCAGTGTGAATCGCGCCGCCATAATTCAGCGTACCGACGTCGACATGCACGGCGGTGGCCGCCGGCTGATTGCGCACCATGGCGCTACCCAGTGCCGCATTGAGCGCCACCGCTTCGTGAGTCACGGTGACCAATTTCGGCGCCGGCCAGCCGCGCTCGTTGGCCTTGGCAATACTTTCCTGCCAAAAGGCGATCTCCGAGCCCGAGACAAAAAATAAATGATCGATGCCGCCAAGTTTCATCGACTGGACAAGCGCATCAGACCAATCCTCACCCGGATATTCTTTCCAGCGCGCGTCATGTGAAATCAATTCGGCCATCACGATATCCTTTCTTTTTTGCGGATAGTCGCCATGGGGTTATCTCCCCGGGTACCGGGCTGTCATGCCGAGCGAACGCGAGGGATCTAGGATTTCTCGCTGCGCTCGAAATGACACGAGAAGACAAAACACGGCATGATTTTATAAATTGAACTAACCACGAAACGCACGAAGGAATTCCTTTCCTTGTGTGCTTCGTGCCTCTTCTATGGTGGAAACCCTTTTTTGCGCCCTTTACATTCTTTGCGGCAAAACCCGCGCAGCCGAAATCTTCCCAAACTGCAACCCTCAAGTACTCCATCACCCCATCCCCGTCACGCCAAAGGATTCTTGCAGATCACGTTCAGCAGCGCCTGCCGCCTTTCCTCTTTCACCACCTTCAAGGCTTTCGCGATCGCATCAGGCAACTGATCGGGTTCATCAACTCGCGCCGCGTAGGCGCCGCAGGCTTGCGCGGTCAATTCGAAGTTCGGCGACGGGCTCAAGTCCGTGCCGGGGAAATTGCGCGTCCTGGCCGCGACGCCGTCGGGGAACAGCCCGCGCGCGGCATTCAAGCTCGCGTTCCATACTTGGTTATTGTAAATGACCGTCAAGAACGGAATCTGATATTTCTGGGCGGTGAAGTGGCATGCCGTCGGCGCGCAGAACATGTACGAGCCGTCGCCCTCGGCGGCGATCACGGTGGCGTCCGGCGCACCGAGCTTCATGCCGATCGCCGCGCCCAAACCCCAGCCAAGATGGCCGGCGAGCGGCGTATTGAACATCGAACCGGGCCGATTCAGGTGAATCACTTCGGCCAGTTTCGACGTGATCGTCTCGTTGGCGATGATCGTTTTGTCATCCATCGCAGCGCCGATACACTTCGACAGCCAATAGGGATGAATCGGATTCTGATGCTTGACCGCTTCGACGCTCGCGTCCATTTCGTTGATCACCGCTGTGTGTTCCGCTTCGATCTTTCGCCGCCGCTCCTCAAGCTTAGCTTTCATCAGCTTATTCGCCCCAAGCTTATCGCGAATAATCGCAGTTAGCGCTGGCAACGACACGTCGGAGCAACCGGTGATCGGCAAATCTGCCGGAAAACCCCAACCAGGAATGCCGGTGAACAGCGGATCGCGCTCTAGGTGGATAATCCTCACCCCGTCGCGCAGCACGCTTCGGCTCGGCGGCTCCCACGGCACGTCGGTGTCGATGAAAAACAGCACGTCGGAATTTTTCACGTATTTGGTTATCTGCGTGCCGAGATAGAGCGGGTGATCGGTGGGGAAATTAACATGCGTCAGCTGCTGCACCACCGGGATCGCCAGCAATTCGGCAAGCTCGACCAGATATTGTACGGCTTCGGGATTGCGCCCGAGATATTTCGTCACGATCAGCGGACTCTCGGCGCCGATCAGCCACTCGGCGGTTTTCTCCAGCGAAGCCTGATCCGCCTGCGCCTTGGTTGCCGGCGCCAACGCGTCCGCAGTGAGCACCTGTGTCGACTCCAGCGCTTCGGCGAGCCACTCGCGCGGCAAAGTCATATACACCGGACCGCGCGGCTCGCTCATGGCGATCTTGTAGGCGCGCGAAACCACGGCGGCGAGATTCTGGTTGGTGCGAATTTCGTAGTCCCATTTGACGAACTCGCGTACGATGTTGCCTTGATCGCGCGACTCCTGGCGCCAGTGAATATTTTGACTTTTGCCACCGCGCAGCTCGCCCTCGGTGATCGGCGTCCGCCCGGCGCAGAGAAATAGCGGCACATTGCACGACGCAGCGTTGATCACGCCCCCTAGCGCATTGGCTGTGCCTGGCAGTGTATGAACGAGCACCATCTGCGGCTGCTGTGTGACATTGTAATAACCATGCGCCATCGATACCGCCGCTTGTTCGTGCGGCACAACGATGGGCCGGATATCGCGCGGATCTTCACCCGCCGTGCGCGCCATCGCTTCAATCAGCGGGCCGTGATCGGTGCCGGTGTTGGCGAACATGTAGCGCACCGAGCCGAGCGCGCGCATTTGCGCGAGAAAAGCTTCCGCGCCGGTTGAAACTGCAACCGTCGTGTTTGGTGTCGTCATTATTTGCTCCTTCGAAGATGAAAATTATGCGGGAATAGAATCGAACCTCGGCGTAGCGCCGCTAAAACGGCCTAACTCTGTCAGGAGTCGGATAAGTTTGCAACGCGAATTTTGATTCGCTTTTCGCGGACAGTGAATTGACTTTGCATCACCCCTGCCGCAATGATCGAAGCTTCGAGCCATGACGACCAGCGACGCAACGGGAGCCGAATCCCAGAAGAATCCGTGGCTCAAGGATTTCTCGCTTACCTGGCTTAGCCGCTTCGGGGTTTTTCTCGCGCACCATGTTACGCGGCCGCTGATCCCGCTCTATTTGATCACTTTCGGCGCGTCATCGACCGTGATTGGTGCGGTGATGGCAGTGTTCACAGTGACCGCAACGGCGATGCGTATCCCGATCGGCTTGTATATCGATAAAATTGGCCGCAAACCCTTCTTACTCTACGGCATTGTTTTTTTCGCGGTTGGCAAGCTTGGTTATCTCTGGGCGCCGTCGATTCTGCTGATGTTGCCGTTTCGCGTGCTGCACGGGCTGGGTTGGTCCGGTTGCACCACGGCAGTGTCGACGATATCCGCCGACATCGTGCCACCGGCTCGCCGCGGCGAACTGATGGGTTACGCCGCTATGGCGAGCAGCTTGGCTTCAGCCTTGGGACCCGTGCTCGGCTTCGCGCTCTATCACCGTTACCAATTTACCGGCGTCTTTCTCGGCGCCGGCGCCGTACTCATCTTGAGTTTCCTGTTTGCCCTGCCAGTTTCAGAACCGCAACGACCGCAAAGTACGCCGAAAAAATCCGACCGCGCGCTCGACAACATCATGGTGAAAGAATCAATCGACCCAGCCATCGGCGTAGCCTTTCTCTCATTCGGCCACGGCGGCATACTGACCTTTCTACCGATCCACGCTTTGCAAATCGGCCTGGCCAATCCCGGCATTTGGTTCGGAATCTACGCGGTATGCATCCTACTCAGCCGACCCATCGCCGGGCCGATCTCGGACAAAGTGAGCCGACACGCCGTGATCATCCCTGGACTCATGCTGAACATCGCCGGCATCCTGCTTCTCGCCTTTTCGACGTCGTCGAACTGGTTAATCGCGGCGGCGATCATCGGCGGCTTCGGCACCGGCGCGGCACAGCCGGCATTGATGACTCTCGCCGTCGACCAGAGCAGCGCCGAGCGACGCGGCCAGTCCCTGGCGCAGTTTCAATTTTTCTACGATCTCGGCATCGGCATCGGCTCCTTGACCCTCGGCGCGTTACTTGATTTGGTCAACCAAAGTTTTCTAATCATGTACCTCGTCACCGCCGGCGTGGCGCTGATCGGCCTGTGGATCAATTGGCGAGAACAATAAAGTTGTTAACACGTGCACGACGTTTTTCCTGTCCCCTCGCTCATGAAATGGGAGAGGGCTAGGGTGAGGGTTCCTTTTCATGCTCATCGACGCCCACGTCCACCTGGACAAATACGGCGACTTACTCGACGAAGCGCTCAAGCAAATCGAGACGGAGCGCATCTTTACCGTCGCCACCGCGATGGACATACCTTCGTACTTGGAGCTGCGAAAGATCGGCGAACGCTCAGATCTCGTGCTGCCGACCTTCGGCATTCATCCCAGGCGCGCCACCGAATACGCCGATCGGCTGCCTGAGATCAGTCGATACATCGAGATGAGCCCGGCCATCGGCGAGATTGGCCTCGACTTTCACTGGATCAAAGATGCTTCGACCTATTCGGCGCAGCGCAAAGTTTTGGAATATTTCATCGGCGCCGCCGCCGAGCAGAACAAATTCGTCAACCTGCACACCAAAGCCGGCGAGAAGGAAATCCTCGACTTGCTAGAGAAGTACGACGTTCGTCGCGCGATCGTTCACTGGTATTCCGGCCCGCTCGATATCTTGCAAGCGATGATCGATTTTGGCTGCTACTTCACCATCGGCGTCGAAGTGCATTACTCCGATCACATCAAGGAAATCGCGAAAATGGTTCCCGAACATTTGCTGCTGACCGAAACCGACAACCCCGGCGCCCTGAAATGGTTGAAAAAAAATGACGAGATCGGAATGCCCAGGGCTATTCAAAACGTCGTCGGCAAAGTCGCCGAATTGCGGCAGACAACGCTGGAGAGGATTGAAAACATAGTTCACGCTAACTTTTTGCGGCTCATTGCCAATGATCCGTCGCTTTTTGAAATCAGAAGTCGATTACGACCGTAGCGATCAATTGTGGATCGTGCGAAACGCCGGACGCATCGAGTGTATGTTGTAAGTGCGCCGAGAACATCGGCACGGTGAGAGTTTTGACTACCGCCGCGATTTGAATGACGTCGCCACCGCCGATCACATTGCTGACGATCGCCGGACCGGCGAGCCCGCCGAAATTGGCCTCCCCGGCCAACATGGCTTGCACGATCACGGAGGACGCGCCTTGGTAGAACAGATCGACATCGAGACCATTTCTCTCGAAATGGCCGGCGTCCTTCGCCATCCACCAGGGCAAACTGGTAATCGTCATTAACAACGCGGCTACATGCCAAACTCCTCCGCACATAATCTGTCCTCGAAAAGTAATTGCCGGCAATCTACGCCGGCCTCACCCCATGTCAACATAAATTTCTTGAATCCACATCGGCTCGCTGCACCTGGCATCTTGCGGCGATATTTGCGACAAACACATGAACGATCTGAACTCGGGAGGAAGCCTTATGTCCGAACATACGTGGGAGTCATTCGTTGCCAGCCTTTTGGCGCTTGGCGTCGATGCCTTACAGGCGCTATTCCGCATCGGCATCATCGTCGCCGCCGGATACGTGATGATCAAACTATTGCGCGCCGGATTCGGCCGGCTGGAAAACTTTTTGATCCATGCCACCCAGAAGAGCGAACGTGTCCCCGGCGCCGCCGGTCAACGCATTAAGACGTTGGCCAGCGTGCTATGGACCATCGCCAGGGGCTTTCTCTGGTTCATCATTGTCTTGATCGTGCTTAGCCAGTTCGGCGTCAACGTCGGCCCCATCCTCGCCGGCGCCGGCGTCTTTGGGCTAGCAGCGGGTTTCGGCGCACAGCACCTAGTGCGCGATTTGGTCAGCGGATTTTTTCTGTTGCTGGAAAACCAGATTCGCGTCGGCGACATCGCGATCATCAACGGCACGTCTGGACTAGTGGAAGCAGTAACGTTTAGAACCGTTGTTCTGCGCGATCAAGCCGGCGTGGTTCATGTTTTTCCCAACGGATTGATTAATACCCTAGCCAACGCCACCATGGACTGGTCCGCTTACGTCATCGACGTAACCGTGTCCTACAAAGAGGATACCGACCGAGTGACCGGGATCATGCACCGGGTCGCCGAAGAAATGAGGAACGAAACCGGCTATCGCCCGCTGATGATCGAACCGATCGAGATTTTCGGCGTCGATAATTTTTCTGAAAGTACCGTGACGATCAAAGCACGCCTCAAAACCCAACCGTCGCAGCAATACACCATCGGCCGCGAATACCGCCGCCGCCTCAAAAAAGCCTTCGACACCGAAGAGATTGGAATCCTTGCGGCGCGCGACACGTCGGCGCGACCCGCGCCGGCAACACCATTGCCGTTAGCAAAACCTCCTCAAGATTGATCTCGCGCCAAAACTTTAATTTTAGAATCGCTTTCGCTTACCTTTGTGCCTTTGCGTCTCTGCGCGACATTGTTCCAAGGACACCGCGAATTCCCCTCTTTCCATTTCCGCCAAAGCGTGCAACTTTAGCCAACGACTCTGATGGCAACGGAGACAACACCTCACCTTGGCTGACACGTCTCATTCATTCACCCGCGATGAAATCGCACCAATCGTCGTCGTCAGTCTGATCTCCGCGCTACGGCTGTTAGGGATATTTCTGATACTGCCGATTTTTAGCGCATACGCGGTACGCTATCCGAGTGCGTCCGCCGCGCTCGCGGGGGTCGCTTTTGGAATCTACGCGCTGGTGCAGTGCATCTGCCAAATCCCCCTCGGTTGGGCCAGCGACCGCTGGGGGCGTAAGCCGGTTCTAATCATCGGTCTCGCGCTCTTCTGTTTGGGCAGCGTCGCTTGCGCGCTGGCTGAATCCATTGGCGGCTTGATTCTCGCCCGCGCCTTGCAAGGCACGGGCGCCGTCGGCTCGGTCGCTTTTGCCGCCCTCGCCGATCTCACCCGCCCAAGCGTGCGCGCCCAGGCCTACACGATCACCGGCATCGCCATCGGCGCGTCGTTTATGATCGGCCTGCTCGCTGGGCCATTTCTAGCAGCGCACTTCGGTTTGAGCGGCCTGTTCTACGTGCTCGCGTTTCTCGGCTTACTCTCGCTGATCCTGGCGGCGTTTTCCTTTCCGCCGGAGCGGCGTGGCGATCGCAGCGACACGCCGATGACGCTCAGACCTATTCTCATGAACAGCCGCCTGCGGCCAATCTTCGTAGCAACATTCGCGCTCTCGTTTGCATTGAATCTGTTTTTCTTTACCTATCCGCTCAGTTGGACCGAGATCGGTTTCGATAAGGCGCAGTTGTGGAAAGTTTATCTAATCATTTTCTTGCCCAGCGTTTTGCTTGTCTTCCCGTATATGCGCCGGGCGGAGAAAGACGGCCGCTTTCGCCGGCCCATTATGCTCGGCTGGTTAAGTGCGACGATAGGCTACGCGGTTTATCTTTTTGGCGCGCAGATCGAGCTGCTGCTTTACGTCAGCGGCGCGGCGTTTTTCTTCGGCTACAGCGTCTACCAACCGATCCTGCCGGCGTTTCTGACCCAGCAAGTTCCCGTCGCCGGCCGCGGCACGGCTAGCGGCGTCTATAATTTTTTCGGCTTTATCGGTTCGTCTCTCGGCGGCATGCTTGGCGGCGCGCTGCTACAGTTCTCGCCATCGCTTCCCGAACTTTTCGGCGTTGCTATGCTGATCGCTTGGTATTTCTTCGGATTGCCAGTCCCGCCGGAAAATAATTCTTGACGCGTCGAGCGAGCGTTGCACCGATATCGGCCTTAGTGTAGTCACAACCATGAGGAAGCCTATGAACCGACGCCAATCGTTTGCGTGCCTAAGTTATTTTCTAATCGCAGTCATGCTAGTCGCCTGCGGCGGTTCGCGTGACGAAACCATTTCCGGGGTAACAATCCCCGTGCCCAGCGCGATGAAAAAAGGCACAGAGAAACCCGTTGAGATAGCCATCCTCGGCTTCGGCGCCGGCCAAACAACATTTCACGGCAGCATGGAAATCGACAAACTGGTCGAGTTTTACAAAAAGGAAATGCCGGCACGCGGCTGGCATGCGAGCATGAATCTCTTGAGCGGCGGCGCCATGCTCGCCTACAGCAAAGACGCAAAGTCGCTGCTAATCGGCATCAGCAAACAGAGCGGCGAGACCGTCTTGTCATTAACCGTCAGCGGTGTCGGTAAATAATAGAGGACAGAGGATCGCAAGCTTCGACCCGCCATCAGCCATCCTCGACCCTCAGCGCTTCAATCCTTACCCAGCGAGACGGCAAAGATCCCCGCAACCACCAACGCCGCGCCGGCGAGTTTTTGTTTGGTCACACTTTCGATTTGCCGCGCCATGAACGGCGTCAAGATCGATACGAACACGGTGTAACTATTCACCAGCGGCGCGACGATCGAAACCCGCTCCATGCTGTAGGCGACGTACATGAAGAGAAACGACCCGCCCGTGAAGATCCCCGATGAAACGAACCAACGTGCTACGTGAGGCGGCGGCAAGACAAACGGTTGTTTCTGGAAATAACGCGTGATGAGAAAAATCTCGATGGTCGATGTCAGCGCCGCGATCCCGGCGGCGAGAATCGGTTGTCCGTTGCCTTCGGCTAAACCCCAGCGCACTGCGATATCCTTGCCGGAAAAGAGCAGCGCGCAGAGAAACGGAAAAATCAACTCGATCCGATCGTAAGAAGTTTTTTCGCCGCCCAAAGAAACGACGATCAATCCGCCAACGGTCAGCCCCACGCCGGCCAATACCAGCAGGCTCGGCCGCTCACCGAGAATGACAATCGCCAACAGCGTGGAAAACATTGGAGTCGTATTAACAATCGTCGACGTAATGGAACTGCCCAAGGTACGAATGCCGCGAAAACTCAAAACGCGGGTCACGCCGGGCACGAATAAACCGACCGCGACATAGATTAGGTTGTCGGCGACCCACAGCCGAGTTTCCCCTTCGACGATAAAATGAAACGCCAACAGGAACAGCGCATTAAAAACAATCGTGATCCACGCACCCCAGGGGGCCGGCGCAATATAGTAGCCGCGCTGGGCCAACAGGCTGGCAATGGCGAAGCAAAGCGACGTCAATATTCCGAATAAAATCGGCAGCACGGCGTGGCGCGAGTTCCCTTCACGGATGTTTTCGTCTACAGTGCGTTATAGCTGAAAATCTGCTGAACTGCATTGAAGCCCGCGAAGAATTCCTCCCGTATCCGTCGAAAACTGCTCCTTTGGTACGACCGCAACAAACGCGACTTACCCTGGCGCCGCAGCCGCGATCCCTACGAAATCTGGATCTCGGAAACGATGCTGCAACAAACCCAGGTCAAAACGGTTCTGCCTTACTACGAGAAATTTCTCCGCGCATTTCCGACCCTGGGTGCGCTCGATCGCGCGCCCATCGAGAAAGTTCTCCGCCTGTGGTCCGGTCTCGGCTATTACCGGCGCGCCGAGAATCTCAAGAAGGCCGCGCGCCAGCTCACGCGCGATCACGGCGGCAAGCTGCCGCAAGACTATGCCGCGTTGCGCGAGTTGGCTGGGATTGGCGAATACACCGCCGGCGCGATTCTTAGCATCGCTTTTCAGCAACGCTATCCTGCCGTCGACGGCAACGTGCGCCGCGTGCTCGCCCGACTCATCGCTGTCAATGAAAAGACTCTGCAAGCGCGCGCAATGGCGCTCGTACCGCGCTCGCGCCCCGGTGATTTCAATCAGGCCTTGATGGAATTGGGCGCAACGGTATGCAGCCCGAAAGAACCGCACTGCGAGCAATGCCCGCTTGCCTCGGAATGTGTTGCGCATGCGCAGAGCAGTCAAAACCTTAAGCGAGGCGCGCGCAATCAAATTAAATTCATAAACATAACTTGGCCGCTCGCCATCGTGCGCCAGCGCGGCAAAATCCTTTTGCGCCGGCGCGCCGACAACGGATTGATGGCCCGTTTGTGGGAACTACCCGGCGGCGAAACGACGGCGCGCCGCAGCGCCATCGCCCGTTTGCGAAACGAGCTAAAGCAGCTCGGCGTGAATCCAAGACAGCTGCAATCGATCGGCGAGATTCGCCACAGCATCACACACCGGCGCATTCGAGCCCCGATCTATTTAATTAAGTGTCCGGCGGCCTCCGAACTCCGACTAGCGGAGCAACAATGGCGCTGGTTTCGCGCGCCGACAATTCCGCGCCAAGCGATCTCATCGATGACGGCAAAAGCGCTGCGGATTTTAGACCGCTATGAAAAAAGTCTTCTTTAGCAGTCTGCTCGTCACGTTGCTCGTCGGCGTCGTCGGGTACGTTTACGTGACGCTGCCCGACGTGGCGCAATTGAAGCAGAAAAATCCCAAAAGTACGGCGCTGATGGAGCTACGCGACGAGGAGTACAAAAAGAAAAACCTCCGCGCCGCGCGCCAGCAAATCTGGGTTTCCTACGGGGCAATCTCAGAGCATTTGAAGAAAGCGGTTTTAATCAGCGAAGACGCCGCATTTTTCAGCCACAAGGGCGTCGATGTAAACGAGTTCAAAGCGGCGCTCAAGAGAGACTGGGAAACTTTGAGTTTTTCCCGCGGCGGCAGCACGATTACCATGCAGCTGGCGAAAAATCTGTATTTGACGCCGTCGAAAAATCCGCTGCGCAAGGCAAAAGAAATCGTCATCGCACATCAGCTCGAGCGAGCGCTCTCCAAGCGGCGCATTTTTGAAATTTATTTGAACGTCGTTGAGTGGGGCCGCAATATTTACGGTATCGAGGCGGCGGCGCGTCACTACTTTGGGAAATCCGCCGGCGCCCTCGAACCTCTCGAAGCCGCAACTTTGGCGGCACTGCTACCCAGCCCGCTTAAATCCCAGGATCGGAGTATTCTGAACCGCCGAAATCTTATCCTCAGCCGCTTGGCCAGCGTCGGTTACCTAAGCAACGACGAGTTGCAGCAAAGCAAGCGCGCGCCGCTCTACCAGAAAGTCGAAGAAGCGGCGCCCGACTTGCCTGCCGACGAGTAATAGCGGCACTCGCACCGGCTAACCCGCGATTTTTCACCGAGTCGGATATACCATTTGCTCGGTAAAAGCGTCTAATTCGACAGGAGAGCGTGAAAGGACGCAGAAAGACAATGGAAAAGACCAGCAGTTACCGGCTCGAAACAACCCTTAGCGACTTGATCGCCGCCGCCGGCGAAGTGGCGTTTGAATACTCGGAAAACGACAAAGATGCCTTCACCCTGGCGCAATTCGCGCTAGTGGAATTGCTCCGAAAAACCACTCAGAGAGTTGGCCTTGATAAAGAATTTGAAAATATCGCGTCTCCGTCGCAACTTATCCACTAGATAGTCTGCCAAGGGTCGAGGATGGCAAATGGAGGATCCAAGATCGCCATCGCTATTCTCGACCTCCATCCTCGATCTTCGATCCTCGACCGATCTTACTTCGGCCTGATTCTGGGAACTTTCCCTGCTCGAATCCGTTTTGATCTCCAGAAGTTGACGAGCGCAGCTTATACACCTGCCGGCACATCTAAATAGCGTGCAACGGCACGCCCGGAGCAGCGCCGGAGATCGCTTGAAAGGAGCACGGAATGGTTCGATTCGCAGCGTTTTCATTAGGGCTGGTTCTCGCTTTGTCAGTCTGGGTCGCCTGGCCACGAGCCGGCGCGGCGATCACCAACGGCGCAGTGGCACCGGACGTTGCCGGCGATCATTGGATTAATAGCAAGGCTCTGACCCTTGGCGAACTTAAAGGTCGCGTCGTGCTAGTGGAATTTTGGACCTACGGCTGAATCAACTGCCGCAATATTGTCCCGCAGTTGCGGGGTTGGCACGACAAGTATAAAACCACCGGCTTGACCATCGTCGGCGTCCATTCGCCCGAGTTCCCGTGGGAGAAACCATTCGATAAAGTGAAAGAAGCGAGCGGCCGATTGGGCATAAAGTTCCCGGTCGTGCAGGACAACAATTTTGCTATATGGAAACGCTTTGGCGTGTGGGCCTGGCCGACAATCGTCGTGATCGACAAGAAAGGCGTTATCCGTTACAACCACGTCGGTGAAGGCGCTTACGACAAGACTGAGTCGGTGATCAAACTACTACTTGCCCAATAGAGTTGACAGGCAATCTTTTCTTAGCGACCATGGTGGATGAAATGAGGAACGACTAGCATGCTGATCAAAAAACCGGAAGATATCAAAGCCGTCGAAATCACTTCTAAAGAACTCTATTTAAACCGCCGGCAATTCATCGCCTCGGCGCTCGGCGCCGGCGCGGCAATCGCTGGACTTGACTTAGTTGCAACGCCGGACGCGCACGCGCTTGATAAGTTGCCCAATGTGAAAAAAGGCCCGGCGGCCTATCACACGACGGAGAAGCTCAACTCGCTCAAAGACATCACCAGTTATAACAATTTCTACGAGCTCGGTGTCGACAAAGGTGATCCAGCCGAGAACGCAAAATATCTGATCACCAAACCTTGGAGTGTAGCCGTCGAAGGCGAGGTGAAAAAAGCCAAAACCTTCGCCGTCGAAGACATCATGAAGCTGGCGCCGCTCGAGGAGCGCGTTTACCGCATGCGCTGTGTCGAAGCTTGGTCGATGGTGATTCCCTGGATCGGTTTTCCGCTCAGCGCGTTGATCAAGCAAGTCGAGCCGACCAATAATGCGAAGTATATTCAGTTCGTCACTCTCGTCGATCCGAAACGCATGCCGGGGCAAAAACCGAGCGTCTTCGGTGGGTCCATCGAGTGGCCTTACGTCGAGGGACTACGCATGGACGAAGCGATGCATCCCCTGACGATATTATCAGTCGGTTTATATGGCGAAATCCTGCCGGCGCAAAACGGCGCGCCGCTGCGCTTAGTCGTGCCCTGGAAGTACGGCTTCAAAAGCATCAAGTCGATCGTTAAAGTACGCTTCATCGAGAAAGAACCACCGACTTCGTGGAACAAGATGCAGCCCCAGGAATACGGCTTCTATTCGAATGTAAATCCCGAAGTCGACCACCCGCGCTGGACGCAAGCCACCGAACGGCGCATCGGCGAGTTCCTGCGCCGAAAGACTTTGCCGTTCAACGGCTACGGCGAACACGTGGCGAGTATGTACAAAGGTATGGACCTGAAGAAATTCTACTGAACAAATGGAGAATGGATAATGGAAAATTGATAATGTCGGACCGGAATAACACCTGATAATTAGGCTTCGCCGCTCCGATAATTCTCCATTATCCATTTTCAATTATCCATTAACTCATGCTTGCTTATCTCAAGCCGCTCGCCTTCCTAATCTGCCTCATCCCTCTCGGCCAATTGCTCTTCCGGGCGTACAATGATGATCTGGGCGCCAACCCGATCGAAACGATCACCCGTTTCACCGGCTCGTGGTCGCTCTTC
Source organism: uncultured delta proteobacterium (assembly GCA_963771465.1). Classification (GTDB taxonomy): domain Bacteria; phylum Desulfobacterota; class Binatia; order UBA9968; family UBA9968; genus DP-20. Next base: position 85,043 of record CAVYTU010000008.1, read on the forward strand.
ATATTGCTGGCAAGTTTGGCGGTAACGCCGCTCAGGCGCCTCACCGGCTGGAATGAATTGATTCGCTACCGGCGCATGCTTGGGCTTTTCGCTTTCTCTTATGCCGCGCTGCATTTCGCCACTTATATGGTGCTCGACCTCTATTTCGATTTCAGCGCCATCGCCAAAGACATTCTCAAGCGGCCTTACATCACCGTCGGCTTCACGGCTCTGGTGTTGATGATTCCACTAGCGATAACTTCCAATGCAAAAATGATTCGCCGTCTAGGAAAACGTTGGCAGCAACTCCACTACCTCGTCTATCCCATCGCAATTCTCGGCGTGATTCATTTCTATTGGCTGGTGAAATCCGACATCACGCGACCGGCCCAGTATGGACTGGTGCTCGCCTTGTTATTGGGCTTTCGCCTCTACCACAAATGGTCCGCTGCAGCGGCACCGCGACGCCGAGCGGTGCCCACCGTCACCGCCGGCCGCAAGGATCAAGCAGTTTAGTCAATCGGGGTCGAGGATGGATATAGAGGAGGAATACCATGAAAGCCTTAAAGACCTCGGCGATACTTTGGCTTCTGCTATTTACGAGCGGTTGCGCAACATTCCAGGCTAACACCGAACTCTTCAAAGGCCGCACGGCGCTACTCCGAGGCAAACCGCTGGAAGCTATCCCTCATCTCGAACAAGCAACCACGCTCGACGGCACGATTGGACAATCCGACCTTCGGGAAAGCGGATGGACTTATCTGGGACGCGCTTATTATGGGGCAAAGAAATATCCACAAGCGCGCCAAGCCCTCGAGCGAGCGATTGCCGCTAACGAGGACGACGGTTTCGCCAGACTTTACCTCGGGCTCACCTTGGCGCGACAGGACGACCACGACGCGAGCCGCAAGGCAGCGCTTCTTGGCTTGAAAGTTTTAAATGATGCGCTTGAGTTTATCGTCTACAACACCGCTGACGGTGTCTATTGGGATGCCAGCGGAAACTTGCGCAAAGAGCTAAGCAATGCACAGCGCGACGTGACTGCGGCCAACCCACGCTTAGACCACCTACTCGAACGTCTTGAAGCCCTCGGCGCCGCAGTCGAAGAGGAAATCGACTTAGCGCGTTTAGACAAGAGGCGTGATCACGATCACAGCGGCAGCGGCGACATGTAGGTTAGACACTCTTTTTAATCCCCAACTTTTCCATGCGCGAACGCAGGGTGCTCGGGTTGATAACGGGAGGAATCTCCATGAAAGCCAAAAAACTCCTAGCGCCAACCTGTTTATCGGCGCTGATCTATGTTTCCGGTTGCGGCGGCGTCGGAACCGACGTCCTCGCCGGGCGCAATGCATTGCAAACCGGCCGTCCCAAAGACGCGGTCGGTTACTTGACGCGCGCGGCAGAGATAGACCCAAGCTACAAGACGCCGTTTCGAATTCCCCAGGGCGTGCTCGGCTTTCTCGGCCGCGCCTACTATGAAACCGGCAACGACGCCGAAGCGCGCAAGACGTTGGAACGAGCCGTGAGCCTCGACAAAGACGATCCCCTCGCCCGCGTTTACCTCGGTCTCACTTTGCTACGCAGCGGTGAGCGGGCGCGCGGCCGACAGGAAGTCGAGGGCGGCCTTAAAGCGATCGACGACACGCTGGAATACATCAACATGGACAGAGTGACAGGTTTTTACTGGGATCCTGGAGGGCAAATTCGCAGCGCCACCAAAAAAACTCTCGCCGCCAACCTGGACGACGCTCAACTGGCAGTAGCAGCAGAACGAATCGCCATCGAGTTCGACGAAGAAATCGACAAAGCCCGACGTGACGAGGGACGTAGCCGTGGCGGTTCGGATAGCGGCGGCGCAAATTAGCTTTTCCACCGATGGCGGCTACGCATCTTATGGCAAAGCGCAGGCATCTAAGAGCCGATACCCGGAAACTAGCGATCAATCGTCATCGAAACGAAACACAAGGGTAACCATGCTGGATTATAAATCTGCTCATGAAGTCGAGGACACCAGCATGATTAACCGTAAGCCGAACGCGACAGCCGACACTCGGAACCGAGAGTGGGCGGTTATCCTTGCCGGGGGCGACGGCACCCGGCTGAAATCTCTCACTCGGCATATCTCCGGTGATGAGCGTCCCAAACAGTTCTGTTCAGTCCTCAGCCACCAGACGTTATTGCAGGAAACCCAACTGAGATCCGGGTTAGAACTGGCGCGGGAACGAACCCTTTATGTCGTCAATCGCACCCACGAACATTATTACGCGCCGACACTCGGCGACGAGGCCGCCGACAACTTAGTGGCGCAGCCAAGCAATCGCGGTACCGCGCCGGCGATTCTCTACAGTCTACTGCGCATCGCCGCACGCGATTCGAAAGCGGTCGTGGCATTTTTTCCGTCCGATCATTACATCTCTGATAACCGAAAATTCATGGCGCATATTCGCACCGCCCTCGACACCGCGCGCCAACGGCGCGACCTCGTCGTGCTCCTCGGTTTGCAACCGGAAAGTCCCGAGGTCGAATACGGTTGGATCGAACCGGCGCAGCCGATTCAGTGATCAGGGCACAGTATTCGGCGTGCGCCGCTTCTGGGAAAAACCGAACAGGATGCTCGCGCAAGTGCTGCAACTACGCGGTTGCCTATGGAACAGTTTTGTCATGGTCGCCTCGGTGCGGGCGCTGCTGGAAATCATCGAGAGCGCCATCCCCGAGCTCTACCGCTCATTTGCTTGCCTGACCGCGCTGTTTGGCACTTCGGCCGAAGTGAAAGCCATCGATCAGCTCTACGGTCGTCTCCAAGAAGTAAATTTTTCCCATCAAGTGCTCGCGCTCAAACCCGAAAGCCTCGCCGTGCTCAAGGTCACCGGCGTGCGCTGGAACGATCTCGGCGAACCGAAGCGAGTCATGGCATCCCTCGACATGGCCGGCCTTCGGCCCGGTTGGGCCAAAGCCGGCGTGCCCCAGTTCGCCTAGCCGCCACAGCTCCAGAACTCCGCGGTCAGCATCCCGCGATCAGCGCATGGCCGATGGGTAGTGGTTCTGATCGCTAATTTGTCGTTTCGCCAATTCGCTGATTCCATCCATTCGTCAAATCCTGGATCACAAGCGGAACAGTTTGATATTCATGGCTTGCCGCTCTTCGGAATAAACTTTAGCGCCACACCATTATTGCACCAGCGTTTGCCGGTCGGCTGCGGCCCGTCGTTGAAGACATGGCCGTGATGGCCGCCGCAGCGGGCGCAGTGGTATTCGTTGCGCGGTAAAATTAATTTAAAGTCCGTGCTGATGCCAAAGGCGCCAGGAATCGCCGCGAAGAAACTCGGCCAGCCTGTGCCGCTTTCGTATTTCATCTCCGACGTAAAAACCGGCAGGCCGCAACCGGCGCAAGTAAAAACCCCCTGCCGCTTTTCATTATTGAGGGGGCTTGAACCGGGCGGCTCCGTGCCTTCCTCGCGGAGAACATGAAACTGATTCGCGTCCAAGCGCTTGCGCCATTCTTCCTTCGATAGTTTAAGTTGTTCAGTCGGCACAGGCACTTTTACTCCGTCAGGCAGCAGCACCTTCCAGTTTTTCTGCAACGCCTCCACTTCCTTCATCGACGCCGGCTCCGCGGCCGATAGCAGTCCCTTTAACGCCGACCAAATCCCGCCCGCCAACAATCCCTCTAATAATCCACGTCTCGTCATGGTCGTCTCCTTTGGTACTTAGTTGGCCGGCTGCCTCAACTCGTTTCGGTCGACTCCACTATGCATCCCTTACTGTGCGCCACGCGTTTAATTAAGCAAGAACCGCTTTGGCAAATAGGAATTCGACCGTCTTTTTTACAACCGCCGAAACAATTGGCCCGTTGACAGTGCGCCACATTTTCCGATACTTGGCAATTATGGCGTCACAATTCGTTTCAGTCAAAAATGCGTTTAACTTATCGCTCGGCAGCGAAATCATCCTGCGCGGTTGGGTGCGTTCACGGCGCGATTCTAAAGGCATCACGTTCATCGAACTCAACGATGGCTCGCGCTTCAAAAGTATGCAGCTAGTGGTTGACGCGGGCATTATTCCTGACGACACCATCAAGCAAATCACCACCGGCAGCAGCTTGGCTGCCACGGGCGTGCTCGTCGAGTCGCCGGCAAAAGGGCAAGCGGTGGAACTGAAGGTCGCCGCGATTGAAATCTACGGCGGCGCCGATGCGGCCACTTACCCGCTGCAGAAAAAAGGCCACACGCTGGAGTTTCTTCGCGAGATTTCTCATCTTAGAGTTCGCAGCAATACCTTTGGCGCTGCCTTCCGCGTGCGCAATGCGCTGACCCACGCGATCCACAGTTTTTTTCAGCAGCGCGATTTTATCTACGTGCAGACACCGATCATCACGACTTCGGATTGCGAAGGCGCCGGTCAAATGTTCGGCGTGACGACGTTGAACTTGCAGCAGCCGCCCCACGCGGCCGACGGCAAAGTCGACTGGCAGCAGGATTTCTTCGGCAAGCCGGCGTTTCTCACCGTCAGCGGCCAGCTCGAAGGAGAAATTTTCGCCCTGGCTTTTTCCAAGATCTACACCTTCGGCCCGACCTTTCGCGCCGAGAACAGCAATACGCCGCGCCATCTGGCGGAGTTTTGGATGATCGAGCCGGAGATGGCCTTCTACCAACTCGAAGACAACATGGAGTTGGCTGAAGAATTTCTCAAATACACCATCCGCTATGTGCTCGATCATTGCCGCGAGGATTTGGAATTCTTCAATCAGTTCATCGAGAAGTCGGTGCTGGCCACCCTGGAGCATGTCGCCGAGTCGAAGTTCGGCCACATTACCTACACCGACGCGATTACCGAATTGAAAAAATCCGGCAAGGCGTGGGAGTTTCCCGTCGAGTGGGGCGCCGACTTGCAGACCGAACACGAACGGTTCTTGTCCGAGGAGATTTTTAAAAAACCGGTGATCGTTACCGACTACCCGAAGGACATCAAGCCTTTTTACATGCGCGTCAACGACGACGGCAAAACCGTCCGGGCCATGGATGTGTTGGTGCCGCGCGTCGGCGAAATCATCGGCGGCAGCCAGCGCGAAGAGCGCCACGACATTTTGTTAGAGCGTTTACGCGCCAGCGGCTTGGACGAAAAGCCTTACTGGTGGTATCTCGATCTGCGCCGTTACGGCTCCGTTCCCCACGCCGGCTTCGGCCTCGGCCTCGAACGCATGATGATGTATCTCACCGGCCTCAAGAACATCCGCGACGTCATCCCGTTTCCACGGACACCGGGAAATGCCGAATTCTAGCGTAACCTCCGCGATCTCAGCGCTCGATGAGAAAACCTAATCTCACCACGAAGATCACGAAGCACACGAAGGGTTCGGATAGTTAATACTCCTAACTTCGTGCTCTTCGTGTCCTTCGTGGTGAAAACCTTCTTTCGTATTAGGTCCCTACTTCAACATTCTGCACCATGGCATTCTCGCTTCATCTCAACCCCACCGCCCGCGGTCTCATCACGCTCTACACCAGCACGATGCTGGCCGGCATGTGGGCGATGGTCGTGCCGACGATTCCGGCTCTGGCGACGAGTTTTGCGATCTCGCCGGGCACCGCGGCGCAGCTCGTCACGGCGCTCTCCGTGGGAAGATTCGCCGGCATGCCGATCAGCGGTTTTCTCTTGGATCGCTTCGGTGCACGCACGGCGCTGATCGCCGGGCCGCTCATGGCGTGCGCGGCGGCGCTGGTCGCCGCGGTCATGCCTTGGTTCACACTGATTCTAGTCGCAGTGTTTCTCATCGGCGTCGCCGACAGCATCTGGGTAATCGCCCGGGAGATCGCCGGTGTCGATTTGGTCCGGCTCGATCAACGCGGCCGTGTGCTCAGCGGTTTTCATGGCGTCAATTATCTTGGCCTCGCCTTCGGCCCACTGATCGGCGGATTCTTAACCGAGCAGCTGGGCTTCAGAGCCGTATTCATCGCCTACGCGGCATGCGCGGCGCTCTCCGCCGTTCTCGGCGGGGCGGTAACGAACCTGCCGCACGCAAACACGCCGGCGATTGGCGCTGCAAGCGTACGAGGATGGAAGGTATCGGCGATCAAACAGCGACTGATTGGCATGCGCGACCTTTTCTATCAGATCGCCCCGGAACTGCGCGCCACCTATGCGGTGCTGGTGCTGGCGACCTTTACCAGCTTCGCCCATCGCGTCACCACCCAAAGCATCCTGCCGGTTTTTGCCAGCGTCGTGCTTAACATGACGCCGAAAGAAATCGGTTTACTGTTCACGATCTCCGGCTTGTCGGTGTTCGTCATGATTCTCCCCGCCGGTTTTGTCATCGACAAAGTCGGTCGCAAATGGGCCACGGTGCCGAGCACGGGCATTCCCGCCATCGCGTTTTTGCTCATTCCATTTGCGAATTCATTTCTGCAGCTGGCGATCTTACTGTCATTTTTGGGCATCGCAAACGGACTTTCGCTCGGCTCTTTGGCGACATCGACCTACGACGTCGTTCCGGACCACGCCCGCGGGCGGCTGCAAGCGGCACGCCGCACCATCGCCGAGATCGGCGGCATCAGTGCGCCGCTCTTCGGCGGCCTGCTCGCCGACGAATTCAATCCCGGCGTCCCCTTCCTCGCCTACGCGCCGGTGTTGATTTTGTCGGCACTCCTGCTGGCTTGGGTGGCGCGTGAAACGATTCAGAAATAAGCCAATCGTTCGCTGCGCAGGAAAACTGCCGCATGCTCATCGCGCAGAATCAGCACCAAGTGCCAGTGCTTCGCCGAATAGCCTGGATAGATTTCCGGCCAATTTCCACTATAATAGCGCCATCCAAATTCAAGTAGAAAATTCATGAAGTACCAAACCGACGATCTGCGAATCCAGGAGATCAAAGAACTACTGCCGCCGGCGAGTTTGCTCGCCGATTTTCCGATCACCGACAGAGCCGCCAAGACCGTATTCGAGACGCGCCAAGCGATTCACCGTATCCTGCACGGCGCGGACGACCGGCTGCTGGTGATCATGGGGCCTTGCTCGATCCACGACGTCAAAGCCGCGAAGGAATATGCGGCCCGATTGAAAGACGCCAAAGAGCGTTCGGCCGCCGACCTGTTAGTCACGATGCGCGTCTATTTTGAAAAACCGCGCACCACCGTAGGATGGAAAGGCCTGATCAACGATCCCAATCTCGACGGCAGCTTTCGGATTAACGAAGGGCTGCGCGTCGGCCGCCAGCTGCTGCTCGAGCTCAATGAAAGCGGCATGCCGGCGGGCTGCGAGTTTCTCGACATGATCACGCCGCAATACATCGCCGACCTGGTATCCTGGGGCGCCATCGGCGCGCGCACCACGGAAAGCCAGGTGCACCGCGAGCTCGCCTCGGGCCTCTCGTGCCCGGTGGGATTTAAAAACGGCACCGACGGCAACGTGCGCATCGCCATGGACGCGATCCGCGCGGCGCAAGCGCCGCATCATTTTTTATCGGTCACCAAAGACGGCCACTCGGCGATCGTGGCAACCTTGGGCAACGAGGACTGCCACATCATCTTGCGCGGCGGCAATCAGCCCAACTACGACGCCGCCAACGTCAATGCGACGGCCAAGAGTTTGGCCGAATCCGGTATACCCGCGCGCATCATGATCGATTGCAGCCATGGCAACAGCGGCAAAGAGCCGGCCAAACAAGTGAGCGTCGGCCAAAACGTGGCCGGGCAAATCGCCGCCGGCGACCCACGCATTTTCGGTCTCATGGTCGAAAGCCACCTCAAAGCCGGACGACAAGATTTGCTCCCCGGGAAACCACTCGTCTACGGCCAAAGTATCACCGATGCTTGCGTCGGCTGGGAAGACAGCCGCAACTTGATCGATACTCTCGCCGACGCCGCGCGCCAACGCCGGCTCAAAGCCGCAGAGAATGGCGAAGCGGAATAAAGACAATGGAGAATGGAAAATTGATAATGGAGAATGTCGGAAGACCGTATCTGAAATCATATCCCCATAATCGCATTCTCAATTCATCCGATCATCCATTTGGTCATTTTCCCGCCTGTGTTCATAGTCTAAGTCCCATGTTCAAAAAATTCACCGGACTTTTTTACGGCTGGCGCATGGTCGCGGCTTCGGCGGCAGTGCGTCTGCTCGGCGCCGGTTTGCATAGTTACGGATTCACCGTCTTCTTTCTGCCGCTCAGCCAAGAACTAAAACTAAGCCGCACTGCGACTTCTTTCGCTTTCTCGCTCGCCCGCGCCGAAGGCGCCATCGAAGGGCCGATCGTCGGCCACTTGCTCGATCGCTACGGCCCGCGGCCGATCATGCTCACTGCGGTGGCGCTCATGGGCGTCGGCTATCTCTTGCTCTCGCAAGTAGAGAGCTACATCGCCTTCGTGATCGTCTACACCGTGTTGATCTCACTCGCCCACTCCGGCGGTTTCATGCACGCGCCGATGACTTTGACCAACAGCTGGTTCATTCGTTGGCGCGCTCGCGCCATGACCCTCAACAGCGCAGCCTACGGCCTGGGCGGCGTGCTGATTGCGCCGGTGCTGAGCATGATCGTCCACAGCTGGGGTTGGCGTTGGGGCGCGGCATTGGCGGGAATACTATTTCTCGTGCTCGGCATTCCACTCTGCCTGACCATTCGCCGCTCACCCGAAAGCATGGGTTTACTACCCGACGGTGACAGCGAACCGGTAGCGCGCCACGAATCGGCGCATCAGAATCGCTCCAGCACCAGCGAAATCGACTTCACCGCCAAGCAGGCGATCCGCTCCTTCGCTTTTTGGGCGCTGGTATTCGGCGCGGGCGTGCGCAATGCGTCTTATCACGCGATTTCGACACACTTCATTCCAATGATGATCTGGAAAGGCATGAGTCCCCAACAGGCAACTTTTCTGCTCAGTTCGTTCGCTTTCCTCGGGTTTACCTCGACGATTCTGTTCGGCTGGCTCGCCGACAACGTCAACAAGCCGCGCATGGTATCACTGATTCTGTTCGGCGCCGGCACGTCAATGTTGCTGCCGATCTTCGGCAACTCGATGGCGCCGCTGTGGCTTTTCACCCTGCTTTTCACGACGGTCGAAGCGACCTATCCGGTCGCATGGGCGATGGTCGGTGATATCTTCGGCCGCAAACACTTCGCGACCATCCGCGGTTACATGAGTATGTTTTACGTTTGGGGCAGCGTCATCGGTCCAGTCGTCACCGGCGCGATATGGGACACCTGGCATACCTACGAGCCGATGCTCTGGGGATTGATCGTGATGTTTTTTCTTTCGGGGGTTTTCTACAGCGTGCTCGGCAAACCTTGGGTGCGGCCCAGGACGGATTAACGGCCGTTCATTTTATGTGAACGGCGAGCCAAATCGTTTCGTCACTCGTGCGCGCCACTCGATGCTTCACATGACGCGGAATAGTTAAGTAGTCTCCCGGGTTCAACTCCACCATTGCGCCGTCGGCAAATTCTAAGCTGGCTTTGCCGCGCAGCACCATCACCCATTCGTCATCGCCTTGATCGTACCAAAAACCTTCCGGACTGCTATGCGAATGCGAGACGATACGCTCGATCTTTGCGCCGGCATTCTCAAACAATGTGACAAACGATTCCCCGTCTCCTCCGGCAGGAAATTCAGGGAAAAGATTTTTGACGGCAATAACCATTGCCAGCTCACGAGCGCGCCCGGCGAATCGCCGGGACGTCGACGATGCGCCGTTGGCCGCGCGGAGGAGGATTTTCGACTTCGCGGGCCATCGCGGTGACAAACTGCTCAATGGTCACCAGCCCCAAGCGTTCCGCCGTCGCCCGCGTCGCCGGAATCATCTCGGCAAGTTTGTAAAAGGGCTCTATCACTTTCGGCCACCAATGGCCGGGACCAAGAACGTACCAAGGTCGCACAATACTCGCGGTCAATCCGGCCTCGCGTATCATCGCCTCGCCCAGAGAACGCACCCAGAGATAGTGCGCCATTACCGGCGCCGGCTGCGCCACGCTGACATAGACAAGATGGGAAATCCCGACGCGCTTGGCCGCAGCCACAGTGCAGCGAACCGACATCAAATCGATGCGATCGAACTGATCCGCCTTGGTCGGACTTGGATGGGGCGTGCCGACGAGATGGACGACGGTGTCGTCCGGACGCAGCGCCACGGCAATGGAATCAGCGTTAAGGGCATCGCCAACGACAGGCAGCGCACCCGCCGGTACGCGATGAAGCGAACTCGCGCGCGCCAGCGCGCGCACGCGATGACCGCGTGACATCAACAACGGAATGAGATGCTGACCGATGTAACCGGTGCCGCCGGTGACGAGAATATCAATCTGCGTTGCCATTAGAATCAATTGAGAATGTGACCGATTGGACTATACAAGCAGCCGCGCAACTACGCTAACTCTCAGCACAGGTTTGTGAAATTTTCAAAGCTGTTGTACTCCTGCAAGAAGCCGGTTCGACGATTCTTGCCAAAAAATGTTCACGCAACTTTCCGGACTCTTCTACGGCTGGCGCATGGTCGCTACATCAGCGGCGCTGCGCGCCCTTGGCAGCGGGTTGCACAGCTTTGGCTTCACGATTTTTTTCCTGCCGCTTAGCCAAGATCTTAACTTGAGCCGCACCGCGACGTCGTTGGCATTTTCATTGGCGCGCGCCGAAGGCGCCATCGAAGGCCCGCTATTGGGTCACATCATCGATCGCCACGGGCCCAAACCAGTTATGTTCGTCGCCGTGTTGCTGATGGGTTCCGGCTACCTGCTGCTATCGACGGTCGACAGCTACACGATGTTCTTAGTCATCTATCTCGGCATGATTTCCTTGGCTCATGCCGGCGGCTTCATGCACGCGCCGATCGTGTTGGTCAACAGTTGGTTCATCCGCCAGCGGGCCCGCGCCATTACCATCAACAGCGCCGCCTTCAGTCTTGGCGGCGTGCTCATCGCGCCGCTGTTGAGCGCCATCGTTTTAACCCGGGGTTGGCGCTGGGGCGCGGCGTTCGCCGGCGTGATGTTTTTCGTCATCGGCATACCGTTGTGTATAACGATTCGCCGCTCCCCGGAATCCATGGGTTTACTGCCCGACGGTGACAGCGCCAACGGGATCGGCGCCGGCGGCGAGCTGAATCGCGACGGCACAAGCAAAAAATTGCGCGGCGATGTCGACGTGACTCTGAACGAAGCATTTCGCTCGTTCACTTTCTGGACACTCGTGTTTGGCAACGGCGTACGTAATATGGCCTACCACGGCATCTCGACACACTTCGTGCCGATGATGGTATGGAAAGGCGCGAGCCAGGCTGAAGCAGCATTGTTACTGGGCGCTTTTGCATTCCTCGGCCTGATCGCCACCCTCGGCTTTGGTTGGTTTGCCGACCGCGTCAACAAGCCGCGCTTGGTATCGACGATACTTTTCATCGCCGCGGGCGGTATGCTGTTGCCGCTGTTCGGCGACTCGATCTGGGTCCTTTGGCTGTTCACCGCGCTCTTCACCTGCGTCGAAGCCACCTACGCGGTCGGTTGGGCGGTGGTCGGCGACTTCTTCGGCCGCAAACACTTCGCCAAGATTCGCGGCTACATGAGTTTTTTTTACATGTGGGGCGGCGTCGCCGGCCCAGTCATCGCCGGCGCGATCTTTGACCGCTGGCAAACCTACGAGCCGCTACTCTGGGGTTTGATCGGCCTCTTCTCTCTGGCGGGAGTGACGTTCAGGATGCTCAGCAAAAAGTGGGAAATGCTGCGCGAGTGATAAGTTCACTAAAATCAAAATCCGAAATCCGAAGCTCTAAATCCGAAACAAAAAAGAAACAAAACGAATTCAAACCGTGAGAAATTTCAAAACAACGATTCCAAATCTGAGTTGTTTGGAAGATTTCTTTTGTTTTCTGTTTAATTGAATTTGTTTCGGATTTCGTGCTTCGAATTTTCCCCGCGATTCGACTACTTTCTTAACTCCATTCATTCCCATTCAGCCCAGTTTCGGCAACCCATCGTTCTGCGGCTCGTAGTCCCGATTTTCCTTGCGCCGGCGTTGCACCGAGTCGTCGACGACCTCGTTGCCGAACTTGGCCGCGCCAATGATGCGGTAGTGGCGCGGATTCTTTCTAGCATACAGTCCGCGGAGAAACTTTCCGTAAGAGTCCGTGGCTTCGCCGAGATAATTTTTCTCGCCGGCCTGCACGGCATCCACGGCCAGACCAAGCGCACTCGCTTTGTCCTGAATCCAATGAAGAGTCGCGTCAGCAAGCCGCCGGTCGGGATAGCCACCGCCAACATCGCAGTGCGCGCCGGCAAACCAGCGTTGTTCCAACGTTTGCTGCGGCGCCGCATCGGGATTCCACAAGCAAACATCATATTCGCCGCGGTGCTCGTCGACGGCGATGGCATGGTAAGCGTTCTCCACAATCGTGCTCAGATTAGTGTCATGGAACTCGTAGAACTTCATGTTCAAGTCTTTGAGAATATCGACCGGAATGCCGAGCGCGCCGACGGTATCCCACACGCCGATGAATTTGATCTTGATCTCGCGGCTAAAGGACGAACGAAACAACTTCGCGGTGAAAGAATCGGCGTCGTCACCGCGGGTACGGTAAATGCCGTACGCCATCGCCACGCGCAGCCCCAAGTGCTTGGGCAGAATCAAGCCGCAGTTGCGGATCATGCCGACCAAACTCCGCGCCGTGTACGCGCCGCGGCTAAAACCGAGCACATACACCTCGTCACCATCCTCATAGTTCTCGGCGAGAAACTGATAACCCTGCACGATGTTCAGCTCTAACCCGGCGCCGATGGCGCCGCCGATGAAGCGATCGTACCATTTGGTCCCGACCCCCTCGTCGTACCATTTAACCTGCTTTGTGCCATCCGCCGACTGCGCGCGAACCGATTCGTAAAATCGCCGCACGTTGGTCTCAACCTGCGGATCGGCAGAGGACGTTTCATCAGCCGGTTTGTTCCAAGTCCCATCGAAGCATATGACGATGCGTTTCATAAAACCTCCCGTGAAGATTGCAGCGATGGAGTGTTGGAGTAATGGGGTTCCGCACCCAACATTCCAATACTCCATCACTCCGTTACTCCAATCTACGCCTCATTTTAGTTGAACCACTGCTTCTGCCGCAAGATATAATCCGCCATGCGGTAACTGAGAGCGGCCACCGTCGCCGTCGGCGGGTAGCCGGACATGGTGGGAAACACCGATGAGCCGACGATGAAGAGATTGTCAATGTCGTGGGTCTGGCAAAATGGATTGACCACCGAGTTTTTCCCATCGGCGCCCATGCGCGTACCGCCGGCCCACCGGTTGGGCCGGCCCTTTTCCTCCGTCCACACGCGGTTTGCGCCGGTCGCCTGCATGATTTTCTCGCCAACGCCGGCTAGATATTTTTGCAAGCGATGCTCGTTCTGGTGAAACTCGAAGGTCACGCGCGGCAGCGGCAAGCCCCAGCGGTCACGATGACGCGGATCGAGATCGACGCGATTGGCGCCATGCGGCAGAGTCTCGGGCTGCATATTCAAATCCATCGTCCGGGTGTAGTAGCGAGTGTAAAAATCCTTGAACTCCTTGCCCCAGCTCGGCACGCCGGGCGGCAAGACATCGAGGCGCGTCACCGGCGTGCCGTCGCCGCTGGTGCCGATCGTTCCGCCGCGGATGAAACCCAGATCGCTGTGATCGAAGTTGTTGCCGTTGAAATCATCGATGCGCATCGCCGCCGAACCAGGGCCGATAAATCCATTGATGATAAAATCATCGAAGGTGCCCATGGCGCGCACGTCGCCGTGGGCCATGATATTGCGGCCAACGTAGCCGCTGCTGTTGGCCAATCCCTTGGCGAACCGGCCTTTGCCCGTTTTGGAAATCAGCAGCAAACGCGCATGCTCGAAAACAAACGCGCTCAAGATCACCACGCTCGCGCGTTGTTCGCGCGCGGTGCCGTCGGGATCGAAATAGCTGACGCCGCTGACTTGGCCCGAACTATCAGTGTTGAGACGGAAGACTTTGGTATTTGTTTTCAGTTCGAAATTGCCGGTCTCGAGGGCGACGGGTATCGTAATGTAGAGCGATGCCGCCTTGGCGTGCACATGGCAGCCGTAAAAATTGCAATGGCCGCAATAAACGCAGGCCGGCCGCTCGGCAATGCGCGTATCGAACGGCGCCCCCGGCTGGTACGGCGCGGAAGCGATACCCGCCGAGGTGTCGTAAGCATGATAGCCAAGTTTTTGGCACGCTTCGGCAAATAGTTTCATACGCGCGCTGTGGCGCAGCGGCGGCAGCGGAAAGCCGCGCCGGCGCGGTCCGGCGAAGGGATTCGTCCCAGCTTGCCCAGACACGCCGAACTCCCATTCAAATTTCTCGTAATACGGTTCGAGATCATCGTAGCTGAGCGGCCAGTCGATGATGTCGTAGCCGGTCAAATCGGCTTTGGCGCGCTCGGCGTTGCCGCTGTCAATCTCATTGCTGTAGAGTTTGAAATCCTCCGGCATGTAGCGCGACGACTGTCCAGTCCAGTGCAACAGTGCGCCGCCCAAAACATTGAGCGGGCTGGTGCGGTATTGCACGCTGGTCTTGTCGCCGGATTTTTTCCGGGTTGTGGTCGGCTCGTGGCGCACCCATTCGAGCTGCTCGGGACGAATCAGAAAACGAATCGAATCGCGCGGCGCGTAATCTTCTTTTTTCGGTGCCGGACCGCGCTCGAAGCCGACGACTTTCAATCCGGCCGACGAAAGCTCCTTGGCGATAATTCCGCCCAGACCACCGACACCGACTATGCAGACATCCGCAATCCCGTCCGCCATGATCACTTCTCCTTCGACTTGCGGTAGTCCACCGAAACCGGTTCCAAGTCGACGCGCTTATCGATGTACGCATCGGCGTACCCGAACTGCTGACCAGGAAAGTCAACCAGGCGCCATCCGGTCATATCTTTATTGCCGCCATACTGCGGCTCGCAAAACACTCCTTCTAAAACATGGTAACGCACCATTTCGAAAAACTCCGCAGCTTGCGCGAACGTATCCTGCACGCCGACCTCAAAATCACGCAACACGGTATCTTGCTCACCTGCCGAGAGTTCGATGAAATCCTTGGCGAATTTAACGCGAGAATAGCGTTGCAACATACGCAACCCTTGACGATAGAGCGGCGCCAGCGCAGCGTAGTCGCCGGCCAAGGCGATCTCGATATAGTTCACCGCGCCGATCTCCACTGCGCCGGGCGTGTCGGTCGTGGGAAAAATTCGGCTGGCTATCGTGGTCAAAATTTCCATTTCTTCAGAACTGAGAACGATTGTAGATTCGACCTTGTTGTCGCTCATAGCCATGGAAACAAAAACTCTCCTCGAGATTATCTCTCTACCTGAATACAGAATTGGCTTGGGAAACGGTAGCGAAAGCGGAAAAATAATACGTCTACGTGCCGCTCGGATCGAAACGGGTGGACGGTCTCGCGGCGAATATGTGGTCGAAGCAGTCAAGCAGCCGCGCCGATTCGCTTTCGACGATGAGTAACGCGCGGTGCTTCGGTTTGATGAAATCCTCGGTCACGGCGTGATCGAGAAATTGAATCAATGGATCGTAATAGCCGGCTACATTGAGCAGTCCGCATGGCTTTTCATGAATTCCCAACTGCGCCCAGCTCAAGACTTCGAAAAACTCCTCCATCGTGCCGATGCCGCCGGGCATGGCGATAAAACCATTCGACAACTCCGCCATCAACGCCTTGCGCTCATGCATCGACTGCACCACGCGCAGTTCCGTCAAGCCTCGATGCGCCACCTCTTTGCTGACGAGGGAATCAGGAATCACGCCGGTCACATGGCCGTTCAATTGCAGTACCGTGTCAGCGATAACGTTCATCAACCCAACGTTGCCGCCACCGTAAACCAATCCGTAATTGCGCACGACCAGCTCGCGACCGAGTAGCTTTGCTGCTTCGGCGTATTCAGATCGTGCGCCACCGCGGGAGCCGGTAAAGACACAGATTTGGCGGGTCAAATTATTCATAGAAGTGAAACTCTCCGCAAAATTTCCTCATGTCCCTGTGTTACTGCGGCATCGATTGTAAATCGAACCATCGCGTTCGTCTACGGTCTAAGAGTGACCCCACATGTCGGACCGTCGCTCAGCCTATTCGATCAAAATCCGCTTGAGCTTCGAACGCCGTCCAGAGCGAGCAAAGCAAGTGAACCGATAGCGGGAGCGTTGTCTGGAATAACCCGCCAATCGTTAGGGAGATAAGCCGCCACCCTGGGCGGCTTTTGGCGGAACACTTATCGTTGACAAGTTGGGTTAGCCGTTGGACATTGCAACCGATTTAGATTTATTGTCGGAGCCGTCGCCAGAGATAAGCCGACCGGCATTTGTCGCCGCCTACGGCGGCTCCTTAATAGTTAGGCGGCCAGAGCCTCGAAATGCGCTAAGTCAAGATGGAGGCGCGATGACCATCAATGTTCTGGACCAACTGGCAGCGCTCGTCAAGCAGGAGCGCCAGGCTTTGCTGTCGCGCTGGCGGCAACAGGTGCGGCACCTGCCTTCTGCACGCCAGCTTGATGTACCGACTCTCAATGATCACATACCTTCACTGCTTGACGAATTGGCTGCGGCCCTCCAATCAAAGTCTGACCAGACAATTCCAGAGGCGCTTAGCAGTCCTCCGGCTCATGGTCTCCAGCGTCTCCAGGAGGCATTTGATATTGAAGAGGTGGTTGCGGAGTACAACATCCTCCGCGCCTGCATCCACGATCTTGCCGACGACAACGGTTTAACCCTCCAAGGGAAGCCTTTCCACATTATCAACCGGGTTCTCGACCATGCCATCGGCTTGGCCTTGCAGACCTATGCCACTCAACGCGCGCTGGAGGTGCAGCGGCGCCGGGAAGAGTATCTCGCCTTTGTGGCGCACGATCTCCGAACACCGCTGAATGCCATTTCCATGGCTGGGAGAGTCCTGGAAATGACCCTCCCGGGGCGCGGCGCTGAAGCAACGCAAATGCTGAAGGCCTTGCGTCGCAGCGTGCAGCATCTCGAAGGCCTGGTCGCTAAGGTGCTCGAGGAAAACACGAATCTCCAAACGGAAATCGGGATCAAGTTGGAGCGCCGCGAGTTCGATTTGTGGCCCCTCGTTGAAGCCCTCATACACGATCTCCATCCAGTGGCCGGGACCAACAGTACCCGACTGATCAACGAGGTACCCGACGAGTTGAGCGTCTACGCGGATGCGAGTTTGTTGAGGCGCGTCTTTCAGAACTTGATCGGCAACGCCATTAAATTCACGCCTCGCGGGGAAGTTCTCATCGGGGCGCGAGAACTCGACGGGGAAGATGCCGTTGAGTGCTGGGTCGGCGACAACGGTGCGGGCATCTCCGAAGAGCTTCTCGACATAATCTTCGACAAGGGAGAAACCGATCCGGAGAACGCGGGTGGAATGGGCCTGGGACTCGCCATCGTGAAGACGTTCACGGAGGCTCATGGCGGGAAGGTGACCGTCGAAAGCAAAGAAGGAGTCGGCTCGACATTCCGGTTTTCGCTTCCAACCAAGGCGAATGTAGGCGGCCTAACCAATAAGGATTGAGACGACTTCACAAGTCGATTCAATCCGGTGTTCAAGAAGCCCGTGGTTGAAACAGCGCCGATCAATATACGGGTAAAGGTTGTGAAGTTTGGTTTGCGCCGAGGAAAGTGAAGGTCAGATTGGCCGTGTGTATCGACGCGCAGTGAATTTAGAGTAGTAATGTTTGCTCAAGGTTAGTTTTTTTCTCGTAGGTCACCTCCCAAAAGAGAGCATCGGCAAACGCTCTTGGCAACCTTGCCGCACCACGGCGCATCCCCTTTGAGCCTTAATACGCGGGGAGGAATGGCGAAACGAGTATTGGAAAAAAAGAGAGGACATTCTGAATTTTAGCCTAACCTTTCGCTTCAGACCGATCGCTGACAGCGTCGGCTGAGCTTCGCGTTTCGGCGGCAATCACGCATGGCTCAAATAACTTTCCTTGCCACCAATCAGGACTGCTAAACCATATGGAACATCATTCTCATCGAGATGGGTTTGATGGCGGCTGCCACGGGAGAGCGGGCAATCGCAATGAGAAATGCCTTAGAAATGCACCAGGAAGGCGTGATCCTACGGGCCGGTGAGATAATCTATTCCCCGATCACGAGCAGCCACCGAAACAGGCGTTGCACTTGACCGGGCCGGCATCACGGGTTTCCGTGACATCAAGTTCCTTGCAGCCGGCCCGCCAAGTGAACTGTGTCGTCGGGCTCACTCAACTCATTCTCACTTCCACAGCTTCTGAATAAACCCTTCCTTCTCCAGCTCGGCGAAGAAACGTCCGTCGATGAACTGTTCCGGCTTCAGATTGGCGGCGCGCGGGTCGGTTTCGGCCATCTGGTCGAGGACCGTTTTTATCGGCTCCGGCGTTGGCCGCGGGATCCTTGGGATATTCTGAACGATGTACAGATCGTAGAGATCGTTGACCAACGCCAAGTCATTATTGCGCATGTACTTGCTCATAACCTGGACACTGACGGCGCGTTGCGTCTTGGCAAAGTGGACACCGTCGGCGTAAGCGCGGATGAATTTTCTGACGGTGTTTTCATTGCGCTTGATGTAGGAACGAGTGGTGACGATCGACGAGGTGGGAAAGCTAAGTCCCATCTTGGAAATATCGGCAACATCGCGAAACCCGTCCCGCCGCGCTAGGATGGCGAGCTCGGCGTTGATCACACCGGCATCGACGGCGCCGGTTCGCAGCGCCGCCAAGATGTCGGTCACGCCGCCGATCTGGATCACGGCGAAATCCCGTTGCCGTTTGATCGGCCATTGGCTCTCTGCGAAGCGCAAACCGAAATCCGTCGCTGAGCCAAAGCGCGAGATGCCGATCTTTTTGCCTTTCAAATCTTCCACGCTGCGGATTTCGGGCTTGGCCATCACGACGAAGGTAAAGACATTCAACGAGCTGGCGATAATGACCAGATCACCGCCTGCCAGATTGGCGTTGACGACCGCGCCGCCGGTAAAAGTCCCGATCGGCACTTCGCCCGACTGCACCACTTGCGCCGCGCGTCCGCCACCGCCAACGTAAAGTAATTCGACGTCCAAACCATGCTTGCGGAAAACTCCCGCCTCGTGGGGAATCCAAAACGACGCCTGAGAGCCGGCGATGGCGCTGTAAGTCAAGCGCAGCTTTTCCAGCGGCGCCTGCGCATGGCAATTGAACGTCACAGCGCAGTAAGCCAATAAGCTGGCGGAGAGAACGAAAACCAATCGTCTCATGATGTCCTCGATAGCGTAATCACCGCTCGGAGACAATCGGCCCCTCAGCCAGGGCAACGTCAAAGTCAGTTTCTCCGTGGTGAATGGTCTTCACAAGTCCGGGTTGTCCGAAAATCCCCCTTCCCCCTTTTTCAAAGGGGGAATTCAAAGTCTCCCTTTGCAAAGGGAGATTTAGAGGGATTTTTCAACCCTGCCCAACGCGACTTTGACGAGGTCATGCGACCTCGGCAATCAGCGCCTAGACAGTTTATTTTTGCCGCGCGGCAGCGGCGCGCGCCAGAATGAGCTCCAGCGGTTCGTCGCTGAGCGACTCCATGCGATGATCGGCGTGATCGAGGGGCATGCGGCAAGTCACGAGGTTGGGCACGGCGACGCAGAAAATTCCCGCGGCTTGCGCGGCGATCACGCCGTTGGGCGAATCTTCGAACGCGACAGCCTCATGCGCTGCGACACCCAAGTCGTCGAGCACCGCGCGATACGGACCGGGTTCGGGTTTATGCGTTTCGGTGTCTTCGAAGCACTTGGTCGAGTGAAAGTAGTCGAGCAGTTTAAGCCGCGCCAAGTGGCCACGCACATGAGCACCAGACGAGCTCGACGCTATGCCTATTTTCAATGCCATCGCCGCAGCGCTGCGTAAATAATCGTGCACACCCGGCAACACCGGTTGCGCCTCCGTCAACGCGACGACCCGCGCACGCCGTGTTAAGCGCAGCGCGTCGATGTCGACGGCAGGATTAATATTTTGGTGGAAATAACTGTAAAGATCGAAATGGTTGGCTGGCCGGCCGACCAAATCGGCCCACAGATCGAAGCCCAACTCCCGGCCATGCTCGGCAAAAACTTCTTGCCAAACTTGCAGCTCAGGACTCTCGCTGTCGATGATGATGCCATCGAAATCAAAGATCAGCGCTTTGATCATTTATTTTGCACCGGCATCAAAGTCTGGCAACGGCGCATGCAGAAATGGAGAATTGATAATGGAGAATGCAAGAACGAGCGATGAATCGCATTTCCAACAAATCATTATCCATTCTCCATTCTCAATTTTCCATTGCTTTGCCTTCGTTCCGGAGGGCTGCACCTCGATCGCTTGCCGCGAATAATCCCGGCTAGGCCCCCAGCGTCATCATCGCGCGCGCAGCCTTGCGCGCGGCGACCTTTTGAACTAGGTCGCTAAACGTCGTGTTGGGATCACACTTGACGTCGAAAGCGACCAGGAAGAGCGTGATTAAATCCCTCGCATAAATCCCGTTTTCCGCCCACTCGGCAATCTGGCTCAAATTGTGCTGCGGTTTGAGCTGCTTGATTTTCATGCCGACGATTTCCGCCAGTCCGGCGGCGATTTGTTGGGCAACAACGCGGTGTTCCGGCGGAAAGTCCAAGCGGATAAAGGCGACTTCCAACTCCCAGTCCACTCCTTTGGGCTTAGAGCGGACAATCCCCCGGCCAAAGGTCATCAGTAGCAGAATTACGGCGAGCACTAAGTAAATCGACGCGTTCATAGACTGTAAAATAAATTTGGTTTAGCGATCGTTCACCAGCACGGCGCGATAACGGAGCTGGTTTTTGCGCAGACGCCCATCGCCGCGTTAGCGTCCGTCATGGAAAAAGATTCGACCAGCGGAGAAATTTTATGTTCGGCGGAAAAATCGAGCATCGCGGCAAGCTCGGCGTTGGACCCGATGGCACTGCCGCCAATTGATTTCTGCGCTTCGATCAGCGGGAAGACCAGTACGCGCAATTCGCCCGGCGAAGCGCCGACGAGACAAAGATGACCGTTGGGCTTGAGCAAATTTAGGTATTCGACCCAGGGCAAATCTGCCGAGACGGTCGATAAAACGAAATCGCAACTGCTCGCCTCACCATTCAGCGCTCCGAGCGCGCTGGTATCGACAAACCGGTCGGCGCCGAAGCCGCGGGCTTCCTCTTGCTTATTCATCGACGTCGAAAATGCCGTCACCGAATAGCCCATCGCCCGGGCGAATTGGAGCGCGAGATGGCCGAGACCGCCGACACCGACTATACCGACGCGAGCTTTTGCGTTAAGCCGCTGGCGTCTCAGCGGCGCAAAAACGGTGATGCCGGCGCACAGCAACGGCGCCGCATGTTCTGACTTCAATTCCTCAGGAAGGGCCAGCGCGAAACGGGCGTCGACAATCACGGATGAAGCGTAACCGCCGTGGCGTCCGATGCAGGTCGGCTGGGCCTGCCGGCAAAGATTCTCGTTACCGTTCAAACACTGCTCGCAAGCCATACACGAGCCCGCCAACCAGCCGACGCCGACTCTTTGCCCGATGCGAAGATGGCGAACCGCGTTACCAATTCCCGTGATCGTACCGACGATTTCATGGCCGGGGACCAACGGATAAGCCGACACGCCCCAGTCGTTATCGATCAAATGCAAATCCGAATGGCAGACGCCGCAGTGCGAAATCTCAATTTCGACTGACATCGACCCAAGCTCATTGGGCGCGTATTGAAACGGTTCGAGGGCGGCTCCGGCGCGCATGGCCGCATAAGCGTTAATCATGTTTTGGGCCTGGTTTCGATGAGCCAACGTCGAGGAATGTCATTTATCGACCGCTGCGCTCGCGCACCAACTCCGTCATTGCCAAACTATCGGCATCGCTGAGCTCGCTCAATCCATTGACGACACCGGCGCGATCTGCCGCCGGACGATTTTGACTGGCTTTCCACTTACCGTGCAATTTGCTGATGGTAATTTCAATGCCAACAATGGCGTGCAGTTGTTTTTCAATGAACCCAGGGGGTGCGTCGGTCACTTTCCAAGGATCGCTCCGCGCGCCTTCGAACCGCTCGGTCAATCGGCTCACCAAGCCGCGCAGCCAATCGGGATCGTCGATAATATTTAGCCGGCCGTAGGCGTGCACGACGGCATAATTGTAAGTCGGCACAACTTCGCCCGTGGTCTGTTTGGTCGGATACCACGACGGCGAAACATAAGTTGACGGGCCGTGAAAAATGACCAGCGTGTCGATCTCAGAGGAGAAATCGCGCCACACCGGATTGGCGCGCGCCACGTGACCGCGCAGCGTGCCGAGTGGCGCCGGCTGCGGCGCAAGTTCAATCGGAATGTGATTGGCGTTTAAGCCATCCGACCCGAGCGTCACCATCGTCGCCAACGGCCGCTCGCAAATCAGTCGGTGCAGTATCTCGATGCGGGTTTCTTCGAAATGTCCAGGCAAATACATTGAAACGGGGATCAGCTGCGCTCGATAAAATCACCATCGTCCGCGGCCCGGGCCGTAGGCGCGTTGCCGGCCGGCGCGGCTACCGAAGGTCGGTTTAGGATTGGGGTCGAGCAGTCGGCAATAGGCGTAGTTGAAATCATCCAGCTTTACGCGGGGAATTTTTTGGCCGATGAAATGCTCGATGGATGCCACTTCCTGGACATCTTCGGCGGTCATGATCGTAAACGCGTCGCCGACGCTCTGGGCCCGACCGGTGCGGCCAATGCGATGGACATAATCTTCCGGATGGTGCGGCACGTCGAAATTGATCACATGGCTGATCTGCTGAACATCGATACCGCGCGCGGCGATATCAGTGGCGACCATAACTTCGTAGCGGCCGTTGCGAAAACCGTTGAGCGCCTGCTCGCGCTCGCGCTGCGTACGGTTGGAATGGAGCACGGCGACCGAGTGGCCTTGATTCTGTAAATGGCGCGCGACCCGGTCGGCGCCATTCTTGGTCCGGCAAAAAATCAAAACTTGATCATAATCGGTGCGGCGCAACAGTTCTTCGAGCAAGCCTTGCTTTTGGCCGACATCGACCGGATATAGCGCATGGGTGACGGTCTCAGCCGGCATGCGGCGCTGGCCGATCTCGATGGTTTGCGGATTGTGCAGCGCCCAGCGGCATAACTGCTCGATCTCCGGCGGCACCGTCGCCGAGAACAGCATCGTTTGGCGCGTCTTCGGACAGCGCTCAAGAATCCTGCGCACGTCGGGCATAAAACCCATGTCCAACATTCGGTCCGCTTCATCGAGGATAAGTATCTCGATATCGCCCAGCTTGACCATTTTGCGTTGTATCTGGTCGAGCAAGCGGCCCGGTGTCGCGACTAAAATATCCACACCCTGGCGCAAGGCTTGATCCTGCCGGCCATAGCCGGTGCCGCCAAACACCACCACCGTGCGCAGATCGGTAAAGCGCGCGTAATCGCGCACCGCGGTTTCAACCTGCGCCGCCAGCTCGCGCGTCGGCTCGAGCACCAGCGCGCGTAGTTTGCCGCGTTGGCCCAAGCGCGTGATGACCGGCAGCGCAAAGGCAGCGGTCTTGCCCGTGCCGGTCTGCGCCGAGCCGATAATATCGCGGCCTTCGAGAATTAGCGGGATCGCGCGTAGCTGAATCGGGGTTGGATCGGTATAACCGGCGGCGCGTACGCCTTCCAAGACTTTAGGAGACAATCCGAGTGTAGAAAATGGCACGCTTAGTTATAGGCATAAGACGCTGCGCTTCTCAATCGACGAGCGAAAGCAGCGCAAACCGTGGGCGTATGTGACCGTGGCGCGAGCGCAAAAGATCCAATTCCGTCGCCGCCGCTCGATTAAAACGCCGCCGCGGCCAGCGCCGTGCGAATGAATTCGCGTTTGGCCTGGGAGTATTGGGTGTTTTTACAGATGCCGCGTGAAAGTATTACGCGTTTTTGCATTTCGTAGGCCCGGCGCAATCCCACGTTGCTGCGCAGTAGATCGCGAAACTTGACGATATCACTCGCTTCTGCGCAACCATCCTCAAGCACATGCACGTGCACCCGATAGTCTCGGCCGAGATACTCCACGGTGGCGACTCGTAACGGCCGGTTTTCCGGTAAAGACTCGGGACCACTCTGCTGCTGAAAACCCAGATCATCTAAAATCTCATGAGCCTCAACGAGTCGACCGACCGGGTATAATAAAATCAGATCGACAACCCCCTTGCCGCAGCAGCCGGGCACAGCCGTGCTGCCAACATGCTCCACGCAAAACTTGGCATCGGCCGCAAGGATCATTTGCGCCACGCTGTCAGCGACCCGGGGCGATTCGTGATCGTATGGAAGATATTCAGCCGGTCGATACATATATTTGCCAATCTTGCTGATCTCTGTCGACATCCCGCAAAACCCCCACCCTGTGAAAAATTGATCATGTCAAAATAGCCGATCTCGACAACGCCTTCGGTTTGATCGCAACGGCGCGCACACTTGCTGTCGGTCAACGGCATTACTGCAAATTCGATTTTGCTAATACCGCAATCGTGGTGCCAACCGCGTTGCCTGGTGCAGTGGCGGAACAACTACGGCGAACGCAAAAATAGTCTAGGAACTTTGAAGAGTTGGCCTACGGCTACAAAAACCACCAGGCGCTGGTGCAACACTTGGATACAATCACTGTAAACGCTGGGATACAGGAGGAGTGAGCCGACCTATTGGGTTTACTCCTCGGCGACTTTAACGTCACTGGCAAGCGACATAATCCGTCACTTATACCGGATTGCGTAGTCGGAGCAATTCTGTAGGCCACGTAAGGCACGAGCCCGCAGTCGGGAAGACACTCAACGGTGTGCTGAAATCCTACACGCCGGGCTGCATGATGCCCAAAGTCTTCTTCGAACCGTCGCCATACAGCACCGTGCGGCTAACCACTTTACCATCAAAAAAGACGTTCGCTTCCTTTACCACGGTGACGTTGCGCGATTCAGACATGAAGTTTCCTTATCTCTCACAATCTCAATTCGCCTGCGCCGGCTTTCGTTCGTTTCCGTAGCGTCATCATAAAACCCGCTTTGTCCGCTGGCGAAATCATCAGTTCGGCGCCGCCGCCGTAACGGATCAGCAGCCTGTCCAACGACAACGCCGGGCTCGACATTGGATTACGCGTCGGCTCAATTTCATAGATATCGCGAAGCGGGATCGACCAGGAAAACGGCCCTGACTTTACCAAAAGAAATTCTTCGGTAAGCGTGTAGCGCGTGCTCAGGTAAAGCCAGAGAAATATGGCCAGGACGACGGCAACGATCAGCACAGCCACTAAAGTTGCGGTGCGATCGTCGACACCGCTCCCGTCCAAGAGAAATTCCAGCGCTAATATTGGCACGCCAACGAGCGCCAGAATCAACCAAAAATCTACTTTAGAACGAAACGCCTGTTCCATTGTCGAATCCTCGTGTCTTACTGTTGCCCGATCTCGACCAACATTCCAAGTGGATAACAATGTCCCGGAAGTTAAATTCCTATGCCGGCACCCCTCTCGGCTCAAGACGCGGTTCGCGAATCGGTAAATTCAACAATGCCGCGATCGCCGCAAAGAGCGCATCGGCGTACCACATCCAGAGATAGTTGCCGTAATAACTGAAAGCCAAACCCCCTAGCCAGGCGCCAAAAAAGCCGCCGATCTGATGCGACAGCATGGTCAAACCGTAAAGCGTCGCGAGATAACGCGTGCCGAATAATTTTCCCACCACGCCGGCGGTCGGCGGCGCGGTGCCGAGCCAAGAGAACCCTAAGCCGATAGCCATGAGATAAAACGTCCATTCGGATTTCGGCGCGGCGAGATAAAGTAGAATGAGGATAGTGCGCGAGCCGTACATGCCGAACAGTATGTATTTGCCGCGATAATGATTGAGCAGCCAGCCGGCGGCAAAACTGCCGGCGATATTCGCCAGACCGATGATCGCCAGCGACCAACTCGCCACCGAAGCGGGCAAGCCGCACAGATCGACTTCTCCCGGCAAATGAGTGACGAGAAAGGCGATATGAAAGCCGCAGGTGAGAAAACTGCCGTGCAGCAATAGATAACTCGAATTACCGAAGGCAGTGCGCAGCGCCGTGCGCATGGTGCCGTCACGACCCGTAATGCCGAGCACACCGCCTTGACCAACGGGACCGGCGATGGATTTCACCAGCGGCAAAGCTAACAGCGCAATCGCACCGAGCGACCACATGGCGCCCGTCCAGCCCCAGAGTGTAATCATTTTCTGCACGATCGGTGCGAAGAGAAATTGACCGAAGGAGCCGCCACCGGTCAGCAGTCCTGACGCTAGCGCGCGCTCTCTGGGGTCCAAACGCTGCGCCAACGCGCCGATCAATATCGAAAAACTTCCAGCGCCGGACCCCACCGCGGTGATAATGCCGATCGTAACGACGAAGCCAATGCTACTGGCAAAAAACGGCGTCACTGCCGTACCGACCGCAAGCAGCAAGACGCCGCCGATCAGCACAGGAGTGAAACCGAATCGATCCGCACATGCACCCGCAATCGGCTGCGCCAACCCCCACATAAACTGCCCCACAGCCATGGCGAAGCTAATTGTGACGATGCTCACACCCGTCGAGCCGCTGATCGGAAACACGAACAACCCCTGCGCCTGGCGCGCCCCCATCGTGATCATGAGCATCACTGCCGCAGCAAGCGTGATGAAGAGCCAAGCGTTGTCCTTGTTAGAGTGATTCATGGTTCTCAACAAAATAGTTTCGGCGCGTTAACTTTGCGGTAGACAATCCCTATATCGATCATGCTCGTGATCAAATTTTGGCCACGACTCTCCCGACGACACTCCCCGCCTTCAACTCGTCCAACGTCCGGCTCACCTCCGCCAACGCGCGCGTCTCGATCGGGATCGGCTTGAGCTTGCCGTCGCGGGCAAACGCAACGACAGCTTTCAATTCTTCCACGCTGCCGAGATGTGAACCTTGAACCGTGATCGCGCGCAGGATCGTGCTGGCGATCGATAGTTGAATCTCGCCGCCGAACAAACCGACGAGGATCAGCTTGCCGCCTTTGCGTAGCGCGCTTAGCTCTAAGGTCGCAGTTTCACTGGCGCCGACGAAATCCACCGCGCCGTAAAGTGCGCCGCTAGTTAATTGCTTGAGCCTTTGCGCCGCGTCACCGTCGCGACTGTTCAACACCGCAGCTGCACCGGCCGCTTCGGCCGCCTGCAACTTCGCCGCGTCGATATCGATCGCGATAATTTTCTCATGCCCGAATGCGCGTAGCATGCCGATCGCGGACAAGCCCAATCCGCCGGCGCCCATCACGGCGACCCACTCATTCGCTGGAATCGGTTTCAACTTAGAAACCGCCGAGAAGGTCGACAGACCTGAGCAAGACAAGGTCGCCGCCCACACCGGATCGATGCCGCTGGCATCGACGAGGTAGCGCGGGTGTGGCACGAGCAAATGATCGGCGTAGCCGCCGGCCCGCTGGATACCGATCATGTTGGGCGCCATGCAATAGTTATCCAATCCATCTTCGCATCGCACGCACTCACCGCAACCGATCCAGGGAAAAATCAGACGATCTGCGCCGAGGGGCGCGTCGCTCGCATCCGGTCCAGCGGCGATGACGGTGCCGAAAGGCTCATGTCCGAGCGTCACCGGTGGATTCATGCCGCGCTCGCTCATGTTCAAACGTTTGCCGCCGCCGAGATCGAAGTAACCGTCGCGGATATGCACGTCGCTGTGGCACACGCCGCAAAACTTAAGCCTCATCAATACTTCCGTGCCTTTCGGCACTGGCGTCTCACGCTCACGTTGTTCAAGCGGCTTGCCCCATTCGACAACGTCGTAACTCAGCATAGAGCATTCTCAACTGGATTCGCGCCTACAAAGAAGGTCGATGAACCGGCATCGTCAAACAAATTAGTGGTTCCCGTTGCATCTCTCGATTCGGTCGAAACCGTTCAATCTCCCGTCGGCGAGACGCGGTATGCCTTCACGGCCTCGACCTTATTGAGCGCTTGGGTCAGTTTTGTGGCATTTTCGCCTCGAGTAGTGCGGATAATCATCTGATACTCGAAGAAATCGGCTTCGACATCGAGCCGATAGTTCAGATTCGCCACCGTGAAGCCGTAATCGGTCAACAACTGGCGCATTTCCGGCTCCGGCATGGCTTTGTCGCGCGCGAAGCGCACGACGAATTGAGCGTAGAACTGGGAAGCGATGCGGCTCTCGATCCATCTGAAAACCGACAGCGTGCCGAGGGTGAGAACAGTCGCCATCAAGGCGGGAAAGTAAAATCCGATGCCGACCAGAATACCGATCGCCGCGGTAATCCAGATCGAAGCAGCAGTGGTGAGCCCGCGGACGGACAAGCCATCCCTAATGATCGTTCCGGCGCCGAGAAAACCGATGCCGGTCATGATGCCTTGCGCCATTCGCGTCGGGTCGAGCGAAATGCGGCCTTGAGTGATGGTGGGGAACCAGCGCGTTTCGTATACCGTCACGAGCATCAACAGACTTGTCGAAAGGCATACTAGCGAATGGGTGCGAAAGCCGGCGGGCCGGCCGTGATAGCTTCGCTCGAGTCCGATGAGCCCGCCGACAACCAGCGACGCCACCAAGCGCAACGTGATGTCGAGATAGACGCCGTCGAAAAGTTGTAATTGGCTCATACCGGCTTCAGTCCCTTGGGCAAGGCGTGATTTTGCCTCTCCGCCGGAGCGATGTCCATGGTTCTCGTCAAGTGCCCAATCCTAGCCTCGCCGCCGCCGAGCGTGCGGAACAGCTAGACGAAATTCGCTCTGCCGCCTTCATGAGCGGCGTGACTCATTCAACGAAGTCGCAACGGAGCATGATCGTTTAAATGCTTTTGCGACGCTCACCGAATCACACTTTGCTGCCGGAGCAGCAGGCGCAGAATCTCCACCCGTTTGCGATTGACACCAAAATCACCGTGGCCAAGGCGCGCCGCCGAGCGCACCGCGATGGTGTTTTGCGCCGGACGTAGATGCAATTCCAGATCGTCGATAAAACCGAAGACGGCGCTGCTGCACTCGGCGTGAAGGTAATCTTCAGTCACAGTAATGATCTTAGTTCGCGGCAGACTTTCAAGCGCGGCGCGCAGCGCGCGCCAGCCATCCGCCGGCGGCGCGACAAGCTGGAAGGCGGCAATCGCATGAGCAGAATCTGTGGCATCGCTCGACACACAATTCGGCGTTGACGGACAGGGCGCCAACCGGCCGTCTTTAATTCCCATATTGGCGGGTCGGGTGCCGGAACAAGAAAACAACGACATGGCGATGAAACCCGCGGCGACAATTCGGACCACGTAAAGCAAGATCAGCGGTAATGGCTCGAAGTCGAGCTATTCCTTTTTCTGTTCGGCTTGTTGGTCGAAAAATTTAAGCGCCATGGAGCCGTGCGTTGCTGCCGCGCCTGCGCGTAAGGCGGCGGCGATGAGCGATGCTTCGACAACTTCCTCGCGCGTCGCTCCGGCGTTGTGGGCCGCTTTAGCGTGCGCTTCCATACAATACGGACACTGCGTCGTCACCGACACGGCGATGGCGATCAGCTCACGATATTTCTTTGGAATCGCGCCGTTCTCTCGGCCGATGATGTTATTCAATCCAAGCCAGGCATTGAAGTCGTCGGGCGCCAGCTTGCGCATGTCGCGCATCAACTTCAAATCGTTTTCATCATGGTAGTGATCTGACATCGAAACAGCCTCCTGAAAGTCGCCGCATTATTCCTGTATTTACAATGCGAAAGCAATCGCGTTGACAGCTTTGCTTGGCTTACGTTACTGCTTAACGAATGCATGATCACTCGAGCACTCAGTTTGCGGCGCAATGCAGTATATGCGGCACGATGCTTTCCGGCGCCTCGAGCGTGGTCTTTCGAATCTTTGGCATCCGCCGCAGCCCGCGCAATCCGAACATCTGCACCCGCTGCAGCACCCACGTCGAGGAAGGCCGGATGGTGGAAATCACCGTGCTCTTCGCCGACCTCTCATCATTCACAGAAATGACGCAGGAACTGGGCGCAGAAAAAACCCACCAAGTGGTCGATGCCTTTTTGCGCATGGCCACCGACGTGTTGGTCAAGCATGGCGCGTTCATCGATAAATACGTCGGCGACGCGGTCATGGCGCTATTCAACGTACCGATTCGCTATGAAGATCACGCGCTACGCGCCGCCGAGGCGGCCAAGGAGCTGGCCTTGGCGCTAACGACACTCGGCGCACACTTTAGCCTTTCGCTAGAGGTTTCCACCGGCATCGCCACTGGCTTTGCCCACGTCGGCCGTCTTGGCTCCGATGACTCCAAAGACTACACGGCGATCGGCGACGTGGTAAATCTCGCGGCTCGCCTGCAAAGCAAAGCCGGCGCCGGCGAAGTGCTCATCAGCGA
This sequence comes from uncultured delta proteobacterium, assembly GCA_963771465.1. GTDB lineage: Bacteria > Desulfobacterota > Binatia > UBA9968 > UBA9968 > DP-20. Next base: position 115,384 of record CAVYTU010000008.1, read on the forward strand.
AGAAAGTTATCGAAAACATCCAGGTGATTTTCCCGGAGCGATATCCGAACAGGTGACACTCAAAGGTTTTCGCCAGCCGATAAATGCGTACCGGTTGAACAACCGCATTGCGGCTCGATTGGTCAGCGACCCACCGGACTCGCTCGCCCAACACAGAACCAGCATCGGCGCCATTGTCTTCGGCATTCTCGGCGCACCTTGCGCGGTGGTCACGTTGATCGGGCCGTTGGCGGTGGCTGTGGGTGCAGGCGGAGTTTTCGGCCTTGCGGGCGTGCTCACTTTCCTCGACCAAAGCGTCCTGCGCGTGCCGATTCTAATCCTTACTAGCTTCGCCGCAATGGCAAACCTCTACACGCTCTGGCATGCGCGCAAACTGAGACTCGAAGCGAAGATTGCCGCGCCCATAAAAACCATGACGACGTTGGAAAAACGGCGCACGACTTTCGTCCTCGCCGCCTCGCTGATAACGCTCGGCATCGTCGCTTTCGAAGTAGTCGCGCATTTCCTGTTGCACTGAAATAGCGGTAAAGAATTCGGCTCGCCGAATACCACAGCGAAACGATCTAAAACAAATTTTGACCCGTGGCTAGAGAATAAGAAAAATTGAACGAATGGCCGGCGACGTTAGCTTTCTTCGCGCCGCAGCCGTCCGTCAATCACGAATGGGCCGAAGGGCAACAGCGCCGCGACAAAAATTAGCGCAGTCCGGCGCATCGGCCAGCGCCGTTCTCCATGGGCGACCAATAGAAACATGCAAAACGCGATGAAGAGCAGGCCATGAATCCAACCGGCAATCTTCACCGCCAGCGGTAAACCGGCAAAATATTTTAGCGGCATGGCCACGCCGAGAAGAAAGAGAAACGAAACCGCCTCGACCATTCCCGCCGCGCGCAGCCGCCCTATTGTCGTCGTCAGCATTGATTTACGCCGGCGGCCCTAATTCTCGCACGGCAAATCCGCCTCGTTGGTCTCAACGAAACTCACCCGGCTGCTCCAATGTCCATGCACCGCGGGTTTTCCCGGAGGGACGTCATCGAGCGTACCCGCCGGCACGATCGCGCGTGCGCCATCGCGCGACGCATGCGGGATCGGACAATTGCAGTTGCTGCAAATCTGCCGGGCGAAACTTTTTGCTTCCGGCAGATCGTAACGCTTGATTAGATTCTCGCCCTGGGTCCAGTGAAACTGCGCGATTGGAACGGCAATGTTGGTCGCACGCACGCCGCCGGTCGCCTTGCGGCAACGCGAGCAGTAGCAGTGGCCAAAGCGCATGAACGGCGTGGTCACTTCATAACGCACCGATTTGCACAAACAACTTCCTTTTAACGTCTGCTCCGCCATCGACTTTACCTCCGTTCTTGAAATAAATCGGCTCGCGGTCGAGTTTTCGGATCGAACGTAGCTTTACTCGCAGCGGAGTTTATTGTGATTCGGCAAGCTTGGCAAGATCAGATGATCGACACGTTTAGGGCGCAGCGCTGAAGCGAACCGAGATTCGAACAGAGTCATGAGGTTTGTGTTGTATCGACTTTCAATCGCGATTGTCGGGACGATTTTTAGCAGCTGCCTGTTCCAGTTCGGTCAGACGGCGCCGCAGTTCGCGCTCTTCCTGCCATCGTTGGGTCTCGTCGCGCACGATCGCGACGATCGAATCGACGCGGCCCGCGGAACTGAGAAGCGCTACCGTGAAAGCGATGGACAATGGCCGACCATCTTTATGCAAGGCCGGCACGCGTAGAACGTCGGCGCCGTATTTGCTTCGGCCCGACTTTGCGACTTCACGAAAACCTTGCCAATGGCGCTCGCGAAAGCGCTCGGGAATGATCAGATCCAGCGACTTCCCAAGCACTTCATCGCCGGAATAACCGAATATTCGCTCCGCTGCCAGGTTCCACAACGTGATCTTACCGTCCGTGCCGACCGCGATGACCGCATCCCCGGCAACTTGGACAAATCTTTCGAAATCAATGGCGCTGAACATATTCATATTTTCTTTCTCGAGTGCGCACGGTAAGCGAAATCCCAACGATCGTTATTGTCATGGCCGTATCATCGAATTCATCGCATTTTATGGCCGGGCGCCGACGTTAGCAAGAATCTCTACCGTTTCAATTTCATGTTGATTGTTTCCTATAGATGATAGTAGCTTTTATCCTTCAACGAACGAATTTATCCGACAATCTTTTTCGCCCCACGAGAATGCAACTTTTTGCTTTGTTTAAGGGTTTTCATGTGGCACGCCCTTTGCCATATTACTCATTAGTACGATTTACGATTGGTAATTTAGACTGAGCGGAACAAAAAGGAGGAATTGCTTATGCTATCGATTTTATTAGCCGTCATTTTCGGATTAGGGGTCGGTTATTTTGCCACCGAAAATACCACGCCGATCGCGCTTCGATTTGGTGATTTCGTCGTCGAAAACGTTCCTTTGTATTTGGTTGCGGTTGGATCGATGCTCGCTGGTCTGGTCATCGCGTGGATTTTTTATCTGACCCGTCACGTTGCCGGGTCGATGACGATGGCCGGCAAAGCCCGCGATACTAGCACGATCGAACGGAACATGGCCGATCTGAACTACCGAGTGCGTGAGCTCGAAGCCGGATATGCTAACCCAAAACTGGAACCAAGGCTGGAACGCCCCTCGGATTCGAGACTGGCAAGTTGAAAGCTCGTGAACAAATAACAGGTCCTCTGACTCCGCGGCGCCACGTGTCGCGGAGTCAGAAAAACCAATGGGGGACGGCGGCAAATTATCCGTTAACACGCCGCTGTGCTGTGCGTTTTTCGAGTTCATACCTCCTGCGACACCCACGAGGCACTTCCGCTGATACGACAGGCGCAGCTCTGATGTACGTACGAATGTAAGCGTTTTGCTTCCACTAGCGTGAAAGATACAGACACAGACAGCAATCACCCAACCGGTTGTTGCGCTATAGCGGCCGTAAGCTCTTTTTCGTTTGTCAGATCGATACTGAGGGGCGTCATTGAAACGTAACCCTGCTCGATAGCCCAACGGTCGGTGCCCTTTTCGGTCCCCTCGATCGGGACCACGCTGAACCAAAAATGTTTGCGACCCATCGGATCCTGGCCGGGAAAAACCTTACCGTCATAGTGTCGCACTGACTGGCGCGTCCAACGGATCCCTTTCGGCACTTGCTCGGGAAAGTTGACGTTGACCAGCGCCAATGGCGGGTCTTTGAAAAGTGTCTGCAGAACCTTCTCCACCGAAGGTTTTAGAATTTCGAAATCCGGTTCCTCCTGGGTTGCCGGCATGCTCAAAGCTATGCCGCGCAAACCCAGCAGGGTCGCTTGTTTTGCCGCTGCGACCGTTCCTGAGTGCCAAATGGCATTTCCTAAATTGCCGCCCAAATTAATGCCGGAGAGCACCACGTCGACGTTTTCCCAATTGTGAACGCCGAGCACAACGCAATCCGCCGGCGTGCCGTTCACGCGAAAGGCTTCGAAGTCTTTGATCGGCGTACGCTTGTAGGTCAGCGGGCGCCATCCCGTGATGGAATGTCCCGCCGAGGACTGCTCGACATCGGGCGCGACAATGCGTACCACGCCAAATCTCGCCGCCACTTCGGCAAGCGCTAAAATTCCCGGGCTGTAGATACCGTCGTCGTTGGCTATTAGAATGTGCATTAGGACATCGCCTCCTCCAGCAAAAGGTTGGTGATGATGGCTTCAAGCGGACATATAACCAGTATTTCACATTTAATCACTCAATCTACCCGTGAAAACATGAAAATTATCCTCATTCACAATCCAGACGCGGGCGGCGACAACCAGCCCACCGGCGACCAGATTTTGCATCTCATTCGCCGCGCCGGCCACTCGGCAACTTGTCAGACGTCGACAGCGCTCGACTGGGAGAAAGCGCTCGATGAATCGGCTGATATTATCGCGGTGTCCGGTGGCGACGGAACTGTCGGCAAAGTCGCCAAGCGCATGATCGGCAAACCGACTCCGCTCGCGGTTTTGCCCATGGGGACGGCCAATAATATTGCCACAGCGCTCGGCTTGGCGAAGCGGCCGCTCGATCAATTGGTCGCAGGATGGGATAGCGCGCGCCGCATGAAATTTGACGTCGGCGCCGCAAGCGGTCCGTGGGGTTCGAGATACTTCGTCGAAGGGTTGGGTTTGGGACTTTTCACCGAGACTATGATGCGGCTCGACGCGCGGAAAAACGTCGACATCGCGCACCATAAAGTCACGGAAAAGAAACTCACGTCCGTGTTGGAGTTCATGCACATTCGCCTGGACGGCTGCGTCCCGATGCCGTTGAAGCTGAAGCTCGACGAGCGAGACTTATCCGGTGAATATGTTTTGGTCGAAGCGATGAATATTCGCTCCATCGGGCCGAATCTCTGTCTCGCGTCCGATGCGGACCCCAGCGACGGTTTGCTCGACGTGGTCTTAGTCTCCAATGACGAGCGAGAACGGCTGAAGCGATATTTATCAGACCGCCTCGAAGGCAAGGCCGAATGTGCAGCACTTAACGTTCAAAAGGGCCGTCACTTGCACATCGAATGCGAACATTTTCCGATCCATATAGACGACGACGTACAGAAGAAAAGCGGTCCGCCCACTCACTTCTCTTCAGCCGTCGTCGATGTCACGCTCGAAGCCGCAGCGTTAGAATTCCTCACACCGGCTTGAAATGGGATCCCGGCGCGGCGGCGCGAGATGTCGGCAGGCGACCGCGGATAGTTTTAAATCATGCAATCGTGGAGATACCCCACTTAACCGAGTTCAATCGTTGTCAGCAGGATTGTTTGTTACCCACCAGATAGACCCGCCACGGCGTCCAGTAGTACCGTTCCCAACCATGACTAACGCCCGCGAAGTCTTCGTCGGCGACGTTGATGTGAACGAGCTCGATACGCCCGCCATCTTCCGCCGGCCAGAAAGAAAGCGTCAAAACCGAGTCCATCGCCGTAAGCGGCCAGTTCGCCGAACGCCAGGTTTGCACGATCAACCGCTTCGGCTCGACGTGAAGAATCTTGCCGGAAAGCCTGCCATCGAAGGCCTGAAACCTTCCGCCGGCGTGTGGCTCGATGGTCACGGGCAACCCGGTAAACGCCGCGTGCGTCGCCGCATCGAGATACATGTCGAAGAGCTTTTCCGGCGACGCGGGTAGCGACGCGGCTATGATTATATTGCGTGGCATAGCTCAATGCTCCTTTTAAATGCTCATGACCGGCGCTCTACTTGACCTCTATGGAAACTTCGATAGTCGGGCCTCTGACGACAAACTTGGACTTCTCCCATTTCGGCGGTCCCAAAGCTACTCTCATATTATTTGAAAACCCGTATGCCTCTTGCGGTATCCCCAAGAAATTTTTATCCATCTTGCCGTTTTTGTTTTCGTCATGAAGTACCGCAATGCCATAATCTCCGTACGGAACGTCGTTAATTTTCCATACGACGGCCTGACCCTCGACATCGATCGTTGATTTATAGACCGGATGATCGCCAAGCCAAGTCTCGGACGAATTGAATACGGCGATTTTCACCTGACCTTTTTCAGAGTGAAGTCCAGTGATTTTTACAATCACCGTAGCTCGCCCACTCGGTTGCGCGAAAACTCGCGGAGAAAAACCGAGGCCGACGGAAAGTAGTAAAATAATGTACGTAAATGTTTTTCTAGTTTTCGGGGACATAGTGCTAAATTCGTCGGCAACGTCAGCTTGGAATTTTGAATGGTATGCGGTCTCGTTCCTGAGCAACTCCGAAAATATTCGCTTGGCAATTTCGTGACCCTTGCTCAACTTTCGATCAGATTCTATGGCTAGTCGCTAAATGGCGCAACAAGCGTTGCGTTCCCGCGGCGTGCCCCGAACGTCGCCTCTGGATGCCGCTCGGCTTGCGCTCGCTGGCAGCCGATGAGACGAGTTACGTCGCGCGCTTTCAAGTCGGCGGGCATGAGCGCGACGGCGCTTATCATCAAGGCATCGTCTGGCCGTGGCTCATCGGTCCTTTCGTCGAAGCCTGGCTACGCGTCAATGGCGACAACGCAGCGACCCGGCGAAGCGGACATGCGCGATTCGTCGCGCCACTCTTGGAACATTTGCAGCACGCCGGTCTTGGCCACGTCTCTGAGATCACCGATGCCGAGGCGCCGCACACACCGCCGGGCTGCCCATTTCAGGCTTGGTCGCTGCGAAATTGCTGCGTCTCGACCGTATCGTGCTGGCTGAACATGAAACAGAATTTTTCGCACCGCCTCGCCTCCAGTTACATCTAAACCAGCGCTCATGAAAAAGGAGCATCTAACGCGTCGAGTGCCGTCCCGGCTAACGGCTGGAACGATTGGAAGATTTTAAACGGCTGGAACATTAAGCGAGGTCAGCCAACTTATATAGGATATGTTAATATTGCCGATAGGAAGAGCGCACGCACGCGGAAGAAGACCGTGAGCCAGGAAGAACTCCGACTACAACAAGACCTCACCCGCAAAGCCAACTGGAAACGCTGGGGACCCTATTTGTCCGAGCGCCAGTGGGGCACCGTGCGTGAAGACTATAGCGCCCACGGCACGGCGTGGGAGTCCTTCCCGCACGATCACGCACGCAGCCGCGCTTATCGCTGGGGTGAAGACGGCCTCGGCGGTATCTGCGATCGCCACCAATATATTTGCTTCGCGCTTGCGCTGTGGAACGGCAACGATGCGATCTTGAAAGAGCGCCTGTTCGGTCTCACCGGCAACGAAGGCAACCACGGCGAAGATGTTAAAGAATATTATTTTTATCTCGACTCGACGCCGACCCACTCCTACATGAAATTCCTCTACAAGTATCCCCAGGCGGAATTTCCCTATACACGTCTGGTCGAGGAAAACCGTCGACGCGGCAAGCGCGATCTTGAGTTCGAGCTGATCGATACGGGAATCTTCGACGACAATTGTTATTTCGATATCGTCATCGAATACGCCAAGGCAGGGCCGGACGACATTCTCATTCGTATTGAAGCGACCAACCGCGGCGCCTATGCAGCTCCGTTGCATATCGTGCCGACACTCTGGTTTCGCAACACCTGGTCGTGGGGTTTAGACGCGCGCAAACCCAGACTCAGCCGCGAAGAGGCAGCGGAAGTGGCGGCGATCAAGCTCAACCATTACTACTACGGCAACCGCTGGCTCTACTGCGAGGGTAGGCCGGATTTGCTCTTCACGGAGAATGAAACCAACGCCCGGCGTCTCTACGGCTTGGTGAACGAAACTCCTTACGTCAAGGACGGCGTCAACGATTACATCATTCATGGCACCACACAGGCGGTCAATCCGGCGGCCACCGGCACCAAAGCCGCGGCGCATTATCAAATGACCGTCGCGTCCGGCCAAAGCGTCGCGCTGCGTTTGCGGTTAAGCGACGGTGCGCCAAACAAACTCAATGCCCTGGACGGCAATTTTGAGCAGCTGTTCGCGCAACGGCGCGGCGAAGCGGATGAGTTTTATGCCACCGTGATTCCCGACGACATCTCCCCGGACCGCAAAAACGTCATGCGTCAAGCTTTGGGCGGCTTACTGTGGAGCAAACAGTTCTACTACTACGACATCAACCGCTGGCTCAAAGGCGACCCAGGCGGCACCGATCCGCCTAAGGAACGCTTGTCTGGGCGCAATCATGAGTGGCGCCATCTGTACAATGCCGATGTGATTTCGATGCCGGACAAGTGGGAATATCCCTGGTACGCTGCGTGGGATTTGGCATTTCATTGCGTCGCTCTGGCGATCGTCGACGCGTCCTTCGCTAAAGAACAGTTGTTGCTCATGACGCGCGAATGGTACATGCATCCCAACGGCCAGCTGCCGGCGTACGAGTGGGCGTTCGGCGACGTCAATCCGCCGGTCCATGCCTGGGCAGCTTGGCGCGTTTACAAAGTAGAAATGAAACGGCGCGGCGAAGGCGACCGCAAGTTTCTCGAACGGATTTTTCAAAAATTACTGTTGAACTTCACCTGGTGGGTCAATCGCAAGGACGCCGGCGGCCGAAACGTTTTTCAGGGCGGCTTTCTCGGACTTGACAATATCGGCGTCTTTGACAGGAGCAAACCACTCCCCACCGGCGGCCACATCGAGCAATCCGACGCCACTAGCTGGATGGGCATGTATTGTCTCAACATGCTGGCGATCGCGCTGGAACTCGCCAAAGACAATCTCGCCTACGAAGACGTCGCCAGCAAGTTCTTCGAGCATTTTGTTTACATCTGCGAAGCAATGAACAATCTCGGCGGCGACCGCATCGAGCTATGGGACGCCAAAGACGGATTTTTCTATGATGTCTTATCGTTGCCGGACGGACGCCGTTCGCACTTGAAAATCCGATCGCTGGTCGGCCTGATCCCGCTCTTCGCGGTTGAAACCTTGGACCCGATCGTCGTCGACAGCCTGCCCGGTTTCAAACGTCGCATGCAATGGTTTATCGAAAACCGACCGGAATTGAGCGAGTATATCGAAACCGAATCCACCGACGATGGCCCGCGCCGTTTTCTCTCGCTGGTCAACCGACATCGATTGAAACGCGTGCTGGATTACATGCTCGATGAAAATGAATTCCTGTCGCCTTACGGGATCCGCGCCATTTCGCGTTATCACCGCGACCATCCGTACACGCTCCATGCCAACGGCACCGACTACCGCGTCGACTATGAACCGGCGGAGTCGACCACCGGTCTATTCGGCGGCAACTCCAACTGGCGCGGGCCAATCTGGTTCCCGGTGAATTTTCTGCTCATCGAGTCGCTGCAGAAGTTTCATTTCTTTCTCGGCGACAACTACAAAGTAGAGTGCCCGACCGGCTCCGGCACCAAGGCTAATCTCTGGGAGGTCGCGGGAGAATTATCACAACGCATGACGCGCATATTTACCCAAGATCAAAATGGCCGCCGTCCGGTGTTCGGCGGCACGGAGAAATTTCAGAACGATCCCTGCTGGCGCGACCTCATCCCCTTCCACGAATACTTCCACGGCGACAATGGCGCCGGCATCGGCGCCAGCCACCACACCGGCTGGACCGCCGTGGTGGCGAAACTGATCCAGCAGTACGGCGAATAAAAACGATTGCCTCCCATCGGTCATCCGTTATAGATTCTGCCGACGAATCGAATCGATCAAATCTCTTAGTCTGGCAGGTGGCAGTCGAGTAGGGACATCCCGATGCCGGCACAAATTCACATTCTCAGCGCCGGCGCGGTTCAACCGGGGCTGAGCAAAGTCATCGAAATTTTTCGCCACGAGAGCGGCGACGAAGTGATCGTCAGCTTCGCCACCGCGCCGGCGATTGCCAAGCGAATTGCCGCAGGCGAAGTATTCGACATCGCGATCACACCGCAGCAGGTGATCGAAGAATTGGCCACACAGGAGAAAATTGCGTCGGACAATCGTACGATGCTCGGCCGCATCGGTGTGGGCGTCATGATCCGCACCGGCGCGCCGTTGCCGAACATAGCGACCGTCGAGGCGCTCAAAGCCGCGCTGATCAGCGCTGACTCGCTAGTCTTCAACCAAGCGTCCACAGGACTCTATCTAGAAAATCTATTCGATCAGCTTGGCATCGCCGGGCAGGTAAAAAACAAAACGACCCGCTATCCGGACTTCTCCGCCGTGTTAGATCACGTTACTAGAGGTCATGGCATCGAAATCGCTTTCGGCGCGACGACAGTGATCATCGAGAACGCCAGCAAGGGCGTGCGCTTCGTCGGGCCACTGCCGGCGGCAATCCAGAACTATACGGGTTACACCGCAGCGGCGACCACAAATGCCAGCGAGGCAGCGCGCACATTGCTCCGCTATTTTGCGGCACCGGCAGCGAAGGCGATCTTCACGGCGGCCGGCATCGAATGAATCAACGAACGGACGAAAGGGAAACTTATGAAACGAATGACCTCGCTTTTATCTTTTCTCTTTGCTCTGACTTTCTTCTCCGCCAGCGCACACGCGACTACCCATGATTTTTTCAAAGGCAAATCTGTGCGGATTGTGGTCGGGACCTCGGCGGGCGGAGCAAATGACGATTGGGCTCGCTTTATTGCCCTATATCTTGGCAAGCATATTCCGGGGAATCCCACCATCGTGGTGCAAAACATGCCGGGTGCGGGCACGATGATTGCCGCCAATCATATTTACAATATTGCCAAGCCTGACGGGTTGACTCTCGGACTAGTCAATCCGGGCATCTACATCGATCAACTCCTACGCGCCACGGAAGTAAGATTCGACTGGGCCAAATTTTCCTTTATCGGCTCGCCGGAACGGTACGATCAGGTTCTGTTCATCCGCGCGGACGGCCCCTACAAAACATTGGAAGATATTCGAAAGGCGGCCGAGCCGCCTAGGTGCGCGGCTCAAGCGCGAACCACCCTGAGTTATTTTTTTCCGAAACTAATTGAGGAAGGGCTCGGGCTCAAGGTTAATCTTGTCGCCGGCTACGGTGGCGGTGGTGAAATGAACTTGGCGATCGAGAAAGGCGAGGTGCATTGCCGCTCTGGAACCGTATCGGCGTATGTTAGCCGTGAACCGACCCGTACTTGGATCAAGTCGGGTTTCGTCCGGGCCCTGGTTCAAAGTGGCGCGACTCGGTACCCAAAGTTGCCCGAGACCCCAACCATCTATGAATTATTGGATTCCTATAAGGCATCCGATACCGCCAAGCGATTAACTAAGGTGATGCTTTCCTCCGCCGATCTCGGTCGGCCATTCTTCGCTCCGCCGGGAACGCCCGCGGAGCGCGTCAAAGTTTTGCGTTCGGCGTTTGCCAAAACGATGACCGACCCCGAGCTTTTAGCCGAAGCCAAAAAACGCAACTGGGACATCGATCTCACCGAGCGGCGAAGACTTAGAAAAACTCGCGAAAGAAATCATGATCCAGCCGCCGGAGGTGATCGAGAGGGTGAAGAAGTTGTTGGGGAGCTGATCAGTCCTTTTATTTTCACTAGCCGCCTCATCCTGCCCGCCCATCAAAACGACCCATTGTTTGGACGGCTTGACTCAACCCTATGGCTAGACTCGCCTTTTCAGCATGAATACACTGCTTGATGAAATACAAACCAAAGCGAGCCAACTCTCCCCTGAGGAACGAGCGGATTTAGCTTTGCAGCTGATTCAGTCTCTTGACGCCGAGAAGGCCGCATCAGTCCAAGATTGGCAAGCCGCTTGGCTCGCGGAATGCACGCGGCGTCTACAGCGTTTCGAAGCCGGCGAAGACCCGGGAGTCCCACTCGAAGACGTCCTAAAGAGCGCTCGATCACGACTTCGGTGAAGCCGGTCAACTTATCCACGGAAGCCAGCGAAGAATTCGTTGAAACCGTGGCGTTTTATGAACGGCGGCGAATCGGACTTGGCGCCGCGTTCATGGTCGAATTTGAAAGAAGTGTAGAGCTGATCCAGCAGTATCCGGACTCGGGCCGCCCGATGGGTAGAAGTTTTCGCCGCGTATAAACTAATCGGTTCCCTTATGCGGTAATCTATGTTGAGCGAGATGCGGATTATTTTGTCATTGCCGTCGCGCACACAAGCCGACGCCCAGGCTACTGGAAAGATAGGTTAGCTGAAGGCTAATAGTGAATGTGGGAGTGCGATTTTCGTCCTCGCAGGGTTCCCTCCTACCGCTTCCCCGCCCATATCTGCTCGAAGAACCCACTCTTCTCCATTTCCTCGAGGTAACGCGGCTCCATCATCTCTTGCGGCTTGACCGCTTTGGCGCGCGGCTCCGACGGCGCGATTTCGTCTAGCGTCGACTGGAAGCCTTCGGGTTTCATCGCCAGACGCGGTTCCAAGGCCTTGATCTCGACGTTGTAACTGGCCTCTAGCAATTTGCGATCGTCGACGCGCAAATATTTCTCCATGATCTTGTAAGTGTACTCTTTGTCCGTGTGCATGATTTTCGCCGCTTCCGCCATCGCGCGCATGAAGCGGCCGATCACCGCTGCTCGCTTGGCGACGATCGTGCGGCGCGTAATGAACGTCGTCGCCGCGTAGGCGATCTTTAAGTCGGGGCCGTAGACAACGTAGTGATAGCCGAGCTTAAGTGCCTGCGCATCGGTGGGCACGGTCAGCACGGCAGCATCGATCCCTTGAGCGACCAGCGCCGCCAGCGTCTCCGGCGCGCCGCCGGCTTGGATGAAGCTCACTTCGCGCGGATCGATGTTGTAGTGGCGCAGCGCCTGCACGGCGAAATAATGGGGGTTGCTGCCGATGCGCGAAACGCCGATGCGTTTGCCTTTCAATTGCTCGGGCCGCTTGATATCGGGTTTGGCGATCACACTGTGAGTCAACAGGCTCTTGATCCCGCCGACAAAGACCGGGTCTTTATTTCCCTGCACCCAAGGGCGGGTAATACTCGCCGCGCCGATCACCGCCACTTCGCTATCGCCGGAAAGAATCGCCGCCACCGACGGCGCGCCGGGGGTAACAAACACCATCGGCACATCCAAATCGTATTTCTTAAATAGACCCGCCTCATGGCCGATCCACGGATAAGCCTGCGACATCACCCGCGCGGTGTAGATGAGGTTCAACTTATCCGCCGCAAGAGCATTCGCGAACGGCAGCATGAAAGCTAAGATCGCTGACAACCTAAACATGCTATTCATCGCTTCGTTCAAGCGCATGTGACCTCCTGCATAAAGCAAAGCTTCCTCCGGTCTTACAACAACGACGCGTCAAAAACCAAGTCGAATGTATTTACGCGTCTTATGTCTCGCAGCCTGGCTTGCAAGGAAACGCTTTGACAAACTCACCGCACCTGTAGCAACATCGCCGTCAGTTGAGCCGAATAGGAGAACGCCATGAGCAAAAATATCGTTTCGACTCCGACCCACGAGCGCTGTGTCACTTCTTATGCCGCACGAACCCAATACAAACCCGGCGTCGTCCATCCGCCGCACATCAAAGTCAAAGACGCCATCGACATCCATTGCCATACTCATGAAGGCCAGCAAGATCCCTACGATCTAGCGCGCCGCGCTTCCCTGGCGGAAATGAAAGGGCTGCTGTTCAAGAGCATCCCCGGTGACGATCCGGTGAAAGCGACTCAAGATGTTCAAGACGACGTCAATCGCTGGGCGGAGAAAGAACGGGTGTCGCCGATCACTTGCTGGTCGGCGTACGTCTGTGGCCGACAAATGGCGCCGATAAACGCAAAAGTCGTCGGCGATATGATCGACCGCGGCGTCAGCGCCATCTGGCTACCGGTGTTCACTCATGTGATCACCATGAGCACCGTTGGTACCTACGGGCGTTTTGTCCAGCATCGCAACACGCCGGGCTGGGTCGGGCCGATTCCCTGGGACGAGGCGATGAACGTCGGCCACTACGATCTTGACGAAAACGGCAAGCTGAAACCGGAGATACGCGACATCGTCCACCTCTGCGCCGACAGAAACGTCGCGCTGTTTTTCGGCCACGCGACCCATGCGGAGATCTACAAGCTAGCGGAGGAAGTTCAAAAGATCGGCTTGAAGCGCGCCGTCATCGATCATCCTTTCAGTCCGTTCTTAAACGTCTCGCCGGATATGATGAAAGAGCTCAGCCCGGCGGGCATCTTTTTCAACTTCACCTGGGACGAGCTCTCGCCGCTCTTAGGCGTCGACCCGCAGATCATGTACAACACCATCCGCGCCGTCGGCCCGGAACATTTCACACTATCGAGCGACGCCGGCGAACCGCTCTTCCCCGACTCGGTGGAAGCGATGCGCCTGGTGCGCGGCTACATGGAAGCGTTCGGCTTGAATCAGGATGAGCTCTACACGGTGTGCACGAGGAATCCGGCGAAAGTGGTGGGGTTGGAATTACACTGATCGAAAAGCCAAGGTCGAGAATAGAGGATCGAAGATGGACGATGGCGAGAGAAGATCGCCGCAGTCAAAATCTTTCGCCATTCTCCATCCTCCATTTTCTATTCTCGACGAAATTTATTTCAATCCCAATCGATCAAACGTCCCGTCCTTCTCCATCTCTTCGAGAAAGCGCCGGTCGATCAACTGCTCCGCTTTAACTTGCTTGGCACGGGGGTCGGTTTTGGCGATCTCGTCGAGGGTCGCTTGGATCGCGATCGGCTTAATGTCCAATCTCGGCTCCAGCACTTTCATTTCGGCGGTGTATGCAGCATCGAAAACTTTGCGGTCGGTGAGGCCGATCTTCCTACTGATCACTTTGAAGGCAAGTTCCCGGTCGCTGATCATGATCTTCAGCGACTCCGCCATTGCATGCATGAAGTTACTAACGACCTTAGGCCTTTTAACTATCACTGAGCGCAAGGTGACGAAACCCGTCGCGACGTAAGGTGGCCTAATCTCGCGGCCATCGATGACGTAGTTGAATCCCATAAACGCCGCCCGCGTATCTTGCGGCGTCGTCAGTGAAGCGGCGTCGACGGCGCCCGTGCTCAAAGCCAGAAATGTTTCCGGCGCGCCGCCGGTTTGGATCAAGTTCGCATCCTTGAGCGGATCAAGTCCCTTTAGGCGCATGCCGTATTGCGTGAAATAGTGCGAGTTGCCGCCGATGCGGCCGACGCCGATGCGCTTTCCTTTTAAATCTTCGGGCCGCTTGATCTCCGGTTTGCCCATCAAGCTATGCGTGAGCACGTTCTTCACCGAGCCGATGAAAACAAAATCGGTATTGCCCGCAAGAAATGCCCGGATCGGCCCCTCGCCGCCAACGATGGCGACATTGCCGTTGCCGCCGCTCATCGCCGCGGTCACGATTCCCGAAGACGCAATGTAAACCAGCTGAAAGTCGAGATCGTACTTCGAATAGAGCCGAGCTTCCTCGGCAAACCAGGGCAGCGCCATCGCCACGCTCGGCGCGGACTGAAGCCCGACAAGCCGCTCGGCGGCGAGTGCTCGCGAACCGACGCAGAGCAGCCCGTGGCCAAGCGCAAGCGACAGCACTAGGGCTTTGGCAACTCGGTATTTAGGAGTAAGCATGTCACTCTCCTTGCGAACCGGGATCTGCGGGTAATTACTATAGGGGCGTCACCATGCACCAGCATCAGCATCAGCCTAATTTGCCATCGAGCCTCGGTTGCAAGAGAACCGGCACATAGACAACGATGAAGATCGCATACGCAACGAGCCAAAGCACTCCGCTCAAAATCACCACCTGGGGAAACCATTGCGGCTGTAAAATCGGCAGCAACCCACGAGTCACAGCGGCAAGGTTAACCGCAGCAAAAGCAATCACCATCCCGGCTCCGACCTTGAGGGGCCTGCCCGTATGCCCTAAAGAAACCCGCGCCATCATGCCCATGGTCAACACGCCAATGGCGCCCAGCGAAAACGCGTGAACAGTAAACTGCGGCGGTATAACTCCCAAAGCCGACCCGGCCTTCAACATGAATCCCGCGACGATCCAGCCGTAACCGAGATGAAGCACCCAAAGTAACGGGACACGCCAATAGCGATAAGTATACCAACCGCCAAGTCGAATCCCGTTGGCGATCGCTGCGACTCCGGCAAACACGCCGGCGACGCGCGGATCGATGAAAAAGAATTCGGCAAGCGTAAAAGCTATCACACTGATTATCGCGAGCCGCTCGATTGCGTTCCAGCGTTTGATCCGGACCGCTTGAAGCGCGCGTTCAGTGAAGAACGGAATCACGCGCCCACCCATGATCACGATCAACAGAACGACTAAATTGAGGCCGAGGATGACGGCTTTATGCGCCAGATTCGGCACGAAGCCGAGGAGCGCCAAATGCACGAGAATATTTGCCAACCAGAAAACCGCAATGAGCGGGAGAAAAAGCAAGTTTCGCCGATCACCGCGCCGCACCAGTGGCACGCCGATTCCGACCGCAAGAGCCGGCAAAAAACTAAGATCGACTAGAGCAATCAATTCAGCGGACAAGGCTGAAGGAAAAAATGGCAGGATCCGGCCGAGACACCAGATAAGCGTCAGAGCAGCTAAGCTCGACCCTTGCGGCGTAGCCATCTCGGTCCAATTGCGGACGGAGGTAAGCAAGAAGCCGGCAATCACTGCGGCGGTATAGCCAAAGATCATTTCGTGGCTATGCCAACCAATTTGGCCATAATAAGAATTTAGGGGGAGCCAGCCAACAAACGTTGGCACCCATAGGGCGATCGAAAGTATCGCGAACAGCCCGCTGAGCAGAAAAAATGGTCGAAAGCCAAGGGCAAATAGAACTAGCATGGAACGAACGCAATCCAGACGCGGTTACAATTACACTTTCGCGACCGCCCAACGCGCGCTGCAATCAACCACAATGACCCCAGGTGAAAAAACTATTTTTTGTAAAGCTGCTTGATAAATCCCGACGCTTCCATTTCCTGCACGAAACTCGCATCGACGAAACTCTTTGGATCAGCGGCGGCGGCTTTGGGATTTTTCGGCGCCATATCGTCGAGCAAGGTTTTGATGCCCGCCGGATCGGCGTAGGGCACGTCGAGCAAAACCGACGTGTAATTCCTGTACGTCCGCTCCAAGCCTTCGGGGTCGGTGAGACGGGTGAATTTGCCGATGATCGCTTTGGTTCCTTCTTTGTCGGCTTTCACCAGGTGCAGCGCTTCGGTCATCGCGCGCGCAAACCGGCTGACCATCGGCCGTTTGGTTTTGATGATCGCTTCTCTGGTGACGACGCCGTTGCCGTGCAGCGGAATTTTCAACGTCGCCATGTTGACCAGATCGCGGAAACCGAGCCGCTCGGCCTCTTTGATAAACGGCTCGTTCATGATCGTGAAATGAGTGACGCCCTTTGAAATCGACGCGAGACGCTCGGGATTGCCGCCGGCGGGAATGATCTTTACATCCTTATCGGGATCTATGCCCTAAGCGCTTGAGCGACAACCTGAGTCCCATGTCGGAAATACTGCCGGCGCGATTGACCGAACCGGACTTGCCTTTCAACTGCTCGACGCTCGTGATGTTGGCCGCCGCGATAATGTGATCGATGAAGGTCGGGATGATCGACAGGATCATCACGAAGTCGGCGCCGCCAAGGCGCGGGTTGACGACGTTGGGAGCCGAAGTGATGACGATGTCGAGATCGCCGGCGACCAGAGCTTGCATCGCCGGCGGCCCGGCGCCAAAAAAGATCGACTCGATGACTAAACCCTGCTTGGTGAACAAACCTTTCTCCTGCGCCACCCACAGCGGCGTATGCGACGCCGTCATCGCCGCCCAACCGACACGGACACGCTCCTGAGCGGAAATCGGCTGGATGCCTGCGAAGAAAAAACATATCGCCAGGACACCTTGAAGCATGATCGACATGATGCACCTCTTAGGATTGAACAATTTCACGAAGCAACGCCGCGCCGGCTCACTTCGTGATCGCGTAGCACACCGAATCGCGCGGCTCGGGGCTGATGTTGGGATGCACCGACCAGCGTTTGAGGATGCCTTCGCGCTGCATGCCGATTTTCTCCATGACTCGCGCCGACGCCAAGTTATCGACGTCGCAAACCGCCCAAACACGATGAATCTCTTTTTGCTTGAGCGCCCAGGCAATCACCGCTTTGAGCGCTTCGGTCATGAAACCTTGGCGCCAGTAGGAATGCGCTAGCACATAGCCGAGTTCCCATTTCTCGGCGTTGACCCGGGCGATGATCATGCCCATCACTTGCTTGTCCTCGGCGCCTTCGATCACCCAATGAAACGCCTTGCCGACGTCCCACGCGAGCAGACACATCTGCACATATTCGCGCGTCTCTTTGAGGTCCCGATGGGCGCGCCAACTGACGTATTTGGTCACTTCGGGATCTTGCGCGTATTGGCGAAAGATCGCGTCGGCATCGGTTAGTTTTGCTTTTCTCAGTCGTAGACGTTCTGTCTTAAACGTTTGCGGTGGGTTTATCACTCTCGGAAGGTCCAGCCACTCATGATCGCTGAGTTATAGAGTCGCAGGGAAAAATATTCAAGAGATGGAAGGCAGTGCGCAACAGTTAAGAACGAGACAGTACCAAGTCTTAATACTGCCGTGCCTTTTAGCCGGCGGCTTTCTATCACTGCGGCGCGATGATTTGTTTTAGCTTCGCTAAAAGCGCCGGCGAGGTTTTGAGTACGCCGAGGACAGTTTTCTCCAGTTCCTCGCCGGTGAGCGGCGCAATGTCGAGGTTGGCGCGCTCGGCGTCGGCGAGAAAGCCCGGATCGCTCATTGTTGCGGTAAAGGCTCTGCGCAATAGTTGCACGCGATCCTTGGGTGTGCCGGGAGACACGACGAAAGGCCGGGCAATCGACGCAAGATCGTGTGCGCCGACTTGCAACAACTGGCGCGCCTCCTCGGTCTTGGCAAAACTTACCGCCAGCGGAACTTTGGGCAAATCAGGATGTGGTTTTGCGAGTGCTTGGAGAATGATGACGAACTCGCCGCTCTCGATCTGCTTTCTCCACAATGAGCGAAAGCTTTCCCAGCCGGTGCACAAACCGGTAAGCTCGCCGCGCTCCATCGCCAGGCGCATGTCGCCGGTGCTTTTATAACCCAGCACAAGTTGTATCGGCAGGCCGAGCGTCGCCGCAAGCAAGCGCGACGTATCGTGGCCGCCGGTGCCGGGGGCCGTGCCGCCCAACCGAGGCGGAGTTCTCGCCGCCAGCCATTTTTCCACGCTGTCGATACCGCCGGATTTTGGAAAGCCGCATACGATCTCGACCTTGGCCACCGCGCCGACATATTCGAATCTCGCCGCGTCGAAGCTGATCTCCTTTTGTCCCATCGCTTGCAATGGAAACAACGAACCGCTGAAATGACCGATGGTCATACCGTCCGGCTTGGCGACCCGATAAAGATGATTCGCCGACGCCAAGCTGCCTGCACCCGGCATGTTGTCGACGACGAACGCAGGATTGCCGGCGACATGCTTGCCCATGTAGCGGGCCACCGCGCGGGCGTAAAAGTCGTAACCGCCGCCAGGCGCGTAACCGACCACCAGGCGAATGGTTTTACCACGGTAGAATTCGTGATTGCCGGCAAACCCATGAGTGGCCAACATCAGCCAACCTATAAACAGGTAAATCGATACGCTCAGTCGATATGCCAAAATATATTTCTCCAGATCGCCAAGAATAGCTGAGAACTTTTAACCCACAGAGATTTACTCAATGCATTGTGGCAAAGGCCACGGCATTTTACATGAGCGGCGCATCACGGGTTCAAGCTTATGAGTCTGCGCTGCGCGTCGTCCATGTTGGCGGGCCAGGCACCGCGTTCTTTGAAAAACTGCACTGCCGCAGGATGATAGGGCATGGTCACCTCGGCATCGACCGCGCGTTGCCGCGTCCAGTCTTTGAAGCTCGGATGCAGCGGCGCCAATTTGTCGACGTTATCCCAGATATTCTTGAGAACCATGCTGACCACTCGATCCGGCGCGCCCTTGTGGCTCGTGAGATATATGTCGTAAGCATTAACGCAAGTGTCATCGGCGATCGCCGCCGCTTGGCCGCGTTTGAGCCAATGGGGATAGTAACCCGGCACCGCAGTGCGCAGACGCTTCTCGCCCTGAGGCGAGCAATCGAGGGAGAGATGGCGCACGCCGATGGCCGCATCAGCTTCCTTGACCTTAGCCGAGTCGACGGCGTGCAAGGCCACGTCGGCCCTTCCTTGGATCAAAGCGTCGACCCCTTCGTTGGCGCCGGGCACCGGGACAATCTTCACGTCTTCAAATTTCATCCCGGCGCCGGCAAGAAAACCGAAGACGTTATACCAATTGGCAAGCTGCGCCGGATACTCGCCGGTCACGCGTTTGCCACGAATGTCCTGAATCGTTTTGATCGGCGCGTCTTTGCGCACCAAGAACGCCGTCATCAAGATCGCGCCGCGCATCACCAAGCGAACGTTCGGCGTGTGCTGAAATGGATTTCTGCCGCCGATCTTCAGCCGTTCCGCTCCCTGATAGGACAGCGCCATATCGACCGCATTATTGATGCCGAAATCGATCTCCCCGCTATCGAGCAGCGGCAAAAACGTGCTCGTGCCGGAATAAGGTTGCACCGCCATCTGCATCGGCGCGCCGTCGCTGGCGATTTTCGCAAGGCCGCTGGCCAGCGCGTAGAAGACGGTGCCGGGAGGATTGGAGGCGACAGTGACTGAGCGCGGCAGCTGCTGCGCGTGGCTGGCAACTTCAAGGTGAAGAAAACAAGCCAGTGCGAGGGAAACATGTCTGGATGACGACGCGAGAGTATATCGCATGGCAATTCCTCCCATTGCGCGATGATTAGAATCGAACAGTCGCCGACGTCGCGACATGTACAAACAATAGCGCTAAGCTGTCAAGCCGATTCGCCGACGATTGAGTCGACTGCGAACCAATGACTACGGTTTGACCCGCAGCCAATGGATCGGTTATCTCTGGCGGACGATCGGCGAACTGTGACGGAGGTGAGCGATGATTCGTAGTCGATGGCTTCAAGCGTTGGGTGTCATAACCTCATTGAATGCGAGTATAGCCGCCGGCGCTGCCGAGCTATCTTCGCCGCGTAAAATTCGCGTCGCCATCACGTCGATCTCCGGCTCCATGGTCCCGCCCTGGGCGGCGAACGAGGCGGGCATCTTCAAGAAATACGGCTTGCAAGTGGAAGTCATCGCCACACCGAGCGGCATCCAAGGCACCAACGCGTTGATCGCCAATGAGATCTCGTTCTTGCAAATCGCCGGCGGCACGACCACCGGCGCAGCAGTCGGCGGCGCCGATTTGAAAATCGTCGCGACCATGACGGCAACCTTGGTTTTGAATTTGGCGGTGCGCCCTGAGATCGAAAAACCCGAACAGCTGCGGGGAAAAAGCATCGGCATCAGCCGGTTCGGCACCTCGCTGCACAGCGGCGCGCGTTTAGCGGCGAAACATTATGGCCTCGAACCTGGGCGAGACGTTCACATCGTCGAGATCGGCGCCGGCGATTGGATCGTCGGCGCATTGCAGGGTAACCGCGTCCAAGCGGGCGTGTTCGGATATCCTGCCACCGGCCGCGCCGTCAAGCTCGGTAACCGTGTGATGCTGCATCTGCCGGCGCTCAACATTCCTTACGCTTCGACCGGCGTGTCCACCCGCGGTGATATCATCCGCGACGATCCCGATCTGGTGCGGCGCTATTTATCGGCGCAAATCGAAGCCATCGCGCTGATGAAAAAAGACCGGCCGTTTACGCTCAAAGTTTTGTCGAAGTATCTGCGGACCAACGATATGGACTTGCTCAACGAGTCCTACGATATTCAAATCGCCAAGTACATGCAGAAGACTCCGCTGCCGACCGCAGAAGCCGTGCGCTCGGTTTTGGAAGAGCTGACCGACCGAAATCCCAAAGCTAAAGATCTCGACCCCAACAAATTTTTCGATGACCGCTTCGTGCGCCAGCTGCAGGCGGGAGATTTTATCGACGCGCTTTACCGGTAGAAGACGTATGGGGTAAACGGTGAGGCGTGAGGGGCTCGATCATCCCTTACCATTCACCTTTTAACCTTACGAACGTGAATGCCGCGCTACCGCTCGGACCCAGAGCTCTATCGCTCGCTACCAGCGGGCTGAACTTATTTTTCCCGCGCCGCATTCGTTCCGGCGATAAACCCCTGTGTCGTGCACCGGCCCAGACCGTGTTGGTTAAAACCACCGGCACTTTCGCCGGCGCAGTAGAGGCCGGGAATGACCTGGCCGCTCATATCCATCACCTGGCACTTGGCGTTGATGTGCAGCCCCGAGCGCGTGTCATGCACGTTGGGCGTTGCCCAAGCGGCGTAGAACGGCGCGGTTTGGATCTTGAATTTCGGCGCCGGCTTGCCGAAGTCGGCGTCTTTGCCCGCCTCGACGAACGCATTATAGCGTTCCACCGTCGCTTGTAGAGTCTCGCCTTTCATCGGCTTGGCTTGAAAGTCATTTTTGATCTTGGCAGCTAACTCCGCGAGCGTGTTGGCGCTATAGAAGTAACCGTCGGGATCGACGTAAGGCGGTTCGACATTCCATTTGTTGCGCTTGACCGCTTCTGCATCGAAAATTGCCCAGATTGGCCCGGCGGAATATTCCGGCGGCTCGGAGTACTCGTTCATCGCCACCGCGGCGTTGAAAAAGTTGTAGTTGCTCGGATGGTAATGAATGTTCTCGTTGTTGCGATAATCGTTGGGCGTGTAGGGATCGATATCTTTATACACGTTGCCATGCGGATAATCGCCCTTGGTCTCGTCGTAGAATCGTTTGCCGACCTGATTGACGAGAATCAGATCGTGCCAATCTTTAACGCTCAATCCAACGGACTTCACCAGTGGAAAGATCGGGGTCTCAAGCTCCCAGGTCATGTAATTCCATTTCGTCGCCAGCACTCGCTGGGTGCGGATATTGTCGCCATTTTCCAAAGTCTGATTCACCAATCCCCAGAGCGATGCGCCGATGGCCATCGCCGCACGCTCGCCGCTGGCGTCTTGATAGCTGTAGGGCTCGCCCGCCACGGTCAGCACCGCGGTCAAGCGAGGATCGAACATGCGGCGGAAATTGACGTCGCTGGTCATACCACCCGTGGCGACGATGACCGCTTTCTTGGCGCGCACTCGGACGGCCGGCTTGGTGTTTTCGATGTTGCCATCTGAGCGAAAACTTTTTAATGGCGTCGACTGGCCGGGCATAATACGCGGCGTGTAATCTGCGGTAATTCCGATGACCCGCCCGGTTTGCTGCCCCTCGCGTACGAAACTCGTCATCTTATGGTTGAGTAAAAACTTGACGCCCTTGGCGCGCGCGCTGTTTTCCAATGGTCTGATCAGGCCCGTTCCCGCCCGGTTATTAGGACTTTCGTACCCTGCCCCTTTGGTCCAAAAGCAATGATTTTCGCGCGGCGCGGAGTTGCCGAGGTTGTGGCCGCCCTGATTGTCCGGCGCGACCGGTTTAAATTCGACACCGTTTTCAAGGAGAAATTCAAAATTCGGCGCGCAATGATCGGCGAACGCGCGCATCACTTCGCGGTCATTGTAACGGAAATCGGGCCAACCGTTATTCTGCACCACCGTCCAATCGGTAAGATCGGAAAATACCGTGTCCGGTGAATCGGCAATGCCGTATTTTTTCTGCGCGCTGGTGCCGCCGCCGAGCGGCACATTACCGCCGCTGATGATCGCGTGGCCGCCGATATCGTAATTAGCTTCAACGACAATCACCGACGCGCCGCCATCGGCCGCCTTGATCGCCGCCGGCAAGCCCGCTGCCCCCGAGCCGATTACGACTACGTCGCCTTCTAAATCCCAATCTTGACTATCGTTCGCCTGAGCCATCGTTGTTCTCCTTCGATTACGTTTTGTCGTCGCGCTTTGGATAGATTTTCGTCACCAACTCATGGCGACCATTCGCGACTCTCCGGCTTCTACCACGCAGCAAAAAACGCAGCAACAGGAAAATATTCCACTGGCGAGAAACGGTCGCGGTGAGGTCTCAAGAAATGTTTGCAATGAGGAGAAACGGAATTGGTCGGGGCGGCCGGATTTGAACCGGCGACCTCACGCACCCCAAGCGTGCGCGCTACCAGGCTGCGCCACGCCCCGACACAGCTCAAACTGGCGCGAATGTAACACCGTCATCCAGCCAAATCAATTTGGGAAAATCGCAACGATCGAAATCACCGGGAGAGGCATGCGACCTGTCGGGCTTACGATACCAGGCGGCGTAGAGTTTCCAATTCTTTCTTGAGTTTGACCAATGCGCTTTTATATTTCTGCTCGCTCAGCGGCAGCTTGAGCTGATTTTTTTCTTCCTTCTTGGCTTCCCTTAGCTTCTTGCGCGCGCCCTCGATGGTGAAGCCTTCGGTGTAGAGCAAACGTTTGATTTCGAGCAGGAGCTCGACATCGCGTTTCTTGTAGAGCCGATGCTTGGACGGCGCCTTGGAAGGCTTGAGCAGTTCGAACTCGGTCTCCCAGTAGCGTAGCACATAGGGCTCCACGTCGACGATCTCGCTCACTTCACCGATCTTGAAATAAATTTTTTCCGGCAGACGCGACGCCATCGCTCGGCTCTACTCCGCGGCGTCGGGGCCCGCCGGCATTCCCGCGTCGGCCGCCATGCCGTTCAAACTCTTCTTCATGATTTGGCTGGCTTTGAAAGTTAGAACCTTGCGGCCGACGATAATGATTTCATCGCCGGTCTGAGGATTTCTACCTTTGCGCGGCCGCTTGGTATTGACGACAAAATTGCCGAAGCCGGAGATCTTTACCTTTTCGCCCTGCTCCAGACTATGCTTGATAATATCGAAGGTCGCTTCGACGACATCGGTGGCGTCTTTCTTCGAAAAGCCGACTTTCTCATAGATACGCGTGATGATTTCCGCTTTTGTCATGTGCTACCTCCCTGCGCCAGATTTGGCGCCTCGACGAACGTCAACTGCGCCGTTCCGCGCCAAAGGTTTTGCCGAGCCGGTCCACTATACTTTGGTGCAGCGTGTTGACCTCCAGATCCGTTAGCGTGCGATCCTCGGCGCGATAGGAAATTTTATAGGCCAAACTTTTTTTTCCTTCAGGGATCGGCACGCCCATATACTGGTCGAAAACGTCCACATGCTCGATCAAAGGCTCGCCGAGATTTTTGATCCAATCGATGACTTGAGCCGCGGCAAAATCACGCTCCACGACCACGGCCACGTCTCGTTCCACCGCTGGAAATCGCGGCAGCGAATGGGCTGCGATTCGCCGCGGAGCATACTCAAGCAGTTTTTCGAAGTCAAGTTCAAATGCGCAACTTGACGGCACTTCGAGCCGCTCGCAGGTGTCGGGATGGAGTCGGCCTAAGTAGCCGACGCGCTGGCCGTTCAAGGTCAGCGCCGCAGACTGCCCCGGATGCAATATCGGCATCTCGGCGGCCGACCAGCGCGCCAACTCGCCCAGGTGAAAAAAGTCGAGCAGCGCTTCAACCAGACCCTTGCAGTCGAGAAAATTCACCGCCGCGGGCTCGCCTTGACGTAGTCCATAACGCGCTCGCGGTCCGTAGAGCAACGCCGCGACACACTGGCGCTCACCCGCCGCACCGGTCGCATCGACTGCGAAGGTCTTGCCCAAGTGATAACCGGCGAAACTGGCCGTGTGCTGCGCCAGATTGAGTTTTAAATTATTAATCAGTCCCGGCAATAGGCTGTGACGCATCTCCGCGTCATCTTTCGCCAACGGATTGAGTACCGGCACCGCGCCTGGATTTTTCTGCCAAAGACCGGCAAACGAACGATTGGACGCCTGCGTGGTAAACGGCAGGTTGATCACTTCCGCCAGCCCTTCGCCGGACATGAGTGCGCGCAACTTTCGTTCCGATGCCAGTTGATGATCATTCTTGCCGCCCGACGATCGCAGCCAGGGCAACGTCGATGGTATGTTATCGTATCCGTGCAGGCGCGCCAGCTCTTCGATCACATCCGCCTCGCGGGAAATATCCGGACGGCTGCTTGGTGGAATCACGATCCAACTTCCGCTTTTGCCGCGCCGCGTGGATTTCAGGCCGATGGAATGAAGCAATCTCTCGGCGCGTTTCCCATCCAGCGCGATACCGAGAAGGTCTTCAATACGCTCCTGGCGCAAAATTATCGTCGGCGCCTTGCTCTTGCCGGGATAGGCATCGGCGACGCCAGCCATGGGTTTACCGCCGGCGGTCTCCATGAGCAGGTAAACGGCACGGTTGAGCGCTGCGATCGTTCCTTCTGGATCGACGCCGCGCTCGAAACGATGCGACGCTTCGCTATGGAGCGCCAAGCGTTTGACCGTGCGGCGAATCGACGCCGGCGCGAAGTTGGCGCTTTCGAGTAAGAGCGAGCGTGTGCGGTCAGTCACTTCCGAATCCATGCCGCCCATCACGCCCGCCAGCGCGACCGGTACGTCGTCATCGCAAATCAGCAAATCTTCAGGAGCTAGTTCGCGCTCCGTGCCGTCCAGCGTGGTAAATTTCTTCAGCTCCTTGGCGCCACGCACGACGATCTTCTTACTCGGCAAGCGATCGAGGTCAAAGGCATGGAGCGGCTGGCCGGTTTCAAGCATGACGTAATTGGTCACATCGACGACATTGTTAATCGCGCGAATGCCGCAGGCCTCAAGCCGGGCGCTGAGCCACGCCGGCGACGGCCCCATGCGCACTTCGTCAACGATGCGCGCGGAGTAACGCGCACACAGCTTGGCCTTTTCAATCGTCAGGGCGACGCGTTTGTTGATCGACGCATCTTTCTTGGTCGCGCTCACCGGCGGCGTTGTCAAACTAGCACCGGTCAGCGCGGCGACCTCGCGGGCGATACCGGCGATACCGAGGCAGTCGCCGCGATTGGGCGTGACGCCGATCTCAAAAAGCTGATCCGGCCGACCGCTCCCCGGTTGGCTAAGCGGAGTCACCGACTCGACCTCAAGGCCTGCCATGGTGAGCCGCTTAGCCAGTTCCTCCGGTGTAGCGGTGAAATTGACAAATTCTTTCAGCCAGCTGAGAGTAAATTTCATAAAATTGCGGTGATAAAGTCTGGAGTAATGGAATCTTGGTTCCGGAACCCATCACTCCATACCCACTCGCCTAGCTGAATTGGCGCAAAAACCTGAGATCATTTTGAAAGAACAGCCTGATATCATCGATGCCGTATTTGAGCATGGCGATACGCTCCACGCCCATGCCAAAGGCAAAGCCGGAAATTTTCTCCGGATCATAGCCGACGAACTTAAAGACCGCCGGATCGATCATGCCGGCGCCGAGAATTTCGAGCCATCCGGTGGCCTTGCACACCCGGCAGGTTTGTCCCGCCTTGTTCGCGCCGCTGCCGCCGCAAATCACGCATTGAATATCGATCTCGGCGCTCGGCTCGGTGAACGGAAAAAAACTCGGACGGAATCGAACGCCCGCATCGGGCTCAAAAATCTGCCGCAAAAAATGCGTTAGCACGCCTTTGAGATCAGAAAATGCGATGCGCGCATCGACCATGAAGCCTTCGACCTGGTGAAACATCGGCGAGTGGGTCGCATCGTCGTCGTGACGATAGACCGCGCCGGGCACGATCACTTGCAGCGGCGGCTTGCGTGTCTCCATGGTGCGAATCTGCACCGGCGAAGTATGTGTGCGCAGCAATCGTCCGTCGGCGACGAAGAACGTGTCTTGCATGTCGCGCGCCGGATGGTCTTGTGGAATATTGAGTGCTTCGAAGTTGTGATAATCGTCTTCGATGTCCGGACCGCGCGCGATCTCGAAGCCCATGCCCCAAAAAATATCGACGATCTCGTCGATCACCAAAGTCAATGGGTGCGCGCTGCCGCGCTGCCAACGGCTGCCCGGCAGCGTGATATCGATCCGTTCGTCTCTGAGCGCTTGCGTTTTCGCGTGATTTTTGACGGTGACAAGCCGCAAGTCCAAACTGATTTCGAGCTCGCGGCGCAATTGATTGAGCGCTTCACCGGTGCGTGGCCGTTGTTCCGCCGGCAGGTCCTTAAGACCGCGCAGCCGCAGCGTAATGCTGCCGCTCCGGCCCAGGACTTCGACCCGCAGCTGTTCGAGCTCCTCCACGGAGTTCGCCTGCTGGATTCGATCCAGAACCTCTCCACGGAGAGTTTCCAGGGAATCGTTCATCTGACTGGAGGACTTAGACTTTTAAGCGCCTAGGTGAGACTTAGCGGTTTGCGCGATTTGACCGAAGGCGGTCATGTCCGCCGCGGCGATTTCCGCCAGGATCTTACGGTCCAACTCCACTTTGGCTTCTTTCAGTCCCTTGATCAGCTGGCTATAGGAAATACCGCAAATTTTCGCCGCGGCGCTAATGCGCTGGATCCATAGGCCGCGAAACGTCCGCTTTTTGACGCGCCGATCGCGATAGGCGAACACCAAACCACGCTCGACGGTCTCCCGCGCGGAGCGGTATAATCGGCCTCGGCCACCGACGTAGCCTTTAGCCAGCTTCATGATCTTCTTATGTTTTTGCCTCGTCTTACTGCCACCTTTAGCTCTGGGCATAATGTAACTCCTTTCTTAGACAGTGCCGAGATGGAACGCTGAGTCTACGAGTTTAAGACAGCGAATTTTCCGCTTCCGAGCTCAGCACCCGTTCCTCAGCACTTAGCACTTTTATTTGTACGGTATTAATTTACGGATGTTCTTCGCTTCAACCGCGGCCACCGTGGTCGCTTTACGCAAATGACGTTTTTGTTTCTTACCCTTGCTTGAAAGGATATGCCGCTTATAGGCTTTGTTGCGTTTGATCTTACCGGTGCCGGTGACGCGAAAACGTTTCGCGGCGGCTCGATTGGTTTTGATTTTAGGCACTCTATTGCTCCTCTACAAATATCATTCTAGCGAATTAGCGGCCGGCTCACTTGGGCGTCAACAACATTGCCATGTTGCGTCCTTCCAGACGCGGCTCGATATCGACTTTGGCAACGTCTTGGACCAAGACGACCACGCCTTTGAGCATCTGCCGGCCCAAATCTGGATGGGTAATCTCGCGGCCGCGAAAGAACACCGACACTTTGACGCGCTGGCCTTCGCCGATAAACTTGCGAATGTTTTTTACCTTATGCTCGACATCGTGGGCGTCCGTGCGCGAGCCCATTTTTACTTCCTTGATTTCAACCACGGCGTGCTTGTTCGGTCCATGCTGCTTTTTTTTCTGCTCATAGCGGAACTTGCCGTAGTCCATCATCCGGCAAACTGGCGGCTGCGCCTCCGCCGCGACTTCGACGAGGTCCAACTCCAGGGCCTCGACCTGCTTGAGCGCTTCATGCAGCGGTATGACTCCAAGCTGTTCGCCCTTGGGCCCGATCACCCGCACTTCACGGGCACGAATTTGATGATTGATTCTCGCTTCTCTAGCTATAAGACACCTCCGTTTTACGACCCGTCCTCAATTACTTTTATGCTGGTCCCACTTCTAGTGCAACCTCGGCGCGCAGCTGTTCGATAAATTGTCCGAGCGCCAGCGGCGCGAGATTCTCGCCGCCGCGCCGGCGCGGCGCCACCAACTGTCCGGCTACTTCCTTGTCGCCGATCACCACCGCATAGGGAATCTTCGCCAACTGCGCTTCACGAATCTTGTAGCCGAGCTTCTCATTGCGGCCGTCGAGCTCGACCCGCCAACCGGCGTCGCGCAGCTGCTCGAACACACTCGTAGCATATTCTTTCTGGTCATCGGTAACGGTCAAGATCTTCAATTGCACCGGCGCTAGCCAGAGCGGAAAGGCGCCGGCGCAATGTTCGATTAGGATGCCCATAAAGCGCTCGATGGATCCCAAGATCGCGCGGTGAATCATCACCGGCCGCGCCTCGCTGCCCGAGGATGCGGTGTAAGCTAAATCGAAACGCTCCGGCATGTTAAAATCCAATTGCATGGTGGCCAGCTGCCAGCCGCGCTTGAGCGCATCGAGCACGAGGAAATCGATCTTCGGGCCGTAAAAAGCGCCGTCGCCGGGATTGACCTGATAATCGATGCCTTCTTTGCTCAGCGCTTGCCCCAGCGCCGCTTCCGCTTTGTCCCAAATCGCGACGTCACCGATAAAATCCTTCGGCCGGGTCGAGAGCTTGACCTGCATGTCGGTAAACTGAAAGGTCCGGTAAACTTCCCGGAGCATTTTGATCAGACTGCTGATTTCTCCCTCGATTTGCTCCGGCGCGCAGAAAATATGCGCGTCGTCCTGGGCGAAGGAACGGACTCGGGTCAAGCCCGCGGTCACGCCGGAGCGCTCATAACGGTGTAAGCGGCCGAAGTCGGCGATGCGCAACGGCAGATCGCGGTAAGAACGCTTTTTCGCGGCGTAGACGAAAGTATGGCCCGGACAGTTCATCGGCTTGACCCCGAACTGGCGCTCGTCGACCTCGGTAAAATACATGCTGTCGCGATAGTGATCGTAGTGGCCGGAGCGGCGCCACAGCTCGACGTCGAGAATCTGCGGCGTGATCACTTCATCGTAGCCGTATCGAACGTAGAGCCGGCGCATATACGCGATCAGCTCGTTATAAACCGTCGCGCCCTTGGGGTGAAAAAACGGACTCGCCGGCGCGATCGGATGAAAGCTAAACAGATCCAACTCTTTGCCCAGCCGGCGGTGATCGCGCTTCTTCGCTTCTTCGAGCAAGCGCAGATGTTCGTTGAGCGCGTCTTTGCTGTGCCATGACGTGCCGTAGATGCGTTGCAGCATCTCGTTCTGCTCGTTACCGCGCCAGTAGGCGCCGGCAACACCGGTCAGTTTAAAAGCTCTAATCGCCCCCGTGCTCGGCACATGCGGCCCGCGGCAAAAATCGACCCAATCGCCTTGACGATAAAGCGAGACGGTTTCGTCAGTGACGCCTTCAATGATCTCGACCTTGTAGTCCTCGCCCATCTTGCGAAACAGCTCGATCGCTTCGGCGCGCGGCAATTCTTCCCGGGTAACTTTTAAATTGGCCTTGGCCAATTCCTGCATGCGCTGCTCGATCTGCGCCAGTTCTTCCGGCGAAAACGGCTCGCTGCGTTTGAAATCGTAGTAAAAGCCATCATCAATGGTCGGACCGATGGTGACTTGAGTGCCGGGGAACAGACTCTGCACCGCCTGCGCCATCAGATGCGCGGTTGAATGGCGCAGCACGTCGAGACCCTCGGGACTGTCCGGCACGATCCAATCCACGGCGCAATCCTTTTCCAAAGTGCGATTGAGATCGACCGGATTGCCGTCGATCTTGGCGGCGATCAAATTTTTTGCGCCGGCGGACTGAGCCAGCTCGACCACCCGAGTGCCAGGGCGAACGTCGACGGAACGTCCGTCAGCAAATGTGACGTGAATACTGTCCATACCTGCTGGTTAAGAAATGGTAGGCACGGGCAGGATTGAACTGCCGACCTCTTCCGTGTCAGGGAAGCGCTCTCCCACTGAGCTACGTGCCTGGAAGACCTGCGCGCACGGGCCACTGAAGGCCAGTTTAACGAGCTGCGAATGCATCAATTTCAACGGCTGTAGTGAACCCTTTGGCAGGGACTATTTATCGACGACTTAATCATTGCAAGAGATCGATTTTATTACCAATTTATCATCTCAGTGTCAACCTGGCGGCGCGATCGTCGGGGCGCGGCTTTGGAGCCAGACCAGGCCGCGATAAAGATATTGGCAACCCGATACCACCGTGGCAATGGCAGTGAGCGCGACGAACCATCCCAAAATTTGTGGACCGAGCAGTTTTGGATCATGCAATGTCGCCAGGGCCACGGCGAGGGTGAGCAATTGGAATGTCGTGCTCCATTTTCCGATCCAACTCGGTTTCACCTGCATTCTTTCGAAAACCAAAAAATAGATTATCGCGTAACCCACCACAATCAAGACATCGCGCACCACCACCACGACCGCCAGCCATATGGGAATGCCGCCAATCAAGCCGAGCATGATGAAAGAAGTGATGACCAAAAGTTTATCCGCAGCCGGGTCCAAGTACGCGCCGAGCGCGGTCTTTTGATTCATCCAGCGGGCGGCGAGGCCGTCGAGAAAATCGGTCAGGCCACCGATGGCGAAAACGACTAACGCTTCCCAGTATTGGTGGTAGGCAAGAAATTCGAGAAAGAATGGAATCGTCAGTATGCGCAGCAGCGTGAGGGTGTTCGGTAAATTCAGCATCGATCATTGCTCGTGACCACGCTGATTTAGACGATGGCTTTCGCCTTCGCACCGTTGGCGCTCATCAGTTTACGCATTTGCCCGGCCAATTTGGGCGTGACGAGAGCGCTGACGCGAACTCGCTCGCCATCATAATCTTGGCTGACAATACGGCCGCGCTCGCGCAACAACGCCACCAGCGCGCCCTGGGCCGGCGTAAAGCTCGCTTCAAAAGGCTCTTTGGCGCGGTCAAGCAGAGCGCCGATGGTCGCCAGGAGTTGATCAACGCCTTCTCCCGTCAATGCCGAAATCGCACAGACCTCGGCGACATTGTTCGTTTTAAGCTGGCGCACCGGCACGGCGGCCACGGCATCGATCTTGTTTGGCACGAGCAGTGTCGGAATCTCGCCGGCGCCGATTTCAAGCAAAACTTTTTCGATGATCTCAATCTGCTCCAGGTAGAGAGGATTGGCCAGGTCCACCAGATGGAGCAACAAATCGGCACGGCTCACCTCTTCCAGCGTGCTCTTGAACGCTTCGATGAGAGAATGAGGAATCTTGTTGATAAATCCGACGGTGTCGACAATCATCACTTTGTCGCCATTGGGCAAACGCAACGCGCGCGTCGTCGGATCGAGGGTCGCGAAGAGTTTGTCTTCGACGAACACGCCGGCGCGGGTGAGGGTATTCATCAGGGTCGACTTGCCCGCGTTGGTGTAACCGACCAACGCCACGGTGGCGAAGGGCGCTTCGCTGCGCTCTTTTCGTTGCAAGCTGCGGGTGCGCTCGACGGTGTCGAGCCGGCGTTTAAGATGGCCGATGCGCTCGCGCAGACGCCGCCGATCGACTTCGAGTTGGGTTTCGCCGGGACCGCGGGTGCCGATGCCGCCGCCGAGGCGCGACAAATGCGTCCACTGGCGCGTCAGCCGCGGCAAAAGATATTCCAGTTGGGCCAGCTCCACTTGCAGTTTGCCTTCGTTGCTACGCGCCCGCTGGGCGAAGATGTCGAGAATCAATTGGCTGCGGTCGACGACGCGAATCTTGAAAGCGTTCTCCAAATTGCGCTGCTGCGCCGGTGTCAGCTCTTCGTCGACGATCACCAGATCAGCGTGCAGTTCTTTGATGCTGGCTTGAATCTCCTCGACCTTGCCGCGGCCGATGAGCGTCGCCGGCGTGACTCTTTTGATCTGTTGGGAGCACTTGCCGAGCACAGTTGCGCCGGCGGTCTTG
Organism: uncultured delta proteobacterium; assembly: GCA_963771465.1. Taxonomy (GTDB): domain Bacteria; phylum Desulfobacterota; class Binatia; order UBA9968; family UBA9968; genus DP-20. The sequence goes on from CAVYTU010000008.1 coordinate 148,092, forward strand.
GCCAAACGCTCAAGCTCTTCGAGGCTATATTCCAGCGCAACCCGGTGATCGCGTGACGGCAGCTCGACGCCGACCAACAGGGCCTTCTCTTTGGGGTGCTCTGTGGAGATAAGTTGCTTCAAGAGTTCAGGGCTTGGAAACTAACCCGTGAGCCGAAGAGTTTTTCCACCATGTCTTCAAGCTCCGGCGACGATGCGATGCGCACCTGGTCAGGAAGCTCGATGACGGTTTCGCCATTGGCGACGGCCAGCAGATGGAGAAACACCGTCGCTGGACCGGGATAATCGAGTAGAGTATCGCGCAGCCGCACCAACTCGTCGGCCGACACTTCGCTCTCGCGCACGTAGAGATGAATTTTTTCGCCGTTGCCGTTGGTTTTGCCGACCGCCGGAGCGAAATTGTTTTTTTGATTTTTAACCGCCTCGGCCAAGGCGGTAATTTCATTGGCGATCACCTGCATGCGGTCCTCGCCCACTTCGAGCTTGCCTTTGACGTAGATGGGATCGTCGGCGCCGAGCAGTTCAGCACTTTTTTTGTAGGTTTCCGGCCATGCGAGCACCTCGATAAAACCGCTTTTGTCTTCGAGATTGAAGTTGGCGTAACGGTCGCCTTTCTTGGTGTTGCGCAATCGCAACGCCGAGACCACACCGCCAAGCCGCACTTCCCCCGACTGCGCCTTTTCTTTCAATCCAGCGATCGATCCGTTGGTGATACGGTTGAGCGCGCGGTCGTATTTATCGAGGGGATGTCCGGTGATGTAAAAGCCCAGCGCTTCTTTTTCGAAGGCGAGCAATTCCTGCGAAGACCATTCGACGACTTGGGGATAGACGTCGCCGGGCTTTTTGCCGCCTTTGCTCGGCGTGCCGAGCATGGCAAAAATATCGATCTGGTTGCTCGCCTGATCGCGCTGGTGTGCTTGGCCGATTTTCATCGCGTCGTCCAAGGCGCCCAACATGCGCGCTCGCGAGGCTTGGCTCGAGTCCAAGGCGCCGCACTTGATCAGGCTTTCGATCACTCTGCGGTTCACCGCCGCCATATCGACGCGCCGGCAAAAATCGAACAGCGACTCGAACGGACCGTCGTCGGCGCGGGTTTTAAGGATTACTTCGACTGCTTTTTCGCCGACATTTTTCACCGCCGCCAAGCCGAAACGGATTTTTTCGCCCACCGGCGTGAAATCCGACAAACTCTCGTTGATGTCCGGCGCTAAGACAACAATACCTTTTTCGCGGCACTCGGCGAGGTTCTTGATGACTTTATCGGTGTCGCCCATTTCCGAGGTCATCAGCGCCGCCATGAACTCGACCGGATAATGAGTCTTGAGATACGCGGTCTGATAGGAAACCAAAGCGTAGGCCGCCGAGTGAGACTTGTTAAAACCGTAGCGTGCAAAGGTTTCCATCTGATCGAAAATTTCGGTGGCGCGCTTGTCATCGATCTTTTTTGCTTTGGCGCCGTCAACGAAACGCGAACGCTGGGCCGCCATCTCCTCGGGATCTTTTTTGCCCATGGCGCGGCGCAGAATATCCGCGTCGCCCATGGTATAGCCGGCGAGCAGTTGCGCCGTCTGCATCACCTGCTCTTGATAAACGATGACACCGTAAGTGTCCTTGAGAATCCCTTCAAGCAGCGGATGTAAATATTTAATCTTCTCTTTGCCGCTCTTACGCTTGATATAATCCTCGGTCATGCCGCTATCGAGCGGGCCGGGCCGGTATAGCGCCAGGATGGCGACGAGATCTTCGAAGCAATTGGGCCGGATGCGCACTGTCATATCGCGGATGCCGGTGCTTTCCAGTTGGAACACGCCCGTGGTGTTGCCGTTACACAGCGTGCGGTAGGTTTTCTTGTCGTCGAGCAGCAAATTGTTGAGATCGATCTTATCGCCGCGGGTAATCTCGATGAGCTTTAAGCAATCGTGCAGCAAGGTGAGCGTCTTAAGTCCGAGAAAATCGAACTTGACCAGGCCGATTTTTTCGACCCAGCTCATTTCGTACTGGGTGACGATGCCGCCTTCTTTATCGACGAACAGCGGGCAATGATCGACCAGCGGCAGATTGGAAAGCACGACACCGGCCGCGTGCGTCGAAGCGTGGCGCACCAGGCCTTCCAAGCGCAGCGCATGGTCCATCAAGGTTTTCACCCGCGGATCGCTCTTGATCAGCTCGGGCAGACGCGGCTCCATCTTCATCGCATCGGTCAGTGAATGGTCGAAGCCTTGCTTGGGCGCGGGAATAAGCTTGGCGATGGCGTCGGCTTCCGCGAACGAGAAACCCAATGCGCGGCCGACGTCCTTGATCGCCGCCTTCGCCTTGAGCGTTCCGAACGTGGCGATCTGCGCCACGCGGTCGGCGCCATATTTGTCTTTTACATACTGAATGACTTGAGCGCGCCCGCGGATGCAAAAATCGACGTCGATGTCGGGCATCGACTTTCGTTCGGGATTCAAGAAGCGCTCGAACAGCAAAACATGGCGGATCGGATCGAGATCGGTGATGCGCAGCGCGTAAGCCACCAAACTGCCAGCCGACGAACCGCGACCCGGCCCGACGGGAATGCCGTTGCGCTTGGCGTAATTGATGAAGTCGGCGACGACCAAAAAGTAGCCGGGAAACTGCATGTCCTTGATCACCTGAAGTTCATATTCCAGCCGTTCCAGATATGCCTTTCGAACCGCCGGATCGGCGACGCCTGTGAGCCGCTCGTCCAAGCCTTCACGGGCCAGCTCGTCGAGGTAATCGTCCAAGCTGATTTCCTTGGGCGGCGTAAACGTCGGGAAATGATACTTGCCAAACTCGATTTCCAAATTGCAGCGATCGGCAATCTCCAATGTCCGTTCCACCGCGCCGGGACACCAGCCGAAGCCGCGCACCATCTCTTCGGCCGACTTCAAATAAAGTTCGTCGGTGTCGAGCTTCAGGCGATTGTCTTCATCGACCGTCTTGCCCGTTTGCACGCACAGCAAGACATCATGGGCGTGGAAATCGGCGCGCTCGCCGTAGTGACAATCGTTGGTCGCGACGACCGGAATCGAAACGTCCTTAGCCAATTCGACCAACAGGCGATTGACTTTTTCCTGCTCCGGCAACTTGTTGTCCTGAATCTCGATATAGTAGCGGTCGCCGAAGATCGACGCGTAATGCTCGGTGACGAGCTTGGCCTTTTCATAGTTGCCGTAGTTCAAAGCCTGCGACACTTCGCCCTGCAGACAAGCGCTGAGCGCGATCAGTCCGCCGTTGAGTTCCCTCAGCAGATCCTTATCGATACGCGGTTTGTAGTAGAACCCTTCCATGTAGCCGAGAGATACCAGCTTGCAAAGGTTGCGATAGCCCTCGTTGTTCATCGCCAGGAGAATCAGATGGTTGTTGTACTCCTTGGGCCCCTTATCGACGCCTTTTTTTTCGAAGCGGCTGGTCGGAGCAACGTAGATTTCACAACCGATGATCGGCTTGACGCCGTGGCTCAAGGCCTCGCGGTAAAACTCGATGGCGCCGAACATATTGCCATGATCGGTCATGGCCACCGCCGGCTGTTTGAGCGCCTTGATGCGGTCAAACATTTTATCGACTTTATTGGCGCCGTCTAACAGGCTGTATTCGGTGTGGCAGTGCAGGTGAACGAAACGGGAGTGCTCCATGGCGATGAGTTACTCACTATCATAAACGCGATGACTCGACAATTACGCGTTGGAATTTTTCCCTCGTGAGTTATCCACAGCCCGCGGCCAAACAGCCGCAGCGATAAGATCTTCCAGGATCGTGCCGAGAACGTTTGCGAAGCGAAAATCAAATCTTTCTTCCGGCTCAATTGCGATCAGACGTTGGCCCTCGAAGAGCGTCAATTCCGCGGCAAGGCAATCGATGCTGGCGTAAAAAATAAACTTCGTATTGGGATAAGCGTCGCCGGTCAGACAATCGTAGCGGCGAAAAAAATGCCAATGCCGCAGCTCAAGGCCAATCTCCTCCCCGACTTCGCGCACCAGCGCCTGTTCCGGCGTCTCGCCTGCGTCTATATGGCCGCCGATCAGATCCCAGTGATTGGGAAAGGGAATCCCCGGCTTGTCGTCGCGCAGATAAATGATCAGGCGACGCTTACGGTCGAAAAGAAAAATCTGGGCAATCTGCTTCAATGTCATGCCATGACCACCGTATCGATTCGAGTTTCTCTTTGCGCCATTGCGTTCTTTGCGGCCAACTCGCCGAATCCGAATACTCTACGTCGCGCGCCCTTTGTGGCTGAATTCGCATGCCGCGCCAAATCGCGCTCACACCGCCTCTCGTTCGCCGAAAATCCAACGTCGCTTCATGCGCGAGCCGTAGGTCAAGTTAAATTTTCGCTTGGCCACTTCCGTAATCGCTTGCACCGCTTCCTCGGCGGAATCCGTCACGATGATTCTTTCCAGATCGACCATGTCGATGGTGCGCGCTTTGACCAGCCGCTCGGACATGAACTCCAACAGCGGTTGCCAAAATTCTTTGCCCATCAACACCAAGGGAAACTCGCGGATTTTTGCGTTTTGAATCAAAGTCGCGGTTTCAAAAATTTCATCCAGCGTGCCAAACCCGCCGGGTAGAGCGATGAACGCATAGGAGTACTTGACCAGCATCACTTTGCGGACGAAAAAATAGCGGAACGTAATCCACTCGTCGAGATACGGATTATGCTGTTGCTCCTGAGGCAAGACGATATTGCAACCGATCGAACGCCCGCCGACATCTTTGGCGCCACGATTGGCCGCTTCCATGATGCCCGGACCGCCCCCGGTCATGACGGTAAAGCCGGCCTTGGCCAACTCCGCTCCGACCATGCGCGCCAAGCGGTAGTAAGGATGAATCTCGGTAAAGCGCGCCGAACCGAACACGGTCACGCAGGGCCCGACGAAATGCAGCGCGCGAAAGCCGCGCAGAAATTCGAAAAAAATCCGCGTCGCGAGCGATACCTCGGCCATGCGCCGCTGCGGCCCTTCGAGAAAGCGCACCAATTCCGGCGATCCAGGCGTGACACCCCAGCCATCGATCGCAATGATCTCGCTGTTTTCAATCGTCATGGGCAAATTTCTCCGATATCAAGAAATCGTCTTGATAGATTATACCGCACGCTAAAGGTAAGTTGAGAAACTATTCCCACTCAATCGTGGCCGGCGGCTTGGATGAAATATCGTAGACCACGCGGTTGACGCCGCGCACTTCGTTCAAGATGCGGTTGGAAATCTTGCCGAGCAGGTCGAAAGGCAAGGGCACCCAGTTGGCGGTCATGCCGTCTTGGCTGTCGACCACGCGCAGGGCGATGACGTTTTCGTAGCTGCGCTCGTCGCCGACCACGCCGACGGTTTTGATCGGCAAAAGCACGGCGAAGGACTGCCAGACCTTCTCGTAAAGCCCGGCGGCTTTGATCTCGTCGAGGACGATCACATCGGCATCGCGGAGGACTTTCAATCGGTCCTCAGTCACTTCACCCAATACGCGAATCGCCAAGCCCGGTCCCGGAAAAGGTTGGCGCTGAATCATCTCGTTAGGCAAGCCGAGTTCTTTGCCGAGCACGCGCACTTCGTCCTTGAATAGCTCGCGCAGCGGCTCGATCAGCTTGAACTTCATGTCGGTCGGCAACCCGCCGACGTTGTGATGCGACTTGATCGTCGCCGACGGACCGAGCACGGAAACCGACTCGATCACGTCGGGGTAAAGCGTGCCTTGAGCGAGAAACTCCATCGCGCCGAGCTTGTGCGCCTGTTCTTCGAACACTTGGATAAATTTGTAGCCGATTCGCTTGCGCTTCACTTCGGGATCTTCGATGTTTTTCAGCTCGGCGAGAAAAGCTTCGCTGGCGTCGACATAGCGAAAGCTCTGACCGAAGCGTTCGACGAACAAGCTACAGACATGCTCGGCTTCGTCTTTGCGGAGCAGGCCATTGTTGACGAACACGCAGATCAAACGATCTTTGATCGCCCGATGAATCAATGTCGCCGCCACCGAGGAATCGACGCCGCCGCTGAGCGCGCACAGCACCCGGCCGCCGCCGACTTGCTCGCGAATTTTTTTGACCGAAGACTCGATGAAATGCTCCATCGTCCAGTTTGGGGCGGCGTGGCAGATACGAAAAACGAAATTGTCGAGCAACTCGCGCCCGCGCGCCGTGTGCGCCACTTCGGGATGGAACTGCACGCCGAACAAGCGCCGCGTCGGATCGGCGAACGCGGCGATCGGTGAGTTAGGACTGTGCGCGAGAACTTGCCACCCCTTGGGGAACGAAATCATTTTGTCGCCATGGCTCATCCATACGCGGGTCGAATCATTCTGGGAAATGCCGTGAAACAGATCGGCGGCGCTGTCGATGAGCAGATCGGCTGGACCATACTCGCGGCGATCGGCGCGGCCGGCTTCGCCGCCAAAGTTGAGATTGAGGATACCCATGCCGTAGCAGATGCCGAGAAACGGCACCGCCAACTGAAACAGCTCCGGGCTGACATTCGGTGCGTTGTCTTGATAAACGCTGGCCGGCCCGCCGGAGAGAATAATACCTTCAGGCTTGAGAGCAGTAATTTTGTCGAGGGCGAGATTGAACGGATGGATTTCGCAGTAAACTTTGGACTCGCGGATGCGCCGTGCGATCAGCTGGGTGTACTGCGAACCGAAATCGAGGACGAGAATCATTCGACTCTGTAGTTGGGCGCTTCCTTGGTAATGAAAACGTCGTGCACATGGCCTTCGCGGAGCGCCGCCGAGGTGATCTGCATGAACTTGGCGTTGTTGTGCAGCGCCGCAATATCTTTGCAGCCGAGGTAGCCCATGCCGGCGCGCAGGCCGCCGACCAGCTGATGGATGTTAAACGACAGCGAACCTTTGTACGGCACCTGGCCTTCGATACCCTCCGGCACGAGCTTGTTGGAATCCATCACATCGGCTTGGCCGTAACGATCGCGACTACCCTGTCCCATAGCGCCGATGGAACCCATGCCGCGGTACGATTTGTAAGTTCGCCCTTGGTAGAGAATCGTTTCGCCTGGGCTCTCCTCCGTGCCGGCGAACAAGCTGCCGATCATCACCGAGTCGGCGCCCGCCGCCAATGCTTTAGTAATATCGCCGGAATATTTGATGCCGCCGTCGGCGATGATCGGCACGTTATACTTAGACGCCGCTTTAGCGCAGCTGCCGATGGCGGTGATTTGCGGCACGCCGACGCCGGACACGATCCGTGTGGTACAAATCGAACCCGGACCGACGCCGACTTTGACGACGTTGACGCCGGCTTCGATCAGCGCTGTCGTGCCTTCCGCCGTCGCCACGTTGCCTCCCGCCAAATCCAGGTCAGGATAGCGGCGGCGAATCTGGCCGATGACATCGAGCACGTTTTTCGAATGGCCATGCGCCGTGTCCACCGCGATCAGATCGACGCCGGCGCGCACCAACCCATCGACCCGCTCTTCCCAGTCGGCGCCGACGCCCACCGCCGCGCCGACGCGCAAACGGCCGCGTCCGTCTTTGCAGGCGTTGGGATATTGAATGGTCTTCTCGATGTCTTTGACCGTGATCAATCCTTTGAGCTCGAAACGCTCATCGACCACCAGCAGCTTCTCGATGCGGTGCTGGTGCAGCAATTCTTTCGCTTCATCGAGACCGACGCCCGGTTTGACGGTGATCAACTTATCTTTGGTCATCACTTCGGAAACCAGCCGGTCGAGTTTTTTCTCGAAACGCAGATCGCGGTTGGTCAGGATGCCGACGAGCTTGCCGTTTTTCGTCACCGGCAAGCCGGAGATGCCGAACTTGTTCATGATCTCTTGGGCGTCGGCGATCTTTTGATCCGGCGTGATCGTGATCGGCTCGAAAATCATGCCGCTCTCGAATTTTTTGACTTTCTCCACTTCGCCGGCTTGCGCCGCCACCGGTAGATTACGGTGGATGATGCCGAGTCCGCCCCCCTGCGCCATGGCGATGGCGGTTTTGTATTCGGTCACGGTGTCCATCGCCGCGCTCACCAGCGGAGTGCTAAGCGTGATGCGTTGGGTAAGGCGCGTCGAAACATCGATTTCGCGCGGCAGCACCGCCGACTCCGCGGGGATCAACAAAACATCATCGAAGGTTAAACCGACCGGCAAAACTTCTTGTTCTAACATGGCTTATCTCCACGCTAAGATAAAAAAAAACCCAGACCAAGGCCTGGGCTTTTTGCGCCGCTCGATTGTTTATGAGCAAACATGAAGTCTTATACCAGGATTTTTTTTGCGCAGCAAGATCGGTGTAAAATTCTACGACGTTGAGACAGCAAAGTCGATATGATAGCAACTAACACCGATCATGCCGCTTTACGAATACGAATGCACCAAAGGCCACCGCTTCGAAGCGATCCAAAAAGTCAGCGCCAAACCGCTCCAGAAGTGTGAGCAGTGCCGCGCCGGCGCCAAACGCACCGTGTCCCAAACCACCTTGCTGCACAACCACGGTGTCCATGTCTTCGACCGGGTCACCGGCGACGACGTCCTGCGCGGCCGCCCGTCGTCGCTCAAGTCGTTCAAGAAAGACAAGTTTTAGCGCGCGCCAAACTGATCTCAGTCCCGGCCCTCCGATCCTTACTGCAAGCCGAAGATACAATGAAAGTTTTCGTGCGGCATAGAATCTTGGGCAGTGACTCATTTCAATTCACAAAGAGTCACTGTCTGATCTTGACATACTTTTACTCGCCGATGTACAAGCATACTACGTCGTGATGCTTTCCAACCAAGTTCTGAGGCAGCCGCTGGATGGAATTCCGCGAAATCACAGTGCAACATCTTGGCTGCTTCTAAACGAGATAGACACAACTTCAAAATAGACAAAATAGACCGAATGCGAGCACGCCACGGGTGCGTAGCCTGCCAACAGAGCAACAACCTTCCGATCAAACAGATTACCGAGGTGAATCTTGAAAAGTCGTGGTTATAAAATTGTCGGTTTCTTGATCATTGGCTCCCTGTATTTGACCGTTTCCAGCGCGCTTGCTGCCACCCCAAGCCCTTCCCTCGCGAAGGCAAAACAAGAGGCGGAAGCGAAAGGGTTCACATTTATTTCCAGCCGTGACGAAATCATTAAAAGAGCTAAGGAAGAGGGAAAAGTCACTGCTCTCATGTCGATGAGTTCCAGTAATTTTCAGCCCATTATTGATTCGTTTAAGAAAAAGTATCCCTTCATCAAAGAAGTGCAGATACAAGAGATTACCGGCAGTGATTCCTTCCAGTCCTTTTTGTTGGGCCTCAAGGCTGGAACTATTAAAGACTGGGATGTCGGTGATGCAGCCACGGATTGGTACAACGAGTTCCCTCCGCATGCCATGAAGCTGGATTTACTGGGAATGGCCAACGAGAAGATTCTGAGGATCGATCCGAGGATGATCGATCCTGAGCACCGGACTATGGTATCAATCGCGTCAACCGTTGCTAGCGCAGCTTATAACAAGAATCTTATCGCGGCAGACAAGGTTCCCAACACATGGGAAGATTTTCTAAAGCCTGAACTCAAGGGGAGGAAATTCGCCGTCAATGTGCGCCCTCTGAACATGCCCTCGCTAATAGCGGGAATGGGAGAGGAATGGGGCCTCAACTATGCACGAAAGACCAAAGACCAGGATCCAATCTGGGGTCTGGGAGAAGCCCGGCTCATGACTTCATTGGCCGTCGGCGAAATCGCTCTTTTCCAGATCACCAACTACAACAGCTGCGCCCGCGCCGCTCAAAAAGACCGCACCAAAAGCATCGTATGCAAGGTCATCCAGCCGGTACCGGTGCGGCTCCATGAAATGGAATTCGTGATCAAAGGAGCGGCTCATCCCTACTCGGCGCTTTTGTTTCTCGAACATCAAACCAGTCCCGAAGTACAAAAAATTATTGATGAGCAGGAACCGCTTAAATCAAGCATGTACGCCAACGGTGAGATCGCCAAGCTGGTCAAAGGAAAGAAAACATCCGTCCATGATTTTAAAACCTATCAGCACACCGCCAAATGGGTGGAGATGGTTGTAGAGGCCTACGGTTTTCCGAGGGCGCAGATCAAGTAAATAGCTAATAGACGCGCTGGCGCTTGAGTGCGCCGCTTAGCGCTTTTGCCAAACCAGGACCTCGTCGCCGCTGATATCCAGATCGGTTTTGAATTTCTTGGACTTGAGCGCCAAGCTCTCTACCGCTTCCTGATCCTCGCGGACCGTATTAATGATGGTTTCGTTGCGGTCGTTGTGGCGCACTGGTGAACAGGTCACTTTGAGTGCTGCTCCACCTTCAAGAATTACCCGCGCGATAAAGCCGACCCAATTGCCAAACGCTCTGCCGTGGTGTCCGGTATGGAAGGAGAAACACCCCAAGCCATAGAAGATCGGCTTTTCTTTGTAGATCTCGATCGCCAAAGGATAGTGAACCCCATGTCCCATAACGATGTCGGCTCCGGCATCGATTGCGGTATGCGCAATCTGCTGTTGATACTGCAGCACTTCCTCAGCCTGCCCCCAATGATGCGAGGAGACAACAAAGTCAGCCTGCTGTTTTAGCGAAGCGATATCACTCTTGAATTCTGCGAGCTCGTGATCGTCCGCTGACGTGAGTATGATCGGCGGCACCCCGGCGCGATTCGCCACTTTTGGTTGGTAGGCAGTGTTCGCCTTTATCGTTGCTACGCCGGGCGTCCGTTCTCCTGCCGCTTGGCCGGAAGGCCAGAAAACAGAAGTGTACTGGAGAAATCCGAAGCGCGTGTTGTCGCGTTCTATAATGGCAGGCGTGCGCGCCGCTTTGCGATTTAGTCCCGCGCCAGTATGTTTGATGCCGAGCTCATCGAGCCGTGCTAGCGACGCGCGGACTTGGTTGGCGCCGTAGGTCACATTGTTGGCGCAGCCCACGGCAGTAAAATTGCCCAGTTTGAGCGCTTCCCCAACCTTGGCACCCGCATAGAATCCTTCCCTTTCGAAGGAATAATCTGGCGGCGGATCGGCGAGGCAGGTTTCCAGATTGCCGAAAACCAAATCGGCCTGACCAAGAACATCGCTTACCTTTGCAAAAGGAACGGTTGGGTCGCTTACGGTTAGAAAATTCACGTCCCCGGTGAGAATTAGAGTCTGTGTCATGGTTCTTTCCTTTATGAAAATATTTTTCTCGTCGGTTTCGACACTTGATCAAATAGCACAATTTACTCTGCAACTTCACCGCACAATCTCAGCGATGTAGATGCAACGTTGTATTGGAGCGGCGATTATTATCGAGCTTCGCTGAGAAGTGATGCAATATTCCCGATGTCTTTACAATCATTGATGCCCTCGACAGCCTTGATGAGCGCCGACACTTGTTGTTCGGGTATAACTTGGCCGGCGTAGCGGCGAAATTTATCGCATGCGTCATCCCAGGTAAACGGGTTTTTGACTGAGCCTTTAGCAGGTTCGGCAGCTAACGTATGAACTTCGCCGTCAACCTCGATGGTGATTTGCGGATGATGCGATCCTTCTACTGGGATCAATTCGACTCGACTGGCCAGGTCACGAACCTGAGGATTCAGCACAGTTGCCTCGTCATAGTTTAGCGGATTGGAGAGATCTCGCGTGACGGCGACAGCGGTGGCAAACGGCAAACTGTATTGGGCACCCATGAGGCTTTTGGGATCCCGTACGGAATGCCTCTGTTCCATGATGTGTTTGTCGCCCTTGATAGCAACGCGCGTGATCTTTCCAGGATCCAGCTCTCGGTCGCGCTTGAATAGTTGGATCGCCTGCACGACGGCTTGATGGGTCACGTGCGTAGGATATGATTTGAGAGACAACGGCTGTACTGCCCAACGCTGACCGATCCCATCGAGAAGCTTTTCCATGTTAGGTGGAAGCGAGAACGCATTATAGTATCCGTATCGACCCTCCAATATTTTTGACGGCCCGCTAAATCCTTTCCGGGCTAATAAAGCGCTCTCGAGACCGAGCTGGCTCGCCCTGCCAAGATGAATCCGTTTAGTGTTTGCCCCGTCCCATGCGAATTCAAGCAGACCCGCCGAACTGGAGCCGGCGATGCCAAGAGCGCTGACAAGACGGTCGCGATCCAGCCCGTATAACTTACCGACGGCGACGGCCGCCGCTAAAGGCCCCTGGGTTCCAGGATTATGAAAGCCGCGTTCCGTTTCTAGACCCACCGCTGTTCGACCGATCCGGGCTGACACTTCCGCCCCCAAGATAAGCGCGGTCAGAAAACTCTTGCCATCCATATGCTCGCGTTCGCAGACCGAGAAAACCGCGGGGAAAACCGTGCCAGCAGCGTGGGATCCGGTAAGCGGCTCACATTCGAAGCTGCCGATCATCGTGCCATTGGCCAGCGCCGCGCGCGAGATGTCGGTTTTCCACGATTGGTTGATGACGGTAGCCTCTCGATTTCCGCCGAGCTCATGAACCAATTCCAATACAGTCTTGGCCCATGGTAACAGCGAGCCTATGAGAGCGGCGGCAAACGTATCGAGGACAAATATCTTAAAAGACGCTGCTAATTCGGCGGGAAGGTCTTCGTATCTAGTCGCGTGAACAAATTCTGCAATCTTAGTTGTCTCGTTCATGTCTTTCTCACATATAATACTGAGCGAGCGCTATCAATCGTGCAGCTAGTCAGCAACCTAAAAAAACACGGGATGACGAGAGAATGATCCGGCGGGCAACTGTTACGTTTATACCGTAGCGGAGAATTTTTTCAGCTCACTGAAGAATGAGCTCGTGCATCAGCATAGTTTCAACCGAGATGAAACTCGAACAGAGAGTAATCGAGGTGTTCTACAATCGCCAGCGTAGACATTAATCGCTGAATTATCTCAGCCCTATGGACTAGAAAACTCGATGGCTGTTGCTTAACTTACTGTCCGTCAAATCCGGGCTAGATCAATTATTTGATCTTTGATTCATCATCTCTTCACTGCAAACCGAAGACGCTATTATACAGCTTGATCAACTCCACCTGCTTGTCATCCCATTCGGACGAAGCGATCTGCATCTTCTTGCCTTTCAGATCGGCGAAGTAGTTGGCGTCTTTGCGGCTCGCCCACCTTCCTTGGCTTGCAAGCAAATCTTGACCGGGCTTGGAGAGCAGAAAATCCACGAACAACGCGGCCGCGTGGGGATGCGGCGCGCCGGCGGAAATGGAAACGGTCGTCGGTGTTTTCACCGGGACAAACGGTTCGGAAAAAACAAAATCCACCGGGGCTTTGGCGTTTCTCATTTGCAGCACTTCTTCGGGAAACGCGTCGATCACGATGGGAAATTCGCCGGCGACGGTGAGCTGCGCCAACAGCGTCGGACCGCGGCGAAAGTTGAGCTGCTGCTTGGCCAGTTTGCCGGTATATTCCAGTGCCTTGCCGCGGCCGTAGAAATCGATCAGCGACGCCAACCAATCGTAGTCGGTGGTATCCATGCCCATCTTGTCTTTCCACACCGGATTCAGCAGATCGTCGAACGACTGCGGCGCTTTATCGCGCGCCACCATGCGTGTGTTAAAAAGAAACACCCGCGGCTGAGCATAGATACCGTTGACCCAACCTTCCTTGTCGGCAAATCCTTCGCGCAGCGCCGCGCGCAGCGGCGTGCGATATCGCGCAATCGCGCCGGCCTTGGCCATCACGGCGACAAACGAGCGGCGCGTGTTGATGATATCGGCGCGCTGCTTTTTGGCGCGATGCTCGACCATCAATTGCTCGATCTGCCGGCTGGCGCCGCCGGGTTGGAAGCGAACTTTCAAGAACGGATACTTACTCTCGAAGACTTTGATCACTTCACCGGCGCGGTCGCTCGCCATCGCCGCGTACCAAACCACTTCGCCTTCCTTGCGCGCCTCTTTCTCGAGCGCTTCGGTCCGCGCCTTGTCAGGCAAACGATTGAGCTGATCCAAACGCTCTTCGACCGGCGCCGTCTGAGCCAGCGCTGCCGAAGGCGCGAGTAGCGATACCAGAGCGGCAAAAATATAAACCAGCATTTCTCTCTTCGCTTTCATGTTTAACCGATCTCCATTTGAATCACTGCAATTGCGCGAAGAAGCCTTTTTTGTCGAGCTCGGCGACGATGCTGCTGTCCATAAAATCGCCCGGCTTCTTATTCTTGAACAGCGGATCGGTGAACGCGATCGCTTCCAACTCCAACTGCACCGCATCCTCGCGCGCGTAGGGCTTGCTCGGCATCTTACCGAACGCCGCGTCGTAGACGACCTCGAGCCGTTTCGGGTCGGTCACTTTCATATACTTGGTGATCATTCGATAGCCCATGGGGCGATTTCTTTTGCCTACGGCGATGGCTTCGCTGATCGCCATGAAGAATTGGCGCAACAGCTCGCGGCGATTTTTCACGGTCTCGGCGCGCGCCGATAGATCGCCGACGGTATTGTAAATCTTCATTTCGTCGAGATCGGCCAACATTTCCAGTTTCACCTTGGCCTGAGTCTCGGCGGCCAAAATACTTTCCGGGCTGCCGATGGTGGCGTCCATCCTCCCCTGGAGCATGAGCATGATGCGCTTGTCGGCTTCGCCGATGCCGGTGACGAGAATCTTGACGTCCTTATCCGGCGCGAGCCCGAGTTTCGACAGCGCACGGCGCAGCGCGAAATCGGTGCTGGCGCCGATACGGCTCGTGCCCACGGTCTTGCCGCGCAAATCGGTGACGCCTGGGTTAGCGATTAATTTGTAAATCGTGCCGCCGAAGCTACCGATGATGACGACCGGCAGTCCGCGCCCGGCAGCGACGATGGTTGACGAACCGGAACCGTTTACGACGTCCACTTCGCCGCTGACCAAGGCGCTGATCGCGGTATTGCCGGATGGGATGTTGATTAACTTGGCATCGAGGCCGTACTTCTCGAAAATCTTGGCGTCTTGAGCGATCCACAGCGGCAAGCGAGTGCCCGACGCCGTCGCATAAGAAATCCGAATCGGCGCAAGCTGGGCCGCCGCGCGTTCCAACGGCGATGAGAAGCAGACCAAAATCAACGATAGCGTCAATGGAACCTTGCGGTGTCTCATATACGCGTCCGAATCTACTTACACCTCACCCTTAACCCCTATCCATTTATTTCCGATACAGCGCGTCGATAAACCCCTGCTTGTCCAATTTCTCGACGGTCTTGGTATTGATGAATTGGCCGGGAGTCGCTTTGCGCGCGTCCGCTCGTTTCGACCAGTCGAGAATGGTCTGAATGCCTTTTACCGATGGATACGGCTTTTCGTTGAGCAGCTTGACGTAGAAGCTGTAACTCTCCTGGAGATCCTCGGCGTTTTCGATTTTCATGTATTTTTTTAGAATTGCCGGCGTCCTGACTTTTTCGGTCTTGTAGAAATGAATCCCTTCGATGATCGACTTGATTACCGCCTCGGCGGCGACAGGCTCCGCTTCGAAGTACTTACGGCTGGTGATCAGCGCGGCGTTGGGCATCTCCGCGTCTTTCAATCCCGGCGCGTTTTCAAAAAATGTGTAGCCCGCCCGGCGCGCCGCCAGCGTGAACGGCGGCGTCAACGGCGCCGCGTCCACCTGGCCCAGTTGCAAAGCGGTATACCGGGTCGCCGTCGGACCGGTCGCCAGGTAACTCACATCGCGCTCGGGGTCCAATCCGGAAGCAGCGAGAATTATTTTCATGGTAAGAATCGCCGGACCGGCGAGACTGTTGACCGCGACCTTCTTGCCTTTGAGCTGGGCGATTTCTTTGATCTCGCGCCGGGCGACCAGGACTTGCGGCTCCTGATTGATTGGCGCCGCGACGATATAAATCTCCGCGCCGCCGAGCACGGCATCGACCACTCCGCCGCCGCCGGCATTGATGAAGTTCACGTCGTTGCTCACCAGCGCCTGAGTCGCCAGAATGCCGCCGCGCATATAAACCAGCTGCGCATTGATGCCGTTTTTTCTAAAGATGCCGGTCTCTTTGGCGATCCACGCCGGCGAGTACTGCGGCGAAATCGACGTGTAGGCGATGGTGACGTTGGTGAGCGGCGCTTGCGCCGCGAACGCCGCGCTGTGGGCGGCACCGAGAACGATCAGCAGGGAGACTAAGCAGCGCGTTTTCACCGGAATATCCGCGCGCTCACGAGGACCGTTTGGCCTCGGCACGGCGCACGGCCTCCGCGATGGCGCGGCGCAGAATGGCGCCCAGGACCTTTTTCTTGTATCCCGCTGCGCCACGCATGTCTTCGATGGGGTCGGCGTCTTCTTGAATCAACTGCCCCGCCGCCGCGATCAATTCCTGGGTAATTTTTTTGCCGCGCAGCAAATCTTCCACCGCGACGCCTTTGGTCGGCACGGCATGGCCGCCGGTGACACCGATGCCCACCTCAGTGCAAATACCGCCATCGTCGAGACTCAGCTGCACCGCCGCGCTGGCGATGGCGAAGTCACCGGCAACGCGTTCAAGCTTTAAATAGACACCGGCGCTGCGCTGATCCAACCCGGGGAAAATCACCTCGGTCAAAATTTCATCGCTCGCCAGCGCCGTCGTATAGGCGAAGGTAAAAAACTCCGCCGCAGGAATGATCCGTTCGCCGCGCGGGCTCAAGCATTTCAATCGCGCGTTGAGCGCCAGGATAACCGCGCCGTAGTCGCCGCAAGGATCGGCTTCCGCCAAGCCGCCGCCGATGGTGCCGCGGTTGCGCACCTGCACGTCACCGATTTCACTCGCCGCTTCATGGAGCATGGGCAGTTTCTCGCCAATGAGCGAAGACTCCTCGATCTCGATGTGGCGCGTCATCGCGCCAATGTGAATCGCGCCGGCACTTTCGCGAATATAATCGAGATCGGCGATGCGGTGGATGTCGATCAAATATTTCGGCCGCGCCACGCGCAGTTTCATCATCGGCACCAAACTTTGGCCGCCGGCCAAAAGCTTCGCGTCGTCGCCATGCTCGCAGCAGCAGCGCGATCGCTTCGTCGATGCCGCTCGGCTTGAGATATTCAAAAGTTACTGGATACATTTTTCACGTCGCCTTCCGGGTGTATTCGTAGCGCATCGGGTCCCATTTGCTGGCGCGGATTTCTTCGTAGGCTTTCTTGACGAAACTGAAATCGTAGACTTGATCGACGCTCACGGCGCCTTTCACTCGGGTCGGCGCGCCCATGGCGCGCATCTGCTCGCGCACCCGTTCGATATTGGCGACCATCGACTCCTCGCTCGCCTGGCCGATTTTGGCCAGATCGGAGGCTTCTTTATCGCGCTGGCGATGGATTTCCCGCGCCTCGTTAAAGTCGCTCAAGCGCAACAACTCCATGACGAATCGAACCGCCTCGTTGGCATTGCGATAGGAAAAGATCTGCCCTTTGAGCGTCGCCCGCACCACGCGCTGGATCTCGTCCCGGGCGGTTTGAATCTTGTCATCGGTGGTTTCCAGATTGGCGCTGAGCGCCGACACGTAGTCGCCGCTATAGGCGAGTATGCGAAAGCCCTTGGCTTGCAGTTGGCGCGCCATGCCGATGGATATCATCGTCGCGTCCACCGTGCCGGACACCAGCGCGCCGGAGCGCATCGACGGCTCGCCCAAGGCGCGCATCTGCACGGTGTCGAGTGCGATGCCGTTTTTGATCAGCAATTCGCGCAGGAGCAACGTCGAGTTCCCCGACGCGTCGGAAGTGGCGATCACCTTGCCCGCCATTTGCTTCATGTGGGTGATTTTCGGCGCGACCACGAGATATTGCGACGGCTTGTCGGTGCTGATTTGGATGATCTTCATGCGCGCGCCGCCGAGGATCGCCGGGATGGAACCGCCGTTACCGTAGTCCACCGCGCCGCTGACGACGACCTGGGTGGTCACCGTGCCGCGGGTCACGATCACGTCGACATCAAATCCTTCCTCGCGATAAAAGCCGAACCGCTGGGCGATCAGGTAGGGGAGCAGCGCTTCGCCGGGCGCCTTGGAGGCGATGCGGATTTTTTTCAACGCCTCGGCGCCGAAGGCCGGCGCCAGCGCGCCGCAAGAAAGCAGGACCACGATAAACAATCGAATCATCATGTCGGTATTACCTTCCTGCGCCGGCTATTTCTTCACGTAGTCGTAGCGCATGGCGTCCCACTTGCTGGCTTGGATTTCTTCGTAAGCTTTCTTCACGAAACTGAAGTCGTAAACCTGATCGAGGCTAAGCTTTTCTTTGAACCGGGCGCCGGCCCCGACCATTTTCATCTGATCGCGCACTCGTTCGATATTGGTCATCAACGCCTCATCCGAAGCTCTACCGACTTGGGCCAACTCGGACGCCTGCTTAACCCGCGCCGTCCAAATCTCTCTGGCTTCGTTGACGTTGGACATACGCATCACTTCCATGATGAACTTCATCGTCTCGTTGGCATTGCGATGAAAGTAGAGATGGCCCTTCAAAGTCGCCTTGACCACCCGATAGACTTCGGCGGGTGAATTTAGAATCTTGTCGTCGGTGCTCTCCAAATTCGCGCTCAACGACGAGACATGATCGCCGCTGTAAGCGAGAATGCGAAATCCTTTGCCCTCGGCTTGCTTGGCCAAACTGAAGGACGCCATGGTGGCATCCACGGCGCCGCTCATGAGCGCGCCATAGCGCACCGCCTGCTCGCCGAGGGGACGCATCTGCACGCTTTCCACGGCTACGCCGTTTTTCGAAAGCATCTCGCGCAGTAACAACGTCGAATTGCCCGACGCGTCGGACACCGCGATGGTTTTTCCGGCGAGTTGTTTCAGGTTGGTGATCTTCGCCGAGCTGACCAGATGTTGCGCCGGCTTATCGGTGTTGATCAGCAGAATCTTGATCCGCGCGCCGCCGAGCATCGCCGGAATCGAACCGCCGTTGCTGTAATCCACCGCGCCGCTCACCACCACTTGAGTCGTCACCGTGCCGCGCGTCACGATGACGTCGACGTCGAGACCTTCCTCTCGGTAAAATCCCAGCCGCTGCGGGATCAGGTAGGGCAATAGCGTTTCGCCGGCGCCCTTGGAGGCAATTCGCAGTTTCTTGAGAGCGTCGGCCGCCAATGCGGGCGCGGCAATCGAAACAGAAATCACTAATAGCGCGATGAAGATTCTCCTCTTCATAAACTTTTCCTCAAGACTCGAAGTGGCTCCGCGAATCAAGGAAAATCTCCCCCGACCCCTCTTTTCCAAAGAGGGGCCAGGAATTGAAATCCGAAATCCCCCTTTGAAAAAGGGGGACAGAGGGGGATTTTCTTTGTGCGGCGATCGAACCGCTCTCAACAGCTTGTAATAATCCATTTGCGAATTCGCCTCTGCTTCGCTCGTCGAGCGGTCGACGCTGACACCGCCCGCGGTCGCTCGACCTCACGCCCTCGGCCCGGCGAAGATGCGCGCGAGGTTTTCTTTTGCGCCGAAGTAAACATCATCACCGTGTCCGACCAAGAGCCGTTCCAAATCCAGATTCTTGTCATCATAAGCTCTCCGTCATAACTCGCATTTACTTCGACGAGCGGTAATTACGTGGTCGTGTCATCGTCGTGGAAAATCTCCCCTGGCCCCTCTTTTCCAAAGAGGGGTAATTGGAATCAGCTCCCCCTTTGAAAAAGGGGGATAGAGGGGGATTTTCTTGGCACAGCAAGCAAACCTTCCGCGACAACTCTTATTCATACCCACTCACTGTTCGAGCATGATTTGCACACCATGCAATCGAAATGGTCACCGCCGTCGATACCTTCGCTCACTACCTAAGCCCTCGGCCCGGCGAAGATGCGCGCGAGGTTTTCTTTTGCGCCGAAGTAAACATCATCACCGTGTCCAACCAAGAGCCGTTCCAAATCCAGATTCATGCCGATCAGGCGCCGCACGCTTTCATGCGCCGCTTCGGGGTCGGAGGACAGATAGGTTGGCGACACCATCAAATGCTCGCCGGCGCTGACGATGGCGTCGCCGGCGATCATCGTCTTGATGCGCGGCAGATGCAGGCTGATATGGCCCGCGGTATGGCCCGGCGTATGAATGACGTTGATGCCGCCGCAGTCGGGCAAACGCTCGCCGCCTTTGACGATATGTTCGACGTCGTAGCCGGTCTGCTTTTGGATCGCCGGCATATCGAGCTCGTGGGCCAGCACGTCGAACTTGAGGATCTTTTTGAGTTTATTGAGCCCGCCGGTGTGATCGCCGTGGCGGTGGGTCAGCACGCAGAGCTTTAAATCTTCGTGTTTGTGATCCATGTCCTTGATGGCGTCCATAATAATATCCGCGTCGGCGTCCGACGCGCCGGTGTCGACCAAGATCACCCGGCGATCGTCGCCGGCGAGGAGAAAAGATTTAACCACGCCGCGATGACCGACGGCGATCCTACAGGGAATGATTTTCACGCCGTCGATGGCAATGTCTTTGAGAATACTGACCATGTTCTCGCTCCGCTCAAAATCTCAAGCTCAGATTTTGAAATTTGAAATCTGTCATTTGGAATTTTCGAATGAGGCCGCCGCCTCTTTGATCGCCGCGACGATATTGCCGTAGCCGGTGCAGCGGCAAAGATTTCCCGAGATCGCTTTTTTGATCTGCTCGTCGTTGGGCTTGCTGTTTTTGGCTAGCAGGCCGTAAGCCGACATCAGCATGCCCGGAGTGCAGTAGCCGCACTCCACCGCGTCTTTATTCCAAAACGCCGCTTGCAGCGGATGCAGCCGTTTGTCCTCGGCCAAGCCTTCGACGGTGACGATTTCATCGCCGTCCGCCTGCACGGCGAAAACCATGCACGACTTCACCGCCGTACCGTTCCACATCACCGTACAGGCGCCGCAGCGGCCGACCACGCAGCCGAGGTGCGTGCCGGTCAGTCTCAAGCCATCGCGAAGGAAATGCGCCAGCAACGTGCGCGGCTCCGCCTCCCCCGCATAGGGCTTGCCGTTTACCGTCATAGAAATTGTTTTGGCCATGGTTTTACTTCGCCTGCGCTTTCTCGATGAGGGCCAATATTCTGTCCGGCGTGAGCGGCGTGGCGCGAATTTTTACGCCCAGCGGGCTCAACGCATCTTCCACCGCGTTGCACAGCGCCGGCGGCGGTCCGAGCATGCCGGTCTCGCCCGCGCCCTTGGCGCCCAGCGGCGTGAAGGGATTGGGCGTGACGATATGTTCCAACATCAGCGGCGGCACCTCTTCGGCGGACGGCAGCCGGTAATCCATGAAAGTCGAAGTTAGCAACTGGCCGTCTTCGTCATAACGAATCTCTTCATAGAGCGCCGCGCCGATGCCTTGCATGATCGAGCCCTGCTGTTGGGTGTCGACGATCTGCGGGTTGATCATGTTGCCGCAGTCGTGCACCGTCGCGTAGTTGACGATCTTGATCATGCCGGTTTCCACATCGACGTCGACCACCGCGATCACCGCGGCGTAGGGATAACTGGAAAACGTATTCATGCGTCCCTTGGCGTCCGGCGTGTAGTCGATATTGGGATTGATGAAATAGCCGGTGACTTCCAAACCGGGCTCCATGTTTTCCGGCAATAGATGGATCGCGCCGTAGGCGGTGCGGACAATTTCCATGACCGCGATGGACTGCGCCGAATTTTCTTTCGCAAACACCTTGCCGGCGCCGATCTCCAGCTTTTCCGGAACGACATTCAACTGCCGCGCGGCGATGCCGAGCAGCTTGTCGCGCATCAGTTTGCCGGCCACCCACGCCGACGGCATGAGCACCACCGATGATCGGCTGCTGCCGGTGCCGAAACCGTAGGGCGTCGGCAAGGTATCGCCGTGCACCACCGTGATCTTGTCGAAAGGAATTCCCGTTTGGCTCGAAACGATCTGCGCGATCGTCGTCTCATGTCCCTGCCCTTGCTCGCCCATGCTGGAAAAAACCGTCGCCGCGCCGGTGGGATCGATGCGCAGGCGGCACGACGCGTAACCGCCGGTGGCGTGGATGCGGCTCGAGCTGGTCGGTTCCATCACCAGCGCGACGCCGATGCCGCGATAGATGCCTTGCTTGCGCAGCTCGATTTGCTCGCTGCGTAACTTCTCGTACCCCGCCATCTCGGCCGCGCGCTGCATGGCCAGATGATACTGGCCGCTATCATAAAGCGCACCGGTCGGGTTGCGATAGGGAAAGGCATCGGCGGGAATGAAATTTTTCATGCGAATGTCGATGGGGTCCATCTCCAATTCCCGCGCGGCGATATCGACCAGCCGTTCGAGAATATACGCCGCGTCGGCTTTGCCGATGCCGCGCAGCGATCCGTGGGTGGTCTTGTTGGTCGACACGCCGAAGGCCGTCACTTCGTAGTTTTGAATTTGGTAAACCCCGGTCATATAGAGCCAGGCGGCCTGGATCGAGTGATCGACGGTATAGGTCGAGCCCATGTCGGCGATGATCTTGTCGCGGATCGCCAGCATGGTGCCGTCTTTCTTGAGCGCCATCTCGACGTAATGAATCTGATCGCGGCCATGGCGGCCGTTGCGCATATGCTCGACCCGGGTCTCGCACCATTTGATCGGCCGGTTCAAATCGCGCGACAGCAGCGGCAGCAATAATTCTTCCTGGTAAGTTTGTATCTTGACGCCGAACGAACCGCCGACATCCGGCGCGATCACCCGGCATTTGCCCTCGGGGAATTCCATTATTTCGGCGATGCGCGATTTGAGCGAATGGGGATTGGCCGTCGCCGACCACATGGTCAGGCTGTCTTCGTCTTTATTGAAGTGCGCCAGATATGCGCGCGGCTCGATGGGGCACGCGGTGATGCGGTGGCTGCGAATTTTCTCCTTGATGACGATTTCGGCATCTTGAAAAATCTTTTCAATGCCGTCTGTCGCGAAGTGATGCTTGTAGACGATATTGCTGCCGACATCGTCGTGCACCGGCTGGGCGCCGGGCTCCATGGCCGCTTCGGTGTCGATGACCACCGGTAACATTGCATAGTCCACCGACACCGCCTCGGTCGCGTCTTCGGCGAGATAACGGTTGTCGGCGACGACCACCGCGACCGGCTCGCCGAAGTAACGCACCTTCTCCACCGCCAGCGGATAGAGCTTCACTTCACGCAAGAGCGAACTGCCACCAACCCGCAACGGCTTCACCCGCTTGGCGATCTCGGCGCCGGTATAAACCGCGCGCACGCCGGGCATCGTCCGCGCCGCCGTGACATCGATGGATTTTATCCGCGCGTGGGCGCAGGAGCTGCGCACAAACGATACATGCAGCGTCCCGGCCGGCAACAGATCGTCGACGTAGCGCCCGGTGCCGGTGATGAAGCGCTCGGTTTCTTTTCTACGAACTCGCTCGCCAATCGGCGGATGGATCGGAAATTCCATGGTGTCCTTGTTGGTTTATCGGTTTGAAAAGTTTCAATCACTCAAAACGGGGCAAATCCCCCTTAATCCCCCTTTTTCAAAGGGGGACACAAATGCAATGCGTGCTCACAGGGCAGCGTGCGACAGCCGCCGTTCCGATTCCTCCCTTTTGTAAAGGGAGGTTAGGAGGGATTTTCAGGCTTTGATTCATAATCATCTCAGGCTCTCATCCACCGCGCGAAAAATGACTTGTGTGACAGACTCCAGTTCCAACAGGACTTGCCGATCGTCGAAGCGCAATACTTTAAGCCCGCTCTCCTCCAGACTCTCGCTACGTTGTCTATCATATCGCGCTTGTGCGACGTCCAAATGGTGCGCGCCATCCACTTCGATCACCAGCCGCGCCGTCGGTGCATAGAAATCGACAATGTAGTTGCCGATGGGTTTTTGCCGATAGAATTGAATGCCGAGGATTTGTTTTCCTCTCAGGCGACTCCACAGTCGTTGTTCCGCGTCGGTAAGGTGCGTTCGTAGCGTGCGCGCTCTCGTTTTGAGTTGTGGATTGTAATTGAGCATTCAAGAAAATCCCCCTTGGTCCCCCTTTTTCAAAGGGGGATAAACAAACAATGTGCGCTCGAAGGGTAATGTGCGACAGCCGGCGTTCCTATTCCTCCCTTTTGTAAAGGGAGGTTAGGAGGGATTTCAGGCTGTGATTCATAATCATCTCAGGCTCTCATCCAGCGCGCGAAAAAACCATCGCGTCCATCGCGTCGTCGGTCATGATCAAGAAACGATCGCCTTTTTGCACCATGATGCACTCCTGGAGTTCGAGCCAATTTAATCTTCCCCCAAAAACTTGCCCCACTTGGCGTTGGTCTCTTTTACCAACTCTTCGGCGATCTGTGTGGTGGCGGGAAACTCATCGATCCAATGATAGGGACGGCAGGCGTCGATGATCGCCACCGAGCCGGTGTAATCCGCCACTTCTTTTTTATTTTTCGGCAAGCGCGGATCGATTTTGTAGCTCCAAATGCGCCGCGAGATATCCACCGAGGTTTCGGGATCGCAGCGCGTCGCGATCGCCCACAGCACTTGTTCGAGATTATACGGGTCGATATCTTCGTCGACGACGATGACGAATCGGCCGTGATAACCCGCGGTCCCGCCGATGGCGCCGTGAGCGGCGCGCATGGCATGGCCGGGATAAGCCTGCTTGAGCGAGATGATGCACATGCCCCAGGAATAGTTGATCGCTTTGATGTCCGGAATGCCAAGCGCTTCGAGCTCGTTCCAGACCAGGATTCCGCGCGAAGTGAGAATGCCGCGGCTGGTGCCCAAAAACGGCGGAGCGCCGAGTATGATCGGGTTGTTACGATAGAGAATGCTTTTGATGATCGTGACCGGCGCCGGCCGCGCGCCGCCGCCGTAGTAACCGGAAAATTCACCGAACGGTCCTTCGACCTCCAAGCCGGCGTCGGGCGGCAACATCTCGCCCTCCAAGACGACTTCTGCGGACGCAGGAATCGGTAAATCCGTGAACTCGCCTTTGGTGACTTCCACCGGCGCGCCGCGCATCCAACCGGCGTAGCCGTATTCCGCCGCGCCCCAAGTCAGGTTGGTGCCGGCGGCGATCAACAGCGCCGGGTCTTGACCCAGCGAGATCGCCACCGGGCAAGGCTTGCCCTTTGCCCAATATTTTTTTCTGATCACGTCGCCGTGGTGGCCCGAGCCGATGTGGGCGACCATCTTATTTTTGCCGAGCAACATGTAGCGATACGAGCCGACGTTGACATAGCCCGACTCGGGATCGCGGGTCACCGATGAAGTCGCGCAAATATACGGGCCGCCGTCCCGTTGATGCCACTTGGGCCACGGGAAGCGGGTCAGATCGACGTCGCCGCCGACCATGACGTTTTCTTTGACCGGTCCGTCCTTAACTTCCTTGGGCTCGATGGGCGCGAACTCTTTGGAGTGGTTCTTCCAATAGAGCACCGCTTCAGGATCGGTGAGATCGTTGGATACGCCGAAGACCATCCGCTCGCGCATGCTGTTGGCGACGAAATTGGTCAGCACGCGAAAGCCCTTGGGAAAACCCTTGATCGAGTCGAACAGCACCGCCGGGCAGGATTTCTTGAACGACGCGACTTCAGTAATCGCGCCGATTTCCAGCTCGCAGCTCGCGCCTTCGACGGTTTTGAGCTGTCCCAGCTCGTCGATGGTGGAAATAAAATGTCTAAGGTCGTTGAATTTCACTTGCTACTCCTATCGTAGGTTTTTGTAACGAGACTTGTCGTTGCGCATGATCGTCACTTTGATCGGCATGCCGCGCGACGCCCGACACGAAAGCCGGCAGCGCTCGGTCGCCGCCTCTTGCTGCAATCTTCACATCTAGCTAATCGCTTCAATATAATTGCGGCGGTAAAAACGCAATCCTACTTTCGTCTCGGAATGCTGAAAAAACTCGTGACAGGTTTGGCGCACGGTTCCGCCGGATCGACATGCGGCAGATGGTCGGCACTCGCAAGCGTTACTTAACTGCGAACCGGCAATGGTCTGATGAAAACTCTTCCTGCGCCATGGTGGCGCCAGCGGATACGACGGCGCTTATTTTCGGTGAAAGCCTGATAGCCGAACGGCTCGGCTTGAGAAGTGGATTGGGGGCGGGATTTCGTCCCGAGTTCAGAAGCCTAATTGGAACTCTTCGTATTTGATCGTCAATCGCCTTTGACATTTACAATTTGTTTCAACGTGTGATCGACTTTCACGAGCTCTTTTGAATTCTCCATGACTTCATCGATGTCTTTGTAGGCCATCGGTAATTCGTCGATCAATTTGGCCGAGTGTCGGCATTCGATTCCGACCATGGCTTTTTTGAAATCCGCCATGTTGAAGCGCCGGCGTGCCTCACCGCGTGAAAATCTTCGCCCTGCACCATGCGGCGCGGAATGATAAGCCATCTGGTTTTCGAGGCCGGAGACAATGTAACTCCTCGTTCCCATCGACCCGGGAATCACTCCCTTCTGCCCGGCTTTCATTTGAATCGCGCCTTTGCGGGTAACCCAAACATTTTCGTTGAAGTGGTTTTCTCTTTGGGTGAAATTATGGTGGCAGTTGATCCGCTCCAGTTCGATTTCCTTTTGATGGCCGTCCTCTTTGTAAAATAAATACGAGAGCTCGGTCATGACTCGGTCCATCATTTCTTCGCGATTGAGCAGCGCGAAGTCCTGGGCCCAGAGAAGATCGGTTATATAATGATTAAACTCAGCTCTATTCTCCGAAAGATAAGCCAGATCTCGGTCCTTAAGTTGAATCGACTTTTCCTCCATGATCTTTTGCGCGATCTTAATGTGTTTCATGGCGAGTTTATTGCCTATCCCGCGCGATCCGGAATGAAGCACGACCCAGACCTGATCCGATTCGTCGAGAGATATTTCGATGAAATGGTTGCCGGAGCCTAACGAGCCGACTGCCTCCGTCCACTTCTTATCCACCGCATCGTAATCGCTTTTCGCCGCGCGTTTGAGCTGGAGAACTCGTTTCTCGGCGCTGTCGGTAAGTTGTCGATTGAATTTGCCCGCGCCTAGAGGGATGCGGCGCTCGATCCCTGTCCTGACTTTTTCCAGGGTCTCGGGTAGGTCTTTGGCGAAAAATTTGGTCTTGACCGCGATCATGCCGCAACCGATATCAACACCGACTGCCGCGGGAATCACTGCTCCTTTTGTCGCGATCACAGACCCAACCGTAGCGCCTTTGCCCAAATGACAGTCCGGCATGACGGCAATGTGTTTGAATATGAATGGCAGTTGGGAAATATTTTCGAGCTGCTGCTTGGCGCTAGGCTCGATTGTCTTCGGGTCCAGAAATGTTACGATTTTGTCGTTTATTTTTTCCATAACTTTATTGTACCAAACGGTTCGGCAATCCGAAGGGGATCAACGATGGCGACCCCTGCGATAAAATTTGCTAAAGGATCGCTATGCCCGCTGCCAGACCTTCCCCAGCAGGTTGCTGAAAAAAGGCTTCTTGCAGGCTGCTCAAAAAGATCCAGAGGCGAGGCGCGCGAAAAATCGACGAGCGGAGGCGTACATCGGCAGTACGTTGACGCGAGGCGATTGAGCGGAACGAAGCATATGGGTCTTTTTCAGCAGCCTGCGAGCGAGGGAATAATCGTTCATCTGATCGACGGCACCTACGAGTTGTTCCGCCACTTTTACGGCCTGCGCCGCTTCAACAAGGGCGAGGATAAGCCCTTCGGCGCGGTGATCGGCGTGCTCAATACCGTTTTGCAGATGATCGAGACCGGCGCGACTCACGTCGGTGTGGCC
The DNA here is from genome assembly GCA_963771465.1 of uncultured delta proteobacterium. Taxonomy (GTDB): domain Bacteria; phylum Desulfobacterota; class Binatia; order UBA9968; family UBA9968; genus DP-20. Next base: position 175,585 of record CAVYTU010000008.1, read on the forward strand.
ACCGATCACGTCATCGAGTCTTTTCGCAATGCTCTCTGGTCCGACTACAAGACCGGCGCCGGCATCGAGCCCGCGCTGCTCGCCCAATTCCACCCGCTCGAAGACGCGCTCACGGCGATGGGTGTGGCTGTCTGGCCGATGATCGAGCTCGAGGCCGACGACGCGCTTGCCTCCGCGGCGCAGATCGCCGCCGAAGACGAGAGAGTGCAGAAAGTTTCCATCTGGACGCCCGACAAGGATCTGGCGCAGTGCGTTCGCGGCGACCGAGTCGTGCAGGTTGACCGCAGAAGTCAGAAGATCCGCGATGCCGCAGGAGTGCGCGAAAAGTTCGGCGTGGAGCCCGCCCTGATTCCCGACTTTCTCGCGCTCGTCGGCGACGCCGCCGACGGCTATCCAGGCATTCCGGGGATCGGCGCGGTCAGCGCCGCGCGGCTCCTGAATAAACACGGCATCATCGAGGACTTCCCAGCCACAGTATTGGGAGACAAACGCGAGCTCGCGTTATTGTTCAAGCGCCTCGCAACGCTCCGAACCGACGCGCGCCTCTTCCGCAACGTGGACGAGCTGCGCTGGCGCGGCCCGACCGACGCATTCGCCGCGTGTGTGGAGCGGTTGGGAGACCCACGTCTGCTGCAGCGCTGTCTTGCGGCACAAAAGGTAACTCAATAGACTGTTCCGTCCAAAAATCGCGAGAGGATATCGTTGAGGAAAGATTATCAAGATTATGTATGTCCGCCTTTCATGAGCTTGCTATAGGTGTATTTACGGTAAAAAATTAGAGGGTGTGCACGCCGTCAGCCGTTTTGTGAACTAATTCCTCTCACCCGGCCACACGTGCAGATGAGAGGAAGGTTCACCGCAGTTCAGGAATGCCAAGCTCGGAAAGGTAGTTAAAAGTTGAATCGTAAAATTCAGACGACCGAGTCGGATCAATCGAGTCCCCAGGCGGGACAAAAATAACCATTCCTTGCCGAGCGCGAGTGAGCAGGACTCGGTATGCATTGCAAAGGTAGCGCTGGTGGTCGGGCTTCGCGACATTGATCCATCGACGACCTCGGAAGTCATGAAAGCTCCATCCAGAACCAGTGAAACGCAGGTCCCCGTCCCAAGTCACACACGCCCAGTCTAATTCCAAACCCTGAACCTGAAACTCCGTCGCGGCATCTTCGAGATAGTAGCTTGACCGCGTATCGTCCTTGTCGTTGAGAAACCAATGCACCGGATCAACGTCCACTCGAATATCAATCGCGTGAGGTTTCAGACGTTGTGCTTTCGATGACGCGACTAACCCGAACCGCTCAGTTCCCCTGGCATGGGAGCGAATCCATTGCTTTGCCCGACTTAGGTCCCGCGTAACAGTGATCGGATAGCGATCGGCGATTCGTGCGAATGTGTCGCGTGCTTGTTGCTTTTCGCAATCGAGGAGAGCCTTGACGAATGCTGAAACATTTTCCGCCCGAAACGATCTCATGGAGACGGCGAGATGTAGGCAGTCGTCGAAGTGAGTGTTCTGTCGCTGACGTACAGCATCTAAAGCTTTGCCAGCCGCGTATTCGCTGTCGGTGAGTCTAGATGAAATATGCGTGTGCCAGTGGGGAAATCTCGAATTCACCGCTTCAAGCCAGGCATCGATTCCGGCTTCGCCGGTGTGGATCTCCTGACCGCCCCCGACAAGACAAACGATAACAGCCCATTCTGTATGCCGATCCATACACGAAATTAAGAACTGAGGCTCGGAGTCCGCGAACCCTGGCCGATTCTTTTTTCGCTGCATGAAATTCGCTGTTTGTTGTACGTTCCACGCGCGCTGCGCTTCGTCGAAAATCACAACGTGCTCCGCCGGAGCGCCTGGATGGTCTAATGCCTCGTCGCGAAAGTTATGAACGTTCTGGATAAAAGCTTTGACACTTTCGCCAACCTTTCCCTTTCGAACTCGAATACCTTGGCCCCTTTGACGTTCAACCTCGTCTCGGGTCAATGCTTCACGTAGAACAGCGACAAGCGGACCGTTCCCTGAAAGAAAGACAGCGTGCGTTGGTTGGCCAGCGTCTCGGCGTCGCGTGGCAATGTTTAGCCCCACCAGTGTTTTCCCAGCTCCCGGGACACCCGTCACGAAGCAAATGAGTTTATGTCTTTGTGCTCTAGCTTCGTCCACCAATTCTTCAATTCGTGACGAAGTGACGCGCAAGTTTTGCGCGCCAGCATCGTAACGAGCGATAGCTTCAACGGAATGCTGGGCATACAAAGCCCGAGCAGCTTCTACGATGGTGGGTGTCGGATGATACGGAGCACTCAGCCATTTCTGACTATCGATTACTTCGTCCGTTACGGTCTGCAGTGCTACGTCAATCGCTTTGCGAAAACCGGCGGGATGTACATGAATAGGACGATATACCTTGTCTTCGTCGGCATGAAGTCGTAACGCAGTCGACTCAGTAGCCTCGGTGGCGATGAGAATAGGTATAATCGAAGCAGAGTGGCTGGCTTCGTGAAAGTTCTTCAGGTCCAAAGCATAATCCCACACCTGATCCACTGCCGAACGTTCAAACTTACTTTCGCCAACTTTGAACTCTATAACAAACACAACAGGGCCGACGATTAGCACCGTATCAATCCGCCGGCCCATACGTGGGATATTGAACTCCAAAAACAACGCGCCCGTCAGACCGACTAGGCGATCTTGCAGAAATCCAATCTGCGCCAACCACGCATCCTTCTGAGTTGGTAGCAGAGCGAAGTTGCCGTTTATTACCAGTTGTCCAACAATCGTTTCTGGTTGGGCTTGGAGGAATTCAGGAATGGATGCTCCGTACCACGCTCGGGACAATGCCGCTAAGATGCGGGCTCGTTCAGGCGGTGCTTCCATTCGCGGGATGATGCCAACAAAAGTCGTCGAAGTGAAGCGTGAATTGTTGCCTCTGCTCGCGGTTTGTCTTTGCTTCTTTGATATTTCTGCACTCCCATTTCCATTCCCTTGACCGCTCCCTACGCCCGCCCTATGATCCGCGGGTGTTTCCCGTCCTAAACCTCGGCAGTCCGGAGGGTGCGATGAAACGCTTCGCGTGCGCGCTGTTGTTTGTGCTGGCGTCGGTAACGAACCTGCAAGCTCAGACGCCGTTCTATCAAGGAAAAACCATCCGGATCATCGTCGGCAATCTGGCCGGCGACGCCTACGATCTCTGGGCGAGAATCTTCGCCCAGCACATGGGCAAGTACATACCGGGAAATCCCACCTTCATCGTGCAGAACATGACTGGAGCGGGAGGAGTGGTCGCGGCCAACTATGTTTATACTGTGGCGAAGCCGGACGGGCTGACCCTCGGCACATTTGGCCCGTCGATGTACTTCGATCAACTGGCGAGGCGCCCGGAAGTCCAGTTCGACTGGGCGAAATTCACCTGGATCGGCAACCCGGAGCAAACGGAATTTATCCTCGTCATGAGGACGGACACGCCGTATCAATCGATCGAGGACGTGCGCAAAGCGGCGCAGCCGCCCAAGTGCGGCGCCACGGGCACGAGCACTTCCGGTTATTACATGCCAAAATTTTTGGACGACGGGCTCGGCATCAAGTTCAATATCGTGACCGGCTATCCCGGCGGCGGCGAGATCGACCTCGGCATCGAGCGCGGCGAGCTGCACTGCCGCAATTTGACGATCAGCACTTACTTCGCCCGCGAGCCGTTTCTGACCTGGCACAAGAAAGGGTTCGTCCGGCCGATCCTGCAAACCGGGAAAAAAAGAGATCCGCTAGTCCCAGACGTGCCGTCCATCTATGAATTGATGGACCAACTCAAAACGCCGGAGGCGACCCGGCGGGTGGCGACAGTGCTGCTCGCGCCCGCGGTCTTCGGCCGGCCGATGGTGGCGACGCCGGGCGTGCCGCCCGATAGAGTGAAAATCTTGCGCGACGCGTACCACCGGTCGCTCAAAGATCCCGCGCTGCTGGAAGAGTTGAAGAAAAGACGCTGGGTCGTGGATGCAATCAGCGGCGAGGAGTTGGCGAAGCTGGCGAAAGAAGTGGTTACGCAGCCGCCGGATGTCGTCGAACGGATGATGAAGCTGTTGGGAAACTAGCGCGGCTGGGTGCAGACGCGGGGTTTAGAGGCCAGCCGCAAACAACCTGTCGATGTCGACGGGCGAGTCGTCTTCGTCGTCACGAAAGCTGCCGCCATCCTCAATGACAGCCAACATCAGTTGAAGAAGAAGCTTCTGTGCCAACATGAGCGCTTGGAATGAGTCCACGCCGTGCATGTCCGCCAGCTTGGGCTGTAATCCTTCTAGAGCGACGGGACAGGCCCAATCCACGTCGCTAGCAGGATACGGCTTGCCGATACGCAGAGTCACAGGAACCCGCTGCCCATCGGGCTTAACGCACACCAACTTCCGCTCGGCTATGGCGTCTGTCATTGCTGGCATCTAAGGCCCCGTTAAGCGACGCGCTGCAAAGGTTGTTGAATGAATTGACACTTATATCCCTCCCGTGTTCGCACTCTGATCGAAGCCGCCACGATAGCGACTACGAACACAGAACCGATGCCCAGTCGGAACTTGCATTACCACCCATCCATCATTGAGGGACACGACTGTTGCTGCAAGCGTTCCAAGCGCGCAACCTCCAAATCTATTGAGTCTGTCTGAATATCAAGATGCGCCCGCGCTTCATGACGAAGTCGCTGAATGATGACCTGCACGTCGCCGGGTGGCGTTACGAGCTGAATAAATCTGCCGGTTTCGTCCGAATCTTGGGGTAACGGGTAGCCCAGTGCGGCACTCCAAAACTGGGCCTCCAACAGAAGACATAAGCCAAGCAAGACGATTTAATTGCTTGCAACGACTGTCATGCGTTCTAACTAATAATACACTGACCAACGTTTGCGGATACTAATATTGGCAAATACCGCCTGCAACGCAGGTTCATTCAACCCGCGCTTGATTAGCGATCAAATGCACATTACGAGAATTGCACGCAGGCCGACGAAGGTGGCCGATGGCTGGCCGATGGCAACGGAAACGGAAATTCCTACGCAGAGCCAGAAACGTTCGACGGAACCCATCTGACCAAAAATTAACTCGTCTCGGCGTCTTGACTCGACAGTTCACCCGACCCTAGTATTTCACCTGCAATACCGTGCCCGGAATTATGGATCAATGCCACATGAAAAGTGCAAAATGCAAATTGAGACTGAGAGCTGTCCGGGAGCCCCGTCCGATCATTTTTCATTTGCCAATTTGCACTTTAAATTTTGCATTTTTTTAACATCAAGGAGGAGCCATGCCCACTGATGAAACGCGACGCGTGCTGAAAGTGTTTGGCGTTGCCGTGACGGCCTTCGAGGATGCGGTCGATAAAGGCGCAGCACCCGAAGAGCTGCGAAAAGCGGAGACCGAAGTGAAAACGCGCCTGGAGGAAATCACGGTGCTGATCGAACAGCTGCGCGCCAAAAAAAAATAGTTACCGTTGCTTTTACCTGCAGGCTTTCATTCTCCCAATCCCCGATTGAGGTTCTATGTCGTCCGTTGCAAGTAAAGCCAGTACCGCTGTGCTAGTTTTGTGCTAGTTCAATCCACAAACACGAGCAATCACGAGCAGAGAAGAGCGGAAGAGAGGCGCTGGTTTTCTGTTGGTTTTTGCTGGTGATTGTCGGTATGCAGCGAACTATCACGAGACTCGAAATCAAGTGTGCGGGAAATATACCTGGCTCCTCTAGGCTGCGCAGAGCATCTGCAATCCTCGTGTCGTTTAGAGTTCGACGCTCACCATAGTTCAGGTCACTCGTTCTCTATGTAATTCGTTCCCTGGAGTTCCAATATGAACTCCGATCAATTATCGTGTGCACGCCATGGGTAAGCATGCCTCGCGATTTGTCAGAACCGTGACCAGCGAAGTGGAGCGGGTGGTACAAGAGAGACGGCACACGAGACTACGCCGTCGGCCCAGTCACAGCCAACCGCGCAGGTATATGGGCTGGGAGTTTTATGCGAGGCAACCAGCGGGGATCGGCGCGTAATGCGCTGGAGGATGATTGGCCGGGAACAGACTCCGGTCGCCGCGCTCCGTCACCGCGACTTCGCCATTTACTGGAGCGGGTCAGTCGTGTCCCTGGTGGGAACCCAGTTCACCACGGTGACGATGGCCTGGCAGATCTACGAGCTGACCAACTCGCCGCTTGAACTCGGCCTCCTGGGGTTGGCCCGCGGCGCTCCGATGCTGGTGTTGCTCCTCTTTGGAGGGCTCCTGGCCGACGCAGTGAACCGGCGTCATCTCATGATGGCGACGCAGGTTGCTCAAATGTGTGTCTCGGTCACTCTCGCCGTGATGACACTTGTGGGATGGGTCTCTCCACCGGTCCTCTATGCCGCCAGCCTTTTTCTCGCGCTATTCAGCTCGCTCGAGCAGCCGGCGCGGAACGCAATCGTCCCTAACCTTGTCCCTCGCAGCGATCTGACCAATGCGCTTGCCCTGAGTGGCATGCAACGCCACATAGCGATCGTCATCGGTCCCTCACTGGCGGGATTTCTCCTCGCTTACAGCGGACCCACGCTTTGCTACGCGGTCGACGCGGTATCATGGCTCGCGATGCTCGCCGCGCTTGCCATCATGCGGCCGCTCGCCCAAGTCGCTCGCGGGCGTAGCGCTGTCTCCATGCGGGCTCTGCGCGAGGGAGTGGGGTTCGTGTGGACGCACCCGGTTATCTTGTCATTGATGGCGCTGGATTTTAGCCAGAACTTCTTCGGGAGCGGTCGAGCCCTACTGCCGATCTATGCCCGGGACATCCTCGGCGTCGGACCCCAGGGCCTCGGGCTTCTCTACTCAGCGACCTCGGTGGGAGCTCTCGTCATGGGAACAGCGATGAGCGTGCGGACGCAGGTACGGCGGCCAGGAGCCTGGGTTCTCGTGAGCGTGGGTATGTATGGAGTGTTCATGACGCTCTTCGGCGTCTCGCACCTCTTCTGGTTTTCGTTCCTGATGCTCACCGCGGCGGGGGCGGCCAACACGGTAAGCTTCGTTCTACGCAACACGATCAATCAGCTGGTAACACCCGATGAGATTCGCGGCCGGGTCACGAGCGTGAACAGCATGTTTACCAACACGGGTCCGCAGCTCGGACAATTTGGAGCAGGTACCCTGGCCTCGGTGATCGGCCCTGTCGGCACGACTGCCGCGGGAGGGCTGCTCGTCACGTCGATAGCCGCTGGACTTGCGGCCGTTGCGTCTGTCCGGCAGATTCGAGGTTCGCGAGAGCGCGCCTGCAGAAGCGGGCGAAGCGCCGGCAAAAAGCTGACGAAGTTACGACCCTGTACTGGTTTTTTGATTGAACGCGCCGGCGTTCATCTTTTCGCTTTCTTACGTGCTAGCGAAAACATCTTCCGTTCAGAATCGGTGAGAAGCGCAGGAAATCGAATTTCCGCTTCGATATGGACGACGTCCTCAAAGCGGCCTTCACGGAAGAGTTCACGAGCCCGAGCTTTGAGGCGCTGTTCTCTGGTAGAATGGTAGGTGAGATCGCGCGTGCCGTCCTCGTGTTGCTGTTCCTGTGCCTTCATGTAGCGCTTAGCGATCGCGATGAAGTCGTCCTCGGGGCCGACGAAGAAGGGTAATAACAGGTTTTCCAAGTCGTGGAGCAATGCTGGATACCCGGAAATGGAATCGTCTACATAGCATGGGTATTGAGCGGCGTTGGTTAGCCCCAGTTCGCTTATGTAAAAGGTGTGCTCCACTGAAAACTCCCGAATTGAATAGATGACAGGTCCGAGGCTGTAGAGATGGTTCAACTCAACAGTTCGGGGAGAGCAGGAGAAGCGGGCCGAATACGATGTCCCAGGTTTATCGCTGTCGGGTTTACCGCGTGATAGCAAGAAACCACGAAATGCGAAAAACGGGTTTAGCTGTGAAAGGCCGAATTCGAAATCTTCCTGCTTGTTGTATCGCGGCATTCAATTTGTCGAAGGACAAGACTTTAAATAGTTTACGGCTGCTGTAGCGACCTTACAACCCTATGCCGGTCTTAGCCTTTATTCGTTTGGGAAGGAACCTTCGAATTCTTGGTCGCCTCCTCTCGTTCGCAGCCTGTTCAGTAGAGCGCTTGATTATACACTGTGAAAATCAGGTAGTCTCATCGGCGAGGACGTACGGCTGCTGCAGCATAGGTGATCTTGCTCCGCGAGACCACTCTAGTTTGACAAAGTTTTTCGAAGCCGACTAAGTGTGACTCTAGCCTGTACGCGCTCAGGAATGGGAAGGGTTAGCTCTCATGGCGTCTGTCTTTGATCATGCGGCGACAGAGTCCGGTTTGCCAATGGTAAATATATCACGTGCAGCGATTGATTCTGCGAAGGCCGCCGTCAAAAAACTTGGAGCGGATGGATACGCGGAGGCGGTTCGTATTACCTCACATCCTGCCGCCGTCAATCGCGTGCGCGCTGTTCCGGGAACCCGCTGGCTCCAATTTGCGGTGAAACTGCTGATTTACCTAAACCGTTGTTTGCTTGTCGTCCCTCTAATTGTACTCTTCGTTGGCGGATGGAAAGCAGCGATTGCCGTTGCGATCATAATTATTCTCCAGTGGTTCTTCCTGCTCAATCCGTTACAGATAGCTATCAACTATGAAATTTATGCGCGATTGTCAGCGCTTGACCAAGCGTGGGCAAAGAGCCGTGAAAATCCGTAAGTGTGCTGCTGTTTGTGCTTGTTGTATCGACCGCCTACGAACCTAGCTCAGCCCCGCCTTTTTTGATAAGCCGGACGCGCTCGTTAAACTTAAACCATGGCACCTGAGAAAATTTCCGTGCGCTGCTGCATCGCCGGCGGCGGGCCGGCCGGCATGATGCTGGGGTATCTGCTGGCGCGCGCCGGGGTCAAAATCTTGGTGCTGGAAAAGCACGGCGATTTCCTGCGCGATTTTCGCGGCGATACCATTCATCGACGAGGTTTCTCCGCGCCGAAAATTAGCAAAAACTCGTTATCCCGATAAATTTTTGTTGATTTCGCGGAAGTTAGCTGTGGAAAAGTGTAATTGTCCAAATTGTTGTAATTTTTCTTTACATTTCATCAATCTGTCCAATTTTTCATAAATAATTGATTTTAAATCCGAATTGCTCCGTTGGAGCTCGAAATTTTGCCGACGCCAAGAAGTGTAAATAAGTATTACGTATTGGGCGCCAACCCCTATAGTTAACTATTTGAAATAACTTGTCTTTTTGTGTGGCACCGTAAATGCAAATAATTTTTGCAACTTGGCCTGTTCGCGGGCTGCTACCGGTGTTTTCAATCAATTAGGAGGTTCGAAATGTATAACGGAGCTAGGATTTACTCTGCGAAGCTTTTTTTCATCTCACTCATCATCGCAATGTCGTGTTACACCGCGATGGCGCCATCTGTTCATGCGCTTCCGCTCACCGGCAACTTCGAAATCACTTTTAATCAAACCTTTCCCAACGCAGTTCCAAACGCGGGGCATGGAACGTTTAGCGCCAATGCGGGAGTTGTCTCCGCATACGAGTTTGAATTTACCTCTCCGTTATTAGAGGACTTCGAGGGACCACCCAGCGCTCTCGCATGGAATGGCACGAGCTTATCGGGTTCGGATTTCGCCGAATACATTTCAGAGCATATTTCTTCAGTTTCTTGGTGCGAATCTCTATGAGATAAGCGTCCCACAGATCATTTACTTCGATAACTACCTCGGCAGCACTTGTGGAGCAGATGGAATAGTTGGCAACTGTTTATCCGCGATTGGAACCTACACGGTCAACCAAGTTCCCGAGCCATCGTCGTTGGCCTTGTTGGCGATCGGCTTGGCGGTAAACGCCATTCGCCGACGATTTAAAGATTCGCACAATCGTCGTTCACGTCACCAATGAGCCGGCACGGTTGGTGCGCATTCCAAAATTAGCCCAACGCATCCGCCGCTCAATATACATTCACGCAGGGAGGAGTTTTCTCCTCCCTGCTTCGCTTTTAATGCCGAGTCTCACGTTCTTTGGTAGCGCAAAGATTCCCGTCTTCTCGACCGTCTTACTTTGAGCGGTCAGTGCGTAGAGTGGAACGGTTTCTGTGATGCTAATTCCACGGGATTGAGGTGTGGAAGAATTCAGTTTTCAGCCTTAACCCTCGCGCTGCGGTTTCTTAAAGGCACGATTCTCAAGCGAAACCGTTGTCAGATGTTCCTTCTATTAGTGATATTCCACCCGTCCACGTCATGCTTACTCGTTCGTTGCCGATACCGTTCGGGCTGGTGCGATCCAATGTATCTCGCAATGAAAATGAAGTAGTGTTGTTGATAGTGTTCCATTCCAGCGTGGGAAAAGTCAGCGGATGCGCGGTCAGGTCTATACAACTTGACTGTCTTTAAATGAAACGGCTGCGCTAACTCGCCGTCTCATCTCCCCGGCCATTATTTCATTGACGAGTAACTGATCGAGTTTTGCGTTCAAACCCTTCTAACCGTTCAAACTGTTTAGCGATCGATCACATCGCCGCTACACCGATAATCATTGCCCGTGTTACCTGTTTATTTGAAAGTCGAAATAGGCCGAGCATCCAGCTACGACCTAGCTCAGCCCCACCTTTTTTGATAAGCCGGAAGCGCTCGTTAAACTTAAACCATGGCACCTGAGAAAATTGCCGTGCGCTGTTGCATCGCCGGCGGCGGGCCGGCCGGCATGATGCTGGGCTATCTGCTCGCGCGCGCCGGGGTCAAAGTCTTGGTGCTGGAAAAGCATGGCGATTTCCTGCGCGATTTTCGCGGCGATACCATTCATCCCTCGACCCTCGAGGTGATGCACGAGCTGGGATTGCTCGACGAGTTTCTCGAGCTGCCGCATCAGAAGGTCTACGAGCTCAACGCGCAATTCGGCGAGCTGCGTCTGACCATCGCGGACTTCCGCCACCTGCCGACCCGCTGCGGCTTTGTCGCGTTCATGCCGCAGTGGGATTTTCTCAATTTCCTCGCCGAACGAGGAAAGCGGTATGCCAATTTCGCTTTGATGATGGAAGCCGAGGTCATCGGCATCATCGAGGAATCGGGGCGCGTGGTCGGCGTGCGTGCGAAGACTCCCAACGGCGAGATTGAAGTGCGCGCCGATCTCGTCGTCGGCGCGGACGGCCGGAGCTCGATCGTGCGCGCAAAGGCGGGTTTGGCGGTGCAGGAATTCGGCGCGCCGATGGACGTTCTGTGGTTTCGGCTCAGACGAAGAGCGGAAGATCCCGCGGTGACCATGGGTCGGTTCGATGCCGGGAGGATTTTTATAACGCTCAATCGCGGCGACTATTGGCAGTGCGGCTTCGTCATTGCCAAGGGACAGTTCGAAGAGATGCGCCGGCAGCCGTTCGAAACTTTTCGCGCGGCGATCGTGAAGCTCGCGCCCTATGTGAAAGACAGCGTGCAGGAGCTCGGCGGCTGGGAGGATGTAAAGCTATTGACGGTCCGCGTGGACCGTTTGCTCGATTGGTTTCGGCCGGGTCTCTTATGCATCGGCGACTCCGCCCATGCGATGTCTCCGGTCGGCGGTGTCGGTATCAATCTCGCGATACAGGATGCCGTGGCGGCAGCCAATGTTCTTTTCAAACCGCTGCGCGAAGGACAGCTCGCCATGGATCACCTGCGCCGCATCCAGAAGCGCCGCGAGTTGCCCACGCGCATGACGCAAGGATTGCAGGTCGCCGTGCAGCGCCGGATCATTGCGCGGGTACTGGTCGAAACCGGCCCGCTCAAGCCGCCGCTGGCGGTGCGTTTACTCGCTAGAGTGGGCTTCCTCCGGCGCATCCCGGCTCGTATCGTCGGTCTCGGCATCCGCCCGGAACATGTCAGCGCGGCGCTCCTCGGTTCACAGAGCGAAGATTAGGTGCGTATGGATTTTTGCGTTCAAGCCGTTCAAATCGTTCAAGCGCTTCGCTCCGTTCAAACCGTCCGGAGCTTTTGTTAGCGTTAATATCTCGTGATTGCCTCATCAATGAATTGTGTGAGTTACCTCTTATCGAGGTGCCCAGCATGCTATTTTTAGAATATGAAATTTGAAAATGACAAAGGCGGGCAAGTGGAAATAAATTTTCAGAATTTCGAGAGCGTGTTGCTGGGAGCTAAACCCGGCCTTACGCGGGTGAAACTTAAGAACGGTCGAGAAGAGTGGCTGAAAGCGACGACAGACGAGATTCTAGAAGCGGCGGTGGACGAATAAGTCGGTCACTGTTTTTTCGTCTCCTGTTTCGCCTTCGCCTTGGTATTATCAATCCAGTCTTTAGCGAAAACGTGGCCTTCCGTTTCGGCTTCTTTGTACGTCGCGAAACTGGCCTTGAAGCACCATTCCATCCACAGCTTAACACGCTCCCGGCCGTCCTCGGTCCAGTTAATCTGTGCAATGGGTTTAAATCCAATGCGGTCGCGAATGGGCGCCGCGCCAGAGCGGATCATGTAGCCTTTGTAATTCTGCTCCATTTTCATTCCATTTTCACCTTCCTCGTCTTGTAATTAAACCCAACGATCCAAGGTTGCTGTCCAATAGTGGACCAAATTTTCAATCAACTAAAATTTTTCGCTACATCATCGAGCGAGCGAGGATCGCGGCTCCGGCGGTTGTCACGGTGTGGAATAGGCTCAGACAAGCTTCGCACTGTGTCCAATATTAGACAAAACAGAATTCAAATAAGTACGGCGGAATGCTATTTTGCTATTCCTAACAGGAAATGGAGTGATCGCTATGTCCCATATAAGCCCACTTCCTCCGGCCGATGCATCTCCGGAGGTAAAAAATATTTACGACGAATTTAGCCGTCGGATGGGCTTTCCTTCGCCGCCCAATTTCATCATGACCCAGGGGCACTCGCCCAACGTAGCTAGAGGGAGTTGGGATCTTGTCCGCAACGTGCTCGTGACCGGACAAATTGAGCGCTGGATAAAGGAAATGGTTTTCGCCGCGATTTCACAGGATCGTAACTGTCACTATTGCGCGGCGGCCCATATCGCTTGTTGCCGGATGCTCGGTGTGGATCCCGGCATGCTGGAATCTTTAGTGCGAGACGTCAATTCGATTACCAATCCGAAGGTGCGCGATATGATTTTGTTTGGCCTCAAGTGTTCGAGAAACCCACAAAGTCTAACCGAAGGCGACTACGACACGCTGCGCCGCCACGGACTCCGTCAGCCCGAGATATTGGAGTTGATCGCAATGTCCGGCTTGGCTGTATATGCAAATATTATGGCCGATGCGACCGGCATGGAAGCGGACGCCATATTTGCCAGTCTTTCGGAAAGTAACTGACCCCAAGCCTACCTTTACTTTTGCTTTTTGATCTCCTGTTTAAACCAAAGCAGGATTGGCATCTCGGCGCGTTTACCGGCCGTGTGCGCTCGGAGCATTAAAAAATCAAAAGCCTTCTCACCCGTCCGAGGCGTCAGCCTGTTTCCGCTCGAGCGCTTTTTTCTTCGAACAGCGTCCGCCAAGAGACGCCGGCAGGCAGATAAGCAACGTCGCAGCGGATGCGCGCGAAGTCGGCTTGGGCGGGATCGTAGACTACACCCGGAGGCGGTTTGCCCGCTTGGACATCTCTGACCGCTTTAAGCAAAAATCTGCGCACTTGAATGATGTACGAGTCGCTCACGCCGAGATGCTCGTTACGTCGATCGACGATCGGACCCATGCTCTCGGTCGCGCAGGCGTCCTGGTTTAGGAATTCTTCTATGCCGGTGAAGTTGACGGTTTTCTGAAGTTGTCTGTCCTGGAGATAATTGTTGCCGACGTTGCGCAGCTTGCGGTAATCGGCGCCGACGAAATCCCGCTTCGACGAATCTTCCTTGGTCATCGGCTTGGCCCATTTGAAAAAGAAATCGTAGCGCCAGGTGTTATGGTCGTCGGCGGGAACCTGGTAAACGGCTTTGAAGCCGTCGAGCTTGCCGTCGACCTCGCGGCCCACCGGCACGCAGCCGATAAATGGCATGACGAATTGTGAGATGCGCACGTAACTCTTGTCGGGTTCGATTTTCCTGATCGCGGCGACCCGAAAACCGAAATCCATCTCGTCGATTTCAAAATGGGGCGACTGATCTTCGTACCTGCAGGAACGCCCGGCGCGCGTCCGGCTTGAAGATTCGATGCAGGTAATTCAAGTGAGCCGAATCGCAGTCGCCGTCGAGGCCTTGAAGATAGTTGCACTCCAAAAGACTCTTGGCGATGTAAATTTGCTGCTGCGGCACGCCGAGCCAGGCGTAGGTTGGGAACACCGGCATGTCTTCTCTGGCGCCCATGAAAGTGAACACCATGCCGCCCGCCTCGACGCAGGGATAAGCGGTATGATGGACTTTGCTTTTTAGTTGGCTGCCGGCAGGTTCCGCGGGGGTTTCGAGCACATGGCCTTCGACGTCGTACTTCCAGCCGTGATAGATGCATCTCAGGCCGCACTCTTCGTTGCGGCCGAAAAACAGCGAAGTGCCGCGGTGCGCGCAATGCTCGCCCAGCAGACCGATCCGTCCTTGAGTGTCGCGAAAAGCGACGAGATCTTCGCCGAGCAGACGCACGCGCACGGGCGGACAATCGGGAGTCGGGAATTTCCTCGGCGAGCAGCGCGGGAATCCAATAGCGCCTGAACAGGCGCCCCATCGCAGTGCCGGGATGCACTCGGGTCAACAGCTCGTTTTCTTCTTTCGAGAGCATGATGGCTTTCCTCCCTTATTCGAGTTGCATTACTTCCCCCTTTGACAAAAAGGGGGACCGAGGGGGATTTTCTTACGCGATCAATTCGGAAAATCTCCCCTAGCCCCTCTTTTTCAAAGAGGGGAACTCAGTCCAAATAACTCAACCGACAATTTCCCTTTGATAACTACGCTCACTAAATCGATGCTCAGCATAGGGATTCAATTTTATTTTGGACACTAAAATTGTCCTTTCCTAGGGTCTTCTTGCGAGAATCGCTTTGAGCAGCTTGGTCGCTTCGGCGGTTTCCTGATCGACGTTGGGGCCGTTTTCCCAGAATACCGCGTCGTCCTTCAAACGATATTCGGGCGCGATGATGTCCTTGGCGATATCGGTGCGGCGCGAGTTGGCGTTGCGCTGGCCGGATTTCACCGACTGCTCCTGGAACAAACTTTGTCCTTCGCGCGACAGGAACCAATTGAGAAAGATTTGCGCCGCATGCGGATGAGGCGCCGGAGTGATCAAGCTGATCACTCCTTGGCCGCCGGCGATATAGTCGCCCTCTTTCAGAGCGTGAGTTACCGACTCCACCGGCAGCCGCTGCTCTCTGGCGTTCACCAATTCGGCGTCGTCGCACGGCACGCAGACGGCCGCCTTCCCCGCCGCCAACCAATCGACGAGCTGGCGATGATCACGGCTCAGAGTCAATTGCATATCGCCGTACAGCTTGCCGATGAATTCCGGACCGAGGGCTTTGTTCATATAAAGGTACCAGAGAACATTGCGGGCAACCCCGGCGACGGTGGGGTCGTAGCCGATGATTTTTCCTTTCCACTTGGGATTTATCAGATCCCACCACGACTTGATTTC
Organism: uncultured delta proteobacterium; assembly: GCA_963771465.1. Classification (GTDB taxonomy): domain Bacteria; phylum Desulfobacterota; class Binatia; order UBA9968; family UBA9968; genus DP-20. The sequence goes on from CAVYTU010000008.1 coordinate 191,083, forward strand.
GTCCGCCTTCGCTTGCGGGGTGTTGGTGGAGATGTAAAGGCCGCGATGGCCCTGAAAGACGAACGAGTGGCGCGTTTCAGGATCGACAAACCGATGCTTGCCCTTGAACCATTTGGATTCGTCTTTCACCTCCGGCAAGATAAAAGCCGGCGGCATGGGCGCCAGCGCTTTGGCCGGATACAAAACTGAAACATGAGTCCCTTGCCCGGCGATGTAGAGATCGGCTTGATATTTTCCCGCGCGCCGCTCGGCCATGAGTCGAGAAGTGAGCGCGGGTCCGCTTGGCCCGTCGATCTGGTTAAGTTTGATCTTAGGAAACGCTTTGTGAAACTGGCTGACGGTGAACCTGGGATAATCGACGACATAGACGCTGACCTCGCCTTCGCTCTCGGCCGCCTTCAACGTTTTGTCCCACTCGCCGGGTCTCGCCTCAGCCGCTCCACCGGCGCGCGCAACTGCGAGAAGCGCGGCGATGATCAAACTAAAAAGCAATGCTCGTTTTGGATTCATACCGGTCATATCTTTCTCAACAGCGCAGGCAAGTATCTTTTACGATAAAAGCCGCGAGAGAAGCAAAGCAACGCGCTTGGTCATCGTGCAGGTCCCAGGTTATATGTGCCGTATTCAAGGTGTTCGTCAACTGAGAAGCGACACCGGCGACCATAGCTGCGGCGGAACAGATCGACCAGTTTCCCGTCTTGATTGGCGATCCATCGAGATATAATCTTACAGCCGTGAAAGACGCCACTACCGAGCGCCAAGAGATGGATCTTTTGCATGGCCAGTATCAAGCGCTTCTCGAAATATCCGAAGCGATCGCGTCGCACCGGGAACTGGACCGGCTTTTTGCCGAGCTCGCGCCGCGGCTGCATCGCGTCGTGCAGTTCGATTTCGCCAATCTGATGCTCTACGAGCCCGATCGCAAGGCGCTGAAATCCCATGTGCTCGAGACCCCCGATCCGGCTTATACCTGTCCTGCTGGAGATTGTCCGATGGAAACTCCGGGCGGCTGGGTTTGGCAAACCCAACAGCCGTGGGTCGTTTCACATCTAGCCGAGGACAAAAAATTTCCCGATCTAGCGACCTGGTTGTGTGACCGCGGCGTGCAATCACTTTGCGTCGTTCCGGCGACCACGGCGTTAAGTAAAATAGGGGCGCTGGCTTTTGGCAGCAGGTTGGAATCAGCGTATTCCGAGGCAGACGTCACCTTTTTGCAGCAGGTGGCTCGGCAAGTCGCCGTGGCGGTGGATAACGCGCATAATTTTGCCGAAGCCCAATCGGTTCAGCGCCAACTCAAAGACGAGCGCGATCGTTTGAGTCTCCTGCTCGAGGTCAACAACGCTGTCGTTTCCGTCCTTGATTTGCATGAGCTGCTCAAAGCAGTTTCCGATTCGTTACGGCGGTTGGTGCCGCACGAATATGCCAGCCTTTCCCTCTACGACGCGGAATCCCAAACTTTACAAATTCATGCTTTGGATTTCCCGGTAAGCAAGGGGCTGCTCCAGGAAGGCCTGTCAATTCCGGTTGAAGGTTCGCCGGCGGGACGCGCTATTCAAACTCGCCGGCCGGTGCATATCACGCGCAATGAAATCGAGCAGTTCGGTTCGGACATCGCCCGACGCATACTCGCCGAAGGGCTCAAGTCCGCCTATTGCCTGCCGTTGATTTCTCACGGCCGGCCGTTGGGCACGTTAGTGGTCGCGAGTCTAACGGAAGAGATATTTCCCGAGAAGGACGCCCAGCTGCTGCAACATGTTGCCAATCAGATCGCCATCGCCGTGGAAAACTCCCTCGCCTTTCGCCAGGTGGTCGAACGAGCCAACAAATTGAGCGAAGAGAAGCTCTATCTGCAAGATGAGATCCGCAGCGAATACAACTTCGAAGAGATTATCGGCGACAGTCCGGCGTTGAAAAAAATTCTCAATCAACTCCAAACCGTCGCGCCCACCGATTCGACGATACTGATTCAAGGCGAAACCGGCACCGGAAAAGAATTGATCGCCCGCGCCATTCATCATCTCAGCGCGCGCCGCGAGCGCACCCTGGTAAAGGTGAACTGCGCCGCCATCCCGACGGGGCTTTTGGAAAGCGAGCTGTTCGGTCACGAACGGGGCGCATTCACCGGCGCCATCGCGCAGCGCGTCGGCCGCTTTGAGCTGGCCCATCGTGGCACACTGTTTCTTGACGAGGTTGGCGATATTCCGCTGGAGTTGCAGCCCAAGCTATTGCGGGTCTTACAGGAGCAAGAATTTGAGCGGTTGGGCAGCGCGCGCACCGTCCAAGTCGATGTTCGCCTGGTGGCGGCCACCAATGCGGACCTCGCCCAAAAGATGGCCGACGGTCAATTTCGCAGCGACCTGTATTATCGCCTGAATGTTTTCCCGGTGACGATCCCGCCGCTGCGCGAGCGGCGCGAGGATATTCCATTGCTCGTGCGCTACTTCGCGCAAAAGTATGCCAGGCGCATGAAAAGACCGATCGACAACGTGCCGGTCAAGGCGATGACCGCACTATCGGAATATCACTGGCCGGGCAACGTGCGCGAGTTGGAAAATTTTATTGAGCGCGCGGTTATTCTTTCGCGCGGCGCGGAGTTGCAGATTCCGCTTGCAGAACTGAAACACCGGACAAGCGACGCGCCGATCGCTGCTGCAAATGGATTTGCCACCCTCGAGCACGCCGAACGCGAACATATCGTGCGCATGCTCGGAGAGACCAAATGGGTGATCGGCGGACCGACCGGCGCCGCCAATCGATTAGGTATGAAGCGCACCACACTCCAATCGCGCATGCGCAAGCTCGGCATCACTCGCCCCATCTGACGCCGCTATTTCGGCGCCTGCCGATCACTCGGCACAAGCTCTTCGTCACTTTCCTATCCTCAGCAGCAGCGAGAAGTGCGTAAATGCTTACGCAAAAAGCAGTTAACGGCTTTTTTCGAGCGCCGGCGGGTTTGGCATAACCCTTGTTACACCTATGGAAGAAAGCCGTTGCAGCTGAGAAATTTATTACGGAGGATTTATGTCTCTGATACTTTCTGGAAAAACTGCGCTGGTGACTGGGGCGTCACGGGGCATCGGCCGGGCCATTGCCGAACGTTTAGCCGCGGATGGGGCGGCTGTCATCGTCAACTACGCGCGCACCGAAAAACTGGCGCAGGAGGTCGTCAAAGCGATCGAGGCGAAGGGCGGCAAGGCGATCGCCATCCAGGCCGACGTTGCCAAACCCGCCGAGGTGCAGCGACTTTTCAGCGCAGCCGAGAAAGCGATGGGAAAACTCGACATCGTCGTCGCCAATGCCGGCGTGCATGCGGTAAAACCGCTGATCGAAAACACCGAGGCGGATTACAACTACATTTTCGACATCAATACCCGCGGGGTTTTTTTCACCTTGCAGGAGGCCGGCCGGCGAGTGCGTGACGGCGGCCGCATCGTCGTCGTGTCCACCGGCGGCACGAAGATGCATTTTGCCAACATGTCGCTTTATCTCGGCAGCAAAGGCGCCATCGAGCAGTTCGCTCGCTCGCTGTCCCTCGAGCTCGGCCCGCGCAATGTTACGGTTAACATTCTTTCGCCGGGATTCACCGACACGGACATGCTTCCCGAAGAATACCGCGCTTACGGCGCGAGCCTGTCGCCGTTCAATCGCGTCGGCACCCCGCAGGAAGTCGCGGATGTCTCCGCGTTTCTAGCCAGCGACGCTTCCCGCTGGATAACCGGGCAGAATATCCAGGCCGGCGGCGGCGTGGTCGGATAGTCGCTCGGACGATCACGCGACTTAATATCTACCGGATTAACGAAGAAAGGACGACTCAAAATGAAATTTTCACTGGTGCCACTGCTAGTGGCGGGACAAAGCATCTCTGCCGCTATTCGACAGGCTTTGCTTGAGAACCGCCTCAAGGACGCCGCGGCCATGATCATGAAGGAATATGGACTTTCCTGCGCTGAAGCGGGAGATCTCCTGAACGTAACGCAGTGTGAATGATTTCAATTGATTGTTTTGAAACTTTTTCGCTGCGGCAGAGCCGTTGCTTGGAATCGCGGCAGATTACTGGCGAGCGGCGCTTGCCTGGACGGAACAAATTAACCTTGATCGCCGACAATCATGTCCCGGATGATCTCTACGAACTAACTTGTCGGCCTTTCAGCGAGCAGGAGCTTTTTGATTTAACCCTCGCGGTGGTCACCATCAACGCCTAGAATCGCATCGCCATCTGTTTTGCCAAGAGACCGGAATGTACCAACCGGCGCAGGTGAACCCTCGAGGTCATTTTTGCTTGGCTCCTTCGGCTCCCATCCGGTTACTCAAGAAGATAAGAAGTAGAACCCATGCCTGAGCTAGAAACTGCTCTTTGTTTGCTCAGACGAAGCCAACATTTCGGCGCGTGCCGACAGTTCGTCACATTTATTTCGGCGTCAGTCCTCACTCTATAACACGCACTCGATGCAACTCTCGTAGTTCCGATCGTTTACACATTCGTTGCAAACCTCGGTGCGCCTGGCACGGGCCTTGCCATTACTACTGTTAGCAACACACGGTAGGAAGGCGGTTGAGCCAATGAAGATCGAAAGTTTTTATGTCGCGTTATTGTTTCTCGGCGGGACAAATCTATTTGCGCGCTTACTGACCCAGGGAGTCGAATCGGCGCTGGTTGCGACGGCAATCGAGTGGTCGACGAGTCGAATCCGAGCGGCGGTCAAACTTGCTCGCTCACGCCAATAGCTAGGATCGGCACGTCAGATGGAATCGAGCGTAAGAACAGGAGGGTCGACGGTGTCACTGAAAAATAAAATTTGTTTAGCGGCCTCGATGGCCTCAAGAGTTATCGGCGGATTGATCCTGTTCGGCTCTATCGCCGTTGCCAGGGCGCAAGCCGCCGACAGTAGTTCGCAACCGCGGTACGTAGGATTGACGGCCGAGTTGCCGCAGGTTTCATTAACCCTGATCTCGCTGTCGCCGCTGACCGCTAACGGGCAGACCGTGGGTGCAATCGCGATTTATGACGATCCGACCACGCCGAGAGCAGCGGACTATGTCGAAGTATTCGACAGCGATGGCGCTCCTGTCGTCGTCTCATGGTTCGATCGATTCGGGATCGAGAGGTTAGTCGTGGACCGCGCCCTAATCGAAGGCGGGGATGAACTCGAAGGAGTTTTCGTGGCGGTCTTGGATGGAGAGTCGATATAGGATCGTATTCTCACCCATGTTGAAGATTACCACTCACAGCGAAAGTACGCTGGACATCCTTGAACTCGAAGGAAGACTCGTCGGTCCTTGGATTGAGGAATTGAAAAAATGTTGGCGGCAAGCCGCCAGTGCCGATCACGAGATTCGCGTCGTCTTGAAACAAGTGACCTTTATCGATGACGCGGGTAGAGCGCTTCTAGCGGCTATGCATCGCGCCGGAGTAAAACTTGAGGCCACCGGATGCATGACCAACGCAGTCATCGCAGAGATCGTAGGAGGAGAAAAAACATGACCGCAAATATCGAAAATGTAAACGATGAGAACTTCGGCCAGGTTGTCCTGGATTCCAAACAGCCGGTGCTGGTCGATTTCTGGGCGCAATGGTGCGGACCGTGCCGCTCCCTCGCGCCGATCGTCGACGCCCTCGCCGAACAGTACGCCGGAACGGCGCGGATCGTGAAGCTCAACGTCGATGATAGTCCCGCGGTTGTCGAGCGCTATCGCGTGCAGGCGATACCGACGCTGATCTTATTTCAAGGCGGCGAAGAAAAACAGCGGCTGGTCGGCGTGTCGGGGAAAGAAGCCATCGCCAGCGCCATCGATGTCCATGTTGGCACCGACGCGCAGTAGGAGGAAGGAAACATGGAACATAAACTCGCAAATTCAGCGGACACGGAAAATGTATCCGCCCGCAGGGGCGACGAAAAGGTCGCCTCGCTTTTTCAACCCGACACGCTGCTGTCGGCCCAGTACTTTGACACGCTGCGGAGACAAACTCTGCTCGAACCGGAGAAGCGGCTCATGCTGGCGATCTTAGACGATGCGATCAATTGCTACCAGGACAATCTGTTTTCCCAACGCGTGAAAAATAGGCGGCTTTTCGACGAAGCCGAAGAGTGGATTGTAACAGCGGGCGGCGAATGGATTTTTTCTTTTGACCATGTCTGTGAATCGCTTGGCTTCAATCCAGAGTATGTGCGCCGCGGGCTGCTGCAATGGAAGGAGAAGAATCGCCAAAAGCGCTCTCCGAGCGGAACTTGGGATGAGAAAAAGCTGGCCAGTTAACTTACCGCCGGGTATTGCCCGGACGATGAAGACAGAAAGACGACGTAAAGGAGAGACACGACAATGAATTCATGGGAACTAATCTTTCGACAAAGCAGAGTGAACAGCGCCAGCTATGACGGAGACCAACTCGTTGCACAGAATTGGGACTGGCCTCGAGGTACGTGGTTTCAGCGGCGTCTGCGGTATCTCCGCAATGGTTACGGCAGATACACCAGAGCGCTGCCGGAAGAACGATAGCAATAAATTCATTGGTAACGGAGTCGTCATGAAAACAGCGGAAGTCCATTGGGATCTTTTTTGGCAAGCCTTTCGCCAACAGACTACGGAGCGCAAAAACTCCTGGCTCGGGCGATGGGCGTTCACCGACGACCGCGTCAGGTTGTCGATGCGGCCGGCACGAACGGACACGGACGATTCCGATTCTCCGGCATAGCGGCGTGGTTTCGATGAACCGGTACGGGAGAGGGATCGGAAGGCGGGTTGAACTACCCCGCAGCAAAGTGTGCGGTATCAGAATGACGCGACGCGAATTTTCCCAAAGGCGTCACCCCCGAATGCCTTTATCGGGGGTCCATCCGGACTCGCCTGGATTCCCGCTTAAAGCATGCGGGAATGACGGACTTCGGTAAGGAAATTAGTTTAACGCAGGGAGCTGCGGGAAATCGACTCACAGAAATTGAATCAGCCAAAATCCCGGCGCAAGGCCGCGTTAGGTTCATCATATCGAAATTGGGGAGAACGTTTGAACTGCCAACGATGTTTGAGAGCAGAAGAAGCCGTGTACCGCGCCTATAGTGATATCATCGATCTGCAGGTATGCGCGGCCTGTGCTTCCGAGGCCTGGTGGTTAGGACTTAGTATTGAAGTCCTTGACCAGCGGCCAACTCACCAAGAACGGCTGCTTACGCCACGGAACCGATTTGCCGACGCGGTTCGTTCCAAAGCAGCTAGCTGATCGCTTTGCGCGAGCCGATCTTGATGCCGCGGAATACGGCCGGCGGAGTTGAATCAAGAAACCGCAATGTTCCAACGATCTCGCTGGATCGAAACTTGGAACTCATCAAATCGTTGATTGATAAGGTCCCGGTCAAGATGTGGGCGAAGCCTCGGCGTGGATGTTGTGTATTCGTGAGATTGAAGTGTGATACAAGCTCATTCTTGAGCGATTAATGAAATATTCGCCACCCCGTTGTTAAGTATTCATCAGCACTCATTTCTCACCATCTGTCTTCTTCCTCAAACGCCGATTGACTCAACCCCAGCTTCTTGCGGTGCGCCAGCAGCTCCTCGGCTTTAGTCGTTGGCGCCGACCGCCGTTAAAATCGTCTCCGCGATAACTTTCTTCCGCGCTTTCTTTTCGGCTTCAGCTGCCGCCATTAACTCAGTGTTTCTTTGCCTTACCCCCCGCGTAGACACTCTCTTGAGGACATATCAGAGTGCCGGCAGCGGATCAGGGCCGGAAATTTTTTGAAACAGATTTACCGTTTCGGGGTCTCTTGGAATTTCCTTTATTGCTCTTGCTTGTTCTTCTGGGAGAAGTGGAGATGGTTCGCCACCCGTGTTTTTCGTAAAGACCGGCATGAATTCAGGGTCTTTGTAAATTTTTCGCATGGCGTCAGCCAATATCTGAACACGGTCCTTTGGAGTGCTTGGCGGTAAGACGAAAGGCGAACCGATCAGGGTAAAGTTACGGTGCATATCGAGTACTTTTTTCACTCTGTCGTTTTTGACAAATTTGTCGATCGTCGGCAGGCCGTCGAAACTGGGATGAGCAAAGCGGTACCCCTTGGGTATTTCGTCGACCACATGAAAATGGACCAAGTCCTTATCGATCCAGGTCTTCAGTTGCTTGATGAAAATATCCGCGTTATAGGCTTGGGCGTCAAATTCACCGGCAAAAATCGCTTGCCGCAGGTCCGCACCCGAGTAACCGGTGACAAATTTCGGGTTTTTGAGCCCAAGGATCCAAGCAAACATGCGGCCTCGGACATAAACGGAGTGCCCGACAGATTGAGCCCCGAACCTTACGCCTGAGGCGGCTTGCAACTTCTCCAGTGTATTCAGACCGACTTCTTGTCGTGTAAACAAGACGAAGTTGGTCCGGCTGTTGGTCGCGCCGAGGTATATGAACTTGTCAACATCATAGGCGACTCCTGTTTGACCTAGCACCGCACCAGATACGAAGCCGGTTCCCGGAAGTCCTATGGTTAAGCCATCCGATTTCATCTGATATAGATAGTTGGCCGCTTTTCGCCCACCCCCGCCGGACATGTATTCGATAACTATAAAGGGATTTCCTGGTATGTGCTTCTGAAGGAATGGGATCAGTGTTCTGGTGCGTAAATCTCCGGTGCCGCCGGGCCCCTCGCTACCATCGAGGATCTTGAGCGTCTTTCCTTGGTAAAAGGGCGTTTGTGAATTCGCATCACGAGCCAATGGACTCGTCCACGTCAATCCTGCGATCAAAACAACTACTAACCGCACCCGGATTTTTGCTGGGTTCATCTTAGGCTCCTGCGTGAGTGTCGCCGGCAATGATTTCTATTTACCGCCGTACATCGCTTTCGCGTTCTCGTAGAGAATCTTGCGCTTTTGGCTTTCCGAAAGATCAGCGCGAGATTCTATTTTGTGCATGCTCTCGGGAAATTCATTGTCCCAATGCGGAATATCGGAAGCATAAACGAAGTGATCGTCGCCGACGTACTTCAGTGTCTCGGGCAACAGAGTTTCTCCCGCCTCCACGCTGAAATATATCGGACGATCCCTAACCACCTCGCTAGGAAGCCGTTTCAAGTCGGGCGTCTCTACATGCCCTCTCAATTCCCAGTGCTCATTCATACGGTCGAGCCAATACGGCAGCCAAGTGCACCCAATCTCGAGAAAAGCCATATGCAGTTTCGGAAAACGTTCCGGAACGCCCTGAAAAAGAATGCTTGTAAACTGCTGAAAGATACCGACCGGGAAGGCCACCGTGTGAACTTCGGTAAACGTTTCGAACATTCCCGAGGCAAGCTCTTGAGTCCCTTTGCGGGTACCATGAACTCCGAGCAAACATCCGAGACTTTGAGCTTCTTCATAGATCGGGTCGTAGAAGCGATGGCCAAGCGGTAAAGTTAATCCCGTCGTCTTGATAGAAACGCCAACGAGGCCGAGCTCTTTGACGGCCCTGCGAATTTCTCGCGCAGCCTCCTGCGGATCTTGCTGCGGAAAAATTGCCAATGGCTTCAGGCGCGGCGACACTTTAGCGAAATCGTCATGGACGTAATTGTTATAGGCTCGGCAAAGAGCAATGGCATAGTCCTTTTCACGGACACCCGAAACATCGCCCGCGCTTGTTGAATAAAGATAGGCAAACTCCATGTTGTTCTTGTCCATGATGCGGAGCCAGTCGTTTGCGCTTGGTCGGTGCGGCGACCACTCTTTATTGCGCGGAAGCGTACCTTGAAGATGGCCATCCCATGGCTCGGCGGACACGAGCGAACCACCACGTCGATTATATGGTGCCGCCAAATAGGAGCGGAGTTTCTCTTTGTCTTCAATGATGTGACCGTCAGCATCGATAACCATATTTTTAGACATTGCTGTCCTCCATTTTTCAGTTACTCTCCATGACATGATGCCGGTTTTCGATCAGAGAAGGGCACCATTCTTGACCGTTCACCCGGACCTAAAGGGTCGATCCCTAGCCTCGAGAAAAGCCTTTAATCCTTCTTCCTTTCGTATTTTCGCAAGTGCCTCGGTGTCATTTTCGGCCGGTGTTAGAAACTTGAGCAATGACGATACCCGGGTGCCCAGCTCCTGCATCGGACGTAAGCCGCGCTCTTCATAGATCATCGAAATCCACCGTTTGACAGAGCGGGCCGTTACCGGCGGAACATGCGCTAGCCGTTGCGCTAACGCAAGAGCAACATTTTGCGCTTCACCGCTGGGAACGACGCGCGCAACGAGCCCTAGTCTCTCGGCCTCGTGCGCACTAATGAGGTCACCGGAAAGCATGAACAGTTTTGCTTGCTGCGGACCCATGAGCCAGGGAACGATGGTTGCGACGAACGAGCCTGATCTGATTTCCGGCTGGCCGAACCGAGCATCTTCCGCAGCGATCACAATGTCGCACCACAGCGCGAGTTCTAATCCACGGCCGATGCAATGCCCGTGAACGGCGGCGATGATAGGCTTTGGGATCTCCCATAGGCGAAATTGCCGGTCTGAAACTGAATCGCGTTTTTCCCACTCTTCGAGCACGCCTTTGCTTCGCGGCCCTTTGATGTACGAGCCGGCCGAAAAACTGCGGCCGGCGCCATTAATCACGATCGCGCGAACCGAGCGATCGCGCTCCGCGTCGCCGAGCGCGGCATCCAACTCTAAATATACGTTCTCATCCAGCGTGTTCAGCTTGTCCGGTCGGTTCAAAGTAATGGTGGCGACTCTCCCGTTTTTGTCATAGAGCACGAATTTCGTATCCCGCGCTTTAACCGACATTGGGATGTCCTCTTCTTTGCGCCAAAGATCGCATCGCATTAAACATTGGTTTCAAAAGTTGACCGTCTTCGAGAAGCGAAAGGAGTTCGATCGATCGTCAGACGACGCACCAGCCTTGAACGGCAAGATCGAGGCGATTGCCTTCCGGATCTAGCGCGCGGAATTCCGCGTCGTGGTCCTCCGGCATCGCTGTGAGTTCACCAGTTCCGCCGGCATTCTTCAGGGTTCCTGCCAAATCGCTGACGTCGTCGACGTCGAATCCGATGACATAGAAACCGGGCTTGGCATCGCCAATCTTGTCGACAATGGCTAGGTTAAAGTTCCCATCCGAAAGATGGGTGCTGTGAGGCCGGCCATAAATGACCTTTAGGTCAAAGGCATCAATATAGAATTTCACCAATCGCTCGCGGTTGGCAGTTACGATGGCGAGATGACGAAGCTTGGGCATTAGAATCTCCTTGCATCAATCGTAATTAAGTCTGGATCTGTTTCGACGCCGCATGTGCGGCTAATACCTGTCACACGGGCCAGCCGTGCATGGATAAATCGATTGCATTTCCATCTGGATCGAAAACCCGAAATTCAGCTTCGCGGTTCCTCGGCCGTTTTTGAACTTCACTGCTAGCTCCGGCGTCCTTTAGCTTTTTCTTTAGAGCTTCGATATCCTCGACGTCTACCCCGAAATGATAGATACCGGGCTCTCGCCCAGTATAGATTTTGTTCAACGCAAGATTGATTGAACCATCCGAAAGGTAAATGGCGCCGCCCAACCCTTTCACTTGCTTCATACCGAAGGCCTTTGTATAAAATTCTCGCAACTTCGCCGGGTCCGAACTCGCAATCGCTACATGACGAATTTTGGGCATGTCTGACCTCCTTAGTTTTTATTCTCGTTTCGTTATTAAACCATTCGCATAAGCTGTCCGTAACCAGAAATCTTCTCCTTCATGCCAATTGCCTTAAATGCTGCATGAAGCTGTGAGGTTGTATTTGCAATAACCGGTAGCCCCAAGTCCGTCTCGATCGTTTCGATGACATCCACGACGGGAAAATTGGCACAGGGTATAAAAATTCCTTCGGCTTTTCCGGCTTCTTTGACGGCTTGCTTGGCCGCCCGATAAATATCTCCGACCGATGCGACACTCGATTCTGTGAAGGTGGTTCCAAGACTTACCAATGAAGCCACTTCGAACCCCCACTCTTTGAGATAGTTGATCATTTTCTGATTGAGCTCTGGAGGGTAGGGAACCACGGCAGCCAACCGCGTGACCGACAGTTCTCTGAATGCGTCCATCGCCGCCACGATGCTGGTGGTGCAGGGAACGCCGGTGATCTTCTGCATTTTTTCGATCAGGCTGGTCTCGAATCCTTTGCCCTGCGCCAATACCAAGGGTGCGCCACCGTGAATTATATAGTCGCAGAATCTTCTTCCCAGCTCTCGAGAACAGGCTTCCACTCTATCGAGCGCTTCTCGATAGGCCTCTTCTTTCCATCCCCCCACCATACAAGTCACTGCGATCAAACCAACACCCTGAGGTGCTATGCGATAAAAATCGTAGGCGTTGAGTTCAATGATGGACGGCGAAATATAGCCAATTCTGCCTCTAAAGCCGAACATATGTACCTCGTTTTCTTTCTCCGATTGGCGATGCAAAACCGCTGTAGTGCATCGTGATCACGTCTTTGCCAACAAGAGAAAACATCGCATCGACGACTAATAGCCTATGGCGTATCCATCCCGGCGCGGGTCGGCGCCCGCCTGGAAAACACCGGTATTTCGATCCATCAATATTCCTTCAGCGCCGCCCATGCGAAAATCCCAAGACTCGGTAACTTTAACCTTGAAGCCGGCATTTTGGAGGTGGAGCTGTGTTTCACTCGGAAAGCGAGTTTCGATTTCTACCGTACTCGCACCTTTGCGCTGCCAGCGGGGCGCCTCAATGGCTTGTTGGATGTCCATGCCAAAGTCAATCAGATTGGACAGGATCTGCGCCAAAAATTGAGTCTGTCCCATTCCCCCGGGAGTTCCGAGTGCTAACCAGGGCGCATTATCCTTGAATACCAGAGCGGGGCTTAGAGTATGCGCGGGCCGCTTGTGCGGCGCCATTTCGTTTGGATGACCCGGCTCGAGATTGAATCCCTGTGTCCGATTATTAAGGATAACGCCGGTGCCGTCAGCGACAATGCCGCAACCGAAACTTTCGTGCACGCTTTGAATCATCGACACCCAGTTCCCTTGAGCGTCTGCGGTTGTGATATAGGTTGTGTCTTCGCCCGAACGAGCGGAAATTTGCGTGCTGCATGACGGGAACGCTTTCATCTCTGGATAATTGAGGAGAAAGGTATCGAGCGCCTTTCGATCGAACGACTCCGAATCTGCGATCCACAAACATCCATTTTCTAATGCCTGCATTTGAGCTTTCAGCTGGAGCTCGACTATTTCTCCACTGTTTTGCGTCAGAGTCGCGGGATCGTGTCTTTCCAGAAGCGCCAACTGAAGCAGAAGGAGCAAGCCGTAAGAATTTGGCGGGGGGACATAAACATCATAGCCCCTGTAAACGCCGTGAATCGGAGTTTCCCAGACCGACTGGTGTTCGCGAAAATCTTCGAGACTAAAACATCCGCCCTTTTCTTCAAATGTTCGACAAATGGATTCGGCCACACGACCGGCATAAAATGCATCTCTGCCACCGCAGCTAACCTCGCTCATGGTGCCAGCAAGGTCGTTTTGAACTAACAACTCATTGACTTGCACTGGCTTGCCTTGAGGGAAAAATATTTTCGCCCACGCCGGATCCGTATGCCCTCGCTCGCCAAAACTTTTGATCACGCGCGCGAGATGAGGAAAGACCGGGAATCCATTTGCTGCGTAGTCAATGGCTGGCTCCCACAGTTCTTTAAGAGGTCGGGTGGCGAATCTGTTCGCGAGTTGTATCCACGCGTCGACTGCACCCGGCACGTTGGCCGCAAGTGGACCTCGTGTAGGGATTTCATCTTGGTAGAACTCACGCTTGAGCAGACTCGGAGATTTTCCCGACCCATTAAGACAATAAACTTTTTTATCCTCCGCTGAATAGTACAGAGCGAAGACATCGCCGCCGAGACCGCAGTGATAAGATTTTATCACTGATAAGACCCCGGCTGCAGCGAGGGCGGCATCCATTGCATTGCCGCCTTTTTTTAGAAAATACAGAGCTTCGCAAGTCGCAACGGAGTGCCCAGTTGACGCCATGCCGTGACGTCCCGTGATGACCGGTCGATGAGCCTTCGAGTCTTCAACCATTCTGGTTCATTAATCCCTTAACCTTGTATTCGCTTCCACTTTCGCGCTCGAAACGAAACCCTCCGTTATCGCTTTGGCAATGGCCCCTCTCCAGAGATCAAGTTGTAGAGCTTCACGTCTTGCGGTTCTCTAGGAATAGCTCTGACCATGCTTTCGAGCTCCTCGGGCATAAGTGGAGAGGGCTCTCCTTTAGTCATAGTTCGCCAATTTTCGTGGAATTCTTTGTCTTTCCAGACTTTTGCAAATGCATCTTTCAAAGTTTTGACTCGTTCCGGAGGAGTATTAGGTGGTAGAACGAACGCTTGCAGAAATTGCATAAAGCTGACGTACATCTGCACCACTCTTTTTTCTCGTTCACTTGTCGCGAAATCATGTAAAGCCGGCAGGCGAGCCAAGGCAGGATGATTTGGTCGAAATCCGAACGGAACCTCAATGACGCCGTGAACGTGCACCAGTCCATCGGTGATGAATTGCGGTGTTCGCTGAATCACTGCGTCAACGCTATTAGCCCGCGCGTCGAGTTCACCTTGCGCAATCGCCACATCGATTTCCGCTCCCGAGTAACCAACGACGAATTTGGGGTCTTTGATATCGAGAAGCCAGGCAAAGAGTCGGGCCGCGACGTAATTTGAGTGACCGATAGATTGGCCGCCTATACGTAAATTCGTGCTCTTTTTTAGTTTATCCAGGCTATCGAGGCCGACCTCCTTCCTGGTAAAAAATAAAGTAGATCCTTCACTATGGCCGGAGCCGAGATAAACGAATTTATTCACATCATACAAAACGCCGGGCGATCCGAGAATGGGACTGGATACAAAACCGCTACCTACTCTGCCAATGGTTAATCCATCTGGACGCGCATTATTGAAAAGGAAGTTGGCGGCTTTTCTTCCGCCGGCGCCTTCCATGAACTGTATAACAATATTGGGATTTCCCGGTACGTGTTTTTTTAGACTTGCGATCACCGCATTGGTCCGCAAGTTGCCAACTCCTCCGGCGGAACTATCTTGAATGATCGTGATAGTCTTACCGCGGTAAAAATCAGCTTGCGAAAACACGTCAGCTGGAAGCATCCCAAGCAGAAACAACACGGAGATTGCGGCGCAAACGAAGGCTCGACTGCGCATTTTAATGAACGTTCTGGATGGTGTCATGATGATGCTTTCCATGATTAACAATTTATAAAAGACGTAGCAGTTTTCCGTAGCCGTCTATTTTCTCCCTCATACCGATGGCTTTAAATGCGGAATACAGCTGTGATGTAATATTCGCTATGACGGGAAGTCCCGTATCGGTCTCGATATCGGTAATGACGTCAACGACGGGAAAATTAGTACACGGAATAAAGATCGCGTCAGCATTTTGCGCCTCTTTTGCGGCCTTCCTGGCGGCCTGATAGATGTCGGCTACAGAAGCAATACTTGATCTTGTAAACGCCGTTCCAAGACTCACAACAGACATCACGCTGAAGCCCCACTGATCAAGATACTCCGTCAGTTTTGCGTTAAGGTCCGGCGGATAAGGATCGACCACGGCGAGCCTTGAAGCGCCAAGATCTCTAAACGCTTCCATGGCTGCAACGATGGCGGTTGTACACGGAACACCTGTGATTTTTTGAAGCGATTCTACTAGGCGAGACTCGTAGCCCTTTTCCTGGGATAGGACCAGCGGCGCTCCCGCATGAACTACAAAATCACAAAATCGTCGGCTGAGCTCGATGGCGCAAGCTTCAACCTTAGCTAATGCTTCTTTATAGGCTGCGTCCTTCCAGTCCTCGACCATGCAGGTCACCGCGATCATTCCCACGCCCTTGGGAACAATGCGATAGAAATCGTATCCCCTGAGTTCAATGACCGAGGGCGAGATAAAGCCGATTCTTGCGCGAGATCCAAAAAGCACGTTTCTCCTCACTAGAAGTTAAGGCAAAAACGAATAATCTGCGAGACGCAATATTCACCAACTTTTGACCGGAGTCTCTCGGTTACAACAAAGTCTTCGAGATTAAATAAAGTGATCTGTGCCGATATCCAAATTAGTCGGTTCACCGGAACCGGCGGCGATCCATATTTATCGAACGACAGAGATTGACTGTTTCCCGCTTGTGGCGCCAAAAAAATGACCGGATTGAGACCGGTAGTGAAAGAGTCTGCATCCCTAGATCAACCCTTTTGAGTCGATTAACAAATTGGAATAGTATATGTCAAATAAATAATTCCAATACTTTCATCAGAAATTCTCATGAATATTGACTTAGATCGCTTGTGTACTTTTATTCAGCTCGCGCAAGAAGGAAGCTTCACAGCCTCAGGAAAAAGTCTCAGGAAATCGCAATCGGCTGTCAGCCTTCAAATCGCGGGACTGGAAAGCCAGTTTGGCTTGCAACTGATCGATAGATCGACGCGGCCTATCAAACTTACAGAGGCGGGCCAACTGTTCTTGCAGTTTAGTACTCAAATCGTAAACCAAACGGCAGACCTCGAACGTACAATGAGAGAGCTGGCACGGGGGGTTTCCGGAGAGGTCAAGATTGGTGCAACCACGTCGGTCGGCGCCTATCTTCTTCCACCAATCGCTGGCGAACTAGCGAAAAAATATCCTAAGCTTTCTATTACGATAGTGTCACTGCCGCAGGCCACCGTTCTGGCGTCCGTGCGAGCATTAGCGGTAGATTTTGCTTTTATTCTTTCCGACCGAATGCCGGTTGACCTAAAAGTTACGACGTTGAAAAAAGAGCCTTTATGGTTTGTAAGCTCACCCGAAAACACACTTGTAAAAAAGATTCCGCTCACTCCGAGCGATTTGAAATCGATTCCCTTTATTGTCGGCCTCAAAGGAGACCAGTACACCGGAATGATGGAGAGCATTCTTGAAGAAAGGCGCCTTCCAAAAGTGCCGATCGCAATGAGAATTGGAAATTATGAGGGTATTAAACAAGCCGTCTGTGCGGGAATCGGAATCGGAATTTTGCCGCGATTTACTATTCATAATGAGATTCGCAATCGCACGTTAGTACGAATTGGTGTTGACGGTGTTGATCTCTCTGCGAGGATTATGCTCGTGGAAAGAATGCAAACCCTACAAAGACCGACCGCGATCTCGGCAAAGTCCTATATTTCCGCAGCTATTAGTAAACTCCAAACACCCGATTGAAACGGGCAGCAGGGTCAAGTCCACTTTTAGCGTATAACGCGTTTATTGATCTGAATAAGATGCTGTCCGAAGCCTGAATTGAACGTTGTTGTGATCGAACGCGCCAGTGATTTAGGTCTCCAACGGGGTGATTCACGATCACATCCGCCGATCCAGACTGCGATACTGAATCGCCTCGGCGATATGTGAAACTTCGATATTCTCGGCGCCGGCGAGATCGGCGATGGTGCGGCCGACTTTTAATACGCGGCTGTACGCTCGCGCGCTCAAACCGAGCTTGTTGATCGCCGTCTCCAACAACCTCTCGGCGTCTTCTTTCACTGCGCAGTAACGCTTGATCTCCTTCGCGCCCATCTGCGCGTTGGCGTGGATCTTGGTTTTTTGGAAGCGTTGCTGCTGAACCGTGCGCGCGACGTTCACCCGTTTGCGAATCACGTCGGAATTTTCTCCGGCGTCTTTGCTGGCCAGCTCTTGATAGCGCAATCCCGGCACTTCGATCTGAATGTCGATGCGGTCGAGCAGCGGCCCGGACACTTTGGAGCGATAGCGCTGAATCTGCAGCGGCGTGCAGGTGCATTCCTTCTGCGGATCGGTCAGGAAGCCGCACGGACAGGGATTCATGGCGGCGACCAGCATAAAACGCGCCGGATAATTGATCGAGCCCATGGCGCGCGACACCGTGATGCTGCCGTCCTCCAAGGGCTGGCGCATGACTTCTAAAACGTTGCGGCGAAACTCGGGCAGCTCGTCGAGAAACAAGACGCCGTGGTGCGCCAGCGAAACTTCCCCCGGCTTGGGCACCGTGCCGCCGCCGACCAGGCCCGCGTCTGAAATCGTATGGTGCGGCGAGCGAAACGGCCGCGTCGCGATGATCGCCTGGCCGTTGAGCGTGCCCATGACGCTATGGATCTTGGTTGTTTCCAATGCCTCGGCCAGCGTCAGATCGGGAAGGATCGTCGGCAGCCGTTTGGCCAGCATGGTCTTGCCGGAACCGGGCGGGCCGACGAGAATCACATTGTGACCGCCGGCGGCGGCGACTTCGAGGGCGCGTTTCACGTGCTGCTGGCCTTTCACATCGTTGAAGTCGGCGCTGTACTGCGAGTTTTGATTGAACAGGTCGTCGAGATTGGCGGTGGTGACCGGCAGCGCTTGCGCGCGATTTAAAAACTCCACCACCTGGGGCAAATCGCGCACGCCGAGAATTTCTACATCGCTCACCACCGCCGCTTCGGCGGCGTTCTGCTCCGGTAAAATCACCCCGCGCACATTTTCCTTTTGCGCCACCATGGCGATCGCCAGCGCGCCGCGCACCGGTTTGACCGTGCCGTCGAGAGAAAGCTCACCGATCAGCAAATAATGATCGAGCAACTCCTTCTCGACGATCCCTTCGGCGGCGAGAATGCCGATGGCCATCGGCAGATCGTAGGCTGAGCCTTCCTTTTTTATGTCGGCAGGAGCGAGATTGATGGTGATACGCTTGGCGGGGAAAGTATAGCCGCAATTTTTCACCGCGGCGCGGATGCGATCTTTGCTTTCTTTGACCGCGCCTTCCGCCAAACCGACCGTAGCGAGTTGCGGTAAGCCGGAGGCAAGATCGATCTCGACCTCGACGCGCAATGCGTCGATACCGTAGAGGGCCGCGCTATTAACTTTGGCGAGCATGTGGGTTGAAACGCCGCGGCAGGCTAACAAAGCCAGTCTGGAATAACAAATAGAAAATCCGCCAACTACTGGCCCTTGTGAGAATATCCAAGGTTCGCTAAGAATCTGAGCCAGTAGGTTTGAAAATGCCGGTTCGATTTTGTTTGACGCTATCTTGAGCTTGATAGATTTCCGCAGGAGGCAAGCCATGGGAACAAAGTACAAAGAAGTGAACACGCTATCGTTTATCGGCAACGTCGGCCCTAAGACCGAGCGAGTGTGGAAGGAAGTCGACGAGGATGATGACATCATAGGCTGCAAGGAAAAACACGAGCGGGCCTGCCAGCTGATCGCGCCGCTAAAATTGCTGCAACGGGACCTTCCCGGCGATACCGACACTAAGCAGTTACCCATCTTCATGAATGACGACGTCCGCATCGAGCTGCAATATTGCCGCGGCGCCAAGGGCACTGACGGCCATCGTCCGGCGGGTTTCTCGGAAACCCAGCTACAAGTTCAAAATCAGCGCGTGACTAGAACTTCCGAGGGCGATTTTGCCTTGGAGGAAGGCGATCTGTTGGTGGTGCCGCCGAACGTAAGTCACGAGAACAGCGGCGACGGTCCGACAACACGGCTGATCGTCTACACGCGCGCACCGATGCAGATCGGTCACACCTATCCGGTCAAAGAGAGCGTGATTTCGAACAAGCAGTGCACTTTGCTAAAACCGAAAACCGTTCTCGACAAGGTCGACGAAGGCACGGCGTCCGGCGGCAAACATTTCGAGCTGGTGGAAAACGCCGACATTATGATCGAGACTACGCATCGCTCCGACGCGCAGAAGATTTACCATCGCGGCTTCGGCCAGGACGAGATCGCCTTTCAGCTCTCCGGCCAGCGCGCCACGCGCACGAGTCAGGGTGACTACATGTTGGACACCGCGGATTTCCTCCTGATCCCACCCGGCACCTCGCACCGCAACATCGGCGATATGGCGACGATCCGCATCATTCTTTACACCAGAAAATCGGTCCGCCTCGCCGATGAATACACCGAGCGCGTCAAGCGGGCCGGGCAGACGGTAACGTAAATCAGGTAAGTGGTTAGGTGCTCGCAGGGCCGAAAACAAATTCGAAGCACGAATTTCGAAACTCGAAACAAATTCAAAACCTAGAAATGTCAAAAATGGAATTTAGTGTTTTTTGAGCTTGCGTTTTGGATTTTGATATTGTTTCGGTCCGCGCGGCTTCTTCGAGCTTCGGATTTCGGATTTTCGAACCTACTAAAAGGCAAACGACCAAACATGGGCAAACTGTTTTTGACCACACTTGCTGCCGCAGTAGTATTACTCTCCACTCCGAATGCACGCACCGCAACGCCACTAGAGAATATCAAAGTATCCTACGCCGTGCTGAGCGCGGCCTACATGGATCATGTCACCGCGATGGAGAAAGGTTATTTCCGCGACGAAGGCCTCAATGTCGAAGTACTGCGCATGGGCGGCGGCGTTGCCACCCCTGCCCTGCTTTCTGGCCAGTTGCACTTTAGCAGCTCCGCCGGTTCATCGCTGAGTGCCGCGGTGCGCGGCGGGCCGGTGAAAATCGTTTACACGAACTTATCCCGGCCCAGTTATTATCTGGTCGCGACCAATCCAAACATCGCCACGGCGAAGGATTTGATCGGCAAGAAAGTCGTCATCAATAGTTTCGGCGACACCGGCCACCTATCGACGATACTTTATTTGAAAAAATACGGCATCAATCCGTCCTCTATACTATTCATCACCGTCGGTAGGAACGAAGTGCGACTGCCCGCGCTGATGTCCGGCGCAGTCGACGCGACGCCGCTCGCGCCGCGCGAGTTGGTGAAGCTGGGGTTGCAGAAGCAAAAAGTTTTGGCCGATCTCGGCAAAGAGATCCAACTCGTTTGGAATGGCGTCGCAGTATCAAATAGACTTCTGGCAGAAAATCCCGCGCTGGTTGAGCGCTTTCTCCGGGCGATTGTAAAAGGCCGCGAATTCGCCCGGCGCAATCGCGACGAAACCATCGCGATCATCGGCAAGCACGATCCGTCACCGATCGAAGGACTGCGAGCTGACTATGAAGTCACCAAAGGCAGTATGACCGACGAAGGCTGGCTGCCCGACGATATCCTGCGCGAAGAAGTTAACATTCGCGCCGAACTCACCAAGGTCGCCGTGCCGGCAAATCCGCTCGGCATGTACGACTACAGCATCGTCAAGAAAATTTACGGCCAGTTGAAAACAGGCCGGTGAATTTCGTAAGGATATCCGGTGGCAATCGCGGTCAGCTTACCCCGCTCTCAAATGATTCGCCGGTCCATCGTCGTCTTGTGCATTGCGACGACGATCTCCGTCTGCGCTTGATCTCACCGAGGCGCAGCACTCTACGAAAATCCCGCGCATCGGTTAACGTCTCGGGAACCGGCAATGCAACCAATCAGGACCCGTGAAGACATGAGACAGGACGGATCGGACACGAGGCAAAGAGACAAACTATGAGTAAGAAAATATTTGTTGTGCCAATTGCAACTCTCTTTCTAGCAACTACGTCACTGAGCCAGGCTCAGCAGCCAATGAAAATTTCTCGCATCAGCTACTTACAGGCGGAGCCACACCCTCCTCAACTTCTTCTTCGGACACTGGCATAGGAGCCTTCCGCCAAGGGTTACGTGAACTCGGCTATATCGAAGGAAAGAACATTATCATCGAATACCGAGGCGCGGACGGGAAGATGGAGCGCATGCCAGAACTCATCGCCGAACTGATCGGCCTTGGCGTGAGTGTCATTGTAACCTCCGGCATGCCCGCGGTCATCGCCGCTAAGAAAGCGACGAGCACGATCCCGATCGTCGCGGCCAATGCGGATAACTTAGTAAACGCAGGAGTTGTCGCCAGTCTCGCCCATCCGGGTGGAAACGTCACGGGCATGACTAGAGTCGACGCGGACTTTAGCGCAAAGCGGCTCCAACTCCTGAAAGAGAGTCTTCCTAAGCTGTCTCGCGTCGCGGTACTTTCCCATGGCTCCATGGGCGGCGATGAAGAAGAACTTCAGGAGATTGAGACTGCGGCCCGGAAGTTAGCGATCCAGGTGCAACCCTTCCCAACCGATGATCCAAGCCATTTTCCCGGCGCCTTCGCCGAGATGAGAAAGAAGCGCGCCGATGCGCTGATTTTCCTGTCAAGTAGCTTCACCCAGTTCCACCGAAAGCAACTCATCGAGCTTGCGACGAAGAATCGGCTCCCTACCATGTGCGCCAACACCGCGTGGATCGACGCAGGTTGCCTCATTGCCTATGGCCCCAAGATTTCAGAGCTGTACCGGCGCGCCGCGGTTTTTGTCGACAAGATTTTGAAGGGCGCCAAGCCCGCCGATCTGCCGGTCGAGCAGCCGATGAGATTCGACTTCGTCATCAATCTAAAAGCAGCAAAAGCATTCAACTTAACGATTCCTCAGTCCGTGCTGTTCCGCGCGGACAAGGTAATTCAGTGAAGAACGACACAAAAGTCGCGAGAGAATTAAGATGACAAGACAAATTTTTGCTTTGGCTCTCAGTGTTTTACTCGTAGCACTCAATGGGCCGAGGCAGGCAGGAGCATCGGAAAGAATTCTCTCGCGTCGGCATTCTTTTTATCGGCGGCAAAGATCAACCGCATCTCGAATCATTCAAGCAGGGTTTACGCGAGCGCGGTTACACGGAGGGTAAAAACATTATCCTCATATACCGTTACGCTGAAGGCAAAGGAGAACGGCTTGCCGATCTCGCCGCCGAGCTCGTGCGCGAGAAGGTCGATGTCATCGTCACGACCGCGTCGAGCAGCGCTCTGGCGGCTCGACGGGTTACCCAAACGCTGCCCATCGTCATGACCACCGGCAATCCGCTCGCGCCCGGGCTCGCTGACAGCTTGGCGAAGCCCGGCGGAAACGTCACGGGCTTGAGCGTGATGCCAACCGACTTGAGCGTTAAACGGCTAGAGCTGCTTAAAGAATCCTTCCCAAAAAACACTCGCATCGCGGTGCTATGGAGTCCACGCGATCGCGAAGCAGGAAACCAATTTAAAGAGACCGCCGAGGCCGCCAAAATTTTGTCCTTACATTTGCATCCGCTGGAAATAAAGTCAGCCGATGACATCGACCGAGCGTTCCAAGCGATGACCAAGGCCCGCGACCAAGCGATTATCATAATTTTGTCGCCGCTCGTGACACTCAACTCGAAGCGAATTGTCGAGCTCGCACTCAAACATCGCCTGCCGGGAATCTATCCGACCGAACAATTTGTCGAGGAAGGCGGCCTGATGTCCTACGGCCCGTCGATCGCAGACCTGTACCGTCGCGCCGCGACGTACGTGGACAAAATTCTCAAAGGGACCAAGACCCAGCCGATCTGCCGATCGAGCAGCCGATGAAGTTCGAGTTCATCGTCAACTTAAAAGCCGCCAAGCAGATCGGCGTGACGGTTCCGCCGAATGTGTTGGTGCGGGCGGATAAAGTGATTAGATAAAACGGGTAAGAATGAGAGTGAAAAAAACAAAATAAATGGAGACATGATGTGAATGATAAATTATGCCATTTGGCTACTGGCGGGTTTGTTTCTAGTAACCGTTTCCCTGCCACGCGCAACAGCCAACAAAATGCCACGCTTAGGCATTATTCTTTATAGCACACCGGAAGACCGACCCGAGCGTCGCGACTTTTCGCCAAATCATGCGCGACCTCGGCTACACCGAGGGGCAAAACCTTTCGGTGGAGTATCGTTTCGCTGGCGGCAAACCCGAGCGGCTTACGGAAGTCGCCGCTGATCTGGTGCGGCTTAGTCCCGATGTGATTTTTGCCCTCGGCGGCGACGTTGTGCCCGCAGCACAGAAGGCAACTAAGACGATTCCTATCGTCATGTTAGTGAGCAACGACCCGGTGCGAACCGGAATTGTCGGCAGTCTGGCCCATCCTGGCGGCAACATTACCGGTGTCACACTTATTCTCGATGAATTGGCGGGTAAACGATTGGCGCTATTAAAAGAAATCGCGCCGCGAATTTCTCGCGTGGCGGTGCTGTGGAATCCCGATCACGCGGATCCCGAGTATCGTGAAATTCAAAGCGCGGCTCAGGCCATGAAAGTACGATTGCAATCGCTGCAAGTCCGGCGAGGCGAGGATTTCGACAGCCAATTTCATGCCGCCACGAAAGCGAAATCCCAAGCTCTCATCGTGGTCTCGTCAAGACTGATTAATTTTCAACGGCAACGCATTTTAGATAACGCGGCAAAGAGTCGCATACCACTGATCGGCGACTGGGGCTCCTGGGCTCCCGATGGCGCTTTAATGTCCTACGGTCCAAACGTCGCCCAGATGTTACGGCGCGTTGCGGTCCACGTCGACAAGATTCTCAAGGGCACCAAACCGACGGACATTCCGGTGGAGCGTCCGACGAAGTTTGAGCTGGTCATCAATCTTAATGCGGCGAAAGCGATCGGCCTGACGGTTCCTCCAAACGTGCTGGTGCGGGCGGACAAAGTGATAAGATAACGGTGCTGAGTACTAAGTAACGAGGGGAGTCCATTCGGACTCGCCTGGATTCCCGCTTAAAGCATGCGGGAATGACGGACTTCGGAAAGGAAGTTCGCTTAACGCAGCAATCCGCGGGGAATCGATACTCCGCACTCAGAACTCGTCACTCAATACTTTAGCGGGAAAGAACGATGAAAAATATCGTGAGGCTAATTCTAATCATCGCAGGGATTCTTGTAGCTGTCGTCGTCAGGCGCAGCAATCGACGAAAGTCCCGCGCATAGGAATTATTACAACGGGCTACCCCTGCCGCGTTCGCGCACCTTCTTGAGGGGTTCAAGCAAGGGTTGCGCGAGCGTGGCTACGTGGAGGGACAAAATGTCCTCTTGGAAATCCGCTACGCTGAGGGAAAGGCGGATCAGCTGCCAATCCTCGCCGCCGAATTGGTCCGTCTGAAAGTCAATGTCATCGTCGCGATTCCTAATTCTGCCATCGAGATTGTCCGGCAAGCGACGCAGACAATTCCGATCGTCATGCCGATCGGCTCCGATCCAGTTGGAATCGGATTTGCCGCTAGCCTGGCTCGACCAGGCGGAAACATAACGGGGCTGAGCGCTTATTCCCCGGAACTCAATGGCAAACGGCTGGAACTTCTTAAAGAAACTGTTCCCAAGCTTTACCGGGTGGCTCTACTCATGAGTCCAAATGTCCCAGGAAACGCTATCGATCTAAAAGAGACGGAGTTGGCAGCTCAGTCCCTCCGACTTCGTAGTCAATTGTTCGAGGTGCGAGGTTCCGCCGACTTGGACAGTATCTTTAAGACTATAACCAAAGCGCGCGCCGAGGCATTGCTCGTGTACCCCGGTCAACCGACTTTGTTTGCGAACCGCAAACAGATCGTGGAACTCGCGGCAAAGAATCGCCTGCCGGCGATGTATCCGCTGGCGGATTACGTCAACGCCGGCGGCCTCATCTCCTATGGGGTGAATAATCTTGATCTTTTCCGGCGCGCGGCGACCTACGTAGACAAGATTCTAAAGGGGACCAAGCCCGCCGACCTGCCGATCGAGCAACCGATGAAGTTCGATTTCATCGTCAATTTAAAAGCCGCCAAACAGATCGGCTTGACCGTTCCGCCGAACGTGCTGGTAAGAGCAGATCGAGTAATCCGATAAAACAAACTTGGCATCTGCATGCCTAAAGTGGGTGTACACCATAGGATGATATCCCATGCGAGTCAGTGATTATGTGCGCGACACTCTCAGTTCAAAGAGTGCCTTCTTCGCTCTGACTCTCGTTTTAACCATGACTGGTTTTGCCTTTGCGCAAGCTCAACCGATACGCATCGGCATATTGGGGCCTGACGAGGAGCCGCGATTTTCTGAATTGGTCGGCGGCCTGAAACAGGGACTGAAAGACCACGGTTATTCGGCTACTTCCATGGAAATCTTGGAGGCTCGCGTAACCAGAGGCGATCAGCCGGGCGCGCGCAGCGCCGTTGAAGGGCTCCTGCGGCGTCAAGTGAAAATGCTTTTCGTCATCGGCTCGGAGCTGGCGAAACTGGCGCGCCAGGTCTCGAGTGAAATTCAAATTGTCTTTTTGACCCCGGGAGATCCGGTTGCCGCCGGTGTCGTATCCAGCCTGGCTCATCCCGGCGGCAACATGACCGCCATGACTTTCGAGTTTCCCGAGCTTTCCGGCAAACGTCTCGAGCTGTTGAAAGAAACGGTCCCACGCAGGCAACGAGTGGTTATTATTTACGATCCGCGCGACGCCTCGCCAATGCAAGGAGTCGCGGTGGCCCGCTCCGCCGCACCGAGTTTGTCAGTGCGGCTACGCGAACAAGCCGTTCGCAATCGAGAAGAATTGACACGCGCCTTGAATTCGTTGAATCGGTCCGAAGTGATACTCGGTATTCCGGGCGGATTTCCCTCCAGCCACTTTGCGGAAATAATTCGCGCCGCCAACACCAAGAAAGTTGCCACCATGTTTCATTCACATACCGCAGCCACGCTGGACGCGCTTGCAAGCTATGGCGCCAACGATGCAAACATCGCCCGACAGGCCGCGCGTCTAGTCGACAAGATTCTCAAGGGTACAAACGCAGGCGACATTCCCGTCGAACGGCCGCTGAAATTGGAGTTTGTAATCAATCTAAAAACCGCCAAACAGATCGGTTTGACGATTCCGCCGAACGTCTTAGTGCGGGCGGATCGAGTGATTCGATAATTTAAAATTTCAATCACGCTGCCGGAGGCGTGAGTAAAATTCGAGATTTAGCTTAATGAAAGCTACCTTGACAGCGCCGGGCGGATTTCGTTTAGCAGCATGCGCGCTTGGCCGCGCACGTCGTCGGAGGCGACGCGCGCGATGATCGTCGTCAGGCCGGCGTCGACGTAGTCTTTCAACAATCGCACGCAATCTTCGGGTGTGCCGAAGATCGTGAAATGGTGGCCGAGTTTAGCTCTCGGTTCGCCAAAGAAGTTTTCCATCCACCGCCAGCCTTCTTCCTTGGCCTTTTCCACGTCGTTTAGAATATTGAACGTTGCGTAAAGCGTCGTCGCTTGGAGTTTTCCCACGCGGTCAAATTCACTAGCATAGCGATCAATCCGTTCGCGCGCGCCGGTGAATCTTTCCAAAGTCGGCGCCAGCGTCACCCAACCGTCGCCGAGCCGGGCGACGCGTTTGAAGCCGGTCTCGTTTTTATCGGCGGCGATCCAGATGGGAATTCCCGGCTGTTGCACTGGATGCGGCAGAATTCCAACGTCGCGCAATGTGAAGTAACGGCCCTCGTAGTCGATCTTCGGCTCGCTCCACAGCCGGCGCATGATTTCGATCGTCTCGCCCAGTCTGCCCGCCTTTTCCTGCGGCGGCACGCCGCAGGCGGCAAACTGGCGCTGAATGTAATCGCGCACCGGACCGACACTCACGCCGAGAATGATTCGGCCATTGGAAATCACGTCGATCGTCGCCAGCGCGTGGGCGAGGAGCACTGGATTGCGCAGAGCCGGCAACATCGGCACGATGCCGAGGCGAATCTTGCTGGTGCGCGCTGCCAAGGCCGCCAATGTGGTCAAGCAATCGCCGCGCGCTTTGTCCAGGACCGTGACGCTGTCGCCGAGCCAGACATGATCGAAGTCCAGTTCCTCGGCTTCGGCAGCTTCAGCCCAGAGATGCGCAAAACTCTTCGCCGCATCTTCCCCACGGATCAACTGGCGGGTGTGTAAAAGCAAACCTATCTCCATCGTCAACTCTCTACCTCAAGTCGTGTAAGGAGTAATAGTCGGGAGCCTCTGACGTCTGACCTCTGAGGTCTGACCTCTCACCCTTTACTCCCCGCCTTCAGCACCTTATCCCAGCCCGCTTCGCGCAACTCCTTGTAAACTTCACGGGTGAAGCGGAAGTCGAATATCTGTTCTGCAGGCACGTCTTTCTGAACGTTGAGCATGCGCTTGGCGATCTCGATGTCGGATCTCTGCGTCTCGAGATCTTCCGTGCCGTCGGCGGTCATCATTTCCATGGTCGCATCGTAGTCGGCGCTGCGCACGTCATCGGGCGATTTGTCATATTTTTTACCCAATGCTAGCACCTGGGTCTTATTACGTTTAACGAACTCGCGGCCCTTTACCGTCGCGCGCAAAAATCGCCGCACCAAGTCGGGCCGTTTGACAATCATCTCTTCCGAGGCCGCCAGGCCTGTGTAAAGCATCTTGATTTCTTTACCGATGTTCACCACTTCGTGCACGGGAAAGCCACGCGTCTGCATGCGCAACGAATCGGCGAAACCCAACACTGCCGAGTCCACGGTTTTGGCCGCCAGCGAAGTCACCCGCCCGCCGGTGCCGAGCGCCACCCAGATCACGTCGCGCACCGGGTCCATACCGTGCTTGCGCAGCATGAGATTGGCCGCGCCTTCCATGGTATCGCCGCGCGACGCGATGCCGATCCCTTTGCCGCGCAGATCGGGAACTTTGCGGATGTCGTCGCGCCAGCTGAGTATCTTGTAGAGGGGCCGATCGAGATTGACGTAAACGACTTTGAGCTTGATGCCGCGCAGGCTCGCATTGAGCGACGACCCGGACGACGTGCTGAAATGGAGATCGCCGGCGACCAATGCCTGGGTCGCCAGACCTCCGGGCATGACGATGATCTCGACGTTCAAGCCCTCGTCGCGGTAATACCCCAACTCCTTGGCGACAAAGTGCGGATAATAGATCACACCAAAGCTGGCAAACGACACCCGGAGATTTTCCAAGTTAGGCGTCTGGGCTAAACCAGGCGCCGGACAAATGGCTAGCCCAAGCGAAGTAATAATCTGCAGCAAGAAAACTTTCAGCTTCATCAGGTTAAGATTTGCATAACTTGCGCATGCACTCAAACACGAGTTAGTGCGCGCGACTTGTCACGATTCCGTTGCTGCGATATACACCGGGTTTGAGGAGATCAGCTCATGTCACATTCAAATCCGATCACTTTGGAGCGCATCGATCACGGCGTCTTACCGTCCAACGACCTGGGCCGGGCATTTCGCTTCTGGTCGTCATTCATGGGCGGACAGATCGGTCATCACACCAACCTGAACGTACGCGGCCTCAACCGCGAAGTGCCGATGATCATCTTTATGACAGTGGCCAATCACCGCGGCTTTGGTCTCGCCTTGCAGGACTTTCGCATCTCGCCAAACCCGACGCGCCGTTTGGATGGCGTCGTCTGGGGTTTTGAAGTTGCCGACGACAATCTCGCCGCCGCCACTGCCGAAGCGGAAAAGCACAAGCTGCGTTTCGAGCGCTTCGCCGACTATCCGGCGTCGAGCCCGATCAAAGAATCGCTCTTCATCCTCGATCCCGACGGCAACACGGTGGAGTTATGCACTCGTAACCAGCCGTCCGGACAAGCGCCGCAAGCCGGACCAGTTCCGCTGCGGCGCATCAGCCATGTGCGCATCGAAGTGACCGATCTGGAACAAGCGCGCGATTGGTACGGCAACACCTTCGGACTCAATGTCGGCGCGCAAGTGCCGGGCGAAAACCAACTGACGATGACAGTCGCCAAATCCAATCAGTTGGTCATTTTGCGCGACGTCGACAAAGTCGCCGATCGCAGCACGCAGTGTTTCAAGGGACCGCATATCGACCTGCGCTCAGACGAATCGTCTTACCCGGAAATGCTCAAACGCTTTAACCGCAAAGAAACCTACTGGGGCCCAGATCCCGATCTCATCCCCTGGCATGAGCCGGATGCCAACACCGCCTACGGCTACGATCCCTTCGGCAACCGCATTCAGATCGGCATCGTCGCCAAGCGCCCGATGCACCACGGCGATATCGCGCGCTTTCGCACTCAATAGAATTAGCCGCCACCAACGCAAAGAAAAAATCAGATGCCGGACTTGGCGTCTTTGTGAGTTAGCGCAAGGATGCCCCGAATCGATATGGTTCTAATGCAAATTCCAGTCATGCTTGGCGCAGCATTGGTCTACACGCTGTCCGCGGCGCAAATCCTGGGCGCGGCGGAAGAAAAAATCCGTTTTTCCGTCGCTGCCGTCACCGCTAGCTATATGGACGAGTTCGTCGCCATCGAAAAAGGTTACCACCGCGACGAAGGCCTTACCGTGGAAATGATCCGCGCCGGCGGCGGCATCGCGACTCAAGCGCTGATGGCCGGCGATCTTCACTTCAGCACGTCTGCCGGTTCCGCGCTGAGCGCCATGCTGCGCGGCGCGGAGATCAAAGTCATCTATACCAACATCGACCGTCCCGGCTATCAGCTGTGGTCGGGACATGGCGAGATCAAGCAGTTAAAAGACTTGGTCGGCAAGCGCGTCGGCGTCACCAGCCGCGGCGACACGCAAGAACTGTCGGTGCGCTTACTCTTGCGCAAATATGGCGTCGATGCCAACTCAGTCGCTTACATTCCTGTCGGTTTCGGTGCCCAGCGTTTGGCCGCGCTCCAAGCGGGTTCAGTGGACGCGGTGCCACTCGGCGCCGCGGACTTTGCCCAATTGAAGCAGCCCAAGGGCCACATGCTCGGCGACACGGAGAAAGAAATTCGCTTCGCTTACGTCGGTCTGGCGGTTTCCAGCCGGCTGCTGGCGCGCCAGCCAAACTTGGTCGAAAAGTTTCTCCGCAGCGTGATCAAAGGGCGCGAATACGCCAAGCGCTACCGCGAGCAAACCATCCCGATCATTGGCAAGCATACCCAGCGCAGACGCGAGTTCAACGAAATCGATTACGATTCCACCCTGCCAGTGTTGACACCGGATGGTTCTGTGGGGGATGAGATACTAAAAGAGGACGTCGCCATGCGCGCCGAGTTTGTCGGCGTGGCGGCGCCGAGCGATTACAGCAAATATTTCGATTACACGATCGTAAAGAAAGTTTACCGCGAGCTGAAAACGACCGGATGGAAGCCGACGCCGTGAGGCAAAATCAGAGAAGAACACTTCACCACGAAGGACACGAAGAGCACGAAGTTCGGAGATACTTTTATCCTAAACCTTCGTGTCCTTCGTGATCTTCGTGGTGAAAAGGAATTTTTCATATTCCAAAAAGGGGATAAACCATGAGCACGACCTATGAAGTCGCCGATATGATGATCGGCGTGCGCAACATGATCGAAGCCGCGGATTTGCGCCGCGGCGACCAAGTGCTGCTGCTCGCCGACACGCGCAGCGACAAGATCACTCTCGAAGCGCTCACCGCCGGCCTGCGCTTTTTTGGCGCCGAGCCGATGACGCTCGTCACCGAGCCGATCCCACGTTACGGCGAAGTGCCGGCGGCGGTGATGGAGGCGATGCACGCAGCTGACGTGGCGATCTGGGTTTGGCCGGTGTTTATCACGTTTACGCCGACTCATCGCGCGCTGGGCCGCAAGCGCGAAGAGAGCGGCACGCAACTCCACGAGGCGCGCATGAAGCCCTATCACATTTATTTCGAAGGCAACGCCGGCCTGCTCGCGCGCGACTACGCCAAGTTCCCCAACAAAGTTTTGTGGAAACTAGCGGAAAAGGTGCGCGAAGTCGTCGGCGCCGGCAAGGTCGTGCGCATCGTCGACGAGCTCGGCACCGATCTAACCGCGACCTACGACGGCAAGCAACTCTACGGCATGCAGTTTCGCGCCGGAGATCCGCCCGGCCGCTGCCACTTTCCCTGGGGACGCTGCGGTGTGTTCAATGGCGACGGCAGCGCCAATGGCGAAGTTTACCTCACTTGCGTGCAGGGCATCGCTGGCAAACTCGCCGAGCCCATGCGCTGGAAAATCAAAGACAGCGTAATCACGGAGGTCGACGGCGGCGCCGCGGCGGGCGAAGAATGCCGGCGCCTATTCAAAGAAGTGCCGGAATCGAATCGCTTGATCGAAATCATGTTCGGCTACCATCCCAAAGCGTCCGCCGAACATGGCGTCGCCGATCCCATGCACTGGGAGTTGATCAGCAAGATGCCCTGGGCCGGTCTCGGCACGCCGCGCAAGCATCCGAGCTTCAGACATATCGACGGCTCGGTCTTCAACGGCAAACTCTACATCGACGATCGCCTGGTCGTCGACAAATACGGCATGCTCGACCGCTCTCTGCTGCATCATCCCGAAGTGGTTGACGCGGCCGCGGAGTATGGCGATCCGTACCAAGTGCTCGCGCCGATCTCGCACGCGGCGCATGGCTCGGGAACAGCTTGGTAAAAATTTGACCACCGCGGAGAATTTTTTCCGCACCCTCAAGGTTTGCCGGACTTCCGAGGGTAGAATGGAAGAATAGCAGTGTCGAATCGCACGTCTTTTCGATCCTTATGACGCAAACCAAGCGAAGATTTTTTCTGATGTCATCGTATCGATGACATCCTGGTCACTTTGTTCGCACCCAACGAGCCAAGAGAAATCATTTCTCTCTGCGAACTTCATTGACACATTATCGGCGATTGGGTAATTCAGAGGTTGTGAAAGTCGAGACTCCAAACCACCGAGACGCGCCTGGGAAAACCGCTGACACGCCCCATGTCGACAAGCTGCGCGCGGTGTTGAATATCTGCCGGCGCATGAGCACAATAACCGATCTTGCCTTGCTGCAAGCGCTGATTACGCGCGAAGCCAAGGAGCTGCTGCAAGCCGAGCGCGTGAGTATTTTTCTTTTCGACCGCGACAACTGCGAGCTCTGGTCGGCGATCTCCCAAGAGGGACGCATCATGCGCTTTGACGCCCGGCTCGGCATCGCCGGCGCGGTGGCGATGACCGGTCAAACGATTAATGTCGCCGACGCTTACGAACACCCGCTCTTCTACAAGGAAGTAGACACACAGACAGGCTACCGGACACAAACGCTGCTCGCCGTGCCGCTCCACGATCTCGACGGCAAGATCATCGGCGTCGGCGAAGCGACCAACAAACTCGTCGGTCATTTTAGCGATGAAGATGGCGAGATTTTGGCGACCTTGGCCGCACATCTCACCGATTTTTTCGCCAGCTCACCGATTGCAGCGGCGATAAAAGCGCAGCACGCCGCCCATGCAAGCGCGCCTGCGGTGCCATACGGCAGCGCTTTTACGACGCAGAATATCGTCGGCATGAGCGACCGCACCCAATCGATCATCCGGCTCATCGATCAAATTCGCTCCAGTTCGGTGGACGTGCTGATTCATGGCGAAAGCGGCACTGGCAAGGAACTGATCGCCAAGGCGCTCCACTACAACAGCCCGCGCGCCAAGCAGCCCTTCGTCGCGCTCAACTGCGCCGCGCTGCCGGAAGCCCTAGTCGAAACCGAATTGTTTGGCATCGAAAAAGGCGTTGCCACCGGCGTCGAGCGGCGCATTGGCAAGTTTGAAGCGGCCCACGGCGGCACACTTTTTCTCGACGAGATCGGCGACTTGAGCCCGGCAGCCCAGGCGAAGATTCTGCGGGTACTGCAGGAGCGAATCGTCGATCGCGTCGGCAGCCGCACGCCGGTGCCGGTCGACGTGCGCATCATCGCCGCAACCAATCGCAACCTCGAGACTTGCATGCGCGAAAAACAATTTCGCGACGACCTTTATTACCGTTTGAGCGTGGTGCATATACAACCCCCGGCGCTGCGGGAGATTCCCGAAGACGTGGCGGTGCTAGCCAACCATTTTCTCCAAAAACACTGCGCGGCAAGTATGACCGCGCTCAAAGAGTTTACCCCCGGCGCGTTGGCATTGTTGACGGCTCACGACTGGCCCGGGAACGCGCGCCAGCTGGAAAATGAAGTGAAGCGGCTGGTCGCTTCGGTGCGCACCAGGGTCATCACCGAAGCGCAACTGGCTCTGCCGGCAGCGCGCAAACTGGATCAATCACAGCCTGGGGCCGGGCTGCAAACCGGGCAAACTCTTTTCGATGCGCTGCAAACCCTCGAGCGAAAAATGATCGAAGAAGCGCTGAGCCAAGCCGCCGGCAACAAGCACAAAGCTTCCCAGCGGCTCGGACTAAGCCGCCAAGGACTGATCAAAAAACTCAAACGCCTCGGCATGACCGCGGCGGTAGATTGATCGCGTCCTACGCAAACCCATCGGCGCCGAGCATCGCCGCCGCGGCATTCGTCAATCAAATCCCGCTCGCAACCGCCACAAAAAGCTGAGCTGGTAATGATACAACTGCCGTTCGCCCCGCCATAAGAGCGGGACGAACGGCAGTTGTTGGTTTGCACCCAACGATGACTTTTCCCGGGTGCCGGCTGTCGGACGTGAAGCGAAATCGGCTACAGCCGAAGATCGAGGGAAGCAATGGTGACTTCGGCCCATTCACCCCACGCCGATATTTTTGAGCGCCTCTTTCAGGGCCGCGCGCAGCAGCGGATTACGCTTGGCCACCGTCGCGTAAGCCTTTTTGGCCGCTTTCTGTTTATCCGCGGCGCTCTTCGCCTTGGACGACTTGATCAGCGCCTGAACTGCGGCATTGAGATCCTTGTTCGCGCTAACCAGTTTGCGATTGGCCTTGCGCAGCTTGGATACGGCTGCGGCCGGCAACTTTGTGCCTTTACCCATAACTCACCTCCCTTCCTTTTTATGAATGCGAGTCGAAATAAACGGTTTCATGCGCGCTACGGACAACCGTCCCGTCGCGTTGGCGATGCCCGAAAGTCCGCTTGCAGCAACTTTATACTTTGCGCCACCGTCGGGTCGCCAAGAAACTTTGCCGCCGGTAAATCCTGAAATTTTTCCAGAACGGTTCTAAGCGCCGCGCCGAGTTGAGTATCGACGGCCGGGATAAACATCGCGTGGCCCATGCCGCGGAACTCCAACAGCGCGCGTTCACCCTTGAGACCGTCGCGATAGAAATCTTCCGCTTGACAGCCGGCGATCACCGAATCGCGCGCTCCTTTGAGAATCAGGGTTTTCACTTCGTGGACGTGCCTTTTCGGCGTCCACAGACACACCGGCTTAGTTTGATCCGTGCCGATGCGTTTGGCTTCGGCGCGCAGCAAATCTTTGCCGTCACCGCTGCCATTGGTGAATGCGGCGACATCTCCGCCGGTGAAGCAGCCATCGGTGTCTAACTGCACCATCCCCGGCCGCAGCAACGTGCGCGCCACGCCGTCGTATAAGCCGAACACCTGATTGGCGCGGATCGATTCCAATCCGCTTCCCTGCTCGGCGTTACTCTTGTCCGAGACGATACCGCAGAGTTTGTTGGCGCAGGATGCATTTTGAAAAAACGGCGCGTCTTGAACGCACTGGCGTTGCGGCAGGGTCACTTGGGCCGGCACCTTGTCATTCAACATTAGATAGTAGCCGACCACCAGCGCTGCATTCACCTGAGTGGAGAAATCGCGCAGGTAGGGGGAAAAATCTTTCTCCGGCGCGCCGGTAAACTGAAGTCTTTTGATCGCGACGTAAAATTCCTTGGGAAAACGCAGCCGCTGTTTGCTGTCGCTAGATTTTTGCAACGCATCGTAATGATCCGTGACGAAATCGACGGAGCCGAAACTTTGCTCGATAGCGCTGATCGCGTTTTCCAGCTGACGCGACAGTTTGGCGGCGTCATCGAGCGACAAAAAGCAAAAGTTGTTGGTTCCCGGCGGCCCGACCACCGCTTTCACGTCGCTGATATTTTCTTTGCTCTCGCCGAAAAAAGTGATCACCTTGACCGGCAGCTTTTTGTCCTGGCAGTTGCAGGGCTGCGGCGCCTGGGACCGGTAGAGCGAAAAGATTCGCGCCAAATTCTCCGCCGTCATCTTTCCCCGCGCCGCGTGAGTATCGCGGTCGCGTACCACCGGCGCCGACAGCACCAACGATTTTACTTTTGCCGGGCCAAATTTGGCAGCATAGAGTTGCGCCGGGACGGAGCCCCAACTATGGGAGTAGATCGCATCCCACGGTTTCTTGCCAAGCAACGCTTTTCTGATGCGCTCCATGTCGTCCGCCACGTATTCGGCGCGCAGAAACTGATCGTATTTGTTATCGCCGTTGATGACGCTGCGGCCGCCGCCGCGCAGGTCGAAGTAAACGATGTTATGCTTCGCTTCGAGATATCCGAGCATGCGATTGGTTTGATCGAGGTGATCGACCAGCTGTCCCGGTCCTCCCGCGATAAACAAAATGTTTTTGCGACTCGCTCGGGCTAGGCTGAAACCCTTGCCGGTAAAATAATGGAGATCGAACTTGCAGTTATCGTCGTGGCAATTGAAGGCTTTGGGCATGGCGAGATCGTCCGGCAATAATCGTACGTCGGAGACTTTTTGCCAGCGCTGACCGCCCGCGTTACTCGGCCGAGGATTCATCTCGCTGACGCTCCATTGAGAGGCCGGCGGTTTTTCCCCACCCTGGAGCGAGCCGGCCAACGCTAACAGCATGATCCCGTAGCAAAATAATTGCTTAACCATTTGGACATGCACCTGCGCGCGCAACACGTCGTTTATTCTAGGGCGTCAGTTTGATGCTCGACAGTTTGCGTTCGGGCACCGCCACGGCTTGGGCCAGCACGCCGGAGAATTGCTTTAGGGCGTGCGCAACGAAACTTTCATCGAAGCGAGCGACCTTATAGTTTACAATTGCTGTCAACGCCGTTGACGTTTCGCGAAAGTCGAAACTTAGATCCGCCGAGGTAAATGCAACATCCGCCGCCGCGGCGCGATCTGTACCACCAAGAGAAGCAATTGTAAGGCCAGAAACTGACTCAGATTGAAATGCAAACCGGCGATAGTTCATCATAACTTGATACAGGGATCGGTTCGGTGAGTTCTTCTTATCTTGCAGCGCACGCACGAGAGATTCGATGGGCAAGTCCTGATGGGCGAAGGCGCCAAGAGCCGTGGCACGGGCCTGGTCCAACAGTTCGATGAACGACATGCGCGGCGCGATCTGCGCGCGCAGCACGACGGCGTTGACGAGATAGCCGATCAACTCTTCGGTGTGCGGGCGGCTGCGGTTTGCAACCAGCGTTGCGATGCGAATATCGCGGCTGTCAGTCAAGCGCCAGAGCCAAGCGTCGAGCGCCGCCAGGAGCACGACGAACGGCGTGAGCTTGCGGCGCCGGGATAACTCGCGCACGCCGGCGAAGAGATCGGCATCCAAAGTCAAGAATTTGCGGGCACTGCGATAGCCAGATCGCGCGCCTCGCCTTGGCGCTCCGGTAAACTCAAGGCGCGGCGCGGCGCCGGCGAGAATGTTACGCCAATATTTGAATTGCTCATCAAAGCCACCGGTTTCTAACAACTGATTTTGCCAACGGGTAAAGTCGGCGAATTGAATCGGCAAATCGGCTAACGGCGATGGTAAACCGCGAGCAAACGCTTCATAGAGTTTGGTCAGCTCGTAGCGAAACCGCCGGAGCGACCATTGATCGCCGATGATATGGTGCAGGGTAACCAGCAGCACATGCTCGCATGGCGCCAACCGAATAAGCTTCACCCTAAACGCCGGCCGGGTCGCCAAATCGAATGTCGCACTGGCATCGTGGTTCGATAAGCGCGCCAATGCGGCTTGCCGCTGACCCGGCGCGAGCGCGGTCAGATCGACCACGGAGCAAACGAGCTTTTGGCTGCGGCGAATCGTTTGCGCCGGCGCGCCATCCACATCTCGGAACAGCGTGCGCAGCACGGCGTGGCGATCGACGATGGTTTGCAAGCTTCTCCTGAGCGCCGCAACGTCAAGCGGGCCGGTGAGACGGTAGCCGTAAGGCAAATGTAAAAACTCGGCGCCCGACAACAGATCATCGAGCGTAAGAAACTGTTCCTGCGCCGAGGATAGCGGCAAATGGCCGCCGAGGCTCCTAGCGGTAATCGCTGGCAAGCCTTCACCGTTGCCTTGGCGCATAGCGGATTCGAGATTACGAGCGACGCCTGCAATCGTCGGCGCGTCGAACAAATCGCGCAAAGAGAGGTCAACTGCGAACGCTGCGCGCAACCGAGCAGTGAGTTGGGTCGCCAAAAGCGAATGACCGCCGAGCTCAAAAAAATTCTCATCGACGCCGACTCGTTCAAGCCGCAGCAGCTCGCGCCAGATCACGGCGACGACACCCTCGACTGCCGTGCGCGGTTCAACGATATCATTCGTCGAATGCATGCTTGGCGCCGGCAGGGCGCGCCGGTCCACTTTGCCGTTGGGCAACAGCGGCAGATAATCCAGAATAACGAAGTGAGAAGGAATCATCGCTTCAGGCAGCCTTAGCCTGAGAAACTCGCGCAATTCGCTAACGGATAATTCAGCCGCTGGTTTAGAAACCACGTAGGCGCATAACAAACCGTCCGATTTGTCATCTGGAATTTGCAATCTGCAATCAGCAGAGCCACCCCGTTCTTCCACCAACGCCGCCACAACGCAGTCTTGGATTTTCCTATGCGCCCGCAGCGCCGCTTCGATCTCAGCGAGCTCGATGCGTTGGCCGCGAATCTTGATTTGCCGATCGTCGCGGCCGAGAAATTCGAGATTGCCGTCCGGCAAATAACGCGCGAAATCGCCGGTGCGAAACAGTCGAGCGGTTGAATCGCGGTCAAACGGATTGGGAATAAACCGCTCCGCCGTCAATTCCGGCCGATGCCAATAGCCGCTCGCCAGTCCGGCGCCGCCAACGAACAGCTCGCCGGTAAGCCCGATGGGAACCGGCTGCATGCGTGCATCGAGCAAATAAATCTCCGTGTTCGCGATGGGCCGGCCGATGGGGACGCCGGCAGCGCCGATGGGTCGGCGATACTCGAAGCAAGTCACGTCGGCGCCGACTTCCGACGAACCGTAAAGATTCAACAGAGTCGCGCGCGGATGGCTCTTCTTGAATCTGTCGGCTAATGCCGCGGGCAACTCTTCGCCGCTGCTAGTCCAATAAACCAATTGGGGCAGTTTATTTTGCAAGTTCGGCGTGCCATCGAGCAACGCTTGCAGCAGCGACGGCACCAATACGATGCGCGTGATCCGATGCTCGGCGAGAAACTCCACCAAGCGGTGGGGCTCGCTCGCCGCCTCATCGGACGCAATCACCAAACGGACACCTTGAAGCAAGGGACCGAATATTTCCCACACCGAATCGACGAAGCTCAACGAAGTCTTCATGCAACAGACTTCGCCCGGCGCGAACGGAAACTGTTTCCACATCCAATGAAACCGATTGAGCGCGCCGCGATGGAGTGCGACAACACCTTTGGGCGCCCCAGTGGAGCCAGACGTATAGATCACATAGGCCGCATCCTCCGCGCGCGCGCCGGTGGCCGGATTATTCGCGCGGGCTGTTTCGATCTCCGGCCAGTCGCGGTCGAGGCACACGACTTTGAGCCGAGGCTCGAGGGTAGAGTATCGAAGAGCGCGATCCTCCATTCCTTCGACTTCGCTCAGGACAGGCATCCATCCTCGCTCCTCGACCCATTTCTCTTTCGTGATCAGAATCGCCGCCCGCGAATCCTCCAGCATCATTTTCAATCGCGCATCAGGATAACGCGGGTCCAGCGGCACGTAGGCCGCGCCGGCTTTAAGAATCCCCAACAGTCCAACCACGCTCTCGATGGAGCGCTCAACGCAAATAGCGACGAGCGTTGGCGGAGCGCTATTCAAAGCGAGCAGATGATGCGCCAGCTGGTTCGCCCTCCGATTCAGCTCTCGATAGGTAATCTCCGTGCCGGCAAACTCCAATGCGACGGAATCCGGCGCTTGCTCGACACGACTTTCGAATAGGTCAGGGATACATCCATCGGCCGGAAACTCGGCGCTGGTATCATTCCAGTCGATCAGCAATTGGCGCCGCTCAAGCAGACCAAGCATCGGCAGCGTAGCAATGGATTGCGCGGAATCAGCAGCGACGCTTTGCAGCAGCGTGACAAAATGGCCGGCCATTCGTTCGATAGTCGCCGGCTCAAATAGATCGCGGGCGTACTCAAAATAGCCGAGCAGCTTACCATCGCGTTCACGCAAATAGAGCGACAGATCGAACTGCGCGGTTTCAGTCTCGACATCGACGGATTGTAGTGCGATATCGCCAAGCGTCGACATGCGACGCACCGTGTTTTGCAGCACGAACATAGTTTGAAACAGCGGCTGGCGATTGTTTTCCCGCGCCGGCTTGAGCGCTTCGACGACCCGTTCGAAGGGCACATCCTGATGGGCGAAGCCATCTAGACAGGTTTCGCGCACGCGTTGTAATAATTCTAGGAAGCTCGGTTCGCCGGAAAAGTCGGCGCGCAACGCCACCGCGTTGACGAACAAGCCGACCACCGGTTCGAATTCGCGCCGCTCACGACTCGCCACCGGCGCGCCGACCAGAATATCGCGCTGCCCGGTATAGCGATGGAGTAAAAGCTGAAAACCTGCCAACAGCGTCATGAACAGCGTGGCATTTTCTTGCCGGCTCAAATCGCTCATCGCCTTCGTCAATCGCTCATCGAGGACAATCGGCACGCGCGCGCCGCGAAAACTTTGGCGCGCCGGTCGAGCATGATCCGTCGGCAGATCCAGAGTCGGCGGGTCGGCGAGCTGTTTTCGCCAATAGGCCAAGTGCGCTTCAGTCTCCGCTTTGGCCAGTTCTTCGCGCTGCCAAAGCGCATAGTCGCGGTATTGAATCGGCAACTTCGCCAATGACGGCGGCGCGCCGTTCGCATAGGACTCGTAGAGCGACCAGATTTCATTGGACAGAATACCCATGGACCAAGCATCGGCCACCATATGATGGGTGCAGTAGACGAGCAGATGTTCTTGATTGCCCAGCCGCACAAGTTGCGCGCGTAACAAGCGTCCGCTGGATAAATCGAAGGGCTGGCGCGCCAATGCATCGACGACATGTTGGCTTTCGCGTTGGCGCTGTTGCGCCGGGAGCCGACGGAGATCGACGACGCGTAGAGCCAGCGGCTCGAAACGGGCCGTCTGCTGCGCAGCGCGTCCATCGAGGATAAAAAACTTACTGCGCAGCGCTTCGTGGCGCCGGAGAATGCCATTCACACTTTGATCGAGAGCTGCGACGTTCAGCGTGCCGCGAACGCGCGTAGCGCGGCACAGATTGAAAACCGCGCTGCCCGGAGCCAACCGTTCAACGAACCATAACCGCTCTTGAGCGAATGACAGCGGCGTGGGCCGGTCCGGGCGCGACCGAGGAATCGTTGCCATCGCGCGCTTGGGAGTCACTCCCCTTTGCCGCAGCAAATCGAGCAGCGCATCTTTCCGCGCCGCGATCCGTTGGCGCAGCTTCTCGTTCAATGCGCCTTTCGGCGCATCGACGCGCAGCCGCGCGCCGTTTGCGCTGACGCGAATGTCGAGGCGATTCAGTTCAGCGATAAAATCCGCGGCGTCTATAGCTCGAACTCCTCTCGCTCACACGCGCCGCCATGCTCGCGCCGAGCCACGTCGATTCGATCGGCCAACGCAGCGACGGTCGGTGACTCCATAAATACCCGCAAGTCCAAGCGGGCGCCGAGCGATTCACGGATGCGCGCCGCGACTTGAGCGGCGAGCAATGAATGACCGCCGCAATGAAAAAAATCATCCAGGCGGCCAATCCGTTCGACACCGAGCACTTCGGAAAACATCGCGGCAAGACTTTGCTCCAACGGCGTGCTCGGCGGATCGAATGGAGTTTCCGTCGTCCGCGTTTGAGTTATTCT
Source organism: uncultured delta proteobacterium (assembly GCA_963771465.1). Taxonomy (GTDB): domain Bacteria; phylum Desulfobacterota; class Binatia; order UBA9968; family UBA9968; genus DP-20. Next base: position 232,439 of record CAVYTU010000008.1, read on the forward strand.
CGGCAGTTCGGCGTGGTCCACTTTGCCGTTGAAACTCAACGGCAAACGAGCGAGCCGAACGAAATCGGCCGGCACCATGTAATGCGGTAGTTTGGCGGCGAGAAAGCCGCGCAGGTCGGCGAATAAATTCCCAGCGGCATCGTCGGCGACCACGTAAGCGACCAACCGCTCCGATAATTTTGAAATTGGAATTTTAAAGTTTGAATTCACCGCCACCGCGACCTCGCGCACCGCCGGGTGCTGCAACAACGTCGACTCCACTTCGGCGAGCTCGACGCGGAAACCGCGGATATTGACGCGACGATCGCGCCGGCCGACCCATTCGACATTGCCGTCGGGGCGATAGCGGCCAAGCTCGCCGGTACGGTAAAGGCGATCCTTCGACTCGCCGGTAAACGGATTGACCAGAAAATTCGCCGCGGTCAGTGATTCATCGTCAACGTAACAGATAGCCAGATGCGGACTACGGACAAAGAGCTCGCCAAGCTCGCCGACTCCCGCGGGCTGATTTTGGGGCGTCAACAAGAGCAGCTGCACGTCCGGTACACCGCGGCCGGTCGGCAAAATCGCATGGGCAGAAATTGCCGCCTCGTTGCCATCGTCTTCGACCGCAAGATATCCGACGGCGCGCTGGGTCTCGGTGGCGCCGTAAAAGCTAACGATCTTGGCATTGGGCGCCAGCGCGCGCATCGCGGCAACGTCTTGACGGGTCAACAGATCGCCGCCGAAAAATATTCGGCGTAAGTTCGGCAACGGTTTGGCGCCGGCACTATGCAGCAACCGACCCAGCGCGGGTGTCAAATGCAGAATCGTTATTCGATGCTCGCGCAGCCACGTGATCAATTCGTCGACAGATTTCATTTGCGCCGCGCTGGGAATATAGAGCGCCGCCCCGGAAGTGAGCGCAGTGAATAATTCCCGTTGTAGATGGTTGTAGCCGAGACCGGAAAGGAGGCAGTAGCGATCCGAACTGATTAGCGCGAATTCTTTCTCCTGCCACGGCAGAAAATGGCTCATCGGCCCATGACGGCAAAGCACCCCCTTGGGCTGTCCGGTCGAGCCGGAAGTGAAGGCGATATACGCCGGATCGTCGGCGCCGATGGAAATTTCCGGCGCCGTTGACTCATAGCTCGCCAGCGCGTCAGCTATTTCGTCCTTGGCCGTCGGCAGATTCAGTCGGCAGCGTAGCCCGCTAGCGGCAAGAAAAGTTCCAAGTTCATCGGGTAATTCGACGGCACCCGCCAATTGCAACCAAGCCTTGGGCTTGGCAATACGCAGGTAATCGAGCAAGCGCGCCGTCGGGTATGCCGGATCGAGCACGACAAACACCGCCCCGGCCTTCAACACGCCGAGCAAGGCGATCGCCAATGACGCATTGCGCTGGCCGTGGATCGCCACCACGTCGCCCTTATCGATGCCGTGGCCGTCTAGACAATTAGCCAGCTGATCGCTCAATCCATCGATCTCTGCATAATTCCAATCGCCACTGTCGTCGAGTAAGGCCAGAGCATGCGGCCGCGCTTTGGCTTGCTCCGAAACAAGCGCAGCAACCTTGCCTTGCCATTGGTCGCCGAGCGGCAGAACCGGATCGGGTAGAATTCTTTCAGTCGATGTCGTCCGCAATGAGTAACGATCGATGGTTTGCTCCGGCGCGGCGACGATTTGATCCAGCAATGCGCTTAACTGCTCCATATAAATCGTCACCCGTTCCGCGCTGAACAGTTCGGCGTTGTAAACCATCGCGAGCTCGATCGAGCCGTTTATTTCCGGCGCGTAGAGTACGATGTCAAACTTGGCCGCCGGCTCACTTTGGGAAATCTTCTCCGTGCGGCAATCGATGAGCTTGAGCGTACGCTCCGAGGCGTCGTTCATGTTGAACATGACCTGGAACAATGGATTGCGGCTTAAGTCGCGCTCGGGATTAAGCGCTTCGACGACTTTATCGAACGGCAGCTCTTGATGCGCATAGCCTTCCAGACAAACGTCCCGTACGCGCTTGAGCAGAGCGCTAAAACTTGGCCTTCCGGAAAGATCGCTGCGCAAAGCCAGAGCATTGATGAAGAAGCCGACAACGCCATCGAGTTCGGGCCGATTGCGTCCTGCGATGGTCGAACCGACAACGATGTCCTCCCGCCCGGCCAAGCGCGCGAGCAGAATGTCGAACGCCGCTAGCAGCGTCATAAACAGCGTCGCGCCCTGGCGACGCGAAAGCTCTTTCAGCGCGGCGGTCAATTCGCGCGGCAGACGCTGCACCACTCGCGCACCCCGATAACTTGCCAACGCCGTCCGCGCCCAGTCCGCAGACAAATCAAGCGGCGTCAAACTGCCGCCAAGCTGGCGCTTCCAGTACGCCAACTGGGCCTCGGCCGCGGCGCTGCCAAGCCATGCTTGCTGCCATATTGCGTAGTCGGCGAACTGCACGGGTAGCGCGGGCAAGGAAATGGCTGAACCTTTCGCGCAGGATTCGTATAAGAGCGCCAGCTCGCGATAAAAATCCACCAGCGCAGAAGCATCGACAATGATGTGATGAAAGTTCAACAGCAAGACATGCTCATCGTCGGCGAGCCGAAGTAGCTTGGCGCGCACGAGTGGCGCGCGGGCGAGATCGTAAGGCATACGTGCGTCCGCCGCGATCAAGCGAAGAACTTCCTCATCGGCCTGATCCGTAGCGCATTCGCTAAAGTCGAGCACTGACAACTGCATTTCTGCTTCGGGCAAAATTCGTTGTGCCGGCTGACCCTTCGTTTCAACGATCGCCGTACGCAAGCTCTCGTGACGCGCGATCATCGCGTTAAGCGCCGATGCGAGCGCTGCGACGTCCAGTCGACCGTGAATCCGATAGGCCGCTGGAATATTGTAAGCGCCCGATTCTGGTTCAAGCTGGTGCAAAAACCAGAGGCGCAGCTGGGCCGAAGAAAGCGGCAGATCGCCATGACGCGGCAGCACTACGATCGGCGCGCTGGCCAAGCCATTTTGCGTCCGGCGCAGGTCGGCGACGTGAAGCGCCAACGCCGCCAGCGTCGGCAACTCGAAGAGTTGGCGCAGCGGCAACTCGATATTAAAGTTGGCACACAGCCGCGCTGCCACGCGCGTGGCGAGCAGCGAGTGGCCGCCGAGATCGAAGAAATTGTCGTACACGCTAATCTCGTCGACACCGAGCACGTCGCGCCACAACTGAGCAACCAGCTCTTCGACTTCACTGCGCGGCGCGACGAACCGCCGAGCCACGCTCGGTGTCCCGCCATCGGGTGGCGGCAGAACCTTGCGGTCGATCTTGCCATTGGGAGTCAAAGGCAGCGCTTCGAGCACTGAGAATTGCGCAGGAACCATGAACTCGGGCAACGTTTGTCGCAAAAAGTTCTGCAACTCAGCGGCGTCTATTGGATTCAACGCACTTGGGACGACATAAGCTACCAACTGCGCGTCCGACACCGGACTCTGAGATTTGAAATTTGAAATCTGCAATTTGGAATCCGCGCTCGCGCTGTGAGCGACCACAACACACTGGCGCACCAGCGGATTCCGACCCAGCGCCGCTTCGATTTCGCCGAGCTCGATGCGATGGCCGCGAATCTTCACCTGATTGTCGGACCGGCCGAGAAACTCGATGTCGCCGCTGGGCAAGTACTTGCCGATATCCCCCGTGCGGTAGAGACGGGAGTCGGCATGCTCGTGAAACGGATTGTCAATGAATTTCTCCGCGGTCAGCGCCGGTAATTTCGAGTAGCCGCGCGCCACGCCGGCGCCGCCGATGAAAATTTCTCCCGGCACGCCGATTGGCGCGGGCTGCAAACGGTCATCGAGCAAATAAATCTCCGTGTTGGCAAGCGGCCGGCCGATCGGCACCGGCCCTTCTCCGCTATCAACGCGGTAGCTCATCGACCAGATCGTGGTTTCCGTCGGACCGTAGAAATTCCACAGCGCCTTGCCACGCGTTATCAATCGATCGGCCAACTGGCGCGGCAACGCTTCGCCACCCAAGAGCATCGTCAAATTGACCGCACCCTGCCAACCGGCTTCGAGCAACAGCCGCCAACTTGACGGCGTCGCCTGCATCAAAGTCGCCGCCGGCTTCGCCAATCGCCGCGCTAAGCGTTCGCCGTCGCGCGCCTCATCGCGGCTGGCGATCACCAACTTGGCGCCGCTGATGAGCGGGACCAACAACTCCGCCGCGGCGATATCGAAAGAAATCGTCGTCACCGCCAGCCAGACGTCGCGTTGGCTTACATTCAACTGACGTCGCATGGAGAGCAGGCAATTGACCAGCGAACCATGCTCGATCTCGACGCCTTTTGGCTGCCCCGTCGATCCCGAAGTGTAAATCACATAAGCGAGATACCGCGGCTGAATCTTACTTTTAGAGTTCACCGCGCGTTGTTTGCCAATCTTTTGCCGGTCGCGATCCAACAGAATAACCTTGCGCGGAGACTCGCCATCCCCGATCCTCAATCCTCGATCCTCGGCGACCCGCTTCTGGCTGATTAGTATCGACGCTTGGGCATCGTCTAAAATGAATGCCAAGCGCTCGAGTGGATACTCAGGGTCGAGCGGGACATAAGCAGCTCCAGCTTTGAGCACAGCCAACAAAGCGATGACCATCTCGATGGATCGGTCTAGACAGATCGCTACGCGGTCTTCTCGCCCAATTGCAAATTTTTTCAAGTAATGCGCTAAGCGGTTGGCGCGTAAATTGAGCTCGCGGTACCTTAGCTGTCGGTTGCCAAACACGACCGCGATCGCATTCGGTGTTCGCTTCGCTTGCGCTTCAAACAGTTCTACCACGGTCCGGCGCCTCGGATATTTCGCTTGGGTGTCATTCCACTCCACCAAAAGTTGGCGCCGTTCCGCCGCGCTCAGAAGCGCTAGCGCGTTGATCGGTTTATCGGGATCGGCAACGATCGCCTTTAACAGGTTGCGAAAATGTTTGGCCATGCGATCGATCGTACCGCCGGCAAAGAGATCGCTGCTGTACTCAAAGAAGCCGTTGAGCGCGCCGTCCTTCTCGGCAAGAGACAGCGTCAGGTCGAACTTGGCGCTGGCGGTCGCCAATTCGATCGGCGCGCAAGTCAGACCTGGGAGATGCAAATCGCCAGCGTTGTGTTGGAACCCAAACATGACTTGGAAAATCGGATTGCGGCTCAAATCGCGTTGCCCATGGAGCGCGTCGACAATTCTCTCGAACGGCACATCGCGATGTGCCTGGTCGGCCGCAAACCCTGCGCGCACGCGCGCCAGCAACTCACGAAACGGCGGCGCGCCGGCAAAATCGCTGCGCAGCGGCAGCATGTCGACGAAACAACCGATCAACCCCTGGAACTCCGTCCGATCGCGGTTGGCGCGCGGATAACCGACGACGATGTCTGCTTGCCCGCTGTAGCGGTAGAGCAAGATTTTAAAAGCCGCCATCAGCGTCACAAAAAGTGTCGTTGCCGCGCTACGGCTTAATTTTTTCAACGCCGCGGTGAGCTTTGGCGAGATTACGATGGACCGCCGCGCCCCGCGCGAACTCGGCGTAGCCGGCCGTCTGCGGTCGGCCGGGAGATCCAATGCCGGCGGCGCGCCGCTAAGCCGTCCCTTCCAGTAGGCTAATGGCGCTTGACTCCTCTCATTCGCCAACGCTTGGCGCTGCCACTCCGCGTAATCGCCGTACCGATGCGTTAATTCGGTAAGCTCGTCCTCGGCGCCACGCCGGTAAAGCGCCTCAAGCTCGCGATAAAGGATTTCCAGCGACGCGCCGTCGAAAATAATCTGGTGCGCGCTAATCAGCAAAATATGCAGCTGATTTTCCAGACCGATCAGCGTGACCCCAAACAGCGGCCCGGTAGCTAGATTGAAAACGCGCCGAGGCTCATCATCGAGAATTCTTTGCGACCGCGCCGCGCGCTGTTTCACCGGCCAAGCGCGCAAATCGACCCGTCGTATACGAAAATCCTCAGCGGCAGTGGCGCGCTGCACGGGTTGACCGTCATCCAGCGAAAATACGGCGCGGAGAATTTCGTGCCGGCGCACGATCTCGTGCAGCGCGCCCGACAAGCGCTCGATATCGAGCCGGCCGCGCAAACGATAGGCGCGGCAAAGGTTATAAGCGCTGCCGGGCTGAAACTGATCGAGGAAACACAACCGCTCTTGCGCGAAAGAAAGCGGCGCGCCGTCCCGCTCGCCAAGTTGAGGAATCGCCGTCACCTGCGGCGCCATCACCCCTTCAGCTTCGAGCAGCTGTGCAAGCAACGCGCGCCGCGCCTTTTCGAGCTCGACGCCGGCGGATTTTGCCCGGCGCGATTTAGCCATGGCGACGGCCCTTTTGCCGATCCTGCGCCTGCGCGATTTCCGCCGCCGACATGCGGGAGACCTCCAAGTGAATCGCCGCAATCCTTTCGGCCTGCCCAGGTTTCGCTTCTTGAGCTAGGACAAATTGCGCGATGGCATCGACCGTGGGCGTTTCGAACAAGATCTTCAACGGACTTTTGAGAGAAAAACTTTCATTCACGCGGGCGACAACACGTGAGGCGAGCAGCGAGTCGCCGCCGAGCTGGAAGAAATCATCGTGGATACCGACTTGGGTCACGCCCAAAACTTCCGCCCAGAGATTGGCCAGGAATTTTTCCAGGGAATTTTTTGCCGCCGCATACGAACCGTCGAGTTGATGCCGTGACCTTGCCGGCGCAGGCAGCGCTCTGCGGTCGACCTTGCCGCTCGCGGTCAGCGGCAGATGCTCGAGAATTACGAAGGCTGACGGCTGCATGTAATTGGGCAACGTCTGTTTCAGGGTCGCGCGCAATGCGCTAACCGTCAGCGCCCGGCTCTCTTGAGCGACGACGTAGGCGACCAATCGCCTGCCGTCGCCGTCGTCGTCTCGCGCGAGCACCGCCGCTTGCTTGATGCCTTCGACACCAAGCAAAGCCATCTCGACTTCCGAGACTTCCACTCGATGGCCCCTGATCTTGGCCTGAAAATCTTTTCGTCCCATGTGCACCAGGCAGCCGTCGGGACGCAGGTAGCCGAGATCTCCCGTGCGATAAATGCGCGCGTTGCCGCCAGCGGGATCGGCGCGAAACTTTTCCCGAGTGAGCTCCGGCTGGCGCCAATACCCGACAGCGAGATACGCGCTCTTGACGACGATCTCACCGGTGCCGTTCGCGCCTACGGCTTTGCCATCGTCATCCAGCAAGCGAACTTCAATGCCCTCGAGCGGGTAGCCCACGGGCACTCTGTCGTCGGCAGTCTCGGTTTGTTTATTGATGAAATAGTAGCTGATCGTCGGGGTTTCGCTCATGCCAAATCTGCTGGTGAACAGGCAGCGGTCGGAAAAATATTGCTTGTACAGCTCGACGTCCGATTTTGCGAGCGGTTCGCCGCCGATGTGAACCAGACGAATTTTCGGAAACGTTTCTCTCCCGGTGAGACTTTTCAGCGTGTGTCGGAAGACCGTGGCGACGCAACTGAAAATGGTGATTCCTTCGGCAATCAACCAATTTCCCAGAGTCGCGAGACCTTCTTCTTTGAGTTCCAGCGGCAGCAACGTCGCGCCGCTGAGCAACGCGAGAAAGGTATCTCGAGTCGCGCCGACGTTGTTGGAACGCAACAGGCTGATCCGATCGTCGATGGATACGTGTAAAGCGTTGATCCGGAGCATGGTGCTGAACAGTTCGCTTCGATGGTTCCACGCCACGCCTTTTGGCTCGCCAGTCGAACCGGAAGTATAATTGATATAGGCGAGGTCGTCCGGGGAAACAGCCAGCCCTGGATTGGTATCCACGAGATCGCCGTCCAAACTATCGATGTTGAGAAGCTTCGCTGGATCACAGCCCCAGTCATGCGCTAACGCGAGATTGTCGTTATCCGTAAGGATGATCGATGCTTGGATATGTTGCAGAATTTGACTTGCCCTGGCTGGCGGAAGCGTGTAATCCACCGGGGCACAAGCCTTACGAGCCTTCATCGCGCCCACAATCGCCGTGATCATCGACGCGCCCTGCTTGAATAGCAGAGCTACGGGTTCGTTAGCGTTACCGCGGCGCGCAACAATCGCATGGGCTACTCGATTCGATGCCCGATTCAGCTCATCGTAGGTAAGGCTTTGGCTTTGAGTCTTGACGGCGATCCGGCCGGGATATTTGCGCGCTTGGCGCTCGAAACGATCGCCGATCGATGCCTCGATATCCGCGTGGTTAAATTCGTCGAATGGATTGACGGGTTGGATATGGCGGTCGTCACTGGACTGTTGGGCGGACGGAACTTCACTCAAGGGCTCCACTTTAGTAGCGTACCTTTCTGCATCTCCCGAACCATCGTTACATCGATAGGTTATTTAATTCCGTCGCCGCCCGAGTGAGACAATTCGTCATGTCCAGTGAACGATAAAGGTCGACGGCGGCCGAGACCTCGGCACGCGCCGGCGCCCCCGCTCCCAGCGTCGCGTGTACTTGACTTAGGCCAAAGTGACAGTGCGCCTGCAGCGGCCCCATGCCAAGCTCAACGCTCAGCGCAAAAGCTCGCTGGTAGCAGCGTCGAGCCTCGTCGGTTTTTTGCGCTGTGTGATGCAAGGCGATGTCACCGAGCAGCTTGAGCCCCCAGGCTTCATGACCTCGCTCTTTGTGCTGCCTCGACAGCTCGATGGCGCGTTCAGCGCGCTCCCGGGCCTCTTCCAGACGGCCGGACAACAGATATCCCTCAGCGAGCCAAGCGGTGCTGAGTGCTAAGAAGGCGGCCCGCCCCGCCGAAGCGAAATCCTCAACTCCCTGCTCTAAGTAAGGGATGGCTTCAGAGATGCGGCCGCAATTGGCGTAAGCCGAGCCCAATCGCGCGGCGACTAAGGGCAAATAAACCGGAATATTCGCGGCGTGGCAGATCTCTAGACCATGTTCAAGCACGGCAATAGCGCGCTCCAAGTCTCCTTTCATGAGATGAAGGACGCCCAAACTACACATCATATGGATCAGACTGACCGGGTGGTTGGTTTCTTCCGCGATGCGAATCCCGTCGTCGCCGTGGCAAACACCTTCGTTAAACTGACCGGTCATCGCCAGGGATTGGATGAGATGGCTGCGCAAGTTTACCGAGAGCACCACCGTAGTGCCGAACCGTTCATGTCTAAAGTTACCATCGACGAGTGTCATGCCGCGCTTTAGGATATCGATCGCCCGGCCATACTGGCCCGTCTGTTTATAGGCTACGCCCAGGTAATAGTACGCTACCGAACCCAGCGCGGCATCTTCGCCGATTCCCGCCAGAGCGAGGCTACGCTGGCCGATCTCGATGGCGCGTTCAGGATCGCCGACCAAGCCATAGTAGCCGTTGAGAAAGTTCAGCACCCGAGCGGTGCGCTGTTCATCGCCGAGCGCGTCGGCTAATTTTTCGGCAGCCAGCAGATGCTCGCCGACGCGCGGTAGATCGCCAAGGAGAAACAACACATTGCGGGCATCGAGGTGGAGATCGATCTCATCTCGCAATTTTTGCGCGCCGTCGGGCAAATGTTTGAGCGCGACAAAGCCGTTTTCGTAGTTTGCCATCGCTTCTAAAAACGCCGAATGGGTCATCGCTTTCGCCCCTGCTTGGCGCTGGTAGGTAAACGCTTGCTGCCAAATCTCACCATGAAAGGCGTGGCGCGCCAGGGCTTCGAGGGCATCTCCGCGGTCATCTCCCGCCAAGGCCTCCAACGTCGCCATGGTTTTGGCGTGGAGTGCGGTCCTGCGTTCATGGAGCAGCGCGCCATAAACGACTTCGTTGATGAGGGCGTGGGAAAACTTGAATTCCAACTCGGGAAATAGGCTGGTCTCGTAGAGAAATTCGGCCGCTTGCAGGTGGGCCAACGCCCGGCGAAATTCCGTTGCCGGCAAGTCGCTGACGCCGCGCAACAGCCGGTCAGAAACCGCTACACCGATCACCGCGGCGCTTTGCAACAGTTGTTTTTCATCGGCCGGTAAGCGATCGATGCGCTCGGCTAAAACCGTTTGCACGGTATTGGGAATGCGCACGTTATCGATAAACAGCGCGGGCCGATAGTTTCCCTTCGTCCCGGTCAGCACGCCGGCCTCGACCAGCGATCGCACGCTTTCTTCGACGAAGAAAGGATTGCCGTCGGTTCGCTTGATCAAGATCTCCTTGAGCGACGCCAGATCGGCGTGGCCGCCTAACAATGAATCGAGCAATTCATGAGTTCCTGTCGCCGCCAACGGATTTAAACGCAGACGGCTGTAATAGTCTTTGTTGGCCCAACTGTGGCTGTATCCCGGCCGATAGTTGACCAGCAGAAAAATGCGACCGCGCGGCAGACTTTCAACCAAAGTATCGAGAAAAACATGGGTCTCGCCGTCGATCCAGTGCAGATCTTCGAAAACCAAAAGCAGCGGCTGTCGCTGGCTCTCGCGCAAAAACAGCTCGGTCACTGCGGCGAAAGTCCGCCGTCGCTTCTCCTGCAATTCCAGACCATCGTAGCGCGCGATCGCCGCGCTAACCTCCGGCGGCAACGCCGCCAATAGACGCTGCCGCTCCGCCGGCTCAGTAGGCAAGACATCGAGTAGCGCGAGCACCGGCGGAATTGCATCGTGCAAAGACGGAGCGAGGCGCAAAACATGTTCCGCGATCATACTGGCATTTTGTGCGTCGCGCTCCGCGCTCGCCAGCGAGAAATAATTTCGTAGCAATTCGATTACCGGGAAATAGGGCGTCGCCTTACCATAGGATACCGATGGCGCTTCAAGAGCGCGCCATTGCGACGAAACGTACCTTTCGAGAAAATGTTGTAGCATGCGCGACTTGCCCATGCCGGCTTCGCCAACGACAGCCAATATATGACTTTCGCCGGCCGCTGCGCGCTCGAGCAAGCGCTGGGCGAAATCCATTTCGCTCTGCCGGCCAACGAACAGCGATAAGCCCCGCGCGGCCGCCGCTTGAAGCCGATTACGCGCCGCCGTGGCACAGACGACTTCGAACGCTTCGGTCGGACTGGTAAATCCCTTGACCTGCTGCGCGCCGAGAGATTTCACTTCGACAAATCCTTCCGCTTCGCGCAGCGTCTCCGCCGTAATCACGATCGCACCCGGCCCGGCCAGCGATTCCATGCGCGCCGCCAAATGCGTCGTCTGACCGAGAGCGGAGTAGTCGATGTTGAGATCGTTGGTGAGCGAGCGCACCACGACTTCGCCCGAGTTGATGCCGACGCCGATGCGTAGCGATGACGCCGTCGCCCCGGCCTTTTCCGCGGCGCGGCGGAGCTCCTCCTGCATCGCCAAAGCGGCATAGCAAGCGCGCACCGCGTGATCCTGGTGCGCCAAAGGCGCGCCGAATAGCGCCATGATGCCGTCGCCGAGTAATTGATTGACGGTGCCGTCGTAGCGGTGCACGGCTTCCATCATGACGCGCAACACCGGGTCAAAATACTTGCGCACCTCTTCGGGGTCGAGTTTTTCAATGAAGCTCGTCGAGCCGCGGATATCGGCGAACAGCACGGTGACGCGCTTGCGCTCGCCTTCGATAAAGCGGCGCGACGCGAGCAGGCGATCGTTGACCTCATTGGTGGGCAACTCGGCAGCGACTGTAGCGGCTGGCGTTTGCGCGGACACACTGGCAATGGCGCCGCCGCATTGTTTGCAGAACTTGGCGCCGCGCCGATTGGCTCCGCCGCATTGCGAACACGCGCTCTCAAACGGCCCGCCGCACTCGTCGCAGAACAGCGCGTCGGCGGCATTCACCGTCTGGCACTTCGGGCAGCTGATCGAGGTTGCATCCGTCACAATTGCGTATCTAGCGCAATTCTAATGGCGGCGCAAAGAGATTCGTTACTATCGGCGCGCCCCAAAAAGTCCCCCGTGAACCGGTCAGGTTCAGTGGCAATCGAACTGTATCGCATCGAACACCCAAAATCCGTCTATAGACTCGACTCCGATTGTCTTTTTACTTTCGATCCCATAGCCTAGGCTGTAGAGGATCGGTGCTCATGAGCCTTGCACGCCGTTTTTCTCAGACTAAGCAGAATCTTCTTACTGCGCTGTTTTTTTTGGCGGCGCTATTTTCACCCGCTCGTTCCGCCGACGCCGCTTGCCGCGATCTGGATGTGGCGCGCAACTTTACCTCGCTGGCTTACGCGGCGGATGTCGACGCGACGATTCAATATTTCGGCCACAACTTTTTTCTGATCACGACGGCCAAGGGCACACGTATCGTCGCCGACCCGTTGGGCCCCGGATGGTATCCCAACCCCAACGTCGCCGCCGACGTCGTCACCGTCGGTAAAGAAATGTTCAATCACAACGCCGTCCATATCGTGCGTGGCAACCCACTCATCCTGCGCGGCTTAAAAAATTACGGCGCCGATTGGAACAACGTCAGTACGACGGTCAAAGACACTTTGATCTACAACGTACCGATTCATCAAAACGCCGATTTCGTTCAGGGCATCCACGGCTCTGCCTTCGTCTTCGATCTCGGGACATTGTGCATCGCTCACCTCGGCGACCTGAGCCAAAAATTGAACGAGCAACAGATAAAGTATTTCGGTAAGGTCGATATCGCGCTCACACCCATCGGCGGCGGCCGCACCATGGCGCCGGACTTAGCGAGAGAAGTCTTAACGCAATTGAAACCCAAGATCGCTATTCCAATGCACCACCGCGACAACCCGTACTTGATCAAACAGTTTACCGCCGGAATGAAGACGCAAATTGTCCGCTCCGACACGCTGGTCGTAAGTAAGAGTTCCCTCCCGCTACCCACCGAGATCCGAGTGCTGCAACCGCGCGGCGCGATGAGTTATGAGTAACAGCGCATTCAATAAGCAATAAGCTGTGACGGCGAGCCCCGGAGCCGCGAATAATACCGGGCCAGTGGGGTCAGGCCATGGGAAGGGAAAGCGTAAACGTCGAACCTTTCTCCGGTTCACTTTCGAGATTGATGGTGCCGCCGAGCAGATTGGTGAAAACTTTTACGATATAGAGCCCGAGACCGATGCCACCGTAGTTGCGCGTGCTCGAGGGGTCCGCTTGTTGGAATTTTTCAAAGATCAGATCATGGGCGTCCTTGGCAATGCCGATGCCGGTGTCTTTGACTTCGATTTCGATGCGCTTGTGGGACGCGACCGCCCGGGCGGTGATCGAAACCACTCCCTTCTCGGTAAACTTCAAGGCGTTGTTGATCAGGTTTTGCAAGATGATGGTTAATTTCATGCGATCCGCGGTGACCGTCGGCAGCGCTTCAGGAATCTCCCACCGTAACGGCACGGATTTTTGCACCGGGACGAATTTGCGGCGAATTTCATCGAGATAGTCGGACAGCGCCAATTCCTCGCGCTCCAGCGCCAAATCGCCAGTTTCGATGCGGGTGATATCCAGGACCGCATTGACGATGCCCAGGAGATGTTCGGACTGAAGCAGAATTCGATTTAGCGCGTCTTCCTGGCCGGGCATCACCTCCCCCCAAGTCTGCTCCTTGATGGCCTGAGCGTAACCGGAGATCACGTTGAGCGGCGTGCGAAATTCATGGGAGACGATATTGAGAACTTCCTTGCGGCCGTGATTTCTTAATTCCTCCTCTTGCCTGCTCGCTCTTTCCGACCGAATAAATTGGGTAAAGTAGCCGTAGTACAAAGACACAATGAACAAAAACGGCAAACGCAAAAACATGCCGGGATCAAAACTTTCCGGCGAAGATAACAGCGAGACCGAATAGAATAGCGGCGCTGCCACCGTTACCATGGCCCGCATCTTGGCGTTTTCGATGATGCAGCTTCCGAGAATAACCACGAAGAAGCTCAGGTAGAAATCCATCTGCGAGTAGCCGTTAACCACCAGCGACAAAGTGAGAACGATCGTATCCGCGACCACCAGCGGATAATAAAATGACCAGGACGGAAACCGGTCTCCGGGCAGGATATACAAAGCGACGTTGGAAGCGATGTAAAACAGCACCGCGCTGTAGGATATCCACAGCGGAACGAGATTTGCCACCGGATACAAAAGGAGATAAGTAGAGAGGATGACCACCGGCCAGCGAATCAGAATAACGCTGGGTTTCAACGACAAGCCAATTCCCTGTGTCGCCGTGGTAGTGCTGAAAGGAAATAGATCGATACGCTTACCGCTTGCCATGCTCAAGATCTCCCTGTCTTGCATCGGTCACGATCTCGGGGATTATAACTTGTCAAAGCTTTGACTGCTAAAAAATATCGCGAATAACGCGCAAGTGTGCGGCGCAGTCGTGTTCAGTTAAAGGAACTTGCTGGACGTTACCGACCTTCTGAAAGGAATCGAGATAATTTCACTCCGTTACCGATGGCGCAGCAGGTTTGACCGCCGCGCGCTAGCCAAAGCGATGGTCGCGGCGTTAGACGACGCGTAAGTTTTTTAGCCGTTTTACGTATTTCTCTCCGACGCGAGCAAGCGCCTACCGCTAGAGTCATCCTTGTGATCGGACGGTGGATTTGATCGATTTTTCTTGAATAAGCCGCCTAGCTCAGTTACGGTCGGCATCACATCAAGGGCGTATAGACATGGAATGGTGGATCTGGCTTTTGTTCGGACTCTCGCTGCTGCTCGGCGAACTCCTGACGCCCGGCGGTTTTTACATTTTCTTTTTCGGCATCGGCGCCCTCGTCGTCGGCGTTCTTACCGGTTTGAACCTCGCCGGCCCGGCATGGTTTCAGTTCATACTCTTCTCCGTCGTATCGGTTCTCACTCTCTGGTTGTTTCGCGAGAAGCTTTTGCAACTGACCCGCGCTAGGACCACCGACGTAGTCGATAGCCTGATCGGCGAGACCGCCGTGATCCTCGACGAAATCTCCGCCAATGGCATCGGCAAAGCGGAAGCGCGCGGGACCTCGTGGACCGCGCGCAACCTCGGCGATCAGGCGCTGGCGCGCGGCGTGCGCTGTAAAGTGGAGAAAGTGGAAGGCCTTACGCTATTCGTCCGCGCCGAGAAAATCTAGAAATGGAGAGCGCCATGGGTGGATTCATCGTCGTCATCGTTTTGGCGTTGGTCATCATCGTCATCGTCGCCAAGACCGCCGTCGTCGTGCCGCAGCAAAGTGCCTTCGTGGTCGAACGTCTCGGCAAATTCAGCGGCACGCTTGGCGCCGGCTTTCATATTCTCGTGCCCTTCTTCGATGTGATTCGCTACAAACATTCTTTGAAGGAACAGGCAATCGACATACCACCGCAGGTTTGTATCACCCGAGACAACGTTCAGGTGTCAGTGGACGGCGTGCTTTATCTGAAAGTTCTCAATCCCGAGCGCGCGTCCTACGGTATCGGCGATTATATTTTCGGCATTACCCAGCTGGCGCAAACCACGCTGCGCAGCGAGCTTGGCAAGATCGAACTGGACCGCACCTTTGAGGAGCGCACCAATATCAATACCCAGGTGGTGACCGAGCTGGACAAAGCGTCGGAAGCCTGGGGCATCAAAGTGATGCGCTACGAGATCAAGAACATCACGCCGCCCCATGATGTGCTCGCCGCCATGGAGAAGCAGATGCGCGCCGAACGGGAAAAGCGCGCGGTGATCCTAACCTCCGAAGGTCAAAGAGACGCTGCCATTAACAGCGCCGAAGGCGATAAACAGCAGGTGATCAAGGCCTCCGAGGCGAATAAACAGCAACAGATCAATGAAGCGGAGGGCGAAGCGTCGGCGATTCTAGCGATTGCTGAAGCGACCGCCGCCGGTATCAGAAAAGTCGCCGAAGCGATCGAGCAACCGGGCGGATTTGAAGCGGTCCAGCTGCGCGTCGCGGAAAACTATTTGACCCAGTTCGGCAAGCTCGCACAGGAAGGCAACACGCTGATCCTGCCGGCGACGTTAAGCGACGTCGGCTCGATGATCTCCCTGGCGATGAATGTCATCAAACAACAAGGCAATGCCTCCGGCGGCGCCGCCAAAGGGTAACACAAGGACGCCACGTCGCGCCTGGTAAACGGTTGCGTCGAATCATGGATTCGGCTTTAGACCTTTTCCCATGGCAAGCAAAAACATTACGCTCTTACCGGCGCCATGGGGCGAGAAAAACTCCGTCACGTCGTCATCGAAGAACGTAAGTCCCGACGCGCTTAGCCGCTGGGCGTAGGCGGCGAGGTAGAGTTTGCCCGCCAGGATCGCCGCTTCGAGTTGCGCCGCGCGATAACCGCGGTTGCCGAACCGTTGCAGAACCACTTCGAGGTCGCTTAGAAAATAAACATTGACGCTGCAATCGGCGGGAATTTCCTGCCCCAGTCCGAGATCGCCCGCCGCGCGGCGAAACTCGCCTTCTTTTAACAATTCCAGCGCGCCCTCGGCGCGCCGATAGAAATAAGCGCCCGCCGGCAGCTCATCGACCGCGTGAACGATCAAATAAATCGCGTTGAGAGATTCGTCCGAGCCGTTGAGAAAATCAGCGGAAATTCCGCGGCACACCCGATCGAGCGCAGTCGAAAGTTCTGTGAAGGTAATCGACAGGCGGGCAAAACGGCGCGCTGAACCGCGTCGAACGATCACTTCTTCGATCTTGTCCGGTGGCAGCGCGCCATCGTCCAACGGCTTGAGTGGAAACAAGCGCCCAGTTGTTTTTTGCTCGTGGCGCGCCGAAGCGCCGATCGCTTCTCCACGCCAAGCTGCCACCTCTGCTCCAGTCGCCAATGCGGAGGCGCGCTGGATTTCCCGTATCGCCGGATAATCAATTTCCTTCTTCGACAACGGCACCGTCACCGGTGCAAGCGATGCAAGGACAGGTGCGGGCAGAACCGTGCCTTCACTCGATGCGCCGAGCGCAACCAGCGAAAGCGGCGCCTCCCGTTGGTCATCCAATGCCAACAGCTCGCTCACGCTATCGTCGACGAAACCGGCAACCACATGTGCGGAAATAGCGCGCGCCGCCGCTGCGGCCAAGAGATTGGCGAGCAGGGTACCGTTGTCCCAGAAGCAATGACGGTAGGCGCGCGCCTGATACTTCCATGCATTGCGCCAAAATGTCGACGCCGAGATCACGCTGCACGGCGCTCCGGCGATCGCCGGCTCCGCCCCGCTGGCCGCCACCAGAACCGCGCGAAAGTCGCCCTGGCGCAAGCACCGCAGTGAAAAGTCATGGGGGCTGAAGTGATACACTCCCGCCGCCAAGTCTTCGATCGCGCCGCAGACCAAATACACATCGATGTGATAGAGCGCGCCGGTACACGCCGCGGCGCGAAACAGAATCTCGCCGCCAGAGTAAGTTCGTCGCCGCGTGATACCGGCAGAGAGAAAAAGCAGCGCCACAAGAACTTCGCGGGTTAACTTCGAACCACCTTGCGAACTCGTGGGAAAGGCGGAGATTGCGGCAAGCGCCGGCATTGCTGACGACGAAATTGTTTGGCTCAGCGCGCTCGGCTCGATCTCGGGATAAATCTTAAACGGCAACGGCTGGTTCTCCCAATCGAGATAATGCGGATTGGCGCGAATGCTTTGGTAGGAATGCTTGGTGCCGTTGTGATACGCCCAAGCGGCTTTTACGTCTCGGTTGTTCATGCCCTGCTTGGGCACTCTTAACAGAATAAAAAGGCCGCAGCCATGGGCCGTCTACCCACTCGTCACTCGCCACGCATCACTAGAGCCGTCGCGCGGTTCCATAGGCTTAAACAGCGGGGTCGCCGCCCATCCGATAATCGCGTACGTGGGGAAAGCGCGCAACGAGAACAGCGACGATTAAGAGAATGATCAGCGCGCCGGTCATCACCGAAAGCTCCGCGCCGATCACGGCGGCGAGCGCGCCGGCTTGGAATTGGCCGAGCTGCGGGCCGCTGTTGGTAAAAATACTATTGATTGACGACATGCGCCCGCGCAATTCATCGGGAGTGCTGAGCTGATTGATGGTCGCGCGCAGAATTGCGCTGATGGTGTCGCCAATGCCGACGCCGACGAGCATGATGATCGACAGCCAAAAGAAGTGCGAGTGGGCGAAGCCGAGAAGGCAGATGCCGTAGATGGTCACGCCGAACAATATCCATCTTCCGGCTTGGCGCACCGGTCCCCATGTACTGAAACCAAACGCGCCGAGCAAAGATCCGGCGGCGCTGGCGGCATAGAGAATTCCTAAACCGCCGGGTCCGACGGCGAGAATATCGCGCGCATAGATCGGATAAAGCGATCGGATCGTGCCGAACAAGTTCGCGCCCAAGTCCATCATCAAGAACGGAAAGATCACGGCGTGATGCCAAACGAAACGAAACCCGGCGCTCAGTGAACCTACTGAGATCGTACGCCAGCCGCCGTGCTCCGGCAATTGGACGCGAATGAGTGCCAGTGCCGCGAGCATGATCAGCCAGGAGAGCGCATCGATGGCATAACAAATACTCGGCCCTGCAAAGGCCAGGACGATGCCGGCAATGGACGGCCCGGCGATCGTCGCGATCTGGCGCTGGGTGCTCGAGATCGCCATGGCGCGCGACAAATCTTCCGCCGGCACGAGGTTGGTCACGATGGCGTGACGCGACGGCGCTTCCAGAGAGCTAAAAAAGGCCAAGAACACGGTGATGACATAGAGCTTCCAAGGCGTCATCTGCCCGGTCAAAGTCAAAAGCGCGCACGCGCCGGACACGAAAAACAAACTCCCCTGGGTGATCATCATCAGTTTGCGCCGGTTGATCGCGTCGGCGAGCAAACCGCCGAACAATAGAATCACCATCTGCGGCACCGCGCGCACCAAGCCGATCATACCGATCTGAAACGGCGAGTTGGTCAACTCGTAAATCTGCCACGCCATCGCCACGGTGGTGAACTGGCTACCGACGCTGGAGAGCAACAGGCCTATCCAAAAAAGCCGGAAGTCCCGATGGCGCAGCGGTGAGAAAAGTTTTTTGCTACGCCGAGATGTCATTTCGCTTACACACGTAATGAAATCGCAAGGACAACCCCTCGGGGTTGCTCCTACCCAGCCGAAGTTTTTGCGCCCTTTGCGGCTAAATCCCGCTTACTTCTGGCACGTGGGGCAATAAAATGCGCTGCGATTGCCGATAGCGACGCGCTTGATCAGGCTCGGACAGACGCGGCATTTTTCTCCGTCGCGGTCGTAAACTCGCAAGTGATTTTGAAACTCGCCCGACTTGTTGTCAGCATCGCGGTAATCCGAAAACGACGTGCCGCACCAGCGGATCGCGTCCTCAAGCAAGCGCGGGATCGCGCCGGCGATCATCTGAACTTGTCCGCGCGTCAAGCGGCGCGCGCGAGTCGTCGGCTTGATCCCCGTAATGGCGAGAATCTCGTTGGCGTAAATATTGCCAAGGCCGGCGACAATCTGTTGGTCCAATAGCAGGTCGCGAATGCGCCGCTCCGAGCGGCGCGTGAAACCAAAGAGCAGCGCGCCGGTCAAGTCAGCGTCGAACGGATCGATGCCCAGCGAACTCAATTGCGGCAACGCAGACAGCGACTCGCGCTCTGTCACCAGCGCCAAACCGAAACGGCGCGGATCGTGGTAGCGTAGCTCCGTGCCGTCGTCGATGTCGACGACGATATGATCATGTTTACGCCGCGCCGTGTGCGGCCCGACACAAATCAATTTGCCCGACATGCCGAGATGAAACAGCCAAACGAGATCACCCGACAGCTGTAGCAAAATATATTTTGCGCGCCGCTCGATCGCTTCGATACGCCGGCCGACTAAGGATTGAAACGACCGCGCATCGACCGGTACGCGCAGCCGTGGTTCGAGCACTTGTACGCGCGCGATGGTTCGGTTCAACAAATGCGGCCGTAAACTACGGCAGACGGTTTCGACTTCGGGAAGCTCGGGCATGTCAATCCATTTACAGAGGTCGGCAGTTAGCCGTCTGGAGATCGCTACGCCCGATGGCGCCGGCAAGTTGGATCAATTCGCCGACGCTGAGCGTCTCGCCGCGGCGTTTGGGATCGATGCTCTGCGCTAGCAAAAAGCGATCGAGCTCCGTTCGTTCGCATTTGAGCCAGGAGGTCATCGTGTTGCTCAAAGTTTTGCGCCGCTGGCCAAAGGCCGCGCGCACCAAGTCACGGAGATTCGCCAACTCGCCGTCGCCGACCAACGGCTCGGTAAACAACTCGATCTTCAACACCGTCGAGCGCACTTTGGGCCGCGGAAAAAACGCCTCCGGGGACACGTTGACTTTATCCGTGATACGGCCATGCACTTGGCACCACACCGATAGCGTGCCGTAATCTTTAGTCCCCGGTCCGCTGGCGATGCGGTCGGCGACTTCTTTCTGGACCATCAAAACCAAGGTCGAGAAATGCGCGCGCCATTCGAAAATACGAAACAAGACCGGCGTCGCGATGCTGTAGGGCAGGTTGCCGACGAGTTTAAGCTTTGCCTTGGGCAGTATTGGCGCCAGTGAAAGTTCCAGGATGTCGCCGTGGATGAGCTGAAACTTTGGATCAGCGGCGAATTCACTGCGGCGTAATCTATCGACGAGTGCATCATCAATTTCCACGGCCCAGACTTTGCCCGCGCGCTCGATCAAGCGGCGCGTGAGAAAGCCCAAGCCCGGACCGATTTCAAAAACTTGATCGGTGCCATCGAGATCCAGTAGCCGAATGATCGATCCGATGACGTTTTCATGAATCAGAAAATTTTGCCCGCGCCTTTTCTTCGGGTGAAAATTCGCTTCGCGCAGCAACGCCCGCACTTCTTCGTAAAGAGTCACGAAACTCCTTGAACCTTGTACGATCAAAACTTTAGAATCGAACTAAAGCGTTAGGTCCGCATCGGCATTGAGACCTAAGTCATCGCGGCGGCCGCGCTTTAGCCAATGATAGCCGGTAAGCGCGATCATCGCCGCGTTGTCGGTGCAAAACTTGGGCGCTGGGCAAAACACTTGCAACCCTTCGGCCTCGGCTTTTTCTTTCATCTTTACGCGCAAGCGGCTGTTGGCCGCTACGCCGCCGGACAACACGATGCGGCCGAGGGAATTCGCCGCCGCCGCTTTGACTGTTGGATTGACCAGCATGTCGACCACCGCTTCTTGAAAGCTCGCGGCAATATCGGCTTGGCGCTCTTTCCAGCACGCCTCACCCTGATTTCTTAAATAATGCCACACCGCCGTCTTGATGCCGCTGAAACTAAATTCATAGGCGGAATCCTTTAGCTTCGCGCGCGGAAAACGAATCGCCTTGGAATCGCCGCTCTTGGCCAGATTGTCGATGGCCCGCCCGCCGGGATAGCCGAGCCCGAGCAACTTCGCCACCTTGTCATAAGCTTCGCCGGCCGCGTCATCGCGTGTGCCGCCGAGAAAAAGATATTCGCCGACGCCGCGCACCGTGTAAAGCAATGTATGCCCCCCCGAGGCGAGCAGCGCAACGTAAGGAAACGCGACTTCATGTTCAAGATGAATCGCCAGCAGATGCGCTTCCAAATGATTGACGCCGACGTAGGGAATCCCGGTGCGAAACGACAGCCCCTTTACAAACGACAGGCCGACGAGGAGAGATCCGACAAGGCCGGGGCCGTAGGTCACCGCTATACCGTCGATATCCGACAACGACACGCCGGCGTTTTTAAGCGCGCCATCGACGATCGGCAACACGGATTGAATATGCTGACGCGATGCCAGCTCAGGGACCACGCCGCCGTACGGACCGTGCACTTGATCCTGCGACGAGACGACGTTGGACAGAATTGTCTTGCCGTCTTTGAGCACAGCGGCGGCGGTGTCGTCGCAAGAACTTTCCACACCAAGAATTAACATTACGAAGGGAAACTCACTTCGCGGCAGGCGAAGCGGATTGCGATTCGGCTGAGGTGCGCGCCAGTGCATCGCCGGCTGTGCGATTGCCAGAATTGAGACGCACGGCTTGATTGTAGCTCGCCTCTGCTTTCTGCGATTGACCTTGGGCGCGCAAATTCTCACCGCGCAGGGCATAAATCTCAGATAGCCAAAACGGCTCGCCGCTCAGTCGTGATTCGGCGATATCGAGAAAATTAAGCGATTCGCGGAAACGCCCCAGGCGATACTGCGCTTTGGCGAGATAGAAATAGCCGTAGGGATTGGTCGAATCAATGACAATAGTTTTTTCCAGACGAGTCAACGCTTTGGCGGGGTCACCCGCGTCAAGAATTTTTCTACCTTCGTCGGTCAGCCGCAGTGAAGCCGCGCGCTGCGGCAAGGTGCCCGGGGTGATTTTGGCCAGCAACGAACTATCGTCGGCGAGCGGCGGCGGCAACGCGGGCATCGACTCCGGCGAGGTGCGAGACTCGGGCACGCTCGCTTGTCGCGTTGGCTCCTTCGCCGGCGGTGTTTTGGCGCGAATATCTTGCTCGCGGATTTGGCTATCCTGGGATAAGCCTTTACGAGCCGGTTCTATCGCGGCGGGCGCGGGCGGCGGCAATGGCACCGGATCAGGCGTCGCTCTTGGGACAGGAGGCGGACTGCTGCTAGGCGGCACGGGGATGCGATAGATTCGTTGCGGCGCGCAGCCAGCGAGAGTGCTTAACAGCATAGCGCCGGTGATAATCGCTCGATTTAAGATCGACTGGATGATCATTTAAATTTATTGCTTCACAGCGCGTCAGCAGGCGCTTTTATCGGTGTCGTCACCGGCGCACAGGGCTCGCCGGGGGGTTCGCCCTCGCGTGTCGCCGAACCGCATTTAGTGATCGGGGCTTCGTCCGTCTCCAGCTTCATCGGCGGTCCAACGAAATCCGTTACCGGCATGCTCGCGGTGGCCTTCTTCATGAACTCCGTCCAAATGGGTAGCGCCGCTTCCGCGCCGGACAAACCGATCTTGCGCGGCCCGTCAAAACCAACCCAGACCACGGCCAGGAGATCCGGCGTATAACCGACAAACCAAGCGTCTTTGTAATCGTTGGTCGTGCCGGTCTTGCCGGCGGCTGGCCGCGTAAAACCCCAGCGCCGCGCCATCGCTCCCGTGCCGCGGTCGAGCACGCCTTTGAGCAGCATATTCATCGCGTAAGCCAACTCGGGACTGATCACGGGTTCAGGTTTGACGTCGCGTCGTTCGAGTACTTTAGTGTTCTGATCCATCACTTGTTTCACCGCCAACGGGCGAGTGCGCGCGCCGCCGTTGGCGAGTGTCGAGAACGCCACGGCGACCTCCAGTGGCGTAACTTCCACCGCGCCTAACGCCAACGCCGGCACCGCGGGCAAAGAGCTCTGAATGCCCAATCGATGCGCGACCTCGCGCACGCGCCGGATGCCGACGTCCTGCGCCACCCGCGCGGTGGCGGAATTGAGCGAGCTTTCCAAAGCCCGCCGCAGGGTCACTGCGCCGAAGTATTCATTGTTATAATTATGCGGCTGCCACTCTTGCCGATCATACGCCCAGGTGAACTGGCTATCGTTGATCACCGTATCCGCGGAATATCTTGTGCCGCTTTGCCCGCCGTGCATCAACGCCGCCAGGTAAACGAATGGCTTGAAGACCGACCCCGGCTGGCGTTTGGCTTGAAACACGCGGTTGAACTGCGACTTGCCATAATTTCGCCCGCCGACCATAGCCTTGATTTCACCGGTCTGTGGCCGCATGACCACGATCGCGCCTTCTAAGCCGTCCTCCTCGGCTTTGCGTTTAAGCGCCGGATGGGCGGCTTCTAGCTTGTTCAATCCCTCGACCAACGCCCGCTCCGCCATTCGTTGAAGCTGCAAGTCGAGACTGCTGAAAATCCGCAGCCCTTCTTTATTAAGCACGGCGGTGGAATAGTTTTCATCGAGCTCGCGGCGCAGATAATCGACGTAAAACGGCCCTTCGTTAGTGACCTTCACTAACATGCGTTGCGGCAGTTTTTCTTTCAACGCGGCGTCGTACTGCTTGCGGGTAATAATTTTGTCGTCGAGCAACTTGGCGAGCACGACGTTGCGCCGTTTGGTCGCACCTTCGGTGCTTTTGTAGGGCGACAAACGGTTCGGCGCGCGGATTAGGCCGGCCAGGAGGGCGGTCTCGCCGACGGTGATATCGCTGAGCGGTTTGGAAAAATAGAATTGCGCCCCCTCCCACACGCCAAAAACTCCCTGTGAGCCTCTTTGACCCAGGTAAATTTCGTTGAGGTAGTTCTCCAAAATCGTTTGTTTAGGATATTTCCGCTCGGCGATCAGCGCCATCGCCGCTTCGGGAATCTTGCGGCTCAACGTTCGTTCGTCGGTGAGGAAAAAATTCTTCATCAACTGCTGGGTCAAGGTGCTGCCGCCCTGCTGAAAGCTAAAGCTCCACAGGTTCACCCACATGGCACGCAGAATGCCGATCGGGTCGATGCCGAAGTGTTGGTAAAATCGCTCGTCTTCGACGGCCAGAATGGCCTTGACTACGAGCGGCGGCACGTCGGCCAATTTTACCACCCGGCGCTCTTGCCAGATGCGTTCATAGAGGCCGGTGATCAATTCGGGCTCAAGTTCGAGGGAAAACAGCTCTTTGCCTTCCGCAAGGTTCTCGATTTTGGCGATCGCGTTGCCCTGCAAGGAAATGCGCACCGGCATGCCTTGAAATTTTTCCGTGGGTGAATCGAAGTCATGCAGGAAGATTTCGATGACGCCGGCTTTCGCCGCGATGCGATACTCGCCCTTCATCTTGACCGCGACTTGCGTTTCGAAATAGCCGAGCCGATGAAGTTTTTCGGTGAGATCTTGGGCGCGAACGGTGGCGCCGATGTAGAGGAAGTAACTGTCAGAATAGATTTTCGACGGAAAAACCCATTTTCGACCTTCAAATTTCTCGCTCACTTTGTCCTCGAGCTGCTTTAAATACCAGGCACCGAAGACGAGACCGGTAGAGGTAACGACGAGAAGCGCAACCAGTGAGATACTGAAAATTCGAAGTCTGGACTTAATCAATCCCAACGCCTCAAATGAAATACAATCTTCGCGCAGAACCTCGGCAAAAGCAACAAAACGAGGACGAAAGGGTTACCTTTCGTGCCTCGCTTTGCCGTAGCTGTCTCGAATCAAGGGTTAACTATTTTTGCGGTTTTAGCGCCAAGAACAAAGTGCTTTCGCCGCGACGCACGAGGAATAACACACCGCGCCCCTTGCGCGCCGCCGCGACCGCCTTTTTATAATCGTCGAGACTCTTGATTGCCTTACGGTCGACTTCCATGATGAGGTCGCCACGACGTATCCCCGCCTCTTCCGCCACGCCGCCTGGTTCCACCCCGGTGACGACAACTCCGTCGGCCTTTTCCAAACCCAAATTTTCCGCCATCTGGGGGGTGAGCCGCTGGACGGTCATTCCTAACTCGCCTTTTTCCGGCACCGAGGCGACGATTTCTTCCTCCTTGAGCTCGCCGACGGCGACGTTCAAGGAGATTTCTTTGCGGTCGCGCAGTAGTTTCATCCTGACCTTCTTGTCAACCTGCGTGCGCGCTACGATGTTCGGCAGATCGCCCGAATCTTTGACCGGGCTGCCATCGAACTCGATGATCACGTCGCCAACTTTTACTCCGGCTTTGTCGGCGGGACCGTCTTTGGACACGTTAGCGACCAAGGCGCCATGTCCTCTTTCCATGCCGAGGCTTTCAGCGATCTCAGGCGTCACCTTTTGAATCAACACGCCAAGAAAACCGCGGGTGACTTTTCCTTTCCCCCGCAGTTGCGGCAGCAGCTCTTTGACCAGATTGATCGGGATCGCGAAGCCGATGCCGATATTGCCGCCGGTGCGGCTAAAGATCGCCGTGTTGATACCGATCACTTCACCGCGCAAATTGATTAGCGGTCCGCCGGAGTTGCCCGGATTGATCGACGCATCGGTTTGAATGAAATTATCATACGGTCCCTGGGTGATATTATGGCGTCCTTTGGCGCTGACAATGCCCGAAGTGACGGAGCCGTCCAGGCCGAACGGATTGCCGATCGCCATCACCCATTCGCCGACCTCGAGACGATCTGAGTCGCCAAAATTCGCGGCGGCAAGGCCCGTCTTTACATTGATTTTGATCACGGCAATATCGGTTTTTGGATCGCGGCCGACAACTTTGGCTTCGTAATCTTGCTCATCTCCCGAAAGCTTGACGACGATCTTGGTGGCGTTTTCCACGACATGATTGTTGGTTAGAATCGAACCGTCGCCGTCGATGATAAAGCCTGATCCGAGACTTCTTTGGCGCTGGGGCCCGCGCGGCGCCGGTCCGCCAAAGAATCGTTTCCAAAAATCGTTGAACGGATCATCCTCGCCGCCACCAAAAGGGCTGCTGAATTCCTGGGAGCCGCGCCCCTCGCTGACTTGGGTCGTGGAAATGTTTACGACGATCGGTTTTAGTTTCTTCGCCAGATTGACAAAATCGGGCAACCCGCCCGTAAGCCGGGAGTCACCAACGCCGGCGTCGCCCATGAGATTTACAGCCCGACTCGGCGAGAGCCAGTCCAAACTGCCGCTGATGCCGAGGCCGATCACGAGAGAAACCAGGGCAACGATGGCAACCCCTTTCAAACTCACGTTACCGCTCCACTTCTTGAACTCATCCATCCCAAGGCTCCTATCGTTTCTTGACGGCTTCGACGTATTTCATGCGCAGATCGAACAGAATATCTTGCATCAAACGGTCTTCGTTAGCATTCAAATTGCTGCGCGTCTTTTCGCGCAACATGGCAAGCAGATCGATCATCTGCTTGGCCGCCGGCACGTCAGATTCGACCTTTCCGCTGAGTGGGCTGGGAACCTCGCCAAGATGCATCAAGACTTGCGTGCTTAGACTGATCACAAAAGTAGAAAAGTTGATTTCCGGCAACGCCTCGGACGAGGCTTCAGGAGTGTGGCTGTCCTGAGCTTCACTCGGCGCCGAAGCCGGCGCCGTTTCTGTCGGTGTCTCAGACGACTCCGGCCGTGCTTCGCCCGTTTCCGGTGAAAAACGGCGGCGGTCCTGAACGGTGAACCCTTTGCCTTCGGTTTTCCCTTCTTCGTTAGCCATTGCCAATCTCCGCTATCGACCGGAAATAAATCAAGCCGCCGCACGCTTCCCAACCACAGCGACGATCTGGATTTCCTATGCAATTCATTTAATTATTAGTCGAGCCACGTACGAGATTTGTATGCGTAAGCAGCGGCGTTGAACAGCCCTTTTGGCGCAAAATACGCTGGAGAATCGTGCCTTAAACTCTAATCCCTGACCTTTACCTTGTCAAGGTAGCGACGCTCTCGGTCGGTCATCCATTGCGCGATGATTGCAATTAACTTTTCAGGATCGAGACCGGTTAAGCAAGCGTGGTGTGGACAACTCGTCATCGTCACGTGCGAACAGGGCGAACAATCGATAGCGCGTCTGACAACGGCCACTTGTCTACCCCGCGGCGCCCACTGGTGCGGATCGCTCGGGCCGAACAATGCAATCGTCGGCACGCCGAGCACCGCGGCCAAGTGTGTGATGCCGCTATCGTTGCCCAGATAGATATCACCGGCGGCGAGCAAGGCGGCGGCCTGGGATAAATTTAAGCCGCTAGCAACCAGACCATGCCGACGGAGCTCGTCCACGCCGCCTCTTTCCTGCTCGACAGGACCCAGAAGTAAGATCATCACTCCACCCATACGCAAACGCCACCACTGGGCTACCGTAACGAAAAACTGCTCCGGCCAATTTTTCGCGCGCGCGCCGCTGCCCGGCGCGACAACCAAAATTCGCCGCTGGGTTAGCGAATGTTTCGTCCAGAAATCCTGCTGCCACAGGATCGCTTCCGCGCGAGTTGTGATCATCGGTTCACGGTCGCCAGCCGGCGGCGCAGCGATACAGCGCCGGTAATGATCGGCTTGATGCATGATCTCGCCAAGCGGACGAAATGGAAAAATCCTGGCTCGATCGTCGGTCGCGGCTTGCAGCTGCGTGACAAACTCCGGTTGCTGACTCCCCATCCACGAATAGACAGCGGCATAATCCCGGAAATAATTTTTTTGCGCGGCATCGAGTCCGCTGCCCGGGACAAACAGACGGCCGATCTCCGGACTCTCAATGGACCGAACCGTTACACCGCAGGGTGCGATCTCGGCGAATGCGCGATGACAATAAAGAACAACTTGAGCGCTTTTCGTGAGCGCTTGCAGTGTCGGTAGGAAGCAAACGAAGTCGCCAAGCGCGCCGGGAAAAATCACACACACTTTGGAGCAATCCGTTTGGGCAACGGTCCGATCGAGCGATTTCATTGACAATACCAGAGCGAAACTATAGCATTTGGCAAACGTCAATTCGAATTTCATACCTACCAAGAAAGTCGAGAATCTTGTGGCTAGCATGAATGGTGCGCGATCCGTGCTCGATCTAATCGGCTCCACTCCCGTCGTCAAACTCCGCGCTCTCGCCGACAAGAATGGCGCGGAAGTCTGGGCTAAACTCGAATCTCTCAACCCCGGCGGTTCGGTCAAAGACCGCATCTGTCTGAACATGATCGAGACCGCGGAGCGTCAAGGGAAACTGAAACCGGGTGCCACTATCGTCGAGCCGACCAGCGGCAACACCGGCATTGGACTCGCTCTGATCGCGGCGGTCAAAGGCTATCAGCTGATCCTGACCATGCCCGATACCATGAGCGAAGAACGCCGTAGCTTGCTGTCAGCCTACGGCGCGCATTTGATCTTAACGCCCGACACTAAAGGCATGGGCGGCGCGATTCATAAAGCCGAAGAGCTGCAACAAGAGCATAGCGATTATTTCATGCCGCAGCAGTTCAATAACCCGGCGAATCCCGACGCGCATCGCAACACGACCGCGATTGAATTACTACAACAGTTCAAACGGATCGATGCTTTCGTTGCCGGCGTGGGCACCGGCGGAACCATCACCGGCGTCGGCGAAGTATTGAAGGACAAAATGAAAGGTGTCCGTATATGCGCCGTCGAACCAGCGGCATCGCCAGTGATCTCAGGGGGCGAGCCCGGCTATCACAAAATCCAAGGCATTGGCGCAGGTTTTATCCCCGCGGTCCTCAATCGTCAGCTTCTCGACGAAATCATTGCCGTGAGCGACGCCGAAGCGACTGCCTGCACGCGTCGCTTAGCGGCGGAAGAAGGGCTTCTGGTCGGCATCTCATCCGGCGCCGCCTGCTGCGCCGCGCTCAAAGTGGCAAAGACTTTGGGCAAGGGGCATGTCGTCGTAACGATTTTCCCGGATAAGGGTGAGCATTACTTGAGCACCGATCTGTTCGCCGACAAAAAATGGACGCAAAGTTCGAAAAACTAACCCGCATCCTCTCGGAATCCGATCGCTTGCTCGTGGCATTTTCGGCCGGAGTCGATTCGACATTTCTGCTCAAGGCGGCGAATTTAGCGCTTGGTACGCGGGCCATTGCGCTCACGGCTTCGTCTGCGTCCGTACCCCCCGGCGAGATCGATGACGCCAAAGAGTTTGCCAAGAGTCTCGGTTGTCACCACATCGTTCGCGATTCGAATGAATTGGCAAATCCGTCATATCAAAAAAATCCGGTCAACCGCTGTTTTTTCTGTAAGGACGAACTTTATCGAATCTGCCGCGCAGAGGCGGAGAAGTTGGGTGTAGCGACCATCGTCGACGGCACCAACCTCGACGATCTTAAAGATCATCGTCCCGGCCTTAAGGCCGCCGACGAATGGCGTGTGCGCCATCCGTTAGTCGAGGCGGAGATGACCAAGGTCGACATTCGCCGTTACAGCCATGAACTGGGGCTACCAACCTGGGACAAACCGTCGAGTCCGTGCCTTTCGTCGCGCTTCCCTTACGGCACCTCGATCAATCTGGAACGGCTGAAGCAAATTGGCTCATGCGAAATCTTTATGAAGGCGCTTGGTTTCCGCGAGTTTCGCGTGCGCTATCACGGCGACCTCGCGCGCATTGAAGTCGCTCAGAGCGACATCGATCGGATTTTTGACAAAACCACGCGCGATGCAATCGTGAAGAGATTCAAAGAGGTTGGATTTAATTACGTGAGTTTGGACTTACAGGGATTTCGCACCGGCAGCTTAAACGAAGTCTTGCCGAAAAAAACCGTCTAAGGCACCCGCCCATCGCGGATCATCATTTCCGCAAGCCGGACATCTTCTGGCAAGGTAATCTTAAAATTGCTCCGTTCACCTTCCAAGACATAAACCGGCCTGCCGAATTGCTCGACGACCATCGCATCGTCAGTAGCTTCCAAGCCTCTGTTTGCCGCCGCTGCGTGCGCCGCAACGATCAGCTCCCGTTTAAAAACCTGTGGCGTTTGAATCTCCCATAACGAATTGCGGTCTGGCGTGCTTTGAATCAGTCCGCCGCTGCCGACGACTTTGATGGTATCGCGCACCGGCAATCCGGCGACAACCGCGCCCTTTTCCGCTGCCGCTTCCACTAAACGGTCGATCAGCGCCGCAGAGACAAAAGGGCGGGCGCCGTCGTGAATGACGATAATATCCGCAGCCGCGCTCACCTTTTCCAAACCCCGCCTTGCAGACTGTTGACGGGTCGACCCTCCGCTCTGCAACACCCATGGACGATTGATTAAGGCCGCATCCCCCCGCAGCATCGCATCGCAGCGCTCCAATTCATTTTCAGCAACCACGAGGATGACTTCCTCGACCGCCTTGGCTGCAAACATCCGGTCCAGCGCGCGCAGAACTAATGGCCGGCCGGCGATTGACAGATACGTTTTAGAAACGTCAGCGCCAATACGTCGGCCCGCGCCAGCGGCAAGAACGATTGCGGTTACATGCATGGAAATGCAACTCAAAATAAAAGAGCCGAGAGATCGCTCTCGGCTCTTTTGGATCGTCGGTGAACAAGCCCTCTTTAGTGAGTAAAGATATGGCGCAGCTCTTCCATAATTTTTTCTTCTGAATGCGACCGCGCGATCGACAACTCCTTGACCAACAAGTTGCGCGCGGTGTCCAACATCTTTCGCTCGCCAAAGGACAACTCTTTATCGCCCTTGAGAACAAAGAGGTCGCGTAACACTTTGGCAATTTCCAGAATCGAGCCGGTCTTAATTTTTTCCGTGTATTCCCGGTAGCGGCGGTTCCAAGTTTGCTGGTCGGCCTCAACTTTCTTTTGCCGCAACACTTTGTAAACTTTGGTAACCATGGCCCGATCGATAATTTTTCTCAGGCCAACCGAATCCACGTTATCGATAGGAATCATGATCTTCATATCGGTCTCGAGGATTCGCAGCATATAAAACTTTCGCTCTGTTCCCGAAATCGCGTGGCTACGGATTGCTTCAATCTCGCCCACACCGTGGGCCGGATAAACTACTTTCTCGCCTACTTTAAACATACGAACCTCCTCGTAAACCGAAGCTTGCGTCGTTTTGTTCGAATTTTGGCCGACAGTGACCGCACGAATTGTCAGGCCGGCTGCTGTCAAGAGTCTGAAGAGCTAAGGAACGATTTTGAAGTAGTGGTAAGTGAGCGAACTGAAGTTTTGCGTGGAGCAATTTTCTCATGCGGCTGTCTTTCAAACCGAAAACCCGAGCACCAAAAAAATTAGCGGCCATTTGGTGCAGACCGCTAATCCAACGTCAACCTACCAAATAACTTATACAACGGAGGCCGAGAGGCCGTCAAGAGCGGCGCGAATTTCGGGGAAAGAATAATTCTTTCAATGCTTTAGATATGAAATATCGAGGTTGCCAAGCAATCCCAATTCAGCCTATTTAGGGACGCTGAAAGACCCTAATCGATGATCTCTAAAGTCATCGCGAGAGCATCTTCGCCATCGTCTGAATAATACCCCTTGCGAATCCCAGTGATAGAAAACCCAACGGCCTCATAGAGCTTCTGAGCCGGTAGGTTAGACTTTCGAACCTCAAGCATCACACGAGTCGGTGCTTGGCCTTTCGCTTGGCTTAAAACTTGGCCCAAAAGAAAACGCGCAATACCCTGGCGGCGAAAGTCGACGTGAACTGCGATGTTATGAATGTCGAGCGCACCTGGTAACAGCCAGTAAAGCACGTAGCCAACGATGCGGCCATGAACTTCAGCCAAAATCGACCGCGCGCAGGCGACCTGTAATTCTTGAAGAAAAAAGCCAGTGCTCCAAGGAAAGCGATAGGAGGTACGTTCGATCATCATGACGTCGTCGATATCCGCCATCGTCATGGGCCGAAACCCGATGTTTTCTGCGGTCACAAAAAAGCCGCGGCCATCTTCACTGGCCTGCGGCTTTTCCTGGTGAACTTTTTTTGCTTTTGGCTCGCTGTCGATCACAACTATTGCCAGACTATCACTACGCTTTGACGAGCAACACTTCGAGTAGCTTGTCGTGAAACTGGTGCGCGAAGCCCGTGATACGGTTATGGAAAGGAATGATCGTGGTAAATTCCGGTGGAAACGCCCCCACACTCGACGAAATCTTGCGCACTTTTTCGTCAACACACTTGCCCTTGACTACAAGCTCCCCGTCTCTGAGAGCCAAGTCATAATCATAGTCAGGCATTTCATCGGGCAACTGAGCGCGGCTCGCCACACCGATCTCGGGAATCCAGCGTGGGAATTCCATGCGAACCAGAAACGCAGCGCCACGATCCTCAACCGTGTAAACGTTGCCATAACGCCGTTCGCGTTCGAGCTTGTCGACAAAGCCATCAGAATAAAAACCATCCACCGGGATCGGCAACTCCCGCACCAAACCCAAGTACTTTGCGAAAAAAGGTTCGGCCAGCAAACTAAGCGGCACACCGTACAATGACGGAGGGAAAGTCATCTCCTCCGCTGGCTTCGCTTTGAAAATACCATCGCGCAGTCGCACAATGCCCTCGACCGCCGCTACGACAAATCCTATCAGAACCCAGATATTGGTGTCGCGGCTAAAGATCGCCTCAGGATTGGTCAGCACCGCCACTAGGACAATCGCCACAACCGGATAAAGGACAGCGTTGTGAATAATGTTGAGCGCCGTGCTGCCCGCCGCGGTAAACCACGGCGTCTGCATCGCAGTCTCGAGTCTCTTTTTGATCCCATGCGGGAACGAGCCGATAATCGGCTGGAGCAAAATAACCGCAAGCCTGGGAAGACCTGTTATCCTACTCCTACCGGTTGAATATTGATTGGATACTTCCGTAAAACTTCCGGGCACTTCATGGGGAAACGTCTTCTTCGGTGCAGGTTCCTTTTTCGCGGGTATCGGTTTGGGCGCCACCAGTTGCGGCGGCGGTTTTGCCGCTGCAGGCGCTACCGAGGGCTTCGCTGCCGGCGCGGCAACAGGTACTGCCACAGCCACTTTAGCGGCCGCAACTGGCGCCTCTGCAGCCGCTAAAACTTCACCCTTGCGAAACCTCGACTGAAAACTGTCACCAAAGTCGGTCTCTTTGTGCAGCTCACGGGCTCGCGAAATCAAGACCTCTTCGCTCTCGATATTATTGGGGTCAGTGACGCAAACATCGACCGGACAGACCGCTGCGCAAGCTTCGTAGTCGTGGAACCCGACGCATTCGGTGCACAAAAGCGGGTCGATGACATAAACCGGATCACCCGCGCTTATTGCGTTATTGGGGCACTCCGGCTCGCACGCGCCGCAATTAATGCAATCGCTGGTAATCATCGTAGCCATGGATAAATGCTCCTCATCGATGTCACTTTTTTTTACGTGTTTCCCTCTGGGTTGTCAATAATTTACGCGATTAGTTGAAAGTCGCGGAACGTTCATGTTAGCTACTGCTTCGAGGGCGGCGTACCCAAGTGGTTAAGGGAGAGGTCTGCAAAACCTCGATGCAGCGGTTCGAATCCGCTCGCCGCCTCCAATTTGCACTTGATATCGTTAGAGATTCCCAGTCCGCGACCTCTTCTCACCAAAAAAATGTTCCGGTTTTGTTCCAAGTTCAGCGGCGAAACCGCATTGATCGCCTGTTTCAATTCATTGGAAACGACTTGTTCTTTCGCCCGCGCTTCGTTCACTTGAGCTTCGAACCGTTCGGTCAGCTTCGCAACGGCCAGCGCTTTGTGTTCTTGGGCGAGGTGCGTGTAGCGGTTAGTCATATTGATGGTCTTGTGGCCTAGCAGTTCCTTCACCGTGACCAAATCCACGCCGGCCATGACCAAATGCGAGGCAAAGGTATGTCTCAGGTCGTGGAAGCGGAAATCTTCAATTTCCGCCGCTTTGCAGACCTTTTTGAAAGCATCATAGACGGTTACCTTGCCGATCTTGTCGCCCCACGGCCACATAAACAGGTAATCGCCGTACCGGTTCTCCGTCAGCCAGTTCAACGCGTCCCTGGTCGGCTGGTTGATCGCAATGCTCTTAGGCCGAAGGGTTTTGCTTTGCACGATGGATATCACGGCGCGCTCGAAGTTGACGTTCTCCCACTTCATCGCCAACAACTCGCCTTGTCTCATGCCGGTGTTGAGCGCCAACGTCGCCAAGGGTAAGAGCCACGGCGAAGTCACCTGCTTTTCACATTCTTGAAGCAACCGTTGAATTTCAGCGCCGCTTAGAAACCGGGTGCGCTCGCTGGTGATCGTGAAGCGTTTAACCGCGGTTGCCGGGTTCGTCTTGGTCAGATCCAACTCGACCGCTTTCTTGAACATATGCATGATGACGGTAAGGCGCCGGTTCACGGTTGCGAGATTGAGCGTTCTCCCCTGCTCCGCTTTCCACTTTTCAATCTGCCAAGTGGTGATATCTGCCAACGGCGTGTCACCGAACACTGACGCAAATTCTTCAACGATATACTTTTCCGTTCCCCATCCGCGTTTATAGCCGCCGGCAAACTCTTTGTATTTTTCCGCCAGCTTCGTGTTAGTCGGCATTGTCTGGCATGCACGGGTGATCTCTGGGAATCGCTCCGTGAAAGCGTTACCGCGCCGGGACCAGAGCACAACATTGCCCCGGCTGCCTTTAGCAACGAGGATCGGTAGCCATCAAGTTTGGCCTCATAGCTCCAGGCGGCGCCGTTGGGCAGCTCACGCACGGCTGAGGCAAGCATTGGCTCAATGAATGCCGGCTTCAGTGGGAGCGCTGTAGCAACTTCTTTCGTGAGCACAACCAATTAACCTTAACGGGCAGGAACTATCGCCGCAAGCGGGTCAAGCTGACTCTGGCGTACTGCTACTCTCAACCCGCCAATGTGATTGAACCGTAGCGTCGTACTGTTCAATCCTCTGATATGCGTGGCGAGTTTGCCGAGCTATACCGCGGGCTGATACCTGGATAACCCGCCGCATGAGCAGCGTTTGCCCCCGAAATGATTGCAAGGTGAAGCGAGTTAATGGATATTGCAGTCTGATATGACTCCAATTTTTATGAGGTCCAGGATAACCCGCCGGAAGAGCGAATGTTGAGGCTGGATTTCGTTCTCTTGCGCACAAACCAAATTAGGTCGATTAGCCGCGATATCTCCTCAGTGTCGGCGTCAACGATCACAGTCATGGGTTTAGGATTGGGTCTTTTGGGCATTGTCGGTTGAGCTTCTTTTCATCGTAGAAATGGCCGCCGATCGGTTCGTCGGTCTTCTTCTCATGAGCGGCTAAAATTTTTCAATCAGCCAGGTTACAGCGGACTTTGAATCGTAAAAGGCGGCAACCTTGCAGCCCCGGTTCGATAGAGAGGCGGCTAGCAGTGTGAGTGGAATGCGCTGCTTCATCTGGGGGGTCGAGACCAAAGCAATTTTGGGATTGATGGGCAATAGGTCGGGAGTGATTGCACTCACGAAGGCTTTGATGTCCATGGGGTCTAGATCGTAGGTGGCATCGACGAGATCGATCAGCACCTTGGAATCGGAAAGCGACGCGGTTATCTTCCCTACTTTGCTAAACATCTGCTTGAATCCATCGATGATGTCGACGAACCCGCGGACGATCAGAATGACGTGATCGCCGCGCTCGGGCCAGTGATATAATTTTACCTGGTAGTTCATGATTTACTCCTCGCTACCAGATAGATAACGCTCCGCGCGGTTTTGGTCTTGACACTAAACGACAGTCAATTGACACCTGGAACCAATCGGCGCTAAGGAAGTGGCGAAGGAACTCGCACGTGCACGCAAACCCATGATTTCCTTGGCCATGACCAAGGGGCTCGTCGAAGCGATCGCCGGCAGAGGCGTCAGTCCGGAGCCGATCCTGCGCGAGTTCGGACTCGATCCTTCCAACTTGATCGATCCTGAAGGCTTTATTGCCACCGCAAAAGTGGCACTGCTCTTGGAGGAAGCCGCGCGCGCCACCGGCGATGACTTTTTCAGACTGCATTTCGGTGCAGGCTTGCGGCGAGCACCCTCTTCTTATGAGGGTTCACCTTGACGATGGTCCAGACCGGAAGCAAACTGTTGCCGAGTTTTTTGCCGAAGCTTCCGTGCCGCCGCAGCTTTTGGCGATTCGAGGACATGATGCGCTATGTCTAAAAACGGGTAAGAAGTTTAATTTAGAAAGCGATGACCAACTGTTTCTCGTGCCGACAACCTTCGTCGAAAAGCGATTGAGTTGACACCGGGCTTGAGATATCGCCCCGATCAGAATATAGGCGATATAGATGAAAACGGCGAAATCAAATTCTCTGGCACTCATTGATAGGTGAACGCATGTTCGACTCGGCGGGACAAATCAGCGATCGACTATTATTTCTCAGACGACTCCGCGAACTAACCGCAGAGGGGATCGAGCAACAGTTTGCCGATCAACAGCAAGCGTGGAAGCTACTGCTCGAAGAAGAAAAACCGAGCGACCATCGAAAGAATCGCGACGTGTAAGATCCCGGGAGTTTTCGAGACGGAATTGAATTCTAACGCGTCGCAGGCCTTGCAACGCCATCGTACTAATTGAACTAAATTCTCCGTCCGTCAAAGGTCGTCACTATCAGCGGCTTACGATACCCGCTGCGCAGTTTATGGGGTCCTGTTGAGCGCCTTGTTAAGTGGCATTTTCTTGACTAACGGATAATCACCAATGATGCGACCTACATGCTTCGGAGCACCATTAGAAACATAGCCGTTACGCTCGTAAAATGCTTTGGCTGAGATAGTGCTCACCACGTCTATATGATCTTTACCAGAAGCGATCGCGTGGGTCTCTAGCGCCTGAAGCATCCCTTTGCCAATACCTCGATGTAATACCTCGGGAAGAACATAATTGAGCATGATTTCACAGCCAGAAATGCTCGCAAAACCGACGACAAGACCTTTACCATTCATCGCCACGACGCAATAGGTTCGGTCCGATTCGATCCATCGCTGGACATTGGTGAGCGTCTTATTCTCAAGCCATTGAGCTAGAATCTCTTTATCGTTCTCATAGTATGGGGCACAGATTTCCGTGATCGAGCGCACCAATACGGAGCATGCTGCTTCAGCGTCCTTTGGAGTTGCCTCTCGAATGGTAGTATCGCCCAAGTTACTGATGCCTCATAATTATTAAGTAAGCCGCCGTAGCAGTCGACAAATCCGGTCGCCTATCTCCGACTGGACCGCAGCATATTTTGTCCGCACGATTAGAGTCAAACTTTATAATCGATGTAGGATTGAACTGTAAAGTGCTTCAGCTCAATGGAGTGCGATCCTGCGGCCAAACTAGTCTTTTCCCCTCAACAAATCTGATTCGTCTTCTAGTCATTAATCCGTTTCGGAAATACGGTCCGCGTGATAAGTCTACTCAGGAAAAGGCGGGCAATGAAGAAAACGGCGCTCCTATCCATCCTGATCGTCGCGGTGCAGCTTACTATTGGAGTTGTAGCCGAAGCGCAGCAGCCAACAAAAATCCCTCGGATTGGATACCTGGCTCCTGCTTCGCTATCTGCCCTCGCGGCCCGCACCGAGGCATTCCGGCAAGGCCTGCGCGAGCTTGGGTACGTGGAGGGGAAAAATGTCATTATTGAGTGGCGATCTGCGGAGGGAAAACTCGATCGGCTGCCCGCTCTCGCGGCCGAGCTAGTGCGTCTCAAGGTGGACGTCATTGTGACAACTGGCCCGACAGCGACTCGTCCTGCCAAGGAAGCAACTTTATCGATTCCCATTGTCATGGCGCAGGATATCGATCCTGTTGGAACCGGTTTCGTCGCCAGCCTGGCAAGACCGGGTGGGAACATTACTGGATTGTCCAGCCTTGCTCCGGAGATAAGCGGAAAACAACTCGAGCTTCTGAAGGAAACCGTTCCTAAACTATCGCGTGCGGCGGTCCTCTGGGCATCATCCAACCCGGCCAACGCGGGAATGTTAAGAGAAATGGAACGCGCCGCAGCGGCGTTCGGAGTAAAGCTTCAATCTCTAGACGTATTAGCTCGCAAGGATTTTCAGATTGCATTCAGAGCAGCAACCAAGGAGCGCGCTGACGCGGTCCTCGTGTTGCAAAACGGTGTCGCTGCTGCGCACCGAACAGAGATTGCAGAACTTGCGATAAAGAGCCGGCTTCCGGCGATATATCCCAGGTTGGAATTTGTGGAAGACGGCGGGCTAATGAGCTACGGGGCGAGCTTTACCGATATGGACCGGCGCGCCGCTACTTATGTGGACAAGATTCTGAAAGGCCGTAAGCCCGCCGATCTCCCTGTAGAGCAGCCGATGAAGTTCGAGTTCATCATAAATCTCAAAGCGGCGAAACAGATCGGCCTTACGATTCCACAGTGGACGCTGATGAAGGCGGACAAGGTAATCAAGTAACCGCGCGGCGCTACAATCACAAAAAGGCACGGTAACCACGGTGACAAATCTGATTAAGCATTTAGATTAGCGCCTGCGCGTTAAGGGCCGGCTCCGAGCAACGGATCGAGCTTGCCGCTAACATCCAATCGGCGCATGTCGTCGTAACCGCCGATCGGCTGACCGTCGATGAATATCTGCGGCACCGTCCAGCGTTGCGACAGGCGCTCCATTTCGGCTCGCTTGGCCGGATCGTCGGTCACGTCGATCTCTTCGAACTGCACATTTTTGGCGCGCAAAAAGGCCTTTGCGCCAGTGCAATATGGACAATAGCTCGTCGTGTAGATGACCACATGGGCCATGTTGGCTCTTCCTTACTAATTATCCATCCGCGATCATTTTAGCCGGTTTGCTTGAAAGCCACTAGCGATTTTGCAATTACTGTGACGTGAAATTAGTTGGCCTAACCGGCGGCATCGCGTCTGGAAAGTCCACCGTCGCAAAGATGCTCGAGCGTCTCGGCGCGGCGATCGTCGATGCCGACGTGCTCTCCCGGGAAGTCGTCGAGCCCGGCCAAGCCGCCTGGGTTGATATCGTTGCCGCCTTCGGAAACGGGGTTTTGCAATCGGATCAAACCCTCGACCGGCAAAAACTGCGCACGATCATTTTCAATAATCCGGCCGCGCGAAAACAACTCGAAGCGATCATCCACCCGCGCGTGCGCGCCCTGGCCGAGCAGAGAATACGCGAGCGCAGCGAAGCCGGCTACGCCGTAGTCATCTATGTCGTACCGCTGCTCTTCGAGGGCAATCTGCAAGACGGTCTTCGCCCGGTCATTCTTGTCGCCTGTGATGTCAACGTCCAACGTCAGCGCTTAGTCGAGCGCGATCAACTTGATCGAACCGCCGCGCAAAAGCATATCGAAGCGCAAATGAGCTTGGAAGAGAAACGGCGCTTGGCTGACTATGTGATCGAAAATAACGGCAGCCTCGATGACCTCGAACGGCAAGTTGGTGAAGTCTTAGCAAAAATCCAAACTACTTAACTCGCTCCTGATAGGAGCCGTCGGTTGGATCGACCCGCACCTTGTCGCCCACCTGGACGAATGGCGGCACCTGAACCACAACGCCGGTTTCTAACTTCGCCGGCTTATACGACGCGCTCGCAGTGGCGCCCTTCATCGAAGGTTCGGTATCGACGACTTCCAAATCCACCGTCGACGGCGGATTGATGCCGACTGGTTTGCCGTCATGAAACTCGATGCCGACGATTGAGTTGGGCAACAAGAAAGCAAGCAGGTCGCCGATATCGCTGGCGCTCAACGCGAGTTGCTCGTAATTCTCGGTGTCCATGAAAGTATGCATGTCGCCTTCGGCGTAAAGATACTGCATCTGGCGGTTGTCCAAAATCGCCTGGTCGACGCGATCTTCCGAGCGGAATTTGTATTCAGTGCCGATCCCGGTGCGCAGGTTTTTCATCTTGGTCTGCATGAAGCCGCGCTTGTTGCCTGGCGTTAAGTGATGCACGGCGGTGACCCGAAATAGGTCGCCGGCGTGGATGATGATCATACCTGGTCTAAGTTGAGTTGCCTGAACCATCTAGCCGTACCTTCCTACGAAAAGTGTAAGATTGTTAGCAGTTTATCTGTCTTGCTTCAATCCAGGCGATTCGCCGCGCAACGTGTCGCAAGCCAGTTACGCGTAAAGACCGCGCCAAAGCATCGCCCGGCTGACGCGCTCGATACCGATCATCAGCGCCGCCTGGCGCATGTCGACATTCTGTTTGCGGCTCATGTCGAGCACTTCGTAAAATGCTTTGATCAAAATATCCCGCAATTTTTTATTGACCTCATCCTCATTCCAGAAAAAATTTTGCAGATCTTGCACCCACTCAAAGTAAGACACCACCACGCCGCCGGCATTGGCCAAAATATCGGGGATCAGAAAAATTCCCTTATCCCGGATAATAGCGTCGGCCTCCGGCGTCGTTGGACCGTTAGCGCCTTCGGCGAGAATACGGCACTGCACGCGCGGCGCATTGGCGGCGCTGATCTGCATCTCCAGTGCCGCAGGAATCAACACATCACACTTAAGCTCCAATACTTCGGTATTGCTGATCTTATCGCCGTAAGGACAACCCTCCAGACTGTGATTCTTGTCAGCGACTTCAAGCAGCTTGTCGACCGGCAAGCCATTGATATCGACGAAGCCGCCGGTGCGGTCCGACACACCGATCACCTTGACGCCGATATTGGCCAGCTCTTTTACCGCGATGGAACCGACATTGCCGAATCCCTGCACCACGGCGGTGCACTTGGATAGATCGATGGCCAAATGTTTCGCGGCTTCGATAATCATGTACACGACGCCGCGTCCGGTTGCTTCGCGTCGGCCGAGCGTGCCACCGATCGCGACCGGTTTGCCGGTGACGATTTCCGGCACGGCGTGTCCCTTATGCTGCGAGTAGGTGTCCATGATCCATGCCATCACCTGCTCATTGGTGCCCATGTCAGGCGCGGGAATGTCGACCTCCGGTCCGATAAAATTTAGCAACTCCGCGGTGAAGCGCCGGGTCATCGATTGCAGCTCGTTGCGCGACAGCTCCGCGGGGTCGCAGGCGATGCCGCCTTTGGCGCCGCCCAACGGCAGGCCGACCAATGAACATTTCCAAGTCATCCACATGGCGAGAGCCGAAACCTCGCCGAGATTGACCGCGGGATGATAGCGAATTCCGCCTTTGAACGGACCGAGCACGTCGTTGTGCTGCACGCGGTAGCCGGTAAATACATGCACCCGGCCATCGTCCATGCGGGTCGGCACGCTGACGATCATCGCCCGATCCGGCCGGCGTAACCGCGCCGCTAAGTTCGGATCGACGCTGAGTTTTTTCGCCGCGACATCGAACTGCTGGACCGCCATGTCGCTGGTAGCGCTGCGCCATTCATCGGTCGCCATGAAGCCCCCTGCTAATTTTTAATTTTAGATTTTCGATTCTGGATTTGGGATTCTTGCGCCGTTGCGAGAGCTGTCGCGCAGTTTCGACAGTGGTCATTACGCTGGAGCCGTCAAACAGATTACGTTCCGCGTGATCAACCCGAAATCGCTCTCACCCTGGCGGCCAGCCCAACTGCCGCCCACCCAACAGGTGATAGTGTATGTGTAAGACACTTTGGCCGGCATCGGCGCCGGAATTGACCACCACACGATAACCGCTCTCCGCAATACCCTGCTCGCGGGCAAGCTTTGCCGCGACTTGAAAGATGTCGCCGATCAGCGCGCGGTCGGCCGCGGCAATATCCGACACACTGGCCACATGTTTCCGCGGTATGATGAGAATATGCACCGGCGCCCTCGGCGCGATGTCACTGAAAGCCACGACGGCGTCGTCTTGATAGACTAGATTCGCCTTAACGCTGCCATCAACGATGCCGCAAAATAAACAGTCGCTCATGATTCGATCCTCGAAATTTTTAAGCGCCAAACTCTCTCACTCGTCGTCCGTCGCGCCGGGCAGACGCGCGTAGATTTGGCCGTCGTCGATCACGATGGGCAGGCTTTGCAACGACAGGCCCACGCAGGGGCCCCAGACACACTCTCCCGACGGCGGTTCGAAAACCGCGCCATGGGTGGCGCACATGATGTAGCGATTATCCGAGCTGAAGAACTGATTGTTGACCCAGTCGAGCGTTATACCGGTGTGAGGACAACGATTGACGTAGGCGAAATGATTGCCCTGGTAGTTCACCAGCAGCGCTTCGAAATCACGCCCGCCGCGCCGCATGGTGAACTTCTTGGTCGTGCCGTGTTCGAGTTCGCCCAGTGTGGCAACTCGCTTACCCGCCGGTTTTTTCGTGGCCGTCATAATCTATTTTTACCCTATTCTCCCATGGGCCTCAAATCGCCCTGCGGGCAGCCGACCAAAACGTCGCCGTGGTCCACGCGCACCGGCAAGCGATACAACGATTCGCCTTTGCACGGCCCGGCGATACATTCGCCGGTGGCGAACTCGTAAAGCGCACCGTGAGTATAACATTGCAGGTAACGGCCGTCGTCGCTGAGGAACTCATCACGGACGAAGTCGAGCGGTGTCGGCATATGGCGGCAGCGGTTCACGTATGC
Organism: uncultured delta proteobacterium; assembly: GCA_963771465.1. Lineage (GTDB taxonomy): Bacteria > Desulfobacterota > Binatia > UBA9968 > UBA9968 > DP-20. Next base: position 274,950 of record CAVYTU010000008.1, read on the forward strand.
GTGATAGTTGCCTTGATCGTTAACCAGAAACGCGTCGAGCCGGTATTGTTGACAGATCAGCCAGAATTTTTTCACCGCGCCCGGTTTGATCTCGCCAACCCGAGCGACGATACGGCCACCCTCGCGGCTCTCGTCCCGCATGCGCTTCTTGTCGCGCCAGAACAGCCAGCGGTGAATCGCTAGCGCGATCAAATAGAGCGCTAAGAAGATCAGCGAGAGATAGATCGTAACGGCCATGTCTGGACGGCGAGCGAGTCAGTCGGAATCCTTGTCAACGCTAGTCCGGATGCGTTTGACGTCTTGGGCCGTTTGTCTCCCGGAAATGCCCATGACATTCATCAGCTCGGTGGTCATCTCCGCCGTCACTTGATCCTGGATACTACCTTTGCCGTCGGGATCGGCGTGCAAAAATTTCACGAGTTTCTCTTTGGCGACTCCGGTGTGTTCCAAACCGTCGAGAAATTGGCCAAAGCTTACCTTGCCGCGCAACTCGTCGACGCGCGCGAGCAGCTTCTTGCAATCGGCACAGACGCGGCCAAATAATCTGGCGCGGTCGCCGCAGTAAACGCATTGACGCATCGAATTTTAATCTGATCGCTACAGAACCAACACTATTTACGCTCGGCCACTGCGGCCGCCCATAAACTCTGCAAACCGTCGGTCAAGTGGCTATTGGCGGCGACGACACCTTTATGCTTGGCCGGCAGACGATTGAAGCGCATGGGATTGCCATCCCCATCGACGACTTTGCCGCCGGCCTCCTCGACCATCAAAACGCCAGCGCAAATATCCCACTCGTGAATATTTCGGAACGTCAGCGTACCATCCCCGTCGCCGCCGGCGACTTTGGCCAGCCGGTAAGCGATACTGCCGACTGGCCGAATCGCACAGCGATCAACGAACACTTGAAATCTTTTCTGCGGCTCGGACCGGCTGACGAGCAGCGCCGCTCCGTCGATATTGTCGCGCGCTGTGACGCGGATCGGCGAGTCATTCAGAAAAGCTCCCTCGCCCGCCGCCGCTTTGTAGAAACGATCCTTCGCCGGATTGAAAACGATGGCAACCTTGGGTCGACCGTCGACGACGAAGCCTATTGAAATGGCAAACTGCGGCACGCCTTCGATAAACTCTTTGGTACCGTCGATCGGGTCGACCACCCACACTCGCGACAACGCCAAACGATCCGAATTATCGCTATCTTCTTCCGACAGCCAGCCGTCGTCGGGAAAGTTTTTTTGCACGCACTCGCGAATGATCCGATTGGCTTCGAGATCGGCGCTGGTCACGGGATTGTTTTTGCTTTTCTCATGTACATCGAATTTGCCTCGAAACAATCCCATGACCGCCACGCCGGCATCGCGCGCCGCCCGTTCCGCCGCGCCAAGTTCCGCGTTGAATTTGAAATTATCAGTCACAATTAGACCTTGATCCGAAGCCGATGAAACAATTAAACACCAGATCTCCGGCAGCGGCAACCGACGGAATTTGAAGGGTCGAGATGACCGAGCGGAAGTTACAAAGTGATGTCGTCAACGCTCTCGATAACACGAGCACCTGCGTCAAGCATTGTGGCCACCGCGCGCACCGCATCTCCCGGCACCAAGTCGACTCCGCGAACGGCGTCTTCTAGCAAAGTCACAGAGAAACCGCGCTTCAATCCGTCCAATACCGTCTGTTTGACGCAATAGTCGGTGGCCAATCCACCAACGCAAATACGTGTTACGTTAGACCGGCGCAGCAATTCCGCCAAACCAACGCCGGATGAATCGACGCCGTCAAACCCCGAATAACCTTCCTCATCCGGAGCCATGCCGGCCGATACGATCACGGCGGCCGCCGGCAAGGTCAGATCAGCGCGAAACTCTGCACCCCTGGAGCCCTGAATGCAGTGAGGGGGCCAAAGCCCACCATACGCCTTGAAGTGGATCGTCTTCTCGGGATGCCAGTCCCGGGTCGCAAAAATCGGCAAACCAGCGTCGGCAAACCTCTCGATGTAACGATTGAGCGGCGCCACCACTCGATCGCCCTCCGCAACCGCCAACGCACCGCCAGGGCAAAAATCGTTTTGCACATCGACGATGATGAGCGCGGCTTTTTTCTCCATCGATTTTGATTATAAAGGATGCTACGTTTCATGCAATCGGACATGCTTGCCGCCGGAGGGTCTTCCGGCAATTTGAAAAATGAAATCTGAGATTCCGCGCCACACCAAGATTAAGGCGGTGTACTTCGACGCCGCCGGCACCTTGATCAAACCGGCCAGGCGCGTGGGTGAGAGCTACGCGACGATCGCGGCGAAATACGGTAAATCCGTTGCGCCGGCCGATTTACTTGAACGTTTTCGAATTTGCTTTGACGCGGCACCGCGCCTCGCCTTTCCAAACGCAGCGCCGCACGAAATTGATCGGCTCGAGCAAGATTGGTGGAAAAATCTGGTCAAACAGGTGTTCGAGCCCTGGGGTTATTTTGAAAACTTCGATAACTATTTTAACGAGCTGTTTGCCTATTTTGCCGAACCCAGCGCGTGGGGGCTTTATCCGGAAGCCTTAGACACGCTTGCCGCGTTGCGCCAACGCCGCGTCACTCTCGCGGTGATTTCAAATTTCGATTCCCGCCTGGTGCGAATTCTCGACGGTCTCGGCGCCGGGTCGTGGTTCGCCGATATCTTTGTCTCCAGCCGGGTCGGCTACGCCAAGCCGGATCGGCAAATTTTCGACGTAGCACTCGACCGCCACGGGTTGGCGCCGGGAAACGCAATTCATGTCGGCGACAGCGAGACCAATGATCTCTTTGGCGCGCAAAACGCCGGCCTCAAAGGTTTGCTCATCGACCGCGGCCGGCAAACCGACGAAACCGCGCCGGAGCGAATCGCCAGCTTGCAGGAAATCGTCACGCACCTCTACTGAGAACGAGCAAATCGGCACATTACTTTCAGGAGCACTCGATGACTACATCCAACTGGCAGCAAACGGAATCCGATGGCAGCACGATGCGTTTACACGTGAGCGTACCCAATGGCAACGCTCCATTCCCCGCCTTGGTCGTAATTCAGCATCAAAGCGGCGTGGACGAGTTCATCCAGGGAATGACCCGGAAATTGGCCGACTCAGGTTTCGTCGCCGCCGCGCCGGATCTCTATCATCGCGATGGACCCAATTGCCCAGACGATATGCGCACGCGCAGCACGCGTCTCGGCGATCGCCGTGTGATCGCCGATGTCGGCGCGACGGTCGATTTTCTCAAGCAGTACCACGGGGTGGACGCCCAACGGATCGGCATTATCGGTTTTTGCATGGGTGGACGGATCGTTTATCTGATGGCGGCGGCCAATCCCGCGTTCAAAGCCGCCGTAACGTTTTACCCTGGCAACACTGGACGCGCTTGGGGACGCGACATCCCCTCACCGCTGCAGCGCACGGCGGAAATCCATTGCCCGCTGCAAGGCCATTTTGGTGACGACGATAAGAATCCCTCGCCGGACGATCGGGTGAAACTCGACGGTGAACTGACCCAGCACGGCAAGCCACATGAGTTTTTTGCTTACGCCAACGCCGGCCACGCATTTATGGACAACACTAAGGAAAGCTACCGGCAAGCCGCTGCCGAGACCGCGTGGCCGCGCGCGTTGGAGTTTTTGCGCCGCCACCTGTCCGCTTGATCGGACCATCGTTGCCATCGCGAATGAGCGACTGCATAAAAAGAGAGTTTTCAAACTAAAACCGTGCCATCAGGCAGTAACCGCAGCTTCGGACGCCACGATTGCGGGCAACTTGCATGAACCGTCGGCCCGACGTATTAGAATAGGGAAGCTCGATTTAAGCACCGAATGCCAAACCCCATCGGAAAATTGAAACCGGCCAAGCCGAAAGAAGCTGTCGCGGCCGCCGTTTTGGAAGAGCGCGAACGCATTTCGCGCGAGCTCCACGACCGCGCATTGCAACTGCTCTCGACCGCGCGCCTGCGGCTCGACATGTGCCAACGCCAGCTTGCCGACGATGCTACGACATTGAAGAAAGAATTGTCGGTCGTTGAAGAGAATCTCGACCGCGCGATCACAGAAATCCGTAACTTACTCACCGAGAATCAGACCGACGGAGAATTGCAAGTAGGCTCGTTAGAACGCCGGCTCAAAGAGGAGTTGGATATTTTTCGCGCGCGCACTGGTTTCAAACTCGATTTCCAATGCGCCATCGACGCGCACAACCTGCCCGCACCGATCGAGCGCGAGTTGTATTTTACACTGCGCGAAGGCGTGCTCAATGCCGTGCGTCATTCGCGCGCGACCGAGTTGCATCTTTCGCTCTCTCAGACCGCCAAGAGTTGCGAGGCCAGATTGCGCGACAATGGCGTGGGTTTTACCGTCGCTGCGGCCGAGGGCAGCAATCACTACGGACTCAAAGGCATGAAGGAAAGAATGCGAAAAGTCGGCGGCGTACTAAACCTGCACACGGTGCCGGGGCAAGGCACAGAAATCCATATCTCCGTGCCGCTGGAGTAACCCGAATTCCGCTATTGGAGTAACCGCCTGCGCCGAGTGAGGCGCGATCCTGTAGTGGTGAAGGCGGGATAAAAACCGCAATCGTGAAGTACGTGATCCGCACTTCCATCAATCGGCGGCGAGCTTGCGAAAACTTTCACCGGTCACGCGATAGACGGTCCACTCATTCATTGGCGTGGCGCCAAGTTGCTTGTAAAAATTAATCGCCGGCTCGTTCCAATCCAACACCGACCACTCCAACCGGCCGCAGCGCCGCTCCTTGGCCAACCTAGCGACGTAGGCGAGCAGCGCCCGGCCAAAGCCGCGCCGGCGAAATGCTTCGTCGATGAAAAGATCCTCGATATAAATTCCCGGTTGACCGAGGAACGTCGAATAGCTATGAAAGAAAAGTACAAACCCCACCGGTTCGCGCTTGAAGTACCCGAGCGCCACTTCCGCTGTGCGCCGCCGGCCGAACAGAGTTTCGCGCAGGACCGCCTCCGTGGCAACGACCTCATGGGACAAGCGTTCATAGTCGGCGAGTTTTTTGATGAAAGAAAGAATCGCCGGCACGTCTTCTTTGATGGCGGGGCGAATTTGAAAACTTTGAATCTCGGTCGAATTTTTCATAGCGCTTTCCCCGTTGAATTGACTCGCGCAGTCGAAAGCCCGATCGGCGCCATACTCAGGCAGTCAACTTTCGGGCTTACTTACCAGCATCGCGCAGCGCCCGCCAAACCCGCTCAGGCGTTAGCGGTAGATCCCTGATGCGCACTCCGGTAGCCCGGTCGATGGCGTTACACACCGCCGGCGCGACCGAGAGAATCCCGCCTTCAGCCATACCGCGCACGCCGAACGGTCCCGGACCGTCGCCGTTTTCGACCAGCACCGTGTGAAACTCTTCCGGCACTTCGGAAAAAGTCGGAATCCGGTAATCGACTAAATTCGAATTGATCAATTGGCCATTGTCGTAAATCAGTTGCTCAAAAAACGTGTGACCGATGCCCTGCATCGCCGCGCCTTCTTCCTGCGCCACGCAATGCTCCGGATGGATCGCTTTACCGACGTCGGCGACGGAGATAAATTTTTTGAGCGTCACTGCGCCGGTGTCGCGATCAATGTCGACTTCCGCCGTGGCCATACCGACTTCCCAAAACACCGGCAACTCATTGTTGGTAATCTCCGGGCCGGCTTCACCGCGGCCGATCATCTCACCGCCGGAACCTTTGCCGAAGCGACGCTCGAAGGCCTCTCTAAACGTCAGCCGCGACTCGCCGCATACCAGCGCGCCGTCGACAACTTGCACTTGCTTGGGCTTCACGCCCATCGCTTGCGCGCCGATCTGAAGGAACTGCTGCTTCAAATCGCGCGCCGCTTTTTGCACCGCCGTCCCCATCAGCGTCGTCGAGCGGCTCGAACCGGTGGAGCTATCGTAGGGCGTAACTTTTGTATCCGCCCCGAGCACGCGGAACTGCTCCATCCGCAGAGTTAATTCTTCAGCGGCAATTTGCGTTAACGTCGTGCGCACCCCCTGGCCCATTTCAGTACTACCGGCGGCGATGTTGGCAACGCCGTCGGACTGTATGCGAATCAGCGCCACGGAAACCGGCGTGGCGCCGGCGTTGGTCAGCGCACAGCCCATACCGACTGCCGAGTTCTTCTTTCTCAGCGATTTTTTCCAGTGACTTTCGCGCACCAACATCTTAAGACTTGACGCTAGATCGGCATCGATGCCCTTCAAGCCCGGCCGCAGCTCCTGGCCTTTGGTGAGCAAATTTTTCGCGCGCAGTTCGGCCGCGTCCATGCTGAGCTTGGCCGCGAGCATTTCGATCTGCGACTCGCCGGCGTAAATCACCTGCGGCGCGCCGATGGCGCGATAGGAGCCGGCGGAACCGGTGTTGGTATAAACTTGATAGGCGTTGGTGCGGATATTGGGAATCCAGTAGGGCCCCAACACGCGCGTCGCCGAGCGCGCCGTCACCTGCGGCCCGTTATCGTCATAGCCGCCGGTGTCGAGATAAATTTCCGCCTCTCGTGCGACCAGGGTACCGTCGTTTTTTGCCCCGGTCTTTATCCGCACGCGCGCGCCGTGGCGCCGCACCGTAACCATCGACTCGCCGACCGAGTTGCAGATCCGCACCGGCCGCTTGGCTTTGCGCGCCAGCGCGACCACGAGCGGCTCGAACTTGGTGTAGGACTTGCTGCCGTATCCGCCGCCCAAGTAATTGATGATTAGGCGTACCTTCGCCGCCGGCACTTTAAAAATCTTGGCGATGTCGCCGCGCACTTGAAACGGATGCTGCGCCGATGACCAGACTGTGATTTCACTTTCGTCATAATGCGCGATCGCCGAGTGCGGCTCCATCGCATAGTGATACACCATGGGAAAGGTAAAATGATCTTCGGCGATCACATCGGCTTGCGCAAAACCTTCGTCGACGTTGCCGCGAGTGACCTTCTCATGGGTACCGATGTTGCCGGCCTTGTCGTCATGGACCAGCGGCGCGCCCGGCTTGATCGCCGCCTCGATGCCAACGGCCACCGGCAACTCCTCGTAGTCGACGTGAATCAGCGAGAGCGCTGCCTCCGCCGTCGCCAAATCCGCCGCCGCCACCGCCGCCACCGGCTCGCCGATGTAGCGCACTTTGTTCATGGCGATCACCGGCCGGCCGTTGTAGATCGGATGCAAATCGCCGATGTCCGCCGCGGTAAGCACCGCAACGACGCCCGGCAGCGCCTCAGCTTGAGTCGCATCGATGGCGCGAATGTGTGCATGCGGATACGTGCTGCGCAAAATCTTGCCGTAAAGCATGCCGGGCACGGCGATGTCGCCGACGAATTTCGCTTGGCCGGTGACTTTCTCCCAGCCATCCACGCGGGCGACGTTATGACCGACGTATTTGAATGCTCTTTTTGCCATCAACACTCCGGATCGATGAATGCCTTAGTTTTTAACAAAGCCCTTTCGCTAGTTCAACAAACAGCGGAAAAGATAGCCTGTGATTTCGCACGCAGGGTAAAATTTTCTTGCTTCCCGATTGGGATTCCCAAACTTGTTCCGCTATAACGATCCCCATGCGTTTCAAATCTCCACTCCTCGCCGGCACGCTGATCCAACGCTACAAGCGCTTTCTCGCCGACGTTCGACTCCCGAGCGGCGAAGTCGTCACCGCCCACTGCACCAACACCGGCAGCATGATGGGGTGCAAAGAACCTGGCAGTGCGGTTTATATTTCACGCAGCGATAATCAGAACCGCAAGCTGCTCTATACTTGGGAATTGATCAGGGCCGACAACACTTGGGTCGGCATTAACACCCTGCACCCCAACAAACTCGTGCCCGAAGCGGTCCAAGCCGGCAGGATCGACGAACTGTGCGACTTTGACCATATTCGCCGCGAAGTCAAAGTCAGCGCGCACAGCCGGCTCGATCTCTGTCTCGAAGGTCGTAACGGCAGCTGCTTCGTCGAAATAAAAAATGTCACCCTCGCGGTCCATGGCGCCGCGGCGTTCCCCGACGCCGTCAGCGAGCGCGGCACAAGGCATCTGAAAGAACTCATCCGCCTCAAACGCCAAGGCCACCGCGCCGCCATCGTCTTCGTCATCCAGCGCGGCGACTGCGACAGCTTTCGCCCCGCCGATGAAATCGATCAGGAGTACGGCCGCTGGCTGCGCCGCGCGATCAACGCCGGAGTCGAGGCGCTGCCCTATCGCGCGAAAGTGACACCGAAAGAGATTTTGTTGACTGAGAAGATCCCTGTGAAGCTGTAGACTGAGAAGCTGATTGCCAGCGGCGCACGGCAAATGTTAAAAGCAGACCAGCTGGAACTTTTCCCAACCCAATTTTGCCCAAGGAGGATTTATGATCACCGCCCAAGAACTCAAAGGCGCGCTCGCGATTATGCCGACGCCGGCTAAGGAAGGCGCCGAACGGCTGGATGCGACCAACACCGTCGATCTCGATGAAACCGCCCGGTTGGCAGAAAGCCTCGTCCGTGACGGCGCCAACGGTATCATGGCGCTTGGCACCATGGGCGAGTGCGCGACCACGTCGCAAGCGGACTACGAAGCCTATGTCGATTGCCTGCTCAAAACCGTGCGCGGCCGAATTCCGACCTTTGTCGGCACGACGTCGCTGAGCGGCCATGAAATCGCCCGACGGATAAAATTCGTCAAAGAGCGCGGCGCCACCGGAACGCTGCTGGGAATTCCCATGTGGCAACCGGTGACGCTCGACATGGCGATCAAATTCTATGCCGACGTGGCAGAGACATTTCCCGACTTTCCGATCATGGTTTACGCCAACCCGCGCGCCTTTCGTTTTGATTTCGGCGCTGACTTCTGGGGACCGGTCGTGCAGCAGGCGCCGACGGTCATGTCGGCGAAATTTTCCAGCAAAGCGATACTGAAACAAGTCGTCGATGCGGTCAAAGGCCGCGTGAACTTCGTGCCGCCCATCGGGCTCGCCTACGAGTTCGCGCAAATATCGCCGGCATCTCAAACTACTTGCTGGATTCCTTCCGTCGGCCCGCAGGTCGCAATCGCGCTGATGAAAGCGCTCGCCGACGGCAGTGCCGAACAAGCCAAAGCGGTCGCCGCCGACATCGCTTGGGCCAACGAACCCCATCATGCCATCACCGGCTCGCAAGAAATTTTCGCGTCTTACAATATTCAGCTGGAAAAAGTCTTGATGGCCGCATCCGGTTACTGCAAGACCGGCCCGATCCGTCCGCCCTATAATTATATGCCGGACGATTTCCGCAAGGCGGCAACTGAAGGCGGACAGCGCTACGCCAAGCTACGCGATAAGTATGCCAAGTTGGTCGGCTAGTTTGCGCTCTTGCATACGCCAACCGATTCACTGGCCGTTCGTTCAATTTTTGGGCGAGCGGCCAAATTTTTTATCAAAGCGTGTCAATCAGGAGAACAGAAATGGCCGAGCCTAAAATCGCCACCGAATCGATCAGTCTAAAAAGCAGCTCTTACAAACAGTGGGTCAAAGCCGAAGGCATCCCGCTGGTCGAAAGCTTCTTCGTCGAAGATATCGCCACCACGCCGGTCGCACCTTGGCAACGGACCGGCGGTTTGGGCGTGCGCCTTTGTTTGGAAGGCACCGGCGAAACCAACGACGCTTATATTTGCGAGATTCCCGCCGGTAAAGCGCTTGAACCCGAGAAACATATGTACGAAGAGCTGATTTACGTTATCAGCGGCCGCGGTGCGACGACCATCTGGAACGAAGGCGAACCGAAGCGGACATTTGAATGGCAGGAAGGTTCGCTGTTCTCGCCGCCGCTCAATTCTTGGCATCAACTTTTCAACGGCAACGGCAACCAGCCTGCGCGCTTTCTCGCCGTCACCTCGGCGCCGTGCATGATCAATCTAATTCACAACACCGATTTCATATTCAATTGTCCTTACGCCTTCCGCGATCGTTTCAATTCCCAGGAAGACTACTTCGGCAATCCCGGAACCTGGTACTCCGGCCGAACCTGGCAAACCAACTTCGTAGCCGACGTGAAGAACTTAAAGCTGCTCGAATGGAAAGAACGCGGCGGCGGCGGCTCGCAAGTGCGTTTGGAAATATCCGAGAATACTTTATGCGGCCACATCTCGCAGTTCGCCGTCGGCAGTTATAAGAAAGCCCACTTTCACGGCCCCGGCGCGCATGTGATCATCCTCGCCGGCAACGGCTACTCGTTGCTCTGGCCGCGCGGCCAAGCGATCAAACGCTTCGATTGGAAACCCGGCAGTCTCGTGGTCCCGCCCGGCGGCTGGTTTCACCAGCATTTCAACTCCGGCGCCGAGCCCGTGCGCTATCTCGCACTGCGCTGGGGCAGCCAAAAATATCACGAGATGTGGGGCGAAGGCCGCGGCAAAGCCGACGTCGACGTCAAACTCGGCGGCAAGCAAATCGAATACGAAGACGAAGACCCGCTGGTGCGAAAAATGTTCGACGAAGCGTGCGCCAAGGCGGGCGTGAAGAATCTGATGGAGAAATATTATCAGGTCAAATAGCAATGGCATTGCCGACAAACGGTTCGACATTGACAGTCTAAATTAGCTGCTGGTAGCGTAACGAAATGCAAAACTGCCATCGGAGGTTTGACAATGGCCGACCTCGCCGAACTCTTTCGCACCGGACCCAACACGCTCGGCGGACGCTACATGCGGACATTGTGGCATCCTATTTATATCGCCGCCGAGTTAAAGCCTGGATGGGCGAAACCGATTCAAATCCTCGGCGAGAAGTTTACGCTCTATCGCGGTGAGAGCGGCGCGCCGCATCTGACTGCGTTTCGCTGTGTCCATCGCGGCCTGCAACTGTCCGTCGGCTGGATCGAAGGCGACTCGATTCGCTGCCGCTTTCACGGCTGGAAATATGACGGCACAGGACAATGCGTGGAAATTCCCACCGAAGATGAATCGGCGGCAAAAACCGTGCGGCTACGAACCTATGCCGTGCGGGAATATTTGGGATTGATCTTCGCTTATGTCGGCGACGGCGAAGCGCCAACATTCCCCCGCTATGCCGATTTTGAATCAGGCGGTGAACTCTGGGTCGAAGCCTACACGCGCGCCTGTAATTTCGTCATCAACATGGAAAATGATCCGGTGCATATTCCCTTCGCGCACCGCGAGTCCGAGCTGTTCGCCAATCGACCCGTTGAAATTCCGATCAAAGTCGATGCCGAGGAAACCGACTGGGGCATCGACATCCGCTCGACGTTCGCCAACGGCTGGGTGCATACCAATCAACGCGGCTGGCCGAACATGACTTGCTTCAAATCGCCGCGACAACAACACCGCAGCCATCTAACCTGGCGCGTGCCCATCGACGACGACAATCACTGGAGCTTTCAGGTCGACATCATGTACGACACCGCCGGCCCGGAGAAAATGAAACAGTACCGCCAGCGCCACGACGCGCGTGGCGGCAAGATCGGCCGCTCATACATTGAATTAGGCGAAGCGATTTTACGCGGCGAGCTGCGCATTCAAGACATCGACGGCGATGATAAAGCGAATATGATCTGGATCCAAGACTACGTCACACAAGTCGGGCAAGGACCGTTGTCGGAACGAAAAAGCGAGCGACTGATTAGAGCTGACGTGGGGCTGCTGCTCTACCGCAAACTCTGGGAACGTGAAGTCATGGCACACGCCGAAGGCCGACCACTAAAAAAGTGGCATCGCTCCGAAGCGGTCATCGACAGCGAAGATGAGTAGAAATTTAGATTCGGAGTTGGCTGGCGCAATGCGAACAAACGACCGCTTGCCTATTTCTTAAATCCGCCGATCAGCGCGCGCTTGGGGTCGTCCCAAAAGCTCTGCACGTTGTCAAAGCCGACCTCTCTGAGCCAGTTTAATTGCTCGTCGAGCGACGGCCGCATGCGGTCGAAGTTTAGGAAACAGCCGCCCGGCTTGATCAGCGAAAACGCTTCACCATAAATCGACTTGATGGTTTCGTAGGCGCGCACGTTGTGGATCGCGATTGAGGACACCACGGCTTCGAAAGGACCACCAATTTTTTCGCTCCATCCCGGGTGGCTAAAGTCCGCTTGCACATGGCGGACTCGACCTTTGAGCCCAGCCATGCGCGCTTCACCGAGCTTGATCATTTCGTCCGAGCCGTCGTGACACACCGCCTTGGCATTGGAAAAATGGCCGAGGAGAAATTGGCACAGCGCGCCATATCCCGAGCCCAGATCTAACAGCGTGATCGGCGCATCCTTCGCATAGGGAATGACCTGCGTCATCAAACGGAACGGTTCTTCCCGCTGTGCTTCCTTGGGATCTTGTCCTTCAGCCCAACGATTTACATACTCCGCCGACGACCAATCATGGTGTTCCCATAAGTCTGCTATTTTTGCCATGGGTAAAAACTATCCGAAATCGCGCCTCAAAGTCAACGGCAAACTGCCTCGCCAAGTTATTGCAAAGCCATCGACTCATCGGATAACAATCTGACAGACGTAATTCTCTTCAGCCATGAATAGTCGGAGGAACAAATGAAATTGAAAGACCAAGTCGCACTGATCATCGGCGGCGCCCGCGGCATTGGTGAGACCATTGCGCACACTTTTTCTAACGAAGGCGCCAGCATCGCGCTCGTCGATTTGGCAAAGATGAAGGCTGAGCTTAACGGGGTCGTTCAAGCTGTCAATCAAAAAGGTGGCAAAGCCTGCGCCATCACCGCCGATTGCAGCGACGACCGACAGGTGAACCACTTGGTTGACGAAACCGTGCGCCGTTTCGGCAAGATCGATGTCTTAATCAACAGCGCCGGCTTCCGCGGCCCGCTCGTGCCGTGACCGAAATCAGCGAAAAAGAATTTGACGACGTGATCTTGTACAACCTCAAGCTAGTGTTTCTTTGCTGCCGCGCGGTGTTGAAGCAAATGGTCAAACAGAAGAGCGGCAGCATCGTCAGTATCTCCGGCACCGCCGGCAGAGAAGGCATGGCCATGCGCGGTTCCCTCTGCGCCGCCAAGTGGGGTGTGGTCGGCTTGACCCAAACCATCGCCAAAGAATACGGTCCTCATGGCATCAGAGCCAACATCATCTGCCCCGGCGGCATGGACGAACCCGATCTGCGCGAGATGTACGCCGAGCGCGCCAAAAACTTGGGCATGACCTTCAAAGAATTAGAGAATCAAATCCTCGCCCTCACGCCGCTGCGCAAGTACGCAAAACACGAGGAAGTCGCCAACGCCGCGCTATTCCTCGCTTCGAGCGACTCATCGCACACCACCGGTGAATCGCTGAATGTTTCGGGCGGACGGTTGATGAGCTAAAAGCAACGTCTAAGATTTCAACGAACGGACCGACTTGTCATCCGGAGCGCCAGCGAAGGATCTGCTTTGTTGCGCCACAAATCGTAAAATACAATCTTTGCCAATGGTTCAGTTTGTCTATCGACTGATTGTTTTTCGATTTAAGTCGCGGACGATCTTGCGAATTGGGCCGGCGTCACGCTGATCATTCCTAATTTGGCTTCCCGAAACAGCGCCAATCCCGACGCCAACAAGATCAAACTCATCACCAGCATAAACCCGTCGTAGCTGCCGGTGCGATCGAAAACCAGACTCGCGATCATCGGGCCGCCGGCGGAGCCGATTTGGTGGACGATGAAACTCATGCCGAGAATGACGCCGGCCATGCGCGGTCCGACCAGTTCGTAGAATAAGACGTTCCCCACCGCGACGGTGCCGAAGGTCGGACCGATGGCGAGACCGACCACCGCCAAGTAAGCCCACTCATTGCTGATGTGGAGGGACATCAGTAACGTCCCAACACCGCGCGTCAGATAGCTGGCGCCGAGCATGCGCGCGCGCCCGTAGCGATCTGAGAGCGAGCCGAAAAGCAACGCTGAGATCACCGCAGCGCCGCCAAAAACGCTGACCGCTTTAGCTCCGGTCGCGGCGTCGAAGCCTTTACTCATGGTCAGCGCCACCAGATGGGCGATTTGAAAAAACGCCACGCCGCAGGAAAACCGCACGGCAAAAAGCAACAGCATCGAACGATTGCGCAGGTACGGCAGACACGCGCTCCACGCCATGCGCGTGTTCCGGCTCGCCTGTGAGCCGGCGGGATCGCGCGCGCCGAACCAAGCCAATGGCAAGGCGACAAAGAATAATACCGCGCTGGCAGCGAGCGCCGCCGTGCGCCAATCGTAAGAACGAATCAAGAAATAAATCACCGGCGCGAATAAGAGCGGACTCATCGGCGGTGCGGTCTGAATCACCGCCACGGCGAGCCCGCGATTCGTCGCGAAATGCTTCGACACGAGCAATGACATGATCGCTAAACTGCACGCGCCCATCGCCAAACCGACCAGCACGCCGTAAGTCAGCGACAGTTGCCAAAGATTTTGCGACAAGCCCATACCGGCGAAACCCGCAGACATAAGCAAGATACCGATCAACACCACCGGCCGCGAGCCGCGATCGTCGGCCAACTTACCGAACATAATCGCTCCCGCGCCCCAGCCCAACATCGCGATAACGTAGGGCAGCGTCGCCAGCGAGCGCGACAATCCGAACTCCTTTTCAATCGGCGGCAGGAACAAACTGAACGTGCTCATACCGATCGATGTCATTGTCGCTACGGCAGTGCAGAGCAGCAAGATCGGCGTGCGCGAAAGATTCATGCGACCGACTATGCCAGCGCCGCGGCTAGCGATCAACGCGATTACTCTGGGGAAACCAAATATTATCGCCCGTCGGTTCACGGCTGCTAAGTGATTCGCCAATTTGCATTGGCTTCTTAATGTCTGTTAACAGTGGCGCTAACATCGCCAATCGCGAGCGATTTTTCTCACCGTTTTAGTTTGCCGGCGCTGCTTTTGATTCGGAGGAAGAATCATGATTCGAACTTCCGTTACGTTCCTGGTCGGTGCAGTTATCCTTCTGCCGTTCCAACCTTCACTGGGGTTCTGCCAGGCGTCTTTTTATCAAGGCAAGACGATTACCGTAGTCCAAATCGTTGGCGCGGGCGGTACCGGCGATGTGCGCCGCAGGGCGCTTTTTCCATTCTTACAGAAGTATATCCCGGGAAACCCGACGATCATTTCCGATTACATGCCAGGAGGCGGCGGCCGCAAAGCGGCAAATCATATTTACCGTGTCGCCAAACCGGACGGTTTGACCATCGGCGGTATGTCGGCGTCGTTGGTAACGAATGCAATTCTGGATACTGGCGGCGTGCAATACGACCTCGACAAATTCATTTATCTCGGATCGCCCGTCAGCATCTTTCATTATATTCTGCTTACCTGGAAGGACGCGGGTTTGAGCAGCATGGACAAATTTCGCGCCGCGTCGGGCGTACGCATCGGCGGCCAGGAAGTCGGCCATGACGTTTATATCAGCGCGCGGGTGTTCGCTTACCTCGTGGGTCTAAAAGAACCTAAATTTGTCCTGGGTTACGGCGGCCCTGAGATGGACATCGCGTTAGAACGCGGCGAGATCGACGCTCGCGCTGCGTCATCGGAAACTTTGACCACTCGCAACGCCAGTTGGGTCGAAAAAAAACAGGTAGACTTGCACGCCATCGTCGAGGTGCCGAAAGGTAATAGACCTGCCGCTTTTGCGCGCCTGCCCGAGCTGGAAGAATTTGCCGTTTCAGACCGTGAGCGCAAGCTCGTCACCATGTACCGAACTTTTCGCTTGGTCGGGACGCCCTATATTTTCCCTCCGGGGACGCCTAAGGAACAAGTACAAATTATTCGAGACGCGATGAGAAAAGCTTACCAGGACCCGGAGTTCCACAAACAATTCAAAAAACTCTCGGGTTTCGATGCGTCACCGATCATGCCGGAAGAAATGGAGAAAGCGATTCGCGAACTGCCGCGTGATCGAGAGACCGTAGAATTATTTAAAAAGCTTGCCGGCGGCGACCCGATGCCTCCGCGCTAAACCGGGCTGAAAGACACCGACAAGATTCACCTGAAGAGCAGCAGGTAATAAAAACACGGCCAGCCTGCGAGTAATCGCACCCTGACTCGCGGTGTCAATTTTTCACCGACGTAGTCCGCAATAAATTTTCCAACTCTAAAGGTATCCGCGCCCGAGCCAGAACCGCTCCGCTGCCGGATGGAGCGGAATGACCAGCGGACCGTCCGCCGTGTCGCGGCACATGGTTGCCAACGGCAGCGGCCCCGGTTCTTGCCAGCCGATTCGATCCTTTCGCGCTTCGAGCGCTGCGCAGATCGACGTCACAATGGCATCGGGAACGGCAGCGTGGGTGTAAACCGCGAAGCCACTGAAATCCAAAGTCGGCAAATCGGCGCCTAGTTTCGGGTAGCGCGCCTTGGGCATTATTGCGCGGCGCAGACCGAGCGCTTCGAGCTTGGTCAGCATGCCCTCATCGAGCGGCAGAATGCGCATGCCTGCATCCAGCGCCGCATTGGCCCAGCCGCGCACAGCTTCGTCGACGATCATGTCGATCTCACCGCGTTGCATCGCACCGAAGCGGTTGCTCTTCATCGGCAAGCCATCGTCGTAGCGCACCTCGCCGCCCCAAGAAACGATATCGTCGAGCGAAAAGCCCGCTGCCGCCAACACGGCGTTGACGACGGGATGAAGCGCATGGTCGCGCTGACCGCGTAGCGAGATGCGCAACGGCACGCGGCGCTCGCGAATCTCGTGCAACGATTGCAGGCCGCTCTTTTCAGTCACGGCGAACGCCAGCTGGTCCGGAGACGGGATGATTGTGATGGCGCGCAACGGAATGGGAATTTTGTATGGCCCGGTGCCGCGCACCGCTAGCGCGAGATACATCGCCGGATTGCTGATCGCCAGCTGCATCTCGCCACGTGCGACTAGATCGATCGCCGCCGGCCCATCGCTGGCGATCATGTTCACCGCCCACTGCTCCGCGCCCTGCACGCGCAAGCTCACCCGTGCCTGGCGGTTGGGCCAATCCGGTTGATCGACCATTTCCGACGCGACTTCGAGGACCAGACGGGATCGGATGGTGTCGCGTCCAACCGGGCGGGCGGCCGTCTCAATAGGTTTCTTGCTATCCATTGGCAAAAATCACAATCTTCAGAATTTAGTTAAACGTCAAAATCCCACGACCCAAAATCCGTCCGTGTTCCAAGTCATCGACGGCCTCGTTGATTTGCTCGAGCTTGTAACGATTGGTGATCAACTCAGTGCAACTTCAATTTGTCTTGCGCGCAGCCAGCGCAGGAAAATTGGAAAATCGCGGTCCGGCTTGCAGTCGCCGCCGCTGGTGCGCGCGAAGGAACGATTGCCGATAAACAAACTCGTATCCAAGAGCGCTTTGGTATCGGGCGGCGTAATGCCGACCAGCAATGCCTTGCCGCCCGGGTTGAAACCCGAGTATCCCGGCCGCACGGCGCGCAGAATCTGCTCCTGGGTCAACGGCAATCCGATCGCATCGATTGCGAAGTCAGCGCCGCCGCCGGTGAGCTCTTTGATCGCTTGCACGGCGTCGAGATTTTGCGCGTTGATCCCATGAGTCGCGCCGAATCGACGGGCGAATTCGAGTTTGCGGTCATTCACGTCGACCGCAATCACCGGATAGGCGTCGACGATCGCGGCGGCGGAGATCGCGCACAGGCCAATCCCGCCGGCGCCGAAAACGGCGACCGATTGACCCGGCCTTACTTTCAATGTGTTGATGATCGCGCCGGCGCCGGTCATCACCGCGCAGCCGACAATCGATGTCACATCCGTCGGCAGATCTTTCGGCAGCGGCACGACGACGCGCTCCTGTGCGACAGCGTACTCAGCCCAGGTGGCGGCCGAGTGCATCACTTGCTTGCCTTTCCAGTTGGCCCAGTATTGGGCGCGATCGTTGAGCGCATGCAGTACCATCGGTTGGTTAGTTTTCGCGCTGTCTCGGTCGACCCAAGTCGTGATAACGTGATCGCCTTCCTTCACATGAGTGACGTCGCGTCCCTTAGCGGCGACAACGCCGGTGGACTCATGGCCTAAGAGCGCCGGCAAACTTTGTCCTTGGCGCGCCGGTCGCTGCATCGTGTGCAACTGCGAGTGACAGACGCCGCTGGAAAACAATTTCACCAACACTTGATCCGGCCCTGGATCGGCGAACTCGACTTCATCGACGATTAGCGGTCTCTTGGGCTCGACATAAATCGCCGCGCGGCCTGTCACGCTCATGCTCCCTCCGCATGATTGCTGAAATCATTTGGGATAAATCCAGCGAAACTCCCAAGACCCGAAAGTCTTATCACTCCGAGATGTTTTTCTAAAGCGGATCAGCGCGATTGTTGAATGACAAATTGCCCAGTCGTCGCGTCGGCAGGCGAGTGAGTCGAAGGCAACGAAGCATTTTTATTGGTGATCAGCATTCAGCGCAACTCGTTGGCCTCGATCGCAGCCAGCGCCAGCTTTAGTTCTGTTAATTCCGATTTGAGTTTTTGCTGATCGGATACTAGCTTGACGTGCTCTTTACGAAGTTGACTAATTTCTTCCAACACGATGATCAGTTTAGACTTGAGCCGATTGATCTCCACCTCCGGCCCTACCGTTCGATCGTCTAACTGGATGACACCGCGAAGCGAGTCATCCCGCGCCATTGCAGCGGACTCGGAAGCGTCCTGCTGTTGTTGACGCCCGCTATGCGAATCACTGTCGTTTGGACTTTTGTTCGCCATCACAATGCCACCTCCCCTCTTTGCATCTCATATGAGCAAGGGTGAGGCCAGCTCCAGTGCCGAAAGTCGCAACCGAATCCTGCGCAACATCGTGATCAATTTGGCAGATGCTAGAACAACGCCGGTCGATCAAACTCAAGCATGGTCTAAACTCGATCGCCGCGAATACAATTTGTTCACCGTTCCAAAAGTGTACAGCCCATTGAGAGCAGTGATTTATCCCGAAGATCAGCGGCATCCGAGTGAAATTTTGATGCTGAAATAACTCGCACACAATCGAAGCGAGACGCCTATGCCAATGCTGCGCCTCGACTGCACGGACCCGCGCAGTCTGCCGACCAACTAACCAATGATCTCAGCCGCCTGTGCGGATTTTTGCCTTGACGTTAAGAAGAGCTTCGCGGTAATTTCACGCCAAGTTGTCGATGCGCCAATTTGCGCTGAAAGATTTAACTCGATTAGATCACTGAACAGGAGGGTTGCCATGAGACAAGCTATTTCGTTACGGACGATGTTTGTTGTTGGCGTTATTCTCGCGGTCTTTTGCGCGCAACCGATTCACGCGCAAGACCGCGCCGGCACGTTGCAAGGAGTTGTCAAAGACGGCAAAGGCGCGACAGTGGCCGGCGCATTCGTGAAAATGCATAACGCTGACCGCCGACTCACCTTCATGGTCATCAGCCAAGAGCAAGGCCGCTACTCGGTCAATACGCTGCCGCGCGGCAAATACACCGTCCAGGCGATTGGCGGCGAGTTTCAAAGCGAGCCTTCGGCGCCGGCCGATGTGACGCCCGACACACCTGCCGCCGTGGACCTAGCACTGACCGTTACGCGCGCGCCGCAGCTTGCGCCGGCGTGGCCTGGACGATTGCCCGGCGAACGAGGCGGCGAAGCGGATGAAGCGAGGCATGGACCGCCGCCGCTTCCCGAGGGCGAAGGCGGCGAGATCATTAAAGCGAAGTGTGTCTCCTGCCACGACGCTCAACGCGTGATTCGAGTGCGCGCCGACCGCAATCGCTGGAGTCAGATCATTCAAAACATGCGCGCTTACTCCCAAGGTTCGACACTTGCCAAAGATCTTACCGATCGCGAAGCTCAGCTGCTGCTCGACTACATGGGCACAAACTATGGGCCGAGCGCGCGCGCTGCGGCGCGGCCCAAACCCGATCCCAACAGCCGCTTACCCAGAGTCCTGATGACCGGTGATGCGATGAAATATATGGCTGTTGAGTACGAGTTGCCCAACAACCGCGCTGAACCGCACGAAGTCACCGTCGACGGCGACGGCAACGGCTGGGTCACGCAGCGCGTCGGCGGCAAGATTGGCCGCCTCGACGGTAAAGCGCTGACCTACAGCGAATACGTTCCACCGCCCGGCCCTTCGCCGATGAACCGGCTTAACGCCATCAACCGCGGCGCCGACAACAAACTTTGGTTTGTCGACGGCGGCCCCAATCGGCGCTGGTTGAACATCGATCCGAAGTCTCAGGAATTTGCCGTGTTCGAGTTGCCCAAGCTCAAGAATGGTTCGGCCAGCGGCAATACCATGCGCGTCCATCCCAACGGCACGGTGTGGCTCAACTCGATCGCTGCGAACCAGGTCATTCGCTTGGATCCAAAAACTCGCGCCTTTACTGTTTATGATGTTCCCGCCGGCGTAAAGCGCGGCCGCACGGCCAATCCGTACGGCATGGCATTTTCCGGCGACGGCAAAGTCTGGTTTATCGAAAACGCCGTCAGTCAGATGGGACGGCTCGATCCCGCCACCGGCAAGATCGACGAGTTCCCGATCCCAGTGAAAGACCCGGTCGCACGTAAAGGCGGCATGGATTCCGCCGGCAACATCTGGGTCGGTCTCCATGGTGCTGGCAAGCTGATGAAAATCGATTACAAGACCACCGAGATGAACGTCTTCACACCGCCGACGGAAGACTCCGGTCCGTATTCCGTTCAGGGCGATACCAAGAGTCATCTAGTCTGGTTTAGCCAGCAACATGTCGATCAAATGGCGCGTTTCGATCCCAAGACGGAAACTTTCACAGAATATCCGCTGCCCAGCGCCGAGTCCGATCCGCGCCGCATCGAGGTCGATCCGAGCAATTCAAATCGCATTTGGTGGACCGGTAATTTGGCCGGCAGAATGGGTTACGTCGAATTGATCAAGTAAACACAGGAATTGCGGCGGGCTGCCAGAAGCTAGCGTGAATTGGTTTCCGGTATCCTGCCGATTCATTCGTGCCAATCAAGTATAGAGAAGCGTCGCAATTCGAACCTCCATGACCATCGCTCTGCTTATTCTTCATGGACTCCTCGCCGTCGCCTTGCTCGGCGCGATTACGCATCAAACCATCGCCGTCTGGCTCCCAGTGCGCGGCAGCGCAGAATCGTTCGTCGGACGCATGCGCTCGGTGTCGGCAACCTCTTATGTGGCGGCGATCGTCGTGCTTTACCTCGTCACAGCGCTTTTGGGCGGCATCATTTATCCAACTTATCGTGTTAACGTCAGTCCCATCCTGCTGCAGCTTGAGGTACACAAAGCCAACGGCGCATTCGAGCTCAAAGAACACTTCGCCGCAATCGCTCTCGGCATGTTGCCCGCCTATTGGTACTTCTGGCGCCAACCGCGGATCGACGAGCACGCGCGCACGCGTGCCGTCATCACCGCAATCCTGGCTTTTACGGTCTGGTGGAACTTTCTCGTCGGCCACGTGCTCAACAACATTCGGGGATTTGAATGATGATCGCCGTGCGCTCATCGGCCAACTTCGTCATCACTTTCGCCATCGCCTTTGCCGTCCTTTATGTGCTCGCAGTGGAAAACAACTGGGCGCTGTTCACCTATCACGCGGCATTGGAGGAGTTCGCCTTCTTGGTCGAGAAACAGAAAGACGGCCCGGCGATGTATTGGTACGGCTGGTTGAGCACCGCGGGTATCGGCGCGTTCGCGCTCGCCGCCGCGGCTTCCTGGGCGCCGGAGAGTTTGTCGAAACGGATTTGGCCCGGTTTGGCGTGGGCCGTGCCGCTGGCGACCATGTTCGCTTTCGTTTATATTCTGCGTGGGTTTTTCACTAAGTGAATCTTGCGCGCACAGCGGCGCGGCGAATCCCGGAATCGACCTTGGAGGCTCCATGAAGTCATTGGCAATTTTACTCGCGTTGGTGTTTGCGTTCACCTTTACAGTCACTGTAACGGTGGCGAATCGAGCTTGGGCTGGCGGCGAAGCCGGACTTGACGATCATTCGCATGACGACGGGCCGTACTATTTTGGATTTGTCAAAGATAACTCTCGCAAGGCGATTCGCGACGCCAAGGTGACGGCAGAAATGAAAGGCCGGCCGTCCATCGTCACCCGTACCAATGCGGCCGGCTTCTATCGCATCCCTGGTTTTGGCAAAGACATCGCGCCGAACAACGTGAACGTCTCATGCGCGAAAGATGGCTACAAGCAGACCAAAGTGTTGGTAAAGACAGCCGCCACGAAAAAGCCGGTGACGGCCATCGAGATCGAATGCACCATGCAGACGGTCGGGATCAAGTAGCATTGCAACATGCCGAGAATAACCCCTGTCTATCTGCCATGCCGTCATCACGCGTCACTCCAGCGCAAGCGCAAATTCGGGCTATCCTCATCTCAAGATACGCTTTCGTCTGCGCGCTCGTTCTAATTCTCTGCGCCGGCGATCGTGTCGACGTTGCGGCGCAAAACATTCCGCTCCGCTACGGCCAAGCGATCTCGGCGGCGAAAAGCATTTTCTCGCTGCCGATCTTTGTCGGCGAGCGCGAGGGCTTCTTTCGGCGCGAGGGATTGGACTTCAAAATTATCATTCCGATCCCCGGCGGTTCGGACAAAATGATCGATGCGCTGCACGACGATACCGTGGACATCACCCACGTCGCCGTGCCGTTTTTGATCCGCGCCGCGCTCAACGGCTCTGACGCCGTTGCCATCGCTGCTGAATTTACCAATCCGATCTATAGTTTGGTCGCCAAGCCTGAAATAAAATCCTTCACCGATCTCAAAGGCAAGTTGCTCGGTCTCGCCGACGAAGCCGGCACGATCACAATCTCGACACGCAAACTACTCGCCTTGCACGGCGTGCGTGCCGGCGATTTTCGCGTCAAGATCATCGAAGGCACGCCGACGCGCTGGAACTGCCTCAAACGCGGCGAATGCGACGCCGTGCCGCTCGGCCAGCCGCAGGACTTGATCGCGCAAAAGGAAGGATTTCGCGTGCTCGGTGTTTCCAACGACGCCGTGCCGGACTTTCTCTACACCGTCAGCGCCGTGCGGAAATCCTGGGCCGAAAAAAACCGCGACGCGGTGGTGCGCTACCTCCGCGGTCTCAGCGCGGCGTTCAAATTCATCCGCGACCCGGCGAACCGCAAAGCTGTCGTCAAAACCATCGTCGACACGACCGACACTCCCGCCGACATCGCGCAGCAAACCCTCGCACTATTCTTCGAGCCCGAACGCAACGTGCTGCCGAAGCAAGGCGAAATCAACCTCAAAGGGTTGCGCCAGGTGATCGCCTTCATGGGCGAAGCGGGATTGCTCAAACCGCCGCTGCCAGCGCCAGACCGCTTTGTCGAATTGAAATATTTACAGACTGCCGGCGTGAAGTAGGCGATTAGAGAGATCTGAATCGGCTACGAGCCATTCAGTTCACCTGTGGGAAATTGTATAGTCAAAGCTTATGATTCCCTACCGCGACGAAAACGAAACCCAGCGCCTGGCGCTAGTCACCGGCGCCATCATCGCATTGAACATTTTCTCATGGCTGTTCGTCCAAGGCGCCGGTTCTGATCTCGCGCTGGCCAAGTCAGTATGCAATCTCGGACTCATTCCCGGTGAATTGACTGCGACCCTGCCGCCGGGAAGCCGCTTTCCACTCGGCGAAGGCGTCGCCTGCGTCACCGACCCCGGCCGTCAAGCGTCGCATTTAATCACCTCGATGTTTCTTCATGGCGGCTGGATGCATCTCTTAGGCAACATGTGGTTCCTATGGATTTTCGGCAACAACGTCGAAGACTCCATGGGTCACCTGCGCTTCATCGCTTTCTACCTGCTAACAGGATTGGCTGCTGCATTCGGTCAAGTCGTCACCAATCCCAATTCCATCATTCCCATGGTCGGCGCCTCGGGAGCGATCAGCGGCGTCATGGGCGCCTATCTGGTGCTTTATCCGCGAGTGAAAGTTTACGCGCTGATACCGATTTTCATCTTTTTCACTTCCGTCGCGCTGCCCGCTTGGGCCATGCTTGGCTACTGGTTTGTCATCCAGCTCCTCAGCGGATTGGTTTCGCCCGGGGAAATGGGCGGCGTCGCCTTCTGGGCGCATACCGGCGGTTTCATCGCCGGCGTAGTCCTAATCAAACTCTTCGCCCGCCAAGAGTACATCAAAGCCCACCGCGCCCATCACTGGCGCCCGCAGCGTGTCATGGGCGAGTGGTGAGCGATCACGCGATTAGCACGCGTTGTCGCAACGACATAACATTCGTCCGATGAACGAGGCAGGATAGCAGGTTGATGATGAACACCCTTAGTTTTTAAAAACTTTGTCGATAAAACCGCTCTTGTCCAACTCACGCACGATGGACTCGTCGACCATGTCCTCGAAGCGTAGTTGCGCGCCGGGTTTGCGCGCGGTCGCTATCGCCTCGCGGATCTGAACTTCCACCCCGGGCCGGGTCACCAGCGGCACCGCGTCGTAAAGTTTAGCGCTCGCCGTGTAGGCCGCTTCCAGATAATCCTCATTGTTAGTCCTTGCGTATTTCGCCATGATCTTCTTGCTCTCGACTTTGCGCGTTTTAACGAAGTGCACCGCTTCGATATGCGCCATGATTACTTTTCTGACGGTTTCTCGATTCTTCTGCAAGTAAACCTTCGTCGTCGCCGCGCAGATGTAGGGAAACTCAAAGCGCTGTTTAAAATCCGCCGTGCTGATGAGAATCCTGAAGGGCATCCCTTTAGTCAGATGAATGATGCCTGGAGGCGACGGGAAACCCGCGATGCGACCGACGCGAAACGCCGCGGCACGCTCCGACGATCCGCCGACTTGCATGATCGGCACTTGCTTGTCGGGCTCCAATCCCAAGCCGCGCAGCAGTGCCCGCGCCGCCACGTCGGAGGCGCTGCCGAGACGGCTGATGCCGATACTTTTGCCCTTCAGTTCCTCCGCCGATTTTATCGATTCGTTGACGACCAACTCGTACGGCAAGGAATTGAGATAGCAGGAGACCATGGCGATCTGTGCGCCGGCCAACACCGCGTTCGCGATCGCACCTCCCGACACGTTGGCAGCATGGACATCGCCAGCCAGGAGACTCGTCAAACTGGTCGTCGTGCTGGGAATAAACAGCAGTTCGGCGTCTAGACCGTATTTCTTATAAAACCCCAAATCCTGCGCCAGAAACCACACCGCATTGCTGGTCTCCAACGCACTGTGTGACAAGCGTATCTTCTCCTGGCCCAAAGCGTGGCCAAAAAGACCGGCCGTGACAAACAACAATAGACCGCTGAGAAGATTCATCGGCCGCGAAACTTTCATAGGTCCTCCTTTTGAGAGCTGCGCTGTGGACCGTAACCAAGATGGTTTGAGTGTTGTACTTAACTGGTAAAGAATCCTCTAGCGCCACGCGGCATCGCTTGGAATAATATTCTTGCCGAAACGGCGTTCCGCCGGCGCCGCGATCCAGTCTTTGGTTTTCTCCGCGTAGTACTTGAAATGCGGCGACTCGCGATGCGCCGCTAGCGCTGCCTCGTCCCTGTAGACCTCGTAAAAATAGAAACGGTACGGATCATCGCGGTCCTGGATAACATCGAAGCGCAAACAGCCCGGCTCATCCTTTTCGGAATGCTCCGCGTCGTGGCGCACCACGTCCAAAAACTCCCCGACGTGTTCCGGTTTCACTTGAATCGTGACATGCAGAATCACCATGGCGCCTCCTTATTTAATTCGGATTATTCACAATCCAACAGGTTTCTTTGGATATTTAGGAACCGACACCAAGCTTCGGCCAATGATTCCGTTAAACTAAGTCCGTCTCTGTGGCACATAGCAAACTATCGTTTAGCGAGATGGACGCAAGAACACAAACAAATTTCTGGGACCGTCGTATCGTTCCCGCGGCCGCACTGACCGTCTACTTCATCGGTTGCTCGCTCCTTCTCCACCCGTATGACAACCTGCCCTTTGTAGACGATTGAGCCTACGCGTGGAGCGTCGAACAACTGCTGAAGACCAGAGAGCTACGTATTTCCGACTGGTCGGCTCACTATCCGCTTGCGCAGATTGCATGGGATATCTGTTCCGTTTGCCCTTCGGTTTTTCCTTTACCGCGCTGCGGGTCTCGACTGTGGTACTGTCCCTTTTGTCAGCCTCGCCAATATTGCGTTTTTCTTTACCCTTGGCATCTGCCGGACCGCGCAAGGTATCTGTGGCTGGGGAGCGAGGATCGTTTCACGCGACGCTGTTCGTCGAACGGTTTTGCATAGTCTCTGGTGCTTGAAACGGTGCAGTCTGCCATTCGCGCATGGATCACACCGTTCTTAACCGGGCGCAAATTTACGGGCTGCGTCAATCTGCTGACGAGAGCCTTCGAGAGGTTTACGCGATCGCTTGGCTTTGAGCCGCCCGGCCTGTTCCGTCCCGAGCTTCCACCTATTCGGAAGCAAGGCGAGGCCTCCTACGGGTTGTTCGTGCTTCTTAGTCTCGTCGTTTAGACATGTCGATTTTTCGATTACTTATATAAATCAAAAGCTTGCGTACCCAGCATCCATTTTACAGCTCTAGAGGTTTGTGTAGACAGCTGTTTTCGCAGGCCTGGATAAGCTGTATCAAATTAGTAAATCAGCTCTCCACCTATTGCAATGCAGCTGGTTGGCTGATAGAAAGACAGCTCTTAAATAGAATGTTTAGAGCTGACGGCGAAAGATCGTAGGATGAAACTTACTTTTCCTGTCATAAGAGGAAGCATGGGTAGGCGAGAGTATTATTCGCTCCTGGTTCCGCTTTCAGAGATTCCTCATTTATTCAAATTTAACGATTGGGCAGGATGTACTCCGGAATTGCAGGCGCAAAGGGTGCTGAATAAGGCAAGGGTTCCGGATATCACGAACTACATACTTGAAAATGATGATGGGTTTTTGTTTTCATCTATCACCGCTTCCTACTCTTGTCCCGTAAAGTTCACCTCTTCAGCAGAGTACGCCGACGTTGGCACTTTAGAGATGGACTTCGAAAACCTGGAGCTTATTATCAACGATGGCCAGCATCGGTGCGCGGCGATTGCTGCGGCACTCAAAGAGAATCCTGCGCTTGGGAAGGAAAAAATCTCGGTGCTTCTCTTTGAGACGGAAAGTATGGAACGGCTTCAGCAGATGTTCTCAGATTTAAATCGATTCGTGCAGCAGACGTCAAAATCGCTAGGGATGCTCTATGATCGTCGAGATAACCTTTCCGCGCTCACAATGGAGTTGGCCGAGCAGGTCGACGTATTCCGAGACATGGTGGAGAAAGAGAAAGTAACGATTCCGCGGAGGTCTCCCAAGCTTTTTACCATCTCGGCTTTATACGAAGCGAATGAAGAATTGCTGGGTAAAAAAATCGCTGAACAGGGATCACCGGTGTACGGAGAGATTCTCAAGACGGCTGTCGATTACTGGACAGAGCTTTCGCAGATCATTGGTGACTGGCAAAAAGTCAAAAATGGCGAACTTAGCGCTTCCGAACTCCGCCAAGAGAAGATCAATACTCATGCGGTTGTTTTGCGTGCGCTCGGAGGGCGTTGGCAAAACGTTGCTCGAAAAATATCCTGAGAACTGGCGGGGAAAACTCAAACTTCTCGAAAGGCTTGATTGGCGGAAAACCGTAGATAGTAGCGCGAATCCTCTGTGGGATGCCGTGTGTATCACCGCGGGTTCAGTCGTCTCCAACAGACAGGCACGAGCAGCTACTTTCGCGGTCTTGTTACGAGAAATCGGCGAATCGCCAAACGGAAAAGTGACACACAAAGAATCTGCGGAGGTGACTAGTGCGCAGGCGACTGAATAATCGAAACCACCGTAAAAATTCTACCGTTGCCGATCGGCAGGGAGCTGCCGGGGGCGCTCTCAGCGTGGTTAGTGCCGATGCTGCGGAGGATCGATCTACAACTCGCCTGTGGCAGTTACTTCCAACTGCATGGAACTTAATCCGACCCTACTGGTCCTCGGAGGACCGCTGGGCGGCGTGGGGGCTGCTCGTCGTCGTGGTCGGACTCACCCTCGGGATGGTTCATATCAGTGTGCTCTTTAGTTATTGGAATAAAGCATTCTTCAGCGCCCTTGAGAATAGAGACCAAACCGCCTTTCTCCATCAACTGCTCCGCGTGTCGTGGCTAATCGGTATCTATCATCGTCTTCGCCGTCTATCAGCTTTACCTGAATCAGATGCTCGAGATCCGCTGGCGGCGCTGGCTTACCGAGCGATACCTTCGCGCTTGGCTGGCCGATGGAGCTTATTATCGGATGCAGCTCGACGCGCGTGACACCGACAATCCCGACCAACGCATCGCTGAAGACGTTCACCTGCTGGTTTCCCATACCCTCACTCTTCTTATGGGAGGATTGCGGGCGGTGGTGTCGATGGCTGCTTTTATGGGAATCCTCTGGTCGCTCTCCGGGACGTTCACGGTCCCGCTTGGCTGGTTCTCTCTCAGTTTGCCGGGCTACATGGTGTGGGCGGCCATGTTATACGCTATCGGCGGGACTTGGCTCACCGACCGGATCGGTCGCCCACTCGTGGGCCTAAATTTCGACAAGCAGCGTTGTGAAGCCGACTTCCGGTTCAGCCTAGTGCGCTTTCGCGAGAACGCCGAGGGAGTCGCGCTCTACCGCGGCGAGGCGGACGAGTTACGTTCTTTCCGCGAACGGTTCGAAGCGGTAGTGACCAATTGGTGGGGCATCATGCGCCGACATAAGCGGTTGACTTGCTTCACTTCAGGCTACGGCCAAGGGGCCTGGATTTTCCCGTCCGTCATGGCGGCGCCGCGTTACTTCCGAGGCGAGATTGCGCTCGGAGGGCTCATGCAGACGATCGGGGCTTTCAGCCAGCTACAGGATTCGCTAAGCTTTTTTATCGACTCTTATAAAGTGATTGCTGAATGGTGCTCGGTGGTCGAGAGGCTCTCCGGGTTCGAACGCGCACTCGAGCACGTGCTGATTCAGGCGGCGAATGGCGGAGGCGTCCGCAGTCGATGAGCGGCCAGCGGCTCATTTAGCTGTAGAGGGTGTGGATCTCCATCTGCCTAGTGGTCAGCCGCTCATCGCCAATGTGAATCTCTCGCTCCAGAGCGGCGACACAGTACTCCTAGGGGGAGCTTCGGGATGCGGCAAGAGTACGCTGGTTCGTGCCATGGCGGGAATTTGGCCTTTTGGCCAGTGGCGAGATCCGCCGACCGCGTCGGCGCGCGGGTCCTCTTTCTTCCGCAGAGACCTTACCTGCCGATCGGTACACTTCGGGAAGTGGTGAGTTACCCGATGCCAACGGGTGGGTGTGATGACGCGATACTGCGTGAGGCGCTACTGGCCGTCGGGCTCCCTGGGTTCGCCGAACGGCTTAGCGAGGCTGGCCATTGGGCGCTCCAACTTTCCCCCGGCGAACAGCAGCGCATCGCCTTTGCCCGCGCGCTGGTACAGAAGCCCGAGTGGCTGTTCCTTGATGAGGCGACCTCGGCAGTCGACGAGGCTACAGAGGCGCGTCTTGTATCGACTGGTGCGCGAGCGGCTTGCCGGCACGACTGTATTCAGCATCGGTCATCGGGCGACATTGCGTGCGTTCCACGCTCGCCAGCTTTTGGTGCGGGCCAACGGGGCAGGGACCTTCCTCGATCGTAGAAGTGACCGCCGTGCCGGAATCGGCTCGAAGCAATTCCGCCACTTCCGATGCACGACAAAGTCGCTGCAATGGCTGGGTAATAATCGCGACCGAACTATAACGTCTAACGATCTCCGGTCGTTACCACGTTAATGAAATCCGTCGAGATAT
Source organism: uncultured delta proteobacterium (assembly GCA_963771465.1). Taxonomy (GTDB): domain Bacteria; phylum Desulfobacterota; class Binatia; order UBA9968; family UBA9968; genus DP-20. The sequence goes on from CAVYTU010000008.1 coordinate 304,605, forward strand.
GCGACGATAAGTGTATTTGAATGCTTAGGCGTGCGGCTGGCTCTAAATGTTACTGAGCACTTCTCAAGATCTTTCCCCGAGCATCTGATCGCGCAGTCACACTGATATTCAGGCAGGCGTTGGGTGCAGTTGTTTTGCCAAAGCACTGTGCTCGTACCTTGCGCGTGACAGTTTTCGCAAATATTCAAAAACTCTCTCCCGGCAATCCAGCTTTGAAACATTGACTGGAGGGTTTTACAATGTCCCCAGCCCATCAGCCAATCTGAAGTTGGAGGTCAAGGCGGAAGTTGGATGCCTGCCTTCGCGTACGATTCTTCAAGCTTTGCCAAACCTTCTCTATCTTCGGTGAGATCGTAGACAAAAATAGAGTATCCGATCTTGGCTATCGGCTGTCGCGTCCACAACCAGCGAAATAGCGGGTAATAAGCGGTCGAAACATCTTGCAAGTTGTAAACGCTGATTGCCAGAATTTTGCGCGGGGCTGTGGCCGGAACTTTGTCCGCGGGCGGCGGCCATTCTAAAGGCCACGCTCCGGGCACGTATTGATAACGAATGCCGTAATAGGATGGAGGAGCGGTACCGAAGTATGACAAATAGATCATCGGAAGATTGTTTTTATCGATATAGGCCTTGAGGCCTTCCAGGTCCTGGCCCCAGTCGAGATTCGAATCGCTCAGGTAGCGATAACCTTCTTCGGGTCCCCCAACGAGTTCATTGAAGTAAGCCAGCTGATGCGGTGCAACCCGGAGCGAAGAGATAGCCGTCAAGACCACTGGGATCCCGATAAGCACGGGTGCGAGCCAGGGGCGGTGGAGTCGGACCGTTGCAAGTCGCGACGCGAGGACGAACAAAAGGGGATACACAGGAAGAAGATGGCGCAGACCGATACTGATCTTCGACTGGGTCATAACGGTAAAGAAAATGACCACTGGCAAGAGAAGAACAATGGCGTCACGCCGCCTGAGAGGAGATCCGGCTCTATAAAATGCAAAGGACGCAAATATTAGAGCAAGACTGCCGATTGGCGTCTTGATTAGAAAAGAGATTATGAAATAGCTCCACCAGCCCTGGTAGGAATATTCTCCCAAGAAAAAAGCCAGCAGGCCTGCTTGGGCCAAACTTAAAAACTCAAAAAGGCCGGATAGCCACGGCTGAAATCCCTGAAAAAAGTAAGCTGACGGAACCGTAAGGAAGGCAAGAAAAAGTATGAGAGAAAAGACCGCTGCTGCCTGAAAGAGCTTGTGCCGTAGCTCGTCTTCATTCTGTTTTAAGGGCAAGAGAGTATAAGGGTTCCGATCGATTATAAGAGGTAGAGCAACGATCAAAGCGAGGGTGGGAATAAGGAGAATCGCTGAATATTTAGAGAGTAAGGCCATGCCTGTAGAAATGCCGGTGGCGACCAGAACCCACCATCGGGGTGAATTGAGATACTCCCAGAGAAGGTAGAGAGCCAAGAAAATAAATAGAGTGACGCCGATGTCGGTAGTTATGAGAGAGGAATGCGCGATGAGAATCGGCTCCAAAGACGCAAGCGCCATGGCCAGCATCGCTGCGCGATTACCCCAAAGTCGGTAGGCCCACCATCCGGTGAGCACTAAGAGGACGCCGCCGAGAAACAAATTAGGCAAGCGACTCAGAGCAAGGATTCGATCAGCCGGAACTGCGGATTTGTACAGGAAGTCACGCCCAATGAGATAACCATATCGGTCGTGCCAGAGTTGTGGATCGGGATTGAAAGGGAGCCGATGGACTAGAAAGAGCGGGAGTGCGAAAAGCTCTTTGAGCAGCGGCGGGTTTTGCGGCTCGAGGCGAAAGTCTTTCTTTGTAAGATAGGAGTACCCTGCAGCGAGATGCATGGCCTCGTCAACCGTTTGAGAGTTGGCGCGAATGAAGAAAGTTCCCTGCACGAAAAAACCGAGCAGTATCAATACCGCTCCAATGAGCGCGGATTTAGTTGTGAATGAAATCAAAGTACTCGTGCATGCCATGTGGGTAAATGGGGCTCACGTCTCCGACTGGTCCGCCCATAGTACATTGATCAGTTGTGGAAAACTTGGTTCTGTTTGCCCCACTCGATTGAAAACGGCAACATGGCTCTGTCGAGCAGGTAATGTTTGCGTCAATGCTCGATCGCTAAAAACCAGCAACGAGAACTCAGGGCGGCAGTGTAATCCCTGCCTTCGCGTACGATTCTTCAAGCTTTGCCAAACCTTCTCTATCTTCGGTGAGATCGTAGACAAAAATAGAGTATCCAATCTTGGCTATCGGCTGTCGCGTCCAGAGCCAGCGAAATAGCGGGTAATAAGCGGTCGAAACATCTTGCAAGTTGTAAACGCTGATTGCCAGAATTTTGCGCGGGGCTGTGGCCGGAACTTTGTCCGCGGGCGGCGGCCATTCTAAAGGCCACGCTCCGGGCACGTATTGATAACGAATGCCGTAATAGGATGGAGGAGCGGTACCGAAGTATGACAAATAGATCATCGGAAGATTGTTTTTATCGATATAGGCCTTGAGGCCTTCCAGGTCCTGGCCCCAGTCGAGATTCGAATCGCTCAGGTAGCGATAACCTTCTTCGGGTCCCCCAACGAGTTCATTGAAGTAAGCCAGCTGATGCGGTGCAACCCGGAGCGAAGAGATAGCCGTCAAGACCACTGGGATCCCGATAAGCACGGGTGCGAGCCAGGGGCGGTGGAATCGGACCGTTGCAAGTCGCGACGCGAGGACGAACAAAAGGGGATACACAGGAAGAATATGACGCAGACCGATGTTCACTTTCGCTTGGCTCGTAGCAACGAAGATAAACACCACGGGTACTAATAGTAAAATCGCTTCGCGCCTGCCAAGTCGGGTGCCGACGCGGTAAAAAGCTAGCGACGCTGCGATCAGTATGAGACTGCCGATCGGTGTTTTAATGAGAAACGATACTATAAAATAGTTCCACCACCCTAGGTAAGAGGATTCTCCGAGGAAGAAGGCGAGCCGTCCCGCATGGGCCAAGCTCATAAACTGCTCCAAACCGGAGATCCAAGGAGTAAAGCCTTGAAATAAGTAGGCTGGAGGAATCGTTACGACGGCAAATGATAGAATCACAAAAAACACGGCTGCTGCCTGAAAGAACTTGTGTCGTGGCTCATTTTTATTCCGTTCCAAGGGCAAGAGAGTATAAGTGTTGATTAAGAACAATAATGTAATGATCAGAGCAATTATCGGAATGAGAAGAAGCGCTGAAAATTTAGAGACAAGCGCCAAGCCTGTACAAATGCCCGTGAGCGCTAAAACCCACCATTTGGGTTGATTTAAATACTCCCAAAGAAAATAGAGCGCGAGAAAAATGAAGAGGGCGACACCAAGATCGGTAGTAATGAGGGAGGAATGAGCGACGAGATTCGGTTCCAAAGACGTAAGCGCCATGGCTAGTATGGCGGCGCGGCTTCCCCATAGACTGTAGGCCCACCAACCCACCGCTAGTACCAACACGCCTCCGAGTAATAAATTAGGGAAGCGACTTACAGCAAGTATTCCATCCGCAGAAAGCGTGGATTTGTACAGGAAGTCCTGTCCGATGATGTAACCGTCCGCGCCACGCCACTGTTGTGGATTTGGATTGAAGGCGGGCCTGTAAATTATGAAAAGAGGAAGCGCTTGAAGTTCTTTTATGAGGGGGGGATGCTCAGGATCAAGACGAAAGTCTCTTCTGTCAAGATAAGAATACCCTGCTGCGATATGGATTCCCTCGTCGTAGGTTGGCGAGTTGGTCCAGATGAAAAAGGCGCCCTGCGCGAGGAATACGACGAGAAAAAGTGTTCCGGCGCCGGCAAATTTAATTGTATTCAGACGCAAAGGATATACTTTGGAAGGCCAATCAGTTGAACCCCGCCGTCTGCAAGAGCGTTTTAAGGACGCGGTCGGCAGCGAAGCACTCGCGCGCCACCTCAGCGGCATGGGCGGCCGCTCGCTCGTAATCCGACTCAATTATCTTGACTGCTTCAGCGGCTTCTTCGACAGTTTGAAACGCGTGTAATCCCGGCCCGAGAGGCAGAACTTCCCCGAAGCCGGTGTCGTGTTCCACAGCGGGTCTCCCGGCGGCCAAGTAACAGGCGGCGCGATCACTGAACCAGCCGGTTCGCAGTTTGATATTCATTTCTTTCGCCACCGTAAACTCAGCGCGGGAGTTGCATAGATAGTTTCGATATTGCCAAGGATCGAATGAGACCTCTTCGGGATTGACCAATTTCCAGCCGTGTCCGGAAAGCAAATCGGCGTCTCCCGGGACACTCTGAACGTTCATTGCAAGCTCGAATGAGGCTCCGGTTCGCGCCGGCAAGGCAAGAAACCCGAGCCATTCGCGGCGTTTTTGCCAGTGAAGAGTCTCGCCTCGATACTTTATGTCGCGACCCGACGTATTCCAGACACCGACGGTGGTATAGCAAGGTCCCGGCGGCATGGTATTTTTCCAGAGCTTCAGCACTACTGGTTGGCGCGTGGGATACCAGTCCATGCCAGCTGTCGGGGTATCAGATCGAAGCGTGCCGATGTTTTCACCGAAAGTGAAAAGCTTGTCATAGCTCTTTAAGAGCTTACGCAGAATGTCATCGCCATTTACGAGTCTCAACTGTGTATAAGCAGGATCCGAATCGATGTAGATCGACTGTGCGCCTGCTCGCCTCTCGAGTGAGATATCGTTTACATCTCCCAGGTTGATCAACAGATCCGCCCCACGGAGAAGCTCCTCGGCTAATTTGGCTCCAGGCCCATACCTCACGCCCCGCTGGCTATCTATAAAACACCAGTGATCGCCAAAGCCGACGCGTTCCAGAAACTCCCCTGCCGTTTTGATTCCGTAATCGTACGAAGGGCCGTACTCTTTAGTGATAGGATTGTACGCCAGGCTGTAATGAGCCGTGTCCTCATAGAACCACACGTCATAGCCTAACGATTTGAGGCCTAGGAGATAGTGCGCGGCCTGCCACGCATAGCCGCCGATCGGAAAGCGCACCAGGTACCCGGCGAAAACGATTCTCAAATTACGGTTCATACCCGGCAAGTCGCATGAGTCGGCTTAACACTAGATCGGAATCGAGAAATTCTCGCGCGAAGGAGACTGCCGCTGCGGCGTGCCGCGCATAGTCGCTCTCGACATTGTTGATGGCTTCGGCCGCAGTATCAATATCGGTAAAAGTCAAAAACCCGCTTCCTGTCGGCAGATATTTTCCGATACCCGTATCTTGAACGATGACAGGTCTCCCTGCCGCCAGGTAACAAGCGCTCCGATCACTGAACCAGCCCGTCCGTCCCGCGGTATAGCCGCCCTTAACAACCGTAAATTCTCCTCTGGAGCCGAAGATGTATCTCCGATAGTCATCGGGAGTCGAGGCATGATCACTAGGCGAAACCAGACGCCAGTCATGCTGCTCGAGTTCAAATCGAGCTTTTTCATTGGAATTAATGAGCAGGCAGATTTCCAAGGGGACAGAGACTCGCTGGGGAAGATCGATCAGACGTAAAAACTCGTCTGCTTTCTGTCCGTACCATACACCGCGCCATTGTACAGGTTTGAACCCGCGCCAGTCGGCGATCGTCGAATAGGCCAGCCCGGGAACTTGGTCAGTGATCCACTCACAGAGTACCACCGGAGGAAGGGTGCTCTCCCAGCGAATCCCGCAAGTAGGAAATGGGCAATCCGTTTTCCCAAGATTTAAGCCGGTCGTGACGTACACGTCATGGCCACGCAGATAGATGTCAAATCCCAGCTCTTGCCAGATCTGTGTATATCCTGGGTCCATGTCGAGATACATACGCTTGCGCACTTTTGTTAGGATCGACTCTCGGCGCAAATTTCCGGACAGATTGATTAACAGGTCGATGTCGGGTGCAAGTCTCTCAAGCTGTGCAAGAGAGAGTCCCACAGAACCTGAGTCGTCGCGGTCGAATAAGGCAGCGTGATCGGCGAGGTCGAATCGGTCTATCAATGTGCGGAAATGGGTTGCGTTTACAGAATGGGCAAAGCACACGCGCTGGCCGTCCTCGTCCACGCACTTCTCCGGAGCGATTTGCTCGATATAATAGGCATCAAATCCGAGCCGGCGTAAACCGAGAACGTACTGCAGGAACGCCCATGTATTGCCGCCATAGCCCGGGCCCGCCCCGGCAACGCATCCGGCGATCATAATTCGTTTCGCCATACTAATTAGCGCTCAGTACCGACACTCGCCATTGATCGTGAGATTCAGCAGCAGGTCTAGCTAGCTAAATCCCCACCGCTTGTAAAAGCCTGCCAAGCACCTTCTCTGCTGAAAAGTACTCAGTGGCAATTTCTCGAGCAGCTTCACAGTGGCCGGCATAATCAGAATTGATTTTCTCCAGGGCCACCAGCACGTCGTCCATACTTGCAAACGAGAAAAGTCCTCGGCCTGTGGAAATGAACCGGCTAAAACCGGTGTCTTGGGTGATGACTGGCTTACCTGCAGCGAGATAACAGACGCTTCTGTCACTGAACCAGCCACTCCTGGTTCGCACTACCAAATCCTTCGATACTGTAAACTCGCCGCGGGAGACGTAAATGTAATCGCGGTAGGTTTCCAAATCGCAAGACTTTTCGTAAGCGTCGACCAAAGACCATCCATTCTGTTGCAAGGGCTGAGTGGTCGTCCCGTTATCGGCATCCAGAGCGAGCTCAAACTTTTGTGAAGTTCGCCGCGGGATATGCTGAAACTGAATGAAATTGAGATGCTTAGACCAGTAGTATGTGTCGCCGTCAAAGACAATATCCTTTCCGGTATTCTTCCAGACAGTGATCGTCGTGAAGTTCTTCGCTTCCGGGTTGAATCGATATTCCCACAGGTCGAGCAAAACCGGAGGACGGGTCGCCGTCCACTTGAATCTATCTAAGGGCACGCGGCAGTCAGGGTAACCGTAATTCTCGCCATAGGTAAAGTGATGCGTATGGGCATCCATGGACTCCGCGGTACGTTTGTCGCCCTGCGCCTCCTTCATCTGTTCATAAACAGGATCAGTCTGTATATAAATCCGAATGGGGCAGCTCAGATGCTCCTCCCGGAGGCGAGTTGCGCCACAAAGATTAAGAATTGCATCAGCCTCTCTAAAGACGCGCTGCACTGCGCCTCGGCTGAGGCCGTGATAGGTATTATGACCCATGTCCCAGTAAGCCCACCGCTCTTGTAGGCCACATCGCTCCATGAGCCGCTTGAGAAAGTCGACGTTGTAAGAGCAGTCGTCTGCTACGGACCGAAGGCGAGGATCATAAGGAGGAGCACCGGAGTCCTCGACATAATAGACGTCATATCCCAGCCGTTTGAGACCAATCAGGTGATGCAATGTCTGCCAGGCCACGCCGGCCAGTGGAAGTCGCCCAGCCAGATGCAGGACTAAAATGGTCTTACGTCGCGTCATACCTTGGCGTTTTCCAGACATCCAGCCCAAGGCGGCCAATGAAAGGTCAAACTGAGAGAGCGCACGTCCACTTCCTGCCAGACATGCTGCGGCATTCGACCCATCAGTCAGGACAACTATTTACCATGACTCGCTCGCCTCGAGTGCTTGGGATTGTGCCCGCCATCAGTCACTCGCACAGTTTTGAAGGTCTGTTTTAGATTCGCTCCCGGCGATGCGAACCTCGTAATCGTGAAGGAGTTGCTTTTTATCAAGCTGCTCTCGCACCTGGGGCTTTTTGGCTGCCACAACTCTGACGCTGAAGTGACGACCTTCGCTATGTGGACGATGGCCATCCGTGAGATGGGTTGTCACGAAGTCTTCTCGCAAAAGCTCGCGAAGACTTTCCACCGACAACACCGTGGGTTCATCGGGAGTGGGCGCGCCTCCGATATCAACGCTAACAAACAGCGCGCCGTTCGGCTTTAGAAGCCGCCAAATTTCTTTCAACGCCACTGCCGGGTTCGGCATGTGATCGAGCGCGTTTCTGCATATGACCAAGTCGGCGCAGTCATCCAGGAGCGGAAGATTTTCGGCGCCAAGCGACAGATAAACTGTGCGGCTGCCTTCTTCCTCGGCTATCAGCAATCCGAGTTTCTGATAAACATAAAGAAGCGGATCGATGGCCACTTTCACGGCCGCCGGAAACGCACTGAGATCGCCGGTGCAGCCGCAGCCAATACTCACGACGACCTTGTCCGCCAACCATGTCGCATCTCGTTCGAGACAAGTCAGTATTTCCTTCAGCAAGAGCTTAGAGTAAGCCGCGCGTTCAGCGTCATAGGACCCGCCAAATTGATCGCGTCCATATTTTTCGTGGTAAAGAAACCAGCCGATCTCATCTAAATAGCGCCGGTCGGTCAAGTCGGGAATTTGCGACATCTTAGGCTCCTTCTTTTCACGAAATGCCGGCATCCTGAAGCAGTTCGCCTAACACACGATCGGCGCTGAAATATTCCGCCGCAATCTGCCGGGCTGCCTGGCAGTGGTGCGCGTAATCCGCATCAATTGCTCGCGCCGCTTCAACCGCCTCGTTTAGCGTTGCGAAAGCGAAAAGCCCCTGTCCCGTCGGGATGAACTTGCTAAACCCGGTTTCTTGTGTGATCACTGGCTTCCCTGCAGCCAGATAACATACGCTGCGATCGCTAAACCAACCGCTTCGGGTGCGCGCGAACACATCTTTCGCGACTGTGAATTCTCCGCGCGAGCTGGATATGTATTTGTGATAGCTCTGCAGCTCCAAAGAGATGTCGAGCGCATCGATCAGAGACCATCGCTTCTCCGCCAGCTGATCCCTGACGGGCTTATCGGCTTGTGCGGCGATCTCGAATTTCTGTGAAGTTTCCGAGGGGATATCTTGGAAATATAAAAAGTTGACATGTTTGGACCAGTAATATTTCTGCCCCTGAAACATAACGTCCTCGGCGTGTTCTAAAGTGGCTATAGTGGTGAATTTTTCCGCTAGCGGAGTATAACAATATGGCCACAGGTCAAGAACGACGGGAGGACGTGTTGGGCTCCAGTCGAATCCGCTTAAAGGAAGCGGGCAGTCACGATGCCCAAGATTTTCCGCATAGGTGAAATGGTGCGTGTGCGCGGTTAGCAACGCCGTTGTTTTCTTATTTCCCTGACTAAGCTCGATCTGCGGTCGTGCAGGATCTGTCTCCAAATAGATTCGAATCGGACAGTCGAGATGCTCTTCGCGCAACCAGGTCCCCCCGCAGAGATTAATCAACGCATCAGCTTCTCCGTAGAGCGCGCGAAGCCTTTCAAGGGACAGGCCGTACGAGATGTTGTGGAGCGAGTCCCAATAGGCCCAACGGTCGCCGAGATCAAACCGTTCCATCATCCTACAGATGAAAGCCACATTGTATGAGTAATCCTCGAGATTTCTTTTGGCGAGCGGGTTATATGGAGGAGCGCCGGAATCTTCAATATAATAAACGTCGTAGCCCAAACGCTTCAAACCGACCAAATAATGCAATGCTTGAAATCCCACTCCGGCTAATGGGTATTGTCCGGCGAGGTGCAGCACCAGAATTTTCTTGCGCTCACGCATTGCTTATTCCAGGGTGCATTTCTTTACGCGGCGGAGGCGCCATTTTCCCGTTGGTGCGCAGTGCTGGTCCCAACTTCTTTTTTTCGTTTTTTATTAAGTAAGATTGGGGGTTGGTTCACAGACGTTTCGCACGCGTTTCTATCGCCCGCAAGAGTTGAATGCGCGAAGACGGCGGACGGCCGCCGAACGCGTGTACTTTTTCGCGTCGGTAGAGGAACCGGAGGACCTCATCTAGATAGCGCGGATCAGTCGGCTCAGATGTGTCCGGCATGTTGTATTCTCACACAGGTTCGCCGTCGAATTATTTGATCATACGGAGTTTTCGCTCTTCTTCGTAGAGGCCAAACTGCGTCTGGTATAGAGACGCAAACGGACCACGACGGCGTATAAGTTCTGTGAAAGTTCCCTCTTCGAGTATCTCGCCATGGTGTAAGACTAGGATCCGATCTACACGCCGGACGGTCGAAAGCCGGTGAGCAATGATCAATGTTGTCTTACCCTCCATCAAGGTCTCCAGACTCGCCATGATGAGGCTCTCCGTCTCCGTATCTACAGAAGAGGTCGGTTCGTCCAAGATCAGCACGGGGGCATTGCGCAAAATAGCCCGTGCAATCGTCAGACGCTGTTTCTGTCCTTCCGATAGGGTAGCGCCCTGTTCCCCTACTACCGTTTCATATCGCTGGGGAAGCTCTGTGATGAAATCGTCAATGTGAGCAAGCCGCGCTGCGGACATAACTTCGTCAAGGGTCGCGTCGGGTCGGCCATAAGCGATGTTCTCGCGTACGGTGATCGGAAAAATAAGAGGAGGCTGAAGTACCATGGCGATTTGGCGGCGTAAAGACTGAAGCTGGAACTCCCGCACGTCAACGCCGTCAAGAGTCACGCGACCTCGTTGTGGATCGTAAAAGCGAGGCACTAAACTAACTAAAGTGGATTTCCCGGCCCCGCTCGCCCCCACAATCGCGACACTTTCGCCGGGCTGTATTTGCAGATTGATTTCTTTTAACACCGGGCGCTCGTTGGCATATTCAAAAACGACTCTTTGAAACGAAATTCGTCCTTTGGTTCGATCTTCGCCGAAAATTCTCGGGCCATCCTTGAGGTCTCGTTCGACCTCGAGTATTTCAAAGACACGGTTGAGTCCAACCCTAGCCTCTTGGACAAGTCCGTAAGTTTGGAGAATCCGATTAATCGGCACATAGAGAGATACCAGATAAGAAACAAAAACGATGAGTTCTCCCATTGTCATCGATCCGCTAAAAACACGCTGGGCGCCCACCCAAAGCACCAGCGCCATCCCAATCGCAATGACGACATCGACTCCCCATGAGTAAAAACTTTGCAGCGTATAAAGACGCAGATCCGCCGCCAGGCTCCGCTCGCTTACCTTCATAAATCTTCTTTGCTCGTCTTCTTCTTTCGTGAATGCTTGAATAATTCTTACGGCGGACATCGCCCTTTGCACCACGGAATAAACCTCGCTTTGCTGTCGTCGCGAGCGGGTTGCTGCAGACACGATCCGTCTGTTGAGAATAACGATGACCGCTATCAAAACGGGGACAATGCTGATTGCCAAAAGAGTCAGATATCCATCGAGCCGCGCCATAATAAAAAACATTCCGCCCAACAGCAGGAGCGCGGATAGAACAGGGAAGATGCCGTTCATCGTTAGTGTCTGGATGGCAAGCGTATCCGCGGTCACCCGATAAAGCAGATCGCCGACTTGATTGCGATGATGAAAATTTAGTGAAAGTCGCTGTAGCTGGTTATAAAGATCGCCGCGCAAGTCATGGACCATCTTCTGGCCAATGCGAATCGTTGTATAACTATTGAGGACCGTAGCCCCACCCAAAAGAAAGTAGATCAATACGAGCCCGGTGGCCGCCCCGGCCAGAACCCAGCTGGAGGACCAATCGGTTAGCATCGACCAAGGAAGAGGCTTGCCGGTAAGCACGTGGTCTAGAACGATCTTGATCGGCCAGGGCTTCAGCAACTCCAACGCGCTAATCAAAGCAACCTGACACAACGCAAAGAGGAAGATGAAGCGGTAAGGGTATAGGTAAGAACGAACCGTGCGTTTCATGAGCGGGATATCCTCATCAAGCTTCTTCCGCGGATTTCTGGACCGGCACGAAGTCGAGCTTGTGCGCGAGCGCTTCAAGAACATGGTAGAGCAGATGGCCCAAGCGGAATTTCTGGTAGAGAATAGCGCTGCCGTGCGCCCAGCCGATAAATGCAGCAGCCGCGGCTACCGTGGGCACTCCTAGAAAAGCCGCGAACGCCGCCACCGCAAGGTAGGAACACAGGAACGCGACCGAGATCCTGGACATTCGCAAGGCGCAGCGAACGCGAAGCAGTCGTTTAGAACCCGTATGATTTTCCGTAGCGGTTTTTATTTGAGCCTTGGCCCAAGGTCCCTGGCAGATTTCCAAGTCCCAATCACTCCAGCCCTGGTCCATGGCGATGAGATATTTTCGCGGCAGCAGAAAGTCCATCACCGAGTGGAGCAGGCTTTCTTTTTCCTGTCCCTGCTCGTTCCAATACGAGAGACAGAAGGCGCGCTCCTGCCAACAAATCTGCGGCTCTTGCGTGGGACCGTTTAAATCGACGGGCTTCACCTCCCGAAGTCTGCGCAGGCGCCAGCGGTAGCGTTCAAAGGTTCGGATCAAAGGTCCCAGGTAGATCAGGAGCGCTATCAGGAGCGTCGCGCGCCCGCCGCGAAATCGTGGCGCTACTCGGGCATTCACCGCAGAAGCGACACATTGGTAGAGAGTGAGAAACAATGGACAAGTCCCCAGCCAGAAGACACCACCGAAAGCAAATGCACAGGCGAGAAGTAGCAGCGAAATCAAGTTCCACTCGAGCGTCAATGGCAGGCAAGACACGATCGAGGGAGACGGCTGATAAAGTGTTTGGAAGAGGCCCCGACCGAATACGCCGGAATAGATTCTCGGCTGACTATTCAAAAGATAAGTCGAGAGGTCGCCATAAATTCGCCCGAACCAACGCGATTGACCGAGCACGTTAAAGCGTGAGGGATGTTTAAAGAACAACAGCGTCTCGGCCTTGCCGTAGCCGCGCTGCTGCTTTAGGTAATCGCGAACTGTGTTACGGCGAAAGTGCCAGACCACTGCGGCCGGACTAAAGCCGATCTTGTAACCTTTGTTCTGAAGCCGCCAGCACAGATCGACATCATCGCCGGCGGCGCGAAAAATCGGATCAAATCCGTTGATCGCATCCAAAGCTTCGCGGCGAAACGCCATATTACAGCCCGGGATATGCTCAGCGACTTCATCGTCCAACAAAACGTGAGCTGGCGCTCCCGGCGAGACCGCGACGCAAGATGCGACGAATGAATCGTCTGGCGGCGACAGATTCGGCCCGCCGACGGCGGCAAACTCCGATGTCTGAAACCGGGCCACGAGATGGGTGAGCCAATCCTCATCGGCGACGCAATCGGCGTCCGTAAACGCGATAATTTCGCCGCGGGCGGCATCGATACCGACGTTGCGCGCGGCGCTCAAACCCTGATTTTCTTGGTTAATAAGGCGGATGTAATCATAGCTTTCGGCAATTTGCCGCGTACCATCGGTCGAGCCGTCATTGACGACAACAACTTCGTAATTGGGGTAATTGAGTTTCTCCAGCGAAGCGAGACAATCATTGATCGTTCGCTGGCCATTATACACGCAGACAATGACCGAAACCTTAGGATAGGCGCGAAGCGGCGGCGGCAGCGCACCGTCATAGTATTGTTGCACTGAAAAAAATGCGGGCTTCTTGCGACGGCTGCGATCGACTAAGCCAAAGGCCCAGTCGTTAACCTGAAACCCGCCATCACCTGATAGCGGGAACGCGTACCAATCATCAGTCCAAGAAAAGATCACCGTGCCGGCTACGCCCGTCTCAAAACAGGCGCGAAGTTGCCAACCCAGAGTTTCCGCTTGAAAGGCGTTTCCCTGACGAATCGAATCGATACCGATCTCGGTAAGAACGAGCGGCCGATCGCCCGCCAAGTTGTGCAGGTGCGACAGGTAACGACGGAAGTCCTCCTCCCGATGCAGATAAACGTTGAAGGCCAGAAAGTCGGCAAAATCCGTTTCGAGGTATTCGGTGGAAGGAAAATTAGCGTAACTTACGAATGCTTGATTATCGACGCTCTTCACACAATCTACCAATTCACCAAGAAAAGTGCGTATTTTGTCGCCGCCGTACCAACGGACAATTTCCGGTGGAATTTCGTTACCGACTAAATAAGCAAACACAGCGGCGTGATAAGCGCATGAGGCAACTGCGCGCGCGACGCTTGCGCGAATATCCGCCTGAGTTCGACGGGAATCGAGGAAAGATATGTGCTGAGCCCAAGGAATACCGACGATGACTCTGAGATCGTACGAGTAGGCCAGATCGAGGAGCCACTTTGGCGGCGGTGTGAAAGTTCGAATACAATTGACGCCAAGCTCGCTCATCGCCGCAAAATCTGTTTCGACAAGATCAGAATCCGGGAACGGCACCCCTGCTTCAGTAGGAGCAAAGGGTCCGTAAGTAACTCCCTTCAAAAAATATTTTTGATCATTTTGAAAGAAATACCGGCCCCGCAGGGAAAGTCTGTCTCTTGAAGTTTTGCTTGGGCGAGAAAATTCTGCGACTGAAGGAATCGACATGTTTCTGGTGAGTTCCCCTTCTGTCAAATACATCACATCCCCCAGTCTGAAATGGGTAACGCGAAAAGGCGAATCTTTCGTGTTTGAATGTGGCTAAGACACCGCAACATTGATGCCATGCTCATGAATAATTATTTTTTGTTGATATTACGGGTGTTTGATTCGATCGAGACACCGTAGACAATGGATTTACTGGAGGATTTAACCTGCTCTGAGTGTGGAGAAATTCCTGCTCGCTGGCCGTATGACGTCGGGCCGATCGGCAGCGGAATGATAATAAGGACAGATTAAAGGAAAAGAGTGCGCGACTTTATTCTTGTGGCTCGGAAATTGAATCGGAAATAGGCTAGTGCCGCACGCCGATGGAATTTGATCCAACAAGACCGTAACTCACAATTTTCGTCGACGAACAGGCAAGGAACGGGGAACTTCAATCATCGCCGAGTGAAACGACCTTGACGATTTTTTATTTACTCACCGGTGGGCGAAACGTGGCGAAAACTTTGTCGGAATTTGTGATCCACGATTCTAAAAACAACGATTCGTCCGGCTTGCGATTTAGCGCGGCCATCGCTCCCGCCAAGCAGAACCAATTAAGCAGCTCGTGATGGCCGCGCTCTTCGGCTTCCGTCAATTTTGTATTGCGCCAAATTTCCCACTCACCCATGCGCAGCGCTTCGTAGTATCGCCGGTCCGACTCGACATCAGGATACATGCGACCATGCTTTGCGGTGAGAAAAGAATGGGACCAGCTCGAGGACGCGATCAATGCAACCCGCCATGGACTGTCGACCAACGCCCGCGCAGTCGCCGCGCCGATCTGAAAACAGCGCCACGGCTGCGGACCCGGCGGATCTTCGCGGCCTTCGAAGCTTTTCCCTTTCGACGGCGTCGGCGGTATCCCTTCACTGGCGGTAAGAAAGCGCCCGTAAGCATTGGTGGTAAACGGCACCAGCGGATAGGAAAACCCGTTGCGGTCCCAGTCGAGAAATAAAACCGAATTGGCAAACGCGTGGCCCAGATTGGCGTGCAGCGGTTTGTATGCGTAGGCGATATCGAATCCTTCATTCAACAAGCATGACGCAAGATGTTTGCCGCCCTCGCGATGGCCGCGCACGGAAAAAACTTTTTCCTTCGGCTCGTGCCACGAATTAACGCCGCGCTGGTTGTGGAGCCAAGGTTGGAATTCCGCGCCGTCGTAAGCCAACACGGAAAACGGCGGCACGCAGTCTTCGCGAAAGTTCTCGAACTGATCGTCGCCCCACATGACGCAGAAGTCTGGCTTGAACTCATCCAGCGCGCGCCGCGCCATGCGAAAGCCATCGATCATCTCCAAGCGATGCGCGTCGGAATGTGCTTGGCCGTCGTCGTTACCCCACTGCCGGCGCATCGGCGCCGGCCAATTTTCGAGCGAGCGCAAATGCTCCGGCAACGCCGGGTCGGCGAGACAAATCTTAATGCGCCGGCAAAGATTCCCCTCTGCCATCAAGCCCGGATAGTGCGTCACGCCCAGACCCAGTATTTGTCCCATGGTTGTCTCCCGCGACGAAGCGTTAGATTCATGCCATCCGTGAATTGCCAACCGGAAACTGGTCTTTTGCTAGACGAGCATCGGAGATTTATCTAGCCACGGATCGGAGTATGACAGTCATGAACGAAGAACCGGTTGGATATCAGCCGGAGTTTATCCTGAGACCGTCGGAAGGGCCGATGTAATGATATGACAGAGATTCTCGACGGAAGTCTTGGCAGAAAATCTGTCATTACAGTTTCACCCTATTGCGCCAGCAATTTCTTTGCGCGCTCGATGACCTCCGGAGGAGCGTCGAATATTGCTTTCACCAGCGCCTCGAGTTCTTCGCCGGTTGTCGTATCGATATCCATGCGGCCTTTTTTCGCCTCGGCCATCACCTCAGGATCGCTCATGGTTTTGAGAAAGGCGTCGCGCAGAATTTTCACTCGATCCGGCGGCGTCCCCGGTGTCACCATGATCGGCCTACCAAACTCTCCCGCCGCCAGAAGAATTTGCGATAAGCGGCGGCTGTTGGGCGAAGCCTTATATTGGTCGAAGAGCTCATTAAGCGTCGGCGTGTCGCCTAGATTGACGTCACGTTTGCGCGAAGTCTGGACCAAATGGCGATCGAAGTTTCGCTTATGCCATGAATCAAACGGCTCCCGGCCAAAATGCGCCGACAGACTATGGGAGCGACAAACCACTTCGCCCTTTTCCACCGCGATATCGATCTCGCTGCCGCCGGCGTAACCCAGTACCGTGTTAAATTTTGCGCCCACGGTCTCTTCAAGAATTCTCGATAGGATATAATCACTGCTCGCCGTGCCGGTGCTACCGCATTTAGGCGGCTCCTTGGCTTTAATAACGTCGGCGATGCTCTTGTAGGGAGCGTCGGCCCGCATGTAAGAGACGATCGATTCGACCGCCGGCGAACCGATAAAATGAAACTTGCGCAGGTCAAACTGCGCTTCGGCGCGTCCGACCAGTTGGTCGATGTAGATGCCGTTAAGAGGCATCACCAGCGAAAGACCGTCCGGCTTGGCTACTTTGTAGACATGGTTGGTGGCGATCACCGACCCCGCGCCAGGCATATTTTGCGGGATGATCTCCGGCTGACCGGGAATATGTTTGCCCATGAATCGGGCGAACAGCCGCCCCCAGCGGTCATAAAATCCACCCGTCGTGTTGCCGATCACGAGACGGATCGTTTTACCTTTGTAGTAGGGCTCGGTTTGCGCACGGAGTTCTGGCGCGCTGCTGAGAAAAAAAGCCGTCAGAGGGAGAATCAAAGCTAGACCAATCCTAAGCATCTTCATGGCGGTGTCCTTTCGCTGCTACGGTCGTTAGTGCGTCAGATCAATTTTTTCGTAAGCTCCTTCACTTGAGGCGCTTGAATGGTGGAGCTGTAAAATTCATACGTCATTGCAATACTCCAGATCACTTCGCCAACGGATCGGGCCGCAGCTGAAAGTGCACGGCGAGCGGCTTGGAGCCCTTGCCGTTTTCCATCAGCCACGGCGCGCGGTCGCCGCTCGAGCTCCACAAGCCGCGGCCTTTCCAGCCGGCTTTGGGATCATCGATGCGCCCGTCGAATCCTTTGGCGTAGAAACCGAGCGGATACGGCACGCGCAAAAGGATCATCTTACCGTCCTTTAGGGCGACCAGACCGTTGTGCAAGTTGGCGGTGGACATCGGCACGTCCTCGCCGAGGCCCAAGATGTTGTGCTGATCGACCCAGGAGTAATAGCTCGACTCGGCGCTGTTTTCGCCGATGCCTTGAAAGCCAGGCCCGGGATATTGATGAAAGGCCCAGCCCTCGGGGCAATGATCGCCGGTGGCTTTTGGGCCGTTGAGCGGTCCCTTGCACTTTCTACGATCGAAGCTGGCGAGATGGCCGCTCGATAGCGATGCCCAAACGACTCCCTGTTTGTCGATGTCGGCGCCGCGAATGCCGAATCCTGGCAGCGGGATGTTATAGACTTCCGCGAGCGCGGTCTCCGACGGATTGGAGCCGGGTACAAGACGTACGACGGCTCCAGGAAATGTCTGCCAAGATCCCCAAACAGATCCGTCGGCAGGACTCGGCATCACGGCGTAGTAGCTTGCCGCGATCCGCTTGTCTTTAGTGGGATCGACCGGTTGGTTTGGCTCGACGAAGTCGTCACGCTTACCGTTGCCATTGGTGTCGAGAATAAACGGCGTCCAGCCCTGCGCTTTCGCCGCGTCACCAGTCTCGTCGAATATCTTCATGTCGAGCCAACCGACGACCTGACCACCGCCGCTAGTCCACAATCTGTCATTGGCATCGAACTGCAAATGATGCGTCCCGTAGCAAGTGTCGACAAACGTGTACTTCATCGTCTTCGGATCCAGCATCGTCAGGTGTCGACCGCTGCGCTCGGTAGGAAAGGCCTTTGCCGAGGGATGGTCCGAGCCCTTCTTGCAAAAAGCCGGATTGTTCGGACCGCGCACCCGCGCCGCAAACCAGACGCGTCCGTTACGGTCGAACATGCCGTTGTGGTTGTTCGCCTTGCTTTTCCAAACCTGTTCGCTGCCCCAATAAGGCGACGGCTGCATCGGCTTTTCCTCAACACCTGGCGTATCGGCGTCGCGCACAGGCGTTTCGAAATTTTTGACGGTGTGCGTTTTCGGATCGAGGATCGGAATGACATCGACGCTCAATTCAGTCGACCCATATACCGGACCATATGCGTTTACCGTCGGAAAGCGACGATCGGAAGCGATCAAGTCGTGCAAATAGTGCTTGTCATCGAGCCAATCCCAGGTCGTCACGACAATGTTGCGCTCGGCCCCTTGCGGCCGTGTGGGTTTGGTATGGGGCAACTCGCCCTTGGCGACGCGGTCGGTCCAGTCGGCCAAATATTTGATCGGGATGGCGTCGAGTTCTTTGGTCATTCGGGCGAACATCGGCACGCCGCCTTGTCCAGACTGGATGCGACGAAACCACGCCTCCTCGGAATTGGCAAACTTGCCCATAGGAAAGGGCACATTCTGGGGAAACGTGCGCGTGGAGCGCGTGCCTATCGCATGGCAGTTGGCGCAGCCGTTTGACTTCATTTGGTTCAGATATTGATTTTGCGTCAGCTTGGCGCCAGTTTTTCCGTCTCCACCGAACTCGTTCTTCTCCGGAATCTTCATCATCGAATACCAATGAATCGCCGGATAGAATTCCGCCGCCGCTGCATCATTCGGCGCGACGACTGCTTTTAGATTCAAAATCTTTCCTGGCGCCGATTTGATCTTCGGCGAATCGACTAAGCCGTAGCCGCGCACCCAAATATCGAAGTTGGCCTTAGGCAGATCGGGTATCACGTAACGGCCGCGGTCGTCGGTGACCACCATCCTGGCGAACCGCGTCGGCAATTCCCTAGTCTCGGCAATCACCCAAACGCCGGCTTCCGGTCCTTTCGCGCTCGTGACCACGCCGCCGATATCATCCTGGTCAATGCTCACCGAAGCGGACTGCTGACTGTTGAGTTCAATCGGCGAAAACGCCAGCAACGCGGCTACGCCAACGACTAGCACGCCTAACCCCAATGACGTTGTTTTGCGCATGTATTTCTCCTCGTGAGTTTTCTCACTTCCCAAAAGGCTACCGGAGAGTAACTAATAGCGCGTTGCGGTGTCAAGCTGAGCCTGTCATTCGTACAACCCTTGAGATACCAGGTGAACCGATGGACAATGCAGCCGCGCCAATCGCTTTATCTGCAGCGAGACCACACGCCCCCTTCCATTGCGCGACCCGTGGGACAGCCGCAACGAGACGACAAACTTCGGGAAGATGTTTCACCGGAAGAATTCGGCGAGTATCACGCGATCGATTTAATCGGTTCGATGCGAAGGCTGGGCATCACTTTCGCAGCGCCGCGTCATTCGCTCATGCTCGCGGTGAAGAATGAGATTTTCGACGACCTTCTGATGGGGAATTTTATGAAAACGACGTTGCACGGCGACCCCAGCGCGCGGTCACTCTATCCGGATTTTAATAAGAGGCTCCCGAGTCCCGCTCAAGGCTTGACCTCGTCTCCAACTGACAGGCTTGAGTTTCACCGACCGCGGTCGCTAAAGCAAACCTTTTTTCGCATGCTTCCCAGTCGATGACGCGTAGAAATGCCTGAATGTAGTTGGACTTCTTAGACCCATATTCGACTGTGTACGCGTGCGCATGGACATCTAACACCAAAAGCGGATAGGCACTTGGGAATGGGTCGAGGTCATGGCCGTCAACCCACGCATTGAACAGTTTGTCCGTAAAGAGATCATAGAAAAGCACGGCCCAGCCGTCACCGTCTGTTAGCGCGATAGCGGTAAAATTCTTCTCCCAATCTTCATAAGCGCCAAGGTCGGCGCAAAGCTTTTTAAAGAGGTTGCTATCGCGATCGGGTACACCGCTGTTTTTGAAGATGCTGCCAAAATATAATTCGTGCAGTTTGATGGCGTTGATGGCCCGAGAAAATCTTCGCTCGATCAATTGATGACGTGGAGGTGTTTCCGTTTTTCCATCGCTTCGAACTATCCGCAGCATCTGCTCCAATTGGTTGGCTTGCGAGACATAATTTTTGTACAGCGAAAAATGATCGTTAAGCAGCCGAATGCTAAATCCGGTCGTGCCGACGAGGGAATTAAAATTCGTGACCATGAAGGGCATGGCGTGTCACCTCGACCATCGTTGGATATTTATGACGCTGCTGACCCATACCGAATTAACTGATGTAGAGTACGGCAATGACAAACGACACAGCGATCACGGCACAGAGAATTTCCGCCAGAACAACTAGGTAATCGAACGATTTTGTCGATCTTATTGGCACTCTGTTGAATCCCCACATAACGCCTACCTGATCCCTACCGCTTGCAGTGCCGAGGATAAAAACGTCAAGCGCTGATGCAACGCGAGCGCGCTAAATGGTTTTGATATGAAGTCATCGCAGCCGGCTGCGAGACAGCGCCGCCGCATGGTCGCACTCGGGTCGGCACTGGTGCCAAGAATCGGGATATTTCGATAGACCGAGTGTTGTTTGAGCATCCGTGCCAGCTCGAAGCCTGACAGGATTGCCATTCGCATGTTCAAGAGAATGACCGCCGGCGACTCATGTTCGAGCCGCTCCAGCGCGTCTTGGGCATTCTGGCTCAGAGTGGCGTTCCAACCGAATGAAGCCCCTAGATTTCCTAGGATCTCGCCAAGGCTATCGAGATCGTCTACGACCAGGAGAGATTTTTGCATCGTCTTTTCTCTTGCTCGAACGACGAAGGACAGTTCGAGCGAAAGCGAATTCTCAAATTCGTCACAAAGCGATAGCACTCAACGGGGCGGGCTCACTGCGCCAAGTGTTCCTCCCAATGTTTGAACAGTTGCTCTTCAGAAAGTCCCTGGAAGCGCGCCATGTAACCGGCTTTGTTAAGCACATTCAACAAACGACGCCGCGATCCCCAGTCACTCCAAAACACCCCTGGCATGGGGAGCACGGATAAACACCCAGGATCATGAACCGGAAGTTTTTCCAGCACCGCTTGTGAGAAGTTGACCGGTGCCAAGGCGGCGTAGACTTTTCGCTTACGCTCGATCCCGTTGCGATCGCCGTTCGCTTCTGAAAGCTCCCTAAGCGGATAATAGAGATCGGGGACAAGGCATCGCATCAGGTCGAGAAGTGTTTTCGCATGGGCCACCAGCACCATGGTATTCCACAACGCCCCGCGCAGGATAAGTCGTCGCGCGACAGGCGGCGCCGGCTTCTCAATGAAGCCATCGACATAACGGAGATCGCAAACTCCGGTGGCGGCCACGGATTTTCCCGGCAAGATATAGCCGTATTCGGTCTCCGCCTCATTGGGCTCGGCGCCAAGCAGTATCACCCGTGAGGGGTCTCGTTCGACCATCCAGAGGGCCATTGCCAGGTAAGACACGAAGATATCTTCCTCTAAAATAAAGTGATCCGACGGAAAAATCGCCACGGCGGCATTGCGGGATTGCTTATGAAGTTGCAGGAGCGGTAGAAGGATACCCGGTGCGGTCTCTTTATTTTCCGGTTGGATGACGACCGTATCGCGGGGCCGAGTGCCTATCTGTCGCCGCGCTTCCGGGAAGCTCAAGTGATTCTCGTTCACTACCGAAAACAGGCGCCTGCGAGGAATCAGTTTCTCCGCGCGGGAAAACGTATGCTCGAACATCGAGCGGGTGCCGATGAAATTGACGTATTGTTTGGGTATCGCCTCCTGTCGTAATTGTTGCACAAACGAACGAAGACGAGTGCCGTCGCCACCTGCTAATACGATTCCACATCGAACCGAAGAATCGGATGAAATGCGCATGCGAGTTTGCCCTCCAAAAGTTTTCGAAGACCGTGAAGAATTTTGCAATCTCGACGATGCTGCCAAGGCACGATGTCTCAACCATTAGCGCAATTACAATGCCAGCGCTTCGACACCCAGCAAGTTATTGAATTTGAAATAGTTGGCGGAAGATCAGCGATCACCAGCGGGCAAAGTGTCTTCAGAAAGAAACACTTATTCGCTATTGAAGACTGCTTGCCGTGATTTTAGCGGGTTACGTTGTCTACCAAGATAGACATGTCGCTATACAGAAAGTGTCTTAATCGAATAGGATCTTAGTTTTTTGTAAAAGGATGCCCGGCTAATTCCCAACAATCTAGCCGCGCGAGATCGGTTGCCTTTCACTTGGTGGAGCGCTTCGATGATTTTTTGCCGTTCGACCGCTTGGAGAGCGGTCTTGGTGGCCTGTGATAGCGGAATCAGCGCGCTGTCGGTCGCCGGCGCGAGCGGAAACAAACTGTCAGGCGTGATCTCAGGGCCGGAGCTGATCAATATGGCTCTCGCGAGAAGGTTTTCGAGTTCGCGGACATTGCCGGGCCACGGATAGTCCATCAAGCGGCGCAAGGCCGCGGCCGAAACGGTTTTAGGCGCAAGGCGGTTTTCCTTTGAGTGCTTATTGATGAAATGATCGATCAACAGCGGAATATCGTCGCGGCGATCGCGCAAAGGCGGAAGCTGGATCGGCACCACCGCGAGCCGATAGAATAGATCCTCGCGAAACGTCTTTCTTTCCATTTCGGTTTTCAGATCCTTGTTGGTTGCGGCGATCACCCGAACGTCGACCTTGATGCTCTTGCTGGTTCCGAGCCGGCGAATTTCGTTCTCCTGAAGCACTCTCAATAACTTGGACTGAAAGGCCATCGTGGTGTCGCCGATCTCATCGAGCAGAATCGTTCCGCCGTCGGCTTCCTCAAACAGGCCTTTCTTGTTGGTGATGGCGCCGGTAAAGGCGCCGCGCACGTAGCCGAAAAGCTCGCTCTCGAGAAGGGTCTCCGGCAATGCGGCACAGTCAACGGCGACCAACGGCCCTTCGCTCCGTTCGCTGTGTTGATGCAGCGCTCGGGCAATCAGCTCCTTTCCCGTGCCGGATTCGCCTTGAATGAGAATCGTTGAGTTGCTGCGCGCCACCATGCGGATCAAGCGAAAGACGGCGTGCATCGGCTTGCTCCGGCCGATGATTTGTTCGGAGTCGAGGTCAACCGCCAATTCACCGCGCAGGCGCTCGACCTCGCGCTGCAACCGATGGAGCTCGAGGCCTCTCTCGACGACTAACTGCAACTCTTCGTTATCGACGGGCTTGATCAAGTAATCATAGGCCCCGTCCTTCATAGCTTGCACTGCCGTTTGGACCGTGCCAAAGGCTGTCAGTAGGACAAACGGTGTCGAAGGGGCGAGGACCTTGCCGTTGCGTAATAGGTCTAAGCCGCTCATCCCGGGCATTTTCAAGTCGGTGACAACGAGATCGAACAATTCCATTTCAAGCTTTTCCAACGCCTCCTCGGCCGTAGAAGCGCCCTGCACCGCGTAGCCCTTCTTCGTCAACACTCGCTTAAAGAGAGCGACAACGTTTTCTTCGTCGTCGACGATCAGGATTCGCTGTTGACCCGCATCCATCGCGCTACACCTCGCCAAGTGGGAAATGCAGGTAGAAGGTCGCGCCGCTTCCCGGCGCGCTCTCCACGCTGATCCGCCCTTTATGGGTTTCCATAATGCGCTCGCAGATGAAGAGCCCGAGCCCCATACCCTTGCTCTTTTTAGTACTGTAGAAAGGGCGAAAGATGTTCGCCTTGGTTTCGGCATCGATTCCCGTGCCCGTATCTGTGACCGCGATGATCAACTCGCGGCCACCCGAACCTTCTTTTCTATCAGCCGGTAGCTCCTGTCTTGAAGAAGTAACTGCGCGAATCGTCAGGACACCGCCGTTGGGCATGGCTTCGGCGGCGTTAAAGCAGAGGTTGATGATCACCTGGCGCAGCTGTTGGGGATCGGCGTAGATGTGCGGCAGTCCGGGTGGAATGACCGTCTCAACCTTTACTTTGGACTTCTCCAGGTAGGGTAGACACACCTTTAGACTGTCATCGATGGTGTATTCAACAGCAGCGAGCACTAGATCCGCGGTGGAAGGGCGGGCAAGATCGAGAAGACTTTTAATGATCTCCTTGCAACGGACGGTTTCCTGGACAACAATCTTTAAGGAATGCTGGTGCGACTGCGATGCCGTCCGGTCATCGATCATATCCTGGGTGAATCCCAGAATAATCTGCAGCGGATTGTTAAATTCGTGCGCGATGGACGCCGCGAGCTCGCCGAAGGAAATCAAACGGTCCGAGACGATGA
Organism: uncultured delta proteobacterium; assembly: GCA_963771465.1. Classification (GTDB taxonomy): domain Bacteria; phylum Desulfobacterota; class Binatia; order UBA9968; family UBA9968; genus DP-20. Next base: position 328,978 of record CAVYTU010000008.1, read on the forward strand.
GTTTTTCCTCGAGTTTTTTCGTCACGTCGCGCAGTTTTTGCTCGACTCTCTGGCGCACCGCCATGCCGGCTCTGAGAGCTTCGTTGGCCTCGGCCAGCTCCTGGGTCCGCTCCTGCACTCGCAATTCGAGATTGTCGTGGGCTTTCTGTAAGTCCACCGCCTGAGCTTGGCTCTGTTCGTAGAGCTGAGAATTGTAAATGGCGATGGCCGCCTGGATTGCCACGGAGGACAGAAAATCGATTTCTTCGTCGCTAAACTCGTGTTCTTCCCTGGTGTAGAGGCAAAGAATTCCATTGACTTCTTGTTTGATAATCAGTGGAATCGCAAGACACGAGACTAAACTGTTTCTTACGTAGAAGTCGGGAACCATGGAACGCGAATCGGTTTGAACGTTACGCACAATCAGGGGCGCCTTGGATTCAATCACCTGTTGGGCCCGACCGTCGGATGATGGGCTTTGGGCCGCATGCCATTCAGTTAGGTCGATGTTTCGGCAGCATAACTTCTCCAGCTTTTTGTTTTCGCGGTTGAGCAGTCTGACCGTAGTCGCGATCGGATAGGGAAAACTGACCTCGATTCTGTGCAGGAGAACGCTCAGGACTTCTTGCAGATCTAACGTGGAGCTAATGACGCTATTGATATCGTGCAGAGTCGTGATGCGCTGGAGATCGGTTAGTATTTGCTCCTCGGCGCGCTTTCGATCGGTGATATCGCGCACGATGGCAATGACCTTGTCGCCGCCCAGCGGGCTGAGCATGATGTCCACGGGGAACTCGCTGCCATCCTTGCGCCGACCACGCAGATCAAGACCGACTCCCATCGAACGGATGCGGGGTTCAGTCATGTAACCTCGCCGATGTTTCGCATGGCTATTTCGGAACCGCTCGGGAATTAACATCTCAATGGAATTTCCCAGTAATTCTTGGCGGCTATAGCCAAACATAGTCTCTACTGGGGCGTTGAGGTGTGCCATGAGACCCGCCTGATCGAGGACGACGATGGCGTCCGGCGCATATTCGAAGAGGCTCTGATTGAATTGCTCGCTTTGCCGCAGCAACTCTTCCGCCTTTTTCCGCTCGGTAATGTCGGTTGCGATACCGCAAGTCGCGTTAATATTTCCGACCGCGTCAAACAGCGGGAATTTAGTGACAAGACTGGTGTGCGGCCCGTCGCCGTGGAGCGCAACTTCTTCGAATTGCAGCGGCTCGCCGGATTGGAGCACCTTGAGATCGTTGCGGCGAAATGTCGCAGCGGGTTCATGAGCGAAGATCTCAAAGTCGGTCTTGCCTAAAAGCTTTGAGCCGGCTTGATGGGTGAGTTTTTCAAATTCTGGATTGACGTACAGATAGCGTCCTTCAACGTCTTTGAGGAATATCATTGACGGACTGTTGTCCATGACTCCTGCCAGCCGGGTTTCGCTCTCGCGCAGGGCTTGCTCGGATTGCTTGCGCTCGCTTATGTCGCGCAGGAGCCAGCGCAGGCCGATGGGACGCGCCCCCCGCGTCGAGACGTCAACGATCCTCGAAACCGCCAACGAAGTCGGGAACGATGGGCCACGACGTGGCTGCATTTCCGCTTCCCATGTCCGTATCTTCTCTTCGTTTTTCAGTCCGTCGAGTAACTTTCTGAATGGCTGATGCTGCGCTTGCGGAATAAAAACGATGATCGGCTTACCGACGAGAAAGTTCTGCCGTACGCGCAGCAGCTTTGCCGCAACGCGGTTGGCTTCGTGAATGGTACCGAGCATGTCGGTTACCAGGTAACCGTCCGGGGCGAAATCAAACAGCTCGAGATAGTGCCGGCGTTGGGCTTCTAATTCCTGCCGAGAGGCCGCTAATTGCTCGTTAGAGGCACGCATTTCCTCCACCGACACTTGCAACTCTTCCAAGGCGATGGAAAGTTCTTCCAAGGCTTCGTTCACTAGCCCTGGGTCGGGAGAAGACACGCCGGCGCGACGGTATAGATCTTCCAGCCGTTGGCGGGCGGCCTGCGCTTGTCGGGCGAGGGTCGTCTCTCCTCTCACCGCCGCTTTCATCGTTCCACTTCCTCCATCAATAATACGACTCCGTGACGCTCCTTGTTCTGGAGCTGGAGGTGAGGTCGGAGATTCAGTGGCGTGCATGTGATGCGGCATTTGATAGCCTTGCCTCGACGGTTAGTGGCGTCCAATTCGACCTCCTGGTATTCCGCCTCGCCGGACAAGCAGGGACGCACGGCTCCCCGTAGTTTCTCGACCGGCAGACCGATTTCCAGGTTCAGTAACGATCGTCCTTTGACTTCAGCTTCTCTGAGCCCCCACAGGTCCTCGGCTCTGTGATTCCAGACTAGGATGTTGAGATTTCGGTCTACGACCACGGCTCCGGAGCGAAGGCCGGCGAGGATCGATTGCAAGAAAGCATTGGCACGATTGAGTTCCTCTGAGCTCTGGCGCAACTCGTCGTTAACCGTCCGCAGTTCTTCGTTGGTAGACTGCAATTCCTCGTTCATGGTCTCGAGCTCTTCATTGGTGGACTGCAGTTCTTCGTTGGTGGTCTCGAGCTCCTCGTTAGTAGACTGCAACTCCTCATTGGTGGTTTGGAGCTCTTCGTTGGTGGACTGGAGCTCCTCATTGGCGGTTTGGACTTCTTCCCTGGCGCGCTGGAGTTCCTCCTGCAGCCTGTGGAAGAGCGTCACGTCGGCGAATGAGACGGCGACACCTATCGGGATATTCACTTCCTCATAAAGCGGTGTGACCGTGACGTCCAGGTACTGAATTTCTCCGTTGGGAAAGTGTCGATCCACGCTTGTCAGGGTAACCGAGCGATGCTCGGCGTAGGCTTGTTCGATAAGAGAACGCAATTCCACGGGACGATAGGATAGCTCCAGATCCTGCAAGGGTCGTCCGATATCCTTAGGATTTATACTCAGAAGAATTCGCGCCTTTTGGTTGGCGAATGCAAGATTGCCATTCAAATCCACCGCGACCCTGGCCACGGGAGACAACTCGAAGGTCATGTCGCGCAGACGATTCGTCCTGGCAATCGTTACAGGGTTGGCTTCATGGTTGCCCGGCTGGGCCATGGCTAATAAGCGATCCCGCCCGTTGGCGTGTGGCACTTTGGCAAAGACGCGGTATTGGAGATCAGTGGGGGTGAAGAGGTTGCTGTGCGTGAGCATCAACTCCGCCCGTCCCAAAAAGAGAAATCCAGTTTCGTTGATGGCGAAATGAAAGCGCGCCAGGATGCGTCCTTGAGCCTCGGCGTTGAAATACATGATGGTATTGCGGCTGATCAGCAAGTCGAGCCGGGAGATGGGCGCGTCCTGGATCAGGTCATGGCGACCGAAGATGACCGAACGTCGCAAATCAGCGCGAAAGACATAGCGACTATTGATCAGCTCAAAGTATTTGTTGCGCAGTTTGGCGTCGAGAGATTCCACCTCTTTTGCGCTGTAACTAGCCTGGCGGGCCGTGTTGAGAGCTTCCTCGTCTACGTCCGTGGCGTAAATTTTGACCCGGTGGCGGAACGGTTCCATTCCCATCGCTTCTGCCAGCACGATCGCAACGGTATAGGCCTCTTCGCCGGAGGCACAACCTGCGCTCCAGACACGCAAGGTTTCATCCGATTTTTTGTCTTTGAGGATGCGCGGGATGATCTCCTCAGCCAGATAGCTCCAGGGGGCCGGGTCGCGAAAAAAAGCGGTGACGTTGATCAAGATGATATTGAAGAGCTGTAGATATTCCTCCGGGTGGACTTCCAGATAATCGATGTAGTCGGCGAAACTTTCGATACCGACCATCTCCATTCGTTTGCTTATCCGGCGCATCAGGCTCGGGCGTTTGTAGCCGGTGAAGTCGAAGCCGCGGTTTTGCTGGAGATAGTAAAGCAAAGATTCGAACTGCTTGGTTGTCTTCGCGCTCGCTCACGGTGCGTCTCCGGTGGTGACCAGGGTTACCAGGGCCGGCGCAATCTCGTCGAGCGGCAGGACGAAATCGACGCACCCGGTTTGCACGGCGGCGCCCGGCATACCGAAGAATTCTGAGCTCTTCTCATCCTGGACGATCACGGTGCCGCCCATCTTCTTGATCGCCCTAACTCCCATGGAGCCATCGCTGCCCGTACCGGAAAGAACCACGGCGATGACGCGGTCTTTAAAGCTCGCGGCCACCGACTCGAACAATAAATCCGCGGAGGGTCGGACGAAGTGCACCAATTCCGATTGCGAAAGCGAGAGCGTGCCGTCGGGATTGACCAGCAAATGTCTGTTGGGCGGTGCGATATAGGCCATCCCCGGCGTCAAGCGGCCTCCGTCTTCGGCCTGTTTGACTTGAAGCGCGGTGCGGCGGCTGAGAATGTCCGCCATCAAGCTGCGATGCCGGGGGTCGAGGTGCTGGACGACGACGATGGACGCGGGGAAATCGGCTGGCAGCGCAGCCAAGACATGGCTCAGCGCTTTCAGGCCACCGGCCGAAGCCGCCAGCGCGATGATGTCAAAGACGCCTTTGGCGGACTCCTGGCCGATATGCGATCGGTTCTCTGGGGAAAGTTGTTTTTCTCCCATGCTCTGCCTTTCTAATCGCCAGCGCTGGGAAAAGAACCTTACTGCTAATCTTCAGGGCACGTCAACAGCATCTGCAGGCCGTGAACCGAGAGTATCGGAGTTGGGAGTTTGAATCGTCGCCTTCAATGGCAGGTGGTCTGAAGCTACTCGGGTGAGCGGGGATCGCAAACGGGAAATTGTCACCAGCGCCGAGGACGGCGAAACCCAGATGCGATCCAGGGCGAACACTGGAAAGGCCGAAGGAAACGTCCGCACGAGCGCGGTCTTTCCCAAACGCGTGTGGATCCAGCGCAGCGAGCGGCCAGTCGGCAGCCATTCGTTGAAGTCGCTCAATAGGATGACGACCCGTGTGCGCCGCTGCGATAACGCGGTCAAAATCTCTCCTACTTGGAATCGCCGCTCGGCCGGCAGCAGTCCGAGGTGGGTGACAATCACGCGCACGGCTTCGCCGCCGATTTCCAGGTCGGCGTCGATGGCGCCGCGCGGTTCTCTGCCGGGATAGCTGAGATCCAGTTTCTGAACCGTCAAAACTTTGTAGCTCGTCAGCAAGCCATTGCCGTAATGTCCGTTTCGTCGCTCCAGGGAGGGACCCGGGACGGCGTGGAAACCGGTCATGGCGGCAAGATAATTCATCTGATGCAACTCTGCCGCTCCGCTCGAATCGGAATGCACTTCCTGCAGGCCGATGATCTGTGCGCCGCTTTCTTTGATGATTTGCGCGATGCGCGGCGGATCGCGGCGCTTGTCCATGCCGACGCACTCATGAATATTGTAGGAGAGGACAGAAAAATGTTGCATGACGATGCCGCCTGGTTCACCGAGTTACAGCCGTTTTAGCAGGCCGGGAGAGTTTTCGCTTGGCGCCAGTTTGTTTGCTGGAGAACCAGCGGCGGAAACCGACGACTCCCGCCAGCATAAAGAGCAAGATTCCTATCAGGATAATTAAGGTCGCCGCGCTCGGTGTCTCGATCATTTGCTCGATTTGATTTTCAAAAAACGTAATGGCCACCACTCCGGGGCTCATTCCCAGAAAGGTTCCGAGAACGAAATCCCGAAACGGCACATGGACCGCTCCCGCCGCTAGATTGACGACGGAATAGGGAGCGACGGGAATCATGCGAATCGCAGCGACCGCAAGAATGCCATGCTTGGAAATCAACTGGTTGACCCGGTTCAATCGTTTGCCGGCGAAACGCGCGACGGTTTTCCGCCCCAGCTGACGGCCGATTGAGTAAAGGAGCACCGCGCTCGCGATACAGCCGAGCAAAGAACAGACGATCGCCAGCCACGGGTTCAAAGCGTAAGCGCTCGCGACGATCAGCAGCGTGACTGGAAAACAGGTGATTCCGCCGAGCAGGAAAGCGCCGATAACCCACAAAGGGGCGGTATGGTTTTCTCGCAGTGATGTTCCCCACCCCGCGATAGTTTCGAAATCGAGCCAATGTGCCAAACTGGTCCAGCGCCACGCCGCTGCAAGCGCAAGCATTACGACTAGGATCAGTACACCCCGAAGCAGAGCACCGCTGGCGGAGCCGCGCGCTTCGGATAAGACGAATTCCTCGACGAGTTTCTCGGGAGCCAGGGAAACTTCGGGATCCACCACAGCCGATTCGGGAATCATCCGGTCCAGCAGATCCGGAACCGAGCAATCGACCGGCTCCAGGGTGCGCGAGCCGTTTCCGCGCAACGACTCGATTGCGCCGGTCAATGAATTCGTTTGGGCCAGCGCCGCAGTGACCTTTGCGGCGGTCACTCCGAGATGCTCCGCCAGGAGAGAATTTCGGAACTGAGCAATCGCTTGTTGAACCTCTTCCCTATTGTCCGCCTCCAAGGCCAGGTCACATTCCGTGTCGAAACCCATGGAACGATTACTCAGATTGGCCGAACCAATGCGCACGAGGCGATCGTCGATGACCATAAGCTTCGAATGAATCGACAAGAACTCCTGGCGCTGGTCGTCGATGACCGGACAAAAAATGCGCAATCGACGGTATCGGTCCGCCTGCAGCAATCGCTTGACCAGACGGCCGCGCAGCACGTCCATGGTAGCGCACTCCAGCCAGCCTTGGCTGGTCCGCGAAATCACGACGACGATTTCCGGTCCCTCCGCGTCGCGCAAGCGCTTGACCAAAGCCTCGCCGATGGCCGCAGAGCTCAAATACTGATTCTCGATGTAGATCCAGCGCTGCGCCGCCGCGATGGCGTCGTGGAAAAGTGTTTCTATCTCTCGCGTCGCTTTGTTGCCGGCATATTCAGGCTCGGTCCGGGCGATAGCAATATTAACGTTCGATATGTCCGGCGCCAGTGAAGCCGGCCATTGATCGGTCTGAGTCGAGGGCGGCCGCAGGCGGCGGCCGGTGGCGCGCCACCATCGGTTCCTCACCCAATCTCCCAAGGCTGCCGCGGCATCACCATCGACCGCGACCTGAACATCGTGATGCGGTGGGAGAAAAACTCCGTTGGAATCAACGCGCCTGGGATCCTGGGACCGATGATCCGCTGTGTCCCAGCGTCCTTTGGCCAAATCGAGTCCGCCGACGAACCCGATGGCATCGTCGATGACGACGACTTTGGCATGATGAGAGGCTCCGACGGGATGATTCCCGTCCATGTGAAAGTGAACGCGCGAGTGCCGGCGCCAAGAGGGCCCGAAGAATGGCAGAGACTCGCGATCGAGCGCAAAGATCATCGCGAAATCCCATACGAGAATATGGATATGGAGATGGCGCTGCCGCGCCGCCAATGAGTTAAGGTAGCTGCCCAAGTTGGGGAAAGGAGTTCGTTGATCGGCTGCGAATTTCAGCTGAATGCGACTATCGAAGTCCCATCCCAGGATGAGTATCGATTCGCGCGCTTGAGCGAAGGCATCGGCGAGCGTCGAGAAGTAAGCCGCGCCATCGATAAAGAATTTCACCCGCGACGCGTTGGCAATTTTCCAACAGTTGCGGCCCTCGCGCAAAATGTGGTCCGACATGCAATTTAAATTCTAACAAAGTGAACTCAAAGTACCATACTGCTCGACCAATTTCCGATATCAGGATCGTCATCGGCGGGTCCATGTCCTGCTAGTCCGCCTCTTGCGGTGCGCCGGCGCTGAATGGATCGATTCGAACCGCGCGCTGGCGCTCTACGCCGACTGGCGCGCTAGTTTATGGACGGCACCGTCTACGTTGCGCTAGCCGCCGCTGAATAATTTCAAGTTAATCGCTTGACACAAACATGCCCCCGTGGTGACTTACGCCACGAGGGCATTTCTGTGCGGAGGAGATTGTCATGAAGAGCAGGATTTTGTTGCTTGCAAGCGCGATTCTCGTTGGATTTCTAAGCAGTGCTGTGGCGCGCGATGTGGTCATCGTCACGTCCTTTCCCAAAGAACTGTTTGAGACCTACAAGAAGACTTTCGAAGCGAAGCATCCCGGCACCACGGTCGTTATCAACAGCAAGCAAACCAACGCCGGCGTCACTTACCTGCGCGAGACCAAGGCCAGACCGGAAGCGGATATCTTTTGGGTCAGCGCGCCGGATGCATTTCAGACGTTAGATTCCGACGGTTTGCTGGAGAAATACGCGCCGCCGAAAGAGATCATGGCGAAGATTCCCGCCAAGATCGGCAGTTTTCCGATCCACGATCCCGATGGCAAGTATTTCGGCTTTGCCATCAGCGGCTACGGCTTGATGTGGAATAAGAATTATTTGAAAGCGCACAAGCTGCCGGCGCCGAAAGAATGGACCGATCTGACCAACCCGCGTTACTATAATCACTTGATCATCAGCGCGCCGTCGCGCAGCGGCACGACTCATCTAACTATCGAAACGATTCTTCAAGCGTACGGCTGGGACAAAGGCTGGGCATTGTTGCTCAATGCCGGCGGTAACATGGGTAGCATTACCGAGCGGAGTTTTGGCGTACCGGAAGCGGTCATCAGCGGCCAATATGGCATCGGCGTGGTCATCGACTTTTTCGGTTTGTCGGCGATCGCCAGTGGCCAGCCTGTCGAGTTCGCTTACCCATCGCTCACTTCCGTTGTTCCCGCCAGCGTGGGTATCGTCAAAGGCGGCCCCAATCCACAGGAAGCCAGAGCGTTCGTCAACTATCTCCTCAGTGAAGCCGGCCAGACGGTGCTATTCGCGCCGGAGATCGCGCGCTTGCCGGTGATTCCCGAAATGTATGCCAAGGCGCCGAAAGATTATCCCAATCCGTTCAAGAAAAAACTCGGTGGCGTGGAGTTCAACGACGAGCTGTCGTCAAGCCGGCGCGACGTCGTCAACTCGCTCTACGACCACATCATTACGTTCCGCCATAAAGAATTGCGCGAAGCCTGGAAAAGCATCTACAGCGCCGAGGAAGCGCTCGCCAAAAGCAAATCCGCTAGCGCCAGCCAAGGCAAAAGCCTGATCGCCGACGCGCGCAAACTGGCGACCCAGATCGCCATTAACGACAAGCGCGCGAGCGACAAAGAAGTAACCGGCGCTTTTAAATCCAAATCAGGTCTCAAAGCGCAGCTCGAAACCGAGTGGGAAAATTTCGCCACCGGCAACTACGCGCAAGGCTAAAGCGCTAGCCGAAAAAGCTGCGGCCATGGCGAAGTAAACGCGGCGCCAAGAAATCACGCCTTCAACGCGGCGGATTTTGCGCTAGGCTCTGCACTCCCGTTATGGCACTCGCATCACCGGCGACGCTACGCTACCACGAGCCCGTATCGATTGGTGGCAAGGCGGCCTCATGGCGGTTCTGCTCGCCATCCTGACCGCCTTCATCCTCTACCCGGTCCTCAGTGTGTTGTGGATTTCGCTGTCGGACGATGGCAGCAACCTAACCCTCATCCATTTCGCCAATTTCTTTCGCCGTCCGCTGTTTCGCGAAGCGCTGTGGAACACGCTCTGGAGCGGCGCGTTGGTCGTCTTGTTCAGCGCCGTCCTGGCATTGCCGCTCGCTTACGTGCTGGCGCGCTACGAATTCCGCGGCAAGCTGCTTTTACAAACCGCGGCGACGCTGCCGCTCGTCATTCCGCCTTTCGTCGGCGCGGTGGCGTTGCAATTGATTCTCGGCCGCAGCGGCATGGTGAATTTACTGCTGATGGACTGGTTCGAAATATCGATCCCGTTCATGGAAGGACTCGCCGGCGTGGTGTTGGTGCAAACGCTGCATTTCTTTCCCTTCATCCTGCTCAATACCGTGGTGTCGCTAGCGAACATCGATTCATCGCTGGAAGAGGCGGCAAAAAATTTGGGCTGCCACGGCTTTCGATTATTCCGCCGTGTGACTTTGCCATTGATGCTGCCCGGTTTTATCGCCGGCTCGTTGCTAACTTTCATCCGCGCCATCGACGATCTCGGCACGCCGCTCATGCTCAACTACAAAAATCTTCTGGCGCCCCAGGCTTACTTGCGGATTACCACAATCGGTATGGACGATGTCGATGGCTATGTGGTTTGCGTCGTCTTGGTCGTGCTCTCGCTGGCGTCGCTGCTGGCGGCGCGGAAATATCTGAGTCTCGCCGAATACGCGAGCCTGCAGCGCGCCGCACCGGTCACCGGCACGCTGCATGGATCGACGCTGGCGATCGTCTGGCTGGTCATCGCATTGATCTTAGCCGTTAGTCTGCTGCCGCATATCGGCATCGCGCTGCTGTCGTTCAGTAAAATCTGGAGCTTCACACTGTTGCCGACGACTTATACGCTGGGGAATTATGATGGAGATACTCTTTCGCGTGCCCCATTTCGTGATCAATACGCTCGTCTATACGCTCTTAGCCGCGGCGCTCGATATTGTCCTCGGCGCGACCATCGCTTTCCTGCTGCTCCGAAGTCGCGTGCCTGGGAAGAACCTGCTCGATGCCGTCGCCACCCTGCCGCTGGCAATCCCCGGCGTCGTCCTCGCGGTCGGCTATCTGCGCGTGTTTCACGGCTGGGACTTCCCCGGACTTGGCGCGCCGTTAACTTCCTCTTGGTTGATCCTTGTGGTCGCCTACAGCATGCGCCGGCTACCGTACACCGTGCGCGCCAGTTACGCCGCGCTGCAGCAAGTTCACGTCAGTCTCGAAGAGTCGGCGCAGAATCTTGGCGCCAATCGCCTGCGCACGTTCATACGCATCACGTTGCCGATGATTGGCAGCGGGCTGGTCGCCGGCGGGCTGATCGCGTTCATCACGTCCTGCGTCGAGCTCGCCTCGACGATCATGCTGGTACCGCGCATCGAACTCGGGCCGATCGCTTACGGCATTTATCTTTATATGCAGAGCCCGCTCGGTCGGGGCGCCGGCGCGGCCCTCGGCGTCGTCGCCATCCTGCTGGTTTCGCTCGGAACTTATCTGACCCATCGAATCTTCGGCGCGCGCGCCGGCAGCGCGTTCAGAGTGTAGCCATGCAAGCCGGCGAGGTTGAGTTAGAAAAAATCGGTAAACGCTACGGCGAACAGTGGGTCGTGCGCAACATCGATCTGCACATTCAGCGCGGTGAGTTTTTTACCTTTCTCGGACCCAGCGGCTGCGGCAAAACCACTTTGCTGCGCATGATCGCCGGCTTCGTCGAACCCGACGCCGGGCTCGTGCGGCTCGACGGCCAAGTGGTCAATCAGGTGCCGCCGTGGCGGCGCGATATCGGCATGGTATTTCAGAGCTATGCGCTCTGGCCGCACCTGACCGTGTTTGAAAACGTCGCTTTCGGCCTGCGCGAGCGAAAAGTGGCGCGCGCGGAAATCAACCAGCGCGTGACGGACGCACTCAAGCAGGTGGAGCTGCAAGGCACTGACGCGCGCCGGCCGTCACAGCTCTCCGGCGGCCAGCAACAACGCGTCGCGTTAGCGCGCACGCTGGTGATCCAACCGCGCGTGCTTTTGCTCGATGAGCCGCTGAGCAATCTCGACGCGAGATTGCGCATCGAGATGCGTCTTGAGCTGTTGAAATTGCAGCGCGATCTGGGTCTCACGACGATTTACGTCACCCACGATCAAGAGGAAGCCTTGGCCATGTCGACCCAGATCGCCGTAATCGACCGCGGCCGGGTCATCCAGCAGGGCAAGCCGCGGGAAATTTACGAAACCCCAGCCGACGATTTTGTCGCCGCCTTTATCGGCCAGTCGAATTTGCTGCCGGCACGGATCGATCGAGTACTGAGCGAATCGGTTGTCGTTACGGTTGAAGGCGGTATGGAATTAACGCTCGGATTACCAATGCCAGTTAAAACCATCGCATCCGGCGATGCCGTAATGTTAAGCGTTCGCCCCGAGGCCATCGAACTCATTGATACGAGCGTGCAATCTGACCGTAAATCCCGAATCGAAGGAACGATCGCCGCTTCCGCCTATCAAGGCGCCTTTGTCGAATATGAAATCGCTGCGTTAGGAAAGAGTTTGAAAGCGCGTGTCGCCAGCCCGAGAGGAAAACCCCTGTTTGAGAGAGGTGATGAAATTGCGTTTAGTTTTGCCGCCGCGGACGTGACGTTGATAGCGGCACAGCAGAAAAGTTAACGAGTGAAACGATTCGGCGACGACTCGATGAAAATCGCCGGCACTGCGAATTGTTCAGGCGGGACGGCCAGGAGATGACGGCGAACCTCAGGCGTAATTACGCTGCTCGAACGCTGCCGGCGCGGTAGTGGCTGCCTGAGCTGGGAAGCTCATTAGCACGCGCGTGCCGACGTTCGGCGTGCTGGTGATTTCCAATTTGCCACCGATGATTTCGGCCATGCGCCGCGCCACCGTGAGGCCGAGACCGAGACCGGAAAAAGATCTGACCGAGGAGTTATCCGCCTGATGAAACGGTTCGAAAATCGAATCGATCTTATTCTCCTCGATGCCGGTGCCGGTGTCGACGACTTCAAATACCACGCTGCGGCGGTCCGATGACGGCTGCACGCGCACGGTCACGCTGCCCTCGCGGGTGAATTTAACCGCGTTATTGAACACGTTCTGAAACACCCGCTCGACCTTGGATCGGTCGCTGACGATGGCCACGCCGCTGTCGGCGATTTCGACATTGACCGTCAATCCTTTCTCGCGAATGCCCTTGTCATAGCGCTTGACGGTTTCATTGACGATGTCGTGGGCGTTGAATTGCTCGATCGTCGCGCTGCTATCGCCGACGTTGAGCGAGGTCATCCACAGGACGTTATCGATCAGTTCGAGCAGCTCCTCGGAATTGCGATACACGGTCTCGAGAATCTTTTGCTGCTCCTCGCTCAATTTACCGATCACTTGGTTGAGTAGTAAGTAAACGAATCCGACGACGACGCTTAACGGAGTTCTGAGTTCGTGGGATACGTTCGACAAGAAATCCGATTTCACCTGGCGCAGCCGCGCTTTGGCGTTGCGCCGTTCAAGCCCACGCCGCACCAACGACAAGATATGATTCACATCGAACGGCTTGGAAATGTAATCGAAAGCGCCGAGGCGAAGCCCCTCGATGGCGGTGTCCAGCGACCCGTAGCCGGTAATGATGATCGCTTCGATATCGGGATCATGTTCTTTTACCTTTTCCAAAACGTTGATTCCCGTGAGACCGGGCATCTTGAGGTCCACCGTCACTAGATCGACAGGAATTTCTTTAAGCATCTCGATGGCTTGAGCGCCCCGGTCGGCCACGTGTACGGTGTAATAGGGATTGAGAATCATTTTGAGTGATTCGCGCGGACCCATTTCATCGTCGACAATCAGGATATGGGGTTTGCTGGTTTCCATATCGGCTGGAATCAGCAAGCTATATGCCACGGGAGAACTGCTGACAACCAGCCGAATTTAAAGAATATTCAGCAATGGAAGGGGACAACCGGAAGCTTTAGAGGAACAAAATTGTCCAATTATGGCGATAATTTAGCTTCGTCATCGACATCGTTGGGATCGTGGATGTTAAGCTTTTCGATGCGGTACTTCAAGATTCTGCGGCTCGTACCCAACAGCGATGCGGCCTTGGTTTGATTGAAGCCGGTGCGTTGCAGCGCTTTGACGATCAGGTCGCGCTCGAACTCATCGACGGCATCGCTGAGCGGGCGCGAGCCGCTCAAGACGTCTTCTTTAAGCGTCGCGGTTTGATCGGTGGAACGCATGCCGACGGGCAGGTCGCGCAGCATGATGGTTTCATGCGGCGTCAAGATCGTCACCCGCTCGATTAGGTTTTCCAGTTCACGAATGTTACCCGGCCAGGGATACATGGTGAAGAAATCGATCACTTCCGGTGACAGACTTTTGGTCGCGATCGAATGCTCCTGCGCCTTGAGGCGCAAAAAATGATCGAGCAAGAGCGCAATGTCCTCACGCCTTTCTCGCAGCGGTGGCAATAACAGCGAGACCACGTTGAGCCGATAAAACAGATCCGGGCGAAACTCCGCGTTCTTCGCCAGTTGCTCAAGATCGCGGTTGCTCGCCGCGATGACGCGCACATCAACCTTGATTTCGTCGGTACCGCCCAAACGGCTAAAGGTTTCCTGCTCGATGGCGCGCAAGAATTTTGCCTGAGTACCGAGATTGAGCTCGCCGATCTCATCAAGAAACAGGGTGCCGCCATGGGCGAGCTCGAAGCGGCCGAGCTTTTTCTGCGATGCATTGGTAAAAGCGCCGCGCTCATATCCGAACAGCTCGCTTTCGATCAAAGTGTCCGGCAACGCCGCGCAGTTGACCACCACGAAGGGCTTGGAGCGCCGATCGCTATTGTAGTGAAGCGCGCGGGCGATGAGTTCCTTGCCGGTGCCGCTCTCGCCTGTGATTAACACGGTGCTCTTCTTGGCCGCCACCATGCTCACGGCTTTAAAGACATCGACAATTTGTTTTGACTTGCCGATGACGTGATCAATGCCGTATTTGCGCCCGACTTCTTCTTTGAGCCGCTCCAACTCGCGCGACAGTTGAATTTTTTCCAGCGCATGCTCGACGCGCAGCCTGAGTTCTTCGACGTCAAACGGCTTGGTTACGTAATCAAACGCACCCGTTCCCTTGGCCGCAAACGCAGTGCGCGCTGTGTTGAGTCCGGTGAGCATAATCACCTGACAATCGGGATGGATCGATTTGATCTGCCGGAGCACCGCCAGACCGTCGGAGCCCGGCATCATGATGTCTAATAAAACGACATCGGGTTTCTCATCCGTTAGCTTTTGAATTGCCTCGTCGGCGGACGGCGCTTCAATCACCCGATAGATCTTGCCGAATACCATCTGCAGCGACTGCCGCACCCCGGCCTCATCGTCGACCACCATCATCAACGGCTGATTCATATCAAGTTTCTTTTCCGTGCTCTCCAATCGGAAACTCCAATCTCAAAAGATCTTTATCTGGGTCGGAATGATTGATGGCGAGACTGCCGCCGTTTCTCTCGACCAGCTGCTTCGCCAATAAGATTCGTAACGGTAGTATCCCCGCGTTGGGCTCGCCCGAAGCACCGCCGAGATAGTGAGTAATCGATGCCACACGAGCGCCCTCTCGGAGATAGACAACGGTCACGGCTCCTGCTCGGACAGTGTCGATCTCGATCTCACTGCCCATTTTCACCTGGGACAGCGCCGCCAGGAGAAGGTTTTTTAATATGTAACCGAGCTGCGACTCGTCGGCGCTTATTTCGTGGCCCACACCATCGCCCTTCCACACAAAACGGGACTGCCGTTTGACAGCTTCTTGATGCAGATCATTGGCCGCGATGCGGAGTTTCTCTGCAAGGGATACTTTCGTGGGTTTGGGCCGCGAGAAATCGGCGAACTCGATCATCGCTTCCAAGAGATCGTCCATACGCTCGATATCGCCGCCGACGATTTCCTGAAAACGGGCGCGAAAATTCTCGTCCTCATAACGGTCGCCGAGCAGTTGCGCGAAGGTCTTGATCGTCACCATGGGATTCTTAAGCTCATGCGCGAGCTCATGAATCACTAAACTCAAATCCACTGTTTGTCCGTGCCCGTTGGCCGACCCAGTACCAGCGAGGGTGCCGGTATAGACCTGAAGTCTGGGCTGGTCGGATGACGGATCCATGGCCATGTCGGGTTGAATCTCAGGGGAAAAAGGCCCAAGTGCCGCGCCGCGATCTTCGCCTCGGAAATCAAAAACCAAATCGCCGGCATCGATACGCCCGCCGCCGCTCACCGCCAGGGTCCGAGCGATCACCGTTTCCATTTCTTTGAGGTTACCAAACCAAAGATAATTCATCAGCTGACTGAGCGCTTGCGGTGAAAATTCCGCTGCGCTCGCGGCCAGCATCACAGCATAACGACGCGCAAACCAGTTGGCGAGTGCCGGAATATCCTCACAGCGCTCGCGCAACGGTAATAATTTAAGCGTCAACGTCGCGAGTTTATAATAAAGCGCTTCGAGAAACTCGCCGCGATAGACGCGCTCTAACAATTCACCGCTCGCAGTCGTCAGATAGCGTAGCGGCGCGACTTGTTCTTCCTGTTCATCCAAAAAATCCAGCAGTAACGACTGCGTTGCCGGTGAGCTCTTTTCAAGATTCTCGATGAGCAGTGTCGTCGCCGTGGCATCGATGATTCGCTTTGTCGAAATCTCAACGCGCTTTTGCGCCAAATAACCGACGCTCACATCGGCGGCACTCATCAATATTGTTACGCCAGGATTCGGTTGTGTCGCGCGCATTCCGCGCGCCACTCGGTCTTGTCCGCAGCCCAGTTCGCCGAAAATTAGGATCGGCAAACGCACCGCCGCAAAACGTTCCACCAAACTGGCCGTGCTTCGGCTGACGTAAGGGTAGGCAACGTAGCGCTTGAGTTCATCCGGCTTCTCATCGTGATCGAATACGCGCAGCCGCGTTGATCCCGCGTGCCGCGCCAGTAACTCACCAACCCGCTCATGCAATTCATAGGGATTAAATGGCTTTGTCAGGCATGCTAGATGACCGTGTTCGGTGATTGCGCGGGCGGTTGTTTTGGTCTCGACCAAGAAGAGCACAGCAAATGGCAGTTGCGCGGCGAACCGCACAAGATGGCTCGCTTCGGCGCCAAGCTGTGGCGCAACACCAAAGATCAACAAATCGATCGGTTCGCTGGAAGCTTCAACGAACGGCAACTCACCAATCCTGAGGGATCTTTTTGAGACGCTGAATTCACGTCCCAGGATCAGCGCAAGCGTCTCCCGGATAACTTCCGATTCATCAATGACTAAGATTCGCTTCATTCACTTGCGCGTGACCGTTGGCAGCCGGCCGGATGGGTTTTCCCACCGGCACATGGATGAAGAACGACGTTCCTTTTCCAACGGTACTTTCAACCGTTACAAATCCCCCATGTTCTTGTACGATCTGGTGCGACACCGCTAGACCCAGACCGCTACCCTCGTCCTTGCTAGTGAAAAATGGATCGAAGATATGGTGTAAGTTTTCTTCCGGAATTCCGATACCATCATCTCTCACTTCGACTTGAACGAACTCACCCGCAGGCTGGACTCCGCTTCTCTCGACGGCCCGACTCAAAAGCGTGATCTTGCCGGCGCCTGTCATCGCTTGGATAGCGTTCAAAATGAGGTTCATAAATACCTGCTTCATCTGCTCTCTGTCAATCCACGCCTTAGGCAAGTCAGCACCAAATTGGCGGGAAATTTCCACGCCCTTTTCCTTCGCCTGGGTTTCGAGAATGCGGGCGATATTATCGACTACATCGTTGACATTTTCCGGCGCCACATTGGGCTTGGATGGCCTTGCAAAGGTCAAGAGGTCGGTAATGAGACCGCAAATCCGATCAACTTCCTTGAGTGCCAGCCCTTGGAACCCCTCGCGGAATTCCGGATCGTCGTAACGTTCGGGTAAAAGTTGGGTGAATGTCCGGATGGCTACCAATGGATTACGAATTTCATGCGCGAGACCGGCCGTCAGCAGTCCTAGCGACGACAAGCGATCGGCACGCCGCAAAGTATCCTGCGACTGCTTCAGCTCCCGCTCGCGCTGCACAAGCCGCTCGGCCATCTGATCGAACCCCAAGGCGAGGGTGCCGATCTCATCGTCTCTAACGATGCCGACTCGATATTGCAGATCACCTTCCTCGATCCGTTTCGCGGCTATGGTGAGCTGTTCAATCGGTCTAACCATTCTCATCGCGATGCCGAAAATAATCGCCGCTCCAACGAAAAAGATCGCTGTCGAAATTGATATGCTCTTAATAGTCAGCGACCTCATTTCGCTAAGCATGGGATTGAGATTGAACCCTAGGCGAATTCCTCCCAGCTTCTGGTGCCCCAAAATCACCGGCTTGGAAATACCCAATATCTCTTTTTCATAATCGATATCGATAAGAGTCTGATCAGCTTTTATGACCCTCTGGCTTAGCTCGTCACGAAGCGTTGCGAGATACAATCGATTGTCGTCGTGAAAGTCTCCCACGATTCTGCCTTTGTCATCGTAGATATAGGCATAATCAACATCAGGTAGAGCCTTTGCCTGCCGCGCAATTGCTCCAAGGTGGTAGATATCCATCTTATAAAGCGGAGCCGAGACACTTAGCTCCATAAGGTCGATCCCGACTCGTGCTCTATCGCCCATCTCCTCGATCAAAAGACTCCTCTGAGACCGAATCGTTAGGAACGTGAGAGCGCCCAGCGCAGCCAGGTAGAAAAGTGCAAAAGAGAGAAAAACCCGGAGCTTGAGACCGAGTTTAAACTTTCGAGACATGGTTGATTGCTACCACGATTCAACCTGTTTCCCGAGGGAAGAGAAAATGAATTTTTCAACCACTCTCATGCGTTCATGAGATGCTGGGGGGATCGCGTCGATATTGGTTGTACCCTGCTGTCGGGTCAGCACCCCTTGACCTTCTGGATTTTTATCCATGCTGATCAACAACTCTTTGACCGCTGCAACGATCTTAGGGTCGAGATCCTTTCGTACCGAAATGATTTGTCGCGGCACGGAGATTGATTTTGCAGCGATCTTGATTCCTTCTTGAATCTCGGGCCTCAAAGCTTGAAACTCCCGATAGGATGTCGCAGCGGCATCGACTTTGCCGGTGACTAGTAGATTGATCGCGTTATCGTCGCTACCGTGAATATAACCTATGGCATCTGATTCGACCTTTCCCGGCGTCACCACTTGAACCAGTTTGAACTTATGCTCCGTCAAAATCATGCGGGGAAGAATGTGAGCAGAGGTCGAATGAGGCTCATCAAATGCGAGAACTTTACCCTTCAAACCACTCAGAGCGTCGATACCGCTATCCTTTTTCACCAAGATGACACTGTAGTACTCAGCTTCCTTATACTTCCATTGCCTCAAAATAGGCATGGAACCTGACCACTTGGACATTACCAATGTCGCGGCGACGCTATCATGGAAGAGATCGACTTTGCCCTCTTTTGCGGCCTGGGCAAGCTGGCTAACCTTATCGACTACTAGAATTTTACCTCCGGTAAACCCCAGTGGGGCCAATTTCTTAGCGATATAATCAACAAACTCTTGGCGATCCTTGATGGCTCTGACCGGATTATCCTGAACTCTACCGAAGACAAGAAGCTTTTCCTCGGCACCGAGAGCAGAATGAGAAGCCAAAGCGATTGATAGGAAAATGAAGGAACAAATCGATACGAGAACCGGCCTGTAGCGGTACATAGTTATACCTCCTAAAATTGTTCTTTTTATGACTAATGCGTTTTATTCTACTACTGTTTCTTAACGGCGGCAAATTTGCCACCGTAAGAGTGTATCACATCGGTGGGCAGCTGCGGTACCGAATTTGGCAGGATAAAAGAGGTCAGAGCGGAGAAAATAACCAGTATGGACGAAAAATAGAACACCCAGCTAAAACCAACCGAATCTGCGAGAATCCCCGCAATAAAAATGGCAATTGGTTTAAAAACGTTCGAGAGAGTTTTGAAGGCGGCAAGATCGATAGACGTTTGCTCCTCAGTAGCAAATTCCAGTTTCAGGTGATTCTGATAAACTGCGCACGCGCTATTCAACAACTGATACAAACATATCAAGAACAAAAATAAGTAAATGGATGTGGGGAGCGACAAACTTAGGCATACGGGCACCAGCAATAAACCACTTATTACCAAAGCCTTGCGAGAATCACGGCCGACAAGAAGTCGCTTTGACAAAATGCCGACGTTAAGCCCATAAAACATAAGCCCCGCCATCATCACCGCCCCTACCAGGGTCGGCGACAGCCCAAATTCAACTGTCAGATACACGGGCAGAATGGCGCTTGCCCAAGCGTCTTCCGCGCCTTGAAGAAACCCGCGGGAAAGCCCCAGGGTCTTGATCTTGGCGTCAACGGATCCCCATACTTTGAGAAGAGGTGTCCTCGCTTGTTCCCGGACATCCGGGAGATAAAGTAAAGCTACTGCGGCACTGAATGCAGTTAGCAGACCAAAAACGATGACGGAAAACTTGAAAGGGACGAGCGCTATCAACGCGCCGCCTACAAGCATACCAATTCCCTTTGCCACGTCGCGAACGCCGAGGATCATATTTATATGGTGCGCTTGACTCTCTTTAGGAGAGAAATGCTTGACATAAACTTCGCTCATAAGCGGCATGGTAACGAGCCCACGCACAAATCTCTCCAAATATATCAAGACGAAAGCAGGGTCAAAAATATACATGAAGGAAATCATGCTGTGAACGCCGAGGCAGCCCACCAGGCAACGTCTATATCCCAGGCGGTTGATCGCCAGCCCGATTACTACGGGGGCGAGAACCTGAGCGACGGCATCGAAGAAAAAGAGAAAAGCGATCTTGGATATCGACACGCCGACCGACGCGAAATAGACAGGCAGAATAACCCGTAACGCGCCGATCGTTAATGAAGCACTCCACAAGCCCAAGGCGACAATCGCTAGGGTCCGCTTATGGTTTTTCATTGAGATGGGAGATGGTCTTACCCTAGCGGTCGACCCTCACCGCCGTAAGCCTTGATCAGACGCAAAAAATAATCTCGTCTCACTGTAATTCTTTAAAGGCCCTCGAAACAAACAGCCGACTCCTTCAACAAACTTTAAGAACCCTGTTTCCTGAATGCGATAATTCTTCTCTAAAGCTCCGATCCATCCCGGCTGAGTACCTTGTGGATACTTGAGTTCCAGAATAGTCTTATTTGATTTCCCTGCTGATTCTTCAATGGGATACTTCCACGAATCATAAGTAAAGACATCAGTGCCTACGCTGTAGTACTGGTTATCCCAATCAAGAGAAACTCGCTCTGCCTCATTCTGAATGGCCAATCTCTTGTATGTCAGCAAAAAGAAGGGCCTGAGGCCCATGGTTAGAATTAGTTCCTGAATTTCCCGATACAAATTTCGAATGACCCCAGGCTCGACGCCATTCTCGCTATCTTCGAGGACGCTTTGCGTTACCTCTCTACCCTCCAAGAAGCCTACAAGATCCGCTCTGTTCAATCTGAATCTCTTTTTTCTCCATTGTCCCTTAATGCTGGTCTTAACCTCTATCCAGTAGCTTGACAACGGTTTTGGAGACTCGCCAAAAGGTTCATACGTTCTGAGCCGCACGAGCATACGACGAGCAGGATTCAAGACCGTATAACGCGTCATGTCATAGTCTCTGTTATCGAAATAGACGGTACCGATACAGGCAATTTCGTCTATCGGTTTCAGCCCGTATTTGGAAAAGAACTCGACTAGCTCACGCCACAGGGCCGCCACCTCGTTCTGACTCACACTTACTTCATAATTTCTTTCAATTCGATCTTGGTAATTAGGACCTTCCGTATGGAATTCCGTGATCACATCCGAGCTAATTTCATGCTTCGCTAAAAGGTTTAAATCGCCAGCATCAATCCCTAGTCCGTTTGCCGTTGGCGGCCACAACGTCTGTCGCCTCATTTCTGCTATTGGATACTTCAAGAGCGCCTCCCCCGATGTCGTCATGTCTTCGCTGAGGACGTCCCGCGATGAAATTGGCGCGGCAATAACACCCTCGAACTCTTGCATGACGTCGTCGTTTCTAAACTCGTCGTAAATAATGCTTTATTCTTCGAAATTTGTTGAACAATGTAGCTAGTCATTTTGCGGCTTT
>CAVYTU010000009.1:0-301742 GCA_963771465.1 uncultured delta proteobacterium
CATCGTCACACGCCGACGGGATGGGTGCGCAGCAACCGAGGCTCCTCAGCCCGGCGGGCAAACACCTGCCCGTCGGTGATCCGCACCTCGTACGCCGGCTGCGGCCGGGTGGCCGGGCCCTCGATCACCGAGCCGTCGAGGGCGAAGGCACTGCCGTGCCAGGGCACACCACGCAACCGTCGCGCAGCTCGCCCTCGTGCAGGGGCGCACCGCGGTGGGTGCAGCGGTCGGCCAGGGCGACGATCCCGTCGTCGGTCCGGGTGAGCAGCACCGGGACGCCGGCGAAGTCGGCCGTACTCAGCACCCCAGGCCGGACCTCGGACTCCTCGGCCAGATAGGCCCATTCGGTCTCGCCATGCTGGAAGACCGTGGTGTCGACGCCGACGCCCATGGCGTAGGAGAGGTGACCACCCAGCCAGCCGCCAACGCTCATCGCCGTGGCTCCGACCAGGGACAGCGCGATTCCCAGCTTCCGCCGGCCGGCCCGGCGGGCGAACCAGCTCGCGGCGTACGCGGTCATGGCGACGTCGTTGGCGACCGCGTGCACCAGGCCTACCCGGCGTTCGGCGCCGTCCGTGTGCCGCCAGTCGCTCGCGCCGGCGATCGCCGTGGGGAGCGCGGTGAGCACGCCGAGTCCGACCAGGGCGTCGGCGGCCTTCTCCTGGCCGGTGACGTCGAAGAACACCGACGAGGTCCACGCGCCGATGGGGATGGTGACCAGTGGGGATGCACGGGATGGCCGATGGCGGTGCCGCTGAGCAGGTTCGTCAGCCACTTCGGGCTGAGCAGCTTGTCGGCGCCCTCGGCCACCGGGTCGGCGACGGAGTCAAGGCCCTTCGCCCGCTCGATCCGGGTGGCCATGGCGTCCAGTCGGATCTTGTTGATCATGCGGTTGCTATACCCAGGCCGACTCCCGGCCACGCGAAGCGGGGAGTCCGAGTCGGACCACCTCAGCCGCCGGGCAGCAGTTCCAGCCGGTGCTCGGTACGGGCCTCGACCGCCGCCCGGGACGCCACGAAGGGCCAGGTCTCGTTGCGGGCCCACAGCTGGGTCTGGTCGGCGTAGTTGGGGTGGAAGGCGTGGCCCGAGACCCCGGACTGGTTGACCCAGCGGGACTGGTCGAGGTTGCCGAGGTCGACCAGCATCCGCATGGTCGGCGCGCTGGTCACGGTGTAGCCCTTGGTGGTGTCGTAGGCCATCGCGTTCACCACCGCCGGACCGCCGCCGACCTCGTACGGACCGCGGTTGAACAGCGCCTCGACCGGCTTGATCCCACTCGTCCCGAGCGTCTGGTTGCGCAGGGTGACCGTGTGCATCCTTCCCCAGGCCCACTCGTCGGTGTCCCGGGCCATCAGCGAGGTGATCTCCTTGCGCGCGTTGGTCATGGCCAGCCGCAGGATGTCGTCGCGCGACTCGGTCACCTCGGCGTGGTCACGTCGTCCCACCACAGGTTGCGCGGCTGCTTGAGCAGCCCCAGCACGACGCGTTCCAGCGGTCTCCGCCGACCGGCCACAGTTCCTCCGGCAGCTCGTCCCGGAAGGTCAGCTTGAGGATGTTGTGCATCACCACGTTGAAGTACGCGGCGGACGCCGAGTCGGGCGTGGCGGAGTAGTCCCAGCCGACCAGGGTGCGCTGGCCCTCCGCCACCCAGGCGTCGGCGACCTTGACCTTGAGCAGGGCCGGCACCAGCTCGGCGGCGATCCGGATGGTGTCGTCGTAGAGCAGCGCCTCGGCCTGGTCCAGGGTCAGCGTCGAGGTCTGCCGCAGCTGGTCGAGGATCTCCTGGCTGCGCCAGCCGTAGGAGTAGGCCGAGCCGAGCGGGTGGGGATACTGGCCGCCGATCACCGGTTGGTTGGCGGCGACCAGGACTCCGCTCGGTGGGTTGTAGGCCCAGGGCAGCTCGGCGAACGGGATCATCCCCCTCCAGTCGTACGCCTCGTCCCAGCCGGGCGACGGCGTGCGGCCGTCGCCCTTGCCGCGGCGCGGCGCCAGCCCGGGGAGCTGGTAGCCGATGTTGCCCTCCACGTCGGCGTAGACCAGGTTCTGCGACGGGGCGGCGAGCAGCGCCGCAGCCTCGCGGAACTCGGTGAAGTTCTGGGCCTGGTTGATCGCCGAGGACCGCATCCATGGTGCGGCCCGGGGTGAGCCCGACCCAGCTCAGGGCCACGGCGTAAGCCCGGTCCGGCCGGCCGCGGCCTGGGTGGACGCGACCTGCTGCAGCTGCTGGCTCACGTCGGACAACAGCGGGCCGTGCCGGGAGGACCGGATGGTGATCGTCCGCGGCTGGTCCTCCCCCGCCACCGGGATCTGCTCGGTGAGCGTCTTCAGCGGGACGAGGCGTCGCCCACCCGTACCTGGTTGCCGTCGACCTCCTCGAGGTAGAGGTCCTGCACGTCGACGTAGCTGGTGGTGAGCCCCCAGGCGATGAGGCGTTGTGGCCGATCACCACGCCGGGCACCGACGCCAGGCTGAAGCCGGCGACGTCGTAGGGGCAGGCGTCGCTGACCGTGCGGCAGTGCAGCCCGACCTGGGCGAACACCGACGGGATCGAGGCGGCCAAGTGCGGGTCGTTGGACAGCAGCGGCCGGCCGCTCGCCGTACGGAAGCCCGACACCACCCAGGAGTTGGAGCCGGTCTCGCCCTCCACCTCGCTGGTACCGAGTAGCGGCGCCAGGGCGGCATCCGCCCGGTTGACTCGGTCAGGCCCGGCCCGCACCGGGCGGCGAGTGGGGCCCTCGGGATCCGGGAGCGGGCGGGCCGAGCTCCGACGCGCCGCCGGGTCGAACTTCCTATCCACGCGGTGCCGCGCCCGACGATCGGGGTGTAGCCTCCAGCGGGTAAGCCGGGAACAGGCTGGCCGCCCGGCCGGCCCCGAATGCGGCGGTCACCAGCGCCCGCTCGGCCTCCTGGTCGGAGTTGGAGCCCAGGTCCCAGGCCATCACCTTGAGCCAGGACACCGAATCCGCCGCCGTCCAGCGCTCGGGGGTGTAGTCCAATCCCTGCAGCCCGAGCAGCCGGTATTCCAGCGACAGCTCGGCGGCCGGACGGTCACCCAGGTACGCGTTGACCCCGGCGGCGTACGCGTCGAGAGCGCGCCGGGTCGAGGGGGCGAGCAGCGCCAGCTCCTGCTCGGCCACCCATCACCAGCCGAGCGTACGGACGTACGCGTCGGTCTGCAGCTGGGACGGGCCGTAGAGCTCCGAGAGCCGGCCGGCCGCGACGTGCCGGCGGGAGTCCATCTCGTAGAACCGGTCCTGCGCGTGCACGTAGCCCTGGGCGAAGAACAGGTCCTCGGCGGTGTCGGCGTAGATCTGCGGCACCCCGTAGCCGTCCCGCAGCACCTCGACCGGGGCCGTCAGCCCCGGCATCGTGATCCGGCCGGACCCCTCCGGGAACAACGCGCGCACCGAGCCGACCCCCACCCTGGTCAGGGCCGCGGCGGCCAGCACCAGAACCACCGCGGTGAACACCAGCCAGCGGGGAACTCGATGCACCGTCACACCCTTAACCGCCTACTCCACCCCCCCCCCTTATGAGTCCAGGATCGTTGCAGCGTCGTCCGGCCCATCCGATGCATCACCGGGTTGCTCTCGACGTAGTACCAGACCACCCCCATCGCCTGTTCGAACGCCCAGGCCTGGCCGCGACCCCACTCGAAGTCGTCGCACCCCAGGTCGCTCGTAGGACCTCGCGGGGACCGGCCTCCAGCAGGTGCCAGGCCGCGACGAGGTCCAGCGCCAGGTCGGCGGGTCCCAGGCTGCCGACGTCGATGACCCCCGCGAGGCGGCCGGCGGGGACGAGCACGTTGCCGGGGGTGAGGTCGCCGTGGGTCATCACGTCGGCACTGATCCGCGGCAGGTCGCGCAGCCGGGGCCAGATCCGGCGGAGCCGGGGGCCGTCGACCAGGTGGACGCTGCGCTCGAAGCATTCCTCCATCCAGGGGTCGTGGCGCGGAGGTCGCCACCCCGGCCGGCCCGCGCGAAGGTCCGACCCCGGGTGTCGATGGCGCGTACGCCGGTGATGAAGGCCGCCAGATCGTGCGCGAAGCGGACAGAGTCGCTCAGGTCCTCCTCGGCCGCCGGCGTTCCCGAGACCCAGGTCTCACCGCCCACGGCAGCGGGTAGCCGGGCCCTGGTTCGCCGATCGCGACCGGCTCCGGGGTGGCGTACGCCGTGCGGCCGGCCAGCTCGCGGGCCGCCTCGGCCTCCTCCTCCAACCACTGACGGGCCGCCGCCGCCTCGAGGCGCTGCAGCGGGAACCGGCCGGTGAGTTGGCTGCCGATCCGGAACAGGGCGTTCACCGTGCCCGCGGAGGCCAATGGGCGGACCGGGAGAGGGTCCACTGCGGGAACTGGTCGGCGATCAGCCGGCGAACGGTCTCGACCGGGAACGGGCAGCTGGTCGGCAAAACCGGTGGGAAGTCTCTTTCATAGGATTTTCGCAGGAAGCATACCACGCGTACTTTTTATTCCTCCGGGGGCATTCAACTTCATTCCTCCGATAGGCAATGTTTCCAATTCGTTTATTCCTCAGTAATCGTTTCTTAAAACCTCAGTCGCGTACAGACCGAAGTGATGTCCAGAACGCGCCATACTGCAATTGTGGAAGGTGGCGAAAAAACCGAAGTGTTGAAAGTAAGTTGTCTTTGCCGTTATATAGATGCTGACACGCCGGAATGACAAAAAAGAAGATCTCCCGTGGAACGAAACAAAAAAGAATACTGGGCAACGTAAAAAAGGTGGAGATTTCTCATAAGCTCAAGGTGGATCCAGACGGTATTGCACTTTCGTATTCTGGACCGCCTACGCGATATCTAAGGCTTTGAAAAAAGCATTCAAAAGCGAGAGCGCGCTGCTATGGCGACAGACCGAGAGCGCGGGATCTTCGCACCTGGACCAATGGACGCGCCCGAGCTGGTGCAATGGGGAGAGAACGCATTTTGTCGTAAGGGACCATTCCGGCGGCTAAAGATGTGGCGAGTAGACCACCGTAACTCATGAATCCTGCGTCGCCGAAAATCAATACGGTCAAAACGTACCTGAATCCAGAACGCGAGAAAAAAAAGAGTCGGAACCAATCCTGAGGATATTGCGAAGTGCAGAAAACTGTTGTGCGGCGGTACCATCTTTTTGGCGAAAGGGATTAGAATCTTACATTCCCCTACCCCGAAAAACGGCGACTGCCATATCCGATCGATCGTCGTTTCCCAAATCTCCAGACGACCTGTATCCTCTAAACCACGGGTCGAATAGTTTTCATATGCTTGATTGAATACGCCACCGCTGTAGACCACGCAAGCTAGGAAGACTAGTGCCATAGTTGGCATGAAACCGCGCTTCAAAATCCTCCGGCACGCAACTGGAATAGCCAGAGCACACGCAAATAGCGGCCCGCGTTCGATGGACAGGGTGACGATAAACAAACATCCCAAGGCTAGTAGCCGAGCAGCGATCCTCCAGGTTGCCCGTCTACTTTCAACGCCGACGACCGTGAAGAATATTGAGAGAAACCCAAACCACTCCGCAAGCCCCGCGGGATGGGTCAGGGAGCCTTGCACAGCTATCTCAACACGCGCCATTTCCATTTCGCCGCGATCAAAATTGATAAACGGCAGTGTGACGAGACCGATACCAAGCAACACTAGGGGAAACCGAAATGCAAAATCGCGCCTCAAACAGAGTGATTGGATGATCATCAAACCGAAAACCCAGGTGATGAAACCCCGAATGTTTGAATCCATTACGTCTTCGCCGTGAACGAAAATTTGGATGAACAAAAAAGAGATCGCGCAGGCGAGCAACAAAGCAATCAGACCGTACACGGCTTTGAAAGATGAATTGCCAGAGACAGGTCGCCGAAATAATCAATAACATGAGGCCGGCGACACCCGGTATATCGAGGCCCACTGCGGGCGCCAGCACCGAGTAAATAATCGCGACGTAATAGGCATACTCGAGCTTGCGGGAGGGGATCCGAACCACCCCTTCAACTTGCCGCCAGGTTCGTTTTCCGTGTCGTCCGCGCGCGTACATATCCTTTTTGAACCTATCAACTGACAGCGCTTAGAGCGTTTTCGAATAACCGGATAACCGTCGCCGCACTGTAACTTTCGACGACGTGCTTGCGGGCACGATCAGCGATCTCCTGCCTTCGCTCGGGTGAGTTTGTTAGATCCTCAATCTCCGCTATGGTGCGATCAATACCCTGTGTGACTACGCCTAGTCCGCGTCGCGCAATAATCTGATCCGGGTCAATCTTTAGACTCACTACAGGCGTTCCGCATGACCAAGCCTGAACAAATGTGTTCGGGAATCCCTCGACATCGGACGTACAAAGGAGAACTGCAGCATCCGCTATTACTTGTTGTGCCTTCAGTGGCGGAACTTGTCCGAGGTATTCGATATTTGGAGTTGCGCGGAACTCATTCACGATGCGTTCGCCATAACCGGGAGGCGACATGGAGTTCGTAGGGCCGCCGCAAACAATGAACCGCGTTGATGGCGTCTTACGAGCCATTTCGATAACTATGTCTGGCCGTTTCAGTTGGCAGAGCATCCCCACCCATGCGACGTACTTCTCTCGTTGGGCATGGGGCTTCATCATTGTTGCATCACATACTACCTCAGACACATCACATACCTTGGGAAAAATGGAGGCCTTCATTCTCCACCGGGGTGGAAGCGCGGAAAGCTGTGCCGCATGTTGTACGAAAATTCCATCCGTTCGCGCGAGCCCCCAAGCATACAGCGGCCACCATCTAGGACGGTAGAGAGGTGCGTGGCGGGGCTGAATATCTAGGTCGCACGCTGCAGCAAAGATCGTACGGATGCCGGCAAACTTCGCAATCTCGACAGCGGGCCCCCACAAATGGCTCGCGCCTCTCCAATACAACCAGTCCGGGCGGTAGGACCAGAGAAATTCATGCCATGCGAGGAGAATTTGGCGTTGACCAATCCCGACAAATTCTACTCCATCAACAAACGTGCGCTCACCCGCATTGAGCCGATCACGCACGCCAACTATCACTGACCAACCGGCATCAACCAGCACGCGCGAAAGAACCCACTGACTCCACTCCGCGCCTCCGACTGCCCAAGGAAGCCCCGCCGCATAGGCGTAGATGCCGTCGTTCGAGTCTATGAATCGCGATCTTCATTCCGCTCATGTATCCGCAAAAACGGACAGATGGCAACGAATATTGGACCTCACCGGCTCACCTCTCGGATACCTGATTAAGTTATTCTGCGAATTGCGAAGCTGAGGTCGCCGTCAGAGCAAGACATGCTTTCCAAGCTATGTCCAACGTAAAGTACTTAGCCGTCCTGCATTGACAACCATCTCTTCCTGTAAAGACGGCGGAATCTCGGCAGAGCCGAGGACAAACGGTTCTGTCGCTGGCGTGCCGTTGAGGGCACGCACGAGAGCTTCGGTCTGCCGCTCTGCTGAGTAAAATTCACATTTGACAGGATCAGGCAGAAAAGAGTGCAAGTCCCCTCTAGACCAAGCATCGCATAGCTTCAGCAAGATAGAGCCAATCTCCGATGGCGAATCGACATCGGCGACTGTGGACACGCCAACTCGTTGAAGAATTTTCCTCGTCTCGTCCTGAGGCAGCACAGCGAAAATCGGCCGCCTTGCCTTCAAGTACTCGAATAGTTTGGCACCGGCGAAAAGTTCGTAGCCCTTTATGGTCGAGAGTCGTCCAAACACCAGGAATGCATGCGCTTCTCGCTGAAGACGAAGGATTTCACCGTAGGACGTTGGACCCATCGTCTCCACAATCTCTGACAAACTGAGCCTTACCGCTTCTTTCGCCAGGCCTTCCGTCCCCTCGCCGACGAAAACAAAGCGCAGTTTCTGCGCTCTGACAGGGTCGCTACTCTTGAAAGTGACGAGAGATTGGAGAAGTGTGTCACAGCGGTAGCTTGCCAATGTTCCTGTATACAAAACGGTAAACTTGTTGCCATTCGGCGGCGCAAATTCTTCAATTCTGCCCTCGTATCCATTCGGGATGATGTGAACCTTGGGGACATCGAATGCCCCGGGAAAAGCGCGACAATAGGTTTCCGCGACGCTGTCGAACAAGAACACAACTGATTGCGCTCCTTTGAAGAGTTGATACATGGTGCGTCTAATGCGACGCTTCACCCATTCCGGCTGTCTAAGATCTGGCTCGTAATAGCTCAATCCGATCGGATCCCGTAAGTCCAGGACGTAGGGAACACCCGTTATTGCAGAAGCTCCTTGTGCGACGATCCATGCCGATAACGGGCTCGCAGTAGCCCAAATGACGTTCGGCCGCCTTTGCGCGCAAAGCTTGACTGTTGCCTCTATGGCCGGTGTAATCCAGCGCTTTTCTATGTCGGGTTGATAATAACATACCGCGGCAGCCTGGATGATTCTTCTAATCATAGAACGGAACGGCTTGGAATGTGCCGCACGGATCCGATCCGCCGTTTCAGCAGAGTCTCCCGAAAGCCTTTCCTGTATCCGTTGTGCTCTCCAACTTTGTATTGCTTGCCACGGATCGCGCCCTCGGACACGGATGATCTCCGTTTCACTCGGTACGCTGTCAAGAAGGTCAGGATCATACCTTTCATAGCAGTATGGGTTTGCTGTAATGACACGCGTGCACCAACCGGTCTTCGAAAGATGTCTCACAAAGCGAAGCGGCCGGTACACGCCAGCAACCCCATATGGGGGGAAGGCATTAGTGATCATTATTACAGATTTCATACCGTTCACACCTAGACGTAGTAACGGTCACCACTGACGGCTTCTGCTCTCGTTTTTCGGAAGCACGGTGGAAGATTGATCCGAGGCGAACTCCAGGACGGCATTGCGGTCTTTGGGCTCATTAATAACATAGCCTTCCAGGATCTTTCTGAGCCCTTCTATACTCTGCTCCATATTGAAGTTAGCACTGATATGGTCCCTCGCATTTTTACCCATCTCACTGGCCAGTTCAGGATTAGCTAATAGTTGATATAAATATTCAGCCATCGCATCGATGTCGCCTTCATCTACTAAAAATCCCGTCTTGCCGTGGATTACAACATCGCTAATGCCGGCATGCTTGGTGCTGACGACAGGCAATCCGGCGGCCCCTGCTTCCAAAATGGCAACCGGTGTGCCTTCTGTGTCGCCTGATAATGGCACTAAAGAATGTTGGATAAAAACTCTTGACTGCTGCATTAGTGCGGCCGCTCCATCATGATCAACCATGCCCTTCAACTCCACGGCGTGTTCGACATGCAGTGCTTTGATGAGTTTTGAACAGACATCATGCAAAGGGCCGGCTCCGACCATGACGAGTGTCGCTTCGGGTAACCGCTCCAAAACTTTTTTGAACGCAAGTATCGTCAGATAAGGCGCCTTCTTTTCCACAAATCGCCCAACCGAAAGGACACGAAGCTGAGACCTGAGAACGTCAGCTTGTGCAAATTTGGTAACTTCCACGCCGTATGGATTGTAGATAACCTTTTCCGTAGGCACACCCAATTTAACAAGCTGCTCTGCCATGTGTTTGGATACAGCGATGATCGCGCTGGCGTAATCGAACATCCGCTTATATGCGCGTTGATGCCGATCGAGGAGCTCAATTGAATATGCGTCATAGCCATGAAAATGTACGATGAGCGGGATATTCAGCTCTTTGCATAGACTCAACACGCCAACTCCGGTCAAGCCGTATTCTGCGAGGAGCACATTGATGTTTGTTCTCTTGAAAAATTTTCGCAGTAACTTTCGTTTGACGGGATTCAAATAATAGCGATGCCAATAAATTCTCGCGCTTTGTTTCAGTTGCTCGGTTCTGTCGGCAGAAATATGCTTCGGAAACACGTCGTCTATATCGATCGGAAAATCCTGCAAGTAGTTGACCGCTGAAGATAGGCGATCTATATGGGCCTGCAAAAAAGTTTCGGAATACGTCGGCGGATAAGGCAGAGTGATACAAATTTTGGCTTCCAATCTTTTCATATGAACCAAGCGGCGCGAACTATCGCATGCGGCTTGTGGAGCAAGACTTGTAAGTTACTGGGATAATTGCATTAGACCGTTTTTGAAAAAGTCTTTTCAAGTGCGTAGCGATCTGACTAGCCCGCGCGGCAATCCGATTCTGGCCAACCGTCCCGAACCTTTCCAGTAAGCGCTTCGATACTCCACGTTATAGGCGGCAAGATCCGTTAGAAGCTCTTTCTTTTTTTCCTCTGTAAAGCAATCTGCAATCCTGATCAACTCAGCGGCGCTTTTGAGCAGCGATTCGGTCGTTTGCAAAGGATCATGGGTCTTCTGTGCGGGATGTTCTCTGAAAATGCCGAAGGGAATTTCTGTGTACTGAAATTTGCACCTGCCAAAGCAGTTTTCCCCAAAGTTCATAATCCATAGTGAAATGGTTGTCAGAGTTTAACACCGCCGATACGAAAGTGCCAGCTCCCGAGGAAACAGAACCTCTGGTTGGACAATCTGCTGACCCGAACGCCAGATTTCTCTGACACGGACTAAATCCTCCAGAGAATGAACTCTGCCCTGATGTTCGCAATAGAGAAATTGCCGCTCGCATCGATATACACACAGATACCCACGTAAATGTTGTTGGTGCTGCAACCATATCGCGCCACATGCTCAACTAACGCATTTGGGCATAACAAGTCATCGCTATTTATCCACGTGGCGAACTCGCCGGATGCGCGCTTCAAGCCGCGGTTGATGGCATCGCTCTGGCCCGCGTCCGGTTCGCTGACCCAGTGACTGGTCCATGAAGAGTATTTCTTTATAATTTCGACGGAATTGTCGGTGCTGCCGCCATCTAAGATCAAATATTCGAGGTTCGGGTATCCCTGCAACAAGATTGAACGAATCGTCTCTTCAAGAAACTCGCCTTGATTAAACGACGGTGTGATAACGCTGATCCGTGGCCACGACCGCGTTTCACCTTTCATCGCCAAAAGCGATTCGCTTTCTTCCGTCCACGGCCAGCCGGTTTTGCCTGTGGGTGGCGGCGGAAGCTCAGTCAATTTTGGGCAATGCACGCTAAGTCTTGATCCGGTTGAAAGCTATACTTTCTGCGGGGTGGACACGATTGAAAATCGAAGCCACCTAGTCCCAACACGGCGGTCGTATTATGAATCCGTCTCCAGAGGTTCCGAGGGATAGTAGGACGAATAATACGACCGGTAGTCGACATAATCGGGATTGTGGAGAATATCGACACCGTTAAGAATAACGCCCAATATCCGCGCGCCGACATTGTCAAGCACGTCCAGGGCGCGTTTTGCACTATGGGTCGTCGTCTTTTGTCCATCAAATACGACCACTACCCCGTCGCATAGCGTCGCCAGGACCGCGGCATCGCTCACCGCAATAATCGGTGGTGAATCTATCACTATAACGTCGAAGCTGGTGCGAAACTCGGTCAGCAGATCGCTCATTCTCTGCGACATCAAAAGATCGGCGGGATTCGGCGGCAGCGAGCCGCGCGGCAGCAAATAGTAATCCTTGACGGAAGTTTCCTGGATGCTCCGCTTAACCTCGGCTTGTCCGGCGAGCACGTTGGCAAGCCCTTCCTGGTTGCGCCGATGCAGCAGATGATGGCAGCGCCCTTTGCGCAGGTCGGCATCGATAAGTAAAACTTTTTTGCCGCTCTGGGCCAGCGCCATTCCCAAGTTCACGCTGGTCACCGTTTTGCCTTCGCCCGGACAGGGACTGGTGACTAACATCACCTTCGGCGGCCGTTCCGCCTGGGACAGCAAGAGCGCCGTGCGAATGTTGCGGTAAGACTCGGCGACAATCGAAAACTGGGCTCGGGCCAACACAATTTCTTTGCCCACTCGATCGTCGGCGCCGTTCGGCAATGATTGGTGATTTGACTGGGTGTGATCTGACAGCGGCGGATGATTACTCTGGCGCAGCGTGCCCAGCTCCAGACGAGGAACCACCCCCAAAGTCGCCAGGGAAACTGCCGCCCAGACTTGCTGCGGCGTGTTCATGGTCGCGTCCATGTACTCCAAAAAGAACGCCAGCGCCAAGGACAACAAGAGACCCAAAACTACAGACGCGGTCAAGATTTTCGGAATGTTTGGAGAAGATGGTTTGGTCGGCTGTTCGGCTTGTTGCACGACCTGAATATTGGAAGCTGCAAGATCATTGCGGACATTCGTGTCATTCATTCGTTTGAGGATCGTTTCATAGAGTCCCCGATTGGCCACCACCCCCTCGTTCAGAACTGCATAGTCGACGCCGATGTTTTTTAGATCGAGTGCGGCGTCTTGCTGTTTCTTGGCTTCCGCTTCCAAAGCCTGCTCCTGGCCCCGTGCCGCGTTATAATTGGATTCGATACCGCGCACGATGTTGGCGACCTCGCCGGCTAAAGTTCTTTTGGCCTCGGCGATCTGTTGGTTAAGTTCCTGAAGCCGGGGATGTTCGGGCGTGTAGATGCTCAATAGGCGGCCTTTCTCGGTTTCCAAAGTTGCCAGGCTGGTCTTGATTTGCACGACTACCGGACTGCTGAGCACTTGAGCCAAATACTCGGTATTTTTGTTTCGCGTCATCTGGTAAAGCGATTCCGCCTGGATCCGCGAGGACCTGGTTTGGGTCAACTGTTTGTTCAGGTCGACGAGCCGATCGACGACAATATTCTCGCCTTTCTCCATCGATACGACCCCGTGCTGCTGTCGAAACTGATTGAGAGCTTTTTCAGACGTGACGACTTTCTCTCTTAAGTCCGCCAACTTTTTGGAAAGAAAATCTCGCGCTTCTTGGGTGAGATTGAAATGGCCTTCCAAAATCATCTGAATAAACGACGTGGCATGCGCATTAGCCAATTCCTGCGACAGCCGGGGATTCGGCGTACTGAACGAAATATCGACGAGACGAGTATTCTTAACCGGCTCGATGGTGAGATAGCTCCGATAGCGGGCAACCAATGCTGGAGGCACGCCCAACTCGTTGGCCGTCGGTCTTCCTCCGGTTGATTGCGTCCGAAACAATTCGGCGATCGAGTCGATCAGCGAATAGATGGAATCCGTTATCCAGGAAATTAGATTAAATCTTTGAGCCTCTAATGAAGACTTGGATTCCGAATCCAATTTCTTTATGACGCGCGCCGCCATCGGCGCGTTCTTCAGCAGAGCAAACTGCGTTTGGTAATAATCGTAACGATTCACATCCGACTGCGTCGGGGCGGTCTCGACGATACCCGTAAAAGAGGGATTTTGCGGTTCGATTTTCAATGTCGACTTCGCCGTATACTGCGTCGGCGAAATGATAATGTATAATAATCCTAAAGCCACCACGCCCAAAAAAACCGGAATTACCACGCGCAACCGCTTCAGCAGAATTTTCCAATAATCGCGCAGGTGCTTTTCCTGCTCCTGGTCTGAGTAATAATACGCCGTTTCCTCGCTTTGCCCCGACGGTACTGATTGCGTCCGGGGCGAAACGTATTGGGGATAATATTTTGCTAGGACTTTCATTATCGTATCGCCGATCCAAGAGAAACGCCGGAAATAATCGTGCCTACAAACCGTTTGACAAAGTATTTCATCGAGCTCATCGGCACTACAATGACGTCATCGGGCTCTATCTTATGGTCTACGCTCTTTTGTGTCATTACACTGTCGAGATCCACCGCGAGAGTTTGCACGTTGGTTGGCCCCCGCCGACGATAAATGGTGACCGCTGAGTAATCGGCTAGTTCCGGATCTACGCCTCCAGCCACTGCCAAGGCTTGAGTCAATGTATAGTCGCGGCTAATTGGGTAGGAACCGGACTTGCGAACCGCGCCATCGACAAAAAACGTTCCGGCTTGAGGAACATTGATCACGTCTCCCGCCTGCACCGCCATATTCACGACCATGGCGTCTTTACTATCGATGACTTGCCCTGACGGGTTGGCAAGAACGAGTAGGTCAATCACGGCGGTTTGTCTTTTGCCGTCAGCCTCTTGCCGGTAGAGAAGAACCTGGTTGCCCGCTTTCTCGGTGATACCGCCCGCCTGAGCAACCAAATCTATCACTGTCTTCGGGCCGGTAAGCTCGAACACTCCCGGCTTTTGAACGGCTCCCATAACGGAAATGCGCTGGCGGTATTCGGTGATCAAGACGCCGATTTGCGGATTGCGAATGTATTGTTCATATTTTTTTTTCAATTCTTGTTCGAGTTGAGACGTAGTTTTGCCCTTCGCTGTCATGGCGCCCACCAGGGGAACCACGATGACGCCATCCTGGCTCACCCGTAAAATTACGGTTCGAGGCGTAACGCGGGCGTCCTGTTCCGGAATATTGTAAATCGTCAGCTGAACTAGATCGTCTGGGCCGATTCGATAGTCGGCAGTCGAACTGCCTGACTGAGCCGCAGCGATCGATAGCGCTTGATTGATTTCGTTGGTCGCGGCCCTTGGCGCTGGAGCAGCCTGACCCGCCGGCATGTCCGTCGGAGTGGGCGTCGCGGTGCAGCCGAACACAAGAGTGAGTGCCACGACGTAGAGTACCCACAGTCTACATTTCTGCGTTAACACGGGTTTTCCCTCCAATCCGGCTCGCGGACATAGCTCCGCCATCAGTGTACAACCGTCTATCTTTTGACCATCGAGCTGGCATACGGACGGACGACTCTCAATCTTCTGCTGAGGTCCAACCCGATCCGATAACCGCGCCGTCAACCGTCCACGCCGCGCGGCCGCTTTTGATGAATTCAACGCCAAACTTCACACTGATCTGGCGGCTCAAGAGGGTTAATAAAACTTTTACTCGGCCGCGGTTGTCAGGTGGCGATTGAATGATTCCCATGAGACCGTCGAACGGCCCGCCGGATATTTCGACTTCTTCGCCGCGCTGCAACCGCGAGCGTGCTTGGATGATTCCCTTGTCGTTGGCTTGCGCCTGCAAGAAGCGCACGACACTATCATCGATCGGAATCGGCTCGTCACTGAAACTCACGATACGCTTGACGCCCGGCGTCCAGATGACCAGGTGAGACTCCATCGCGATGTTGACGCGAACAAATAAATAATTCGGAAACAGCGCAACAATGCGGTTCCTGCTTGGGCGGCTGCTGGGAATGTGTAAACGAGGAAAGTAGCATTCCACTCCTCGGAGTGAAAGTTGGAATTGTGCCTGTTCCTCTTTGTTCCGATTGCTGTAAACGGCGTACCAATCTCGCGTCAAATTGTCCAAACGTGATGTCCTTCTAGATTAGTTTGCGAATAATATTGAGCAAGTGATATGCCAGGCGAATGCGAATATCATTCCGCGCCTAATCAAGCAAGATGATGTCGGGATAACATGCCGGAACGAAAACTGTCGGAAGAATTCCGACAGTAGAGCAGGCAAAAGCGTACGGGTTTTCACTATACGAAACATTTTTTCATGCCCAAATAAACCGATTTTCCAGCTGGGAATCGAGCCAGTTGTGGCCGGTTAGTAAGGGTCCTCAGACCCGAACTAATAAAACGTGTGAAGATTTGAGGATACCTCACCCTAAAGCCGTTAGCGTGGCGCAAGATTTTGTTTTTGCGACGTGGATGTAGGTGCGCCATTTTTGGCCGAAAACATTTCACGCCAAAGTGCAACGAATTACAAAAGATTTCTATCATCTCGCCGTTGCCGCAAATCCTAGCGACTCTGAGGCGATGAGCTTGAGAATGCTCATTCGCATCGTCGAAATATCGTCAAAAGCGCTATCGATCAATGCTCGCCGCTGGAACGCCCTGTATTCACTGCGTCGGCCGCTAACGTTTGTTTCGGTTTTTAAAAAACGCTGGCATCGGGTCGCCTCGTTGCTAACCTGACAAAAACCTCATCCGTTGGGATCGTTTCGATCACTGATTATGAATTGGAGCAATTGGAGTGCCAGTAACTTTGAAGCGTGCAATATCAACGACTTGTGACGCAGTAGCGAGTGGAGCCTATAGTGAAATCCGTAAACAAGTATTACAGTTTATTTTTCATCTAAAATAACTTTTCATTCCTTAATTAAAAATACTTTTATTGAAATAGTACTTAGCACATTTCGCAAGCCATTTTGGCGCTGCGATGAAGTGTAAACTCTTCTAACAAGTACGTTTAAGCTGAGCTGATATAACGGACATCGGGGCGCGCAAATGCCGTTGGCAAGACCACTGATCCGAAAATATTTTACGCCAAGAACGTACGCGCGCCAGAATCGGCCGAAAATCCATTTAACCGGGATTATCCTACGCTACTGTAGGTATTTCCTGATGCGCTTCGCTGAAATCCTAGTGACGAGAATCTCCATTCAGCAGAAACTTTCGTTCCAGAAAGATTTAACTCGGCAAGAGGAACAGCCGAACTTGATTCCGTTAGTAAAGAGTTCGCATTGTTTAATTTGTGTTGGCGGTGTCTTGCTCTATTGAGCAGTGTTGAAAGCAAATCGGGTGGGAGAGATTCGTAAGAGCGATCTTTCCTAGTCACAGGCGGCTTTCGATTGTATTCATCTCTCGGTTAAAAGGTATTCTTCTATTTTTGCTCGGATCGTGGCCGAGTGAACTGGCTTTTCCAGGTAATCAATCATGCCTGCGTCCAACGCTGCTTTCCGATATTCCCAGCCGATATAAGCACTCCATCCAATAATGGGTATACGACGAGTCCTCGGATTTTCACGTATTGCTTGCGCTACCATCGTGCCACACAAATCAGGAAGTTCGAGATCCAAAACAATGAGATGCGGCTCAACGGACATGGCTTTTTCTATCGCCTCAGCGCCACTTGCCGCCTCGGAAACTTCGTAATCAGAAAACCGTAGCATCGACACTAGTATCTGCCGTAGATCCTGATTGTCTTCAACTATTAAAATTTTCTTTGGCATACTAAACGCGCCGTTGTTGGCTTTACTAGGCGAAGCGGCGATATGGAGTGGAAAGGCCACTGAAATATCTGAGCCTTTCCGTTTGAAACCCGTAAAAAATTTTTCTTTCTCTCAAACGTTTGCCGC
The DNA here is from genome assembly GCA_963771465.1 of uncultured delta proteobacterium. Taxonomy (GTDB): domain Bacteria; phylum Desulfobacterota; class Binatia; order UBA9968; family UBA9968; genus DP-20. The sequence goes on from CAVYTU010000009.1 coordinate 16,953, forward strand.
AATGGTCATGCCAAAATTAGATCGCATCATTGCGTCGAGAGAAATTGTGCAAGTAAAAAAATATTTTTGTCCCATGTCCGACATTTAAGAATAATTCCCGGAACAGTCATCCAATAATTGGGACACGTCCCGAGGAATGAGGCTCCAATCTCCTTTACCAGCCCCGGGTGTAGAATGATCCAACAACACCATTGGAAGTGGCCCACCGCTTGCTCGTTTAGCCAAGCATTTTTTATCTGGGCGATGGAAGATTGCCGGAGCTGCCAAAGTCACTTTTAGACACGCCGAATGCAACTTGCCGATATTGGCCGAAAACTCACCCAGTTTTGTTGCAATTGCTGCAACTGATGGATCAGGATTCTCAAGAACTCGACGACGAGCAACTCTTCGTCTGAGCCGGCTTTTAACCGTTGGATTTTGAAGTTCAGCCGAATGGCAGAAGCGCGGAGCATCTTCGGTAAACTTGAGCCGGCTCACTAACTTCCAGAATGGGTCACTTCTAATCATGCCCTTTTCATTCCAGCCTTGTCGCTTTGGTAAAGGTCGATCTCCAGTTGCAGTCCATTTCATCCACAATTTCAGCCTCTTGCGAAGTTTTTCGTCAGCGTATGTCATCCGGCTGTCATTCAGCCAGCCGTATTTATCTTGACTAATAGGCGTGGAGGGAACTATAAGGAGAGACTTGGCATCTCTGCGGCATAGAGAAGAATATTCGGAACAATTGGTTTAAATAAGCGGGTATTATGATGCAAAACAAGGGACTTTGGGTTTCTATCAGCTTGGCTTTCTTAGTGATCGTCTCGGCGCTTCACGCATCCGTAGCTCCCGTCTTTGGAGATGACCTTGCTGCCAGCTCTTCATCGTTTAACTTCATCACCATAGATATACCTATTCCTAACGGGCAGCTTGGTTTCACTGCCCTGTCGGACATCAATGAAAATGGCGAAATTACGGGAGGATTTACAAATAGCAATTTAGGACCGTATGGATTCCTTCTTAATAAGAAAAGGAGAGCGACTGATATCCGATGCTCGAAAGATGTTGTTTCTATGGAGCCGCAGTCGCTCAATAAACACGGTGAGATTGCTGGATTCGCTACTGTCATTACTGGCATAATCAAGATTCCAGCACCTCCATTCGAGATCGCGATTACTAAACTGAGTGGGTTTTTGAGGGACAAAAAAGGCAGATGCACTATTCTCGATTTTCCAGGCGCAAATTTGACCGAGGCTACCGGCGTCAACGATGATGGCCAGGTCGTTGGTAATTATCGTGACGCCGCTGGAAAGTTTCATGGATTTTTTTGGGATGCCGGTCTGTTCCTCACGTTCAATGTACCCTTTGCTGATGCTCGTATCACAGCGCCCACGGCAATCAATAACGTTGGCCAGATTGTCGGATTTTATTTCGATAGTAATGTGACCACTTCGTTTCCGAACGGTCACGTTCACGGATTTATCTATGATAAGGGAGTCTTCAGTGCGTTTGATTTCCCCGAAGGCGTAGAGACTTATCCGGCGGACATTAACGACCACGGTGTAATCTTAGGAATCTATGAAGATGCTAACTTCGTAGGCCGCAGTTTTCTGCTTCAGGATGGAGCCTTCACCACCTTCGAGGTTCCTTTCGCTGCGGTTCTTGAGACTGTGGTTAGCGGGATCAATAACAAGGGTCAGATTGTGGGAAGGTATATAAAACACAATCCCAGCGATCCCGAGACGCCATTTCTCAGCCACGGATTTATCGCGACGCCAAAAACCAATTTAAAGTTGGTTGCACAAATACATTGAATCAAAGGTGGGCTTTGGCGGCTTTGCTTCTCGCCTGTTAGGGCACTATTTCGTTATGCAATCTCCACGCTCACGACCTTCGATTACAATCCACGCAAGGCCGTGTATTACGCGGTAACCCGCGGACCATCGATCCTGACAAGTTGTTCTCAGTATCAATCAGTAAGTAATTTTTTGTAAGTAGTAATGCCCCCGGCGAGATTCGAACGCACGGCCTCAGGGTTAGGAAATCTGGTTGAGCATTTCTGTGGCCGTCGAGACAGCCCACACAAAGACAGCCTGCCGTAACTTCTCCAACGAGAACGCTGAAGATTAGCCGATAAAGAACCCACCGCGAGCTGAACGGGCGCTCATTGCTTCATCCACCGCCTCTCATGCCAACATTTGACGTCGGCCGGCGGTTCTTGAGTGGTGGTCTTCTGCCTTTTGAGTTCTTGGCAGGTTCCTGTTAGTGCCGAGTCAGATCAGTATAAACCGGGAAGCAATCGATAACGCACCGCATCCATGTAGTTACGATAGATCTCATCCTGCGCGAGTAATCGCTCTTCGAACCTGATGCGCCACATCATCAAAACGAAGCCGGCCAGAGCCACGCTGGTATTGTAAAGGCTCGGGTGGCGCATAAGCGTGCCAAGCGCGGCGACCATGTAGGAAAGATAGATGGGATGACGGACGAAGCGATACACGCCGGAGGTTCGGATATCTCGAAGAGAGGGCAGCACGGCAAAGCTGCGGCCCAAACACTGGATGGAAATGATCGTTATTAGTGAGCCGATGGCAGTGACGACCCCACCCAACAGAGCAAGCACGGGCGAAGACGTCGGCTTGATCTCGAAGGCGAATAAGTAAATTAGCGATAACAGCGTGATCAGGATTTCCAGCGGGCGTTTGGTTGAGTACCGCGCCGGTTGACGGATGGCGAAGATGAAAGCGCATTGGATGTGAAGAGCCACGAACAACCATATCGGGGCATACGCGTCAGGTATGGCATAGCGCCAGGTAAAGACGGCCAATACCATCGATAGGGCGACCCAGAGCAAATCGAGCTTGCGATGTTTGATCTCAAGCGATCTCGATATTGTCAATGATGATATATGCAACGCGGTCGCCGTCCCGGATCTTAATCAACGTTACATTGTGACCCGGTTGACCCATCTTGCCAAGCGGCCGCTGCTATCCCATCGTTCTTTCCGGTTTGCCGTGCGAGAGCAATCTGGACTGGTTTTCTCGCCGGTCCCAGCGGTGTCTGTCATTTCGGGGATAAATCCCCTGAAGGGACTGCAAGGTGCCGACTTTATCTGACTCGTCGCATTCAATTCACGAGAGTAAATCCTGACCAGTTGGGGTTAGAGACATAATAGATATCAGTCTTCAAACGTATGAAACAACGAAGCTTTTTCGCGGCACAAAATCGACAATCCTCGGGCAACGGCGTTCAGCTATGCATTCGTTAGCCGTGACGTGCTCTCTATTCTACAAGGCGTCGTGATTAGTATGAGTCGTCGAAGTTGGTGTGTATGCGAGGCGTCGTTGGTCTTTTTAAATTCGGCAAGTTCGCTTGTTAAAAACGTTGAGTTTTGCTTAGCTTTCATCTTTCATTTGCCAATCTATGTAGTTTGCTTACGAACAAAAACTAACGATCTAAGCGGTCCACGGTCACGCGCCGAGATCCCGAGGCATAGGAACAACGCAGCCGAACATCGCGTCCTGCTGAGTCTGTGGCGTGAATTATTGCTTCCCATTCACCGCGCCCCGCAGGCCGCGCGGGCTCCACGTCGATTCTTCTCAGCCCCATGTCACGGGCTTGGTCCGCGCATTCGCTGCTGTTGGATCGCTCCCGCGGCCAGTTGCCAGCTTCGTAAAAATTGGGAGAAACCACGAGGCAGCCGGAAAGGACGAGAGAAAAGATGCCGACGCTCACTAGTTTCCACTTCATGGCGAGTCTCCTTTTGCTGAATGTCCTTATATGTTTGCTTGACTTGACCTTGGTCGCTCCTTGAAGCGTCAAAGAGTGAAGTCGGACAGCAAGTGCTATCAAGTCACGGACGTTGCGCTCGTTCAAGCCCACCCAACGTCGGCATGCGATCCAGCCGAGGCTCGATCTTGAATGTCTCTTAGGCTGCGCTTCAAGCGTTCTCGCCTCGAATCTGCTTGGACCACGTGCCAACAGATACAACTTCATCCTATTCAGCGACCGATACCAACAGCGCAATGCCTGACAAGGGTATCCATCGCGTTGGCAGTTTTTCTGTTCATGCGATGATGCGGAAAGACTTTCTAATTGCGAGGTAAGTTTTTGAAACTGCGAAAGTGTTTTAATGCCCCCGACGCGATTCGAACGCGTGGCCTCAGGATTAGGAATCCTGCGCTCTATCCATCTGAGCTACGGGGGCACAAGCAATATCAGCTAGTTACACTTATATTTTTTCGCTCCTGTGTCAAATTGTGCCACGTTGTGCCAAACAATCTAAGCTAAGCCTTCAAGCGCTCCGCAGACGCATATCAACGCTAGCCTCATGCGTTTTTCGACGGTTGCTTTTCTATCCATGTAAAAACCCCCGCCAATTGAATTTATGAAGTCATTTCCTTTCACATCCAGATTTGTTGCTTCCACGTTATGTGCGAGATGATTTCGCACTTCATTGAGTTTATCGATTGAGGTCCAAACCCAAGCATTTTCTTGCTGGTAGAACATTGCTTTTGCGAGGCGAAGCCGATGGGAAAAACTCATCCGCGTTCCAAGTGCAGCTGGGTGCTTCATTTTGCCTTCAATCAGTGAAACGAGTTGCTCCTCGATAAGTAGATGCCCTTTTAGGACGATAAGAGTTAAATCGTTTGAAGGAAGATGGTTAACCAAGCGTACGAGCGGCTTAACGTTCAGAGTCTTCGCGTTTTTTCGGCTAGCCATTTTGAATCAGCCACTCCAAGTCGCTCATCGTGTCCTGCTTCTTCTGCTTCAAGAAGTGCGCGTAGACTCTCATCGTGATCGAAACATCAGCGTGGCCCAAGTACTCTGAAATCTCCGTTATTGGCCGCTTGAGCAAAATCAGCATGGACGCATAGGAATGCCGGAGTCCGTGCATGGTGACCGCCTTCTCGATTCCCGCTTGTTCGAGCGCCGGCGCTAACCCGTGTCGACCTATTCCAGTCCGGTTGCACGGTTCCCCGAACTCATTGCAGAACACCAGGTCAAGCCGGCTCCTTGGGCATTTCTCTTTCCATGCGCGCAAGGCCGAAACGAGCTCGGCAGAAATAGGAATGTCCCGTAACCCCTTTTCGGTCTTTGGATTAAACCAGCGGTGCTCCAGATGGCGACAGATACGTCGGTGAATTCAGGGACGGCACCTTCAATGGGCAAGGCACCCTTTCGTCGGCTAGTGGCGCGACATACGTCGGTGAGTTCAAGGACGGTAACCGCAGTGGACAAGGCACTTCTATTTTGACTGATGGCAGAAAGTACGTCGGTGAGTTCAGGGACGGTAAGACCAACGGGGAGGGCACCGAATATCGTGCCGACGGATCAAACCTGCGATCAGGAATTTGGAAGGACGGTGTTTTTATCAAAGTCCGATAAAATATGAGTGCGTCTCGCCGGATTCGTCTGTTCGAGCGACAATGAAACTCTGGTTTCAAATCGTAGTCACCATAGGAATTATCTCCGTGTCTGTCGCGTCTGTGTCGTATACGTGGCAGACGTGGCGGGCTTACCGACTTGAAATGCGCGCTGAAGAAGTTTGCACAATGTATCTAGACTCCAAAAGGCGCGAATTCGACTCCGTCGAAATATGGTTCAGTCAAAGGCAGTGTGTCAACATGGTGATGGGCAAGGGCGAAGCGAAAGGATTGAGTCCTACACCTTAGCGCCGTGGCCTAAATCGCGTCTCGCCGGCTTCGTCTGCACCAGCGAAATAATGCACAGTCTCCAAGCACCGAATGGCCAATTGCGACACTTCGGCTACAAGCTGAAACATTATTCGCGGTCATCAATCCTCCACCAAAACTTATCGGCCAGCCAAACCACCACCGCTAAAAACGCCAGCGCCACCAGGGCCATGAACACAGCAACAAACGCAATTAGCGCCGGCGCAATTATCAGCAGCGCCGCCAAATAGAAAAACATGTCATGCCAACTCACGCCGCCAGCCACCACCAAAATGTCGCCGTTACCAGGGTAACTTCTGTACGAAGCATTTAATTACGGCGTGTGATTATGTTTGTTGGATTTGAAATGCTCTTTCGCCGCTTGTACATATTCACAGCGACTTCACGAATTAACTTCATATCTAGGGTTTCCGAATGCGCATCGCCATCCCTGGTTTGATATTCCAGCGTCACGCCCCCGGACTCGGAGGAGCAGGTGCTGAGCCGCAATATCTCCGCCCTTTTGCTATCCATGTAATTGCCAGCAGCCCGAAGGATTTCAGACAGTCTGTCGAACCGAAGCTCGGACTTCGTTTGACGGCGCCGCGACTGATTTTCACGGTCGATTATTGTGATGCTGTCGGAAGAAAACTGTAGCTTGAGAACTCCCGTGTAAGGCGGATTTGGATCACCGCATTCCACGAGAAATGTGTCGGCATCGGTGATGGTCAATTCGAAAAGATCGATGTTGTGGCTTTCCAACGCTTGACCGACACACCGAAGAGCGCTGGCGTAGGGAGCGTGATAAAGCATACCGTTCTTGGTTTTCCAACGGCTTCGCTATTTCGTTAAGTAAGCTGACGGCTAGCGCAACACGACACCGGGGTTTATCGCTGATGAGAATGGATTGCAACCCGCGAAACAGCGGTTGCACTGAGAGCGGGCGGGCTATTTTCGAATTGAAATGCAGGGATAGATCTAATGTCGCGTCAACGCTGATTTAGCTCGACGGAGTTTTCGTAATGCTTGTCGTCCGCTTGGGGCGAATGAAATATCCCAAACCTCTGCAAGACTTTCTCTTCCATTATTAAGTTTTTGTCCATGTGAAGGTTAGAGTTATCTAGCATTTATATTTTGGTACAGTGATTGCTGTCCTTCCTGATAGCATTACGGAGGAATGAAATATGGACTCTTTGAACCGACTGCAAATCGTCCAGGAAGTTCTCAGCGAATGCGGAATGAAGTGGATTAACGACCCGACGAACGTAAAACGATTCGTGAAATGCTCGCGAGGACAATCGAAAAGATACAGTTAGATTAAACCTGAGCGCACCTATGGTCCGCCTAAATATGAAACTGTCTACAACAGGAGGAGTTAATGAGCACGTACTATTTCGTTGCTTTTGAGACTCGTTCGAAGGCGGATTCGTCGATTAAAACTGCGGCTAACGTCATCCTGAAGGACTTGCATCCGGTGATTTGGCTATCGAACCCGCCGGAAATTTTTAGGGAATTCTGGGTGGCCTACTTGCTCTTTTGGTCCGAAATTTCAGAGGACGTTGCAATCGAGGGCGCTAAATACACTCCCATGGAGGGCGTAGGTTCTACTGTTAGTGTTCGCGAAACGATGGCAAAGTCCGGTGTCTAAACTTCAGAATATCCTCCAGAGAAATTTGGCTCTGGGCGGCCTACGCCATAATGGGAAGTTTATTTACAAGGAACCTGACTGGATGAACCTGAAAATCATTGGCCTCCAATCTCACGAAGGCCATAAGTGTCTAGCTTATACTGTCATGTTCGATGACTTGGATCGTGGCCGGCGTATGGTAGCGCAAATATCAAAAGCCGCTCTTATCGATCCCGCTGCGCATCCACTTTCTGAGGGAATTGATGTCGAGCCACAGGCGCGGGCAAACATACGCTATGAGCAGTACGACACCAGTGTGCGGAAACTGCTTTCGGCTCAAATCGGAACGCTGAATTACCGGTACAGGAAAACGAAGGATGAAGCTGTTAAGGCGAACTTGATCGCCTCACCCCCGAGCTTGAAAAGCTACCGAAGCGGTAGGAATTCCGCGGATAATATGTGTGAATTGAACATACGCTTGAATGCTTAACACTGAAGTTTCTAACATTGCCGCGTCAATTTCGTCAGTACAAACCAAGGAGCTTGAGAACGGAAATCACCAAATCTCGCGCGGTAAGTTTGACCCAGTCCAGTATTGCGCCTATTTCGGCGAGCGGAAGTATTTTGAGAGCACCCAACGGCAACCCTACGATAACAGCTATTGCGATGCCAAGCTTCCAAGTCATCGGAAGATCTCCTCAAAGACAAATCTCATCGCATCTCATTCGCATTTTCATGTTACAACCACGTAACAACGGCAGGCACCTTTTAGCACTTTCTGAACTTTCCGACCAGTTAGATACCACAGGCTATCACACAGGGAGTTTGATAAAAGAGATCCGCCTCAGCGCTGAAGTAGTTTTACGCATATTTAAAGGAGTAAATGCATTTTGAAACCTGATGAAATTTCCTTAGCTACCGAGGATAAGGAATTATATAAAGAATTGTGCTCCCTGAAACTTAACGGCGTAAAAGTACACCCGGAGGTAAAAAAGTCTTCAGGCCTTAAAACCGTAAGGAATGTGATTATTGCTGTCTCAAATAACGCGGCTATCATCGCCCTTGCCGGGTGGCTCGTTGAAAATTTCCGCCAACGTAAAACCAAGAAAGGCACCATAAATGGTCATCGAATACCGGAAGAGAAGGGTGAAGTAATCATTCTGATCAAAAACCAATTGAATGCAAACACACCCGCACCCAAAGAGAAAAAGAAGAATCCATAGTCTATATTTTCAAAAATGTTATTCATCCATGGCTCGTTAAACGTTATCGGCGCGAGCTGTCAGGCGATCGGCGCAACGAACGGGAAAAGAACCAACTCCGTAATGCGTTGCGGGTCGCAACCCTAGGAATTCAGCAGGCTTGCGTCCCACTCTTAGTGGATAAGATGAATTATCTCGCCGCTTACTTCCGCGAGAATAAAGAAGAAATCGATCATTTGCGCTGGCAACTGGATGTCGTGCGACGACCGGTTCGGCGTAATGCAAGATTTTGGCGCGCAGCGAGGACAGCAACTTGCCACTACAAATCTTTTTCCGTGCCGGCCATGAGGTTGAGCAATGAACGACGAAACCTTTCAACGTCTGAGTCGAATCGATGAACAATTGATTGAGCTTTGCGCGTGGCTGAACGAGAAGCATGATGTTGCCACCGCATCGAGGCTAATTCCGATCGCGGATGATTTGACGAGTTTAGTTGCAGAGTTGAGCGTGAAAAAGCGATAATCTCAGTTTCAACGTCGCAGTGCGTGGCTTCCCACACCGAACCTCCGATAAGCACGGTTTAACTGGAGAAATCATGAAATTATTTTTCATTGCAGCTGCATTATTTCTTACCTTTGCGAGAGCACATGCCGCAGAAGACGTTACATTAGACTGTCGTACATGGGGAGGTTGGAAGGACGAACAAAAAACTCATTATCTTTTAGGGTATAATGACGTGGTCGCACTGTTTGGGTTAGGTGGAGCAGTCGGAGGGCAATCCAGCCAAGAGGTCCAACAGATGATTTCTACTTTCTGGCCACAAGGATATAACCTTGGAAAATTGGCAGATGAACTAGACAAACTGTGTCAGACAGAACCGCTTAAGAAAATGCGCCTGAATCTTGTAATCGCTGGATTGGCTAAAGTGCAGCGAGAAAATGCAAAATAGGGTCACTTAAAGAGCGGGGTATCGATAGTGACATTCAAATCATATCATCCAACGGCGATAGGACTTTTACTTTGTAATCGTTGCCGGCCGGCTCAATGCTTGATACAAGAGGGAAAACGCATTGGCAACATGATACCAAATCGTTCTTTTTTCCCGTCGCTCGCTGTTATAAGTCCATCGCCCGCTCAAAGCTTCAATAAGCACCTTAGCGCCAATCGGATCGATTTGAAGCGCAGGACAGAATAATCCCGGCGTAGCCTTTCCAATCAGATCAAGCACGGCATCGCGCCGACTTTCCCACTTACTCGGAGATTTTTCCCATATGCCGCCGATGGCATCCTCAAGAATTTCCAACAAGTCCCATTCGGTTTGTTGATCGACTTCCTCAAAGGCGCCGAGCAGCATCGGATGATTTCTCATAGCCCAGCGCGCGTTATCGGCGAGCCAAGGTTTCACCATGGTTTCAACGTGACGCCGTAAGCCCATTCCCTCGCTGACGAACGCCGCCAAAACGCGAATCGATCCATGCGCTTGCTGCGCAATGAGCGTCGTCGGCACGTCGACGAGGATCTGGCCGATATAAATCGGCGAGCCGGGATAAGGGACGAGCCTTTCTCTTGAAACGTGCAGCGACTTATTGAACCCGCGCGCACTTCGGCTGCCGATCTCGCCGCGGTGCGCCATCGCCGAGACGCACGCCATCGCCAACGCCACAATGGCGTCGATCTTCTTCGATGCCTTTTCCTTCGCAATGCGCCAGCCGCGCGGATTCTCAACGGCGATGGTGTTGAGCGCTTGCTGTCGTAATTCGTCGGAGGAATAGAGCTCCAGGTTTCTGCCGTTCAGCAGATCGAAAAGCGTTTGACCCATGAGCGTGCAATTCCCCTGCGTCTGGGGAAACTCCCGGATCGGCACACCGGCCGCTTCAAGCGTCGTGATGGACCTGTGCATTTGATACGGATCAGAGAGAACTTCGACCACGTCGCTATTGTCGTTCAGACTTCGTAGGTCTTCTTCGATCGTATCCTCCAAATTCAGGGGTTGCATCGACGTCGGATGCCAAATCCGATGAGAAACGAGAATGAGCTTCTCGCCTTGCCGGGACGTTATGTCTGATCGGTGCTTTCCGCTTCACCCTTGAGCACGTCGTGGATAGTGAGCGTCTTGCTTACCCGCTTGAGCCCAAGCGTTCTGAGATTCTCGCGCAGGTGGGCGGAGAGCTGGGTTCTAACCCCGAGCACAGGATGCGGCCGGCCTTTACGCACCAAGCTTTTTAGCCCCATCAAGTAATTGTCCAAACTCGCAACGTAGAGCATGTTTTTAACTGAATCCGCGATGATCGCGTGCTCTTGAGGCGAAGGATCGCCACCCAAAGCTTTGATGATTTCCTGTTCCTTAAACCGTAAGGCGCGAAAGAGCGATGATCTTTCATCTAAACCCTCGCCATTTAGCATCGCTTTGTAACTGTGAAGCCCGTGCTTGACGGCATTCTTGTTGCCTGACGGCGCGCCACGGGCGCGGGTTCTTAAAGTCATGTCAATGCTGTCGTTGTTTTTGGATGGCATTGGTCGAATCAATCTCCCTATTGACACAGTTTTGGCACAGCGAATTAAAACTTATTGAAATCGCGAGTGTTTATCTTCCAGACAGGATAGGAAATCCTGTGTTGTAACTGCACTCACCTGCGAATTTAGACCGTGCAGCGCGCGTGAAGCGTTCGGATTAGCCGTTTTGATTTGCAGATTTAGAGCATCAAACATTTCGCCTTCATTGTGCTACCTTGTCGGCATGGCTACAGTTGTACGGCGACCGTTTACTGATCAGTACTTGTTGGAATATTCAAGCAACCACGTTTATTACGAAATTGACCATTTCTTATGGCTCGCGGAAAAGCTCGATAAGCAAATACTTATTGGTGCGGCGTCGCCTGAGGACGTGACAAAGGTCAACAACGTCTTGATCGAAGGCTTCGGATTACACTTGCGTAACGTGATAGATTTCCTGTATCCACGCGGTAGCGTACGACCCGACGACATTATAGCCGCAGATTTTTTTGCACCTGGTAGTTGGGACGCACTTAAGCCTGCACCGCTCAGCGATTCCCTGGTAGAAGCCCGAATTCGCTCCGACAAAGAAATGGCCCATCTTACAACAGCGCGGATAACCGGCACTCCTCCAGAAAAACAATGGGACTTTTCAGGAATAGCCTCAGAGCTAAAGCTAATTCTTCGACTCATGTGTGACAATGCTCTCGCCACCCGGTTAGCACCTAACGTAACGAATAGGATAAGACAGTAATTCCTGCGATGGCCGGTACGTACTCCGTGCCACGCCTGTGCCAAACGCAGCTTAACTGAACTGCATCAGCACAACTCGATTCGTTGATTTTCCTAGCTGAAATTGACGGAAGGCTACTCAGTTAGACGAGCGTTCACTTTTAGGAATCCTGCGCTCTATCCACCTGAGCTACGGGGGCGTATGAGATTTCAATAAGTTACATAGACGATGGATGGAGTCAACGCGCAAATGTCTCCAAAATGTCTCCACCGGCGGAGGTAGGCGGGTTGGTGCCCTACCCTATCTCCGTTTTTGGCGTGAATATTTTCATTAAAAGAGCCGGCTAGGGGGAACCTGATGAGCGATGAGGTGCGCAGCTCCCTTCCGATTCCCATTTCAAGCAAAAGGACGACTCACCTGTGCCCGGCAAAAAACCTAGCAAAAAAGAACTGGCTCGAATGAAGGCTATGAACAAACTCGGAGAGAGTCCAAGGTCTATCGCCGCTCGTATGGACCGGAGCCATAACACTGGTGGCCAAGTATCTCAAGAGCGATGTTTACAACGACCGGGCGCTCACTGAGATGGTCGAAAAGATCAAAGAGAAAGAGCTAAGCGATCTCTATTTACTCGGCGCCAAAGGGCGGCATCGGCTGCCCGAGCTAGTAGACAAAGGTGATAGCCAAATGATCCCGACAATCGCGTTGGTCGATCGAGTTTTTCAGCAGCGCAGATTGTTAGAGGGTCGGAGCACAGCGAATATCGCGACGCTCACAGCGCTGATTGTGAATGCGGAGGAAAGTGGAGATCAAGGGCTTCGCGCCGTGTTCATAAAAAGTGCTGGTGACGGTGACGACACGTCGAATAGTCGCTTGAATGCGCTCGTATTGAACTGAAAAAGAATACAATTCACGGCCAGCTACAGAAAAAAGGTTCGGTTCGCTTTTTCTTGACCGGTTTCCTCCCGTTAGCCGTAACGAGCAAATCCCGACCTCGCGTAAAGAATTCCTTTAGCCCCGGCGCGCAGCTGTCTGGGATGCCGTGAGCGTGCAGCAGGGCCATAATTCATCGTCAGTAATCGGAAGCCTCATGCGCCAAATTCGTGAAATCACCTCGAAGTATGCGCTCCAATTTACAGCCCTTCCGGTGGGTGAAGACCCTTGCTCACACAAATGAATCACTAGCCGGTCAAGGCCCGATGCATCGGAGAGCGAAATAGGAGGTGCCCAGTTTGGCGTTTCGGATGCCGGTAGTCGTTCAAATTCTTTTAGGCCTATTCGCAGCTCCTCTGGGTCACCATCCATTTGCGTCATGATTTCGTTATGGTGCCGCGGAAGGGTTCCATCCAATCGGGCATCTCTCCCGTCCACGCCGGCCGAAACGCTGCCTCCATCATTTCGTAAGTCACCCGGCCAAAGAGGAGGGCATCCGCCCGGTTGAGGTTCTTGACCGCGTGACGATGCAAGTCTTCGTCCGGGAGAATTGCACGATGATCGCAGCACCCGTCCAATGTGACGTTGATGGAATACCGAAGGGGTCGCACTACGTGCTCCTGAGCGGGCTAACTTGGAGTTCAGCCGGCGCGGCGTATGGCGCGTCCGCTGCAAACGACGGGTTGGGCGGCGCCTCGTGTGGAGGTGTGATGCCCCGATGACTTTCAAAGAAGGCTCCGTAGTGGCTGGCTCGCAAGAAGGGCTCGTCGTCGATGCCAATGGCGGTCGCATGGATCATGTTTCCTCCTTGGCCAGAGGCAGCGCGACATAGAATGCGGCGCCGCGCTCGGCCCTGCGCTCCGCCCACAGGCTCCCGCCGTGCGAGGCCACCAGTGTCCGGCAGATCGCGAGGCCCATACCCAAGCCGGCATCCTTGGTAGTATGGAACGGCTGAAACAGGGTCTCAACGTCGTCCGGCAAACCGACTCCGCAGTCCAGCACGCCGATGCGCATCTCGTTCTGGACGATGGAAGTCGTGAGCGTCAGCTTGCGGTCTTCCGGTGCATTCGATTCCATGGCATCGCACGCGTTCACGATCAGGTTGAGAAGGATCTGCTGGAGTTGCACGCGATCCGTCATGGCCGGGGGAAGGTCACCGGCGGTGAGATTCGAGACGGACACACCGCGCGCCATGAGATCGCTGCGCGTGAGGCGGAGCAGTTCTTCGAGACTCTCCTTCACACTCACCGGCTGGAGCGTGACCTCGCCTCGGCGCACCATGGTGCGCAGGCGCTTGATAATCTCTCCGGCGCGGCAGTCCTCGCTGACGATGTCCGCGAGGATGGCGCGAAGCTCGACGAGGTCGGGCGGGTCCTGCGACATAAAGCGCTGGCCCGCTTGCGCATTGCTGAGGATGCTGGTGAGCGGCTGGTTCAACTCATGCGCGAGGGAACCCGAGAGCGCGCTCAGGGCGGCCACCCGGGAAAGATGCGCCAATTCCTCCCGAAGCTGCTGCGCCTCCGTCCCAGCCTGCTTTTGGCGCGTGATGTCCATCGAAACACCGAGTATTCGTGGAGGTGCGTTATTTACGGGGGAGCTCGAGTAGCGGCCGCGCGCGGCGATCCATCGCACCGAGCCATCGGGCAGAATGATGCGATACTCCGCCTCATAAGAACCGCGAGTCTCCAGCGCGCGCTGGATCGCCGTCGCACGCACCGCGCTATCGTCGGGATGGACGAGTCCGGCCAGGTTGGCATATCGAAGGGGTTCCCCCGGCTCGAAGCCGAAGAACTTCCGTCCTTCTTGCGTTATCCAGACCGTGTCGTTAACCACGTCCCAATCCCACAGCACCAACTGCGCGCTCTCCACCGCCAGACTCATGCGCTCTTCGCTGACGCGCAACGCCTCCTTCGACCGTCTTTCGTCATTGATGGCGACGGCGAGCAACATCAGTGGAGTGGCCGCCATCAGGAGGAACAACTGCAGCTCCAGTGCGTTTTCCGCGGGGGTTTGCGTCAGGAACGGCCCACGCCCCTGCATCGTTCCCCAGATCGCCAGGATCGTGATGACCAGCATGGAGGTGCTAATTCCTCCAAGCCCAAAGCGGAGGGCCGCCCAGATGAGCAGGGGAATGGGTGAATAGAGGAGCGCGGGCGAAGTGTCCGGTCCCGCAGGCGACTGATAGAATGCAACGTATCCTATCGCGAGGAGGCCCACGGCAAGGAAGCATACTTCGAGAATGCGCTTGGGTGCGGCTTTGAACTCTTTTGTGAACCGTTGGTGGACGCCAATCAGGATGGCCGGCACCAGCACGATCGCCGTCACTCCATTCGAGATGCTGAGGTTGCGCCATTCGACCCAGTAGGAAGTTCCAAAGTCATTGGAGACGGTGAATGCGGCGCCCCAGAAGGCAGTCCCGAACGGGAACGATGACTCACAGCAATCAGAGACAAAAATGACGGCTTCACGAAGGTTGATGAGATCGAACCGTGACTTGATGAACAAGCGAATCCCGGCGGCCGTCAAAATATTCTGCACGGCATCGAAAACCTCGCAGTGCAGTGCATAGAGAGGCGGCCAATGCGCCTGCTGCGTGGCGAAGTAGTGACTGCATGCGGCGGCCAGCGTGTAGGCCCACCAGTGCCGGGTGGGGACGAGCAGCAGAATGGAAATAAGGACCGCGTGCGGAGGAAAAAAAAGCGATACTTTGCTGTCGGGAAAAGTCAGCACCCAGGCGGTTCGCGTCGACAAATAGTAGCAAGCGCCAGTGGCCAGAATCCCGAATACCGTGCCGAGAGAGTACCCAGGTTGCTCATCAGGCCGGGTGTCAGCGCGGAATTCCAGGTCGGCACTCGCTTGTGCTTGCCGCATTGCCTCCATCATTCGAGCCATTCGATCGGTATTACGCTATTTAGCCGCCCAACTATTAAGTGAACCGCCGACTCGTCCGGCGGGATATCCTGGACCTCATAAATATTTAGGAGTCATATCAGCTGCAATATCCATTAACTCGCTTCACCTTGCAATCATTTCGGGGGCAAACGCTGCTCATGCGGCGGGTTATCCAGATATCAGCCCGCGGTATAGCTCGGCAAACTCGCCACGCATATCAGAGGATTGAACAGTACGACGCTACGGTTCAAACCCATTGGCGGGTTGAGAGTAGCGGTACGCCAGAGTCAGCTTGACCCGCTTGCAGCGATAGTTCCTGCCCGTTAACGTTAATTGGTTATGCTCTCGAAAGAAGTTGCTACAGCGCTCCCACTGAAGCCGGTATTCATCGAACCAATGCTTGCCTCACCCGTGCGCGAGCTGCCCGGCGGCGCCGCCTGGAGCTATGAGGCCAAACTTGACGGCTACCGATGCCTTGCGGCGCGGAGCAGCAGCGGCGTTGTGCTTTGGTCGAGGCGCGGCAATCTGTTCACGGCGCGCTTCCCGGAGATCGCCCGCGCTTGCCAGGCAATGCCCACTGAGACGATGATTGATGGCGAAGTCGACGCCATCGACGCTGACGGGCGAATGTCGTTCAACGCGCTCCAACACAGCCGCTCGCGGACGCAGCTTCAGTTCTATGCGTTCGACGTACTGGTTCATCGTGGGCGCAGCACATTCCGGCTACCGCTAGAAGAGCGGCGGACGTTGCTCGTGAACGCGCTGGCAAAGGTTTAGTACCTGGTGATCCGCTCGACGCCATTTGACGCTAAGCCCGCGGAGACGAACCCGGCGAGACGCGCTTTAGGCCACGACGCTAAGGTGTAGGACTCAGTCCTTTTTCGCTTCGCCCTTGCCCATCACCATGTTGACACACTGCCTTTGAGTGAACCATATTTCGACGGCGTCGAAGTCGCGCCTTTTGGAGTCTAGATAATGTGTGCAAACTTCTTCAGCGCGCATTTCAAGTCGGTATGCCCGCCACGTCTGCCACGTATACAACACAGACGCGACAGACACGGAGATAATTCCTATGGTGACTACGATTTGAAACCAGAGTTTCATTGTCGCTCTATTCGACCAGCACTAATTGGGTTTACTTCCACCTTTTGTCAGGAATTTCCACGCACTCCGAAACGTCCCGATGAAATTCATCCAACCGGCAACATTATTTCCAACTCTGGCAGATTCGCTTGGCGTTTGGCAAACCCGTCAATAGTTGGCTCAACTGTATTGCCTTATAGCGAAAACCGCCTTTACGATAAACATCGCTCGCCTGACCTGCCAAAATCGAAGAATTTCATTCATGCACACTGGCAACACGACGCAACCCGCATACGGACCCCGACGCAACGTAGCCGATCTCTTAGGGTGAGGTCGGCGCGGCAAACTCAGGACCTCCATTAACCCTGCGGAAAATAAACGGATCTCACCGTAAGTGCAGGACAGAATAGGACAAGATAGGACAGCGCGGACTTGACATACGTTGCATGAACCTGAGAAAGGGTTGTGTAAGATTCACGCCGCGACGCCCTAGGAGTGCTTGCAGCTGTGGCACATCCCTCAAAGCCGACCCAGGAAATCGAAGGCCGAAGCGACTAAATCTTGGAAGGATCATGAAGCGTAAAGAACTACTCGGCAGAAAGCCTGAAGTTGTAGAACCCGATATTGGCGAACTGCTTTCGTTTTGGACGGGAGTGTTTTGATGGGCATCCATAAGCTGCTTCATTACACCTTGGACGAGAACAAGATGCCGGTTCCCTGTGACGACCCGATGGAGTGGTCCATTTGGTACCATTTTGCAGACAAGCATGTCGCTAAGGATTGGGTCGGGCCGGTGATGGTCTCGACTGTGTTCTTGGGGTTGGACTTTGGCTTCGGGTTATGGGAAACGAACGTACTGGGAGGCCGGATGGACCGCTACCAAGCCCGTAGCGATGGGCGACTCGCGGAGGCCTTGAAGATGCATGAGCGAATACTCGAGCTGGTAAAACTAGCAGAAGAGGTCATCAGAGAACTATAGGGATGACGGCCTGCGGCGTCTTTTTGGAAAGGACGCATGCGAAAAACTCTGTAGGATTGTCGATCCCGACCGCGGAAGGGAGCAGCGAGCGCTGCACCGTCCATGATCTCCCGTGCGATCGCGGCGAACTCTCGGAGAGTGACGGGGTGAATTTTTGCCGTTGACTACGCGGACGTTGTTGGACTAGTCTCCCGATTGCAAGTAGTTTTCTCCCTCCAGCTTCGCGCCGTCGACAGTGCCCGCTGCCGGCGGCGCGTTTTTACTTCATGTCACCGGGTTTTCGTTTTGCGAGGATCTGCACCAAAGCCGAATAGGTGCGCGCCGACTTTGTCGCCACTGGCCGTTGCGACGCGGTGGTAAAATTCCACCGAAGGGCGCCGGTTCATCATTGTTCGATTCTCGCATGATTGTTGTGACGTACGGGTTAGCGTCTTGACGCTCTTTGACCGCCAATAAAAAGCGGCGCCACAAAGCGCAGCATGCGCGGCGACGGCACAATCGAGAGCTCGCAGGGAGTGGGTTGACTGGACGTGCTCTATGATAAAGAGCGCTGCAAACGAGTAAAATCAATTCGAAACTTGGGTAGGTGAGACCGTTTCCATCGCTGATGTGCAACGCAACGTCTTATTAATCTTGCAAAAGTTGTAATGGAAAGTTTAGAGCGCCAGCTTAGCTGAAACGACTACCTAAATGACGCCAGTGTCGAGTTTCCCTATCCTCGTATGGAGTAGTGGCCGAGGTCGCAATCTCTCAGGTTGCGTGTCGTTGAAAGCCGCTTCGAATCCAGCCGACTGACCAGCCAGCCACCGAAGCGCGTGCAGATTGCATAGTTAACTAGAAATTCTATGTACCCAGGATTGCCTCGCGCAGTTCCCGAATTCTGCGCAACAGAAAGTACCAAAGCCAAGGCACAGCTGGGAGTCCAACAACTACTGCTGCGACCAGATAGAGCCAAGAGTTAGCTTGTGCCAGTTGATACTCACGATAAAGCGAAAACTAGTTGCTGCTGAACGTTCTTGGCTTTTGGATTTTTCAGGTCAAACGCAACTTGGTCAAATCTATCCCCTCTCTGAAGCGAGGAAGTTCTCCTACTTCGACTGGGAGTCGTTCAAGATCTTCGGCATTACAGAGCAGTTTCCCCTCTGCAATCTCTCTTTTGCCTTCTGCAACGCACTCCTCTTGAATCTGTCTAACTTGATTTTCTAGCCGTCGATTGGAAATAGGTTGAGCGCTGGCGATAATGCCAGCACATAAAAGCCCTCCGAGAAGAATCTTAGTTGGTTTTTCCATGCCTAATTGATATTAGCAATTCTTCGAGTCTCCCAATTATTTTTTGAGTCCGTACTCTTCTTCAAGCTCTTTGCGGCGCTCTGGAAATATACCCCCCGCTGATCCACCGGCGCCTTGAACTTTCTCCCAGTTCGCCTTCTTGGCAGGATCGCCGCCTTTGAAGCGATAGCCGTTGGGTTGCGAAATAGGCGAAATAAGCGAATTTACCCTCCCTAAATTCGCATAATTCGCACGGCAGGGATTCAAATGAGCTATCTAGCGTTGGCAAAAAAAGTTGAAGCGCGGATAATGAATTATCAAACTGCGGAACCCCCCATTCCTTCAGAAGATGACGTATTTTTCGTCACGCGATAGTCAATCCTATTCCTGGAAAAAACATCTGTGATACTTTGGTGTTAGAACGGCGAGTCAACAGCAAACAACAACTAAGGCGCTTCACGAAGTTGATCCTTTCCCGTTCGTCGTGCCGGTCCCCTGAAAGTTCACGCCGATAACTTTAACCAGCCAAGCCGGCTCGACTGCCTTCTCCAGGAAATCGAGCGCTTCATAAAGCTTCGGGCCGCGATCCAAGTCGTCAAACGTAATTGTGAAGGCTACAGAGCTTTCGTCGTCGTGGGATTGGAGAGAAATAATTTTTAGGGTCATACAGCGCCTCCCGGGTGTGAGAAAAAATTTCCCATATATGCAGCGCGGTTTTCAAGCGATAACCCTAAATTACCTGGTCTTGACTTATTATCACATTTTCACATATAGCAGCGACCATGAAACAACTTACATTTATTTGCAACTGGTGCCTTGGCTGTACTGTTGTTCGCTGTTAATGTCCAGCGATATTGATCGACCGGGGCTAGTTTGCTGTGATTACAACCCTCGCGGTGCTATTAGGGTTTGTTTTAGGTGGCGCTTCAACGCTCATCGTGCTCTTGTTCGCCGCGGTCATAATCGAAGACGACGAAAAGCAAAAAAGAGCGACGCGTAGCGCTGTTGCAGTAACAGACCGACAGGGAATTAACGAATTGTCGAAAACCGGCATCATTGCATTTTCTTCTTCCGACGACGTGACATATCACTGAAACGGAAACTCGCGCAAACCGTCGCGCTGGCAAAACTACTGATCGAAAAGGGCGCTATCACGAAGCAGGAGCTTCTAGAGACGATCGCCGAAGAGCGGGCGGCGTACCAGCGGCTTTTGAAGGCAATGGAACATTGAGGCTCATCTCGGTCGAGGAAAATATAATTCGCATGACCGTAGCGCTTCCAACGCTACCTGCGCAAGCGGCGCACGCCGAGCAAACCGATAAGGCCCGCGCCCAATAGCAAGATTCAAGCGGGCTCGGGCACCGCTGCCAACGAATCGCCTTGGGCGCACGGCCCAACCGTAGAAGCCGAGGCCCTTGGGGAATACGTCTTGGAGGCCGAGGTCAGAAGAAGAAGAAGACGTCCTCGGCATCAAATCCGTACCCGACCAGTAGACGGACTGAATGTCCTCAAACGGAGAGATATTACCGGTCTTGTAAGGCCCACCTGGTAGTTGCCCGTACAGGTCTACCAGCTCACCGATACTCATCAATCTAAAATCATCGAATCGCGCCAGCGTAAGGGTGGCAGCGAAGGTGTTTTGACATCCCAATTATTTAGCCCTGATCTATCCGCGTCTTTGGTCCAGGAGATATTGTTCGTGCTGTCAAAAATCAGCCCATTGCCCCGTCGATCAATATCGCTTGAGCATTAACAGCGAACAACAGTACAGACAAGGCGCTAGCTACAAAAGTTGTGGATTTAATGGACAGAGTTTTACAAAAAACTCGATCATGCGTCAAGACGAGTGTGATCAGGTGTCCTATGGCTCTAACTGAACCACTACCGAATTGTGACAACCGTCACTCTATAATCGTTCCCCTTTTACTACACTTCGTGCATCGCTCGGGCGTGAGTCCTAGTTCGATTGATTTTTGTCGTTACCGCTAATATTTTGTTATCTAAAGCTTGGTCAAATAGCCTGCAAGCATCCTGTCAATTAACATGCCAAAAATAACAACTGATGGGCTCGCTGCAATTCGTGGTAAGTTGTTTCTAAGCGCTATCGTTTCACTAGCGCTTACCTTCGCCGCTTGCAGTTCTGCGCAACCGCCGATGGCGATTAAAATGTATCACCCCGAAACCAAACAAACCCTCGACTGTTCGGCCCGCAGCACCTCGGGGGAATATTCTTCGATGCTCGCAAACGCAGCTGAAACCTGCGCGCGCCAGCTCGAAAACAAAGGCTTCGTGCGCCAAAAATAACGCAGTCGGGAACTCTCACCTTGACATTCATGGGAGCGTTGCTTAGCTTGGACCTCTAAGGTCTTCAATGAGGAGGAGTGATGGCCAAAAGTTTTCAAGAGATTATGGCCGATGCGCGTAAGCAGATTCCCGAGGTAACCGCGCAGCAAGTCAACGAATTGTTAAAAAATAACGGTAAGTCGCCGGTGGTGCTTGATGTGCGTGAAAGCGATGAGTGGCGCCA
The DNA here is from genome assembly GCA_963771465.1 of uncultured delta proteobacterium. Classification (GTDB taxonomy): domain Bacteria; phylum Desulfobacterota; class Binatia; order UBA9968; family UBA9968; genus DP-20. The sequence continues at coordinate 38,339 of CAVYTU010000009.1, forward strand.
GGGACATCTGGAAGGCGCCATCCCGTTGCCGCGCGGTTTTCTAGAAATTAAAGTCGAAAGCGCGTTGCCGGATAAGAACGCGCCGATCATCGCCTATTGCGCCGGCGGTGTGCGTTCATTGCTCGCGGCAAAAGCCATGAAAGAGATGGGCTATCAGGATGTTTCGTCCATGGCCGGCGGTTACGCCGCGTGGAAAAACGGTGGCTTCAAGTGGGTGCAAGATTTTCAGTACACGCCGGAACAGTTGATCCGTTACAGCCGCCATTTTCTTCTACCCGAAGTTGGCGAAGACGGTCAGGCGAAACTGTTGCAAGCCAAAGTGCTATTGGTCGGCGCCGGCGGACTCGGCTCGCCCGCCGCTTATTATTTAGCGGCAGCTGGTGTTGGTACATTGGGAATTATCGATAACGACGTTGTCGATATTTCAAACCTACAGCGGCAGATTCTTCACGCCAACGATCGCGTCGGCATGCCGAAAGTCGAATCGGCGAAAAAAACCCTCGAGGGGCTTAATCCCGACGTCAAGGTGATTCCTTATCAAGCCAAACTTACGTCTGAAAATATCATGGAGATCATCAAGGACTACGATCTCATCATCGATGGTTGCGATAATTTTCCGACGCGCTATTTAGTTAACGACGCCTGCGTGCTCACCGGCAAACCCAACGTCCACGGCAGCATCTTTCAGTTCGAGGGCCAGGCAACGGTTTTCTATCCAGGCAAAGGCCCCTGCTATCGTTGCCTCTATCCGGAACCGCCACCGGCTGAAATGGCGCCAAGCTGCGCCGAGGCGGGCGTCTTGGGCGTATTGCCGGGATTGATCGGCGTCATCGAGGCGCTTGAAGCGGTGAAGTTGATTCTCGGCAAAGGCGACAGCCTGGTTGGCAGATTGCTGCACTTCAACACGCTGACCATGGAGATCAATACGTTGAAACTACGGCGCGATCCGAACTGCCCAATGTGCGGCGACAACCCGACGATCCATGAATTGATCGACTACGAGGAGTTCTGCAGCTTGCGTCACTAAACGATTGCGAATGACAGCATTACGAGCGATGGGAAGAAGCTAGATTCTTACTCCGCTCGCAATAGCGATCAGGTTCTAGAGAATCGCGATGAGGGACGGCTACGATGGCCGCCCCTTTTTTTTGGCGCCGCGAAAGCGCGTTGGCGTGCCGCGCCAGGACGTTCCTTGGCGAGTCCCACGGCGACTTGCAACGTTTTAATTTCGCTTTGGGTCAACGGCCGGAGCTCTCCCAGCGGCAGGTGGCCCAACTCGATGGTTCCCACCCTGATGCGAATCAGTTTCTCGACGAAGTAACCAAGTGCTTCGAACATGCGGCGCACTTCGCGTTTGCGCCCTTCGTGTATTTCGATCTCGACCCAAGCGTTCGTCTTAAGTTTTTCTACCACACGGGCGCGCGCTGGCGCGGTCATACCGTCTTCTAAACGAATACCTTCACGCAAGCGGGCAAAATCGTCTGGCGTCGGACAACTGCTGAGCTTCACTCTATAAACTTTGCTCACCCCGAAGCGGGGATGAGATAGGCGGAGCGCCAAATCACCGTCGTTGGTGAGGAGCAAAAGCCCAGTCGTATTGTAATCGAGCCGGCCGACGGGAAAGACCCGGCGTTTCTCGCCGAGCCTGGCGATATAAGGCGTAATATCTGGCCGATGTTGCGGGTCGTTCAACGTGGTGATCACGCCGGGCGGTTTATGAAAGGCGTAGTAAAGCGGCGCGACGGCGGTTTTTATCCGCTTGCCGTCGACTTTGATGCTGTCTTTGAATGGATCGGCCTGGGAGCCCAGTTTTGAGATAACCGTGCCGTTAACCGTGATCCGCCCTTCTTCGATCCACCGTTCTGCCTCGCGGCGCGAAGCCAAGCCGGCGCGGGCGATTATTTTTTGCAGCCGTTCCATCTCGACCGCTACTTTTCCTCGAGCTGTTCGAGGGAAATGATGTCGCCGGGAATCTCCGGCAGGGAGATTTCATCCATCTCTTTGAGCGTCGGCAAATGAGTCAAGTCTTTAAGATTAAAGAGCTGCAAAAACTCCGGCGTCGTGCCGTAGAGAAACGGCCGTCCGGGTACGTCTTTGCGCGCCACGGCGCGGATCAGATTGCGCTCGAGCAGTGTCGCGATCACGCCGTCGACATCGACGCCACGGATCGCTTCGATCTCGGCTTTGGTGATCGGTTGGCGATAAGCGATGATCGCCAGGGTTTCGAGGGTCGCCCTGCCCATGCGCGCCGGACGTCCGCCGAGAAATTTCTTTACCCAGTCGGCATTGGCCTTCGCCGTGCGCAGTTGATAACCGCCGCCCACTTCGACCAATCGAACACCGCGCCGCTGGGCTTCCCATTCGGCCTGGAGTTCGGACAAAACGGCTTGAATCGTATCCTTGTCGACGCCCTCCAAGACTTCCGCGAAGCGCTGTAACGTTTGCGGCCCGTCGGCGACGAACAGAAGACTTTCGACGATCGACTTTACGTCCTCACGTTCCATGCGGTTCATCCTTACTATTCTCGACAATATCGTCGTCGATGACGACATGCTCGGCGGCCTCGTCCATCCCCGCCGCGGCTTCGATCATGATCGGGCCGGCCATTTCGTCTTGGAAGATGCGTATCGCTTGCACTTTGACCAGCTCCAGCATTGCCAAGAAGGTGACCACCACTTCGTTGCGGCTTTTGACCTCGGCGAACAGCGAGTCGAACAGGACGCTATTTTGTCGGCGTAGAAGGTCGAGCAAAAGCGTCATCTTCTCGCGCACGGTGATCTTGTCGAGGGTGATGTCGTGGAAGGTGTCTTTGGGCAGGCGGTCGATCACCCGCTTGAGCGCGCCCAGAAGCTCGAAAACCGAGAGCTCGCGAAAACCGCGCGGCCCAACTTCTTCGGTCGGCGGCGCCGCGCGGATGAAAACGTCGCGGGTCAAAATCTCGCGCTGGTCCAACTCTCCAGCGGCGTCCTTGTAGCGCTGATATTCCAGCAATCGCCGGATTAATTCCTCGCGCGGGTCGACGCCTTCTTCTTCATCCGGCTCATCCGCGCCGGCGGGTAAGAGCATGCGCGACTTGATGTGGACCAGAGTTGACGCCATGACGAGAAACTCGCCGGCGACGTCGAGGCTGAGAGTTTCCATCAGTTCCAATGTAGCCAAGTACTGTTCGGTGATGGTCGCGATGGGAATGTCGGTGATGCTGACTTCATTCTTCTTGATCAGATGCAGCAAGAGGTCGAGCGGCCCCTCGAAGATAGGCAGTTGAACGTGTGTGCTCACAGTCCCAGCGTTTCGCGTACTTCGGTCATCGTCTCAGTAGCCTGTTTTTGCGCTGCTTGATTGCCAGCGCGCAGAACTTCGTCGACTTCCCTCGGCTTGTTTTCATATTGCGCGCGCTTCTCGCGAAACGGCGCGAGATCGTCAATGACGTGCTTGATCATGATCTTCTTGCAGTCGAGACAACCGATGCCGGCGCTGCGGCAGCCCGCCGACACCTCGGCGATCTCGCCCGGCGTGCAATAAATTTTGTGCAGCTGGAATGCCGGGCATTTCTCCGGCTCGCCCGGATCGGTGCGCCGGGCGCGCGCCGGATCGGTCATCATCCGGCTAATTTTCTGATCAATTTCTTTCGGCGTGTCGGAGAGAAACACCGCATTACCATAACTCTTGCTCATCTTGCGGCCGTCGAGTCCCGGCAATTTCTGCGTCTCGGTCAGCAACACTTCCGGCTCGGGGAATATGGGTTTGTAAACTTGATTGAACCGCCGCACAATCTCGCGAGTCAGTTCAACGTGCGGCGCCTGGTCGACGCCGACCGGGACTTTATTGGCCTTATAGATCGTGATGTCGGCCGCCTGCAAGACCGGATAGCCGAGAAAACCGTAGGTCGATAAATCTTTGCCTGTAAGCTCTTTGATCTGCTCTTTGTAGGTTGGATTGCGCTCCAGCCAGGGCACCGGTGTGATCATCGAATAAATCAAATGAAGCTCGGCATGTTCTTTGATACGCGATTGGCGGAATAACACCGCTTTCGCCGGATCCAAACCGACGCTCAACCAATCCATCACCATTTCCGTCGTGCTCTGATTGATGCCCTGCGGCGTGGCGTAGTCGGTCGTCAAGGCGTGCCAATCGGCGACAAAAAAATAGCAGCGATACTGCTCTTGCAGTCTCACCCAGTTTTTCAACGCGCCGTGCAGATGGCCGAGGTGCAGCCGACCGGTAGGCCGCGCGCCGCTAACGATAGTCTCCATATCGCCTCAATCTTAACGGGAATGTCCAAATGACGAGCGGCACTACGAATCCATTTCATGCCGTCTCGCCGGAATGTTGCACTAATAGAAATACGGCAAGGCACGGGAAAAGACAAGGCGTTACAGCCTCGGAATTTTTCCCCGACGGTCACGAAGAAAACGGTGGCATCATTAAAATTTCGACCTTCGTGCTCTTCGTGTCCTTCGGGGTAAAGAGCGTCTTTTCATATTTATCGTGCTTAAGTCACTTAAGGATCGTGATAATTGAGATCGTTGTGTTGGATCGTGTTCATGAAATAAAGCGCTAGCGAGCGATTGCTTCGCTCGGCGAGGGCAGCCAGTCGCGCCGCAGCCTCGCGGCGGCGATAGAACGACTGATAACCCTGCTGCTCGTAAGCCCGCTGTTGGGGCAAGCTGGATGCGAAGATGATACCCGCTTGAGTCGGGCGCAATTTTTCTGGCACCGCTTGGGCCAGCGGCAAGCCTTGACCGGCATTGTTGCCGATCACGACGTAATCCACCGCGTCGTTTAGCTGCGCCAAAGTGCGCATGATACCCGCTAAGGATACCGCGTCCCAGTTTTTCATCTCGAATGTCCCCTGCTCCGGGGTCAGGAAGTTGGGATATCCCTTGGCGAACTGGAAAATTCCATCGTGTTGGACGATGCGCGTCCACGGCAGCGGCGGCTCGGTGACAAACTCGCCGACCGTCACTTCGTTATCTAGAATTAGCGCGACAAACTGCTCAGTCTTCGCCTGTTTAAGCTGTGTAGTTAGATCCATTTAGCATATTCCTTCCGAACTTTGCGTTCTTTGCGGCTCAATCCCATATTCCTAATCGTACAGACTCTTGATGAAGCCGCTGTCGTCGAGCGACTTCAAGATGCTCGGGTCACTGAATAACGTTGGATCGGCTCCCTTGGCTTTAGGCGTTTCTCGGGCGATCGAATCGAGCACCGTCTTGATGCCGCTCGGCGAAGGATACGGAACGCGATCGAAATAGATATTGGCGTACTGCTCATAGGTGCGCTCGGCGTATTTTTCTTGGTCCGCCTCCATGCGCATCTTTTTGAGGATGATGCGAATGCTCTCCTTTTTATTGCGTTTAAAATAGGCGATTGCTTCAACGTAGGCACGCATCACTCGCGTCGCCTGGTCGCGATTGGCGCGCAGATAGCTGCGCGTCGAAACCAACATGCTCTGGAGATAGTGAATATTCATCTTCGCCAAATCGGCCAACGCACGAAAGCCGTTATCTTCGGCGATAAAGTACGACGGATCGGTGAGCACGGCACCGTCGATCACTTTTTTTTGCAGGCTGATCAACATCGTCGGCGACGAGCCGATCTGCAGCACGTTCAAATCTTCCTGGCGCATGTTCCAATGGTTGAGCAGGATCGTCAGCACGGAATGAGACGACGTGCCAAAAGCCGTGATACCGATGCGCTTGCCTTTAAGCGCTTCCGGCGTATCAATATCATGGCGAACTAACAGACGATGCACGCCCTTATTGTTCAACGCCGCGATCATAACGACGTCCACACCCTTAAGGATTGAGCTGATCACCGGCCCGCCGCCTGCGGTGGCAAACTGAATATCGCCGGCGAGTAACGCATTGACACTACGCGCCGCGCCGCCGCCGATAAAAATCGCTTCGACTTCTAGTCCATGCTTCTTGAAGAAGCCTCGCTCTTCAGCAACCCATATTGCGCTGTTGGTCGGACTGAACGCGCCCATGCCGATGCGAATCTTATCGAGGGCGAAAAGTGGATTGCTACAAATGATGAGATTGGCAATGATCGCTGCGAAAATCGAAAGTCGTTGCATTTTAATCCGTGCGGCTAAATCGCGGGCCATTCAGCAAGTAGTCGGCCATAACCCGAGATCGCCGCGCGCTGACCTAATTGAGAGAGAATATTCCAAAGCATCGCCGGGTTGCTGGCGACAGCAGTTGTCTTAAGATCGTTTTCAATCCTGTCCAGTACCGCGAGTGGGTCGAGCACCGCACCTTGAAAGTAGACGGCGTCGACACTGCCGGCTTCTTGCAGAGCTTCCTTCGTCAGATTGTAAACGGCTTCCGGTCCGAGTTGTCCGGCCTGGCCAATATCTGCGAAGGAACGCGGCGCGCTCACTTCGAAACCGGCAACGCCCAGATAATCTTCGATCATTCGATTCAAGCGGCTCTCAAACGGAGTCAACAGCAGCAGCCGCTTAGCCTGGTATGTTCTCAGTGCCGCTACCGATGCGCTGAGCGCCGTGGTCACGGGAATCGTGAGGGACGCTTTAAGATCGGCGAATAGGCCGGGATTCATCACTTCTGTCGGTGCGCCGATGACGATGACTGCGTGCCATGGTTTGGCAAGTGCCAATTCGCCAATGCGAGAAACAATTTCCGCCTTCTTGCCGGTGATCTCGTAAAGCGACTTGCCGTATAGATCCAATCCTTGAAAATCGAACTTCACGAACTCCGGAATCAACGCCCTGAAGCTATCGTAGTGCGGCCAGGTCGCCGGTCCGGGGCTGATGAAGCCAATGTTCAATTGCTGCGCTGCCATTCGATCCTTCCGCAATCCGCTGCTGCCTGTTCTATAACCTACTACTGGCCAATTGGAAAATGATCGAGCACTTGTTGGTGCTGTTTCAGAAGCGAATGAACAAGGAACTTTTTTGATCTCAAAATCTTTAACGCTGTGCCGTGGGAAGCCAACGTTGATAAATAAATGGATCACGCTCTTAGAGCCGGCAGCACTTCATTTCCCAAGAGATCGATCTGCTCGTACCAACGGCTGAAGCCCATCCTTAGGTCATAGACGATGTGATCGGCGCCGCTCTTCTCGTAAACTCGCGACTGGCGGACAATATCGGCGGGTGTACCGGCGAGGATCACGCCGGCAATATCTTCCAGCGTCGAAAACTTGCCTGACGCCGGTTTCACCCAGGTCGAATAGTTGTGCGCTTCGTCGAGCAAACCTTTCACGTCGATGCCATCGAGCGCCGACTGCCGATCTTTTGCAACGCTCGTAAAGGGCATGACCGCTGTTTTCGCCATCGGTTTACCGGCTTGGCGGCAGCACTTTTGGAGATATTCGATGCGCGCGCTAAACGTCGCGAAGTTAATTCGCGCCGGCATCCAGCCGTCGCCCAACTCTACCGCCCGCCGGCAAGAAGCCGGCGTGCTGCCACCGATGTAAATGGGAATATGCGCTTTCGGCGTCGGCTTGAGTGCGACGTTGGCAAACTCAAAGTAGTCGCTACTGTGCGACAATTTTTCCCCAGACCAGAGCCGGCGGCAAATCTCGATATTCAAACGCAACAGTTTCGCGCGTTCTAGCAGTTCGCTGGGCCGTCCCGCCGCAGCGAACTCATGGGGAAATCCACCCAGCCCGAGGCCCATAATCACTCGCCCGTTTGAGATCGTGCTCAGTGCGGCAAACGATTGCGCCAGATGAATGGGATGGCGATGACAGATCGTCATCGCCGTGCCGAGAGTGAGTCGTTCGGTTACCGCTGCCACGGCCGACAACAACAGCAAACTTTCGATATGTGAGTTATCGCTGCCTTCACCAGGGTGCGGCCTGAAAACCAGATGATCCCGCGCCCACAAGCTATCGAAGCCGTAGGTTTCAGCGCGGCGCGCCCCTTCAAGACATTTTTCCAACGATGCCCACTCGCAGAAATGCGGCAGCAAGAGACCGAATGTCAGTTTGCTGCTCATGGCTTGACGTTGCGCGGAAGGGACAAAGTGACCGAGGTAGGATAACGGGTCAGAAGTCGACGCGATATTCCGTGCCGGTTTGACTCTTACAGCGGCCAAAACCGTTGCCCGTGTAAGACGAACCGATGAGATAGCAGCCGAGAACGGAGCGCCGGTCGCCTTGCAACGAGGCGGTCCAATAAAAGAGCGGTCCGCTCACAGTCCGTGTCGGTTGTCCGGCGAAGCCGACGCTGGCGTCGGAATAGGCGGTCTCATGGAGGGCTGTCGAAGATGCCAGAAGTCCGCCGAACGAGTTGCCGTGACGCGACAGATCCGGACCTTCCAATTCGATGGTGCCGCGGCCAAAGGTTTTTTCATACCCTTCGGCAAACATCGTCCGATCCACGCGGATAAATCGCCCCACCAGCACTTCATTTTCCGGACCCCGGATTTGCATCACGCCCGAGTCTTCTCTGCCGAAGCGATAGAGCCCGACAAACCTGTCGCCTTGCACCGATGACATGGTCACTGGATAGCTGCACGAGGAAAGTCCCAGGGAGAAAATAAGACCTGATACTACACGGAGCGAACGCATGGCGAGAGTCTATCATGCTTTGGCGTCGAAGCTAAAGTAAAGTTGATAAATTCCCGCACGCCGATTGTTTACCAGATAATTTCTCATGTGATAGAAGTCGCTTCGGAGAAATAGTTCGGCATACGGGAGTACTTTTAATGTCAATCGGCCAGGGCATGGAAGCGTTAATGGCGGCGTTTCGTAAGACTACTTATTTCAAATGGATGGCCAAGGAGGCGATTCCGGTCATCGACGGCTTCGGCATCGAGGACGTGCGCGACGTCGCCGTTGCCCCTTGGTCACGCACAGGAGGCAAGGCAGCGTTTCTCAATCTCTACGGCATGGAGGGTGTGACCGGTATGTACGTCGGCGAGATTGCCGCAGGCGGCGCACTGAAGCCGGAGAAACATTTCTACGAGGAAGTCATGGTCATTCTCGAAGGCCAAGGCGCCACGGAGATTTGGCAAGAGGGCGGCACCAAGCAGATGTTCGAATGGGGTCCGTGGAGTCTCTTCGCCCCGCCGCTCAATACCAACCATCGGCTGCTCAACGGCGGCCGCACGCCGGTAAAATATCTCGCCGTCACCAACGCGCCGCTGGTGATGGACATTGTTCACAACGAAGAATTTATTTTTGCTTGCCCGTACAATTTTTCCGACCGCTACGCTGCGGCGGACGGCTATTTCAATCAGGGACTCAAGCGCTATGAGTCCGGCATGCAGCATATCTGGGAGACCAATTTTATCAGCGACATCCAAACCGCCAACGTCGACAAGCGTGAAGTCAAAGGCGCCGGCGTAAGCATCACTCAATTTGAAATCGCCGGAAATAGTTTGATCGGCCATCTGGCCCAGTGGCCCGCGGCGCGCTATCACAAAGCGCACTACCACGGCGCTGGAGCAATTCTGCTCGGCCTGCAATCCTCCGGCTATGTTCTCCTTTGGTCAAAGGAGTCGGGCACCCATCCGTTTGAAGCCGGGCGCGCCGAAGATGTCGTCGAGATCAAATGGAAAGCCGGCAGCGTTTACTGCCCCGGCGGCGGCTGGTTTCATCAACACTTCAACACCGGCACCGAGCCGGCGCGCCATTTGGCGCTGCGCTATGGCAGCCGCATTCATCCCATCGGTTTCAAGATCGCCGATAAGCGCAGCGAAGACGGCGTCTATATCGATGTCAAACAAGGCGGCACGCTGATCGAATACGCCGATGAAGACCCCTACATCCGCAAACATTACGAAGACGAGCTTAAGAAAGCCGGCGTGAAAAGCGCGATGCCGGCGGTGTGATCGATTCGTTAAAAGGTTAAAAGTTCAATTGACGTAGTGACGGTACGATTCGCTTGCACATGGAAAACCACAACCGCCGAAGCAGATTCGGCACAGCACCATCAGCCGTTGGGATAACGGTGGATGAAGGGAGGCTTATTATGCTTAGAGCAATGTTTCTTGTCTTACTCCTGGCAACCGCTGCATCTGCTCAACAGAAGGGATGGGAAAAGGAATGGAACGAAACGCTTGCGGCGGCAAAAAAAGAAGGCAGAGTTGCGGTCGCTGGCTCGCCGGACCCGGTGATGCGCAATGATATTATTCCCAAGTTTACCTCCCGATTCGGGATTCAAGTTGAGTTCATTGCCGGCCGCGCGGTCCAGTACATCGCGAAAGTTCAAACCGAGCGCTCCGCCGGGATCTATTCCGTGGACATCTTTATGACGGGCGTGGATAGCACGGTCAACACACTCTACCCGGAAAAGCTGATCGATCCCTTGCGGCCGCTCATGATTCTTCCCGACGTGGTCGATCCCGGCAAGTGGAAAACCGGAAAGTTGTGGTTTACCGATCCGGAGGAAAAATTCGTCCTCCGGGTTTTTCGCTCCGTCAGTGGCCTTTTCTTCTATAATGCCGATCACGTGAAGGCCGAGGAACTTCGGTCATACAAAGACCTGCTCAATCCTAAATGGCGCGGCAAAATCTCGACCGATGATCCGATGGTAAACGGATCTGGGGCGGCCAACGCGGCAATGCTTTATATGGAACTCGGCGCAGATTTCGCAAAGCGGCTCTACATCGATCAAAAGCTGGTCTTTTCTCGCGAACGGCGCCAGTACACCGATTGGCTGGCGCGGGGCACTTATCCGATTTGTTTAAACTGTCGCGATGACGACGTGAAACCGCTGCGCAAGGACGGCTTCAAACTCGTCGAGGTTTTTGAGATGTCAGACATAAGTCCCCGGGTGAACGGCTCGCCATGGCTCCTTACGGTCGCCAATAAGGCTCCGCACCCCAATGCGGCGCGCGTGTTTGCCAACTGGATTGCATCCAAAGAGGGGCTCGAAACCTACTCGCGAGGATACGGGGCTACCACTCTGCGCACGGATGCAGATGAATCGTTGCTAGAGCGTGGCACGGTGCCGCGTGCGGGGATCAAATATTTCGACGACACGGAATGGCACTGGACTGTTAGTGGCCGAAGAGAAGCGCGCGAGAAGATGCAGCAATTGTTGAGAGAACACGGCAAGAAATAACCTCGCAAGTTGAAGTGACTTAGAAGCGTGATTTCAAGGCCGAAAGGAATTTACCAAAGCGGTTAGAGCTCATGTAAACAATCGATCATTCGGCGATCCACCGGGAGATGATCGGCTTGGCGCGCCCGGTCGGGTGGGCCGGTTGGTGCGGCATGAAAAATGGCGTAGGCGCTTGACGCGCGACTGGATCGGTATCGGCCGTCGGATGATTCGGATGTTCATTCACGGATATGGCGCGGCCGATCAACACTGCGCCGGCGTCGCCGTAACACCATCGGTCCAGCCACGAGCCTAAATTGTCCGCGGTTCGGAGTACCAATGATTGCCGGAATAGTTGCCAGGGGATGAGAATTTTCTTCATGATATCGTTTCGGTTGTGGCTAAGAACTATCAAACCCCATGCCGGTGATTTCTCACATCGTGAGTCGACAATCGTTTCGTTAAACTCCCGGAAACGGTGAACAGGCGAAGGAATTACATGTCCAACTATTGAGACAAATCGCAGACTGGGCAAAAAGACCCGCTTGAGTCGTTGAACAAAGCGGACGACAGATGCAACCGATTCAAATCGCAGAGAGAATGCGATGGATGGATTTAGGCGACTCGGCGGCTGCGGCGGAAACGCATGCGCAGGGTCAGCTCGCGTAACTCTTCGATGGTAAGAGTTTCCGTGATCAGTTCCTTGGTCCCCGGTTCGTAACTCACGGTGACGTCGTTCTCGGTCCACGAAATTTGTAAGGAATGGGGCTCGACTCTATCCACGTGCCTTCCCAATGTGCGGAGCAACTGGGACAGGCGATGGGTCGCGTTGGCTTGAGAGGAGAAGCGTCGTCGCCGTTTTCGTCGTCCTTGAGCATCGAGCCACGATACGTAGCTCGGGACATAACGAAAGGAACCGTCCGGCTGCGCCAGCCCGTCACCCTTGCGCGCGCTGGTCGGCGACTCCCAGATTTTTTCCGAGAGACTCTTCTTGCGTGTGAATTGCTCCACGTCGGGAAGTTGATCGCTGCGCACGACGTAATCTCGCCCATCTTTCACGATCTCGAAAGCACGCACCCCGAAAGCTTCCAGAGATTGTCCAATGGCTCTTAGTGGTTTTGCATGCGGCATCAGCGACCCCCTTTCGCTGTTGGCGAGATCGTCCGACACCTACTGCACGCTCGTGGTGATAGATACCGTTTCACTGCTGCCTATTTTAGCCGCGTAGCAGCGGGCGAGCAAGACGCGCCGCCGCGAGTCTGGACAGAGATTCCCAATTGTTGTCAGCGCATGCCGGATCTTTCACCGGACGATGAACTATCGTTACTTCTTGTCGAGCTTCATGGATTCGGAAACCGGGCGCAATTTCTTTTGCACGAACTGTTCCAAACCCGGCCGTCCGCCCTGCTCGCGGACGATTCGTTGGGAGATGAAATTAGAAATCGCCAAGCTCGCCTCTGGCGCGGTGCAAGTGCTCAGATGCCATGCCTCTTTGACCGCTTTGAGCGCCAGCGGACTCTTTTCGGCGAGGCAGCTGGCAAACTCGTTAACTTCACTGTCGAGTTGGGCGCGGGGAACCGCTTTGGATATCAAGCCGATGCGCTCCGCCTCCTGGGCCGACATCACCTTTCCAGACAACGCATAATAAAGTCCGTGTTTGGCTTGCAGATAGTTGGCGAGGATCGGTGTCGTCTCGCCGGCGGGAAAATGGCCGAAGTTCACCTCCGGCAAGCCGAACTTGGCGTCATCGGAGGCAATCGCGACGTCGCAGCCGACGGTAACCGTCAGCGCGCCGCCCAGACACCAGCCGGTGATGCGGGCGATGATCGGCTGGGGCAAGGTGTGTAATAGTTCGGTGCGCCACTTGCGCACTTTTTCCCGGATGTCGTCCTTCACCCACTCAGGTTGCGACTCCATTTCCAAGCCGTACTGCTTCAAATCTTGACCGGCACAAAAGTTATCGCCCGCGCCTGTGAGAATGATAACCCGCGTCTCTTTGTCGTAACGAATTTCCGTCAGCAGTTGATACATCTCGCGATGCAGTTGCGGGCTCATGGCGTTGCGTTTTTCCGGACGGTTGAACATGACCGTCGTGATTCCCGCACTCTTCGATACCAATAAAGTTTGATAGTTCTCCGTCATGTTTCCTCCTCATGGCAGCTGTATTTTTAAAACTCATTGAAGCGACAATCACCGTCGGCTAGGCTCCGAGCGCTTGCACAAATCAGGAGGCTGCCGTGAAGATTTTTACCTTGGCTCATTTGCTCGCATTGCTCGCAGCGACGCAACTCAACGCACAAACGTCTTTCTTCGAAGGCAAAACCATCCGCATCATCGTCGACTGCCGGCAGGCGACGCCTACGACATTTACGCACGTCTATTGGCAACTTACATGGGCAAGCATATTCCTGGCAATCCCAATATCATGGTTCAGAATATGCCCGGTGCGTCGAGCATGATCGCGGCGAACTACGTCTACAACGTCGCCAAGCCCGACGGGCTCACGCTCGGCTCCACCCTGCCCTCGCTGTATTTCGACCAGCTGCTTGGACGCAAGGAAGTGAAATTCGATTGGCGCAAATTTACCTGGCTGGAAAGCCTTGAGACCTCGAACAACTTGATCTACATGCGCAGCGATACGCCATTCAAAACCATTCACGATGTCACCAAAGCGACGGAGCCGCCCAAGTGCGGTTCCACCGGCACCGGATCACCGTCGTATTTCATGGTCAAGCTGCTCAACGAAGCGATCGGCGCCAAATTCACCGTCGTCACCGGATATCAGGGCGGTCAGGAAATCGACCTCGCGGTGGAGAAAAACGAAGTCGTCTGCCGGGGCTTTACGGTGACGACGTTTTTTGCACGCGAACCGTTTCACACCTGGCGCAAGAAGAACTTCGTTAGGGTGTTGGTGCAGACCGGTAAGAAGCGCGATGCGCGCCTTGCCGACGTGCCGACGATCATCGAATTGATGGACGAATATAAAACCCCCGAGACGACACGCAAGCTGGCAACTCTAGCCTTGGCTTCCGGTGAGTTCGGCCGGCCGATTGTCGCGACCCCGGGTATCCCGGCCGAGCGCGCAAGAATGCTGCGCGACGTTACACGAAAACGTTGAAAGATCCCGAGCTGCTCGCTGAGGCGAAAAAGAAACTCTTGGAGATCGATCCGACCGGCGGCCAAGAACTTGAGGCATTGGCGAAGGATGTGCTGTCAGCCAACAAGGAATTGGTCGACCGCCTACAGCAACTGCTCAACAAATAATCATTCGCTAGTTATGAATACTACGCCCAACGGTTTCTCTGACACCAAAGGCGAGTAAACCGGCGGTTGCCAATGCAAACAGGCCGGCCATCACGAATGCCAAACCATAACCACCTTGTTCGGCGACAAAGCCGAATAGCGCTGGGCTGATCAATCCCCCGACCTCGCCGATCATGCGCCAGAAGCCAAAGAAACGGCCGCGGGCGTTAGCCGGCGCCATATCGGTGCCGAGCACCTGCATGCTGCCGGAGGTAACCGAATGGCTGCCATGGATCCACAGGAAGCCGGCGAAGAAAAGCGCCAGACCCCACTGCCACTGAGCGCTCGCGGCAAGAAAGAAAAACCCAAGAGCCATGAAAAGAAATCCCGGCACCATCGTGGTCTTACGGCCGTAACGGTCCATCAGATAGCCGCAGCAAAGCGTGATCGGGATGCCAACCACGCTGCTGGTGGTCGCCAATCCGCCCAATCCCTTGGCGCCGAGGTCGTACGCGAAGGTGGCGTAAAGCAGCAAAGTTCCGCCCCACAATATACCGCGCGTCATCGACGCGAATAACTGGGCTGCGAAAAATCCGCGGTAACGGATATTGAACATCAGCACCAGCAAATCGCGGGTGCTCAACACCTCCTCGGCTTTTTTATCGGCGCGGCGATCGAGGCCGGGAGCGGTTTCGCGCAACAAAAATAAACTCGGCACGATTGCCAGCACCGACAAGGCAGCGTGAACGAAAAATGGCACTCGGATACTCGAGGTTGCGAGAATGCCGCCGAGAGCGGGACCGATGAGTCGGCCGGAACTTTCAGTACCGACCATGCCGGTGATTTGCCGTCCACGCTGGCGCTCTTTGCCGACATCGGCGACCATCGCTAGACGAGCCTGACGCCACATCTCCATCGCTGCGCCGCCGATAAAGCGATACACCAATAGTTGCGCGAAGGAGCCGGCCACGCCGGTGAGAGCTGAGGCGAGCGCCATGAGCAGCGGAGCGGCGATAAGAATCGCTCGCCGGCCAAAATGATCGATGAAAAAGCCGCAGGGCACTGCCGCCACCAATCCCCCAAAGGCATGCATGACGATCACGAGGGACGCAACGGCAAAACCGGTCTCGAAAGATTTCGCGAATACTGGGATCGCCGGCGTCGCAATGCTGGCGCCCAAGGCGAAGACGAATGCAGGGAAATAGAGGGTTAAAAATTGATCGCGGGAAAAAATCCCGCCGCTGTCGCGTTTGTTCGCAATTGCGCCTTTATCCATTCTGAAACGGCCTACTTCTTCCCGGTAGCCGTTCGATGAACCGAGTACGGGAAAGTTGCGCGACGCGCGAGTTTTACTTGCCTGCGCCGAGATGTTGCCTATGTCACGGTATAATCGGATCGAGACCGGGCGTCAATTGTGCAGCCGTGTTGCACCGATGAGTTGCATGGCGAATTAATTTCCGATACAGAACGCTGCCATGGCATCACGTTACACTCATTCCAAAGTGCTTCGCACCATCGGCCAAGAGCTCGAAAAACGCGGCATCGATTTGTTCGAGCTTAGTTGCCGGCGGGCTCACTACACGATTGAATACAGCGATCCCAAACCGCCGCATACCCGATTGCTAGATATCTCTTTGTCCGCGGAAGAGATCCGATCGTTGGATCTCGACGCCGCGCGCCAGCGTAGTGGCTCGTTTAAGCTGGTGAACTTTGAACGCCTGCCGGAGATGCTTCGCGCTCTAGGCCGATACGTCGAAAGCAAAGACGGCGAAATCTTAAAAATTTCGACGTCGGCCTTCACTCCGGCACGGGATGCCATGCGGCTGGAATATGAAGAGCGCGATGGCCGCATTCAGGCTGAAGAGTTAACCACTGCAGCTATCACCGATATCGCGATGCGCATGTATCGCATCCGCCTGAATAGTCAAACACAGCGTGACTAGCGTATTTGCTCGAACTTCGTCGCGTACCAACTTCATTTCAACTCCGCTCCGCCATGCTTCCGTCGAGAAAGCGCCAATTACTAAATGTTGCCGCTTGACCGCAAGGCGCGCTATTTTCATCGAGAAGGTTCCAGACCGTGGCCTTTTCGATCATGAAGCGTCGCCCGCTCTTGGAAACGCGCACGCCGCGATAGTCGTCGATAAATCCCTGCCGGGCGACCGACGCGAGCAAACGCTCGCGTTCATCTCGCTCCGCCGCTGCCGCGGTGAGGCGCGACGGGGTCGCCGTCAATTCGCCCCAACTCAATTCGAAGAGTTGCATCCCCATAAGATTAGAATAATTCAGGAGCGGGTCCCGCGCGCCGTCGTGCGACAACAGAGCGAAAGGCGCATGAAATAATTGCCGGGCTTGCTCGGTCGCAGGCGAATCGGGGGCGATTAAGTCGCGCCCGGTCCAGTGGCGCAAACTCACGACCAGACGTGCGACATGGGGCGCAAGAAAATCATTCGCCTCGCATGGCATTGCTGGATTGCGCTGAATTGTTCCATCTGCCGACATGACCGGCGGCGATTGTAGTGTTCACGCATGCGTGACGCAAGGGAGCGCCTGACGATCGCAGATCCGACATTGGGCTCAATGAGTGGGACGCGGGCCTGGGAATAGGATGGTGGAGATAAACGATCGCGAAGTATCGGATGGAAAGGGAAAATGATCTCGCAGTGCCGAGAACGCCGTCGGCGACATGGAGCGCGTTGAGCGCGCCAGGTGCCTCAGTCAACCTTGAGCAAATCCGGCTTAATCTCGATTGCCGGAGTTGCCGTGGCTGATTGGCGGGAGCTTACACCTAGTTTGCGACGCTGGCCGTTCTCTTGGGCTTTGACGGCATTTAGGCGCTCACGGAACCAGGTCTTCTCCGGCCATTGCCAGTTCTGATCGGCCTCTGAGAAATTGTTAGGCAGCTTGGAACCCATCATGAGTAAATCTGAGAGCAAGGGTCGTACCAGCCGTAACTAGTCAACATATCGACGTTGTAACCCATAGAGCCATTCAACATGCGCACAAAATTCGCCAACCCTGGCCATAAACTGATGTACACCGGGAGTTTGGAACCCGAGCAAAGCATCGATAAAATAAGTTCACTTCACGAGCGGCGCGGCATCGACGTGCATGGAGATTCTACTTGCACCCAGTGCGGCAGACACTCTCCCCCCGGTCATCCTTTGATGCGGCGCGCGCGACAAAAACGCCAAGGATTACCAGCCCGTACTTTCATGCAGATTGATAACTAGTGGCTAAACTCTATCTTGGGGGCGATCTTAATCTGCGCCGTGTGAGGAACTTTACCCGCTGGCCTTGGCGCAATTCGACCAATGAATAATGAGTGCCGCGCCAGTCGATGCCACCGTTCTTGACGCACTTGCGGCCGGCGTGTAGCAACATGGCGGCGATAATGATTAGACCGGCCGGGAAGAACAGCGTGTTCAAGACATCCCTCGCCCCTTCCGATTTGCCATGGATTGAAAAAGCGATGAGCATGATGAGAGCACCGACGCCGCTAATTAGCAGAATAACGTTTTTTTGCACTAGGCCTAGGCTGATGGCGAGGAGCGGCGCCATGACGAAACTAGCGAGAGCGCCAACCTCGATCAGGAGCAGCCACCAACGATAGTTAGCGGTTGGGCCATAGAGATTTTTTTCGAGACCCTTGAACATCGCCGCGAGCGTAGCGTACCAGCGGACACTCAGCTCGTCACGAGCCAGCGCCAGGCGCGAGCAGCCGCCGACCTGGTAAATCATCAAGCCTAAACCGACGTCATCCACCGGTTCGAGTCTCAACCACGCGAAGCCACGAGTGCGGCGCCAGGTTTCTGCCTTGACTAAGTTGAAAGCGCCGATGCCAACAAAAGCCTTACTTCCCTGCCGGTTCAGATTGGCGCTACCCGTGCCGAGGATGAACAAAAGGCTAAACGCGCGCACGGCCACGTCGAGCCAAAAGCCAGATTGAATCGTGCGCGGAATCAATGCCAAGTGATCGCAACGTTGATCCAGCGCGAACGCCATGGCCCGACGCAGGATGGCCGGAGCGAAGTGCACGTCGGCGTCGGTGAACAATATCCACTCGCCGTGGGCGCGCGCGACGCCTTGATCAAGCGCATGCACTTTGCCGAGCCAGCCGGGGGGCAGAGTCTTGATGTGACGCGCCTTAACTCTGCTGTCACCATCGGCAAGCCGATCGATGATCGCGGCGGTCGCATCTGTCGAGCGATCGTCGAGCAAAATAATTTCTAGATCGGGATAATCTTGGGCGATGAGGGTTTTCGCCGCCGACTCAATATGTTCTGCTTCGTTGCATGCTGGAACGACGACAGTTAGTTTGGGCCAGCGCACCGGCAATACGACATTTTGCCGCGCCAACTCGGGAATCCGTTTCATGGCCCAAAAGAGATAGGCGAAGATGACCACCCACAGGGCGCCCAACAACAGCAGCGAAACGAATGCAAACGTTTCCATCAGGCGTTGATCATGAATCAAATTTCAGCCATGGAGAAATCGGCATGAGGCAGAGATCGCTCGGTCAAACCCCGGCTTAGGAAAATCTTTGCCAATTGAGAAATAGCTTTTCGGCATAAAGCCGCTCGACATGCTCCCGAAGCGCAATTCCACGGCTGGTAAGATATTCGGCGATCGGTTTGAGCGGCATGCCCACAGCAGCCAAATAGTCGCCGGAAATCCTGGCAATCAGCTCGGCGCCTTGTCCCTGAATCGAATAACCGCCCGCCTTATCGAGGGATTCATTACAGTCAAGATAGTTGCCAATCTCGCGCTCCGTAGAGCGTCGCATATCGACGAGCACTCGTTCGACGATCCGTAATCCGGCACCGCCAGCGCCGTCGATCAGCGCCACAGCGGTAAAAATCTCGTGCCTCTTGCCGGAGAGAGCGACCAGCATGCGCTGGGCGTCGTTGCGATCGCGTGGCTTGCCGAGTTTTTCACTGCCAACAGCAATCATCGTGTCGCTGCCAATCACCAGCGCGTCCGGATGACTCCGCGCCACCGACTCAGCCTTGCCGACGGCGAAATCGAGAACTTCGTCTGCGATCGAGAGATGCGGCGCGACCTGCTCCTCGAACGGCGGCACGATGATCTCGAAAGGCAAACCGAGCAACGCCAGTATCTCGCGGCGGCGCGGCGATGTTGAGGCGAGGATCAGACGCATGAAGTAGGTTAGGGCTGAAAACTGACGGAGGGCAATGGCGCCCCAGCAAGCCCGTCGCGCGCGTCGGCGGCGGTTAAATCAACGCGAGCGTCACGCCAAGCGAGATAATCGTCGAGACATTGAATCACGTCGGCGCAGTTGTTGACGCGCACCATTTTGGCGCGCAGCTCGGCCGCGCCGCGAAAATCGCGGCAATACCAGATCAAATGCTTGCGCATGCCGACGAAGTTGCGTTCTTGCACATAGGTTTCGAAATGACGCGCGTGCTCGACGATGACGCTGAAGCGCTCCGCCATGCTGATCGGCTCAATCGGCGCGGGCGGCGCGGACGCTAGCAAGGAACGCTTCAATTGATCTTTAACTTTGAATATCCATGGATTGCCTTCGGCCGCCCGGCCAAGCAAAACCCCATCGACGCCGCACTGACGCACTCGGCGATAAACATCACCCATGTCACGGAGATCGCCATTGCCCAAGATGAGCGTTGGCTGTGCTTTGGCGATTTCGACCGCGCGCGCGATGGCATCCCAATCTGCGTCGCCTTTGTATCCTTGCTTGAGGGTGCGCCCATGAATGGAAATCGCCACCGGTTTTTCCTCGAGCAAGTTGGCAATCCAGTCTTCGATGACGATCTGATCGTAACCGATGCGGGTTTTCACTGACAACGGAATCGGGCGACGTACCGACGGCATCACCCAACCGCTGCGCTGTTGATTGGAAGCTTTAACTGTCTCACGAAGCTTCTGGCGCAAGCCCAACTGGTCGAGCGTCTGCCCCGCCACCCAATCGTCGATGCCCTGCCTTGTCTGCCGGATAATCTCGCGCGCCAATTCCGGCGTACGAATCAGTGCTGCCCCGCTACCCGAAGCGGCGACATTTTTTGCCGGGCAGCCCATGTTGATATCCAGACCATCGAACCCCAGCTCGCAGACCACGTGAGCGGCTTTGTAAAACAGTTCCGGCGTATGACCGTAGATCTGTGCGATGACTGGCCGTTCGATTTCTGAATAGGTGAAGTCGCGAATCAGCGTTTGCGGCGCATGAATGGCAGCGTCGACATTGGTAAATTCGGTGACCGTGATATCCGGTGCGCCATGTTTAGCCGCGATCCAGCGAAACGAAGCGTCGGTGACACCGTCCATCGGCGACAGGCCGATGATCGGTTTAGGTATGTCGTGCCAAAAACTCATGGGTAACTCGCCGGCTCAGTTTGACATTGCCGGGAGTGAAAATCCACACTGATGCCGGTGACAGAGAGTCGATTCAATTGCTTAAGCGAGATCGTGGGGTCAATGCCGATGCCGACATTCTTAGCGCCGCTTTAAAATATCTTCGAGGCTCTTTCTATCCTCTTCCAAGATTTTTTCGCGCGGCCGATTGGCCGGCGCAGGGTCGGCCTTCTCGCTCTTATTCAGTTGACGCGATGTTTTGGTCACCGCCTTGGATCTATCAGCCCCACCGCTAAACAGTCGCGTCAGTTCGAACCAGTAGAACCAAACCAGGAACGCGATAAACCAAATGAATATCGGGAGAAAAATGTACAACAGCAAACCTCGAAGCCAGCTGCGTTTCTTCCGCCTCTTCTGCGCCATGTGAACTTGACCGACCTCGGCCCCCACCTTCCTGCGCCAAAAAACCAGCCGGCCAAATCGCCGCGGAATCCAGCACTGACGGGATGAAATTCGTTGCCGTGTAAGATGAATCAGTACATCGGTTTGTGATCGAAATAGTGCGTCGCGTCGATCACCCGGATGGTTTTAGTCTTGGAGCGCATGACCACCGATTGGGTCGTCGCGCCGCCGGCGAAAAAATGAACGCCGCGTAGATAATCGCCGTCGGTCACGCCGGTGGCGGAAAACATAACATCACCTGCGGCTAGCTCGTCGAGCTGGAATTTTTTCTTGATGTCCGCCACGCCCATTTTCTTCGCGCGCTCGATCTCTTCGTTATTGCGCGGCGCCAGCCGGCCCTGGAATTCGCCGCCGACGCAGCGCATTGCGGCGGCGGCCAGCACGCCTTCGGGCGCGCCGCCGATACCGAGCAATAAGTCGATGCCGGTATCCGGCTTGGTGGTCGCGATCGCCGCCGACACGTCGCCGTCGCCGATCAAGCGAATGCGCGCGCCCGCTTTACGCACCTCGGCGATGAGCGAGTCATGGCGCGGGCGGGCAAGAATAATCACCATAAGATCTTCTACCTTGCAGCGCTTGGCTTCGGCCAAAGCGCGCAGATTTTCGGTCGGCGATTTGTCCAGATCGACGACGCCTTTGCCGGCCGGGCCGCAAGCGATCTTCGCCATATAGGTGTCGGGGCAGTGCAAGAGATTGCCACCGTCGGCCATGGCAAGAACCGCTAGCGCGTTGGGGCCGCCTGTGGCGCAGATCGTCGTGCCTTCCAGCGGATCGAGAGCGATGTCGACTTTAGGACCGCCGGAGCCGACTTTCTCACCGATGTATAGCATCGGCGCCTCGTCGCGCTCGCCCTCGCCGATCACTACCGTACCGTCGATGGACAAAGCATCGAAGGCTTTACGCATGGCGTCCACCGCGGCTTGATCCGCCGCCTTTTCATCGCCGCAGCCGGTCAAGCGCGCGCAATTGAGCGCCGCCGCTTCGGTAACTCGCACCGCTTCCAGGGCTAGATTTCTGTCCATGTCGGTCTCCCTTCGATGAGCGATTCCATCAAACGATAAGCTTGCTTGGCCACTACGCCGGTTTTCGCCGCATCTTTTTCGTTATACCCAACGGCGCCGTTGTCGCGTGGCTCGGCTGGAGAATAGAGTACGAACGGCACCGGGTCCGAAACGTGGGTTTTGAGCGCGATGGCGGTTGGATGATCGGGCATCAAGAGAATGCGAAAATCCTTGCGGCCGGCCATCCCTTTCAACACCGTGCCGACAACTTTCTCGTCAAAATCCTCCAGCGCTTGTATCTTAGCTTTGACATCGCCCATGTGGCCGGCTTCGTCGGTGGCTTCGACGTGAATGAAGACCAAGTCGTTTTTCTCCAGCGAGCGCACACCGTACTCGCCCTTGCCAATATAGTTGGTATCGAGAAACCCGGTAATGCCGGGAACATCGATGCGCTCCAGGCCGGCGTAAACACCCAGGCCGTGAATGATATCGACGGCGGAAATCACTCCACCGGTGATACCGAAGCGTTTGGTCAACGGCGGCATTTGCGGCGCCCGACCTTGACCCCAGAGCCAGATCGTCGTTGCTTGGCGTTTACCGTCGGCCTGCCGCTGCTTATTTACGCGATGATTCGCCAGCAGCGGCTCAGACGCCGCCATCAAATGCAGCAAGCGATCGGCGCCTTCGCCTTTGGGGATATAGCCGGCGGTTTTTTGGTCGGTGATATCGTGCGGCGGCGTGGTTGCCATCTTTTCCTTGCCGTCACGCCAAACCATCAAATGGCGATAACTGACGCCCGGGAAAAATTCGATACCGTCGCCGCCGAGTTGTTTTCCCAAGTCTTGAATAATCTCCGCCGCTTCCTCAGTCGTGATGTGACCCGACGTGAAGTCCTCCATGGTCGTCCCATCGCCGCTGCCACACAAGGTAACCAAATTGCAGCGAAAGGCGATGTCTTTGGGACCGAGCGCCACGCCCATGCTTGCGGCTTCGAGCGGTGAGCGGCCGGTGTGATAAAGCGCCGGATCGTAGCCCATGATGCTCATGTTGCCGACATCGCTGCCTGGCGGAAAACCCTCGGGGATGACATGGGCGATGCCGTACACGCCGCGCTGCGCCAGCCAGTCCATGTTCGGTGTGCGCGCCGCTTCGAGCGGCGTCTTACCCCCGAGAATCTCGAGCGGATAATCAGCCATGCCATCGCCTTGAAGAATGATGTATTTCACTTGTGCCAACCGCCTTGAAAATTTGCTGTCCGGCTAATACGCGCCCCAGATCGGAAACCACACCGGATCGACTACGATATAGTCTCGATTGCGTACGGAATCCAGAGCCTTGCGCATTTGCTTCAACGTCGCGCGCTCCAAAGTCATCACGAAGGGCAGGACTTGTTGCGCCTTCGGCTTGAACTTGTAGCTCTGCATCAAACTGCGCAGCTCGTCGTCGACGTGGCGCAACTGCCAAATCTCGGAAATATTCACACCGGAGCGGCCGAAGGCCTGGCCGATATCGCCGACAATCCCGGCATGATCTTTCACCACGAAGCGGACGTAAAACGGCACGTCAATGTCATCTTCGGCTTGCAGCGTCAGCGTCCCCGGCGCAATCAGACTCGGCGCGCCGCTAAACTTGCGCTCGCCGCGCGCCAGCTCGGAGACGTCGCCGAGCACCGCTACTGCCGTCGGCCCGCCGCCGGCGCCGGGACCGACCAAAACGTAGTCGCAGTCGCGCTCGCCGCGGCCGGCGCTGCTGCTTTTGCCGGCGAAACAGACAGCGTTCATCGCACCGTCGACACTGCCGAGGAAACTTTCTGCGGCAACCAAAGCGGGCGAAACGAAAACTTGAACCGAGCGGCCTCTACGCCGCGCCACGGCCAGCTGTTTGATGGTGCTGTTACCGATGCGTTTAGCGTAGCGAAAGTCGACCGCCTGGATATCCTCGATGCCCTTGCGCCAAATCTTACCGGGTTGGATTTCGAGACCGAAGCCGACCAGACTGAGCAGCAGCAACTTGGCTTCGGCATCGCTGCCATTGACGTCGGCAGCCGGATTGGTTTCGGCGTAACCCTTCTGCTGCGCTTCTTTGAGCGCTTCGCCGTAGGGTTTACCGCCCTTTTCCATTTGCGAAAGTATGTAATTGCAGGTGCCGTTGACGATGCCAAAAATCGCTTCCGGTTCTTCGACCGCGAAACTCTCGCTCAGCGATCGAATCACCGGGATGCCCCCGCCAACGCAGGCTTCGAAACGAAGCTGCTGCCCGGCTTTCTTGGCCGCCGCCCATATCTGTTTGCCATAACGAGCCAGTACCGCTTTGTCGGAAGTGACCACCGATTTGCCATTGCGAAAAGCGCGTAAGATGTAATCGCGAAACTGTGGCAGCTGGGAGGCGGACTGAAAGCCCAACGCTTCAATGACGATGTCGACGCCGGGATGATCGAGCACGTCTTCGGCACGGTTGGTAAAAAGCGCCCGGTGTTTGCCGAACCATTTTTTACCGTCCGGGCTGCGCGTATAGATTTTGCGAATTTCTAGCTCGATCGCGTCACCGACTTGGCCCTTGAGATCGCGAAAAAGAATATCCTGGATCGCCTCGCCCACCACACCGGAGCCGAGCAGGCCGACGCCGACTTTACGCCGTTTGTTCGCTGTTGCCATTGGGAAAAATGCTAGCCGCCGGGAAAATAGAATGGGGACTAGTCGAGGAGTTTGCCGAGCGCCCGTTTGATTTTACGCACCGCCTGCTTGGTGCGATGCTCGTTTTCAATCAGCGCGAAACGGACATGCTCGTCGCCATACTGGCCGAAACCGATGCCCGGCGAGACGGCGACCTGAGCTTCCTGGAGCAAGTATTTGGCAAACTCCACGGAACCCATCTTCTTCGCCGGCTCGGGAATTTCCGCCCAGACAAACATCGTCCCCTTGGGTCTGGGAATATGCCAGCCGGCGCGGTCGAGACCGTCGAGCAAGGAATCGCGCCGTTTGCGATACATCGAACAAATCTCTTCGACGCAGTCCTGCGGCCCGTTGAGCGCCTGAATCGCGGCGATCTGAATCGGCTGAAAAATACCATAGTCGAGATAGCTCTTGATGCGCGCCAAGGCGTGGACAATCTCCTTGTTGCCGACGCAAAAACCGACGCGCCAGCCCGGCATGTTGTAACTCTTGGACAGCGAGAAAAATTCGACGCCGACATCCTTGGCGCCGGCAGCCTGCAGGAAACTCGGCGCCTGATAACCGTCAAAGGTCAGATCGGCATAAGCGAGATCATGCACGACGATGAATTCATGTTCCTTGGCGACTTTGACGACGCGCTCGAAAAAATCGAGCTCGACGACTTGGGTGGTTGGATTGTGTGGAAAGCTGATGATCAACATTTTCGGCTTGGGCCAAGTCTGTCGAATCGCTTCTTCGAGACGGCCGAAGAACTCTTCACTGGTCGTAAGCGGAATGCAGCGCAAATCGCCGCCGGCGAGGACCACCGCATATTGATGGATCGGATAAGTCGGGCTCGGGCAAAGAATCACATCGCCGGGATCGATGGTCGCCCAGGCGAGATGGGATAACCCCTCTTTGGCACCGATGGTGACGATCGCCTCGCTGTCCGGATCGATGTCGATATCATAACGCCGCTTGTACCAACCGGCGATGGCGCAACGCAGCTTATAAATACCGCGGGAAACCGAGTAGCGGTGATTAGCGGGCTTGGATGCGGCCTCGATCAACTTTGCCACCACATGTGGCGGCGTGGGCAAATCGGGATTGCCCATGCCGAAGTCAACGATGTCTTCGCCCCTATGCCGCGCTTCCATCTTCATGCCATCGATGATGCTGAAGACATAGGGCGGCAGCCGCTTTATCCGCTGAAATTCCACGCTCGCTACCTTATCCTTTCTGGAATTGGGAAAATGTTTTTCTATTTATAAGGCATCACTTGAGTCCGTGCAAACAGACAATACTTGCTAGGTCCAAACCCGGAAAACCGTGCGGCATCGCTGTGGTTATCCCACCGTTCCCAACTGCAAACGCTTACCCCATCGATGCCTAAGCAACTCGCGCATGCCGGCCGACTCTTTGCTTTTCAACTGCGGATCTTTATCCAGCCACGCCAGAGCTTCTTGGCGCGCTTCGATTAGCAAACGCGCGTCGCGGATGAGATTGGCCAAACGAAAGTCTACTAATCCTGATTGCCGGGTGCCGAGAAATTCGCCAGGGCCGCGCAGTTGGAGGTCGGCTTCGGCGATTTTGAAGCCATCGGATTCCTTTTCCATTACGCGCAAGCGTTCACCTGCGACCGTGCCGCCGGCGCCGTGATTGACGAGAAAGCACAATCCCGCTGCGCTGCCGCGCCCGACCCGCCCACGCAGCTGATGGAGTTGCGATAGGCCGAAACGCTCGGCGTGCTCGACGACGATCACCGTTGCGTTCGAAATGTCGATGCCGACTTCGATGACGGTGGTGGCGACGAGAATGGCTAGCTTGCCGTCTCGGAACTCGCGCATGACGGCGTCGCGCTCATCCGTCTTCATCCGGCCATGGGCCAAACCGACGCCGAAATCCTTGAACATCGTCTGGCGCATCTTCTCGGCCATCTGCGTGGCGTCGCGCACTTCTTGGAGCTGCTCGGACGCTTCAACTAGGGGCAAGACGACGAAAGCCTGATGGCCGCGCTTGAGCTCTTCGAGCACCAGCGAATAAAGCTGCTTGCGTTCCCGCTCGGCAAAAACTTTTGTCCGAATCGGCGTCCGCCCCGGCGGCATTTCATCGACGTAGGAGACTTCCATGTCGCCGTAGAGCACCATGGCGAGACTGCGCGGGATCGGCGTCGCGCTCATGAGCAATATATGCGGCTCGCGCTTGCCGGCGGCGGCACCGACCAACTGCTGCAGCGACAAGCGCTGCATGACGCCGAAGCGATGCTGCTCGTCGATGACGCCCAAGCCCATGAGCGGCATGCGCACCTCGTCTTGAATCAAAGCATGGGTGCCGACGATGAATTGGATCTCGCCGTTGGCGATGCGCGGGAGCAAAACTTTGCGTTCGCGCGCCGGCGTCGACGCCGTGAGCAGCGCAGCTGAAACGCCAAGCGCGTGCGCGAACGTCAGCAAATTGCGAAAATGCTGTTCGGCGAGCATTTCTGTCGGCGCCATCCAGACCGCCTGGTGACCCTGTTCGATCACTTGCAGGGAAGCCAGCCAGGCCACCATGGTTTTGCCGGAACCGACATCGCCTTGCACCAGGCGGTGCATGGGATGATCAGCCGCGAGGTCGTTTTGGATTTCCCCCAGCACCCGCGCTTGCGCGCCGGTGAGCTTGAACGGCAGTAGCTGGTGCATACGCATGGACAGCTTGTCGTTGCGTCCCGACATTCTGGGACCCGAGCTGCGCCGCCGCCAGTGTTTGCGCAAGCCCAGGCCCAATTGCAGAAAGAACAACTCTTCGAACACAATCGTGCGATGTGCCGGCGACGCCGCTTCGTTCAGGGCGTCCAAATCGACGTCGAGCGGCGGTTGGTGCAGCTGCGCCAAGGCGGTGGATACGGATAACAAACCTTGGCGTTTGGCAATCGCTGGCGGCAGCCGATTAGGTACGCAGCCGCCAAACTGTGCGAGCGCCTGCCCGGCCAATTTACGAATGAACGATAAGGGTAACCCGCCCGGCCGCAAATAAACCGGCAGCACCCGGCGCAGGCTCGCATCGTCGCCGGCGTCGATCACCTCAAAGTCGGGGTGAACGATGCGCATTCTCATCTGCTGGCCGTGCTCGACTTTGCCGTGGACGAGCAGCGTCTGGCCTTTTGCCAAGCCACTGACCAAAAAACTTGGCGCGCGATACCAAACTAGATCAAGCGCCGCGGTGTCGTCGCGCACGGTCGCGGTCATCAACTGCATGCGCCGGCGCGGAATGAATCGGCTTTGCAACATCACCAACTCGCCGACAAAACTCTCCTCCTGACCCAACTCCGCGGCGGCAATTTTCTTGAGTAGGCGCCGATCCTCGTAACGAAACGGCAAGTGATAGAGAATATCTTCGACCGTGCTCAAGCCGCTCGCTTCGAGCAACTCGGCGCGCTTGGGTCCGACCCCTTTCAAATCCTGAACCGGTGTCGCCAAGGCGCGCAGACGTTCGCGCATGGTGACAGGAGGAATCGGCTCGGCGGGATTGTCAGGCGGATTGGCTGTGACGGTAGTCATGGAATCACTCACCGTCGAGGATCACGACTGTCTTAAAAGCGAATCTCTTATTCCTGCGAATACGAGCGACGATCACGAACCCGCCGCGCCGTAGTCCTGTAACGCTTTGACGTCGAACTCCCGTTGGCTCAAAAATTCGATTCCTTCCGCGGCGGCATCGGCGCCGGCGATAGTAGTAAAATACGGCACCTGATAATCCAGCGCGCAGCGCCGAATGTAATAAGAATCGGCTTGGGAGTGCGCATCGGTGGGGGTGTTGATCACCAGCGCGATCTCGCCCTTCTTGATCTGATCGCTAATATTGGGGCTGCCTTCTTGAACTTTCTTGACGACTTCCGTCGTCACGCCGCCGGCTTCGAAGTAAGCCGCCGTACCGCGTGTGGCGACGATCTCGAAGCCCACCTTGAATAGTTTCGCCGCAATCGGCATGACGCTCGCCTTGTCTTCGTCGCGCACGCTGATAAAAGCTTTGCCCGATTTGGGCAGACGCACGCCGCCGCCCAACTGAGCTTTGGCGAAAGCGATGCCGAAGGAGTCGTCGATGCCCATCACTTCGCCGGTGGATTTCATCTCCGGACCGAGTAGGGTGTCAACGCCGGGAAACTTATTGAAGGGGAAAACCGCTTCTTTGACGGAAATATGTTTTGGCACGACTTCCCGCGTCAGGCCGATCTCGCCGAGTTTCTTGCCGACCATGATGCGCGCCGCCAGCTTGGCCAAGGGTACGCCGATCGCTTTGCTGACGAAGGGCACGGTGCGGGAAGCGCGCGGATTGACTTCGAGGACGAAGACATTCTTTCCCTGCACGGCAAACTGCACGTTCATCAAACCGCGCACGTTGAGCGCTTTGGCCAGCGCGATGGTATGGCGGCGAATCTCCTCCTGGACGTCTTGACCGATGGATTTCGGCGGCAAGCTGCACGCGCTGTCGCCCGAATGGACGCCGGCCCGCTCGATATGTTCCATGATGCCGCCGATGACGCACTGATCGCCGTCGCCGAGGGCGTCCACGTCTATCTCGATGGCATCGTCGAGAAATTTATCGATCAGCACCGGATGCTCCGGCGACGCCGATACCGCATGGGTCATGTAATCCTTCAGTGCCTCGCCATCGTAAACGATCTGCATCGCCCGCCCACCGAGAACATAGGAAGGCCGGACCAACACCGGATAGCCGAGTCCTTCGGCAATCTTGAACGCCTCGTCGAAGCCGCGGGCAATGCCGTTATCGGGCTGCTTGATGCCGAGCTGATTGATCAACTGGGAGAAGCGCTCGCGGTCTTCCGCCAAATCGATGCTATCGGGCGACGTGCCGATAATCGGCACGCCGGCGCGCTCCAGCGCCAAAGCGAGCTTGAGCGGCGTCTGACCGCCGAACTGGACGATTACGCCGTCAGGCTTCTCACGGTCGACGATGTTCATCACCTCTTCCATCGTCAAGGGTTCGAAGTAAAGCTTATCCGACGTATCATAGTCGGTGCTGACCGTCTCCGGATTACAGTTGACCATGATAGTTTCGTAACCTTCTTCGCGGAGCGCAAAGGCGGCGTGCACGCAGCAGTAGTCGAACTCGATGCCCTGGCCGATGCGATTCGGCCCGCCGCCGAGAATCATGATTTTCTTGCGCTCAGTTCGCTTGGACTCGTCTTCGCCTTCGTAGGTCGAATAGAGATACGGCGTGAACGCTTGAAACTCCGCGCCGCAGGTGTCGACTGAATTGAAAACCGCTTCAACGCCCTGCTGTTTGCGCAGTTGTCGAATCTCACCTTCGGTCGAGCCTGTTAGCTTGGCGATGCGCGCGTCGGCAAAACCCATCTGTTTCCATCTCCGCAGAGTGGCCGCATCTAAATCCTTGCCGGCGCAATTGGCAATTTCCCCATCAGTGACAATCAGCTCGCGAATCTTTTCCAAAAACCAAGGATCGTAACCCGATAACTGAAAAATCTCATCAGTCGTCATACCGAGCCGGTACGCGTCGCCGACAAACCACAGCCGCATCGAGTTAGGCTGGCGCAGCTTTTCGCGCACGATGGCGAGCGACTCTTGTTTTTTGCCATCCGACAAGTCGACCTTGGGCTCGAAACCATAAGAGCCAATCTCCAGCGAGCGCATCGCCTTCTGTAAAGATTCTTTAAACGTCCGGCCGATGGCCATCGCCTCGCCCACCGATTTCATCTGCGGCGTGAGCAAGTCTTGAGCTTGGGGAAACTTTTCAAAAGTGAAGCGCGGGATCTTCGTGACGACGTAATCGATAGTCGGCTCGAAGCTCGCCGGCGTCTCGCGTGTGATGTCGTTACGAATTTCATCGAGGGTGTAGCCGACCGCCAGTTTGGCCGCAATCTTCGCAATCGGAAATCCCGTCGCTTTGCTCGCCAGCGCCGAACTGCGCGACACCCGCGGGTTCATCTCGATCACCACCATGCGGCCGTCTTTGGGATTGACCGCGAATTGGATATTCGAGCCGCCGGTGTCGACGCCGATCTCGCGGATGACCCGGAGCGAGGCGTCGCGCATGATCTGATATTCTTTATCGGTCAGCGTTTGTGCCGGCGCCACGGTGATCGAGTCGCCGGTATGGATGCCCATCGGATCGAAGTTCTCGATGGAACAAATGATCACCACATTGTCCTTGTGGTCGCGCATCACTTCGAGCTCGAATTCCTTCCAGCCGATCACCGACTCCTCGATCAAGACTTCATGCACCGGCGAGATTGCCAAACCGGCTTGCACGACTTCCTTGAACTCCCCGGCGTTGTAAGCGAAGTTCCCGCCGCTGCCGCCCAAAGTACGCGACGCCCGGATAATCACCGGGAAGTCGAGCCGCTTTTGAATCCGCGTGGCATCCTTCATGCTCCGGGCATAACCGCTGCGCGGCAGGTCGAGGCCGATGCTGCGCATCGCTTCTTTAAACAGATCGCGATCTTCCGCCTTCTTGATCGACTCCAGCTTGGCGCCGATCATTTCTACACCGTATTTTTCCAAGATGCCTTTCTCGGCGAGATCGATGGCGAGATTGAGCGCGGTCTGGCCGCCGAGGGTTGGCAGGATAACATCCGGCCGTTCCTTGGCGATAATTTTTTCGACGATGTCGGTGGTGATCGGTTCGATGTAAGTCCGGTCGGCGAAACCCGGATCGGTCATGATCGTCGCCGGATTGGAGTTGACGAGAATGACTCGATAGCCCTCTTCCTTGAGCGCCTTGAGCGCCTGGGTGCCGGAGTAGTCGAACTCGCAAGCCTGGCCGATGATGATCGGTCCGGCGCCGATGAGCAGAACGGACTTGATGTCGGTGCGTTTGGGCATGAGTTACGACTAGCCTCGATGTTTTGCCATCATGTCGGTGAAGCGTTTGAACAAATAATCGGCGTCATGGGGTCCGGGCGACGATTCCGGGTGATACTGGATGGAAAATAAGGGTAGTTCGCGATGCGCCAAACCCTCCACCGTGTTGTCGTTGAGATTCAAGTGGGTCACTTGCACCGCGCCGCCAAGGGAATCGGCGTCCACGGCGAAGCCATGATTTTGCGCGGTGATTTCGACCTTGCGTGTGGTCAGGTCCATGACCGGCTGATTGCCGCCGTGATGGCCAAACTTGAGTTTGAAAGTTTTGCCGCCAAGCGCCAAACCCATGATTTGATGCCCGAGGCAAATGCCGAAGATCGGCTTTGTGCCGATGAGCTTTTGCACGTTATCTTTGGCGTAGGGCACCGCATCGGGATCGCCTGGCCCATTGGA
Source organism: uncultured delta proteobacterium (assembly GCA_963771465.1). Classification (GTDB taxonomy): domain Bacteria; phylum Desulfobacterota; class Binatia; order UBA9968; family UBA9968; genus DP-20. The sequence goes on from CAVYTU010000009.1 coordinate 70,320, forward strand.
GAGAAAAATTCCATCGGGATTGAGCGCCAGAACTTCTTCAGCCGGCATCGTCGCCGGAACGACTTTAACCTGGCAGCCGGACTCGGCGAGATTGCGCAGGATGTTGTACTTGATGCCAAAATCGTAGGCGACGACAAAATAATTCGGCGCAGCGAAGCTCGCTTTGCCGCGCCGCTTAGCGATTTTGCCGCCATCGCGCTGCTTGTAACCGCCGCTCAGTCCCCACATCCCTTGGTTCCAGTCGTAGGCCTCGTCGCAGGTCACGTTCTTGACCAGATCGACTCCAATCAATCCCGGCGACGCCTTGGCTTTGGCGACAAGCTCCGCCGGATTCGAATTGACCGTTGAGATAATTCCATCCTGGGCGCCGTGATCGCGCAGATGGCGCACCAGCGATCGTGTGTCGATGCCCTGAATGCCGACGATGCCGTTCGTTTGCATGTATTCATGCAGCGGCTCGCGCGCGCGCCAGTTGCTCGGCTGCGCCGTGTAGTCTTTGACGATGAAGCCGCGCACGAAGGGTTTGCGCGATTCGACATCTTCTAAATTAACCCCAACATTGCCGATCTGCGGATAAGTCATCGCCACCAATTGCCCTTCGTAAGACGGATCGGTGAGGATTTCTTGGTAGCCGGTCATGCTAGTGTTGAAAACCACCTCGCCGATCGCTTCGCCCTCCGCGCCGAAAGCGAGACCTTCGAAATATTTGCCGTCCGCCAGTGCTAAAATCGCTTTCATTATTATGACCGCGCCGCCTTTTTTTCCCCACCGGCACTCGGCGACTTCACGGCGTCCGCCGGGCCGATGACCGAGAAGATCACCACTTGATCTTTTTCTTCCTGTTCCAAGCCGCGCAGCTTCACCCGTACGCGATCTTTCTCGGAGCTGGGAATATTCTTGCCGACATAGTTCGGTTTCACGGGGACTTCGCGATGGCCGCGATCGATCAACACCGCCAACCGCACCGACTGCGGCCGGCCCGAACGAAAAATAATGCTCAGCGCACTCTTGACCGTGCGGCCGGTGTGGACGACGTCGTCGACTAGAATCACTTCGCGGTCTTTGAGGCTGAGCGGCGCGGCGTCTGGATCGGCTGGCGCCAGACGCTTGATCTCGTCGCCCGAGCCGTAAATTTCGATCTCGCCCAATTCGATTTTACGCTTGCGCTGGGTTTCGATTTCCGCGGCGATGCGCTGCGCCAACTGCGAGCCGACGCTGCGCACGCCGAGAATCAGCAAGCGATCCGGATCGCGGCAGTCGCGCAAAATTTGCCGGCTCATCTCCGCCAACGCCGAGGCGATTTCCACGTCATTCATGAGCGCCCGCTGCGGCCCGCTTTTTATCGGCTCGTAGCCAAGCTCTTCGGCTTCCTTGATCGAATTGAAGATCGCCAGTTGTTTCTTCTCCAGCCAGCCGTCAATCTGGCCGGCGAGCGAATGATCATAGGAGCAATAGCGTTTGCTCTTCACGTCACCGACAAACTGCACCTTGAAGCGATGATCGCAATAAGCGCAGCCAAGGATCAGCGTGCCGTTCTCGCCCACGGTGAACAATTCGAAACGCTTATCGGTCGACACCGGCTCTTTCAGAGTCACGCAGTTGGGATTGTGACACTGCGGTCCGAGCTTCTCCGGACTTTTGTAGGCGGGCGCTTTGTTAATTGGCGCGGCGGCTTTAGCCTCACGCCGGTCAAAGAGAAACTTTAGTAGCGCCATGCGCACCGGCACGCCGTAAGCCGCCTGTTTGAAATAAATTCCGCGCCAGTCTCTGTCCAGTTCCGGCGATAGCTCGTCGACTCGCGGCAGCGGATGCATGACCACGGTGTCTTGAAAACGCTGCTCGCGCAAAAACTCCGGACCGATGGTCGGGTAACTGGCGTCGGCCGCGCCGTCCTTCATGCGCTCTTTTTGCTTACGCGTCATGTAAAAGGCGTCGTAGCGCAGACCGGTCGCCAACGAATTCAATCGTGCTTGAATCACCTCATCGACTTGGGTGAAGAGCGCCAACTGATGCGGCTGCTTGGGGGTTAAATATAAGGCGTCAGTTTCCGTCATCACGGCACTCAAGTCATCGGACGCCATCGGCGCCAGAGCGTAATCATATTCCCGCTCCAAGCGTTCAAGCACATATTGCGGCAGCTCCATGCCGTTGGCCGCCAAGGTGACCACGTTGGCGCCAAAGCGCGCCAGCGCGAATACCAGAGAATGAATCGTCCGGCCGTTTTTGAGATCGCCGCACACGACCACTGTCAAACCTTTGAGCGCGCCCTTTTCTTGGCGTAGCGTGTAGAGATCGCACAGCGTCTGGGTCGGATGCTCATGACCGCCATCGCCGGCATTGATGACCGGCACGTCGGCGTGCTCGGCCATCGCTTGCACCGCGCCGTCCCAATTGTGGCGCACCACGAGAACGTCGGCGTAGGCCGAAACCACCTTGGCGGTATCCGCCAGGGTTTCTCCTTTCGCCACGGAAGACGACTTCATGTCCGAGCAGCTGATCACCGAGCCACCCAAACGCTGCATGGCCGACTCGAACGACAACCGGGTACGCGTGCTCGGCTCGTAGAAGAGCGTCGCCATGATCTGGCCGTTTGCCGGACACTCAGACCGTAATCGCTGGGCCGTATCGGCCAAAGAAAAAATCTCTTCGATCTCGTCGTTGGTCAGGTCGGCTATGGAAATTAAGCTGCGCATTTCAGTTCGCATTTCGGCCTTGCCAATCGGCGACGATCACTTGGTCGACGCCATCCGACTCTGCCAACAATACGTTGACCCGTTGGCCATCCTGGGCATCGATATTTTTACCGACAACGTCGGCACGGATCGGCAGCTCCCGGGCGCCGCGATCGATCAAGACCGCGACAAGAATTCGTTTGGGCCGGCCAAGCCGCTCCACCGCCTCCATCGCCGCGCGAATGGTCCGGCCGCGAAAGATCACGTCGTCGATCAGGACTACGACTTTGTCGTCGACCGCGACTTGGACTTCGAAAGCGCCGACAGCCGGCAATTCCGATCGCTGGCTTCGGTCATCACGATAGGGCGTGACATCGATAACGCCGACCGGCGGCGCCAGGTGATTCATTTCCTCAAGCTTGCGCGCCAGCCGGCGCGCCAAATGCACCCCGCGTGAGCGAATCCCGATGAGCACCAATTCACGAGGTGTTGACGCCTTCTCGACAATCTCATGCGCCATCCGCGTGATGACCCGGACGAGATCGTCGCCCTGCAAGACAATTTTTCGCTCTTGGGCCATAAAAAAAGACTCCGTCGGCGTTACCGAGAGAGTCTTTGCGCGCGCGAATTATGTAAGTAAATTTTGCTCATGTCGCCTTTTCCGATCTCGCAGGATCGAATTAAAAGGTATGAGTTTTTGTAACTTGGGTGCGGCCGATTGTCAACGAATAGCGCGTAAAATTTTCGAAGGGCCAAAGTGTGTTGGCTGACCGGGTCGTCTCTGCCGCACGGATCTTACGAATGTTTTGATAAAATGGTCTCGATCCGCAAAGAATCTGGCGTCTATAGCAAACGAATTCTAGCTCTCTCTCGCTAGCGTTGTTGCCGCGGCCAATTGTCAAGGCATTCGAACGTGTAGGCGAGCAGGATCAAGACGAGTGCGGAACGTGCGGTTACCCCGGATCACAATCCATGCGAGCCGGTAATTACAACGCAGGCATTGGCCGTTGACGGCTTGCGAGCGGGTGTTGCGTGCAGGTTCTCGCAGGATGATTCCTACGTGGCCGTTACACCGTGGGCAGGTGCGCGTTAAATAACGAACCATCAGCTTAACGCCTTGCGCATCCTGGCGATTTGAGTTTCTGATGGTCACTTGCCGCCCAAGATCAACCGCCATCCTCTCAGTTGGAAACCGCAGACGGCACAATAGGCCAATAGGGCAAGCTGTCGGCTTTGGGGTGAAGGTTGGCTTATGACGACGCCGAAGTAATCACGGCACTTAGGGCATTTGCGTGAAATGTACTTGGCCATGGTGGGCGATATATCGCAGTGACCACCGGAGCGTCAACTTATGCTATTGGACTCTGGCGTCCCAGTCCAATCGCCAATGGGTTGAGGAGTTTGACTCTGGTCTAGCGGACGAAATAGGCTGCGGCCAGTCGCGAGATAGGCCGCCATGCCGCGCAGTGGACTTGCCCTCGCCACAGTTGGTACCGAGTTGGCAATAGAAATGTTCATGATGGGAAAGGGCTTTTGGAATAATGCTGTTACTTATAAAGGGTCGGTCAAATCACTAACAGCTTGTTTCGTCATAGGAGGTCAACCATGTACGCAGTGATACGTCGATATCAGTTCGATCCGAAATCGAGTGAAGAGATAAGTCGCCGCATTAGAGAGGGCTTCATCCCGCTCCTCCGTAAAACGCCCGGCTTTGTGACATATCATTGGCTGGATACGGGGAATGGTGTGGGGGCCTCAATGGGTGTCTTTGAAGATAAAGCTGGGACGGAGGAGTCGGTCCGCCTCGCAGCGGCCTTTGTCCAGCAACATTTGGCCGGGTTGCTGGGTAAGCCTGAGGTCATCACCCAGGGCGAAGTGAAGGCCCACGCATGACGTGAGACGATAGAGCAACCAAATAGCGAGCCGTGTCTTCTCGTAGATCGCAACTCAATTTGAGAAGAACAAATGGGGACAGGTTGCTTTAGATTCCCGAGGTCCAAAAATCCAGCCTGATGTCCCTTTTTTAGCCCGCAACGGAGCTGCCGCTCGTCGTTTTCGCCCTCCGGCTAGGCGCAGATCCGGGGACGTGCGAGAGGCGAGACTCTTTTGGTCGGAGCGGCGTGCGAGACTGGGTCTGTCTAACAAGCCGTTGAAGCAGACGGGCGCGCTTAACGGCGGTACGTTAGGCGTCGGGACACTACACTCCGACATCGGCTGGACAGGATTAGCCGGTAGTCCATGTTAACCCAATGACTTCTTACGCAAGGACAAACGATGAATGCTAGAGTTTTGTTGGCGACCGCCGCAGGAGCCGTAACGATATTATTCTTGGATATCTAATTTATGGGGTGTTGCTCGTGTCGTACTTGAACGAACACCTGGTTTAGTACGCGGGCTTGAATAAGGAACCGACGCCAGATTTTGTTCCGCTCATTTTTTCAAATCTGGTTGTGGCTTTTCTGTTGGCCTACATCTTCGATACTTGGGCGAAAATCCGAACGGTTATTGGCGGGTTTAAAGGTGGAGCAATCATCATGTTTCTCATGGCAGCATTCGAACCTCCGTCACGGTTCCTCGTGAACTTGATTTCGAGTCTCGTGAAGATTAGCGAGACCGACAACCAACAGCAAAAGCCAACAGAAAATCCGCGGCTCTCTCCCCTCTTCTCTGTGCATGAATGCTCGTGTTTTTCGATACAACTAGCACAAAACAGGCACAGTAAATAATAATGGCAACGACCGGCGGACGCCCGTCCAAAAACTCTTTCGCTCAAAATCACGCCTACCGCTTGAATCGCTGGAATTTACTACCCTACAATTTTTCAAAATATTTTGCCGTGGCCCAGGTTGTCGACTCGCATGTCACGCCGAATTGCAGAACTCTTGGAACACAGTCGAATGCTACGACAAGAGTCGTGCGCACTCGCCAACGCCTGGAAACCAATTCGGAACGGGCGAAAGAAGTAGTTGCGGCCGCAAAAGAGAAAATTGAGTTCATCCGAATGATTCTCCGCGAGCTAGCTTCAAAACGTCACCGTCAATCAAACTCTTGAACGATTTTCTAATGCGCCGAACGCCCAAAACACGGTCAAAAACGATTTCGTCGCCACCGGCCAATCGCTGGCGCTGGCGAAGGGACGAGGCGGACGTGGCGTTAGTTGAGGGCCTCGATCTAGCGCGGCAAGTATATTCTGAAGGGCGGACAGGATCGCCAATCTCAATTTTTTTTGAATTTCCTTGAAACCGAGCTTCTCACGTACAGGCTTTGATAACTTTACCAAACAGCGCGCAAAACCCGACAATCGACCGAGATTCTTCTGTCGCCTCTTTACGGTCGAATTTCTCTTTCAACTCTTGGCATTGCCGATTCGCCGAGAATAAGGGAAATCGTATAAAGAAATCAGTAAAACCCTGATAGTCGGCAAAGGTGAGTCTGTTAGAGATAGATAGGAGAAAAAGGTTGTTTAAATTAACGGATACTTCCACCGCTGTGCAACTCGCATCAAGCGGTAGGCGCAACGATCTCCGGCGAATGGGGATCAGAAAAGGACAGGAGAACGATGAAGGTAAGATACCTAGGGAGGGGCGTTGGCCTCGCATCGGCCGCCTTGCTGGTCGCCCTTGGCACCGCCAGCGCTGACCAGTGGTTCGTGATGGGCGAGAAGCCGGTCAAGTCCACGGATCCAAACGCGGAGATCAAGGCTGAAGCGGGGAAGTTTTGGAAGGAAGACATCAAGAAGACGAAGGTCACGGTCGAGGGCGCTGACGTGGAGCTCACGAAGGTCGTCCTCCGCTGGAAGGGTCGTAAGGACGACACCATCACGAATGTCGGAGTCGTGAAGTCGGGAGGATCAACGGCTGAGAAGGACGCTCCAGGACGCGAGGCGACCCTCACGTCGGTCGCGGTCCAGTACAAGATCCTCGATAATAAACCGACGGCCACCCTCAAAGTTTGGGGATACGACTGAGCAGGGTGTAAACCACCGACCAGCGGACATGTAGCCGCGATCAACGCGCCGAAGGCGAGGCGATCAAGGCTCATGTTTGCTGGAGTCGAACACGGCCGCCGCGTTCACGTCCGACGGACATGGCTGGCGAGGCTTCGGGAGAACGCAGACCGCGCGTGCGCGTTTGACTTATTGGGGCGCCCGCATGCTCAGCAAGCGGCATCCTTTTTTTTGACTGCAAATAGAGTTATGGTCCTATGACTGTGTTTTAGCTATCGCGATAAAGATCAGCATGACAGCGGTGACATTATGCGGATTTTTCTTATCCATATACGCGACCCCCAGTTCTATGCTCTACCGGCGGCGACCCGCGCAAAGAACGGCAATATACGCGTGATGGGTTTCCCGCCGATCGGGATTATGTCGCTTTCCGCGGTGGTCAAACGCGCCGGGCACGAGTGCGTGATGTTTGATCAGGCCAATCCGGAGACACCGAATGAGGTCATTGTTGACGAGATTCGCAGACAACAACCCGACCTGGTCGGGTTGAGTTTTTTGAGCACGACGAGTTACCCGTACGCCAAGATCCTCGCCCGTCAAATTCGCGCCGCCGATTCCCGTATCCGCTTGGCCTTTGGCGGCGTGTTTGCCACGTTGAACGCCGAACTCGTCAAGCAGCAGTGTCCAGAGGTGAATTTCGTCTGCCGCGGCGACGGCGAACAGCTGATCCTCGATTTGCTCGAAAGATTGGATGATCCTGACGACGTCGCGGGTCTCACTTGGGAAAAAGATGGCCGCGCCGTTCACAACCCGAATCGTGCGCTGGATCGCGACCTTGATCAATGGCCGTTTCCGGACCGAGAGAGCCTACCTTTGGATTTTGTCGAGTCGATGCCCCTCGATGTGCCTGCGGTGCTGTCGATGGAGCGCTTCACCACGATGCAGACTTCGCGTGGATGTCCGTGGCCGTGCGTTTTTTGCGATATCCCGATCTTCAATGAAGGCAAGTGGCGCTCACGCAGCCCCCAGCACGTTGTCGACGAGTTCAAGCACTTGCAGTCGCTGGATTATGGCGCGGTCTATTTTGTCGACGATCATTTTCTCCTCCAACCGAAGCGTATCGAGGCGATCTGCAAGGGCATCAACGACAACGGAATCAACATCCAATGGGGCTGCGAGGGTCGCGTGGATTCCACCGCGCAGCACCTTTTTCCAGCCATGGCGAAAGCCCATTGTCGCACGCTGATGTTCGGGATCGAGAGCGGCAGCCAGAAAGTACTCGATCGATTAAGGAAAGATCAAACGCTGGAGCAGGTCGAGGTAGCGGTCAACAGGGCCAAGCAAGCCGGAATCGAGATCGTTCATGGTTTTTTTGTCGTCGGCAATCCAGACGAAACCGTCGAAGATATACGCGCGACGTTCGACTTTGCGGCCAAACTCCGGTTGGACACGTTCGGATTTAACCGGCTGTGCGTTTACCGCGGTACGCCGCTGTGGAAGGAGTACGTGGGACGCGGCTTGGTCGACGATGCGAAGGACTGGTTCAAGTACTTTAAATGCTCGGAGATCGATCCGACCTGCCTGCCGGGTCCGGTAATCAACGCCGAACGTAGCGCCGGATTCCGCAAAATATTCCGCCACAAATTAACCCACTATCCGATGCAGACGCTTCGATTGCTGCGGCGCTTCATGCGTCACATGCCGCTTCGCGATGTCGTCTACCTCATTATTAAACCCTTCCTCGGACAAAAGCAGGGGCCGACCAAGAACGAGATGCTTTCGCGTGCCGTCGAGCATCGCGCGCTCAAAGATGCGGCGGCGAAGTTCACGACGCTCCCCGATGAATTGCTAGCCGACGAGAATCGGAGACCATTATCCAGAGATGTAGTCCATGCAGCGGAGCGAAGAATTCTAGGTGAGAGATCGATTTGATCGGCCATCTGAAGGACAATCATTTGCCTCACCCCTTTTGCTTGCTCAACGCACATCCAGCAGCCAGCGCAATCCAATCCCGCCAGCCACGAGGATTGCTGATTCTCGTAGCACACATAACCACTGAAAAAAACATTTTCCGACTTTGCCATTATTTTGCCAGAAGAAAAATCGGCAATAATTCGAATGCGGTCACGTCTGACAGAACGAATCGGGGCAAACTATAAAATCTCCGGCTATATCGACAATGCGATGAAAGCGCTTCTCACTGTGCGCGAAAGACGATCGGCCCAATAAAGGATTCGGCCGTCGAGTGGGTGTCATTCGAGTCGATCGAAATCGTAATGGCACCGGGATTATCGGGGAATTCGCCATAGATCTTCGCATAATCTTCGACGACGTTGCGACGTTCCGTAAGCCACTTACCGAGATCTCGCGAGCCGGAACGCATCACCACAAACCTGACCGTCCCGGTCTTCTGGCTCTGCACAATCGTTGTGACCGGAGTCGTCGCGTCCCAGACATATCCAATAATCCGCGAGCGAAGGAGTGCGGGAACCCGCGGCCATACGACGTAGAGTTGGGCTGCCATATCCGTGGTTTCTTTCCGCCGCAGGTCGCCGCCCGTCGGGAGAATGGTCGCCTTCCAGGTCCATTCCAGAATGGGGGTTTCTTTCAAGTTTACTTTGCCTGTGATGTCTCTTGCGATGGTCGAATGCTCGTCTCGACTCTCGAGGTGGATAACCCGCCTGCCGTCGCCTTGCTCGATCGTGAAATCGTACTCGGCACGCTGTCCAAAGGCTTCGCCCTTCCAGCCCGAAGGAATTCCTTTTCGGCTCACCGCCTGGGTCAACCAGTCCTCAATCACGACGACGCGATCGGCCCCCGCTGCCGTTAGAAGGAAAACCGCGGACAGCAAACCAACCCATTTACTGGCGATCAGTAGGTCACCCTTATTCATATCGAACTGTCGAATTATCCACCACGGAGTGGCTTGCCGCACCTACTAGAAAGCATTTCGGCCCTATGAGCCGAATGGTCATTGGACCAAAGTCCAATAGATAGACTTGGAGAGTTCTTGATAGAAGCTCAATCATTGTTCAACGAACTTTAATTCCATGACAACGGGCAAGTGTCGCCGGAAGAAATCAATTGGAAAATTGGAATGGTGAAATAATGAATAGCGCGTATCAGCGAGTTTGTCATCACTAGCTGCCATAAAAGAGAATTAATGATGTCGCCTGAGCACAGATACTTAAATTTCGCGTTGATTGTATCGGTGCTCTTTCTGATGTTTGCCCCAAACGCTGGGCCGAGACCGCGAAGGAACAACTTCAAGGTAGCATGGATCGCGTCATCGAAGTTCTCCGGACCATCCGAAGCCCGGAAGATATTGAGGAGAAACAGGAATTCTCTGCGGAGATCCTTTTGGTCCGCTTTGATTTTGCGGCAATGGCAAGGATCGCTCGGGACTCGGTGGAATGATCTGAAGGGCAAGGAAGAAGAATTTGTATCGGTGTTCACTGACTTTGTCGAACACTCGTATATGAGCACACTCGGTTCTTACCGAGGTGAAAAAATAGTTTATGACCACGACCGGTCGGATGGAGAATCGGCGGAAGTCGACACGCGGGTTGTTGGCGGCGAGGGGAATCCGATCAAAATCGAATACAAGCCTCCATCTCACGGATGGACAGCGGATGGTCTACGATGCGGTTATCGATGACGTCAGCTGAAAAAAGATGGGAAGTATGGCGAGGACAGAATCGAACTGCCGAGCGAGAATTCAGTCCTTTGCCGCACCGGGCGTCACCTGCGATTTTTTTTGTTGATTATCGTCAAGGAATTTTGATAAATCGCGTGTGCATTATCCTGCTTTCGGCGCATAGAAAGGGCAACATGGGAATGAAATCGTCTCTCGTTCGTATTGGAAGCAGCCTGTTGATGCTTACAATTTTTTCTGGAACGGCGTCTTCGAGCGACACTAACAATCCAGAGTCGGTCAGTCTTGCAGTCACGAGTGCGTGCGATTCTACGGATTGTGCTCAGGAACTTCAGCCATGCCAAGCCTTTTGTGCTTTGCTATTCAACCGAACTGCCGTCCAAAGGATGAGCCTTGCTCCGCGGCAGCTTGACTATTCAGTCACTGCCATTCCAAGAGTGAATCCAAGTAACACCCAGCTTGCGCCCAAGGAAGCACCGTGGTCGAAAGGGCCGACAAAAGACGGGTGGCCAATCCGTTACATGACAGCAGCCGCGGAAACAGCCGAGCCGAGCGGCTCCCAAAGCGCCACGCCGACGAGCGCCGAAAGACCACAACCGCACTGGTCGCATTTACCGATTTGGGGCGCCGAGGCCGAGGCCAAAGGCTATGGGATTCCGCTCCCGTTCGGAATAGGAGCCACTTTCTACGACGCGAAACAACCGGTCAATGTCAGGGACCTTAAGTTGGGCATCGGTAGGGGCCCGACGGAGTCGGCCACGTTCGTAAAAGTCGGTCAGCCGATTGTCTCGTGGCAGCAGAACGTCTCGAGCAGATTCGATGTCTGGCTTTTGCCGTTTTTTAACTTATACGGCGTCTTCGGCTACACCAGGGGAAACACAAGAGGACGGGTGAGCGTTACCGGTCCGGTTTTCGGACTTTTAAACGAGGAGCTCCGGCTCTTTGCCGAATTCAACGGTCCCACTGTCGGTGGAGGCATGACCCTCGGGTTCGGCCATAAAATCACGGAGTGGCACGATCTGACCGCTTTCATCGTAGGCGACGTCAACCATACGGTGACATTCCTGTCCTTCAAAAATGAAAGTTTGATCGCTCACACAAAGCCTCAGGCGACGGTGGCCGCCCCAAGAGTCGGTTTGCGCGGTCAAGTGACGGAATCCATTAACGTCGGCATGTGGGTGGGCGGCATGTATCAACTGATCCAGGAAGAGGTCGTGGGTTCAGTTGCCGGTCGACAGCTTGAATTTATTATCAACCAGCGTGCAGCGTCTCCATGGAACACTCTGGTCGGTGGTCAGATCGAATTCGGTAAGCACTTCCACATCGTTATCGAAGGAGGTTTTGGAGATCGCTCATCGATTCTCACGGGAGCCACATTTCGGTTCTGACCGACTCATACGGCGAGACTCTAAATCGTAAAATACCTGCAGCTTGCTCTCGGGATTGAACTCAAAGAAGCTTCATTGATTTCGAATAAGAACCCGCCGTGGATGATGAAGGGCCCGGCCGCCAAGGACTCTTCCCGTGCCGGGCGATTTCCCGAAGCAACAGCAAGGCTGATACCGTTCTCAACAGTCATGCAGCGCGCCATTTATTCGACGTCTAAGGAAAGGTCGACACCTCTCAGCATGCATATCTCTTAGAGATGTCCTAAGTAAATTCTTAATAAATATCAGGGCGACCCTGATTAACAATCTCACAGCGGAATTTCATAATAAAATTCTAAGGGACTGACTGACAATAGACGATCGCGGTGCCAATCTCTTGCGCCGTCCCTTAACCAGGAGAGGTGAAACATGAGGACAAGATATCAGTGGGACAACAGCATGTTACCGATCCTCGGAATGGCGTTCCTTCTGACCGCGTGCAGCGCCACAGTCAACTGGGATTACCCTCGCAATCCGTCAAATACTTTCGCAAATCCGGAAACCACCACCGTCGGTGCGCTGTTTCAGGAAGCGGCCGACAAACATCCGGGAGTATCCGGCTTCTCTCTTATTCGGCAAGGCGGTCAGGCGTTTATGGCTCGGCTGGCGATGGCCGACTTAGCCGAAAAGACCTTGGACGGGCAGTACTACATCTGGGATGGCGACACCACCGGCCTGATTTTGGCCGACCATCTGCTGCGCGCCGCGGACCGCGGCGTCCGTGTCGATCGCAGGCCCTCAACACCGAGATCGGCGTGATGATCGACAGTCCAGAGATTGCCAGCCAGGTGGCAGAGTTGATGGATGAAGGGGTCGCCCCCGGCAGCGCCTTTCACGTCACCCTCGACAAGAACGATAATCTGCTGTGGACCAATGAGTATAAAGACTCAAAAGTCGTGTACGACACAGACCCCGACACAAACTTCTTTTATCGGTTTATCGTTAGCGTCATCGGCATGCTGCCGATTGAGGACCAGCTATAGAGGAGGCTGAGGCGGTGGCTGGAATCTTTACCAAAGAGACGATGAACAATCTTGCCGCGACGCTTCTGCTTTAGAACGCATCGGCATGAGGACTGCGTATTGAGGTTGTTTCAAGTCGTTGTGGCATTTGACACGTTATAAAAATGGCCGTTTATACGACTTCGGGCTCGTACATCTTCAGCCCTTATGGCTGGACTCAGGTATTTAGAAGCCCAAATTGGGTAAATCCCGATGTTCATACAAAGCGAAAGCGATAAGATTGCCAGCGTCGCGCGACAATCAGATGCCAAAGCGCGAGTTTCGGAATTGCGCTAAAACGCAATGAAATTGATCGTGGGACAACAAATCCAAATACAATTAAGGAGAAATATATGAAAACCTTCGGGATGATACTGACCGCGGTCATGCTGCTTGTGGGGCTAACATCCGTGACGATTGCGCAACAGAAAGACAGCGATGACAAGAGCGCAAAGCCTAGTCGAGTTACTGTAGGCGTGGTCAAATTGACCGGCACGGTTAAAGCCGTTGATCTTGAAAAGAAAACCGCCACCGTCGAAGGATCGGGTGGTCGAGTGGTCACAGTGGATGCGAAGAATGCGAGAAATCTGGACCAGGTCAAAATAGGGGACAAAGTGAATCTTACGTATACGCAGGAGCGCGCCGTGTTCGTAAGAAAAACCGACGAGCCACCCAGCGCAGCAGAGGCACGATCGGTGCAGCTAGCACCCAAGGGTGAAAAACCGGGCGGAGTCATTGTCCAGACGATCGAGCTGAGTGGCAGCGTAGAATCGGTCGATCCCCAGAAGCACCTGATTGTATTGAAGGGTCCTGCCGGCAACGTGAGAACCTTTACGGTCGACCCTGGCGTGAAGAATCTCAGTCAAATCAAGAAAGGCGATCAGGTCGTTTTGAGATTCACTGAAAGCGTAGCCCTCAGCGTTGTGAAGCCCTGAGCGGTTTTACTAGAGGTAGTTACCCATTAGATCTGGCTAGCTTTGCAACGCACGGCGCGAATGGGTATCCATGGTGAGCACATATAATACTTGGCGAACCTGCGCGTCGCGTCCTCAGGAGCCTTCTATTCAAAACGGCTGCAGCACTTTGTCACAACTATTTGTCTTTATGTGTTCGAATCGGCAAAACGAGACTCAGAACACCGCAGTTAAACGGCGGCTTTACTCATGTTGAATTATTAAGCCGGGCGCTACCCTTTTGAGTCATGCGGTGAGGCAGACCAAGTTCTTGAGCCGTGTCGTTATCAATCTTTCCAGTTACATTCAGTTGCCTTGATTCTTGGAACGACCGCAACGCCTCACGTGTGCGCTCATTCATTGTCCCGTCCACTGGTCCTGAATAAAAACCATTCTGCCTCAAAAGCTGCTGCGCTTCGGCATATTTGAAGCTTCGACATCTGATCAACGCTGATGCCGGAGATCGACCGACGGATCGAGTCGACGAAACTCGGCGCCCCAGCGGAACAACACATCGATCTGCACTCATGCGATTTCATCGCTGAAGGCGCTGATGCGGGGTCCGTAATCCGACGACGTGTGCGAATCTATAGGATTCCTACAATCGCTGGTATCGGGTGTTCCCTGATTTTGCGTCCGTTTTTTTCCTTAGCCTGAAGGATTCGGAACCGTTTCCGCCGCTGATCGTTGAGGTGCGCCGAAACGCGCGGCACGAGACTCAGTCACCCGAGCAGAAACACAAGAAAAAACATCTGGAGGACGTTGGCGCCAATTTTCCACGATAAATTGAGCGTTGTAGCGCGATTGATATAATCAACGCGGACTTCGTTGGCCAGTCGATCCAGCCTAGCTTTGATCCCGCCCTCCGCCTTTGCAGCCCGCTCCTGCAGCGAAACAATCTTCGCCTCGGCTTCAAGCTTGATTGACGCGGCGCGATATCTGGCCCGGTCTTGTGTCGCCTGTAACCTGTCCTTTTTTACCTTCAGCATTACTTGCAGTTGGTCCTTCGATTGATCGCGCGTGTGTAATAGTTGTCCCTCGATGGTGTGGATTTCGCGGTGCAAAGCGTCCAACTCGTTGGCTATCTGCGCATCCACGACTTCGCGTCGCACACAACGAAATACAATTCCGCCCTGAGATTCTAGCAAAGTATCAATGGGGGTCAGCCGTTCCTCGTCGATCTCGGACACAATAGCTGCTGTTCCGGGCAATAGATGGCGCGATACTTCGTCGAGAAAGCCGCCGTCGACACCAACGTTCGCCAATTCTAGCATCAAGTCAGTGGTGCATTCTGCTGTGGCCTCCTCCGCGGATTGCCACGAGTGATCGAGTAAGCCGATTAAACTACGAGTGGCTGTTGCGAGAGCCGGATCTGGAGAATTTTGATCGCGCGCGAAAGTCACGATGGCAATCCTTTTAAAGCCTTTTAGGATCACCGCCGAAGCGTACACCAGTACCACGCCCTCAGTGCTCAGTTCTTTCATCGCGCGCGCAGCGGCCGACGCCTGTCTTTCAGTTTCAAATACCGCGACAAGCATGTTATCCATGGCAAACTCCGTTTCGCCCGTATTCTGTATTTATCTTTCACTTTCACAGTCGCGGAGATGCGGTCTCCGGACCGTCGTGGCGCCGTCGAGCGAGCGGAATTTTTTACGCTTGGCATCGATCATTCCCAGGTAATGGTAGATGCGACCCTTGCTGCGATAGCGCTTCCGCTCTTTGCCTATCAACGTGTAATAGACATACTGCGCATTCGCGCGTACAAGATTAAACCCTATTCGAACATAACTGCGATCGCTCATCAGTAATCGACTCTTGCCTTGTTGCCAGTGTCTCTTTATAAAGTATTCGTCGGTGAATCGGTTCCGGTCCACGTGATGGTACACTACGGCGTTGGGCGCTAGTCCAATGGCGATACCCCATTGCGCCAACCGGGAAGCGAATTCCACGTCTTCAGATGTTCCCGAAGCACCCGGACCCAGGCGTTCGTCGAATCCCCCGATGCGATCGAAGGTGCCGCGCCGCACAAAAAAATTAGACCCATTCAAGGATCGGACTTCCTTCAGACTCGAGTCGTGATCGATAATCGGAATCGTTCGATACCGTTGGTTTAGTCTCTGAACCTTGGGATCATCTCCGGCCGGAGATTGAAGTCGAACCGTGCCTTGTCCGACGCCGTACCCACTCGTGTTAAAAAACGTTTCAACAGACGTTAGCCACGTCTTATCCACGATGACGTCATCGTCTAAAAATGCCAGGACGTTACCCGTCGATAGGTTTACGGCATCGTTAATCGCTGCCGATTTTCCGCCCCGTAGCGCCCGCAGAAAACGGATTGTCGTTGGGAAGGACCCCGCGATCCCCGTGAGGTACTCATACGTATCGTCCCGTGAGTTATTATTAGCAACAATGATTTCCGGCACGATCCGGTCAATTGCAGTTAGTTGTCTAATGCTGTCCAGGAGGTGAGAAAGTATTTCGCGTCGATCTTTGGTGGGAATAATGATCGTCGGTTGAAATGGCATAGCCATCCTCGTCTGCGCGTGGCAAGAGACCTTCCGTTTATCGCTATCAACCGCCAATTGAAGTGTGCTGGCTTTAAATATACCGAGCCTATGATTGATGCTGTACTCTCGTGAGGCTAACCTGGATGGCGCTCGGTGACTATCAGGCACTCGCTGATTTGCGACCTCCAAAAACCTGAGAAGGAGTAGTGCGATTCGCGCGGAAGCAGAAAGCTCAATCGGGCAGCGTCAATTTCACTGGAATACTGATTTATCGGATGGCGGTTCTCGGGCGTTACCAATGAGGCATCCGATCTGATATAAAGAACCGGCGGGTGCTTTGCGGGATCTGGTCAGGACAATAGTGTCGCCGCTGTCGCCATAGAAGATAGCAAGGTAACTAAGTGTCTTTTAATGCGTGAAACCATTTTTACTACTGCTCCGCTGCGAATGATTATTCTTTCACGGGCAGGTCTCTGAAGGGCCAGCTTCCTCATGCGGGAACGTAACGTGTTGGGATGCAGCCCTAAAATCACCGCCGCCCCCTTCGGCCCCTCAATCCGCCAACTCGTTTGATGCAAGACCTCTAGAATATGGGCTTTCTCTAGTTCGGCCAACGTTGCCTCTCGTTCGGCAGTGATCGTCTCTGGGATTGAAGTTGGTTTGCCGTTCGAACTCAGCCCCGTGGCACGGTCAATCACATGCTTACCTTCCATCCTTCGGGCAGTTGGAGGGTTGAGCCGGTGGAAGTGACGGCCGCTCGGCCGATCACATTCTCCAACTCGCGCACGTTGCCGGGCCAACTGTAACCCCGCAACGCTCCGATCACTGGAGTCGGTATCTGTGCCAAAACTCTTCCCCAACCGCCGCCCAGATTCCTGTATAAAATACCTCTGCCAATAACCCAATATCCTCTGTGCGTTCCCTGAGCGGCGGTATCTCGAATCGGATAAACATTCAACCGATAGTATAAGTCGGTGCGAAATCTGCCGCGCTGCGCCGCTTCGCTCAGATTGCGGTTGGTCGCCGCTATTACCCGCACGTCCACCTTGATCGTCTTACCGCTCCCCAACCGCTCAAACTCTCCCTCCTGCAATACCCTCAACAACTTCGACTGCAGCCGCAACGGCAATTCGCCGACCTCGTCCAAAAATATCGTCCCATGATCGGCCAACTCAAACCGTCCCACCTGCTTGGATACCGCCCCCGTAAATGCTCCCCGCTCGTGCCCAAACAATTCACTCTCGATCAGCTCCGCCGGCAACGCCGAACAGTTCACCTTCACCAACGGCCGCTCCCGCCGCCTGCTCTTCTCGTGTACCGCGCGCGCGACCAACTCCTTGCCCGTCCCCGTCTCGCCCAATACGAACACCGTCATGTCGGTCCCGGCTACCTGCTCCACTTGTTGCAATACCTGACCGATCCCTTGGCTCTCCCCGATGATCTCCCCATACCGGTGTGATCCCATCACTTCGGATCGCAAATACACGTTCTCGGCTTCCAACCGCTCCTTGAGCCGCTGCACCTCCGCCAACGCATCCTTCAATTCCTCCTCCGCTCGCTTGCGATCGGTAATGTCGCGACCGACTCCCTGGATTTCAACGACACGTCCATCTGAATCAACCAGCAAGTGATTAGTCCAACAATGCCAACCTACACTACCGTCCGGTCTGGTAACCTCGTGCTCGTGCTCGCTTGTCGTCGTCTCGGTATTTCTGCAGAGCATTTCAATATGTTCGAGGACGGCCTTCCGCGCGCTGAGCGGAATGAGCTCCAAAAATTTTTTACCGATAAGCTGCTCGCGGGTTCTACCGAAATAACGGCAGTAAGCATCATTGACGAAGGTCAGCGTGGTGTCCGGCAAATTACGGCAAATCAGCTCGGTTTGCGTTTCCACGACATTGCGATATCTGTCTTCGCTCTTACTCAAAGCTTCCTGTACCAGCTTAAGCTCGGTGATGTCGATTACCGAGCCGATGTAACCTAAAAATTCACCTTCATTAT
Organism: uncultured delta proteobacterium; assembly: GCA_963771465.1. Taxonomy (GTDB): domain Bacteria; phylum Desulfobacterota; class Binatia; order UBA9968; family UBA9968; genus DP-20. The sequence continues at coordinate 88,482 of CAVYTU010000009.1, forward strand.
TGAATCGCGGCGATCCTGTGTCGAGCACCGTCCGGTATTGCCCGTCATAGCGTCGAAGCCGGTAATCAACGCAAAACGTCTCGCGCTTTTGGACCGCGGCCCCAACGAATTTTTTAGTCGCCTCTCGATCGTCCGGGTGGATGCTGGCGAGCCAACCGAAACCGAGTTGTTCTTCGAAAACCGTCCCCGTAAATTCAGTCCATTGTCTGTTTACGTAGGTGCACCGACCCGAAGTATCGTTGAGCCAAATGATTGTGGGAACGTAATCGGCTATGTAACGGAAGCGGGCTTCGCTTTCCCGCAGCGCCTCCTCGATGCGTTTGCGTGCGGTGATATCTGTGACAATACCGCCGGTCGCACAAGCATTCCCGGCGACATCGAACATCGCAAACTTGTAAACAACACTGGTGTGGGGTCCGTCAGCGTGAACTGCAGTTTCCTCAAATTGCGACGCCGTCCCGGATTGGAGCACCGTAAGATCGTTGGCGCGAAACGCAAGGGCTTGTTCATGGGGAAATAAGTCGAAATCGGTCCTTCCGACGATGTCTTCACGCGACAAACGCAAAAGGGTCTTGAAACGCGAGTTGGTATATAGGTAGCGTCCTTCCCGGTCCTTAAGAAAGATGATGGCAGGGCAATTGTCCATGATCGTCTTGAGCAATGTCTGATTTTCACGCAGTGATTGCTCGGCGTTTTTGCTCTCTGTAATGTCGCGCACCATGGTGAGAATTCGGTCGTCGTCGTAGTGAATCATGCGAGCTTCAAAATGGCGCGTTTGTTCTTTCACCGGCAGAGAAAATTCGTGAATCACCGGCTCACCGGACTCAGCCGCACGTTTGAAGCATTTCAAAAAGGCGTCAACAAGCTGAGCAGGAAGCACTTCGCTCATGTTCTTGCCGAGAAAGTCGTCCGGCCATAGCAAGAGGTCTCGCTCGGCTTTGAAATGACAATCGACGTAGACGCCTGCGATCGTCTGGATAAACATGACGTCGGGCAAGGCGTCCAGAATTGCGTGGTTCTTGGCAGCACTCATACTTGCCAAGCTATAAGCGTGTAAGAGCTCTATGCATTGCCGTTCGTTAGTCGACTCCGCTCGCTTTCTACGTCGATGTTGTACCAGAAGCGCGACAACGAGCAACGTCTCCAGTACAAATAGAGCAGCAACGCCGAGAATTTGCCGGTGATATTCCTCCCAAAGGGTAGGTCGGCGAAATTGGACGATAGTGTCCGGCGGTAAGAACTTTTCGTTCAGACCCCAGCGCTTGATCTGCCGCCAATCGACTGTTGGTATGGTCGGCACCGGAGGTTCCACGCGTATCTTGTCGGGATCTTCACCTGCAAGAATCCGCGCGACCAGCTTCCCTACCCGTTGCGCATTATCATCGAAATTTGTCATCGCGCCACCGACAATGCCCAATCCCATGAAGCTCTCGAAGAAGCTATAAACGGGTGCGGCGGATACGCTCGTCAGTTGGGTCAACACGTCGCGCGGTATCGTTGTTCGTCCGGCCGCATCTTGGAACATTGAAGTGTACAAAACGACCGTGTTGCCGGGCAGGTTGCTTACCGTCTTAAGAATTTCCGGCAACGAATGATTGGTGAGATAGGTGATTTTTGCCTGCCCTTTGAGCGAACGCAGAGCGTTTTGCACCAGCGGAATCCATGATTGATCGGTCTCGGTCACCCCGCTGACTACCACAACGCGGCTGGCGTTTGGCTGCAAACTAAACGCCATTCTCAAAGTGCCGGCAAAATCGATTTTCCCGGTTACTCCAGTCATGCGACGACCGAGTGAGCGTTTGCGCATCGAATCCTCGGAGACACCGAAGAATACGACCGCCGCTTCGGGCCACAACTGCGCTCGGTGCTTAGTAACGAAATCTAGTGCCGGCGGCTGTACTGTCATGACGATATCGAATTTCCGATCGCGGTATTTTTGCTGAAGCAGGGCGGCAAAAACGGATTCATAACTCGGATTGGAGAGATGGGAGGCGTCGAAGGCTTCCGAGTCAAAATCGATAGGATGTGGCGCCGCGGCGGAAACCGTCTCACGAACCATGCGCTCGACAATCACATTGGCCGGAAGGAGCGTGTTTGTGCCATGTAAAATCAGCACGCGGTGAGGTGTCTTCTCTGCCTGCGCGTTCGCGCCAATGACGAGCCAGAGTATGCCGATCATGAGGGCAATAGGCAGGCGGGTAAGTTTCGCTTTGGCGACAAACTCCATCATGAATTGCGAGACCTCGGAATCGAACGTCAATGGAAATATCACATCTCGCGCTTTCATCTCTACCATTGGTGATGATGCAGTTTCAAATCTAATCAATCAAATTTACGATGTCGACAATTTCCCAAACCTGCCGGTGACGCCCGCCTCCATCGCGGGAGCGCAGCGAAGAGTTTTGCGAATCTTACAGAAGTTATAATGGAAAGTGTATAACGCCACTTGAATAATAATCATATTCAAGGCGAACAGAATGCCGCCGAAGCTCATTTTCACGTAGGCCGTGAAGTGAGAAATACAATGGCTAGAGCCGGTGGAAAGATGCCAGAAAATTTGCCAAGAGAACCGTCAATAAAAAACTCGCGAGACTAATCTCGCGATAGAAAATTTCTCAGGTAAGAAGCTGACCGCACCTCAGTAAAGCTCGGCGACGCATAATCGCCTTGTCATTTGGGGCTCGCCCCAAGCTTGCTCAGCGCGACCGCATGCGGGTTTCTAGTATCCGGTTTCTCCTGGAGGCGCGTTTCCCGTTACCTTGTCGATGACCGCTTTCGCAATTTGCGTAAAATTCTGGTCATACCACTTTCAGGAATGCATGCGTCACTCGTAAGTGCGTCGGTGCGTCATAGTGAGCAAATCATTGGCCGGACTAGCGTTCCTCAGAGCGGGAGGCTGTGGAGGATGGATCACGTCTCGGCCGAATGCCGGATGGTTGAGGCTCATAACGAAAGGCACAGTATGCATCGAGCGTTCGCTGTAATCCCGCAGCTTCTTCATCCGGTATTGGTCATCTTGCGTGCAGCGTCCGCGTCAGAACGCTTTTCACATCCGCAAACAAGGCTCAAAACGATAACCCCGCAACACTCGAGAGTTCTGTTTCACGTTTGTCATTTCGCCTTTCACACGCGAACAACCAGGAATTGATGCGCACCGCGTCACGCGAAGCCGCAATGAATCAGACAGTCGGTAGATTTTTCTTGTGCTCGTTTCGGTCGCCGCACTCTGGCTGTCAACAGCAATACTTCGCTGCCATCCAAACTAGGTTTATTCGATGCGCGAACGCTTTGATATCAGGAATTCCTTATCGGCAGATTCGAAATTCCTTAGTCCTCTTCCAGATGACGGCATAGAACAAGCAAGACATACTGGGAGCCGGACTTACTAGCCTAAAGTGTGTGAGCAGAGTCGGAGGAGAGGAATCCCATAGCAATTAGTATTTTCCTTGAACGGGCCGATTGGTCGACAGCCCGAGAATCTATCACGGTAGGTGCTGCCCGCGTGTGGGGCGCAAAAAACCGCCCCCACACGACCACTCGATTAATTCAAAGGTTGATTAATCTACTTTGACGCCCGTTTTGAGAGGAGCTTCCGCGCCCCTCCCATTCACTTCACTGGACTTTGATTTCGACACGCCGGTTTTTGGAGCGGCCTTCAGCGGTTTTATTATCCGCGATCGGCTTGCTCTCGCCAAAGCCCTGTCCCGAGACACGGCCGCCGTCCACACCCTTCTTCACGACGTAATCTTTCACCGAAGCTGTGCGCCGTTCCGACAGAGCCTGGTTGTACGCATCTGAACCGACGCTGTCGGTATGGCCGGCCAAGCTCGCCTTTTTGTCTTTATTCTCGTTCATGAAAGCGACCAGCCGATCCAGGATCGCGCCAGCTTCCGACTTGATGTTACTCTTGTCGAAATCAAAGAGCACGTCATCCAGAATAATCGTCCGCTCAACCACTGGCGCGGGCTTGGGTGCGGCGGCGGCGGCGGTGGTGGTGGTGCCGGCTTTGGCGCAGGCGGTGGTGGCGGCGGAGGTGGTGGCGGAGGTGGTGGTGGCGGTGGCGGCGGCGCTGGCTTTGGATCTTCAGTCAATAAGTAAGCCAAACCACCGCAGACCAATGCGCCGGTAACCGCGCCAATCGCAGCTCCTAAAGCCTCGTTACGATGTTTGCCGTTGACACCTTGGTGCGCGACAGCTGCGCCGCCCGCGCCGCCCATGACACCGCAAACGCTAGCGCCCACAAGCGCAGCCTGGTTCCTGGTTAACCCAGTACAACCCGCCATGAAAAAACCTAGCAAAGCTAACGCCAATTGTTTGTTTTTCTTCATCACTCCCCCAGTTGGTTTAGTTTCGGCTCCGCTCCGATCATTTGACGATTCTTTAGATTTATATTGCTCAACCCTAAAATAGTTCCGTATTCCGCGCAATTGGGAAATCCCTTATTTGAAGCGTCGATTTTCCTGAGCTTTCCAGAAAAGAGGTTAGTGCACCAAAACCACATGTCCATACGAAGTACCTGCCCATGTGATTGAAACTTCATCGTAAGCGTTTAAAGCGAAGTCAATCCTTCGCGGATGCAATATTTTGTCAGGCCGGCGGTGGATCGAATACCGAGCTTGTCCATGACCTGCTTGCGGTGTGTCTCTATCGTTTTAACACTTACTTCGAGAGTCGCCGCGATCTCCTTTGTCGAGTTACCGTCCGCGATCAGTTGCAAGACCTGCAGTTCTCTTCTGGTCAGCCGTTGCGCATTGACAAGGTTTTTTAGTGAAAGATCGGCTGCTTCGTTCTTCAACGTAACTGCGGTCGATATTGAAGGACTCAAATACATTCCACCTTGGGATACCGCTTCCAACGCCGCGGCGAGGTCCTCCAAAGCGGAATCTTTGAGGAGATATGCGGACGCGCCGGCTTGCAGCAGTTGGAGCACGTAGCTGCGAGTCGCATGCATGGAAAGTACAACGACCTCGATTTCCGGCTGCGCGGATTTAATCTGCCGCGTAGCATCGATACCGTTGAGATTCGGTAACATGATATCCATGATGACGATGTCCGGATGCAATTCTTTGGCTTGTCTCACCGCCTCGTATCCGTCATTTGCTTCTGCGACACATTCATATCCGAGTTTTTCTTCAAGCAATGCCCGGAGCCCCTCGCGCATCATCTTATGGTCTTCCGCAATGAGAATGCGCCTTCCGGCGGAATTTTTTTTGGGCGGTTTATCCATGTCAGGGCAAACCAAGCTAAATATTTTCCGACCTATGGGCCTGGGATACGCATAGATTGCTGCCTCAGATCGTGATTCACACGAACGAAAGGAAAACGCTACCGGGAATTCTCTGATTTTTCGCGTCGAATTTTCTTAGATCGAAGAGAAGGGCCCCCACTCTACTGGATCGATGTGATTCCTTCGCGGATTGCAAATTTTGTCAGTTGGGGGATATTGGGCAGTTTCAATCGATCCATAATTTGTCGGCGGTGGGTTTCGACAGTTTTAATGCTGACGTAAAGATTGGCTGCGATTTCTTTAGTGGACTTCCCCTCTGCGACGAGTTGTAATACTTCGCGTTCTCGATTGGATATTTTGGGGAGTTGACATTGCGACTCTGACAGCCACTGCGCAACTGCTCTTCCGACCACGACCTCGGCAACGTCGGGCCCAACGTATTTTCGCCCTGCCAAAACTACCTTTAGCGCGTTGCTGATCTCCTCAACACCCGAGTCTTTGAGCAAATATCCGGAGGCGCCGGCTGCAAACGAGTCCAGGATGCAACGGCTCTCAGTGTGCATAGAGACGACTAAAACTTTAACATGAGAAAATTCCCGATGTATTTGCCCAGTAAGCTCGATCCCGTTGCGCCCTGCCATGCTAACGTCCGTTATGACAGCTTCGGGTTTTAGTTTTGCAATCAGCCTTAACGCCTCGCGACCATCGTCTGCCTCACCCACAATTTGGAAATCCTCTTTCTCGAGCATGGGCTTTAGGCAGGCTCGGAACAGACGGTGATCATCTGCTAGAATGATTCTCGGTCGCATAACACTAAGTAACATTGATGATTGGCAAAGTAATGCACCCTTTGGTGCCATTACCGATATGAGAAAAAATACGCAGATCTCCGCCGAGGGACGCAAGGTCTGCGCGTACACTAAACAGTCCAAACCTACCGGTGCTCAGGTCGGAAAGAACAGTCTTGTGATGATCAAAGCCCCGGCCATCGTCGCATACTTCGATTGAAAGCGACCCCACTTTACGCGTCACGACGATTTCGATCCGGGAGGCCTGAGCATGCTTGATCACATTGAAAAGGAGCTCTCGCACGGCGCGAAAAAGAATTTGCTGGACTTCGTCTTTCAACTGTTTGGGGACTAAATCGAGTCTGGCCGTGCAAGTCAGCCCGTGTTTCTTTTGAAGCTCTTCTATTAACGACTGCAAAGCGGTTCTGAGCCCAGTTTCGCAAAGATATTGGGGGCACAAATCAGCGATGACCGTTCGCGTACGGCGAATCAGGCCGGTGATAATTTCCCCAATTCCTTCGACAGAAGCGCGGTCCTGCGGAGGCAGCCTGATCATGAGCTCCGCTAGCCGCATTTTTGCAACCACAAGATCCTGGCCGAACTCGTCATGTAGCTGCTCGGCAACCTTTTGTCTTTCCTTCTCTTTCACGCGAGAAAGTTCGCGTGCCAGGGTTTTGAGCGCCTCCTCGTAGTTCGCGACATAGGTTACTGCCTCGCCTGGCTTGGTTGATGAAGTTTTACTGAACCGGCCGAATGCCCCGAACCGATCATTGGGATCCTTGTCAATAAGAGCCGTTCCGAGAGAACAGGCCGGGTCTGAATTTGACCAATTCAATGGTCTAACTTTTATATTCATGCCAATAGACAAGCGCAATTTTAATACCAGACTTGCAATGCCAAGCTATGAAGAAGTCAAACGAAGTGAAACGAAGCGAAACGAGATTGAGGCTGTCGGCTCGGTGTCAGGAATACAGGGGTATGCTACAGAAAGCCGCCTAGAGTGCCATCAATGCGGAAATAATGACAAATTTGCTCAAATGCTAAGTCGTTTTAAACGCAGTAAAAATATTTTTTAAAAAGAACGTTAATAATCGGTGACGTTTTTAAAAGGAGGCTTGCAGTATTTAGACTACTCTGTTAACTCACTTCCCGATCCATGTTATTTCGTGGTTTCGACTGAATTTCGTAGTTTCGGCGCTTTTGTGATACCAAGTTTCCGAAGACGTGAGCGCAGTGTATTAGGATGCAGGCCCAAAATCATTGCCGCCCCCTTCGGCCCTTCAATCCGCCAGTTTGTCTGATCGAGAACCTCCAGGATTCGCGTCCGCTCGAATTGCTCCAGCGTGGGCATCGATTGTGGGCTTTCGCTTCGCAAGCTCAATGGCTCCGGTATTGTCTTCAAAGGTGTAGATGACAGTCCTGTAACCGGAGCTTTGTTCCATCCCTCGGGCAGTTGGAGGGCTGCAGCAGTGGAAAGGACCGCCGCTCTGCTGATCACGTTCTCCAGTTCCCGCACGTTGCCAGGCCAACTATAGGCGCGCAACGCTTCGATTACCTCATTCGGTATCTTTCCAAAGCTCTTCCCCAACCGCCGCGTGGCTTCGTTTAAAAATACCTCGGACAATAAGCCGATGTCGCCTCTTCTGTCTCGCAGCGGAGGAAGCTCGATCGGATAAACATTCAACCGATAGTATAAATCGGCACGAAAGCGCCCGCGCTGCGCCGCTTCACTCAAATTGCGGTTGGTCGCCGCGATCATCCGCACATCGACTTTGATCGTCTTGCCGCTCCCCAGTCGCTCAAACTCGCCCTCTTGCAGTACCCTTAATAGTTTTGACTGCAGGCGCAACGGAACCTCGCCCACCTCGTCGAGAAAGATCGTCCCTCCGTCAGCTAACTCGAAGCGCCCTACTTGCTTCGATACCGCTCCGGTAAATGCTCCGCGCTCGTGCCCAAACAATTCACTTTCGATCAATTCCGCAGGCAAGGTCGAACAGTTCACCTTGACCAACGGCCGTTCGCTGCGTGCGCTCTTCTCGTGCACCAGGCGCGCTACCAATTCTTTTCCCGTTCCCGTCTCCCCCAGAATCAAAACCGTCATATCGGTTGGCGCTACCCGGTCTACTTGCTCGAAAACCTTTTGGATCCCTTCGCTCGCCCCGATTATCTCTCCATAACGGTGGACTCCCGATACCTCGGACCGCAAATACACATTCTCCACTTCCAACTGCTCTTTTAACCGCTTGACTTCCGATAGTGCCTCCTCTAAATCCTGTTCCGCACGCTTACGGTCGGAGATGTCGTGAGAGATGGCGACCAGCGCGATGATGTCCCCATCCTTACTTCGTAGTGGCGCAGCGTGTGACTCCATCCAACGGCGTTTTCCCTTAAGTCCGATGATTTCAAACTGCGCCACTGCGCTTTCTCCCCGGCAAACTCGGCGATGCAAATTTTCATAGGTAGCATGCCACTCCGGCACTATAATCGCCATGACGGACTGGCCCACGACTTGCCTTAAACAATCGGCCTCGATCATAGCCAATCCAGCCGGATTCATATCCAGTAACCGGTAATCCGGAGCCACGAGTTTCACACACACCGGCTGCGACTCGAAAATCGCACGCCGCAGACCTTCGCTTTCCCGCAACGCCTCCTCGGCTCGCTTGCGCTCGGTGATGTCTCGAATGTAGCTTAGACAGTGTATAGGATTGTCTTTTGCGTCGGTGACGATCGAAACATTAACGTAAACCCAAACGATCCCTCCATCCTTACGAATGTAGCGTTTCTCTATGTCGAAGGATTTGATTTCACCCCGCAGGACCCGTAATCGCTGTTCCACATTGCCCTTGAGATCATCGGGATGTGTCAATTCGTGAAAGCGGCGCCCCAATAATTCCCTTTCCGTATAACCGAGCAGCTTGCACAATGTGGGTGGCACCTTAAGCCAACGACCTTCCAAGTCTGTATGCGTCACCATCACTAGCGAAAATTCTTCCGTCCGAGCTAAACGGCCTTCGGTCTCGCGCAACGCTTCTTCGGCGCGCTTGCGCTCAGTGATGTCCAGTAAGACGCCCATCCTGTGCCCGTCGTGGCGGCCACGCTCGACGACGGTCCGTCCCTTGGCTAACACCCACCGCTCTGTCCCCCCGGGGAGAACGGTACGAAACTCTCCCTGAAACGGCTGGCCAATCGCGGCCGTGCGCTCGATTTCAGACTGCATACGGGTCCGATCATCTGGATGTACTCGGGCAAGCATCTCATCGTATCGAAGCCGATCAGTTGGGCCGAAGCCAAACAGAGAACGCGCAGGCGCGTTAGCCGCTAAATCGCCGTTTCTCAAATCACGCGACCACAGCCCCAACTCGGCGCCGCTGGTAGCGAGTTCCATCAATTGCTGGCTCTCCTGCAGCTTCGTTTTGACATAGCTCACGCGGCGGCGCTGCAAAAACAAATTGGCAATAATTGCGCTCTGAGCCAATATGATGAGCCCACCGAGAATGTACCATCGATATTGTTCCCATAGTGATTCCGGCCGAAATCGAACAACGCTATTAGCAGGCAACCGACCTTCGCTGATGTTCCACCGCTTCAAAGCCCGCCCATCGAATGTTGGCACGCTGTCGGTGCGAATTTCGAAAGGCAGCGCCACCGGCAATGTGCCGGTTAAAATCAGACGCGCCATTTCGCCTGCCCGTTTGCCAAAAGCCTCGACACTTGCCAATGAGCCACCCACGGCGCCCGTGCCAAAACTAGCATCCGTCATTACATAGACCGGCACATTAGCCGACCGACCAATCCACTGGCCCACCTCAGAGGAAATAAAAGCCTGACTTGCGGCGTCAAGAAACATCCGAGCGAACAGAATCGCGCTGCCCGGTGGTAGCATCGTTACTGATTGACGCAATTCGGCCATGGTAAGGTTGTCCCAGAAAGCGATTTCGACACGGCCCTTTATCGACTGCGCTGCGTCCTTAACGCGCTGGAGTACCTGCCGATCGATTTCCGCCGTACCGCCGATGACGACGACACGCCGCAGTTCGGGTTGCAGGCGGAGGATCAATTCCAGCGTCGCGCGCGGATTGATACGCTGCGCCACGCCGCTGACCAGAGTGCCGAATTGATCGGCTCGAAACTCCTCTTCTGTGAGGCCGGCGACGATAATCGGGGTTCGCGGAAACAGTTCACGCAGTAGCTGGCCGGGAGTTCCCAAGGTCCCGACGTAAACGAGGATCACGAGGTCGGGAGGATTTGCAGCGTATTTCCCAGTCAAATACTCTCTGAAAATTTTTCCATAATGTGCGCTCGGAAAGCGAGCCAGATCGAGATTCTCGGCGTAGGTTTCGACAGGGACCGATGGGATGTTCGCCAACGCCTGCAGCAACGGCTGATCGACGAGTATGAATCCCGGCGCAAGGCGGCTTCCCATCGAAATAATCAACACGCGCTTTGGCCGCAGCAATTCTGCGCCGCTCACCGTGGTTACGGAAGCGAAAGAAAAGAGAGCTGAGAGCGCTAGCCCGAGTAGTAGACTTAAACGTCTCACTTGGGTTCCTGGCAGAGCTAACTCTTTGGTGCGGTTACTCCGCCCAGATAAAAAATCACATCCGGCCAGAAAAGCCAAGTGTTGACTACGCAATCTGACTATACACTTTATAATTGTTTTATTGACCGCCCGCTGGACCCGACAAAATGAGCGCAACCATAGGGACGGAGAAAAACGACGCAGTATTGTAGTCTCCTCCCTGTCTAAGTGATTCGTTGAGTTTGTCTCTTCCTACTCGATCCCCCAATTCAAAAGACTACTGGTTGTATCAGTGAGATTTGCCTGAGGCGTCTTTGAGTGCAATCGATTTGTCGCGTCTTACAATCTCACCCTCCTAGGCTCCATGATTTGTAAGCTTGCCATGCGACGCCCATTGGTCAGTGGTCGGACATTTTTCCGACACGCTAGAGCAGCGGATTGGACTTGTTGAGTTACGGCTCGGTTAAGTCTCGGTTGCAGGCTCTGGCGTACTGGGAATGAATTCAGAGCGCAGCTTCGGTGGGGTACGAGCACGCCATGGAAGCGGATCAGATGTAACCGCCGACGGGGCGCCAGGGCGGCGAGCCGCTGCATGAATTCCAGCGGCTCCAGGTTCTCCAAATTCGTGCTCGCTGCAACTACGTAGGCTGGCATCAGCGTAGTCGGTCCGCGCTACCCTTACCAACAGCTCATTTGGAATCAATACGGCGGATTGACCACGACGTACTGCGATCCCTGGGGCTGATACCAGGTGCTTCCGCATTGTTGATAGACCATGCCACCATAGTTCACCGGCACGCAGCTTGGCGGCACGCTTCGCACCATCGAGCCGACGACGGCGGAAGTCACGGCGACGGCAGTGCCAACCGCCGCTGCAGCCGCGACCGGATGGTAGTCATTGTCCCAGCCGCCACAGCAACCGCCATGACCTTCGACATTGACGTTGACGTCGCGGTCGACGTTGACGTTATTGACGCTAGTGCTGCGGACATTGTTGGTACGGGCATCAGCCTTGCTGTTGTCGACCTGCGCACTCTGCCTGGTGGCGCCGCCACCGGCGCCTGCGGCGCGAGCACCGCCACCACCGCCGCCTGCGGCGCGAGCACCACCACCCCCACCGCCGCCGCCCCGAGCCGCGGCGGCATCAGCGTAAGGGGCTATGGCGAAGCTGGCGAGAACGAGAGCGGCCAACGAGGCCGGAAGCAACTTACCGAATGATCTCTTCATGTTGGCGCTCCTCTACTTTGTTTTCACCGGAACAATCTCGATCCTGGACGCACCCTTGGGCGGCGTGAACTTGAAAACCGTGTCCTTGAAGGTAGGTTTCAAATTCCAGTCGATCAGGGAAACCGACTGCGGGCGCGCTTCGTCGGTGCGACTGGTGATCACGACCTTGCGTGGCAGCGGCCTGCTCCCGGTGGTAATCCAGATCTGCCAGTCGGCCTTGGCCTGCCGGAAGGCGTAGTGGTCACAGAGATCGTCGCCGACGAAATCCTGGCCGGCATTCATTGCCGATTCGATCTTGTCGACTGGCGCGGCTGGGGTACCCCAGAGGAAGAGATCCGCCAACGGGAGTTCCACACCGTACCTTTCCTCCAGCCGCTCGATCAGTTTGCCGATCGTGTCGGTGAATTCGACCGTCGAGTAATACTTTTGCGCCGGCGTATAGAGTGTGACCGTCTTGCCGTCGTAGACGAGCTCGCGTTCGGAACGGGCGCTATGCATCAGGGCGCGGATCTTGTTCGGACGCTCGACATCCATATCGGCCGTCGCCGTATGCTGCAGCTTTTGGCCATCGGCCAGAACGCGCTCACCGGTTAGTTCGGTCGACACCCGAAAGCGCTTCAGTGTCTGAAAGAACGCACCCATGTCCTTGAGGGCCTGAATCGACGCCGGATCGACAGCACTCGCCGGCGCAGTCTGCGCATAGGTGCTCGGTGTCGCAAGCGACATTGCCAGCACGCTGAGCACCAGAATCTTTCGTACCATGGTTATCTCCCGGGTTGAGAAAACTTTATGTATAGGAAATTTAAACCACCTTTTTTCTGGCCGGAGTAAATATAATCTGATCCGCCTTGAGATAGTTGATCAGCATTCCGACCGGAGCGGCCCGATGCGGGCCATGAGGCCTGGCGCGGGGCAGCGGAAAATGCCACGCGACGATACTAAAGACAAAATCGAAATGGTATCAGGGTAGCCCTGATTTTCTGTGTCGAGTCTCCCGATGAAAGTTTAGGGGCATGGGAAACGCAAGCTCGTCAAGAACTGACGCTGACCGAAGCGTTCAACAACCAAACCGCCCAGCTTGGCGCCGACCACCAGAACCGCAAGTCCGAACAGCACGGGCGCCTATTGGGAAGCCCCGGTAGATTCACCGCTGGCCGCTGGTCGGATCAGATCGGGCCACGGCAGGAACTCCTTTCTTTGGGTTAGGTTTTGGCTCCCGTCCTGCGGCCCCGGGTGGGATAAGCTCAACCAGTTATTGGATAGCCCACAACGCTTTCAAACAGTCTAACGAATCGAGGCCGGACCGACTCGCCGAGACTAAGGGAAAGCGTATCAAGGATCAGTAGAGCCCCGGTGTTCAGCAAAGAGTGAGTCCGTTAAACTTGGAACCATGAGTTATAAAGATAGATCAGAAAAAAAGGTTGTTTAAATTTCCCAGCGAAAGGAGACTGCACGATGTCCAAATGGAGATTCCCCCAGTAGACCACGATGACGTTCATCGCCATGATGTTGCTTGCCGGTTGCGTCTCGCAACAAAAAGTATGACTCGCTGGACGCAGAATATCAGCAACTCAACCATACAATGTCGGCGGAGGTCGCCACCAACCAGATGCAGATCACGCGATTGCAAAACGCCGTTAAGGTCACGGTCAACAGTGAGCTGCTGTTTCCCTCGGGCGACTGGCAAATGTCGGTTGAAGCGCAGCAGACCATCGGCAAAATCGTTCCGATCCTAGCCCCCAACCAGCAAACCAAGATTAAGGTGAACGGCTATACCGACAATGTCCCGATCGGCCCGGGGCTCATGCGCGAGGGCATCACCAGCAATCAGGTGCTGTCCCAGAAGCGGGCCGACAACGTGATGCAGTTCATGATCTCGCGGGGCGTCAACCCCAGCCTGGTGTCCGCGCAGGGTTTAGGCGAGACAGACCCCATGGCCTCGAACGACACGCCGGAGGGCCGGGCGAAGAACCGGCGGGTGGAACTGACCGTGGCTGGTTCGGGCAACTGAGCTAGGCGGCCTTGGCTGGTCGCCGCGAGCAGCCGTCAATCAGGCCTCACAGGAGCAAACGTCCTCATCCCGAGTTCGGCATGACTCTGCATCTGGTCACGCACGCTATGGAGGGAGTGCTGTGAAGATTATCAGCTTGCCGCTGTTGTTCGTGCCGGTGGCCGTGGCCTTGGAACATCTGGCATCCGGCTAGCATCTGGGGGTCTTACGCCAAACTGGCGAGCAAACCACTTCCACAACCATGACAATGGGAATTGTGGCTTTGGCTGAGCGTACATCTCCCACACTGGTCACAACGATAACATTTACTTTGAGACGCACCAGCTCAGTCGCGAGCGCGGGAAGGCGATCGACTTTTCCCTCATGACGTCGCCATTCAATGACAATGTTTTTCCCCTCGACGTATCCAAGCTCGCGCAGACCCTGGCGGAATGCCTCTGTGCGCGCCGACACGGAAGTGGAACCTAGATATCCTATCCGGCGGATTTTCGTCGGCTGCTGCGCCCAAACTGGAAGGCAAAAGGCAGAGAACAACGGGGCAAGCGCAAAGTTAATGACTGTCTTTCGCATAGGTTTTCTACGTGCTTGTGCTCTTTGCTATTTGATCACCTTATCTGCCCTTGCCAGAACGTTCGGCGGGATTGTGAGACCGATCTGCTTGGCTGCCATCAGATTGATGATGAAGTCAAACTTTTCGGCTGCTTGACGGGTAAAGCCGCGCGTAGACAGTATGGGGAAGTTATCCCGGTAATCGAATTTACTATTCATGCGGCGTGGTTTGCAACATGTGGGACGTAGGGTTAGACACTTACGATGGGGGTGGTGACTCATTTTGAATGCATTGAAATAGAATCCGCCGGAATGCAACACGCAACCAGCAAAGCTTCCATTATTCAGCAATCACGTTTGGTCGGTCGAGGAAATCGCGGATTTATTAAATTGAAAATAAGTCACTACATACGATGGACTTAGGGAGTAGCAGCATATATTCTTTGTGTATTTGGCTAAGAGGCACAAATAGTGCCCACAATGCCTAATGCACAATCAATAGCAACCCTGCTTAAGGGGGCGGGTCTCGCCACGATCCCTAACCTGCTGTCCTTCGCCCGGATCGTCGGGGTAACCTTAGCGGTCATTCTCTACTTGGGAGGACACGGTTGGGTGGCAGTGGCGATCGGCACCGTCGCCGGCGTGACCGACCACCTCGATGGCTACCTAGCGCGACGGCTTAAGCAAGAGACTGCCCTCGGAGCCATGCTGGACCAGGTCGCTGACAGTTTCACAACGGCGATCCTGCTCGCCATGCTCGTCGTCACGGGCGGTATCCCGTTCGCCTATCTGGTAATCTTCCTGTTAAGGGAGTTCTGGGTTGGCACCGTGAGGCGGTACGGCGCAACGGTGGGCATCGAAATCCCCTCGATCGCGCTGGGCAAGATGGCGACCGCGGTGATTGACTGGGCCATTCTGACGGTGGCGATCATTATCCTGCCCGATATGCCCGCGCGAGTCGTGACACCGGTGCACTGGATAGGACTTGTGGGCCTGGGCGTGGGTTTGGCCATCAGTTGCCTGACGGGCTGGCGCTATACAATAACTTTGGGGGCTAAGATAGTGTGAAACCGATATCCACAAATACTACACGGCGCGGCGCCGAAATTCTGCTCTGCCCAGGTCCTGTCATGCTATCCCCTGGCGTCAAGGCAGCACTTGCCGACTGCGAGATAGGACACCGCGATACGCGCTTCTCGCAGCTGGTTACGCGGGTGCGGTGCAATAGCCGCCACGTCTTCCGCTCTGGAGATGAGCACAGCGTCCTTTTCATCGGCGGACCCGCGACGGCTGCAATTGAAGCGGTGTGCGCCTCGCTCGTGCCACCGGATGCCAGGGTGCTTGTCCCCGTCAACGGGTCATTCGGAGCCCGTATCGCGGAGATCCTGAATGTTTACCAGATCCCCCACACAGCGATCGATTTCGGGTTCGGTAAGCCTTTCGATCTGGATCGCATCAAGGCGGTCATTGCGAAAGAGCGCCAGTGCGGGTTCACTGCAGTGGCGATGACCCACCATGAAACGTCAGCGGGCCTGCTCAACCCGGTGGCGGCTGTCGGTGCCCTGGCGCGGCAGCACGGCCTGAAACTGATCGTCGACGCCACGTCGAGCGCAGGCGTCGAGGACCTGGATGTAACGCGCGATGGGATCGACGCGTGCGTTACGACCTCCGGAAAATGCCTGCATGCAGCGCCGGGGCTCAGCCTTGTCTGCGTGCGACGCGACCTGCTTGAAATGGCCAGGCTAATCCGCCCGCGCAGTTATGCGTTGGACCTGCATCGTTTCCATGACCAGATGGAATTCAACCGCCAGACGCCCTTCACAGCCTCTGTGCCCTTGTTCCTTGCGCTCGACCGCGCGCTTGAAGAACTTCTCGATCGGGGCATCGATGAACGACGACGCGTCTACTGGCGACGCCGCGAAATACTGGCGGCAGGAATGGTACGGCTGGGGTTACCTCTGCTGCCGTTGCCACCGGGGAGTGAAGCCGCTTCGATTCTGACGGTCGGCGTTCCGGAAACACTCGGCTTCGACGCGCTTTACGCGGCCGTCAAGGATCGTGGCTACCTCATCTATGCCTGCAAGCCGCCGCTGGCGCCGAATTATTTCCAAATCGCGGTGATGGGAGAATTGGCGGACGATGAGCTCCATGAATTTCTCGAGATTTTGCAGTCGTTGATGACCACAGTGCCGGCGCGTTGCCTCCCTCTGCTAGATTACCCCGCGGGTGATCAAAATTGACAGGAAAAGAAGTGTCACCTGCCGTCAACACGGGGGTATTCCGCAGCTGGCGCCATTTTCTCGCGTTCGGTCTCGGTAGCGGACTGGCCAGGTTTGCGCCGGGCACGTTCGGCACCCTCGTTGCAATCGCCTTCTATCTTCTCCTGAGCCCGCTGCCGCACTGGCTCTATGCAATCTGCGTGTTTTGCGCCTTTGCCTTTGGTGTCTGGCTTTGTCAAAGCGTCACGCACGACCTCGGTGTGCACGACCATGGCGGCATCGTGTGGGACGAGTTCGTCGGTTACTGGATCACGATGTTCCTCGTGCCCGTTAGCTGGGGCACGGTCCTGGCCGGCTTTGCGCTGTTTCGCCTGCTCGACATCTGGAAACCATGGCCGATTTGCTGGATCGACAAGCACGTGCAAGGCGGCTTCGGCATCATGCTGGATGATGTGATTGCCGGCGCGGCCGCCTGTATTATCCTCCACTCCCTTCGCGCGGGCGCCGGTTTTTGAACCATCGGCCGTTGTCGTTCCCGAAATCAAGCCAACGTGCAGTTACTGCTGAACGGTGTGAGAGATACGTTCGTGACAGAGCCGAGTTTCCGTGTCTCGTATAGTGAACACATTGGTCTCAGAACGCTATTCAAGTCTACTATCAGCGATGGTGTCGACAAGGGGTTGTAACGACCGATGTTAGTCTGCGACTCTGGCTGTTTTTCTATTGGGAGCTGGCCACATGCATTAATCCATGATAGACGTAGCAGATGACAAGGGGCTGGCGCGCGGGGTTATTCCGTGCGCTGAAAATTATGGTACACTACCCAGGTAGCCAGAGGCTAACTGCCATGAAAATCGAGTACTTAAAAACACAGATAGTTACTGTAGTGACCATCGCATTGGCTGCGTTTTTCTTATTGCTCGCTTCTAAATGGTTATGGCGGCCAGGTAGCACACGTTGATGAGGCGTGTTTTCAACATAAGCATCTCCTACACTGGAGGGCTACTTCTGCTTATCGTGCTGTTACCTTCTTGTGCAACAACGCAACTTCATTCAACACCACCCGTGCACTACGATCAGAATTCAAGCATTCCGTATCATGCTGACCAGCATTCCGATGAACATGGTCTCAGGGTCATGACACTGAACGTAGCCCACGGGCGAGGGACCAGTTTTCATCAATTGCTGCAGCATTCAGCCAAGATTGTGAAAAACCTAGATCGTATAAACGAACTAATGAACCAGGCAGCACCGGATATCGTTGCTTTTCAGGAGATCGATGCGCCTTCGTTCTGGAGTGGCAATTTCAACCACGTGGGATATCTTGCAAGTCACAGCATGTTTACCCGTTCGATTCAGGCGTCACACGTTAATGCGATGAGACTTTCCTATGGTACAGCACTGATATCAAGACAGGAGATGTCGAATCCGCAGGCGGTTACATTTAACCCCTCACTTACACTGGTACCCACGGGTTTTGTGGTATCGACCATTAGTTGGCCGGGAAGGGACAGTATCGACATTGATGTAGTTTCTGTTCATCTGGATTTCATGAGTGGTTGGGTCAGGAAAAAACAGGCAGACGAACTGATTGCAGTTTTACGTGCCAGAAACAATCACGTGATTATCATGGGCGACCTGAACTCAGGATGGCTGCCGCAGGACTCGGCAGCACAGTACCTGGTTGAGAAACTTGGGCTGAAGGCGTACCAGCCGGAAAACCGCAATCTGATCACTTTTCCCCTGCTTGGCAGACGCCTGGACTGGGTCCTGATATCGGCCGGTCTTGAGTTTTCTTCCTATGAAGTTATCGGAACCGATATTTCCGATCATCGTGGTGTACTTGCCGAGCTTACGCTTTCTGGCGGGTAAATAATGGTGGTGGAGTCGCCAGTGTATGGCGACATTTCGCTCTAATCGCCTCACTTGTGTGCTGGTATGATGCAAAAACCGGATTGACCGTCCTGTCGTGCAGGCGATCCGGTTCGGCCACCGAGTTGGTGGGTATGTCGCGGCACAGTTTGTCCACCTGCAGGACAAGGCACTGTGTGTAGAGCGGGTTTTTTTGCCAGCCCGATACCACGCGACAGGGTCAGCTCACATAAAGAATCCAAATTTCACTGTTCAGAATAAAAAACAATCTTTTTAATAAAGGCGGCGGCGCCACCTTTTGTGTCGTCGGTGTTCATTTCAAACGCAAAGCCTGTGATGGGCGGCGTCTTTTCCTGTTTGAAAACATCTTTAAATCGATTGTTGACTTCAAATTTGGTGACAATGGTTTGCCCCATAGGCGCGCCATTGGATACACAAAAGTAGCGCCCACCTTCCTGGTATAAAGCACCGAGGTACATTCTATTAACCTGTTCTTTCTCGCCGATGAACGCACTAAGGAAGTACGGAGCGGCCTTGATGCCAAAAGGCAAGCCGCTACTCAACTTCTTGTCGCCAAAACTGAAAATGACGCCAATCGGCACCCGTTTATTTCCTTGTGCCCAGTCTGCACCGATGGGAAAGCGGTTTACACCCCATTCAATAACAACATGATTTACGTCGCGAACGTAATTTGGCTTGCCAAACTTTAATCCGAACATGGCTGTCAAACCTTCGTTCGTGCTGATGCGCAGCCCCTCATTCTCAAACTTCAAATGCAATCTCTTTGCATCGAGAAAATCATCGAATCCCTGCTTCTTAAGCCATGTGAATGCATCGATATTCTCTTTCTGGCCGAAATCCATGGTGTATAGAGCCTTGGGTTCGGCGCCCGCGGATATTATCTCACCCATGATTATGGCGATTCCAAGTATCGCAGCACATAGGCACTTCTTGGAATTTGTCTTCACGCCATCTGTCCCTTATCGGTTATTGGTCATGACAAGCACTGAAAAGTATATATCCCTTTGTATCTGCAAGGGAAGCTGCCGACAATTCACCTTTGGTTTCCCATTCTTGCCATGCAATAGAGCACTTCACTTACAGGACGGCCGGGCGAAGAACCGGCGCGTGGAACTGACGGTGGCTGGTTCGGGCAACTGAATCAGGCGGCCTTGGCTGGTCGCCGCGAGCAGCTCAATCCGGCCTCACAGGAGAAAACGTCCTCATCCTGAGCTCGGCATGACCCTGCATCTGGTCACGCACGCTATGGAAGGAGTCCTGTGAAGATTATCAGCTTAGCGCTGTTGTTCGTGCCGGTGGCCGTGGCCCCGGAACATCTGGCATCCGAAGTTGTCAATCAATTTTCGTTCGCGTTCATCCCAATATACCTGGTCAGTATATATAGTGCCAATATACCTGCACAGAACAGGTTAATTCATTACCGATGAGCCGGACTACGAACCACTCTATTTTGTCGTAGGATTGAACTGAACGACGCTTCAATTTCATCTCACAGGATTTGTATGGAAGATAACGTTCAACTATAAGGTGAGCGTATCGGGTGAGCGCCGCCAGCGTTCCAGAAGTCGTGGGATGGGAAGCGGCATCACCGCGCACATTAGGTTAACAGTGATTCGACGAAGTCTGCAAAGATGAGACTAATCGGAAAAGTTTGTCCACGTTGCGGAAAGCCTGGATCGGTGCTCTATATGACGAAAGAGCGAATTGTCTATCAGTGTCCAAGCGAACATCAGTACGAAACTAGGTTCAGCAAATTCAGTATCGCTACACCGCAACCTGCTTCTCAAGAAAACAAACCAGATCGTATCTTGACATAGGCGTCCTTCTCTTGCCTGGCCGTCGTCTTCCGTCAGATTGACAATCCTCGCGTCGGGTTGGATTTATCCGTCACTGTTAAAGAGCTTGTCACTTGGTTCGTCATCAACCATGAGTGCGAGTCTATCATTTCGATACCGAGTCAGAACTTGCTTGGTATTTGGCTTGCCTGGAATGTGGGGCTAATGAGCCATTAGGTGTCGTCAAAAAATCCCAACGACCTAAAGCTCTCTCCGAAAAATACTCAGCGCAGAACGCCACAACGTGATAAAGGAAGGACTGGCTTTGTACTGCCGATGAAAGTCCCGTAGCCATCGTTATATTTAGTGGTTCGCTCAGGCTTGTCCGATGACTATCCGAACGGCCAGCGTTCTGTGGCGAGCGAGATTATTATTCGCATCCTGGCTGCAATCGGATTCCCCGGGTCGCGACCTATGAATGCGTGGTCACTCCGTCCGATAGGCCGCATTCCCATTTTCTTTCTTCTAAGAAGATAATGATGCCGATTTCAGGGATTTCCTGATAGGAATTTCTTGCCTCTAGTGTCAAAGCGGTCAGGTAGCGCCTCGGTGATTGATAATTCAACAGTCCAAGACGGGGAAGAGGGTATTGGACCAAAGTCCAATAGAAAAGCTTTCCGCGCCTCGTTAGTTCGCGTTGGAATGCCATCAATTGAATCGCTATTGATCGGATAATAAACCTAAACACTATTAAGGAGGCTATATGAAGCTATTTAGGATGGTGCTTACGGGGATCATGCTTGTGGGTTTAACATCCGTCGCCTCCGACCATATCGCTACGCGCTCTTCTTCATGACGGACGACGTACTGTTGCATCTTCTTTTTTGACCGAAGGGCTCTACATCGTTGATGAGGACAGCAATGGATCATTGGCTAAACAAATGCGCCAGGACTGATATTTCTTAAAGAGCTTTCCACTTGGTTTATATTGAACCATAAGTTGAGCCTGGTATTTGGATCGAAGGCGAGTCAGAACTTGCTTGATATTTTGCTTGCGTCGAATGCGGAGCTAACGACCGGCGATCGGCCCAATCCCGGGCGGGTTTTACTGATACAACATCCAAGTAGTAGTGTGGCAACAGCCACAATAATTCCTAATGCGAAAATAGAATCGGAAATTTTGTTGGTGAGGGGTCCTGCCATGGCAATAGAATTTCGGTCCGATCTCAAAGGAATCTGGCATTGGTGCTCCGACTGCCGATATTGGCCAGCAAACTCGTTCGACATTCTAAACACCCAAACACTGCCACCCGGTTTTAAGAGCTGCCCGGAATGCACGGTCCTAGCTCCCATCGATGGATTCATAGCGCTGTCCGAATCACCTTCACGATCCCTGCGTCCGAAAGCCCGGTGAGCACGAGAAAACTCGGTCATAGAAGATCAGACCGACGCCCAAAGCACGTCAACACTCGCGCCAAAGCAGCGATGATGATCGCCTTGGATCGGCATCGAAAGTACGTGGTGCAGTCGCAAAGATACTATGAAAAGAAACGCAGCGAGGGAAAGAAACACAATCAGGCTGTCCGAGCTCTAGGTCGACACTTGTCTCGGATCATCTACAAAATGCTCACCGAAGAACGTCCCCAAAAAGGGAATAACAAGACAAAGGTCAGTCCGAGATCGTCGATTAAAACGCAAATATGGAGGCCGAAAATCTTATCCAGGAAAAACAAATAACAAAAACTTCGTAGAGCACGTACCTCAGCCTCATCCACTTGAAATTCTCAGCGGGATGATCAGACTCTTACGTCTCGATTTTCGCCGCCATCAACAACCTTTGCCAACAACCTAGGAACACCGATCAACACAATACCCGAACCTGAACTGTCCATCCATAAGGATACGCTCCCAGGCGCTCCGTTCGAGGTTTAATTCCAAAGCCTGTTCCAATCGCTCAACCGGTTCCATCATCACCTTATGACCTCTGATCAATCGTATGAATCTCTCGATTTCGCGAGTCGAAGCGAAATTGCTCATAGGGAACGACCCTTTCAAGCGCTCGGGCGAAGACATTAAGTGGTGCGGCAATCATTCAGCCAAAATTTTCGTTACCCTACTGGAATCACCGTCGCTGTGACAAGGGACGGGAAAGGATAAAGACAAAGGAATAGAGGATAAAAGCCGTGGACGCGATCGTGGTGGGAATACTCGTGTTCGTGGTGTCTCCAGCCTATCGTTAGAGCAACTCTAGAATTTCCGACCTTAAGTTGCCACGATGAATTTCTAACCGCGCGATTGTGACCGGCAGCTTAAACCTTCTCGGTCCGGCGCTGCCGGGATTTACGAACAAGACATCGCCGCGCTGAACGATGCTTGGCTTGTGGGAATGACCGCTGATCACGGCGCGAATTCCTGCGGCGTTGGGAATTTCTTCAAGATCGTTGACGTTATGGATCACGTGTAATTTGATGCCATTGATCTGGAAATTGAGAATGTCCGGAAGTGTCTTTGACCATGCATCGCGGTCGTTGTTGCCGCGGATGGCATGCACTGGTGCGACGGAACACAGGGATTGAAGTACTTGGGGCTTGCCGATGTCACCACCATGAATAATCAGCTCAACTCCCTTCAACGCAGCCAAAGCTTCGGGACGAACCAAGCCGTGGGTGTCGGAGATCACGCCGATAATGCCTTTTTTGATTTCGATCCGTTTCTTCCGAACTAGCATGACCAGCCTGATTTAGCTTGATTCCGTCTCCGGCGCAATTCTATATTGGCTGTAGGTCAACGGAGGTTCCTATGTTTCCTCATCTTCAAAGTTTTAATTTGCAGAAATGGATCGACGAGAACCGCGGTAGTTGGGGCCAGCGTAGAGTCATCTGGCAGGACTCGGATTATATCGCCTTCGTAACGCGCGGACCGAACCGGCGCAAGGACTACCACATCAATCCCGGCGACGAGATTTTTTATCAACTGGAAGGTGAGCTTAACCTGCACTACTTGAAGAATCGGGAGCGAGAATTAGCGGTGCTCAAGGCCGGCGATATATTTCTCATGCCGAAGAACACACCGCACTCACCGCGGCGCGCCGATGGCTCCTGGACTTATGTAGTAGAAAGAACCCGAACCCAAGAAGAAATCGACCGGTTTATTTGGCCCTGCGAGAAATGCGGCAATAATCTCTATGCCACGGATGTGCGCTTCGACGATCCCGGCGATGCGGTCAATAAAGCGACCGCGGCGCTAAAAGCGGATGCGAAACTAGCGACGTGCAAGCAGTGCGGTGAGATATTGGATCTTTAAACAAGCTCAAGCGATTCTTTTAACAACTTAAAGTAATCGACGAGCTAAGATTTGGCCTGTAGTGCGCGCCAAACTTTCGGCGGCGTGAGCGGTAAGTCCTGAATGCGCACACCGACGGCGCGCGAAACCGCATTGGCGATGGCCGAGGCGACGGGCAACAGTCCTCCCTCGCCCATGCCTTTGGCTCCGAACGGTCCTGGCCCGTTACCGTTTTCGATTAGAATCGTGTGCAGCTTGTCCGGCAAATCTTTAAACGTCGGCACGCGGTAATCGACCATGTTGCCGTTGAGCAATTGGCCATCTTCGTAGACCATCTCTTCCATGAGCGTATGGCCGATGCCGAACATGACCGCGCCTTCGTCCTGACCGATGCACTGTTCCGGATTGATCGCCTTGCCGGCGTCGCAGGCCGAAACGTAATTGAGCAGCTTAACGTTACCCGTATCGCGGTCGACCTCGACTTCGACGCCGCCCCAACCGACTTCCCAGAAGGTTGTCGTCGAGCCGAGCACGGCCTTGGCGCTGCGTTTGTCTTTGTAGAGGCCTTTACCAATGATTTCTCCGGCCTTGCTGCCAAAGAAGTCGACAATCACTTTACTGAATGAAATGCTCTGCCCCTTGTTTGTGACCACCTGGCCATCTTTGAGTTTCAAGCTATCGGCTTTTTGCTTTAAGACTTTCGCCGCGCATTGGAGCAATTGCTTTCTGGCATCCTCGGCGGCGCGTTGCACGGCGGTGCCCATGACCACTGTCGAGCTGCTGGCACTGGTGGAAATATCGTAGGGCGTTACGTCGGTATCGAGTTGGGCGACGCCGATCTGATCCATCGGCAGCGCCAATTCTTCGGCGACGATTTGGCTCAGCGCGGTGCGCGGCCCCTGCCCGGCTTCAACGGTGCCGGTGAGCAGCATGACGCTGCCGTCGGAGGACATCTTAACCGTCGCGCCGGCAACTTTGTACGTCCCGCCGGCATCTTTCATGCAGCAACTAATGCCCTTGGCGCGATTGGGCTTATGGCTCTTTTCACTCCACTTGATCGCATCGGCGACCTTGAGCAAGCCTTCTTTCAGGTCGCAGTCTACCGGTGTATCGCCAACCGTATAAAGGTCGCCTTTTTTAAGCAGGTTCTTGATGCGAAACTCCAATGGGTCAAGACCGAGCCGATCGGCGATCATGTCCATCTGCGATTCGTAGGCCCAAGTGACTTGCAGGGCGCCGAAACCGCGAAATGCGCCCGCGGGCACAGTGTTGGTATAAACTCCGTACGCTTCGACCTTGGCATAGGGAGTTCGATATGGCCCGAGCGCGCGATAGCCCGCCTTCTGCGTCACCCGCGGTCCTGCGTCAGCGTAGGCGCCCGTGTCCATGTAAACCTGGCAATCGCGCGCGATGAGCTTGCCGTCCTTGGTCACCCCGGTCTTCACCGTGACGCGCGCCGGATGGCGTGTGACAGTCTTGAAACTTTCGTTGATCGAGAGCTGCAACTTTACCGGCCGCCGCGTCATCCAGGTCAGCGCCGCTGCGATCGGCTCGGCTTTGACATAAAGCTTGCCGCCGTAGCCACCGCCCACGTAGGGCACGATGACGCGAATGCGGCTGCACGGTAGCTTGAAAATTCCCGACAAATGATCGCGCAAGGTGAATGGGTCCTGACATGACGCCCAGACGGTTAACTTTTCGCCGTCATAGTAGGCGACATTGTTGTGCGCCTCGAGAGAGAAGTGCTGCACCTTTTGAAAGCGGAAGGTGTCTTCAAAAATATGCTCGGCTTTGGCAAATCCCTTCTCGACATCCTCTCGCCCGAAGGTTAGGTAGTAGCAAATATTGGTGCTGCTGAACCGCTCTGGCGCGCCGTAGGTCGAGCCGCGCAACTCCGCGCGCGCTACGCCGCCTTCATGAACTTGAATCGCACCGGGCGCAGTGGCTTCTTCGAGATTGGTCACCATCGGCAACTCTTCGTACTCGACTTCGATCAGCTCCAGCGCCTGCTCGGCGATCTCCGCCGTGTCCGCCAAGACCGCGGCCACCGGATCACCGACATAACGCACCTTGTCGACCGCGACGATGGACTGGTCTTTGTAAGTCGCACCGTATTTAAAATTAAAGCCCTGGATGTCGTCGCGAGTTAGCGTCGCGATGACACCGGGAAATTCTTTTGCCTTGGCGGCGTCGACCTTGACCAGTTTCGCGTGGGCCACCGGACTACGCAGGATGCGCGCATGAGCCATGCCCGGCAACTGGATATCGCTGGTGTAGACCGCCTTGCCGCTGACCTTTTCGATGGCGTCGACGCGCTGCGCGTTGGTGCCGACGACTTTGAGATCGTGCTTGAACTTCATGGTGTACTGTAGAAAGTAAAAAAAGCCACGGTGAGGTCATTACCGTGGCTATCAACCGCGACTTATTTGCGGATCTTTGGACTATCTTTTTCGGGGAAATATTTGTCGCAGAAAGGGCAATGAAAATCCATTCCCGATCCCAGCATATGCGGATTCACGACAAAAATTTTCTTACAAGTTGGACAAGTGATTTCAACCGCCTGACCCATGCTGCCTCCTCAATAAGTTTCGTAAACCGTGTTTGCTGCGCAACCACTTACGCCCAGTAGGTCGTGCGGTCCATTGGAATATGCTGCAAAACTTCGCCCGGCACATAGTCTTCCAGCTTGATGCGCGCCATCGCTTCATCCGGGCACTTGGACACGGGTGAAAACGGCCGGTCCGTTGGTTTAGTCGCATCGACGATCATGCCCGACGTCTTGATCTCGTCGCGCAGTGACGGGTCCAAGAAATTGCCGCGGAACAGCGGCTTTAAAATATTCACCTGGAGATGCGGCTGCACCCGAGTCGCGACCGCCCAGAGAATGTCGGTGGGATTGAAAACATCAATGTCCTCATCGAACACAAAGACATTCTTGGTGTGGTCGAAGGTCAACGCGGCGGCTGCGGCGCGTGCCGGATCGCCCTCGGACATCTTTTTCATGGAGATAAAGACGTTATAGTGCGCATGGCGCCCTTGCTTGCAGACCGCCGTAACGCCGGGCACCGCTTCGCGGCAACGGCGTAAGTACGCGCCTTCTCGCGGCAGATCCATCCACGGTTTATCGCCTTCCGGCGTGATCACCGACTGATACATGGCGCCGTTACGATAATTGATCGCTTTAACTTCGTAATGCACGCAAGTCGTGTAGCGTTGCGGCCCAAGGTAACCCGGTGCTTCACCAAACGGGCCCTCGACCACCCGGCCACCAGGTCTGAGCACGCCTTCGATCACGACTTCAGCGTCAGCGGGTATAAGCAAATCGTCGCCAAAAGTTTCGGAAGCGACCAAGCGCAGCGGTTCACCCATATAGCCGCCAATCACGTCGTATTCACTGACTTCGAAAGGCCCGCTATAACAAGCGCCCATGTGAAAGGCCGGATGATGACCGAGCACCGTGGCGACCGGCATTTCCATGTTGTTTTCTTCGTAGTCCTTGAAAATTTTCCAGAGGTGGCGCGGTGAGGCATAAAGCGCGGTGGAAGTTTTCGATTTCACTTCCATGCGATGGTACGAGAGGTTGTAGATGCCCGACTTGCGGTCTTTGGTGATCGTCGACAAGACGATATAAGGGCCGCCGTCCATCTCATGATGGCGCATGATCGGAATTTGATAGAGGTCGACTTTATCGCCGACCATGGTGTTTTCCTTGATCGGCGCGTCTTTTCTTTGAATGATCGTCGGCGGCACCCGATGCTCTTCCATCTCCAGACATTTTTCGGCCATCTGCGGCCGCGTCGCGGTGCGCGGCATGCCCAAAGCGATTTGCGTTTTGCCCTGGGAGATTTCGCAGTTCATGGTCAGCTTGATCGGCCCGACTTTACCATTCAAGTTCAATGGATTATCGAAAATGATGATGGGAAATTTTTTCTGCGCGCCAAGATGCTTAATAATCGCGGTAACGTCGTAATTGGCCGGATTCACCTCCTTGGTGACGTGAATCACTTCGCCAGGCAACTCGCGCTGGCAGTCGGCTATGAAAGTCCTCAAATCCTTCGCCATTTAGGCCTCCTGCGAGAAATATATGAAATTGTTTATGCAAAAAGATTTATCGGATGGGGTTCTGCTTGTCAATTGAAACAGCAAGTTTGCACCCCGATTAAGAAGACGAGATGCGGCTTTTCCAGTATCCTGGTTCGCGACTGCAATGCATCACGGCGACAATGAGAACGTAATCTGTTTCGATCGTGTACAAGATGCCATATGGAAAAACTCGGGTAAGGCAACGGCGCACGTCTTCGTCAACGATACGCCATCGATCGGGCGTGTCGACAACGCGTCCGATAGCATCTTCGACCGATTGGATAAACCGACGGGCTAATTGTGGATCGCGTTCAGCGTAGTAGCGACTGGCTTCTTGATACTCTTGTAGCGCCTCGGGATGAAACTCGAAGTTCATCGGCGCAGCGCATCACGTACCTTCTGCAGCGCCGTTTGACCGGGAATTGCTTTGACTTGACCGCTTCGAACCTCGTCACGCCGGCGCTTTGCTTCAGAGACCCAGAGTTGATCGATCTGTCCGAGAACCTGGGTATCGAGGCTTTCCACAAGCAGGTCAGCTAGCTGAGCTCGTGATTCGTTCGAAAGCGCCATGGCCTGCTCGGCCAATTGTTCAATTGTTGTTACCATGCTTAGAGATTACCTTAACCTAGTGATGCCAACAAGTCTCAATTCTCTGGGTAATTTCTGCCGAGAAACCTCATTCAAACACCACCGACCGGTTGCCGTGCAAGAATACCCGCTCTTCGAGAACCAACTTCACTGCCTTCGCTAAGGTGATCTTTTCCGCGTCTCGGCCCGCCTGGACCATCGCCGTGGCGGTATAAGTGTGATTCACCGGGATCGTACTCTGGGCGATGATCGGCCCGGTGTCGAGATCATCGGTGACGATATGCGCGGTGGCGCCGATGATCTTCACGCCGCGCTGATAAGCTTGATGGTACGGTTTGGCGCCGATGAAGGCGGGTAAGAACGAGTGATGTATGTTGATGACGCGGTCGCGGTAACGCCCAACAAACGTCGGCGTCAAAATGCGCATATATTTGGCGAGCACGAGATAGTCAGGCGCATAGGAATCGATCACCTCCATGACGCGCTTTTCGTGCTCTACGCGATCCAGATCGTTATGGCTGACGCAGTGAAATGGAATGCCAAACGGTTTGACCAATGAACCGAGCGTCTCGTGGTTGGCGACAACGGCTTTGATATCGGCAGGCAGCTCGCCGGAATAATGGCGAATCAACAGATCGCCTAAACAGTGCGCCTCCGTCGTTGCCAGGATGATTATGGGTTGGCGCTCCGCGGCAACTAGTTTCACCACCGACTCTTTCGGCAGCATCTGCTCAAGATATGAGACGACGGTCTTCGGCGCCGCCGGTCCTTCGAACGCCGTGCGCATGAAGAAATGCTTCGCTTCCAGGTCGACAAACTCTTGGTTGCTGAGGATGTTGTAACCTGCGTTAAACAAAACGCCGGTAATTTTGTGGACCAGACCTGGCTCGTCCGGACAGTCGATTCTCAAAATATGCGGCGGCAAGATTATGGTTTCCCTAAGATTTTCAGTCGCCGCAAGTATGGCATGGTCCGACGTTGAGATAAACGGCGCCGCGTAGTCTTACATCTCTACGTCAACGCGAAAGGTTTAGGGTATGTTATAGCGAGCCGAGCGACGAAGCTCGAAAGCGGATTACTTGCATTGAATGCGCAGCAATCAAAAATGAACAGCGGTAAACCGGAAAAATCTCTTCTTAGACTCGCATCAAATTCTCGCCAACTCTGAGCACCCTACACTGTCACTTCGGTCTGAAACATAGTTTCCCCGCCCGCACCGATGAACTCGATCCTGGCTTTACCGCCGGCGGGATCAACATGCCACAGCCCGAAGTTATAGCCGTCGCCGTAATGAAATGTTCCAGCCTTCTGGTAGCGCGCCCGGGCTTCGGGATTATTTTTATAATGAGTGAAAGACGCAATCGGCCCAGCCATGTATTCTCGCGTTCCGGTCTTTGGATTGCTCCAATCTCGCGCCAGATGGTAATCGCCGCTGAGAAAGATGATTCCGGCAATTTTCTCAGCGCGGATAAAACTGGCAATTTCGCTGCGCTCGGTGGGGTACGAACCCCAGGTGTCTTCGCCACCGCCCTGAAAGGGAACAGAAGTTACGACGAATTTAAATGGTGCCCTCGATGCCTTGAGGGCGTCTTTTAGCCAACTCTTCTGCGCGGCTCCGAGCATGGTTTTTTCCGGACCATCCGCGGTTGCTTGCGGGGTACGAAATCGCCGCGTATCCAGGATGAAAAAATCCACGCCGGCCCAGTTGAATTGTCGGTACAAAGCATTTGGCACAACCCCAGTGCACGGCCAGAATTCTTTAAAGACTTGAAATGCGTTATCCATGAACGGATTGAGACTGTGGCAGTTGTTCTCGGTTTCGTGATCGTCCCAAATTGCGTATGTTACATGGCGAGAAAAAAAATTCTGCAGGTGTGGATCTTTCCGGTTCGTCACGTGCTTGTTCCTATAGTGAGCCACTGAAGGCGCAAACGGTCGTTGACCCCGAAGGTCGGCATATATCGTATCGCCTAGATGCAGGAAGAAATCCGGCTGCTTACTATCGATTACGTCGAAGAGTTTAAACGGTTGATAGCTTTCGTCCATGTCGGCGCTGAACACAAATGTGAAAGGCACTGAATTAGACGGCGCCGTCTTGAATCGGCCGGGTTGTGACAGAGGCGTGCCGGATTCTGCCTCAACAACCCGGTAGGTCCATGTTTTCCCAGCCGCGAGTTGGGTCAAAGGTATAGTTGCGCAGAAGTCTGTTTTATTAGTTAAATCGGCCGATGGCCCCGAACTCATTTCTGTTGCGTTGGCTTCGCTTGTAAAATCCACTCGGACATGGCCCGCTCCCTCACCCTTCAGCCAAATCTGAACGGAGTTATGCGTCGCATCGAAAGCCGCAGGCTTGAACGCAAGGGAAGCTGCTTCGACAGCGCGGGCGTGTGCAAGCGCGAGAGGTGCAGCGCTGGCAATGCGCAGGAACTCCCGCCGAGTATAGCCTGCAGAAGGACGGTTCCTTGATCTCGGATTTTGATCCTGTGACATTTCCGATTTTACGGCTTAGTCCAATTCGCTTTCGCAAGATTTGGTCCGAAAGCGTAAACGTCTTCGGCATCAGCGTGCGCTGTTGCCGTTTCCGCTCAAGTCAAACAACCGCATCGCGTTGCCGCCGAGA
Organism: uncultured delta proteobacterium; assembly: GCA_963771465.1. Taxonomy (GTDB): domain Bacteria; phylum Desulfobacterota; class Binatia; order UBA9968; family UBA9968; genus DP-20. The sequence continues at coordinate 119,266 of CAVYTU010000009.1, forward strand.
ACCTTCGCTTTGTTCTCGTCCGACAAGCTCGACATCTTCTTGATCACATCGACCGTCCGTGGCCAGGTCGCCACGGCGTCGCCGTGGTCGAAGTCGCTACCAATGATGATGTTGTGATTGGGCCAGCCGTTGATGGTGTCGGCTATATACGTCTCCCACGAGACGCAGGCGATGTAGAACTGATCGAAATATTGGCTCGGCATTTTTTTGATGGCATTTTTGCCTTCAAAGAATTGCTGGACGGATACGGATATCCGGTCTTGGTTCGGCATATGCGCGTCGAGCGTGTGCATCAACCACGGCACCCAGCCGATGCCGCCTTCGAAGAAACCGAATTTCAATGTTGGAAATCGATCGAGCACGCCGCCGAAGATCAAGCGCGCGACGCTGACCATGTAAGTCAGAGGAAAGCCGAGCGCGGTTGGGAAATGTTGATAACCCTGAAAGCGTTCGCTGCCGACAAGCCAGGGATGACTGTGCTGGGCTTCATACACGCGGGCGGCGGGATGGAGCAAGATGGGAATGTTGAGATCGGCGATTTCTTCGTAGAGCGGAAACAACACTTCGCTGTCGAGATCGCCATCGCCCCAGCCGCCGTTGAACTTCACAGCCTTCAAGCCAAGTTCTTTCACTGCACGGCGCAGTTCCTTGACCGATTCGTCGATGTCGGGCAAATAAATCCAGGCGCAGCCAATGAAGCGATCGTCGCCGTGAATGTCTTCGGCGACCGTGTCGTTGTAAGCGTGTGCCAGCTGGCGGCCTAACTCGGCATCGCACTCGTAAATCAACGGCCGGTTGTCGGGAATCAAAACTTGCACGTCGAAGCCGTCTTGCTTCATGAACTCGGCACGCAGCGAGAGGTTCCAGCGCCCTTCTTTGAACGAATGAACCTTTTTGCCGTCGCGATAATAGGTCGCGACCTTACCCGGCACGACTTCGCCGTAGCGCATCATGTCGCCCTTGTCTTCGACGACTTCGAGGTGACCTTTTCCAGGATGCTTCACCTTGTCGATAAAGCGCAGCGGCCAATAGTGTGTATCACCGTCGATGTACATCTTATGCTCTCCCAAGGGTCCCCTATGCTCCGCGTTCTCGCCCGTTACTAAACACGATCACGAATCACGAACACGTTTTATTTCACTCCGTACTTGGCCATCATCTCATCGATGAAGCCGCTTTGATCCAGTTTCTTGAGTATACGGTCGTCGATCAGGTTTTCGGGTTTGACGTTTTCGACTTTTGGATTGGTGCGTTTCATCAGACGCACGACATTAGTCACTCCGGCGGCCGAGGCGTAGGGTTTACGGTCGAGACCGTTCACCATGTCTTTGTATCCTTCTTCCGCGTCTTTCTCCGTGATACGTAAATATTTTTGCAGGATCTTCAGCGTATTTGGCTTTTGTATCGGTGAAAGACAGAACGCCGCGCCTTCAATGATCGCGCGCATCACGTTCTCGACAATCTGCGCATTTTTTTGAATGTAAGGTTCACGTGCGACAATCGATGAACTCAGGATCGGCAATTTTGCCTTGTCAAGTTCGGCGATAATCGGAAACCCCCTGGCGTGCAACGGCCGGCTCTGCACACCATCGAGCACGGTGGCGTCGAGTGTGCCGCTGGCCAGCGCTTGCGCGAGCACGGTTTGATCGCCAGCGGCTATGATGCTGATCTTGTCGCGATCGGGATCGAGGCCGAGATGCTCAAGCGCGAGAATCGCCCCCATCCACACCGTGCCGCCGATCGCTTGCACGCCGAACTTTTTGCCGCGCAAATCTTCTGGGGATTTAATTCCCGGCCGGGCGACTAAATCGTAGGTCACGCGATTGGTGAGCGCCGACAAAACTTTCAAGTCTGCACCCGAGGCCACGGCGCCGATGACCGCGGTACCGCCGGTGTAACCGATTTCGATTTCATTGGAGGCCATGGCCGACACCAAGGTCGGCGCGCCACGCACAAACAAGGTCTCGGCGTCGAAGCCGTACTTGGTGAAGAAGCCGCGCTCGCGCGGTGCCCAGAGCGGACAGACGCGCGCGTTCATCGCAGCGTACGCGATGACAAGCTTCTTTCCCGCTGCGGCGGCGAATACGCCTTCGTGAGCGCTTAGGACACCGAGAACGAAGGCGATCGCCAAAATCAAGCTAGTCATGCGGCCTCCTATCGCACCGTAGAAACGCTTCGCGTCACGAAGCCAAGATCTTTCACTATCTGGAATGACCAGATTCAGTAGTCAGAACGGTCAAAGTCCCAGCGCTAACAAATTGATCGCATTTTCGCCGAGCACCTTGCGCTTGTTCTCCTGAGATATCTTCGTACTCTTCGCTACTGGACCGGTTACTTGTCCGGGCACGGACGAGTCCCAGTGCGGCGAGTCGGTGGCGAGCACCAAACGATCGCCGCCTAAATATTCCACCGCCCATTCGAACAAGCCGTCCTCGAAGGGCTCGCAGCCGACGTAAACACTCTGGTTGAAAATGTCGCTCGGCTTGCGCTTCTGCCACGGTACTAGATGAGGAAGCTTCTCGAAATGCTCGTCCATGCGGGAAATCCACCAGGGCATCTGCGACGCGCCGGTTTCAAGACAAATAATTTTTAACTTCGGATGTTTTTCCATCACGCCACCGCATAGGTAAACCATCAGACAAACCATGCTTTCGATGGTGCGCCCGACCATATGAGAGAAGAAAAAATTATCAGCAAACCGCTCGTGTCCCATGGAGCCAGTCTTGGTGTCGTGAAAAATGATCGGCGTGTTGGTCTTCTCCAGTTCTTCGAAGATCGGGTCGAAGTGTGGATCAGTCCATTCTTTGCCGGGTATCGGTGTGGCTTTGACATTGAGTGCCTTGCTGCCAAGCTCGCGCGAACGATGGAGCTCCTTGATCGCCTCTTTGGGATCTTGCAACGGAATCACGCCGGCCCACATGAGACGGCCCGGCTGCTGCGAGGCGTAATCGTTCATGTAATTATTCTGCGCCCGTGCGTAGGCGGCCGCGAGCTCGGCGTCATTGACAAACCAGAGGATATCGAGGGCCGGCGAGTTGGGCGATAATACGGCGACGTCGATGCCATCCAAGTCCATGTTGCGCACACGCCCCTGCGGCGTCAGATCGGCGGGCGTTACCCACTCTTTCTTTTCCGCTTTCTGCCGGCCCAGCTCCGAGCCGATCATGATTTGATTGCCGACCAGTGTCTTGCGCCGCTCGTTGTCCTTGGTCGGCAGCTTGCGTGGCAAGAATTCTTTGAACTTCGCCTCGACCGTCTGATCCCAACTCTCCAAATCACCGACCAAATGACTGTCGAGATCGATCACCTTCATGCCGTCGATGGCCATAATATCCTCCCGTGTTATGTTTCGTCGCTTATTTGATTGCCGACTTTACGCCGAATTGCTGATCTAGGAAACCGTTCTTTTCGAACTCGCGAAGCATACTCTCGTCGATCAGTTTTTCGAGATTGAGTTCGGCGATTTTTGGATTTCGCAGTTTCATGAAGCGCTGTATGTTCTTCAATCCATCGACACCGACGTAGGGTTTACGCACCACGCCGCTAACGTAATCCTCGTAGCCATCGGCGGCGGTGCTCGGATCGCTCAAGCCCAAGCGCTTCGAGAGTATCTCTGTGACGCTCGCTTTGTTTGCCGAATTCAATACGTAGGCATGCCCCTCGACCAAACTACGCAGAACGTTTTTGCTGATCGCTGCTTGATTGTGAAGATAATCGGCCTTAACCACTAACCCCGTTCCCGTGAGTGGAATCTTATCGGGTTCGCCAGGAACCCAGTAACCCGCTCTGGCTAATTTCCGGCTAAAGACACCGGCCAGCGCCCCGCCCTGAATCGTCCCGCTCTCGAGCGCCTGGGAGATCACCCGTTGGTCGCCGAAGGAGGTGAGTTGCATTTTGTCGCGTTCGGCATTGATGCCGATTTGCTCCAATATCAATAGCGCCGACATCCAGCCGGTGCCGCCGATACTCGTGACACCGACCCGTTTGCCTCTGAGCTCCGCCGCGGTCTTGATCTCGGGGCGCGTCACGAGTTCGCTCTGTACGCGGTTGGCGAACGCGGCAATCATCCTAACGTCGAGGCCGGCGACGGCAGCGCCCAATGTCGCCGTACCGCCGGTAAATCCAAAATGGACATCACCGGTATTGAGTGAAGCGATTAAAGTCGGTGAGCCGGGAATGAACACCAACTGAGCATCGACGTTGTTTTTTGCGAAAAAGCCTCTGTCTTGCGCCGCCCAAAGGGTTAACACTACCGAACTCATGGACGCGTGACCAATCACAACTTTGGCCCGCGTCTGAGCGTGACCTTCATTGTATGTAAGCGCGAGCGCGATAAAAACAAAAATAGTAAGAAAGCGTCGATAGGTCATGTTTACCTTCTTCACTGAACGATTCTCCCCTTCCCGATAACAAAACGCCTATGCGCCGTCAAATCTGACGCCGTAGCTCAAATCGAATGGATGGCCGATAGTACATGGGCGTTGTGATTGAATACAAGAAAGGAAATCTAACTTGACTTTGACCCGCGAGCGGATGTATTCGCAAAGCCTCAAAGGAGTCGGCTGCTAATGAAAACGAAATGGACTTGCGCGCTGATCTTCCTGATTTATTTTTGCTGGCCACACGCTGCCTACGCCAATCCCTATTTGGCCAAGGCCGGTGAAGCGCCTGTGACCGTGCGCGTCGCGGCTTGTGCGATCACCGGCGGGTTCATCCATCTCTATGCTGCCCTCGACAATGGACTGTTCGACAAGTACGGCATGAAGGTCGAGTTCGTCTCGATCCGCGGCAGCGGCGTATCTCTGGCCGCCCTGGCGGCTGACGAAGTTCAGTTTCTCTACTGCGCCGCCGACGCGACGATTCCGGGCATGGCTTCCGGTAGCGATGCCAAGCTGATCGCTGCGCCGCTGATCGGATTGCCCTGGGTCTTGCTCACCCGCAAAGACATCAAGCGGCCCGAAGAGTTGAAAGGCAAAAGCATCGCAGTAACGCGGCCCGGCGATCTGACCTTTCGTCTGGCGCGGGCGCTGCTCAAGAAATTTAATCTCAGCGAAAGCGACGTGAAGATCCTGACCGTCGGCGGCACGGGTCAAGTGGAGCCATTCAACGCACTGCGCTCCGGTTTCGCCGAAGCTGCGCTGGTCACTCCACCGCTCGATGTGCGCGGGCGGCGTGATGGTTTCAGCTTGATCTACCGGCTCAACGATCTCGGTTTACCGGCGGTTTACAGTTCGCTCCACACGAACGCCAAGACCTTGCGCGAACGGCCGCTGTTGGCGCAAAAATGGGTCGCGGCGTTAGCGGACTCGATTCAGTTCGTCGAGAAAAATCCCGACCGAGGCAAGGCCGCAGTCGGCAAAGCGTTGAAGCTAAACGACGCCGACGCGCTGCAATCGGCCTACGACGCCTATGCCAAGTTACTCGTCAACCGACGCTTATCGGTGCCGGAGACGAGTGTTGCCGGCGTCATCGAGGTCGCCCGTGAACAGGGAACCAGTATTCGCCGCAAGGCCAGCGAGATGACCGACAATCGATTTGCCGAGGATTTGGAAAAGAGCGGTTTTCTCAAAGAGCTTTGGGGCGCCGAGATCGGACGTTAAAGGAGACTCTCATGAATCAGCGATTGCTAATTTTTGCCGCGCTGGCGCTGTGCACTTTTTCCCCAAATAGCCTACGAGCTCAGAGTTATCCGAAGCAAGCGATCAATCTGATTATTCCTCTCGCTCCCGGCGATGCCACCGATGTAGCCGGCCGCACCATCGGCGAAGGTCTATCTAAACTTCTTAAAGTTCCCGTCGTCGCGGTCAATCGGCCTGGCGCCGGCGCAACCCTCGGCACCGATAGCGCCGTGAAAGCGCCGAAGGATGGTTACACGATCCTGATCACCAACAACGCAGCATTGGTGTTTAATCGCATTTTGACACCCGAGACCGTTCCCTACGATCCGTTCAAAGATCTCACGCCGATCGGCATGGCCGTTCGCACGCCGATCATCCTCGCGGTACACAAAGACGTGCCGTTCAAAAATTTCGCCGAGATGGCCGAGTACGGTAAGAAGAATCCGGGCAACATCCGCATCGGCACTGTCGGCCCCGGTTCGGTCGGCCATTTCACCGTCGAGATCGTCAACTCGCTGAGTACTGCCGACATGACGATGATCCCGTTCAAAGGCGCCGGACCTGCGGTGACGGCAGCGCTAGGCGGTCACATCGAGGGCGCCGCCGCGGCTCAAGGCGTCGTCGCCGAACATCTCAAAGCTGGAACCATGAGAGGCATCGTCGCATCCACGAAAATGGCCGAGTTCCCGCAGATACCGACGCTGGCACAGTTGGGACACAAGCAAAATTTACTTGGCGTCTGGTCGGCATTCTTCGCGCCCGCAGGTGTGCCGCCGGAGGTGGCAAAAATATTGATCGCGGCGCTGGAGAAAGTGATGAAGGACCCGGCAGTCACTGCCCGGCTAACGAACCTGGGAATGGTCGCCGATTACGAACCGCCGGAGAAGCTAATTGCAGAAATCCGCGAAGAGCATCGCACCGTCGAGCAAATCGCAAAAAAGGCCGGACTGATTAAATAGCCCTCCCTCCTGACCCTACGAAACGCAGAAAAAGAAAGCGCCTGGCGGCTTTCAAGACCGTCCAGGCGCTTGGTTGAATTCTAAAACGATAACGCATTTACAGATTCAGCAGCTTCGCCGCATTCTCGCCGAGAATCTTATCTTTCTGCTTCGACGTCAAATCTGTCCGCTCCCGAATTCCCGATACGGTGTGAGGGAATTCCGAATCGAAGTGCGGATAGTCGGTGGCCATCAAAATATGGTCTTCGCCGACTTCCTTGAGCGATTGGCTCATGTCGCCTTCGTCCGCTTCGCAAGTGACGTAGCAGTTTCGCTTCACATATTCCGAGGGCGGCATTTTGAGCTGGCCGGAGATCTGCGGGAAGTCTTTGGCCCACTCCCAGTCCTCATCCATGCGATGCATCCAGAAAAGCGGCCATTCAGTGCTGCACTCGAAGAACGCTACCTTGAGCTTGGGAAACATTTCGAACACGCCGCCGAGCACCAGCGCCACCAGCGCCGGCGTGCAGTTCATCACCCGGCCCAAGACATGAGTTTTGAAAAAGTTGTCGAAGCGGTCGGTGATCTCGCCATTGCTATTGGGATGGCAGAACAGCGGCACGCCCAACTCTTCGGCGGCCTGATAGTAGGGATAGAAGCTCGGGTGGTCGAGGTTGCGCCTGCCGATATAGGGAACCAGGTGCGACGCCTTGAAGCCGAGTTTCTGCACGCAACGGCGCAATTCGTTGGCCATCTCCTCGGGGCAACCGGCGGGCGCCATCGCCACCGGCAAGAAAGTGTCTTCATGTCCTTTGACGAGTTTTTTGACCCAGTTGTTGTACGACTGCGCGCAAGCCAGACCGAGCCCGCCGACGTTTTCCGTGGCGATGCTGATGCCAGTGGCAAAGAGAATTTGTTTATCGATCCCCTCTTTCTTGATATCGTTGAAGCGAAATTCCATGTCGTGACCGGCGATCTGGCGCGCGGCGATTTCGCCGTTGCGCCAGTTGACCTTGGGATCGTAAATATACGGATGTTTGTGCGCCGCGCGACCCTGCGGGTCGCCGGGATCGAGCTGATGCACCCACTTGGTATTATGATTTCGGCCTTCGCCGGATTTCTGCGGCGTGAAGCGCGCATAGGGTTCCGGCAGATTGAAAACCTCGTCCATGAAGTAGCCTTCACGCAAATGAGAATCTAGATCGATAATCATAGATCACCTCCTCGGGTTAACTTTGTCGTTTCAGCCAACTCTCCCTATTTTGATAAGGCTTTGATAAAGCTGCGATCAACCATTTCCTCCGCGGTGATTTTTCGCTTCAGCCTGCCGGTGCGAAACTCCTCTTCGATGACCGTCGGAATGACCTTTTCGGCGATCTGACCGTTGAGCGGAAAGGACTCGCGGTACTCGTCATATCCCGCCGGCGCGTAGGCCGGATCCATCTTGACGTATTTACGGATCGCCCGGATACCGTCGTCTTTATTCTCAACGGTATGTTTTACGCCGCGCTGGTAAGCGCGCAAAAATTTGGTTGCGTCGGTTTTCTCTTTAGCCAACCAAGTCTCCCGCGCGGCGAAAGTTTCGTAGGGCCATTCCGGGAAAATCGTTTTCAAATCGAAAAGCTTGCGAAATCCTTGGCTCTTGGCGATTTCGGTCACCGGAAACCACATCACCGAAGCGTCCACCGCTCCGGCGCTGAGGGCGGCAAAGCGCGCCGGCGTGCTGCCGATCTGAAGAATGGTCACATCCTTGGGATCGACGCCATGGTGCTGAAGCGTTGCCCGGGTGAGGAAATCAGTCAACGAGCCAAAGCGGCTGATGGCGAAGCGCTTGCCTCTGGAGTCTTTCAAAGAGGCTAATTTCGGACTCGCATAAAGCTCGAAGGGCATCAAGTTGCAGATGCCCCAGAAGTTCTTGATATCGAAACCTGCCGCTCTACCGCCTAGAGTCTCGACGAACGCACTGCCCATGATCTGAATGTCGCCGCCCATCAGGGACTGCAAATTCGTCGAGCCGGCGTTGAACATGACAAACAAAACATCCAGGCCTTCGTCCTTGAAGAAGCCCTTTTCCTGGGCTACATACACCGGCAGAAATGCGATGTTGACCGAGGACAGACCGACAATGATCTTGGCCGAAGCGGGGTTTGGCAGAACGGCGAGCCATAACCAAGCTAGCATTGCTAAGCATCGAGTCGCTTTCATGGGATTGCTCCTTTTGACCAGCGCCTCATACATACGACGGAAACTAGGATTTGCACAAGCCGCAAAGCTTGATTGCAGTGAGGGCGTAGACCTGAGTCGCTTGCACGAGATCGGCGATCTTCATGGCCCGGTTGCCCGCGCCACTCAACGTTTCGCGTTGACGCGGCGGCCCGTAACAGACAGACGGAATACCCACTTCGTTAAAAACATTCAGATCGCGCCACATGCTGGTTTCGGCGGACGGTGGCGCCGCGGGTTCGGAATTGAATATGTAACGGTGCGCTTCCGCAATCGCGTCGATGAGCGGCTCGGCATTCTTGGCGATGTAACCGCGCGAGTACTGGAACAGCGTCACCTCGCAATCGATGCCGAGCGGCTTGATCGCCGCTTCGATGGCTTTTTTTACGTCGTTGGGATTTTTTCCCGGCACGATGCGCACGTCGATGAAAATATCGCAGAACGGATTGGGCCGGCTGACCCGGCCGCTACCATGAACTTCGACGATCTGCGCCTTGGGAATGATCGTGCCGCCGGAAAATTTAAGGGTCTCGCGTTTTTCGTAGGCGACGGCCCATTCTTCGATGGCGCAAATTACCGGCGCGGCTTTGACAAAGGCATTGGGATTTTCCTGGATGGAATTTCCCCGCTCCAAACGCGGCGTATAAACTTCTCTCCCCTTCACCCGAACCTTGTACCAGCCCGCGCCGCACTCCGCTTGAACGATGCCGAAGCCGGAAGTCTCCCCGACCAGCGCGTAATCGGCGACCACACCGCGGTCGACGACCCACTTGGTGCCGAAACCCTCGCCGGGAAAATCGATTCCTTGCTGTTGACCTTCCGACGGGTCGCCGGTTTCGAATGCCACGGCGGTGAGGGTGAGATCACCTTTGAGTTTGATCCCGCTTTGTTTGATCGCTCGCATGGCGATCATGAAAGCGCAAAGCTGCGCCTTGTCGTTGATCATCCCTTTGCCAAAAAGCATGTCACCCGTAACCCACGCGGTTTCCAGTTTCTTTTCGTCGTCAGTGGCATCGGGTCCGAGCTTCGGACCGGTATCCATATGAGCGTTCCAAATAAGACTCTTGCCGTCACCTGTACCAGGCAAACTGGCCACCGCATTGACGCTTTCGCTGGTAATGAACTGTAGCTCGCCTGTAATTCCCGCTGTGCCGAGCCATTCGAGCACGGCCTCGCCGAGCTGTCGTTCCTGAGCGTGAAAACTGGGAGTGTTGCCGAGCTGTAGGCAAAGATCGACCAAATCGTTTTTCTGCTCGTCAATTAGTTTCATTACGGATTCGTAGGTCGAATTTTTCTCCATATCAGCGACCTCGCTTTTGATCGCGCAGCGCCCGCCACACCCGCTCCGGCGTCAGTGGCAGCGTGCGAATGCGCACGCCCGTGGCGTTAAACAAAGCATTGCCGACCGCCGGTGCAACCGAAACGATGCCCGACTCGCCCATGCCTTTGGCGCCGTAGGGGCCGGGGCCGTCGCCGTTCTCGATTAGTGCAGTCTCGAAATGGTCTGGCAAGTCGGTGAAGCGTGGCACGCGATAGTCGACCAGATTCGCGTTGAGCGGCTGGCCGTTGTCATATTCAAGCGACTCAAACAGCGTATGGCCCAATCCCTGGAGCGCCGCTCCTTCATCTTGTCCTTCGGCTTGCCGTGGATTGATCGCCTTGCCGACGTCGGCGACGGTGACATAGCGATTTAGTTTTATCGCCCCGGTTTCAGCGTCGACGCTGATTTCCGCCGCGCCCATGCCAGTCTCCCAAAAAAGCGGCAAGGTTTTTCCGAGCGCGCCGTCGGGCTTCATGTAGCCGCGCCCGATCAGTTCACCCCCCGGCATGCCGAAGAACTTGCTGATAATTTGCCCATAGTTCAACTGTTGAACGCCTGAGCGAGCTGCACCGTCTCTTAACGTGATCGTGTTCGGGCTCGTGGCAAAAGCTTCCGCGGCAGCTTGAATCAGCTGGCGGCGCAAATCTCCCGCCGCGGCTTTTACTGCGCTGCCCATGACGGTCGTCGAACGGCTGGCGCCGGTTGAACGATCAAACGGTGTGGCGCGCGTATCCGTGCCGCGCATCGTGACCCGTTCGACGGGAAGAAATAATTCCTCAGCGACGATCTGACAGAGAATCGTGCGCGCGCCTTGCCCGACTTCGGTGCTGCCCGCGAGTACAATCACACTGCCGTCGGCGAGCAAACGCACTAACGCAACCGATACAGGCATCGCCTCGGAATCCGACACGCCGACGGCGACGCCGATCCCATTGGCTTCGGTCCGCGATCGCTCATGCCAATTGAGCGCACGCACCGCCGCGTTGGTTCCTTGGCGCAGGTCAGCATCGATGGCCGTCGCGCCGAGCTTGAGTACATCGCCGCGTTTGAGCAGATGGCGCATGCGAAACTCTAACGGCTCGATGCCGAGCCGGGCCGCGATCGTGTCCATGTGCGACTCCAAGGCCCAGATCGCTTGCGGCCCACCGATGGAGCGCATCGAACCCGCCGGCACCGTGTTGGTGTAAAGTGCCAGCACGTCGACATTGCAGTGATCCAGTTTATACGGGCCGATCATTCGACTGATGACGCGCTTGGCGACGCGCGGACCATTGTCGGCATAGGCGCCGGTATCCATCAACACTTCCGCTTCCCGGGTAAGCAGAGTTCCGTCGCGCTTGACGCCGGTCTTGATACGCACGCGGGCCGAGTGACGACGCGTCGTCAGCATCGATTCCGCGACACTCTGCGCCAGGCGCACCGGCCGGCCGCCGGTCTTGCGCGCGATGGCGACCGCCAGCGGTTCGATTTTGAAATAGGACTTGCTGCCGTAGGCGCCGCCGACAAAGGGCACGATCACTTCGACCTTAGAATGCGGGTAGCCAAACATGTGCGCCAGCTCAGAGCGAACTAAAAACGGATGCGCCGACGAGCTCCAAAGCGTAATGCCGTCCGCGGTGACCCGCGCCACGGCGATATGCGGCTCCATGGCGTACTGATAAATCATTGGAAACTCGAACGTCTCCTCAACGATCTCGTCCGCCTGACCGAAGGCTGATTCCGGATTACCTTTGACGAACCGTTCGCGATGGCAAATATTGCCGCCGAAGAATTCACCGACACCCGCGACATCGTGAAACTCGCCGCTGGCCACCTGGCGTTCGTGCAATAACGGCGCGCCTTCAGCGAGCGCAGCGTCGATATCAGCCACACAGGGCAACTCTTGGTAGCTCACGTCGATGAGCGCCAATGCTGCTTCGGCGAGCAGTCCATCTGGCGCTGCTACCACAGCCACCGGTTCGCCGACGAAGCGCACGCGATCCGTGGCAACCACAGCACGGTCACGCAAACAATTGCCGTAATAAGGATCGATGTCTTTGAGGTCATCGCGGGTAAGGACGGCGACGACGCCGGGAAGAGATTCCGCTTTGCGGATGTCGATGGACTCGATCAGCGCGTGCGGTAGTGGACTGCGCAAAACCTTCGCTTCGAGTAGCTTAGGAAAACTGAGATCGCCGGTGAATTTAGCTGTTCCGGTGACTTTCTCAATGCCATCAATTCGGGCAACGTTGCTGCCGATTATCGTCATACGGGCGGAAGATGGTTGAAGGCGATACAGCGACGCTAAGTCACATCCTGTTACCTTCGTGCGCTTTTTGTCCTAGGCTAGATCACCGACTGTTCCGGCAATATGGTTTTCAGCACGCGCGAGTAATTACCGCCCAAAATCATTCTGATCTCATCATCCTTGTAGCCATGGCGCTGCAGGCCGTCGATCAAGTTGGGCAGGTCTTCTATTTCTTCGAAGCCTTTGATCAACGGATCCTTGTGCAACGGATGATGGCGGTCTTTGAGCGTGCGCGGGCCGTCATATTTAACGAAGTCCATGCCAAGGGCGAGATGCTCGATGCCGACGAGTTTGATCATGTAGTCCATGTGCTTGAGCATGTCCTCGACACCGACCTCGCCTTCGCCGACGCGTTCCGGCAATGCGAGGATACCGACCAAGCCGCCCTGCTTGGCGATCGCTTTGATCTGTTCGTCGTCGAGATTGCGCGGATTTTTGAGCATGCCGCAAGCGTTGGCATGGCTCACCAGCAACGGTGCAGTGGCGACATCCAATGTCTGAAAAAAACCCTCGCGGTTCATGTGCGACAGATCGACGATCATGCCTAAACGATTTGCCTCTTTAATCACCTGCACACCGAAATTCGTCAGGCCGCCACCGGTGCGGTTCTCCCAAACGCCGTCGCCGAGCTCGTTACGAAAATTCCACACCGGCTGGATCGAGCGCAAGCCCAAGCGATAGAAGTTACGCAGATTCTCGACGCTCCCACGCAGCGGCATGCAGCCTTCGAAATGGAGCAAAAATTTAATGCTGCCGGCATCCGGCTTCTCGGGTAAATCGCCGCGCGTCTTGACCATCTGGATCATGCCCTCGGAGCGCGGCGCTTCTTCGAGAAACTGATCGATTTGTTCGAGGGCCGTTTCAAGATATCGCCCGGTATTTTGCGAATGCGAATAAGAATCGCCTGAGATCGCGTAAACTGTCATGTTGATGCCGTCGCGGATCAAGCGCGGCGCCACGCCATCGCGAATTGGCGCTTCTTCGCCGATCGATTTTCGATAGATTTGCTCGTAAACATCGCGATGCCCCTCGATCACAAGGCTACTCATCAACAATTCCTTTGCGTCCATCAGTCGCTTCTTTCTTGAAGGGGAAGTGGTATTGCGCTACTAATATCGGCTAACCCTTCCACAAGCAAGAATGAATCGCCGCAACCCTTACCGCCATTTGATCAGCCTTGTCGCCATCAGCTTGGTGATGCTAGTCAGTGGCTGCAAGTCGGCGCCCAAAGGCGGCGGCGAAAATCATTTCCGCGTCAATCTCGGCACCGAGCCGCCCAGTCTCGACTGGTCCATCGCCACCGATCACGTTTCGTTCAACGTCATTTCGAATCTCATGGTCGGCCTCACCGAGTTCGACAAGGAGTTGAAGCCGGCGCCGGTGATCGCCAAGTCATGGGAGCTTCAAGACGGCGGCAAGAAGATCATCTTCAGTCTCCGCGATGACGTGCAATGGACCGACGGCAAAACAGTCCGCGCCCAGGATTTCGAATATTCGTGGAAACGTCTGCTCAATCCCAAGACCGCATCGCAATACGCCTACATCCTTTTCGACATCGCCAACGCTCAGGAATACGCCGAGGGAAAACTCAAAGACCCAGCCGCCGTCGGTGTCAAAGCCGAAAATGATCAGACCCTTGTGATCACATTGCGCCATCCGGCGTCTTACTTCCTGGCGATTACGACTTTCGAAGTCACCTACCCGCAGCGCCAAGACGTGATCGAAAAATACGACACGCGTTGGACCGAACCGGGAAATATCGTGACCAACGGCCCGTTTCGTCTGGCGTCTTGGAAGCATGAAAATCAGATCGAGCTCAACGCCAGTGCAAATTATTTCCGCGGCAAGCCGGCGATGGACAAAGTGACCATGTACATGGTCAATGAAAAAACCACTGCGATCACCATGTTCGAACAGGGTAACCTGGATTTCGTCGACGATCACAGCATCGCGCCGCTCGACAAGCCACGCTTGTCGAAGCTGCCAGGTTACAAGCTGGTGCCGCAGCTGCGTGGCGAGTATTACGGCTTCGCCGTCGACCGTAAACCATTCGACAATCCAAAACTGCGCAAAGCCTTCGCCCTTGCCATCGATCGCGAGGTATTTCCCAAGATCCTGCAAGGCGGACAAACACCCGCGACATCTTGGATTCCGCCTGGCATGTTGGCGCACAATGCCAAAATCGGTTTGCCGTTTAATCCCAACGAAGCGCGCCGCTTGTTAAGTGAAGCGGGATATCCCGAAGGCAAAGGTTTGCCGACCATCGTTTTGGGCTACAATACTCAAGATGACCATAAACTCGTCGCCGAAGCGATTCAAAGCATGTGGCAAAAGCATTTGAACGTGGTGGTGCGCATCGAAAATCAGGAGTGGAAAGTCTATTTAAAAAAGCTCCAGAACGATCCCTTCGTGGTTCATCGCGCCGGCTGGGGCGCCGACTATCCCGACCCGGATAACTTCATGAAGCTCTTCACGTCCAACAGCGGCAACAATCACGGCCGTTGGAAGAGCCCAAAGTTCGATCAAATGCTCGAGCTCGCCGCGCGCGAATCCGATAGCGCCAAGCGTACGCAGATTTACGACGAGGCGCAAAAACTTCTCACCGAAACTGACGCCGCCATTGCGCCGCTTTTCTGGAAAGCCGAAGCGACGATCTTGAGTCCCAAGTTTACCGGCCTGGAATACAATTCGATGGCGCGGATGGATTTGCGCAATGTAAAGCCCGTCGCACCGAGCGCGCGTTAACTGTAAGAAACTTGTCTAAGCTTTGTTGCCATGGATTCGGAATTCATATAAGTCCCAAAGAGTTGCCGGCAAGCGCCGGCGATTGCTTAGCGAGTGAACGGCAGAGAGAAAGGCGAGGTCATGGAACTCAGCGAAGATGATGTCTTGCATATTTTGAAATTGATCGATGAATCGAAGTTTGACTACTTTCAACTCGAAGTTGGCGAACTAAAAATAACCGTCAGCAAAGGCGACCCGATCCCCCTGGGAAATTCCGCGCAACCGGTGGCGATAAGCGCGACTCCGGCGGCTGCGCCACAGCCCGCGCCTGCACCCGTTGCCGCCGCCGCGGCGGCGCCCAAAGCCGCGGCGATTCCCGCTGGCCATCTTGCGGTCACGGCACCGATCCTCGGAACTTTCTATGTGGCGCCGGAGCCCGGCGCACCGCCATTTGTGACCGTCGGCCAGCAAGTCACTGAAGACACGACCTGCGGGCTCATCGAAGTCATGAAGGTCTTCAATAGCGTGCGCGCCGGCGTGAAAGGCACCATCGTCGAAGTCGTCGCCGCCAATGGCACCTTCGTCGAATTCGGCCAGACGCTGATCATCGTCAAACCTTAAGCATCGAGCTTATTGGGGACTGGCTACTTTTGTTTAAACAGAAGCGGCCTATTCCCTTGTTCATTTCGATCCCGGAGCATCCATGAGCGTTACCCGAGTATTGGTCGCCAACCGCGGCGAAATCGCGGTCCGGGTGATCCGCGCCTGTCAGAGTTTGGGAATCGAAACTGTCGCCGCGGTTTCCGATGCCGACCGCGAAAGCATGGCGGCCAAAATGGCCAACCGCGCCGTGTGCATCGGTCCGGCGCGATCGACCGATAGTTATTTAAAAGTGGAAAATATCATCGCCGCGGCTCAGGGCACCGGTTGCGACGCCATCCATCCCGGCTATGGTTTTCTATCCGAGCGCGCCGCGCTCGCCGAAGCTTGCGTCGACAACAAGATCACTTTCGTCGGCCCCAGCGCTGAAAACATTACGATGATGGGCGATAAACTTGAAGCGCGCAAAATCGCTCGTGATGCCGGAGTGCCGTTGGTGCCCGGTTCGGACCATGCGCGCAATCCGCACGAGGCCGCGCTGCTGGCCAAAGATATCGGCTTTCCGCTACTCCTCAAAGCCTCGGCGGGCGGCGGCGGGCGCGGCATCAAGCTGGTCTGGAACGGGCATGAGATCGAAGATACCTTTCGCACCGCCGCCGCCGAAGCGCGCGCCGCGTTCGGAAACGATACGCTTTACATGGAACGCTACATCGGCAACGCACGCCACATCGAAGTGCAGATTCTCGGCGATCAGCATGGCAACGTGATCCATCTCGGCGAACGCGACTGCTCGCTGCAACGGCGCCATCAAAAGATTGTCGAAGAAGCGCCCGCCTACGCGGTGGCGCCGGAGGTTCGCGCGCAAATGTGTCACGCGGCGGCGACTTTGGCACGCAGCATCGGATATCAAAGCGCCGGCACCATCGAGTTTATTTATGACAACGACAGCGAAGATTATTATTTCCTCGAGATGAACACGCGCATCCAAGTCGAACACCCGGTCACTGAAATGATCACCGGCGTCGATTTAGTCGCGCAGCAATTACGCATCGCCCGCGGCGAGCCGCTGCCGTTTAAGCAATCCGACATAACCTTTACCGGCCATGCCATCGAATGCCGCATCACCGCCGAGTCGCCGCAGCACGGCTTTCGCCCCTGCCCCGGCCTGATTGCCGAATGGCAGGGACCGGTAGGCCACGGCATCCGCCTCGACACCCACTGTTACTCCGGCTACTTCGTGCCGCCATACTATGATTCATTGCTCGCGAAACTTATTGTCCACGCGGGCAGTCGAACTGAATCAGCGGATCGGACCAATCACGCCTTAGATAACTTTCACGTCACCGGCATCGACACACTGATCCCGTTTCTGAAAGTCGTCATCGCTGACGGAGAATATCGCGCCGGCAGGGTCAATACGCGCTGGCTGGAAAAGAAACTGGAAGACTACGCGGCCGCGCAGCCCCGCTAGACTCATCATCGAGAGTAAAAATATTTGGTCCGATACTCCAACGCTTTCATGCTACATTTGTGCTTAGATGGTATCGTTACTGTTTAAGCGATTTATTCACGGCCTTCTGGTTCTCTGGGTCGTTGCTACCTTGACCTTTCTCCTTCTCCGCCTCGCCCCCGGCGGTCCCTTCGACAGCGAGCGCAAGCTGCCCCCTGAAGTGATTGCTAACCTCGAAGCGAAGTATCATCTGAACGAACCCGTCTGGCAGCAGTACTTGCGCTATCTTGGCGCCATCGCGCAGGGTGATTTCGGACCGTCCTATAAATACTTGAACCGCGACGTCAGCGCCATCATCGCCGACACGTTGCCAACCTCAACCCTGCTCGGTGCGCTGGCCATTGTATTCGCGCTGCTGACCGCTTTTCCCATTGGCTTACTCGCCGCATATTTTCGCAACTCCGCCATCGACCGCTTCTGCATGCTCATCGCCACTCTTGGAATTTCTTTACCGAATTTTATCTTGGGCGCGCTGCTGATCTGGGCGATCGCGTTGCAATTCGACTGGCTGCAAGCGGGACGATGGGACGACTGGTCAAGCGTGATTCTGCCGACTATTACCTTAGGCGCCGCACCAGCGTCCTACCTCACCGCCCTGCTGCGCTCGACCTTGATCGAGACCTTCGGTGAAGACTTCGTCCGCACCGCGCGAGCCAAGGGGCTTACGGAACTTGTCGTCGTCGCCAAACATGCGCTCTGCCATTCGTTGATTCCGGTGCTAACCGTGATGGGACCGCTTACTGCAGCGTTGCTCACCGGATCGTTCGTGGTCGAATACGTCTTTGCTATTCCCGGCATGGGACGATTTTTCATCACCGCCGTCACCGACCGCGATTATCCGCTGATCATGGGCGTCACGTTGGTCTACACGGCGTTACTCGTCTGCACGAACCTATTGGTCGATTTGCTCTACAGCTACGTCGATCCGCGGATCAGAACGGAGTGATCGGGCGTGCTCATGGATACCAACGCCACACGCAACCCGTTTCATGTCACGCCGCTGCTCGGTGCTAGCGCCGGCTTCATCGCTGTCATCGTAATGGTCGCCGTCTTCGCACCGTGGATTTCGCCCTATGCGATCGGCGGTCTAGACGAGAAACGTTTGCTCGAATCACCGAGTTGGGCACACTGGTTGGGCACAGATGGACTCGGCCGCGATCTTTTCACGCGGGTACTGTACGGCGCCCGTGTTTCGCTCGCAGTCGGACTCGGAACTTCGCTCATCGCATTGGTCATCGGCACGATTTACGGCCTCATCGCGGGCTTCAAAGGCGGCAACTGGGATCACGCCATGATGCGCGTCGTCGATATTTTTTACGGCCTGCCCGATATGCTGATTTTTATTTTGCTGTCGCTCTTGTTTGGCCGGAACATCGGCGGCTTGCTGATCGCACTCGGTCTGGTCAGTTGGGTGCGCTTCGCGCGCATCGTACGCGGCCAGGTGTTGCAAGCCAAAGAGTTTCTTTTCGTGGAAAGCGCCAGATCACTCGGCGCCTCGCGCCGCCGCATCGTACTTTGCCACATCTTGCCGAACATCGTCGGGCCGATCATCGTCACGCTGACTTTTAGCATTCCGGCGGCGATCCTCGCCGAATCGACGCTTAGCTTCATCGGCATCGGCATCAACGATCCATACAGCACTTGGGGCACCAGTTGGGGCACGTTAGCGCAAGACGGCTATCGCGCCATGCGCAGCTATCCCCACGTGATCGCGTTCCCCGCGTCGGCGATATTTTTCACCATTCTCGCGTTTAACACGCTCGGCAACGGCGTGCGCGATTTGCTCGATCCAAAACAGAAATGACATGCGAAATGGACGCGGGTAAAAGCGCGCGATTCGTTGACTTAGCGTGATATTCCCGTTATTAAAGAGTCTCGATTTTTTTCTGCCAGCGGGCCGTTAGCTCAGGCGGTAGAGCATCTGCCTTTTAAGCAGAGGGTCGCCGGTTCGAATCCGGCACGGCTCACCAAAATTCCCCTGCATTTTCAAGCATCCGCTATCGACTCAGATAACAGTTCGCGTCATTGTCAGTGAATTGTCCGTGTTCTGTCCGTGTTCTCATGCCTTAGCGCCTCCGGCCTTGGCGATCTTGCTCTCTTGGCTTGCGCTCAGATGGTCTTGAGTTTTCTCCAGCGCTTCGCGAATTTCGTTTTCGTCGATGATCCGGTATCGGCGATACATGCTCGCGGTCATATGCCCTGTAATCTTCATGGCGACCACTTCCGATACTCCGGAGCGGCTCAAGTTTCTGGCTGCGCACCGGCGTAGGTCGTGAATGATCAAACCGACGTATTTTTTGCGCTGGCGTTTTTTCTTGGCGTCGCCTTCTGTCTGCTCTTTCTTCACGAACACGCCAAGGCCCGCAGCGACACACGCGGTTTGCCACGCCTTGCGAAAGTCGCCGATCTTCTTGCCGTCTAGCCATTTGAGTAGCGCGAAGAAAAGTATCGGATCGATCCGGTTGGTAGGCGTGGTGATCGGCGAGAGTTGATCGATGGTCACGTCGTGGCCTTTGCTTTGAGCCAGCGAGCAATGGTCGATTTTTCAAAGCGTCGAGCCTTCCTTGAAATCTTGATCGACGGCAGCGAAATAGTTACCACGCGCGGAGCGTACGAATCACTTTTGTGCGCCAGTATTTTCTTGGCGCACTAAGACAAGATGAACGATCTCGCCTCACAGTTCCGCTAGAATAAGGCCGAGATTGATAACCTGCGATGGCAACTTGGTGTCGTGCGACGACCGATTCGACAACCACGACGACAGTCGCCTATCTCATCACTTTTCCTTATGAAACATTGCCATCATTAGTGATCCAATACCTCCAAAAAAGACAAGTACACCAAAGCCAGGATCATTGTGAGCCACCAAACAAATGCCTCCCGTAACAAAAACGCCACCAAAAAAGGCATAAAGTATCGTTACAAATAATCGCATATTCATGGTCGGGATGTTGATCTGCATAGCTCTTATTAGATGGAAAATATTTAGGACTGTCAATGCGAAGTCATCCGGAGTTGTTAAACTTATAAAGTTGCGCTTATGAAAACTTGTTTGATATGTAGAAGCTGTCGTTTAATAAATCGATACCAGCGCATCGAATACTAGCGGTCATAACGGTGGCTACCAATGGTGAGAATCTGGTTGCTCAAATCTGGAGAGGTGATGGAAAGCTCGCTGCCGAGAAACCGCTAGAATTTTGTTACGCGAGTTTAGGTCTCCGATTGCGACACCGACTTGACCACCAACCTCTGGTAATCGGCACCAAAGAAGACCCGCAGACCGCGCCGTCCCTTGGCTTGCGTTTCGCTGTGGTCGAAGTCACCGAGGATGATCCCGATCAACAAGGATGGCAAATCGGATACTACTTGTTGGACAAGGACGCGACAGAAGTTCGAAAACTTTTAGGAATTGACTAAAGGTTACGGTTTCAGTGTTTACAAGACGGTTCAGGTCCACCGATTAGTTCGATCTTTGTTTGCTACCGTGACTTCGGCCCGACTTTTACTTGTTTGAGACGAATCAGTAGACCGAGTAACGCGTTCACGGGTGATTAGACCGGGAGCAGACCTTCATGATCTGGCGCATCAAGCTTTGCTTGCCGCCTCTTGCGGCGCTGAACGCGCCAACGAGACGCGAATGCACCGCTGGCGACGGTATCGTAATGTACCGGCTGGTCCCGGCACGGTCGCATCAAAGCAGCGACGTTATCGAGCTGAGCCGGATTGTACTCGAAAAGATAGACGCCATTGTCGAGCGTTAAGCGCTTCAGGCTTACGCGAGCCAGCGCTTGCACGATGTCAAAAAGCTCGTCGTCGTCAGTACCGGCGCTAACGATAGCAACCAACGACCCATCGTCTATGCTGATCAGACCTTGTTGACAGACCACATCGCCGTCCGGCTTGCGGTCCCTGCGAGTATACGGACAGTACACGAATCGGTTCGTCTCGCACCAACTTTTCAGATGAAAACTCATGGTCAATCTTCCTTTGTGGCTATGGCCTTATTTCGTAACGTTTGCGCCGGTTAATGGTAATGTGTCAGTTGCTCAGTTTTTGCCCAATTTCGTAACACGCGACTTCAATGAATTCGCGGCCTTGCAACATTCCTTGGCGAGCGCTTTCGACAGTCCGTGACTTGCTCTCTGATTTGCGTTTCCGGTAGGCTCTTTGCCGGTCGGCCTCGGTCTCATACATCGCCGTCGTCCCTCGTTTTGGCTCGTGCAATCTCAACATGCCCAAGACGATGCCCAGCGCTTCCAACCGCCGCGTCTCAGCCACAATAATCTCAACGTCCCCGCGACTCATCGTGATCCATCTCTCTCTTGCCACCGCTTGCGCCAATCGCGACGAAATATTTTCGGAATTGTCTAATATTGGACAGAAACCGTAACGCATACTGCAATTATCTGGGAGCAGATGAGACTTGAAATCCGACGAGTTCCGGAGGGCCGAATTTTTGTCTGCGGGAACTCGCGAGACCGGAGAGCATATATGAATACAAGCACACTGCTGGCGCTGTTTTTTGTTTGCTTGTCCCTGATCTCGTTGCTTTCGGTGAAGCCGAATTGGGACACCTCTGAGTTGCAATTGGGCCACAATCCACCGAGGATTTCCGAGGTAGTCCTCCGCAGTAAGATGGGACGGTAGAGTATGCAAGACGCTGATCCCATCAGGCATGGGCTTATGCAACGTTGGAAGGTGAGAGAATGGCAACCGTTGGAGGTTTTGATACTCATCGTGCTGGCGTTTGTCTTCTATTTACTCTCTGCGATTATGTTGGAGCGAGTGGGATAAGAAACATTTCGACGCGATCGCTGTACCCAAGGAAAAAAGGGTTGGCCAGGGGGACAATTCTTCCTGATTTCATAATAGCATCCCAACGGCTCACCCCGCCGGTTCTTTATATCAGAGGAATGCCTATCGCCCGAGAACCGCCATCCGAAAAAATCCAGTATTCCAGTGAAATTGACGCTACCCGATTGAGCTTTCTGCTTCCGCGCAATCGCACTACCTTCTCAGGTTTTCGGAGGTCGCAAATCAGCGAGTGCCTGATAGTCACCGAGCGCCATCCAGGTTAGCCTCGCGAGAGTACACATGCCGTGGCAAGAGACGTTCCGTTTATCGCTATCAAGCGCCAATTGAAGTGCTGGCTTTAAATAATCCGAGCCTATGATTTATGCGCGACGACCACATGGCGAGTTAAGATTTAGTGAAGTGTCCATAGTGAACTGGCTTATGGATTTCACAAGCGTTACGCTCTTGCTGGTTATTTTGTCTCTGTAGGAATGATTTCATATGGGTTCTCAAGAAGTGATTGCAGTAGGCGGAGAGCAATTGTGAAGGTTCTGATAGAAATACCGCTAGAGCATTATCAGCTCTTCATCGCTGCGTGCGATACAACTTCTCGGGAGTACACTATCCTTAAAAATGCTATTATTCTCCTCTCTTCGGGAACTAACCCTAATCAACGTATCGTTCAATTCATGTGCGACGAAGACGAAGCTCATAAGCTCCTCCGCATCGCCGGACTGGTATGCCACGAAGTAACCGGTCCGATCAGCGCCGCGATTGATGTGCATGCACCAAGTCTAGTTCAAACTGCACCAGCGAGCGAAGATTCGCCGGCCAGGCGACCACGGAGGATTGGGAACGCCCTGCATCAGTTTCGGTCGGTCCGCCTATAGTCGTTGGGGGGCGACGCCCCGGTTTCTACGTGACCGGGTGGCGCCAGCGACACTATTGACGAACTGATTGCGGCGTACCTATGGTCCTCTCTCCTTCAATTTTTTAACGTTCAACTCTCTCAAGCAACGCTTGCCACGTCTTGTCTTTGCCAATCGGTAGCAGCAACACAGCCGCTCTACGGATGATTGATGCTTTATTCCGACATTCGTCCGAGCAGTAGCGGCGCGGCTCAATCTTCAAGCCGGTCTGTGGAAAGCGAACCGAACATAACGGACTGTCGCAAACGATATCGGCGTCCTTCAAGAGTGACGTTTCTACAGCGTGTGAGCTTGCTAAAATCAACGATCTGCTCCAACCATGATGTTACCCCTAACAGAGCGCGGGGTTTCGTTTCCTCGTTTCTTCCGCCAGTCGCGTCGCAAGATCGACCGGCGTCGGCCTGCTCAGCTCCAACGCTTCAACGCGGCGCGAGAACCTGGCGTCGATGGTATCGTACTGTGAATGGATTCCTGGCAGCTCTCGGCGTCTACGATTGACGACCGTGAGCCGCTGGTTGCAATCGGCGATCAAAAAACTTTGCAAATGCAGGAGCCGGAAAAGATCGAAGCAGGCCAGCTTGATCTCGACCTTGACGGCATATGCACAGCTCCGCCCTTGGCTCTTAACGGATTATCGCGCCAGGCTAAGGCTTCGCGGCCTTCGGCAGTACGTCCGTCAATTCCGGCCAAACCTCGCGCTCGCAAGCGTCCAGACCGCGTGTGATCGCCGTGCTTCTGGTACTCGCGACGGCTCTTTGGCTCTAGTGGTGCGTCGCTCATGCTAGTTCGCGAACCCGGACAATTGACGGACATACCGAAAATTCACTTTACGGCAAAGGACTTAGATAGGAACATCCGCTTTGTAGTCAGACGGACATTCGGCGTCTTTGGCGATAACGACTGTGGGCGCGGGTCGCTCACTCGTTTTTGACTTGCATTCGGCAGTTCGTCGTTTAGCATAGCGTACGTTTTAGCGAGGCATGGTTGCACTGACTTCTTGCCGGTCGGACTTTGTTTACGCGCAAATAGAAATATCAACGTGAAAAAAGAAAACGGCACCGACGTAGAAAAGATAACAAGCAAATAACGCAGCTAAACACGGTAGCAACCCGCCATAGAATATTTTCTCTATCGTGGACAGCCTTCGTGGCCTTTGCGGTAATTTTTGGCGTGATCCAGGGCGGTGCCGCGTTTGCACCGAAAGTTTCCGTCGCCCCATTATTGGCATTAGATCCGCTTGATCCATTCTCAACACCTTTTGTTCTTTCAAACGATGGCGTCCTATCCATCCACTCCGTCGAGTACGCGTGTGTTATCAATCACGTAACACCGAAAGGGATAACACATACAAAAACGGCTTAATCAGCGGATGGTTTAGCGCAAGGAAACGCTTATATCCCTCTGAAAAGGACACCCTTCGATGTCCCTTTCCTTTCAAGTTCCCGCGACGGACGATGACCAGTGGCGATATCTCCTTGAGAATATCTCTTCGGCCTAGTTTCTTTATTTGGAAACGAGAGTGGTTATTTCGTTTCGTCACCATCAAAACAGCAACGAACCAATACTGTGGGTTCCGAAAAGTTTAGAATAAATGCTTAATGCTACGGTCAATTCACGCTTTAAGAACCCATGCGGCGACATGGTGAAAATCGTCCGTCTTTTGTCCGTGAACTGCGCCGAAACCGCTTTGTCGGTGGTTGCTTGGCGGAGAGAGATAGCTTGAAAAGACTACGTAGTTAGTAAGGTGTGGTTCTTACTTTCCCGACTGCCGACACTTTTAAGCAGAGGGTCGCCGGTTCGAATCCGGCACGGCTCACCACTTTCCCCCGTTTTGCAGTCAGACGTAAATTCCCCGCTTTCATGCTTGCAGCGATGATGCCTGCCGCGCTATCGATATAGGTCAAATGAAAACGTTTAGGGAAAACATCGTCAGGGTAGGTGCGGTAATGCTGGGGTTGCCGCTCGCTTATGCTGGGTGCTCTACCCGTCAAGAGCCTGTGCCGCAGTCTGGGCCACGCTTTGTGACGATGCGCACGAAGTTCGATTATTCGGAACATGAGTCCTACGCGAAAGCCGGCGATAATGGCATACGCGGCCAAGCGTTTATCCGGCAGGAAAGAGATAGTCTCGCGACGTGTGCAGGGAACCGCGTTTTGTTGCTGCCGGCGACATCTTACTTTCGTGAAATGTTCTGGCACATGATCATCGCTGGCAGCGAACCTAACCCTCCGAAGACGCCCCATCCCAGTCTGAAAGGCATGATCAGGCGGACTGAGTGCGACGCAAAAGGCAATTTCTCGTTTGCGGAAATTCCGGACGGTACGTGGTTTGTATTGACCCAAGTAAATGCCAAACAGGACCGGGTATTGATAACGGAGATGACCCTGGCGAATGGCGAGACGGCTCAAGTGCTACTCACTGATAAACACATCGTTCGTCGCTGACTTTCGCTGTCTGTGTTTTGTCCGTGAACTGTCGCCGAAAGGGCTTCTCGGTGAGAGAAGCCTTGAAAAACCCACGTGGTTTAGTAAGGTGTGGTTCTTAATTTCCCTCTTGCCTACACTTTTAAGCAGAGGGTCGCCGGTTCAAATCCGGCACGGCTCACCAATACGTCCCCGTCGTCTAGCTCGGCCCAGGACACCGGCCTTTCACGCCGATAACACGGGTTCAAATCCCGTCGGGGACGCCAAATTTTTCCAGTAGTTAGAATTTGATCTAGAAAAGGTTCCGGCAAAGGTTCCGGTTTTCTGCTCTCTGGCGGATTGTTTCGGTTGTTCGACATAAGCTCTGAGCAGAGCGTCACCGTCGTCACGGATATACTTCCCGTAGTGTTCTTGAATCATGGCAATACTGGTTCCGGTCTGTTCCGCAATCCACTTTTGATTACAGCCTAACGTCAAGGCGATACTGATAAACGTGTGAGGTGTGCTGTAGAACGGTCGCGAACGAATCTTGAGAACGCGCAGCACGGGTTGAAAGCTGCAACGATTAAATTCCGATTGGTCTATGGGTTTGCCTTGTCCGTCTGTAAAAACGTAGCCGTTGGGCTCTACGCGCAGCGGGAGAATGGTTTTTAAAAGCTCTACGACGTTAGGCAGCAATGACACCGTTCGGCGACTTGCCCTAGTCTTGGTCGCGTTCCCGTCCAGAATCGGAAATAGACGAACGCATAAGCCGACGGCGGACGGTTAGCGCGATAGTAGGCTAGAATCGCGTCGCGTTCCTGCTCTGTATACGGATCGGGCTCTCTTTGTGGCAATCGCGGCCACCAATTAGCCGGCAGATCGTTGAAGGGGTTTCGGTCCAGACGTCGACCCGCGTCCCGAACCATCGCTCTTAAGGAACCGTCAATGATGTTCCGCGCAGTCTTTAGGGCTAAGCGCCGCTCATCGATCAAATGAATACGAAAACTCTCTAGCGTGTCCACGTCCAAGGTTTTTAATTCCTTGTCGCCCATGAATGGTAAAATATTCTTATTGAAGTTTTGCTGATAGTCCCGTTGCAGACTTAACCTGACAAAGGGTGGTTTCTTTTTCTGAATCCACTCTTCGTAAAAGGCCCGAACGGTTTGCGGCTTGAGCTCAACAGGCTTGGTCTCAACGGGCTTGAACTCGTCCGCGCGGTTTCCGTTCGGGAACCATCGCAAATATTCAAACCGCCCCCCTTCGCCGCGAGTACTCAAGAACCGATGCCAAGGGTCGTATCTCGCTTCTGAAGACCATTTACGATACGTCATCAAACGCCCAGCTTCCTTTTGAAATTGCGAGCCTCGCGGTAAACGACGAACACGTAGAGGTCCGAGAATGGATCGCGTTAAACGGTAGATGGCTTGACTATAGCGAACGCCGTGACGAAAGCATCACCGATGTGATTACTCCCTCGCAAAGAAATCTGGAAGAGCAACTAAGACATGATACCGAACCGTTCGTTGGGGCACGACTCCGAGAAAATCCCACCGTCCACTTTGGTTGTCACTCACAACAATTTCAGACCGCAACCCACATGGAGCGGCTCGCCACGATGTGTAATCCCCAGCTTTGGATTACGGACGCTTGCAGGTTGCTCGAAAAACTCTTCGACTACGAAAACAACGAACTCGCGATCTCGCTTGAACAGCGCAAAGAACTGATCGCCGCCTTTCTCACCAACCACAAGCTAATCGCCCAACTGAAAGAGTGGACTGAGGGTACTGAGAGAAGAACTTTTACGTCAATTCTCTGGGACCTAGCGTCAAAATGGCCAAGGTCTCCTGAGTCGGAAGTAAGGCGAACCGTCAGACCGATCTTGATGCCTCACCATGTGTATGTTTATTTGCCGGCCGACGACGAAACCAAGGCGAGAGTATATCGGAAAGAGGATAATGCCCTTTGCAGGCAGTGGATTATTGAAGATTATAGCCCAGAAGACGTTCAAACGATCGAACTCGGCAAGAAGGACAAAGACAAGTCTTGCCGTGAGCAAGCTCGACGTGTTTCTCAGAAACCAATAATGTCGGACGAAGATTATGACGAAAAGGAGAAGCAAGAATGGGCGGCAAAGGCAAAGTACCGCCAAGAGTTGATGACATTCTATACCCGCCTTGCGATAGCCCTAATCGTCGTCAAACTTTATTTCCCAGAATGGTCTAATGTCGCTTTGGGTGTCAGCATTGGATTGTCTGGAATCTTAATTCTTATATCTGTTTTTGAGCATGTCGTCCGTAGATTTCAAAGAAAAAGAGAATGGACACAAAGCGCCATCGCGCAAGTGTATCTCGACGATAGTCTAGAAAAAGCTCGCGATTTATTGGAAAAGGGTCTGTCTCCACTCGTAATTTCGAAAGAAACAGGGCTTTCTCTAAAAATCCTTAAACGCGAGGGGGTAATAATTGACGAGTTTAAAAACCCATAAACGGACCGGCTTTTAATAATTGTTGCGATGAAACGCTGTAGGCACATTGATTAGGTGGATCGTCAGAGCAACGCGTGAGAGTGCGGAAATTGAGACCGCAATAGCAGTGCCCGTTCGATTTTTTACCCCCTTCGTTATCGGCGGCGCCACTTTCCTTTTTATTAACGGTCAAAGAGCGTCAAGACGCTAACCCGCACCTCACAACAATCGTGCGCGAAACGACCAGTGGTTAGCCGGCGCCCTTCCGTTACTCTCCACTCTCCGAGCTTCGCTTCGCTCCACTTCAGGGCCACGGCCGTTTATTGATCTCCTACCCGCCCGCACGCGGAAGACTGTCTGCGCTTCTCTTCGACAGACATCCGCGCACCCGTTCGCCCACATGGACTCCCGGTGAGTCGACCGGCGTATCGGAGTTCGCCGCGAAGCTGAAACGAGAATTCTGTGACCTTTGTGAATTGCGTTATGAGTTTCTTCCTAGACGTGGGTGAGCGAATTTCTACCTTTAGGCAGCCAGCAAATGGGTCCGCAGGACATCACGTAGCAGCGGCAACTGAAACGGTCTGTACAAAATCTCTGCGGCGCCGGCATTAAGCGCACGATTGGCACGCTCTTCAACGTTGCAGTCCGTGGTCCAACCGCTAATTAAGACCAACGGGATATTGCGGGTAGACGTATTCCTCTTTAATTGGACTGTAACTTCATCTCCATTTAGTCCGGGCAAACGTATATCCATCATGATCAGATCAGGATGGATGCTGAAAGCCTTGTCGAAGCCCTCTGGACCCGTGGTCGCTTCAAAAACTTCATGGCCCAAACCAGTGAAAAATTCTCGAAGCGATTCTCTAAACTTTTCGTTGCTATCGACGATCAATATTTTCCTAGCCGTGTTCCGCATGGACGACGGTATGAGCACAAGGCATGCCACGGCCTGCAAATGTCCGTGTTTGGGTATTTTATCGCCGTTAGCGTCTATGCAGAGATGTTTGCCGCTGCAAGGTGCTTGGAGAATGACTGTCACTTTGCCACAATTCGCCTGCCCCGCAACTAAGCGGTGGCTAGCGAAGTGAGTCAGGTCCCAACCTGGGACGAAGTACACCCTAAAGTTAAAAATTGTGGTGGGGATGATTCATAGTCCTGATCGAGATAAGCTGGCCCAGCTTCCAATCCTGGACTAGCAAGAACAAGAATAGGTAGGAAACCGAAGTGAAACCTAACCGGCACGGCTCAGTCGACGGTGAGATACGCGTCTCGATGCCCCTCCTGGCGCACCAACGACTGGCGCACTGCATCCGCCTCTTCTCGCGCGTTGAAATGTCCGACCCGCACTCGATAATAAGTTTGTCCCTTGACTTCGGCCTGGACCACATAGCCGTCGTAACCGTTAGCGTTTAATTTCTGCACCAAAGTATCGGCAACATCTTTCGCCGGCGCCGCGGAAATCTGCACCGACCAATTTTTGCTCAATCTCCCGCCTTCCGCCGGGTGAGCGATGGGAGCTGTGTTCACTTGCACAGCTGCTCGCTCCGCGCCTGGACTTTTTGCGGCCAACGGTATCATGGTATTCGGGGTTGGGGCCGAGGCATGAACGTCCGGCTTTGCTGGTGCTGGTTCAGTCTTTTGTTTCGCGAGCTCGCTAGGCGTGTCGATCGAAGGCATATTCTGCGGTCTCAAGCCAATCTTCTCAGTCGAGGTCGGGTTCGCGCCATGGCCCGGTTGTGAATCGCATAATCCGCGGGCAGACCTAGAAAGAGGATGACCGCGGCGCTTGCGACTAAGATTGCCGTCAACGCGACAGCCAGCGTTCGTTTTAATTGGAAACGCCGGCGAACTTTCGGGCGCTCTTCACGCTCGTGCGCATGGAATTCCTGATGATCGGCTAACTTCCAATCACCCTGGTCCGTTTCGCTTAGCATCGATCCGTTTGACAGCGACCAGGCTTCGCTCAACGTCGCTCCAGTTTGCAGCACCGGGCGAAACCTTGTGATTAGCTCATCCGCTTTAGTCTTGCGTAATTCGGCCGCGCAAGGTTCAAAAGTAAAGCCCGTCGGCTTTAAGTGTTGAGATTGAAAATCGGTTTCATTTTCATGGCGTAGCAGCGCCTCCCGGATATTCGCCGACTCGCCGATGAAAATTTGGCAATCGAAGCCGAAGAGCCCATATACGCCGGATGTTGGCGGGGCGAAGCGTAGGATTGTCTCCCTAGTGAAACTGGTGCAACAACCGTCCGGTTGCCACGACAAGTTCCAGCTCATCGATTCTTTGTCAATCTCAGTAATAGCCGGCTTCAAGATCGGCACCCCAAACAATTTCATGGATCGCTCCGTATTCTGTTCAAAAGCGGAATAGATCAATACAAATGCGAATAGTTTAAGTGATTACGGCGGGTCTGTCACGACATAATCAATCTATAACCCGGCACGTCATTCCAGGCGCAGGCCAGGGAGATTTTTAACGACCGTTGTGAGTCACTTAATGGGATTTAGAAAGAAACGACAGTCATGAACCCGTTTCTCTTCGAGCCTTGTCGATGCGAGCTCCGCGGGCAATAAAATACTTCGCCGCAACGTCTTATCAGACAAGATCGCGGTCAAGATCACGTAAGCTGCAAACGCCATAGAGGCAAATATCCAAAGTCCTGCTCCGAGGAGAATGATACCTAAAGTCAGGACGACATAAGGAACCAAAGGCTGCTTAGTCATCTTTTCCCGAGAACCATTGCGTTCGGTACTTGTCGAACCAAGAACAAACTCCTCCGACCTGCTCTCTAGAGCCTTTGCCGCTCCACCCAACATTCTATCCATAGCCATCGTTCCTCCTTTGGAGAGGAGACAAACAGCAACCATTATGCCACCAGAACGGCGCTTCAGATTTTTGATGAAAGTCATTCCCGAAATTTTCAATCGCCTGGGCTCTCAGGCTAACCCGGATAGCCGAGAAACAACCAGGAATCTGCTTAAGTTTTGATGGTGGGAGGTTTTTAGCCGCGCTCCCAACCTAGACAGTGATTTTCCGCGGCATAGATCAACGCCAATTCTGTCATCGTTGCCGTGTCGCGGCTGTGCCAAGGTGAGCAAACGCCGCCGTCCAACTTAATGTCTGGTCATCGAGTAGTCTTGACAGTCGGTCAACGGAGTGACGACAAATTTGACATGCGCCATCGGATCGCAAGAGAAATGTGCACTGTTTCTCGCAACTCCAGATACCCGCGCGCCGCAAACGATACGGCATTTTGATTGCTTTGAGCATTCTCCACCCCACGATAGAGAAGGAAAAGCGATGGCCATAATCATAAAAGAACCTTTTTCTCCTAAGCGACGTAATACATACAAGAGTGAATCTCTGATTAGTCTGATTGGGTGGTGGCGGGCTTTGTTGGGAGTCATTTCTCTGATTTTCTGGAAGGGTCAAAGCCAATAGGAACAATGTTTGATGGTTGCCGAGCCGCTCCTCCTACGATCGTTGTCCGAGGATATGACAGCGGAGATCTGTTTCGTAAAGATGCGCTCATTCGCATTCGAGAACTTGACCGAGAAATCGCCGAAGATATGAAACCTCTAAAATGATACTCTCATGGATTTGCGATAAACTTCTGAACTTTCGTGCGAACAATTCCGCCAAGTATTATTCTCCGGTGAGCAAATGATTCTATTCGTCGATGATGACGCAGGAAGCCGACAAGCGTTCGCCAAGATCATTCGACTTCAAGGACACGAAGTCATGGAAGCGGCCAACGCAACTGAAGCATTAAAAATTCTGGATAGCTTTCACTTGGAGCTAGTGATCAGCGATTTCGTCATGCCCGATGTGAGTGGCTTTCAGCTTGCCGCGCACATTCGGCAAAAGTGGCCAGATATGCCGATACTCTTGACGTCGGGATACCTTTCACCGGAAATAGCCAAAGTCATTTCCGGATGGAGCGGAGCGGAATTTATTCCCAAGCCTATTGATGTACCGGCATTTCTAGCGGCAGTTGATAGGCTCGCATGTAGATCCAATTAATTATTCCCGAACTATTTCTCGCGCCTCTTTATCGTCGCGCAGCCCAACAAAACTGGCGTGCCTCAAATGCGCGTCCGGCGTCCATTCCGTGAACTCGATCTGGGCGACAAGCCGTGGCCTTGAGAACGCGAAAGTGTAGCCAACGCGTAACGAGGTTACATACGGTTAACCGCGCCCTTATAGAGGCCTCGGTTTTCTTTCGGGCAGTTAAACCCTCGTAGCGTCGCGCATCTCCTGAACAAAGTGGGAAACTACGGGTAAATTCAGGATAGTGGCTTATTCGTTGCTTTATGGGTAGAGCAAGAGCAACACAATTTCTGTGCAAAGGAGATACAAATGACCCCGGTAAAACTTTTAATATTTTTTGCTTTATCGTTCTGGATTGACGTCGGTGTGATGGTATTGCTTCGCTCGATCTAGCTTCGACTCACACGGCGATCGCACCGCCCACTCGCGCCGCTGGTCTTCTAAACCAGTCTTCATGCTCGGGGACGCGTGTTGGCGTGTACCGTTTGAGCGCTTGACAACGATCCTAATGGCCATCGGAATTGGCATTATCTTCGTTGGGGCGATTGTCGAGGATGCGCAGGCCAGGTTCATAGATTGATCCCTTCCGCCGGCCTGCGATAAATCAGTATGTCAAAAGCATAAAACTGAATATGCGTTCCGGCGCGGCTGTGCTGCAATGCATTGAAAGAAGCCCGTCCGTTCTCGTCGACTGCAACCACTTCGCCGTCGATTAGCGTGTTTGGCGGGAGATTCCCGCACGCTCTGGCGATACCAGGAAACCGGGTCGTGAATCCATTGCCCCGACGCGACCAGAGCGTAACTCCGCCGGAATACTTCGCCGCAAGGCAGCGGTAGCCATCGAGCTTTGCTTCATAGCTCCAGAGGTTGCCCTCCGGCAGCTCGCTAACGGCTCGGGCGTACATCGGTTCGATGAACGAGGGACGCAGTGCTGGCAATTTGGAAAGTTCTTTTGTGAGCATGATGGATTAATCAAATTACCGGGGACTAACGGGCATCTCAAGTGGAACGGCTGGCTAAACATGGCAACGCAAGCGATTAATGTCGCGTCAATGCTGATTGAGCTCGACGGAGTTCCCAAATGCTGTCGGCCAATGGGGACGAAGGAAAATCCTACAAGTCTGAAGACTTTCTCTTACATAATTCAGTTTTTTGCACGTGCGAAAGGTTAGAATTTTCTAGCATTTACATTTTGGTACGGTGATTGCGTTTTCCCGCACAGGACGACGACGACCCGCTCCAGGCGCAATGACGGGAGGGACTGTATGAACCTGAAAATCATTGGCCTCCAATCTCACGAAGACCATCAGAGTCTAGCTTATACTGTCATGTTCGATGACTTGGACCGTGGCCGGCGTATGGTAGCGCAAATATCAAAAGCCGCTCTTATCGATCCCGCTGCGCATCCACTTTGTGAAGGAATTGAGGTCGAGCCACAGGCGCGGCCAAAGATTCACTATGAGCAGTACGACACGGAAGCATTGGTTCGGGTCATCAAGAAATTCATTCGCGACGAAGCGAACCAGGAGCACTCGGAATAGCTAATGTGCAACCGGACGGAGCGATTTCGTCTTATCAGCATTTTATACCAGCCCCTTTCTTGGCACAGGTTGTCCAACTCTAATATCATGTGACAATAAAAATTACTTAATGTCGCCGATCTCTTTTTCGACCTCGTAGAACTGGTCTTTGGGGATGTCGAAGGTATTTAAGATGAGGTAGAGCTTCCCCATTGGATCGTCGTCGCCGGTCGCAGACGCCTTTGCGTTGTCCTCAAGCATCAGGGCGAGCGCCATGCAGAGACACTTGGACGCGCCGCTCTTCTGTCACTTCGGATAGTGTTCGCGCCACAGTCGGTCTATATCGCGGTCTTTAATTTGATCCACTGTTACCGGCTATCACTCCGACCAAAGTATTTAAAGCGGTGGCGGGCGCGGTTGCGTCAGTGCTTTGCTTCATATAAAAAACGGAATCATTACGTTTTTTAATCAATGTCTGTTGGCACGCGCAATGCTCTAACAGGTCGGTCAAATATACTAGCGACAATAGGCTACCACAATGCATGCATTTGAGTGCTGTCAGTTTGACCTGCTCTGAGCACTGCGGGCAAGATGTGTGTAATGCTCTGTTACAGATAATCAACCCCCGCTGCAGTCAAAACGATCCCAAAGACACAGATCAAGCGCCCGCCCTCGACAGCAACATGCGACATGCCGCATAAACCGACCCCGAAAACCACCATGAGCAGACCGAGAATATTGGACAGGGTGCGCATACTTCACCTCATAACGACCATTGATCGTAAAAATGAACTGTACGATGGACGCCGCGGGTTTATCGCTAATGGGTTTGGATTGCAACCAGCGCAAAACACCGACGCCTGCAATTATATCTCTTGAAAACGACCCTGCATAGTGGAAACTTTTTTCTATCACAAGGAACGCGAGGGCTGAATGAAACTGAAAATCGTTGGTCTCCAGACCCGTGGAAAGTTGTGCTCTGTGAAATACCCACCGAAGATGTGGTTCGGACTATCAAGAAATTCATCCGTGACGAAGAGAACCGGGAGCTCCGGGAATAGCTAATGTGCAACCGCGTGCGAGCCTCCTTCGAGTTTCGTGACATCAAGCTCCACTGGGATCTTGTCAACGACCTGCCGCAGTTTAAGCCTATCTATAACGTCTCGCCCGGCCGCAAAGAAGCGGACGTGTTAGCCATCATACGCGGAGAGCGAGGTAACGAAGGCCGGCTCATGTACTGGCCGCTGATTCCGTCCCACGAAAAAAGCATGAAGCTTTCCTACAGCACGATGAATGCGAAGGTCGAACGGTTGCGCGAAAGCCGCACGTATCAAAGACTGCTGCAAAACCGCAGGTGTGTTATTCCGGTCGACGGCTTCTATGAGTTTGCGGGTGAAAAGGGATCAAAGATTCCGTGGTTTATCTATCTGAAATCCAAGGAGCCTTTTTCACTTGCCGGACTTTGGGATACCTGGAAAAAACCGGACGGCGGCATTCTCGATTCATTCACCATCATCACTTTGCCGGCCAACGACTTCATGCGGCCGATCCACGATAGGATACCGGCGATCTTACATCCTGATGATGAAGAGACCTGGCTTAACTGCACGGGCAATCCTTTTGAAAAGGCCGAGCCTTTGCTTGTGCCGTTTCCCTCGGAAGAAATGGCGGCACATATCACGACCACGCGTGTCAACAACTCGAGATATAACGAACCGGATGCCGGCGCACCTATCGAGGATTTGAGCAGTTGGGTTCGCAAGGCCGGAGAGTAGCCGATGGATCCCGTCATTGTTAGTGCCTTGGCCGCCGTGCTTGGATCGCTTGTGGGCGGTTCCGCCACGTTCGCCACCGCGTGGGTTACGCAGAGGACGCTGAGCAAGCGTGAACTAATCGCTGGGGAGATCCGTACGCGTGAAATGCTTTACGGCGAGTTTATTCGCGCATGCTCCAAACTCGTCGTCGACTCGTTCGAACGCGCACTAGACAAGCCGGAGACGTTGTTGCCGGCGTACGAGCTGCTCAATCGCATTCGGCTTTGCGCATCCGATGCGGTGCTTAGTCAGGCCGAGCAAGTGTTGCAGCGGATCACGGAACAATACTTCTCGCCCAATCTCTCGGTAGACGAAATCCGGGCCCTGGTTCTATCAGGAAAAACCGATGGCGATCCGCTCAAATCCTTTGGGGAGGCCTGCCGCCTGGAGATAAAATCCCTTCGCGCCAGGGCGTAGTCGTGATGCCAAACGCCTTATGTCGAGAAGAAACGTGCGAGTATTGGAAGCGCTCAGCATACTGGAAGCCGCGACCGTCACTTGCAAAAAGTATGAGCGACGACAAGCTAATTTGCAGCAGTCGGCCGCTGGTCCCTGCAGAACGCCGCAGGGTGCTTCGCTTTTTCCACTTCTATTCAAAGTGCAATGGCGCGGAGCGCGCCTGTGCAGCCAAGCTATTTAGAGTGATACGAGTTCGGTGGTTAAAATGCAGGGCTTGGGTCTCTAAACCTACATACCTTTCACTTTCTCCCGCACCAGCCTGTGCGAAAAACACAGACTGGTAGTAGTGTCATCGAGGGTTTGGTTGCAAACGACGTCGGCCAGGATGTATTTGGGATTCCCGGTCTTATCAATAAATGTAGGTCTGATTTTGGCAAAATCAGTGATTCCCGTCGGATTATCCGGATCACAATTGCCACTACCACCGATCACCGGAACGATCCACCAGGTGTTAGGCCATCCGTTCGCTGAAAAAAAGTCCTCAGCTGTCTTCATAACAGTATTCACTTGTCCTTTATTTTGGCAAATTTGAGAACCTATCCCGAGCGTGCCGTTTAATGTATTGCCCGAGCAAGTTCCGGCGGTCTCGAAACCTGCCTTGATATCGGGTGCTCCCGATGAACAATCGAAAAAGGTCGTCCAGCAAGCGTTCTCGCCAGCGGGGTTCTCCCCATCCTTGGTCGGGTGTTGCATTTGTATCTTCACATTGTCTACTTGAGTGCTCCCATTGCAGATGCCTGACCACAACGCAATCGGGATCGCCGGCTTCGCTTGTATTGTCGCAACCGCACTAACGTTAACATCCTTAGTCCCCGCAGTAGTGATGCCCAGTAAATTCAGCAGCGGTGTTAAAAACACGGGGGTGGTTATTGCACTGTTATTGGTGGCTGTCTCCAGCGCTACTCGCACGCCGTTGGCCGTGTTTATGTTTTCCGCATAATTAGTGATCGTATTAGTGGCATAATCGTATTTAACGTAGCTGACATTAGCGGCTTTAATCGGATTGGTTTGAATTTCGACGTAGTTATTTGTCGAATTGAAACCCATCGCTCGGTTTTCAACCTGCGCAGCGACGCGAGACGGCAACCCCGACACTGCGGCTAGCGCCGCAGCATCCACCGCGGCTTGGCCCTGATTTCGAACATACGTCAGCTGACCCGCGTCCAAACCGAGGCCGACGATTATCATGAGAATGACAATCATTAGTGTCGCGAATATTAGAACTGCCCCCCGCTCATTTTTTATCGTTTGCATATAGTCTCCTGAATCAGCCCGTTGCGCCGGTCGATCAATATCGCTTGGGCATTAACAGCGAACAACAGTACAGCCAAGACGCCAAAGTTATGAGTTTCATGGCCCGTGCTTGTATTCAAAACAGGATTATGTGTCAAGAGGCGGTATTTCGTGGTGTAAATTGACGCACTAAAGGCGAACGGCGCAACGAACGGGAAAGAAACCAACTTCGTGAAGCGCTGCGAGTGGCGACTCGAGGGATTCAGCAGGCATGCGCCGTGCTACTCGCCGATAAGATGAACGAGCTCGCCGGCGTTTCAGAGAGAACGAGGCCGAGATCGATCATCTGCGGTGGCAGCTTGACGTCGTGCGGCGACCGGTTCGATAAAATTACGGGTTGAATTTGGCGGCTTATTTCGATTCGTCGTCCTCACTGCCCCCTTTTGTAATTGTAGCGGCGCGAAGCCCTTGATCTCCGCTTTCCTCCGCATTCACAATCAGCGCTGTGAGCGTCGCGATATTCGCTGTGCTCTGGCCCTCTAACAATCTCCGCTGCTGAAAGACTCGATCGACCAAGGCGATTGTCGGGATCATTTGGCTATCACCCTTGTCTATTAGCTCGTGCAGCCGATGCCGGCCTTTGGCGCCGAGTAAATAGAGATCGCTTAGCTCTTTCTCTTTGATCTTTTCGACCATCTCACTGAGTGCCGGGTCGTTGTAAACGTCGCTCTTCAGATACTTCAATACAGTGTTATGGCTCCGGTCCATCCGAGCGGCGATAGACGTTGGACTCTCTCCGAGTTCGTTCATAGCCTTCATTCGCGCCAGTTCTTTTTTGCTAGGTTTTTTTCCGGGCACGGGTGAGTAGTCCTTTTTGCTTGAAATGGGAATCGGAAGGGAGCTGCGCACCTCATCGCTCATCGGTTTCCCCCCGCCCCGCCTCGATTTTACTGAACCGGAACCGTTCCGGTTTTTGCGGGAATTGTCGGGTAAAACGCGGGACTTTTCGGGATTCGGGATTCTACTCCCCTACTCTCTTTAACTTCGAAATATCAATTACTTTAGGCTCTTCGCTGTTGTCATCAAAATTAACCGTTTCAAGTTCAAATCCCGTCGGGGACGCCAAACAATCAAGCAGTTACAGATTTTCCCGTTTCTTGCTGATTCTCTTCGGGACAATTTCGTGACAAAGCACGGAAGGCGTTCCTGAATTCGGCTTTTTGAAGGTTCTGATATTTTTTGTAACTGGCAACGCTCTTGTGCCCCGCTGCTAACATCGCCGCCGCAGTGGGAACATTAGCCGCCGCCCACCTAGAAATTGCGCAGTGTCTCAAGTCATGAAAGCGGGAGTTTTTGAGTCCCGCTTTCTTGCAAGCTGCGCGGAACCAGTATTCAAAAAGGTTCTTCGGTAAGCTGCGAGGAGATACTATGGCGTCCATTTTTTGTTATAGAAAAGGCATAAAATTGGTAAAGCGCGCTTGGAAAGCGGTTGCTTTAGTTGAACTGGTGGTTGCAGCAGGTGCGCTACTTTTCATCTTTTCGCATTATTTTTCTTACTCCGTTTTCGTATCAAATCTCCGTCACCAGGCTAACGCTGCACACTTTGCCCAACCACGATAGTGGCGCCTGTTGATTAGTTGCTTGACTTTCTCCATGCCGCCTGCCTCCCTGCTCCTCTGATTATCACTTCTGCATGCTCAGGACTTTTCTCAAGTCACGTATCTGAGTTTCCAAGGCATCTAATGTTGCGGCGACACGATTCAATATTTGGGGGTTACGTTTCCATATCCTCCTTTGTAAAGGTAACGCGAGCGAGATAGTCGGCGTCTACCAGATCGCGCCCAAATGAGAGCTATCCAGAACTCTCCGCGGGAGCTTTTGTGTCCCTTGTTCGCATTTGCCTTGACCCTTTCGATAACCACTGCGGAAAAAATTACAGATGTTATCTTTTGGCGGTTGGGACGATTCTAGGCTGTTGATGTGCGGGCTTTACCTGCGCCTCCGTAAGAGGATCTAATTTAACATTGGTGAAGGATTTTGACAGCGGAGCCTTCAGCGATTGGCGAACAATTTCTGCCTGGATTGAAGACTTCTGGTCATTGACGTTGGTGATTTCAATCTTTGTTTCGGACTTTAACCCTCCCTCAAACACATCAAACAGAGAGCGCGAACGGGCTGCGGCTATTTCGATGGTTTTCCGAATTATTTGGGCCGCTTCGATAACGGTCGAAGATCGCGTCATATCGCTCACGATCAGTGCCGTGTAACCGTCGATGATACTTAGATCGTTATTTATATCGTGAGCTACGTCAGTCACAATCGCGCGTATCTTTTCAGACTGAGCTGTCATTTCCGATGCGACAGCTCGTGCTTTCCACAATCGCCAGGAAGTCGAAGCGACCTCAGTTAAGGTCTTGAGGATGCGCACATCGTTTTGATCGAATTTGCGGCTCTCGTCGTGGGCAATGATCCAGAGAGTACCGATAGGGTTATTTTCAACTTGAAATGGGACGAGCAAGATTTCAACGATTGCTGGTTGAGATTTTAGTGCGGGGAAAGCCCGATCTACCCTACGCATGAGCAGGGCGGCGTTCTGATCGATTGCGGCGCCACAAGGACTTGTATCTCTAAGCATCGTGCTATTACGGCGATCACTAAACACTCCTGCGACCGCTTCCCAACGGATTACTTCCTGGCCATCCTTTTGTTCGAGTAAGCTAATTCCGGCAGAATCGGCGTGGCAAAGTTGCAAAGCGGTCTCGGCAAGCGATTGCCAAATTTGATCGGGGGAGCCCGCTAAAATCCGTGCGAGCGAAGTTAAAGACTTATTCTCGGCTTCATAATCAGGCAGTCTCGCAGGCCGACACAAAAGTTCGGAATTGATGATGACATCAGCTAATCCAGAAACTTGGTGTTCGGGATTATTCCCGCTGTCTTCGTAATTGACCATTCTTTTCCCGTCAGTCAGGTTTTATTTGGTAAGTTCCAGAGGCGCTGAGAATATAATATGAATGATCAAATGCAAGGATCATGTGCAAAGTGTAATTGTCACGCTTAAGGAAATACATCCACGAGAGTACGCTGCTGACGCCGAACCAAGCCGACACGTCCAGATCGCTGAGCTTCTTTTTCTGCAAACGCGAATCGACAGTTTAACCTGATTTTGTAGGCGGTGACTTTTAGCAGGCAAAGTTGCCGTTCAATGGACGACGATGCAACTCCTCCAGTTGCATCTGATTCCACCATAATTACCGAACCGTCCTTCGAAAATCAGGGTATGCTGCTTGCTCAAGTCTCCGGTGCCGGGGTGGGAAACCGCAACTGGAAATCACAGCTGGATTCTACATTACACCTGGTCAAATTCCTGCCCCGGCACCAAATTTGGGAGGCGAGACAATGAAATCCAAAATGGACGATGGGTGTACATGCCCACGATGTCACGACCCAATTCCTGCTCAGTTCTACTGCCGCACCTGCGGCTACCTGCCGGACTGGCGGCAGATGGCGCAGGAGAAGAACGAGGTATCCAGCGAGGCGGCATAGGCGTGAGCTAGTTAAGGAGCGTTGAAAATCTCTTGAGCTTCCATCGGTGGAGATGACGACCGCTGCAAGATCTCTACAAGCAAGCGAGTCTTGTCATCCCATCGTTCGGCTAACTCGGTGTTTGCCGTGATCGCGTCACTAACGCCGACTCATGCCGACTTATACTCAGGGACACCACCGAGCCGACAATCATAACATCCCTTGATAAACGCGGATTAATCGCTCAAACCGCGTTGTTGTTCCCGTGCCTCATGCTCAACCCGTCTAAACTCTTCCATTTGTGAAAACGGATAGGCCGTATTAAACGTGTCCACCGTGGTTAAAGTATCGCGGTGGTGTAGAACTAGGCAGCAAATTGGCCTGCGTACCCGCATGGCTGATTGCGATGGGGCGGTATTAGTGATTGACAAACAGCTGTAACGTGGGCAATAGACGCAACAAAATACGGAGCGATAGATCGTAAAAGATTATTCGCATGCCTGGCGCTTTTGCTGGGACTGACAAGCCCGCTTCTTGCTGACGACACCGATAAATGGAAGCTGCGCCAGCAGCAAGACGAGTTGCGTGAAGAGTACGACAAAATGCGCCGTCAACACGAAGAGCAGCTGCGCCAGTTTGAGGAACGACAAAGGCGGATCAAACAGCTTAGGCGGAATCGACGGCCGCGCGAGGGCACAAAAGGGCAAGGCGTGGAGTCCGGCTCGTAATATCAAAAAATTTTATTGGGCTTGGAGCTTCACGCCGTTGGGTGGCATCCGATCGACGCGTGCCCCACACATCGCCCCCTTCTTACCCAGGCCTTTCCAGACCTCTAGCCTCCCACTATTCCCCCAAGCCTGTTTGGGCTAATGAGGTTGTGAAGCGACTACACTGCTGTCTCCCTCCCGTTTGGATCGCCCGCTACGGCCGCGACGCGGGGTGTTGGGTGACCGCGTTGGGAGCTTTACCGGGCACAAAGGCGCCTGATTTGTAGAAACATCCCTTGACCACGTTGGGCACGGGATCACCCTGCTGAAAAAAATCTTGATTGCATTGAAAAGACCCGCTTAGGTTGTCGCGATAAACAAAGCCAGTGAGATTTCCAAACGCAACTCTAGAAACTCCCGCAGGCAGCACGCAGCGTGAATCCTGCCACGTACAAATCGTGTGTCCCGGTAACGCTGGCGGCGCGTAGGTCACCCCGATCGTGGCCTCTGTCGCAGTCATGCCTTTATTTTCAAACCATATCGGCACGCGAGGCTCTTGCCAAATATCTTTGATAAAGCCCCAAAATTGCGAGCTGTTGGGATTGCTGAGCGCCGCCTGTTCGATGATCAGACCGACGGGCTTACCCGCCGACAAACCCGTACCGTTTCGATACGTGACGAAGTAAGTAAAGCCGTCGGCCTTGGATACCGTGAGTCCTTTAGCCCTGGATCCTGGGTGTCCATCGCCTTGATGGTGTGCGTGCCAGGGGCGACGACATCGGTAAGCGTCGGCTGTTTGCCGTTGTTGAGCCAGCCAGCGCGCAGCCGATTCCACGGACCGAACGGGCCCCCTGAGTTCCCCATCACTTCATTGGTGTTGCAATACTGAGAGCCACCGCCGACGCCCTGCGCGCAACCCGAATGATAAGCCCAAACAATACCGTGACCGATAAGTTCGTGGCCGACGACACCCCAACTGTAATCGCCGGTGAACGCCGCGCTTTGCGAAGGGTAAGTGCCCATCGATGAAGTGCCTCGGCCAAATGGACATTGAGATTGCGGCATCAAGGACATGAAGGCGTCGTACTGCGTAAGCGGACAACCTTGTGCCTCGGCTGTGGCTCTCCCTTGGGCATGAACCGTAGCCGGCTGACACGTTTGCGAGGTGAGCGTCGTGTTGACCACAATCACGTCACCGCCTGGCTGATTGGGATTCCTAACGCCGACCAGCCACATACCGCCATAACTCGACTCGCGTGTGTTCTTGTCAATTTCGGCCCTCAAAGCGCGCGCCTGAGATTCATTCAACGCATTGGTCCTATCCGTGTAGTTGGCGACGATCCACAAGACACGCTTGGGTCCGGTGACATTGCGAATCACCGGGACTTGGGCGTGGGCGTTCTTCGACAGGCTCAGGATGAGCGGCGATGCGATGAAAAGGGATAACAATAGCAATGTGAGCGTGAATCGTGGTCGTGTTTGTCTCAGTGGTTTATGCCTTTAAGCACCCTCGCTTCCTTCATCCACCTGTATGTGCGAATCAGGTCCGCGTCGCGCATCGGTTGCTCGCCGATTCAGCTTAGCCGCTGACAGGTTTCGTCATCCATTCCTACCTCGCGGGGATGATGAGAAGTAAATATGCTGCGTTGCCGAGGCACGACGTCACGTTGCCACCGCCAATGATCGACGCCCTCTTCTCTCGGAAGTGAACGGCTAGATCATTCATCTTGTCCACAGCACCGGGCCGCATGCCGCTTTCCTATCTATTTGGTCATGCAATGTTCCAAACTTTACCTTGTTCTCGATCCACTTTTAGTGACATAGCCCAACTATTATTAAATTCGGCGCCATCTTAGCCGACTTTTTGACCAAGTGTCGCGATACGTGGTTGCTCGAAGCGGCCATTTTGAAAAAGGCGGACCTATTCTTCAAAAGATCCAATGTGTGCAACAACGGCGAATCGCGATACTCTGTGAAGACATCAGGCGCATAACCTCCTCGTCATAGCGCGACCGTTGAGGCTGCCAGTAGATCGCGATATAAGGAAGGTGCTTGGCTCGTCCCAGCCCTAGGACGGTCATTTGTTTCTCTGGTTTTTCCGCAACCATTGGACTTTAACGTGCAAAGCCAGGTGTTGATTCAATCTGAATCAATAATGAGGAATGTCAGCAACGGTCGGACGATTCTGAAAGGAAGGGAACCTTCTGAGAGTGGAATAATTATATTTTTGTCTTGCCAGATTTGCTGAGCTTATTTTGGCGCTGTTTCTTCGACGCTTTGCGGACTTTTTTTGCTCCCCGGATCTTTTTCAATTCTTTTTGTCGAGCCATATCCTCGCCCTTCCGTTTTCATCACGGTCATCCATTCGCTCACTATTCGTTAGAAAATTATCCGTTTGAGTAGCGCGCATTTGCGCCAATTTAAGATCCGTAATCATCGAGATATCGGCTTTAAGCACCTGCTGCATCAACATCAGCACCTCATGGGTGCGGTCATTGGACTCGGAGGCGATACAGTCGGATGGAACGTAGATCCGGAAATTGCGCATATAGGCATCATTCTCGCTGAAGAGCACGCAAATATCCGCCGCCATTCCGGTAATAATAAGAGTTGTGACGCCGAGGTATCCTAGGAGAATTTCCAAGTTGGTCTGAAAAAAAGCGGAGTGCCTCGGCTTAAGAACGAAATAGTCATCCTCATCCGGCTGAAGCTGCAAGGCGATCGGCCGGCCCCGAACGCCGCCCTGCAAGCAGTGGTTCACGAGTTTGGGGAAATCGGAACGCCAGCGGCCGAAATTATCATTTGCGTAAATGACCGGAATGCCTTGCGCCTTGACGCGACGCTTAAGACTCGCCAACGCGGCGGCCATCGGCAGCGCGTGGGATAAAAGTTTTTCTCCGCCGTCAAATTCCAAATCGTTAATTACGTCGATCAGTAGAAGTCCCACATCGGAGCGATCTGGGGCAGGGTTAAGCGGGTCAGAATGGTGCGCAGCCCTACTCATAAAAATGCTCGGTAATGAGGGCAGCCTTTCCACGGCCGCAGCGTTCTTTAAGAAACTCGATTCTCAAGATGGTCATCGATCCACGCTTTGGCTAGGTCGATTAGGTAGCCCTCTGCTTCACGCCAACTTCTGAAGTTTTGTAACGGGCTTTCTATCGCATGTATTCTTCGCTGTCCGTCAGCCAGGCAGAAGATTTCGACGACGGGAATCCAGCCTTTAGTAATTTTGTCGACTTGAGCGGAGACAACGATCAATTGATTTTTGTAGGAGAGGTTAGCCATTGTTCGAGGTCTAGTGCCACGACCTTGCTCGGTCGCTCAGCGCTCGGGTGACAATTGCCCTCCTCTAGGAGAGAGCAATTTGAATGCCGAGTACAAACTTCTTACAACACTTGATGTCGGTGCCAACGCGAGGGACGGCGAAAAACGTTGTTGAATTGTGGCTAACGATTAGTGCTGTTATGGCCTGGGTGAATTGCAAATTCTTGCTTTAGTCATTTGCGCACTAGTTGTGTGTTACTCTTAGGAAGAAAGAGTGTTTCATAGACCTACGGAGTCCGAAAAGCGCAACAGATTGGCGTCGCATCCCTGTGCCTTTTTTGGGACGTCAATGTAAGTGAGTTCCCGGTTGTCATTGACACAGCGCAGCAATAAGCCGCCGCGACTCATGTCGCCCCGACCGA
This sequence comes from uncultured delta proteobacterium, assembly GCA_963771465.1. Taxonomy (GTDB): domain Bacteria; phylum Desulfobacterota; class Binatia; order UBA9968; family UBA9968; genus DP-20. The sequence goes on from CAVYTU010000009.1 coordinate 164,067, forward strand.
TAAACTCTGCGGGGACGCGTAGCCGACGTGCGAATATCGGACTCAATAAATTCAAATATTTGCCTGTGGCGATACTTCCCAACAGCACCACTTCGCACTCGGACCCAATCGCGCTATCGAGCTGCTTCGCGCTGCATCGAAGTGAAGAACAATAGAGCTGGTTCCTAACGTCAATCGCGCCCCGACTGAATAGCCGCAGTGTCGATATTCGAATCAGCATATCGTGCGGTACGAGACCCATGGTCGGCGTAATGATAAAAATCCCAGCGCAATCGGCAGGCGGCCGCGCAAAAGTCTGTGCATAGGAGACCTTGCCACGAAAATACAGCGAGCTCACAAAACTAAAAACCTCTGACAGCGGAACACCCGACCCACGTAGGCGTTTCGCCAGCTTTGATGAGCTGGCTTTTGTGAGCAGGCAACGGGCGCGTACGCCATTACAATTCGCCGGCGAAAGCACAAAAACACGGTTCATGGATGAATGGCCCGCATGAAATCCTCTACACCGAGGGTATTCAAAACCTCTCCACGCATGAGCCAGCCACGCCGGGCCATCGACACGCCAAAAGGCAAATTTGCCAAGCCAGCAATGGAATGTGCGTCCGTCGATACGATGAATTTAATGCCGCGATTGCGAGCCAGGCGAATCCAATGCGGCTCCAGATCGAGCCGGTGTGGGTCGCCGTTGACCTCGATAGCGCAGCGGGATTCAGCGACGGCGTCCAATACTTCTTCCAACCGGCAAGCAAACGGTGGCCGCGAGGGGATCAGTCGTCCGAGCGGATGACCCCAGACTTTGAAGATCGGCAATTTCAGCGCGCGCAATAGCCGCCGGGTCATTTGATCGGCATCCATCTTGTGTCGCGCGTGAATACTGGCGATGACGATATCGAATTGGTTTAACAAATAGTCGGGATAGTCCAGGGACCCGTCTTCGAGAATGTCCGATTCGGTGCCTTTCAATAGTCTGATACTCACGCGTTCCTGTACCCGAGCGATCTCGTCCCACTGCGCCCGCAATCGATCGATTCCTAGACCCCCTGCATAGGATGCGCTCTGCGAATGATCGGTAATCGTCAGATAGCTCATGCCCATGGCTTGGGCCGCCAACGCCATCTCTTCGATACTGTTGCGGCCATCGGAATAGTCCGTGTGGCAATGAGTCATACCCCGAATGTCTTCAAGCGCTAGCGGTTGGGGCAGCGTTCCATTACTAGCCGCCTCAACCTCACCTTCATCCTCGCGCAGCTCCGGCGGGATATATTGAAGTCCCAAGTGCTGATAGATTTCACTTTCGCTCCCCATACCGCGTTGTTTGCCGCCGCCACACTCGACAAGATAAGGCAACTCGCGGGAGTGCGATATCTCTTGGAGTTTAGCGAGGTGCTTCGCCGAACCGGTCCGGGCGTGTAGTGTGGCGATATACGCGTCTGGCGATACCACTACGAGTTCCGTCTGCAAACCTCCCGCTAGGCGACCACGGCATCGTGTCTCGTCTAGCTCATCAGTGTGGGCCAGCGGGGGGAAGCCCAGAAATCGATCAATCACTGCTCTCGGTTGATCGCTGGCAGCCACGATACAAATCTGTCGTATGGTTTCTTGGCGCCGCCGGAGCGCTCCCGCAACCTGCGCATCGATCAACTCTGAACATGTTCGCAAATGTTGCAGGATCTGCTCCGCTTGTTCCACAGCTTGATTGAGCAATAGGAAATTTTCGTCGCGGTTTTCCAGCTTTTCAATCCCTGCGAGTATCCTTGCCTGAGATTTCGTGCCGAATCCCTTCACGTTGCCCACCAGGCCTTCTTTACAAGCCGCTTTAAGATCAGCGACACTCTCAATCCGCAGGTCGTCGTACAGCGCGATAATTTTCTTGAGGCTTAGTCCAGGAACGTCGCTCAACTCGATGACTCCAGGCGGCAGCCCTTGGCAGAGCTGCTGAAGCATCCAACACTCACCCGTGCTGTAGATCTCTTCGATGATCGAAGAGAGCGCATTGCCAATGCCGGGAATTTCTCTTAGGCGCCGGTCTTTGACGAGATCGTCAAGATCGCCCTCAAGACTTCCCAGGGCTTCCGCACCTCGAATGAATGCTAACGTTTTAAAACGATTTTCACCTTTTATTTCGAGCAGGCGGGCGATCGTCCTAAGATCTGCGGCGATATCGAACCTATCCTTCATGGTCCTTGCTGCCGTTAACTATCGTCTGTAACCTAGCTTTTTCATCATCGTTTTAGTTACGGATTGCCGTAGTGACATAAACTCTTTCCATGGATCACGCTTTAGCCGCTTTAACCGATCAGGAACATTCTTGACGTTAAAATAATCGTAGCGCACGTCCCGAGCGATCTCCGCCCATTCAATCGGCGTCGAAACCGGCGCGTTGGCTTTCGCGCGAATCGAATAAGCTGCCACTGCCGTTGAGCCCTCTCCGTTGCGCAGGTAATCAATAAAAATCTTGCCGTGTCGAGACACTTTAAGAAGCTTGCTGGTGAAACGATCCGGAAAGGTTTGGACGAACAGTTCGGCAATCGTTTGGCTAAAACCTTTTATCTCCTCCCAGGGTAATGTGGGTGTGATTGGAATAACGACATGCAGGCCTTTGCCGCCCGTAGTTTTCAAAAATCCGCGCAGGCCTAGGCTGTCGAGCAGAGTCTTTAATAAATTCACTGCTTCGGTAATCTTCTCCCATTCGAGGGATTCGTCGGGATCAAAGTCGAAAACGATGCGGTCGGGGAAATCTAACTTAGGTTTGCGCGATCCCCATGGGTGCAGCTCCAGGGTTCCCATTTGCGTCAGCGCCACAAGCGCGCTTACAGAGTTAGCCATCATATACGAAGCAGGGCCTCCGCTATCATGAACAGCAACTCGATCGATGACTTCCGCCACGCTTTGATCGGCATGTTTTTGGTAAAAACACTCCTTATTCCACCCATTGGGACATCTCAGTAGTGTAAGCGGCCGATTTCGGAGGTGCGGAATTACCCAATCACCGATCGATTCATAATAAACCGCGAGATCTCGTTTCGTAATCGCGGCCTCCGGGTAAAGGACTTTGTCTGGGTTGGTCAGCTTGACGCCGGCGACAATATCGTGGGCCTTTCCCGCAATCGTTTTGATTTTCTTTCGCCGCGATAAACTCAACTCCGATGCCTGGGAAGGGTTTGAGGTAACATTTATAACCGGTTCTTCACGCACGATATCTCGCGCCCTTTTGTCTTTGCGCAGGCCTAGGAAAGACGGGTTGCGTAGGATTGCGTCAGAAGTCCATTCTGTAAATGCAACTTGGGCAACGAGTTCCGGCTTAACCCAATGGGCGCGCCGTCCTTCTATCCCCTTAGGCGGGTTTACAAATGATGGCCTATCCTGAATCAGCGAATCCAAAGTCTTCCGAAACTGCACGAGGAATGAATGATCGAATCCAGTGCCGACTTTACCTGCATAACGCAATTTACCGACGGGGTCATAAACCCCGATCAAAAGAGCACCGAATCCTTGACGCGAGCCTTCCGGATCAGTGAATCCACCGACGACGAATTCCTGCTGTTTTCCGCATTTTACTTTGAGCCAGGAGTCACTGCGCGAACCCGTATACTTCGAAGTCCGAAGTTTCGAAATCATTCCCTCGAGCCCAAGATTGCGGACTTCGGCAAAAAACTTCGGCCCAGTCACGTTGAAATGGTCGCTATAGCGAATGCTGCTTGCCGTCGGTATAACGCGTTTTAACAACGCCTTTCGTTGCTCTAGACCGACCTCACGTAAGTCATAACCATTCAAATATGGCAGGTCGAATAAATAGTAGAGTTCCCCGCCCGTTGCTTTTGTCGAAAGCGCATTTTGCAATGCCTGGAAGCTGCTACGTCCTTGGGCGTCCAGACTCACAATTTCACCGTCGACCCAAGCGTTTTCTATGGGTAAGTCCAGCAATGCCTTTGCTATGAGGGGAAATTCCGCAGTCCATTCTCGATGATTACGCGAATAGATGTGAACCGTATTCCCCTCAATTCGGCCCAGCATTCGATATCCGTCATATTTGATTTCATGTACCCATCGGTCGCTTGTGGGAGCGCTGTCGGTCGATTTTGCGAGCTGTGGATTAATGAGATCTGGGAGCGCAGATTTTCGCGCTCCAACTATATTTGCTAAATCGATCCGCGCTCTCACCTTTCTACGAACACCGTTCTTGACGTTTTCTGAAACAGACTTGTTCGAGTGCCAAACCCGCGCTGGATCGGCGGCAATCTGTTTAAGGCTGCGATGGGTCGTAACGCTATCGGGTTGATCATCGACCACACGCGCATCGCTTCCCGTACGCGCGTATTCGTCATCCTCTTTGAAAAGGAGCCACGCATTATCGCCGTATTTGCCGCCGCGGCTCTTTACTAGAGTCCACCCACCCTGAAGTTTTTCGCCCTGTAAGCTCGAACTTGAGCTTGCCATTCTTATAGCCGGCGACAGGATCGCCCGTCGGCAACCAAGTGCCGCGATCCCAAAGCATCACCGTTCCCGCGCCATATTGTTTCGCTGGAATGATTCCCTCGAACTCGCCGTACTCGATGGGGTGATCTTCGACATGCATCGCGAGCCGTTTATCATTAGGATCAAGACTTGGCCCCTTTGGTACGGCCCAGCTGAGCAACACGCCGTTGAGCTCCAATCTGAAATCGTAGTGCAAGCGAGAGGCAGCGTGCTTCTGAATTACGAAGGTAAGCCTTCGACCTGTGGGCTTTCCCAGCTTGCCTCTTGGTTCCGGAGTGCGCTCGAAATCGCGTTTTTTGCGATACAGATCTAGGTCCATAGAATTAACGAGCAAAACAAACCGAGTGAGAGCTCGGTCCTGCCTATTTGCCCAAATAGAGATTGCGAGCAGTTCGAAGGTGGCTAAAGGCGTCTTTTTTCTTGCCTAGCGCATCGAGAATAAGTCCGAGATTGTAGTGGGCGTCTGCGAAAGCGGGATCGCGCTCAATCGCCGCCGCGTACGAGCGGGCAGCATCCGCCGGCCGTTTTAAATCTTCCAGAAGAACGCCCAAATTGAAGTGGGGAGTCGGATCAGCCGCATCGATTGCCAGCGCCGCTCGGTAATGCTTCTCGCTTTGCGCCAATTGCCCTGTCTTGTGGAATAGCCTGCCTAAATTGACATGGGCGTCACTAATCGTAGGATCCAGTTCAAGCGCCCTGTGGTAAGCGTTAGTCGCCTCCGCTGGAGATGTTTCCTCTAGCTCGCAACCTTGGCTAAACCAGTCTCTGGCAGCGAGGTTCCGTTTTACCGATTTACGCGAAGTCAATTCCGCGGCGCGTAGAACAATATGTGGATCGAAATCGAACAGAAACTGTCCCGTATCAGGTTGATACTTAACTGTACCGTCCCGAACCACGATACGTTGGCCATCGGCGTAAATTTTGAGTCGTGTCAACGATTCTTCATTGGGAATGCGCTTCTTCAACGACGACAGAACTCGAATTACTTTTTTTACTGGGACTTTGGCATCGAGGAGGCTCTTGGCAGTTTTCAAAAACAACAGGTCCCGAAAATTGAATCGTAACGTTTTCCTATTGTTTCGTTCAGGCACAATAAAACCGGACCGCACGAACGAGCGAACCCGGCTATTCGGCAGATTCAGAATACTGGCCACTTCGTCGGTGGAAAACAATTTCATTTCTTATTAGAAGACTGCGCTTTTTTCGGTGACATTTCAGTTGATTTCGCTCGAACTGCCGGTTTCCTTTCTTTGGGTACGCTTCCTAGACTCTTTTTCAATGCCTCCATTAGGTCAATGACATTGCCTCGTTGCGGCGGAGTTTGAGAGATGGTGATCTCTTCGCCTTCCGCCTTTTTCTTTACTAAGTCCAACACGCGTTGCGCATACTCGTCCTCATATTTTTCGGGTTCGAAGGCGTCATTTGATAGCTCATCGATCAGACGCATCGCCAGCTTCGTCTCGGGAGCGGTAATTTTGACGGTTTCCCCTTTGCCAATCTCGTCGAAGCTGCGCACCTCATTGAAAAAATACATCGTATGCATTACCAGCCCTTTTTGCGCTGGACGAATTATGACGAGGTTCTCTTTACCTCTGAGAACAAATTTCGCAACCGCAACCTTGCCGGCCTGGACCATCGAATCGGTTAGGAGGCGATACGCTTTTTCACCCCCTTTATCGGGCCCCAGATAGTAGCTTTTCTCAAAATAAATAGGATCTACTTTTGACAGGGGAACAAATTCCGAGATTTCGATAGCCTCTGAAGCTTGACCCTCGAGCGCCTTCAGTTCGTCATCCGTCAGTCTGACATATTGGTTCTTCTCGAATTCATATCCTTTCACTAATTCCTCACGTTCGACGACTTCTTTGCAAACTGGACAAAAACGCTGCTGCTTGATCCGGCTGCCACATTTTGCGTGCAAAAGGTTAAAACTCGGTGATTCGGACGAAGCCGCTACGTAGAGATTTACTGGGATTGAAACGAGCCCGAATGAGATCGCGCCGGAGCCTATCGATCGTATTGCCATAGAATTGTCCTCCTCAACTTTAGGTTACCAAATCTTTTTTACGAATCTATATGCGATTTATGACCGAAAGAAAGTCGTACTATACAACGATTATTGCAAAAGCGACAGTTGGCTAGAATGCGATACCTAAGGCATATTGCAGACGTTGCGCGCGCTGATCGGTCCGAGAGCGCGCTCATCCTAAAGCAGATGACCTGCTGAGATGCGTCAAGTTAAGTGATATATTTACAGCATGAAACGCTCCGGAGTCGCAGACCTTCCCCTCCACGGTGGGCGCGTGCCGCAATGGCTTGCCGATCGGATGACTAAACTGGGTGTCGCCATCACGGAAGCCATCGTTCATGATTACGGCACTGCAGTTTTCCTCTCGCGCCTGAGCGATCCTTTTTGGTTCCAGGCTTTGGGCGCGGTATTGGGCATGGACTGGCATTCTTCCGGCGTCACGACATCCGTCATGGGAGCCTTGAAACGCGGCCTGGCGCCGCGCGCGGATGAGCTCGGCATCTACATCTGCGGCGGTCGCGGCAGGTTCTCACGCAACACGCCACAGGAGTTGCGCGCGATCGCCGAGCGTCAGGGCTTCGATGGCGAAGCGTTGGTCCGGACCAGCAGGCTTACCGCACGGGTGGACAACAACGCGATTGCCGACGGCTTTCAAATCTATCTTCATAACTTCGTCGTAACTGCGAAGAGTGAATGGGCTGTCGTCCAGCAAGGCATGAACGACTGGAGCGGAATGGCTCGCCGTTACCACTGGCACTCGGCATCGGTGCGCGATTTCGTCGCTGAACCTCACACTGGAATCGTCGGCGAGAACCAGGGCATGATCATGAATCTCGTCGATGCTCAGGCAAAGGCCGCGCAAACCGCGCTTCTCGACATTGCTCACGAAAAACCGGCGACGACTCTGGATGCCGCGCGTTATCTGCGCATGCCGGCCTATCATGATGTGCGCGCCAGGAATGTCGACCTGAAACGTCTTGGCGCCGTGCTCGCGGTTGCCTACGAACGCGATTTGCGCGATTTCGCCGAACTTCTGCTTTTGGAGAACCTCGGTCCACGCACACTTCAGTCGCTTGCTTTGATTGCCGAAGTTGTCCATGGCGCAGCGAGCCGCTTTTCCGATCCCGCACGATTCTCATTCGCCTACGGCGGCAAGGATCGTCATCCATTTCCCGTCCCATTGAAGACCTACGACGAATCCCTCAACTACTTGCGAAGCTCGCTCGACGCAGCAAAGCTCGGCGACAGGGACAAGCTCGCCGGCTTTCGCCGTCTAGACAGCTTCGTTCGCGCGGTCGAAACTGAGCTCGAACCGAAAGCGGAATTTGACGCGGTGGTGGCGCACGAAAAAGCAATCTCCCCTTCGCTCGATGGCCGCTCCGTTTTCGATGACAAGCCGAGGCAGCTCCGACTTTTTTGATCGCGGTGCGGAATTCCTACGCCACTCTGCATTTCTTGGTCAACAAGAAATCCCGCGCTTGTGATGCGCGCACAGCGTGAGCCCATGCGGGACCCGTGGAATGTGCCGGGTTAGAGACGTAGCGTCGTTTAATAGGAGCATACGAAGTAAAACGACGGAGTGCGAAAGGGGCCAATCATGCTCTGGGATAGCGGTTGCTGTGCAGCTTAATAGGGCAGTTGAATAAACTAAACTCTGAGGAGGGTTTTATGAGCGTAATCGGCTGGATATCTTTGGACTCGTCGTCTTTGAACCGGCGGGCTTGCTCAAATGATTCGCAGCGATCAGTCTTAGCTTATTCTTGCGTCGAAGAATGGCGCTGCGGCCGTGCTAGATCCTCTCTGCCTGTTTTGGTCGTTCAATCTCACTACGTTTCAGCAAGTAATCGAGGCCACCGATCCGATACCAACGATAGCCGTAGGCATTGATCAGCAAGTGATGCTTTCCATCTTTTTCAGCGCGGCTATGTTCCTCGGTCAATAAGTTTATCAGTATGCGAGCCTCAGTACCTCGTAAGCCAGTAGCGAATGCTACCTCTCGGGGAATGGCATCCAAATTGTGGACAAACAGGACGGAATTGTTGCGCCAATCATAGCGGATTGCGAGCACCGCTGGATCTCGAGTCGAAAGCACTTCAAAGTCGCCCCAGCCGACTTCCGGAACTTCCTTGCGCATGCGGATGATGCGTTCTGTCCAGTTGAGCAGCGAATTCGGATCGCGCCTCTGCTCCGCGGCATTGACATGCTGGTAGCCGTAGGGTCCATCGCTGATAACCGGCAAAATTGGCTTGTCCGATTTCGTGAATCCCGCATGAGGCTCCGTCGACCATTGCATCGGCGTGCGAGCGCAATTGCGCTCGGGCAGATTGAGATCATCTCCCATCCCAATCTCGTCGCCATAGCGAACCACCGGCGTTCCGGGGAGCGTGAACATGAGGCTGTAGGCGAGCTCGATGCGCCGCCGATCGCCATTGAGCATGGGCACGAGCCGGCGTCTGATGCCGCGATGATAGAGCTGCATCTCCTTTTCAGGTCCGAAGCATTCGAATACGCGCTGGCGTTGCTCCTCGGTCAAGCGGCCGAGATCGAGCTCGTCGTGATTGCGCAAAAACAAACCCCATTGCGCCGTCGCGGGCCGTGGTTTCGTCGCCTTGAGCGCCTGCACAAGCGGCCGACTGTCGGCGGCTGCCAATGCGTAAAATAAATTCTGATTGACCTGAAAATTGAACATCATGTGCATGCGATCGCCGTCTTGGCCGAAATACTGCATGTTGGTTTCAGGCAAGACATTTGCTTCGGCGAGAATAATGGCGTCGCCTTTGCGCCACTGAAGGAATTCTCGCAACCCACGCAGCATATCGTATTGCAGCAACGGCTTTTTCACGCGCGGGCCCTTCGTCGAGATCACGAATGGTACGGCGTCCATGCGGAATCCCACCACTCCGAGCTGAATCCAGAAGCCCATGATCTTGAGGATCTCGGACTGGACGTACGGGTTCGAGGTGTTGAGATCGGGCTGGAAGTCATAGAATCGGTGGAAATACCAAGCGCGCGCGGTCTGGTCATAGGACCAGGTCGACTTCTGTACTCCGGGAAAAACCATTCCTTTGTCGGCATGCGGCGGCTTCTTGTCGGACCAGATATACCAATCGCGGTATTTCGAGTCAGGACTACTGCGCGCCTCTCGAAACCATGGATGCCGGTCGGAAGTGTGATTGACCACCAGATCCATGATGACGCGTATACCTCGCTGGTGCGCCCCGTGCGTAAATTCGACGAAATCGCCCAGCGTGCCGTAGCGCGGATTCACCCCGTAATAGTCCGAGATATCATATCCATCGTCGCGGCCGGGCGACGGCTGAAACGGCATCAGCCAGATCGCCGTAATCCCGAGCCCGTGCAGATAGTCCAGACGGCGCACGAGCCCCTGGAAATCGCCGATTCCGTCCCCATTGGCATCCATAAAAGTGCCGACGGAAAGACAATAGATCACCGCGCTCTTATACCAAAGGTCATTGATCATAGAAGTCAGACCTCAGCCGCGCATGAGCCAATTTTAGCGCGCCGAACGCGATCGAACAGGTCACCGTTTGGAACAATGAATTCTGTGGAGACATGGAGTCTTTTCAGTAATTGTACGGCTGCGATGGCAACTGAGGAGCGAGAGAGCCGCCGATGCTTATATGCGAATCCATCGTGACTCCACTTTGCTTCCCTAAGCAAGTTAGCAACATCGGATAGGGATGCATGGCAAATCGAGCGGTGACAGACCGAGTTGTTTTGGGCACTGATGATTTCATCTCATAGCGCGGCGCTCTCAGCATGCACGAGCGCGGGTTTTTCGACAGCCGGGCGATGCGTGGTTTGTTTAATTGACGGCCTTTGCCTTTGCCGCACGGGTGCGATTTTCACCGGGCGCCGTCGTCTTGCCGAACGATAGAGCGCTTCTATTATGCGAACATCGGCGATACCCTCCGTACCCGAAGGCTCCGGACGTTTGTTCTTCAAAATACAATCGGAAAAATGAATCAGTTCGGGAGCAAATTGATCTCGTTTCGCAAAAGTTTGCTTGCGGGTTTTCCCTTTGACCGTAGTGTAGAGATCAATTGGATACACGTACTCATAGGCCTGTTCGAGTCGCACATCGCCTTTCGTGCCCACCACGCGGTAACTGGCGACGTCGGCCGCACCAAAGCTCGAAGTGAAAACCGCCAGACGATCGTTCGGAAAGCGCAAAATCGCGCTTGTCATTTCGTCGATTTCTCTGAAGCGGGCGTCCTTCTTGTTAGCGCTGCTGAATGCAAAAACTTCGATGGGTTCTGCGCCGAAAAGGTAGCGCGCGGCGTTGATACAGTAAATCCCGATGTCGTAAAGCGTTCCGCCGCCTTTTTCTTTATCGGTGCGAATATTGTCGGGGCGCACCTGCATGGAAAACGACGACGTGAACATGCGCGGGTTGCCGAGTTTTCCCGCGCGTACGATCTTCACGGCTGTCATATTAGATTCTTCAAAATGAAGCCGGTAAGCGACCATCAATTTGACGCCGGCGCGTTCTGCGGCGCGGATCATCGCCGAACACTCTTTCTCGGTAACGGCCATAGGTTTTTCGCACAAAACGTGAATTCCTGCCTGCGCGGCGCGAATGCTGTAGCGTGCGTGTAGATGGTTTGGTAAAGCAATATAAACCGCATCGACGATGCCGCTGCGTAAGCATTCGTCATATTCGCGGTAAGAAAACAGATGATCGACTTGATAACGGCGCCCTAGGGTCTTACGTTTTTGCACATCGTCGGAGACCAACGCGGTGAGTTGAGAATTTGCCCGCGCATGTGCGAATGCCGGCAGCACAGCGACCTGAGCGATATGCCCTAAGCCGACGACCGCGTACCGTATCTTACGACTCCGTTTAGAAGTAGTCATTTTCATTTTCGCCTAATCGACCACGAACGTAGGGCAGACACAAAAGTGATGGAGTAGATTGGACGGAAGATCATGCCGTTGAAAATAAAAGTCGAAAAAATAAAGTGCAGTCGGCGATCGTGACAACGTAGTTTTACCCATGGATAAAGCAAAACTAGCGCCATTAATTACTATCAGGAACGATAGTCATTAAGTCGCGCCATCCGAGTTAATGTCCCAAAATCAAGAAACCGTATTCTGCGGCGTCCCGAGTCCGAGAGAGATGTGCGGGTATGGGACCAACGCTCCGGCATTGGTGCGTTGAGATTCTGAGCAAGGAGACAGCAGGTGTTTTATTTTTCGACTTATAGGTTCCTTGGCCCAAGCAGCCATCGACCAATCATAATCGCGAGAAAGGCCAAGGCGACCTTGAATGTAACCTTTATCACCACGCTCAACGGCCCCAAACGAACTGCTATCAAGAAGACAACGACACACACGACGAACAGGAAGAGGTAAAACTTGACTGCGACCGGCATGAGTTCGCCTTTATCGCCGACGGGTTTGGATTGCCAAGACTTGGCCGTGACCAGCATTCGCGCTCGTCGCACTTACGGAGACTTCGCTCTCTACAAAGATCGGCGGTGAATACATAATCGCCCTTTTGTTGCCGTGGTCTCGGCGCGAATTCCCTCCCCTAGTCCCAACGCTGGGACTCGAGACGTCGAAGTGTTTCAGTATTACGACATTAATGTGCCGGCTTCGGCACAAAATTGAATAAATTGACCATTTTTAGTGGCACAACTTCTGCTGTTTATTTAAAGGGATAGTAATCGCGAGACTCAACTTATTGACAGGTCATTATCGCTGCTGACTGCGCTGCTCGTATATAAGCAGGATCAGAAAATAATCCAACTATGGTCGCTTCGCGCAAAACCTCTCCGGTGGGACACCATGCGACATATTGGCTCTCGCCGTTACTCGCGGTCTTTTCGATAATAGGTTTGAGCGGCTGCGAAATTATCGGCGACATTTTCCAAGCCGGTGTTTGGGTCGGAGTTCTTCTGGTTCTCGGCGTCTTCGCGCTCATCGTCTGGATCGTTTCCAAGACGAAAAGCTAGCGCGGACATGAATTCGAAGCCCAAGAACAATAATAGCGGTAAGGCAGAAGACGGATGCAAGAATAGCAGCGTTAACCCCTGATGCTGCTCGGCTACCTTGATCTTATGATTTCCGAATTAATAAACGATCTTAAGGCGCACACAAACAATTATATTGATTGTAATCCGATCTTTACACGTCTTTCTTCCGGCGACATCACACTGTTTCACTACCTCGCCTACCTAAGAGAAAACGTATCACCTCGTAAAGCATACGCCTAAATACTTGATGGTCGCCGCTAATCGAGTAGCGGAAAGCGATCAACGACTGTCCGCCTATTTTAGAAAATTTTCTTTTAGAAGAAACCGGACAGTTGCTATGCATCAGGGACATTAATGCACTTGGAGAAAACGCGGAGCTTATCATATCTGGCGATCCCAACGCCGGAGCATGGGGAATAGTAACTCAATGTTATTTTTGGGCCGCCCAAGGCAATCCGGTCGCGCTCCTAGGCGATGCCTTCGCGACCGAAGAGCTTGGCGTCGCAAGGGGCATCGAAGTAGCGAGCCTTCTTGTGGCGAACTATGGTATTTCGCGTAAAGCAACCAATTTTTTGCGGGTTCATGGGAACGAAGACAATCAGCATCTGGAAGCGGCGGCCGGAGTAATCGAGTGGTACGCAGCAGATCGTAATCACTACGCTGACATAGATTATGCTACGAGAATGACATACCGATACTACGGCCAGTTATTCACGGATGTTTTGGAACTGGGCGACAGTTGGAGGCGGAGTTACTACGCAGCTGTCTTTCGCAGTATCGCCCAGGCGATCACGTGGCGCGACGCTACGAGCGTACCAATTCTCGCGGAACAGGCAGAAAACCAAACTTCGAGTATTCAGTAAGGTTATGTAAACGATACCCTTAGATTTGAGAATGCGCTGGATCTCGCGGAAAGTTTTCTTTCGGTTGAAGCAGATGTTCGACAACACTGCTCTTCCATCACGCCGTAGGTACGTCGAATCCTAGACCGCGACTTGCATTACGCCGATGCGCTCGGCTCGACGCCCTAAATATCCCTACCCCGTTGCTTGGCACAATCTGCCATGGACATTCGCTTAACCTTGCGGTAGGTGGTTGATCATGAAAACGGATGAATTTATCGAGGAACTTTGGGGCTACGCCGCTGAAGTACCGATGGAACAGCATCCATGGTTCGACGGCATCATCAAGCACCGCTGGAGCAAGGAGCAGATCATTCTCGGCGAAGTGCAGCATTATTTGCGCGTGCGCACCAATCCGATCTTCTTTGGCCATATGGCGATCAACGCGGTGTCGGCGAAGGAATATGCGGTCATGGCAACGGTGTTGGAAAACTTCATGGAAGAGCTCGGCGGCAAGCGCACGCACGTCGATATCATGCTGCAATTTCTCGAAGAAGGCGGCATCACCCGCAAGGAAGCGGATAACGCCGAGCCCGCGCCAGGAACTTTAGCCGCCATCGAAATGATCATCGGCTGTTGCCAGCGCCGCTCCGCCCTCGAAGGCGTCGCCATGCTCGCCTTCGTCGAAAGCCAACTCGGTGGCGAGGGAAAGATTTCGGAAAAAGTTTATCGCGAGCTTACCGGATACTACGGATTCACAGCGCGCGCCGCGGCAACCTACCAACTGCACGCTGCCCAAGACGAAGGACACGGCAGCCGGCAAATCGATGCAATACGAATGCTCGCCACCGATACAACAAGCCAAAACAAGATTCGCGCCGCGGTAAAACTTGGCCTGACGGCATTCACGTTAGAATGGGACGGTCATGTTCAGGCGATGACGGGGAAGCGGGAATTTTGGGGTGGCGTGGCCGATTTGAAACTACGTCAACCTAAAGTGAAACTGGCATAAAGACCGGAAGTCTCTGATCTCGCTGCTAAATCTTGAGCGGTGGAAACTCGAAAACTCTCTCAGATCGGCCACTCCTTCGGCAAATCTTTTCTAAGCGTCTTGTACTCCGGGTCGTTGCTGTGCTTAGCGCGCAAGCGCTTGAGCGCCGCGACGACTTCCTTCTGCTCTTTCTTCACTGCGTTGGAGACCATACCCGTGGTCTCTTCGAAGCCGACGCCTCAATTGTTGTGTCAGCCGCGCATGCGTTTGAGAATGTAGAGATCGTCTTCCTTGGTTGCCATGCGAGATTCTTTCAACTCGAAATGCCGGAAAAACCTACTTTTTGGTTCGTAATTAATTCGGTCGCGGTCTCCGGCTCACCATCCGTCTTTACAGTCACGCGAATGCGAACGAAAATCCGCCAAGCGTCACCACGCCATTGGCAGTGAAAAATGACAAAAGCATTTTCAGTCACCGGTCCTGCCGGCTCCGCACAATGCACGAGACTCTGGAACTGTTCGCTGCCGCCGCCCGACAATTCGAGCGGCGGCGTGAAACGTACCTCATCTGATTTGAATTGCCCATGGGGTAAGCGTGCGGAAAGAATATTCACTGTATCGCTGCCAAAATTTTCGACTTCCCAGCGAATATTCCAACCATTCGTCGCCGCATCGCGTGCTACCAAAAGCTGACGCAAGACGATTTTCGGTTCCGCTGGCGAAAGCGCCGCCACAGTTTACTTCAGCCTGCCTTCTGCGCGCAGTTCCTGCTGTGCGATCTTGAGAATCCGATCGTTGACGACTCGATCGAGGGTAAAGTTCTTGTCCACCAGTCCGGCGCGAATATCTTCGTCGAGCATCTGCTGGAGTCCACCGGTTACGATCGACAGATCAGCCGTGAGACCCGGAGCATACAGATCGTAAGCCGCGTTGACGATATCCGTTTCGCCGCTGAGACCTGACTCGTAGCCCGCTTTGATCGCCTCGCGCTTGTTGAATTTGGCCAACTGCATCCCTTGGATGTAAGCTTTGAGCACTCGTTTGCTCATCTCCGGAAATTTTTCCAAAACTTCGTTGCGCGTGACGATAATATTTTGCGGAATGCCCAGCGACTCGCTTAGATTACTGATCAGGGAATAACCGGCTTTGATGAGCCGAACGCCATCCTCCGGTGAGAACGGCGCCGCGGCGATTATCCCTTCTCGATGGCCGCCGCGCGCAATACGGTGCCGCCGATCGCTCGCAGCGTGACATCCTTGTCTGGGTTGATATTGTGTTTCTTGAGGAAAGCCTTCATGGCGAATTCTGAGTAGGTTCCGGCGCCGGTCACGCCGATCATCTTGCCTCTGAGGTCTTCCACCGTGCGCGTCTGCTTGTTGCCGAGCAAAATGTAATTGGTCGTGCTCGAAGTGCAACCGACTATCGATAAATCCAATCCCCGAGATCGGCTGCGAAAAACCGCCTGCGCGCCGCCGATGGCGGCGAAATCAACTTCTCCGGAAACCAGAGCGGCGATTGCCGCGGGCCCGCCGCGAATCAGGATCGGCTCGACGCTCAGCCCCTGCTGTTTGAAAAATCCACGCGCCAGCGCGACGCGAAAAGGAATCTCGCTATTCCAAGCGAGGCTGACGAATACCATGCGAACGTTCTTCTTTTCCTGCGCCAGGGGGAGTGTAGCGCTCAAGAGCACGGCAAGAAGGCAAATCCCGAATTGCGATAATCTTCGAATACCCATCACGCCAGTCCTCTTCACCGTTTCGCGTACACCGTCATCTTGCCGTTCTTATCGAAGGTGAAAACCGTATACGGCTCCGGCTTGCCGCCTTCCATGCCCGGCGAGCCCACCGGCATGCCTGGCACGGCGAGGCCGAGCACCGGCGGTTTCTCTTTTAACAATTTGTCGATCAAGTCCGCCGGCACGTGACCTTCTATGACGTAGCCGTCGATCACAGCGGTATGACAGGAACGCAGTTTCTCAGGGACATTGTGCTTAATTTTTACATCAACAAGCTTGCTGCTCATCACGTTCTTCTTGTCGACTTTGAATCCATTCGCTTGTAGGTGCCCGACCCACCCAGTGCAGCAGCCTCAGCCGGGGTCTTGATAGACGGTGATTGATTTGGCGGCGGGTTTAGTTTGAGCTTCCAGCCGTACTGCGACGAATGCGAAGCAGATTAAAAACCAAATGATGGCAAATTGGCGATGTCGCATGTGAACTCCTCGCCCCATGCAATTTAGCAGATCGATCGACATAAAAGCGAGCCTGCGGCTGCACCACCGCTATGTTTTGCTCAGCTGCCACGCGTGAAATTGTCGCCGCTGCACTTGACAGAGAAGCCCCTTCACCTGTTAATTAGGAGCATTTCGAAAGAAAGATATACGAACCATGGCCGAATCAAACGCAGATCGAAAACTCAAACTCGGCATCGTCGGCATCGGCGTCGGCGCGTCGGAAATCTTGCCGGCGATGGAGCAGATGGCCGAGTTCCAATTGGTCGCGGCGGCTGACGTCAACCCGCGCGTGTTGGAAACTTTTCGCCAGCGCTATGGCGCGAAGACCTATGACAGCGTCGAGAAGATGTGCGCCGACCCGGACGTCGAAGCAGTGTGGGTATCGACGCCGAATCGGTTCCATGCGCAACACACCATTACCGCCGCCAATGCCGGCAAACACGTCGTGGTCGAGAAGCCGATGGCGATTTCGCTAGCCGAAGCGGAAAAAATGATCGAGGCTTCGGTCAAGAACAAGATCAAGCTGCTGTGCGGCCACACCCAAAGCTTCGGGCCCCATATTCGCACCATGCGGAAAATCATCCGCTCCGGCGAACTTGGCCGGCTCTGCGCGCTGCATGTGTGGGCCTACACCGACTGGATGCTCCGGCCACGCACGCCGGATGAGCTCGACATCAATCAAGGCGGCGGCGTGCCTTATCGTCAGGGGCCGCACCAGATCGATACACTGAGGCTGCTCGGCGGCGGCCTCGTGCGGAGCGTGCGCGGCGCCACTGGCCAATGGTTCAAAGGCCGGCCGATTCCCGGCTACTATACCGGCTTCATGGAATTCGAAGATGGCACGCCGGCGACGCTGATGCATAACGGCTACGGCTATTTTCTTGCCTCAGAATTAGTTCCCTGGGGCGGACAGAATAGCCGTTACTCGGAAGCCGAGCGCGCCGCCGTGCGCAAAGCGTTGCTCGACGGCACGCGCGACGAGAACGCCGACAAAGACGCCATGCGCATAGGCGGCGCCAACGAGAGTGAGATTCGCGACCGCAGCAAAGCAAAACCCTGGCTGCCCAATGACCTCGGCATCCTCGTCGCCACCTGCGAAAAAGGCGACATCCGCCAATCGCAACACGGCTTGTTCGTGCACAGCGACGAAGGGACCAAAGACGTACCGCTGATGGGCGCTGGCGGGCCGTCGCGGCGCGGCGAGCTGATGGAACTGTATAACGCCGTGGTGCTCGACAAACCGATCCGTCACACCGGCCCCTGGGGTATGGCGACCTTAGAGGTTTGCCTGGCGATCATCGAATCGGCAAAGCACAGAAAAGAAATTTATCTAAAACACCAAGTGCCGGCGCCGGAGGAAGATTAAGAGCCATGTCGCTTCCGTCATTCCCGTGCAAGCGGGAATTCAGTTCTTATGTTCTTCTACGCTCTGACGAACCGGATGTCCGCTTGCGCGGGCATCACGATATGCGGGAGCGCGAACCGTTTAAAAATTTATAAACAACTACCATCAGCAATTTAGGAGGCATTATGTTCAACAACCAAACCACTGTCGACGTTCACGGTCACATGACCACTCCCGCGGTTTTTCGCCAGTTCCTGGCCGAATGCGTATCGCAGAATACGCCGAATCGTAAACTGGACATGAGTGACGACCAGCTCGAGGCCGCACAACAACGCCATTTGAAATTCATGGACGATCGCGGCATCGACGTTCAGTTGATCGGTCCGCGGCCGATCGCCATGTGGCACTGGATGCGGCCGTTCCTGCAAGATTTCTGGGCCAAGACGACCAACGACGTGATCGCGCGCATCGTCAAGCTTCATCCCGACCGCTTCCGCGGTATGGCGCAGTTACCTCAGTCGAAAGAAAAAGACACACGCAACTGCTTGGCGGAATTCGAGCGCTGCATCAAAGAGCTCGGATTCGTCGGCGCGTATCTCAATCCCGACCCGGCCGGCGACAAGCAGGCACCGGGCGTGCACGAAGAATACTGGCATCCTCTCTACGACAAAGCCGTGCAACTGGACGTGCCGCTGATGGTGCATCCGTCGACGACCTACGACAAGCGTTTGGAAGTGATTCCGGCCAACTACCAGATGAACAACTATCTGGAAGAGTTCGTGGCGATGAATCTCTACATGCACAGCAAGATCTTTCAGACCTTTCCCAAACTGAAAATCGTCATCTGCCACTGCGGCGGCGGACTCCATCGCTTCATAGCCAACGACCATCATGTCGGCCAGGGCGACTTCAGCAAAAATCTTTTCTATGATTCCTGTGTTTACGACGTGAACTATCTGGAAGCCGGCATTAAACAACGCGGGGTCGATCAAGTCCTTTTCGGCACCGAGTCGCCCGGTTCCGGTGGCGCTATTCGTCCCGACACCAACCGCGCCTCAGACGACATGATTCCGGTGATCGATAGCCTGGCTTTTCTAAGTGCGGAGGACAAGCTGAAGATTCTTCAAAAAAACCCGCTGAAGGTTTTTACCAAGGTGAAGATCTAAAAAGGTCGAGGATCAATGATGTAGGATTTACGATCGAATCCGCTATCCTCGATCTTCCATCTTCTATCCTCTACGAAATACGCACAGACATTACAGCGGTGAAAACTAAGACAACGGAGAGCTAAATGGCTTACAAGAGCGTCAACAAGTCAGTTCCCCGCATCGAAGGTGCAGACAAAGTCTCCGGCAAAATGCGCTATGCGGCGGACTTGGATTTTCCCAATGCGCTGGCGGCGAAGATTTTGCGCACCTCATTGCCGCATGCAAAGATTGTCACCATCGATACCAGCAAAGCGTTAAAGCTCAGCGGCGTGCGCGCGGTCATTACCGGCGCCGATGTGGGCGGTGTGATGGTCGGTTTGCGCATGAAAGACATGCCGCTGCTTGCCACCGATCGCGTACGTTACGTCGGCGAACCCGTGGCCGCGGTGGCCGCCGACGACGATGATATCGCTGAAGAGGCTTTGAATTTGATCGATGTACAGTACCAAGAACTGCCCTACGTCACGGACCCGGTGAAAGCGATCGAACCCGGCGCGCCGGTGCTGCACGACAATCCGATGGCGTATAAAAATGCCCCGGAGCGCGACACCGAGCTGCCCAACGTGCAATCCTACGGCAAGTGGTCCAATGGCGATCTCAAAGCTGGATTCGCCAAGGCGGCGCGTATCTTCGAGCATACCTTTCGCACGCCACTAGCCTTTCATGGGTACATCGAACCGCACGCTTGCACCGTGCAGATTCACGACGAGGGCCGCGTCGAAATCTGGGCATCGAACAAAGCGCCTTTCACGCTGCGCGCTCGTTTTGCACGCGATCTCGGTCTCGACGAAGCGAAAGTCAAAGTGCACATTCTGCCGGTGGGCGGCGACTTTGGCGGCAAGACTTCGGTTGTCGAGGCGCCGGTGTGTTATTTTCTCGCGCAGAAGACCAAGAAGCCCGTCAGGATGGTGCTCGAATACACCGAAGAGCTGACTGCGATCTCGCATCGCCATCCCGCGGTGATTACACTGCGCACGGGTGTCGATGCGGATAACAAACTCTGCGCCATGGCGGTGCGCGCTGTGTTCAGCGGCGGTGGCTATGCGGCGCTCAAAGCGAACGCCGAAGTCACGGTGCAAGGCCCGCGGCGCGCTGCGAGTTATTACCGCATCCCGGCGATCCAAGTCGAAACCCTGTGCGCCTACACCAACCAGGTGCCGTGCACTCAGACGCGCACGCCGGGCAGTCCGCAGACGACCTTTGCCGTGGAATCGCAGATCGATATCATCGCCCGTGAATTGGCCATGGACCCTGTGGAATTTCGCTTGAAGAATTTGCTCAACGCCGGGGACCCGACGCCGTTCGGGCAAAAACTCCAAGGCATCGTCGTCAAAGAGACGCTGCAAAAAGCGCTCGAAGTGTCCGGCTGGAAAAAGCCGAAAGCGAAAAACATTGGCCGCGGGGTGGCGGTTTACGAGCGCCCGTCCGGCGCGGGAAAATCCGGCGCGGCAATCACCATCGAAACCAACGGCAAGGTATCGGTGCATCTTGGTGTGCCCGATGTCGGCCCGGGCATACACACAGTCGTCCAACAAATCGTCAGCGAGGTGCTCGATCTTGCGCGCGAGCGCGTCAGTGTCCGCGTCGAAGATACCGACCACTCGCCTTTCGACTCCGGCACCGGCGGCAGCAAGTCTACCAACAGCGTCGGCACCGCGGCGTATCAAGCCGTCAATGAAATCAAAGAAAAATTTATCGCTCTGGCAGCCACAGAGTTGGGCTGCAAGACCGAAGATCTAAAAGCGGAGAATGGCCGCTACATCGCGCCAGGCCACAAAGCGCTGTCATGCAGCGATCTGATGGCACTCGCAGTAAAGCGAAATAACGGCTCGCTCACGCATTTGAGCGTTTACGAGCCGGCGCGCGCGCCGATCACATCCTTTGCCGCCCAGGTTGCCGAAGTTGAAGTCGATCCCGGCACCGGCCAAGTGAAAGTCAAAAAGCTCGCGACGGTGCACGATTCGGGAACCGTGTTGAATCATTTAAGCTACACCGGCCAGATCGACGGCGGTGTAATCACCGGCATCGGCTTCGCGCTGATGGAAGATAATTCGTTGGTCGACGGCAAGATGCCGACGGCAAATCTTGGTGAGTTCAAAATGGCGACGGTAGCCGACGTGCCCAAACTTACGACGGTGTTAATGGAAGCCCCAGCAGGGCCGATTCCCTATCACGGCAAAGCGATCGCCGAGATTCCCAACGTGCCGACCGCCGCCGCGATCGCCAACGCCGTCCACGACGCCATCGGACTGCGTATATATGATCTGCCGATTACAGCGGAGAAAGTCTATGCGGCGCTGAACAAGCGCTAACCTGCGGCACAGCTAGTTTTATTCCCATTCCGGTGAAAACCGGAATTCACGCTTCTGCCAACTGTTATCCCGCAGCGGTCTGCGTGATGATGCGTCCATTGTCACAAGCAGAGCGCGTGTTGCCCATCAACTCGATCAAGCAGCGAAATCCCGCCGATCCTTCGGCATTGACTCGCCCAATCGCATGATGCATTGATTTACTCACCCACTGAGTCACATGAGCACAACGAAAGACTACGCCACTGCCGACATCGTCGCAACCGTAAAGCGCTACTGGGGTTACGGCGAGTTGCGGCCGCTCCAGGAGCAGGCGATTCGCGCCGGCTTGGAACAGCGCGACTCGCTGGTCGTGCTGCCCACCGGCGGCGGCAAATCGCTTTGCTATCAAGTCCCGGCGGCGTTGGCGGGCCGCACCGATATCGTTGTCTCGCCGCTGATTTCGCTGATGAAAGATCAAGTCGACGGCCTGCGCGAGTGCGGCTATCCCGCGGCGGCGCTCTACAGCGGCATGGCGCCGCATGCCATCCACGAGACAGAGGAATACTTTACCGCCGGCCGTTATCGCTTGCTGTTCATCGCGCCGGAGCGTCTGCTCACGCCGCGTTTTTTGCAACTCGCCGAGAAAGTCAAAATTCACGCGTTTGCCATCGACGAAGCGCACTGCATCAGTCACTGGGGTCATGACTTTCGACCCGAATATCGGCGACTGGCGGAATTGAAAACGCATTTTCCCAAAGCCAGTATCCACGCCTACACCGCGACGGCGACCGAGCGAGTGCGCAGCGATATTGCACAGCAGTTAAAATTGCAAAATCCGGCCGTGCTGGTCGGCAACTTCGATCGTCCGAATCTTGTCTATCGAATTATTCCGCGCATCGACGCCCGCGCCCAGGCGCTGGAAATTCTCCGCCGCCATCCCAAGCAGGCGGCCATCGTCTACTGCCTCAGCCGCAACGACACCGAGTCCATGGCCGGATGGCTTCAGACCAATGGCGTGCGCGCCGCCTTTTATCACGCCGGCATGGAAGCCGACGAGCGGCGCCGCACCCAAGACGACTTCGCCGCCGAAGCGCTCGACGTGGTCGCCGCCACGGTCGCCTTCGGCATGGGCATCGATCGCAGCGACGTACGCTGCGTCATCCACGCGGCGATGCCGAAATCGATCGAGCATTACCAGCAGGAAACCGGCCGCGCCGGACGCGATGGTTTGGAAGCCGAGTGCGTGTTGCTCTACTCCGCCGCTGACGTGATCCGCTGGGAATCGCTGATCGAAAAAAGCGCGCTCGACGCCAAGGAGCCCGCCGAAGTGATCCCTGCCGCGCGCGAGTTGCTCGAACACATGCGCCACCTGTGCAGCGCCGTCCATTGCCGGCACAAAAAGCTCAGCGAATACTTTGGCCAAAAATATTCGAAGCCCAACTGCGAGGCCTGCGATGCCTGTTTGAATGAAGTCGAAGGATTGGCCGACGCTACGGTCACCGCCCAGAAAATCCTCTCCTGCGTCGCCCGCGCGGGCGAACGCTTCGGCGCGGCGCATATCGTCGATGTACTTGCCGGCGCCAACACTGAACGGGTGCGTCGCTGGGGCCATGAGAAGCTCAGCACCCACGGCATCCTGAAGAACGTTGATCGCAAAACCTTAACCAACATGATCTACCAGCTTGTCGACGCAAGCCTGCTCGAGCGCACGGACGATGAATATCCGGTGCTTCGCTTAAACGATGCCTCGCGCGAAGTCCTGCACGGCCAACGCGCCGTGCGCCTGGTCCAGCCCAAGGAGAAAATTCAAAAGGCCCGCATCGAAAAAAAATCTTGGGAGAAGGTCGACGAAGGACTGTTCGAAGCGCTGCGAGTCTTACGCCGAAGACTCGCCGACCAACGCGGCGTGCCAGCCTATGTATTATTCAACGACGCCACGCTCCGCGACATGGCCCGCCTGCGCCCAAGCACACCGTCAGCCTTACTCGGCGTGCGCGGCGTCGGCGAAAAAAAACTCGCCGACCTCGGGCAGCGCTTCATCGACGAGATCATGACTTACTGTCGGGAGAATCGGTTGCCGTTGGATGTGTAGAAAACTCTAGCGATAGAAAGAGCTTCTTTGTAAGTGACGTCATTTCTGTTTTGCAATACATGTCGGAAAATTTTTAACACGAAGGAGTCATAGCCATGGCGGAATACAAAACCATCAAAGTCACCCGGCAGAACAGTTGCGCGACAATCGAATTCACCCCGCCGATGCTGGTCCACGACAAGAATGACGTGTCACCCAAGCCGGGCCGTCACCGGGAGCTTGGCATCGCGCTGGATGAGATCCGTTTCGATAATGAAATCCGTGTGGTCGTCATTACCGGGGAGGATGACATTTTTTGCATGACCGCGCCCAATCATCCGCACTTTCACGGCCATTCGCCGGACAAAACCTGGGACGGCCTGCAGGCGCTCCAGCACGTTTTCCAGCAGATTATCGAGATCGAAAAGCCGGTCATCGCCAAGGTCAACGGCGGGGTAAAAGGATGGGGATCCAGCCTGGTTTTTTCTTGTGACTTCATCCTCGCCCGCGAGGACGCGGTCTTCTGTGATCACCACCTCGGTATGGGCGACGGCAATCCTCCCGTCGGCAGACCCGGTGCCGGCATCGTACCGGGGGATGGCGGCTCGATCTTCGTACCGCTGCACATGAGCCCGCCGCTCGCCCGCGAGTACCTTTGGCTGGGTAAGCAATTGACCGGTAAGGAACTCTACGAGAGAGGCTGTATAAACGCCGCGGTCCCGGCGAGCGAGCTTGACGCGGTTTGCGATCGGATGGTCGACGCCCTCCTGCGCAGACCGCCCTATGCGTTGGCGTTTGCCAAGAGGCTGTTTAACCGCTTTTACGCGGAGCGGTTCAATTTGATGTTCGACGTCGGCTACGCCTATGAAATGATGAATAAAGAACAGCATGAACGCTACAAGAGCGGCCGAGGAGAAGAGACGCTTTGAGTACTGCCTCGCGATTACCCGGCGGGAGCCACGTTCAAGCACGGGCACGTTGGCTTGGTTATAGAGGGAATCCGGCTCGAACTGCCGTCATATGTGGTCAATAGGGTGGAGTTAAAAAGTGTTTTCGGCGGGTTCACTGCCCGATCGTCCCGAATGAAGCGATGAATACCTGTTGAGATTGAGTAGAAGGAGAATTCAACGCAATCGTAGGTCGCCATAACGAACAGACTGAACAATTGAAATTCTACTGGGGTGCAACCCTATGGTTATTTGTCCTTGAGGTAATACGCTTCCAACGCTGGCTTGTACGACCGCGGCAGCCAGTAAGGTCGGCGCAGATTATCCGGTCCAGGTGCGGGCCGCGTTTTTAACATCCACTTTTTATACACCTCGTGCGACTTGTTGGTATCGACGAACACGTCGCCGTACTTATCGTCGGGGCCGGGTTTGGTGATGCGAACTTTTTGGTGCCAGCAATGCTGGCCGCTGATGAAGTCGGGCTGCACCGGAAACGTGAGGTTCTGGTGCACGCCGCCGTCTTGCCAAAAGATGCGGCTGGAATCCGGATCGTCGCTCTTGAATGGTTTGATGCCGTGAATCGTGCGCATCATCCACTTGCCTTCGCCCATTTGTTTGAGATCGACTAATGCCGTCGACCAACGTTCGCCTCCCTGCTCTTCGGCCAAACGCCAGCGGCCAAGATGGTGTGAGCAGGCGATGACACCGGGTTTAATGCCTTCGGTGACCCAGACTTTGTCGATGAAGTAACCGATCTCCGTGTGGACTTTAAGCAAGTCGCCGGTCTTCACGTCGAAGTTCTCGGCGTCCTTTGAATTGAGCCAGAGCGGATTGCGATTGGAAATCTCGTAGAGCCACTTGGCGTTACCCGAGCGCGTATGAATCAACGTCGGCAGACGAAAGGTCGGCAACAGCAGCATCTCGCCGGCGGTGAGATCGATATTGTCCGGATGCACGTGGCTCTTGATGTAGCCGGGGATCGAGTGTTCCGGCCACTTCCAGTCTTTGATCGTCTTGGAGAAAAACTCGAGCTTGCGCGACGGCGTCGGGAAACCGACACAGGCTTTGCCGTCGACCTCGACCCCAAGCACGGCGCCGTTGCTGGAAACAATTTTTGTTTGTGGATCGACGTCCGCGTCGGCGATATCGCCGGCCTTGAGCGCGGCTTCATGAACTTTGTAAACGTTGTCTTCGATCAGAAAGGCGCCGTACTTACGCATGTAGTCGAGCGCTGTTAGCCCTTGCTTCGCTGCCGCCGCCGGCAACCCTGGCACGCTATTCTCGAAAATCCAGCGATAGTAATCGTCGACGGTCATCTTTTTACCGGGCTCGTAGGGCGATTCGAAGTATTTGCGAATGCCCAGCGAGCCGTCGGGATCGACGCGCCAGGATAATTCAATCCAGAACTCATCTTCCTCCCACACTTGGCCGATGCCAGCGGCTTCGTGCGCCTCGTAGGTGGTGTTGAATTTCTTGCCTTGCTTCTCCAAAGCGACACGCAAGATGGGCTGGCGAAAGCCGATCCAGCGCGCCGCCTGCGTCTCTTGGCTCATTAGATCATGGCGTTCCGAAGCATGGCCCATCGGCAAAACATAATCGGCGAACCACGCCGTCTCGCTCCAGGTCGGCGTTAGACATGCGTGGCGTTCGACTTTGCTTTCATCGGAAAGCATTTCGATCCAACTCATGCCGTCGGGATTGGTCCACACCGGGTTGTAGACGCGAGTGAAATACATCGCCAGCTTGCCGCGCCCTTCTTTGAGGAAGTGCGGCAGCAAAAAACTCATCTCGAAAAAAGCCAGAGGAAACTCTTTCGGAATCAGCAGCTCATTCCAAATCTTCGCCGGCGGCGGCATCAACGGCGGCGCCGGAATATATTTATTCGCCGCGTTGGGCGCAGTACCGCCCACCGTGCCGACCGCACCGACGAGGACGACCAAGAACTGCAGCGCGCGCGCCACCTGCCAGCCGCCAAGATTGCCCGCCGCTGTGTTGCGCCAAACATGAGATGAGAAAGCCGAGCCGGCATTGGCGATCTCGTGGGCGACTTCGACGATGACGCCCGGCTCGATGCCGGCTTCCTTGGCGGCGAACTCCGGCGTGAACGAAGCGTAGGATGCCTTCAAGACCGCAACAAAAGTCTGAAACGTCTGCGGCTTGTCGCTGTGTTCCTCGCGCAGATATTGTTCCCAGTTAACCCAGTGGCGCAAAAAATCGCGATCGAAGAGATCTTCTTGCAGCAGCACATTGCACATGGCGAGCAAGATCGCCGCCTCACTGCCAGGCCAAGTCGACATCCAGTAATCCGCCTTGGAGGCCGTGTTGGACAAGCGCGTGTCGATGACACAAATCTTCGTGCCCGCTTCCTTCGCCTCGATAATGCGCTGGGCGTGGGGATTGAAGTAGTGGCCGGACTCAAGATGCGAGCTTAACAACAAAATGAAGCGCGCGTTGGCGTGATCGGGGGATGGCCGGTCGATGCCGGACCAGAATGCGTAACCCGCGCGAGCGCCGGCAGAACAGACGTTGGTATGACTGTTGTGGCCGTCGATGCCCCAGGAGTGAAGAATACGCTGATGATAGAGCAGCTCATGGCCGGGCCGGCCAACGTGATACATGATTTCGTTCCGACGCTCTTCTGCGAGCGCCTTACGCACGCGGCCAGCGATGTCATCCAAAACTTCATCCCAGGAAACACGTTCCCACTTACCCTCGCCGCGCTTGCCGACTCGCTTTAACGGATAACGAATGCGTTCGGGATCGGTGACTTGATTGAGCGTCGCCGGTCCCTTGGCGCAGTTGCGCCCGCGGCTGCCGGGATGTTCGGGATTGCCTTCGAAGCGGCGAATCTTATTGGTATCTTTTTCCACCACTGCGACCAGACCGCAGGCCGCTTCGCAGTTGAAACAAATCGTCGGAATGATCCGGCAATGCTTTTCGACTTTGCGCGGCCACTGCGCCGTATCGTACTCGACCCAGTCGTCCCATTTCTCCACCGGCGGATAGCTGGCGAGCCCATTGGGTTCTAATTTGAGCGCGTCCGGATTTAGCGGGATGCGATGATCAGCCATGAAAAATTCCTTTAACTCAGCGGCACAGCCTGGCCGGCTTTGATCCACAGATGCTCGTACATCCAGAGGCCGAACAAAACTAAAATCGCCGCGATGACGTTGGGCACGATGGAACTAATCGGCCAGAGCATCAGGATAATCGGCGCCACCGCGCCAAGTCCGATGGCGAAAAGCCAAAACGATTTCGCCAGCGGACCGGTGAGCAATAATTCACCGGCGCGGACCGCGTCTTCGGCGCCATGTTTCATAAACAACTCGCCGAAGATCATCGCCAGACTGGCGAGCAGCGCGATAACCAAGACCTGATTGAGCCAAGCGAACATCGCCGGCGACATCAGCGCGTAGGGCGTCAATGCCTCTATGCCGCGGAGCAAAATAAAAAACGCCGCGCCGGCAGCGAACGACTGGACGATCAAATGCCAAAACAACATCGGGCTCTGCCAAAAGTCGCGCCCGCGCGCCTGGGCGAAAAGAAACGCCGAATATCCGGCCGACGCGACGGCGAACATGGCGGTGAGCCAGACTAGCCATGGGTAGAGCATCCCGCCGGTAAAGATCAACGCCAGCCAAGCTGTCAGCAGGATGCCGAAAACCATCAACACGTAACCGCCCAGCACCAGCCACGAATTCAAATTCGGTTTGGTCAGCAAATAGAAAAAACGGCCGGGCTTTTTGAGATCGAGCACCAACAAAATCATTGTCACGGTCAAAAACAGCAGCGAGAACACGGGACCGAAGATGCTGAGCAATATCCCATCCTGTTCGAATCCCATATTAAGCAACAGCGCCGACAGCAACAGCACTCCCGCAGAAATCGACTTGGTCCAGAGATACGAGGCAATCTTTTTGCCCCACGGCGTCGCGTGCGCCACGTCGTACACTTCGCGCGCTACACCGGGTGTCGAACGGTCGGCGCGCTTGGTTTTAAGCGCGTAGAGGTCTTCTCCCGGATCCTTGTCGGCCCAGAAATGAGTTTCCTGCGGCTCCATCATGGTCGGATTCAAGAGATCGCCGTCGACTCCAGCGTAGAAAAGTTTCGGCTTGGTGCCCTTCTCCACCTTACGCACGCTGACTTTTTCCATGGCGATACGCTTGCTGATGGCTGCTATTGGAATCGTCGAGATCGCCGGAGAGAATTGCTTGGGTGGGACAGACCACTTCACAGGCGGGCTTGTAACCCAACTCGACCCGCGAGGCGTCGAAGTTACACTTGGCCGCGGTATTACGTTCCGGATCGATATAAAGCGCGTCGTAGGGACAAGCCTGCATGCAGGATTGGCAACCGATACAGCGCTCGTTGTCGAAATCGACGATACCGTCGGTGCGGCGAAACAGCGACACCGTCGGGCAGATCTCGATGCACGGCGCATCGTCGCAATGATTGCAGCGCAGCACGGCGAAGTGGCGACGGGTGTCCGGATACTGCCCTTTCTCGACGTACTTAACCCAGGTTCGATTCACGCCGACGGCGATGTTGTGCTCTTCCTTGCAAGCCACCGTGCAGGCGTGGCAGCCGATGCAACGGTTCTGATCGATGAGAAATCCGTAGCGCATTGTGAACCTTTCCGATCAACTAACTTAGCTATCGAGATTGCAATTGAAAGTTTTGATTCTGATAGCAGGAATATTCAGGTGCGGTCAATTGAATGGAGCATAAATATTGCTGATTGTTGCACCACGAAGGATCACGAAGGGTTCGGAAAATTAAAATCCTAAACTTCGTGATCTTCGTGTTCTTCGTGGTGCGAAGAGTCTGCTTCAGTTCGGACGTGACGGAAATGCCGGCGGGATGATTTGCTCGACGCTGCGGCCAGCCCAATCGCGCGCTGACCAATTGTCCCAGGCGCGCTTCGCACCGGCTTCGGCTTGCGCGAATAGCTCTTCGTCATCGATGCGCGTCGAGCGGCCGTTTTCGACCACCACTTCGCCGTCGACAATCACGGTCTCGACATCGGCGCCGCTAGCGTATTCGACCAAAGCATTGATCGGATCGCGCACGGGACCGTAGCGAGTCGTGCGCAGATTGAGAATCACGACGTCAGCCTTGGCACCGACCGCGAGCCGGCCTAAATCCGAACGGCCGAGGGCAGTCGCGCCACCGATGGTTGCCGCGTTGAAGACCGCTGCAGCGCGCGAACCCGAAGCATTACGATCGACGAGGCGCGAGATTAACGACGCGTAGCGCATCTCCGAAACGATATCGAGCGGATAACTATCCGTGCCGAGACCGATCCTGACCCCGGCTTCCGAATAACGATCGAAGGACTCCATGGCGAACGCCATTTTGGCGCATTTGTGCGGACAGTGGCCGACCGTGGCGCCGCTCTCGGCAAGTATCTTTAATTCGTCCCCCAACGGATAGTCGACCCGCGAGTGGCCGCCGGTGATCGCCATATGGCCGAGAGTGGTGCGCGGACCGAGAATGCCGACATCGGCGAGAAACTCAGCGACCGGCTTGCGATACTTGTTCAGTATTTCCAGGAACTCACGGAAGTTGCCGCCGGCGTGAATGTGGATCGGCACGTCTAATTCTTTCGCCGCCGCGACCGCTTCTTTAAGCAACGACGGTTCGCAAGTTTCCGCCTGTGCCGGATTCAAGAGGCCCTGCAGCCGGCCGTTGTGGGCGCCGTGGAATTTCTTGATGAACTCTACGCCGGCTTTCAATCCAGGACGGCCTTTGTCCGGACGTTCCTCATAGTAATGGCGTCCTTCGGCATCGGTGAAAATATCGTGGCTGCGAAACGGCGGACTGAAAAAAACCCGGCCGCCGGTTTGTCCGACGATAGCGACGTAATCATCCAACGCTCCCGGTCCGCCGCCGGGATCGAGCACGGTCGTCGCGCCGTTTCTCAGTGCGCTGTAAAGTGCATATTTCCGTCCCAGGGCCACCGCGGGCGGCGCCGGTGGTTCGACTTTTTCTTTCAACGGCGCGCCGAAGACAAACCAGTTGGCGGCGAGATAATCTTTCTTGGTTACATCGGTGAGCAGATAATCGCCGACGTTCAACTGCGAGTGCACGTGCAGATTGACGAAACCAGGACAGACGATTTTGCCGGCGGCATCGATCACACGGTCGGCAGATTGAGATTTGTCCGTGCCGACCGACTTGATCCTATCGCCGTCAATGAGAACGGATCCATTGGGAACAATTTCATGGCCGGCGCCGGACCAACCCACGACGACGCCGCCGTCGATGCGAATGCTCATGCTGTTATCCTTTTTCGACTGGATTCGAAGCGAGACTACGCCGGCAGCGTCGGCGTGTCGTCTGCGCGGCCGTGCAGCGCGTACCAGTAGATGTTATTCATGTAACGCCAACGCCTGACCGTCGCCTCTTCCACTTGCTTGATCGCCGCGTTTTCCAGTTCCGGCGTAGTACAATATTTTTCAACGATAGCGAAACCTTTGGAGCCATGAATTTCGTCGGCGTAAATATGTTCCTCAAAGAAACGTATTTCCCGCGCGCGCGGTTTGTAACCGTAATGTTGAAGCAGCGCCGGCACTATTTTTTTACAGATGTCCAGGAACTGCGATTCCAGTCCAATGAATAGACCGGCGGCGGCGACCGGCCAGGGTTTTTGGTACACCATCATCCAACCCCAGTTTTGCAGCTGCTCGGTACCGCCGAGCAGGATTGAACTTTCGACACTATCGCGATCGACGCCGCTGGCCGCGACATAGTCTTTAAGCATGTCGAGATGGCGATCGTCGGGGTTTTCTTCGTCGCCAAGATTCTCGTACAGGTAGTTTTTTACATCGCGCTCGGGAATTTGCGAAGCTAGATACGCAAGCCAGTTCAAAAATTCACCGACGAAATGATAGTGCTGGGTGCAGTAAAACGCGGTCTGCTCCTTGGTGAGCTTGCCCTGGGCCCAGAGCTCGAAAAACGGATGATTCTTGCTGTGCTTCTCGTCGCGCGTCGCGACCAATTGATCGTGAAAAGCATTGCTCATTTTTCACCTCTGCGGAAAGTGGGTTCAATAATTCTTGGCCAATAATCTAGCATTGGTAAAAATAACAACGCCGGCTGAGTATCTACATACGATACCCGGCCGGCGCCGATTCGTACGAATTTAAAGCGCTCTACCCTTCTCCCCGCTCGACAATCGACTCGACGGTTTTCAGCCGGATATCCAATAGCGCCGATTGTCCGCCCGCCACCGCGCGTAGGCCGCGTTCGACCGCTTTGCGTACTTCACCTGGATCTTCGACTTTCTCGCCGTAGCCGTCAAAAGCTTTTATCATTAACGAATATTCCGGACACGGCGCGATGTGCAGTCCGGAAAAATTATTCGACTTCACCGCCCAACCTCCTGGATAGTATTTTGGCACACCTGATTTCTGCGACAGATAACCCTGGTTATTAAACATGATGGTTAGGAACGGCAGGTTATGTTCCTGGGCCGCGCCGAAGGCCGCCGGAGAAGGATCGTAGTTAAACGAGCCGTCACCGATCAGACAAATCACCGGACGTTTGGGGTTCGCCGCTTTAACCCCAAGGGCAGTCGCTAACCCCGTCCCTAGGCCGCCGATGCAACCATTGAAGAACGATCCCGGCGTGAGATTGTCGAAATAACGATGCACCGCCAAACGGTGCGTGATGGTCTCTTCGACGACCATGGCGTCCTTAGGCAACACCTGGCTGATCTCGTGGGCGACCCAGCGGGTGTCCATCGGTTTCTGATTGGCCAACGCCATCGCCTCTTCGCGCCATTTTTTCCGTCGCGCGTCGTTGGCGACCTTGAGATCTTCGGCTCGGCGCGCGCGCGCTGCATCGCCTTTGGAAACTTTCTTTTTCAGCGCCGCGAGCAGATGCTCCAGCGACGACTCGATCTCGCCGGTGAGACAGAGATCGGACTGGTAGCCGTAATAAGGAATTTCGATGCGCAGCGGATTCTCATCGAGCATGGCAACTTTAGCGCCCTTCGATGGCGTAATGGAGGCCGGATGCCAAGGGGCGATGACGGCCAAGAGAAAGATTACGTCGGCGCGCTGCACCCCCTCCTTGGCATCATAACCACTGTGCAGCGGATGGGTGCGCGGAATATTGATCACCCCCGTGCTACGGGTCTCCACCACGGGACAGCCGAGCAACTCGGCGATCTCGACCAGCGTCTCGACGCTTTTCATCGTCTTGCCGGCATCCTCGGTGACGATCACCGGATGCTCTGCGCCGGCGAGTAGGTTGGCGAGTTCTTCTATGCCTTTGGGATCGGCGGTTGCCAACGGCGAGCTGCCAAGATCGGACGGCACGTCCTTGGTCATGCTGTCGAAAAGATATTCCATCGGCACCGACACAAACACCGGTCCGCGCGGTCCGGCCATCGCCAAACGGCAAGCGCGTTGCACCGTCGACGGTAATATCGCTTTGGTGTTGACGCCGAAACTCCATTTGACCGTGTGATCGACGAGCTTTGCCGGTCCGCCCAGATCACCCAAATGTCCCTGCCATTGGCCGCCGACGTCCGGTCCGTCATCTTCGCCGAAACCGATCGACTCGCCGGCAAAAACCACCATCGGTATCTGTTCGTGCAGCGCCGCGCGCATCGCCATGGTCGCATGCAACGCGCCCACTGTGGTGTGAATCACCACCGCCGGCAACTTGCCGGTGGACTTGGCGTAACCGCTCGCCATGCCAACGGCGATCTCTTCATGACGCGTGCTGTAATATTGTGGCATGCCCTCGACGCCCGGCTCGGCCAACGCCTCCCAAAGGGGCGACCACTCCGATCCTGGCGATGCGAAGATCTTCTCCACGCCCATCTTACCGAGCACGCGCAGCATCGATTGCGCTCCCGTCAGTCCTTTGGTTTGAATCATCTTGCTTCCTTTCTCATGTTAGCTAAAAAGCGATCAGCCGCCGGCTTCCAGTCTAGATTGTCAAACTGAAAGCCGACGGCTGACGACTATGGGTTAAGATAGATTGTAAAAGCGCTTGGCGTTATTGAGCAAAAGATCCTTTTTGACCTCGAGGGAAAGATCTTCCCGATTCCACAGAATTGTCGCTGATTCCGGCCAGCTCATGTCCCAGTGCGGGTAGTCCGACGCATACATCAAAGTTTTGGAACCGATTTCCTGGGCCACGTAGCCGATCATCTTCTCTTCCGGCTCACAGCCATAGTAGCTGTTCTCACTGAACAAATATTCGCTCGGTTTCTTTTTACACAAGGGTGCTTCCACCTTGCCGCGCTTTTCCCACTCCTCGTCCATGCGCTCGGCCCAATAGGGCAGCCAGCCGCAGCCGACTTCGAGGTAGCCGATACGCAACTTAGGAAACATTTCAGGAATGCCGCCGAATACCATCGCGGTCAGTTGGCGCAACACGGGAAAGGGATGACCGCAGGTATGCAAGCTAATAAACTGATCGAAGATTTCGCTTCCCGGCTCGTCGCCACCGAAGGCATGAATGGTCAATGGCGTGTTCAACCGCTGCGCTTCTTCATAGAGCGGGTAGAATTCCGCACTGCCGAGATTCTTGCGGTGCGCTTGGGCCGCCAGCATACCACCGCATAAACCCAGCTTGGTGACCGCGCGATTGAGTTCCTTGGCGCATTCGTCAGGATTAGCCACCGGTAGATTGGCGACCGCTTTCAGGCGCGGCGATGCTTTGCAATAATCGGAGATAAAATCATTGTAGGCTCGGCACAGTGCAGTTTGAAACTTCGCATCGCGCACCCGGCCGACGCCCAGACCGCTGGTGGGAAACATAACGGCTGTGTCGATCTGCTGGGTGTCCATCGCCGCCAACCGATCCTCTACTTTTGCCGCCCCTTGACCCAAGGTGCCGCCGAGATTGCGATCATAATGTTCGCTCGGTATTAACGACGCTTTTTGACTTCGATAGGGCTCAGGCAAGTAGGGCCTGATCTCGCTGTCGAAATCGCGCGCATGGGCGTCCGAATCCAAAACTTTGATGGCATCACGCAATTTCATAAAGCGCTCCTGAAGATTTTTTGTCTTAAACGACGATCATGCCGCCTTCGGCAATGATGCCGGAGCGTTCAGCTTGTATAACTTGCGCACGTTGGTATTGAGCAGCTTCTCACGGTCCGCGGCGGACAAGTGAGCCATATCGCGCTCGATCACCGCTCGCGAGTTGGGCCAGGTCGAGTTCTGATGCGGATAGTCATTGGACCACATGCAGTTGTCGACGCCCCACCAGGAAAACAGCTTGCCGCCGACCACGTCGTTAAAAAAGGTGGCATAAATCTGCTCGGCAAAATACTCGCTCGGCAGTTTGCTCATCTGGACTTTTTCCGAATGGCGATGGCGTTTGTAGCCTTTATCGCATTGACCGAGCCAGAAGGGCATCCAGCCGATTTCATTTTCCACTGAAACGATCTTCAGGCGCGGGTAACGCTCCAGCACGCCGCTATAGATCATTTCAAACAGCGCGTTTTCGATTTCGCGGGTTTGCTCGATACCGATGCGATAGCGTTTCATGCCGTGGCTGGTCTGGCGGTGCATGCTGTCGCCGAAGCCGGTGAGAATATGCAGGTGCACCGGCAGGTCGAGATCCTGCGACGCCGCCCAAAAACGCTCGTAGTGATCCGCGGTGAACGGCAAGCTCGGATGCGGCACTTGCCAGATCATGGTGCCGACGACGCCCTGTTTCTTGCAGCGCTCCATTTCGGCGATGGCGTGATCGACGTTGTACATCGAGATCAGCGCCACGCCGAACAAGCGATCCGGCACCTTCTGGCAGTATTCGATGATCCAGTCGTTGTAGGTTTTAAACAGCCCTTCCTGCAATGCGGCGTCCTCGACGCAATAAAGGCCGAGTCCCAAGCTCGGATAAAGCACCTCTGCCGCCACACCGTCGGTGAACATGTCGCCTTGACGCTCGATGGGATCCCAACCGCCGGGGCGCGCCACGGCAAAGCCGGCCTTGCGAAACTTTTCTACATTCTCGGGCTGCTGCCCTGCCATGAACAAACCGCCCACGGCTTGAACCTGCACTTCAGGCGAACCGAACATCCAGGCATCGCGCTGGTCATCGAAAAACATTTTCGGCGCGCGCTCCCGCAGCGACGCAGGCATACCCTTTTCCCACAGATCCGGCACTTCAATCACATGCGAGTCCGACGAGATAATTGATTGTTCCATAGTCCCTCCTGTAGCTATCTTTTAGCCCATAGTTGATCGAAAAATCCACTCTTTTCAATGTCCTCCAAGAACCTGTTGTCAACTAATTCCTGGGGCCGCACTTTCTTCGCGCGCGGCTCAGTTTGGGCCACTTCATCGAGGATCGCTTGCAAGGCTTCGGGTTTCACCACCAAGCGCGGCTCCAAGGCCTTGATCTCGGCGTTGTAAGCCGACTCCAAAATGGTCCGGTCGGTGACGCGCAAGTGTTTGCCCAGAACCTTATAGACAAACTCCCGATCGGTATGCATGAGCTTCGACGCCTCGGCCATGGCGCGCATGTACTGCGCCATAGCTTGGTTTTTTTTGGCAATCGTCGAGCGCTTGGTCACGAACGCCGTCGCCGTGTAAGGAATTTTTAGATCCGGCCCGTAAATGACATAGTGATAGCCGCGCGCCAGCGCCTGGGCGTCGGTCGGCGGCGTCAAGCAAGCGACTTCAACACCACCAGCAAGCAGCGCCGTGAACGACTCCGGATCGCCGCCCGATTGGAGAAAGGTGTAGTCGCGGTTGGGCTCCATGTTATGACGGCGCAGCGCCTGGATCGTGAAGTAGTGCGAGTTGCTGCCGATCCGGCTGACGGCGATACGCTTGCCTTTAAGATCTTCCGGCCGTTTCAGATTGCCGCCGGCGACAATGTTTTGGGTCATTAAATTTTTCACGCTGCCGACATAGACGATTTCCGTCGAGCCGCGCACGAAGGCGATGACGTTGCCGACGCCGCCGGTCATGGTCATATCGGGATCGCCGCCGAGCAACGCCGCGGTAACGATGCTTGATGACGCGATGAAAACTAAATTGTGGTCGAGATTATATTTCTTGAATAACCCGGCTTCCTCGGCGATCCACGGCAAGGCTTGCGCCATCACCCGCGCCGAATAGATCGTGGTAAACTTCTCCGCCGCCGGCGCGGGCGCGGCAGCCATCAGCAGCAAGACCGGCAATATGCCGAGCAGAGCTCGCCGTCTCACTTCTTGCTCCACAATTGATCCATGAAGCCGCTCTTGTTCATTTCATCCAAGTAGCGGCTATCCACCAATTCCTGCGGCTTGATGTTTTTCGCCCGCGCGTCAGTAGGCGCCAACTCATCGAGGATCGCCTGCAAGGATTCCATCTTGATCGCCAGACGCGGCTCCAAAGCTTTGATCTCGGCATTGTAGGCTGAATCCAGAACGCTCCGGTCGGAGATGCGCAGATACTTACCGAGAACTTTGTAGAAGAACTCCCGATCGGTGTGGACCAATTTGGAGGTTTCCGCCATGGCACGCATAAAATTAGTTATCACTTGGGGTCGCTTGGCGATCACCGAGCGCTTGGTGACAAACGCCGTGGCAGCATAGGGAATCTTCAAATCCGGACCGTAGACGACGTAATGATAACCTCGCGCGATCGCCAGGGCATCCGTGGGCGGCGTCAAATTGGCGACTTCGAGGGAACCGCTCATCAACGCGGCGAGCGTCTCCGGATCGCCGCCGGTTTGCAAAAAACTGTAGTCCCGGTTGGGTTCCATGTTATGACGGCGCAGCGCTTGGATCGTGAAGTAGTGAGAGTTGCCGCCGATGCGGCTCACGCCTATCCGTTTGCCCTTCAAGTCTTCAACTTTTTTGATATTGCCGCCGGCGACCAGCGTCTGAGTCATGACGTTCTTCACGCCGCCGGTGAAAACCACGTCGGTGGAACCGCGCACGTAGGCCGCCACGTTGCCGATGCCGCCGGTGACCGTCATCTCGGCGTCGCCGCCAAGCAACGCGGCAGTGACGATATTGGACGAGGAAATAAACACTAGATTGAAATCAAGGTTGTACTTCTTGAATATCCCAGCTTCCTGAGCCACCCAGGGAAACGACTGAGACATGACACGGGCCGAGTGAATGCCGACTAGCCTGTCCGGCGCCGCGGCGCCACGCGCATCGGTACGTATGGCGATTATCACCAGCGCCATCAATATCCCAAAGATCGAATTGAAATATTTACACATGAAGATCTCGCTCGTTAGCGTTGGCCGTAGAGTTCGTTGATGAATCCCGTATCTTCTAACTCCTTAATCAAGCGGATGTCAAAGAAGTCTTTGGTGTGCCGATCGAGGTGTGACCTGGAGGAGCGAAGGCTTTGGCGCGAATATTTCATGGTGTGATCGGCGCTTGGTACCACATTTGAACTTTTCGCTGATGAGCGCATTGGCATCTCGCCCTCGTCGCAGCTTCAAGGCGCAACTGCTTTGCCTTCGTTCCGGAAGGGTCACATCTCGATCGCCGTTTCACCGCGCATAATCCAAACTTGGAAATGGCCGATAGCGTCACGGCGCGAACCGTTCCTTCCAGCGCGGAATCGCCAACGGATTCACCACCGTATCGGGGATTTTGCCGTCGAGAATCGTTAGAATGCTTTGGGCAGCCATCTTTTGTCCCGCTTCCATGGAGCCCGGATTGGTGCCGATCGAATGCGGCGTGAGAATCAGGCGATCGGGGTCAACTTTGCGCAACGCATTGCCCCACGTCAGCGGTTCTTCGGCAAATACATCGAGCGCCGCGCCGGCAATCAGGTTTTCATTCAAAGCCTGGACTAGATCGGCTTCTTTGATCGCCGGCCCGCGTGAGGTATTGACGAGAAACGCCGTCGGCTTCATCAGCTTCAGCTCGCGCAAACCGATCATGCCGCGGGTCTCGCGCGTGAGCACGACGTGCAACGTCACCACGTCGGACTGCTTCAGCAACTCGTCCAGGCCGACCATTTCAATGGCCAAATCGGCGACGGCCTCCTGCTTCACATAAGGGTCGTAACCGAGAATTTTCATGCCCCAGGCGCCGAGGCGCTTGGCGACGTTCCGGCCGATGCGGCCGACGCCGATGATGCCGACGATTTTGCCGAGCATGAGCGAGCCGCGGCTCTCTGGCGCTTTCCAACCCTGCGCGCGCAGGAAAGCTTCGTTGAACTTGAGCCGTTTGAACTGCGCCACCATCAGGCCGATGGTGGCTTCGCCGACGCCCAGATAATTTTCCGGCGTCGGGCTGTTGCAGCAAATAATACCCAAGTCCGTCGCCGCCTCGACATCGACGGTTTCGATACCGATGCTCGACTTCACCACCGCTTGGAGGTCAGGACAGGAATCTAAAATCTCGCCGCTGATGATATCGCGTCCAGCGGGATAGAGAACCGGGCAATCGCCAACGAGCATGATCAAATCCTTACGCTCATAGCGAAAGTCGCGGAATTCATCTTGCGGCTTGCCCAACACTAGCTCGCAGCCGGCATTGCGCAGCGCATCTTCCGCCACCGTGATGCGCGGCGGGCCGGTCAAGCAAACCTTGCGCTTGGCTGCCATCGCATCCTTCAGCTCAGATTGTAGAGTTTCTTCGCGGTGTCGGCGAAAAGCCATTTTTTGGCTTCGTCGTTCAAATCTTTGCGCCGGCCCAAATGCTGGATATTTTCCGGAAACTCGGTGTCCCAGTGGGGAAAGTCCGAAGCATAATAAATGGCCTGGTGCGTCAACACCTCGGTCACGGCACCGATCTGCGGTTCATAGTCCTCCGCGTGGAAAAATATCCGTCCATCTTTTAAATAGTCGATGGGCTTTCGTTTGCACTTTGGCGCTTCCACTTCGCCACGGATTTCCCACTCCTCGCTCATGCGGCCAAACCAGTAGGGCGCCCAGCTACAACCCGCTTCCATGAAGGCGACGCGCAGTTTGGGAAAGCGGTCGAAAACGCCGCGAAACATCATGCTGGTGCAATGCATCATCTGGGCGAAGGAATGAGACAAGGTGTGCACTTCGATAAATTGATCGAACATATCGCCGGCAAAAAAATGCGGCCCGCGCACGGTGGCGTGGACGCCGACCATGCAGCCCAGCTTTTCCGCCTCTTCATAGATCGGCCAATAGTTCTCGTGGCCGAGCGGCATGCGCAAACCGACCGCCGGCAACATCAGGCCGACCAGTTTTAATTCTTTGACCGCCCGGCGTAATTCTTTCACAGCTTCCGGCACATCCTGGAACGACACCAAGGCGACGCATTTGAGCCGCGGGCTGACTTTTTGAAATTCTTCCGAACAGAAATTATTCCACGCCTGGGCGTATTGAACCGCCACATCCGGCTCGCGGATCCAACCGATGCTCAAGCCATTGGTCGGATAAAGCACCGCGGTGGAAACCTCACCGCGATCCATCGCCTCGAGCCAGCTCTTGGCGTCCCCTGCGCGGCTGCCAAGCTTGCCGCTCAACGAGCGATCCCAGCTATCTCCCAGCGTCAGCGTCGAGACCCGTTTGACGTATTTTTCCGGCATGTATTTCTTGAGTTGCGCGTCGGATTCGGTGATATGCCCGTCGGCATCGATGACTTCAAATTGATTCGCCATGGCGGTTTACCTCATCTTAGATTATGTCCCAACTGGTACGCCTCAGCCGAGCATTGTGTCAAGAGAGCTAAAGGCAATTGAGAATTTTCTTGAGCGAGGAGCCAAAGTGATGGTAATCAATTAGCTTGCAATTCGCCGGCGGCTACTGAACGCGCCGGAAGTTCCCCGCCGGCGACAAAGAACTTAAGCTTTTTGTCCGGCAATCGTCTAAGCTGTAAGCGGAGGATGAGGAATGAAAAAGGCTTGCTATTTGACCCTGCTGCTGACCTGGACCTTATGGACCCGCACCCAGAGTCCGACCTCCGACACTTGGGGAGCGGCTCCCGGCCTGGGTTCTCAAGCAAAATGCGAAGCAAGCATGAAAGAAAAGCTCGATCTGTGGAAGCAGTTCAAAGACTCCAAGTTTGGCAACAACTCGGTCACCTTCACGAACAACAACACCACCATGAGCTACTTCTGCCTGCCCGAAACCGAAGACCCGCGCAAACCGGCCAAAGCGCCCAAGCCCGCGAAGTAAACCATTCGCACAGCATTGCCCTGTCACCGTCGACTATTGAATTGCCGCCTGCCAAAGTCGGCGTATCGCGGTCTGGCGTCATCGGAACTAGACATTACCTTTGCTGAAGGATATGGAAGATTCATTCAACGCGAAATGAGTGAGTCACAAAATCCTTTACCCGCTGATGGCTGCCAAATCATTAGGCATTGACGAGGCGACTATGAAGGCGAACATGCTCGATTATACCAAAGCGGAAATCTCCCAGCTTCCGGACGGCTTGTTAAACGCTGAATGGCAGCAATACATGGCTTTTTCCAACCAACGGCAGCGCTTGCGCGAAGAGGTGCAAAGAATGATGCGCAAGAAATCCGCCGAGCAACAGGTGAAAGCCGGAGATATTGCGGAAGGTGGCATGGCGACCACCAAACTTGGGACAAAAGAAGTTTTGTTGGCGAAAGTTGCCGGCAAAATTTACGCCATCGATAACGCTTGCGGTCATTCGGGTTATCCCCTGCACAAGGGAAAACTAGACGGTTACGTCGTGACGTGCCGATGGCACGACGCCCAGTTCGACGTCCGCAACGGCGCAGTACTATCGGTTGGACGGGAAATGAAACCGATCAATCGATATCGCGTCGCCCAAGCTGAGGATGGCACAATCAAAATCGGGGAAGAATTATGAAGACGCCGAGCAGAGCTGAGTTGGACAAACTGAACTTAGACGAGTTGAACGAGCTTGCCAGCGAGCTCGCTGAAGAAGATGAGGAGATCAAAAGAGTACGGCGCTATTTCATCGACGAATTTTGCCAGCGGGTGCCGGCCAAAGCGATTGCGTCCGCCGATCTTGCCGAGGGCGAGTTTATGGGTGCGTCATTGGACGGCCGCCCGATTCTCCTCGCTAAGGTCAAAGGAGAAGTTTTCGCCCTCAGCGATAAGTGCCCGCACCGCGGCTTTCCGCTGCATTACAACGGCAAGCTGGATGGCTATACCATCACCTGCGCCTATCATGGCGGCCAGTTCGATATCCGCAACGGCGCCTGTATAAAGCATCCGACAGAAACTTACCCATGCGAACGTTTCCAGCCTAACACCGCTGCCGATGGCACCATCGTCTGTGAAGCGATTAAAGAAAAGGCTTGAGAGCCCAAATCCCCGGTCCTGTTTAATGTCTCTCTCGGGACGGTTGAATTCGCTTTCCTTCGGGGCAAGTGAAGTTCCGTCATGCCCGCGTACGCGGGAAAGACGAACAAGAGCAAGTCCACTGCGACTGGACGCCATCAAAATCCTTTGGCTTTGAGCTGAGGATTGTTTAATTCTCACGGAAAGAAAATTTCTTTTAGCTTCTTGGCGAACTCCGGTTCGCGTTTGATGCCCTCTTCAGTTTGCAGCACCGCCAGTTTTGCGCCTTGCAGAGCGTCGGGTCCGAGACTCGATGAAACGCCCTTGCGCAACGGCAGATAGCCGGTGTCGGCGACGGCCTTTTGGCCCGCCTCGGACAAAGTAAAATCAATGTAGAGCTTGGCCGCGTTGGGGTGCGGCGCGTTTTTCACCAGGCCCAAGCCCACGCGCGTGTAAAACGCGCCGTCACGGGGCTTTAAAAATTTGACCGGCGCCGACTTTGGCGCTTCCACGGTGGCGCGCTCTTCGGTGCCAGCGATATGGACAAAATATTCGCCGCGCGCGATCAGGCTATAGACGAGATCGTTGGTGCGGCCGAAGAAGATTTTTTGCTGGGCCATTTTTCTCAAATAGTTTTCACCGAGGCTCGGGTCCGTCAGGGTCTGGGCGAACCAACTAAAGCCGCCGCCACCGGGGCGCGGATCCTGGATCGCCAGTTTGCCTTTCCATTTGGGCTCGGCGAGATCGGCCCACGAGCGCGGCGTCTCGTCGGCGCTAACCCAGCGAGTATTAACGACGAGGCCGTAAACATGCGCCGAGTGCGACAGGGTCAAGCCGCTCTTGTCGATCGCCGAGGGTTCGAACTGCGCAAGTTGCGGCGACAGATACTTTTCCAAGTGTCCTTCCATGCCAAATTGATAGAGGCCGTTCCAACCACAGGAATGCAAATCGGCCGTAGGCCGCCCGGCGCGCCCTTCGCTTCTGATCTTCTCCTGAAGCTGCGAGCCTTTGCCATAGCTGACTTGGACCTTGATCCCTGGATACTGGCGCTCAAACTCGCGCACTACCGGTTCAACGTTTTCCCGTCCGGGACAGCTATAGAGTACCACTCTGCCTTCGGCGCGCGCTTTGTCGGCGATCTCCGCGCCATGGCTCGGCGCTAACATTGCCACGCCTAAAGTTACGCTAGACCCGAGCAGCGCTACGAGTAATTGTCTTTTCATCGCAATTCTCCTTGCCGGCGACTTCTTCCGAGAATCATCGTGTATACACACACTAATTGCCCTCTCGATTACCGCACTCGCTGTTAGCCGTCAACGATCCTGATCCGCGACTTTCGCTCCTAGCAAACGCGCTAAGCCGAGCGAAACCAAGATGATCACCATCAGCACCAACGAAAGCGCGCACACGGTGCCCGGCTCGCCTCTCTGCCAGTAATGAAAAAGCGTCACGGAAAGTAGTTCGGTACCGTGGCCGTAAAGTAAAATAACCGGACCGAGTGTGCGGATAAAGCTGACAAAAAGAATTAGCATACCGGCGAGAAACACCGGCGCCATGAGCTTCAGGGTGATGGTGCGAAAGGCGTAAAGCCAACTGGCGCCGTGAACCCAGGCGCTTTCTTCCAGTTCGTTGCTGATCTGTACCAGGCCGCCGCAAGCCAACCTAACGCCGAGGGGAATACCGTGGGTGATAAAGGCGATCAGTAAAATCCACAGCGTGCCGTAAATCTCAAAAGGATAAGGCAGGCGGATATACGCCCAAAGCATGCCTAGGCTGAGAACGATTCCGGGGACCGTCCAGGGCACCCAGGAAATCAGCTCCAGCGCCTTTTTGCCGCGGAAGTTCGTCTTGGTGATAACGTATGCGACGGCGAACGAAAGTAACATGGTGATCAGCGCCGCCGTACCGCCGAGAAGAAAAGAATTCTTCATGCTCTGCCAGACGAGCACATCTTGGAAGATCGTCCGGTAATGATGCAAAGTCAGCGTCTCGCGTTCATAGAGACCGAACACTTCGAAGAACGATCCCAGCACGAGCTGGGACATGGGCAGCATCGTTGCGATGAAAAAATAAACCGAGCAAATGGCCAGGGTCGCATATTTCCAGCGGCCGAGGCTGATGAGCATGGGGC
This sequence comes from uncultured delta proteobacterium, assembly GCA_963771465.1. GTDB lineage: Bacteria > Desulfobacterota > Binatia > UBA9968 > UBA9968 > DP-20. The sequence goes on from CAVYTU010000009.1 coordinate 207,812, forward strand.
GGTAACCTTTGCCGCTGATGACCGAAAAAGATTTTCCCCGCAGGATTCTATTTTGCACTGCGATCAACAGCGCCGTCATGATAAAAAGTGTCACCGCCAGCGCGGTGGCAACGCCGTATTTCGGCGGATAGCCAAAATCGAGCGCCTCGTAGATTTTGTTGGTGAAAACAAATATCCCGGCCGGCAGCCCCAATATCACCGGCAGTTCGAAGGACTCCATGCCGCGCACGAAGGTGAGCAAGCTCGCGCCTAAAATCGCCGGCGCCATAAGCGGCAATGTGATGCGCGCAAAAACCTCGGCATGGCTGCTGCCCGACGCCAGCGCCGCTTCTTCCAGGGAACTGTCCATGGCGCGAAAGGCGCCGACAATGAGCAGAAACTTGGTCGGGCCCGAGGTAATTGTCCAGGTCCAAATCAATCCGCCCAGGGAGTAAATATTGAATGGCGGCTCGGCCAAGCCGAAGAGCCAGGTACAGAAGACGTTAAGCAAACCCGTGCGCGGACTTAGCAGCAACGCCCAGGCAAACACTTCTAAAATCGACGGGACGAAAAAAGGAATGAGCATGAATAGCGTAATCAGGCCGCGGCACGGCGTGTCGGTGCGGGTCACCACCCAGGCAAAAAACATCGCCACCACGGCCGACAGCAGAGTTTGCGCGCCGACGATCAAGCAGGTGTTGAGAAAAAGCCGGTAGGTCTCCCGATCGCTGTAAGCGTCGATAAAATTTTGCAGCGTAAAAACGCCCGGATCGCCAGGGGCCGAGCTGCGCACGCTGCCATAGAGCAGCATCAAGACGGGATAGAGGACGATCAGCGAAACGATTAAGAAAAGGACACCGATGACGAATCTGGAAAAGCGGGTTTGGTTCACTCGAAGTAGCTTCGTTTGTCGATCAAGTTGTTTTCACTGGACCCAGCAGCAGACGACACGCTAAAGGTTCAAAATTTGAGCGCTCATCTCTATTGCGCCCCGACTACGGGCGCAGTTAGCTCTGTCTACGGTCACCGATAAACTAAAAAAACTGTACGGATTGCCGCCTATATGCGGCAGGGGCACCCACCAGAGCCACCAGTCATCGCCACTCTCGCGGATCGAGATCGGTATTTGCTGCACAGCGCAGGATTCGAGGTTAACAGCCACGTAACGAGCCTTTCTAACCCAACTCATCAACCAAGTCGACTGTTGCTCGAAGCAATCTTGCCATCCCTGTCGGCCGTTCGACGCGGACATTGCTCCGCGCTCTTCGCTGACGCAGTCACCGACCACCGGATGAATTAGCCGCACCACGCCGTACTGCTCGTCCGATTTCGCTCGGGCGAGTAGTCGTCCATTGGCATCGAGGAACGTAACCTCGTCTTTAAAAACCCGCAGCTGATTCGGTTTTTCTTTCGGATCGTACAAAGTCACGGACAGTGAGCCATGAGTCCGCTGATGGTAGTAACCGTAACTCAAAACACCCGCCACGAATATCAAGACTGCGACGAGTTTGCCCATCGTGTTACTATGATCGAAAGTATTCGTACCCTAAGGATTTTTTGCGTGGGTTTTTCGGCTGGAAATGATCAAAAAGAGAATTCACCGAGGAAAAGTATCCACCAGTTCGCGCAGCCGATCCTTAGCGGATTGAAGAATAGGCACGCCGTCGCCGACCAATAGAATATCGAAGTCGAGCGCCAGCAGTTGACGCGCGCTATCGCGCAAACGCGGCGGATCGTCCACTACCTTATCTGGTAAGAGCTTGCACTTCCCAGGCGGATCGCCCACGACCGCATCCCCAACTAGCAAAATTTTCCGTTCGGGCCAGTGAAGCACAACTTCTCCCTGAGATTTTCCCGGCGAGTCGATCACCACGAACGGACCGACCTTATCGCCTGAGTTCAATTCATCATCCAGCACGGCGCCTTCGCTGCGCGCGTGCGCCGCGTCCGCCGGATGGATCGCCGTCCGCGCGCCAGTGCGCACACGTATCTTGTTCGCCGCACGCGAGTGATTGCGGTTGGTGATGAGAATCTGCGCAACACCCTGCCGCGCCATCTCCGCCAAATCTTCATCACTCGTTTCCACCGGATCGACGCAAAGATTCCCACTAGCGTACTGAATGAAATGCCCGTTAAAATTGTAACCGTGCGGTTCGGAAAACCACCGCCAAGTGAAGATGCCTGTCAGAATCTCAAGCATGTTATCTCCGTTTCATTGGTTACACTGTTGGCCGGACTCTAGCTCACGACCACCGATCGCACTTTTACGATTCGATTATTTTTAAGGTATTGTTCACAAGACAGCCGCAACCATTCGATCCTTGGCCTCCACTAGAAAGGTCAGAACCGCTTCGCGGCTTACGGTCGGAAATCCTGTTAGATGGTCTCGCCCCCTTCAAGATAGTCCAATAACATTTGCACCGGAACGTGAGTTCTCGCAAATACGGGGGTTCCTCCCATTACGTCAGGTGAGCAGGTAATGAGCAGGTTCGTCATTATCAAAAAAGTACTCCTGAACCGGCTGGGATATCAAGAGCGATCACATCACGCGATCGTTGCCGTAGCTATTTCAGTTGCTCGCGCTTGGATTTGTAAATCTGGCCACCGTGCGAAACACAAATAATCAATTTCTGACACCGGTTCTAACGGCTTGCCGAAAGCCAATCCGGTAAAAAAAGCCGAAGATGTAGGCAACGCCTACGCGACGTGAGCCGAGCTTAACACGAATTGACTACGAGCATCCCAGTTTCTTCCTATTCACATCACGCTTTACCGCAAAAGTCTTTTGCCATTTAGTTTTGCCAGAAATGAACAGAGCAATTCTGTTCGTCCGCCAGGTCTCTCTACACGAAATCGGACGGCGCAATGACGGCAATGTCAATTCGAATGTTGGTTTCGCCATTGCTGTCTCACGGCCCGTAACTAGCAACAGTGTTACTCAATCGCAGCGGGCGACAGTAGAAAAAACTAAATGTGCGGAAATCAGAAGGAGTTCGAAAGATGTCACTTGATTCATCTTCCCCGCTTCTAAGTCGAAAGGGTTTAATGGGTTTAACCGGTTCGTCAGGTCAAGCCGTGGTCGAGTTCACGCTGACGTTTCTAATCCTGCTGATTGTCGCCTGGATACCGGCAGATTTTGGGCTTGCGTTCTATACCGGGCAGCTCGCTCAGAACGCTGCGCGTGAAGGAGCCAGAATCGCGTCGGCCGATCGCACGCTCGTAAGCGGAACGACCAGCTGCGTCGTGCCTTCTTGTACAGGAAACATATTTAAGGAAACCGCAGGAAGGATTTCGGCGGCGCTCCTTCCAGCCGCGACGATCACGGTGAATCTAGATCCTGATATAGGAACAAATTGCAACCGGATGGTGACAGTCGCGGTATCCGGAACCTACCACTTCTTTTTCTACCAGCTCCTCCATTGGTTGGGCGTCTCAGGAAACTTAAACGATACGCCGATCACTCGTCAAACACGCATGAGGTGGGAGGCGCAAGCGGGATGCTAACGCGTGAGTTCGAAGTGAACGAGCGAAAACAGGGAGGGCCAACCAATGAACGCTGTGAGTGAAAATGGATCGATGCGCAATAATCAAAGAGGTCAGGGAATCGTCGAGATTTCGCTCATTACTCCGCTCTTGCTGATTGCGTTGTATATACCCGTCGATTTCGGTGTGTCGTTTTTTATGGGTAACCTGATTCAGACTGCGGCTCGGGAGGGGGCGCGCATCGGCAGCGGACTTCAAAAGAGCGGCAACGTTCCCAACCTAATCTTTAGCTCGGCTGAAGCCGATACGGTGAAAACAGAAGTCATTAGCCGATTGCCAGCCTACCTGACAAACAAGACCGTCACGGTGACATTTTACACGGGAACGGCCTGTATGGAATTTGTCGAAGTGAAGGCACAGGGTCAATACAAATTTTTCATGTATCAGTTAATACGATTGTTTGGCGGTAGCGCTCCAAACACTCTGACGATCTCTCGGGGAACGCAAATGCACTACAAATATCAGCCCTACATAAATAATAATTATTGCACGACTCCGACCAGTTACGGACCCTATTCCGCTTAGGTCAATGGAGGCTTATATGCAGCCGTTAAAAAATCAACAAGGCTATGCGCTCGTCTTCATGACTCTGATGATTGTTTTGCTCTTGATCATGGTCGGCATGGGATTAGACACAGGACATCTGGCCTATGTGCGATCTCAGGGTCAGCCGGCCGTGGATGCGGCGGCGCTGGCTGCCGCATCGGCAATCCCGAGTGGAAACTGGTCGACAGTTACAGACCGAGCGGCAAAGTTTAACCCCGGCGGAACAAATCCCGGCACCGGAAACAATTATCTCGACAGTCCTAACAATCAAATCGATCAAAAGAACGTGACCCTGGTGAAATTTGACAACGGGACCGGGGAATTTACCACAACAGGAGTCAACATCAACAATGCCAACGGAGCTCGAGTGGCATTAGAAAATACCAATCCATATGGCGGGAGCGCTGCGAAAGCGATGAAATCCCCGCTGTTCTTGACGCCACTGCTCAATTTGTTTGGGCAAGCCAGCAAGACGACAGCCGATGTGAGCGTCAGCGCCGTGGCTGTGAACCAAGCGCTTCCCGGACTTCCCATCGTCGTCGTGGAAGGTCTCTGCAAAGGCCCGAATGTGACTGTAATTTTGGATTTCCAGTCGGGAGGCAATAGCACCGCCGGCTGGGAAACTTATCAAATCGACAACGCCAGCACCTCTGAGGTTCGCGCCCTCTTCGAAAAGCTGCCTTACTGCGCGGGCCAGCCCGCAATCGATGTTGGCTATTGTGGAAATGTCGCAAACGGTGTGAACGAAACGATTGCTAATGGGCACCTAAAGCCGATGTTCGAAGCCGACCCGAATCGTTGCTACTTGATTCCAGTGATAAAAAATGGCGGCAACTTAACCCAGTGCCAGTCGATCACAGATTGGGCCAGCTTTTGCCCCGACAAAGGCAATAACACCAAGGACGCATTCCCGGGGCCGGGTAAGCTCCAGGGAACGGTTACTTGCGGCCAGAGTGTTTTCGAGTCAAGAGACAGTCTATGTTACGTTCAGCGCCTGGTTCGAGACAAAACGTCTGGGATGTAATTGGGATGACCTAAAACGGTCGGAGATTTTCCATGTTCATCTCAGCCGACCACGCGACTTCGTTGACGACTCGAGCCCGAGTTATTTCTCAAGGATAATTACCCAATCTGCACTAGCCTGCGTTTGAACACTCATTAATAGCGCTTATGCCAAATCAGATCGATGCCTTTAGAACCGGTGCTGCTGGTCGAGCTGCCGAGCTTCCAATCGGGGGCGATTTGATATTCCACCTCGACCTCTTGACCGTGCTCGCCGGAGAGCTGTTGCGACACCGAGACGTAGGTCTTGCTCCCTAAGTAGCGGCTGAAACCGACCTGGCCGCCGGAAAAATCGATCTCGCGGATATCCACGCCCAAACTGTCCAATCCCAGCGCCTCGGAAACCGAATTGGCGATCCGGCCGGCGACGTAGCCGGTGGTGATGCCGATGGCGCTTTTTTGCAAAGCGCCTTGCTCGTTTTGATTCAATGCATTGATCGGCCTGCCAAAAATCAGCAACGCCAAAATATCCGCCTGCTCCAAGCGCGGTTGACTCGCGAGCGTGAGCGTCGGTTTTTCCACCGTGCCGTTGATCGTCGCGTCGACCTGGTATTCCGGCAGCCGATACCTGGCGATGATGTTCAGTGACGGATTGATCTTGTCGCCGCCGGTGAATTGGATGGCGCTGCGTTCCAGTTCAAATCTTCGGCCCTGAAACGCGAACCAGCCTCTAACAATGTCGACGCGGCCGGTCAGGTCGAGCTCCCGCTGCGGCGCTTTGGTCGCATGAACATCACCCGACAGCTCGGCCAGCAAGTCCGGATGTCTGATCCAAACGTTGCGCGCTGCCCGCACCGTCAGATCGACGCTAACCGCCTTGACGAAATCGTTGTCGCTCGACGCCTTCTTCTCTTGTCCCTGCGCCCCGCGTCCGGCGCCGTTGTTGACGATCACGATGGTTTCATCGCGTTTGAACGGCACCTTGCTCTGTTCGAGAAATGCCAGATCGGGACGGAGCGTTCCCTCGATCACGGTGACCTGACCCTTGATCCTGGGCGCGCTGACGGCACCTTCGATATTGACGTCGCCGTCGATTTTCACTTGATGGCGTGCGGTTTGGATCGCCGGCCAACTCCGGGCGGTGAGCATGAGCTTGACCGCGCCGATGTCGTAGTTCTTCAAGGCCAGAGCACCGCTGCCGCGAATCTCGCCCTCCTTGGCTGTCGCCGAGAACTCACGCAGGGTTAAATTGCGCGAATCCAAATCACCCGCCGCCGCTATGGTATGAATTTCCACGCCCAGTGGAATCGCTTTGAGCTTGCCATCGCGTAGTCGAAACGTGCCGCGCAGGTCGGGCTGCTTGACCGAGCCGCGCGCCTGGACATCGAGGCTGAGCTCGCCGGCGATGTTTTCGACGGATTTGCCGCCAAAGGCGTTGAGAAAAGCGAGACCGATACCCGAACTTTGCAGCCGCAGCGCCATGCCGTCGGCGAAATCGGCGCGCCAGCCGTCGCTCCAGCTCAAATGCAGCGGCACCGTGCCGTCGCCCTTGAGTGCATGCGCCGCGTCTTGTTGTACGGTCAAACGCAATGTTGCTTTACGCTCTCTGTAGTCGATATCGGCAAGCGCTCCGGCATAAGCGTGTCCGGCAAAGGATGCGTCGCTCAGGCGCGCTGACGCGGTCACTTCCGGAGCGGCGGCGGTGCCGGCGATCCGCGCTTTCACCGCGAGCAAGCCGGTTACGTTGGGTGGCTCGGTGACCAATGCCGCCAGCGTATCCAACGGCAAGCTCTCAATGCTTAAATTCAGATCCTGTTTGCCGGAGAGAGCGAAACGGCCGTTGAGCGCGAGCTCGCGGGCTCCGTTTTTGAGCGCGAGCTGTTCTATTAAAAAGACCTTGTCGCGCCAGCTGACCGTCGCCGGGTTGCTGAGCTTCCATGCTCCGTCCGGCGCACTTAGGGACGCCTGGCTTAAACGCAACACGGCAGTGTCGCGGCCGAAATCGAGTGTACCGCTCAAACCGTGACGTCGGTCGCGTTGATCGAGCGCCGTCACCTCAAATGCCATCGAATCAGGCGACTCGCGCGCCAGCTTGGCGCTAGCGTCGATCCGCCGCAATGCCAACCCGGCGTCAACTTCGGCAAGCTGCGCGGTGAGTGTGCCCACGGGCAAAGTCCGGTTCTGCACGCGCTGCAGCGTGAACTTGAGATTGCCATTCTTAGCGGACATGTTATCGACGCGCACAGCGAACAACCGCGCGGTCCCTTGGGTTTGCACCTCGGCGAAACTACCCTGCGCTTGTCCCGAGAGTTCCACCGCGCCCGCGCCTTTGCGATCGACCAGCGCCAACCACGGGGAAAGATTTCCCACTCGCAAACGGTAATCGAGCTTACCAGCGACCTTGGCATCCATGCCGAGTTCGCCATTGACAGAAAGCGTGGACTCCGGCGTGCTCAGGGTGGCGCGTGCAATACGAATTACTTTATTGTTTAACGCCGCGTTCAACTCGCCCTGTTTGATCTCGACCGGGCCGAGGGACGACGGCGAGATTCGCAGATCCGCGCGCGTCTCCATATTGGCGAAACTTTTGCCGGCGCCTTTCACCGTGCCTTGAAAATTTAGCTTACCTTGAAGCGCCTTGCCACCGCCGGCGGTTTTTTGAATATCGAGATCCTTGACGCTCAACGCCACATCGTAACTTGGCCGTTTTTCATCGAGGACGATTTTACCGGACCAAGTGGCGTGGCCCAGATTGCTTTTGAGCCGTCCGTCGACCGCCGCAACGCCGCGTTCGAGCCCGCCTTGCAGAGACACCACGCCGAGCGTCCAGCCCTGCGCCTCAGCGGAGCGAATTTCCAGGCGCGCCTTCCCCGTGGTGCCTTGCAGCGCAAAGCCGGTGCCGCTCGCCTCCATCGTGCCGCTCATGACGCCGGCGATATTTTTCCCTTCAAGCCACTGGCGCAAATTAACATCACTCAGCGTCATGGTCGCCGAATATTTCGGTTGCTCGGCAGTAACATCCGCCTGAAAGCTACCGGTCACCCGCGCGCCCGCCGCCGCGAGCTGAAGTTTTCCCTTGAGCGCATCGAAGGCGCCGTCGACCTGCAGCGTTCCCGTCAGGTCACGTTTGAGCGGCGAGTTGGCGACGAAGTAAGCGATGTCGGCCGGCGCGAGCTTGACCAGTTCGAGCTGGGCGTTGATTTTGGCGTGGTCACCGGTCTCGAGCTGGCCATTCAATTTGACTTGCGAAGCGCGGCTCACGGCCCAAACATTTTTCAGTTTAAGCAGCGCCGGCCGTGTCTCGTCTTGCCGATACTCCATCGCGCCCTTGAGATTGAGCTCGGGTCGCCCCTGGGCAATCAGCCCCGACGACAATGCGCGCAAGTCGACGTTCAGCGCTGCCGGAAAAATTTCCACGCCGCCCTCAAGATTCAAGCGCTCCAGTCGATAAACCTGGCGTTCAGCGGCAAGTTTAAGATCGAGATTGCCGTCCTGTAATCTGAGCGAGCGGACGTACGTTAATAATCGCATTTTTGACGGCGGCTCGGGTTGGCGCGGCGAGACCGCCTCGACCACGTTCCATTTTCCCTCGCGGTTCTGACTCAAACGCACCCGTGGCTGCGCAGCATCGATCACCGCTATGCGGACTTCGTTCCAAAGTAACGGGAGCAACGAAAAGGAAACATCGAGCCGGGGAACTTGCACAATCTCGTCGCCTTCGTAGCGGAGCGACACTCCATAGAGGGTCAGATGGCGCCACACCGAGCCCTCCAAACGGTCGACGGTCAGCGCGCCGCGGATCGAATTGTTGACGGCGCTGATCCCTTCCTCACGCACCCAACGTTGGAAATTTTCCGTGCGCGTATATAGCGCGGCGCCGAGAACAAGCGTGAAGAGCAGCACCGCGCCGCCAAGCAGGAACCACTTTATAATGCGGTGCAACTTACCCATGGCCTAAAAGAACGCTCCAACACTGAAGTGAATCTGCCAGGACCGTTCCCCACGGGGTGGTTTGAACGGGAAGCCGATATCCAATCGCAAAGGTCCCACAGGCGTCGCGTAGCTTACGCCGAAGCCGCTGGAAAATTGCAGATCGCCGACCGGAATGTCGAAACGCCGGGTCGACACCTGGCCAAAGTCGATAAACAGCGCGCCGTTGAGTTCCCGCCAGATCGGCCGGCGCAGTTCGAGGGAACCTTCAATCAGACTGAGTCCGCCCAAAGGATCGTTGCTCGTGGTTACCGGACCGAGCCGGCGCCGGGCATAACCACGCACGCTTTTTTCTCCCCCCGAATAGAAGCGTTCGAAGAGTGGAAGATTCTTGTTGGCGCCGATGGCGTCAGCCACGCCAAGCTTCAGTCGGCTGGCGAAAACCGTCTGCCAACCGATGTCGAAATATTTTTTTCCCTCCGCGGTGATTTTGTAAAAGCTGTATTGGCCGCCCCAAATCGCCCCGACCTGGTCCAGGGTCAAAGAAACGGTCTCGCCTTTCTTCGGGTTAAACGGATCGTCCGAAGTGTTCCACACCAGACCGACCGTGGGTCCGGACAGCACACCGGAGCGGCGCACCCCGCCAAGGCTTTGCACCGTGGCGGCAGCGATGTCGTTCAATTTATCGTACTCCACCCGATAACCGATGAAGCCGGTCAGAGTCGGCGAGAATCGATGCTCCAAGCGCGGCATGAAGCGAGTTACGTTGCGCAGATAGGTTTCTTCGTCTTCCTGTTCATGCTTGAGTTCTGCCGTTCCTCGAGTGTCACGGGTTAGAAAATGAGGCTGAAGGAAATTGATCGACCCCGCCACCGAGATCGATGAATACTTGGCGAGTACGGATAAATGTCTACCGCCACCGAGCCAATTCAAATGGCGCCATTCGAATTGACTGCGAAACTGTTCTTCGGTGCCGTAGCCGACGCCGATCTTGATCTCGCGATGGGGTTTTTCCGCGACCTCTACCTCCATCGGCACAATCACCGGCGTACCTGTGGTATTCTCCGGGCCGACTTTGACGCTGCTGAATAGATCTAAGGCGAGCAGTTTGTCGCGCGTTTCAACTACTTTTTTTAGTGAATAAGTTTCACCGGCTTTATAAACTACCTCCCTCGAGATGACTTCCGGCTCCACCGTTGCCGCGCCCTTGATCTCCGTGTCACCGAATTGCGCCAGCGGTCCCGCCTGAATCGAATAACCGATCTGCGCTTGTCTCTCCTCCAGATCGACTTCCGCTTTACGCTCGGTCTTGACGTGCGCATAACCCTCGTTAGCGAGAAAAGCGCGCAAGAGTTGTTCGGTTTTTTGGTACTCGGCCTCGTTGAAGATATCGCCGCGTTTGAGCGGCAGGGTTTCGGGCAAAGGCGGCGGACTTTGGGTCTGCCCTTCGGCGCGCACTTCAACGTCAATCGCTGCAACGAAAACCGGCTCGCTCTCGCGGATGTCGAACCGAATCGCGACCAGGCTGTCCTCCGTGTTGGGGTTCAGATCATAAGTGACGTCGGTGCTGTAGTAACCCCGCGACTCGTAAAACCGCCGCAGCCGTTCAAGATCGGTCTCGAAACTTACCGGATCGAACGCCGGCCGATCCTCCCAAAAGCGATACCAAGGCCGCTCCTTGGTAACGATTCCGGCGCTCAGTTCATCGCCGGCAAATAGTTTGTTGCCGAAGAATTCGATCCGCTGCACGCGCCATTGGCGCGCGGGATCGAGAGCATCCAGCAGAACAGCGCAAGCTGTGTGCGGAAAAGTTGAAAATGCCGCCAGCATCGCAATATACACCGTGCAGACGCGCCTCACTATTCATTTTTATCATCCAGGACGGGTCAAAGTAATACGTTATCGGGAAAAAATTGCGAGGTTATTAGATGGAATGAGCCAATGGACGATGGCGTGAGACTCGGCCAAAGTTGCCAACTGTCGGCATTAGCGATTCGGTCGATCCAAACACTATACAGAATACAGAGCGTCGACGGCGGATGATTTCAACCAGCGAATAGCAAGCCCACGGCGCCGCTGACGATCGCGAGGTAGATCCCCAATAGCAGCAGTGTAATCAGCAAATTTCTTTTCCAATGATCGCTCAGAGCGATGCCGAATGGCAGTCCGGTGAGAAAGCCGATGATATGAGCAACGTAGGCGATGTGCGGGTCGTAGCCGGGTATGCGGCTTTTTTCATAGACCACGACGACGTTGTAGAGAAAGTAGATGATCGCGAGCAGTCCTTGCGGCGCGAGGAAAAGCCAGGAGAACTTGAGCGGTCTGACCAGCATGACGCAGCCTGCCAGAGCGAAGATCGCAGCCGAGGCGCCGAGCATTCCGGTGCCACGCGGTAAGTAGATAACACCGAGAATGAAACTGGTGAAGCCGCCGGTAAAGAAGGTCAGCAGCAGCTTGCGCGCGCCGACGGTTTTTTCCAATGTATTGCCGAAGACGAATAGAAACAGCATGTTGCCGAACAGATGTAAGACGCTGGCATGGATAAACAGGGCCGCGACCAGCGTCCAGACTTTGCCCTTTTGAAGGTTTTTCAGACTGAAGATTAGATTGTTTTCGGCAAACGCCGGGTCCTGTTGCCATGCCCAAAGGCTCGCCGCGAGGCATGCGAGTATCAGCAGTGTATTGGTCTTCAAGAAATTGCCCGTTGGGGTTTGCTGATCTATCCGACCTTAGCACAAAAATGGGATTGCATGGCGGTCATGGCTATGGCGTTCGAAATCGGCTGAGATCATCGTTGCGATCAAACGCTCATCGAGAGCTAGCGTTAACGCAATTAAATTCTCCGTTGCTCATCAGTTTTGATTCTGCTATCTCCACCTTTAAGCGTGGCTCTCACGTGATCTCGTTCGACGGATCGCTCTCATCGCAATGGGTCTGCCAACTCGAAGGTAAACGCAATCCGTTTCTCTTTCGTCTAGAAATCACCCTACATTTAATTTTTGACCCTATGCGAATTGTTAAACAAGAAGGACTGGACATATGAGTTACGATTTGCTTTTTCGTGGCGGCCGCATCGTCGACGGCTCCGGGTTACCGCCTTACATGGGCGATATCGCGCTCAAGGATGGAAAGATCGTTGAGATCGGCCGCATACACGGCGGCGCTGTTAAGACGATAAACGTCGACGGCCTCGTCGTCGCGCCTGGATTTATCGACCATCACACCCACATGGACGGGCAGATCCAGTGGGATCCTTATGCCACCAGCGAGCCCGAGCACGGCATTACGTCGATTGTCATGGGCAACTGCGGCCTGGCGCTGGCTCCAGTGAAGACTGGAGACGAAGAAGCGCTGATAAAAAGCTTCGTTCGTGTCGAGGCAATCCCGCGCTCTGTCCTGGAGCAAGGCGTCCGTTGGGGTTGGCATTCCTACGGTGATTATCTCGACCGCTTGGAAGGTCGGTTGGGCATCAACGTCGCTGGACTCGTGGGCCACATTGCCGTGCGCCAATATGTTTTGGGCGACGCATCGACGGAGCGAGCGGCAACAACCGAAGAAGTCCAGCGCATGAAACAGTTGGTACGAGAGGCGATGGAGGGCGGCGCGATTGGCTTTTCGACCAACCGCAACGACCGTCATATGCGCGAAGACGGCAAACCGGTGCCGAGCCGGCTGGCCGAAGATGAGGAAGTGTTCCAGTTGTGCGATGCCCTTGGCGAGCTTAACGCGGGTGTTATCCAGATCAACGAGGGACAAACCAAAATCGCCAAGCACTTCGCGTTGTACGACCACGTGGCTCGACGCACGCAGCGCCCCATCGTCTGGCAAATCTTGCGCTACATTTCCTCGCGGCCGAATCTGTGGAAAGAACAGCTCGACGCTGTGGCAGCTATTTTTCAAAGTGGACAGCGCGCCTATGGTGCTTGCAGTACGATGCCGACGGTACGCCGCTTTACTCTCAAAAACACCCAGGTGTTTGACGAGTTTCCAACCTGGAAGAACGTGTTATGCATGCCCATCGATGCCCGGCGACAGGCGCTTGCAGACCCGGAAACCCGCCGTAGATTTCGTGCTGACTTTACCGATCCGCGTCCGACGCTTTTCCACCGTCGCTGGGAATTCGTCAAGGTCGAGAAAGTGGTCAAGTCCGAGAACGAAAAATTCACCGGCAAGAGCGTTGCCGAAGTGGGAGCCATGTGTGGTGAAGATCCGTTGGACGCATTTCTCAATCTTGCGCTCGGCGAGGATCTCGAAACTGCATTCCAAAACGCCAATTCAGGCGGCGACCAGCAGGCCATGGCGGAAATTCTTCGCAGCCCCCATGTCTTGATCGGCAACTCCGATGCCGGCGCCCATGTGCAATATGGTGCGCAGTTTGGGTACGGCAGCACACTGTTGGGCTTGTGGGTGAGGGAACGGGAAGTGATGAGCTTGGAGTTGGCGGTCCATAAGCTCACTTTTGAAGTGGCGTCCGTTTACGGTCTTGCCGGCCGGGGATTACTACAGCCAGGCTATGCGGCAGATCTTGCGATATTCGATCCTGGGAAGATCCAGTCGTGCGAACCAGAGTGGGCGCAGGATTACCCGGGCGGGACCAAGCGGCTGATCCAGCGCGCGCTGGGAATGCATTACACCGTCGTCAATGGACGAGTGATATGTGAAGACGGCCGGTTGAGCGGCGATCTTCCCGGGCGAGTTCTGCGCACGCCGGCGTACAAAGGGCAAAGCGTCGCAGTGGGTGCTTAGCTCACTGATCGGACGAACGCTTTGAGGAATTGTCACACGGTCATCAATGAATTGACCACGCGAACTTGACCAGGAGGAAAATTTAATGGCCAGGATCAAAGGTATAACGGAAAATGATGCCGATGATGAACTGCGAACTATTATTGAAGAGCAGAAGAAACGTCATGGCTTTATCTCGAACGCCGTGCAGGTCTCTGCCGTTAGACCGACAATCTATAAAGGAGTGCAGGCGCTCGCCCAGGGAATTCAGCAATCGGGACTGATACCGCGGGAGCTACGCAATCTGGTTTGCGTCAGGACCGCGCACATCAACGGTTGCCCTTATTGAATTGACAGCAATGCATCCGGGGCGATGCAAAACGGAGCTGCGGCAGAGAAAGTCGAAGCAGCGCTGGGAGATTACAAGAAGAACCCGTTGTTTTCCCTGCGCGAGCGGCTGGCGCTAGAGCTCGCCGAGCGCATGACTTACACAGGCAAACGGGTCACGGATAAGTTTTTCAAGCGTCTGAAGAAACATTTCAGCGATGAGGAGTTGGTGGAATTGGCCGCGGTGATCGCGCTGGAGAACTTTCGCAGCAAGTTCAACCCGGTCTTCGGCATAGAGGCTAACAACTTCTGCCCTCTGCCCGGAGTCAAAGAAGCTGCCGACGCCGCCACGCGTCGTTTCCATGAATGAGGCGAGACGCGCGCGGGTCTCGCCGTATCTTTAGTACGCCGGGAAAATTCAAAGGTGTGACAGAATTTAACCACAAAGTACCCTCGTCTTAGTCTCCGCGCTCTTGGTTCATCTCGACCAGCGCCCGCAGAACTCTTTCCGGAGTGATCGGCAAATCGCGAATGCGCACGCCGACCGCATCGTGAATGGCGTTGGCGATGGCGGGCGCCACGGTTAACGCGCCGGTCTCGCCCGCTCCCTTGGCGCCGAAAGGGCCGTCGTCGTGGGCCACTTGAACGATGATGGGCTGAACCAGGTCCGGCATGTCCTTGATCGAAGCAACTTGATAATCGAGCAACGAACCGTTGATGAGTTGGCCCTCGTCAAAGATCATCTCTTCGAACATCGTCAAGCCGAGATGCATCAACGCGGCGCCGAGCAACTGCTGCTCGCAGTGGCGCGGATTGATCGCCGTACCGGTATCGCCCACGCTGAAAAGTTTTAACACCTTGACGTGCCCGGTTTCCGTGTCGACTTCGACTTCGGCGGCAGTCGCCGAAGGAAACCAATACTCGGTGCACTTTTCCGACTGGCCCGTTTCTGGATCCATCTGTGCTGCCGTCGGTTGACAAACGGCCTCGGCCGCGAGGGTGGTGCCGAGACTGCCGAACTTCGCCAGGAATATCTCGCCGATCGCCATGCCGCGCTCTTCCATGCCGCGCACAACGATTTTTCCATTGCGCGCGAGCAAATCGCCCGGATCGACTTCCAGCTTCGCGGCGACGACTTCGCACAGTTCCGTTTTGATCTTTGCCGCAGCCATGCGCACGGCGTTGCCCATGTGGTACGTCGAACGGCTGCCCGCGGTGATCGTGTCGTATGGCGTAACGTCGGTATCGGGCTGAACGATATGGACGCGACCCGCGTCCATGCCCAACTCCTCCGCCACGATCTGTGCCATCGTCGTCTCCGATCCCTGGCCCATTTCCACCGTGCTGCTCAGCACGTTGGCCGTGCCGTCGGCATTGAGAATAACGATGGCGCCGGAAATCGACGGCGTTAGCACCGCCTTCACCCCCGCCGCGATGCCTTTGCCGCGGCGCTTGGTTCCGCTTTGCGCCAGCTTGGGCTTCGACCATTCGACCGCCTGGGCCGCCTTGCGAATCGCTTCTTTAACACCGAACGAACGCACGACGGTGCCGGTGGCGAAGCGCTCTCCTTCGTCTAACGCCGGCGTCAAACGAAACTCCACCGGGTCCGCGCCCAGTGCGCGCGCGATCATATCGGTTTGTGAGTCATAGGCCCAAATCACTTGCGGCACGCCGAAACCGCGGAACGCGCCGGCCGGCACTTTGTTGGTGTAGACGCAGTAGGAATCGATCCACACGTTGGGAATGCGATACGGTCCCGCGGAAGTGTAACCTGACTTATGACCGATGCGCGGGCCGATCTCGGCATAGGCGCCGGTGTCCCAATAGACTTCGCACTTGCGCGCGGTGAGCGCGCCGTTTTTGACGGCGGTCTTAATCTTAGTAACGACTTTGTGCTTGGTGATCGTCAAAAACTCTTCTTCGCGCGTGAGCGCGTAACGCACCGGCTTTTTCGTGATCAGCGCGAGAACGGTGACCAGCGGTTCCAGCTTGGCGTAGAGCTTGGCACCATAGCCGCCACCGAGGTACGGCACGCGCACGCGTATCCGGTGCATGGGAATGCCGAATGTCGTGGCAAGCTCCGTGCGCACGTAGGACGGCGACTGACTCGCCGTCCAGACGTTGATCCGCTGGTGCTCGTCGACATAAACCAACGTCACGTGCGGCTCCATCGGCATATGCTGCGCCGGCGGCGAGCTGAACCAGTCTTCGAAAACCCGGTCGGCCTCGGCGAAGGCTTTGTCGACGTCGCCGGTGCGAAGTTTGAAGTGGTAACAGACATTGGACTGTTGACCGGCTTTGACATGGGCAAGATCGGCGAAAGCCTTGGCCGGCCGATGCTGCTCATGCACGAGGGTCGCTCCAGCCTTCGCCGCTTCAATCACGTCATGCACCGCGGGCAGCGGTTCGTAGTCGACCTCGACAAGCTGGAGCGCGTCTTCCGCGGTGCGTCGATCGACCGCCGCCACCGCGACTACGGAATCGCCGATGTAGCAAACCCTTTCCACAGCGAGAATCGGCTGATCGCGAAATGCCGGGCCGAAATGCGGATCGATGCCCGGCATCTTGGCGATGTCAGCACCCGTCAATACGACGGCCACGCCTTCCAGCGCCTCGGCCTTGGATTTCTCGATGCGGGTAATTCGCGCGTGGGCATAGGGACTTCGCAACACGGCGACATGGAGCATTCCCGGCATCTCGATGTTGCCGACGTGCAATGCCCGGCCGGTTACTTTTGGGTTCGCATCCGTGCGATAAACCGATTGTCCTACCACCGAGTAGTTCGCCATCATGACCTCGTCCGTTTAATTCCCCTTCTCATACCGTGTTTTCTGCGGATTGGAAAGAATTGGCGCAAACCGGCCGATTGCCGATAACAGAGACATGAACGCATGGCGAATCCGTACCGTCGGAGGCAACTAACTTTGGGGTTGACATCTTTTTTTTCGTGTTCGATAAATTACCGGTCGACACGTCCTTCAACTTTGCGCAGGCACCGCGGACACGAAACCAGAGATATGTTCCGAAATGTTTACAGTGATCGCTGAATGATCACTAAGAAAGGGAGTAGCTATGGCTTACAAACTTGAAGGCAGCCTTTTGGAAGTCTGCAATTGTGAAGTGCTGTGTCCCTGCTGGGTCGGTATGGACCCGGATAGGGGGACTTGCGATACAGCGCTGGCGCACCATTACGAAAAAGGTGAAATCGACGGTGTCGATGTGTCGGGGCTCACCATGGCGTTCACCGCGCATGTTCCCGGAAACATCTTGAAAGGCAACTGGCGTGTGGTGGTGCACATCGATGAGCGCGCCACGAAGGCACAGGAAGAGGCACTGCTGACAGTCTATACCGGCAAACAAGGCGGTCCCGTGGCCGATCTGGTAAAATTGATTGGCGAAGTGGTTTCCGTGGAGCGCTCGCCGATCACGTTTGAAGTTTCGCAAGGCAAAGGAATCTTGCGCATCGGCAGCGTCGCTGACTGTGAGATGGAACCTTTTCGCGGTCCCAACGGCGAGGTGACAACGCTGCGTGATTCGATTTTTACGACCATTCCCGGTTCGCCGGCCTATGTGGCCAGGGCAACGAAGTACAGGATGAACAACCCTGCGCTGGGACAAAACATCGACCTCAAAGATCACAACGCCATACAGGGCAATTTCATTTTTCAGAGCTAGATTCTCCTGCGCGCGGATGTGAGGGCGAACGTAGTAACTGAACGCCATGGCCGACCGAAGAGCTTTCCTAGGGTTGATGGCTTCACTGGTCGGCTTGGCATGGTGCGCTCTATGGATCTGGGATCGCTCGCCTTATGGCCGCTACCTTAGTCATCAACAACTTGGCGAGATCGACGCCGGGTCTTTCCTTCTTCCCGATAACGCTCTACCTGATCGGTTGGACGCTGATGACCGTGGCCATGATGTTGCCGACGACGCTGCCGCTGCTCGAAATCTTCCGTCGCTTGACGGTGCGGCGCCAGGATCGGTCCCAGCTTCTGGCGCTGCTGGTTGCGGGTTATCTTGGCGTCTGGCTGGGGTTCGGTATTGCCGCCCACGGAGCTGATTGGCTGTTGCATGAAATCGTCGAGCGCAGTTCCTGGCTTGAAGCGAACGCGTGGCTTGATCGGCGCGGCGACGCTGCTCTTGGCCGGCGGCTTTCAATTTAGCCGCTTGAAGTACCGTTGCCTGGAGAAGTGCCGTGCGCCGTTGAGTTTCGTCACCGAGTACTGGCGCGGCCGCCATGAGCGGCGCAACGCATTTTTGTTGGGTATCAATCACGGCCTCTTTTGCGTCGGCTGCTGCTGGGCGTTGATGCTCTTGATGTTCGCCGTCGGGGTCGGCAATGTCGCCTGGATGTTGACGCTCGGCGGCTTGATGGCCGCGGAGAAGAATCTGCCCTGGGGCGGCAAACTGAGCGCGCCGCT
The DNA here is from genome assembly GCA_963771465.1 of uncultured delta proteobacterium. GTDB lineage: Bacteria > Desulfobacterota > Binatia > UBA9968 > UBA9968 > DP-20. The sequence goes on from CAVYTU010000009.1 coordinate 226,285, forward strand.
GGGTGTCGCTTTGCTCGGCTGGGGCGGGCTGATTTTGCTGCGTCACTCTTGAGCAGCGCCACAGCGAAAATCCAGTGAGAGGTTGGCCGAGATGGAAGCAAAAAGCGCGAACAAATATTTTCCAACTGTCGGCGACGGCAGCGGGCTGGCTCAAACCGATGCGCTTTATCAAGAAGAGTTGCAGTTGGCGCTGCGCAATCGCGGCATGCCTCTGGAGGCACTGCGCTATCCGATCACACCGACCGGTCTGCACTACCTGCTGATCCACTATGACATACCGGAAGTAAACGCCGAAAAATGGCGCCTAAAAATCGCCGGGCGGGTCGCCAAACCGCTTGATCTAACTCTCGAGGAAATCAAAAAGCGGCCGCGCCGATCCATCCCCGTCACCATGGAATGCGCCGGCAACGGCCGAGCGCTATTCGCGCCGCGGCGCATAAGCCAACCCTGGCTTCTCGAAGCCATCGGCACCGCCGAGTGGACGGGCACGCCGCTTCGAAGCATCCTGCAGGATGCCGGCGTCAGCGCCGATGCCGCGGAGATTGTTTTTACCGGCCTGGATCAAGGAGTCGAAGGCGACCAGATTCAATTCTACCAGCGCAGTCTAACCGTCGACGAAGCGACGAGGGACGAAGTCTTGCTGGTCTATGAGATGAATGGCGAACCGCTGCCGCCGCAACACGGCTATCCGCTGCGCCTGTTGATGCCGGGATGGTATGGCATGGCGAGCGTGAAATGGCTCGATCGCATCGAAGCTGTTGCAGAGCCGTTTCAAGGCTATCAAATGGCGCGCGCCTATCGTTACGCGCAGACAGCGGACGGTCCGGGTGAAGCCGTCAACTTGATAAGAGCGCGGGCGCTGATGATTCCTCCCGGCATTCCAGACTTCATGAGCCGCAATCGGCTGGTCGACGCCGGCTCTGTTACTCTCACGGGTAAAGCGTGGGCCGGGCGAGTCGGCGTGTCGCGTGTCGAGGTTAGCGTCGACGGCGGCTCGACTTGGTCCGAGGCCCAACTGGGCGAGTCCCAATCACCGTACGCATGGAAAAGTTGGACGTTCGTATGGAATGCCACACCGGGCGCATACGTGCTGTATGTCCGCGCCAGCGATGCCGACGGCAATGTGCAGCCGGTCGATCAGCAATGGAACTTCGGCGGCTACGGCAACAACGGCGTGCAGCGCGTGAATGTCCTCGTGCGGTGAAATCTTTTTTACGTCCCGCAACGATGCGCCGCGCGAGCGATGCAAGGCCTTAACATTCCCGCAAGATCGCAATTTTCACTAAACGCTCGGGCGATTCAGCACTCGCTGGCTCGAATATATTCGCGTCACAGAAAAAGTATTTTTAATTTTCCTATACAGATGACTTATGCCGATGATAAAATCAGCGAATGAAAAATTTTAAACTGTTGCTGTCTTGTCGGCTTTTCCTCGCTGTAGTTGTGGCTACGTTGTTCGCGTCAGGAGTCGCGGAGGCCCAATCCGCCGTTCCCTTTAAAGCCACCATTGCTATAACTGAATCGATTCAACTTACTGGTACCGCCCGCATGTTTTCTAGTAGGTGACATTTCAGGAACAGGGCTGGCAACGCACCTGGGTAAGGTAACGCTCGATTCAAGCGATTGCATCAATCCGATAAGCGAGACGGCGTTTTCGTTCTCTTCAGATCAACTTGTCCTCACCGTCGTCGCAAACGGAGACCAAATCTTCGCGACCTACGGTGGGATCCTTACGATCGAAGGTACGGTTGGAGTAATTACTGGCGGCTATAAGATTGATTGGGGGAACCGGACGCTATTTACACGCGAGTGGCGTGGGGACCGTGCAGGGAGTGGAAGACTACTGAGCACTGGCCAAAAGGAAGCGTGCAGCTAACTGGCACTATTTCGTACTAAAGTATAGCACGGCATCTGGCGCTCACAGCGAAAAGCGATAAGAAAATCAGTACTGCTCTCGTTTCGCGCCCCTTACGATATTTTCCTGATCATACTTTCCATTGCGCAGCGGCATTATGTGGAGCGCGCAATCTCTGGCGCGGTCGAAAACGGTAGCGGCAGCGGCGAGCGCACGTGCAGATCGCGCTGCGGGAATGGAATTTCCACGCCGTTCTGACGGAACTTTTGCACGATCGCGCAGTTGATGTCCGAGTGCACTTCGGGATGGCGGCGCGGGTGAGCGAGCCAAACCCTAAGACGCATGTTCCACGCCGAGTCGCCGAACCCCCGATGCAGGACGTCAGGAGCCGGTTTCCTTAGCACTTCCGGATGTTCTGCTGCGACTTCCTTCAAGCAACGAATTACGATCTCCAGGTCGGACTCGTAGGACACGCCCACGTCGATGTCCAGCCTCACTGTTTCGTCGCCGTAGGACCAGTTCTCCAGCTTCGAGGAAACAAACTCTGAATTCGGCACGATGACGGCGATATTTTTCATCGTGCGAATCGTCGTCGAGCGCATATTTATTTCCACGACGTCTCCCTCCTGGTCTCCGACCATGATTCTGTCACCGATCTTGATCGGCCGCTCGAGAAGTAGGATAAGGCCGGCAACGAAGTTGGAGGTGATATTTTGTAATCCAAAACCGATGCCGACGGACAAAAAGCCGACAATGATCGCTAAACCCGTGAGATCGATGCCGATGAATTGAAACGCCACCACGGCGCCGATGATCATAATCAGATAATGGGTGATGCGGGTGAGCGTGTATTGCATGCCCTCGTCGATGCTCAGCCGAGAAAACAGTTGCGCTCTCAGCACCCGCTGCAACAGACGCGACGTCACGGCGAAGACCGCAATGAAAATGAGAAACATGAAAACCGAGGAAGGCGTGATCGCGGTTTGGTTGATCTCAAAGAGCTTGAAGTTCATGAAGGACTGAACCATCTCGATTACGTCTGATAGCTTCATACTTTGATCCCCTTTCCCGATCTCATACGACCTGGCTCGATTGTACTCTCAGGCACGGGAGCTCCGAAAGAACCCCGGTAATCCAAGTTTGAATCGATTTCTGCAGGCGGGAGCCAAGCCAGCAATGGGGAGATTGAAGGTCGAATTAGGTCGGTCGAATTGGAATCGTGCCTGAGGTTAACTTATACTGGTTCAGACACAACCGTGTCACACTTTCGGAAACACATCCTTGGCCATCCACTCCATGCGCTCCAGCGTTGCCGCCGAACTGGGCTGGCGCACGTCGAAGATCATCGTGCCGACGCCGGCGCTCTCGTAGTCGCGGATGTCGGCGGCGATTTCTTCCGCGCCGCCCATGAAGCGACGGCGTCGGTCGGCGATCTTTTTCTCTTTGTCGAACAGCGAACCTTTGAGGGCGACATGGATCGATTTGGGATCGCGGCCGGCTTTGATTGCATATTCGGCAAGCACAGCCAAGTCCTTCTTTACGTCTTCCGGTTCCAGCGGAATCGTCGGCACGCCGCCAATGGGATGCCAACCGTCGCCGAGTTGGCCGGCGCGCTTGAGCGCCGCTTTGCTATGGCCGCCGATCCAGATGGGAATCGACTTTTGCACCGGCTTGGGTAAAAAGATCAGATTGGAAAAATTGCAAAATTTACCGTGGAAGGTCGGCTTGTCGCTGGTCCATAATTCGCGAAAGGCGCGGATGTATTCGTCGGTCACACGACCACGCTCGGCGTATTCGGGCGCTTGAAGATTTTCGAACTCTTCTTTCATCCAACCGACGCCAACCCCAACGATCACCCGCCCGCCCGAAAGCACGTCCAAGCTGGCGAGCATCTTGGCGGTGACGATCGGATTGCGATAGGGCAAAATCATCACACTGGTGGCAAAGCGAATCCGCTTGGTCGCCCCGGCGAGAAAACCCATCGTCATGAGCGTTTCGAGATGATAACCCGTGCCCGGATACTTGCCGTCGACAGTGTATGGATACGGGACGGAGATGTCGGTCGGCACGATGACGTGATCGGCGACCGTCAGCAGACTGAAGCCCAACGCTTCGGCTTGCTGGGCAAAACGAACCAACTCTTCTGGTTTTACCGTGGCGCTCGACGCCGGAAGATGTAAACCGTACTGCATGATGACTAACCCGCCTGTGCCAAAAACTTTTGTGAACTTTGTTCTAGCGTGATCGCATCGCCGGTGCGAATGATGCCGTCGCTCACAACTGCGGCTTTGAGGCCGCTGCGATGCTCCAGAGCTTTGAAGATGCTCGGCAGCTTGGTCACGGCGACCAGATGGCCGCAGGGCTCGAACAGGCGGATGCCGCGCATGCGCACGTTGCCGACAGTGAATTCTTGCCCAAGCAGCTCGATGAGCGGCACGCCACGGGTGACAATATTGCGCCGGGTCAGAATGCCGATAGCGCTGACATCGATCTCCTGGGCGGCAAGCTCCAAAACCTCATCCTCGATGAGACTTACTGCTTTGTCGGATCGCTTTACCGCATCCCAGGAGTCGCGAAAGAATCGATCACCCTCCAAACCGCGATCCGCGAATGCTCGCACAGTGGAGACCGAAACCATCGCTTGCGCAGATTGAGGCGTGATGAAGATCTCCTTAACGCTCCCCTGCCAAGCCGCGCTCGTCGGTTGATAACCGCGCCACAACTCGGGCGGCATCTCTTCGGGCATCGGTCGGATCGCTTGCGTCATATTGCCTCCCCGAAACGACACCGGCCACTGATTTCTCAGTGGCCGGCGCTTACTAACATGGGCGGGTTGAAATAAAACTTATCCGGCCGAGTCGGCGAAAAATCGGCTATCTTCGATCGGCTCGACGGTCTTGTTCTCCTCGGAGGAGGCGATTAATGGTTTGCCATCCGGACGAACGCGCATCTCCACGCCGCCCTGGGGCTTGCCCTTGATGCCCGAGCCGACGCGAATCACAACCAAATTTTCCGGGCCGGTGTTCAAGTAGCGGTAATACGCGCCCCTGGGAATCATCACGCCCTGGTGTTTTTCAACTTTGATCTCATTGCCCTTTTCATCGAAGACGCTCATCTGGCCTTCGAGCACGATGAAGGAATGATCTTCATCGAGATGGGTATGAATCTCATTCTCGCCGCCTTCGTAATTGATCTTGGTGTGGATCCACATGTTCTCGGTCTCCGCGACGAGCTGGGTGACTCTCCCCTGCTTCATATACGGCGTCCTAAGGGAGAATTTTTGCGTGCGCGGTTTTTCCGTCGGATCGATCTTCTTTGCGGGTTGCATGCCTATTCCTTTCAATGGTGCTCAAGTTTTTAGTTATTAATCCCGTCGACCTTGATGTGGTAGAGATCGAGGACGTTTTGCCGAACGACTTTGTCGATCACCGGCTTCGGCAAGTGGCCTAATTCATCGGCGATCACTTGGCGCGAGTGCGGCCAGGTCGACGCGGCGTGCGGATAGTCGCTCGACCACATGAAATTATCTTCGCCGAACCAATCCATCATCCGACCGCCGCAGGGGTCGCTAAAGAAAGTCGCGAACACCTGATCCTTGACGTATTCGCTGGGCAGCTTTTTCATGTAAGGCAGCGGCGCCTTGGGGCTATGGCGAACAAAATACTTGTCCCACTCGTGACAATGGAAAGGAATCCAGGCGACTTCGTTTTCGACGTAGACGATCTTCAGCTTGGGATGCTTCGCGATGGCGCCGCCGAATACGAGATCGAACAGTGTGTTCGCCGCATCGGCGAGTTTTTGGTTGACGGTCATCTTGTAGGTGTCCAAGCCCTTGCGGTCGAAGCGGCTGTAATTGAAACCGGTCAAGATATGCACGTTGACCGGCATGTCGAGTTCAGACGCCGCTTCCCAGAACGGATAGTAGTATTCACTGGTAAACGGCAGATTGTCCGGCGGCACCTGCCAGATCATGCAGCCGATCATGCCGTTCTTTTTGCAGCGTTCGAGTTCTTTGATCGCGTTGGGAATGCTGTACATGGAAATATTAGGAATGCCGAAGAGTCGGCCCGGCGCGGCTTTGCAATATTCCATCATCCAATCGTTGGCGATTTGAAAACAGGCTTCCTGCAGCTCGGCGTCTTCCAGGGCGAAAAGTCGCAACCCGAACGTCGCGTACAACACCTCGGCGCTGACGCCATCGACAGCCATTTCATCCAAACGGGCCGTGGGGTCTTGCCCCCCAGGTTTTTCACCGGCCGAATTGCGCGGTGGAAATTTCGGAAACTTGGCGCGCAGACTCGGGGTGAGATTTTTTTCCCAAAGGTCGGGCGGCTCCATGATATGTGAATCCGACGAGACGATTTTATCTTTCCCCAATACTTGTTCCGCGGTGCGTTTCACCGCAGTCGCTGTGGTCATAGGCTCTTCCCTCCTGAGTACTTAATATTCCACAGCAATATGCCTTTTTGCCGGGTTTGTCCAGGCCGCATCGGAGTCTTATCGAATTGGACATTCAGGGACGCATACGCTAAATCATCTCATGGCCATGACTTTTCTCACGCGACCGATTTGGTTTTTATTTCTCCTTGCGTTTCTGGTTTTGCCCACCGTGATCATCGCGGCTGAGGCGCAAAACGCCTTTAACCAAGGCGTTAAGCTGTATAAGGCAGCGAAATACAAAGACGCCATCGCGGCCTTCAACCGCGCGCTTAAGGCCGCGCCAAAGTCCGATGAAATCTACAACAACCGCGGCTTGGCCTATTTCAAAATGGGTCAGCATGAGAGCGCGATCAAAGACTACGACGAAGCGCTCAAGCTCAATCCCAAGATGACGGAAGCTTATTTCAATCGGGGCAACGCCCATATGGCGCAGAATCTTCACGAGCGCGCGCTCAAAGATTTTGACGAGGTGATCAAACACGATGCCAACGCGCCGCTGGCACATCGGCAACGGGGCCTCGCCTACATCGCTTTAAAACAATTCGACAAAGCGATCGGAGATTTCAATCAAGCGCAGAAGTTGGACGCTAAAGACGTGGAGATTTACTATAACCGCGGCTTGGCTTACCGACGACTCGGCAAGAACGAGCTGGCGATCCAAGATTATTCCGAAGCGATCAAGCTCGAGCCGAAGAACGCCGAGTCGTACAATAATCGCGCCAACGCTTACTCGCTGCTCGGCAAGTACGAGGACGCCGCCAAAGACTACGATGAAGCGATCAAGCTCGATGGCAAAAGCGCCAAGATCTACGCCAACCGCGGTGTGATCCGTTCGCGCCTGGGTAAGACCGACGATGCCCAAAAAGATTTCAAGAAAGCGCTCGAGCTCGACCCGGCGCTCAAAGACAGGATCGAGCCGCTGATAACACCATCAAAAGGAAAATAATCCATGGCGCGCAACGTTTTGCTATTCCGATTTCTATTGGCCTTGCTGACAGCGCCGGCAAAGCTCTGGGCGGGGCTGGCGGACGATCCGCTCAAAGCCGCGGTTGATTTACACGACGCCGGCAAGATCAAAGAAGCTCTCATCGAGTATGACAAAGCGCTCAAGGCCAATCCGAAACTGGCCGAGGCGTACTTCAACCGCGGCAACGCACACTACGATCTCGGCCAGAATCAGCAAGCGCTAAAAGACTACGGCGAGGCGATCCGCTTGAATCCCAAAGACAGCGAAGCCTACTTCAATCGCGCCAACGTTTATCGGCGCTTGAAACAGGATCAACCCGCGCTCAATGACTACAGCGCGGCGATCAAGCTCAGCCCCAGCGAAGCGCGCAATTACGTCAACCGGGGTGCGATTCATTTCGACGCCAAGCGCTACGACAGCGCGATCAAGGATTACAGCGAGGCGATCCGCATCGAACCCGAAGACGGCCAGCACTATTTCAACCGCGGCAATAGTTACCTGGCGCTGGATAAAAAAGACGACGCGATCAAAGACTACGAGGCGGCCTTGGCCAGAGATCCCAAGCTCGCCGACGCCTACTACAATCGCGGCATCGCCTATTCACATTCGAACAAATACGAAGACGCCATTCGCGACTTCGACGAGGCGATCAAGCTCAACAGCGCGAATGCCGAAGCGTTTTACAATCGCGGCTTGGCGAAAATGAAAACCGGCAGGCATGACGGCGCCATTGAGGACTATAGCGAAGCGATCCGCTTGAATTCAAAAGATGCCGAGGCGCCGTTTAACCGCGGCCTCGCTTACATGAGAGTAGGCAAACACGATTTTGCCGCCCGTGACTTCACCCAAGTAATCATCTTGCAGCCAAAAAACGCCGACGCCTACGTTTATCGCGGTATCATTCGCGTCTATCAGAACAATGGCAAAGACGCCGACACCGACTTTCAAAAAGCTTTTCAGCTCGATCCCGGTCTCAAGAAAAAACTCCAACCGATCATTGACGACGCCAAGGCGAAGGCGAAAAGCGGCGCGAAGCAGTGAATCCCATCGAGTGGCAGTGAGTAGCCAGCAAAAAGCAGTCAGCGGTAAGAAGCAGAGCAAAACCGATGATTAGAAAGATCGTTGTCTGCCTACTGATTACTGTCGTTCTGCTAACTGCTTCTCTCGCCGAGTCGCAGCAGCCGGTAAAGGTATTTAAGATTGGCTGGCTCACGAGTATTTCCGGTCAAACATCCGCATCCGGGATAATCCAACAAGGGCTTCGTCCGCTCGGCTATGTTGAAGGCAAAAACACAATATTCGAGTATCGATCCGCGGAAGGTAAGCTCGACCATCTCTCGGCCCTCGCTGGCGAGCTGGTCCGTCTTAAGGTTGACGTTATAGTCACGACGGGGACAGAGGTTGCTCTAGCTGCCAAGAATGCGACTAAAACGATTCCGATCGTTTTTACAAGCGGAGCTGATCCTGTTGCGGCGAGGTTAGTTGACAGCCTCGCGCGGCCTGGCGGGAACCTGACGGGTCTCAGCACTATTTCCGGGGAGTTGACCGGCAAGCGACTGGAGTTGCTCACGGAAACCGTCCGCAAGCTCTCCCGCGTCGCAGTGCTTTGGCACCCACGGGCGGCAAGCTCTGCGCAACAATGGAAAGAAAGCCAAGTGCCGGCGCGCGAACTGGGGCTGCAGCTTCACTCCATGGAAGTCACCAGCGGTGATAAATTCGAGAGCGCTTTCAAAGACGCTATCAAAGCGGGTAGTGCGGCTCTGGCCGTGACCTCGGCCCCGGTTAACAATTCAAATCAAAAACAGATCGCCGACCTGGCGGCAAAACATCGGTTACCGGGAATATCGCCTTGGGGAGAATTTGTCGCCAGCGGAGGATTGATGTCCTACGGCGCCGACGACGCCGAGCGCTACAGGCGGGCGGCATACCTCATCGACAGAATCCTGAAGGGAGCCAAGCCCGCCGAACTACCGGTTGAGCAGCCGATGGGGTTTGAGTTCACTATCAATCTCAAAACCGCCAAAACCCTCGGCCTGACGATTCCACCGATCGTGCTGATGCGCGCGACGAAGGTTATCAAGTAGCCGATGGATAACTGAGTGAGTATTTGAAAACCACTCACTGAGAAATGTTTTCGCTGAGGTTTATTCGGAATATCGCCTGTGGTGAGCACCGTCGAACTACCGTTAAATGCATGCGGGAATGACGGGTCCGGAGAAGCGGGCGAATGACCCAGCTCGCCACGGGAATGTGACCAGCATAGCTTGAAGACAAATTGCATGGCTGACGCAAATATTCTCGGTGGCCTGATCGGCGGCGCGCTTATCGGTATCGCCGCTTCCCTGCTCTTGCTCTTGAACGGCCGCATCGCCGGGATATCCGGCATTCTCAGCGGCGTCTTTGGGACCATTGGCGGCACGGAACGATATTGGCGGCTCGCCTTTGTCATCGGGCTCATCTGCGGCGCGGCGATTTATTTTCTCGCCGCAGGCCGCCACGCAGTTCAACTTCCAGCTGGCAATCTAACTCTGATCGTCGCGGGATTGCTCGTCGGCTTCGGCACGAGACTCGGTTCGGGCTGCACTTCGGGCCATGGTGTTTGCGGACTGGCGCGTCTCTCGCCGCGTTCACTGGCGGCGACTGCGACATTTATGCTGTTCGGTATGCTTACGGTATTTCTGATTCGCCACTTGAGCTGATTATGCAATTGACTGCTGCCTTCGCCAGTGGAATTATTTTCGGCCTCGGATTGAGCATTTCCGAGATGATCAACCCGGCGCGGGTGATCGGCTTTCTCGACATCACAGGCTGGTGGGACCCGACGCTCATGTTCGTTATGGCTGGCGCGCTCGCAGTCACGATTCCAGCGTTCACTTTAATTATGCGCCGCAGTCAGCCGCTGCTTGATGGCCAATTTGTTCTGCCAATCAAACGCGTCGTCGATCGGCCGCTGATTCTTGGCGCAGCAATTTTCGGCATCGGCTGGGGCCTCGGCGGTTTCTGCCCTGGCCCGGCGTTGGCCGCTTTGGCAAGCGGCTCGCCGGCGGTTATTTTATTTGTTCTCGCGATGATCGTCGGCCAGCGGCTTGCCGGCCGTTTCGCTGGATAAGACTTGCACTGAGCTTCTCGACTCGAAGCTAGACTTGCTTCGCTGAAAATCGGCGCAATGGGTGCCGTGGATCGCCCGCGAAACGGCGATCCGCTACCGTGCCCAGAGCCGCGCGTTCCCGACAATGTTTTCGCTGCCTACAACATTTTCGTCACCTGCCAGACCAACGATGACGTGCCCTACATCGTCAGCTGCTGTGGCGAAGATCGCTTGGTCATCGGCACCGACTATGGCCACACCGACCCGTCGAGCGCGGTTACGGCGCTCAATGAATTTCAGCGCATGGAAGGTTTGGACTCAGCGGTGAAGGGAAAGATTCTTTCGCACAACGCCGAGGCGCTGTACGCGTTGCAGTGAGATCCGCAGAGAAAATGTATTTGGACGACATCGCAGTCGAAGCTGAATTACTGGCGGCGCGACGGTGTTCCGGCTAGCAAGTCGTGTGATTAGTACCAACGAGGCAATTCCAGCAGCGCGTGCTGATTGGATTCGCCGCGTAATAGGGCTAGCCACTTTTCCTGGCCGCGCTTAAATTGCTGCAATTTGACTCCGGTCAATGAGTTCGGACCGGGAATCTTTATTGACAGGAAATCGATCTTTTCGCCATTGAGGGCAAACTCAAAGTGAAGATGCGGGCCGGTCGCGTAACCGGTCTGGCCCACTGTACCGATTGGGTCGCCGGTTTTGACCCTCGCGCCTTCCTCTAGCCCAACGGCGATCCGTGATAAATGGGCGTATGTGGACGAATAACCGCCGGCATGTTTGAGCTCGACCATCAAACCGTAGCCCCCACGCGAGCCGGCAAATTCCACCGTTCCAGCGCCCACCGCAATGACTGCTGTCCCCTGCGGCGCCTGATAATCCACCGCTTCATGGGGCCGCAAGACTCCCGTCGCTGGATCAGGCCGCGCCAAATCGAATGTCGAGGAGATGCGATCGAACTTTAACGGCGCGGCCAGAAAAGAGCTTGGTAATAAGTTGCCGTCGATATCGTAATACTGCAACGAGTCATCCGCGCCGGAAAATCCCAATGCTTCATAGGATCGGCCGCCCGCTACGACCCGCGCCGCGGCGATCTGACCGACCACCACATGGCCGTCGAGATAATATTTCTGCGGCATCGCAACGCTAACTTCATCGCCGGCGCTCAAATCCGCCGAGAGGTCGAGTTCGGAACTGAATATCCTGTGCAACTCAGCGATTTGCGCCGAAGATAAACCAGCTTGGGCCGCGCTCTCAGAAAATTGCTTGCTCACCTTCACACGCAGGAGATTTAACCGCGCAACGTGAAACAGCTCTTCGCGCTCCACCGACCAGCCGCCCAGGGTCGCGCTGGCGCGCACGATATGATTTTGCAGCACAAACTCCACCGCCCGTAGGTTTCGGCTGTGTGCATCCAATACCAAATTAAATGATTGATCCCTTGGCATGCGCCGCCAGTCGACGATATCGCGCATTTTTTTCAGCAGCTCCTGGCTCGAGCTCTGCGGCAAACCGTGGCGCTTCAGAATGTTGGTGATATTTTCATTGCGTCCAAGCTTTACTGCCAGCCGTTCAACCACTCCCGTGTTCAATCTATCCGGCGTCGCCGTGCTGCGGCGATCGTCGGACGGATTTAATGACGGGACCAAAGCGAAGATTCCCAGCATCGCCGCTGCGAAAAGCGCGGCGCCGACCGGTAACCCGTCGAAGATATCAGCAAAGAAGTTGCGGAGAATTTTGAGATACATTTGGCAATCGATCGGAAGCGTTTCGTGGTTCATATCGGATAAGCCATAGTGGGTCAATACTTTTTTTGCAAATAATGATTTACTCTTTAAAACAAAACTAAGCTATGCTGTGAAAGCGTCGTGATAGAGAACTTTGCCTTCTTGGCATTCGGACGAGAACGGTCGCGCCAAAAAATATTCCGTTGGAAATCCGTCGAGGCTGAGACCTTGGCGCGCAACAAAACCGAAGCGAGAAGAAAAGTCGGACTCGCCGAGCAAGACGCAGCCATTTGCGCCGCCCGCTTCAAGTAACTTTAAACCGGCATTGATTAAGCGACTACCGATACCCTTCCTTTGATGGATTGGGGTGACCGACATCAAGCACAGACACCAGTGAAACCGTGAGCGCGCTACTTTCTCGCGCAGCTTGTCGACGATATGCTGTTCCCTATGGTTGTTATACGACTGGTCTTCGAAAGCCGCGACAATGACGGCGCGGATCGCCGGCACATCCGCGCGCTCTTCCGGACGGATTATGATCTCTAGCAATTGGCCGTCTCGTTGCCGATGAAATAGATTTTCGGCAAGCTGGTTACGCGAGAATCGCCTTACAGATTTCCTCGACGTGACGATGATCCGTGCCGCAGCAACCGCCGAGCACGTTCAAACTCGCGAGCTTGTCACGAAGTTGTCGGTATTGTCGACCGAGTTCGTTGGGATTTCCAACATCGAGCTCGGTGGCTTCGTCGAGTTCTTTATGACTTTTCGTCGAAGCATTCGCTCTCACGCCGCGGATTCTTGCGGTCCACGACGCGTCTTTATCCAACACCCCTGCGAAGTGACTCGGGTGCGCGCAGTTAATCATATAATAAGCCGGTAAAGGGATGGTCGCGCCATCGACTTGTTCGATGGCATCCTTTAGAGATTGACCGTTGGGCAATTGGCCGTCGATCTCGACTGTGAACGAAATAACGACCGGCATGCCGACCCGCCGTGCCGCGCGGGCAATCCCGATCGCTTCAGCCGGATAGGTCATGGTGATCGCAGTTACCATATCCGCATCCGCAGCGCGAAAGGTTTCCGCTTGGAGCGCATGATAGTTCTCAGCTTCTGTCTCCGTCATAAAGCTCGCCGGATTGTAGCCGTCGCCGCGCGGCCCGATGCAGCCGCTGATAACCATCGGCGTGCCCGAGGTTTCAAATTCCTGCCGAATCCGATGCAGCATAGCGATGGCCCGACGATTGGCTTCGACGAGCGCTGCCTTCGAATAGCCAAGCTTCGCGCCCCAATCCGCGCTGGCGCGCCAGGTCGCGCTCTCGAGAATACAGCCCACGTCGTACCCGCTCGCGAGCGCGGCATAGGTGCGGAAATATTTCACCAGCGCCGACTCGCCGGCCGCATGCTTTAACAAGTCGAATGCCGCGAAGAACGGTAGTTCCAGCCCTTCGTGAAAGATCAGCGTGGTCTCGATACCGCCGTCGGTGACAAATAGATCGCCGGACAGTTGCGGCAATTGGTTTCGGTATTTTGCCATCGGCACGCGTCAAGGAGTCTAGGTCCAAATCATTTGAGACGATGGAAGAATTTTTCGCTGTTTAAATCCTGCAATCATGAATTCAATCGAAACGGCAACGGTGGCGATTGCTAGAGACCGTTTGAAGTCCCGTTCACGACCTTGGCGTCGCTATTATGCAGCATCGCTTCTTGTTGTTCCCGCAGCCGCTCAAAACGCGCCAGATTTTGGCCGGCCAACTGCTGCTCTTTTGGAATCCGTAGATTCAAAAAATTGACCTTGGTGCCGCCGCGCAAAAACTCAAAATGAAGATGCGGTCCGGTTGTGTGACCCGTCTGACCGACAAATCCAATCACGTCGCCGGGATCCACCGACTGGCCTTTGCGCAAATTCGCCGCGAACCGAGAAAAATGCGCATAGCGAGACATGTAGCTGCCGGAATGGCGTACATCGACAACATTTCCGTAGCCGTTGCGCCGACCGATAAATTCCACCTTGCCGCGCCCGATGGAAACCACCGGCGTTCCGGTCGGCGCCGCGTAATCGATCGCCAGGTGAGGTCTTACCGTGCGAAAGATCGGATGGCGTCGAGTGGGGTTAAACGGCGAAGAAATGCGTGCATAACTCAAAGGCGCACGCAAGAAAGAGCGCCGCAGCGCTTGTCCGTTGCGATTATAATAAGCGCCAGTGGCGTTGCCGTCTAAGAAATAATAGGCGTTGTGGAGTTCATTCTCAGCTTCCAGTTCGGCTGCTAGGATTCGACCCTCTCCGCGCCTACCATCGGCGTAACGCAGGGTTTCGACGATCACGCTAAATCCGTCGCCCCGCTGAAAGTCAGAAAAGAAGTCGATATCGGATTCGAAGATCTTCGCCAAATCGAAAATATGTTGCGGCGTCAATCCCGCTTCAGTGCCGCTTTCGTAAAGACTTCCCTTGACCGTGCCACGCACGACTTGTTTTTCGCGCACGAACGGAATTTCGTGCCGCTCCGCGAACCAGCCTTGTTGCGTAGCTTTGACCCGAACCAGCGCGTCATCGACGACAAACTCCATCGCTTGTACCGTGCGATCCTCGCCGCTCAAGACCACCGCGACATTGTCACCGGGGCGAATCTTGCGTGGATTTAGAAACGGACGGAGTTTCTCGATCATCGCGTGAGCCGATGGCGGAGCAACTCCAAAGCGCTTCAACACGGAACCCAAAGTTTCTCCCGAGCGCAATTTAACGCCAACTCGAGAATCCACCGGCGCAGCGATCGTGGCGGCCGGCGCCGTTTGGTATTCTTGCTGCGGCGCATTGACCATCGGCGCGCACAACAACGCGATCGCAGCCAGCATGCCAATCCATGCGCAACGATAGCAAAACTCCAGCAGCAATTTGTTTATCGATGGGCGGCAAGGGATAGGTCGATCATTCATGGAGACATCCAGTTTTTCGAGCAGAGTAGCGAATCATTTAACCAGGGTCAAAACATCGGCACCGTTTTTTTAAACTTTTTTATTGCGGGGATCGAGAAAAAGACGTCCATCAAGTCATTTTGCGCCGTTCAACCTTAGTGAGGACGGTTTACAGCTAGACCTGAACGGGTTATATCGAACTCGAATTTGAGCGTTTAATGAATCGCCGATTTAATTTGGCTCAGGAGCAGACGCAATGATTTTTTTGACCAACGAACATATCGCCCAAGTCCTCGACATGAAGATCTGCATCGACGCCATGGAAGATGCTTATCGAGAATTGAACGAGCAGCGCGCCGGTTACCGGCCGCGCATCGACTTCTACGTTCCGCACGAGCCGCACTATTATCGCTGGGGCACCATGGAAGGCGCGTCGCGCAAGCTCGGAGTGTTCGCCATTCGGATGAAATCCGATATGCTCGCCTGGGAAAACCAAGACGGCTTCATGGTCGAGGATAAGTATTGCATGGAGCGCGGCACCTACTGTGGTTTGATCTTTCTCACCAGCACGCGCAACGGCGAGCCGCTGGCAATCATGAACGACGGCTATCTCCAGCATATGCGTGTGGGCGCCTGCGCCGGCATCGGCACGAAATATTTGGCGCGGAAAAATTCAAAAGTCCTCGCCATGATCGGTTCGGGCGGCATGGCGCGAACTTATGCCGAAGCGATCAAGCATGTCCGGCCTATCGAAGTGATGCGCGTGTACAGCCCGACGAGAAAGAACCGCGAGGCATTCGCAGCCGAGATGACGGAAAAGCTCGACATCGAAGTGATCGCCGTCGATTCGCCGGAAAAGGCGCTCAAAGGCGCCGATATCGTATCGCTGACGACCGATTCTTTGGTCCCGGTCATCAAAGCGGAATGGTTGGAGCCGGGCATGCATATTAACAACGTGCGCAACAACGAGGCCGGTCCAGATGTGCTCGCGCGCGCCGATGTGCGCGCCCGGCTCGGCACTTCGACCTTGTACGCCGATCGCAATGCGCCGGAAGTCGTGACCGGCAGCGACGGCATGTTCGGTTTCATCGCCGGCAGTCCAGAAGAAAAAAATAAAATACCCACGTCGCCGCATCACGAGATCGACAACCCAAACATCGGCACGGTACCGGACATCATGGCGGGTAAATGGATCGGCAGAGCCAATGAACAGCAGATTACTTTTTTAAACAACCAAGGCACCCAAGGCTTACAATTCGCGGCGGTGGGCGGAACTGCGTATAATCTCGCCAAAGCCAAAGGGCTCGGTCATCCGCTGCCGTTGGCATGGTTCACGCAGAATATACGAGATTGAGAAGAAGGAAGTGTTGGAGTTAAAGAATTCCGAAGCGGAATCAATACTCCACTCGCTCCAACCCTTACGGAGATTTCCCATGGCTACTCTACGCTACGTCGCATATCTCGCCGAAGATCCGGCGAAGCTCGTGGACTTCTACCACCGCTTTCTCGGCACCGAAGAACTGGGCCGAACAGCCGACGGCGACATCACGATCACCGACGGCTTTTACAATTTGACCTTTTTTAAAAATCGTCCTGAGCTTGGCGAGATGCAGATGAACAACGGCCTGCACCACATTGGCCTGCAAGTCGACGATCTCGAAGAAGTGAAGGACCGCTTTTTGAAATTCAATCCGCGCGGGATGATCATCCCGGAGACCGACGACTTACAGCACGGCGAGATGCGTCTGCATGACCCGGAATGCCGGCCGGTCACGGTATCTACCAAAAGCTTCGGCGTACCGGCGAGCAAAGAAAAGCAATTTCCGCGCGTCCGTCACATCGCCTATAACGCTCTCGATCCGGAAAGCATGTTGCAGTTTTACACCCAGGTACTCGGCCTGCGCGAAATCCCGTCGAGCTACCAGCGCCGCCAGCAGGGCCTCGCCAACCGCTTCTGTGCCGACGGCAAAACCAACCTGGCGATCCACCCCTTTTACAGCCCAGTCGAAGGCCACGAAGCCAAATACGGCATCAACCATATCGGCTTTCTGACCAATACGATGCAAGCGACGATGGCCGAACTGAGCAGCGTCCTGAAAATCGTGCCGCGTCCGTCGAGCCGACCCTACGCTGAATTTCGCTTCCGCGATCTCGAAGGCAACGCTTTAGATTTATCACAGACCAAAGGCTGGGAGGTCGACGTCGATAAATGGGTAAGCGCGGCGTGATATTAAGATCGGAATGATGGACGATTGGAGTACTGGAGCGATGGCCAGGAAAAACATCAACGCGCCAGATATCAGTTGCCAGATTGTTCTTCTTGTTCATTTTATCGTTCGGCGCAGCGCAAACACTGTGGGCCGCCGCGCCGCTGGAAAAACTCACCATCGGCTGGAGCGCCATCGCCGGTTCGCAAGCACCGTTTTGGATCACCAAGGAAGCCGGCTTATTCGAGAAGAACGGCCTCGACGTCATCATGATCTACCTCGACGGCGGTTCTCGGGCGACTCAAGCGATGATGTCCGGCGATATGCCGATCGCCCAGGTCGGCGGCAATGCGCCGGTGGTCGCCAAGCTGCGCGGCGCCGATATCACACTTATTGCTGGACTGCTCAATGTTCTTGCCTACAGCATGGTGGTATCACCGGAAATCAAAAAGCCGGAAGATCTACGCGGTAAAAAACTTACCGTTAGCCGCTTCGGCTCCAACTCCGATTATGCGACGCGCAAGATTTTGCTTAAGTGGGGTTTGCGTCCCGACATAGATGTTGCAGTGCTACAGATTCCCGGCGGCCAGCCGACCCGCCTCGCGGCGATTCAATCGGGGCAGATTCACGGTATGGTTGCGCAACCGCCAGTGACGAATCTTGCTCGCAAATTCAAGATGAACATCATCGCCGAACCGGAAGACTTTGGCGGCGCCTACCCGACCACGCCGGTGGCCGCGCGGATTTCGTTCATCAAGGACAAGCGCGAAACTGTCCGCAAATTTACTCGCGCGCTGTTGGAGGGTATTCACGTTTACAAGACGCAAAAGGATTTCAGCAAAAAAGTGATCGCCAAGTATGTAAAGACCGACGATAACGACGCTTTGGAAGACAGCTACCAGTTTTTCTCTCGCCTCGTGCCGCAAAAACCCTATCCCTCGCTTGACGCCATCAAAGAAGCCCTCGCCGAGCTCGGCGAGAAAGATCCCAAGGTGCGTTCAGCCAAGCCCGAAGACTTCGCCGACATGAGCGTGATCAAAGAGTTCGACGACAACGGGTTTATCGATGGGCTTTATAAGAAGCGCTAAGAAAACGATTCTGCATCGGCGTCAGATAAGTATGCTGTCTGCGAATTGCCGGATTTTTTCCACCACAGAGCCACAGTCGCAAGCCATATCTTATTCCAATCAGCGGTGGTATAGTTACTATACACCGAAGATCGTAGCTACCTTCTCGTGCTTCTCGCCTTGGTATTTGACACGCTTCTCCGATGACCCGCAAGCACTGGACGAGCTTGAGTTCAACTTGCCGGGTGGCGTTTCACTGGAATGTAAAATCCGCTCTGGACGGATTTTAGTCTGGAATCTGGAAATATTGGCGCCAACGAGCTGGAAAGATTCACTTCGCTCTAGTTCCAGCAGAAATGGAGATTCGAATGACCTTGACTGTTGGCGATAAGGTTGTTTATACGGGCCGGGGTCCCTGTCTTATTGATGCGGTCGTTAACAAAGTCGTTTGTGGAACGACGGCGAGTTTTTACCGATTAGCCCTATTGGACGATAGCAAAGCCGAGTTGTTCATGCCGGTCGATAAGTCCACCGATCAACATGTGCGGGCATTGCTGAACCGGTCTGAGATTCCCAAGCTGTTAGGACTCCTCAAAACCCACGCCGCAGTGACCAAAGATCCTGGAACGGCGAGAAACTGGCGCCAGCGCGAGTTAGACAGTCTCAAACTATTCAACTCTGGTTCCATATTCGAACTGGCCCAGATGGTCGAGTCACTGACTCAGTTGAGCACCACCAAGAACCTAGCCGCCCACGACCGGGAGACGCTGTATCGTGCCAGGAAGCTGCTGATATGCGAGATCTCGGAAGTGATGGGCGAAAGTAAAACTGCGGCAGAAGCACGCATTGACCACGTGCTCGAACCCGGTAAGAACAAGTCGAACTAGTTCGAAACTGAAATCCACACTCGTTATCGGCCTGAAGCTCAAGAAGATCGAAGCGTAGAAATCAGATCACGCCAGCCTTCTCCTCGGTAAAACAGAGCCTTTGGGCTTGCTGCAAACGCTTATCCGTCGGATGGAAAACATCGCCGGAATAGTTCTGACTCTCGAAGCCTTGCAGAATCTGCACCCAGATACGGCAATCCCAGCCGAGCTTTTTCCAATATCCCAAGCCTATCGAGTCCGCCTCCAGTTCCTTATCCATCGAGTAGTTACGAAATCTCACATTCCACGGCAGCCCCACATCGACGTTGGATACGCCGTCCCGTAATGTCGTATTGAGAGTAGAAAAGTTAGATCCCGTTTGCTTGGCATGACCGGCGGTCTCATGGGCAATTTCGTGAGCCAAGGTTTGCCGTAGCAACCAAAGGTAAGACAAATGTCTAGAGGCGAGCTTCGCTAGCTGGTGACTAATATATATGCGGCGGTTTCCAAAGGTCATTCCCAGAACGTCTTTGCGGGGGAAATCAGAGAGAAAGATTTGATAGTGCGAAACACCGTACTTGTCGTCACTGGCGGCGACAATCTGCGCCGCCTCGTTTCTCACCAGGAGTTCGACTGCGTCATCTGAAACGATGGGGATATGCGCTTGCGTCGAGCACGATGTTAAAACCAAATAGAAAACAACCATTCCGTATAAACAACGGCTGCCTCGCGTCAGCAAGTGTAATTCGACCATCCGGATATGCCTTCACTTCCGTCAAACATTAAACTCACGCAAGTTACCACACCCAATCTGGGATCAACAACAGACATTACCGGGTTCGTTAACTACAAAGCCGCCCCGCAAGTCTAGCACGGTCATTATTTCGCGGGCGTTGTGTCTTTTGATAAATGGGCGTAGGGAAGGAACGAGGCGTGACGATGAAAAAAAACAATTTCTCCAAGTGCGCCTCGCGATCGGGCGCTTTCCTCCGGACTATCGGGCTAGCTGCCGGCTTGGCAGCGCTCTGTACAGGCGCTACCGACACGGCATACAGCCAAACCAACGCCAATCCGATGAGACCCATCCCGATCCCCGCCCAGGCTCCGGCTAAGGACGGCATGGCGCAGATTCCCGACACCCGTCTCTGGTACTGGGACACGGGCGGCCAAGGCGTGCCGATCGTGCTTCTTCATCCGGCAACCGGCAGCGCGCTGATCTGGGGTTACCAGCAGCCGGTGTTCGCCAATGCCGGCTACCGCGTCATCGCCTATTCGCGACGCGGCTACTACAACTCCGCGCCCTTCGACAAGAACAATCCTGGCATTGGCTCCGAGGACCTTCGCCATCTCGCCGATGTTCTGGGCCTTAAGCGATTTCATGTGTTGGCATCGGCAGCCGGCGGCAGCATCGCTTCAGACTTCGCGTTCTCCTACCAGGACCGGCTCCTGAGCCTAACCATTTCCAGCAATTCCTTCGGCGTGCGCGAGGGCGAGATCGCGAAGGTCGCGGCCTCCATTCGCCCCAAGGGCTTTGATGAATTGCCGGCCGAATTTCGCGAGATCGGTCCATCATATCGAGCAGCCAACCCCGAAGGCGTCAAGGCCTGGATCGAGCTCGAGCACAAGGCGCTGATCGGCCCCCGAGTTTCGCAAGCACTCAAAAATCAGATCACGCAGGCGAAGCTCAAGGAACTCAAGCTGCCGACGCTGTTGATTGCCGGCGCTGCGGACCTGTATACGCCGCCCTCGATCTCGCGGATGCTCGCTGCCGAGATTCCAAACAGCCGGGTAGTGCTGATACCCGAGTCCGGGCATTCGATCTACTGGGAGCAGCCGGAGCTCTTCAATCGCGCCGTGCTCGACTTCATCGGTGGGCAGTCGAAATAGCCGAAGGAGCAACAGAGGTCAAGTCCAGCAATCCTCTGGATTCCCGCCAAAAGCATGCGGGAATGACGCTTCGGTGAGAAATTTCATTCCACGCGGTAAGCTTCGGAAATCCCACCTAGCGAGATTGGAGATATCTTGCTACGAATAAAAAGATCCCGCGATAAGTACCATGCCAGCTATCGAGAGCATCGAAGTCTTGGTGATTCAGCAAGTGCCCGACCAGGTGCTCGACCGAATTGCCAACGTCGATCAGCGCATCAAGGTTATCGATGCCAGAGGATGGTTTGACGTCGAGCTGCGCGCTACTTGGCCGCAATGGACCGTCGATCGTTATCTTGGCTCCCGTAAATATCCTGCCACCAGCGGTTACCAGCGAAACCAAGCGCTGGCGTCAGCCGAGATCATCCTCGTCGGCTGGCCTCCGGTAAAAGACATCTGCGCTCGCGCGCCTCGACTGAAATGGGTCCACGAGCTGCCGGCGGGAGCGAGCAATTTTCTCGATACCGATCTGTGGAGCTCGGATGTTATCGTAACTACTTCCCGCGGGCTGACGAATAGGCGCCCGATGGCCGAGTATGTGTTGGCGAGCTTCCTCCACTTTGCTCGCGGGCTTCACTTGAGTTACCGCGACCAACGGCGCCACCGCTTCGATCATCACACTTACGATCCGATAATTATTCGGGACAAGACTGTATGCGTTATCGGCGCCGGCGGCATTGGCCAGGAAGTCGCTAAGCTTTGTGGCGCGGCGGGCATGCGCGTGGTCGGTACGCGCCGGGACGTTGTTCCGGGTGCCGCACAACCATCAAGCTTTACGCGCATAGAATCCTCCCACGCCTTGAATGATCTGCTCCGCGAGAGTGAATTCGTCGCCGTTTGTTGTCCGTGGACAAAAGAGACCACGCGCCTTATCAGCAGAGACGCTTTTAACGCGATGAAACCGGGGACGGTTTTAGTCAACATCGCGCGCGGTGAGATCGTCGATGAAGAAGCTTTGATCGTCGCGCTGAAGGAGGGCAAACTGCGCGGCTTCGCAACCGACGTCTACGATGGTGAATTCGATCGTCCGCCAGATCCGCGCCTGTGGGACGATGAACGAGTCGTCATAACACCCCATATCTCCGCGGTTACAGACGTTTCGGAGCATCAAGGGATAAATTTATTCTGCGACAACTTGCGTCGCTATCTTGAAGGCCAACCGCTAGCAAACGTCATCGACTGGCAACGTGGCTATTGAAATTGGCTGGCGACCACGATTCATCTGCTTCACCGCGCCGGCAGAGAAAGGCAGAGGGAAACATCCAGCAGAACGACTCTGAAAATTCTGCGCCTCTGCGGTGAAAAATCTTAACCGACGAAATGAAACCCGCCGTCGACGTTCAATAGTTGCCCCGTCATAAAATCGCTTTCGCTCGACGACAGAAAGAGTACCGTACCGACCAGATCATCTTCTACTTGTGAGCGCTTGATGCTGCGTTGTTGGGCGCGAACTTTTTCGTACTCGGGGTCGACTTGGCGGCCTTCGGTAACGACGAAGCCGGGGCTCACCGTGTTGACGCAGATATTCCAATCGCCCAGTTCCCGAGCCATGGCGCGCGTCATTGCGATCAACGCGCCTTTCGATGTGACGTAGTGAATATAGTTCGGGTTGCCGGTGAGCGCGACGTTGGATGAGATGTTGATGATCTTGCCGCTATTTTGCTTTTGCATGTGCGGCGCGACGGCTTTGGCGCAGAGCCAGGAGCCGCGCACGTTGACCGCCATCGCCTTGTCGAATTCCTCGACGGTCATTTCCCAGAACGGCCCCTTCCACACCGACATAAAATACGCCGCGTTGTTGATGAGAATATCGACGGTGCCGAACTGTTTTACCGTTTCGCTCACCATCGCCTTGACACTCTCTTCATTCGACACGTCACAGGCCATGCTGATCGCCGTGCCGCCCATGTCTTGAATCGCGCTTGACGACATGATCGGCGCTGGCGATATCCGGCAGTGCGACTTTCGCACCCTCTTTGGCGAACCCCATCGCGTACGCCTTGCCGATCTTACCGCCGCCTCCCGTGATGATGACCGACTTGCCCGCGAAGCGCATAAAGTTCTCCTTTACTTTAGTTCAAGCGTCACTTAACACCCGCTCCTAGGGGTGTCAACGAAATCACCCGATTGATTGACACTACAACCACCGACCTTTTATGATCACGATTGGCGACGACGCTTTACCGAGCGCGTTTGCGGCAAGAAATAAACGGAGAACATTCCATGGCCAAACTGAAACTCACCATCGCTTTCGACAAATACGACTATCTTCAACCATTACGTGACGGCCAGATCGAAGTCGAAGGCATCGATCTTAACTTCATCACGGTTGAAAGCGGCATTCGCCATGAGCGTATGTTTCACTACGGCGAATACGACGCCTGCGAGTTCTCCATGTCGTCTTATCTGGTCGCTCGCGGCCAAGACATCGACTGGCTGCAAGCGATCCCTTTTTTTCCGCGCCGCATGTGGGGCCACAAGTTTTGCTTCATCCAGGCAAACTCCGGTGTGAAAAAACCTGCCGAGTTGAAAGGTGGACGGATCGGTCTGCGCAGTTATGAGAATACGCTGGCGCTGGTCACCAAAGGCATGTTGATGAACAGCTACGATCTCGGCGTCGGCGACGTCACCTGGGTGATCGTCAACAAGGAACATGTCGGCTTCAAATTGCCGCCGCATATCAAAGTCGAGTTCGTCGAAGGCAAGCGCAAGCTCGAAGAGCTGTTGGTCGAAGGTAAAGTCGACGCCGAAGTCGAGCCCGACTTGCCGCAGCGCTGGATTCGCGGCGACGGCACGCTCGAACGATTGTTTCCGGCATTCGAGAACGAAGAGCGCGCATACTACAAGAAGACGGGAATCTTTCCGATCATGCACCCGGTGGTCATCAAGAAAGAGATTCTCGACCGCGATCCCTGGGTGGCGACCAGTTTATACGAAGCCCTGCTGGCGTCGCGCAATGCTTACAACGAGTTTATGGAGCAACCGCATCGTTTGAGCTTTGCCTGGGGTCGTTCGTATTTGGAGGAGGAAAGAAAGTTTTTCGGCAAGGATCCGTTTTATCAAGGCTTGAAAGAAAACTATAACGATGTGGAGAACTTGATCAAATTTGCCGGCCAGCAAGGCATGCTCGGGCGAAATTTAGGGGTCGAAGAATTATTTACGGAAAATACGAGGAACACCTAGCCGCCGATGACATCGGATTCAGTCTGTCATTTCGAGCGCTGCGAGAAATCTTGCGTTACAGAGGAAAGATTTCTCGTCGCGTCGCTCCTCGAAATGATACCCGTGCGTTTTAATATTCGTTTGAATTGAACGATAAAGACCGGAGGGAAAGATTATGGCTGACTACCGAATCATCGACGCCGACGGGCATGTGATGGAGCTGGACTCAGAGCTGCGTGAGTTTATTGGCGCGCCGTATAATGACTTGGAGTGGCACCAAAGCTATTCATTTTGGCCGGGCCTGACGATGGACGGTTTTCTTCGTTCGCTGCGTAAGAAAGGCGGCTGGGCTGGCGGCGGCACCGGGCCGAATGCCCAAGATTGGCTACGTTTTCTCGACATCAACAAGATCGAGCTGACCGTGCTGTACCCGACTCAGGGCCTGACCCACGGCGCGATTCAAGACCACGACTGGGCGATCTGCATGGCCAAAGCTTACAACGACTGGCTCTACAACAAGTTCATGGCGGTGAGCCGGCGTTTGGTCGGCGTTGCGCTACTGCCGATCCAAGACATCGGCGAAGCGGTCAAGGAACTGCGCCGCGCGGTGACCGAGTTGGGCATGGTCGGCGCCGTGCTTCCCGCGGTTGCACCGGCGGGACGGCTCTACAGCGGACCAGAGTTTTATCCGCTATGGGAAGAAGCACAGCGGCTCGACGTACCGGTTTCGACTCACGGCGGTTTAAGCATGCCGTCGCTCGGCCTCGATATGGTGAACAATTTCACCATCGGCCACACGCTTGAACATCCCTTCGCGCAAATTCGCCAGTTCACGGCGTTGATGTTCGAAGGGGTTTTTGAATTGTTCCCCAATTTCAAATTCGGCTGCATCGAGTGCGGCGTCGGCTGGGTGCCTTACATGATGGACCGCATGGACGAAGAACAAGAGCGCAAAGGCCATTATTCGCCGCGCTGCAAATTGAAACCCAGCGAGTACGTCAAGAAAGGCAACATCTATTTCGCGGTCGAAGTCGAAGAGTCGGCGCTGCCGCTCGCCGCTCAAGTAGGGAATGACAATTCGCTCATCTGGGCCTCCGACTACCCGCACGAACGCGACCAACGCGACTTCAGCCACGACATTCCGAACTTGATCAATCGCAAAGATATCAGCGATGAATTAAAGCGTAAGATCTTCTGGGACAACCCACTGCGTTTCTATCCGCGACTGAAAGCGCGAGTAGAGAAGGACGAAACTAAAGCTGTCGCTTAGTCAAAAACTTCGAATACTGCACCACAGAGGCACAGAGTTCGCGGAAAGGATTATCTATTTCTTCTCTGCATCCTCTGTGTCTCTGCCGTGTAGTTCTTTCAATGAAAATCCCGGCTGCCTACGCTCGCAGGTTTCAACTCCACTTTCGGCTCCCACAATCTTTCCGCGACCAAATGAACCACGCCGTCTTCGACTTGCAGCTTGCCGCTGATGCCGAGAAAACTCACCGTCTTGGCCAAGACTGAATAGCGCTGAAACACGCTTTCCCAAATCACCACGTTGACGAAACCGGTTTCGTCCTCCAGTGTCATGAACACGACGCCGCCCGCCGTTCCCGGCCGTTGCCGGCAAATCACAAGTCCGGCGTAGCGAATTGTTTCTCCGTTTTGCATCGTCGCCACAGTGCGCGCGTCGGGCAAATCTTGGCGCATCAAACTCGCGCGCATCGGTTCCAACGGATGACGGCGCGTGCTATGCGCTGTGCGGCGGTAATCCCAGCCGACTTCTTCGAAATCAGTCAACGGCGCAAAACCCGGATTCGCTTCTGCCACCGACAGGGTCAACGATTGGTTGCGGGTTTGAATCAGCCGGCGCACATCCCACAAGGCATTGCGCCGCGCCACGCCTAAACTGTCAAAGGCGCCGGCTTCCGCCAGGGCGCATAAGCCGCCTTCGTCGAGTCGGGTGCGCCGAACACAATCTTCCAACGATGAGAACCTTTGATCGCGCCGCGCGGATTCTATTCTCCCCCACTCTCCTTCACCCAAGCTTTTTACGTAGCGCAGCCCCATACGCACAGCAAAGTCGCCGGCGCTTTCCAAGCAACGCTCAAGCGTGCAATCCCAGTCGCTCGCTTGAATATCGATGGCGCGAACGACGACGCCATGACGCTTGGCATCTTCGACGATCGTCGCCGGCGTGTAAAAACCCATGGGCTGAGCGTTCAGCAACGCGCAGGTATATTCGGCGTGATAATGACACTTGAGCCAGGCGGTAGCGTAAGCGATGAGCGCGAAACTCGCCGCATGGCTTTCGGGAAAACCATATTCGCCGAAACCCCGAATCTGCTCGAAGACGCGCTCGGCGAACTCAATGGCAATGCCCTTCGCCTGCATGCGCGTGATCAAGCGCTCGCGATGGCGCTCCATCCGTCCGGTGCGATGCCACGCCGCCATATCGCGGCGTAACTGGTCCGCCTCGCCCGGCGTGTAGTCGGCGGCGATCATCGCCAAACGCATCACCTGCTCTTGAAACAGCGGCACGCCGAGAGTTTTTTCCAGCACGGGCTTTAGCGACGGGTGCGGATATTCAACCGTTTCTTTGCCCTGTCTTCGCCGCAGGTACGGATGCACCATGCCGCCGGTGATCGGACCGGGACGGACGATGCTGATCTCGATCACCAGATCGTAAAAATTTATTGGGCGAAGCCGCGGCAGCATCGCCATCTGGGCGCGGCTCTCGATCTGAAACACGCCTACTGTGTCGCTTTTGCAAATCATCTCGTACGTCGCCGTGTCATCCGGTTCAATCGTTGCCATGGAAAGCTCGATACCGCGATGTTCGCGCAAAAGCTTGAAACAAAGATCGAGCTGAGTCAGCCCGCCGAGACCGAGCAGATCGACTTTGAAAAGACCCATATCTTCGACGTCTTCTTTGTCCCACTGAATCACCGTGCGCTCCGGCATCGTGGCATTTTCGATCGGCACCATGTCATGCACCGGCTCATGGCCGAGTAGAAAGCCGCCCGGATGGATCGACAGATGGCGCGGGAAGTCGAGAATTTCGTTAGACAGCTGAAGCAGATACTCATGCAAGCCGGTGGACGGATCGATACCCATTTGCGCTAGCACTTCTGGCCGGACGTTTTCATAGGACGACAGAAACTTCGCCACCCGATCCAGCGCGGTTTCGGAAAGTCCCAGCGCTTTACCGACGTCGCGCAGCGCCGAGCGCGAGCGATAGCGGACGACATTGGCCACCATCGCGGCGCGGTCACGGCCGTACTTCTGATAAACATGCTGGATCACCTCTTCGCGCCGGTCATGCTCGATGTCGAGATCGATGTCAGGTGGCTCGGCACGCTCGCGCGAGATAAAACGCTCAAACAGCGCGCCGATGTCATTCGGGTTAACTGCAGTGATGCCAAGACAATAACAAACGACAGAGTTCGCCGCCGAACCGCGGCCTTGGCAGAGAATGGCATTAGCGCGGCAAAACTCGACGATCTCCCACATGGTGAGAAAGTAGCCGGGATAATCGAGCGCCTCGATGATCTCTAGTTCTTTGTCCAATTGCATCGCAACCTTCTCAGGAATCGAGTCACCGTAGCGCCAGCGGGCGCCGTTAAATGCTTGCTGGCGCAACCACTGAGCCGAGGTCGTGCCGTCCGGCAATTTTTCCGACGGATAACGATAGCGAATTTCGTCGAGTGAAAAACTGCAGCGCTCAGCGATTTCCAGAGTGCGCGAGAGCGCTGCCGGGTCATCACCAAATAGCCGCGCAAAGCCGTAAGGCGGCTTGAACCCATATTCCGCATTCGGCTTTAATTTCCGGCCGCACGAAGCAACTGGAATACCATGGCGAATCGCCGTCAAGACATCCTGCAAACGGCGGCGTGACGGATGGTGATAAAGCACTTCATTCGCCGCGACCAACGGAATGCCGAAGCGCTGTGCCCGTTCACGCAAGCTCGCCTCTGCCATAACTTCTTCCTCACGCCGGTGCCGTGCCAGCATGCCGTACAAGCGATCGGCGAATGCATCGTGCAACGAACCTGCTACGTCATCACAATTAGCCGTACGTGCACTCAGTCCATTATCATTTCGAGCAGGCCGTCCCTTTCCGTCATTCCCGCGCAAGCGGGAATCCAGGGTTCGTCCCATTGATCCACTGGAACCCTCTTGGACTCCCGCTTTCGCGGGAGTGACGGAACTTATTTCTCCGCCCCACAGCGCAATCAGCCCCGGCGCATGCGCACAAACTTCATCCCAACTGACGGCGCTCGCCCCTTTCTCCGAGCGCAACCGTCCCTTGCTAACCAGCCGGCAAAGATTCGCGTATCCGTTTCGATCCTGCGCCAACAAGACAATCGTCGATCCATCGACGACCGTGACTTCCGAACCGATGATAATTTTCATGCCGACTTCGCGCGCCTTCACATGCGCGCGCACGACGCCGTAGACGCCGTCTCGGTCGGTCAGCGCGAGCGCCGGCAAACCCAACCGATACGCCTCGTCGACCAACTCATCCGGATGGCTCGCCCCTTCGAGAAACGAAAAATTACTCTTGCACCAAAGCGGCACGTAGGAAGACATAAATAGAGCAGATCTCAGATAGAGAGTGAGATAAGAAGAGACGATTACTTAGGCAACAAAGGATGTAACTGCCGATCGTGTAGTTTTGCCAAAAGCGCCAGCGCCAGCAGCGCACCTAGCAGCGCCAGCGCCATATCCGATTGGGTATCCCACATATAGCCTTGGGTGCCGAGAAAACTTTCGGCGGAGTCACCGGTCGCCACGGCGACGGCCCATTCGAATAGTTCGTACAACGCGCTAAAGGCGAGACAAATCGAAACGACAAACAGATTCAACCAGCTCCGGCCGTTGACCACTTGATGGCGAACCAAGATCTCACGGGCGATGATCGCCGGAACAAACCCCTGGGTGAAGTGGCCGAGCTTGTCGTAGTTGTTTCGTTGCCAGCCGAAGAAACTGCGGACGAATTTAAACGTATCGACCTCGGCGTAGGTATAATGCGCGCCGAGAAAAAGAATCAGGCAATGACCAAGTATCAAGGTATAAGCGAGCGGCGTTAGCGGGAAGCGCTTGTAAGTTGCGGCGAGAATGACGAGAGCGATCAGCGCCGGCACCGCTTCGAGAAACCAAGTAAAGTAATCCCGTGGATTGACAGCCGACCAAACAAGAGCGCTGAAATAAACGGTCAGCCAAAGAAACTTCATTTCACCCGGCCGTTAACCATGTTCTTTGACAATCGCTTGCCGGCGGAAACAGTTCACCGCATGATCGTTGACCATGCCGGTTGCTTGCATATGCGCGTAAATAATCGTCGAGCCGACGAACTTAAAGCCGCGCTGCTTTAAGTCCTTGCTCAAAGCATCGGACTCACGGCTGGTCGCCGGATAATTTTTCAGCGATTTGAGACGATTGACGATCGGTTTGCCGTCGACGAAACGCCAAATGTATTTGTCGAAGCTGCCGAACTCTGCCTGCACCTGTAAAAACTTCCCGGCGTTGATTACCGCGGCGTTGATTTTCAAGCGATTGCGAATGATGCCCGGATTGCTGAGCAACGCTTCGATCTGTTTCTTGCCGTAGCGCGCAACTTTCTCCGGATCGAAATCGGCGAAGGCTTGGCGATACGACTGGCGTTTACGCAGCACGGTGTACCAGCTCAGTCCCGCTTGCGCCGCCTCCAGGGTCAAAAATTCAAAGATCGTCCGGTCGTCGTGCACCGGCACGCCCCACTCTTTATCGTGATACTCGACGTAATCCGGCTTGGTCAGATCGACCCAGGGACAACGGTTTTTGTCGTTAAATCTTTTCATGATCAATCGAGCTTTCGTCGTCTGCATACAGCCGTCTACCCAATGCCAAAGGATGTCACCAAGAGCGCAAGCCGTAGACGACCGTCAGCATTCCCAGCACCGCTCCAAGAATGCCACCGCCGAATGCTACCAGTGCTTGTACGCTCTGTCCCCATCGAAACAAATGGCTGACGTGCAAGAGCAATGTAGTTAACAACAAGGTTAAACCGCCGAAGCCGCAGAAGAACAGCACGAGCCGCACCGTATTAGGAACTGCGTAAATAGCGGCAGCCACAAACGCAAGGGAAAGTAGTAGAGATAAAGCGGCGATGAAACCGAGCCAAAGTCTGCGCGGGCCGCCAAGCGTCAACAACCTGACTGCCAGTGGCGCGTAAATAAAAATTACTAGGATAACGATTAGAAATAACATCGCCGTATACTAGATCTTCTTTGGAAACCGTCGGTATAGCCGCACGATCCACCAAATCAGTGCCAAGGCAAAACCAAAAAGAACGGCCGAAAAGGTCGGCCCTGGCAGCGTCGGCGGCCGCATGTGATTGGCTTTCAGAATAACATAGTGCATGCCGAGCATCATCATGACGATCAAGCAACCAAGGCGCTTGCCATGGGCGTTCAAGTAGCTCAACGACTCGTCGCGCCGCTCCGCTGAGAGCCAGTAGTCGCGGTTGGGCACGTTGGTCCATTGGGGAAACTTACGCGGCAAGGTGCCGATGACGAAACTGACAAAGGCCGAGATGCCGATCATGAAGCTGAGGATAAAAAACAAGTAACCGTCGCGGCTCATCCAACCGTTGGCTTGGTTATCGGCGCCGAAGTGGGTCGCGAGCGTGTCGGGTAGATAGCGTGTGGTGTAAATCACAAACACGGCGGCAAAAACCGTTAGACATAGCAACGTAACTAGCGCGCCCGCCGAGTTGTCTCTTTGCACGGCTAATCTCCCTGTTGATACCAAGCGTAGCGTGTGCCGTTCCAGTAAATCAAAGCGCTGGCGGACTCGGTCTTGATCACCATCAGCGCATCGCCGCGCAGTTTCGGCGGCGCTTTGCCGTTCGCGCCTTTGCCGACCGGTCCGCGGTGAAAAACCTGCCATGCGTCCAGCCCCGGAAAGTCGTCGCTGCCATTACCCCAATCCTGTCCCGCGCCGACGATGATCAGGCGATTCGATTTGCCATGATAGATTGCGATGCCATTCTTGCCGCTGAATCGTTCTTTAATCAGCAGAGCCGTATCCCAACGGCCGTCGCCGTTGAAATCGCCGTGCAGATAAAATGGATTGATATGCGCGGATAATTGGTAGCGCTTAGCCTGCGGACTTTTTTCAAAAGCATCGCGCACCTCGGGCGGCAAGCTCGACAGCGTAACGAAATCTAGCTCGGCGGTGAAAACCGCGGTGACGGCCGTTACGGCGATGACTCCTAGAATCACGCCGACGCCGATAAACAGTGCCAGCAGCTTGATACGACAGCGAGAGGCCTGGACAAACACGGATGGAGGTGTGAGGAGTCATCGCCGGCGAGGTTGTCCAGACCGGCGATGACCTTTTGCAATAAACTAGCGGTCTAGACTTCGACTCAACGCGTCCAATCCTTCCGCGATCGAATTGTTGGACTGATCAGTTACCTGCCCTTGCGGCGTCAACTGATCGATCAATTCGGGAAGAACTTGCGACATCGCCGAGCCAGCTTGATCTTCGGACATGCCGAGTTTGGAAGCGATATCGCTGAGAGCGCCGGAACCGAATGCTTCTTGGAGCTGATCCGATGAGATGTTCATGTTTTGTCCCGTACTCACCCACGAGTCGGCCTGCGCGCCCATACCGGCTTGGCGGAACTTGCCGAGCACGCCTTCCAGCCCGCCGTTTTGCTGCAGCATCGAAAGTCCGAGCTGAAGCAGAATATTGCCCGCTCCGCCGCGACTCTCACCCGAGAGCCCGCTAAGAATCGCCCCCAAGGGATCTTGCGTCTGTGGCTGAGCCCGATTGCCGCCAAGTACGTTACCCAATATGCCGTCTAATAATCCCATAAAAATCTCCTTATTCCGTCTACTAAAAACACTCAGGCACACGGATACTATCCCAGGTCGAGGCGCAGCCGCAACATAATAACCGTAAATCGTTAGCATCGCTTGCGAGTTTATCCTCCTTAGTTTTTCGCTTCGCCATATTCAAACCGGCATTGAATCGGGTTAGCGTTTGAACGCTAATACCACGACACCGGTTCCGACTAGAAATATGCCGAGCCAATCTTTCAGCGCCGGCCGTTCGCCGAGAAAAATGACCGCAAATATTGCAACCAACACCACGCTCAACTTATCCACGGGTGCGACCTTCGCCGCCTCGCCCATCTGCAAGGCGCGAAAATAGCAAACCCACGACGCGCCGGTAGCCAAGCCGGACAAGGTGATAAAACTCCAGTTCTTCGAACTGAGCGACGAAAGAGCGCGCCACTTGCCGGTGTAGTGGACGAACCATGCGATGGCGCACAGAATCACAACCGTACGAATCAGCGTGGCAAAGTCGGAATCGACGCCTTCGAGCCCTATCTTGGCGAAGATCGCCGTCAACGACGCGAACACCGCCGATAGCAGCGCCCAGTAAAACCATAGCTGCGTGGATGCAACTGTCATTTTATCGATCCTTCCCGTTTCCGCCGCGCTTTTCGCTCTAGCCCTTCCAGATGCACGCGCCGAGACTCATCACTCTGTGCTCGCTTTGTGCGCCGGCATAACCGGCAGCGAACCGCCGTGGTGTAAACAAACCCCTTCGCCACTTCGTACCACCACTTCTGTTGCGTGCCGGTCCAGACTTCTTCTTTACCGCAATCGACACAGCGAAACGGCCTATCGACATAGTAACCGCGATAAACAAAGTCGGGCGCGCCGTAACTGTTGTTCGGCGCCAACAGGGCTTCGTTCACCGCCGGACCGAACACCGGACGAAGTTGCCGCTCCTGCTGATTATTGTGCAACTGGATCTTGGCCACTTTGTGCTTTCGTTTGGTCTTGAATCTCAACGCGTCTTTGTTTACCGCTTTTCATCGAAACACCAGTCGAACATTCAATTTTGAGACCCGCCGAGCCTACTCCGCTATACAACGAGGGCAATCGATCGAGACCGTCTTAGATTCACTACCGCGGCGATAGGAGTATTCTGTCTTTCCCGGTCCGATCCTAAAAATAGCCTGGCGAAGATCGTTTTCGCTGGCGACTTTTTTGCCGGCGATCGTCAGATTACATCACCGACATGAACTCCCGCCTTCGCCACCGGCCGCCCGCTTTCGACTTCCATGACGACGGCTCCGGACGGCATCGAACCTAAGGTCGCTGCACTCTGTTCAGGACTAATATAAGCCACACGCACACCCAGATCCGGGACATGGAAACCTTTTGCGAGGGTTGTCGCAGGCATGGCGCCGCTAAACGCGCCGGCCATATCTTTGATAGCCTTTTCGAGATCTGAATTGCCCGGCGAAGCTGGGGCGGCCTCTTTCGCGGTATTGGTCACTTCAAGTGGTGGACTATCGGGTCGATCATCGTGAACCGATCCGTTCTTGAAAAAATATGCCGCCGACGCCGAGTCCGATCACGACCATAGCCGCGCCAGCCAGAGTTGCTGGGGAACGCAACCTGTTGATAATATTTTTGCGTGGCGGCGTGGACTGATAATCGGCCGAGGGTCGCAAGGTTTCAGTGGCCGGCGCCATGGGGTTGCCGATGAGTTCAGCCACTCGCGCTGACAGCCGCTGGAATTCTGGATGGGTTAAGTCTCCTTGCCAGTCAGACAGATCGGCGCCATTGAGCGAGCGGAACTGCAGCGGCGCGTCGACGTGCTCGAGAAATACCGGCAGCAAAATCCCCCGTCGCTTGCCCTCGGCGGTTTCATTGCGCACCCATTCTTTAGCCACCGCAACGGCTGACCAGAGAACGATCACGCACTTGGCGGCGGCGATCTGTTGTTCGATGACTTCATCGAAGGACTTGCCAAGCGGGATTTGCCGGTCCCACCACACCGACCAGCCGCGCGCGCTGAGCGCGTCGGCGACCGATCGGGCGCGGTCACGATCCTCAGATGCGTAGCTGATAAATACGTCCGCCATCGGCTATTCCACACGGCTAACAATAGATAACTGATTTTACTACATTCGACCGGATCGCATGAAGGGTAAGACCTACTTTATATCCGTTCGGTCAACGGCTGAGATCAACCCGAGCAAGCTTCCCGTAGCCACAACTCGACGATCAAAACCGCATTGGCAGGTATCAAGTCACCCAATCCTTTATCGCGGTAAGCGAGATGTGGGCTAATGCGAATTTTCCGATAGCCGCCGGGCTTCATGCCATAGAGAGAATATTCCACACCGGCCATGGTTTGCCGGCTACCCAAAATCGTTCTGTGGTCGATGAAACAATAGCCATCGACGACTCGGATCATTTCTACTGGTAAGTTTTTCGCTTGCTGTTCGTTGAGCGTAATCTCCTCGCCCTGGTTGCGATAAAGCCGCCAATTATAAACGACGGTGTCGCCTTTCCTGGCTGGCTCTCCTTCGCCTTCGATCTCTGCCAAAAGCTTGATGCCGGATTTGATTCTCATCCTAAACTTTGAGCGGCTGGTTTTTCACGACGGCGGCTGCTGCTTCATGAAAGCCTCGGCGCGCCGGTTGATCTCTTCCGGCGACACATCTTCGATGTGGGTTGCCACCGTCCAAACATGGCCGAAGGGATCTTCCAACGTGCCGGAGCGATCGCCATAGAACTGGTCCTGCAACGGGCGCACGACTTTGGCTCCCGCATCGACGGCTTGCTTAAAGCGCTCGTCAACATTCTCCAGGTAGAGAAGAATACTTACCGGCGAGCCGCCGAGCGCTGAAGGACTGCGAAATCCCATATTGGGCATCTCGTCGGCGAGCATGATTACCGAATTACCGATTCTAATTTCCGCGTGGCCGACCTCGCCCGTCGGCGCAACCAAACGCATCAACTCGACGGCGCCGAAAGCGCGCCGGTAGAAATCCAGAGCAGCGCCGGCGTTTTTAATAATCAAATACGGCGTCGCGGTGTGATAGCCATCAGGAATCGGTTTTACTGCCATGAAAAAGACCTCCTTTAACCGAACAACTTTAGCGCACTCTCATCTTCCCACTCGACAATATCGCCAGTGCGAATCACGCCATCGGCAAGCACCCGCGCGTAGGCGCCACCGCGCCAGTTGGCATACATCGCCGCTTGCAAGCCGGGCATCACTTCATCCATACGCTCGCACGGCTTGGTCTCGCCGCCAATGAGCAACCGCGCGGTGCCGCTGCGAAGAATCTTACCGCGGGTATTGGCGAGGACGATTCCACTCACCAATAAATTCGCCCGCCGCGCGCTCGGCGCAACGGAGGCGCCGAATTGCTTCATCAGCTCATCCCACACTTCTTTTTCCAGCAAAGTCACTTGCCGCGAACCGCCGCGGTCGGCGCTGCCAAGCAAACCTTGATTGGTAACCAATTGCACCGATGAGACCGCATCCATCGGCCCGCGATGAGCGCGCTTGAGCCAGATCGATGCCACATGACCGACGAAAGCCGCTTGAAGTTTTGCCTTAGGTAATCTCAAGGTATCCTTCATGACCGCTTATTAGCGAAAGCGCTGCATAAAGCCTTCTTTTTCGATCTCGTCGAGTAGGCTCATATCGACGAACTCCGCGGGATTGCGCTGCGGCGCGGCCATTTCCCGCAGGATATTTTTTAATCCTTCGAGATTGGTGCGCGGCACGGCGTCGGTGCGGCGGGCGAAAAACTCGTAGGTCGCTTCGATCGCTTCCAGATCGTCGACGCGGAGAAACTTCTTGAGAATCTTGATGCTGCCGTCGTGGTTGGTGCGCATGTAGTGGATCGCTTCGATCTGCGATCGGAGCAGGTTTTTCGCCAGCGGCCGCTGCTTTTCGATAAAGGAGCGGGTCAGCATCAGTGACGTATTCGGATAAGCGCTGAAGTCGCCGATATCGGCCAACACGTTCATGCCGCGCTTGCGCGCGATATGAATCTCCGGGTAGGAAAGGATCGTCGCATCGATCTGTCCCAAGGTCAGCGCCAACAGCCGCGCATTGGTAGCGCCCGACTGTAGAACCGTCACCTGGCGCGGATCGATTTTCCAGGCGCGCAACGCCCATTGGATACCGGTGTCATTGGAGCCGCCAAAGCGCAGAATGCCGATCTTCTTGCCGATCAATTGCTGCGGCGTTTTGATTTCCGGCCGCGCGACGATCTCAGCCGACATGCGATTTTCCGAAGTGGCGACGAGCGCGATGGGCGCGCCGCGCAACGCCGCGCCGACGGCCGCTGACGCGGAGTTCTGACTCATCTGGATGCTATTGGCGAGCAACGCCTGCATGCCGAGCGCGCCGCCGCTGATCAATAGCGGCTCGATGTCGACACCGTATTTTTTGCCGATCTCGGCTTCCTTGTTCACCCAGAGCGGCATCTGATATCCGGCGATACCGCCGTAACCGACGTAGATCTTGGTTAGATCGGCTGCTGAAGCGTGACCACTCGCGAAACTAACTAACAAACTGACAGCCAAGGAAAGACACAGTATCGCTCCTGTGCAAAATCTTTCCTGACGACTCTTTTTCACACAAGGAAACGGTTTTTCGCCCTGCAATTTCCCCCTTTGAAAAAGGGGGACCAAGGGGGATTTTCCTACGCGAGCAAAACCAAATTTCACGCTAACCTCGAGTAAGACTATTTAACCCACGACATACCGAGTCAATTCCCGACTAAATTCCAACCCCAGTCCGGGCTTTGTCGGCACGACCAATTCGCCGTTCATCGGCACTGGCACTTCTTCGAAAAGCCGGAACGACCACGGCATGTATTCGACCGTCAGTCCGTTGGGAATCGCCGAAATCAAATGGACGTGAATCTCCGGCAGCAGATGACTCACCACGGGAAGATTGAACGCTTCCGCCAGCGCCGCGACTTTCATCCAGTTGGAAATACCACCGACGCGGATCAGATCGATCATGATGATATCGGCCGAGTGCGCTTCGATCGTATGGCGAAATGGCGTGATGCCGTACAAACACTCGCCGCTCGCCAAGGGCGTTGCCAGCGCGTCGGCGACCCGCGCTAAACCGGCATAATCGTCATGCACGGTGACGTCTTCGAGCCAAAAAAAATGCACGTCTTCCACCCGCTTACCGATATCGATGGCCTGATTCACCGACCAGCGTTGATTGATATCGCACATGAGATCGACATCGGGCCCGACCGCTTCGCGCGTCAGGCGCGCGCGTTCGGCTTCCTGCGCCGGCGTGATGTCGCCGGGCAAGGCCATCTGGGTCTTCATCTGTTTGAAACCGCGCTCGACCAGCGTCCGGCAAGACTTGAGCAAGTGATCCAGCGAGTAACTGCGCACCAGCGCGCCGCTGGCGTAGGTCGGCACCCGTTCGCGCAGTCCGCCGAGCATCGCCGAGAGCGATTGGCCGAGAAACTTGCCTTTGATGTCCCACAGCGCCATGTCGATGCCGGCAATCGCCAGAGTGAGAATGCCGCCCGGGCCCGCGCTGGCGCCGGCGTTACGTAATTTTTGTGTCAACGCTTCGATGCGCAGCGGATCATCGCCAACGATCATTGCGCCCAGTTCATCGATCGCATGTTTGAGCGTGCCGCTCAGGGCGCCGCCGAAGAATGCCGCGCCGATGCCCTCGATACCGTCTTCGGTGTCGATCCGAACTGTGACGAACATGTTATGCGCCCGCCCCGAAGGCGGCCCATCGGCGAGCGGCTCGTCCACCGGCAAGCGAACGATTTGCGAGCGAATACCTTTGATCTTCATGCGAACTCCGTAGTTATAGCGACGTCCACGTTACCGCGCAGCCGCATCCCACACCTTAGCAAATTAGGAGCAAGACCATGACGACACGACGAACTTTCTTGTGATGAAGATAGGCGTAACGGCGCCGTTTTGCTACGATGGCGATGAAAGAAGCAAAACATCCGTGATCGTTGTCTATCAACAACTGCGCGCGTATTTGTATCGCCTACGCCCTTATTTGACCACTAGTATTGTTCTGTTCAGCGTCGGCGCAGCGATCGGCTTGATACTCATAAACCAATTTCCGCACATGACCGATAGCTTGGAAGAATCACTCCACGCCTTCATAAAACAGTTTCGCGGTTTGTCCAAGTTAAAACTTGCCGCGGCGATCTTTTTGAACAACAGCGTCAAAACATTGGTGGTGATCTTGCTCGGTATATTCTTCGGCATCGTTCCAGCTTTCTTTCTCATCGTCAACGGCGCCGCTCTGGCGGTCGTGCTAACCCTCTCGACCGAATCACGCGGCATCGGGTTGTCTTTGCTGAGCGTCGTGCCGCATGGCATTTTGGAACTTCCCGCCGTGTTCCTCGGTACCGCCATCGGTCTCATGTTGGGCGCAATGTTCACGCACAGATTGACCGCGAAATCCGAGATTAGTATCGGCGCAGAGTTTGGCCAAGCGCTGAAATTCTTCGTTATTCTAATTGTGCCACTGCTAATGGTCGCCGCGCTGGTTGAAGCCTACGTCACGTCGGCGCTGCTCGGGCACTAAAAGTAATTTAAAGCATGCGCAGCGCATGATGCCGTACGAGCAAGTCGGTCATCTCAGCCAACCGCGCGGCGGTGTATTCCGGTCCATCGGGTAGATTGCCCCACACTGGCGCCGGCCAGCAGGGATCGTTTGGCCTTCTGCCGACGACATGCAAGTGCAACTGCGGCACGACGTTACCGATGGCGGCAAAGTTAACTTTGGGATAACCAAGATGGTGTTTGATGAATTGCGAAATGATCCCCGCTTCATGAGTCGCTTCGCTTCTCTGCGGCTGCGGCAAATCAAATAAGTCCATTAGATTGGTCTCCGGAACTAAAATAAACCAGGGCAGCAGAGCATTCTTATTGAGCAAGACGTGACAGCAATCGAATCGGCCAAGCCGATGGCAGTCGGCGAGCAGCTGAGGATGGAGTTCGAATATCGGCATGGCTACGTTGTCATAACGGACTTTATTTCGCATCCCTGGCGCAGCGAAAACCAATGCTATCGTCACGGTGTTGCGGCGGCGCGTGCATGCGCTTAGTTGCCGTTACGCGCTCCGGCGGATCGTACCAACCGCCGCCGCGCAGCACTCTTGCGCTGCCGCTATTGGGTCCTTTAGGATTACGAACATCAGCGCGGGGAAAACTTTCGCCGAACCAGTCGGCCACCCACTCCCACACGTTGCCCGAAAGATCGTCGATGCCAAAGGGACTGGTTCCTTTAGGATGACTACCCACCGGCGCAACGCCGTCTTTGTAAACGGGGTTTTCATAAGCCTTGAGAAATCTCGCGCGCTCATCGCTCGGTGGGTCATTGCCCCATGGAAACTTTCGTTCGTCGTTGCCGCGCGCGGCCTTTTCCCATTCAGCCTCGGTGGGCAAACGCCGGCCGCTCCACTGGCAATAGCTTTGCGCGTCCTGCCAGTCGACACCGACAACCGGTAGCTCGGCAGCGATTGTGAGATCGACCGTATCCCACTCTTGCGGGAGTTTGACATTGCCGCTGGCCTTGGAGAAAGCGGCGTAGCGCGCCACGGTGACTTCGTATTTGTCCAAGTAAAATGCGTCGACGAAAATTTCCCGGCGCGGCGACTCTTCGCCATCTCCCATAATAAATACGCCGCTGGGAATCAGGACCGCCGGCGCGCCGTCTGTACCGACGACTGCATTTTTCGACTGGCCGTTGATCGCGTAGAAAAGCGCTCCGCAGATCGCCAGAATAGCGGCCGCAGCGCAAACATACTTGAGCCTTCTGCGCCGCCGCACAGCGGCGATGCGATGCACTTCGGCTGCCACCGCGGCAGGCAGGTTGCCGTCCGATTCGAGAAATGTCACAGCCTTTAGCGCGGCGGGCAGTTGGCCGACATCCAACTTGCCGAGCGCCACCGGCAACCGCCTGACGCTGGCTTTCTCGGCGATGTCGAGTTCGGTCAGTGTGTAACTGCCGGCATCGATGGCGTTGGGGCTTATTAAAAACAGAAAAAGCTGCGAGTCCTCAATCGCCGCGCGAATGCGATTGTGAAACTCCTCGCCCGCTGGTAAGTCGGTGCGGTCAAAAAATACTTTATGTCCCTGGTCGCGCAGCGCCAGATAGATAGCTTGTGCCGGCTCGCGGTCTTGGGAGGCGTAACTGAGAAAGATTTTCATCGGCTCGCTACCTTCTTACCCGATAAGACCCAAGCAACAGCAAGATTCCGATCACACTCGATAGCCAATAATCGGCCGGCAGCGCGCCCCACCAGTGTTTGTGCCAGGGAATATGAGCGGCGCCAAACTTGCGCCATCCGAACGCGGGATTGAGAGTGAACCAGAGCGCGTCTTCGATCACCCAGAAGAGCATGATCGTGCCGATGATGCGCGCCTCCATGCGCCACGACCAACGGCCGCGCAGGAATATTGGGGTGTGAAACACCAGAGCCATGAATGGAAAGACCCAGGCGTGATAGCCGGTCATCGCTCGGCCACTCCAAAAAGTATCGAGCAGCCAATGATTCTCGATCCGCCAGGTCGGTAAATTCACCGCCCAACCGGCCGGACCTTCGATCTGAATTTCCACTTGGGCAAAAAAGAACGCCGACAGAAAAATCCATCCAAGCAAGAGCCAGGGACGTGACCAACGCGGGAACTTCATCGGCGATCGTGGAGCACATGATGCAACACGGCGCGCGCTGCCTCGGGATGACCGAGGGCGTGCATGTTAGCGCGCATGCGCGCGAGGCGCTCCGGGTGAGCCAACAATTGACCCAGCTTATACTCCAGCGCGACGGCGTCATGGGCTTTGAGCGCGACACCGTGTTCCATCAAGTAGTCGGCGTTGCGTTCCTCTTGTCCGGGAATGGGTGCGATCAATACCATCGGCAGCCCGACGGCGAGACATTCCGAAACGGTCAAGCCACCGGGTTTGGTAACGGCAAGATCGGCGCACGCCATCACCCGCTCGATGGTCGTGGTGAAACCCAACGGCAACAGCCGCTCCGGATAATCCCTTGCGATCGCCCGATAACTCGCCAACAACTTGTTGTTGCGCCCAGCAAGGGCGACAATCTGAAAGTCCTGCGCCAGTCCGAGCAATTTCTCAATCAACGATTCGCTGCCGCCGATTCCCGCCCCGCCGGTCATCAACAGCAATGTCGTTTTGCCCGGCGCGATACCGAGCTCATTCGCGCATTTCCGGCGATCGAGCTTTTGGCTAAACACCGGCATGATCGGGATGCCGGTCACGACGACGTTTTCTTTGGCAATACCGTGCGCGCGCATGCGAAACGCGATCTCGTCGCTCGCCGCGAAGTAGCCGCGCATGCCCGCTTGAATCCACAGCCGATGCAGATCGAAGTCGGTGACCTGCACCCAGACCGGCGGCACGGCGCGGCCTCTGCGGATATCGTGCGCGAGTAACTCCGCGGGTAAAAAGTGGGTGCAGATAATGTGCTCCGGCGCGAAGTTTCGCGCGGCGTCGCGTAATGGGCGCGTGTTCAGCCGCTCAATCGCCCGGCGCATCTTGGCGAACAGCGCGTCACGCGGCATTTTATCCGAGGCATGATAAAGATAAGCCCACACCGCCGGATGGCGTTCGACGATCTTGAGGTAATAGTCGGCATAGAGCGCGCGAAAGCTCGATGGCACTAAAGTCATCACATCGAGATGCTCGACCGCAACATCGGCAAAGCTGATCGACGCCACGGCGCGCAAAGCCTCCGCCGCCCGCGTGTGACCGGCTCCGGCGGACACGCTAAGAAGCAAAATACGCCGAGAGCGATTCATCGAGAATTTTAAAGCCCACGAGAGTCGTAAAGGGTTTTGGCTAAACGGTTGGCTGATCGTGGCATCATCGAACGGGCACATCAGCGCTTCTTGTCCTCGGGCAGAGCGCCAGCCCACAGCTCTTTCATAAAGCCGCTCTTTTCCAAATGCTCGACGAACGTGTTGTCGAACACTTCAGCCGGCTTACGCCGGATCGCCGTGCCGTCTTCGCGCGCGAGGTCAATCGTCTCGGCGACCATCTTTGCCGGTACGATCATGCGCCGGTTGATCAAGCGCTTGGCATAGGCATCGTACGCGGACTGCAGTGTATCGGCCTCATTGATTCGTAGCGTTTTCCCCACCGAAGCCATGCCCAGTTCGGGATTTTTCTCGACCAGGTAAATCGACTCGGCCAGCGCCGCCACCACTTTTTGGATCAGCGCCGGCTTTTCTTTGAAGGTCTTGGCGTTGGTGAACAGCGAACTGTAAATAAACGGAAAGCCAAGATCATTGAGGCTGTAAATGACGTTGAAGCCGTCTTTCTTGCCGCGCGCGTCGAGGGGCGGTTGAATCAACGTGGCTTGAAAGACATCCTGCACCAGCGCAGTGTAGCGCTCCGTCGGCGTGCCACCCACCGTGGCGAGAGTCACTTCCTTTTCGCTGAGATTGTGTTTTTTGAGAAACGCCTTGGCGAGCTTATAGGGAAAGTCGCCGGGCCGGGTCACACCGATGCTTTTCCCTTTCAGATCCGCCGGACGTTTGATGTCCTTGCGCGCCAACACAACATAGGGCAGTCCGACCAGCGGCGAAGCGATCAGCTTGCCGTCCATGCCGGTGGCGATGCGCACGATGTTCGCGTCGGCATTGCAGTAGAGAAAACTAATTTCATCGGCGGCCAACGCTGCGGCCGCGACCGCGCCGCCGCGCACCACGACATGCTCGGCATGGACGCCGTATTTGTCGAACAGTTTGTTATCGAGGGCGGCGTATAAATGAATAAAGCCGCCGGTCACCGCGCAGGTGCCAATGCGCACTCGCACCGCCGGCTCGCCCGGCTTGGCGAGGTAAGGATTGGCATGAGTTATCGCGACGAATAGCGCGCCTATCATTACCTGCAGGCAAATATTGAAAAGATACTTTACGATATCGGCAGCGAGTATCGCCATGTAAAACTCCACAAGCGTCAGGCACTAATAGATGCCTAACGGCGCGTCAGTTTTATCGACAGTGCCTGGTGATCGCCAATCATGTTGTAAACACCGGTCATTGTCCGGCTACTTTCATCAATAGTCGCTGTCAACGTGGCCGTACCAATAGCTATTTCGTCCGGTCCGGTGACCAAATTCATGAGTAGATTTAGCTCACGTCCGTTTAGCGCACCTGTTCCCTTCAACCGGCTGATCGTCACGATTGGCCCTTTAGTCGCCGCTGCGATCTTATTCATCGCTTTAATACTCGGATGATCCGCGGCTTGAAAACGCTCGGTCGTGGCTTTTACATTGATGCCGGCTTGCGTAATGGTGAAAGGTAACCACGGACCTTGTCCAACGACCTCGACATTCCACACGCCATTCAAATCGATGCTGGCGGGCGCTGCGGCTGTCGTTAACGAGGTTGCCGAGTTAAGTTCCACTCCGCGCGCCAAGAAGTGCAACACCTGCCAACTGCAAAGCAACATCAAAACCAACGCAGATACCCTAACGCTGCGCGTAGCGCTTTTGAGCATGCGCCATGCATACCAGCATATCCCCAGTGGCATAAGTCCGACCACGGTGGCCCCAATATAGTCGTCGCTAGAAAAAGTACCGTCATTTATGGCGATCAACTCTAATCCCAAAAGCACCAGGAACGCTGCCACCGCTACCGACAGCCAGCGCCTAACGCGAACCTGCGGTGGTGCGCCAAACGTCGAACGCCAGTCGGGGTCTCGGACTTTGAAGCCAAAGCGAATCAAATCATCGACCAAACGCGGCAGATCGTAACTCCAGTCTTCACTACGCAGTTTGAGGGCATGACGTGACGTCAGTGGCCGCAAGCCCTCTGGCAATGATTCCGCTGCTGGCATATTCACGCTCTCGACCAATAGAGGAATGATTTGAGCGCCGGATTCGAGTGCAGTTAATAATTCGTCCCGCACGGGGTCATCAAGGCGTTCAATGCGCCGGTCCGCACCCACGAGCGCGCCGAAATAATCTGGAGTGATGAGTGCCAGCACGACGGGCTTACTGCCCAGGGCAGCCACTATCTCGTCGTGCCAGGACGATCCACCCTTCAAGTCCTGTTTGTCCAAAAATACCTGATTGTCGCCGAACACACGGTTCAAATCGACGGCAAGCCGATTGGCATCCTTGCGGCCGTCGGAGTTGCGATAACTAATGAAAATACGTTTCATCGATCCCAATCACGACCCACTACAGACAATCATTGAAACTGTAACTCAAAAAAACTTTCTTAGGTCCCACAGACAGCACCCTAGGCGTTAATTACCCGATATCGGACTCACTCAGCGAGGGCATTCTTGCACTTCGGAGCGATCATGAGTGACCCGCGTTAACGGCTCTCGCTGCCGGCGGCGGTCAACTTCGAATTGAAAGATCGCGCGACCGAACAACTCGCTAATTGCCGCGCCGCGGCAAAATCTCCTTCAGCATTTCCCGTGCCTTCAGTATGGCCGTTTTCGTAGTCGACCAATCGATGCACGGGTCGGTGATCGAGCAGCCGTATTTGAGTTTTGCTAAGTCGTCGGGGATCGGCTGGTTGCCGCCTTCGATATTACTTTCGATCATCAAGCCGACGATGGACGTATTGCCGTCGCGGATTTGGTGCACGCAGTCCGCCAGCACCAAAGGTTGCACGTAAGGATCTTTTGCCGAGTTGGCGTGTGAACAGTCGACGACAATGTTCGGTGCGAACTTGGCGTTGGTCAGCGCTTTCTCGGCCAACGCGATGCTCACCGTGTCATAGTTGGGATGGCCATCGCCGCCACGCAGCACGAGATGGCCATAACGATTGCCACGGGTGCGCACGATCGACGAGCGCCCTTGAGCGCTGATACCGAGAAAACTATGGGAATGCGCGGCGGATTTGATACCGTTGATCGCCGCG
Source organism: uncultured delta proteobacterium (assembly GCA_963771465.1). GTDB lineage: Bacteria > Desulfobacterota > Binatia > UBA9968 > UBA9968 > DP-20. The sequence continues at coordinate 271,235 of CAVYTU010000009.1, forward strand.
TCGATGTTGCCATCGGTGCCGTTTTTAAATCCCACCGGCGTCGATAGTCCGGACGCCATCTCGCGGTGCGTCTGCGACTCCGAAGTGCGCGCGCCGATCGCCGTCCAAGATATCAGGTCGCCCAAATATTGCGGCGTGATCGGGTCGAGCGCTTCGGTTGCCGTCGGCAGACCGATCTCGGTCACGCTCAGCAAAAACCGGCGCGCCTTCTCAATGCCCTCCTCAATGTGGAAAGAATCATCCATGCGCGGATCGTTGATGAAGCCCTTCCACCCGACCGAGGTGCGCGGCTTCTCGAAATAGACCCGCATGACTAAATATAGAGTGTCGCGCACTTCTTCGGCGAGCCGGGTCAGCCGCTGGGCATAATCGTACCCGGCAATCGAATCGTGGATCGAGCAGGGACCAACGACGAGGAAGACGCGCGGGTCCAGGCGGTCGAGAATCCGTTGGATAGTGGCGCGGCCTTCGAAGACGGTTTCCGCCGCTTGATTTGAAATCGGCACACGCGTGTGAATTTCTTCCGGCGACGGCATCACATCCAGCGCCGCGATATTCAAGTTTTCTAATGGACGGTAGGCCATATACTCCCTGTTTCGATCGAGAAAATCTCCCACAGCCGTCGCACGACTGGATTATAACATGCGGAGCATGAGGTCGGAATCGCAATAGCCAGGGCTAACAAAATGGCGTCCTAGGCGAACGAACTGCTGACGGCGCCGTAAAGTAATGGGCGATTGATCGGGCGAGTTGGGCGTTGGCGCTTCTCTTGGCTCGTGAACCACCAGTGCCATGCTAATCCCTCTTTTGATTCGGGACTTTTTTGTTTGGTCGTCGCCGCTGCCGGCATTCATGCGACTTAGGCGAGCCTACCGGCCGCGGGCGACGCCTACATTTGATCAGCCTTATGATAGACCAGTGGAAAGCGCACCAGCTTGATGATCGCTTCGAGATTCTTAAGCGACACTTGTTTAGCCTTCCACTCGGCGTCGACTTGAAACTCCAAAGGCAAGTCTTTGACGTTTTGTTCCAACACGAAAGCAAACACCTGAAGCTTTTTGTTCTTCACGGCGCACACGACTTTCCAGAAACGGGTCGGCAGCATAACCCTTTCAGTGCCGGGAAAAATCTTGTCATCGGCAGCCAACACCGGACCGGCGAAAAGGCACAGGCGCTCGTCGTCGGTCTGGGCACCGATAAAATTTTCCAGCTTGCCCCAAATGCCGCCCTTGCCCGACTGATTGAAGTTGCCGCGTTGGGGCGAGCAGTTGGTCACGTGATAGGTATCGCCGTTGGCACGCTGCACCTGCGCGTAGGTCATGCCGAAGCAGACGTCCTCGCGGCGCGCGATATGGCCTTTGTCGAAAGCGCCGTTATCCTTGGTATAGAAGCGGTCGGGGATTTGGAACTGCGCATCCACACGCGGATCGAGCACCCACTTCTCTAGGTCATTTGCCTTTAGACCGGTCAGCGCGTCCCGGTTATAAATCTTACCTGCCTCCGGCCGCCTCGCTTTCGGGCTGCCATCGACATTTGCCGCGGTGAAGATTGCCAGTCGGCGTTCCTTGTGGAGCACCACACTGAAGTGTTCGTAGGGAATGATTTTGCGGCCATCTTTCATCGGCGCAATCAGCTTGCTGTTAAGAACTTTCGGCAACGGCGTGGAAATGCCGAGAAACTTGCCATCGAAGCCGGTGCGCGAGCTGTAGTCGGTGTCGATGATCGGTTCTTTGAGCGCTTCGGCTTCACCGCTGGTTTGATCGGCAATCAAACGGCTATCGCCCGCGCCAAGTGGCCAGCCTAATCGGCCGCTACGCACAGCGCTATCAAGCTCAAGCACTAAGGTGCCCAAAACAATTCGATTGCCGGAATGGCTTAGGCTGTCTGCCATCGTGATCACCTCCCGTGATGGAACTTTTTCGAAAGCATTGGTAAGAACGTCGCCGCCCTGCATCGCCGCTTTGAACTCGGCGAGATAGCCATTATTTTCGCCAGCTTTTTGCAATATACAGGCAGCGATACGGCTGATCCGCACCCCGGCATTGGCGATCCAGTCGACCTCGGAGTCATCGACATCGCGCAGCGAGCTCACCGTTTTACCGTTCTTAAGCAGGTATTGGCTGCGCCCGTCGCGGCGCGCCACGCCAGCGTGATGCAGCGCGACGACCTGAAAACTATCGTTCAGCACCGGCGCGCCGCTCGAACCTTGCGCCGTGTCACTCATGTACCAAATCACGTCGGGGTCGCGGTCCTCGATGCACTGATTTTCCCGGATCGCGAATTGGCGGCGCGCGCCGATCGGATGTTGAATGATCGTCATCCATTCCTTAACCAGGCTTTTGCCGCTTGCAACGATCACGCGATGGTAGCCAAAGCTCTTTAGCTCGACGTCGTGGTCGGTCGCCCGAGGCTCGACCGCGACAATAGCGAAGTCCAAGGACTCGTCATTGAAAAAATATTCGCTCGGGCGCAGGCGGAAACGATACGACGGCTCGGGCCGGCCGGCGATATCGTAACGGTAGTTGAACTCGGCGATGGAGGGTTCGGCTTCCTCCGGCGAGCCGAAGACATGCTCGTTGGTGAGCAGCAAGCGCGGTGAAATCATGAATCCGGTCGCAGTGCCGCGCTCGTGGCCCGACGACGAACGAATACTGATGCGGCAAACCGGTTGCGCAGCCAGTAGCGCGCGCTCTAAATAAAACTCGTCGACCAGATCGTCGTTGCCCATCAGCCGTTCGAGTTCGGTGGCCGTCGGTTTTGCGCCGCCGACGCTAAGAAAGCTCGCCCGCCGCGCCAGCAGCGCCGGTTCGGTAGGTTGCTCGCGATAGCGCGCGTAATCGAGTGTGCGCCGGGTTAGCGCCGCTTTGGGAAGTTCCTTCGCCCGCCGCAGCGTCGCGGCCATCACCTTTTGAGAAATGTTCATGGATTACTTTCCTCGCGGCGCCGAGCTCGATTTCCGCGGCGCGTTGCTGATTATAGCAAATTATCCGATCCACCCATAAGTGAAATCGTGCGGCGCGTTGGCATAACGACGTAAAGTTGCGACCGGATTGCACAGTCGGAATAACTGCGTGGGCCGGAGTGAGACGCGAACCTGGAATAGAGTAGACAGCCAAGACTACAGCGGCAAAGTCAATTTGACTGGCCGGCAACGACCGTTAGATTTCGTAATGCTTGACGATATCGGGATAGATTCGCGGCAGATCGTTTTCCTGCCACGGCGTGCCGGCGAGCTTTTTACTCTTAGCGGTAATCGGCGCCATGGCTTTGCCAGATCTCGCTTCGTAAGCGGTTGGCGCGGCAAAAAGCAACTCAGCCGCATGGGTGCTCAAACCGCGCGGCACCTTGCGCAGAATCTTGTGCATATCTTTGAGCGCCGATTCGAACAGCCGGCGTCCCTGCAAAATCAACCAGGCGCAAAACTCTTCGAAGGCGTCATCCGAGCACCCGCCTTGGGCGACATAAGCCAAAGCCCATAGATCCCAACGATAGGCGAGCGCGAATTTGTCGAGCAGAATTTTTTGAAACCGTCTGATTTCTTCGGCTTTGAAGGCCTGCAATTGCTCGGTTAGCGCTTCGACGTGCTCAGCCGTGGACCGATTAGTTTGGCGGCCGGCTTCAATGATCGACCAAAATAACTCATCATCCATTTTTCTTCGATCGGCAGGAGTTGCGATCTGTCTGTGCTGTTCGCGTTCGAGCAGCGCGATCTCCTCGTTGAGCTTGCTGCTGCCCGGCGCGTCGCCCAGCTCCGCCAAGAGATCGTGCAGCGTTCTCATGCTGGCTAAAGCATTGGCCTTCGCTCGGGCGATGCTTGCTGGCTTCAACCCAGGAGCTTTACCGCGAGCGCCGGCTAAAATCCAAAAGTTATTTTTTTGTTTGGCGATGACACCGCGCCAAAGTCGGATTAGCTGTGCACGCTTTTTTTCCCGCCGCAGCGTTTCAGTGAGCCGCTTGAGCATGGGATTGTCGCTGCCGACCTCCCAGTTAAAGCCGCAAAGATAGTCAACCAGCTGGCGGTACTTTTTCTGCTCGAGATAGGCGTCGAAGACGGTCTGCTGCGCGTTATCGTAGCCGCGAACCACGGAAAAGCGGCCTGCATCACCGAGGTCGAGAATATCAGGCTTGCCGTGTCGTTCGAGATATTTCTCGATGTCGCGGTCGACATCTTTAAACGAGAGTTTGAGAGATTGTTTTGGCTTGGCCACTTTATCCTTGACCTGGCGGCGTTCGTTGTTGCGCGACCTGCTTGATTTCTTTTTTAATCCCCGAGTGAGCGTGGAGCAAGCGGCGGAAGTCGGCGGCTTCCAAGGCCAACCGTTGGCAGTCGGACTTACTCGAACGGAATCTCGCGAGAAATAGATTATTGGCGTCCTTCGGGCACTGACGCAGCTTCGTCCGGTCGAGACTCATAGAGTTGACGTCCTTTTATTTGTTCTTGCCGCCAAATTCGCCCATCAATGCCTTGGGCACAATCGTTGGAAGTAAACATCTAAAACCGTCGATCCAATATGCGGCGGATCTCGATGACGTCAGAAGAGGGTTTCGAAGATCCTGTCGTCAAGAGCTTGTATGCGTCTTCGGCGTCCTGCCGGTACTCTCTCCGAAGTCTTACCGCAGCGGCATCGTGAACCGGGAACGTGATCGCGTTGAACTGCGTGAGCGCGGCTTTGGTGATTTTGCCTAAATCGTCTGGCGTGATCAGATTCTCAAGAGTCTTTGAATGCATAAGGGCGATCACAGCGGCATCGATGTAGTTTCGAAAAACGATGACTCCCCGCCCGCTGGCGGAGGTCTTCTTGACTACAAGTTCCGAGGGAAGCTTTTTAAATGAAGAGCTCACCTTTGTGAGGTAATGAATAAAAGTGGTTACAACCCTGGTTGTCCCGCCCGTCAACCCCTTGGCGACCATCCGTTGCGCCGTCAGCGCGTCGGCTTGGCCAGAGTCGCCGACGAACACATAGCGATATTCAGGATAGACCTCTGAAAATTTCAAAAAATTTCTAAACTTCACCTCGCCAATCTCATCTTCTTGTCCCGGAGGGATATCGTCATGCAAGGGATCATCGAGTTTGTTCCGTAGCACGGTCTCATGCGTGTCTATGGTTGAACTCACAACGTCTCCCGACAATGCGCTGGGGCACAATTCTCCCGGTAAACTTATCAAGGCCCGAAGACTAGCCTCTTCTAGAACCCCAGCGACGGGATTGCGTCTGGCTGACAGAGTTGTCACGGGAGTCGCTGTCAGCGCGAAGGGCTCATCTTTCAAGGAATCGTAGAACTCCAGGACTCCGGGGTACAAGGTTTTCTTTGGATAGCGCGGATCAACGAGATTGGCGTACATCGTATCATCCACGTCGGAGAGAACCTTGATGCCGATCTGCCGTGGCGCCTTGCCGAAATGCTCGATGATGCGATTTCGATACTCTTTGATGTCGATGTCGTGGAAGATGTATTCTTCAAGATCCTTGTAGTCTCCGTCATATTCCAAGGCCAGCTTAAATAACGCCAGCTCTTTCGGAGCGATCGATAGGATGAGCCGTTCCATCCGTAACTCTCTCGGCTCATCGCTCTCATCCTGCCTTGGCGACAGCCTTCTGAAGACTTCGATTTTATCGACCAGGCTAAGCGCGGCGCGGCGAATACGGTTGTCGAGTTCTTGAGCGCGTCGTTCCAGAGACGAACCCAGAAACGAGTACTGGGGTGCTGTTGGCCTCAGGTAAACATGGAGGAACTCATTGACACGCTTCGGATCAAACTGCCCGTAGTCGACGACTTGGCATCGATTCATTGAGGACCGGCTCTCAGGCGCTAGCTCGATAGCTTTGCCAACGGGTTTCCTAGACGCGTGTCCTTCAACGATACCCAGGCCGAAAACCAACGCTAACAACAGCCGCGACGATTTACGGTTGTTCATGTTGATCCCTTTCACTATGCGCCAATTTTCGCCCGAGAGGTAGGCGGAGCGCACCGTCTGAGTATCGTTGCTGGTCAGGCCAACGATGGCGAGAGCGAAGTAGGCGACGACCGCGCGCGAGCCAGCCGACCGACAAGGTGGTATGCGCGGTGAGTGCGAATTTGCGGAGACTTGGTTTCATCGTCATCGCCTCCGAATGCTAAGCTAGGGGCGGTCCGTCAGGGCCTTCCACCTTCGGCGAATTGTTGAGCCTCACAGATAGCTTGTAATGGCTGGTGTCGAATGCTTGTCGTGCTTGCCGTCGACGTAGATTATTGGCGCGGCGGCAAGCTCTTCGGGTGTGACGTCTTCCAGGCACCCCAAGTTAACCCCATAAACTCGATTAGCGTCCGGCGCGTTACCAATGCCAAAAGAGCGCACGCCGCAGTGTTTGCAGAAATAGTGCTCGTTGCGCTTGGTGTTGAACAAGTATTGGGTTAGCTCTGACTGGCCGGAAATAAGGCGAAACGCTTCTGGTTTCACGACTGCAGGCCAAAAACGGTTTCTTGAGCAGATTGAACAGTTACACCGATAAGTCGCGGCGGTCAGATCGATATCAGCCTCGAAACGGACGGCGCCGCAATGACAACTGCCTCTATACGTCTTCAGCATTCTTCAGTCCTCGCAAGATTTCCAATGAAGTTCAACGAGTGAACGGCGATATAATTCGAGATAGTTATCGCCTTCATCGGCAGTGGATCCTGGCTAATGATGTCCAATGGGTAGCTGCTGCTGTTTTGCCTGGGGTTAAACATCCTCACTCTATCTAATTGTCACGTTTATGCTCGTAGTGAAGGCAAGCAACACCGGATGAAAACATGTTACTTGCAACGAGTTTTAGTGCCACCTTATCTGTAATGCCTTTGAACAACGGAATTCCTCGGCCTAGTAAAACTGGATTAACAAATAACCAGTAATCGTCAATTAACTTTTCTGTCATTAGCGAATGCGCAGCGGTCGGACTTCCGAACATCAATATATCTTTACCCGCGTCTTGTTTAAGTTTAACGATTTCGGCAGCTAGATTACCGTCAATAATTTTTGTGTTGGTCAGACTTTGCCCCGTTCATGGCTCTTCGACAACACAACTTTTGTTACTCTGTTATACCATCTTGAATGCTCAACATCGTGTTTAGTTGCTGTCGGTAGTTGTGCCGCTGTCGGCCAATAGCTTTCCATCATTTGATAGGTTACTCGTCCGTACAAAGCTGTGTCAGCTTCGTTGGTCCGTTGCCCCGCAAAATCAAATATTTCTTCGTCGACGTTGATCCAGTCCATTTCTCCGTTCGGTCCCGCCACAAAGCCATCAAGTGATGTGTGTATAAATAAAACTAATTTTCTCATTTTGTCGGTCCGTTCAGTTGGTTAGTTAAGTTGCTTGTTAAATCGATTCTCAGTTGCGAAGTCATCTAGTTGCCGCTGGATTCCGGGTTCGGCCAACGGCGCCAATCATCGCTGTGCTCTCCTCCAAGGACTGCCGATGCCGTCACGCTCCGCGATCCAACCACAGGGTAAGTCCGCCAACTCGCAAATGCTCGGGTCGTGGTCAACGATCGTGCTCAACGCCACAATCATCGCATCGCCGTCCGAAACCTGTGCCGCGCCAGTGTGAAACTGCCATGCGCCGTCCTCGTCGTCGTGCGAGACGTGGAGAATAGGCTGGCCGAGGCGCAAGACCTGTGTTGTCGTGAAGACCGCGACGTTCCGCGGGTCTGCAAACGGCCAATCTTGTGTTGTGCTTCGTGTTTTCACGCGAGGTGGGACCTCCGCCTAATATTTGCATTCACCGCCCTGCGCGGCTTTTTCCAGTCCGTTGCAAAGAGGATAGCGCCTGTGACAGTGCATTGTTTTTCAATAGGGTGTTCCATTCTTATGCAAGAACTGCCACTTCCCGTCATCACCCAATACGGCTTGTAAGTCGTCGTCGGGGTATGCCCCGGAATCGCCAGCAGTACGGTCGCCCACTTCGAGATAAAGGACGTCTTCGTTCGCTCGGTTTACGAGTTGATGTCCGTTTCCAGTGCCAGCCTTGAAACCGGCGCACATTCCTGGAAAAAGCGGCGTCTCGCCTTGATCCGTGATGAGTACCGGCTGTCCCGCCAAGATGTACACGAATTCATCCTGTTTCGAGTGGGCGTGGCGGAGTGCGGAGCATGCACCCGGAATCAGGCGCGTAAGATTCACACCAAAGTTCGCCAAACCGAACATGTCACCAAGCGCGCGCTTTTCTCGGCCAGCCATGCGCGACGCGAACGGCTCTGGATAGTTTGACGGCTTGGTTCGAGGTGGTGCGTCCAAGGCAGCGATTGCTGTTGGGAACTCTGTATTCGCCATAGAGACTCCGGGTTGTTGATGGTTCTTAACGCCAAGCTCAGCCGCGACTCGCCGCGCAACGGAAGCGGGACGTCGGCTTGAATCGATTGTTGGCGTCATTTGCTCGATACAGGAACCAGCATATTGGCGTCGCGTGCCAGCACCCACCTGCCATCCTGCTTCCTGAGAATAGAGAGCGTATGCCCTGCACGCGTCATAGGTTGAGCTCCGCCCGGCGGAGTGACTACGACCGTGAGCTTTGTCCACATGAAAGCCCAGTCTTCTAGCACCTTGATTTCTTGTATCTCACTCGTGCCCTCGAACTGCGGCGCCGTTTGACCTGATTGCGCGCGCGATGCTGTCGCGAACGCGGACTTTCCGACCATGGGCGGTTGGCCAGCTATAAGAAATACAACATCGTCGGCCATCAGGCTCAAAACTGTTTCGATGTCACCGGCTTTCGTCGCAGTCATCCAGGTTGCGACCAACTGACGTATCTCGCTCTCATCACTTTGCATGTGTGCTCCTTATGACGCCAACGCTTTGCGGCTGAGCGGCTTTGTTTTTCTGAAGCTCCGTCGTTACACACTGATTCTTGGATGGACTCACTTGGCCGCGTGGCACTCGCGATATCTATCTAAGAGGAACAAAGATCGATAAGTGACTCTGATGTGGATAGTTTCTTGAACCGCCTGGTGAAATGCGATTGCCTGGGTTTGATATATATATCGCAAGCGGCAAACTGCTTTGCCACAAATTCCCGGGCTCTTTTGCATGATCTCCGATCGAACATACAGCTCCCCTCAATAGGCATAGATTATTACAGATCTGAATGCTCGTCTAATGTCGACGCTAAGCGACGCATCGTCGCGGGGCGTCCCGTCAGCGCGCCCATGTTAGACGGCCTGCGGATCAAAATGAGCGCATCACTCTTCAAGACTCATACTGCTTCGCCGGTGCGACGCGACTCAAGGCAATGGGCGAATGTTCTGGTTGATGTGGAAGAAATTACTTGGGTCGTACTTGGTCTTGATCTCCTGGAGCCGCCGATAGTTGGCCCCGTACGCGGCGGCGATCGGATCGCCTGTTTCGTCGTCGCCCAAGTAATTCACATAGCGGCCGGAGCCGACGAAGGGCTCCATCGCCGCATAGGTTTCCCGCCCCCAGGCAATGCAGCGATCGCTATTTGCCGGCTCCATCCATTCGGAGAGCACGACGAGGTTGTAACCATCCGCGCGGTGCGGGAACGCCGTGTCGCCGGTCCCTATCCGGGCTGCGGCGCCGTGGAAGTGCTCGAGGAGTAGCTGGCCCATTGGGGTGGGGCAGCGGTCGAAGCACTCGACCATCGTGTCGATAGCATCGTCGCTCAGTTGTGCGAGGAAGCTCGACTTCCAATAATTGAGCGCCCCTTTCGGATAGGCGCCGTCGAGCATCGCGTTGAGCTGACAGTAAGGCATGGGGCCGAGCGCGTCCATGAGCGGAGTACCGAATTGCTTGAGCGGCCGCATCGCCGTTTCTCCCTCGGCAAGCGAGCCACAGTGACCCGTCACCATCGCCGCCAGCTTCGTGCCAGAGCCGTCGCCGGCGTGGATGAGGCCCGCGAACACGGTGAATTCGTCTGGCAGCGACACAGTGAAATCCCGGTAGAACTTCAGTACGTCGCGGGCGCGGTCGAACGGGTGCGCGACCAGGCCGCCTGTGATCGTGGGCCCGACCGGATGAAGCTGATATTCGAAGGACGTCGCCACGCCGAAGTTTCCACCACCACCTCGAACGGCCCAGAAAAGATCAGGCAGTTCATCCTTGCTCGTCTGCAACACCTGGCCTTCGGCGGTAACAATTTCAACCGACCGAAGATTGTCGAGTGCCAGGCCGTACTTGCCCATCAGCCAACCAAGTCCACCGCCGAGTGTGAGTCCAGCGATGCCAGTGGTCGACACCACACCGCCCGTGACCGCCAGGCCGTGCAACTGCGTCTCGCGGTTGAGCTCGGCCCAAGTGACTCCGCCCTGGGCCCGCACGGTACGGGCGTAGGGGTCGACGTGGATGCCTTTCATCGGCATGAGGTCGATCATCAGCCCGCTATCGACGGTGGCGCGCCCGGCCACGTTGTGGCCGCCGCCACGGATCGCCACCTCAAGACTTAGCTTTCGCGCGAGGTTGACGGCGTCGACGACATCGGCCACGCCATGGCATCGCGCAATCAATGCCGGCCGTTTGTTCACTAAACCATTGTGGACTTTCCTTGCCTCCTCGTAGCCCGCATCGCTGGGCTGTAGGAGTTGCCCGGAGAACTTGCTAGCAAGCTCGATGACAGCGTCGGCAACGGATGGAACTGAAGTCATAGCGTCTCTCTCCTTCGTGTAGGGTTGATGAATCTAAAATTTGATAAGACCGTCTAACAGCTTGCCGATGAGCTGCTGGCGCCGCAGGCGACCGTCGGATTCATCCGCTTGTTGGCCAGTATATTCTTGCTCTAAATAATCCGTCGAACGTGAAACGTAAACAGTCTCGGCCCTCTTGCGACAAGTGTACGACCAAACGCGTGGAGCTTCATGCGATGCTCAATGGCCCCGCAGGCCACCGCCGGTGAGATGCAGTATGACAAACAGCAGGACAAGGCCGATGGCGTGAATGGCGTGAATACCAACTACGCGCATCCAGCGTGGCGTACTGGTCGCAAATACCGGCGCGCGCACCAAGGTGGCGTTGTCGCTGGGACGGGGCTGCGATAGCTGACGCCGGCCGTAAGAGGTCATGCCCCACGGCTTGAACAACGACACTGCCGTGACCGCAAGCAACACCAACAAGCCGCCCGCAGCGTGGACCACGAGTTGAACTCGCAGCGCGCGGAAATCGGCATTGGACAATATCGTCTCCGCCGCGATCCGTGACATGCGGCTCACTGCCTGCATGTGACCAAGCAAGACGACGGTGGCACCCGTCGTCAGCAGGAACTTCACCAGTATCCACCAGTATCGGAACAAGCCCCACGGAGTGCCCAATGACTGGACAAGCCCGCTCAACAGTGCGGCGACGCTCAATGGGACGATGACAAACCAGCCAATCAACTCCATCGAGAGATACGCGGCGCGCACCATCTGAGCATCGTCGCTGGTCAGACCGACGATGGCGAGAGCCAGGTAAGGAACGACGGCGCCGAGCCAGCCGACGGAGAAAGTGATGTGCGCAGTGAGCGCGAACTTGCGGAGGCGTGGTGTCATCGTCATAACATGTCCATTCTTTGTTTTGTTTTTGTTGATCGCGAAATGCTCGCTACCGCCTAACGTTCCCACTGAGACGCGCGAGTCTTTCACGCGTCGGACTCGAACCGGTGTTAGGCAACCGCGTCGATAATTGGACTTATCCCCTTTTTCTCTGCCGATTCTATGGTGCAGTGGTGTATTAGAATTGTCATCTCTATCGCTTTTCATACGCGGCTGCGCCGATGACGCTCCCGCGGCGCGGTAATCTGAAAGGTCGCCACCTTCGCTCAATCGGGGCCAAGCAACACCGGCAGAAGGAAGGTCCAGATTATTACCGCGGCACCCGTTACAATCACGCCCAGCACCATGGCCCAGGTCAGATGCTTGGAACTAAGGTACTTTCCCCGTGTGGAATGCGCGTGCTCCGCTTTCTTTTGTTCTCGCTCTTGTCGATGGGACAGATCGCCCTCGTTGCTCATATCGTCTCCTTTTTCCTGGCAACAAAACTATGAATAGCATTTGATCACTTCGCACCGTCATTGAGCTAACGTGGCGTCAACCGCGCCCGCTTGCGGGCATGGGCTGCATAGCAGGAAATGATTTATGTCTCTTGTATCCAACCAACGCTTTTCGCCCATTCCAACCGTTTGCGTTTGGCTTCCGCAAGGTCGCGGGGCGGCTTGCCTCCCTCAGATTCGACTTCCTTTCGGTGCGCCGCCAAGTCATCATCTTGTGTGGCGGGCAGTCCCATGTCCCGTCTTCTCGCATCAAGATTGACCGGGTCTTCAACTACGCATGAAAGCTCACCCTGCTCATTCCAATCCAACACCGTCCCATACATCTGGGGTTTGTTTTCATTGAATCGAATCCTATCAATTAGAAAGGCAACCTGCGCTTTTGGGACCTCGCCGTTTTCAGCAGCCTCGGTGACAAGCGCGAGAAACCTCCGCTGCAAATCAGGAGTACATATGGAATGTTGGGCGATTAGCCAAGCCGCGCGGCAACCCTCGAGGCCGACTAGTGAAATGGTCGGCCAACCATGCTGCGAGATGACTTCATTCAGCCGGTGTGCGTTTTCCCGGTGCACTTGTTGCATTTCCTCGGCATAACCGTCATACAGCCGGCCCTCCCGCACCAACCGTGAACGAGTGTCCGCGTCGCGTTGCTTCATCGCGAGCAATTCATCGAACAAGTGCTGATTCATGAGCTTCGCCCCATATGAGAAGCACGACGTTTTGGTGAGTGGCCCACCGGCACGACAGAAGAATGAGGGCACCGCTTTCTGCCCGTCCGCTCCACCTAAATATTGGGCGTCTGTCATTAATGGCCGAATCCTCCACAAATCGCTTTTGCCTCGTCCCAGCATGAAGCACAAAAGATCTTGAATTCTGCGTCTTCAAACCATTGCTCAGATGACGCACCACTAAGGGCGACGAGGGCTTTTTCACATTGTGCGCACCAAGCATCAGGCCGAGCCGTGTCAGTGTCGTCGCCCCAGTAGAACCCGACTTTCTCTCCACGGTCCACGGCGTGAGCTACATGTGTACAAACAAGGCCTATGCCTTGCTGTCCGTGCACCGGGCAATTCGTCTGCTTCAATTGAAAACGCCTAACGCATGGTTGCGGCAACTTGCGGCAACACGGGCAAAAGTGCTGCCTACACCACTTTGGTGGCTATGCACCACATCGTGCCCGTGTCCTTCACGCCGACCGGAGACCGCCAGCATTACATCAAGAATCCACGTTCACTACTGTTACGAATTTCTTCTCTGCAACTGCGAATCGACGCTTTTCTTTGTCAATCGCAATGGGAGGCGCGTGAATTTCATTCCAGATGACGCTACTGGTTTGATTTCCAGAATTGATCTCCTCCCATCGCTTTAGAACCTCGCCTGTCTTGAGTGAAAATAACTTGGGAAAACCATAGAATCCAATCGCAAGCTCTTCATCAAGGGGCATTAACATGCCGACTGGTTCTTGTGCTTGGACGCATGATTCTATGGTTCTGGTGGACAAGTTCACGACAGCCAGGGATCTTGGACCGACATTCCCCTCATCTGGATCATCATCCAAAGTTTCATTGGAGGTAGTAATAAGCATCCGATCGCGGGAGATTAGTTCTGCAGAAACTACTTCGTACTCAAAGCTTGGTAGCGGCAACGATTTATCAAGGGCAGCGCCGTCTCGGAGCGAGGCGTTGATGTCATACACGGCAACATCGTTCCAGGGGTGCCATATCCAACCGGCGCTGAGGAGCCAATTGCCATTACGGCAAGTCCGTAAGCGCGAATGAAAAAAATCACTTGGCTGTCGCATGTCCGATTTAGCAAGCGTCTCCCCGGTTCGAATATCCTCTATTTCGAGGCGACAATACTGCTCTGGGCAGTGCACTAGAGCGGTTTGTCCATCCTGAGTTTCAAAAATTGCGATTGGGTATTCATAAACATTCGCGTGATAGAAACTCCGATTGATCTCTCGAACTACGTGGCCCTTGTTCAAGACCAAGCCTTTTGTTCCCAGTTTTTCATAGATAACAGCGAATTCGCCACAAGGAGACATCACAGCAGCATCGAATCGATAACCATAGATGACATTGGGGTCCCCGACCGTTCCGTCCAAACGCAGGATTTGGCCACCACTGGCCCAATCGATCAGCTGATCATCTAGCCAGCAGAGTGAACGAATATTATGAGGTGCTTCTATACGCTGCATATCGTCAGTTCACTGGTACAGTGAGGTCCTGCTGTCTAACGTCCGCGATGACGCGCGCGAGCGTGTGCGCGAAGCGCCGCTCGCGAAGGATCGCTGTCGACCGCGTGATTATGCGGCATCAATTCTCACAAGTTGTGCGCGCAAGCCGGGGTTTGCCTCGGGTGCGATCTGGCCGACGAGTAACGTCCAGTATGGCGGAATCGGAACTTAGACGCTCTGGACCAACGCCATGATGTTTCCTTCCGTGTCCTTGAACCACGCAGCCTTGGCGCCGCCAGCGGTCGAGATACCGTTCTCGTCCATCTCTGGCATCTTGTACATCTCCAACTTCACGCCGCGCGTCTTTAGCTCCCTGACCTCCCGTTCGATGTCCTCGACCTGCCAGAACGCCTGGCTCGCATGGGAGGTGCCTGCGTTCGGTGTAGGATAAAGAAAGCAAGCGGTGCCCTTGCCGAACTCGTAAACTACGCCGCCCGCCAACTCCTGCTTGGGTTTGAAGCCCAGCTTCTCCTCGTAGAATCTACGCGCGCGAGCCACGTCCTTCGCGGGTATATATGAATACATCGGGGCGTTTTGCAGCATGACGTCCTCCTCAAGTGGTTCTGCAGATGTGTGCTACCGGCATTCTTAATGACGCATAACGTCAGCGCGTAGCCGCGGCGGCGCGATGACCGGCCGCTGTCGCCTCCAGCGCAAGGTCAGACGGCGTGAGCAAGGTTTCACGCGGTCACCGGGGTCAACGGCCTTGTGGTATTGACACCGCCGTCTAAGCTGAAGCGGCCTGATGCGCCCGGAGGAAGGAACGTATCTGGCGCACCGCCAGGGGAATCCGCTCCTTCGGCTCCTTCCAGGGGAACATACTCACTTCTGCCTTCGGTGCGAGCATCGCCGCCTCCATGGCGACGGCGTACGGATGCGGCGTGGTATCATCCGGCAGGATCAGTAGGGGCGTCTGGCACTTGCGCACGAAATCGCGCGTCACAGTCCAAACGAAGTCGGGGTTGGTGCGGTACATCTTGGTCAGAAATTTGTCGACCATCTCCATCGTGATGTCGGGCCGGCGCTTGACCAGATCGGGACCCCAGCCCTTCATGTTGCCGTCGTACGAGTGATTGGGCAGCTCCGGCCGGAATCCGCTCGGCTGAGCCAGCACGGCTGCGACAATACGATCAGGTGCCCGCTTCAGCAGGTTCCAAATCAATGGGCCACCGATGCAGAAGCCCATCACCATGAACTTGTCGATTCTTAAGTGATCCATCACACCAATATGGTCATCGGTATAGGCATCCCACGGCCGGTCGATCTCGAGCGGGCCGGTAGACTGGCCGCCATTGGCGTTGCGCATATCCGAGAAGATGCAGCGGTATTCTCCCTTGAACTCCTCGATCGCATTAAAAGGCCCGCCGCGTTTCAAGCCGGCGATCGTTGAGTTCAATCCGCCACCGGGGACAAGCAACAACGGGAAGCCGGAACCAGCCTCCTCATATTGGATGCGAACGGGGCCTTTTTCGTAAAACGACATGGCAATTCCTCCTTGTCCAGTTTGCTGAGCAATCACGCGCGGCGCTGCGGCCATCACCGTTGCCGCGGCGCCCGTTTTCAGTATTTTGCGTCTGATCGGATCCATCGTCGGCATCCTCCTGACTTTCGACGCCTAACTCAATGCGCTGAGCGGTCGTAAAAAAAGAATTCTGCCTGAGCAGTCTGACCATTAGCTCCACCGAAGGGTCAGGTGTCACTTCGAGAACTGCCACCGGAAACTTCGACGCCTAGGCCGCAGTGGCCAGTGATCAAGCAGTTTCAACTCCTCGTTATCAGCAACAATATAATCGCAGTAGTCATGCTGTTGCCAAGTCGCCGAATGATTGCCGCATCTTGACCAGCATAGCGCACGGCCCCCACGCAGCATCTTTCAGCCGCCCGACATGTCTCAACTCTTCGCTTGTGACAGGCTGCCGAACAAAATACCTTTCGTCGTTGTCACCCGCAAGCGGCGCAAATAATTCAGGCGCTTCATGCTCCGTGTTACTTGCCGTTTAGCCCATCGCGCCAGGCAATCGTTTCAAGTTCGACCCGGACAGCGTCCTCGACGGGAATCACGGGTCGCGCCTCGAATACAAAAGCAGGCCAGGTCGAGCATACCTTGTGAACGGTCGTCGGATCATCGCAGTCCACCAACATATGCCCACCCCACTCGCCCACGCGCACCACGAACAACTCGATCTTGAAATTAGCGGGTGCCTTCCATTGAGTGAAAACCTCCAGGATCCGCTTCTGGGCATTCTCGTACTCCGTCGGCGATCCTTGCGGACGTTCGAACCAGCTGATCATGTACTTCATCGGCATCCTCCTTTATTGAGTTGATGTCATCGGAACGGCAGTCGTTTGAACGGGCAAAGCTGAGCGGTGCGTGCACGCGGTTTGCGCGTGTGGATGTCCGCGACAGCGCATTGTTAGGCGCTCATCTTTGGATAAATCTTTAACAAAGACTGCGGCCAATCTTCCTCCACGCTAATCTGGAATCTCGGCCTCGACAAGTTTCGCTAGAAGAGTGAGCGATTCCTGCCAGCCAAGATAGCAAGCCTCGGGAGGAATGACATCGGGCACCCCTTCTTGCACGATGTTCAACTCAGTCCCTACGGACACCTTCTTCAAAGTTACCGTCACCTGAAGTTTCCCTGGCAGGTTCGGGTCGTCAAATTTGTCCGTGTAGCGAATGCGTTCGTGCGGCACCAGTTCGAGATACTCGCCTCCGAAGGAGTGGCTATGTCCGGTGGTGAAATTCGTGAACGACATCTTGTGGGTGCCGCCGACCTTGGCATCCAAGTGGTGGACCTTGCCGGTGAATCCGTTTGGCGGAAGCCATTTGGCCATTGCGTCGGCGTCGAGGAACGCCCGATAAATTCTCTCAGGCGTCGCACGGAGCACGCGGTGAAGCCGGATGGTATTTGTTGACATGATTTCATTCCTTTCGATGGGTGGTGTTGTGATGCAATAAATGCTCTGCAATGTCCGATCGCCGCCTAACGAAAAGTTCAGCCGACGTTTTGCCGTAGCGAAGCGGAGGCAAGACGGTCGGCTGGAGCGCCTTGTTAGGGCACAGTATCGTCATGGCCATTTATCGCGAGTTTATGGATTTGGTAAACGACGTGTTCAACGATGTTTCCGTGAAGAGTTCTCTTGACTCGGCGATCTGTCAGAACACCGCCGATCTTTTCGACGGCTTTACGTGATCTGAGATTCATTGTTCCCACTATGAAGATAACACTACTGACAAACGTAAAAGCGTGATTCAACATGAGACGTTTCATCTCTCCGTTGTAATCTCCACCCCAATGAGAGCGGGCAAGGAATGTCCAGCCGATCTCAAGTTCGCTCGGTTCAGGTCCATGCCAGAAATATCGGGATGAACCAATGATCTTCTGAGTCTTCCGGTCCACAGCTACAAGAGCGCCCTTTGACGCCAATGCCTCCAGAAAATATTCTCTGAACACGTCTTCTTTGTAGCGATCGTGAGAGGGATGTAGCTTCCAGATCATCGGATCCGCAGCCGCTGCGAACAAACCTTCCCAATCGACGGCCAGAAGCGGCCGAAGTTCGAGAAGATCGCCAACAAGGTGAGGCTGCAAATCAAAACTTTTCATTTCGCTAGTATGTTTAAGCTGTCATCCATCCATCCTGGTGTGAAGTGGCCTAACGTTCGCGGTGACTCGCGCGCGCTACTCTTGCGCGCGTCTGAGTCGACCGTTCGGTTAGCCGTTCGTGCTGCTCAATGACGAGCCATCGTGGAACGCGAAATTCACATCTTAAACCGACTAGTTACTTCTTGCCTTTTTGGTTTACGCTCTTGAGGTCGAACTTCCCGGGCGACTCCTCGTAGAAGAGCGCGCCTTCCTTCGGGTCTCCCTCGCTCACGTGCACGGCGCCGGCCGGAATGGAGATGTAGGACCCGGCACCGACCCGCCGCTCGTTGCCGTTCTGGGGCTTGTAAATGTAGGCGCCCCGCAGCACGACGATCCGGACTTCGTTGGTATGGGTATGAAGCGGATTGATAAGGCCTGGATCGAACTTCGTGAAGGCGCCATAAGGCCCCTTATCGTGATTACCCCAGAGAATCTTTTTCTTGACTCCCGGGACGACTTCCTTGAACTCCGCTTTCTCGGATTCCACGAAAACCGGCTCCTTCTTACTCTGGGCCACCGCCACGCTCAGCGAGCAGGCCACCAGCGCGACTCCGACTACCGAAACCAACTTTGCTTGCATCTTCATAGTTTCCTCCTGTGATGTGACTACGGACAACTTTTTCTACCGTTCCGGCTAACCAATGAGTATACTGACCAGTATATTACGGTATCCAAAATCACGGTTGCCCGACTTTTATCTTTTCGATCAATAACTTGTCAATCAGTTTTCATCCGCAGTTTCTCCTATATACATGGTCAGTATAGCGGGCCAATAGACGCTGTCCCTGGACGATCTCATAAACGCGCCGCACCGGAACGCCGATGTCTTTCGCAAGGTGCCAGACGCTCACGCCTCGGGGAGCGAGGAATTCTTCCAGTAAGATTCTGCCGGGATGTGTCTTTGAAAAGCGATTAGTATTCATAATTACTCCTTAGGTTTTCGTTCAAACGTTCAAGGTTCAAAAGTTCAACGACAAGAATCGGAATTACTGACGACTGGTGACGATTCAGGTTTTCTGAATTTTTCACCCTTCATGCCGCTTTTCCTGAGATAGCTTATGAGATTGCTGATCATGCTCGACAATCGTTTGAAAGAGTTTGTCAGTTCGTCGACTGCTGTGCTCGGCACGTAACTCTGGTCGAGAGCCACATAGACCTGCGATCTCACTTCACCACACGAAGCTTTGGCGACGTAAAGAAATTGAACGAACTCCTGGTTACCGCCGCGCTCAAATCCTTCGGCAATATTCGACATGATAGACACAGCTGCCCGCCGAATTTGGTCGCGTAGACCGAAATCTTTTGCGAAGCTTTCATCTTTTGTCAGATGATAAATTCTTTGAGTTAGCCGGCGAGCCTCTTTCCATACCTCAAGATCTTCAAACACTTTCACAGCCATACAAACCTCCAATTACTTCTTAGTACTCTGCTCCAAAATACGTTGAACCTTAATTGAACTTTTGAACGGCGCCGTTATTCGACCGCGCCCTGCAAAAACCACCTTCGTCTCACCCGATCGTAGTAGAGCCAGAGGAGATCGCCGCGGCGGGTTTCAGCGAAATAATATTCGCGCTGGATTTCTCTATTCCACCAGCCGCCGGCAAAAACATAGGGACCGTTGAGTTTGTCGATGTTGCCGTGCTTGGGGCCGAGGATCAGCCAGCCGTCTTCATGCGAATGGTAAGGACCGCCGGCGAGGCGTTCCGGTTTGGCCGCGACGCGGCGCACTAATACTTTGGGAGCTAGGTTGTTCAATTCGTTCAAGCCGTTCAAAACGTTTTGGGGAAGCTTGACGCGAGTCAACGGTTCCCACTTAAAGCGAGCTTCGGGTAGATGGCCGTCGGTGAGCTTGGCACAGACGACGGCGTCGTCGCCGAATTCGGCGCGCAGGCGGGCGAGCGCGCGGTTGGCGGCGTCGAGATCGCGCGTCGGCTTCTCGCTAAATAAACGAAGCTGCTCGCGCGTCGCCGCGCAGACGTCGGCGCGTAGTTCGATTTCGCTCACGCCGGCGGCAAGCTGGAGCGATTCTAAGCGCAGGCGAACTAGATCGAGAATCTGCGCCGCATCGAGCGTCGGCACGGCGGGACGAAGCGATTCTTTAAACCAGCCGCCGTGATCGATCAGCAAAGATAACCAGAGCGTGGTGAGCGCTTGATGGCGCCGCGCCAGAGTCGTTAGCAAGGGATGAAGCAATTGCTTGATCAGAAACAGCAGCCGCGTGGTGTCGTCGTCCGGCTCGTCGAGCAGATAGGTTTGCCGCGCCGGCTCTTCGGGCACGCTCGGTTCGAGCGGCGTCCAGAGATCGCCGGCGGCCATGCGATAGAGACGATGCGCCTCTTTGCCGAAGCGCTCGCGCAATCCTCCCGGCGGCAGCGCAAGCAACCCGCCGACGGTTTTGATGCCGAGCTTAAACAGTGCCTCGCGAAATTTGGGCTCGATATTCAATCGATTGAGCGGCACGGCACGCGCCGTATTCTCTTCTTCAGCCGAGTCGCGAAAAATCGTAATCCCCTCTTTCGCTTTGGCGACGGCGTAGCTGCCGAAACGCGTGAAACCGACGGCGAGATTGAGCGCGAAGCCTTGGGCGCGCAAGTCTTTATCAATAGCGCCGGCCCACCTTCGCGGCGAAGCGTAAAGATGTTGCAGCCCGGAGCCGTTGAGCCAGAAAACGCCGGCCTCCTGTGCCGATGGCTCCACTTCGGGAGTAAAGCACAGCAGGCGCTGAGTTAAATCGCCAAGCGCTTTTTTACTCTCATCCAGAGAAACTTCCCCGGCGCGCAAAGTGGACGCGAGTGAAAACGCTGCGGCGTAGCGCAAGCCGGGGAGCACACCGAGATCGCGGGCCGCTTCGTTGACCCAGAGGACTAACCCTTGCGGCTTATCTTCCGCCACCACCGCCGCCGGATAACCGGCCCAGTCGGGATGGCGCCGCAGCAGCAATTGCAGTGGAAAAGCCGGCAGATCAACACAAGCCAGCCGGCCCGGTGTAGAGCTCTTCATAATGCCAAGTGGGACCGCGCCGTTTGTCTTTGAGCACGCGCAACGCGCAGGCAAACCGGTTGTCTTCGAGCCGTTTTTTTTCGGCATGGGCGCGCAGCGACACCAGCGAGCCGAGCGAAAACGCCCCACGATCTTTTTCGGTGAGACAAATGAGCGCCGTGTGATGGCGATGGGCCAAACCGGTTAGGCGCGTCTGCAGCGGCATGGGAATATCGGCGGCGCCGAGATCGAGCACGATCACGCCAAAGCCGCCGGAGCGCAAAAGTTTTTCGCCGGCGCGGGCGATGCTTGCAGCGTGAGTTAAACGAACCACGACCAATGCCGCCAAGTCCGCGCCGCCGCGCGCCGCGTCCGGCGGATAAAAAAAACTGTCCGCCAACGTCACCCAACCCACCGGCTCGCCGCGCTGCCTGCGCTTCAAGAATCAAAGTAAAAGTCAAGCGTCAACGCCGCCGAAGCCGCCGCTCCGGAAATCTCCACCATCCGTCCGGCGACTTCATCAAGCGTCCACGGCGTCGATGGAATAACGGGACGAAGTTTTTGCGCAGGAGATAAAAGCATGAATGGGAACTCCGGAAGGCGCTCTGGCACCAGAGCGAGAAAATGGACACGCGGGGAGATCAGCAACCGACAACAGCTTCAGGACAGGATGATTGAGCTACTGCCCGGCAAGGCATCATCGCGTTCGCAGGATGCAGAAACGAAGGAAAGAGGATCATGTATCTATCGGTCCAGGCGCGACGAGCGCACACAATCTCTCCCCGCACGCTCAGCGTGCACATTGTTTTACGGTCCGCTGCAACTGTAGTGAAGCGCTCCGTCGAGGTGCGATTCAATCAAGAAACTTCCACGATGCTGCACCGTCGAGATGCCGGATCCGCACTCCGATAAGAGCGGAAGGCTCGAAGTTCACCGCGTTCACCGCAATAGTCGTGTTGCGGCGTTTCTTCCGATAAGCATAGTGTGTGACGCAGCCACATTTGTTGCATCGATAATAGGCGCGAATCTTCCGGTTCCATGAATATTTCGATAGGCCGCCCTTGGGAGCTTCAATTTTGACCGAACTCGCAGCGTAGTACGCCCAGAGCGCACCGTAGCGGCGGCAGATCGAACAATTGCAGCTCGTTAAAGTGCGCGATAGCCGTCGAACGTAAATTCGAATCGCGCCACAGTGACACGTGGCCGTGAACGCTGCGTTGCGGTGATCCATAGCGTTTAACGTGTGAGCTGAGCGACCACCGGTTCGCGTTGAATGTTCCCTCAACAAGCACATACTTCTGGTCAAGCTCCGCCTTCCTCTTGTGCATGTCCTCACCGGCGTCAATCCACAATCCGTTCTTGTAGATGCTGTGCTTGTAATCGTCTTGGTGCAAGTAGATGCCGTCAACCTCAAACTCAAGCCTCATAAATCCAATCACTCGCACCACCTTCCCGTCGTAGTCCTTCGGGTTGGCAATGAGCCGAACGAGGGAGACATCGAGTGGCTCGGCAGCAACCAGCGGCTGTGCAAACCAGCAGATCAAGGATAACAAAAAAGAAGCGTGCGAGTTTTCATAGCGCGTGAAGCGGCCTAACGACCGAATTAACCGGGCCCGCGCGAGCAGCATCCAAGTTTATGGCAAAGAGCAATCATGAAAAGAGAGCTATCGCGGGCTCCGGTTGAATGAGTTGTTAAGCCGCTAACCGAACTGTCCGAACATCGGACACGGCTTTAAGTTTTTGGCCCAATATTGCCCGGTCCAGTCTCTTCGTTTTGTGACACTGCCGGATCCGAGTTTGGACTGGTGGCGATCCAACCCATGAAGATTTGATACCCAAGCGCCAACAACGTCGCGCCGACAAACATTCCTAAAATTCCGCCGCTCGCCATACCGCCCAATGCGCCGAGCAGGATCACCGGCATGGGTGCGTCGACGCCGCGACCCAGCATCAGCGGTTTCAAAACGTTGTCAGCCATGCCGGTCAGCAGCAGGATGATGGTATGTGTGATCGCCGCCGCGGTGCGGTAATCACCACTCGACCAGATGTAAATGATGGCTGGAACCGTGACGATTAGGGCTGGCACTTGGGCAATACCCAATACGAGCGCGATGGCCGACAACACGCCCGCCGCCGGTACGCCGGCGAGCAGCAGCGCCAACCCGATGAGGATTGCCTGAATGAAGGCGACGCCGATGACGCCTAGCGCGACGGCGCGGATGGTTGCCGTGGAGAGTTTGGCGAGGGCCTCGCCTCTCGCGGCGCCAGCGACACGAACGAAAATCGCCCGGCTGCCGCGCGCGCCTGATTCACCGTATGCCATCAGGATGCTGGCGACGAGGAATGAGACTAGAAACAGCAACAGGCCGCTGCCAATGCTTGCGACCATAGCAACTGCTTTCTGGGCCAATTCGCCGATCTTCGGTTGCATGCTCTGCACGAATCCGGGCAGGTCGGTATGAGCTTTCGACCAGACATCGTGGATCTGCTTGCCAACTAGCGGCCATTTCTCAACGCCCTCTCGCGGGGCGGGTATTGCCAGCGTGTTTTGTTGCACAGCGCCGATAAAATGACGAACGGAGTCGGCAAACGAATTCATCAGCAACGCCATCGGAGTGATGATCAACAAAAGGCCGACGATCACCAGAATAGTCGAGGCGAGCCATTGCTTCCCGCCAACCTTGTGGGCGAGCCATTGGTGCAACGGATACAACGTGACCGCCAAGATGATTGACCAGACCATCAGCGTCAGAAATGGCGAAAAGACTTGGTAGCACAGCACCGCCAGCACGCCAATCAAACTGGCGCGAATCAACACATCCAGCAGAGAGGACGACGCTCGCTGTTCCAATTCGGAATCTGCCTGTGGAAGGGGATTCATTGGTTTTATCCTCTTGCGAGGTTGAAATCGGCCGCCCTCAGTGTACTACGTAAGAATGGCGAGTAAACAGTCGTATGAGTCATCGCCACCTGTTTTGCCTCAGGCGGCCTAACGGTGGAGTTCGGCGGTGAGCAAGTGAGTACGCTGTAATGACGGGTTCGTGCCGCGACGCAAGGCCGTCGCTGGAGTTCAGCCGAGAGCGAAGAAGGCCGTCAACGCTGGCGGCCCTATAGTAGGAATGGCTACCTTCTCGGCTCATACCGCATCGCCACCGCCCCCGAGCCGAACTCCAGCCGGCTCACGAGCTTCAAGTCGACGTGCTTCGATAGCCCCGCGAACAACGTCGGCCCATGGCCCGCGAGCCTGGGCTGCACCACGAACTCGTACTCATCGATCAATCCCAGCTCCGCCAGCGCCAGCGGGAGCTTCACGCCTCCCACGAACAGTCCCTTACCCGACTCCCGCTTGAGCTCTTGAACGGCCTTCCCCAGATCCCCGCGCACGAGCTCCGCGTTCCAATCGACCCGGTCCAGAGTGCTCGACACGACGTACTTCTTTGCCGCGTCGATCGTCCGGGCGAAGGGTTCCGTCCAATCAGGCATCGCTACCGTCCGCTTCGATAATCGCCACGCTGCCTCCATCATTTCGTAGGTCACGCGGCCAAAGAGGAGGGCATCGGCCTGGGCGAGGTTTTCGGTGTGGTGACGATGCAGTTCTTGCAGTTCTTCGTCCGAAACGATTGCACGATGATCGCAGCAACCGTCCAATGTGACGTTGATGGAATACCGAAGGGGTCGCATTACGTAAGAGTACCTCTAATCATAGGGCAGCCTAACGACAGCGGTGAGCTGCTGGGAAAAAGCTAGCGCTTTTTCCTAGTCAGCTCCACTGCTTTGTTGGGCGGCCGGCTCCTTTCGACCGAATGGCGTACACAGAGCTCTGTTCAAAAATCTGCGAGACGAGAGATCAACAATGAAAAGGTCCCGACGAGCAACAAGAGACCGGTCCCCAGCTCCCATATCACGAGCGTTCGCGCCTGTGCGGTTGCCGGCACGAAATCGCCGTATCCTAGCGTGGCGAGCGTTACCATACTGAAGTATACGGCATCGAGCCGACCAGCCAACGGCGGATTAGGCTTCGCTGGCTGGTGCGAAGTGGCATGTTGAACCACCAAAGTCGGACCTACATAAACAACCCCGCCCTGCTTGATATACATGTTTGCAAACCCACAAACTACGATGAAGAGAATAAATGAGATCTGAAGGAGGTTCCACACGCGATCTGGCACCTCGAACATGACTTTCTTTTTGGCCTGCGGGACGTGGTCGACGAACTTGCGAGCTTTTCCTGAACGCAGAGCGGCCTCAACCAAGATGGCGATCAGGTACAGGTTGGTCACGCCGACTAGGATGCCACTAAGTAAGGCTGGTCCACCAGCCCACAAAGCGATTCCGCTCAATACGGCACCGACGAGTCCGAGAATGAGATGGCAGATGGTTGGCATATCTATGATCCGAGAGAGCGCTTTCAGTCTGCCTAACGCAAAGCTCAGCCGTCGCGATTAGCGATCGGACTGAAGCGATTAGTTAGGTTTCGGAAATTCACAGCGCCCTTTTACTCTCTTTTTTTTCCATGGTCGAACCCATCAAGTCGCAGGCCACATGGAATGTCACTACTCGGAGTTAAGTTATAGATCGTGTATCATCTGCTATTGATTGCTAAGGTTTCCAGCTGTGATTGTGCGCCAGGTTCCTATCGCAATTTATCGGAGATTCTTTTGATTACGTCTGGAGGCAAGGATGGTACTTCGAGCATCTCCGTCATTCGTGTGGTTTCGAACACAATCTTGCCATTATCACCGAAAGTGACGTCTCTATCGGGCCGGAGTCTGGTGGATAGAGCCCAGACGATCTGATTCGAATTCTGCAGATCGATGTCATCGCCCACGATGATGTTTACTCTAGCTTCCGCCATCGGCGTATGGGAAATGACCACCTCCGACTTCCCCGACACTAGCTTTACAAAGTCTGTCGTTACAACTTTGCTATATGCGACGCCGGAGTTTTTCGTCACGATGATCATTTTCCCATTTGTTCCCTGAGGAGTTGAAGACGGATCTAGTTTTATGCAGAACACGTCGGAAATAATGTGCACGTTTTCCCCGTTCCGCGCTCCCGTGACCGACAGGTTGGCCAGAAATCTTTCCAGTTCCAGCTCGCAATCTCCTTCGTTGACCATGACTATTTTTGAAAGCAACGCATTTAAGGCCAAAAGCCCCAGTCCCGCCTGCTTTGCAATACCGGGTTCAGGATTAGGTAACGAGCAGAGTGTCAGAAAAGTCGCGGAAATCAGCGGCCATTCGATATTATATCTTGCGCCGGGCGGCAAGACCTCAGCCATCATCCTGCTGATCTTTGCGTTGCGTTGCGTCGTGAAGAGGCCGATATGTTCGTATGAATTGGACGGCTGGATGTCATAGTAGATCGGCTTCGCCCTCCTCAAGATCGTTTTTACTTTGGCGACACTGCCCGTTGTTCTCCCTGCCATGTACCCGGTGAATTCACCGCAGGGTCCCTCGTGATAATACTCGTTGGGGACAACCTCAGCTTCGATGACGATCTCCGCTTCGGAGGGAATAGGTACCTGGTTTGTCACTCCGTTTGTGAAGGTTGCACCAATTAGTTTTGCCGCGATGGAATATTCATTCTCAATGAACGACGCGGCCAGCATATAAAATACCGGATGGGCGCCCACGACCACGGAAACTTGCAGCGAATCTCCCCTTTGGGTTGCGGATTGCACGTAGCGCCAGAAATGGCTTCTGCTTCCCATGTCAAAAGCGTACCTATCCCTCTCGATAATCTGAATTCGAGTGAAGCTCATGTTGATTGTTTCCGGAGATAGCGGATCTCTTGCGACGGCCAGACCAGCGGTGATGTATCGCCCGAACCCGGTGTGGGAGCCGTCGCCGGAATAGTGTTTAATAACAGGAAGAGTGTAGAGGTCGACATCCTTCCCTGCAAAAACTCGTTCTTTGATTGGCGGGCTCTCGTCGGATATTCGGATTTCAGCCTTTGAGTTCAAGGCCTCATTCCAGGTTTCGTAAAGTCGAGATTCGGAGTCCAATCCTAGGGCAAATGCCATCCTTGCCCTCGAGCCCATTATGTTGGTCACAAGTTGAAAATCCGGGTAGCCTTTGACCTTGGAAAACCAGATCACGGGATTCTTTTCTTCAAGAAGTTTGTAGTAAGCGGTCGATTCGTACTCAACGTCAACTTCATCATCCACGACGAATACGTCCTGCGGATGATACCGTCTGAACTGTTCCAGGAACTCACCGAGAGAAGATGTTCGGTTCATAATCGGCCGTGTCCGGAGTGTTGTGGAAAAAGAAAAGGCGTATTCTCTCGGTATCCAAAAACAGAAACTGGCTCATGGGGTGAGTCAGACCGAGGAGGAATACGCCTATGGGAGAAGGTATACAAAGATTGGGGGCGATGGAAGAGTTGTTCGGTCGAGATCGGTTGACCGAAGCGTTACGAGGAAAAGTACGAGAGATGATCATGGCATTGGCGGAAGCGGAACTGGCGGAGGTATTGGCAGCTGGGAGCTATGAGCGCAGCGAAGGTCGTCGGGGGTACCGAAACGGCAAGCGACAGAGATCGATTAGCACGGGGCTTGGAGCCACGGTGATTGAGTTACCGCGAGCGCGGATCAGCGCGGGAGAGCGGGACAAAGAATGGCGGAGCGGATTGATCGAGCGATATCAGCGTCGGGCGACGTCGGTGGATCGAGCGCTTTTGGGTTGTTATTTAAGCGGAGCGAACGGGCGACGGATCAGGGGGGCGCTTTCAACGCTTCTACGTGGCACGCCGTTATCGAAGAGCGCGATCTCAAGGTTGGTGGGACGTCTCGAAGCATTGTTTACCCAGTGGCGCAGCCGATCGTTGGCGAGTGAGGCGGTGGTATTTCTATATCTGGATGCCATCGCGTTGCGGGTGAAGATCGCAAAGAAGGTAATCTCGGTGCCGGTGTTGGTGGGGTTGGGAGTCCAAGGGGATGGGCAGAAGGTGATCTTGGATTTAGAGCTTTTTCAAAGCGAGTCCAGTTCGTGCTGGGAAGGATTTATCGAGGGGCTTATCAGCCGCGGGCTCAAACCGCCGTGCTTAGTGATCATGGACGGGAACAAGGGGACTGAGGGGTGCGGTGGAGAAGAACTGGCCCGGCACAGCGGTGCAACGCTGCACCGTGCACAAGCTACGTAATCTGGAGCGCCACGCCCCGCGTCATGCTTTGGAGGAAGTGAAGAGCGATTATCATCGGATCGTCTATGCCGACGTCGTTGGAGCAGGCCAAGAAAGGGTACCGCGATTTTGTCTCGAAGTGGAAAAAGCTTGCACCCAAGGTGGTGGTGAGTTTGGAAGAAGCGGGAGAAGAGTTGCTGACCTTTTACCGTTTTCCAAAGAGCCAGTGGAAATCGCTTCGCACCACCAATGCCATCGAGCGGCTCAATGGGGAGTTTCGCCGCCGAGTGAAGACCCAGAGTTCTCTGCCCGATGCGCGCGCAGCAGAGCGTTTGCTGTTCGGGTTGATTTTCAGTGGTCAGATCCAGATGCGGCGCATCGATGGATGGAGCGATCTTAAACAAGTTTCACCGTTGAAAGCCGCGTAAAGGGGGAATGCTCAACCTTTGGCTGTTTAGAGATCGTTCGTTATAAGGCAATTGTGGAAGAAATATTTCAGGCCCCGATACCGAAGAATCGATTTTCCACCACAACCAGGGACACAAGCTCATAATCGTGTGACTTCATAAGCTGGAGGGCTGTTACTACTTGTTTTTTCATACGGCGAGGTTATGAGCGATTGTTCAGCGATTTGGCATCCGTCGCGCGAGAACGTGACGATGCACCACACGATAGTGCGAGTTCTTTGCATTGCTCATTGGCTCATGGGGCCATCTAACGTAGAGCTAACCGGGCGCGGCCCACCAAACCCGAAAATGAAAAAGCGCCAAGTGGCTGCGCTCCGGTTGAGCGCAATGTTAGGCGGAATGCGCAGATTAAAAACCTGGCCCCATTGTAGCGGGCCGACGATGAACTAGGCACGTCGCCCTAAGCAAGGGGTTTCCACTTCGCCTGCGTCGGATCACCGCCCTTAGCAGAACCAGAGACTGGTGATCTCCGTACCTCTTTCATCGGGCCAGACAGTGGACAACAGTTCACCAGCGTTTGATTTGGCCAGCGCCGAGGGATCCTTGATGCGCAGCGGAATGAGCCAGAGCTGTGCCATCTTGCTGGATTCCAGTATTGCTGCCTGCTCCTCCTTAGAACGCGCGTGCACACCTGCGCCGCTATTGCCGGTTGCGAAAACGCCCGTCTGGCCTTCGGCCAACACGCCCGGGCCGCCAGCTGATTCTCCCTGTACGCCGGGAAGTCCGCGGCCGAACACGCCGGGACCATTCGCGCCGTCGCCGCTGACGCCGGTCTCGCCGCGTCCCAGTACGCCGGCTTTTTGCGCTGCTTCGAAAGCGAGATCGCGCGGCGTTGCCTGTTCATTCCGACCAACGCCATTCCGACCGATGCCGAAGACGCCGGGAGACGGTCCAACGCCGCCGACGACAACGCTCCACCGGAATACCGACCACGCCTGCGACGACGGAGTTCTCCAGAATCCTATTGCGCGTCGTCGCATGAATGTAGCCCGACGACGCCATTGATCCCCTGCGCGATGATGCCATTGCCGGCCGGAATCGTCCCCATCGCACCCCCCGGTAGGTAAGGGAAGCGTGCCCTTGGCATGGATGGCATCAACACCGCGCCCCGGGGTGGATGTGAGCACCGCGTCATTTTCGATCGAGACACTCAGGACAAAATCGTCCGCGTAGCCGTTCGGAGCGCGCCGTAGCGACCAGGATGGTACGTTCTTCGCTCTTGTTCGTGCGACCGACAGTCATGTCTTCGCCAGCTTCATCAGCTCCAAGACTTCCCATGGGACCTCCTCGGATCGTTCCATTGAGCAGTTGATGCAGACATGCAAATATCTGCTCAAAACAGGGGGCGTGACATAAAGCGGCGGGTCCGCCCGATAAACCCGCTGCCTAACGATCCGCTAACCGGCGCGCGCTGACTTTGCGCGCGTCCGTGTTGAGCGGGTGGTTAGACGTGACTTCGTTTCGCGCAAACGTCCGGAAACGTACTTATGCAGCACGCTCGCGATCAGAGTCTGATAAGGGACTCCTTCCTCATAAGCGCGAGCTTGAAGATCCATCAGGTCGGCTGCCGAAAGTCGGATATTCACACGCTTGTTCTTCACAAAGGTGGCACGCGCGGCCTCCCGGAATCCGGCAAGTTGGGCCTTTCGTCGGACGAGCCGATACCAGCACCCCTTTTTCGTACGCGCCAAGTATCTCCCGCTCAAATCGGTCAAGCTTCTTCATCGGTCTCTCCGGCTCCAAGATAATCTCGCGTCGCCTTCCGGCTTGGAATGATGGTCTTCAGAAAGTAATAGGTTTTCTCTTCGACCGAAGGAACGAGAAAAATATAGCTGCGATAAGCCACGACGAGCACAACCTGGCCCGGTATCGGCGCTGGTTCGGGTGAACGAGAACGTCCTGTAGGCCGTCTTCCTCAACCGCAGCAACGATTTCTTCAAAGGATATGCCACGCCCAGCCTTCAGCCGTTCATTCTTATCCGGATCCCACCGAAATGGCTTCAATGACACATCATATCAATATGTGTGCCTTTTGTCATCACATGATACTGTAATTACGTCTAACGC
>CAVYTU010000010.1:0-96358 GCA_963771465.1 uncultured delta proteobacterium
TCGACCCGCGGCCGCTCCGCTAGAGCTGGCCGGGGTTTCTTGTGGAGAGGGGTCCCTTGGACACACGAGTCCGTCGTCGGCGCGCGCTCGCTGTCGCCTTAGCCGCCCTGCTCCTGCCCATGGTCGCAACGAGACGGCAGATCGACGCCACCTCCCGCCGTCGGATATCGATTGCGCCCGGCAGTTGGCGTCCACTCCTGATGGCTGTGCTTCTCGCGGGCTGCGCTTCGCCTGGGGGAGCCTCTCCGGTAGGCTCGGTCCCGCCTTCGACGCCCTCGTCCACGAAGCCGTCGATCGCCGTGCCGACAGCGACACCGGACGCCGTGCCGGCCATGACCTCCGTCGAGCCTGCCGCCGTCATCGACGTGCCGGGTTCATGGGCACCATCGCGGTGGTCACGGACGGGACGACCGTTTGGGCAGCGGGCGAAGGAGCGATCCTCCGGATCGACGCCGCGACCAGCAGAGTCGAACGGCTGGCCGCACCCACGCAGTCGGACGACACGACGATGGCGTTCGCCGACGACGGTCTGTGGGTGACCCGCTGGGCGGGGCACCACCTCTATCGCCTCGACCCGAAAACCGGCAAGGTGCTGCTGTCCGTCGACGTGCCAGCCCCGGTCAGGATCGCATTCGTCGGTAATGACCTGTGGGTCGGGCTCGAGAACGCCCACAAGATGACGGTCGTGGACCGCAAGACCGGGGTGCTCGGGCGATCCGTGGACGCCGGAGCCTACGGTACGTCGGGTCTCGGTGACCTGTGGTTTGCATCGGACCACAGCACCACGATCGAGCGCGTGGACCCCGCCTCGGGCTCGGTCAAAGCCACGATCGAGGGCAAGGGCGAGGACAACTGCAGCATCACCGGCGAGTTTCCCAACAACGTCTGGTTGAGCTGTTTTGGCCGCGACGTCCGGTCGCGTTCCGCTTCCCGGATCGATCCCGCGACGAACACGACGGCGGCGGTCGCGACGGTGCCCCCAAGTCACGGTGGGTCCGTGGCGATCATCGACGGCGAGCCCTGGTTCGTCGGCCTGTTCGATGACGCCAGCGGAAACCCGCTCGGAGGGCTCCTTCGAATGGATCCCGCCACCGGCACAGTCGAGCGGTTCGTCTCTATCGGTCCTGCCGATCCCAACCCGCTTGTCGTTGCCGGAGGGGCGATCTGGGTCCCTGATGAGGCTGGTCATCGCATCCTCCGGGTTAACGTCGCCGATCTGTCCGGATGACACCGAACCGGCCTGTCCGCCACCGATCAGGTCATGGCGGTCGTCGAGCCGTTCCTGGCGGCGGCGGCCTCACCGTGAAAGGAGGCGCGGTTGACCGGTCGCCTGGACAAGCACAGGTCAAGTGACATTGCGGGACGCTGAGCGACGCGACCGCCATGTACCGTGTCGTCGTGGATCAAGGGGCGAGTTGGGGCGACCTCGCTGCCGCCCGCGGAGACATCGCGGCGGCCGGTCGCCGGCTGTTCTACGAACACGGGATCGGGCTCGGATTCCTGGCGACCATCCGAGCCGACGGCGGCCCGCGAGTCCATCCGATCTGTCCTGTCCTGACCGAGTCCGGCCTGTTCGGAATGATCATCCCCGGGCCCAAGCTCGACGACCTGCGACGGGACCCGCGATATGCCCTTCACAGTGAGACGGTCGCACCGCCGAACCAGGATGACGCGTTCTATGTCACCGGCATGGCGCTGGAAGTGGCCGACCGGGTCGCTTGGGAGGCCATCGCACTCCAGACCCTAGCCGAGCGTTCCACCGATGAGCGGTGGCCCGGGTTCGAGCGACAGGTATTGTTCGAGTTCCGCGTGGAGCGCTGCCTCCTGACCCTCACGCACGCCTCCGATGGGTCCCCGGCCGGTCACACGGTGTGGCATTCCGCCGAGCGCACTGGCGGCGCGCCCGCGGCGTTTGCGCCTGGCCCTCCGTCTACACTCGGCTGAGGATTGCAGTTGCCGGGGATCTGCAGGAGGAGGGAATCTCGAGGATGTGCTGCGTCGTCGCCGCCCTGTTCACGCTCGGCCCGCGCGCCGCGATCCTGTTCTGGTGGCTCGTTCAGCCGGTGCGCTGGGAGCAGACGTTCGATACCTTCCTGTGGCCGTTCGTCGGCTTCCTGATCCTGCCATGGACGACCCTGATGTACGTCCTGGTATACCCGGCGGGTATCGACGGCTTTGACTACATCTGGCTGGGGATCGGCGTCGCGATGGATGTGTTCAGCTGGGCTGGCGGCGGGTACACGAACCGCGATCGGCTTCCCACGTCCGCGGCCTGACGGGAAACCTCCTGGGTTAAAGTCCGGAATTTATCCGTCATTGATCCAGTTCCCGTGCTTTCCCAACAGCCTTGTGAAGGGATGCGGTAATGTACTCCACGTGTTCGTCTGCGTAGCGTTCATTCCAGGGAAGAACGAGGATATCTTCCAATGCGGCAAAGGCGCCTGGAAAACGATGCGGGTTGTAGTCAACAGCTTCGGGCCGAGCCAGGGTAAATGGATAACGGCTATTACCGAAGGTGCGCTGCTTCTGAAAGACCTCGCACATGAACGCGGGTTTCTGAATGTAACGTGGAACCGAATTCACACCCAAATCTTTCAAATCCCTTGCCAATGCGACAGGTCCTCCTGGGATTTCTTTGCGATCGACACGAAGACAGTATTTCCAGTAGCTATGAGTACTATTAAAACCAATTGCTGGGGTGAAAATGCCTTTCAGCGAATTTAACTTCTGGGTCAGCTTGTCTGCCATGCGGATTCTCGTCTCGACTCCGCCCGCCAGTTTTGGCAGTTGCGCTACCGCGACAGCGCCTTGGAGCTCGCTCATGCGGTAGTTGAGGGCCAAGAAATAGTGATCGGGTTGAGGGTCGCCGTAACCCCATCCTTTGTTTATAAATAGGACCAACCGCCGCGCCACCTCGTCGTCGTTCGTTACGACCAGGCCGCCCTCTCCGGTAGTAATATGCTTGCCTTGTTGCAAGCTGAACGCTGCGATCTTGCCGAACGTTCCCACCAGCCGACCGTCGAAACGTGCAAGAAAAGATTGAGCGCAATCTTCAATCACAGGAACGCCATGTTTTTCCCCAAGCTTCATAATCCCATGCATGTCACAAGGGTTTCCGAAAAGATGCGTTATAATGATGGCTCGGGTATACTGGCTCAAGCGAGGTTCAATCGTCTCAGCCGAGATGTTGTATGTTTCCGGATCAACATCGGCGAAGACTGGAATAGCGCCCTGATAGAGGATCGGGGCAATCGCCCCCATGTCGGTGATGGGAGAAGTGATAATTTCATCTCCTGGTTCAGGATTGATCGCGGCGATTGCCGTGTGAACAGCGGCAGTTCCCGAAGCACATGCATACGCGTATTTGACGCCCAAGAGTTCAGCAAAGCGTTTCTCCAGAGTCTTAACCATGGTGCCGCTTACGCTGAATAACGTTCCGCTCCGAATCACATCAGACAACAGTGCGATCTCTTCTTCACCGAAAGACCGACCGGTAGTGTTCTGATCGGACGGCAAGCCGATCGGAGTTTCTGTAGCCGGTGTGGTCTGGGAATTACTCATTTTTTTCGCTCCTTTTCTCTTGCATAGCTGCGTAGAGACTGGTGCCCAGGTGAAAAATTTCTTCAAAGTAATTCCTACTTTGTAAAGCTAAAATCCCTAAGCTGATCAGCTGAATCGATAGAATCGAAGCGAGTCCGCCGACGATGAACGTATGGGGAGCTGCATTGAACGCCGCGATGACAGCGGCAGAGGCCCGAATATCAAAACGGCTGTATTGGGGAAGGTCGGAGTAATGCTCAAAAAAATGGATCAAGACCCAGGCGTCGGCGTACAAGGCAAATAAGAGCAGCACAAAACCGGGAAAGAGAAAAAACGTTACGGGCCTGAACAGAAATCCAGAAAGCAGAATGGAAAACATCTGACGCAGGATTTTCATGCTGGATTTGCGTTTGATTCCTTCGGTTTTCTGAAATTTCCAATCGAGATGGGCTGGTATTTCCTCAATGGAACCGTCGAGAAGCATGGTTTTGTAAATAATTTCCGGATTGATCTCCATTCCCGTCGATCTCAAGCTCAGCTTGCTCAAGAATTTTCGATCATAGGCTCTGACCATGCCTGTCAAAGTCGAAAGATTGCCTTTAGCCGCGATGGAAAGGAATCGGTTCGCCCACACGCTTAAGATCCGCCTTAACGACGGCACATTGGATATTTTTCCCCCTTTCATATAGGGAGATGCGGCAACCACCTTCGCTTTGCTTTCCCGCATCTTCTCAACAAGTTCTTCCACGTAGGCGGGCGCATAACTCAAATCCAGATCAACAGTCACAATGTAATCGCCGCCGCAGCGAGAGAAGGCGGATCTAAGCGCCCGGCCCAGACCAAAGTTTCGTGGATGGTGCAAGACCTGGATATTATCCCGAGTCTTGGCGAAAGCCTCAGCGAGCTTGCCTGTTTCATCGGTGCTACCATCATTGACGACAATCATTTCCCAGCGGTAGCCGTCTTCGACCGACTTCATATACTGACAGAGGATGCTCAGATTTTTCTCCACGATCGAGGCTTCGTTGTAAGCGGGCACAACTAACGAAACTAGCGGTTTGGATGTCTTCGACTCTCCAGGACATCCGGCTGGGAAGGGCGGCAAGTCTCTGTCAAGTTCAGTTACCGCTTTGAACGTGCTCATGAGGTACCTCGCTCAGCAATTTGGCGATGACTTGCGCGATACGTTTTCCGCTGTCACCCTCACCAAAGGGATTACGGACTTTTCTGATTTCGTCGAGCCAATTGCCATTCTGGCGCACTTCCTCGAGCATGGCGGCCAGACACTCGGGAGACCCGCCTACAAGCCGTGCTACACCCAACTCTACTGCCTCCGGTCGTTCGGTGTTTTTCCGTAAGACAAGTAGGGGCTTCCCTAAAGTGGGGGCTTCTTCTTGTATCCCTCCGGAATCGGACACGATGAGCCAGGCATGGGACAACAAGACGATGAAGTGTTCGTAACTCAGCGGCTGAATGAGATGAATCCTGGGCTGTCCCGCGAGAATTGAGGTTGCCGGACCGAGGACTGCAGGATTGGGATGCACTGGAAATATAAGCGCGATATCTTCGTACTGATCGATAAAATTTTTCAGAACTCGGAGATTTTCGGCCATGACCTCACCAAAGCTCTCTCGCCGGTGTGTTGTCAGAATGATCCGTCTCAATCCTTTCGTTGCCTGGAGCACTTCTTCGAGGACAGGTGTCGTTGCAGAACGCTCCAGTATGGTCTTGAGCGAATCGAGCACCGGATTGCCTGTAACAAAGATGCTGCCATGCGGCACCCCCTCGGATAAAAGCGTGTCGCGATTGCGGGGCGTAGCCGCAAAGTGATAGGTGGACAGGCGCGTGATGATTCTTCGGTTCATCTCCTCTGGATAGGGATTGTAAGCATCTCCGGTCCGTAGGCCCGCTTCCACATGGGCAACCGGAATGCGCCGGTGGAATCCCGCGAGCGCCCCCGACATGGCGGTGGTCGTATCTCCCTGGACGAGAATCATATCCGGCCTTTCTTGCGCCAGAATCGGATCGAGCGACGCCAGCACACGCGAACACACATTATTAGGCGTCTGGTTGGGTTCCATGATCTGCAAATCCTGATCGATGCGAATTCCAAATAGGCGGACAAAGGGGTAGAGGAGGTCCGTATGTTGAGCCGATGTAACATTCACGGTCTGGAACAACTTGCCACGGGCCTCCAGCTGCTGAATGACCGGTGCGAGCTTGATGATCTCGGGGCGTGTTCCAAATATTGTTAGAATCTTTTTGCTGAATTTTTCCACTGCGAATGCCCCGGATTTATCAGGTGCAATTAAATTCCTCCGCGTAGGGATCATTCTACAACGTCCTCTGCTATTTGTCTTGTAGATTCCCCAGGGTACCCTTATCCAAGCTATTGATTTTTTGAAGATTAGCGTGCTCTTCGGAGAAAAGGACGCTATTGCGGTTTGAAAAATGACCGGCAACGGAGACCAAGAATTCGCAAACTGTTCCAAAGCTCCGCGTTCAAATTGCTCGAGCTTGAGACGGTAAGTCGTCTCTCGAATAGTGGAATTAACGACTCAATACTTGAGTCGACTGTATGGCTGGCCCTTCCGAAACAGGACAGATTCTGTCGAGGGTTTTGCTTAACTTATAAAGAAGGCATAGCAGAATGAACTGTAGCAGTAACGGTTGTACGAAATGCTCCGGCAGAGTCATGAACGCTAGCATATAGGCACTGATGCTTAGCCATCCGATCACGCCGATGAACTTGAGAGAAACCGACGGTAATGCTCCCACCCATTTCCAAGGACGATGACACCGGCAGGCACAAATATGCAAAGATCGTAGTATAACAAGTATGGTGAAGAAATTGGCAGCAGTATAAGTGCCACTAGAAGAGTCAAAGATATTTTTGGAAATTCATTCAATGAGGTGGACTTTATCAGCTTCTTGCAGCGCCATGCTCCCGCGAGCCACAATGTTGCCGCTGCGACATATATTGGCCACTTGACGTTGGCACCTAACTCCATCGGAAGCCTCAACAGAATGTCGGCAGGAAGGCTTGTAACGAGATATTCACGGATTTTGTAAACGCCGGCATAGGACAGAGTTTCGCGAAGATGAAGGGAGTAAAGCCAAGAGTTGATGATGGTCATTGGGACAAACATCATTGTCAAACTGATCAATGCGATCACACCGACAAAAAAACCAAGAAAGCATTTGAACCGACCCGCCAGGACCAGGGCAAAACTTACGAGGGCAGGGACGAATACGAACTGTGGCTTTAAGCAGACTAAGGACCACACAAGACCGGCCAGGAACGGGAGGTCTTTTTTGAATAAGAAGTACCCCCCGAGAGCGGCAAAAGTCCAAAAACAAGACTCACTTGCCCACTCCACAGAGTCGCTATTACAGGGAGAAAAAGGCTGCTCAAGAACAGGACGTCGCTCGCTCGTACGTTACTGGCGCGAGATAAAAAAACGGCAGATAACAGCAGGCCCAGAATGGATATTATCTGCCAAAACAAAAGTGAGATATTGGGATTTACCTTACTAAGCGGTGCAAAAATCCATGCGACCAGAGGAGTATATGCAAATATCGCCGTTGATTGTTTGGGTAAAGCGGGAACCAACCGATGCGCAGCTTCGTCGAACCGTGAATGCGTAAAAGAAGAGTCGTTCGGCGCCAGGTACAGACTTTCGGCCTGACCAGAAGCCATCAAGTACCCAGCGACATAAAAAGTCGAAATGTAATCAGATTCCCCGAAGCTTTTAGGATCGGCCAAATTAGTCTCCACCATAAGGAGCGTGAAAGCTAAACCCCAAACGGTTCCGAGAAACACCAGAATACGGTGCTGATCAATTTGCGTTAGCTTTCCACTCCATGATTTTAGCATTCCGTTCTCCGGTATTGATTAGAGCGCTTACAACTCGGCTAGAATTATTGTTGGAACAATTGCGGACAACGATTCTCCGCCGGATCCGACGAATCGATATCACCGCGAACTACCGATGAATGTCTTGCGTTTCAGTCTGGGTCCTTTAAATAAGACGAAAGTCGATAACGCTCAGCCGGAATTCCGTGACAAGAAAGTTTATCTTCCTCATTTTGGTGATCACGGAGACGCGCAGCGGACGAATTGAGGCTCAGTGCTCGCCGACGCCGAGGCGGCCGATGAACGGCAATTTCAACGCGGGTTTGAAAAAATCGATGCCGAAGTTGAGGCCGAGGAGGTTTAACTCAAATCCTTCTTCCCTCGCCATGGTCACGCCGAGGATGCCGAGCATGGAAAGTTGGTAGCCGGTGCCGCTGGGCGCGTGGTCGACGATGGAGCCATTGCTCGGATAGTCTTTGCCGATCGCCGTCGCCGGCAGATCCATCCGTAGCTCGGGTACCTGGCGGCCGATGTAGGCGACGAACGTATTGCTATTGGGGCCGGGCCAGAGCATGTATTCGTCGGGGTATGGATAAGCGGTTATCGCCTCAAAAATTTTTGGTATTGCTCTTGCCGCTGCCTCACCGCGCAAATCGGCGATCAGAGTCGGCTCGTTACCAAACCAGCGACCGTCAGGGATGCCGGCAGCTGAGAAGACGGCTGGCAGGCCGCGATAGGTGCGCCAGCCAATCACTTGATGAATGGTGTATTCCGTGGCGTTTTCCGGTTTGGTAGCGATCCAGGTGTGGACTCCAAAGATGCCACGCCAGTTCAGCGCGCGGGCGAAATAGACTTGCACGACCGCTTCCGGGGTTTTTTCCGCGAGCGGCGCAATGCCGGCGCTGGAACGGTCAGCGCGACGAAAGTCACGTCCTAGCGGCGCTTGACCGGAAAGCACGGTGTAGAGCGGCAGAGCGACAAATAACAGCAGTAAAATGGTTAACATCCGAGAGCGCATCGCTACAACTATGCGTGGGAGTATAACCAAAGCCGCGCGCCAACGCCAGACAGGGGCGCGCAAGATTCTCGCCATCCAGGATTCGACATCCGAGTTCATTAATTGTAACTTCAGAACTGACAAAGCTTCTGCGTTTAAGAAAAAATATGGCGAATAATTTTCGCATTGGCCATGGCTTCGATGTGCATCGGTTTCAGCGCGGGCGAAAATTGATGTTGGGCGGGATTGAGATTCCCCATACACGCGGGCTTTACGGCCATTCGGACGCCGATGCGGTGCTGCACGCATTGATCAACGCGTTACTCGGCGCCATGGCGGAGGGTGATATCGGCTCGCATTTTCCCGATACCGATCCTCGTTTGAAGGGGATCGCCAGCAGCGAAATGCTCGCCGAGGCGCTGCGCATCATGCGGCGCAAACGGTTCAAACTAGTCAACGCGGATATCACGCTGGTGGCGCAGGCGCCCAAGCTCGCGCCGCATTACTTGCGCATGCGCCGGAGCGTTGCCGGCCTGTGTAAGGTTCGTGTCGATCGCATCAGCATCAAGGCGACGACGACCGAGCGGCTCGGTTGGCTTGGCGCAGGCAAAGGTATGGCGGCGACAGCGCTAGTTTTACTCGCAAAGTGAGACCTTATTGAGGTCGTTACGACGGCCAATTGGTTGACAAAAATGCATTTCTATAATAATCAACAACGCTAATCTGAAGTGACATCCGATCCTGCCAATCTAGCGCCTGAAGCGCGTGAACATGAGATCGAAAGGTTAGCTCAAGAATTGGGCCGCCTGATTCAAGGCGCCGATCATGAGCAGCGCAACGATCTCAAAGAGCTGGCATTCGCGCTCATCCGCGAGGAGTTTATCCACAAGGTTGAGCCAAGCGAAACACAGGAAGGGTCGAAACCGGCGCCGTTCAATCCGTTGGGAACCGGCATCCTGTTGTTTATTTTGGGCGCGGGTTTGTCATTTATATTCGGGCCGGTCGGGTTGCTACTGATGCTCGCCGGGATTGGCTTTGCGATTTGGGGCGCGCTGATTACTTGGCTCAAAGGATAGATTACGTATGGCAGAAGCGGAAAAGAAAAAAAGCGGTATTTGGTCGCGCCGAGATTTTTTCACTCGACTCGGCTGGGGCGGGTTCGGAATCTTTGGCGGTTTGAGTCTATTGGGCTTTTTGCGCTCGGCCTTTCCCCGGGTGTTGTTCCAACCGCCGTCGACTTTCAAAGCCGGGCTGCCATCCGACTACGCCGTCGGTGAAGTCAGCGAGAAGTACAAGCAAGACCAGCGCGTTTGGATCGTGCGTGAAGAAACCGGTGTCTATGCGATATTCGCCAAGTGTACGCACTTGGGCTGTACGCCGCGCTGGCTCGCCTCCGAGAACAAATTCAAATGTCCCTGTCACGGTAGCGGCTTTTTTAAGTCTGGCTTGAATTTCGAAGGGCCGGCACCGCGTCCGTTGGATCGCTTCCAGCTCACCGTCGGCGACGATGGCCAGCTCGTGGTCGATAAGAACAAGATTTTCAGAGGCACGGCGGGCGCCGACCCTGACGAACAATATCCTGAGAGTATTCTCAAAGCTTAACGGAAATAATCATGAGCCTGCTTGAAAAGATCAAAAACGATATCGTCGAGAGCCACGTCTGGAAATCGATCTTTCGCCACGGCTACGAGGACACGCCGCGTAACCGAGTGATGATGGTCACGTCCAACGTTTTTTTGCATCTCCATCCGGCCAAGGTGCGGCGTCACGCCGTGCGCATGCGTTTTACCTGGTGCATGGGCGGGCTCACCTTCCTGATGTTTCTGATGACCGCGATCACCGGTATTTATTTAATGTTCTACTATCGTCCCGTGGCCGAGTACGCCTACGCGGATATGAAGTATCTCGAATTCGACATGCCCTTCGGCATGCTCATGCGCAACATGCACCGCTGGGCGGCGCACGCGATGATCGTTTTTGTCTGGCTGCACATGTTTCGCGTCTTTCTCACCGGCTCGTACAAACCGCCGCGCGAGTTTAACTGGATCGTCGGCGTGCTCTTGCTCGTGCTTACCTTATTGTTGAGTTTCACCGGCTATCTCTTGCCGTGGGATCAGTTGG
This sequence comes from uncultured delta proteobacterium, assembly GCA_963771465.1. Lineage (GTDB taxonomy): Bacteria > Desulfobacterota > Binatia > UBA9968 > UBA9968 > DP-20. The sequence goes on from CAVYTU010000010.1 coordinate 10,515, forward strand.
CGATTTGGGCGGTCACCGTCGGCTCCAACATGGCGCGCGCGACGCCGCTCTTGGGGTACGAGGGACCGTTCGCCGAGTTCGTCGGCGCTAACCCGATCTACGACGCCCGCGCGTTTTTGTTTGGCGGCGGCGAAATCGGCCCGCACACGCTGCTGCGTTTCTACATTCTCCACTGCATCTTTATTCCGCTGGTGGCGAGCATCCTGATGGCCGTACACTTCTGGCGCATCCGCCGCGACGGTTTCTCCGGCCCATCGCTCTAAAGCAATCCAAGATCGAGGCAAAAAATGGCAGAGGCAGCTCACGAAAGAAGGCTTCCGGTTGACGACAAGGTGCACACCTGGCCGCACTTAGTGCGGATGGAGTTTCTCGTCGCGCTTTTCGTCATGGTTGTATTGACATTGTGGTCGATCACCATCGACGCGCCTTTGGAAGAGCCGGCCAATCCGACCCGAACACCCAATCCATCGAAAGCTCCGTGGTACTTTCTCGGATTGCAGGAAATGTTGGTTTACTTCGATCCCTGGCACGCCGGCGTGGTGTTGCCGACCCTTATCATTATCGGTTTGATGGTCATCCCCTATATCGACATCAATCCCAAGGGTAACGGCTACTACTGCTTTAAAGCGCGCAAGTGGGAAATCCTCACGTTCTTTTTCGGTTTCCACGTCCTGTGGATTTCAATGATCATCATCGGCACCTTTTTCCGCGGCCCAGGTTGGAACCTATTCTGGCCGTGGCAGCGGTGGGATCCGCATAAAGTGGTCGCTTTAACCAACGTCGATCTGCCCTACCTATTGGGTTTTCGCGACTACTGGCTGTCGGCGGCGTTCAGCCTCGTTGCCGTCGGCGCTTATTTCGTCGTCGGCATGGTGTTGTTTTATATGTTTGTGGTCAAAGTCAAAGGCAAGGGATTTATCGAACGCTGGGGCATGGTGCGCTTTAACATTGCCGGCATTATCTTGGTGCTGATGATGTCTTTGCCGGTCAAAATGTTTCTTCGGTTGGCATTCAACGTGAAATACATCTTGGTCACGCCGTGGATTAATATCTAAATGTTCTACGTGGCGAAAATTCTTCAAGCCCTGGGGCTGGCGGATATTGGCTACGCTTTGTTCGTTGGCATCATGAGAAATTCTTCAATGGCTGAAGAAATCGTTTTAACGCTGATCGGTCTTGGGGTTTTTTCTTTGGGCCGTGCGCTGGAAAACAAAGTAGCGTAAGGGAGTCGGGATGGCGGAACGAGGGGTCGACCCAAAAGAAGAAAAAAAATCCTACGGTAGCGTTTTCGTTATCGGCGCCAGCTTATTGGTGATGTTGACCCTATGGGCATACTGGGACGACAATATTTCCCGCCGTCCATGGAAAGGCATTCAATCTCACTTCTATCGGCTGGATTACAACAAGGCCAAAGCCGCTTACAATGAAGAGGACAAAAAGCTTCACGCCGATGAAAAGTACCAAGAGCTGGCGAAGAAACTGGCCGCGTTCCAGTCGAGTCTTACGGACGGCGAACTAGGCAAGAAACTCAAGAGTTTGGAGAACGAAGAAGCGCGGGTGACGGTCAAATTCCAAGAAGCCGATCAACGCGTGAAGGATGTTAAGAGCGAGTTGGAAGAAGCATGGTATGAGCATGACCACGCGGTCCAGCAAAAGCGCAATCCGAAACCTTACTTGGACGTGATCGCTGAACTCGACAAAAAGAAAGAGCAGCTGGATAAGGCGCTCGAGCCGTTGCGGGCTAGGCGCAATCAGCTCAAAGAAGAAATCAAGAAGATCCAAACCGGCGCCAAGGACATCGAGACTGAGCTTGCCAAGCTGACGGCGGAGCGCGACAAATGGGTCCGGGTGATGGAGAACGCGACTTTTAAGCTCGGTCCGCTCTCGCCGTATAAGATTCCCAAGATTCAACAGGTGTCGCTCGACGAATTCGACCGTAACCGTTTCGATCAACCGGTGGCGCGCGTCGACCGCTGCCAGACTTGCCATCTGGCGATCAACCGGGCCGGTTTTGAAAAAGAACCGCAGCCATTCAGAACTCATCCGCGGCGCGAAGTTCTCTTAGCGGACAACGCTCATCCGCCGGATAGAGTCGGTTGCACAGGTTGCCACGAAGGCCAAGGCGTTGCGGTTAACAGCGTGAAGCAAGCCCATGGTGAAGTTCACCTTTGGGAATTCCCGTTGCTGCGCGGCAATAAAGCGCAATCGAGCTGCACCTCTTGCCATCTCGACGTGCAAAAGTACGCCGAGGATGCGCCGCTGTTGGCCGATGGGCAACGACTATTCGAACAAGTCGGTTGCACCGGCTGCCATCTCGTCAAAGGCTATGAGAACATCCCGAAAATCGCGCCGAGCTTGAGAAAAATCAGCGCTAAAGTCGATCCCGGCTGGATGGTGCGGTGGATCGAGAACCCGCACAAGTTCCGGCCGCGCACACGCATGCCGAATTTCGATTTGAAACCGGATGACGCGATCGCGATCGCCTCCTATATCTGGTCGCAGTCCAAAGAGGAAGGCGATAAGTGGACCCAGGAAAATCCCCTGCCCGCCGGACTGCGCGAGGGCGATGCCAACGAAGCGGCGAAGGGCAAAAAATTGGTCGAGACGATCGGTTGTAAGGGTTGCCATGGTTTCGCCGAGGGAGAATTCACCACGCCACTCGGTAAAGAAAAAGATCTGGTTCCCAATCTCAAAGACGTCGCCTCTAAGGTCGGGCCGCAGTGGATTTATCACTGGATCAAAAACCCGCGCGGCTTTGCGCCCGACACGCGCATGCCGAGCTTGCGGCTTGCTGACGATGAAGCGCGGGCAATCACCACTTACTTGACGACTCTCGGCGCCAAGCCAGAACCTATGGCAGGGATAGAAGAGAAACTCGCCGATGCCAAAAACATCAAACGCGGCGAATCGTTGGTGCGCAAATGGGGTTGCTTTGGCTGCCACGACATTAAAGGCATGGAAAAAGAATCCCGCATCGGCGCCGAGCTGACCACCTTCGGTTCAAAAAAAGTAGAGGAGTTGGCTTTCGGCAACCGCACCGATATCAAAGAGACGTGGGACGACTGGACCTACCACAAATTAAAAACGCCGCGCATATACGCCACCGAGCGAATCGACCAACTGATGCCGCAATTCAATTTGGCCGATGAGGACATCAAGGCGCTACGCATCGCGCTCGGCGGTTTCCGCGAGCTCAAGGTTGGCAAGCGCTACCAGGCGGATCAAGGACTGCGCACACAGCAAGTCGTCGAAGGGCGCCGGTTGATGCAGCAATACAACTGCGTCGGTTGCCACGAGATCGAAAATCGCGGCGGCTTTGTCCGCAAGTACTATCAGGAAAACGTCGCCCTCGCGCCGCCGCCGCTCAATGGCGAAGGCGAGAAGGTTCAGTCGCAGTGGTTCTTCGGTTTCTTGAAAGCGCCGGTTCCGCTGCGGCCGTGGCTCGACATTCGCATGCCGACCTTCGGTCTTTCCGACGACCATACAACGCAGCTGGTGAACTTTTTCAACGGCCTGTCGAAGGTCGAGCAACCCTACGCTTATATCGATGACAAGAATATTCCGCCGGAGCATATCGAAGCCGCCAAGGTTTTGACTTCGAAGGATTATTTCAACTGCTTTAGCTGCCATATGCAGGGCGCCAAGACGCCTGAAGGTCCCAAGGAAGGTTGGGCGCCGGATCTGACGATGGCGCGCCAGCGTTTGAATCCCAACTGGATTCTCAAGTGGCTGAAGGACCCACAGAAAGTTCAACCGGGCACCAAGATGCCGTCGTTCTATCCAGGCGGTCCGGATAACGTTCTCGGCGGCAAGGAAGACTTGCAAATCGAAGCTCTGCGCGATTATTTAATGTCAATCGGCCGTGGTGGTGCTGCGCCCATGGCTGCGACTCCGGCGCCGGCACAAGTGGCTAAAGCCAAGCCGGCAAAGTGACGATGAATATTGGACCAACCTGGTCGTCAAACCGATGACCAGTCAGATTGAAGGAGGAATCATGGGTAAGATCAAATTTTTTGTTTTGGCGGCGGCATTAGTGACATTCCCGACGGGCGCAATGGCGCAGTATAAAGGCGGCGACGTTAAAGATGCCGGCAGCATCTCCGGCACGGTGAAATTCAAAGGCTCCGCGCCCGCACCTAAAAAGCTCGATGTCGGTAAGGACAAAGAAGTGTGCGACAAGTCGCCGAAAGTGGATCAGACGTTAGTCGTGAAGGACGGCAATTTGGCCAATGCGGTGGTGACCATCACGGATATCAAGAGCGGCAAGAAAATGGATCTCAAGAAAGTGACCCTCGATCAAAAGGGCTGCGAATACCACCCGCACGTGCTGGCCTTTCCCGCCGGCTCAGCGGTCGAGATTCTCAATCCAGACGGCATCCTTCACAACGTGCACTCCTACAGCAAGGCCAACAGTCCGTTTAACCAGGCGCAGCCGAAATTCAAGAAGAGCTTGGAAGTGAAGATTGAAAAACCGGAGGCGGTCGAAGTGAAATGCGACGTGCATGGCTGGATGCACGGCTGGCTCGTGGCCACGCCGAATCCGTATTTTGCGGTAACCGACGGCTCGGGCAGCTTCAAGCTAACCGACGTGCCGGCGGGCAGCTACACTCTCGAACTCTGGCATGAAAAGCTTGGCAAGAGCACGCAGAAAGTGACCGTGAAGGCGAAGGAAGAAGCCAAGGTTAACTTCGAAGTCGCAGGCAAATAACTACTTACAAGTTCGACTCACAAAGCGCGGCGCTCAGAGAATGGGCGCCGCGCTTTTTTTCTGCTATGTGGGCAGATTAACTTTGCTGCGCCAGTCTTTTCTCCCCCTAGTTATCTTTCGTCGCGGCTATTTTGAAATAGTTCCAAGCGCGTTCCATGTCCGCGGGCGTCAAAGCCTCGACTTGACGCTGTTTCGATTCGACCATTGTGAGCGGGATGGGCGTACCGATCTGTATGGCGCCGAATAGGATTTGTGCCGCTTCTTCCAGGTAGATCGCCATCATCACGGCTTCGGGAATCGTTCCGCCCACTGTCACCTGACCGTTGCCCCTGAGTAACACCGCCGGTTTGTCGTCGAGAATTTGCGCCACTTCGGCGCCGAGAGCGGCGGTCAAAATCAAATCCGGTTTCGCGTACACAGGCACGCCGCCAGCAAAGAAGCTGCCGTGGCTATGCACCGGTTCGAGTTTTCGGTTGGTTACCGAGAAGATATTGGCGACGCGGGCGTGAATGCGCGTGATGGCATTTACCCCTGGCTTGGCTTTCATGATGACTGCATGGAGCGAGGCTTCGATCGGCGCGGCCTGTCGACCTTCCACTACTTGGCCATCGCCGTTCATGGTCAACAGCTCGCTTTCCTGCACCAGTGCCAGGCTGATTCTTGGTGTGATGATAAAGTGGTCGCTGTTCGGAATACGCGCGCTGACATGGCCGAATCCTTCGACCAATTTTTGTTGCGAGAGAATGCGGCTGGCGCTGATGACATCATTTTTCAGTTGCTCGATGGGGTCCATAAGGCTCCTTTAAAATCTGAAAATTTTACGTTATATTAAGCTGTTCCAAATTTACGGGAAAGTGAGTCGTCTATGAAAGTAAAAGTTGAATCATATTCCGACTCCAAAGGCCATGAGAGCCCGACCCGATTTATGCTTGGAAGCCGAACCATTCAGGTGGAAGCCTGCGTGGATCGTTGGTACGGCGAGCAGGCGTGCTATTTCCGCGTGTTAGGAAGCGATGAGAACTCCTATATTCTCAAGGGTCCGCTTGAGGACGGTACGTGGGAGATGGTTTCGTTTACGCACAAGGATTCCCGCGGTACCGAGTTAGAATACGAAGGCAAAAGGGAACTTCAGTAAGGCGTAAATTCCCTCTTGCTTCTCGATTTTCAATCTTCCGTAACACTCTCAACGGCGAGAGAAATACATTACTAGTTCGAGGTAGGGAAATGTCGAAGCAACATTTAGTCGCGATGGTTGGCGCCGGCCCGGCGGGTATCTACGGCGCGCGCAAACTGACCGAAGCCGGTCATCGAGTGGTCTTGATCAATCGCGATATCAAGCCCGGCGGTTTGGCCGAATACGGCATCTTCGTCGACAAGGAAAAGATGAAAACCGGCCTGCGCAAACAGTTCAAAAGAATTCTTTCAGACCCCAAAGTGTTTTACCTGGGTCATGTGATGGTCGGCCAGAATCAGCCGCTGTCACTCAAAGATCTGCAGGATATGGGCTTTGGCGCCGTGGTCGTGACCGCGGGCGCGCAAGGCACGAAAAAATTGGGCATCGAGGGTGAAGAAGCCGTCGGTGTCTACCACGCCAAAGACGTTGTCTATCATTACAACTCGCTGCCGCCGTTCAGCGAGCAGTCATTCGAAATCGGCCGGCGGGTTGCCATCATCGGCATGGGTAACGTCATGGTCGATATCGCCAACTGGCTGCTCAATCTAAAAAAGATCGATCAGGTGGTCGTCGTCGCCCGCCGCGGGCCGCTGGAAAAGGCCTACGATGACAGTGAGTTCGAATACATCGACATGTACCTCGACAATGCCGATATGAAACAGGAGATCGATCGCATCAGCGCATCGCTCACCGCCGTGGGACAAGATGTCGGCGCGATCACGCAAAAAATGGTGCGCCAAGGCGAACCGTTGGAAGGCCGCCGGCTGACGTTCCGCTATCTCTGCTCGCCGACGAAAGTCATCGCCAACGATCAAGGCCGGGTCGCCGCGCTCGAAGCGGAAGAAAACGAAATGGTTCTGCAGGACGGCAAGACCGTCGCCAAGGGAACCGGCAAGACGCGCCGTATCGAAGTCGACTGTGTCATCTACGCCATCGGCGATCAGGTCGATGCCGCGCTCGGTTTGCCTTTTTCACGTGGCGCCTTCGTCACCAATCCGGAAAAGCTGCCGGGCGATCCGAATCCGGCAGCCTATCAGCCGTATGATCCCGAGACCAAAAAAGCTCTCGACGGTATTTTCGTCGCCGGCTGGTCGCGCAACGCCAGCGTCGGTTTGGTCGGCGTCGCCAAGCAAGACGCCGAGCGCGGCATGAAAGTGGTCAACGAATATCTCGCCGCGAAAGAAGGCCCTTCTGCCGGCGAGATGGAAGAGAAGATCGAATCGCTGATGGAGATGCTTAAGAAAAAGGGTGTCTCAGTGGTCACCAAGTCCGACGTCGAACTGCTCGAAGGCGCCGAACAAGAAGCCGCCAAAGCGCGCAAGACATGGGACTTCAAGTACACCAGCGATGACAAGATGCTGGAAGTCATCGCAGCGCGCCGAGCGGGGCAATAAGCCGGCGCAATTTTTGAAAAATTTGGATTCCTGCAAAGCCGAAAGCGTCGCTGCTTTTGGCTTTTACATTTTTAGACCCTGATGTGCCCGTAAATCGCAATCGAGCTAGTGTCGCCGAGAAAGCGCAGGTTCAGTGCATAATCCTCCCGCCGTTCACATGCATCGTTTGTCCCGTCACATGTTTCGCCGCGTCGCTGGCTAGGTAGGCGACGGCTTCGGCGACGTCTTCGACGGCGCCGGGGTGGCCGAGCGGGATGCGTTCGTTCGATGCTTGCCATTCGGCGTCGGTATAGTGGCTGCGGACTTTGGCGGTTTCGATTCGGCCTGGGGCGACCGCGTTGACTCTCACTCCTTCGGGCGCGAGTTCTAGCGCGAGCGTTCGGGTGAGACCGAGGATGCCGGCTTTGGCGGCGGCATAAGCGGAGCGATTTTCACCGCCGCTAAATGCGATATCGGATGAGATATTGACGATGACACCGGTTTTTTGCTGCTTCATCAACACCGTTACGGCGCGGCAGCAGAGAAAAGTCGCCGTGAGATTGGCATCGATAACGGTGCGCCAATGGTCCAGTGGGTATTCTTCAAACTTGTGGCGAAAAAAACTGCCGCCGGCGACGTTGACGAGCAGATCAATGCGCCGATGATTCGCGATGACCTTGTCGAATGTCGCTTTGACTTCAGCTTCTTGATCCAAATGGGCGCAATGAAATTCAAGCGCCAGGTTGCGTTTGGCGAATGCATCGACAACCTGATCGCCCGCGTCCTGGTTCATGTCCAATATGACGATGCTGTAATTGTCTCTGGCTAAACGATCAACGACCGCTTGGCCGATATTACCGGCGCCGCCCGTTACCACCGCTACTTTGTTCATGGCCGACTCCTCCGCGATCATGACTTGAGTGTCTGAGCCGTATCCCAACTGGGGAACGACCGTCAAGTCGCGATGGCGCAGTATTGGTTGCGAATTCTGCTCTTGCCAAGCAGCCAGGGCTCACATAAAATCCGGCAAATTCAACGACGGTGAAAATCTCTTTTCCGAGGAGGGGATGCGACATGGCAAACAAGGGCGCAGACAAAGCCATCGAAGTTTTGCTCGACGAACGAAGAAATTTTCCGCCGCCCAAAGAATTCAAAAAATCAGCCAATCTGAAAAGCGCCGCTGTGTTCAACAGCGCGCGCAAGAATCCCCAGGCTTTTTGGGCCAAAGCGGCGAAGGACCTGCACTGGTTCAAACCATGGAAGAAAGTCCACGAGTGGAAATCGCCGTGGGCCAAGTGGTTCATCGGCGGCAAGCTCAATGCTTCTTTCAATTGTTTAGACCGCCACGTGAATTCCGGACGCAAGAACAAAGCGGCGATCATTTGGGAAGGCGAGCCGGGTGACGAGCGCGTGCTCACGTATCGCGACGTGTGGCGCGAGGTCAACAAATTTGCCAACGTTTTGAAAAAGCTTGGCGTTAAAAAGGGCGACCGCGTCTGTCTCTATATGGGCATGGTGCCGGAGCTGTTGATCGCCATGCACGCGTGCAACCGCATCGGTGCACCGCACAGCGTTGTCTTCGGCGGCTTCAGCGCCGAAGCGCTGCGCGACCGCATCAACGATGCGTCGGCCAAAGTTTTAGTCACTGCTGACGGCGGTTACCGGCGCGGCACCATCGTGCCGTTAAAAAAGAGTGCCGACGATGCCATGACCGAGACGCCGTCGATCACCCATTGCGTGGTGGTAAAGCGTGTCGGCACCGACTCCGGCACGCAGATGAAAGAAGGGCGCGATCATTGGTGGAACGATCTGATGGCCGATGCGCCGTTGTGGTGTGAGCCGGAGAAAATGGACAGCGAGGACATACTTTTCTTGCTTTATACCAGCGGCACAACCGGAAAACCCAAGGGCATCGTTCATACCACCGGCGGCTACCTCACCGGCGTGACGCTTGCCAATAAGTGGATTTTCGACATGAAAGACGACGACGTCTTCTGGTGCGCCGCAGACATCGGCTGGGTGACCGGTCACACGCATATCGTCTACGGCCCGATGGCCAACGGCGTGACGCAAGTGATGTACGAAGGCACGCCGGATTGGCCGGACAAGGATCGCTTATGGCGCATTATCGAAAAATACGGCGTAACGATCTTTCACACGGCGCCGACGGCGATCCGCACGTTCATGCGCTGGGGCACGGAATTCCCTGGCAAGCATAATTTGAAAAGCCTGCGGCTGCTCGGCTCGGTCGGCGAGCCAATCAATCCGGAAGCCTGGATGTGGTATCACAAGTTCATCGGCGGCGGCCGCTGCCCGGTAATGGATACCTGGTGGCAGACCGAAACCGGCCATCCGCTGATCTCGCCGCTGCCGGGCCTTACCAAACTCAAACCCGGCTCGGCGACCATGCCGCTGCCTGGCATCGAGGCCGACGTCGTCGACGAGAACGGCAACTCGGTTCCCAAGGGCGGCGGCGGTTATTTGGTCTTGACCAAACCGTGGCCGGCGATGATGCGGACGATTTACGGCGATCCCGATCGTTTTGTGCAAACTTACTGGAGCCGCTTTCCGGGAAAATATTTTGCCGGCGACGGCTGCAAGCGTGACAAGGATGGTTATTATTGGTTGCTCGGGCGCGTCGACGACGTGATGAACGTCGCCGGTCATCGCATCAGCACGATGGAAGTCGAGAGCGCGCTGGTCGATCATCAAAAAGTCGCCGAGGCCGCGGTCATCGGCAAAGCGCATGAAATCAAAGGCCAAGCGATCTGTGCGTTTGTCTCGCTCAAAGCTGGAGTCGACGGCAATAATGCGCTGACCGACGAGCTCAAAGCGCACGTTGCCAAGAAGATCGGACCGATCGCGCGGCCCGACGAAATTCTCTTCGCGGCAGAATTACCGAAAACGCGCAGCGGTAAGATCATGCGCCGTTTGCTGCGCGATATCGCCGATGGGCGGACGATGGGCGACACGACGACGTTGGCCGATCCGACCGTGGTGGCCAAGCTCAAAGAGCAGTACGAGGAGTAGGCAATAGGCATGAGGCAACAGGCAACAGATAAGAAAACAAGAATACAAGGATTGATTGCTGCGTGGGTCGATTCGCACTGATCGTTCATTTTACTGTTAGTGACTTTACCAGCAGCTCGCCGTTGGCGCAGACGCGGGAAAAGGTTCGGGTCGCGCTCGGTTCGATATCGGTGAATACCAGCGTCATTCCCGTCGGTCATCAATATGGCTTGTTCGCTAAATACGGTGTCGATCTCGAACCGATTTATATGGGCGGCGGGATGAACTCGCTGGCGGCGGTTACCTCCAATTCGGTGCAGTTTCTTTCAGCCGGCTCGACCGCCACGATCAGCGCGCGACTGGGCGGGATGGATATTACGATGCTGACCGTGCAGTCGAGCAAGCTCGAGTACAGCATTTTCGCCGCACCGGAAATCAAAACCCCGCAAGAGTTGAAAGGCAAGATCGTCACCGGGACGCGGCCCGGCGCGTCGGCTGACAGCGCCTTGCGTTTGATGCTGCGCAAGTGGGGTTTGGAGCCGGGCAAGGATGTTATCTTTGTCTCCGTCGGCGATAGCCAACAGGGACGCATGAATGCGTTGCAGCGCGGCTCGGTTGCGGCCACCGCTTTGACGCCGCCGTTTAGCGGCATAGCGCGGCAACTCGGTTTTCGCGAGCTCATCGACATGCGCAAGACGGATATCGAATACGCCGGCTCATCGATCGCCGGCATGGTGGGCTATATCAAAAGCCATCCGCAGTTGGTCGAGAATTTTCTCAAAGGCTATATCGAGTCGCTGCATTTCTTCCGCAGCCAGAAAGAGAAAACCGTTGCCGGCATCATGAAGTTCATGAAGTTGAACGACCGCTCGCGGGCCGAAGAGGGTTATGAGTATTATCTCGATCTGATGCCGGTCATGCCCTATGCCAGCGTCGCCGGTGTCAAAGCGGTGTTGCAGTTTCTGGCTCCCGGCCAGCCCAAAGCCGCGACGGCAAATCCGGAAGACTTTTACGATCATAGTATCCTTAAGAAAATCGAGGACAGCGGCTTTGCCAAACCGTTCGCGATTCGACGGTGAAGTTGGCGCCAAGACGAATGGCAATAGCGGAAATCGAGGCATAAATCATGGACAAACCATGCGCCGGGAAAATTGTTGTGGCCGCGCTTTTAGCTAGCCTGATGGCTTCGCCTCTGTCGGCCCAGGCGCAGGATAAGCCCTTAAAGAAGATCGGCTGGGGCGTAACTTCGTTGTCTGCGTCCAACTGGATTCCCTGGATTGCAAAGGACGCGAAGATCTATGAGAAGAACGGGCTTGATGTGGAACTGGTCCTGGTTAAAGGATCGGGCCAGACATCGGCGGCGATTCTCGGCGGCAGTCTTTTTGCCGCGCCGGTTGCGGTGCCGCAAGTGATGATGGCCAATCTCGGCGGCGCCGATCTGGTAAACATCGCTCACACGGTGCCCGGAGTGCAGAGCAAACTACTGGTCAAGCAGGAAATTAGGCGCCCCGAAGATATCAAGGGAAAGCGCATCGCGACCTCAAGTTTAGGTTCGCTAGGCGATTTTCTTTTCAAGTACATCATTCGGAAAAACGGCATGGACCCGATTCGCGACGTTACCTGGCTTTCGATCGGCACGCCAGGGGAGCGGCTGCAAGCGTTGGCATCGGGGCGAGTGGATGCCGCGGATCTGTCCTATCCCACCGACGCGCAGGGCGTGCGTATGGGGTATCGGGTTCTTTGGGATGCGCGAAAAGAGGTAGTCTATCCATCCATGTCGGTGGTGACCCGCCGGAAAACCGTTCAAGATGACCGCGACACCGTAATGCGCATGCTCAAGTCCCACGTCGAGGGCATCGCCTATTTCAAAACGCACAAAGAGTTCAGCATGAAAGTGCTAAGCAAGTATCTACGAACTAACGATCAGGAACTCTTGGAAGGATCCTACGCGATCTTCAAGGAGGATTTTATTTCCACGCCTTATCCGATCATGAAGGGATTGGAGGCGACCTACGACTACGTTGCAGCGACGCGACCGGAGATTCGCGGCCGTAAGCCCGAGGAATTCATGGACCCGAGCTTGATCGCTGAATTGGACAAGAGCGGCTTCATCAAGAAACTCTACGAGCAGAAATAACCGGGCCGCGGCTGACTTTGATCGCAGTTGGGTTGGACTCTTTCGTGCTTCTTACTGCGGAGCCGTGTACTGGATAACTTCATAAACGACCTTTGTTCGACCGCTCGGATGGCCCACGGTTGTCTCGTTGATTCTCTTGACCATCAATTTTATTTCCGGCACGTACCAGATCGTCGAGAAGGCGCTGTTCGAAGTTTCCGATTGAATCTTTAAAGCTTTCCAAGTGCCCGCCGGTACCGTGACGTCTTCAGAGGCGGCCACACGGTATTGGACATTGACGGGTCCGATCGTCATCCCTTGCACGCGGTTGTTGAAGGTAAAAGTCGCGGTCCATGACTTGTCTACGTATAGGGGCCACGAAAGCATTCCGTCATGCGGTAGCGTGGAGCTAACTTCCTTGCCGAATCGGAGAGTGGCAATCGCATTGCTCGTGGCAACGTCGTAAAGATTCGTGTCGTTTCCGACGACGACGCGATGGACGGGTTTGCCCTCATAGACACCATCCTCGATGACCGTATATGTCAAAGTCACGGTTGGACCGCTCTGTAATACGATTCGGCCAACCCATTTGGTTCCAACCGCGGGAAATCCGACGTCCGCTTTGATCGTGCCTGGCGGCGGTTCAGCGGGAGGTTCCGCCGCCAGTACCGGATAGGCGAGAGAAAACGCTACAATGCGAAGGAAGAAATACTTTCGAAGCATGCCTATTTACTCCTTCGTGGTTTCATTTTACCTCGAGATTCTTTTTAAAGAGGATTGCCGTGTCAATAATCCGAAAGATCAACGCGGTTTTCTCTCAACGGATGAGTGGCTCTTCTTGGCCTCTGCGATAATCCGCTCGGCGTCTTCCGGAAGCAGAAATCGTTCATCAACTAAAGTTCTTGCCGCGCGGCTGATTTGCTCGACGTAATCTTGCTTGTCACCGTAGCGCTCGGCGAGGGAGAGCCGCGGGTCGCCGGTTTTTTTGCGTTGGGTTTTGCTTTTCGCAAAGGGCTTGAACGAGCCGAGCAAGCCCGACAATTCTCCTTCGGCTAACCCGCGCGGGCGGAGGTTCCAGCCGGTGTAGGTTCCAATCGGCGCTTCGAGGGCTGGAAGACGAATCCCGGCGAGATCGTTGCCGTCGGCGTCGACTTTCGGCACGAGGATTTTGTAGGCGCCATTACCGATAGGTTTCGGCGGATGGACGTCCACCTTGCCGCGTAGAATGTTTTCGCCATAGTCGAGAAACAGTTGGCGGTTGTGCAGTCCAATAAAACTGACGCCAGGAATTTTCGGGAAGCCGGTCCGATTCGGTGCAACCAAGGTTCGGTCTTGCACGCTCGGGTAACGGCTCGGCGGTGGCGGAATGCGTTTCGTCGCCCATTGATCCATTGCGACCATCAAGGCGCGGAGAATGTCGCCCGCGGGCAGCGGATTGACGAGCAACTGAGTGTCGTTTTTGGCAGGCTCGGAGCCAAACGGGCTGTTGTGCTGAGCGCTGGCGATGACATAGATGCGCACGTTGTCGGGGATCGGCAAATCCTTCCCCTTACCGTCGGTGTGCGCCAAGCAACCGCGCTTCTGCCAGTATTCGGTCGAAGTCTGCGTGTGAAAAACCAATGGATCGGTCTTTGGTCGTTTGAGGATGCCGTCGCGCCGGCCGGTCTGCGCATCTTTAATTACGTTATATGCATGCGGGAAAAGCTCGGGATCGAGTTGGTTGGTGTGTTGCTGCGACGAAGTGACCGGCCTGGCGAACTCGTAGTTTAAATATACCCTGCCGCCACCGGCTACGTGCGGCGCGATGGCGTCGAAGACTTTGCGGTGCTTCTCGTCTTCGTTGAAACCGTGATAGACGAAGTCGCGCAGAAAACGTCCGCTCTGGGAGCGGCCCCAGGCATAGGCGTGCGTGATGCCGTTTGTCTTCTTTCCTGAAGCAAGCGGGTTCGGCTTTCCCGTTGAATCTTTCAATTCGAAGCGCAGGAACGAAACCAGGTCGCGCACGACGGCGAAGCCTAAGCCAAGCACGAGCGGGTCTTTCGCCGGATAGATGAATTCGTAGATATGGCCAGGCTTAAAACCCGAGTGAAGGTACAGATCGCAACCGCTCGGTTTGATAACTTCCTTGCCGTTGCGCTGGTCTTTCACGCAGGCGGCGAATTCCCATTGGGTTGCGGGCACGGGAATTCTCTTGCCGTAAGATTGTTCTCGCACCGTCAGCGTCGCCAGAGATTTGTCCCGCGACGCGGCTTGGTAACTTTTGACTCGCTCGTCGCCGCTGAGCGGTTGCGACTTGACGTCTTTCTGATCGACGACGATCTCGGTGCGGACTTTACTGACAATCGGCACGCCATGGTTGGTCGCCACGGGAACATTGAGCACGAGCCAATTTTTAAGCGGCATCAAATCGCCCTGCCAGCCGCACCAGACGATGGTGTAGCCTTGGCGCATAAGAAAGCCATTGCCGGCGTGTTCGAGTGTGCTCGGGTCATTCGCTTCGGGGGCATCGTTGAGAAAACCCAAGATACGCTTGCCGCCGCGGTTGGGCGCGTCGAAAAATATTTTGCCATTGCCGCGCGCCATGTCGAGCGGTTTCAAGATGCAAAAATTGCTGGAATATTCGACTCGGCCGCGCTTGTTGCGTGGCGCTTTATTCAAGTTGACGATAATTCGATTCAGTCGGTGAGTCGGATCGACTTCGCCGTAGATTGTGCCGACGAGTTTTTCATAGGCGCCGGTGATGGGGAATTCATGACCGCCGGCGAAGGGTTGTCTTTTTCGGATGATGAAGCGGGTAAGCATAAAATTAATTGAGAATGGATAATTGATAATTAAAAATTGTCGGATCAGGAACCGATTAGTATTCGTTGAACATTCGCTGTAGGTCTTTTGGGTCTTTCGTTTTGGTTAGGCCTAGCATCAGCAGGATTCTCGCTTTGTGCGGGATCAGGCTGTCGGCTTGGATGAAGGGGTCGTTCCAGTCGACCGGGACTCTGCCTTGTCCGCCGCGGTTCGACAGTACTACCGGTATCCCACTTGCGGCGATTTTCTCCATTCCTGCCAGTTGATCCGCCGATGGGCGGCCGTTGTAGGCGTAGCCGCTGATGACGAGTCCCTTCGCTCCGGCAGCGACGCAGGCTTGCGCCGCGGTATCGTCGCCGCCGACGTAGGCGGCGATCACGTCGACGCGCGGGAATTCGTCAATCTCGCGGATATCGAACTCGGAGCCAAAGGTATGGCGCCGCGTCGGCGCGTAATAGAAACTCACTTGGTCGTCTTCGATGTGGCCGAGCAGGCCGCGTCCGAGGGAATGAAAGCCGCCGGGGCGCTGATTGGTTTTGACCACTTCGCGTGCCGAGTGAATTTCCTCGTGCAGGGTGACCAATACGCCTTTGCCGCGCGCGTCGGGCGAGAGTACCAGACGGATGGCGTCGAGCATGTTGCGGTCGCCGTCGTTGCCGACTTCGTCGTGTTTGCGCTGCGAGGCGACGACGACTAGCGGTTTCTCCGAGCGCACGCACAAGTGGAGAAAGTACGCGGTCTCTTCAGTGGTAAACGTGCCGTGGGTGACAATGATGCCGTCGATGCGCGAATCTTCAGCAGCGGCGCTGGCGGCGCGGCCGACGTCGAGCCAATGGTTTAAGCGCAATTGGCCGCTGCGCACCCGAGTGGCTTCGACGACTTCGAAATCCGCCATCGCTTTGGCTTGCGGAATATCTTTTAGCACTTCGTCGATGCCGATGAGGCCGTGGCCGGTGTTGGCGATGGTTCCGCCGGTGGCGATGATTTTGATTAGGGGCATGAGTTTATTTGCGTTCCAATCGTTGCCATCGTTCGTTCTAAGTTTCCAAGGTGCTCGGGTGAAACATTTCTTCGGGCTCGAACTTCCGCTTCGTCAGGCCTTGGCGAAAGCAGTAATCGAGCAGCTTATCCACTTCCGGTCTGGTTTTCTGAAAACCCCAGAGATACGGATCGTTCCCGGCGACGGACTGTTCTTCCTCCCACAGCGCGCGGTACCAGAGAGCGGTCTGGTGCACGCGCTGCCATTGGAGCCATTCATAGCACTTCTTTTTCGATTCCTGCCAGGCGTTGAACAGGCTCATCGCTACCCAGGGATTTTTTTCTAAGACAGAGTTCTTGATCAGCAGCGTGTGCATGATCGGAAAGAAACCCGTGCGCCGGTAATAATCGCGCTCCAGCTCCGCGTAGTTGGGAAATAGAAAATCGATTTCCGGGTGAACTCGCGGCGCCCAGGTGCCGGTGGTGATCGCCGCGTCGATTTTCCCGGCTGCAAGCCAATCGAATTGCGTGCTCGCCTTTGGGAATGATCTCGACTTTCAACCACACCGGTGGTTTCCAGTCGCCGACGCCGCTGACGCGATCGGCGATCCAAGTGACGGATTTTGGATCGAGGCCGTACTCGTCTTCGAGCAGGCCACGCGCCCACACGGCGGTGGTCGTCAGCCAGTTTTGCACGCCGATGCGCTTGCCGTTCAAATCGGCGGGCGAGCGGATGCCAGAGCGTTTGTTGATGTAAATGTAGGAGTGGCGAAACATCCGCTTGACGAAAATCGGGATCGCCGTGTAACCGAGCGACTTGTAGTGCAGGTCGGCGATGTAAGTGCCGGTGTAAAATTCCGCGGCGTCGAATTCCTTGCCGTCGATCTTCGTGTGCCGCCCTGGGCTCGGGTTGACGTGGATTTCGAGATCAATGCCATCGGCTTTAACCGTGCCGTCGATCAACGCGCGCGCGCGGTCGTAGGGACCGCAGGTCATGGTGAGTTTTAGCGCCATGCTATTGGACCTTGAAAACTCGATTGAACTCTTTGCCAAGCTGCTCGTATTCATCCGAAGTGACGTGCAAGGTGAAAGTCTTTGCGCCCTTGAGACGAGGATTTTTCGCGCTCATGCCGATGCGTCCGGGACTTCTGCCTTTGTCCTGGAGCAGCTTCTGACCTTCGGCGGAAAGCATGAAGTCGATGAAAACTTTGGCCGCGTTGGGGCGCGGCGCGTTCTTCAGGAGCGAGATGCGATTGGGATCGCCGCCGACCAAGGGATTCGGCGCGACCCAGTGGAGCGGCGCGCCTTTTTCGCTGTATTCATCGACGCGGTGTTGATACAGCGACACGGCGACGGGAAACTCGCCGGCCGATACCAGTTCGGTAATCAACGTGTAGCCTTTTCTGAAATTGACTTGCTGCTCGGCGAGCCGCCGCCAGTATTCCATCCCTTTGTCTTTTCCTCTCGCTTTGATCAGCGCGCCGAACAAATAATATTCTTCCGTATCCCAACCGAGCTGGCCTTTCCAGCGCGGCTGGAGCAAATCGTCATAGCTTTTCGGCGCGGCGTCAGCTGAAACCAGCCGGGAGTTGTAGCCGATGACGTAGATCGTTTGATGCAAGCCCACGCCGAAGCCATCCGGATCGCGCCAATCGGCGGGAAAGTTTGCTGCTTCTCTCGATTGATAGCGGTCGAGGGCCGATTTTTCTTTTAAGATGCCCGACTGGATGCCGCTAATTGCCACGACGTCGCCGAGAAATGTTCCCGTGCGTTGTTCGCTGAGCAGCCGGTTGAGCGTCCTTTCGCTACTAGCTCGGACGGGTTCGACCCTGAGCGGCGGATATTTTCTCTCGAAAGCTTTGACGACATAGTCGGCATCGCTCGGTCCCCATGAAGTGTAAAAGACGATGCGGCCTTCCTGTTTCGCCTTGTCGAAGTCTTGCGCGTGAAGGGTGCCGCTCAAGACGGCAACGATCAGAGCGATTGCTGCGCTGTGCATGTGTTTCATAGACTCCTCGTCACTTGTAGACGCTCGCGACAAATCCTTCCCGCTCCAATTCATCCATCACGCTGGTATCGACGAAGTCGCGCCAATCGCGCTGCTCTTTGACCTGCATAAATTCCAAAAACACCGTGGCGTCTTCCGGCCCGGGGGTAGGCACTCTGGGAAAAACTTTCAGCCAGAAATCGTAAGTCTCCGAGAGAATTTTGCCGTCGGTTTCGCGCAAGTTTTTGCCCAATACTCTCATGCCGAAGTCGCGATCGGTGCGAAAGCGCGCCAGGCCGGCGACAAAAGCTCTCATGAAATTTTTCACCGTGTCGCGCTGCGACTTGATGAATGATTGGCGAGTGGTGATCTGGTTGATCGGATATTGGATGCCGCTGCCGACAAGATCGTAGAGCGGACGCAAGCCGAGCTCTTTCGCGCGCAGCGTAAAGGGTGGCAGCAATAATGTTGCTTGTACGGTTCCCGCGGCCAGCGCCGCCAGGCGCGAGCCGAAGTCGCCGACTTGCAACATGGTGACATCTTTGTCGGGATCGAGTCCAAGTTTTCTCAGCGCATACTGAGCGGCGACGTAGCCGGAGCCACCGACGGTGCTGACAGCGAGTTTTTTACCTTTTAATTCAGACGGCTCGCGAATGTCCTTGCCGACGTAGAGCGTGTAGGGAAACACGCCGACCGTGCGCGCGATGATGACGGTGTCGGCGCCCTTGAGCCGGGCGTTGACTACGGCGGCGCCGCCGGTGGTGCTGATCTGAATGTCGCCGCCGATCAGCGCGCGGGTGACCGGCTGGCCGCCGGAAAATTGAATCACTTCGAGATTCTTGATGCCGTATTTTTCGAAGTAGCGTCCTTCTTTGGCTGACCAGAGCGGCGCTTGGGTGGCGCTGAAGATGGTTCCAGCGCGCAGGGGTTCCTGGGCGTTTACACTGTTTGAAACGAGAAGCGGAGTTGCCAGAATGAAAAATGTGATTGCGCAGCGCATTGCGGCATGAAGAAAATTCCCCTCAGTCCCCCTTTGGCAAAGGGGGAAGATCGGACGCCAAGCACGTTGTCGCACCGGCACGATTTGATTTCCCCTCTTTAAAAAAGAGGGGTAAGGGGAGATTTGTAATTGGGTGGCGTGGCGCACCTTTTTGCGGAACAGGAGTTTATTCATAAATCGTCTCTCGCCACTTCGCGCGGATTTGGTTTTTTAGTGCTTCACTCGATTCGGCGATGGGCGGGAATTGATGGCGCCGATCGTAGGGCATGCAGGCGTCGATCAAGCAACGCGAGCTGTGGCCTTTGTTCTCGGGCGGGATGCAGACGTCCAGCGAGCCGCTGGCGGCGCGGCGAATGATTTCGACGGCGGTCTCGGGGTCGCAGCGCGTTGACATCGCCCAGAGCACGTCGAACTCGCTCGTCGGATCGATGTCTTCGTCCACGACCACGACGAATCTTCCATTGTACGCACCGCCGAGGGACTGCGAGGCGAGGAAGAGCGCTTGGCGCGAGTGGCCGGGATAGGCTTGCTTGATCGAGATGACGTTGAACAAACTGCCGATGCCCGATTCGAGCGACCAAACACCTTTGACGTTGGGCAAGCCGGCTTTCTCGACGCGGTCCCAAAGCTGCGCGGCGCGGATCATGCCTTTCGACAGCGAATAGTCCGTCGGCGGCCGGCCGGGGCGCGCGACGCAGAGGATCGGATCGTTGCGATGATAGATGCGTTCGATGCGCAGCACCGGCGTGTCTTCCATTCTTGTGCCGTAGTAGCCGAGCCATTCGCCAAACGGCCCGTCGGCTTTGATGTCACCTGGGTGGAGAAAGCCTTCGATGGCGATCTCCGTGTGCGCGGGAAAGGGTAGGCCGGTGACTTCGCCCTCGACGAGATCGAAAGGCCGTCCCCTAATGCCGCCGCAGTAATCGTACTCGGAATAACCCAATTCGATCGGATTGCCGGCGGCTAAAAGCAGCAGCGGGTCTTGGCCGACGCAGAGAACCACGGGGCAAGACTTGCCCTGCTTAAAATATTTCTCCATGTGCATGCGTCCATGCTTGCCGGCGGACGACATGAAGAGCCCGACTGATTTGTCGTCATGCACCATGGCGCGATAGGTGCCGAGGTTAAGCCAGCCTTCTTCAGGATCGCGAGTGATCGCGATGCACGCCGTGCCGATGAACCGGCCGCCGTCGAGCTCGTGCACTTTGGGCACCGGAAACTTGAGTACGTTGATCTGCCCGCCGGCCAGTTTATTTTCAAACACCGGGCCGGTGGCGACGATGCGCGGCGGGAGCGGATGGAGCGCGTTGAGTTTTTCCTTGAAGCGGCTGACGAGTTTTAATCCCGTGCTGTCCATGGGCAAACCGGCCATGAGCGCGAGACGGCGGTAAGAAGTTTGCTGGCCGAACAGAATGCGAAATCCTTCAGGGTAGCCTTTGATTCGATCGAACAGCAGCGCCGGGATGGTGCCGCTGCGTTCGCGATAAATCAGCTCGGCCATGGCGCCGATTTCTAGATTCCAATCGGCGCCGTTGATCCGCTTGAGCTCGCCCATCGACTCGACTAATTCCAGCCATTGGCGAACGTCGTCGTAGGGACGCGGTAGATTGCCTTCATCGATAGCTTGGGATTCGTGCGGCAGCGCCATTCATTTCTCCTTTGCTTGCCTTAACTGTTCGAGTAGTTTTTCCGCCGACATGGGCAATTCTTTCAAGCGCACGCCGGTGGCGTGGGCGATGGCGTTAGCTACCGCCGGAGCGATGCCGAAGACGGACATCTCGCCGACGCCTTTGGCGCCGTAGGGTTCGGAGGCATATTTTTTTTCGACGATGATCGGCGTCGCGCTTGGAATGTCCCGCGTGGTCGGAATCTTGTAGTCGGCAAAGCTGGCGTTGGTGATTTTCCCCTGATCGAATACCAATTCTTCCGAGAGCGCGTAGCCGAGCCCCATCATGATGCCGCCTTGAATCTGACCGGTGACCGCCATCGGATTGAGCGCTTGGCCGATATCGTGGGCCGAGGCGACGCGCAGGAGTTTGATCGCGCCGGTCTCGCGATCGACGGCGACTTCCACCGCCTGCGCGCCGAACGGCCAACCCGGCGCGGCAGCGCTTTTCGCCGCTGCCGCAGCGTCGCCGGCCCAAACTCTCTGGCTCTCGCTCGCGCCGATGCCGATGATTTCGCCTGCGGCGGATTTTTCGGCGACGGCAGCGAACGTCATCGCATGGCCTTTGGCAAAAACTTTCTTGCGCGCAAGCCGGAGCTCACTCGGGGTGAGATGCCAAAGCTGCGCGGCGATCTCAAACAGTTGGCGCCGGGCATCGGCGGCGGCGAACTTCACGGCCGCGCCGACGTAGGGTGTGACGCGGCTCGAATAGGTGCCGTGGTCGAAGGGAGTTCGTTCGGTGTCGGCGATGACGACTACAATGTCATGCAACGGTATAGCCAATTCCTCGGCGACGATCTGGCCGAGGCTCGTTCCCGTGCCGCCACCGACGTCGGTGGCACCGATTTGTAATTCCACTTGGCCGTTTGCGTCGATGCGCACTCTGGCGTTGGAAGACGACGCCGAAGTGGTTGGCGATTTGTGCAGCAACGCGAGGCCGAAGCCGTGATTCGCCGGAGCGCGCTTGCGCCAGCGCTTGAGCTCGCCGGCGACTTTGATCAAACATTCGCGCAGCGCAATATGATGTGCGCGATCGCCGACCGGCGTTTCGTCGCCGCTGTCGAGGCAATTTTTTAGCCGCAGATCGACGGGTTCGATGCCGAGCTTCGCGGCGATGATGTCCATCTGTGATTCGCCGGCCCAGACGGCTTCAGGAATACCCAAGCCGCGAAACGGACAGCCGCGCAACTTATTCGTATAAACCAGCGTGGAGACGACGCGAATGTTCGGGATGCGATAGGGCCCGACGCCGTCTTTAAGCGCGCGATTGCTGCCGGGCAATCCTTCCGCGTAGGCGCCGGTGTCCCAGGTGAAATCCATGGCGCGCGCGGTGATCGTGCCATCGCGCTTCACCCCGGTGCGCACGCGCACGGTGGCCGGCACGGAGCCGGCGGCCGCGGCGAATTCTTCGGCGCGGCTGTTGACGAGCCGCACCGGTTTTTTCGTCTTCAACGCCAGCGCCGCGGCATACGGTTCGAGCCGCATGGCGTTTTTGCCGCCGAAGCCGGCGCCGATTTTCGTGCCGATGACGCGAATCTTATCTTCAGCGAGATCGAAGAGCTCGGCTAAACCCGAGCGCACGAGAAAAACTTTTTGCGTGCTGGTCCATACCGTGAGTTGCTCGCCATTCCATTGGGCGACGACGGCGTGGGGCTCGAGCGAGCAATGCTGCACTTGCTGAGCGCGAAACGTATCGTCGAAGATTTCATCAGCTGCGGCGAAGCCTTCATCGATGTCGCCTTTGGTGAAGAGCGCCTGATGCGCGATGTTGGTGCCGGGGAGCGGATGCCAGTCGCGCGCCAAGACGCTGTTCATTCGATAGGATTGGAGCTGATCGTGGACCAATGGCGCATTCTCGCCAAGCGCTTCGTCGGTCGTCAGCGCCGCCGGTAATTCGTGGAAATCACAATCGATCAAAGCCACCGCTTGTTCGGCGAGTTCCTCGTCATCGGCGGCCACCGCGGCGATGACATCGCCGATGTAACGCACTTTGTCTGTGGCAAAGATCTGCTCGTCTTGGAGCGAAAAGCCGAAACGCTTGGCGGGCACGTCGTCGGCGGTGAGCACGGCAGCGACTCCCGCCAGAGCCCGAGCGCGACTGGTGTCGACGCGACGAATTCTTGCGTGCGGCAGCGGGCTGCGCAGCAGCTTGACGCGCAGTGTCCCGGGCAAGACCACGTCGACGCTGTATTGGGCGCCGCCCGAGACGGTGTCGAGACCGTCGAGGCGCGGCGCCGGCTTGCCGATGATTTTAAAACTTCTCACGAGGCTGGTGGCTGTTTCGGTGGCGCGTAGAGTTGCAGCAGATTGCCATCGGGATCAAAAAAGTAGAAACCTCGTCCGGTCGGGCGATCGACGGTGGGGATGTCGTAGACTTTCACACCCCAATCTTTCATTTTTTTCGCCGCGAGCTCGAAGTCTTCCGGTGAGACGGTAAAAGCCTGGTGTGTGGCGCCGTCCTCTTTCAGCGCGTCTTTTGCCATCGATTTCGGACGCTGAAAAAGCACGACCATGGAGTCGCCGGAGCGCAGATCGGCACGGTTCAAATGATCACCCATGTCGTCCTTGTTGAGCTTGGCGATCGTCATGCCCAAAATCTCGGTGTAGAACTTGACCGGGCGCTCGACATCGTTGACCGGGATACCGATATGATAAACGCCTTTCGTCGTAATCATAAAACCTCCGTAAGATTATCCATGGCCATTACCACCTGCGGATTCTGTCCGTCAACCGGTCGGAATTGGAATGATGGCCTGTTTGAGTAATGGAGTGATGGCTACGAGAACGCGCACCGTCCGTCGGGTTTCACCTTGACAGGCTGTGGGGTTTCAACTAGTGGTCAGCCGAAGAATTTACCTTAGCTGAGGATTCAATGAAAAAGCCATTGATTGTCATTTTCGCCGCCATCGCGCTGACGGTTTTAAGTGACGCGCAAGCTCTAGCCGCCGAAGCCAAGCGGCCGGCGGAGTGGGATAAAGCTGTCGAGGAAGCGAAGAAGGAAGGTAAGATTGTTTTGGCAATTCCTCCGGCGACGGAATTGCGAACCGCGTTGGAGCCGCTGTTGAAACAGAAATTCGGTCTTGATGCCGAGCTGGTTTCGGCGCCCGGACCGAAAAACGCGAGCCGAATCGCCGCGGAGAAGAAAGCCGGCGTAAATTATTTTGACGCAATCATTTGCGGCACGGGGACGGCGGCGGGACTGACCCATGACGGCATGCTCGAACCGATGGAATCGTTTTGGATTCTTCCGGAGGTGAAGGATGCCAAGCAATGGTGGGGCGGCCATATCTGGGAAGACAATCTGAGCACGCACAAATTTCTCTATTCCTTTCTCGCCGACGTGAGCACCCATAGCACTTGGTACAATACGTCGCTGGCCAAGCCGCAGGAGCTGCGCGCCTTCGACGATTATTTAAACCCCAAATGGAAGGGTCGCATCGGCTTCAGCGATCCTCGCGTGCCGAGCTCGGGGCAGTCGATCTGGTCGTTTATGTGGGAGCATCGCGGCGAGGAGTTTTTGAAAAAGCTGGTCCAGCAAGAGCTGTTCTTGACCCGCGATCTGCGCCAACTCGCCGACGCGGTAGCGAAAGGAAAAGTGGTTCTCGCTTTCGGTTTGGGCCGAAGCCAAACCGAGCCGTTTATCAAAGCCGGCCTGCCGCTCAAACCGGCGCCGGTGACCAAGGAAGGTTTGCCGGCAAGCAACGGGTTTGGCGTGCTCGGTGTCATCAAAGACTCGCCCCATCCCAGTGCGACAAAAGTGTTCATTAACTGGTTTCTGAGCCGCGAGGGGCAGGAGTGGTATTCCAAAGTGATGTTGAACGGCACGCGCCGGCTCGATGTGAATACCAAGTGGCTCAAAGATTCCGGCATCGCCGCGGCCAAAGACGCGCTGACCGTGCAAGAGTATCACCGCGTGCGCAATCACCTCGAAGACAAATACACCAAAGTGCGAGTGCCGGCGGGCAAGTTTGCCGAGACGGTATTGCAGTAGGAATTTCGGAGTTTCTCGCGCAAAGAACGCAAAGGGCGTAAAGGTAGGAATAATCTTGGAGGTGCGACGATGAAATTTCGAAAAATTCTTTTCACCGCCGTTGGTGCGGTAATGATCGTCGCTTGGTTCGTGTCGTTAGCGTCAACCGCTTCGGTGGAAGAGATCACGCTTTACAACAAACCGGATCGGCAAAAGATTCTCGTCGACGGCGCGCGCAAGGAAGGCAAGATCACCTGGTATACGTCGTTGATCGTCGATCAGGTCGTGCGCCCGCTGAAGGAAGCGTTCGAGAAAAAATATCCGTTCATCCAGATCGAACATTTTCGCGGTAACTCGGAGCGCTTGGTGCAGAAAATGTTCGCCGAGTATCAAGGCAAACGTTATGAAGTCGACATCGTCGACGGCACGGTGACCGCGCCGATGGTCAAAAAAGGCGGCTACCTGCAGCGCTTTTACTCACCCCACCTGGCGGAATATCCCGCGGAGCTTAAAGATCCGCAGGGTTATTGGGGCGTGAGCAACGTCTATTATTTTGCCGTCGGCTACAATACGCGCATGGTCAAGCCCAACGAAGTGCCGAAGAGCTATGAAGATTTGCTCCATCCGCGTTGGAAGGGGCAGATGATATGGTCGACCAGCCGCGGCTCGGGGGCGCCCATGATGATCGGCAATATCTTGCAGTCCATGGGACAGGAAGCGGGGAAAGTTTACTTACAGAAACTCAAAGCGCAAAACGTCGCCAAGTCCACGGCGAGCAACCGGCAGTTACTCGACTTAGTCATCGCCGGCGAATATCCACTGGCGCTGCATATTTTTCACCATCACGCGCATATCAGCCGGAGCGCCGGCGCTCCAGTGGATTGGGCGCCGATCGAACCGGCGACGGCGACGATCAACACGATCTCGCCGGTGACGCGATCGCCGCACCCGCACGCGGCGATGCTCTTGCTCGATTTCGTCTTGTCCGAAGAAGGGCAGAAAGTAATTCAAGCGGTCAATTATCTGCCGTCCCATCCCAAGATTCCCGCCAAGCAGGTCGATCTCAAACCGGGCGGCGGCAAGTTCAAGCGCGCGCTTTACTTTACTCCAGACGCGCACGTGAATGACGGCGACGCCTGGGTCGATTACTTCGAGAAGAACTTTTTAAAGTGAGCGCAGGCCCAGTCCAATAATCGAGTAGTATTTCAGCTCAGGCCGAGCGGCTGTGGGCCGACGACTATTGCGACTGGTTAGTTTTTGGCATCGCGCGTTTTTTACGTGACTGAAGTTTGTTCCGTTACCTTGACAAGGCGAGCCGAGTCAGACTAGCGTCGCGAGCAGTGCGGCTGGAAGGAGAACGTCGAATGATGCAGCTGTTTTCAAGGCGACAGCGCCAGCGGACGTCGCTGATTGTTTTGCTCGCCTCGATGATACTCATTCGCTCGACATCAGCGGCAACGGTCGAAGAAATCGCTCTGATGAGCCGGCCCGACCGGCAAAAGATTCTGGTCGAAGGCGCCAAGAAAGAAGCCAAGGTGACTTGGTATACTACCTTAATCGTCGATCAGGTGGTGCGGCCGGTCAAAGAGGCTTTTGAGAAAGAGTATCCGTTCATCCAAATGGAATACTTTCGCGGCAATTCGGAGCGCATCGTGCAAAAGATGCTGGCCGAATACCAAGCGAAAAGATACGACGTCGATATCATCGACGGCACGGTGTCGCCGACCATGGTGCGGCGCGCGAATTTGTTGCAACGATTTCATTCGCCGATGCTGGCCGAGTACCCGGCAGACTTAAAGGACGCGCAAGGTTTCTGGGGCACGACCAATCTTTATTTCTTCGCCACCGGTTACAATACGCGGATGGTCAAGCCCAAGGAGGTGCCGAAAACTTACGAAGACCTGCTCAATCCGCGCTGGAAGGGACAGATGATGTGGTCGACCAGCCGCGGCTCCGGCGCACCCATTTTTGTCGGCACGATTCTTAACTCCATGGGCCTGGAAGCAGGCAAAGCGTACTTGCAAAAATTAAAGGCGCAGAACATCGCCAAGAGTACGGCGAGCAATCGGCAGGTTTTGGACTTGACGATCGCCGGCGAGTATCCGCTGGCGCTGCAGATGTTCAA
Organism: uncultured delta proteobacterium; assembly: GCA_963771465.1. GTDB lineage: Bacteria > Desulfobacterota > Binatia > UBA9968 > UBA9968 > DP-20. The sequence continues at coordinate 37,423 of CAVYTU010000010.1, forward strand.
CCATCATGCCTTTATCAGCAAGTCGGCGGGCGCGCCGGTCGATTGGCAGCCTCATGAACCAGCGACCGCGACCATTCACACCATCGCGTTGGCGAAAAACTCGCCGCACCCGCATGCGTCCATGCTCTTGCTCGATTTCGTCATGTCGGAACGGGGACAGAAAGTTTATCAGCAAGCTAACTATCTGCCGTCGCATCCAAAAGTTCCGGCCAAGCAAGCGGACCTCAAACCGGGCGCGCGCTTCAAGCGCGCCTATTACATCAATCCCGATGCCCAGTACGATAAAGGCAACGAGTGGGTGGATTACTTCAACAGCGTGTTTCTTAAGTAGCGGCGGCTAAGAACGTGGCGAAGCAACAGTCAACCGAATCATTCGATCTGCCGCTCAAACGCGCTGCGGCGCGCGCAAGTTTTTCTTTAAGCGTCGGTTCGCGCTTGGACGTGGCCAGCGTCGTCATGATCTGCGTTTCCGTTGTCACCGCTTATCTCGTTCTCCCGCCGCTGTACTCGGTCATTCAAACCAGCCTGTTCACCACCAAGCTCACCGGCGAGATCGACCAGTTTACCCTGCGCTACTACGAAGATCTGCTGCGCGAGCTGCAGATCATCGGACCGTTTCTCAATACTTTTTATTTTTCCATCGGCAGTGCTTTGTTTGCAACTTTACTCGGCGGGTCGATTGCGTGGATTGTCGTGAGGACGGACAGCCCGCTGCGCGGATTGGGCTATTTCACCGCGTTCGCTTCCTTCGGCACGCCATTTATTCTCTACACCATCGGTTGGCTGCTGCTGCTCGGCAAAGCCGGTCCGATCAATTACTGGCTGAAGACTTTGCTTGATCAAACCGGCCCCGTCATCAACGTTTATTCCATGTTCGGCATGATTTTGATCGAGTCGCTTTTGTGGTCGCCGTTTGTTTTTCTCATGCTCGCCGCGGCGTTTCGCTCCATGGACCCGTCCCTCGAGGAAGCCTCGGCGGCGTGCGGCGCGCGGGTTTGGCAGACCATGCGGCGGATTTCCTTACGCCTCATGTTGCCGGCGTTCTTTTCCGTCATGCTTTTGATCTTTATCCGCACCTTCGAATCCTTTGAGATTCCAGCTTTGGTCGGACTGCCGGGCGACATCCGTGTGCTGACGACGTCGATCTATCTCGACGCGCAGAAACTGCCGCCAAGGTATGGCAGCGCCGGCGCGTTTTCCGTGTTTCTGATGGTAGTGGTGGCGGTGACGCTCTATTTCTACTTTCGTATGACTCGCGAAGGCGACCGCTATCACACCGTGACGGGTAAAGGCTACCGGCCCGCGCTGATCAATCTCGGCCGCTGGCGCTATCTCGCCGGTTCGGCGCTGGTGACTTATTCAATCGTTCTGCTGGTGCTGCCGTTCTTGATCATCCTCTGGGCGTCGCTGCTACCGTTCTACATGCAACCGTCGCTTGAGGGTCTGGCAAAATTCACAATCAAGAATTACATGACGGCGATACACTACCCCAAGCTCACCGATGCAATCAAAAACAGCGTCCTGCTCGGTCTCGGCAGCGCCAGCTTAGTTATGGCCCTGACGTTACTCGCCTCCTGGTTGCTCGTCCGCACCAAGATTCGCGGCCGCTGGTTGCTCGATCTGATGACGACCTTGCCGTTGCTGTTTCCCGGTATCGTTATGGGATTGGCCATTTTACGCTTTTATCTGTTCGTGCCGATCCCGGTGTACGGCACTCTGTGGATTCTCCTGATCGCTTTCGTCACGCGCTATATCCCATACGGTATCCGCTACACGCACTCCGGCTTGCTCCAGTTGCATAAGGAATTAGAAGAGGCGTCCTACGTTTCGGGCGCGTCGTGGTTTAGTTCCATGCGCCGCATCATCCTGCCGCTGATTACGCCGTCGTTTCTCGGCGGCTGGATTTTTATTTTCTTGCTGTCCGCCAAAGAGCTGTCCATGTCAGTGCTGCTCGTCAGCCCGCAAACCCCGGTGGTGTCGGTGGCTATCTTCGAACTTTGGGAAAACGCTCAAGTTGGCGAGCTCGCCGCCTTCGGTGTGATCTGGACGGTGATACTGGTCACGGTGGCAATCGTCTATTACGCCTTCGCGCGCCGTTACGGCATTCAGCAAAGCTGACGCGAGCACCGTTTACGATATTTTCTTCTTCCTGCCGGTTTCAGTCGTTACAATTCATTTGGGTTGGCTCAATAGCGTCAACTTTTCGCGCTAAGTTAATTGTGCAGGATGACAGTCATTTGCCACTTGGCGTATAATCCACGCAATTGGGGTGTGCGCAAACTTTGCTCGGACAATTGCTCTGGCCGTTCAAAAATTACTCGGTTATTTCAGTGTAGAACCGTAATCAGTGGTTTCACACTGAAATCAGCGTGGTTAAAAACTACTATGGTAAGCGCCCGTCGAGGGGATTCTGAGGAGGCGTGATGAAACGTATCAATCGCAACTCTGTCTTGATGCTCTTTTCGTGTCTCGCCACGTTACTTTCTTGGCGCGTGGCTTTCGCACAACAGCACACGCTTGCCTTTAGCTCCGTCGATTCGCCCAATGCCAATTGGTATATCGCCAAAGAGCGGCAGCTCTACAAAAAATATGGGCTCGATGTCGAATTGATTTTTATTCCTTCTTCGACGACTACGATTTCCGCGGTGGTCGCCGGGTCGGTTGCCGTCGGCAATATTTCCGGCGGGGCGACCGCGAATGCTGCCGTCGGTGGCGCGGGCGTGGTGGCCGTGGGCTGCTTTATCAACACCTTGCCCTACGACCTTGTCGTCCATGAATCCATACGATCGGCGCAGCAGCTCAAGGGTAAGAGCATCGGCATCAGCCGCGTGGGGAGCTCCTCCGATGTGGCGGCGCGGGTGTTTCTCAAAGAGTTGAAGCTCGAGCCGGACAAAGACGTGGCGATTCTCCAAGTCGGCGGGTCGACCGAAAGAGCGGCCGCCTTTCGCACCGGACGCATCGTCGCGTTTCCCGCGCCGCCGGGTGTGATCCATCTCACGCACGGCATGCCACACCGAATTCTCGCCAGTACGGCTGATTTCCCCAAAGGGTTTCCTTTCCCCTATGTCTGTCCGACGGCGTCCAAGAGCTTTGTGAAAAGCAATCGTGACACGATGAAGCGACTCTTGATGGCGCTGATCGACGCGACGCATTTCTTCAAAACGCGCAAAGAGGAAAGCAAAAAGATCATGGCGAAATATACGCGCCACAACAATGAAGCATTTTTAGAAAGCGCTTATCAGAGCAGCAACAAGCTCTTCGAGCAAATGCCGCTGGTAAATCGCGAGGGTATGGACGTGCAAGTAAAGGACGCGGTGTCGCGCAAACCCGGCAGCACGTTTAAAGTCGACGATGTCGTGGACGACACTTTAGTGTTGGAGCTGGAAAAGGAAGGCTTCATCAGCCGTATTTACAAATAACGTCGCTTGCCTGCCCTTGCCAGCTGATTGCTGTCGTAGGAAAATATCCGCTATCGACTTAGGCATCGAACACATGGAGCAAAAGTATTTTTTCGGTTTGCTAGTTATCCTCGGGGCCGTCGCCTTCCGCATCGTCATGCACTTCGTCGACAAGGGCCGTATCAAAGAAGAAGTCGAGACGCGGCTCGGCCGGGTTGTGTCGATTACGTGGAATCCGTTCGGGCGTGGTTGGTTTTTCGAAAAAAGCGAGCGCCATTACGACGTGACGTATATCGACCGTTCCGGCGAGACGATCTCGACTAGCTGCAAGACGAGTTTTTTTACCGGAGTGTATTGGGCGGAAGGGCCGGGCGTGACTGAAACTCCGCCACGTTTCATCTCGCGCCATCTGTGTGGCAAGTGTGGTTACGCCCTCAAGACGGATTGGCGCGCCTGTCCAAACTGCGGCAAGACCACTGAGTTCGCATGATAATCAAGCACGACAAAGTTCTTGTCATTCGAATAGTCTGTGCGGTTTTTCTCATCGTTCAGCTCGTCGGCTGCGCCGGGAGCCCGCAAACGGGCGGAATCGAGAAACTTAGCTCGGCGCGGCTGGTGTTTTTGGCGCGCCACACCGAGCGTGAGTGGGAAGGCGAAGATCCGCCGCTGACTCGCATTGGCGAGGCGCGCGCGCAGGCGCTCGCTGCCGCGCTGCGCGACGCGGGCGTCACGGCGATTATCACGACGCAGTGGCAACGCACGCGTGACACGGCCAAACCGCTGGCGACTATTCTAAGAATAACTCCCGAAGTCGTGCCGGTGTATGAGGGGAAGGCGGGGGAGAATTCGCTAGCGGTCGCTAATGCGGTGCGCCGCCACAGGGATGAAGTTGTCTTAGTGGTCGGCCACATCACGGTGACCGGTGTTATCGCCGCACTCGGCGGGCCACGCTTGCCGACGATCTGCGATAATGTTTTTTCCGATCTGTTTATGTTTGATCCATCGGCCGGCGACGGCGGACTGTTGCATTTGCACTACGGCGCCGTCGAAGATATCTCACCGCAGTGCCGATTGACTGCGCCGCTTCGTGAAAACCGTGACTAGATTTCATTTCAACTCGGATTCCGTAGTTGAAATTGAAGCAGCGAGCGAGGCGCGATCCTTCCGTAGTGAAGACAATGGGCCTGTGCCCCTGAGCAGGCAAGCGCCATCGTTGCCCAGCGAGCAATCCGTAGCCATTGGCACGGCATGCCAACCCGGCAAATTGACTTTGCAACCGTAGCGTTGGGTGTCTTCACTACTCCAGGCTCGCACCTCGCTCGGCGCACGCAATTACTTCGACTGCGGAATCCGGGTTCAACACGGCGAAGAGAACATTCATTATGATTCGCTCGTTGTCGTGAGGAGAACGTTCAGGTCGGCATCATTTCAACATCAATCGCCGCGCCGATTCCTGACTGCCAGCGGTAGACGACTAGGCCCAGCGCAATTCCAGTCAGGCTGAGGTAGCGAGTCGCGTCATTAGACAGTGCGATGCTGATTAGACAGAGCGCTACCGGCGGCAGGCTGATCGCGATTACGCCTGCCATACCCAACGGGATGCGATAGGGGCGCGCCATTTCAGGGCGCTTGATCCGGAGCCACACCAGGGCGGCAAATTCGAGTATCAGCGCGGCAGCGTAGAGAAACATGTCGACCTCAATCAAATCCTGGAAAGAAAATGGAATGAGCGCGGCGACACCGATGCTATTCACCAAGATCGCTTTCCAGGGCGTGGCAAACTGAGGATGACGAACCGCGAGCGCGCGCGGCAGCATGGCGCGCTCGGCCATGGCGAAGGGCACGCGCGCGGAAGTGCACAAGAGCGCGTTCAACAATCCCGCGGCGCTGACCAAACCCGCCAAAGTTAACGCGCTGCCTAACCAGGGGCCGCCGATCAGCGCGGCGACTTTCGGGAAATCGCCTTCTTTCCACAATGATGAATTCGGATCGATGCCGACGCCGACGGCCACCGGTAGCAAGTAAGACGCCGTCACGAGCAGCACGGTGTAAATCATCGCGCGCGGATAAACGCGACTCGGGGTTGCCACCTCGCCGGCGCAACAACCTGCGTTGTCCCAGCCCGACGTGTTCCAAAGCAACGCGCTCAGCAGCAACGGCCAGCTGATATCTTTGCTGTGCTTCAACCACAGCGTCGGCTCGACTTGCGGCGCGCCGAGAACGACCATCGCGGCGAAGGGCGCGAGCACGAGTACGGTGAAGACGACCGAGCTTAAGCCGACGAGACGGGTGCCGCGAATGTTGAGCCAAGTGATGGCGCCGATGAGCGCGGCACCTATGAGCCAGCGTTCGAGTGGCGCCATGTCGCCGCGCAGATAGGCGAGATAGTCGACAAACATCACGGGATAAAGCGCATTGTCGGCGAAGCTACAGAGCCAGCTCAACCAGCCTTCTTGAAAACCCCAGAATCGGCCGAACGCTTTCTCGACCCAGACGACGTAGCCGCCGTCCTCGGGCATCGCCGTTGATAGCTCGGCGGTCATCAGTGCCGTCGGTAAACTCCAGAGCCACGGCAGGATCAAAATTCCCAACAAGACGATTAGCGGGCCGCCGGCGCCGACCGCATCTTCCAGGCCGTACGCGCCGCCGGCGACGCAGAAAAACGTTAGGCCGACCAATGCGCGCAGATTGAGAGTGCGCGGCAGCGGCCGGGCTGACAATTCTCTGTTGTGCAATGTCGCAGTTGTCACGTGATCGTTGCGTCGCTCTCGATGGCGACTTCGGCGGAGAATAGCGATCGGATGTCGACGTTGTCAATCGATTCGATGGAGCAGCTTGATTGCGCGCGAATTGCTTTGTCGGCGCGGCGCAAAGCTGATAAGGTTTTCCATCGATTCCGAATCGACCAACTCGACAGCAAACTGCTATGAGCCCATCGGCCCCATCGCGAAAACCAACGATTCAACAGATGCGCAACCGTGTTTTCGAACGGGTGTTGGATCAGGAGCTATCCGAACTCACGCACTGGAGACGGTTAATCCATTCGTCGCTCAAAATCGCCGTGATGGTCGGGCGCGATTTCATCCAAAATTTGGTCAAACTTCAGGCGATGGCGTTGGCGTTCAAGACACTGCTCTCATTGGCGCCGCTATTAGCCGTTATTTTCTCGCTGCTCAAAGCCTTCGGTGTGCATAATCGAATGGAGCCGGCGCTCGCGGAAGCGTTGGCGCCGCTCGGCGACAAGGGCAGAGAGATCACCGTCTATTTAATCGGCTTCGTTGACAAGATGAGCGCCGGCGCGCTCGGCAGCGTCGGTCTCGTCACGCTGTTCATCACCGTACTGTCGCTGATGGGCAGCATCGAGGAAGCGTTCAACTATATCTGGCGGGTCAAGTCGCCGCGCAAATTGGCGCGCCGATTCAGCGATTATCTGAGCGCGATCCTGGTCGGTCCGGTGTTGGTGTTCGCCGCAGTGACGATCACCGCGACATTGCAAAACAGTGCCTTCGTCAAGTCGCTGCTCGCGCTGCAAGCGCTCGGCGTGGTGCTGCTCTTTTTACTGCGCCTGGTGCCCTATCTCACGCTTTGGGGCGCTTTCACATTCGTCTATATATTTATCCCCAACACGCGGGTCAGAGTGCGCTCGGCGTTGATCGGCGGCTTGATCGCGGCGATTCTTTGGCAGACGGTCGGGTGGGGCTTCGCCAGATTCGTCGCGTCTTCGACCCAGTACTATGCGATCTATTCGAGTTTCGCGATTCTCCTGCTCTTCCTACTTTGGCTCCACATCGGTTGGCTGATCGTCTTGCTCGGCGCCCAAGTGACTTACGCGCATCAGCATATTCACTTCTTCCGAGGCGACCGCCAGCTGCTGGCGCAGAGCGCGGCGGGCCGGGAGCGGTTGGCGCTGCACATGATGCTCTTAGTCGGGCGCAACTTTTATCATGGCTTCGATCCGATGACGGTGACCGACATGGCGGCGCACCTGCAGATACCCGCGGGTGTGGTCAAGGAGTTTATGGATATGTTCGCCGAGACCCGGCTGGTATTGCCGGTGGTCGACGGCGAGACCTACGTGCTCGCACGTGATCCCGAGACCATCGGCATCAAAGAAATCCTCGATTGCGTGCGAAACTCCGGCAGGAAAACGCGCGTGCGCACCGATCTCAGCGAAGAGGAAAGTGAGATCAACGCGTTGCTGACCGGCGTCGAAGATGCCACGGCGAAAACATTGGCTGGCAAAAGTTTACAAGCGATGATTCTACGGCTGACGCCGCCCGAGGCGCGGGAGTAGCGCGGCAACTGGCAGGGGATGTGTGAAAGACGGTTTACCGCCCGCGAAACAGATTTTTGAAAAACGAGCTGAAGTTTTTTTCGACCGCTTTTGGCAGGGCGGATTCGGCGAGCTTTTCGCTGTTGAGATTTACCGCGGGGTTTTCCACTGGGCCGGTGACTCGGAGCGGTACGACGACTCTTCCTTGATTATCTTTCAAAAACGCCGCCGCGCGAGCACGGCCAGTGCGTGCTGAGGCTTGCGATGAAAGCGCGGTTTGTAGTGCGATATTGAGCGTCGGCTGGTCGATGCTCATGGTGCCTTTGCCGTTCACTACCATCTGCGGATTGATCAAATAGAGCCGAGAGAAGTCCACGTAGCCGCCGCCGATGGTGAATTCCGCCTCCATGGTTTGAAAAGTCGTGGCCTGGCGTCGCTCGTCCTTCGACAGGCCAATCATACCGGTGACGCGCTGAATTTTATTGATCAGGTCGACGTTGGTGAGTTCGCCGTCGCGGGCGACGAGTTTGCCGTTGCCTTGCAAACGGCGCGAAACCGCGCCGCCGCCGAGCGGCAATCTGAGGTTGACCTCGCCGTTAAGCGTTCCTTTGATGGCGCGCTTACCGTGCACTTTGACGTCGCGGAACAGACCGCGTACCTGGGTGACCAGCGCGTTGGACGGGCCGTTGACGGTCATGATCAAACTCATCGGACCGCTGATCTCGGTGTCGCGCGGCGCGAGGCCGAAGACCGAAAAGATTTGAAAAATCGGTTTGGCATCGACCTTGTCCGCGGCAAGATTGAGATTGACCCGAGGTGTGGTCGAGAGATTGCTCACGCTACCTTGCACGGGAAAAGTCAGATCTTGAATCTTCAAACGATTGTTTTTGAGCTCGAGCAACGCCTTTTCTTCCTGGTAGTTGAGCTGGCCTTCCAACACGACCGTTTTTAAGCCGGGATAGGTGAATGCAATGCGAAAGGGGAACGGTGCCGTTTCGCTAAATTCTTGGAACGAAAGATCGATGCCTTTGATATTGACCGGCATCAATCCTTTAGTAATGAGATTGAGCTGGCCTTCATTGACGCGCACTCGGTTTGGCAGAGCGAGAGGCGGCGGCGCTTCCAGCGATTTTACCCCGTCGGTTTTTTTCCGCGGGTCGCGTCGGTTGTTGGCCGGAGTCTTCCCCCTGTTGCCTATGTCGGAATAATTAAATGAACCATCGGCTTGCTTGAGCAAATTGAAAATCGGTTTTTCCAGCACCAGTTCGGTGACCTCGAAACGACCGCGCAGCAACGGCAAGAACCTCAGCTTTAGCTGGACTTGCTCTGCCGTGAAGAAAGTATTGTCGGCGAAAGCGACACTATCGGAGACTTTGAGCTTGGACATGCGGATCGATGGTGTCGGTAATAGGCTTAGATGAACCTCGCCGACATCGATACGGCGGTTAAGGGCGTCTTCGAGCAGCGGTAAATAGGTGCGTTTGAACAAACCGAGATCGATGAATTGCGGCACGATGAGAATCAGCGCCAGCAAGCAGCCGAACACGCCCAGACCGATCCAAGCCGCTTTCTTGATTTTGAAGCGCCGCGATGGGGCGGCTAACACCGGCGATGATACTGCTTCAGACATTGTGCCAACCTGGTATCTTGATATTATACGGCATCGTCCGGGGTTTCCATATAACGAAGGGCGCCGAATGTCGACTCGAAAAAGGTCGGCGACTGCCTCCCGCCCAAAGCGTTTCCAGAGAGCTATTAGTAGCCACGGCATGAACTTTTTGTTAGCATGCCGTCCCTGAAGGGCTTCACCGGCTTGGATATCGCACTGGAAATTCTCCCGCAGGTTTTGCTTGACGGCATCGTTCTCGGCTTCATGTATGCTCTGATCGCTTTAGGCTACACGATGGTCTACGGCGTTTTGGAGTTTATTAACTTCGCCCATAGCGAGATTTTTGTTCTTGGCGCGTTCGTCGGCGTTGAGGTTTTGTTGCTGCTTGAGAGCGCCGGCCAGCTCGCGACGCTGCATCCGGCAGCGATTCTCTTATTGGTGATCGTCACCGGTATGGTCATCAGCGGCTTGGCGGCCATGGCGCTCGAACGCATCGCTTACCGGCCGCTGATGGGCGGGCCGAGATTGGTCGCGCTGATCTCGGCGATCGGCGCGTCGTTTTTTCTCCAAGACGGTTTGCGCCTGTTCGAAAGTTTGTGGCGCAACACGTTCTATCTCAACTATCCGAGCCTGGAGTTTCTCGACAAAAATATCCCGATCACGGCCGCGCTCGTGATTCCGGTCAAATCGCTGCTGGTGATCATCACCGCACTGCTCACCTTGATCGGGCTCCACATCTTCGTCAACAAAACCAAAATGGGTACGGCGATTCGCGCCGTGGCGCAGGACCCCGACACCGCGTCGCTGATGGGTGTGCCGGTCAATCGCGTCATCGCTTTGACTTTTTTCGTCGGCGGCGCGCTGGGCGGCTTGGCCGGCGTGCTTTTCGGCATTCACTACAGCCTGGTCAATCCCTACAGCGGCTTTGTCCCCGGCATAAAAGCGTTCACCGCCGCGGTGCTCGGCGGCATCGGCAACATCCCCGGCGCCATGGTGGGCGGTATGCTGCTCGGTCTGCTCGAAGCGTTCGCGGCGTCTTATCTTTCACTGATGACCGACGGCGCCTTTGGCGCCGAGTACAAAGATGTCGTCGCATTCTTGGTGCTGATTCTGATTCTGATCTTTCGCCCCAAGGGGCTGCTCGGCGAGACGGTTCGGGAGAGCAAGGCATGAGCCAACCGTTGGTGATCATCGGTTTTTGCGTTTATGTCGCCGGGAGTTGTCTGCTCGCCTATTTCTTCCCGCAATCGGTATTGGCCTTTTTGTTGGTGGAAGGATCGCTGCTGCTGCTCTATTACGCGCCGGCGAGCGACATGGCGAAAACCATTCTCGGTTCGTTGGTGTTGCTGGTGCTGTTGCCGCTGCTCGGCTCGGTGAACGCCTATTATCTAGAGATCGCCGTTCAGATCGGCATCTTCATCGCCTTGGCACTGGGCCTCAACATCGTCGTCGGCTTCGTCGGTCTTCTGAATCTCGGCTTCGTTGCCTTCTTCGCCATTGGCGCCTATCTTTGGGCGGTCTTCGGCTCGCCCCATGCGAATCAATTCATCCCCGGCGGTTTCTTCCCGCTCTCGCCCAATTGGTTTTTTGTCTTTTTGATTCTCAGCATCGTTGTCGGCGCGTTAACCGGCGCTTTGTTGGGTTTGCCGGTGTTACGTCTGCGCGGCGATTATCTCGCCATCGTCACCCTCGGTTTTGCCGAAGTAGTGCGCGCGCTGGTGAACAATCTCGATAAGCCGATTAATTTAACCAACGGGCCGCGCGGCATCGCACCGATCGGTAAGCCGCCGTTGTTCTTCAAGCCATGGTTGGAATTCTTCGGCCTCGAAATCGCCGACGCGAAGCTTTACTCGCTCTATTTTTATTTTCTCGTGCTGTTGATTGTCTTTGTGATCATTGTAGTGACGCGGCGCCTGGAGAACTCACGCATCGGCCGGGCCTGGAAAGCGATACGCGAAGACGAGATCGCCGCCGTCGCCATGGGCGTGCCGGTGGTACGAATGAAACTATTGGGCTTTGCCGTCGGGGCGTCGTTCGCTTGCGCCGTCGGCGTTTTGTTTGCCGCCAAGCAGGTGTTCATCAATCCCGAGAGTTTTACTTTCATGGAATCCATCGGCGTGCTCGCCATGGTCATCCTCGGTGGCATGGGCTCGATCCCCGGCGCCATCCTGGGCGCCACCGGCGTGACGATTCTGAACCTACAACTGCTCAAAGGTTTGTCTTTGTGGCTGAACGGACTGCGCCAATCCGGCGCCGTGCTATCGCTGCCGTTGCTGGGCGATCTCTCGCTCGCCAACCTGCCGGCACAGTTCGAACCGGCGAAGTACGAGCGCATGGTGTTCGGCTTAATTCTTATTCTCATGATGATCTTTCGCCCGCAGGGAGTTTTGCCGTCGAAGCAGGAGCGGCAGAAATAGAAAATGAAAACTCGAAATTCGAAGCACTAAATCCGAAACAAATTCAAATGACCAAAATACACAATGTTACCAACATTCGCACTACCATTTTGGAATTGCTCGGGTTTTGTCTTATTTGGCGGCGGTTTGTTTCGAATTTCGATATTCGAATTTCGGATTTAGTTTTAGTACGTCTTGGCGCGATAAATGTTCTTGGAGTCATGCGGTTCAATCTTGCAAAAGTAGGTAGCTAAAATGGCATTGCTTGAACTCCGCGATATCTCGAAACGCTTCGGCGGGCTGCAGGCGCTGGCGCGCGTGAGCATGGAACTCGAAGAAGGCATGATCGCGTCGCTGATCGGTCCCAACGGCGCCGGTAAGACGACGCTGTTCAATACTTTGACCGGACTCTACCAACCAGATGGCGGCGAGATACGTTTTCAAGAGCGGTCGCTTATCGGTATGAAGCCGGACCGGATTACCAGCGCCGGCATCAGCCGGACGTTTCAAAACATTCGCTTGTTCTCCCACATGACCGTGCTCGACAACGTGCTGGTCGGCATGCACTCGCGTTTGCACAGCGGGTTGTCCGATATTTTGCTGGCGTCAAAGGGATTCCACAGCAGCGAAAAGGACGCCCAGCGTAAGGCGATGGCGTTGATCGAGTTGACCGGCCTTGCCGGCCGCGAGCACGAGTGGGCGCAGCAGCTGTCCTACGGCGAGCAGCGCCGGCTGGAGATCGCCCGCGCGCTGGCGGCGCAGCCGACCCTGTTGCTGCTCGATGAGCCGACGGCGGGTATGAGCACGAGCGAAGCGCAGTCGTTGATGACGCTCTTTAAAGCACTGCTCGGTAAATACGTCAAAGCGATTCTCTTGATCGAGCATAACATGCGCGTCGTGATGGGGATTTCCGATCGTGTTCACGTGCTCGACTACGGCGTGAAAATCGCCGAGGGCTGTCCGGACGAAGTGCGCCAGGATGCGCGCGTCATCGAGGCGTATCTGGGCCCAGGATCGTGGCTCGAAAATGCTAAAAGTTAGCGCCATCCACGTTTACTACGGCGCCATCCACGCGCTCAAAGGAGTGTCTTTCAACGTCGAGCGCGGCGAATTGGTGACGCTCCTCGGCGGCAACGGCGCGGGGAAAACGACCACGCTGAAAACTCTGTCCGGTTTACTGCGGCCACGATTGGGCTCGGTGCAGCTGGACGGCGCGGCGTTAGAAAAAGTCGCACCCCATGAAATCGTTCGGCGCGGCGTCGCGCACGTGCCTGAAGGCCGAAAAGTTTTTCCGCGTTTCACGGTACTGGAAAACTTGCAGATCGGCGGTTACGCGCGTTCGAAGCGCGCGCTTGCGCCGGAGCTGGAGTTTGTCTTGCAAATGTTTCCACGTCTCAAAGAGCGGCAAAAGCAGTACGCCGGCACGCTCTCCGGCGGCGAGCAGCAGATGCTCGCCATCGGCCGGGCGCTGATGGCAAAACCCAAACTGCTCTTGCTCGACGAACCATCCATGGGATTGGCGCCCAAGATCGTCGAGCAGATTCTCGAAAATATTCGCGCCATCAACAAGGCCGGCGTGACAGTCTTGCTGGTCGAGCAAAACGCCGCCATGGCGCTGGCGATTTCGCATCGAGGCTATGTCTTGGAAACCGGCGCGGTGATTCTTGAAGGCAAGGCCAGTGACTTGGCGGGGAATGATTTAGTGCGACAGGCTTACTTGGGCGGGTGATGGATGGGGAAGAATTGGTCGCAAAGAACGTAAAGAGTGCAAAGTAGAAATTTTGGAATGATTGCTACTCGTTCCCTACCATCCGTAGATGAAGGCGGATTATCTTCGTGATCTTTAAACGGTCGCGAATAACGGTTACACTCCAACATCGTGCAATACCAAACTCGACAGATGATCTTCGGCGGCGGTGCGGTGACTCCGGCGGTCAAGTTTTTGCTGATCGTCAACGTCGGGGTGTTTATCCTTCAGACGGTGATTGGCAACTCGTTAGAACAGCAGCTCACCTTTTACTTCGGCCTGGTGCCGCCGCTGGTTTTGCAGAATCTCTATCTCTGGCAGCTTTTTACTTACCAGTTTCTGCACGGCGGATTGTTTCATTTGCTCTTCAACATGCTCGCGGTGTGGATGTTTGGCTGCGATCTGGAACGGCGTTGGGGCAGCAATTTTTTTCTGCGCTATTATTTTATTTCCGCCATCGGCGGCGGTTTTCTGAACACGGTTTTCTTGCCGAGTCAGATGGGGCCGAGCATCGGTGCGTCAGCCGGCGTGTATGGATTGCTGCTCGCTTACGGACTGATCTATCCAACCCGGATCGTTTATTTTTATTTTCTCTTTCCGATCAAGATGAAACATTTCGTATGGATCATCGGCGCCATCGCGTTTTACAATTCGATCACGTCAGGCCAAAGCGGCATCGCCCATTTGGCTCACCTGGGCGGCATGGTGTTCGGGTATCTCTATCTGCGCACCGGCAATCCGCTGGATAAATTCAAAGACTATCTCGACCGCCGCCGGCTCGATCGCTTAAAGAAACGATTTCAAGTGCTTCCAGGCGGCAAGGACGATGAAGGCGGACCGACGGTGCATTAGAGTGCATCTGCCACTGTTGATCCATTTCCCTCAAAGTTTCTCCCAAGAGATCAAAAACACACCCAGGATCACCAGCAGCGTGGCGGCGATTTTTCGCGGGGTGATTTTCTCCACGTCTTTGAGCAGCAACGCGGACAGCGGCAGGATGAAGAGCGACGAGCCGTTGATCAGCGGCGAGACCAGCGAGACACGTTCCATGCTGAGAGCGGTGTAGGCAAAGGCGTAGGACAGAAAATTCATAAAGCCGGCGGCGGCGAAGAGTGTAATGCCGGTTGACGCTGAATCCTTCAACGGTTTTTTCTCCTCAAACAAAAGATAGAGCACTGACATGGTGATTAACGACGTGGTCGCGGCGATGCTCGCGCCGGTCAGCGGCGAGTGGATTTTCAGCAAGCCGAAGCGGACCATGTTGTCGCGCGCGGCGAATAGGATGGCGGCAGTAAGAGGAAACAACAGATCGCGGGTGCGCCAAGTTTTCGTCGCGCCCTTCCAAGTGAGCGCGACGATGCCGCTGACAATCGAGAACGTGCCGAGAATATTCGTCAGGCTTGGCCGTTCGTCCAGGAACGAGACGGCGAAGATGGTGGCAAAGAGCGGTGTGCTGTTGGTCAGACACGAAGTAATCGACGCGCCGATGCGTTCCATGCCTTTGAAAATAAAAAAGCGGGCGACGCCGGGTACGAAGACGCCGACCAGGACAAATATCAAATTGGCGGGGCTCCAGAGATCCATACGTTCGGAAAACGCCAGGACGTAGAGCCAAAGAAACAGCGCGTTGACGCCGAGGTTGGTTAAAAGCCCGCGAAAGTAGTCGATCGCCCAAACGCCTCGATTGATCAGGACCATGGAAACGGCGAAGCACAAGGAGCCAAAAAGGCCGAGTAGAATGGCAAGCATGAGGGGTTGCCGCCGAACTTATCCCGAGGCGGCTGCAGGTTCAATTCGCTGAGCTAAAAAGCTTACGCTCCGGCGTCTCGCTCCGGTCTCCTCGCAGCGATCGCGTTAAGAATTTGCGCTCTCGAACGTCTAACTTAGGTCCAGTGGGCCAATGCTCTGGTGCTCGAATGACGAGGGCAAAATGAGACAAATTTTATCCGCTGCAGTCATTCTCGCCATTGTGGCGTTTATTGCCGGCGAGCTCCGCGCTGATGGTCGGCAATTCAATTCGCGAACACAAACCAGTCTTGGGCCGGCGCTGGTCGGCGGACCTGGTGCCATCAGGGCCGGGGAGCGGCGTAATTTTCGTGCCGTTAAGCCAAGCCGTTTTCACTACTACGTTCCGGGTAATTATTATCAGCCGTACTACCCGCAGGTGATCGTGATTTCGCCGTACGCTCCTACTTACGTGCCGGCGCCGACGGTGGTGGTTACTTCGCCTTTTTTCTGCGTGCTCCACAATGAAGGCTGGGTGAGCCGAATCGGCTTGCTTGACCATCTATCTGGGATGCACAAAATTCCCCTCGACGCTGCGGCCAATCTGTGTCCCGACGGCACCAGCTGCATTTTTCCGTCCTATTAGACTCATACGTCGCCGCTTGCCGTCGCTTGGAGTTTCCAGCGCAGCGGTGCTTTCTAGTTCGTCGCCGTTCCGATATATTTCTGAGGGTAGCGCTTCAGCGGCGCCGTTTTTATGAATGACCTTGCTCAAAAGCTCGCTGCCGTTATCGACCCCGCACGCATTTCCGTCGATGCGGCAGGGCTCGACGATTTGTCGTGGGATGCGCTGAGCGAGGGGCGGATTCATCCGCGGCACCGGCCGCCATTAGCCGCGCCGCTCTGCGCGGTGACGCCGGTTTCTACCGATGAAGTACAGCGAGTGGTGCGCTTTGCCAATGCTGAACGGGTGCCGATCGTGCCCTTTGGCGGCGGCTCGGGTCTGATGGGTGGCGCGTTGTCGATCCAGCCGAGTATCGTGGTCGATCTGCGCAGCATGAATCGCCTGCTAGAAATTGATACGACCTCGCGCTCGGCGCGCGCGCAGGCCGGCCTGGTTTTAGAATCGCTGGACAAGGAGCTAAACCAAGCGGGCTACATTTTGGGCCATGATCCCTGGACCGTGCCGGTGGCGACCGTCGGCGGCGCGATCTCGACCAACAGCGTCGGCTACCGCGCGGGAATTTACGGTTCCATGGGCGAACAGGTTTTGGCATTGACCGCCGTATTGCCCAATGGCGAGATTCTCAGTACGCGCGCGGTATCGAAACATTCCGCCGGGATTCATCTCAATTCTCTTCTGATCGGCGGCGAAGGATGTTTCGGTATTATCACCGAAGCGACGCTGAGGATTTTCTCCCAGCCGGAGACACGCTTGATTGGCGGCTATGGCTTCCCTTCGTTCGAGGTCGGATACGCGGCGATCCAAAAAATATTTCAGCAGCGGCTCCGTCCGGCCATGCTCGACTTCGGCGACGATCAAGAAAAACATGAAGCTGGCGCGATTCTCTATCTCGTTTTTGAAGGAAATGCCGCGCTGGTCACCGTCGAAGAAAAGTTGGCGGCGGCAATCTGCCTGGAACATGGCGGCACAAATTTGCCCAGCGCAGACGCTGAAGGATTCTGGCATGATCGTCACGAAATCGCTCGGCGCTTTGCCCAGAACCGCCGCCAGCGGCGCGAGCGTGGACGGGATGGGATTTATCGCGATTGGATTCACGTCGCCTTACCGATCTCCCAGGTGTTACCTTTCCGCAAAGCCGCACAGGCCGTGATCAAACGTCACGGCGTGCGTTTGCAGGAGAGCGGCTTGTGGGTGCAGCCGGAACTTTTCTCCATGCGTCTGGGCAGCGAGGACGACGGGACAGCCAATGCCCAGCTCGCTTTGGAAGAAGCGATCGAAGAATTGTTACGTTTGGTGCAGCAGATGGGCGGCTCGATGGAATATACCCACGGCGTCGGCGTGAAATTGGCGCCGCTGATGGCCAATGAGCATGGCTATGGTTTGGAAGTCATGCGCCAAATCAAGCGAACGCTGGATCCCAACAATATTATGAACCCAGGGAAAATGGGACTTGGATTCAACTCAGCTTGAGATCGCCTTCGTTGAATTCGGTGCATTGCTTAGCGAACTTTTGAACGTTAGAATTTTTGTATCGCTGGCTAATCCTGCTTGCCGCTATCGGTCGCTCGGTGCCTATGAAAAATATTATCTGGCAATTTCTCATTATAGGGTTAATCGCTGGCTGCTCCTCCGCCCCCTACACGGGACGGAGCCAATTAATCGTCGTCTCTGAAGGGCAGGAAGCGGCGCTGGGCGACGACGCCTATCGCCACGTGTTGCGTGACAGCGTCGTTACCCGAGCGTCGGATGCCGAGCGGATCGTGCGCAAAGTCGGCGAGCGCATCGCTGCCGCGGCCAATAAGCCGGAATACAAATGGGAATTCACAGTTATCAACGATCCGGAAACCGTTAACGCATTCGCTGTGCCTGGTGGCAAGGTTGCCGTTTATACCGGTATCTTCGGCCCGGCGCGGGATGAAGCCGGCTTGGCTGTGGTATTGGGTCATGAAGTCGCTCACGCGCTGGCGCGCCATCCGGCGGAGCGAATGAGCCAGGGGTTGCTGCTGCAACTTGGCGGTGTCGGCCTCGGCGTCGCTCTCGGGCGAAATCCCGCGGTGGCCAATCAAATTTTACAAGTTTACGGCATTGGCGCGGGGGTTGGCGTGGCTTTGCCGTTTGGCCGGGCGCAAGAAACCGAAGCGGATCGGATCGGCCTGATATTGATGGCAAAAGCGGGCTACGACCCACGTGTGGCGCTCGATCTGTGGGAACGCATGGAAAAAAAAGAAGGCAGCAAAGGCGCGCCGCCGGAGTTTCTCTCAACTCATCCGGGCTATGAAACGCGCATTTCCCAATTGCGATCTTTTCTGCCGGAAGCGCTGAATTATTTTCAAGCGAGCGCGGCTCGGGTCGAATCGCTTCCAACAGCGGAGTCGCTCGATACGCCGGCGGCGAAATCGGAGCGCGAGCTATTGAAACGAGTGGAGGCGATCAACCGCTTTGTCGCCGAACAGAGCGGCGAGCGTTCCGTGGTCGAAGCGCTGTCCCATGAACTGCGTCTTAATCCGCAGGTGATCGTGCAAGAGCGGCAAAAACTTCAAGTCGGATATGGTCAATACGCAGCCATGCGCGGTCTTGCCTATCTCGGGCGCGGCTCGATCAATCGCATCGTCGATGACTACCAACGCGGCCGAGCGTGGTCGGAGATCACGAGCGCCAACGGTGGTCGAGTCAACGAGTTGATAGTATGGATTGGCGACGTCATTCGAACGACCAACAGCCTGGCCCGCCAGCAACGGAATCAACTGCAAAATCCATATCAGCGCCTCCGTCCGTAAATCGTTTCGGTATGGGGAATCGCTTTCTCCCCCTCTTTTTTCGGCGCCGAAAGTGCGAGAAATTGGGGCGCAAATTGGGTCGCAAAATGCTTTGACATCGCGTCAGAATACATATAAGTATCTACACAGAGGGTTTTAGTCCGGGTGAGTAAAAAACCAATCACACAATCCATTGCGATCCGCATTCTTGCTTTAGAAATGCACCCAACTGGGTGCATTTTTTTGTTTTAACGGGGGGATTCGAAGTTGCACGCACAAATCGAGATTTTAGCGTCGCTGCAAACCGTCGATCGAGAGATCAAAGAACAGACCGGTCTCAAACAGGGCTTACTCACTGAACTCCAGGCGAAAGAAAAGGAAATTCAGACGAAGAAACGCGAGATCGGTCTATTGACCGCCGCCTGCGCCGAGAAAGAAAAACTGCGGCTGGAAAAAGATCGGGTGCTTCAAGATGAAGGGCGCAAGGCGACGGATAAACGGATGCGCATGAACCGCATCAAAAATATCAAGGAGCTGCAAGCCTTGCAGCGTGAGATTGAGCAGATGCGCGAGAGTAACGGCGATCTCGAAGAAGAGCTGATCAAGGTCATGCAAGATATTGACGCGTTGAAAGCACAGATGCAGACCAAGGAAAGCGAAATGGCCGCCATGCGCGAAGAATGGGGAAACAAACAGCGCGAGCTTGAGACGCAAATCAGCGGTATTGATCAATCGGTCTCGGCAGCCGCAAGCCGGCGTCAGACCATCGCCTCGCAGGTGACCGGCGACTTGATTTCGCGCTACGAATTGATTTTTTCGCGCCGCGGCGGCATGGCCGTGGTGGAAGTCGCCGCCGGCATTTGCCAAGGCTGCTATATGAACATACCGCCGCAATTGAGCAACGAGATCAGCCGAAGCGACAAGGTTCATCTCTGTCCCAGCTGCCAACGCATTCTCTACATCAAGCCAGCTACGCAGTAAGCGAATCCGCGGCTGGTAAGCGAGGCGTTTCACGACCTATCCGTGCGCGTAAAGTCACTGCAAGTATATCCACTCGGCGGGCGACGACGGCGCTGAAAATTCCTAAAGAATAATTTCCCCGTTGATCGACGTGACGCCGTGGGTCAAGCAAGATTTGGCGCAGGACCAAGAAGAATGGCTGCTGATGGGCAATGGCGCCGCGCGCGGCAATCCCGGTGATGCTGCTTGCGGCGCAGCGATCCGCGATGAAACCGACGCGCTGGTCAAGGGCCAGCCACTCGGCCGCAAAAGTATTCGCGGGTAAGGCGACTTTCAGCTTCTCGTGCGGCACTTGAACGGCAAATACCCCGTCAAAGATCAAAAGCTCAGGATACTTTATCTGCGCGCGCAGACTTTGTTGCGCCGGTTCGACTCCTATCGTATGGTTCATGTCTATCGCGAGATGAACGAAGTTGCCGATCGATTGGTCAATCACGGCATTGACGACGCGATGGGGAGAAACAGCACGGGCTAAAGTGGATTAAGCGATCGCGCTCGCGTTTCGGCGCGGGGGAGGAAAGTCCGGACTCCACAGGACAGGGTGGCCGTTAACGGCGGCCCCGAGGAATCGGGGGAAAGTACCACAGAAAACATACCGCCTGCCGCTTCGGCGGCCGGTAAGGTTGAAAAGGCGAGGTAAGAGCTCACCGGTTCACCAGTGATGGTGGACGCATGGCAAACCCCACCCGGAGCAAGGCCAAATAGGAGGGTTGGGTGGTCCGCCCATAGCCCTCGGGTATGGTCGCTCGACTCCTCGAGCAATCGAGGAGCAAGATGAATGATCGCTGTGATTCTGAACTACGAGTCACGACAGAATCCGGCTTACCGATCCACTTTAGCCCGAACGTTTCTCCGCGATTTGCGATCTTATCTGTGCGCAATCTTGCCGCGTCGATGCGATGGGCTCCTGAAGTCAGTTCATTGAGATTTAAATCTCAATTAACTGCCGTTCAAGAAGGCATTGTCATCGCTATCCGGCGGAACATTCGCCTTTCATCCGCACGACTCAGGCAAGCTGACTTCGCATCCGTAGAGTACGGTGTCTTAACTCCAGGCTGGTGCGTTGCACAGTCTGTAAAGTTACTCCAATCGCGGAATCCCGGGTTTAATGCCGAAATCCAACGATTTTTGATTTGCGGCAACATTTCTCTCTTGTCCTTCACGTTCTCGTTGAGAGTGCATTCAGGATGAATCCATCGAATGGACTCATGCACAGAAATTTGCAGTTTCGCCTATCGCTTACGCCTCACGCCCAAATTGTGAAAAAACCTTGGGAAATTGAATCATTTATATTGACAGGTGGTAGAGAGGAAGCTATAAGTGGCGACTAGTGGGAAAAAATGGGATAGAGCGTTCTAAAATTGGCTATCCTAGCAACGGAATCCATGTTTCGTGGCAGCTTTGAACATACTCTCGATAGCAAGGGACGGCTTAGCGTTCCGGCGAGGTTTCGTGATGTGCTGATCGGCAAGGGTGACGATCGCATCGTCATGACCAATTTCGTCATCGATGGGCAGCGCTGTCTCGATGTTTATCCGATCGATGCTTGGCTCAGATTCGAAGACGAGGTTCGCAAAAAACCAAAGTTCGATCCGCGTATGATGAGCTTTCAAAATTATTATCTCAGTTCAGCTTGCGAATGCAGCCTCGATACGCACGGGCGGATTCTGATTCCGCCGGTGCTGAGGAAATACGCCGATCTCAAACGCGACATCATTTTGGTTTCGGCACTGGAAAAGTTTCGCGTCTGGGATCAAGAGGCGTGGAAGAAGATTTTCGTCGAAGCGGAAGACAAGGTGATGCAGGATCCGGATTTCCTTGGGGACTTGGGATTGTAACAGAGCCGTAGGCGGTGGTCGGCTGCGAGAGGGGGAATAAATATGTTAGCGCGCAAAGCGATTCAAGATATCTCCGTGATCGATCTCAACGGCGATATTGATTTTCGGGAGATGATCCGCATCAAAGATGCGATCGGTTCGTTGATCGAAAAGGAACGGATCAAGGTGGTGATCAATCTCAAGTCGGTGGATCATATCAACTACTTGAGCATTGGCGTTCTCTTGGAGCGGTTGAAGCTGCTCAGAAATTTAAATGGCGATCTCAAGCTTGCGGGCATGAGTCCTTTCTTGCGTGATATTTTTAAGGTCGTCGGCATGGACCGCTTCTTCGAAGATTACACCTCTCTGGAGGACGCCATCGAAAGCTTTGACGACGATTGGGAGGGTGACGGCACCAGTCACTGAGTGTGTTTGCCCATGTCTCTGTAATGTTGCGGGAGGTCGTCGACTATCTCAACCCTAAACCAGGCAAGCGATATCTCGATGGCACATTGGGTGGAGGAGGGCATAGCGAACAGATCCTGATCGAGAGTGAGCCGGATGGTTTGGTTCTGGGACTGGACCGGGACGACGAGGCGCTTAGTGCGGCACGCCAGCGCTTGCAAAGGTTTGGCGCTCGTTTGAGCGGGCGTCAGGCGAGTTTCGCCGAAGCGGACGGAATTCTTGCGACAATCGGCTGGCCGACGGTCGATGGAGTGATCTTGGACTTAGGCATCTCATCCCATCAGATAGATTCTCCCGAACGAGGCTTTAGCTTTCGCGGCGATGGCCGGCTCGACATGCGCATGGACCGGCGCCAAGAGCTCGATGCTGAGCGCGTTGTGAATACGTATAGCGAGGCTGAGCTGGAGAGAATTTTTCGCGACTACGGCGAAGAGCCGCAGGCGCGACGGATCGCGCGTGTCCTGGCTGCCGAGCGCAAGCATAAACCGATCGAAACGACTGCCGAACTCACTCAGCTGGTCGCGCGCGCCAAGCCTAGCAGCGGTGGCCGGAGGCGCGATCATCATCCGGCAACGCAAGTTTTCCAAGCGCTTCGTATCGCGGTCAATCAAGAGCTTGTCGAGATTGAGCGATTCTTGGACAAGGGTTATGAACTGCTCAGCCCGCAAGGCCGAATGGTGATCATATCATTTCAGTCCTTGGAAGATCGCCTGGTGAAACAGGCGTTTCGCAAATGGAGCCGTGCCTGTCTCTGTCCGCCGCGCGTGCTCAGCTGTCGGTGCGGCTGGAATCAGAAGGTGAAACCGCTCACGAAAAAGCCGGTGCTGCCATCGGCGCGAGAGATCGAAACCAATCCGCGCGCACGCGCCGCCAAATTGCGCGCGGTCGAGAAAATTTAGCGGCCATGGCAACTGCTGTCAGCACGCAACCGCGTAGAATTATCGGCGCGAAGCGAGAACGTGCGGCACCGGCCCGCGGTAAACGCCGCCGCTTTGTAATTGCCGCCTTGCTGGTTCTCGGCTTGATCGGCGCGGTGTTGGTCCATGTGTGGTTGCGCTTACAAGTTGTGCGCATGGGCTATGTGCTTTCGACTACGAGCAAGCTACAAGCCCGGCTCGAACAGGAAAATCGCGAATTGAAAGTCGAATTAGCGACGATGACATCGCCCGACCGGCTCGAAGCCCTGGCACGCCAGCGCTTAGGGCTGGTTCAGCCTGAGAAAGGTCAGGTCGTGGTTTTACCATGAGGCGTACTTTCAAGTGCAATCAGCGGCGCCTATTAATCGCCAAGGTTTTGTTCCTTGTGGTTTTCTTGGCGGTGGGCGGTCGCGCGTTCCAGCTGCAAGTCCTGCAAGGCGATAAACTCATGCGCCTGGGCCAACGCCAGCACTTAAAGGAATGGATCGTTTTGCCAAAGCGCGGTGCGTTGATTGACCGCGCCGGTGAACCGTTGGCGTTGAGCATGGAGTCGCAGTCGGTCTACGTTCGACCCCATCGAATTCAAGACGCCGACAGAGTGAGTCAAAATTTGGCGCAGATCCTTAATCTCCGCGCCGCTGAAGTTAAACAAAAAGTCAGCTCGGAAAAACCCTTCGTTTGGGTCAAGCGGCAAATCTCATCGCCGGAGGCGGAAAAAATTCAGGCGCTGAACCTGGACGGCATCGGCATGTTTTTCGAACCCAATCGCCACTATCCGCAAGGGCAGCTGGCGGGCCAGCTGATCGGCTTCGTCGGCCGGGATTCCGAAGGGCTGGAAGGCTTGGAGCTGAAGTACAACGACTTCATCCGCGGGGAAACCGGTTCGTCAGTAACCGAGCGCGACGCGCTCGGACGGCGTGTGCTCGTTCAGGGTATGGAGGGATTGCAGATTCCGCCGGGCAGCGACGTTCATTTGACACTCGACACGGCGATTCAAAACATGGCGGAAAAAGAATTAGAAGCATCGATCGTAAAATATCGCGCCAAAGCGGGAGTGGCGATCGTGGTGGAGCCGCACACCGGTGAAGTTCTGGCATTGGCCAACTATCCCTCCTTCGATCCCAATAATTACGCCAAGCAAACCGCCGAGCAGAGACGTAACCGCGCCGTCACGGACAGTTTCGAACCGGGCTCGACATTTAAAACCATTCTCGCCGCCGCCGCTTTAGAAGAAGGGATCGTCGGCAAAGACGATCTCTTCTATTGTGAAATGGGCAAGTATCCGTTTGCCGGACGAGTGATCCATGACACTCATCCGCAGGGTTGGCTGTCTTTCGCTAAGATTCTCCAGGTGTCGAGCAACATCGGCTTCACCAAAGTGGCCGAGAAGGTCAAGCGGGAGCGCTACTTCAAGTACATTGAAAAATTTGGTTTCGGCAAAGTCACAGGCTTGGATGTGCCCGGCGAGGTGCCTGGATTGCTGCGCCGCGCCGAAAGTTGGGCGAGTATCGATCTGGCCACCCATGCTTTCGGCCAAGGCATCTCGACCACGCCGATGCAGCTGGTAATGGCGTATGCGGCGATCGCCAACGGCGGCTTTCTCATGCGTCCGTTTGTGACTCGCCGGGTGATTAGCCCGGGCGGCGAAGTCTTGGTCGAGAACCAGCCCCACGTGGTGCGCCGGGTGATTTCGGAAAAAACTGCCAAGCTGCTGGCATCGATACTGAAGGATGTGACCAACGAGGGCGGCACCGGCACCATGGCGAATATCGAAGGCTTCGAAGTCGCGGGAAAAACCGGCACGGCGCAGAAGGCCGATCCGGCCCACGGCGGATATTCAAAGAAGCGCGTCGCCTCCTTTGTCGGATTTGTGCCTGCCGATAATCCACGTTTGGTGGCGTTAGTGCTGATCGACGAGCCCGAGTCGCAAGTTTACGGCGGCGTGGTCGCGGCGCCGGTGTTTCGTAACCTGGTTCAAGGCGCGCTGCGCCGGTTGGCCGTGGCACCGCAGACGACTCAGCCGCTTCCGACGGAGCCCAACCGCGCCGCATTGACGATTCGCCATGGCGCCAAGCGCGCCACTCAAACCGCGCTTCCCGCCGGTGCCGATGGGGTGCCCGATTTCGTCGGCCTAAGTCTGCGCGAGGCGTTGACGAAAGCTCAATCGATGAAAGTTAAGGTGCGGCTGCAAGGCAATGGCTACGTAATTCGTCAGGCGCCGCAGGCGGGCGGCCGCTGGAACGAAGAAGAAATTTTAGTGCTCAATTTGCAAGGCTGACGGAGATGCAACTCAAGGAGCTTGTGACGCTGGAGGAGGTGGCAGAGGCTGCGGGAAATCTGGATCAAGAAGTGAGCGGGTTGACTTACGATTCGCGCACGGCGAGCGCAGGGCAGGTTTTTTTCGCGATTCCAGGTGAGAAGGCCGACGGCCACGATTTCATCGGCGCGGCGATCAAGCGCGGCGCGTCCACAGTGGTTTATTCGCGCCCAGGCGACCGGCCGCAAATCGCAGCGTCGGTGCGGGTGAAAGATGTCCGGCGCGCGCTGGGGATATGGGCGGCACATTTTTATCATCGACCGAGCCAAAGCCTAAAACTTGTCGGCGTGACCGGGACCAACGGCAAAACGACTCTGACCTACTTAGTCGAGTCGATATTCAAGGCCGCAGGTTTGGCATCCGGCGTGATCGGTACCATCAATTATCGTTACGTCGGCCGGGAAATACCGTCTCATCACACCACGCCGGAGTCGCTCGATTTGCAGCAAATATTGGCCGCCATGGTCGGCGCGGGCGTGAAGTCGGCCGCCATTGAAGTTTCCTCCCACGCCTTAGCACAGGAGCGAGTACGTGGATTGGATTTTGACGTCGGTGTTTTTACCAATCTGTCGCGCGATCATCTCGACTACCATGGCGACATGGACGATTACTTTTCGGCCAAGAGCCGGCTGTTTACCGATTATTTAGATGCCAGTTCAAAGACGGACAAGGCGGCGGTAATTTATGGCGAAGATGCGCGCGGTGGCACACTGGCCGCCATGGCGCGCGCGCACGGTTTGGACGTTTGGTTATACGGCGAAGGGTCGACCTGGGATGTGCATCCGTTAACCGTTGAAATGGACGTTTTCGGTTGCCGGGGCAAGATCGCTGCCAAGGGACGGACGGTGGCATTTGAATCGGCGCTGATCGGCAGCGCTAACTTGCAAAATATTCTCGGCGCGGTGGGCGTCAGTTGCGCGCTCGGGCTTGAACCTGACGCCATTGGGGCGGGAATTCGCCAACTCAAAACCGTTCCCGGACGCGTCGAGAAGGTTGAAAACCAGTTCGGCATTACTATTCTCGTCGACTACGCGCATACGCCGGACGCGCTGGAGAAAGTTCTCGGCACGGTGCGGCCGTTGACCCGCGGTAAGGTGATCACTGTGTTCGGTTGCGGCGGCGATCGCGATCGCGGCAAAAGGCCGCTGATGGGTGAAATTGCCGCGCGGCTGAGCGATCTCGTGGTCGTGACTTCGGATAATCCGCGGACTGAGGAGGCGTCGGCGATTCTCGGCGAGATTGAAGCTGGCGTTCAGCAGACTGGCTTGAAGAAGTTTGGGGTTTCGGATGCCGCGTCTCGGTCTGGGGAATTCGATTCCGAGCGCGGTTATTTCATGGAAGCTGATCGGCGAATGGCGATTCGCGCCGCGCTCCATTGGGCCGCGCCGGGCGATGTGGTTTTGATCGCCGGCAAGGGGCACGAGGACTATCAAATCCTCGGCACCGAAAAGATTCATTTCGACGATCGGGAGGTGGCTCGCGAGGAATTAGCCGCGCGAGCCGATGCCTAAACCACGGAGCATGTCATGGAGTCGCAGCGAAATACTGGCGGCAACCGGCGGCGCATTAGCGCGCGCGGGAAACCGACTGCGCTTTGGCGCGGTGGTCACTGATTCCAGCAAGGTTAAACCGGGAACGGTTTTTGTCGCCCTCAAAGGTGAACGCTTCGATGGCCATCGCTTTGTCGCTGACGCTGTCCGACGCGGTGCGGCGTGCGTGATCGTGCATCGGAGGTTAGCTCGGGAAAAGCTCGGTAACGCAACGGTGATCAGAGTCGACGACACGCTTGGCGCGTTGGGAGATTTGGCGAATTTTCGCCGCCGGCAGTTTGGCCCCAGGGTGTTGGCGATCACCGGTTCAAACGGCAAGACGACGACCAAGGAAATGGTCGCGGCGATTCTCGAAGAAGCTTCCCTCGAGGGTCGATCGCTACGCGGCAAGATATTGAAGACCGAAGGCAATTTTAACAATCTGGTAGGCTTACCCTTGACGCTTTTGCGCTTGCGTAAAAAGGACAAGGTCGCGGTGGTCGAACTCGGCACCAATTATCCCGGCGAGATCGAGCGTTTGGCTCGGATCGCGGAGCCGGATTTGGCCATTATTACTTCAGTTGCCGCCGCCCATCTCGAAGGATTGAACAGTCTCGCCGGCGTGGCGCGGGAAAAGGGCGCGCTCTACCAAAACGTCCGCCGCGGCGGCGCCATCGCGGTGAATCTCGACGATCCCTGGGTGAAGCGTCTGGGCGCGAAGTTCAAAGGCAAGAAATTTACCTATGGCAGACGCGGCCAGGTGCGCGCGCAAGCGCTCGATCTACACGATGCCAAGGGGGTCGGCTTTGAGCTCCGCGCGGGCGCCCAGCGATGTAAAATTCACCTGCGCTATCTCGGTCAACACAATGTCGCTAACGCGCTCGGCGCGGCGGCATTGACTCTCGGCGCCGGCGTTAGCCTAACGGCGGTGCGCCGCGGACTCGTCAAAGCCAAACCCTATGCGATGCGCATGCAGATTCAGCAGTGGCGTGGTGTCGGCGTTATCAACGACGCCTACAACGCCAATCCCGCTTCGATGCAGGCGGCGCTGACGACGCTGGCGGATATTCCCTGCCGCGGCCAACGCATCGCGGTTCTCGGCGATATGTTCGAGCTCGGCCGGCAGAGCAGCAAGGAACATCGAGCCTTGGGTCGGGCCACGGCGCGGGCGAAAATCGACCGGCTCTATTTGCTGGGCGCCCAAGCCGGCAAGGTTCGCGCCAGCGCGCTCGGCGCCGGCATGAAGGCGCAGCAAATTTGCATTGGCGCCGATCACAGCGAGTTGGCGCGCCGCATCGGCGCCACGGTGAAGCGCGGCGACTGGCTCCTGTTTAAAGGCTCACGCGGCATGAAAATGGAAAATGTTCTGAATCAGCTCACAGGCGGAAAGGCGTAGGCGCGCGGCATTGCTTTACTATTTATCTTTCTTGCTGGCGAGCAGTTATTCCGGCTTTAACGTTTTTCGCTATATCACCTTTCGCGCGGCGATGGCGGCATTATTGGCGTTGATGATCTCGTTCTTACTGGGACCCTGGTTGATTCGCGTATTGACCGAAAAACAGATCGGCCAGCAGATTCGCGACGACGGCCCGGCTTCTCATGCGACGAAGGCAGGGACGCCGACCATGGGTGGCGCATTGATTCTGTTGGCATTGCTGATCTCGACCTTGATGCTGGCTGACATCGGCAATCGTTATGTCCTGCTCGCGCTCATCGCCACGGTGGGGAGCGGCGTCGTCGGCTTCACCGACGATTACTTGAAACTAACTCGTAAGAACAGCAAAGGACTTTCGCCCCGAGCAAAACTACTCGGACAGTTACTGGTGGCGTTCATCGTCGCTGTGGCGCTTTATAATTTACCGAAATTTAGCACCGAGATCGCGTTTCCGTTCATCAAGACGCTGCGCGTGAATCTCGATATTTTCTACATCCCGTTCGCCATGCTGGTGATCATCGGTTCGTCCAACGCGGTTAATTTGACCGATGGTCTCGACGGTCTCGCCATCGGCCCGGTGATGGTGGCGGCGGCCGCATACGCGATTATCGCGTATGCCACCGGCCACTTGAAATTCGCCGAATATTTGCAGATTCCCTACGTTGCCGGGGTCGGCGAATTAAGCGTCTTTTGCGCCGCGGTGATGGCCGCCGGTTTGGGATTTCTCTGGTACAACGCCTATCCCGCGCAGATGTTCATGGGCGACGTCGGTTCGCTTTCCTTGGGCGCGGCGCTCGGCGTGGTCGCAGTGATGACCAAGAACGAGATTCTCTTAATCATTGTCGGCGGCGTCTTTGTCATCGAAGCGCTGTCGGTGATCTTTCAGGTGGCGTCGTACAAGCTTCGCCGTAAACGGGTTTTTTTGATGGCGCCGATTCATCATCACTATGAGCTTAAGGGTTGGAAGGAGCCGCAGATCATCGTGCGTTTTTGGATCCTGTCGATCATTTTCGCGGTGATCGGCTTGAGTACGTTGAAACTCAGATGATCATGGCGCCAAGCGATGGAACTGAGCGGCAAAAAGGTTTTGGTGATTGGCCTGGCGCGCACCGGCAGAGAATGCGCCAGATTTCTCGCCCGCCAAGGAGCTCGAGTGTCGGTTAGTGATTTGCGCGCCGCCGATGCATTGAAGCCGGAGATGGACGCGCTCGCCGGGCTACCGATCAGTTTCCGTTTGGGCGGCGAAGAGACGAGTTGGCTCGACGACATGGATTATGTGGTGCCGAGTCCCGGCGTGCCGATGGACAACTTGATGCTGCGAGAAGCCGTGGCGCGACACCTTCCCGTGTTGAGCGAGATCGAGTTGGCGCAGCGATTTTTTCGCGCGCCGCTGATCGCGATCACCGGCACCAACGGCAAGAGCACGACGACGACCTTGATTGGCGCAATGCTCAAAGCGGACGGCAGGAAAACGTTTCTCGGCGGCAACCTCGGCGCACCGTTCATCGGCGCGATTGAGGATCAGTGGGATTGGGGCGTTGTCGAGATCAGCAGTTTTCAATTGGAGTGGGTGGAAATATTTAAACCGCACATTGCCGTCCATCTCAATGTCACTGAGGACCATTTGGATCGTTACCCAGCCTTCGCCGATTACCGCCGTGCCAAAGAGCGCATCTTCGCGGCACAGACCGGCGCGGACTGGGCGATTCTCAATCGCGAAGATGAGCGGGTGTGGGCGCTGCGCGACCGGCTCAAAGCGCGGGTGGTTTCCTTCGGATTCTCTTCGATCGCGCAAGGCGTGTTTGCCACCGACGATGAAATCGTTTGGCGCGCCAATGGCAGCGAAGAACGCTTTTCACTCAAATACGTGAAAATCCAAGGGGTGCATAATATCGAGAACATGATGGCCGCCGTCGCGGCCGCCAAGTGTGCTGGTGTTTCGCGCCGAGCGATCGAGAAAACGCTCGAAGAATTCCCCGGCCTAGAACACCGTCTTGAGTTCGTGCGCGAAAAAGACGGCGTTCGCTACTACAATGATTCCAAAGGCACCAACGTCGGCGCGGTGGTGAAATCGCTGGCGAGTTTTTCCACCCCGGTGATTTTGCTCGCCGGCGGCGTCGATAAGGGCGGCGAGTATACGCCGCTGGTCGATGGCGTCGCGAAAAAAGTGCGCCGTTTGATTCTGTTCGGCGCGGCGAAGCAAACCATCGCCGCGGCGCTGGGCCATCTGACGACGACGGTGATGGTCGAAGACCTCGGTGCCGCGGTGCGCGATGCCGCGGCGCATGGCCAGGCCGGCGATGTCGTCTTGTTATCGCCGGCTTGCTCGAGTTTCGATCAGTTTTCGAACTACGCTGAACGCGGCAAAGTTTTCAAAGCGCGAGTGCAAGAGTTATGAGAGACGGTTGGGCCATCGATAAATGGATGCTGATCGCGGTCGCCGCGCTCTTGGCGCTGGGGATGACCATGGTCTTGAGCACCAGCTATCTCTATTCCCAGGAGCGCTTTGCCGATGGCACCTATTTTTTCCGCAAACAGATGATCGCCATGGGTGCCGGATTGGTCCTGCTGATCGCCTGCTCGCTGCTGCCGTCGGCGCTCTACCGCCACTTCGCCTACCCGTTACTCATCGCGACGTTCGTCGTGCTGATTCTAGTGCTCATTCCCGGCATCGGCGCCAGCCGCGGCGGCGCGCGGCGCTGGATTTCGCTGGCGGGTTTTGCCTTTCAACCGTCGGAATTGGCCAAACTCGCGATGGTTATTTATCTGGCGCACTCGATGGCAAAAAAAGAAGCGATGATCCGCACTTTCTCTGTCGGCGTGTTGCCCCATTTAATCGTCGCCGGCGCCTTCGCCGGCGTGCTTTTGCTCGAACCCGACTTTGGCAGCGTGTTGATCCTCACCATGGTGCTTTATTCGATGTTGTTCATCGGCGGCGTGCGCGTGCATCATCTGCTCGCCACCGCGCTGATGGCGCTGCCTTTGTTAGTCTACGTGATGATGCGCGCCGAGTATCGTTTGCGCCGGCTGATGTCGTTCTTGGATCCCTGGAGCGATTCCGCCGGCAGCGGTTTTCACGTCGTGCAGTCGCTGATCGCTTTTGGTTCGGGACAGCTATGGGGGCGCGGCTTGGGCGAGAGTCGGCAGAAGCTTTTTTATTTGCCCGAAGCGCACACCGACTTTGTTTACTCGGTGATCGGCGAAGAGCTCGGCTTATTGGGCGCGCTGGTCGTGTTGGTCCTGTTCGGCGTGATCATTTTGCGCGGTTTTCGGCTCACCGGGAGAATCGAGGAGCCCTTCGATCAATATTTAGCTTTTGGACTGACGGTGCTGCTTGGGCTTCAGGCGTTGATTCACATGGGCGTCGTCATGGGACTGATGCCGACCAAAGGACTGGTCCTGCCGTTTATCAGCTACGGCGGCTCGGCGATGGTGATCAACTTGATGGAGGCGGGAATTTTGCTGGGTCTCTCGCGCCGGAGACTGTAGCGATGCGGGTGATTTTCGCCGGCGGGGGAACCGGTGGCCATCTGTTCCCCGGACTGGCGGTGGCGCGGGAGTTTCAACGGCGCGACGAGGGAGTGGAAATACTTTTTGTCGGCACAGAACAGGGGATCGAGTTTCGCGTGTTGCCTAACCAAGGATTCAAACTGGAAACGCTGAGTGTCAAAGGGATC
Source organism: uncultured delta proteobacterium (assembly GCA_963771465.1). Classification (GTDB taxonomy): domain Bacteria; phylum Desulfobacterota; class Binatia; order UBA9968; family UBA9968; genus DP-20. Next base: position 69,189 of record CAVYTU010000010.1, read on the forward strand.
AAAGGACGCGGTCTGCGCGGTGTGCTCGACGCAGTCTATGGCGTGCCGGCGAGCGTACTGCGCTCGTTCAAGATCATCGGCGAGTTTCGCCCCGACTGCATCATCGGTTTGGGCGGCTATGCGTCCGGACCGTTGCTGCTGGCGGGTAAATTGAAAGGCGTTCGCGCAGCGATCATGGAGCAAAATTTGCAGCCTGGCTTTACTAACAAAATTCTCGCGCGGCTGGTCGATCGGGTTTTTACCGCGTATGCCGACAGCGGAAAATATTTTTCCGGTGCGCGCGTGATTGAGACCGGCAATCCGGTGCGCTGGCGTGAATTACCTAAAGTTCCGCGCGGCGAAAAATTCTCCCTATTTATTTTCGGCGGTAGCGGCGGCGCGCGGCGGATCAATTATGCGGTGGTCGATGCCTTGAAGCTGCTCGGCGATCTTGAGCCCGACATCGTGATCATGCATCAAACCGGACCCTTGGATTATGCGGCGATCAAACAGGCTTATGCTGCGTTACCGTTCAGCGCGGAAGTGACGCCCTTTATCGATAATATGGCCGGAGCCTACGCGCGCGCCGATCTGATCATTTGCCGCGCCGGCGCGACCACGGTGGCGGAGCTTACGGCCTTTGGCAAAGCGGCGATTCTCGTCCCTTATCCTTACGCGATCTACGATCATCAACGCGGCAATGCCGAGGCGCTGCAAGCGCGCGGCGCCGCCGAGATGATTTTGGATCAAGACTTGACGGGAGCGCTATTGGCCGGACGGATTCGGAGTTACTTCGCGGATCGGCCGCGCATTGAAAAAATGGCCGCGGCGGCGCGCGCCTTGGGACGGCCGGATGCGGCGGCGAAAATCGTCGATGAGTGCTATGCGCTAGCGCATGCGTAGAGTTTGCACGGCAGCCGAAGTTTCATGTTGCACAAGAAGCACAAAATTCATTTCGTCGGCATCGGCGGCATCGGCATGAGCGGCATCGCCGAGGTATTGGTGAACTTAGGTTACACAGTCAGCGGTTCAGATTTGCAAGCAAGCGACGCGACGCGGCGGTTGGCAGCGCTCGGCGCGGCCATTTTCATCGGCCACCAAGAAGAAAATCTCTCCAGTGATCCTTCGGTGGTGGTGATTTCGACGGCGGTAAAGTACTCCAACCCCGAGGTGCTCGAAGCGCGCCGGCGCCATATCCCGGTGATCCCGCGCGCGGAAATGCTCGCCGAGCTGATGCGCATGAAATATGGCGTCGCCGTTGCCGGTAGTCACGGCAAGACGACGACAACCTCGATGATCGCCGCGGTGTTGAGCACGGCGGGACTCGACCCGACGATGGTGATCGGCGGACGTGTGCATATGTTCGGCACCAACGCCAAAATAGGCCAAGGTGAAATTTTGGTCGCCGAGGCGGACGAAAGCGACGGTAGCTTTCTTTTGCTCGCCCCCGTGATCGCCGTGGTCACCAACATCGATAAAGAGCATATGGATTTTTACCAATCCATGGAGCGCTTAAACGAAAGTTTTCTTACTTTCATCAACAAGATTCCGTTCTACGGTCTGGCAGTGTTGTGCGTCGACGACGCCAACGTGCACGGACTTTTGCCCAAGGTGCGCAAGCGATTCTCGACTTATGGGCTATCCGCCGAAGCGGAGTTCTCGGCACGGCGCTTGAAGATGAGCCCGGAGGGCGTCGAATTCACCGTGCTGCGCCACGACAACGCGCTCGGTAAGTTGCACCTGCGCTCGCCGGGAAAACATAGCGCGACCAATGCGCTGGCCGCGGTGGCGGTGGCTTGCGAGTTAGAAATTCCGTTCGATCAGGTTGCGGCGGCGCTCGCCACTTTTACCGGCATTCATCGGCGCTTCGAAATCAAAGGCGAGCCTAACGGCATTCTCATCATCGACGACTACGGCCATCATCCGACGGAGATCCGCGCCACCATCGGCGCCATCCGGGACAGTTGGAAGCGACCGCTGACGGTCATTTTTCAGCCGCACCGCTACACCCGGACGCGCGATCTTTTCGAGGAATTTTTGACCGCCTTCGAAGGCGCCGATCGCTTGGTACTGACGGAAATTTATCCAGCCGGCGAAGATCCCATCGAAGGCGCCACTGGCGCAGCGCTTTATCAAGCGATCAAGCGCAAGGGACATTTGGACGTCGAGTTCGTCGCCGACAAGAATCAGATCGTTCCGCATGTGACGGCGATGTTGAACTCCGGCGACGTGGCGCTGACGCTTGGCGCCGGTGATATTTATAAGATCGGCGACCGGTTGGTTGGAGCGCTGGGATGAAGAATTGGAGTGATGGAGTATTGGGAGGTGCGGCGCGGTCCAGCACTCCAACGCTCACGCACTCCAAATCGATGGTGATGTTTGCGATGGCTATTGCAACCGATGATGCGCCACTGGTGCGCGAGCTCAAATCGCTGGCCGGCTTGAAGCTGAAGCTCGCCGAGCCCTTGGCGCGCTATACGTCGATGAAGATCGGCGGTCCGGCGGATTATTTCATCGAAGTGGAAAATATCGCCGTGTTGGCTGCTACGTTGGAGTTGCTCCATCGTTGTAACATCGCGGTGGCGCTGTTGGGGAACGGCAGCAACGTGTTGGTGAGCGACCGCGGCGTGCGCGGCGCGGTGATTCGGCTCGCCGGCGAATTTAAGAAAATTACTTGGCAAGACGAAGGCGATTTTATCCGAGTCCAGGTCGGTGCAGCGTATGCTGTGACCTTGTTCGTCCGCCAAGCGGCGCGCAAGGGTTATGCCGGTTTGGAATTCGCTGAAGGGATTCCCGGCAGTGTGGGCGGCGCCTTGGTGATGAACGCCGGCGCCTATGGTTCGGAATTCGAAAGAGTTGTCGAACAGGTTGAAGCCGTGAGCCCAACCGGCGCGCCGATTGTGTTCACCCGCGCTCAGATGAGGTTCAGCTATCGAGATTCGCATTTGCCGGCGGGCACGGTGGTGACTCGGGTCAGCTTGCGTTTGCGCAAAGCTGACGCGGACGAGGTCAGTTCCAAGCTGCGCACTTTGGTCGGCAAACGAAAAAGCAGTCAGCCGTCGGGCTTTCCCAATTCCGGTTCGATGTTTCGCAATCCGCCGGGAGACTTCGCCGGCCGGTTGATCGAAGCTGCGGGACTCAAGGGCCGGCGCGTTGGCCAAGCGCAAATTTCCGAGCGCCACGCCAATTTCATCGTCAATCTTGGCGGCGCCCAGGCTAAACATGTACGCCAGCTGATGGACTTGGCCCGCGCCGAAGTGAAGCGCCAATTCGCGGTCGAGCTGATCGCCGAAGTGAAGCTCATGGGCGAGTGGCAGGAGTGAGAGATAACCACCTGGGATATCGCGCGGATGTCAATATTTGCACGGACGGTGATACGGCACAATGCAGCTAAAAGTTTATCGCAAAGACAATCGTAAGAAGGATATCGGCCGGTGGCGCCGATATCTGATCCGTGTGGGCGTCGCTGCCGGCGCGGTTGTTCTGTGCGTCGTGCTCTATCGGTTGAGCGGGCCGATAGCGATCGCCGCGGCATCGCTGCGCGACTTCATTGTCGAGAACGCTTACTTCTCGGTGCGCGAAATTCAGGTGCGCGTTGGCGAGCGGGTCAGCGGCAATGAGATTATCGCCATCGCCGGGCTGCGCCAGGGGATGAATATCTGGAAGGTTGATCCCGCAGCCATTGAAAAGAAGATCGCCAAACATCCATGGGTGCGCCGAGTACTGGTGCATCGAGAGTTTCCGCGCCGGATTACGATCGACGTCGACGAGCGTACGCCCAAGGCGATCGTCGCGGTCAGAAAACTCTACTACGTCGATGCCGATGGAGTCTTATTTAAAGAAGTGATCGCCGGCGACAACATGGGCTTCCCGATGCTCACGGGGCTGAGCGCCGAGGAGCTGATGGCGCCGGATCCATCCATGCGCAAGCGCCTTCAGGAAGCGGTCCGTCTCGGCGAGCTGATGGGGCGGCAGGCGCATTCGTTATCGGAAATTCATTTCGACGCGCCGGACAAACTGGTCGTCTATACCACCGGCAAGCCGGTGGCATTGCGCATGGGCTGGGGCGATTGGGAAGCGAAGATCGCGCGGCTCGAGCAACTGTTGACGCTGTGGAAAGGCAACGAGGAACGGCTGGCGTCATTGGACATGAGTTATCGTGATCAAATCGTGGCTCGGCTGCGCCGAGCGGCAAACTAACGGCGGAGGAAGCGGTGAGTCGGCGGTAGAAGGTTATGGCGAAGAAAAACAGCATTGTTGTCGGCTTGGATATCGGAACTTCGAAAGTCTGCGCCATCGTCGGTGAGATGACTGAGCATGGCGTCGAGATTATCGGTATCGGTTCGCACGCGTCGCAGGGACTGCGCAAGGGTGTGGTGATCAACATCGAAGCGACGGTGAACTCGGTCAAAAAAGCGGTGGAAGACGCCGCGCTCATGGCGGGCTGTGAAATTCATACCGTCTTTACCAGCATAACGGGCGGTCATATCAAGGCTTTCAACAGCCACGGCATCGTCGCGGTGAAAAACAAAGAGGTCGCGCAGCGTGACTTGGAGCGCGTCATCGACGCCGCCAAGGCCGTCGCGATCCCCATGGATCGCGACGTGCTGCATGTCTTGCCGCAGGATTACATCATCGATGAACAGGACGGCATCAAAGAACCGCTCGGCATGTCCGGCGTGCGCCTGGAAGCCAAGGTATACATCGTCACCGGCGCGGTGACTTCGGTGCAAAATATCGTCAAGTGCTGTAACCGCACGGGGCTCAACGTCGCCGAGATCGTCTTGGCGCCGTTGGCGGCGGCGGAAGCGGTGTTGGGCGAAGAGGAGCGGGAGTTAGGTGTCGTGCTGGTCGACATGGGCGGCGGCACGACCGATATCGCGATTTACCACGACGGTACCGTGAAACACACGGCGGTGATTAGCATTGGCGGCAACCATGTAACCAACGATATCGCCGCGGGATTGCGCACGCCGTTCAATGACGCCGAACGGATCAAGCAGCGCTTCGGTTACGCCAAAGCGACCATGGTGACGGCAAACGAGCGAGTTGAAGTCCCCAGTGTCGCGGGCAAAGGCTCGGGCACGGTGTCGCGCCAGATCCTATGTGCCATCATCGAGCCGCGCCTCGATGAAATCTTCGAACTGATACAACGCGAAATTGCCAAGTCGGGTTACGAAGGTTCGTTGGCGTCCGGTGTCGTCATCACAGGCGGCGCGATGCTCCTGCCCGGCGCGATTGAGATGGCCGAACGATCCTTCGGAATGCCCGTGCGGCTTGGCGTGCCGACCCATGTCGGTGGGATTGTCGACGTCATCAATAGCCCGGCGTACGCAACGGCGGTCGGATTAGTTTTGCACGGCATGAGGCGGCAGGAACGCAATGTCTATCGGCCGCGCGACGATAAGATTCTATCCAAGGTGAAACATCGCATGTCGGATTGGCTCAGTGAGTTTTTCTAAACGGAAAATCAAACCAAACGTTTTGGGAGGAGGAGAATTTATGTTTGAGATAGTGGAACAAGTCAACAGTTTGAGCGCGCGCATCAAGGTCATCGGCATCGGTGGCGGTGGCGGCAACGCGGTCAACACCATGATCGGCGGGAAACTTTCGGGGGTCGATTTTATGGTGGCGAACACCGACGCGCAGTCGCTCGAGGCCAGTCAGGCTCCGGTGCGCATTCAACTCGGCGGCCTGGTGACCAAAGGACTGGGTGCTGGCGCCAATCCGGAAATCGGCCGGCGCGCGGCGTTGGAAGATCAGGAAAGGATCCGCGAGTATCTCGAAGGATCCGACATGATCTTTATCACCGCGGGCATGGGCGGCGGCACTGGCACGGGCGGCGCACCGGTCATAGCCAGATTGGCGCGCGAAGTCGGCGCGCTGACGGTCGGCGTGGTGACCAAGCCGTTTATCTTCGAAGGCAAGAAGCGCATGCGTCAAGCCGATGACGGTATCGAAGAGCTAAAACAGTGCGTCGATACGCTGATCGTGATTCCGAACCAGCGTCTGCTCAGCATCGCGGCAAAAACCACGACGATGCTCGAAGCGTTTCACAAAGCCGACGACGTGCTACTGCAAGCGGTACGCGGCATTTCCGATTTGATCATCACCCCCGGGTTGATCAATCTCGACTTTGCCGACGTACGCACGGTGATGGCGGAAATGGGCTTGGCGCTGATGGGCGCAGCGTCCGCGTCCGGCGAGAACCGCGCCATCGAAGCGGCGCAAAAGGCGATCTCCAGCCCGCTGCTCGAGGATATTTCGATCCAAGGCGCGCGCGGCGTATTGATCAACATTACCGGCGGTCCGGACCTGTGCTTGCACGAAGTGAACGAAGCGGCGTCGATGATTCAGGAAGAGGCGCACGAAGACGCCAACATTATCTTTGGCGCGGTGATCGACGAGACCATCACCGACGAGATCCGCATCACCGTCATCGCCACAGGTTTTGGTGAGGTGAAAGAAGAGAAAAAGCCGATTCCCGTGCAGGCGGCTTCGAGCGTTAGCCATATGGTCAATGCCGCCACCGTTGCGTCGACCATGCCGAAGAACAAAAAGGTCGTGCACTTGGGCACCATTGTCGACGATCTCGACGCGCCGACCTGGCAGCGCAAGAAGAGCGGCAGCGACGATGTTGAGACCGTGACGCTCCGCAAGAACAATTTTCAACTCAACGCCGGCCAGGAAGACGATGACAAATACGATATCCCGACTTTCTTGCGGCGCCAGATGGATTAACTGGCTCCGTGTCCGTGCTTCGAGATCGTCCGAACACGCCAATCGGGCACGAGTCACGAACCACGGCGGCACTTCGGCGTGAGTGTCGATTTGAGTTAGACGGCGGTCGCCGCGCACTTTGCCTTAACGCAGCCGCGTGCCGTGATTGATCGACGGGGCGATCTCTTCAGCGGCGAGTTCGGCGGGAAATAGCGCGCCGGAAATGCGCGCGTCGTTAAGGCTGGCGCCGGCGAGCGTGGCTTTGAAAAGTCGATGCCGTTCAGATCGGCGGCGCGAAAATAGCGGTTGTTAAAATCAATGCCGAATCCAGTCCGCGCACGTCGAGATGGCCAAAATCAGTGGATCTTCGTAGGTGGTCAGTGGTTTGAGTGCCATGGTCGCTGTTTGGGCGGTTGAGCCCAACAGCCCAAACACCATCGGCGCTATTGGGAAGTTCTTAAACGCTTTTCTGAGCGGTGTCTGGCGATGGCCAGCTGGATCAGCCGGTCGATCAGTTGGGTATAGGAAATTCCCGTCGCTTCCCACATCTTCGGGTACATGCTGATTTGCGTGAAGCCGGGAATCGTGTTGATTTCGTTAACCAACACCCGGCCGTCGGCTTCGATAAAAAAGTCGACTCTGCCCATGCCTTCACAGCAGAGCGCTCGGTAAGCTCGCAGCGCCGTGTCGCGCACTTTCTTGATTATCGCTTTGGGCAGTTTTGCGGGAATTTCCAGCCGCGAGCTCTGGTCGTCGAGATACTTCGCAGCGTAGGAGTAGAAGTCGCGATTGACAATGATCTCGCCGGGCAGTGAAGCGATGGGATTGTCGTTGCCGAGCACCGAGCACTCGATCTCGCGGCCGCGAATAAATTCTTCGATGACGATTTTATTGTCGTAGCGAAAAGCTTCCTTAATGGCGGCGGCGAACTGTGCCGGTTTGACCACCTTGCTAATGCCCACCGATGAGCCGAGGTTTGCCGGCTTGATGAACAACGGCATGCCGAGAGCTTTTCTCACCTGGGCGAAGCTGATTTTGTCCCAATGATTGAAAGCCAGGAATTTACCAATGGGAATATTTGCGTCGCGCAGCAGGCGTTTCATCACATCTTTGTCCATGCCGACCGCGGAACCTAGCACACCGGCGCCGACGAATGGCAGGTTGGCCAATTTCAATAAACCTTGCACTGTACCGTCTTCGCCGAACGGGCCGTGGAGAATCGGGAAGACGACGTCAATGGCACCGAGTGCGCCAAATCCAGTGCGGCTCGGACGCACCATCGGCGTCGCAGTATCGCCCGGCATGACTGCGGCGGCTTTAGTTTTATCGCGGAATTCGACTTTCGACTGTTCTATGCCGCGTAGCAGCAGGGCGCGGTCATCTAGGTGCCAGCGGCCTTGCTTGTCGATGCCGATGGCAACGACTTCATACTTCTTTTTGTCCATCGCCGCGACGATGTTGCGCGCGGAGATAAGCGAGATTTCGTGTTCGGCGGATTTGCCGCCGAAGAGCAGGGCGACTTTGAGTTTTTTCTTCATTAGACGAGCTACGAATGGAGTCGAGGATTGAAGTTAGAAGATCGAGGATCGCGGGGACGAGAATCGATCTTCGATTCTCCAGCCTCGATCCTCGGCTTCAACAGGATTAGGCAGTTAAATTGGATTACGATTTTTTCGCGGCGGGCGCGGCCGGCGCTTGCTGTTCGATGACTTTCACTACTTTGCCGGGATAGGCCTGCTTTTCGAATTGTAGCACGAAATATTTCGCCTTCACCGGGTCGCCTTTGTTGTCGAATTCGATGGGCCCGGTTACGCCTTTGAACCCTTTTATTTTACGCACAGCAGTGGAAACTTCGGTGCGCGTCGGTTTCTTGCCGGGATGCGCTTTCAGCCATCCCTCTAGGGCTTTGATGCCGACCAGCGTGGCGTCGTAGCCGTACAAGCCAAACGCTTCGACATCCTTGCCGAAACGTTGCTTGAATTTTTTCGCGAACGCGGCGGTTTCAGGATACGCATCCGGCGGACCGGCGACGCTGGTGTAGTAACTGCCCACCACCGAGCTGCCGGCGATCTTGGCCATTTCAGCCGAGTCCAAACCATCGGGTCCCATGAATTTGGCGGTGACACCTTTCTCACGCAATTGTTTTAGCAGCAAGCCGCCTTGATGATAGATGCCGCCGAAATAAACCAGCGCCGGATTTTTCGCTTTTAGCGGATTGATCATCGGCGAGAAGTTGGCGCGCTCTTCGGTGCCTTCGTAGCCCAGAACGTTGATGCCGAGCTTTTTCGCTTCGTTACGGAAGTTGTCGGCGACGCCTTGACCGTAGAGCGTTTTGTCGTGGATGATGTAAACCGATTTGGCTTTCAACTCCTGCGCCGCGAAGCGCGCGCCCACCGGACCTTGGACATCGTCACGGCCGCACACGCGGTTCACATTCGGATAACCGCGGTCGGTGATTTCGGTCGCGGTATTGGCCGGCGAGATCATCGCCAGCATGGCGTCTTTGTAAACTTCCGAGGCCGGCAGAGCGACGCCGGAATTGAAATGACCGACGATCACCAAGACTTCGGGATCGGCGACCATGTTGCGCGCGTTGGCGACGCCGACTTCAGGTTTCGCTTGATCGTCTTGCGGCACGAGCACTAAATCGTAGCCCAGCGCCTTAAATGATTTGACCGCCTCTTCGACGGCGAGCTGCGCGCCGAGCTTGATATGCTCACCGAGCGCGGCCTGCTCGCCGGAGAGCGGCGCCTGCACGGCGATCTTGATTTTACCCTGTTGCGCCCACGAGGTGGCAGGCACTAAAGCGACCCATGCCAAGAGGAACGCTAATGACAGTCGTTGTAGCACGGCAATTGTTCTCCTTTGCTTGGAATGCTCTGACGATAACAAATCGACGGCGAGGGCGCCATAGATTCTTACGCTATGTGCGAAGGACGTGCGCCGCACAAGGAATATCCATCGGATTAACCCGGATTCCGCCGTTGAAATTGAAACACGAGCGAGGCGCGATCCTTCCGTGGTGAAGACAATGGGTCTGTGCCTCTGATTAATATGAAAGCGATGAAATCCGCAGCGTCGGTAGATAGACTGACGGCTGGAGGAGGAAATCGCAAATGGAATATATCGCATTGGATGTTCACAAACATTACACCTGGGCACGAGTGGAAAACGACCAAGGCCACAAGGTCTAGGAATGTAAATTGGCGCACCGTCGTGGAACGATTAAAAACTTTGCCAAGCAGTGGAGTCCCGGCACCCCGGTGGCAGTGGAGACAGTGGGCAACTGGTACTGGGTGGTCGATGAGATCGAGGCCGGCAAAGGATCGCCGCAATTGGTCAACGCACGACTGGCCAAGCTGATGATCGGCAGCGTGAACAAGAGCGACAAGCTCGATGCCAAGGGAATGAATCGTCTGCAGAGGGTAGGCACCCTGCCGACGGTGTGGATAGCGCCGTCTGCGGTTCGCGATGCCCGCGAGTTGCCGCGCACCCGCATGGTGCTCAGCAAGCAAGAACCCAATTCAAGAACCGCATTCACGCCACCCTGGAGAAGTACGGGCTTAAGGTCGAAGGAGTCAGCAACGCGTTTGGTAAGGCAGGGCGACGGATCATCGAAGAGCTTTCCTCCAAGCTGCCGCCGCACACCGAGCAAGCCCTGCGCTTGATGCTCGACGAACTCGACCCTGTGCAAGCCAATCTCAAAACCATCAAAGGCCAAATGCCACAAGCCTTTGCTCCCCGTGCTGAGACGACTTATTTGCACAGCGAGCCGGGGGTGGGTGAGATGTTGGCGGTGGTGATCTGGACCGAGATTGGCACCATCGAGCGCTTTGGCCGAGCCGAACAGCTGGCAAGTTACGCAGGGCTGGTGCCACGGGAGCACTCCAGTGGCGGCAAGGTGCGCTATGGGCGGGTGAGAAAGGACGTGAATCTTTATCTCAAGTGGGCCTTTACCGAGGCGGCCAACAGCGCCGTGCTCAACCGCGAGCGCTGTGAGTACCGACACGTTGCCCGGCTGTATGAAAACGTCAAAGCCAGACGGGGTCACGGCAAGGCGATTATCGCGGTAGCGTGCCACCTGGCCGAGGCCGCTTTTTGGATGTTGAAAAAAGGAGAAAACTATCGCGAACCGATGTTGTCCACACAACGCTCAGCGCGGCCTGCTCATGGGTCCACTGAGACCCGCCCTCTGATTGCGACAGCGCTGTGAAATAATTCTCTGCCGCACAAGACCGAATAGATGAGTCCGATAACATCGGGTTAGAATGACGGACGACGGGAATAGGTTTTACTCAGAAACATTCGAGGAGTGCTCGATTCGGGAATTAACAGCCACCTTGACAAAGCTTTCATAGATGAGCAGGCAACCGACATAGCTGCCTAGGAGCAATCCTTGGCAGCTATTAGAGCGGCTTGCCAATCCGGCAAAATGACATTACAACCGCAGCGTTGGGTGTCTTCACGACTCCAGGATCGCGCCTCACTCGGCGCATGCAATTACTCTAACTGTATCCGGGGTGAGCGGCGTCTTTCGGATCGGGCAATTTTCTCGGCTATCCGCCGCGTACGCCGTTAGCGCGGCACGCGCACCTCGCCGAGGCTATCCTTTTCGATACGAACAGATTCGTTCTTCATTAGACTTGCTCCTCTCTCAATTTTGCCTGTGCGGTTCAGGAATTGAAATATCGGTGGAGAGATCGCTACGTAGACGGCAACTTCTAAGCCGCGTCGAACTCGCGAAAAGATCGGAGATCAGATCGGCGCCTCTTGAGCAAGCACACTTAAAGTCATTTTCTGCGACTGGCGCAGCAATTGGATATTGCACTTTGCGCCGATGCGCGCGCCGGTGAGCAGGCGGTGCAGATCGTCGACGCTGCGCACCGGGTTGTCATCCAGCGTGAAGATAACGTCGCCTTCGCGCAGCTCAGCGCGCTCGGCTGGACTGCCGTTTTCTAGCGAAATCACCAGCACGCCAGTTTCGACTTTGAGTTGCTGCGCGCGGACGATGGCGCGCGGAATCTCGACGGTCTGGCCGCCGAGACCGAGATAAGCGCGGCGAATTCGGCCGTTCTGAATCAATTGGCCGGCGACGAACTTCGCGGTGTTGATCGCAACCGCGAAACAAATTCCCTGTGCCGGCAGGATGACCGCGGTATTGACGCCGATCACTTCACCATTGGAATTGACCAGCGGCCCGCCGGAGTTTCCCGGATTGAGCGCCGCATCGGTTTGAATCACGTTATCGATCAGGCGGCCCGACGAAGAGCGCAATGAGCGTCCCAGTGCGCTGACCACACCGGCGGTCACGCTGTATTGAAAGCCGTATGGATTGCCGATGGCGATGGCGAGCTGGCCGACGCGAATTGTTTCGGAATCACCGAAGCGGGCGGCGATCAAACCAGGCGCGGATATGCGAATCACGGCGAGGTCGGTGCTGGGGTCGTCGCCGACGATGCTCGCGCTCAATCGCCGTCCGTCGCTGAGGGCGACATTTAACTTGTTGGCGTCGTGGACGACGTGGCTGTTGGTCAGGATCAGTCCGTCCGGTGTGAAGATGAATCCCGAACCGCTGGCGCGCATTTCTCCGGGACCGCTGCTGCGCCGATTCCAACTCGGGTTGGCGATTTTACTGACTTCGATAAATACCACGGACGGGCTAACCGTTTCGGCGGACTGCACCACGGCCTGCGAGTAGGCGTCGAGAAGCTTGAAATCTCGGTCGGCGATAGTTGGACCTGCCGAGTGTGCGCTGCTGGTCGTATTATTTTCAACGAGTTTGAGAGCTGGGTAGGACATGGCTATTCCTTTCTCGCGCAAAGCTAATCACGGTTGGCGATCTTGTTAAGTACGCACCCGGCGGTGCTATAGTATCTAGCGGGTAACCTAGGAGATCGGAATGAAAGCGAACAATAACAAATGTCCGGCCGAATTTACCTTGGCGATGATCGGCGGGCGCTGGAAGATTCCAATTATTTTTCACCTGTTAGCGGGACGGAAACGGTTCACCGAATTGGCGCGCGCGCTCAACGGCGTGACCCAAAAAATGCTGACGCAGCAGCTCCGCGAAATGGAGCGTAATGGCTTAGTGGCGAGAAAAGTTTTTGCTCAGATACCGCCCAGGGTTGAGTATTCGTTAACGGAATTAGGAATGAGTCTTCGCCCGGTGGTCGACGCCATGTGTCGATGGGGTGATGAGCATGGCCTGAAATAATTGCCGAGCGTGAAAGTCGAACCTCAGCGAGCAATAACCCGCGGCTCCTCTCACCAAATCACCCTATCCGCCTTCACCAACGCATTCGGGGGCGTCGCTGGGCCGATTCGTTTTGTCGCTCTCAAGCCGATGCCCGCGTCCGAACTTGTGTTGGTGAGAACGGCTGATGTAGAATCTGTTACATGAACCCCAGCCACAAAAAGGTTTTACAAGAAGCGCTACGTCTTCCTGCCGAAGCGCGTGCTGCGCTGGCCGGTCGTTTGCTGGAAAGCTTAGATGGACCGGTGGACGAGGATGCGGAGGCAGCGTGGAGCAAGGAGATCGCGCGCCGCATCGACGATCTGGACAAGGGGAAAGTGAAAACTGTTGCGTGGTCCGTCGCGCGTCGTCAGATTGTCGGGTGGTCCCGTGGCTCGTCCAAGCGTTGACGTTCACCCCGACGCGACCGCGGAAGCTAGAGCCGCCTTCCTCTGGTACTCCGAACGCAATCCGTTGGCAGCTTCTGCTTTCATCTCTGAACTCGATCATGCCGTGCGTGAAATCCGCACCCCCGAACGCTGGCCTCGGTATCTGCACGGCACGAGAAAATTTCTTTTTCGGCGTTTTCACTCCGTGATCTACCGCGTCACCGACGCGGCCATTCAAGTCATCGCGGTGGCCAATCAACGGCGCCGGCCGAAAACCAGACAACTCTAGAGCCACCTTGGTCCAGATCAGTTGTTTGCGGAGCTGAATCGATCCTCATTTAAGAATCCAGAATTCTCCGCTATTGCCACGCATCTCGTACTTCTCCTCCGACCATTTTGCCTTTTTATTTTGGGACCGTCGCCGCCGGATCTAAGACGACCAGCAGCGTTATGAACTGGGCTATGGCTTCCTGAAACGACGTGGTCTCTCCTTGGAAGGGACGGACAGGTTCGTGCTGCTATGGCGGCAATTTTTGCGGATAAGGTCGAGAGGATAGTAGATAGAGGATCGCAGCTCGGAGGCGAGCCATCTCCGTCCGAGACTTCGACCAGCTCGCTTGATCCGATTTATGATTTCTTGGCCACCGCGGCCGGCTCTTGCTGCTCGACGACCTTGACGACTTTGCCGGGATAGGATTGCTTGTCGAACTGTAAGACGAAATATTTCGCATTAACCGGATCGCCTTTGTCGTTGAATTCGATCGAGCCGGTGATTCCTTTGAAGCCTTTCAACTTGCGCACGGCGGTGGATACGTCCGCGCGCGTCGGTTTCTTTCCTGGGTTCGCCTTCAGCCATCCTTCCATTGCTTTGATGCCGACCCTAGTGGCGTCGTAGCCGTACATGCCGAAGGATTCGATGTCTTTACCGAAGCGCTGCTTAAACTTTTTCGCGAAGGCGGCGGTTTCCGGATAAGCATCCGGCGGGCCGGCGACGCTGGTGTAATAGCTGCCCACTACCGAGCGGCCGGCGATCTTGACCATCTCCGCCGAGTCCAAACTGTCCGGTCCCATGAATTTGGCGTTCGCTCCTTTTTCTCGCAACTGTCTCAGTAGCAAACCGCCCTGGTGATAGGGGCCGGCAAAGTAAATCAACCCGGGGTTCTTGGCTTTGAGCGGTGTGATCATAGCTGAAAAATTAGCGCGCTCTTCGGTGCCTTCATAGCCCAATACGTTGAGGCCGAGCTTTTTAGCTTCGTCTCGAAAGATGGCGGCGGCGCCTTGGCCGGCCAGAGTCTTATCATGAATGATGTAGACCGACTTGAGGTTCAAGTCCTGGGCCGCGAAGCGGGCACCCACGGGAGCTTGGACGTCGTCACGGCCGCACACGCGGTTGACATTAGGATAACGGCGGTCGGTGATTTCGGTCGCGGTGTTGGCCGGCGAGATCATCGCCAGCATGCTCTCTTTGTAAACTTCCGAGGCCGGCAGCGCGACGCCGGAATTGTAATGGCCGATCAAAACTAGGACATCCGGATCGGCGACTAGATGGCGCGCGTTGGCGACGCCAACCTCCGGCTTCGCCTGGTCGTCGTAGGGCACCAATACCAAATCGTAGCCCAGCGCTTTGAAAGCCTTGACCGCCTCTTCCACCGCGAGTTGCGCGCCGAGCTTGATGTGTTCGCCAAATGCCGACTGCTCGCCGGAGAGCGGCCCCTGCACGGCGATTTTGATCTTGCCTTTCTGGGCCCACGAAGAAGCAGGTACAGCGGAAATCGCCGCAAACAAGAAAATCAATGACAATCGTTTTAGCGCAGCGAAGGGGCTTCTTCGGTTTAACATGGCGTCAAGATAACAAATAGTCGGCGAGTGCGCCATTAGATTCCATTAGCACGACGACTAACAACGAGACATCGGGTTTTTTCAAAGCTTGTGTGGTCAGGCATCATTGCGTGGGTGCGCCTATGACGAAACGTCCGTTGACAGCCTCTCAAGCTAAACGATACTTTGGGATCATGATCATCAGCACGGGCGTCGATTTGGCCGAAGTCGAACGCATCCAAGCGGCGCTTGAAGATCCGCGCATCGGCCGGCGTTTTCGCGACCGCGTGTTCACCGAGAAAGAAATCGCCTACTGCGAGAAAAAAAAACTCCGCGGCAAGTACGAGAGCTACGCTGGACGGTTCGCGGCTAAGGAAGCTGTCATGAAAGCGCTCGGGCGCGGCTGGGGCGCGAAGGTGCGCTGGCTCGATATCGAAGTGGCGCGGGCGCGCAGCGGCAAACCGGATATTGTTTTACATGACAAGACCGCGAAGCTTGCCGAGGAGCTGGGCATTCGCCGCTGGGCGCTGTCGATTACGCACACCAAGCATCATGGGTTGGCATTTGTGATCGCGCAGGATGAATAATGAAAATAGCGGCGCGATTCAGCGCCGCCTCGGACGAAACTCACGATGCGGCGACTGCAAAAAACCGTGTCATTGGTCTTTTCGCACCGGCAGTACAAACAAAGCTCCGAGGGCCCAGATGCCGCCGATCAGGCCGCCGATGGTCCAACCGATTACACTGCGCCGGCTGTGATTGGCGATGACGCCACAGAGGATGGCGTCGAGCAGATGCACGAGCGCGGCGGTCGGCAACAATGATGTCGACGCCATGTCGGGTTTGATGATCAGCAGTCCAGTGAAGTATCCAACCAGGTGATTGAAATCCATGAGCGGCCCTTGACGCTTTGTTCGGTGAGCTAATATACTCGGTCTCCGCAAAATTGAAACAATCCTATGGTAGTTAAAACGATCCAATGGAAAAACGATCGGGTGGTCATGCTCGACCAGCGTTTGCTGCCACATAAAGAGGTGTACCGGGTCTGTCGCGATTACAACGAAGTTGCCGAAGCGATCCGCAATATGGTCATCCGCGGCGCGCCGGCGATCGGTGTGGCGGCGGCCATGGGCGTCGCACTGGGCATGCTCGCAACGCCGGAGAAGTCGTTCGATCGTGAGTTCGACCGTGTCGTGCTCACTTTGGGCAAGACGCGGCCCACGGCGGTGAATTTGTTCTGGGCGTTGCAGCGCATGCGCGATGTTTATTCCAGTACCCGCAGCCACGGTGTTGCCGCGGTGCAACGGGCGCTCAAAGATGAGGCGCAGAAGATTTATCGGGACGACATCGCCGCCAACAAACAAATTGGCAAATACGGCGCCAGTCTGATGCGCAATGCCAAGCGGATCATGACCCATTGCAACGCCGGTGCGCTGGCCACGGCGGGCTACGGCACGGCGCTTGGCGTGCTTCGAGCGCTCAAAGATCGGGGCTGCAAATTTGAAGTTTTCGTAAACGAGACGCGGCCATTTCTCCAAGGTGCTAGGCTGACGGCATGGGAGCTTAAGAAGGAGAAAATTGCCGCGACGTTAATCACCGACAACATGGCCGGTTATTTGATGCAGAAAGGCAAAGTCGACGCGGTCGTGGTCGGCTGCGATCGCATTGCGGCCAATGGCGATGTGGCGAACAAGATCGGCACTTACATGATTGCTGTTTTGGCCAAGCGGCACGGCATTCCGTTCTATGTCGCCGGACCGACTTCATCCATCGATATGGACTGTGCCTCCGGCAATGAAATTCCCATCGAGCAGCGCGATCCCAAAGAGGTGTCGCATATGTTCGGCAAGCCGCTGGCGCCCAAGGGGATGAAAGTATTCAATCCAGCCTTCGACGTGACGGCGCAAGACTTGATCTCGGCTATCATTACCGAGAAGGGAGTGATAAATCCTCCCTATCAACAGAATATTCGAAGCTATGTCAGTCATTGAGAAACACGACGAGCTCGAAGCCTATTTTCACGAGGCGGGCAAGCCACGCGAGCGCTGGCGGGTCGGCACCGAGTACGAAAAAGTCGGTATCGACCGCAACACCGGCCAGGCGATTCCTTATTTCGGCGCGCGCGGCGTTGAATCCATTCTCCGCGAATTGATCGAGCGCTTTGGTTGGGAGCCGGAAGAACAAGACGGCCACATCATCGCGCTCAGCCGCGACCGGGCGCAGATTACGCTGGAACCCGGCGGGCAGATCGAGCTAAGCGGCGAGCCGTGCGAAAGCATTCACTGCACCTACGCCGAATTCAATCAGCATATCCACGAACTGATCGAAGTGTGCGAGCCTCTGGGAATTATCTTTCTCGGCCTCGGCATGCAGCCGGTCAGCACACTCGATGAAATCCAATGGGTGCCGAAACAGCGCTATCGCATCATGGGGCCGTATATGCCGACCGTCGGTACGCTCGGCCAACGCATGATGAAGCAGACCGCGACGGTGCAAGCGAACATCGATTTTCTCGACCAAAAAGATGCGATGATGAAGTTTCGCACCGGCATGGGTTTGGCGCCGATCTTGATCGCCATGTTCGCCAACTCACCGATCTGTGACGGGAAGCTGAACGGCTACCGAAGTTTTCGCGAACATATCTGGACCGACACCGATAAAAACCGCCAGGGCTTGCTGAAATTCGCCTTCGCCCCGGAAGCTTCATTCGCTCACTACGTCGACTATGCCCTCGACGTGCCGATGTATTTCATCATCCGGCACCACAAATATCACGACATGACCAGCATGACCTTTCGCCAGTATCTCCAATACGGCCATCATGGCGAGCGGGCGACCATCGAAGATTGGGGCGATCATTTAACCACGCTGTTTCCTGAAACGCGCATCAAACGCTATATCGAGATTCGTTCCGTCGACAGCCAACCCCCCGAGCTGATGCCGGCGCTGTCGGCGCTCACCAAAGGCGCGTTCTATGACAATGATTGTCTGCTGGCAACCTGGGATCTGGTCAAAGGCTGGACCTGGGACGAGCGCATGGAGGTTTATCTAGATTCCCATGTGAATGCTCTGGCGACGCGCTTCCGGCGTCATACGCTGCTCGATTTGGCGCGGGAGTTTTTTGAAATCGCGTGGGAAGGACTGCGCCGGCAGAACGTCGTTAACGAGCTTGGCGACGATGAGACGATTTATCTAAAACCGCTAAAGGATTTGCTGGACCAGGGGAAATGTCCCGCCGACATCGTGCTGGAAAAATGGCAAGGTGAGTTGCACAAAGATATCAAGAAATTAATCGCCTACAGCGCCTATAAGCTGCCGTGAGCTTCGCCGGCCTGTGTTGGCATGACGGATTCCTCACTTTCCCGCGTTAGCGATTCTATCCACTCGCGAAATTGACATGGACCCATCGTCGGTGGTCCAGGTCCACTATTCGCGCTGCGATTTCGTTTTCCTCCACACCGGTAAATTTTTTCAAGTAGCGTCGCTTGAGTTCGGTTATTCTACGAACGCTGTCTTCGACCCGCGCGCGCACAACGGGGTCGCGTTCCGCTTCATCACAGAGAAATTCGAAGGCTTGAATCGCCTTGGCCGATTCATGGCAGAAGAGCAGTACGTCTACACCGGCGCGAACCGCACGCGCTGTGGCCTCTTCAACTTGGAAGTTGTCGGTGATCGCTTTCATCTCCATATCGTCGCTGAAAACCACCCCGTCGTAACCGAGCTGATGGCGCAAGAGACCGGTGACGATGGGCTCGGATAAGGTCGCGGGCAACTCGGCGTCGAGAGCGGGGTAGAGAACATGCGCGGTCATCAGCGATTCGATTCCATTACGGGTCGCGTCAGCGAATGGCGCCAGTTCGACGGCGCGCAGTTCATCCAGCAATTTTCTTACCGTTGGCAGTTCCAGATGGGAGTCTTTCTCGGTGTCGCCGTGGCCGGGAAAATGTTTGCCGCAAGGGATGATGCCACCGTCTCGTAACCCCTGCGCCCATGCCGAGGCGATCTCGACGACTTGCTTAGGATCGGCGGCGAAAGCGCGGTCGCCGATGATCGGATTGGCTGAATTGGAATTGACATCGAGCACCGGCGCGAAGTTAAGATTGACTCCGACTAAATTGAGCTCGTCTGCCATAGCTTGGCCGAGCCGGCGCGCGAGGTCGGCATTTTTACCCTCGCCAATCCGTGCCGCGGCGGGAAAGTGCGTGAACGGTTGTGGTAGTCGATGTACTTGTCCGCCTTCCTGGTCGATGGCAATGAACGGCGGCGGTTCGTCTGCCGATTCCCATAGACTGCGGCACAGCGAAAGAATTTGAGCCGGTTCGGCGCAGTTCCGTTTAGATAGGATAACGCCGCCGAATTGATATTCGGCAAAGATCAGTTGCTCATCGCGCGTTAGGCTGTCGCCTCGGCAGCCGACGAGAAACATTTGGCCGATTTTCTCGCGTAGGGCGTTCATCGAACGCCAATATAACACAACCTAGACAACCTTTCGGTCTCCGTGTAAATTCATGCGATAAATGCCCAAGGCGAAGTACATAGTGGTCGAAGGCCCCATCGGTGTGGGCAAAACCAGCCTGGCGAAGATCTTGGCCAACGAGTTTCAGGCGCGGACGATTTTTGAGCGCATCGAGGACAATCCATTTCTGCCCAAGTTTTACCAATCCCGGGAGACCTACGCGTTCCAAAATCAGACCTTCTTTCTGCTCAACCGCTATCAGCAGCAAATGGAGTTGGCGCAGCACGACCTTTTCAACCAGAACGCGATCGCCGACTATCTCTTCGCCAAGGACCAAATTTTCGCGACATTGACTTTGAGCGCCGAGGAGTTGAATCTGTATCAGCAGATTTATGCGCTGTTGAATACTCGGGTGCCCAAACCGGATATGGTCGTCTACCTCCAGGCTCGGCCTGAGGTGCTTTACAAAAGGGTTAAAAAACGGGATAAGAAATACGAGCGAAGCGTGACCTTCGACTACCTTACCGAAGTCGCTCAGGCGTACAATCAGTTCTTCTTTCACTATGATGAGACGCCTTTGCTGGTGGTAAACACTTCGGAGATTGATTTCGTGGCGAGCAGCAAGGATCTGGCTGACTTGATCAAGGAGATCAATAATATGGGGTCGGGCACGCAGCACTTTATACCGCTTGGATCCAGGTAGTCGGACCGAGACGGATGCCCAAAGGCGTTTTTGGGGGAGAGTCAGCGGCTCTCCTGCTGCCCGCGTTGGCCTTCCGGTTTCGTCCGGAGGGCTTTTGTATTTTTGGAGGGTAGCATCATGGGCGACAAGATCACCGTACCGCATATTCAGAAAATGAAGCAGCGCGGCGAGAAGATGACCTGTTTGACCGCTTACGATTATTCCTTCGCGCGGATTCTCGACGAGGCGGGCGTGGAAATGCTTTTGGTCGGCGATTCTCTGGGCTGCGTCATTCAGGGCGGCCAGAATACCTTGTCGGTAACCATGGACGAGATGATCTACCACACCCGCGCGGTGGTGCGCGGCCGTAAACGCGCCCTGGTGATTGGCGATATGCCGTTCATGTCCTATCAAGTGAGCAAAGAGCAGGCGCTGCAAAATGCCGGGCGATTTTTCCAGGAGGCGGGCGCCGAGGCGATCAAACTCGAAGGCGGCGTCGCCGTACGCGATTCGATCCAGGCGATCGTCCAGGCCGGTATGCCGGTGATGGCTCATATCGGTCTCACGCCGCAGTCGGTGCATCAGTTTGGCGGCTACAAGGTTCAAGGCCGCGAGAAGAACCGGCGCGAAATGGTTTTGCGCGATGCCGCCGCTGTCGAAGAAGCGGGCGCCTTCTCCGTTGTCTTGGAGGGTATGCCGCTCGACCTGGCGCAGGAAATCACCGAGCGGCTGACGATCCCGACCATCGGTATCGGCGCGGGCGCGCACTGCGATGGGCAGGTTTTGGTTATCCATGACATGCTCGGTCTGTTCGACGATTTCACGCCCAAATTCGTCAAACGATATGGCGACGTTAAAAGCATCATGACCGGGGCGGTTAAGGAATTCATCGGCGAAGTGAAGGAACAGAAATTTCCGGCGGAGGAACACTCGTTTAAGTAGGATCGGGGTAATGCCCTTTTGCTGTACTGGAGCGTTGGGCCATTACTCCATGACTGCAATACTCGAGCATTCCGACTGATTGGGTTTACAGCTATGCAGATCATTGAACCCGTCTCTGACATGCGCGATTGGAGCGAATCGCAGCGGCGCGCCGGGCGGCGCATCGTGCTGGTTCCGACCATGGGGTTTCTCCATGAGGGACATCTTTGTCTGGTGCGCGACGCGCGCTCGCGCGGCGATCTCGTGGTGGTTTCGATTTTCGTCAATCCGACGCAGTTCGGACCGAGTGAAGACTTCGGCGCCTATCCGCGCGACTTCGAGCGCGATCGCCAACTGCTTGAGGCAGAGCATGTTGACATTTTGTTTGCTCCGTCAGCGGCGCAAATTTATCCGCCCGGAGAGCAAACCTTTGTCGAAGTCGCGCAGTTAAGCTTGCCGCTGTGCGGCTCGGTTAGGCCTGGCCATTTTCGTGGTGTCGCCACCGTGGTCGCTAAATTATTCAACATCGTGCAACCCCATGCGGCGATCTTTGGCCAAAAGGATTACCAGCAGTTTCAGGTGATTCGCCGCATGGCGCGTGATTTAATGATGGACGTGGAAATCATCGGTCATCCGATCGTGCGCGAGGCCGACGGCTTGGCGATGAGTTCGCGCAATGCTTATCTTTCAACCGAGGAACGGCAGGCCGCGGTTTGTTTGTCGCGCGCCTTGTGCAAGGCCGAGCGACTGTTCAGACGTGGCGAACGCGCGGCAGCGCCGCTGCTTGCCCTCGTCACGGCGGAACTTCAGCGCGAGCCACTTGCCAGAGTCGAGTACGTGAAACTATGCGATGCAGAGACATTGGCTGACATTGACGCGATCGATGTGCCGGCGCTGCTGGCGATTGCCGTGCGCTTCGGCAAAGCGCGCCTAATCGACAATCGCGTGCTCAAGCACTAAGGAGACTGGCGCGGTGGCGGAAGAGGGACTGGTTCGCACGACGACGCGCTGGCGCGATCGAATACAGCGCTATTTCCTCGCCGGTTTGCTGGTCTTTTTACCGCTGGCGATTACGCTCTGGTTCATCGGCTGGGTGATCGACCTGTTGGACAGCGTCCTTGCGGTGCTGCCCGATTCGTTTCATCCCAACGCTTATTTGCCCTTTCCTATTCCTAAGCTCGGCGCCGTCGTTACGCTGTTTCTGATTCTTTTTCTCGGCGTACTTACTAGCGGCGTCGCGACACGGCGCTTTCTCGCCGCCTGGGAAAAAGTCTTCGTCCAGATCCCGGTCTTTCGCGGGGTCTACACGGCCGTGCAAAAATTGGTGCAAACTTTTCTTGGCCCGTCGAGCGCGCAACGGCAGGTCGTGATGATCGAATACCCTCGAGTCGGAGTCTACACGGTCGCTTTCGCCATGGGGCGCGCGTGGTCGCACCTAGAGGATAAGAAGAATACTCAACTGGTCAATGTGTTCGTGCCGACGACGCCCAATCCGACATCGGGATTCTATCTCCTCATGCCATGCGACCAGGTGACGCCACTCAATATGACGATGGAAGAAGCGCTGAAACTGATCACTTCAAGCGGTTTGATCGCGCCCGAGGACAAGAGCAAATATGGCAAATAAAAAGTCTGCCACGCCGGGCGAACAAATCGTCTGTGTCAACCGCCAAGCACGCCATAACTATTTCATCGACGAGACTTACGAAGCGGGTTTGGTGCTGGTCGGCAGCGAGGTGAAGTCGTTGCGCGATGGCAAAGCCAATCTCAGCGACAGCTACGCGCGCATTCAGAAAGGCGAGGCGTTCTTAATCAATTTCCACATCAGCCCTTATCCCGGCGCCAACCAGTTCAATCACGAGCCGACGCGCACGCGTAAACTGTTACTGCACGGGCGCGAGATCGACCGGCTCACCGGCAAGACTAAGGAACGCGGCTTGACCCTGATCGCGCTCAAACTCTACTTCAAGAACGGCCGGGCCAAAGTCGAGATCGGTCTCGGACGCGGTAAAAAGCTTTACGACAAGCGCGAAACGCTCAAGCGCAAAAACGCCGAGCGCGAAGTTGCCCGGTCTATGTCGGCCAGACGCTAGTCTCGAGCCGAGTGTTTGGTGTTGGGGCACCTAATGGGATCAGGAAGGCGGCTAGAAACTCCAGACTCAAAACGTTAGACTGTCTCGTAAGGGGGCGATATGGGTTCGACGAGGGCGGGAAGACAAGGTGGCATGCCGGGGTTCTGTTATCCCGTTAAACAAACAGACTGCAATTTAAACGCAGATAATTTTGAATACCAACTAGCTGCTTAATCGCCGCTAGCGTCCTACCGGTTTTCTCCCGCGGGATCGGATAGGATGTCATTCAGTGGGATGGGCCGATTTTCCTGCCGGAGGGGATGAGGCTGAGATCTAAACCGGATAGATTCGCGAGACCCAGCCGTTGGGGGCTTGCGGAGCGAGATCAAAACAACGGCTAAGCATGTAGTCATACTTGACGGAAAACCTTCGGACGGGGGTTCGATTCCCCCCGCCTCCACCAGTCACTTGACGGGCTAACGGCTTGATTAGATGGTTCTTTTGGCCCAATCACCGATAGTCCGCGACCACTCCTAACAAGGAAAACGTTCCTGATTTGTGCCAAGTTCGGCGGCGCTGCGGGACCTTTTTCCGTTTCCGCAGTGTGCTCTGATTCCTTCTCCTTGGGTTTGGTGATCTCTTCCAATACTTCCCCTAATCTCTCCACCGCCTTGGCCTTGTGCGCCGGTGCGAGATGCGAGTATCGCAGCGTCATTTCGATTTCCCTATGGCCCAGGATTTCTTTTACCGTGGCGAGATCGGCCCCGCTCATAACAAGATAGCTCGCAGCCGTGTGTCGGAGATCGTGGAAACGGAACTTCTCAATTTCTGCTGCGCGGCAGGCCGTCTTGAATGCGTCATACACGGTTGTCCGGCCTACCTGCTCTCCCCACGGCCACATGAACACGGATTCACCATAGCGATGACTGAGAAGCCAACCCACAGTCTCGCGGACGGCCCGGTTCATGGGAACAGTCTTTAACTTCTTGTTCTTGGTTCTCCCGAAGTAGATCAACCCCCGCTCAAGGTCTAAATCGTCGTAGCTCAATTGAAGCAGTTCGCCTTGCCTCGCCCCCGTATTCAGCGCCAAAACGACCAACGGATAGAGCCAGGGAGAAGTCACCTGTTTTTCACACGTGGTGAGCAATGCGGGAATTTCATTTTCCGAAGGTAGCGAAAGCGGGTTTCCTGCACTGGAAATGGAGCCACGCCAGCGGCAGGGTTCGTTTCATCAATTCCCACTTCACGCCCATCTTGAACATGTGTTTCAAAACCGTTAGCTCGCGATTCACTGTCGATCTTTGACTTGTTTTTCCCGCTCTCGTTTCCATTTCTCCACCGCCCAAGCCGTAATGTCCGAAAGATAGCGCCCGGCGAAGTATTTCTTGAATCGCTCAAGCGCGTAACGCTCGCGGCTGTACGATGCTTTGTAGCTTTCCGCGTGCTTGTGATAACGCTGCAACAGTTCACCGATAGAGTGGGGCTTCTTGACCTTCTCCAGATTGAACCGGCCTTGCGCGATCTCGCCTTCTCTTGCTTTGAGGGCTTCTCGCGCCATCTCCCGTGTAATCCCCGCGATTTTCGCCCAACCTTTTCTTTTAGGTCTTTGATAATTTCGTTACCGTTCAACGCGGTGGTCTTGAACTGGTAGCGAATGTAGTAGGTAACGTCGCCGTTCTTGCCTTTGCGCTCGTAAATACCCTTGGCCATAGTTTGTGTGCTCCTCTTTCTCCTCGGCGTTATTGACTAAGGCTAAACGTCGGTGCAACCAATTCGGGCAATCGAAGATTTCAAGCCGAATATAGCTCCACCACTTTAGGGGGCCAGCCGCGAGAAATCTTTCTAAGCTCCGCTCGGGCTCACGATGACTCTGCGGCCCACCTTCTGGCGTTTCAATTGACCCTTGCGGATATAAAGTCGAATCGTAGATGGTCCGACCCTCGCGAGATCGGCGGCTTCGATGACGGAAAGATACGGCTTGTTGGCGGCGCCCGCGCCCGGTACCGAGCCCGCGGCTGATAGCCGCCGGCGACGCCACGGACCGCGTCGACGTCGTACCCGAGGTCGCGGAGCCGGTCGACGTCGCGCCGCAACGTGCGAGGGCTCACCTCGAGCCGCTCGGACAGCTCCCCCTCCCGACCAGAACCGATGGGTCTGCAGGAGGGACAACAGCCGCAGCATCCGCGTGCTCGTACTCATGTCCCCACCTTGGTTTCTATTGCGGTCAGTAACTGACCGCAATGGTCCCTAGCGTAGTGGTCATGACCTACCACCACGAGAACCAATCGGTGATCCGCACCCGCGGGCTCACCCGCACCTACCGCGCAACAAGCAGACCGATCGAGGCCGTGCACGGGCTGGACCTGCGAGATCGAGCCCCGGCGAGCTGGTCGCCTTCCTCGGCCCGAACAGCGCCGGGCAAGACCACCACGCTTACGGATGCTGGACCACGCTGCTCGCGCCGACCTCGGGCACGGCCGAGGTCGCCGGTTACGACGTCGACCGCGACCAGCGGGGGTCCGCCGCTCGATCGGGTACGTCGGGCAGGGCAACGCCGCCGGGCACCAGCAGCGCGGCCGCGACGAGCTGTCAGCCAGGCCCGCGCGCACGGCCTGTCCCGGGCGCGACGCGCGGGACCGGGCCGACGAGCTGCTCGAGGCCTTCGACCTGGACCGGGCACGCCGAGCGGCCGGTGTCCACGCTCTCGGGCGGCCAGCGCCGCCGCCTCGACGTCGCGATCGGCCTGGTCCACGGGCGCCGGAGATCCTGTTCCTGGACGAGCCGTCGACCGGGCTCGACCCGCAGAACCGCGTCAACCTCCAGGAGCAGGTGCGGCGCCTCAACGGGACCTCGGCACCACGATCGTGCTCACCACCCACTACCTCGAGGAGGCCGACGCCTCGCCGACGGGTGATGGTGATCGACCACGGCCGGGTGATCGCCGACGAAGCGCCGCGCGCCTCAAGGCCGTCGGCCGGCGACCTGTGGTCCCTCGGGTTCGCCGAGCCGCCGACGCGTCGCCGCCGCGCCGCCGGTGCGGACCGGATCACGGGCGCCCACGTCGCGGTGGCCGGCCCGGACGTCAGGGTGCGTGCGCCTACGGTCGCGACCGGCTGCCGGGACTGGTCACCGAGCTGGCGGCCGCGGAGACCCCCGTACGCCGGATGGAGGTCGTCGGGCCGACCCTCGACGACGTCTTCCTCAACCTGACCGGACGCAGCCTGCGTGAGAGCAACGAGACGACCGGCCACATCGACGCAGCCGTCAACGCTGACGAGGCGACGAGCACGAAGGAGAAGCCGCATGAGCGTCGAGATCACCCAGATCCGTGAGACCGCGGCCTCGGCGACCAAGGTGCGCACGTACCCCGGTCGACCCGCCGGCCGGGATCCTCGCCGACATCCGCAACGTGTTGATCCGCGAGCTGAAGCCGATGCTCCGCAAGCCGGCGTCGCGTGCTGTTCGCGATGGTCCAGCCGCTGGTCTTCCTCGCGCTGTTCGCCCCGCTGCTCCCCGACGCCGGGACCGGCTCGGCGTTGCAGTGGTTCGTGCCGGGGATCATCTCCATGACCGCGCTGATGGGCGCCTCGATCACCGGCTCGAACCTCACCTGGAGATCAACAGCGGCTCCTTCGAGCGGCTGCTCGTCTCCCCGTTGAGCCGCTCGGCGCTGATCGTCGGCGAGTCCCTCAAGGAGATCGTGCCGCTCATGCTGGCCAGGCCCTGGTGATCGTCGTCGCCGTGGCGCCGTTCAGCTTCGAGCGTCCACGTCGTCGGCATCCTGCGGCGGGATCGCGGGTCCTGTTGCCCTTCAGCGTCGGCGTCGGCCGTTGACCCTCGCGCTGGCCATCGCCCGAACGGCCAGGACGTGGGTGTTCTGGACGGTGCAGCAGACGGCGAT
>CAVYTU010000011.1:0-280580 GCA_963771465.1 uncultured delta proteobacterium
TTTTTTTCTCCGGCCTTTCGTTCAGTTCAGGTATTGCTAAGATGCCGGGGCTCGATCCGTCGACCTATCCACCGGGCACGGAGACCGAGGCAGACAGCCGCGCTCGACTTCGGCGTTGCTCATAAACGCCGTACGGCCGTGGCCCTATACGCCGGTGTCGCTGCCTAAAAAAGAGTTCATGGACCGGTCCGAACAGATTGGGAGGAACTCTGACTGCCGCCGCTTAAAACCGCGCACGCCGTGGTACGGCTACAGCCTCGGTGCCTGGACGAAAGGAGGAAGAAGACGAGGCGGATTTGGCGGTTAAGGGCGATTATTTTGAGACCGGTAAGAAGCAGATCGGAGCGCGACGGAGGGTCTAGGGATCATGACGTTCAAACGTAAATGATGGTCAACCTGGTGACTAAGTGAAACGGAGGCATGCGATGTGACTCGTTATCCGTATACAAAATACAAATTCAGTAGTGAGAAGAAATAATTTGCATGGAGGAAATCATGGAAAATGTGAAAGGCTTTGAGTTGTTCGATATTAACCCTCAGCTGGTGTCCAGAGGCAAGAAGTCACACAGGTTGGCGCGCAATGATCAACTCGCGGTATCCGTTCAAGTTGCCGCCGATGGAGGTGACACGAACATGCATTCTCACCCGCACACAGATTCCATCTGGATAGTTCTTGACGGTGAAGCCACCTTCTACGCAGCGGCGCAAGGAGGAAGTGACAAAATCGCTGCTAAGATGGAAAAAAATCAAGGCCTTTTGTTGAAACGAGGAACTCCATATTGGTTCGAGAGCAGTGGAAAAACCCCGCTTGTTATTATTCATGTCGCGGCGAGTGATCGCAACGCAATAAACGAAAAAGACCGAGTCGACTTCAGACCACGCCCGGGTCGGGTCGGAAGGGGCCGTAGTTTTAGAGGTAAATATTTTGGGCAGTAAAAAGTAACTAACTCACTTGGTGAGCGTACTAGACATCTCAGGATGAGCTCGGCACACGTACGTCCCGGTAACAGCCGGCAAAATCGGTGAGGGTACGATCTAGCGATTGGTATGGTGTGCGGCACTCAATGCTAGAAATAACGTCCAGACTTATAGATTGCTTGAGGCGACTTACAAACGTGAAGAGATCAAACGACTAGAAATGCAAAAGGAGATCAACGTGACGCAGCCGCAAGAACCGAAACCAGGAGAAAAGTTGACCGCGGAGCAAGCTAAAGCATATGTGGATTACCTTTATTCGAAACTTTACAAGGTGTGGCACGAAAAGGTCCATAATGGCGCTTTCATGACCCAACTCCGCGCTGGCAAACTACCCATGCCGGTGATTAGGCAGTTCTTTAAAAACTGGGGTCATTTTTCGATGGAAGTTAACGCACTAAATGCCGTGTCTTATTACACGCATCTCCCATTTTTCGTCCGGAACTTCGATCTCTTGGGAACCTTTTGCGCCAAAATTGCCGACGAATTGATTTCGCCTCGGTCTCCCGGGCACGTATTGGTGCTGCTGGAAACGGCCGAGGTTATGAAATCAGCCGTAAAGAAGTCTTAGAGGATCCGTATTTGCCGGCTGCCCGGGCCATCAACGAATTCCTGTCACAAGATTTTTATCGATGGTTCCATCGTCGAGCTTTGGGGACTGCACGTTTTCGAAGAATCGTTGTCGCATTGGTCGGGTGAATGGTACACCGCGCTAACGACTCATTACGGCTTTACTAAGAAAACAGGCGATTTATTTTTCTACTCATGAAGAAGCAGATATGGACACGCATCAGTTAGGTGAAGCCGGCGAGGAAACAATGGGGCACGGCGCGTTCAACCGTACGGTCCTGCAACGTGCCCTACAGGAGGGTGTGGAGCTTCATGCTGGTTATTCTATGGAGTACTGTGCTCTGACGATGGTAGATCTACACGCTCAAATGAAGCAAGCGGCGATCGACAATCCGTATTCTTGATTGACGTGCAGTCATAGTGCCGCATCTCAGATAATGCGAGTCATCTCCCAATAAGTCCTCTACACATTGTTGACTGGAACAAGCCTATCGTTGGATTGCGAATTACGACGGCATCGGTGATGGATCTAATAGATGAACATGAACCAATTTGCCTAGAAGAGACGGCAACATCGAAGCCTTCCCTTCTGCAAAAGGGGCAAATGGAATCGGAGGTCCAGATGAAGTTAAGTTCCTTGTCGGTATTTGTGTTGATTACCCTGCTAGGATATTTGCCTACATGCCCTCCAGCTTATTCTGCGACGTCAAGCCCCGCGCTACTTTAAAGCCAAGCAACAGGCGGAATCGAAAGCGTACATTTTCCTCACTAGCCATGATGAATTAGTTGAAAAGGCCAAAAAGGAAGGCAAACTCCGAGTCCTTTCTGCCCAAGAGCCAATCTCCACCAAGGCCATGGTTATCGCCTTTAATAGAAAATATCCTTTCATTGAAGTTAACGTCGAAGAAGTCACTGCACTGGGTACCTACCAACGCATACTACAAGAATTGAAGGCGGGCCTGGCTAAGAATTGGGATGTGAACTATCTGGCCTGGGACTCTTACGCTGAATACCTGCCTCACCTGAAAAAATTCGACATCCTCGGTATGGCAGAACACGGAGTGGTTCAAATTCCGAGCAAGATGATAGATCCCGTTCACCGGCACGTAGTTGCGCTACAATCCAATGTACACATCGTCGCATACAACAGGGAGCTTATTTCACACGACAAGGTTCCGAATAAATGGGAGGACTTTCTTAAACCGGAACTCCAAGGAAAGAAATTTGGTCTGGATGTTCGAGCCAAGGCACTTCCCGCTCTGGTGCCTGTTTGGGGACTGAGAGAAGGTGCTCGATATGGCTCGGAAACTAGCAGCCCAAAATCCTATTTGGTATCAGGGGGAGACACGGGTGCGTGCTCAGTTGGCAGTGGGAGAGATTAACCTGTTACACGGTCCCAACTATAAAGGAGTGATAAGACAGCAGAAGAAGGACGTAAGAAAAGTTATAGAATACAAAGTAACGGAACCGATCCCGGCGAGACTTTCTGAGGCTGAAGCTATTCTTGCTGCGGCTGCTAATCCCCATGCCGCTCTTTTGTGGTTGGAGTTTCAATCTGGGCGCGAAGGACAAAGAATTTTAGATGACACGGACATAGCTGCATCGATCTTTAGTCCTGGTTCAGTTCACGAGCAGCTAACTCGCGGCAAAAAAGTTTTCTACCGTTGGCTGGGACCATTTCCAGAGAATGGGCGAATACGAAAAGAAAATAGTGGAAGCTTTAGGCTTCCCGAGGGAAGAAACCAAGTGAACCGAAAATAGTCCCTGCAATCGGATGGAAAGCTCGGTGCAAGCGTTACTTCGACGGGGTTAAATATTGTCAGGGTACGTGACGAGGCATGAACATGAACAGTAATACGGAGGCCATTGCGAGCTTCGTCGCAACGCTAGACTACGACGCCATTCCAAAGGAAGCTGTGGAGCGGACCAAGCGCCAACTCCTCGACGTCATCGGAGTGGCACTGGCGGGAAGCACCCAGCCAGTAGGCAAGCTGGCAGCGAGCTTTCTCGAGAAGACCGGAGGCACTCCTAACTGCACGGTTTGGGGGACAAACCTGCGTTCGTCGGCGCCGCAGGTAGCTTTTGTTAATGGCATCTTCTCTCACGCCCTCGACTACGACGACATGATGCTGCCTGGAGGCCACCCTTCGGGGGTGATTTCTCCCGCAACCTTCGCAGTAGCCGAAACCCTCCGTTCCTCAGGACGAAAGTTGCTAGTCGCCCAGTTGGCAGGCTATGAGGTCATGGGAAAACTCTATTCTTGTACGGGCGCACGTGGGGGCTGGCATCCTACATCTGTATTTGGAACTTTTGGCGCTACAGCGGCTGCAGGCAAGTTGTTGGATTTGGATCCCGTGAAACTGCAAATGGCGTTCGGGATTGCTGCCTCTGAAGCCAGCGGCATCGGAGCCAATATCGGAACAATGACAAAGCCGTTTCACTCGGGACACGGAGCACGGAACGGTGTAGTAGCAGCGATGCTCGCTGCCGACGGATTCTCAGCGAGTCCGAACGTCTTCGACGCGGCTTTCTTTGAGACCTTCTACGGTGCTCGCCCAGCCAATGACTGGCAGCTCACCATGTTTCTTGGCAACCCTTACCATATCATCACTCCTGGAATCGGCGTAAAAATGTACCCCAGTGGTTACTACCTACATCTCAGTTTTGAAGCCACGCTAGCCCTAGTAAAGCAGTACAACATCACTGTCGACGATATCAGCTCCGTCGAGGTAGTCGTAACTCGCCGTGGTCACTTTGATCGACCCGTCATCCGCACGGGCCTGGAAGGCAAATTCAGCCATCAGTATCACGTAGCGCTGGCGGTGTTGGACCGAAAAGCAACCATTGAAAGCTTTAATGATGAAAGAGCTTTGGCTTCCGACATTCAGGACTTCATGAGGAAAGTAAGCGTGGGCTTTGACCCGTTACTGCCAAAGAATCCGGACTTCCGCTATTATCCGGTAAAGATCCGTTTGCACGACGGAAGAGAAGTGACTGCAGTACAACCGCTACCGCGTAGTCACTGGAAGTATCCCTTGCCTCGCTCTGAATGGGTTGAAAAGTTTCGCGACAACGCAGGCAGGGTGCTCAAAGAACAAGATGTGGAACGGGTTGTAGAACTGGTAGACAATCTCGAGGATCTCTCCGACACGCGACTTCTAACTGAGGCGCTAACTCTTCGCGGCTAAACGGAAACAAAGCCTGAGCTGGGAGGTGGCGCATGATCTGGATTTTACATATTGCCGTTCATGGAGAAACTATGCAGCGTTTTCGCCTCTCAATGTCTTCGACGATGAAGAGAGCGACCCGGACAAGCATGACTACTCGGAGTTGCGATGTCTCGATCACCCGTTAGTCTTTTCGGCCACGACACTGGTCACGATAGGCTACTTCATCGCCGGTGTGATTCCTCGCTGACCATTCGAACTGGAAATAATGCGCTCTTTCGGCTCAGAAATGCTGCACCGGATAATACGACCCTTGTTTCGGCGACCTCGCGAATCCTTGAGACTCTTTCCAAGAGGTTAAATTTTTTGCAAGTGATATGTTAGCTGGTCCGGCAAGCCGCACGAGCCGAGTTTCAAGAGATCGTGAGACTAATACGTGATGAAGATCGGCTTTTGACAATAGATCAAGTGGCGCAGCGATTGTCGGTTTCGAGGGATTGGGTCTAGCGCAACGGAAAGAATTTAAGCTTCAGCAGAACCTCCTTTCTAGCGCGTCGTCGCGCTGCGCGGCTTACAACACAATCCTGTGCTCGAACTACTACATCGTCCTGATAACTACGTGGAGTCGAATCCGCCCGCTGTCTGCCGCACTACACGGTGCCGATCTAAACCTTGACCCCGAGGGCCGTGGACAGTTCTTTGATCGTCGCAGCTTCTTGCTCGCTCACTTGCGTGCCGCCGAAGCCAAGGAAGCCTCCTTCCTTGGCGGCTTCAGAGACTTTCTGGGCCACGGAAACCAGCCATTGGTTGAACCCCTGAGCCTCAGGCTTGGCCTTCTTCTCAATGAGCGCAGTGACATGCCGCAAGCTCTCGATCGCGTAGCTTTTGACCTGATCGGGCGACTTGCCTTGCAGTTCAGACGGAGCTGATTGTTCGCGGGCTCCGGTCTCAAGATCGGACACGAGGGCTTTCACCAATTCGTTGGATGCCCCCTGGGTCTTGACCTCGGCCAGCATTTTGCCGACTGCGAACATTTCTTTGATCACTCCGAATGGCCCGCTCGGGCTGGCCGCAACCACAGCCAGACCTGCCATGAAAGGGGCACGCCGGATTTGATTCCACTCGTCGGCCGTGAAATCTGCTTTCGTCGCCATACCTACCTCCATTGTGATTACCCTCTATTTCGTGTCCTGTGGAGCTGCTGATGTTATCTCCGCTTATGAAGAGTCGTATCGCTGTGGTTTTCCACCTCCATCGGGATTTCTCGGATTTTGGGGTTCTAAATACCTTACGGCAGAAAGGAGCTGGACGTGTACCCCGCGATTGCGCTAAGAGGCTTTTTATTCGCTCGTTGTTTCATGTTGGTCGCGGCGATGAATCCCTGCGTCTGCGGCTTCCTCACCGATCCGCAGAAGGAATGCACTTGCACTCCGCTACAGATTCAACGCTATCGCTCCAAAGTCTTGGGCCCTCTCCTAGATCGAATCGATATTCATGGCGAAGTGCCGGCTCTGCGTTGTCAAGAATTAGCCAGCAAAGACGCCGGGGAGTCCTCCGATGGTCATTCGCATGCGAGTCAATACCGCTCGATCCATTCAGTTGCAGCGATTAGAGAAAACAAAAGTTCACGCCAACGCAGATGGGCACTAGTGAAATCAAACGCTTCTGCTCAGTGAAAGAAGACGCGGAGAAATTACTGGAGACAGCCATCAACAAACTCGGCTTGAGCGCGAGAGCCTACAGTCGAGTTCTAAAAGTCGGCCGCACCATCACCGATCTCGCCGGCGCGGAAAACATCGAAGCCTCGCACATCGCCGAAGCGATTCAAATACCGAAGCTTGGGTCGGAGAATGGGTAACTCGACCCCTATTCCAATCTCACCACTGAAGTGAGAGTCTCTGACGAGTTCCGCGAGCGGATTGACATCATAGACCGCACCAGTGGCACGGCCTACCCAGGCGGTGTCACTTGTGGCGCCCATATTTCGGTAAGGCTTCACTGGTTAGGGCGCAAGTAGCATGGCGAGACAATATGCCACTTGTTTTCCTGCTTTCTGCACCGCCGCTAGACACTGTTATCCAAGGGCGCTGGAGTCGCAATCTGTGGCTAAGATCCTGGTGATAATTCTGCTTTGGCTTGCGGCGGCGGGATGTACTGCGGCGCTTACTGACGTCACGACTGTCAGTGGTCCGGGTCGATATGAAGTCAGCTTTGCAGGTTCCGGCGTGACCCTCGGCGGGATCCTCTTCCGTCCCGCTAGCACATCGAAACCGCTGCCAGCGATCATTGTACTACACGGGTGGGCTCGACCCGGCGTGCCGGGCGCTGCGCGAGTGGCGGGCACGGCGCGTCGGCTTTCGGAACAAGGCTATGTGGCGCTGGCGCTGTCAATGCGCGGATGGCCGCCCTCCAGCGGATGGGACGACTGCGGAACGGCGCAGCCCGACGATGTCACGAAAGCTGCAGATTGGCTGGCAACGCTTCCCGGCGTTGATGGCGATTCCATTGGCGTGTTGGGGTTTTCTCTGGGCGGTCAAGTGGCGTTACTCTCCGGCGCTCGAAGCGGTAGAATCAAAGCCATCATCGCGTATTTCCCGATCACCGATGTTCAACGTTGGGGGGATACGACGAGCAACTCGGGAATTCGTTACTTCTATGTTCCGCTAGTGTGCGGAACCGGCAATCAGAACTCGCCCGTCCATGTTGCAGACCAGATCCACGCTCCGGTCCTGCTGATTCACGGCGACCGTGACACAGAGGTCCCAACTGAACAGAGCCTGAAGATGCAAGAAGCGCTTCGAAAAACTGATGGGCACGTCGAGTTGCTGGTCATCGCTGGGGGAGATCATGGCTTCAAGGGCGAACAAGATAAGCAGGCATGGTCCGCGGTGACAAAGTTCTTGAGCCTGCACCTAGGATCTCGCGAATGATCGCTGACGATGAAATTCGTAGCGGCGAGCCGCTCGAGTCTTTTATCAGTGAAAAGCCGGAAGCATGTCCGCCTTTTGTCCGCGTACCAGAAACAACAAGCCCCAAGAACTGCCGGTATAGGCAGCGCTCGGGGCTTGTTTTTGTTGGGCGTCACGGCCGCGTCTAGGTTTTAGTCACGATTGATTTTCGAATGGCATTCAAGAGGTCGAGGGTTCGATTCCCTTCGGCTCCACCAAATTTTCACTCCAACACGACCCGTGTCCGATCCGTGCCTGATCTCGCGAAATCTACCTGTCCTGAAGTGTACTCGCTTAACTTGAAACTCCACGCGATGCGATGATTCGGAATTTGCTCAGTGATCTGGGCAGTCCATTTCTTTTCTTCGCCCGTATTTTCAACCCGCCAGCGAAGCCGCTGATCGTCTTGATCGTCAAGCTGTCGGACTTCTTTCACGCCTTCTATGAATCTGGGAAATTCTTCGAACTGTGTCCATTGATGTAGACACGATTGAACGGGCAATTCACTTCAAGTGATTTTTTTACCTGCCATCGGAAGAATCCTCCTGTTAAGCGGCACTTTCAACCGCGAAAAAGGAACAAATAGTATGCCCTCGGTACCTCTGTGTTCTATTGCACTTCTCTGAAATAGGACATTCCTCCAAAGTCGGTAAAAGTCTTACTTTGTTGGCCCTACACATCAGAGAAAGGGCGTAATAGAAAAATGAAATATAAGTTTTTCTAAGTAATCTCTGTTGGCACGCGCAATGCGAATGACTAGAAGCAAGATCTAAATCAGGAGCAAAACTCATGACTCGAGTATGTTGGAATGGTTACTTTGATAGGGCGCTGAATAGACTCATCTCCCTCACGGCTCGATGTGCCGACACAAACATGGCTATCCAAACTGATCGAACACGGATCGTACATCGATACAGCAGTAAAAAATCTTTGCCTACGCCTCGAAGACGGAACAAGAGACGCTAAGGGGTGGCAAATCCTTTTAAGAAATTACTTCAGCTGTCGAAAAAATTGGACGAAACGTAATTTTCGCTTCGAGGCCCTCCTAATGAAAAGTGTTGTAGAATTCGAACCCCAGGAGTTTCTATGAGGGTTTACTGCTAATTCTTCTCACCAGTAACGCGTCCACCGGTGAGCGCGATCTTCATACCTGGAAATGTCCCGCCACGCGCTGCGGATCTCCCGTCGGACTCCCACGAACCGGCGATTTCAGCCATCATGAATCGAATCGGCAATGAACACGTTTTCGTTGCCCTTTTCCCATTCGTCGACTCTGAAAGACGAGAACTAATCCACGTTCAACGCGCTCCCTCAAAACCAATCGGGCACCACATCTACACGACCCACTACCTATCGGTAACTGCTCTCGGATCACTCGACATGGCAGTTAGGCCAGCGGCCTAAGATTCCGGGAGCTTTTTCCACAGCGCTTGCCGCGCGAAGATCAAAAGCAATAGTCGCCTACGATATAGGTGGCCTGCTTTGGCTCTCATGACTCGAATGTCAATCTTGGTGTCGCTTAGTTAGGACGCAAGTGATTTCCTAAATCCTTGGAAGAAAATAGCCTACAATAGTCGCCCTTCTTCTTATCTAATTTCCTTGAATCAAGAATTATTCAATACGTATCGTTTGGTATAGTGCTTGCTCTAGGTGAGGGAAAACGGGATCCGGAGGTATAAAGATGTTTCACATAAACAAAACCTTGTCAGCCCGGGTCAACTTTACAACCTTCTTAGCGGTAGCGCTTTTACTCATCCCCTCCGCGCCGGCCAGCTTAGATGCCGTGCCGGATCCTGCGCATAATGGCGCTTTGACGTCGACCAATAAGCCGCGTTATTTGACTGCGGTTATGTCAATGCCGTTAGTCGCCCATGGCACAGAACTGGGCACGGCGGTTATCTACGATGATTCGTCAACGGTCAGGTCTGAGGATTACATGGAGATTTACAACTGCGGAGGTGAGCTCATGGCCGTCGTCTGGTTCGATCGGTTCGGCATTCAACGTGTCGCTATCGACCGCGCAATTGCGGACGGAAAAGCTCAAGTCGAAGGGATTTTGATCGCCGTGGTCAACGGTGACTACGTTTGAACCAGCGGGACTTCGCCATTTCGTAGGCAGCAATATAAAATTGTCCTCGGCGGGATACTTGCAACCGCGGAGAAATTCCGGCCAGTCGGGATGACGGGAAGGTAATCGGATTGCTCGGGTAGCAGCGACCAAAGCGCCCGATGGTACCAGCAAAGTTCGTTACCTGTACTGTCACGATGTTGGCGAATGCCGTGCCGCAGCCTTTTCACTTCGACGACAAGTTGATCACGCGACATGCCTTCGAGATCAGCGTCCATACGGCTTTCCTCTCAAACCTTTCGTTGAGCGCGTGCGCTCTTTGGCGCGTCCTCTGTCGAACGCGTTTTCGGGGCTCATCGTGCGAAAATAAAAACCACCGCGCCGCAAAGTGAGATTGCAGACAACACAATCGCAACCAGGCAAATCAAGCGTACGTGTCGGAGCTTGGTTTCAGCGGTCGACGCAGCTTGTTCCAATGCCGCTACCGTGCTTTGAAGTTGAGCCGCCAGTTCTTTGATGTGCGCCGCGTTTTGCGAGGCTGCTGATTGCAGTTCTGTGATTTGTTGTTGCAGCAAAAGGGTCTGATTGGCGGCCGCATCAACCTTTTTCTTCGTGAAGACTGGCATGGCGGCCGAAATGATCGTCCCGACATGCGGTAGCACAGCTTTTAACGCGGGAATTAACCACACGGCCATATATCGAGCCTAACTTTAAGGGAGCCGCTGTGGGCGCGACGAATGCCAGTCGGCTTATCTTACAGCCCAACTCGCAGTTCAAATTACAAATGTGTCGCAATATTGTCAACTTACCGACGCCGTCATAGAGCGCTGAAGAGCGTAGGCTAGTTCGTTGAAGCCATTCGCAAAATGTTTTCTAAACTGTCGAATTGAGGGCGACTCATACGACAAATCCATGTAGCCGTTAACAAACTCAGCGTATTAACCTATTTGAAACAAGGAGGAATGATCATGACCAGTCCAAGGTCAAGCCGATTCCCGATGGAATGCATTCGTTGACCCCACACCTGGTTTGCGCCGGTGCCGCCGACGTCATCAAGTTCTACGTGAAGGCATTCGATGCCATCGAACTAGTTCGTCTGCCGGGCCCTCAAGGCAAGTTAATGCACGCTTGTATTCGGATTGGCGACTC
Source organism: uncultured delta proteobacterium (assembly GCA_963771465.1). Taxonomy (GTDB): domain Bacteria; phylum Desulfobacterota; class Binatia; order UBA9968; family UBA9968; genus DP-20. Next base: position 10,878 of record CAVYTU010000011.1, read on the forward strand.
AGCGCTCATGTTGGTCGACGAATCTCCTGAATGGGCCATGCTCGGCCCGAAGGCGCTGAAAGGTTCATCGGTCACCTATACGTCGAAGATGTCGATGCCGTCGTGGCGCAAGCTGTTGCTGCCGGAGCAAAAGTCACTATGCCGCTAGCGGCCACGTTCTGGGGTGATCGGTATGCCCAGCTCTAAGATCCGTTGGGCCATCGCTGGTCGGTGGCGACCCATAAGCGCGATGTCAGTCCCGAAGAGATGAAGCAGGCGATGGCCAAGATGGGCGGCCAACCCAAGTGCGCGGCGCGGCATCGGCGTGACTAAGATCGACATCGCGCGATTGCAGCGAGCATTCGAAAATGCGTAACGCCAAATTTGTTGTTAGAGAGAGCTGAATCGCGGTTGTATTCGTAAAGCTTGGCGTTTACTGCACGACTTCGGAACTAACGATGCTGCTGGTGAGCGCGTATTCGCGCTTGATAAAAGCACGGTATTCGGGCGCCATGCGGTGATGCGGGTTGCGCGAATTGAGATGCATGGTATATCCGTCTAATTTAACAGCGATTTTGGCCTTGGTGCCGACATCCTCCAAAGTGAAGGTGCCGGCACTCTTGTCCAGGCCGACCACTTTCATGCCCACCGACTCGCCTAGCGTGGCGATCGACTCGAGCGGTTCGGCTCCCGCTTTTTTAACCAGGTACCAGTAGTCGTTGACGAAAGGATCCTCGAAGAAGCGCGCGACTTCGAGATGTTTGACGATGCCGCTTTCGTTGAACGACATCAACACGACGGCGCGGGTATTGGTCGGTACGACGCCGGCGTTGAACGGTAGAACGGCCATTCCCGCTCCGAAGCGGCGCTCGGCGACTTCGTAAACCGTGTCGGAAAAATTGTACGACCAGCGATTTCGGTCCGTGTCATGGTCATGGCCAAGGATTCGCTCGACGTCGCTCTTGGTCGTTTCACCGACGCGTAACAGCGCGATGCGGTCCTCAATGCTGCCTTCGGCGATCATCTGTCCTGAGTTGGTACAGCCGTAAATCGCCACCAGGGCGAGCATCACCAAACCATAGATCCGGCGCTTGAAAACGGTATTGGATGTCATGACAGTTTCCTTCTTTATTGTAACGATTGCCATTCGCTAACCGATCAAGCAAGAGTTGGCACCGCGCCAAAATAATTTTGCCAGGCTAGGCTTAACAACTCGTCGGTTAAAATCTTGGGTCGATCCTCGTACTTGCATACATCGGCGCAGCGCTGGATCAAGTCGCGCGGTTCGCAAGCTCTAAGCGGGCGTTTGTCAGCATCGTAGAGCCGATAAATATAGTCGAGCCGCTTGGGATCGAAATCAAACTCGTTGGCTTGCACGTATTGCTGAAAAATTCTCGTGTAGGTATCTCGGTCGGGTGGATTGACATAGAGGCGATAGCCCATGCGGCGCAGGAACGCGTCATCGACTAAATCGCTGGGGTCGAGGTTGGTGGCGAAAACCAGTAGCTGCTCGAACGGCACCTCGAGTTTCTTACCCGTATGAAGGGTGAGGTAATCGATGCGGCCTTCCAACGGTACGATCCAGCGGTTTAGCAGATCGTGGGGATCGACACGCTGACGGCCGAAGTCGTCGATGACCAAGGTGCCGCCGTTGGATTTCATTTGGAACGGCGCTTCATAGAAGCGCACGGTTGGGCTGTAGATCAAATCCATGGTTTCGATGGTCATCTCGCCACCGACGATGACGATGGGCCGCTTGATTCGAACCCAGCGCTCGTCGTAACTGCCGAGGCCATCGACGGACACCGGATGATGATTATGGAGATCGAAAACTTTGATCACTTGACCGTCGATCTCAATGGCGTGGGGAATCCAGATTTCGCCGTGTTGTGCTTCATGTAACGCAACTGCAATGGAAGTCTTGCCGTTGCCGGCCGGTCCAGTCATGAAAAGGCTTCTTCGCGAACTGGCGACTAGTCCGAGAGTCTGCAAGGTCGCATCGGGCAGGACCAGTCCAGACATCGCCAAATACACGGCCTTGGGTTGGATCGGCGCTCGTGCCGCGCTCTGGCGCACCACCATGTCCGTGTATGCCGACAGGGACACCGGCGCCGGTCCAATATAGCCATTGATGCTTAGCAGCTGTTGCGACCGCTGCCAGCCGCGATCAAGCAGCCCGTAACGGTTGTTGCCGTAGCTGATAAGGCCACGGATCTCGATGAATTTCTCCCGATAAAGGTGTTGCAGCAGATCTTCGGTGACTGGCATCGATAACTTGAGCTTAGTAGCCGCTCGTTCGGTTGTACAGTTGGCGTCGGCGTAGACGGTTTTGAGCGCCATATCGGCGAGAAAGCCAAAGTCGAGGCCTGTGTTCTCGACCTTAAGCGGCAGCGCTGGAACTGACTCTTGGGATAATCCTTCAAGGGACTGTGGTTTGCTCATGTTTTCTCTCGAACTCTCCGATTTCTCGATTAAACTTGGACTTTGGGCGCAACGTCCACAAAGCCTTACTTTGTAATGACGCACATTTTATGAGGTTAGGGTTTGTTTGGCAATCCGCTTGTTGCCTCGCTCGTAGACTTACCACGCCACCCCAATTGAAGCAGCTAGATCTGTATGTTATAAGAATCGCCTAACGAGAGGAACCTATGAAAGCAGGAATTCATCCAGAATATAAGACGGCGACGATTACTTGCGCCTGTGGCCAAGTGGTGGAGACGCGCTCCACGGCGGGTAATCTTCACGTGGAGATTTGCTCCAATTGCCACCCCTTCTTTACCGGCAAACAAAAATTTCTCGACACCGCGGGCCGGGTTGAAAAGTATCGCAAGAAATACGGCCTCAAGAACGCAAGTGAAGCGGAGGATCGGGGCTGAATGTGACCTATTAGGGATTTACGGAACAGGGAAGGGCAAAGGGCATTTAGCTCCCTTTGCCCTTTTTTATTGGTTCGGGGCGGTGAATCCAAGGCCAAAGTCGCGATAAGCCATGCTGGATAAATTAGCCGAAGTCGAAAAACGCTACGTCGAGCTTGAAGCGCTGATGCTGGATCCTCAGTTGCTCCACCAGCAACGAGAGTATTCCAAATTCGCCAAGGAACGCTCCGAGCTGGAAGAGATCGTCGTCCGTTACCGTGAGTGGCGCAAAGTCGAGCAGGAGATCCAAGAGAATCGCCAGCTCCTGGAAGAAGACGACGAGCCGATCCGTGAATTGGCCAAAGAAGAACTGGTGTTGCTGCGCGCCCGCAAAGAGGAGCTGGAGAATAAGCTTAAGGTTCTGATCCTGCCGAAGGACCCCAACGATGCCAAGAACGTTATCGTCGAGATCCGTGCCGGTACCGGCGGCGACGAGGCGGCCTTGTTCGCGGCGGAACTATTTCGCATGTACTCGCGCTACGCCGAGTCGCGCGGCTGGCGCGTCGAGATGATGAGCTCCAGTCCCACCGGCCTTGGCGGCTACAAAGAGATCATCGCCAGCATCGAAGGCCAAGGCGCCTATAGCCGCCTCAAGTTCGAAGGCGGCGTGCACCGGGTGCAACGCGTACCGGTAACCGAAGGCTCGGGCCGCATTCATACTTCCGCGGTGACCGTCGCGGTGTTGGCGGAAGCCGATGAAGTTGAAATCGCCATCGATCCCAAGGAAATTCGCATTGACGTTTTTCGCTCGTCGGGCCCGGGTGGTCAGAGCGTGAATACGACGGACTCGGCGGTGCGCATCACGCATATTCCGACCGGCATCGTCATTTCATGCCAAGATGAAAAGTCGCAGCATAAGAACCGCGCCAAGGGCATGAAGATTTTGCGCGCGCGCTTGCTGGAAAAGAAACAGGACGAGCAACAGTCGGAGATCGCCGCGACGAGAAAATTGATGGTTGGCAGCGGCGACCGAAGCGAGCGCATTCGCACCTATAATTTCCCCCAGGGGCGGTTGACCGATCACCGGATCAATTTGACCATTTACCAATTGGAAAAAATCATGGAAGGCGTCATCGACGAAGTCGTCGAGGCGCTGATCACGCACTATCAAGCTCAGGCGTTGAAGTAGCGCTAATGGTAAGCCATTGGGGGGCGACGCAGCAGCGGAAGATGATTAGAGGCTTAGCCGCAAAGAACCCAAAGTGCGCAAGAAAAGATTCGCAATCGGAACGGCAACAGCGCTGGATAATCGGACAGGGTGAAACTATGGAGAGCGCGAGCTTTGAGAAGTCAGCGAATTTTTCGCCGGTGCGGGAGTTGCTCAGCCAAGCTGCGCGTAGCCTAACCGCCGCCGGAATCGAAAGCGCGCGGCTCGATGCCGAGGTGTTGCTCGGTCACGTATTGGCGCTGACCCGCGAGCAACTGATCGTTGCGCACGACTTGCTGATATCGGCTGGCCAGGTTCATCAATTCGCAACGCTATTGCAGCGTCGCTTGCGTCGGGAGCCAGTCGCTTACATCACCGGCAGGCAAGAGTTCTGGTCACTGGATTTTCAGGTAACGCGAGATGTTCTGATCCCACGGCCCGAGACCGAGCGGCTGGTCGAGGTCGCGCTCACGCTGGCCGTCGACTTGGACGCAAAAAAACCACTCCGCGTGCTCGATATCGGTACGGGTAGCGGCGCCGTCGCAGTGAGTTTGGCGGCGGAACTGCCATGGGCGGAAATTGTTGCAACGGAAAATTCACTGGCAGCTTTGGCAGCTGCGCAAAAAAATGCCGCACTCAACCAAGTCGCGGATCGAATGACATTTTTACCCGGCGATTGGTTCGCGGCGCTCGGCGGCGGGCACGCTTTCGATTTGATCGTTGCCAATCCGCCGTACCTTCGCCGCGCCGAGATTGCCATTCTCGAGCCGGAAGTCAGTCTATGGGAACCGCTCGGTGCGCTCGACGGCGGCGCCGATGGCTTGGATTGTTACCGCTGCATCGCCTCTGAAGCTTGGCAGTTTCTGACGCCTAACGGCGCGCTGGCGCTGGAAATCGGCGCCCACATGGGCGGCGAAGTTTGCGCCCTATTCAATCAAGCTGGGCGATACCGTGAAGTCGCACTATTTCTAGACTATGCCGGGCACGACCGAGTGGTCGTCGCTAAGCTTGCGGCGAATTCCGTTGGTTCGAATTGAGGAGCAAAGGGCGTGGACCGAATCATCATTCAGGGCGGTAAGCGGCTCAGTGGCGAGGTGGTCGTTAGCGGCTCGAAGAACGCCGCCCTGCCGATTTTGATTTCATCGCTGTTGACGCCTGAGCCGTGCACTTACCAGAGCGTGCCCCATCTCGCCGATATTCGCACGACTTTAAGACTGCTCGCCGGTCTGGGCGACAGGAGCGACAACAAGCGTTGGCTCGACGGCGCCGATCAACTCACGCTGCAAGCGGATCAGATCAAAAACGTCGAGGCGCCCTATGATTTGGTCAAGACCATGCGCGCTTCGTTCCTGGTGATCGGGCCGCTGGTAGCGCGCTTTGGACAAGCGAGGGTGTCGACGCCGGGCGGCTGCGCTATCGGAGCGCGTCCTATCGATCTGCATTTGAACGGACTCAAAGCGATGGGCGCGACCATCGAACAGACCCACGGCTACGTCGAAGCGACTGCGACCAAGTTGCGCGGCGCTAAAATTTATCTCGATCTACCGTCGGTAGGTGCGACGGAAAATCTCATGATGGCGGCAACCTTGGCCAAGGGTACGACCTTGATCGAGAACGCCGCCAAAGAGCCGGAGATTGATGATCTGGCCAAAGCGCTCAACGCCATGGGCGCGCGGGTTCAAGGCGCGGGCACGGATATCATCCAGATCGACGGCGTTGACTCGCTCGGCGGCGTGACTCATCGAATCATTGCGGATCGCATCGAGGCCGGCAGTTTTGTCATCGCCGCGGCGCTCACCGGCGGCGACGTGTTAATCAAAGGCGCGCGCGCCGCTCATCTCGAAGCGTTTCTGATCAAGCTCAAAGATGCGGGGGTGAGATTCAGCGCGGACGGCGAGGGGATTCGCGTGCAGCAGAATGGCAAGATCAAAAGTGTCGATGTGAAGACGCTGCCCTATCCGGGCTTTCCCACGGACTTGCAAGCGCAGATGATGGTGTTGATGGCGATCGGCGACGGCGTCAGCGTGATCACCGAGACGATCTTTGAGAATCGTTTTATGCATGCTCAGGAGCTCGACCGCATGGGGGCGCAAATCAAGCTCGAAGGCAGCCGGGCCATCGTGCGCGGCGTGCGCGAGCTCTCGGGTGCGCCAGTGATGGCGAGCGATCTGCGCGCCAGCGTGGCTTTGGTGCTGGCGGGTTTGGTCGCCAATGGCACCACGGAAGTTGCTCGGGTTTATCACTTAGATCGCGGCTATGAACAGATTGAACGAAAACTTTCCTATCTCGGCGCGCAGATCGTGCGCGTGGCAGGTTAAGTTCGTTCAAGTTCAAGGGTTCAAAAGTTCAAGATCAGAAACATTCGTTGTGGGTATGAAAATTCGCTTGGTGAAGACATCTGACGCCGGCTTTAAGCCGCTGTTGGCGAAAATTCTCGGCCGGCGCGGTACGCGCACCGGCGGTGTCGAGCAGCGCGTCGAAGCGATTGTCACGGCCGTCCAGCGCCACGGCGATCAAGCCGTGCTGCGCTATACGAAGCTGTTCGACCGCGTGCGTCTGACCGCGGCGACCATGGAAGTCAAACCGGCGGAGATCGAACGGGCGCTTGTTAAAATTTCGCGTCGGGATTTGACCACGCTTCGACTCGCGGCAAAGCGCATCGCGGCGTTTCACCGCCGCCAGTTACAAAAGAGCTGGCAGTATCGCGATCCATTGGGGATGATGCTTGGGCAGAGCATTACGCCGCTCGAGCGCGTCGGCGTTTACGTTCCCGGTGGCAAGGCTTGCTATCCATCCACTGTGTTGATGAATGTGATCCCGGCCAAAGTTGCCGGCGTCAAAGAAGTCATCATGACTTCGCCGATCGGCGCTGACGGCGCGATCATTCTCGCCGCCGCTCACGTGGCCGGCGTCGATCGCATTTTTCGCGTTGGCGGTGCCCAGGCCGTGGCGGCGCTTGCGTTTGGCACCCGTACGATTCCCAAGGTCGACAAAATCGTCGGTCCCGGCAATATTTTTGTCGCCACGGCGAAACGCATGGTCTTCGGTGAAGTGAATATCGATTCGATCGCCGGGCCGAGCGAGATTCTTTTACTCGCCGATAACTCCGCCGATCCGATGCATGTCGCCGCCGACATGCTGTCGCAGGCGGAACACGATGAGTTGGCGGCGGCGCTCTGTCTGACCACTTCGCTGGCGACGGCGCGAAGAATTCAACAGGCCGTCGACGCGCGGCTGAAAAGCACCAAGCGCCAAGCGATCACGCTCCAGTCGTTAAAAAAATATGGCGCGATCATCGTCGCGCGCGGAGAAAAGGAAATGGTCGAGCTAGCCAACGCGATCGCGCCTGAGCATATCGAATTGCTGGTGCGCCGGCCGCGCCAGTTGGCGCGCCAGATTCGCAACGCCGGCGCAATCTTTCTCGGTCCCTATTCGGCGCCGCCGTTGGGCGATTATCTTGCCGGACCGAATCATGTGTTGCCGACCGGCGGCAGCGCGCGCTTTTTTTCGCCCCTGGGGACCTACGATTTTCTCAAGCGCACCACGCTGATTCACGCCGAAAAACGCGCGCTCAAGGCATTGGCGCCGAGTATCATGCACTTGGCGCGACTCGAAGGGTTGGACGATCACGCGCGGGCGGTGGAAGCGCGGTTTCCGGAGAGTTTCTAAATTTCGGATCAAAGTTGGTTAGGAGATAATCATGGGACGGACAGCGAAGGTCGAGCGTAAAACCAAAGAGACGGATATCAAGATCTCTTTGGATATCGATGGCAGCGGGCAGGCGGCGATCGAAACCGGCATGCCGTTTTTCAACCACATGCTTGACGCGTTCAGTCGCCACGGCTTTTTCAACGTCAACATTCAAGCCAAAGGCGATCTCGAAGTCGATTATCATCACACGGTGGAAGATGTCGGCTTGGCGTTGGGACAGGCGTTCAAAGACGCCCTCGGCGACAAGCGCGGTATTCGCCGCTTCGGCGAAGCGAGCTGCCCACTAGACGAGACGTTGGCCAACGTCGTCGTCGACCTGAGCGGCCGGCCGTATTTGTCCTACAACGTGAAGATTCGACCGGGTCGCGTGGGCGACTTCGACACCGATCTGCCGCACGAGTTCTATGCTGCTTTCACCAATCAGCTGGGCATGAATCTCCACATCGATGTGCCGCGCGGTGAGAACCCGCACCACATCATCGAAGCTTGCTTCAAAGCGTTTGCCCGCGCGATGGATTTTGCTACTCAAGTTGACCCGCGGGTGGATGGCGTTCTGTCGACCAAGGGGAGCTTGTAAAAACTTTGTTCAAAACGTTCAATCAGTTCAAGCCGTTCAAATCGTTGGACACATGATCGCGATCATCGACTATGGCATGGGCAATCTGCGCAGCGTGCAGAAGGGGCTGGAGCGGGTTGGCTTCGAGGCATCAGTCACGCGCGACGTCGGCGAGATTCAGTCGGCGCGCGGCGTCGTGTTGCCGGGTGTCGGCGCTTTTAGCGCGTGTATGGAAAACCTCGCCAAGTTCGATCTGATCGAACCGATTCGCGAAATCGTCCGCGGACATAAACCGTTTCTAGGAATTTGCCTGGGTTTTCAACTGTTATTCTCCGAGAGCGAGGAGTTCGGTAAACAGAAAGGGCTCGACCTGTTTCCCGGCCGAGTCGTCGGCTTTCACGCCGACGAAACGCTTAAGGTGCCGCACATGGGTTGGAATCGCATCGACAAGCGCAAGGATTCGCCGTTCTTAGAAGGCATAGCGAGCGGCGATTACGTGTACTTCGTCCACTCGTTCTACGTTTTACCGGATGACAACGGGATTGTCGCGACGACAACTGATTATGGCAAGTCGTTCGTTTCCAGCATCGCGACGGATCGTCTCTTTGCTTGTCAGTTTCATCCGGAGAAGAGCCAAGAATTGGGCCTGCGCATTCTCACCAACTTCGGGCGCTTCGTAAAAAACAATTGATAATGGATAATGGAGAATTGAAAATGATCGGACCGCGGTCGGAGCGGCGGTGTCTTAAATTATCCATTATCCATTATCCATTTTCCATTGCCATATGCTGATCATTCCCGCCATCGATCTCAAAGACGGCCGTTGCGTGCGCCTGTTTCAAGGCGAGATGGATCAGGAAACGGTTTATTTCGAGGATCCTGTCGATGCGGCTAAACATTGGCTCAGCGAAGGCGCTAGCTTTCTGCACATCGTCGATCTGAACGGCGCGGTGGAAGGTCGGCCTGTGCATACGAAACAAGTGGCGGCGATTTGCCAACAACCCGGATTGTCGGTCGAGCTTGGCGGCGGGCTGAGATCGATCGACGCCGTCCAAGCGGCATTCGACTTAGGCGTTGCGCGCGTGGTCATCGGCACGGCGGCGTACGACAACGAGGAGTTTCTCCGCAGCCTGTGCAAAAAATTTCCCGGCAAGATTGTCGTCGGTATCGACGCACGCCAGGGCAAGGTTGCGGTTAAAGGGTGGAAAGAGAGGACCGCGATGGACGTCGTGGAATTGGCCCAGCGCTGCGAACAAGACGGCGCGGCACGGATTATTTACACCGACATCAGCCGTGACGGCACGCGCGACGGAGTGAACTTGGCCGAGACTATAAAAATCGCTCAAGCGGTAAAAATTCCGATCATTGCTTCCGGCGGCGTCGCCACGCTCGATGATATCCGCGGACTTCGGCCGTTGGAAAAAGAAGGCGTGGAAGGCGTGATTGTTGGCAAGGCGCTTTACAGCGGCTCATTTACATTTCGAGAAGCTCGAAGGGTTGCCGCTTATCAAGGTGACTAGGAAAGGAAAACATTGCCACAGTACGTTTAGGCCCAGCTGTTAATCGTTTCCGCATATCATCTCCAACTTGTCCCAAGTTTGTGTTGTCGTATCATCAGAATGTCGCACCCTCGATCTAAATTGGATTACAATCGATCAGTTGCGAGTAACAACAGTTCATCATGACTTGTCTACTGGGCACCTACGCTCTTGGGCGTCAATAGCAGTAAAGTGCCGAGAAAGCTATTTACCCTTTCATGCGCCACAAATACAGCGTGTGGTAGTGAATGAAATCGCCGAGTTTTCGCTCCGGCTCAGGCAGTTTCTCCGTCCTATCCGGTTCCCACCCTTCGATGGCGAAATCGTGGGCGACGATGCGGGCGCCGGGTTTCAAATATTTCTTGAAGCTCGGTTTCATCGCTTCATTGAACCACGGCAGCATGTAGAGCGTCACCACGGTGGCTTTCGAGATATCCGCCTTGAGCGCGTCTTGGGCGCGGAATTCTACCAAATGGCTGACGCCGGCGGCTTTGGCGTCTTTGCGTGCTTTGGCAAGCAGCCAGCTGTCCATCTCGATACCGACGGCGCGCACGCCGTATTTCTGCGCGGCACGGATGACGATCCGGCCATCGCCGCTGCCGAGATCATAAACGACGTCGCCCTTTTTGACTTCGGCCAACTCGAACATCTTATCAATGACTTCCACCGGCGTCGGCACGAAGGGGATTTCTTCGCGCGGGCCGAGTTGCCCGCGGGCCGAGTCGAATAAGACCAGAAAGGCAAATACCGCGATTATAATTTTAAGTCTTGATTGCGCCATCGTCCCTATCGCTTACTGGAGATGTTTCGAGAAAGCTAGCTGATGGCTCGCGAGACTGTCAATTTGTCGCAGTTACCTTCGATCGCGCTGATTTGTGCTTCAGGCGAAATTCGGGCTATATGACTGTATGGAAATGAACACCCCGGATCGCAACCAAAAGCGTCCGCCGATCTCGCTGCCTTTTTATTACGGTTGGTTCATCATTTCTCTCTGTTTTCTAACTACTTTGACGAGCGCCGGCGTGCGCTCGTCGCCGTCGGTTTTGATCCATCCGCTGGAAGCAGAGTTTGGCTGGAGCCGCACCATGATCGCATCGGCGGTGAGCATGAATTTGCTGCTATTTGGCGTCGCTGCGCCGGTGAGCGGTTGGCTCATCGACCGCATCGGGCCGCGCATGATGATGCTCTGCAGCTTGTCGATATTGATCGTGGGCGTTAGCGGGACGATGATGATGACCGAGTTCTGGCAGTTTTTTCTCGTCTGGGGAATCATCGTCGGCATCGGCGCCGGCGGCGTCGGTTCCGTCTTGACGGCTACGGTCGGCAATCGTTGGTTTGTCGCCAGGCGCGGTCTCGCTCTTGGCATTCTCGGCAGCGCGAGCTCGACAGGGCAGATTATTTTCTTGCCGTTGTTCATGGCGATGATCACCTATGCCGGCTGGCGTCAGGGTTCCATGGCGTTGATCGTCGTCGCGGTGATCTTGCTGCCGCTGATTTTTCTATTTATGCGCGACGATCCGTCGGAGGTCGGTCTGGAACCCTACGGCGCCGGCGATCCAAACGCAGCGAAAGCAGGCGGCAAAACATCGCTGCGCGGCATGCCCGCGAAAAATGCGACCATCACGGCGCGGGAAGTCGTTACCAACCCGACGTTCTGGCTCCTCTGCAGCAGCTTTTTTGTCTGCGGCGGAACCGCCAATGGTTTGATCGGCACACATCTAATTCCGCATGAAATCGAAATCGGCATTCCGCAAATCGCAGCCGCCGGGTTGCTTGGCTTGATGGGCGCGCTCAACATGGTCGGCACGATCTTTTCCGGGTGGATGGTTGATCGGATTCAACCGCATAAATGGCTTGCGCTGGTGTACGCGCTGCGCGGTTGCTCGCTGCTGTTGCTGCCTTTTGTCCGCGACTACGTCGGGCTGGTGGTTTTCGCGATCATCTACGGCTTGGACTGGTTCGCCACGGTGCCGCCGTCGATGGCAATCACCGCGGATACTTTCGGCCGACAGAACGTCGGCAAGGTTTACGGCTGGATTTTTATGTCGCACCAGATCGGCGCGGCGATTATGGCATCCGCGGCGGGCGCGGTGCGAACCTATCTGGGCAGTTACGACATAGCCTTTCTTGCCGGTGGTATAGTCGCGATGCTCGCGGCTACTTGTGCTTTGAATATAAAACCCCAACCGAAGGAAACCCCACAGCCGCCGATAGGCGCTCAGCCGGCACAAGCTTAGCAAAGGTCGGGAAATACTCTCGGGACGGCGGTGTATTACTTTAACCTTCCGTCAGTCCGATTCGGTGAAATTTGACACCCGCCATTGGTTTCCTTCGACGCGCGCGGTAATGAGCCACTTGCGCGTGAACGCCGTGCCATCGTCGGATTGAATGCGTCCCTCGTATAAGTAAGTCGACCGTTTTTCGCTTTCTTTTTTCTCCAACAAGCTGTAATTCACGCGCGGTTTCTGGGTGGATGCGTCGATTTGCTGGCCGGTGGTGAGACGGATTTCCTCGTTAATTTTAGCCAGAGCAACGCTCACCGTGTAGTTCTTCGCTTTTTGCAAATCGAAATTGACGTAGTGCTGATCGACGAATTCTTCGGCGACGCCTTGAGCCGTGTTGAGATCGCGGCCACAGGCGGACAGCAGGAGTGACGGGAGTAAAATCACAGCTAAGAGAAATTTCATATCGGTGGACTACCGTACATGATCGGTTAGCCAATCCAATGCTTCAAGCATCGCGCGCTGCATCGTCGCTGCATCGGATAAGCCGTGATCGGCGTCTTTGAGAATCGACAGGCGCTTGGCATTCTTCAGGCAGCTGTGCAACTCGTGGGCCTCCGCCACCGGCACGACTTCGTCGGCATCGCCGTGCAGGATCAGCACCGGACAGGCAATTTTTCTCGCCGCCCCGGGAACATCGATACTTTCCAAGTCTTCCAGCATCGACAGATTGAGGCGCTGGCCGTTGTAGCGCGTGAATCCGCGATCGCGCCAGCGTTGCATTCCCGCTGGGGATAATACGCGACCGGGAAAATGCTCTGGATGAAGCGGCGCCGATAGTGTAACTACAGCGGCAACCTGAGGTTCGGCAGCCGCGAACATGAGCGCCACCGTGCCACCCATGCTCGAGCCGAAGATCACAATTTTTCCGTCGCGACGTTGCCGCACGAGCTCATAAGCGGCCCGGAGATCCTCGACCTCGCCGCTGTACGTGATGTCTTCGAACTTGCCACTCGACTCGCCGACGTAGCTGAAATCAAAGCGCAGTGCGAAAATGCCCCGCCGCGCCAATTCTTGGCCGAGAAAGATCAGCTTCTCGCTATTCTTATGCGACTCCATGCCGTGGCAAAGAATCGCCGCGCCGGCCGAATTGTTTTCCGCGGGATAATGCAGCACGCCGGCCAAAGTTTCGCCGCGCGAGTTGAGAAATGAGATTTGTTCCGTGGCAGTCATTCTATAGCATCACTGATTATCACAAGTTTGATTGTGCCAAAAGTATGGCTGAGCGTGAAAAGCGCAGCCGATTATCCGTCTTGGACGGTTTTCTTTAGAATAACCCCGGCGTGTGCTAAACTCAGTCGTACTTGTGGACGAATCGATTAGACAATATGCACATTATCTCCGAAACGAGCGCAACGCTTCGGCGCATACCTTACGTAATTACCTGAGCGACTTGGCGCAGCTGCAAGCCTTCTTGCTGGAGCGCGAGTTGTGCTTGGATAACCGTGGAGCGGTGGACATCGGTAAGATAGATATTCACGCCGTGCGCGCGTTTCTCGCTTCGTTGACCAAGGATCGTAAGAAAAGTTCGATCGGACGCAAAGTGGCGGCGTTGAAAGGCTTCTTTCGTTTCTTATTCTCGAGTAAGAAAATCGACAAAGATCCGTTGCTGCTGATTCAGTCGCCCAAGCAGGAAAAGCCACTGCCGACTTTTCTTTCTGTCGACGACGCGTTTCAACTGCTCGGCGGCATCAAGATCAAGAGCGGTTTGGATGTCCGCGACCTGGCGGTTCTCGAGGTATTTTATTCCACCGGGATTCGAGTGAGCGAGCTAGTCGGTCTTGACTGGGCTGATATCGATATTCAACTCGGTATTGTCCGCGTCGTCGGCAAAGGCTCCAAGGAACGGATCGTGCCCATCGGCAAGGTTGCGTTGGCGGCACTGGAGAAATACAGTCACGAGCAGCGCAAACGGTGGAATTCTCCCTGCAAAGGCGCTACCGCGGTATTTCTCAACAATCGCGGTGAGCGGATTACGGTGCGGAGCGTCGCGCGCATCGTCGAGAAACATTTGAAGCTGGCTGGGATTCCGATCAAAATGGGACCCCATGGACTGCGCCATAGTTTCGCCACCCATTTGCTTAACAGCGGCGCCGACTTGAGAGTGATTCAGGAACTGCTCGGCCACGCCAGTTTGTCGACGACGCAGCGTTATACGCATTTGAACTTGGATCAACTGACGGCAGTCTACGACAAGGCGCATCCGCGCGCGTAAAATGAGAAAGTCGAGGCTGGAAAATGGCGCATAGAAGATCGCGATTCTCATTTCTCGATCTTCTATCTTCGACCGGAATTTAGATATGTTTGAAGGAACGACCATATTAGGGATTCGCCACGGCGGCAAAGTTGTCGTCGTCGGCGACGGGCAAGTCAGTTTAGGCCAGACCGTGATGAAGCACAGCGCGCGCAAGGTGCGCAAGCTCCATCATGACCGCGTGATTGCGGGCTTCGCCGGTGCGACGGCGGACGCGTTTACACTGTTCGAGAAGTTCGAGGCCAAGCTCGAACAGTTCAACGGCAACCTCAAACGGGCGGCAGTGGAACTGGCCAAAGATTGGCGCACGGATCGCGTGCTCAGGCGGCTCGAGGCGTTGCTGATCGTCGCCGATGTCAATGACCTTCTGGTCATTTCCGGCGCCGGCGACGTGATCGAGCCCGACGACGGCGTGATCGCCATCGGCTCGGGCGGCAACTATGCATTGGCGGCGGCGCGCGTGCTGGTCAAGCATACCCAGCTCGATGCCCGCGTGATCGCCGAAGAGGCGATGAAAGTAGCAGCGGGGATCTGCGTTTACACCAACGAGCAGCTCACCTTTGAAGCGCTGCCTTAGGCCTCGCTACGCTCGGCATTGCCGATTTCAGATTACCGATTTCAAAACGAGGATGCGGTGCCAATGGATGATGCGAAATCGTCCAATCGTGCTTCCTGGCGCGCGGAAATGATTGCATTTCCTGGCGAAATTGTTAGGAGTTGTTATCCCCATGAAAGACGAGTTGAAATCTGCGCTTCCCGACGCCAATTCGTTGCCGGCGCCGGTGATGACGCCGCGGGAAATTGTCTCGGAGCTCGACCGCTACATTGTCGGCCAGAGGGACGCCAAGCGGGCGGTGGCGATCGCGCTGCGCAATCGCTGGCGGCGCCAGTTGGTACCGGACGATTTGCGCGATGAGATCGCGCCGAAAAATATCATCATGATCGGCCCGACGGGTGTCGGTAAGACTGAGATCTCGCGCCGCTTGGCCAAACTTGCCCAGGCGCCTTTCATCAAAGTCGAGGCTTCCAAATTTACTGAAGTCGGCTACGTCGGCCGCGACGTGGAGTCGATCATTCGCGACTTGACCGATCTCGCCGTCAACATGGTGAAAGAGGAAGAAAAGCAAAAAGTCGAAATCAGAGCCCGCGAAGTCGCCGAGGAGCGGGTGCTCGACTTGCTGTTGCCGGCTTCGGCGGGTGAAGCCGATGGTGAACCGGTCGATGCGGCGCGTCTGCAGGGCACGCGCGAAAAGCTCAAGAAAATGTTGCGCGATGGCAAGATGGACGACCGCTTCGTCGACGTCGAGATGACCCAGTCAGCGATGCCGATGATCGAAGTGCTGACGCCCCAGGGCATGGAGGGTATGGAATTCAATCTCAAGGAGATGTTTTCCAACCTGATGCCGAAGAAAACCAAAAAGAAGACTGTGAAAATTCCCGAAGCTTTAGAAATTCTCACCCAGGAAGAGGCGGGCAAGCTGGTCGACATGGACAAGGTCACCGGCGAAGCGGTGCGCCGAGTCGAGCAGTCGGGAATTGTTTTTCTCGATGAGATCGACAAGATCGCCGGGCGCGACTCTATGCAAGGGCCGGACGTGTCGCGTCAAGGCGTGCAGCGCGATTTATTGCCGATCGTCGAGGGTTCGACGGTCAACACCAAGTACGGCATGGTCAAGACCGATCATATTTTGTTTGTCGCCTCGGGCGCGTTCCACATCGCCAAGCCGTCGGATTTGATTCCCGAGTTTCAGGGCCGCTTTCCGATCCGGGTCGAATTGAGCTCGCTCAGCAAAGATGATTTCGTGCGCATTCTCACCGAGCCGAAGAACGCTCTGATCAAGCAGTATGAAGCCTTGCTCGAAACCGAAGGCGTGCATCTCAAGTTTGCCGCCGATGCGATCGAAGAAATCGCGCTGATCGCGTCCAATGTCAACGAACAGATGGAGAACATCGGCGCGCGCCGCTTGCATACCATTCTCGAACGTCTGCTCGACGAGGTGTCTTTTTCGGCGCCGGAGATGCATGGCCAGGAAGTCGCCATCGACGCCAACTACGTGCGCGAGCGGCTCGAGCCGATTCTAAAAAACGAGGATTTGTCGCGCTACATCCTTTAACTTCAAGGACCGTTGATGGACGACTTTATCGGCAAGGCGGAAGTGTTGATGGAAGCGCTGCCTTACTTTCAGCGCTTTTACGGCAAGACTTTTGTCATTAAATACGGCGGCCACGCGATGGAGAACGAGGAGCTCAAGGCGAGCTTCGCCCAGGACATCGTGCTGCTCAAGTACGTCGGCATCAACCCGGTGGTGGTCCACGGTGGTGGGCCGCAGATCGACGCTGCGCTCGACAAAATGGGCGTCAAGAGCAGTTACGTGCGCGGCATGCGCGTCACCGATCAGGAAACTTTGGATATCGTCGAAATGGTCCTGGTCGGCAAGGTCAACAAAGAAATCGTCAACATGATCAATCAACATGGCGGCATGGCGGTGGGGCTGAGCGGCAAAGACGGCCAGCTCATTCTGGCAAAAAAAATGAATGTCACTATCGCCTCAAGCAACGGCGAGTCGCCGGAGATCATCGACATCGGCATGGTCGGCGAGATCATCGGCATCAATCCCTTGATTATCGATTCGCTGGACGCCAACAAGTTTATTCCCGTGATCGCGCCGGTGGGGGTTGGCAAAGACGGCGAGACTTATAACATCAACGCCGACCTGGTCGCCGGCGAAGTTGCCGAGGCTCTGCACGCGGAAAAACTCTTGCTCATGACCGATGTGAATGGGGTCAAGGACAAGAAAGGCAGTCTGCTCAGCACGCTCACCGAGAAGCAAGCGCGCAAGATGATTCAAGACGGCGTGGTCGGATCGGGCATGATCCCCAAAGTCGAGTGCTGCATTAACGCGCTCAAAGGCGGCGTGGAGAAGACTCATATCATCGACGGCCGGGTCAAACATGCGGTGCTGTTGGAAATCTTTACCAAAGAGGGTGTGGGGACGGAAGTGGTACGCAAATGAGGAACAAGGATGTCGCGGCACTGACTGACAAGTTCGTCGCCAAAACCTATGCGCGCACGCCCATCGCGCTGGTCAAGGGGCGGGGAGCGAAGGTTTGGGACGCCAACGGCAAGGAGTATCTCGATTTCCTCGCCGGCATCGCGGTCAATAGCTTGGGACACTGCAATCCGGCCATCGTCAAGGCGATCAAACAGCAAGCGCAGCAACTGCTGCACGTGTCCAATCTCTATCATGTCCAAACCCAGTCGGAGTTGGCGCGCGAGCTGTGCCGCCATTCGTTCGCCGACCGAGCATTTTTTTGCAACAGCGGTGCCGAGGCCAATGAAGCGGCAATTAAATTGGCGCGCCGCTACGGTTTGGAAAAACGCGGCGGGCGCTACGAAATTATTTCGACGCATAATTCTTTTCATGGCCGAACTCTCGCGACGCTCACCGCCACCGGCCAAGAAAAAATTCGCGCTGGTTACGATCCCTTGCCCGACGGTTTTCGCCAGATCGCTTACAACGATCTGGGCGCCATGGAAGCGGCTATCGATGAGAAAAAGACCATCGCCATCTTGGTCGAACCGATTCAGGCGGAGGGCGGCGTCATCGTCGCCAGCGAGATTTACCTCCTGGGTCTGCGAGAAATCTGCGACCAGCGCGGCCTTTTACTGATCTTCGACGAAGTGCAAACCGGCATGGGGCGCACGGGCAAGCTTTTCGGCTATGAACATTTTGGCGTCAAGCCGGACATCATGACTCTGGCCAAGGCTCTCGGCGGCGGTTTGCCCCTGGGCGCGATGCTGGCGCGCGAAGAGGTTGCCAACAGTTTCGGCCCCGGCAGCCATGCGTCGACCTTCGGCGGCAATCCGGTTTGCTGTGCGGCGGGTTTGGCGGTGATGAACGCTCTGGTCAAAGGCGGTGTGCTGAAAAACTGCGTACAGATGGGCAAATATTTTGTCAAAGGCCTCGAGGCGCTTAAGAAACGGTTTCCGTGCATCCGCCACATCCGTGGCAAGGGACTGATCATCGGCGTCGAGTTGGACACCGAGGGCGGTAAGATTGCCGATGCTTGCATGCAAGAGGGTCTGCTGCTCAACTGCACCGCGGCCAAAGTGCTGCGCTTCGTGCCGCCGCTGACGATTACCAAGAAAGAGATCGATCGCGGTTTGGCGATCCTGGAAAAAGTTTTGGCCCGCCAATAGTTCAAGCGCACCGTCATTCTGTCCATGAGCAAGCGAGATTTACTTAATTTCGACGGCCTGAGCCGCCCGGAATTCGACGGCATTTTACAGCTCGCCGCCGACCTCAAACGCAAGCAGAAGCGCGGCATCGCGCACCGCCTGTTGGCGGGCAAGTCGATGGCGCTGGTTTTCGAAAAACCGAGCCTGCGCACGCGTTCGACCTTCGCTCTCGGGATAACTCAGTTGGGCGGCACGGCGATTTATCTCGGTCCGGCCGAAGTCGGTCTGGGCAGCCGGGAAACGCCGGCGGACTGCGCGCGCAACTTGGACCGCTGGTTCGATCTCATCACCGTCAGGACGTTTGGCCACAAGATTATCGAGGAGATGGCCGAGTATTCCGCCGTGCCGGTGATTAACGCGCTGACCGATGGCTACCATCCTTGTCAGGTGTTGGCCGACTGCCAGACCCTCATCGAGCATAAGGGCAAACTCGACGGCTTGAAGATTGTGTTTGTCGGTGACGGCAACAATATGGTTCATTCGTGGATCGAGGCCGCGGCGATCGTGCCATTTTCTTTTGCCCTCGCGTGTCCCAAAGGGTACGAGCCCGATGCGGCAATTCTCAACAAGGCATTGCGCCGCGGTGCGCAGATCACCGTGACCCATTCCGTCGAAGCCGCGGTCGGCGGCGCGGATGCCATCTACACCGACGTGTGGACCAGCATGGGACAGGAAAAAGAAGCGCAAGCACGCATCAACGCCTTTCGCCCCTACCAGGTGAATAGCCAAGTCGTGGGGTTGGGTAAAAAGGATGCGGTGGTGATGCACTGTCTGCCGGCGCACCGTGGCGAAGAAATCACTCATGAGGTGTTGGAAAGCTCCCAGTGCGTCGCCTTTGATCAGGCGGAAAATCGCTTGCATGCGCAGAAAGCGGCGATGGTCTGGCTGCTCAACGGCTTCGCCGGTTCAAAAGTTCAAAGCTTCAAGGGTTCAAGGAAACCAAGGGGAAGCAGAGGTCCGAGGAAAAAGTGATCAACGTCAAGAAAGTCGTGCTGGCATACTCCGGCGGTCTGGATACTTCGGTAATCCTGCGCTGGTTGAAGGAGACCTATGGCTGCGAGGTGATCGCCTTTTGCGCCGATCTAGGCCAAGGCGAAGATCTTCAGGCGGTCAAGCACAAGGCGATGAAGACCGGCGCGAGCAAAGTAGTGATCGGCGATTTGCGCGAGGAGTTCGTCAAAAATTATGTCTTTCCGATGCTGCGCGCCAACGCGGTGTACGAAGGTTCTTACCTGCTCGGCACGTCCATCGCCCGGCCGTTGATTGCCAAAGGGCAGATCGACGTTGCGGTCAAAGAAAAAGCCGATGCGGTTTCGCATGGCGCCACCGGCAAGGGCAACGATCAGGTGCGCTTCGAGTTGACGTACTATGCGCTCAAGCCGGCGATCAAAGTGATCGCGCCGTGGCGCGAGTGGGATTTGAATGCGCGCTCGACGCTGATCGACTACGCCAAGCGGCATGGCATTCCCGTGCCTGTGACCAAGGCCAAGCCTTACAGCACCGACCGTAATCTATTTCACATTAGCTACGAGGGCGGCATCCTCGAAGATCCCTGGAAGGAGCCGCCATCGGACATGTTCGTCTGGTGCCGGCCGGTGGAAAAGGCGCCGAATCGCGCCGAGTATATTGAGATCGATTACCTGAGCGGCGATCCGGTGGCGCTGGACGGCAGAAAATTATCGCCGGCCAATCTGTTGGCGCGGCTCAACGACTTCGGCGCCAAGCATGGCATCGGCCGGGTGGACCTGGTCGAGAACCGTTACGTCGGCATGAAGTCGCGCGGCGTCTATGAAACTCCCGGCGGGACCATTTTACATGCGGCGCACCGCGGCCTGGAGTCGATCACCATGGACCGCGAAGTGTTACGCTTGCGAGACTCGCTGATACCGCGTTATGCGGAAATGATTTATTACGGCTACTGGTTCGCGCCGGAACGGGAAGTGTTGCAAACGACCATTGACGCCGCCCAGACCAACGTAACCGGCCGGGTGCGGCTCAAACTCTACAAAGGCAACGTCATGGTCGTCGGGCGTAGATCGGACGCTTCGCTCTACGATTCCAACGTGGCGACCTTCGAAGCCGATCAGGTTTATCGCCAGGCGGATGCGGAAGGATTTATTCGCTTGAATGCGCTGCGTTTGCGGCTGCGCAAACTGGCGAAAGCGAAGTGAATTGAGAATGGAAAATTGATAATTCCGGAGTCGATCATTTTTAATTATCCATTATCAATTTTCCATTGTCACAGTCGCGCGAAGTTTTATCGTGAATAAGCCGAAACGAAAACTCTGGGGTGGCCGGTTCGCCGGTGGGACAGCCGCGTCGGTGGAAGCGTTTACCGCGTCGATCGACGTCGACGCGCGGCTTTATCGTCACGACATTATGGGCAGTATCGCTCATGCCAAAATGCTCGGAAGACAGAAAATTATTCCCCGCCGGGATGCTCAGAAGATCGTCCGCGGCCTGGAAGCAATTGGGCGCGAGATCGACGCTGGCAGGTTCGCCTTTTCTCCCGCCGACGAAGATATTCATATGAATATCGAGCGGCGCTTGAGCGAAAAAATCGGCGCCGCCGGCGGCAAGCTGCACACGGCGCGCAGCCGCAACGATCAGGTGGCGCTCGACATGCGGCTTTACCTGCGCGACGAAGTTGCGGTCATCATGGAAAGTTTGTCGCTGTTGCAGCGCGAACTGGCGCGTGCGGCGAAAAAACATCTCGACGTAATCATGCCCGGCTACACCCATTTACAGCGGGCGCAGCCGGTCTTGTTAGCGCACCATCTGCTCGCTTATTACGACATGTTCGGGCGCGACCGCGAGCGCTTTGATGATTCCCTGGAACGGATCAACGTGATGCCTTTGGGCTCCGGCGCGCTTGCCGGCACGACGTTTCCAATCGACCGGGCCTACGTCGCCAAGCTGCTCGGCTTTCCGCGCATATCGAAGAACAGCATCGACGCGGTGAGCGACCGTGATTTTCTCCTGGAATTTTTGGCCGCCTCGGCGATTCTTTTCGTTCATCTCAGCCGCTTGGCCGACGAGTTGGTTTTATGGTCGAGCCAGGAATTCGCTTTTATCGAGTTGCCGGACGGTTACTGCACCGGCAGCTCGATGATGCCGCAGAAAAAAAATCCCGACGTACCTGAATTGATCCGCGGCAAGAGCGGCCGGGTATTCGGCCATCTGCAAGCGCTCTTAACGATTATGAAAGGGTTGCCGTTGGCGTATAATCGCGATCTGCAGGAGGATAAAGTGCCGCTGTTTGATACCGCCGACACCGTCAAAGCGAGCGTCCGCATCATGGGTGAGATCGTCGCAGGGATTAAGGTCAGGCGCGAGCGTATGCTGGAGGCGGCGCGCGACGGTTTCATGAATGCGACGGACTTAGCCGATTATTTGGTCGAGCGCGGCATGGCTTTTCGCGCCGCTCATGGAGTGGCCGGCCGGGTGGTGCAATTTTGCATCGGCCAAGGTAAACGTATCGAAGATCTGTCGATGGTGGAGTTCAAGCGCTTTTCGGACAAGATCGACAAGAAAGTCTATAACTATCTTTCAGCGGAAGCGGTGGTTCAGCGCCGGCGCGCCCTCGGCGGCACGGCGCGCGCGAATGTCGTGCGCCGCTTGAAAGAACTGAGGGTTTAGATGAAGCGATATTTACTGTTAGCGTTGGTGATCGCGATATTAACTCCGGCGTGCGGCAAGAAAGCCGACCCGCGCGCGCCGGAATTTGTCGCGCCCAAACCGATAACGAATTTGAGCGCGCGGCCGGCAGCCGATGGGGTCTCGCTCTCGTGGAACCGGCCGACTGAATATATGGACGGCAAGGAGATCAAAGACCTGACGAGCTTCGTGATTTTCCGCAAGGAAATATCGCCGAGCTGTCTCGATTGCCCGGTGCCGTATCGGCAGTTGACCATCGTGAACGTGGAAGACCGGGAGAAGTTCGTCAAACAGAAACAGTATCGCTTCGACGACGGGGAAGTGCGGGCCAAAACGATTTATCGCTACCGCGTGTCGGCGCAGTTAGTCGACGGCTCGCTCAGCGCGCCGTCCAACGAGGTAGAAATTTCCCGCTAGCCTTGATTATTCACAGTGAAATAGCGATCGCGGTGTAACCCTTCCGGAACGAAGGCAAAGCAGTTGTGCCTGAAGATGCCAGCGGGGCAAGTTGCTTGTGAGAACAACAGTGAAAAGGTCAAACATCGTGCCGAGCCCCAAGCACAAAATGAAACATTCGCGCTGGTGCCTTCGTTCCTCCAGGGTCACACCGCGATCGACAGAGTGTCGTCAGGTTCCGTCGTAGCATGCTATGAATAATCCGGGCTAAGAGGTTAGTCATGAATCACTTCGAATATCGCAACGGAGAAATGTTCGCTGAAGCGGTGCCGCTCAAACGCATCGCCCGGGAAGTCGGCACGCCGGCCTATGTTTATAGTCTGGCGACGCTCAGGCGTCATTACAACGTCTTCGACCAAGCGTTCGCCCCGGTGCCGCATATCGTCTGCTTTTCGGTGAAGGCCAATTCCAATCTGGCGCTGCTGCGCAATTTCGCCAAACAGGGGAGCGGTTTCGACATCGTGTCGGGCGGCGAGTTATTCCGCGCGCTCAAAGCTGGCGGCGATCCCAAGAAGATCGTTTTTTCCGGAGTCGGCAAGAAGAAGCACGAGATCGAGTATGCGCTGAACTCCGGCATCTTGATGTTCAACGTCGAGTCCGAGGAAGAATTGACCGCGCTCAACGACATCGCCGCCGGCGTCGGCAAGAAAGCGCCGATTAGTTTGCGCGTCAATCCGGACGTCGATCCGCAGACCCATCCGTATATTTCCACCGGCATGAAAAAAGCGAAGTTCGGCGTCGATATCAAGAAATCCATCGACACCTATAAGAAAGCGGTGTCGCTGAAAAACTTGGAAGTGGTCGGTGTCGACTGCCATATCGGTTCGCAACTGACGTCGTTGACGCCGTTCGTCGATGCGCTCGCCAAGGTGCGCGAATATTTAGACCGTGTGCTCGCCGGCGAGTTGAAAAAAGAAGGCGCACAGATTCGTTATCTCGACCTCGGCGGTGGTCTGGGGATCAACTATAACGACGAAACGCCGCCGCTGCCGGACGCTTACGCCAAGGCGATCATTCAAGGCATACAAGGGCTCGACGTCACTTTGATTCTCGAGCCGGGCCGAGTCATCGTCGGCAACGCCGGGATTTTGCTCACCGAAGTGCAGTACATCAAAGAGACCGAGACGAAAAAATTCGTCATCGTCGACGGCGGCATGAACGACCTGATCCGCCCGGCGCTCTACGGTTCCTATCAAGCGATCCAGCCGGTGCTTGAGACCAAAGCGGAAACCATCAACGCCGACGTGGTCGGGCCGATCTGCGAGAGCGGCGATTTTTTTGCCAAGGACCGCGACATCGCCCGACCCAAGCGCGGCGACCTGCTCGCGGTCATGAGCGCCGGCGCGTACGGCTTCACCATGGCGTCGAACTACAACTCGCATCCCAAACCGCCGGAAGTGTTGGTCGACGGCGATCAGTATTACATCGTGCGCAAGCGCGAAACGTTGGATGACTTGATCAACGGCGAGGTCATTCCCGCGGCGTTGCAATAGTTTCGTTTAAAGGTTCAAACTTCAAGGCCATGGAATTGCAATTTACCAAGATGCATGGCGCGGGGAATGACTTTGTTTTCCTCGATTGCCTGAAGCACAACATCGACAATTTAGACGCCATTGCGAAGCAACTCTGCGACCGGCGCTTTGGCATCGGCGCCGATCAATTGTTGACCGTTCATCCATCCGAAGTCGCCGACTACAAGATGGAAATCTACAACGCCGACGGCAGCCAGGTGGAGATGTGCGGCAACGGCATCCGCTGCTTCGCCAAGTATGTTTACGACCACGGCATTACCCAGAAAAAAGACTTGACGGTTGAAACCCTCGCCGGCATCATTCGGCCCAAGATCGTCGGCGATCTGGTCGAAGTCGACATGGGCGAGCCGATCCTCGACGGGCGCAAGATTCCCGTCGACGCCGACGGCGAAATCACCAACCGGCCGCTTACCGTGGACGGCAAAACCTACGAAGTGACGTGCGTGTCGATGGGCAACCCCCATTGCGTCGTCTATTTAGACGATATCGATTCCTTGGACTTGGCAAAGCTCGGACCGCAGTTCGAACACCACAAGTTTTTCCCCAAGCGGGTGAACACCGAGTTCATCAAGATCATCAGTCCGTCGGAAGTGACCATGCGCGTCTGGGAGCGCGGCGCCGGCGAAACCTGGGCCTGCGGCACCGGCGCCAGCGCGGTGGCTGTCGCCGGCGTGTTGACCGGGCGCACGGCGCGCAAGCTGACGACTCACTTAAAGGGCGGCGATCTTTTGATTGAATGGCGCGACAACAACCGCGTTTACATGACCGGCGGCGCGGCGGAAGTTTTCCACGGCACCGTGCATGTATAGCCGTTCAATGCCGCGGCAACAAACATGAGAGCCGCCACGCGTCCATCCTGCTTGCTTGCACTTGCTCTAACCTTCGCTGTCGCACTGTTTGCGTCATCCTGCGCATCCGGGCCGCAGTCGATTACCGTCACGTCGGTCGATCGCGCGATTGCAGCGCCTCCTCAAGGAACCAAGGATTACCCGCAGGCGTTGCGGGCGATACTTTCGGTGATGCTCAGGAATTTGCAGCTGCCGCCCGTTGAGATATCGGCCATTCTTTATTCTTCGCAAAATTCGTATGTAGAAAGCGTAGTCGCCGACGCCGAACGGGATCTCCAGCAGCTGCGCAAAGTGTTGGGACCGTTGGCAAAGAATCTGCGCGACGATGAATATCTTGCCCGAGCGCGGGAAACCGCTGTGGGCAGCGACGCGGTTGGCAAGCATAAGCGCTTGCTGCTCAATGAATCGCGCCTAGAAAAGTATCCTTGGCCGGAGTGGATGAAAGTGCTGGCCCATGAGCTCGCCCATACGGTGGAGTTTGCGCTCGTTGATGGCGGCCCGGCGCTTTGGGATCACTGGTTGTCCGAAGGGTTTGCCGAATGGGTCGGCGACAAAGTCCTTGACCTAATCGGCACCGAGAGCTTCGCCAAGAGTCAGGAGCAACGCTTGGGGCTGATGCGCACGGCAAAAAGTATTCAAACCTTTCCGTCCCTCGGTCAATTGGCTACGGGCACTGATTTTCACACCTGGGCGGGCACACTCGGCCAGGCGACTCACGGGCAGGCATTGATCGCCGTCGACTATTTAATCGAACAAAAGGGCCTCGCAGCGGTGCTCGAATATTTCCGCCTTTTTAGAAAATCGACCAATCGCGAGCAAAACTTCATGGCAGCCTTCGGCGAAACGCCAGCGGCGTTCGACGCGAAGTTCAGCCGGCGCATGGCTGTATTGCTCGGCCGATGAATTCTTGCGATAAAGGAGCCAGTTATGTTTACCGGTTCAATGGTCGCGTTGGTGACGCCGTTTAAGAACGGCCAAGTGGATTGGCAGAGCCTCGAAGCGCTGGTCGAGTTTCACATTCAAAACGGCACTCACGGAATTGTCCCGTGCGGGACCACCGGCGAGTCCGCCACCCTCAGTCATCAAGAACACGACGATGTCATCCGCGCGGTGATCAAGGCGGTTCAACAAACGGATTCCGGTGATCGCCGGCACCGGTTCGAACTCTACCGATGAAGCGGTGCGGCTTACGCGCGAAGCGGAGAAGTCCGGCGCCGACGGCGCGCTGATGATCTCGCCTTATTACAATCGGCCGACCCAGGAAGGCATCTATCTACACTACAAAAAAGTCGCGTCCGAAGTCGGCATTCCGATCATCATCTACAACATCCCCGGCCGCACCGGATCGAAGATCGAGCCGGAAACCCTGGCGCGGCTGGCTGAGATCAGCAACGTCGCTGGCGTCAAAGAAGCCACCGGCTCGGTCGATCAAGCCATCGACGTCATTCGTCTATGCGGTGACCGCCTGGCGGTGTACTCCGGAGAAGATTCTCTGATCTATTCGCTTATGGCTTTGGGCGGCAAAGGCGTGATTTCGACGGTCGCCAACGTTGCGCCCAATGATACCGCGCAACTGACCGAAGCTTGCTTGAAAGGAAACTGGGAGCAGGGGAGGACCATTCAATTCAAGCTCATCCCGCTGATCCGCAGTCTATTCACTGAAACCAATCCGATCCCGGTCAAAACCGCGCTCTCGCTGATGGGCAAATGCAGCGGCGAGCTGCGCTTGCCGATGACGCCGTTGGCCGAAGGCAATTTGAAAAAGCTCAGCCAAGCGATGCGCGAGTTTGGTCTTATCTAAATTTACATGTCTCTAGGAATCATCGTTTGCGGCGTTGCCGGACGAATGGGCGGCGCGGTCGTTCGCGCAATTCGGCAATCGGCGGACTTAAGATTGACCGCCGCCATCGATAGGATTGGCAGCGCACGCTTGGGCAAAGACGCTGGTGAAGTATCCGCGGCCGGCCATCTCGGCGTCACTATCGACGATGAGATCCAATCCTACTTGAAGCCCAACACGGTGATTATCGACTTCACCCAGGCTGAAGCGTCGTTGAGTTATTTGCGCGCCGCGGCAAAAAAGCAAGTTCCCATGGTGATCGCTACCACCGGATTTAGCGGCGCGCAGCAAGCAGAGATCAAACGGCTGGCGCGGCGCACACCGACCTTGCTCTCGGCTAACACCAGTTTGGGCGTTAATGTTCTAATCTCGCTTTTGGGCCAAGCGGCGACGATGCTCGGCGACGATTACGACGTGGAGATTATCGAAGCGCACCACCGCTTTAAAAAAGACGCGCCCAGCGGCACCGCGCTGGCGCTCGGCCGCTCGGTCGCCCAAGCACACAAGCGCGACCTCGACAAGGTCGGCATCAACGGCCGCAAAGGTATCGTCGGCGCACGCAGTCAGAAAGAGATCGCGCTTCTGTCGGTCCGCGCCGGCGACATCGTCGGCGAGCATACGGTTATCTTCGGCGGCATCGGCGAGCGCCTCGAATTCATCCACCGCGCCCACAGCCGCGACACCTTCGCCCACGGCGCCATCCGTGCTGCCCAGTGGCTGGCGAGGAAGAAGCCGGGGCTGTATGGGATGCGGGATGTGTTGGGGTTGTAGCCGGTTCTAAGTCCGGAAAGTAGTAAATCCTTCTTCTAATCTTTGAACTGTGCTTTGCAACCCGCCGCATACGCTGCTTGTGCCTCACCGCCTATCGAACAAACTTGCATCTGGCACGATCACTCATGTGCAGCGAGATAGAATTTTGTAGTGGCGGTAAACTGCCCGATCGTTTAATATGCCAATTTATAAGGGATTTTTTACTCAGGGTAAGAGTGAGCAAATTTTCGCCACGAATTAGCGAGTCGCTCGCCAAAGGCCTCCATCAAGTTGGTCATATCCCAACTGAAGATGCCGAGGCCGCTCTCCGATTTTGCCAGGCTCTTGCGCGGCAAGTTGGGGAAGGATCTGCGGAAATTCTCGAGTACCAGAACAGCGGGCCCGACAGTTCCCGCTTTGGCGTAATAACGGAAGGCGCTGCACTGCCGGAGCTATCCGTTATTATTCCGATTTACAACGAAGAAGAGAATCTCCCAGAATTATATTCTCGGCTCGTCAGAGTTCTTGACGGTGTGCAATCCGATTTCGAGGTTGTCGTTGTTGATGATGGCAGCCGTGACAAGAGCGTGCAGATACTGAAAGACCTTGAAGCGTCGGACAAGCGTATAGTTGTAATCGAGCTCGCGCGCAATTTCGGCCATCAAGTGGCGATCACCGCAGGACTCGATTTTGCGCGTGGCAAAGTCATCGCTGTCATGGACGCAGACCTTCAGGATCCTCCAGAAGTTTTACCTGATTTTATTGCGAAGTGGCGAGAAGGGTATGAAGTCGTCTATGCGATCCGAGAGAAACGCAAAGAGTCTTGGTTCAAGCGGACCTGTTACACTCTCTTTTACCGTCTGCTTCGACGAGTCGCGAATGTCGACATACCACTCGATGCGGGTGACTTCTGTGTAATGGACCGACGCATTGTCGATCTGTTGAAGACTATGCCCGAACGAAGTCGATTTATTCGCGGTATCCGGAGCTGGGTCGGGCTAAATCAGATCGGTTTGCTGTTCGAGCGGCACACTCGTCACGCAGGCACGACTAAGTACTCGATGGGAAGATTGATGCTCCTGGCCTTAGACGGTCTAATTTCATTTAGCTACGTGCCGCTGCGAATTATTACCGTCCTTGGATTGAGCGTATCTTTCCTCTCGATGGTGATGGCGATTTTCTTTTTCGTAAAAAAACTGGTCTACGGACTTAGCCCGCCGGGGTTTGCGAGTCTTATAACCTCAATTTTTTTTCTTGCCGGGATCCAACTGATTACCTTGGGCGTAATCGGCGAATACGTCGGTCGTATTTTCGAGGAAGCGAAACGGCGGCCGATGTACGTTTTACGCCGTGCGCCCGGACTTCGATAATGCGGTTGCTAATGCTCAACAACGAGTTTCCGCCCTTGGGGGGAGGAACGGGAACCGTGACTCTCGCGATGCTCGAACATTTTGCCCGGGTCCCCGGATTGGAAGTCGACCTGATCACATCAGCCTTAGGAAGACGGCCTGAGGAAGAGCCGTTTGCAAGTAAAATCAAACTCTACAAAGTGCCGGTTCGTAATAAAAATATCCACCATTCGTCAAATCAGGAACTGAGCGAATATTTTTTTCGCGGTCTTCGGCTCGCACTAAAGCTGCACCGACAACGATCTTACGACATTTGTTTTGCTTGGAGCGCGGTGCCCGCCGGCGCTATCGCGCTGGCGCTGCGGCGTATCGGTGGACTTCGCTACGTCGTGCGTGTATGTGGCCCCGATATTCCCGGATTCGAGCGCCGTTACCAGGCCATCCATTGGCTCATATCACCCTTGATGCGACGCATCTGGCGTGGCGCGGAGAGTGTCGTGGCGAAATCGGATCGCGAAATTGAGCTGATTCATGCAGTGGACCCGCACTTAAGTTGTCTGTTGATTCCGAATGGCGTCGATATCGTTGCGTTCAAACCGAACCAAACGATGCCTGAAGCTGGGCCGCTGCGTATCCTCTGCGTGGGCCGGTTGATCGAGAGAAAAGGGCAACGCCATTTGATCGACGCTGTAAAGCGGCTTGTTGATGAAACGATCGATGTTCAACTGGACCTTGTTGGAACCGGTGATGCTCGGTCCGAAAACGAAGCGCACGTTGCGCGGCTCGGATTAAAGGAGCGGGTTCATTTTCGGGGTTACGTGCCGCGTGAAAAGATTGCTGAGTATTACGCCGCTGCCCATGTGTTCGTCCTGCCATCTTATAACGAAGGTATGAGCGTCGCATTACTCGAAGCGATGGCCTCTGGGCTTCCAGTGGTGGTTACACCCACTGGAGGTACGCGGGAACTGGTTGAGTCTCAAGTCAACGGATTCATTTTCGATTGGGCCGATGTTGACGGCCTGACCACTCATCTGCGTCGTCTCGCGAAGGACCGCTCGCTCGTCAGAAGCATGGGGCAGGCATCGCGTCGTCGCGCCAGCGATTTCTCCTGGGACCGAGCGGCACTTCGCTACATTGATTTATTCCAGCAATTGACAGCCGTCGTTCCCTTCGCCGGCGCTAGTCTCAACGCTGAGGCGAAGCATAAGGCATAGCTAATGTGCGGTATTTGCGGCCAACTTGTTTCGGACCCGGCGCAGGGAGCGGACGGCGAGCTGCTGCGCCGGCTTAACGCTACCATCCGGCACCGTGGGCCAGACAGCGAAGGTTATTACCTTAAAGGGCCAGTCGGACTTGCCATTTCTCGTCTCGCCATCATCGACGTATCAGGCGGTCAACAGCCTATCCGCAACGAAGACGGTGCCATCGTCGTAGTTTTTAACGGCGAAATTTACAATTTCCGTGAATTGCGCACTGAGTTGGAAGGTCTCGGCCACCGCTTTAGAACCCAAAGCGATACCGAAGTGATTGTGCACGGCTACGAGCAGTGGGGCGATGAAACTTTGCATCGTTTCAACGGTATGTTCGCTATCGCGCTGTGGGACGAGCCGGCAGCGGCGGCTGCTTCTGGCGCGCGATCGTATGGGTAAGAAACCGCTTTACTGGCACTGGTCAAAAAATGGACTGCTATGGGGCTCCGAGGCGAAGGCCATTCTGGCGGCGCCGTGGGTGGAACGGCGCGTCAACGCGCTCGCCTTGCATCACTACCTTACCCTTCAATACGTGCCGGATCCGCTGACGATCTTCGAGGGCATGCAACGGATTCCGGCAGCGCATAAACTCGTCGTCGAGCGTGGTGGCGAGCCGCAATTGTCGCGCTGGTGGCAACTCGAGTTCGAGCCGAAATGGAAAATCGAAGATGAAGAAGCCGTTGAACACGCGCGCGAACTCTTAGCTGCGGCAGTCAAGCGACGGCTGATCTCGGAGGTGCCGCTCGGAGCGTTTCTGAGCGGTGGCATTGACTCCTCTATTATCGTTGCGCTCATGGCAGAGCGGAGCAGCAAGCCGGTGAAGACATTTTCTATCGGCTTCGAAGAAGAACGCTATTCCGAAACTTTTTACGCGCGTCAAATCGCAGACCGCTATCATACCGATCATCATGAGTTCGTTTTTAGGGCTAAAGACTTGGTCCGGTGCATCGATGAGTCGGTCACCGCCTGCGACGAACCCCTAGCCGATCCGGCGGCGTTGCCGCTTTTAGAACTTTCTAGACAGGCGCGCCAGTCGGTGACGGTTGCATTGTGCGGCGACGGCGGCGATGAAACCTTGGCCGGCTATCGTCGCTACGCCATCGATGGCCTGCTTCGGCCCTATGCTGCGTTGCCAGACTGGCTGACGCAAAGCGCCGTCCCGGCGCTGATGCGCCTCGTGCCGGAACCGACGTGGATACCAGAAGACCGTAATCCTATTACCGGGCTAAAAAGGCTCGGCCAGTTTTCGGCGACCACGCCCAAAGCTTCATTAGTGCGATGGGGATCGTATTTTTCGCATGAGGAGAAACTTTCGCTATACACCGATTGTTGGCGTGAAAAATTTTCCCGGACCGATACCGCCGATTGGATTGCCGGTGCATTTGACGAAGCCCATGCATCGACACTGCTCGATCGTACGCTCTACGCCGATCATGTGACCTACCTGTCTGGCGACTTGCTGCCTAAGACTGACCGAATGACCATGGCCCACTCCTTGGAAGCACGTTCACCCTTTCTCGACGTGGACTGGATCGAGTGGACAGCGCGCTTGCCGGACCGTCTCAAGATTCGCCGCATGGCGGGAAAGTGGCTGCTCAAGGCGGCGTTTGGTGAAATGCTCCCGCCGGCCATTTGCGCACGCGGTAAACAAGGCTTCGGCGTGCCGGTGGGACTGTGGGTGAGGAACGAACTTCGTGATTGGGTGAGAGAGCGTCTGCTCGACGGCGGGTCTCTTACGGATTGGTTCCGGCAAGCCGAGGTGCAGCGTCTGCTGAACGAGCACGATAGCGGCAAATTTAATCACGGGAAAAAGCTCTGGGCGTTGCTGATCCTTTCAGTTTGGTCGGAGAAATACCTCAGACAATAATGTTTAGTATTTTTGACTTTGGCGCCAACTGGGAAGAGTTTTCAAAGCGTCGCGTTGATCGCCAACGTTTGGAGCTGGCCTGCGAATCATTGCAATCTTTATTAGAGCAGAAAAGTTTAGAGGGAAAGAGTTTTCTCGACGTGGGCTGTGGTAGCGGACTTTTCTCGATTGCAGCACACCGGCTCGGTGCGGCGAAAGTCGTTGGTATCGACGTTAACCCAGTTTGTATCGAAATTTCTCAAGACCAACCGTGACCTTTTGGCACCGGGTGCGCCGATTTAGAGTTTCATGTCGCCTCGGCTTTGGAACCCGAACAACTCAAGCCTTTCGGAACATTTGATCTCGTTTACGCTTGGGGGTCGTTGCATCACACCGGATCGATGTGGAACGCCATTCGAAACGTTTCGAGATGCGTTGCGCCCAAAGGAATATTGATTTTGGCGATCTACAATAAGCACATCACATCACCAGTGTGGAAAGCCATTAAATGGATTTACAATCAGATGCCCGGATTCGTCCAGCGGTTCATGATCCTAATATTCGCGGGAATTATTTACGTTGCGAAATTTCTGGTTACTCGAACCAATCCTTTGAAGAAAGAACGCGGCATGGACTTCTGGTTCGATGTGATTGATTGGGTCGGTGGTTATCCTTACGAGTATGCAGCACCCACGGACATAGAACGATCCATCCGCGACCGCGGATTTTCGCTGCAGCGTTATATCCCAGCTCAAGTGCCAACGGGATGCAATGAATTTGTCTTCCGTAAACTCATGCCATGAAGATTGCGTACTTCATTGACAACTTGCGGGGTGACGGAACCCAGCGTGCATTGACTCAGTTGGTTCACGGTCTCGCTAAACGAGGTCATAGTCAGAAAGTGTTATGTCTTAACAACTCATACGACAGCGTAATTATCGACGAACTGCGAAATATACCGGTTGAGGTTCGGATAGTGGGCAAATGGGCATTGGCAATTGGATACGGTTTGTTGTCGACCAGGACATGGTTGAAACGCGAGAAATTCGACGTAGTAGTTACAATGCTTTTTGCGGCTGATGTCATTGGCCGTGTTCTAGCACGGTGGGTAGGTGTTCCCGAATTATCTCGTCGCTCCGTGCTCGAAACGTGCATTATTCATGGTTACAACGTTGGCTGGTTCGGGTCACCATGGATGCGGCGGACGCCGTCGTTATCAACAGTCCGCACTCGAGGGAGTTTGCAATCAAAATAGAAGGAGTCCAACCCGATCGTATTTTCTTGATTCCTAACGGGGTGGAGGTCGACAAATACACCACACCGGTTCGTCGAGAACTACTCCGTAAAGAAATGGGTTTGCAGAGTTATGAGTGCATGCTTGGTACTGTGGGCCGTCTGACAGAACAAAAAGGCATAGATATATTGCTACTCGCGCTTTCAGTTTTGAGTAAACCAGAATTGAAACTTGTGATTTTTGGAAACGGCGGGGATGAAGCTCGATTACGCGCACTTAGCGTCAAACTGGGCCTAGAGTCACAAGTACATTTTGCGGGATATCGTAGAGATCTTTCGACTCTGCTAGGCGCGTTGGACCTATACGTTCATCCGGCCCGCTTCGAAGGGATGCCTAACGCGTTGTTGGAAGCCATGGCAGCAGCTTGTCCCATCGTCGCGACAGCAGTCGACGGCAACCGTGAGTTAATTGCAGATGGGAAGCATGGATGGCTAGTACCGTCAGAGAGCCCGACAGAATTAGCTAATGCCATAAACGAAGCACTGAGTGACCCTGCTGAGGCGCACCTCCGCGGAGCCCTGGCGCGTGAGCGCGTACGCGAAGATTTCTCAGTCGATTCCATGGTTGCAGCCTGGGAAGCAGTGCTATTAGTGGAAAGATCAAATTCAAACAGCAAAAAATTGGCCTTTCGCTATGCAAGGTGACGCAATCGACCGGATCGAAGAAAATGCGGTGCGTACAATTCCCACATTGACGATACTGCGATGGATAGTTCAACTTGGATTTGGGATTATCCTTCTATGGTGGATAGTCCGCTGGGTCGATGTTGATTCCGAACGTCTTTGGACAGCCGTAGGAAAGGCATCTCCTTTGGATCTTGCACTAGCTGTTGTGTTCTTCGTGATCTCCATCGGGCTCAAAACGATGCAATTCCGAATTTGTTTATCCTCGAACGTTTCAAACAAATATCTGTTTGGATTGCTTCTGTCCCAGAACGCACTTCTAACGATCTTACCTTGGAGAATCGGCGAAATCAGCCTGCCATTATTGTTGCGACGAAACCAAGATGTTCCACTGACAAAAAGTGTATCTAACATTTTGATGATTCGTTTGATCGACTTCGCATTTATTATCGTAGTCGCTGCCGCGACAAGCGGGCCTAAGATTCGTATCTATGTTTCATGGGTGACTCTATTTGTGATCGTTGTTATCCTAGGTTCGCTGTTTTATGCCGCTAAACTTGTATTCCGACGAGTCCCAACACTCAAATTTGTCATTGCAATTAGCGTTGCATTTAAATCTCTTTCCAATCCCACAACTGTTGGTTCTATTGTCCTATTTTCGGCCGGTGTGTTTGCCATGACTACGCTTCAGTCGGCATTTGCGCTTAGAGCCTTTGGCCTTACTATTCCGCTCCTGGAAGTTGCGATTCTAAATGCAGCAAGTCTTTTGGTTGCGGTATTACCATTACATCCTCCCGGCGGTTGGGGAACCATCGATCTGATCCAAGTTGTGTTGCTACACCAGCTCAATTTTCAACCTGAGATTACGACACCAGTTATATTAGTGACACATTGTTTTTATACTCTACTCGTCCTATTGGGAGGAGGTTTTGGGTGGTGGCTATGTCGAAACATTTCCCACCGATAAAGAAATTGCGTTCGGGCTTTCTGAACGATGATCGTTGGGAAGCGCCCGACCGCGGATTTTTCGGACACCGTGACATTCTCGTACAAAGCCGCGCGCGATACGAATTCGTTGCGCCACAAGTTCAGGGCAGCTTGTTGGACGTAGGGTGTGGTCGCGGTTATGGGTTTGAAGTTTTGGCGCCAAGATGCACTAAACAGTTGGGTATCGATATCTCGCTGACGTTTCTGTCCGAAGCCCGGCGTCGATTTCCGAGCGTTTTCATTGCCTGTGCCCAGGGAGATTCGTTGCCGGTTGCCGATTGTTCTTTCGACACCATTTTAGCCTTTGAGGTTATCGAGCATGCTGAAAACGACCAATTGTTTCTCGATGAGTTGCGACGAGTAGCTCGTCCTGACGCTTTAGTCGCAGTGTCGACACCGAACCGCCTCGTGTCATCAGGCGATCGTCAGAAGCCATTAAATCGTTTTCACCACCGCGAATATACAGCAAGTGAGTTTGACAGTTTGCTTAAAAGCAACTTTGCATCGGTTGAACTATTCGGACAGCATGAGCGCTTAAATACCAAAAGTTCACGTAACAAGATCATTGATCGAATCCCGATTCGATTCAAGTACGCTCTCCCACATCTGATTCAAACGTTGGCAAGCGTAATTATACGTCCACCATTGCGCTTGGATGAATGCCAATTCCAAACATCAAGTTTGGAGAGCGCTCCAACATTTTTGGCTGTGTGTCGACGGTAATTAGTGCGTCGATTCTGAAAAACAATGAGTATTACCTGCACTGAATATCTCCGTTATGGTTGGCAAATTGTTATCGGGTCACGTATTCAAGGAGAAATTCAGATTTCTGAAGAACGGAAAGGGGATGTTTCGGCGTACTTAGGCAGTCACCGTGAACTAA
The DNA here is from genome assembly GCA_963771465.1 of uncultured delta proteobacterium. Lineage (GTDB taxonomy): Bacteria > Desulfobacterota > Binatia > UBA9968 > UBA9968 > DP-20. Next base: position 46,815 of record CAVYTU010000011.1, read on the forward strand.
AAATTCTCGATCTTGGCAACGGCGCCCTGCGTCCCCAATATACGATTCTGGCGGCGGAAGGGCACAATATCTTCGGTGTTGACCTAGTGAACCGACCAACTGCAAATTGGCTTGGTGCGGCTTATAAAATCGCTCGGTCAACCATGCGATGGAAATTAGGTTTGTCACCCATTGAACGAATGGAGCGACTTATTTGTGGCGACGTTACACATCTTCCGTTTCCGACCGCGTCATTCGACCTGGTTACTTCCGTCGCGGCCTTTGAGCATTTCCTTCAAGTACCTGAGGTCGTGTCAGAAGTTCTGCGCGTTTTGAAACCGGGCGGTGTCGTATATGCTCGGATTCACCTTTTCACTTCACCATCGGGTGGGCACAATATTAGAGTTGCCGAGGTTCCGTTGCGCCATGTGCCGAAGGGTGTCGAACCATGGGATCATTTAAGGAAGCGTCGGTTGCCTTTGGATGTACCTCTAAACGAATGGCGCCAGGACCAATATCTCAAAGAGTTTGGGAAGCATTTTGACCTCCTGAAACATTATTGTGCAATGCGAGAGGGTGAGGAACTTTTAACTCCTGCCTTAGAGGCCGAACTCTCGACCTACAGAAGGGACGAATTGACGTGTGGTGCCTACGTCATCGTCGGTAGAAAGCCGTTGTAGCCTATCCCCGTGTTATCAATCTATTTGTGTCGTGTGGGTAGTGGGTTCAGTCTCAGCCCTCTGCATCGGATACGAGTGAAAAAGGTTAGCACTCGGCCTAAAATCAACGCGAACAATCTTTTCCTAAGGGCTCATGCAATTTGATCAGGCGTGAGGTTAATATTTCGAGTATGCCATCATCTCGACTATTCGAGTCTCGTCTAATCTAATTTGTCCCTCGCGTATCGTTAACGGTGAGCGGTGTGGTACCGATGAGACTGAAACTATTCGATCCAGTCTGGTTGTAGACTTCGACGGTTACCGGTCCAGCGCTTAGTCCGGGCGCGGGCCACCGATGCTAGTGGCGTCAGTGGGAAAGGGAACGGTGAGACTGGTTCCGGTACTGGAGGTGGCGCGAGCCTGGGCAATCGCCAAGCCGTTACGAACGAAGTTAACAACGGGCAGACCGAAGCCTTGATTGGTGAAACCGCCTCCGTTGATGGTGAAAGCGGCAGGTGGTGAAGCTAGATCGATGGGATTCGGCGTAATTGAGCTGACACTAGGCGCAGCGCTCATATCGTTAACGGTGAGCGGTGTGGTACCGATGAGACTGAAACTATTCGATCCAGTCTGGTTGTAGACTTCGACGGTTACCGGTCCAGCGCTTAGTCCTGGGCGCGGGCCACCGATGCTGGTGGCGTTAGTGGGAAAGGGGACGGTGAGAGTGGTTCCGGTAGTGGAGGTGGCGCGAGCTTGAGCGATAGCCAGACCGTTGCGCGCGAAGTTAACAACGGGCAGACCAAAGCCTTGATTGGTAAAACCACCTCCGTTGATGGTGAAAGCGGCGGGTGGTGAAGCTAGGTCGATGGGATTGGGCGTAATTGAGCTGACACTAGGCGCAGTGCGCGTATCGTTAACGGTGAGCGGTGTGGTACCGATGAGACTGAAACTATTCGATCAGTCTGGTTGTAGACTTCGACGGTTACCGGTCCAGCGCTTAGTCCTGGGCGCGGGCCACCGATGCTGGTGGCGTTAGTGGGAAAGGGGACGGTGAGAGTGGTTCCGGTAGTGGAGGTGGCGCGAGCTTGAGCGATAGCCAGACCGTTGCGCGCGAAGTTAACGACGGGCAGACCAAAGCCTTGATTCGTAAAACCACCTCCGTTGATGGTGAAAGTAGCGGGTGGAGAAGCTAGGTCGATCGGGTTCGGTGTAATTGAGCTGACACTGGGCGCAGCGCGCGTATCGTTTACGGTGAGCGGTGTGGTGCCGATGAGGCTGAAACTACTGGATCCAGACTGGTTGTAAACCTCGACAGTTACCGGTCCAGCGCTTAGTCCTGGGCGCGGGCCACCGATGCTGGTGGCGTTAGTGGGAAAGGGGACGGTGAGAGTGGTTCCGGTAGTGGATGTGGCGCGAGCTTGAGCGATAGCCAGACCGTTGCGCGCGAAGTTAACGACGGGCAAGCCGAAGCCGAGATTGGCAAAGCCATTACCGGCAATGGTGAAAGTAGCGGGTGGAGAAGCTAGGTCGATCGGATTCGGTGTAATCGAGCTGACTTCGGCCCCAGCGCCGGTCACGGTGGCTGAAGCTCCAGCCCCGCCCGTGAAAATTACGTTACCGGCGAATGTTCCTAAAGATGTCGGCGCAAAACGCACTGTGACATTCTGACTCTGGCCGCCACTGAGACTGTACGTGCCCCCCGACACGATCGAATAGGGCGCGTTGGTTGTCGCGCTTCCCTCAAGTATTCCCCCGCCGGTATTTCTGACTGTAAAATTCTTGTCGATGAAGCCACCCACGGCGACACCACCAAAGTTGATCGAGCTTGGCGTAACGCTGATTGTCGGGTTCGCAACGTTTACAGTCACCCGATCGTTGCCGGGGAATGTCAACGTATAAGTTCCGGCAGCCGTTGGTGTCCATTGAGCCTGAGTAAATCCCATCGCCTGCAGCTTGGTCCGAGCCGGCTCCGTCATCAGCCAGTGTTACCGTTCCACCTCCACTCACCGAGACACTTACGTTGCCGTTGGGATTGGCACAATTGATATTCAACGACGCGAGCACCACCGGAACTCCGGGCGATGCGCTGATCGTACTGGCGACCGGTTGCAGGCGTGTTTGAATCGCGGAGTTCGAACAGGTCATGGCACCGTTGGCATTGATACGTTTTCCGGTGATCGTATTCGCCATTGAGCTGACGGTATTTCCGCCGCTCAGTATGAGGTTTTTGATGACGCGCCAATCCCTATTGAGATCTTGCGCTTTGAGCAATGCAGCGAGGCCGGTGACATGAGGGGTTGCCATCGAAGTGCCGTCGAGAGACGCATAATCTCCTCCGGGCACGGTGCTGAGTATGCCTTGTCCAGGGGCGCCGACATGGACTGTGCGGCGTCCGTAGTTGGAAAAGCCGGCTTTGGCATCGTTGCTTGTGGTTGCGGCGACGCAGACGATATTCGCGAGGAAATAATTGCAGGGGTAGAACGGAGTCGTGTCGTTATTCTGTCCGATGCCAAACAAATTTCCATTGCCCGCCCCAGAGATGAAAAGTATACCGGCCTGGCGTTGCTCGTTAATGGCGTCGTACAACGCCTGTGAATTCTCATCGCCGCCCCAGCTGTTGTTGCTAGCGACAATGTTTACGCCGCGTGCCTTGAGATCTTTAATATATTCTAGACACTCGATGGCGCCGTCCGTCGTAGCCGAACCATTGGCGTCAAAAAATTTGCACGCCAATAACTTTACGTTCCAGTTGACCCCGACGACGCCGGTGCCGTTGTTGCCCACTGCACCGATGGTGCCGGCGACATGGGTGCCGTGGTAGTGGTCGTCCATCGGGTCAGAGTCGCCATTGGCCACGTCGATGCCGAAGCAGTCGTCGATGTAGCCATTGCCGTCGTCGTCTATGCCGTCGTTATTGCAGTCGGCCGTATTGCGGAACATGTTCGCTGCCAGATCCGGGTGATTGTAATCGATCCCGGTGTCGATGACGGCGACCACAACTTGACCGCTCCCGGTGGTAATATTCCACGCGCTTGGGGCGCTGATCTTGGTCAAGCCCCAGAGACTGCCATAACTTGGATCGTTGGGAGTCGCAGTAATTTTGGCATTGGCCGTCAAGTGCAAGATATGGTTAGGTTCAGCGTACAAGACATCGGGGTCTTGATGGTAGAGATCGATGGCTTCTTCTACCGTAACATTGTGTGGCAGCTTGACGACTTCGAGTCCGGGAACGATTCTAAAAAGTTTCTTACGATTGCCCAAAACTCGGAAGCGGGCGAGATCTCTACGCGCTTCGTCGACGCCATCGCGAAACCTAACGATGATCTCGTCCGAGACATGCGCGATCACCTTGCTGTCAGCTTGGGCGGCGTACAGGAATCCCGATCGAGTGTCCCAGCCAAAAAAAGCGACCAAAAACACCAGCGTTAAACCAAGCTGCGTAATCATGACTCCCTCCTGAACATAACGTTAGGTTCGCCATTTTTTGCGACACGGACCATGTGAAAGGGTTGCGTCAATGCTTGTGTGGTCATGGCGCCCGGCGCTGGTTGGAACTCCTTGTACGAAACTACAAGGTCTCGATCTTTTCGTTCTATGAACGTCATCTCCACGGCGTATCCGCCGGTCGGTTTCTCGCCGAGGAAGATCGCAATGACAAATTCTTTGTTGAAGTCGACTACGGGGGGCGCTGATGGATTCGTCTCCGTGGCAATATGCCGCTGCCAAAGTGTTGCCCATTCAGTTTGATTGCGCGTGACTTGCTGCAAAAACTCGCGCACGCCGCTGCGATTGCCTTTAGCGATGGTTTGAAAGGCGACCTGGATCGTCGAGGTTGGCGCGGTCTCCATGACGGCGATTCCCTCAGTTTGCTTCTGCGAGGTCAAATGACCCAGTACGGCAAATGAAAGAAGGAGCAAAGGTATGTGGCAAATCCAAATCATTAGCCCTCGGCTTCCCGAGCAAGCAGCCTCCGCGGCGCTTAACCGGTTGGACGACTGATCTAGTACAGAGAGGCCCGGTCCGTCAACACGTCAAAAGTAGTCAACTTTCGTACGTGAAGAGCGGGTAGAAACTGTCTTCTTCTAAGGAGATATTTTCGAGCTTATGGCTGTCGGGCCGCGCTGCCTTAGTCGCTAGAGAGCTATGACCATGTGCAGAGGCTGCAAACCTGTCTGGATGACGTTGCGGAGATAATCCAGTAGAATGCCGGATTTGTAACACGAGCTTCAAATTAAACATGCGACCTATTCTTAGCCATCAAGTTCTTTTTGCAATGGGCTGTACTCTAGTACTTGCGTTGTTGGTACGTCTCGATGCGGCTCCGCCGGTATGGTGGGATGAGGGTTGGACATTGTCCGTGGCTCGGAATTGGGTGGAATTGGGGCATTACGGCCGATTGCTAGACGGGCAGCCGGCGCCTCGCGGCTTGGAGGCAAGTTTCCCTGTTACAGCCAGCATCGCTCTCGCTTTTCATCTTTTCGGCGTCGGCATCTATCAGGCGCGGCTTGTCGCAGTCGTTTTTACCTTGGCTACTCTCGTGCTTATGTACGAGCTCACCCGCAGTTTCTATAATCGCTCGATCGCCCTGGCGACGCTGATTGTCGTAATCGTGATGAGCGGGCGCGGCGACATGAATCCGCTGATCGTTGGCCGGCAGGTATTGGCCGAAATTCCGATGCTGTTTTTCTTGCTTGCGGGCTATCTCTGCTTCCTTGCGGCCGAAAAGCGCGCGTTTGTATTCATACCCGCATCGATTTGTTTTTGGTCGGTTGCCCTCGTGGCAAAAGCTCAATCCTTTCCGTTTTGGGTGTTAGCTTTGGCGTTACCGCTATTATGTACGTTGGTTCGCCAACAGTGGCGCAGCGCGCGGCTGTTTGGCGCGGCTTTCGTTGGCACGCTGGCGCTCTACCAGTGTTTGCAATATCTGTTCGCTCTTTTTGCGCCATCGCCGCCGGTATCAGGGTTGGCGGAAATCGTCGCTCTGGTACTAGTCAAAGAGACGCGGGTGACCACTCTCATCGAAACATTCCAATTTGGTATGCCGACACTGCTGGGGCTGTGCTGGGGCCTGAGGAGCTTTCTAAGGAGCGAGAGCAAACTACAAAGCCATCTTGACCTGGTTCGTTTCTCTTTCCTGGTTTTAGCTGGGAGTTGGTTTGGGTGGTTTGTCTTCTTGTCGATCGGCTACGCCCGATACATGTTTCCTCCAGTATTTTTGAGTGCTGTCTTTGTTGCTGTCATGCTCGACGAATGGACCAATCATTTCGATGTCGAGTATATGCGCGAGCAATCGGTAAGTGTTCTCCAAAAGTTACAATTCCATTGGCACAAACTCTCTGCATTTGCTGCGACCGTCCTGATCGCGTTGTCGCTTGGACAAAGTTTGGGCGGTTTTTACGGAGCCTTTGTGCTTGCGTCAGATAATTCGATTCATGATACCATTCGGTTTCTAAACACCGTCACGCCTCCCAATGCGTTGATTGAAACCTTCGAGAGCGAGCTCTTGTTTCTGCTGGATCGCCGCTATCACTATCCGCCCGATCAGGTGCATGTCGAACTGATTCGCCGCTTGACCTTCGACTACCGCCTAAAGATCGACTACGATCCGCTAGCAGCGAATCCCGACTATCTGGTCGTCGGCCATCAAAGCAAATACATGGGTCTTTACGACCCGTATTTGAATACCAGAGCCTTTCGTTTGGTGAAGAAATTCTCGAGGTACGACATCTACGAACGGGTGAGATGATTTGGCTCGGTTTCTCGCGTCATTACGAATAAACCATCGCGGCCAGCGGTGTTTTGACTCTCTTCCCTCCATCCATTACATTGTGGGAATTCCCTTCCAGATTGGATCTATTGATGGTTGAGATGGACAAGATTGTGTCGCTGTGTAAGCGGCGCGGGTTTATTTTTCAGTCGAGTGAGATTTATGGCGGGACGGGTTCCTGCTGGGACTACGGGCCGCTTGGCGTCGAGCTTAAGAACAACGTCAAGCGCGCTTGGTGGCGCGACTCGGTGCAGAACCGCGCCGATATGGTCGGGCTCGACTCGTCGATTCTGATGCATCCGCGGGTTTGGCAGGCGAGCGGCCATCTGGACCATTTCACCGATCCGATGGTTGATTGCCGCGCTTGCAAGAAGCGCTTTCGTTCCGACAAAATCGATGAGGATATTTGGCTGCATTTCTGCGAAGCGACCAAGGGCAATAAATTCAATATTCCCGGCGGCGAAGCGTGCAAGCATTGCGGCAAGACGCGAACGCTTTGTCCGGCCTGCGGCAAGGGCGAGCTCACCGAGCCGCGCCAATTCAACTTGATGTTCAAGACGTTCATGGGGCCGGTGGAAGAAGACGCGGCGGTGGCCTATTTACGCCCGGAAACTGCCCAGGGCATCTTCGTCAACTTCGATAACGTGCTGCAGTCGATGCGCCTGAAACTGCCATTCGGTATCGCCCAGATCGGTAAATCTTTTCGCAACGAAATCACGCCGGGCAACTTCACTTTTCGCACCCGCGAGTTCGAGCAGATGGAAATCGAGTTTTTCGTCATGCCGGGCACGGATGAAGCGTGGCATCAGCGCTGGCTCGACGAACGCTTCGCCTGGTATCCGAAATACGGCATCCGCAAGGAAAATCTCCGCCTCCGTGAGCATGAAAAAGACGAACTGGCGCACTATGCTAAGCGTACGGCGGATATTGAGTATCTGTTCCCAATGGGCTGGAGCGAATTAGAAGGCGTCGCCAATCGCACCGATTTCGATCTGAAACAGCACGCCGAGTTCAGTGGCAAGGCGCTCGACTATTTCGACGAGGAGACCAAACAGAAAATAATCCCCTACGTCATCGAACCTTCGGCCGGCGCCGACCGCGGCACGCTGGCATTTCTCGTCGACGCGTATCGCGAGGAAGAAGTGAAGGGCGAGAAGCGCGTGGTCTTGAATCTTCATCCTGAGCTGGCGCCGATCAAGATCGCCGTGCTGCCGCTGCTCAAGAAAAATTCCCGCATCGTCGAGACCGCGCACAAGCTCTGCGCTGATTTGCGCAAGCGTTGGCATTCCGTTTACGACGACACGGCGTCCATCGGCCGGCTTTACCGCCGGCAAGATGAAGTCGGCACGCCGTTTTGCGCCACGGTGGATGTTCAGACCGTCGGCGATGACAACGCGGCGGCCGACGATAAGGTCACCATTCGCGATCGCGACACGATGCAACAGATTCGCGTCGCGTTCAGTGCATTGCCCACAGTGATGGAGAAGCTCATGGCCGGGGAGTGGACCAGTGTTTATCGCGACCACGGCGTGTCGAAGACTTAAGTTTGTCCAGTTCTCGATCTGACCGACAACCCAAAGGATAGGGCGATTCTTCGCTATTACGACCGCGTCAAGTTTTTGGTCGACCGTTACCGGCGATTAATTATCCTCGGTATTTTGTCGCTGGTCGCCACCGATCTTGCGGGCATCACGCTGCCTTGGCTCATCAAAGGCGGCATCGATACCGCGCTGCACGCTAAAGAACGTAACGAATCCCTGATTACTTATCCGCTGTTGATCCTCGGTGCCGCCGCGCTGCAAGGTTTTTTTCGCTATTGCTGGCGCATCAATATTAATGGCTTCTCCCGCCGCTGCGAGGCGGATTTGCGCGACCGGGTTTTCGCGCATTTACAAAAACTGCCGCTGAGTTATTTCCAACACCACAAGATCGGCGATCTGATGTCGCGCTTGACCAACGATATCCACGCCGTGCGTGAGCTGATGGGTTTTGGCTCGCTGGCGATCGTCGACGCGGTGGTGGTGATTTTCTTCAGCTTGATGTTGATGATCACGATCGATCCTTGGCTCACGCTTTGGTCGATGCTGGCGATGCCGCTGGTTCCCGTGGTCGTACGTTATTTTGGCCGACATATCTTTCGCTGGTCGCGCGCGACCCAGGAGCAGGTGAGCGTTTTGAGCGCCTATGTGTTGGAAAACTTTTCCGGCATCCGGGTCGTGCAAGCCTACGCCCAGGAAGAAAATCAGATTCGCGGTTTCGACGCGATCAGCTCGGGATATCAGCGCAAAACTATGTGGCTGGCAACGCTGTGGGGGATTTTCTGGCCGCTCATGCAGGTACATGCCGGCGTGGCGGCGACTATCGTGCTCTGGCTCGGCGGGCGGCAAGTCTTGGCGGGTTCGATGACCCTGGGCGAGTTCGTTGCGTTCAATGGCTATCTGGCGATGCTCACTTGGCCGCTCATGGCGATCGGTTATACCGCCAATCAATATCAACGCGGCACCGCCGCGCTGTCACGCATCGCCGAAGTTTTGGATACGCCGATCGGAGAACGATATGTAAGCGCCGACGGCAGCTTGGCGCCATCGGCGCTCAGCGGCGCCATCGAGTTTCGTAATCTGACCTTTGCTTACGATACCGCGCAAGCGCCGGTGCTCAAGAACATCGCGCTTAAAATTCCCGCCGGCAAAGTCTGCGGCATCGTCGGCGAAACCGGCTCCGGCAAGAGCACGCTGGTTAATCTAATGCTGCGGCTGTACGAACCTGCCGACAATGCGATTCTTATCGATGGCGTCGATATTCGCCGGCTGCCGCTCAGCCGATTGGAAGCGACGATTGGCTACGTCTCGCAGGATATTTTTCTCTTCTCCGGCTCGGTGCGGGAGAATCTTCTGCTCGGCGTGCAAAACGGTGAGGTCGGCAAAGTCGAAGAGGCGGCGCGCATCGCGCGTTTGCTGCCGGCGATTGAATCTTTCAGCGGCGGATTCGAGACGATCATCGGCGAGCGCGGCGTGCGCTTGTCGGGCGGACAGAAGCAGCGCGCCGCGCTGGCGCGCGCGCTTATCAAAAATGCGCCGATCCTGATTCTTGACGACGCCTTTTCCAGCGTCGATGTCGAGACCGAAGAAGAAATTCTTGGCGAGCTGAAACAATTCATGCGCGGCCGGACGACATTGTTGATTTCGCACCGGATATCCACGGTTTGTGAAGCCGACATGATCGTTTACTTACGCGACGGCGCAATCATTGAGCAAGGCATGCACGGTGAGCTGTTGGCGCAGCGCGGCGCCTATTACGAGCTCTATCGCCGGCAAAGCTTGGAACGGGAAGTCGAAATCGCAGCGCACGCGGAGGTCGAGCCGTGATCGGCGATGGCCATCAAGAAGATGAGATTCTCGGCAAGGCGTATGACGCTCGGCTCATGCTGCGGGTGCTCCGTTATCTGCGTCCTTATTGGAAACTGTTGACGGTGGCGTTCGCGTTTTTGCTGCTTCAGACCGGCACGCAGTTGATCGGTCCCTATATTACCAAGATCGCCATCGACCGTTACATCGCCACTCAGGATGTTGACGGCCTCGACAGGACGGCTTTGGCTTACCTCGGGGTTGTCATTCTCGGTTTTATCGTCCTGTTCGTGCAGACCTACACGACGTCTTATATCGGCCAGCGTGCCATGCATGATTTGCGTATGGAGATTTTTTCCCATTTGCAGAGACAAGATTTAGCCTATTTCGACCGCAATGCCGTCGGCCGCCTGATGACGCGCACGATCAACGACGTGGAGACGCTCAACGAATTGTTCAGCACGGGCGTTGTCGGTTTAATGGGCGACGTCTCGATCGTCTTTGGCATCGCGTTCATGATGTTTTGGCTCGACTGGCAGTTGGCGCTGGTCTGTCTGGCGGCCTTTCCGGTGATTCTCTATATCAGCCGTTTTTACCGCCAGCGCGCCCGCGAAGTTTACCGCGAGAGCCGGATGATTCTCGGCCGGCTCAACGCCGACTTGCAGGAAAACATCGCCGGCGTGGCGACGATCCAGGCATTTGGCCAAGAACAAAAAATGTACCGCCGTTTTCAGGACGTAAATTTGAGCTATCGGAATGTTTTGCTGCGGAGCATCCGTTACAACGCCCTGTTTTTTCCGGTGATCGAAGTGTTCAGCGCGATTTCCATCGGGCTTTTACTCTGGCACGGCGCCCACCAGATTTTCGCCAGCACCGTCCAAGCCGGTGTGCTAGTGGCGTTCATCCAATATATTCAGCGTATGTATCAACCGATTCGCGATCTGGCGGAGAAGTACAACGTCATGCAGGCCGCCATGGCTTCTTCGGAGCGCATCTTTGCCTTGCTCGACCAGTCGGAGACGATTACCAATCCGGCCGAACCGAAGCGGGTGGAAAAATTCGTCGGCGAAGTTGAATTCCAAAACGTCCGGCTTTCCTACCGGCCGGGCGAGCCGGTGCTCAAAGGCATTTCCTTTCGCGTCCGGCCCGGCGAAAAGATCGCCCTGGTGGGCGCCACCGGCGGCGGCAAGACGTCGATCATCTCCGCGCTCTGCCGTTTCTACGACGTCGAAGCCGGCGCGATCCTGATCGATGGCATCGATGTGCGGGCGTGGAACAAACAAGAGCTGCGCCGCCACATGGGATTGGTTTTGCAAGATGTGTTTCTTTTTTCCGGCGATATCGCAACCAACATCACCCTCGGCGATCCGCGCATCAGCCAACAACGCATGGTCGAGGCAGCCGCGCGGGCACAGATCGCGCCGTTCATCGAAAAGTTGCCGAACGGTTTCCACGAAGAAGTGCAGGAGCGCGGCGCGACTTTGTCGCAGGGACAGCGCCAGTTATTGTCTTTTGCCCGGGCGCTGGCGTTCGACCCCAAGATTCTCATTCTTGACGAGGCGACCAGTTCGGTCGACACCCAGACGGAAATATTGATTCAGGAAGCGTTGCAGGAGTTGCTCAAGAATCGCACGGCGCTGATCGTGGCGCACCGGCTGTCGACGATCAAACACGCCGACCGCATTCTTGTCATTCACAAAGGCGAGATTTGGGAACAGGGCAGCCACGATGAGCTGTTGGCGCGTCGTGGCCTGTACGCGCGGCTGTATGATTTGCAGTATCGAATTCAAGAGCGCGATAGGGCGGTGGCGGAGCCGGCGCTTGCTACGAACTGAAGATAATCAAGCAGCGAGAAAATTCGGCTCCGGAGAATTAACCGCAAAGGCGCAAAGAACTAAAAACAATCCGATTTGTCGCACCGCCAAGCTTAGGTTCACGATTCTTTCCCTACGCAATTAACCCGAGCGGCGCGGCGGCGCGAAAGTTAGGAAAGATTCTGGTCATTTCCTTCTGCCCTAGATGGCGCGTGATCACTTCGCTGCAAACCGTGCGATAGTCGGTGGTGAGAGCGAGATCACGTCCCTCGTATAAAACTTCCGGCGCGAGTCCAGGCCAGCGGCCGTAGACTTTGCCGCCGCGCACCTTGCCGCCCATGGCGAACATAACGTTGGCGTGGCCGTGATCGGTGCCGCGGTTGCCGTTCTCGCGCGCGGTGCGGCCAAACTCGGATAGGGTCAGCAGCACAACGTCGTCCATGCGGTCACCCAGATCGCGATAAAACGCCGCCAGCCCTTCGCCCAAGTCTCGCAGCCGGTTGGCCAGCTGGCCAACGGCGCCGCCTTCGTTGGCATGGGTGTCCCAACCTTCGATTTCGGTAAATGCGATTTCCAGACCAACGTCAGCTTTGATCAATCTAGCGATCTGCGACAGGCCGGTGCCGAAACGGCCTGCCGGATAACGTTCCGCCGAGGCGGGAATCTTGGCCTCGACCCGTCGCAGTTCAGTCATGGCGGCGAAGAGGTTTTCACTGCCGAAACGAAACAGCGGGTCGGAACTATTGGCGTAAAGCATTTGCAGCGCACCGCCCAATGCTTCGTTGCGCAGCCGAAATTCATTAATCGACGACAAGGTCAGGGCCGGCGCGGCGCCGGCCAAGATGCGCGGCATTTGCGCCGTTAGTGCGACAGCGCGAAAAGGCGTGTCGCTCGATTTCTTTTCGAGCATAGTGCGATTGAGCCAACCATCTGCCGTGCTCTTTATCCCCGGCGTGCCGATTTCCATGTAATCTTGGGCGTCAAAATGGGAGCGGGTGTTGTCCGGTGAGCCGCTCGCTTGGACAAAAGCAAGTTGCCCTTTATCGTAAATGATTTTCAGCGGCGCTAGCGCGGGATGCAATCCGTAAAAACCGTCGAGATCAATGGCGCGATCGTCGGCGCGGTCATCGCCTGCGGCGGGCTCGCGCACGGCGATCGATGGCCGCAAGCGATAATAGGCTGGGTCTTTGAACGGGATAACAACATTCAACCCGTCCATGGCACCGCGCTGAAACACGACGACCAGGGTTTTATTCTTGCCGCGTTGCTGCGCTTGAGCAGCGCGCAATAGAAATGACGGCGGCAGGCCGAGGGCGAGAAAGCCCAAACCGCCAGACTGAAGAAAATTTCGCCGTGAAATATTCATGCCTACCTCCGTTGAAATTCCGGCGCCGCCATGGCGAGAGCGAGCGCCTGCTGGCCTTCAGTTTCAGCGAGAGCCGCGCGGGTCGCCGACGATAGACCGTCCGGCGCCACGAGACGTAGAAATGCTTCTTTGTCTCTTAGCCGTTCCGGCGCGACTCGGCTGCCGGGAAGGCGATTGCCGGCCAGATCGACGGCGAAATTCATTCGTGTCAGCAACATGTCCGGACTGATCCATGAGCTTGCGCCGTCGGGATGACCGGTGGGCGGCTGCGCCAAAAATAGCGGCTCGCCCATGCGGCCGACGTAGCGCAGCAACTGATGGGTCATTTGAGTTTCGGCGCCGGTGGCGCGCAATGCGCTGGCAACAAACTCCAGCGGTTTTTTGACTTTCACTCGGTAATTCTCAGGGGCGAAGAATTCCGGCGAGTCGATGATCGTTCGGAGCACCGTGGGAATATCGCCATCGCTTTGACGAAAGGCTTGCGCTGCTTTATTTACGATTGACGGCGGCGGATCGTCGGCGATAAAGCGGCGGGCAAGTTTGAGTGAGATAAATCGCGCTGTCGCCGGCTGCTGCGCCAAAAGTTCGATGACCCGGAGACCATCGTCCATGCCGCCGCCGGGCGCAATGCGCGCACCCATGACCATCTTTTCACCATTGTCATGAATGCGCGGTTCGAAATGAAAACCGCCTTCGCCGCGCGGCTGGCGGATTGTCCAGCCGGTAAAACAGCGCGCCACTTCGATGACGTCTTTCTGGGTATAGCCGCCGTCGACGCCGACGGTGTGTAACTCCATCAGCTCGCGGGCGTAGTTTTCGTTCAAACCGCGGCGGCGGTTGTTGGCTCCGGCGAAGCGCGCGCCGGGAGAGTCGGGGCTCGCGCTCATCCAGTTATCGAGATAGAAAAGCATCGCCGGGCTCTTCGCCGTGGCGAGCAAAATATCTTTGAACTTGGTCAAAGCGTTGGGACGGATGGTGTCGCGGTCGTAGGCGGTGGAGAGCCAGCGGTCGGCGCCCTTGGCGGAAAAAACATTAAAATGATTGCTCCAGAAATCGACCATGACTTCAAACAACTGGCGCTTGCTGTAAATTGTCCGCAGCAGGCGCGCCTGTTGGAGCTCGAAGATGATCATACGCGGCGCTTGCATCGGCCCGCCCGCCATCATGGCCGGCTGATTGGCCTGCTGTCGAGCGACTCGCGGCGGTGGGTAAAGTTCGGTCAGTTCGCGACTGCTCAGACGCATGGTTTTTAGGCCGGCGAGTTTTTCCTCGACAAGAGTATCGCCAATCGCTTCGGGGCGAAGCTGCTCGTCCAGATACGCGCGGATGCCCATTCGATTGATTCGCGCGACTTCTTCACGGGTCGGACCGAAGCTGGTGCGATTCAAAAAATGGCTGACCTTTTGCTCTTGGCTGAGTGGCGCACTCATTGGCGACTCCTATTGCCGGCCGCGTTGAAGCTTTTCTCGAAGTTCCTCACGAAAACGGCGCTTCTCTTCGAACGTGCCATGTTGTTTCAGTTCGCGGATTTTTTCGCGCAGCTCCTGACGCTCGTGGGGTGGCATTTTTTCGAAACGTTCCTTAGCCTTTTCGCGCCACGGATTTTTCCGTTCCTGGGACAGCCGCTCGCGCCGCTCTCGCAGTTTTTGGCGCAGTTCCTGACGTTCCGCTGGATCCATGTCGCGCAGCTTTTGCTTGATCTCGGCGCGCCGCTCGGGCGAAAACTTGCGCCACTCTTGCCAGCGCTCTTGCAGCCGCTCGCGTTCCTGCGGGTCCATTTTCTGCCAGCGGTCGAAATTTCGCCGCGCCGCCGCCTTCTCTTCCGACGGCAACTTGCGCCAGTTATCAAACTTGCTCCGGAGATCGGCCTTTTCCCTGGGGTCCATATTCTTCCAACGCTGAAAGCGCTCGCGCATCTCTTGCTTCTCGGCCTCAGACATTTTCCCCCAGCGTTCGCGGTTTTCTTGATCGCTTTGCGCCAGGAGTAAATCGCGCTGCGCGGTCTGACTCCAAACTGGTGCAGCGAAGAGCACCGCGACGAAGCCAATGCCGACTATGGCTCGGCTCAACAGCTTCACTTCGGTGTCTCCTTCTTCGCCGGCAGAGATTTTGCGGGCTTGGCGGTTTTCACCTGGTCGCCCACCGGGTTGACGTGATGCAGATCCTGCATCATTTCTATCTGCTTGATCATTTCCATTTCTTTAAGTAACTCCATCATGCGCAACATTTCCTTGTCGGGGATTTCTGGGTCTTTGGTCGCTGCCGCAGCTGGTGGCGCGGCGGCGAGCACCAGCGCCAAGGTCAAGCCGTTGGCGTACTTCATTCACGCGCTTCCTTAGGCGGCGTTGTTGCTTTGGTTACCGATGAACTCGAGCAAATCCAAATCATCGAGAATATCCATGGCGTTAAAAAAGTCCAAGTTTTCCGCCACCGGGAGCGCTTCCGCTATCTCGTCGTCCTCAATCTGATTGTTGCCCGGCCAAATGCCTTTGCCGAGAGTGAAGGTCAGGGCTAAAACTAGGACAGCCGCGGTGGCAAAAGTCGCAAGGTAGCGCGGCCTCAAGATGGACGCGAAATCTCGCCACCACGATTTGTTCTCGACGGCGTCGTCGAGTTTGTGGCGCAGCTCGCGATTATAATCCATCCAGAACGCTGGCGGTGGCTCGTCGGTCTTGGCCGTGAGCGGCAGTAGAGTTGCGAGTTCCTGCAAGTAGCCGGCGCAGCCGGCGCAGCCGGTGACATGTTTCGACAGCTGGTCGCGCTCGACATCAGCCAAGTCGCCGTAGTGGAGCAAGACCAAGTCCTCTTCATTGGCTTGGCATGCGGTTGTTAGAGTT
The DNA here is from genome assembly GCA_963771465.1 of uncultured delta proteobacterium. Classification (GTDB taxonomy): domain Bacteria; phylum Desulfobacterota; class Binatia; order UBA9968; family UBA9968; genus DP-20. The sequence goes on from CAVYTU010000011.1 coordinate 62,581, forward strand.
GACGGTTCCTTCGCCATAATCCCTCCTAGGCGAACTCGGCCAGACTAGTTCTGAGCGCGGTGACGGCGCGGTGTAAATGAACTTTGACCGTGCCCTCGGCGGTCTGCATCAGTTCGGCGATCTCCTTGATCGAAAGTCCCTGCTGGTTTTTTAGTATGAAGGCAGTCTTCTGTTTTGCCGGCAAGGTCTGCAATGCGGCATCGACCTTGCGCGATATTTCTCCTGCCAACACATGCTGATCCGGCGACCGGGGTTTGGCCGGTTCATGGGACGGTTCCATCTGACTCTCGACATTTTCGTCGAACTCATCAGCCGCGCTGCGTTTGGTGCGCCGTTTGTAGTCCAGACAGACGTTGACGACGATGCGATAAAACCAGGTATAGAAACTCGACCGGCCGTCGAACTTTTTCAGGTAGCTAAACGCTTTCAAGAACGCCTCTTGCGACAAATCCTTGGCTTCCTCGCGGTCGCGGGCGAAGCCAAAGGCGATATGGTAAGCCTTTTGCTGATGGCGCTCGACGAGCTCTTCGAACGCCCGGCGATCTCCCGTTTGAGCTCGCGCGACTAACTCCTGGTCCCCAGTATTCGTCAATCGGCTCTCCCTGTCTTTCGATAAATCGCCGGCGCATGAAAAACTGAGGAGGGAGCGGCGGAACGCTCCGACACTGGCCGCCGCTTGCAGATGTGCCATATTGGGCTCCGCCTTAGTCTTAACCGCGCTTTTTAGATCGCGGCGAAACTCTTTGCGGTCCTGCCGCAGTTCTCGCTTGTCGCTCTTTTGCTCCTTCCGGCACGCTCAGGATAACGAGAGAAGCAGCCCAAAGACCAGAGCTAATGAACGATTTGTTGATGATCATAGCCAATTTCTTTCTTTTTCCGACCTTTTCGCGATCTAAACAGGTTAGACGCGGCTGGCCTGAGGAGGTTTACCGCATCCTAGGTTGTCGACAATACTCCAAATGGCTTGTTGCCCGGATCGAAGTACCTAGCGCAGCCCTCCGTTGAGTTCTCCGTTCGCTGTCGATTGATTGACATGGATTCTTGACTGGGTTATCACAGCGAACATGAAGGCCGAGCAGATATCTGCTAGGGTTTTCCAGCCGCGTCGCTGGATTGGCGCGATTGTTTTCTTAGCGCTCTTCTTCCTGCCTCTACATTTTCATCTCTCGTTCGCGGCACAAATCAGCAAAGAGTGTAGCTGTGTTCACGGTACGCGTACGCAGCTGGCTTTGCATGACAACGAACCGATCCTTGCCCCGCCGCCGTGCATCGCGATTCTGACTCCGCTATTTAGTCAGTCCGTAGTTTCCCAACAAACTCGTTCACCATATGTCCGCGGGCCGCCCGCGACTCTCTCCGCCTAGTTCTTAATTCCTATTTATAGTTTTGATTTTTCACTCCGGCTGCCTCGTGCGGTCGAAGTGACGGTTCATTTGTAGCGGAGGAGGTTTGATTATGGCTAAATCCATGCTCAGGACGCCGATAAGCGCGGCGTTCGTTCTGTTCGTTTTATTCCTACTCAATTCTAAGTTGTCGTTTGGTCAGGATTCCGAGATCGAATCGTTGCGCTCGCTGGTCAAAGGGATGGAGCAGCAGCTGCAAAAAGCGTTGCAACGGATCGATCAGTTGGAAACAGAGCGCGCGTCGGCCAGCGTCCGGGTCGACCAGGTTGAAAAATCGGTGAAGGCGACGCAGAGCGCGCCATCCGCATTAAACCCAGCCATCGGCTTGGCCATTGACGCCACCGGCGAGCACCGGAGCAAAGCGGGCGGAACGTTCAATTTCCGCTCGGCCGAGATTGGTATTTCGGCATCCATCGATCCGTACGCGCGCGGCTACGCATTTTTTACGGGTAGCGGCGAGGGCGTCGAGGTCGAGGAGGCGGCGATGGTGACGACATCTTTGCCGTGGAACTTACAGGTGCGTGGCGGGCGGTTTTTCGCCGACTTTGGCCGCTTGGCTAAGTTCCATCCCCATGAATACGCGTTCGTGAATACACCGCTGTCCTTGGAACGTATCGTCGGGGGCGAATCCAAGGCTGACGGTGCGGAAGTGAGCTATCTGTTCCCAACGCCGTTTTTCTTGCGCGGCACCATCGGCGGGTACAATAAACTCGGCGCAGAAAACGAGCGCTTGGATGACACCAAGTCCCGTTCGTGGAGCCGGTTTACCTACCTTGGTCGGCTCAACAGCTATTTGGATCTGACCGACAATCAGAGCATTGAACTCGGGACGAGCCTGGCTTACACGCCTTCGATACGCGTGCCGGAAGACCCGCATGGCGGCAGCCGGGCTCTGAGCGGGATGGACTTGACCTATCGTTATCAACCGCTCGGCAGCACCCTGCATCAAGGCCTGACCATCGGTGCCGAGCTGTTTGGCAATAGCGAGCGCATGGAGCGCGAATCGGGTTTCCGCCGCATGTTCGCGCTCGGCGGCTACGCCTATGCCGAAGCCAAGCTCAACCGCGAGTGGGCCGCCGGGCTGTTGTACGACAACGCGCCGAGCCTGGCGAGCCCAGGCAAGAAGACCCACAGCTACTCACCCTTCTTAACCTGGACGCTGAGCGAGTTTAACCGGCTGCGCCTTCAATACAGTTATCTGGACGACAAAGTGCGTGATGACAAGGCGGAACGCGGTCATCAATTTTTTCTGCAATGGACGACTGTGTTGGGTAGCCACACGCATGGATTTCGTACCCGCTAACGCTTTCTCGATCTAATAAGGAGCAACAGCGATGCAAAACTTTCGAAGAAATTTTCTCGGGTGTCTGTTCTTGCTGATCGGCTCGGTTGGTTGGTTCGGCTTGGCCGAGGCGCAATCGATCCGGGTGATCGCGACGACTCCCGACCTGGCAGATATAACCAAGCAAATCGGCAAGGAATTGGTCGACGTCGAGAGTCTGACCAAAGGCGTTGAGTTTATGCACGCGGTGCCGGTCAGGCCGAGCTTCGTGCCCAAACTCAACCGCGCCAATTTATTAGTGGAGATGGGGCTCGATTTGGAGGCGTCTTGGTTGCCGGCGTTAATGGAGGTCGCCAACAACGCCAAAATAATGGTCGGGCAGCCCGGCAATATCGATTGCTCCAACGGTATCGCAGTCCTCGATGTGCCACGGACTGTCGATCGATCCGAGGGCGACGTTCATCCCAAGGGCAACCCGCACTATAATTTGGACCCGCTTAACGGCAGAATCATCGCGCGCAATATCGCCGACGGTTTGGCGCGCAATTATCCGCAGCACAAAGCCGTGTTCGAAAAAAATCTTGCGGCTTACGTCGCTGACTTGGACAAGGCGATTAACCGGTGGCAAGGCTTGGCAGCGCCGCTGAAGGGCACAAAGTTTGTCGCCTACCACAGCGATTGGGCGTACTTTGCCAATCGCTACAGCCTGCAGCAGATCGGCAGCATCGAGCTAAAGCCCGGAATCGAGCCGACACCGAACCACGTGGTGGGTCTTGTCCAAAAAATGCAGCAAGAAAAAGTGCAACTGATCATCTACGGACCGCAGAGCGACCGCTATCCGCGCCAGCTCGCGGCTCAGACCGGCGCGACCGTGGTGCGCTTACAAAGCACCGGCGGCGCCACGGCGGAAACCGATACTTATATCAAGTTCGTCGACTACAACCTAAGGAGTTTGCTTGCCGCGCTAAAGAGGAGTTAATGAATATATTGAATTCAACCCGGTGTAGAAACTCTAGACGGGAGCTCGCGTGAGTGACGCTCTCACCTTAGTTTCTTTGCGCGCCGCGAGCCTCGGCTACGGCGGCGCGCCGGTTTTGCAGTCCGTTGACTTGGATATCTCTGCCCGTGATTTCATCGCCATGGCCGGGCCCAACGGCTCAGGCAAGACAACAATCTTTCGGACGATCCTGGGATTCTTGCCAGTGATTGACGGCGCGCTGGCGCGCAATTGCTCACTTAACGAGTTCGGTTACGTGCCGCAGAGTTCCGCGCTGGACTCGACCTTTCCGATCACCGCGCGCGAAGTGGTGGCGATGGGCGGCTATGGCCGGCTGAGGCCATATCGGGGTTTACCGGTTCGAGAGAAGCAACGTCTCGAAAACGTGCTGCAACAGGTGGGGCTCTCTCATCTCGCGGGCCGCGCGTTTTTCTCGCTCTCGGGTGGCCAGCGTCAGCGCATGTTGATCGCCCGAGCGCTCATGGTCGGCCCAAAGATACTCATCCTCGATGAACCGTTATCCGGCGTCGATCCGGAATCGCAGAAAGCGATTAGTGAACTCTTGCTCAAGCTCAACCGTGAGGAAGGGAAAGCGATCTTTTTTTCTAGCCATGATCTGCGTATGGTCCGCAGTGTCAGCGATAAAGTCTTGCGCGTCGATGGCGGCAGAGTGAGTTGGGAAGGAGAGTCGACAGCACAGCATCCATGGTGACTTTTCTGGAAATTCTTAGCCCGTCGTTTTTGCTTTTTCCGGCACTATTGGGCAGCGTGATTCTCGCCTTCGTCTGTCCCTTGGTCGGCGCGCACTTGATGCTGCGCCGTCGGGTTTTCCTCGGACTCACACTGCCGCAGATCGCGGCCTGCGGCGTGGCGTTTACATTTTGGGTTTATCACGCCGCCGGTTTCGATCATGGCAGTGGCGGCGAGCGCCTTTTGGCGATGGCCGGCTCGCTGCTGTTCACGCTGGTCGGTATGGGACTGCTCGCTTATCTCGATCGCCATGCGACTGGATCGCCGGAAGGCCGGCTCGCGGCGGCGTACGCGTTGGCGTCGGCGTTGACGATCTTGTTTATCGTTTTCAATCCCGCCGGCGAGCTGGAGATCCTCAATTTGCTCAAAGGCGAAGTGATTTCACTATCCATGGAAGAGCTGAAGCTGCTCGCGATCGTTTACGGCGTGGTTTATTTCGGCTTGGTGTTGTTTCGCCGTGAGTTTTTACTGAACTCGTTTGATCGCGATCTGTCGTTTTTGCTCACCGGCGGCAGCGCGCAGTGGAGCTTTTGGCTCTACGTGCTGTGCGGATTTAGCATCGCCATCGGCGTCATTATGGCCGGCCCGCTGTTAGTCTTCGGCTTCATGGTGCTGCCGCCGCTTGCGGCGCGCACCTTGGCGCGCGGCATGAGCTCGTTTCTTTCGCTGTCCTCCTTGATTGGGCTAGTCATCGCGGTTCTCGGTTTTTATCTATCCGTGCGACTCGATCTGCCGCTTGGGCCCACCGACGTCGCATTCGGCTGCGTGTTGATCTTCGTCGTCTACGCCGTGCAACTAATCGTGCGCAAGAGTCGCGGGTCCATTGGAGTTTTGGTGGTGCTTGTGTTTCTCGGTTTCGGCTGCAGCACGCAAAAACTCGCGCCACTCGACGTGCAGGCGTTGAGTCAAAATACGGTATGGCTGGCGCCGGTGCGCAATAGTACTGGCGCTGATTTGCGTCTGCCGGGCACCAATCCGCTTCGTTCCCTTGGCGAAATCGCCGGAAAAATTTCTCAGGATTACCGGCCGACAGTGATGGATCTGCTGCGCGGTTCGGTGAAACGAGAGTTAGAGCAAAGAAAGATTGTCGTGTCGTTTCCTGAGGAGCGCGATGCGCGCCTTCAGTCATTGCCATTCGAAGCGGGCAGTGCGGCGACCAACGCGCGCGCCGCGAATCTTTCCGGTTGGTTGCTGCTTGCCGACATTCGCCGGTGGCACACCGATGGCCGCTCGCCGCTGCGGACTTGGGTCGATGTGCGCTTGGTGCGGATTGACGACGGCGCTGTCAGCTGGGATAAACAAATTCAGAAAACCACACCGTTGGTCGGCGCGGGACGTTTGGATGAAGTGTCAGCGGACGCGGTGAAAGAGATATTGCGTAACGTTTTTGGCTCGTGAGTTTTCACTCCGGTTCTGCCACTGTCGGCGGACTGATGTGGGGTTTACTGGCCAAGTCACTTTGATATAGTTCCGGCCAAGGTTAGGCGCGATGAGTTCCATTCTAATCAAAAATATTGGCACGTTCGTCACCGGCAAATTGGAAAACCCGCTCAGGCAGGCGGATTCGATCTTCATCAGGGATGGAATCGTCCAGGCGATCGGCACCGGCTTGCTTCAAGCGGCCGATCAGACCATCGACGCCAACGGCATCACCGCGATGCCCGGATTGATCGATTCCCACTCGCATCCGTCCATCGGCGAATACACGCCGGCGCAAAATTCGCTCTCGTGGATCACCAACTACATGCACGGCGGCGTCACTGCGCTGATTTCCGCGGGCGAGTTGCATTTACCGGGTTTGCCGTTGCCGCCTGACGCCCGCACGGCGCTATCCGTCGCCATCGTGACCAAGAAGTGTTACGACAACTTGCGCCCATCGGGCGTGAAAGTGCACGCCGGTACATTGCTATTGGTTCCAGGACTAACGGAAAAAGATTTTGACGAGATTCAAGCGCTCGGCATCAAGCTGGTCAAGTTTATCTTTTACGACTATAGCTTGCTGCCCAACGGCGAAGCGAATCGTTACGTCGAGTGGGCGCACGCGCGTGGCATAAAAGTAAAGATTCATTCCGGCGGGGTGTCGCGCTCGGGTGTGAGCCAAGTGGCCGGCTTCGACATGGTGCAAAAAATCCGTCCCGACATCATCGGCCATATCACCGGCGGGCCGATCCCGATGCCGGAGGAGGACATGATCCGCATTGCCAACGAGACGGAATGCTTCATGGAGATCTGCACGTCGGGGAATTATCGCTTGGCATTGAGTCTTGCGCGTGTCGTCAAGGCGAAAGGTTTGCATCACCGCGTGCTGCTCGGCACCGACACGCCAGGCGGAACCGGCATCGTGCCGCGCGGTATTTTGCGTGAGATAGCTTTTCTATCCGCGGTGGGCGAGATCGAGCCGGAGAAATCCATTTGCATGGCCACCGGCAACGTCGGTCGCGCCCATGAATTGAATATCGGCATTCTCGAAGAAGGCCGTCCTGCCGATATCGTCTTGCTCCACAAAATCACCGGCTCGGTTGCCAAAGATGCCTTGGACTCGTTCGCCAAGGGCGATTTGCCGGGTATTTCCTATGTGATCATCGACGGCGTGGTGCAGGTCGCGGGGCGCAGCCAGCAAACGCCGCCGCCCGAACGCGTCGCCAGCGAGTCTTGTTGTTAAAGGAGTCATTACGTGAGCGCATTTGAATTCGGCGTCGGCCTTTTCCCCACCGAGCCGCTACAAAAGATGATTCACCTCGCCAAAGTCAGCGAAGCAGTGGGCTTCAGTCACGTCTGGGTTGGCGATTCGCATCTAATTTGGCGCGAAGCGTACATCAACATGGCGGCGATGGCGCTCAACACGACAAAAGTAAAGTTGGGCACGGGTGTGACCAATCCGTTAACGCGCCATCCGTCCGTGGTCGCCAGCGGCTACGCGACCTTGGAAGAATATGCACCGGGCCGGATGATCGTCGGCATCGGCTTGGGCGATAGCTCGGTGGAAACCATGGGCATGAAGCCGTCGACGCTCGCCGCCTTCGAAGCGTCGCTTCAGCAAATGCGCGAATTATTCGCCGGCAAGGAAGCCGAGTTGCCGACCGGCCGGATTCATTTGCTTCACCCGTGCAAAGGCAAGGTGCCGATTTACATCGCCGCCAGCGGACCGAAGATGTTGGAACTCTCCGGGCGTATCGCCGACGGCATCATAATTCTCGTGGGCGTGGCGGATGAGTATATTGCCCACGCTAAAGAAAAGATTGCCGTTGGCGCACAGGCCGCGGGACGAAAGTTGAACGATATCAACTTGGTGCTCTGGGTGCCCTGCGCGGTTTCCGATTCCGCTCCGGCAAAGGATGCGGTCAAGGCGCATGTGGCGCGCGTGGTTGCGCATCCATTGCCCTACGTGCTCGATCCCAAAGAGCAGGAGGTTTTACAAGAGATTCGCAAGACCTACGACTACTACCATCATATGGATCAGCAGGCGAATCATGCTGAGGTGATTCCCGACTGGCTGGTCGACAAGTTCGCCATCGCCGGCACCGTCGCCGAGTGCCGCGCGCAAATCGAACGGATCAAGAAGACCGGCATCCAACAGATCGCGATCATCCCCTACAGCCCGCCGGGCGGTAGCCGCGAAGAAACCATTCGCGCTTTTGCCAAGGCGATGCCTTCACCCCGCCCCTAGCGAATTTGTCCAATCATATGAGCGGCACGGCCGGACCCCAATAGTGCGGTTGCAAAGTTAAGCTGCATGGTTGGTCAGTGGTTGCGATGGTTCCGAGGGACTGCTCGCTGGGCAACGATGTCGGTTGCTAGCTCATAGGCAGAGACGCATTGTCTCTACCACGTGAGGCACACGCCTTTGCTGAGTCAATTTCAACTGTGGAATTCGGTCTTGGCGCTCGCGCTCTGCCCATCCGCCCCTGAATGAAATGAAGGTGCCTGCACCGCCGGGTGCGTTCAGACAATTTTGTTGCCAGATCGACAGTTTTGCACAAAAAAAGCTGCTTTGAGGCAGGTAACCCCCTTCCTCTCCTGGGGAAGGTTTGGCACTGGTATTGCCTCTTAACCATTTGCTACCACCGTCGGGCACGTTGAAAATCCGTTGGGGATTTAAAGTGTAAACAAGTCTGTCGACTACGGCGAGTCTGCGGCAGGTAAAACAACCAAGTAAGTTTCGGTTAAAGAAGAACGCGCCCGAGTCGTACGGTATCCGATAGACGCCAAGGAGAGACTAAATATGAAAATATTGATCGTGGAGGACAATCCCATTAGTGCGACAGTGCTGGAACACACTCTCGATAAACACGGCTACGAAACGCTTACTGCGCACGACGGCGAAGAGGCATTAGCCCATCTCGAGTCACACCCGGAGATTGAACTAATCATCACCGATTTGATGATGCCCAACACCGACGGCATCGAGTTGGTGCGCCGCATGAAAGCGCGTAAAGAATGGAATGCCATCCCGGTCTTGGTTTGCACCTCGATGCCGCCTGAGAACGCCAATCAACGGCTCAATGGTCATGGCTGGAAATACATACTCAAGCCGATCAATGCCGAGAGTCTTATCCAAAAAGTGAATGAAACGATCGCCCAACAAACCATGGTGTTGCAGGACCCGGCAATCACTATGACCCAGATCGGTATTGATCCCGGGGCATTTGCTGAAGTCGTGGAAAAATTTGCCGAGACCGTTAATGAAAAAATAATCCGTCTCGAACAGCAAGCTGACAATGTATCGGCCAATGCGGTGGATTTGAGAGATCTCTTGGAAGGCGCCAAGCTGGTGCGAGCTGAACGGCTTACCAAAGTCCTCACTAGCCTGGAAAATAGTTGGGATGAGCAAGATCAAGAATTGGTTCGTTCGACCACGCCTTTGTTATTGAGGGAACTCAAAGTAATGCAGTATCATCTCAACCTCTATTCCTCCTAATTATCGCGTAGAATTCGAGACCCGCCAATGACCGTGATCGGTAAGATCACCATCTCATTTGTTATTTTTGCGTCCGTCAGCTTGTTGTCGATGATCATGAGCTTTGATGGTCTGAACGACATCAAGCGCGCCATTTTCCGAGTCAGCGTCGTGGAAGAACCGATCAGCGCCGCGGTCTACGAGATGCAAATCAAGATCAGCGGCAGCAGCGTAGCCGTACTCAAATATCTTGAAACGGGGGAGTCCGAATACCGCCAGCAGGTTGCCAACGATAAAAGCGACTTTGAAATCCTTAACCGCAAGTATGAAAGGTTGGCAACCAAAGAAAAGCAAAAAAAATCGGGTGAAGATATTGGCGAGCTGTACGGGGAATATCATCGTATCGGTCAGTCCTTGATGAACCAGAAGGAAGAGCAGGAAAATCTCGCCAGCAAAATCATCAAAAGCATCGAAGCGCTCGATGAGATGCTCGATGACCGAGTGCAATATGGCCAAAGTCCGGTTGGCAGCGACGGAGTCAAGAAAACCGTGATCGCCGGTGAATTGGGCGGCACCAACGCCGCGGTGGGAACTTGGCTTGGCCATTTTCTGCGAACCTCGAAAAAAGAATACAAAGATCGAATATTTGACAGCGCCAAGGAGTTTCGCAGGCATCTCGAGGCGCTGAAAATGTTTAAATTGGAATCGAGAGAACAATTCTGGGTGAGGGACCTTGAGGTGCGCTTTAATCGGACCATGTCCATGGTCCAGGCGGTTTTGGCGATTCATGACTCGCTGCAACGAGGGCAAGATCAGTTTCTCAACGCGCGCGCCAAAATGGAAGTGCTGGTCAATGATGACTTACAACCCTCGGCGGCGCAAAATCTAGATCAATCCAAGAAACAAGCCGACGCGGCATCGAACTACATTATTTGGATCTACAGTCTGCTAATTCCGTCGTTTATTATTATTTCGATTGGCGCGGCGCTGCTTATCATCCGGAGTATTCGCAGACCGCTCGATCAGCTAATGAAAGGCACCGATGCCGTAAGCAATGGCGATCTGACTTATCGCTTGTCGATTGGCGGGCGCAATGAGTTCGCGGAACTGGCAGAGAATTTCAATCAAATGGTGACTCGATTGCAAGCGACTACCGTTTCCAAGCAAGTTCTGGAGTTGAGTGACGCGCGCTTGCGCGAGGTAAATGGCGAACTGGTTCGGGAGGCTACCGAGCGCAAACGGGCGCTGGCACAGTTTCAACTTCTGGTGGAGTCGGCGCCCAACGGCCTTTTGATGGTCAACAGCACGGGTACGATCGTCTTGGCTAATACCCAGATCGAGAAAATCTTCGGTTATAGCAAGCGGGAACTGCTAGGTCAGCCGATCGAAGTGTTGCTGCCGGGCAGCTTCCGCGGCCCGCATCCGTTTCGTCGGGAACAATCCTTCACCGGACCTGAGAGCCGGACGGTGGGTGCCGGGCGGGAACTTCGCGCCACGCGCAAGGACGGCAGCGAGTTCCCTGTTGAAGTCGGCTTGAACCCAATCGAGACATCCAACGGATCTCACGTGCTCGCGAGCGTCATCGATGTCAGTGAGCGCAAAGCGGCGGAGAATCGCCAACACCAAACCGAAGAGCGTTTTCGTGCGACCATCGAAAACGTTCAGGACCACGCGATCTTTATGCTCGATCCCGCCGGCCAGGTGCTGACATGGAATAAGGGAGCTGAACGGATGCGGGGATATCGCGCCGATGAAATTATTGGTGAACCCCATTCGACTTTCTTCTCGGCGGAAGACCAGAAAAGCGGCAAACCCGATCAGCTATTGAATACAGCGATTACAGTCGGTCAATGCGAAGACGAAGGTTGGCGTTTGCGCAAGGATGGATCGAAATACTGGGCCAGCACCGTGTTGACCCCGGTGTACGATCGGGTCGGGCAGTTAACTGGCTTTGCGACGGTGACCCGTGACCTCACGCGGCACATACAAATAGAAGACGAATTGAAACAGGCCAAAGATGCGGCTGAAGCGGCGAACGAAGCGAAGTCCGAGTTCTTGGCCAATATCAGTCACGAGATTCGCACGCCGATGGCGGGCGTGATCGGCATGTCGGGACTATTGTGTGAAATGGACCTCACCGCTAAGCAGCGGGAATACTGCGAGATTATCAGACGGTCCGGCGAATCGTTACTGACCATCATCAACGAGGTCTTGGATTTTTCCAAGATCGAGTCGGGTAAGCTGGAGATGGAGATTATCGATTTCGATCTGCGTAGCGCGGTGCAAGAGGTGGTCGAATTATTCGTGCGCCAGGCGGACGACAAGGGAATTGAGCTGATTAATTTTATCCGCCCCGACGTGCCGACGAATGTGCGCGGCGATCCCGGACGACTCCGGCAGATTCTCTCCAACCTGCTCGGCAATGCGCTTAAATTTACGACCACGGGAGAAGTGGTTGTTGGAGTCGATGTTGTCGAGCAGAACAACAATTCGCTTACCTTGCGATTCGAAGTGAACGATACCGGGATCGGTATCGCCAAAGACAAAATTGATAAGCTGTTCAACGCATTCACTCAAGCAGACTCGTCGATCACACGAAAGTACGGCGGGACCGGCCTTGGATTGGCGATTTGTAAAAAGTTCGTCGAACTGATGAATGGCGAGATCGGTGTCAGCAGCGAAGCTGGTCGTGGCAGTAGTTTCTGGTTCACCTTGCGTTTAGAGAAAAGCCCTTTGAGTGAGCCGCGACCGAATCATGCGGATTTAAGCGGGCTGCGCATGCTGATCGTCGATGATAGCTCAACCAACCGCGCGTTGCTGGAAAGCTACCTAGGTTCTTTGGGAATTCACAGCCAGAGCACAGGCGACGTTTCTTTAGCGATAGATAGTTTGCGAGCAGCTGCGAAAAGCGCCAAACTGCCGCACCTGATTTTATTGGATTCAACGTTGCCAGGGATGAATGGTATCGAATTGGCGCGGCAGATCAGGCGAGAGAGCGAGACAGGCGAGCTGAAGCTCTTGCTCATGACGAAGGCGAGCAAAAAAATTGATCTTGGATTGCATGAAAATGCCGGCATCGACGGGTTTCTCACTAAGCCAATCGGTTTGGCGCATCTGCTCGAGAGTTTGACCGTGGTGATGGGGAAGGCGGCAACCACGCAGGATTCAAATGGCGTGACTTCGCCGCTCACCAAACCGGATTCTACCACGCAGCGGCCGCTACGGATTCTCGTGGCCGACGATAATCACATCAATCAAAAGGTCGCCGCGAGTTTGCTCGAAAATTTCGGCCATCGCGCCGACGTGGTGGCCAATGGGCACGAGGCGATCGAGGCTTACAAGCTAGTGCCTTACGATATCGTTCTGATGGACGTGCAGATGCCGGAATTGGATGGCTTTGAAGCGAGCCGGAAGATTCGTGCGCTGGAGACAAAAAAGAACCGCCATACACCGATCATCGCAATGACTGCGCATGCCAGAAAGGAAGACAAAGAGAAATGTCTGGCGGCGGGCATGGACGATTATGTGTCGAAGCCGGTTAAACCACAGGATCTGAAAGCCGCTATTGCGCGCAGAGTCGCTGCAACGATGGTCATTCAGCAGACGATCGAGCCTCCGACAGAAGCGCCAGCGCAGGCCGACGTACTTAACTTTTCACACGCGTTGGAGTTAGTCGATGGTAACCGCGAGCTACTTTGTGAAGTGGCGCGCATCTTTCTCAACCAGTATCCGAAAGTAATCGAAGAGACCCGGCGCGCGCTGTCGCGGGAGGATTACGACACACTGACCAGCGTAGTCCATAGCTTGGTCGCATCTGTGGGACAGATCGGCGGTCAAAGGGCTTGTACCGCAGCGCGCAAGTTAGAACTTATGAGCAGCGAAGGGGACCGTTCCCAGGTTCCGGCTGCCCTCGCCGAGTTGGAAAGAGAAATCATGTGGCTCAGATCGGCGATGTCCGATCCGGCTTATTTTCGATTGCAGCCCGACGAATCCCTCCACTGAAATTCCCTTCACAAACTATCGGTCGCCAGTTCCGGCAATCTGCCGAGCCCTCCTTGACAGGCTAATTCGATCTTCATCAAAGACGGGATAGTCCAGGCGATTGGCACCGGCTTGCGAGACGAAAGTTGGACGATATCAACTTGCTACTCTGGCTGCCCGGTTGAGGCGGGAAAGCTCGATCTGGAGATCATCGATTTTGATCTGCGAAGCGCAGTGGAGGAAGTCACGACTCTGTTCACCCAGCAAGCCGCGGACAAAGGCATTGAGCTGATGAATTTTGTCCGTTACGACGTGCCCGACAAACTCCAAGGCGACCCGGGCAGGCTGCGCCAAATCCTTTCCAACCTCGTCGGCAACGCACTTAAGTTTACGACGAAGGGCGAGGTGGTAGTTCAGGTCAACGTCATCGAGCAAAACAATACGTTCGCGACGCTTCGATTCGAGGTAATCGACACCGGGATTGGTGTTGACCGTGAAACGGTCGGTAAACTCTTTAAGGCCTTCATTCAAGCCGATGCTTCGATTACCCGAAAGTACGGTGGGACTGGGCTCGGGCTAGCGCTATGCAAGAAATTCGTCGATCTCATGGGGGGACAAATCGATGTAACCAGTGAGGTCGGTCGGGAAGCAACTTCTGGTTCACCATTCAGTTATTTAAGAGCCAGGATGGCAGACGGACATCACCGCAGTCCCGCGCCGATCTCTCCGGCTCACGGATGCTCATCGTAGACGGTCACACGACAAGCCGCGCCGTGCTGGGTCACTACCTTCGCCATTTGGGGATTCGCGGCGAGAGCGCGGAGAATGGCCGAGTTGCGTTAGAGCGATTGCAAGCATCGCTGGACAAGGACGAGCCTTACGACCTGGCGCTGCAGGAACGAAGATACCGGGGCTGGGTGGCATCGAACTAGCTCGTACCATTAGGCAAAACCCGAGATTTGCTTCCATCAAATTATTGCATTTGACTACCGTGGGTAAGAGAGGCGATGGAGCGTTGGCGCAGCAGGCCGGAATCGACGGTTACCTAACCAAGCCACTTGGGGTATCGCAATTGCAGGAATGCCTGGCGCTCATGCTGGGGCGGAGTCCAACCATCGGTGCTTGCGGCTTCCGTAGCGGAGCGAAGGGGGCAGCATCGTCTGCGTTTCCTCGTGGCTGACGATAACCACATCAATCAAAAAGTCACCACTAGTTTGCTTGAGAAAATGGGCCATCGAGCCGATGTTGTCGGCAATGGCAAGGAGGCGGTGGAGGCGTATAAACTAGTTCCCTATGACGTCGTGGTCTTAGATTTGTAAATGCTGGAGATGGATGGCTTTGAAGCGTGCCGGCAAATCCGGTTGCTCCAGCAAAATCGCGATCATCAAGCGATAATCGCCGTCACGGCTCATGCCGTCAATGGATTCAAAGAAAAATGTCTGCGCGCCGGTTTCGACGACTACGTGGCGAAACCGATACTACCATTGGAATTGAAAGCGGCCATCGAAAGAACCGCAATAACGAACGACGGCTCGAATGGGTTGGCGCAATCGCCCAATCCGGCCACCCACGGCATTGTCGATGTTGCTGATGCTCTGGCTCGGCTTGAGGGAAACCAAGTACTGCTTGACGAAATCGTGCAAATATTTTTGCAACAATATCCGCGGCTCCTGGCAGAAATTCATCAATCCTTGTCATCGGCGGATTGTCATGCTCTTACCAGCGCCGTCCATACCTTGGGATCTTCGGCGGGACAAGTCTGGGTCACCAACGCTCTTGCGATTGCTCGACGGATTGAGGGGATGGGTGATCGGAAAGATCTCGCCAGTGTGCCGGAGACCCTCGCACAGTTGGGGGCGGAACTTGCGCTCGTGGAATCAACCTTGGCCACCATGGCTTTCGATCGACGCGCCCCGACCGGCACATCTAATATTTCGACACAGGGTACGTAGTGCGGATCGCCTCTCGCATCTCCCATGCTGGATTCGTCGTCATGAGAGCATCGATTTACAACCCACCTTGCCACAACC
Organism: uncultured delta proteobacterium; assembly: GCA_963771465.1. Taxonomy (GTDB): domain Bacteria; phylum Desulfobacterota; class Binatia; order UBA9968; family UBA9968; genus DP-20. The sequence continues at coordinate 77,921 of CAVYTU010000011.1, forward strand.
ATCGCGTGGTCGCGAGCCGCAATTACGAACTTCCAAAACGTTGACGAGTTTTCCATACATAACCGAAGGACGTTACTGCAGGATCGCGCCTAACTCGGCGCACACAATTACGTCAACCGAGGAATCCGGACTGAATCGATGCCCGAATGGGTTTGAGACCGTTGACCCGCAATCGACGAAAATCTAAGATTTGTCCTAGGAATTGTAAAGCTTACGGAATCCCAGTACACCATTTTGAGATCAAGACCGGACTGATGATTGTCGGCCATAGGAGTCAATGATGAAAATCGTTCACACGATGATACGAGTCAACGATCTCGCGGAAAGTTTGAAGTTCTATTGTGACGGGCTTGGCATGAAACTCTTAAAGAAAAGAGATTATGAATCAGGCCGTTTTACCAACGTGTTTGTCGGCTATGGATCGGAAGAGACCGATGCGGTGATCGAGCTGACTTACAATTGGGACACGCATTCATACGATCTCGGCAACGGCTTCGGCCATATCGCGCTTGGCGTGCCTGATGTTTATAAAACCTGCGATGAGTTGCGCGCCAAAGGCGTCAAGATCGTGCGCGAACCGGGTCCGATGAAACACGGCAGCGGCAGTAACGCCATCGCCTTCCTGGAAGATCCCAACGGTTACAAGATCGAGCTGACGACGCGGGCGGAGTAGCGCGTTATGTATGGATCGATGGCCGCCGGTGGCCTGGGATCGCTCGCGTCGTCAGAATTTTTCATGCTCGACTTGCTCGATGGCGATGCGTTCCTTGCTAACCGTGCTCTCGGTCGCTGCCTTTTTCACGTATTTCTGGAGGCGTTCGTCGAATTGAGATTCTGTGACGATCTTTCGGCCGGTTAAAAAGTTCGTGCTTTGTTCAACCCGCGCGCCGGTGGCTCGATCTCTGTCGGCGAGATCGACGCCAATGAGCCAAAACTTGTCCGTCCTCGAGTCGTATTTGAAACGAAAGGTTTGCTCAACAACGTTTCTAGAGCCGCGCTCTTGCATGACGATCAAAATTCCTTTCAAGATCGTCACTTTTGCGGGTGCGTTGGTGACACCGTAGAAAGCGCCGCCGCAGGTTGAGCACTGGAGCAGTCGTTCGGTGAAAGCGGCGCGGCGCAACCGGCCGTCGTGTTGGCGCAGCAAAATTAGCAGCCCGCGCCGGCGCTCGGCGCCGCCAATCTCTTCAGCCGATGAGTTAGCCTGGCGCAGCGTGAGCGCAACGTCGGTTCGCTTGTCGCCATTCAAGTCGCCGAGACTTTGCGCTTCGATGTTCCAGCCAGGTGGAACCCATTCGCGCTGGCTTGCCACCGTCGACGGGAAGAGCGCCGTTGATGAGATCCTTTGCGGTTGAACGGCTGCGCCCGAGGATGGCGACAGGAGTGACAACACGACGATCAGCGACAAACTCGTCGTCGGTCGTAACTTGGGATGCATTACGTACAACTGCAACTGTGAGATTTTTGCCGCGATGGCAATTTCTAAGTCGTGTAGCTAATCGCGGCGTAATAACTCTTGCCGTAACCGGCAATCAAATTGGCTTTGTCCAGACCGTTGATGATCCTGCGCGCGTTCATCCAGTCATCCTTGTTGGGATTGAAATAAGTACTTAGTCTCACACCGGTGAAGGTACCTTCCATCATGCCCTGAAAGAGAATCCGCGTGGCGACTTTCAGGCCGAGAGCGAGTTCCGGACGGTTAACCAAATCGACCTTGAGTTTCTTGCCCATGGATTGGTAGTTACTTTTCCAGGTGAGTTGGACGAAACCACGACCGTAGTACGTATGACCGGTAACAGAGTCGGCGACACCGTAGGTCCGCCCCTTGCCTTTGCCGTATTCCTCGATCGGCTGCATGGTTCGATCGGTCTCGTGGTGAGTCGTCGCGAGCATGTAGGCGAGCCAGCGATCATCTTTTTTGGCGTACTTGCGTTCCCATTCGGCAAGGATGGCGTTGAAGCCGTCGACATGGCTTTGACGCAATTTGCCGTCGAATAGATGGCAGCGCACGTGGTCGAAAAAAAATTTTCGATTGATCATATCATTCCTCCCCGTATGAATTTAGTCTTCGTGTCATTACAGTGAATTGGCGCCGATGATTGACTAATTTTAATTCGTGGCTCGCTGAAAAGCCAGTTCCGTGAGCGCTCAATTGCGCTCCGGAACTGTCGAGCTATTGGCGTACAAGAGAAAAAAAATGATGGCCCGGGTCATTTTAGCTGATACCGTCGAATCTTTATTGTGGCGGAAATTATTTTTAGCTACCTTAACGTCCATGGCACATATTTCATAGCGCAGCCCATCGTTATTCCTGCTGCGGGCCAGCCGCCAAAGATCATCGAAGAATATCTCGGCATCGTGCATGCTGGAGAATGGGTGCGATACAGTCACTCCTGTCACGGGCGATGCTGGCGGCGGAAGTCTGTGAGTTCACCCGGGCGGCGCGGAGCAAAAATTCCTGGTGTCCTGTTTTCGCGTTCAGATGACGGATTACCTTGTAAAGCGAGCTAATCTCTGGCTGGAAATAGCGCCCTTCTTCGGTTAGCGTAATAGTCTGACTCCTTGCTGGAAAATCCATGATCATGAACATTTGGTCCAATCGCCGGTTGAATCTCGCCAGTATCGGCTACCGGTTGCGGCAAAGTGGGTTGCTGGAGCCGTCGCCGGGTCCCACGAGCCGCCGCCGTATTCGGGTGTTTGGGCTGGTTTTCTTAGTTGCTGGTTGCACCAGCTTGTTCTATACCTTCATCCGTCCGGCGATCTACCGCGCCACCGCACGGCTTGAAGTCACGCCTGCGTTGGCCGCTCCCCAGAACAAAGACAAAGTTTCGATCTCGGTGGGCGAGAAAGGTTCGCAAGCTTTTCTTACCGAAGTTCAGGTGCTCACGAGCCGGCCGCTTCTGGAAAAAGTAGCCGAGCGTCTGAGCAAATCGACCAGCCTGGCGCAAGATCTCGGCGCCGATGCGGTGACGCGCATGCAGCAAATGCTCGCCGCCTCGCCGGTGGAAGGGACCAACGTCGTACTGTTGAGCGCCGAGGGCCGACAGCGTGAATTCTTGCCGGAGCTCGTTAACATGGTTGCCGAAGTCTACCGCGATCAACTCATCGAAACGTTCCAGAGCGCGACGCGCAACGCGTCGGGAGGCGCGGGTGAAGAGGTGCGCGTCTTGGCCAAAAAAATAGCCGAGAAACGCGAAGTCGTGGAAGCTTATCGCTTGCTCCACAACATCGTATCGCTGGAGCGAGATGAGAATCAGGTGTTGTCGGGTTTGAAAGGTTTGGGCACGTCGCTCAATGCCGCCAATGACCGGGCGGCGAGCGCGGAAGGAAAGCTTCAAGCGATAAAAAGCTCCATGGCAGCAGGCAAGTCCGTGGTGCGCGCTAAGGATAACCCAACGATCGCCAACATGGAGCAGCGTGCCTCACAGATCAAAGAGGAGCTGCGCGATCTCGAACGGCGCTTCACGCCTCAATACATGGCTAAAGACCCGCAAATCAAATCAATGCGAGCGCGGCTGGAAAACCTCGATCAGCAGATTAAAGCTGAGCGCCAGGCGAGCCAAAAGGCCGCTTTAGATGAAGCTCAAGAAGAACTCATGAGCGCGCGCGAGGCGATCAATCGGCTACGCCAACAGCTAACGAACGACAAGCAATCGGCGCAGGCTTTTACCTCGCGTTTTAACGAATACAAGTCGATGCAGAGAGGAGTTGAACCAGTTGGAAAGCGCCCATCGTGCCGCGCAAGAGCGTTTGGCCAATCTCGAGGCGAGCGCGCGAACGCGCAGGCCACAGTTACAAATTCTCGAGGCGGCGACAGTGCCGCTCGAGCCGTCGAGCCCACACTATCTGCGCGACGCCGGCATCAGCGTGGTCGGCTCGCTAGTGCTCGCGTTTATGGCCGCGTTGCTGGCCGATTTTTTCTACCGCGGCGAGCCCCAGCCGGCCATGGTAATGACGCAACCCTGGATATCTGTGCCGTTCTCCCGTGAGATCGACGTGACGCAAGCGCAGGCGCTGCCGAGAGCACCGGTCAACGCGTTGCCGCCGGCGCAACCGGCGCCGCGGGAGCTTTCCCAGGAGGAACTCTCGGCACTGCTCACCGCCGGTACCGACGACGGTCGAATAGCGGTCGCGGGTTTGCTGATAGGTCTCACGTGTGATGAATTGATAAAACTCTGTTGGCACCATGTTGACCTCGATGGCGGTAAAATTCATGTCGCTGGAGATTCGCAGCGCAACTTGGCAGTGAATGAAACATTGGCCCATTTTCTGAATTCCGTCCGCGGTGATGCCAACCAACCGGAGACCACCGTCCTCAGCGACGGACAGGGCAAACCATTCACGGTCGACGATGTCAGAACTTTGATCGTCTACACGTCACTCGATGCCGGGATTGAGCACGCGCAGGAGATCACGCCTCAAGCCATTCGCTACAGCTACCTCGCGTTTCTTTTGAGCCAGGGCGTTCGCTTCGCCGATATTGGTAGAATCGTCGGACGGCTTACCACCGACGAGATGGCGGCGTGCGCTGGGTTGGTCTCACCACAATTGCAACATGTGCCGCTGGAGCAGGTCGAACGAATCGTGCCTGCGCTGCGCGATTTCAAGTTTGCGGAACGCGCCATCTGAGTTAGCGATCAAGCCGAATTGCACTTCGGAAGTGTTTGATTATTGTTCATTTCTCTGTCGAAGGACGATATTCGTTGCCGATTCGACGCAGATCAAACGCATCACACCAGGTTTGTCGTTGGCGAATGGACAGACAGTGAATTCGGCGAATAGCTCGTCGTCAAGACTGCCGAGTCGTGCGCGGACGTGGGGCGGAATATTGTCGATATCAGGGTGAGCGAAACGGCCTTCAGAGATGCCGAGCAAGCGAGTCGTTCCTACCGGCCAGATTCTCAAGCTCGGTGTCCCGTTATAGATCGATAGTCGTCCGCGCAGCTTGAAGCATGGACCGGAGAGTTGCGGATGCTCCTTGCAGGATTTTATCCTGATCGATTCCCCAGCCTGGCACAGACCATAAATTACCAAAAAGACCGCCAGGTTTACGGCACCGAAACTCATCAGTCGATAAACTCCCGCCTGATGTTTCATGGCCCGGTTCAAAAAAATCGCACCACAGCGAAGATGCCGAGCATGGTTAACGCCAGGGCGATCTTGAGCGCGGCGCCGAGGACGAGGCCGATCGTGGCGCCCATGCCGGCGCGAGCGGCCTGTTGGAGATTCCTGCGCGCCGAAAGCTCGCCGATGACGGCGCCGATGAATGGGCCGAAGATGACGCCTGGAAGACCAATAAAAATGCCAGCGATGGCGCCGAGCAGCGCGCCGATGATCGCGCGCTTGGAAGCGCCGAATTTTTTCGCGCCAAACATGGTCGCCCAAAAATCGACGCCGTAAGTGAAGAGCGCCAAAATTGCCAACGCAATGATCGTCCATATCCCGACGTAGCTGAATCCCTCGGCCCACGCCGCTAAGAGCAGGCCGGCAAAAATTAGCGGCGCGCCGGGAATTGCGGGTAGCACCAGCCCGACTAGACCAATCACGACCAGCGCGGTGGCGCCGACCCAGTAAAACAGAAGACCTTCCATGTCGTTGCGCCGCTATATCGGCGGCCTTGTCTGCTAACGCGCTTTGCGTCGCTTAAGCCTATGGATTTTTCTGTGCTGAAAGTCGCTGGGGTTTGGCAGTAGGGGTGTCATTTCTCTTTGGGTGAGGCGGAGCGCGATAATCTTGTAGACCTCCGGCGAGAAACCGAAACCGAAATGGGTCGTTTTGACTTCGATATGCTCGACATTGGGAGTTTCTCTATCGATACAGGCTTCCCAGGCGACTACCGCGTCGGCTCGGGAATAGATCGCGATGACGGGAATTTCCAGGACGGCGAGCTGATTGCGCAACTCGACTTCGGCGGCGATGGCCTCGATGTCGATGCCGCGCTTGCGATAGGATGCAGCGACGACAGTGTATTTCGGCCCGCCGATCACCGGCGTGCCGAGGGTGATGACCTGGCGGACCAGATCGGGACGTTCGCGCGCGAGCTCGCGGGCCAGGTAACCGCCGAAGCTCCAACCGATGATCGTGACCTTTTGATTGGTGCGCCGTGAGAAAGAGCCGAGCCGCTTGAGGACGCGCGGCAACAGCTCGGTGACCGCGCCGATGTTTCTTCCCAAACCCCAACCACGGGCGCGATAGCCGAGCAGCCGGAGATATATTTTGAGGATCGTCGTGGAGCCGTCGCCGGCGCCGTAGCCTGGCAGGATCAATACGGGATGCTGCGTGCCGCGCGGCTGCAACGCCAGCTGCGGCAAGCGGACAAGCAGCTTGGCCAACTCCATCACACCGAGCAGTTCTCGTATTAAGCCCGAGGAGTTTGGCGGTTGAAAACTGTCAACTATGGGGTTGTTCAAATGAGTCACAGGTAATCAGAAAATCCCCGCTAGTTTACAGTGGCTGCGAGGTAAAGAGAAGAGCAAAGCGTCACAGTGCTAACGCCGCCGTCGCGGATAGTCAAAGAATCGCAGTGCCCTCTCGGAAGCGGGATAGCGGAGGTGGGCAACGATTTCCTTTTTCATCCGACTGGTATCGGCGATGACCGAGGTCATGCCCCTCTCTATCATGTCACGGGTGAGTGGGCTGCGCGGGCCGGCGGCGAGTGCCGCGTCGACCAGGTTTTGCGTGTAGATGGTGTTGGTTCGGTGCAGGAACTCTTGCGGATGAGGTTAAAACAGAACGCCGGCGAGGTAAACGATGCAATCGATGTTTGCACAAACTGGCCGTAGCGAAGCGAGATCATTGAGATCGCCGCGGACAATTTCGGCATTAGCGCTCAGTGGCAAGTCGAAAGGCAGAGCTCGCTTATGCGTAAGCAGCCGAAGCTGATGCGGACTCGACAGCAGATGCTTCGTTAACAACGAACCGAGATTTCCCGTTGCACCGGCGATGAGAATGTTCACGCCATTTTCACGCTTTCGTCTTCCCAGGAAACGGGCAAATATCTTTGACTGTGCACTCGGGGCATTTGGGTTTTTTGGCGAGGCAGACGCGGCGGCCGTGGTACTGCATCAGGTGGCAGAAACGGACCCGTTGCTTTTCCGGGACGATGGCCGTCAGGTCGGCTTCGATTTTGTCGGGGTCGGTCTTTTGGGTTAAACCGAGGCGCTGTGACAGGCGCATGACGTGGGTATCGACGCCGATGGTTTGGCGGCCGAAGCTGTTGCCGAGGACGATGTTCGCGGTTTTGCGGCCGACGCCGGGGAGGTTGACTAGATCGTCTAGATTGTCCGGCACTTTGCCGTTAAAGCGCTCGACCAGTTGCTGACAACAATTGTGAATTGCTTTGGCCTTGGTGCGGTAGAAATTGATCTTGCCGATCTGGCTCTCGAGTTTCGCCGGCGGCGTGCTGGCGTAGGCGGCGGCGCTGGGGTTGGCTTTGAACAACTCCACCGTGACTTTGTTGACCAGATCGTCACGCGCTTGGGCGGCAAGGATGAGCGCGATGAGCAGTTCCAACGGATTGGTAAAGTCGAGATCGAGTTTGGCGTCGGGATGAGCTCTCTCCAGCCGCGCGATTAATTTTTTTACGTCCATCTTCTTTTTTGCAGCCACGGATTCTCCCCCGGCGCGACGATTTTGGTTTTGGCGAAAAATATGGTAGCAAAAAGCCTGTCATAAATGGAGGAATTTAGAAATGGAAGCTAATGCAACGACGACCGCGAAGCAAAAAATTCAGCAGCTGAAGAAGCAAAAAGTCGAGATTCACACCGCTTCGCTCGATCGTGTAAAAGTTAGAAGGATTCAGCGGAAAATTAAACTGCTTAAGCGACAAACCCGCGACCTCGCTGGGGCGAAGAAATTAGCCGCTGCGAAAGCCGCCGCCGAGGTCTCAGCCAAAGAGGCGGCCGAGAAGGCCGCAGCGGCTGCCGCCGCAGCAGCAGCCAAGGCCGCTGAAGCCGCACAGGCGGCAGAAGCAGCCGCCGCCGCCAAAGCCGCTGAGGCGGCCGAGGCAGCAGCCGCAGCCAAAGCCGCGGAACCAGCGGCCGAATAGCCACTTGCCATGAATACGCCGCCTCCTCTGCGCGGCCGCGGCTCGGCGAGCAATCCGAAGAACCGTTTCGAGTCCATCGAGCGGGTGCCCGAGCCGCCAGAGGATGATGACGACATCTCTTCGCCCCACACGCTGTTTTTCCCCGACAGCTCCAAATCCATCGTCGCCTACAACGACAGCCCGGACGTCGGCTTCGACGCCAGCGTCAATCCTTACCGCGGCTGCGAGCATGGCTGTGTTTACTGCTACGCTCGGCCCACGCACGAGTATCTCGGCTTCTCTGCCGGCCTGGATTTCGAGACCAAGATTATGGTCAAAGACGATGCGCCGGAGCTTTTGCGCCGAGAATTGTCGAGTCCGAAATGGAAGCCACAGTTGGTTTCACTGAGCGGCAACACGGACTGCTATCAGCCGGTGGAAAAACAGAAACAGTTAACCCGGCGTTGCCTAGAAGTGTTGCTCGAATTCCGCAATCCCGTGGTGATCGTCACGAAGAATCATTTGGTGACCCGCGACATTGACGTACTTTCGGAATTGGCCAAGTTCGATTGCATCGGCGTGACGCTGTCGCTGACGACCTTGGATCACAAGCTGGCTGCGTTGATGGAGCCACGCGCGTCGCGCCCGTCGCGGCGTTTGGATGCGATTGGTAAACTCGCCGATGCCGGCGTGCCGGTCGGCTATCTGCAAGCGCCGATGATTCCGGGGCTGACGGATTCCGAGGCGCCGGCGATCGCGCTGGCCGCCAAGAAAGCCGGCGCGACCTTTTCCGGCTACGTCGCGCTGCGCTTGCCGTTCGGCGTGAAAGATTTGTTCGAACAGTGGCTGCAACAACACTATCCCGACCGGAAAGAAAAAATTCTCCACCGCGTGCGCGAAATCCGCGGCGGCAAGCTCAACGATGCCAATTTCAAATCGCGCATGCGCGGCGAGGGGATTTACGCCGAGCAGATGGCCAAGCTGTTCGATCTCGCGCGCAAGAAGTCGGGGATTACAGCCAGATGGCCGAAGCTCACGACCGAACACTTTCGCCGGCCGGGGAAGGATCAGTTGAGTTTGTTTTGACTGCGTAAATTGGCGCGCCAAACCGACGCGCTCAGTCGCAGTAATATTCAAGCTGGTAGCCGTTGGGGTCTGAAATATAGAGAGCGCTTTTGCCGCGGCGGCCTTCGATCTTTATGGCACTGTCGGTGAATTTTTTCTCCATCCGCTTCAGACCGGCGGCGGTCACTTTGAAGCCGATGTGTTCTAAGCCTTGTTTACCGGAAGTCCGTTGGGCAGCTTTGACGAAGTTCAACAAATCACCGCTGCCGGGAGTGGTGAGGAAGATCATCTTCGGCGGATGGCGAAACGCGACTTTAAGGCCCAGAATACCTACGTAGAAATCTTCGGTTTTCTTAAGATCGCGCACTTTGAGGGCGATGTGGCTTAGGCCGGTTTTTGCCATGGCTTGAACTCCCGTGTTCGTGTAACCCGTTCGTCAGTTGGCTTTTCTATACCTCATCGAATCTGCTTCATACAACCTGAATCCGTGCTTTTACAACCGCTGCGATACTTGCTAGTTTGACCACTCTCGCGCCGTGGTGACTCTGCTTTGAATGCTTCGTCGGTATCATCGGTTTCCTATCGCAAGCCAAAAATTTTCTATGGCTGGTACATCGTCGGCGTCGGTTTCCTTTCCCATGTCGCTTGCGCGTTTCATATGTCGAGCACGCTGAGCGTGTTTCTCAAGCCATTGACCGAGGACTTGGCGGTTTCGCGTGGCTTGTTTTCGCTGCTGCGCTCCGGCGAGATATTGATCGGCGCGGCGATGGCGCCGCTGGTTGGGCCGATGGTCGATCGCTTCGGCGGGCGCTGGCTGATGGCCGGTGGCGCGCTGGCGGCGGGCATCGGTTTGGTGGCGCTCAGTCAAGTCAGTGCCTTTTGGCAGTTTCTCATTCTGCGCTGGACGCTAATCACCGTCGGCGGCGTGTTCATGTGTCATATGGTCGTGAGCGTTACGGTGTCGCGTTGGTTCGTGCACAAGCGCGGCCGGGCGATTGCGATTGCGAGCTTGGGTCAAGGTTTCTCCAAGGTTCTGATTCCAGTGGTCAGCGCGGCGCTGTTTGTCTCGGTCGGCTGGCGCTTCACCTGGGCGATCTTTGGCGCGATTACGTTGGTCATCGTTCTCATACCGGCGTTTATTTTCATGCGCCGCAGTCCGGAAGATATGGGAATGCAACCGGATGGTATTGACGAGCCCGTTGTCACCGCAAGTGTCGCACCATCGAAGCACGACACGAAGCCGGCCAAAGACGTTTCCACCGACGAAGTGGTCTGGACATGGCAAGAAGTGATGCGCACGCAGACGTTCTGGATTATTTGTTTCATCTACGGCATGGCCAACGTCGGCATCGCCGGGCTTAATTTGCACGTATTTGCCTACGTCACCGACATTGGCTTTTCGGCCATCGTCGCCGCGACCGTGCTGAGCATTATCGCTTCGACGCAGCTCGGCTCAACATTAGTATGGGGCGTCATCAGCGAGCGCATGGAAATCCGTCGTTCCAGCATGCTGATGTTTCTCACTCAGGCGATCGGTTTAGCACTGGTGCTCGCGATGGATCGGATCGTGCCGCTGTACGCCGGCTTTTTGCTCTATGGTATCGGTCTGGGCGGCGGCTGGGTGTTGCAAGAACTGATCTGGGCAAACTACTTCGGCCGCGTGTCGCTCGGCATGGTACGCGGCCTCGGCATTCTTGTCACCCACGCTTTTGGCGCCGCCGGTGCGCCGTTCTTTGGCTTCGTGCATGATCTTACCGGCAGCTATCGGTCGTCCTTTCTGACCTTCGTCATTGCGCTGCTGCTCTCGGCGTTGTTAAGTTTGATGGTACGGACGCCGCGAAAAAAGTCGTTGACGGCGTGAGTTGACCGTGGTTCCAGACGGGGCATAATAAGATTCATCAGGCAACACGCTGACGACATGGCTTTATCCGCGCAAAACTCCTCAGTGCTTCGAACCGACACTTCTCGTGACGGCTCGACTCGTTTGAGCATCGTCGGCCGGCTGGATTCGACGACGACTGGTGGCATGTGGCGTCAAGCGACGGCAGCGCTCGGACGCGCCAAAGCTGTGCAGGTCACCGTCGATGCGTCGGGAATCGAATACTGCGACGGCTCGGGTATCGCCTTATTAGTGTACTTACGGAATTATCAAAGCGCGCGCGGCGGACAATTGACCATCGAGGGTCTGCACCCTGAATTCGACGAACTGCTCAAGGACGCGACCGCGGGCGATTCGTTATCGCCGACCGCGCCCACCGCGGAACGCGCCAACTTTGTCGAGCAAATCGGCAAGGGCGTTTTCGATATTCTTCAAGATATTGGCGCGGTCATAAGTTTTGTCGGTGAGTTGTTCTTGGCCATGGTGCAGGCGGCGCGGCATCCGCGCCGGGTGCGTTGGCACGATACACTATTGATCGCCGAAGCGGTCGGCGTTGACGCCTTGCCGATCGTCATGCTGGTCGGCTTTCTCATGGGATTGATCATGGCCTTTCAGGCGGCGGTGCCGCTCGGGCAGTTCGGCGCGCAAATTTTTGTCGCCAATCTGATCGGTCTGGCGATCCTGCGCGAACTCGGGCCGCTGATGACGGCGATCGTTTTGGCCGGCCGCTCGGGTTCAGCATTCGCCGCCGAATTGGGCACCATGAAAGTGCGCGAAGAGATCGACGCGCTCAAGACCATGGGATTGGAACCCGTGCGTTTTCTCGTCGTGCCGCGGGTCATTGCCGCGCTGGTTATGACGCCGCTGCTGACCGTGTTCGCCGATCTGGTTGGCCTGATGGGCGGCTCGGTAGTGCTGATGTCGCTCGGCTTTCCACTGATAACTTTTTTTAATCAGGTCCAAACCGCTGTGACCTACGGCTCGCCGGTAGGCGGTTTGGTGAAAGCTTTTTTTTTCGGCATTCTGGTCGCGGCGATCGGCTGTTTGCGTGGGTTGCAAACCAAAACCGGCGCCAGCGCGGTCGGTGTATCGACTACCAGCGCCGTGGTCAGCGGAATTATCTTGATCGTGATTACCGATGGGGTGTTTTCCGTCATCTATTACTACCTGTGGGTGTGAGCGCGAACACTTGTGGCCGGCGAAGCAATTATCCACGTCGAAGATCTCACCGCGGACTACGGTGGCGATGTGATTCTTCGCGACATTAACTTCGAAGTGTTTGTCGGTGAAGTATTCGTGATCTTGGGAGGGTCCGGCAGCGGCAAGAGCACCTTGCTAAAGCATATGATCGGCCTGTACAAGCCGGCCAGTGGTAAGATTCTCATTGACGGGCACGATATCGTCAGCGCTGACGATCGGCAGCGCAAAGAAATTCTGCGCAAGTTCGGCGTGATGTATCAAAGCGGCGCGCTGTTCGGTTCGATGACGCTGCTGGACAACATCCAGCTGCCGTTGGAGGAATTTACCGATTTGCCGCCGGAGGCGGTTCGCTTGATCGCTTTGATGAAACTCAAGCAAGTCGGCTTGGCCGGATTCGATAGTCACATGCCGTCGGAGCTAAGCGGCGGCATGCAGAAGCGCGCAGCGATCGCCCGCGCCATGGCGCTCGACCCGCGGATTTTGTTTCTCGACGAACCGTCGGCGGGACTCGATCCGATTACGTCCGCGGAGATCGACGAGTTGATCATCAGCTTATCGAGCACCCTTAAAATGACTTTTGTCATCGTCACCCACGAGCTGCCGAGTATCTATGCGATTGCGGATCGGGTGATTATGTTGGATAAAAAAGTGCAGGGCATCGTCGCTACGGGTAAACCGCAAGATTTGCGCGATCATAGCGACAATCCCTGGGTCCGTCAGTTCTTTTCGCGCCGAGCGTCGCGCGACAACTAGCAAGCGCGCCGGTAATCGGTTGATTCGCCCATGAGGAACTTTAGCTATTTCAAAGTCGGCGTGTTCGTCATCGCAGCCTCGGTGATCGCGGTTATCGGCGTGATCCTACTCGGGGTCGGCTCGGTGTTTCAAAAAGATATCCTGGTCGAGACCTACATCGATGAATCGGTTCAGGGTCTCGACGTCGGCTCGCCGGTCAAGTTCCGCGGCGTGCCCATCGGCAAAGTCGAACAGATCACGCTCACCAGCGTCGAGTATGCCACCACCAAACGTTACGTATTGGTGCGCACCGGCATTTCGCCGGACCTGTTCCACGGCAACTTGGCCGAGCTCAGCGCTTCCGGTTTCAAAGCGGAAATCGAGCGCGGCCTGCGCTTGCGCATGGCCGCCCAGGGCCTCACCGGTGTCGCCTATCTCGAAGCCGACTACGCCGATCCGCAGCGTAACCCGCCGTTGGAAATCGATTGGCAGCCGAGGTATCCCTATGTGCCGTCGACTCTCAGCCGCATCACTCAGCTCGGCGAGTCGGTGGAGAAAATCTTGCGCGGCATCGAGAACGTCGACCTTGGCCGTCTGGTCGACGGCATCGAAAAATCGTTGACCGCCATCACCAAAGTCGCCGAAGGGGCGAATCTGGAGAAACTGGGTAAAGAAGCGAATGCATTCCTGTCCGAGGTGCGCGACACCAACCGGCAACTTAAAGAGGTCGTCGGCAGCGCGGAGCTGAAATCGGTTATGCAAGATGGCGCAGGGGCGGCCAAAAGAGCGCGGGAAATTATTGATAACGCCGAGAAGCCCGTGAAGCAACTTCTGGTGGACCTGCCACAGGCGTCCGAGGGTTTGAACCGGCTGGTCAAGCGATTGGATTCGGTTGCCACCGATTTGCCTGAGACGAGCGCTCAACTACGCCAAACGATCCAGCGCATGAATCGCTTGATCGCGAACCAACAGCGAGACATCGAAAGGACCATGGACAACTTGCGAGCGATCTCGGACAACATGAAAGAGCTCACCGAGAACTCAAAGAAGTATCCATCGCAAGTGCTCTTCGGTGCGCCGCCACCACCTTCGAAGGCCATCCAACGATGAAGCGATCGCACCAGCGAATCTGCCGCGTTATTCTGTTGCTCTTGATCTCTTGCTACGGCTGCGTCTCTTTGGAACGGAGCTATCCGGAGAAGCGCTACTTTGTCCTCGAAGCTGCACAGAACGTTGTCCCGGCCAACCCGCCCGGTGAGCGAATCCTGTCAGTTGACAATCTGCGGGTCTCGCCTCGATACGCCGACAGAAGTTTTGTTTATCGAATCTCGGAAGCGGGATACGAGACCGATTTTTATAATCAGTTTCTCACGGCGACGGACGTGATGATCGGCGAGGAGGTGCGCCGCGGGCTCGGAGCGTCGCAATTTTTTAAATATGTCGTCGGTTCCTCGAACCAGCTGCAACCCAATTATGTTTTGGAAGGGTCCATTAACGCACTTTACGGCGACTTCCGTAATCTCAATGCGCCGGCGGCGGTGCTAGAAATCGAATTTTTCCTGCACAACGAAGATGCCGCCAATCCGGGCATTGCCTTGCAAAAGCGCTATATGAAGTCGGTTGCGATCGACACCCGATCGCCCGACGCGCTGGTCAAAGGCTGGAATGCCGCGCTGAACGAGATCCTCGCCGCATTGCTTGCGGATATGAAAGCCGTGAAGCTTTAACTACCGGTGCGCGAAGGATGATATTCGGAAACGGAAATTTAACCGCAAAGCTTGTCCTGAGCGAAAGCGAAGGAACTTGAGTTGCCCATGGGCGCAACAGAGAATCGGCAATGTCAGCGGTGCTTAACGTCCATTGTCATTTCGCACGGGCCGCGTTCTCGCCAGCCAAGATTCCCGTTACTACCGCTTGCATGAGGCCGCCGGTGTAGCCGCCGCGGTGGCCGCCCATGAGACCGCCAATGGCATCGCCGGCGGCGTATAGACCGGCGATGGATTTTTCATTTTCGTCCAGCGCTTCAGCACGGCCGTTGATGGCGATGCCGCCCATGGTGAAGGTGATACCAGGGACAACTCGCAAGCCGTAAAGCGGCGCGCGCAATGATTTAGGTTTTCCCGTGCGCGGTATTGCTTGCGTCTTCGCGGTGTTTGACTCAATGGCGCGATTATATTCTTCGACGGTTAGCTTGAAATGTGCCGCATTCAAGCCGAGCGCTTGGGCGAGTGTCTCAGCCGTATTGCGGCAGAAAATCTCGCCGCCGTTGTCGAGTATCCACGGATTGGGTGAAGGAATTTTTAGCGAAGTGGATGACGGACTGTCCTTGGACGCGGCCCAAGATTCGTGATCGAAGATCAACGTTGCGCCGGTGGGATCGTCACGGCGGGAGAGATCGTTGGCCACCGCCACGTCGCCGCGGCCTTCGTCAACAAAGCGTTTGCCATGGGCGTCGATCAGAATGCCTTCGTCGACGAATGAGTCCAGTCGCGGATAGGGCCAGAAGCGGTCGTCGGTGAGCGCTTTGCGCGCGATCAGATGGCCATAGAAATATTTGAGATTGACTGCCTTGGCGCCGAATGGCGAGCGCCATGTTGAGACCGTCGCCGGTATCCTGTTTCGAGCCGCGTAGTTTGCACCGATCGGCGTGCGGGCCGATGTATTTTTTGACCAGCTCTTTGTTGGCACTGAAGCCGCCGGTGGAAAGGATCGTCGCTCGGCTGCGCAATTCCATATCTTCGCCGTATTTCTTGCCGATCACTCCCACGACTCGGTTGTTCTCGACGATGAGCTTCGTGCCTACAATGCCGTTCAAGTAGCGCCCGCCAAGGGTTTGAAAACGTTTTTTGAGGCTTGTGAGCGCGCGGGTGCCGACGTCTCTTTTGTAAACCGGTCCAAGGCAGGTTTCGCTGGTCTGATCGAGCCAGACTCTCCCCGGCGCGGTCTCCTCGATGCTGACGCCTGCGCTGGTTAACCAGTCGATGGCTCGACCGCAGGTTTCCGACCAGGCCTTGACGAGATCGGGATAGCCGACGCCTTCCGACATGACAAAGTCGTAGAGCTCTTTTGAATTCGTCTTCGGACTCTTGCCGCCGGCGCGCAGACTGCCCGACGCCATCAGCACGTTGCCGTCGCCGAACTCGCCGTCACTTTTGTCGATGAGTAAAACTTGCGCGCCTTGCTCGCTGGCGCGCACCGCGGCGGTGAAGCCGGCCAGGCCGGCGCCGACGATGACGATGTCAGAGTTGATGGTGTTCATGGAATAGCGTACTTGCATAAATTGATTTCACCACGAAGGACACGAAGAGCACGAAGTTCGGAATATCAATTATCCGAACCCTTCGTGTCCTTCGTGGCTTCGTGGTGAATACCAAAGCTTCATCAGGTCTAATGAATTTCATCGCTACTGCAGTTTGTAACCCAACTCCTTCGCCACTTCCGTTGCCAGACGGTCGTCGGCGACTTCGGCGAAATTTACTTTGCGATCGGTGAAACGGCCTTGAGCTTGGAGCGAGCGGACCAGGTTGTCGATGCCGGCTCGATTGGGAATGCCGGTTGGATTGAGCGTCGTCTGGAACGCGTCATAGGTGTCGGCGGCGCCTTCTTTGTCCATTTTTAGAAGCCGCATGATCAACTCGACGGTCTTGGGTTTGGATTTGCGCACCTCGTCCTTGGCGACTTGCAGCGCGCGGATGACGCGGCGCGTTTCGGCGGGACGCTCTTGCACGGTCTTCACCATGGCGGTCAGCCCGCCGCCCGGCATCTCTACCATGGCACCGACGTCCAGCAGTTTGTGAAAACCTTTTTTCGCGGCGGTAAAAATATGCGGTGGCGACATCAGCGCGGCCTCGACGAAACCGGATTCGAGTGAATGGAGTATTTGCAGTTGCTGGCCGGGGATTCCCACCATCGCATAATCTTTGGGATTGAAGCCCGACCGTTCCAGGGCGATCGACAAGGCGACATGATTGGTGCCGCCGACGCCGCCCGACAGGGCGATCTTTTTGCCTTTGAGGTCATGGAGCGTTTTGTACTGCGCCGGCGCTTGCAGCCAGTAGGAAATGCGATCGGAGGAAAACCAAATCGCCCGCGACGGCAAACCGGTGAGCGTCGCCGCAACGGATGCCGGGCCGACGCCGGCGACGTAATCGATGTCGCCCTGATTCATGGCGGCGGCGCCGAGGGGCGGGCTCATGACGACGATCTCAACGTCGAGACCATTCTCTCTAAAGGTGCCCCAATCGCGCGCGGCCAACAGCGGCAGCGCCGTGATCGTCAAGCCGGCGTTGGAGATGCGCACCTTGGTGCGTTTGTCTTGGCTGATTGCCGGGAGAGCGATGATAATAATTACGAGCAGTGCGAGCAAATTTGCCAGACTAATTTTTGCGGTGATAATCGATTCATGACTGTCCTTATCGCATTTGCCCTCACCCTCGCCCTCTCCCACTTCGTGGGCGAGGGAAATAAATGCAATCTAAAATCTTTTTATCGCCTAACGCTTGTTGCCGTCATTTTACTTGATCAACTTGGTCGCCCGCGCCAGCAACTCTGGCGGAATCGTCAGGCCGATTTTCTTAGCGGTCTGAAGGTTGATCACGAATTCGAACTTCATCGGCTGCTCGACTGGCAGATCGGCGGGCTTGGCTCCCTTCAGGATTCTGTCCACGTAGTATGCGACGCGCCGGTAGCTTTCCGCTGACGTCCGCCCCGTAGAACATGAGCCCGCCGGCATCTACAGCTTCTCTGTTGGTATACACCGCCGGTAACCGGCTCTTTAACGCAAAGCCGACAATCCGTTTTTGGTTAGCATTCAATAGGCCGCCCGCCGGCACATAGAGTCCATCCGGGCGCTGCTTGCCCATCGCAGCAAAAACTCTATCGAAATCGTCCGCAGCTCGAACCTCCCAAGGCTGAAGAGTCAACCGCAGCGCACGCGCCGCGACCGGGAGAACCTCTTTCACCTCGCGTACACTGGCTCGGATTGGCCGGATCGTAGAGAATCGCGACACGGGCAACTTTGGGAACGGCTTCTTTGAGCAGCTCCAGCCGCTTCCCGCCTAGTTCTCTGGAAAGGTTTGTAATGCCAGTGACGTTGCCGCCGGGACGGGCAAGGCTTTCAACTAGGCCTGCCTCGACAGGATCGATCCCAGGGCCCGCCATAACGATGGGAATCGTCTTGGTCGCATTCTTGGCCGCCAGGATCGGCCCGACCCCTCCTGCTACCACGATGATATCAACCTTGAGACGCACCAGCTCGGCCGCAAGCTCAGGGAGCCGATCGAGCTTCCCCTCGGCATATCGGTACTCGGTGGCGATGTTCTGTCCTTCGATGTAGCCACGCTCGCGCAGAGCCAGCCGAATTGCCTCGGCACGGGTGGACTCAGTAGCTGGATCGCCCGCCGATAGATACCCTATCCGCGGGACTTTCTTCGGCTGCTGCGCCCGAGCTGGAAAGGGAAGAGCCAAGAGCATCGAGCAAAAAACTCGCCGAGTGATTTTTTTGTGCATGGGGTTTCTCTTGCCCTCACCCTAACCCTCTCCCACTTCGTGGGCGAGGGAATAAATTAAATCGAAATATTTTTTATCGCCTAACGCCAGGCGTCTTTATTTCACTTAATCAACTTGGTCGCACGCGCCAGCAACTCCGGCGGAATCGTCAGGCCGATTTTCTTAGCGGTCTGAAGGTTGATGACGAATTCAAACTTCATCGGCTGCTCACCGGCAGATCGGCGGGCTTGGCTCCCTTCAGGATTCTATCCACGTAGTATGCGACGCGCCGGTAGCTCTCCGCGTGGTCCGCCCCGTAGTACATGAGCCCACCGGCATCTACAGCTTCTCTGTTGCTGTACATCGACGGTAACCGGCTCTTTAACGCAAAGCCGACGGTCCGTTTTTGGTTAGCAAACATTAGCGCGCCCCCGAGCACGTAGAGTCCATCCGGGCGCTGCTTGTTTAGCGCAGCGAATACCCTCTCGAAATCGTCCGCGGCTCGTACCTCCCAAGGTTGAAGAGTCAACTTCAGCGCACGCGCCGCGACTGGGAGAACTTCTTTCACCTCGAGTACACGGGCCGGATTGGCCGGATCGTAGAGAACCGCGACACGGGCAAGCTTTCGGAACGGCTTCTTTGAGCAGCTCCAGCCGCTTCCCGCCTAGTTCTCTGCTAAGGGTTGTAATGCCGGTGACGTTGCCGCCGGGACGGGCAAGGCTTTCAACAAAGCCTGCCTCGACAGGATCGATGCCACGCGCCCATCATAACGATGGGAATCGTCTTGGTAGCATTCTTGGCCGCCCGGATCGGTGCGTCCCTCCTGCTACCACATGATATCAACCTTGAGACGCACCAGCTCGGCGGCAAGCTCAGGGAGCCGATCGAGCTTCCCCTCCGCATATCGGTACTCGGTGGCGATGTTCTGTCCTTCTATGTAGCCACGCTCGCGCAGAGCCAGCCGAATTGCCT
Source organism: uncultured delta proteobacterium (assembly GCA_963771465.1). Lineage (GTDB taxonomy): Bacteria > Desulfobacterota > Binatia > UBA9968 > UBA9968 > DP-20. Next base: position 97,282 of record CAVYTU010000011.1, read on the forward strand.
CGGCACGGGCGGAGTCACTAGCCGGATCGACCCCGATAGATACCCTATCCGCGGGACTTTCTTCGGCTGCTGCGCCCGAGCTGGAAAGGGAAGAGCCAAGAGCATCGAGCAAAAAGCTCGCCGAGTGATTTTTTTGTGCATGGGGTTTCTCGTTGCCCTCACCCTAACCCTCTCCCACTTCGTGGGCGAGGGAAACGACTTCGATGGTGGAAGTTACGGAATCTTGTAGCCCATTTCTTTTGCGACTTCGGTGGCGAGGCGGTCGTCGGCGATTTCATTGAATGCAACTTTGCGGTCGACGAAGCGGCCTTGGGATTGCACTGACTTCACCAAGATATCCATGCCGACGCGGGTGGGAATGCCGCTTGGACTGAGCGTGGTTAGGAATTGATCGTAGGTTTCGTTGGCCGCTTCGCGGTCCATTCTTAATAGTTTGATGATCAGCTCGACGGTTCTTGGCTTGTTCTTGCGGATTTCTTCTTTGGCGACTTGTAGCGAGCGGATGACGCGTTTGGTTTCCACCGGCCGTTCTTGAATCGTTCTCGCCAAGGTAGTCAAGCCGCCGCCCGGCATTTCCACCATCGCGCCGACGTCGAGAATTTTATTGAAGCCCTTTTTCTGCGCGCCGAAGGTCACCGGCGGAGACAACACGGCGGCGTCGACGTAGCCGGCTTCCAAGGAAATCAGTTGTTGAATTTGCTGTCCGCCGATGGACACCAAAACAAAATCTCTGGGATTGGCGCCGGCCTTTTCCACGGCCATGTTAAATGCCACGTGTACCGTGCCGCCGAGGCCGGTCACCGAAACCTTTTTTTGCTTGAGGCTTTCGAGAGTTTTGTACTGCGGTTTGGCCATGAGCCAGTAGGAGATGCGGTCGGAGGAGAACCAGATCGCGCGGGTGGCGAAACCGCTCATGGTGGCGTTCACCGACGCCGGGCCGACGCCGGCTTGATAGTCGATATCGCCTTGAGTCAGCGCCGCCGGCACCAAGGCGGACTGCATGAGGATGACTTCCATATCCAAATTGTTGGCGTTGAAGATGCCCCATTCCTTGGCGGCGAGCAGCGGCAAGGCGGTGATGGTGAAGCCGGCGTTTGATATGCGGCTCTTGGTGCGCCGCTCCTGAGCATGGGTTGAACCCGCGCCAATTGCTATAGACGTGATCAGCGAGGTCGCAAACAACGCCGAGTTGAGGCGAAGGAATAATCGGTTCATTGTTTACTCCCTGGGTTACGGGCCAAGCCATCTTACTAGCATTGCGACTACTTACGCTATATCACTGTTGCTTGACAACATTTTCGTTCCTTGAAAATATCGCCAAACCGTCCCCAGGAAAAAACCCATCTCCATGAACCAAGCAGCTGCGCCAACCGCCTCTGAGAAAGTGCAAGTCGATCCGATCACCTTGGAAGTGATTCGTCATGGGATCATTTCGATCTGTGACCAGATCGACGCCAACATGACGCGCACGGCGTTTAGCCCGTACATTTACGAGTACAAAGATTACGCTGTCGGCTTTGTCAGCGCGGCGGGAGAATTACTCGCCCAATCCACCGGCGGCATGCCGGTGTTCGTCGCCGACTCGGTGGGGGCGGCGGTGAAAGATGGCTTGGCGGTTTACGGCCGCGACAATCTCAACAAAGGCGACGTCATCGTCTGCAACCACGCGGCGATTCAAGGCCAGCATTTGAACAACACGGTCATGTACACTCCCGTGTTCGCCGGGCCCGGCGCTGACGAGTTGATCGGTTTCTTCGCCGTCAACTGCCACTGGATCGACATCGGCGGCTCGGCGATCGGCTCGGTGTCCTATTCTTCCACCGACATTTTCATGGAAGGTTTGCAACTCCGTTCGATCAAGTTGTGGTCCAAGGGCGAACCCAACGAAGAAGTCTACCGGATCATCGAGAACAACACCCGTTTCCCACTGGAATTACTGGGCGACATCGAAGCGCAGTTGGGCGGCTGTTTCTTGGGCCGCGATCTCACCCAGGCGATGGCCGACAAGTACGCCCAAAAATATTTCTCGGCACGCTCGATAGGATTCTCGACCAATGCGAAGCGGCGACGCGGGAAAAGATTCGCGCGATTCCCGACGGCGTTTACCAGCATGAAGCGTTTCTCGACAACGACGGCGTGCGCGATGAGAAGATTCCCATTCGCGTCAAAGTGATCGTCGCCGGTGACGAGCTGACCGTCGATTTCAGTGAAATGTCGCCGCAAGTGAAGGGCTGTATCAACTCCGGTTTCTACGGTGGCGGACGCACCTGCGTGCGGGTCGCGTTTAAATATTTGATCGCCACTGACGAGCCCGCCAACGAGGGAACGTTTAGGCCGGTGAAAATGATTTTGCCCGAAGGCAAGTTGATCAGCGCCGAAGCGACCGCGGCGATGGGTTTGTACAGCATCCCTTTTCCAACGGTTATCGATTGCATCATCAAAGCTTTAGAGCCAGCGCTGCCTGAGCAAGTCACCGGCGCGCACTTCGGCACGTTTTCGTCACTCAGTTTCGCCGGCAAACGGCAGGACAGCGGCGCGGTGTTCAAAGCCAATGACAGCGGCCACGGCGGCTGGGGCGCCTGCGCGACCCACGACGGCGCCGGACCGTTTCGCACCATGGCGCACGGCGACACGCGGCTGATCCCCATCGAGCTGCAAGAGTCGATGTACCCGTTCCGCGTCGAAGAATTCCGTCTGCGCCAAGATTCCGGCGGCGCGGGCAAATGGCGCGGCGGATTGGGTTTCGACAAGCAATATGTTTTGCTCGCGCCCTGCGAGCTGTGGGCCAACTTCGATCGCATCGGCTGTCCGCCCTGGGGCGTGCAAGGGGCGAAGGAAGGCAAGTCGGGCCAGGTGCTGATCACCAAGAACGGCGCGAGCGAAGCCCGAGCTGCTTTACAAAACGGAAAATCGACCATTGCAGGCGGGCGACCGCGTGCGCATGTCTACCGGCGGTGGCGGTGGTTACGGTGATCCACGCGAGCGGCCTGTTGAGTTGGTTCAGCGCGATGTGACTCGTGGCTTCGTTTCAATTGACAGCGCGCGCGATAATTACGGCGTCGTGATCGGTGCGGATGGGAAAGCGTCGCGAAGAAAGGATAAGGGATAAAGTCAGAAGGATAAAATCGCAACAGCGACTCTCTTACGCTTTCTTAGCCTTTATCCCTCACATCCTTCATCCTTGCCGAACTATGAGCTACGCCATCGCCGTCGATATTGGCGGCACGTTTACCGATCTTGTCGCTTTCGATCACGAGACGCAAAAAGTTATCTATTCCAAAAGCCCGACCACCTACGACAATCTGGTCGAGGGAATTCTCGACTGTTTTCATAAAGCGAAGATCAAGCCGGCGGATGCGTCGCTGGTGAACCACGGCACGACGCTGGTGATCAATTCCCTAATCCAACGCAAGGGCGCCAAGACCGCGCTGGTCACGAGCAAAGGCTTTCGCGACATTCTGGAAATCGCCCGCGGCAACCGGCCCGATCCCTTCGATCTGTACTATCAGCGCGACGAGCCATTGATTCCGCGCGAGCTGCGCCTCGAAGTCCCTGAGCGTATGGGCAGCAAGGGCGAAGTGATCACGCCGCTCGATACACCGGCATTGGAAAAACTCGCCGGCGAAATCAAAAAACTTGGCGCCGAATCGGTGGCGGTTTTTTTCATGAACTCTTACATCAATCCAGTGCACGAAGAGGCGGCCGCCGAGACCTTGCGCGAACTTCTGCCGGACACCTATGTGACCTTCAGCACCGAGCTGACGCGCGAATGGTACGAGTACGAGCGTTGTTCCACCGTGGCCGCTAACGCTTACATCGGGCCGCAGGTGAGCACTTACATTCGCCGCTTGGACAACGATTTTAAGCAGCAAGGATTTGGCGGTTCGTTATTCATGATGGGATCCAACGGCGGACTGCTTTCGACCGATCGCACTTGCCGCCAGCCGATTGGTCTAGTCGAGTCCGGTCCCATCGGCGGCTGCATCGGCGCCAGCGCCTACGCGGAAAAACTTGGGATTCAAAAACCTCGTCGCCTTCGACATGGGCGGCACCACGGCGAAATGCGCGCTGGTGGAGAACGGCCGCTTCTCAGTCAATTCGCTTTACTACGCCAACGGCTACGTCAAAGGATTTCCGATTAAATCAGCCGTCATCGATATCGTCGAGGTGGGCTCCGGCGGCGGTTCCATCGCTTGGCTCGATTCGCAAAAGCGTTTGCACGTCGGGCCGCAAAGCGCAGGATCGACTCCTGGACCCGTGTGCTACGGTCGTGGCGGCACCGAGCCGACCGTGACCGATGCCAACTTGGTTCTCGGTCGTCTCAATCCCGCCAATTTTCTCGGCGGCGAGATGCAGCTCGACGTGAGCGCGGCGGAGCGCGCCATCGCCGAGCGCATCGCCACGCCGCTCGGTTACGCGGGTGAAGGCGGCATGGTGCAGATGGCCGATGGAATTATTTCCATCGCCACCGTGATTATGGCGGGGGCGATTCGTAAAGTTTCCGTCGAGCATGGCCTCGATCCGCGCGATTTTATTCTTTTCAGTTACGGCGGCGGCGGGCCGCTGCATTCCTCGGCGCTGGCCCATGAGCTGTCGATCCCAACCGTTGTCATTCCCCCCGAGCCGGGAAACTTTTCCGCCATCGGCATGCTGCTCGCTGACGCGCGCATCGATACCTCGAAGACCTTCGTCGGCATTCTCGACGACAAGTCGGTGCCCAAGATGGCCGAGACTTTCGCGACGCTGGAGCAGGAAGCGCAGACCGCGCTGGCGAGCGAGTTCGGCACCAGCGATGTGTTTTTCGAACGGCACGCCGAGATGCGTTACCGCGGCCAGCGCCATAACATCAAAGTTCCAGTGTCAGGATTGAAGGATCGAGAAGCGATCCGCGCCGCCTTCGAGCGCGACTACAAGCGGCGCTACGGCCACGCCGACGCCAAGGCGCCGGCGGAATTTCAAGCGCTACACTTATCCGCCTTCGCGCGCTTGAAGCAGCCCGACGTCGCGCGCCTACCGCGCGCGGCGACACCAGCGGAAACGGCGCAGACGCGGCGAGTCTACATCGGCAATGCCGGCGGTTGGCTCGATGCGAAGATTTATCATCGCGACGCGCTGGAACCAGGATTGAGTTCAGCCGGGCCGGCGGTGATCGAAGAATACGGCTCGACGACTGTGGTGTGGCCGGGCGATAGGTTTGAGATCGGCGCGCTGCGCGAGATTAGGATTTCTTGTGCGCCGAAGTAAGTTTCGTTCCCACTAACAATTGCTGTCATTCCCGCGCGCGCGAAAATTCAGGTTCTGTCGTCATCTGGATGGCGGTTTTCATCGGCCGGACGAATTTTACGGCGTTCCTTTACTTATCGCCCAATCCCTTTACGACACGAGCGGAATTAAATCCTTCGCAACTAAACCTTGACGCTTGCCAGCTCCACGTACTAATTACCGGAGCAAGCGAGCAGCGTGAAATTGCTCAAGCCAACAAGGACAAGGAACAAATCGCTATGGCTGAATTCAAAGTGATCGGTACCGCGGTGCCGCGCGGCGAGGGTAAGAACAAAGTGAGCGGGGAGACGGTTTACGCCGCCGACTTAAAGTTGCCGAATTTACTCTGGGCGAAGATTTTGCGCAGTCCCCATCCCCATGCGCGCATTGGCCGGGTCGATGTTTCGAAAGCTCTGAAAGTTCCCGGCGTGCGTGCGATTATCACCGGGGAAGACGTGAAAGGCCATCTGATCGGCAAGCAGATTCGCGATCTGCCGGTGCTGTGCTGGGATAAAGCGCGTTTTGTCGGTGATCGGGTTGCCGCGGTGGCCGCGGAGACGGTCGATGCGGCGGAAGAGGCGGTTCACTTGATCGAAGTCGATTATGAAATTCTTCCCGCCGTGTTCGATCCGCTCGAAGCGATGGCACCGGGCGCGCCGCTGCTCCATGACAACGTTGCCGAGTATGACGGCGCGCCGAAAAATATTCTCGCCGCCGACCTGCGCAACGGCTTGACCCGGTTGGCGTGGAAGAAAGGAAATATCGAGCAAGGCTTCCGCGACGCCGATCTAGTTTTCGAACATACCTTCAACGTGCCGGCGCGCCATCAGGGTTACCTCGAACCGCACGCGGCGACTGTCGCCATTGAACCTGACGGCCACGTTCAAGTCTGGGCTTCGGTGAAAAATCCTTTCGGCGTGCGCAGCCAATTATCCAAGTGCTTGAGCTTGCCCGAAGCGCGCATCCGCATGAACGTGGTCAACGTCGGCGGCGAGTTTGGCGGCAAGGGCGACGGGGTGGATTTACCGATTCTCTACTTTCTCGCGCAGAAGTCCGGTCAGGCGGTGAAGATCGTCATGACCTACGCCGAAGAATTATCGGCGAGCAATCCGGCGCACCCGACGGTGATCACGATCAAAAGCGGTGTAAAGCGCGATGGCACGATCGTCGCGCGCAAAATGCGCGCGCTGCACGCCAGCGGCGGCTACGGCGCGCTCAAGTCCAACACCTCATTGGCGACTTGGCACTACGCCGGCGGCCAGTATCGCATCGAGCACGCTGACGTCGAGTTCATGCAGATTTACACCAACACGGTTCCCGGCGGTTACTACCGCAGCCCCGGCGCGGTGGCGACGGCGTTCGCGGTGGATTGCCACACGGACATCATCGCTAAAGAATTAAAGATGGATCCGGCCGAGTTTCGCCTAAAGAATTTTCTCAGCGAAGGCGAAACCGACGCTGTCGGTCAAGAACTAAAGGACGTGCGCTTTCGCGAGGTGTTGCAAGGCGCGCTCGATGCCGCCGGTTGGAAAAAACCGAAGAAGCGCAATCACGGCCGCGGTATCGCGCTCTCGGGCCGCCATATCAGCGGCGGCGACACCGGCGTGATTCTTAGCGCCGAGGCAGATGGCAGTTATTTAATTATCAGCCCAAGCATCGATCAAGGCTCGGGCACGCATACCATCTTGCGCCAACTTGTCGCCGATCGAATGAAAGCCGGTATCGATCAGGTTCGCGTCGTCATTGGCGACACCGACACGGCGCCGCGCGACGGCGGCATGCGCGCTAGCCGCATGACCTATGTGGCCGGCAACGCCATGGTCAAAGCTTGCGACCAGCTGCGCGACAAATTATTCGACCAAGCGGCGCGCATGTTGGAAAGCCGCACGGTTGAAATTGACTTCGACGGCGGCAAGTTTTCGCTACGCCAAGATCCGGGGCAACACGTGCCGCTGCCTCGTGTCGTCGCGCAAACGACGGAGCCGCTGCAAGTCACCGTCTATGAAGACTATCGCGCGCCCGACGAGTTTTCTTACATCTGCGCTCAAGTCGCTGAAGTCGAAGTTGATCCGGAAACCGGCGCGGTCAAACTGCATCGCATGGTGACCGCGCATGATGTCGGCACGATCATCAACCCGACGGCGCACCAGGGTCAGATCGACGGCGCCGCGGTGATGGGCGTCGGCCAGGGATTGATGGAAGAGATTGTCATCGATCAAGGCCGGGTAACGAATAATAATCTCGGTGATTACAAGCTGCCGTCAATCGCCGATCTGTTCGAATTGAAAACAGTGTTAGTGGCGTCGGCAGGCGGCGTCGGCCCGCACAACGCCAAACCGATTGGCGAATTCGCCAACAACGCGCCACCGGCGGCGATCGCCAATGCGATTGCCGATGCCGTCGGCGTACGGCTCTTCGATCTGCCGGTGAAGCCGGAGCGGATTTACCAGGCGTTGAGAGAAAAGCGTTGAGCGTGAAGAGCTGATTGAGATATCAATCATTCGAGGAGCGGGAGTGAAAATACGCAAAGGGCGCAAAAAGAAATCGGCTTCGCAAGGGCGCAGCATGCTGCGCCCTGCTTTTTTGCGATCTCTGCGTTGTTTGCGGCTAAGACGTTTTTATGCCGGCACGAGCTCCGGATCGACGGGGTATTCGGATAGGATTTCAGCGCCGTCTTGGGTGACGCGCAGCAAGTGTTCGAGCTTGACCGGGTAATGATTGATCTCGCAGGCGACGATCATGTTTTCTTCCAGCGAGATCATGTATTTCTCCGGGTCACCGCCGCGCAGCCAGGGTGATTCGTAAATGCACAGGCCGACGCCGTGAAAGCCGTCGAAGCCGAGCAATCTATTGGTCGCGCCTTTGCCGAAGCGGTCGAATGCTTCGGCGCATGAGCCTGGCTTCACCAACTGCACCGCTTCTTGCAGCGAGTGATAGGCTTCCTTGTAGCGTTGTTTGGTTTCCGCGGTGGGCGCGCCGTGGCTGAAGGTGCGGGCGAAGTCGCTGTAGTAGCCGCCCGGGCCGGCGACGGTGGCGTCGCAGATCACCAAATCGCCGTCGCGCACCACCAGATCGGCGCCCATGGGCTCGTTGTGCGGCCGGCTGTCGGCGAGGGAGGAATCGTAGATCGAAATAAACTCACTGCCGGCTTCAAAACCTTGGTCCATCAAATAGTCGAGCATGATGCGGCTTAACTTATCTTCGGGCGGATCGGCTTTGCGCAATGCTTCGCGCACGAGATCGTAGCCGCGCGCTTTGGCTTTGGTCGTCCAGCGGATCAGTTGCAATTCGTCGGTGGTTTTGACCACCCGCGCCTGGTGGATCGCCGGGCAACCGTCGACCAAATTGATTCCTGCGCCTTTCAAGCCATCGATCGCGGTGAGATTCAAATAATCGACGCCGATCCGCTCGCCGACCGCGCCCAACTCTTTCAGACCGGCGACCGCTTGAGCGACGAAATCTTCGGTGGCAATCGGCGGGCGCATGGCGAACATGTAGGCGTCGAAGCGCAGACTACGATAGTCGCTCTTGCGCGACAGTTCGCGCTGGCAAACGATCGGCTCGCCTTGGGCGGGAATCAACGCGAAACGCTGGATGCCAGTGGCGCGCAGGCCGAGCATCATGACGGTATTGGTCGCGTAGCGCACGTTCAAAAAATCGCTGAGCAAGAGCGCGCCGAGTCTTTCTCTCTTCATCTCGCCTTGGAGTCGAGCCAGGCGCTCGTGTTTCAGCCGCACCATGTCGACGCCGAACGGAGTTAGATCAGGGTAGAACATTTTTTTTCTCCTTTGATTTTGCCGTTGGTATCGGCAATCTGTTGTAGAGTCAAGGCGGCTTACGCCGCTTAGAGTCTAGGGTCGGTTATTCAACTCTTGACGCTAAACTCCAGACGTTGAACTTCGCGCTGCCTTGACTTTTAGCCCCGATTCAGTTTGCTAGTAGTCAGATGAGATGACCATGGATAACACGCTGCAAAATATTCATACCCTGGTGGAAAAGGGCACCATCGAGCAGCGCTGCGCGGCGTTGCTCGTGCTCGGTGCTCTCAAAGTCAACAACGCGGCGACCACCAAACTGATCGGCACGATCCTCGACAGCCCGAACCCGGTGCTGAAGGATTACGCCCTGCGTTATTTCGAAGAGGTGCAGCCGAAAAGCAACACGACGCAGCTGCTCAGGATGCTCGATGACGGCGACCGCGACATTCAAGAGCGCGCGGTCAAATCCTTGATCGGCATCGGCCAGGCCGCGGTGCAGCCGCTGCTTCAAGGCGCCAAAGATGCCTCGCGCACCTGGCAGTTAAATTCCGCGCGGGTGCTCGCCGCGGTACGCGGCAAGCCGGCGCTCAAGGGCTTGCTGCAATTGCTTGTCGCCGGTACTGATGAGACCAACAAAGTCATCTGCGATCTGATGACCCCGGCGTTGCGCGAGATGGAGGCTAAAGATCTCGACGCGCTCTACGACGAAGTCGAGGAGTTCGCGGCTAAGCTCGATGTCAAACAGCAACGGCCGGCGGCAGTTTCGTCGATGCGTCTGCTGGGGCAACTGGGCCGGCCGCCGGCGCGCCGCTGGTTGTTTAAATTCGTCGGCGCCGAGCACCATCCCGCCGTGCGCGCCCATGCTTTGGTCGCGCTGCTGCGCTGTTTGCGCGACCAGGAGATTCGCAAAGACGAATACGCAAAATTATTTCCCCTGCTCGAAGAAGCCGAGTTCAGCGAGGTGACGCGCTTGACCCTCGACCTGCTGGATGCCCATGAGCTGCCGGACGATTCGCGTTCGCTGTTAGCCAAGCTCATGCAAAGCCCGCATAGCGACGTGCAAAAATTCGCACTGAGGAAAATGGGCGATGTGGCGACACCGGCGACCATCCGCACACTGGTCGAAGAGTTGGGCGACGCCGACTATCGCAAGCGCGACGTCGCCGCCAGCTCGCTGCGCAAGATTCCTGAAGCGCGCAATGTTCTGATCAAAGAGTTAACGACTTGTGAAGACCCAAGCAAAGCCTGGAGCATCGCAGAATTGTTGCCATCCTTCGAAGGCAAATGGCGCCACGATACCGTGGAGACGCTGTGGAAACGTTTGCAAGCGGCGATCGGCGCAGACGAGCGCATCCAGACCGCTTTTCTTCACGTGCTCAAGAGCGCCGATCAGGAATTTGTTTATGACAAGCTCGCCGAGCACGGCGCCAAACTGGTCAAAGGAAAAAAGTACAAAGAGGCGGTGGGGTTTCTCGCGCCGCTCAAAGAGTTTCCCGCGGGTAAGCCGGACAGCAAGTTTCACCTCGCCTTCGCGCAACTAAAACTCCACTCGCATACCGTGGCAACCCATCGCCAGCATCCAGCCATCGAGCTGTTCACCGAGCTCTACCGAAACTCCAGCTATCCGGTTTTCGAGACGCTGCGCAAGGACAAGAGCCTCGCACCGGAGGAGCTTTTCTCTTTGGGTTTCGGCTTAGTCGAGCGCAGCGGTCAAGAGCGCGGTCTGGGCGTGGACCTGCTCGAACATGTCGCCGAAAAGTTTCCTCGCAATAAGATTGGCAAGAACGCCAAGAACAAGCTCAAGCTGGTTGGTGCGTGACCGAATCTTTGCTAGTCCCGCAATCTGTTTTTGGTTCCACTGCAAAGCAGAAATCATGAAGGGCCTGGTTCTCTATACACTGGCCGCGGCATTGTATGTCACCGGCGGTGTGTTCATGAAGCACTCCGCAGGACTGACGCGATGGTTGCCCGGGCTGGCACTGGTAGCGCTGTTCAGCGCCGGCGCACTGATGCAAGCCTGGGCGATGAAGCGCGAACCGCTGGGCTCGAGTTATGTTCTTGTGCTTGGTCTCGAAGCTCTGCTCGCGGTTCTTGCCGGTTACTTCCTTTTCGCCGAACAGATGACAATAAAAATGATTTCTGGTGTCGTCCTTGTGGTACTGGGAATAATTCTGCTGCGGCTATCCTAAAAGCTAAGACCGATGCGCCTGACTAGCGCTTTGGCAGCGGTCCTGGTCCGGAAAGCTTCTTGAACAAGTCGATCAGCTCTGTTTCGCGTGGCAGCTCGCGCAATTGTTTTTCAAAATCCTCCGACGCCAGAGGCATGGCGGGCTCCGAAGTGAGTTTCTCATAGGCTTTGACGTACTCCGGGTCAGCGAAGGTTTTGCGCATGGCTTCACGCAAAATTTTCACTGGCTCCGCCGGCGTGCCCGGCGGCAAGACAAACGGCTGGCCGGTGTCGCGCGCGCCGCGAAAAAGATGGATGAGGCGGCGGTCTTGGTTCGAGCGAGCGAAACTCTCGATCTCGGGAAGCTTGGCCAGCCTGGCATCGGTGTGGTTGATGCCCTTAGGGATATCCATGGTAGCGTGAATGTTTATCAGATCTTTATCCAACCAATGCACGTTGCGGGTCAGCAAGCTGTCGAGAATGCTTACCCTGGCGTCGATTTCATTTCTTTCCAAGGCGAAGTCGATTTCCCGCGGCGTATAGCCCGTGACAAAACGGGGCTCTTTCATGTCCAACATGTAGGTGAACAGCCGGGCCATGGTGTAGAGACTGTGGCCCACGGCGGGAGCGCCGATACGAACGCCGCGGCTCGCAGTCAATTTTTCCGCGCTGTTGAATCCGGCAGCTTTGCGGGTAAGAAAAGCATAGGGCGCGTAGCGGGCATGGGAGCCGAGATAAATGAACTTATCTAGTTCATAGAGCACGTCGGTTTCGCCGAAAATCGTGCCCTGAACCATGCCGGTGAGCATGGCGCCGATGGTCAAACCGTCAGGCCGAACCGACTTGTACATGTGATTGGCGGCCTTGCGCCCGCCGGCGCCAGGCATGTATTGCACCACGATGTTAGGATGGCCGGGTATGTGTTTTTTCAAGACCGGAATCACTGCGCGAGTACGGAGATCGCCGGCGCCGCCGGCGTCAGTGCCGCTGACGAGTAGAATATTCTTGCCTTCGTAGACAGGCGTCTGGGCTACGGCGATTGAGACCATGGCGAGCCACTGCGCCAGCAGAAGGAAAACGCTAAACCCGACGATTTGAAGTTTGAATTTATCCATTAGTTGGTTAGCTCCCACCAATTTTTATCCAAGTCGCTGAAGATAAAACTCGTTTTGCCGTTGTTGTTTTCAAGTGTGCCAACCTCGGTGATGCCTAAATCATTTTGTCTCGCTTCGAACTCGCGATGCGCTTGTTCCACTTCCACGGCTGAACCCATTTGCAACGTGAATCGGTTGACCGGCGCCAGGTATTGGCGTGGGCTGCGTTGCAGGACCACGATGTACCAAGGGGTGGCTGGATGTTTGATATATTGCGCCGTATTGAAGCCAGCGGCGATTTCCAGACCGAGCACCTCGACGTAGAAGCGCCGGCTGCGCTCGACGTCGTCGCATTGAAGCGTGCCGTGGGTAAAAGCCTGGGGTACGTAACCGCGGCCGGGAAATTGTTCACTGCTTAATGTGTTGTCCCAATGGCCCGCCGTGTGCGAGCGGCCGTGCAGTGCGCCGCCGGGATTGTAGTATTCGATTTCCAAATGATTGCCGCCGGGCTCGTGAAAATAGATCGAGTAGGCGAAGTGCGCGCTCTGCGGTTTGGTGATCTTGCTCAGGCGATAATTTTCTTTATTCGCTTCGACAAACTTCCACGCTGCTTCCACTTCCTCATGACTGGCGACGCGAAAGCCATAGTGGTTGTCGAAAGTTTTTTCCGGCGCGCGGGGACCGCCTTCGTGAACGATCAGCTTCCAGTCGGTGTTGGGATGCTTGACCGTCGCTTCACCCGGTTTGCGTTCGATCACTTCCATGGCCAGGAGATCGGTGAAGACCGGCAGCGTTTCCTCAAACGAGCGGCATTCGTAATGGCCGGCGATGAGCCCGATAGTTTTAAGCATGGCCTCTCTCCTCAAATCAATATGGCGATAAAATTACTTGTCTGACGCGCGGCGCGCAAGAGGAGCGGTTGCACGGCCGGATCTTTCGTCATCAGTTTTTGTATAGAGTTTTAAGAAATCCTTCCTTTTCTAATTCGTCGAGGATGGTCGAATCGATGAAACGGCGCGGGTCGGCGGTTTTGGCGCCAGGGAGTTTCTCCATGCCTTCGAGAATCGTTTTCACTCCGTCGATTGACGTGCGCGGTATGCGGAGCATATGTTTCGCTTGGATGGCATAGGCTTCCTTCACTTCGTCGCGATTTTTCGCCCGGGTCCATTTCTGAATTATCTTGATGCTGAACTCTTCGTCTTCGAGATAAGTCTTCATGCCTTCCAGGAAGCCGCGCATGAATCGTTTCGCCGTATCGCGTTGGCCGTCGATGAAACGTTTGCGCGTGACCACGGTGCCGGTGATGTAAGTCTTGCCGATCTTGGTCATGTCGAACAGTTCGACGTAACCCAGGCTTTTCGCGCGCAAGTTGCTCGGTAGGGAGATCGGCGCGGCGTCGATGACGCCGTTCACCAGGCCTTGCACTAGCAAACCCATCTCGTTCAGTTGCACCATGGTGACGTCGGTGGCAGGGTCGAGATTCCATATTCTTAACATCGCGCGCGCCAGGGCATCGGGCGTGGCGCCGAAGCGGGTGACGCCGACTCGTTTGCCTTTGAGATCTTGCGGCGTCTTGATTTTCGCATTGACGATGAAGCTGTAGAGCGGCTTGTCGAGGATCGCGCCCAAGAAGAGCGTATCGGCGCCGCTCAGATTGGCGCTGACGCAAGCGTCGGTGACCGACTGAGCGATGGCGACTTCACCGGCGAGCAGCGCTTGCAGAGCGGTGATGCTGCTCGCGTGAATGAGCTCGACGTCGAGACCATGTTTTTTGAAATGGCTGGCGTCGTGAGCGATCCACGGTATCGCCTGGTTGACGGTGATGGCGCTGTAAGCGAGACGCAAAGGAGTGGGTTTTGCGGTCTCGGCCGCGTTTGCCGCCGGGCTTATAAAGAAAATCACGGCAAGCCCGGCAGTCAGGCTGCACAAGTATTGACCTCTAAGCTTCATTGTTCTTCCATTGAGGCAACGCCAACTCGAATTATGCTTGCCAGTCATCGAGCAAAGTATCGTCTTCGCTAAAGGTCTTGCAAGGCGGCGGTGGATTAAAGTTTGCGGTGATCCTGACCGATCTAATGTAAAGAAGTTTAACAACGCGGCAGACTCACCTTAATGCCAAGGAACATGCGAGAAGCTAAAGGAGCGCGCGTTAGTTAATACGCGCCGGTGCGAGTGGTATGGATTTCGCTTCGTACAGGACTCTGGTTGATGCGATGAGCGGGCACCCCCATGTGGTCACCATGGGTGTTCGGGAGCAAATGGTGAAACCGGCAGCCGAGTGCGCCGGATTTATTGCCATGAGCTCAGCCGCCACTTTATTCACGCCGCAACGATTCGCTAGATTACGATTATGCACGTGCGGATTGGTTTTCATCGCGCTGCTGGCCGCCGATAATTTTGAGTTTCAATCCAAGGCCGCCGATGCGGGGTCAGCTACGGCTAAATTCCGAGTCAGCGCGCGTGTGGTCAGAAGCTGCCATGTTTCGTCCCAGACATTGATCGCGCAACCGAGCGTCACGGCGAATGTGCCGGTCAACGTGAAGTGCGACAAGAATGCCCCGAGTCGCCTCTCCACTCTGGAGCCCGTCCGTGCCACGGTGAGTTATACTTGGCTCGAAGGCTCGGAAGATTCTGCCGGCACCAAGCTCGTCACATTACATTTCTAAGCCAGTGACGAATTGCCATTTCTCAATTCAATTCTTCAGCACTTCATCGATCACTTTCAGCGGCGCCCCAGCCATGCAGGCGAATTGACTTAGCAAAACGGTTTCTTATACTCATGCAACTTTATCGCTAGCGGAGTAGAATTAACCGAACAAGAAAGAGGTGTAACGTTGATTTTCTCGAACATAAAGAACGCAGTGAACCTCTCGGTGTGGTTATTGGCCATGGGCGGCCAAATCGCTTGGGCGCAGAGCGACGACCGCACCAAGATGATCGAAGCGGCGAAGAAAGAAGGCAGACTGGTTTGGTATACGTCGACCAACCTGACTGAGTCCAAGCCGCTGCTTGACGACTTCGAAAAGCAATACCCATTTATCAAAGGCGAAATCGTTCGCGCCAGCGGCGAGAGGACGCTCAACCGTATCGTCACCGAAGCGCGCGCGAACCACTCCGCGTTCGATATCGTGACGATCAGCGAGGTCGATGCTTTGATCAACGCCAAACTGCTCGCGCCGTATCGCTCGCCGGAGGCGGCAAGCTTCATTCCCGAATTTAAAGAGCCGAACGGTTATTGGTCGGCGGTTTACATCAATTACACCACGATCGGCTACAACCCAAAGTTGGTGAGCGAGAAAGATGCGCCCAAACAGTGGGAAGATTTGTTGGACCCCAAGTGGCGCGGCAAGATCTCCATCGACCAAGAGCAGTATCCATGGTTTGGCACGTTGCATAAAGCTTGGGGGCGCGAGCGGGCGCAGAAGTATGTGCGTGGGATGGCGAA
The DNA here is from genome assembly GCA_963771465.1 of uncultured delta proteobacterium. Lineage (GTDB taxonomy): Bacteria > Desulfobacterota > Binatia > UBA9968 > UBA9968 > DP-20. Next base: position 113,008 of record CAVYTU010000011.1, read on the forward strand.
GCAAAACATTCAGTGGAACAAAGGCCACACGCTGATCGCCCAGCTGATGACGGCGGGTGAGTTCCCGCTTGGAGTTATCTATGCGCACCGGGTCGAAGAGATGAAGCAAAGAGGCGCGCCGATTGAATGGGTGAGTACCGTCAATCCTATCGTGGTGACCGTTAACGCGGCAGGCTTGAGCTCCAAACCGCAGCATCCGAATACGGCGAAGCTCTTCTACGATTTTCTCATGTCCCGACCGGCGCAACAGCGGCTGAGATCGTTGCGGCGAATTCCGGCGCGGCCCGACATCGAACCATTTTCGCCACGCATGGAGCAGTCGAAGCTGAAATTGCAGGTCGAGCCATCGCAGACCGGACCGCAGTTCAACGCGACGATCAAAGAATTCCGCGAGATTTTCGGACTGTAAGCAGGTCAGCCAGAGTTTGGGGTTAAGCGCCGAGGCTTGTCCCGAGCGCATAGGCGAAATCGGAGCCGGAGCAGTTCGTCGACCTGAGTTTTCTGCAGGAGTTGGAGAAGGAAGGTTACTTCAACGAGATGGCGAAGCCCTATCCCGCAAAATAGAGCATCGGATATTTAGCTGCAAAGAACACAACGTACGCAAAGGGAATACGAATACTTTACCACGAAGATCGACGCGGGCTTTGTCTACGCCGTTGCGTTACGGGATCTGAACTTCTGGACGATCCATAACAAGAGAAATGCGCCGACGATCGAGCCTATCCAACCGGCGCCCTGGCCGGCGTCATACCAGCCCACTGCTTGACCGAGGTACGTCGCGACAATCGAACCGGCAATCCCGATCAAGGTCGTCAGAATAAATCCCATATTCTCCTTGCCTGGCATGATGAGTTTCGCAATCACGCCGACGACAAATCCGATGATAATGGTCATCAAAAGGCCAAACATGATCGTCTCCTTTGTCTACCGAGCCCTCGCCGGGGAAGTAGGGCATCCGCGCCGAAGTCGCAACCGCTATTTTAGCAGTTCGCCATTTGTCAGCGCGGACAACCCTTGGTCAATTTTCTGATCGCTATTTTCCGGCACTTGTCCCTGCGGCGTAAGTCGGTTGATGATGTCCGGCAACATCTGGGCCATTGCCGAATTCGCCTGGTCCCGCGGCATTCTCAGCTGGGACGCCAGATCGCTGATCGTCGACGAGCCGAAGACCTGTTGTAGCTGGTCAGCGGAAATGTTCATGTTTTGGCCGGTGCTTACCCAGGAGTCTGCATGCTGCGCGAGGCCGCCTTGACGGAACTTGCCAAGCACTTCTTCCAAGCCGCCATTTTGCTGCAGCATGGACAGTGCGATTTGCAGCAGTAAGTTTCCACTCTGCCCTTGGTTGCGCGCGGCGCCGAATGGACTTTGAGCTTGATTGCCGTCCAACAAAGAGCCGATCACATTGCCTAAGGGACCATCCAATAATCCCATGGCTATTCCGCTCCTTTCAGATTGACATCAATCTGATAGTCGCACCTCTAGAGACCGAGCAATGACTCTATCAGCAACTCTTTATTGGAAGCAATCTTTTCTGGAGCTGATTGCTTCTGTTAACGCTTAGTTGGAGTTATATCGGAATGGTATTGTCGCTCAAAAGCTGACCGTGGTAGGGCGATTGCCTGCAGAATGAATTTGGCGTTTCTCCAAACCAAAGGAGGTAAGGCTTATGCAAGATAGAAAGTCGTTGCAATTGATCACGGTAGCCATCGCTGTGTGCCTGGCTGCACTGTTGGGAGCTTGTAAAAAGGGTCCTGATGACGCAGCGTTGACGGCCAGCGTGAAATCGCAACTGTCGGCGCAAAGTCCGGCCTTGGCCTCCATGGTCAATGTAGAGACTAAGGAGGGAGTCGTAACTCTTACAGGGATGGTCGATAACGACTCGGCGAAGAGTCAGGCGGAGCAAGCCGCCAAGAGTGTCGCCAACGCGACATCGCCAAGAAACGACGGCAAACCCGATCCGTCGTAAATCCGTCCGCCCTTGAGAATTAGCTCGTACATAAGTTCACCTCGGAAGACCGACTATATGGCGGCGATTATGTTCGCGCAACTGGTATGTCTTGCGACTATTCGTTCCACGCGATTCGAACTTATTGGGCGCAGTCAGTAATTCGATACATGTGACTTGCTTGTCGATTCAGTCGCAATGGCTCTCAGACTTCTTGTTGCAAAGTTTTAAGAGCGCGCAGAACCAGTTCCCGGCGGAATGCTTTTTCTTTGTCCGGCGACAGTTCGCGATTGCCAGTCGGGCTCGTGATGCCGCCGGAGGCGATGGCCCGCAGCGAGCCGACTTCCTTGGCGACGGGGATCATCGTGCAGATTTGCGTCACAGGGATTTCCAGCTTTTCTATTTCTTTGCTGATCGCTGCGCCGCAGCGAGTGCTGGAGCCTCAAGTAGACGTGAGGATCACGCCGGTGACTCCGGCTGCTTTTAACTGGTCGGCGATCTGCCGGCCGATCTGGGTGGCGTTTTCCACCGCGGCGTGGGCACCGCCGGTGGAGTGGACGAACTCATGCACTTTACCGATGACGCCTTCGCGTTCGAGCGCGCGCATAGTGTCGAGCGGCACTAAACGATTTGGATCTTGATTGGCGAATGCAGTGTCGTAACCGGAGTGGACGGCGTCGTATTTGTCGGCGGTGAGAGAATTCACGCCGCTGATCGGAATAGTGGTGAAGCGCGTCGGTCGGCCGGGTTCGAGGTTGTCAGGATTGCCTTCAATCACCAAACCGCCGTCGGTGACCAGCGCGATCACGGCTGACTTCAGATCGCCTAGCGGCGCGGCTGGTTTGCTGCCGGCGAATTTCGGTGGCGCGATCTCGGAATGATATTCTTCGCCGCGCAATTTAGCGAGCAACATGTCGACGGCGCGCTCGGCGGGCGGCTTGGCGGCAAACTCGTTGCGCTTGATACCGCGCGCCAAGTAGCCTTCGTCTGCTGGTTTGCCGATCGCTTCGCGGCGCGCCAGCTTCAATCCGAGCGCAGCCATGTGCTGCAGCGTTGGCACCATGCGTGCGATGGTCGCACCGGAATTGACGATGTAAATATGCTTTCGGTACAGGCTCGCGCCAACGTTGTCTTCGTCCATGCCGGCGATGGCGGCGACGGCGAGTTTTTGCTGCGCCGCGTGGCAAATCGCGCCGCAGGCGACGCCGTAGCGGCCGCTCTCGAAAGCCGGACCAGCGACGACCAGATCGGCTTTGAGTTCCGCCATGCGTTGAACCAATGCATCGTTGACTTCATCTTGATGCTCGGCAAAATAATTGTCGCCGCAATAGAGGGTCGCGACGACTTCGCCGTTGTCACGGAGCGCCTGTTGCAGCGCGCGCCCAGGACCGATGGGTCCGTCTTTGATGCCGGGACCGACATCGCCTTTTTCTTCACCACCGATCTGGGCGAAGAACTGATTCAAATAGTGGACGACGCGGATCTTTGTGCTCATGGTGATAATTCCGAAAATCTACCGACTGAAAAATCCGAAATCCGAATGTCGAAATCCGCAACCAACAAAGCCGAAATTCACAGCTCAAAATTTGAAACGTGCCGGTTTGGAATTTTCCTTGTTTTGATCATTTAGATTTGTTTCGAATTTCGATTTCGAAATTTACTTAGCTCATGTAACTAGTCAGCCTTGACGCGCCCACTTGGCTGATGGCACCGACCAGGTCGCCGATCCAAAGCGTAATTTCTTGCTTCGCCGGCAGCGGAGGCAATCCTGGGCTGGTGTTATCGGGATTTGTATTATCCAAGTGCAGCGTGTCGCCGCCGATGACGCGATCGACAGCCGGCAGCGTAATCGGGTCGCGAGTGAGGCCGGGGGTGACCAGCGCGTCGACGTTTTCCGGCACGAAGGTGATACCGGTGTCGGGATAGCGTTCCATGATGATCAGCGTCGCTTTCATGCCCAATTCCTCGGCCCGCGTGTAGGTCATCATCAAGTCGGTATCGACCGCGCCGCCGCCGATTTTCGTGCCGATGATGCCGTCGGCGTTCAAGACTTCTTTGGCCAACCGGGCATTAAGAAAAGCATTGCGCTCTTTCTCTGCAACAACTGCAGGCGCTACGGTGAGGACGACGCCGGCGAACCAGAGATCTGTGCCGTGACGGCGGTACAGTTCTAGGATCACCGGATGATTCTGCGCGAACCAAGTGTATGCCGAGTAGGAAAACATCAGCGCGCCGTCGAGGATTTCATTGGGATGGACGATGGTCGGCATGAAGCCTTGAATGTTGCTGCCGTAGAAGACGGTTTCGGTTTGCTGCGTCGGGTGCTGGTGCGAGTGCATCGGAAAGATATAGGCGATGCGCGGTAGATGTTTCGGGCCTTGGTTAACGGTAACCGGTGGCAATTCGAATACTTGAGTTTCATCGGGCGCGAGACTCTTTGCTGCTTGCGCGAGATACACCGAGGTTTTCAATCCCGCTTTCTTCACGGCGAGGCGATATTCATTTTTGTCGACGTTCGCTTTCGGATAGGGCAGCAAGACGACGTTGTGCGTATTGGCGATTGGCGAGTATGCCGCTGCCGGGCCGCTCATGTCGATCAAGCTGCGCGAACGGGGCGCGAGCTGATCGGTTTCCACCACGGCGACGTTTTTAAGCGCCCGGGTTTGACCATCGCCGACCAAACCGGTGCCGCCGAGCGCGCCGGGAAAGTTTTCACCGCGCATTCGATAACGCGGTTCAAGCACGTCCAGCACGCGCAGGATGCGACAGGATTCCCCGGGATGGGTGAGTTCGATCTCGACTCGCTCGAAGAGCGGGTCGGATTCGAGCAGCGCAATCAACTCTGTGCGATCGACCGATAGAACATGATCGTCGATTTTCGTTCTCGAGCTGAAGCAAATATTCTTTACGTAGATGTGCCCGAGATCCAACCGCATGGGCCGATCATTATCATCTATCGGTACGTGTGGGTAGGGGCGGGCGGTGCGGTCGATCGATTTGGACCGCCGGCTCGCGCAGCTGAGGTTCTAAACGCTCGCGTTGAGCGGCGGGCGATGAGCGTAGCGAGGAGGAGGGAACCGCAAGCAAGCGAAGCGCGCTTGCGGCCGTCCGCTCGAACGCGGGGTTAGGCGTGGTTCGAAATTCGTTTACTTGGTCGGCGCGCGAGCCAGCTTCCACATCCAGAGACTCAGACCGCCCAGAATGATAAGAGCCAGCACACTTGGCCACAGCGGCATCGAATAGCCGGCGACGACCACCTCTGGGCGTATCAATAGCCGCGCCAATTGCGCGATGGCCATTAGACCAAACACAACACTCGCAGCTCGCAATCCAGTGGTTTGGGAGTTCATGCTGTCATCTTCCTTTGGTTTCGCCCTACCCTCCTGTGCAGTACGCCTAACTACTAATACACAGATCTATCTTTGCTGAATATTGATATCGGCAAAAGATAGCCTGCAAGGTAAAGGCCGATAATCTAACGACCTGCTGTTCTCCTACTGAAGTTTCTTTAGAATGCTCATGTCCTCGAGGTCTTCCGGCCTGAACGCTTTGGCGACCTGGAGAGTCTCGCGATAGATCTCAATTTCTTTTTCAATGGCTGGTCGGGGCTTTGTGCCATTGGCGCTATAGGTCGTCAACATCGAAGCAAACGCCTTGTCGGCGACCGACGCGTCGATCTTAAAAGAACCCGTGATGTACTGAACCATCTCCCGGCGATTCTCCGGATTTCGCAGATACGACATGGTTTTAAGCAGCGATCGAATGACGGCTTGAACAGTGGCGGTTTTCTTTTCCAGAGCCTGCACGGAAGTCACGAGCCCAATCGTGCTAAGGGGCGCGTGGTCCTTGGCTTCCGCCAAGCGGCTATAGCCTTTTGCCTCGGCCTCCTCGGCATACGGCGGCGGCAGCAAGGTCGCCGCGACTCGTTTGCTGAGCAGCGCCCTGTAAGCATTTTCGGTGACCTGGGTCGAAAGGAAGGTTATCCGAGATGGATCGATGCCGTTGCCCTTCAGAATCAATTTCGCCGACATGCCCATAGCGTCGGTCGGCGCATTTACGCCGATGACTTTGTCCATCAGCTCACGGATTGATTTGATTTCCGGTTGTGCGGTGAGAGCGAATGTCGGATTGTGCTGGACATAAAAAACACGTTTGATCGCAGATCCCCGCATCATGGCGGAAGTTGCAGCGCCAAGGGTTGTCGAGAAGTCCAAATCTCCAGCCACTAGAGCAACAATGGCTGTGGGCGGTGCCATTGCCACGAGTTGCGCTTCGATTCCTTCCTGAGAAAAGAAACCTTTGTCCTTGCCGAAATAGAAAACCATCACCGCCAAGGTCTTACCAGGTATATGGATGGTAATTTTGGTGGGGGACGACGCGCCCCACACAATCGGAACGGAGAAGATGAATATGATATATATGAAGACGGGCACAGCTGTCGCGTTTTGCAGGAATGTCGTCAGATATGCAAAAGACATTGCGTGCCCTCCTTTAAAATTCAATCTCTCCAACTGGAGAACTCAAACGACTGTGACTAACTACGAATATTGAGTAGGTGAAACACTTGCCTCCCTCCGATGATTTGAACGACTTGAACGTTTGAACCGGTTCGCGTTAGCGCGCCGGCACCGGTCCGGCGGCGTTGAGCTTTTTGAATAGCTCAACGGTCTCCGGATCGCGCGGCAATTCTTTGAGCACGCGTTCCATATCTTCACCTAACAACGGCGTCGGCTCTTCACCGACGAGTTTCTTGTACTCTTTGTGAAAGTCCGGATCGCTGTACATCTTCGCGGTCGCGGCGCGAAGAATTTTTACCGGTTCCGACGGTGTGCCCGGAGGAAAGAATGACGCTGTGCCGAATTGGCGGAATGCGCGCACCATCGCCAATAATTTTTTCTCACGCTCGGATTTGGCGAACTCTTCGATTTCAGGCAGACGGTCGAAGCCCGGTTGTTTGAGACCGCGCGGCACTTCCATGATCGCGTGGATGTCGATCATGCCTTTGGCGAGCCATTCCGCGTTCCGTATCGTCAGCGTATCCGGATTGTTGATCCGGCCGTCGATCTCGCCGCGCATGAGCGCGATGTCGAGCTCGTTGCCGGAGTAGCCGACGACCATTTTGGGATCTTTGAAACCGATCAGAAGCGCGAACAGGCGGCCAACGAAATAGTTCGAGTGGCCGACGGTTTGCGCGCCGATTCTAATTCCATTTGCCGAGCGTAGGGCCTCGATACTTTTTAGCCCGGCTTCTTTACGCGTGATGAAGACCCAGTGGTAGGTGCTGTGCGGCGAGCCCAGATAGATAAACTTGCTGAGATCATACGACACGCCTTTTTCACCGAGCACGGAATTCGCGACCAAGCCACCGCCGACGCGGCCGATGGTAAAACCGTCGGGCCGGACGCCCTTGAAAACATGGTTGGCGGCTTTCATGCCGCCACCGCCCGGCATGTACTCGGAGACGATGGTCGGTTCGCCGGGAATATGCTTTTTCAGAAAAGGAAGTAGCGCGCGGGTTTGGACATCGGAACTGCCGCCCGGCTCAGTGCCCTGGACGATGGTGATGGTTTTGCCTTGGTAGAAAGGAGTCTGTGCGAACGCGGACGTGAGCGAGAACAAGATGTAAGTGACAAGCGTGAACGGCTTCAGCATATCGGCTCCAGTACCTGTTCAAATCGTTCAAGCCGTTTTAAACGGAGTGGAGCGGTTGAACGACTTGACCGTTTTGAACCTGCTTTAGATTACCGCGGCGGCAGCGGCCCTTGATCGGCCATCAGTTTGTAGAGCGAGATGGTTTCAGGGTCGCGCGGCAACTCGCGGATTGCTTTCTCCATGTCCTCTCCGGTTAGCGGCGTTGGATCGGTTGTCATCAGTTTTTTGAATTCTTTGTGAAAATCGGGGTCCTTTAACGCCTTCGCCATGGCGCCGCGCAGCGTTGCGACGATTTCTTTGGGCGTCGCCGGTGGCAAGATGTAAGGCCAACGCGGATAGATAAAGGCGCGAAACAGCGCGATCAGCTGGCGCTCCCTGTCGGTCTTCGCAAACGTTTCCAGATCGGGCGCTTTGGGCAAACCTTGGGCGAACTTGCCTTTGGGTATCGTGATCGAGGCGTGAAAATGTAGCAACGATAATAGCTGACCATCGCGGCCACGCTGGAAAATGGAATCGGCGCCATTGGCGCGCGCATCCAATTCGCCATTGCCCAATGCAACGTCGAGTTCCAGACCGCCATAACCGACGACCATTTTCGGTTCTTTAAGGCCGAGCAGATACGCGAACATGCGACCCGAAACAAAGATCGGGTGGCCAACGGCCTGCGCACCGATCCTGAGCCCCGTGGCAGCGCGCAATTTTTCTAGGCTATCCAAGCCGGATTCCTTTCGGCTGACAAAAACATAGGGGTCGCCGCTTTCGGTGGAGCCGAGATAGATGAGTTTGTCGAGTTCATATTGCGAGCCGGCGAGGCCAAGAATCGGTCCGGCGACGAGACCGGCGCCGACCGCGCCGATCGACAGGCCATCGGGCTTCGCCGTCGAATAAATATGATTCGCCGCTTTCCTTCCTGCGGCGCCGGGCATGTTCTCAATGATGATCGTCGGGTTTCCCGGAATATGTTTTTTCAGGGTGGGCAGCAACGCGCGTGCTTGTAAATCTCCCGTCCCGCCGGGCTCGCCACCGCGGATGATCCGAATGGTTTTATTTTGGAAATAGGGAGCCTGAGCGGCGGCTGAGTTCGCCATCATGCACGAAGCTAATAACAGCAAGAAGATTCCAGAACGGATTCTTGGCAATTTCATTTTATCCTCCGCCGTTCGAAGAAGAATTACCGCAACGGACGCTCACCAGCCGAAAAGAAGTCCCGGCGGCCAGCGGGTCTCCAACATGTATTCGAACAGACCCCAGATGAGTACGTAGGCGCAGGCGCCGAGAATGAGCGAGGTGTACCATTTTTCGCCGCCTTCGACGAGCGCGTAGAGAAAAACCAACAGCGGCAGTGTGATGACGATGCCTAAAAGCCAGATACCGAGCGCGCCGCCGATAAACCAAGCGAAGAACAAGAGCGTGCGTCGGCGCTCGGTCGCTTTGTCCAACTGGGAGTCGCTCACTTGATCCATATCCATGCCGGCGGTGTTCTTGCTGGTTTCCCAGCCGGTCATCTCACGAACGAGTTGAATCGAGACCATGATAAGTCCGGGGATGGCCGCGACGTAGACCGGCATGATCTTGGCGATGTTGGGCCAGTCCCAGCCCGAAACTGCAGCGACGACAAAAATGATCTAAAAGAAAGAGCGCAAAATTAGTTTTCATCCGGTGACCTCGCGATGGCGCCTTTTAATGTCGTTAATGGGTCTTCTTGCTTGGCGCGCAGCTTGCCGCGCAGGGTGAAAAAGAGCGATACCGCGGCGATTAAAAAATAATGATCACCGCCGGCCGGGTCATCCAGGTGAAACCGTAGCTCGCCACCGAACGATAGAGATATTTTTCCATCAGATCGCCGAGCACCAGGCCGAGAATCATCGCCGGTCGCGGGTATCCCGCGTGGCGCATGAAGTAGCCGAGGATGCCAAACCCCACCAGCACGACGAGATCCAAGGGATCGCGGTTGACGCTGAAGGCGCCCATCAGGATGAACACGAACATGATCGGGAACCATGAAGGTGTAGCGCACCTCGGCGAGCTTGGCGAGTTGGCCGGCGAGGCAAAAGCCGACGAGCGTGCCGGCGATGCCGGCGACTCCCTGTATCCACACCACGCTGTAGATCAATTCCGGCGTTTTCTTGATCATCTCTGGGCCCGGAACGAAACCCCAGGCGAGCAATGCGACGATGAACAGCGCAGTGCTTACCCCCTGGGGAAATCCCAGCAGTAAGGTCGTCACCAAATCGCCGCCGTCTTTGGCGTCATTGGCGCTCTCCGGCGCGATTACGCCGCGCACGTCACCGGTGCCGAAAGTTTGCCGGCCGCCCTTACAGCTTTGCGCGGCGTGGCCATAGGCGAGCCAATCGACGACTTGGGAACCTAACCCCGGTACGATTCCGACCCAGACGCCGACAAAACTACAGCGCACTACCAGCCACCATTCACGCAGGGTGTCGCGAACGCCGTCGAATAGACTGCCTTTGAGGGGCACTGGTTGCTGTTCGACGCCGAGCTTGGTCAACGCGAGATCGAGCGCCGACGGCACGCCGAAAATCGCCAGGGCCATAATGCTGATCGACATGCCGTCGAGTAGATAGGGCTGGTCGTAAACAAAGCGCATGACGCCGCTCTGGGCCTGCTGGCCTATGGTCGCGAGCAAGAGTCCGAATGAAGTTGCGATCAGTCCTTTGAGCGGCCGACTGCCGGCGAGCACGGCGACCATGCTCAAACCCCAGAGCATGATGACGAACAGCTCCGGCGAACCCATCAGATAGATTAACGGCTTGGCAGCGGGTATCGCGGCGATGAGGGTAAACGTGCCGATCATACAACCCATGCCGCCGGCCATGAACGACGCGCCGAGGGCCCGCCGCCCCTCGCCCTTCTTACCCATCGGGTAACCGTCGAGCACCGTCGCTTGCGAACCCGAGCCGCCGGGGATGCCGAAGAGGATCGGCAGATAGGCGGCGCAAATCGCGCTTACTGAGCTTGCGCCGATCAACAGCGCGATGCCGGTGAGCGGCTCCCATTTGATCACCACCGGCAGTAAAATCGCGTAGACTAAAGGTATACCCAAGCCTTGCGGCGCCACGGCGGTGAAGGTGCCGATGCTGACGCCGATCATCATGGCGAAGAACACTTTTAGTTGAAGGATGTTTAAGAAACCTTTGATGGCTGCATCGAACAGCGATGATCTCCATGGAGAATTATCCTTATCTGATTCTATTTTTGATTTGGCGCAGCGCGCAATAGACCATCATTTTGTCCGACGTTCCAGTGGGCCAAGCCGAGATGCAGCGCACTTATACTGGTTTCCTGGCATGCGGTGCAAGTGCAATTTCAAAAATAATTGTCCTCCTGATCGACTCATTAAGGTATAGGTCAGCGCGCTGGCAACGGGCCGGCACCGGAAAGGCTGTTGAGTATTTCGACTACCTCTCGTTTTGAACGGAGTGTAGCGGTTGAACGGTTTGAACCTTCGAATTTTACCGCGGCGGCAGCGGTCCAGGGCCGGCGAATTTTTTATAAAGATCCACCGTCTCCCGGTCTCTCGGCAATTCGCGAATCGCCTTCTCATTTGCTTCCGGCGTAAGTGGACTTGGCTCATCGCCGCCGACTTTGCGGTATTCCTTGAAAAACTCGGGATCTTTGAAACTCTTGCGCAGCGCTTCTTTGATGATTTCTACCCGATCCTTGGGCATGGCGGGAGGAAGAATGAATGGCGCGCCCGTCACTCTGAAATTACGGAATATGGTCAGAAGCTTACGCTCCCGCTCGGTTTTGACAAAGCTGTCGAGCTCCGGCAAATGGGAAAGACGCGGATGCTTTTCCTCTCTAGGAATGGCAACGATGACATGAATATCGATTAGACCCTTCTCAAGCCATTCGGCATCGCGACCCAAAATATCATCGGAGCTCGCCAAGCCATCGATCTCGCCATTAAGCAACGCGGCCCTCCGCTCCGGATTCGTGAAGCCAATGATTTCCTTAATTTCTTTGAGCCCGAGGAGCCAAGCCATGATCCGCCCGACGGTATAGTTGGTGTGGCCGACGGCTTGATTGCCGATGCGTAAGCCCGAAGCTTGCCGGAGTTTATCGAGGGTTCTAAAGCCGGCCTCGCGGCGCGTCATAAAAATATAGTGCGTAACGCTGTAGGGTGATCCGACGAAATGCATTTTGTCGATATCGTACTGAACACCAACTTCGCCGAGTACCGCGCTTTCGACCACGGCGCCACCGACGCTGCCAATGGTTAGGCCGTCGGGACGGGCGGAATTGTAAATGTGATTGGCTGCTTTGCGCCCACCGGCACCGTCCATGTACTCGTGCACGATGGTAGGATTTCCCGGGATGTACTTGTGGAGAAACGGCGCCACCGTGCGCGCTCGGAAATCTCCCGATCCCCCAGCGGAGCGGCCATGAATAATGGTGACGGTCTTGCCCTGATAAAACGGAGCTTGGGCGAAGGCGAAAGTTAACCAGAAAAAACTGTAAGTGAGGAGAACAAACGTCTTTAGCATATTCCCTCCCTTAGCATGTTCAAAACGTTCAAGCCGTTCAACCGCTACGCTCCGTTCAAACGTTTTGAACGAATTGAACTGCTCGAATGGTTTGAACCATTTTACGTCAGCGCGGCGGCAGCGGCCCAGGGCCGGCGAATTTTTTATAAAGTTCTACCGTCTCTGCATCTCTCGGCAGCTCGCGAATCGCTTTCTCGTTCGCTTCCGGCGTCAGCGGATTGGGATCTTCGCCGACGACTTTTCGATATTCCTTGAAAAACGCCGGATCACTGAAGCTCTTGCGCAGGGCTTCTTTGATGATCTCCACCCGATCCTTGGGCATAGCCGGAGGAAGAATGAACGGCGAGCCGGTCAATCTGAAGTTGCGGAACATGGTGAGTACCCTGCGCTCCCTGTCGGTTTTGACGAAGCCGTCGATTTCCGGCAAGTAGGAAAAACGCGGATGCTTTTCTTCTCTGGGAACGGCAACGATGACGTGGAGATCGACCAGACCCTTTTCCAGCCATTCGGCGTTGCGCGAGAGCAGATCGTCCGAGGAGACCACGGCATCGATCTCGCCGCGCATCAAAGCGACATCGCGCTCCGGAATCGAAAAGCCGGTGACGTCTTTGGGGTCTTTTAATCCAAGCAGCCAACTGACGATGCGAGCGATATTGTAATTGGTATGGCCGACGGATTGGGCGCCAAAGCGCACACCCGAAGCTTGCCGCAGCTTGTCCAGCGTTCTGAAACCTGCCTCTCGGCGCGTCAGCAGGACATAATGGGTGGCGCTGTAAGGCGAGCCAACGAAAGGCATTTTGTCGAGATCGTACTGCACGCCTTTCTCGCCCAGCACTGCGCTGCCGACAACGCCGCCGCCCACGTTACCAATGGTTAAGCCATCGGGACGGGCGGAATTAAAAATGTGATTGGCCGCTTTGCGCCCGCCGCCGCCGTCCATGTACTCGTGCACGATGGTAGGATTTCCGGGGATGTACTTGTGGAGAAACGGCCCCACCGCGCGCACGCGGAAATCGCCCGATCCTCCCGCGTCGCGGCCATGAACAATGGTCAAAGTTTTACCCTGGTAGAAGGGAGCTTGTGCGTACGCCGCAGTGGCGCAAAGAAGCAGCGCGCAGAAAGCGGCTTGGATAGTTGGTTTTAGTGTTACCATGACGATTACTCCTTACAAATAACGTTCAAATCGCGCAAGCCGTTCAATCGCTTTGCTCCGTTCAAACGGTTTGAACGACTTGAACCGCTTGAACGTTTTGAACTCCCCAGTCCTACCGAGGTGGCAACGGTCCCGCTCCGATCAGTTTCTTGAAGATCTCGATAACGTCGGGATCACGGGGAATGTCTCTTATCGCCCGCTCGTTGTCTTCGGGCAAGAGCGGCGTTGCGTCCTCGCCGGTTAGCTTCTTATACTCGCGGGCGAATTCCGGGTCCTTAAAAGTTTTACGAAAGGCTTCTTGAAGAATCGCGACGCGATCCTTCGGCGTGCCCGGCGGCAGCACGTTGGGCGTGCCGCTAAGTCTAAACGAGCGCGCCAAGATGACCAGCTTGCGCTCCCTGTCCGATTTGGCGAAACTTTCTAGCTCGGGTAAATGGGCGAACTGCGGATGCTTGTCTCCCTTGGGAGCTTCGATGATGGCATGAAAGTCGACTAGGCCTTTTTCAATCCAGTCGCGGTTGCGCAGGACGACAGCGTCAGCGGAGCTCGATCGGGCATCGATCTCGCCGCGCATCAAGGCGATGTCCAACTCCGGGCCGCTGTAGCTGGCAATGAACTTGGGATCGTTCAAGCCGATTATATAGGCGAACAGGCGGCCTTCATTATAGTTAACGAACCCCACCGATTGGGCGCCGACCCTGACTCCAGTCGTGGCGCGAAGTTTTTCAATGCTGCTGAAACCGGCTTCTTTGCGGGTTACGAACAGGCCATGATACTGGCTGTACGGCGAGCCCATGTAGGAAAATTTGCTGTAGTCGTAAAGAATCCCCGAATCGCCCAGTACTGCTGAGGAAATCATGGCGACGCCTGGATTAGCCAGAGTCAGACCATCCGGGCGTGCGGAGTTATAAATATGATTGGCCGCCTTGCGCCCGCCACCACCCGGCATGTACTCGCTCACTAGCGTTGGGTTGCCGGGAATGTATCTTTGCAGAAACGGAAACAAAGCCCGGACGCGCAGGTCACCCGTACCGCCGGGGTCGCGGCCTTGGATGATCGTGATGGTCTTGCCCTGATAGAATAGGCTCTGGGCAGACGCGGCGGTCAACGAGAATAAAATGTAAGTGACGAGAACAAACGTCTTTAGCATGTTCCCTCCTTCGGCGCGTTCAAACCGTTCAATCCCCGCATGGTGGGCTTGTCGTACCATACGTTCCGTTCAAAACGTTTAGAACGGCTTGAACGCTGCTCGGCTTAGCGTGGCGGCAGCGGGTCTGCGCCGGAAACTTTTCTTAGCATGTCTTGCACCTCAACATCCCTCGGCATTTCCCGCACGATCTTAGCCAAGTCGGCGGCGTTGAGAGGCGAAGGATCATCGTCCACCAATTTGCGAAAATACTTCGGGAACTCGGGATCGTTGAAGGTCTTGCGCATCGCCTCTTCGAGTATGGCGACGCGTTCCTTCGGCGTTCCCGGCGGCGCGACGTAAGGCGAGCCAACGCCACGAAAAGCGCGCCAAAGCCCAAGCAGTTTGCGCTCCCGTTCGTTCTTCACGAAGCTCTCGATTTCCGGCAAGTGGGCGAGTCGAGGATGTTTGAGCCCTCTGGGAATTTCCATGATCGCATGAAAGTTCATTATCTTCTTTTCGAACCACTCGGGATTTCGCCGCAGGACGGATATTGCCGCATTGGCGCGCGCGTCGAGTTCGCGGTTCATTAGCGCGACATCGACTTCTGTCGAGGTGTAGCCGACGATGAACTTGGGCTCCTTCATGTCGAGAAAATAAGCGAATAGCCGTCCGGCGACGTAGGAAGTATGGCCGACGGTTTGGCCGCCAATACGGATACCTGGCTTCGCTCTCAACTTTTCCAGGCTGTCGAGTCCGAGTTCGCCCCGCGTATAGATGATCGCGTGGTTCTCATGCTCTGGCGTGCCGAGATAGATGAACTTATCGACGTCGTAGTTGACACCTTGCTCACGCATGATGCCCAAGGCCACGAATGCGCCGCCGGCGCCGCCGATGGTGAGACCGTCGGGACGGGCTGTATGAAACATGTGATTTGCCCCTTTGCGACCGCCGCCACCGTCCATGTACTCAATGACGACGGTGGGATTTCCCGGAATATGTTTTTTCAGAAAGGGAATCATCGCTTTTACTCGAAGGTCCCCGCTTCCGCCCGCTGCAGTGAACGCGATGAGCGTGACGGTTTTGCCCTCATAGAAATTGGCTTGGGAGTATGCCCGAGTCGACAGCAGCCCGAGCGCTGTAGTCGCGACGAGAAGAATAGCTACTGGAGAGAAAATGAGTTTGTTATACTTCATAATCAACCTCCTTCAGTGCGTTCTTTTCGGCCCTGTATGGCGACGAAGAGAGTTTAGAACGTTCCAGCCGTTCAATCGCTACGCGCCGGTCAAAAGGATTTGAACCGCTTGAACGTTTTGAACCTTCTTCATATTTACCGCGGCGGCAGCTTCTTCGGGCCCGCGATTATTTTAAACAGCTCGATCGCCTCCGGATCGCGCGGGACTTCTTTGATCGCCTTCTCGTGATTTTCCGGTAGCAACGGCGACGGACTGTCGCCGGATAGTTTGAGATAATATTTAGCGAACTCGGGGTCCAGATAGGTCTTGCGGAAAGCCTCCTTCAAAATATCGACGCGATCCTTCGGTGTTCCTGGGGGTAGCACGAAGGGAGTGCCGGTGACGCGAAAGCCCCGCTGCAGAGCGAGCATCTTACGCTCGCGGTCGTTTTTGGCGAAGGTCTCGATCTCGGGAAGTTTGGCGAAGGTTGGATGGGGATGCTTGTCGCCTCTGGGTGTTTCCATAATCGCATGAATGTTCACCAAACCCTTGTCGAGCCAATCGCGGTTGCGCTGCACGATGGTATCGGGGCCAGTGGCGCGGCCGTCGATCTCGCCGCGCATCATCGCCGGATCGAGCTCGGCGCCGCCGAAGGCGGCGATAAACAGGGCCTCCTTTAGCCCAAGCATATAGACGAAAAGACGCCCCTCGTTATACGTGGAAAAGCCAATGGACTGGCCGCCGATTTTGACTCCGGTGGCGGCGCGCAGCTTGTCGAGGGTATCGAAGCCGGCGTCTTTGCGGGTGACAAACACCGAATGGTAACTGCTATACGGCGAGCCCAGGTAATGGAACTTGTCGATATCGTATAAGACGCCGGACTCTCCGAGTATGGCAAGGGAAACCATGCCCGAGCTCAGATTGCCGATGGTCAATCCGTCGGGGCGAGAGGAGCGATAAACCTGATTGGCCGCCTTGCGGCTGCCGCCGCCGGGCACGAACTCCATGATGATGGTCGGATTGCCGGGAATATATTTTTGCAGAAATGGCACCAGCGCTCGCACGCGCAGATCTCCGGTGCCGCCGGGATCGCGGCCTTGAACGATCGTGATCGTCTTGCCTTGAAAAAATGACGCCTGGGAATAAGCCACAACCGGCGTTAGCGCCAGGACGAGCGATAGAGCTGAAAACCAACCAACGGTTAGGGTATTTTTGTCACCTTTCACGGATCCACCTCGCTTTCACGGTCGCTGTTGATAATTTATTCCAGGCATCAATTGCAAGCCTCGCCCAGCGTGACGATCAGCGCGGCAGCATCAGACGGAACAATTTTTGTTGTCCATGCATGTCCATTCGGTTATCACTTTGACGCACTGGGAAGCGATTTCATTTATCCGGGTTCGCATCTCCGCCAGCCGTATCAGTTTCCTAAGACCTTCTTCAATCGATCGGTGATCTCGGCGGGTTGACCGACGACTTCTTTTGCCAGTCGTTCCAATTCTTCGCCGCCCACCGGGTCGAACTCATAGTTGCGCTTTTTCACCTCGGCACGGAACTGCTCGTCGGCCATGGTCTTGGCGAAGCCGTCGCGCAGAGTCTTCAAGCGATCGGCCGGCATGCCGGGCGGGCCGAACATGGGCCGGCCCATGTCGTCGGCGCCGAGCAAGACCGTAGCGAGACGCCGTCCGGCATCCGCCGTTTTGTAACGATCCATCAATTCAAAAATGGTCGGCGTATTCGGCAGACGCGCGTCGCGCTTGCTGCCGCTCTGAAACAGGTGATGGGCGAAGCCGTTCTTGCGCCAGGTGTGATAGGGCTCTCGGCCGAAAAATGCTTCGATGGTAAATGCGCGGCAATGGATCTCACCGCGTTCGACGGCAAGGTCGATATCGGTGCCGCCGGGATAGCCGGTGACAATTTGGAATTTCGCGCCGACTGTTTCTTGCAGAAGTTTCGGGAAATAGGAATCCGGGCCGGTGACGCCGGTGGCGCCGCATTTCGGCGCTTCTTTGGCCGTGCGCACATCCTCGATGGTTTTGTAAGGCGTGTCGCTGCGCATGTACATCTGGCTACTGCCGCGCGCCGGCGAGCCGATCCAAGAAAACTTCGCCCAATCGAACTGGATCTCGGATCGGCCGACCAATTGATTTAAGTAGAGCGATGGGATCACCGAGCCGATTATAGTCAGACCATCGGGTTTGGCGACCGTGTAGAGATGATTCACCGCCACCACGTGGCCCGCGCCGGGCATATTTTGCACGATGAAACTGGGATTACCCGGAATATGCCGGCCCATGTGATCGACAATCAGCCGCGCCCAGAAGTCATAGAGATTTCCCGGCGGCGTACCGACGATGACGCGGATGGTTTTGCCTTGGTAGAAAGGTGTCTGGGCCTGGGCCGTGACGGTGAATCCTAAGAGAAAGCTACAGAAAACCAGCCGGAATAACCGTATCATGGCGCACCTCCCGAGACTTGAGCGTTGCGCCGGATACTGTACTAAAAAATTGGCGTAAAGCTAGAGGGATTTTTAGCGCCACTCGATTTCAGCTTTAACGACGGGAGCCCGTGGCACTCCGTATCTGGATTTCGGTTTATTTACCCCATTGGCCGCGGGAGCAAGATATAGTTCGAAAAAGCTCTTTGCCCAGGAGTTGAACTGCCCAGCTATTTCTTCGCCACCAGCGACTCCAACCAAGGCCGGAACTCGTTGATCTTGTCTTTGTGTTCTTCCAAGCCGGTGAAAAGATACTCCCTTTTGGCGTCGAGGACGTAGAAGGGGTTGATGATGCCGTCCTTAAGAATGTCGACTCTCAGTGAATTTTCCCGGGTCAATTTTTGAAACTGGTTCTGACCGTCGCGACTTAGAATCCAGTTCAGAAAAACTTTGGCGGCGTTGGCGTTCGGCGATGATGCGAGCCACGACGCCGGGTCGGTGCCGGCGCCGACGGCGGCGATGCCTTCGAAATGGATCGGCACGACGGGCAAGCCTTTGGCGGCTAAGTCATCACAGTCGACGCCGCCGATGGCGATCGAGAATTTACCGCCGGCGATCCAGTCGGCGATCTGCGGCAAATTCCTAGAGATGGTGACATCCATCTCGCCGTAGAGGCGCTTTAAATATTCGGGCCCCAAGTCTTTGCGGAAATAGACCGTGTACATCTGATTGCGCGCGCTGCCGATGCGCAAATCCTGGGAAACGATTTTGCTTTTCCACTTGGGTTGCAATAGATCCCAGTAGCTTTTCAGTTCACTCGATTTGACGAGATTCGTATTGATGCACGCCGCCGTGTAAGGCACGGCGCGCCACAGGGCGACGAATTTGTCTTCGTTGTCGGCGAACCAGAGTTTGCCTTTGAACCAGCCATTCCCGTCGAGCACTTCAGCAAGCATCAGTGCCGGACGGATCGGTTGGAGCAGACCTTTGTCTTTGAGCGTGCCGAGCAGGATGTCGGTGCCGCCCAAGACGAGGTCGGCTTGGCGCATGCCGGCGCGCTGCTCGGCCATGATGCGAGAGATAATTTCGCTGATCCGGCCCGGCGTATAATTTACTTTGATCTTTGGAAAGGCTTGCTGAAAAACCTCGGTGTAGAGTTTTTGCTGGTCGGCGCCGGGCGGACCGTAGATGACGAGCTTAGCTTCCTTCTCGGCGGCGCGTTGGGTTGCTTCCCAATCGGCTTTCCAATTCGCTGGTGCTTGCCCAGCGAAGAGAACAGGGCGGGCGTGAAGCGTGAAGAGTACAAAGCATAATAACAATCCGCGTTCGACGAATCGTGATCCTCGATCTTCCATCCTCGATTCCTCGACCAGCAGTCGTCCGGATTTAGATTCTCACGACGCGCGGCCGGTGCTCGACCATCTCACCTTTGTTGACCAACCGGCCCGAGCCGACGACATCGAAGTGGAGCATTTCGGTGTCCTTGAGATCGCGAAGAATGCCCGGCGGATCATCGCCGCGCAGGACGGCTTGGATCGCCGCCATCCAGAGCTTGCGCACCTGAATGACACCGCGATCGGAGTAGCCGAGATGTTCGGCGGCGCGGTCGGCGATGCGGCCTTGGCCGATCTGCGCGGCGGCGTCTTGGCCATTCACCGTGGTCATGTCGAACTGCACACGGGTGCCGCGCATAAGCGGGGGCGGCCGCGGCGAATTTCGTTTGGGCCGAACAGTGGACTGGCCATCTTTGAATGGAAAAAATTTTAGAATGAACGATTGCGTACTAAAGTCGTCCACCGGCACGCGCCACGCCACATCGGCGAAATAACCGTTCGGGTCGTCTGGGCTTGAGCCGCCGTCATGGATGACCAACACGGGCGGCGTGTAAGAAACCTCGCGATGCCATTCCTTGCCGGCCACCGGGCCTTGGCGCCGGGCGACATAGCTGGCGAATAAGTCGTCGGCGATAACTTCGAACTCCGGCGTCTCGGCGCGTTCGGGGTTTTCTCTGGCGCCGTTGACTTCGCGGCCGTGCAGAATGGTTGCGTGCACCGGATCGAGACAGTTGTCGAGCTGATTCATGAAGTTACACTCGCGCACATAGCCGTCGTAGGTGCGCTCGCCGTCTTGGCGAATTAGAAAGTCGTAGCGCGGAAACGGCGGCGGTTCGCCTGACCCCATGTAAGCGAAGATGACGCCGCCCACTTCACGGGTGGGATAGGCTTTGAGCAGAATTTTTGCCTTAAAATTGCTGTCGGCCGGTTCACCCGGCTGCTCGATGCAGCGGCCGTTCACATCGAACACCCAGCCATGATAGCAGCAGCGGATGCCGCCGGCTTCGACCCAGCCATATTCAAGTGAAGTGCCGCGATGGGGACAAGTCGGTTCGGTCAAACCGACACGGCCAAACTCGTCGCGGAAGAGCAGTAAGTCTTCGGCCAAACGGCGGACGATTTTCGGTTCGTCGGAGTTGATCTCGGTCGGAAAAACTGACGGGTAGCCAATATCTTCGCAAAGTTTCGCCAGCCGGTGTGCCCGGGCCGACGCGGGTCATCATTTCGTTTTCTTTTTGGTCCATCGCGGTTTCTCAGGAGCAACGAGAAGATGTAACGGTTATCGTCGAATAGCAATTGTCATGAAACGAAGTCGTTTACGCAAATCATTGTCAAAACCGCAAAGGCTGGCGTCGTTTGCCCTCGGCGCAATACGTGAGATCCAAGATCGTTCAATGCATTGGCGCGCGCTCTTATTGGGTGACGGGATGCTGCATTTGATAGCGACTGTTGCGCAGCACGCGGCCCGGCGTGGCGCCAGTGTGCTTGCCATCCTCGATCAACACTTCGCCGTTGACGACGGTTAAGTGCACGCCATCCGCGAGCGCGCACACGCGCCAGCCGTTGTTCGGCAGATCATGCACAACTTCTGGTTTGCGCGGTTGCACCTTGTCGGGGTCAAAGACAACCAGGTCAGCGGCCATTCCCGGCTGCAACAGGCCGCGGTCGTAAATGCCGAAGGCGGTCGCAGAGTCAAAAGTGAGCCGGCGCACGGCCTGCTCCAGCGGCATGATGCCGCGCTCGCGCACCCAGTATCCCAGCATGCGCGTGCTGTAGCCGACTTGACAGTGAAACTGCACATGGGCGCCGCCGTCGGAGAGACCGACGACCGTATACGGGCTGGTCAGAAACTCAGTCATCGCCTGCCGGTCGGTATTGTTCTGGCCGAGCGTGAACAACGTGTTCAACTCCTCCTCCACGACCAGATCCAAAAAGACGTCCAACGGATCCCTTCTCTGAGCGGCGGCAATTTCCGCTATGCTCTGGTTCTTTAGTCCCTGATTACGGGCCAAAAACGGCTCTTCCACCAACAGCAGATCCCAGCGTTTGGCCCAGCGCGAATCCGGCCCCAATGGCGCGTCGATTTCCGCGCGCAGCTTGCCGCGCAGCGTCGGATCGCCGTAGGCGCGGATCTTCTCTTCATCCGGCGAATTCATGATTTCCAACCAGGTGGGCAGCTGGCGAAACGTCTGGCAGTTTTTCATGGTAAAATGTCCGACCACACTGTTCGGGCTGCAGAGCGGCACCGCGCGATTGCCCTGCCGGCAACTTTCCTCGACGAAATCCAAGTGCTGTTTCCAGCGCATCGGCGCGCGCGCGTTCTCTGCGAGCGCATTGTAGATAACCCGCCGGCCGCTGGCCGCGGATAGCCGGCTCATGAGCCGATCTTTTAGCTCCGGCGTCGTGCCGCCGCCGCTCTGAATTACTCCGGTACCAAATTCGCCGAGCGTCTCGGCCAAGGCAAACAGTTCCGATTCCGGGGCGAAAGACGCCGGAATGAGAGTTCCTCGCACGTCAAAATGGCTCATGTTGCGCGACAACGATAATCCTAGAGCGCCGCCCTCCACTCCCTGGCGGATCACGTTGCGCATGAGGTCAAGTTCGCCTTCGGTTGCCGCTCTTTCCTGGCTCGCTTCCCCCATGGCGTAAAGCCGTATCGCCGTATGCCCCATTAACGCGCCGACGTTGACGCCGAGCTTGCGGTCGAGCGCGTCCATGTATTGCGGGAAGGTCTCCCAGTTCCACGGCACTCCAGCCTGCAGCACATCCATGGGGATCGCTTCCACCTGGGATAACATGCTGATGAGCTTCTCGTGATCACGGTTCCGCACCGGTGCCACGGCGAGAGAGCAATTGCCGATAATCACACTAGTCGCGCCGTGATAGCATGAGAACGTGCACAGCGGATCCCAGGTCACCTGCGCGTCGTAGTGACAGTGGTTGTCGATAAATCCCGGCGCGATCACCTTGCCGTCCGCGTCGATCGTGCGCTCGGCAGCACCGCTTAGCCGGCCCATTTCCGCTATTTTCCCCCGAGTGACGGCCACATCACCGCGGTATGAGGGCATCCCAGAACCGTCGACGATACGGCAATTCTTAATCAACAAATCGTAAGCCATGAGTTTCCTCCTAACTTAATTTCCAATGATTGGCCGACTATAGGACTCGCTCACAATGCTGTCAATTGACTCAAACCTTGTGATCACGCCAAACTGATAGCTTAATCTTTCGAATCTGATAGATCAGCAGCGAAGATTTTGCGATCGAGGATGCGATCTCGGAGTAAGAAGCCTGTGAAAAGTTTAGCGGCGAAAACCAAAAATGCTGGGTTCAGCGGAATCCGGACGAAGCGATCGGCGTGCTCGTTTCGTGCTCGTCGGTGAGCATTCACGAGCACGAACCGCGAACACGATAGTGTCACTTAACCACGTGCGGCAAGAAATGCCCGCCGTCGCTTTTGGCCGTTTGATATTTGCCGGTTAGCTCGCGCATGGAATTGTACGTCGGCGTGCCGCGAATCTGTGTGTGTGCTTCGACGCTGTCCCAGTCCACCATCAGGATCACACGGCTTGGATCTTCGATACTGGCAAAAAACTTGATGCCATGGGAGCCGGGATAATTAGCTTTGGCGAGAAACTCGCCAAACACTTTGATGTACTCGTCGCGTTTATCCGCCTGCACATGTTGAACGACGATTTCCTGGATCATTGATCACCCCTTGTGTCACTAACGGAAATGCCCCGCGTCCTTCCTGTGCGAGTGAAGAAGGGCGCGGGGCATTTATTCGTGATAGGCAAAAACGCGCTTACACGCCGCCCGGCATGAAGGCGCCTTCGGGCGGGACGCGCTGGGTATAGACCCAAGCCGGCATGCCGGTTTTCATGCCTTCGGCGGCCAGCGCGGTTTCGTAATTTTTACGAACCTGTGGGTCTTCGTCGACGTAAGAGATCGCGTTGCCGCCGTCGCGGGTATCGGTTGCGCCGAGATCGCTCGCGTCGGCGCCGGGCGCGCCGCCGCGGCGAAAGGCCGGGCCGTAGGGGCCGTCGAATACCAGCAAGCGCAAACCTTCGGGATCGGTGCCGAAGTGTTGATGATACCAGTCGCCGCGCATCGGCGCCGCGCTGATCATGCCGACCGGCTCGTAGGTTTGTCTTCTCACTTTGTCGCCTTGACCGTTTTCCCAGGGCTTCATGCCGAGAGTTTCCGGCCAGGTCTGGCTGTAGCCCTTGCCCTTGATACAGACGAGGATCGCGCCGGAGGAATGTTTGTGCGCTTTGGAATACTGGCCGGTTTGGTATTGGGCGATCTTCATATAAAAGTTTGCGCTGGCCATATGCGGTTCGATGCGCCGGTAGTCGAAGGCGCGCCGATTGTCGCGCGGCAGCTCACAGCTGAGAATATCGGGAATGATATTGGTCTTGCGCATGGCGAGACCGCGCACCGGGTCGGCGAAAACATCTTCCACCGGCTTGAAGTATTCATTCGAACCGTCGAAGCGGTTGAGAAACTCGTAGGGACAGTTCATGACGAAGTCGGCGTCGCGCACCAGGTTCATAATCGTCGGCGCCGTGGTGGCGGAGAGTAAAAGCGCCGGCGATGAGGTCGCGTTGACGATTTGGTGCCAGGCGTTCAGCGGGATCGCGAAGAGCGAGCCGGGTCCCCACTCGAAGGTAAGTTTTCTTGACTTGTCATGCCAGACTTCCGTGGTGCCGCGGCCTTCGACGACGTAGAAAACTTCTTCATAAATATGGCGCTCGGCGTTGAGCGCGCCGGCGCCCGGCACTTCGACGACGTAGAGGCCGTACATGCCTTCGGTGCCGAGAAGCTGGATCGCGATGCCCTTGCCGCCCAAGCGCTTCCACGGTTTGAGCGGCAGGTCTTGGACCTTGTGGACACCGATATCGCGGTGCACTTCCAGTCCCTGCGCTTCGATGAACAAGTCGTACGGCGACTGAGGATTTTTCCACTTGCCGAAGCCGGCTTTTTTACCTTGTTCAGGTTCTTTCCAGTCAAATAGTTTTGCATTGGGTTCAACGCCCATATTGTTTGATCTCCTTTCGCTACGAGCTACAGAACAGAGTTGGTACCGTACTGAATCGACATTTCTTTTTCAACTTCACGCCATTCCAACACTCAACTCCCGCCCAGAAGTTCTTTGACGCGTTGGATGATATCCGCCGGCTGATCGATGACTTCACGCGCGGAGGTTTCCAATTCGTCCGCAGGGATGTGATCGACTTCCCATTGTCGCTTCTTTGCTTCGTCCAAAAGCTCCGGCTCACGTAGCGCTTTGGCGTAAGCGTCGCGCAAGATTTTTACTCGGTCCGCCGGCACTCCCGCCGTCGCTACTGTGGGGAAGTTGCCGAAGTTGTCACCGCCAAGCAACACTAGCGCTACTCGGCGCTTCGCGTCCGACGGGCGATAACGATCCATCAGCTCGTAGATCGTCGGCACGTTGGCGAGCTTGGGGTTGCGCTTCGGCGGCGTCTGCAGCATGACTCGAAGAAATCCGCTTTTGACCCAACCCTGCATCGGGCCGCGGCCGAGAAACGCCGCGGTGGTGACGCCGCGGCACTGTGTTTCGCCTCTTTCGAGAGCCAAATCTTGCTCTTGGCCGCCCTTGTAACCACTGATGATGTTGACTTTCAAGCCGAGTCCTTCTTCGAGAAGTTTTAGCGTCATGTAACTCGCCGAGCCGGGAGCCGTCGACGAACATTTCGGCGCGGTGCTGGCGTTGCGTATGTCGTCGAGCGATTTGTACGGCGCGTCGCCGCGCATAACAAACAGATATTCGTGGCGCGCCGAAGAGCCGATCCAGCTAAACTTACGCCAATCGAACTGCGCTTCCTTACGGCCCGCGAGTTGGTGAAAATAATGCGCTGCCGATACCGAACCCATGGTCAAGCCGTCGGGTTTGGCGACGCCGTAGACGTAATTCGCCGCGATCAAACCGCCGGCGCCGGGCATGTTCTGAACGATGATTTGCGGCTGTCCGGGAATATGCTTGGTCATTTGCCGCGTCAGCGAGCGCGACCACATATCGGTGGAATCGCCGGCCAGCAAGCCAACGACGTAGGTAATCGTCTTGCCGTGGTAAAAATCGCTCTGGGCGAATATTCCATTGGGACTTGCGAGAAATGCGACAACGAAGCCGACAACCCATGGGATAGTACGGTAGCAACGTGGTTTTTGCCGTTTCGAGAAAATGACATCATGTGACATAAACATGCTCCGACCTTATCCGATATCCATGGTTTCAATCAACGTTTGGAGATGACGCCGCCGCCCATTGGCCGATTATTTTTGTTAATACTCAATCACGCGGTAAGTGTGGCCGAAACTATTACGAAGCTCTAGTGAATTCAATTCTTATCCTTGAAGCGTAGATCTCTGTGTCCATGGGCGACGGGCAATGCGCGTCACTGCAAAATCTCCTTCACTCGCTTGATAATCTCCGGCGGTTGGGTGACGGCGCGTTCGATGCGTTTTTGCAATTGCTCGCCGCCCATGGAGCTGCCCTCCCAGTCGACGAGTTTTTTCGCGTCGGCGCTGAAACCGGGATCGACGAGCATTTTCATGAACGCTTCACGCAATGTTTTAAGGTGCTCGATCGGAGTTCCTGGGGGCGCGGCGAAGGGACGGTCGAATTCGGTGTAGGCGAGCATGACGTCCATCAAATTCAACACCGGCTTTGCCTGCGGCGTTACAAGTTCGTCAACAGTCGGCAGATCCTGCGGCAGCACGCGACTTTTTTTCGGACCTTGCTGCACGACGAAATTCATATAGCGCTTCTCCAGCCATTCGGGCCACGGCGATCGTAACACCGTGATGTCGGAGCTGGCGCGGCAGTCGGCTTCGCCGCGCTCCAGCGCGAGATCGATTTCCCGGCCGGATTTGTAGCCCATGACGTTTTGAAACTTAATGTTGAGCGCTTCTTCAACCAGGCTGCTGAAAATAAAGCTGATGCTGCCGCTACCGCCCTGGGCAATACGCGGTGGTTTGGCCGCGGCGCGAATCTTGTCGGGGCTCGTCAATCCGGTGTCAGCTCGGCAGGCGAGCATCATAGGCGCGTTGTTGAAACTACCGATCCAAGAAAACTTACGAAAATCGAAGCGGACTTCAGGTTTCCCGACCATTTGCTCCAGGTAATTGCCGCGGCCCAGGGCCGCGATGGTGAGGCCATCGCGCTTGGCGACGCCGTAGAGAAAATTCGCCGCGATGATACCGCTTGCGCCCGGCATGTTTTGCACGATCATCACTGGGTTGCCGGGAATATGCTTGCCGAGATAGCGGCCGACCAAGCGAGCCGAGTTATCGGTCACGCCGCCAGGCGCGAAGGCAACGAGGAGCTGAATCGTCTTGCCCTCGTAGTAGGGTCGCGCATTCGTGCTCGCCGCGTTGGCTTGTGCTGGAGCGATGGTGCACAGAAGAACGACCGACAAACGATTCAACTTCCTAAATATTCGCATAACCGACTCTCTTTCGCGCCTTAAAGGCGCCGCCGGCCGTTGTCTAATCTAATTGCCGCCCAGAAGCTCTTTGACTCTGCCGATTAGCTGCGGCGGTTGATCGATGACTTCCTTAGACAACTTTTGTAACTCGTCGCCGGCTATGTGTTCGACGCTCCAGTTGCGTCGTTTGGCTTCCTCAAGCAAGTCGGGGTCCTTCAGCGCGCGACTGTAAGCGTCGCGGAGAATTTGCAGACGATCCTGTGGCACGCCGGGCGGCGCCACCGCGAGGTATTGACCGAAGTAATCGGCGCCGAGCAGGACCGAAACGATGCGCTGCTTGGGCTCTGGAGTTTGATAACGGGTCATCAGCTCGTAGATCGTCGGCACATCGGGGAGAAGGGGACTGCGTTTGCGCGGGCTTTGTACCAGGACGCGGATGAAGCCATTCTTTTGCCAGGAGATAAACGGCTCGCGGGCATGGAACGATGAGGCGGACACCGACCGGCATTGTACTTCACCGCGCTCGATGGCGAGGTCTTGATCGCTGCCGCTCTTGTAGCCGGTGACGATGCGGAATTTCGCGCCCAACGCGTCATCCAAGAGCCTCAGGTTAATATGCCCGCTCGATCCCGGCGCCGTGGCGGAACACTTGGGCGGCTCGCTGGCGGCTCGGATATCTTCGATGGACTTATACGGCGTATCGGTGCGCATCATCAGCAACGCCTCCACTTTGCCCGCGGCGCCGATCCAACTGAACTTGCGCCAATCGAATTGGACCTCGCGTCGGCCCGTGAGCTGTTGAAAATAGAGACCGGCGGAAATTTGTCCGATGGTCAGGCCGTCCGGTTTTGGGACGCGATAAAGATAATTCGCCGCGATCATGGAACCGCCCCCAGCCATGTTTTGTGCAATGACATTGGGATTGCCCGGGATAAATTTAACCAGACTGCGTGTCAACGCGCGCGCCCAAAGATCGTTGACATCGCCCGCGGCCATGTTGATGATAAACGTAATGGTCTTGCCGCGATAGAAGTCGGTTTGAGCTATCGCAGTGCCATGCGCGAGAACCGTTGTTAACGCCAATAGAAGCAGTGCAATTAGATTCTTCATTTTTGTTGAAACCCTTATCGAACCGGCAATGCCGGCCAAGTTGACAGTAGTTTGCCGAATCCGCTGAGTGGATGTTTCAGTCCGAGCTTTGACAGCATATACCAATTCATCGCTGGATTGCTCGCGACCACGGGCAAGTTCAATTCACGCTCCATCTGCTCCAAACAATCCATCGGGTCAAGCACCGCGCCTTGGAAATAAATCGCGTCGACTTGGCTTTGCTCGGCCATCGCCCGGCGCGCGTAGGCGATGACATCGTCGGGCGTCATTTTAAGCGCGTCGGTGTAGTGTTGCAAAATTTCGGCGGGCGAGGTGGTAACGATGTCGAATTGGGCGAGAAAATCGCGAATGAGTTGATTCAATGATGCGTCGAACGGAGTCAGCAGCAGAATTCGTTTAGCAGAAAAAGTTTTGAGCGCTGCCGCGGATGACCGCAGTGCCGTCGCTACGGGAATCTTGAGCGCCGAGGAAAATGCGCCAAACAAGGCAGGGTTCAAAACCTCGCGCGGCGCGCCGGGAAATATCAGGCCGTCCAGCCTTTGCTTTTGAGCGAACTGCGCGGCGCGGCCGACGATCAAGTCCAGCTTGCCTTGGACGTCGTTCAACACGCCATCGTGCAGCACCAGCTGCTCGTAGAGAACTTCGACATTGGCTGGAACCAGATTGAGAAACTTTTTGATATGCGAGCTCGACGGCACGCTCGGACCAAGCCAGCCGATTCTCACTTGTTGATTGTCAGACATTGACGCTCCATAAGCACAGCCGCTACGCGGGTGGAATTAATATGGATCCTGCACCGTCTCTTCATACAAGGCATCACTATACTATCTTTAACCTCGCTGGAAATTGGCCAACCGGCGGTTCATTTGTGGCACTAAGCCTGCCCCCAGACTTTAACAGCCGTATCGACTACCAACTTGAGTTTTTGCCACTGCTCCGCTTCCGTGAGCAAGTTTCCTTCCATCGTCGAGGCGAAGCCGCATTGCGGACTGATGGCGAGATTCTCCAACGGCACATACTTGCTGGCTTCGTCGACGCGCTTGGCGAGATCGTCCGCTGACTCCATTTCCACCACCTTGCTGCTGACGAGGCCGAGAACCACGGTCTTGCCGCGCGGCACGAAGCGCAGCGGTTCGAAAGTGCCGGCGCGCGGCGACTCGTATTCGAGCAGAAACGCGTCGACCTGCAACTGACCGAACAGTTTTTCGGCGATGGCATCGTAGCCGCCTTCAGCGTACCACTGGCTGCGGTTATTGCCGCGGCACAGATGAATCGCCAAGATCAAGCCGTCGCGCTGTGCGCCTTCCAGACAAGCATTGTCGGCGCGGATTGCTTCGTCGAGGGCTCGGTCAGGATCGACGCCCGTTTCGCTCTTAATATAATTGCGCCACTTGGGATCGATGTAATAGCTGTAGCGCGGAGCATCGATCTGGATGTAGTGCGCGCCATCGTTCGACAAGGCGTGAATCTCCGCCTTGATGATCGGTACGATATCCCAAAGAAAGGCGGAATGGTCGGGATAGACTTTATCGCTGACACCTGACTTGAAGTAAATCGCCGGAAATTGATTAGCTGTCGGCAGCGTGACTTTGATGTCTCCGGGATTGTGTTGCTTGAGGAAGGCAAACTCATGTTCGGTCAGGCGCCGGGTTTGTTTGATCTTGCCGACAACCGTGCCGGGTACCATCGAAGGGCGAGGTGATGGCCCGGCGCCGGTTTGCCAAGTGCGTGGAACCGCCACACCTTCTTCGATTCCTTCCACGGCGTCGTTGAAGTCGCTCATGAAGTTGCCGCGGCGGAATTCGCCGTCGGTGAAAATTTTGAAACCGAGTTCCTTCTGCCGTTCGACCGCCTGTAGAATGTACTTGTCTTCGAGCGCGTTCAGCTGCGCGTAGCCGATCTGCTCACTCCGCGCTTGTAAAAGCTCTGCCGGCCGAAGCAGGCTGCCAATATGATCTGCGCGATATTTGGCTGCCATAAAATCTCCTTAGGAATGGAGTGATAGAATGTTGGAACAATGGAGTATTGGGATTAGACAGCCCCGACCACTCCAGTACTCCATCTCTCCAGTTTTCATCGACTCTATTCCATCAATAACTTCTTCAGCCGTTGGACGACTTCAGGTGGCTGCGTGATCACTTCCTTCGCCAGCGCTGATAGCTCTTCGCCGCCGACCGCTTCCACCGGCCAGCTGCGCTTCTTCGCTTCGGCGAGTAGCTCGGGATCTTTCATGGTCTTGCTCCAACCGTCACGCAAAATTTTTAATCGATCGGCGGGCATTTTTGGCGGTGCTATCCACGGCCGTCCGAACTCATTGGGCGCCATTACCAGCGTTGCGAGCCGCCGGTCGGCATCGCGGACTTTGTATCGCTCCATCAGCTCGATCAGAGTCGGTGTATCCGGGAGCGACGAATCGCGTTTGCGACCCGTCTGAACGAACGGACGGGTAAAGCCTTTCTTGAACCAACTGATGTGCGGTTCGCGGCCAAAAAATGCCGCGATGGTGATCACGCGGCAGTGCAACTCGCCGCGTTCAAGGGCGAGATCGATGTCCGGCGCGCCTTGGTAGCCCGTGATGATATTAAATTTCACGCCAAAGATTTCTTCCATGAGCTTGGGCGTGTGGTAGGTAATCGAGCCCGTGCCCGTGGAGCCGCATTTGGGCGGCTCGGCAGCTTTGCGCAGATCGTCGATGGTTTTATACGGCGTATCGCTGCGAAACAGAACTGCCAATTCGGTTTGCTCCGGCGTGCCGAGCCAGTTGAATTGCGCCCAATCGAACTGCACCTCGTTTCGGCCGATCAGTTGGTCTATATAGAGTCCCGGGTTGATCGAGCCGAGAGTGAGCCCGTCGGGTTTGGCAACATTATAAATGTGATTCGCTGCGATCACCGAGCCCGCGCCGGGCATGTTTTGTACCATCATGCTCGGATTGCCGGGAATATGTTTGCCCAAGTAGGTTGCGATGTGGCGCGTCCACAAATCGTAAAGGTCGCCAGGCTGCCCGCCGCGGATAACGCGGACGGTTTTGCCTTGGAAAAAGTTCGACTGGGCATTTACTAATTGGGGTGATGGGAGGCTCGCAGCGATGGCAATGACCACCGCCGCGATAGAAATAACTCGGGAAGCTTTCAACATGTGCGAATTCACTTGGCCGGCTCGATCAATTACCTAAGGATTTCTTGATGTAATTGTATGCCGCGATCGCCGCGGTGGCGCCGTCGCCGGCGGAGGTGATCGCTTGGCGCGCCGAATCTTGGCGAATATCGCCGACGGCGTAAAGGCCGTCGCGCGCCGTCTTCATCCAGGTGTCGGTCGGAACATGGCCGGTGTCGCTGAGCTTTACGAGTTTCTGCAACAGCGCCGTGTTCGGTTGCAAGCCAACATAAATAAAAATGCCTGCCAATTTGACTTCAGATATTACTCCGGACGCTAAGTCACGCACGCGCGCGCCAGCGACGACTTCGTCGCCCAACACTTCTTCAATGACCGTTTGGTGACGCGGCGTGATCTTCGCGTTGTCTAACACTCGTTGCACATAAGTCTGCTGCGCGGAAAACGATTCGCCCTGATGGAAGAGCAAAATTTTCTCGACGTAATTGGTCAGCGTGAGCGCTTCCTGCAGCGCCGAATCGCCGCCGCCGACCACGCCGACGGTTTGACCGTTATACAATGGCCCGTCGCAGCTGGCGCAGTGGCTGACACCGCGGCCCATGAGTTTCTCTTCGCCAGGGACGCCCACATGCTTGAGCATCGAGCCGGTGGCAACGATTACTGTTTTGGCACGATGTTGCTCTTCGTCAGTAACGACCGACCAGATATTTTCTTGTGCTTCGAGGCGCACGACTTCGGCGCGCTGAAATTCGGCGCCGTAGTCGGAAGCTTGGCGTTGCAGGTTCGGGCAAAGATCGTAGCCGGTGATTGCGTCAGGGAAGCCGGGAAAGTCTTCGATCTTCTCGATGCTGATCAAATGGCCGCCGGGAATATTCGATTCCATAACCAGCGTCGCCAGACCGTGTCGCGCAGAGAATAGACCGGCGGTTAAGCCGGCGAGTCCCGAGCCGACGATTATTACGTCGTAGTCTGCCATATCGCTTAGCTGTTTTAAGTTTCGCTTATTGAAGCGGAGTGATGGAGTAATGGAGCGTTGGGTTTCGGAAGCACTACTCCATTACTCCAGTTCGTTTACGTCATCTCCACTTATCGACCGACACCGTCTTCTGATAATTGCAGCCCATGATGCGCCAGTAGCCGTTGGTCTCGCCGCCGACTACGACGATGTGAATTTCTTCGGGCTTGAACATATGCACCATTTCGTCGGGGGCGGCTTTGAGCTTGGTCGCGTAGGGTTCCTCGCCGAACGTCGCTCTAGGGTAAATATAATTCTGGATCAGTTGATAATCCCAGTATTCACCGGCGGGCATGAGCGCATTGTCGTAAACCCATTCGATCATTTTCTCTTTGGTATCGAAGCCGCCGCGGTCGATAAACTGCCGGGCCGCGATGGGATCGAGCAGGAACGTCGGCGCGCTATGGGCGTCCATGCCGCGCAGCATGCTCTGCACATGCTGACGCCAATATTTTTGGCGCACGCCGAGAGTGAAAGCCGTCGAACGGCAGCCGGTGAAAATACTCACGGTGCTGTCGGTCGATTTAAATCCCTGTTGGACGTGAAACGGCGTCCATGGGTTGCGCTCTTCATTCTCCGCGAAGGTGACGCTGCCATAGGCGTAGCCGTTACCCTGGGAGCCCATGTAGCTGTCGCCGGGAAGCGAGCCGCCCTGGAGATTTTGCGAGAGCAAGCCGTAGGCGCGGCCGATGGTTGCGTTGGCCTGATTATACGGCGCCATGGCGCCGGTGCCGGAGTTCATGGCGATTTCTTGGCGGATCGGTCCGTTGACGACGACCATCGCGGCCATCGAACTGGTGGTGCTGCCGCGCGCGCTCACGCCGCTCGCCGCCAGCGCGAGGATCACGGGAAAATATTCCGGCCTCGCCCCCGCCATCACCGCGTTGACCGCGACTTGCTCGACGGTAAACTCCCAATGCTGGCGAAATTGGTTCGAGCGCAAATGACCGGCTATTTCGTCCGGCTTATGGCTCGTGTGCGCGAGCATTTCCTTGACCCGTTTTTCCGTCGGCAGGACAATCGGCAGCTTGTCGGTCCAATTATTTGCCAAAAACAAACTCTGCAGGTTGTCATCCGTATCGGAGTCCACCAGTCGCGGCGTCGAGCGCTCAAATTTGACTTCCTTAAGACCATCTCCCTCAGCCGGACGGGTGAGCCCTTCGATAACTTCTTGCATGACCGGCCGGCCGCTGATCGGACTCTTGCCGTCGACATAGGCGCGCAGTTGGTCCGCGGTTTTGCCCATCACCGGTTGGGGCACGAAAGTGTAACGCGCTTCGGACATGCCGTGCATTCGGGTCACCGATTGCACCGCCTTCTCGAAGACGTTGGTGTGGATAGCGACGGTGGGCACACCGTATTTGCTATCGAGGGCGATTGCGTGCACGGCGACCGCCGGCGCGCAGGTGCTTCAATGGCCGACACCGATGACGGCGCCGTCGCCGTTGGCCTTGATCATCTCCCAGGTTTTCGGATCGTCCTTGGTGTAGACGCTCGACATTTCCACCAGCTTGGTTTTCACCGAGGGCATGTGCTCGGTGAACCAATTCTCCACCTGGCGCAGGAACAACCCCGAGTCGTCGAAGCGCGGGTCGACCAAATAGATCGTCTTGCCGTCCAAGCTATCCAGTCGAGGCGCCATCGCTTTCGGCGTGATCTTGGGTGGAAACCCCACCGGGTTTAACACGGAAATATTTTGCGTTCCGTTAGTATCGTCAGCCATGGATAAATCCTCCTCGTTCTTCTTATGATCTAGCTGAAAAGTAATCAACCGGTTTCTTGGCTAGCACACGATTACTCGGCGAGAAGTTTTTTTACTTTCTCGATCACCTCGGGACTCTGTTCGATCACTTCGCGCGCCAACTTTTGCAATTGCTCTCCCGGCGTGTAGTCGACATCCAGGTTGCTCTTCTTTGCTTCAGCGAGCAGCTCGGGGTCCTTGAGCGCTTGAGCGTAAGCGGCGCGCAGCATCTTCACCAGTTCAGGGCGCGTGCCCGGCGGCGCGATCATCGCCCGGCCGAAATCGTTTGCTGTGAGAACCGTTTCGGCGACGCTTCGGCTTACCTGCGGGGTCTTGTATTCGTTCATGATCTCCCAGATCGTCGGCGTCTCGGGCAGCCTGGGATCGCGCGTGCGCGCGTCCTGCACGAGGTGGCGGTCGTACCGCTTGGCATGCCAGGTGTTAAACGGCTCGCGGCCGAAGTGAGATGAGATGTCATGACCGCGGCAAACCACCTCGCCCTTTTCCACGGCAAGATCGATTTCCTTGCCGCCGGAGTAGCCGACGATAACGTTAAACTTCGCGCCGACGGTTTCTTCCAAAACTTTGGGAAGAATGTAGCCGGAACTGGCAAATCCCGAGGCGCCGCACTTCGGCGGCTCTTTCGCCTTGATGACATCGCCGATGGTTTTGAACGGCGCGTCGGCGCGAAAGTAAAGCATCTGCGTCCATTTTTCCTGGGTGCCGATCCACTCAAATTTGCGCACGTCGAACTTGACCTCGGTGCGTCCGACCAGTTGGGTAAGATAAAGACTGCTGTTCGGTATGCCGACGGTGAGGCCGTCGGGTTTGGCGACGCTGTAAACGAAATTGGAAGCCACCACGGAGCTCGCCCCGGGCATGTTTTGGACGATGAAGTTCGGGCTCCCCGGAATAAATTTCGGCATGCTGCGGGCAAACATGCGCGCCCATTGATCGGACAAACCGCCGGCAGTGAAGCCGACGATGATCCGAATCGTCTTGCCCTGGTAATAGGGCTCAGTCTGGGCGTACCCCGGAGCCGTTACGGTTCCGTAGAGCAGAATCGAGAGCAGTAACACGTTAATTTTTAACGGATCGCTGCGAAACATTGTCGCAGGCTTCAACGCGCTCACCGCATATCGCAATCGTTCAAACATTCTATACCTCGCTCCCTGTGTGTTGACCGCGCGCGGCGGCGAGCCGCCACTTTGCGGTAGTTGCTTCTTGCGGCGGGTGATTAAACGACGTAAGCGCGCTGCTTGTCAAGAAAAGGACTCAGTGTGATTCACTTTGCTGCCGGGATGATCGGGATTTTCATCTAGTATTCCCATCGAAATCAGACCAGCGATCGTCCTTGACGTTTAATTTGGATCTGCCTTATGTTGCAAACCGCACGAGGTCGCGTTGCTTGGGTCACCAATGCAGATTGGAGGCGATATGAAAAAGCTTTACGGATTGTTCATCTTACTTCTCATTGGGACTGCCGATGTCGCAGCGCAAACTCCCTACTTCCAGGGGAAGACCATAAGAATTGTCGTCGGCTATCCCACCGCCAGCGCCCATGACCATTGGGCGCGCTTGATTGCGCCGCAGTTGACCAAATATATTCCGGGAAATCCCGCCGCCATCGTTCAAAACATGCCCGGCGCCGGCTCGATGACCGCGACCAATTATGTTTACAGCGTCGCCAAGCCCGATGGCTTGACCCTCGGTGTCAACAATGCGGCGCTCTACTTCGAACAGCTTCTGAAAAAGCGCGAGGTCCAGTTCGATTGGGCAAAGCTCACCTGGGTCGGCAGCACGACGCCGACGACGCCACTCTTGTACATGTGGGCGAACACTCCCTACAAAACCATTCACGACGTGCGCACGGCATCGGTGCCGCCGAAATGCGGCGTCACGGGCACGGGCAACACCGGCTACTATCTTCCCAAATTGCTCGAAGAAACCATTGGCGCGAAGTTTCAACTGGTCTTAGGTTATGAAGGCGGCGCGAGCATCGAGTTGGCCGTGGAGCGCGGCGAGGTGCAGTGCCGCGCCTTTACCATCCAGGTTTTTTTTGGCCGCGAACCGTTTCATACTTGGCGCAGCAAAAACCAAGTGCGCGTACTGGTTCAAGGCGGCAAGAAGCGCGATCCGCGCTTGCCCGATACGCCGTTGCTTAGCGAGTTGATGGATCAATACAAGGTCTCGGAAGCCAATCGCCGTCTGGTGACCGTGATGATGGGCTCGGGTGAACTCGGCAGCGCGCCGATGTTCGCACCGCCGGGTGTCGGCGCGGAGCAAGTCAAGATTTTACGCGCGGCCTATGCCAAGGCGCTGACCAGCGCTGAGCTTATCGCCGAGGCCAAGAAGCAAGGTTACGATGCCGAGTTGATTCACGGCGAGGAGATTGAAGCACTCGCCAAAGAAGTTTTGACCCAGCCGGCCGACGTGATCGCGGCGATGAAGAAGGTTATGGGAGAATAACTTCGAACAAACGCTCCGTCCAATTCTCCCAGCCTAGTACGCCGAAGATTCCTTCGGAGTCGTTCACTCGCTTTGCCGACGTCGGTTTGAATCAGCGGCGCGATTGCGATATTCGCTCATCGTATAAATAGAAAATCTTGGAGGTCATTGGTGCTGGAAAACAAGGTGGTTGTAATAACCGGCAGCGGCCAGGGAATTGGCAAACATGCCGCGACAACGTTTGCCACGGAAAAAGCTAAAGTCGTGATCGCCGATGTCAACGCCGAGTTGGCGAAGAAGACGGCGGCGGAACTTAGTCGATTGACCGAAACGGTCGCCATCCCCGCCGACGTGCGCGATGAAGACAGCGTTAAAAAAATGGTTGACGAGGTGATCAAGCGCTTCGGCCAAATCGACGTGATGATGAACAACGCGGCGATTGTGCCGCATTTCGCCTGGAACATTCCGCGCTGGCCGCTGATTGCGGACATGCCGTTGGAATTTTGGCACCGTGTGGTTCAAACCAATCTTTACGGCACGTTTTTCGGTACCAAGCATGTCATTCCGCACATGACGAAACGAAAGGCAGGTCACATCATCAATCTCTATGGCGGCGGTGGCGTCAGACCCGGCGGCGCAGGAACTTACATGGTGACCAAGGACGGCATCCGCACCTTTACCCGTTACGTGGCGGAGGAAGTTCGCGACTCGAATATCTGCGTCGTGACGTTCTCGCCGCGTGTGCCCATCGCCACCGAGACTGCGCCCGAGGAAGCGCTCAAGCGTTTGCCCGGGCCGGCGGTCTTGGGAACCGGCTTCGTGCTTTGCGCGCAACTGCCCATGGAGCAGAGCGGCAAGTGCTTCGCCTACGATAACGGCAAGCTGGTCGATGAAGCGGTGCGGGAAGGATGAGATCGGCGCGAGGCTCGCGGCGTGAGTAGGAGAACCAGATGAAAGTTATCGATGCGGACGCGCATGTGATCGAGAACGAGTCGACTTGGGATTACATGCTGGAGTCCGAGCGGGCATTCAAACCGAAAGTCGTTGGCGCGACCAGCGCCAAAGACCCGTTCGATTATTGGATGATCGATGGCCGGGTGATTCCGCGTAACAACGTCGGCCGCGATCTGCCGGTGGCGGCGCGCGAGATGAGCGATTTGAGCGTGCGCATTAAACATATGGATGAATTGGGCATCGACTGCCAAGTGATCTATCCGACTTTTTTCATCACGCCGGTGAGCCGGCGGCCGGACATCGATTTCGCTGTGTCGCGGAGTTACAACCGCTGGATGGCGGACATCGTAAAGAAAGCACCCGATCGTTTTCGCTGGGTGCTCGTGCCGCCGTTGCAGAGCACTGAGCATCTTTCCGAAGAGCTAAAGTTCGGCAAAGCGAACGGCGCCTGCGGTGTCTACATGCGCGGCCTGGAGGTCGAGCGGAGTCTCAGCGATCCTTATTTCTTTCCATTGTACGAGCAGGCGAGCGCGCTGGACTTGCCGATCTGCGTGCACTCGGCCAACGGCGCGTTTACGACTTATGATTTCTTCGCCGACGATCCGGGCTTTTCCAAATTCAAACTCGCCGTCATCGGCGCGTTTCATTCGCTGGTCTTTCACGCCATCCCGCAACGCTTCCCGAAATTGAAAATGGGCATCATCGAAGTGAGCGCTCAGTGGATTCCCTACGCTGTCCATGATTTGTCGCGGCGCTTCGCCCGGCGCGGCCGGTCGTTTCCAAAAAATGTCTTGAAAGAAAATCGCATTTACGTAACTTGCCAGACCGACGACGATCTCGATCACGTGCTGGGCTATGCCGGCGACGACAATCTAGTCATCGGCACGGATTATGGCCACGCGGATAACGCGGTCGAAATCGAAGCGCTGAGGAAACTGCGCACGGATGGGAAAATCAGCGGGCAGGTGGTCGACAAGATCTTGGCCGACAACCCGCGCGCTTTATACGGTCTGTGATTTCCGTAAAACTTTGGAGGACGTTGCATGTTAAGCATCGATGCTGACGCTCATGTCATCGAGTGCGAGAAGACGTGGGATTATTTAGAAGGTAGCGACAAACGCTATCGCCCTGTGCCGATCGCCGTCGACATGCCGACGGGCAAGAAAAGCAACTTTTGGATCATCGGCGGACGCTTGATCGGCGGGCGCGATAACATCGGCCAAGATACTTCCAAAGAGTCGCGCGAAATGGCTAACATCGACTCGCGCTTGAAACACATGGACGAGATCGGCACCGGCGTACAGGTACTTTATCCGACGCTGTTCCTGCGGCCGGTGACGGACGATCCGCGCATCGAGCTCGCGCTTTGCCGTTCGTATAATCGTTGGATGGCCGATATCTGGTCGAAGGATAAGAAGCGCTTGCGCTGGGCGGTGCAGTTGCCACTCTTGTCGATGGATGAAGCCCGGGATGAATTGCGTTGGTCGAAAGGCAACGGAGCTTGCGCGGTTTTTATGCGTGGCATCGAGACCAATCACGTCTTACACGATCCGTATTTTTTTCCGCTCTACGAAGAAGCGAGCCGGCTCAACCTGCCGATCGGCATTCATTCGGGAATAGGCAACTTCACCGTCAACGACATGCTCGGCGGCGAGCCGTTTCGGGTCGCCAAGCTGATCGTCATCGGCGGCTTTCATTCGATGATCTTGAACGGCATCTTAGAAAAGTTCCCCAAGCTGCGCGTCGGCGCCATCGAAGTGGCGGCGCAGTGGGTGCCCTATATCGTTCACGATTTGAATCTGCGTTTTCCCAAGCTCGAAGGCAAAGAAGCGCGGCCCGACGTGCTGAGCGGCAGCAGCCAGCTATTCGTCGCCTGCCAGACCGACGACGATCTCCCCTACGTGCTCAAGTACGCCGGCGAGAATTGCTTGATGATCGGTTCGGACTACGGCCACGCCGACAATGCCAGTGAATTACTCGCGCTGGCAAAGCTCAAAGAGAACGGCGCGATCGATCCCAAGGTGATCGACAAGATTCTTTACCATAATCCGGCGAAGTTTTATGGCTTGGATGTGGATTGAGGATCGTGACTCGTGATTCGTGCTCGTGGATCATGTCGTGCGCGAAAAGTTTCGATGACGAAGGCAGAAGATGGCTGACATGTTCGATCTTGTGCTAACCGGCGGCACGGTTCTCAATCCGGCGACGAAGACGAACCAAAAGCTTGATGTTGCAGTCGCTGGTAACAAAGTGGCGGCGATTCAAGCGAACATTCCCCGCACCGGGGTGAAGCGCGTCATCGATGTAACGGGTTGCTACGTGACGCCGGGCTTGATCGACTTCCACGTGCACAGCTATTGGGGCGTGAATCCGTACGGCTGCGATCTCGACGCACTTTGTCTTGCTTCCGGTGTGACGACGGCATTCGACGCCGGTTCGGCCGGGCCGGTGAACCTGCTGGGCTTTCGCAAGCTCGTGTACGAGAGATCGAAGACCCGCATGATCGGCTTCGTTGCGCTGGCTCAGCATGGCGTGTTGAACGAACCGGGCGAGCTGCTCAATTTAGGCTTCGCCGATCTCGACGGCTCGGCGCAGGCGGTGATCGACAACCGCGACATCGGCGTCGGCATCAAAGTGCGCCTGCACAAAAAATCCATCGGCGACAACAGCCGCGCGGCGCTGCGCCTGGCGATCAAAGCCGGCGAAGCATCGGGCACGCCGATCATGGTGCATGTCGGCAGCACGGCGATCGGCATGGATGAGATCGCCGATACTTTACGCCCGGGTGACATCATCACGCACTGCTACACGCCGCAAAAACCTTCGATCATCGACGAGCAGGGAAGGCTTTTGCCTTTGGTTCGCAAGGCCAAAGAACGAGGGGTGATTTTCGACGTCGGCCATGCCGGCGGCCATTTTGATTTCGGCCTCGTCGAACGCGCTATGGGTGAAGGTATCATCCCCGATGTCATCAGCTCCGATCTGCATGGCCGCTTGAGCCAGCCGGGCTTCGGCGTCGTCGGAGATCTGCCGACGACGTTGACGAAGTTCTTGCCGCTCGGTCTGAGCTTGGAAAAGATTATCGCCAGCTGCACGGTGGACGCCGCGCGCGTGGTCGGCTGGCAAGACCGCATCGGCAGTTTGGAAGTCGGCCGCGAGGCTGACATCGCTGTGCTGCAGGTCGTTAACGAACCGATCAAGCTGCGCGATTCGGTCGGCGGCGAGAAAACCCACGGACAACGCATTGCCGCGAAGTGGACGGTGCGCGCCGGCGAAGTGTTTGCAGGGCGATGCTAGAGATTATATTTGTCAAGAAGAGCGTCTAATCTATTTTACCAACGTGCAGTTCTTACGGGCAAGGTGAACTTGCCCTTTGATCGTGTGGAGGAAGAAAATGCGAAAAAAGATTCTATTTTCATTGTTAGTCCTGGTTGGGTCAGCTACTTCGGTGACGGCACAGTCGCCTTACTATCAAGGCAAGACGATTACTATTATCACCGGCAGCCAGACTGGCGATCTCTATGACATTTACGCGCGCATGATCGCGACGCATATGGGCAAGCATGTTCCCGGCGCGCCGAATATTCTGGTGCAGAACATGACTGGCGCGGGCCACATTGTCGCGGCGAATTTTGTTTATAGTGTGGCCAAACCCGACGGCCTGACGTTGCTTGCGCCGAACCCTAATCTTTACATCGATCAACTGATCGGTCGGCCTGAGATTAAATTTGACTGGGCCAAGTTTATCTGGCTGGGCAATGCGTCGCGCACGACCGACTTGCTTTACATGCGGTCGGACAGTCCATTTAAAACCATCGACGACGTGCGCAGCGCCAAGGAACCGCCCAAGTGTGGCGCTACCGGCACCGGCACGACCGGCTACACGGTGCCGCGACTGTTGGAGGAGACCATCGGCGCGAAATTTAACTTGGTCACGGGATACAAAGGCGGCAACGAAGTCGATCTGGCGGTGGAGCGCGGCGAAATACAATGCCGGGCATTCAGTCTCACGGCATTTTTCGGCCGCGAACCGTTTCACACTTGGAGAAAAACCAACTTCGTGCGCGCGATCATTCAGCTCGGGGCCAAGCGCGACAGCCGGTTGGCCGACGTACCGACCCTCAATGAGCTGATGGAGCGCCATAAAACTCCCGATGTCGGCCGGCGGCTGGCGATGTTGATCACGGCGTCGGAGATCTTCCAGCGTCCGTACATGGCTCCGCCTGGCGTGCGTCCCGAACAGGTTAAAGTCTTGCGCGACGCGTTCCAGAAGACTTTGAAAGACACGGCGTTCTTGGACGAAGTGAAGAGCAGGAAGCTTGACGCCGAGTATACTTCAGGCGAAGAGATGGACGCTCTGGCCAAAGAGATGATGTCGCAGCGACCGGAGATTATCGAGCGGTTGAGAAAAATTCTTGGAAATTAGTTTTTTGTAGCTCGTCGGGTGAGTCTCGCAAATTTTCTCAAGAGACGCTGATTACGATTCGGCATTGTGCAAGTACACAGTGTACCATTCCTCTACAGTTGGAGGTGATCATGGGTTCATCATGGGAAAATGTAAGTGTCGATGATTCCAAAATGCACACCTACGTCAGCGTGTCGGAAGGGTCGAGCAAAGTTCCCGGCATCGTCGTTGTTCAAGGCCAGACCGGAGTCAATGATTTTTTGAAGTTCTCAGATATGGTCGCGACGAACGGATTCGTTGCGGCGGCGCCGGATCTCTATCATCGCGATCCTGCGGATTGCAAAGACGATGCACCGACGCGGCGCATGCGTTTGACCGATGCGACCGTGATCGCGGACGTTAACGCGACCGTCAGTTATTTGAAGACACATCCTGCGGTCGACTCCGCTCGTATCGGTATCGTCGGTTTCTGCATGGGCGGGCGCGCGGTGTATCTCATGTCAGCGTTAAATGCCGATCTCAAAGCCGGCGTGATGTACTACGGCGGCGATCCGTTTCATGCCTGGGGCGATGCCCCATCGCCCTTCGATCGCACGGCGCAAATTCACTGCCCGATCATGGGCCACTTCGGCGAAGACGATAAAAATCCGTCGCCGGCAGACATGAGGAAGCTTGACACCGAGATGACGCGTCTCGGCAAGCTCCATGAGTTTCACTCCTATGCGAATGCGGCCCACGCCTTTGCAAACTTCGGTTCAGCCGCATACCGCGAGCACGCGGCCACGGCGTCGTGGCCGAGGACATTTGGTTTTTTTGCCAAGCATCTTAAAAAGACTTGAGGTGGCCCCGTTCAATTCGTTCAAAAAGTTCAAATCGTTCCGCTTCGCAGCTTGAACTTACTACCGGTAGAGTTTGTCGATAAACCCTTCCTTTTCCAATTCCGCGACAGTCGAATCGTCGACGATATCGTCGACTTTTACCGTTGAAGCTGGTTTCTTAGCCAACGCCTCTTTCAGCTGGATCTCCATGCC
Source organism: uncultured delta proteobacterium (assembly GCA_963771465.1). Taxonomy (GTDB): domain Bacteria; phylum Desulfobacterota; class Binatia; order UBA9968; family UBA9968; genus DP-20. The sequence continues at coordinate 155,607 of CAVYTU010000011.1, forward strand.
TTCTCGGCCGACGTAAGGCGCGCGTTCGAATAGTTTGGCGTTGATCTCGTAGGCGGCTTCTAAGTAGGCCTCGTTATTCTGGCGTGAATATTTCGCCAGGATTTGTTTACTCTCTTCCTTGCGCGTCTTGAAGAATTGTACGCCTTCGGTCAGCGCCATGACCAAACGCTTGACGGTTGCGCGGTTTGTCGACAGGAAGCTTCTTGTCGTCGTGCCGCAAATGTACGGAAACGGGTAAGGCTTTTGAAACTCCGCGGTGCTGATCAGTACTCGCTGCGGCACGCCTTTGGTCAGATGCAAGACTCCTGGAGGCGCGGGGAAAGCAGCGATCCTGCCGGTGCGAAATGCCGCGGCCCGTTCACCGCCGCCGCCGACTTGGATGATCGCCACGTCTTTATCCGGTTCCAAGCCAAGATTTCTAAGAAACACCCGCGCGATCACATCCGATGAACTGCCGATGCGACTGATGCCGAGACTTTTGCCTTTGAGTTGCTGCGCGGTTTTGATCGAGTCCTGGACGATGAGCTCATACGGCAGTGTATTCATAAAACAAGCGACGGCGACCAGGTTGGCGCCACCGACGGCGGCGCTGGCGATGGTGCCGCCGGTGCCATTGCCGAATTTCAGTTGGCCGGCAACGAGAACCGCGACGTTGGTCGATGAAGCCGGTATGAAGATCGACTCGACCTCCAAGCCGTATTTTTTGTACAAGCCTTTTTCCTGGGCGATGTACCAGTTGGCGCTCGGCGCGTCGATGGAGCTGTAGGACACCGTGAGCTTTTCCTGAGCGGAGGGATTATCGACCGCAAAGAGCGCAAAGTACACAAGGAATAATAACCCGCGCGCTGTTTTAGGCGTCGTCATTGGGCCTCCGTTTCGCGTGGCATACTAGTGAAGGATTCTATTTCGGTCAAGGCGCCGTTGACGATAGTGTATTACGTCGGTTACTGTTCGAGCTGAAGGAGATCAAACATGCTCTCTGCTATCGTGCTGTTAAACACTGAACGAGACAAAACCAACAAGGTGGCTGAATCTCTCGCCGACCTCGACGGCGTGTCGGAGGTGTATTCGGTCGCGGGCCGCTACGACTTGGCGGCGATCGTACGCGCGAACGATAACGACCAGCTCGCCAAAGTCGTCACCGAAAAAATTCGCGCCGTGCCGGGCATCACCGGCTCAGAAACGCTCATCGCTTTTCGCGTCTACTCGCGCCATGATTTAGAGCGGATGTTCTCCATCGGCATGGAAAACCCGTAGCTTGCGACTGAAAAGACTCATCTACTTCGTTGCGCTCGATCTCCTCGCGTCACTGTACAAACAAACGCCTCCGCTCGTCGATTCTTCGCGCGTCTTGTAGCTGAACCTTTTTGAGACGCCGGCTCAGAATCGCTCAACTTCGGCGGAATAGTTTTACGATCAAGGGAATGAGCAGCAGAACTAACGAGAGCCCGAGGATGCTCGCGGAAATCGGATGAGTGATAAACACCGTCGCGTCGCCCTGGCTGATCGCTAAGGCGCGGCGCGCTTGAGTTTCGGCGAGCGGGCCGAGAATAAGGCCGATCACCGCCGGCGCGACCGGAAGATCCCAGCGGCGCATGGCGAAACCGAGCAGGCCAAAGACATAAAGCGTGATAAGATCGACCACCGATTGGTGCAAACTATAGGCGCCCAGTGTCGCGAAAACTAATATACCGCCGTAGAGCAGAGGCTGCGGTATCTCGAGCACCTTCACCCACATGCCCACCAATGGAAGATTGAGAATCAGCAACAGCACATTGCCGATGTATAAACTCGCGAGCAGTCCCCAAACCAGGTCGGGTTGCATCTGAAACAACATCGGTCCAGGTGAGATGCCGTAATTTTGAAATGCACTGAGCAAGACGGCGGCGGTCGCTGAAGTTGGAATTCCCAAGGTAAGCAGCGGCACCAGCGCGCCGGTGGCCGACGCGTTGTTCGCCGCTTCTGGTCCGGCGACGCCCTCGATGGCGCCCTTGCCGAATTCCTCGGGGTATTTCGTCAGCTTTTTTTCCATTGCGTAGGAGAGAAAAGTTGGGATTTCCGCGCCGCCCGCGGGAATTGAGCCGAAGGGAAAGCCGATCGCCGTGGCGCGCAGCCAAGCGGGCCATGAGCGCTGCCAATCTTGCTTCGACATCCACAGCGAACCTTTCAGCTCTTCGATCTTTTCTTCGAGACGGCTTGTGTAAGCGGCGACGTAGAGCGCCTCGCCGACGGCAAACAGTCCGACGGCGAGCACGACCACATCGATGCCGTCCAACAATTCCGGCACGCCGAAGGCGAAGCGTGATCTGCCGGTTTGACTATCGATGCCGACAACGCCAAGCAGCAAGCCGAGAAACAAACTGGTCAGGCCGCGTGAGGTGGAGCTGCCGATGACAGCGGAGACCGTGGTGAAAGCAAAAACCATTAGCGCGAAATATTCCGCCGGGCCGAATCTCAGCGCGACTTCGACAATGATAGGCGCGAGGAGTGTGACGAGAATAGTCGCGATCGTGCCGGCGACGAAGGAGCCGATGGCACAGGTGGCCAGCGCCGGACCGGCGCGGCCTTTCTTCGCCATTAGGTTTCCTTCCAACCCGGTCACGATGGAGGCGGATTCGCCTGGTGTATTGAGCAAGATCGTCGTCGTCGAGCCGCCGTACATGGCGCCGTAATAAATGCCGGCGAACATGATCAGCGCGCCGGTGGGATCGAGCTTCACCGTGAGCGGCATAAGCATGGCCACGGTCAGTGCCGGTCCAACTCCCGGCAACACGCCGATAAATGTTCCGAGCATGACGCCGAGGAAGCCCCAGAGTAAATTAATCGGCGTCAGCGCAATACTGAAGCCGTGCATTAGCGAGGTGAAAGTTTCCACCATGGCGAAACTAAATCCCAGCGCCGCCGAGTAATGGCTTTAGCCAGCCGGCTGGCAAATTAACGTTTAGAAATTTGACAAAGAAAAAAAACACCGAAAGACCGAGCACGAGGCCGATGGCGAAGTCGCGCGGCATTTTGCCGCTGCCGAAACCGCGCGCAACGCACGCGAAAAGCGTCGCTTGAGCGAGGACGAAGCCGGCGCGGTGGATCAGCAGTATCTGAGCGAACAGTCCGACGCTCACCCAGATGAAAGCGGCGGCCGAGAAGCGATGTTCGCCACGCGCTTCGGGTTCGTCCGGGCTTGTGTTGCGCCAGCCGCCGCTGAGTGTTTCGTAGAGCAACCAAATACCCAGCAGGATCAGGCCGCCGCTGACCACTGCGGGAGCGACGTTCGGTCCAATCTTGGCGTACCCACCGGCGCTGGACAGTTGTGAGGTGCCAACGGCAACCGCGACTCCCAGGACAAGCACGGCCAGCGAAAGAATCAGTTCGGCGGGTTTGGCTTTCATAAGATAGAAGAGAGTAATCGTAGGAGCCAATCGACGCGCGGGTCAAAACCGGAATTTTCACCACGAAGTTCACGAAGGACACGAAGGTCTCGGAAAATTAATTTCCGAACTTCGTGCTCTTCGTGTCCGTCGTGGTGCAGGAGTTTTTTGCCGCGCTATTTAGCGCTCTTGATCCCCAGCGAATCGATAATGCCGCCGACGCGTTTGGTGTCTTCGTCGACGAATTTCTTATAAGCATCGCCGCTCACAAAGATCGGCGACCAGCCAAGTTTATTCAGAGTTTCTTTCCATGAGGCTGATTCGGTGGCGCCGCGAACGATCTTGATCAAGGCGTCGCTTTGCGCCGGAGTTATTCCCGGCGCGCCGAAGATGCCGCGCCAGTTGGACAGCTCCACATCGATGCCTTGTTCCTTAAGCGACGGGTGGCCGTCGAGTTTTGTCGCGCTGGAAACCGCTAGGGCGCGCATGCGGCCGCCTTTGACCTGCTCGGCGAATTCGCCGATGCCGGAAACGCCGGTTGTGACATGGCCGCCGACGATGGCCGCGATCGCTTCGCCACCGCCCTTGAATGGTACGTAGTTAATCTTGGCCGGATCGACGCCAGCGGCCTTGGCGATCAAACCGACCAGGATGTGATCGGTGCCGCCCGCCGAGCCGCCGCCCCAGGAGATGCCGCCGGGATTCGCTTTGAAGGCTTTCACCAGGTCGGCCATTGTTTTATGCGGCGAACTTGCCGGCACGACGATGATTTCATATTCGCCCGTGAGCCGAGCCAAAGGGGTGACCATGGAAAGATTCACCGGCGAGTTCTCTAAATAGATGGCGCCGACCATGACCATGCCGCCGATCATTACGGCGTTTGCGTCGCCTTTGGATGAGTTGACGAACTGCGCCAGGCCGATGGTGCCGCCGGCGCCGCCCTTATTGTCAAATTGTACCGATGAAACCAGCTTAGCGCTCTGCATCGCGGCGGCGAGACTCCTGCCGGTCTGATCCCAGCCGCCGCCGGGGTTGGCGGGAATCATCATTTTTAAACTTGGCTGCGCGTGGGCTGCGCTGGTGGCAAATACCCACGCGACGGCCACGACCAAAATAGCAAACCATTTTTGCATACTGCCTCCTTGTGATCTTGGGGTTCTAAATACGAACCGCGTTGACGATGTATAGTAGACGACCGACAGATTGACAAGCTTCATTTCCCTTTCACTTTCTTTACCAGGGCACTCGGACAAGCCCTGATGCCGGCGCGATTTGCCGCTTATTCCACCAAGCCGAGGAGTTCATTTTTACACCGCACCCGCTTGTCTAAACCTCGTGATTGCGTCGTCCTGGTAGCCGAGTTCTTTGAGAATGATTGCCGTATCGGCGCCGAGTAACGGCGGCGGATTTTTAGGCTCTGGGTCGCCGCTGTTAAGCTTGAAACCCGAGCGGACGACGGCGATGTCGCGATCGACGCCAACGGCGCTGTGAAATCGCTTGACCAGCTCGCGCTCGGCAATCTGCGGATGGTCGAGGATTTCCGGGATCGAGAGCACTTCGCCGGCCGGGACGCCGTTCCTATTAAAGAGAACCGACCACTCGTGCGCTGGCTTGACGGACAATGCTTGCTCGATTTCAGCCGTCAATTCCTGACGATATTTCTTGCGATCGTCGCGCTCGGCGAAGCGCGGATTAGTTATTAGGTCGGCGCGGCCGATCAATTGGCAAAGCTTTACGAACTGGTTTTGCTCATTGGCGGCGATATTGAGCAAGCCGTCGCCGGTCTTAAATGTTCCCGACGGGCTCGCGGTCATGTTCTCGTTGCCCATCGGTTGCGGCTTGCTGCCCGCGATCAGCCAATTCGACACCGCCCAGCCCATTGTCACAAGCGTCGCTTCGAGCATCGACACGTCAATGAATTCTCCGATCTTGCTGCGTTCGCGGCGAAACAGCGCGGCGGCGATGGCGAAAGCGGCGGTGATGCCGCCGACGGTATCGGCGACCGGATAGCCGACCCGGAGCGGCGCCGAGTTCTGATCGCCGGTGACACTCATCACGCCGGACAGGCCCTGAATGATCTGATCGTAAGCCGGATTGTCTTTGAGCGGGCCGGTTTGGCCAAAGCCGGAGATGGCGCAGTAAATCAATTCGGGTTTGATCTGCTTCAGCGCGTCGTAACCGAGTTCCAGCCGCGCCATCACGCCGGGGCGAAAATTTTCCACAACGACGTCCGCGCTGGCGACCAGCCGACGAAAGATTTCTTTGCCGTCGACGTGTTTCAGGTTGACCGTGATCGAGCGCTTGCCGGCGTTCTGCGCGAGAAAAGAAGCGCCCATCCGTTGTTGGTTCAATTCCACATCGGCGCCGAGCTGGCGCGCGAGGTCGCCGGTTTTAGGCAGTTCGATCTTGATCACGTCCGCGCCCAACTGAGCGAGTTGATAGCAGCAGAACGGACCGGCGAGCACGTTGGTCAAGTCGAGCACGCGAACGCCTTCGAGGAGCGGCATGGCTACTTCTTAGCCTAAAGGCGGATGGGATGAAACCGTTTGTTTGCACGGAATCTGCACAGATAATCCGCCGAACCAGCACCACCGATTCATTAACCCTGCATGCGCAATTCTTACACTTGCGGCATCTCAGTATCAGAAAGGGAAATTTTTATGACCAAACATATAATCGCCATCGGGCTTATCTTCATCTGCACCACGGTGGCGTGGTCGGTTCTAGGAACGACGATATTTTCGCGCACCTACTCGTTCGACGAGTCGCTCAAAGGGCGGGTGATGTCGATCTGGGGCGCGCCGCACGTGCAAAAGCCGCCCAAGGCGACGACGACCAAGGAAGTCGCGAAGAAGGTGGAAGTAAGCGAGAACGGCAAAACCGTCATTCGCACGGAAAAAGATTATCTGACCAGGTCGCTCGAGCTCGAAGGAAGCAAACTCAGCGTCGCTCTCGACCTTGAACATCGGCAAAAGGGGCTGTTGTGGTACGGCACTTACAAAGTCGCTTTCGCTGCCGACTACCTGCTCAAAAATAGTACGGATGTCGATAACGTGGACTTCGTGCTCCATTTGCCGACGGCCCAGGCGAGCTATGACGAAATGATTCTCACGGTAGACGGCACGCCGGTGCCGTTCGTCAACGACAAATCCTCGCTGCGCGGTGCGGCTCGCATCCCACCCGGAGAAACCGCGGTGGTGACGGTGAAGTATCGCTCGCAGGGGCTGGATAGTTGGCGCTATCATTTCGGCGACGAGGTTTCCCAAGTGCGTAACTTCCAGCTCAAGATGACGACCAACTTCAAGGACATCGATTTTCCGGACAACACTTTGGCGCCGGCGCAGAAGCTGGAAACGAAAAATGGCTGGGAGCTGACCTGGGAATCGAAGAATTTGCTGTCGGGATTTCAGATCGGCATGATCATGCCGGAGAAATTACAGCCGGGACCGTTGGCCGGCCGCATCAGCTACTTCGCGCCGGTGTCGTTGCTGTTTTTTTTCTTCGTGATCTTCATCATCACTACGTTGCGCGGTATCGATCTCCATCCGATGAATTACTTCTTTCTGGCGTGCGCGTTTTTTGCCTTTCATCTTCTGCTCGCCTACCTGGTCGACCATATTTCGATTCACAGTGCGTTCGTGATCTGCTCGTTGGTTTCAATGACGCTAGTGATCAGTTATCTGCGCCTGGTGGTGGGCATGCGCTTCGCCGCGGTGGAGGCCGGCTTGGCCCAGCTCATCTATTTAGTGTTGTTCTCCTACGCATTCTTTTTCAAAGGCTTCAGCGGCTTGGCCGTGACGATCGGCTCGATTATCACCTTGTTCGTGGTCATGCAGCTCACCGGACGGATTCGCTGGTCGGAGAAATTCGCCAGCCGTAACCCGGCACCCGCCCATGGCGGGTGATTGGAGTTTTTCGCTTTGAGACATTATCCTAAGCGCTAATACTATGCCGACACGAATCCTGGTCGTCGATGACGACGCGCATATCCGCGAAGTAGTGCGGTTCGCCCTGGAAAAAGCCGGCTTCGACATCGTCGAAGCCGGCGACGGCCAGAAGGCGCTGGAAGTTTTTCAGCGGACAAAAGCGGACTTAATCGTGCTCGATATTACCATGCCGGAAATGGACGGTCTGGCGGTATGCCGCGAAATTCGCAAAACTTCAGACGTGCCGATTCTGTTTCTTTCATCGCGCACCGACGAAGTCGATCGCGTGGTCGGTTTGGAAGTCGGCGGCGATGACTACGTCGTTAAGCCTTTTAGTCCGCGCGAATTGGTCGCCCGCGTGCAGGCGATCTTGAAGCGTACTCGCGCCAAGTCGAGTGACGGCGCAGAAATGAAAGTGCTCAATTACGGCGGGGTGCGCCTCGACGTGCTCGGCCATGGCTCCTACTGGAAAGACAAGAAAGTCTTGTTGACCGCCACTGAATTCTCACTTCTTAAAACATTTCTGTCTCAGCCAGAACGGGTTTTCTCGCGCGATCAATTGATGGACCTGGTCTATGCCGGCGCTGTCAACGTGAGCGACCGCACCATCGATAGCCACGTGCGAAACTTGCGCGCCAAATACGCCAAAGCCGGCTGCAAAGAGTTGATCGAGACTTTGCACGGCGTCGGTTACAAATTGGGTCCATGCCGCTGATGGCGAAGCAACGACGCTGGCGTTTTAAGCTGCGGACAATTCTGCTGGCGGTGAGTTTGACAGTGTTAGTCATCCCAGCGGGCGGTATCTACATTTTTCGCATCTATGAAGGCGAACTGGTTAAGCAGAGCGAGCTGGAGTTGATCGCGCAAGCGGCGTTGATCGCGGCGCTTTACAAAAGTGAGGTTGCAACGCTGGTCAAGCTCGACGGAATGGTCGGCGCGTATGGCCGCAAAGTAAATCCACCGGCCGCGGCGGATGAGTATTTCCGACCGGTAAAACCGCAACTCAACTTGTCCCGCTATCGCATTCGTTCGCGCCCGGCGGATGCGGCGGCCAGCGAACTTCAAGCCGATCGGTTTGCCCGGGAAGTCGGCGCGAAGCTGACACCGATATTGCTCGATGCCCAACGCACCAACTTGGCGGGAGTGCGGCTGCTCGATGCTCAAGGCATCGTTACGGGCGGCCGCGAAGATATCGGCAAATCGCTGGCGCATGTCAGCGAAGTTCGCGAAGCGCTGCAGGGGCGCTACGCGAGCGCCATCCGCGCGCGGACCATTCGCCGCCCGCAACCGGCGTTGGCGTCGTTTAGCCGCGGCACGGGTGTGCGAGTTTTTGTCGCCTACCCCATCACCGCGGGCGACCGCTTGTTCGGCGTAATTTTCCTATCGCGCACGCCCAACAGCATACTCGAACATCTTTACAGTCAAAAAGAAAAAATCGCCCTGGTGGCCGCGGTCATATTGCTATTGGTGATTCTGCTGGTCGTGCTCACCTCCTATTCCATCGCCCGGCCGCTGCACGCCTTGATCGATCAGACCAATCGCTTCGCCGGCGGTGATAAAAAAGCGTTGGAGCCCTTGCCCAGACCAGTAACCGAAGAGGTGGCGCTGCTGTCGCAAAGTTTTTCCGAGATGGCGCGGAGTCTGGAACATCGCTCGGAATATATTCGTAATTTCGCCGCGCATGTGTCCCATGAGTTCAAGACTCCGTTAACGGCGATCCAGGGGGCGATTGAATTGCTCGAAGAACATTCACACGACATGCCGGCGGAGCAGCGCGCGCGGTTTCTCCACAATATTTCGCTTGATGCCGAGCGTCTGAAGCGCTTGGTGGATCGCTTGTTAGAAATGGCTCGCGCGGACGTGCTCGATCCCGCGGCGGGTAGGACACTGCTGGCGCCGCTGATCGAGGGGTTGAAGAGTCGCTACCAGGATTCCGGATTGTTGATCTCATTTGCCGACGATCGAAATATCGCCGTAAAAATCGTATCCGAAGTATTGGAAATGGTTTTCACCAACCTGATCGATAACAGCCGTCAGAATGGCGCCAAGCGGGTCGATATTCGCGTTGAGGGTGTCGGCAGAAATATTTCCATACGGGTCACAGATAACGGCCACGGGATATCTCAGGCCAATGCGGATCAGATCTTCACGCCGTTTTTTACCACTCATCGAGATGAAGGCGGCACGGGTTTAGGGTTGGGTATCGTCCGATCGCTGCTCAAAGCTTACGGCGGCGACGTTTCACTGGAGCCGAGTTCCGGGGGAGCGGCATTCCGCATATCTGTACCCCAGGCCGAATAGAATTGCGGTGAAAGCAGTTTCCGTGCGAATTCGTCGACAAGGACTTTGCCACTATCCTGACAGGTGATTGCGCCGATCTGAGACAAGACCCGAGCGAATAGATCGGTGCGAAATTTCCGATTCTCCACCCCGCCTCGCGCGGTCGAGAAAAATAACCGGCCGGTTTGGAAAAGCTGGTTCAGCAAGTCGAAGCCGACCTGGGTTCGTGGGTCAGAGCAATTTTGGCTTATGAGCTCCAACAAACTCGTTGGCGCGTCGAGGGACAATCCTTTGAGGAAATTCACGATGCGCGTGGTGACAAAGAGCGTGTAAATGTCGTCGCGGCAAAAGTTATCCGTCTCGATTGCAAGGGCGGTCAAGCGCGCTTTGACGAAATCAGCTTCATTCAACTCCAAACCGCGGGCGATCGGCGCACTCGGTGTTTGATAGAACGGTGAAGCGCCGAGCAGCACCGGCAGGCGCGCGTTGAACGCGAGAGTTTGAATCATGCTGTCGAGAGTTTCGTTTGGCAGACCGAGGATTTGATAAGAGACAATCTTGAAGCCGAGCTGATGGGCCTTGTCGACCACGTTCAAATAGGCTTCCAGCGTATGCGGCCGCTTGGTGGTTTCGCGCACGGTTTTGTCGGAACTGACCAGCGCGAGATTCAGATGAGAAAAGCCCGCTTGGTACATCAATTTCAATAATTCGTCGTCGAGGCTCAGGTAGCTGATGCCGTTCATGGCGACGAACTCCATCTCACGCCTGGGAAAATGCGCGATCAGGCGCCGGCAAAGTTCTTTAAACGTCTGCTTGTAGTAGGTGAGGTTGTCGTCTTCGAAGTCGATGACGCGATAGCCTTGTTGGTAGCGCAAGACAATTTCTTCGAGAACGTTTTCCAGCGAGCGGCGCCGATAGTCGGTGCCGAAAGTCGTGTGCACGGAGCAGAACGAACACTTATGCGGACAACTGCGCGAGGTGATCATGAAGGTCATCGGCTTGCCGGCGAGGGTGTAAGTTGCCGGGGCGAAGTCGCTCAGGTCGGGGATCGGTAGCTCGTCGATCGGAAAGTTGTCTTGGATCGGGTTGAGGATAAACTCGCCGAGATGCTTATACCCGAGATTGGCAACCCGCTGGGCCGATGTCTGATTTTGCAGACAGCGCAAAAATTCAACGAATGGCTTTTCGCCTTCGCCGCGAATGATGTAGTCGACATACGGCGACGCCAGCAGTGATTCCGGCACGGCTGATGCGTGGGAGCCGCCCATGACGACAGTGGCGTTGGTTGCTTTTTTCACCCGCGCCGCGACTTCGAGCGCCTCGCGATAGTACGGCGTGAACAATGATGAGATGCCGACGATATCCGGCTTCAACGCAGCGACGTCGGATTCGATGTCATCAAACGATCGGCCGAAGTGATAATACTGATGAAACGTCGAGAACGGGGATTTGTCGGCGACCGGGTAATACCCGGTCAAGTAGTACAGCTCTTTTGGAATCTGCACGGTCTTTCGCCCGCAGCCACCGTGATAATCTTTGATGATGACTTCGATATCGGGAAGATGTTTCGCGACGGCGGCCTTCAAATAAGCCAGACCGATCGGCTGGAGCCGTACGTCGGTGTCGTAAAAATCTCGCACCGGCGGTTGGATGAGCAGAACTTTCATTGGCCCTTGAGTTATATCCCAACTGTTGGCCGAGACGGAAGTAGTTGTAATGTCGAAGCATCAATACTAGATATTTTGCGAAGCTGGTGATTTGCGACCGCATTCTGGAGCGCCGATGAGAATCGAAAGAGTTGAAACCAAGAAGCTCGAGATGCCTTACACCAAGCCGCTGGTGACGGCGACGAATAATTTTACCGTCGCGCGGGGTTTGCTGGTTACGGTGGGCACCAGCGGCGGCGTGGAAGGTTATGGCTATTCGGATTTGTTCCCGCGCGCGGGGGAAACGCCGGAGACGGCGCAGCATGTGATCGAATCGGTGTTGAAGTCGAAAGTGATCGGCAAAGAGTTGGAAGACTTGGCGCGGATTCGCGCGGACATCGATCATTTCCTAACCGGCCACCCGCGCGCCAAATCCGCGCTAGAGAGCGCTATGGTTGATGCTTTGGCGCGCAGTTACCATATTCCTCTCAGCGTCATGTTCGGCGGCAAATATCGCGGCGAGATCAAGGTGATCAAGATGGTCAGCATCGGCGATCCCGACGCGATGGCTGAGGAAGCCAAGGAGTTGGTCAGCCAAGGATTGGCGTTAAAACTCAAAGTCAGCGGCAGCATCGATAGAGATCTGCCGCGTGTTGCTGCCGTGCGAAAAGCCGTCGGCGACAGCGTCTTTATCAAGATTGACGCCAATGAAGCCTATGACGCCAAGTCAGCGATCAAACTCGCCAAGGGATTGGCCGATCTCGGCGTCGAAGTCTTCGAACAACCGGTGCCGCGCGATCAATTTGACGCGCTCTGGGAAGTGAAAAAGCATTCGCCGATCAAGATCGAAGCGGACCAGTCGTGCCGCAACTTCGCCGACGCTCAAATGTTGATCAAGAATCGCATGGTCGATTCGATCAACACCGGCATTGCCAAAGTCGGCAGCATCGGCGAAGTGCGCCGCATCGCCGAGCTGTGCGAAGCGAATGGCATCCGCTGTGCGCTATCCAACACCGCGGGCAGCATGGTCGGCGACGCGGCGGCGGTGCATCTGGCGGCGAGCACGCCGGGAATTTCTCCGCTCTGTGAGCTGGGCGAGTTCGAAGTAATCACCGGCGATCCGTTTTTCGGCTTGACCGTCGACAAGGGCAGCATCACCGTTCCTGATGGGGAAGGGTTGGGAGTGAGTCTGAGGGGATTCTAAAAAGGATAAAGGCAAAAGGATGAAGGATGAAGGCTGTAATGAGTGGAGGTTTTGAATGAGCTCAGCTTTTGCCGTGACGATGGATAAGATCGTTGCTGATTGTAATGATCGGCTTCTCTGGGTGCCGTTTTCGAAAGACCGACTGACCAAGGAAGCGGCGCGAGTCTTGATTCAGCAGTGGTCCAGTTTTACCCGCCATAGCCGACAGTGCTGGGCCCACGTGGTCGGCAACTGTCCGCATGTCGAAGTGCGCAAGTTCATCGTCACGGAAAATTTGTATGAAGAAGAAGCCCAGGAAGGCCACTCGCATTTCGAGATACTTGCACGCATGGGCATGGCGTTGGGATTGACGCGCGACGAGATCGTCAACGCCAAGCCACTGCCGACGACGGTTGTGACGATGCGTTGCTGGGAGGCGTTGACCAAGGACCGCACGTGGTATGAAGGACTGGCCGCGAAATCGGTGCTCGAGCGCACCAACAATCCCAACTGCGGCAACTTCTCGCATCATCAAGCCGAGCACTGGATGCGCCAGTTGGGGCTTTCAAAAGACGATACCGAATTTTGGTGGATGCACGATTCGGTCGATCAGATTCACGGCGATGGTTCGCTTAACTTGCTGGAAAAATTTTTGACTTCCGACGCCGAGAAGCAGGCGGCATTGCAAGCGGCGGAAGAGTCGATGATGGCGTGGCAGGTTTATTTCGACGGCTTCTACTATGAAGGCCTGCGCCAATCGGGAAAGGCTTGACCATGGCGAAAAAAACTTTGCAGCAATTCGACGAGGAACTGAAGCAACTGCACATCAGTGGCCAGTGGGTTTACGAAGGCTTGCTCACGGCTTGCATCGGCGGCCCGCGGCCGCGCGGCGACGCATATCTTTGGCCGTGGAAGATGATCAGTGAAAAATTGCTCGAAGCTTGCGACGTGCTCGAAGAGAGTTTCACCGCGCGCCGCAGCCTGTTGTTCAACAATCCGGCGCTGCCCATGGGCGGCACGACGCACACGCTATTGATGGGCATTCAAATGATCAAAGCCGGCGAGATCGCCTGGGCGCATCGCCACACTTTGGCGGCGGTCCGTTTCGTCATCAAAGGCGACGGCAAGGTCTTCACGGTCGTCAACGGCGAGAAATGTCCGATGGAGCCCAACGATTTGATTCTCACCCCGCAGTGGACCTGGCACGATCATCAGAACCCGACCACTGAAACCGCCATGTGGGTCGACGTGCTCGACGTGCCGTTTATGCTCGGCCTCAATCAGCCGTTCTATGAGCCCTATCCCGGCGACAAGCTGCAGGCGGTGCGAGAAAAACCGAGCGAGCATTTGCAGCAGCGCGCCGGTTGGGTGCGGCCGGCATGGGAAAATTCTCAGCGAGAAAATTTGCCGCTGCGCTACGCCTGGAAGGATATCGAGCCGCAATTGCGCGCCTTGGCCGATAGCGCCGGCAGCCCCTATGATGGTGTGGCGCTCGAATACATCAATCCGATGACCGGCGGCCCAACGTTGGCGACGCTCAGTTGTTGGATTCAACTCTTGCGTCCCGGCGAGCGCACCATGAAGCATCGCCATACTTCGAGCGCGGTTTACTTCGTCGTCAGCGGCGAAGGCACGACCATCGTCGGCGATAAGCCTTTGGAATGGACAAAAAATGATTGCTTTGCCGTGCCCAACTGGGCGTGGCATGAGCATATCAATCGCTCGAAGAGCGACGAGGCGCTATTATTTTCCGTCAACGATGCGCCCATCGTCAGCGCCTTTGGCCACTACCGCGAGGAGCCGGAAAATTCATTGCGAACGATGTCAATCCCAGCCGTGCCGGCAGCAGTGACAAAATAACTCTCGTTCAAGCCGTTCAAAACGTTTTGAACGGCTTGAACGATTTGAACCATTGCACTGAAGTTAGCGAAAGGAACTTATGGCGGACTTACGCACTGGTTAGATGAAGTAGATAAACTCGGTCAATTGATGACCGTCGATAACGCCGACTGGGATCTCGAGTTGTCGACGTTGACCGAGCTCATCAACGAGCGCTCGAAAGTTCGCCCGGCGATCGTTTTCGATAAGATCAAAGGCTACCCGGAAGGCTATCGCGTCGCGGTGAATCTTTTATCGTCGTTGCAGCGGCTCGCCTTGACGCATGGGCATGGATCCAAAGATCGGCGAGTTCGATTTCGTTCAGACGTGGCGCAAGCAGGTAAAAAACCTCCAGCCCATCGAGCCGCGCAAGGTCAAAAGCGCGCCGCTATTCGAGAACGTGCAAAAGGGCGCCGACATCGATCTGTTAAAGTTTCCCGTGCCGCGTTGGCATGAGCTCGACGGCGGTCGCTATATCGGCACCGACGATCTGGTGGTCACGCGCGATCCTGAGGAGGGTTGGGTGAACGTCGGCACGTATCGGATCATGATCCACGGCCGCGATCACATGGGCCTGCATATGTCGCCGGGCAAACATGGCCGCGTCCACCGCGACAAGAATCACGCCGAGGGTAAGGCGTTACCGATCGCGGTATCATTCGGTCATCATCCGATCAATTTTCTGGTCGCCTCCACCGACGTGCCGAACCGCGTCAATGAATACGCTTACGCCGGCGGTATTACCGGCGCGCCGCTAGATGTCGTCGACGGACCGTTGACCGGTTTGCCCATTCCCGCCGACTCTGAGATCGCCATCGAGGGCGAAGTGTTGCCTAATGATTTTATGCCCGAAGGACCGTTCGGTGAATGGACCGGTTACTACGCGAGTAATCAGCCCGCGGTACCGGTGATTCGCGTCAAGGCGGTCTATCATCGCAACGATCCGATCCTGTGCGGCTTCCCGCTGCTCAAACCTTCCAGCGGCGATAATCAGCATTTTTCTCTGATGCGCTCGGCGTTGATTTGGAACGCGCTCGACGAAGCCGGCGTGCCCGATGTGCAGGCGGTATGGGCGCATCCATCGGGCGGCCGCTTCATGACGGTATTGGCGATCAAGCAACGCTATCCCGGTCACGCGCGGCAAGCGGCGATGATCGCCAGCCAATGCCGTTCCGGCGCCTATCTCGGCCGCTACGTGATCGTCGTCGATGACGATATCGATATCACGAACACCGAGGAAGTGATCTGGGCGATCAGTTCGCGCTCCGACCCGGTAGAGTCCATTGAGATCCTGCGCCGCTGCTGGAGTGGTCCACTCGACCCGCGCATCGCGCGGGATCAAGTAGGCTTCAGCTCGCGCGCGATCATCGACGCGACCCGGCCCTACGAGTGGCGCGACAAGTTCCCCAAGTCGAGCGGCGCCAGCCGGGAGTTGAAGGAAGACGTAGCGAAAAGGTGGAAAAATCTGTTGACGGAGAAAGTTGGCTAACACCATGAAGCGGACGGAGATTGGATTAATGACGACGGCGCGACTTACTCTGCTTGGCTCAATGGCCCTATTGTTACTGAGCGCGAGCGTTTTTGCCCAGAGCGCGCCGGAGCGGATTCGCGTCAGTTACTCCAGCGGCGGGATGACGTCGATCGATTTGTTCATTGCCCGTGACCGGAAATACTTTCAGCAGCAGAATCTTAACGCGGAGCTGATTCGTGTGCCGGCCAACCTGGCGATCACCGCGGGCATCTCCGGCGATGTCGACGTGCTGGGCTCCATCGGCAGCGCGATCCGCTCGATTCAGCGCGGCACGCCGCTCAAAGTGATTTCCGTGACGCTGCGCCGGCCATTATTTTTTCTGGTGGCGCGCCCGGAGTACAAAAGCATCAAAGACTTGAAGGGCAAGACGCTCGGCATCGTCACCTTCGGCGGCAGCCAGCATACCACCGCCAAGCGGATGTTCTCGCTGCACGGCCTCAACGCTGACAAGGAATTGACTGCGATCCAAGTCGGCGAGGAATCGGTGCAGCTCCAGGCGCTGACGACCAATGCCATTCAAGTGGCCGCCATCAGTCCGCCCTACGCGCAGATCGCCAAAGAGAAATTCAACATGAATATTCTCGAAACCTCGACGGATAAGTTCGCCAGCATCCAAAACGGCGCGGCGGTGAACGTTAAAATGCTGCAAGAGAAACCTGACTTCCTAAAGCGCTTCCTGCGCGCGCGCTCGCAAGCGAACAAATATTTTCTCGAACGGGAGAAAGAGGCGAGCGAGTTGCTGGCGAACATCTGGAAGTCCGACTACAAGATCGCCAACGACAGTTACCGCGCTTCCAAAGCGGCGTTCACCGGCAGCGGCATTCCGAGCGACGACGAGATCAAAGAATACTTGGCGCTGGACGCGCAAATCCTCGGCTTGCCCCAGCCGATGCCGGCGGCACAGGTTTTCGATTTCGCTTTGCAGCGGGAGATCAACAAAGAGTTGGGGATAAAATAAGTTTACTTGTCATCCGAGAAATCCTGCGTCGTCGTTGGCCCCCGTACCGTTGACTTCCTCCTGCCGGGCACCCTATATGTTTAAGGACAATTTTCGGAGGATTCGACCGCAATGAAATTTGGTTCGCATTATTTACCCACTTACGTTGCCGATCTCGACGGGTCGGTGACGGAGTTTTACCACAAGATGTTTTCTCAAATGGAGGAAATGGATAGGCTTGACTACGATCACATCTGGGTGACCGAACATCACTTCGCGCACTACGGCGGCGATCTGCCGCATCCACCGACGTTCATGTCGGCGATCGCGCGCACGACTAAAAAAATTCGCCTCGGCGTCGCGATCAACGTCTTGCCGCTGCATAACCCCATCGACATGGCCGAGTCCTATGCCATGGTCGATGTGATTTCCAACGGCCGGTTGGATTTCGGCGTCGGCAAAGGTAGCGAGGCGCACGAGTATAAGAAATATCGCGTCGACCAGAAGGAAGCGACCGGGCGCATGTATGAAGGCGTCGAGGTCATGCTGCAAGCGTGGTCGGATAAGCCGGTGAACTTTAAGGGGGAGTTCTTTAACTATGAAAACGTGCCGGTCTATCCCAAGCCAGTGCAGCGGCCGCACCCGCGCGTTTGGGTCGGCTGCGCGCGCACTGAAGATTCGTTTCGCTGGGCAGGAGAAAATAAGTTTAATCTAATGACGCTACCCTATCTCTATCGTGATCCGGCAGCGTTACCGGCGTTCGTTAAAATTTATCGCGACAATTTGGCTAAAGCCGGCCATGACGCCGGTAAAATGGATATTCTGGGAAAGTTCCATATTTACGTGTCGAGCAGTTTGGACAAAGCCATCGAAGAAGCGGCGCCTTACTTGGACAATTATCTCGAGGTTCACACCGCGGCGGATACCGATCGCAAGGAAGTGGGATTGCTGATTCAGCGCGATGCTAAAACTCAGATAGCCGAAGGCTTCGTGCTGGCCGGCGACCCGCAACGGGTCGCTGACACCATACGCAAATGGAGCGAACCCAATGGGCTGACGACAATCTCCGGGACATTTCACTTCGGCGGCATGCCGCAGGAAATGGCGCTGAAAAACATTCGCTTGTTCGCCGAGAAAGTCATGCCGCAGTTCAAGTAAGACGAGAATTCGGATTCGCAAGATTGGCCGCAAAGACGCAAAGAATCGGGACAAGTCGGGCGGGATTCATCCCGCCCTTTCTTTATCCGTGGTCGGTTGGCAAGGTTTTAGAACTGTGGCATGAGTAGAAAACTTTTTTTGTATTTTTAAGGAGGCAGGATGAAAGTTAAACCGAAACGTAAGCCGATCAAATGGCCCAACGGCGCGCGCATCGCGATTACGCCTTGCGTGGCGTTCGAAACTTGGCCTGAAGATCTCGGCGGCCCCAACACGTTGCAGCAGGAGAACCGGCGCAGCTTTCCCCGCAACGCTGAAACCAAGAGAAACTTGGCGATTATCACCGACCGCGAGTTTGGCGAACGAGTCGGCATCTACCGCATGCTCGAAGTATTCGAAAAAGAAAAAATCCGCACGAGCTTTTTTCCGACCGGCATTACAGTGGAAAACTATCCGGAGATTTTCCAAGACGCGGCGCAGTATGGCCATGAGATCGGCACGGAAACCTGGATACACGATTACAGCTACATGAAGAAGCGCGCCCAGGAGAAGCGCGATTTGCTGAAGACCGCTGCCGCGGTGAAAAAAGTCGTCGGTAAAGCACCGGTCGGATATCTCTCCACAGGCGTGGCGCCGAGCGCGTCGACGCCGGAAGTGATCTTGGAGTGCGGCTATACTTACTGGATGGATCCGCAGCATCAGGAGACGCCCTACACGCTCAAGGTCAAGAGCAAAGAGTTGACGGTGCTGTCCTATTTCCAGGATCTAAACGATTATTCGAGTTACCAGCGCGCCGGTAGAACGCCGCGCGATATGTTGCAGATGTGGAAAGACTGTTTCGATTGCCTGTACGAAGAAGGCGCGAGCGATCCCAAGTTCATGATGTGGGGTAATCACCCGTTTGTCGGCGGCCGGCCGTTTCGCGCGTTGCTCTTGCGTGAGTTTATCCGTTACGCCAAGAAACATGGCAAGGTGTGGTTCGCCACGGCCGGCGAAGTGGCGCAATGGTATCGTGAAAACTACCACGACGCGCAGGTTGAAGAGTGGCCAAATTTCAACTTCGCAGGCAGGCGCGGCAAGGTCAGCGACCTGGCGAAGCTGTGATGAAGGAGATTTAGCCGCAAACGACGCAAAGCCCGCAAAAGTCGGAGATCGTTCTCAAAGAGGCGCAGCTTGCTGCGCCTCTTTGCGTTTGTAGCGATTCGCTAGCGCGCCGGCAGGTAGGAAAAATCGAAGACCTGATTGGCGGGAATTTCTTTGGCGATGTTTTCAGTTTGGCGGGCGTCGCGGATGGTGTCGGCAATTAGAGTGGCGTCGACTTTGCCATCGGCGGTTTCTACTTGTTTGTGTTGGTCGTAGATCTTGGAAAGCAGATCTTCATCGTCGATGCGCATGGCGCGCTTGAGTGTCGGCAACACTTTGGCCTTGTTGTCTTTGGCGAAGGCGCGGGCGCGGGTGAGGGCGCGGATGAGGCGGCGGACTTGTTCCGGGGCGCGCTCGAGGGTTTCTCCTAAGGTTGCCAGCCCGGTGCTGGGCAGACGGACGAAGTTGCCGGAGAAACCTAAGTTGTTCAGTCCTTCGCGATAGGCGAGAAAATTGTACGGCGGATTGAGCAAGGCCGCGGCGATGCGGCTGGTCTTGAGAGCGGCGATCATCGCGCTCTGTCCAGGGATCGTTATGGTAGTGACTTGGTTGGGATCGATTTTCGACTGGGTGAGAATGCGGCGCATGATGATATCTTGCAAGCCGCCGCGCGATGAGAGCGCAAGCACTTTTCCTTTTACGTCAGCAATCGATCCGATGCCCGGTGCACCGACGAGATCCTGCAGCGGCCGATCGACGAACAGCATGACCGTGCGCACATTGATGCCGCGGATGGCGGCGGCGACCGCGGAGCCAATGGTCGCGGCGTATTGGATATCTCCGGCGAGCAGCACTTTGATGTTGAGCGATGCGGGCATGACGACCATCTCGGCGGTTAGTCCTTCCTGTTGAAAGAAACCATGTTCTTTGGCGACGAAAAACGGCATGGCGGTGATGGTCACCGACGGCAGGCCGATTTTGATGTTTTCGGCGCGGGCGGAGGATAGGATCGCTCCGATGAATAGGACGGATGAAACAAAGCTGAAGAGAAGTCTAAACTGCATGTCGGCCTCTTTTCAGTCCAGCGGGTAAAGTTTACGCGCGTTGTCGTTGAGGATCTTGCGTTTGGTCGCGGCGCTCAGTTTCGAATGATCGACGATGGGCTCGGAGGCGCCGGGCCAGCGGCTGTCGAAGTGGCTGTAGTCGGAAGCGAAGACCAGCCAATCGTCGCCGAAAATCTCGACGACGTGAGCCAGCTCGTTTTCATCGGCCTCGAAGGAAAAATAGAGCTGGCCGCGTTCCAGCAACTTGCTCGGTTTAGATTTCAAAGCGGGCGTTTGGACGCCCAAGACTTCGTAATGCTCATCCATGCGGTGAAACCAGTAGGGCAGCCAACCGCAACCGGATTCTAAAAACACGAAGCGCAGTTTGGGAAAGCGGTCGAGCACGCCTTCGCCGAGGATGACCGAGAGCGCGATCATCTGCTCGAAGGGGTGGCCGAACAGGTGCGAATAAAAAAACTTGTCGACGCGCTCGGTACCGGTGGCATCCGAGCCGTAGCGGCCTAGGAACATATGGACGCAGATGGGCACGTTGAGCTTCTCGGCTTCGGCATAGAGTGGAAAATAGTAGGGATCGCCGAGATGGCGTCCCTTTAGATTGGGAAAAACCGAGGCGCCGACCATGCCGAGTTCTTTGACGCAACGGCGCAATTCGATAACGCTCGCATCGATGTCTTGCTGCGCCAAAGCAACAGTGCCTTTGATTCGTTTTGGGTCCTCGGCGCAATACTCGGCCAACCAAGTATTGCGTGCGGTGGCAAGCGCGGCGGCGAGTCCGGCATCTTCTAATGCGGGCAGCGTTCCCGCCAAGCCGGCGCCAAAAAGCACGGCGACGTCGATCTTTTCGGTGTCCATGTCGACCAGGCGCGCTTTCGGATCGGTCATGCCGGGACGGCGCGGGTGCGGCCGGCTGTACGGGCCGCCGACGCCGATGCCGAGTCCGTCGGGACGCGGCCAGGCTTTTCCCTCGATGATCGTTCGCAATTGGCCGTTGCCGCTGTCGCGCCGCTCCGGCGCTTGGCTTTTATACTTATCCGGCAAGCGCGCTTTCCAGTCGATGTGATTTTCTTCTAAGTGGCCGTCGGCGTCGATGGTACCGAATAAGTTCGCCATGATCATCCTCGCTGCGCTCGACGGCATTTGCAGATTACAAATTCCAGATTGCAAAACTAATTACGTATCGAGCAGGCTTGGGGAAAATACTTCTTCGATCTTAGCGAGACGCTGCGTCAAGCCTTCTGTGTGCGAGTTGTGAAAAAGCGTTTCCAGCATCTTGCGATTGGCCTTTATGCCAAATGGAAATGGATCGTTGCCGACCATCTTCTCTTGGCTCGCGCGGTCGCCGTTGTCGAAATAGAGGTATGCGGGGCTGCCGAAATTACCGAGCTCGTAGGCGATCCGTTTGCTCTCGCTAAAGAGCCGCAGGAGCTCGCTCGCCAGCCAGGGATTTTGTTCCAGCGCGCGGCGCTGAGCGACGATGACGTGATTGGCCGGGACGATGCCGGTTTTTTTGTGAAAAGCTTCGACGATCGACAGACCGCCGTCGGCGAACATTTTTCTTAAGCGCGGATTGCCTTCTAACGGCGTGCCGCCGTAGCGGTCGATGTTCAAGGTCATCAGCTTGGGATCGTGGCGCGGCGCGAAGCCGTAGGCGGCGTCGATTTCTCCTTTATCCAGCATGACGTCGAAGGTTTGCGCCGCGGTGAGCCAAGTCGTGGACACACCGGCCGGCGGCCTGGTGTCCATACCAAGCAGGCCGCCGTGGCTCAGGTCTTGAACCCGGCCGATGTACCAGGAAATTTCATTGGGTTGAATGGCGCAGAGCTCTTTGAGAATTACTCTGAACCATAAGCCCGCGGTCATGACGTAGTCGGGGATGCCGACCCTTTTGCCTTTGAGGTCGCAGAGCGCTTCTATGCCGGCGCCGGTGTTGACGAACAGTGTCATCCAGACAAACGCTTTGGCGGGAAAGATCGGCAAGGCTTGCCACTGCCAGCGGTCGCCCTTCGCCTGCTCCCGCGTGATGAGGAATTCGGAGAGCGACATTTCGAAAACATCGAACTCATCGTTTTTCAGATTCTTGAAGAACAGTTCAGGCGGCGTGGTGACGTGAATATTGAGATTCAACTTATCCGACTTGACGCTGCCGTCGATCAACGGTTCGAAGCGGGGATTTTTGGTGACGCCCAATTTTAGGTCCAACATGATCGGTTCTCGATTCTCACTGTTTCACCTTTCATACGACGAGATGGGAGATTGGGTCAAACGCGCGGGCGAACAATGTGGTTAATACAACTAGAGCGAATTATTCATGGTGCAGCAGCGATCGAATGCAACCCTTCCGGAACGAAGGCAAAACAGTTGTGCCTTGAAGGTGCAAGTGGGACGAGTTGTTTATGAGAAATCAACGGCGGAAAGGTCAAACATTGATCCGAGCGCCGGCACGAAACGAACAGTTAGCGCTGATGCCTTCGTTCCTCCAGGGTCACACTTCGATCAACTGAGTGTCGTCAAGTTTCCACGTTGAGGAACAATCCCCGGGCTAGGCGAGTCGAACTCGATCGACTCGCCCTTTTGCTGAAAACAATTCTGAAAATTTACGACGGATTGCGCACGACGAAATGTTGTTCGGGCACGGGATAGCCGGCGGCGCCGCAGGTTTCGCGGATGACTTTGTTGGTATCGAAATAAACTTGCCAGTAGTGATCGGTGTGACAATACGGCCGTACGGCGAGCACGGGGCCATTGAAGTTGAACTCAAGTAGTTCGACATCGGGCGACGGATCAGTTTTGATATTCGCTACCTTGCCGACCCGTTCTTTGAGCAGTTTGATCGCTTCATTATGATCGACCGAGTGGGCAAGTTGGGCTTTCAAGTCGACGCGGCGATATGGATTCGCGCGAAAAATTTTGGATGGTATCGGAGAATATCTTGTTATTACCGAGCATCGTCAGCACATTATCCGGTGTGACCACCGCGGTGAACAAATAGGCCGATTTCTTTAACGGTTCCGGTGACGCCCGCTGCGGTGACGAAGTCCCCGACCTTGAACGGCCGGAGCACAATCATAAATGCACCGGCGGCGAAGTTGGCCAACAGGCCGCTCCATGCCATGCCGATGGCGACGCCGGCGGCGGCGAGGATGGCGGCGAAGCTGGTGGTCTCGACGCCGAAGTAGCCGAGGATGGCGACGACCAAAATGACATTCAGCGTCACCGAAATCACCGTGCCGATATAACGCAGCAAGGTGGGATCGACTTTTTGTTTTTCCAGAGCCGAGGTCACCAATCGGATCGCCAAACTGATGAGCCAACGGCCGATCAAATAAAAAATAATCGCGCCGACGATTTTGAAACCGACTAGAATGCCGACGTCGATAATGATTGCATTGTTTTTCCTACGTCCATGAGTCCGCCCTCCTTAGCTTGTCATGAATCTTTTTCTTGGTTGAGACGCTCAATCACTGAGGATCTTCCATTTTTTCTTTAGGCTAGGCAATGTACACTTGTCAATGAAAACTTGCCGGTCGTTGCGTTAATTCGTCATTACATTGTTTGTACATGAGCGCCGTTGATTCATTGGACATTGACGGGAGCTTCAGGTATGAGAGGAAATCTCACGATGGTAGAAACTCGGAGGTTCGCAGATGAAAGTTTGTCATTACAATAACAATCAAGCCGGCGTAGCGGTTGGCGACAAAGTAATCAACTTCGGCGACGCGTTGATCAAAGCCGGCTTGGCGCGCCAAGGCTACACCATGCTCGAAATCATCGACGCTCTGGCGAACAATCCGGCGGCGATGCAAATCGCGCGCGATGCGGCGAACAGTTCCGGCGGTGTGGACTTAAGTTCGGTCAAATTGCTCGCGCCGATCCAAAATCCCGGCACGCTCTGGGCCGCGGCGGCCAACTATGGCGCGCACCGCGCCGAGATGGTCGACCGCATGGGCAGCGCGAACAAGCAGATCGTCAACAAAGACGATTTGATGGCGGAGTTTTTCATCAAGACCTCTTCGTCGATTATCGGTCCCGGCGACACGGTGATTCTGCCGAAAATGTCCAAGTTGGTCGACTTCGAGTGCGAGCTGTGCGCCGTGATTGGCAAGAAGGCGCGCAAAGTGACCGAAGCGCAGTCCCTCGAACATGTCTTCGGTTACATGATCTGCTGGGACATCAGCCAGCGCGATCCGTGGGGCAAGGGCATGCACAACACGCGCAACATGCGCAAAGGCTTCGATACGTTTACCGCGCTCGGTCCGTGGATCGTCACGCGCGACGAAATCGAAGAGCCGCAGAATCTTTCAATCACGGTCTTGCAGAACGGCGTAGACGCAATGATCGCGCATACCAGCGACATGATCTGCGGCCTGCGCGAGCATATCCGCTTTCTCAGCAACTGTCTGACCTTGCGCAGCGGCGATCTGATCACCACCGGCACGCCGGCCGGCGTGAGCAAGTTGCATGACGGCGATCGTCTGCACGGCACGATTGAAAAGATCGGCAGCATGGAATTGTTCGTCAAAGACGAAAAATAGTTATCAGGAGTTTTTATGTCTGCAGCGCCGAAAGCCAATCCGCCGATCCGAACATTGCTTGGCCCCGGTCCGAGCCCGGTTAGCCAGCGCGTGCTGAACGCTTTATCGCTCCCAGTGGTCGGCCATCTCGATCCTAAATTCTTGGAAATCATGGATCAAAACATGGCGATGTTGCGGGAAGTGTTTCAGACCACCAATCGCGTCGCTTTGCCGATGTCGGGCACCGGCAGCGCCGGGATGGAAACCTGCTTTGTCAATTTGCTGGAGCCTGGCGAGAGCGTGTTGATCGGCGTCAACGGCGTCTTTGGCACGCGTATGGTCGACGTGGCGCAGCGTTGCGGCGCGCAGGTCGATACGGTCGACGCCGAGTGGGGCACGGCGCTCGACGCCGAGAAATTCAAAACCGCGCTGGCGCAGAAAAAGTATAAGCTCGTCGCCATCGTGCACGCCGAGACTTCGACCGGCGTGCTGCAACCGCTCGATGACATCGCCAAGCTGGTACACGAAAGCGGCGCGCTGCTGTTGGTCGACGCGGTGACTTCCCTCGGCGGCGCGCCGGTCAGAGTCGATGAGTTGGGGATCGATGCCTGTTACAGCGGCACGCAGAAATGTTTGGGCTGTCCGCCGGGGCTGTCGCCGGTGACGTTCAACGAGCGGGCGATCGAAGTCATTCGCAAGCGCAAGACCAAAGTGCAGAGCTGGTATCTCGATCTATCATGATCGAGAAGTACTGGGGCAGGAGCGCGTCTATCACCACACCGCGCCGATCTCGATGAACTACGCGCTGCACGAAGCGCTGCGCGTTGTTCTCGAAGAAGGCTTGGACAAGGCGCTGGCGGCGACACAAGCGAACTGCACGAACTGTTCGTCCGCGAAATGCGCAAGCTGGAGATCGAACCCGCGGTAGCGGAATCCATTCGCGCGCCGATGATCAACGCGGTCAAAATTCCTGACGGCGCAGACGACGCTAAAGTGCGTGCGCGCTTATACGATGACTTCAATATCGAAATCGGCGCCGGCCTCGGCCCGCTCAAGGGAAAAATCTGGCGCGTCGGTTTGATGGGCCACGGATCGAGAGCGGAGAACGTCGAGATTCTAGCGAAGGCGTTGAAGCAGCTGATCTAAATAATACCTCTCACATAGCTTCGGATTTGCGTATAGACGATCGAAGCTGGCGATCCGCTATCTTCCATGATCACCCTCGCGGCTAGGCAGACAACGTCGCCGCCCACTCCCCATATCCGTTATGCAGCAGCGCCCGAGGATTATTGCTGTGCCACTTCGATCGGCTTGACGAACTCTTTACGGATAAAACCGGTCGGCCCAGCGTTGCCAGCGCGGACTTCGAACCAATCGCCATGCCGTTTCACCAGCGTTACTTTCGTGCCGATAGCAAATGTGGTTAGGGAGTTCGACGAGAAATTGGGATCCTTGCGCAGCAAGGTCGGATATTTGATTTGAAATTCGCTGGGGTCGGCTTTGATTCCGCTCTGCGCGGATGATTTCGTGTTGACCACTGCGACTGGGGCAGGGGCAATGGAAACCGGCGCTTTTGCTTGGGGCTTGATTGTGCTGATCGCCGCCGTCTGGCGGCTCTGCGCAGTATTGTCGCCGAGGCTGGCTAAAGATTTTTCCCAGAGCACGAGAGTTGTTATATCCATTCCCTCGCGCACGAAAAGCAGTGGGCATGTCACCGTGAGGGTTTCCGATACGACATCGGCGAAAGACCATTTCGACACTTCGGCGATCACCGCTTTCTTGAAGTCGACATCATTGACGCGTGAGGACAGTTCTTTTATCTGACTGACTTCGCCCGAAGGCGAGATGTTGAACTGAAGCATCACGCTACCGATCAGGTTGGGATTTTTCGCAGTCTCTTGGCGATACAACTCGCGTACTCGCTGCAGGTGACTTTCAAGCCGCAGCATAATTTTGCCAGACTCAAGGGGAAAGTCTTTATCGCTCCGAATGCTAAAGCCAAGGTCTTGTGCA
The DNA here is from genome assembly GCA_963771465.1 of uncultured delta proteobacterium. Lineage (GTDB taxonomy): Bacteria > Desulfobacterota > Binatia > UBA9968 > UBA9968 > DP-20. The sequence continues at coordinate 182,179 of CAVYTU010000011.1, forward strand.
AGAAATACCATGTCGCCTAGAGCCATGTTCATGGCTTGCGCGGGCTTTTGTGCTGGTGCCGCCACTTTAACGCTGGCAATTGCTTCTTTCTTAGGTGACTGGTTACCCGTCCCGAATCCAAAGTAGGCAGCCCCTAAGATGACAAGGCAGAATATCAATCCGATGATTGTTTTCATCCCCAACCCCCAACTGTGTTTCTTACTGATTATAAAAAATTTCCTCTGGTCAGTGTCGTAGCCGCTTGCTGACCAAAGGGATAGATATCACAGCAACTTTTGTACCGTCAGAGCCGCTGGGCTGACGTAGAACAAGGTAATCTTTCGTTGTCTTTGCCTGATAATGGAACTAGCTGGGAAACAAAAGCGGTATGGGCGTTATCGGAGATGTTATTCGCGTTACAATTGTCCATCCATGGCATGGAGTTTACGACTACGGCGATCGCTTCCGCTCGCCCTCAGTGGACATTTTTTGGCCGGCTACCGGATAGTTCGGACGGTTTTCTATTCGCTCGGAGTCTGGGGTGGATTCCGATCAGAGTACTTTATGATGCTGTCATGGGTTCGGCGAAGGAGACGTTGGCATGAAGCAAACTTGGCTCGTTCATAAGTTGTTACGCATTGGTTATGTCATTGTCTGGCGACTGGGCGCTTTGGCGCGGCCGTGGAGAAAGACCTCGCTGACGGCAAACTCGCGGGATTGACGGCAACCCCGGTTTCTACATCAATCGACGAATGCTTTGCGGAGCGCAGCCGAGGGAAGCTTTTGTCAAGCTGATCGAGCAAGAGTTGGCGCCGCGGCGCTGACGAGTTATTTATTAATGATGCTCGGCAGCGCCGCAATTCTGGCGAGTTAACGTTATTGCAGGGTGAAGGATTTTGAAGCGCTGCCGTTTACGCCACCGACGGTGCTGTTGGCTTGACTTGCCAGTTGCCAAGCGGGTCTCGGTTATGGATGCGATATTGATAGATTGCGATGCCATTGGCCGCCGTGATAGCGCTCGCATTACTGACCCCGCCCGTAGGCGTGGTCATCGTTAAGTTTACCGTCACGTTAGGCGCGGGAGCGCCGTTGACCGTGACCGTCGTGGTAATCCGCACATTCTGACGCCGAGTGTAGCTGGCTTTGTCAGTAGCGACAGTCACATTGACCGATGCGATTGTGTAAACGACCACCGCGCCGCTGACGCTGTCGGTGTAACTCGCGTCGGCGCCGTGGGTCGCTGAAGCTGATAAATTGTACATCCCATCGGTGCTGGCCGCCGGCGCAGTTAACGTTAAACTCGTATTGGCCGTTCCGCCAGGGGCTATAGCTATCGAACTGCTGCCGAGACTCGAACTCCAGCCGCTCGGCGCACTGCGGACGATATTGAAACTAGCGGTCGCACAGCCGCCGTTATCGTTGTTTTTCACCGAGAGTGTGTAGCTGGCGGATGCTCCCGCCGCGATCGTTTGATTGGTCGTCGGCGCAATGGTGATGTCCGGAACGCCGCGAACGCAGGCCAGCGCGCCGTAGGAGACGTAGATACTGCCGTTGAGAGAATTTGAACAGGGAACTTCGGGAGTCAGCGTCACACCGGATACGGCATCGGTGAAACTCGAGCCGACGATCAAGCCGGGATCGTTCCACGACGATGTCTCAGGTGTGAGGTCCAACAAGTAGCTGCTGTCACTGCTGGCTTCGTCGCCGGTGTGGATGACGAAACCATTGAGTATGTTTGGGCTGCTCGCAAGACTGGCATCGAAGCCAAGCGGACGGCGGCATTCGGCATAGAAATATTGTCTCTTGCCGCTGGTCGGGTTGGTGTACTTGAGAATCTTGACCGCTTTGGCATTGTTTCCCACCGTTTCAAATGGATGGAGGGAGTAGCTGCCGTTGCTGATCGCAGTCGTGATCGGCGGCGATGTGCAATGAGTTGGTGGTCACTGGCGGCGCCCTTACCGGCTTGATACGGTCACGGTCGTCGCTCGTTGCCGTGTTGGATGTAGTCGTTAAAGCTGATTGGCACCTTACCAAGGCAAGCGTTAAGCCAGTGGATTGTCGGTGGGGCTGGCAGGGATCGAACTAGGATGGCAAGGGATGGCGAACTGAACAGTTCGAGGTTCGCGCGCACGGCGCACCGAGTGCGCTAATCCGTGGCAAATTTGTGCGCTTGGATGGCGCCGCCAAGTTTGGCAATTTGTTGCATTTGATGGTAACGAGACTTACGACAGGAAATGCCATCGTAGTTTCTGCAAACAATGTTTAAATGAGGAGGAAGTATGAGACGACTAGGATTTTTTATCGGGTTGATCATGGTTATAAGCCCAGAGGCCCGTGCGCAATCGCCCTATTATCAAGGCAAGACGATTAGTTTCGTGGTCGGTTCGGGGGCTGGGACCGCCTATGATATTTACGCGCGCTTGCTGGGAAATCATATCGGCAAGTATCTTCCTGGTAATCCGTCGGTGATCATGCAGAACATGCCGGCGGCGGGCGGCATTGTCGCCGCCAACTATGTCTACGGCGTAGCCAAGCCCGATGGTTTGACAATCGCCTCGATCAATCCGGCGCATTATTTCAATCAGATTCAGGGCAATAAAGAGATCAAATTCGACTGGACGAAATTTACCTGGATCGCCAGCTCGGACAAGTCGGAACACATGCTCTACATGCGCGCCGACGCGCCGTTCAAGACGATGCAAGATATTCGCAACGCCAAGGAGCCGCCCAAATGCGGTGCGACTGGAACGGGCACCAGCGGTCACTACATTCCGCGCTTGCTCGAAGAAACTCTTGGCACCAAGTTCACCATCGTTACCGGTTACGCCGGCGGTAACGAGATCGATCTGGCGACGGAGCGAAATGAGGTGGTGTGCCGGTCGTTTACCACAGCTGCATACTTCGGCCGCGAGCCGTATCACACGTGGCGCAAGAAAAATTTTGTGCGCATTCTCTTGCAGACCGGCCGCACGAAAGATCCCAGATTGCCGGACACACCGCTTTACGGAGACTTAATGAACGAAGCGAAGACCCCCGATTTGGGCCGGCGCGTGGCGACCGTTATGTTGGGGTCCGGCGAGTTGGGGCGGCCGTACGTCGCCCATCCGAATACATCGCCTGAGATTACCAAAGCCTTGCGCGACGCGTTCATGAAAAGCATGGCCGATCCGCAACTGCTCGCCGAAGCGACCAAGGTTAATTTGGAAATCACCGCCGTCAGCGGCGAAGAGCTGGCGAAGACGGCCAGGGACGTGATCAATCAGCCAGCGGACGTGCTCGACCGGATCAGAAAGATATTGGCGCAGTGACGCCAGGCAATAACGCGGAGCGAGAATTTCGCAATCAGTAGGCTCACTGGTGGCTTTATTGCTTCGACGGTCGGAAGTTTCGGGTTTGCTCGATTTGCGTCAAGCGATGGGCGTGCTGGAGCAGACGTTTCGCGAACAATCTGAAGGCAAGGTCAAGCAAGTGGCGCCGCTACGCTTCATGAATCGCGGCATGCGCATGGTCGTCGGCGGTTTGGACGCGCAGGACAAGAATGGCTTGCGTGTGAGCGTTACCGGCGGCAAGTCTTTGGCGATGTTGTTCGAAATCAGCTCGGGAAATTTACTTGCCTTGATGGGTTATCCTTACAGCGAGTTACGAATCAGCGCGACCGTGGGACTAGCCATCAAGCGATTTACGAATTCGCATGCGAAGACGGTGGCGATGATCGGTAGCGGCCGCCTGGCGCTGCCGATTCTCGAACCTGCGTGCGCCGTTCGTTCCATTGAGCGCGTCTTGGTTTACAGCAGGAACGCGGAAAATCGCGAAAGCTTTGCCGCGTAAGGCAGCCGCGTGCTTAAGACTTCGGTGGTAGCGGTGACATCGGCTCAAGCGGCGATCGATCAAGCGGACTTCGTACTCGTCAGCACGAATTCGCCCGCGGCGGCACTGCTTGGCGAGTGGCTGCGTCCTGGGCTTGCGGTCTTCGGCATCGGCCGGCCCAATGAATTCGACGACGAAGTTTATCTCCGCGCGAACTTGATTTGCGTGACCAGTAAAACCCATGAACTTGACTACTACGATCGGAAACTCGATCAGCCGTTGATTCGGCTGTCGCAGGGGAAAGCGATTGCGTGGGATGGCGTCGCGGAGCTTGGCGATGTCTTGAGCGGCAAAATTGCGGTGCCAGATTTATCGCGCAGTCTGATCGTGTTTCGCGACTCCCAGGGTGGTTATGGCGACTTGGCTTTAGCAGCGTGGGTGTACGAAGAGGCGCGACGACGCGGGTTAGGCCACGAGATCAGTACGGAATGAACGGTCGAGCGATCAGAGGGTGAGGCGATGAAGAATCGGACATTCAGCTTCGTTTCAGTTTCCCTTGGGAGTCTATTGCTTGAGCCAGGTCGCAGTGCGCGGCGCAGGCGCGTTGGGAAGATGTCGTTCGAGCGGCGGAGAAGGAAGGCGAGGTGACGGTCTACGCGACCAACTCGGTCGGCGACTTGCAAGTCATTTGGGATGCGTTCAAGAAACAATTTCCCAAGATCAAGCTGAACTCCGTCGGCATCAGCACCACCAGCGAGATCGTTACCAAGATCATGGCCGAGCGGCGGGCGAATCAGTTTATCGTCGACGTGGTGCTCGGCGCGCCGGGCGCGACTTACAATAGCCTGCAACGCGGCAAGGCACTCGATCCATTGCCGCCGGCGCTACTACTTCCGGACGTGACCGATCTGTCGAAGTGGTGGAAAGGCAAGCACCGTTATGTCGATCCGGAAGGCCAGTACGTCTTTGTCTATCAAAGCTCGCTCTACGGACCGCCGGTGTATCACCATACCAAGTTGGTGAGCTTGGATTCGATCCGCTCAGTGTGGGATCTGCTCGATCCCAAGTGGAAGGGCAAGATCATAGCGCTCTGGCCGCGGCCCAACTATGTTTCGACGGCGCTGCTGTTCATGTATCACCACCCGCAAATCGGGCCCAAGTTTCTCGAACGCTTTTACGGCGGCGAGATGGATCTCACTTATTTTAGCGACTTTCGTCAAGGCACGGATTGGCTCGCCGCGGGAAAATATCCGGTATGTTTTTTGTGCCGACTCCGGCGCGCGCAGGAACAAGGACTGCCGGTGGCCGAAATCAGCCCGTATCATTTCAAAGAGGCGCCGGGGATAGGTTCGAATAATGGCGTCATCGGCTTGATGAATGCTCAGCCGCATCCGAACGGCGCAAAGGTTTTCATCAACTGGTACCTATCGCGTGAAGGCCAAATCGCATTTAGAAACGCCAACAATACCATCGAGGACGAAACCACCACGTCGCTGCGCGAGGATCTGCCGTTGAACGTCGTTCCGGAAGCAGCGCGCCGGCGCAAAGATGTCGACTATATCGAAATCAGCCGCCACGACTGGATGGAGTGGAAACCGGTGGGCGATTTGATTTCGGCGGCGCGGCAGAAGTCGGGGAAATAGGATGATGACAGATTCCAAATTTCAGATTCAAAATTAAAGCGGGCGACATCCAATCGTTTGGAATCTTGAATCTGAAATCTGGATTCTGAGTGAAGCGAGGACAAAATGATTCCACAATTATCCATTCAAGAGCGGGACCGGCGTTATAAAATCGTTCGCGCCGAGATGGCCAAGCGCGGTATCGACGTGTTGCTGGCGCCGGCGAATACCGGTCGATGGGAGCAGCTGCAAGGGGACTCGCGCTATCTGACGACGATCGGTGGCTTCGCCACTGAAGTCTTCACGGTGTTTCCGCGCGAAGGCGATGTCACGGCGTTTATCTTCAACCGCGCTGCCTGGTGGCAGAAGGCGCAGAATTGGGTGACCGACGTGCGCGATGGGCGCAACCGTTGGGGGCAAAACGCGATTGACAGAATTAGCGAGCTTGGTTTGCAGGACGGAACCATCGGCGTTGCCGGTCTTGCGGGTTTGTTTCGCGCGCCGGAAGGCATCATTCCCTATTCTTCGATCAAGGCGATACAAGACGCGTTTCCGCAGGCGAAGCTCGTCAACGCGACTGAAATGATGCAGGAGATTCGCGCGATCAAGAGCGCGGAAGAAGTCGCGCTGCTGGAACATTCGGCGGCGATCACCGAGAAAACGATCGACGCCATGATCGAGAACGCCAATCCGGGCGTGAGCGAAAAAGAACTCTACGGCGCCATGGTGCATGCCATGCTCGCCAACGGCGGCGAGTTGCCGACGCTATTCTTTCTCAGCGCCGGTCCGGGCATCACCAACAGTTCTTTCGTGCCGACCGACTATCGGATTCAAAAAAATGATCGCTTGATCAACGAGATCGAAGCCAAGTACGCCGGCTACGCCGCTCAAGCCGTTGCGCCGGCGGTGATCGGCGCAGCCGATGACGAGTTTGTGAAAATGACCGAGATGTCACGCGCGTGCTTCGACGCGATTCTCAATGCGATGAAGCCTGGCGTGACGTTTGGCACTCTATTCGATCTCTATAGAGAGACCGTCGAGCAAAAGGGCAACGGGAAATATCTCTGGAGCCATCCGATGATGCACGCGCGGGGCCTCGGTGACGACGGGCCAGCGCTGCTCGGCGACAAAGACCTCGAGCGTTTTTCGCAAATTCAGCTGCAGACTGGAATGACCTTCATACTCAAACCGCAAGTTCGTCCGGCGCAAGGCAAAGGGCGCGCGAGCCTTGGCGATACGGTGACGGTGACGGAAAACGGCGCGCGCCGATTAGGGAAGCGCGAGCTGAAGTTGATCGTGAAGAAGGTTTAGCTGCGAAACACGCAAAGGGCAAGAATTATTTCCGATCTTTGCGGCTTGACACGAAAGGTTTCTCAACGTCCGGCGACCTATCATGACTGAACTTTATCCTTATCCACGCTTCTCTCTCGCTGAGCGCGACCGGCGCTGGAACGCCGTCCGCGCATTGATGCGCGAGGGCAATCTCGACGTCATCGTCACGCCGCAGAACAGCGGCCACTCCGCCGACTATCAGGCTAATACGCGCTATCTGACCCACTGCGGTGGTGGCGAACCCGATCTTGCGTCGGTATTTCCGCTCCAAGGTGAAGTGACGGCGATCGCCACGTCCGCGGCGCCGCGCTGGCCGACCGTGCAAGATTGGGTGACGGACGTGCGCGAGGCGCGGCGCAATTACGGCAAGGTAATTGTCGAGCGCTTGAGAGAATTAAACGTCGAGCGCGGCCGGATCGGTATCACCGGTCTCGGTGAAGTCGAAGGCACGCGCACGCCGGAAGGGACGATCTTTTACGGCACATGGAAGCAAATCCGTGAGGCGTTCCCGTATGCTGAGTTGGTCGACGCGACTGCGATCCTTGACGAAGTGCGTTACGTCAAGAGCGCAGAAGAAATTGACGTGTTAACCAAGTCGATGGAAATTAACGAATTAGCGATCGATGCAGAGATCGAAGCCGCGAAAGTCGGCGTCAAAGATTGGGAAGTGTGGGCTGCGGTTCATTACGCGATGACGCGCAATGGCTCCGAGCTGCCGATCCATTGCTTCTGGGTGTCGGGAAAAAATCCCAAGCGCACGTTGACCCGGCCGAGCATGCGGCTGCTCGAGCGCGGCGATGTGATTATCAACGAGCTGGAAGCTTCCTGGATTGGCTACCGCGCCCAAGGTGTGCAGCCGGTCTTCGTCGAAGTCATCGACCCGGTCCAAGCTGAGCTGATCAAAGTGCAGCGAGAGATTTTCAATCGAGTGGTCGAAAGCTTGAAGCCCGGCATCACCGTCGGCGAGTTAGCTGAGCTGACCCGAAAAACCGCGGCCAGCGCGGCACCGAAAACTGGCCCGGCGGCGGGCACGCGCGGCGAGCTCAACATGCACGGCCGCGGTCAAGGCGACGACGGGCCGATCATCACGCCGCACGCTAAAAGCCCGCGCCAGTTAGCGGTTGAGATGCGCGAAAATATGGTCTTCATCTGTAAGCCGTCGGCACTATCGGCAGATGGCGCGTATATCTGCCAGTGGGGCGACACGGTTGTGGTCACGAAAATCGGCGGCCGGCGCCTCGGCAAACGGGCGCATGAGCTGTTAGTTTCAAAGTGAGGAGTCGTACTTTATGCCGAGCGTGAAGCTGCCGACCGGTGTCGACCTTTATTACGAAACCCACGGCCAAGGCGAACCGCTGATCTTCGTGCCATCGACCGCTTACTCCGGCGAGGTGTGGAAGCCGTCGCAGATGCCGCTAGCAAGTTCTTTGAATCTCATCTTTCACGATCCGCGCGGCTGCGGCCGTTCGCTGCCGACTCAGAGCGTATACACCATTGAGCAGATGGCGCTCGACATCATCGCGTTGATGGATCATTTGCAACTACCGGCGGCGCACTTGATCGGTCACTCCATGGGCGGACGTATCGCGCTGTCGCTGGCGGAGAATTTTCCGGGGCGCGTCAAAAGTTTGATCATGGCGGCGAGCGGTTCCGGCACGGCGGGCCGGGCCGGTTCGGATTGCGTCCCCGGTCTGCCGCATCGGCTGGTTCTCGATCTGGTCGAGATGGGGTTTGAGAAATTCATCTACGACGAGATCGTCGTGTCCGACACTTTTTTCACCAAAGACTTTCGCGCGGCGCATCGCGACCAGGTCGAGGAGTTTTTCAAGATCGCCTGGGCGACCCACGCGAAGCTCGATCCGTTCATTCACCTCTGCATGGCGCGGCATAATTTCGAAGGCACGCACCGGCTGGGCGATGTCCAAGCGCCGACGTTGGTTCTGATCGGCGAAGCCGACACCGTCGGCAGCAATCATATCGCGCAGGCAAAAGTTTTACTGGAGCGGATTCCCGGCGCGGAAATGACAGTACTTAAAGGCCAGTCGCACGGTTTTTTCTGGCAAGCGCCGCAGGAAACCAATCGGGTAATTCTCGATTGGGTGATGCGAAATTCAAAAAACTGAGTTGGTTGGATTTGCCCGGATGCCGCACTTGAAATTGATCTAGCGTGTGACCGCGGCCATTACTTCAACTGCCAATCCGGGTTTTACTTACGCGCGGAACGCTCCGTCACCTTGCTTCGCGTGGCGAATCACCGGCGCGGATTACGGCAGCACACGGAAACAATATCGCGGGAAAACTCCAAAGGCGTGAATCTGCTTTCCCGGATTGCCGCCAACATCGGCCCAAAGATTGGCGCCGATGCCCAAGTAGGAACTACCTCCGCCACCCGGCCAGCGCACGGAAACTTTCAGGCTACGTGTTCCTCGGCTAATTGAAATTCTTGTTCCGCCGTTGGTTCGATGCGTATCGCCGGTGCAATTCCCGCGCGATGCCGGATACTGTTCCAGGTAAATTGCCATGATGGCTCGATCCGAGGACGCTAGGGTGTAGCGCAGTTCTAGGGTGAATGTCGGCGGCGCGCTCGCGCGCAACGTCGTGGATACCGGCGGCGTAAGAGAAATAATCGATACCGAGTCGCCTGCGGTTGACGAAACGACGCCGTCATTTCCCGGCGAAGCCGCCAATTCCGCCAGCGCGGATTCCGCGACCTGAGCCATGTCTCGGGTGATTTGGAAATTTTGATCGGCGACGCTGGCCGCAGAAGTAATCTTTTCCGCCGCGCGAATCGCGCTGTCACTAGCGCGCTCGGCACCGACGTTGTCTGAAGATTGTTCTGCCGCCGTGACAAATTCCCTGACGGTGATCAACTGCTGGTTTGCGCTTTGTTCGCTGTCTTTTATTTGCCTGAGCGCATTGGACGCTTTGGCTCCGGCGTCGCGCGCCCGCCTGATGATTTCCAAATTCGCTTGGCTCGACGCGCTGTAACGTCCCGCATTCACCCCTGCAGCCACCGCTCGCTTTGCATAGATATTTCCGTCCTGCACCAACTGCGTAATCCGGGATACGCCTCGCGCGGCCGCGGCTAGCGCCTTCTGCGCTCGATTGGCCGCATCTCGTTTGGCCGCCGCGAGGTTAATCGCCGCCTTGCGCTGCGCTTCTTCCTGCGCCCGGCGAGCTTTGCTTTCCGCTTCTTCCTTCTCTGCTTTTTCGCGAATGACTTTCGCTTGCGCGGCCTTTTCCTGCGCGATCCGTGCTTCCTCTGCTTGGCGTTGTCCGTCAGCTTCCAATCGCAAATTTTCCGCTTGCCTGTCGTACCAATGCCAAACCCCAGCAGCGCCGAGAGCTAGGAACGTCATCAGTAGGCTGACGGCAACTTTCTTAGTAAACCAGCTTTCCCGTTTGACGATCGGTTTCAACACTGCCGCCAAACGCCGGCAGTCATCAGCCCAGCGGACGTCGCTCAACTCATAGGTTTGACGACGGACGAGCGGCTTAATATCCTCCGGCAAGTCGTCGCCGTTCGGCAGCGCGGCGTTGCCCACCAGAGTGGGAATCACGCGAATGTTGCGTTTGAGGGCGCCGACGATCTCTAGCCTGGTAAAATCCTTGGGGTCGTCCAACCGCCGTTGTCCGTCGCTGTTTGCCGCGGTAAGCCAGTGGGGACCGATGATGGCGATCAAGACATCGCATGAGCTGACAGCGGTTTCTATGTAAGTATCGAACTCGACTCCCGGCGGAATGTCCTCTATGTCGCGAAAGATATTGACCCGGCCAAGTTCGGCTTTGAGCGAATCGGATAAACGACCCGCCCAGCCTTCGGAGTCGGAGCGGCGATAGCTGATGAAAATACCGGACATGGGACTCAACCAGCAATGCGAAGTTGCTGGCGAAACTCACGGCAAAAATTTGACTGCGATATTTGCAATTATCGCATACACACGGGCAGCTGAACAGGCAAAAATCATTTACACACGGGATGGGATCGCGAAAGCTAGCGATGTTCGAACGGTATTCAGCGAACTTGCTTTGCTCCCGGCTGATTGCGCTCCTCGTTTCCATTGGTGTTGCCTTACGCTGCGCGGTTGACAGCCATTGCAGCGCGGTGATAGCCAAAGTCGTTATCATAGAGGAGAATCCGCCATGGGCTTATTGGACGGCAAAGTGGTGATCGTCACCGGCGGCGGGCATGGTATCGGCAAAGCCTACTGTTTGGGCATCGCTCGCGAAGGTGGCACCGCAGTCGTCGCCGATATCGACGAGAAAGCGGCGGACGGTGTGGCGAAGGCGGTCAAAGACAGCGGCGGCAAGGCGCTAGCGACCCAAGTCGACGTGGCGAACTTCGCCAGCTGTCAGGAAATGGCAAAGAAAACGCTCGATGGTTTCGCCAAAGTCGACGGCTTGATCAACAACGCGGCGATCTTCATGAGCGTGCCGGCGGAAAAGGGCGGTTGGCAGGAGATCAGCGAAGAGGCGTGGGATCGCATCATGGCGGTCAACGTCAAGGGACTGTGGCTGTGCAGCAAGGCCGTGGTGCCGGCGATGCAGCAACGCCAGCAGGGCAGCGTCGTCAATATTTCCTCCAACATGGCGTTCAACGGCGGTTTGACGATGATGCACTACGTGACGTCGAAAGCCGCGGTAGTTGGGTTTAGCCGCGTGCTCGCGCGCGAACTCGGTCCGGACAATATTCGCGTAAACACACTGGCGCCGGGCGCGACGATGAGCGAGGAAAAGGCGACCGACGATGCGCTCAAGAACTACCAGCGTTCGGCGTCGACGCGCATTCTCAAACGCATCGAGCAGCCGGAAGATTTAGTCGGCACGGCACTTTATCTGTTGTCGGATTTGAGTACGTTCGTGACCGGGCAAACCATTTTGGTGAATGGCGGAGCGGTGCTGCATTAGCAATGCTTTAGAGTCGAGCGTCTCGGGTTTGGGGTTAACTTTAAACCCAAGACTCCAAACGCCAGAGGGCGAGTTTTAAGGAGGCAAAGATGGGATGGGTCGACGCTGACGCGCATGTCGTGGAAAGTCCGCTGACCTGGGATTACCTGACGCCGGCGGAAAGAAAATTTCGGCCGCAGCTTTTCAAACCGGAAGATGACAACCAGAAAGCGCACTGGGTTATCGACGGGAAAATCCGCGGTTTGTTCCGCTTCACCTTCAGCAAGGAAGATCTCGACAAAAAGTCCGCCGAGATCGGCCGCGACGTGTCGACGACGATGGCGACGCGGGATCTCGCCGACGTGATGGCGCGGATCAAGCATATGGATGAACTGGGGATCGATATCCAGGTGCTCTATACAAGCATCTTTCTCGATCAGGTCACTGAGCGCGCCGATACGGAAGTGGCGTTGTGCGGCGCCTACAATCGCTGGATGGCGCATGTATGGAAAGAAAGTAAAGGGCGGCTGCGCTGGATGACGACTTTGCCGTTGCTCAGTATGCCGGATGCCATCGATCAATTGAAATTTGCCAAGGAGAACGGCGGTTGCGGTGTGTTCATGCGCCCGCTCGAAGGGGCACGGCAGATCAGCGATCCCTACTTCTTTCCAATATACGAGGAAGCCGAGAAGCTAAATTTCTGCATCGGCTTGCACCAAGCCAACGGTAGCGCCGCGGCGGTGGATATGATGGTCAACCCCGACGGTAGTCGAGATTTTTTCAATCAATACCGGATTTTCAATGTCGGTGCGATGTTCCGAATTTTGAATTGTGGCATTCCTAAAAGGTTCCCCAAGCTGCGCTTCGGCTTCATCGAGACTGCGGCATCGTGGGTGCCGTGGGTGATCTACGAGCTGCGCCGTCGCCTAGACACGGTCAACAGCAAGTTGCCGAACGATTTGCTCGAACGTAGCGGCATCTTCGTCACCTGCCAGATCGGCGACGACGTCCCGTACCTGATCAAAAACTGCATGGGGGAAAATACCTTGATGATCGGCACCGACTACGGCCATGCCGACTCTTCGACGGAGCTGGACGCGCTTACGACGCTGAAGGACGACGGCGGCATCTCGGCTGGACAGCATAGGAAAATCGTCGAGGACAACCCGCGGGTGTTTTACGGCTTAAATTAAGAGTCGGATTCGGAGGGCGCAACTACAGAAGGTACAAAGATCACTGAGAAAGAGGGTTCGGATTCGGAGAATTAGCCGCAAAGAGCGCAAAAAAATTGAATTAGTAGCTGCGACCACCTGTCGTCTTATTTTTTGTAGAGCTGCTTGATGAACCCCGACGCTTCGAGTTCCTGCACTAGACTCATGTCGACAAAACTTTTCGCGTCGGCAGCCGCGGCTTTCTTGTCGCGCGGCGCCATGTCGTCGAGCAATGTTTTCACACCTTCGGTGTTCGGATAGGGCACTTCGGGAAACGCGCTGTTGTAGGCGCGGTAGGCGCGTTCCAGTCCTTCGGGATCTTTGGTTTTTAGATTTTTGCCGATGAGCGATTTGGTGTCTTCCTTGTTGGTCTTGATATAGTGCAGCGCTTCGGTGAAAGCGCGCACGACTTTCTGCACTAGCGGCCGGCGTTCCTTGACGGTCTTCTCGCGCGTGACCACGGCATTGACATGATACTGGATTTTCAACGTGCCGATATCGAAGAGGTCGCGAAAGCCAAGCTTCTCGGCTTCTCTGACGAGCGGTTCACCGAGTAACGTAAACTGCGTGATGTTGTTGGCGAGCGCGGCGAGGCGCTGTGGGTTCTCGCCCGTTGCGATAATCTTTGTTTCTTTTTCTGGATCGACACCGAGACGGCGGAGCGCCAGCCGGAGCGTCATGTCGGAGGTTGTGCCCAAACGATTGACGCCGCCGATCTTGCCGTTGAGCTGCTCGATGGTCGTAATGTTGCCCAACGACACAATGTGATCGATGAACAGCGGCAAGTTGGTCGACACCATGACCGTGTCCGCGCCTGCCAGCTTCGAAGTTACCAGCGTGGCCGACGGCGCGATGATGAAATCGACTTCGCCGGTGAGCAGCGCTTGGATGACGATGGTGCTGGCGCTGATGCTGATGACTTCGGCGTTGAGGCCATTCTTCTTGAAAAATCCTTTTTGGTCGGCGACCCAAATCGGCGTGTTCGACGGGGTGCTGCCCGCCCAGGCGATGCGCATGCGTTCTTGGGCGCCGAGCGGTTTGACGACCGAGAGCACTAGAACGACGAGAACGATCAGCAAGCTCGGCTTAGCCATTGTTTCTCCTAAGGCATAATAAGGGTTGCGCGGAATATATCGCCGGGTCGATTTTACTGTCAATCCGATTCGTGATTACAGTAAAATAGTTGCCATCCCGGCGGGATCGAGATTATGATCGGTAGAACATTTTTGAGGAAGCTGTAGTAGGGAACATGTTCACTGCGAAAACGAAAGTTCGTGCTCTTCGAGTCTTTCGTGATGAGTAATAATCTGCATTTAGTTTGAGAAACTTACGATGATCATCCAAGAAGAAAACGATCTATTAACGCAAACCAGCGCAGGCACTCCGTGTGGTGAATTGATGCGGCGCTATTGGCAGCCGGCAGCTTTGTCGGAGGAATTGACGGCCGATAAGCCGCTGGCGGTACAATTATTCGGCGAGGAGTTGATTTTGTTCCGCGACGGCGCGGGCAAGCCGGCTTTGATCGGACGCTATTGCGCGCATCAGGGTGTCGATATGATATACGGCCGGGTCGAGGAGGACGGGCTGCGCTGCATGTATCACGGCTGGCTTTTTGACAACTGCGGTAAAGTTGTGTTGCGCGGCGACTGGCTGCCGGAAAAAGAGCGGCGCTGGAACGTCGGGCAAGCGGCGTATCCATGCGTCGAAAACGGCGGCGTCATTTTTACCTACATGGCGCCCGGCGATCCACCGCCGCTGGCGTCATACGAAGTCTTTTCGCTGCCGGCGGAAATTCGCGCGGTCACGAAAGTGTTCCATAACAATAACTATTGGCAGGCGATCGGATTGGCCGCCGATCCGACGGCACGGCTTAGTTATTTTATCCTGCCCAATCTCATCCTGTCCCAAGCGGTGTCACCGGGCGCAGAAACCGTCGTGCGCTGGTGTGTGCCCGTCGACGATCAGTCGTATCTTGAGTATACGTATCGATTCGTCGGGAAGTTTCCATCCGCAAGTAAGTCGCCCACTGTGGCGCATGAGGTGCTGCTCAGAGCGATGCAAGAAATGCGCGCGGAACGTCAACCCCAAGCTGAATCAACCGAGAAGACTCCCTAACGTTGGCCAGCAGCCGAGGTTGACGATCGCTACCTGTACATCGAGACCCAAAGTTGAGCCTGCTAACCCTCGCGGAATGAGTTGACGCTGGAAGAATTCCGGCGCTTTCAGAATTTTACCGGTTCGCGATCGGACGGTCTTGTTCCTTGCGCACGAAAATACTCGATAATCGTAGGCGCCAAACCAGAAAGATAGCCTCGAAGATCATTCCTTTGGAAATCTTCGATTTTCCTTGCTGGCGGCCGTAGAATATTATCGGGACTTCCGAGAGCCGTCCGCCGATTTTCCACAGCCTGTAAGCCATTTCGATTAGGAATCCATAACCGTTCGTTTTCACTTGAGTGAAGTCAAAGGAGCGCAAAACGCTCGCCCGATAGCAACGAAAGCCCGTGGTCACGTCGTGCAGTGGTAAACCGGTAATCGTTTGAGCGTAGCGGTTGGCAAAACAGCTTAAAAGAACGCGCAGAACCTCCCAATCGATAACCCTCACTCCACCGATATAGCGTGATCCGAGAACCAAATCACTGTCTGCGGCCGCCTTGAGCATGTCAGGGATTGACGCAGGATCATGAGAGAGGTCCGCATCCATTTGCAGAATCCAGGCATAGTCTTTCTTAATGGCACTACGAAAACCCTCGATCACGGCGCTGCCGTAGCCGAGCTTTCCGGCGCGATGTATCACTGAGACATGGGTGAATTGTGTCGCCAAATCATCGGCGAGCTCTCCCGTGCCGTCAGGTGAACCATCGTCGACAAACAATATGTCTAGATCGAGCCCGAGGTTCAAAAGCCGCCGGGTCAATTCGGAAAGATTATCCCGTTCGTTGTACGTAGGAATAATCACAACCGCGGACTCGCTGCCATTCATCTTATGCCACCGGGAGTTATTATAAATGCCTTTGCTCATCGGCACTAGCGTTAAAACGGTGGAGCGGGCTCATTCGAATGCTCTGGGGCCCCGCCTCAACAGTCGCGGTGGCGAGTGGGCGAGCGCGGCGTGTAGATTCGCAGTGCAAGATTTTCAGGACACCAACTTCTTCCCGAGATTAACAAGAACTTCTTCGATGTCGTCCAGCGAGTTCCAGCGCGGTGAGCCACCCAGGTGCGGCGTGACGATAACGTTGGGAAATTCGATCAACGGATCATCGGCGTTACCGGGCTCTTCATAAAAAGTATCCAAGCCGTAACCGCCAAGGCGGCCGGACTCCAGCGCGCGACGCAAAGCGTTGCGCTCGACCAGATTGGGTTGCGAGACGTTGATAAAAAATGCTCCCGGTTTGATAGCCGAGAGTTCACGTTCACGGATGAAGTTAACCGTTGCCGAATTGCGCGGCAGATGCAGGCTGATAAAGTCCGAGCTTCCGAGCAATTCATCCAGTTTCACATAAGTTGCCTGATACTGCCGTTCAACTTCAGCCGGCAAGCGCGTGCGCTGCGTATAAACGATAGGCATATCCAGCGCGACTGCACGCTGCGCCAACTCTCTGCCGATCTCACCCAAGCCGACAATTCCTAATTGTCTCTGATAAAGCGTGACCATGTTGGGGATCCGTGCCCAGTTGCCATTGGGCGTGTGCGCGCGGTTATAAGTTGTCGGCTTGTAACCTGCGGCTTTGAGCTGATCGAGGCTGATGAGATTGGCGTTTTGCGTCACTTGGCGAGCCAGCGCGAGCATGAGCATGAGGCCTTGTTCCGCCGTAGAGATATTCGCCCTGCGTCGAATGGTGAGAAGTTTTGCGCCAGCGCGTTCGCATGCATCGTGATCGATGTTGCGCGTGGTGAAACCATATTTCTGCACGAATTTCAGCGGGTTTCCCGCGGCGGCGATTTCTTTGGCGCCCAAGGTTAGTTCTTCAACCACGGCGACAGTTGCGCCGGGAAGGTCCGCCAGCAATTCAGCTTGATTGTCGACCAGGCGGACGTCGGCTGGAAACAGATTTTGCGCTTGGTTGCGCAGGCGTTCACACCATCCGCGGAAGTCCGGCAGATCGTGCAGGCAAAAATGAGCAAAGGCTTCGATGCGCTCGTCCGGCGCCGACGGGTCGAGCACCACTTGGATCAAACGCAGAAAGGTGTCGTTTTCAACGACGAATTTACGCTTAGGTGTGGATGTCATGATCGGGACGGACGCACCCTCGCCTTCTCCCGCAAATGGAACCGGGGATTGATGGGGAGTAAGAGCTAGTGGGGGATTCATAAGGGTGGGCCGAAGAGATCTAACCTGCCGCTGGTTCGGGGTCGACTTTCAACGCTTTCAAAAATCTCGTCAGCATATTGTAGGCTCCGACGAGCATGGATAGCTCGACGGTTTGGCGTTGGCTGAAATGTTTTCTTACTTCGTCAAAAACGGCGTCTGAGACGTCGATCTCGCGCGTCATGGCATCCGTGTAGGCAAGCAGAGCGCGCTGCGGCGCACTAAATAATTTCGCGGCTGCCAATCGCGATCGCTGAGACTTGTTCCGGTGTGAGCCCTTCCTTCAACGCATACGCTGGTCCGTGCGCTTGCTGGACATACTCCACGTTGTTAAGAATCGCTACACGGATAACCGCGATCTCGCGACTTTGGCCGTCGATCTCAGTGCCGTAGCGCACGGCTTGATTCAGATCGAACCAAGCATGGCCAGCGCCGGGCTGTGCAACATCAGCCGATAGATGTTAATCAGCCGACCGCCGCGCGCGCCTTTGATCTTGGCGATGGAGTCGGCGAGTTCGGGATGTTCGGTTTCCTCTAATAGCGGTACACGTGCCATAAGATGGCCTTCGGAAATTTGCCGCTTATTCTTAGCTCAATGGCGGGAAATATCTATTCGCTAACAAGATTGCTCTTTCCCCGCGACGCAGTGAACGGATTCGGATATACTACGCCCAAGACGAGCGATGAGCTATGGAATCCGCGAGCATGGAGCGAGTACAGCGTTGGAACAATCGGTTAATGGCAGTCGCGATTGGCCTGGTTCTGGCAATGACGGCGCTGACGGTCAGACACTGGTACAGCACCTTTCAGTACGGCTACCCACCGTGTGACGATTGCAGATCCGACTTTCCTTGTTTTTATGCCGCCGCCAAATTAATTTGGCAGTCGCCTTCGGCGCTTTATGATGACGCGAGTCAGCTGGCGATCCAAAAAATAATCGACCCTCGAATAGGCGACTCGATCTTACCTTTTACCTATCCTCCCTTTACCGCCGTTGTGTATATGCCTCTCGGTTGGTTGCCGTTTCCAGCAGCGTTTCTAGGGATCACGGTTATTAACTTAATGCTGTTGGGTTTTTCCTTAAGATTACTCATCGCAAGGCTCCAACTAACGCGCCAACAATCAACCTGGTTAATATTGAGTGGGCTGTGCAATTTCGGCGTGCATAGCGTGCTCCTCCAAGGCCAGACCTCGTTGATCGTCTTAACGTTGCTTGCAAGCTTTTCGCGTCCAGTCAAAACCATCGCCAAATCGGTGCCGGGCTGTCGGCGGGCTTACTTTTTATTAAGCCCCAATTGCAACTTATTCCATTCATCATACTCATAAGTCGACGCTGGTGGCGCGCCCTGGTGATCGCTTCGATAACGGCGGCTGCGCTGGCGGTTTTTTCGGTCCTGCTCGTCGGCTTGCCGGCCATCCTGGAGTACATAAAGTTATTGAATACTTACATGACGAAGGAACATGGTTACGGCAGTTATCCGGAATCGATGCAAAATCTACGGGCATTGGCGCAGTATCTGGTACCGTATTCCTGGGCGGCTCCATTATGGATTGCTTTAACTGTGCCTGTGGTCGCGGGGTTATGTCTGCTCAACGCAAAACTTGGCGACGATTCGAAGATCGCCGACGTGCAGTGGATCGGAAATTTTGTCGCGGGCGTCCTGATCACGCCGCATTTTAACCCGCATGATCTCGCGGTTCTGATCGTGCCGACAGCTTTTGCCTTTAAGACTTTGGTGACCATGTGCCAGCGCGGTTAATCTTGCTGTGATCGCACGGGCATTTATCCACTTCTGGCGTTGGTGTCGGCACACCATTTGCCGCCACTAGTTCCGGTTGTCTTCTTGGTGATTCTTTGCCTCTGTGTTCGCTCGGTACGACGAGGTGCGCTGAAGATGATCGGCTGCGCGGTGTGATAGGCTCAAGCTGAAATCTATTCCGCGCGCCGTCGCTCCAGCCGTAGCGAGAAGTTCGGCCGCTGAATGAACACACGGTTACGCTCGGTTTGCTTGCTCAGTTCGGCGACTAAGTTCAAAAGCGGATTACCATTGGTTTGAAAAGTACGCGCCGGCCCGGCGGCGTGCATTTTGTCGACCTCTTCTTTGCTGGAAAAAAAGCGCAGCAGTATTTCTTCGTCACTGGCGCCGTCGCCGCCGTATTTTTTGCGCAGCTCTGGGAGCGTATCGGTCGGGTGGGGCCGCTCGGCGATCTCTTTAGCGCGCGGGCGGTTGAGAATTGTCGCTTTCACGTTGGCGTCCATGTACTCGGCGCCTTCTTTGCCCCAGATGCCCATGGCGTATTCGATGGTCTGATCGGTGACCTGCTTATAGCGTTCGCCGACGATGACGTTGATCGCCGCCTGGCTGCCGACGAATTGCGACAACGGCGTCACCATGATCGGGTAGCCAAAGTCGGCGCGCACCTGGGCCGCTTCTTCCAAAGTCTGATCGATTTTATGTTCCATACCGACCCGGCCGAGTTGATAGCGCAGGTTGGAAATCATGCCGCCGGGGATTTGATGCACGTATTGCGCGTAATCGTATTCCGGCGTCTTGCCGATGGGCAGGTTTTCTTGGATAGCACAGGCGGTGAGAAACTTTGCTGCTTGGCGCAGAGGCTCTTCATGGACTCTCGTCTGATAGCCCAAGGCGCGCGCGTTCATGGCGACATTGAAAATAGACGGATTCGACGAACCGTCGGCGAGCGGCGGGATTGCCGTGTTGATATGCGTCATCCCGGCTTTGATCGCTTCCAGACAACAAAGCGTGCCGAGCCCGGTGGTGCAGTGCGTATGCAATTCCACCGTGGTGTTGCCCGCAGCTTTGAGTACTGCAGGCGCGAGCGTCTTGGTTCGTTCGGGAGTTAAGATGCCTCCCGGATCTTTTAAAATGACCCGGTAAACGCCGAGCGCGATCGCTCGCTTAGTTTTCTCGGCAAAGTGTTCGTCGGTGTGGCGCGGCGAAACGGTGTAGATCAGATTGATAATCGGCTTGAGGCCGGCGTTCTTGGCTTGTTGAACGCGCCAGGCCCAATCGTTTGGATCGTTCCAGGAGTCGGAAATGCGCACTTCGCTGACCCCTGCTCGCGCCATGCAGGTATCGTAGAGTTGATGCAGCGCGTCGGGATAAATCGCGAAACCACTGCGCGTGCCGTGGATAAGTCGCAGCGGCGTTTTCTTAAACTTCGGCACAATCAGGCGGTAGCGCTCCCAGGGATCTTCACGCAATTCTTTAATGCACTTCGGCAACTCCACCGGGCCGCCGAGCTCGATCGCTTCGAAGCCGGCTTCGTCGAGTAATTCCGCTACGGGCGCGATCATGCCCGTGCGCATGTTGTAAGCCCACAGACTTTGCTGGCCATCGCGAATCGTCGTGTCGACAAAAGTAACTTCGGTCATGGCGTGGTTTTCACTTCCAGCACTGGTTAGTCGTTTCGTCGGGCTTGGGCGCGGCTACTCTTCACGCAGCCAAACTTGGCTGCGGCCAAACAGCGAGAATCCGATGAAGCCACGGACCTCGAGCTTCTTGCCGCCGTCGATGAATTTCATCTTGGCCTGATATGTCTTGCCGTTTTCGGGATCGAGTATCTCGCCGCCTTGGTATTCGCTCCCTTGCTTTGTCAGATTCCACAGAATCGTCATGCCGAGCACCGGTTGATTGTGACGAGTGCCGTCGCACTTGTCACACTTGGGCGCGGGATCATCGCCGGGTTTGGGGAAGATTTTTTCGATCTTGCCTTCGAACTGACCGTTTCGCTCGCTGATCCGTACCAAGCCTTTGGGCTGGCTAGTAGTATCGTCGATGGTTTTCCAAAGGCCGACCGGTGTCGGCTCGGCAGCGGCTGCCGTCATGTGTGGCAGACATAGATAAACGGCTGCCAGAAATAGATTGCCAAGGCTTTTTTTCAAAGCAGCCATGAGGTTTCGATTCGGTAAATTCATTTAGCGAAACTTGGGAAACACATCCTTCGACATCAGCTCCAGCGTTCGGCGCACGCCTGCCATCGGCACGCCGCCAAAATTGACTATGCCGATGACGTGGGTGACGCCGATCTTTTCGTAGGCCTTTAAAATCCCCACGGCGTCTTCTGGATGGGTGAACAGCGCGAGTCGCTCCTGCTTGATGTTATCGAGTTGGGGAATCTTCGAGCCGGGACGACGATGGGTTTTGTGAAACGAGATGTTGCGTTCGAAATAGGGCCGCGCACTGTCGACGGCCGCTTGTTCGTTTTGATGTAAGTAGACGTGCATCGCGACCATGATTTCCGCCGCCGCTTTGTGGCCGGCCTTTCGATAGCTGTCGAGGTAAAGATCGTTTTTGGTTTTCACGTCGGCAAGGTTATTCGAGCGCGCAAACGGGATGCCCATCATGGATAAACCCATCTGGCCGGCCTTGACTAATGTGTCGTCGCTCGACGCGGCGAGCCAAGTCGGCAGCGGTTTTTGTAACGGCTGCATGTAGAGCGAGATATTTTCGAATTGATAGTGCTTGCCGCGGTGCGAAAATTTGTCCTGCGACCAGGCTTTGAAGATGATGTCGGTGGCTTCCCAAAATTTTTCCTTGGCTTCGTCCATCGTCATGCCAAATTGCTCGAACTCCACCGGCGAGAAGCCGCTGCCGAGGGCGAACTCCAAGCGGCCGTTACACAGGTTGTCAGCCAGGGCATATTCCTCGGCGACAATGAGCGGATTGTGAAATGACGGCACGGCCACCGCGGGCCCTAAACGAATTCGCTTGGTCCGTTGACCGAGCGCGGCGATGATCATCGGCGGCGACACGCAGGTGCCATACCAGTAGAGATGATGCTCGCCAAGCCAGAAGGAATCGAAGCCCAGTTCTTCTGCCCACTCGGCCATAGTGAGTACTTCTTCGTAATATTTCTGGTTCGAGCGGCCCAGCTCGGGGTGATTGTCGCCGAAAACAAAAATGCCGAACTTCATGAAGGTGCTGCTCCGCCATCTAAGCGATTGGACGGTCTAGATTCGACCTGTTCTTATCTTAAGGCGCAGGAAATATCCAACTTGGGAAGGGTTGTTCAAAAGGGTTACTTTTGCGCTGTGAGCAATCCGTAGCGCATGGCTCCCGTTTCATAGGCCAACCGGATACGGAAAATAGTTTTGGCGAAGTCGCGGTTGGTGAAGCCGGGATCGAGCAGGCGTCGCCGCAGAGCGGAATCGGCGAAAAATCGCTTGACGAGACGAAGTGCGCAAATCGTCCAGGTTTTTTTTACCGACTGAGTTAAATCGATAAACCTTGTCTCGCAAAAGCCAGCGGTTTCGAGCATCGTTTGGAATTCCGCGACGGAGGCCAGGCTCGGTATACGGCCCTCGGCGCAGATCGGTTCAAGAAGGTGCGTCCATTCCCAGCTACCGGGACGCTCCCGGGTGAGCCAGGCGGCGATGACGCAACGTCCGCCCGGCCGCAGGAGACGGTACGCTTCGCTGACCAATTTCGGCTTATCCATGAAATGTTCTGAGCTCTCGACCGCAATGACAGCATCGTAGGTGCCCGGCACGAGATCGTTTTGTAGGGCATCGCAAAGCAAAAAGTTCACGCTGTTATTTCCCGCGGCGGCGATTTGAGCTTGGCGGAACTGTTTTGGCGAAATCGTCATCCCCGTGACCGCCACGCCATAGGCATGATTCAAAGTGAGCGCCGCGGCACCATAGCCAGAGCCGATGTCGCATACTTGATCGCCGGGGCGGATCGACGCCAAGCGGCCAACCAGGTGAGTCAGGTTGATGACAGCTTCCTCAACGGATTCTTTTCCGGTAATCCAATATCCGTGATGAAGGTTCGAGCCCCAAATGCTGCGATAGAGATCGTCGAGGTCGTCATAATGTTCACTGACAGCGGCGACATCGGCAATGGCAGAGTGCGGGATTATCATACGCGACAGTTTAACGTGTTAGCGAAACGCGCGCGGCGAGTTGTGCGTCTCGCTCAACGTTTTACTTGCGGCCGTAAAGTTTATCGACGAAGCCGCTTTTTTTCATGTCGTCGACGAAGCGCAGATCGACGAAATCCTCGGCTTTGAATTTCGTGGCACGCGGGTCGGTCAAGGCTTGCACGTCCAGCGTTTGCTTCAAGCCCTCCAAGGTCGGATAGGTGTCTTCGACGAGCAGCGCGGAGTTGGCCGTATGTGCGCCCTCCAGTATTTCGCGCGGTAAGCCGCGGGTATACTTTTGCATGATCTTGACCGATTCCTCTTTGCGGGTTTTAAAAAAATGAATCGACTCCGCCATGGTCCAGACCACACGGCGTACTTCGTCGGGATTCTCGCGGATTTTTCTGCGCGTGGTGACGCTGCAGTTAAACTGAAACGGGACGTTCAGTCTCGCCATGTCGATGACCACTTTCAGACCCATTTTTTCGCCTTGGAGTTTTTCGCCGTCGGTGACCACGGTGAAATCCGCCTGACCCTGCGTGACGGCGGCGAGCCTGGCCGGCGCGCCGCCCACGGTAATCGCTTTGATGTCTTTGTAGTTGATGCCGACTTTCGAGAGCGCCAGGCGCATGGCGAAATCCGCCGAGGTGCCCGGGATATGCACCGCCGCGGACTTTCCCTTGAGCGCATCCGGTGACTTGATGTTCGCATTGCCGATGATGAAGTAGGGCAGGGTGTTCATCTGACTTTGAATAATCGCGATGTCGCCGCCGGCGAGATTGGCATTGATGACCGCCGTTCCGACTGCGCCGCTGTAGCTGAGATCGCCGGCGATCAGGCTCTGAATACCGCGCACGCTGCCGTTGATATAGATCGTGTCGAGATCAAGTCCGTGCTTCTTGAAGATGCCCGCCTCCTTGGCGATCCAGTAGATCACCGAAGAATTGGTTGAGTCGGAGATGTACGCAATGTAACTTTTTGCCTGCGCCGGTAGTGCCGATGTGATCGCGGCAGCGAGCGAGATGAACAGTACAAGTCCAAATAAACGAGTCTTCATCGTCGAAGCCTCCTTTAGTTCCGATTCGATTGCTTGGGCAAGTTCATGCTTAGCGCATCTGCTATGACCTCAACAAGTCGGATCGAAACTCATTGTAGCTTCGCCCAATAACACCGGGTCACGATTAGCCCCATACTGCATAGCAAAGCTGCTGCGACGTACATCCAGGCGTATCCCGCTAGGTCGACGATGAGGCCGTTTATCAACGCGCCGATGCCGTTGCTGAGTGGAAACGCGACTGAAAAACTGGCCATGGCGCGGCCGCGCCGTTCGACCGGCGCCTGCTCCATGGCCAACGCGAGAATGCGCGTGCCGCCAACTGCCGCGCCGATAAACCACAGCGCGCCGCTCAGGATCAGGCCGAAAAGATTGCTGGCCAGAGGCATGATCAATAGGGCGAAGGTTTCTAAACTAAACGCGATGATCAACGAGCGGCGCGCGCCCAGTTTGTCTGAAAGGCGTCCCAGCAGCGGCCGTCCCAGCGCGCTGGTCGCGCCGACGGCGACGTAGTACCAGGCGAAGTGGCTGACGCCGAGCTCGCGGGCGTAGAGCACGACGAAACTGGAATAGCAGGGTAACGACAAATTGAGCGTGAACAATAGTAACGCGGCGGAAAAAATATTGCGATCCACGACATTCATAATTTCGCGCCACCAGGGTTCCGAGGCATCAACGGCGGTGCTGCGATTTCGTTTGGGCGCGGCGCGCCGTAATGCGCCCGCCGCGACTGCGCCGCCCAGGACTAGCGCCATCGCCAGAAAAAATACGGCGTGAAATCCGCCCAACGGCGCATCGATAATCCATAATGCCACCGCCGGAAATAAAATAGTCGCGGTAGATTGCACGCCGCCGAAATAGCCGGAAGCTTCGCCGCGCCGGTCAGGCGGCGCCGCGGTAGCAAGCAGAGTGTAACCGCCGGCAGTCATGCCGGACCAGCCGACGCCGCGCAAGGTATTGGAGATCAAGACCGCAATATTGAATGGAATGAAGCACAATAAAATAGTTGCGGCCTGCGTGATCATGCCCAAAATCATCACACCGCTTTCACTCCAGCGATCGGCCCAATAGCCGATGATCGGCCGCGAGATGACGCTGGCGACACCGAAGCCCGCGATCACGAGGCCAACGATGAACGGCGAACCGCCGAGATGTGTAATGTAGAGCGGCAGAGCCGGCTGCAAAGCGAAGTGCTGCGCGTAGCCGAGGAATTCAGCCAAACAGAGTAGCGCGAAAGCGCGAGTCCAGAGGGAGTCGGCGGCCGGTGCAGCGGACATCGTTGTTGTCTAGCACGCTGGCGCGAGAAACTCATGGGTTAGCCGCGGATGGGTTAGACTGAGTATTGGAAAAGCGAGGATGGAAGATCGAGGATCGCGCGTGGAGCTTTTATATAGCCTTTCGCGAAATGACGCGATCGGTGATCGGGAAACTGTCAGTTCGTTGTCGATTGTACTTTTGGCGCGTTGGCTTGGGCGAAGACTAGGCCGGCGGCTTGGACGACGGCGAGGAGGAGAAACATGCCGGCGTAGCCGGCGACATCGATGGCGGCACCGGTGAGGAGTGAGCCGAGGCCGTAGCTTAACGGGTAGGCTACGGAGAAAGTCGCCATTTGCTTGCCGCGCCGTTGGGGATCGGCGCGTTCGACGGCGAGCGCCAAGGTCGTCGAGCTGCCGATGGCGTTGCCGAGCATGTAGAGCGCGCCACAGAGTATAACGCTGAAGAGATTCGAGACTAACGTGAGCAGGAGCAACGCGACGACTTGGAAAAAAAATCCAGCGACGATGGAGCGTGCGTGGCCGATTTTATCCGACAAGCGACCGAGTAGCGGGCGGCCAAGCATGCTGGTGGCGCCGATGACGACGAAGTAGGGCGCAAAATTGCCGATCCCCAACTCGCGCGCATAAAGAATGATGAAGTTGGTGAGCGCAGGTAACGAGACATTGAGCCAAAACAGCAAGATCGATGGCAGCAATATTTCCGGTTCGACGAAGCGAAAAATCTCGCGCCACCATTGAGTGTCATTGCCCGCTGGTTGTTGACGGGGTGCGCGTCAGCGAACCGGACATCATGAAGCCGGTGACCGCCGCGGTTACTGAGAAAAGCGCGGTGACAATAAAAACGATTCCGTAGCCGCCGAAAGAAGCGTAAAGCAGCCAAAGCGCGATCGGCGGAAAGAAAATCTGTGCTGAGCTCTGCACGCCGCTGTAGAGTCCAGAAGCTGCGCCGCGTTTGGATTCCGGGGCGATTAACGCGAGCAACGAATAGCCGCCGGTATTCAAACCGGCCCAGCCGATGCCGCGCAGACCGTTGGCCAGCGCCGTGGCCGGGATGAACGGTATGAAGCAGAGAAAAATACTCGCCGCCTGAAAGAGCATGCCGACGATCATGACGCCGGCTTCGCTCCAGCGGTCGGCCCAGTGACCTACCACGGGTCGAACGATGACACTGGTGACGGCGAAGCAGGCGAGCACGATGCCGACGACCGATGGCGAGGCGCCGAGCTGAGTCAAATAAAGCGGCAGCACCGGCGCGAGCATGAAATGCTGGGCGTAGCCGAGCAACTGCGCGGCGCAGAGCAATATGAAAGTTTTCGTCCAGATGGTGCCGGAATTTGTCATCGTAATTTGTGTTCGTGCTCGTTGCCGATTCGATCGCGATCACGAACATGATAATTCAACGTCTCGCGTTTCATTTTGGCCGCGCGCGATTGACGATGGACCATCATAGAAATCTAAGGCTCGTCACTTGAGGCTCGACCAGTTTTTGCACGTGACGATCAAACCGGGGATGTTGAGCGCCGCGGCGAAGAGAAACATCCAGAAATATCCGGCGAGCTGAATGGCACCGCCGGCGAGCAGCGAGCCGACGCCCGCGCTGAGCGGATAAGCCATCGAATAGGTCGCGATCACTTGGCCGCGTCGTTCGGGATTGGCGTGCTCCAGGGCGAGCGCTAACGTAGCTGCGGTACCGATGGCGGAGCCTGTCATGTAAAGCACACCGGAAACGATCATGCCCGCTAGCGTTGAGGCATTGACCACGACGCAAAGCGCCAGCGCTTCAAGCAAAAATCCGACAGCGATCGCCGAGCCACGGCCGATTTTGTCTGACGCCCAACCGAGGACCGGACGCGTAATTAGACTGGTGGCGCCGCTGATGACGTAGTACCAGCCGAAGTTTTCAATGCCGATCTGGCGCGCGTAGAGGACGAGAAAACCGGCGACGGCAGGGAGCGAAATATGAAGACCGAAGAGCAAACCCGACGCCAATAGAATGTCTTTTTCCGGTAGGGCGAAAATCTCGCGCCACCAAGGACCGGCTGCGGCACGGTGGCGTATCCGTTCGCCACTGGTATTACGACCCTTGAGCAGCATGCCCATACCAGCGCCGATGATCGCGATCGTCATCGATGCTGCGAACACGACGTGAAAGCCGCCGAACGGCGCGTCGATCAACCAGAGCGCGAGCGCGGGCAGGATAATCGTCGCGCTGCCTTGCGCTCCGCTGTAGTAACCCGAAGCCTCGCCGCGGCGCGCCGCGGGGGCGGATTGCGCGAGTAACGCGTAGCCGCCGGAGTTGACGCTGGCCCAACCGACACCGCGGCAACTGTTGGCTAACATCATGGTGCCGACGACGGGCACGAAGCAGAGGAGTACGCTGGCGGCTTGAATTAACAGTCCGGAGATCATCACCCCGGCCTCGCTCCAGCGGTCGGACCAGTAGCCGACCAGCGGCCGAAGCAGCATGCTGGTGGCGGCAAAGGAAGCCATCACCAATCCGACGGCGAACGGCGACGCGCCCAGGTGGGTTACGTAGATCGGGATGGTCGGCTGTAAGACGAAATGTTGCGCGTAACCGAGAAACTGCACGATGCAGAGCAACACGAAAGCGCGCGTCCAGAGAGGATCAGATTGAGTTGCGGTCATCGAGGTTGTGAAGCTGAAAAAAAGTCCAAGTTTTCTTATACAAGCTTCGCGGCGAACTCGCCAGGTCGCGTCGCCGCGGATAAGATCAAGATCGAAGATCGCGGATCAAGAATCGAAGAAGGAACTAGCGAATTTGGAATCTGCAGCAGCGCCGCGTTTTTCGCCGATCGTGAATAACCGTAATGAAACGCTCGGTTTCTATTCCGTCATTGCGACGCACGCTGGAATCCAGGTTTCAGGGCGGCGGCGCGGATATTCACGATCCAAGGCGCGAATAGTACGACGTTAGTCTCCGTCGTCAGCGATTTCCTATGGGCTCCAACCCACTATTGGCGATAGCGCGGGCCGCTTCCGGCGAGGCGAGGAATCTGATCAGCGCGTGAGCCGCGTTGGCATCTCTGGTACTTACGGCGACGCCGGCCGAGAACACGGAGACTTTCTGTACTTCAGGCGGTAGCGGGGTCACATGATCTATGCCCGCCACGGGCAGTAGCTCGCTCAATTGCTGGAAGCCGATTTCCGCCTCTCCGCGCGCGACTACGGCGCCAACTCGTTCGCCGCCGCCGATCAGCCGGCTTTTACTCATCACCTGGTCGGCTATTCCCAAGCGCTGATAAAGTTCCGTGGTGAGATAGTCGCCGCTTACGCTGGCGGAGTACGCGATGGATTGCGCTTGTAAAAGCGTGCGTTTCAGCGCGTCGACCGTGCTCAAGTCCGGCTTCGGAGCTCCTGCCCGCACCGCCATTCCGATGGCTGAGCGGGCGAGCGGAGTATAGCTTTCGGCGATGATCAGGCCGTCCTTGATGAATCCAACAAGCACGCCGTCCGCGACAATGACAACGTCTACTACTTCACCGCGCCGCAGCCGGTTCGGTATGGAAGTTTTGCCCGTGCCGATGGAGGTGGCCGCAGTCACGAGTTTTTTATTCGTCAGTAGTTCGAGCCGGGGAATAAGTTCAAGATAAGCCGCGGTAAACGCGCCGGAGGTCATGACCCGGATGTCATCTATCATCGTATCCATGTTCGTCACTAGCTCCTCAGATGGGGTCTTGACGCGGTTGTCCCGATTATTTGTTTTACAGACTTTTATTATGGATTCCCGCGATCGATCAAGCGCTGCGGCAGAGATATTAACGGTTGCGCCGTAGCTCTATATCATCGCGACGACATGATCGCGATAGCTCGACGAAGAGGAATAGCGACGGTGAGTTATATCTATCGGAAATTGGCTACCGGGAAGGCAGGAAATTGGTTTTTAGAAGTTTGAACCTGAACCGTTCCCAGGATCAATTGGGATTAGCTGTTGCAAGTGTCGTCCGGTCGAGCACGCGAACTCACTCCTCAGGTCAGTCCTCTCACTTAGCCTAATGTCAAAGTCCTGCGGACACGAAACTTGACTTCGATACCTCATGAGTCCATGGATGCCGGTGATGGCAGCATTTTATGTTTGCTTCCCACCATCCGAGAAAGAAAATTGTAATCGCAGCCTTCACAAAGAAGCGCTGAGAGCGGTAATTGCTCGGCGCAGTTCGGGCAGTTCTTTTGCGCCGCGATACGTTGGCTTGCAAATAACCGATTGGCAACGAAATTATTCGTAAGAGCGCTTTCCACTATAGAAGATTTACAAAAACTATCATATTTCCTTTTTGCTATCCGGGCCATCAGAAAAACAATGATCAATGCGATAGCAGAAAATTGTAGAATATTTAAGTCTCCGGTCATCACGAGTGTGCTCCCATCCGTCATCACGAGTTTCACTAAGCTTAAAAATTTTTCCATCGTCACTTCGTCGGTGTCACCGACCACTTGATGCAGAGCAACTGGGATGCCTAAAAATGGTTTTCGTGATTTTCGTAAGGATGGTATAAATTTCCTCTGATATTACATAGATATCCTCCACCAAACTGCCCCGATTGATTCCTGGGATTGAACAACGGGTTATTTCGCCCGCGCAACTCTGCCGGATTAATGATCGAAGGTCCAATATCTGTCCGATTGCTGCCGGATACCGGCGCTATTAAGTTTTCAGCGCCAGTTGATTTGCGGCCGCTTGCTTTGCAGACTGAAGGAGCGTGACGAACGTTTATCTTGAATGCGAGGTGATGTGATGAAGCTTTACTACAATCCTCGGAGTCGGGCAGTAATCGCCAGGTGGATGCTTGACGAGTGCGGTGCGGAATACGAGATCGTTCCCATCGACTTAGCAAAACGCGAGCACAAGACGTCCGAGTTCCTCAAGATCAATCCTGCGGGAAAGCTGCCCGTCCTTGTCGATGGCGACTCTAGAATTTTTGAAGGCGCGGCGATTTGCCTCTATCTTGGCGACAAGTTTCCCGAAGCCAACCTCGCTCCCAAATTTGGTGCGCCGGAACGGGGTCGCTATCTGTCGTTAATGGTCTACTCGACGTCTCAACTCGAGCCGGCTATGGGCGACACGTTGTTGAAACTACAGTATTTGCCCCAACGCGGCTGGACCGATTTCGAGACCGCCAAGAATGTAGTCGAAGGCGAGCTCGGTGATGGTCCCTATTTGTTTGGTGATTGGTTCACCGCTGCCGACGTCATGATCGGCTCCATGTTCATCTGGAAGCGAATCTTCGGCGCTCCGCCGGACCGGCCCAAGCTCGAAGCTTATGTGAATCGACTCCTGGCGCGCCCCAAGGCGATGAAGTTCGGCAATTGAGTAGGAGAATGTCATCGGGAATGCGCTATTTTGGCCCCATCGTCGACGCCGGATGCAGCACACGATGCCGTCAAGAAATACTTGGCGTGCTCCTCAATTTCGCTGATTGATTTCATACAATATCGTGCGTGGATGATGACCAAATTCATCGCGGACGAGTTCCTGATGAAAACGGTCTCCGATGGCGGCTTTGCGGGACTTGCGGAGCAAGGGGTGGCGGCGGTAGATTCTGGCATGGTTAATTACAATGAATACGAAGTCGACGAGCGCGATGTCGAGTATCAGCAGCAGGCAGGCAAGGCGTGGCTCGCTCGCATTTATCAACCCAAAGGAACCGGGCCGTTTCCGACCATCGTCGACGTCCACGGTGGCGCGTGGCACAACGGCGATCGGATGAACAATGCCGGTATCGATCGAGCGCTGGGGGCCAAGGGGGTCGTGGTGGCGGCTATCGATTTTCACCAGCCGCCGGAAGCGGGCTATCCCGCTTCTATTTGTGACGTGAACTTGGCGGTTCGCTGGCTCAAGGCGCACGCCGCCGAGTTCAACGGAACGACGAAGGTAGGTGCGTTCGGCAATTCCAGCGGCGGTCATCAAGTGGTGCTCAACGGGTTGCGACCGCGGCACGCGAGTTACTCTGTGTTGCCGATGCCCAACAAACCTGAAGTCGATGCCAGCCTCTCCTACGTGATCGCCGGCTGGCCGGTGATATGCCCGCTCTATCGCTTCCACTTCGCCAAAGAGTTCAACCGCGAAGAACACATCAAGGCGCACATTGAGTACTGGAAGACAGAAGAAGCGATGGCCGAAGGTAGCCCGCAGACGATCGTCGAGCACGACAAGCAGGTTGAATTGCCGCCAATCTTAATGTTGCTCAAGGCGAACGACCCAAACCATCCGTTGGAAATGCAGGAGCGCTTCATCGCGTCCTATCGCAAACGTGGCGGCAAGATCGAGGTGCATACGTTCGCCGGCTTGCCGGAACACCGCATGGTGCCGTCGCCGAGCCAGCCGGAAACGATGCGGGTGATCGACACCATGACCGCATTCATTGGGCGGCAAACTAGCTAGCGCTGAATCGTGGTGCTCTCAGATTGAACTTTAGAAATCAGCTGAAGCGCAGTGCCAATCGCGGCGCGGTCTCGCCAGAGAAGTAGACTCGGTGAATTTTTTAAGCAGCCCGGGAGAATTACCGCGCTCCGCAATTCCACAAACGTGAAAGTTCGCGGTCGCCCCGACGATTATTTTAGCGTCGCATAATAAACCGCGAGCTCGTCGAAGTCGGCGGGGTTGAGCGCTTTGAACATGGTTTTCTTGATCGTTTCCTGCGCGACGTCGTCGAGTTTGCGTTTGTCGCC
Organism: uncultured delta proteobacterium; assembly: GCA_963771465.1. Lineage (GTDB taxonomy): Bacteria > Desulfobacterota > Binatia > UBA9968 > UBA9968 > DP-20. Next base: position 214,230 of record CAVYTU010000011.1, read on the forward strand.
GCCGAACAGCGCCATTTGCGTCTTGAGATAGAGCGCGGGCTGCCCCTGGAGCTTGGGAACGGCCTGAAACGCGTCGCCCTCGCCTTGAGCGCCGTGGCAAGCGGTGCATTGGGTAGCCAACGTAGTGCCGCGGCTCAGCGCTTTCGTATCGGCTTTGACCTTTGCCGGCGGTTGACGGCGTTGCACGGCGAAATAATCGGCGATCTCGTCCAGGCCAAATTGCAAAACATACTTTGCATAGGGTTCCATTTCCGGCGAGGGCCGTTTTCCCGACGCGTAGTCGTTGATCGCTTTCTTGAAATAGCTCGGCGCCATGCCCGCGAGGATCGGCACGGCGTTGCCTGGGCTGTTGCCGTTAAAACCGTGGCAGGCGCTGCACACTAGCGCCTTAGGCGCGCCGGGAGTATCGAGCGGGCCGGCGTCGCTATTGGCGGTAGCGCTAATAATCACCAATGAAATAAAGAGTGTCGTCAAATACGATTTGCCCATGGCCGTCTCCTCATCAAGCCAAGATGTCGTTCCAAATACTGGCACGCCAGGATAGCGAGTTTTCCGCGACCGCGACGCTTTTGCCAGGCGTGAGTTTTTGTTCGATCTGCACGACCTTGCCATTTTCGATCTTATAAGAGTTGACCACGGCTATGGCTTCCTTGTCACTGACCCAGCTGTAGCAAGTGTTGCCCGGCGCAATGACCGGCGGTTCCTTGCCGTTGAGCCGACTGACGACCGCCGTGGCGCAAATTTTACCCATCGCGTTGGCGACGTTGCCCGACTTGGGCACAGGCAAGCCGATGGTCGCGTCGCCGACGACGTGGATGTTTTTCTGCTTCGCCGACTCGTAGGTCACATGGTCGACTTCGCACCAACGTTTATCGCCGCCGACCAGATCGGCGTCTACGGCGATGGCGCCGGCGCGTTGCGGCGGGATGACGTTGACGACGTCGTACTTCACTTTGTCGCCGCTGTCGGTGGTGACTTCCTTGGCGCCGACGTCGATCTTTTCGATCTTCTGCGCCGGGCGGTAGTCGAGATTCGCGCTGTAGTCTTTAAAGACCGCTTTGAACAAAGCGGTCTTGGAAACGATGTCTTTGTTGGCGTCGAGGACGATCAACTTTGATTTCGGTTTCCTGGTCTTCAAATACCAGCCGATCATCGAGGCGCGCTCATAGGGACCGGGCGGGCAGCGGTAAGCAACTGGTGGCGCGGTCATGACAACCACGCCGCCGTCGGACATTGACTGGATTTGCTTGGCGAGTTGCACTGTTTGTGGCCCGGCTTTCCAGGCGTGCAGCACGGTATCTTTCGCCGCCGCCAAGCCTTCGATTTGCTCCCATTGGAAATCGATACCAGGGGAAACGATCAACCGGTCATATTCGAGCGAGTCTTTACCGACGCGCACGCGCTTCTTGTCGGGTTCGATTGCCATGGCGGCTTCGTGGCGAATTCTCACGCCATGTTTTCTCAGGCCGTCGTAGGTCATGGTCAAGTTCTTGAGCGACTCGACGCCGGCGAGAACCAGATTGCTGAACGGACAGGAAATGAATTCCTTGTTCGGTTCGAGCAAGGTCACTTCGATGGATGGATCGATCAAGCGCAGATACTTTGCCGCCGTTGCGCCGCCCCAGCCGCCGCCGATGACGATGACTCGGCGTCGCGCCTGGCCGAACAGCGGTGCTTGCATAGCGCCGAAAGCGGCGACTCCTAGCCCGGAAGTTTTGAGAAATTGTCTTCGACTGAGTTGTTTCATAGGATCGCTCCCGTCACAGAAACTTACTGGTAAAACTGGCTTGAATGGATCGGTTCGTAGATACCTGCACTGGCATTCGCTGTCAACTTGAATCTTATTCGTTGTATTGAACCATGGGAGTGGATTGTTTAGATTCATGGCAATCTTATGGGAGAGAAACAGAGTTGTTCGTTGGGTAGACGAGATTTTCTGCGCGCCGCCGCGGCTGCCGGTATCGTTGTGACGCTCAATGAGTTTGCGCCGAGCGCACACGGCGCAGACGAGCGGCGCTGGAATGCCGTTGCCCGATGAGTTGGTCGACGCCACGCTCAAGCGTCTCTTTGGCAACCGAACTTTTCAGCGCGCCGAAGATAAGCTCAAGCTGGAGTTGCCGTTGATCGCCGAGGACGGCGGCAACGTGGCGATTACCGTGGATTCGAATCTTGCAGTTAGCGGTGCGGTAGCGGTGAACAACATCTATATCATTTCCGACAAAAACCGCCGGCCGATGTTGGCGAAGTTCTCGTTCACGCCGGATTCCGGCAGGGCGTTCGTTTCGACCGCCATCCGTCTAGCGACGACGACAGACGTGCGTGCCATCGCTGAAATGAGCGACGGCACACTTTATTCAGCGAGCAAGCATGTGCGGGTGACGATTAGCGGCTGTGATTTGCCGGCACAAAGCTAAAAATGGATTCGTGCAAAACGTTCCAATCCTTCAAGCCGTTCAAAATGTTGAATGCCGATGAAAGTTGAGTCATGGCCGAAGTAGGGAGAGTGAGCATTCGCTTGCCGTCGTCGATCAAACAAGGCGATGTGATTCGCGTGCGCACGTTGGTGATTCATCCGATGGAGATTGTGCAGCGCGACAAAACGAACAAGATCATTCCGAAAAACTATCACTTCATCCATACCATGACGGTGGCGTTCAACGGCAAGGAAGTGATGCGTACGGAATTCACCCAGGGGGTCACGCAGAACCCGAGTATTACCTTTCCGCTGAAAGTCGAGCGGCCGGGGAAATTGACCGTGAGCTTCGCCGATACGTTGGGGAAGAGTTACGAGGGCGCGGCCGAGGTGAAGTTTTCCTAGGTCATCTTACAATGGTCGAGAATGGACGGTTGAGGATCGACGATGGTTTTTTTGCTCGTCGATCTTCTCCACTCGGCTGTCGGTCGCGAAGCGCGCTTCTGCCGTCTGTTATGACTGCCGTTTCACCATCGCTGGAATCCTTTCTCCACGATCAATACGACAAAGTTTTTGGCCGCCCCTGGCCGGTGTTGCCTTCCGCGTTGGTGATCGCGGCGCTCAATGTTTTTCTCTTTGCCTTCGACCGGCCGTGGACGGCTTCGGATGGGCTGCGCCATTGGGGCGATTCCTTATTCAAAATGATCGGCGTTATCGATCAGCCTGACCTTTTGCCACCGCTGCTGTTTTCCGCATCGGTGCTCAATATTGGTTTGCTGGTCGGTGGTCTCGGCGCTGCTTTGCTCAGCCGTGAATTCGCGATTCGCTCGGCGCCGCCGAAGGAGATCGTCAAAGGCGCCGTCGGCGGGCTGATGATGGGTTTGGGCGCGATGCTGTCGTTCGGCTGCAATATTGGCGGCTTTTTTAGCGCGCTGTCGGCGCTGTCGGCGAGCGGTTTGGCGATGATGGTCGGACTTATGGCCGGCAGTTTTGCCGCCACGAGATTTATCATTCGGGAAAGAGTGCGGCAGATTGAAAAGGGGCAGATAGCGTTTATCTCGCCTTGCGAAGCGCCGCCACGGGCGGCGCCGGGTTCCGCGGCGTTCAATGCTCAGCCGCGCGCCGGCGTGCTTGTGTTCGTGCTCGTGATTGGCTTCGGTCTTCTCTACCAGCTCTGGGGTTATGGCCGGTTGGCGATGTTTTTGTACTTCGGCGTCGCTTTCGGCATTGTCCTTCAACGCTCGCGCTTCTGCTTCGTCAATGCCTTTCGCGAACCGTTCTTGAGCGGCCAAAGCGAACACACGCGGGCGGCCGCTCTGGCACTGACGCTGAGCATGATCGGCTTCGCGATTTTAAAAGCCGGCGATCTCAAAGACGCCGGCGAGTGGATATTCCCCTCGTTTTGGTTCGGCAGTTTTGTCGGTGGCGCGATTTTCGGCGCCGGCATGGTGCTCGCCGAAGGCTGCGGCGCGGGATCGATTTGGCGCTTCGGCGAAGGCCATGTAAAACTTTGGCTGGCGGTTTTCTTTTTTGCCATCGGCGCGTCAGCCATGCGGCTCGTCTTGGTACACACCGATGGGTTGCGCCAGTTGGGTGACAGCATATTTTTACCGACTGTGTTTGGCTGGACGGGAGCGCTATGGGGCGTCATTGGGTTGATGGTTGTTTGGTATTTCCTCTCGGCGTGGAACGAGCAACGCAAACAGGTTGGCGTTTTGAAGGTCTAACTGCTAGACGAATTGACTATGAATCCTCTGTCGGCAAAAGATATTCAGATCCCGGTAAACGCCAAGGCTGGCGTGGTGTCGGGGTTATTGATCAAGCCGCAGGGCGCTGCGGCGTTGCTTGTGTTAGCCCACGGCGCCGGCGCCGGCATGCGCCATCGTTTCATGGAAGACACCGCGGCGAAGCTCACTGACGCGGGCATCGCAACTTTGCGTTATCAGTTTCCCTACATGGAAAAGCGCACCAAGCGGCCCGATTCCGAGTCGACGCTGACGGATACCGTGCGCGCGGCGCTGGCTACGGCGAAAAAAGTTGCCGGCGACCTGCCGTTGTTTGCCGGTGGTAAATCCATGGGCGGACGGATGACATCGCTGGCCGCGGCGAAGGAACCGTTGGATTCGGTGCGCGGCTTGATTTACTTCGGCTTTCCGCTTCACGCCGTGGGCAAGCCTGGCTCTGAACGCGGCGCGCATCTGGCCGAGCTCAAGTTGCCGATGCTTTTTCTCCAAGGCTCGCGCGACGCGCTGGCGGATTTGAAACTGCTCAAGCCGTTATGCCAACAGCTCGGAAAAACTGTCGAACTTTTCGTCATCGCCGGCGGCGATCATTCGTTTCATATGCTGAAGAGCGCCAAGCGATCGGACGACGAAGCGCTTGGCGCAGCGGTCAAGAAGGCCGCGGGCTGGATGGCGAAAAATCTTTGAAGAAAAGATCGGATGGGAATTTGGCGGCCAGCGCGCAAAGCGCGAGCACACGTACCGGTGCGCCGCTTAGAATTAATCACTCGAGATCACGATGTATCCAACCAATGAGTTAACGGCGCTCGAAGCGCTCAAAGGCGACGATCCGGAATTGGCGGCGACGGCGGAGGCGATGCTGTGGGCTGCGTGGTGCCGTTCCGGCAACTCTGAAGCGGATCGGCTGTTTCGCGCCGGTGTCGACGCAATGCAGAATCGCCAGCTGGAAGAAGCGGAAGAATTATTCGGCCGGGTAGTCGGGTTGCTGCCAGCGTTTGCCGAGGGTTGGAACAAACGGGCGACGGTGCGTTATATGCGGAAAAATTTCAAAGGTGCCATCGCCGACTGCCAGGAGACTTTAGCGCGCAATGCCAATCACTTCGGCGCGGCGTCAGGTCAAGGGCTTTGCCATATGGCGGTGAGTCAGTTTCGCGAAGCGGCGATCTGCTTTCGCCGGGCACTGGATATTCATCCGCATCTTGATGCGGTGCGTCATAACCTGGCGATGGCGGAAGCCGAAGGCGGCGGCAGCGGCTATCTTAATTAGAGTAACAGGTTTCAATCGTTCAAGTCGTTCCCAGCGCTCCGGCCGTTTTCAATTCGGCAAATTCAAGCGTTCAAGGATTAAGCCTGCTTGACCTCGCCTGATCATGCACTCTATATAAATTGTCGACTTAATTTCTCTGGGAGGTTCGAATGGCTATTCGAGTGGCTGGGATTCCTGGCAGTTTGCGAGCGGCTTCGCTTAATAAAGGTTTATTGCGGGCCGCGGTCGAGTTGGCGCCGGCCGGGATGGAAATTTCGATCTACACTCGGCTCGGCGATATTCCGCCTTATAACGACGATGTGTTCGCCCAGGGTGATCCCGAGCCGGTGGCGGATTTGAAAACATTTATCGGCGGTGCCGATGCCATGCTGATCGTCACGCCGGAATATAACTACGGCGTCCCCGGGGTTTTGAAAAACGCCATCGACTGGGCGTCGCGGCCGACCGGCAAGTCTGTGCTCAACCGGAAGCCCGCGGCGCTGATGGGCTGTTCGCCGGGACTCGGCGGCACGATCCGCGCGCAACACGCGCTGCGCCAGTCGTTTGTCTTCACTGAGACTCACGTCATGTCGCAACCGGAGATCAAGATCCCTTCGGCGGCGCCGCTGTTCGATGCCAACGGCAAACTCACCGACGAGAAGACGCGCGAATACGTCGGCAAATTCCTCGCAGCATTTGCCGTATGGATCGGGCGCTTCAAAGATTAAACTTCCTGCGCCAATGGCATCGCGCGGCGGCCAAGTTGTTATTAAGGCACATTGACACCGGGCAAGGTCATCGGGTAGTCTCGCCGGCAAATCAGCAGTTGATTTCTCTAATAAACTTAAGATTACGGGAGGCGACGGTATGTTAAACAGGTTTGTTATTGCGTTCGCGCTGGTGCTGCTTGCTGGATCTCGAGCGGCCGCGGCTGATTCGCCACTCCAGCAAATTGCCGATGCGCTAGATGTGTCGACGACCAAAACGTTTCAGTTCACCGGCAATGGTAAGATGTGGCATGTCGGCCAATCGACAAGTCCGATGGCGGCGTGGCCGAGATATTACGTAAAAAGTTTGACGCGCGTGTACGATTTCACTGCGGGAGCGATGCGCGAACAAATGGTCCGGACGCAGGGTGAGACACCGCCCAGCGGTGGCGGCGGTCAGCCACTTGAGGGCGATCAGCAATTCATCACATTGGTGAGCGGTGACCTGGCATGGAACGAGTCCGGCAAGAACACGCCGGCCCGGCCGCACGAGGCCAACGGTCGGGCCCACGAGCTGGCGATTTCACCGCATGGTGTGGTCCGCGCCGCGCTTGCGAACAATGCGACCGTAACTAAGAAGATGATGGATGGACGTGAGATGACGGTGGTCTCATTCACTGATCGAGGCAAGCGCAAGATCGTCGCCTACGCCAACGACCAAAATGCCATCGAGCGCGTTGAGTCCAGCTACGGGCATCCCGTTGTCGGCGATATCAAGGTCGTGACCAACTACGGCCCGTACCGCGACTTCGCCGGCGTCAAGTTTCCAACCAGGATTGTTCAATACCAGGACGGCTTGCCGGCTCTGGACGTTATCGTCACGGCTGTGAGCGCCAATCCAACATTCAATGTCGAGGTGCCGAGCGACGTACGCAGCACACCAACGGTGGTGAAGTCTGAAAAAACCGCGGACGGCGTTTGGTTCATTGCCGGTGACTCACATAATTCCGTGTTGATCGAGATGAAAGACTATCTCATCGTCGTGGAAGCACCGTCAGGCGATGATCGTTCGATGGCGGTGATGGCTGAGGTGAAGAAGCTGGTGTCCAATAAGCCGATCAAGTATTTGGTCAACACGCACCATCACTTCGATCATTCCGGCGGCGTGCGCGCTTACGCCGCCGAAGGCGTGACGATTGTAACCCATGAGCTCAACCGGCCCTACTTCGAACGTGCGGCGGCGAATAGCTGGAGTCTTGCTCCAGATCGCTTAGCCAAGTCGAAGAAGAAACCGGTTTTCCAAACCATGGGCGATAACATGGTGTTGACCGACGGGACGCGCTCTGTGGAGCTATACCAGATCGTCGGTAACGGGCATCATGACGGCATAGTTATGGCGTATTTGCGGAAAGAGAAACTGCTAATCGAAGCGGATGCCTTTACGCCGGGCAGTGTGCCGAAGACCCCCGATCCGTTCTCAGTCAACCTGGAAGCGAACGTACGGCGCTTGAACATTGAGGTCGATCGGATATTGCCTCTCCACGGCGCAATCGCCCCCTATGGCGAGTTGCTGAATGCGATCGGCAAAAAGCCGGCGCCGGCGAAGTAGTATAGGGATGTAATCCACAAAAAGCGCGAGTACGGCTGAGGTCGTGCTCGCGCTTTTTTTTGTCTTGTAACTTTCCTGGCGCTGGCATATGAAGTTCTCCATCCGTGATTCCATCTAGGTATTAGGAGGCGATTATGTTGAATAAGTTCGTAGGCGTACTCGCGCTGTTCGCGCTTATGAGTTTGCCGGTGGAGGCGCAAGAATCCGATCTCCAACGGATTGCCGATGCGCTCGATGTATCGACGACGAAGACGTTCCAGTTCACTGCGAATGGGACGATGTATTCGCTCGGCCAGAGCACTAGCCCAGCGGCGGCATGGCCGAGACAGTTCGTCAAATCCATGACCCGGGTCTACGACTTCACGGCGGGTGCTATGCAAGATCAATGGGTGCTCATGGACGGCGAGACCCAGACGGTTGGGCCTGAGCGGCAAGCCGTGAATATAGTTAATGGTGATCATGCCTGGAGGGTGGCGGGCAAAAATACACTGCCGAGATTATTTGAGGCGCCGGAATGGGCACACCAGATCGTGATCTCACCTCACGGAGTTCTGCGTGCCGCGTTTGCCAACAACGCGAGGGTCACAAAGAAAACGATCGAAGGCCGGGAGATGACTATCATTTCATTTACCGACCGGGGCCAACACAAGGTGGTTGCCTATGCCAACGACCAAAGCGCCATTGAGCGGGTCGAGTCTTGGTACGGCCACCCAGTCGTCGGCGATATGAAGGTTGTGACTCATTACGGATCCTATCGCGATTTTGCTGGAATCAAGTTTCCAACCAAGATCCTTCAGTATCAAGATGACAAGCCGACTTTGGATTTGACAGTGACTGCCGTCAGAGCGAATCCGCCGGTGGACATCCAGGTTCCTGCGCACGTGCAGAATGATCCGGTGCCGGTGAAGTCTGAAAAAGTTGCGGATGGCGTTTGGTACATCACCGGCGTATCAGCCTACAGCGTGCTGATCGAGATGAAAGACTATTTGATCGTCGTCGAAGCGCCGCACGGCGAACGGCGCGCGGTGGCGGTAATGGCCGAAGTTAAAAAGTTGGTGCCCAACAAACCGATCAAGTATTTAGTCAACACGCACCATCACTTCGATCACTCTTCCGGCGTTCGCGCTTACGCGGCGGAAGGCATTACGATCGTCACCCATGAAGTCAACCGGCCGTACTTTGAGCGCGCCGCGTTAAACTCTTGGAATCTATCGCCCGACCGTTTGGCAAAGTCGAAAAAGAAGCCGGTGTTTCAGACGATGGGTGACAACATGGTTTTGACCGACGGCACGCGCTCGGTGGAACTGTATCAGGTCGTCGGCAACGTTCATCATGACGGCATAGTCATGGCGTACCTACGCAAAGAAAAACTGCTGATCGAAGCCGATGTCTTTAATCCAAGCCCAGCAGGTGCTGAGCCGCCTAAAGTTCCCAGTCCGGCTGCGGTCAACCTGGAGGCCAACGTGCGGCGCTTGAATATTGACGTGGATCGTATCGTGTCGATTCATGAGCGCATCGTGCCTTACAGCGAGTTGCTCGCGGCCATCGGCAAAAAACCAGCTGCCGCGATGAAGTAGGTTGCAATCAAGCCGGCGCGAGCTCGATACTTGCGCCGGCTTGATCCGTTGCGAACTGCAACTCCCAGCCCGAAGAAAATGAGCGCACCAAGTACGATTTGACCGTCAAAGAGCGACAAGCGATCTTGGCCGATAGTGCGCGGCGCTTTACAATCTCCAATGACGAATCGAAAGGATTCTATGAAAGCTTTGTTGCTCACCGGGTCGCTATTCTTTTTTGCGTACGTCGAGTCTCATGCCCAGACACCTTTTTATCAAGGCAAGACGATTACCATCGTCGTCGGTTATCTGGCCGGCGACGGCTATGACATCTGGGCGCGGCTGTTGGCGGCACATATGGGCAAACATATTCCGGGCAACCCGAGCATCATCGCGCAGAACATGCCTGGAGCCGGTTCGATGATCGCGGCGAATAACGTTTACAACGTGGCCAAGCCGGACGGTCTGACGATGGCCTCGATCGGTCCGTCGCTTTATCTCGATCAGCTGATCGGCAAGAAGGAAGTGCAGTTCGATTGGGCGAAGTTCGGCTGGGTGGGCTCGACGGAAAATACCCCGTGGTTGTTCTATATGAATGCCAACACGCCGTTCAAATCGATCGATGATGTGCGCAAAGCCAAGGAGGCGCCCAAGTGTTCGGCGACCAGCAGCGGCACGAGCGGCCACTTTATTCCCAAGCTGCTCGAAGAGGCGGTGGGCGCAAAGTTTACCGTGGTCATGGGCTACCAAGGCGGCGCCGAGCAAGATTTAGCCTTCGAACGCGGCGAAGTCGTTTGCCGCGCGCTCAGCATTCCAACTTTTTTTGCGCGCGAGCCGTTTACCACTTGGCGCAAGAAAGGCATGGTGCGGATACTGCTTCAGACCGGGCGCAAGCGCGATGCAAAAATGCCGGACGTGCCGACCATCCATGAGCTCATGAATGAGCACAAGACGCCGGCGTCGACGCGCGCATTGGTTAGCGCGATATTGGCGTCGGGCGATTTGGGCCGCCCGTTTATCACGCCGCCGGCGATTCCCGCCGAGCGGCTGAAGATCCTGCGCGATGCGTTTCGCAAGACCATGAGCGACCCGGCCTTTCTCGCCGATGTTAAGTTGCGCAAGTTTGAAATCGATCCGGACTACGGCGAAGATCTAGAAGCGTTGGCTAAGGAGATCATGTCGCAGCCGCGCGAGATCGTCGAACGGATGAAAAAACTCCTGAGCGAATGATCGCACTATTTTTAAGAATGTTATTGCATATATCGGCCAGGCACGCTGATACTTTAACGGATTCCAACAAAAAAGTTTTCTACTTCGCTGACGGCGGCGGTGCGTTAGAATTTTCTTGCCAGCGCAACTGGCGGAAATTAAAATGTCGCGATGGTGCACGGATCAATCGATGGGTGGGGGAAGATAACTGAATGGCGCAACTGAAATGTCCGAACTGTTCCCGAGAGTTTGTCCGGCGCATATCGCGCAGTGGTTTGGTCGAACGGTTAATTAGCCTCGTCTATATTTATCCTTTCAAGTGCCAAATCTGCGGTTTCCGATTTCGCATGTCGCAGTGGGGTGTGCGCTATGTTCGAGTCGATGAAGATCACCGTGAATATTCCCGCACGCAGGTGAAATTCCCATTAACTTTTCACGACAATGACTTGAATGGCAAAGGAACGGCGCTCAACATTTCCATGGGCGGTTGCAGTTTCACCACGCTTAGCCAAGTCACCATGGGTATGATTCTCCAACTTGGTTTGCAGATCGCTGACGACGTTCCACCGGTGGGAGTCGATGCCGCGATGGTACGTTATGTAAGCGGTGAATCGGTCGGTGTTGAGTTTCTCCGGTGGCGCGAAGGCGAACGAGAACGCTTGCAGCTCTTTGTGCGCGGCTTACTGATTGGCCACCAATCCTAACTACCAACACGCCGATCATCGGCGTGGGGCGAAGATTCAATTTCAATCACTGGGTACGGCGCAGCTGGAGCGCGGCCACAAGCGCGAACAAGCATTCTTCGTCAAACTTTTCGCATAGGAATAATGTAATAGGGCACGAAGCCGTCACCGGGGTCGACTTCCAAGCGTTCTTCAAAGCCGTCGGTCGTAGGCCGGAGAATTTTCCGGGCGCGCTTCCACTGGCTGGCGTGGCCAGGCGGCACGTCGGCGAATTCAACTTCGCGCTCATTGTGCGCAATGGCGTATTCGCGCACCACGCCACCGTCCGTGTAGGCGTGTGCGGTGATTGCGCCCGCAGCTTCGGCGCCGACGATGACAAACGCTTTATGCACGTCTTTCCTGCCGTCGGCCAGCGGATAGGTCGCGTCCATGCGCAGCGCGATAAAGCGGCCGCCCGCTTCGAAGCTGCCGAGCAGTTCTTTTTGAAAAACGTAATCGGTCATGGCGTATTTGCCCTCGCCGCGAAAATGGCCGAGGAGAAACTCCAACGGCTGCATATGGGCACTCGCTTTCTCATGATGGTGCACTGGATCGAAACGAAACTTCTCGGCTTCGCCGGTATTGCCGAGGAGTGTGCCGGCTCGTACCGCCGCTTGGGCGTACTTGAGCACGGCGCGCCAGTTTTTATCGGTAACCACTTCGGCGAACATTTCCTGTTTGTCGCCGATGCGCAAGGTTAGCAGCGGCGCCTGTTTACAGGGACCCTGGCAACCGGTTTTGGAGATCGGCGCGCCAATTTCGGCGCTGAGCCGAGTCAATTCGCCATCCGAAATGTCGAAGTTAGCTTTATCGCAGCAAGGCTGGGCGGTGCAGACAAAAAAACGGTTGGGACCCGAAGTGTACGCTTGTTTGGCTCGATGTAGTGCAGCCAAGCAGTTCGTCATCGGGTGGCGTGAGACGCCGAAGCTTCAGAAAATGGCGGAACTGCGCCAGCGCAGCTTCAGTCCAAGCGCCTGCCGTCTTAACCACAAATCCGGAAGCATGGAAGCCAAGTTCAGTTTCTACTTGTTGTCCCGGTGTCGAAGGTTGCATCGTCACACTCCCGTTCACCGGGCTTAACTTACTGTGAAGGGTGTCAGCGCGTCAAGGAATGCGCGTCCGTGGTCGTCTTTACGCTTGTTGAGGTGCGTCGACAAGCACGATTCACGAAGACCGTTTGATGCTCGGGGCTAAACGCACAACGCCCAAGCCGGGTGGCTTGGGCGTTGTGTGGGAGGCAACGACGTGAGCCTATCTCACGCCGCCGCGGGCAAACAGGTCCAGAGTTTTTGCCACCACTTGCCGTCGCCGGCATCGGCGGTGCGCAAATTCATCTGATTTCGGATATCCATGGACGTGACGAAAACATCGCGGGCGCCGCCCATCGGAGGCATGACGGGACGGCGTCCACGACCCGGGACGAATTCAGGAGACGTCTCTTTTGACGAAAAGACGCCCAGGCTACGAAGCTCTTCAAAGGAAAGCGGATCGGCGGCGCAGGGATCGCACCAATTCATATCCCAAGCAAACTCGGTGACTACCGCGCGCATATCGGCCTTCTTGACCTGTTGCTCAAACATATCCCGGTAGAAATCCTTGAAACGAGTTTTGACGCAAACGGGGAGATCCGTAAAAATCGCAAAAACTGTGGGCGGGACCGGTATTAGCCGACCGGCCGAGCTGCACTGCGAGGGATAAGCCGATTTTGGTCACGGAAAGCTCCACTTTGCTGTACCAACTTTATTAGACTGTCCCAACGATATTTTGTTCCAGGAAACTGGTAGTCGACGGCTGGCATTAAAATGGAAACATTCGCTAGCCAGCAGAGTAGACCGTTGGTCTGATAGAGCCCGACCTGCAATGGAGGCAGCGCCGGCGGCGTTTAAATGATAGGTCTGCCGGTAAAGCTTCGGCACCTACCATCGAGCGAAAGAATATTGTCAATCCGCTAGCCTGTTTGCGCGCTATTCGCCAACATAAACACGGCGAAATTCTTGGCTTGACGAAGGTGACAAGGGTTCAGTAGATTGTGACTGGCTGCTCGAAGATCGGCATGACAAGAACCCGAGTAGACGCGAGCGGTCATGCAGTGGACGCCAAATCTTTCTCAAACTGAAAGGAGACAGTCATGTTCGTATGTCTATCGCCTGGCGGTCAGTCGCTCACCAGCGGCGAGTCGCAAAAAGATAAATTGTTGGTCGGCACGGTCGGCGGAATATTCTCATTTCAAAAAAGTGGCGCTGCTTGGGCGCAGCAAGACACCATGGTGCCGGGGAAACATTTCAGCTCGATTATTTTCGAGCCGACGACCCAGACGCTTTTTGGTGGCACTTACAGCGGTGAAATTTACGCTAGCGCCGACTTGGGAAAAACTTGGGAACGGCGTGACAACGGCATCGGCGAAAAAGAGATCTATTCGCTCGCGACTCAAGTGGTCAACGGCAAGCCACGCGTTTACGCGGGCACCCAGCCGGCGCATTTATTTTACAGCGACGATCTCGGCAAGAGCTGGACGGAGTTGCCTGGACTGCGCCAAGTGCCAGGCGTGGAGAAGTGGACTTTTCCCGGCGAGCCGCATCTGGCGCACGCCAAGAGCATCACCTTTCATCCGAAGGACGCCAACATTATTTACGTCGCCGTGGAAGTCGGCGGCTTCTTACGCACTACCGACGGCGGTAAAACTTGGACGACCGTCGACAGCATCAATCCGGACGCGCACCGAGTTTTGGTGCCGACCAACGATCCGAGCAAACTCTACGGCACGGCGCCGACAACCAATTGCGGTCCCGACACGGTGGCGGGCTTCTGCGTCAGCAGCGACGGCGGCGCGAATTGGCAGAGCATCACGCCGCGCGACTTCCGCATCGGCTATGTCGATCCGTTCTTCGTCCATCCCAAAGATCCGAATCTATTGTTCGTTGCCGGCGCCAAGACCGGTCCGGGCACTTGGCGTAAGCTGCACACCGCCGACGCGCGCGTCGCGCGCAGCCGCGACGGCGGCAAGACTTGGGATATGCTGAGCGGCGGGTTGCCTGACCATATCCGCGCCAATATCGAAGGCATGGCGATGGACGTGTGGAACGGCGGTTACGCGATTTTCGCCGGCACCACCGACGGCGATATTTTCTACAGCCAAGACGAAGGCGAACATTGGCAGACCATCATCAAGGGCATCGGCGCGGTCTCCAAATCACACCACTACGTCAATCTGTCACTCGATGAACAGGCGGCGCATCATTAGTCGATCGAAGGCATGTAGTTGGAATACAAAAGGGGCACGGCGTACCGTGCCCCTTTTTATTTGTTTTTACTTTAGCCCTTGGCGACGCGCGAGGGAGAATCTTTTTTCTAAACCTGCATTATCTCCGGCAAAGGCTCAGAGGCCCGAACCTGGGGCTTTATATCTCACGCACTTTGGGACCTGATATCATTCCTTGACGCTCGGCAACGACCTAGCGTACAAATCACAAGTCTGATTTCGATCTGTCGATGGCAACCACGACAAAAAAGGGTGCGAAGAAATCCACGGCGAAGCCGCGCCGGAAGGCGGCGAAAAAGTCGCGCCCGGAGAAGGCGCCAGAAGTTCCTGCGCTAAGGCGTGAGCTCGCCGAGGCTTTGGAGCAGCAGACGGCGACCAGGGAAATCCTGCGCATGATCGCGCGCGCGCCGGCGGATCTTCAGTTGGTGATGGATACGATTGCGGAGAGTGCTGCCCGCTTGTGTGATGCCAAGGATGCTTTGATATTTCGCGTTGAGGGTGATGTTCAGCAACGCGTGGCGGTATATGGAGCAATGCCAACGACAGCTATCGGAATTCGTGGCATTACTCGCGGGACTCCCGTGGGCCGAGCTATCATCGATCGGCAGACCATTCACGTAGATGACATCGCGGCAGAGATTGAAACAGAGTTCTCAGAATACCGGGCTGTTCAAAAAGCCACCGGCATTAGAACCGCGCTCACCACACCGCTTATGCGCGACGGTGTGCCGATCGGTGTGATTAACATCCGCCGTATGGAAGTGCGCCCGTTTACAGACAAGCAAATCAAGCTACTCGAGACCTTCGCCGATCAAGCAGTAATCGCGATCGAGAACGCCCGGCTCATTCACGAACAACAGGCGCGCAATCGGGATTTGGCCGAGGCTTTGGAGCAGCAGATAGCGACGGCGGAGATACTTGGTGTGATCGCCAGTTCACCGACCGACTTAAAACCGGTGCTGGCAACCATAACCGAGCGCGCCGCGCGGGTTTGCGGTGCGGAAGATGCCGTCATGCGGCTCGTCGAGGGGAACGTCATGCGCTTGGCGGCGCATTATGGACCGGTGTCCGATGTCGCGGTGGAGCGGCCGATCAATCGACAATCACCACCTGGCCGGGCCGTGGTGGACCGGGAAATCATCCACGTCGAGAACATTCAGCTTGTAATAGCTACGGAATACCCCGAGGTTGCGGAGACTAACAGACGTGTCGGCGGCCGAACGGTGCTAGCTGTGCCATTGATGCGAGAAGGAGTCGCTCTCGGCGTCATTCATTTCCGCCGTCTCGAAGTTCGTCCGTTTTCGGAAAAACAGATCGCGCAACTCAAGAGTTTCGCCGACCAAGCCGTCATAGCCATCGAGAACGTTCGGCTGTTCCAAGAACTCCAAGTGCGCAACCGCGACCTGACCGAAGCGTTGGAACAACAGACAGCGACGGGTAAAATTCTCGAGGTCATCGCCAGCTCGCCAACGGAAATTCAACCTGTTCTCGATGCGATTGCTGACAGTGCCGCGCGACTTTGCGAGTCGCCAAGCGCGGTCATTTTTCGAGTAGACGGGGCGATTTTGCGACGTAGTGCAGCAGTAGGCGATATGCCTTCGGGAACCGTGGGCGAGGACTTGGCGATAGATCGGAACAGAATCGCCGGTCGCGCCATCGTCGACGTGCGGACCGTCCAAGTCGTGGATATGGCTGTCGAGGCGGGAACCGAATATCCGGCAAGCATTCAACGGCTGACAGGTACTCGAAGCGCATTGGCAACGCCGTTGATACGAGAAGGGGTCGCTATTGGAGCTATTCTAATTCGCAGGACAGAGGTCAAACCTTTTACCGATAAGCAGATCGCACTACTAAAAACCTTCGCCGACCAAGCCGTGATCGCTATCGAGAACGTGCGGCTGTTTCAAGAACTTACCGAATCCTTGGAACAACAGACGGCTACCAGCGAGATTCTCGGCGTGATCGCCAGCTCGCCGACGGATATTCAGCCGGTGTTGGATGCCGTTGCGGAGAATGCGGCGCGGCTCTGCGATGCGATGGATGCGGTGATCTTTCGCCGCGATGGTAACGTCACTCGGCCTGTGGCGCGATATGGATCAATTCCTTTGGCGAGGCCAATAGGAGAAGTTTTTCCTGACACGAGGGGGTCGCCTCCCGGAAGGGCGATGCTCGACCGGAAAACGATTCACGTCCATGACATCGCGGCAGAACTCGACTCGGAGTTTCCGGAAGCTAGAGTCCGCCATCAGGTTAGCGGTTCGCGCACGATACTCGCCACGCCGCTGGTTCGTGAAGATGTTTCCATCGGCGCGATCATGATTCGCCGAACCGAAGTTCGTCCCTTCTCGGAAAAGCAAATTAAACTTCTTGAGACCTTCGCCGACCAGGCGGTGATTGCCATCGAGAACGTGCGGCTGTTCAAGGAGATCCAGGAGCGCAACGCAGAGTTGCGCGAGGCGCTGGAGCATCAGACGGCGACCGCCGAGGTGCTCGGCATCATCAGCCGCTCGCCGACGGACGTGCAGCCGGTGCTCGACGCCATCGTCGAGAGCGCCGCGCGGGTTTGTGGGATTGATGACGTGGTGCTGCGGCTTCACGAGGGGAACGTCATGATTCCGCGGGCCCATTTTGGTTCGATACCTATCGGCCGCGTCGAAATCAGTGTCGATGAGCCGCAAGTTCGCTGGATGCGCGAGCATGGCACGCTCCACGTTCCCGACGCCCAGGCGCAAAACGAGTTTCCAACGATGGGTTCAGTCAACAACGTCCGCACCTACTTAATCGTTCCCCTTCGTCAACAGGGAGAACTCATTGGAATATTGATCGCACGTCGCACTGAGGTGCGGCCCTTCACCCCGGCGCAGATCAAGCTGCTCGAAACCTTCGCCGATCAAGCGGTGATCGCCATCGAGAACGTCCGGCTGTTCCAAGAGCTCACCGAAGCGTTGGAGCAGCAGACCGCGACGAGTGAAATTCTTGGGCGTCATCGCGAGCTCACCGACCGAAATTCAGCCGGTGTTAAATGTGGTGGCGGAGAATGCAGCGCGGCTGTGTGATGCAGATGATGCTCTAGATTCTACCGGGTGGAAGGCGAGCTTAAGCGCAATGTCGCCAACATGGGAACCTACCGAGCGAAATAACCGTCGGGGAGGCGCGAGCCATTAAGCCGTGGCTCGGTCAGTGGCCGCGCCATTCTCGATCGAAAAATTATCCACGTTCAAAACATGATGGCAGAGAGTGAACAGGACTTTGCCGATGCCTGGCGCACTGACGAGCGCCTAGGAATTCGCACATCGCTCGCGGTACCGCTGTTGCGCGAAGGCGTCGCCGTCGGCGCGATAATGATCCGCCGTACGGAAGTCCGGCCGTTCAGCGAAAAGCAGATCGCACTGCTGCAAACCTTCGCCGACCAAGCAGTCATCGCCATCGAGAACGTGCGCTTATTCAAGGAACTCGGCGAGCGCAACGCGGAATTGCGCGAGGCTCTGGAGCATCAGACGGCGACGGCCGAGGTGCTTGGCATCATCAGCCGCTCGCCGACGGACGTGCAGCCGATCCTCGACGCCATCGTCGAGAGCGCCGCGCGGGTTTGTGGGATAGACGACGCGGTGCTGCGGCTTCGCGAGGGCGACACGATGACGGTGCGGGCTCATTTCGGACCCATACCGACTGGCCGTCCCCAGGTCGGCGTTGATGAGGCACAGTATCGTTGGATCCAGCGAGCGGGGCGCGCTCCATATTCCGGATCTCCACGCGCAGAATGAATTCCCAGGGGTAGGTTCCGCTGGATATCGTACCTATTTGGCCGTTCCTCTTCTCCAGCAGCGGCAACTCATCGGCGTCCTGGCCGCGCGCCGCGTCGACGTGCACCCATTCACGCCGGCGCAGATCAAGCTGCTTGAAACCTTCGCCGATCAGGCCGTGATCGCCATCGAGAACGTGCGGCTGTTCCAAGAGCTTACAGAATCGTTGGAGCAGCAAACTGCGACGAGTCAAATCTTGGGCGTGATCGCCAGCTCGCCGACGGACATCCAACCCGTACTGGACACGATCGCAGCAAGCGCCGCGCAAATATGCGGTGCGGACGATGCCGTCATCCGGCTTGTTGAAGGTAATGTCCTTTGCTTGAGAGCACACCAGGGTTCCATCCCATCTTTTTCACAAGCGCATGGAGCCGAGTCCGATTCCCTCGTTCGTGGTCGCGAGTGGATACCCGGCCGAGCGGTGCTCGATCGAGAGACGATTCATATTCATGACATTGCGGCAGTTGAAAATGAGTTTCCGGAGACGCCGCGAGAGCCAGGCGGGCAGGGGTTCGCACGGCCCTCGCTGCACCGCTACTTCGCGAAGGCGCTGCGATCGGTGTAATTTTCATTCGACGAACCGAAGTCAACCCATTTACCGATAAACAGATATCACTGCTGAAAACCTTCGCCGACCAAGCCGTGATCGCGATCGAAAATGTGCGGCTGTTTCAAGGAACTCGGCGAGCGCAACGCGGAATTGCGCGAGGCGCTGGAGCATCAGACGGCGACGGCCGAGGTGCTCGGCATCATCAGCCGCTCGCCGACGGACGTGCAGCCGGTTCTCGACGCCATCGTCGAGAGCGCCGCCCGGGTTTGTGGGATTGATGACGTGGTGTTGCGACTCCGCGAGGGCAACGCTATGGTTTCGCGGGCTCATTTTGGTTCCATACCCATGGGCCGCATCGAGATCAGTATGGATGAGCCACAGTTTCGCTGGATGCGCGAGCATGGCACGCTCCACATTCCCGACGTCCGCGCGCAGAACGATTTCCCAATGGTGGGTTCCGCCGGCAGCTCGCGCACTATGTTGATCGTTCCCCTTCGTCAGCAGGGGGAATTCATTGGAGCACTGACCGCGCGTCGCATCGAGGTGCGCCCCTTCACCCCGGCGCAGATCAAGCTTCTTGAAACCTTCGCCGACCAAGCGGTTATCGCAATCGAGAACGTGCGGCTGTTTCAAGAACTCAAAGAGTCATTGGAGCAGCAGACAGCGACGAGTGAAATCTTGGGTGTCATCGCCAGCTCACCGACAGATATCCAGCCGGTGTTGGATGTGGTCGCAGAAAACGCAGCACGGCTATGCGATGCAACCGACGCGGTGATTCATCGCATCGATGGCGACCAGCTTCGAGTAGTGGCTAATTTCGGTCCGTTGCCGGGACGTGGAAATCTGCAATCGCTGCCAATAGACCGTGACTCTATACCCGGCAGAGCCATAATTGACCGGCAAACTTTTCACCTTGATGACCTGGCAGCATTGCCAAAGGATGACCTTCCAGCGGGCTTTGCCAGAAGTGTCGGTGTTCGGACGGTGCTGGCCACGCCGTTGCTGCGCGAGGGAATTCCCATCGGAGCGATTCATATCCGTCGTATGGAGGTCCGCCCGTTCACCGAGAAGCAGATCAAACTGCTCGAAACCTTTGCAGCCCAAGCCGTGATCGCCATTGAGAATGTCCGTCTGTTTAAAGAACTCGGCGAGCGCAACGCGGAATTGCGCGAGGCTCTGGAGCATCAGACGGCGACGGCCGAGGTGCTTGGCATTATCAGCCGCTCGCCGACGGACGTGCAGCCGGTCCTGGACGCCATCGTCGAGAGCGCCGCGCGGGTTTGCGGGATCGATGACGTGCTGTTGCGACTCAACGAGAACGACTCTATGGTTTCGCGGGCTCATTTTGGTTCCATACCGATTAGCCGCGTCGAGATCGGTATTGATGAGCCACAGATTCACTGGATGCGCGAGCATGGCACGCTGCACATTCCCGACTCTCGCGCGCAGAACGATTTTCCAATGTTGGGTGTCGTCGGCGGCTTTCGCACTTTGTTGGCCGTTCCCCTTCGTCAGCAGGGGAAACTCGTTGGATTACTGAACGCGCGTCGCACCGAGGTGCGCCCCTTCACCCCGGCGCAGATCAAGCTGCTTGAAACCTTCGCCGACCAAGCGGTGATCGCCATCGAGAACGTCCGGCTGTTCCAAGAACTCACCGAAGCTTTGGAACAGCAGACTGCGACGAGTGAGAATATTGGGCGTCATCGCCAGCTCACCGACGGATATTCAGCCGGTGCTGGATGTGGTGGCCGAGAATGCGGCGCGGCTGTGCGACGCGACTGATGCTCATCATCATTCGCGTCGAGGGCGACATCCTACGAGTCGTCGCACCAATACGGCTCAATGCCGGTGTCGCCGAACGTATCTACCACTGAGTCGGGGCATTGCCCGGTGGCCGGGCTATGATCGACCGGCAGACCATTCACATCCATGACATCGCCGCGGAAGTCGAGACCGAGTTTCCGGAAGGCTAGAGTTGCTCAGCAACGTTCCGGTACTCGCACCGTACTTAACACGCCGTTGCTACGCGAAGGCGTAGCGATTGGTCGATCCTGATTCGCCGAACCGAAGTTCGCCCTTTTCAGAGAAACAGATCGCTCTGCTCGAAACATTTGCTGACCAGGCTGTCATCGCCATCGAGAACGTCCGGCTGTTCAACGAGCTCGATACCCGCAACCGTCAGCTCACCGAAGCGTTGGAGCAGCAGACGGCGACGAGCGAGATCCTGCGCGTGATCGCCAGCTCGCCGACGGATATTCAGCCGGTGCTGGATGTGGTGGCGGAAAACGCGGCGAGACTGTGCGACGCACCGATGCTGATATTTACCGTCGTGAAGGCAGCGACTATCGGATCGTGGCCGCGCGTGGAAATATGCCGATACCTCGGCCGACAGAGGCTCGTACCGCTCATCCGTGGCTTGCCTCCTGGACGAGCGATCGATCGACCGGCAGCCCATCCATATTCATGACTGTCGAGTGCGGAAGCTCAGCAGAATTCCCCGAAGCCAAGGCAATGGTCAAAAACCACTCGGTCTCCGGACTGTTCTTGGCCGTGCCCTTACTTCGTGAAGGCATTGCGATCGGGGCGATCCTAATTCGTCGCAATGAGGTTCGACCTTTCAGCGATAAGCAGATCGCGCTACTCGAAACATTCGCTGATCAAGCCGTCATCGCCATCGAGAACGTGCGGCTGTTCCAAGAATTGCAAGAGCGAACGCAGCGAACTGATGGAGTCGGTCGAAGAAATGAAAGCGCTGGGCGAAGTCGGCCAGGCGGTGAGCTCGACGCTCGATCTCGAAACCGTGCTCGAAACCATCGTCGCACGCGCGGTCGATCTGTCGGGAACCGATTGCGGTGTCATTTACGAGTACGACGAAGCACGCAAGAGTTTTATTTGCGCGCAAGCCACGACATGGAAGCTGAGGCTGTCGAGAGGCTGCGAGCAGGCGCGAATTCGATTGAGTGAGAGGCGACTGCGGGTCAAGCGGCGCTCACTCGCGCGCCGGTGCAGAACGCGGATACTTGGATCAGCGTGAGACGTCCGGCTTCGCGCGATCCGGCCGACTGCTGACGCGGCTCGGTTATCGTTCTCTTCTACCGTGCCGCTCTTGCGCGAGCAGCAGATTGTGGGCGCGTTGACGGTCTGGCGGCGGCAAGTCGGGGAATTCGATCCCGAAGTCGATGAATCTGCTGCAAACCTTCGCGACCCAATCGGCTCTGGCGATCCATAACGCGCGGCTGTTCCGCGAGATCGGCGACAAAAACCGCGAGATCGAAGCGGCCAATCGGCACAAGTCGGAGTTTCTCGCCAACGTGTCACACGAGCTGCGCACGCCGCTGAACGCGATCATCGGCTTTTCGGAAGTGCTATTGGAAAAATTCTTCGGCGAGCTAAACGACAAGCAGAACGAATATGTCGATGACATTCTTTCTTCCGGGCGCCATTTGCTGTCGCTGATCAACGACATCCTCGATCTGTCCAAGGTCGAAGCCGGGCGGATGGAGTTGGAAGTGACGCCCTTTTTCTTGCCGGATGCGATCGAGAACGCGCTACTGCTCGTGCGCGAGCGCGCCAGCCGGCATGGGATCAAACTTGATCGCGTCGTCGACGACCGCCTCGGCGACTTCACCGGCGACGAGCGCAAGGTGAAACAGATTCTCGTCAACCTGCTGACCAACGCGGTAAAGTTCACGCCGGAGGGCGGACAAATTCGGGTGGAAGCTAGATTGGGCGACCGCGCGATAATCGTTTCTGTTATCGACACGGGAATTGGCATCGCCAAGGAAGATCAGGAGGCGATCTTCGAAGAGTTCCGCCAAGCCGGCGGCAACTACGCACACAAGCGCGAAGGCACGGGACTGGGTTTAACTTTGACGAAACGCTTCATCGAAATGCACGGCGGCAAAATCTGGGTCGAGAGCGAGGTGGGGAAAGGAAGTACTTTTACATTCACGTTACCGACATAGTGAGTGTGGCAGGTCTGTATGCTGGAAGGACTTATTCACCACGAAGGACACGAAGGTCACGAAGGGAAGACAAAGACGATAGTGAAATTTGATGACTTATCAAACAAGTTCATCGGTTGTGCCATCGAGGTCCACCGCGAGCTTGGGCCTGGTTTGCTTGAATCAACTTACGAACAGTGCCTCGCTTATGAACTCAACCGAGCCAAGATTCCATTCAAACTTCAAGTGGAGTTGCCCGTTGAGTACAAAGAAATCCGGCTTGACTGTGGATACAGAATTGATCTGCTGGTCGACGATCGTTTGATCGTTGAATTGAAAAGCGTCGATCAGTTGCTCAAAATTCATGAAGCACAGGTGTTAACCTACATGAAACTCGCTGCGATTGGAGTCGGCTTACTGATCAACTTTAACGTTGATGTATTGAGAAGAGGTATTAGAAGATTTGTTTTCTGAACCTTCGTGTCCTTCGTGACCTTCGTGGTGGACAAAATCAAAACACCCGGAGCGATTCTGCTTCACAGTAGACAACCGTGGTCAAGGAGAAGTCCGTGGCGAATGAACTGATTTTGATCATCGAGGATAACGAGAAGAACCGTAAGCTCTGCCGCGATGTGTTGCAGGTGAAAGGTTATCGGACCATCGAGTCTGAGACCGCGGAAATAGGGCTTGATCTCGCGCGCGGTCAAACGCCGGATTTGATTCTCATGGACATCCAGCTGCCCGGCATGGACGGCATCACGGCGATGAAGCAGCTCAAGGCTGATGCGCAGACGAAAACCATCCCCATCATCGCGATCACCGCGTCGGCGATGACCAACAATCGGACAAGTATGCTTGCCGAAGGATTCGACGGCTACCAGACCAAGCCGATCGCGTTGAAAGACTTTCTCGGCGAAGTGGAACGTGCGCTGGCGGCGCGGGGGAACTCGTAAGTCGTCAGGGTAAGGGGTGAGCATCCTCGCTTTCGCCAAAACCCGAACCGTTTACTCATAATCGAATCACAATCGTGAACACTCCAGCCAAAATACTCGTCGTCGACGACACGCTGCGCAACGTCAAGCTGCTCGCCGATCTGTTGAGTGTCAAAGGCTATGCCGCGATGACGGCTTCTTCCGGACAAGAAGCGTTGGCTAAGATCGCCGCGGAGGCGCCGGACTTGGTGCTTCTCGACGTGGTGATGCCGGAGATGAGCGGCTACGAGGTTTGTCAGAAGATTCGCGAGAATTCAGCGACGGCGATGCTGCCGGTTATTATGGTCACGGCGCTCGATCCCGCGGAAGAACGGGTAAAGGGAATTGAAGCAGGCGCGGATGATTTTCTCACCAAGCCGATCAATCAAGGCGAGTTGCTTGCGCGGGTGAAGTCGCTGCTGCGCATTAAGGAATTGCACGACACAGTTCAATCGCAAGCCGCCGAGCTCTCCGACTGGAACAAAAACTTGGAATTGCGGGTTCAGGAGCAGGTTCAACAGCTCGAACGCTTGGGACGGTTAAAACGATTCTTTTCACCTCAACTGGCCGAGCTGATCGTCAGCGGCGGCGCCGATGATCCGTTGAAGACGCACCGCTGCGAGCTGACCGTGGTGTTTCTCGACCTGCGCGGTTTCACGGCTTTCGCCGAAACCGCCGAGCCGGAAGAAGTGATGGGCGTGCTGCACG
The DNA here is from genome assembly GCA_963771465.1 of uncultured delta proteobacterium. Lineage (GTDB taxonomy): Bacteria > Desulfobacterota > Binatia > UBA9968 > UBA9968 > DP-20. The sequence continues at coordinate 238,669 of CAVYTU010000011.1, forward strand.
AGTATCATGCGGCGATGGGACGATTGATTCTCGATTACGAAGCGACGCTGGAACATTTTGCCGGCGACGGCATGATGATTTTCTTCAATGACCCGGTGCCGGTGGCCAATCCCGCGGAGCGGGCAATCCGCATGACGCTGGCGATGCGTGCGCGCGTGACCGAGCTTGGCGCCAAGTGGCAGAAGCTCGGTTACGATCTCGGCTTCGGCGTCGGTATCGCGCAGGGCTATGCGACCATCGGCGCCATCGGCTTCGAAGGACGCTGGGAATACGGCGCCATCGGCAGCGTGCCCAATCTAGCAGCGCGTCTGTGCGGCGAAGCGAAGCCGGGAGAGATTTTGATCGCTCAACGGCTATTGGCCAGCAGTGAAGAGTGGGTCGAGTACGAAGCGGTGGGCGAGTTAACGCTCAAAGGTTTTCATCGTCCGGTGCCGGCTTACCGCGTCCTGCGGCTGAAGGATTAGAGCTGTCAGAGGTTACGGGCGAGGCGGAAAATTTGAAATTGTTATTTTGCTTGAACGGTGGAGCGCGAAAGATGAACTTATTGGTTTTTATTATGCTGGCGTCGCTGGGTTGGACGCCAATTGGGTTGGCGCAGACGCGCAGGCCCATGTCAGTGGCCGAGTTGGCTGCTTATAACAAACCGGACCGTGAAAAGATTCTCTACGATGGCGCGAAAAAGGAAGGCAAGCTGACGTGGTACACGTCACTCACCGGCGGGCCGAATACCGACATGCCGCGAGTATTTCTGCAAAAGTATCCCGGCGTAGCCGTCGAGGTCTATCGCGGCGATAGCGACGCGCTAATGTCGCGCATCATGCAAGAGGCGCAGGCGAAACGGTACATCGTCGATACCTTGGAGACTACATTCCCGGTTCTCAAGGTCATGCAAGAGCTGAAATTGCTTCAGCCCTATTTCTCGCCCCATCTCGCGATTTACCCAGACGAAGTGAAAGAGAAAGCCGATAGAGGTATGGTTTACTGGTCAACCGATCGTGAGTCCTACATCGGTTTGGCCTACAACACCAATGCGGTGCAGGGCAATGCGATCCCAAAGAGTTTCGACGATCTGCTGAAACCGGAATCGAGAGGCAAAATCGGCTTTACCACCACCGACACCGGCGCCCGCGTGATCGGCGCGATGTTGGCGGCAAAGGGCGCCGAGTTCGTGCAGAAACTCAAGGCGCAGCAGATCACTATTTATCCGGTGTCGGGCCGGGCGATCCTCGACATGGTTATTTCCGGCGAGATCGGTGTTTCGCCGACGACTTTCCTGAGTCATTCGCGCGTGTCGATATCCAAGGGCGCGCCGATCAAGTGGGCGCCGATGGATCTCGTGCCGACCAATGCCGGCGGGATCGCGTTGCCTGCCAACGCGCCGCATCCCCACGCGGCGCTGCTGTTCGGCGACTTCATGTTGAGTCCCCACGGGCAAAAGTTCTTGAGCAATTACGGTCTCGATAGCGCGCTCAACAAACCGGCTTTCAAACGCTACTATGCCGAAGCTGGGATGAACGCGGAGAAGTACGAGATGGAGAGTGAGAAATGGGAAAAACTGCTCAAGGAGATTGGTAGGAAGTAGTCGAAAACGGGTAAGGGATGAAGGGTAGAGGGTGCGGAACGATAGAGCCCCTTACGCCTTCACCGCGTATGCGCGCAAGCTATGGTTCAGCCTCGTAACGCCTCCACCGTCGTCCTGCTCCGTCCCGACGATCGCGGTAGTTTTGAAATTCTCCTGACTCGGCGGCCGATGGAGATGCGTTTTCTTGGCGGCTTCTATGTGTTTCCCGGTGGGACGGTTCATCGCGATGACTACGCACCGAAGACCTTGGAACGCTGTCGTGCCCTTAGCGGCACTGACGCGCGGAAAATTCTTGGCAGCAATCACGAACCGGACGAAACGCTCGGACATTGGGTCGCCGTGGTGCGCGAGCTGTTCGAGGAAGTCGGTGTTCTCCTGTGCGTGAACGAGTCCGGCGAGGATGTCGACCTCGCTGCTGAAGAAACCAAGCAGCGCATGGAGCTCAAACGCCAAGCGATCGTTAAGCAGCAATTGGACTTCGGCGCGTTTTTGCAAGCGGAAAATCTCTACTGCGATTTATCGCGAGTGGTTTACTTCGATCACTGGGTGACACCGGAGATTTATTCCATGCGCTTTGACACGCGCTTCTATGTCGCCGTCCTGCCATCTAATCAGATTCCGCTCTCCCGCTCGGAAGAGGTCACGCATAGTCTGTGGATCAAGCCCGCCGCCGCGCTATCACGTTTGGACCGGCGCGACTTTCCGATCCTGCCGCCGACGACCACGGTGCTGCATGAACTCGGGGGGATCGCTTCTTGGGATGATTTGCGGCGGCGATTCGGTCTCCCATAATCCGGCGGACGTTCAATTCAAGCCGAATTAAGCGCATCTGCACGCAGCACTTCGCGGCCCGGTGCATTCGTCCCGAGAGTATTGACGGTTGCTCTCGAAGTGTTAAAACGGCTTTGGGCTGTAGCGAATTCCAATCTAATACGGGAGGTAGAATTATGGCGACGGTCAAGTTCAAGGATGCGACATTGACGCTGGTTGGGAGCGACGTGAAGGTTGGCCAGACAGCGCCGGATTTCAAAGTACAGAAAAGCGCGGACATGAGTGACTACACGTTGGCGAGCGGCGCGGGGAAGACCCGCATCATCGCGACCGTGCCGTCCCTCGATACGCCGGTGTGCGACCTGGAAGCTAAGCGTTTCAATGAAGAGGCGAGCAAGCTCGGCAACGTCGAGATCGTTGTCGTCAGCATGGATCTGCCCTTCGCCCAAAAGCGCTGGTGCGGCGCGGCCAACGCCGACAAGGTCATCACGGCGAGCGATCACCGCGAGGCGTCGTTCGGCAAAAATTACGGCCTATTGATTTCCGGCGGCCCGCTCGATCGCGTGCTGGCGCGCGCAGTGTTTGTCATCGCGCCGGACAATAAGCTCAAACACGTGGAATATGTCGGCAGCATCGGCGAGCATCCCAACTACGACGCCGCCCTGGCCGCCGCCAAATAACCGGCGCGCCCCTTTTACCAGAGTTCGAGCTTTTCATAGCGAGTTCGCAAGCCCGGCGGGATGATTTCCCGTCGGGCTTATTTTTTTCAATCTTGACCTTTTTCAAGGAGCCGGCAAACGGGATCTGCACGATCAATCGTCCGCATCTCGCTCGCCACATTGAATTTTGCCCGCCAGTGTTTATATTAAATCTTGAGCGTTCGTTGGAACGCTTAATTTTTTTTGGAGGACAAATCATCATGATCGGAGTTGGACAACAAGCTCCCGACTTCGAACTGGCGAGCCACTTGGCTGGAACCAAGTTCACCCTGAATCAGTTCAAAGGTCAGAAAAACGTCATGTTGGTGTTCTATCCGCTGGATTGGACGCCAACTTGAAGCAAGGAAGTGCCGGGACTCGAAGCGTTGAAGAGCGAGTTTCAGGCCTGTGACACCCAAGTGTTGGGTGTGAGTATCGACAGCAGATTTTCCCATGATAACTGGGCAAAGTCTTTGGGCGGAATATCTTTTCCGCTCTTGCAGGATTTTCATCCGAAGGGCGACATGGCGGCGAAGTACGGCGCGTATCTCGCGGATAAAGGAATCACTGACCGTGCGACGGTCATCGTCGACAAACAAGGCCTTGTGCGCTATGCGGTTTCTGTGACCACCGCGGGCGAGCGTAACCCCAAAGAACTCTTGGCGGAATGCCAAAAGGTCAATAAAGGATAACGGTCTGACGATGGCGATGGAACTTTACTTCTACGACGAATGCGGTTTCTCGCAGAGCGTGCTCAACTGCCTGACCAATCTGCACTGTGAGGATAAGATCACAAAAAAGAATATTCGGGAAAACCCCGACTATGAAGCGGAACTGATCGCGCTCACCGGCGCGATGACGGTGCCGGTATTGGTTGTCGACGGCAAGACGCTCAAAGGCTCTGAGGAGATTAATCAATTTCTTGTCGGGAAATTCAAGTAGCCGAATTTGTTTTCGCCATGGGTGATAGGGGACGGAGACAATCTCCGTCCCCTTTTTTTGCACCTCAAAAAACGGAAAACCAATTCCGCAACCTTCGTGTTCTTCGGATCTTGCGTGATGCGTGCCTTTGACTCCTGGACGGGATCTAGCTGCACGACGACTTGCGCCGAGCGGCGAGGTGGAATAACCAAGCTTTCATGCCGTTCACGGTGGCAACATATAACGTTCTGGCCAGCGCTTACATCCAGCGCGCCTGGTATCGGCGCACGCCGGCGCTGGCGCTAACGCCAGCGTGGCGGGTGCCGGCGTTGGTCCAGCATATTTCCAAGCTCGGCGCGGACATCATTTGCCTGCAGGAGGTCGAGCCGGAAATTTTCGTTGCCTTGCGGACGACGCTCGGCGAGCGCGGCTACGGCGGCCAATACGCGCGCAAACTTGCCAGGCGACCCGACGGCGTCGCGCTGTTTTATCGGCGCGAGATTCTTGAATTGCTCAGCGCCCGCGTGCTCGCTTACACGGATGGCGCTGGCGCGCCGGATTCCGGTTACGTTGCGTCAATTGCGCTATTGCGCAGCGCCGACGGCATACTCGGCATTATCAATACGCATCTCATATGGGACGCGCCTGGAACAGCGCCAGCGGCGCAAATCGGTTTACGTCAAGCGCGGCAACTCTTGACCGAGTACGAGGGCTGCGCGGCCGATGCGCGCGGCTGGATCGTCAGCGGCGATCTCAACGTGACGCCGCAGAGCGAAATTGTCGCCCTGATGGAACAATCCGGTTTTCGATATGCGCACTGCGATCTCCCAGATGTTTATACTTGCAACGTCGGCGCAAAAGCGCGCCTGATCGACTATCTATTCCATTCGGCGAAATTTTACGCAACCCATTGGCGCCGACTCGGATCGATGACAAAACTATTTTGCCATCGGCGAGTGAGCCGTCGGATCACGTGGCGCTTATGGCGACGTTCACCTGGAAAGATTAGGCGAGTCGATCGAGTTGCCAGGCGGTGACCAAAGCGTATTGAATTCGCTTGATCATGACGAAGGCTTCCCTTAGGTGGCGACGTTCTAAGATTGACAAGTCGGCAAGGACCACGCTGTGATCGATCGCGCGCATGGCCGTCAGGGACTTTAGTTGTGCCTGAAGCCTGAGCTTAAAAAAGAATGGATAGATTTCGCTCAGAGCGGTGGCATCTTCTTGGCTGAGTAGTGCGCTGGATGTTTTCGCGACTGCGAGCCGCTCCAGCGTTGACCGTTCAAGTGATCCGGCGGCGAGTGCGGCGACGCGCGCTAGGCCAACGATGGGAGCGATGCCGCTTCGCTTCAAATCCACCTTGCCGTGGGTTCCGCGCAGGCGATTGAAAAATCCCAAAGGTGGGTAGAAGTCCATCGCGCCGCGCACCATGTGCGAAAGAAATAGTTTTTGCGATTTCGCCGAGTCGATAATTTCGTCAAGCGATTCGAGCGAAAGATTTCCCGCGACGGCGCGAAAGTCGAAAAAAATCGCGGCGTCGAGCAACGCTTCCGGTTTCGGCAGCCGGATCCATTGACTGAAAAGTTCACGCCACTGTGCTAGCGGCTTACACCAGTTGGTCGCCATAAATCCGCCGGCGCAGGGCGGAAAGCCGGCTTGAATTAAGCCGTTTACTACTTCGTGCCCCAACGCAGTGAAGTAAACGCGCGCGGCATCAGATTCCACCCCGTAGATTAGCGCGTTGTCTTGATCGGTGAGCAGCGCCTGCTCTAGCCTTCCTTCGGAGCCAAAGGCGATCCAGGCAAACTGCGTCGGCGCGCTGCCAAGTTTGGCAATGGCCAGCGCGACGAGGCGTCTGACCAGAGCGTCGTTGAGACTCGAAACGATCTCGCTGATGTGAATGGCAGCGAGGCCGCTATTGAAAAGTGAGCTTACCAATTGGCCGATTTCTCCGGCGTAGTTGGCAGCTTTAGCGGAATCGTCCAGCGATTCGATGAAGCCGCGCAGATAAACCGGACTTTTCCCCTGTTGAAATAGCAAATCAGTGGCGCTCACCACGCCGACGATTTTTCCTGCTTCAGTCACCGGTAGATGATGAATGTTTTCTTCGAGCATCAGGCGCAGCGCGGCGTAGGTTGGCGCGTTGGCATCGATGGTCTTCACCGGTCGAGTCATGACTTGGCTGACCGAAGTTTCGGCTCCTAGACTCGCGGCCAGAACTCGGCCGCGCAGATCGCGGTCGGTGACGATACCCGGGGGCGCCGTAGAGACTAAAATGGATCCGACGCGCTCTGCTTGCATCGCCTGCGCCGCCTCGGCGACGGTGGCGCTGGCTTCAACGTAGAGCGGCGCGCGCTTGACGAGATGCCTTACCGGCAGCGCGAGAGTCGAATTGTCTAGAGTGGAGTTAGAGTTTGCCATGAGAGCAGCGGTTGCCGGTGCATAGCGCCTCGGAAGAGTCGCGCTATCAGTCTAAGGCGCAAGGTTGCGGTTAGGCAAATCGACGCTTTGCGGGGTCGGCAGGATCATCTTGGCCAGAATCGGCCGGCAAAAATCAGCAGCAGCCAAAGCAGCCCGTAGAAAAAAAGTGCGGCGGAAATGATGCGGTCGTCGGGAGTGTCTGGGTTTAACCATTTTTTCACCGGTAGAGTCAGCGGCGCCGTGACGACGGAAAAAAACCAACGAAGCTTGCTGTCTGGCTTGCGGCTCAAGTGCGCGACGAGCTTGTGCAGGGCAAGATAGAAAACCGCCATGAAGCAAAAGAAACGCAGCAGAAAAATGATTTGCCCGATGGGATCTATCAAATTAGCGACGGTGTGCCGGGGCGAGATGAGCTCATCTCGCCCCGGTGGGTAGAAGTTATGTTAATGCGCCCGCGCTGGCAAATCGCGTCCCAGCGGATCGCCGGTGGTGGCTTGACCGCTCTTTGGATAGCGCACACTGGCGACCAGATCTTGGACTTGCTTCGAAGGTTCCTCTGTCATCAGCGAAACAATCCATATGGTGATGAATCCGACCGGTAGCCCGAACGCAGCTGAAGCGATAGTCTGGGTGCCAAACCAAGAGACGCCGTAGAACCGGCTGCCGATCATGTAGTAAGCAGTCACGGCCAAACCGGCGATCATGCCTACGCATGCTCCTGTCTTGTTTGCCCGCTTCCACCAGATACCCATAACCAGCGCCGGAAAAAATGATGCGCCGGCCAAACTGAACGCCCACGCTACAAGCTCGACGATGATGGCGACCCGGAACGTCGCAACCCAGGCAGCGATCAGGGCGGTTACGACGAGCAATACTTTTGTGATGGTCAGTCGCTTGGTCAGCGACGCCTTGGGGTCGATGACGTTGTAGTACAGGTCATGGGAGAAAGCATTGGCGATGGTCAATAAGAGCCCGTCCGCCGTGGACAGCGCCGCCGCTAAACCGCCGGCCATCACCAGGCCCGTGATCACGAATGGCAGGCCCGCAACCTCGGGCATCGACAGAACCACGAAGTCGGTGGACTTGACCACGAAGTCCGCCCACTGCACGATGCCGTCGCCGTTCTTATCGATCACGTCGAAGAGGCCGGCGGGCTGCCACAACGTGATCCAGCGCGGCAGGTCCGCGATCTGCGTGCCGACCAATTTTGCATAGATCACGAAACGGGCGAAGGCGGCATACGCCGGCGCGGTGAAATAAAGCAGGAAAATAAAAAACAATGACCAGGCCACCGATGTGCGCGCCTCTCGCACCGAAGGGGTCGTATAGTAACGCGTGAGGATATGCGGCAGGCCCGCGGTGCCGACCATCAAGCAGAAAGTCAACGCCAGGAAGTTCCACATGCCGACGCCGCTTGGCACCGTCAGGTACCGGCCAATTTTAGCATCGTCGCTTGCCGCGGGTGCGGTCGCCTGCTGGGTCGCTGTCTTTGCCGCCGCCTTGAGTTTGTCAACCTCGGCGTCGCTCAGATTACCCATTTTAATCTTCGCATTGGCCTCATCGGCATCCTTTTTCCACAGCGCGCGCGTCTCTTTCTCCTTGGCATCACGGGTGATCTCGATCGCTTTGGTATTGTTGGTCTGCAAGAGCCTGCCGTAAGTGAGCTCGGGGATAGGAATCGCGAACAGCTGATAGGAAAGATAGACGACCGGAACCAGATACGAAACGATCAAGATGATGTACTGCGCCACCTGCGTCCAAGTGACCGACTTCATGCCGCCGAGCACCGAGCAGAAGAGCACGCCGATCAGGCCGACGAAGACGCCGATGTTGAAATCCAAGCCGATGAAGCGCGAGACGATGAGGCCAACGCCGGTTACTTGCGCGATCAGATAGGTGAAGGAGCAGGCGATCGCGGCGACAACGCCAATGACGCGGGCGAAATGGCCGCCATACCGGGCGCCGAGAAAATCCGGAATCGTGTAAGCGCCAAATTGCCGAAGATAGGGTCCCAAAAACACCGCGAGCAAGAGATAGCCGCCGGTCCAACCCATCACATAGGCAAGCCCGGCGAATCCCTGCGCAGACAACGCGCCAGCCATGGAGATGAACGACGCCGCTGACATCCAATCCGAGCCCGTGGCCATGCCGTTGAACACGGCCGGAACACCGCGACCGGCGACATAGTACTGATCGGGATTCGACGTCCGCGTGATAATCCCGATCACGATGTAGATTCCGAGCGAGAGGCCCATGAAGATCCAACCGATCCACTGCGGTGACAGGCCGAAGAGCTGCTCGGCAATGCCGATGAGAATGGTGACACCAAGAAAACAAACCGTGTAGAGGCCGAATATTTTAGCTAAACTCATGGCTCATCCCTCCTCATTGATGCCGTATTTGAGATCGTGCGCATTCATCAGCTTGGCGTACACGGCGATCTCGATAACGAAGATCGCCAGCGAGCCCTGCGCCGCCATGTAGTAACCGAGAGGAAAACCCAGGAACGAGAATTGATTGAGCCAACCCGCCCAAAGGCCCGAGATAAGATAGGTGACAACGAACCAGATGATGAGCAGGACGGTGGTGAGAGTAACGTTATATTGCCAATACGACTTCTTTTGTTCCTCTGTGAGATCAGCCATAAGCACCTCCTCGATGCGGTTTGGACCCAGCCACTACAAGAGAACATTGTCGTTATGAACGTTATGTCATTCGAGTAGCCCCAGTGTTCCATGATTGGAGTGCCACTCGTGGTGAGACATCAGTATCGACTCCCCAGGGCGATAACGGCGAGTTAGCGCCAGAGGCAGAGGAGCAATTGATATGCGCGGGCTTAACAAAGGCAGCGACAAGCTGTCAAGCGGTATTTTTGAAACGGTGGTTGACGGTCAAACCGTACCTGACGTAATTTAGGTTTCCCTAGAAACACATTTATGCTGACAGAAGGGAGCAAATTTGCCTCATGGAAAACCGCCGCTATGACTATTCCCCGATCATTCGCCGGCCGAAAATCGAATGGCCCGATCACGGCCGTATCGCGCTGTGGGTGGCGCCGAATATTGAATATTTCCACTACGACATGCCGATCCGCGGTTCGGGCAGCAATCACACGCCCGACGTGCCCGGCTACACGCTACGCGACTATGGCTCGCGCGTCGGCGTCTTCCGCATCATGGACGTGCTCGACAAATATGCCATTCGCGCCAGCGTGCTTTTGAATGCCGAAGTGTGCGAGCACCATCCGGCGATCATCGAAGAAGGCAATAAGCGCAAATGGGAATGGCTCGGTCATGGCATGACCAATAGTATTTCGATGCTCGACTACGCGCCCGAGGAAGAGCACGGCATCATTCGCAAGGTCAAAGAGATTATCACCAAGTCGACCGGCAAAGCGCCGAAAGGTTGGCTCGGTCCGGGCCTGGGTGAGACTTACGATACGCCGGATCATCTGGCGGCGGAAGGTTTCGAATACGTTTGCGACTGGGGCAACGACGAGCAGCCGACGCCCATGCGGGTGAAAAGCGGACGGATGATCGTCATTCCTTACGAGCTGGGCGTCAATGATATCCGAGTATTTCAACGCGAGAATCATACGCCGGAGCAGTACTATCGAATGGTTTGCGATCACTTCGATACACTCTACAAAGACAGCGCGACGGGCGGTCGCGTGTTGTGTCTGCCGCTCCATCCGTTTGTGATCGGCATGCCGTTCCGCATCAACTATCTCGACAAGGCGCTCGACTACATGTGCGCGCACGAAGGCGTGTGGCGCACCACCGGATGGGAGATCGCCGAGTGGTACTACAAGCACTACTATAAAGATCCCGGAAAGTTTGCGGGTTAGGGTGAACAGTACGAATGCCAAGGCGAAAGAGACTTTCAAAGAAGAGATCGGCGACACCGAGTACAAACCGTTATTGCCACCGGATCAGAAGCCGCCGTTGGAGCTGAATAGAGATTTGATTGAACGTTACCGGCCGGCGATGCGCGAGCATTATCTAAAATTGAAACCCGTGTTCAGCTAGCAAAACTCGTTTCGCAGGACTCGCCCTCAGCCGGCGAGCTATGATATTGTTTCACTTCACCCCGGCTGCGAATTCAGATGAATTCCATCGGGTGCGCAGCGACCGGTTACCGTTCGCTCACCTCCGCCGTGAGCGTTACCGTCGAGCGCACGTCGACTGTTCCCGGTTCGACCGGTGTCGGCGCCTGAGCGGCGAGAGCTTCGCCGCGCGCCATTGGCGCTTGGCGATAGATGGGTTGAAAGGATCGTTCGCCTTCGATCACGGCTGTGATTCGCAGCACTTTCAATCCCAGCGATGCGGCGATCGCTTCGGCTTTGGTTTTTGCTTTTGCCGAAGCTTGACGCAGCGCGTCGAGGCGCGCGGCTTCTTCGTCTTTTAGCGTGAACAGCAAACGGTTGATGTTATTGGCGCCGGCCTGCATGGCGGCGTCGATCAACTTGCCGACTTCGTCGAGCTTGGCCGTCTTGATGCGCACGATGTTATTCGCCGTGTAGCCGACGATCTCCGGCTTGCCGCCCTGGGGATAGCGATACTGCGGGTTGAGCCCGTAGCCGCTGGTTTTAACTTCGTCGCCTTTGCCTAGCAGCTTTTTCACTTCGGCGAGCACGCGCGCCAGCCGTTCGGCGTTTTCTCTCGACGCGTCCGGCGCACTGCGCGCTTGGGTTGTCACGCCGATATCGATCTGGGCTTGGTCCGGTTCGGCGGCGATGGTGGCTTCGCCGTTCACGGTGATCGATGGCGGCCGTGGCCGCTCGGCAGCCGGTTGGGCATCGACGGTTGCAACCGACAACAGCATAGCGATGACGATAGCTGGAATTATTTTCATTGGTATTCCTTTCGCTGCGCGCCGGCGGTTCCACGCTACCGGAAATCTCCTGGAGCCGCCAGGCTTGTAATTTTGCCGCAAATTAATAAACAGTTAGACGCGATGCACAAGCAAATGTTCATGTCACAGCTATTGTTCTGGCTGGCGTTACTGACGATGGGCTGTTCGTTGGGGCGGGACAAACTTGGCTGGCGGGTCAGAGACATGGTGCTGAGGCAAACGTCGGTGGTGAATCTTCGCGACTTTAACGAGAATATCGTTGTTACGCTGCCGACTAAGGCGCTGCAACAAATGATGCTCGCCCATTTCCGCATTGCCCGATCGGCAAATATCCAAGCTGAGCTTTTTATCGTCGACGGCGCGGAGCCCAACGCTTTTGCCGGCCTCCATGCCGGTCAAAGAATCATCGGCATCAACGTCGGCATGATGAAATTGATCGGCGACGAGGCCGACGAATATGCAGCGTTGATCGGCCATGAAGCGGCGCATTGGGCCAAGGGTCATGTCGACTCGGGCCAGGTGCGGGCCAATACGCTGAACGCCGTCGGCACGCTGGTCGGCGCCGGCTTGGGATTGGCGGGCGTACCGGCCGGCGGCTTGATTGCCGGCCTCGGCGTCGATCTGATCGATGCGTCCTACAGCCGCGAGCACGAGCGCGAGGCCGACGCGCAAGGCTTTGAGTACATGTGGGCCAATGGTTACGACCCGCGCGCGGCGATCAAATTACACGAAAAGGTGCACAGCGCCGGCCGCGGTTTTCGCCTGCCGTTTCTGTCCAGTCATCCGAGCGGTGACGAGCGCATTGAGAATCTCAGAGCGCTGATCGATGCCAAATCAGCGCCAAGCCGCGCCGCTCCAGCGCTAGCGAGTGAGACTGAATCGTCAAATTAGCATTAGCAAAATTGCGCTTTGATTGCGCCGCTTGTCGGCTTCCTGCTAAATCAATCATGTGAAGACGACAGCGGCCGCGGTGCGAACCTCTAAACACCAGGGAATTTTCTACGGCTGGTACATCGTCGGCGTCGGCTTTCTCGCCAACGTCGCTTCATCCTTCGCTCTTGCCAGCACGATGAGCATCTTCCTAAAGCCGCTCACCGCCGATCTCGGCGTGTCGCGCGGCGTGTTTTCGTTGCTGCGTTCCGGCGAAGGCATCATCGCCGCGTGCATCGCGCCGCTGGTTGGAACGCTGGTTGACCGTTACGGCGGCCGCTGGTTGATGGTGATCGGTACCGGCATCGTCGCGGTCGGTTATTTTCTGCTTAGCCACGTCGATAGTTTCGCGCAGTTTGTCGGCATTCGCCTGACGCTGGTGACTCTCGGTGATTCGATGATGGGATACATGGTCGTGAACGTCATCATCGCCCAGTGGTTTACGCGCTACCGTGGCCGCGCGCTGGCGATCTCCAGCATGGGTGTCGGTTTCGCCAAGGTGTGCATGCCCGTGGTGGCGGCGTCGCTGATTCTCTGGCTCGGCTGGCGTCAGACTTGGCTGGCGTTCGGCTTGATGACCCTCGGTTTATTAGTCGTGCCGGCGCTGTTGATCATTCGTCTGTCACCTGAGGCGATGGGTTTGTTGCCGGACGGCGCATCGGCGCCGCTTGCTGATGATATCGCCAAGCCGAAGAAATCCACCGCCGGTGCGGCGCAGGCCGGTGCGCAGAATCTGACGTGGACGCGCGGCGAGGCGGCGCGGACGACGGCATTTTGGTTGCTGGTGATTACCTTCGGCATCTCCAGCATCGGTGTCACCGGGCTCAATCTGCATGTGTATTCTTACGTTACCGATCTCGGCCACTCCGCCGTGATCGCCGCGACCGTGATGAGCATCATCGCATCGATGCAATTGGCCTCGCCGCTCGCTTGGGGAATCCTCGCGGAAAAAATCGGCGCACGCTACGCCGCGACGCTGCGCTTCGTTATCCAAGGCGTCGGCTTGGCGATGGCGATTTTGACGGGCAATCTACTCTGTCTCTACGCCGGCTTCTTTCTCTACGGCATCGGGCTTGGCGGCAACATGGTGCTGCCCGACATTCTTTGGGCCGACTATTTTGGCCGCCAGTCGCTCGGCAAGATTCGCGGCATGGGCTTGTTCATCTCGCATTTTCTCGCCGCCATCGGGCCGCCGTTCTTCGGCTTTCTTTTCGACATCACCGGCGGCTATGGACTGTCGTTCGCGATCTTCGGCGCCGTGTTGGTGATATCGGCGTTTCTCAGCCTTATGCTCAAGCCGCCGCGGCGAAGGTCAGGTTGGAGTGATGGCGTGTTGGAATAATGGAGTGTTGGGTTTTGGCGAACCCATCACTGCGCCACTTCATGACGCCAATTTGCGCTGCTTCTCGGCTTGACACCGGCATCGGCCTCTCCTATAGCTTCGAGTTAAATTTCACTGAAAGGATTTTCCATGATTATTGATATTCATAATCACATTGTCGCCGGCGAACAGCTGCAGACTTTTCAAGCCGGTTTGATCAACAGCGCGGGATTTCACAAACCGCGCGGCGTGGTCGTTACTGAAAAACATATCGAACAGGCCAAATGGCAAGGGCACAAGCATTCCGAGGTGCTCAATGAAGTCGGCACCGATTTCGCCTTCATCTCACCACGGCCGTACACGATGATGCATTCAGCCAAGCCGGAGAAGATCGTCCACTGGTATTGCCAGGCGGTCAACGACGCGCTGGCGCTGCAAGTGAAGATGGAGCCGAATAAGTTCCGCGCCATCGGCGGCTTGCCGCAAAACGCCGGCGTGCCGGTGACCAATACGTTCGACGAGATCGACCGCTGCATCAACGATCTCGGTTTTGTCGGCATCATGATCAACCCCGATCCCGGCGAAGGCGATGGACAAACTCCTGCCATGGGACAGGAATATTGGTACCCGCTCTACGAAAAGATGGTCAAGATGGATATTCCCGGCTTGCTGCACGGCGCGAGCTGCAAAAATCCGCGCGAGTCGTTTCACGGCCACTTCATCACCGAAGAGAGCATCGCGATTCTCTCCATCGTCGATTCCAACGTGTTCAAAGATTTTCCAAAATTAAAGCTGATCATCTCCCACGGCGGCGGCTCGGTGCCCTATCAAGTCGGGCGCTGGCGCTCGCAGTTGCGCGGCCCCAACGACACCGAAACTTTCGATCAGCGCCTCAAACAGCTCTACTTCGATAGCGCGCTGTACAACGTCGAGTCTTTGAAGCTGCTTTTCCGAATCTGCGGGCCCGAGCGTTGTCTGTTCGGCACCGAACGGCCCGGCGCCGGTTCGAAAACCGATCCACGCACCGGCAAATGGTACGACGACGTGCGGCCGAATATCGAAAGCATCCCGTGGCTCACCGCCGAGGACAAGGCGAAGATCTTTCAGAAAAACGCGCTGCAAGTGTTCTCGCGGTTCAAGCAATAGGTGTTAACGAATTGGAGTAGTGGAGTGCTGGAGTACTGGGTTTTCGAATAACTCATCACTCCAACACTCCATTACTCCAGTGTGTTTATACTCATGGTGAATCAGTTAACCTCGATCTTCATGCGTTGAGTCCAGCATGCCACGTGATTCGTGGCGATGATCCAATATAAAATTGGTCGGCGACTGTCACCAAAAGGTATCTTTATTGCGCTGGGCTTTTGGATTAATGGTGACACTAATTCCTGCAATCGGACTTCGTGGCGTAGCGCATCTCGCCGGCGGCAAGAAAATTCTAGATTCCATCAATTGGACCGTGCAGCCGAGCGAGCACTGGGCGATTCTTGGCCCCAACGGTCCGGGGAAGTCGACATTGCTCAAAATCGCTTGCGGATTTCTCTGGCCCAACGCCGGCAGAGAAGTGCGGCGCAAAGGTAAAACGCTGCTCGATTTGCGCGCGCTGCGAAATAGCATCGGTTGGGTGACCTCGTCGTTGGTGTCGGAAATACCGGAGAGCGAAAAAGTGATTCGCCGTGGTCTCGGGAAAATTTGCTCAGATCGGGTTGCTCGAACAGTTCGGCGGCGAGGCGACAGCGAGCGATTATCGCTTGGCGTTGCGCTATCTGATCGAGATGGGTTGCGGTTATTTGCGCAATCAAGAGTTTGGCACCCTATCCCAGGGCGAGCAACAGAAAATTCTCATTGCGCGTGCGCGCATGACCAGACCTTATCGGATCATGCTCGACGAGCCGTGCGCCGGCATGGACCCGGGAGCGCGGGAGAATTTTCTGGCAAGCCTCGCTGTGTTGGGCAGGCAAAAAAAAGTTCCCGCGTTGATCTATGTGACACACCACGTTGAAGAGATCCTGCCTCTTTTCATCAAGACGTTGGTGCTGCGTAACGGTAAAGTCCTGCATTCCGGCAAGACGCGCGATGTCTTGCAAGCGGGTGTGCTGAAGGAACTGTACGGCGCACCGCTTTCGCTGATACGCCGTAAGGGGCGTTATTGGCCGGTGATGGCTTAGTTACAATTCGTTTCAGCAGCATATTTTCACTCTCCTCATCGATGGCAAGCACAATCGACATCGTCCAAACCAAGACTCGCAACCGCTGGTGGTCGCTTTCGGTGGCGTCGATCGCCACCTTGATTGTCACCGCCGACACCGGTCAGCTCAGCATCGCGTTGCCGCTGATCATCACTGAGTTCAACGCGGATTTGACCTTAGCGAGCTGGATCGCACTCGCCTACGCGCTGATCACCGCGTCACTTTATCTGCCGTGCGGCAGGCTATCGGATTTAGTCGGCGTGGGGCGATTGTTTCTCGCGGGCTTCGTGCTTTACGGCGTCAGCTCCGTCGCCGCCGGGTCGGCGCAGAATACCGCACAGCTGTTGATCTTTCGCGCCCTGCAAGCCGCCGGAAGCGCGCTTATCATGGCGAATAATTTTGCTTTGGTGACGGCGCTGTTTCCGCCCGAGGAGCGCGGCCGCGCGATGGGTATCGCCGGCGGCTCGATCTCGGCGATCGGCTACACGCTCGGTCCGGTCATCGGCGGTTTACTGACCCATAGTTTGGGTTGGCGCTCGAATTTTTTCGTTTCTGCCGTGCTTGCCTTCGTCGGTTGCGGTGTCGCAAAGCTGTTGTTGCCGCCGGAAAGTTTCCACGGTTCTACGGCGAAGCGGGAGCCTTTCGATTTGACCGGCGCGTTGTCGTTCGCGTGCAGCATCTCGCTTCTGTTATTCGGACTCGCCACGGCGCAGAAAGCCGGTTGGCAGAGTTTGCTGGTAAGCATTCCTTTGATTGCCGGTCTTGCCATGCTCGCCTTCTTTATCAACTGGGAAAGGCGTGTAAGTTTTCCTTTGCTCGATCTAGCGTTATTTCGCATCCCGGCGTTCACTTTAGGTAACATTGCGCGCTGGATTAGCTTTGTCGCCATGAGCGTGAGTATTTTGCTCATGCCGTTTTTTCTTCAGCTTGCCTTGGGTTTGGACCCACTCCACGCCGGTTTCCTGGTCGCACCGACGCCCTTCGCGATGGCATTGCTGGCGCCGCTGACCGGCTGGATGTCGGAGCGATTTATTCCCGAACGCCTTTGCGCCGTCGGATTGAGTGTTACCGGAGCGGCTTTCATCCTGTTGAGTTTTCTTTCACCGACTTCCACCTCATTGGAAATTATTCTCTACCTGGCCTTGGTGGGCGTCGGCATGGGACTGTTCCAGACGCCGAATAATAATTTGCTCATGACCGCCGTGCCGCGCCATCGCCTCGGCGTCGGCTCCGCTTTTCTCTCGATCGTGCGCAGCGTGGGATATGCCTCCGGCACGACCTTGGCGGTGACGATTGTAGGCTATTATCTACTGCAAGCGTCGGACGACACGTCATTGCAAAGCTTTGGTGGTGGGGCGGGAATGAATTTCGACATGCGTACTCTTGCCGCATTTTTGCGCGGCTTTCGCAGCGCTTGTTTGATCGTTGCAATTGTATCGTTTTGTGGTGCCATTGTGAGCCTGTGGCCGGTGTCCGGAAAAGTTAATGCATGAGATCTCTAAGACGGTGAGGTCATGGTATTGTAGTGCGACACCACTGATAAGCCGCGATCGGCGCGAATAAATCGTACCAGACCCATGTTACTTCGATTCGTCAACATTCTACGGCCGTTTCGATATGCACTTCCTTGTATTACGATTTGGACACTGTATCTGCTCGCCTTTTGGCCCGGCTTGATGAGTCCGGACTCGATTGCCCAGTGGGATCAAGTCGTCAAAACTTCATTCTCAAATAATTATCCTGCATTCCACACGTTGACGAATTGGTTGATCACGCGCATCTGGCTGTCGCCGGCGGCGATCGCCGCCGCTCAAATCATCGTCCTGGCAGCCATTTTTAGTCTTACCATGGTCGAGCTGGAACTCTGGGACATATCGCTGCGCGTTAGAGCCTGCATCACGGGCGCGTTCTGCCTGTCGCCGGTTAACGGCATGATGGTGATCACGCTATGGAAAGACATCGCATTTACTTGCGCGATGCTGGGTCTCTTCACGGTAGTTTTGCGTAGTATACGGTCACAAGGCCGTTGGCTGCAAAGCGCGCAAGGAATGGTGGCACTTTGGTCAGCGCTTGTGTCGGTCTCGTTGTTTCGTCACAACGGTGTGCCGGTGGTGGGGCTGTTCTTAGTGATCATGTTGATCGTTTGGCGACGCATTTGTTTTCGACAACTGGTTCGAGTCAGTATAAACTGGCTACTGTTTTTCATTATAGTCACGGGCCCAGTCTATCGTCTCATCGGTGTCGCGCCGATGGCCAAGTTTTTCGCCCTACAGAATATTATGCACCAGCTCGGTGCCATGATTTCTGACGGTGTCATTCAATCGAGATCGGATTTCGCTTATTTGGCGTCGATCCAACCCATCGAGAGTTGGCGGCGCTTCTATGATTGCTACAGTCTAAACGGCCTGGTTTACAACGGTAACGTCCGACACCAGTTCATGGAATCGAATAGTGAGCCGATCATTGGCATTTGGATGGGTTCGATAGTTCGAAATCCTGACGTAATCGTAGCGCACCAGAAGTGCGTTACCTCGATGTTGTGGCAAATCCCAGAACCAGCAGCTCGCGAGGGCCATTTATATACCACCGAGCGGGGCATCGTGATAAACGATCTGGGATTGCAATCCCACAGTCTATTGCCGCAACTACGCGACTATATTTCCCAGATTGTATATTGGTCCGTCGATCCTGGGCGCATTTGGTTCATGTGGCGCCCAGCGATTTACTTTTATGCTTTGTTGTTGTCCGTTGGACTCGCGGCGGTTCGCACAAAGAATATCAAAGTGTTGCTGATAAGCGCACCGGCCATTCTTAATACATTGATTTGGCTTCCGCTGATCACCACACAAGATTTTCGCTTTCAATACCCGGTGTATGTCATGGCCCTGATCGTGCTGGCGCTAATTTTTGTGCCACCGCCAACACGAAAGAGCGAGCCGGCAACTTCATCATCAATTAGCGAATGAAAGGTGTGCCAGTGGCAACATCGCAAATGCGGTCGAGTTCGGTTCGTTTAAGCCCAGGATACAATGGCAGACTTAGGCATTCGTTGGCTAACTTCTCGGCGACTGGAAAGTCCCCCGGCTTGTGGCCGAGAAATTTGTATGCAGGTTGAAGATGGAGTGGAATTGGATAATGGAGCCCCGTGCCAATGGAAACCCCTGCCAGTTCTTGGCAAAGGTGGTCCCGTTGCGGCGAGCGTATCACGAAAAGGTGCCACACATGTTTTTGGCCGGGGGACTCGGACGGTAGCGTGAGGGAGGTCTTGGCCAGGTTTCTATTGTATGCATTCGCTAGTTCAGCGCGCGCTATGTTCCAGCCATCCAAATGACGAAGCTTGATTCCAAGAATCGCGCCTTGCAATTCGTCCATTCGGTAATTGAAGCCAAGTTCTTCATGGCGATATTTTTCGATCTGGGAGTGATCGCGTAGGTGGCGCAGCCGGGCCGCGCGTTTTTCGTCGTTGGTCGTTATCGCGCCGGCTTCTCCGAAGGCGCCTAGGTTCTTGGTGGGATAAAAACTAAAACACCCAAGGTCGCCATAGCTTCCAGCGCGGTGTCCCTGGTATTCCGCTCCATGGGCCTGGGCGGCATCTTCTATTAGCGCCAACCCATGTATATTACAAAGCTCGCGCATGGGCTCCATATCGGCCATTTGGCCATAAAGGTGAACTGGAAGTATGGCCCGAGTCTTGGGACCGATGGCGCGCGCGACTTTCTCTACGTCTATGTTGCACGTGTGTGGATCGACGTCGACGAATACCGGTCTTGCGCCCACATAAGAAATAGCCCATGACGTCGCTATGAAAGTAAAGGGAGTAGTGATGACTTCGTCTCCCGCTTTTACGCCGCTGGCAATGAGCGCGAGGTGCAAGGCACTAGTTCCGGAATTCACAGCGATGCAATGGCGTGTGCCGCAGTAACTAGCGAAGTCATTCTCGAATCTTGCAACTGCCTGGTTCGAAGCGAAAGCTCCACGATCGAGCGTGCGCTGAACGGCGTCGTCGATTTCATTTCTTATCTCAAAACATTGACGATTCAGGTCGATAAAAGGAATGGTGTCGAGCGAGTCGTTCATCGTTTTCTCGGCACTCTGCGCAAAAGCCGCGCTGGGTTACCAGCAACGATTGTATTGGGGCGAACGTCTTTGGTAACAACGCTACCGGCGCCAATCATTGCACCGGCGCCGATCTTGACTCCGCAGAGAATCACCGCCCCGGAGCCGATCGACGCTGCGCGTCCAACCAAGGTAGGAATAACCTGCCAGTCCTTTTCCGTTTGTAACCCGCCGCCGCCGTCCGTCGCTCTCGGATAGCGGTCGTTGATGAAGACGACGTGATGACCGACGAAGACCTCATCATTGATCTGCACGCCTTGGCAAATGAAGCTGTGGCTTGAAATCTTGCAGTTGCGGCCGATGCGTGCGCCTTTTTGAATCTCGACGAAGGTGCCGATCTTGGTGTTGTCACCAATTTCACAGCCGTAGAGGTTTACAAATTCATAAATCTGCACACCAGCTCCAAGCTTAACGTCGGGAGCGATTTTTTGGTACAGACTACGGCACGTATTTGTGACAACTTTCTTTTTCATGGAAGTGTTTTTGCTGATCATCGTGAGAACCCGCTAGTTTCGACGCAGAATGACGATATCGAACCAGCACTGGAGCAAGTCTTTCATGGCTTCAATTACCAGAGCAGGCTTGGCGCCCAATGCTTTGCCGCTGGTGCGAGGAAAATGCGCAACGTCTCGCACACCGATGCGAAATCCTCTGCGCTGCGCGCGGATGATTCTCTCGGCTTCGCCGAAGACCCCGCTACTGATGATTGAAATGTCATAGACCGAACGCCGCACCAATTTAACGCTGCCGGCGTCGTAAGTGCGGGTGGCGAAAAATATTACCGGTAACGTATTAAACAGCCACGAAACTAACTGGCGGCCGAAGTTGTAATGCTTTATCGGCCGCCGTGCTATGACAATGTCATACTGATTCGCCATGGGCAGCAGTTCCAACAAGGTGCTCATCTGCCATTGGCCGTCGGAGGAGTTGAGAAAGACCAGTCCCTTACCGGCCCACTGGTAGAGTTCCGCGAATGTCGATGCGATGCCCTGGTTTGTCTCATGGCGCCGGAGCTGTAACCGGGGCAATGTATTTTGCACATCGCGGAGAATTTGCCAGGTTCGATCCGTCGAGCAGTCGTCGATGACGAGTATCTCGCCTGATATCGAAATTTGCTCGAGCGTTGAGTCGGCTTCTAGGACGACTTGTTGAATCGTCGGTTCTTCGTTGTAGGCGGGAATGCAAATGGTCACACCATCCTGATATCGCTGGCTCATGTCGGCGCCAGATTGTCTCGGTAGATCGATGACCACTTGGGTTCAGATAGCGAGCCAGCAGTTTTTCTATTGCCCTGTGACGCAATGGGTTAGCATCGCGACTCAATTGACGCCAGCTGGAATCACCCTTACGCCGTTGTTGTGGCTGCTCTCGTGCGCGGCGGCTAGAATGCTGACGACCCGCAGACCTGCCTTTCCGTCAGTGATTGGCGTGGTTGAATTCTGGACACAATGATTGAAATGTTTGATTTCGCGTCCGAGCGCTTCGCTATTTTCAATAGCTGGAGCGTACATGTCGCCGTTGCGGTATTGCACCAGAGCGTCGTAAAGCCCCTCGATGCTAGTTCTTGAAATGCCCTTGTCGTAAATTTTGACTTTTTCGGTAACGAGATTATCGTCGTAAACTGCCAGCCTACGAGAACCGCCGAGCATGACTAAACGAGTCTTCATCGGCGCCAACCAATTTACGTGGCAATGGCCTAGAATATTGTCGGCGAACTGGACCGTAATGTACGCCATACTCTCGGATTTCTGCCCGGCATGGGAAGCGCCAATGGCTTGCACCCATTCTACCGGCCGTTCGATAAGGTAATCCATGATCGAAACATCATGCGGTGCCAAATCCCAAATGACCGAAACATCAGACTGAAAAAGCCCTAGATTGATGCGCACGGAATCGAAATAATAAAGTTCGCCGAGCTCGCCACGAGTCAAGACATCTTTGAGTTTTTCAACCGCGGGATGATAGATGAAGGTATGGTCCACTTGCAGTACCAATTTCATCTTGTCGGCGAGTTCGACTAATTCCCTAGCTTGTGTCAAATCGTCGGTGATCGGTTTCGTGATTAAGACATGCTTCCCAGCAAGCAGAGCTTGCTTCGCCAGCGCATGGTGAGTCTGAACCGGTGTGGCGATGGCGATCGCGTTGACTTCGGGATGATCGATAACGTCGCTTACTTGTTGCGAGTACGTGAAGTTCGGATACTGTATCGCGAGCTTTCGGCAGCGATCAGATTGAGTGTCGCAACAGATAACAACTTTGCTTTCCGTTGACGCATTGAAATTTCGCACGAGATTGGGACCCCAGTAGCCCAATCCAATGACCCCTACCTTTACCGGCAAAACGTCCCTTCCTTTTTTGTTAGCAAGAAAAATCCTTAGAAATCTAGAACATTATGCGCTCAGTCGTGAGGCTAACGTGTGCTTTCAATGGGTCAAGTATATTTCCTTGGGGTCAATTTGTATAGCTACTTTTCTCTTTGTACGGAGGCGTTGAGCCGTATTTGGCAATTAGGGTCGCGTGTAGTGGCGATGACTTTACAAATATATTCGCGACCTTATCGGAATACACGAGTTTCCAGTCTGTGCGCTCCAGGAGTATCTTAGAAAGCATCGAAGTCGGCTCGTGAAAAACCCACGTGAGCTGGTATTTCTCAATTAGACTTTCCCAACCGTCCCGAGCTTGAGAGAGGGTCAGATACTCCTTGACGCGGGATGCGCCATACATATCGGTCCTGCCGTCGATGAAAACTCGGTATCTTGGCCAAGCGGCATAAATTATGTAGTCGCCAAATTCGTCGTTGTTGAACATGTTCCCTGCAATAAATTCTTGGCGGATGAATGCCACCGCTTTGGTCGGTACGTAGTTGCTGTCAAAATCATGTTTGATCGCCCCAACCGCGACTAGGGCCAAAACCACCGCCATACCAAAGGCTGGCCATAAGAAGCGGATTGTAGCTTGATTAACTGCTGCAAGATTCTCCATTCGCCGTTTCAATATTTTAATTAGCCGCCCGTCCGTGCTTTCGAAAGCTAGCTGAGCGTGTTTGACCAAGATGGGACCGGCAATGAATGCGAACAGAGGGATGTGTCTAGAAGAAAACAGTGCCATATGACCGAAAAGCATCATCAAAGTTAGCTCGATAGCGTCCACAGTAGAACTAGAGACCGCAAAAATCGCAATCGTCGTGAGTAACAAGAGTTCAAAGGGCATTATCAGGATTGAATGAAAATTCGGCGAAAGGTACTCGGCGATACTATCCATCAAAAACTTGTCCTGAACGACACGAAATGGAAACAACAGGGTGTCATATCCATAAGGATTAAAAAGCGCGACCAGAGCACAGACGATCGTGATCAATCCAATCCGTCGCGCTTTATCGAGCCATTGTCTTCGGTTGTTGGGTGCCGCAAAACAATACTGCGCGAGATTGCCGAAGAGATAGATGCCGAGCAGAATCAGGCCGAGGATAAAGCCGCCGTGCAAGTTGACCCAAATAACCATAATAAGGGGCAGAAAATACAAATGGTTTCGCTCACGATACTGATAATTACTTAGTAAGTGATACCAAATGATGAACAGGACAAAAGTAAATATATGCGGCCGCGCCAGCCAGTTCGATGCCGAAGACAAAGTTACCAGCAGAACCGCGATTGACGAGAAGTATAAGTTCGTTTTTCCTTCGAGTAACAGGGTGAAGACAAGATAGCCGCTCAGCGCGATCAGGAACGAAAACATTATAACGATGCCGGTGATACCGGTGAGTCGGTGCACCAGAGCCATGATCACTTCGCCAAGCCATTCGTGAAGAGTCCAAGGTAAGGGAGGAGTCAGGAATGAAAAAATGTCAGCCTCCGGAATCTTGCCGTTGTCTATAATGAATTCACCAGCTCGAATGTGATATCCGGTATCGGCATCGCCAAGCAGTCTGCCGTCGCCCCCCGACGCCAGGAACAGAAATATCCCGATGAAGACTATATCCGCAATTGAGGGCAAGAAGTTGCGTGGCTTGCTTGTCATGCTTTGGGAAGATTATGAGTGCTAGCGATAGCCGAAACGAGACTGTCTCAGTGAAAGAATCAAGGGATGAATTTAAATGAAAGGCGGTGCCAGATCAGGAAATTGAAATTCGATGAGTTACCCTTGGCGCCGCTGTCAAATTAGTTTTCCGCTTGATCCTCAATGTTCGCCCACGCCGAGGCGGCCGATGAACGGCAATTTCAACGCGGGTTTGAAAAAATCGATGCCGAAGTTGAGGCCGAGGAGGTTTAGCTCAAATCCTTCTTCCCGCGCCATGGTCACGCCGAGGATGCCGAGCATGGAAAGTTGGTAGCCGGTGCCGCTGGGCGCGTGGTCGACGATGGAGCCATTGCTCGGATAGTCTTTGCCGATCGCCGTCGCCGGCAGATCCATCCGTAGCTCGGGTACCTGGCGGCCGATGTAGGCGACGAACGTATTGCTATTGGGGCCGGGCCAGAGCATGTATTCGTCGGGGTATGGATAAGCGGTTATCGCCTCAAAAATTTTTGGTATTGCTCTTGCCGCTGCCTCACCGCGCAAATCGGCGATCAGAGTCGGCTCGTTACCAAACCAGCGACCGTCAGGGATGCCGGCAGCTGAGAAGACGGCTGGCAGACCGCGATAGGTGCGCCAGCCAATCACTTGATGAATGGTGTATTCCGTGGCGTTTTCCGGTTTGGTAGCGATCCAGGTGTGGACTCCAAAGATGCCACGCCAGTTCAGCGCGCGGGCGAAATAGACTTGCACGACCGCTTCCGGGGTTTTTTCCGCGAGCGGCGCAATGCCGGCGCTGGAACGGTCAGCGCGACGAAAGTCACGTCCTAGCGGCGCTTGACCGGAAAGCACGGTGTAGAGCGGCAGCGCGACAAATAACAGCAGTAAAATGGTTAGCATCCGAGAGCGCATCGCTACAACTATGCGTGGGAGTATAACCAAAGCCGCGCGCCAACGCCAGACAGGGGCGCGCAAGATTCTCGCCATCCAGGATTCGACATCCGAGTTCATTAATTGTAACTTCAGAACTGACAAAGCTTCTGCGTTTAAGAAAAAATATGGCGAATAATTTTCGCATTGGCCATGGCTTCGATGTGCATCGGTTTCAGCGCGGGCGAAAATTGATGTTGGGCGGGATTGAGATTCCCCATATACGCGGGCTTTACGGCCATTCGGACGCCGATGCGGTGCTGCACGCATTGATCAACGCGTTACTCGGCGCCATGGCGGAGGGTGATATCGGCTCGCATTTTCCCGATACCGATCCTCGTTTGAAGGGGATCGCCAGCAGCGAAATGCTCGCCGAGGCGCTGCGCATCATGCGGCGCAAACGGTTCAAACTAGTCAACGCGGATATCACGCTGGTGGCGCAGGCGCCCAAGCTCGCGCCGCATTACTTGCGCATGCGCCGGAGCGTTGCCGGCCTGTGTAAGGTTCGTGTCGATCGCATCAGCATCAAGGCGACGACGACCGAGCGGCTCGGTTGGCTTGGCGCAGGCAAAGGTATGGCGGCGACAGCGCTAGTTTTACTCGCAAAGTGAGACCTTATTGAGGTCGTTACGACGGCCAATTGGTTGACAAAAATGCATTTCTATAATAATCAACAACGCTAATCTGAAGTGACATCCGATCCTGCCAATCTAGCGCCTGAAGCGCGTGAACATGAGATCGAAAGGTTAGCTCAAGAATTGGGCCGCCTGATTCAAGGCGCCGATCATGAGCAGCGCAACGATCTCAAAGAGCTGGCATTCGCGCTCATCCGCGAGGAGTTTATCCACAAGGTTGAGCCAAGCGAAACACAGGAAGGGTCGAAACCGGCGCCGTTCAATCCGTTGGGAACCGGCATCCTGTTGTTTATTTTGGGCGCGGGTTTGTCATTTATATTCGGGCCGGTCGGGTTGCTACTGATGCTCGCCGGGATTGGCTTTGCGATTTGGGGCGCGCTGATTACTTGGCTCAAAGGATAGATTACGTATGGCAGAAGCGGAAAAGAAAAAAAGCGGTATTTGGTCGCGCCGAGATTTTTTCACTCGACTCGGCTGGGGCGGGTTCGGAATCTTTGGCGGTTTGAGTCTATTGGGCTTTTTGCGCTCGGCCTTTCCCCGGGTGTTGTTCCAACCACCGTCGACTTTCAAAGCCGGGCTGCCATCCGACTACGCCGTCGGTGAAGTCAGCGAGAAGTACAAGCAAGACCAGCGCGTTTGGATCGTGCGTGAAGAAACCGGTGTCTATGCGATATTCGCCAAGTGTACGCACTTGGGCTGTACGCCGCGCTGGCTCGCCTCCGAGAACAAATTCAAATGTCCCTGTCACGGTAGCGGCTTTTTTAAGTCTGGCTTGAATTTCGAAGGGCCGGCACCGCGTCCGTTGGATCGCTTCCAGCTCACCGTCGGCGACGATGGCCAGCTCGTGGTCGATAAGAACAAGATTTTCAGAGGCACGGCGGGCGCCGACCCTGACGAACAATATCCTGAGAGTATTCTCAAAGCTTAACGGAACTAATCATGAGCCTGCTTGAAAAGATCAAAAACGATATCGTCGAGAGCCACGTCTGGAAATCGATCTTTCGCCACGGCTACGAGGACACGCCGCGTAACCGGGTGATGATGGTCACGTCCAACGTTTTTTTGCATCTCCATCCGGCCAAGGTGCGGCGTCACGCCGTGCGCATGCGTTTTACCTGGTGCATGGGCGGGCTCACCTTCCTGATGTTTCTGATGACCGCGATCACCGGTATTTATTTAATGTTCTACTATCGTCCCGTGGCCGAGTACGCCTACGCGGATATGAAGTATCTCGAATTCGACATGCCCTTCGGCATGCTCATGCGCAACATGCACCGCTGGGCGGCGCACGCGATGATCGTTTTTGTCTGGCTGCACATGTTTCGCGTCTTTCTCACCGGCTCGTACAAACCGCCGCGCGAGTTTAACTGGATCGTCGGCGTGCTCTTGCTCGTGCTTACCTTATTGTTGAGTTTCACCGGCTATCTCTTGCCGTGGGATCAGTTGGCGATTTGGGCGGTCACCGTCGGCTCCAACATGGCGCGCGCGACGCCGCTCTTGGGGTACGAGGGACCGTTCGCCGAGTTCGTCGGCGCTAACCCGATCTACGACGCCCGCGCGTTTTTGTTTGGCGGCGGCGAAATCGGCCCGCACACGCTGCTGCGTTTCTACATTCTCCACTGCATCTTTATTCCGCTGGTGGCGAGCATCCTGATGGCCGTACACTTCTGGCGCATCCGCCGCGACGGTTTCTCCGGCCCATCGCTCTAAAGCAATCCAAGATCGAGGCAAAAAATGGCAGAGGCAGCTCACGAAAGAAGGCTTCCGGTTGACGACAAGGTGCACACCTGGCCGCACTTAGTGCGGATGGAGTTTCTCGTCGCGCTTTTCGTCATGGTTGTATTGACACTGTGGTCGATCACCATCGACGCGCCTTTGGAAGAGCCGGCCAATCCGACCCGAACACCCAATCCATCGAAAGCTCCGTGGTACTTTCTCGGATTGCAGGAAATGTTGGTTTACTTCGATCCCTGGCACGCCGGCGTGGTGTTGCCGACCCTTATCATTATCGGTTTGATGGTCATCCCCTATATCGACATCAATCCCAAGGGTAACGGCTACTACTGCTTTAAAGCGCGCAAGTGGGAAATCCTCACGTTCTTTTTCGGTTTCCACGTCCTGTGGATTTCAATGATCATCATCGGCACCTTTTTCCGCGGCCCAGGTTGGAACCTATTCTGGCCGTGGCAGCGGTGGGATCCGCATAAAGTGGTCGCTTTAACCAATGTCGATCTGCCCTACCTATTGGGTTTTCGCGACTACTGGCTGTCGGCGGCGTTCAGCCTCGTTGCCGTCGGCGCTTATTTCGTCGTCGGCATGGTGTTGTTTTATATGTTTGTGGTCAAAGTCAAAGGCAAGGGATTTATCGAACGCTGGGGCATGGTGCGCTTTAACATTGCCGGCATTATCTTGGTGCTGATGATGTCTTTGCCGGTCAAAATGTTTCTTCGGTTGGCATTCAACGTGAAATACATCTTGGTCACGCCGTGGATTAATATCTAAATGTTCTACGTGGCGAAAATTCTTCAAGCCCTGGGGCTGGCGGATATTGGCTACGCTTTGTTCGTTGGCATCATGAGAAATTCTTCAATGGCTGAAGAAATCGTTTTAACGCTGATCGGTCTTGGGGTTTTTTCTTTGGGCCGTGCGCTGGAAAACAAAGTAGCGTAAGGGAGTCGGGATGGCGGAACGAGGGGTCGACCCAAAAGAAGAAAAAAAATCCTACGGTAGCGTTTTCGTTATCGGCGCCAGCTTATTGGTGATGTTGACCCTATGGGCATACTGGGACGACAATATTTCCCGCCGTCCATGGAAAGGCATTCAATCTCACTTCTATCGGCTGGATTACAACAAGGCCAAAGCCGCTTACAATGAAGAGGACAAAAAGCTTCACGCCGATGAAAAGTACCAAGAGCTGGCGAAGAAACTGGCCGCGTTCCAGTCGAGTCTTACGGACGGCGAACTAGGCAAGAAACTCAAGAGTTTGGAGAACGAAGAAGCGCGGGTGACGGTCAAATTCCAAGAAGCCGATCAACGCGTGAAGGATGTTAAGAGCGAGTTGGAAGAAGCATGGTATGAGCATGACCACGCGGTCCAGCAAAAGCGCAATCCGAAACCTTACTTGGACGTGATCGCTGAACTCGACAAAAAGAAAGAGCAGCTGGATAAGGCGCTCGAGCCGTTGCGGGCTAGGCGCAATCAGCTCAAAGAAGAAATCAAGAAGATCCAAACCGGCGCCAAGGACATCGAGACTGAGCTTGCCAAGCTGACGGCGGAGCGCGACAAATGGGTCCGGGTGATGGAGAACGCGACTTTTAAGCTCGGTCCGCTCTCGCCGTATAAGATTCCCAAGATTCAACAGGTGTCGCTCGACGAATTCGACCGTAACCGTTTCGATCAACCGGTGGCGCGCGTCGACCGCTGCCAGACTTGCCATCTGGCGATCAACCGGGCCGGTTTTGAAAAAGAACCGCAGCCATTCAGAACTCATCCGCGGCGCGAAGTTCTCTTAGCGGACAACGCTCATCCGCCGGATAGAGTCGGTTGCACAGGTTGCCACGAAGGCCAAGGCGTTGCGGTGAACAGCGTGAAGCAAGCCCATGGTGAAGTTCACCTTTGGGAATTCCCGTTGCTGCGCGGCAATAAAGCGCAATCGAGCTGCACCTCTTGCCATCTCGACGTGCAAAAGTACGCCGAGGATGCGCCGCTGTTGGCCGATGGGCAACGACTATTCGAACAAGTCGGTTGCACCGGCTGCCATCTCGTCAAAGGCTATGAGAACATCCCGAAAATCGCGCCGAGCTTGAGAAAAATCAGCGCTAAAGTCGATCCCGGCTGGATGGTGCGGTGGATCGAGAACCCGCACAAGTTCCGGCCGCGCACACGCATGCCGAATTTCGATTTGAAACCGGATGACGCGATCGCGATCGCCTCCTATATCTGGTCGCAGTCCAAAGAGGAAGGCGATAAGTGGACCCAGGAAAATCCCCTGCCCGCCGGACTGCGCGAGGGCGATGCCAACGAAGCGGCGAAGGGCAAAAAATTGGTCGAGACGATCGGTTGTAAGGGTTGCCATGGTTTCGCCGAGGGAGAATTCACCACGCCACTCGGTAAAGAAAAAGATCTGGTTCCCAATCTCAAAGACGTCGCCTCTAAGGTCGGGCCGCAGTGGATTTATCACTGGATCAAAAACCCGCGCGGCTTTGCGCCCGACACGCGCATGCCGAGCTTGCGGCTTGCTGACGATGAAGCGCGGGCAATCACCACTTACTTGACGACTCTCGGCGCCAAGCCAGAACCTATGGCAGGGATAGAAGAGAAACTCGCCGATGCCAAAAATATCAAACGCGGCGAATCGTTGGTGCGCAAATGGGGTTGCTTTGGCTGCCACGACATTAAAGGCATGGAAAAAGAATCCCGCATCGGCGCCGAGCTGACCACCTTCGGTTCAAAAAAAGTAGAGGAGTTGGCTTTCGGCAACCGCACCGATATCAAAGAGACGTGGGACGACTGGACCTACCACAAATTAAAAACGCCGCGCATATACGCCACCGAGCGAATCGACCAACTGATGCCGCAATTCAATTTGGCCGATGAGGACATCAAGGCGCTACGCATCGCGCTCGGCGGTTTCCGCGAGCTCAAGGTTGGCAAGCGCTATCAGGCGGATCAAGGACTGCGCACACAGCAAGTCGTCGAAGGGCGCCGGTTGATGCAGCAATACAACTGCGTCGGTTGCCACGAGATCGAAAATCGCGGCGGCTTTGTCCGCAAGTACTATCAGGAAAACGTCGCCCTCGCGCCGCCGCCGCTCAATGGCGAAGGCGAGAAGGTTCAGTCGCAGTGGTTCTTCGGTTTCTTGAAAGCGCCGGTTCCGCTGCGGCCGTGGCTCGACATTCGCATGCCGACCTTCGGTCTTTCCGACGACCATACAACGCAGCTGGTGAACTTTTTCAACGGCCTGTCGAAGGTCGAGCAACCCTACGCTTATATCGATGACAAGAATATTCCGCCGGAGCATATCGAAGCCGCCAAGGTTTTGACTTCGAAGGATTATTTCAACTGCTTTAGCTGCCATATGCAGGGCGCCAAGACGCCTGAAGGTCCCAAGGAAGGTTGGGCGCCGGATCTGACGATGGCGCGCCAGCGTTTGAATCCCAACTGGATTCTCAAGTGGCTGAAGGACCCACAGAAAGTTCAACCGGGCACCAAGATGCCGTCGTTCTATCCAGGCGGTCCGGATAACGTTCTCGGCGGCAAGGAAGACTTGCAAATCGAAGCTCTGCGCGATTATTTAATGTCAATCGGCCGTGGTGGTGCTGCGCCCATGGCTGCGACTCCGGCGCCGGCACAAGTGGCTAAAGCCAAGCCGGCAAAGTGACGATGAATATTGGACCAACCTGGTCGTCAAACCGATGACCAGTCAGATTGAAGGAGGAATCATGGGTAAGATCAAATTTTTTGTTTTGGCGGCGGCATTAGTGACATTCCCGACGGGCGCAATGGCCCAGTATAAAGGCGGCGACGTTAAAGATGCCGGCAGCATCTCCGGTACGGTGAAATTCAAAGGCTCCGCGCCCGCACCTAAAAAGCTCGATGTCGGTAAGGACAAAGAAGTGTGCGACAAGTCGCCGAAAGTGGATCAGACGTTAGTCGTGAAGGACGGCAATTTGGCCAATGCGGTGGTGACCATCACGGATATCAAGAGCGGCAAGAAAATGGATCTCAAGAAAGTGACCCTCGATCAAAAGGGCTGCGAATACCACCCGCACGTGCTGGCCTTTCCCGCCGGCTCAGCGGTCGAGATTCTCAATCCCGACGGCATTCTTCACAACGTGCACTCCTACAGCAAGGTCAACAGTCCGTTTAACCAGGCACAGCCAAAATTCAAGAAGAGCTTGGAAGTGAAGATTGAAAAACCGGAGGCGGTCGAAGTGAAATGCGACGTGCATGGCTGGATGCACGGCTGGCTCGTGGCCACGCCGAATCCGTATTTTGCGGTAACCGACGGCTCGGGCAGCTTCAAGCTAACCGACGTGCCGGCGGGCAGCTACACTCTCGAACTCTGGCATGAAAAGCTTGGCAAGAGCACGCAGAAAGTGACCGTGAAGGCGAAGGAAGAAGCCAAGGTTAACTTCGAAGTCGCAGGCAAATAACTACTTACAAGTTCGACTCACAAAGCGCGGCGCTCAGAGAATGGGCGCCGCGCTTTTTTTTCTGCTATGTGGCAAATTAACTTTGCTGGCCAGTCTTTTCTCGCCTAGTTATCTTTCGTCGCGGCTATTTTGAAATAGTTCCAAGCGCGCTCCATGTCCGCGGGCGTCAAAGCCTCGACTTGACGCTGTTTTGATTCGACCATTGTGAGCGGGATGGGCGTACCGATCTGTATGGCGCCGAATAGGATTTGTGCCGCTTCTTCCAGGTAGATCGCCATCATCACGGCTTCGGGAATCGTTCCGCCCACTGTCACCTGACCGTTGCCCCTGAGTAACAGCGCCGGTTTGTCGTCGAGAATTTGCGCCACTTCGGCGCCGAGAGCGGCGGTCAAAATCAAATCCGGTTTCGCGTACACAGGAACGCCGCCGGCGAAGAAGCTGCCGTGGCTATGCACCGGTTCGAGTTTTCGGTTGGTTACCGAGAAGATATTGGCGACGCGGGCGTGAATGCGCGTGATGGCATTTACCCCTGGCTTGGCTTTCATGATGACTGCATGGAGCGAGGCTTCGATCGGCGCGGCCTGTCGACCTTCCACTACTTGGCCATCGCCGTTCATGGTCAACAGCTCGCTTTCCTGCACCAGTGCCAGGCTGATTCTTGGTGTGATGATAAAGTGGTCGCTGTTCGGAATACGCGCGCTGACATGGCCGAATCCTTCGACCAATTTTTGTTGCGAGAGAATGCGGCTGGCGCTGATGACATCATTTTTCAGTTGCTCGATGGGGTCCATAAGGCTCCTTTAAAATCTGAAAATTTTACGTTATATTAAGCTGTTCCAAATTTACGGGAAAGTGAGTCGTCTATGAAAGTAAAAGTTGAATCATATTCCGACTCCAAAGGCCATGAGAGCCCGACCCGATTTATGCTTGGAAGCCGAACCATTCAGGTGGAAGCCTGCGTGGATCGTTGGTACGGCGAGCAGGCGTGCTATTTCCGCGTGTTAGGAAGCGATGAGAACTCCTATATTCTCAAGGGTCCGCTTGAGGACGGTACGTGGGAGATGGTTTCGTTTACGCACAAGGATTCCCGCGGTACCGAGTTAGAATACGAAGGCAAAAGGGAACTTCAGTAAGGCGTAAATTCCCTCTTGCTTCTCGATTTTCAATCTTCCGTAACACTCTCAACGGCGAGAGAAATACATTACTAGTTCGAGGTAGGGAAATGTCGAAGCAACATTTAGTCGCGATGGTTGGCGCCGGCCCGGCGGGTATCTACGGCGCGCGCAAACTGACCGAAGCCGGTCATCGAGTGGTCTTGATCAATCGCGATATCAAGCCCGGCGGTTTGGCCGAATACGGCATCTTCGTCGACAAGGAAAAGATGAAAACCGGCCTGCGCAAACAGTTCAAAAGAATTCTTTCAGACCCCAAAGTGTTTTACCTGGGTCATGTGATGGTCGGCCAGAATCAGCCGCTGTCACTCAAAGATCTGCAGGATATGGGTTTTGGCGCCGTGGTCGTGACCGCGGGCGCGCAAGGCACGAAAAAATTGGGCATCGAGGGTGAAGAAGCCGTCGGTGTCTACCACGCCAAAGACGTCGTCTATCATTACAACTCGCTGCCGCCGTTCAGCGAGCAGTCATTCGAAATCGGCCGGCGGGTTGCCATCATCGGCATGGGTAACGTCATGGTCGATATCGCCAACTGGCTGCTCAATCTAAAAAAGATCGATCAGGTGGTCGTCGTCGCCCGCCGGGGGCCGCTGGAAAAGGCCTACGATGACAGTGAGTTCGAATACATCGACATGTATCTCGACAACGCCGATATGAAACAGGAGATCGATCGCATCAGCGCATCGCTCACCGCCGTGGGACAAGATGTTGGCGCGATCACGCAAAAAATGGTGCGCCAAGGCGAACCGTTGGAAGGCCGCCGGCTGACATTCCGCTATCTCTGCTCGCCGACGAAAGTCATCGCCAACGATCAAGGCCGGGTCGCCGCGCTCGAAGCGGAAGAAAACGAAATGATTCTGCAGGAGGGCAAGACCGTCGCCAAGGGAACCGGCAAGACGCGCCGTATCGAAGTCGACTGTGTCATCTACGCCATCGGCGATCAGGTCGATGCCGCGCTCGGTCTGCCTTTCTCACGTGGCGCCTTCGTGACCAATCCGGAAAAGCTGCCGGGCGATCCCAATCCTGCCGCCTATCAGCCCTACGATCCCGAACCAAGAAAGCTCTCGACAGCATCTTCGTCGCCGGCTGGTCGCGCAACGCCAGCGTCGGTTTGGTCGGCGTCGCCAAACAAGACGCCGAGCGCGGCATGAAAGTGGTCAATGAATATCTCGCCGCGAAAGAAGGTCCTTCTGCTGGCGAGATGGAAGAGAAGATCGAATCGCTGATGGAGATGCTTAAGAAAAAGGGTGTATCGGTGGTCACCAAGTCCGACGTCGAACTGCTTGAAGGCGCCGAACAAGAAGCCGCCAAAGCGCGCAAAACATGGGACTTCAAGTACACCAGCGATGACAAGATGCTGGAAGTCATCGCAGCGCGCCGAGCGGGGCAATAAGCCGGCGCAATTTCTCGACAATTTGCATTCGCGCACAAGCCGAAAGCTAGTTGCTTTCGGCTTTTTATTTTTCTCACCGACCTGCCCCTGTTATTTCGGCACAATCCTTTCAATACAATTTTCTGAACACCCAACCGTCCTTGCTCTGGCTTAACCAAATCGCATAGAATCGGCGAAAATTCCGTTACGTTATCATCGTCGATTACCGTGATCACCGAAGCCGACACCTGTAGAAAATACGTCCTGCCGAAACTCTACGCCGCTGGTTGGAACGACGATCAGATCAGCGAGCAAAAGAGCTTTACGGACGGGCGGATTCTCGTCGTTGGCACTAAAGCGCGCCGCCGGCCCTCTAAGCGAGCCGATTACCTTTTGCGCTATGCCAGAGACTTCATGCTGGCGGTGGTCGAAGCAAAGGCGGCCTACAAACTTCCCGGCGACGGTCTGCAACAAGCCAAAGATTACGCTGAAATTCTTGGCGTAAAGTTCGCCTATTCCACCAACGGACACGGTATCGTCGAGTTTGATTTCACTACGGGCCAAGAGCGCCAGCTCGATTTTTTTCCAAAACCCGCCGAACTATGGCAACGCTTTCGAGCCAGCGAGAAGATTGAGGACGACGAAACCGCGAACAGAATGTTAACCCCGGCCAATTCTGCCATAGGCAAAGGCCAGCGCTACTATCAAGAGATCGCGATCAACCGGGTTATCCAGGCGGTACTGCAAGGCAAGAAACGAATCCTTCTCACCATGGCCACGGGCACAGGCAAGACGGCGGTGGCGTTTCAAATTTGCTGGAAGCTCTGGAACATGCGCTGGAACCGCGCCGGTGAGCACCGCCGGCCGAAGATTCTTTATCTGGCGGATCGAAATATTCTGATCGACGATCCCAAGGACAAGATGTTCACGATCTTCGGCGACGCCCGATGGAAGATTGAGAACGGCGAGATCAACAAGGGGCGCGAGATTTATTTCGCGATTTATCAGGCCATTGCCAAAGATGAGCGGCGCCCTGGGTTGTATAAAGAATATTCCAAAGATTTCTTCGACTTGATCATCGTCGACGAATGTCACCGCGGCAGCGCCAAGGATCAGAGCAATTGGCGCGAGATATTGCGTTACTTCCAGCCGGCTTTTCAGTTGGGTATGACGGCGACGCCGTTGCGGAAAGAAAATCGCGATACCTATCGTTACTTCGGCAACCCCGTCTACACTTACAGTTTGCGCCAAGGCATTGAGGATGGTTTTCTCGCGCCCTATCGAGTTCACCGTATCGTGAGCGAATGGGACGCGGCGGGCTGGCGGCCGAGCCAAGGCGACCTCGATCGTTACGGCCGCGAGATTCCCGACAGCGAATACCAGACCATCGATTTCGAGCGCGCCGTCGCGCTCAAGGCTCGCACCGAAGCGATCGCGCGCAATATCACCGAATTTCTAAAAAAGACCGATCGCTTCGCCAAGACCATCGTCTTCTGCGTCGACCAGGAACATGCGGACGAGATGCGTAGAGCGCTTAACAATCTTAACGACGATTTGGTCAAACAGTATCCCGACTACGTTTGCCGGATCACGTCTGATGAGGGAAGCACTGGGAAAGGATATCTGAGCAAGTTTCAGGAGCTCGAAACGATCAGCTCCCGTGATCGTGACGACTTCACAATTGCTCACCACCGGCGTCGATATTCCCACTTGCAAAAATATCGTCATTGCCCGCGTGGTCGGCTCGATGGTGGAATTCAAACAGATCATTGGGCGAGGAACGCGGGTGCGTGACGATTACGACAAGTACTATTTCAATATTCTCGATTATACCGGTTCGGCGACACGGCTGTTCGCCGACCGTGACTTTGACGGCGAGCCGGCTTTCGTGACCGAGCAGGAGATGAACGAGACAGGCGAGACCATCCATGAAATGATAACGGAGCAACCGACGGTTTCCGAATCCGAAGAAGAAGTGGCCCGACGATCGCGGATGATTCGGAAGGCGTGCGGCGGAAATTTTACTTCGACGGCGGCCAAGTGGAGATCGCCGCGCATTTGGTTTATGAACTCGATCCGGATGGCCGGCAACTTCGCGTGGTCCGGTTCTCCGAATACGCGGCGGAAAAAGTGCGCACGCTTTACCCATCCGCGGCCGATTTGCGTAAACAGTGGGCCGACCCGATGCTGCGCGCCGAGATCATCGCGAAACTGGAAGAGCGCGGTATCGATTTCGATCAATTGCGCTCGTCGAGCAACCAGCCGGAAGCCGATCCGTTCGATCTTCTTTGCCATCTCGCTTTCAACGGCCCATTGCGGACACGGCGTGAGCGCGCGGACCGGGTAAAGAAGGAAGAGAAGATTTTCTTCGAGAAATACGGGCCAGGAAGCGCGAGCGATTCTCGCAGATCTCTTGGAAAAATACGCCGAGCACGGAACCGCGCAGTTCGTTATTCCCGACGTTCTCAAAGTCCCGCCGATTTCGGAGCGCGGCAACGTGATCGAGATTGCCCAGCTATTCGGCGGGCCGGAAAAGCTGAAGGAAGCGGTGGATCAGCTTCAATCGCTTCTTTATGCGGCGTGAGCCGATCGTTACCGAAACGCAGAAACCTTACATTAAATAGTAAGGTTTTCTACTTAAACTGGGATATAATTTGCAAAAACCTTAAAGTAAATGTAAGGTTTCTGCATGAAAAATAGAGGCGAGAAATCTGACAACTTCTTTTCGAGATCGCCGAAAGTCAGCAAGGATACTTCACTGTCTGCGGATGCGAAGAAGGCTGGGATACGATTACCCTCATCAATATTTCCATGTAAAGCAACGCAATTGGATTCGAATCGATCGCGGAATTTATCGTCTCAAGCAGGTTTCCAATCGGCGCCGCACGAAGATCTGCTTCGCTGGTGGCTATGGAGCCGGCAAGAAAGCGGTGCGTATCGCACGAGACAGCGCGCCGCACTCTATGATCTCGGCGATCTGCTTCCGGCAAAGATTCACCTGACAGTCGCCGCCAATTTTCGGAAGCGGCCGAACTAAGAGTCTCGTACTGCATAAGACGAACATTGAACGAGTTTGAAATCGAAAAGCGCGACGGTCTTCCCGTGACAAAACCGTTGCGTACCATATTGGATCTCGCCCGATCGCATCTGGACGACGAACGATTAGAAGCAGTTGCGAGGGACGCTATTCTCAAAGGGATCGCGAGCCGCAGAGAGATACTGGACGCTTTGGCAACAATGCCGAAAGGGATTG
This sequence comes from uncultured delta proteobacterium, assembly GCA_963771465.1. Lineage (GTDB taxonomy): Bacteria > Desulfobacterota > Binatia > UBA9968 > UBA9968 > DP-20. Next base: position 276,000 of record CAVYTU010000011.1, read on the forward strand.
ACTCCGCAACTCAAACCACGCTCCGACTCGCGGCACGAGTAGGGGCTGAACGGCTATACATTGAACGATTAGCCGTTGACGAACTTCCGAAAGTCGGAGAAGAGCCCGTTCGGATCACTGCAATCTCACCTCGAGGTTGACGATGTTTGGCGTGAGCTTAAGGCCGGACTTCGGTTGGTGTACGGAGATCGGTTAAGGGGAATGTATCTCTTCGGTTCTTATGCGCGAGGCGAAGCAGATCGGGAATCCGATTTTGATATCCTAGTTGTACTGCAGGATTTTACTCGCTATGCCCATGAAGTCGATCGTACGCGGAGCTTGCTGCAGATCTCTCCACTGAAATACAGCGTAACCGTCAGTCTTGTTTTCTTTCGTGAACATGAATGGTTGCACGGAGACACGCCTTTCTTGTCGAACGTTCGCGACGAGGCCGTTCCCGCTTGAAAGAGACGACCGAAAAATTGTTTGCGAAAGCGTCCCGCTCGGTGCAAGCTGCCGAACATTTGGCGAAGGATGGCAATGCGGAGTTCTCCGTCGGGAGAGCCTACTATGCAATGTTCTATGCCGCTCAAGCTCTTGCTCAATGAAACTTACGTTGCGGTTTCGAAAACATTCCGGAGTGCACAACGCGTTTGCAGAACAATTCATCAAGCCTGGATTGATGGACAAAAGATACCATCGGTGGCTTGTTGGCAGCATTTAACAAACGGATCACCGGAGATTATGGCATAGAGTCTGATCTAACCGCAGAAGACGCAAGTTTATTGATCGGCCAAGCGCGCGAGTTTTTAGAGAGTAGCGAAACAGTTTCTAGAAAAGAAAGAATAGTTCATGGCCCGTAAAAAAACAACGTCACAACCCCTGACCACCGCCCAGCGGCTTTCGTCCATCGTCAAGTCTTGCCGCGATATCATGCGCAAGGACAAGGGGCTCAACGGCGACCTCGACCGGCTGCCGATGCTCACCTGGATCATGTTTCTGAAATTCCTCGACGACATGGAGCAGATCGCCGAGCAGGAAGCGCAGATGGCCGGCAAACGCTTTCGTCCCGCGCTCGAAGCGCCGTATCGCTGGCGCGACTGGGCGGCGAAAGCCGACGGCATCACCGGCGACGAGCTGATTAGTCTTCGTGAACAACGAGGAAGCCGTCCGGCCTGACGGCAAGAAAGGTCCCGGACTGTTCGCCTATCTGCGCGGTTTGCAGGGCGCCAACGGCGGCGACCGGCGCGATGTCATCGCCACGGTGTTCAAAGGCACGATCAACCGGATGATCAACGGCTACCTGCTGCGCGACGTGATCAATAAGGTCAGCGACATTCACTTCACCAGCAGCGACGAGATCCACACCCTCGGCCATCTTTACGAGTCCATGCTCAAAGAGATGCGCGACGCCGCCGGCGACTCCGGCGAGTTCTACACGCCGCGCGCCGTCGTCCGCTTCATGGTCGAAGTCATGAACCCCAAGCTTGGCGAAGTCGATCCTCGACCCGGCCTGCGGCACCGGCGGATTTCTCGTCGAGTCGTTCAAGCACTTGGAGAAGCAGTGCAAGACGGTCGAGGACCGACGGATTCTGCAAACGCAGAGCATCTTCGGCGGCGAGGCCAAGTCGCTGCCGTATCTGCTGGCGCAGATGAATCTGGTGCTTGCACGGTTTGGAGTCGCCGCAAGATCGATCCGCTGCAACAGCCTGCGCTTCCCGCTGCGCGAGATCGGCGACCGGGACCGCGTCGATATCATCATGACCAACCCGCCCTTCGGCGGCGAAGAAGAGCGCGGCATCCTCGGCAACTTTCCCGAAGACAAGCAGACCTCGGAAACGGCGCTGCTGTTTCTCCAGCTCATCATGCGCAAGCTCAACGCAGCCACGCCCGAAGCCCGGCCGCGCCGCGGTCGTCGTGCCCAACGGCACGCTCTTCGGCGACGGCGTCTGCGCCCGGATCAAGGAAGAGCTGCTCAAGGAGTTCAATCTCCACACGATCGTCCGCCTGCCGAACGGCGTCTTCGCGCCGTACACGAGCATCCCGACGAACCTGCTTTTCTTCGACCGCTCCGGTCCGACGGAGGAGGTCTGGTACTACGAGCAGCCGCTGCCCGAAGGGCGGAAGAACTACACGAAGACGCAGCCGATCCAGTTCGAGGAGTTCGCCGGCTGCTTGGAGTGGTGGAACGAAGCGCGAGGAGAACGAACGCGCATGGAAAGTGCCCGCGTCTGAGTTGCTCGCCAATGGCTGCAACCTCGACCGCAAGAATCCCAGCGCCGCCACCGATTTCGAACATCTGCCGCCCGAACAACTCGCCGACGATATTCTCAAGAAAGAGCAGCGCATCATGGAGATCATGGCGGAGATCAAAGCGCAGCTGGCAGCGAGGCCATGACCAACTGGCAAACCACTTGTCTCGGCGAATTGCTTTCCCGATCCACTGAGACTGCGGAGATTCAGCCGGACGACTCGTACAAGGAAATCACCGTAAAGCTATGGGGAAAAGGTGTTGTCTTGCGTGGGATTGTCAGTGGATCGGAGCTTAACGGTTCGCGGCGCTTTGTTGCGCGAAAAGGACAGGTGATTCTATCCCGCGATCGACGCCCGTAACGGCGCCATTGGCATGGTGCCAGACTCATTAGACGGTTCGCTGGTAAGCAACGACTTTCCGCTGTTCGTCACTCGACCGGAATCGTATCCAACCGTCCTATTTTCAGTGGTTGACCAAGACGAAGCCGTTCGTTGAACTCTGCCAGAAGGCTAGCGAGGGAACGACAAATCGAGTTCGCTTGCAAGAGGATCGATTCCTTCAATCTTCAGATTTCTCTTCCCCGCTTTCCGGAGCAGCGGCGGATCGTGGCGCGGATCGAAGAACTGGCCGCCAAAATCAACGAGGCACGTAGTTTACGCGAGCAACAGCAAGCAGAGGTGCGGAAACTGCTGCTTGCGGTGTTCTGGAAAATTTCAAGGACAGCCTATCGAATGCCAATGAATGATATTGCTCCGCTGATCCGACGACAGGTCGAGGTTGATCTTGAGCCGTGAGTATCCGGAACTCGGAATTCGGTCATTCGGTAATGGCACGTTTCACAAACCTGCTCTCGGTGGTTCTGACGTGGGAAGCAAACGCATTTACAGAATTGAGCCCGGGCGACTTGGTCTTTAGCAACGTTTTTGCTTGGGAAGGGGCGATTGCTGTCGCGAGACCGGGAAGACGCGGGGCCGGTTTGGCTCACATCGCTTTATAACGTGCGTTCCAAAAGAGCAGAAAGCGACTTCGCGCTTTCTTTGCTTCTATTTTCTTACGGACGAGGGACTCGAATTGATTCGTGCAGCGTCCCCGGGTGGCGCGGGAAGAAATCGGACTCTGGGCCTTGAGGCGTTGGCAAACATCTCTGTTCCAATCCCATCTTTCGAAGATCAATGTTGGTTTGACAGATTGCTTGACTCCGGCGCCAAGTTGAAAAAACAGCAAGGCGAGAGTGCCGCCGAACTCAATGCGCTACTGCCATCCATCCTCGACAAGGCATTTAGAGGAAGACTCTATAGGTGAGAAAAGCTGGCTATCTCATGTGAACGGCGTTCAGTTCAGGCCTAGGTTAGGGAAGGAAGAGTCTATGATCAAGATTTGGGAAATGTTGACGAGATTGACTGAGGAAGCCCAAATTGCTGCTCTATCGAAGTGCAAGGAGATTGGGTTTGACCTAAACAGGGGAATCGTGTCGCTTGAGGAGTCCTTCATTAATCTCAGTGCTGCGCGGTCAATCCTGACTGATGCAATCGAGAAAAATAAATTAACACAACTCCCGATTACGATTCAGAAGACCATCTTAGGGCAGCTGGAAGCCATATCGAACTCTTTGACAGCCCTAAACAACGGTACTGACGAGATTGTGAATTTAGTTGATCGGATTGAACAGTTAAACACTTCGATATGGCAATATGGACTGCACAATCTATCGGATCAGGTCCTGGGCTATCAGAACAAACTGAATCAATTAAAAAACCAAGAATTACAAGCCGGAAAGATCAAGAGACGAATTGGAGAAAGGCCTTGAACGAAAAAAGGAACTGGAACAATTTTTAGAGACTGCCGGGACTATTACTGAAGGTCTACAATCAACCCTAACAAGTTCTGAGGACGCCTCGGAGAAAATCTCCCAACATCTAAGCCAAACTACTGACGCCGATCAGAAGGCAGCGGCTTCACTCGCCACCATCCAGCAAAACCAGGACACGGCCACAAAACTAGCAGCGGAAAGCAGTGCGAGTAATGCCGCAATTGCAGCACTGGAAGGAAGAATCAAAGAATTTTTTGGCCAAATCGATGAATACGGAAAGAAAATACTGGAGACATCACAAAATGCTGAAACAACGGTACCAAAAGAACAAAACTGATACCGAAGACATGATTGCAAACCTCAAAACTCTGGAAGAACAAATAAAGGATCAAATCACTAAGAAGCCACCGGGTTTTCGCTGTTTCATTCGTTTCAAACGCGGCAAGAAGCGATAGCCAAATCCAAGAGATTTTGGGCTTGGGCGCTTGCTTTTATGATTCTGCTATCCGTTGGTTGGACGATCTTTCTCGGCGATTCG
>CAVYTU010000012.1:0-270641 GCA_963771465.1 uncultured delta proteobacterium
CAACCGTGAAGGTGGCGGACAAGACCGATCGCCAGCTCGCAATGGCGCAAAACTTCCAGCGCAAGGCGCGATTCTATTTGGATTTCGTCGAGACGAAAAACTCGACCGCCTTCCCCGCGCCGCAGGAGGCCGCGCGGATTCTCGGCGAGTCGATTGATTTTTCCCGGAAAGGGCAGATCGCACTGCGTGACGGCAAAAGCGGAGCGCGCGCCAAATGACCTCTCTCGGTATCGCTTCCGGAAAATTCATCTGGCCCAAAGCGCCGTCTTTGATTGTATTGGACCAAAGTCCAATGTACAAACTACTTTGCCTAGGCTATCGCAATCACAGAGTCGACGATCTTACTGAAGCTCTTGGTCAATCGCGCAGATCGACAACCCGCGTTTAGCCTCATACGGAGGAAAAGATGAAAGACAGGCATGAGGACGAGCGAAGGCCAGAAGACCACGATGATGCGAACAATCCCGCAGCGCCGCGTTCGACCCGCAGGCAATTTCTCAAGGGACTGACCACCGGCACCGTGGCGATCGGCGCCTTGACCCAGGCCGGCTGCGCGCCGGCGATTCCGCCGCTCAAAACCCGCGGCGCGACCAACACGTCGACCGTGTGCCCTTTCTGCGGCGTCGGCTGCGGCCAAGTGGTCTCCGCCCGCGCCGGTAAGGTAATCCACATCGAAGGCGATCCTCAGCATCCCATCAGCGAAGGCACCTTGTGCAGCAAGGGAGCCGCCGGCATTCAGGTGGTGAACAACTCGCGTCGGCTGCAGAAGGTGCTTTACCGCGCGCCCGGCGGCGCGGCGTGGGAAGAGAAGAGTTGGGACTGGGCGCTGCCGCGGATTGCCGCGCGTGTCAAACAAACCCGCGATAAAACTTTCCAGACCACAACCGAGGGGCGCACGGTAAACCGCACCGAAGCGATCGCGTGCCTGGGCGGCTCGGCGCTCGATAACGAGGAAGCCTACGCCCTCGTAAAACTCATGAGGTCTCTTGGCCTGGTGTACATCGAACACCAGGCCCGGCTCTGACACAGCTCCACGGTCGCCGGTTTGGCGGCCTCCTTCGGCAGGGGAGCGATGACCAATCATTGGATCGACATGCTGAACGCCGACGTCGTTCTGATCATGGGCGGAAATCCGGCGGAAGATCATCCCATCGCGATGAATTGGCTGGCCCGCGCCAAGGAGCAGGGCACCTATATCCTGCACGTCGATCCGCGCTTCAACCGCACCAGCTCGATCGCCGATGTGTTCGCGAAACTGCGCTCTGGCACCGACATCGCTTTTGTCGGCGGCATGATCAATTACGCCATCGAGCACAACCGCATCCACGAAGAATACGTTCGCGAGTATACCAACGCGTCATGGATATTGGGCGACGATTACAATTTTTCCGACGGCCTTTTCGCCGGCTACGATCCGCAAAAACGGAGCTACGATAAATCGCGCTGGGCTTTTGCAATGGACGGGCAGGGGCGGCCGCGCCGCGACCCGACGCTCAAACATCCGCGTTGTGTGTTCCAGTTAATGAAGCAGCACTTCTCCCGTTACAATGTCGACAAAGTTTGCAGCACCACCGGGACGCCGAAAGAAAATTATGTGAAAGTTTGCGATCTCTATACGTCGACGTTCGCTCCGGAACGCGCCGGCACATGGCTTTATGCCATGGGCACAGCGCAGCATAGCCACGGCACGCAGAACATCCGTTCCTACGCGATCCTGCAGCTGCTGCTTGGCAACATCGGCGTCGCCGGCGGCGGCGTCAACGCCATGCGCGGCGAATCCAACGTGCAGGGATCGACCGATCAGGGGCTGAATTTCGACGGGTTGCCGGGCTACCTGCGGCTGCCGATCGAGAGCGATACCGATTTGAAAACCTATCTCTCGCGCGTGACGCCGACGAGCATGGATCCGTCGAGCAGCGCCAACTGGCTGCAAAACACGCCCAAGTATGTCGTGAGTCTATTGAAAGCATGGTGGGGCGAGCACGCCAAGACGGAGAACGAATTCGACTTCGCCTACCTGCCTAAGCTTGGCCGTGGCTTTCAGGGAAAGGGTTACTCCTTCCTCGCGCTCACGCACGCGATGCTTGCCGGCGACCTGAAGGGCCTTTTCTGCTTCGGCCAGAATCCCGCGGTCGGCGGCGCCAACGCCCGTCTAATTCGCTCCGGATTGGATAAGCTTGAATGGCTGGTGGTCGCCGATCTCTTCGAGCATGAGACCGCAGGCTTCTGGAAGCGGCCCGGCGCCGATCCGGCGAAAATTCCCACCGAAGTGTTTGTCCTGCCCGCCTCTTCCGGCGTCGAGAAAGAAGGCAGCATCGTTAACAGCGGGCGCTGGGTGCAGTGGCGCCACCGCGCGATCAAGCCGATCGCCGACTGCCGCCCCGATCTCGACATCGTCGACGGACTGGTAAAGGCATTAAAACGCGCCTACGAAAAGGACGGTGTATTTCCCGAGCCGATCCGCCATCTCGCATGGGATTACGGCGAACATCCGGAACCGACGCGGGTCACGCGGGAGTTGAACGGCCGCTTTCTTACCAACGTCGAAGAAAAAGACGGCAAGATCTTCGCGGCGGGCACCCAGGTGCCCGGGTTCGCGCAGCTGCGCGACGACGGCACCACGATGTCAGGCAACTGGATCTATTGCGGCAGCTTCACCGAGCAGGGCAATCTCGCGATTCGGCGCGACATGACCGATGCGACGAACAAAATCGGCCTCCATCCGAATTGGGCTTGGGTTTGGCCGATGAACCGGCGCATTCTGTACAATCGCGCGTCGGTCAATCGCAAAGGCGAGCCGTTCAATCCGCGCAAGTGGGTGATTCGCTGGAACGCGGAGAAGAAAGTATGGGAAGGCGATGTGCCGGACGGCGCCCTGCCGCCGGGCGAAATAAACCCATTCATAATGCAGTCGTCGGGCGTGGGACACCTCTATTCGCCGGATCTCGCCGACGGTCCGTTCCCCGAACACTACGAGCCGGTAGAGAGCCCGGTGAAGAATCCGTTTTCGAAAATCCAATCGAGCCCGTGCGCTGAAGTCTGGCAGTCGACCGAGTTCGACAAATACGGCACGCCGGCGGAGTTTCCGATCGTCGCGACGACTTTTCGCGTTTCCGAACACTGGCAGACCGGCGCGATGAGCCGCAATATGCCTTGGCTTGTCGGTCTCGTGCCGAGTGCATTCGTGGAGCTTGGCACCGCGCTGGCACAGCGTCTCGGGATCAAGAGCGGCGACCGCGTGATCGTCAGCAGCGCGCGTGGGGCCATCGAAGTGTACGCGCTCGTCACCGAACGCTTCCAACCGTTTTTCGTTGAGGGACAGATGGTCGATGAGATCGGCCTGCCATGGCATTGGGGCTACGCAGGCATCGTGCCCGGCGATATCGCCAATGATCTCACCGCCAGCGTCGGCGACCCGAATTCGAAGATTCCCGAGACCAAAGTTTTTCTCTGCAATCTGCGGAAAAAGCAAAGCGCGTCAGTTTAGCGCAGCGCAACCGGAAAGCCTCGGAACGGATGACTCACCACGAAGGACACTCAGACCACGAAGGGGAAAATAATTTTTTTCCTGTCCTTCGTGTGCTTCGCGGTGAAATCGAGCGGTCGAAAGATTTCCGCTAGCGCGAAAGGGACCTGTAAATGAGCACACCGAACGTTAAACCCAAGGCGATGATTCAGGACAATACCCGGTGCATCGGCTGCCGCGCCTGCATGGTTGCGTGCAAATCATGGAACGACCGGCCCGAGGACAAGACCGATTTTTTCGCCGGTTTAGGGTATCAAAACCCGCGCGACCTCGATGCCAACAATTACACGCTCATCACTTTCAACGAGGTCGTCACCACCGAGAAGCCCGATTGGGTATTCGGGCGCCAGCTGTGCATGCACTGCGATCAGCCCGCCTGCGCCTCGGCGTGCCCGACTACCGCGATGTTCAAAACGGATCTCGGCCCCGTCGTGTTCGACGAGTCGCGCTGCATCGGTTGCCGCGCGTGCATGCAGGCATGCCCCTTCATCATTCCGAAATACGATTACGAGAGCTTCGCGCCGAAGATCCACAAATGCACGTTTTGCGCCGACCGCCTGGAAGTTGGACTCGAGCCCGCCTGCGCGACCGTATGCCCCACCGGCGCCATTAGCTTCGGCGACCGCGACGATATGGTTGTCGAAGCCAAGCGGCGCATCGCGAGCGCCCCCGGCGCCTACATTCCGGAAATCTACGGACTGGACGAAGTCGGCGGCACCAGCGTGCTGCATCTGTCATCCGTGCCGTTCGAAAAGATCGGCTACATTACCGGCCTGCCGAAAACGGCGATGCCGGACCTGACGCACCGCTGGCTGCGCGTCACGGCGCCGGTGTTCGCGGTCTTGTATGGGGTGTTTGGCGCGCTCAACTGGATCGTGCGCCGGCGCATGCGCCGCCAAGGGCACGACGGAGAACACACATGAACTGGCGCATCCGGCTTACCTGGTGGGACAAACTGCTGCTGGCCATTGTGGCGGTCGCCGCGGTCTTTGGCTTCGTGCGCTTCGCCACCGGCATCGGCAGCATCGCCAATATCAACAACGCTTATCCGTGGGGCTGGTGGGTCGGCTACGGCATCATGACGCTGATCGCCATCGGCGGCGTCGGCTTCACGATCACCGCTCTGGTGGAGATTTTAGGCGTGCACCGCTACCACTCTTTTCTGCGCCCGGCCGTGCTCATGGCTTTTCTTTGCTATGCCAGCGCGATCACCATGCTCATGGTGGAGCTTGGCCGGCCGTGGATGGTCTGGATGGTCCTCGTCTCCTGGGCGCCGACCTCCGCGTTGTACGAAGTCGGCTGGTGCGCGTTTTTGTATCTCACGGTGCTCGCTTTGGAATTCGCGCGGGTGCCGCTCGAGGAGGCCGGCTGGAAGCGCGCATTTCGTGTCGTCAGCGCGATTTACATCCCAATCATGCTCCTCGGTGTTACGCTGTCGCATCTCCATCAGTCATCGCTCGGCACGCTGATGACGCTCATCCCGCACAAAATCAACGCCCTGTGGTGGTCGGATAATTTGCCCTTGCTTTATCTTTTCTCCGCGATGATGGCCGGTCCGGCGCTGGCGATTCTCGAACACCTCGCCGCGGCCCGTTGGCTCGGCTTTGCGCCGCGCATGGATTTGCTCGCCGGGTTGGCGCGCATCGAAACCTGGCTCGTGGGGCTGTTCCTGGCCTTTCAGATGGGCGATCTGTTCTACCGCGGCGCTGAGGGCGCATTGTTCACCGCGAGTTGGTTCGCGTTGTCGTTCTGGGTCGAGATCGGCTTCGGTCTGCTGCTGCCGTTTGTGCTGCTGTTGATGCCGGAAGCGCGCGCAAGCCGCACAGCGCTGGCAACCGCGTGCAGCCTAATCCTCGCGGGCGTCTTGCTGCACCGTCTGAATGTGGCCGTGATCGGCTTGCGCGTGCGCCACTGGGAAACCTACGTGCCGTCGATCGGCGAGGTAACCATCACGCTCGGGATCACCGCGGCGGCGCTCTTTGTGTTTGGCTGGCTTGTGCGCATCTTGCCGATACACGAGGAATTGCCGGCGCCGCAGACGCGCCAACCTGTGGCCGCACATCCGGTCGCAACACTGCACGGCGCGCAAGGAGTAACGTGATATGATACCGGAACGAGCGCCGCGCCTGCCTGCGTTTCGCATCGTTGTGATGCTAGTGATTGCCGTGAACCTGATCCTCACGATCGCGGTTATTACGCAAATACGCGATCTACAGCAGCGCGTTGCAAGCTTACCGCCGAATCTTGCGACCAAGGTCGACGTCGCGATGTTGCGGCCGCTTCGAGTGCGCGAGATTCTGATGCAGAACTGCGTCGAGTGCCACAGCTCACGCCGCCTCGGCACGACGATCTCGATGGAGCCGGGGCAAATTCAGAGCACCGTAGAACGAATGCAAGCCCATCCCGGCGCCAATATTCCAGCGAGCGAACTGGAGCGGATCAGCGCTTCGCTAATGGTCGCGCGCTGCGCGCGCTGCCATGGCGAGGAGACGCTCAACTTGATGGTGCTTAAAACGCAGCCCGAGCGCGTCGCGACGATCCGCCGCATGGCCGCGCTTCCCGGCTCCGGGGTGCGCGCTGACCAGGCGCTCGCGGTTGCACAAGCGTTCGAAAAACTGATTCATGAAACGGACGGCGGTAGGTCAGGTGGTGGCCAGAAGTAAAGCGGCCACATGGCGTGAACAATTGTGTTGTAAAAGCATGGAAAGAGACAGCTCGCGCGAATGAAGGCGATGAATGATCTCGGCGAGAGCGCGACCTCGATCGCCGGGAGAATGGGCCGAAGTCACAACACCGTACTCCGCCGAGTAGGCAGAGAGCGCGTTATCAGGCAGGCCACGGAATCCAACGAATGGATGTAATGTCAGGTAGAAAGGAGCCAGTTAACATGAAGGCAATTATTTGTGTGATCGTGTCAGCATTGTTCAGCGCGTGCGCTACGGTTTCTCCGCGCGATGCGATGCAGGCAGATGTTGATCAAGCAGCGGCCATCATTGAACGGTTTGAGGCGATCCCGGAGAAAGGAATTCCGCCCGCCGTCATGCGCGCAGCGAGAGGTGTGGCGATTCTTACCGTCACAAAGGCCGGGTTTATTGGTAGTGCCAGAGGCGGTACTGGAGTTGTCATTGCGCGGACCGAAAAAGGTTGGAGCGCCCCGTCCGCGATCGGTACGGGGGGACTTGGCGTCGGTTTTCAAGCCGGGGTCGAGATCACCGAATTCGTTATTGTCCTCAACACTCCGGCTGCTGTTGATGCGTTTGCCAAACAGGGCAACGTCACGCTTGGCGGCAACCTCAGTCGTAGCGGCGGGTCCTGTGGGACGCACGGCCGAGGCCGGCGTAGCTTTGCAAGCAGCGATTTACAGTTATAGCCGGAGCCAGGGACTATTTGCCGGCGTTTCCCTCGAGGGCACCGGCCTAGGTACGCGAGATGACGCCAACGCCGCGTATTACGGCAAGCCGGTTACGGCGGGAGAGATTCTTAGCGGCAGAGTACAGCCGCCTGCGGGCACGCGGAACTTACTGGCCGCTTTATCCAAATATTGAGGCAAGCGGAATAGTGCGGTGGAGTTGCGAGCGAGCTCATCGAACTCATAATGAGCGCATAAAGTGCCTCGTCCGCATGCATCCCTACACGATTTCAATGCGATAAGCCGACTAATAGTCCGAGTAAATTTCCAACTGCTTGCTAGTGAGGGGCTGCCCCGCTCGGGCGTGCGAGCGGATCAGGTACTCGCCACCGCGCTAGCATTCGAGAAGCTGATTGTTGAAACGGACGGCGGTTAGGTGAGTAGTGGGAAGTAGTAAGCAGCCACATGGCGTAAACAATTCTGCTGCCAAAATCACCGAAAGAGATAGTTCCTCATGAGGTCGCCCAAATGAAACTGACGAGACGGCGAGGTATTCGATCTCAATATCGATCTGAAACGCCAAGGCGAGGCGCGGCCGATGAATGAGGCTGTTCTGACAGCTGCTGAGAAACGGGTTCTGACTCAGGTTTCCCGATCGCTGACCAATCGCGAGATCGCCTTGAGTTTGGCGATCAGCCCCGCCACGGTCAAGCGACACCTGGAAAATATTCTGCGCAAGCTAGGAGTGCGTAACCGCGTCGAAGCGGCGATATTTCACTTGAGCATGGCTACGCGGTGCACGTCCAACGATTGTCCACTGACTGCATGGCGGAAATGGCACGAGAACAGGAGAAATGGGCCGATCGGCCAATAGATTTTATTTTCTCAGCGATGCTATAAGCCAGTCATAATTCCGAGTGCCAGACGGAGAGTTATGAGACGATTTTTTTTCATGTCGTTGGCTGGTGTGCTTGTGTTTTACATTGCGCAATTCGACTCTGGCCGGCCGAAAAGGAACCGGCTAAGGAGGCGCCGAAGCCCAAGCTTGAAGCGCCGACTTATGTCGGCAACGAAGTCTGCCAAGGTTGTCACGCTCCCGCCTTTGAAAAATTTTCCGCCACGGTGATGGGCAAAATTTTTCTCCACAGCCCACGCAACGAGACTGAGAAGCGAGCCTGTGAAAATTGCCATGGCCCCGGTAGCAATCACGTTGCCGCAGGCGGCGGCAAAGGGACCGGCGGCATGATCACGTTTCGTAAGGATTCCGGCGAGTCAGCCGAGGTACAGAACACGACGTGTCTCACCTGCCATCAGCGGGGAGTTCAAACCTATTGGAAGGCGAGTCCGCACGCGAGCCGCGGCATGTCCTGCGTCAGCTGTCACACGTTGATGGAAAAAACCACCGACCGTTACCAACTCGCGAAGGTCGGCGACCATACGCCGTTCTTTAACAAGCGTGCGCAGACGGAAGTCTGCGGTCAGTGCCATCTACAGCGCAAAGCGCAGCTCATGCGTTCGTCTCATATGCCGCTGCGAGAAGGAAAGATGACTTGTACCGATTGTCATAATCCACACGGATCGCCGCAATCCGGCGCAGCTCATGCAAACCAGTGTCAATGAAAACTGTTACACCTGTCACGCCGAGAGGCGCGGACCTTTTCTTTGGGAACACCCGCCGGCCCTAGAGAATTGCTCCACCTGTCATGAGCCGCACGGCACCGTTAACGATCGCCTACTTAAAGTTACCGATCCAAGGCTGTGCACTCAATGTCACACGGAGACCCAGCACCCCGCCACGCCGCGGGATCGCAATTCGAGGTTTTTCTTTAATCGTAGTTGCACCAATTGTCACAGCCAGGTCCATGGATCGAATCATCCCTCGGGGCGTCGCTTTATGCGCTAAGAGGAGACCCACAATGAAATATAAGCAAGCCAATATCGTTGTCTTCGGCTATACTCCATTGGCTAGTTTTGTTGGCGGCAGTGCGGCTTGGGCGCAGTGGGAGGTCGGCAATTATAGTCTTACTGGAGAAGCCGAAGTGGGGGGATTGCCGCGGAGTTTTTCAGGGGAGAAGGCAAAATTTGAGGAATATCGCGACGTGCCCGAAAGCATTGTCGTCCCCGAACTCAAACTCAGGATAGAGAGTAAGAAAAACGATTGCTATCTGAATTTTGATGCCATCAATGTTGGGCGCAAGGACCAGAACTATCGCCTGCGGGCCGGTCGTTATGGTTTGCTGGATATCGAGTTTGAGTGGGATCAAATTCCCCACATTTTTAACAAGGACACGGCGGCGACGCCATTTAGATCGCGGGACGGCACTTTCACCTTATCTTCCAAGCCGACAAATTTAGGCGATTGCCCAAGTGACGGCACGGTTTCCGGTTGGGTCAATGGCTGTGCGCACGGAATCGATCTCGGTTTGCTGCACGGTTTCGCCAAGGTGAAGCTGCGTTACACGCCGACGCCAGGCTGGACATTCGATGCCCGTTATACATCCCAGAATGTAACCGGCGACCGAGCCTTCGGCACGGCGATCAACGGATTTACCAACGTGGTGGAGCTGGCTGAACCGACCGACTATCAGATACACAATGTAGAGTTGGGCGGGGAATACGCCGGACAATGGTGGAGTCTCGGCCTAAAATACAACGCCTCACTGTTTCACAATAATACCAGCACCCTGGTTTGGGATAACCCGTTTGCGTCCGGCTTGGGTTCGGGTTGCGCGGATGCGTCTGGCATAACTTGTCGCGGCCGCTTGGATCTCTATCCGAGCAATCAAGCGCATACTTTTACTTTGACCGGGACAGCCAATCTCCCTTACAAAACAAATTTCTTCGGCACATTCTCCTATGGTTGGAGATTGCAGGATGATAAATTTCTGCCGTTTACGACAAATTCGGCGATCGCTCCCCTCGCGCCGGGCGCGGCGCTGCCGAGCTCCCGTGCCGCCCTCCTCAGGCAAAGTCTTGACGGCGATGTGCGTCCGACGATGATCAACCTGACAGCGGTTAATCGATACGTCGATCGTCTCGACCTCAAAGCGTATTATCGTTATTACGATTTCGACAATCGCAGCAAGAAACTTTTCTTGCCGGACGGCTACGTTCGCACCGATACCGGGGGTGCTTCGGCGGCCAATGAGGATTTGAGATCATTTCCGTACGCCTACTCAAAGCAGAACATGGGAATGGATGCCGGCTACCAATTTACCCGTTGGCTTAACGGCAAGTTTAGTTATAGTTTCGAAAGAATGCACCGAGAACGGCGCGAAGTTCTGAACTCTAACGAGCACAGCTTTGGGCCGACCGTGGATATCAAGCCAAACTCTTGGCTCTTGTTCCGGGCAGCTTATCGGCGCTCTTTGCGCGATGCTCCGGATTATGATGCCGGCAGAGCTGTAGTGTACCAGACGGGAGAGACTCCAGAGGACATCCGGCTGGACAGACTGGAGGCGCTGCGGAAGGTCGACGAGGCGGCGCGCAAGCGCAACAAATTTAACTTCTTTACTCAAATCAGTCCGACTGAGACTCTGACGCTTCACGGCGGTTTTGATTTAATCACCGACGATTATCCGAACAGCGACATCGGCACCCAAAAGGATAACAATTATTCACCTTCGGTCGGATTCGTCTATGCGCCGTTAGCGTGGGCAAGCTTCTTTGGCGACTACAACTGGGAACGGTTCGATTGGAGAATGCGCGCCATGCAACGCAACGACGTTGCGCAAACACCGGAGGGCAATCCCGATAGAGTTTGGACCAGCCGCGGCAAAGACCGTATCCACACCTTCAGTTTGGGGACAGACTTGAAGGTCATTGAAAACCTGTTGGGACTGCGCATTCAGTATGGGTTTTCCTATGGCGAAAGCCTGGTACACTCGAGCGGTAGCACTTGCTCCGAATGCACACGCGCTACGGATTATCCCTCAGTAACGAACCGTTGGCACGAATTGCTGACGCGTTTTACCTACGCGCTGCACAAGAATGTCGAGCTCAAATTCGGCTACTATTTTAACCGTTATAGCTCGAAAGATTTCGGCGTCGATATCATGAGCTTGTTTATGGGCAATGTGGATAGCGGCGCAGGCACCTCGATCTATCTCGGTGATCGACTCAAAGGTTCGTATGAGGCGCATGTCGGGTTTATCGGACTAAAGTTCAAGTTTTAAACGTCTGCATCGCTAGCACAGAACGACTATTCGAAGGGAATAAGCGATTGGCAAACCACGCTGTTACGATCCTCGTCGTTCTGAGCATTATTCTCATCGGTTTGCTGATCGTGCGGCCGTCGCTCACCGCGGTGACCGGCGGCAAGATTCTTGCCTTTATCGCCTTATTTATTCTGCCGATCAGCGCGCTCGGTCTAGGCTCGGTGGCTCATCTCCAACACGCGACATCCACCAATTTTTGTCTATCCTGCCATCCGATGGAGGCCTACGGAAAAAGTCTACGCATCGATGATCCAAGCTATATTCCCGCCTCCCACTTTCAAAATAATCGCATCCCGAGAAATGAAGCCTGCTATGCGTGTCACACAAATTACGCGATGTTCGGCGGCTTGAAGGCGAAGCTCGGCGGGCTGAGGCATTTAGCTATCTATTACTTCGGCACAGTACCGGCCAAGCTTGCTCTTTATGAGCCTTATCACAATCGTGAATGCCTGCACTGCCACGCCGGCGCGAGAACTTTTGAAGATACCTCCCCTCATAAAGAAATGAAGGAGCAGCTGGGCGCCAACGACATGTCATGTCTGACCTGTCATAACAAGATCCATGACGTTCAGAACGCGGACAAGTTGAAGTTTTGGAAAGGACCGTGATCATGGCTGAGAATCCTAGCCGCTTACATCGAAGGCTCAAGATCGCCGCTTACCTGCTGATTGCCGGCTTGGTCCTTGAAGCAATAACACTCTACTGGTCGAGCCCCTTAAGTTTCATCCTTTTTGCCGGGGGCGCCGGAACTCTCATGGTCTTGGGCATTATCGTTTATCTCACGGCGATCGCCGCCGCATGAACCGGCGGAACGCGACATAGCTTAGAGTTGCCGATCGGTTTTTTTGGCGTACTGAATATGCTACTCATTTTAACAGGTGAAATGAATAAGAAACGGCTGAAACAATATTTCGCAGACGTAAAACAACGAGTTTCAATGAGGAAAAGAGCAATGAAGATTACGCATACATTAGCGATCAGCAGCATGATTTTTTTGTTCGGATTGCCCGTTTCACCGGTTGTGGCCGCCGACGCCCCGGCAGGTAAGGCACTTTATGAGAAAAATTGCGCATCGTGCCATGGCGCCGACGGCAAAGGAAATCCGGCCATGATCAAAGCCCTTGGAGAAAAAGGCTTGAATATCACCACGAAAGAGGTAGCGCAGATGCCGGATGACCACGTCGCGAAGATTATTGCCGAGGGCGCCGGCAAGATGCCCAAATCAAAACTCAGCCCGGCAGAGCAAAAGCAAGTCTTGAATTACAGCAGAACTCTAGCCAAGTAAAATCCAGGACATTCCCGGTGGCAGCGACACGGTGCTGTGGCGTTGGTCTCAAACGGTCGCATCCGGCTGGTGCTCGTGAAGTCGAGGGGACGCGCAGAACGCTGACCCTTGACGACGCATTCGCCATCGCGGATACCTAATGACGCCCTTCACGCCTTCCAATACTGCGGGCCGCGGCGGTCGGCGATTTGCACTCCGCCATACTTTACGATTCGAAAACCATTGCCCCAACCATGACCGCGTTAGTGCGGATCCCGTGCGGATCATTACGCGGAGATCTCCATCGCTAGTGGACTGTAACATCAACTTAACTTCAAATCTTCGCAGGCCTCAGGGCGAACGGCAACGGAGTTCCTTTCGTGGTGAGACGCTTGTCGAACCATGAACGTTAACGCGAATCATTGTTACAGTTCACTAGCTCATACTTTGCTTAGCGGATTAGCGCTAAGCGCGGCGTCGACCCATTTCTGCCGATTGGGCACCATTTTTGGAATCACTTTCTTCGCGGTCTTCACCGCAATTTCCCTGCCGGCGTGCTTGCCATAGCTGACTCAGAAACTCGGAGAAAATAGGCATTGCGCTGACTGAAGCTCTCGTTGCTTGTGTGGCGATCTTACCAACATACGAGCTCGGGCTGCTTGCCGGTACCGTGTGGGACTAAGGTCCAATAGACGCGCTTTTCGCTTCTCGTTACAAGTCATCGTAAAGTCACATCGACTCGGCGGTTCATGGTATCGCTCCGATCCGGAGGGAAGAGCGAAATGATTTCTCGACAGCATCGGTTTCTGTTGCCCGGCTGGCGATGGCCAACGCTCGTCGCTCTCCTACTAACGGCGGCGTGCGGCCAGTCAGGTGGCACGCCGCAGACTCCTCTCGCCAACGAATGGCACGCGTTCGAGGGCACGTGGACTGCAACAGGTACGCGCCGGACGCTGCACCTGGGCGCGAATGACCGTGCGGGCATCTTCGAACTGACAGGATCAGTACTGCTCAGCGGGGCACAGCGGCCGGCGGTCGGGTTCAGGGCGCAGGCGATCGGCTTCTCCGACAGCCGCACAGGCATGCAAGGACGCTCTGTCTGGACCGACGAGCGCGGCGACATGGTTTACAGCGAGTTGAGTGGCGAGTTCGTCGGTACTGGCAACCATATTGTGGGCACGTTCATCGGCGGGACAGGCCGTTACATTGGTGTAACCGGCGACTACAGTTTCCAGTGGCAGTACGTGGTCGATTCAGAGGATGGTGCGGTGAGCGGACGGGTCGTCGACTTCAAGGGCCGGGCGCGGTTAGGCCAATCCGCTACGGCGCCTGTAGCAAGAGCCGGCGGATGAGTGTAGTCCCTGCCGACTTCCGCCAGCTGGGCAAACAAGCCCTCTCATTCGCCCTAGTCCTCGGCGTCTGGTTTGCGCCGATCCCGGCCGGACTGAGTAGGGAGGCCTGGCACCTTTTCGCCGTTTTTGCGGCGGCGATCTTCTCGATCATCGTAAACGCATTTCCGCTCCTGACGGCCTCGCTACTCGCCGTGGGCGCAGTTGTGCTGACCGGCACCGTGGACCCGGCCAAGGCATTTGCTGGCTTTGCGAATTCGAGCGTGCTTCTGGTCGTGGTCGCGTTCCTGGTAGCAAATGCCGTGGTGAAGTGCGGCCTCGGCCGTCGCATCAGCCTGCTCGTGGTGAGCGCATTCGGACGGTCCACGCTCGGACTGGGTTACAGCATCTTTCTTACCGATGCGCTGATCGCACCGGCGTTTCCGAGCAATACGGCGCGCGCCGGCGTGCTTTACCCGATCATTCTTTCCCTCGCCCAGAGCGCCGGTTCCACGCCGGAAGATGCAGAGAGACGCCGTCTGGGCGGTTATCTCATGTTCTGCGGCATGGCGAGTTTAAGCGTCTCGTCGGCTCTATGGCTCACAGCAACTTCCGCCAATCCGGTCGGCGTATCGCTGGCGGCGCAATCCGGGGTGAAGATTGCCTTCGGCACCTGGCTGCTGGCTGCGTCGGTTCCTGCACTGGCGACCATTATTCTGCTCCCTTTGATCCTTTCCAGGCTGTTCCCACCAGGCGTGACCGACACGCCCGATGCGCCCGCGCTAGCGCGTAAGGAGCTGCAGAGGATGGGGCGGCTCGCGCGCGACGAGTGGATCGTCGCGGTGACTTTTGCGGTCATGGTGACCGGATGGATAATGGCGGACACTCTGAAGCTCAGCCTCCCTGCGGTGGCGTTCGCCGGCCTGGGCGTGCTCCTCGCGACCAACGTCCTGACGCTCGATGACATCAATTTACAAGGCGGTACTCTGGCGACCTTTCTCTGGCTCGCGGTGCTTTTCGCGTTGAGCGGCCAGCTCAACGAGCTCGGTTTCATGGGTTACGTCGGCGGGAAGCTTACCGCGATGCTCGAGGGCATCGCCTGGCCGGTCGCCTACGTCGTTTTGCTGGTGCTCTACGTGCTGATGCACTATATGTTCGTGAGCCAGACGGCGCAGGTCCTCGCGCTGTTCGGCGTGTTCCTCGATGTCGCCGTGCGCACTGGAGTGCCCGCATCCCTGATGGCATTCGCACTGCTGTTTGCCAGCAGCTACTTCTCGACGATTACCCCGCAGGGCGGCAGCCAGAATGTCATCTTCGTTGGCAGCAACTACTTGACTCAGGGCGAGCTTTACCGCCTCGGCCTGCTGACTACGGGGTTTTGCCTACTCGTGTTCCTGGTGCTGGGAACGCCTTGGTTGCTTTTCGTCGCAAGGTGACGCCGGCGGGCATAATGCTACGACACCGCGCACGCGTTCGAGAAGCTGATCGGCGACGTACCAAAATAGTGAAGTGCCCGCGGTCCAGTCACGCCAACAGTTTACGGCCAGAGGTAGATGTTGGACTAAGGTCCAATAGACAGCATCTCAATCCCGCGATAGAGCAGAAATACCTTCAGGCGCATGCGCTCGAGAAACTGATCAATAAGCGATCGCGCCAACGTAGGCATAGACAAGGAGGAATACCATGAACAACCAAGTCGATGTCATTGCCGGAACCGGCCTGGACCTCAAAGCGCGAAAGAGTCACTGGCCGGCGCGCTTGGATCTTGTCCAGAGCGCGAGCGGATTGTTCTTGGGCCTTTTCATGTGGGGCCATATGGCTTTCGTGTCGACAATCCTGATCAGCAACGATGCCATGTGGTGGGTGACCAAGATGTTCGAGGGACAGTTTATTTTCGGCAAAGCCTATTCCGGCATCGTGGCTGCCGTCGTCGCCCTGGTTTCGTTTCTATTCGTGCTCCATGGCTTGCTCGCCATGCGAAAATTTCCTGCGAACTTTCAAGAATACAAAAGTTTCGCCGGCCACCGGCAAATGATGCGCCATGAGGACACCACGCTCTGGTGGGTGCAAGCGTGGACCGGTTTTGCCCTCTTCTTTTTGGCTTCGGTTCATCTCTACCAGATGCTCATGCATCCCGGCGATATCGGCCCCTACGAATCGGCGGAGCGCGTGTGGAGCGGCCGCTGGTGGCCGCTCTATCTGGTCCTGTTGTTTGCCGTCGAGCTGCACGGCGGCGTGGGTCTCTACCGGTTGGCGGTAAAGTGGGGCTGGTTCGAAGGCGAAGATCCGAATCGGACGCGCGTGATGCTCAAGAGGTTCAAATGGGCAATCACAGTATTTTTCCTGACGCTCGGTCTGCTCACACTGGGGGCGTACATGAAGCTCGGCCACGAACGCCGCGATCGGCTCGGCGAGCGCTACGTGCCATCCTGGGCCGCGCCTTCGGGTTCACCGGCACGGCATTAGCGAAACATAGTCTTGGCAAAGGCGAGAATTCGAAGGACGAAATCCGAAATTCGAAACAATTTCAAATGAATCAAAAGAGAAAAAATTCTAAACAATGTTCATCCGGCTTTCGTGTTTTGGATTTTGCCTTCAGTTTGTTTCGAAATCCGAATATCGAAATTCGGATTTGTTCACAGTGTTTCTAACGAAGGAAGTTAAGCCATGAAAATAATTTACACAGACGTTTTGGTTATCGGCGGCGGTCTCGCAGGTTTGCGCATCGGCATCGGCGCCAAACGGCGCGGCCATGATGTGATCATTCTGTCATTGGTGCCGCCTAAGCGCTCTCATTCAGCCGCGGCGCAAGGCGGCATGCAGGCAAGCCTCGGCAACGTCATCAAGGGCGAAGGCGACAACGAAGACGTGCACTTCGAAGATACGGTGCGCGGCAGCGACTGGGGCGCCGACCAGCAAGTGGTGCGCATGTTCGTCGATACCGCTCCCAAAGCGGTGCGCGAGTTGGCGGCGTGGGGCCTCCCTTGGAGCCGGATAACCAGAGGCGATCGCGACGTCATCATCAACGGGCAAAAAGTCACCATCACCGAGCGCGACGAAGCCCATGGGCTGATCGCTCAGCGGGCCTTCGGCGGCACCAACAAGTGGCGCACCTGTTATGTTTCGGACGGCACCGGGCACGCCATGCTCAATACCATGAGCGATCAGGCGATTGCCCAGAAGATACCGGTGCATGAACGAGCCGAGGCGATTGCTTTGATCCACGACGGCAGTCGTTGCTACGGCGCAATCGTGCGCAATCTTGTTACCGGCGAATTGCTAGCCTACGTCGCCAAGGCCACCGCCATTACCGGTGGCGGCGCGGGGCGACTATACCGCGTGACCACTAATGCGGTGATCTCCGAAGGGATTCCCACTGCCATTGCACTCGAGACCGGTATCGCTTCGCTCGGCAATATGGAGGCGGTGCAGTTTCATCCGACGCCGGCCTTTCCTCCTGGAATTCTGCTCACCGAGGGCGCCCGCGGCGACGGCGGGCTATTGAAAGACGTCGACGGTCATCGCTTCATGCCGGATTACGAGCCGGAGAAAAGAGAGCTTGCCTCGCGCGACGTGGTCTCGCGCCGTATGGAAGAGCACATCGCCAAAGGCAAGGGCGTGAAGTCGCGATTTGGCGACCATCTCTGGCTGGATATTACTCTGTTGGGCGAGTACCACATCAAACACAACCTGCGCGAAGTTTATGAAATCTGCCACTATTTTCTCGGCGTCGATCCGGTGAAGGAGTGGGTGCCGGTGCGGCCGGCGCAGCACTACACCATGGGCGGCGTGCGCACCAACCACACCGGTGAAAGTCCGACGCTCAAGGGGCTGTTTTCCGCGGGCGAGGCGGCCTGCTGGGACATGCATGGATTCAACCGCCTGGGCGGCAACTCGGTGGCCGAGACGGTGGCGGCCGGCATGATCGTCGGCGAGTTCATCGCTGATTTCTGCGAGCGGTCCGACTCGGGGGCGAGTATCCCCACCAGTCTGGTTCAGGAAACCTTGCAGCGCGAGCAAGCGAAGATCGATGCCTTGATCGACGGCCGGGGCACGGAGAACGCCGCCGCGATCATGGCCGAGATGCAGACGATCATGACTAATAAGGTTGGCATCTTTCGCAGGGGCCCAGTGTTGGAGGAGGCTGTGCACGGGCTGCAGCAGCTTCTGTTGCGCAGCCGCAACATCGGCCTGCGCTACAAGGCGCGCGGCGCCAATCCGGAGCTGGTGACGGCCTACCGGGTGCAGAAAATGCTCAAGATGGCGCAGTGCGTCGCCTACGGGGCGCTCCAGCGAACCGAAAGCCGCGGTGCTCACTTCCGCGAGGACTTTCCGCGCCGCAACGACGCCGAATGGCTGAACCGCACACTGGCGATATGGAAATCGGAAAGCGACACCCTGCCGTCGCTCGCCTACGAAAAACTCGATGTCATGAAAATGGAGCTAGCGCCGGGCTGGCGCGGCTACGGCGCCAAGGATCACATCGATCATCCCGATACGCCCAGGCGTCTCGCCGAGATCGAAGCGCTCAAGCAGCGCCGCGACGGCGCCGATCGTTTCGCGGTGCAAGAGCAGCTGATGCCCTACGACCATATGTTGCCCAAACCTTTGCGCGGCAGGAATGAACGGATCGACGAAAGATTGTGAAGCCCCGCCAGGAGCCCGGCTAGAGAAACGTCGCGATAGGATTTAGTTGAGGTGCTTGGAGTCTCTTTACGTTCGTTAGAAGGAGAAAGGAGCATCTGTCATGGCTGAGAATCGGATCGAAAAAGATACCATGGGCGACATTGCGGTCCCGGCGGACCGCTACTGGGGAGCGCAGACCCAGCGTTCGCTGAAATATTTCCAGGCCGGGGCGGGGCGGGACACGATGCCGAGAGAGCTTATCAAAGCCCTTGGTATCCTGAAAAAGGCCGCGGCCATGGCCAATGTCGAGCTGAAACTTTTAGATAAGGAAAGAGGCGACATGATCGCTCAGGTCGCCGACGAAGTTGTCTCGGGAAAGCTGGACGAGCACTTCCCGTTGGTCATTTGGCAGACCGGCTCGGGCACCCAGACCAACATGAATGCCAACGAGGTGATCAGCAACCGGGCCATCGAAATTTCCGGCGGCGTAATGGGGAGCAAAAAACCGATTCACCCCAATGACGACGTCAACAAAGCGCAAAGCTCCAACGACACCTTTCCCACCGCGATGCATATCGCTGCGGTGGAAGTTCTGGACGGTCTGGTCGAGGCGTTGAAAGATTTGAAGAAGCACTTGGAGGACAAGGCGAGTGCCTATGGAAAGGTAATCAAGATCGGCCGCACGCACTTGATGGACGCAACGCCGCTCAGCCTCGGGCAGGAAATCTCCGGTTGGGCGCAGATGATGAACAACGACCTACAGCGCATCGCAATGACATTGCCTGGTCTTTATGAGCTGGCCATCGGCGGCACCGCAGTGGGCACCGGACTCAATACACATCCCGATTTCGCGGCCAAAGCCGCGGCGAAGATTGCCGAGTTGACCAAACAGCCGTTCGTCAGCGCGCCGAACAAGTTCGAGGCGCTGGCCGGCCACGACGCGCTTGTCTTTGCCCACGGCGCGCTCAAAACGCTCGCCTGCTCTCTGATGAAGATCGCCAACGACGTGCGTTGGCTCGCCTCCGGCCCCAGAGCGGGCCTGGGCGAAATCAGCATCCCGGAAAACGAGCCGGGAAGTTCTATCATGCCGGGCAAAGTGAATCCGACGCAGAGCGAGGCGCTGACGATGATCTGCGCGCAGGTGTTGGGCAACGACGTGGCTATCAACATCGGCGGCGCCAGTGGCAACTTCGAGCTTAACGTCTTCAAGCCGCTGATGATCCACAACTTCATTCATTCGGCCAAGCTTTTGACCAAGGGCGTCGAGGGCTTCACGCACCATTGCATCGCGGGCCTCCAGCCCAACGCAGCGCGCATCGACGAGCTGATGAAGAAAAGCTTGATGCTGGTCACCGCGCTCAATCCACACATTGGCTATGACAATGCCGCCAAGATCGCCAAGAAGGCCCATGCCGAAGGCACGACACTCAAGGAAGCAGCAGTGGCGCTGGGCCTTGTGAAAGCTGAGGATCTCGACAAGTGGATCAAGCCCGAAGAAATGATCAAGCCGGGGATGTGAAATCCGTAAGAGTGACAAGGGTCGAGTGGCGAGTGGGGAGTACATCAGCTTTCAAGGTTTCAATGTTCAGGTTTCAGTATAACCGAAACGTGACACCCGATCTCTCGACTCGAGGAAAAGCGGTTTTTGCAATGAAGGAGACTGACAATGAAAAATGAACCCGTGAAACGACAGCTAAAGATCAGCGTTCTGCGCTTCAACCCGCAGGATCCGCAGAGCGAACCGCACATGCAGACCTACGAGATCGAAGAAGCGGAAGGTATGACGCTGTTCATCGCTCTCATGGAGATTCGCGAGAAGCAGGACCCGTCGCTGGAGTTCGACTTCGTCTGCCGCGCCGGTATCTGCGGC
The DNA here is from genome assembly GCA_963771465.1 of uncultured delta proteobacterium. GTDB lineage: Bacteria > Desulfobacterota > Binatia > UBA9968 > UBA9968 > DP-20. Next base: position 20,181 of record CAVYTU010000012.1, read on the forward strand.
AGCTGCGGCATGATGATCAACGGCAGCCCGACGCTCGCCTGCCGTACGTTGACCAAGGACCAGGGCACCGAGATCTCGCTGGCGCCACTGCCGGTTTTCGAGCTGATCGCGGACTTGTCGGTGGATACCGGCAAATGGATGCGCGGCATGAGCGAGCGTTTGGAGACCTGGCTGCACATGAAAGAGCAGGAACCTGACCTGCGCCGCATGGAAGAAAGGATGGAGCCGGAGCTGGCGGAAAAGATCTACGAGCTCGACCGCTGCATCGAGTGCGGCTGTTGCGTCGCCGGTTGCGGCACGGCGCGCATGCGCGAGAATTTTGTCGGCGCGGTGGGACTCAATAAGATCGCCCGGTTCCGGATCGATCCGCGCGACCGGCGCACCGATGATGACTACTACGAATTGATCGGGGACGACGACGGCGTTTTCGGCTGCATGTCCCTTATCGCGTGCCACGACGTGTGCCCGAAGAATTTGCCGCTGGCGACGCAGATCGCTTTTCTAAGACGGAAAATGGTCGCGGTGGGATGGAAATGATGTGCGATTCAGGCTGGCAACGTCCGTGCAAGCGGTTAAAAGGAGTCTCCCATGAGTAAGGTCGAAACGGCGCCGGTGGCGCCCACCGTCAGCGTCAAAAAAGAGAGTTCAAAAAAATCGGCTGGAAACATTTCGCGCCGATTGTTGTGGCGCTCGTGGTTGCACTCATCCCCGCGCCTGCAGGACTGCCGCAGTACGCGTGGTACTACTTCGCGATTTTTGCCGGCGTGATCGTCGGTCTGATGTTCGAACCTTTGCCCGGTGGCGCCATCGGGTTGATCGCCGTGACTTTGGTCGCCCGCCTATCCGACTACGTCCTATTCTCGCCGGAGCAACTCGCGAAGCCGGGTTTTAATTCACTCAATGCCTCCTTGAGCTGGGCGCTTTCGGGCTTTTCCAATAGCACGGTTTGGCTGATCTTCGGTGCGTTCATGTTTGCGCTCGGTTATGAAAAGACCGGGCTCGGCCGGCGCATCGCGCTGATGCTAGTAAAGGCAATGGGGCGAAAGACGCTGACTCTCGGCTACGCGGTGGTGATTGCCGATGCCATTCTGGCGCCGTTCACTCCTTCCAGCACCGCGCGCAGCGGCGGGACGATTTATCCGGTGATTAAAAATTTGCCGCCACTCTATGATTCGAAACCCGACGACCCGTCCATGCGGCGCATGGGCTCTTATCTTATGTGGGTGGCGATCGCGGCGACCTGCGTAACCAGCTCGATGTTTCTCACTGCCCTGGCGCCCAACCTGCTCGGGGTCGAGCTGGTGCGAAAGACCGCGCAGATCGAAATCGCGTGGATTGACTGGTTTAAATACTTCGCGCCGGTGGGCATCCTTCTGCTCGCGGTATTGCCGCTGTTGGTTTACTGGATCTATCCGCCCGAGGTGAAGGAGGGAGCGGAGGTCCAAAGCTGGGCGGCCCAGGAGCTGGAGAAAATGGGCGCGTTCACGAAGCGCGAGATTATCCTGGCAGTTCTGGTCCTGGTCGCTCTCGTAATGTGGATCTTTCGAGGCGATGAAGTCAACGCCACCACCGCTGCGCTGATCGTCATCTCATTGATGCTGCTGACCAGCGTAGTGAGCTGGGATGACATCATTAAAAATTCCGCGGCTTGGAACACATTGGCGTGGTTCGCAACCTTGGTGGCGCTTGCCGACGGCCTCACTCGCGTAGGTTTTGTGAAGTGGTTTGCGCAGACCGTTGCCGGTCAACTGACCGACACTCCGCCAGCAATTGCGGTCGCGGTACTGCTGCTGATCAATTTTTTCGGCCACTATTTGTTTGCGAGCGTCACGGCCCACGTCACGGCGATGATTCCAGTGCTGCTCGCGGTCGCCTCAACGATTCCCGGTGTCAACATGCACACGCTCGCGCTCGGCTTGTGCCTTCAGCTCGGCATCATGGGTATTCTCACGCCTTACGCGAGCGGGCCAAGCCCGGTGTACTACGGCAGTGGGTATCTGCCGGCGGCGGACTACTGGCGCCTAGGCGCGATTTTCGGCGCGATCTTCTTCGTCGCGTTTCTCGTGATCGGCGTGCCTTGGATGCTATTCATACGGTAAACCCCGAATTTTGAGACACCAGGATGATTCCAATTCACCTCACGAGTAGTTTTCGCGGAATAATCCCGCTATTAGCGGCAACGCTAATCGCTGGTTGCACACCTTTATATTTGTCGGATACACACACCACGTCGACTCCGAGGCCACAGCTTTTCAATGTCACCGAACTGGCGCGCGAGCAGGTGGCAACACTTGGCCTTCTCACGCCGGCCGGTCTCCAGGGCTTCAACCCGCCTCTGTCTCACGCCCTCAACGCGGCGCTCTCGGAAGTGTCCCCTCCCATCCGGGGAATTGCCGCTTATGAGACGGTGAACGTGCTCAATCAACAGGGCCTGGCCACGGAGTACGGCACCTTGATCGCGGGGTTTGGTCGTGGGGGCATTCTGGAGAGCAAGCCGCTGCAACGGATCGGATCGGCCCTTTCCTCCCGCTACGTGCTGCTACCAGGGCTCGCGGAGTTCAATCAAGTTATAATCGACCGGCTTTCGATTTACGGCTGGAACTTTATCCAGAGTCGGGTCACTACGCTGAGACTGTGGCTGCAGCTGTGGGACACGCAGACGGGAAGGATTGTTTGGGAGTCAGCTGGGGAAGTCACTGTGGCGACCAAGCTCCTAAGGTCGGAGCAGACCGTCGCTCTAGACGAGATCGCGCGGAAGCTGTGGCTGCGCATGATCCAGGATAACTTGCTCGAAGGGAAAACTGAATCGCGATTTTTTTTCACCGGTTGAGGAGGTATGCGCGATCCTAGAGAGACAGGAGACTAGTATGGATATCCCCGCTTTGAACTACTTGGTGCATTTCTCGAACATCCTGCTGGTCGTAGCATACTCGGTGCGGGACATTTTGTGGCTGCGCTGGTTTGCGGTTGCCGCCGCGCTCACCAACATTCCATACTTCCTCCTTCAGGATACTGTGCTCTGGCCGCCGGTTCTCTGGGCGCTCGTATTCACCGCGATCAATCTCTATCAGATCGTGCGCCTCTATCTCGAGCGACGTCCGGTAGTGTTCTCCCAGGACGAACAGAAGCTTTATGATCTGGGGTTCCGTTCTCTTCGTCCCCGCGAGTTCGTTTCACTGTCGCTCGTGGGCGAATGGAAGAGCGCCGACGCCGGTGAGAGAGTCATGGTCGAAGGGGAGCCGGTGTCGTCCCTCTGCATCCCGATCACCGGAAGCGCCGACGTACGCAAGCAGGGTGCGAGCATCGGGGCGCTGAGACCCGGGGAAATCATCGGCACCGCGCTGGCCCTCACGGGCGAACCCTCACCGGTAGAAGTGACCTTCACCGAGCCGGCACGTTACATGCGCTGGTCGCTTCCGAGCCTGCGGAGTTTTATGGACAAGCGGCCGGAACTGCGCGTCACCCTGCAAGGTCTCGTGAACCGCGACCTGGCCGGAAAATTGGAACGAGTGTTGTCGTGAAAGAACATAACGGTGGTCGCGCGTAGATAAGTCGAGGTGATCAGGTTCGAAGAGGTTTGGGCGGTTTGTTGGGGTGAAAGCGCCGTCCGGTGCGCGGTGTTCCGCTGGTGAGGCTTACAGAGTCAAACCGGCTCATGCATGGTAAATCCATAAACGCCAGATTCGGCACCCATACGCGGGTCGGTCCCGCAGAGAGAGAGGAGACAATGAAATCGCCACAAGTCCGCATGGAGCACGACTTCCTCGGCGACCGCGAAGTTCCGGCGGATGCCTATTACGGCGTCCAGACGCTCCGAGGCAAGGAAAACTTCCACATTACGGGCATGCCGATATCGCGCGAACCGTATTTTGTTAAGGCATTCGGCTATGTCAAGAAAGCCGCCGCGATGGCGAACCGTGACCTCAACGTGCTCGACGGCAAGATCGCCGATGCGATCATCCGCGCGTGCGACCGGGTGATCGCGGGCGAGCTGCTCGACCAGTTCATGACCGACTTTATTCAGGGTGGTGCCGGCACTTCGACCAACATGAATGCCAATGAGGTGATCGCCAATCTCGCGCTGGAAATTCTCGGCCACAAGAAAGGCGAGTATCAGTACGTCAATCCCAACGACCATGTGAACTTCGGACAGTCTACCAACGACGTCTATCCGACGGCCCTCCACCTCGGGCTGATCCTCCGGCTCGAGAGCTACATGGAAGCGCTGCGCCAACTTCAGCAGGCTTTCTTCGCCAAGGCTCGTGAGTTCGACAAGGTGCTCAAGATGGGCCGCACTCACCTGCAGGACGCGGTGCCGATGTCGCTGGGAGCCGAGTTCCACGGCTGGGGTACGACGATCGGCGAAGAGGTTGAACGTATTTCCGATGTGAGAAAGATGCTGCAATGCATCAACCTGGGCGCCACCGCAATCGGCACAACGGTGACGGCCGCGCCTGGCTACCCGGCCCTGGCGACGAAACATCTCTCCGACATCACCGGCATTGAGTTTTGCCTCGCCGAGGATTTGATCGAAGCGACCTCGGACACAGGCGACTACGTGCTGTTATCAGGCGTGATCAAGCACACTGCGGTCAAGCTTACCAAGATCTGCAACGACCTTCGGATGCTGGCTTCGGGACCGCGTTGCGGGCTCAACGAGATCAACCTGCCGCAGATGCAGCCGGGCTCCTCGATCATGCCGGGCAAGGTAAACCCCGTGATCCCGGAGGTCGTGAACCAGACCAGCTTCCTCGTGATCGGGCTCGACGTGACGGTAACGCTTGCCGCCTCGGCCGGGCAGCTGCAGCTCAACGTCATGGAGCCGGTGATCACTTTCGCGCTCTTCGCCTCGATCGCGACGATGGAGCGCGCGGTCAACAGCCTGCGGGTGAACTGCGTCGAGGGTATCACCGCCAATGACGAGCGTACGCGCGACATGGTGCTCAATTCCTTGGGCATCGTGACTGTGCTCAAGCCATCCCTCGGTTATAGGCAGTGCGCGGAAATTGCCCGGGAAGGCTACGAGACAGGCAAGAGCCTCCACGACATCGTCGTGACGGAGAAGAAGCTCCTCAGCCAACAGAAATGGGACGAAATTTTTTCGTTCGAGAACCTGATCAACCCCAAGTTTGAGCAGTGAGACCTAAGCGGCAAACTTTATACCTGGAGTCGCCAGAATGACTGCCGCGATGGTCAAACGCATCGGACTTGTTGCCGGACCGCTGCTAGGGTTGGTCTGCTATTATCTGCTGCCGCTTCATTACTCGAACGGCGCTGGGGAGTGGGTCGAGTTCACGCAAGCGGGGCGCGCCACATTGGGCCTCATGGTCTGGATGGCGACGTGGTGGATCACCGAGGCGGTGGATATCGAGGTTACGGCGTTGCTGCCGATCGCGACATTCCCGCTGTTCGGCATTGCCCCTCTGAATAAAGTCCTTCCGCCTTACGCGGCGGATGTGATCTTCCTCTTCATGGGCGGCTTCATCATCGGCCTTGCCATCGAGCGCTGGGGACTCGACCGGCGCATCGCCTTCTTCACTCTTGGGGTTGGTCGGCGCGCGCCCGGGCGCGATCGTCGGCGGCTTCATGGCAGTCACCGCCTTCCTGAGCATGTGGGTTTCGAATACCGCGTGCGCAGCCATGATGGTGCCGATCGCATTGAGCGTCATTGACCTCGTGTTGCGCAGCCGCACCGGCGCCGGCCTGAAGGAATCCGGGGGCATACCCCAGGACCGCGTTCCCGAGCGCAATTTTGCCACCGGTCTGCTGCTTTGCGTCGCCTATGCGGCATCGATCGGCGGAGTCGCGACCATCATCGGCTCTCCGCCCAACGGCATCGCGGTGCGCTACATGCAGCAGACGTTTCAGAAGGAAGTGAGTTTCTTCGACTGGCTGCTGATCGGCGGGCCGTTCACGCTGATCTTCCTGCCGATCGCCTGGTTGATGATTACCCGAGTGCTATTTCGCGCCGACATCGGCGAAATCGCGGGCGGCCGGAAGCATTTCGACGAGGAGTACCGCAAGCTGGGTCCGCTGACCCGAGGCGAGAAGGTGGTCTTGGCGGTATTTTCCGCTGACCGCGCTTCTCTGGACCTGCAGCCCGCTGCTCAAATCGATCGCTATCGCGGGCATGAAGCCGCTGGCCGGGCTCTCCGACACCGGCATTGCCATGCTGGCAGCGATGGCGCTGTTTTTGATCCCGGTGGACCGCGCCAACGGCGTCCGCGCAATGGACTGGGCACACGGCTGTGAAACTGCCCTGGGGTGTGCTGATGTTGTTCGGCGGAGGCCTCACGCTCGCAGCTTCGATTGAAGCGAACGGCGTCTCGGATTTCATCGGCAACGCGAGCCGCGGCTTTGCCGGCTTGCAGCCCATTCTCCTCCTGCTCGCGATCACGACCATGACCGTATTCCTTTCCGAGCTCACCTCTAACACAGCGCAGGTGGCGACCATGCTTCCGGTGCTTGCCGCGATGGCGCCAAAACTCGGAATCGATCCCTATGCCCTGGTCATTGCGTGCACGCTGGGCGCGAGCAGTGCCTACATGATGCCGGTGGGCACGCCGCCGAACGCAATCGTGTTCGGCACCGGGCTGGTGCGGATGCCGCAGATGATGAAGGCCGGCATCTGGCTGAACCTTTCCGGCATCCTGGTCATAACCGCGCTGTGCGCGCTGCTTCTATGAAAGTCACGATTGCAGAACTGGTCAACGAGCGTCGTGCAATCAACGAAGGCGACGCACCGCCAGGCAAAAAGGGAAACCAGAGTGTGCAACTCCGCCACTTCGTCTATGTGTTCGCTGTGATCGCCGTTGCGCTAATGGGAGCGGCACACGGTGCGGAGCCGCTCCGAGCCGAGCCGGAATCTCTCGAACGCGCGGCGCCCGAGCTGATCGAGCGACTTCGAGCCAACCCTTACACTTTTTTCCGATTTGTGAACCGGCCCTGGATCGCGCGGGTCTGCGACGATTTGGGCAGTGATTTGCGCGACCTGCCAGTTGTGCGGTTGCACGGCGACGCGCACGTCGAGCAGTTCGCGATAGCGCAGAATGCATGGGGGCTCGATGATTTCGACGACTCCGCTCGAGGTCCGGCCGCTATCGATATCGTACGATTCCTGGGCTCCATCGATCTCGTGGCACGCCAGCGTTCCTGGGAAAAGGATCGTGACAGGCTCTTCGATCGATTCGTGGAAGGTTATAAGCGGGGTCTCGCCGAGCCCCACTATCTGCCTGGTCCGCCCGACGTCGTGCGCCGGCTACGCACCACCCAGGCGCCACCGACACGCGCGGCGTTTCTTGCGTGGGGCGAGACCAAGATGAAGCCGCTGGCCGATGTGACAATGAAGGCTCTTGTCGCGGCGGTTGAAGCCTTTGCCCGCGTCGTGCTGCGCGAGCGGCCCGACCTCACGCCGGAATACTTTCGTGTGGTGCGCGCTGGCTGGCTTCAGGGCGGCGTTGGCAGCGCCGTGAGTCCGAAAATCTTGGTCCGCGTGCAGGGGCCGTCCGATGATCCAGCCGACGATGAGCTCCTCGAGTTAAAAAAGATCGAAGATCTCCACGGCCTCGGCTGCCTCAAGACGCCGACGGTTCAACCAACGCTCCGCATCATCGACGGAAGCAAACAGCTCGGTCGGCTGAAGTACGGCATACTGGCGGCTGGACCCGAGCTCGTCGTCCCTGAGGTAATGGCGCGCGGGCAGCGGTTGCAGGACTGGTGGATGCACAATCTGGATCCGTCCTACCGCGAGGTTCGTTTGACCGACCTCCGTTCCGTCGCGGACCTCGCGGCCATTGTCTACGATGCCGGCGTGCAACTCGGCGCCGGCCGACTACAGGATAAGACGGTGCCGCTGGGCGGCTACGACCGGCAACGAATACTCGCCGCGACAGGCAGGCTCGAGAAACTCTATCGGCAGGAAGCCACCAAACTAGTGAATGACCTGCTCCAAGGATGGCGGGAGCTCGGAGCACGATGATTGTTGCGCAGCCACGCGGCAATCCAAGATTGGCCGCCGTTGCCCAAGCTTACGAGGCGCGTTCACAGGAGTTTATGGTGACAATGAATTGGCTTCTCGTCTTTATTCCCATTGTGGTCGCGCTCGAGCACGTAAAGCCCGAGGCCCACACATGGATTTTTTTTGCCGCGTGTGTGGCCATTGTCCCAATCGCTTCACTTATTGTAAAAGCGACGGAACACATTGCGTCACGGACGGGTGATGCCGTCGGCGGCCTGCTTAACGCGACCTTCGGTAACGCCCCTGAGCTGATCATCGCGACGGTTGCCCTAAAAGCCGGGCTGTTCGACATGGTGCGAGCTTCGCTCATCGGCGCGATACTGGCGAATCTTCTGCTGGCTCAGGGAGTCGCCTTTTTCCTCGGCGGACTGCGTTACCACAATCAGGAATACAATCCCGGTGCCACGCGGGTCTACAGCTCGATGATGCTCATCGCCGTTATCAGCCTGGTGGTGCCGAGCTCATTCAGCCGCTTCTTTTCGTCGGAGGCGATGATGCGCCAGGAGCAACTTCTAAACTTGGGCATGGCGTTCGTCCTCCTGATCGCCTACGGGCTGTACCTGCTGTTCATGCTCAGGACTCATCCAGAATTCTTCGCAGCCGCAGGCGGTCAAGAAGAACACCATGGCGAGGGCGAGCATTGGGGAATGCCCAGAGCGGTCGGCAGCCTGATTGTCGCCTCGGTATTGGCGGCGTGGATGAGTGAGATCCTGGTCGGCGCGGCAGAGGGAACTGGCAAGGCGCTGGGCATGTCGCAGACCTTCATTGGCATCGTTTTTCTGGCCATCGTCGGTGGCGCCGCTGAGAGCGGATCGGCGATCGCTATGGCGCGAAAAAATAAGCTGGATCTAACCGTGGGCATCGCCCTCGGCAGTTGTATTCAGATCGCGCTGTTTGTTGCCCCTGCTCTGGTGCTGATGAGTTATGCGCTGGCGCCGCAACCGCTTGAGCTTTCCTTCGGCAGGGCGGAGCTTGGCTCGTTGTTTCTCGCCGTTTTGATTGGCGCGATGGTTTCGGGTGACGGGCGATCGAACTGGTTTAAGGGCGTGCAACTCATCACGGTCTACGCAATCATGGCATTCTTATTTTACTTCATGCCGGAGGCGGCGCCGCGATGAACGATACCGGTGTTGTCGTAACCGGCGGCCTGGGCGTTCTGGGGCCCGCTTACTTGCGCCGACGCTACGCGATTCTTTTCTACACGCTGCTTCTTACGACGGTGGCCGCTCCGGTTTTTGCCGCTTTCGAGTTGAAAGGGTCTCTGATTGAGTTTTTTCTCGCCGCCAACCTGCTTGCCGCGGTGATTCCTGCTGGCGCGGGGAGAGGTCGCCTCATTCTACTCGCCATTATGACTGTTGCGTGGCTGGCGCGTTCGGCGACGGAGTGGTTTGATTATCCGGCACTGGCGGCGATGTCCCTCGGGATATGGACGCTGATTGCGCTGCTCGCGGCGGCGGCTGCTTTGCGCTTCGCCATGCGCGCCACATCCGTTGACGTCGAGCATCTGTACGCGGCGCTCAGTGCCTACCTGCTCGCCGGGATCTTTTTCGGACTGTTCTATTGGGTTCTCCAACAGAGTTGGCCGGGCACCTTCGCGGTGACCGGTGAGTTCTCACGCATGAGCGCGATCTACTTTAGCTTCGTCACGCTGGCGACGCTTGGCTACGGAGACATTGTGCCGCGCAGCGATGTGGCGCGTGGTCTTGCCATCGTCGAAGGGGTCGGAGGGCAACTGTTTCTAGCGGTGATGGTTGCGCGGTTGGTGAGCTTGTATGGGAGAGGGTCGCCGGGAGCAAGATCTTAGAAACTGAAATGGAAATATCCGACAAGCATAATTTCCCTTTGACCGACCCCGCGAAGTTAGGGGAACCTACGTGGCGGCTGAAGCAGGGATTACACTGGCCGGAGGCGTGGGTGGTATGGTGCTAAGGAATCAGGATGGAGTGGTCCTTCACATTCGTTCGGTTTCTAAGGGCGCCAAGCTCCAACTAGGCACCAGTGGACTGACGATCAAGATGAAGTAAGAAGATGTGACAGAGGGGCCGGGGATGAGTAGCGGGTGAAGAAGGGCGGGAAAACTAACAGGAGAGAACGGAGAAGTTAGGAAGAAACTCCGTTTTCTCTGTTAGCTCCTGGTAGACCCCAACTCTGACCCCTTCGATCAGGTGTTGTAGACCTGCGCTAGAGCAAGATGAAACTTGTGAAGTAGAAATACAATTTTCATGACGAAACTTTTTGACACGCTTCGGCAGTTCCCGCTGGCGCTTGGGATCTTGTTTTGGCTCAGTAGCCCAGCGGCGGCGCACTCCGGAATCACCGATGGCTATGGATGCCATCGCGGTCCGGACAAAGTCAGCTATCACTGTCACCAGGGGCAGTTCACTGGCCGGACGTTTAAATCGAAAGAGGAGTTTCTGCGCCAGTTGCGCGGCGGTAAATCCGAACAATTGGCGCCGAAAAACAACCCGCCTCTGGCGGAGAAGAAAAGTGATAGGTAGATTTTAGCTCACGGGCTTGCGCGAGAAACCCTATCCAAGAGTTGCGAACCACAAGCGCTAATAGCGAAAAACCGCCGTTGACCTTGAGGAACAGACTCGCCGCCGTGCCTACGAACTCCACGAGAGCCGCGGGCGCGAAGGGCCACAGACGGAGGATTGGCTGCAGGCGGAAGCGGAGCTAGCGAGAGAGAGAACCATGCCGCTCCAGCCGATACGGTCAAAAGCAATCGTAAACCGCCGGTCACAAAGAGCGGAAAAAGCAACCCTGAGCAGGTTAAAAAAGTCGAGATCGTCGACGCCCAATAGAACGGAAAGGGAGTAGAGAAGAAATGGCAACTATAATTGTGGATGTCGCTGAGCAAAAACGGTTGAACGACGCGCGCGAGGCGCAAATCCCCTGGAAGAAATGGGGACCCTACTTGAGCGAGCGACAGTGGGGCACGGTCCGCGAGGACTACAGCGATGACGGCAATGCCTGGGACTATTTTACCCACGACCAGTCGCGCTCACGGGCATATCGCTGGGGCGAGGATGGGCTCGGCGGGCTTTGCGATGACAAGCAACGGCTGTGCTTCGCGCTGGCGCTGTGGAATGAACGGGACCCGATCCTGAAGGAGCGCCTGTTCGGGCTCACCAACAGCGAGGCGAATCACGGCGAGGATGTCAAGGAGTACTACTTCTACCTCGACAGCACGCCGACCCATTCGTACATGAAGTATCTCTACAAATACCCGCAGCGAGAGTATCCCTACCGGGACTTGATCGAAACCAACCGGAGGCGATCGCGGGAGGAGTTCGAGTACGAGCTGCTCGATACCGGCATATTTAACGAGGACCGCTACTTTGACGTTTTTGTCGAGTACGCGAAGGAAAGCCCCGAGGATATCCTCGTCCGCATTACCGTGCATAATCGTGGGCCTGAAGGGGCCCGGCTGCGGGTCTTACCGACCCTATGGTTCCGCAACACCTGGTCTTGGGAGGCGGATCAGCCGAAGCCGTCGTTGCGCGAGGCGGGTGCTGGGGCAATTCACGCGTCACACCATGAGCTCGGCGACTATTGGCTCCATTGCGATGGTGTCCCGGAATTGCTCTTCACCGAGAATGAGAGCAATGCATCCCGTCTGTGGAGCCAGCCCAATGCGAGCCCCTACGTCAAGGATGCCTACCACGAGTACATCATCACGGGACGGGGCGAGGCGGTCAACCCAGCCAAGGCAGGGACCAAGGCTGCGGCCCACTATGTTCTCGACGTGCCCGGCGGCGGCAGCATGACCGTGCGGCTGCGTCTGGCATCCGCTCAGAAAAAAGATGCCTTTAGCGGTTTCGAGCAGATATTCAAAAGCCGGATCGCCGACGCTGATGAATTTTATGAACGGATCACGCCGCGTGCGCTGAGTGAAGATGAACGCCGGGTGCACCGCCAGGCGCTGGCGGGAATGCTCTGGAGCAAACAGTTTTACTACTTCGACCTGGATCAATGGCTGGTGCAACACAAGAGTCATCCGCTCATGGAATCCGCCCGGCACGGCATACGGAACACGGAATGGTTTCACATGCTCAACGCCGACGTGATCTCGATGCCGGACAAGTGGGAGTACCCCTGGTATGCGGCCTGGGACCTGGCTTTTCATACGATTTCCCTGTCACTGGTGGATTTCGATTTCGCCAAGGAGCAACTGCTGCTGATGCTGCGCAATCTCTACGCCCACCCCAACGGACAGATTCCCGCCTACGAGTGGAACTTCAGCGATGTAAATCCGCCGGTGCATGCCTGGGCCACGCTGTACCTCTACAAGATGGAGCGAACCCTCGGCAGGTCGGACCTGCGTTTTCTCGAGCGAGCGTTTCAAGGATTAATGCTGAACTTCAACTGGTGGGTGAACCGTAAGGACCCGGCTGGGCGCAACGTTTTTGCCGGCGGGTTTCTCGGTCTCGACAATATTGGCGTATTCGACCGCAGTGCCCAGCTTCCCACGGGCGGCTCTCTGGAGCAGGCGGACGGCACTGCCTGGATGGCGTTTTACTGCCAGAACATGCTGGAGATGGCACTCATTCTGAGCGAATACGATCCGATGTACGAAGAGATCGCCTACAAGTTCGTCGAGCATTTCCTGTGGATCTCCTACGCGATGGACCGCATCGGCGACCATCACGACGAGATGTGGGATGAACAAGACGGATTCTTTTATGATCTGCTGCGGCTGCCCGACGGCCAGGCCAAGCGTTTGAAAGTGCGGTCGCTGGTGGGATTGCTGCCGCTGTGCGCGTCCACGGTGTTCGAGGCCAACGCCGCGGAGCGTTACCCGAAGCTGATGGAGTTGATCGCCCTGTTCCGCAAACGCCATCCCAAGGTCGTGTCCCATTTGGCCCCCACCGGCGAGGGATTCATCGGCTACAAGGACCGGCGTCTGCTATCGATCCTCAATAAGCAGAAGCTCGAGCGCGTGCTGGCCTACATGCTCGACGAGAACGAGTTTCTCGGGCCCCACGGTATTCGCTCTCTGTCGCGCTATCACCTGGAACATCCGTTTGTGTTTCACGTCGGTAGTGAAGGAGTACAAGGTCCAGTACCTGCCGGGTGAATCGAACACCGGAATGTTCGGCGGCAACTCCAACTGGCGCGGTCCCGTATGGATGCCTATCAATGGGCTACTGATCCGCGCGCTCATGAACCTCTATTACTTCTACGGCGATGAATTCAAGATTCAGTGTCCGACCGGTTCGGGGCGGTACATGACGTTGTTCGAGGTGGCCCAAGAAATCTCGCGCCGGCTGGCGAGCACTTTCCTGCGCGAGTCAAACGGACGGCGGCCGGTTTACGGCGGAACCGCCAAGTTCCAGGACGATCCGCATTGGCGCGATCTGATCCTCTTTTATGAATACTTCCACGGTGACAACGGAGCGGGGCTCGGCGCCAGCCATCAGACGGGGTGGACCGGTTTGATCGCGCGTCCTTCTCGACCTGTTCGGGCGGGTCGACGCTAAAGATGTGGAGAAGGAAATGGGGCGAGTAGCCGCCCAGGTCGTGAGGGACCAGGTGGGCGGGGAAGCGATGGGCGGAAAGTAAGGAGGAGCAATGCGCGATGTGAAATCCCGCCCTATTTCAGATCGACATCGATGCTCATCGTTCAGAACTATTTGAAAACTCATGTCCAGGCGAAGCCTGGGAGCAAAACGTAATTCATAGCCAGTATAGAAGTTGCCGAAATGAATATGAATTGCTCCAACAGAGTGACGCTCGGTGTTCTCTTGCTGAGCCTTCTTACACTTCATGGCTGTGAGGACCTGGTTATACGCGACCCGTCGAGCCTGCTCATCCCCAAGTTTCAACGGTCTGAGATCCTTGGCTTTGTGGCAGGATTTGGAACGACCTTTGCCGCCGTACCAGACTTACTCGCAATGCTCAAGCGGCGGTCAAGCGCGGGGATGAACCCGAGGATGGCGGGCATCATCGGCGTCTTTCAAATCGCCTGGGTCTACTACGGCTTGTTGATCGCTTCGCGGCCGGTGATTGTATGGAACATGATCGGGGTGGTGATCAATTTCGTGAGCGTCGGAGTGTACCTATATTTCGCCCGCCAAAGAAAGGCAGTAACACTTGAGTAAAAGTGCCCGCCCGGCGACGTTATCTACTCGTTCTTCCCCGGGCAGGTCTGGGAACGAGTAGCAAATCTTTGAGGAATACCATCGTGCCATTATCACCCTATCCTTCGCTTTACCAAATCAACACTCGTGTCTGGCTCACAGAGCTATCTCACGCTCTAGGCCGACCGGCGACGCTGGATGATATCCCCGACTCCGAGTTGGACCGATGGCCGAGTTGGGTTTCGACTGGGTGTGGTTCTTGAGCGTCTGGCAGACCGGTCCTGCTGCGCAAGCGATCTCGCGAGCGAATCCCGGTTGGCGTCATGAGTTCGCCGAAACGCTGCCGGATCTCAAAGAAGAAGACATCGGCGGCTCGGGGTTCGCGATCCAAAATTACACCGTCCATCGCGATCTGGGCGGCGACTGCGGCGCTTGCCCGTTTGCGACAACGGCTGCAACGACGCGGACTGAAACTGATGCTCGACTTTGTCCCGAACCACATGGCCCCGGATCACCCGTGGAGCGATGAGCACCCGGACTACTTTGTCCATGGCAGTGAGAGTGACCTGGAGCGCGCCCCGCAAAACTTTTGCCGCCTACAGACAAAAAATGGCTCGCTGGTGCTCGCCTACGGTCGAGATCCGTACTTCGAAGGCTGGCCCGACACGCTGCAGCTTAACTACGGCAACCCGCACTTGCAGCAGGCGATGATCGGCGAGTTGGAGAGAATCGCCGGGCAATGCGACGGCGTGCGCTGCGATATGGCCATGCTGATCATGCCGGACGTGTTTGAACGCACTTGGGGCATCCGCGCCGAGCTCTTCTGGCCCAAGGCCACCGAGTCCGCGCGGCGACAGCATCCGAACTTCCTCTTCATGGCTGAAGTCTACTGGGGCATGGAATGGACGATGCTGGAACAGGGATTCGATTACGCTTACGACAAACGGCTGTACGATCGCCTGCGCGAAGGTCATGCGCGGTCGGTGCGCGAGCATTTTCATGCTGGGCTCGATTACCAGAACAAGCTGGCTCGCTTTTTGGAAAACCACGACGAGCCGCGGGCGGCTGCGGCATTCTCTCCGGACGTACATGAGGCTGCGGCGGTCATTACATTTCTATCTCCGGGGCTGCGCTTCTTTCACCAGGGACAATTCGACGGTCGCAAGAAACGCATCTCGCCGCATCTGATTCGCGGGCCAGAGGAGCCGGTCGACCAGAAGCTTAAAGCAATTCTACGACCGGCTCCTTGCCGTGTTGCGCGCATCCGGTCGTCCGCAACGGCCAGTGGCAATCGCTCGAATGCGTCCCAGCCTGGGAAGGCAACTGGACTTGGGATTGTTTTCTAGCTTTTGCCTGGCAAGCCGGTAGTGGCGAGCGGCTGCTGGTGACGGTGAATTACGCGCCCAATCAGAGCCAGTGTTACGTGCGGTTGCCGTTTGCAGACCTCGGCGACGGCCAATGGCGGCTCGAGGACTTGATCGGTGAGGCCACGTACGATCGCCAGGGCGATGATTTGCAAGCGCGGGGACTGTACCTGGATGAGCCTCCCTGGCAAGCGCATGTTTTTTCGCTGACGAAAAACATGAGAGTAAGCACGAAATTCGAAACACTTCTAAATAAGCAAAAATAAAAACACGGGCCGCAAGCAAACTTGGTTCGGATTTGGATTTTAGAATTTCTGGGATTTTAAATTTTTTTGGATTGTTCCGAATTGCGAAGCCTTTACCATGAGGAAGTTCTTCTGACTAACTTGAATGAGACGATCAACTTCGATAAGCCTACGGACTTCTCGCTCGTCGTAGGTGGGCCGCTGTGCCAGCTTTTGCGCCGGTTGCATCTGAGCGCGCTTCAACAGGAAATAGATTCTTCGGAATTTTGAAAAGGCGAACCGAAAGTACAGGAGGCAATAAATGAAGAGCGAAGCTAAGCAATTGCACGCAGTTGGCAAGCGTGGTCGCGGCAACGCGCCCAGCGAAGCACCGTATCGTTCTCAGGCCGAGCGCCGGGGCGAAGGCAAGGCGCTGCGCGACACCGTGCCCCGCGCGGAGCATAGTGGATGGAAGCCGCCCAAGGATCGTCCTGATCCGGTCGACATGGTGCTTGCCCAAAACGAGGGCAGGCTGCTCGACCTCGTGCCGATTCGCCACGGTCGGATGTCACAGTCGGCCTTCGCCTTCTATCGCGGCACCGCCGCAATCATGGCTGCCGACCTGGCTCACACGCCAAGCTCCGGCCTCAGGGTGCAGGCCTGCGGCGACGCCCACCTCTCGAACTTCGGCGCGTTTGCCACGCCTGAGCGCAGCGTGATCTTCGATATCAATGACCTGGATGAAACGCTTCCCGCTCCATGGGAATGGGACGTCAAGCGTTTGACCGCCAGCGTGGTGCTGGCCGGGCGTCACATCCAGCTCAAGCAAAGCGAGTCGGCGCGCGCCGCCCGCGCCGCGGTGCGCTCATACCGGGAACACATGACAGAGTATTCCTTCATGAACGCGCTGGACATCTGGTACGACCAGATCGACCTCAGGCGGCTGATCGATACGGTGGGAAACGAAGAGGATCGCGCGCGCATAGAGAAGAAAGTCGAGAAGGCGCGCGGGCGCTCTGTTGCCGCGCACGATTTCCCAAAGCTCGCCGAGCACGTTGGCTCGACGCCGCGCATCAAAGATAACCCCCCGCTGATCTTCCATTCCGAGATGACGGGAGACGTGGGTAGCGAGGAACTCAAGGCAGCATGGGCGCTTTACCACGATTCCCTGCCCGAGCACGTCCGCGTGCTTTTCGACCGCTTTCATCTGTGCGACATGGCGGTGAAGGTCGTTGGTGTGGGCAGCGTCGGTACGGCGTGCCTGATCGCGCTCTTCATGGCTGCGGACGACGACCCGCTGTTTCTGCAGATCAAGCAGGCGAACGCGTCGGTGCTCGAACCCTATGCCGGGAAGAGTCTGCACGGCAGCCACGGTCAGCGCGTCGTCGTTGGCCAGCGCCTGATGCAGTCGGCGAGCGACAGCTTCCTGGGGTGGACCCAGTCACATCGAGGGCGCCACTTCTACGTGCGGCAACTCCGCGACGTGAAGATTTCGGTGGACATTGACGGCATGGACGATGACATATTGCGGCGATACGCGGAAGCGTGCGGGTGGGCGCTGGCCCGAGCGCACGCGCGCTCGGGCGACGCCGCCATGATCGCGAGCTACATGGGTTCGAGCCGCACCTTTGACGAGGCGATCTGCGACTTTGCCGGCGATTATGCCGACCAGGCCGAGTGCGATCACCAGGCGTTCGTGAAAGCGATCAGAGACGGACGCGTCAAAGCGGTCGTTGAATCCTAGGCCGCGTCAACGATCACGAGGAGCTCCTGCGCGTGATCATGGCGCGGCAGTAGGAAGTGGCGAGTGAACGTCGTGAGATCGAATTGGTGAAGTGACTGAGCAAATCAACAACTAAAAGGAGACAACCATCGCTCCCGCGCCGATCCCGCCTGCGGCGATTCTGAGTTTTCTCCATGCCGGCTATCCGGTCGATGTGGTGCTGCGGCTCGCCGTTCATGCCGTCAAAGGCATTCATAGCCGCTACGGCTAGGGTGCACGCGCGCGCGAGGCCGATCCGGAGTTTTTTCCGCTTGTCGAGAAGCTGCGCAACGTTCAGCAATCCGGACAAATTAGCCTGCGGGTGAAAAAAACCTCCGGCCAGACCGCGTCCTTAATGGTATTCAGTAATAAGCCAAACCCGGCGATAGAGGCGGAGCGCGACGAGAGTACGCAAACTCCTAGGTCTCGATCCTCAGACCAACGAGTTCAGCGTGGTCTACGGCTCGGTGGCTGATAATGACAAAGAGATTGCCCTGCTTACCCGTTCCGTGCTCGAATTCCTGGTGGACCTTCCTCCTACATTGATGTTCCGGCCGCCAACGTGGAGCAAAATCGCGCGTTTTCCTTCGCCTGCGCCGGAGTTTGTCAACGGTGCTGCGGCGCAAGCCATCAGACGGGATGGACGGGCCAAGTCGCGCCCCTCTGCTCGACCTGTGTGCGCGCGTCGACGCTAAACGTGCTGGAGACCGAACGCGGGCTGGTTTTGAATAAACTCGTGACCGAGCAAGTCGGTGGTGAAAAACAACGGAACAAGACTCGGCTGTCGACAGTTAGTTAGGACACGGCCTCGGCGCCGGTTCGGCCCTGGCGCGCGTGGAATAGTTGCTTCAAACATCGGGCATTAAGAATAGTCCCGCGGCTACAACCGCTCGGGCATCCAAACCGCCATTGCCATTGGACTAAAGTCCAATATCAATCCCCCTGGTGCTTTGATAGGGGTCAATCATCTATTCAGCCCAACAGCGCCTAACACGGAGGTGTTTTATGCTAGCCCACGCAATGATGTCATGTACGCGGAGATACTTAAATCTTGGATCAATCGCGCTGGTGCTGGTGCTGTTTGTGCCCAATGCTCAGGCCCAGGGCCCGAAAGAGCAACTTCAAGGTACTATCGATAGCGTCATGAAAGTTCTCCTGACGATTCAAAGCCGGAACGATATTGAAAGAAACAGGGAACCGCTGCGAAAGTTACTTGTGGCTCGCTTTGATTATGCGGCGATGGCAAGGCAGTCGCTCGGGAATCGCTGGGTGGATCTGAAGGGTCAGGAAAAAGAATTTGTCGCGGTGTTCGCCGAGTTTCTGCAAAATTCATACATGAGCACACTCGGCTCATTTCGAGGTGAAAAAGTAGTTTACGACCGCGACCAGATAGATGGAGAATCTGCGGAAGTGGATACTCGAGTTGTTGGCGGCGAAGGGGCTCCGATCAGGATCGGCTACAAGCTCCATCTCACGACTGGGCAGTGGATGGTCTACGACGCGATTATCGACGACGTTAGCGTGGTTGGCAACTATCGATCTCAGTTCGCAAGAATTCTTCGCACGGCCTCGTTGGACGAACTAATGCAAAGCATGCGGGCAAAGGCATCCGGCGGTTAGTCGAAAGTGGTCTGGCGCATAGAGAGCAGCGGGTCGCGAATGCCATCAGCTTGAGCGCTCAAACACGGTGACGAAAATCTCAGAAGGGGATGAGACCATGATACCTTTATCTAAACGGCTTGTAGCAGAATTCATTGGAACCCTTTGGTTGGTGCTCGGGGGCTGCGGAAGCGCAGTATTGGCAGCGGCGTTTCCCAACTTAGGGATCGGCTTTCACGGAGTCGCTCTTGCTTTCGGCCTTACTGTCCTAACGATGGCATACGCGGTCGGTCACGTCTCCGGTTGTCATCTCAACCCTGCAGTTTCGGTTGGCTTATGGGCGGGCAAGCGCTTTCCGCCTTCCGATCTGGCCCCCTACATCATCGCACAAGTCCTCGGCGCGATTGCGGGTGCCTTTGTAATCTATCTCATCGCGACAGGCAAAGCCGGGTTTGATGTCGTTCAAAGCGGATTTGCTGCCAACGGCTATGAAGCACATTCCCCAGGTGGGTATTCGCTTGTTGCCGCCCTCGTTTGCGAGATTGTGACGACGTATATGTTTCTTCTTGTCATCTTGGGCGCCACGCACGGACGCGCGCCAGTTGGCTTTGCCGGTATCGCCATTGGTCTCGCATTGACCCTCATCCATTTGATCAGCATCCCCGTAACCAACACCTCGGTCAATCCGGCCAGAAGCACGGGTCCAGCGATCTTTGTCGGAGGTTGGGCGCTTTCCCAACTCTGGCTCTTTTGGCTGGCGCCAATCATCGGTGCCCTTCTCGCAGGATGGACCTCCGTGTGGCTCGGCGAAGAATCTGTAGCGAGCAAAATCCCAGTGGTTGGCGACCGACCGACGAAGTGACTATCAACAGAAATGACGCCCTCGTCCTAGCTCTGATGCGGGATGATCGATGTACTGGTTATCGCGGATCGATGGATGACTGAGTAGCGCATGTCGTAGTTCTTCTGGGCACGTGGAAGTACAAAAAAAGGAGCAGCCACATGATAAAAACAATCCTACTTCTGATCATTTGCCTGCAGGCCTCAGTGGCTTCGGCGTTTACCATCGCGACCGGGCCGAGCGACGGAAGTTATTCTCAGATCGCGCAGGACATCAAGAGCGTGGCGGGGAAGGAAAACATCGATATTCAAGTGATGCCCACTAAGGGTTCCCTCGAAAATATCCAGCTCCTCGGTACCGGCAAAGTGGACATGGCGATCGTTCAGCTGGACGCTCTACGGTTTGTCTCCGACGTACTCAAACAACAGCAGAATTTGGATCTTTTCGACAGTATCAAGGTTGTATTGAATCTTTACCCCGAAGAAATACATGTGCTCAGCAACAAGAGCGACATCCAGACTTTCTATCAGCTCGAAGGGAAGCGCGTGTCGGTGGGTACCGAGGGGGGCGGCACCGCGATTACCGCCGCGGTGCTCTTGGCCATCTATGATATCAAGGCGACGGTTTCTTTCGACACCTTCGACGATGCCATGAAAAAGCTGGAGCAAGGCGGTCTCGATGCCGTGATGTTTGTCGGCGGGGCGCCGGTCCCCTTTATCGGCAAGTTGG
The DNA here is from genome assembly GCA_963771465.1 of uncultured delta proteobacterium. Lineage (GTDB taxonomy): Bacteria > Desulfobacterota > Binatia > UBA9968 > UBA9968 > DP-20. The sequence goes on from CAVYTU010000012.1 coordinate 40,800, forward strand.
ACGGTAAAGTTCATTTTGTCCGTCTGCCGGCCAACCCGGCACTCGAGCAATTCTACGCACGAACGAGCCTGGGGAAATCTCAATATCCTTGGTCTGCAACCGAGACCGAAACCTATGCCGTGCCGGCGTCGATTATGGGGTTAGACAAGAAAAATGAAAACGAGGCGGCCCAAATGCAAAAGCTGGTTCTGGCCATCCTAAACTCGGCCGATCAGCTTAGAGCCAACGGCCATCCCAAGTGGAAAAGCTCGATCATCCAAAGCTATTTTCCGTACCGCGGTTACGAGCCGACCAATCAAGTTATCCAGACGTTCAATTTTCTCGACAGCCGGGGATACAAAATAGTAAAGAAGTAAAAGCGTGCATGAGTTTTTCCGCAACCTGCGATAGATTCGAAGTTAGCGCTCAAGAGCGGAGGCGTCGCCCGTATTACTTTCGTTTACAAACTCTGCGACTGTTCGCCGGAGCGCTGGCCCGCTATCGGGGAGTGCGGCAAAGTCCGACATGGAAGAAAGTCGAGGCGTTCTGGGATAAATTTCTAGGCGGTGAGATCTGGTATAGACGGTTCTTCGGCGCGCGGTAATCTATCCTGCTCGGAGGAGCCTATGCGAACAAGAACATCTTTGATCTTTCTCGTGGGTGCCGTGCTTGGGGCGGCGGTGGCCAGCCGGCGATTGCTCTCATTGGTGGGAGCCATCACAGAACGGCCACTGTGGGGCTATGGCGCCTCGCTAAGACGCCCGCAGGTTGCACCCGAGGATCTCCTTAGACGGCGCAGCACGGCCGATGAGCTGTCCGAAGCAGCCCGCGAGTTGTTCGGCCGCCTGGTTGAACGCATCAAGGCCAAGTACGACCAGGACGCCGCCAGCGGGCGGAAAGAACCACCGTTGGTCGATATTCTGATCATCTCAGGTGGGGGCGACTGGGGAGCTTTCGGCGCGGGATTTCTCAAAGGTTGGCAGAAGGTGCCAGTCGTCTCATCCGCTGGCCAAGCCGGAATTCGACGCCGTGACTGGCGTAAGCACGGGAACGCTGATCGCCCCGTTCGCATTTTTGGGCGACGAGCAGTCGATCGAACAGATCGTAAACATGTATCGCAACCCGAAGAAGGATTGGGTGAAGCAGCGCGGATATCTTTATTTCTTGCCGGACAACATTTCGTTCGCCGAGGTGCCTGGACTGGAGCGCGAGATACGCGACGCACATCACCGTGGACATGCTTGCGCCGGATCGCGAAGGCGGGCGCTGACGGCCGCATTTTGTTAGTCAACACGACCGAGCTTGACGTAGGACAGCCGCGGGTGTTCGACCTGGTGGCGGAAGCGCAGCGGGTTGCCGATTCGGCAGACCCTGAGCGCGTTCACAACATTATACTCGCCTCGGCGGGGATTCCCGGCGCGTTTCCGTTCCGCATGATCGACGGAGAACTCTACGTCGACGGTGGGGTGACGGGAAACATCATCTACGGCGGTAGAATAGCGGAAGAGGACAACCTGCCGGCCCTATGGCAGAAAGCTTATCCGAACCACCGCGGTCCTAAGTTTCGCTTCTGGGTGATTTTCAACAACCAGTTCCGTCCGGTGCCTAAACCGGTGGCGCCTAACTGGCGGGCAGTCATTCAACGCAGCCTGGAGACATCCACGCGCGCGGCTACGGCGACCGCGGTGCGGCATCTCTTCGCGATGGCCGAGATCTCACGGCTCAAGCGGAAGGCCGATGTGGAGGTGCGTATCGTGTCAATTCCCGACGACTGGATTCCACCCGCACCGACACCTTTCCATAAAGAGACCATGAACAATCTCGCGGATCTCGGCGAAAAGATGGGCGCCGACCCGGCGAGCTGGAGCAGCGAGCCGCGCGAATCTTCCACTGCGCAGCACGTTAGCGAAGCTGGAACGAAACCATCCTGACGAAGCCCGTTGCGAGTGTTCGATCTGGTGGCGGAACCGAAACGTGCTGCTGGCGCCAGTACGTGAAGAAGGGAACGCCACTGGCTTCGGCTACGGGCGATCTCGGCATGATGCAGGTCAATCGCAACATCTGGCGCGGGGCCCGGAAGAGCCGGTCGATGAAAAAGCTTAAGTCGTTCTACAGTCGGCTGCTTGCTGTGCTGCGCCACCCGGTCGTGCGCGACGGCCAGTGGCAATTGCTCGAATGTACATCCGTCTGGGAGGGAAACTGGACCTGTGATTGTTTCCTCGCTTTTGCCTGAAGGTTCTGACGGCGAGCGGCTGCTGGTGACGGTAAACTACGCCTCCAACCAAAGTCAGTGCTATGTCCGGCTGCCGTTCACGGATCTCGGCAACGGCCAGTGGCGGCTAGAAACCTGCTTTTTTTCCGCTTTGCCAATTTTTTCCTCGAACCTCTGTGGAATCGGCAGTGCGTCGAAAGCGTGCAGATCACGATGGCAGAAAACTTCGGTGTCGAGGGTCGCGGTAACTTTACGACCGCACCAGCGCGCTGCCCGACGTCGTGCAGGGGTACGTCGCGTGAGGTCATCGCGGCGGCGGTGGATCGAACCCAACCACCGCCAAACCGGAAATGCTCGTCCCTGCATCGGTCGTTTTTCAAAAACCCAAACAACGTCAATCTCAACGACTGCCACCAATGGTGGACTTATGTGCCGGGCGCCAACTGGCGCCAGCATAAAACTAAACGGAAGGGGCAGGGATAAAGATCGCTCTGCGATCTCTTGCGCCGTGCCTTAGTAAACCAGGACGAGGTGAAACATGAGGACAAGATATCAGTGGGACAACAGCATGTTGCCGATCCTCGGAATGGCGTTCCTTCTGAGCGCGTGCAGCGCCACAGTCAACTGGGATTACCCGCGCAATCCGTCAAATACTTTCGCACATCCGGAAACCACCACCGTCGGTGCGCTGTTTCAGGAAGCGGCCGACAAACATCCGGGAGTATCCGGCTTCTCTCTTATTCGGCAAGGCGGTCAGGCGTTTATGGCTCGGCTGGCGATGGCCGACTTAGCCGAAAAGACCTTGGACGGGCAGTACTACATCTGGGATGGCGACACCACCGGCCTGATTTTGGCCGACCATCTGCTGCGCGCCGCGGACCGCGGCGTCCGTGTGCGCTTGTTGATCGACGATCATTATATGTCGGAGAGTAGAGACAACAACATTGCCGCGCTCGACGCCCATCCCAACATTGAGATCCGTTTCTTCAACCCGGTCAGGAACCGGCGTTGGCGCATGATGAGCTTCTTGGCCGAGTTTGGCCGGGTCAACCACCGCATGCACAACAAGCTGTTCGTTATGGACAACGCCGTGGGAATTGTCGGCGGACGCAACATCGCGGATGTCTATTTTGGCGTGAGTACAGCCCATAACTATCGCGATCTCGATGTCATGAACGCCGGTCCAATCGTCAACGAGATATCGGCGAGCTTCGATCTGTTCTGGAACAGCGAATGGGCACTACCCGTGGCTGCGGTCGTAGAAGAGCGCGCCAACGAACAGGATTTGCGGGACTTTAGGAAACGGCTACAGGAAAAACTCGCCCCCACCGGCTATCCCTATCCGGTCGACGAACAGCTCGCTGGCCTCCGCGCGCGCTTGGTCCAGATCCGGGACAATTTCATCTGGGCACCGGGCAAAGTTTTGGTCGAGCATCCCTCCAGAGTTGACACCAATTCGGACAACGTAATCGCTCTGGCACTCCGCGAGCGGGCCAATGAGGTAGAGCGCGAACTGTTGATCGAGTCGCCGTATTTCGTGCTGGGCGACGCGACTATCGAGAGGGTGCGACAACTCACGGCGCGAGGTGTCAAGGTGCGTGTGTTAACCAATTCCGCGGCCTCTCATGACGTGCTCCCGGCGCTTGCGGGCTATGTCTATACGCGCAAGAAACTGATCAATGCCGGCATCGAGCTGTACGAGCTGCGTCCGGATACCAATATGCATCGAGACTGGTCGGTGTTGGCGGGCAAATCACAAGCCGCGTTGCATGCCAAGTCTCTTGTGTTCGATCGCAAGTCCGTGTTCATCGGCAGTTTCAATCTCGACCCTCGATCGACGGTCCTCAACACCGAGATCGGCGTGATGATCGACAGTCCAGAGATTGCCAGCCAGGTGGCAGAGTTGATGGATGAAGGGGTCGCCCCCGGCAGCGCCTTTCACGTCACCCTCGACAAGAACGATAATCTGCTGTGGACCAATGAGTATAAAGACTCAAAAGTCGAGTACGACACAGACCCCGACACAAACTTCTTTTATCGGTTTATCGTTAGCGTCATCGGCATGCTGCCGATTGAGGACCAGCTATAGAGGAGGCAGGGAGAGACGCGCCTAGATACTTTCGGTGGGCTCGAAGACTCAGGAATTCGGTATAAATATATAGAGCATTCGTCTGTTAGTGCGTTGACATCCACGTAGCAGCGAAGTCGAAGGGGCTGCCAATGACTGAGAAGCACAGACAAGACTAGAAACTCGAAGCTCGAAATTTGCGACAATTCGGACAAAGCAAAAATCGAAAGCACAAATGCACACGCAGATTTTCGCTGCAAGACATGCGGTTTACGAAACAAAAGCGTAGCAAGGAAAGCGATGGGTGACATGAGCACGATATTAGAATCTGTGAAGGAAGGAATTGCGCCAAATGCTGCGTCTGCCGACGCCCTGGTTTTCTTTGGCGCTACCGGGGATCTCGCCCATAAGAAGATATTTCCCGCTCTGCAAGCGCTGGCCAAACGCGGCAAGCTCGACTTTCCGATTATCGGCGTCGCCAAAGCTGGTTGGACGCTCGACCAACTCCGCGCACGCGCGCGGGACAGCGTTGAGCACTATGGCGGTTTGGACACGGACGCTTTTAGCCGTCTGAGCGGACTCATGGACTATGTTGACGGCGACTATTCCGATCCGGTGACTTTTCAGGAGTTGCGCCGAAAACTGGGCGACGCGCAGCAGCCGACGCACTATCTTGCCATCCCGCCCAGCTTGTTCGAGACCGTCATTCGTGGGCTCGACGAATCGGGTTGCGCCAAGGGCGCGCGAATCGTAATCGAAAAACCTTTCGGACAAGATCTTGCCACAGCGAAAACCCTCAACGGAGTGGTGCACGGCGTCTTCAGGGAAGAAAATGTTTTTCGCATCGACCACTATCTCGGCAAAAACGCGGTGCAAAACCTGCTCTTTTTCCGCTTTGCCAATTCTTTTCTCGAGCCTCTGTGGAATCGGCAGTGCGTCGAAAGCGTACAGATCACGATGGCGGAAAGCTTCGGTGTCCAGGGTCGCGGCAACTTTTACGACCGCACGGGCGCGCTCCGCGACGTCGTGCAGAACCATCTGCTGCAAGTGTCTGACCAATATTGCGATGGAGCCTCCGCCCGGGCTGGATGTCGAGATGTTGCGCGACGAAAAAGCCAAGGTGTTGAAAGGAATTCGCCCGCTCCGGCCGCGGGATGTGGTGCGCGGTCAGTTTCGCGGTTATCGCGACGAGCCAGGAGTAAAGGCCGACTCTCAGACGGAAACCTTTGTGGCGTTGCGGCTCGAGATCAATTCGTGGCGCTGGAAGGGTGTGCGGTTCTACATCCGCGCGGGGAAGAACCTTCCCGTGACGGCAACCGAAGTGATCGTCAAGCTGCGCCAGCCTCCGGCGGTTTTCACGGAGCGTTCCCCTTCCGGCCAACTATTTTCGCTTTCGCGTGACGCCCGATTTGATGATTGCGGTGGGCGCGTTGGTAAAGAAAGCGGGCGAGCAGCTCGAAGGGCAACAGGTCGAACTCGTGATCAGCCAGCAATCCGATCCCGCCGAGATGGGAGCTTACGAGGAACTGTTGTACGACGCGGTGCAAGGGAATTCCGGTCGCTTTGCGCGTCAAGACTATGTCGAAGAGGCATGGCGGATCGTGGATCCCATTTTTGGGGAGGAGGTTCCTGTTTACGAGTATGAGCCGGGCACATGGGGGCCGCCGCAGGCGAGCGCGCTGATTGCGCCCGACGGCGGAGTGGTTCGATCCACCGCCGCCGCGATGACTCCATGGAATTCAGCAAAGCTTACACTCGCGTGAATTTTTTTTGCGGCAAGTACGTTGCCAGCGCGCGAGACGTTTTTCTCCACGGCTATCGTGGCGGGGCTGCCGCTCTTGGTGGCCGCCGGTTGTGGCGCGATCGAGAGCTTCAACCCGGTGACGCGCCAGGGACTTTCCATCGCCAACTTATTCGTTGTGGTGTTGGTGATCTCGGCTGTTATCTTCCTGCTCGTCGCCGGCTTGTTGGTCTACATACTTTTTCGCTACCGAGGACGGCCCGGAGAGCAGGATCCGGCGCAGGTGCACGGCAACAGGAATCTCGAGATCGCGTGGACGGTGATACCGGCGCTCATCTTGGTTGTGTTATTCCTCTTGGGACTCCAGACCATGAACACGGTCAACGCCACCGATCCGTCAGCGCTGCGGATTAAAGTCATTGGCCATCAGTGGTGGTGGGAATTTCAGTATCCGGAACTTGCGTAGTGACGGCAAATGAAGTGCACGTGCCGGTAGGAGTGCCGCTCAAACTCGAGCTTGAATCCGCCGACGTGATCCATAGCTTCTGGGTGCCCCAGCTTGGCTGGAAGAGAGTACCAATTCCCGGAAAGACGAACGATATGTGGGTGCAGTTTGATCGGGCGGGTGTGTATGACGGGCCCTGTACGGAGTATTGCGGTCTCCAACATGCTTGGATGCGCATCCGCTTGGTGGCCCTAACGGCGGAACGATTTAAGGCCTGGATCGAGCAACAGCGGCGCTCGGCGCCCGATCATCGCGGGGGCGATACGGCATTGCGTGGGCAGGAGATTTTTTTGCGCAACACCTGCGTCAACTGCCACGCCGTGCGCGGAACTCCGGCCGCCGCCAAGATCGGTCCGGACCTCACGCACTTTGCGAGCCGCTCGACCATTGGCGCGGGGGTGGTGGCCAATTCGCCGCAGAACTTGCGCCGCTGGGTGAAAGAAGTCCAGACGATGAAGCCTGGAGTGTTGATGCCGAATTACCCAGAGCTGTCCGATGAGGACGTGACGGCGCTCGCGGAATTCCTGGGAGGGCTTAAATAATTGGTTTCGGGCGTGGGTTCGATTATGACCGGACTCAATTTGATAGTGACAGTAGTCAAGTTGCGGGCGCCGGGTATGACGCCGTTTCGCATGCCGATTTTCACCTGGATGTGTTTTTTCTACCGGGCTTCTCATCATCTGGGTCTTTCCGCCATTAACGGCCGCGGCGTTTATGCTGCATATGGATCGTCAACTCGGCAGGCATTTTTTTAACGTAAGCGCAGGAGGTGATCCGGTTCTCTGGCAGCACCTGTTTTGGTTCCTCGGCCACCCGGAGGTCTATGTGCTGGTTCTGCCCTCGTTCGGGATTGTCTCGGAAGTTGTTCCGGTGTTTTCGCGCAAGCGTCTCTTTGGCTATGGATTTGTCGTGGGCTCAGGTGTGTTGATCGCCTTTTAGCCTTCTTCGTGTGGGCGCATCATATGTTTACGGTCGGCATGGGCAACCTGGCCGACGCGTTTTTCAGCGCAGTACGATGCTGATCGCGATACCGACCGGGGTCAAGATTTTCAGCTGGCTTGCGACTATGTGGGGTGGAAAGATCCGTCTGACAACGGCGATGCTGTTTGCCGTCGGTTTGATCGCGATGTTCACGATCGGCGGCCTCAGCGGCGTATTTCGCAATCGCGCCGATAGCTTGGCAAACTACCGACACTTACTACCTGGTGGCGCATTTTCACTACGTGATGTTTGGCGGCAACGTGCTGGCGATCTTTGCAGGCACCTACTACTGGTTCCGAAAATGACCGGCGGCAGCTCAATGAAAGGCTTGGGAAGTGGCACTTCTGGCTGACATTCATCGGCGCAGACGTAACTTTCTTTCCGATGCACATCGTCGGGCTGATGGGGATGCCGCGGCGAGTCTACACCGAGCGCTGATATCGCAGGCTGGGGGGCGCTTAACTTCATCATACCCATCGGCGCTTTTATCACGCTAGCCGCGGATGCTGGTGTTTACCTGGAATATTTTGTCAGCCTGCGCGGGGGCAGGCTGCGGTGGGATAATCCCTGGATCGCTTGGACTTTGGAATGGGCGACAAGGTCACCGCCACAGGCGTTCAAGTTTAAGATCTTGCCGCCGCTGCGCAACGATCGGACCGCTCTGGGATTTGGAACATGTGGAAGAGGTAGCCGCGGCGAGCCGCAGGTCCAGCGACACTTCAAGCGGCGCCGGTGGATTCTTGGAGCGGCTGTCCGTCTCCGTGTTCGGGATGCTCTCTTTTATCTCCTCCGAAGTATTCTTCTTCGGAGCGTTGATCATTACGTTCATTCTGTATCGCAGCCGCAGTCTCGACGGACCAGGACCAGCCGAGTTGGTTGGTTTTATTCCGCGCACGGCGGTTTTTAGCCTACTTCTGTTTGCCAGCAGCGCCACGATCATGGTTGCCGAGCGCAGACTGGCCAAGGCCGATCATCGCGGTTTTCTCAACTGGCTTCTGGCAACGCTAGTGCTTGGCGCAATCTTTCTCTTCGGCCAAATCACCGAGTACAGCCACCTGTTTGCGCAAGATTTCACCCTTGGGCGCAATCTTTTTACTTCCCGCTTTTTTTACCTCACCGGCTTTCACGGATTACATGTAGCGGTCGGCCTCATCGCCCTTGCGGTGTGCTTGCCGGGCTGGCATTGAGCAGAGATTTCCCGCGGCACGACAAACACAAAGATGCGGTGGAAGCCATAGGTTTCTATTGGCATTTGACGATGATGTTGGCTGGTGGTCTTTCCGCTCTGCTACTGTGGGTGCTGCTTTAAAGGGCAGCGAGGTTGAAGGAACTATTATGAGTGAAGACAAGAAAACAACTGAAAAAATTCATCTCCCTCAGGCTTCGTGTGGCCCGCCGTGTGCGGCGCCGGCATCGCGTTGATGGGTTTTGGCCTGGTAACAAACATTTTCTTCAGCGCCGTCGGAGTGCTGGTGATGGCATGGTCGTTCGTCGGCTGGATCGGAGAGTTGTGCCATGACTGAACCCGTGAGTCGGCGCCGGTTTTTATCCCGGATTACTCTCGCGCTAAGTGGCGCCATCGGCGTAGTTGTCAGCGCGCCGATCGTGGCTTATCTGCTCAGCCCGCTGATAAGGCCCACTCGGCAATCCTGGCAACGCATCGGATCTACGGACAAGTTCAAAATCGGCAAGACAGTTCAGGTTGCTCTTGAGGACCCGTCATCGTTGGCATGGGCGGGCCACACGGCGCGCACGGCAGCGTGGCTCAGGCGCGACAGCGAGACAAGCTTTACTGTGTTTACGGTGAACTGCACACACTTGGGCTGCCCGGTGAGCTGGCTGGAAGACGCTCGGTTGTTTCTGTGCCCCTGTCACGGCGGCGTCTACAACGCGGACGGCTCGGTGGCCGCGGGTCCGCCCCCTCATCCGCTTCTCTGCTACGAAGTCCGCGTGCAAAACGGCGAGGTCGAAATACTGGGCCGCGGGCTCCAGTTCAGCTAATCATGGAGCATGGGATGGCGCGCATAAAGCTCATTTACCTGTGGTTGGATGACAGACTGGGGATCTCGAGCTCGATCCTGCCGATCATCCAGCATCCGCTCCCTCCCAATCTCACCTGGTGGTACGTGTTGGGCAGCGCGACGCTAGTGGCCTTTGTCATGCAGGTCGTCACCGGCGTTGCGCTGGCGTTCACCTACGTGCACGCGCCGAGTGATGCCTACGAGAGTCTGGAATTCATTACCCAGCGAGCCGTGCTTGGAAACATCGTGCGCGGCATCCACTATTGGGGCTCCTCAGCCATGGTGGTGCTGATGTTCCTCCACATGGCATCGGCTTATCTAATGGCTGCGTACAAATATCCGCGCGAGCTGACCTGGGTCAGCGGGGTTTTCCTGCTTGCCCTGACGTTGGCCATGGCGTTCACCGGTGAGCTCTGCGCTGGAATCAGGACGCCTACTGGGCGATCGTGCTCGTCGCCGCGCAGGTTTCCCGCGTGCCGGTGATCGGCACTTGGCTGACGCAGCTCGTGGTCGCCGGCCAGACAGTGGGCGGCGCGACGCTCACGCGCTTTTACGCAACTCATGTGTTCCTCATTCCTGCTCTCACGTTCGGGCTGATGGGTATCCATCTTTACATGGTGACGCGGCATGGTGTTTCCGAGCCGCCGAAGACGAGTGGGCCGGTTGACCCAGCGACATACCGGCAGCGCTACCATGAAAAACTCACCCGGGAGGGCGTCCCGTTCTGGCCAGACTTCGCCTGGAAGGACGTGGTCTTCGCGCTTTTCGCCGGCTCGATTGTGCTGATCCTAGCAATCGTATTCGGGGCACCGGAGCTCGGCGAGAAGGCGGATCCGACGCTGATACAGGCTCATCCCAAGCCGGACTGGTATTTTTTATGGCTTTACGCCCTTGCCGCTTTGATTCCCCCGGAGTTGGAGATAGTCATGACCCTCGGGATGGGCGCAGTGGGATTCCTCTTGGTCATCTTGCCGTTCATTGCGCCATTCGGCGAGCGGCGCGCTTCACGACGACCGTGGGCGATCGCGGTGGTCGGCTTTGCAACCCTTGCTATCGGGGTCCTGCTCTGGGAAGGGTTTCGCGCACCGTGGTCCCCTGCGCTTCACGCGCGCCTGCCAACGGAGGTGACCGCTAGGTTGCAAGGTGGCGCGGTCCAGGGCGGAAACCTATTTCAGCAGAAGGGTTGCATGAACTGTCACATCGTCGCTGGCGCCGGCGGCTTGCGCGGGCCCGAGCTTAGCGATGTGGCCAGCCGCCTCTCGCGGGAACAACTCACGTGGCGCATCCTGTACGGGGCGCACAACATGCCGGCCTATGCCACGACACTTCGACCAGAGGAGCTGAATGCGCTGGTTGACTTCCTCGGAATCCATCATGGGACCAAGACTAAGAAAGGTCATTGACGCGGTCGCTGGCGCCGTCCTGGTCGTGCTCGGGGCTCCAGTCCCCGCCGCACTGGGTCATGACGAGATCCCGCTGGCGCCGCAGTCCCTGTGGGGCGGCTGGAACTGGGAGCCAATGGTCCTATTTGGCCTGGCACTCGCAGCATGGGTCTATGGCCGAGGCGTGAGCGCGCTCTGGCGGCGCGCTGGTGCTGGACGAGGGATTCGCTACGGGAAGGTCGTAGCATTTGGCGCAGGGCTGATGGCGTTATTCGCAGCGCTCGTGTCGCCACTCGATGGACTGAGCGCAGCGCTGGCGTCGGCGCACATGGTTCAGCACTTGGTGCTGATCCTGATTGCCGCTCCAATGCTTGTTCTCGGCGCGCCACTTGTGCCCCTCTTATGGGCAGTTCCGAAACCGATGCGCCTTGCGCTCGGAAGCTGGTGGAAGCAAACAGTGATCTTGCGCGCGGCTTGGTCTGCCTTCACCCGGCCGGTCGTGGTGTGGCTGCTCAACGCGGCCGCCATGTGGATCTGGCACTTTCCAGCTCTCTACCAAGCCGCGTTGCGGAACGAGTTCATTCACGTCATTGAGCATGTGTGCTTGTTCGGCACAGCAGTCCTGTTTTGGCGGACAATTTTTCCGTCCGGCAAGAGCGGGCGCCTAAGCTACGGCACTCGGGTGCTCTACGTGTTTTTTATGGGGACGCAGAGCGGCGTGCTTGGCGCTCTCCTCACTTTCGCGCCGACGCCTTGGTACCCTGCGTACGCGGCGCGCGGCGCAGCGTGGGGCTTCACTCTTCTCGAGGATCAGCAGCTAGCCGGGCTCATCATGTGGGTTCCGGCAGGGCTGATCTACCTTCATGTGGCGGTTTTTCTCTTCATGACATGGCTGCGAGCGGAAGAGCGGATAACGCTTCCCGCTGAGACCCGGCTCGGGTCAGCGTAGGAATTTAAATTTTGACGAGCCCCACTCTATGACAGTGCCCGCGCGGCACAGCCTCGGCGCCACGGAAGGGAAAGCTCTATGAGTAACGGAAAATACGACGTCATCATCATTGGCAGCGGGGCGGGTGGTGGGACTCTGGCTCGGAAGCTGCGCCTTCTCGGGCAAGAGCATCCTGATACTCGAACGCGGCGGATTCCTGCCGCGTGAGAAGCAGAATTGGGATGCAACCGAAGTTTTCATAAAGAACCGCTATGTGTCGAAGGAAACCTGGTATGACAAGCACGGCAAGCCGTTCCAGCCAGGTGTCCATTACTTCGTCGGCGGCGCAACCAAGATGTACGGCGCGGCACTGTTTCGCATGCGTAAGGAAGATTTCACCGCGCACCGCACCGCCGACGGGATGACGCCCGCCTGGCCAATCGGCTACGGGGATCTCGAACCTTATTACACGCAGGCCGAGAAGCTTTATAAAGTCCACGGCGCGCGCGGAGACGATCCCACCGATCCGCCGGCGAGCGCACCGTATCCCTTTCCGGCGGTCAGCCACGAACCGCGCATTCAGGAAATTGCACGATGACTTGACAGCGTGCGGGCTATCGTCCCGTCCTATGCACCCATGCGGCATCCTGCTCAACGAGCAGGACTGCGCCTAACAGCATCTGCATTCGCTGCGATGACCTGCGACGGCTATCCCGTGCCTGGTCCACGCCAAGTCGGACGCCGAGGTGCATCGCTGTTCGTCCCGCCTTGAAGCATCCGAATGTGACATTGGTAACCAACGCCAACGTGCCAGCGGCTAGAGACCAGCCCAACCGGACAGCGAGGTAACCGAGGTGATCGTCGAACGCAGGGCCGGCGCGAGGAATACTATCAGGCGGCATCGTCGTGGTGTCGTGCGGCGCGGCCAACTCCGCCGGTTGCTCCTGATGTCGGCCAACGAGAAACATCCGCACGGTCTAGCCAACGGCTCCGACAAGCTTGGCCGCCACTACATGTACCACAACACCGTCGCTGTGGTGGCCGTTTCCAGACGCGAACCGAATCCGACCGTGTTTCAAAAGACACTGACGATTGAATGATTTCTATTTCGGCATGAAGGACTTACGAATATCCCGATGGGAAATATCCAGATGCGTCGGCAAGTCCAAAGGACCGATGTATCGGGGGGAGGACGCGCCAAAGGTTCGCGCCCAGCTTCACGCTCGATGAAGATGGCGCAAGCACGCCGTCGATTTCTGGCTCACGAGCGAAGACCTGCCGATGCCGGAAAATCGCGTCACTGTGGATTCGCAAGACGGCACATCAAATTGAGCTACGACGTTCAACAATCAAGAGCCAAGCAAACGGCTCTACGACACAACTGAAGTCCATGCTCGATGACATGGGCATGCACCCGAGGCATTAATCCCGCGCAATCTCTACTTCGAAGAAAAAGATTCCGATCGTGGCGGCGTTGGCGCACCAGGCCGGCACCTGCCGCTTCGGCAAAGACCCGAAGACGTTCCGTGCTCGATGTGAACTGCAAGGCCCATGAACTGGATAACCTTTACGTCGTGGACACGAGCTTTTTCCCGAGCATCGGCGCGATGAATCCGGCTTTGACGGCCATCGCCAATGCGCTGCGGGTTGGCGATCATCTGCTCGAACGGCTTAAGTAAGAGAGAAGAACATTGGCCCAACGAAACGAAATCGCGGCCATCTATGCTGCCGGTGTAATTCAAGGCGTGGCGCTCGTCACTTTTCCAGCAGCCAGCACGGTGTTCACCAGCTCCAACGACTTCGGCCTATCGAGCACGGAATATGGCGGTATGTTTGTGCCCCAGGCGATCATGGCGATTGGTTCGTCGCTCTTGGGCGCGCGTTTGACGCGCGCTCTCGGCACCAAGCGCGTTTACCTGCTGGGCCTGGGCGCCAATGTACTGGCGATGGCGCTGCTTTTCTTGAGCCAATTCATAATGCACGAGCGCTCGCTTGCTTACAGCATCTTGCTGCGTGGCCACAGCTTGCATGGGTATCGGCTTCGGGCTAACGGTGCCGGCACTGAACACCTTTACCGCGGTGTTCTTTCCCTACAAGGTGGACACCGCCGTGCTGATACTGAACGCCATGCTAGGGCTAGGGACGATGCTGGCGCCGGTGTTTATCACCCTCTTCGTTGGCTTGGGCTTCTGGTGGGGGCTGCCTGTTCTCGTCAGCTGTGCTGGCCGCGGCGCTGCTATCGTTCAGCCTGCGCCTGCCTCTGCACGACGGAGCACAAACCCACGGCGCGCGAGAGCCGAACAGCAAAGCGACGCTGCCAGCGCGGTACTGGGTCTTCGCCGCATTTGCCTTGCTCTACGGAGTTTGCGAAACGATAAACGGAAACTGGGCCTCTCTCTACATGACGCAGAACCTCGGAGCGAGCACAACCTTGGGTTCCCTGGCCCTGACGATCTTCTGGGGCACTGTAACCGCCGGACGCATTCTCTTCGCGGCCACCGGGCGATGGTTGCCTGAAGGCCGCACTTACCGGCTCTTGCCTTTCGTGGTGGCGCTCGCTCTTGTCATCGTCGCCTTCATCCCCAAGGAAAATCCGGTCCTTGGAATTCTAGCCTTTGGATTGGCGGGATTTGGCTGTTCGGCTCTACTGCCGTTGACCATCAGCTTCGGCCAGAAAGAACTAACCCCTATCGCTGCTTCGGTTGCCGGCGGCTTGATCGCTTTTTATCAGATCGGCTACGGCATCGGAGCCTTCGGTGTCGGCCCATTGCAAAGCTGGGCTGGATTGGATTTGGACGTCATCTTCGGCGCTACGGCGACCGCGGCGCTGGCGATGTCGGCGTTGTCCTTTGTCGTTGTTCGACCGTCGGCCGCCAGAATTCCACTAACGGTTACAAAAGAGAAAATATCATGAAACTGAAAGGAGTGGCGCGGTGAAGGAACCACCGGCTGACAAATGCTCTATGCGTATCAATATCGATGACCAGGAATCGAATCAAACCAGTAGATTGAGAACTCACGCATGAACATCTACGACACGCGCGAAGGCGCACGCCTACTAATGAACCGCGAGCGGGAAGGGCACTGGAACCGCTGGGGGCCGTACGTTTCAGAGCGCGCTTGGGGCACGGTGCGCGAGGACTACAGCGCCGACGGGGGGGCCTGGGGTTACTTCCCGCATGATCATGCGCGCTCGCGGGCCTATCGGTGGAATGAGGACGGCATAGCCGGTATTTGCGACTGGCACCAATATCTCTGTTTTGCGTTGGCTCTGTGGAACGGCCGCGATCCCATTCTCAAGGAGCGGCTATTTGGCTTGACCGGCACAGAGGGCAACCACGGCGAAGACGTCAAGGAGTATTATTTCTACCTGGACAACACGCCGACCCATTCCTACATGAAATATCTCTACAAGTATCCGCAAGCGGAGTATCCGTACGAGCAACTCGTCCAAGAGAACCGGCGGCGAACCAGAAGCGAGAGCGAGTATGAACTGGTCGATACCGGTGTCTTTGATGAGAGCCGCTATTTCGATGTGGTGGTGGAATACGCCAAGGCCGATCGGGAGGATCTATTAATTCGTATCAGCGTCAGCAACCGCGGTCCGCAAACGGCTTCGATTGAGGTGCTGCCGACGCTCTGGTTCCGCAACACCTGGAGTTGGGGGCGCGACCAGCGCCGACCGTTGATCGCCATCGGGAGAGACGAGCGTCGGCTCAAGAGCCGACTCACTACGCTTGCCGTTAAACATTGGCAACTCGGCGACTATATCCTTTACTGCTCAAGTGCCGACGAATTCCTGTTCACGGAGAATGAAACCAACACCGCGCGACTGCACGGAGTTCCATTGCCGACGCCCTACGTCAAGGACGCTTTTCACGAATATTTGGTGCATGGGAAAGCGGACGCCGTCAACCCAGAAGCGGGCGGCACCAAAGCCGCCGCGCGCTATCAGCGCACAATCAATGCAGGGGCGACGACTACCCTTCAATTGCGCCTAGCTTCGTTGCGCGGCGGCGATCCGATCAAGTCGCCCTTTGCTGGTTTCAACGCAGTCTTAAATCAACGTAAACAGGAAGCGGACGAATTTTACTCAGTCGTGCTGCCGCCGAATCTTTCTGCGGATAGCAAGATGGTGGCGCGCCAAGGGTTCGCCGGGATGCTGTGGTCGAAGCAGTATTATCACTATGTCATCACGGACTGGCTGGAAGGCGACCCGTCCCAGCCAACCCCGCCACCCGAACGCCTGGAAGGACGAAACCAAAACTGGACCCATTTGTTTTCGCGTGACGTGATCTCGATGCCGGACAAATGGGAGTTTCCTTGGTTTGCTGCCTGGGATCTCGGATTCCACTGCCTCACTTTGGCCCACGTCGATCCGCAATTCGCTAAGGAACAGATCCTTCTGATGCTGCGCGAATGGTACATGCACCCGAATGGGCAAATTCCCGCCTATGAGTGGGACTTTAACGACGTCAATCCGCCGGTTCTCCCGCTCGCCGCAAGGGTTGTTTTTGAAATTGAGCGCCAGCGCACGGGCGTCGCCGACTACGCATTCCTCGAACGCGTCTTTCAGAAAATGCTGCTCAACTTCACCTGGTGGGTGAACCGCAAGGACGCGCTCGGCAAAAATATCTTTCAGGGCGGCTTCCTGGGGATGGACAATATCGGCGCGTTCGATCGCGGCAAGCTGCCGCCGGGCTATTTACTGGGGCAGGCCGACGGCACGAGCTGGATGGCGGCCTTTGCCAAAAATATGCAATCGACCGCTTTGTTACTCGCCGAAAACAACCCAGCCTATGAGGACGTGGCCAGCAAGTTTTGGGAGCATTATGTCTACATCGCCAATTCCATGAACAGCCTGCATGATCGGAGTAAATCGCTGTGGGACGAAGAAGACGGATTTTTTTACGACCATTTGCTCTCACGCGAGCATGAGCCGATACCCGTGCGCGCCCGCACCATGGTGGGCTTTGTTCCTATGTTTGGCGCGTCGGTGGTACCTGCCGACACCTTCGATCGCTTCCCGAATTTTAAACGTCGGCGCGATTGGTTCATCGAGCATCGCCCGGATCTGGTCGATAGCGTCGGGCCTATGGTCGTTCCCGGAGGCAATAATACGCTGATGCTAGGTTTGGTGCGGCCGGATCAGTTGCGGCGCATGTTGGATTATATGCTCGATGAAAATGAGTTCCTCTCGCCCTACGGGGTGCGGTCGGTCTCTCGCTATCATCAGAATCATCCGCTGATATTAAATATGCATGGCCAGGAGTATCGGTTGGACTACGAGCCTGGCGAGTCCCAAACCAACCTATTTGGCGGCAACTCCAATTGGCGCGGGCCGATTTGGCTGCCAGTAAATTTTATTATTCTGCTCGCGCTGAAGCAGTATCATCTCTACTACGGCGACAACTTTCAGGTCGAATTGCCGACGGGCTCGGGCAAGCTGAAAAACCTGGATCAGGTCGCCGATGAACTGGCGCGGCGGCTGACGCGCATTTTTCTGCTCGATGAAGCCGGACGGCGCGCGGTCTTCGGTTCGTGCGCGCTGTTTAACAATGATCGGTACTGGCGCGATCTCGTCCCGTTTCACGAGTACTTTCACGGCGACACCGGCCGCGGCTGCGGCGCCAGCCACCAAACCGGCTGGACGGGCTTGGTCGCCCAAATCCTAATTGGCTTGGGCGAAGGCTATACGGCAAATTTCCAAATGCCAGAACATTTAACCGCGAGCGAGGGAAGCGACATCATCTAGCTTTGACATAAGCCGCATAAAATGAGATTGCGCTGAGGAAAACTAGAAGTAACGGTGATCGCACTCCAGGGCCAATTCTCGAACATGCTTGGCAAGGAACATCGAAGCGTTTCGGTAGAAAATTAAACCGAAAGTCGGTCGCTCTGTAACCAATTGTGCCAGCTTATCGAAAGGTATCCGTACGAGCTGCGTGCGCTCCCGGACGACGGCCGAAGCGACTCGTTTATCGGAATGAAAAAAAGCCAGTTCGCCGAGGCTCTGGCCGCTTCCCATCGTGGCGAAGGGGATCTGTTTCCCTTGGGGAATAATGTCGACGGTACCCATCTCAATGATAAAAATAGCATCGGAGTCTTGACCAGCGTCGTAAATTAGATTGCCCGCCGTAAGGTCTTTTTCCTCTGCGATTCCGGCCAGGGCGGAGAGATCGCTGGCCGCTATATCGCGAAACAAATAGGTATTCTTGATAAGGTCGAGTTTATTCATCAACGATTATCCCCCAATTTCATTTTTGGTCCACTCGTGTTGCCAAGTGCCGATACGCCTTCGCGAGGGATCCATTTTTAAGTCTCGGTTGAATTGCGTACACCACCAAAGGCGACGATATCGGATCGACCATATATACCAAACGTCGGACGCTCTTCAACTTACTAAAAAGTAATGATGCGCCATTTGCCGAGTAGTAAAGAGTGGTGGCAAGACCTACAAACGACATCTCCTCCCGAACATCCCGGCGAGATTGAACTACTGAAGCGATGAAAAATTCAATTCAACGGAAGCAAACAGAGGCAAGATGTTAAACCCTATTTGGGGGCCCGGGGAGTGCTGCTTCGTATTGGACTAAGGTCCAATATCTAAATGTTTGACCCTGGCATATGTGTGACTATGATCTAAAAAAAACTAACAATGACCGACCGCAATAACCGGTATGAGCGACAGCGGATTTCGCGGCGTAGTGCGGGAAGTAGAATAGCACATTAGTAAATGAGTGAACGAGTCAAAAATTAGTAGAGTTACGAAAGCGCAGATTAACAAAATGTTCGGCGACGGTAATTCCCATACGGACATAAATCCAACCACCAAAACCCTACTGGACAATTCGTGAACGTAACTAGAGGCGAAATAACCGTCGGTAGATTCCTGATTCCATACCGGCTCTTTGGTCAAGGTAGCCGAATCTTGGTCTGTGTGAACGGTGCCCAGCAAACCATGGCGGCCTGGAGGCCTGTCGTAACCTATTTTTCAAAAGATTACAAATTATTGCTCTTCGATTTTCCCGGTCAGGGGCGAGCTCAAATCATCTTTGGTTCCGCCGTTGTTACCTTGGATGAGCAGGTCGAAGTCTTAAATCGAGTTCTCTCAGCACAAAATGCCCCTGACAAAGCGATCGTTGCCGGTGCCTCTTGGGGTGGGGTCGTGGTTGCGGCTTTTGCTTCGCGCTTTCCTCACTTAGTAGACAAAATCATATTGGCCAGTTTTGGCATCCGGGTAAACGAAAAGTTGGTGCAGGCGATTCGAGAAGGCCAACAATTGAATGGAACTGCAACCGGGGAACAGGTGGCCGATGTAATCATCAAGTACTTCGGACAGCATCTAAACGAAGCCTTCAAAAAGAGAATGCATGATCAATTTAAAAATATCAAAAAGGAGCATCTAGAGAATTTTCATGCGCATGGCCAGGTACTCAAAACGACCAAGCATATCAACGAAGTTGTCGACCTGCGTAGCATCAAAGCGCAGACACTAATTATCAATGGCGAAATGGATACCGTCATGGATTTCGACGATATTACGCTTGCGGCGGCCCAGATAGCGAATTGCGTGGTGAAAATTGTACCGGGTGTGGGGCATTTCTTGCACAATGAGAGCGATGATGTCCTCGCTATTTATAGAGATTTTCTTTCCTTACCGTCGGAACTTCAACTGAGTTAGGTTTAGTTATTTCTTTCAAAA
Source organism: uncultured delta proteobacterium (assembly GCA_963771465.1). Classification (GTDB taxonomy): domain Bacteria; phylum Desulfobacterota; class Binatia; order UBA9968; family UBA9968; genus DP-20. The sequence goes on from CAVYTU010000012.1 coordinate 60,322, forward strand.
GTGCGACGGTAGATAAAGTTCACGGGTGAAAGAGTCGAAATGACAAAGTAGCAGGAAGATCCTAGAGAAATGAAAATTGCACTCAAACGGTCTGCTCGTTGGTGGCGCCGCGATGCCATCCACGTGGCGACACTTTTCTTGGCCGTGCTCCTGCAGGTCTCGGGCTGCGCCAGCGAGCCAGCTCCGTCCTACGCACCACCACCGAGTACTTTTGATCGCTCTTGGAGCGCCGCTATCGCGGCGGCGCGGGATGAGGGTGTGCAGATTCTTTCCGAAGACCGGGCGAGCGGAGTCATCATCGGCAACAGAGGCGAACAGGAGGTCACGATCAACGTCCGCAATCAGGCGGACGGCAGTGTGCGCATGGAATTTGGCGCGCGAGGTCCAAAGGGCTCGGACCCCGGCTTGGCCGGTCGAGTCTCGCGGGCCTACGACCGGAGAATGGGGCGGTAGAGGCAAGAGTCGGCTGCCGAAAGAATGAAGTTGACAGAGAGCAGATCGGTGAGAGCCGGTGGCGTTTGCGCTTATAGGCACCCGCCGAGCACGCGAGTGGGTGTTGGACCAAAGTCCAATAGTCGCAACCGTACGCGTTTGCTAGCGTGATGACGCGACGCACTCGTTCGGCATCGACGACGACCGCGGCCGCGGTTTAGCGAAGACCATTCTCTGCAGTTTACTACGCCGATTTTTCCAGATATGTTTCTAAATTCTCAAAGGTGTTTGATGAGAGGAGGACGAACATGGTGAGGATATGATCGGCAAGTTATTCGGCGCATTGTTGTGTTTCGGTCTTGCCGCGTGCGGGCAAACGGGCATTCGAAAAGCGGTTCTGACTACGGAAAAAAATCTGCCACGGCCTTCGCGCATTCTTGTCTATGATTTCGCCGTGAGTGAGCGCGAAATTACCGAGTATCAGGGAATCATGCGCCAGCAGCCGAGCATAAAGGATCCGGCCGAGCGCGAGCGACTGATCGCCCAGGAGGTGAAAGACGCGCTCGCCGAAGAAGTTGCCGATGGGTTGCGCAAGCTCGGATTTACCGTGGAGCGGGTCAGCCGCGCGACGACGGTGGCCGAAAACGAATTGCTCATCGATGGTCAATTTCTTACCGTGGAAGAGGGAAGTCCGCTGCGGCGTTTGGTGATCGGCTTTGGCTCCGGCAACTCGACCGTCAAGTCCCGTGCGCAGGTTTACCGGGGTGGAAGTTCCCGGAAGGTGCTTGAATTTACCACTCACTCGGATAGCGGCAGCCTGCCGGGTGCGGCGCCCATGCTTGGCGCTGGCGCGGCGGTGCAGGGGGGAGTCACCGCGGGGATGGTGGTTGCGAATACCGCCGTCTCGGGGGTCAAAACTTACAAATCGGATGTCGTGCGAATGGCCGCTGCCAGCGGCGATCACGTTGTGCGCTACCTCTCGGAGTTTTTCGCCCAACAGAGCTGGAACCGTGCGGATCAATGGCGCAAGGCGCGGATCGCGTACTGAGCGGTTGCGCGATGGAAGACTCGTCGCGGCACCTTGTTCGGTGTTCCGGTCCGGATCATGATGCTAGTAGTTGACGCGGATTGATCATGGCCAAACGACTAAAAATCTGCCTCATCAATCCCAAGTTTGAACCTTCCTACTGGGGTTTCGAATATGCGTTGCCGCTTTATCCCGGCAACAAGAAATCTTCGATGATCACCGGCGCGCTGCCCTATCTCGCCGGTCTAGTCCCAGAACACGAAGTCCGGTTACTCGACGAAAATGTCGAGGAGATTTTATGGCAGGAACTCGGTCATTACGACATCGTCGGCGTGACTGGAATGAATGTGCAAAAGGATCGCATGCGGCAGATCCTGGAGAAGCTCCGGGAGATGAAGCTCTTCACCGTGGTGGGCGGTGCCTACGCTTCAGTCGACGAAAGCTATTTCGATGGTTTGTGCAGTGTTCTGTTCTCCGGAGAAGCCGATGAAACCTGGCCCGAATTTGTCCGCTGCTTCGCCGAAGGAAAAAACTACGACCGCCTTTACAAGCAACCGCATCCCACCGATATGACCACAGTCCCCAAGCCCCGCTTCGATCTTCTCAAGGTCGATCGTTATGCTTCAGGGGCACTGCAGTTCTCCCGTGGTTGCCCATTTCAGTGCGAGTTCTGTGACATCATAGTCACCTTCGGCCGCCGCCCCCGCACTAAGCAGCCTGAACAAGTTATAGAGGAGCTCGACGAAATGCGCCGGGTGGGTTTTTACTCTTGTTTCATCGTCGATGACAATTTTATCGGTAATAAGAAAGCCGCCAAAGCGTTGCTTCGGCTGATCATCCCTTGGCAGCAAAAGAATGGCTATCCGTTGCGTTTGACCACTGAAGCGAGCGTCAACTTAGCCGACGATGCCGAGTTGCTCGAACTGCTCTACCAGGCCAATTTTCGCTCGGTGTTTGTCGGCATTGAAACTCCCCGGGTCGCTTCGCTCAATGAAACCAAGAAATTTCAAAACACCAGGGGAGACTCGCTAGAGGCCAAGCTGATCCGGATTCGCAACGCCGGCTTGGAAGTCAGCGCCGGATTCATCGTTGGTTTTGACAACGATGACGAAACGATCTTCGAAGATCAGTTTCGTTTCATCCAGGACAATGGAATCCTATTAGCGATGGTTGGCATGCTCACGGCGGTGCCTAAGACCCCGCTGTATGAACGGCTGGAAAAGGCCGGGCGGCTCAGGCTTGACGATCCCAACTGTAACATCGTCCCCGAGCAGATGACGCCGCAAGAACTCCAGCAAGGTTACTGGCAACTTCTCAAACGGTTGTACGACCCGCAAGCCTTCTTCGACCGCTATTTCCAAGTCAATGAGTATCCCGATTTCAAGCGCCGGCGGGCGGAGATCAGCGTGCGGGCCAATGAAGGGAAGGCATTGCCGACCCTCGTGTATGGGCTGTTGTTGCTTCGGAGATTAATCGTCGCTCTCGTCAAAGAGCGCAGCTTGATGACGATCGGTGCGGTCTATTTCAGAAACTTCTTCCAACGCAGTCTACCGGTGCGCGCCGATATAATCGGTTTCGCGCAATTCATGAACCGCTGCGTGACCCATTGGCATTTCTACAAGTTTACCCGCGAAGGCACGGCCGGAAAACTGCGCTTGTTTAACTCCGGGTGAGAAGGCGTGCAAGTAGCCTGAATATTTCTTGAGACTCGAAAACGCATGATGAAAGTCACGTTACGGGTATTAACTGGCGCAGCGATTATTGCGATAACAGTTTGGTGTGTCGGCGTTTTATATTTTTCGCCGCTGTTACCTGAATCTTGGCGCACGTTTGGCGCTGGCGGCTACGCAGCGCTTACGATTATGGCTTTTCTATTTCTGCCGCATCGTGGCAGAACCGTGCTCGGAGCTTTGGCGGCTTTCGGCATTTTAGTTTTTCTATTCTTGAGGATTCCCGCATCGAATACCCGTGATTGGCAGCCTGAGGTGGCGTATGCGCCTTATGCGACGACCATCAATGGTGACGTCATCACGATTCACAACCTGCGAAACTTCAACTATCGCACGGAAAACGATTTCGACGCGCGCTGGGAAGAGCGCACTTACGATCTCAGCAAGCTCGATTCAGTGGATATCATCGCGGTTTACTGGGCCGGGAAAGCCATTGCCCATGTGATGGTGAGCTTTGGTTTCGCGGGTAAAGATTACCTTACGGTGTCGATCGAAACCCGCAAGGAGAAAGGCGAGAACTACTCCACGCTCGCCGGCTTTTTTCGCCAGTACGAACTCTATTACGTCGTCGCCGATGAGCGCGATGTGATTCGCGTGCGCACCACTTATCGCCAACCCCATGAGGACGTCTATGTTTACCGAACCAACGCGCCAATTAAAAACATCCGGCGGATTTTTCTTGATTACATCAAGACGATGAATGAGCTGCGCGATCGGCCGAGTTATTACAATACGCTGACGACCAATTGCACGACCAGCGTGCTGTTTCATACGCGCATGAACCCCGAGTCGCCGCCGATGTCGTGGAAGGTTCTATTGAGCGGCTATGTGCCGGATTATCTGTATGAGCTCGGCCGCCTCGATAAGACAAGATCGTTCGTAGAGCTGGAGCGGATTTCGCGCGTCAATGAACGCGCTCGCGCCGCCGGCTCTGACGCTACTTTTTCGCAACGTATCAGAGAAGGATTGCCTAACCCAGGTGTCATGCCATGAAATTATTTGGAATTCGTCGATCTTTGCCACAGGGAATATTGTTCATCACGGCTGTTGCATTCCTGTGCTTCACCGCAGGTTGCGCCACGCCCATCGGCGTCAATCGCGTCGATCTCGCCGTCGCCTATCATTCACTCACTGCCAATGCGATATCGGCCGAGAGGGCAAGCTCTTTTTCGTCGCGCGAGTTGATCAACCTCAACTTGTACCAGCGCTTCGATAAAGACCCTCAAGGAGCGCTGGCCGAACTGCATTCGGGTTTGGCGCCAAAAGGCGACGAAGATCGCATCTTCGCCTTGGCCGAGCTTTCCTTTCTGCACGCCCAGAACAGTGGAGATCGATCCTATTATCTGGCGGCAGCCGTCTATGCCTATGCATTTATCCTTCCCGGCAAGCAAGGCACGGCGCCCCGGGGAATCGACCCACGACTGCGTTGGGCGGTAGACCTCTACAATCAGTCGCTCGCCCAAGCTGCGAAGACAGATGAAGGCGCGTACGCCATAGCGATGGGCGGTAAGTTCAAGCTGCCCTTCGGCGAGCTTACCGTCGAGTTCAACGAGCGCGATCTCATATGGTTCGGCTTCCGCATGAAGGATTTTGTTCCCGCGGCAGACCTCGAGGTGCGCGGATTGCGCAATCGGTATCGAACTCCCGGCGTTGGTGCCGCTCTCGCCGCGTCGATCGAGCCGCTGGAGGGGGCGGCGGACAAACAGTCCCTGCGTATTCCACCCCGGCTAAAGATCCCGGTCACAGCGTTTTTGCGGCTGGAAGATCCGCGCGCAGCATTGGCTTCGGGAAAGTTGAAAGGCAATTTGGAGTTTTACACTCCGGACTCCACAAGATCGCTCAAGATCCAAGGCGTCGACGTTCCGATCGAATATGAAACGACTTCGGCCCTCGCCCTGACTTTGGAAGGGGCGCCGGTTTGGGATTCCGAGATCGCCGGTTTCCGGTCCGGTGACTTTACCGGCGGCGCAAACTTGCGGGAAGGATTGTTCATGATGCACCCGCACAAAACCGGCCGTATCCCGGTCGTGCTCGTGCACGGCACAGCCTCAAGCCCGGCGCGCTGGGCCGAGCTCGTCAACGAATTGGAGAACGATCCCAGGTTTTGGGAAAATTACGAGATCTGGCTGTTCATGTACAATACAGGAAATCCCGTCGCCTATTCGGCGATGCTCCTGCGCGACGCTTTGGCGAAGGTTGTCAAGGAGCTCGACCCCGACGATAAAGACACGGGGCTCAAGCGAATGGTCGTCACGGGGCACAGCCAGGGCGGATTACTGACCAAGATGACGGTGATCGACAGCGGCACGCGCCTTTGGCCTTTCAGTGTGCCGCCGGAAGAGTTGGACCTTGACATTGAAACACGCGAGCTTCTTACCCACGCACTGATGATCAAGCCGCTGCCGTTTGTGCGCCGAGTGATATTTATCGCAACGCCGCATCGCGGCAGTTACCAGGCTCTAGGCATTCTGGGAAGCTTCGCCTCTTGGATGGTGAATTTGCCGGGCCGTTTTACCAAGTTGAGTTTCGACCTCTTGACGCTGCAGACGGAAGGGATTGTTCTCGGTCCAACGAGCGGCGCCTCCCGACCAGCATCGATAACATGAACCCCACCAATCGATTCATCGTCGGTTTATCCGCAATCCCCATCGCCGATGGAGTCGATCGCCAACTCCATCGTTGGCGTTGAAGGCGGTGGGCCGCCGGCAGAAGGAGGAGACGGCGTCGTCAAATATTCGAGCGCGCATATCGACGGCGTCGAATCGGAGAAGATTGTAAACTCGGCACATTCGATGCAGAGCAATCCGGAAACGATTCAGGAAGTGAAGCGCATCCTGTTCGAGCACGCGAAATAAATGCCGTGATGCAGGCCAGAATGAGGCGGCTATCGCGCGAAGAGAAGGACCTACTGATTGACCCGTTAGGTGCCTCAAGAAAATAACTGGATACTCGCCAACGTGTAACCGTTGTTTCCACAAGGGTTCCAACTACGACGACTTCGTGAGTTCGTCCCGTCTGGCTCCAAGGATCAGACGCTCGGCACGTGCTAGGGTCTCGTCAGCCCGGTAGATCTCGACCCTTGGAATCGGTCTTCTGTACGCTTTGGTAAACGGAACGAAACGGTACACAAGGGTTCTTTGTGCTGTGCCGCCGCGTCCACCAAATTTCCTTCCACCATTCAGAATCCTCCCTCGACCCACGCGGTTAATTCAAATACGGAATCTGGGCTTATTCCAACCTTGGGGCAAAACTTCCGTGTTGGGGTTCCGGCGTAATTCATTGGGGCGGCCTGCCACGGGCTCAGCGCGCCGCGTTTGGCGATCTCGCAGGGATTCTTCGCTGCGAGTGCAGTGCCGAGTGCTAGCGAAAACCCGATCTTCGATTGCGGCGACGAATTGCCGACTTTCACGAGCGGTTGGAAGTGATCGCCAAGGCGATTGTCAATTACGAGCGATTCGAGCCGTTGCTGATTCGCTACCAAGATTTAGCCAAAGAGCTGCTTAGACAAACAACGCCGAATCCCTAGCGCACGCCGGTTCCACTCATCGTTCGACTCCATATTCCACTCAAACTCCGCCGGATTATTTTCCACTTACGTCATACATGCTCTGTTCTTTGCGTTGGTAGCCGTCGGCTAAATAAAAATTCAAGCGAGATTCGCGTGCGGCATTGACTTCCACTATCGGCTATGAAAATAGGGACGGGAGTTATTGTCGGTCATGTAATTATTACCTGGAGGAACGGATGACGAATTGGCTCTGGATCGGTTCATCGGCATTACTCTGTCTTACAGTGGATAGTGATCCACTTCTGCAGGCGGACATCCGCCGCCGCATTGGATGGCGCTTAGCTCCGGCGTGGCGATTTTTGGCGCGGCGTTCATGCTTTCATGGGCCGCGGAACTGGCGCAGAAAGATATTCCCCAAGCTTTAGCGATCGCGCTGCTCGCGTTGATCGCGGTGCTTCCTGAGTATGCAGTCGATATGTACTTCGCTTGGCAGGCCGGTAAAGACCCGAAATACACGGCGTTCGCGATGGCGAACATGACCGGCGCCAACCGCTTGTTGATCGGTGTCGGTTGGGCGGCCGTGGTGCTGACTTATTTTCTTAAGACCGGAATAAAAACCATCCAACTCGAACCTGGCCATAGGAGTGAAATTTTATATTTGGGCCTGGCGACGGTTTACTCGTTTCTGATTCCCATCAAAGGGCGTCTCGATTTGATGGATGCGGTCGTCTTCATCGCGATTTTCCTTCTCTACATGCGCGCCGCGTCCAAGGCCGAGCATGTGGAGACTGAGCTAGAAGGGCCGCCGGCGATGATCGAAGGCTGGGGTGAAGGTGCACGACGGCTGTTCACCGTGCTGTTCTTTTTGTATTCCGGATTTACGATTTTTATCGCGGCGGAACCTTTCGCCGAAGGACTCTTGGCGACCGGCCGTACGTTCGGCATCGAGGAGTTCATCCTGGTTCAATGGCTAGCGCCATTGGCCTCCGAGTCGCCGGAGTTCATTGTCGCGATCTTGTTCGCGCTGAAAGCGCAGCCCGGCACGGCCATGGGGGCTTTGCTGTCGTCGAAGGTCAATCAATGGACGTTGCTCATCGGCATGCTGCCGGTGGTTTTCATGATCTCCGCCGGAAGCATGGCACCTATGGTCATGGATCAACGCCAAATTGAAGAGATGTTCTTGACTGCGGCGCAGTCTTTGTTCGCCGTGGCAATTCTCGCCAATCTGTCCTTTTCGCTCTTCGAAGCGACAGTTATTTTTCTGCTGTTCTCGACGCAGTTGTTTTTTCCCGACCCGCAGTTCCGTTTCTACTATTCGTTCCTTTATATTTTTCTTGCCATCGGCTTGGTGGTGGCAAAGAAAGATGTCCGAGCGGGCGTGCTTGGACTTTTCTCCCGCGGAAGTCCGGCGGGAGTTTTGGAAAAGCACTAGACTCGCATCGTTCTTCATGCCAGCTTACTTGTGAATAGGGTGGCGCTCTCAAGCGTCTGTCCGCTGACGGAGGGCAGAGCGTATGGCATTAAAACCGACGGGGATCGTCAGACAGCTCGGATGGCGCGGCTTCTTTCAGCTGCTCACCCACCTGCCGAGTTTCGCCCGACTCTTTTCGCGCTTGATCCAAGACCCGCGCGTATCGGCGAGTCCCAAACTGATCGTCGCGGGAATTTTGGCCTACGTGATTTTGCCGACGGATTTACTGCCGGATTTCCTCATCGGCGTGGGGCAAATGGACGATCTCGCCGTGATCCTCGGTGGACTGAAGTTATTCCTGCGGCTTTGCCCGCCTGAAATCGTGCAAGAGCATCTCAAGGCGATCTCCGCCGGGCGTGAACGCTAGTCGTGAATATGAATAGGGTTTATTGAATATGCCCTGGCAATCACTTTTTTAGACCGAGGGCTGCCTCGCCGGCAAAGTTTTAGTGCTTGGCCGCGGCTTTTTCTTCCTTGATATTCTCGTGGATCATGCGTGGTACGCCGCCGCAGCTAAAGCAGCGCGGCGGTTCATGTTTGGTTTCACCTTCCGGGTAACGCATGAAGCGGCGGTAAAAGGGCTTCTCGGTGCCGACGAAGTCGTCGTAGTAAAACGCTAGCTTGCCGCACTCACTGCATTGTAAATATTTCGCCATAGTTTCCTCTGTGCGTCGTTCGGTTTCTCGTGTCGGAGAGAATACTCACGAACCTTGGCAAGGTCAATATCGTCGGACGCAGGGTTGAGAAATGGGCGATTTTGTTGCATGGGATATGAGGTGTGAACGTAGTGTGGCATAGCCAATGATATCATCAGCAAATAGCAGGAGGACATAAACTATGGCGATCAAACTGTTCAATTCCCAAACTTCGATGTTTTGCGAAAAGGTCCGCATGGTCTTCGCGCTCAAGAAAGTGCCCTACGAAGTCATCGACGTGCGCGCGGACGAGCGCAAATCTTTGCTGGAATATACCAACCAGCGCAAGGTGCCGACGCTCAACTACAATGGCGAATGTGTCATTGACTCGACGGTGATCTCGGCGCGGCTGGAGAAGGATTATCCGCAGAACAGTATCTATCCCGACGGCGCCGCGAACAAAGGGCTTTGCTTGGCCTTGGAAGACTGGTCCGATGAAGTACTGATCCACGCCAACCACGCCATGCGGCGGGCGGATAATCCGGAGGCGAAACAGAAAGCGCAGGCGGAGTGGGATAGCCATTTCAAAACTCTCGACCAGATGTACGCCGGTAAGAAGTTCATCTTCGATAAGTTGACCCTTGCTGACATCTCGATCTTCTCGCAATTGCATTATTTATACACGGCGGTCAAATACGATGTGCCGGCGGAGTACAAGAACGTCCATGCCTTTCTGGATAACATGCGCCGGACGCTCAAGCTCAATTCCCTCGCCGACAGTTTTGATGCGCCTTCGCTCTAGAATCTGGCATGAAGAAAAATGTGATCGTTCCGCGCTTGGGTCGAGCGATGAGAGCGACGAGGCGCGCATCTCGCGCTGGATCGCGAGCGCTGGCGCGAGCGTGAAAAAAGGCCAGGCGCTACTCGAAGTCGAGACCGACAAAGTCAACGTCGAAGTGGAAGCGCCGGCGGACGGCACGCTGGGAGAATTCAGCGCCAAGGTGGCGATTTTGTCAAGTTCGGCGCAGTGGTTGCGTTCGTCGAGAAATAAATAACCGATTCAGCTAGAGTCATTCCGCCCAGCCAATCGTGCTGCTTTCACGGGCGGCACGGCTGGCGGGCGGGAAACGCAAAGCAAAGTTCCAGCGTAAAACTTTCGTATCATCGAATTGTATCCCCCGGATCAGAATTTAATTCCAAGCCGATCGTGCTTTCGGCGCGCGGTGGCGCGCGCAGCGGCGTAGCTAGCTTCATATGGAAGAACGTTATTCGCGCCTGCTAGCGCAGACTTGCTGGGCGGGGTGTCTGCTGGGTGGTGTGGCGACGCTGTACTTTCTCTTCGGCCTGGCGGGTTTTGTTCACAGCGTTCTGTTAAATTTTGCCGTCGCCGCCGTTCTGGCGGGCGCGCTGGGCTTTTTCCTCTATCATTTATTTACTCAACCCAAGGGTGCGGGCTGGATTGGCTGGTCGTTATGGGCGGGTATTCTCATTATTCTCACCGCTGAAGCGATTCTCGGTTTCTTGCCGCCTATCAGTCGCGACGAGCTGACTCATCACTTGGCGATTCCTAAACTCTACGCCAAGGCCGGACGTATCATCGAGGTGCCGATGGCGCCCTACGCTTACTATCCGATGCTCGTCGATATGTTGTTCACGCCATGGATTCATTGGGGCTACGATTTCGTGCCCAAGTGGATTCACTGGCTTTTTTCCGGCCTCACGGCTTTGCTCCTCCACGGCTATTTGGCGCGGCGCATGAACGCAGTCTACGGCTGGCTCGGCGCTTTTTTCTTCCTCTCGACGCCCGCGATCTTTCGGCTTGGTCATTGGGGTTATAACGATCTCGCGCTCGCTTTCTACACAACTGCGGCGCTTCTGTGTCTGCTCAGGTGGCGTGAAGAGCGCGGCGCCAATAGCTGGCTGGTGCTGGCCGCGCTGTCAGTTGGATTCGCGTTGGCAACGAAGCCCAATGGCTTGGTCGCGGCGTTGTTAATCGCGCTGCTGTTCGGTTTGATGATCGTCAAGCCGCCGCGCCGAAGTTTCCCAGCGCTCAGCCGGGAATTTTTTTGCTTCGGCGCACTGGCGCTCGCACCATTTTTACCTTGGCTGATCAAGAACTGGTGGCAAACCGAAAATCCGCTGTTTCCCTTCTTCGGCAGCATATTTGTCGCCACGGCATCGTCGGCTCATCTTGGCCCCGAAGGGGCGAGCTTCGCTGCGGTCGGTATCTTCGATAAGCGGGAACATCTTTATGGCGAAAATATTTGGCAGATCATCGCGCTGCCGCTCAGAGTCTTTTTCTCCGGCCAGGACGATAACCCGCAATATTTCGATGGCGTGCTAACGCCGATGCTGATTCTATTTTTGCCGTGGGTGTTCAAGGGAAAGTGGCTGGAGGAAAAGAAAATCCTTGCCGGCTTTGCGCTCTTGTTGTTGCTCTACGCGGTCTTTCTAGTCGACTTGCGGATTCGCTATATCCTTGGCGTTGTGCCGCTACTGGTCATTTTGTTCTCCTATGGCGTGTTCAATACTTATCTCAGTATCAAATGGCCCAGCGTCTTGGGTATTGTGCTGCTTTCATTCGCGGGGTGGCACGGAATCTATCTGGCGAAATACATTCGCGACGCCGAGCCGCTGGCGTATCTCACTGGCACCGTCAGCCGGAAGGAATACTTGACGCGGGCGCTACCGGAATATTCCGCCTTCGAGTATATCAACCGGCAGACGTCCGATGGCGCGAAAATTTATCTTCTCTTTGTCGGTCGGAGAGCGTATTATTGCGAGCGAAACTATTTTCACGACGCTGGCGACCTGCCTGGCTTTTTGCTCGGCGCGATTCGCGCTGCCAAGAATGCCGCACAAATCGAACAGTCGCTCAGACAAAACCAAATCACCCATCTCATGGCGCGCGAGGAGCTGCTGGCCCGTTTTCTCAGTAATAATTTAACGCCGGCGCAAATGCGGCTGTGGAACGAATTCGCCGGCCGCGCGCTCGCGCTCGGCTTTCGCCAACGCGGCTACGCTGTCTATCAATTGCATGGCTAAACCCATCGAGCTATCGATCGTCATCCCGGTTTTCAACGAAGCCGATAATCTCGCTGAGGTGCTCGGAAAGATTCAGTCGCTGCAATTGCCGGAAGCTGAAATCATCGTCGTCGACGACGGCTCCACCGACAGCAGCGCCGAGATCGCCATGGCTGCGCGCGCTAACGTGGTGCGCCATCCTTACAATATTGGCAACGGCGCGGCAGTGAAGAGCGGCATGCGCGCGGCCAAGGGAAGATTCATTCTCTTGATGGATGGCGACGGCCAACACAAACCCGAGGATATTCCGAAGTTATGCGCCGAGGCGGCGCACTATCACATGGTAGTGGGCGCGCGCGGCAAAGGATCGAAACTGAGGTTTCATCGCTACGCCGCCAATACGGTTTACAATTGGTTGGCGTCCTATGTGACACGTTTCAAAGTGCAGGATCTGACATCGGGATTTCGCCTACTGTCCCGCCGTGAAGCGCTGCGCTACATCGATTTGCTGCCGAACACTTTTTCCTATCCGACAACGCTGACGTTGGCCTTTCTGCGCTCGGGACTGACGGTCAAGTATGTGCCGATCCAATCGCTCTACCGTTCCGGCCAGAGTAAGATCAGTTTGATCACCGACGGCATTCGCTTTCTGCTGATTATCACCAAGATAGCCACTTTGTTTGCGCCGTTCCGGGTGTTCTTACCGGTGAGCGTGTTTTTCTTTGTCGGCGGCGTCGCCAACTATATTTACACCTACCTCACGCAGAATCGCTTCACCAACATGTCCGTGTTCGCCTTGACGACCTCGGTGATCATCTTCATGTTAGGATTGATCTCGGAACAGATTGCGCTGCTGCGGATGGAACGGCAACAGAGCGGCCGGCGCTTCGACGACGGCTGAGCGCTGCGTCGAAGGCAATTCGTCCGCAGCTTTTTTACTGACGAGGTGATGACAAGATCTCGTGATATAGTTTGTCGAACTCGCCGGCGATCCGTTGCCAATCGTAATGATTTTTAGCTTCGGCATAGGCGTTTTCGACAAGCGTCGCCCGCAGCGCCGTGTCATTCATCAGTTTCGCGATCGCTACTGCGAGATCTTTGGGTTGGTTCGGTTGCACTAATATTCCGGTGCGCCGGTCGCGCACTACCGCGTCGATACCGCCGACGCGGGTCGCCAAGACGCAAGCGCGCGCAGCGAACGCTTCTAAAAAAACTACCCCTTGGCCTTCGGTGTCGCCCGACTGCGCCTCGACCGACGGAGCGACGAATAGATCAGCGGCGGCATAGAAATTCGCTAAATCTTGATTACGCACCATGCCCCAAAAACGAATCTGCCCGTCGATTGCCAAATCCTTCGCGGCTTTTTCCAGCGCCGGTTTTCGATCGCCGTCGCCGACGATCCAGAGCACGGTTCGTTGCTTGAGCGCGGCCGGCAATATAGCCATCGCGCGCAGCAAATCTTCAACGCCTTTTTTCTCCACCAGGCGGCCGACGAAGAGCAACAAAAAGTTCTCTTCGGCCAAAAGTGCGCGGAGAACAGCACGGTCGCCATTGGCGAAGCGGGCGATATCGACGCCCATGGGAATGACACGGACCGACCGAGCCGATGTCCTATCGTCGATGGCGGAAGAGGTCGCGGGTGTGTTGGCCGTCCACGCATCGCTTTTGGCCACTACTAGCCGTTTGATGAAATTGTTAAGCCAGCCTTTGAGAGCGAAGGCATCGGCGCCGTGCGCCGTAGTTATGAGCGGAATAGGATGGATTGTTTTCGCCAGGACGCCAATCAAACCTTGCGGCAATATCCAATGAGCATGAAGTAGATCAAACTTTTCTTGCCGCAAGAGCCGCAACAATCTGTACGTCATCGCCAGAGCATAAAAGGGCACCTGTAACCAAAGCCAAGGCGAGCGGCTGAGATTTGGCATCATCCCGGAGCCGTAGGCGAGTTTCTGCCAGTGCAGCGGAAAGTATTGAAAACGGTGCACGTGGATATTGCCTTCCTGTTTCGATTCGTTGTAACCGTCCGCCGGTGCCAGGACATGAATTTCGTTGCCGCGCGCGGCCAATGCTTCGGCAAAATATCGGAGGAAGACTGACGCGGTGTCGTCCTCCTCGCGCGGATAGCTCGATGTGAGAAAGAGAATCTTGAGAGGTTGTCGCCGGCTCATGGGGTTTCAGGAATGAATCGATGTGCCGGCGGGGTTATTCGTATGCGGACAATTCTTGCGACCGTTGCATATCGAGGTGCCTAGGACCGGCATGACGCAGTGCGAGACATTTTTGTTGCTCAACTTGCTCCCAGCGAGTAAAATACATTTTTAGCCGGCAAAATCCACAAAAACTCCATGGAACTACAGTCCAATCCAGAACCTTTTTGCGTATACACGCCGGCGTCGCAGTTAACTGACCCGACTCGACTCGTTCGAGATATGTTGGGGGATATCGCCGCGTCGCGCGAATTGGCTTGGCGACTGCTCGTGCGCAACATCAGTTCGCGCTACCGCCATACATTATTCGGTTACGTCTGGGCATTTTTGCCGCCGGTACTTTCAACCGCCGTGTTCGTGTATTTGCAGCAAAGCGGTTACTTCACCGTGGGCCAAACGCCGGTACCCTATGCGGTATTTCTTTTTGCCGGCTTGATCCTTTGGCAGGTTTTCTGCGATGCCATCGCGATGCCGTTGCGCATGGTGCAGCAATCCTATTCCATACTCACTAAAGTCAATTTTCCACGCGAAGCGCTGATCATTGCCGGTGTCGGCGAAGTGCTGTTCGGCTTCGTCATCCGATTCGCGTTGCTGCTTTGTGCCTTATTCTGGTTCAACATTGGCGTTTCATCGTCGATGCTGCTGGTTCCTCTCGGTGTCGGCGCGCTGATCGGTCTCGGCGTCGGTTTGGGACTCGTGATCACTCCGGTTGGTATCCTCTATCATGACGTCGGTCAAAGCCTGCCTTTTGTCCTTTACCTCCTGATGTTTCTCACGCCGGTACTTTATCCGGTGCCGCAGTCGCAGTCGGGTTCATTTGCGTGGATGTGGAATCCGATCAGTCCCATGTTGGATACGACCCGGGCATGGCTCTTATCCGTGCCGGCGGAATATCTGACCGGATTCCTAATAACCACAGCTTTGGCGATTTTCACGCTGCTTATCGGCTGGTTGCTTTATCGTCTGGCCCTGCCCATCTTGCTTGAGCGAATGAGCGCCTAACTATGGTTGAATCCCCAGGGGTCAAGGTCGAGCAAGTCTCAAAAAAATTCTGCCGGCGGCTGCGTTATTCGCTGTGGTATGGCTTGGTCGATCTCGGGGCGGAATTGACGGCGCAGAATGGCAACGGCGAATTACGCCTGCGCCACGCGGAGTTTCTCGCCGTCGACGATGTTTCTTTCGAATTGCGCCGCGGCGAGTGTGTCGGCTTGATCGGCCATAACGGCGCGGGCAAGAGCACGCTGCTTAAAATGCTCAACGGCCTGGTTCGTCCCGACAAAGGAAAAATCACCATGCGCGGCCGCGTCGGCGCGCTGATCGAGCTCGGCGCCGGTTTTAGCCCGATTCTCACCGGACGCGAGAATGTTTACATCAACGGAGCGGTGCTCGGTTTTTCGAAGGGCGAGATCGACGCTAAGTTCGATGAGATCGTCGACTTTGCCGAGCTCGACGACGCCATCGACGCGCCGGTGCAAACCTACAGCTCCGGCATGTACGTTCGCCTCGGCTTCGCCGTGGCGGCGCAGCTGAATCCAGATATTTTCTTGATCGATGAACTGTTGGCGGTCGGCGATACTGGGTTTCGCATGAAATGTTTTCAGCATCTGCTCGACATGAAAGACGCGGGCAAGTCGATTGTGGTCGTCTCGCATAACATGATCGATATCAACCGCGTCTGCGACCGGGTCGTGGTGTTGGAGGGCGGCAGGAAGATTTACGACGGCGATGTGTCGTCGGGGATCGCGACCTATGAAAGTCTTTCGTCAAAGCGCGGTCACACAGTGCGCCAGCTTGACCCGAACGCCGCCGCATGGATTGACAAGGTCGAGCTTTTCGATAGCGCGGGCAACCGGCGCGAAGAATATTCGACCGGCGAGGATTTGCTCGCCGAAGTGACCTTGTCGGCGAAACGACCAGTCACGAGTGCGCGGATCATCGTTCACGTCATGACGCCGTCGTTAGGCACGCTCGGCTCCTTCGCTTCGCCGCATAACGGCTTTACTTTCGATATTGAGCCGCCGGGCGCGGTACTGCGTTTTCGCATGCCTAAGCTGCCGTTGTTGATCGGCAGTTACAACTTGATGATGAGCTTGTACGGTCCCGGGATTAAGGATTTTCTCCATGCTATGACCGATGCGGCAACATTCAAGATCGTCGCCCCGGCGGTGGATACCTTTGGCTACGGCGTTTGCCACACGGTGAATTTCGAGCATGAGTGGGAGTTGGTCAATTTCGATCGAGAGAAACAATTGCTGGCGGCTCGGTCGCGCTGCTAACCCAGCGAAACGACCAGAAACAGATTCGTGTACGCTATCTTTCGCGACAAAAATGAAATAATGAACTTGTCGCTCGCTTCACTCAAACGACGCATCGGTCGGTTTGCAACGAGGATGGCGCGCCGCGCCACGATGGGCGAAGCCGGCAGCGAGAGTCGGGTGATTTCGCTTCGGCGAAGATCGTTAGGTCGTTGAGGATGAATTGGTGATTTCTATCGAAGCGAGATCGAAAGATGTGGTGTTGGAAGATGCGGCTTTACTTGGCGTAGAGTAACTTTTCGTACAGCTTCACATACTGCGGGACCACCACCGACTCGGAGAAGAATTTTTCGGCGCGGTGGCGCGCCGCGGCGCCGAATTGCCGTAGGGTTCCCGGCGAATCGGCGAGGCCTCTGCAGGCGGCGGCAAACTGATCGGTGTTATCAGGCTCACAGAGGATGCCGCTGACGCCATCTTCGACGACTTCCGGCAGCGATGAGATACGCGCGGCAATAATCGGCTTGGCGCAGGCCATCGCTTCCAACGGCGCGATCGGCAGACCTTCGAGCCGGGACGGAAAAAGCAGAGCGTCGCAAGCTTGATAGGTTTCCACGAGCGCGCGGTCGCCGGTTAGCTTGCCGATGGAAATCATGTTCGCGGGAATATCGTTGACGCTGCCGTCGCGCAGCCCGGTAGTGAAGCGCAGCTCGAAATCGCCACCGAGCGCGCGCATAATCGGTGCCAGCAGATCGGCGCCCTTTCTTCTGGTCAGGTTACCGACATAGAGCAGCTTAAAGGGCTTGGCCGGATCGGCTGTTCCATTTTGCGGACGGAAAATTTCGCAGTCGACGAAATTGCCAATGACTTGGGCTGAGACAAACGGGACCGTCTGCGCGAGACTTGTTGCTGTGGCCTGGCTTACCGCGGTAACGGCCGAGGCCGCCGCGAAAGATTTTTTCATGAACCGGCGCACAAGGGTTTGGTGAAAGGTAGCCTGCGCGATGCTTTTGTAAGGCCGATAGATGGGATCTAGGACGTCGAGCTGCTCGCTGACCACCAGCGGCAGATTGTTTCTTTTGAATGCATAACCCGACCAAGAGAGTGAGTGGACGATATTGGCCTCTAGCGGCCGTGTGACACCGGCCAGGAGAAATGGTGCAAACTGAAAATAGGTCGAAAACCAAGAAATCTCAGCGCCGACGCCATAACGTTGCAGTGCCTGCGCCAAACGGCTGGTATGAATATCGATCCCGCTACCGCCGCGGATCGTGGGAAGCCAGACTCTTATCTTTTGCTCCATGAATACGTCGTGCTGATTAACGTAAGCTATCGAGGATTATGGGATACGTCATTTCTACGAAGGTATACCTTGATATCTGATTATTTTGAAACTGGTAGTAGTCAAATAATCGATATGCGCCTGCATCTGAGCATGTTTTCCTAAGTCGTCATCAATGGAATTCCATGAAGGGATTCGCCGATGCGCATAGCGATTATCAGTAAAGCCGATCGGTTTGGCGGCGGCGCCAGCCGGGTTGCGGAAGAGCTGTGCGCGTTGCTCCAAGCCAGCGGGCATACCGCGCATCAATATGTTTCTAGCGCTGTCGATCTCAAATCCGATATGAAATCCCTTTACGGCGGCCGATGGATTGGCAAAGGCGTAGGCTTCGCTCATCTCATTACCCAAAGGCTCGGGCTGCAAGAGATTATTCCTTGGGAGTATTTCATCCTCCGATTCGCCAATGGGTTAATGGATTATGATCTGGTCCATTTCCATGATTTGTCGTCGGCGGTATCTCCATTGACAGTGCGATGGGTGGCCCGACGAATTCCGACGGTTTGGACGTTTCACGACTACGCGGCTTTTACCGGTGGATGTATCTTCCCAATGGACTGCGCCAAATATCTATCCAGCTGTGGTGCTTGCCCTCAAATGGATCTTTGGCCGCTCAGCCGGTCAATGGGTATCGATTTCACCAGAACGATGCTTCGCCTTAAGCGAAATGCATTTCGAAATGTTGCCGTTCATGTCGTCGCGCCCAGTCGATGGATGGCGGAAACCGCGCGCGGCTCGGGATTCCAATTCGAACACCTAAGCATTATTCCGTACGGCATCGATGTGTCACTTTACCGGCCTGTGGACAAGTTGAAGGTGCGCCAGCGGTTGGGCCTGGTTACGACAAAGCCCGTGGTATTACTATCGGCGGGTGACATTACTGACAAACGCAAAGGGACGATTTACGCGATTGAAGCACTTAAAAAATGCTACCCGCAGCTCGATCCGCTCGTCTTAGTTGTCGGAAAAATGAACGCTAGACGCCAGGCAGCTGTTCGACGCGATTGAGGTTTTCGAAACCGGCTATTTAACCGACGATAAAAAGAAAGCCGAATATTTTGCCGCAGCAGATGTGTTCTTGTTTTGCCCGCTGGATGACAATATACCGCTTACTATTCTGGAAACCATGGCGACCCAGACTCCGATGGTGGGATTCGCCACCGGAGGCATACCGGAAGTTGTTGAACATCAAAAGTCCGGCTATTTGGCGAGCAAGGGGGATGTGCAAGGCGTTGTCGAAGGCTTGCGACTTGCTTTCCATGAGAAACGGCTTGCCCTATGGGGAGCCGCCGGCCGTAAAAAACTCGAGAGCCATTATACCCATGAGATCTTCTTGGAGAGTCACCTCAGACTGTACGGTGAGTTAACTCGGCAAGAGCCGTCGTCGCAAATTCGTTAACCGCCAGTCGTGATTAGGATGACAAAGAGCGCATGTTCGGGAGAGGCTATTTGACGTAGAGTGTCGAGTGAGGGCGAGTGACGCCGATAGCAGCTCTAACTTGCCTTCGCATAGGCGGGAAATCGGCGCATTCTCCATGGTCCGCGTTTGTTACGGGACGGTCATTAAGACAAATACGTTGGCTTCTTGATAATTCCATAGATTCTTATTGAAGGCCATCGTGAAGGACAGTAAAATTGCATTTCGATTCGAATACCTGTGTATGACGTAAGTGAAGATTCGGTTTTGAAATTTCCTGTCTCAGTTTTTGCGCAGCCGTCGCCGATAGCTGATTCTGAGACGGATTTACGCCAATCGCAGCCGTCTCCGATAACACCAAGACCCGACACCCATATTCCCAAAGGAACAAAATTGAGAAAGCCGTTTCGGAGATGGATTCAAGCGTACGTGCACGGGCTGCTTAAAAAATATTCTTCGGTGCGTGAGGATGAGATTCAAGCGTTGCAAAGCCGTGTTAAAGCAGCCGAATATCTGCTGGATTTCGTAGCCGCGGACGAGATCAATCGTTGGCTCTACGGCAATCGGCGGGAGCGCATGGATGCGACCGTGCCGTTTTTCGACCGAACACGCCGGGAATTTCACCTCGATCGTTATCGCTTTGCCTCTGCCCGAGTGGCTGGCAGCAGGGTGCTCGATTGCGCCAGCGGGACGGGATACGGGATTAGATACCTCATCGAGACCGGTAAGGCCGCCAGCGGTATCGGCGTCGAAATTGATACTCAGGCGGTTGAGTATGCGCTTCAGCGGCACCGAGTTCAGGGAGCGGCTTTCGTCTGCGCGTCGGGCGACTGCATGCCCTTGCCCGATGCATGCGTCGATGTTGTTACTTCTTTTGAAACGATTGAGCACGTTGCGGATGACGAACGGTTAATCGATGAGTTTCATAGAGTGCTGCGGCCCAACGGTTTGCTGTTTATTTCGACACCAAACCATTGGCCGCTGGCGGTATCGCCCTACCATGTGCGCGAGTACGACAAGAACTCTTTTCTCAAAGTTCTTGATCGATATTTCCACTGTTTGGAGTTGTACAATCAAAACTCCGGTTCGCCGACGCCTTATAATCATGACCAGCCGGCTGGGATAGTTGCTACAGCAGCAGCCAATGAGCATCTGGCCGAATGCTACTTGGCGGTTTGTCGCAGCAAGCCTTGATGATAGATCGGTTTGCCACAGTTTAGTAAGACGCGCGGAAATTTGTCGTTGACTGACACAAGAAACATACAGATCGCTATCATCGGGACTCCTGAGCATGAAGGGCGCATGTGTGGTCGCGCCTTTGAAATTCTCGGTGTCGCGCCCATCTACCTCGATCCGTCTCAGCCGTTGATACCGACAGCGCCCCCACCCAATGTAGTCTTGATCAGCCGAGAGTGGAGCGTCGACCTCCGCCATGCCGCCATCGCAGCGCGCCGTCAGGGCATCCCGGTAATCTACATAATGGACGGCGTTATCGAGTGGGCCTATTTCTGGCAGAACTCAGGATTCGTCAAGCCCGAAGGAACAGTGCTTCAACCGTTGATTGCCAGCGATCTTTGCGTGATCGGACAGCACCCGGCGAGAATCCTTGCGGCGCTGGGATTGGCCGACAAGATTCATGTGGTCGGCTTGCCGCGCCTGGATGGATTGAGACGTCAGCGGATAATCGACCAGGAGCAGCCTCCGCGCATCGTAGTGGCCACGGCAAAGACCTTTGGACACAACACGGCACATAAAGTGTACGTCCGTGCCGCGTTGCGCGATCTCAAGAACTGGTTCGACGGACACCCGGAATTGAATGCGGTCTGGCGAATTACGGAAGAGTTGGCCGCGGAACTATCGGTTACGCCCTCGACAACCGGCGCACTTACAGATGCTTTGCAGAGCGCGAATGGGGTTATTTCGTTTACTTCGACGGTGTTGCTCGAAGCCATGCTCTTGGGGATTCCCACGGCACAGATCGATTACCGAGCCGTGCCGCAGTACGTCGAGACCGCCTGGGAGATTCGTTGTGCCGAGCATCTCGACGGTGTGATTCAAGAATTATTATTCCCCCCGCCAGAAAGACTTGCATTGCAGGATGCACACCTACGCGATGAACTCGCGTCTGGTGATGCATCGGCGCGACTCGCGGCGGTGTTGCGTGACGCTGCCGGCGGTACGCATGATGCGGCACAGTCGCAAAGTCAGACTGCTCTAATGACGGGCCAACTCGATTTTCGCCAGATCCATTCGCATCTCTCGGCATTTTCAGTATCTCCAGCGGCGAGGCTCCAATATGAATTGGATGCCACTTACAAACTGTGGGAGCGGGACCGACATCAATTCCGAATCGCGCAGACAAAAGTCGCTGATCTGCGTCGTGCAATTGATTTCATCGCTCAAGAACCGTGCATTCGACTATTGCAGAAGCTTAATTGGCTGCCAGGATTCCGACGAACGGCGCGCGTGTTAAAGCACCTGATTAGCCAAGAGTAGAGAGCTACATTTGCCAATAAACCCAGCCGTGATTGTACCCGTGCCGGAGATCCCTGAATCTGAGCTTGGCGCGCACCCATGCTCTGCTGATTGGGAAGAGGGCATCGGGACTGCCGTTAGTTTCACTGACAACCAGCAGGGCAACAATGATTTTGTCGCTTCTGTTCTGCGATGTAACTACGCCGAGGCATGCCGGCAGCGCGACTGCGTTCCACTATCAACAGGCTGGCGTGTGTGGGCTGCGACGAAGTCGGCTTATCTTTTACGACAACTCTTTCGCATTACGGCTTGGACGATGGATTCTGCGGTGGGTTCGGTTCGAACCATTCGTAGTTTGCGCGCAGATGTCGGGCTCTGCGACAGCGCAGACGTAGTGAGTTTCGACGTTTTCGACACGCTACTCTATCGCACGGTCGAGCCGCCAGAACAGTTGAAGCGTTTGGTGGCGAACTTTGCAGCCGAACGTTATTCCGCTCGAGGCTATCCTGTGACGGCTGAACTGATTCTGTACTTAAGGAATGAAAGCGAATGGCGCCAACGACGCGTCGCGCAAAGCGCTGGCTCCGATATGGAATGCAAGCTGTTCGAGATAATTCACGAAGTGCTATATCGTTTGTTTGGCGCTGACGTGGCTGATTCGGACGCTGGTTTGCTGGTGCAAAACGAACTCGACATGGAGCGACAACACTTGCGGGTGGCGGACGGTGTTGCGGAAATGCTTCAGGAACTAAAGTCACGTGGTAAACGATTATCGCCACGAGCGACACCTATCTCGAACAACCCACCTGCAAGAACTATTTGCCAATTGGGGATCGGCCGTTGGATCGACGCGATCTATCCATCATCGGAACATGGCTTGAGCAAATACTCGGGACGGTTGTTTCAAGAAATACTAAAGACTGAAGGCATTCATCCACAACGGATGATTCATGTCGGCGATACTTACCAGAGTGACGTCCGTGGCGCCGTCAAGGCGGGTGTGCCAGCGGTCTTTCTATTCGACGTTGAACGCCTTCGGCGCCGCCGCCGGGTCGCGCACGAAATGGTGCCGTTCGTCATACGAAATTCGCCGGCGATAGCGCTTACGTCGCAAAAGTCCTCCGCATTGGTGTTGGTGCTGGCCCAAATGGACCGCCAACCAGAGATCTACCGGATTGGCTACGAAATCCTTGGCCCAGCATTTACGCTATTTGTCCTCGACGTGATCCACGAAGCTGAACGGATTGGCGCCGCCGATATTTATTACTTGGCACGGGAAGGCCATTTGTTTCGTCAGCTCCACGAAATCTTGGCGACACGACTTCCGGCGCTAACACACCTGCCGCGAGTACAGCATCATTATCTTTACGTTAGCCGGCTCGCAACCAGCCTGCCGGCGATTCGCACATTGAGCCCACGAGAGTTGCATTTGGCGGCTTATCGCGATCGACATGCGACATTAGCTGAATGCATCGATGCGTTCGGACTTGATGCTGCTGAGTTTGCCGACTTGGGGATTGATTTTAATAACCGCGACGAAACCGCAAGAGCAAATCTATTTGCCCATCCAGAATTCGCAAGTCGTGTGCATGAGCGTGCGGAAGCGGCGCGGGCACGCCTTCGTAGTTATCTGGTTCAGGAAGGGTTGTTTAACGCTCAGCATGTCAAAGTTCTGGTCGACATCGGCTGGAACGCAACAATTCAAGCCAACTTAACCAACGCCTTTGAGGATGATCCCGAGTTTCCCATGTTAGTTGGTTATTACTTTGGTCGAAGGTATCGCCACGAAGAATATACGGTCTCGCCGCGGAGTCTATTCATGCCGGGGCGGTTCTTCGATCAGAAACGACCGGCCGGTGCGGAACATGCTATCGGCCACTGTCTAGAGTTATTCGAACTCGCCGCCACGGCTCCGCACGGGGCCACGTTGACGTATCAAGAAATTGACGCGCGGATTGCGCCGGTGCTGAGCAACGAAGGCGCACAGCTTTCGGATGAGCAGAAATTGCTACAGTCCGGAATCGTGGACTACGCTCTCAACTTCACACAGGCTCAAAGCCTCGCCGGCTTTAATAATAATATTGATGCGCTACGAGGGCAGTCGGTCCACAGCCTTGCGCAGCTAATATTGCGACCGAATTCGGTGCAAGCCGGCGCTCTCAGAAATCTCTCTCATTCTCTCGATTGGGGGTCGAAGAAGCACCGCCGCTTGGTCTCGGCTAGTATCGGTCCCCTGCTGATGTTCACGCCGCGGCGCTTCTACGATGCGCTGAAGGAAAGTTATTGGCTTGAAGGCTGTATGCGGGCGTCGCGGATTCCCGGTGCTTTGGTTTGTTTGTTGCTCGTTCGGCGCGCGATCCGCCTTACAGAAATGTTTGTGCGCGTTCGTCGCGCTGCTAACCATTACTTTCAACCAAAATCGATAGTTTAATGAGAGCCCACTATGAGTCAAAGGCGATTTTCCGACGAGGAGGCAATGTGTGATTGTTAGCGCAATCGTGGTTTTCATCTTTGGCGCGCTCGTTGGTAGTTTTTTGAACGTTTGCATTGGCCGCATCCCCAACGGAGAGTCGATCGTGACACCGCCGTCCCACTGTCCGAAGTGCAAAACGCCGATCGCGTTCTATGACAACGTGCCGCTGCTCAGTTTTCTTTTTTTGCGCGGCCGCTGTCGATCGTGCAGTGAGCGGATCTCGCCTCGCTATTTTATTATCGAGCTATTAACGGCGTTACTCGCGTTGGCGGTGTTTCACTGGTTCGGTTTCAGTTTCAGCTTCTTCGTAAGTTTCGTCTTTGTTGCGGCGCTTATCGTGATTTCCTTTATCGACTTGGATGTCCGGATCGTTCCTGATGTTATCAGCTTGCCCGGCATCATCCTCGGACTTGCGTGCTCCGTTATTGGTTATTTTTATTTCCGCGACGGTTTGAACGTCATTCCAACGCCAATCAGTTCGCTCATAGGCATCCTTGCGGGTGGCGGTTTTTTGCTGGCTACGGCGTGGATCTACGAGAAGTTTACCGGAGTCGACGGCATGGGCGGCGGCGACATAAAACTGTTGGCGATGATCGGCGCATTTCTCGGATGGCCTTCGATTCCAGTCACGCTCTTTATCGCGTCATTACTGGGCTCAGTGGTTGGGATTGCCTGCATGGTAATCACCGGCGCCGGGCGTCGCTTGGCCTTGCCGTTCGCGCCGTTTCTCTGCTCTGGCGCGCTGATCTACCTTTTTTATGGCGAGCAAATTATTGATTTTTATATCTCTCCATCCTAAGCCGCACCGACATTGGTCCTGCCAAAAACCGTCACTTGCGCGTTTTTTGTTACGTTATTCAGTTTCCTTCGCCCCACATTTGGGAAGGACAGAGGCAAATTAGCGCCAACGTTACACGCAATCCCTGACATCTCAGTCTCCTGTCCCATTGGTCCGCCAATTGCTCGTTAAATAATCGATTCATGGTGCTTAGAAGGTCGCCTGAAAAGTCATTGAGAACGTAGATACCAGGATGATAGCGAAAAATTTCAAATCAAGGCCGCCATTAACCAAAAGCCGCGGTTTTACGATCATTGAGTTAATGGTCGTCATGGGAGTTTTCGCGATATTAACAGCAATCGCGGTGCCCCAGTTTAGCGCTATGCAACCGAAGTTCCGTTTGGACGGCGCAGCCCGGCAAGTGTTTAGCGAACTTATGTCGGCGCGGGCAAAAGCGGTGAACGAAAATATCACCTATACGGTAACTTTCCCCAATACCTACACCGTGCAAATTGTCGGATCGGCAACGAGAACGGTAAATCTTCGGACACTTTTCGATTCCGATGTCACGGTGTCGAGTACCGCGGCGACGATCAATCTGTCGTCACGCGGAACCTCGGATGTAGGCTCCACGATCACCGTTACCAATGCCGCCGGAAGCAAGACCGTATCGCTTAGGATCACCGGCGGCGCGACGATCAGCTGATGCGCAACACGATGAAATTAAGATTTCTCAAAGCGGCGCAGAACGAGAAAGGGTTCACACTCATCGAACTCTTCACCGCCATCTTCATACTAACAACCGGTTTATTGGGAACGGCGGCGATGACCGCGAGCGTGATACGCGGCAACGTGGCTGGCAGGAACCAGACAACCGCGACGGCGATCGCGGAGTCATGCTTTCAAGAAAACCGCCGGGTCGGCTATCTCCTTGCTGGGACCACGGGTTGCGTTGGCTCGGCGGCGGTGTCGCTCGGCGGCGTAACCTTTACGCGAGTCTTGGCCGCTGTCGATACCTCAGTGACCAATATGAAAACTCTCACCGTGACGGTTAGCTGGTCGGAGGGTACGGCCGGCAATCGATCGATTACAATGAAAACGAGCATTGCTTACGGAAGCTGAGTGATATGCGTCGAGGGATACATACAGATCGTGCCGGATTTACTCTGATCGAGATGATGGTGTCGATGACCATCGGGATGTTGGTCATCGCCGGCGTCACCGGCACGTTCACCGCTCAGACTCGTCAGAACAAAGCTGAGGAAGAGATATCCCAGATGCATCAGAATGTCCGCGGCGCCATCGATTTAATTGGCCGCGAACTCATGCAAGCCGGTTACAAGGCTTCCGGAGGTAGTGTGACAGGAGTCACCTACAACGCGTCGCAGCTGCTCATTCAGGCTGATATCGATGGTAACGGCGCTATCGATCCCACGAACAACACGAGCCTTGAATATATCGTCTATGTATGGGACTCGGCAAATATGCGAATAACCCGGCAGCTCGGGACCGGGGGTACGCCGCAAATAGTCGCGGATAACATAACGGCGTGCACATTTAGCTACAACGACGCAAGCGGTGTGTCGACAACGACGAGCTCCTTGATTCGGAAAGTAACCGTCAACATTACCGGCAGGACCGCCAAAGTCGATCCAAGCTATTCGAGCAACGGTGGATACCGTACTTATCAACTCAGCGTTGATGTCACTCCGCCCAATTTGGCGCTCTAGCAGCGCGGGAGACTATAGATGAAAGTAGCAGCTAATATTGCGAGAAGTTCCTGCGCGAGAATTCTCAGTAAGGACGACGGCTTCATCCTAATCGCAGCACTCACGCTCATGGCGACCCTCGTCTTGGTCGGAGCGACGACCTATATAGTTTCGTCGAGCAACGCCAAAGTCGGGGCCAATTTCAAGACTAGTCAAACAGCATTGCAAGTGGCGATGGCGGGGGCGGAAAGGGGACGTGAAATATTGCGCGCGCTCAACGCGTCCAGCACTAACAAAACCCAATTCAGCGAGGAACTGGCACAATATGTCGGGGCCAATGGCCAACTGAATGGCAACGCGACGTCAAGCGACGATCCGCTCTTGGCTACGGGAACTTTGGGAAATTATGCCTACAACGCATATTTAACTAACAACAGCAGTGCGACCGACTCGCAGATGAGTACGACTGACAATGACGGTATTGCGATGATTACTACGATAGCGACTGGACCAAATAACTCCAAGGCAGTGGTTATCACTCAGGTCAAGACATACTCTATCCCTAATGCACCCGGGGCTATTTACTCCAAAGACAATGTCACCTTGAACGGAAGTTCGCTATCGATCGACGGCAACGATGCTTCTGGTTGCGGCGGCACCAATCAGCCTCCCGTTTACACAATGGATCCCGCATATACCTGTTATCCAGGAACGACTGAAACGCGCTGCGGTAATCCCAACAACGCCAACGGTCCGAATTTGACAGGCAACCCGAGCACGCCTCAATACGGTAGTACGAGCATTGATATCAACACACTGGTAAGCGAACTCAAAAACGCGGCGACGAATGTTCTCACCGAAAATCAGACCAATGCGACATTCGGCGGAGCTAGTGATTATCGGGTCGTTTACGCCGATGCCACTACGCTCACAGGTGGCGAACTTAGGTTAAACAATGTAACCGGATATGGGATACTGGTCGTGAAGGGTAATTTGCAACTCGCGGGTAACCTCACTTGGAACGGTCCAATCATCGTCACGGGGATTGTCACATCCAGCGGTGGCGGTAGCGACCCCAAGAACATCCAGGGCCAGGTCATTTCCGGAAGTAGTGCGCTAGGCGACACAACTGTCAGCGGTAGCATCTCTGTTGGTTACAATAGTTGCAACGTTCGCAATGCGTTCTCCGTGGCGCCTTTAAAAGTCGTTAACTGGAAAAACAACTGATTCAGTTAAACTATTTTCCTATTGCCTCGTCTACCGCCGCGCCCATTTTTTGCAGCTCATTAAATTCGCGGCCATAATCGAGGAATAACCGGTTGTCCTTAAGAATCTTGTTCTTGTAGTCAGAGATATCCTTGAGAAGCGCGCGAGCGTCCTCAGGGAACATGCCACGAATACCTTCTGACCGCTCCTTGAGTTTTGCTACGTCTTGCGTGATCGTATCGTTTTCGTTCTTTTCGGCTGGTGATTTCGTCTCGGTTGCTGGTGTTCTTTTTGTCGACTCTAATTCGCTTTCTTGTGAATTCGTCTGAGGCTTTTCTGCCGGATCCGTCGCGGTCGCCACTCGGATTACTTGTTCAGTTTTTTCAATCTTCCCTACAAATGCCTTGTCGATGCCGAAGATGCCACCATAGGTGTCGAATAGTATTTGGCTGCCTTCTTGCCAGTAGCGGGTGGTGACGTATTCGTTGCCGTTCTTCAGTTTGATCACATAGGCCGCGCTGGCGACGTCGAGCATCCCGCACGCGGTAACGATGAAAGCGATCACTTTTTTCTGCATTTTTACTCTCGTCTCGATTCTGGGGTCATTTTACCATCTATCAACGCCACTGCCAAAAGTTTCTTTCAAGTCAGAGTTTCGTTACGATAGTCTCCCCTCTTGATGACCCTAGCCGCGCAGAAAATTATTGAGAGTTAAACGAACCTTGTGTTAGATTAAGCCGATGTCGGGAACGCTGCGGAGTTCGTCTACTTCGATCATACTCCTCCTTGCTATTTCTTTTAGCAGCGATCGGGCTGAACCCGCGGAAATGAAAGCGGCGGTTTCCGGTTCTCCGACGGCGAATCTTCGCGCGGGCGCAGGGGTTGACCATCCGCTCAAACTGACTCTCAAAGAAGGCGACCAAGTCACTGTCGAAAAAGCTGAAGGTGAGTGGTTTCTCGTCGCGGCCGCTGACGGGCAGAAGGGTTACATCCATAAAAACCTGCTAAGGCTTGCCGGCGAGACTTTAGCACAATCTGTAGCCGGTCAAACTCCGATTCAGAAAGTTGCCGCCGCACAAGGCAAGGAGCCTGCGAAAGAAGCGACACCTCCGGCAGCGGTTGGTCCTGCCAGTCAAAGTCCAACGGTTGCGCCAACGAAGGCGGGTGGTTCGTCTAAGACGACACCTCCTGCAACCGTATCCGCGGCGGCACCGCAACGCGAGCCGGAAGCGAAATCGCAGTCGATTCTGCAAATGATCGAAGGTCATGAGGCTGAAGTTAAAATCGCCGCTCTGGTCGCCGCGATCGCATTTGTGCTGGGTTGGTTTTGCGGCGGCAGTTACTACATCCGGCGGGAACGTAAGACGCGGCGCAAACTTCGTTTCTGAGCGGTCTGGCGCCGACACGTCGCACCGATGCTCGTGATCATCCTGCTCATTTTTGCCGCCTATGTAATCGGCTCAGTGCCGACCGGTTATCTACTCGGCAAACTTCGCGGCGTCGACGTCAGAACGATCGGCAGCGGCAACGTCGGCGCAACCAATGTCGCCCGCGCGGTTGGCAAGTCTCAAGGCATCATCACACTAATCGCCGACGCGGCGAAAGGTTATTTGCCGGTCTTTACGGCGCTACAGTTGGGACAAGATTCGCTAACTGTTGCACTGACGGCAATCGCGGCATTCCTCGGCCATCTCTATCCGCTGTTTTTGAATTTTCGGGGAGGAAAAGGCGTGGCCACCGGCTTCGGAGCGCTCCTGGCTTTGGCGCCGATGGCCACGTTGGTTTTGGTCGTCGTTTTTGCACTTACGGCGGTTGCGACTCGAATCGTTTCCCTTGGTTCCCTCGCCACGGCGGTGGCAGCGCCGTTAAGTCTCTGGCTCTTCCATCAACCGGCGGCCATCGTTGCCATGGGCTGCTTTCTCGGCGCGATGGTGATCAGGCGCCACCGCGCAAACATCCGACGCTTGCTTGCCGGCACCGAGCCGCGTTTTGGTGCCGACTAATTTTCTATAATAACTTCGACGCGGCGATTTTGTTGGCGTCCGCTTTCGTTGTCGTTGGTTGCCACCGGTGCGCGGGTGCCGAGACCCTGCGATGAAATATTTCGGCCATTGACACCGTTTCGCTCCAAGGCATCGGCGACCGTGCCAGCACGCCGCTCGGACAGACGCTGATTGTAGGCTTCCTGTGCGGCGCTTTCCCGGCTGGCGTGACCTTCGACGACGATCCGGCGGTCGGGCGCGTCACGGCGAATGATGCCGGCGATTTGATCGACTTTGCTTCTACCATCGCGGGTCAAGTCGGCGCTGTCGAACTCAAAATTGACGCTCGGCAGATTGACCAAGACGCCGCGACTGGTCTCTTTCGCTTCGATATTGCGTTTGCGCAGCTCTTCGATCAGAGCGCGGTTTTTTTCAAGTTCGGCGCGTTGCTGATCGATCGCCTTCTGCTGCTCCTTTTGCTTGTTATCCTGGCCTTGGAGCTGGTCGCCGATGAGCGCGCCGGTGCCCAATCCTAGGAGGCCGCCAATTGCTGCGCCGGTTCCGGGTCGACCGACTGCCGCGCCGATCAATCCGCCAGCCGCCGCTCCTCCGAGGGCGCCGATACCCGCGCCTTTTTCGCGGGTGGTGATTTCACCACCGGCACATCCGGCGAGCACCGCGGCAAGTAATAATGATCCAGTAGATAATTGCTTGAACATGCTCATAACCCTCCTGAGCCTCGATGGCTAATGTAGTCGATCGCAATGTGTTAGACGTTTCGAACCTCAGCGCGCACTTAATTTCGAGCAAGCCATTTAGAAAACTTCTCGCCGGAACGGGCGCGGGGGACTAATACTCGCCTTGACGGCGCAATTTCTCCAGTTCTCTGCGCTGCCGCTCGATTTCAGCTTGATTGGAGTCCATCTGCTTTTGTTGGTCGGCTTGTTTGATTTCCTGCCCTTGGAGTTGGTCGCCAATCAAGGCGCCGGCGCCGAGTCCAAGCGTGCCGCCGACCGCCGCGCCGACTCCAGGCGCACCCACGGCCGCTCCGATGATACCACCTAGCGCAGCGCCGCCGAAAGCGCCGATGCCTGCGCCTTTTTCTCGCGTGGTCAAGTTACCGCCGGCGCAGCCGACGAGCGTGCCGACAAGCACAACAATCATGAGAGTGTTGACTGAACGATTCATCGTACCTCCTGAGATGTGTTCACGATAGGAAGGTTTGGAGCTAGCGAAATATTAGCAAAACCGGCTTACGCCAGCAAGTTACGATGATCGATTTCGCGAACGGAGTACACTCAACCATTGCAATTAGACGATGGAAACACGGAATGGTTAATCCGCGTCAGCCATTGTTGACATCGTAGACCTTATAAGTCTATAGTTTTTTCGCGTCGAAAGGAAAAAAGTGGAATCGATTACCCAGGAAAACATTATCGCCGCTCTCAGCACGGTTCAGGATCCGGAACTGCATCGCGACATCGTCAGTTTGGGAATGGTGAAAAATCTCGCTGTGAATAGCGGCAGAGTCAGCTTTACCGTGGAACTCACGACGCCAGCTTGTCCGCTACGTGAAACCATTGAAAACGATTGTAAGAAGGCGTTGGCAGCCGTGCCCGGCATCAGCGGATTGGAAATCAGCTTTGGCGCGCAGGTGCGCGGCAGCAAGGCCGGCGCCGGTCAAACCGATTTACTGCCGACGGTGAAAAATGTCGTGCTCGTGGCCGCGGGTAAGGGTGGCGTGGGCAAATCGACCGTTGCCGCCAATCTTGCCGTTGCGTTGAAAATGCACGGTGCCAAGACTGGACTGCTCGATGCCGATATCTACGGTCCGTCGGTGCCGATCATCATGGGGGTGAAAGGCGAACCGAATAAAGTTGACGTCGACGGCGGGCAGAAAATCGCGCCGGCGATGGCGCATGGTGTTCCCGTCATGTCGATCGGCTTTTTTCTCGATCCCGACCAGGCGGTGATCTGGCGTGGGCCGATGTTGGGCAAGGCGCTGCACCAATTGATGGCCGACGTGCATTGGGGCGAATTAGACTATCTCGTCGTCGATATGCCGCCGGGCACGGGCGATGTGCAGATTACTTTCTCGCAGCAGCTCAAAGTAAGCGGCGCCTTATTGGTGGCGACACCGCAAAAGGTGGCGCTCGCCGACGTTGTACGGGCGAAGAGCATGTTCGACAAAGTGATGATTCCGATCGTCGGGCTGGTCGAGAACATGAGCTACTTCATCTGCGATGGTTGCAACAAAGAGCATGATATCTTTGCTCGCGGCGGCGCGAAGCAAGCCGCCGAGCGGTTCCAGATTCCCTTTCTCGGTGAGATTCCGATCACGCCGGCGCTGCGCAAAGGCGGCGACGAGGGCGTGCCGATATTGATTCAAGATCCGAATTCACCGGTGAGCAAAAGTTTCTTGGAGATCGCGGCGAAATTAGCGGGACAGCTATCGATTGCCTCGGAGCGCGCGCAAAAGGCACAGGGACTCAAGATCGTATCGAGTTAGCGATTCTGTCCATAAGTGACGGAGCATAGAGAGGTAAACCATGATTACGAAAGACCAAGTCTACGAAGCGTTGCACGAATGCTACGACCCGGAGATTCCGGTCAACATCGTCGACCTCGGTTTGGTTTACGATGTCGAAGTCAATGACGACAAGGTCGCGGTCAAGATGACGCTTACGGCGCCCGGCTGCGGCATGGGGACGATGATCGCCGCGGACGCCAAGGAAAAAATCATGGCCATCGATGGCGTCGGCGACGCGACGGTCGATTTGGTCTGGGATCCGCCGTGGAATCCGAGCATGATCGCCGAAGAGGCCAAGCAGCGCCTCGGCATTGTTTAGTTCGCTCCGACCAGATCAATTTCAGCTCTGACTGCAACGATGGTCGACAAGCCGAGAATTCGCCCGATCGAAGCCTTTCCCGTCCAACACGACGGCAAAACTCTCATCTATCTCAAAGACCCGCTCAATCTTGCCACGCCGATCGGCATCTCGCCGGTGGGATATTTTTTGCTGGCGCATCTCGACGGCGGTCATTCTTTCATCGATATCCAAGCAGCCTACAATCAACGCTTCGGCGCGCTGCTGATGAGCGATGAGTTTAAAGGCTTCGTCGCTATGCTCGATCAACACCACTATTTGGAAAGCGAGCGGTTCGAAAAATATCGCAAAGCGGTGCTGCTGGAATTTCGCCGGCTGCCGACCCGCGCTCCTGCCCATGTCGGCGGCGGCTACAAGAGCGATCCGATGGAATTGACCGCGCAGCTCGACAGCTACTTTCTTGCGCCGAAAGGTCCTGGGCTGCCGTCGGCCGTGAACGGCGCTGCGGCGCCAAAGGCCCCCAAAGCAGTTGTCGCGCCGCACATCGATTTTCACCGCGGCGGACCAGCCTACGCCTGGGCATACAAACCGCTCGCGGATAGCGCAGGCGCCGATCTCTACATTATTCTCGGCACGTCGCATTGCAGCGGCCAGACTCCTTACATTCTGACGCGCAAGGACTTTGAAACTCCTCTGGGATTGGTCGAAACCGATGCTGAGTTTGTCAGCCGCTTGCAGGCCAAGTGCGCCGAGGACTGTTTTGCCGACGAGTATCTCCACCGCGGCGAGCATTCCATCGAGTTCCAAGTGCTGTTTCTAAAATATGTCGCGCAGAAGCGCGCGGCGTTGACGGGCCAGCCGGAAAAGCCGTTTAAGATCGTGCCGATATTGGTTTCATCATTTCATGAAATGATGATGAGCCGGACTTTGCCGGAGCAGACCGAAGCTGTCGGAACGTTTTTGCGCACGCTGCGGGAAATGGCGCACGGCGATTCGCGGCGAGTATGTTTCGTTGCCGGTGTCGACCTCGCTCACGTCGGCCGGCAGTTCGGCGATACCGAACCGGTCACCGATGATTTTCTCAAATGGGTCGAAGCGGAAGATCGCCAACTCGTCGATCGTCTTGCTTCACTCGACGCGCCGGGTTTTTTCAACGAGATCGCCAAGGATGAGGACAAGCGAAAAATTTGCGGCTTCTCACCGCTCTATTCGCTGATTCACCTGCTCGACGGCGCCCGTGGTAATCATCTCCACTACGGTCAAGCATTCACAGCCGAGACCGGCTCCGCAGTGACGTTTACGAGTGTGATCTTTGAGTGACGAGATAGAGATAGAGAAAAGACACGGCGCTGTGTCATAGCTCTATCATCGTTTTCCATCTCTCCATCTCAGTCCCTATCTTTCTTCTCGAATTCTTCAGTGCATATTCATGCCGCCGTCGACGCCGATGGCTTGGCCGGTCATGAAGTCGCTGTCGTCCGAGGCGAGGAATATAACTGTGCCCACCAAGTCTGCGGGGTATTGATCGCGCTGGAGTGCGCGGCGCTTTCTGCGGTCGGCGAGTTGTTCGGGACTGGTGACTCCTTCTTGGTTTGGGCTGGAGATAGTCAGGCCGGGCATGATGGAGTTCACGCAAATATTGTCGCCGCCCACTTCTCTGGCGAGAGCGCGGGTGAAACCGAGAACACCGGCTTTGGAAGACACATAGTGCAGAAAGAACGGCGTGCCGCTCTGCGTCGTGCCCGACGAGATGTTGATGATCTTGCCTTTTTGCTGTTGCTTCATCGCCGGGTAGACGGCTTTGACGCAAAGAAAGAGTCCTTTGACATTGACGGCCATGACCCGGTCCCATTCGTCCGTGTCGATCTCCATGAAGGCTTTCTTTTTTAGCGCGGAGTAGAGACCGGCGTTGTTTACCAGGATGTCGATGCGGCCGTATTCTTTTAACGCGGTCGCGGCCATCGCTTGGGTTTTTCCTGGCGAAGTCACGTCAACGGCCACGGCGATGGCTTCACCGCCCGCAGCTTTGATATCCGAGGCAACCTTTTTGGCTTCGGCTTCCTGAATGTCGGCGACCACAACTTTCGCGCCTTCTAATGCAAGTCCGTGTGCGTAAGCTTTGCCGATACCCACGCCGCCGCCGGTTACGATCGCAACTTTGTCTTTCAAGCGCATAATCCGTCTCCGTTAGATCTTCAGCCGGTAAAAATTAACCGGATTGTCGTGCAGAATCGCTTTCTTGGCTTCGTCGCTGATATCGTCTCGTTCGAGAAACTCCGGGATGTCGCGCTTGAACATGTCGGGCAGCCGCTCGTGCGGATAGTCGGACGGCCACATCAGACATTTCGGATTGAACTGCTGAAGCACGAAGGGCAAGGCTTTTTCTTCGACTTCGCAGGTCGTCCAGATTTGGCCGTTGCGAATCAGCTCGCTCGGTTTCTGCTTCAATAGCGGCGCTTGCACGCGGTAAGGCTTTTCCATTTCTTCGTCCATGCGGTCCATCATGTACGGTAGCCAGCCGCAGCCGGCTTCGAGAAACGCGACTCTGAGTTTGGGGAAGCGCACGAACACGCCTTCAAAAACCATGTGGGTGAATTGAATCAAGATCGCAAAGGGATGTTCAAGGGTATGAACGTGGAGAAACTTATTGAAAAAATCGAAGCCCATGCCGCGGCTCGGCGCGCCGTGAACGGTTAACGGCATGTCGAGTCTTTCCGCCGCTTCGTAGATCGGATCGAAGTCGGTGTGGCCGTAGCCTTTGTGTAGCCACGTCACCGCCGGCAACAGGCCGGCAACGTGGCCCAGAGATTTCGCGCGCTCCAGTTCTTTCGCCGCTTCGAGCGGTTCGTGCACCGGCAAGATCGCCACGCCTTGAAGACGCGGACTTTGTTTGATGAAACGATCGGCGAGCCAGGAATTATAGGCGCGCGCGAGCACGCAGGCCCATTCGGGATTTTGTATCAAGCCCAATCCCAGACCGCCGGTTGGATAGAGCACGGTCATGTGAACGCCGAGCTCGTCTAAAAATTGCAGCCAGCGCGGCGCGGGAGTTTCCGGATCTTTGCCGGGCACGCCGGTGCCGCGGTTCCAACCGTCGAGTGAGGGAAAATAGCCGTAGGTTTCAAAGTGGGGCGCGCTGGTGTAGCGCCCGCCGAGATAGTCGTGCAGCTCGCGGTCTTTTTCCAAGACATGGCCGTCGGCGTCGATGATCGGATAATTTACGTTCATAACTTTTCTCCGTTCCAATGTTCCAGTCGTTCAAAACGCTTCAATCGTTTCAGAGCCAAAAGCGTCGCCGCGGCTATATCAGAGAAACGAAATCCCGCCGTCGACGTTCACCGTCTGCCCGGTCATGAAATCGCTCAGTGGCGAGGCGAGAAACAGCATGGCGCCGACGACGTCTTGCGGCATTTGAATTCGTTTCAACGATCGCAAACCAACGGACGATTCTCGGAATTTGATCATTTGCTCGGTCGGGTTTTCTTCCGAGAGCGTGTTGCCCGGCGCCAGGCAATTGACGTTGATGTTATCGCCGCCGACTTCGCGCGCCAAGGTGCGGGTGAAGCCGATGGTGGCGGCTTTCGAAGTGACATAGTGAATTCTGCCCGGCGCTCCAGCGAAAACGGTGCCCGAGGCGATGTTGATGATTTTACCGGATTGCTGCTTGCGCATGGCCGGTAATACGGCGCGGCAGCAAAAAAACAGGCCACGCAGATTCACCGCCATCAACTTATCCCATTCGTCCGGATCGATGGTTTCGATCCTGCCGCGGTTCATCGGCACCACGGAAAATATCGCGGCGTTGTTGATGAGAACGTCGATGTGGCCGAAACGGTCGAGGGCTTGCGCGGCCATTCTCTTAGTCGCTTCTTCGTTCGACACGTCGACGTCAAGCGCCAGCGCTGGCGTGCCAATATCTTTGGCTACCGCTTCGGCACCCAGTTTGTCGATGTCGGCGATAACGACACGCGCGCCGGCGTTGGCGAAACCGTTGCAGTAGGCTTTGCCGATACCGTGGGCGCCGCCGGTGACGATGACGACTTTGTCTTTCAGTCCGTCGATCATTGCCAAAGGCCTCGATTCAAATCACGACCTGTCTGAATGTTTGTGTAAAACAGTATGGTTCGAGTATTCGTCATTCCCGCGCACGCGGGAATCCAGACTCCCCACCCGCCTGGATTCCGGGTCGAGCTAGCTCTTGCCAGCCTCGCCCGGAATGACGGACGAAGGATTCATCAACTCTCGTAAAATCATCCGATCGCCGGGTTGATCAAAGCCTTGGTTGGGAAAGTGCCGGGCACTTCGCCGCCGATGGAGCGGATGCAGTGCTCGATGTCTTTCAACGGAAAAACATGGCTGACCATTTGTTCGACGGGGAACTTGGTCTCTTCGATAATGCGCAGCGCCGCTTCCGTGGCGTCGTTGTCGGCGGTGAAGCAGCCTTGGAGCTTAATCTCATTCCAAACGAGTTTATCCATGAGCATCGGTGTCACCGTAGTGTCGCCGGTCAAACCGCCGAGCACCATGGTCGATTGACGGTGCAGGCAGTCGACCGATTTCAAGATCGCATTCGGATTGCCCGAGACATCGACGACCACGTCGCACATTTCGCCGTTGGTTTCTTTGCGGATCACTTCGACGACGTCTTCTTCTTCGACGTTGATGGTGCGCGTGGCGCCGAATTTTTTTGCCAATTCCAATCTCGGCTTGTCCCGGCCGATGCCGGTGATAAAAATTTTCGCTGCGCCGGCATGCTTCGACGCAAACGTGCATGAGAGTCCCTGCTGGCCGGGACCTTGGATCAAAACGTAGTCGCCCATCTTGACGCCGCCGCGGCGGATCGCCCACTGAAATCCGTTCGCCATCACCGAGCCGATCAACGCCGCCGCTTCAGCGGAAAGCGATTCGCTTACTTTGGTGCAAAGCACATCGGGCGCCAAATAGAGATAGTCGGCGAAACCGCCGAATAGATGGGGCGGCTGATCGCATTTCGTCCGTCCACCGTAATTGGTGCGCTGGCGGCAAAAGCGCTGGTTGTTGCGCCGGCAGTCGGCGCAGCGGCCGCAGCCGAGCGCGCCTTTGAGAATGACGCGGTCGCCTTCTTTGACATGATGAATCGCCGCGGCATTTTTGCCGAGCTTTTCGACGCGGCCAAGAATTTCATGGCCGAGGATGATCGGATAGTCGACTTTGAGCTTGCCGTGCAAATATTTCACGTCGGTGCCGCAGACGCCGCCCATTTCGATCTTGATCAAGCCGCCGTCGGCGGGAATATCGGGAATCGGATACTCGCGGAGTTCGAGTTTATCCGGTCCGAGCAGTGTCGCTCCTCTTGCGCTTGCCATGATTCGTTCTCCTTATGATCGTTCAGTGATTTATGATTGAGCTCCTTCGCCGCGCTCCGAATGACGCAACCTCTGATCGAGATCCTTCACTCCGTTCAGGATGAAGGAACCTCACATCAAAGGTTCCTTCACTTCACTCGATATTCCTGTGATACTTTGTCGATGAAACCCGTGCTCTCAAGTTCCTTGACCAACGATAGGTCGGTGTAGCGTTCCGGGTTCTCCTTTAAGACTTTGGGATCTTTCTTGCCGACTTCTTGGATCGGCAGCTCGAAATATTCCCGCGACGGATAGGGCTTCAGTGGAAAATCGTATTCGCGGAAGTTCTCTTCGAGTATTTCGCGGTCTTGCACTTTCATGTACTTCGACAAAACCTTCATGGCGAATTCTTTGTTGGACTTATAAAGGGCGACGCCTTCGATCATCGCCTTGGTGAAGTTGACTAGTTCCGCCCGAGTCTTCGTCAAGTAGGGCCGGCGCGACACGAAAAACAGGCTGGAGTAGGGAATATTAAGCTTGGATGCGTCGAGCAGGAGCGTCATGCCGAGTTTGCGCGCTTGCAGCGTCATCGGCGGCGTCAGCATAGCGGCATCGGCATTGTTCGTCTCGACCGCGGCGATGCGGTTCGATTGATTGCCGAATTGAAGCAAGGCGACATCGGTGTCGGGCCGGAGTCCCTCGCGCTGGAGCAGGAAGCGGGCGGCGAAGTCGGCGTTGCTGCCGAAGCGGCTGATGGCGATTCGCTTTACTTCCTTGATGCTCTTGATGCCCTTCTTTCCATACACCCGATTGTCCATGGTATTGCCCAAGCGGCCGAACATGACCAACTCCAACCCGGGGTTGGTAATCACCACTTGGGGCGAGAACATGCCGACTTGAGCGTCGCCCGATGTCAAAGCCGCGGCGGCTAAGGAAGCGCCTTGAATAAAAATCAGCTCCACATTGTTGCCGTACTTCTCGAAGAGCTTGGCTTCCTTGGTCACCCAAAGCGGCGCGAATTGGCCAACCTCGCTGGTCCAAACGACATTGATGTTGGCGGCGAACGCGGCGGGCGCTTGCGTCAATACGATAGTGAACGTTATCAGGCGCAATGCGTGACATATCATTCTCATGCAATTCTCCTTGTATCTCTCACCGTGAAGGCGAACCGAGCTTGAACTTGTTTCTCGCTTACCCCTATACTTCCGAACCGACCCTGGATCAAGTTAACGGAGGAGCACATGATTCGATTCGCAAGCGCGCTGCTATTAGCTTTATTGACCATTAGCCCGGCATCGGCGCAAACACCGGTGCGGGTCATGACGGGTTATGCCGCTACTTCCGGTCCTCATGCCGTACTCTGGATAGCGCGTGAGGCGGGACTGTTCGACAAGAACGGCATCAAAGCCGAAGTCGCTTACATTCGCAGCGGGTCGACTATGGCACAGACTTTGGTCTCCGGAGAGATCCAGATGTCGCAGATGGGCGGGCCGGCGATGCTCGCCGCCGGCGTGGCAGGGATGGATGTGACATTCGTCGCCGTCGCGCTCAATACGACGCCGATCGTGATCATGGGCACGGTGTCGCGCATGGAAGATCTCAAAGGCAAAGGAATTGGCGTGACGCGCTACGGTTCCAACACGGATATTTCCGCTCGCTTCGCGATTCGCAAGGCAGGACTGCAACCTGAGAAAGACGTCGCGCTAATCCAGCTCGAAGACTATGCTGGTATTATGGGTGGTATCGCGTCCGGCCGTATCGCCGCCGGCGCGCTGGCTGACCCATTCACCGATGCGGCAAAGAAGCTGGGCTATAAAGAAATCGCCGATCTCGCTGCGATGGGACTGGAATTTCCCTTCGTCGGCATCGCCGTGAAGAAATCGTACATTAAGGACAACATGGACACGGTGCAGCGCTTCGTGCGCGCCTACACCGAGGCGATCGCAATTTACAAGAATAACCGCGAGCTAGCGATGAAGGTCACCAGCAAATACACCGGCATCAAAGATCCGGCGATTCTCGCCTCGACGGTGGATTTCTACATGCCGAAGTTGCAGCGCGTGCCTTATCCGACGGTGGGCGGTATACGCTTCGTTCTCGATCAAGTCGCCATCCGCGAACCGAAAGCGAAAAACTTCGCGCCGGAAACGTTCATGGATACGCGCTTTGTCAAACAGTTGGAGGACAGCGGGTTTATCAAGTCGCTTTACCCCAAAGGATGATGTCGTCGGGGTGGGAATATATTCCAAATTCCAACTCGGAATCTAGCCTTTAACCAACGCCAAGCCGAGCAGCACTACGATCGGGCCGAGAGCGGCGTTGATTTTCAATAGCAAGAACCAACGGCGCCAGTGCGTTAGCAGCAGCGCGGGCCATTCGGTTGTAGTCGGCTTGATCCCGGCAGTGAGCTGGGCGATGCGCGGTGCGTATTTGAAAACTTGCAGGCCGTGATGTAGCGCCATGGCGCCGAACAAAAACAGTTTGGCGCCGAGCAGGATGATGTAGGATTCGCCCAGCGGCGCTGCGGCCGTTTGGGTGCTTAGCACCAGATTGACTATTCCGGTTATCAACAAGAGCGCGATGGCGGTCCAGGAGATCCGCTCCAAACCGATTCTCCCTTGATTCATCGTTTTGATCGCGATGTACGGCTCGAGTTCATACACCGCGGGTCCCGAGACGACGAGAAAAAACACGATGCCGCCGAGCCAAAGCGCGATGGCGATTAGGTGCAGCATCAAGCTGAGTGAATACCAAGTGGACATGAATCGATACGCGCTAAAATTTTTCTTGTCGGCATCGATCTTCGCATAAATCTGCGCCAATTCAACGCAAATCTCGCTTGAAAAGGATTATGGCGCTGTGTTAGCAAATAGCGAGTTTCCAACGCCAATCGCAATAATTCACTTTTAAGAAGGATGGTTGACTAGATGCTTCGTTGGTTGCCTGAAGACGTGTCTACTTATGGGCACGAGATCGATTCGTTATTCTACCTTATTTATTACATCACCGCGGTGGCGTTTATTCTGGTTACCGTATTGATGATCGTTTTCTTGATCAAGTATCGTGAACAGCCTGGACGGCGCGCGGTTTATAGCCATGGCAATACCACACTGGAAATCATTTGGACGGTAGTTCCCGCGGCGATCTTGATCGTGCTGTCGTTCATGAGCGTGAACACTTGGGCCAAGATCAAGCGCAATCCACCGGCGACCGATTTTGAAATCAAAGTTACCGCCAAGCAGTTTAACTGGGACGTGATCTATCCCGGACCGGACGGCAAGTTGGGCAGCGACGACGATATTAAGTTCGACAACGACATGCATGTGCCGGTGAACAAAGTCGTGCGGATTCATCTTGGATCGAGCGATGTCATTCATAGTTTCTTCATTCCCAACCTGCGCTTTAAACAGGACGCCGTGCCCGGCCGAACGATCTTGGCGTGGTTCGAAGCGACCAAGCCCGGCAAGTACGAGCTGCCCTGCGCCGAGCTCTGCGGTTTCGGTCATTCCGGTATGAAGGGTTGGCTGCATGTTCATTCGGTCGAAGACTACAAGAAGTGGGCGGATGAACATCTGGCGCCCAAACCACAGTGATTTTCATTTCACAGCGATTTCGTTCCAGCGCGATTACGGAGGATTCTTAGGATGAGCGACACAGCAGCGGCGCACCCGGCGCATGGCCACCACGCCAAGCCCAGTTTTATTAGCCATTACATCTTCTCACTCGATCACAAGATGATCGCCCGGCAATTCCTTTTCGTGGGTCTGCTGATGCTCATGATCGGCGGCATTCTCGCCATGTTGGTGCGCTGGCAGCTGGCGTGGCCGGAAAGCCCGGTGCCGGGGCTCGGCTTCGTCTCCGAGCCCTATATTTACCCCGGTCCCAACGGCGGCGGAATCATTCCGCCGCAAACCTATAACGCGCTTTTCACCATGCACGCGACGATCATGATTTTTTTCGTGGTCATGCCGATTATGGTGGGGACCTTTGGCAATTTTCTTATTCCGCTAATGATCGGCGCCGGCGACATGGCGTTTCCCAAACTCAACATGTTGTCGTTTTGGGTGGGTGCGTTATCGGGTGTCGTGATGCTGGCGAGTTTCTTCGTACCCGGCGGACCGGCGGCCGGCGGTTGGACCGGTTACGCGACGCTTTCTGCAAAGGCACAGTATACCGGCGTTGAGTGGGGCCAACATCTGTGGATCATTGCCTTGATGCTCAACGGTGTTTCATCCTTGATGGGCGCCATCAACTACATTACGACGGTAGTCAACATGCGGGCGCCGGGCATGAGCTATTTCCGCATGCCGTTAACGGTCTGGTCACTCTTCGTCACCGCGATTTTATTGTTGCTGGCGCTGCCGGTGTTGACCGCGGCCTTGGCCATGCTGCTATTCGACCGTATGGCGGGCACGAGCTTTTTCCTACCCGAAGGTGGCGGTGAGCCGCTGCTCTGGCAGCATATGTTCTGGTTCTTCGGCCATCCGGAGGTGTACATTCTGGTGCTCCCGGCCATGGGCATTACCTCCGACTTATTATCGACGTTCTCGCGCAAGCCGATCTTCGGCTATCACGCCATGGCTTTCTCGATGATCGCTATCGCATTCTTATCGTGGATCGTCTGGGGCCATCATATGTTCATCAGCGGTATGAATCCTTTGCTCGGCACCGCTTTTATGATGACGACGATGGTCATTGCGGTTCCCTCCGCCATCAAAGTGTTTAACTGGCTCGGTACCCTTTGGGGCGGCTCAATCCGCCTGACGGTGCCGATGCTGTTCGCTTTAGGATTCGTCTCGAACTTCTTGATCGGCGGTCTGAGCGGCATTTTCATGGCGTCGACGCCGGTCGATATTTTCATCCACGATACCTACTTCATTGTCGCCCACTTTCACTACGTCGTCGCCGGCATCATCTTCGCTCTGTTTGCCGCGGTTTATTATTGGTTCCCCAAGATGTTTTACCGGAACATGAACCAGACGTTGGGCAAGATTCACTTCGTGCTCACCTATATTTTCTTCAACGGCGCGTTTTTCCCAATGCACTTTCTTGGCGTGGGCGGCCATATGCGGCGCATTTACAACCCGCTGCAGTATGAATTCATAACGCCGATGCATGATTGGAACGTATTCATCACTTGGAGTGCGCTGATTCTTGGCGCGTCGCAGATTTTTTTCCTGGGAAATTTTTTCTACAGTCTGTTCGCCGGCAAAAAGGCCGAGCGCAATCCCTGGCAAGCCAACACTCTTGAGTGGTCGGCGCCGACGCCGACACCGCATGGCAACTTCGAAGTGACGCCGACGGTCTATCGCGGTGCCTATGAATATAGTTCCCCAGAAGTGAAGGAAGACTGGTTGCCCCAGGACAAGAACCTCGGTCCCATCGCTAGCACCGCCGTACGAGGCCACTAGCAGCAGAATCTGGAGATCGGAAGTCATAGTCAGAGGTATGAAGCTGGAATCCGTAAACAGGAAGTCATCCTTCGTCCCTGGTGCTTCGACTTTTTCTCCCTGGCCGCATCGGCTGGCAGTCATTCTCGCATGCGCGACTTTCCCTTTGCTATTCATCGGTGGTCTGGTGACGAGTTTGGGTGCTGGGCTTGCCGTGCCGGACTGGCCGACTACGTTCGGCTACAACATGTTTCTTTACCCTTGGTCGAAAATGATCGGCGGAATTTTTTACGAGCATAGCCATCGTCTAGTGGCTTCGTCCGTTGGGCTTTTGACGATCGCGTTAGCTCTGACTTTTTGGTTTCGCGAACAGCGCCAATGGCTACGATGGCTCGGTGCTGCCGCCTTATGTCTTAGTCATCGTGCAAGGCGTCCTCGGCGGCCTGCGGGTGGTTTTGCTGCAGCATACGCTGGCGATCATACACGCTTGTTTAGCTCAAGCTTTTTTCGCGTTGACGGTGAGCTTGGCGCTGTTTACGTCTGCCGAGTGGCGCGAACCGGTTCATGCAACGATCGCCGACGGCGGACGTCTGCGCCGGATCGCGACGATCACCACGGCACTGATCTATTTGCAGATCGTCTTTGGCGCGCTGTTGCGCCACACCGGCGAACGGCTCGATGCGCAC
The DNA here is from genome assembly GCA_963771465.1 of uncultured delta proteobacterium. Classification (GTDB taxonomy): domain Bacteria; phylum Desulfobacterota; class Binatia; order UBA9968; family UBA9968; genus DP-20. Next base: position 104,215 of record CAVYTU010000012.1, read on the forward strand.
TTGCTCTTCGCCGCCTTGGTCGTCATTCATGTCGTGTTACTGATGTTGCGAATTACCCGCGCGCACGGTGATCGCGCTCAGTTGGCACAACCGGGCTATTTTTTGGCAACGCTGCTACTGCTCCAACTCGCCATCGGAGCGCTCTCCTATGTTGGCAAGTTCACGACGATGCTACGCTGGCCGATTGAAGCGATCGTCTTGCTGACGACGACGCATTTGATCGTCGGCGCGCTGATGCTCGCGACAAGTTTGTGGATCGCCTTAAAAGCCTATCGCTTCTCCGCTTCGGCGCGGTCGGGAGCGCAGGCAAAAGTGCTGACGGAGCAGTATTCGATATGAGTTCCAACGTCGACACCTCATTCGTCAGCGGCGCAGCTCTAGTACGCCGTGCGGCGGATTATTTCGAGCTCGCCAAGCCGCGCGTTGTATTGATGGTGTTGATCACCGCATTCGTCGGGTTTTATTTGGGCTCGGCGGATGTGCCAAACTATCTTCGCTTACTGCAGATGATTTTCGGCACCGCGCTCACCGCCGCCGGCACCTTGGCGCTTAACCAATATCTCGAACGGGACATAGATGCGCTGATGGAGCGCACCCGTCGCCGGCCGCTGCCGGACGGGCGCGTGCAGCCACGCGAAGCCCTGTGGTTCGGTATCGCGATTGTGCTCGCCGGACTCATCTATCTCGCGCTGGCGGTCAATGTTCTCAGCTCGTTGGTGACGGCGTTCATAACGCTCAGCTATTTGGTTCTCTATACGCCGATGAAACCGCGCAGCTCGCTCTGCATGCTGGTCGGCGCGGTACCAGGCGCTTTGCCGCCGGTGATCGGCTGGGTGGCAGCGCGCGGCAGCTTGGATATCACGGCTTGGGTGCTGTTCGCGATTATGTTCCTGTGGCAAGTGCCGCACACACTGGCGATCGCGCGGCTTTATTGTGCCGACTATGCCAAGGCGGGGATTCAGTTTTTGCCTGTCATCGAGCCGGACGGTGAGAGCACCAATCGCCAGATCGTCAGCCATTCAGCTGCGCTGCTCGCGGTCAGTTTGTTGCCGACGCTGCTCGGTGCGGCGGGCACAATCTACTTTGTCGCCGCGTTCATCCTCGGCGTTGGCTTTTTGGTTTTCGGCATTCGCTTAGTTTTAGAGTCGACGCTCAAGCGAGCGCGCCAGCTTTTGTACGCGTCGCTGATTTACTTGCCGGTGCTGCTGCTTATCATGGCGCTGGATCGGAAGGCGTTATGAATCGAATCATGACCGAACCCAATTCCCCATCGAGAGTTAAAGTAACTCGTTTCGGAATTTTGTTGGCGGCGGCGGTGATCGCTTACATCGGCGCGGTGATCGTCTTCATCATTGTTAATTGAGTTGAAAGTTCAGGGCTCTCGGTAATGGCAAAATCCTCCGCAGCACGAAAACTAACTGAGATCGTGTCACCGCCTCAGCGGCGGCGCTCGGCATTCGGCGGCGGGCCGCCGACGCCGCCGGTGCGGCCAAATCTGCCGATCCTCAACAACTCCCGACTCGCAGTAGTCATGTTACTCGCCTCCGAACTGATGTTTTTCGCCGGCTTGATCGGCGCATTTCTGGTTTTTCGTTTGAGCGCGACGGTTTGGCCGCCGCCGTTCCAGCCGCGCTTGCCGCTCGGCGTGACCGGGGTGAATAGTCTGATTCTGCTTTTCAGCGCGCTGACGATGCATTGGGCTGTATCCGCCAGCCGTACCGGCTTAGCATCCAAGCTAGTGCGTCAACTATTTTTCACCCTGCTTCTGGGCGCGCTCTTTTTAGTCATTCAAGGTTATGAATGGACGCGTCTGATTCATTTCGGTTTGACCACGTCGAGCAGCGTCTACGGCGGTCTGTTCTACGCGCTCATCGGCGCCCATGGCGCGCATGTATTCGGCGGGCTGGTTTGGCTGTTGATCGTTTACTGGCAGGCAAGACACGGGCGATTTACCAAGACGGATTTTGTCGGTGTGCAGACCGCGCGCATGTATTGGACCTTCGTTGTCGCGCTTTGGCCAGTGCTCTACGGTTTGGTTTATCTTTACTAGCGACGTTTAGTTGACAGGGCGAAACCGTTAAGATACTTTTTTGGCTGTTTAAGATTATGAGAGTAAAAACTTTACTTGTCATCGTTTTCAGCGTGGTGACGTCGCCGGCGATTGCTCAGGCGTGCGCCGTGTGTTTTTCCGGTGACGATGACATTGTCACGCACGCGTTCAATTGGAGCGTGGGCTTCTTATTGGCGGCGCCTTACGCGATCGGCGGCACGATCGCCACATGTTTGGTGATCGCTTACCGACGAGCGGTGGCGCAGCGCGCAGCTTTGGATGAGACGCAGGCCGGCGAGCTGATTTGGACTGAGGAGGAAAGCGTAAAATGAGTGAAGCGGTAGTGGTGCATGGCGGCGTAGAGCCCGCGGAAACGCCCCTAACCCCAGAGAGCTGGGGCAAGCTCGGCATGTGGTTGTTTCTCGCCGGCGACGCCATGTCGTTCGGCGGGCTGATCGTCGGCTACGGTATTCTCCGTCACGCGAGCAAGACTTGGCCGGTGCCGGCCGCGGTGCTCGGCATCAACTTGACTGCATTGATGACTTTCCTGTTGATCGTCAGCAGCGTCACGATGGTGTTGGGGTTAGCTGCGCTCCAAGACAGCGATAAAGCCAAGTTTAATAAATTTATGGGCGCTACCATTCTTGGCGGCGCGATGTTTCTTGGCCTGCAGGCTTATGAGTGGACGCACCTGATCGGCCACACGCTGCCGCATTATAATTTGGCCTTCACCAAGGATCTGTTCGCGACGACGTTTTTTGTGCTCACCGGATTTCACGGCATGCACGTCACCGGCGGCGTGATTTACAATTCTTGTGTGTTGGCGGCGGTCAATCGCGGCCGTTACCAGGCCAAGCACGTGGAGATCGCCGGCCTATATTGGCACTTCGTCGATCTCGTCTGGATTTTGATTTTTACCTTCGTTTATCTGCTGTAAAAAATTAAAGGATTGAAAATGGCAACGACAGCTCATTCGCACCATAACTATATTAAGATTTTCGTCATCCTTTCGGTGCTGACGGTTATCGAGGTCGGCATCACCTTTTTGGGATTGCCGAAAATGCTGCTTGCGGCCTTGCTGATTACCCTAGCGGTTTGGAAAGCGGCCTTAGTAGCGATGCATTTCATGCATCTCAAAATGGAGAAAATGACGCTTTCCATCGTTGCGATCGTCCCGTTTATTCTCTGCGTGTTTTTGATCCTCATGTTGTTACCGGACATCTACCCGAAGTGATTTCCACTTCACAACTTCCGACTCTCAATGCGGCGCTGAATAGTCTCAGCGCCGTTTGTCTTTTTGCCGGCTATCTTTTCATTCGCGGCAAAAACCGCCAAGCCCATCGGCGCTGCATGCTGGCGGCGTTCGCGTGCTCGAGCCTTTTTCTCATCTCCTATCTAGTTTATCACTTCCAAGTGGGTTCGGTCGGTTTCAAAGGCGAAGGTTGGATTCGCCGCGTCTATTTCACCATTCTGATCACCCACACCATCCTTGCCGCAACCGTGGTGCCGCTGGCGTTGATCACATTCGTGCGCGCGCTCAGAGAAAAATTTGACGCGCACCGGCGCATCGCGCGCTGGACATTGCCGATCTGGCTCTACGTGTCGGTTACCGGGGTGGTGGTATATTTGATGTTATACCGCCTCTCATAGGTTGTTGCCGTAATTGTCGCCTCTTCTCCTTCTAGAACTCTGTTAGGAATCTTGTTAGAAAAGATACGTGCGTGTACAGTTACCATAACGATCTTGGATGGAGGGATACTTATGCCGGGCACGGAACCCAATCGCGACGAAGAGATCCGGCAGCTTGCCTATCGGCTTTGGCAAGAGGCTGGATGTCCGGAGGGAATCGAAGCTCAACATTGGCTGAAAGCCGAGGCGATTTGGCTGGAAGAACATCGCGCGCCGAGCAAAGCGAAGCGAACGAAAGCTGCCAAAGCCAGAAAGCCAAGAAAATCCGGCGCCACGGATCGCGAGCTGTAGCTGCTAGTTTTTCCGCCGCAAGGTTTTAAGACCCGTTGTCAGGGGGAATTCACTCAACGCGCTCAGCCGCGCCACGGTGAGCATCACGGGTAGTTTCGGCCAGAGCCGCGCTGATTCATCCCGGCCAGAAAAATCTTCATCAATCTTTCCGGCCTCCAGTTGCTCGATTTGTCGCTGATCGGTCTTGCCGACTGGTTCATTGACAGCGCGAAATACTTCAAGCTAGATAGACGCTAGCAGTTACTTTTTTCGGTAGGATGACGGGTGGGAGATGGCGATCAAATCCATGGGTATCGTCGGTTGCGGCGCGATTGGCAAGGCGCTGATCAAGGCTGTTGAAGACGGCAAGCTGGCGGTGCGTGTGGCGGGGGTGACCAGCCGGACGGAAAAAAATGCGCGCGAATTCTTGTCGGCATTTAATAATCCGCCGCCGTATCTTTCACTCGATGAACTAGTACGCGCGTCAGATCTGCTGATCGAGGCGGCCGGTGGACACATTGTTGCGGAATTAGCGAAGAAAGTTTTTGCCGCAGACAAAGACTTGATGGTGATCAGCGTCGGCGCGTTGCTTGAGTATCCGGAGGTCATGGCGGAGTCGCGGCGCACGGGTTGTCACCTCTACGTTCCGTCGGGGGCGATCGCGGGACTGGATGGCATTAAGTCGGCCTGCGTCGGCCAGATCGCGCATGTGACACACACGACGCGCAAACCGCCGCTCGGACTCGAAGGCGCACCCTACTTAGTCGAACGCGGTATCTCATTGGCTGGGCTGGCGGAAGAGAAGGAAGTTTTCTCCGGCTCGGCGCGCGAGGCGTGCCGTGGCTTTCCAGCCAATGTGAATGTTACGGGTGCGGTGAGCTTGGCCGGCATCGGCCCGGACAAGACTCGGGTGAGAATTCTCGCCGTGCCTGGGCTGACGCGCAATTGCCACGACATCGACGTCGAGGGCGAGTTCGGCAAGCTGCACGTGCATATCGAAAACGTGCCGAGCGAAAATCCTAGGACTGGAAAATTGACGGCGCTGTCGATTATTCGCGCCGTGCAGGATGTCGTCGATCCGGTGCGGATTGGTAATTGAATAAAGCCGGGAGGGATCGACGATGGAGGATTGAGGCTTGCCATTCTCGATCTTCTATCCTCGATTCGGCTGACGTTAACGGATGAACAACAGCGATCTCATCGTTAAGACTCTTGAGCAGGCCGGCGTGCGCTGGGTGTTCGGGATTCCCAGCGGGCCGGTGTTGCCGCTGATCGAAGCTTTGCGCGGCAGTCCGGTTGAGTTCGTGCTCACGGCAACGGAAACGTCGGCGGCTTTCATGGCTTCCGTTGTCGGCTATTTGACCGGCGTTCCAGGCGTGTGCGCTTCGACGGTCGGCCCCGGCGCGACCAATCTGACGACCGGGGTAGGCTGCGCGTGGTTGGACCGCGCGCCAGTATTGGCGATCACTTGCAACGTCGCCACGCCGTGGCTCGAGCGGCGCATTCAAATGCGCATCGATCATCACAAGCTATTCGAGCCACTGACCAAAGCGACCCTCGCTTGCCGTCAGTCCAATGTCGGCGAGATGTTTAGCCGGGCGATCGCAATCGCCACGCAAGAACCGCCCGGGCCGGTGCATCTCGATTTGCCCGAAGATGTTGCCCAGGCTGCCGCGTTGGAAACTCGCGGCACGCAAATGACGCCGGCAGCGCTGCCAGACTTGTCGAATGAAGTTGCCGAGGCGATTGCCCACGCGCTGAAGAGCGCGAAGCGGCCGTTGCTAATTGTCGGTTTGACGTTTACGCGCAGCGCGGCTGGTCAAAATCTGCTTCAGTTCATCGAGCGGCAAAACATTCCGTTTGTCACGACATTGCACGGTAAAGGCTTTCTGCCGGAGGGCCATCCAAATTCCGCTGGCGTCATCGGCCGGGCGCGACGCAGCGATCTAAAAAAATTCACCGATCACGCCGATCTCATTCTCGCCGTCGGCTACGATCCCATCGAGATCAACTATGAAGATTGGGTGAAGCAGGGAACGTCGATCGTTCACGTTAGCACCGAAGCGGCCGAAAGCGGCAACGGCTTGAATCTGACTTGGAACAAGGGCTGCGAGTTGGACGCGGCGATTGGTGCCATGGTCAGGATTAAACCGACAACCAACACCTGGCCGTCTGGAGAGTTCCGCGCGCATCGAGATAGTTTCGACAAAGCGCTTCGTCCCGCCAGCGCGAGCTTTGCGCCTTACCAAGCTTTGGACATTTTGCGCGAGAAGTTACCAGCCGACGGCATTCTCGCTTACGACGTTGGCGCACATACTCATCAAATCGCCAGCCAATGGCGCACCGATCAACCGAGAACTTTGCTTGCGACCAACGGCTGGTCGTCGATGGGTTACGGCATGCCCGCCGCCTATGCGGCGAAGTTAGTTCAGCCGGATCGTGCCGTGGTCGGCGTCATCGGTGACGGCTGCTTTCAAATGACGGCCGGTGAGTTGGCGTTGGCGCGCCGGCGGAATTTAGCCGTGCCGGTGATCGTACTCAATGACGGCTGGCTCGGCTTGATGAAAGTCAAACAAGAAAAAAGAAACTATCCGCTCTCCGGCGTCCATCTCGGCGCGCCGCCTGAGTCGCCGGCGCATTATTTCGGCGTGCCGTGCCGCGCGGCAAAATCGGCCGAAGAGTTTCGCGAAGCGCTCGACTGGGCATTGGCTCTCGGCGGGCCCAGCGTCGTCGAAGCGTTCGTCGATGCCGAAAGTTATTCCGCCACCGTCTTCGATTAGGCGCGTCGGTCTTGAACCCGGATTGCGCAGTTAAAATTGAATCAGCGTGAGGGCGTTCCTTCCGTAATGAAGCCAATGGATCCGCGCTTTTGAGCAGGCAACCGACATGATTGCCCGGCAAGCAATCCTGGGAAGCCATTAGAACGGCTTGCCAACCAGGTTAATTGACTTTGCGACCGCAGCGTCGGATATCTTCACTACTCCGAGCTGGTATCTCGCTCAGCGCTCGCCATTCCTTCAACTGCGGAATCCGGGTTTAATGTCTCCCATCACCGCCGAGCGCAACAACCTTCGTTGGGCAATCCTCGCCCTCATCAGCGCGTCGCATATCGTCGGCGCGTCGGCGCAGTACGGCATCAGCACGCTGGCGCCTTTTTACCAAGACAAACTCGACTTGTCGCGCGCTCAGGTTGGACTTTTCATCTCCGCTTTCTATCTCGCCATGACCGGCGCGTCGTTTGGCGCCGGCTGGCTCGCCGACCGCATGGGCGTCGGCAAGACGACATTGCAAGGACATTTATCCGTCGGCGTCTGTATCGGCGCGACGGCGTTGGCGCCGACGTTCGCTTGGGCCTTCGTGGGCTTTTTTCTCTGCGGTCTCGGCTATGCGTTTCTCAATCCGGCGTCGACCAAAGGCGTGATGGCTTGGTTCCATCGCGACGAGCGCGCCACCGCGATGGGGATCAAGCAGACCGGCGTGCCGGCGGGCGGTTTTTTTACCGCGCTATTGGCGCCACCACTGGTTTTACTGATCGGCTGGCGTGGCGCGTTCGCGGCTTTGGGTGTTGCAAATTTTTTATTCGCTTTTATTTTTTCTTCCCTATGGCGCGAGCCGCCCGATAACTTGACGGCACATTCAACACCAGCCCAAGGATCGGCTGGGACGCAACAGCCGCTCGACGTTTGGGGATTTTTGCCGGCGAGTTTTGGCACGGCGATTTTTTTAATCGGCCAAATGTCGCTGATCACCTATTTACCGCTTTATCTAAAAGAGTCGATGGGCTTTACACCCTACTGGGCGAGCCAGGCTTTGGCTATCGCCCAGGGTGGCGCGATGGTGGGACGGATCGGTTGGGGTGTCGCCAGCGACCGATTGTTCGGCGGCCGGCGCAAGATCGTGCTGATCATCATCGGTCTCGTGAGCGTTGTGCTGATGATGGGCTTGAGTCTGATGACCGAACGATCGCCTTTGTCGCTGTTGTTGGCGATCGTTTTTCTGGCAGGGCTCTGTATTGTCGGCTACCAAGGCGTGTCCTACGCCTTGATTGGCGAACTTGCGGGCACGACCCGAACCGGAGTGGCTATGGGCCTGATGATTACGATCAATGCGGCGGCAGCGACGTTGGGCACACCGTTTTTTGGTTATATTGTCGACCGCAGCGGAAGCTACGCGCTGGCTTGGCAGTCGCTCGCCGGCATGATCCTTGTGGGCTGCGTGGGCCTGACAATCTTCCTCAAGGAAGCGCGACGGATAACTTAGAGTAAGGGGCCGTGCGCCGTTTGGGTGAACAAGTTGTCATTTTCAACGTGGGATGACGGGCCGCAAAAGATTTTCGTAGGCGGAGCCGCAATTTAAAATTGACAGAACCTTCGCGGTGCGAGCTTCGCCGCCTCAACTGGTCAACTCCAAGTTGGTCAGCAAAGTGGTAAGGTCGGCGCTGACGTTTTTGACTCCAGGAATTTTTTGAACTTGCGCGACCACCTGGCGGTCGGAAATCCATTCGGGGATCGTCCCCGATAATTCAATATTCCCATCGTCGGCTTTGACTTCGATTCTTGCGTGGGACAAGTCATTTGACAGGGCGAGTGTGGCGCGAACCCGCGTTGCCAGCGCAAAGTTTGCAAACGCCAGTTTGGAAGCGGCGGTCATTTGATAGTCCGGCGCGTGGGCCGCTTCGACAATCAAGCGTTTCGCCGTGCTTAGCCCCATATAACCAAGATTGACCACCAGATCGTAGCGGCTCGGATCGCGCCAGTCGGTGCCGAACATTCCGTGCAGCCTTCGGGTGCGCGCCTTGTCGAGTTCTTCGACGTAACGGCGCGCGGCGACTTCGTTTAGATTATGCCGCTCGCGTACCTGGGCGATGCGCATTTCCATGGGCGCTGTCAGCAGCACCTTGAGCACGTGGGCAAACTTGGGTATTAGTTCGTGGCCGAGATGGCCGTGGTACACGATGCCGCGATCGCGCGCGACTTCACAAAACGCTGCCTGCAACGCGATGCGGTAGGGATCGAGGTTGCGCGTAAAGGTCGCCCACCACGTCGGCTCGCGTTCGACGATCTCGGCGAGCTTAGCTTCGGGTATGCTATACTGCAGACTGGCTTCGACCAGCACTTCGCGGTCGACACTGACGTACCCCAACGATTGGGCCACGGCATCGGCCACCTCTTCACCGCTGCCGGATGCGCCCTGATAGATCGTGATGATTTGCATAGGAGTCGTCCTCCATTTTTACTATCGCCACTTTACGCGATTATTGTCCCGGCGAGTTTGACGTTCAAGCAAATTCTTCTTCAAGGGGCGATACCCCTGGCGTTCCAAGTTCCCTCATTGAAAACTTGAGCCGCTTCTTCCTCGATCATGGGTCCAACGACTTCGACCCGGTGGGTTCCCCGCGCAAGTAGCTCGGCGCAATGTTCGCGGAGGTGCTCTGATCGGTTGCCGATGACTTCGTGCAGCCGGGAGCTGCTGAGTCCGAAGACAACTCGGCCAACGCCGCTCCAAAAGATCGCTCCGGCACACATCGGACAAGGTTCCGCGTTGACATAGAGCGTGCACTGGGCGAGCGCAGTGGGGGTGAATCGGCGCGACGCTTCGGCGAGCAACCGGGTTTCCGCATGACCGGTGCAATCATGGGTCACGTCCTGGGTGTTTTCGGCTTCGAGGAGAACTCTGCCACGGCCGCTCACCAAGACCGCTCCGAACGGCCGGTTACCATGTTCGCGCGAACGCTGCGCGACCATAAGCGCATATCGTAAATAGCGGTGATCCGATTCGATCATTTTACCTTCCCTCCTGCATCCGCCGTCGCACATTCATTTTTCCAAAGGCGTTCTGCTTCCGCCGCTTGCGTCGGCGGGACAGAACGATGATCATCCGTGTGAACATGCTACTCCTTTGGATCTTGCAGTAATGATTACAAAGTCAAGCACGGGAGACATGACTTCTCTCCGACCATGGCAACAAACGACAAGGGCATCCTTCTCACGACAAGAAGGATACCCCCTCGTTGCGCATTCAGCGCTAACTGACGATTGGTTATCTCAAACATCGACTCCGCCGCCGGCGGGCTTATGATTCCTCCTCCGGATCGCACTCACTTAAATGAACCTCGCGTGTCACACGGTCTACGACCTTCCTCAATCTGTCGACGTGGCGACGGTTTGCCTTCAGGCAAAATAGTTGAGGTCTAGTAGTGAACACCGCTGCGTGAGACAGGCTGTTGATTCGGGTAAGGAGCCACCCGCAGACAGCGGGCTGGGCTGGTCAGGTGGAGTACCGTCTTGCATAGCAAAACCTCCTTTCACACCTTGGGGCTTTTTCGCCTTATGCGATCCACTCGCCCCTGCGCCTGGCGGCGCTCAGTGAATCTACTTTGCTCTCTAGTGCTGTGAGAACAGTTTGTCAAGTGGGAAAAGGTTTGGCGATTCTCCGCGGCCGCTTGGGGGATTCCAGCTTTGTGCATGCCGCGCAGTTCAAAAAGGATAACCGCTGCGGCGCGGACGTTACAAAGAGGGAGAAAAATGGCGATCGCTGTGCCTATGTGACCAATCCTCTTTGTCCTTTGATTGTGGCACTGCCGCGTCAATTGACATCGCAGATCGGCAGCGCTTTAATTTTCTTTGGCCGACCTTCACACCTGCAGGAGGCTACTATGCGAAAATTTGTATGGCTGGGATCGCTAGCTTGCTGTCTGCTATTCGCCGTCCCCGCGCTGAGCGCTGATCAGGAGCGGTTGCGACCGCCGGTGCCAGAGGAATTGACCGATGCATGGGAGCGCTTTCAGCGCGCGCTGCAAGAATGGGGTGGGCGAGTCTGGGAACGTTTTGGCGGTCGTGGCGCGCGTGAGAATCAGCCGGCGATCAGTCAAATGCTGAGCCAGAAAGATGCGCTCGGGTTATCGGCAGATCAAGTGCGCAAGCTCGAGCAGCTACGCGACGATTTCCAACAGCCATCGATTCGCAACGACGCCGACTTGAGAATCGTCGAGCTCGACATCGCTGGATTGTTGGAAAAAGAACCGGTCGAGATGGCCAAGCTCGAAGGGAAAATCCGCGAAGCGGAAAAGCTTCGCGCCGATATACGCATCACGCGCATCCGCGCCATCGAACAGGCCAGAGCCCTGCTGACGACGGATCAGAAGAAAAAGCTTGAAGATTTCAACCGCGTCATGCGCGCGCCGCGTCCGTCGCGCGCGGGACAGAATCCTTCGGTTACGTGAGGAGAATAATCGAGACTCTTGTCGAAAGTTGTTGCACCGACCGACTCCTACACGACGTCGAAACCTTTACCGTCGGTGAGATTTTTCACCTCTTTGAGAAAGTTAGACGGGCTCGATGTAATGCTAATGTCGGTCGAATTCTCCGAGCAAAAGCGTTACAACCTTAAACGCAATCAAGCCGCGGCGAAGAAATTCGGTTCCTGGAAAAGCACGGCTCGACAAAGACAGTCGAATAATCACAGTCATGGCCGTGCTCCAGTCGATAAGCGACGATAAGGCCTCATCGTTGGCGGAAATTGGTATCTGACCCGAGCTTGATTTCCACTATCTTTGAAGGTTTAGTGATTGGATGAATCTATTCGACCTGACAATTGGCCAACTCAAACGGGCTGCTTTGATTAAAGAGCAAATCGAGGATTTGAACAAAGAGCTGCGCGGTATCCTCAGTGGGACAGCCAAATCCGGAACGGCGCGAACGAACAAGCGAACCACGAGCGCTACTGGGAGATTGAACGTTGCCGCGCTGTCAGCGAAGCGTCCAGCCAAACGCGCTGCGAAAGTTAAGAAGAAGACGATGAGTCCGGCAGTCAGAGCGAAGTTGTCGGCCAAATTGAAGGCTTACTGGGCGGCGAAAAAAGCCGGTAAGAAATAATCCTGTACGATTTCAGGATTAGCTAAGCCACCAAGTCGCGCCAAACTTGAGTGGCTTTTAATCTTAAAATATTCCCTTAACAGTTAGCGCGAAGATCAGCGGTCGAGTTCCGACTATCTTCTTCGGCCCTGCGGGCGCCTGAAGAAAAAGGACGACTTGGAATCATCCGTCCCGCGAGCGGCCAGCTTCAGCATCTTTGCTACCTTTCTCCCCATGACATCTACGACATAGTTAGATAGAAGATGATCGCGCGCGCTCTTGATCTTTTGCCGGACCACATTTTTGCGCACGTTATCCAACACGGCCATTCGCAAATCATCGGTCCGTAGCGATACCGTTGCTTCCCGCCCGCGGGTTGACAGTCGAAGAGAAAACCTTCCCTCTTGAGTCGGATCTAGCAAATTGTATTCAAGTTTTTTATCGATGCTGCGGATAATGCCTCTCAACAACTCCGCGCTTTGTTTAACCGCTTCTCGTTCTGTCATGAAATCTCCTTGTTTACGGCCGATAACTAGTTTCCGAGGATGGCAAACATCCTAAAAAACCAACCTAAGAAAAGCGCAGCTCCCGCGTCACTACCATTATGATGCGACGTTGGAGCTGCGAAAGTTTTCCTCGATTCCCGGTGTGTCGGTGCCAGCCGACAGATTCGTTGCAGAGTAAAGCGGGGCAACCCGACCTGTTGCCCCAGTTAACTAGCTACGAATTGGCAAGACTACCAGCGATTGCGGCCGCCGTCGCGCCCACCGCCGCCGCCCCCGCCCCCGCCGCCATCACGCCGCGCCATCGGCTTGGCTTCATTGACGGTTAGGGTGCGCCCATCTAGCTGAGTGCCGTTTAGCGACTCAATCGCCTTTTGCGCCTCGCTGCTGGAACTCATCTCCACGAAGCCAAAGCCCCGCGATTGTCCGGTAAACTTATCCGAGATTACGTTGGCCGATTCCACCGACCCGTGCGCTGAAAAGATTTCTTGCAGCCGTCCTTCGGTAACCGAATACGGCAAACCGCCAACATATAATTTACTACCCATGTTCTCCTCCTATGAGAGAATTGATGTCTTTGACCCTGAGAATAAAAACTGCCATTAGGCAGAACATGGGCTAGTTGATGACTGAAAACCACGCTCTGGTCGGATTGTCCGTTGGGTATCGTTCGCAAGGAGAGAGACGGATTAGAGGCCTTCGGCGTTTGTATGCTCCTCTTTCAGAAGGCCTATTACTGAAGTAGGGAGGTCAGCCTACGTGTTTATAGCGTTACTGTCAATCGCGCTCGGATTTTAAATTAGACTGGGGCACTCCCGATCATCAGCGCCGTCCCCACGGCATGACGATCGTTTCGGTCGGTTGCGGCAGTTCCGGTTTGGAGATTTTGACCAGCGCGGTGTTGAGCATGCGCACTCGCGTCAGGCCTTGAGTGTATTCCTGCACCGCTTGTTCCCACCAGAAATGCTTAGGGATGGCGATTTTGGGATTGACCAGCTTGGTGACTTCGCGCGCTTCGGTGGGCGTGACGGTATAGTAGCCGCCGGCGATGGGGACGAGCAGGATGTCGATCTTGCCCATCATATTGAGCTGTTCAGGGGTCAACACATGGCCCAAGTCGCCGAGATGGGCAATACAAATGTCGTCAACGCGGAAGACGAAGATCGCGTTCTTGCCGCGCTGCATGCCGCGGCTCTTGTCGTGAAACGCGGGCACAACGTAAACCGAAACGTCGCGGATCGTCGTGGAGATTTTTTGCCAGTCCTCGCCGCCGGGGGTGAGTCCGTGCAGAATCACCGGCGTGCCGGGCGCCATGTGGACGCTGCTGTGCGGTCCGTGTTGATGGCTGGCGGTGACGATATGTTGCGGCAGTGTTGGCCGTGGCAAGTCAAAAGCGCCGTGCGGATCGGTCAAGACTCGCGTGCCTTTTGAAGACGTGATCTGAAACGTCGAATGTCCCAGCCATTCGATGGTCACCGCCGGCGCCGCGCTGGCGGCGGCGCGAAAGAGTTTCCCTTGGACGACATCGAGCTCATGGCAAAAGGCCAGTGCACGCCGCGGCGACGTGATAAGTCCAAGCAATGTGAACGATGAGAATAAAAATACCTGGTGACGGCGTGTCATCTTGCGAAGGCGCGTTCAGAGTTAATCCTAGACTAGATGAGTCCCCACTTCCTTCTCATCCACCATTCGACGCTGAGCAGTAATAAGATAATTCCAAACGGCCAAAGCGTGCTCCACAGACGGGTTTGGCGCTGCTCGACGATTTGCGACGGGGCGACGCTTTCCAGCTTAGCGGCGATTCTCTCAACGGTCTTTTCGTTCCAGTCGTTGATCGAAATATATTCGCCTTTACTGGTCGCGGCGATTTGTTTTAACAGATCGGGGCGCGGCCGGCCATCGTCGGTTTCACCATAGGCAAACGCGGCGCTAAAGCTAGATTTGTCTTTGCCCAAAACCTTCCCCCCCAGGCTCGCTTCGGCTTCGACTTGGTAGGTGCCTTCTTTGGTCGGGATAAACTCGCCGGTGTATTCACCTTCTTCGCTGTCGGCACTGGCGGCGACTAAAGCCGGTTCGCCCTCGGCACTGATCACTCGCAATTGCACCGAGGCTTGGCGCGTCGGCGTGAAGTCGTCTTTCAAGACTTTTAATTTGATCGCCACTTTCTCGCCGGGCTGTGCCGACGGGATGGGACGAAGCTGCACTTGCTCAAAGGATCGCTCTTGGGCTAACCAGCGCACCGCCTGGCGAATCAGCTTCAAGTGATTTTGCGGCGTCTCCTTGTTGCCAACGGCGATGAAATTCCAGCGCCAGGCATCGTCACTCATGAGCGCAAGGGTCCGTCCTTTGCCGAAGCGGCCGATGGTCAAGAGTGGGGCGCCGTCGGTTGAAATCAGCGTTTCCCCCCGCGCGCTGCGCACCTGATTCAATCCGGTGAGCGCCGGCATTTTGCTCCAGGCCTCTTCGTTGGTTTTTGGATCAGGCAGCAGTCGCGTTACCGGATGGGCTTTGCCGGTGGCGGTCAGCACGGCATTCAGCGCCCCGCTCGACTTATAAGTTCCCTTGCCGTCGAGTTCCACCGGCAAGACCTCCTTCAGCGCGCTTTCACCGTAACCCCCGCTATCGAAGGCACGCGCGCCGCCGAACATCGCCAAACCGCCGCCGTCGCGCACAAAGTCGCGCACACGCTCGAGATAAACCGGATTGAAATAGGCGCGATGGGAAAAATCGTCGAAGACAATCACGTCGAAATTCTTTAGCTCTTCGAGAAAAATATCGTCTATGGGAAAGGGAATCAGGCTCAACTGGCTCTCGGGCACGTCGACGCTGTCGCTCGGCGTGCGCAGAAAGACGAAAGAGATGAGCTCGATCAACGGGTCTTGCTTCATCGCCATGCGTAAAAAGCGATAGTTCCACGCCGGCGAGCCGGACAGCGTCAGCACGCGAATCTTGTCGCGCTGCACGTCGACTTTGAATTCTTTGTAATTGTTCTGGGTGATCTGTTCGCCGGGTTGGGCCGGCATGCTCACGGAGAAACCGTGAGTGCCCAAATCTTTGGGCGTGAAGCTGAGCGTGATCTTTTGCTCGAAGGGATCGGCGTCGATGGCAATATTTCGCGTCGTGATGAGATTTTTGCCGCGATTGAAATACAGCGGCAGGGATTTTCCCTTCATGCCGGAGGCGGCAACGGTGAGATCGAGCTTGAACTCGCGGCCGCGAAAGGCGAACTCCGGCGCGCCCAACTTGGCGATGCGCACGTCGATGAAGTTTTCGGCATCGCCGACGCCGATCGTAAATACCGGTACCGGCAGCGGCGGCGCGCCGTCCAAAGATTGCCTATCGCCATTGGCAATACCGTCAGAAAATAGAACGATCCCGGACTGAGCCGCGCTGTCGCGCGCGGCCTGCTGCAACAATTCCAACAACCGCGTGCCCGGATCTTGCGGTTTTAGACCAGCCAAGTTGCCCGGCGCGATGGATTCCAAGCTAGTGCCGAAGCGGATGACGCGAAGATCGTAGTCGCGATTGAGTTTATCCATCAGTGAGTCGTTTTTATTGGCACCCGCTTGGAGCTTCTCGCGTACCAGATCGAGCCGGCTTTGCGCCGACTTGCCCTCGACGTTGGTTTTGGCGCCGGCGGGGAATCCCATGCTTTGTGACGTGTCGATCAAAAGAGTCAGCGGCCGGCGCAGTTTGCTCACGCGCTTGTCGATCAATGCCGGACCGAGAAGAAAGAAAAGCAGTCCGATATAGACGACCGCGCGCAGCAGCGTGAGAAAAATCGCTTGGCCGACCAGCAGCCGTTTTTTCAAACCGAGAAACTGCTGTAGCAATAACGCCGCGGTGCCGACACCGATGAGCGCCACTAACCAAACGGGCAACGTGCCGATGAGATAGAGATCTTGCATCGCTTACCGAGTGAGACGCTTGCGAATGAACGGAACGTGGATCAGATCGTCTTTGTAGTTTTCCGTCATGGCGTAAAGGATGAGATTGATTCCCAAATGAAAGGCATCCTTGCGCTGCGCTTCGCCGCCGGGCGTGCAGGCGTTGGTCCACTTGCCGACTTGATCGCGCTCCCAGGCGCCGCCGAGATCGTTCTGGCAATAAACCACCGGCATGGCGTTGCCCAGCGTAATGCTTTCCAACGTCGGGCTGACGATGCGCACGCCGCCGATGCGGCGCAGGAGGTAATAACTTCTCAGCGCGGCGTGACCGGACGGCACGCGTTTGAATTCGTTGGCCGGAAAAATTTTTTGCATCTCGCGGCGCACCGCCTTGTCGAAGCCAAAGCCTTGTTGCCCGAGCGCGTCATCGATCAGCAGAAATCCGCCGTAGGAAAGAAAGCGGCGCAGATTTTCCGTTTCTTCACCGCTAAACGGATCGAATTCATATTTTCCGGCCAAGTAGAGAAACGGATAATTAAATAAATCGCGATCGGTGAGGTAGATTTCATGGCGCACCGTGGCCGCTTCGACGCTGGTACGCGCCATCAGCTCTTCCATCAAGGGGGTCACCGACAGCGGATGGGGATTCCAATCGCCGCCGCGGTAGCGGATTTGCGCGAAGACGAACTGCAGGCGTTGTTTGTCCTGGGGATGATCGGCACGGGCCAGCTTTGGCAGAAGGGTCGTGCCGATTAAGCCTTGGGATAAAAGTTGGACGAATTTGCGGCGCTTCATAATAATGGAAGATGGAGAATTGATAATTGACAGCGGATCAGAAAGTTCTTCATTTACCGTTTTCAATTATTCATTATCAATTCGCTTTCAGAAGCGTTGTCCCAGCCATCCCTCTAACAGCAAGGTTACAATGAGCAGCGCTAGTAAGGGAAGAGCGAGATCGACTCGCTTGCCGCCTTCTTTGAGCGCTTCGACAGGGATCACTTCGGCGCGGATGGGGCTAAGCTTGCTCTGGAGTTCATTGGCGCTGATCTCATCTAATCTCGATTCGAGCAGCGGCGAGTTGACGGCGTAAAGCTGCGGCGCGCCGCTGTCCTTCTCGCCGCCCGCGGGTAGCGATAGCCGGTAGATGCCGGCGCGGTCGTTGGCTTCGACAGTGGCGCGCGCGCGGTCTTTTTCCCCGGCGATGACGACGTCGGCATTTTGCTTATCCGGTTTGGTCACGCGCAGGGTCTTGCCGACGAAGCTCGGTGGCAAGGACAACTCTTTGACGGCGCCGACGGCAATGCCGCCGTCCAAGCTGCCGCGCTTGCCGCCGGCGAGATACTGGGTCAGCGACTGGATCAACGGTAGATAAACGGTCTTTACCGGTAGATCGCTCCAGTCGCGGTCGGCGCTGGTAGCAATCAGCATAACTTTTCCCGCGCCAACTCTTTGTTCGAGCAGCAGCGGGTCGCCGTTGGCCAGCGCGATCAATGGTTTGCCACCGCTGCGCGCGTAACTCCAGACACGCGCTGATTTGATCGAGTCTTGGAGAATGGTGTCGGTAAATATTTGCAGCGCCGGATGAGCGATATCGATCTTGTCGATCTTCTCACCGGCGGATTCGGCGCCGGTTTTTTTATCGCGCAGCGGCGCGGGCAAAACTTGCGCCAGCTTTTGGTTATAATGATCCGGCTGGAATCGATCACCGGCGAAGATCAACAGGCCGCCTCCTTGGCGCAAATAATTTTGTAGTTTCGTCACGAAAGCGTCGGGGAGAGTCGCGACGTTACAAAGGACGACGACCTGATAGGCATCCAAATTTGCCGCGTTCAAACCGTCGGTGACGATCACGCTCGGTAGAAACAATGACGAGTCGCGCTCGCCGGCGGGATGGAGCGCGCGGATCAGAAAAAAAGTTTCGCTTTGTACCAGTGAAGTCTGGGGATCGCCGTCGACCACGAGAATTTTGAGTTTGTCCTGTGCTTCGAGGGCAAAATTCGACACCGCGCTGCCGGCCAAGCCATCCTTCTTTAGCGTTACTTGGCCCGAGTGGGCGCCCGCTTGGGCGATTCTCGTCTGGAAGGTTACCGAGGTTTCGCCTTTGGGCGGCACGGTGGCGAGCTTTTGTTCCTTACTCTGCCCGTCGATGCTCAGTTGCACGAGCAGCTCTTTGATTTCGCTGTCGCCGAAATTGGCGATGGTCGCTTCGATCTGGATCGGCAGATTGACGCCGACGCCTTGGCTGCCCAAGCGAACTTCTTTGACGCTGCCGTTGAGCGGCTGTTGTTTTCGGCCGATGCGAATTAGTTTTAACGGAATCGCCGGATCGACCTGCTTCAGAGCGGCGACGGAGAACTGGTCCCAACCCGTCAGCCCCATGTCGGTGATAAAGCGGATTTCTTTTTCACCCGCCGGCTGGTTCAAAAGCTCATAGGCTTTACTCAAGGCGGCGGGAAGATTGGCCGTGCCGTCGGCGATCTCGATGCCGTCTAATTCTTTTAACAGGACATCTTTTTGGGTTTTGAGGCGAAACGCTTCTTTGCCGTCGATGTTCGTAGGTACTAGGGCCGCGCGGTCGCCGTCGTTCAGTGCCGATATCAACAGCCGCGCCGCCTCTTTGGCTTGCTTGAAACCATTGCCGTCGCCGGCCCATTTCATGCTCAAGGAATTATCCAATATCAAGACGAGGGAAACCGGACCGCTGCCGGCGAATAGGCCGGCGCCGGATTGAAAGATCGGATTGGCGAGCAGCAGGGCGAGACATAGGACCGCCAGAGTGCGCAGCGCCAAGAGCAGCCAGTGACGCAAACGGTAGCTGCGTGAGATGCGCTTCTGCGACAGCAGGATGAATCGGACGGCGGGAAAGCGGATGCGCTTTAAGCGGCGCCGATTGAGCAGATGAATCAGGACGGGCAGCGATGCCGCCGCCAGTCCGAATAGAAATAACGGATAGAGAAAGAAGACCGACACGCTCAACCTCGCCAACTCAAGTAACTCGCCAAGGCTTGGTCGAGCGGCGTCGCCGTCGAGATTAGTTGATAGTCGATCGAGTCGGCGTGGCACTGCTTGCGCATGTCAGCGATGAATTCCTGCACGACTTCTTTATAAGTCGTGCGGATGGCGCGCGGGTCGGCGATGACTTGCAGATTGGCCGCTTCCAAATCCTCGAACAAGATATTGCCGTCGAAGGGCAATTCCAGCTCGGCTGGGTCGAGCAGATGAAAGACGATGACATCGTTGCCTTTGAAACGAAACTGGCGCAGTCCCTTGAGGATCGCTTCCGGTTCGTCGAGCAGATCGGAGACTAAGACGATCAAGCCGCGCCGGCGAATTTGTCCGGCGATGTTTTCAAGAATTTTTCCGACGTTGGTTTCGCCGGCCGGGCCGCGGTTTTCCAAGGCATGGAGAATCTGTAGCAAGTAGTCGCGCTTGGCGCGCGGCGGCACGAAGGCTTCGACCTGGTCGGAAAATGTCACGACGCCGGCGGCGTCCTGCTGCTTGAGAATGAGATAAGCCAAGGACGCGGTGAGCGTGCAGCCGTAGTCGAATTTCGTGATGCCGTCCGAGGCGTAGTTCATCGACGCGCTGGCGTCGAGCACGAGATAGGCGCGCAGATTGGTTTCGTCTTCATACTCCTTGATAAAATAGCGGTCGAACTTGCCCAGCGCTTTCCAATCGATGCGGCGGATCTCATCGCCGGGCGAGTACTCGCGGTGCTCTTCGAACTCGACACTGAACCCCTTGGCGCGGCTCTTGTGCACGCCGGACATCAGGCCTTCCACCACCCAGCGCGCGCGTAAGCCGAGGTTGGCGATGCCGGCGAGGACTTTGGGGTCGAAATAGTTTTTGTCGTTGGTGGCCATGTCAGCGAACTACCCGTCGAGAATGGAGGGTCGATGATCGAGGATCGTTTCCCGCCATTACCGCGCGAGATAAATTCTTACCACCGGCGTTTGAGATTATCTAGCCAGCTGCGCCCGTCCCGGACGATTACAAATTACAGATGCCAAATTCCAGATTCGGGAACCCATGTGGAATCTGTAATTTGGAATTTGGCATCGGCAAAGCTCGCTTCAGCGCGCTTTGCCGTCGGTGGACGGTTTTATGTCGGCGAGTAGACGACTGATGATATCGAGGGAATTTATACCTTCGCCTTGGGCTTTGAAATTGGGCATGATGCGGTGGCGCAGCACCGACGGCGCCAGCGCCTGGATATCTTCGATGGATACGGCGTAGCGGCCTTGGAGAATCGTCCGCGACTTGGCGCCTAAGATCAAATACTGCGAAGCGCGCGGGCCGGCGCCCCATTCGACGTAGTCTTTGATATACGGCGACGCGGTCGGGCTTTGCGGCCGGGAGTTTTGCGCCAGGGCGACGGCGTAGGAAACGACAAAGGGCGACACCGGCACTTTGCGCACGAGTTCTTGATAACGCCGGATGGCGGCGCCGTCCATGATTCTTTGCGGCTCCGGTTTTTCATTCGACGTGGTCTGCATGACGATTTGCACTTCGTCGTCGAAGTCCGGGTAGCGGATCTCGATATTCAACATGAAACGGTCGAGCTGCGCTTCCGGCAGCGGGTAGGTCCCTTCCTGTTCGATGGGGTTTTGCGTTGCCAGAACGAAAAACGGCAGGTCGAGGGGATAGGTGCTGCCGCCGGCGGTGACTTTGTATTCCTGCATCGATTGCAAGAGCGCGGCCTGGGTCTTAGGTGGCGTGCGGTTGATCTCGTCGGCGAGCAAGATGTTGGTAAAGATCGGTCCTTTGAGAAATTGAAACTTGCGCCTGCCGGTGGCGGCATCTTCTTGAAGAATATCGGTGCCGGTGATGTCCGAAGGCATCAAGTCCGGCGTGAACTGAATGCGGTTGAAATCCAAATCCAAAATTTCCGACAGGGTGCTGATCAGCAGTGTCTTCGCCAAACCGGGCACGCCGACCAAGAGACAATGGCCCCTGGCGAACAATGCGATCAGAACTTCCTCGATGACTCGGTCCTGGCCGACGATGACCTTGCGAATCTCGCCCAGCATGGTGTCGCGTTTGGCGGCGAACTCTTCGATCTCGGCGATCTCATGTTGCTGAATCTCCGGTGCTTCCATGGGGCTTGTGGTTCTCCCTTACTCTGGGTTTAGTTGCTGCTGGCGATTTTCTCTAGCGTCGCCTTGGTCTGCTTGGCTTTTTCCGTTTCGCCGAGCGCATTGTAGGCATCGATCAGGAGGCGATAGATCAACGGGTGAAAAGGATTGATCTGCAGCGCCTCTTCGAGCACGCCGCGCGCCTCTTTGAAGTTTTTGGTCGCGTGATAGGCGCGCCCGAGCTGCACATAACTGTTGACACCGTCGGGCTCGATGTCCAAGGCCTTTTTCAGTAGCGGCAACGCATCGTCGGCGCGATTTTGATCGACCATCACGCGGCCGAGCTTATTCATAATCACCGGCGATTGCGGGCTCGCTTGCAGGGCGCGTTGGTATTCGTTCAAGGCCGCCACCGGCCGTCCTTTAGTCATTAATTGATCCGCCAAGTGAGTGCGGTTGCGGGCGATCGCCGATTGAATTTCGCGTAGCTCGACGACGTCTTCGTCTTCCTTCTGGTCTTTGCGCACTTTCAAATGGCGCACGCGGCTGCCTTCGATCGGTTTTAACCCCTTGGTTTTGAGAAAGCCTTTCCATTTGTTCTCGAAGGCGTCGAACGACATGCCGTAAACTTTCTCGATCGCTTCCGGCGTCGCTTTATCCTGGAGAGTCGACAGCAAGTCGCGCATGCCGCCACGGCCTTTGCTTTGATTGATAAAGTCGACGGCGGAGGCCGCTTCGGCGTAGGCCAGCTGCACTTGCTCCGGCGTATCTAAATAAATCAGCGACGGTTCCATCTTTTTAAAGCCGACAAATTGGTTTTTCTCTAATGCTTGCACAAGCAGCGTCTGATTGGCCGGCGTCAGATAGTCTTCATGGGCGTCTTTCGCCGGCGCGGCTTTGCGCCAGCGGGTTTCGTAAAAGCGCGCCATGCCTTCGTGGAGCCAAATGGGCGCCTGGTTGTTCGAAAGCGCGGCGATGGCGTAGTGTTGGTATTCATGGCTGAGCGAATCCAACCAGCGGTAGCCAAAGCTCAGCGCGCGCGGCGAGATGATCATGAGCTTATTGAACTTACAGATGCCGACGGCACCGGTCTCTTCGATGTCACGTAACGACAGCGTCGATAGGGCGTTGAAGCTAGTCGCATCGGGAGCGATTTCGATACGAACTTTCTCTTTTGGGTAGTAACCGAGCTCGGCGCCGGTCGCTTGGTAGGTTTTCTCCAAAGCCTCAAGGGCATGGGGCACGAGGATGCCGTCTCTTCTTTCGTCGACGAACAACACGAAGTGAGCGCTCTCGAAGCGCTTAAACGATTTATGGACGTCAAGCGTGAGCTGGGTCAAAAGCTTCATCGCCTGGCGCCGCTGATCTTTTGAATCGACCGCCAATGCCCGGTCGAGGACGGATAACGCCTCTGGATAGCGGCCCTGGTAGAATTTTATCCGGCCGTCGAATTCCAGCGCGGTGGCTGACTTGGGATTGTCTTTGAGCGCTTTGGCGGCGAGCGCCTCGGCTTCGGCGACATGCCACGCGTCGAGCAAATCTTCGCCAGCTTTGAATTCGCGCTCGGCTTCCGCGGCGCGGAGGTTAGCGGCCAGCAGCAGGGAAAATATCAGCGCCGCAATGGAAAACGTTCGGTGGTTCAAGGTCAACTTACTCGGAAAGATTTTTGAAATAACGCTCGATCTGCTCTTTCATCTGCGGCGGCACGCCTTGTTTGAGCGAGTCGAGGATTTCCTCGCGGAAATTGCGCGGCGCTTTGTATTCTTCTTTGCCCGGCAGGCGGAATTTCTCCGTGTCCAATCCAGTGAAGCCTTGCTCGATGTCGAACTCCGGGAACTGCGGCATGCCCGGCAGCGGCGTCATGTTGCCATAGGGCAGGAAGCGGCCGCCGCGGAATAGCCGAGTCATCGGCATATTGCCGAGTTGGCCGCGCTGGGCCATCTGCTGCATGGAGGACTGCATCTGTTGTTGCGCTTGCGACAGCTGTTCCAGCGCCGTCCGTTCTGGCGGCACGGCGCCACGGGAGTCGAGCTGGCCCAAGCGGTTCTGGGCGCTGCCCATCGCTTTGCCCGCTTCGCCGATGCCTTGAACGATCTTGGGATCGAGCTGGGGGAAGAGTTGAAACAGCTGTTCCAATTTTTCGTGCAGCGAGTCGGTGCGCTCTTTTACGACATCCTGACGCTGCGCCAAATCGCGCAGCTGGCGTTTGTCGGCGTCACTCAATGCCTTTGCCGGTTCGTTGAGCAAGGCCTCAAGCTCGGACTTGATGTCGCTAACGCTTTTGTCAGCCCGTTGGGCGCGCGGCTCCTGTGCCGCGGTGCGTTTTTTCGCCAGCTCCTTGCGGATGTAACCGTCGCCTTCGTTAAATCCGGGAAAATCCTTGGCGCTCAGTTTGGCGATCAGATTTCTCAACAGCGCGTTCATGGTCGCATCATCAAGGTTGGTCAATAGATTGGGATCGTCCGCCCCTTCGCGGTCGGGGAAGAGTTCGGTCAGCTTGCCGAGCTCGGCGACAGATTTTTCCAGGAAGCGGTCGAGCTTGTCCTTGAGCGCGGCGTCGCGATCGGTCAAGGCGGCGCTGTTGAGATTCTCGGTATTCACCAAAATCTCCTGCTGTTCGCGGGCAAGCTCTTGCAGTTCGTTACTCTGGCGTTGCATCTCGCCTTGCATCCGGCCCATGCCCGAAGCCATCTGCGAGCGCTGCATGTTTTGCATCGCCGCCAGCATTTGCGCCATCTGGTTAAACATCTCGCGCGCTAACTGGCGCGCGCCTTCGATGTCGCCGGCTTGGAGTTTTTTGCGAATCTCATCGAGGGCCTTGAACATTTGATCCATGCCGAGACCCTGCATCTGTTCGGCGTTCATGAAGTCGTCGGGCATCTGCTGCGCCAACTGCGACATCGCTTGCTGCAGGGCAGACAGAGACTTGGCCATGTCGGCCAGCTGTTTCATGATCGCATCGAGATTTTTATCACCGCTCTGAAGT
Organism: uncultured delta proteobacterium; assembly: GCA_963771465.1. Lineage (GTDB taxonomy): Bacteria > Desulfobacterota > Binatia > UBA9968 > UBA9968 > DP-20. Next base: position 128,528 of record CAVYTU010000012.1, read on the forward strand.
TTTTCCAGGGAGTCCATCAGACGTTCCTGGCTGCGCGCCAGGTCCTGCGCCGAGTTGGCGAGATCCTGGGCTTTCATGCGCTTGCTGATGTCCTCGGATAACATCGCCATGCGCTCGAGCTCGGCCGAAATATCGTCGCCGGCTTTCAGTTTATCCTGGTCGGATGCCGCCTGCTCTTGCTTGCGCAGCAACTCGTCTTTGGTGAACTCCATATTGCGCTTGAGCGCTTCCAAATCGGACCAGGTGGCGAAATCGGACATGCGGTCTTTCTCGGTGCGGCGCATCACTTCTTCAGTGCGTTTGATCGCATCGGTCAAGTTTTGCTCGAAACGCTGATGCAAATCCTTGGATTGCGGTGTCGGCTTCTCGCCAGGCTGCGGCTTTTCCAAATGATCGGCGAGCAGATCGACCATGCGGCTGTTCAAGTCGCGCACCATCTCGGTGATCTGCTGGTGTTCGCCCTTGAGATTCTTAAGCTTCAAACGCACCGAGCGGGAGGTGCCGATCTTCGGCCCGGAGATGGTGTCGTTGTCGAACACTTGCAAGAAGAAAATCGCTTCCTCGCCGTCGCGCAGCGCAAGCTTGTTGAGATCCCATTTATACTGATCGCGCAGAACGAGCCGTTTGTTGTCGTCTTTCTGCAAACGGACCTTGTCTTCGCGGTCGCCGATCTTGGCGATGAGATTGATCTCGGAAATGCCGAAATCGTCGCGCGCGCTGTATTCCAGATTCAAAACTTCGTCGCCGTTGATCTCCAAATCTTCCGTTGGCCGGAGCAGATCGACGGTGGGAAATCCGTCCGGTTTGACTCTGAGCTCATAGCTGATCGGCGTGTTGCGAAAACCATGCTGGTCTTCGACAAAAATTTGATAGGACTGGGATTGGAACAGCACCAGGCTCGCTTGCAACTTGCGGCCGTCGATCTTGAGCGGGACTTTCTTGCCGTCACCCATGACGATCTCGGCTTTGACGACGTCTTTCGTCGTCAAAGCGTCGAGACGCACGGTCGAGCCTTTTAGCCCTTCGATGCCGCCTTCGGCTGCCGCGACCGAGCCGAGGCCGGTGTAGGCGGGCGGGTAAAGCATTAATTGGACATTGGCGATTTCCGGTGGATCGATCGCTTCGGCTTTATACGTGGCGGAAGTGAGGCCGGCGCTGGCGACGCGGTAATTGAGCGTTCTTTCGAGGCGCGCGATTTTGGCGCTGAACTTTCCCGCGCCGAGATTTTCCATGGCGGCTTTTTCCGCGCCGATGAGCTCGCCGCGCTCGTTGACGCCTTGCCAGGTATGTAATTCCAACGCCTCCGGAATGGCGCCGGTGGCCGCGGCTTGGATTGTCACCGGTGTGCCGCGCACCACGCGCAGCCCCTTCGGTTCGATGGCCAGATTCGTTTCGCTGGGCGGCAAGTAATCGAGCGGCCGGGTTAACATGCTGATCGTACCGCCGACCCAAGCGGGATTGAATAGCAACATCGCCGCCACCGGCGCGACGAGAAATCCGAGCAAACGCAAACTCGAGTTGAGCCGACGAGTATCGAGCAACTCATCGATTTTGAGGCTGGCAACCTGCTTCCTGGTCGTCCGCAACAGCGCCATCACCATCGACGCCGAAAAGCCCGGGGCATTTTTCGCGGCGACGATCTGGGGATAGAGTTGCAGTGAATTAATTAAGTTATTTCTGAGCTTGGGTTGTTTCCGCTCGATGTAAAGCGCGGCCCGTTCTTGCGAGAGCCGGCCGAGAAATCGAAGGACCGTCCAGCCGATCACCGCGACCAGGACCAAACCGGTGACGACGCTATAAGCGAGCGGCGCGTAGGGTAGGTAATTCTTTAGGTAAAAGATCGCCGGGCCGGCGGCGAACAGCAGCACGGCGCAGATCGCCGTCAGGCAAACTCCCTCGAAGCCTTGAAGAAACTTGAAGCGCCGAATGAAGCGTTTCAGGAACGAGGATAACTCTTGATATTCTTCCTGTCCCATAGGTCACGAACAAGCGGCATCTTATCCCTGTTTATGGGGGCTTGTCCATACGATGACCGCAGTTCGGCGGTGGCAACCGGTTAATGCATGTGTTATGGAACCATGATTCACCAGCGTATACGTGAAAGGAACTGTTAGCGGCATGGATAATCGAGAACAAGAAGAACTAAAACTTCATGAAGGGCATGACGATGACTTCGACGAAGACGAAGCAGAAATGGATGAAAATCATCCGATGTGGCGCTCGGAGCGGATCACGCTCAACTCCGTCGGCATCGACATCGGCTCTTCGACTTCGCACCTGATTTTTTCGCGCTTGACCCTGCGCCGCCAGGGCGTCGCGTTGTCGAGCCGTTTCGTGGTCGTCAATCGCGAGATTATCCACGAATCGCCGATTCTCTTGACTCCCTACATCGACAAAACCACCATCGACACCAACAAACTGGGCGACTTTATCCACGAAGCCTACCGCAACGCGCAGTTGACTCCGGAAGACATCGACACCGGGGCGGTCATTGTTACCGGCGAAGCGGTGAAAAAGAAAAACGCCGAGGCGATCGCCGCGCTGTTTTCCGCCGAGGCGGGAAAGTTCATTTGCGCCACCGCCGGTCATAACCTGGAATCGATTCTGGCGGCTTACGGATCGGGCGCGGTCCATATGACCTATCACGAGGGCGGCGATTTCACGGTGATGAACGTCGATGTTGGCGGCGGCACCAGCAAAGTGGCGATCGTTCAAGGCGGCAAAGTGATCGACACCTGCGCCGTCGAAGTCGGCGCGCGGCTGATCGCCATGGACGAAAACGGCGTCATCAACCGGCTCGAAGACACGGCGCTTAAGATCGCCAAAATGACCGGCATCGACGGGCTCAAGCTGGGGGGCACGATCAGCGACGAGCAAAAAGATAAATTTGCCCAGTGCCTCACCGATTCACTGTTTGCCGTGCTTGAGCGCGGCAAATTGGCGCCGGAGGTTGAGAACCTTTTGCTCACGCCCAATCTCGACTTCCGCGATCCGATCCACGCGGTGATGTTTTCCGGCGGCGTTTCAGAATTTATCTACGGCTATGAGAAACGTAATTTAGGCGATCTCGGCGTGCAACTGGGCAAAAAAGTCCGTGCCCGCGCCAACCAGTTGGGCGGCGGCAAGATTGCTCTCCGGCCTGCCGAAGTGCGCATCCGCGCCACGGTTATCGGCGCGTCGCAGTACACCGTGCAGGTGAGTGGCAATACGATTTACTTATCTCACCCCGAATTGCTGCCGCTGCGCAATCAGCAGGTGGTCACGCCGCAGATCGAACAGAAGGAGTCGATCAGCGCCGCCGAGATCAAAGAAGCGGTCGAGCGCGCCCTGCAACGCTTCGACGCCCATGATGTCGAGCGCGCCGTGGCCTTGGCGATCCATTGGGAGCTGGGGCCGTCTTACCCATTGATTCGTACGTTGGCCGAAGGTTTGGTCGGCGCCATGAAAGGCCACATCGACAACGGCCAGCCGTTGGTCTTAGTCTTCGACGCGGACATCGCCAAACTGATGGGTAACATCATCGAGCGCGAGCTGATACCGGGGGCGGGGATTATTTCCATCGACGGCATCGATCTCAAAGATTTCGATTTCGTCGACATCGGCCAGGAGTTGCCTGACGCCAAGGCGGTGCCGGTGGTGATCAAGTCGTTGATTTTCCGCAGCACCGAACACGGGCGCGGCCATCATACTCAGCATTAAAGAAACCGAGAATGGAGGATCGAGGATGGAAGATCGCGCCTGAGATTGTTTACGATTTTCCATCTTCTATCCTCCATCGTTGCCCTTTTGTTACATTGACTTCCTGCGGGATTTCTATTACTTTTTTCGAAAATCCTTACATTACAGGTGCTTAACTTTTATGGAAGAAGCCAGCGGACTGCATAATTTTTTGGAAATTTTAACTAAGCCCGACAATATCCCGATTGTCGGGATGCTCATTTTGGTCATCTTCTTCAGTTGGCTTGGGCTGCGCCAAGCCTTTAGGAACGACAAGCTGATCGAAGAAGGCAAAGAGGACCAAATCTCCAACGAAATGTGGAAATAGATGTTGCGAACGTGGCTGGCGGCGTGTGCCGTCGCCGTCGCTCTTTGCCTGGAGTTTGGGATTTCTCTGGCGGCCGAAGCTGAATCTCCTTTAGTTAACAATCCGAGGTGGCAACAGGCGCGTAAAGATCTGGCCCAAGGCAAGGCGGGCGAGGCCAAGGCGGCTTTTGAGGAACTACTTAAGCAGCATCCCCATGACGCTGACCTGCAATTGTTCCTCGGCATGGCGCTGTTGCGGTTGCGCGATCCGCAGGCGGCGGTCTTGGCGATTAAGAAAGCCATTGGCATCGATCCGAACCATGTCGAAGCGCGAACGCTGCTGGGTTACGTCGAGCTGGAAATCCGCGGCGACGTGAACGCGGCGATCCGCGAGTATCAAAATGTTATCGAGCTCCAACCCGATCGCGCCGAGGCCTATAGCAATCTCGCGGTAGCGCAAAAGAAAAAAGGCGATCTCGAACAAGCGATCTTGAGCTTGAATAAGGCGCTGGAGCTGAAACCCGGCTTTGCCAACGCGCTGACGACGCGCGGCGGGATATTCGCGGATCAGAATAAGTGGTCCGAAGCGCGGCGCGATTTCGAAGCAGCGCTGAAACTCAATCCCAACGACGACGGCGCGCTCTATGGCTTGTCCCAGTCGCTCCGCGAAGCGCGTGACTACGGCGGCGCGCAGCGAGCCTTGAGTGAGCTGATTGCCCGTTCTCCCAATTTCGTCTATTGGCTGGAATGGGGTAGAATCGGCTTAATCCGATATTGGTGGGCGCTCCTCTTGATCGCCGTCGGGTGGGGGCTAAAAGGCCGGTTTATGAAAGCAAGGACGGAAGCAAATGGCTGAAGCGAAGAAGCGCAAAGGTACGGCTCTGTTGGCCGTCATGAATGAAAATTGTTCGAGCTGCGCTGGTTCACCGATCTGCGAGCTGCATTGTCCAGTCGAGAACTGCATCAATCTACTCTACGAAGAAACCCCCGCCGGCGGACTAAAACCCTACCGCGTCTGGGTCGATAACGATAAATGCATCGGCTGCCAAATGTGTTACAGCGATGATTTGACTAAGATCCATCGTCATAAAGAAACTGGCGAAATATTTCGCGAGTATGCGGGCCGATACTACGATAGTTCGAAAAGGCCGCTCGAAACCGAACAGGTACCCAAGAAATTTCAGCTGGAGCTGATTGGCACCGAATCCGAGGATCGCCTCGACAAGAAAATCTGTCCGTGGGACGCGATCAAGATGTATGAATTCGACGAGGGTGTCGAACTCTCGGAGTATTTTTACGACATTACCAAGATCAAAGAAGTCAACGGCGTTCACGTTGTCGATTCAAAAGAAAAAGCGCGCTTGGAAGACAAGCAAAGCGAGCTCTACGACTAGGCCGGATTATTCGCGGTAAAAGTCCAATCGAGGTGTAACCCTTCCGGAACGAAAGCAAAGCAGTTGTGCCTTGAAGACGCCAGCGGGGCAAGTTGTTTATGAGATCAGCACCGAAAAGGTCAACCATCGTGCCGAGCGCCGAGCGCAAAATGACCATTTGCGCCGGTGCCTTCGTTCCTCCAGGGTCACGCCTCGATTGACAGAGTGTCGTCAGGTTTCCTCGTAGCATTAATAATCCGGGCTAGGTTGATAAACCGGGAGCAAGCGAGCATGGCTGGAAAAATCGAAATCATGGAGACCGTGTTGCGCGACGCGCATCAGTGTTTGATCGCCACGCGTATGCGCACCGAAGACATGCTGCCCATCGCCGCCACGCTCGACGAGGTCGGCTATTGGTCGCTGGAAACCTGGGGCGGCGCGACCTTCGATGCCACGTTGCGTTTTCTTAAAGAATGTCCGTGGGAGCGTCTGCGCAAACTGCGCGCGGCGATGCCCAAAACGCGCTTTCAGATGTTGCTGCGCGGTCAGAACGTGGTCGGTTATCGCAACTATCCCGACGACGTTGTTCGAGCGTTCGTCGAGCGGGCCGGCGCCAATGGCATCGACGTGTTTCGTATTTTCGATGCCATGAACGATGTCCGCAATATGAAAACGGCCATCGAAGCCGGCCTAAAAGCCGGCAAGCTGGTCGAAGGGACGGTTTGTTACACGATCAGTCCGGTGCATTCACCGGATTATTTTTTGCGCGTGGCGGAAAAGCTCGCTGAGATGGGCGTGCAAATCATTTGCTTGAAAGACATGGGCGGGCTCTTGGCGCCCTACGCCGCCTACGAAATAATCAAGAAAATCAAATCGCGCATCGCCTTGCCGTTGCACCTGCATTCGCACTGCACGGCGGGCTTGGCGCAGATGACCTACATGATGGCGATCGAAGCGGGTGCGGATATTCTCGATACGGCGATCTCACCTTTCTCTCAGGGAACTTCGCAGCCGGCGACTGAACAAATCGCCGCCGCGCTCAAAGGCACGCCGCACGATACCGGCTTGGACCTGGACAAACTTGCCAAGATCGCCGAGTATTTTTATCGCATCCGGCCAAATTACACCGAGTTCGAAAGCCCGGTGAATAATCAAATCAAGACTGACGTGCTGATCTCGCAAATTCCCGGCGGCATGCTGTCCAACCTGGTCGCCCAACTGCGCCAACAGAAGGCGGAAGACAAGTTGGATTTAGTCTTGGCGGAGATGCCTCATGTGCGCAAAGACCTCGGCTATCCGCCGCTGGTCACGCCGACCAGCCAGATGGTTGGTGCGCAAGCCGCGCTCAACGTCATGACCGGCAAACGCTATTCCGTGGTCAACATGGAAACGCGCAATTACGTCATGGGTCTCTACGGCGAAGCGCCGGGACAAATCAGCGATGAAATGAAACAGAAAGTGCTCGGCAAGAAAGAAGCGATCACCTGCCGGCCCGCCGATCTCTTAAAGCCCGGTCTCGAACAGGCGCGCAAAGACTCCTACGGCCTGGCGCGCAGCGAAGAGGACGTGATCACCTACGCGCTGTTTCCCGAGATCGCCAAGGATTTCTTCCAGTTTCGTGCTGCGCAGGGCGGGGAAAAGCCTCCGGCCGCCGGCAGTCAGCCGTCCGCTTAGATTTGGCGATTGGCTCACCCTAGGCTGATCGTTTGGCCGGTTTAAAGAATCTTATTGAGGGGATACTCGATTATACCCACCGCGCCGCTCTGCATCAGCTTGGGAATCAAGTCTCTCACTTGCCGTTCGTCGATCACACTCTCGATTGAGAACCATTTTACGCCTTTTAAGCTCGGCGATGGGTAAAGCGTCGCCACCGTCGGGGCGGTGATGCTAGGGATAAGTTCGATGACCTTTTCCAGGTCCGCTTCCGGAACGTTGAGTTTGATGCCGACTTTGGCTTCCGCCGATAGCGCGCCTTGCAGCAGCATTTTAATCTGCTCGAGCTTGGCGCGCTTCCATGGATCGTTCCACGCCGCTTTGTTGGCGATCAGCTGCGGGCAGCTTTCCATCAGCTCGTGGATTATTTTCAAACCGTGGGCACGGATGGTCGTGCCGGTTTCGGTGACTTCGACGATGGCGTCGACCAAACCTTCGGCAGCTTTGGCTTCGGTGGCGCCCCAGGAAAATTCCACTTCGACGGGGATATTGCGCTCGGCGAAGTAGCGCTTGGTGAAATTGACCATCTCCGTGGCGACTCGCTTGCCTTTCAAATCTTCAATACTTTTGACCGGTGAGTCGTGCGGCACGGCGAGAACCCAACGGGTCGGACGGAAGCTTACTTTTGAGTACACCATTTCCGTCACAACGACGACATCGGACTGATTCTCCTGGGTCCAATCCTTGCCGGTGATGCCGGCGTCGAGAGTTCCCGATTCGACGTAGCGCGACATTTCTTGCGGCCGCGCCAAGCTACAGCGCAACGTTTCATCGTCGATGGTGGGAAAATAACTGCGGCTCGAGCCGGAGATTTTCCAGCCCGACTTCTTGAACAGATCGATGGTGGCTTGCTCTAAACTGCCTTTGGGCAAGCCCAACTTTAACTCACTCACTTTTTATAAACCTCTTTGGGATCGAAAACCCGTTCGCCGATGACATTCCAATCGCCATCGGTCCATTTGCGGAAGAAACAGCTGCGAAAACCCTCGTGGCAGGCGGCGCCGCCGACCTGGTTGACTTGAATCAAGATAGTATCGTTGTCGCAATCGATAAAAGTATCTTTGACTTCCTGGAAATTGCCCGACTCTTCGCCTTTGAACCAGGGGCCGTTGCGCGAGCGGCTATAATAGTGAGCTTTACCGGTCTCTTTAGTTTTCTCCCAAGCTTCCTCATTCATGTAGGCGACCATCAGGACTTCGCGCGACTGATAATCTTGCACGATGACCGGCACCAAGCCGTTGCCTTTGGCAAAATCGATTTTTACTTCCGCCATGTCAATTTCCTCGGATCTGTTTAGCTAACATAGATAGTCGGGGGCTTCAATAAGTTGAGTCGCTGCGTCAATCGGCAGTCAGCAACGCTTCTGACGCCGCAACAATAGCGGAATCTCGGCGATCTTTTCCTGCTTCAACATGCGCCAATAAATCCCCTTTGGCCGCGCCAAAGGCGCTTTGATTTCGATGACTTCGTGCGGTGTGACGATGGCGCTGAGCGGGATATCGTGCACGGTCATCGGCATGTCTTCGTCGACGATCTGCAACGCATGAACCGACGTGACGATCGGTGTTTTAGCGCTAAGCTTGTTTTCTTCCGTGAGCAGAGCGAATTCCAGATCGGAATAGCCGCCGCCTTTGCCGATGCGGGCGCCGTCGCGATTGACCGCCACCGATCCGCAGACGACGAGGTCGAGTTGCTTCACTTCGTCGAGCGTCACCGGCCGGCCATATTTATCGGCGCCTTTAATTGACGAGGCGACGAACGGCGAGCAGCTTAACTTTTGCGGATCGAGCTCGATGAACGGTTTTTCACTGCGCAAACGCGGCACGGCCATGTAAATGATTTTCCCTTCCACTAAGGCGCGCCGGCGGATCGCGCGCTGGGGCGAATCGGGATTCACTTTGAGAAACCTTGCCGCCTTCCAATAGTCCATTTCGGCCAACCGCGTGGCGCACGCTTCGGCGCCGATAAAATTAGGAATTCTCCCTTTGGCGCCCGGAAAACGGGCGACTTTGCGTTGTTGTAAAGTCTGCCAAACCTCTTCGCGCAGTTCATCTTTAGTTTTCATGCTAATCAAACTAGCGAGGCAGCAGGCGTCAGGCAACCATGAGCGGCGGCGGTGGAAGTGAGCTCATACCGCTCGCCTCGCGCCCAATGCCTATTTCGCCGGTTGATTGACTGGCGGGGAAGCTGAGTTGTAATATCTTCTCAATGTCAGAATTCATCATCGTTTACGTCACTGCCGGGTCAGCTGAGGAGGCCGATCGCTTAGCGCGCGCCTTGGTCGGCGAGCAGTTGGCGGCTTGTGTCAATCGGGTGACCGGAGTGCAGTCGGTTTACCGTTGGCAGGGCAACGTCGAGCAGTCCGACGAAGTGCTGTTGATCATCAAAACCCGCCGCGACGCCTTTGCGGCGCTGGAGCGACGCGTGCGCGAGTTACACAGCTATGCGGTGCCGGAAATTATTGCCCTGCCGGTGCTTGAGGGGAGCGCGGAGTACCTCACTTGGCTGCGCGACCAAGTGGCGCCGGCTCAAACGAGCAGCGAGGATAATATTCGCACGGTCAAAGAAGTGTCGGCCGGCGGCGTGATATTTCGGCGCGGTGGCGATGGTTTCGAGATCGCTTTGATCCATGCGCGTAACCGGTGGGGGCTTCCCAAAGGCCATATCGAGGATGGCGAGCGTGTCGAGGAAGCGGCGCTGCGCGAAGTGCGCGAGGAGACCGGACTGGAAGGAAAGCTCCAGCGCAAACTTGGCGATATTCGCTATTCCTACCGTGATAAGAAAGGCGGCGAGCCGATTCGCATCAACAAGCGCGTGCATTTTTTTCTCATGCGCTACGTACGCGGCGACGTGCGCGATCACGATCATGAATCGGATGACGCGCGCTGGTTTCCCATCGACCAAGGGTTCAAGCTGCTGAAATTCGCCACCGAACGCAAGATGGTACACCGGGCGATGGCGATGTTGACGGCGCGACAAAATGACCGGCGGCCGCCGGCGGTGCAAGGTAATTCATAAACGCGGCCAACTCTAACTTCACCGCGCTGACTTCATGTTGTCCAGCCGCACCCATTTTGGGGGAGATTTAGCTCAATGAACGACAGCTCGCGCGGCGTGATGTTTTCCGTGCCTTACGAAATCGCCATGGTGCGGCCGCTGCGTCAGACCACAGTTGACGAGCGCGCAGCGGCACTGCGCGCGGCCTATTACAATACCGAGCTGATTCCCCAGGATCTCATTTACATCGATCTTGCCACCGACAGCGGCGTGAGCGCGTTTAGCACGAATCAGTTTGCCGCGTTGATTGGCGCGACAACAGTCGAGCCGGGGATGGGGTTGGCGGCGGAAGGAAGCTGCGCGTTTGGCATGCTGTCCGAGCAGATTCGGAAAAATTTCGCTTTTCCTTATATCGTCCCGACGACGCAGGGTCGCGCGGCGGAACGGATTTGGACCAAGATCCATGTAAAACCCGGATCCGTTGTTGCCGGCAATATGCTGTTTCCGTCGACACGCAATCACATCGAGATGAATGGGGCAAAGATCGTTGACGTGATCGGCGAGCAGGCGCACGATTTGATCTCGGATCAGCCGTTCAAAGGCGATATCGATCTCACGAAGCTCGCCGCCGTAATCCAAGCGCATGGATCGGACAAAGTCAGCTGCATCTACGTCGAGCTAAGCGTCAATGCGTGCGGCGGTCACCCGGTGTCGCTGGCTAATCTCAAAGCGGTCAAAGAGATCGCCTCGGCCAATCAGATTCCACTGTTTCTCGACGCCTGCCGCATCCTTGAGAACAGTAGTCTCGTCAAAGAGCGGGAAGCCGGCTATCATGGCCATAACATCGGCGCGATCGTGCGGGAGACTTGTGCCCTTGCAGACGGCGCGACGCTAAGCGCGCTGAAGGATTTTCTCGTTTCGAGCGGCGGATTGATATTGACGCGGGACCGGGCAAGCCAGCAAAAGGGTTTGATGCAGAGTTTTCTCGACGGCGCGCAGCCATCGGCGAGTGCGATGGAGATGATGGCGAGGGCGTTGCAAGAGCTTTTCAGCACAGACGCTTATGCGGCAAACCGGGTTGAGCAAGTCCGTTATCTTTGGCGCCGGCTAAGAGAAAGCGTGCCGGTGCTCAGTCCGCCGGCCGGCCACGCGGTGTTTGTCGACGTGAAAAAATTTCTTTCTGATTTTTCTGCTGAGCAGTTTCCCGCCGAAGCGTTGGCGGCGCATATTTATCAGCAGAGCGGCATCCGCGTCACCAAAGGGCCGCCGTTGGCACCGAGCCAAATCGAGCAGGGCATCGATCTCCTGCGTTTCGCAGTGCCGACGCGAAAATATCTCCAAGGGCACATGGACGATATCGTGACGGCAGTCGATTACGCGTACCGACATCGCAGCGAGATCATAGGTCTTAAGAAAATCGACGACTCGTCGCGTTCGAAATACGATCCGGCTCATTTTGCTCCTGTATGACCGAACCCATCCGCGCCGTTACCGGCCGCCATATCGGCCAAATCTTTTTTGAGCGCGCCGCCGAACTCGGCGATCGCACATTTATCAAGCTACAGCAGGGCGATAGGTTCGAAGAGATTTCATGGCGTGACTTCGCCGCCATCGTGCAACAGGCGCTTTTGGGTCTCGTTGCGCTGGGGCTTGTTCCCGGCGATATAGTCGCCATCATCGGCGAAAACTGCGGCCAATGGCTCGCCGCCGATCTCGCGACACTATCGGGCGGCTTTACCAACGTGGTTATTTCACCAAGTTTGTCCGATACAATGCTTCTCAAGATACTCAGCCACGCTGAGTGCCGCGCCGCCTTTGTTCAAAATGCAACGGGCGTTGGGCGTATGCTCAATTTCAAAGGACAGCTGCCCGTATTGTCACAGATCATCGTTATGGAGGAATTGGACGGTGATCTGCCCCATACGCTCTCTTTTGAGCAACTTTGCAAACGCGGCGAAAAGCTTGACGGAGCAAGATTAGCTACGCTACTCGCAGCGGTGCATCCTAACGATCTGGCGACGATCATGTACACCTCGGGTTCTACCGGCGAGCCGAAAGGCGTGATGCGCACGCAGGATAACCTCCTGGCAAATATCACCAACGGCAACGCAATTGTTTTAAGTCAGCCAGACGAGTTGACGGTGAACGTACTCAGTTTGAATCACCTGTTTGGCCGTTTCGGTTTTCTCAAGAGCGCGGTTACAGGACGGGCGACCGCGCTCATCGAAGCGCTGGAAACCGAGGTAGATTGGACGGTGATTCAATTTCTCGCACCGACCGGGTTGGCGGTGGTGCCGCGGGTGATGGAGCGCATCTGGGACGGCGTGCTCGGTCAAGACGGCAACGACCAACTGTGGCGCGAGCTGGAAACTCTCGATGATAAAAAGTCCGGCCTCAGCGCACCGGACTTACAGCGGTTTGACGACCTGCGAGCGGTTCTCAAAATCAACGTGCGCCAAGCGCTTGGCGGCCGGATCAAGTACATCGCCTACGGCGGCGCGGCGATGCCGCCGCGGATCATGCGCTTCTGTGAATTGATCGGCATCCCGCTAATCGGTTCCTACGGTTCCACCGAGTGCGGCGGCGTAACACTCTGTGGCATCGGCGAGAACCGTGCCGGCAATCTGGGAAAACCGTTCGCCAACGTGCAAATCCGCATCGCTGACGACGGCGAGATTCTCGTGCGCGGCCCGACGGTTTCACCGGGATATTACAAGAATCTCCTAGCGACCCGGGAAGCGTTCGATGACGCCGGTTGGTTTTACACCGGCGATCTCGGCGCTATTGAAGCGGACGGCTCGCTGCGCATCACCGGGCGCAAGAAAGATGTTTTTAACTGCGCCGACGGTTCGAATATCTACCCGAGCTTCATCGAGTTGCAGTTGGAAAACGAACCTTTCATTCGCCAGGCGGTCTTGCTCGGCGACCGCCGGCCATTTGTCGCCGCGTTGCTGGTTCCGGAGCGCGAAAAGATTGCCGAATCGCTCAAGCGTGATATCGCCAACTTATCGGAGGATGAAATCCGAACGGTGTTATGGCTGCAGATCGAGCGAGTCAACGGGCGGCTCGAGCGCTATGAACAGATTCGTAAGGTCGCCGTGATGCTCGATGATTTTCCCACCGAAGTGAGAAGCATCAACCACTTTCAAAAAGTAAAAGTCGACCGCGATGTCGTCGCGACGCGTTATCAACGCGAGATTGAGGCAATTTATTCAACCGCCAGGTGAGGAGGCACGGATTGAATCAAGTGGCAATGATCACGGGTGGTGGCGGTGGGATTGGCGGCGCGGTGGCGCGGCGTATGGCAGCTGGCGGAATTACCGTAGTGATCGCCGACTATGACGGCAGCGCAGCCGAGCGAGTTAAAGACGAGATCGTCGCCAGCGGCGGCAAAGCGGACGCGCTGGCGATCGACGTGACTGTCGCCCGCGAAGTGAAGGCCGTGGTCACCGACGCGGTCAAGCGCTACGGCCGGATCGATGTACTCGCCAACATCGCTGGCGGCAGCGCGTACACCAAGCGCATTGAAGAGTTTACCTGGGCGCAGTGGAAAGAAGTGATGGACGCCAACTTGAAAGGCACTTTTCTAATGTGCCGCGAGGTAGCGCCGCTCATGCAGAAACAAAAGAGCGGCCGGATCATGAATACTGCGTCGAACTACGGCGTCACCGGTTCGGCGCTGCGCACGCCCTATGCCGCGGCGAAGGCCGGCATCATTACTTTTACCAAGTCCTTGGCGTTGGAATTGGCTCCCGATCTCGTGCTCGCCAATACGGTGGCGCCGGGACCGACCGACACGCCGCGGGTAATGGAGAAAGAATCCGCCGAAGCACGTAAGCAGCGCTGGTGGCCGCAAATCCCCCTCGGACGCACGGCGCTGCCGCCGGATATCGCCGAGATGTATTATTTTCTCACGATGCCGGAGAGCGCGGCGATCACCGGACAAACCTTTCACGTCAACGGCGGGGTGGTGATGCCATGAGACTTAAAGATAAAGTGGCTGTTGTCACGGGAGCGGCGCAGGGCATCGGCCGGGCGACCGCGCTCGCGATGGGCCGTGAAGGCGCCAAGGTTGTCGTGGCCGACTTACAGGCAGAAAAAGCGCAATCGGTGGCTAACGAGTTGCAAGCTCTCGGCGCCCAAGCGTTGGCCGTCGAGGTCAACGTCGCCAATGAAACCTCGGTGAAACGCATGGCGAAGAGCACGTTCGAGCGCTTCAGCCGCGCCGATATTCTGGTCAACGTCGCTGGCATTTATTATCCCAAAGCGTCGGTGGTCGATCTGAGCGAAGAAGACTGGGATCGTACGATCAACATCAACGTCGGTGGCAACTTTCTCTGCTGCCGCGAGTTCGTGCCGGCCATGCGCGCGCAGAAGAGCGGACGAATTATCAGTCTCGCCTCGGCTATCGGCCACTACGGCATGCGCCAGTTCTCCCACTACGCCGCGTCGAAAGCCGCGGTGATGGGATTCGTCAAATCCCTCGCCCGCGAAGTCGGCGTCGACGGCATCACCGTCAACGCCATCTGCCCCGGCTCGGCCAATACTGCCATGCCGCGCCAACACCGCTCTGAAGAAGAAGTGATGGAACGCCTGCGCGCCACGCCGCTGCCACATATTTTAGAACCGGAAGATATCGCTGGCGCGATTCTTTTCCTGGCGAGCGACGCAGCGGCGTTCATCACTGGCCAGTCGTATAACATCAACAGCGGGACGTATATGTTTTAGTCGGATCATTTTCCGCACTCCTTGCGACGAGGTAATATTTACGACATTCGGCGCAGCGCGTGTCCTCCCACCCTAGAATTTTTATGAATCGCACTTTGAACTTGAAGTATCGATTGATCGAATTCGTCGCCGATCCCGAAGCGATGCCGTAAGCTTTAAACATGCAAGTTGGTTTGAGTGTTAGAGCAGGGCAGTTGTGATACGGTCAAGGCGTCGATTGCTGGCGTTTGGGGATGTTTAACAACCTCAAACTCGGTCGGAGGAATTTGCATGACGACAAAAGTGAGCCGATTCGGTTTCGTCGAGTGCGCTGACTTGATCAACGGACAAAAGTACGGCGCGGCCTTACACATGTTCCAAAAGGCTGTGACGAACTTTCTCGATTCCAAGACTACGCCGAAGCGGAGCGAGATCGCCAGAGAGTTGTTTCAAATCGGCTCAACCTTGGAAGAGACGTTGAAGCACGCCTTCGGCGACCAATGGGAGTCGGAAATTCCCCAGTTTGCCGACGACAACAAGCTGCTCAGCTGTACCTTTTGCGGCAAGAATCAAAACGAAGTGCGCAAACTCATCGCCGGCCCGTCGGTGCACATTTGCGACGAATGCGTTCACGTCTGCGACGAAATCCTCACTAAGGAAAACGTGGACGGCGCGGAAAAGGATTTAAAGACCGCGCCGAGTCCCACGGAAGAACGGCTTTGCGGCATCTGCATGGAGCCGCGTGAGACCGACGAGTTGATCTTCTTGCCGCACGCCGCCTACATGTGCGCCGGCTGTTTGGAAGAGATTCAGATCGTACGGGACAAGCGCGGTGAGCGGTAACAAAGTCATTCGTCAATCACAGTCGCGCGCAGACGCGATAATAAGGAACTCACCGGCGCGCCGCGTTCGTCGCATGTGAAGCGCACGGCGCAGGAGAGTTTTTCGCCGGAGGCTTTTGTTCTACGCCGTTCGATACCTTGGTCCGATGAAAATGCCGGCGGTTTGAACTTCGTCGCGTTTGGCAAGTCGTTTGACACTTTCGAAGCGCAACTCAAGCGAATGGTCGGCGCCGAAGATGGCATCACCGACACGCTGTTTGAATTCACCGTCCAATTACGGGCAGCTACTTTTGGTGTCCGCCGATGACAAAGGGCCCTGTGGACTTGCGTGCGTTGGGAATTTAGCAGCGCGGAAAAGTGGATTTCGTGCTGGACATTGGCCACATCGAAACTGAAAGGTAAGTTCTACTGTGTACGATCGCCGGCGTGCGATGGTTGGGATCATCGAGTCGTCGAAGGGTCAAGTTCATTGGTAACTGCCCAATAGGATTGACTGCCTTCGCGGTTTGCGAACGTGCAACACCCTAAGATCAATATGATTTGAGCGAAATCGGCCGAATTGTGCACGGAAAATCCTACCACCTTTTAAGATTTCCTACGGACATTTTCTAGCATCCGTAAATATCGTCGTAAAATTCTAGATTTTCTTAGTTATCGGGCGAACTAGGTGGCGTTAAAGCGGGTTTCAACTCCGTGGTACGTCTCTTGCGCGTTCTATAGTTAATGACGATGCGAAAACGCCATGTTCTGATTGGGCTAGGCTCTGTTATTGGCATTGCCGCGATTGCCGTGGGGATATTCGTTGCAACGCTCGATCAGGACAAGGTGAAGAGATACATTTCGGCGGGAGTGAGCAAGGCTACAGGCCGGCAATTGAGCATCAACGGGGATCTAAAACTAGATCTTGGCTGGATCTCCCGAGTGACGGCGAACCAGATTCAATTCGCCAACGCCGAGTGGAGTAAACATGCGCAGATGGCCGAAATCGAAAACTTTGAGGTTCAGATAGACCTATGGCAGCTCCTCACTAAATTTCGCTTGGTACTGCCCACGCTCACCATCTCGCAACCGAAAATTGTCCTGGAAAAAAATGGCGCCGGCTTGGCAAACTGGGAGTTCCGCGCAGCGCCCACCGGGCCAGAGAAACGCACGGAATTTCCCGTCATCGAAAAACTGGTCATCAAGGATGGGATGATCTCGTTCGATAATCAAGAAACCAAGACCCAGATTGAATTGAAGGTGTCTGAGGCGGAAGGCGCAGGATTTTTGCAACAGCCGGTTAAGCTCAGGGCGGAAGGCACCTATCAAAAGCTGCCACTTACCCTAGCCCTCGACGGAGGTTCGTACGAAAACCTAAGGAGTTCCAAGACGCCCTACCCGCTAAAGGTCAACCTTGGCGCCGGTAAGCTGAAAGCTACAATCGACGGAAATCTAATCGAACCTTTGGAGATGAAAGGCGAAGACGTTTCACTTGACATTCAAGGCGACGACATGGCGAAACTCTATCCGCTCCTCCATCTGGTGTTTCCAAAAACGCCGCCGTACCGTCTCAAGGGTCGTTTAAAACATGAGGGCGCCGTCTGGTCATTTTCGGAATTTTCCGGCCGTGTGGGCGGTAGCGACCTGTCGGGCAGTATCCGGGTGGATACGGCGCCGAAGCGCGCCTTTATGAAGGCGGATCTTGTTTCTAACTCGCTCGACTTCAACGATTTAGCCGGTTTTATCGGCGGCAACCCGGGATCAACTCCGGGTAAGGCAGCTTCAGAGGAGCAGAAAATACAAGCTGCCAAAGCAAAAACCAGTGATCGAATATTTCCTGATCAAACTTACGATCTTGAACGTTTGCGAGCCATGGACGCAGACGTTCGGTTGCGCGCCAAAAAAATTCTCGCGCCCAAGCTGCCCATCGACGACCTTAACGCAACGTTAAAATTGAACGATGGAGTCTTGAGCTTTCAGCCGGCAACGTTCGGGGTCGCCAATGGCCGGGTGGAAATCTTCAGCACGTTCGACGGATCGAAACGCCCGTCGAAGGTGAAGATCGACGCTCGCCTCCGGCAACTGGATTTGAGGCGATTCCTCGCCGAGAGTTCGTTCGCGCAAAAGGCGCTTGGCCCGATCGGCGGACGAGTCGTTCTTACGGGCACCGGCCAGTCGTTTCGCGAACTCATGGCAACCGCCACGGGCAACTCTTTCTTTGCGATGTCGGGGGGCCAGATCAGCGAGTTACTTGTTGAGTTGGCCGGGCTCGACGTTGCTCACGCGCTGGGAGTGGTGGTCAGCGGCGACAAGCCCATCCCTATCCGCTGCGCTTTGTTGGATCTCAAAGGAGAGAATGGACAGATGTCGGTTCAAACCCTGGTTTTCGATACGTCTAATTCAATCATAACCGGCGAAGGCAATATCGATCTCCGAGACGAGAAGGTCAATATCGTCATGATCCCAGCTCCGAAACGTTTCAGTCTACTCAGTCTGCGATCGTATATTCGCGTGGCGGGAGGTTTTAAGAATATCTCCGCCTTTCCAGATCCGATCAAAACCGGCACTGACTCGCTGGTCAAAAAGGTCTTCAATGTTTTGGCGTTGCTGGTTTCGAGTCCAATTCAACCGAGAGATTTCGGCCAGGGGAAGGACGCGGACTGCGATGCACTGGTCGCCAGCGTCCAGAACCAGGACCCACAAGGGATTGTCCTCAAAGACGTCCAAAAACCTGCCAAACCGCCATCCTCCACCAAGTGAGAGGGCTTTTTTAGGTCATTCTAAACGTTCACCGATTCGCAGCGGTCAATACTGGCGCGGTTACTCATGACAGCTTCTATGGTTTATTCGACCGGAAACAGCTTCTTCCCCGTTCCCTCCTCTTCCAGCGCGATCGCCTTGGTCGGGCAGAGTTTGGCGGCGAAGAGAATTTTCTCATCGGTGTCGGCCTTCGCGTCGATCACTTCGGCGATCATCTTGGCGTCGAGCTTGAAGACGTTGGGCGAGACTTGGATGCATTTGGCGTAGCCCTCGCACTTGGTTCTGTCAATGGTGATTTTCATTATGTCTCCTACAGGCTATTCGCTCAGTCTCCCAACTGATACAGCTTCGCCGCATTGCCGCGATTGAGCTTGCGTTTGAGCTTGGGGTCGATGCCTTCGCAGTTTCGGTCGACGGTTTCTTTCGAACACGGCCAAGTGGTGACACCGTGCGGATAGTCGCTGGCCCAGAGGAAATTGTCCTCGCCGTAAACTGATGTCGTCAGCACGCCGGCGCGGTCGTCTTGATAGGTGAAGAAAATATTATCTTTAAAATATTCGCTGGGCGGACGTTTGTTGACATTGCGTTCGGCGTCGAAGGTGCTTTCGCGGCTAAACCAGTAGTCGACTTGCTGCACCAAGTTGGCCACCCAGCCGACATCGAACTCAGCGCAAACCAGTTTCAGCTTGGGATGGCGGTCGAGGTTTCCTGACAGAATCATGTTGCCGAGAAATTGCTGCGCCGGGACTTGCCGGCGGGCAAAACCGATGGGCTCTTCTCTCGGGTCGGTTTCGCGCGGCCCTTCATAATGCGTGCGCGCGACGCCCTGAGTCACGCTGGTATGCACGTTGACGATCAAGCCGGTTTCCTCCAACGCCGCCCACATGGGTTCGTACTTGAGCTCGTAGTAGCCGCTGTCCTTGATGCGCGTGGGGATCTGCACGCCGCGAAAACCGAGCTTGGCGTAGTGATGAATATCGGCAACCGTATGCTCCATGTCGAGGATCGGTATCAACGCCAGACCGAGGAGCCGTTTCGGATTGGCGCTGCAGAAGTCGTATAGCCAGCCGTTGTACGAGTGAAAGATCGCGCGCTGATAGGGTTCATCGGTAATGCTGTAGAGTTGGCGCACGGCGCTGGAGAAAAGCACTTCGGCTCCGACTCCATCGATGTCTTGGTCCTTCAGACGCGCAGAGGGTTCCCAGCCGCCCGGATAGTCTTCGTAACGAAAGGTCTCGTTGAAGCTGATCGTCTTAAAATGTTTTTCCTGGTCGACCGCGGAGATGCCTTGAGTTTTGTCAACCACCAAGCCTTTCGAGTAGTGCGATAAGCCAACCGGAGGTTGGCCGTCGATAAGCAGCCAAATGCCTTTGGGCACGCCGGGCGGATCTTTGACGACCTTCGGCGCGCGCTCGCCGTATTGCTTCTGCACGCGCTCCCAGGCGGCGGGTGGCTCGTTGACGTGACTATCGGCAGAGATGAGCTTGAAATCCGGCATGATGATCTCCTTGATTGTTGCCAATTGATTTTATTCCTAGACGATAGTCAAGCGAGCGAGGGATTGTCAAGTTTCGCGTGCTATATTGACAATCCGGCGCCAACTAGAGATATGTTCTATTGCTTTAATCTAACTTAAGAAAGAATAATTTATGAATCGTATCCTCCGTTCTTTTACCCTCACGGTTGCACTCATCATTGGGTCTTTTATTTCGTTGTCGACGAGTACGATGGATTCGGCGCGCGCGGCAGCCGCGGAGCGCGACAAACTTCTAGAAGGAGCGAAAAAAGAGGGGAGGCTGACTCTGTATACCGGGATGGAGACCGAAGAAGCCAGCATTTTCACTAAAGAGTTCACCAAGAAATATCCGTTCATTAAAGTCGACGTGTTCCGCTCCGCCGGCGAAAAAGTGCAGGCGCGATTTGTCGTCGAGCACCGCGCCAACACGCACTTGGCCGATGTCTTCCAAACCAGCATCGTTCAGGTCTATCAACTGAAGAATCTCGGCATGCTGGCTCGATATGTTTCGGAAGAAGCGCCGGCATACGCCGAGGGGTTCAAAGATCCGCAGGGATACTGGACAACCTTTTACCAGATTCCCTATGTGATCGGTTACAACACCCGCCAAGTTGCGGCTAAAGACGTTCCCGGAGGGTATGAGGATTTGCTCAATCCGAAATGGAAAGGACTGATCAGTTTAGAGACCGAAGAGTATCAGTGGTTCTACCAAGTGCTGCAAATCATGGGACGTGATAAGGGGCTCGAATTCATGAAACGGTTCGCCGCGCAGAATTTGCAAATGCGCAAAGGCCACACTCTGCTGGCGCAATTGGTCGCAGCGGGCGAATCGGCAATCGCCACGGTGGTGTATTCCAATCGCGTCGAACGGATGAAGGCGACCGGTGCGCCCATCGATTGGGTGCGATCGAAAGGGCCGACCATTACCGTGATCAACGCGATATCGATTCCTGACAAGGCGCCGCACCCCAACGTGGCGCGATTGTTTGTCGACTTCGCCTTGTCAAAGGAAGGCCAGGGATTGCTGCGGGCGCAGCGCCGCGTTCCAGGCCGCGCTGACGTCCCGCCGGACCCGCCGAGCCTGACACAGGGATTGAAACTTTACCCGGCGCGACCCGAAGGCATGATTGAAAACTATACTGACACGGTGGCGCGCTTCGATGAGATTTTTAATAAGGGAAAGTAATCTAAAAGCTGCTTTGCCCGCAGCCCGAAAGACTTCTTTGCATTCTCGTCAAGTGGAGGAACTTTTATGATTCACAGTCGAACGGCTGCCTATTGGGCGGTTATCGCTGCTCTACTCGTTTCTGCGGGATCACAAGTGTGGTCAGGCGAAGGAACAACAAAAAGTGTGATTCTCTCCACGACTACGAGTACGCAAGACACTGGTCTGCTCGATGTTTTGATACCGCGCTTCGAACAGCAAGCCGGTTACTCCGTGAAGGTGATTTCGGTCGGCACCGGGCAAGCGCTAGCCTTAGCAGCCAAAGGCGACGCCGACGTAGCGCTGGTTCATGCCCCGAGCCTGGAAAAGCAGTATGTCGCAGACGGCAAGCTTTTGAATCGCCGGCTGGTCATGTACAACGACTTTGTCATAGTCGGCCCCAAGGAAGACCCAGCAAAAATTCGATCAACCAAGAGCGCTTTGACGGCCATGCGGTTGATCGCGCAATCCAAATCTCGCTTCGTCTCGCGCGGAGATAATTCCGGAACGCACACTTTGGAAAAATCGCTCTGGAAAGAAGCATCGATTGCGCCCAACGGCGACTGGTATATCGAAGCAGGTCTCGGCATGGCTGCGACGCTTGGCGTCGCCAATGAACGGAACGCTTACACGATTACCGACCGCGGCACTTATCTGGCGCTGGGCAAACGGCTGATGCTGCCAATCCTGATCGCCGGCGACAAAGTATTGCTTAACATCTATTCCGTGCTGGAAGTGAATCCAGCAAACGGACCGCGAATCAATGCTGCCGGGGGCAAAGCCTTGGCTGATTTCATGGTAGCGCCGGCAACGCAATCCTTTATCCGGAGTTTTGGCATAGAAAAATTCGGCGAGCCGCTATTTGTGCCCGTCGCCGGCAAGCGCGAGGAAGAGCTGGGAGTTTAGCCGTGGAGCTGGTTTGGCAGGGCGTCGTAAAAGCGATCGAGCTGCTATTCGGCGGCGACAGAGAAATTTGGGCCATAACTTGGCTGTCGATTAAAATCTCCGGCAGCGCCACACTGATCTCACTGATATTCGGCATACCGCTTGGTATCGTGCTTGCGCTGACCCGCTTTCCCGGTCGCGCTTTCGTGGCTGCGCTGCTCAATACCGGCATGGGACTGCCACCGGTCGTCGTCGGTCTTTTTATTTCAGTTGCGCTCTGGCGCAGTGGGCCGCTCGGTTTTTTCGATCTCATCTACACCCCGAGTGCGATGATTGTCGCTCAGGTCGTCATCGCCTTGCCGATCGTCGCCGGATTGACGATGGCAAGTTTTCAAAGTCTCGATCCCAATCTGGCGCTTCAGTTGCTTGGCGTCGGCGCTTCGAAGGTTCAAACCCTGTGGCTTCTGTGCAACGAAGCCCGCTTGCCGCTTCTGGCGGCGGTCATGGCGGGTTTCGGTGGTGTGATTTCCGAGGTCGGCGCTTCCATGATGGTCGGCGGCAATATTCGCGGACAGACTCGCGTATTGACGACGGCGACCGTTTTGGAAACCGGCAAAGGTAACTTCGATGTCGCGATCGCGTTGGGACTGATTCTTCTCGCGCTGTGCTTTGCCTTCAACCTATTCCTCACCCGTATTCAGCAACGAGGCCAAATGAAATGGCCGAGGCTCTCCTAGCTTTACGCGACATCGCCGTCCGGCACGGAGCCAGCACCGTTCTCGAGCTTCGGTGTTTGGAAGTCCACGCCGGAGAAATCGTCGTCGTAATCGGTCCCAACGGCGCAGGCAAGTCCACGCTCCTGCGAGTGATGGGGTTGCTGCAACGGCCCACGCTTGGGGAAGTTTACTTTCACGGCGAGCTGGCGAAGACGAATAACGCGCTCGACATGCGCCGCCGCATTGCGAGCGTGTTTCAGACGCCTCTATTATTGAACTCGACGGTCTATGCTAATGCCGCTCTCGGATTGAAACTGCGCGGATTTGGCCGTGATCAAATCGACAAGAGACTGAGCCCCTGGCTCGAACGATTCGGCATTGGCCATCTAAGCTCGCGCCATGTGCGCACACTTTCGGGCGGCGAGGCGCAACGGACCAGCCTGGCGCGCGGGCTTGCCTTGGACCCCGATCTGCTCCTTCTGGACGAGCCGTTTTCCGCGTTGGATGCTTTAACGCGCGAAACTCTTCTTTTCGACTTGCAAGAAATCTTGGCAGAGACCCGGATTACGACCGTCATGGTTACCCACGACTTGCGCGAGGCGGCGGCGTTGGGGGGGCGGATCGGTGTACTGAGCCAGGGCAAATTGCTTCAATTGGCAACGGCGCGAGATATTTTTAATCATCCGGTGAGCGAAGTGGTCGCGAGCATCGTCGGAATGGAAACTCGAATACCGGCGATTGTTTTGGAATCGGCGGCCGGGATGACGACAATGCGCTTTGACGGTGGAACAGCGCAAGTGAGAGCTGACTTTCCGATCGGAACGCGCGTAGTTCTCTGCGTTCGTCCGGAGGACATTGACATTGATCATCGGCGTGAGCCGCAATCCTGTCCAAGAGAGTCGGTATATTTCAAAGCCAGAGTGCAAAGAGTCGCGCCATCAACGACACACTATCGAGTCACGCTTCAAGCCGATTGCGGCCCGGTGATTGCGCTGATGAGTAAGTCCAGATTTACCGAACTGAATGTACGAGAAGGCGACAACATTCTCGCGTCATTTAGTTCCGCGGCAATCCACGTAATCTGAAAATCGGCTCGCTCTTTGTCGATTTGCCTCGAGCTTTTGTGGTTTCGCTCTTTCCCGTAGTGAATCAGCGGTTGTTCTCGCGCCAAGATCTTCTACTTCAAAATCTCTTTTAACCGAGCGACGAGAGCCGGCTCGAGCTTTAGAATTTCTTTGACGTTTTGTTCCAAGGTCGCGCCGTCGTCCGGGTTGATGTCGAGGTTGGCGCGTTTGGCGTCGGCTAAGAAGTCCGGATCTTTCATCGTGTCCATGAAGGCCTTGCGCAGGATCTCTACGCGATCTTTGGGCGTGTTGGGTGGCAACACATAGGGCCGCACCGTCGGACCGTGAACGCGAGCCACCGTCGAAATCAACCGCTTCGCTTCATCCGTCTTGGCGTAGTTGAGCGCCATGGCGAGTTTGGGAAATTCAGGATGGGGTTTGAGCGTTGCCTGGATCACCGGCTTGAACTCGCCGCTGTCCAATTCTTTTCTCCAGGTGGATTTGGTCGACTCCCAGGAATTGCTGATGCCCATGACTTCGCCGCTGTTGAATGCTAACCGCACGTCCGCCGTGCCTTTATAACCGGAAACCAACTGCAGTGGCAGACCGATGGTGGCTTTCAAGATGTTGGGAAAATCGTCCGAACCGGAACCCGAGGCGACGCCGCCGAACTTGATCGTTTGCTTTGAGGCGAGCCAGGAGTCGAGATCGTTGATGCCGGTGGATTTGTGCAGGCCGAGGATGAAATTATCCTGAGCCGGCACGCCGACGAATTGAAATCGATTGGCGTCGAACTCGATGCCGGGTTTGCCGAGCAGTTGTTGCAAGAACAAGCCGCCGATGAAATGGCCGACAGTGAGACCGTCGGGCCGGGCGACTTTGTAAGTGTGGTTGGCGGAAATCATGCTTCCCGCGCCCGGCATGTTCTCAACGGCGAGTACGGGATTGCCGGGAATGTGTTTTCCCATGTGCCGACTTAGAGTTCGCGTGTAAGCGTCGTAGCCGCCGCCTGGAGTAAAACCGACGATGAAACGGATGGTTTTACCTTCGTAGAATTTCGCCTGGGCGAAGGCGTGTTTCTCAACGCCAGGCACGAAATTCAGCCATAGCATGACGGCGCAGATCACAATATTCCTCATGGCGCAGACCTTTCCTAGGTGTGTTGACGATAAAAAAAGCTAACTTGGATTCAAAATACTCTTGAGTTTTGTCGCCAGTGTCGGGTCGAGCTTAAAAATTCCGGCGACGAGCTTTGCCATTTCCTGGCCGGTGATCGGTTCGATGTCGAGGTTGGCTTTCTTGGCGTCGGCGAGGAATTCCGCGTCCTTCATCGTCGCGTCGAATGCTTGGCGCAAGATATCCACGCGTGCTTTGGGCGTGCCCGGCGGGGCAACGTAGGGACGATAAAAATCGGCGGGATCTTGGACGCCGGCTTTGAGCAGCTGGCGCGCTTCCTCGGTCTTGGCCAGGCTTTGCGCGAGCGGGACGTTGGCTAGGTCGGGATGGGGTTTCGACAGCGCTTGGAGCACGACGATGGCTTCGCCAGATTGAATCGCTTTGCTCCACGTCGAGCGAATCGAATCCCACGTCCAGCAGCCGCCGGCGAGCTCGCCGCTTTCCGCCGCCAGGCGAATCTCCGATGTGCCCTTGTAACCGCTCACCAGTTGGATCGGCAGCGCCGTGGTAGTGGCGAGCATGCGCGCCATGTCATCGGGAGCACCGCCACCGATGCCGCCGATTTTTACCGGCGTCTTCGCGGCCAGCCATCTTTCCACACTGGTGATGCCGCTCGCTTTGGTAAAGGCGCAGACGCGGCTTTCTTTGATCGGCGAGCCGATGAATTCGAATTTGAGCGCGTCGAACTCGATGCCCGGCCGTTTGAACAGTTGATAGAGAAACCAGCCGCCGTGGAAGTGGCCAAGGGTCAAACCATCTGGCTTGGCCACTTTGTACATATGGTTGGCGCCGATCAAATGGCCGGCGCCGGGCATGTTGTCGACGACGATCGCCGGTTGACCGGGAATATGCCGGCCAAGATGGCGTCCAATCGTACGCGTGTAAGTGTCGAAACCGCCGCCGGCTGAGGTGCCGACGATGATACGCAGCGTTTTGCCTTTGTAGAAAGATTCCTGCGCGCGCGTTAAATCAGGCGAGACCAAGATCAAGCTTAACAAGATCGAGTGGAAATAAACGCTTCGCTTCTGCATGGAGAGCATGCGCCCTTTCGTTCGAGAGCTGGGCGAATGTAGGAAAAAGGCCCGTGAGTGTCAAGATTGTTTCATCAGTTTGACACCCCGGCGCTAGGGCTGTAAATTTTCCCGAAGCGGTTGAGTTTCAAAGCAGCGAGCATCTCGAATTTCTGGAGACGACGATGATCACTACGACTGGGTTGGCGGCGACGCATATGGAGTGCCGCGATTTGCGGGAATCGTTGGCGGTGATGACTGAACTTTTGGCGTTCGAAAAAATTTCTGAGAAATCCGGCGAAGCGACGCTGAAGCATCCTAACACTCATTGGCTGTTGGTGTTGCACGAAGCGGGATCGGACGCGCCGGCCAAACCGATGCACAATCACTGGGGCGTGCGGGTGGTGAGTCCCGAGGAAGTTGACCGCGCTTACGACTATTTGGTCGCGCACAAGTCACAGTACAAGCTCGGCGCCATCGGCAAACCGACCTGGAGCCACGGCTCGTACTCTTGCTACTTCGTCGAACCCGGCACAAACGGCTGGGAGATCGAGTGCTATGAAGCATTTAACCGCAAGCAGGCGACGGCGGAGCGCTTCGGCGCGGTGAAGACTGCGCATTGGAATGAGTTGTTACCCGAAGCGCGCTTCCCCGGACGCGGCTATGTGCCGCAGGGATTTACCCACGGGACTTTGGTTTCGAGCGATTTAGAGGCGAGCAAGAATTTTTACACGAAAGTGCTGAACTTGGATGTCCATCGCTTTAACGAAAATGTTATCTACATCAAGCATCCCGGCACCAAGACGTTCGTCGTTTGCGCGCTGCGCGAAAACGCCCCGGTGTTCTCGGTAAACTTTCGCAACACATTGACGGTGGCATCGAAGGACGCAGTGAAAGACGCTTATCGAGAATTCTCCCAATCGGGAAAGACTTTGGGTGTGAGTGAATTGTTTGAGCTTAAAGAAGCGGACGATTCTGCGGCGTTTTGTTTTCGCGATCCAGGGACCAATTGCTGGGAAATTGCGGCAGCGAATTGAAGCGGTTTTGCGAGTTGTGCGCCGTCCCAACTCTCCCTCGTCCAGAGGGCGAGAGTCGCAATCAGTCGAGGTATTAGCATAACAGAGAATTGAGATATTTATGATGGAAAAACCACTGGAGCAAATGGGGTTGCGCGATTTGCGCGGGATCATGCGCCGCAAGGCGCCGGCGGAGGCTTGGGAGCATTTTAACGGCGCGGCGGAGACCAAGGCGACGTTTCGCCGCAATCCGCGCGCGTTTCAACAGTATTTGTTTCGCCAGAAAATATTTCACGACGTAAACGATCCCGATATTTCCGTCGAACTGTTTGGCCACACGCTGCCGACGCCGGCAATCACGGCGCCGGTGGGAAGTTTTTGCTTAATCAGCAAGGAGGCTGAGCGTGAAGTCGCCGAGGGAACCGAGCGGGTCGGCGCCATGATGCTTACCAGCCAGGCGGCGAAGTTCGATCCCAAGGGTTGGCGCGCCGCGGCGAAGTCGCCGCTGGTGTTCATGGCCTATATGAACCGCGGCAGAGAGGAAGTCGAAGCCTACGCCAAGAGCGCTGAGGATTTGGGCTTTGCGGCCGTCGGTATCACCATGGATACGGTAAAACCGGTGAAGATCGGCGACGAAGTGCCGCTCTCGACCAAAGACGGCAAGCCGCGCAAGGGCCACAAGTCGACGCCCAAAGATATTGAGTGGATGAAACAGATGGTGAAACTGCCGGTGGTCGTCAAAGGTATCATGGGTGAGGAGGATGCCCACGCGGCGGTGAACTCGGGTGCCGACGCGGTGATCGTTTCCAATCACGGCGGGCGCATTCTCGATTTCAATCGCTCGGCTTTGGAGGCGCTGCCAGAGGTCGTCGAAGCCGTCGGCAGCCAAGTGCCGGTGCTGCTCGACAGCGGAGTGCGCAGCGGTGGCGATATCGTAAAGGCGTTGGCGTTGGGCGCGAAAGCAGTTCTCATTGGCCGGCCGGTTGCTTGGGGCGTCGGCGCTTTCGGCGCGCCGGGCGTGGAGCGAGTGTTCAATATTCTCGCTGAAGAAACGCAGCGCGTGTTGGTCATGACCGGCGTGGCGCGGGTGCGTGACGCGAGCAAAGCGATCTTGTTTCGTGACACCGCGGGCGGAGTAAGGGCTTTATGATTTACGTCATCTGGGGCATCGTCTTCATCGTCGGTATTTGGGTCATCTCGACCTACAACACGCTGACGTCGTTGCGCTTGCGCATCGATAATGCCTGGCGCCAGATCGACGTGCAGCTCAAGCGGCGCTACGATTTGATTCCCAATCTGATCGAGACGGTCAAAGGCTACATGCAGTTCGAGCAGGACACACTGCAAAAAGTGATCGACGCGCGCAGCCAGGCCATGGGGTCCAAGGGCGTGAAAGATTCGGCCAATGCTCAGGCCGCGCTGACCCAATCTTTGGGCCAGGTGTTCGCGTTGATGGAGAACTATCCCGATCTCAAATCCAATCAAAATGTCTTGAACTTGCAAGAGGAGCTGACCGGCACCGAAAGCCGCATCGCCTTCGCGCGCCAGTACTACAACGATCTGGTGACGCAATATAACACCCGGCAGCAAGTCTTTCCGTCGAATATGATCGCGGGCTTTTTCCACTTCCAGGCGAGCGAGTTGTTTACCGTGCCGGAATCCGAAATGGCGCTGCCCAAGGTGAATCTCACGCTGCGTTCTTAACCGAGGTTTTTCCCTCTGGAGATCGCCTCGCCCCAAGATTTCGTTGCGCGCCAGAACCGCAATAGTTGGATCAGCGCGCTGATCATCTTTTGCTTCATCCTGTTTTTTATCGTCGTCGGGCTGGCGGTCGATTACGCCTATCTGGATTCATTTTCGCCGACCTCGGCGCCGATTCCGCTGGCGACCTTGTCGGCGCTGGGATTTTCCACGGTCATGACGCTCACGGGATTTTATTACGGTGCCGATTGGGTGCTCGCGTCGGTGGGCGCCGAACCGTTGGACGGCAAAATTCCCGAGCACCGCGAGCTGCGCAACGTGGTGACCGAGATGGCGCTGGCGTCGGGCTGCCCGATGCCGAAGGTGTTCGTCACTTACGATCCTGCGCCCAATGCGTTCGCTACCGGGCAAGATGAACAATCCGCGGCGATCTGTGTGACCACCGGGCTGCTCGCCTTGCTCGATCGCGACGAAACTCAAGGCGTGGTGGCGCACGAGATGGCGCATATTCGCAATCATGACACGATGGTGATGGTGTTGGTGAGCGTGCTCTTGGGCGGTATCGCGCTGCTCGCCGATTGGGCGCAACGCTCGGCATTCAGCTCGCGCCACACGCGTCGCGCCGGCCGCGGCAGCGCGCTGATCGCGATTCCGGCGCTCTTACTGGTGGCGCTCTCGCCGTTGATTTCGCGGCTGATGGCTATGGCGGTGTCGCGTCAGCGCGAGTATTTGGCCGACGCTACCGCCGTGGAGTTTAGCCGCAATCCGCTCGGCTTGGCGCAGGCGTTGGAGAAAATTCGCAATGCCGGTATGCCGTTTCATAAAGCGACCCGCGGCACGGCGCATCTCTTTATCGCCAACCCGCTGCGCCGCCGTGTCGACGAGCGCGACGGCAAACTCGCCGATCTGTTGGCGACTCATCCGCCGATCGAAAAAAGAATTCAGCTGCTCTATCAAATGGCCGGCGTTCCGTATCGCGCCGTGCAACGTTTGCCGGCATAGGAATATCGCACTTGATCCCTTGCCCGCACTGTAACCGTGAGATGAATCAAGTCACGGTGCAGGCCAATCCCGGCCAGTTGATCATTCTCGATCAGTGCGGCCAATGCGGCGGCATCTGGTGCGACAAGTGGGAGCTCTTCCCCGTGGACGCCGATACGGCGGAGAGCATCGATCCGTTAAACAAAGCGCTGCTCACAGACCCGACGAAGCTCACGCAGAAACCGATCTATTGCCCGCGCTGCACGGCGGAACTTCATTTCTTCGCCGAACCGATTCTGCCCAAGGAAATTCAACTGCTACGCTGCCACCGCTGCGACGGAATATGGCTCAACCGGGGCCAGTTTCGCCGTTACAAAGAATATCAGAAACAAACGCGCAGCAAAAAATTGGGCCCCCAGGCGCTGATCAGAAAAATACCGAGTGTTTACCAGAATCCGAAATCTTGGATTGTCACCGGCACCCAAGGCATCTTTGCCTATCCGCGCGGCGAGGCGCAGCCGGAGGACGTGGTTGAAAAAAGCCTCAGCGCCGTCGCCAAGGTGATACTGCAAAGTTTGTTGCGGCTAGTGATCGGTGTTTGACTGGGCATCAAAAGAATGTGTTTTGAACTTCTGGCTGTGAAGCGGATCGAATCCCCCTTTGAAAAGGGGGATGAAAGGGGGATTTGGCTTCGCGTCGACAGAAAAATCCCTCCTAACCTCCCTTTTTCAAAGGGAGGAAAGATTCGGACGGCTGAAACCATTCAACAAGCGGTAATAGGCGAACCTAGTCGCCGATTAGACCGTAGCGATAAAATCGATCTCCACCAGCGCGCCGCGCGGCAGATCGGCGACGGCAACCGTCGAGCGCGCCGGTTTCGCGTGTCCCAAGTACTCGGCGTAGACCGCGTTCATCGCCGCGAAGTCGGCGATGTTTTTCAAAAACACCGTGGCTTTGACGACGCGGTCAAGCGACGAACCGCCGGCTTCTAAGATCGCGCGTAGGTTTTCCATTACTTGGCGAGTTTGTTCAGTGATGCCGCCGGTGATGAGGTTGCCCGTTTTGGGATCGAGAGGAATTTGTCCAGAGGCGTAGACGAAATCACCGACCTTAATCCCTTGTTCGTAAGGACCGATGGCTTTCGGTGCGTTGTCGGTGCTGACCGTTACTTTGTTCATGGCTAGATTCTCCCAACAAGATTTTGCCAATCCTACAACAAGAAGTAATCGACTCGCAACGTTAGGCTATTCGATCGACTTGCGCTTGCCGGGTGTGCTGTGATTGATTGCTCTCAAGCGATGAAACTTCTCACGGCGCACAAAATACTGATCACCAGCGCGCTCGTCTTCTTTGTCTTTTTCGCATGGTGGGAGTTCCGCAATTATTCAAACAATGGCGATGGTTGGGCGGCTTGGCGCAGCGCATTGTATCTTGTCGTCGCGCTCGGATTCGGCGCCTATCTGAAGAATCTCAAACGCTGGTACAAGTCATTAAGGCCGAAGGAGACAGAGAAAAGAGATTGAGCGATGGAACCGTTGCCGTTTTTGGTCGAAGTTCCCGATGAACAGATTCGCCGCGAACGCCACAAGGCGCGCGAACTGCGCGCTAGCCAGTGGTGGAAGCGCAAGCGCGCGGCGGGGAATTGCCATCATTGCGGCGGCAAGTTTGCGCCGACGGAATTGACGATGGATCATCTGGTGCCGGTCATCCGCGGTGGCAAGTCGACTAAAGGGAATCTTGTGCCGAGCTGCAAGGCGTGCAATTCAGCACGCAAACATAAATTGCCCTTCGAAGTTAATCCTCGCGTAGGCGGGGACTAAGCATTCCAGATTCCAAATTACATATTCCAGATCACCGAGCGTTTCGACCATCTTGGAATTTGTAATCTGAAATTTGGAATAAGATGACCCTTGCCACTGAACTTTGGGTTCAATAGTATGCCGATGATGGAGGACCGCGCCATGGCAGCAGAAACGTTCCTCGTCCGAACCATGTCCGACACGGTGGAGACCGACATTCAGCGGGTTCACGTGATTGCCAATGAAATCTTGCCGCGCTACGACTTGGCGCCGCTGAGCTTCGAACAACTGCGCAAGATCGCCGACGGGCCTTTCGATTTATTCCTGATTCCGCTTATCTTCGCCGCCGAGCATGCCAAGGATCACAATCTCGCTTTCAATGAAGCCAAGCGAGTCGAGATTCGTCGTATCGGCTTGGAGATTGCGCGCAAGCATGGCTATGATGTGAACCCGCCGGATTTCATTTCCGGGATCGAGCAGTCTTTGCAGGAGACTAAGGCCGCCGGCATGCGCAACGTCCTGATGACTACCGGCGGGCGGCGCTACAAGCATCAGGCGATGCAAAAAGTTGGTATTGGCGATTATTTCGAGGAGATCGTCGACCGAGAGGAAACTTACTACGCCAAGGAACAAGGACTGTATCATATTTACCGCAAGCACGCCGCCAAACACATGCGCATCGTTCTGTTGAGCGGCACGGCGAGTTATATCAAAGCCGGCAATAACGCCCACGGCTGCAAAGTCGGCGAGACTTTTCTCGAAGTATTGCCGATCGCGTTATCGACGGAGCATTCCTACAACGATGAAGCCACGCTGCGAGCGGCGCAGCCGACAGCCTTGATTCATACCTACGATGAGCTGCTGCCGGCGTTGAAAAATCTCGCGCCGCTCGGCTAGAGCCATTTGAATCAATTTTTTGCAGGTTGGGCTGCCGTCCGTCATGCGGCCGTGGTCACAGGATGTTGACGGCGCGCGCCGCTAACAGGGCAATAATTAGCAGCGAAAGTAGAGACTGCATCATCATCAATACTTTTGCCCACCGCGCCAACACGGGCACGTCGGTGGGTGAAAATGCCGTGCTGGTGTTAAAAGCCAAAAACAAGTAATCAATGAAATTGGGCGACCACAGCCGTTGGCCGGTTTGTCTCAACGCATCCTTGCTCATGGTCATCTGGGGAAAGAGGAATGCCCCTTCGGTATGACCCGGCCGTTCGTCTCGTTTGTGCGGGCCGCCGGCGTCGAGACGCCAGTACCACAAAGCGAAAACTAGAATATTGGTAAGCCACAACGATGCCGCCGAAAACAAAAGATCCAGGGGCGTTTCTTTGTGCGCCGGCAGAGCGGCGATCAGGAAAGCGACGGAAATGATCAGTCCGGCGGTGAGCACCGCATCGACGACGAACCCTAGCAGAGTACTGAGCCGATGTCTGCCGGTATGATGGGATACTACGGTGGGAATCAGCAGCACTAAGACGACCAATGGAAAGAGCCAACGCGGGCCCATGGTCAAGACATTGGGCAGTGCCGCGTAGAGACCGCCGACCGCCAGTACGGCGACGAACGCGGGCCAGCGTGGTTCAGCGTCTTGAGGCTCGGCTGTCGTTTCGGCTCGTGTCAACATATCCAAAAGTCCCTCACTCGGTATGCGATGATGTGCGCGATCGGAGCCTCTTGGGGTCACGTGACGCACCGGTGAATAATTAAAAGTTTCGCTGTTTGGGGTGCCACCACCCGTGACCTAAGATCGCGACGATTATGACAGTTCACTAAAATGACGACGATTTTGACCGCAGTGACACGCTCGATCAATTCATAAATCTCCACCGGGATATATAACGCGCCGGTCACTAGGGCAAAAACCTCAGCCCAGCGGTGTCGATACCATAACCCGTAAGCTTCGATAAGTCGTGCAGCTGCGTAAATGAACGCGGCAATGGCCAGCAACCACAAGCGCGCATCGGTCGCCTTTGCCGCGGCTTCAATAAAAATGTGCGGATAATGGCTGGCGGGATTTAGATGGCTGTGGCGAACCAGCGCTGCGGCGAATTTTTCAATGTCGTGATGAACTAAGGATAACAAGCCAAATCCGACCAGTAAAACCAAAAGACCTTTGACGGCTTCGATGATCGCAATGCCGCGCACACCGACCGCGCCGCTTAACCAGCCCCACTTCGACATCAGATCGCTAGAGCCACTTCGCCTTGCGAAAGCGAAAAAACAGATAGCCATCGATGGCGACCATTGCCACGCAGAGTGAGAGGATAACCCAGCGGCGAGTTCAGTTCCGGCATATGGTCGAAGTTCATGCCATAGATGCCCGCGATCAAAGTCGGCACCGCGACCAGGGCGGCGTAGCCGGCGAGCCGCTTGGTAACTTCATTTTCTTGAATCGTGATGAGTGAGATCGCCACCGAAATGGCGGTGGTGATCATGTCGCGCAAACTATCGACGGATTGATTCAGACGCAACAAATGATCGTAGATATCGCGGAAATAATCTTGCAGTCCGGCGCATAGCTGGGGCACCCGGCCGCCGAAGAGTTTGCTGCTCGCCTCCAACAACGGCTCGGTGGCGTGTTTGAGGATCATCAGCTTTCGTTTCAAATCGTAAAGCGCTTCGATATTGGCGCGCGCGGTCTGGTTGGCAAACATGCGCTCTTCGATGTTTTCAATTTCGGTTTCGAGCTCGTCGAGAATGGGAAAATAGCGGTCGACGACGGCGTCCATGAGCGCGTAAAGCACGTATCCGGAACCGTGGCTTAAGAGTTCGGGCTCACGTTCGCAACGGACGCGCACGTCGGTGAAGCCGCGCTTAGCGCCGGAGCGCACGGAAAGCACATAGTTGGCGCCGACAAAGATGCCGACCTCGCCGACGGTCAGTTCGTCGCCGGCGCGTTCGATCATCTGCAGCACGACGAACAACGAGCCGTCGTATTCTTCGATCTTGGGACGCTGGTGGCCGTGTTGAGCGTCCTCGACTGCAAGATCATGGAGATCGAATTCGTTTTGCATCGTCTGAAGCTCGTCCGGCGTCGGATCATTGAGCGCAACCCAGACGAAGCAATCTTTGTGGGAGATGTAAGAATGAATTTCGCTCACCGGTATGTTGGTGAGCCTGCGGCCGTTCTGGTAAGCGACACAGTTGACGATCATCGAAAAGCCTCGCGCTGTAGAAATCGAGCTGTTCGGTACTTTGGCTCGATTGATGCGTGGGAGTCAAGCCGCATGCTTGTGAGTTGAAATTTCATGCACTACTCTTGGGCTTATCGAAGCGAGCGAGAATCCCAATCGGAGGTGTCGTGGAGCCGTTACGAAATTTTCTGTCGGGCCGAGTCTCAGTGACGATCGGCGATATCACCAAGGAAGGCGTCGACGCCATCGTCAACGCCGCGAACGGCACGCTGATGGGCGGTGGCGGTGTAGACGGCGCGATTCATCGCGCTGGCGGACCGGAAATATTGGCGGCATGCAAAGACATTCGCCGCACACGGTATCCCGACGGATTACCGACGGGCCAAGCGGTGATCACCACAGGAGGTAAATTGCCAGCGAAGCATGTCATTCACACCGTCGGACCGGTATACGGTCGCGGCGGCGCGGACAAAGCGGAGCTTTTGGGCAAGCTGTTATCTGAATTCGTTGAGCCTGGCTGTCGAGCATGGGCTCAAGTCAATCGCTTTCCCGGCGATCTCCACCGGCGTGTACGGTTACCCGCTGGCCGAAGCGGCCAAGGTGTCGTCGCAAGCGATTGAGAAATTTTTGCGCGCCGATAAGTCGATCGAGGAAGTAAGATTGGTTTTCTTCGCGCGCGGGCGATGCCGAGGTGTTCTTGAAACATCACGCCTTTACGGAATAAGGATGCAGGCAACAGCGATTAGGCAATAGGCAACGTTACGGAAGAAGATCCATGAATAAAAATCTCACTCGCCTCGCTGTGTGCGCCATACTCTTGGTTCTTCACTTTCCATCCGAGGCGCAGCAGCCGGCGAGAATTCCCGGATAGGAATTCTGATCCCGGTCTCCGCGTCCTTCTTTTCGGCCCGGGTCGAAGCATTTCGCCAACGGCTGCGCGAGCTTGGCTATGTCGAAGGAAAAAACATTGTCATTGAGTACCGATATGCAGAAGGGAAACTCGAACGGCTGCCTGACCTTGCAGCCGAACTGGTCCGGCTCAAAGTTGACGTCATCGTCACCGCCGGCCCCGGGCTACTTTAGCTGCCAAGAAGGCGAGCGCGACAATTCCCATCGTATTCGCCGGTGCTAGCGATCCAGTAGGAACTGGGCTTGTCTCCAGCCTGGCGCGACCAGGCGGGAATATCACCGGACTTAGCCTCATGGCGCCAGATCTAGATGGCAAACGGTTGGAACTGCTCAAGGAAGCCTTCCCTAAGGTTGCCCGGGTGGCCTTCCTCTGGCAATCGAGTGGTTCGAGGGGAAACCTGCGCTCTCACAGACATGGAGGCTGCGGCCAAGGCGTTGGGACTCAAACTTCTATCGCTTGAGGTGCGAAGCCTTGACGATTTTGAGGGCGCATTCGCACGAGCGAAAAAGGAAGGCGCCCAGGCGCTCATTACGACCCCAAGTGGACTTATCAATACTCAGCAACGCCAAGTGTTGGACTTCGCGGCAAAGAACCGGTTGCCGGCGATGTACCACTACAGTGAGTTTGTTGAGGCCGGCGGCTTGATGAGCTACGCGGCCAAACAATACGGACTTATGGCGGCGCGCCGCTGACTTTGTCGACAAGATCTTGAAAGGCGCCAAGCCCGCCGACATTCCCGTCGAGCAGCCGATGAAGTTTGAGTTTATCGTCAATCTCAAGGCCGCAAAGCAGATCGGCGTGACGATTCCCGCCGAATGTGCTGGTACGGGCGGATAGAGTGATTCGATAAATAATCGCAACGCGCAAGGGCGAAGAGCAAAGGATGAGAACCGGGAGCAACCATGTGAGAAAGAACATCGTGCGTCTTACGCTTGGCGTTTTGCTCTTAGCGCTTAGCTTCCCGCAGCGGCGCAGCAGCCGGCGAGAATTCCCCGGATAGGAATACTGATCGGGGCTTCCGCGTCCGTCTTTTCGGCCTGGGTCGAAACATTTCGCCAACGGCTGCGCGAGCTTGGCTATGTCGAAGGAAAAAACATTGTCATTGAGTACCGATATGCAGAAGGGAAACTCGAACGGCTGCCTGACCTTGCAGCCGAACTGGTCCGTCTCAAAGTTGACGTTATCGTCACCGCCTGGCCCGGCTATTTTAGCTGCTAAGAAGGCGAGCCGCGACAATTCCCATCGTATTCGCCGGTGCTACCGATCCAGTAGGAAGTGGGCTCGTTTCCAGCCTGGCGCGACCAGGCGGGAATATCACCGGACTTGCCAACATGGCGCCAGATCTAGATGGCAAACGGTTGGAACTGCTCAAGGAAGCCTTCCCTAAGGTTGCCCGGGTTGCCTTCCTCTGGCAATCGAGTGGTTCGAGGGGAAACCTGGCTCTCACAGACATGGAAGCTGCGGCCAAGGCGTTGGGACTCAAACTTCTATCGCTTGAGGTGCGAAGCCTTGACGATTTTGAGGCGCATTTGCCCGAGCGAAAAGGGACGGCGCCCAGGCGCTCATTACGACCAAGATGGACTTATAATTACTCAGCAACGCCAAGTGTTGGACTTCGCGGCAAAGAACCGGTTGCCGGCGATGTACCCAGACAGTGAGTTTGTTGAGGCCGGCGGCTTGATGAGCTACGCGCCGAACTATACGGACTTATGCCGGCGCGCCGCTGACTTTGTCGACAAGATCTTGAAAGGCACCAAGCCCGCCGACATTCCCGTCGAGCAGCCGACGAAGTTTGAGTTCATCGTCAATCTCAAGGCAGCTAAGCAGATCGGCTTGACGGTTCCCGCCGAATGTGCTGGCGCGGGCGGATAGAGTCATACGGTAAGGCAAAGGTAAAAATTAAAAAGACAGAACGAAGATTTGGACTGAGGGAGAGCCAGATCTCGGAGTACATCATAGATGGAAAATTCGAGATGTTGGATTCAAATAATACCAGTCGGATTGGGATCGAAGGCGTTTCATATTCATTGACGCATGTGCCGGACTTGGTGCGGTTTGGCTCGAAACCTTTGCGCGAGTTGCGAGCGCAGCCGGCGCTGTCGGCGCAGTTGGCGCAACGGCTGCGCGACTTTCCTGCGGCGACGGCGTACGCGCCGCATCAGGTTTATATCGGCAACATTGCGCCGGAGAAGCTACGCGATTTGCCGCAGCCTTGGTACGAAAAATTAATTGAAGGTGCGACGGCGCAGGGGCGCTTCGGCGATCTCGTCGATCAGAACAAGTTTTATGCTTTGCTCGCCGGCGCGGATCAGTTCAATCTCGTTAGCTTCGAAGAAGAATGGTTTCAAGCGCATGCGGCAGCACATTCGATCGGCCGCGCGCCGCGATTAAAGCCGCTGAGCGAAATCCAAAATCTCTGCGATAAAGGCGCGCTGCCGCTCTATTCCGGCGCTCAGTTGGTCGGCGCTTTTGAATCGGCGCACGAGGAAGACGCTAGTCTTGCTGCCGAAGTCTTGCTGGAAAATCTCGCTGGGAAAGTTTCGGCGGCGCATTCGCTGCGCCTGTTACTCAATTCGCTTAACCTCAAACCGGAAGAGGTCGACTTCGTCATCAGCTGCTCGGAAGAAGCGGTGGGCGATCGTTATAATCGCGGCGGCGGCAATCTGGCGAAGGCGATTGCCGAAGACGTCGGTTGCGGCAATGCGTCGGGGTGTGACGTCAAAGCATTTTGCGCCGGGCCGATGTACGCCATAGTGCAAGGCGCGAGCTTGATTCAATCCGGCGTCGCGAAAAAAGTCGCCGTGGTCGCCGGCGGGTCGTTGGCCAAACTCGGCATGAAGTTCGAATCGCACTTGAAGAAAAACATGCCGGTGCTTGAAGATGTGCTCGGCAGCTTCGCGGTTATCCTCAGCGCGGCGAAACCGGGACAGGTTTCGATCCGGCTCGATTCCGCGGCGTTTCATCCGGTGCGCGCCGGCGGCTCGCCCCAGGCGATGGCTGAGGAACTTGCCGAGAAGCCGTTGGCAAAGCTCGGCATGAAATTAACCGATGTTGACCGTTATGGGGTCGAACTGCACAATCCCGAGATCACCGTTCCGTCCGGTAGCGGCGACGTGCCGCGGACGAATTACTTGACCCTCGCCGCTTTGGCTGTGATGCGCGGGCAGATTCAGAAGAACCAGATGGAAGATTTCGTCCGGGCCCGCGGCATGTTAGGCTATGCGCCGACGCAGGGACATATTCCCTCGGCGATCGTTTATTTGGGTCACGCAAAGGCGGCGCTCGAGAGCGGCGCGATTCGCAATGCGTTGCTCATGGCGAAGGGTAGCTTGTTTCTTGGCCGGATGACGCAGTTGTCGGACGGTTGCTCGTTTCTGGTCGATCGGAACGAAGATTAGTGGAGGTCGAATGCAAAAAGGTAAAAAAGTTATCGCCATCGGCGAACGGGACGGCGTGCCGGGTCCGGTGATCGCCGAGTGTCTCCAAGGCGCGGGCTACGAAGTTATCTTCCAGGCCACCGAGTGCTTTGTTTGAACCGCCGCGGGCGCGATGAACTTCGAAAACCAAGGAGTCATCAAGCGCCTGGCGGACCAGTATGGTCCGGAAAATTTAACGGTGGTGTTGGGCAATGGCGAGGCCAATGGCGTCGAAGTGTTCGCTGAGACGGTTACCCAGGGCGATCCCAGTTATGCGGGTCCGCTCGCCGGCGTGGCGCTCAAGATCCCCGTCTATCATGTGCTCGAAGACGAGGTGATGGGGCAAGTGCCGGAAAATTTACGCCAAGATAAATTGCAACTATCTTGTCTGGTCATTGACGTCGAGCCCATGCATCAGGTGCTGCAAGCGTCGAGAGAGAGGCTCTAATTTTCTTAAAACTGTTCGAGAGTTCAAGCGTTCAAGGTTCAATGCTAGACCACTTCCGATCAAACCTTGAACTTTTGAACAGGATTTAATCGCGGCTGCTTCACTTTCGGTACAAATTTTTAATAAACCCCGAATCTTCGAGTTCTTTGACAAACCGCGAGTCGATGTAGTCTTTGACATTGGCTTGCGCTGCTTTGGGATTTTTCTCCGCCAGATCTTGCAGCACAAGCTGATAGCCGTCGATTGGCGCGTAGGGCGCGTCGGGCATAAACTTGGCGTGCCAGTCCCAGGCCTCTTCGAGAAACTTGCGATCATCCACGCGGGAATATTTTCTCATGATCTTAAATACGTCTTCTTTGTGGGTTTTATAAAAATAGATCGCCTCGGTGTAGGCGCGTAGGTAGCGGCGTACCAGGTCTGGATTCTCTCGGATCAACTTGGTCGAGGTGTAAACACCGTTTTGCGGAAACGGGATTTGCAGTGCGACCATATCGACGACGGTGGGATAGCCGAGCTTCTCCGCCTGAGATTTTCCGGCTTCGGTCACTACAGTGAATTGTACGATGCCTTTTTGCAACGCCACCATGCGCTCGAGGGAGCCGCCGATGACGCGCAAATTGACGTCCTTCAGCGGGTCGATGCCGATTTTCTTCAGGCCGACTTTAAGGGCAAATTCTGCCGTCGTGCCGGCGATATGATTGCCGCCGATTTTGCCTTTAAGCTCCTCGGGCTTTTTGATGCTCGGATGCGCGACGAGATAATAGGGTAACACATTGACGTTGCCGGCGATGGCGATGACGTCGCCGCCGGCAAGCCGCGCGCTCGCGAGACCGGGGCCGCCGCCTTCGCCGATGGGAATTTCTGCCGCGAGAATTGACTGAATGCCGCGTACGCTGCCGGAGATGAAAATAACGGTGGCGTCGATGCCGTGCTTTTCGAAGATACGCGTATCTTTGGCGACCTGAAGGACGGTGGACGACCCCGGTGTGGTGGAAATGTAGGCGGTGTTGAGCTTGTCCGCGGCAAGGCTAGGTTGGGCGACATTTTGGATTGCCGCAACGACGCTCCACACGGTAATTAGACGCGCAATGTCTTTCATTCCGGACCTCCAGAACTGACCCTGTGGCGAACCGAGTTAACCGTATAACAACCGGCGGCTCGAGACAAAGCCTGGCGCGTTGACATCGCGGCCAAATTAAACTTCAATCGGCGCTGATGAAAAAATCCGTTGATTTAGTCATGTTCGACCTCGATGGGACGTTGGCCGATACCGGCCACGATCTGGCAGATTCGGTGAACTTCACGCGGGCGCATTTTCAATTGTCCGGGTTACCGGAACAGTCGGTTTACTCGAACGTTGGCCGTGGCGTCGAACATCTGCTTAAGCAGTCGTTGCCCGAACAAACAGCGGGTCATTTCGATGAGGCGATGCGGGTCTTTCTCACCCACTACGAAGCGCATCTGCTCGACCGCACGGTGCTTTATCCGGGAGTGCGTGAAGTGTTGAGCTATTTTCGCGGCAAGCGCCGGTTGGTGGTGAGCAACAAGATTCATCGGTTGACGCTGGCGGTGCTGCGCGGGCTTGGTGTCGCTGGCGAGTTCGATGCGATTTTCGGCGGCGATAGCGCGGCTGAGAAGAAGCCGCACCCGGCGTTGTTACATTTGGCGCTGGAGCAATTTCAAATTTCCCCGGCGAGCGCCTTGATGATCGGCGATGGTGATACCGATATCCAAGCCGGCAAGCGCGCCGGCGTGGCGACCTGCGGCGTGACCTACGGTCTCGGTAACAAGAACGATTTGCTGGCGGCTCAACCCGATGTTTTGATCGAGCGCATCGGCGACCTGCCGAATTATTTTTGTTGAGGTAGATACGATTCTACCAAGGAGGAATTTTACGGCGGAAATCCCGGAAAGTTTTAGAGACTTGTTTGCCAAGAAATCCTTTGCTCATTTGGCGACCAACATGAGCGACGGCCGGCCGCAGGTTACGCCGGTGTGGATCGACTTTGACGGCGCATATATTCTCGTCAATTCGGCCACCGGCCGGGTCAAAGATAAGAATTTGCGACGTGACGGTCGTGTCGCCGTGTCGATTCTCGACCCCGACAATCCCTATCGCTATCTTTCGATTTTGGGCGAGGTGGTGGAAGTCACTCAGAAAGGCGCTGATGAGCATATCGATAAGCTGGCGAAAAGATACTTGGGGCAAGAAAAGTATCCCATCCACCGACCGGGAGAAGCGCGAGTGATTTACAAAATCCGGCCGGAGAAAGTTTCCACCCACAACCAAACCCGGATTGCGCAGTAGAAATTGAAGCGCCACGCTCGGCGCACCCAATTACTTCACTGCGGAAAACGCGCTAAAACGACCCGATGCGATCGCGTCCCGCGCTGCGCCGGCTTTCTGGTACGTATTAGCGCGCTCCCAGAAGGCCGTCTTAGGCCACGGCGCAGGCTGATGCGCTCTGGCTGGAGAACTTATTCAATGCGGCGAGGGCGGCGACTTTATAGCATTCCGCTAGGGTGGGATAATTGAACACCGTGTCGATAAAATAGTCGAGCTTGCCGCCATGCGCCATGACCGCTTGGCCTATGTGCACCAGTTCGGTGGCGCCTTCACCGATCACGTGGACGCCGAGGAGCTGGCGGGTCTCGCTGTGGAAAAGCAGTTTGAGCATGCCGACCGTGTCGCCGATGATCTGACCGCGAGCGATTTCGCGGTAGCGCGCGACACCGACCTCATAGGGCACACCGTCGCTGGTAAGCTCATCCTCATTGCGCCCGACCATGGAAATCTCTGGAATAGTATAAATGCCGTAAGGCAAAAGATGCGTCGAGGTTTCGCAGTTCAAACCGAAGGCGTGACAGGCGGCGTGGCGGCCTTGTTGCATTGAAGTGGAAGCCAACGCGGGGAAGCCGACAACATCGCCGACGGCGTAAATGTGCGCCCTGTCGGTTTGGAAGTTGGCATTAACTTTCAGCCGCCCACGCTCGTCCGGCTTGATACCGATGGCTTGCAGATTCAAACTGTCGGTGGCACCGATGCGGCCCACCGAATAGACCAACAATGGCGCGCCGATTTTCTTACCGCTTTTGAGGTGAATCGATACCGAATTGTCGGCGGATTTTTGCACGCCCACAACTTCTTCATTGAAACGCAGCGTGATGCCGATGTTGCGCATTTGATATTGCAGCGCTTCGATAATTTCGCTGTCGACGAATTCCAGCAACCGCGACCGCTTCTCCACGAGCACGACCGGAATTCCCAAGGTTGCCAAGATACAAGCGTACTCGCAGCCGATGACTCCCGCGCCGACGATGGTCATCGATCGGGGTAACTGTTTCAGCGTCAAGAGCCCGTCGCTATCGATGACCGACTCCTCGTCAAAGGGGATTTCCGCCGGACGCGCCGACTCGGTGCCGACGGCAACAACGATGTAGTCTGCGGTGTGCTCGTTGGATTCGGAATCTTGTTTGATCGATAGCCGGTGCGGATCGAGGAACGACGCCGCGCCGACGATAAAGTCTACTGAATTTCTCGTCAGTTGGTTTTGAATGACTTCTTGCTCGGCTTTGACCACGTGATCACAACGCTGGGCGAGGTCCTG
The DNA here is from genome assembly GCA_963771465.1 of uncultured delta proteobacterium. Lineage (GTDB taxonomy): Bacteria > Desulfobacterota > Binatia > UBA9968 > UBA9968 > DP-20. The sequence goes on from CAVYTU010000012.1 coordinate 171,503, forward strand.
GAAGGTAATATCTTTTTTAACCCGATAACTCGCACCGTAAAGGGCGCGCTGGCGAAATCCTGAGAGAAACATGACCGCCTCGCGCAGCGACTTACTCGGAATCGTGCCGATATTTATGCAGATACCGCCGACGACTTTCTTGCGCTCGATGACGCCGACTTTTTTGCCGACTTTGGCCGCCTGGATCGCCGCCTTCTGGCCCGCGGGGCCGGAGCCGATCACCAACATGTCATAGTGGGCCATGTGCGTTCCTCGTTATAGGCGTCGTTCAAAGTTGCGTGGCGAGCCCGCTGCTTTTCAGCCTTTTATAGGCCTCGAAGCCGATGGCGACATCCATGATGCCGCTGCCCTGAAGTTTGAAAAGAGTAATTTGCCGATCGTCGTTGCGCCCGGCGGCTGTGTCGAGAAGCAAGCTCGAAATTTCGTGGACCTTGTCCCAGGTGATCACTTTGTCACGCACGGCGCGGAAAATATCGCTTTCGTTGACGCATACCGTCTCTTTGGACGTGACGAAAATTGGCTCGGCCCGGCGCAGGACCGTATCATCAAGTTCCTGGCGCGTACGGGTCTTATCACCGTTGGCGATCGACGTAATGTGCATACCTTGCTTCAAGCTGTCGCCGTCAAAGACGGGCGTCCGCGAATTCGTTGCCGTAATGAGGATATCGGCGTCGGCCATCGCTGCGTCAGCGCTTTCGGCGGCGTGGACCGGAATGCCAACTTCCCGTGCCATTTTTGCGGCGAAGGCCGCACGCCGCTCCGGCGTCGGGCTGAAAACCCAGGCTGCCGTTAATTTTCTGACAGCGGCGACCGCTTTGAGCTGGGCTTCGGCGTGCACCGCACTGCCCAAAACCGCGATGTGGCTGGCGTCGGCGCGGGCGAGATATTTCGCGCCAATGCCGCCGGCGGCGCCGGTGCGGCACTCGTTGATCGAACAGTCTTGAAAAAGTATCAGGGGCTCGCCCGTATCGACGCTGAAGATCATGATGTTTTCGTGGTGGATGCGGCGGTCTAAGTCGGTCTGGATATAAGCGCCCATGGCGCCGTGCACCGAGCCGGGCAGGATGCCGAGAATCATCCGGTTCGGATGGTGTATGCGCCGCCGCGGCAGCTCAAAGCCGCGCCCGACGGCGACCTCTTTGAGTGTGTCTTCGATCGCCACGATCATCTCAGCCATAGAAAGAATCTGATTGATCGGCGTGTTTTTGAGGAAGAGCATAGTGCTTGCGGCCCTGGAGGTGGAATACTCCAGCGCCAAAGAAGTCGTCAAGGTAAACTAGGTGAAATCCATGTGACGTGGTGTGTAATGGCGTTCTCTGGGAACAATGCTAACAGCTCTTCATGACTCTTTACACTGACGTGGCTTTTTGGGTTGCGGGACAATTCACATTCAACTCCCGTAGTCGTGCCATTTGCGTGAATCTTTGTGCTAGCTAGATTTGCCCGCGCAGCCAGCCGGGCGTGACTGGGATTTTGTGATCTCGGAACTGGCTCCTAATTAACATGCCAGCCTGGCAATATTACCGCATCGGGTGGGAGTCCGCTATAAATAAATGGCGCCCCCATCGGGAGGAGGCGTCAGTGAATAGAGATGCGGGCTAGTGCTTATTGTGAGGCCAGGCGCGATTCGAGTCGGCGCGCGTAGCGCGACATCGAATAGCTGCAGAGCCAGTAGACGAGTGCGATGAAAAGATAGAGCTCGAAGGGACGGATTTCGCGGTTGTTGACGATCTGGGCGGCTTTGGTGAGATCGACATAGCCGATAATTGATGCAAGCGAGGTGTCTTTGACTAGGACGATGAACTGGGTGACGAGGGCGGGAATCATATTGCGCAGCGCTTGCGGCAAGATCACGTGGCGCATCAATCGGACGTCACTCAGGCCGGTGGCGGTGGCGGCTTCGACTTGGCCGCGCGGCACCGACTGAATACCGGCGCGGACGATCTCCGCCAAATAGGCGGCTTCGAAAATCACAAAGGCTGCGAGCGCGACGCTGTATTCCGGTAAAGACTTTCCGACCAGCGCGGGAATCATAAACCAGAACCAAAAAATCACCATCACCAGCGGCACGCCGCGAAATAGTTCGACATAAACTTTTGCCGGCCAATTGAGCCAGCGGCGGCGTGACAAACGGGCCAGGCCGACCAGTGTGCCGAGAACTGACCCAAGCACGATGGCGGGGACTGCCAAGCGCAACGTCCCGCCGGTGAAAGCGCCGATACCGAGAAAACCCTGGACGATTAAGAAGACAAAATTATTGACGATGACCTGGTAATCCATCTCAACCTTCGCCGGATTGGCCTTGCACGATCATGCCGGGTATCGCCACGCGTTTTTCGACGTAGGACAGGATCGTCGAAATGGTTAGGCAAAGTATGAAATAGATTAGCGTCCCCGCGACCAAAGCTTCAAAGGCCTTGGCAGTGTAAGTCTCAATCTGTCGGGTTTGAAAGGTCAGCTCGGCGACGCCGATAGTGAGCGCCACCGAGGAATTCTTCAGCAAATTAACCGTTTCGTTGGTCGCGGGCGGGATGATCAATCGTAGTGCGATCGGTATGATGATCAGCCGATAGGATTGCGCGACGGTAAGCCCAGTGGACTTGGCGGCCTCGAGTTGAGTTTTCGGGATTGATTGGATGCCGGCGCGCATGACTTCGGAGAAGCGTGCGCCGTGATACACGCCCAGAGCGAAAACTCCGGCCCAGAACTCTACGCCATGTTCAAATAACCAGTTTTGGATGGCTTCGGGTAGCAGTGGCGGCACGCCGAAGTACCAGAAAAACATCCACACCAATAACGGTACGTTGCGAAAAAACTCGACATAGCCAGCGGCCAGCCAGCGCAGCGGCGCCAAGGGCAGGGTGCGCAAAGCGCCGGAGAGAATGCCAAGAATGACGGCGAGCGCCAAGCCGTAAACGAAAATTTGCAGAGTGGTGATAACTCCCTGAAGTAACCAGCCGCCCGACTGACCGCTCCATAGGACGCTCCAGTTGAATTGATAATTCATGAAGGTAGTCCTGAATGCAGAGTCCTGAGACCGAATCGGAAACTAGCCCGGAAGATTCGCGGTAAAACTGCGATCGGGGTGCAACCCTTCCGGAACGAAGGCAAAGCAGTCGTACTTTGAAAGTGCAGGCGACGAAAGTTGCTTTTGAGATCAGCAGTGAAAAGGTCAAACATCGTGTGCCGAGCGCCGAACGCAGAACGAAACATTCGCGCCGGTGCCTTCGTCCCTCCAGGGTCACACCCCGATCAAGCGAGTGTCGTCACGTTTCCTCGGAGCATGAATAATTTGGGCGAGGACTTCTTTCAGCTCCGATCGCCGCACTCGGAACTCATTACTTAGCACTTATTTCGGCACAACTTGCAGTTGCAAGAAGCGTTTGTTTTCCGGCGTGAGCGGGTAGGGGACTTCGGCTTTGGCGCCGAACCATTTGTCGTAGATTTGAAAATATAGCCCGGATGAGATCGCGTCCATGAGTCCGACGTTGACCGCTTGGCGAAAATCCGAATCGTTCTTGCGCATCGCCATGCCGTAGGGTTCGTATGTGAAAAAATCACCGATCACCGCCCAGTCGTCGGGTTTGGGCGCTTTAGCTTTCAAACCGGCGAGCTGAATGCCGTCGTTGGTGTAGGCTTCGACTTGCTTCTGAGCCAATGCCTGAAAGGCCGCCGGCTGGTCGGGGAACTCGACTAGTTTCGCTGTCGGCGCTCGCTCGCGCACGATCTTGGCATTGGTCGAGCCTTGCTGCGCGGCAATACGCTTGCCGGCGATGCTCTGGATGCCTTTGATCGGGCTGCCTTTGCGCACGAGAAATTGCGCGCCGGTGGAGAAAAACGTCACGCTGAAATCGACTTGGTCGCGCCGCGATTGGGTATCGGTCATGGTTTCCGCGATCAAATCGACGGCATTGGAGGTGAGCAGCGGAATGCGCGTTGGCGGCGCCGATTCTTTTTTCTCGACTTTGATCGGCTTATTGAGTTTCTTGCTCAGCGCTGGAACGATCGCCTGCTCGACCAGCTCGATGGAGAAGCCGACCCACTCGTTATTCTTATTGACGTACGCGAAGGGTGGCGAGCCGGTGCGTGTGCCGATGATCAGTGTGCCGCTCTTGTCGATTTTTTCCAGGGTGCTTTGCGCGTTGGCCAAACTACCGAAGCCGGTGACTAACGCGATGACGCCGACGATCAAGCATCGTTTCATGGAATTCCCTCAGTGTGACAGGATTTTGCTCAGAAATTGTTTTGCTCTCGGTGACTGCGGTGCGGCGAAGAATTTTTCCGGCTCACTCGCTTCAATGATCTGACCCTGGTCCATGAATATTATACGGTGCGCGACGCGCCGGGCAAATCCCATCTCGTGCGTCACCACGGCCATGGTCATGCCGTCGCGGGCTAGGTCGGTCATGACTTCCAAAACCTCATTGATCATTTCCGGATCGAGAGCCGACGTCGGCTCGTCGAAGAGCATGACTTTCGGTTTCATCGCCAACGCGCGGGCGATGGCGACGCGCTGCTGTTGGCCGCCCGACAGATTGGCCGGATAGGCGTTCGCCTTGTCGGGAATGCCGACCCGTTCCAGAAGCTCGCTGGCGACTTTCTCCGCCGTGGCCTTGTCGAGACCTTTTACTTTCATCGGTGCGAGAGTGATATTTTGCCGCACGGTCATATGCGGGTAGAGATTGAACGACTGAAACACCATGCCGACATTGGCGCGCAGCTTGGCGGCATCAAGATTGGCGTCGGCGAGCGATAGGCCGTCGACGATGATATCGCCGGACTGAATCGTTTCCAAGCGATTGATGCAACGGATCAACGTGCTCTTGCCGCTGCCGCTCGGGCCGCAAACCACCACTACGTTGCCCGCGTCAATAGTGAGATTGATGTCGTTTAAGACATGCAGCGCGCCGAACCATTTGTTGACTTGACGAAATTGAATCACGGCGATAGTTCGGGTCGAAAAGATTGCAAACTGCTGGTCGGCATACTATATGAACAAGGTCATTTTGCAATAACATTTTCACGTGGATTCTCGCTCAAACAGCGGCCAATCTGCTGTCCATGCGCGCGGTCGTGCTGAGGCGCGATGAGTCGGTGAAGTTCTGCGATTCTAGACATCAGCAAAAATGGAGGTACGGCCGGCAGTGCGCTGCTATTTAGTCCGTCACGGCGATGCGTTATCTGCGCACGTCGATCCCGAGCGACCGCTGTCGCACCGTGGCCGGGAAGAAGTCGCTGCGTTGGGACGGATGGCGCTAGGCCGAAACGTTCAAGTCGGCGAGATTTGTCATTCCGGAATTCGCCGCGCCCGTGAAACGGCTGAGATTTTGGCGCGCTCTCTAATGCCGCCGGGCGGCGTACGGCAGATCGCCGGTTTATTGCCGGACGACGATCCGGAGCTCGGCAAAGCCGAATTGGAATTGGTTGATGAGCCGGTCATGTGGGTTGGCCATTTGCCCTACATGAATCGGCTCGCGGCGTCGTTGGTCGCTGGCGCCCCAGCGGTGGAATTTATACCCGCGATGATGATCTGTTGCAGCAAAAACGGCGCACACTGGCGCCTCGAATGGCGTCTTGCGCCGGCGCTTGAGTGACTCGCAGTTGACCGGCGTAAGGGGATGGTCTAAAAAGAAAAACGTGATGTGAGAAGTGTAGTAGGGAAAGGTAGAAACCATGGCCTCAGAGACCTTAACCATAACCGACAACCGGACCGGCAAGCAGTACGAGATACCGATCAAAAACGGCGCCATCAAGGCGACGGATTTGTTCCAAATCAAACTCACTGAGGATGATGGTATCGTCAGTTACGACCCCGGCTTCATGAATACGGCTTCGTGCCAAAGCCGAATCACTTATATCGACGGTGACAAAGGCATCCTGCGCTATCGCGGCTACCCGATCGAGCAGATCGCCGAGAAAAGCACCTATTTAGAGACCGCCTATTTGATTCTCTACGGCGAGTTGCCGACCCAATCGCAGCTTGAGGATTGGACCCGTCACGTCACGATTCACTCCATCGTGCATGAAAATATTCGTAAGCTGATCGATCGTTTCCACTACGACGCTCATCCCATGGGTATGCTGGTGAGCGCGGCCGGCGCGCTGTCGACTTTTTATCCCAGCGCAAAGAAAATTTTCGATCTACAGTCGCGCAAGGATCAAACCTATCGGTTGATCGGCAAAATGCCGACGTTAGCGGCTTTTGCCTATCGTCATAGCTTAGGTCTGCCTTACGTTTATCCCGATAACGATCTGAGCTACACGGGAAATTTCTTGAGCATGCTGTTCAAGATGACCGAGCTCAAGTATAAGCCCAATCCCGTGTTGGAGAAGGCGTTGGACGTGCTTTTTATTTTGCACGCCGATCATGAACAGAACTGTAGTGCCAATGCTATGCGGAGCGTAGGCAGCTCCCAAGTCGATCCCTATTCTTCAATCGCCGCCGCAGCGGCGGCGCTCTATGGCCCGCTCCACGGCGGCGCTAACGAAGCGGTGCTCAGGATGCTCATGGAGATCGGCTCCAAGGACAAGGTTCCTGAATTTATTAAACAGGTCAAAGGCGGCTCGGGCCGGTTGATGGGTTTCGGTCATAGAGTCTACAAGAACTATGATCCGCGGGCGCGAATTATTAAGCAGGTTGCCGATCAGGTGTTTGAAGTAACCGGACGCAACCCGTTGCTTGATATCGCGCTGGAGCTCGAGCGCATCGCGCTGTCCGACGATTACTTCATCAAGCGCAAGCTCTATCCCAACGTCGATTTTTATTCCGGCTTGATCTATCAGTCCATGGGATTGCCGATGGATATGTTTCCGGTGCTGTTTGCGATCCCGCGAACTTCAGGGTGGATCGCGCAGTGGGAAGAGATGTTAACCGATCCGGAGCAAAAACTGGCTAGACCGAAGCAAGTTTACCTTGGCGCCGGTGTTCGCGACTACGTGGTGATGGATAAACGGAAGTAAATTTTAGCGCAAGGTCGAGCGAATGCCGTCCAACAAGATTTTGATCTGTTGGCCGATATGGAGACGCGGAGTGGTCAGGCCGTTTAGCTGCATGAGCGTTGTCACCGCTTGACCATAGCGGCGCGCGATCGAGAACAGCGTTTCCCCTCTTTTGACTTCATGGGTGACGACTTTCGCCGATTCGGTTTCAATGACACCCTTCAGCATGTTGTTGGCTTTGGCGAAAACCAAAGCCTTGCCGACCGGCACACGAACCGAATAGCCTTTTTCTCCAGGCGGTGTCAGATTTTTCAGCAACGCCGGGTTGAGCTCCCGGATGGTGGCGGCATCCGACTCGGCCATCTCTGCTAACGCGCTGATCTTGAGTAACCCTTCAGCGTCGACCTCGTCAAATTCTAGAGCCTCTTCGTAGCGAATGTTATTGAAGCCGTATTTGTTCGGATCATTAGCGATCAATGCGACCGCGACGAACTTGGGCACGAAGTTAAGCGTCTCTTGGCTCAGTTGATCTTTTTGTTTCATGCCCCAGAAATCGCTCGCCTTGCTTGTCTGGAGCGCTTTATTAATGGTGCCAGGACCGGCGTTGTATGCCGCGGTGACCAGGAACCAGCGGCCATAATAGCTGTGCAGCTCTTTTAGATAGGCAGCGGCGGCGCGAGTGGACTTGATCGGATCGCGCCGCTCATCGACCCAATCGTCGATCCTCAGACCGTATTGGCGCGCGGTGGCGGGCACGAACTGCCAGAGTCCCACCGCACCGACTGGCGACGTGGCGCTGACCATCAATTCACTTTCAACCAGCGCGAGATAGCCAAGTTCTTCCGGCAATCCTTCCTCGCTCAAGGCTTTAGAAATCATCGGCATGAATTTGCCCGAGCGTCCCAGTAGCGTCTGCATTTGGCTTTTCGCCGTCGTGGTGTAGTGCTGAATGTAATGACGCACCTTCGGATGTTCGACCACCTGCCTGGGAAACTGCAATCGGCGCCGCTCGCGCGGTTGTTCTACGGCACGATCGAGAGCTTTTTCCATTAAATCTATCAGCTGATGGTCTGAGCTGCGCTGAGTGGCAGCTTGTGCCGGCGCCGTTGGCGGCGCGGATTTCTCTTGAGTTTCCACCGGCTGGTTCCAGCGTTCAAAGGACTTCAGCACACGCGTCGGAATTTCTGGCCGGAGCGCTGGAGGCGGTTCGGTTTCCGTGGTGACGGCAGGTTCGGCGGCACTCGCCGTTTCGAGCGCTGGGGAGGTGACGACGGTAGCGTCTGAAGTTATCGGAGAAGTTATCGTAATTGACGAGCGCGATGATGGCGTGACGAGTGCAGTTTGCGCCGGCCGATTGTATAAACGTTCGGTGCTTGAACAGCCGACGATTCCAAGAAATGCCAACAAGAGCAGTAAACGATGTGGATTTGCTGCCATAAATAAACTACCGACCTGCGGACGATACAAAAGTTAGCTCGTCGGCGCAACCCTCGCGCGGGACAAAATAGTTAAATCGTTAACGATCGCGTTACCGTTTCGGCGCAAAAAAATCTGCGGCAAATTTGTCTTCGCGCCGTGTAATTGGCTCTCGACGTTCCGCGTTCGTGACAGTGGAACGCGAGCACCAATCTTGATTCGCAGTCGAATCTCGCGGACGGATTTAATTGAATGGCGCGGTGGCTTCAACGCGGTGGCAAATTTACTTGACAAGCCGTCATTGAAGCCAATAGATTCCAAACCGTTTCCAAATAATGCCATCAGGTTGACGAGCAATGCCAACACGGCAAAGTCCGCGGAGGTGTTGATGCATGACGGCAAAGACGGCGGTAAAACGATAAGCTGAAAAAAGGGCGAGAATGAGCCGCAAAGAACGCAGAATACCCAAAAATGAATTGGGTGAATGAACAGGAGGAAGTTATGGCGAAAAAAATTCGTGAGTTCATGACGCATCGGGAGCCGTCGGAGCATATTTGGATGGAGCGCGACGAGAGCGCGGTGATCGGCACGGCGCGCATGGGGCAAAGGATGGTGCCGCATATCCGGCCATTCGATCTGCTGCGCAGCACGCCGCTCAATGGCAACCGCGCGCGGGCGACGGTCTTTGAGGGCGATGCTTTACGCGTTAGCACCGAACATATTGCTGGCCGCGAGGCGCAACTTACCCGCGCGGCGGATTATGACATTGTTTACTTGCAATTCTGCGGTCGGTCGAAGATCGAAAGCGAAAGCGGCGTCGTCGAAGTCGAACCCGGTGAGATTGTGCTGGTGCCCTCAGCTATTTCGCATCGCACCACGGGCACGGATCAATGCTTGCGCGTGCGGGTGGCGACGCAGGAAGCTGTCTCCGAAGGCGTCGATCCGGAGAAGCCGACGACGCAGAACAAGTTCAGCGTCCAACTTTCGGAGCCGATCGAGGCGCCGAATGGCCACGCTGAGTCTGCCAGCGACGGACCCGTGCTTGAGCATATTAGTTTCTGGGACCCGCAGTCCGATCTCTGGGTCGAGCGCGATGTGGCGGCGCTGATCGGTTGCAAGCGCGAAGGCGGCCGGCCGGTGCGCAAGCTGAGCGCGTTCAATTATTTCACCGGCATGACCGGCAAGGGCGGCGCGCGCGCGCCGGTGCTCTACAACGGCAAGGAGTTCCGCGTCGACGTTTACAATCTCGAAGAGGAACAGAACGGCTTTCATCGCGGCTGCGACGAGGACGAAATCTGGTTTCAGTTCCGCGGCCATTCGCTGAACCACACCGAGTGGGGCGCGATGGAACTCGACGCCGGGCAGATGTCCTACATCCCGCGCGGGGTGGCGCACCGCATCACCGGCAGCCCGGGATTTCTCCGCATGGTGCTCTATAGCCGCAAGCTGGTTCATCCCAAGGCGTTCAATAACGTCTCGGAGCGCGCGACCCGCTTCGACGTACAGTAGAGATTCTCGGGTAAAAATTGTTTCACTAGATGGGCAAAATCCCACGATGAGCGCGCGGCAATGGAGGCGGAATGATTGGCGGTAAGCCTAAGGTTAGCGATCTTGTCATCGGCGCGCGCAATATGATCGAGGCGGCCGATGTGCGGCCGGGGGATTCCGTGCTGTTGCTCGCTGACCGGTCGAGCGACAGCGATTCCATTGATGCGCTGGCTTCGGCGTTGCGTTTACATGGCGCCACGCCGATGGAGTTTATCGTCGAGCCGATTCTGCGCTACGGCGACGTGCCGGAAGCAGCGCTGCGCGCCATGGAGGCGGTCGATGTCGTCGTGTGGGTTTGGCCGGTGTTTCTCAACGGCTCGACCAACTATCGCGAGCGGCTGCGCACGCCGAAGGAAGGGGACGTCGGCGCGCCGACGGAGCGGGTGAAGCCGTACAAGATTTATTTTGAAGGCTGGCCCGGCCTGCTGGCGACTGATTACGCGCGCTTTCCCAACGAGTTGTTGTGGACGATCGCGCGCAAAGTGAAAGCGATTGTCGCTGCCGGGTCTAAAGTCACGATTACCGGATCCAACGGATCCAAGCTCGTCGCGGATTACGACAATAAAAAAATCTACGCGATGCAGACTAAACCGGGCGAACCGGCGGGACGATGTCATTTTCCCTGGGGCCGCTGCGGCGTTTACAACGGCTCCGGCACGGCCAACGGCACGGTGCAGCTTGACTGCGCCCAGGGCGTGCCGGGCATGCTCAGTGAGCCGATGGTTTGGACAATTAAAGACGCCAAAGTCGTCGGCGTCGAAGGCGGCGGCGATATCGGCTTGGAGTGCAAGCGGCTTTTCAAAGCGACGCCCGGCAGCGACTTCTTCACCGAAGTGATGTTCGGATATCATCCGAAAGCGTCGACGCCGCGCGGCATCCAAGATCCGATGCACTGGGAAATACTCAGCCGCTATCCCTGGGTCGGTTTGGGCACATCGCGCAAGGAAATGACCTATCGCCACATCGACGGCGGCTGCATGGATTCGAATCTCGCGATTGACGGACGAGTGCTGGTCGACTTCGGCGGCCGACTGACGATTCTCGACGATACCGATATTCGCACGGCGGCGGCGCGCTACGGCGATCCTGATTTTTTGCTGTCGACGTTGTCGCACGAAGGCACGGCGCTGGGCGGCTTGTGGTAGTTTGATGGGATGGCCAAAGGGCACAAAATATCAGACTCGGATGCGGAAAATTAGCCGCAAAGAACGCAAAAAAAGAATGACGTCGAGGTTCGTCTATTAGTTTTATTGGGCGTATTTGATCTTGTCGTGGCCCAACAGTGACGAAAAAAAGCCGGATCCTTCGCTTCGTTCAGGATGACAGCCACGACAGGTCGTGAGTTCGGGTTCGGTTATTGGAGAAAGCATGGACACACTCCCCTATCACGACTTTCGCGGCTTTATCGAGGAAGCCAAGAAGGTTAGCGAGTGGCGCTTGATCGAAGGCGCGGACTGGAACAACGAGATCGGCGCGCTGATCGAGGCCACCGCTGAACTTGATTCCCGGCCGATGCTGCTGTTCGACAAGATCAAAGATTATCCCGCTGGCTTTCGTCTCGTCAGTCTCGCGTTCGCCAATTACAAACGCACCGCATTGGCCTTCGGTATCTCGCCCGACAAAAGCAAACTCGAAGTTGTGCGCTTGCTGGCGCGCAAGATGAAATCCGGCAAGTCGATTGCACCGGCGCAGGTCAAAACGTCGCCGTTGATGGAAAACGTCATGCAAGGCGACAAGATCGACCTTTTCAAGTTTCCCGCGCCGCGTTTTCACGACGGCGATGGCGGGCGCTACATCGGTACCGGCGATTGTCTGATCAATGCCGATCCTGACAGCGGCTTCATCAATGCCGGTACTTATCGTATCCAGCTGCATGAGAAAAATTTACTTGGCCTGTGGATGAGTCCGGGACAGCATGGCCGGTTGATCTGTGCGAAATATTGGCAGCAGGGAAAAAGCTGTCCGGTGGTGACAACTTTTAGCAGTGACCCGTTACTGTTCACGCTGGCCCACACCAAACTAGCTTGGGGCAATTCGGAGCTCGATTACGCCGGCGGTCTGATGGGCCGACCGTTGGAAATTATTCGCGGCCCGCTCACCGGCCTGCCCATTCCTGCCGGCGCGGAGATCGCCATCGAAGGCGAGATTCCACCGCCGAGCGAAGAGGCGCGCGCCGAAGGGCCGTTTGGCGAATGGCCGGGCTACTATTCAGGCGGCACCATCGGTACCGGCGAAGCCCAGCCGGTGATCCGCGTCAAAGCGATCTATCATCGTAACGATCCGATCCTCGAAGAGGAAGCGCCGCTATGGACCGGCGCGATGAAGATCGACGGTAACCCGACCGCGGGAATTCTCTGGGACCAGTTGGAAGCCGCCGGGATTCAAAACGTCGTCGGCGTGTACAATCACTCGCCTTATATGACGGTGATCGCGATCCAACAAAAATTCGCCGGCCACGCCAAGCAAGCCGGCCTCGCCGCGGTGAGCTGCGCGGCGTCGGCGCGCAATGGTCGTTATGTTGTCGTTGTCGACGATGATATCGATCCGACCAACATGAAAGAAGTGCTCTGGGCGATGATGACGCGGGTCGATCCGCCGACCAATATCGACATCGTTGACGGCGCCTGGTCGACGCCGCTTGACCCGCGCATGCCGCCGGACAAACGCGCATCGCAGGATCACACGAATGGCCGGGCGATTTTCTATGCCGTGCGGCCGTTTCACTGGAAAGATAAGTTTCCCAAAGTGAGCCGGTCAAGCCGCGAGCTGCGCGAGCGCGTGATTCAGAAGTTCCGTAACATTATCCCGTTTCCTGGCGTGTAAATCATGGCAACTCGTATAATGAAAATCTACGCCGCGTTCCTGATCGTTGGCGCATTCCTGTCTCATTCGTTTCAATTGTTTGGCGCGCAGCCGGCAAGCGAGTGGGAAAAAACTCTCGCTGCCGCGAAGAAAGAGGGGATTGTCGTCGTCGGCATTCCCGCCAGCAGCGAGCTCCGAACTGCGATTGGCGAAAAGTTCAAAAACAAGTTTGGCATTTCCATCGAATTGCTTGCGGCCCGCGGGCCGGAAAACGTCACGCGCATCGTCACCGAGTTCAACGCCGGGGTACGCTACTACGACATTCTCGTCGCCGGTGGCGCTACGCCGCTTTCCATGGTCGCGGCGGGCGCCGCCGATGATTTCACGCCTTACATGATTTTGCCTGAAGTGAAGGATCCCAAAAACTGGTGGGGCGGCCATATTTGGGAAGATAACGTGAGCACCAAGAAACATATTTACGCCTTTCTCTGCTACACGAGCGAAACGTGGTGGTACAACGCGAGCCAAGCCGAGCCTGGCGAGATCCGTTCCTATGACGATCTTTTGAATCCCAAATGGAAAGGGCGCATCGGTTTGCTCGATCCGCGCAATCCCGGCTCGGGGCAAAATACCTGGTCGTTTATCTGGAAAACCAAAGGCGAGGAATTTCTGACCAGGCTGGCGCAACAGGATTTGCTGATCAACCAGAACTTGCGCCAGTTGGCCGACGGCTTGGCGAAGGGCAAGCTCGTCTTTACGCTTGGTTTGAGCCATTACACCTACGAGCCGTTCATCAAAGCGGGACTGCCGGTGAAGCCGGTACCGCGCATCAAAGAAGGCGCCCACGCCAACAATGGCAGTGGCGTCATCACGGTAGTGAAAAATCCGCCCCATCCAAACGCCGCGAAAATATTTGTCAACTGGCTGCTCTGCAAGGAAGGCCAGGAGCTTTACGGCAAAGCGATGACCCAGGGGACGCGCCGGCTCGACGTGGACACGGAGTGGTTGAAGGAGGCCGGCATTCAGGGATGCAAGGATGTGATGACGGTAGACGAGTATCTACGCTTGGAGACTCATCTTGAGTCGTCGGTACGGAAAATCAGAACGCCGGCGATCGCGCTGGCGGCTAAGCTTTTGAAATAACCATCGGGATAGTTAAAATAGCCGCATGATCAGCAGCGAGGAAAATCAATTATTGACCCAAACCGACCGCGGCACGCCGGCCGGCGAATTGCTGCGGCGCTACTGGCAGCCGGTGGCGTTGGCGAGCGAGTTGCCGGTCGGCGGCGCGCCGTTGGCGGTCAAGATTCTCGGTGAAGACTTAGCATTGTTCCGCGACGATCAGGGACGGATTGGCTTGCTCGGCATCCACTGTTCGCACCGCGGCACAGATTTAAGTTACGGACGGGTCGAAGACGGCGGCCTGCGTTGTCTTTATCATGGCTGGCTTTACGATATTCATGGCCGCTGCTTAGAGCAGCCGGGAGAGCCCGGCTGCGGCGTGAATCGCGACGCGATCCGTCATCTCGCTTATCCATGCAGCGAGCACGGCGGCATTATTTTCACTTATATGGGACCGGGCGAGCCGCCGCTTCTGCCCAACTACGAATTTCTCAATCAGCCTCCCGGCCATTGCTGCGCCTACAAAGTTTACCACGAGTGCAACTTCTTGCAGGCCAACGAGGGCAACATCGATCCGGTGCATCTGTCGTTTTTACACCGATTTCTTGAGCACAAGGAAGAACGCTACACCGGCGTGCGCGGCAGCGCTGAGTCGCACTATAATTTAATCGCCAAGGCTCAGCCACCGCTTTTGGACGTGGAAATTACCGACTTCGGAGTGCGCATTTACTCAGTGCGCCAGATGGGTGAAGGCAAGATTTATCTGCGGGTGTCGAATTTCGTTTTGCCTAACTTGAGCACGTTTCCCGGCCAGACCGGCGGGCAGGGTTACGGCATCAACTGGCATGTGCCGATCGACGACACCCATCACTGGAAGTATTGTTTCTTTTTCAACCGCGAGGCGCCTCTCGATCAGTCCGTCATCGACAAATCGCTGGCTGAGGTCGACGACCAGTATCGGCCAGTGCGCAACGAGAACAATCGTTTTATGCAGGACCGCGGGTCGATGAGAACACAAACTTTCACGGGCATGGGCAGCGGCTTTCAGACCCACGATGCGTTCGCGACCGGAAGCCAAGGCGTGATTCAGGACCGCACGCAAGAAAATATCGTGTCATCCGATATCGCCATTATCGCCGCGCGCAAGCTCATGGAAAAAGCCATTCGCGACATTCAAGCCGGCGGTGAGCCGCCGCATGTCATCCGCCAGCCGGAGCAAAACAAATTAACTCACTTGCTGGTGATCTCGGATCTGGTCGAGGGTGTCAGTGATTGGAAAAGGTATACAAAAAAGTTGGAAGCGGAAGCGTCAGGAAGGCAACAGGCAATAATTACGAACAAATATTAATTCCGCATTCTTGCTATTGCCTATTGCCCATTGCCTACTGTCAGTTGCCTTCCTCTCAGGTTTTAAAATTCGGATATCCTGCTTTCGCTGCTTTAGCTTTGTAGTCCGCTACTAATTCTTCTCTCGGCATTTTGTGCACCCACACCGCTTCGGTAAAACTCCACAGCGTGAACGGATGGGCGCCCAACGCGTAGAGCTTGCCGTAGTCCTTGGTCGCCAGCGCTTCGCGCTCTTCCGGTTCGAGCTTTAGCTTTTGGGTGTTCTCCCACTTGTCGACGAACTCACGCGGGTGAGCCGTGTATTGCTCTTCAGCTTCTTGGTTCATGTTGACCAGATGAATCAGTTTGTTCATGAGATATTTGCTCATATCAGCTCCACTTAAGCTCGCACCAGCGTCCAAATTCCAATCGCGACAAAGCCAATCCCGGCCACGTACTGCAATGTCTTTTCGCCGACATATTGTGAAATGACCGAGCCGGCGGCGACGCCGATGGCGGAGGTTAAGATCAGCGCCAGTGACGCGCCGAGGAAAACCGTGAGCTTGCTCGTTTCTTTGTCCGATGCGAACAGCATCGTGGCTAGCTGCGTCTTGTCGCCGAGCTCGGCGATGAAAACGGAAGTAAAAACGGTTGAGAGAATTTTGAAGTCCATAAATGATCTTTCGTTTACGCTTTATCCCAATTAAAAAACGGTATCGCCGGAAAGCCCGCGTCCAATCCTTCCGCATAGGAAGGCTTGGTTGAGTTCGCCACACCCATCATCATTAAGAAATTCAAATAGCCGCTGGTCATGTTCCCTGAGGCGATCATTTTTTCCGGGGTGCAGCCTTGGGCGGCGCCGTCGATGTCGCCGTTGGCGATCCAGCCGACGGCGGCGGCGTCGAAGTTGGGATCGGTGAGATGACGCTCGAACTGTTTCGGTCCGCCGACTTCGAGGGAAAGATGGCCGCTGACGAGCACGCCGACGCGTTTGTTAATCGGCAGGCTGTCGATGGCAGCGCGAATCGCTTTGCCGACCTCGAAAAATCTTCTCGGCCGCGGCATCGGCGGCGCGATGCAGTTGGTCAAGATCGGCACGATGGGAATGTCCATCTCGGGGCGGACGAAGATCATCGGCACGATGATCGAGTGATCGATGGTCACTTCGTTCGAGTAGGCGAAGTCGACGCCACGGTCGAAGGCGCCTTCCATGATCGCGTCGGAGGTTTCGATATCGCCCGGCAGCTTGCAGGTCGGCAAGTCGAACTCACGAATCTCGTCGTAAAACGTGCCGTCGTAGCTATCCATCTTGCCGATCAAGAAGGCCGGCATGTTGTCCATGAAGAACTGATGCAAGTGATCGTTGCCGATGCAAATCAAGACATCTGGATTCGCCTCGGCGAGTTTCTGGCGCATCATCGCGATGCGTTCCTTGACCTTGGCCGCGCCGGGCGGTTGCTGCGGCTGCTTGAAGAGACGCGGCATAAATGGATTGTGAGTGATGCCGATGATCGAAACGATCTGGGCCATGAGTTACCTCGCGGGGAATAGGTTTCGTCTTGGAAGCATTGTGGCGCTGTCTAGCCTGGATAGTGAAACTGCGATCGAGGTGCAACCCTTACGGAACGAAGGCAAAGCATTGTGCCCTGAAGACGCGAGCGGGCAAGTTGCTTATGAGATCAGCAGCGAAAAGGTCAAACATCGTGCCGAGCGCCGAGCACAGAACGAACCATTCAGGCTGGTGCCTTTCGCTCCTCCAGGGTCACACCTCGATAAGAGTGTCGTCAAGTTTACTCCGAGCGTGAATATTCCGGGCTAGCGGCCTAGGGATTTGAAAAATCCGCCGCTCTCCAGCTCGTTGTACAAACTAGCGTCGATGAACTCCTCGGCCTTTCGTCCCTTCGCTTTTGGATCGGTTTCTGCCGCTTGAGCCAAGATCATCTCGATGGCTTTGTGGGGCAGCCGCGGCGGCCTTTCTATAAAGTTCGTTGCGTATTCGAAGGACGACTCCAGCGTCTCCCGGTCTTCAGTGCGCGTCCATTTGCCGATGATCTTGATGGCCAGCTCTTTATCGCGGAACAATCGATCCACCGCCTCGCTGTACGCCATGAGGAAACGCTTTACGGTGTCTCGATCCTTGTTGATCATGGAACGGGTCGAAACGAGGCTTGTGGTCGGGTAATCGATGCCTTCTTTAGCGAAATTGGCGAGCAAGGCGAAGCCGGCTTTCTTGGCCTTAAAGTCACCGGGCGAAGACAGAATTCCTCCCTGGACAACCCCGGCCTGCATCCCGGCAAGAATTTCCGGCTGTCCGCCCATTTGAATAATTTTTACATCGCGATCGGGTTCCAAGCGCCATTTTTTTAACAACAAGCGCAAAGAGCCATCCGTCGAGGCGCCGAAGCGGGTAATTCCCAAAGCTTTGCCTTTGAGGTCTTCTTGCTTTTTGATCGACGGTTGGACGAAGAGATAAAAGGACGGGACGTTGACTACGCCGCCGATGGTGACGATGTCGCCGCCGGCAAGATTGGCATAGACGATATTACCGCCGGCTAGAGCCACGGCAAATTCTCCCGCGATCATCGCCTGGGCGACGCGACTGCCGCCGGCGACGTAAACCGGGTCGACGTAAAGCCCGTGTTTGTCAAAAATCTTGGTGTCCTTGGCGAGGTAAAAAGCGGACTGCGTCGCGCTGATCGCGCTGTAAGCGACGGCGATGCGCTTGGTTTGCGCGCGCGCCGGCGCCAATCCGAGCAGGATGAATAGGACTGCTAGCAGGACATGTTTCTTCATGTTCGGCTCCGATCGTATTCAGATAAGCTGGGTGTTTTTAGCATACTCAGGTCGGGCTCGCTACTGCGGTTATTGTGATTGACAACCTTTCACCCGGCGCATTATATGAACGCAGCTTTTTCAGGTTTCTTCACGGGAGATAGTCATGGGAGCTGAAATTGACGCGATCCAAGCCAAGAGCGAATGCTCGAACATGCGCGTCATCGGCCATCACGACCTGAACGGCCACGGCGACGGCATGCAGTTACTCAAGCATGGCCGCTATGTTTACTTAGCTCATCTGGGCACGTCACCCATGGCGTTGAGCATTCTCGACGTCGCCGATCCCACGGAGCCACGGCTGATAACCCAAATGCCCCATGCGCCGAATACCCACGCGCACAAAGTGCAGATCGTCGGCGACATCTTGATTCAAAACCAAGAGCGGCCCTATTTCGATAATTCGGTTCCCGCTAGCGTGCCCAACGAAGCGGGCATCAAAATCTATAGCATCGAGAAACCGACCGAGCCGCGCGAGATCGGTTATCTAAAATTGCCCGGCAAGGGCGTCCATCGCATGTGGTTCACCGACGGCAAGTACGCCCATGTCGGCGCGATGCTGCCGGGGATTGAAGAGCGCGCTTACCTGATCGCGGATATATCCAATCCGACAAATCCAAAGGAAGCCGGGCGCTGGTGGATTCCCGGCACCAAAGAAGGCGAAGAGGTGCCGCCGGATTGGACGCCGTTCGACGGCGAGCACTTTCACGTGCACGGCGCGATCCCGCACGGCGATCGCTCCTACGTCGCCCTGGTCGACGCCGGCATGGTGATTCTCGACATCTCAGACATTGCCAAGCCGAAAACTATCAGCCACATCGACTGGAGCCCGCCGTTCGGCGGCTACGCGCACACGACGTTGCCACTGCCCGGTCGAAAACTTGTCGTTGCCGTCGATGAGTCGGTGAAATATGACTGCAAGGAAGGCGAGAAGCGGGTGTGGATCATCGACATCCGCGAAGAAAGAAATCCAGTGATCGTCAGCACCTGTCCCGTGCCGCAGGGCGATTTTTGCAGCCGCGGGTTGCGCTTTGGCCCGCACAACGTGCATGAGAACCGGCCCGGCTCGTTTCAGAGCGAGAATATTATTTTCGTCACTTACTACAACGCCGGCCTGCGTGCGTTCGATATCCGCAATCAATATCGCCCGGAAGAGGTTGGCTACTTCATTCCGCCAGCGCCCGAAGGACAAAAGGCGCCCATGTTCAACGATCTTTACGTCGACGCCGACGGCTTGATTTACGTCACGGATCGAATCAAAGGCGGATTGTATGTGCTCGAGTACACGGGGCCGAAGATTCAATAGCGGAAGAGATTCGCCGCAAAGAACGCAAATAAGGCAATATAAGAAAATTCCAATGGCTGAGCAGTTACTCATAAACGTCTTCAACGTCGACGCCGCGCTGGCGGTGGGGCGCGCAAAAGGATTCTTTGCCGCGGACGGGCTCGATGTCGACGTGATCGTGACACCGAACTCCACTGAGCAGATGCGTGGGCTTGGGAAAAATTCGTGGCAGATCGTTTCGACCGCGTTCGATAATGTGCTCGGCTGGTCGGGACGCGAGGGGGCAGAGATTGTCGCGGTCGCGGGGATCTCCGAAGGTGGGACGCTGCCTGTGTACGTTCGGCCGGAGATCAAGACTTGGGACGATCTGCGCGGCAAAGCGTTGGCCGTCGACGCGGTCGATACCGCTTTTGCCTTAGTTTTGCGCCGTGTTTTGTTGGCGCACGGCCTGGAGATGGCGCGCGGCGATTATTCGCTGATCGCCAAAGGCACCACCGGGTTTCGTCTCGATTCGATGATTCACGGTGAAACCTTTGCTGGCGTGCTCAATGCGCCTTGGGATGCCAAAGCCGCCGCGGCGGGCATGGTGCGATTCGCCGACCATCGTGAAGTGCTGCCGGATTATCCCGGCGGCGTGTTTGCCGTCGGTCGCGAGTGGGCCGCTGCGAATCGCCATTTGCTGGTTAAATTTCTCAGTGCTTGGAACCGCGCGCTGCGCTTGGCGCGGGACGCGCACCATCGCGCTGAAGTGTTGGCCATTGTCGCGGCGGAAGAAAAACTCGATGAAAAAGGCGCCGCGCGCAAGTTGGCGCAGTCGCCGCAGAGCGGCCAGCTGAATTTGCCGGGCCTGCAGTGCGTGCTCGACTTGCGCGTGTTGTTCAATCTCACGCCGCCCATGGGTAATGATCTGGCCGCTTATTACGACGAGAGCTTTTATCGGGAAGCAGCGAAATGAAAGTGTTTAGCAAAATGAGCAAATGCGCTAACGAATTTAAGTCGCCCACGCGACAATCATAAATTATCCAAATGCCATTGACTTAGAATTTTACTTTGACAAAGTGACGCCGTCAGTTTGGCGGCGGCGACTCGGATTCGGGGAAAATTTTCAAGGGAGGTTCAGGAGATGAAGAAATTTCTAAATTTGAGAGTTGGGCTAATCGTCTTTATGGCGCTTCTTCCGTGGGGATATCTCACCCAGGCCGGCCCACTGGAAGACTTGGTTGCAGGCGCCAAAAAGGAAGGCACCATCGAGTTTTACGGTCCTTCCACCCTAGGTCCTGAGGGTGCCCAAGCGATCGTTTCCGCCTTCAATAAAAAGTATGGATTGAACACCAAAGTAAATTTTACACCTTCCGGTAACATGACTCGGGATACCGCGAAGGTCGTCGGCTTGTCGGCGTCGGGACAACCGCCGGAATGGGACATCATGGTCGTCACGGATGCGCATCATGGCTCGCTGTGGCTACGAAAGTTGCACAAGACCTTCGACTACACCAGCGTCGGCGTCGACAAGCAGCGAATCGAATATGACAGTGGCACTATATCCGTCGCGAACCAGTTTGCCCTTCCGACCTATAATACAAAGCTGGTTGCGGCTAAGGATGTGCCGCAAAAATGGGAAGACCTGCTCGATCCGAAATGGAAGGGTAAGCTGGGTGTTATCAATTCGACGCACCATTTTGGGCGTTTAGCCGCGGGCGCCTGGGGCGACGAAAAAACCCTCGATTTCATAAAAAAACTCGTCGCGCAAAAGCCGCTTTTGACCCGCGCGGGAGAAATGGCCCAACGATTGATCTTGGGTGAAGTGCTGGTGACGGCGACCTTGCAGGACAGCCAGCTGCACGAAGCGAAGGAATCCGGCGCGCCGTTGGCTTTCGCTGAGAAGGTATCACCGGTGATCTCGCCCGAATATCACGTTGGCGTGATAAAAAATGCACCGCATCCCAACGTGGGCCATCTGATGTCGGCTTTTATGGCGTCCGCGGAAGTTCAACCAGCGTGGTTAAAGTATACCGGTCATACCTCTGCTTATGTACCTGGCACCGCGGCTCACAAATTCGCCCAGGGCAAGCAGGTGATTTACATGAAACAAGACCAAGCCGACAAGGTTGACAAAATATCCCGCCAAATCGGCAAAATCCTCGGCTTTGATTGAGCACGCTGCCACGCTGGCCCGCCGGAGGAAGAGGTATGAAAGTCGAATCCCGCGATGAATCGACCGTGGATCCATGGGACGGTTGGAGCCGGTTCCTACCCCAGGGAATGACGGTGTTTGCCACGGGGCTTTCGGGATTTTTGTTGCTGCTCATCGGACTGCCAGTGTTGATGGTCATTCTCATGAGTCTTCGCACTGGCTTTCCCGGCGAGACCGTTCCATTTACATTAGAAAACTTCTCTACCGTTTACTTAGAACCACGAACCTATGAAGTTTTGTTGAACACCCTGTACTTCGCGGTGTCCAGCGTAGCCATCACGCTTTCGATCACGGTGCCGCTCGTCTGGGTCCTCATGCGAACGGACATACCCTTCAAAAAAACCATTTACGTCTTGCTCACGATCGGCATCCTCATCCCAGTCTTCCTCCGCACTATCGCGTGGATCTTGCTGCTCAGTCCGAGGATCGGCTTGATCAACAAGTGGTTGCAACAACTCTTTGCCCTAAGCGAGCCGCCGTTAAATCTGTACAGCATAACCGGCATGGCCTTTGTCCAAGGCGTATCTTTCGTTCCGGGCGCGTTCTTCATGTTGGCCGCCGCCTATCGATCCATGGATCCTTCGTTGGAAGAAGCGGCGTACACTGCCGGGGTCGGCAAGCTCAGGACGTTTCTTAAGATCAACATCCCAATCACCTGGCCGGCGATTGCCGGCGTAATGGTGTACCTGTTTATGACCGCCATTGCGGTCTTTGAAGTGCCAGCGATCATCGGAATGCCGGCGCGTATTCACGTGCTCAGCTCGCTCATTTTTACCTCGACGACGCCTTCCACAGGCTTGCCGGATTACGGCATGGCGGGTGCTTATGGCGCGATCATGCTGTTGCTCGGGCTGACGCTCGCCTATCTGTATGTCCGGCTGGTGAAGCAAGGAAAGAAGTATACGGTGATCACTGGAAGAGGGTATCGCCCGCGAGAAATTGCACTTGGACCCTGGAAATGGGCGGCGCTCGCTTTTGTTTTCTTTTATCTGTGCATCGAGGTTTTTGTTCCCTTCGCCGTGTTGTTGTGGGCCTCAGTCTTGCCATACCTGCAACTGCCAAGCGCCGAGGCCGTTGCCAGCATGACACTGAAACACTACTGGGAGATCCCTCAGCATGTGGGCGTGCAGCCGTTTATCAATACTTTGATATTGATGTTGGCGGTGCCGACGCTGACGATGATTCTCAGCGTGCTGGTTTCCTGGGTGGTGATTCGCACGCAAGTGTCGTTTCGCGGCTGGCTCGATACCCTGGCATTCGTTCCGCACGCCGTGCCTGGAATTCTGATGGCGGTGGGCCTGGCTTACTTGGGCCTGGCCTATCGCGATATCTTTCCGATCTATGGCACGGTGCTGATCATTATCGTCGCGCACACCATCAATTGGATTGCTTACGGCACACGCACCACCAATAGCGTTATGATCCAAGTTCATCGCGAGCTCGAAGAGGCGGGCAGAGTCGCCGGCGCGTCGTCGCCACGGGTGTTGTGGAAGATTGTGCTGCCGTTAGTCGCAGCGGGCGTGCTCAATAGCTGGGTTTGGATCGGCATGTTGTCGTATCGCGAAGTGACCATGGCGTTGACGCTCTACACACGCAATAACGTCGTGATTTCCACAGTGGTGTGGCAATTCTGGGGCAGCGGTTGGGTGCCGCAAGTGGCAGCGCTGGGTGTGATCTTAATCCTCTTCGCCGCGCTGGTCGTCGGCGCGGTCCGTTTGGTGCTGTCCCGCATCGGCGAGATTGGCGCCGCATCATGATCACATGATGCGGCGATTCCAGCTTTCAAATTCCAAATTCCAGATTGATCGGAGCCGAGAGCCTATGTGGAATATGGAATCTGGAATTTGCAATTCCGAGCAGAGCGAGGACCCGTGATTAGCATCCGTGCTTTGCAAAAATCGTTTCGCGCGCAGCAGGGACGTGTGGACGCGCTGCGATCGATCAACCTGGAAGTCGCCGAGGGCGAGTTCTGCGTTTTGCTCGGGCCGAGCGGCTGCGGCAAGACGACGACCTTGCGCTGTGTCGCCGGGTTGGAGCGGCCCGACGTCGGCGAGATCGAGATCGCCGGCAAGCTGGTCAATTCACCGGCACGACGCGTTTATGTGCCCACGGAACGGCGCGATCTCGGCATGGTGTTTCAGTCCTACGCCATCTGGCCGCACATGAACGTGTTTCAAAACGTCGCCTTTCCATTGACTCAAGGGCGAACGCGCTATTCCAAAGCTGACGTTGCCGATCGAGTTGAGAAAGCCCTCAAGCGCGTGCAATTAGATGGGCTTGGCGAGCGGCCGGCGACGGACTTGAGCGGCGGGCAGCAGCAGCGCGTGGCGATGGCGCGCGCCATGGTCACCGAGCCGAAGATTCTCCTGATGGACGAACCGCTGAGCAATCTCGACGCACGCTTGCGTGAACAGATGCGCGTGGAGCTGCGTAAAATTACCAAGTCCATCGGCGTGACCACTTTGTATGTGACGCATGATCAAGCCGAAGCGCTAAGTTTGGGCGACCGCGTCTGCGTCATGCATGCCGGCGAGATTCTCCAGATCGCGCCGCCACACGAAATTTACGAACGGCCGGCGAGCCTTTTCGTCGCGCAGTTCGTCGGCGAGATGAATTTCGTCAAAGGCACCGTGGAGGCGAAGGATCGCGTGGCGTCGCCATTGGGCGCCATCGGCGCGGCGGTGCCGAACGGTATTCACACCGGCGCTGCCGTGACCTTGGCGATCAGGCCCGAACACGTGCAGGTAGCCGCAGCGCCCAGTTACGGCATTGCCAACACCGTCGGCAAAGTGACCAGCAAGAACTATCTCGGTGACTCGGCGCTGCTGGAAGTGGAAGTGAACGGCGTGACGCTACTGGCCAAGCTCGCCGGCGATACCGAGTTGAACGTGGGACAGCAGGCGGTCGTTGAAATGCCGGCGCTGCGCTGGCAGGTGTTTCCGTGAGTTCAGTAGATACCACTAGCCACGAAGGACACGAAAAGCACGAAGTTCAAACTCAAGTATATCTGAATCCTTCGGGTCCGTCGTGCGCTTCGTGATGCGGAGAGAAAGAACGATGGTAGCGCTACGCTCAAGCTATTCTACTGCCTGACCCTCGGATCCTTCGTAGACGGTTTCTACCGCTCCCATACTACTAAGAGTTGGTGCCTCTTTCATATCATCCTCCACGAATCTTTTCCGAATCTTTACTACTTTGACGCCGTATTCGTTGTGAGTTTCCATCACTGCTCTTAGATTTTTGTCGATTTCACTTGCTCTGCCAGTAATTCTTCAGCTGTTTCCTCCGAGAGGGATTCAACTTCCCTCAGCAATCGCTTCAATTCCTCTTCATCGGCTTTTTGTTCCTCTTTGTTGCTGATTACAACTGACATGGCGGCGACCGTGGGGGAATCGAACAGCGCTTGAACAGGCAATTGCAATTCAAAAGTTGCAATAACGCGAGAAATGATTCGAGTAGCCGAGAGCGAATGTCCTCCTAAGTCAAAAAAGTCGTCGTGGATTCCTACCTCATCCGTTGAGAGAACTTCAGCCCAGATTTTTGCCAGCTCTTTTTCTATGGCGGTTTTGGGTGCAGCGTATGGAGTTGTCAGCTCCGGTCTCGAAGTGCCAGGATTCGGCAGTGCTTTTCGGTCTACTTTTCGAGTGTCGGTGAGTGGAATGGCTTCAAGCGTAACAAAGTTATGAGGGATCATATAGTCGGGAAGCTTTTCGTTTAAGAATCTTCTCAGCTCGCCGACTTTTGGTCCAGGCTGTACGGTAGGTACCAAGTACGCAACCAGTCGCTCGTCACCGGAGTTATTATTCCGCGCGACCACGACTGCTTCCTTGATGCCGGGACACTCGCGAAGGGCCGCCTCGATCTCATCAATGTCGATTCGGTATCCTCTGATTTTCACAAAAAAATCTTTTCGGCCCAGATGTAACAAGCAACCATCTGGCAACATTCGTCCCAAATCGCCGGTGCGATAGATCCGTTCCTTTCCGCCCGCCGGACCGGGTAGAAACACGCCATCTGTGAGGTCGGGCCGACGCCAATATCCCGGGGAAACGTAACGTGTCTTGACTGCGATCTCCCCTTCGTCGCCGGCGATTTGTTTTCCGGCATCATCGACGAGGAGGATCTCGTTATCCATAACAGCATAGCCCACGGGGATCAGATTGCCGCTTATTTGGGTTTCCTTGTTTACGAAGTACATGCGGAGACTTCCAGTTTCAGAGCTCCCGAGTCTGTTGACCAGGATACAATCCTTTGAAAAAAACTTCTTGAAGAAGTCCAATTCTCGCTTGTAAACGGGCTCCCCTCCCAAACGCAAGATGCGAATGTCTGGAAATTCGCTCTGACCCGTCAGACCTTCGACGAACTGGCGAAAGACCGTAGGTACCGAATGGTAAATGGTGATCCTCTCCTCGATTAACCAGTCCCCGAGATGAGTAAACCCATCCTCTTTGAGATCTAGCGGAAAAAGAGATGCCCCGTTGAGTAAAGCCGCGAAAATATCATGGGTGCCACCATTAACGCTGAATGAATAAAGCAGAGTTAACCTATCGTCCACGCAGATGTGCAGCGAGTTCGTGTAATTCATCATGAAATGAAGCACGTTAAGATGATTTTGAATAACCCCTTTGGGCTTGCCGGTTGAACCGGAAGTGTAGATCACCCAGCTAAGAGACTCGGGTTGTATTCCTATGCAAGGATTGCCGTCGGCAAGACTGTCAAGCTCGTCAATATTAACCAAATCGAGTATGGTTCCGGCTAATGACTTGGCTAGTGATAGATTCTTGTTGTTCGTCACCATGTAACTTGACTGCAAATCCTCCAAGATATACTTGAGTCTTAAATGAGGAAGCGAAGGATCCAAAGGCACATAAAATTTGCCCGCCTTCAAAGCGCCGAGTATAGCGGCAATGACTGGGGCGTCCTGTTCCAATAGCAACGCCACAGGTTCGTTTTTCCTACCTCGCTGAGTAAGGATCGTGTGTGCCATACGATTGGCGGCGCTATTCAAATCGTTGTAAGTCAACGAATGATTTTTTGTCTTGACTGCAAGGTGATCAGGATAATTCCGTGCAATCTTTTCGAAACGCTGCGGAATCGATTGGTCGGTTTCTTCCCTGCTAAATTCAAGGAATCGTCCATGCGGATGAAAGCATCTGGAGCGAGCAGCGGCGTCTGAAGTCATTATAGTCTCTACCTCCGACGTTTGTTCCTGATCACGAAACTATCCTTTAGGGCATCCAAAAGTATGCGGCAAGAGCGCCGTTGGACCAGTCTTCATTATGCAAATTGGTCCATCCTTCCATAGCCGCCTGAATTTCTCTCTACTCTACTAAACGGCCAAAATAAATTGAAGGACTGGATTCTGTTAGGAAGATCCAGCTCCATTTGACCCCAAATTCTCCATCACTCCAATTTTCCGATTCTTGCAGTCACCCTGTGTCTGTGACATAGCAATTCAATCTTGAAATAGAAGGAATTCACATGGCTAATTTTACCGCGAAACCGGTGGGTAATTTATTGCGCGCGAAGTCGGTAGCGATCATCGGCGCGTCGCAGAAAGGCGCTTGGCCGCAGGGGATTTATCGCAATCTCAAAGGTGCGAAATATCCCGGCGGCGTTTATCTGATCAATCCAAACTACCAAGAATTGTACGGCGACAAATGTTATCCCAACCTCGCGGCTTGCCCGGAAGTGCCCGACGAGTTGCTGATTCTTATTCCGACGCGCGCCGTGCTCGGCGTTCTTGACGAAGCGGCGAAGCTGGGGACGCGTTCGGCGACTATTTACACAGCCGGTTTCGGCGAAGGCGACGATGAAAAGGGCAAAGAGCGCGCGCAACAGATGCGCGATCTCTGTGACCAGACCGGCATGGTGATTTGCGGGCCCAACTGCATGGGTTCCTATTCCGTCGGTGAAGGACTGTGGACTTTTCCAACCGTGACGCCACTGCTCAAGAAAGGTCCGGTAGGTTTGATTTTTCAGAGCGGCGGGTCGCTCGGCAACTGGATCAAGGGCGCTACGGAACGCGGCATCGGTTTCAGCTATGCGATTTCCAGCGGCAACGAAGTGAGTCTCGATCTGGTCGATTATCTTTCATTCTTAGTCGACGATCCCGACACCAAAGTGATCACACTCATGGTCGAAGGCATTCGCCGTCCCAACGAGTTCATGAACGTCGCCGAACAGGCGTTGAAAAAAGGCAAGCCGATCTTAGCGGTGAAACTCGGCCGCTCGGAAATGGGCAAACGCCAAGCGATCTCGCACACCGGTTCGCTCGCCGGCGCCGACGAAGTGTTCGACGCCATGTGTAAACGCTTGGGCATCATTCGCTGCCCGACGTTGGAGGATATGACCGAGATCACTCTCGCGTTCATGCCCGGAAGATTTCCCAAAGGAAGCCGCGCGGCGATCGTCGTGAACTCCGGCGGCATGAAAGGTTTGATTTGCGATCACTGTGAAGACTTGAACACCAACTTGGCCCAATTGAGCCAAAAAACTAAAGACGCGGTGCGGCCATTGATCCCACCGGAATTGGCGGTCGAGAATCCACTCGAATGCGGCGTCGCCGGATTTGGTGATGAAGCCGGTTTCATTAACATCGTCAAACTACACGCTGAAGATCCGGGCGTCGATCTACTGGCGATCCACGGTGAGTTGCCGCGCGGTCAGAAGCGCAGCGCAGAGTTGTTCAAAAGCGCGATAGCGGCGACGGATAAACCCGTGCTCGCCTTCGGTCGTTCGACCTACAGTTGCCTGGATGAAAGCCGCGCGTTTCAGGAAGAAGCGGGCATGCCGTTCTTGCAGGCGATCAAGCCGACGCTGCGCGCATTGGCGGGATTGGGTTTGTACGGAGAGCGCAGAATTGCCGGCGTTCCGGCATTGCCGGCGGCAAGCGGTAATGCGGCTGATCTCGACGGCGAAAAATTGAACGAACTCTTGCAGAGCAAAGGCATCGGTCTACCCAAGCAAGCGCTGGTGGACTCGGCAGCGGATGCGGCGGCACGGGCGAAAGAGATCGGCTTCCCGGTGGCGTTGAAATTGATCGCCGCGGACGTCGTGCACAAAACGGAGTCCGGCGCGGTGGTTCTCGGTTTGAAGAGTGCCGATGAAGTGCAAGCCGAAGGCGAAAAACTGTTGGCTAAAATTACGGGCAAATCGCAATTGTTCGTCCAAGAAATGGTGCAAGGCACCGAGGTGCTTATTGGCGCGCGCACCGACCCGCAGTATGGTCCGTTCTTGATGGTGGGTCTCGGCGGTATCTTCGTCGAAGTTTTGAAAGACGTATCGATTCGCTTGCTGCCAGTGGATGAAGAAGAAGCGCGCGCCATGCTCAAAGAGCTGCGCGGCTATAAAGTTCTCGAAGGCGTGCGCGGCCAGGGGCCGCGCGACGTTGATGCGTTGGTGAAAGCGATGGTTGCCCTGTCCGACATTTTCGCCGCGCACAGAAATCATTTGTCGGACATGGAGATCAACCCGATCATGGTGCGCGCGCAGGGCGGCGGAGTAGCAGCGGTGGATGTGCGGCTGGTGCGGAAGTAGGACCTTTAGCCCCGTGTTCAGTAGAGCTGGTCGTAGATCGCGGCTTTACTTTGTAATCAACCGGTTTGACAACTCGTCTTTGTCGTCGGCTTGGCGCGGAAAATGGGTGGCGAGGATGTCGCCGCAACGCGCGATCGCTTGGCAAAATGCATTGCCGGCTTGCCCCGATTTGATGCCGGCGGTGATCATGTGGACGATTTCATCCCAGGTGCCGGCGCTGACTTTTTGATTGATGCCGCGGTCGGCGAGCACTTCGACGCGGTGCTCTAAAAGAGAGATGAGAATCAAGATACCCGTGTGATCGCGGGTGTGGTGCAAGCCCTGATCGGTAAACGACGCGAGAGCGAGAGTGTGAACCGCCTCGTCGATACGACTCTTGGGCGCGAGCAATCGTTTCACTAATGCGAGCCGGGAGATGAGGAAACCAATTAACGCCCCGATCACCGGCCAAAGTTGAAAGTAAGGCGACCCCCAGGGATCGCTCCAGATCGCTTCGGCAATCATGCCGATCAGCAGTCCGAAAATGACGCCGAGCAATTCGATTTCCGTATAGCGCGCTGCCGACGTAACGATCATCGGCACGATCTCGCCGGCGGTTTTCGACTCGGCAGCGGCGACGGCCTGTCTTATCCGTTCTTTTTCGTCGTCGGTAAAAAAAGTTTCCGCTTTCATGATTACCAGCTATCGGAAGAACCGCCGCCGCCGAAGCCGCCGCCTCCACCGCTGAAGCCGCCGCCACCAGAACCGCCGCCGAAGCCGCCACCACCAAAACCTCCGCCACCCCATCCGCCTGGGCCGCCAAAAATTATCGGTCCATGACGTCTGCCGCGGCCATCCCACATGCTGTTGCGCCTGCCGCCGGCCCCGGCGCCTAACGCCATCAGACCCAAGATCGCGAAGGTGATCGCGATCATAACGGGGGAATTCCAGTTCGACCCGGGACTTTGAGTTTTTTTGCGCGCCGACTCGGGCAACGGCTCTTTGCGGATAATTTTATCGATCGCGGCGATGCCGGCGACGATGCCGCCGGCGTAATCCTGCTGGCGGAAGTGCGGTACGATGTAGTCAGCGGTGATGCGTTTCGCGATTGCGTCGGGCACGATTCCTTCGAGACCGTAGCCGACTTCGAGTCGCAGACGGCGGTCTTTGACCGCGACCACCAAGATCGCGCCGTTATCATGCCCCTTTATTCCGATCTTCCAGGTCTCGGCGACACGGATGCTGTAACCTTCGATGTCTTCGCCGTCAAGCGTCGGGATCGTCAACACTACGACCTGATGACCGGTATCCCGCTCAAGCTGAGCGAGCTGGGATTCCAGCGATTGAACCTGATTCGCTTGCATTACGTTAGCGTAGTCGTTGACGCGTCCGCGCAGGGTTGGGACGTCAAGCGCGCTGGCGATTGCAGAAAATATGAGACTGAAAATAACTAACAACAGCAGGCGCTGCAGTACTGACCTTGTACCGCGTTGCCTGCTGTTGCTATTGCTGATGAGCGTTTTCAGAAGAGCAATCCGCACCGTTACTTAGAATTTCACCTGTGGCGGCTTTTGCGCGGCTTCATCGGCGCTGAAGTTTTCGCGCACTTTCATGCCGAGCAGATACTGCGCGGTTAGATTGGTCGGGAAGGAGCGTACTTTCGTGTTGAACTCGACAATTGCTTTGCTGTAGCGTCCGCGGGCGACGGTGATACGATTTTCGGTGCCTTCGAGTTGGGCTTGTAGGTCGCGAAAGTTCTGGTTAGCTTTGAGGTCGGGATATTTCTCGACGACTACCAGTAATCGCGAGAGCGCGCCGGAGAGATTGCGCTGGGCGTCTTCGAATTTCTTAAACATCGCCGGATCGCTGAGCGCGTTGGCATCGAGCTTGATCGATGTCGCGGCGCTGCGGGCTTCGACAACTTTTTGCAGGGTTTCTTGCTCGAAAGTGGCGGCGCCTTTTACCGTCGCCACCAGATTGGGAATCAAATCGGCGCGGCGCTGATACTGGTTTTGCACCTCGGCCCAGGCGCCTTTCACTTCTTCATCGAGTCGCTGGAGATCGTTATAGCCGCAGCCCGAGACGAGCAGGAGTGCGGCGAAACCAATGGTGAAGCCGTGCAATGAATTTAGTTTGCGTCCGATCATGAGTTCGCTCCCTTCGATGCACGTCAATGTAAGACTGGCAGTGGCAAAGGGCAAGGGGCGAGTCGGAATGATCGACCCAGAAAGCGGCGGGAGTGTCGTACTTAATCAATACGGAAAAAGGGGCACACTTGCTCAGTGCGCCCCTTTTCGTTAACCCAACCTAAAACTGAGGATGAATCGTGGACTATTCCGCTGATCCCACTGCGGGGCGCCAGCGATTAAAACGCTTTTCCACCCGGGTGATTAACTCGGTTCCGATCATCCCGGTAAGTGCGAATATGAGCACCCCGACAAAGACTTTATCGGTCTGGAAGGTGGCGCCGGCCACCGTGATCATAAAACCGATGCCGGCGGTCGCGGCATAAAGTTCACCCACCATCACACCCACGATGGCCCGGCCAAGTCCGAGCCGCAATCCAGTAAGAATAAACGGAACGGTCGAGGGAAATACTACGGTTTTAAAGATCATCCATTCGGAAGCGCCGAAACTTCTCGCGGCGATGAGCAGATTCACCGGCGTGGTCTTCACTCCGTCGCGGGCATTGATCAATATGGGGAAAACCGCGCCGAGAAAGATGATGCCGACCTTGGACAGTATGCCGATCCCTAGCCAGATGATAACTAACGGCAAAAGCGCCACCCGCGGGGTCGCGTTCATCGCGTTGACGAAGGGATCGAATATATAGGCCACTTTCTTATACCAGCCGATGGAAATACCAAAGGGGACTGCAACAACGGCCGAAAGGAAATAGCCCCAGAAAAGCTCGATGCCGCTAACGTAAAGGTCGTTGTAGATTTCGCCGGAAGAAAACATCTGAATAGCCGCGTTCCAAATTAGGGAAGGCGCGCTCATGAACATCGGATTGATCAATTGAAAGGTATTTCCGACCAGCTCCCAAATAACCAAGAAGAGGGTAACCGAGAGAGTGCCGAGAATTTTCTTCTCCTGGTTCAGGTAGAATTTGAACAAGCGCGACGCCTCAGCGACGCGCACGTCTAAAAGTAGCTCTTCGGTGGATTCATTTTGATTAGCCATGGCTCTTGTCCTTTCGTTTTTTATTCGGCGTTTTTGATTCCGTCGTCGTCAAATCCACCGCCGTGCTAAGCGGCGCATCGATACTCTCGATCAACCCCTGCAATATCTTCACGAACTTCGGACCGGAGGACTGTAATTCTTGCAAATGATGCAGTGAAAGTTTTTTGAGAAACTCCTCGCCGTCGTGAGTCAGCTTGACCAAGACTTGGCGTCGATCGTCGGTGGCGCGCAAACGCAAAAGAAACCCTCGGTCGGACAGCCGGTCGACAAGCTCGACGGCGCTGTGGTGCTGCAACTGCATCCGTTCGGCGAGCACGCCGATAGTTGGTTTCAATTTTTTGGGTAATCCCTTCACGGCGAGGAGCAGCTGGTGCTGTTGCGGCTCGATTCCCGCCTGGCGAGCGGCATTTTCACTAAAGCGCAAGAAACGCCGAATTTGATAGCGCAGCTCGGCCATCGCTATGAAGTCGGGGAGGTTTTTATGGACCGCCATAATTAGATCGTGTCACGATATTATCGTAACAAGATATAAAATTTTGACCGGGGTTTGTCAACCGCATTAGGCCTGTTCGGACGAACTCCTTTGTTGACCATCCAGTGACGATCCGGCTGATTTGTGAAAGTGTAAGGTTCCGCTCGCAATCGGTATTCGACTGCATTCATGGCTTCGACAATGGCGATCCCGCGCATCCCTTAGCGACGCGGTCACAGGCAGAACGTTGACTTTGGGTCGGTTTTCCTTTAAAAACTAACCTTCGAGAAAATCCTATGAAATATGCAGTAATTAGAACCGGCGGTAAGCAATACCGCGTTTCCGAAGGCGATGTTGTCAGAATCGAAAAGCTCGACGGCGAGGTCGGTGCAAAGATTACCATGGAGGATGTCCTGTTCGTCGGCGGCGATGGCGAGGCGAAAATTGGCGCGCCATTGGTGACCAACGCGAAAGTGACCGGCGAGATCGTCGATCAACTGCGCGCGAAAAAAATCATCGTATTCAAAAAGAAAAGACGCAAAAGTTATAGCCGTCAGCAAGGCCACAGACAGTATCAAACCGCACTGAAGATCACCGGCATCGAAGCGTAAATTAGGGAGCAGGCGCAATGGCACACAAGAAAGCGGGCGGCAGTTCGCGCAACGGCCGCGACAGCAACGGGCAAAGACGCGGGGTGAAGGTATTTGGCGGCGAGACGGTGCGCGCGGGTAACATCCTGGTGCGCCAGCTCGGCACTAAGATCCATCCGGGCAAGAACGTTGGCTTGGGGCGCGACTATACGTTGTTCGCGTTGATCGACGGCGTCGTGAAGTATGGGCGCCACAGCAAAATCCGCAAAAAAGTCGATGTCCTACCGATTCAATAACTTTCGCCGCCGCCAACGATAAAGCCCCGGAAGGGGCTTTTTTTTTGCCCGGTAGAAGCGGATGATAGCTGGAAGAGAAGTAGCGAGGTCTGTGGTCAAAAGGCGGAAGTCAGGAGTTTGAAGCCAGAAGGGGTTTGCGATTAGCACGATTTGAATTCGCTGCTGAATTCTGACTTCTGATCTCTGACTGCTGCCCTCTGTCTCTGTTTATCTATGAAGTTCATCGATGAAACTAAGATCCGTGTAATCGCCGGCAGCGGCGGGCCGGGTTGCGTCAGCTTCTATCGCGCAAAATATGTTCGCCGCGGTCCGCCCGATGGCGGCAATGGCGGGCATGGCGGCGATGTCGTGGCCGAGTCGGACGCGCAACTGACCACGTTGCTCGATCTACGCTATCGCAAGGAGTGTAAAGCGAGCCCTGGAAAGCGCGGCGCCGACGCTGGTTGTGATGGCCGGCGTGGTGATGACTATGTGATTCGAGTTCCGGTGGGCACGATGATCCGCGACGTGGCGACGGGCGAGTTGCTCGCCGATTTAAAGAGCCCCGGCGAACGAGCCGTGGTCGCCGCCGGCGGGCGAGGTGGCAAGGGCAACGCTCATTTCGCCTCGTCAACCAACCGAAGCCCACACTATGCCCAGCCGGGCGAGCCCGGCGCGGAGCGCGAACTCGAGATCGAACTGCGGTTGCTCGCCGACGTTGGCATCATCGGTTTGCCCAATGCCGGCAAATCGACACTGATCTCGGTGATCTCAGCGGTGCGCCCGAAAATCGCCGACTACCCGTTTACTACACTGGTGCCCAACCTGGGTGTGGTCGGATACGGCGAGGGCAGAAGTTTCGTTGTCGCGGATATTCCTGGGCTGATCGAAGGCGCACACCAGGGACACGGACTCGGCGATAAGTTTCTCCGCCACGTGATGCGCACGCGCGTGCTGATCCATTTGATCGACGCCTCGCAGATCGACGACGCCGACCCGTTGCGCGATTGGAAAACGATCAATCGTGAGCTGGAGCTGTTCGATGCTGAGCTCGGCGAAAAGCCGCAGATTGTGGTGGCTAACAAAGTCGATTTGCCTGAAGGCCGCGAGAAATCGAAGTTGTTAGCGAAGAAGTTGCCAAAGGCATCTCGTCCCTTGCACGTCATTTCCGCAGCAACGACCGAGGGTGTTCAGGACTTGGTCTACTTGGTCGGCCGCAGGCTCGACACCCTAAGACAACAGAGCGAGTTGGATCGTGACGCAACTGGAGCACAAGAAGCCAATCCTTAAGCGCGCGCGCCGCGTCGTCGTCAAGATCGGTAGCCAGATTCTCTCTTCGAGCGACGGCATCGAAGAGGCGCGGTTGCGCGGCCTGGTGCGCGAGCTCGCCGAACTGCACGAACAGAAAAAAGAGATCGTTGTTGTCAGCTCGGGTGCAGTGGCGGCGGGGATGATGCAACTGGGGCGCAAAGAACGACCGAAATCGATTCCTGAAAAGCAGGCCCTCGCCGCCGTGGGGCAGATTAAATTAATGGCGCTCTACGAGCGCGCGTTTTCGAAATTCGGCAAAAGTGTCGCCCAGGTATTGCTAACGGCGGATGATCTCGCCAACCGGCAACGCTATATCAACGCCAAGCACACTTTTCAGGTGCTGCTGGAGTCGGCGATTATTCCGATCGTCAACGAAAACGACACGGTCGCCGTGGACGAAATGAAGTTCGGCGACAACGATCATCTGTCGGCGTTGGTGGCGACGCTATTGGAAGCGGATATTCTCGTGATCTTGAGCGACGTCGATGGTGTCTACGACCAAGATCCGCGGGCGCATGAAGATGCTCAGCTGATTCCGCTCATTAGCGAAGCGCGCGGCCTGCGTCAGGCGATCGGCGGCGCGAGCATGAGCGCGTTGGGCACTGGAGGGATTGTGACCAAGCTGGCAGCGGCGGAAGAGGCTGCCTTGGCGGGTATTCCAACAGTAATCACGAGCGGCTTACAGAGCGGCGTGTTGGCGAAAATTTTCGATGCTAAAGAACAAGTCGGCACACTGATCTTGCCGGGAGCGGACCGCTTGGCGAGCCGCAAGCATTGGATCGCATACAATTTGAAACCGAGCGGCGAGATTGTCGTCGACCAGGGCGCGCACGATGCCGTGGTACAGAAAGGCAAGAGTCTTTTGCCATCGGGTTTGAAGGAAGTGCGCGGCGTTTTCGGTGTCGGGGAGTGCGTGCGTTGCTTGGACCTGGACGGCAAAGAGTTCGCCCGTGGTCTGGTCAACTACAGCGCCCAGGAGTTGAATCGGATCAGAGGATTGCATACAAGCAGGATTGAAAAAGTTCTGGGCTACAAAGCTTACGAAGAGATCATTCACCGCGACGATTTGGTCATATTGTGAGAAGCGCATGCCGGCGACGAATGAAAAGTTAACCCAAGAGGCGCTGCGGCTTGGCAAGCAGGCGAAGATGGCCGCGCGCCAATTGGCGCCGCTCGCTTCGGCGGAAAAAAATCGCGCGCTGTTGCTGATGGCCGACAAGCTCGAAGCCAAGAGCGCCTTGTTGGTCGGGGAAAATCACAAAGACCTCGAGCTCGCCAAAGCCAGCGGCGCGGCGAGCGCGCTGCTCGATCGCATCGCGCTCAATCCCGGCCGGGTGCAGGCGATGGCGCAGGGACTGCGCGAAGTCGCGGCGTTGGCCGATCCAGTGCGCGAGGTGGTCAAGATGTGGCGCCGGCCCAACGGCTTGCAAGTGGGCCGCATGCGCATCCCGCTCGGCGTCATCGGCATGATCTACGAAGCGCGCCCCAACGTCACTGCGGACGCGGCGGCGCTCTGCCTCAAATCCGGCAACGCCGTGATACTGCGCGGCGGCAGCGAAGCGCATCATTCAAACCAAGCGATCGGCGCGGTGCTGCGCGAAGCTTGCGCCGAGACCCGCGTGCCGCAGGATGCGGTACAAGTCGTCCAATTCAAAGATCACGCGCTGGTCAACGAGCTGTTGCAGTTGGAAGATTATATCGATCTGATTATTCCGCGCGGCGGCGAGGATTTGATTCGCGCCGTGGTAGCGAGCTCGAAAATTCCCGTTATCAAGCACTACAAAGGCGTGTGCCATATCTACGTCGATGCCGACGCGTCGTTGGCAATGGCCGAGCGCATCTGTTTCAACGCCAAGGTGCAGCGGCCGTCGGTGTGCAACGCCATGGAGACGCTGTTGGTTCATGAAGCCGTGGCGGCGAAATTTTTGCCCGCGATGATCGCCAAATATCAGGCGGCGGGCGTGGAGATTCGCGGTTGCGAGCGGACTTGCGAGCTGGTCGCTGGATTAAAACCAGCGTCCGATGGGGATTGGTCGACTGAATATCTCGATCTGATTCTCGCCGTGCGCGTTGTTAAAGACATGGACGCAGCGATCGCGCATATCGAGCGCTACGGTTCGGAGCACACCGAAAGCATCGTCACGACTAACTATCAACGGTCTCGCGAGTTCATCGATCGGGTCAATTCTTCTGCCGTGATGGTCAATGCGTCGACCCGTTTCAACGACGGCGGTGAGCTTGGTTTAGGCGCCGAGATCGGCATTAGCACGAGTAAGATCCACGCCTTCGGGCCGATGGGTTTGGAAGAACTGACGACGACTAAGTTTATCGTCTTCGGCGACGGGCAAATCCGGGAATAGAAAGAAGGCGGACGGATGACGGCGGAAGGCGGAAGAGGGAAACGAGTTCGTGTCGATCTATGCTGGGGTTGGTGGTCATCCTTTATCACTTGTCCTTCATTCTCACCTACATCGCGTCCGGCATTCGCCTCATGAAAATCGGTATCTTCGGCGGCACCTTCGACCCGATCCATTGGGGCCATCTGCGCAGCGCCGAAGAGGTCGGCGAAACTTATCGGCTTGAGCGCATCTATTTTATTCCCGCGTCTATTCCGCCGCATAAGCGCGGCCAGACCACGACACCGGCGCGTGATCGATTGCGCATGGTGCGCCTGGCGGCGTCGCGTAATCCGCGCTTCGCGGTATCCATGGTGGAGTTGGCTCGTCCCGGCTTGTCTTATTCCGTCGATACGATCCGGGAGTTTGCCGGCAAGCTTAAAAAAACCGATGCGCTCTATTTCATCATCGGTTTAGACGCGTTTCGCGAGATCGGCACCTGGAAGGATTTCCCAGAAATATTTCCGCTTTGTAACTTCATCGTCACCTCGCGGCCCGGCAGCAAGGAGAACGATCCCCTCAAAGGCACCGGCGTTGCCGTCAAAAAACTCTTTTGTTATGATTTAAAGCATAAGAATTATCGCCATCGGAGCGGCACACGCATATACTTCATCGAGCTTACGGATATCGCCATCTCAGCTTCAGAAATACGCGCCTTGGTCCGGCAAGGAAAGTCGATTCGTTATTTAGTGCCAGCGGCAGTGGAAAAATATATCAAACAGCGCGGGCTGTACGCCAGCCGGCGCGGCTAGTGGTGAAACTTTGAAAGACATCAGTTCTTGGGACAAAGTCTTAATGCTGACGCGCGCCGCGTTGGAGAAGAAGGCCTGTGACTTGGTCGTTTTGGACGTGCACGAACATACGTCCATCGCCGATTATTTCATCGTTTGTTCGGGCCGCTCCGACCGCCAGGTGCAAAGCATCGCGCAAGGGTTGGAAGAAGAGTCCGGTGAAGAAGGCATCAAACCCTTCGCCGTCGAAGGGGCGCAGCGCGGCCATTGGGTATTGATGGATTTCTCCGACGTGATCGTCCACATCTTCTACGAACCGGTGCGCCAGTTTTACGATCTCGACGGTCTGTGGGGTCATGCTCCGATAGCAAAGCTGCCTGAAACCTACGCCAAATTGATCACACAGTTTCAGGCTTCCGACGAGCGCTTATCCTCGTAAGCGAACTTTCCCGCTTAATTCACGCTGCGGCGGGAAGTTCTAACCAGAAAGGAAATCCCCTTGAGCACGATTGAGCCCGTGGTTCTGATTATCTTGGACGGCTTCGGCATCAATCCGCGCAAGGATTATAACGCCATCGCCAACGCCACGAAGCCCAATCTCGACGCGTTGCTGCGGGATTACCCCAATTCCAAGCTGTCCATGTCCGGCGTCGACGTCGGTTTACCGGCGGGACAGATGGGCAATTCGGAAGTCGGCCACATGATTCTCGGCGCCGGGCGAATTGTTTTTCAGGATTTGACTCTGATCCACAAAGATATCGACGAGGGAAAATTTTATCATAATGCCGTACTGCTCGATGCGCTGCGCAAGGCCAAAGCGAAGAGCGACCGGCTGCATTTGATGGGACTTCTCGGTGACGGCGGCGTGCATAGCCACCAGCGGCACATGGAAGCGCTCCTGGAGATGGCCAAGCGCGAGAAACTCGGCCAGGTGTATCTCCACCTGTTTCTCGACGGCCGCGATACGCCGCCGAACAGCGCCGAGCAGTTCATGCTCGATTTGAATGACAAGCTCAAAGCATTTCCCAACGTAAAAATCGCCACGGTGAGCGGGCGCTATTATGCCATGGACCGGGACAAACGGTGGGATCGGGTCGAGAAGGCTTATCTTTGTCTTACTGAGGGGATAGGCAATCAGGCTTCATCGGCGCTCGAAGCGATTCGCAACAGCTACAAAGAGAATGTGACCGATGAGTTCGTCTTGCCGACGACGATTGCCGGCGTGGTTCCCGATGGACTGATCCGCAACGGCGACGGCGTGATATTTTTTAACTTTCGCGCCGACCGAGCGCGCGAGTTGACGCGCGCCTTGACCGATCCGGAGTTCAAAGAGTTTTCCCGGCCGCGGCGCATCGAGCTATGCAGTTATACGACGATGACGCAGTATGACGAGACGTTTAAACATCCGGTCGCCTATCAACCGCGCGAGATTAGAAAAATTCTCGGTGAGGTGGCGAGTCAGGCCGGGGTTAAGCAATTGCGCATCGCCGAGACCGAGAAATACGCTCATGTGACGTATTTCTTCAATGGCGGCGAGGAAAAGAAGTTTCCCGGCGAAGAGCGGATTCTCATTCCGTCGCCGAAAGACGTCGCGACCTACGATTTGAAGCCAGAGATGAGCGCCCGGCCGGTGACCGAAGCTTTGGTGAAGCACTTGCGCGAGACCGATGTCGGCCTCGTGATTGCCAACTACGCCAACGCCGATATGGTCGGCCACACGGGCAACTTCGAGGCGTCGATTAAAGCCGTCGAGGTGATCGACGAGTGCCTCGGCAAGGTCGTCGACGCCGTGCTCGGCAAAAAAGGCAAGCTCATCATCACCGCCGACCATGGCAACATCGAGCAACTGATCGACTACGACACCGGCAAGCTGCACACCGCACATACGATCAATCTCGTGCCGGTGATTCTCATCGACGAAGAGCATCGGAAGTGCCGGCTCAATCAAGGCACGGCGATCGATGTAGCGCCGACGGTGATGCAGTTACTCGGATTGCCCCTGCCAGCCGAAATGACCGGCCATTCCTTGATCGTCGAAGCGTAGCGAAAAGAAAATCTCCCTCGCTTGCCCATTTCTAAGCGAAAGACTGTTTGGCACTTTTTTTTGATCGGCGGCAATTTTTGCTTTGCCAGTTGGAGCACGGATTTGATAGATTTCCTGGCGCGATGGAACTGGCTGAACAGCGAAACCTTTCCGATCGGCTCGATTGGCTGGTGGATTGGCTCTATCCGCCGCGCTGCCGCGCTTGCGCCGGGCGGATTCATGGGCGGGATGCGGAATATTTCTGCGCGGCTTGCTGGTGCCAGATCCAATTGGTTTGCCATCCGCTCTGTCGGATTTGCGGCCGGCCATTTCCCGATGCCGGCGGTGACGATCATACCTGCGGCGTTTGTCTGGAGCGCGCACCGCGTTTCGCCGCGGCGCGCGCTTGGGCCTGCTATCCGAGAGAAGAGTCGGCGGAACATCCGCTGCGTCAAGTGGTGCATAAATACAAATACGGCCGCAAGGTCGCGCTCGGCAAACCACTCGGACGGTTGATGGCGCGCGGCTGTGCGGAGTTTCTCAGTGAATTTCACGCTGACTTGATCGTTCCGGTGCCGCTCCATGGACGAAGATTGCGCTGGCGCGGCTTCAATCAATCGTTGCTCTTGGCACGCCAAGTGAGCCGAGCTTACACCGTGCCGGTCGATCCCTTCGTCCTGCAACGGCGCAAGGAAACCGCGGCGCAAACCCAGCTTCCCGAAGACGACCGGAGGCGCAATGTGCGCGGCGCCTTTGCGCTTCATCCGGACAAATCGGTGAAAGACAAAACGGTCTTGTTGATCGACGATGTTTACACCTCGGGCGCGACAGTAAATGAATGCAGCCAAACTTTGAAGCGAGCCGGCGCCAACGAAGTCTACGTGCTGACGCTGGCGCGGGCGGTTTACTAAGGAGATGCAAGGATCACTCTTGTCTCAAGAAGATCAAGTAAGATGGGATAAGCAGCACGCCGATTCTGCGGACACCGCACAACCGGCGAGTTTCTTGCGACAAGTTTTCGCAACCGACGCTTGGGCATTGCCGCGCGGGCGAGCCTTGGACATCGCCTGCGGCAAGGGGCGAAATTCTCTGTATCTTGCCGAGCTCGGCTTCGAAGTCGCCGCCATGGATATTTCTGCTGTGGCATTGGACGAAGCGCGCACACGAGCCAAATCGAGGCAGCTTTGCATCGATTGGCGCCAATCCGATCTCGAAGTCGTGCAACTCGCTGAAGCTGTGTTCGATCTAGTGGTCAACTTCAACTACTTGCAGCGCTCGCTGATTCCGCAAATCATGGGCGCGGTGAAGGTCGGCGGTTACGTTATCTTCGAAACCTATTTGATCGATCAAAGGGAGATCGGTCAGCCGAAAAATCCTGATTATCTGCTCGGCCACAACGAGTTGCTTGAACACTTCCGCGATTTCCGGGTGCTTTACTATCGCGAGGGAAAATTCACTGAAGGCGAGGAAGCTTCCTATCGCGCCGGTATCCTAGCGCAGAGAACTGTGTGAGAACCCCATCGGATCTGGTTTTATGGCGGTAACGATGCTTAACACCGACATCACGCATCGCTCGGCTCGATGGCTCGACCGCACCGAATATCGCCTTTGCTGTCCCCGTTGCCGCCGGCCGCGCAGCGGCTGCTACTGCTCCGTGATTTCGCCGTTCGAATCCGAGCCGCGTTTTATCATTCTCAGCCAGCCGCGCGAGGCCAAGCACCGGCTCGGCACGGGACGCATGGCTCATCTTTGTTTAGCCAACTCGGCGCTTTTCCAAGGCGTCGATTTTTCCGATGACGATCGGGTGAATCGCGAGATTGGCGACCCGGCGAATTGTCCCGTCTTACTGTACCTAAGCCGATTCTCCATCAACCTGTCACGGCTGGTTGAGAGTGAACGACAGAGGTTGTTTACCAATGATCGTAAGCTCGTCGTTTTCGTTTTGGACGGAACCTGGAAGAGCGTGCGTAAAATGATTCGTTTGAGCAAAAACCTGGCGCGTCTGCCGACGATCTGTTTCGATCCGCCGACGCCGTCGGCATATCGGATTCGCCGCGAACCGCGCCCGCAATGTTATTCGACCATCGAGGCGATCCATCAAGTGATCGAACTGTTCACATTCGAGGCTGCCCCTTACGGTCCATTTTCCCGGCCCCATGACACGATGCTCGGTGTCCTTCGTTCCGTGATTGAGCGCCAGTTGACCTACACGGCTTAGCCGACCGCGCCTTGGCGCCGGCCCGGTCTGAGCGCCGCTTGGCGCAATCGGCCGTTGTTAATATCACAATATTCACATATAATGATTGACTAAGAGTCGATCCATGGATTTTGTTCGCACACTCAAGGCTTTGGCCGATCCTTTGCGCCTGCGGGTTCTTGCCGCGGTGGCGGAAGAAGAGTTGACCGTCGGTGAAGTTCGCGAAGTGGTGGCTTCGGTGCAATCGTCGGTGTCGCGCAATCTGGCGATGTTGCGCGACGCCGGCTTCGTGCGCGACCGCAAGGAAGGCACCAACGTGTATTTTTCGGTGCGTCCGGATATGGCGGCGCCGGCGCGCGAGCTGTTCAAGTCGCTGCAGTCGCGCTTTGCCGAGATCCCGGAGGTCAGAGGTGATCAAGCGCGCTTAGCGGAGTGCCGGCGCCGACGACTGCGCCGATCGGCCGGTTATTTCGAATCGGTGGCCGGGGACTGGGAGCGCATTCGCAAAAGCTATTTCGACGACCGCGTGACTTCATTGGCCATCGAGAAACTCTTGCCGCGGGATTTGACCCTGGCCGATATCGGTTGTGGCACGGGCAGTCTGACCTTTGAATTGGCGCGCTTCGCGCATAAAGTTATCGGTGTCGACTTATCGTCGGAAATGCTTCGGCGCGCGCGCGGCGTCGCCGAAGAGCGGCGGATTCACAACGTCGAGTTCCAACAAGGGGACGCGCTCAAGTTACCGCTGGCTGCGCACAGCGTGGATGCGGCGTTTTGCGTCATGGTGTTGCATTTTCTCCCTGATCCGGCGCGCGCCGTCGCCGGCTTGTGCCGCATCGTTCGACCGGGCGGTTCGGTGATACTCGTCGACTTGGTGCAGCATAACCAGGAGTGGATGCGCGAACAGATGGCGCATCGATGGCTTGGCTTCGAGCGCAAAGCGATGGAACGGTGGTTTCGTGACGCCGGGATTGCCGACTTGGATTACGATCTGACGGGTTCGTTTGCCGGTGAAAAAATGGCGCGCAACGGCAATCGGCCGGTGGAGATATTCGTCGCCCGTGCAAGTATGCCAGCGAAGGCAACCGGAGAATTAGCGAGAAAGAAAAATAAATGAACTCAACCGAACAGACGCTACGAAACTTACTGTCCGAACGCATCGTGCTGCTCGACGGCGCCATGGGAACGATGATTCAAGAGCACAAGCTCGACGAGAAAGCCTTTCGCGGCGCGCGCTTCGCCAAACATGGCAAAGATCTCAGGGGTTGCAACGATCTACTTTGCATCACGCAAGCGGATTTGATCACCGAGATTCACGTTCAGTATCTCGAGGCCGGCGCCGATATTGTCGAGACCAATACGTTTAACTCGACTTCGATCTCGATGGCCGACTACCGACTGGAGCCGTTTGTCTACGAGATGAACCTCGCCGGCGCGCGGGCGGCGAAACGAGCGGTTGAACGGGTCATGGCGAAAGAGCCAGGGCGAATCTGTTTCGTCGCCGGCGCCATCGGCCCGACCAACCGGACCTGTTCGATCTCGACGGACGTCAACAGCGCGTCGGCGCGCGGCGTGACTTTTGAAGAACTGGTCGATGCCTACTATGAGCAGGGACGCGGTTTGGTCGACGGCGGCGCCGATATTCTCTTGGTGGAGACGATCTTCGACACGCTCAATTCCAAAGCCGCGTTCTTTGCCGTCGCCAAACTGTTCGAAGATCGGCAGATTCAATTGCCGCTCATGGCTTCCGTCACTTTCATTCAGCCCGGCAGCAATCGCGGCGTCACCGGACAAACCGTCGAGGCGTTCTGGAATTCCATTTCCCACGTGCCGCTGTTGAGCGTCGGTATGAACTGCGCGCTGGGGCCCAAAGAAATGCGCCCGCTGATCGAAGAGCTGGCGCAGAT
The DNA here is from genome assembly GCA_963771465.1 of uncultured delta proteobacterium. Lineage (GTDB taxonomy): Bacteria > Desulfobacterota > Binatia > UBA9968 > UBA9968 > DP-20. The sequence continues at coordinate 215,570 of CAVYTU010000012.1, forward strand.
CGCGCCGACCTACATCAGCACCCATCCGAATGCCGGGTTGCCCGATCCGTTGCTGCCCACTGGTTTCCCGGAAACTCCCGAGTCTTTGGCGCCGCAGTTGCGCGAGTGGGTCGACAACGGTTGGTTGAATATCGTCGGCGGTTGTTGCGGCACGACGCCGGCGCATATCGCGGCGCTGGCGGCCGCGGTCAAAGGCAAAGCTCCACGGCGGGTTCCTGAGGTCGATCCTTATCTACGACTGAGCGGTCTCGAAAGCGCGACGGTTCGTTCGGAATCGAACTTCGTCAACATTGGCGAACGCACGAATGTGACCGGCTCGCCGATCTTCGCCAAAATGATTCTCGCCGGCGATTTCGAAAAGGCCGTGAGCGTAGCGCGCCAACAGGTCGAGGGCGGCGCGCAGATCATCGACGTCAACATGGACGAAGGCATGCTCGATTCGAAAGCCGCGATGGAAAAATTTCTACGGTTGATCGCCGGGGAGTCGGATATCGCGCGGGTGCCGGTGATGGTCGACAGCTCCAAGTGGGAAGTGATCGAAGCCGGACTCAAGTGTGTGCAGGGCAAAGGCATCGTTAACTCGATCAGTCTCAAGGAAGGCGAAGAGAAATTCATCGCGCAAGCGAAATTGATCCGGCGCTACGGCGCGGCGGTCATCGTGATGGCCTTCGATGAACGCGGACAGGCGGACACGCTGGAGAGAAAGATCGAAGTTTGCACGCGTTCGTACAAAGTCCTGACCGAAAAGGTCGGCTTCCCGCCCCAGGACATTATTTTCGACCCCAATATATTGACCGTCGGCACCGGCATCGAAGAGCACAACAGCTACGCGATGAATTTCATCGAGGCGACACGCTGGATCAAGGAGAATTTGCCGCGGGCCAAAGTTTCCGGCGGCGTGAGCAACATTTCCTTTTCATTTCGCGGCAATAATCCGGTGCGCGAGGCGATGCATTCGGCGTTTCTCTACCACGCAATCAAGGCCGGCATGGATATGGGCATCGTCAATCCGGGCATGCTCTCCGTGTACGAACAAATTCCCGCCGACCTGCTCGAATTGGTCGAAGACGTGTTGCTCAACCGGCGCGCCGATGCCACCGAGCGGCTGGTCGTCTTTGCCGAAACGGTCAAGGAAAAAGGCAAGGTCGCGGTCAAAGACGATTCCTGGCGCGATGGCACGGTGGAAGAGCGTTTGTCCCACGCACTGGTCAAGGGACTGACGGATTTTATCGATCAAGACGTCGAAGAAGCGCGGCAAAAGTATGACAAGCCGTTGGGTGTCATCGAAGGCCCGCTGATGGACGGCATGAACGTCGTCGGCGATTTGTTCGGTTCCGGCAAAATGTTTTTGCCCCAGGTGGTGAAGAGCGCGCGGGTGATGAAAAAAGCGGTGGCCTATTTGACGCCGTATCTCGAGGCGGAAAAGCAGCGCGTACAGGACACGACCAAGCGCACCAAATTGGTGTTCGCCACGGTCAAAGGCGATGTTCACGACATCGGTAAAAACATTGTCGGCGTCGTGCTCAGTTGCAATAACTACGATGTCATCGATCTCGGCGTCATGGTGCCGGCGGATAAAATCATCGACACGGCGATCGAAGAGAAGGCCGATATCATCGGGCTGAGCGGTTTGATCACGCCGTCGCTCGACGAAATGGCCCACGTCGCCAGCGAGATGACGCGGCGCGGTTTAAAAATTCCGTTGCTCATCGGCGGCGCGACGACGAGCAAGCGCCACACGGCGGTGAAGATCGCGCCGTCCTACCAGCATGAAACCATTCACGTGGTCGACGCCTCGCGCGCCGTGCCGGTGGTCGGCGCATTGATGAAGCCCGAAACGCGCCAAGCGTTCGACCAACAGAATCGTCGGGAGCAAGCGGAAATTCGCGAGCAATTCGAAAACCGTGCCGGCACGCAGTTGCTGACCTACGAAGAAGCCGTGCGCCACAAGCTTCACACCGAATGGGACGAACAGCATATCGCTGTGCCCGAGTTCATCGGGCGGCGCGTGCTAAAAGATTTTTCCCTCGCCGAGTTGGTGCCGTTTATCGACTGGTCGCCGTTCTTTCACACCTGGGAAATGCGCGGCCGTTATCCCGATTTGCTCAGCGATCCAACGCGCGGCCCGGCGGCGCGCGAGCTGTTCGCCAACGCGCAGGAGCTTTTGCAAAAGATTGTCGATGAGAAACTATTCACGGCGAACGGGGTTTACGGCTTCTATCCGGCCAACAGCGATGGCGACGATATCGTTATTTACGCCGACGTGACGCGAACGAAGGAATTGACGCGCTTGCACACGCTGCGCCAACAAAAAGACAACCAGCGCGGCAAGCCGCAGCTGGCGTTGGCCGACTTCATCGCACCGCGCGAGAGCGGTCATGTCGACTACCTCGGCGCGTTCGCAGTGACGGCGGGTCACGGCACGCAGGAATTGGCCGAACGATTCGACAAAGATCTTGACCAGTACAATTCCATCATGGCCAAAGCATTGGCCGACCGGCTGGCCGAGGCGTTCGCCGAGTGTCTGCACAAACGCGTGCGCGCCGAGTGGGGCTACGGCAAAGACGAGAAGCTGAGCAACGAGGATATGATCGCCGAAAAATATCGCGGCATTCGCCCGGCGCCGGGTTATCCATCCCAGCCCGATCATACCGAGAAGCCGTTGATTTTCGATTTGTTACAAGTAGGCGAGGCCACCGGCATTACATTGACCGAAAGTTTCGCCATGTATCCGGCATCCTCGGTGTGCGGAATCTACTTCGCGCACAAAGACACGCACTATTTCGCCGTCAGCTCCATCGGCAAAGACCAAGTCGAGTCCTACGCCACGCGCAAAGGGATGAAAGTCGCTGAAGTGGAACGCTGGCTGTCGCCGATCTTAGGCTACGATCCGGCGAAGAAGTGAGCCCTGCGGTTTGTTTAGCATGTAAAGCTTCATCCGCGAGCGTCGTCGTATTTCAACGTTTCCGGAATTCCGGAATGTCGAAGAGGGTTAGCAAAGTAAAGGAGGCAATGAAGGATGGCGCAAGATTTTGTCGGTACCAAACGCTGGATACGGCCGGCCACTCCCTATGAGCTTTACATGGAGGAGCAAAATCTCCCCATCCATCGCGGGACGGTGGGATTCTACGACCTCCGCGACCTGACTTTAGGATCTTGGCAGCGCATGGGCGCGCAAGGCGCCTTCATTGAGCTCAACGGCTGCGGCGGGCTCCAAGGGATGTACGTCATCGAGGTGCCCGGTGCCGGCGTCATCACTCCTGAAAAGCACATGTACGAGGAGATTTTCTACGTGATCGAGGGACGCGGCACGACGGAAATCTGGAGCGATGACGCCACCAAGAAACAGACCTTTGAATGGCAAGCGGGCAGCCTGTTCTCGCCGCCGCTAAACACTTGGCACCGCATCGTCAACGCCACCTCGAGCCCAGCGTTACTACTCGGCGTGACCAATGCGCCGCCGATTTTTCAGCTGTACCGGAGCCAGGACGCCCTGTTCAACAATCCGTACCAGTTCAAGGATCGTTATGATGGCAGTGCGGATTATTTTAAAGCGCAAACCTCGCTCGGCAAAGATCCGCGCCACGGCCGCGCGCGCAACTACGGTAATATTATCCCGGATGCCGATCGCGTCGAGCTGCCGCTCGATGGCCAGCGCGGCGTCGGGCACCGAACTTTTTTCTGGAACCTGTCCGGCAATAGTTTTCAGGGGTTCATCGCGCAATACGCGCCCGGTCGCTATTCCCGCTGTCATGCCCATGAAGCTGGCCCGGTTTTACTTTGTCTCGGCGGCAAGGGTTACACGATCACATGGCCCGGCGAAGCGGGGACGACGCCTTGGGCGGATGGCAAGGGCGAATTGGTGCAGCGACAGGACTACAAAGCTGGCGGTATCGTGAGCGCCGCTCCCGGCGACGCCGGTTGGTTCCACGGCCACTATGGCGCTTCGAAAGAACCCTTGCGTGTGCTGGCCTTTCTGGGCGGCTATCCTCGGCGGGTCAAGGGTGTGCCCGGTGTCGATTGGCGCGGCTTGAATCTCGACATCAAAGAGGGTGGCAACACCATCGAGTATCGCGACGAAGATCCGCATATCCGCAAAATGTTTCAAGAGCAATTGGCCAAGGAAGGCGCGGACTTCAACATGCCTAATGATGCGTATTTGTAAGTCATGTGATGTCCGTCGCCCCGACTGAGTTGTCCACAGGAACTCCGGCAGCGGCGATCGAGCCTGCCGCATAAGCCGTTCACGTCTGCTCGTCAGCGAAGAGTGGGGTCCAGAAGGCGAACGCTTAAGGAATGACGACTCGCTTTGATGGATTCTGTTTTGCTCAAAACTAGGCTTGCTTCAATCAATGGCGAGAGAGCGCGGCAGCGCTGGTCTTAGTTTCCGTCAAGAGACCGCCCAACTTTCTAAGCTTGTAGTGCGCTGATCCATACACCAATCCCTCATCTAAGCGGCAGCCCAGGCCAACCGTCAACAGGAGTTGGCTATGATATTCCATATCCATCTTGTGCTCGATTTCGACGTGATAGCCGTCGATGAGGCCCGCCGGAGTGCTGAACTGCGACCGTGAAATTCGTTTTACTAAATGAGTTACGCGGCCGGCGCGTTTGAGCTTGCCGGTCTCGACGCTATACATTTTATACCCCGTCTGGCGCACAACGGCGTCGGCGGAATCGATCTTGGCCGGCAGCACGCTTAGCGCCGGTTCATAGGTGACATAGCTCTTGCTTTTGAACAGATCGAGCCGATCCATAATCAGGGCCCCCGAGCTGCTGCGCAGGGAGATGCGTCCGTAGTCGCCGAAGCTGAACGTCCATCTTTTTTCATCCGTAGGATCAGCCTGGAATGTCACCGGCACCAGTCTTCCCTGGTCCTTGCCGTCGATGATCTTGAATTCCTTCTGCGAGCTGGTGAACGGTATTAGTTCAGTGGCGGTGACATGCTGCGGTAGGGAACGCTGCGGTGTGATGCCGGCGAGCGTCCCCGTGGCCACTAAAAGCGCAACAACGAAAACGATAAGGCGTGCACAATACATCGATTGCTGATGCTCCTTCAAGCAATATTACAAAGGCGCTGGAGCAAGAAACAACCGCTTCCGAGTCACCACTGTGCCTTCAGTGTACCGGGATAAAAGCAAAATGAAAGTGGGGATTTCCGCGATTGCGCTCGGCAGGGCTCTTGGCTTGATTCCAGGCTCAATGATTCTTAGTCTCTTAGAATGGCAGATCGGGTTCAAAGTCCCAGAGCGGGAAACCAAGCGACGACGGGAACGAAAATTGGCCACAAAAGATCCCTACTGAAGGGGTTTGCCCTACTTTTTCTGCTGCTAGCGCTACCAGCCGCCTGGCGCTGGACACCGCTCAATCACTGGGTGGACTTCGAAAGGGTAGTCGTTTTCCAGGAGGTCGTGCGCAGCCATCCCGCGGCATTTTTATGGGTCCTGGCCATCTACCTCCTAGCAACTGTGGTGCTTTTTCCTATGACTATGCTGAATGTCGCAACGGTTTTGACGTTTGGCCCATTTCTGGGAAACGCGTATGCGTTGGCAGGTTGGTTGCTCAGTGCGACCGTCGGTTACGGCAGCGGCCGCATGCTCGGACAAGAGATGCTTCACAGAATCGTCGGACCCCGGCTCGATCGCCTCATCCAACAGGTCGGACATCACGGTTTTCTTACCGTGTTAACGATACGTGTCCTCCCGGTAGCGCCCTTTACTCTTGCCAATCTCTTTGTCGGCGCGTCGGGAATTCGTTTTCGTGATTTCTTTTTAGCCAGTGTGGTCGGCCGAATTCCCGGAATTTTGGTTTTGAGCGTCGCCGGCGTCCATATTGAAAACGCCCTCCGCAAACCCTCGACGGGAAGTTTTATTCTACTCGGGCTGGTGTTGATCTTGATTCCCTTGTTGACCGTGTGGCTATCGAAGCGATTCGCCGCGGCTCACAACCGGCGACGGACTTCGACCTAGTAGTGAATGCAGGCCTCCAGCGTAGAATCAAAGTAACTCTCTGATCGGAAAAGAGAAGAGCTCGAAGAACTTTTCCTTAAATCCGCGCGAGTCCCACTCCTGGTAGGATATCTTTTTGGCATGCTTGAGGTCCTCATCAAAAATCTCTTCGAGACGGTGGGCGAAGGCGCTGTCGTAAACGGTAAGATTCAGTTCTTCGTTCAGAGCGAATGATCGGTTGTCAAAGTTGGTGCTGCCGATGGTTGCCCAAACGCCGTCCACAACCATGGTTTTAGCGTGCATAAGCGCGGGCAAATATTCGAAAATCTGAACACCCGCGAGCAGCAGCCGGCCGAAGTTGCGACGGCTGGCTCGATAGACAATCTTATGGTCTATCTTATCGGGCACCAACACGGTTACCCGGACTCCCCGGGCAGCGGCCTCCAGCAAAACATTGATCATCCGATCGTCGGGGATGAAGTACGGATTGGTGATCAGAATGGATTTTCGCGCTGATGCGATCGAGATCAAAAAGAGCATGTAGTTTTGAAAGCTGCCGCCGACAGGCGAGCTTTTGACGATTTGCGCCGAAATTTTTCCGCGCGGCTCAAGGCGAGGAAAATAATGATCGCCGCCGAGCAGGGCCCCGGTCGCCTCAAGCCAACTCTCCGCAAACGCGCTTTGAAGATTTTTTACGATCGGACCCTCGATCCGCGCATTGGTTTCCCGCCAATGATCTGCGGTGCGGCCGTCTCCGGTCCAGGCTTCACTGATTCCATACCCGCCGGTGAAGCCGATCCGTCCATCGATCACGAGAATCCGGCGATGGTTGCGATAGTTGTATCTCAGCAACTTCCAAATGAAGATCACCTGCGGCGCTTCGACCCTGCGAAACAACTCCACCTGACAACCGGCATCGCGCATCATGTCGGGAATCTCGGCGGGCGTATTGGTTCCATGGCTATCTAAAAGGATGTTGACGACAACTCCGGCTCGGCAGCGTTCGGCAAATGCCTTCGCCAACTCGTAAGCGATCGAGCCGTCTTCGTAGAGGTACTGGGCGAAGGTGATCGTCTGGGTTGCGCCTTTTATGTCACGCAACATGGCTGGGAAGGTTTCATCGCCATTGAGCAAGATATCGACACGGCTGCCGCCGATGATCGGCGCATCGGTGTGAGCTTCGATGGTGGGGAAAAATGACGGTTCGCCGAGAGTCATGTCGGGGATTTTGTAGACCGGGAGGACTTTGGCGCAGCTCAATAACAGCAATACTACAAGCAACCAGGTAGCAGGTTTCATAATCGTGAACTCCACAGTGTTACTACTTCACCGACATATTAAAACACATTAAAGAGCTCAATTCAGGACTGGCAAAACTAGCTGGGTCAACACTCAGGCATGACCCTCCTGGTTTTTTGTTCCCTTGCGAAGCGCCAAATTGATGCAATCGCTCGGTGCAGGCCCGCAGGGTGTTGCATGCTACCCTAAAAAAGAGTCGAGGTGTGAGAACTGAGCAGGGGAAGCTTCTATCAACTCGCCGCCAGTTGCACAAAGCGCTTTTTCATTTGGTCCATTTGAGTGAGGTAGCGCGGCAGGCTATGAGTGCCGCAAAGCTCGCCCGGCGCTACGCGAAAGCCGCGGGCGGTGAAGGTTTCTCCTCGTCTCACTCCGCACAGATGAATAACTGCAGCCAGTTGTTGTTTTTGCACCCGGCTGGCCTTTGCGGGGCGACGAGCCGCCAGAATATCGACCACGCTCTGGTGCAGATAGGCGGAGGTCATTTCAACCGCATGGCTCGGCAGCGTTCGAGTGTAGAAGGCATTGAACCAGCAGGAACGCGGATCGTCCCACGGGCCTTCGGTCACAACGGTATGATCGCGGATGCAATATTTGCGCATCGCCGCGAAAGTTCCGTCGGTGAGTTGAAACATGCCGAGCGCGCTCGAGGCCGGGCGATAGATTTCAAACAGGTTCCACGACCATTGCCAGCGCCAGTAGGTGCGCGCAACGGGATTCCCGTCGCTCTCGAGTTGGGCCAGCGCGGCGAGTAATTCAGGCGGAATAATATTTGTCGAGTACTCCTGGAAAAGCGCACCGTAACTTTGCCAGGTAGCCGCGGGACTTTTTGATAGGGAGCCGCTAATCGGGGCGAACAGTTCACCAGGCTTCCGGATCACCTGATAGATCAAGTTAAGCGCAAAAAAACCGGCGATCCCAAGAACGCACCACCGGACGAATGCTCCTTTCCACTGGAGCTTGGTAGAACGTCTCGACTTTCGCCTGCGATATCGGACGCCGCTATAGACGGTAGCTGTCACGTAGTAAGATTAGCCCCTCGGACAATTTGCAGCAAGACTGCGTTGGACTCATTGAATGTTAATTTGTCGCCAGGCCCGACCCCACCCCCGCGAGACTTGTCCTCGACTATGACTCTGACTAGAGTGAGCTAGGAGTCGCGAGGATTCGACTTCGACAATTCCGTCGTAACCGCCGAGTCGTAAAGGTCTGAATCGGTTGCGCCGGCGCCGCAATCCAGGATGCAACGCCGGCAATCAACTACGAACGGAAAAGAGTGAGTTTTGTGACACCACTCGCCTGTCCAATATGTTCTGCGGAATTCGTAAAGCGGGTTACCAAATACGGCTTCAAGGAGCGTCTACTGGGTCGAATTGGCGTTTATTCTTTTAGATGCCAGATTTGCCGGCACCGTTTCCGCGCTCTGCAACGGAGTATTCGATATCCCAGCAATGAGAAGGATCAACGCGAATACGAACGACTCGCCATGAATTTCCCGATATCCTTTGTCGGGGAAAATATCGCGGGAGCCGGAGCCGTCTTCGATATTTCCATCAATGGCTGCGGATTTGCCACTGACGTAGCATTAAGCGCGGGAAGCATCATGCGTTTGACGCTGCAAATCTCAAACGAGCTAGAGCCGATAACGATCGACGCGGCAGTCGTTCGCTATGTTCAGCACGACCGCATAGGTGTTGAGTTTTTACGGGTTCAACCAGCGGAGCAGGAACGGCTGCAAATGCATATCCGCGGCCTTCGGCGCAAGTAAGGCCGTGACGGCAATACTCATAGTAACGGGTTCAGCGTCAAACACACCCGACTAGTCGGCAGGTCGCGACCGGAGTCGTCGGAGTTAAAACACAACACACGTTCTAGGGGACAGGCCTTTCAATCTGACAAATCTGAGCCAAGACCCTTTTGTTCCCGTTCCGCTAGCCCCATAGTTCTTGGCTCGCCAGCCGCGCTCCTTCGGCCAATGCGTAGAGTTTAGCGAAAGCGAGACTGGCATCGGGGAGATGGCGCAAGCCGCAATCGGTGCATGCTATGACATTTTCTTTGCCGACAAGTTTGGCGAAACGTACGATGCGCTCGGCGACGAGTTCGGGATGTTCGATAAAGTACGTGGTGTCGTCGATCACCCCAGGGAAAAGAATTTTGCCGTCGGGCAACCTTATCTCTTGCCAAATCTTCCATTCATGACCATGACGCGGGTTAGCGGATTCGATGGTGATGCCCGTGACGTTGGCTTTGAGCGCGATATCGATGACGTCGCTCAGCGCGATATCGCGGTGGTGCGGCCCTTGGTAGTTGCCCCAGCAGACATGGATGCGCACCTGTTCGCGTGGAATCGTCTTCAGCGCATAATTGAGACATTCGACATGTTGTTCCATGACCTTGCGAAATTGCTTAACGCTCAGGTGGGCGTAGTCCGTGTTGGCGCCGGATGCCAAGTCGGGGCAGTCGAGTTGCAAGACGAATCCGGCATCGATGATGGCTTGGTACTCATGGCGCATGACATCGGCTACTGCCTGCATGTAAGTCTCTTCGTTGGGATAGAATTCGTTGCGGAAAAAGCGCACGAAGCAGCCGGGCGACAGCGCCGACATAAAGACGTCGTGGGGTTGATTCGTCGTGACTGCCGCGGCCAGCCGAGCAACGTCGGTTTCCACCGCGGCAAAATCCTCCCAGCCTATGGGACCGGTACAGACATAAGCCATGCCGCCGTTATCGTGACCGTTGCTCTGGGCGCGCGCCAGTTCGTGAAACTCGGCGATGTCGGTGCGGTAGTGGCGCGGCGCGCCTTCGATGTCGCGTCGCACGAGTCCGCTATCGCGCGGCCGGACAATCCCTTGGGCAACGCTCCACGGTTCAGCGCTCTGTGCCCGTGAGCGCGGTTTTCTTTCCAGACCGCTGACGCGGTGAACGACATAATCATTCCACGCGGTTTTGCTGAGCTCGCCGTCGTTGACGATGTCGATGCCGACTTCGATTTGGCGCCGTACCGCCGCGCCGATGGCCGTTGTCAGTGTGGAATCGATTACTGCCTGATCGTAGGCCTCGCCGCGGCGCTTGGCTACGAAGGCTTGGCGAACCAGCGCCGGCAGTGGCAGGCTGCCGGTATGGGTGGTGAGAATACGGTCGGTACTGCGCTTCATTGGGAGTTCCTCGCCGTAGATGATGCTACAAGATTATGGACTGAGATGTCATTACTATCTTGCGGAGAAAAGGAAAAGGGACAGCCCTACGTTGAGGGAGCTTCCAATGACGAAGGGTCGAAGGACTTGACTCATCCCGGGAGCGCGATTAAAAAGTCGTTAGTCACGTCACCACGCATTTGCTTCTCAATTGCGGAAAGGAGTCATGTCATGTTTGAAACCGAGCGCTTCATCCAGGATTGTCGCGACGGCCTTCGAGAACAAAACACGCACGCCGCGATGCGCGAGATTGTCTCGAGAGCGGTGAGTGAACCCGGCCAGGTTCTCAAGGCGCTGGGAGAGCCAAAGCTTTCGGGTATTCAGACGCTGTACCGTTCCGATACCTTGACGATTCTCAACGTCCTGTGGGGACCCGGTATGACTTTGTACCCGCATGATCATCGAATGTGGGCCGTGATTGGGATTTATAGCGGGCGCGAGGACAATTCGTTCTATCACAGGAGCGAAGCTGGTCTCGTTCCCCACGGTGCAAAAACGCTTGGCCTCAAAGAGACCATTCCTCTCGGTGAAGCGGTTATCCACGCCGTGACTAATCCGCTCGATCAGATCACGGCGGCGATTCACGTCTACGGCGGCGATTTCTTTTCCGTGCCCCGAAGCGAATGGGACCCGCGGACGTTTCAAGAGCAGCCCTTCGACATCGAGCACGCCCGAGAAGTATTTGCCGAAGCGAACAAACGCCTCGCCTCTTCAGAAATGGGCTCCAGTTAACGCATCACGCCGGCTCTTGTGCAAGCGCTGCCGATACGTTGTCTTCTTCTTGGAAACTGCTGTCGCAGTGAGTATCTCCTAGGCGGAGGTGTATTGCTAAATGCTCCCTCAAGAACACAACGAGCTTTTGACCAGGACCGCGGCAGCCACTCCCATGGGGAAGCTGATTCGGCGTTACTGGATTCCCGCGCTGTTATCCGACGAAATCCCGGAGCCTGATTGCCCGCCGGTGCGGGTTCACATCTTAAGCGAGAGGCTGGTCGCGTTCCGCGACAGTCAGGGACGCGTTGGTTTGTTGGAGGAGCACTGTTCGCATCGCGGCACGTCGCTATTTTTCGGGCGCAACGAGGAATGCGGCCTCAGGTGCATTTATCACGGCTGGAAATACGACATGGAAGGTAACGTGCTCGACACGCCGGCGGAACCGGCCGGTAGCGACTTCAAGAGCAAGCTTAAGCATGTGGCTTATCCGACGATGGAAGCGGCGGGAATCGTCTTTGCCTACCTGGGGCCGCGGGACAAGATGCCGCTGTTCCCGAACTACGAATGGACGCTGTTGCCGAAGGAGCAGACCTATGTGACCAAGGGTTTATTGGAGTGCAATTATTTGCAAGGGCTTGAAGGCGAATGCGATTCCTCGCACCTGTCGTTTTTGCATCGCGAGTTCACCGCTTTGGGCCGCCGCCAACTCTTCGCTTTGGACTCTGCGCCCGCGTACGAAACCGAGGAGACCGACTTCGGTGTGCGCTTGATCGCGACGCGCAACGCAGGCCTCGACACCCAGTACGTGCGGGTGTCGAGCTTCGTCATGCCGATCGCTTGCTGGGTGCCGGCGCGCAACCGGGAGACGCACATTTATGTTCCCGTCGATGATCAACACGCGTGGCGTTACGATCTCGGCTTTCTGCGCGACCGCAAGCCGACGGTAGAAGATTGGAATCGCAAAAGCCAAATAGGCCCCGACTATCGCCGGCTCCGAAACCTACAAAACAATTATCTCCAAGATCGCCAGCGTCAGGCGACCACGGATTACACCGGCATCGAAAACTTTCTCAACCATGACGGCTGCGCCACCGAATCCATGGGGCCGATCTTTGATCGCTCGCAGGAGCACTTGGGCGTGAGCGACAAGGCGGTGATCGCCGTGCGCAAATTCCTGATCAATGCGGTCAAGCAGTTTGAGGAGGGTCAAGAACCGCCGCACATCGTGCGCGATCCGGCGCAAAATAGCTTTTCGCACATCGACACGTTCGCGCAAACGATCCCCGCAAGCGTTCACTGGCGCGATCGTTTCGGTCATCTGAAGTTATCGGCGGCGTGAAGCGGTAGCGCGCGCGATTACACGCCTTCGTCGTAGGGCACTTCGGCGAGCTGATCCATCGCCGATGTCGTGTCGTCGTTCCACATTTGCAGAAGTTTCTTGGCAATCGGTCCGGGTTTGCCGTCGCCGATCTTTTGTCCGTCCCATTCGACCACCGGCGCGACTTTGATCGAGCTGCCGATCAGCATCATCTCGGCTGCGGCGCGCCCTTCGTCGACTGGAACATCGGCGAGGCGCACCGCGTCGAGCACGCCTTGTTGCACGAGCCGCTGGGCGAAATCGAGAACTCGCTGGACCGTGATCCCCGACAGGATCGCGTCAAAGGGTGGATGGCGGAATACGCGATCTTTGGTGACGAAGGCCACGTTCATGATGGCGCTTTCCGCTACCATGCCGCGCTGGTCGACAAAAACACCGTTGTCGGCGCCGCGGTCTTTGGCTTCCAACACGACGAGCACGTTGGGCAGATAATTGGTCGACTTGATGCGGGCGAAGAGCGGCGGCTTGATCGGCACCCGGCTGGTGACGAGCTTGACGCCCTGCTGATAATAACGCTCCGGGTAAGCTTCCGGCTTGAAGACGATCACGTAGAAGCTGCTGCCGACGCATTCGGCGGGACCGATACCGTAGCCGCCGGGACCGGCGGATAACCAGTAGCGCACCGAGCCTTCGCGCCGCCGGCTCGCCGCCGCGGTTGCCAAAATGATCTGGCGCAATTGTTGGCGCGAAAACGGCAACGCAATGCGCGCGCCTTCGGCAGATTTGAGCAAGCGATCCAGGTGTGGGTCGAGCTGATAGAGCATTCCATGCGTGAGCGCCGCCGTGTCGAAGACCGCGTGGCCGCGGTGCACCATGTGGTCGTCGAGCGGCAACACCATGAACGCAGGGTCGGTGACGATGCCGCCAAGGACGCTCGAGTACATCGCATAGAAATTCGCCGCTTTGTCGTGGATGGATCGCCGCAAAGCCGCAATCGCTTCGTCGGCGGTAAATATCGGGATTGTCGACATGACTTAATATTCGCTTTCGTCGTGAATTCAGCTCAGCTCCATGGCTTCCGAGCAGCCGATGATTGGTTCTAGTCTCTAATATCCTGCAAAAACCAACTCGTGGGAATCTCCTGTCCAAGCCCACGCTTCTTGGCTTCGCGCACGACGTAGCCGGCGGTGGCGGCGAACTGCAATCCCTGCGTGCCGCTGTTGGCGAAGAAGCTCACTTGCTTATTGTCGGTGCGGCCGGGAATCTTGCCGGACATCACGTCGGTTAACAGCGGATAGTCTTTGGAAAAGATGTCGACCTTTGGGTTGGCGATGCGTTTGATCTCTTCGGCGTTGCCGGCGACTACCGCAGCCTCGCCGCCGATGCGAATCTGGCCGACGTCGAGATTCAAAGTCGGCCGCCCCATGCGAATCACCAGATCTGAGTTCTGGACAATTTCCGGCGCCCACTCGTTGGCCTTGACGCAGGTCAGGTGCATGCCGGACTCGATCAGTTCGGGGTCGCTGACAAGAACCTGGATCGAATCGGTGCAGGTGGCGACGATATCCGAGCCGCGCAGAACTTCTTCGGGGCGCTCTACCGGGATGATTTCGACCGCTAATTTCTTGCTCATCTCGTCGGCGTAAGTCTCGCGATGCTTTTTTGTCGGACTGTAGACTTTTACTTTTTTGAGCTTGCGGACTTCGTTGAACGCGAGCAGGTAGGTGCGTGCCATGCCGCCCGAGCCGAAGATGCCAACCGTGCTGGAGTCTTCGCGGGAAAGATATTTTACGCCGAGACCGGCGCAGGCGCCGACGCGCATATGTTGGATGATGCCGTCGTTGATGATTGCCAGCGGCTCGCCGTTGCGGGTGGAGAAAACCATGACAAAGCCACAGAAGGTGCCGGGCTCGACGCAATATTTTTCCACGGTCTGGCCGTCGGGCCACTCGAGCATGTCTGACTTCATCCGAATCGCGAAGGTTTCGAAGGAACGCGAGGCGCCTTCCATGGTGCCCCAACGGTACATTAACTTGGGATCGTCGCTGGGGACGAAAAAGTCGTAGCGGCCGCGATAGGAAGCGCGCTCATTGACCAGGTCGCGATAGCCGATATCGAGCGCTTCGATGCAGCTTTTCATGTCGAGTATCTGCGCGACGACCTGATTGTTGATGAGCAGCATGACTTGCCTCCAGAAAATCGGGCTGCCAAATCTATTTCGTAGACGCCCGTCGAATGCAAGCGGTGAAAATAAAAAGCGCCGCACGGTGGCGGCGCTGGCGCTGCAACAATTCTAAAATGGGCGGTTTAACTATCCAGCTCGGGTTTCGGCAAGGCGACGAAGGGCACGCCGTCCTCGGCAAGCTCTTTGGTCTCTTTGACCGTTGCCGTGCCGTGAATCGGCCGCTCGGCGGCGTCGCCTTTGTGAATCTGGCGCGCTTCTTCGGCGAATCGTGGGCCGACATCTTCGAAGTTCTGCTTGACGTAATGGTGTACCTGAATCAGCATTTCTTTAAATTCCGCCGCGGTCGGCGGCGCCGCAGGGGTTTGCTTGGGTTTTTTCGCAGGCGGCGTGGCCTGCTCTTTCTTTACATGCACAGCGCATGCGTGGGGCACTTTTTCGACTTTGGTAGTGCCGCAGCTCGGACAGGAGATGAGTTTCTTGTCGGCCTGCTTCTGATAATCTTCGAAACTGGGAAACCAGCCTTCGAAGCTATGCTTCTTTCTACAGACGAGGTTGTAAATCACCATAGGACACCTGGATGTATTGAATAAGGGCGCAAGGCCGTCTTGTCAAGGGCGAGGCGCCGAGCGCGCCCGGGATACTGCCAGGAATTCGCTTACATTCCAGAAAGTTTGCTGGCGGCGGTGCTCATGCTAAGATCGCTCACGATGGCTGAGGATCTTACTCTACGAGTGATTCGTAAGGCGGCGGAGATTTCCCGTGAACGGTGGGATGCTTTGGTCGGCAATGCCACGCCGTTCGTGAAATGGGATTGGCTCGATAGCTTGGAGCAGTCGGGCTGCGTCAACGAAGCGACCGGCTGGTTGCCGCATCATATCGTGGTCGAAAAAGGCGGCCAATTGGTGGCCGCTTGTCCGATGTATTTGAAGCTTCATAGCATGGGCGAATTCGTCTTCGACTACGAATGGGCCGAGGCGGCGCAGCGCACGGGCATCCAATACTATCCCAAAATGTTGGTCGGCGTGCCGTTCACGCCGGTGACCGGCCATCGGTTTCTCACCGCTGCGGGGGAGGAGCGCACGCCCTTGATTCAGTTCATGGGCCAGGCGCTGGCGAAAATCGCCGTCGACAATAAAATTTCTTCCGTGCATGTGAACTTCTGTTTGGCTGACGAGCGCGAGGCGTTGGCGGCGGTGGGATTTTTCCCGCGCAACGGTATTCAGTACCAATGGCAGAATCGCAGTTTTACTTCCTTCGACGATTATCTGGCCAGCTTTCGCAGCGACCGGCGCAATAAAGTGAAGCGCGAGCGGCGCGAAATGAGCCTGCGCGGTATCACGATTCGCGCTTATGAAGGCGCCGAGCTAACGCAGAATCATTTGCGCACCATGTTTCGGCTCTACAAAGGCCATGTCGACCGGCTGTACTATGGCCGCCAGTATCTCACCCGAGAGTTCTTCGACGATCTGCACAAGCGTTTTGCCGCGCATCTTTGCCTGATGCTCGCCGAGCGCGACGGCAAGTTTATCGCCGGCACGTTCAACGTGCGCGACGACACGGCGATGTACGGGCGCTATTGGGGCTGCTTCGAAGAACATCCGTTCCTCCATTTCAACGTCTGTTATTATTCCGCCATCGAGCATTCAATAAAATTAGGCTTAGACCGCTTCGAAGCCGGCGCCGGCGGCAGTTTTAAACAATTGCGCGGCTTGGATCCGGAGCATACCACCAGCGTGCACTATATCGTCGACGGAAAATTTCGCCGCGCCGTGGAGCGGTTTCTCGACCAAGAGCGCGAGATGATTCGGCGCAAGCGCGAGTTACAGCTCGAACATAGCCAGCTCAAACGCGAGCAAGAAGAGCCGTAATCCCGGATTCCCAGTTAAAATTGAAGCGCCGAGTGAGACGCGATCCTTCCGTAGTGAAGACAATGGGCCTGTGCCTCTGAGCAGGCAACCGACATATTGCCCGCGAGCAATCCCCAGAGCCTTTGGAACTTCTTGCCAGACTAGGCAAATGACTTTGCAACGGCAGCGTTGGGTGTCTTCACTACTCCAGGATCGCCTCTCACTCGGCCGCGCAATTACTCAAACTGTGAAATCTGGTCTAACCCGCGACCATTACAACAACGTGCCGCGCAGAATCACCGCGGCGACGGTGAAATAGATCACCAGTCCGGTGACGTCCACCAGGGTGGCGACAAACGGCGCCGACGCGCTGGCGGGATCGAAGCCCAAGCAGCGCAGGATGAACGGCAGAACCGAGCCCATCAAACATCCCCATAGAACCACGCCGACCAGACTCAACGCCACGGTCAGGGCGACTAAAAAATAGTGATCGCCGTAAGAATCGAACAAGAACTGCCAGAGCAGTATACGAACCAGACCGATGGTGGCGAGTATCGCTCCGAGCGCTAGCCCCGTGGCGAATTCACGGCGCACCACCCGCCACCAGTCGCGAATACGCACCTCGCCCAGCGCCATGGCACGGATTACCAAAGTGGTCGCTTGGGAGCCGGAATTGCCGCCGCTGCTGATAATCAGCGGCACGAAGAGCGCAAGAATCACCGCGCGGGCGATCTCCGCTTCGAAATATCCCATGGCGGTGGCCGTCAACATCTCGCCGAGAAAGAGCGCGGCGAGCCAGCCGGCCCGCTTGCGGATCATGCGCAGGAGAGAAACCTGCAGGTACGGCGCGTCGAGAGACTCGGCGCCGCCGATCTTGTGAATATCTTCGGTGGCTTCTTCTTGGACGACATCGACGATATCGTCGACGCTGACAATGCCTTTGATGCGCCCCTGTGGATCGACGACGGGAATCATCAACAAGTGGTGGCGCATGAACAACTTGCTCAAAGCTTCCTGGTCCATATCTTCGGCCGCCGAAATCACCTCGGTGCGCATGACTTCGCGAATCAACTTGTCGGCCGGGGCAATGATCAAATCGCGAAAGGTGATGACGCCGAGCAATCGTTCTTCAGGGTCAACGACGTAGGCATAAAAGGTCGTTCTCTGCCGCGTTTGAGCGTCCCGGCGTAGATAACTGATCGCCTCGCCAACGGTCATGTCGGGGCGAAGCCGGGAGTAGCGGGTGTTCATCAAGCCGCCGGCGTCGTCTTCGGCATAATCGAGCAGCCCTTTGACTTCCCTCTGGGTGACTTCGTCCAATAATACTAGTACTTCAGCGCGCGCGTTTGCCGGCGCTTCTTGGATCAGATCCGCCGCGTCGTCGGGTGCCAGCAGCCGCATCCACAGTCGCCGCTCACCCGGCGGTAGTTCGAGCACCAGGCCGGCTCGATCATGAACATTCAATTGCAGAAAAAACGACTCGGCGTCGTTTCGTTGCAGGGACTCGAAGCCCTCGACTCGTTCCGTTTCTGAGAGGACCGGCCAGGCGTCGTATAATTCCGCCGCTGTAAAATTGTTCTGGGCCATGACACTCTGTCCTTTCACGATCGTGGCTTTCATTCCTAACACAACGATGGGCTCGTGCAATTCAGCGCGATTCCCCTGTCCTCATCGGCGGTCAATTTGCTCATCGGCGCGAGCAATTTCTTGACTCCACCCAGGCTTTCCATTAACGTCGGCGCGGAGTACAGCCGTGAAATCTTCTTGGAAAAACGCCGCTGAGCCCGTGCTCTTCTTTCTCGCCTTGTTAGTGCTGTGGGAAATTCTCGTTGAAGTGATCAAGGTGCCGGCGTTTATTTTGCCGCCGCCGCGCGATCTATGGACGGCATTTTTTAAGAAGCTGCCGATCCTCGGCAACCACGCTTTGATCACCTTCATCGAAGCCTTTGGCGGTTTCGTCTTGTCGTTGGTCTTGGGTGTCGGCTTCGCCATCTCGGTCGTTTATTCGCGCCATCTTCAGAACACCGTCTATCCACTCATCGTAATTCTTTACGCCATGCCGAAAAGCGCCTTCGCGCCGCTCATGGTGATCTGGGTGGGTTACGGCCTGTTTTCCAAGATTGCCATCGCCTTTCTCGTGGCGTTTTTTCCGATCGTCGTCAACACGGTGGTTGGACTGAAGGAAGTCGAGCCTGAGCTGTTGGAGTTGGCGCGCATCAACCGCGGTTCGGCGTGGGATGTCTTCAAAAAAATTCGCTTACCCAATTCGCTGCCTTACATGTTTGCCGGTATCAAAGTGGCGATCGTGTTGTCCGTTACCGGCGCCATCGTCGCCGAGTTCGTCGCGGCCAACGAAGGGCTTGGCTACCTGGTCTTGCAAGCCAACTACAGTTTGGACACGGCCTTCGCGCTGGTGATCCTGCTGATTCTCGCGGTCTTGTCCTTGGCGCTGTTTTGGCTCGCCGAGATGTTACAGCGCAAATTGGCGCCGTGGAGCGCAGCGGTACGCGAGGTCGAAGGCTCGTTCTAATTTTTTTGCTGGGGAGGTTGCATGATGTTTTCGAAAAGACCGATCATTCGAGTAATCGCGCTTGCTTTTGTGGTCGCAATTCTTGGCTCTCAAGCCGAGGCGGCCGAGCTCACGCCGGCGAACGTTCGCTTGGATTTCATTATCGGCGGTAAGCACGCCCCTTGGTACGTCGCGTTAGACAAGGGCTTTTACGCCAAGCGTGGCCTGGCCGTGACGATTCAATCGAGCACTGGCTCGGCGGATACCGTGCGCACGATTGGCTCGGGCGGCGCCGACTTCGGCTTCGCCGATATCGCAACCATGATGGTCGCCAAATCCCGCGGCGCGCCGGTGCAGGCGGCGGCGCAGTTCGGTTACGTCGGCGCGACGATTATGTGGCGCGATGAGGGGATCATCAAAGGGATCAAAGATCTCGAAGGCAAATCTTTGGCGATCAGTCCAGGACAGGCGCAATGGTTCTTGATGCCGGCCTACGCTCGGGTCAACAAGATCGACTTCAAAGCGATCAAGATTCAAGAAACCGCGCCGCCGATCCAGCCAGCTGCGCTGGCGACGAAGAAAGCCGATTTTATCATCATGTTCCGCGCCTCGAACGATGAAGTCGCCGAGATGGCGGCTTCCAAGGTCGGAGTTAAGCTTAAACGGGTGTTCATGAAGGACACCGGATTGGATATCTACGGTACCAGTCTGATCGTCAAGGATGACGATATCAAGAAACGGCCGGAGTTCGCCCGGGCCTACGTCGAGGCGACGTTGGAAGGGTTGCGCTACGCGCGCGACAATCAGGAAGAGGCGCTGAAGATTTTGCTCAAGCATAAACCCGAGCTCGATTCGGTGCTGACGACCGTGCAATTAAAAAATGCCCTGACCGAAGTATTCTTGCCGCTGGAATCGGTCAACGTCGGCTTGGGTTTCATGAAGCCGGAGATCATGGAAAAAACCGTCAAGGTGGTCAACGAGTACTTCGACGTCGGCCGCAAGGTGACGGCCAAAGAGGTTTATACTAACCAGTTCATCAAGCGCTAAATTTTCATAGTCAATTTACCGTGCCGCCGCTGATCGCCATCGAGGAAGTCTCGCGAGTTTTTACCAGCGGCGCCCGCACTGTCCTCGCGCTGGATAATGTATCGTTCGAGATTCAGGCCGGCAATTTCGTTTCCATCGTCGGCCCGAGCGGCTGCGGCAAGAGCACTTTGCTCAAGATTATTTCCGGCTTGATGCCCGCCTCCTCCGGTAAGGTCACGGTTAATAGTCAACTTGTCCATGGTCCACTGGAAAATGTCGGTATGGTCTTCCAGGCGCCGGTGCTGTTGAAGTGGCGCTCGGTGCTGGGCAATATTCTATTGCCGGTAGAATTCGCCAAACGCGATGTCGCCGATTACACCGCCCCAGCCCGCGCGTTGATAAATCTGGTCGGATTGGATGGCTTCGAAGAAATGTATCCGCACGAGCTCTCCGGCGGCATGCAACAACGCGCCTCGCTGTGCCGCGCCCTGGTGACCGATCCGCAACTGTTGCTGATGGACGAGCCGTTCGGCGCGCTCGACGCCATGACGCGGGACGATCTCGATATCGAGTTATTACGCATCTGGGAAGAGCGCAAGAAAACCGTGTTGTTCGTCACCCATAGTATTCAGGAAGCGGTGTTTCTCTCCGACTTGGTCTTCGTTATGTCGGCTCGACCGGGAAGACTGATAGAAACGATTGCGGTTGACTTGCCACGGCCGAGAACGATGGAAATGATGAGCACGGCGAAATTCGGCGAATACACCCTCAAAATTCGCGCGCTTCTGGCCGCCAGCGGAGCTTTGGGTTCGAAAGCCGGCTCCACCATGTGAATTTTTCTCGCCGGTGGGCTATCATAGCAATTAAGTCGGCAGCAGCCCGCCGAAGCCGTTTCCTAGAAAAGATAAATAATGTCTCAAGGACTCACCTATGCCAAGGCCGGCGTTAGTATCGTAGCAGGCGATGAACTTGTGCGACGCATCGGGCCCATCACCCGACGGACCAAAGTTCCCGGCGTGCTCTCCGGGGTCGGCGGTTTTAGCGCGCTGTTCGATCTCAAACCGCGCGGCTACCGCCAGCCGATTCTCGTCGCTTCGACGGACGGTGTTGGCACTAAACTGAAGATCGCGTTCATGACCGGTGTGCATGACACCATTGGGATCGACTTGGTCGCCATGGGCGTCAACGATATTCTCACCCAAGGAGCGGCGCCGCTGTTTTTCTTGGACTACTTCGTCTGCGGCAAGCTCGACGTGAAAATTACCACAGCGGTGGTGCGTGGCATCGCTGCCGGCTGTTTACAAGCGGGTTGCGCCTTGATCGGCGGCGAGACCGCCGAACATCCCGGCGACTTTCCCAAAGGCGAGTACGACCTCGCCGGCTTCGTCGTCGGCGTGTTGGAAAAAAAGCAAATCGTCGATCCAAATTCCATCGTCCCCGGAGATATCTTGGTCGGCATTCCCTCCAGCGGGCTGCATAGCAACGGCTATTCGCTGGCGCGCAAAGTTTTGCTCGAACGCGGCCGCTTGAAATTATCCCGGCGAATTCCTGAGCTGGGCCGAAAGCTTGGCGCGGAGTTGCTCGAACCGACGCGCATCTACGCCACCATCACGCGCCGATTGTTTGCCGACTTCGACATCAAAGGCGCGGCGCATATCACCGGCGGAGGCATTACCGGCAATCTGCCGCGCGTTTTGCCGCCGGGACGGCGCGCGGTGATCGAGCGCGGCAGCTGGCCGGCGCCGCCGGTGTTCGCTCTAATTAAAAAAATTGGTGCGGTCGAGCAGGCCGAGATGGACTCGACGTTCAATAACGGTCTCGGCATGATTCTCGTTGTCAGCACAAAGCAAGCCGACGGCGTCGTGGGCACGCTTAAATCGATGGGCGAGCAAGCTTTCATTATCGGCGAGATCCGCAAAGGAGCGCGCGGCGCCACGCTGCGCGGATAGGAAATATGGCGCGGCAGGTTTCGATCGGGGTACTGATTTCCGGCGGCGGAACTAATTTGCAATCGATCATCGACGCCATCGAGGCGAAACAGCTCGACGCCAAAATACAATTTGTCCTGAGCAACAAAGCGGACGCTTACGGCCTGGTGCGCGCCAAGAACCACGGGATTCCGACCGAAGTGCTCGATCACAGATCGTTCCCGAGCCGCGAAGCCTACGACCAAGCCGTCGTCGATTTGCTGCATGGGCGCGGCGTTGAACTGGTCGTGCTCGCCGGTTTCATGCGACTGCTCTCGCCGGTGTTTATCAAAGCTTATTCCAATCGGATCATGAACATTCATCCGGCCTTGCTGCCGGCGTTTGCCGGTTTACAGGTGCAGAAGAAAGCGCTCGAGCACGGCGTGCGCTTCGCCGGCTGCACGGTGCATTTCGTCAATGAAGAGTGCGACGAGGGGCCGATCATCATTCAAGCCGTAGTGCCGGTTTTTACCGACGATACCGAGGCAGCGCTGATGGCGCGCATTCTCAAACAAGAGCACAAAATTTATCCCCGGGCAATTCAGCTCTACGCCGAAGGCCGTTTGCGCGTCGTCGGACGGCGCGTTTTTGTCGATGGTGCTGGCAAAGATGAAGCTCAGGTTCTCATCGAACCGCCGTTGGCTTGATGAAGATCTCCAAAGCGACCTTGATATTTTTCGCTAAGATCCTAGTTAGCGCCGGGTTGTTGGCGTTTTTTCTTTCGCGCATCGACGTGAGCCAGTTTTGGGGCACACTGCTCGCCGCCGATGTCCGCTACGTCGGCGTCGCGCTGGCCGCCTATCTCGTTTGTCAATTTATCGGTGCGCTGCGCTGGACCGTGTTGTCGCGGCCGTTGGGTTTTACCATGGGACTCAGCGGCATGACCGCCTATTACTTTATCGGTATGTTTTTTAATTTGTTCGCGCCAGGAACGGTCGGCGGCGACCTCAGCAAGATTTATTATCTCACTCTCGACGGTCAAAAAGCAGGGGAAAGGAGCTGGTCGGCGGCGACCTTGCGCGCGACGGTTTCGGTGGTGGCTGACCGCGCGGTCGGCATGTTCGTGTTGGTTTGGTTGGGTGCGATCGGGTTGTTCTGGTTTTCCCAGTATGCGGTTCCCGCTCCTGTTCGCTCTGTGACTTTCGCTCTAGCAGCGGCTTTGTTAGTTGGCGGCATCTGCTTGCCCTTGGCAACCCGGTTTCTGCCCCATGACAGCCATCCGCTGATCGCCAAATTGCGCGTGGCACTGCAGAGCTACGGATCAGGATTCGGCGCGATTCCGGTGGCGCTGCTGTTGTCTGTCGTCGTCCACCTCATTCAAGCCTGGATGCATGTCGTGATGGGCAAGGCGCTCAATCTTGAAATCCCGTTTACCTTCTGCCTGATTCTCTACCCGTTGGTTGGAACGTTTGCGGCGATTCCAATCAGTTTCAACGGCATCGGTTTGCGCGAATCGGGTTATCTTTTTTTGCTCAGCGCGATCGGTGTCAGTTCAGAAAAGGCGGTCGCCTTCGGTTTACTGCTGTTTATGATCGTGGCACTTGATAGTTTGTTGGGCGGCCTACTTTTCTTGTTGAAGCGCAAAGAGAGTGCGGCGATTGTTAACGCCGGCGCTCAATTCAAATAGTGACGAAAGATCGTTGCCAGCCCAAGAAATGAGAGAAAGCCAAAGGCATCGGTCAGCCCGGTGACGATGATGCCGGACCCTAACGCGGGGTCGAGCTTCAAGGATTTTAACAGCAACGGAATCACCGCGCCGGCGACTCCCGCCATTAGTCCAAGATTGAGAATCATCGCGCCCGCGAGCACCAGTCCGAAATAAGGATTGCCCTTCCAGATGAACGCGGCCACGGCGATTACCGCCCCGGCGGCGAGGGCGATGCAAATACTGACCGACACTTGTTTGACCACCGCTTTCCATGCCGAGGAGAATTCCAACTCGCCCAACGCGATTGCGCGTATCATGACCGTCGCCGTCTGCGTCGCGCCATTACCGCCGACGCCGGCAACCACGGGCATGAAGGTGACCAAGGCGATGATGTCGTGCAAGGTGTTTTCGAAGATACCGACAACGGAGGCGGCCAAGGTCGCGGTCAGGAGATTCAACATCGTCCAGGGAAGCCGCATTCTGACCGAGCGCGAAACCGGTGTGAACACGCGGTCTTCCTCGGTCAAGCCGACCATCTTATACATGTCCTCGGTGCTTTCCTGGTTGATGATATCGATCACATCGTCGACCGTGATGATCCCTTCCAAGCGGCCGCCTTCGTCGACGATCGGCAGAGCGAGCAGCTCGTACTTGCTGACCAAACGCGCCGCTTCTTCTTGATCCATGAAGACGTTGGCTTTGACCGGGTCGGCGATCATCATTTCACTCAGCGTGCGCGCGGGCGGCGCGATGACGAGATTGCGAATCGGCACGACGCCGACCAATTTACCCGCGTCGTCGACGACGTAGAGATAGAAGAAGGCCTCTAACTCGCCGCGCTCGCGAATCTTGTCGATGGCGCCTTGGGCGGTGGTGTCGGGCGGCAGCGCCATGAACTCCGTCGTCATCAAGCGGCCGACGGTGCCTTCGGGATAGTTGATAATTTCCCGCACTGCGGCGCGCCGCTCGGGATCTAGCAAGCCCATGACGTGCTCGCGCCGCTCATCCGGCAGGCTATCGATAAAAGTCACGGCATCGTCGGGATCGGCGCGGACGATCAAGCGGCCGACTTTTTCGTCGTCGATCAAGGCGAGAATATCGGGCAACAACTCAGGCGGCAGCTCTTTGAGCGTCTTGGCGGCGCGCCGCGACGAGAAGAGAATGTCGAAGAGCTGGCGAATTTCCGCTGCTTCCAGCCCTTTGAACAGCAAGGCGATATCGGCGGGATGGCTCTTGCCGATGAACCGCAGCACACGATCCGGCGTTGCCGTGCGCAACATCTCGCGCACTGTATCGTAGTCGATGGGAGCCGGTTTCATGTCAATCCCGAAGGCCTCAGTTGAAAACGAAGCAGCGAGTGAGGCGTGATCCTTCCATAGTGAAGACAATGGCCCTCTGCCCCTGAGTGGTCAATGATCGTCGGTGTCGGGGGAAATTTCCGTGCGTCCATCGGAATGGCTTGCCAAGCATACAAAATGACTTTGTAATCGTAGCGTTGGGTGTCTTCACTACTCCAGGATCGCGCCTCGCTCACTTCGGATTTTGGCTTAACCTCTCCGCCGATGGGGTCGTTACTTCATAACGACAGGCTGTGAGTTTTGCAAATGTAGAGTCGATTTTGGCCGTGTTTCACTGCATGGGAAAAATTTGCTAGTGTACGAGACGGGGTGGCGACAGCGACTCGGTCCCATGAAACACTACCAACGCATCTGCCAGGTCATTCGGGATAAGCCCAGAGGATTTTTTCTTTTGCCGATCTCGGTGCTCGCGTTGTGCGCCGAACTGTACGCTGCAAGTTTGGCGGCATTGGACGGCACTCGGCCGCCGTCGTTTGCGGCGATTGCCAAAAAAACCATGCCCGTGGTGGTCAATATTTCGACGACATCGCAGCGTTCGCCGCGCTCCGGGTCCAACGACCCCATTGAAGATTTTTTTAACCGTTTCTTCGGTGAAGCGACGCCCAAAGAAAACAATCAGCGCAGTTTGGGTTCGGGCATCGTGATCAGCAAGGACGGCGAGATACTGACCAATTACCACGTCGTGCGCAACGCCGACTCGATCAAAGTAAAACTGGCCAATCAAACCGAATATGAAGCGCGGCTGATCGGCAAGGACGACCGCACCGACTTGGCGTTGATCAAGCTTCGCCGATCGGGCGGCAATCTGCCTTTCGCACGATTGGGATCATCGAGTCAGATCGACGTTGGCGATTGGGTGATGGCGATCGGCAATCCGTTCGGTCTGGAGCATACGGTCACCGCCGGCATCGTCAGCGCCAAAGGCCGGGTCATCGGTGCCGGTCCGTATGACAGCTTCATACAGACCGACGCTTCGATCAATCCGGGCAATAGCGGTGGACCGCTGATCAACGCCGATGGTGAAGTGATCGGTGTTAACAGCGCGATTTTCAGCCAGTCCGGTGGCAACGTCGGCATCGGTTTCGCGATCCCTATCGATTTGGTGAAAAAAGTCACCGACCAATTGCGCAAGCATGGCAAAGTCGTACGCGGCTGGCTCGGTGTGCGGGTCCAGGACGTCATGCCCACTCTTGCGACGTCGGTCGGCCTGACGCGAAACCCGAACGAGACTGCGCTGGTGACGGAAGTCGCCGACAAAAGTCCGGCGGCGGAAGCGAGCGTCAGGACCGGCGACATCATCGTCGAATTTAACGGCAAGCCGGTGCCGAAGAGCCATGACTTTCCCAGCGTGATCGCCGACACCCCACCCGGCCAGAAGGTGACACTGAAAATCTTCCGCGACAAGAAAGAACAAGTGGTCAGCGTGCGTATTGGCGAGCTGGCCGAGGATAGTGAAGCCAATCAGCAGGCGGAGGCGCGCGACCCGGAGCTCGGATTACGCGTTCAACGGATCACGCCGGAAACGGCGCGCCGCTTGGGGCTCGCTTCGGCTAAGGGCGTATTGGTCGTCGAAGTTCAGCCGGGCAGCCCGGCCGATCAAGTCGGCATCGAGCCGGCGGACGTGATTCGCGAAGTCAACCAGCGCGCGGTCAGCAACGTGAAAGAGTTCGAACGCGCGACGCGCCAGGGGCGGCGCGGCGATCGGATCTTGCTCCTTGTGCAACGCGGCGATAACGCGGTATTCTTCGCCGTGAAGCGTAAGAGTTAGGAGGAAACATGTTTGGACTTGGCGTACCGGAATTGATGGTCATACTTGTGATCGCGCTGGTGATATTCGGGCCGAGCAAGCTGCCCCAAATCGGCAGTGGACTGGGCAAGGCGATCCGTGATTTCAAGAAAGGCGTTACCGAGAACAACGATGAGGAAGCCGGCAAGGAAGCGAAGAAGGATCCTAAAGACCTGCCGCGATAATTTATTCGACCATTCTGGATATTATTAACTACCAACCACCGCCCGCGCGTTGCAGTTGCCCACCGCGGTCGCAGAATAATCGCGCCGAGCGCGTTCTCGCCGTTCGATCCGAAACTGCTATTCGATCTCGAGCCCGCCAACGCGTCAAAGTTTAGCGTGAAAAATCGATTGCGCTAAGGCTCAACCACGCAATCCATTATGTGATTTTTATCGCACGCCTAGAGTTCCCGGGTTAGGTAACGGTCGCCGGGCTCTTTTCTGGCAAGCACCACGGTGTAGAGGGAAGTCTTGTTGATTTTGTAGACCTTCTCGATGGTGAGGCCGGTTGTTTTGATGAACGGTTTGAGTTGGAGATCGGTGCGCCAACCCAGCCAGCGAGTCAGCGGGTCCATGGCTCGGGTGAGTGTGCCCAGCACCGGAACATCGGTGGTGAAGTGATTGACGATGACAATCCTACCGCTCGGTTTGCAGACCCGTTTGGCCTCGGCGATCATGCGCACCGGATCGGGAACCACGGTGACGACATGGAACGCCATGACATAATCGAAACTATTATCGGGAAACTTGAGATCGAGGGCGTTCATCTCGATGACTTTGAGATGGCGCCAGCCGTTGTCGGCGATTTTTTGCCGCGCCCGCGCGAGCATGTCGGGTGCCAAATCTATGCCGGTAATATTGCAATGCGTAGGATAGGCTGGAAAGGAAGTGCCGGTGCCGGCGCCGACTTCGAGAACCTGCGCGCCCGGCGGGATGTATAGATCCTCGATGACCTGTTCGAGCCGATTGTAGAAAATCTTGCCGAAGATGCGGTCGTAGAGCGGGGCGAACTCCGAATAGAGTTTGCTCTCGTGCGCCTCGATGTCAGCTATTTTCCCCACCCCCGGCGAACCTCCCGTTGCTAGGCGTCGCGAATTTCCTTGGGCTGCTTTTTGAAGAAGAGCGAGATGTCGCGCCGGCGAAATCTCCACTGTTTACCTTTTTTGAAAGCGGGCAAAATATTTTTGCGGGCGAATTCATTGACCGTGTCGGGGCTCATGTCCAAAATCACGGCGACTTGTTTGCTGTTCAATAACTCCTCATCGCGTTCCAACATGGCGTCTCCCTGAAGCAAATTTTCGCTGCCCGTAGGTAAAAAGTTTTTCTTATCTAACAAGTTCACCTTGGGCTGTCAAGGCAAGAACGTAACACAAAAACGCGCCGGGTCGATAAGAATTTTACGCTTGGGAGTAGCCACTGGCGCGCCGCGCGGTTTTGCCGTTTCGAAATTGTTCCTAAAGTAAGAGATACCGTTTATAGCCGGCAAACGCAACGTTACCATCCCTTGCGCGTATATCTAACTTCCTCTAGCATGAGCCGCAATCGGCGCGGTGACGAACGACCGCCGCTGCGGTTGCGGTCTTGCGAGATTCTCGGCGACGCGCGCTTATCATGAGAAGAGCACTTAAGTTCATCGGTTTTGCGTCCATCACTGTTGTCCTATTTTTCGTCGTCGCCGGTTTGGCGTTTTATCACTTGATCAGCATCGGCGAATTCCGCCGCTTCTTAGTTGACGAGATTGAAAAGAACACCGCGCTCAAAGTCCGGCTGGGCGCCGCGGATCTAGAAATCGGCTGGATCACCGGCGTGGCGTTTCGCGACCTGGCGTTGTCCGAAGGCGATGCGGCGGAGCCAGCGATCACCGCCGAACGGGTGACCGGACGGGTGGCGCTGCTGCCGTTGTTGGAACGCAAGATCATCATCTATGAGATCCGATTACAGCGGCCTGCGATTCAACTTCAAGCCGATGCGAAGGGGCGAATTCCGCTCCTCGATAAGCTGCTGAACCTGCCCTTTCTCAAACAACAAAACGAACAGTTCAATCTCGACCTGCACTCGATCCAAATTCGCAATGGCGAGATCGACTATCTCGACCAACGCAAAGCGGTGAACCTGGGCAGGTGGCGCTTGCGTAAAGCGGACGTCGATTTGAGCCGCGCGCGCGGCCAGCGCTTAAGCGACTCGATGAAAGATCTCTTCAAGCGTCAGCCGTCGGAGCCCACGGGTGCGGCGCTCGAATTCGATCTCAAGAGCGTGGTCGAAAGAGATCAGGATCGGATGAATTTGAAAGCGCGCGGCCGGCTGGTGTTCCCCCAGGAGACGCTCGAGTTTCACCAGGCTCGTTGGAACGCCGATCTCGAGCTGGTCGACTTTCCCGCCACGTTGATTAAAGAGCGTGTAGGCGCGCGCGTGCCGATCAAATCGATGACCGGCCTGCTCACCCAGCGCGTCCATCTCGAAGGCAACGTTGAGAAACAGTTGCAGCTCAAAGGCGATCTCGAATTCAAACGGCTCTCGATGGAGGCTCCGGAGCTTTTCCTCGCGCCGCTCACCGATGCCAATGGCCGAACCAGTTTTGAACTCGAGTGGACACCGCAGCGCTTGCAAGTGCGCCGCGCCGAGTTTCGCGCCAACGACATCAAGTTTTCCTTACAAGGTGAGATCGGCGCGCTGGATAGCGCCGATCCGCATTTGCGCTTAACGCTTTCCGCGCTGTCGACATCGTTGTCCGCTTTGCGCAGGTATATGCCGCTCAAGCTGGTGGAGTCGCCACAGCTGGCGAAAACCTTTAATTCGAATCTAACCGGCCAATTAGAAGTGAAACACGCCAGCGTCGATGCCCGGCTAGCCGAGCTGCGCCGCCTGACTCAGAGCGGCACGGGAAAGCATATTCAGTTCGATGCCGAGCTGCGCGACGTGGCCGGCAGCTTGGGCGTCGACAGCATGTTGCCACTGCGCGGCATTCAAACCCATGTCAGTCTGGCGAATGGGATATTAGCCATTCAGAACCTCAAGGGATCCTACGGCGACGCGCGTCTCAGTGATGTTGACGGCCGCTATGATATGAGCGCAGCGGCAGGCGGAAAATTTGACCTGCAAGCACAGGGCGATTTCAACTTGGCCGAATTGCGTGAGCAGCTAAAATCAGGGTTAGTCTCGGAGACCACGGCGAGAGTCGCCACTTCAATTGAAGAGCTGAGCGGCCGCGGTAAATTCGATCTCGTGCTCAAGCGCGGCGCCAACGAAGATATGCAATTCGACGGCAAAATGGCGCTCGACAACGCCCGTCTACGCTACGATGTATACACACTCAGCGAGATCAAGGGTGAGCTCGCGTTCACGCCGCGAGAAATCAAAGGCGAGAAAATTCGCGCGCAAATCGGTGGCTCGCCGATCCAGATCCAGGTGTCGTTAAAGGATTACGGCGCTGACGACGGCACGTTCGACTTAGCGATCGACTCTACCGGGGTTAAGGCCGGCGTGATTACCACCCTGCTGCTCAACACAGGGACGCCGCAGGACCTCGGGGTCGTCAACGGCGCGGTGCGTTATTCGGGTTCTATCAAGAACAAAGAGCGGCGCAAATTTGCCGGTAACCTCGATCTCACTAACGTGCAGGTCGTCTTGCATCCGTTGCTCCAACCGCTGCGTGAGCTTAACGGTAAAATCATCATCGACGAGAAGGGCGTCGATTTTCAGAACTTGAAAGCGATGCTTGTGGGTTTCCCGGCCGGCGCCAGCGGCCGTTGGCGCTATGGGGAGACGCCGCCGTTGTTGTTCGATTTCGCCGCGCCGAGTTTGGACGTGACGTATTTGATCTCGCAGATCGATCCGGAAGTGGGTGCGTTTTACACTAACCTTCAGGCTGAAGGGAAAATTACCCTTGCCAAGGGACGGATCAAGAATTTTGAATTTAGCGATTTGAAAACTGACGTGACCATCGACCGCCGCACCTGGCGCTTAACCAATCTCACCGCACGTTCAGCGGGTGGAAACATCGTCGGTGTCACCACCATCATCGACCGGCCCGACACGTTGGGCGTGATTGCCGATCCGAAGATTCACGCGGTGCCGGTGCAGTCCTTCCTCAAATGGTTCGATATCACCAACACGGAGATGACCGGGCGCGTCAATCTTACCGGCAAGTTGGAAACCGTCGGCAAAAACGATGTCGAACGCAAGCAAAACTTAAACGGCGCGTTCACCCTACGTATCGAAGACGGCACGATCAACCGCATGCGTGCCTTGGTTCAAATACTCAATCTGCTCGATTTATCGCGCTGGTTCACGTTTCAACTGCCCGATCTGAGCAAACAAGGGATTACCTTCCGCGCCATTACCGGCGACTTCAAAGTCGTCAAAGGCGTTTATGCTACGGAAAATTTGCTGATGGACAGCAACGACTTACGCATGACCGGTTTGGGCAAGATCGACGTGCCGAAAGACGAGCTCGATCTCGTCGTCGCCGTCAGACCGTTCGCCGGCATCGATTCGGCGATCAACCAGATTCCGATTCTCGGCTGGGGCATTGTCGCGATCAAGAATTCTTTTATGGTGGCGAGCTTCAACGTCACAGGCAAGATCGAGGATCCGACCATCACGCCGGCGCCGCTGGGCACTCTGTCAGAAATGTTCTGGAGCGTTCTCGGCATCCCGAAGAATATTATCGGACTGGGCGAGCCCGAGAGAAGAGAAGAAGCGAAGGAGCCGGCGAAAACGCCGGCATCGAAGTGACGCCCAGGCTGACTCTATATTCGCGTCAGGACTGCTGCCTGTGCGATGAGATGAAAGCGGTGATCCGGCGCGTTTCCGAGCAGATTCCCATCGAATTACAAGAAATCGACATCGATGCCGATGCTGCGCTGCGCGCGCAGTACAATGACAAAGTCCCGGTTTTATTCATTGACGGTCGCAAAGCATTTAAGTATCGCGTGACGGTCGTTGAATTGATGCGAACACTTAAACGAAAACGACGGCGGTTTCGCATGGGAATAGCGCGCTTAATGGGAAAGGACTCGCCATGAATGCGACATCGATACATGGCTTGTTCACGCTGGCTATAATGACATGCGCGAATTGGACTTCGGCGGCGGATCGTATTATCGGCGTGCAGTCGGCGCGGGTGATGTCGCAGTCAATGCCGTGGATCGCCGAGGAGACCGGCATCTTTCGCAAATACAATTTGGAATTTCCGCTGGTCTACATCGGCACATCGCCGTTGGCGACGGCGGCGATGTTGGGCGGCGAGGTGCAGGTTATGATCGACGGCGGTGTCGGACTGGTGCGCACGGTGATCGGCGGCAACGCCGATCTCGTGTTTATCGGCGGTATCAAGAATCATCTAACCCAGAGCATTCTCGCCAAGCCGGAAATCAAACGGCTCGAAGATCTGCGCGGCAAGAAGATCGGCGTCACGCGCATCGGCGCGACGACGCATTACTTCGCGATCCAAGTTTTCAAGCGGCGCGGTATGGAAGCCGGAAGAGATTACTCGATGGTGCAAACCGGCGGCGCGCCGGAGATGTTTGCCGCGCTGGTTTCCGGGACCATCGATGCGGGCACGATGTCGGCGCCCTGGGACGCGCGGGCGCTTTCGCAGGGCTACAACTATGTTGTCTACGGCCCCGATCTGCGGATTCCTCAGGTGGCGGTGTCGCTGATCACGCGCCGATCGTTCATCGCGCAGAATACTCCGCTGCTTAGCCGCTACATGCGGGCGATGGCTGAAGCCGCGAAGATTTTGCATACCGATAAAGAGGTCGTTTTGAAAGTCTTGAGCAAATACCTGCGCATCGAAGATCGCAAAGTGCTCGATCAAGCTTATGGAGCGGAAATTAAGGCGCTCGAACCGCGCATGGAGTTGCGGCTCGAAGCGGTCCAAGCGATCCTCGACGACATTGCGCCCACCGACGCGCGCGCGAAAAAATTCAAACCGCAGGAACTCTACGACCGGCGATACTTGGAGGAAATGGAAAAGAGCGGGTTTATGGATAAATTATGGGCGGGAGTGGCGGCGCGATGAATTTCGATGGGACGACGATGGCGCGCAAGTAATTTTCCTTGTGATTTTCTTCCATCACCTGGTCGGTCATTTTTCAATTTCGCGATCACGGCTCTTTAATCGTTTTTTTTCGGCTCACCGGCTAGGAAAATCTACCGAATTCGCCTTTCAATTGTAACGGGACATTAGTGTTTGAAAAAATGCCTTGTTATTAAGCGTCGGGTTCACTATAAGAGCCGAACCATGAAAGTCACGCGACTCTACACCGGAGCGGACGGCCAGTCGCATTTCGATGATGCCGAGGTGGAGACAGGCAAGCTCCAGCCCGGCGATGGTATTGTGTTTCGCGAGGGTACCCCCGACACTGTTAATCAATGGCATCGGGCACCTAGACGGCAGTACGTGATCAACCTATCAGGTGAAACTGAGATCGAGATCAGCGATGGTACCAAGCGCCGCTTCGGTCCCGGCGATATTCTTCTGGCAGAGGACACTTCGGGTGAGGGTCATATCTCGCGAGACGTGGGCACCCAGCCGCGCCGCTTTGTATTCATCCCAGTAAAATAAAGAGAAGCGCATTGCATCACAGCATTGAACTGAACGACGCTTCAATTCGATTACCGAGAAGATTGGATTGATGGAGAATTCGGTTCCTGGCAGCGCCGCGCGGTTACTTGATTACCTTATCCGCTCGCACCAACACGTTCGGCGGAATCATTAAACCAATTTGTTTCGCTGCTTTCAGATTGACGACGAACTCAAACTTTCTCGGCTGTTCGACTGGAATGTCGCCGGGCTTTGTTCCTTTTAGAATTTTGTCGACAAAAACAGCCACGCGGTTATAGGCTTCGGTTTGATCGCGCGCGTAGAACATCAAGCCACCGAAATCAGTATATTCTCGCGAGGTGTACATTGCTGGCAGCTTATTCTTAGCCGCGAATTCGACGATGCGCTTACTGTGAGTAAGTATGAGCGGGTGGGACAAGTTCAATAGAGCCTGAGCGCGCTCTTTAATGGCCGAGTCTAATGCCCTGCCAAAGTCACTGCTGGTCCGTACGCCAAGCGATTGCATTTTCAATCCCAATCCCAGTGCCGCAGCTTGAATCTCTTTCCACTCCTGTGGCTGAGTCGGATTGGTGAGATCCGAAAGAATTCCTATACGGATGACCTTGGGAGCAACCTCCTTAAGTAACTCCAGCCTTTTGCCGCTTAATGTCTCGGTAAGATTTGTCAGGCCCGTAACGTTACCTCCCGGACGCGCAAAGCTCGCGATGATCCCGTTCTCGACGGGATGGCTGATCGTTGTGAAAATAATCGGCATTGTGGCGGACGCTTTCTTGATGGCCAAAACACTGGGTGTGGAGGAAGTAATAACGACATCTACTTTTAAATCCACCAACTCAGCCGCTAGATGGGAAAGACGGTCTGGGTTCCCATCTGCATATCGGTATTCGATACTAATAGTCTTTCCTTCAATATAACCTAGATCGTGAAGTCCCTGTCGGAGAGCGTTGAGTCTCCCCGTGAGAGCCGAAGCTGAGGCGGCGCCGAGAAACCCGATGCGCGGGATTTTCGCTGGCTGCTGCGCCTCGGCAACAACTCCAATAGTAAGCTGCCCCGCGACGACCAGGATTGATAGGAGCGTAGTTTTCTTCATTGCCCACCTCGTTCGGGAGTAGACTTATCACGCGCATCGCAATTCCGAAAAGGATTATTTGACTAGAAAACGAATTCGATTTGTTGAGGGGAAAAGGCTAATTTGGCCGTAGGATTGAACTGAAAGGCGCTTCAGTTTGATTGTATGATAAGGGTAGAGAAGTTAATTTGATTCTCAATCCTGCACGCGGTAGTTTCAGTCATTCTGTTTTTCCCGTTGCTGCCAGTTGATTCATTACAGATGAGAAAACCAACGGAGTGACTTATGGCTAATCAAATCGTTTGGTGTGATATTCCGGTACTCGATTTGGATCGGGCGGTGAGGTTTTATTCGGCGGTGTTGGGTCAGGAAGTGAAAAGGCATGAGTTTCCCGGCATGACCGTTGGCGTGTTGCCGCACGGTGACGGCGAGGTCGGCGGTTGTCTGCTCGTGAGTGGCGATCAAAAGCCGAGCGAGCACGGTGTCATGATCTATCTCAACGCCAACGGTAGGCTGGATGACGCGAGCGCCGCCGTTGTGCCGAATGGCGGCAAGCTTGTGCAGCCGAAGCATTCGATCGGCCCTTTCGGTTGGCGTGCGATCATCCTCGACAGCGAGGGCAATCGAGTTGCGCTGCATTCGGATTGAGGCTTGCACCTTGACGAACCTGAAATTTCGTATTCTGCTCACCGTTGGGCTCGTCCTGGGAGTTTTGCCAATCTCGGCGCTGTCTGCAGAGTGGTTGTTGGTGGGCCGCCAGGGTGAATGTTTACCGCTGTCGAGTTTGGCGAGGAAAGGTCCAGAATTTCGTGGCCTGCAAACTCCTTATCAGCTGATCGAGAAGATGCGCGCTGCGGGACATCAGGTTGAGGTCAAAGAACACGCGACACCCAAGGGTCCCATGGTGGAAGTTCGTGTGCCTGCCTAAGAGATCGCCGTTATGGTCGTCGCGGCGCAGGTCTGTAAGGCGTCGTCGCGCTGACGGTGGATGTCGAGTTGCGCCAAACGCTGAGAAATTTTAGAATTTGCGGCGGAGGTTGATGATGAACGCCATTGCATCACGTTTTGGTCTCGCGGCGATGACCGTGACAATAACGATCACGTTGATGGCCGGCCGATTTGCCGTCGCTGCACAGGTCACTAAACGCGCACCGACCAAAGAGCCGGGGAGCAAAGCGGCGCCCATCGACGACAAAGCGACCTGGCTGCTCGCTGGCCGCGAAGGGGAATGTGCGCCTTTGACGATTTTTGAAAAAAAAGGCCCGGAATACAAAGACCTAAAAAGCCCGTATCAGTTGGCAGAGAAATTACGCGCCAGTGGTCACAAGGCGGAGGTCAAAGAATTCAAGGCGGGCGTCCGCCCGGCAGTTGAAGTGCGCGCGCCGTCAGCCGGGATTCACGTTATGTTCATCAAACAGGAACACTGCGACAAGAAACCACCGGCCGTCGAGAAAAAATAAGGATTTTATTCTTCGGCTTCGTGGCGTCGGCGCGGCCGGTCCGCCTGTTTAAGAATTTTTTTGCGGAGTCTAATCGATTGCGGCGTGATCTCCACTAACTCATCGTCAGAGATCCATTCCAAACCTGCTTCTAACCCCATCTCGCGGTGCGGCGAGATGATGATGTTTTCGTCTTTGCCGGCGGCGCGCATGTTGCTGAGCTTTTTCTCTTTGCAAATATTTACGTTCAGATCGTTTTCGCGCGCATACTCGCCGACCACCATGCCTTCGTAAACCTTTGTTCCCGGCGCGATGAACAGCACGCCGCGTTCCTGCAGGTGGAAAATCGCATAGGGCGGGGCTTGGCCTTCACGGTCGGCGACCATGGCGGCGTTGGTGCGCGATTGAATCGTCCCATGCCAGGGTTCCCAGCCGTTGAACAGCGCGTTCATGATGCCGGTGCCGCGGGTGTCGGTGAGAAATCGCGAGCGAAAGCCGATCAAACCCCGCGACGGCACGGCAAATTCTAAACGCACGCGGCTCGAGCCGCCGTGTGTCATCTTGGTCATTTTGCCCTTGCGCATGGCTAGCAGCTGCGACACCACGCCGATAAAATCTTCGGGAACATCGATCACCAGCAATTCCATCGGTTCATGGATCGCCCCGTCGATTTCGCGCGTGATGACGGTGGGCTTGGAGACCATCATCTCATAACCCTCGCGCCGCATGGTCTCAATGATAATCGCCAGGGCGAATTCGCCACGGCCGGTGACTTGAAAGGCGTCCGGTTGGGCGGTTTCCTCGACGCGCAGGCTGACATTGCGCCGCTGCTCGAAAAACAATCGTTCGCGCAGTTTGCGCGAGGTGACGAATTCCCCTTCGCGGCCGGACCAGGGCGAATTGTTAGCGCAGAAAAGCATCGCGATGGTCGGTTCGTCGATCCGTAACGGCGCCAGCGCTTGCGGCTTTTCGCGGTCGCTAATGGTATCGCCGATGCCGATATCCTCGATGCCGGCGATGGCGGCGATGTCGCCGGCTTGCACCGATGCGACTTCGACGCGTTTGAGTCCCTGCCAACCATAGACTTGGGTGACCTTGACCAGTTGCTGGCTGCCGTCGACTCGGCAGAGCATGTATTGTCCGGGCGTGAGGGAGCCGTTCTTAACTCGGCCGACCGCCAGCCGGCCGACGTAATCGTTGTAATCGAGGTTGTTGGCTTGGAACTGCGTCGGCATCGCCGGGTCATAGCTTGGGCCCGATAGGGTTTCGACGATCAGGTCGAACATCGGTTTAAGATTTTCCCCGGGCTGTTTGAGGTCGAGGGTCGCCGTGCCGGCGCGGGCGTTGGTATAGACCACGGGGAAATCGAGCTGGTCTTCGCTGGCGTCGAGGTCGATGAAGAGATCATAGATCTCGTCAAGCACCACGGCGATGCGCGCGTCGGGCCGGTCGATTTTATTGATGCAGACGATCGGCGTGAGCTTGGCCTCCAGCGCTTTTTTCAATACGAAGCGAGTCTGCGGTAACGGTCCTTCCGAGGCGTCGACCAGCAGCATGACGCCGTCGACCATCGCCAAGGTTCGTTCCACTTCGCCGCCGAAGTCGGCATGGCCCGGGGTGTCGACGATATTGATCTTGACGTTGTGGTAATGGATCGAGATGTTTTTCGCCATGATCGTGATGCCGCGCTCGCGCTCTAGATCCATGGAGTCCATGACGCGCTCGGCGACTTGTTCATTGGCTCTGAAAATCCCGCTTTGATGCAGCAAGGCATCGACCAAAGTCGTTTTGCCATGGTCGACGTGGGCGATGATCGCGATGTTGCGCAGATCGTCGCGCCGGGTGAGTTGGGCTTGAGTCATGACCAACTGTTATCAAAGTTCGCTTCGCCGAAGTCAAGCGAGCGGCGAAATGTCCCGCAATTCTCAGCCGTTGGACATCGTTACCTTGCGATTGCCGGGGGCGTAGAGTATTTTTAAAAGTTACATGGGGCGTTTGTGGCACTACTTGGGGCGCTATCGGCGCCTCTACTTGGTCGGCGGCGTGTGTTTACTCGGCACGGTGACCTTGGTCATGTGGATCCCTTGGTGGACCCGGGAGATCGTCCGCATCATCGAGCAGGGCGGTTCGATGCGCGACGTTACCGTTTACGCCTTGCTGATCATCGCCGCCGCCTTGTTGCAAGGCGTGGTGCGCACCTATTCACGGGCGCTGATTTTTAACGCCGGGCGCAACGTCGAGTACGATTTGCGCAACGATCTGTTCGCCCATCTGGAAAAACTGCCGCTGTCTTTCTACCAGTCGCGCCGCACCGGCGATCTCATGTCGCGGGTGATCAACGATATCTCGGCGGTGCGGGTGATGCTCGGCCCCGGCGTGCTCAACTTCGTCAACGCGCCGCTTTATTACGTTTACGCCGTCGCGCTGATGCTGTCGATGGACGTGCGCATGACACTGGCGGCGCTGGTGCCGTTTCCGCTGTTGATGTACGTGGCGCGCAAGTTTCGCGGCCGCATAATGAATACCTCGCTGCAGGTGCAGCAGCAGATGTCGGTGCTGAGCAGCCACGTCCAGGAAAATTTGAGCGGCATGCACGTGGTCAAAGCCTACTCCCAGGAAGAGTTTCAAACCCAGCAGTTTATTGCTTTCAACAAAGACTACGAAGTCAAAAGCATGGAAATGGCTAAGATGCGCGGCATCGTCAATCCGGTGATGCAGGGCATTAGCGGACTCACGGTGCTGATCGTTATCTGGTACGGCGGCGTGCGCGTTATGCGCGGCGATCTGCTGGTCGCCGATATCGTCGCTTTCATCGCTTACTTGAACGTGTTGGCGTGGCCGACGGCGGCGTTTGGCTGGATGTTGTCGCTGGTCGAGCGCGGCCGCGCGGCGATGCGCCGCCTGGAGGAGATTTTAGAAACTCAACCTGAGATCGCCAACCAGTCGGTACCGCTCGCATCCCACGGGCTTAAACAAGGCATCGAATTCCGCAACGTCTCGTTTGCGTTCGATCGGCAAAGAAACGGCCACGGCGCGCTGGAAGGTATTAGTTTTAAATTGCCCGTGGGCAAATCGGTCGGCCTGGTCGGCCGCATCGGCTCGGGAAAGAGCACCGTGGCTCAATTGGTGCCCCGGCTTTTCGATGTCTCGTCGGGAGCGATTCTTTTCGACGGTCAGAACATCGGCCAGATGGCTTTATCCGACCTCCGCCGCATGATGGGCTATGTACCTCAGGATCCGTTTCTTTTCTCGACGACGCTCAGACGCAATCTCGCCTTGGGCCGTGAAGAGTACACTGAAAGCGAGCTCGAACGTGCGGTGAGCATCGCCAGACTCGACCGCGATCTGGAGATTTTTCCCCGCGGGTTGGAAACCATGGTCGGCGAGCGCGGCGTGACCTTGTCCGGCGGCCAAAAGCAACGCGCTACGCTGGCGCGCGCATTGATGATGGACCCGCCGGTGTTGGTCCTGGATGATTGTCTCTCCAGCGTCGATGCGCAGACCGAAGCGGAGATTCTCCAAGGGCTGCGTGCGTTTCTCAAGGATAAAACCTGCCTAATCATTTCCCACCGCATCTCCGCAGTCAAAGAAGCCGACGAGATTCTCGTACTCGAAGAGGGCAGGATCATCGAGCGCGGCGACCACGAGGAGTTGGTGCGCCAGGGCGGCGTCTATGCCGAACTTTATCAGCAGCAACGGCTCAGCGAGGAGCTTGAACAGATCTGATGGCGCAAGCGGCAGAGCAAGAAGAAGTTCTCGGCAAAGCCTACGATCTCCGCCTGATCAAGCGTTTGTGGAAATTTATCATTCCCTACAAGCGGTTGTTTTTTTTCACCATGCTGCTCTTGCCGTTGCAGCAAGCCTTTGGCTTGGCCCAGCCGTATCTGATGAAGATCGGCATCGATCGATACATTGCCGGCAAGGATCTCTGGGGCTTGCAGAACGTCATGCTACTGTTTCTGCTGGCGTTGATCGGTGAAACCGTAGCGGCGTTCGCGCATCATTACTTTTCCATGCTGGTGGCCCAGCGCTGTCTGGCCGATATGCGCGTGGCGATTTTTGCTCATGTGCAGAAACTGCCGTTGAGTTATTTCGACCGCAATCCGGTGGGCCGGCTGGTGACGCGCATGACCACCGATGTCGACGTGCTGCAAGAAATGTTTTCTTCCGGCGTGATGACGCTGTTATCCGACTTCATCATGGTCGCCTGGATCGTCGGCATCATGTTCTATCTCCATCCCGGATTGGCGCTGGTCTCGCTGGCGTTGATCCCGCCGATGGCGTTGGCGATCAATTTTTTTCGCGTCAAGGCGCGGCAGAATTATCGCCAGATCCGCGAGCGTATCGCGCGGGTCAACGCTTATCTGGGCGAAGCGATCTCGGGCATGGCGGTGATCCAGCTTTTTTCCCGCGAGCAAAAAACCTACCGTGAGTTCGAAGCGCTCAACGCCGATCATCGCGACGCTTATCATTTGTCGAACCTCTACGAAGCGGCGCTCTACTCGATGGTCGAAGCGGCCGGTTCGGTGAGCCTCGGGCTTTTGCTCTGGTACGGCGGCGGCGAAGTGCTGCACGGCGTCATCGGTATCGGCACGCTGGTGGCATTCAAGGAGTATATTCATCGCTTCTTCGTGCCGCTGCGCGACTTCAGCCAGAAATACGCGGTCATGCAGTCGGCGATGGCTTCAGCGGAAAGAATTTTCCAACTGCTCGATACGCCGGTGGATATTGAAAACCCGAAAAATGCCGTCGTGCCCAAGCCGTTTCGCGGCGAAGTGGTCTTCGACAACGTCTGGTTTCACTATAAAGCCGGCGATCCGGTGTTGAAAGGCGTGTCGTTTCGCATCGCGCCGGGCGAAAAGATCGCGGTCGTCGGCGCCACCGGTTCCGGCAAGACGACGACGATCAAATTGCTCAATCGTTCCTACGACATTCAAAAAGGTTCGGTAAAAGTCAGCGGCGTCGACGTGCGTGAATGGGACTTAAAAGCGTTGCGCCGCCATATCGGCGTGGTCTTGCAGGATGTGTTTCTTTTCTCCGGCGACGTGCGCGGCAATCTAGCCCTCGGCGATCCGTCGGTCAGCCAGGCGCGCATCGAACAGGCGGCGCGCCATGCCAACGCGGAAAGTTTTATTCGCCAACTGCCCGACGGCTATCAAGCTTCCGTGCGCGAGCGCGGCAGCAACTTTTCCGGCGGGCAGCGCCAGCTTTTGTCTCTGGCGCGGGTGCTGGTTTTCCAGCCGGAAATTCTCGTCATGGATGAAGCGACTTCGAGCGTCGACACCGAGACCGAAGCCTTGATCCAAGACGCTCTGGAAAAAGTCATGCGCGGCAGAACCTGTCTGATGATTGCGCACCGGCTCTCGACCATTCGCAACGCCGACCGGATTATCGTCTTGCACCACGGCGAGGTGCGCGAGATCGGTTCCCATGCCGAGCTGATGGAAAAGCACGGAATCTATCATCGTCTGTACCAGCTGCAGTACGAGCGGGAGGAGTTGAAGCTCGCGCCGCCAGTGAGCCTAGCTAAGGTCGATGCCTAACAGCACTGCTCAAAAAGTTCCGCTACTCCGACCCAGCTTCATTCGTCTAACCCAAGTGCGACCGCGCCAATTACTCTGGCTGAGTTTGATCGGCATGTTCCTTGGATCGATTTTATCCGGCTGTTCGCCGGTCTACGTTTTGCGCGCCGCCTATGAAGAAGGAAAAATTCTCTGGCGGCGCACGCCGATCGTCGATTATGCGCAGAAGCCCGACGTCGAGTTCGATACCCAAGAGAAATTAAACACGGTCTTGGCGGTGCGCGAGTACGCGCGCGACGCGCTCAAGCTCAACGTCGGCGGCAGCTATGCAAGCTACTCATACGTCGACCGGCCGGATTTGACCCATATTGTCGTCGCCGCGCCGAAAACCGAGCTGCGGCCTTACACCTGGTGGTTTTTGATCGTCGGCAGCGTGCCGTACAAAGGCTTCTTCGAAAAAGCCGACGCCGAGCGGGAGGCCGAGAGATTAAGAGCCGATGGCTACGATACCAACATTCGCACTTCTGCCGCGTTCAGCACGCTCGGCTGGTTCGACGATCCCTTGCTGTCGCACTTGTTGCGCTATGACAAAATCGTGCTCAGCGAAATTGTTTTTCACGAGCTGTTTCATCAAACGCTGTACATCAAAGGCGCCGGCGCCTTCAACGAAAGCGTCGCCAACTTCATCGGCCATCGCGCCGCCATCGATTTTTTCCGCGATCGTTTTGGCGAAGAGAGCGAAGAGCATCGGCGCGCCGTCGAAGGTTGGGCAGAGGAACGGGAGTTCGGCGCGTTTATTTTTGAAATGGCGCAGACGCTGACCGAGCTCTACGGCCGCGATATCCCGCGCAACGACAAACTGAGACTGCGCGAAGAGGTTTTTACCCGCGCCAAAGCCGAATGGGCGCGTCGGATCGCCGACCGGCCGCAACACCGTTTGCGCAATTTCAGCCGCTTGCCGCTCAACAACGCCGTGCTGATGCACTACGTGGTTTATTTGAAAGATTTCGATCTGTTCGAGTCGCTCTACGATTTGTCTGGACGAAGCTTAAAAACAACGATCGAATACTTGAAGCAAGCGGTCGATGGCGGCGGCGAGCCGTTTGATGCCGTGCGAGTATTTTTGGCCGCCAAGAAAGCGCAGGGGGCAAATTAAGTCTGCGCCATCACTTTGCTGAAACGCCGCATGGCTTCAATGTGAGCGGATGGTGAATTCAGTCCGGCCTTCATGGTGTTTAAACTGACATGCGTGACGCCCAGCGACTGCCAGGCTTGCAACTCTTTCGACCAAGTTTCGGGCAAGCCCGTGCCGAAAGAAACACGACCCTCGACGCCAATCGCATCTGGATTGCGCCCGGCGTCTTTGGCCAAGCTGCGAATTTTCTCCATCATCTGTCGGCACTTCTCATCCGGACCGACTAAGGGAAACCAGCCATCGCCGAGTTTTGCCAGACGGCCTAGCGCGCGCTCGTCGCTGCCGCCAAACCAAATTGGAATCGGCC
Source organism: uncultured delta proteobacterium (assembly GCA_963771465.1). Taxonomy (GTDB): domain Bacteria; phylum Desulfobacterota; class Binatia; order UBA9968; family UBA9968; genus DP-20. Next base: position 258,468 of record CAVYTU010000012.1, read on the forward strand.
GTTGTATCGGCAACGGATTGATGCCGGCGTCGGTGATCTTGTGCCAGTGGCCTTCGAACGTCACGGTCGTTTCGGTCCAGAGCTTGCGCAGAACTTCGATCTGCTCTTCGGAGCGCCGGCCGCGATTGCTAAAATCGGCGCCGAGGGCTTCGTATTCCACCGGATTCCAGCCAATACCGATGCCGAAGCGCAAACGACCGCCGCTCAAGACATCGAGCGCCGCGGCTTGCTTGGCAACCAAGACGGTCTGGCGCTGGGGCAGGATGATAATGCCGGTGACGAATTCTATCTTCTTGGTGATACCGGCCAGATAGCCGAACAGAACAAAGGGTTCGTGGAAACTGTCTAGATGACTGTAGGGCGGTTTCCAATTGGGGCGACTCGCTGGGTTGGCGCCGATGACATGGTCATAGGCGAGAATATGCGAAAAACCGAGTTCCTCGGCGGTTTGGCCGTAGTCTTTGATAAAATACGGATCGGAACCAATCTCAGTTTGGGGAAAAACTACTCCAATACGCATACTTGGGTCCTCCGAATTTCACCTAGGTGATATTAAGACATATTTGCCGAGTTTTGAACGGGGACTTGAATTTCCACCGGACCGTACGCAAATTGTTGATAGCTAAAATCGCACCTTGACTTAACCCAATCGTTTCGTAGGATAGCTAACATCAGACGGAGGAAAAAAGCTATGAACGGTCTGCGTACCACGATTCTCCTAGCGGCTCTAACGGCGCTGGTAGTCTGGATCGGTCAGATGGTCGGCGGCCCCAACGGCGCGATTATGGCCTTAATCATGGCCGGCGCGATGAACTTCTTCAGCTATTGGTTCAGCGACAAGATCGTCCTCAAAATGTACGGCGCACAAGAAATAACCGCCAACGACGACCCCGAGCTCTACGGCATAGTGCAGGAGTTGGCCGCGAAGGGCGGTCTGCCAATGCCTAAGGTTTACGTGATTCCAGAAGACACGCCCAACGCTTTTGCGACGGGGCGCAACCCGGAACATGCGGCGGTGGCCGTCACACAGGGTATTCGGCGCATTCTCAACAAACGTGAATTGGCCGGCGTGCTTGGGCACGAGTTGTCGCATGTGAAACACCGGGATATTTTGATCAGTAGCATCGCGGCGACGCTCGCCGGCGCGATCAGTTATCTAGCGTACATGGCGCAGTGGGGCATGATATTAGGCGGCGGCAGCCGTGATCGCGACGAGGGCGGCGGCAATATCTTCAGCTTACTGTTCATGATGATCGTCGCGCCGATAGCGGCGATGTTGATTCAAATGGCCGTGTCGCGTTCGCGCGAATACCTCGCGGATGAAGGCGGCGCGAAGATTTCCGGCGATCCGTTGGCCTTGGCCAGCGCGCTGCGCAAGCTGCACATGGGGGCGCAGAATATCCCCATGCAAGTAAACAATGCGACGCAAAATGCCACGGCGCATATGTTCATCGTCAACCCGCTCAGCGGCGGCACTCTGGCGTCGCTGTTCAGCACTCATCCGGCGATGGAAGAACGCATCGCCCGTCTCGAAGCGATGGCGAAAGACTTGAGCTATATGCGGAGTTAGTTCGATCTCGCTGGGGTCAAATTCTTTAGTCTAAAATCTTTTCTTGCAGCCAGGCCGAGAGGTCCAGCAGACTTCTCGGCCTGATTTCATGGCCCATCTCGTATTCGCGAAAAGTTGGCGCCATCTTCATTCCCCGCAAAATTTCGACTGATCGTTGTGCTCGTTCGATCTCGATGGTCGGGTCTTGTCTGCCATGGTGGATGAGTGTCGGCAGCGCTGTTACTTTGTCGCTGACGTTAAGGTGCGGCATAAGCTCCGGCGGTAACCAGCTGCTTAGCGCAACCAGCGCGGCGAAGCGTTCGGGCTGCGCCAGCGCTAAACTGTAGGCCATCACGCCGCCTTGGCTGAAACCCAGCACCAGCAATTTCTTCAAGTCGATGGGGTAGCGAGTAATGCAGTCGTCGAGCACGGATTGGAGTTGCTTTTGCGACGATAGCATTCCTTGCACGTCCGGCGGGCCGCCCAGACTCATCGAATACCAGGCGTAACCGACCTGGTCGGGGCTGATCGGCGTTTCCAATGGCGCCTGCGGACAGATGATCAGGAATTTGCCGCCGCAAAGAAAAGGCGCCAAGCCGAGCAAATCGAAGGCATTGGCGCCGCGGCCGTGCAGGGTGAAAATCGTCGGATGCGGCCCGGCGCCGGGCGGCTGGTAAATGGTGTGGGCTAACTGCACTGTCCGATCCTCCCCGTAATAGCTTATGTCCTGACTAGTCAGCGATTCGTTCCAAATTTTTCACGCCGAGCCGCAGCACGACAACGACCGTAACGATGGTGAGTGCTAACACGATCAAGAGCGGCGGCGCAATCGTCCAAAGCTCCGGCACCGCGACTTTGCCGCGGCGGAAGGCCAGCATCGATAACTCGTAAATCGGCCAGGCTTCGATCATCACGGCGACGCCGATGAAGCCGATACTGACAATCATCGACACTGCGCCGCCGAAGCTGGTGGGAATTTCCGCGGCGTTCTCGTAATTGAAATTCGGATAGAGCGCGCCGAGGCCGACGCCGATGGCGGTGATGCCGAAGGTCATCAAGAAAATCGAGATCAACGACAAGGTCATCATCCACGGCGGCACCTTGAGCAAAAGGTTGCTGAGAAAAATCAGCAACTCGCCCAGGCAAAAGAGCGGGATGAAATTTAGCCAAAATTTACTCCAGAGGAGTGAGCGCAGGGCGATGGGTGAGGTCTGCAGCAGCCAAAACGCCTTACCTTCCAGACTCACGGCAGGGAAAGCGAAGCGCATGGCGATGGCGCTCAGGACGAAACCGGCAAGCGCCAAATTGGCGAACGAGACGATACTTCGGATAGTGCCGGCCGGCATCGGCGAGCGATCGAGCGGCAGGACCTTGAAATTGTACAGATAGACGACGATCAGGGCGACCAGGAGAAATAGCTGCGACCACTGGGTGGTATCGCGCAGGAAAGTCTTGATGTCTTTCAACATGAGCGCGCGGGTGATCTCAGGAAATGGCCACGTGATTAATTCTAAAAGTCGATCAAGCCAGGCGAGCTTGCGCCGGCCTTGCCTGGATTCCTGCGCTTTGGACCAGCCGTCGAGATACACGGCGCCGGAAACCCAACTGGTGACGACTGGCAGAAACAACGCGTAGCTTGCCAGCAGCGCGAAGAAAAATCCTTGTTCGGTGTCGCGCTTGAACAAACTGCCGGCGAGGATTTCCGCCGACCAACTGCTTGGCAAGTATGGCGACGAAGGCGTTTCCATGACGGTGAGAAACTGCACGAAGCTGCCGAAGGATTCCGGCTGTACCAACCGCTCGGGCTGGGAAAAGCGAAACAAGAAGTACATGATGAGAAAGGCGAACAGGCCGATGAAAAAAAGAATGTCGCGAATGCGCCGCGCCGGCAGGCAATAGACTAAGAGGTGAGTGATCAGTACACCGATCGAGGCGGGAACGACCAGGAATAGCGGCAAGATCATCGCCACCCACAGATAGAGAGTGACCCCGCCGCCAAATACCGCGCCGTATGCGGCGAAGATCGGCAAGCTGAAGAACAGCACCATCCAGGATGAATTCACCGTAGTGGCGATTAGCCGGGCGTAGAAAAAGGAACTTGGCGCTACCGGCGTTGATCGCACCAAGTCGAGATCGCGGGCGAGAAAAAAAGTCGACAACGCCGCGACCAAATTGCTGAACAGCAACATCGATAGGAAGGTCAGCAAAATGATCAACAAGAGCTGGTAGGCTAAAGCGGGACCGAGCTCATAGACGGTTTCGAAGTAACGCAGCACACGGCGAGTGAGCACAAACGTGCCGAACCAAAAGGCGGCGGCAAGAACAGCGAGCAGAAAACGGCGGCTCCAAGAAGTTCGGCCGCGAAAAAAATTGTTTTTCCACGTGAGCCAGAGCGGCGAGAGTAATAGGACGATTGTGGGCATCTGTGGTTCTTCGAAATTGATCTTACTAGGCAATCCTTCGCGTTGCTCCGCTATTATCGTGGTCGTGGTTCGTGCTCGTTTGAATCCGAACACGATCACGAGTCACGAACACGATCCTCGTTTTCGCGGGTCAACTCGAGAAAGACGCTTTCGAGATTGCCTTTGAGACCGTTGCCGCCGCTGGCCTGCCGATGGATGTCCGCCATCGCGCCGCAAGCGATCAGGCGGCCTTTTTGGATGATGCCGATACGATGGCAAATCTCTTCGGCAACGCTGATGCTATGGGTCGATAGAAAAACCGTGGTGCCGTTGGCGGCCAGCGAACGAAACAGGTCTTTGAGCGTGCGCGCGCCTTTGGGGTCCATGCCGACCATCGGCTCGTCGATGATCAGAATGCGCGGTTCATGAATCAGCGCGGCGCAGACGACCAAGCGCTGTTTCATGCCGTGAGAGTAACTTTCAACTAGCTCGTCTTTCCACGGCGTGAGTTCCAAGTGGTTGAGCAGCTCGGCGCTTCTCGTTTCCAGCCGTTTGTTTTCGATGCGGTGCAGTTTGCCGACGAAGGCCAAGAATTCACTGCCGCTCAATTTCTCGTAAATAAATGGCCGGTCAGGAATGAATCCCGAAATTGCTTTGGCTTTTTCCGGTTCCTTGATCACGTCGTATTCGCCAAGCAGAATCTGCCCGGAGCTAGGTTTAAGGATCCCCATCATCGTGCGAATCGTCGTGGTCTTGCCGGCACCGTTGGGGCCGAGGAAGCCGAAGATCTCGCCGGCAGAGACTTCGAGATTGAGTTGCTCCACCGCGGCGAGTTTGCCGTAGTATTTGGTGAGATTGATGAGTTGAATCATCGCTACAGCACTTCGATTTTGAGATTGCCAATCAGTTGCAGCATATCGATCTGCCGGTCGATCTCGCCTTCGAGAAATTTGACATGCGTCACGTCGGCGGGGAATTGATTGAGTACCGAGTCGAGGGAAATCCACTCGCCGAGCCAAACTTCAGACCAGGCGTGATAAAAGAACGCGCCACGCAAATACACGACGCCGACGACGGTTTTCGCCGGGATACCGGCGGCGCGGGCGAGCGCGTTGAACAGTACGGTGTGTTCGTTGCAATCGCCTTTTTTGCTCTCAAGCACTTGCAGCGCGTTGGGAATGCTCACCGTGGGTTGCTTGGCGATTTCATTATAGACCCAATCTTTGAGCTTCAGCGCGGCGCGTTCGGCATCGGTTTCGCCGTTCAAAATTTTCGCCGCCAGTACTTGGATGCGCGGATGATCGGATTGCAGGAACGGCGTCGGTTGCAAATACGACGAGAGGCGGGAATCTATGACCGGCAGCTTTTGCGCGGCGCGGCGCGCCGGATTCTCAAGGCGGATTTCTAGTTGATTGCCCCTCAAACTCTGCCTGCCGCCATCAAGCGAAAAATTGCTCAAATTAACGCCGTTGAGTTTGAGCTCGATTGCGGTTCTCGACGATTGATTGATAACCGGTTTGGCTACGGGAATAGAAGTTTGCGCAATCATATCGAGCGCGACGGCTCGTGACGGCAAGTTTCTCGCCTCATCGGCGCTTTGTCGCAGCATGGACAGACCCGCCGGCGATTCTTCCTTCAAAGTTCGCCCTTGACCGTCGACCCAGGAGACAACCGAGATGCCGCGAAAGCTTTGGCGCAACTTGATCGCCGCTTCCAAACGATTGCCGATTTTGATCTGTTCACGGCCTTCGATGACAACACTGGTTACTTGCTGCGCCAGGGTCGAGGGATCGAAAGTGGAGAAGAAAAATTTCTTGCCGGTCTCAAGCTGCTGGGTGACGACGTAGGGCTTGAGCGCGGCGAGCAGATAGGGTGCCTGGGTAAGGGTGATTTCTTGGGTCGATTGGTGCCCGGCGGAATCGACTTCCACCGACAGCCGATTGCCGGTAACCACGCCGCGAGCGCTGAAGCGGATTTCCTTGGACTCGAGCTCGAAGTTGAAGCGCTGGAGAATCCATTCTTCATTGGCGGTCATTTCAAGGCGTGTCGCGGCGGGCTGAATGGTGCCGAGTAAGTTTAAGTTCAAAACCGAGTGATCGCGCAGTTCGAAGCCCTTCGCGACGGGCGTGATCGTCTGGGTCGCGTAGCCGATTTTATCGCCGCGATAAAAAACACCCCACCATTCTTCGCTATGCGCGGTGATTGTCTCGCCGCCGCTGAGAGTCAGGATTGGCGGCGGCGCGGCGCTCTGGCGCTTGATGAGAAGAAAATTCATCACGCACCAAAAAAGCACCACTGAAATGCCAAGGGTTCGCTTAACAAGCATGGGGTAGAGCGGATATGGTAAGGCCTTCGAGTGATTGAATCAATGTCGAAGTCCGATGAAACCCACGCAGCGGGCCAAAGCGCGAACAAATTTGCCGCCGACCGGATGCTCGGAAGGCTGGTCAAGTGGCTCCGAGTACTCGGTTGCGATGTGATCTATGGCCCGCACTTGACCGGCTACGGCTTGATCCGGGCGGCGCGGGCAGAGGAGCGTATGATTCTCACCCGCGACCGGCGCTTGAAACAAAAACAGCCGCCGGCGTTTATCATGATTGCAAGCGATGACTATCGCGAACAATTGCGCCAGGTAGTGCGAGAATGTCGGCTGGATGTTGGCGCTGCGTTGTTCACTCGGTGTCTTAAGTGCAATTCGTTGCTTCAAGCGAGAGCGAAAGAGGCCGTGGCGAATCTCGTGCCGCCTTATGTCTTTTCGACGGAAGAGAGATTTTCCTGGTGTCCGTACTGCCAACGCAGCTATTGGCCCGGGACACACCAACAAAAGATGTTTGAATTGCTCGGCAAAATTGCCGTCCCGTGATGTAGAATTCCAACGCATCGTGTGTTAAAAAAAATGGCTGTTCTTTTGCTTCCCCGGTAGCTCAGTTGGTAGAGCAGGTGACTGTTAATCACCGGGTCGGGGGTTCGAGTCCCTCCCGGGGAGCCAGATTTATTGCTCCGCTTCGAGCGATCCAACCAATATCTTCGACCGCAGCGGAGTTCGCTTATCCAAAGATTACCCGTTCTACTTGCAGCAGGAGGTCAAGCCATGGCATCAGCGAAACAGGTCGTAGGCAATCCGACACCGAGAATCGATGGCGAGCTAAAAGTCAGCGGCCAGGCCAAGTACGCGGTCGATATCACATTGTCCGGCATGCTCTGGGGTAAACTGCTGCGCAGTCCGATCGCTTCGGGAAAAATAAAACGGATCGACACGGGCAAGGCGGCGGCGCTCAAAGGCGTGCGCGCGATCATCACCGGGGAAGACTGCGCGGGACTAAAAATCGGCCGGAAACTCTACGACATGCCGATCCTCGCCGACGGCGAAGTCCGTTTCATCGGCGAAAAGGTTGCGGCCGTGGCTGCCGACAGCGAAGATATCGCCGAAGAGGCATTGAACCTGATTGAAGTCGAATATGAAGAGACCGAGCCGCTGCTCGACCCCGTGGCTGCGCTCATGCCGGGCGCGAAACTCCTTCATCCAGATGTCGTGAACTATAAGGGGCTGCCTAAAGCTCTGAATGCGCCAACTAACGATTTTGTCTATGTCACCTGGAAGAAAGGTGATGTTGAGGCCGGCTTTCGCCAGGCGGATGTGATCCTCGAAAACAGCTTCACCACACCGGTGGTGCATCAGAGTTACATCGAGCCGCATTCCTGCGTCGTCAGCACGGCGGCCGACGGCTCGGCGGAGTTCTGGTCGTGCAGCAAAGTGCCCTACGGCGTACGCGAGCAGGTTGCCAACGCGCTCAAGCTGCCGCAGGAAAAACTAAACTTTAATCCTGTTTATATCGGCGGGGATTTTGGCGGCAAGGGCGACTTTATGGACCTCGCGGTGGTTTATCTATTGTCAAAGAAGGCGGACCGGCCGGTCAAACTTGTGATGGATTACGAGGAAGAATTCGCCGCGGGCAATCCCCGCCACGCTTCGATCATCCAGGTCAAAACCGGTGTAAAAAAAGACGGCACTCTGGTGGCGCAGCATATGGCCTTTATCTTCGACAGCGGCGCCTATGGCGCGTTCAAGCCCAACGCCTTTCTCAACGGCCCGCACTTGTCTGCCGGACCGTATAAGATTCCCCACGTATTTATCGAAGAACATATGGTTTACACCAACAAGATTCCTTGCGGTCATATGCGCTCGCCTGGCGACCCCCAGGGATTCTTCGCCAATGAAAGTCAGTTGGATATGATCGCGAAAGAGCTTGGCATGGACCCGATCAAGTTGCGCCAGAAAAACTTCATGCACGACGGCGATATCGATCCAACGGGCGAGGAGTACAGTTATATTAAGACCGACGAGACCCTCAAAAAGGCGCTGGAGGATTCCGGCTATCAAAAGCCAAAGGCGAAAAATGTCGGGCGTGGCGTCGCGCTGGTGCAGTGGACGCCGGCCGGGGGCATCGGCACGGTCGCGATCTCGCTCGATGACAAAGGTGTGGCAACGATCTCCTCCGCCATGGCCGATCAAGGCGCGGGCACTTACACTGTGCTGAGCGAAATCATCGCGGAAGAACTCAAGATCCCGTTCAGTCAGATCAAGATTCAGCAGTTGGACACGCAGACCGGTGTGAAAGATACCGGTGTCGGTGGCAGCCGGGCGACGCGGGTCTACGGCAACGCCGGCTACGAGGCCGCACTGAAGGCCGTTGCTGCGATCAAACAAGAAGCGGCACGCCAGATGGACGTGACGGCGGATCAAATTACACTTGCGAAGGGGGCGGCGCTGCATCCGCGCATGGAGCGGCGACTGACCTACGGCGAAATCGTCAAAGCTAAAGGATCGCCGATCGCCGTGGATGCGACTTTCAACGATAATTCCAAGATCCACGCGGCGTCTATGTGCGTCCAGGTGGCGGAGGTGGAAGTCGACCCGGACACCGGACGGGTCGAGCTGAAGAAATTCACGTCGACTCATAACACTGGCACGGTGCTCAATCCGTTGATGCACCAGGGGCAGATCGAGGGCGCGAGCATGACAGGCATCGGCTACTCGCTGATGGAAGAAGTGATCATCAACGACGGTAAAGTCGCGACCACTCACTTCGGCGAATACAAGATTCCCACGATCAAGGATGTACCGGTATTCAAAGGCTCGGTGACAGAGGCGCCGCATGGAGCCGGTCCCTATGACAGTATGCCGATCGGTGAGACCGGCAATATTCCCACGGCCGCGGCGATCGCCAATGCTGTGCAAGACGCTTGCGGCGTGCGTATCACCAGCCTGCCGATCACGGCGGAGAAAATTTACCAAGCGCTGCACGGCGCGAAGTGACGCATGGCAGCACTTCCGGGAACCATCGATCTCGGAAAGTTTCGGGTCGTCTACGAAGAACAGCGCGAGCGGCCGCCCGACCATTCGGACGGCTACCTTTTGCAGCAGCGCGCGATTATTCGTCTCAACGAAGATCTGGTCAAGCTAGTCGAGCGCGATGATTATACGGTTTACTGCGACGATGAGAAGTTTAAGCAGCAACATGGCAAGCGGCCCTCGCCGCTGCAATATTTCATCGCCTCAATCGGCTTTTGTATGTTTAGCCAGTTCAAGCGTCTGGCGGCAAAAGCTGGCATCGTCTTAGACGATTTGGAAATGGATCTGCGCATGACTTATGACTTGACCGGCAGGTTTTCCATAAAGGACCTCTCGGATGCCGCTCAAGGGATCAACTACGTTTTTAAGATGATTAGCCAGTCGCCGCTGGAGCACGTGATCCAAGTCGCCCAAGCTGCGGACAAGGGTTGCCACACTGTCAATTCCATGCGCAAGCGCATGCCAGTGTCGGGAAGGTTTACATTGAACGGTCGCGAGTACGCGGTTAGTGATTAACGAATTTTGCGAAGAACAATTCATTGGCCCAGCTCACAGTCGGCGATCGCCTGACCGCGCTATTGCATCGTTTGGTTGATGTGGAGTCAATGATCCCGCACTCCGACAATATCCAAAAGTTTGTGATTGACCGTCCGGTCCTCGTCGTATCGCGCCTGCCAGTCATCGCGGTAAAATGAATGAACGCACAGCAGGTCGACCGTTTGATTCTCGTTGACGCTGCTGAGTTTTGCTAGCATTTCTCGTGACAGCTCAGACTGGCGAAAAAAACGGGGCGGGTCAGAATGAAAGATGACAGTGACGAACCCTGGTTCGAGTTCAACCTCGAGGACTTTCCCTTCGCGCACGCTGCAAGCATACAGACCTTCTGCTTCCGACAGTGACAATTTGTAATTGCCCTTTCTCACTTGGCGATCGATCCAATGTTCAGCTACCGGCTTAGTTGGAATTCGATCCTCGGCTGCTGCCGATGGGCCTCCGAGCACCAGCGAATTGATCGTGAGAAGCCAAGCGATATTTCGTCGGACAAATCTTCGGGCGCCCTGTTTTCGCAGCCGGTGTCGTGGCGTCATGGAAATATCCTCTCTGAGTAAATCGGTCTTTCTAAGGCATTTCGCTGCTATCCTCGTCAAACGAGATATCGAACGACAGCGCTTTGGCATTGGCGGAAAAAGTAACTTCGCCAAGCCGGTGCGCGAGAAAGTAGACGGATCCGACAGTTTCATAATCCTCCGGACGGTCATGCGCCTTTCCGTCGGCAAAGGGCGTAAGAATTTTGATCGGACGACCATCAAAGAACCCCAGAACATTGCGTTTGGCGAGCCATTCTTTAGCCGGCGCGTTATTGGCGCTGTTTTCGCGCTCGGCCACGGCCAGGTGCTCAGCGGTGTGGTAGAGCGCGACCAATTTCGGTTCGCGCAAGAGCTCGGCGAGAATTTCAGTGATCGATAGCTTGCGATATTTTTCCTCCCAAAGTTCCGTCGGGACGGCCAGGTGGGCGTGGTCGGCGTCCAAGGAAAATAGATAGCGCGCCGCGCCATTCTCCAATATCTGTTTTAAGTGGCGCGTGACTTCGCTGATGAACCGGCAGGGCGCGGCAAACTCTTTACTTTGGAAGTGTGCGACGAATTCACTCTTACCGTAGGAGCAAGCGCTCGTTTTTAGGGGATGGCGCAGGCGGCTGCCGAACAGTTCCTGGTAGCGATAGGCGGCGTCGATTTCCGTTGAAGTAAAAAACCAGCCGCCGTCCATGCCCAGCGCCGGCCCGGAAATATTAAGGATCATAACCGTCACAATTATTGCGAAACCTGTTCTGATCTTCATGTCAGCTCCTATTTGGCGGCTATTTCAGAGCACTCTTCAGATACGGATTCATAAATTTTTGCTTCATGTGCATGAATTCATTTGCTCGCACCATGCGACTTTATGATTCGCCACCCGTCAGATCTTTCAGCAGCGCTTGGGTTTGCGCCGATAAGCTCACGCCAAGTTGACGGGTAAGGGCGCTGTGACAATGACGATAGACTTGCAACGTGTCACGTATGCCGCCCAAGACGATGATAGAGACTCATGAGCTGGCGGCAGACGTTTTCGGCGCAAGGGTCGATGGTGAGGCACTGGTCGTAGCAGCGTAACGCGTCTTCGTCGCGCTCGTTCAATTCGAGCCGGTGGCCGATCAGAAAAAGTTGACTCAGCAGCCGGCGACGCAGGCGGTCCGCATATGGCTGAGCCCAACTGGCGCCTTGTTCCTCGTGCAGAAACGACCCTCGATGAAGTGTGACCGCGGTGGCCAGGCAACAAGCCATCGTGTCAAAGCTTTCCCGGGTTACGTATTGCTCGGCGCGCTCGAGCAGGCGCTCGACGACCCAAGCGTCGACCCAAACGTGGCGGGCATTGAGGCTGATATGATTGTCTTGGCGGACAATACCGTCGCGAACGCCGAGCAGGCGGCGCAGCCGATGGACGGTGCTGTTGAGACAAAAGCGAGCGAAATCGGCTTGGGCCTCGGGCCACAGGACGTCGATGAGCCGCGCTTCGCCGACTTGTTGACCCTCGAAGGCGAGTATCGCTTTGAGCAGCGACAGCGGCCGGCGCTGGACTTTGCCCGAGTAGCGCAGCGGTTCATTGGCGCGATGAATTTCAAATCTGCCAAGGGTAAAGATTTTTATCGGCCAAACCCTCGACTCGCCCAATGGATCGTCGAGAAATACAGTGGAGTCTGACACGTTAGATCTCCTGTTGTATTGCAGGCTTTTCAGACCGAGCGACGCTGTCAGGCCCAACTCGAAGATCATGGCCTTCCCCTGATAATTGTCGCGATTGCGAAACACGTTGGGTTGCGCATCGGTAGGTTG
>CAVYTU010000013.1:0-499999 GCA_963771465.1 uncultured delta proteobacterium
ATCGGTATTGTAAACGATCGCCAGCTCGATTTTGTCGTCGACTTTGGGCGCGTACAGCACAACGTCAAATTTTGCTGCCGGATCGGCTTGCACAAGCTTGGTAACCTCGCATCCCGCCAAAGTCAGCGAGCGCTCGGAAATATCGGCGACGTTGAACAGAATATCAAAAATGGGGTTTCTCCCCGGTTCGCGCGCCGGCCGCAATGCTTCGACGAGTTTTTCGAACGGCACGTCCTGATTGGTATAGGCGTCGAGACAGACTTCGCTGGTGCGCTTAAGCAGCGCGACGAAGCTTGGGTCGCCTGACAGATCGACACGCAGCGGCAGAGCGTTGATGAAAAAACCGATCAAACCATCGGTCTCCGGGTGATTGCGTCCAGCGATCGTCGAGCCCATGACGACGTCTTCCTGACCGCTGATGCGTGACAGCAAAATATTAAAAGTCGCGAAGAGCGTCATAAACATCGTGACGCTCTGCTGCCGGCTCAAGACTTTCAGCGCTGAGGTCAGCTCGTCGGATAATTCCAAGGCCAACCTGGCGCCGCGATAAGATTGGGTCGCGTGACGGTCAAAGTCGGTCGGCAGCCCGCAAGGTTCCGGCAAGCTGGCGAGTTGACGATTCCAGTAATCTAGTTGCGCGTCGAATGACGCTGACTTGAGCCACTCCTGCTGCCATGTGGCGTAATCGGTATACTGTACTGGCAGATTCGGCAACAACATCACTTTGCCCTCCCGCCGAGATTGATAGAGCGCGGAGAGTTCCTTGTAGAAGATTGCCAGCGACGAACCGTCAGCGATGATGTGATGGAAGTTCAAAATCAAGACGTGATCGCCGTCGGCGAGCTTCACAAGCGTCGCGCGCATGAGTGGCGCGTTGGCGAGATCGTAAAGCCGGCGCGCGTCCACAGCGGAAAGCCGTCTTGCCTCGACCTCTGCCTGCTCGTTTGGCAAGCGCGTAAGGTCGATCACTGGCAGCGCAATCCGCAAGCTCGGCAGGATTTCCTGACGCGGCTGTCCGTCCACTTCTTTTACATAAGACCGCAACACTTCATGGCGAGCGATCATTTCGTTGAGCGCATGCTCCAACGCTGCGCAGTCGAGGTTACCTTTGACGCGAAAACTTGCCGGGATGTTGTAAGCCGACAAATTCTTATCGACTTTCTGCAAGTACCACAGCCGGCGTTGGGAAAATGACAACGGGAGCGGTTGCGTTCGATCAACTGGCAAGATCGGCGCGAAGTTCGTGCTGAATTCGTTGTGGCGCAAAAGATCGATATGCCGCGCCAAATCCGCGACGGTTGGCAGTTCAAATAATTTGCGCAGGGCAATGTCGACGTTAAAGCTTCGCTGCAAGCGGGCGACAACGCGCGTGGCGAGAAGCGAATGGCCACCGAGCTCGAAGAAGTTGTCATGGACGCCGATCTTGTCGAGCCTTAATATTTCACGCCAAACTTGGGTGACCAGTTCCTCGATCTCCGTGCGCGGCTCTACAAAGCCTTGGTCAAGATTCGGTCGCTTCCCGTCCGGTGCCGGCAGCGCGTTGCGGTCTAATTTACCGTTGGGAGTTAGGGGCAAGGCGTCCAAGAATACGAATAGCGGAGGAATCATGAAGTCAGGCAGCTTTTCTTGGAGGAATTGCCGTAGGTCGGTGGCAGAACACGACGTTTGTTGAGCACACACTACGTAGCCCACGAGTTCCATTTCGTCGGAAGAATCGCGATCATGAGCGGCGATCACGGACTCTTTTACAGCTGGGTGCTGATTGAGATTTGCTTCGATCTCGCCAAATTCGATGCGGTGGCCGCGGATTTTTACTTGATTATCGTCACGACCGATGAATTCGATGCTTCCGTTAGCGAGATATTTCGCTTGATCGCCGGTGCGGTAAAGGCGGGTATTAGGATTATCGCTGAAGGGATTGGCGACAAACTTATCCGCTGAAAGTTGCGGCCGATTCAGATAACCCCGCGCCAGTCCGTCACCGCCGATATAGAGTTCGCCCGGTATACCGATAGGCACAGGTTGTAAGTGAGGATCGAGAATGTAAATTTGAGTGTTTGCGATGGGGCGACCGATTGAAATCGGTTTGTCGCTAGCCGCGACTTTCGACATCGTTGACCATATAGTCGATTCAGTCGGTCCATAGAGATTCCAAACCGAACTGCTGTGTTTCAATAATATCGTCGGCCAATTTTCGGGATAACGTTTCGCCACCGCAGAGAATCTTAAAACCGCTGCTGCCGTCCCAACCGGTTTCCACGAGCAGTTTCCATAGGGACGGCGTCGCCTGCATCACGGTAGCTTGAGAAGTTTTCAACCGTGCCATCAATTGAGCACTGTCGCCGCTCTCGCGATTACTGGCGAGAATGGCTCTCGCGCCAGTTATGAGTGGTAGGAAAAGTTCGAGAGCGGCAATATCGAATGATATCGTCGTGACCGCCAGCCATGCGTCTCGTTGCGAGAGCTTAATCTCTCGCCGCACCGCGCACATACAATTGATTGCCGAACGGTGTCCAATTTGAACGCCTTTGGGTTGTCCGGTCGAGCCAGAGGTATAGATGACGTAGGCGAGATTCTCAGAGGCGATTTGAATTGTTGGATTTTCACTGCTTTTCTGCTCGATCATCAGTAAATCGCGGTCGAGATAAACTACTTTCAGCCGAGGATCGAGAATCGAAGTTCGAGGATCGCCATCTTCTATTCTCCATCCTCTAGCTTCGACCAACTTCTCTTGGGTTAGCAGAACCGAGACCTGGGAATCGTCCAGCATGAAGCGTAGCCGCTCGTCTGGATACGCCGGGTCTAGGGGTACGTAGGCGCCGCCGGCTTTGAGGATTGCCAATAGCCCAACCACCATCTCGATAGAGCGCTCGACACAGATGCCGACAAGTTTTTCTGGGCCAATACCGAGGCCAATTAAGTGATGCGCCAGTTGGTTAGCTCGACGATTCAGCTCTCGGTAAGTGATTTGTTTGTCTTCGAACTCTAGGGCGACGGCGTCTGGGGTTCGTTCGACTTGTTCTTCGAACAGTTGGTGGATGCATTTGTCTTTGGGATAATCGGCGGCGGTGTCGTTCCATTCGACGAGGAGTTGGTGACGTTCGGCTTCGGTGAGAATCGGCAGTGTAGCGATCGATTGATCGGGGTCGGCAACGATGGCTTCTAGAAGCGTCTGGAAGTGGCCGGCCATGCGCTCGATACGGTCGTGGTTGAACAGATCGGTGCTGTACTCGATATGGCCAAGGATTCCATGTTCGTTATCAATAAGAGAGAAAGTCAAATCGAATTTTGTCATTCCGCCGTCAATTTCGACGGATTCGGACCGAAGTTCCGCCAGTTCAAGGGCTGGAACCGAAGTATTTTGGAAAGCGAACATGACCTGGAAAATCGGGTTACGGGCTAGATCGCGCTGTAGTTGTAATTCCTCGACTAACTTTTCAAAAGGAAAGTCTTGGTGTGCGAAAGCACCTATACATGTGTCTCGGACGCGTTGAAGAGCTTCACGGAAACTCGGACTGCCGGCATAGTTCGTGCGCAGCACCAGAGTGTTGACAAACGAGCCGAGCAAATTTTCAATCTCGGGTAGTCGACGATTTAGCACTGGGCAGCCGACTATCAGATCCTCCTGAGCGGCGTAGCGGTAAAGCAGGGTCTTAAACGCCGCGAGCAGCGTCATAAAAAGCGTAACGCCATTTTCTCGACTCAGCTCTTTAAGCATTCGTTGCAATGTTCCCGGCAATAAGACGGATAGCCTTGATCCGTCAAACCCTTGCATCGGCGGCCGAGGCTTGTCGGTGGATAAATTCAACACTGGAAGAGTATCGCTCAATCGCTGAACCCAATAATCACGGTGCGAGCGGAAAGTCTGGCTTGAAACGCGTTGGCGTTGCCAGCTTGCATAATCCGCATATTGCACAGGCAATGCCGCCAACTGCGGCTCTTTGCCATTGAGTTTAGCCTCATACGAGGTCCATAATTCGCGAAAAAAAATCGCCACGGATTGACTGTCAAAAACAATCTGATGCAAGGTCAGAATCAACAGATGTTGCTCGTGGTCAATCCGCGCAAGTCGCGCGCGAATCGGTAACTCTTCCTTAAGATAGATTGGCTGCAACCATTCACTACGAGCCAATCGTTCGATTGCGAATGGCAGTTCAGTATCGGCGGTATGTTCCAGATCCGTTATAGAGATCGTGATTGAGAAACTGGCCGCGATACGTTGGGTCGGCCTGCCATCTGGGCTGGGATAGTTGGTCCGCAGGACCTCGTGACGGCGCAAAATGAGGTTCAGGCATTGCACCAGAACCTCGACGTTTAGTTCGCCGACGAGGCGTACGACTTTGCAGCCGTTATATACCGGCCGGTCGTGCTCGAATTGGTCTAAGAACCAAAATCGTTCTTGGGCAAACGAAAGAGGAGGCGGAGCATCATCATTATCCCTGCGCGGAATAGTGTAATCAGATGGCCGCTCAAATCCCTCGCGTTCCAGAAGGTAGGCAAGAAGCTCATCTTTTTGGTTCAAGGCATTAGTCTTT
The DNA here is from genome assembly GCA_963771465.1 of uncultured delta proteobacterium. Lineage (GTDB taxonomy): Bacteria > Desulfobacterota > Binatia > UBA9968 > UBA9968 > DP-20. Next base: position 4,536 of record CAVYTU010000013.1, read on the forward strand.
TATAGAAGATGTGTTTTTTCGTCCGGGAGTCGCTGGTTACGCACTTCGGCTAGCATGGATTCGGCTTCAGCGGAAGACATAGCATCGACTTGCAAAAACAGAGTCGCCACCTTTTCTGCTCGTTCTAAGCTCGGTGCATTTTGCACAAGAAGCTGAGCCGCCCGTGCCACGGTACAAGCATCGTAAAATTCCGCTAAGGTTACGTTCCAGGGAAAAATTCGGCCGATAGCCGATACGATTCTGGCGGCAACTATTGAGTCGCCGCCAAGATCGAAAAAACTATCATGGATCCCAACACTGTTTATAGCCAAGGCTTCAGACCAAATCTTGGCGAGTACCGATTCTATCGGGGTCGTTGGCGCGCTCAGTTGGGTGCCAAGTTTGCGCCGATCAAACTCTGGCGAGGGTAGCTCCTGACGATTGACTTTGCCGTTGGCATTTAGCGGCAAGCTCTCTAGGAATATGAACTTACTTGGCACCATGTAATCCGGAAGCCATTTTTTTAGCGCATCGCGCATCTGACTAATAGTAGGAATCTCCTTGCTGGCCGGTATCATATACGCGACTAGCCGATCATCGCCATAAGCATTTTTCTGCGCTACCACCACCGCCTGACGTATTGCCGGGAGCTGTAGCAAGGCCGATTCAACTTCCTCGGCTTGAATTCTGTGGCCGCGAATCTTCAGTTGGAAATCTTTGCGCCCCAGATATTCGAGGCAACCATCCGGCCGGAGCCGTCCCAAATCCCCGGTACGGAAAATTCTCCGACCGTAGCATTGGGGATCGCCGACAAACACAGCATCCGTCAATGCCGCATTATTCCAATAACCTGGGAAAATATAGGCGCTGCGAACCGCAATCTCGCCGACGTCGTTGACTCCAAGCGGGTTTCCCAAATCGTCGAGAATCAATACTTCCATATCCTCGACCGCGTAACCGACCGGCAACACGTCGCCGGAAACCTGCGAGTCCCTATCAAAAAAATGAATTCGGTAAGTGTTGGTTTCCGTACTCGATAGAACGTGGAGCAGGTTAGCATTGGGGAAATAGCGCTTGAATTGCTCCAAGTCCTTATCAAAGACCTGGCCGCTGCCTATCCGGATCAGTCGTAAGTCGGGAAATTGTTCAGTGCTAGTCAGTTGTTGAACCAAATGACGAAACACCGTCGCGCCAGCATGGAAGATCGTAATCTTTTCGCGTTGGAGCCAATCGGCGATTGCCGTCAATCCAACGTGCGTAACGTCCACCGGGTATATTGTCGAGCCGCTCAGTAAGGCCAGGTAGAGATTACTCAGCGCGCCGGCGCTGCTGGGCGGCCGCACTAGAGTCATACGATCCTCCGGCGAAATATGGCATGTATTCCCCAATCGCATGACGTAATGAAGCATGTTGCGATGGTGATCCATCACGCCCTTCGGTTGGCCGGTGGTTCCCGAGGTGTAAAGAATTTGTGAAACAGCGTCGGGCGATATCTCGTCGTCAGGATTTGCTTCGCCCCAATCGGCGCTGAGGGAGTCGAGGTCAATTAGAATGTGCGCTGAGGTCAGCCATGACTTTGCCAGGTCTAGACCGTCACTGCCGGCTAGCACGATCTTGGCGTTGGTATCGTGAAGAATGAACTTTACCCAAGCCGGTGAAAACGAACTGTCGAGAGGGACATAAATTTTGCCTGCTTTCATAATTCCTAAGATGGCAGCTATCGTCCCGAGATTATTTTTTACCAACAGCGCAACCGATTCGTTGATGGCGCCGCTGCCGGATCGCAGGGCGTGGGCAATTCGGTTGGCCATCTTATTCAATGTGCCGTAGGTTACGGCTTGGTCTTCCACCTTTACTGCGATACGCAATGGGTCACGGTCGACAATTTGCTCAAACCGGCTGGCAATCGATTGCTCGATGTCGTTCCTGGCAAACTTGGTGAAGGGGTTTCCGGGCGTCACCCAGGACCTGGGGCGCGAAACAAAGCTGGGTTGTTTGTCCGTCTCAAGAACCATGGCTACTTCCGCTTCGACTCGTCCGTCAATGAACGGATGTGCTTAGTTCGTGCTCCGCTGCGCCCAGCCAGATTGGCATCTCCAGGCCGCGGTAAGTTGTAACGGCCAGAGATAATTCACTTTTGGCTTGGTCGATCTGATTCTCACGGTGAAGCAATCGTCCTAGACTCAAGTGGATGTGGGCCTGGAGTGGTCGCATTTCCAATTGGGTCGCGAGCATCATGCTTTGATCGTAATAGGAACGGACTTGCGCAATATCTGGCGATTGCTCTTGAGCGACGTCGCCGAGTAATTTTAGCGCCCAAGCTTGATAACCGCGCTCTCCCGTATCGGTGGCGAGAGTCAAAGCGCGCTGCCCATTTTCCTGCGCCGCGTCTATCTGCCCCGCGAGGAAGCAGGTCTGGCCGAGCCACGTGAGCCGCAACGACCATCCCGCTTTACGGCCGATTAACTCCGATTGCGCTTCTGCCTTTTCCAACAGCGGCATGGCATCGTCGAGGCGACCCGCTAACGCATAGGCGTAGCCTAAATTCGATCCGACGTGAGTCGTCAGGACCCTAATCTCGCTCGACTCACAGATTTTTTGGCTTCTTTCCAATGCCCGGATCGCGTGTTCGAGATCGCCTTTGATGAGGAATAAAAATCCCAAGCTGCAATACGCATAGGCGAGGCTGTACGCATGCTCGCTCTCTTCGGCGATTCGAATGCCGGTCTCGGCGATGGGAATCCCGTCATTGAACTGACCCAGTTGCGCGAAGCATTGGGTTAACCAACTGCGACAGATCACTGAAATGACGTTAGCGGTGCCAAAGCGTTCGTATTTATAGCGTTCGTCGTTAACCGCGTAGAGCGCTTGGTTCAATGTCGCGATCGATTGCTGATAGTGTCCCATGTGATGGTAGGTTAGGCCCATATAGTAATAAGTGACCGTATTCAGCTCTAAATCGCCCTTGTTAAAATGCAAGCCGCGGTTCCCGGATTCAATGGCGCGGCTATGTTCGCCGACGAGGTCGTAATAACCAGTCAAGAAATTGAGCACCCGCCCCAGTCTTTTTTGATCGCCTATACGCTCGGCTATCGCCTCGGCTTCCCGCAGGCTACGGTGAAGATCTTCAAATCGGCCAAGCAAAAAAAGCGGGTTCCGAAGTTCCAAACGAACATCCACGGCGCGCCGCAACGCCTCGCCTTCCTGCGGCAGGTGCTGCAACGCGGCAAGTGATTTGAGATAAAAATCGGCTGCCTCACGGTTGGCCGAGCGCGCGACTGCCTTGCCTGCGGCCTGTTCCAAGTAATTCACCGCCTTATCCCAAAGCTCACCGTGGAAGGCGTGATGGGCAAGTTTTTCCAGATGGTCGTGCGATGTAGCTCCCGTCATTTTTTCCAATGCCGTTATCACTTTCGAATGGAGCCAAGTTCGCCGCTCATGCAGCAGTGCGCCATAGGCGACCTCATTGATCAGCGCGTGCTTAAAAGTGTATTCCAATTCGGGAAAGAGATTGCTCTCGTAGAGAAACTCTGCCGCCAGCAGGCGGCCAGAGAAAGATTCAATGTATCTTCCGATAGCCCGGCAACCGCGTGTAGCAGAGGATAGGGAACGGCAACACCAATGACGGCAGCGGTCTGCAGCAGGTGCTTTTCTTCGAGTGGCAAGCGGTCGATACGGTCGGCCACGACATTTTGCACGGTACTTGGAATATGGATGCTATCGATTTTTAGACCAGGCCGATAGCTACCCTTTTCACCTACAAGAAAACCCGTCTCGACCAGCGACCGCACGCTCTCTTCGGCGAAAAACGGATTGCCCTCCGTGCGCTCTAACAATATTTCTTTCAGCGGAGTGATATCTTTGTTGTTTCCCAGGAGATGGCGCAAGAGATCTTCCGCGCCGGATTGCCGCAATGGTTCCACACGCAGTTGCGTGTAATAGGTCTTGTCACCCCAAGCATGACTGTAACCGGGCCGATAATTAACGAGGAGAAAGAGCCGCGCCAGCGGCAAACTCTCGATCAAGCCGTCGAGAAAGGCCTGGGTTTCATTATCGATCCAATGGAGGTCCTCAAAAACCACCAAAACCGGCTGCCGTTGACTCTCCCGGATCAGCAACCGCTTGACTGCATCCAGCGTATGACGTCGCCGCTGTTGCGGCTCCAGCGCGTTAAATCGCTCGATGGCTACAGCGAGATCCGGCAGTTGCGATAGCCAGGTTTGCGGATGTTCGAGCGCAAGCTGTTCATCATTCGGCAACGCGCCCAGTAAGGACAGAATGGGCGCGATCGTGTCTCTCAGCGTGCTATCCAATTCCAAAACGTGCATCGCCACCGATTCTGGGATGCTATCGCCCGGTTGCTCATTGCCGATTTGGAAGTATCGGCGCAGCATTTCAATCAATGGAAAATACGGCGTCGCTTTGCCGTATGATACCGACGATGCTTCGAGCACAAGCCAGCCGGGCGGTAATCGGTGACGTGTAAACTCGTGTACCAGGCGTGACTTGCCCATGCCCGCTTCGCCCACCATTGCCAGGACCTGGCCGCGACCCGCCGTGGTTTGTTCGACGAGCTTTTTGAAAAGCGCAATCTCAGCATCGCGCCCCACAAGCGGTGTCAAACCCTGCACGCCGGCGGCTTGGACGCGAGTGCGGGCTGTAGTCGCGCCCGCGAGTTCAAAAGCGTCGACCGGCCGCGAGATTCCCTTGGCTTGCACGGGACCGCGCGGTTTTACTTGGACGAAGCCTTCGACTTCGCGCAGGGTTGAGTTCGTCATCAAGGTGCTGCCGGCGTTTGCCAGCTCCTGCATTCTCGCCGCGAGATGCGTTGTGTGGCCTAACGCGGAATATTCGACGTTGAGATCATTGTCGATGGATCGGACAACGACTTCACCGGTGTTCATGCCGATGCCGATCTGTAAGCCTGTTTCTTCGGACTGGCCGAGATTGTGGCGGTGGCGCTGCAACTCCTCCTGCATCGCTAGAGCAGCATAACACGCGCGCAGGGCGTGATCCTCGTGGGCCAACGGCGCGCCGAACAGCGCCATGATGCCGTCGCCCAGGACTTGATTTACCGTGCCTTCATAACGATGCACGGCTTTCATCATCAGGTGCAATACCGGATCGATAATCCTCTGCGCATCTTCGGGGTCGCGGCCTTCGATGAGTGCCGTCGAGCCGCGAATATCAGCGAACAGGACCGTTACGTGCTTACGCTCGCCTTCAAGTGCTTGCCGCGAGGCGAAGATTTTTTCGCTGAGATGCTTGGGAACATAAGTGATCGGCGCCGGTGCGGAGGTTGACCGCTGGCGCAGGGGCGCAGATTGATTAATGGTCTGCCCGCAGTTGCGGCAGAACTTGGCAGTTCGGCGATTGCCCTCGCCGCAGTTGGGACATGCCATATCAAGCCGTGTCCCGCACTGATCGCAGAACGAGGCTTCCGGAGAGTTTTCAGCTTGGCAGCGAGGGCAATTCATAATGAGGTCAGCGTTCGACCCCGATATAGTTCGGCTAGTTTATGAATGCAAGTATTGTTTTGGCGCCTAAAGTTGCTCCCAAATCATTCATGTGAACGTCAGCGCGGCGAGCTGTGGGTGACATTGGAGTCTGCGTTCGCGTAAAAGCTGGCCGAGGACTTGTCACCGCTAGCTGAGTCACATAAGATCGCGCGTGAAATTATTTGAGGAGCAATTCGGCGCATGATTCTTGACGGTAAAATTGATCTTGACGTTCCGGTGGAAAAGGCTTGGGATTTTTTGATCGATATCAATAAGTTTTCTAATTGCTTGCCGGGCATCGACTCGGTGACGCAAATCGACGATAAGACGTTCGATGGGATTATTTCGGCGACGGTAGGACCGATCTCCGGAAAGTTCAATTTTCGCTCGACGATCGTCGAGAGCAACCCGCCGGTGCAGATGGTAGTGAAGACGGAAGGGACGGACACGGTGACAAAAAGCACGGTCAACGCGGACATGACCGTCGACCTGCGCCGAGTCTCGGATGCGAAATCGGAGATGGATTACAAAGCTGACGTGAAGATTAAAGGCCGCTTGGGGATACTCGGTGACATGGTATTGCGCGCGACGGCGACTTTGATCCTGCAAGAATTCACCAAGCGGCTGCACAAAGGGCTTGGCGAGCCGGCGTAAGTTTAGTATGGGGAGTGGGAAAAGATCTCTCACTTCGTTCGCGATGACCAACTATGGGATCTGTCATTGCGAGCGTCGCGAGAAATCTTTTTTGGATCCGCTCCTATTACCAAAATGCATCGTGAGGAGTTTTCATGGCGGATAAGTATGACGTGATTATTGTCGGTGGCGGTTCGGCGGGCTGCGTGGCGGCCAATCGCCTTTCGGAGGATTCCAATCGCAAATTGTTGTTGCTGGAAGCCGGCCCGGATCCTTGGCCGCTGCCGGAACTGGTCGCAGATGCTTCGAAGCAGACGCGTCTATTATTGGAATCGGATTTCGTTTCCATGTTCGGCACACAGCGCCATATCGACGGCAGTACTTACTACGCGCTCGCCGGCCGCATTATGGGCGGCGGGTCGTCGGTGAACGTGATGTCGGTACTCCGACCGCAGCGTTACGATTTAGATCAGTGGGTGGCGGCGGGCAATCCGGATTGGACGTTCGATCGCTGCCTGCCCTTTATGAAGAAAATTGAATCCGACCAGGATTTTCCCGACAGTCCGATTCACGGCAAGGATGGGCCGCTTTACGTCAAGCGCCAGTATACGCTCGACATGCCGATGTCGCCGCCGGCGCGGGCGTTCATCGACGCGGCGTATGCGATGGGTTTGCCGAAGTGTCCCGATTTAAACGTGCCGGAACCTTACGGTGTGTGCGCGTCGCCTTACAATATCAAAGACGGCAAACGGCAGTCCACCGTGGTGGCGTATTTGAATGCCGCGCGCGAGCGCAAGAACCTGACGATCCTCGATCAAGCCACGGTGCACACGCTTAAACTTAACGGCAAAAAATGCGAGGGCGTCAACTACGAACGCGATGGCCAAATGCACACCGCTCTCGGCGGCCAGGTGCTCATCACCTCCGGTGTTTACGGCTCGCCGCAAATTCTCATGCTAAGCGGCATCGGCCAGGCTGACCAATTAAGAAATCATAACCTCGTGCTCATCCATGAGCTCAAAGGCGTCGGCGAAAACTATCAGGATCATCCGGTAGTCTTCATGACTTACGAAGGACCGAAGGAGTCAAAAGAAGACTGGGTGGTGCCGCGTTTTCGCTTGATCATTCGCAAGAACGCGATCAGCGAAGCGGCCAATTTTCACATCAACATGCGGCCGCCGACGGAGGTGACCGGTTTGAAGCGCATGATGCCGATCTCGGCGCATTTACTTGAACAGCGTAACCGCGGCCGGGTATTTCTCCAGAGCGGCGATGCGCATGATCAGGTCGGCATCAACTCGTCCATGCTCGAACATCCCGAAGATTTAAAAGCGATGGTCGAAGCGATGCAATTCATCGACGAGTTGGTGCACCGGCCCGAGGTCAAAGAATACTACGGCCCGCTGATCCAGCCAGGGTCAGGTGAAGACTGGGGCGATTTCGCGCGTAAGACGTACGACAGTTATCACCACGGTGTTGGCACTTGTAAGATGGGGCCGGCGAGCGATCCAATGGCGGTGGTCGATCAGCGGCTGCGCGTGCACGGCATACAAAATCTCTGGGTCGGCGACGCGTCGATCATGCCGGTGGTCAGCCGGGCTAATACGAACTTAACTTCGATCATGATCGGCGAGCGCTTGGCGGATTTTGTCCAAGAGGTCGCGTAGGGCAATACGCGAGTTGCCTTAACATTCAAAGCCGGAGGAGAAATATGGCCGACTATCCATTGTCAGCTCAAGCGATCAAGCAAGAGTTCAAACGCGCTGGCATTCACTTTGTCGTGGCGTTGCCGGACCGCGTGACCAGCCACTATTTGCTCAAGGGGTTGCTCGCTGACCCGGAGTATAAAGTCGTGCAAGTGTGCAAGGAAGACGAAGGCGTGTCGATCTGCAGCGGGCTCTACGCCGCGGGCCACAAATCGGTGTTCATGATGCAGTACACGGGGTTTTTGGATTCGATCAACGCTATTCGCGGCGTCGCCGTCGAAGGCCATTTCCCGGTGTGTATGATCGTCGGTCTGCTCGGCAAGGAACCCGATATCGCACCGGCTCAATCGAAAAAGTACGGCGTCAAGATTATCGAGCCGATTCTCGACGTCATGGGCATCGAGCATCATTTGATCGAGCGCGACGCTGACACACAGCAAATCGGGCCGGCGATCGAGAAGGCATTCAAAATTTCTTCTCCCGTCGCCATCCTGATCGGAAGGGAGCCGCGCTAGCCATGATGAAACGAGATGAAATGCTGAAAGCGTTTGTGAAACAGCGCAAAGACGAGATCGTTGTCGCGGTTTATACGGCGGCCCAAGAGTTGACGCATATCGCGCCCAACGACTTGAACTATACTTTTGTCGGCGCCATGGGGCAGGGCTCATCGCATGCTTTGGGTTTGGCGCTCGGGCGGCCCGACAAGAAAGTCGTCGTGTTCGACGGCGACGGCAGCTTGCTGATGAATCTAGGTTCGCTGGTCACGATCGCTGATCAGGCGCCGAAGAATTATATTCATTGCTTGTGCGAGAACGGCTGCTATGAAACCAACGGCTCTGTCTTGACACCGCGCTCGGGACAAATCCGTTTCGCGGAGTTGGCCAAAACCGCCGGCTACAAGAAAACCTATGAACTATCCGATCTCGCCGAGTGGGAAAAAAAGCTGCCGGAGATTCTCAACGAGGAAGGCCCGCTCTTCGTCACCCTTAAGGTCGAGCCGGGCGAGGACTATCCGGAGAATTTTCAGCGCCTCTACAGCATCGAGCACCGCGAGAAGTTTCGCCAGACGCTGGCGAAAGCTTGACGAGCTGTTTTGACACTCGCACGGTTCCGCAGACGCCCGGCTAGACTCGAGTTTGGTCTTTCGCGTCTCGGGTTCAACTCGAAATTCGTAACGCAAGACTCGAATCCGCCCGCGGCGTTCTGACATGTTGCCGCAATTTCTCGCCTTCGTCACGGCCATTTGCTACGCCGCCGCATTGGTATTTTCTCGGCGCGGCTTGAAATACTCGACGCCCGATACCGTCACGCTGATTTCGATTCTCGTGCAAAACGTCACGCTCTGGCCGGCGGTGTTTCTCACCGGCGGGGTGCCAAACGTTTCTTGGGTGGCGGTGGGGATCTTTTGCATCGTCGGGACTTTTCAAATGGGCGTGCGCCTGTTCGCCTACACCGGGGTGCTGAAGATCGGCGCCTCGCGCAGTAGTTCGCTGCAATCGATCAGCCCGCTGTTCAGCGCGACGATCGCCATCACTATTCTAAAAGAACCGGTCACGATCCTGATCGTCGTCGGCACGCTGTTGGTGGTGTGCGGCATCATGCTGGTTTCCTGGAAGGCGGAGCGCGAGCTGGCGAGCTTTCGCTGGTGGCATCTGCTTCTGCCGATCGCTGCGGCCTGCTTGACGGGAATAAATCATCCGCTCCGGCGTTACGCATTTAGTCTTTCCAATGAGCCGTTTTTTTTCTCGGCGTTCATGGGTTTGGTTTCTTTGGTAGGCTTTTCCATCTACCGGTCGGTATCACCGCGGCGCCAAAGTCTTAAGTGGAATCGCGCCGGGCTCTGGCCGTTCTTCTGGACCGGCGTATTCGAAACATTTTCGATTGTCTTCATCATGACGTCGCTCAGCTTGGGCCGAGTGGTGGTGGTCGTGCCGATCGCGGCGACCTATCCGGTCTGGGCGCTGATCGGCGCAAAATTATTTCTAAGCGATGTTGAGAAAATAACGGCGAAGGCCGTGATCGGCATTTTCAGCGTCGTCGCCGGCACCGTGGCGATTCATATGGGAAAATAGATTGCGGCGGCGAAAATGATTTTACCGCGATGCACACAAAGGACGCAAAAAGGAAGGTGGCTCCAGGTTTTGGTCAATCCCCGATCGTTTCCAGGTCCGCTTGTCATGATCAAGTGCGTCACATAAGATCGCTCGTCGGAGGTGATCGCGTGAAAATCTACGACATATCTCTAACCCTTTCGCCCCAATCGATCCGTTGGATCACCGCCCAACCGCTTGAGTTGATCGAACGCAAGCGCATGAGCCGCGGCGACTCCAACAATTCGTCGTCCATACACACGAGCGTCCACGCCGGCACGCACGTCGACGCGCCGTTTCACTTCGTGCCCGACGGCATCACGATCGAATCGTTGCCGCTGGAAACTTTCATCGGTCCGGCGCGAGTCTGCGCCGTGAAGCCGGGCACGCATATCACCGCGGCGGACGTTGTTGCGGCAGGATTGCAGGGTGAGACGCGGGTGCTGTTCAAGACGCGAAACTCAACTTTATTAAAAGTCGGTGTCTACGACGCGAGCTTCGCGCCGTTCTCGGTCGACGGCGCGAAGGCGCTGGTCGATCTCGGCGTGAAGCTGGTTGGCATTGATTATCTTTCGGCCGCTGGCGCCAACGAACAGGTGCCCGTGCATCGCGCTTTCTTAGATCGTGGCGTGATCTTGCTCGAAGGCGTCGATCTGTCTGAAGTGCCGCCGGGGCGTTACGAGCTTTTCTGCCCGCCGGTGAAACTCGCCGGTTCCGACGGCGCGCCGTGCCGAGCGGTGCTGAGAGATCTCGCTTGATTGAAATGTTAATTGTAAAGGATACGAAAAGCGCGAAGTGTCGAAGAAATTAGCTGGCAAGAGCGCAAAGCAGCAAAAGGGATATGACGAGATTTCAACCTTCGATCATCGTTCACGGCGGCGCGGGGCCGATCAAAGACGACAGCCTCGCGGCGCGGCTTGAGGGCTGTAAAGCAGCGGCGCTGGCGGGCTGGAAGATTTTACAAGATGGCGGCGCGGCGCTCGATGCGGTTGAGGCCGCGGTTGTCATGCTGGAAGACAATCCACTTTTCAACGCCGGCACCGGTTCGACATTAAATAATCTTGGCAATGTCGAGATGGACGCGGCGATCATGGAGGGACAAACCTTGCGCGCCGGCGCCGTGGCGGCCGTTGCGGGAATTAAAAATCCGATAATGCTCGCGCGCCGCGTCTTGGAAGACGGGCGCCACGTCATGCTCGCCGGCGATGGCGCATTATTATTCGCTCGGCAAGTCGGTGTTCCCCAGTGCGCGCCGGAAGCGTTGATTGTCGAGCGGGAGCAAAAACGCTGGGAGAGCAAACACGGCACGGTCGGCTGTGTTGCCTTCGATGCCGACGGCAAGCTCGCCGTGGCGACATCGACCGGCGGTATATTCAATAAGCTGCCCGGACGAGTCGGCGATTCGCCGCTGATCGGCTGCGGCACATACGCAGACGATTACGGCGCGGCATCGTGCACCGGCCACGGCGAAGCGATCATGCGCTTGGTTCTGGCCAAGCGCGCCGTCGATAATTTGAAGAACGGCAGTGACGCGCAAACCGCCGCTACGCTTGCCATGACTGATCTCGAAGACGATCGCATCCAAGCCACCGGCGGCATAATTCTGATCGACCGCTTTGGCAAGATCGGCTACGCGCGCAATACGACGCATATGCCGGTGTGCGCGATTTCCGGCGCGGCGCACGTCGTTTCGGTGAGTTAAGGTAACATCCCTTTTAAGGATGTCTCATGGTCATCGATTTTGAACATCACTATATTCCCGCCGAACTCGGCCGGCGTTTGGGCATGGATCCGACGAGGAAAGATGCCGTGCGCACCGGCGATGCTTCGATCCACTCGCAGTTATTCGATCTGACCGCGCAGATTCGTGACATGGATCGCGCGGGGATCGATATCGCCGTGCAAAGCTGCATTATCGGCTGGGACACGACGCTGGAGAATTGTCAGTTGCTCAACGACTGCACGGCGCAGCTGCAACACGATTATCCGAAGCGTTTCGTCGGTCTGGCGCACGCGCCGGCGTTGGAAGCAGCGGGATTGCGCGAACTCGAACGCGCGGTGAGCCAACTGGGATTGAAAGGCGTGACGATCTCGTCGCAAATAAATGGCCTCTCGCTCGACGCTGAGGAATTCACTCCGCTTTACGAATTGGTAAAACGACTTGACGTGCCAATCTTCGTCCATCCCGCGCTGGGACCCAAGGGTTACGAGCTGATGAAAGACTACATGCTGCCTGTCATTCTCACGCGGGAGTTCGATCTCGGTGTCGCGGTAACGCGCATGATCGCCGGCGGGGTTGTTGAGCGCTATCCCGAGCTTCGCTTCGTGTTTGCGCACTTTGGCGGCGGTTTGGCTGGATACAAAGAAAGAATTTCGCGCTCGTCCTATCGCTTCAAACTGCCCAAGTCGTTCGACGATTATTTCAATCAGCTCTATTTCGACATGGCGGGATTCGAAGGCAGCCCGATCGCGCTGCGCTGCGCGCTGGAGGTCATCAAGCCGGAGCGAATGGTTTTTGCCACCGACTATCCGCAGAATTTCAATAATAGCGACCCGAAACAGGGGAAAAACATCGACGGCGTCAACGAATATGTTGACGAGATTCGCCGTTTGCCGCTGGATGCCAGCGTAATAGAAAACATGCTTGGCGGCACGGCGGCGCGGCTGTTGAAATTGTAAGGGCGCAATCGACTCAGTGGAGGTAGTTATGCTCAGAATTAACGGTGTCTCGAAAGAAGATGCGCCGCAAGAAGTACGGGAGGTTTTCGCAGCGCAGGAAAAACAATACGGCGCGATCTTGAACACCGCCAAAGTCTACGGTTTGCGGCCGACGATACAAAAAGGCGTACAGGCGTTGCAGGCAGGGATCGTCGCATCGGGTTTGATCAGCGCCGAGCTGCGCCACCTGCTTTGCATGAAGGCTGCCAGCATCAACGGTTGTCCGTATTGACTGGACATCAACGCATCCAGTGGGATGCAGCATGGCGCGTCGGCCGAGAAGCTGGAAGCGGCGTTGGGCGATTACAAGAAGAGCGCAGTCTTTTCGTCGCGGGAAAAGCTAGCGTTGGAACTTTGCGAGCGGATGACCTACACCAACAAGCGCGTCACCGATCGTTTTTTCAACCGGCTTAGGAAAAGTTTTTCCGAAGAAGAAATGGTCGAGTTAGCCGCGATCATCGCGTTGGAAAATTTCCGCAGCAAGTTCAACCCGGTGTTCGCCGTTGAGGCGCATGGCTTTTGTCCCGTGCCGGCGGTCAAACAAGGCGCCGCCGAGGCGGCGCGCAGGTTTCATGAATAGGGAAAAGACGATGGACGTCGGCGCGAGCGCTTTCCATTCTCATGAATCAAGAGTTTTGGCATGAGGATATAATGATTCGAATCAAACTCATTGGACATGCCGTGATGGTTGTCGGCTTCATTTTGGCGACGCAATCAGCTTACGCTGCCGCTGCGCCGACCAAGGTGACGATTCATGTGCCCTCCAAGAGTTTGTCGATCATGCCGTATTATTTGGGCAAGGATAAAGGCTTCTTCGCGGCGGAAGGGATAGAGCCGCAGCTAGTCATGATGGCGCCGCCGACGGCGATCGCGGCGATGGTCGCGGGCGAGTTGGATTTTTCATCGACCACCGGCGCAGCGACCTCGGCGATCATGCGCGGACTGCCGCTCAGGCGCGTATTCTATGTTCAGCAGGATCCGGTCCACGTGCTACTGGCGCAGCCGGAGATCAAATCGGTTGAAGCATTGATCGGCAAAACCATCGGCGTGACGGCCTTAACCGACGCCGTGGGCATGTCGGCCAATGTGATTCTGCGCGCCCATGGTATTGAAGCCGGAAAAGTTACTTTGTTGGCGATGCAGGTCACCGACAACGCAATCAAGTCGCTAACAAGCAAAAGAATTGCCGCGACTTTGCTGGCGCCGCCCTATGTCGAAGAGCTGGAAGCGAAGGGTTACGTCAAGATCGCCGAGGCTCGAACTTACGCTCCGCTAAGTTTCATCGGTCTAGTGAGTTCCCAGGAGACCATGAAGAAAAATCCCCAGAAGGTTCAGGGTATGGTTGGCGCGTTACACCGGACCATGAACTATATCCTAAATCCGGCGAATCGAGCCGAAGTGGTGCAGTACGTTTCAATCTATCACAAGATCGATCCGCCGCTCGCGGAGAAAGCCTTCACGGCGCAGATGTTGGGTTACAGCAAAGACGGCACCAAGCCACGCGCGGCGGTGGAGAAAGAAATTGAAATTTATCGCGAGACGCTGAAGATCGCGAAGACTTTCACGCCGGATGACTTGGAAGACATGAGTTGGCTGAAGTTGGTAAAGGGACGATGAAGTTTTCTCGGCGGGGGATGGTTAAAAACGCTCAGGCTGTTCAACCGCATTGCTCCGTTCGAATCGTTCCAATCGAACCGACAGTTCGGCAAATCTGACTTGGTTACGAAGCAAAACAGCGCCGCAGATTAGCGGCGATAATTCTCACTCCCCCAGATCTCTTTCAGAAAGCCACTCTTCTCAAGATTGTTCACGAAGCTGTTGTCGTAGATCTCTTCCGGCTTTTTTCTGATTGGACTGCCGCTTTCGCGGGCGAGGTCGACGGTTTCGGCGACCGCTTTGGCTGGGACGATCATGGTGCGATCAAGGATTTCCTTAGCGTAGACGTCGTAGGCGGACTGGAGCGCTGCCGGGTCATTCGTGCGCATGGCTTTAGCCACAGACGCTTTGGCTTTGTCGGGATTCTTTTCAACGAAGTAGATGATTTCGGCGAAGGCGGCGACCATGCGCTGGACGATCTCGGGGCGTTCCCGCAGCATTTTATAACTGGTGTGGAGCGAGCTGTAGATGAACGGTAAATTCAGATCGATCAGGCGATACATTACATTGTAGCCTTCGTTCTTTGCTCGGACATCGAGCGGCGGCGTGATGATCACGCCGTGGACGATGCCGGCTGCCATCGCCTGATAACGTTCGCCTTGGCTACCGCCGATGGGTCGGATCGTGACTGCGTCAGCAGCTAGGCCCAACTTTCGTACCACCGCTCGCGACAGCCGGTCGCTCAAGTCTCCGGCGCGCGCGATCCCTAAGGCTTTGCCCTTCAGATCTTCCGGCCGCCGCACCTCTTTTCTGGTCACCAAAACATACGGCAGCTTTACGAGCGGGGACGCGACGATTTTCACATCAAGTCCCGCCGCCATTCCTGGAATGATCGCGTCCGAAGCGCAGTAAGTGAACTGTACTTCGTCGGTTGCCAAAGCGGTCAAGTTTTGGGCGCTGCCGCGGATAAAGATATTTTCCAACTTGACGCCGTACTTGTCGAACAGACCATTGTCGAGGGCCGTGTAGAGATGGATGAACCCGCCTGACACGGCGCACGTAGAAACTCTCATCGAAAGCGGCCGTTCACCAGGTTTGGGCAGATAAGGATTGGCGAAGCTAGCGGTGGTAACTAGAGAGAGTAGGAAAGCGAAAATTCCTATCTTCATTAGCGCGAACTTTATGCCAAGTCCGCCGAGCTTGTAAAGTGTAAACATAGTTGCGCGCCTTGACGCCGTGCCATGGGCTGACCTATTTATGAATCGATCTCGTTGCCTAGCCGCGCGCGGTCGAACGCTAATGTGCCGCGGCGTGAGTCGCCAATTGGCTACCGGCGAAAAAGGTGCGCGGGAAGTGAGGAGCGATCCATGCTGAAATACCGTACCGCTATGCTCGGTGCCGTGCTGGTGGCCGTAGCGCTTGTTGGCCACGCTCCGAGTATTCTTGCACAGACACAGAAAATTCGCATTTCGCTGTCGAGCCGGAGCAATACCAACACGACCTACTACGTCGCCCAGGCGAAGGGAATTTTCAAAGACGAAGGGTTGGAAGTCGAGTTCATCCAAGTCAATCCGCGGCTTGGTGCGATGGCGGTTTTGAACGGCGACGTGACTTTTACGACTTCGTTCGTCAGCACCTTTCGCGGCGTCGTCCAGGGGCTGCCGATGAAGACTGTCTTCGTCTTGCTCAAGAAAGGCATTTACCACCTGATGGTGCGGCCAGATATCATCAAGGATGTGCAAGAGCTTAAGGGTAAAAAGCTTGGCGTGACGGCCGTCAACGGCGGCGATCATATCATCGGCCGCGAATTGTTACGGATGAAAGGCATCGATCCGAATCTCGTGCAGGCGATCGCCGTGGGCGACCCGGCATTGCGCGCCCAGGCGGTTCTATCCAACCTCGTTCAAGCCGTCTCGGTGTCGCCGCCGCATGATATCATGCTGCAACAACAAGGGCTGAAGGCGGTCTCGGGCCCGCCGGAGATCGGGGTGCCGTCGTCGGGTTTGTTCGCCTCGGATAAGTTGATCAAAGATAATCCGCAAATACTTCGGCGCGCCATCCGAGCCGCGCTCCGAGCGAACAAATTTATCGATGCCAACCGCGAAGAGACGATTCGCATCATGGCCAAGGCGGTGCCGCAGTCTCTGGAAGCGGCGGCGCGGTCTTACGATATCGAGCTGAAACAATTGGCCAGAGACGGCCTGATGACGGATGCCGAAATTGAATTCCAGATGGACCGGCTCGCCGAGAAGCGCCGGCCGCTGGATGAGGTGCGCGATTTTTCATTTGCGCGACAAGCGTTAAAGGAATTGGAGTCGGGAAAGTAAACAGGCTTGCTTCAAACTTTGCTGGGCGGCGCGGTTTTACGCCGGTGCGCTTTCCAACCACGCACGCCCAGCGACAAGAACAACAGTCCCGTTACTAACCAACCAGCGGCGATTTTCAGTTCCGGATTCTTGAGAACGTCCGCATGGGTCAGAACGTCCAATCCGGTGAAAGCCGCGCCTGCTAAAAATATTACCGCCAGCAACAGTGCTGTGACCCAGACGAATCTTTTCATGTTCGCGCACGGTTAATGCTACTGCGACAACTTCAGCACGCGGTCGATCACGTCCTTCGGCTGGTTCATTACGTCGCCGATTTGCGATTGGACATCCGCGCCCGTGAGCACTTCGAGGTCGAGACGGCTTTTTTTCGCTTCTTCGACCACGGCGGGATCTTTGAAAGTCTTCAGAATAGCGTCGCGTAGCATAGTGATGCGGTCGGTTGGCGTGCCTGGCGTTGTCATGATCGGCCGACCGAGGGTTGCCGAAGCCAGCAGCACTTTGGCGACGTTACGGCTCACTGCGGGCGTTTTCTTTTTGTCCATGAGTTCGATTAGCACCGGCGCGTCGGGCAGGCGCGGATCTTTTTTTGCGCCGGTCTGAACGATATGGCGGTCAAATCCATTCTTGTGCCAAGTGAAGTAAGGCTCGCGGGCGAAGTGAGTGGTGAGGCCGGTGCCGCGGCAATGAATTTCGCCTTTTTCCAAAGCCAGGTCGATCTCGACGCCGCCGGGATAGCCGCGCACCTCTTGAAATTTTGCGCCGAGAGTTTCTTCCAAGATATTATTTAAGATCGTAGTCAAATCCGAAGTCCCGGTGGAGCCGCACTTGGGCGCTTCTTTCGAATTCAATATGTCTTCGATCGACTTCCACGGCGCGTCGGCCTTCATGTAGAGCATCAAATCCCGTTGATCGACGCTGCCGAGCCAGTGCAATTTACGCACATCGAAGGTAGCTTCTTTTCGTCCGAGCATCTGGTCGAGATAGATGCCGCTGCCCGGCATTCCCAACGTCAAGCCGTCGGGTTTGGCGACGCCGTAAACATAATTCGTCGCGCTCAATGATCCCGCGCCGGGCATATTCTGCACGATGATGTTGGGGTTCCCGGGGATGTATTTCCCCATGTGGCGCGCGAGTAAACGCGCGTATTGGTCATAAAGGCCGCCGGACGTGAAGCCGACGATGATGCGAATGGTTTTGTCTTTGTAAAACGGCGCGGCCTGGCCGAAGACGCTCCCTTCGCTCATCCACTGACAGGCGAGAAGCAGCCAGACGATGATTCCAGTCGTGCGTAATCGATTGCGATAAATGCCGATGCCGTTGGCCATGTAACGCTCCTTTGTTCGATTCCGAGACAGTTTATAAGGAGTTTGCCGAGCTTCTGCAAATTCACAAGGGAGCATCATGAGAAGTCTGTTGCGAAATTTTTCCGATTTGGCTTATAAGTGCTGATCGTTACGAAGAAGGGGGAGGAACCTATGCCAATGATTGGATGGCTGTCATCCTTTGTTAGGAGAGCAGCGCAGGTCGCTTGTCTGTGCCTAATCCTTCTCGCCGTTCTAGTTCTTCCCGGCTTTGCGCAAGATGCATCGAAGAAACTTTTGGTCGCCTACTCAGGGCTGATCACGATGAACGCCAGCTTGTGGGTGGCGGAAGACTTGGGTTTGTTCAAGAAACATGGACTCGATGTCAACGCGGTGTTTACCGGCAGCGGCTCGGTGACCTCGCAGACACTCGTCGCCGGGGAGGCGAAGCTGGCGGCCAATAGCGTCGGTCCGGTTGCGGGCGCTGCCGGCGGCGGCGCGGACATCGTGATTCTCGCTGGGTTAGTGCAAATGCTGCCCTATCAACTTTGGGTGCGTCCGCAAATTCGCCAAGCCGCAGACATGAAGGGTAAAAGCGTCGCGATCAGCACTTTCGGCTCGGGCAGTCATCTCGCCGTCGAAGTGGCGCTGCAACATATCGGCATCGAAGTCGCGCGCGACAAAGTTGCGATCATGCAGATCGGCGCTCAACCCGATCGCATGGCGGCGGTGGTGGCCGGCAGAGTGGACGGCACCGCGCTCGAACCGGGATTTGGCCAAGTGGCGAAAGATAAAGGGCTCGTAATGCTCACCGATTTGACCAAGAGCGACACGCCTTATGTCAATACGGTGATGAGCGCGCAACGCCGCTACGTCAGAGAAAATCCGCAGCAGGTGGAGACCTTTCTCAAAGGCATCGTCGATGGATTGGCTGCGATGGCAAATCCCGCCAATGACAAGGCGATAAAGAATGTTTTGGCCAAGCGGCTCAAATTGACGGCGCCCGACAGTGTACAAATTCTATACGATGCGACAGTGCAGATGCATGCGAAAACCAAAGTGCCCAATACCTCGATCCCCGGCACGCAGAACATGATCGATGCTTTGCATCGAGTGAATCCACGGCTCGCGAAGGTCAAGGCCACTGAGTTGATCGACAACTCGTTCGTCGACCGGCTGGAGAAGTCGGGCTACATCGCGGAGGTGATGAAGCGTGGTCGTTAATGGCACGGAAATCGATCGGATGATTTCACCACGAAGGACACGAAGAGCACGAAGTTCGGAGTTTTAATCGTCCGAACCCTTCGTGTCCTTCGTGATCTTCGTGGTGAATAATTCCGCCACTCCAATATGTGAATGCGCCAATCCAATTCCATTATTCAATGCCTACTTTGAATCATTCGTATGACGTGCTTATTGCCGGCGGCGGCAATGCTGCGCTTTGCGCGGCGATCACGGCGCGGCGCGCCGGGGCTCGCGTCATCTTGCTCGAGAGCGCGACACGAGATTTTCGCGGCGGCAATAGCCGCCACACCCGCGATATTCGTTATATGCACCGGGCTGCCACCGGATTCGTCACGGGTGCTTACGAAGAAGAAGAGTTTTGGCAAGATCTGCTCGGCGTCACCGGTGGCGCGACCAACGAGCGACTGGCCCGATTGGTGATTCGCGAATCGGAAACGCTTGGCGATTGGATGCCGGCCACCGGTGTGCGCTGGCAAAAGCCGCTGCGCGGCACGCTTCATCTGACGCGCAGCAATCTGTTCATGCTCGGCGGCGGCAAGGCGATGATCAACGCCTACTACGACACGGCGGCCAAGCTCGGCGTCGAGATTCTTTACGAATCCGAAGTGCGAGAGCTGGAAGTTCGCGACGGCGAATTCATTTCCGCATTGGCCATTCGCGACGGCGCGGCGCGCGCCATCGCCGCCAAAACCATTGTCGTCGCATCCGGAGGCTTCGAGGCGAATATTCCTTGGTTGAAAGAATACTGGGGCGAGGCGGCGGAGAATTTCATCATCCGCGGCACCAAGAACAATCAGGGCGTGCTGCTCAAAGAGTTGCTCAAACATGGCGCCAAGCCGGAAGGCGATCCGCGCGGCTGCCATGCCGTCGCCCTCGACGCGCGCGCGCCGAAATTCGACGGCGGCATTGTCACCCGGCTCGATAGCGTGCCCTTCGGCATCGTCGTCAATAAAGAGGTAAAACGTTTTTACGACGAGGGCGAAGATTTTTGGCCCAAGCGCTACGCGATTTGGGGCAAACTGATCGCCGAGCAGCCGGACCAAATCGCCTATTCAATCATCGACGCTAACGCGCTGCCGCGCTTCATGCCGTCTGTTTTCGCCCCGGTGGCAGCCGGCTCGATCGCCGAGCTGGCGACCGCGTTAGGGGTCGATCCGCAGGCGCTGGTTGCCGTCGTCGACGAATTCAATCGCTCCGTGCGCGCAGGCAAATTCGATCCCGCCAGTTTAGACGATTGTCGCACCGAAGGACTCACGCCGCCGAAGAGCCATTGGGCGAAAGTTATTGACACGCCGCCGTTCTACGGCTACCCGCTCAGGCCGGGCATCACGTTTACTTATCTCGGTGTGACCGTCGACGAACAGGCACGGGTGATCATGCAAGACGATCGGCCGGCGAAAAATATTTTTGCCGCGGGCGAAATGATGGCTGGCAACATTCTAGGCAAGGGTTATCTGGCGGGATTCGGTTTGACCATCGGTTCGGTGTTTGGCCGGATCGCCGGACGGGAGGCGGCGCGCCGTGGCGGATTTTGATTTAGTCAAAGACGGCGCGCGGCAGATGACGATCTGCAATGCTTGCCGCTACTGCGAAGGGTATTGCGCGGTTTTCCCTGCGATGGAGCAGCGGCGGATTTTTACCAAGGGCGATCTGACTTATCTCGCCAACCTTTGTTTCGATTGCCGCGACTGTTACTACGCTTGTCAGTATGCGCCACCGCATGAGTTCGGCGTGAATATTCCCAAGTTGATGTCCGAGCTGCGCACGGATACTTACAGTGAGTTTACTTGGCCGGCGATGCTTTCCGGCTTGTTCAAACACAACGCGCTGGCGGTCGGGCTCATCACGGCGGCGTCCTCGGTTATCATCCTCGGCTTCGTGCTGGCGTTCCAGGGTTCGGCGATGTTATTCGCCGTTCATCTTGGCGAAGGGGCGTTTTATCGCGTTGTTCCATTCATCGCCATGACCGTGGCGCCGTCGTTGGTTGCGCTTTACGGTTTGGCGGTTTTCACCATCGGCGCGGCGCGCTTCTGGCGCGAAACCCAAGGCAGCGTCGCCGAGCTAATAAATTCCACCGCGCTGTGGCAGGCGACTAAAGATGCCTTCGGCTTGGCTTATATGAAAGGCGGCGGCGCCGGCTGCAATTATCCCGATGAGAAATTCTCTATGTCGCGCCTGTGGTTTCATCATTTAGTCTTCTTCGGCTTTCTGCTCGACCTAGTCGCCACCACCATCGCTGCTTTCTATGATCACTTTCTTGGCTGGCAGGCGCCCTATCCATATTTCAGTTTGCCGGTTGTCTTCGGCACGGTTGGCGGGATCATGTTAGTCGTCGGCACGATCGGTCTGCTTTATTTGAAATGGCGCAGCGATCGCGAACCGGCGCATGCGAGCATGTTCAGCATGGACGTAGCGTTTCTTGTTATGTTGTTCCTGACCAGCTTCACTGGGCTTCTGCTGCTCGGCTTTCGCGAGACCGCGGCGATGGGCGTGCTGCTCGTCGTTCACCTCGGCGTCGTGGCCGGCCTTTTCATTACGATGCCGTACGGAAAATTCGCCCATGTTATCTACCGATACGCGGCCTTGGTACGCTTTTCCATCGAACAGCGCCGCGTCGAAGGCAACGGTTGAAAGCGATTCCTGAAATCGTCCGCATCCCTGAAGGATATTTTCTGATGGGTTGCGATCAAGGCCAGGAGAATGAGCGGCCGGTACATCGCGTGTGGATTGACGGCTTCGGCATCGGCAAATTTCCCATCACCAATCGCCAATACGCTTTCTTTGTCGAACAAACCCAAGCTGTGCCGGCGCCGTTTTGCGCTGATCCGATGTTCACCGGCGCGGAGAAACCTGTCGTCGGCCTGACTTGGGACGAAGCTGTTCAGTACTGCGTTTGGCTGAGCGAAAAGACCAATCAAAAATTTCGTCTGCCGACCGAAGCCGAGTGGGAACGGGCCGCGCGCGGCGGTAGAGAAGGCGGGCTATATCCTTGGGGCGATCAAGAACCTAGCGAGCGCGCGGGCTATTGGAATCGACGCGGTCACCGGCGGACCGGCGCCCATCGGCGTCAATGAGCCCAATGGTTTCGGACTCTACGACATGAGCGAAGGCGTGCACGAGTGGTGCAGCGACTATTACGATTACAACTATTACTGCTCTTCGCCAGAGCGAAATCCGCAGGGAGCGGCATCGGGAATGCGCCGCTCATCGCGCGGCGGCTCGTGGCGTCATCAGATCAAGTTCAGCCGCTGCGCCGGGCGCAGCTCATTGCCGCCGTCATTCAGATATACCGACTACGGTTTTCGCGTCGCGCTGACGGTTCACTCGTGATCGTGTGCGTGACTCGTGCTCGCTTTCGGATTAGTCAACGAGCACGAGTCACGATCACGAATTACGGCCGCTGCTGGTTCGCCAATAGGCAACCCCAGCCTTTTACCGGCGGGATGATGCCGGGGCGGATCAGATCGTTCCACACTTCGGCGCTCATGTTGGTGAAAGTCGGCTTGTGGAATTCGTCTTCCACCGCGGGAATCGCATGGAGCGACATGGCGGCGCCGCCGGGCACGAAGACACCTTCGGCACCGGGCGCGGCGGCAGCGGCTTCACGGCCGACCTCGAGGGCGGTCTTGAGTCCCTCGTCTATCGTCATGCCGAAAGCTTCCGACGCCCATTGATTGCGTTTGGTCATGTGCACGACGTCGATGCCGGCGTCAGCCAGGTAGCGAATGATGGAGTCGTTGACTTTGTCGGCCCAACGGCTGCCGACGGTTAGTTTGGTAATGCCGAGGTGTTTCAACGCGGCGATCAACGCTTCGAGCGGCGCGTCAGCGTTAATGCCGGTTTTTTCTTTGGTCTGGCGCAGCAACTCGACCACTCGGGATCGTCCCAACGCCGCTGAGATTGGCGCTCCGCTGAAAATGATCAGGTCGACTTTTTCCTTGGCGAGGCGCTCGACACAGGGCCAATAGTTGTTGATCGCCTTTTCGACTTTTTCCACCGTGTAGTCTTCCAATCCCAGCCCGGTGGAGATTTCGATCACGTCGTGCGGCACGACATGGTAGAGTTGGTAAGAGGAATTGCGCTTGGGATCTTCGTGCGCGCGCGGGTGAATCGCGCCGTAGCGAAATCGGGGCGTCAGTTTGCTTATGTAGTCAGCCATTTTTTTATTCTCCTTTACTGTTTGTTTACCTTAAGGACGACCGCTCGGTCGCTCCAACGATTAAATGTTCAGTCTCAATAATTGAATTACGTTTTCGCCAAGAATTTTTTCCTTCTCTCGTTTCGGAATATTCATCGCCTCAATGCTCGGCACCGCGCCTGGCAAATCGCCGATGATCAGCGGAAAGTCGCTGCCGAGCATCATGCGGCCGGCGCCGTAGAATTCGTATGCCATCTGCAATGCCGGCTGGTAGAACGAAACCGTATCACAGTAAAGATCGCGCAGGTATTCATTGGTCGGCTTCTTGGTCTTGATACCGCAAGTCGGATCATGAAAGCCGCGGTCGATGCGACCGGCGAGAAACGGAATACCCGCGCCGAGATGGGAAACGACAAAGTGAAGTTCGGGAAATTTGTCCATGATACCGGAGTAGGCGAGTCGCGTGGCCGAGAGCACGATATCGAACTCGAAACCGAGAATGATCGCTAAGCGCCACTCTTGCATGACCGCGGCGCCGAGCGGCGTGGTCGGATGGATGAAAATCGGCACGCCGAGCTGCTGCGCGCGCTCGTAAATCGGCAGGAGAAAATCCGCGTCGATCATTTTGCCGGCGACGTTGGTGAGCATGCACATGCCCTTCAAGCCGAGATCGAGTACCGCGCGGTCGAATTCTTTGAGCGCGAGCTTGGTGTCGATCAGCGGTAGCATGGCGAGACCCTGAAAATTATTCGGATACTTTTTAACCGACTTGGCGATACCGTCGTTGATAATGCGGCTCATCTCAGCACTCTCTTCCGGCGAGAAACGGTCGACGCCGGGATGGGGCGAGGAAAGGATCTGCATGTCGACACGGTTTTCCTTGATGCGATCGACGCGCACGTCGATGTCAAAGAAATCAGGAATGATCGGGCCGGCTTTGGCGCCCATGCTGATGATCCATTTCTGGCCCTTGTCATCGGTCTCGATCCGCACATCGCCAGTCGAAGCTTCGAGCTTTTTTAGATACTCTTCGGGGTAAATGTGCGCGTGAAAGTCGATGTTCATACTTATATCCTCAAATACCGTTCTAAAGGTTCAAATCGTTCAATGCCGTTCCGTCGTTTCGGATTCAGGTTTCCTCCTTGAACTTTGAAATGTTCTAGAGGCCTAAAATTCGCTCGGCGTTGCCGTGGAAAATTTTCTCCATCAGCTCGTCTGAGTAGCCCAGCTCGTGCCATTCTTTAAACAGGCGTTCGTACGGTATGCTGGGATAGTCGCTGCCGAACATGATTTTGTCTTTCAGCCGGCCTTTGATGTCGCGTTTGATCGCGTCGGGAAAATATTTTGGCGCCCAACCGGACATTTCCCATGAGACGTTGCCCTTATGCAACGCCACGGCGATCATTTCTTCGGTCCACGGCCAGCCGGGATGGGCGGCGACAATATTTAGATTGGGAAAATCGGCGGCGAGCTGATCGATGGCGGCCGGGTGCGCATGCCGGATCACCGCGCCCAAACCGCCCGGCATTCCTGCGCCCATGCCGGTGGTGCCGACGTCAATCATGACGGGAGCTTTCAGTTCGTTGATCGTTTCCCATAGCGGATAGAGCTTACGCTCGTCGACGGAAAAATGGCCCATGATCGGGTGGAAGTGAAAGCCGAGCAGCTTGAGATTTTGGATCGCCGTCTTGGCTTCTGCAATCGCAACGTCGCCTTTCAGCGGATCGACCGCGCCCCAAGCTTGCCGAATTATCCCAGGATGTCGATCACGCATTCGCGCGACATATTCATTGGTGCAGGGTGGCGAGCCGGTGACCGATTCGATGTCAAAAGCGACAAGCAACGGTTGGACGCCGGCTTGTTTAAATTCTTCGATGACTGCGGATTCTTCTTTCCACGTCCAGTCGCGATTCCAGTATTTCGCCAACGCTTCGACGTACGGCCCTTGAGATTTGATCCAGGGTTCGGTGTTGGGGTAGCAGTGGAGGTCGATGATTTTCAAGGTTTGCCTTCTTCCTTCAGCTTCAACGCGATTTTTTCAGTCAAATCTTTTTTCGAGACCTTGCCGAAGGGCGATAACGGAAACTCTTCGACAATTTCCAATCGTTCCGGCAGTTTGTGCTTGGCGATCTCTTCATTTAGGAGGAACGCGACGATCTCGGATAGCGTGAGAGACGTTCCTGAACGCAGGATCACATAGGCGCACATGCGCTCGCCGAGCATCGGGTCGGGCATGGGCACGCAGGCGACGTTTTGCACGGCGGGATGAGCGAGAATCAAATTCTCAATTTCTTCGGCGCTGATCTTTTCGCCGCCGCGGTTGATCAAATCTTTTTTCCGTCCTTCGACCATATAGTTTCCCGAAGGATGGCGCCGCATTAGATCACCGGAACGGTAGAATCCATCGGATGTGAATGCTCTGGCGTTGTACTCGGGCACGCCGAAGTAGCCGCGTAACGTGTACGGCCCGCGGGCGAGCAACTCGCCAACTTCTCCCGGCGCTACTTCATTGTCGTCGTCGTCGACCAGCCGCACTTCGTCATCGGGGCTTACCGGCCGGCCGACGGTCTCCATTCTGACCTCTTCGGGATCGTCGGGCCGGATGAACATCAACATGCCTTCGGCCATGCCGAAGTTTTCCTGGACGAAGACGCTCGGAATTAATTCTTTGGTGCGCCGGCGCACTTCCGGCTGCAGCCGCTGGCCGCCGCTCTGAATGACTCGCAGCGACGAAAGATCATATTTCACAATCGATGGATCGTTGATCAAACGAATCAGCAGCGCCGGCACGACCGCCATATGGCTCACCTGGTGGCGCTCGATCAGAGCAAAGATATCTTCGCTGTGGGTGGAGTTTCCGAGCACGACCTTGGCACCGTGCAAGAAGTATCCTTGCAGTCCCGGACAAGCGAGCGGCAGATTGTGCGCCAGCGGCAGCACGCTGAGCATGACTCTTTCGGGTCCGACACCGGTTACCGCAGCGGCCATTGTGGAGTTGTAAATATAGTCGTTATGCGAACGCGGAATCAGCTTGGGAATTCCCGTCGTGCCGCCGGAGAGCTGAAACGCCGCGGGTTCTTCAGCATCGATTTGGATTTTTCGCAGTTCATCTGGTGAGCGCGTGTTGGGCCGCTCAATCAGTTCGGCCAATGACAAATAGCCCTGTGGCGTGTCACCTAAAATGATTCCTAACCGCAAGGTTTCGCTGTGTGGGCGGATGCGCCGCACCAGATCGCGATAGTCGAAATCTTTGGTCGTGTCCGGTGTCGCACAGGCAACCGCTCCGGATAACTCGATGAACTGGCTGATCTCGCGGAAACGATGGGTCGGCAGCGCCATGATCGGGATCGCGCCGATTTTTTGCAGCGCGAAGTAGAGATAGACGAACTCAACGACGTTGGGCAGCTGCATGACGACGCGGTCGAGCGGCTTTAGCCCTTCATCGAGAAGATTGAGCGCCAAGCGGATCGCGCGTTGGTCGAGTTGCGAGTAACTGACGGATCGTTCGCGGTCGACAATCGCGACGCGATCGGCGTGGCGTGTGAATAATTCATCGAAAGTGTCGCGCAAGGAACGATCTTGCCAATAACCTTTGGCGCGATAGCGGGCGGCGAATTCGGCAGGGAAGCGGACGACGCCTTCAAGCATCGGCCCCTCGCTCCGCTCCGAATCTCAAATTACAAATTTCAGATTCCAGATCCTGAGGTTGGATTCTTGATGTTTGCCATTTGAGATTTGGAATTTGCCATGCCGCCGCGAGGCGGCTACGTCGTGCTCGCGAAGCCGCCGTCGACGATGATGATCTCGCCGGTGACGAAGCGGTTGTGCAAGATCAGGCTCAACATGCTATCGGCGACGTCGTCCTCGGTGCAGCAGCGCTGGAGCGGCGTGTATTTCGCCCGGCGTGTCATCAAGCCTTGGTAATTGTCGGCCAGTGTACGTTTCATCCACTCGCCTTCGATCCATCCGGGCGCGACGGCGTTGACGCG
Source organism: uncultured delta proteobacterium (assembly GCA_963771465.1). Taxonomy (GTDB): domain Bacteria; phylum Desulfobacterota; class Binatia; order UBA9968; family UBA9968; genus DP-20. Next base: position 31,756 of record CAVYTU010000013.1, read on the forward strand.
GATTTGCGGCCCCAGCGCGTTGGCCAGTGTTTTGGTTAAGTTCGCCACCGCCGCTTTGCTCGCTGCGTAGGGCAGCGGTTGGGCGCTCGGTCTCAGACCGGCGATGCTGCACGTGTTGACGATGCAGCCGTTGGGCGATTGTTTCAGCAGCGGCGTCGCCGCGCGGGTCACGAGAAATAGGCCGAGCACGTTGACGTTAAAAACTCGATTCCAGTCTTCGACTGTCATGGCGTCGAAATTTTTCGGCTCGACATCGACCGTCGTGCCGGCGTTGTTAATCAGCACGTCGAGGCGGCCAAACTCTTTTTCAGCCGCCGCCAGCATGGCGCGCACGGACGGATCGTCGCTAACATCACAGCGGTAAAGCAGCGTGCGCGCGCCGGCCGTTTCACAATGGCGCGCGGTGAGCTTGGCCGCGTCTTCGCTGCGGCTGTAATTGACGATAACGTCGTAGCCATTTTTCGCCAGCGCAATGGCGGCGCTACGGCCAATGCCGGTGGCTGAGCCGGTTACCAGAGCGACGGGTTTTTCGTTCATGACGGCTCTGCTTGTAGCAGAAAAATCAAAGCAGCGTCAACGCGATGAAACCGTTGAACATTGACTCTACCCCAACTTTTGGAGTAACAAATCGATGGACGAACTTATAAGCGAATCGTCTTTTTATACGCTCATGACGGGAGAACTTTAACTTAATATGTACAACGCTCGACTACATTGTCTCAAGTGATCCTGTGCGCCGCGGTTACCGCCATTACGATGGGGAGTTTTTTACGCCATCCGTTTCGGCTCAGGATCTCGTCGTCAAAGCTCAAGAGGAGAAAAAGCTGGTTCTCTACCACAGCACCGGCATCGAGGACACCCAGCAGATAATCGAACTATTTCGCAAGCGATATCCTTTCTTGCTGGTCGAGAATCATCGATTGTCGAGCCAGAAATTGTTTCAAAGAATTGTCAGCGAAGTGCGCGCCGGGCGTAATCTGGCCGATGCCTATATAATCAGCGGCGCAGAGACCTGGCTGCTGAAGGACATGGGATTTTTGGCGCCCTATCTCTCACCCGAGCGATCACGAATCCGGCCGTCGCTGATAGATCGGCAGGGCTATTGGACCGGCATACTTTGGAATCTCGGCGTCCTGGGCTATAACACGCGGATGGTCGCACCGGACAGGCTTCCAAAGCGATGGGAAGACTTATTGCAGCCTCATTGGAAGGGACTTATCGGTTTGGAAGCGGAGGACGTGACCTGGTACATCTTCATGTTGAAGCTAATGGGGAATCAGAAGGGCAAGGCATTTATGGCGCAACTGGCGCGCCAGCAGCCCCAGGTGCGGAGTGGTTACAACCTGGTTGCCGCGCTCATGGTTGCCGGCGAATTCGCGCTGGTGCCGACCGCCCGAGTGCACCGGGTTGAACAGGCAAAATTAGACGGCGCGCCGGTGGATTGGTTGGCGATCGAACCACTGACGCCCGAACCCCCGGTTTCTGTCAGCTTACCGAAGAACGCAGCGCGCCCCAACGCGGGAAAATTGTTTATTGATTTTGTTCTCTCGCGGCCGGCTCAAGAACTGCTCTACCGGCTCAAAAGAATCCCCAGTCGAAGCGATGCGCCCCAACCGATTCCTCGATTGGCGCAAGTCAAGCTTATCGACGCTGAGTTCGAAAAAGAAATCGGCAACTTTGGCCGCTACACCAAAGAGTATCGCGAGATCTTTGGCGTGCCGTAAAGGCGTCTCATTCGATCGTGACAGGTTAACTCCTTCGATCTGCTGCGGTCAGGATTTGGCCGCCTGCGCGTTCCGCATCGACGCGCGCCATGAATTTCGGCGACAGCTCGCGCAAGCGTTCATCGGTCATGCGCCCGCTCCGGGTCATATAATCGTAAGCTAGTTCCCAGGGCTTTAATTTCATCTTTTCGGCTAAGCGCTCATACCAGTACGAACTCGCGTTGGCGGCGGCGGCGATCTTTTCGACGATGGGCCGGCGCGCGCGCTCGAAGACAGCTAGCGCGTGGGGCACGTTGGTGCCCGCTTCGGCGAATGCGCGATCCAGAGCGATGGCGTCTTCGAAGGCGAGGCGGGTGCCCGAGCCGATGGAAAAATGCACAGTGCGCTGGGCATCGCCCAACAGCACCGAATTGTCGACGGACCATCGGTTGGTAACGAGCAGCGGAAACTGGCGCCAGATAGACTTATTGGATACCAGCGGATGGCCGTTTAAGTCCGGCGCAAAGACCTGCTCGCAGTAGCCGCGGCTCGCGTCCTCTGACATTCGATCCAAGCCGGCGCGGCGCCAGGTCGCTTCATCGCATTCGACGACAAAAGTGCTCATCGTGCGACTGTGGCGGTAATGGTGCGCGACGAAGTGGCCGTCGCGGTTGGCGCGGAAAGTCAGGCTCAGGCAATCGAATGGCTCCGCCGTGCCGTACCACGCGAAGTGGTTGGTAAGCCATTCGGTCTTCAGCTGGTATTTTGCTTCCAATGCGCGGCGCACGAACGAGTTGGCGCCGTCGGCCCCGACAAGCAAGTCGCAGTCTTTTACTCGGTCGAGGGAATCGACCGCGTGACCGTACTCAATGCTCACGTCAGCGGCGCGGCACAGCTCGTCGAGGAATTGGTTAAGTTCCAGCCGGCCGATGGCCGAAAAGCCGTTGCCGTCGATTTCGACCCGCTCATCCTGGTGGACGATGCGCTGCATCGGCCAGGATTCTAGCTGCGGCATTAAGAGCAGGTGAAAATCGGCTACGTCGCGTTCGAGAAACGCCAGCGCATTCAAAGAAAACACGACGCCGAAGCCAAAAGTCGCATGGGGCGGATTTTGTTCAAAGACGGTGACCGTCCAAGCCGGGAAGCGCCGTTTGATCAAAAGAGCGAAGAGTAGACCGGCCGGGCCGGCGCCGATGATGTTAATTTGCACGGAACCTTGTGCTCCCATTCTGTGAACTCAGCGTCTCTGCGGTGAATCCTTTTTGCGTTCTTTGCGGCTGATTCTCCGAGCGACGCTAGGCGAAGCGCGGGAATAGCTGTAGCGCATTGTGCTCTTCGACGGCGACTCGCGCCGCGGCGTCGAAACCGTCGTAGTGTTGCCAATGATCCACTTCCTGCTGCAAGCGTGCGCCGTAGACGAACGGCAAGTCGGAGCCCCACAGGATATGGGCTGGATCGGCGAACTCTTGCAGCGAGCGGAGCGCGAATGCCGACGTGGTGCTGGCGGTTTCATAGTAGAGCGCGCGCAGTGTTGGAATCACGTCGGCGACATTTTTAGCGCCGCGATGGCCTTCCATCATGGCGATCCGTTGGGCGAGAAATGGCACGGTGCCGCCGCCGTGGGCGACGATGAAGCGGATATCGGGGCAGCGCTTGAGTGTGCCGGTATAAATGAGATTGACGATGGCGCGGGTGGTGTCGAAGACATATTCGACCGCGAACGGCGGCGCGCGCAAGCCCGTGTGCTCGGGCGCTTCGCAGTGGGTCGGATGGATGAACGCGACGGCTTTGCGCCGGTTAAGCTCGTCGAAGACCGGATCGAACGCCGGATCGCCCAAGTAGCAATCGTTCACGCTGGAAAAAAGTCCGACGCCGTCGAGACGCAAAACATCCAACGCATAGGATACTTCTTCGAGCGCGCCGTCAACGTCTGGCAGCGGCAGCAGCGCGAACGAGCCGAGGCGTGAAGGGTGATCGTGCGACCGGCGCGCTTGGAACTCGTTACAGTCCCGCGCCACCGCGCGCAGACGGTTGATGTTTTTTAACACCACTCGCGGCGTGAGCGATGTGATGGCCGCGCGAATGCCCCAACTATCCATCGATCCCAGTTGCGCCTCGGCATCGGGAATTGTAACCGGCAGAGAGTCGTCGGCGTACTGCGGCGGCACGACGTGGTGATGCACATCGATGCGCCGGTTATTATTTTCAGTCATTATGCTGGCTCATATTTTTATCTCCGACCGATAGCTGGTTTATGATTTACTACGACCGTCGCCGCCAAACCTATTTGATCGCCAACGACTCTGTCAATCTAACCTGGCCGCGAAGCGGTAAAATTGCCGCGGAACGTGCCGTACGGTACTTATGGACATTCTTCGCCGCTTGGAGTATTCGAGCCGAGTCGGCATGAAGCAGCAATGTGGTAGTTGGCGCAGGTTTCAATCCGCAATTCCTAAGAATTAGTTATGGAGGGCGAGGCATGACTACTTTCTCTACGGTTGTCGTCTCAGTCGGAATTCTTCTCGCCGCCTGGGTTGGTTCAGTGAAACCAGCCGCCGCACAGTCATCGAGCCTCACGGCGTTTTACACCGCGCCGGTGGTTTCCATGGCGCCCATGTGGATCGCCAAAGAAGCCGGATTTTTCAAGAAGCATGGTTTGGATGTAAAGCTGGTTTTCATCGCTTCCGGTCCGATGGGAACCACTTCGATACTTTCTGGCGACGTCGATGTTGGCATCATCGGCGGCTTTGCGCCGATACGGGCGATCGCCGGTGGGGCAAAAAATCTAGTCATGATCGGCCAAAGCAAAAACCGCATGACCGGCGCGATCGTCGGCAAAAAAGAAATCGCTAGCGTGCAAGACCTCAGGGGCAAGCGGCTTGGTATCGATCGGGTCGGTTCGAATCCGGACATGTTCACGCAAGCCGCGCTGGCGCGCTTCCAGATGGATCCGCTCAAAGACCTGCAATACATTCAACTCGGCAGTATCGGTCAGGGAATCCCGGCGCTCAAGGCGGGAACGATTGACGCCGTCAGCACGAGCACGCCGCACGATCTGTTTGCTCAGCGGTTGGGCTTCAAGGTGATTTTGGATATCACAGCCATGAAGATTCCCTTGGCATCCACTGTCCTCGCCTCCGCTCGCAATACGGTAGATCGCAAACAGCCGGAACTGACGAGGTTCATGCGTGCTTACGCTGAAGCCGTGCACTATTTTCTGACGAACCGAGAAGGAACGAGTCAGATCATCACTAAGTATACTAAGGTCGAAGACCGAGACGTGGTCGCCCATTCCATCGAGTCCGAGACGATGGCTGTGGAAAGAACTCTGCAAATCGATCCCAAAGGCATCGAGCTGATCCTCGCGCTCATGAGTAAGTCGATGCCGCAGGCTTCCACGGTGAAAACCGAGGAGTTCTACGACTCGCGTTTCACCAATGAACTGAGAGACAGCGGATTTCTCAAACGGTTATGGGCAGAGAAATGAGGAGGATTGCCCGATAGGATTTGAACGGCTAGAACATTTTGAACGATTGGAACTCTCAATTCGAAGAGAAGGAGACCGACATGATCGAGACTGAAGGGCTGACAGGTGCGGAAACTTTGCTGCGCGTATTATCACACATGGGTGTCGATCGAATTTTTTCTTCGCCCGGCTCGGAACGGTCGCTCGAATTTTAGGAGGAGAGATTTCTATGGCAGACGCGCATATTCTGAGAATCGATTCGTTGCCGGTAGTCGACCGCGGCAACGGCATCCAGACAATACCTTTGGTCACGAAAGCGCTCGGCTCGAACCATATCACGACGGGGATCACTCGATTTCCGGTGGGCGCCGAGGTTCCCATGCATTCTCATAACTGCGATGAGCAGGTGACGATCCTCGAAGGAGAGGCCGACGTGGACATCGATGGACAGCGCCATCGGCGGCTGCATGCGTTCGACACGACACTAGTTCCGGCCAATCAGCCGCACCGTTTTGTGAATGTCGGCACGACGCCGCTGGCGATCCTATGGATCTATACTTCCACCGAGGTGACCCGCACGTTTGCCGAAACCGGCGAAACGGTCGCGCATCTTTCCGAGTATGATCAAGTGAGTCCGCTGCTTAGGAAGGGTCAGTAAACTCCGTAAAGTAAACTATCAATCGCTCGACACATGCGAGATGTGCGGTTAGCCCGGCGTGGCAAGTTTGAGACCGATGATGCCGGCTACGATCAACATGACACTGATCAGCCGAGCAGGATTTGCCTGTTCACCGAAGAGAACAATGCCGAGTATCACCGTGCCAACGGCGCCGACGCCGACCCAAACAGCGTAGGCGGTTCCCACTGGTAGCGATTTCATGGCGACGCCGAGTAGCCACAAGCTGACGGCCATGGCAGCGACGGTGCCGAGAGTGGGCCACAAGCGGCTAAATCCTTCCGTGTACTTGAGCCCGATTGCCCAGCCGACCTCGCACAAACCTGCGATGAAAAGAGTGACCCAAGCCATGTGTGTTCCTTTCTTCGGCTGTGGAAATTACTTCGACGTTAATCCGAAGTCATCTCGGCGGCGGGACGATACGGGGAAGGGAGAGGTCTTCGGAAGACGAAGAATCGTAGCGCGCAATCTTGCGGTTTGGACCATAGGTTTTACACCATTGTGATGAATCCCGGCTGCGCCGTCACCCGTTGAATCCACGCGCGGATCTTTGGAAAATCGCCGAGCGGGAATCCGCCTTCGTCGGCGACATGCGTGTAGGCGAAAAGAGCGATGTCGGCGATGGAATATTCGCCGATGAAAAAATCGTACTTTGCCAGATGGTCTTCCATTATCTTGAGCGCGGCCCAGCCGCCGTCGCGCTTCGATGCGAGCAACGCGGCGCGCTCGGGCGAGTTCGGCTTATGTTGGAGCCAGAAGCGCGAGGTGGCGATGAACGGTTCGTGGCTGTACTGTTCAAAGCAGAGCCATTGCAACACGAGCGCGAATTGTTTTCGATCGTCGGGAAGAAATTTCGTACCGCGAGCGAGGTAGGCGAGGATGGCATTGGATTCGGCGAGCACAAAGCCGTTGTCATCGAGCACCGGCGTGCGGCCGTTGGGATTGATCTTGAGAAACTCTGCCGTGCGGCTTGCGCCGTTCAAAATATCGACTTCGACGATCTTGCAGGGAATGCCGAGATGACTCAGCAGAAGTCGAACTTTGTAGGAGTTGCCCGAGTAAGCGACGTTGTACAGCTTCATAGAAAACAGCCGTTCAAAACGTTCAATGAGTTCAAGCCGTTCAATCCCCTACCTCTTTCCTCCCCCGCGACGCGTGGGAGGATGAAGGAGGGGGGCTGGACCAGAGCGCAGCGGTTGAGCGGCTTGAACGTTTTGAACGGCTGCTAGACCTGTGGCTCCAGTATTTCTAGTCCATCATACCGGTCCATCAGATACAGCTTGCCGTCTTTGTCGTGAAAGACGTCGTTGCTCATGACGACCTTCTGGTCTTTGCCGGGATTGGGGATGTAGTAGCCGACTTCCTTCGGTTGGTATGGGTTGGAAAAATCCACGGCGCGCAGGCCGCCGCCGAACCAGGTGACGTACAACGTGTTGCCGTAAACTTGCTCCGCCGGTTGGTGCGCGCCGAAGCGAAACTCGTGCGTCGACTTGCCGTCGAAGGGCACGATGAAGGTGGCCACAGGCAGCGGCAATTCTTCCTTGGTGATGTCGACGACCCAGAGAAAGGCATTGTGAGTTTGATTCAGCTTCTCGCCGACCTCTTCGTCGGTGACGATCAGCCAGTCGCGCTCCATGATTTTGTTCAACATCGGCAGCGTCGTGTGCGTCGGGCAAGGATAGGGCGGGCTCCAGTCGAGCATGCTGACGGTTCTCGGTTTGCTCAGGTTGGAAATGTCCACGATGGCGAAGCCGCCGTGCCAGTAGCTGATGTACAATCGGTCGCCGCGCCGGATCGGATGATGGCAGCGCGTGTCGGCGCCTTTGAAGTTCGGCGTTTCGCCGCCGGCGACCCACTGGCCGGGCATCCACCAGCGCATGACTTCTTCCGGCTGCTCGGGATTTTTCATGTCGAGCATCATGGCGATGTTGCCTTGATAGCCATCGACCGTCGGCGAGATATAGGCGTAGCGGCCGTCGTAGGTGAAACGATGCACACCTTTACCCGGCGTCTTGTACATGGCAATCTCGCGCGGTTTGGCGCGATTGGAGATGTCGAAGATTTTCAGCCCGGCCTGGAGTTCCTGTTTCGGTTTATAACGCTCGTAGTTGATCAGCATGATATCGCCGCTGACGCGAACTTTGTGCGAGTGCAACCCTTCGGCGATCTCGATATGTGACACGACTTTGGGGTTCTTCGGATCTTTGACATCGATGATCGACGTGCCATGCGGCGGGTCCATGTGGCCGACGTAGGCGTAGCCGTTCTCGACGACCACCGAACCGCCGCCGGCTAAATCCATGCGGCCGATTTGTTTGATGTTCTTACTGACGCCAACCGGGGCTGTGCCGTTGGTTGCCATGGGTTCTCCTTTATGATTGGAACTGCAATGTTGAAAAAACTTCTTGAGTCAATAGATTGTCATCTCGAACGAAGTGAGAGATCTTTCCGGAAGGATTTCTCAGCTGCGGTTCGGAATGACAATTGAATTCTAATTTGCGCCCAACTAGCTTTTGGCCTTTTGAATCATGTCAATTACTTGCTGTGTACTTCGCACGCGCGCCATGCGCGGGAAGACGAGTTCCATCAGCATGTCATGGGCGCGCTGGTCGTGCGACGTACCGCAGGCGTCGCTGGCGACGATCATGTTATAGTCCAAGTCGCGGCCCGAATACATAGTCGAAGTGACGCCGACATCGGTGGAACCGCCGGAAATGATGATCGTGTCGATGCCGCGGCTGCGCAGCGCGAGATCGAGATAGGTTTGAAAGAATGCGCTCCAGCGGTACTTCACGATAAAATAGTCGTCGGGTTTAGGCTCCAGGTCGGCGAGTACGTCGGAACTTTTGTCGCCGGCGATGACGTGCATTTTAGTTTTCGTCACCTCGCCATTGGGCCAAGGTGTGAGTGAGTTATTGGTATCGGTTAGGATCGCCGCATTGGTCGCGCCATCGGGGCGATGATTTCCCTTGGCGAAAAACACTGGCAGACCGGCGGCGCGGCCGGCTTTGCTGAGCTTTATCGCGTTTTGAAGCCACGGCTTTAAGATGCGCGGCTTGCCCGGTTCCGGCTCTGGCACGTAGCCGTTCAGAATGTCGAAGAACAGCAGGGCGGTTTTATCGAGAGTAAAATCTTTGACGTTCATCAGGTTATTCTCCTATTTGATTTTGATGCCTTGCTTTTCTTTTTCCTCGACGACCTTCCAGCCCTGATTGGCGAACCACTCGATCTGGCGGAACATGCCGGTCAAGATGCGCACGTCTTTGGCTTCAAGACCATTGCGGCCGAAGATGCGCCGAAAGGCGAGCAGCATATGCTCGGGATTCTCAGAGTCTAAGAAACCGATTTTGAGCAGCGAATTGCGCATGATGTCGAAGAGCCGTTCGATGTCTTCCGCTTTGGCGCGTTCGATGCCGTCATTTTGTACCGGCGCCAACGATGCGAGGTAAATTTCGTAGAGGCAAATCACCACGGCTTGAGAGACGTTGAGCGACTGATAGTCCGGATGGGTTGGAATAGTAATCAGCTGCTGGCAGTGGGCCAAATCCTTATTACTGAGACCGTGGTCCTCCGGCCCGAACAACAACGCCACTTTGTCTTTCTTCGCGGCGGCGACGATTGCCGATGCGATATCGCGTGGCGTTTGGTTATGGCTGCGATAAAGTCCGGCGCGGCAAGTCGTGCCGACGACCAAGGTGCAGTCGGCGATGGCATCACGGATGGTTTCGTAACATTTTGCGGCACCAAGAATGTCCCGGCCGTGTACGGCCATGGCTCTGGCCCAAAAGCTTTGCGTGCGCGCTTTGCCGACGATCGCCAATTCTTTGGCGCCGACATTTTTCATCGCCCGCGCCACCGAGCCGATGTTGCCGGAGCCGTGCGGCCGGACCATTATTACGCGGAGATTGGTCAACATGAGTTAACAGTTTGAACGTTTGCAACTTTTTGAACGGCTTGACCTGTTCGGCGGTGCCGTTCAAAACGTTCAAGCCGTTCAATTCGTTAAAAAAAAACGGTCGGCAACACCACTACCGCCGAACGACCTATTTGGCAAACGGGCAGGTGCGGTTTTTTTTGATGACGGCGCGATTCTTAGCGTCGAATTCGGTGCGGTAGCCGAAGTCTTCGTGCATCAGCGAGTTGATATCCTCGACATGTTCGGCGCCAAAGATATGGCCGAGCTCGTGGATCAGTACAACGATGTCAACCTCGGGCTCGGCGTATAGACCGCGGTAGCTGAATACTTTGGTCACGGGGGCGATGATATAGCTGCCTAATCCTTGGCTGCAGTTGCCGATGCGATCGACGCGCGGCCGGCCGGCGACGAAGTAGCGGCTGACGTTTTCAGCGGTGAAAACGACGGTTACGTCATGGTTGGCGGCGCTCCCTTGCCGTGGAAACTCTTTCTGTGCCCGAGCGAGCAGCGTAACCGTCGACGGGATACGTTCTTTTTCTGGCCACGCGGTAACGCTTTGGGTGAGCAAGCGCACAGCGAACTCGCGTTCGTAATAGTCCGATGCGGCTTCGATCAAGCCGCGCGCTTCGGTGTCCCAGTGCGGATTGCGCGCTCGGAAGGGAACGTCGACGAGCACGTTGACGCGGACAACTCTTTGCGGCGTGTCGGGAGCGAAAACCGCGCAGGCGGACAGCGAGAGCGCGCTAAGGATTGAGCAGATTATCCGTCGGCGCGTAATCATCGGTCAAAATCGGCACATCTTCGGGCAGCACTCGGTCATAGTAGGCGATGGCGATGTCTTGAATCGGGTCTGGAAACAACCCCTTGTCGATGGCCGTGGCGCGTTTGACGATTTCCTTGATATCGATTCTTTGCTTATCGCGGGTCGAGATCACGATGACGTTTTGTATCGTCTCGAGACTGACGTTGTCGGGCCGGCGTGCTGCGAAAACGTAAGTCTGGGGAAAAACCTGGCGCTTGGTCCGCACAAAGGAGCGGACGATTTTCCCGGACGGTCCGGTGACGGCGCTGATCAAGTTCGCCACCACGATGCCGTTGGGGGTGAGTTTTTTCTGCGCCAGTTCAAAAAATTGCTTGGTCGCCAGGTGAAACGGCATGGCGTCGGTAAAGTAGGCGTCGAGCATGATGACGTCATATTGATTCTGCGTGCGGGTCAAAAACAGCCGGCCGTCTTGAGCGTGCAAACGCAGGTTTTTACTTTCCTTGACGTTAAAATGATCCTTGGCGATCTTGATTACTTCGGGATCGAGCTCGATGGCATCGATCTCCAGGTTGGGAAATTCTTTGTTTAGCTTCTTCGGTATCGAGCCGCCGCCCAAGCCAATGATCAACATTTTTTTCGCGTCGGGACGAAACGTCAATCCCAAGGAAGTATAGCGGGAATAGACCAGGCGGAGCGCAGCGGGATCTTTCAAAGTCATCGCGCTCTGCAAGGTGCGGTCGAAATACATGTAGCGCGCTTCATCGTCTTCTTCGACGCGGATGCGATGATAAAATGTGTCTTTTTGCAACAAAGTTTTTGCCCAAGCCACCGGTGCCCACAACATATTCAACGAGCCGAATAGAAGCCAGCTCGCAGTGACCGCTCGCGTCATGGTAATGCGTTGCAGCCGGATCAAAGGTACTACAACTAGCGATAAACAAACCAGCGTTGCCCCCAAAGCATGGATGATGTTGCTGACGCCGAGAGCCGGGATGAGATAAAACGCGGTGAGCAGCGTGCCCAAAATACTGCCGCAGGTCGACACCGCATAGAGCGTGCCGGCGGTGCTGCCGACAGTGTGCAGTTGCGTCGCCGCCAAGCGGATGACGTAGGGAGAGATCGTACCGATGAAAACTCCGGGCAACAAGAAAAGCGCGCTGCAAGCGACCAGCGGACTCATCCGGGTGCCGAGATCCATGGCGGCGATCCATTCATTGACCGCCGGGTAGATAAACGGCAGGAAAAATATCGCGATGCCGGGGATCACCAACAACACAGCAAGCTTGCCGTATGACGGCTCCCGCGCCGACATCCAGCCGCCCCAATAGTAACCGATGCTGAGCGCGGTCATGACGACCGAAATCAAGCTGCCCCAAACGAAGATCGAGCTGCCGAAAAACGGCGCCAGCACACGGCTGCCGACGATCTCGAGCGCCATTAGGACAGCTCCGCTGACGAAAACCACGAGGTAATGGAGAAGCTGCACCATTGTTTTAACTCTCCCAATTCCAATAAGATCCCTCGGGCACGAGGGCGACCGGTTCGAGCATGCGCGTCGAGATGCCGTCGATAAACTGCGATGGCTGTGACAATACCATGCGCAAACTCTTGTCGAAAACCCGTGTCGGGTACGAAATGAATAGATTCTGTTTAGCCCGGGTCGCCGCGACATAGAGCAAGCGACGCTCTTCTTCCAGTTCTTCGGACGAATTGGTGTTATAGAAGGACGGAAAGCGGCCTTCGAGCGCCCAGATGATAAACACCGAGTGAAACTCCAATCCCTTGGCCGAATGAATCGTTGACAGAACCAGCGGCCCTTCGTCCGGATCGACGGCGAGCACGCCGCCGATGCTGTCGTTGGGCGGTTCGAGCGCCATGTCGCTGAGCAAACGTTCCAGGCTGCGATAACGCTCGGTCATGCCCTGGAAATGTTCCATGTCCCTTAGACGTCTGGGATGGTCATCGGGATAGTTCTGTTTCAAAATCGGCACATAATATTGCAGCAAATACTGCGCCTGCTCGGACGGCAACTCGGCCTTGGCCGCTTCCTCGAACACTTGAGCGAGAGTTCGCAGTCCTTGGGCGATCTTGCCCTTGGCGTTGTAAGAGCGCAGCCGTTCCACCGCGCTGCCGCCTTGGAGCAGCCATTTAATAATTTTTTGGCTGGCGCCCGGGCCGATGCCTTCGAGCAGCAGCAATACCCGGTTCCACGAGATCGCGTCCAGCGGATTGGCGAGAATGCGCAAATGCGCCAGCAAATCTTTGACGTGGGAAGCTTCCATGAACTGGAAGCCGCCGCGCTTGACGAACGGGATTTGGCGCCGCGCCAACTCGATTTCCAAATCGAAGGAATGAAAACTCGAGCGGAACAACACCGCCATGTCCCATAACGGCACGCCTTCTTCGCGCAGCTCCAAAATCTTCTGACAGACGAACTGCGACTGCATCTGTTCGCTGCCCGCCTGCACCAGCTTGGGCCGGGTGCCGACGCTCTTACGCGTGAACAGGCGCTTCTCGTAACTTTCCGTGGCGCGGGCGATGATCTCGTTGGTGAGATTCAAAATCGGCTGGGTGCTGCGGTAATTCTCTTCGAGCTTGATCAGGCGCGCGCCGGCAAACTGCTTGGGGAAGTCCATGATGTTGCGAAAATCGGCGCCGCGAAAAGAATAAATACTCTGCGCGTCGTCACCGACCACCGCGACGTTGTCGTGGGTCGCCGCCAGCAGACGAATGATCTCAGACTGCAAATGATTGGTGTCCTGGTATTCGTCGACCATTATATAGCGATAGTTGTCCGACAGCCGGTTACGGACTTCGGCGTGATCGGCCAACAGGTCGCGCAGCTTGATCAGCAGATCGTCGTAATCGATCAGCGACTTGGTCTGCTTAAAATCGGCATAGCGGCGCTGCATCTCGGCCAGCTCCTGATGGACGTCGACCAGATGGGGATACTCGAGATCGAGGAGTTCGTTCAACGGGATATGCTTGTTGTGGGTCATGCTGAAGATTTCCGCGACCGTTTGTTTGCGCGGAAAGCGCTTTTCCTTGGTGTTGAGCCCCATGTCCGAGCGAATCGTCTGAATCACATCCTCGCTGTCGGGCCGGTCCATGATCGTAAACGATGACGCCAGATTGACATGGCGGCCGTGCACGCGCAGGACCAAATTCGCAAACGAGTGAAAAGTTCCGCCGGAGACCTGGCTGCAGCGGCTATCGATCAAGAGACTCGCGCGGCGAATCATCTCCTCGGCGGCGCGTCGGGTAAAAGTCAGCAGCAAAATCGAGCGCGGATCGATGCCTTGATCGATCAAATGCGCGACGCGATAAACCAGCGTGCGGGTTTTTCCCGTGCCGGCGCCGGCGATAATCAGCAACGGTCCCTCCACCGCGGTCGCCGCCTCGTATTGCGCGTCGTTAAGCTCCTTGCGGTAGTCGAGCCCTGAGCTGTTGCGGATCGGTTCGGTGAGGTCTTTGAGGATGTAGGTGGTCGTCAAGAAAACTCCAGTTGCAGGGTAAAGTACCGATTTTTGTTGAGTGGAGCAAGCGTTGCGCGGGCTGGAATCTAGTTTATTCGACGCCGCAATGAGTAGTGTCTTCCAGCGATTTTCAGCGCCAGAGAATCACCCGCGCCAACGCGCTATCCGATAGTCGCCGTTTTGTCATTGGCCCGAGGCACGGCGGGATGATTAGCGCTTTGCGGAAAAAATTTGGAATGATTGGCGGTCGAGGAAGTCGAGTTCTTGCTGGAGCGAGTAACCTGCCTGTTCCATTTCCCGCTTGATAAACTCGCTCGGGGTGTAGTGGCTTAAAAGTCCTTCGAACCAGGCGCGCCGGTCAAAGTCGATGATCGCGATCCGGCCGCTTGGCGCCAGGTATGTGCGCAACTTGGTAAAGTAGGCGATGCGATCGTCGAAGTGATGGTAAGTATTGCTGGTGAATATGAGATCGACGCCGTCCTTCGGCAGCAGCGGGTCATTTGAATTCGCCAGTATCGTTTCGACATTTTTGACGGAATCTTTTTGCGCCTGCTTGTTGATGAGCTCGACCATCTCGCGATCGACGTCGACGGCGTAGACTTTTCCCGTCGGGCCGGCTGCGGCGGCTAGTTTAAAAGTGAAGTAGCCGCCGCCGGCGCCGAGATCGGCGATCTTCTCGCCAGGGCGGATTTGCAAGGCGGCGATGACTTTTTCCGGTTGCTGCCATTGATCGCGGTTGATGCCGCGGTAAGCGCATTGTTTGAGTTGCGCGCAACCGGCGACAAGACCAACGACGACGAAAAATAGCTGAATCGCGCGCCAGGATCTCTTGGCCATGATTCCGATCTATCGCTGGATAGGTTAGCGTTCCTGCAATGAGGAGGGAAAATTTTGCGCTACGTGGGCAAACGCTCCGGCGACTTTCTCGCGTAGCTCGACGATGTCGAAAGGTTTGCCAATAAAATCGAAGGCGCCGTTCTCTTTTGCTTTGTCGGCCAACTGCTGCGAGTTGACCCCAGTTAACATGATCACGGCGCAGCCGGGATGAATGTCCTTAATCCGCCGCAGCAGCTCGAAGCCGTCGGTTTTCGGCATCATGACATCGAGCAATACTACGTTGGGCAAAGCTTCTTCAAACTTGGACATGGCGATGTCGGCGGACGCGGCTTCGATGATTTGGTACGTCCTGGCGAAAACCATCTTGAGCGACTCGCGCACGCCAAACTCGTCGTCGATGATCATTAATTGCGGTGAATCCATGATTGCCAAGCTTCGTCGGGAATCGGATTACTGGCCGGGTTCGACTTACTCTTGCACTTAGCTCCGACGCGCGCAAGAGCGGGCCGGGCGTTTCCAGGAATGGCAAATTACAATCGCCGATTTCAATAGGGCGGAAGTTTGCTGCGAGAATCGGTTTGGGCCGGAGCGGCTACCTGGCCGACAGCTCGATGCAGCGCTGCGGTTGGCTCAGATTCTTGGCGCAGTCCGCGGCGATCTCTTTGGGAGATTTTTCAAAAGTGCCCCTGAGATAGCTGACGCCGTCGCGAAAGCAAGCTGCTTGGTCGCTGTCTTGGCTCAGCGCGGCGCAAAAGGGCATGGCGTAGCGGCCATCCCAAGTATTGTCGATCAGCGCGTAGATCACACCGCGTACGCAGTTTGAGCGCGAGTCGCCGCTGGCGAGCTCGCACTTTTCCGCCGTGGCGCGGGTCTTGCCGAGCCGCACATCGTTCGATAGATCGCGGCCGATCGAGATCGTACATGAAGTGCTGAACTCTTCGGCCTTGGCGCATTCCTGAAAAATGTTTTCGGTCGCGAGCCCCATTTCAGTCATACGCGAAGTTTGCATGACGTAACATTCGTCGCGGTACTTCTTATCCAGTTTGTTACAGGGATAATGATAATCGGTCGGACTCACGTCGCGGCTTTCCGGCGTGGCGTTAAAGACGTTTTCCATGAACACGCCGCCGTAGCAAGACGCGCGGCTCCAGTCCTCGCCCATGACGTCGCAGATTTCCAGGGACGGCGCTAACTTGTAAGCGGAAAAAAACAGCAGCGCGTGGCCGAGGCCGTGCAGACATTGAAAGCGGAAGCGCGGCGCGACATTGGGATCGCAGGCGATGGCGGCTTTCTGCTTAAGCTCGGTAGTGCTCGGGTGTTTGTTTATTTCCGCGTAAATTTTTTCGCCGCGCAGAAAGCGTTCTACCGAGCCATGATAACAGCCGGAGTGGCAAGTTTGATCGCAAGCGGTAAACGAGTCGTGAATATTGCCTTTGATGCGGTACGTTTCCCGGCCGATGGCGTGGACGATGGGATGGCAATCGCGCCGGATGTCCGGGTCGTCTTTTTCCAGCCGTTGAATCGACTGTAGCGCATCGAGTGTCGAATTGGTTCTCAACGCCTCGCGAAACAAATTGTCCAAGCACTCGGCGCCATCCTTGCGGCCCATGCAGGACTTGATCGCTTGGCCTGATGGCAGAACCGCTGTCGGCGCCGGCGTTTGCTGGATTTCTTGGGCCGGTGCCGATGAACCTGCGAATATTGCGAAGATTGCCGCGATTATGATCTTGTTGATCTGTTTGAGTCCTGCGCCAGGCACGAGTATTGCGCTCCTTTTGAATTGGCTAGATTCTAACAAATCCTAAATTGACTTCAATGAAATCGCCAATTTAAGTCGCTCGACGCCGATTGACCATAGCGTTGCGTCGTAATTCGGCTGCCAGGCCCGCCAGCAGTGTCCACAAAACCTCTTTTATGTTACATTGCGGATAAACATTTCTTCAGCAATTTCGTCTAAAAGGGTAATTATGATCCGTCCAAAGGTCGCATTTCTCACCGCGACGCTATTCGTCTTGATCGCCAATGGGGCGCAGGCCAGCCAAGCGATGATCAAACCGGAAGCGGTGCCGGCTTATCAACCTAAGTATCTGCCCTTCGAAGCCGGCGAACGAGCGCTCTATCGGGCGAGTTGGAACGGCATGTTTTCGGTGGCGAGCGCCGAGATTCATACAACTCCTAAGGTGGTCGACGGCAAAAAAGTTATCCAAGTTCGGGTCGACGCCAAAACTTCCGGCGCGCTGGATCTGATCTGGAAAATGCGCGACACCATCAGTTCGACGTTTGACGCGGTAGCTTTGACGCCGGCGCATTTTGTTTTTAGCCAACGGGAAAATGCCAAGGTGATCGATACCGAAGCCAAGTTCGATCATCGCACCAAACGCTGGGTGGTCAATCGCCAGCAGATCGGTAAGCAGACCAAGAATTATCAGTTCGAATCCAACAATACGCTCGACCCGATCACCGCGGTGTATCTCGCCCGCAGCACGGAATATAAAGTCGGCGACAAGCTTTATTTCAAGGTTTTTGGTGGGCGCTACCAATATCTGCTCGAATTATTCGTGGAAAAGAAGGAACCCGTGGAACTGGAATCGGGTAAAACCGTTGAGGCGTACCGGATCGTCCCGCGGATTCAAAACATTACCAAGCGCGGCTACGCCGGTCGGGTCAATGAAGCGATCATCTGGATTTCCGCCGATGAACGGCGCGTGCCGATCAAGATGAGCAGCAAAGTGATTTTCGGCACTGTCCATTTGGAATTGATTGACGACAAGCGCGGGGCACAATCCACCGCCGCTTCAGCGACGCGGCCGGCATCTTAGAAGTGAAGCGCACGGGAAAGCGATGAGGCTTCGAGCAAGAATGTATTTTCGTTCGCGGATCTTGGAATACCCACGGCGCCGTAGCCGTTACTTCAAATCCTTGACCGCCGTAGCCACGCTGCTTGCGACCGCTACGCTATCCGCTTGCATCGCGGTCGGGCCGGCGCCGAGCCGGCGCGCGCCGCGGGAAGAATACTCCGCGCCACCACCGGCGTACTCAACGCGGCGCGTTGATAGCGTCGACGCCGAACGACTGCGCAGAGTGATGGTGCCGCTGCTCCAGGCGATGGACCGTCCATGCCGTGTCGACCAGGTGCGCGTCGGTATCCTCAACCAGAGCGAGATCAACGCCGCCAACGCGGGCAGTTGTGAATTTTACGTCACCGCGGGGCTTTTGCAGCGCGCCAATGACAATCAACTGCGCGGTGTTCTGGCTCACGAAGTGGCGCATCAGGATCTCGGCCACGTCGCCAAGGCGCAGGTGTTGGGCGCCGGGATCAATATTCTCGCGGCGGGATTGCAACAACTGTTTCCCGGCGCGGCAGCCGTTGCGCCCATCGCCGGTGAGTTAGTCGCGCGCGGTTATGGACGAACTGAAGAGTACGCGGCTGACCAGCATGCGGTCGAAATCTTGCGGCGCGGCGGCCATGGCAAAGACACCATGCTCGAAGCGCTCACCTGGATTCGCCGCACCGCGGGTAGCGGCGGAGGCGGCGGTTTTCTTTCCACTCATCCAGCACTCGACGACCGCATCGCGACGATCCAACGCCTGCGTTAAACGGTTTTCCCTTTCATTTTACCGCGTTGTCCTGCGCTGAACACCGATTTCCCGGCACTTTTTAATTTAGACGTTAGCAGAAATCTGTTTACGATTAATTTACCAACCGAGTAAACATTCCCCAACTCCGCTCGTCTAACGGAGCAAGGAGGCCGATTTTATGAATAATTTCTCCAAGCTAGTTTTGAGTTTGAGCTTAGCTTCCACAATGGTGGTTGGATGCGCGGGAGGCTCACTCACCACGCGCGAAAAAGGCGCGGGCATCGGCGCTTTGGGCGGAGCCGCCGCGGGCGGACTGATCGGCTCGGCGGTGCGCCATCCCTTGGCGGGCGCGATGATTGGCGGCGTTTTGGGCGCCGGAGCGGGCGGTCTGATCGGCGACCAGATGCAGGGACGCGAGAATCAGGCGACGGTCCAGGATCAGCAGATACTTCGCAACGAGCAGGAAATTCTGCGCCAGCGTCGCGATATCGAAGAAATACGCCGCCGGCCGGAATATTAACTAAGCAGATTTCTATAGAACAGTAATAAACGGGGGGCTTCGGCCCCCCGTTCTTTTTTGTGTCAGCGCCAGAAATGTGGAATTTTTTCTCGCGCTTCTCGCTGTAAAAGAGGTTCCAAAGGTTCCAATCGTCGGACCGGAGTAATAGCCTGGTTCACCCTTGTCTTGATGCCCATCACGACTCGTTTTAGAGTCGTGACTTATGAAAATCTTGATCACCGGGGCGGCGGGACTTGTTGGCAGCCATTTGGCGCGGCGATTGGCTAACGAGCATCATGTGCTGGCTTTGCAGCACGCTGATCTCGATATCACTGACCAAGAAGCCGTACGTCGTACTGTGATCGACGCCCAGCCGGCATTGATCATGAACTGTGCCGTGCTCCAGGTCGACGAGTCCGAGCGAAATTTGGCCAAAGCTCAAGCCGTCAATGTCGACGGACCGCGTTACTTGGCTGAAGCGGCGAGCGAAGTTGGCGCTGAGATCGTACACTTTAGCACCCAGTACGCTTTCGCCGGCGAGCCCCTCGAACGGACGCCGTATACGATTGACGATGAACCGAATCCGGTGAATGTTTACGGCAGGACGAAAGTTGCCGGCGAAGCGGCGGTGCGCGCCGCATGCGCGCGCAGTTATATCGTGCGCACGTCCTGGGTTTACGGCAGCGGCAAGAAAAGTTTTCTTTGCGACGTGCATCACGACTTACGCGCAGGCAAAAAAGTTCGCGCCATCGACGATATCTGGTCGAGCACGACTTATGTTGCCGATCTAATCGACCGGGTGATGACGATTCGTACGCTTGGCCGCTATGGCATTTATCACGTCGTCAACGGCGGCGTCTGCTCTTACTACGAATTCGCCCTCCAAGCGGGCCGCGTGCTCGGACTCGCGCGCGCGCAGATCGATGCGCTGATCGAGATCGCCCACGAGCGCGAAATGAAACGGATCGCCGCACGGCCGCGCTACACGCCGATGCGCTGCTTGCTCTCGGAGGATCTCGGCTTGCCACCGATGCGCGATTGGCGCCCGGCGCTACGCGACTACGTTAGTTCATAGCCTAGAGTCTGGAGTTTCGGTGTCGGAATCCGACGGCAGACGCTAGACAGCCAATTCCAAACTTTCCCGCATTGACAGCCAGCTTCGCACCAGACTAGAAGAACAAAGCGCCAACACTCACGAAGGAGGATCTAGTCATGTCGAACTTTCCGGTTATCGATACCGACGGTCACGTGCTCGAACGACAGTCGGACATTCGCAAATACCTCGAAGAGCCTTGGGTCAAACGGCCGACTGGTTTGTGGCCGGGCGATCAGCCTTGGGATAACGATATGATGGACTCCTTCGAAATGGCGCGGTCGTGGAAGGGGTTGAGCGCCGCACAGCAGGTCGACAACTGGCACAAGATCATGGACGAATATGACATCGAAAAAGCGATCTGCTTTCCCACCGGCTCAGGCAACATCGCCAAGAATCAGGAAGTGCCTTATCAAATCGCCGTTGCGCGCGCGGCGAACACGCAGTTCGCCAAGGAATTTAACGCACGTTCCGACCGATTGTCTTGCGTCGGCTGTTTGCCGATGCGCTCGCCCAAAGCCGCGGCTGAAGAACTGCGCCGCGCGGTGACGGAGTTGGGCTTGAAAGGTTTTGAAATCCTGCCGACCGGTTTGCCGCTAGCGCTCGGTGATCCGTTCTACGATCCGATTTACCAAGAAGCGGAGCGCTTGGGCGTTGTTCTCGGCATTCACGGCACACGCAACACTTCGCGCGAGCTGGGCACTTCGGGATTGTCGACCTTCGCTGAAGTTCACTCTTACGCGTTTCCCGTGGGTATCTTGCTCCAGTTCACCAGCATCGTCTGCCAGGGATTGCCAGTACGCTTTCCAAAACTGAAGTTGGCGTTTCTGGAAATCGGCGCGACCTGGCTGCCGTATTATCTCGATCGCTTGGATGAGCACTGGGAAAAACGCGGCGAGATCGAGATGCCGCTGCTGAAAAAGAAGCCCAGCGACCTGGTGCGCGAGTCGAAACTCTACTTCAGCGTCGAACCCGGCGAGTCGCAACTGGTTGCCACCGTCGACTACGTTGGCGCCGATCACTTTCTTTACGCCTCCGACATCCCGCACTGGGATAACGAGTTCCCGCATAATTTAAACGATCTGCGCGGCCACAAGCAGTTATCGAACGAGGCCAAGGAGAAGATTCTTTACAAGAATGCGAAAGAGTTGTTCGCATTGTAGGATAAATGATGAAAATAAATCGAATTACAGTTACCTGCTTATTTGCCTGCCTGATTCTTCAATGCCTTGCTGTTTCTGTTTTTGCCGCCGATACGATCCGTATCGCCTACAGCTCGGTCAACCCACACGCTTTGTTGGTCTCGCTGGCCGAAAAGCGCGGACTGTACGCCAAGTACGGGCTTACGTCCGTGGTCGTTTATATTCCCGGCGGCAGCACGGCGATCCAAGCGATGGTGTCCGGCGATATCGATCTGGCTCAATTGACGGGTCCGCCGGGTGTTACCGCCAATCTGCGCGGCGCGGATATCACTTACATCGCGATGACCGACGACCGCATGGGTTATCAACTGGCAACGCGCGGAGAGATCAAAAACGCCGCGGAGCTAAAAGGCAAACGCTTAGGCATCAGCCGGTTTTCATCGTCGTCGGATTTTGGCGTGCGGACACTTTTGCGCCGGCTTGGCATCGATCCGAAGGATGTGACGATCTTGCAGATCGGCAACGAGTCCGAGCGGCTGGCCGCGCTTAGATCCGGTAGCATCGACGGCTCGGTATTCAACGCGCCGTTCGGTGCCGTCGCGAAAAAATTTAACGTGAATATTTTAGCCGACGCCGGCGCATTGGGCATTCCCTATTTCAATACCGGTATGTGCGGCAGCGCCAAGTTGCTGCAGAAAAATGAAGGACGGATTCTCAACTTCATGCGCGCCTATGTCGAAGCGATCAAGATTTTCAAAACCGAACCCGAGTACACGCTCAAAGCGCTAGCGCAATTCAGCCGAGTGAACGATCAAGAGCTTTTGAAAGAAGCCTACGAGTACAACAAGAACAGGATTCCCGACATTCCGTACCCGTCCTTGAGCGCCATGCAGGCAGTGGTCGATCCGTTGGTCGCCGGCGAGCCGAAACTTGGCAAGGTTGACGCGAAGAGTTTTATCAGCGACCGATTTCTCAAGAAGCTCGAAGAGGAAGGGTTCGTGCAGAAGTTGATGGGGCGGTGACCAAGGTAATTATCCGCCGGTCGCGCAGCATAACTGTTGCAAAGGCCTGGCTTGGGTAAATCCCAGCCGGGCCTTATAATATTTGGACGATGAGCCAAAGCCGTTTGTAGTGTTCAGTACCAGGCAAGAAGAGAGCGATATTTTTCGCTGCTAGTTCGAATCCGCCAAGTCGCTCTCTATTTGCTGGTCATTACATATATCGGGTGTACGCCGGTACCGCCGAAAGTAATCAACATAGCGAAACCTGAAGATTATCGACCGTCAACACCTGGTAACGTCAAAAGTGTGGAGCAAGCGATTGCGGCGGTAATGACTGCCGCCGCTGATTCGGGTCTTCCAAAGATTGATTCCCTGTCTTTGTGGCTCTACGAAAATACGGAAGCATTCGCATACTGGGGCAAAGGAAATGCCAAAGTACATGAAGTCGCGAATGAAGCCGCGGTCACTAAAGGAAATTCAATACACGTCAACTTGGGATCGTCGGGGGGTACTCGTTGGGACTTGAGAATCGGTGAATTGGCTCATGAATTCGGTCACGTCCTTCACAATTCACTCGCAGGTAGCGATGTTAAAGCACCGGGTGGTTTAGAGAAGGTTTCGCCGAATGGGTGGCATCGAAAATTTTCGACTCACTCAAATGGCGAAGCGGAAGTTTGACGACCCAGCGGGCTTGGCGAGAATTAAGGTATGTTGGCTCATTCGACGGATCTGTTTTCCTCGATTATAAAAATTGGAAATTACGGTCAGAAAAACTAGGAGGATTTGTCGCGACATACACGTTGGCTTTTGTGACCGTGGATCGATTGATCGGGACACACGGGTTCCCAGCCGCTATAGAATATCTAAAAACGGGTGAATTTGAGAAGAGCTTTGGTCAGTCATTCGCAGATTTCGAAACGGAGCTTGAAAAGTCTATAACTGAAAAATTGCGCGTGAGGGATGAATTTAGCGTCGGCAAACCGGAGTGGCTAGTTGGGTTCAGATGGAAGTACGAAGTGAATGAGTCTAACAAAATGTCGGAGCGCGTCGACGAGATTGTCGGTACAGCATTGACGGCACATGGACCTGCCTTTTTGCTGCGAGATGGCAGCGAAGAAACGGCTCGCAGCATGGAGGACATGGGAATTCTGGAAACAAGAAAGAATGGGACCATCATGAGCCGCTATGATAGATCCGGTAGTCTCTTCACGTGGCCTCTCGTTGCCGGAAAGCAGTGGACAGCTACCTACAGTATCGAAGATATCGAGTCGAAGAAAACTCGCGCAGTACAACGGGTGAGGTTCGTTGCTGGTTCGGAATTAGTAAAAGTGCCCGCGGGTACTTTCAAGGCCGTGAAGCTTGAGTTCTACGCGCCAAGAACCGGAAGATTAATAGGCGAATACTGGTATTCTCCAGAAACCCGATGGTTTGTAAAAACGGTCTCATACGAAAGCGTGAACGCTTATTATCGGGAGGAACAGCTCGTTAGCTATAAGCTTGAGACTCAAGTCGCGGTTCCTAAGAAGTGATTATTGAGCTTAGAATTAATGCTCAACTTCCGTTAGCTTTCCTCGCCGCGGCGATGTCTCCTTCGTTGAAGCGGTAAAACCGCACCGGATTGTCGTAGAGCATTTTGCGTTTGAATTCATCAGTAAGATCTTTGCGCGCTTTTAACGTCGGTAGGTCGCCGCCGAATTGGTCGCGTTCGCGTTCGTGGGGGAAGTCGGAGGCCCACATGATGACGTCGTCGCGCAGCAATTTGACGACGTAGGGCGCGGTGCGTTCTTCGACTTCCATGGTGACGAAGATGTTGCCGCTCTCGAAGAAATGGCTCGGCGGATGTTTCAAGTGCGGCGCCAAACGCGCGGCGAATTTTTCGTAGTCTTCTTCCATCCTATCCATCATGAACGGCACCCAGCCGGCGCCGGCTTCCAAGTAGGCGACGCGCAGCTTGGGAAACTCCTGGAACACGCCTTGGAACATCATGTTGGTGATATGCAGAAATAGACCGACGGGATGTTCGAGCATGTGCGCTTCGAGAAAGCTGCACACGCGGTCGAGCCCGAGATTTTGACTGACGCCGCCGTGGATGGTTAGCGGCACGTCGAGGCGCTGCGCTTCGTCGTAAATTTCATGAAACGTCGGCGAGCCGTAGAGCGGCGTGCGGTTATTGGTCGCTGACGGCAACAAGCCGGCAACGAATCCGAAATCCTTGACGCAGCGGCGCAGCTCGGCGGCAGCGGCTTTGGGGTCTTGCGGCGCCAGCAGGGCGACGCCTTTGAGGCGCGGCGATTGAGTGGTGAAACGGTCATGGAGCCAGTCGTTGTAGCCTTGCGCGAGGGCAGATGCCCAAGCGGGCAGTTGGATCATGCCCAATGCCAGCGCCGATGTCGGATAAAGCACGGCCATGTCGATGCCGTGCTCATCCTGAAATTTTATCCAATGTTCAGCATCGGGATCTTCGCGCTTGCCCTTGCGCGCCAGGCCGCGCTGCCAGCCGTCGGCGTCGAACATCGGCCATGTCGAGTGCCAGTTCATCTCGGCGAAGTTGCCCTTGATATGGGCGAAGATGTCTTTGTGATCTTCCATGATGTGGCCGTCGGCGTCGATGATGAATTCTGCCATGCTGCCTCCTGATTTTCGTAGTTTAAAGAAAGATTTCTCCCTTCGGTCGAAATGACAGAAAAATCATCTTGTCATTTTCGGTGAACAAGCGAGAGAAATCTTATGCCCGGCTATTGCATGAAGATCTTCTGATATTCCTTCTTTTTCTTTTCGTAGTCTTCCTTGCCGAACTGGTACATCTGCACGAACTTGATCTTGTCGGCGTCCTGGAGCGGCGGATAGACGCCGCGACGGTTGACGAACTCGCCGGTGTCGGCCTGGATCTTCATGCTTTCTTCTTCGAGAAAGAAATCGATAAATGCTTTGCCGGCGTTGGTTCGCGGCGCTTTGGCGGCGAGGCTGATGTACTGGCCGTCGCCGAGCATGTTGTAGTCGCGGACGTAGTCGAGACTGGCGCCTTGCTTATTGTAGGTGAGTACGAAGCGCACAAAGGTGATGCCGATGGGCGCCTCGCCGGTGCCGACCTTGTCGGCCGCCGGGACGATGGATTCGGCGAAGATCGGCTTGCTGGCCGCGAGATCGTGAATGAACTTTTCCGCGCGCGCCTTCGGCATGATCTTGTCGAGACTGCCAAGCCATTGAATGGTTAACGTGTGATTGACCGGATGGGGCATAACCAACTTGCCGCGATACTCCGGCTTGACGACATCTTCCAGCGTCTTCGGCGCCTCAGCGGCTTTGATGCCGGCTTTGTTGAAAATCACGCCGTACAGCACGTTGCGATAGCGCGCGCCAAGATTGGGATCGATGGCGTCTTTGGCGAAGCCTTTGAGCGACGGCGATTCGTATTTGGCGAATGCGCCCTCTTTGAACATGACCTGCATGTGATCGCCGGTGGTGGCGACGGCGTCGAACAGCGGCTTGCCGACGCGATGCTCGCTCAGCACGCGGTCCATGACTTCGGTGGAACCGCCGCGCCAATACTCCATCTGTATGCCGGTTTTGCTTTCGAAAGCTTTCTTGAGCGCGTCGGCAGTGAAAGTCTCCATGGACGTGTAAAGAATAACTTTGCCGCCTTCTTTCTTCGCCGCGGCGACTGTTTGCGGTGACTGGCCGGATGCAGATTGCACGCTGACGAGAAATAATGAGCCCAGAACGAGAAGCAATACTTTACACATAGCATGAAATCCTTTCACGCGGTTGGTTGGACCGAGGCACTCTTCGGCTTTTATCCAGCGCCATCGGCCAAGTCAAATTACCTCCCCGCTATTTCCCAGACAGTCGTTTAAAAAACCCTTCGCGTTCCAATTCGTCGACGATGCTTTCGTCGAGATAGCGGCTGATCGTCATGTCGACTTTCACCGCCGGGTTTCGCTGGGCGACGATTTCCAGGGTGTTGCGCAGGCCGTCGTGTGAAACGCGAGTGGGAAATGAAAAGCTTTTACCGAAATAGTTGTAGGTTTCTTCGACGGACTTGGGATTTTTGAAGCGCAGCCACTTGGATAATACAGCAACGCCTTTTTCTTTGTTGGTCATGAATTGATACACGCCTTCGGCGTAGGCTTGCTGGAAACGCTTCACCGTGTCGCGGTTTTTCTCGACGAAGGAGCGGCGCGCGACCATGACGTTCATTGGGAAAGATGAGCCTTTGACGTCACTCATCTTGGCGAACTCGTGCATGCCGACGCGGAACGCTTCGTTGATGTCGGGATAGGACAACATGGTGCCGTCGATCGCTTTGGCCGTGAGAGAAAGGATGCGCGCGGCGGAGTCGCCGGCAGGAAATATCGTCACCGACTGGCGCGGCACATTCCACGCCTTGAGCGCGAGCAACGTCGCCGTTTCGGTGGCGCCGCCGACGGCGAGGACACCAATCTTCTTGCCGATCAAATCTTCCGCTTTACGGATCTCTTTTTGGGTGACGAAACTGTAGGGAAACGAGTTGAGCGTGCCCGAGATCATTACCAAGTCCGCTCCCTGATTGATCGCATTGACCGCGGTGGCAGCGTCGACCTGAGCAAGTTGGATGCTGTTGCCGAGCAACGCCTGCAGCTGGCGCACCGAGCCGGAGAGAAAAACTACATCGCCGTTGAACCCGTATTTAGCGAACAGACCGAACTCCTTCGGCGCCCAGATCGGCGCCTGAAAACCGGCGAAGCCGGCGTAGGCGACGAGGTTGGTTTCTTGGGCGCGCGCGTTAGTGGCGAGGACGAGAAGAAAGAGAAGGCCAATAATCCATCTCTCGATCATGGCTTTGCCCTCCAGATTCGATGGGTATCGCTTTATTCCACCCAACCTGCACCGACGCAGCGGGTTTCGGTTTCGACATTCGCAGTGCTTAGATCCCGCCGCGGTTCCAGGTTTTTCCCGCCTTGATCAGGTTGGCGTAGTAGTTCCATTCGGCCGAGTGGGACAAGCGTTGGCCGCGGGTAAGCAGTTTCTCCTTGCTGCTCGACAATTGTTCGATGAAATCGCCTGGCACGCCTTTGAAGCCGAACAGTTTCGCCGTCGTCATGATCTTGGCGGTGCGCTCCATGTACACGGCGTTCATGCAGGCTTCGTCAATCGACTTGCCAACGGCCACAATGCCGTGGCCCTTGATCATCATGCCGTTGGCATTGCCCAAGGTGCGGGCGAGATCGGCGCCTTCGTCGTCGTCCAAGATATAAATCGGCTGCGGATAGATCGGCACGCCCGTGCCGAAGCGCCCCGATTGCACATGCACGCAAGAAACTGGAGTGTCGGCGAGACTCATGGCGACGCAGGTCGACGCGTGACAGTGCACCGCGGCGTTGACATCGGGCCGCGCCTTGAAGATTTCCGTGTAGATCACTGATTCGCGCGGTGGAGTGCCAACCCCGGCGAGTTTCTTCAGCCCGTAATCGAAATGGACGAGCCAGTCCTTTTTACCTTCTTCGGCCCGGCGAAACAGCTGCACGGCGATACCCTTGTTTTCCGGCAGGCGCACGCCGACATGGCCCCAAATATCACCGATCTCCCACTCGAGAATTTTACAGCTGATGTGCAATTCCACTTCGATGGTTTTGATGAGCGCACGAGAAGACTTGTTCTTGGTTTGTTTCATGGATCGTTCCGAGTTGTCGATTGAGCACGTAGTTACGACGCGGCTTTTTTACGCGCAGCATAGGACATCGGGTTTTCCTTGTGCGCCGCGTCGGTCAAGAAGTCAAACTTCTTTTGCCAAGGCAGAGTGCGCGGCACCAAATGGGCGAAGCAATCGATGTGCGGGAACCAGTTCTGCGCTGGATCGAGCACCCGATGGGGCGGCTCTTTGCCGCCGTTAAGCTCCTTGGCAGTGTTGAGCAGAAATCTGCGCACGGCGATGACCGCCTTGTCGCTGACGCCAAGATGTTCTTTAGTGCGGTCGAAAATCGCGCCCATGCTTTCGGTGGCGCAGCCGTCGTGATTTAGAAAATCGTCAATGCCGGTAAAGCTCGAAGTTTTCTGCTTGTGCCGGTCCTGCAAATAATTGTTACGTGCGTTGCGCACTTTCGTGTAGTCGGGATTGATCTGTTTGCGTCGGTGGACTTCGTCGTCGCGCACGGCGCGGCCGCGATGAAAACCGATATCGTAGCGCCAGCAGTGGGTATCGTCGGCCGGCACATAAGTGTGAATCTCGTAACCTTCAAGTTCGTTGGTCTTGCGGCCAGCCGGGACGCAGCCGTAAACCGGCATGACGAACGCCGAGAACCGGACATAGTGCTGGTCTTCAAAGTTGCGCGTGGCGATCAAGCGCACGCCAAAGTCGGTATCGTGTGTTTCATAGACCGGCGCGGGATCACCTTTGTAGACCGGTTGGTTACTTTCGTTAGTAAAGGTCCGGTGCAGAAAAGATAGATGCGACGAATCACATTCGCCCTCCAGACCCTGGAGATAATTACATTCCAACAGACATTTCGTCACATAGGATTGTTCCAGCGGCACTTGGGTCCATTCATAATTCGGAAACAACGGCATCTTTTCGCGTGGGCCAAGATAAGCGTAGATCACACCGTTAGCTTCATGGGTCGGATAGGCGGTGTGATGGAGCTTCTTACCGAAGTCACTGGCGCCAGGCTCCGCTGGAGTTTCCAAAACGTTGCCGTCGACGTCGTACTTCCAGCCATGATAAACGCAGCGCAGGCCGCACTCTTCATTCCTGCCGAAAAATAGCGACGTGCCGCGGTGGGCGCAGTGTTCGCCGATCAATCCGATTCGTCCTTGGCTATCCCGGAAAGCGACCAGCTCCTCGCCCATCAATTTGACTCGCACCGGCGCACAGTCGATTTGCGGAATCTCTTCGGACAACAGGGCGGGCACCCAGTAGCGCCGGATGAGATTGCCCATCGGTGTACCGGCGTTAGTTTGGGTGATTAACTCGTTATCTTCTTTGGACAACATGCCGTGCTCCACTGAGGAATTTCAGATTCCAAATTCCAGATTGAAACATTTAGCAACGTCTAAGTGTCGAGCGTGGCGGCGGCGAAGATGTCGTTGGTCGACACTGACTTTCGGATCATGCCTTGATCGACGTTATATTTGATGAAGGTGTCGATGGTCGACTGGTTGGCTTTGATGCCATACTTCCACGGATCGCCCCAGGCGGCCATCTGTTGCTTCATGGCTTCGCGCAGGTAGACGACGGAAAAACCGCCACGATCGCTCAGGATATCGTCGTAGGCGAGCGCTTTGGCTTTTTCAAACGCTGCGTAGAACTTGGCCGCGAGCTCGGGCCGCTCGCGATCGAGTTTGCGGCTCATGACGATCATGTGCACCGGGGTGTAGATGGTGGTTTCGCGGTAAAGCTTTTGATCTTCATTTAAATAATCGGGAAAGAGACGCTTGATCTTGGGATGGTTTTCCAAATTCTCGAACATCTTGGTATCAGAGATATCGGTGATAATCGCGTCGAGCTCGCCGGCGATTAACCGTTGCGACATATTTTTGTTCTCGTCGACGTAGTCGATTGTGACGCTGTTGTCGTGAACGGGAAAAACTTCCTTGGCTTGCAGCACCCAGTGAACTTTCGCAAAGTCTACGCCGTAGCGTTGTTTCAACAGCCCACGCGCCCAAATGGTCAGCGCGGTGCGGTAGGTGCGCGAGCCGATGCGCTTGCCGGCCAAATCCTTGGGCGCGTGAATGGCAGAATCCGCATGACAAAAAATCAACTGATAGGCGGGCTTGCGCTTGGAAAAAACCGGCAAGCCGATGATCTCCCAGCCGGCTTCGATGGCCGGCAGGAAATAGCCGATGTTCAAATCCATCAGGCCGAAGTCGCCGGCCTTGAGCTTGGGATCTTCTTTGTTGATCATCGACGACGATTTCACCGGTTTCAACGTGACGCCGTCGATTGGCACGCGTCCTTCGAAAAGCGGCAGGGTGATGTCATAGCGCATCACCGAAAACTCGACTTCGATAGGCTGGTTTGTGCTCATAGTTTTCTCATACATGTCGCGAAGGATTGTTGCTGTCAAGTGTTACGTCGTGGGCTTTCAGCGCAACCCGTGAGCCGCGAACTTTTGCGCGAGTTGTTGGCCTTGCCCATGCTGTTTGGAAAATAATCTTTTGATCTCCGCGTCGGACACTTGCGCCAGCGCCGGCGGATTCCACTTCGGGTTCTGATCTTTATCGATCAAGCGCGCGCGCACGCCTTCGCGAAAATCCGATTGGGCGCAAAAATTGAGCGCCATGTCCCATTCGCGCAGAAAGATTTCGTCGAGTCGAAGGTGTTTGCCGCCGTTGAGTTGCTCGAAGAGCGCCCGCGCCGAGGTCGGCGAACCGGCGAGATAGCCGTGCGCGGCTTGCTGCATCCATGCGTCCTCGCCGACCGAGGCGCGCATGGCGTCGTCGATGGCGTTAAGGGTTGGTTGTAACGTAAGTTTTTTGACGCCGTCATGGTGTTTCATGACGGCGGAGTCGCTCAACGAAGTGGCTTCAGCAAATGTTGCCAAGTACGCGCGCAGGGTTTGTTTGTTCTCGGCGCCATTTGAACTCCAGCGGAGATCGGACAAGCCGGTGAGAATTTCCCCTTTCTTCGCCGCACCGATGTACAGGTCCGCCATGCCGATGGCGACGGCATCGATGCCGTTGAAGCGTGCTGAAGTCAAACCGAGAAATAGGCCGACGCCGTCGGGCATGCGATTCAAAAAGTAAGTTCCCCCGACGTCAGGAAATAGACCGATGGCGATCTCCGGCATCGCCATCCTCGTACGCTCGGTGACGACGCGGCAGGAGGCGCCGTTCATAATACCTATTCCTCCACCCATGGTGATGCCGTCGGCCCAGCATAGGATCGGCTTGGGATAAACATGGATCAGATAGTCGACGAAATATTCGCGGGAAAAAAAATCCACGGCGGGTTGGATAGACGAACTGCTATCCAGAATGGCCACCAATGCTTTGACATCGCCGCCGGCGCAGAATGCTTTCTCCGAATCGGCATGGAGCACCACACAGGCGACGTCGGCGCGCTCACGCCACTCCATCAGCTTGTGCTCCAGAGCTTCGAACATCGCCAATGTCAGGGCGTTGAGCGCTCGCGGGTTATTCAGGGCAACGATGCCGACGACGTGGCCGCCAGCCCCTTGCTCGGTAAAGGTGAGTTCGTTACACATTTCAACCTCGGGGAGATTCATGGATCACGTCCTGATCGCCAAGGGCACAAAAATGTCAGAGCCGGACACTGAAGGTTCGCCGAGTTTGTTCGAAGTACGGTCGCATCGTTCTGGCGATGCCAGCCTATAGCATGAAATATCAACAGCTTGGCCAATCATCAACGGCACGGACAAGTTGGCATATCAATTGCTCAACGACAATGAAGCGAGCGGCTAATTAACGACAGTGAGGGACAATATGGAAGCTATAGCGAGCAGTGACAGCTACGAGATTCACCACGAAAACGCGACTTATCAGGCGGTGGTTTGTCACCGTTGTGGCGCGAAAATGTTTCCCGCTGAATTGCTGGAAGCGCATATGGATCGTCATCAACTCAAAGACATGTACTTGGAAGGCGAACTGAAAAAACTTCAGTATTCCATGAATCGGATGCGTTAACGATTTTGCCGGCGTGTCGCCGGTCAAACCGTGTTTCCCGAGCGCAGCGTGAGCACTCCTCCTCGGCTCACGTTTGCTGCATTACCCCCAGGGTGTCCCCTCTCCCCAAAGGGGACACCCTTTTCCCCTTAAATTCGGCCAGTCTCTTTCCAGATCCAATCAG
Source organism: uncultured delta proteobacterium (assembly GCA_963771465.1). Lineage (GTDB taxonomy): Bacteria > Desulfobacterota > Binatia > UBA9968 > UBA9968 > DP-20. The sequence goes on from CAVYTU010000013.1 coordinate 63,688, forward strand.
CATCGTGGTCATCCCGGTGCCACGAGCAGCGCCGCGTGTTCCTGCTTGTGAACATCCATGTTCTTTGAACGATTCTAATTCGAGCCATCGCAAGACTGCTCGCTTGTCGCCGCTGGTGAAATTGACAAGCGACCAATGCCTTGTTAACCAATGACGTTCGTTGGAGAAGACTTTGTACGCGGTTCGCATGCACGGCTACGGCGGTATCGAGCAACTTTTTTTTGAAGAGGCCGATCAACCTACCATCGCAGAACCCACTGATGTGATCGTCAAGCTGAAAGCGGCGGCGATCAATCATATCGATATTTGGAACCGGCTCGGTCAGACCGGCCATATCTTCGAAATGCCGCATATCCTCGGCGCAGACGGAGCTGGAGTCGTCGTCGAAGTGGGCTCAAAGGTGCGTCATTTGAGATCCGGCGACGCCGTTTGTCTCTATCCGCCCACCGGCTGCGGCGAATGCGAATTTTGCCTCGGTGGCAATGACTGGATGTGCATTCGTCTGCGCGTGCTCGGCGAGCGGATGGAAGGAACCTACGCGGAATTTGTCCGCTTGCCAGCTGAGAACTGTTTCGCCATTCCACCGGGATATACCTTCGCAGAAGCTGCAGCGTTTCCGCTAGTGTTCGTTACGCTGTGGCGCATGCTCATCACCAACGGCAAATTGCAGCCCGGTGAAACCGTGCTCATCATCGGCGTCGGCGGCGGCGTGGCGAGCGCATCGCTGCAAGTCGCCAAGAAACTCGGCGCGCGCGTCATCGTCACGTCGAGCAGCGATGAAAAACTCGCGCGGGCTGAAAAACTTGGAGCGGATTTCACCATCAATCATCGTAAACAGGATTTCGCCGACGCGGTTCACCAGCTGACTCAGCAGCGCGGTGTCGATATGGTCGTGGATTGCGTCGGCGGTGAAGTGTGGCGCAAAAGCTTGGCGTCGCTGGCGCGCGGCGGGCGCCTCGTGACCTGCGGCGCCACGGCGGGGGGGCAGCCCGACGACGACATCGCGGCGATCTTTTCCAAGCATTTAAAAATTTATGGTTCGACCCTTGGCAGCCGCGGGGAGTTTCGCCAGCTCGTGAATTTTCTCACCATCGCGCAAATCAAGCCGATCATCGACAGCGTCTTCCCGCTGCGTGACGCGGCGGCGGCGCAGCATCGCGTTGAAACGGCCCAACAGTTTGGCAAAGTTGTGCTCGAGATTTCGGATTGAAACTGCTGCTGCGTGCCGTTTCGTAGCTGTCAATTGCTTAAATAGTTCAAACCATTCAATATCTCTGGGTCAGATCCATCGCGGCTCGCTGCTATCCGTTTATTTCCATTCCGAAGTCCGTCATTCCCGCATGCTTTAAGCGGGAATCCAGGGGAGCGGCCTGGACCCCCGATAAAAACATTCGGGGGTGACGCCGTTGTGACAAGTTTCATCGCCTGATAGCGCGCAGCTTGCTGAGCAATTATTTAAATTATTGGCAAAGCAGTTCGAACACTCATCCAAGTAATTTGCGCCGATTCAGCGCTTCGGCGCAGGCTTCGAGTGTGGCGAGCTGGTCGTTGGCGGCGAAGCGCAGCACCACAGTGCGTGCCCCGGCTGCGGCATATTTCTCCATCCAATCGATCACTTCATCCCACGAGCCGGTGACGCAGAGCATGGCGTTGGCGACGGCCTCGTAGGACCGGCTGTAATATTGAGCGAGGAATTGCTGGCCTTCGACGACGGCGTCTTTGCCGCCGGCGGCCAGGGTGAAGTAGATGCCGGGATGAATTGATTCGGGATCGCGTCCGGCGTCGGCGGCGTAAGCGCGAATCTTCTGCCAGCATTCGCCATAAACGTCCGGCGACTTGATGTTGTTGATCCAGGCGTCGGCGAGCCGGGCGACACGCTTGAGCCCAGGTTCGACATTGTTCGATGCCAGCCAGATCGGTACGCCGCCCGCTTGCGCGGGCTTGGGCTCGATGGTGACATGTTCGAAGCGCGTAAACTTGCCTTCATACGAAACGTCATTCTCGCGCCAAAGCCGGCGCATGACGTGGACGATCTCTTCGCTCATCTTCATGCGCGCGCTGGGATTCAATCCTAAAACTTCGAACTCATGCTCCGAAGCTGGTTCTTTTGGCCGTCCGTAGCCGACACCGAGATCGGCGCGACCGCTGGTTAGCCAGTCGAGGCTGGCGAGTTGGTAGGCGAGCAAGATCGGATTGCGCAGCGCGGCGAGAAAGATCGCCGTGCCCAAACGCACGCGCTGGGTCCGCGCGCCGACGGCGGCGAGGGTGGTGAGCGCGTCGATACGCGGCCGCGCCGTCAAACTGTCGCCGACCCAGACGGAGTGAAAGCCCAACGACTCAGCGAGCTCGGCGATTTGATAGAGAGTCGACGGATCGGCGCGGCCCGACATGATCGCCTCGCGGGTGGGAAGAAGGATGCCGAAGTTTATTTTTGCAATATTCATGTTGCTACTCTCAGAGAACAAGTCCCTGAGCGTTGGTCGCCGCTACCTTCATTTATTTATTGTCTCCACTGCGGATTAATCGCGCGACATCGTACTCCATGATAGTTTCGCCGCGTTGGTTTTTGACCCATTGGCGGTAGCGCACGATGCCGCCGCCGCGAGCGGGCACGGCTTTAGTGTCCAAGACTTTGATTTCGACCTGGATGGTGTCGTTGACTTTCACCGGGCCGAACAGACGCATCTTATCCAGTCCGGCAAACGCCATTCCCGTACCATGAATCAGTCCGGTCTGCACGGTCAGGCCTTCGGCCATGCCGAATGTCAGACTACCCGGCGCGATGCGCTCGCCGTACAAACTTTCTTTGCGGATGTATTCCATGTCCAAGAACAGCGGCTCGGTGAGTCCCACCAAGTTTACGAATGTCAGAATGTCGTGTTCGGTGATCGTGCGCCGGCCGGTTTCATATTTCTCGCCGGCATGGAACTCTTCAAAAGTTTTGCCCTTCATATCACGCTCTTTTTCCTGAGTTGATCGATCGCTTCGGATTGCATGCCAAGCCACGAAGACAAGACATCGTCATTGTGCTCGCCGAGCAACGGCGGCGGCAAGCGCACCGATGCCGGCGTTGCGGAAAATTTGACCGGGATACCGGCCATGCGAATCTTCCCCACAGTCGGATGATCGACTTCGACCAGCATGTTTCGGTGCAGCACCTGCGGCGCGGCGAAAACTTGATCGATGGTTTGCACCGGCGCACAGGGAACGTTTGCTTGGTTGAGCGCTGTTACCCAATGCTCCGTCGTCTGCGTCATGAAGATTGCAGAGAGAATAGCGATCAGCTCTTGGCGGTTCGCCACCCGATCGGCATTCTTGGCGAAGCGCGGATCGTCGGCGAGCTCGGCGCGCTTGAGAGCCGGACAAAGCCGTTTCCAAATCGACTCGCTGGCGGCGCCGAGCACCAAGAAACTGTCGGCGGTTTGAAAGCTTTGATACGGCACGATCGTCGGATGCGCGTTGCCCCAACGGCCGGGAACCTTGCCACCGATGAGATAATTGCTGCCGGCGTTGATCAGCGTGGCGACTTCAGCTTCGAGCAGTGAGGTGTCGATCTTTTGCCCAACGCCGATTTTTTCGCGGGCGTAGAGCGCGGCAACGATCGCCTTTCCCAGCATCAAGCCGGCGACTAGATCGATGATCGCGACGCCGACTTTCAGCGGTCCACTCTCGTTCGTACCGGTGATGCTCATCAAGCCGCCCCAGGCTTGCACATTCAGATCGTAGCCGGGAATGTCCGCCATCGGCCCGTCGGCGCCGAATCCCGACAGCGAGGCGTAAACAAGTCTCGAATTCCCTGCGCGCAGTTCCTTTTCTCCGAGACCCAAACGATCCATCGCGCCCGGGCGAAAGTTTTCGATCAAGACATCGGCTTGCCCAGCCAATTGCTTTATCAAGGCGATGCCGTCGGCTGACTTGAGATCGACGGTGAGGCTCTTCTTGTTGCGATTGGTGCAAAGGAAATAAGCGCTCTCGCCGCCGGCAAACGGCGGCCCCCAGCCGCGTGTGTCGTCGCCGACGCCGGGCTGTTCGACTTTGACGACCTCGGCACCGAGATCGCCGAGAAACATCGTGCAGTACGGCCCGGCGAGGACACGGGTCAAGTCGAGAACGCGGATGCCGTCGAGGGCGCCGTTATTCGCTTCACTCATGGTTCAAACCGTTCAATCCTCCGGCTTTCGCAGGGGTCCGTTCAAGCCGTTCAATTCGTTGAACACTACACTAACCTCTCCCGCAAGCGGTCGACGGAAGAGGTCGTTCATTTAAACTCGATGCCTTTGGTTTTGAGAATTTCATCCAGAGTTTCCACGCCTAGCCACAGACCGGGCATGCCGCCGGGGATCGCCGCGACTTCAACGGCTTCGAGAACTTCTCGGGGCGCCGCGCCCAGGGTGAGCGCTCGTTCGCTGTGCAGCTTCACACCGCGCGGACGATTGAGCGCGCAGCAGATGCCGACCATGATCAGCTCTTTGGTCTTGCGCGGCAGTGCGCCTTCGCGGCCGAAGGTGGCGTCGACGTAGATGCCTTTGAGCTTTTCAAAATACTCGGGATCGAGCTTGGCGATAATGTCGTAGGCTTTGTTTTGCGCGCCGAGCGCGGTTTTCTCGAAGGCATCTTTGGATTCGTTCGCCATGGCCATTCCTTTCAGAGTGCTGATATGAAAGCGTCGAGTGCTGCGACCGTAAGTTCAATGTTTCTTGGTTTGCGATCTATACGTAGTTCCAGTTCCGTCGCATTCGCTCGGGACAAGCTTTGCGGCTAATCCTTCCTCGTATTCTGACTGATGACTACGTCGACAAGCGCCGGACCGTTTTGCTCTAAAGCGCGTTTGAGCGCTGGCTCGATGGCGTCAGGATGTTCGACGCGCTCGCCGAAGATACCGAAGGTTTCGGCCAGCCTGGCGAAGTTGATTTCCGGGCCGGAAATTTCGGCGCCCATTTCGGCGGCGATTCTAATTCGTTCTTCCGATCCGCGGAACTGATTTTTCACCGCCATATAAGCTCGGTTGTTGAACACGATGACGACCAGAGGAATGCGATATTTGGCCAGGGTCCAAAGTCCCTGCAGACCGAACATCGTGCTGCCGTCGCCGAGACACGCGACGACGCGGCGTTTGGGCGATGCGAGTTTGGCACCGATCGCCGCGCCCAATCCCCAGCCCAAGTAACCGCCGGATGAGTTCGAGAAATATTCTCGCCCCGGAGAGAACTGAAAGTTCGCCATCAAGATATCTTTGCTGGTCGGGCTCTCGTTGACGATCAAGGCGTTTTTTTCGACGAGCTTGTCCATTGTCCGTGCCAGGCGTGCTGCGTTGATCGGCGTGGCGTTCCAACCTTGGCTGACGCGACTTTCAATTTCCGCGTTGGCTTGTTGCTTGGCTTTGCGGATGCATTCCATGCGCTCAGTCTTAATTTCCATTGTCGGCTCGACTTTCGAATAGCATTCGATCAGTGACTTGAGCGCGCTTTTGGCGTCAGCGACGACGCCGATATCGACGGGAAAAACTTTGCCGATCTCCCAGGGATCTTCTTCGATGTGGATGATCTTCGTGGCCGGCTTGATGACGGGCTCGGGGATGTAACGATATTCACGGATCAAGCGGCAGCCGATGGCAACGATGACATCCGGCTCGCCCCATTCGGGTAAATCGAATGACGGTTGCCGTTCGGCAATTTGAAAACTTTGCGGGTGCGTGGTTGGAAAAGACAGAAACGAATAGCGCGGTTCCATGACGACCGGTGCCGCGACCATTTCGGCGAGCTTAACCAATTCTTCCGCCGCGCCGCACCTCGCGATGGCGCTGCCGGCGACGATCAGCGGCCGCTTCGCTTCGGCGAGCAGTCTGACTGCATCTGCGAACGCTTCGGGATCGCCGGCGATGCGCGGCGAAACTCGCGAACGTTCCGCTTCAGGATTCGCCACGGAAATTGGCTCGCCGAGAAGATTGCTGGGCAGCGCGAGATAGACCGGTCCGGTCGGCGCGGACGACGCGACTTTGAAGGCGCGGTTCAAATACTCCGGGATGCGATCGGCGCGGTGAACCTCAGCGCTCCATTTGGTGAACTGCTTGGTCATCTCGACGAGATTTTTTCCCTCGGTATGGGAGTCTCGGCCGTCGATGCGAGTGTCGACATTGGTCGACGTCACGATCACCGGCGAGCGATCGCGATAGGCATCATAAAGCGCGCCCACCGAGTTGGCCGATCCCGGCAAGGTGCTCACTTGTGCGAGCTGCGGCCGGCCGGTGACGCGCGCATGGCCGTCGGCCATTGAGACGACGCACGTCTCGTGCATCGCCAGAATGAAACGGATTTTTTCCTGGTCGGCGATGGTGCCGATAAATTCCTGGCCGCTGGTTCCCGGCAAACCGAAAACATACTCGACGCCGTGAGCGGCGGCGACTTCCAAGTAGGCTTGGGAAGCGATTCTTGCTTCAGCCATTATGACGATAACTCCTCATTGATATAATCGATCGATGAAACCGCTATTATCAAGTTCTTTTAGCAGACTTGAATTGATAAATCGCTTCGGCTGAGCCTTCGCGGCCTCTGGCCTTTCTTTCGCCGCGAGATCGAGCAGCGCTTTGAGCCCCACTTCGCCTTTCGCCTCACCGAATCACCTTATCCGCCCGCACCAGCACATTCGGTGGAATCGTTAGACCGATCTGTTTGGCGGCTTTTAGATTGACGATAAATTCAAACTTAATCGGCTGCTCTACAGGGAGATCGGCAGGCTTTCTGCCTTTTAGAATCTTGTCCACAAACGTTGCGGCGCGCCGGAACAGATCGTTAAGGCTCGGACCGTAGCTCATAAGCCCACCGTCTTCGACAAATTCTGGGGCAAAGTATATTGCCGGAAGCCGGCTCTTTACCGCAAGTTCTGCAATTTGCGTTCGATGAGAATTGAGAATGGGGCTTTGTAGCAGAAGGACCGCGTGAGTACCGCCTTTGCTTGCGGCTCGGAATACAATCTCGATATCTTTGGGAGCGGCTACGTCGAGGGATTGAAGTTTTACTCCGAACGCCGCCGCAGCGCGCTCCAGTTCTTTTAACGATTGCGCGTTGCCCGCTTGGCTTGCAGTCCCGACAACGGCGACGCGCGACATTTTAGGAATTACTTCTTTCAAAAGCTCAAGTCGCTTTCCGCCGATCTCCGGGGCGAGGTTGGACAATCCCGTAATGTTTCCACCCGGACGCGCGAGACTTGCGACGAATCCCGATGCCACAGGATCGGCTTCGTTCGTCATTACGATGGGGATACTGTTCGTTGATTCCTTGGCGGCGCGAGTTGACGTCGGACCGGTCGTGACGATCACGTCTACCTTGAGACGCACTAGCTCGACCGCAAGCTCGGTGAGGCGATCGAGATTTCCCTCTGAATATCGATACTCGATGACAAAGGTTTTACCCTCAAAATGTCCAAGCTCACTGAGACCCCGCCGGAATGCTTCTGTACGGGCGGGGACTGAGGAAGGGGAGAGAGCGCTTAGATATCCGATCCGCGGGATTTTCGTTGTCTGCTGTGCTTCGGCTGGGATACAAAGTGCAAGGAGCACCGCGTTAAGCGCAAGGCGAATAACTTTGTTGCACATGAATGTTTTCTCCCCGCTGTTGCTACCGACTGCCGGCTCACCCCTAACTTCTTATTATCTTCACGGCCACACCGACTTGATGAAACCGGTTGATTCCAACTCTTCCATGAAACTCGGGTCCATGAACTCCTCGGCTTTGCGGCCTTTGGCCTTGGGGTTGTTCTCGGCGATTAAACTCAGAGAATTCTCTACGCCTTTGGCGTTGATCTTGGGAATCTTTTTGATGTAGCGCGAGGTGAATAGATCGTGAGTTGTCGCCAACATGTCGCGGTCGGTGACGCCGCCGTATCGCCTTAGTGCGCGGATGCCGAGCTCGCGATCGGTGAAGAGTTTCTTGGTTCCTTCGATGTAGGCTTTGAGAAAGCGCAGCACCACGTCGCGATTGGCTTTGGCGTAACGGCGGCTGACGACCACCGTGGTGGCGGGACTTTCGAAGCCGGAATCGGCGAAGTCGATTAACGTGCGAAGATTCAACTTCTCCGCTTGCATCGAGGTGGGGAAGGAAATCATGCCGCCGTCGACGATCTTTTGCGCGATGGCGGTGGCGATGTCGGGCATTCTGCCGATTTGCACGAGCTTGACGTCTTTCTGCGGTTCCAAGCCCCAATTCTTGAGCGCCGGCCGTACTAACAAATCCGTCAGCGATCCGAAGCGCGTCACGGCGAGCGTCTTGCCTTTGAGATCCTGTGGCTTGGTGATGCTCTGGTGCACCATTAGCTTCATGATCTGATTGTCGATGGAACTAGCGACCTGCATCAAGTCGGCGCCTTCCACAGAGGCTTGCAGATAGACCACCGAGGAAATGGTGGCGAGATCGAGCTGGCCCGATACGTGAACTTGCACGAGTTGCACGCCTTGAACGTAAACCATTTCGCTGTCGAAGCCATATTTTTCCAGCAAGCCGGCTTCCTTGGTGGCGAAGAGCGGATAGAACGCGGCGCTGGGCGAGGGATAACCGACGCGCAGTTTGACGTTCGCGGCGCTTTGCGCCGCGAACGAATGGATAATGGATAATTGAAAATTGATAATGACTAAGAGCAAGAGTCGTTTCATCGTTCGACCTCCAGCGTAAACGCAAGCAATTTGGCCAACTAAAGATCAAAAAGTTGCTGCGCGTTGGCGAACATGAGTTTGTCTTGCACTGCCGGTTTGAAATTCATTTTGTTGAAGCTGATAAGCGCCTTTTCTAAATCTACATAGGGGAAGTCGGTGCCGAACAGCGCCTTGTCTTGGAGCCGTCCGCCGATGGCCTTGAGAAAGACTTCCGGCAATTGCTCGGCCAGATAGCCGGAAGTGTCGACGAAAAGATTTTTCTTGTGCGTGACCACGCCGATGAGTTCTTGTTCCCATGGCCAGCCTGGGTGAGCGGCGATGATTTTCATTTTCGGAAAATCACGGGCCAACATGTCGAGATGAATAGGCCTGCCGTAGTCGAGGGCGATACCGCTGCCACCGTCGGTATTCGCTCCCAGCACAGTGAAGCCGACGTGGAATAGCGCAGGTTTGCCGCTCGCCTGGATCACTTCCCAAATATCGTAAAACCGCTTGTCGTTGGGATAGAAGCCTTGATCGGGCGGATGAAACTTGAAGCCTTTGACCGCGGGATTCTTCACCAACTCCGAGGCGTAGCGCGCGACGGCGGTTAGATCTGCCGCGTTGGTGTCGAGCGATGCGAGGATTCCCGCAAAAGCGTTTGGATGATTGGCGACCAGTTCGAGCACATGTTCGTTGCTGTTGCGCGAGCCTTCGTTGACCGTTGAGGGATGCCAGCCGATCAGCAAAGCCTGAACGTCGTTCTTCACATATAATTCAGCGAAACTTTGGCTGTTTGCGGGATGTCGGCGAGATTTCTTCTGAAGTAGCCGCAGGCGTGATGGTCCAGCCCGCGGGTGCTGGGATGGACGTGGACGTCAATCGCTTTCATGTTGGCTTGGTCAATTCGCGCGCGATCTCAGCCAAGGATTGGCCTTGTCGTTGGTGTAGAACGATTGGTTTTCGCCGGCCATGTCGGTGAGCAGGTTCGGCGCAGGTAACGGTTTGTCTCCGAGCATTTGATTCGTCCTAGCCAAGTCTTGAAGTAACCCGGCTGCGCCAATGGCATCTATTTCCTTCAACGGCGGCTTGGGCATCTTGATGCCTTCGGTGGCGACATAGTCTACTGTGGCCGGCGTTTCGCCGAGCTCCGCGACGCGGGCGGCGGCGACGAGCATCGAGGTTCGAAGCGCGCGTTTTATGGTTTCGTCATCGAGGCTGCGGCTGTCAGCGTCCGCTTGCTCATAAATCTTCGCGTTGGGCTTTTGCTCGACGTAAAATTTTGGATTGTCTTTCGCCAAATTAGTGAGCAATGGCGACGAGCGTAAAAAAATGTCGCCGCGCAGCTCCGCCATGACGCGCGTGACGTCCTCGACGATGGACGGTTTCCAACTATCGAAACTGATGAATGGCGGCAGCAATTTTAGATCCTTGGCCTGCTGATCGACCTGCTCGATGCGAGCGCCGCATTCCAGCAAGCGCACGGCCATGACCGCGTAGACCATCAAGATGCCATTGGAGACGAAGCCGGAAATGTCCTGGGTCGGAACGGGTTCGCGACCGAGAGTCTTCAGGAACTCCAAGATCGATTCTCGGTTGGCCGCGTCCATATCGCCGGTGACGACTTCGACCATCTGCGTGTAGAGCACTGGATTGAAAAAGTGGGTGAGGGCGAACTTGTGGCTGTTGACCATGCCAACGCTTAACAAGGTCGCGCGCGTCACGGATGACGTGTTGGTCGTGAGCAGACCTTTAAAGCCGGCTTCACGCAGGGTTTTGTAGACGGTGAGTTTTGTTCTGGCGTTTTCCGAAACCGCTTCGGTGATGTGATCGGTCTCCACCAGACCAGCGAGATCACTGGCCGGTATGAGGAGCGTGCGAAGATTGTCGATCTCTTGGTCCGTGATGCGGTTACGCTTCTGCAAACGATCGATGGTTTGTTCGCGCCGATCGGTCAACGAATCCATGATTGATTGCGCCGCGTCATAAACCAGCGTGCGAAAACCTTTCATCGCATAGAGAAAGGCGATGTCAAAGCCCATCACGCCGAGGCCGACGACGCCGACAGTACGAATTGGCTTGCTCATCCGGTAATCTCTGCTGAAAAAATTGACTGGTCGGGAAATATCACACGCAGTCGGGCAACTCAATGAAGTGAATCGCATTGCCTTGACTTGGTATAAGGCGTTCTCTATTACTGCCAGCGTGCACGGAGGATGGCTTTGATGAAGCGCTTCGAGGGATTTGGTTTAGCCGCGGTTATGTTGCTCGCACTGATGTTTTCGCACGTCAGTAACGCTCGCGCGGGACAAGCCGGGGAGTTGGAAAAACTAAACGTCTGCTACTCGTCGATTGCTGCGACTTCGATCACGACTTGGGTACCGCATGAGGCGGGCATTTTCAAAAAATACGGTCTCGACGTGAGCGTGATTTACGTCGCCGGGGCCCAGGCGATCACGACTTTGCTTTCTGGCGATGCGCATATCGTGCAAGGGTCGGGAGCCGCCGCCGCGTTGTCGCGTTTGTCGGGCTCGGATGCGATTACCATCGCGACGACGATCAATGTGATTCCCATGAGTTTGGTTACGACGCCGGACATCGCGACGCCCCAAGATCTCAAAGGCAAAACATTCGGCGTCAGTCGCTTCGGCTCGCTTACCGATCTAGGTCTGCGCAAAGCCGCGGTCGAATTCGGACTCGATCCGAACAAAGACATCAAGATGATTCAAACCGGCGGCGTGCCGGAGATTTTGCTTTTCATGCAGCAGGGCGTGATCAAAGGCGGACTCATTTCGTCGCCGACTTTGGAAAAAGCCAAAGAGCTGGGCTACCGGGAGTTGATGAATTTGAGCGAAGTGAAGTTTCGTTACCCCGGGACGGCGTTGGTGACGACCGATGCCTTCATTCGAAACCGGCCGCAGACGCTCAACCGCTTTCTCAAGGCGACCTTGGAAGGGATCAAATACGCCAAGGCGAATCCAGACTTCACCGTGCGTGTGCTCGGCAAGTACACACGCAACACCGACACCAAGCTGCTCATGAGCGCGTTCAAGAGTTATGTGCTCGGTTATATCCGCAACATCCCCACGGTCACCCTGCCTGAGATGGAAGCGGTAATTGAAGATATTGCCGAGCGCAATCCCAAAGCCAAAGGCGCCGACGCGCGCCGTTTCTACGACCCCGCGCCGCTGGAGCAGTTAGCGAAGGAAGGGTTTATCAAGGAGTTATACCCGCGTTAGATTCGCAAGCCAGTTTAAGACATTCGCGTGGCTCACATCGTTCAAACCTGCCGAAAGCTTGACGGTTACCATTGGCCTGGCGTAAGTAGAGCAGAAATCGTTCTCGCAGGGCAACCCTCGGTGGTTGCCACTTTTATCCTGAGTGCTGAAAAGGATCACCATGAAAGCCGCTGTGTTGTACGAAGTGCGCCAGCCTCTCAGAATCGAAGAACTGGAAATGCCGGACGTGCACGATGACGACGTATTGATCAAAGTCGTCTCGTGCGGCGTGTGTCATACCGACCTGAAAGTCATCGAAGGGCGCAATCGCTTTACGCCGCCGACCATCCTCGGCCACGAAGTCGCCGGCACGGTGGAGCAGGTTGGCGCGCTGTGCAAAGATTTCAAAGCCGGCGACCGAGTGATCATCGGCATGCGCTACAAGTGCGGCCGCTGCCGCTACTGTCTGAGCGCGCACGAAAATCTCTGCGAGCGCCGGCCGGCGCCGCCGAATTTAAAAAAGAAAGACGGCACGGTAGTGACCCGCTGGAATGTCGGCGGCTTCGCGCAGTACGTTGCCGTCCCGGCGTATATGGCGTTCAAAATCCCCGACGTCATTTCCATGGAAGAGGCGAGCGTGGTCGGCTGCCGGGTGACGACGGCCTACAACGCCGTCAAACATCGCGGCAAGCTGGAGCCCAACGAATCGGCGCTGGTGATCGGCTGCGGCGGCATCGGCCTCAACACGATTCAGTTCCTCAAATGCTTTGGCGCCTTTCCGATCATCGCCGTCGATATCGCTGAGGAAAAACTAGCCGCGGCGAAAAGTTTCGGCGCCACGCACACGATCAACGCGGCGAGTGAAGACCCGGTGAAGGCGGTAATCAAACTCACCGCAGGCGGTGTCGACAAATCCTTCGAAGCGATCGGCAACAGCAAAACTTCAGATCAAATCATCCAAGCGACACGACCGGGCGGCACGGCGACGATCATTGGCGGCCTGGGCAGCGGGCCGTTCACCATCAGCAGCGGCAACTTCGTCACCAAGGAAATCACCATCACCGGCGTGTCCAGCAGGCAGGCCAACGACGTCGACGAAGTGTTTCAAATGGCGCAGCAAGGCCGGATCGAATTGAAGCAACTCATCACCAGGAGTTACCCCTACGAGCAGATCAACGAAGCCTTGGAAGATTTGGAGCATGGCAAGCTCAGGATGGGGATTTCGATTTGGAACTGAAGAAGAATTAAGCTCGTTCCAAACGTTCAAGCCGTTCAAATCGTTTTCGGATGTTTCGGAGTAGGAGATGAATTTAAAAAGATCGTTGGCGTTGGTTGTATTCGTCGTCGGCGCGGCGGCGCCCATCGGCCTCAACCGCAACGCCACCAACTACGGCGCGCTGCTCTACTTATCGATTGAGCATAATCTCTTTTGAGCCGAATCGGGCCTGAGAAATTACCGGAGGTGAAGCATGCAAGGAGTTATCGACGCTGACACGCATATCTCGGAGGGCGCGTCGATGTGGGCGTTGATGGATCAGGCGATGCAGCCGCGCCGGCCGATCATGCTATCGGTGCCGGAAGATACCTGGTACGGCAATCGCAATGCCTTCTGGCTGATCGACGGCGAGATTTACCCCAAGCCCGCCGGCAAGGGCAGCTTTGCGCTGGTCACACCCTCGGCGCAGAAAGTCCAAGCCGGACGTAAAGACTCGACGCCAGCGACGCGCGAGATGACCGACATTGAGGCGCGCGTCGCTGACATGGACAAGCTCAGTACGGCGATGCAGGTTGTCTATCCCACGCTTTTTCTGGTTTACAACACCAAAGATCGAGATTTAGAAGTTGCGTTGTGCCGCGCCTACAACCGCTTTCTCGCCCAGGCCTGCGGCCAGGCGCCGGAGCGGATAAAATGGGTGGCGGTGTTGCCATTTCAGTCGATGAGCGTTGCCCTCGATGAAATTCGCTTTGCCAAACAGAACGGCGCGGTGGGCATCTTTTTTCGCGGCATCGAAGGCGAATACACACTCGACCATCCGTATCTTTTCCCAGTGTACGAGGAAGCGCAGAAGCATAACCTGTCGATCTGCGTGCACACCGGCTGTGGTGTGAAGCAGATACTGGATATGTTCGACCTGGCGCGCAACCACACCTTCGGCCATACGCGGGTGATGCCGCTGCTGGCGTTTCGCGATCTGGTGGCTAATAGGATTCCCGAACAGTTTCCAAACCTGCGCTTCGGCTTCATCGAAGCGGCGGCCGGCTGGGCGCCGTTTTTGATCCACATCATTCGCCGCTTGCTCAAAGAACGGTTCAAGTACGGCTCCAGCGCCGAGCTGTTTCGCGAGTACCGATTGTTCATCGCCTGCGAAGCCGATGAGGATATTTCTTATATCGCCAAGTACACCGGCGAGGAGCACCTGCTGATTGGCTCGGACTATCCCCACAGCGATCCGTCGCGGGAAGATCAGTTCGTCAACGCCATCAACGTGCGCGAAGATATTTCGGCGGCGCTGAAGCAAAAGCTGCTTTACGACAATCCGCGCACGTTTTATGCGTTGTAGCCTTATGAGACTTAAGACGGTGTTCGTTGCAGTTTTAATTGCGATAAATTGCTCGTTCGTATCGCTCGCGGCGGGGCAGGAAGTTTTCATCGGCAATCCGGGCAAGAGTCTCAACTTCTTTCACTTCGACTTGGCCATCGAGCGCGGCTTTCTTCCGCGAGCTCGGTCTCGATGTCAAACTATTGCATACGAAATGCGATGTCGCGGTGACGGCGTTGCTGACCGGCGATCTCCAGGCGACGGGCTGCGTTGGCACGGCGTCGCGCGTGATCGCCAGCCAAAACGTGCCGGTGCGCACGGTGATCTGGCTGTTCAAGAAACCGACTTTCTACGTGGTCGCCAGACCCGAAATCAAAAGCGCGGCCGATTTGAGAGGCAAGACGGTCGGTATCAGCTCTTTCGGCCGAGTTATGATTGAAACGCTCGGCACGGCGGTGGGCAAAAACGTCGACTTCCCGCCCGAGCGATTGGTCGATTACACGCTCCTACGGGAAGCGCAAAAAGAGTTGGGCGTTCAGTAAGGAAGCCGTTATGAAAAAAACCTGGGCGATCATTTTTGTTTTGACATGGACGCTTGGGGTGGCGACATCGGCGTTGAGCGCCGACGCGCCGTCCAAGGTACGCATCGCTTACGCGAGCCGGAGCAGCTCGGCGTTGCCGCAGTACATGGCGTTGCAAAAAGATTTCTTCAAAGCCGAAGGGCTCGACGTTGAAATCATTCAGATGAATCCCCGGCTCGGCGCCACCGCGGTGGTCAACGGCGACGTCTCCTTTGCTACGCCGTTTACCAGCACGTTTCGCGGTGTGCTTCAGGGATTCCCGATGAAGCTCGTCTTCGTTCATATCAAAAAAGGTCCCTACTACGTCATGGTGCGGCCAGAGATCAAGGACGTGCAGCAACTCAAAGGCAAAAAGATCGGCGTGGCGACGATCAAAGGCACGGATCAATTGGTCGCCGAAGAAATGCTGCAAGCCAAGGGTTTTAACACGAGCCTGCTGCAGGCTGTTGCTATCGGCGACGGCCCGGTGCGGATGCAGGCGCTGATCAGCGGCGCCGTCGAGGCGGTTTGTTTGGCGCCGCCGCACGATCTGATGCTGCGCAAACTGGGTTATAACGCACTCGTCGGCCCACCGGAAGTAGGATTGCCGTCCGCCGGCATGCTCACTTCGGATCGTCTCATCAAGGAGAACCCACAGATCGTTCGACGCACCCTCAAAGCTTTGTTGCGGTCGCATTACCATATTGTCGAGAACCGGCAAGACTCGATCCAGACTCTGATCAAATGGCTGCCGCAGCCGCTCGATGTTGCCGAACACTCCTATGACGCCGAGCTGAAGAATTTGAACCGCGACGGACTTTTGACGGATGCGGAAATCGAAGCGATCATCGAACGAGTCGGCGACAAAAAACGTCCGTTGGATGAGGTGAGAGATTTTTCCTTCGCGCGCGCCGCGCTGAAGGAACTGGGCCGGTGATGATTGAATAATCGGCGATGGAATACTGGAGTATTGAGCCGGAATTCCAAAATCTCATCATTCCACTATTCCGACACTTCCAGTTCCTATCCCTCAAAGGTTTTCTTTCGTCTCGAAGCGCTCGCCTAATTCCGACACGCAGTGGCAGCGACGAAACATTCGTCAGGCTACGCACCAATTATTTGTACAGTTCTTTGATGAAACCGGACTTTTCCAGCTCCGCGACAAACGAGTTGTCGATGAACTGTTCCGGCTTAGCGGTTTTGCCGCCGGGATTGACCGAATAGTTGAGCAACGTCTGCATGGCTGCGGTGGAAACGTACGGCGCCTGCTCCCAGAATTTCACATAGGTGTTGTAAGTTTCGTCGAGGTCTTCCTTGTTATCGGTCTTGGTGTATTTGGCAATGATCTGTTTGGTCGCCTCCGGATCGGTGCGGGCGATTTTGGTCCCTTCGATATAGCCCTGAACGTAGCGCCGTACCTTGTCGGGATTGGCCGCGATGAAATCGCGCGTGGTCGCCAATCCGGCGTGGATCATCGGGATATTGCGAGCGCCCACATCGATCAGCTCCTTTAGCCCGGCTTGGCGCAGCTTCAACGTCGACGGTGCGGAAACCACCGCAGCGTCGATGCGTCCCGCGCTGAGCGCGGTGATGATATCAGGCATGCCCTGCAAGTGAGTGACCTGCACGTCTTTGCCCGGCACCATGCCGGCCTGTTGAAACAGCATCTTGGCGGTGAGGTCGGTGGTCGAACCCGGCAAAGTTACGCCGAAAATCTTGCCGCGCAGCTCGCTTAACTGTTTAAATTCAGGCTTGCTGTACACGGAGAGCACGGCGCGATTCAAAATGCCGATGATAAAGGCGATGCGCGCACCGCCAAGACCGGCTTCGATGATTTCCGTTGCCGGGTTGACGATGTCCATGCTTCCCGAAAGAAGCGCTTGGGTGCCGGTGGCGGACAGCAAATATTTCATGTCAACTGCCAAGCCATATTTCGCGAACAGACCTTTGTCCGACGCCAGCCAAAGCGGCGCGAATGCGCCGCCGATGGATGCGTAGGTCGCGCGCAGTGGAATCAACTCGGCGCTCCAAGCGGCGTTACTCGATAGGGCGCCAATCGTAAAGACGGTCAAAATTAGCTGCTTGAATCGGCTAAATCGCATCGGCGTCCACCCTCGTTAAAAGTCTGTGATCTTATAGTAAAAATTAGCTCATCCCGCTAGTGCCGATGATCCCGACGGCGAATGGGACGTTACCACCGCGGCGTGCGACTATGTTAGGAATAGCTGGCCGCTGGAGAGGCGATGGCTGGTGAAGCAGACTTAGGCCGACGACGGAGGACAATCGAATGAAAGGCCAAACCGTTTTCACCGTTGTGCTGGCGCTGATCTGGGCCGCGCCGATCGACGTTACGGTTACCGCGGCTGACGCGCCGCTGCAGGTGCGCTTTGCCTACGCGAGCCGAAGCAATATTGTCACGCCCAAACACGTGGCGCAGTCGAAAGGATTCTTTAAAGCCGAAGGCTTGGAAGTCGAAATGATTCAAATGAATCCTCGACTCAGCGCCACCGCGATTATCAACGGCGACGTGACTTACGCCGATGCATTCACCAGCACCTTTCGCGGCATCATGCAGGGCTTTCCAATCAAACTAGTCTTTGTGCATCAGAAGAAAGGGCCATATTTTTTGATCGCCCGTCCGGAAATCAAGGACGTCCAACAGCTTAAGGGCAAGAAACTCGGAGTCGCGACGATCCGCGGCTCTGATCATCTGGTCGCCGATGAATTGATGTTGTCGAAAGGTTTCAATCCGGCTGGAGTCCAGCCCATCGGTGTCGGCGACGCGTCGATGCGCTATCAGGCGATGATCGGCGGCGCCATCGATGTCGTGGCGGTGGCGACGCCGCAAGATTTGATGTTGCGGCAAAAGGGTTTCACGGTATTAGCGGGCCCGCCGGAAGTCGGCGTGCCGGGCTCGGGCGTGTTCACTTCCGAGAAGTTTCTCCGCGAGAATCCGCTGGCGGTCAAAAAAACACTTGGAGCTTTATTCCGCTCGCATAACTTCATTCTCGATAATAAGGCGGAGACGATTCAGGCGATGATGAGATGGCTGCCGCAGTCGCTGGAAGTGGCGACTCATTCCTACGACATCGAGATGAAGGTGCTGACCCGTGACGGATTGATGACCGACAACGAGATCGACACGCTGATCGCCAAGCTCGGCGAGAAAAAGCGTCCGATGGACGAAGTACGCGACTTCACCTTGGCACGCCAAGCGTTGAAGGAATTGGAGAGCGGGAAATAAATGGTAAGGGGCGGTTGCGATCGCCCCTTACACATTTCGATTCCGAAAATCTCGACGACTATTGGCGTGCGCCGAACGTGTTCTGCTGAACCATCCAATCTTTTTGCGGCGAGAGATCAACGCGTTTGTTGTCGACCATTTGGTCTTTGGCCGTGACGCGGAGAATCTCGAGGGGATCTTTTGAGCCGCTTTCGAACCAGTACTTGAAGCCGCGTGGGATCAAGATTCCTTCGCCTTTCTGATACTCGCCGATCAGCTTATCGCCTTCGCCATAAAACTTGACCGCGCCGCTGACGACGTACCAGAAGGCGTCGTCGCCGGTATGGGTGTGGAGATTGTTCTCGCCGCCGTCTTTGACGATCTGCATCTGGACCTTCATGAGATCGCTGCTGCAAACCGTCAGGGTTTTCTTAACGCCCTCGAACTCGGGCGTTTGGAATCTGAATTCTTTTGCATCCTGTGCCATGAGTCACCTCGCTCTGAAGAATTGTGCCAGCTTAGTCCCGATTGTGTCTGACGGTCAAGAGCGCGCCGCGAGTCAGGTAAATTTCGCGCCGAGGCGTTGACGCTTCGCTGGGTCCTATATTACTTATGCCGACAACCACAAGAGCGGCTTGGTCGAGCAACTGCAAGGCAAGTGAGGATGGAGTCGGAGAATGGAGCGGTAAAATGGGAAGTGTGACCATTGCCAATGCGCTAATCATTCCCATGACGGCAGATCGTCGTTCGTTCAACGGCTATGTGCGGACGGGCGACGGTGCGATCACTGCCGTCGCCAGCGGCGCACCGCCGCAAAGTGCCGAGGACAACGAGACGATCGATGCGTCTGGTTGTGTGCTGATGCCCGGCCTGATCAACGCGCATACCCATCTTTATCAAGTTTTGCTGCGCGCGGTGTGGGAAGACTTAGAGCTCATGCCCTGGCTGAAACGGATCTACGGCTGCGCTCGTGTTTTGACGCCGGAGCATTTTTATCAGGGCAGTCTACTCGGCTGTGTCGAGACGATTCGTAGCGGTGTGACGACGGTGTGCGAGCATAATTTTCTCAATCCCAGTCCGGAGTGCGCGTTGGAATCCGTTCGGGCGATCCAAGAATCCCGTTTGCGCGCGGTGTTTGCGCGCACGGTCATGGACACCGGCGAGATCGTGCCGGACTGTACCAAAGAAAAACCCGAGCAGGCGTTTCAGCGTATCGACACCATGCTCGCCAAACACAAAAATAATCCACGGCTGACTTTCATGACGGGTCCGAATACACCGCCGATCAACACGACGCCTGACTTGCTCAGGGAAGTGCGCCGTTTTGCCGACGATAAGTCGATCGGCATCAGCGCCCACGTGGCCGAGTCGAAATCGGTGGTCGATGCGGTAAGAAAACAACATGGCGCCGACGGCGTCGTCGAATTTCTGCACCGGTTCGGCATTCCGGCCAAGAACTCGATCTTCGCTCACTCGGTCCATGTATCGGCGGAGGAAATTCAAATTCTCCGAGAAACCGGTACTTCGGTGTCGCACAATCCGGTGAGCAACATGATGCTCGGCGACGGCGTGGCGCCGGTGGTGGAGATGCTGCGCCAAGGCGTCAATGTCGGTCTTGGCACCGACGGCGCGGCGAGTAATCACTCGCAGGATCTCTTCGACACGATGAAGGCGGCATCGCTGTTGCAGAAAGTGCATCATCACAACGCCGGCGTGATCAAGCCCTATGACATTCTACGCATGGCGACGATTGGCGGCGCGCGGGCGCTCGGGCTCGATGCCATTTGCGGTACCATCGAAGTTGGCAAGCGGGCCGATTTGATTCTAGTTAATCTCGACACGGTTCATAACCAGCCGGTAAACGACATTTTCAGCCAGATCGTTCACTGCGCCAAAGCGAGCGACGTGCAGACGGTGATCGTCGACGGCGAGATCGTGATGCGCGATCGCCGGTTGACCAAGCTCGATGACGGCAAGATACTTGCCGATGGGAAAATTGCCAATCGCGATCTGATGGAGCGAGTGAGCCGGCTGTCGTTCTAGCCTGTGCACTGCGACTGCTGATAGCAGTTTTCAATCAACTCTGATGACGAGGATCGGTGGGAAAGATTTCTCAGTCGCTTCGCTTCTTCGAAATGACGGATAAAGCCTGCTTGTCATTTCGACCTTTGGGAGAAATCTTTTTCCGGCCATGATCTACTTGCTCCTCGCCATCCTCGGCTCTGGCGTCATTCCGGTTGTTTTTCGCGCTTTCGGAGGTTGGCGCGTCAATCTGTTTTGGGCCATTCCGATCAACTACGTTGTTTGCGTGGCGATTGGAAACTTTCTCGCAAAAAATTCTCTCGATATTCCAACCTTGGCTTCGCAGCCATGGATCGGTTTGGCGGCGCTTCAGGGAATGCTCCTGGCGGTGAATTTTTTCTTGCTGGCGCACACAGCGCAGCGCGCCGGCGTGGCGATCGCCGCGCTGGCGAGTCGCTTGTCCGTGGCGATTCCGTCGTTGCTCGCGTTCGTGCTTTATGACGACACGCTGACGCCGGTAAAAATTGCCGGGCTCGTGGCCGCGTTGGTCGCATTGTATTTATGCACCGCGCCGGATCGAGGCAGCGGCGGACTTAGCTCGCGCTTATTTCATTTTCTGCCGATTTTGGTGTTCGCCACCTTCGGCTGCTATTTCACGATTCTAAAATACTTGCAGAGTTACTATCTCAATCCGTCCAACTATCACGCCTATGTCATGTCCGGATTCGTCTTTGCGTTTATTTCGAGCGTCGTAATCGGCGTCGGCAAGCGCGTGTTCTCGACCGCGGACTTTCAAATTGGCAACCTTCTGGCTGGCATCGGTCTGGGCTGCATCAATTACCTCGCAGTCTACGCGCTGCTCAGAGTGCTGGCGTTGCAAGGTTGGGAAAGCTCCCAGCTCTATCCGATTTATAGCGTCGGCGTCGTTGCGGTGAGCACGGTTTTGGCGTTTCTCTGTTTTCGCGAAAAATTATCAGCCCAGAAAACCATCGGCTTAGCCGTCGGTCTCGTCGCCGTGGCGCTACTCAATCGATGATTCTGCTCGGTCAGAACTGGGCAGATAAAACTTCAGTAACTCACCGTTCCCAGTTACGCGATCTTCATATCCCAGCCGAGCACTTTCTCATCGGGGCGCATCTTCCATTGCAGATTTTTTGCCGCGCCGTAGATAGTCGCGAGATTGTAGAGCGGCACGTACGGCGCGTCGTCCATAAGAATCTTGCCGGCTTGCTGTAGCAGCGCGATGCGTTTTTTGTTATCGGGGATTTGTTGCTCTTCGTCGATCAACTTGTCGAACGCCGGATTGCTGTAATTGCAGCGCTTGGTCGTGCCGGTGCGAAAATATTGATCGTAAAAAGTGTCGGCGTCGGTGAGCGAGCCGCGATTGTTATAATAAAAAGGCAGCTTGCCGCCGTTGACTCCGTCGGGACCCCAGAAGAGCGCCCATTCCTGCGAAATCAGTTCCACTCGAAAGCCGCCTTTGACCATCTGCGCGGCGATGACTTGGCAGACTTCGCGGTCTTTCGGATAACGGCCGGCGGAGTAGTAAAGCTGCACGTCGCAGCCGTTGGCGTAGCCGGCCTGCGCCAAGAGTTCTTTCGCCTTCTGTGGATTGTACGGATAGCGTTTCAGTTTTGGATCGGTGCCGACGACCTGCGCGCCGACCGGTCCGGGAGTCGGATAGCCGAGACCGTCAAAGATATTTTTGATCAACGCCGTAGCATCGACACTGTAATTCACCGCCTGGCGCACCAGCTTATTATCGAAAGGCTTGTAAGCGACGTTCATCATCAGAAAATACATTTCCAAGCCTTCGATCTTGTCGACTCTGACGCGCGGATGCCGCTCGAGGCGCGCGACTTCATGGACCGGCACGTCGTTGATGAAATCCGTCTGACCGGATTCCAACGCGGCGAGTCGGGCGCCGTCTTCGATAACCTTGCGAAAGACGATTTCTTTGATCGCCGCTTTGCCACCCCAATAATCATCGTTGCGCGTGAATACGAGATTGCCGCCGCGTTGAAAACTGACGAATTTGTAAGGGCCGGTGCCGGTGGGGTGTTCGAGCCATTGATCGCCATACTTTTCGCCGGCGACTTTGCTAACGATGAAACGGTTGCGCAGGCGATCCAAGAAGATCGCCAGAGGTTGTTTAGTGACGAAGATGACTGTTTGATCGTCGGGTGTCTGGATCTCAGTCACATCTTTGAAATTGGACGCTTGCAAGCTGCCGCCTTTTTCGTCGCGCATTTTTTCCACCGAGTAGGCGACGTCTTTTGAAGTGAGCGGCGCGCCGTTGTGGAATCTTATTCCTTTTCTTAGCTTGAACGCCCAGCGCGTTCCTTGGAATTGCCACGACTCGGCGAGGACACCGACCCAGTCCTTCTTCTTGTAATCGAGCTCGACCAGCGGCTCGAAGACATGTTGCCAATTACCGTAAATCGAACCGGAGCTTTGTTTGTAGAGATGGATCGAGTCGGCGACGGTGTTGTGATAGATGGTCACGCGGTCGCGCGACGCAGCTAAGGCATCGCGCGAAATGTGTGGCGTAATCAGCGCGCCGACGCCGACCGCGGCGCTCTGTTTCAAGAATTCGCGACGGCTGAATGATAACCTGCTTTTCGCCATGTGTTCCTCCATGATGAGAACTTTCTTTCATGCACACGCGATCGCCGGGCGGCGGGTGTGCCAGTCGGTTGCGCTCTGATAGGCCGCGGAAGCGTTCAGCACCGTTTGATCGGCAAACCACGCGCCGATCAGTTGCATGCCGATCGGCAGGCCTTCGGGATTGATTCCACAAGGCAGCGAACAACCGGGCAAGCCGAGCATGCTGGGGAAGCGCAAGAGATTGGACTGATTATAACTCGCGTGCCGGGCGTCGTCGCCGTTGCCTTTTACGCCTTCGGACAACGGTGGCGCGACTCGTGCTGTCGTCGGTGCAGCGATGATGTCGATTTTTTCATAAGTCGATCGGAGCGCTTCGCGAATACGCTGACGCGCGCGCTGGGCGGTCAGATATTCCGATGCGGTGATCGCCATGCCCACGGCTAAGCCGCGCGCCACATGCGGCACGAAGTCATGATAGCGCTCGCGAAACCAGCGGCGATTTATCCCGGCGCTTTCGGCCGAACTGGTCAGCATCGAGGTCATCGCCGCGTAGCTCAACTCTGGCACGTCGACATCGACGATCTCACTGCCTTGGCTGGCTAGGACTTTGAGTGCCGCGTCGAACGCAGCCCGCACTTCGGCGTCCACGCCATCGAGAAATTTCCTGAGCACGCCGACTCGCTTTTTTGCGTTCGCATCCAGCCGCGACGTGTACGCCGGAGTGTCTTGATGCACGCTGGCCGGGTCGCGGGGATCGAAACCTGCGGCCAGGTCGAGTCCGAGCGCGATATCTTTCACAGCGCGGGCAAAAAGGCCGACATGATCTTGGCTCCAGGCACCGCGAAAGGAACCGTGCCGGCTGATGATGCCAAAGGTCGGTTTGAAGCCGACGATGCCGCAGTAGGAGGCTGGACGGCGAACGGATGAACCGGTTTCGGTGCCGTAGGAGATTGGACCGATTCCGCTCGCCACGGCAGCCGCCGAGCCGCCGCTCGAACCGCCGGCGATTCGGTCAAGATGCCACGGATTGTGCACTGGACCGAAGTGCGAGAGTGTCGAGGTGCCGCCATGGCCAAATTCATCGAGATTAGTTTTTCCGATGATGATGGCGCCGCCAGCGTGAAGCCGTTCCACGAGGGTCGAGTCCGTGTCGGGAATCCAGTCTTGCAAAATTTTCGACCCGCCTGTGGTGCGCACGCCCTTCGTGTTGAACATGTCTTTGATCGTCACCGGCACGCCGTGCAGGGCGCCGCGATAATTGCCGCGGCCGATTTCTTCATCGGCTTTTTTCGCTTCAGCGCGCGCTTGCTCGCCGAGCACGGTGATGAAAGCGTTGAGCTTTCCTTCGAGCCGTTCCAGTTGGGTCAATGCGGCGGTCACGGCTTCCGCTGACGAGAGCTGGCGGCCGGCGATCAGCCAGGAGAGATCGTTGAGGGACAATTCGAAAATTTCGTTGGGCGCCACGGTTACGCCTTTTTTCCCGCCGGTTGTGTTTGCAGCGAAATCCACGGCGTGTCTTTAGCGAACTCTTCCAGCTCAGCGACGACTCGCAGGTTGTCTTCGATCTCTTTGGCGATCGTTTCGAGATCGGCGGGCGCAATTGTCACACCTTCTAGCAATGCCAATCGGTGTGCGAGATTATCTTGATCCTTCATGCGGATCTCCTTACGCGTCGTGTCGAGTGACTGAGTTTAACACCTTCAGTTAGGCGCCATTGCCGGCGACTGCCGTCAGCGCCGGAAGAACTTCGCCCAAGAAAATGCCGAACTGTTCGTTCAGATCGTCGCCGATCGGGCGAATCGCGACATGGTCGACGCCGGCTTCGATAAAGCGACTCACGCAGTCAACGCAATGTTCTACAGATCCGCAGGCAGTCCAGATTTCCACGCCCTCGCGGGTAAAATCTTTTTGGTAATAAGCATCGAGAAAGGTTTTCGCTTCGCGAAACGCTTGATCACGATCGCGGTTGACGGCAACGCCGTAGTACAGAACCGTCTTGAATGCATTTGGATCACGCCCTTCTTCAATCAACATCTGTCGCAATCGCGGCAGATAATCTTGAAACATGGCGAGCTCGATCTGATTGGTCATCCAGCCGTCGGCGTAGCGAGCGATGCGCCGTAGCGAGCGTTCGACGCCGCGCGCGCCGATCTGCGCTGGCCGCGGCGTTCCGGCGATGTAGATAGGGCAGGGTTTTTGCGCCGGCTTGGGCAACAGATCCACATCGTCAAAAGAATAATACTTGCCGTGAAAGGTGGCGTGCTCGTCGGTCCAA
Source organism: uncultured delta proteobacterium (assembly GCA_963771465.1). Taxonomy (GTDB): domain Bacteria; phylum Desulfobacterota; class Binatia; order UBA9968; family UBA9968; genus DP-20. The sequence goes on from CAVYTU010000013.1 coordinate 88,756, forward strand.
AGAACGCGCAGGGCTTGCAGCATCTCTTCCAACCGTCCCGGGCGCTCTTTGCTTTGGACGCCCATCACTTCGAGCTCCTTGGCCGCCATCGGATGTTGGCTCGCCGGATAACCCATGCACGCCGCCAACCAAGTGCGGCCGCCCGAGAGCACGTCGAGACTCGCCCACTGCAACGCGAGCAGCACAGGATTGCGTTGCGCGATGGTCGCCATGCACGCGACGCCCAGCTTAACCCGCGAAGTGTGCGCCGCGATGGCGCCCAACAGCGGGATGCATTCCAAGCGCGGCTTGCTCAAGATGCTGTCGCCGACCCAGATCGCGTCGATAAAGCCGCTGTTCTCAGCCGCCGCCGCCATGTCGATCAGTTCGCGCGCCGGCGTGCCCTTGGTCACCAGCGCTCGGTTAGACAAGGTGAGACCGAAAGTAGTTTTTCTTTCCGCCATGCCGGCGAGCATAGGACGAGGGCGCGAAGGTTTTCAAGCGTGGGATAAATTAATCCACATTTAAGTCGAGTGCGCGACATCGTGCGCGAGGCGATCAGATTATTGTCTTGAACTAACCGCAACACGCGTCACGCCGGCCAGATCGAATATCTGCGCGGCTTCGTTAAATTCAATGATTGGTTTCTGGGGGCGGAGAAGTGAAGTTGAATATGCTTTTCGCGGCTGGTCGGAAGGTCAGTGGTTCAATCGATAGAATGGCCTTCGACAGGTTTAACGCAAAACTAACCGGCGCGTGCTAGCTCGCTGGCACCTGTCCGGGTTGAGCACGTAGTTAGCCGCCACCGACACCCCCATTGCGGACTGTTGAGCCCTTGAATTCCTTATCGGCGAGACAGCTTTTGATGGTGTCCTGTCTGTGCTTACGAGAAATGGCCAACTGGCACATTGTCTTCTTGTAGTATAACTTTGCCTCGCAATCGCTCATGAACACTCTTGCGAGCTCTACGTTGATGCAGGAACTCGCTGCGATCTCGTCATCGGTCGCCAATTTGGACATGCAGTAGTCCGCGACCCAGTGAATTTTCGTTCCCGCGACAGAGCATTCGCGCGTTTGGGCGAATACGGGAGTGGCTGCAGTTATCGCGGCCAGGAGAAGGAGTTGGAGCGGTAATCGCATGGGCTAACCAATAATATACGGTCCAATATTTGCCGATATTAAACCGAGCGTTCCTTCTCAAACTAAAAACAACCGCGGCGACAGGAAACCATATTTCCTACATTAAAGTTGCACGCCTTTCTTCAACGACTCGGCCAGCTCACGCAGATATTCGTCTTGCTCCTTGGGCGTGTACAACGCCAGCGAGCCGTCGGCGTTTTTCGGGATGCCGCCGATGAAGTGGAAGGCGTGGCCGTCCCAGTCGTAGAACTCATCGCCGCGTTGATAGATTTCTTTCCATTTATATCCGACCGGGCTGCGATGCAGACCGGTGCGTGCGGGGAAGTTATCTTCCTTGTCGCGGGAGTCGTTGAGATGTTCCTTGGCACCGGCTTCTTCAGGCAGTCCTTCCCACATGCGTCGGTAGTTGGGCAAATACTCCTCGTCGCGCACGGTGAATGCCGTGTGCATGTCCCACCACGGGCTGTGGCCGGCGATGCGTTCGTCGAGCTGATCGGCTAGTTTATAGATTAGCCGCGCGCCACTACGCATGCGTAAAACCAGCGTGCCTTCGGCCGTCTGAGCATTGCGCTCGGCTTCCATGCCGCAATACTTTTCGAAAAAGGCGGCGGTTCGGGCGAGATCGCGAGAGCCGTAAACGCAATGACTGATGCGGCCGACTTTCTCCGTGGTGTGGACTTCCATCGCGCCGTTCGGCATCTTTACGGGCGCCCAAAATTCATATTGATTGCCGTCGGGATCGGCGAAGCAGACCACCGTGCCTTCTTCGCCGTCTGCCGCCGTCTTGATTGGCTCGGTATGCGGGATTTTGTGTTTGTCGAGCCTTTTTAAATGCGCGTCGATGTCCTCGGGCCGGATGTAAAAGCCGCAACGCGGCATGTCCTTGCCGAGTTCTTTCGCCTTAGGATAGTTTTCCGGTTGCAAGAACGCGCCGATGCGGCACGACTCGTCGTCCCACCACATGAAGCAAAATATCGGCGTATTTTTTTTCCGCATGTTTGTCGTGAGTCCGTTGATCGGCCTGATCGGCAAACCGGTCGCATGGAGCGCCCAATAGCTCCAGCCCGGCAAGTCGTTGGCGCCGACGACGTAATGATCGATCCAGTGAACTGCGCCTTTGGGTTCTACATTTGCCATAAGTGATCCTCCGATAAATTAGACGAGAAAAGTTAATTCATTATCGCGAGCGGTACCAAACTGGCGAAAGGGTGTCAAACTCATGTCGCGGAGTTTGATCTCGTGCTCTGTGGGGCGGATTCCCGGCAGTTCGCTGCGTTAAGTTAATTCCGATTCCACAATCCGTCATTCCCGCATGCTTTAATTGCGCAGTGCGAAACGGCGGCTTCCGCGATTTGGTTCCTTTTATTTTAGTCGCTATTTATTACAGACTTTTTACGTGACCCGTATTGATCCGAGTTCTTTCCCGAGATACGGTTTACGAGACAGCTAAAAAGTAAGGTAGTGAAAGCGACCTCCGACGGCTCAAAATTTTATTGCGAAAATAGTTGATTTGAAACCCACAACAGGAAGGTTCCCGACATGGCTGAAAAAATCATTCGGTTGGATTCACGCCGGGACATAGAGGCGATCGCATGGGCAAAGGAGCTGCACGTGACCGATGCGTGGTTTCACAGCTCGCGCTTTCGCCATATCACACGCCTGCATACTTCAGCTGAGGTTGTTTCTCTGCGCGGCAATTTGCAGGCAGATCACACGATTGCCAAGCAGGCGGCCATTAAGTTGTATGATTACTTGCAGCGCTTGTTCCGGGATAAAAAACAAGAGACCACCTATGGCCCGTATTCGCCCACCGGAGCGGTGCGCGCGGTCATGGAAGGAATCAAGGTGCTTTATCTCGGCGGCTGGGCGACGTCAGCCAAGGGTTCCGAATCCGAGGACCCGGGCGCCGACTTGGCCAACTATGCTTTGGATCGGGTGCCCAAAGAAGGTGGCGCTTGGGTGCGCGCGTTTTTGCATCAAGACGAAGTGCAACGTTCGCGGCGCATCCGCATGTCTTCGCTGCAAAGAAAAAAGACTCGCCCCATCGAGTTTAGCCCGCCGCTGATTATTCCCGACGGCGATACCGGTCACGGCGGCGAGCACCATACGCGCAACCTGGTTAAGACCTTCGTCGAAAACAACATCGGCGCGATCCATATTGAAGACCAGCGCGGCGGCAGCAAGGTTTGCGGGCATCAGGGGCAGAAAGTTTTGGTGTCGACCTCAGAGATGATTGCGCGGCTCAATGCCGCGCGGCTCCAATATGACATCATGAATGTGCCGGGCGTGATCGTCGCTCGCACCGACTCCAACGATGCCACGGCCATCGACAGCGTCGACGATGAGCGCGACCATCCCTTTGTCTACGGCGCGACCGATCCGGGTATCGTGCCTTTTAAGAATGTCACCCTGGCGGTGATTCGAAAGTTTTACCAAAAAGGCTTCAAGGAAATTAATGGCCATCTGCTCTACAAGATTTCCGAGCAAGCTTACGTGGACGCGGAAAAATGGCTCAAGCAAGAGCGACTCTTCGACCGCATTTCCGAAGGCATCGAGAGAATTGGGAGCGAAATTGCCGCGCTTAAGAAATTGCGCCAGCGGGTGCGGCGCCCGGGCAAAGGCCAGCGCGACTTTCGCGAGCAGCTAGCGGCACTGGAAATCAGTGTGAAAAAGGTCATCGAAGAAACCGTCGACGGGGTGATCGCCGATATCCGGCAGGAGTGGGCCGAAAAAGCCCGGCTCAAAACCTTTGCCAACGCGGTCGCGGATGCCATGGAGAGCAGCAACAAGGGCAAAGGCGCGCTGGCGATGTCCATCGACCGGTGGAAGAAATATGCCGGCAGCGTCTCTTATTCGGAGGCGCGCGAGCGAGCCGAGTCGATGGGGATCGATGTCTTCTGGGATTGGAACCTGCCGAGAACTCCCGAAGGTTTTTATGTTATCACCGGTGGCCGCAACATGGCCACCGCTAGAGGCTTGGCCACCGCGCCCTTCGCCGAGCTGATCTGGCGCGAGACGGCTAAGCCTGACCTAGCGGATGACAAAGCGTGGGCTGATGCCATTCACGCGGTCTATCCGGATAAAATGTTGGCTTACAACTTATCGCCGTCATGGAATTGGGACGTCTGGGGATTTACCGACGATCAGATTCGCAATTTTGCCAATGAGCTGGGGAAAATGGGCTACGTCTTCAACTTCATCACCTATGGCGGACATCAGACCGAGGCGTTGATGAACGGCCGCCTGGCGCGTGCCTTAAAAGAAGAAGGCGTGCTCGGCTTTGTCAGATTGATTCAGCGCGCGCTGCGCCTAACCCATGATCCAGCGCAATTTCCGCAAAGCTTTGTCGGCGGCGACTGGGCGGACCGGTTTCGCCGCGCCGCCCGCGGCCCTTCGCTGACGAGCTCTTCCATGGGCGGCAAATCGACCGAGACCCAGCATCGCAAAGCCGTGGAGGTTCCCACCAGCGTGCTGGAGAAATGGCTCAGCATGTGGGCCGAACACTGGAATAAACAGGGCCTGTATCGCGCCGGCGCCGTGAGCGTCGAATTGAGGGAGCGCTGGGCAGGCTCCGAGGACATGATGCTTAACCTGTTCGACGAGGCCCACGATAAAATCGCGGAAATCATTTTTCGCGTCGATAAGGATCGGGAAGGCCGAAAATTTCTCGCGGTCAAAGACCAGAATACTATAAAAAAATACCGTTCGCGGCGGTTGATGACGTTGATGCATTTTTTCCTTCTGCATCGTTACAAAACCGATCGGGTTCATTATGTCACACCAACGAATGACAATCGCTTGTCCGTGCAGCGCATGATCCAGAACGGCGTATTTCGCGCGGCGCGCACCGACGATCCGAACATCATCTCCATCGAAGTCGACACCGCGCGCGGCCAGAAGATCTTCGCCAATGTAGAATCGATAAGAAGGTTCATCGCTCGTCAGTTCAAACCATTGGAGCGCCAGACTGAAACCCGGCGCGCGGCCAGCCGGGGCGTTTAGTGCCAGTTCCACGGATCGGAGTACAAAGGCATCGGCCAATGTCAAACTATATCGAAAACTCTGGGTTACGTATCGAGGAGCAGCTCTATCGTCTGGTGCGGGATGAAATAGCACCGGGCACGGGCATCGATCCCGGCTCATTCTGGGGTGACTTCGGCAAGCTTGTCACCGACTTGGCACCGAGGAATCGCGCGCTCTTGGATAGACGGGATGCGTTGCAAAGCCAGATCGATGAATGGTGCCGAGCGCATAAAGGAAAACCGTTCGACATGGATGAATATAAGACCTTGCTCCAGGAGATCGGTTATCTTGTTCCCGAAGGCGAGGATTTCCAAGTATGCAGCACAAACGTCGACCGGGAAATTGCCGCGATCTCCGGCCCGCAGCTCGTGGTGCCGCTGGACAACCCCCGCTACGCGCTCAACGCCGCCAACGCGCGCTGGGGCAGTCTCTATGATGCGCTCTACGGCACCGATGTGATCCCGGAAGACGATGGTGCTGAAAAAGGCGAAGCCTATAACCCGCGGCGCGGCGCCAAAGTCATCGCCTACGCCGAAGCCTTTTTGGATGAAGCTGTGGGCCTTGCCGGAGGAAAGTTTTCTGAGGTTACCGAGTTCGCGCTCAAGGACGCCGGCGGCACGAAGCAACTGACGGCAAAGTTGCAAGACGGGCGAGAAGTGGGGTTGGCCGAGGTCGCCAAGTTTGCCGGGTACAGGGAAACGGCCGGACGGCTATCCCATCTCTTTTTCAGAAATAACGGTTTGCACATCGAGATCCGCATCGATCGCAATCATCCGATTGGCAAAACCCATGCGGCGGGATTGAAAGATGTGGTCATCGAGTCCGCGGTAACGACGATTCAAGACTGCGAAGATTCGGTGGCAGCGGTCGACGCCGCCGACAAAGTACGCGTGTATCGTAACTGGACGGGCATCATGAAAGGGACATTGACCGCGAGCTTTGATAAAGGCGGGATGGAGTTGCTCCGCAGTCTTAATCCCGACGTTTGTTTCACCGCTCCCAATGGCAAGGCTGAAACGCTGCCTGGACGCAGCCTGTTGCTCGTGCGTAACGTCGGCATGCATATGTACACCGACGCGGTCACCACGGCGGACGGCGCGGAAATTCCCGAGGGATTTCTTGACGCCATGGTGACCGCGCTGGCCGCGCTGCACGATTTGCAGCGAACCGGAACGGTCATCAACAGTCGAACCGGCAGTGTTTATATAGTAAAGCCCAAGCAGCATAGCGCCGACGAGGTGGCGGCGACGGTGGAGTTATTCGAACGCGTCGAGGATGCGCTAGGACTTAAGAGGAACACGCTCAAGCTCGGCATTATGGACGAAGAGCGGCGCCTGACCGTCAATCTCAAGCAAGCCATACGCGCGGCCCGCGAGCGGGTCGTGTTTATCAACACCGGATTTCTCGACCGTACCGGGGACGAAATTCACACCAGTATGGAGCTCGGCCCGATGTTGCCGAAATTGGCCATCAAGAATCAACCGTGGCTCGGCGCTTACGAAGATTGGAATGTCGATGTCGGCATTGCGACGGGTTTCCCAGGCAAGGCGCAGATCGGCAAAGGGATGTGGACCATGCCGGACGAGATGCGCAAGATGATGGATACGAAGCAAGCCCACCCGGAGGCTGGCGCGAATACGGCATGGGTGCCCTCGCCGACAGCCGCAACGTTACACGCGCTTCACTACCACAAAGTCAACGTCCTCAAGAAACAAACGACACTGGCAGGCAGCCGCGCGAGTCTGGACGCCATCCTTACGCCGCCCCTGCTCGATCGAAAGCTCAGCGCGGAAGAAATTCAAAACGAGCTCGATAACAACGCCCAAGGGATACTTGGCTATGTGGTGCGCTGGGTGGATCAAGGTATCGGTTGTTCGAAGGTGCCGGATATTCATGACACCGCGCTCATGGAAGACCGCGCCACACTGCGCATCTCCAGCCAGCACATCGGCAACTGGCTGCATCACAACATCCTCAACCGGGAACAAGTCATCGAGACTTTTAAGAGAATGGCGGCCATCGTTGACCGCCAAAATCGCGGCGAACCGAATTATCGCAACATGGCGCCAGCATTTGACCAAAGCATCGCTTTTAAAGCTGCCTTGGATATCGTCTTCAGGGGACGTGAAACGGCCAACGGCTACACCGAGGCCGTGCTGCATAACTGCCGCCGGAGGGGCAAGTCGGCAAAGCCCACGATTTAGTTAGCAGGATGCAACCCGATGGATCACGCCGGCGGCCGGTAACGATCCAGCTTTAGACCCACCCAGTGATTTCGAGCAGCGCAACGCTCACACCTCCGGTAATGAGACAGAACAGCGGATAGGCCACGGACCAGGTTTACGGGCATACGAGACATGACGGACAACTGTCCGGTGGCTGAAGTGATCAAGCGGTCTAAGTTTGGCGCGTAGCGTAGGCGTCGAGCGTCGATTGGTCAAATGGCGTGCGAAGAATTGAAGTTAGCTTGTTAAATTATTATTTTTAAATAATTTGCCATAAGTAATCCTCCGAAAAATGAGCCGGGTAAACTAACTCACTCACGCGAGCGGTAACAAACTGAAGGCAGCGTGTCAAATCTCATTCAGCGAGTTTGATATCTATTTTTTTCCTTAGCCGCGCGCGCTCTGGACGAGTTTCTCGGGCGCATCTTGGAATTTTATTTCGGCGTCCTGGGGCAAGAGCCATTTCTTCAGCGGCCGGCCTTCGGCCAAGGCGCGCAGCTCTCGTTGCCAAATTTTTCTAAATAGGATGATGCCGACATCGGAGCGTCCTAGATGTTCCCGAGCGCGATCGGCGACCAGCCTTGGCCGACTTGCGCGACATAGTCTTGGGTATGCACTAAAGCAATTTTGTCATTGAAAAACTTATCCAAGTCGTGGAAATTGAGTTTTCCCGACAGCACCGCTTCGCCCATCTGCGCGACGGAGATTTTTGTTTCCGGCGCGGCGGCGGCGCGGCGTGCGCGGTATTCATCGGCGGCTTTACCGGTCAGCGGCAAACGGCGCAGGCGAAATTCCAAAGACCGCTCATCGTCGAGCGGCACGTCCCACTGCATGCGGTCTTCCGCGCCGCACTCCGGTTCCGGCGAGGGATTTCTAAACGCGTAAGCGTTGGGCATGAAAAAATGAAAAACATTGCGCCAGCCTTGCGCGAAGCTGGCATAGGACGTCGTGCCCCAGGGGCTTTCCTCTTTGGAAATCTCCGGCAGCCCGGCGCGATTATTGGCTGAGGACGCCGAGTAGGCGCCGCGATGCACGAACGGCACGTGATAGGTGTCGCCGTTGTTATCGATGCGCTGGAAAAAATTGCACGGCCAGACTTCGGTTGACAGCACTTCGAGGACGCCGTCCGCTTCCATATGCGGATAGCGTGGAAATGTCGGCGCAGCCCCAACGCCAAGATAAGCGAAGATCAGGCCGAGATATTCCTGAGTGGGATAACTTTCGATGTGGATCTTGCCGGCAAAGGATTGATCTTCCGCCGGCTGCTCGGTGCACTGGCCGGCGCCGTCGAACAACCAACCGTGATACATGCAGCGGATGCAGTCGCCTTCCACCCGGCCGGCGGAGAGCTGCGTGCCGCGATGGGGACAGCGAAAGCCGACAACATGCGGCGCGCCGGTTTCACCGCGGTAGAGCGTAAAGCGCTCGCTCATGATCTCGATCGGTTTGGCTTCGCCGGCGCGGAGATCCTCAGCGCGGTAGATCGGCTGCCAGAACCGGCGCAGGTAATTTCCCGCGAGGGTGCCGGGCTTGGTCGAGACGAGATCGTTCCAGCGCAATTTTTTTGTGGCGCGGCTGTTTTTGCGTTTAGCTAAAGGCATGTTGCTTCTCTAAGTTTCATCTTGAAGCAAAATCCAACCCGGTCGGTCGTTGTGCAGTGAGTTTGCATTCAATTAGTCCAACGAACTATAGATGCGGTTGCTATATATAGCATCCAGATTTTTTTGACAATGAAACTTGACGGCAAAGTTGCTCTTGTCACCGGCTCGGCGCGCGGGATCGGTTGGGAGATCGTTCAGGCTCTGGCCGAAGCAGGTGCGCAGGTTGTGCTTTGTGATCTCGCGCAAGCTGATGTCGATGAAGCTGCGGCGAAATTAAGATTGCCTTGCGAGAATGTTTTGGGCGTTAGCGCGGATGTGACTTCGGAGCGCGACGTCGCGAATCTTATCCGCCGCACAGTGGAAACGTTTTCGCGCCTGGATGTCCTGGTGAACAACGCCGGCTTTGCCTGGCCGCGCGGCGGGCCGGTTAATTTGGAACTGGCCCAGACGCCGCTGGATGTTTGGCGCAAAGTGCTCGACACCAATCTCAACGGCACATTTCTTTGTAGCCGCGAAGCGCTCAAGGTCATGCACCGGCAGGGAGGCGGTTCGATCATCAATATTTCTTCGCCCCAGGGGAAAAAGGGCAAACTCTTGCGCGGTCCGTACAGCGCGGCCAAGTTTGCCGTCGAAGGATTGACGCAAGTGCTGGCTTTGGAGAACGAGGCTCACAATATTCGAGCGAATTGTCTCGATCCCGGCGGCATCGTCGCCACCGAAGCGATCAGAAATATTCCCGGCAATCGCGGCGTGCGCATGCTCAGTCCAGCGGTCGTCCGGCCTTGCGCTGTTTACCTCGCTTCGGATGAGTCTAGCGGAATCACCGGTCGATCGCTTGTTGCGCCGGATTGGAACAGGGAGCACGGGCTTGAGGTGCCGCACACTGTAGCCTAGCGGAGTACACTAAGCCGAAAACGCCAAGAGGAAAAGAAAATCATGGTGGCAAAGTCAAAGCTGAAATTTCTTACCTGTTTGCTCGCGGTCGTCGGTTGGTTTGGCAACGCGGAAGCCAGGACGATTCACGTCGCCGTGCCGACGCTCAGCATGGTCGTCATCGCTTTCACCGCGGCTAAAGAGCGAGGCTATTACCGCGAGGAAGGATTGGACGTCGACTTGGTGCAAATGCGCGACACGCTGGGCATCTCGGCGCTGATCGGCGGCAACGCGGATTTCGCGTCCATGAGCGGCGCGGGTTTGACCGCGATCTTGGGCGGCATGCCGCTGCGTTTTGCTTACAGCAGTTTTTTTCGGCCGATGTTTTGGCTCTATGCCAAGCCGGAGCTTCAGGACGTTAAGTCGCTAAGAGGCAAGCGCATCGGCGTCACCGGCCTCGGCAGCGGCCCGGATAATCTTCTGCGCGAGGTGCTCAAACGCAACGGCATCGAGGGCGGACGGGATGCGACGATATTAGCTTTGGGCTTGCCGGCCACTCTCGCGACCGCGCTCAGAAACGGCATCGTCGATGCCGGGATGATCAGCCCGCCGTTTAATTTCGTCGTGCGCGACGCCGGATTTCGCGATTTGGTTTCGTTCCTGAAAGAAGATTTCGTCGAGCTGCAAGGCAGCATTCTGGCGCACGAGCGAATCTTTCAATCCGAGCCCGCGACGGTGGAAAAATTCGTTCGCGGCACCGTAAAGGGATTGCGCTATGCGCGCGAAAACAAAGCGGGGACGATTCCAATTCTTCTGCGCTACATGAAGATCAAGGAAGACCTCGCCGGACAATACTACGAGCAAGTGCGCCCGATCATGACCGCCGACGGCACCGTGAGCGTGGACCTGCAGAAAAAGTATCTCGACCAAGCGCTCAAAGTTTTGAACCCAAAAGAGCAGCCGACAGTGGAGCGGATTTACAACTATTCCATAGCGCGCAAGGTCAATACCGAGCTCGACGCCGCAGGATGGAAGCCGGGGAAATAGTGGAGCCGGAATTTTCTTGGACTATTCTAATCAAGCCGAATCAGCAAACCCTCGTCCGGGCGCAGTTGGAAATCGCCTTGAACACGTTCGCCGGAGCGATCCAGGTGCGTTGATAATTCAATCGTTCCCTCGGAAGTATCCGTGTAGCGACGGAGCACCTGCGGTTGGGAACCGAGGTTGAGAGCGATCAGAAATTCCCTCTCATCCGTCGACGTGCGCCGAATGTAGGCGAGCATGTCGCCCTCGGCTTCCAGTGGCTCGAAGCCGCCCACCTCCAGCGCGGGTTCTCCGCGACGCAGCTCAATGAGGCGACGATAGAGGGTTAGGATGGAGCGCGGATCGTTGCGTTCGGTGTCGACGTTCACCTCATGGAAGTCCTCGGCGATTGGGAGCCATGGCTTTCCTGCGGTGAACCCCGAATTTTCCTCAGAACTCCACTGCATGGGCGTCCGTTCTGGATCTCGGCCCAGTCCCTTCCCGGGTACGTTCTTCTCGAAGGGATCCTGTACCCGCTCCGGCGGGATCGCTACATCGTGCATACCGATCTCGTCGCCGTAGTAGATCGTTGGCGTGCCGCGCAGTGTAAGTAGGAGCATTGCGGCGACTCTCGCCTGCGCTGGACCCACACGCGAGGCGATCCGATGCTGATCGTGGTTTCCCAGAACCCAATTGGGCCATGCACCCTTGGGCAGTGCCGTTTCGTATTCCGTGATGAGCCGCGCGAGATGACGCGCATCCCATTTGGCAAAGATGAGCTGGAAGTTGAAAGGTAGGTGCGTGCCGGTGAGATCGGTACCATAGTATTGAACCAATCGCTCCACCGGGAGATAGATCTCGCCGATGAGCACGCGCTCCTGGTATTCGTCGAAGAGCTGGCGCATCCGGGCAATAATGCTGTGCACCTCTGGCTGATCGGTGGTTTGGATTGGGATCAATGCCTCGTACGGGTCCATCCCTTCGTGCCAGCTTGGGTTGGAAGGGTTATCGCGGAAACGCTCGTCTTTTATAATGTGCCAGAGCACATCGACTCGAAAGCCGTCCACACCGCGTTCCAGCCAGAAGCGGAGCACGTCGAGCATGGCGATCAACACTTGGGGATTACGCCAGTTGAGGTCCGGCTGCTCCGGAAGAAACGCGTGATAGTAATATTGTCCGGTGGGTTCGTGATGCTCCCAAGCACTTCCGCCGAAGGCGGAGAGCCAATTATTGGGCGGGCGACCATCCGGAGCGGGATCGTACCATAGGTACCAGTCGCGTTTCGGGTTATGGCGCGATGATTTCGATTCGAGAAACCAGGGGTGCTGATTAGAACTATGATTGGGTACAAAGTCGAGGATCACTTTGAGCTTTCGCGCGTGCGCCTCACGGAGCAGGTCATCAAAATCACCGAGGTTGCCGAATAGCGAGTGGATACCGGTGTAGTCCGAGACGTCGTAACCGAAGTCCTTCATCGGCGAGGGATAGATCGGCGAGATCCAGATCGCTTCCACGCCAAGCCAGCGCAGGTAATCGAGCCGCGAGGTAATGCCAGGAAGGTCGCCGACGCCATCGCCGTTGCTGTCCATGAAGGAACGCGCGTACACCTCGTAGATTGCCCCGCGCTGCCACCAGGTGTAGGTCGGTGTGAGTCCAACATCACGCTCGGAGTGGCTCGTCGGCTCGATTGCGCGATCTTTCATCCCAGAAATTTTCCCGTTACTGAGATCTAACGTCACGCACCCTCAGCCGGTGCCGGCAAGAGCGCGCATGCAGCATGACCCGGAATTCGCCATCCCTCGTCCGTCTCCAACGGCGGAGTGCCGGTCCCGCCATAACTCGGGTGCTCGCTCGACCACAGCGTCTCCCATCGCCTTCCCTCCGGCGGGGCAAGCAGCGGCTCGGGCGCCGGAGAGCGATGCAGGTCACGGCCCAAGTTTACGATCAGGATTCGGTCGTTTCCACTGGCGGTGAAAAAGCGCAGGACGAATGCTTCCGGACCAAGCACCGCGCCATCCACTGACCCGGCGTGATGATGGCGAAATACGTCGTCATCCCGGCGTAGCCGCAAAAGGTCCCGATGTAGCGCGTATACCTGGCCATGGCTCTGCCGTTCGCTAAGATCGAGCTTGCAGAGTTCGAAGATTTTGCGATCGTGTGGATCGGGGAGCAGTTGCTGCACCTCGGCGGTAGCTAGACTTCGGAACTGTCTGACAAACTCGGCCCGTCCCTTTCGCACTTTGACGGCGAGATCCTGTTTATGGTCCGCAAAAAATAGGAACGGGCTTGAGGCGGCGAACTCCTGTCCCATGAAGAGCATAGGTGTTTCAGGTGCAAGCAATAGCAACGCCGTAATCGCCCGGTACCGTCCCGGACTGGTGAGCAGATGAATGCGCGTGCCGGCGGCGGAGTTGGCGATCTGATCGTGGTTCTGGATGTAATTGACGAAGGCGGTGTGCGGAAGCCCGAACGTTGGGGTGCCACGCCGTTGGTTTTGCCATTGGTACCGCTGTCCCTGATAAAGGTAGCCCCACTTCACCGCGGAGACGAATTCTTGGGGCGTACCCAAGTAGTCGGTGTAATAAGCCTCGTTTCGCCCGGTTAGCGCTACACCGGCAGTATGATGGAAGTCGTCGTTCCAGAGCGCATCCATACCATAGCCGTCCTTGTCGACTGAACGGACGAGTTTGACGTCCTGAAGCTCATTTTCCGCGATGACGACGGTATCGCGTCCGCGCGCTGCCTCGCGCACGCGCCCGGTGATCTCCTTCAGAACATGCACTGGGGAGGCGTCGAAGATCTGCTGGGTTGCATCCAGGCGAAGGCCATCGATGTGGAACTCATCGACCCAGTAGCCGGCGTTCGCGATGAAGAACTCCCGCACCGGTGCGCAATGCTCGCCGTCGAAATTGATCGGCTCACCCCATTCGTTTTCGTAGCGGTGGGTGAAGTAATATCCTGAAAATTCCTTTAGGTAAGCCGCGTCGGGACCTACGTGGTTATAGACAACGTCCAGAATCACTCCAAGTCCGGCCGCGTGTGCCCGGTCGACGAAGCGACGAAAATCATCCGGGGTGCCATAGAGGCGGGTGGGCGCAAAGAGGTCCACGCCATCGTATCCCCAACCGAATTGGCCGGAAAAATCTGCCACGGGCATTATCTCCAGCAGGGTGATTCCGGCGGCGGCGAGTTCGCCCAGCTCTCGGGCGGCGGCATCCCAGCTCCCCTCGCGGGTAAACGTCCCGATATGCATTTCATAAATGACTTGCCCTTCAAGGCCGACTCCGCGCCACGCATCGTCAGTCCAGCGAAATGCCTCCGCATCCACAACCTGCGAGGGACCGTGCGGACCCTCGGGTTGGAAGCGCGAGGCCGGGTCAGGGTACGCCTTGGCACCGTCGAGTCGGTATCGATAAAGCGTGCCTGCCGTCGCATCCGGTACAAGCCCAGAATAGTAGCCCGTACTCTCTTGTTCCAGTTCGTGAATCAGCGAATCTTTGCCAAGGCTGGCAGTTGCCATTCCGCCATCGAGCACGACCTCCACCCGCTTCCGGTGCGGCGCCCAGACGCGGAAGTGAACTCCCCCCGCACGGATGAGTTCAGCGCCAACGGGTAACCGCCGAGTTATTTGGCTGGATCTAGTTTCAGCGGCTTTTAGTATGGTCATCAGATGTTCCTTTGATGTGCTCGCGGAGAAAATGAAATTGCCGGCGCGTACGCTGATGCTTGCGACTTGTGCGCCCTTGCTCTGGTTTTCGGTGGCCAACCGTTTCGCAGAAACAGGAAAAAACCGGAAACTGAAAAACAGCAGGTGGCGGCTTCGGCGTCATACGGCATGTCGCCGACTATAACGATTTTATCGAGAGCGTTCTCGCCAAGCTTACTGAGCGCAGGTTCGAAAATATCCGGGTGCGGCTTGGATTGTTTGACGTCGGGGACAAAGCGTCGGCTTCGATCCGTGCGATTTTTTATGAGCTCACCAACGCACCTTTCCGGCAGGTCGTGAGAAGATTGACCATTGAACATGCTAGTGAGAGCATGAGAGTTCGCTATCATGCGCACTCTGCATGGCCGCATTGACATTCTTCCGCGCTACCGACGGGTCCAACATTGGCGCAAAAAGAGCTGCAAAAGATTTCGCCCTCTTTGTCAAAACCCTTGCCCTCTTGGATGATGCAATCACAATCATCGTGTGCGCAATTCAGTTCTGCCATTGGCTATAACCTTCCTTTCAGGTGAATTGATGTAAAAGAGAGTAGCAACCCGAGTGCCAGTGGGCGACAAAGAAAAACACTAATGACTAGTCGCGAATTTGAAGTTCACGCAGGATTTTCGCTATCACACAAGCGGAATTAAAAGTCCCGATTAGGAGTGATTTTTCCGACAGCAACATGCCGCTATTCAGCGGCCTCGCGCCCGTTCTAAAAGGCCGACCATTGCGAACGTTGGGCAAACCCATTTCGCGGAAGTAGGATCGCCACGGCATCGGTCCAATACTGGACCCTCGCGTTTAGCCCGGCGTATACTCCGCTGGTACTATGGAAATTCGATTTGATGCGACAAGGAGGGAATCACATGCCTCAAGTATCTGCGGAATTGCGTTGGTTTTTGAATGCGACGAATGTGAACGATGTGGACGCGTTCGATCGGTGGTTCAAATCAGGAACCTTGTTGCCAGGGGGCGGCAAGAAGCCGCGCGAGGACGTGTATGCAGTCGATCCCTCCACCGACGAGCTTGGAGTGAAGAAACGCGAGGGCAAGTCGGGACTCGAGGTGAAAGCGTTGGTCGAACCAGGATTTTTTTCCGTTGAGTTCGGAACCCGAAACGCGACGGTTCAACTCTGGTCCAAGGTGACATCGAATATTCTGACGCTACCGGTTGGTGTGACAGCCAGGCGTACGACGCTGAAGACACGATGGCTCCGGATGTTCGACACCGCAACATCTGTTGCGACGGAGGTCAAACTTGGGGCGGGCTCGTTCGGAGAAGATCCCGCACAGGAGTCTCCGCCCAATTTCGGATGCAATGTGGAATGGACCTTCGTAGAGGTACCTGGCTTGGTCGCGAAGTGGTGGACATTTGGCCTAGAGGCTTCCGCATTTGAGCAAACTACTCCGGTTCACTCCCGTTTGGAGAATGGGATCCGAAGAACCCTGGCCGCAATGACGACTAATTTAGGGAACGCACCAATCCTGGGCGAAGCATGGTGTGAGCAGAGTTATCCGCAGTGGATTAGATCGTTATAGATTCGCACCTCCGTGGTTCAAATCCCGTTAAGAGCATGGCGGCGCAGCTAAACGATGACTCGAAGGTCAGGTTTTCCCTGTCTGAACCCATTCGATCACCTTGACACGAATTTATCTGCGCGACTTTCAGCCGTACTTATCGCCGAGACTAAAGCTGTTGTCGTGGTGGCCCTTTAATTTGCCGCGGCACGTTGCAGTAGTCGGTCGAACTGACGCGTCGACCAATTAAATAGCCAGCCGTAGAGTTAAGATTCGCAGAGGAGGATTATTTGTTAAATATTTTTAAAATATTCGATTCTTCAGAACTGTCGGTGTAACATAGTTTTAAGCCAGTATAGTGCTTAGGCCGTGAAACGCAGGGAGGAATCTATGCGTGACGGAAAGATCCAAGTCGGACTCATGGGGTTAGGCCAGATCGGCCGACACCTTTATCAGCTTGCGGCAGAAAGCGACGATATCGAGATCGTCGCGGTTGCCGACATCGGCAAGCCGGAAATTCTCCACTATCTCCTCAAGAGCGACAGTGCCGACGCACCACAATGCGAACTCCAGGACAATTATCTGGTCAATGACAAGTTTCGCACCAGGATGTTGCAGATTGCCAAACCCGGGGACGTTCCGTGGGACGTTTTCGGGGTCGATTGCGTGATCGATGCCACCGGCCGATATCGCCGCCGTGAATATCTGGAAACCCACCTGCAAACCGGCGCAGGCCGGGTGATTCTCGCATCGCTTCCAGCAGAGCCCATCGATCGTGTGCTGGTTCCCGGCATCAACGAAGCCAGCGCGGTCCGTGGCGACAGATTGATTTCGGCAGGTTCGGCAACCACCAACGCGCTTGCGCTGATTTTGTATTTTCTCGACGCGGCGCTGGGAGTCGACTACGCGTCGCTGACCACAGTCCATGCCTACAGCAGCGATCAATCTTTGCAAGATTATGCCCACGAGGATTTTCGTCGGAGCCGGTCCGCCGCCCAGAACATTATCCCCAACAGTAATGAGTCGGCGCATTGGGTCGAATTGATATTGCCAAAATTCGCCGGAAAGTTGAGCGGCTACGCCCTCAACGTGCCGGTGCAACGAGGATCGTTGTTGGATCTGACCTGCGTGATGCACGACAGCGGCGTGACCGTCGCGCAGGTGAACGACGCTATGCGCGCCGCGGCTAACGCTCATCCGGTGCTCATCGGTATCACCGATGATCCCATCGTTTCTTCCGATGTCATTGGCTGTCGGCAATCGTTGCTGTTTGATGCGCAAGCGACCCTCAAAGCAGGAAAAAACATCGTCAAGGTCTTGGCCTGGTACGAGAGTTTGGGTCATGCGTGCCGCGTGCTCGACGTGGTTCGGCGCTACGGTCAGCTCGATGGCGATGGAGGTGTCCAATGAGAGTTGCCATTAACGGATTTGGCCGCATCGGCCGCACGGTATTTCGTATTCTCGACAAGCGTGGAGACGTCGAGGTGGTCGCGATTAACGATCTCTTTGACAATGAAGCGCTGCGCTACTTACTCCATTACGATACCGTCATGGGTCCGTTCGACGGCACCCTGCGGCTCGAAGGCGATGATTTGGTCACCCCTAATGGCCGAACGCGGATGGTGTGTGAAAGGGATCCGCTAAAACTGCCGTGGAAAGATCTAGACATCGATGTGGTAATCGAGTCGACCGGGATTTTCACCGCCAAGGAGCAATTGACCCAGCACCTGCGCGCTGGCGCCAAGCGGGTTGTGCTCACGGTGCCAGCCAAAGACGCCATCGACTACACGGTCGTCCTCGGCGTCAACGATGACGGGCTCAATCCCGAACATCGGATCATTTCCAACGCCAGCTGCACCACCAACTGTCTAGCGCCATTGGCGAAGGTCTTGCACAACTCTTTTGGCATCGTCGAGGGCGTCATCAACACGGTGCACGCCTACACCAACGACCAGCGTCTTGCCGACGTGCCGCACTCGGACTGGCGGCGTAGCCGCGCCGCGGCGGAAAATATCATTCCGACTTCGACCGGCGCCGCCAAAGCGGTCGGCATGGTATTGCCGCAATTGAAAGGCCGGCTGGACGGCATCGCCGCGCGCGTGCCGGTGCCCGACGGTTCGGTCGTCGACCTATTCGTCGAACTCGAGAAAAGCGTGACCGCTGACACTGTGCATGCCGAGATCCGCGCGGCCGCCGAATCCAAGCGCATGAAAGGCATTCTGCAATTCGTGGACGCCCCCGTGGTGTCCTCGGATATTATAGGAAACGCCCATTCCTCCATTTTCGACGCGGGATTTACCACGGTTACCGGTGGTAAGTATCTCAAGTGTCTCAGTTGGTACGACAACGAATGGGGTTACTCTAACCGCGTCTGCGATTTGCTGAGATTAATGGCAGGATGGCAATGACCCGCGATTGTTTGATTTCCATGTGTCGCTCCGGGGTTTTGCGGGTTAATTGTCATGCTAATCAAGTGTAGGAATCTCTTTCTCGCCTCAACCGTGAAACCTGCTACGGTTCGATCAATTCAAAATCGATCTCGCTGCGAAACGCATTGATGCGCGCGACTTTTACGCGCACGTTGTCGCCGAGACGAAATTTCTTGCCGTGGCGGCGGCCTTTGATGACGTATTCTTTTTCGTAGTAGTCATAATCGTCGTCGGTGAGCGTGGCGAGTTTTACCAAGCCTTCGATAAAAAAATCATCGAGCTCGACGAAGAAGCCGAAGTTGGCGAGGCTGTTGATAAAGCCGGGGAATTCATCGCCGATCTTGTTCATCATGAATTGGGCTTTTTTGAGCGCGACCATCTCGCGCTCGGCATCCATGGCGTGGCGTTCTCGTTCTGAAGTGTGCTTGCCGGATTCTTGCAACCCGCGAAGGAGGTCTTCGCGCTCGTTGGGCTTGAGTTTTTCGCTGCGCAGTGCTCGGTCGAGCATGCGATGGACGATTAAATCCGGGTAGCGGCGGATCGGCGAGGTGAAGTGGGTATAGCAGGTCGACGCCAGACCAAAGTGGCCGATGTTTTCCGGCTGATAGACCGCTTGCTTCATCGAGCGCAGTAGCACGCGGTTGACCACCCGCTCTTCCGCTTGGCCGCGCGCCGACTCCAATAGTTTTTGTATTTCCAGCGGCGCGATGTTGTCTTTCTTTTGCGGCAGCCGGTAGCCGAGTGAAAGTAGGAACGGCGCCAGGGCTTCCAGCGCGTCTTGGTCCGGCCCTTCGTGAACCCGGTAGATCGTCGGCCATTTTTTTTCCGTCAGATGGCGCGCGACCGCTTCGTTGGCAGCGATCATGAATTCCTCAATGATTCGATGGGCGATATTGCGTTCGGCCCGGACGATATTTTCCGGCATGCCTTGGAGATCGAGAATTATTTCCGCTTCCGGCAGATCGAAGTCGAGATTGCCTCTGGCCTTGCGGTTGTTGAAAATCAACAATGCCAGCTCTTCCATCAGCCTGAATGCAGCGACGAGATTTCGATAGCGCTCCAGACACTCCTCGTCCTTGTCGACCAAGATGCGCCGCACGTTGGTGTAGGTCATGCGCTCGTGGCTGCGGATAACCGAATTGAAAAAGCGGCTGCCGACGACTTCACCTTTGGCGTTGAATTCGATGGCGGCCGATTTCGTGAGCCGGTCTTCGTTGGGATTCAAACTGCAAATGCCATTGGACAGCGCCTCGGGCAGCATGGGGATCGCGCGGTCGGGGAAATAAACGCTGGTGGCGCGCGCGTAGGCTTCCTGATCGAGGGCGGTTTCGGGGCGGACGTAGTAGGCGACGTCGGCGATGGAAACAATCAGTTCATAGCCGCGCTCGGTTCTGCGCACGTACACCGCGTCGTCGAAGTCCCGCGCGTTCTCGCCGTCGATGGTGACGATGGGTAAATCGCGCAAATCTTCGCGTGCGGCGATTTCCGCGGCGCTGATTTCATAGGACGCCTGCGCCACCTCGCAATGGACTTCGGCGGGAAAGCTGGTGGAAAGACCAAAACGAAATAGGATCGACTGTGCTTGCACGGCCGGGTCGTCGGGATCGCCCATGACATTGACCACCGTCGCCTGCGGCGGTGACATGGCGGTGCCGAAACGGTTGATCTCGGCGGCGATCACTTTGCCTTTTTCAAGTTTATCCGCGCCGCGCTGCAGCGGAATAGCCGCGATCCGCGCGTCCATCGGCACGAGATAGGCGTTGCCGTCGATTTCATCATAGGTTCCAAGCAGATGTTTTTGCGCGTGCTCGATGACTTGCAGCACATGCGCTTCGCTGCCGCCGCGTTGTTTGCGGTCGATTCGCACCATCACTTGGTCGCCGTGCATGACGCGGCGCATTTCGCGGCGGTTCAAATAGACATCTTCAGTGTCTTTGTCTTCCGGAATTAGAAATCCAAAGCCGTCTGGATGTGCTTGGACCCGGCCGCGGATGAGATTTTGCCGGTCGGGCAGGGCATAATGATTTTTTTTCAACCGGACCAGCTGGCCGTCGCGGCAAAGTGCGCGCAGCGCGTCGATGACGGTTTGAAGCGCATCGCGGCCAAATCCGGCGCGGCGCTGAATTTCCGGCGGCGTCAATCGTTCGCGTGGTTTCTTGGCGAAGATCTCAAGAATTTTCCGCTGGGCATCGTTCAAAGTTTGTCGACTCATAGGCGTGACGTAAGCTTCTACCGGAATCGCCAAGTTTTCAATCGAGGGACACTGCGTTGTTCGGCGCAAGAGTTCTCGGCTGCCCCTCGAAATGGCAACGATCGGAAGACGCTAGCCTGGACCATTCGCGGGAAATTGCGATCGAGGTGCAACCCTTCCGGAACGAAGGTAAATCAGTTGTGCCTTGAAGATTCAATCGGGAAGAGTTGCTTATGAGCGCAGTAACGAGAAGGTCAACCATCGTGCCAAGGGGCGAATGCAAGACAAAATATCGGCGCAGGTGCCTTCGTTTCTCCAGGGTCGCACCCCGATCGAATCAGTATCATTCGTTGCCTTCATAGTCGGAATAATCCGGCCTAGGTTTGCGCTCGCGACGATTCTTTGGCCAACTCGGCCATGAACCAATCGTCGGTCATGTCGGCGGGCCGGGGAATTTCGGCGAATGGAATGTCTCGCTTGAGCGATTCGAGAATCCCACGCGCGGCGTCGAGAAAGTCGCGCATGGCGAGCAAAACGATAATGGCTTTCTTGCGTTCGACGGTGCGAATGATGCCGACCTCTTCATAGGACTCGAAGATGAATTTGATGTAAGCGATGTGCTCCGGTGGAATTTCTAAGTAGATGTCCTGCAGGTCCATCATGGTGATTCTTTATCGATTGAGAAAACGATCGAGGGCGTCGGGGAGCCACGCTTTGCCGTCGCGAGGTTCTGGGTCGGAGCGGGTTTCCGATTCACCGCGGTCGCCGCGCAAAGCTTGGGCGAGAGCGCGGTTGTCGAGTCTGATTCTCACGTCGGGAATCGTGCCGTCGGCGCGAAAGGTGATTGCCATGCGGCCGCGCCGGTCGAGCAGGTAGCGGAGCAGACGATAATCGCGTTGTACTTCTTGGGTGACCTTTGGCGAGAGCGAGATCAAACCGTTCCATTTCGTCGTGCGGTCGAATCCGATCCAGCCGGCCCCGGTGACTGTGTATTCGGGAGTGACGATGACAAGATTCTCGCTCCGAATACGCGCAGGCT
This sequence comes from uncultured delta proteobacterium, assembly GCA_963771465.1. Classification (GTDB taxonomy): domain Bacteria; phylum Desulfobacterota; class Binatia; order UBA9968; family UBA9968; genus DP-20. Next base: position 110,505 of record CAVYTU010000013.1, read on the forward strand.
CGATGGTGAAATCGGCCTTCAAGGAGTCGAATGAGGTGTCGGGTTGGCTTACCAATCTTGCAAAACCAGGCGGCAGCCGGGCGGTCGTTTCGGTGGAAACGGTCGTGCCACTGCCGCGCAGCAACAGTTGGCTGACTAGATTGAAATCCTTAATCGCTCCCGCTCGGACCTCGGCTGCGCCGGAGCCGATAATCGCCCTGCCGATATTGCCGCCGGCTTTCGCTTCAACGGCGAGGCGGGCGTGACCGCTGAGTTGTCCGATGAATTTGTTGGGGAGTAGCGACAAACGCTGCGCCGCGAGGGAACGCAGATCGAGGTCATCACTTTGTGCCGTCACTTCAACCCGTCCGGGGTTAGTACCACCGCTTAGATAACCGTCAGCGCGAACGATACCGCCGAAGACTCGCAGCGATAAATTATTGAAGTCTAAGCCAGCTGCCGAATAAACGACATCCGCGCGCAAGTCGCGAAAGTCGAAATCTTGCAGCTTGCCGTCGCTCGCCGTGAGCTTACCCTTGAGCACGAACAGGTTTTTTTCATAGCGAATCTCACCCTTGGCGCCGGCGTTGTCGAGACGAACTTTTGGCGCCCTGTCGAGCGTCGGTAGGTCGGCGAGATTGAGCTGAACGGACTGAAGCCGGTAGGAGACGTTAGGTTCGAGCAGATTGGCCGCGACGCCGTCGAAAGCAAACTTCGAAGCGCCGAGACGAAAGTTTACGTTTTCAAACCTCGCTTGTCGGCCGGCAAAGACAATCGTACCGTTAACGGTGTCGATCTTGTGGCCGTTCTGGCGATGATTGAACGTACCGTCGGTGAGCTTGAGTTGGCCGCGAATGCTCCAATCGTCCGCGCCCGGCAGGGATCGCCGGTCGATGGTAATATTCACATCAATCGCACCGCCGACGCCGGCGTAAGCGGCAGGTGTGAAAATCCTACTCCAACCCGCTACGGTGCCTTGAGGGCTGGCGAGATTGAGTTGGAGCCGGGCTTCCTCGCCGACCGTGGCGCTGCCGCTGAAAACGATCTGGGTCGGCCCGCTGACCATCATCGACTCATGAAATAAATATTTTTGCTTCTGCCGTGAAATCTGCGCGCGGATATCCAAGGGCCGATCGAGAGGCTTGCGCAGCCAGTCATTGAAGCTAAGCTCGCTTTTGTCGGCGCGAACCAGCGCGCCCATGCGTAGAGTGCTCCATGTGCCTTCGAAACGGCTGTAAGCGCTGATGGCGCCGTCAAGGGCGATGTTCGGCGACAGGTTTTCACGAAATATGCCGAGATTACGCAAGCGAGCGATGGGCAGTGATTCCAACGTCAGCTTGCCTTGCACGTAAGCGTCTTCCCAATTGCGCCGCTCGGTAAACTCGATCTTGCCAGTGACCACGGCGTTGTAATCGGACGACCCGAACAGCGGCGCCTTAAGCGTCAGATCGTCGATGCGTGGGCGCGCCAAGGTGCCGGACAGTCTGGCTTGCAGCGACATGGGCCCGGTGACGTCGAGTTCACGAGGAATTTTATCGCGCAGATCGGCGATGGCGCGAGCAACGAGCGGCACATGAAGTGAGTCGAACCGCATCGACACGTCGAGGCCGCGTTGCTGCCAAGAACCGTTTGGCGGCCCGGGACTCAGCTCGCCGTCGATCCGCATGTCTTGTCCCGCTCCTTCGGTTAACGCCGCGGTCAAGCGGATTCGCATTTTGGCCGTCGGATCGAAGCCGCTGACCTTCAATGAGATATTTTTTAAGCGCAGCTCGGCGGGCACTTTGATGGAGCGGTCGAGATACTCGATCCGGCCGTCCTGAATGCGAAATTCACTGACGGCGATACGAACCGAACCACGTCCGTGCCTGCTCGCGCTAGAAGATGACTTAGTAGACTTTGTCGATTCTTGCAGTTTACTGATTAGCTCGGTGAGGTTGAGCAAGCCGATCTCGTCGCTGATGATTTGCAGTTCAGGCTCCTTGAACGTCAGCGAATCGATGACGACGCGGCCAAACACGAGTTCCCACAAACTCACGCCGAGGATCAATTCCTTGGCGCGCACGGCCGGAGTCGCGGCGAAACGGGCATCGTCGGCGATGCGAAATTCCTTGGCGGAAAACCCCAGGGTGCCGAGCAGATTGACTTCGAGGCTGGCAAAGCTGATCTCATTGCCGAGAAATTTTTGCAATTCCTGCTGCACCAGCTCGCGATTGCGGCCGGCTATCAGGTTGAAAGAGTACGCCAGACTCGCGGCCACGACGGCGCTGACGGCGAGCATGACTAACAGAATGTTGCGCGGGCTTTTCATCGCACCTGCGAGGGCGCGCCAAAAGTGATTCTAGAAACTCTGCCGATGATGATTGGCTGGAAAATGCGAATGGCGGCCAAGGTCAATTGATATCATGCCGTCGCAACTGTTGCAGCGAACGCCGGATAATTTATTTCGCCGTGATGCCGCGCTTTAGTTCACGCGCTCGACGACGGTGGCGATGCCTTGGCCGACGCCGATGCACATGGTCGCTAGGCCGTAACGGCTGCCGCGTTTTTTCATTTCATGAATGAGCGTCGTCACGATGCGCGCGCCGCTGCAGCCGAGCGGATGGCCAAGCGCGATGGCGCCGCCGTTGACGTTGAGCTTATTCAAGTCGATGCCCAGCTCCCGGGCGCAGGCGAGCACCTGGGACGCGAACGCTTCGTTCAACTCCACCAAATCAATTTGGTCGATGGTCAGGCCGGCGCGCTTCATGGCCTTCTGCGCCGCCGGGATCGGCCCGATGCCCATGTAGTTGGGATGGACGCCGGCGGCGGCCGAGGCGACGATGCGCGCCAACGGCTTGAGCTTGAGCTGCTCGGCTTTCTCAGGCGTCGTGATCAGCAGCGCCGCGGCGCCGTCGGAGAGTGGCGAGGAATTGCCCGCGGTGACGCTGCCGCCCTTTTTGAAGCTCGCTTGCAAGCCGGCCAGAATCTCCAAGGTGGTATCGGCGCGCGGTCCTTCGTCTTTGTCGTGGACGACGGTCTTGCCGCGCTGGACTGTTTCAAAGGGCATGATTTCGTCTTTGAGCCGGCCGTCTTGCTGCGCCTTGAGCGCTTTCTGGTGGCTGGAGAGCGCCAGCTTGTCTTGGTCTTCGCGGTTGATCTGATATTTTTCCGCGACGTTCTCGGCGGTCTCACCGTTGTTGATGAGGGAGTAAAGCTCGCCCATGCGCTTGTTGGGAAAGCGCCAGCCCAGGGAGCTGTCGTACATTTGCACATCGCCGCGCTGAAAGGCATTGGCCGGCTTCGCCATCACCCAGGGGCCGCGCGTCATGCTCTCGACTCCGCCGGCAACGAACAGGTCGCCATGATCGGTCTCGACGGCGCGTCCCGCTTGATTGATCGCTTCGAGGCCGGAGCCGCATAGCCGGTTTATCGTGGCGCCGGGTATCGTGTAGGGAAGTCCCGCTAGCAGCGAGGCGTTGCGCGCGACGTTGCGCGAGTCTTCGCCGGCTTGATTGGTGCAGCCGAAATAGACGTCTTCGATCTCGTCTTTATTGATGCCGGTCTTGGCGACCAATTTCGCGATGATATAAGCCGCGAGGTCGTCGGTGCGAACGTCTTTGAAGATGCCACTATGCCGGCCCATGGGCGTGCGCACGGCTTCGACGATGACTGCTTCTCTCATGATTTCACCTGACCTTCTTGATAACGGTAAAATCCTCGGCCGCTACTCTCGCCGAGGAATCCGGCGATAACCAATTTTTTCAACAGCGGCGCCGGGCGATAGCGGTCATCGCCGGTCTCGCGCTGCAAGCCTTCGAGCACGGCGAGCACCTCGTCCACGCCGATTTGATCGGCCCACTTGAGCGGCCCTTGGGGATAATTGACGCCCAAGCGCATGGCCACGTCGATCTCATCCGCGCTGGCGACGCCCTCTTCGAGACTGCGCGCGGCTTCGTTGATGATCAAACTCAAAATGCGCGGAAAAGTCAGGCCCGGCGCGTCTTTGACCCGAACGGTGTCTTTGCCGAGGGATTTGAATAGCTGCTCTGCCTGCACCAGAGACGGCTCGCTGGTTCTAAGGCCGCCGGCCAATTCGATCAATTTTCGATCCTTGAGCGGATAAAATGTCGCGAAGCCGGCAAGCCGTTCCGGTTTTTTGATCCACGCAGACATCTGCGTCACGGTGAAGCGCAGGCAAGTGCTGACGATGACGGACGCCGGCGGCAACGAAGCGTCGAGACGTTGCAACACGGCGCGCTTTTTATCTTCGGCGCCGCTTTCCGTATCGATGACAAAGTTGGTCGTCGCCGACACCGCCGTGGCATCGTTGAGTTGTGATGTCTCCAAGCCTTGCGCTTGTCCTAAGGCGCGCAGCTCTTCGGCGAGGCGGTTTTTGCCGATAATCGCAACGCTACTTTTTGTCATAGCTGTAAAAACCCCGTCCGGTTTTACGCCCAAGATTGCCGCCGGCGACCATGCGTTGTTGGATCGGGCTCGGACGAAATCGGGGATCTTCAAAAAAAGAGCGGTAGAGCGACTCGGTGGCGGCGAAGTTGATGTCGTTGCCGATCAAGTCCATGAGCTCAAACGGCCCCATGCGGAAGTTACCGGCCTCCTTCATGATGCGGTCGATGGTTTCCACCGAAGCATCGCCGTCGCCGAGGACGCGCAAGCCTTCGTTGTAAAACGGCCGGGCAACGCGATTGACGATGAACCCCGGCGTATCTTTGGCGCGCGCCGGCGTTTTGCCCATCGCCTTCATCAGCGCCGTGGCTTTCTCCATCGTCGCCGCGCTGGTGCGGTCGCCTTGAATCACTTCGACCAAGGCCATGAGCGGCGGCGGATTGAAAAAATGCAGTCCCAGCACGCGTTCTTGATGAACGGCGCTGGCGGCGATGGCGGTGACGTTGAATGACGAGGTATTGGTTGCGAGCAGTGTTTCTGGTGCGCAAATGGCGTCGAGTTGCTTGAAAATATCGCGCTTGAGCTCAAGCTTTTCCGGCGCGGCTTCGATGACCAATGCGCTGCCGTGGGTGTCTTCGAGACGGATGCTGGCGCGCAAACGGCCGAGAATCTCTTGCTCTTGCTCGGCGCTTAGCTTGCCGCGCAGACGGCTGCCTTCGAGAAAACTTTTCACCCGTCCCAAACCGGTGTCAATAAACTCCTGCTTGACGTCATAGATAAGCGTTTCGAAGCCCGCCTGCGCCGCCACCTGAGCGATCCCCGCGCCCATGGTGCCGGCGCCGAGGACGGCGATTTTTTCTGCTTTGTTGGCCATGGTTTTTTGCTGTTTCGAGTTTCGCGTTCTAACTCGGAACTAGCAACCCAAAACAAATTTTATTTCCCGGTAAATACCGGCGCGCGTTTTTCCAGAAACGCTTTCACGCCTTCGTCGTAGTCGGCGCTCCGGCCGGCGATCTCTTGCAAGTGCGCTTCGTATTCCAAGTCCGATTCGACATTGGGCAAATTCGCATGATTGACGGCGCGCTTGATCAAGCCGATGCCGCGCGGCGCGCGGGCGACTTGTTCGGCGATGGCGCGCGCCGACGCGGCGAATTCCGCCGCCGGGAAAACCCGCGCCACTAAACCGATGCGCTGCGCTTCGTTGGCATCGACGGTATCGCCGAGCAGCAAGAGCTCCATCGCTTTGCTCAGGCCGACGAGCCGGGGGAGAATAAAGCTGCCGCCGGAATCCGGCGCTAGGCCGACGCGTACGAAGGACTGAATGAATTTGGCTTCATCCGACGCTAGGCGCAAATCGCAAGCGAGGGCAAAGTTGCAGCCGGCGCCGGCGGCAACGCCATTGACCGCGGCGATGACGATTTTCTCCATGGCGCGAATCTGCCGGATCATCGGATTGTACTTTTCCCGTAGCGAGGCGCCCAACGAGCCTTTCTGCTCCGGCGTGCGGCCTTTCAAATCCTGCCCGGCGCAAAACGCCCGGCCGGCGCCGGTGATCATAACGCAGCGTACTTCTTGGTCGCGTTCGCCGTCGCGCAAGGCTTCGAGCACTTCCTTGTTCATCTGCGGGATAAAGGCATTTAGCGACTGCGGCCGGTTGAGCGTGATTGCAGCCACGCCCTTTCGTTTTTCGTAGATTATGGTTTCGTAGGCCACGGTTTGTCTCGCTACTTGCCTTTGAATTCCGGTTTGCGCTTTTCGAGAAAGGCTTTCATGCCTTCAGTGCGATCTTCTGAGGCGAACAGCAGATAAAACGATTTGCGTTCAAACTCCAAGCCTTCGTCAAGCGCGCTGTTGGCCGCTTTGAGCACCGCTTCTTTGGCCGCTTTGATCGCCAGCTGTGGTTTGGCGGCGATTTTCTTGGCGATGTTTTTCGCTTCTTCGAGACAAAGCTCGCCGGGCACGACGCGATTGACCAAGCCGAGGCGTTCGGCATCGGCGGCGTTGAGCATGTCACCGGTCAGGACCAATTCCATGGCGCGATATTTACCCAGGACGTGAGTCAAGCGTTGGGTGCCGCCGCTGCCGGGGAGGATTCCTAAATTCACTTCTGGCTGGCCGAAGCGCGCCGATTCGGCCGCGACGATGATGTCACAGCTCATGGCGAGCTCACAACCGCCGCCTAGAGCGAAGCCGTTCACCGCCGCGATCACCGGTTTCGATATCTGGTTAATCTGGTCGCGATAGGCGAGCCGCTCTTGAATGCGTTCGTCGAACGGACCGCGCTCGGCCATTTCTTTGATATCGGCGCCGGCGGCGAAGACTTTTTCTCCGCCAGTGACGATGATCACGCGCACTTCTACGTCGTGATCGAGTTCCTGCATGGCCAGCGACAGGTCTTTAACTAGACCGTAGGAAAGCGCGTTGAGAGCTTGCGGGCGATTGAGCGTGACGACGGCGACGGCGCCGTCTTTTTCGACGATAACGTTATCAAAGTCCATGGTGATTGAGCTTTAAGACATACACCATGGTAGAGGGCGATTCAAGAAATGCGCCGCTGCGTGGATGCTACTGACAAAGCGGGTTTTCACATTTTCTGGCGCCGTGCCGCGCCTTAGCGCGCCGCCGTTTGACACCCTGGAGTCGATTTGTAACTATCCTGCCATCCATGTCCAACCGTCTCGAACCTGCAACGCGGCACTACGACGAAAAGCTGCAACAGATTCTTAAAACCTCGGCGAAAATTTTCGCTGAAAAGGGATTTCATCACACCTCGGTGCGCGACATCGCGCGCACGACCAAGATGAGTTTGTCGGGCTTGTACTACTATTTCACGACCAAGGAAGAACTGCTCTATCTGATCCAGGAACGCTGCTTCATGACCCTGTTGCAGCGCTGGGAACAAAGCGGCTCGCCGGACTTGGATGTGCGCGCGCGCATCCGCGCCTTTGCGGAGAATCATCTGAGTTTTTTTCTTCATAACATGCCCGAAATGAAAGTGATGGCCCATGAAGATGAGTCGCTAACCCGCGAGTTTGATGACAAAATCCTCGTGCTGAAGCGCCGCTACGTCAAAGTGATCATGGACCTGATCGGCGAGCTGCAAGAGCAGGACGGCGCCAAGGGTGTCGATCTGCGCTTGGCGACATTCTCGCTGTTCGGTATGATGAACTGGATCTATACCTGGTACCAACCCAAGCGCGATCTGCCGGTGGGGCAGCTGATCGATCAAATGTTGCGCGTGTATTTTTTCGGTTTGCTCAACGCGGGCAATTCCGATGAAGGCTGGTTCACGGCGCGCGCAACGGCGAATCAGAAGGACGCTTATTCACTGTGGCAGAATAGACGTTGAGCCGAGCAGGCGATAGTTAAAAGGTAAAATCAAGGGGCCTGGAACTGGTTGGTCTCCGAAGGATTTTCCTTTTTCCAGTTGCCTTTAGAATGGGTCGGTTCAAGTTCAATGGGAGTTGTTATGAGTCTTTTACGCATCGGCGATCTGGCGCCGGAGTTTAAAGTCAAAGGAATCTTGCGCGGACAAGTCGCCGACTATTCACTGGCCGGATACAAGGGCAAATGGCTGGTGCTGTTTTTCTATCCGGCCGATTTCACTTTCATTTGCCCGACGGAAGTCACCGGCTTCAGTAAAATGGCCAAGGATTTTGCCGCCGAAGGCGCCGCGATTCTCGGCGTCAGTGTCGACTCCATCGACAGCCACCAGTCGTGGGCCGAAGAGTTAGGTGGTTTGGAATACCCGTTGCTGAGCGACGAAGCGAAAACACTTAGCCGTGCTTACGGTGTGCTCGATGAGAAAGAAGGCGTGGCGTCGCGCGCGACTTTTATCATCAATCCCGCCGGCGTTATTTTCTATCAGGTGGTCAGTCACGTCAACGTCGGCAGGAGCGTGGAAGAAACGTTGCGCGTTCTAAAAGCGCTGCGCACCGAGCGGCTCTGTCCGTCCGATTGGAAACCAGGCGAGGCGACGGGAGATTTGGCGCTAAAATATTAGAACAATGGAAAATGGATAATGGATAATTTCGGATTTCGAGAGCGCCGTGCTTGTTCCTCAATTTTCAATTATCCATTTCCCATTATCAATTGATCTATGTCCCTCGACACCATCCAGCAAAAAAAGCAGGTTATCGAAAGCCGCGCGCGCATCCGCGAGTTCGTCTTCGGCATTCAAGACGGCTTGATCAGCACCGTCGGGCTGCTCGCCGGCATCCAGGGCGCTACAGAAAACAATCTCGTCGTGATCGTGACCGGCTTGACCGCAATGTTTTCCGGCGCGATCTCGATGGCTACGGGATCCTATCTCTCGTCCGGCGCGCAGAAAGATATTTTCGACAAAGAGATCGCCGATGCCGAGAAGCTCGCCACGAGCGAACCTTATCTCGCCGCTGAGGGACTGCTGAAAGCGCTCGGTGACGAGGGACTGAGCAAGGAACAAAGTTATCGCATGGTGAAGGTGTTGTTGCTCGAACGCAACGTGTTTTTGCGCACGTTCCAAGAAAAAGTTTTCGGTCTGGGCAGCGCCGAAATCAATCAGCCGCTCAAGGCCGCGTCGGTGATGGGTTTGTCTTTCATTATCGGCGCGGTCATTCCGCTCCTTCCTTATATCGCGATGGCCGGTGTGCCAGCGCTTTATGTATCGGCGCTCTTAAGCGCGCTGACCTTGTTTGTCGTCGGCGCGTTCAAAGGTCATCTTGCCGGCCAGTCGTGGTTGGTTTCCGGTGGTAAATTTTTCGTGATCGCCGTCAGTGCGACAGGATTGGGATACCTGATTGGTCTCGTTGTGCAGTGGTTCTTTCCGGGGATCTCGATCCCGGCTTAGATTCAAACCCTCACCCTTCCCTTTGCCATCGGAATGAGCGAGGGTAAGATTCGTTAGACTGCGATAAGACTTCGCAGCAGCGTCAGATTCTCGCGGTCTTCTTTGAGATCCGGCCCCTTCGGCGTCTCCAAACACATCGGCAGGCCCCAAAAGCGTTGGTCGTTCATCAGCAGGCGAAAGGCTTCGACTCCGATAAAGCCTTTGCCAATATGCTCGTGGCGGTCGACCCGGGAGTGAAATTCTTTTTTCGAATCGTTGAGGTGGAACGCCGCCAGCAGGCTGATGCCGATGGCTTCGTCGAATTCGCTGAAGGTTCTTTCGTAGCCTTCTTGGGTTCGCAGATCGTAACCGGCGGCGAAGGCGTGCTCGGTGTCGAAACAGACGCGAAGACGATCACAGTCTTTGGTCGCGTCGATCATGGCGCTGATCTGCTCGAAGCGGTAGCCGAGATTCGAACCCTGGCCGGCGGTGACTTCCAGTGTGACTTTGACGATGAATTTCGGGCAAGCTTTGTGGATTTCATCCAACGATTTGGCGATGGTCTTGATTCCTGCCAACTCGCCGGCGCCGACGTGGGCGCCGGGATGAGCGATCAGATTCGACACGCCGAGAACTTCGCAGCGCTCCATTTCGTCGATGAACGCGGCAACCGAGCGCTGGCGCAATGCCGCGTCGGGGGAGCCGAGATTGAGCAAATAGGAGTCGTGGGCGACCACCGACGTGATGCCGGTTTCTTTGCGGTTGGCGTGGAACTGGGCAATCTCGTCTTTGTCCAACGGTTTTGACGCCCACTGGCGCGACGACTTGGTAAAAATCTGAATCGCCTCGCAGTCGACCTTCCGGCCTTCAAGAAAGGCGTTGCCGACGCCACCGGCGATGGACATGTGAGCGCCCAATAATGGGCCTCGTGGAGTGTTTGTGGTCTTCATAACATTTTGAACGGCTTGAACGATTTGAACCTTTTGAACGAATTAAAACCGCGGCATTTGGTTTAAGCCGTTAAAGTCGTTCAAAACGTTCAAGTCGTGTTCGGTCATCGGATGAAGTGTCTTTTTTCCACCAGCGGTAAAGAAATACTGCCGGCGCTTAAGAGTTTGTCGTGGAATTCGCACAAGCTAAACTTGCTGCCCAGTCGTTGCCGTTCTTGGTCGCGTAGGCGGTTGATGATCGACCAGCCGAGCGCATAGCCCATCGGCACCGACGGTGACTGGCTGTACCAGTTGAGATCGCCGCAGGCCTGTTCGCGGGGAAAATGCAGCTCGCGCACCATCCGGTCGGCGGCTTCATCGTAGGTCATTTTGCCGGTTTGGGTTTTTACGTCGATGATGATTCGCAGCGCGCGCCACAGGCGGTCTTTGAGCATGACGAAGCGGTGCTCTTGGGACTGTAAGAAGCCTTGCTCCTGCATGAGCTGCTCGCAGTAAAGTGCCCAGCCTTCGTAAAACACGGAAGACTCGTTCATGAGACGCGGCAGAGTTGCCGCCGCCGGCGTGCCGTTGGCGATGGAAAACTGTAAATGGTGGCCGGGATAGCTTTCGTGTACCGAGGTATTCTCCAATCCGACGAAGTTGTGCTCGCGCAGCAAATCGTCGTTGGTTACCGGCGTGACGTAATAGTAGCCGACTTGGTCAGGGTCTTTCGGCGACGGCGAAAGATAAGCCGCGAACGGAATTTCGTGGCGGCGGAATACCGGCGTGTGGACGACATGGAGTTCTTCTTTGGCTGGAAATGTCACCAGCCGCTTTTCCCGGACAAAGTCGCGCGCCGCTTTCATCGCTCGGTCATAGACCGACAAGACTTGATCGCTCGACGGATGGTTTTCCTGAATGCTCTTGGCAACCGCTTCGACGCTCTGGCCCGGCGCCAATTCTTCAGCGAGGGTTTCCAGCTCAAGCTTAGTCTTGGCGAAAAGATTTTCTCCCAGGGCGAGGAGACTCTGGGCGTCGTGATCGAGAAAGTGTTTTTTCTTTAGCAGCAGGTTGAAATGCTCTTCGCCGACGGCGTAGACGCCGCGGCTGCGGGGCAGGAGATGCTGTTCGAGAAATGACGCGAAGTCATTGATCGCGCTCTTGGCTCTCCCAATCGCTGTGCCGAGGGTAATCGCGTCGATTGTCGCGGCTTGGACTTTGGGATGGTCCGCCAGGCTGTCGAGAAAAGCGATGCCGCCCTTGGCGCCTTCAAGCGCATTCTCCGTCCAAAGCTTGGGCGGATTGGCTGCTTTACGGTTTAGATTGGTGATGCCCTGTTGCATCAGCGCCGGTGTGCGATTCAAACGGCTCAGGAGATTGCCGGCGAGATCGTTGGTCGCGCGCACCGTGAGAATGTAGATCGCGTCGATGGGCGAGTAGGTATCCGGCTGCTTGAGGCGGTAGTCTTCCTTGGCGTGTTCGTATTGCTGAATCGTCAGTCTGCCTTCGAGCAAGGCGTAATCGATGGCTTCGTCCGCGGTCAAATCCGCGGTCGGAATTTGCCGCAGTTTGCGCAGCGATTCCCGCACGAAGATGGTTTCCGCTTTGTAGCTCTTGTCGGAATAATCGTTGAGCAGGTGGTCATAGCCGGCGATGCCATAATAGATAGCGTCGGTCGGGTGCAGGTCGAAGTATGATTTGAAATAGCTTGCGCAAAATTCGCTGAACTCGGACATGCCAGTGAGATATCACCTAAATCACTAGCGCGCAATTTTTCACTGACGCGGCTCGGCGAAGCGCGGGTTTTATCGTCGGACTTGCGCGGGACGGTCCAAGACGACGTTGGTGATCGCCGGGGAGTTTTCCAGAACGATCAAGGCATCGACGCCGACGCGCAGCGCGATGCCGGGAATCTTGCCGTAGAGCCGCACGACTTTGTAGCGTGTGCCGGCCAATTCGGCGAGCACGTAACTCTGCGCGCTGTGGATCGCGTGACGTTGCAACGCCCAGAGTTCTTCGCTCAAGCCGTCTTCGTGCTGCCAAGGGGTTCGCAACCCCGCGAGCACGAGCACCGTGCCGTCGCGCGTCGCACGGGTGAAAAGTGTGGACGGCACCTTTTCGCTGCTGCCGAGGTCGGCCGTGGCGGCGCGCGGCAAAGCGATCGGTTTCGGCGCCGGGATCGCGCTGCCGGAAGGGCGGTCGAGCAAGACATTGGTCACGATCGGCAGGCGCGCCAATTCGGCCAACGCGTCGGCGCCGACTTCCAATGCGATGCCCGGAATTTCCTGATAGCGGCGCACGAGTCGGTATTTTCTGCCGTCCAAATGATTCAGCAGATCGCCTTGAATCGATGCGATGGCGCTGCGCTGCGTGCGCAGGGCTTCATCGCTGAGCCGCGATTCCAGCCGCCACGGAACGTTCAAACCAACCAACACTAACGCCGTGCCCTGGACGGCCGTCTGATCGATCACTTCGCGGGAAATCTTACCGGCGCTCTGTGCTAGCGCGACGGTGGCAACAAGAAGCAGTAGCCCGGTGTGGCAGGTCGTTCTCAACAACCGCTGACTCCGAATCGGGTGGATCATAAATATGCTCCATCGGAATGAAGGTTCGCCCAGGTTACAGGATGAGCAGCAAGAAGCTCTGCCTTGAAAGAATACTATACCGGTTTGAGCCTGCCTGTCGAGCCGGTGTATCGTGACGCGCGTCATGGGGCGCGAAACAAAATGTTTGACCGGTCTCGGCGGAGAGGATATTCCTACAGTCAAAGTCAAAGGAAGAATTGTCCATGGAACTGGAATTGCTCGATTACTCGATTGACGAATTGCGCTGGGCTGATCGGACTTCGCTGATAGGGAAATCGCTGACCGTCGCCGCGGCCGATCTTGAGGGATTACTGAAAGAGCTGAGCCATGGTATTCGCGTTGACTACGAGCTCGTCCGTCCCGGCGAATCGACACGCATCGTGCATGTCTTGGACACGGTGCTGCCGATCGCGAAGCTGTCGGACTCCGTTAAGGCATTCCCTGGTTTTGACGGTCCGGCGCAATTGGTTGGCAGCGGAAAAACGGTTCGTATCAAAAATCTTTTGGTGACGGTTGCCGGGCGTTTTCCCGACTATGACACGTTGACACCGATCGAAAAGCCGCGTGAAGGGATCATCGACATGGCCGGCATCGGCGCGCCCTATTGTTACGGCTCGGATTATTTTCATTTGGTGCTTACGCTCTCGCCGGATCAAACCGTGTCCAACGCCGCTTTCGATCACGCGCTGCGAATGATGAGTCTGCGCTGTGCTGGTTTTCTCGCGGCCGTGGCGAAAACCGAGTGTGAGCCAGAAAAGCGTTTGATCAAGCTACCGATGGTTAATGACGCTCTACCCAAAGTCGCGCTGGTTTATCAGGTGCAGAGCCAGCTTTGTTGTGCGCGCACGTTTTACTATGGCGAAGAGATTTCGAAGACGCTGCCGACGTTCATCCATCCGGCGGAGTTTTTCGACGGCGCGGTGGTGAGCGGTAATTTTAAAAGCGAGCGTAAGATCGCCACATCCGTGCATTGCGATAATCCATTTGTCACCGAGCTCCTCGGGCGGCACGGCAAGAGTTTAAATTTTCTTGGCGTGATTCTGTCGCGCGGTTACAACGACAGCTTCGAACAGAAAAAGAAGCAGGGATTGTGGGTGGCGCGTTTGGCGCGCAACCTCGGCGCCGATGGCGTCGTCGCATTCATGGAAGGAACCGGCAACGGTACCGTCGATTTCATGCAAACGGTCAAGGCGTGCGAAGACGAAGGCATCAAAACTGCGGCTGTGCTGCACGAATCCAACGGGCCCAGGGGTTACGAACGGCCGCTGGTGGATCATCCTACCGAAGCGGACGGCATGATCAGCCGAGGTAATGTGTCGGAAAAAATACTGATCCCGCCATTGACCGTCGTAGTCGGTGGCACGGAGTTGGATTTACATCTGAAGGCGAAGCACAATCCACATCTGCCATTCCTATTCGACCCAACGATTTTTTTCGGCTCCTATGGCAAGATGGGCGTCAGCGGCTTTCGCGCGGAGTATGAGAACTAGCTGAGGCTGGAGATGATTCCAATTCGGACGGTTAGCGGCAAGGCTTGTCCTGAGCGAATGCGCAGGAACTGGAGCCACGCAAAGGATTAAGGAGACACACAATGATCAAAGTGCTCCATTATTTGAATCAGTTTTTCGCCGGCATTGGCGGGGAAGAAGAGGCTGGACAGGAAGTGGTTTTCTTGCCCCGCGCTGTCGGCGTCGGTGTTGAGATCGAGAAGGCGCTCAAAGAGTATGGAGTCGAGTTCGCCACCGTCGCTTGCGGTGATAACTACTTTCACGAAGCGGAAGAAAAGGCGCTACATGCGATTCGCTCATCCATCGCACAATTCCACCCCGACCTATTTATCGCCGGCCCGGCGTTCAATGCCGGCAGATACGGTATCGCCTGCGCTAAAGTTTGCAGTTGGGTGCGCGACAACTGGCAGATCCCGGCGATCACGGCGCTGCACGAAAACAATCCCGGCATCCAAGAAATCGGCCGCCATGTTTTCGTCGTTCAAACCGGTGCTTCGACGGCGTCGATGGCGGAAACTCTGAAACGCATCACGCTGTTGACGAAGAAGCTCATTGCGGGCGATGCCAGCGGCGCGGCGAATTTCCGCGCTGAGTATTGCTTGCCCATTGCACGGCGCTTCACGGTTAGAACGGACAAAGCGGACCACGTGCGCGCCGTCGATCTCTTGCTGGCTAAGCTCAATGGCGAAAGATATGAAAGCGAGATTCCGCGGCTCGAGTCCGAGCGGCATTCAATTCCAAACTTGGCGGTTGACCTTAAGGATTCGACCATCGCGCTGGTCACTGAAGGAGGTCTGGTGCCGAAGGGAAATCCCGATCGGCTGGAGAGCTCGCGCGGCTCAAAATACTTCAAATATTCCATCGACGGGCGCAATGATTTTCGACGCGGTGAATTCGAAGCGATGCACACCGGCTACGACACGTCTACGGTTGACCAAGATCCCGATCGCATCGTGCCGCTCGACGCCATGCGCGTGCTGGAAAAGGCGCAACGATTCAAAAAACTCCACGATCACTATTTCGTGACCACCGGCACCGGCGCCATGCCGAGCAAGATGGCGGAACTCGGCGGCGGTATCGCTGATGAGCTTGTCGGCGCCGGTATCGACGCGGTGTTGTTGACTGCGACGTGAGGCACCGGCACGCGTAGCGGCGCTACGATCGCGAAGGAGATCGAGAAGAAGGGAATTCCCGTGGTGTTGATTACCTGTCTATCCAACGTTGCCGCGCAAGTCGGCGTCGGCAGGATACTCGGTGGTAACAAATTTCACTACCCGCTGGGCCAGCCGGAGTTGCCGGCGGCGGAAGAATTACGCTGGCGCGTGGCGCTGATCGAGAAAGCGCTGGTCTCGTTGGAGACAGAGGTCAAAGAGCCGAAGATCGATTGATGCTTGACGATTCAATCGCTGTGGGTCGATTCTCCGCAACTGGCTGCGTATTGTTAGTCGCTTATCCGAAGTGGGTCATTCCCGCATGCATTAAGCGGGAATCAACGCGGGTCCGGACCTGGACCCCCGATAGGAACATTCGGGGATGACGCCCTTAAGACGAATCTCATCGCCGAGCTAATACCCGCAGCTCGCTACGGGGTTGTTTAGCGCGCCGAGCCGCCGGTGATCTGGCTTGCGGTATCGAGCCAGTCGAGCTCCATCGTTACACCCAGGAAAAATCGCCGCACGGTATCGTCGACCAGCCGGCGCGCGTCTTTGCCACGCGCGGCATCGATGAGTTCGAGCGCTCGTTGGTAGGCCTCGATGTCGAGCGGATCGTCGGCGCGCCGGTCGAATTCGCTCACCAGCCGATCGAGCGCTTTGTCGAGGATCGCCATGCCGCCGCGGTTGCGCACGTAACCGCAAGCGGCAACGAAGCCGATTAAGAACGGATCGCCATTCATCATCACATAACGCTGATTGGCGTCCGACTCATAAGCCGCCGCCAGCTTGGGATGAACTTCGCCGCTGATTCGTTTCAACGTGGTGACGATATCGGTGATGTCGCCGATGTTATCCAAGTAGGGCTGGTTCTCGTCGAGGAAACGCTCGGTCTCCACCGCTGTCGTCACATGGGCGTTGTGGGTGATAAACGCTTGGGTCGCCATGACGATATCCGAGGCGAGAAATTTATCCCTGGGCCGCTGCTCGCCCGGCATCCTGCCGAGATCTTCCCAGATTGGGATGCCTTCGATTTTGAGATGCTCGATGAGCGGCCGTTTCATGATTTCCAACTGTACCCGCAAGCTCATGCGCCGCTGGCTCGAATTGAACGTCACCATGTAGTGGAGCAGGCCGGCGAGGCCGATACCGTAGAATATTTCGTAGCGAATCATCCGTTGCAGTAATGTTTCCGTGGCGCTTTGCGGATCACCGAGTTTTTTTACCGACCCGGCAACGAAGTTCCAGGCCTCCTCGGGCACGATGCCGTCTTGCACCAACTGTTCCCGGCGCCAGACCAACAGGACGGCGATAAGAAAGCAGTAAAGCCGCTGCAGCCCGTCGATGATCGAGTAACGAATGTTACCGTCGTTGAGCGAGCGCACGCCGCCGGCCCAGCCGATGGCAGCGATCTTACTTTCCGGCATGGCCGCGCCTTCGATGAAGTCGCGGATCAGCCGGCGGTAGATCGGGTCGGTCATGTGATCGAATGGCGGCCGCTGGAAAAAGTTGTCTTTGACCGACAAGCGTTGGATGTAGGTGCCGAGGGACTCGCGCACGTGGCCGATCCTGCCGTCGGTCTTGGGATCGTCGATCTCCGGTCCGATAATAGTTACCGGACCCGGGCGCGTGAGCACCGCGGTGAATGCACTGCTCTTGAGCTCCTGCACCAAGGTTGTCACTGCGCTGTGAAGCTTGCGCGCGCGTTCCAGTTTCGTCGGCTTTTTGGCCCGGCGTTGGCCGCCGCCACCGCGCAGGTTTCTTAGTTCACGCTTGACGGTTCGAACCGACGGGCCGCTGTCCGCCACGTCCGGTCCGCGCACGATGTAATCGACGATGCCGTTTCTGCCGTACTCGTTGATGGCCATTCTGGCCTCCTTTCTAACTTCGTATCCGGGAAACTGGATTGCCATATTGGTTATAGTTTCCTCGCGGTAAACTGAGGGAAGGGTTTTCGCAAGCTGTGTGGAAAGACGATGGTTATGACAGCGACGACAGCGAGCGAGCGCAAAACTCTTCGATGTCCTGGTTTGTCGCTTGGCGTGGATTAGCACGATTCTATTCATCGCGTGCCTGAAAAAACCGCCGCCGAGAACGTTGGAAATGGGAAGATTAGGGGTGGATCGCTTTGCCGTTGAAGCAATCGCGATGGTACATCCGGTGAATGTTAGCTCAATATATTGTGCCGACCCACCTGTGGGTCCACAATATACAGAAAAAAGCGGTCAACGGAAAGACAAATTTTGCGTTTTTTTCTTAATTTGACCTGATATTTGCTAGGGCGTTTGTCTTGTGGGCGGGTCGGTTGAACGGCTGTTGCCAGCTCCAATCTGCTAATCTCTTCTCTTCAAGCTAGCGGTTTCCTGCCGTCGGGGACGGTGACGTCGAATGCGTTGAGGGTCATCGCGACCATGGCATAAAAACCGATGGCGCTGACGAGCTCGACCATGCGTTGCTCGTCAAACATTTCCATGCCGCGCTTAAAAGTTGCTGCTGACAGGGTGTGCGTTGTATTTAGCTCCAGAGTGATATCGTAAACCAACCGTTCGTCTTCGCGCGAAAAATCAGGGGTGCGCCGTGCGCGGATGGCTTCGACGATGTCGGGCGCGATACCGTGCTGCAGCGCATGGGGTTCATGGATGTGCCATGCGTACTGAGCGTTGGCGAAACGCGCCGCCACCAAGATCATCAATTGCACCAAGCGTCGTTCGAGTTTGACCCGCGAAGCGAACATGTCTTGGAGCTTGAGAGCACCTTCGCCGAGCTCAGCATTGCGTAGCCAGACCGCGAACGGCCCGCGCACCCCGCCGCGTACGCGCTTGATGTCATCGTAGATTTTTCGTTGCTCGCTAGAGAGCGTGCTTTCATCCAGTTCGGGCAGGCGTCCCATGGGGCTTCCCTCGTGTTCGTGGTTCGTGCTCGTGTTACGTGTTGGTAATTTCTACCGCGATCACGATCACGAACACGATTTGTCAGTTCCGCCCGCTCAATTTCCGCCCCTGGTCGAGCACGCCGAAAGAGCGCGGTGAGGATGGCATCAGAAAACGAAAGCCGCTGGCGACCAGGCGCTCGATGTTTTTCGCATCGGGATGGGGATGGCCGCAGGGGATGTTGTGCTCTTTGCAGATTCTTAAAATATTATTGATCGCATCGGCGACCACCGGATGATCGTAGTCGCGCGGATGGCCCAATTCTTGGCTCAAGTCGCCTTCGCCGATCAGGACGACGCCGATGCCGGGGACTTCTTTTAAAATTTTCGGCAGATTGTCGATGGCGCGGGTCTCCTCGCACTGGATGATGACGAGAATTTCGCCGTCCGGCGCGAGCGGCCAGACGTCGGCGCGCTTGTAATATTCCTGCTGCGTGATGCCCCAATAGCGCGCGGCCCGAGCCGGCGCGTCGCCGCGGATGCCCGGCGGACTGTAATGCGGCGCGCTGGCGAGACGGGGATAGCGGCAGGCGCTGACGGCATTGGCCGCTTCTTCGACTGAACTCACATGGGGAAAGATGATGCCGAACACGCCGATGTCGAGCACCTGCTTGGCGATCCAGCTATTCATTTCGATTCCGTTGGGAGGAATGCGCACCATCGGTGTCACCGCCGGCGCGAGGGTGGCGCGCTCGACGAGCTGTCCACGATCGAGCATGAATTGCAACGCGTTGCGCAATCCCGGAAAATCGAGTGGCGCGTGCTCCATTTCAAAGGCGACGCCGTCGAGCTTGGTCCCCGCCATCGCGACGGCGTTCTCGAGATCGACGGGTGTGAAGGCGACGAAGGCGGTTTGGCCTTGCTCCAAGGCTTTGATTACTCCGTTGAGCCGAGGTATGTCTGCCATAAGTATTTGCTCCTTTTCTAAATACGATTGCAGATGCGAAGGTTGGTATAGCAAAGGGTTTTGGAGCTGACAATCGACGCCCATGGCAAAGACTTAATTACGAATCATAGGAGGCGACAGTCATGATCATCGATGCCCATACTCATTTCACCACGGCGCCACCGCAGTTGCAGGCGTACCGCGGCCATCAGATAAGCAACCTTGCCAAGCCGATTCGCGCCAATTTGCAGATCAGCGACGAGGAGTTGGCGCACTCGATGGCGGGACAATTCAAACGGATGGCGGATTGCGGCATCGACCGGCTGTTGTTTTCGCCCCAGGCCGGGGCGATGGGGCATCATTTCGGCTCCCCGCTGGTCAGCCGCTACTGGACCGAAGCGTGCAACGATTTGATTGCGCGAGTCGCCAAGACATGGCCCGACAAAGTGTCGCCGGTGTGCCAACTGCCGCAGTCGCCGGGAGTGAGTCCGAAAGAATGGGCCGACGAACTCGATCGCTGCGTGAAAGATCTCGGTTTCGTCAGCTGCAACGTCAATCCCGATGTCGCCGGCGGGCGCGAGCCGATGACTCCCTCCATGGGCAGCGAGTGGTGGTATCCGCTGTGGGAAAAATTGGTTGCCCTCGACGTGCCGTGCACGGTGCACGCCAGCGCCTCGCTCAATCCGGCGATGCATCTGACCAATGCCTATTACATCGCGCACCATAATTCGGCGGCCGTCGAGATTCTCAAGTCGCAAGTGTTCAAAGATTTTCCCAAACTAAAAATCATCATCCCGCACGGCGGCGGCGCGATTCCTTTTCAATGGAACCGCCAGCGCGGCATGCACGTGAAAGAAGGCTTGGAGCCGTTCGAAGAAGCGGCGCGCCGGGTGTATTGGGATATGGCGATCTACGACAAGGAGTCGATGGAGCTGTTGATCAAGCGCGTCGGCGCCGACAAAGTCTTGTTCGCCACCGAAATGTTCGGCGCGGTCAACGCCATCGATCCGAAGACGGGGAGAAACTTCGAAGACCTCGTGCCGATCTTCCAGTCCATCGACTGGCTCAGCGACGAAGAGCGCTACAACATCACCGAAGGCAACGCGAGGAAAGTGTTTTCGCGGATGTTTGCACAGACGAAAACTTAGTCCCTGGCGGATTACGTTGGGGCGGAGAATTGGCGCGGGCGCAATTCGGAATTCGGAAACTCAGATTCAGCTTGACGAGCAGGATAGATTGGCACGGCGAATCATGACGGCTTGTCCGGGCGCCCGTTACTTCGCCGTAGGCTCAACGTTTTGCAAGAGAAGCTATTGCAAGTTCTTATGAAAAAAATTTCCTACCCGGCTCTGGTAATCGGCAGCTAACTGACCATGGGCAAATCCCTCGTGGAACCAAAATTCGGCGCGGGGGTTATTTTTCAGCGCTGCTTGCAACGACTGCGCGTGGGAAAAGGGGATCACAGCGTCCGCCGACGAATGGATCAAGAGAATCGGCACCGAAGTATTGCGCACTCGTTCCGCTGGTGAGACATCGCTCAGGTCGATGCCAAGGAAAAGCTTGGCCCACAAACCGACAAGATAGGCGACGGGATAGTTGAGCAAGGGTATTCTGAAAAGCTCCAACGCCATGTGCGCGAGATTGGCGTAACTCGCTTCGGCGATGACCGCTTTGATCTCGGGAGCTTTCTCGATGGCCATCAAAGCCACGGCGCCGCCCATGGAAAATCCCCACACGCCCACTTCTCTGACCCCTCTCGTTTTGAGAAATTGTACGGCCGCTAGGAGATCCTCGACCTCTTTGGCGCCGGCAGTGGAATAGCTACCCTCGCTTCGGCCCAGATAGCGGAAATCGAACAACAGGAGATTGAAATCTCCATGCAGAAACGCCAACCCAGGCAAGATATCTCCCTTGTCCGCGGGATAGCCGTGCAGCAGGATTAGAGTCTTGTCGGTCGTTTTGGCGGATGGGATATGCCAGCCATGCAGCGTGAGGCCGTCCGCTGTTCTAAACGACACGTCCTGGTAACCCATCTTTAAATCGCCCGGAGTGAGCGGAGAAATAATCTTCGGTGGGCGAATCGAAGCATAAAATCCCCAAAGGCTGATAACGATCAGAAATCCTAAGACGATAAGGACGACGCGGAGCAGGGTTGCGCTCACGGGAAACTCATTGGCGTGAAAAATTTTTGCCCATCAATGCGGCCAGCCGTGTTGAGATAGGTCGATGGGATTGCCGTCAGGGTCGAGGACTCGGTATTCGGCTTCGCGGTTGGGCGGACGCTTGTTGACGCCGGTGGCGGCGTTTAAGTTCTTGCACGCTTCGCGCACCGCGGCGACGTCTTCGACTTCGAAACCGAAGTGATTGATGCCCGTCTGCAATTGCGGCCCTTCGATTTCCCGCTCCGGTCCGATCGGGATGATCGCTAAGTTGATATGCCCGTCGGTCAGATAAGTCGCCGTGCCGATGCCGTGGACGATCTTCAGCCCGAATCCCTCGGTGTAAAACTTCACCAGCTTCTCCACGTCTTCGGTCAGTATCGCGATATGACGGATGCGCGCCATGCCTGTACTCCTTATTAAGCGGGCAGAGCTATGAGTTTTTGAGATCAAAACTTCAACCCCTCGGCAAATTTTTCCTGCTTCAACCGTTCAATAATCGAGCCGTCGGCGAATTCTTTGGGGTCGCGTTTGGCGGCGTCGGGGTATTCTTTGCCGAAGTTTTCCAGGATGAGCTTGATGCCATCGAACGTTGGGGCGATGTAGTCCGGCATCAGTGAAGAGACGAAGTCGAACTCGGTGGCGATCAGTTTGGGATCGTTGATCTTCATGTACTTGGCGATGATGCGTTCGCTGTCGGCGCGGCTGCGCTTCAACGTGACGATCGCTTCGGTGGCGCATTTCATGTAGCGGTAGGCGAGTTCGCGGTTCTTCAACAGCCAGGTTTCTTCGACCACCACCGAAGTCCACGGGAAAGGTATCGCCATTTGCTGGGCGTTCGACAAAACCCGAAAACCCAACGCGCGGGCGTTGTCGGTGGCGGCGGCGCCGAGAAAAGTGTACTGGATCGTGCCGGCTTTCAAAGCGGCGACTCGGCTTGAGTCGGCGCCCATCTGGAGCATTTTCAAATCGCGGTCGACGTTCAAGCCATTCTTGCGAAACAAATAGCGGAAGCCCTGGTCGGTGGAGGAGCCGAAGCGCGAGATGCCGGCAAATTTGCCGGCCATGTCGGGGATCGATTTAATGTCGGGATGGACGATTAGATTCGACGCCAGCCATGGCAACGGATTGCCTAAGATCGTCAGCTTGATGCCGCGTAACCGCGCTTCGATCGATACCGGCCCGCCGCCGGCGATCTGCACGCTGCCGCCAAGCAGAGCGGCGATGTTCATGGTGCCGCTGTTGATGTAAAGCAGCTCGCCTTCGAGGCCGTGCTTGGCGAAGATGCCACGGTCTTGGGCGACCCAGAGAAAAGCTTGGGTGGCGTTGACCGCCGAGTAGGAAATGCGCAGCTTGTCGGCGCCGGCGGCGTCGCGGATCGGAGCAAAGACGGCGATCAAGGTCAGCAGCGCTAAGTGCAATTTGCGATTCATCATGACCGATGGGATACAGCGCTTCAGCCGCCAAGGTCAAGGGATTGTATTGCGGCATGATGCTGATTTATAAACCAGTAGGAGGAAAGTTTTCATGGCAACCCATTGGTTATTCAAGACCGAACCGAGTGTTTATTCTTACCAGCAACTGGTGAAAGACAAATCGACCATGTGGGACGGCGTGGCGAATAATCTCGCGCTGATGCATCTCAAGGACATCAAAAAAGGCGATCAAATTTTTATTTATCACACCGGCGACGAAAAACAGGCAGTGGGAATCGCGCGGGCGTTGGGTGGCGCATATTCCGATCCCGGCAAGGACAATCCGCGCATGCTGGTCGTCGACATCGAGCCGGTGAAAGCTTTGGCCAAGCCGGTGACCTTGGCGGAAGTCAAAGCGGACAAGAAGCTGGCCAAATTCGATCTCGTGCGTAATTCGCGCCTGTCGATCATGAAGCTCACAGAAGAGCAGTGGGACGCGATGATGGAAATGTCGAAGAAGTGATGCAGGCAATAGGCATTAGGCAATAGGCAACAGTAAGAAGGAAAGAGACAAATGGCGGACGAACATAAACACGAACATAAGGGTGAGCATTCGCACGGCCATGAGCACGAGGCTCACGGCGATAAGCACGGTCATGAACATCATGACGACAAACAGGGTCATTCCCATGGGCACGACGCGCACGGCCACGACCACGGTCACGAGTCTGACCACTCCCACGAGCATGATGCGCATGCTCACGAACACGGCCACGAACACGCGCATGCGGAGGAACACGGGCATAAACACGATCACGATCATTCCCACGGACACGATCACAAGACGCGCTTTCACGATCCGGCGCACGCGGCGGAATTCGACCAGCGTGGCATGTCGGACATGCGCAGTCACTTGACGACTAAGTTGATCGAAGCGCTGACGCTCAAAGGCGATGAACTGATTCTCGACGTGGCGACCGGCACGGGGCGTGTGGCGCGTCCGTTGTCCAAAGCGGTTGCCAGCGGCCGCATCGTCGGCGTCGATGAAGCGATGGCGATGCTCGACGTCGGCCATCAGCACAAAGATCCCATCGCGCACTACGCACAAAGCGCCGGCGAAGCGGACAAGCTGCCATTTAAAACCGGCACGTTCGATCGCGCTTTCGTGTCGTTCAGCTTGCACCACTTCGGCAATCCCGCCGGCGTCGTCGCCGAAGTCTTGCGGGTGCTCAAGAACAGCGGGCGGTTCGTCGTGCTCGATCCGATTATCGAAGAGGCCAAAGACAGCGTCGATATCGCCCTTGAGGCAAAAATCAATCAGGTCTTCCGCCGCACCCACGGCGACGCCTTTCGATTTCACACGGCGAACAGCATTCAACGCTTGCTGACCAAAGCCGGTTACCGCGTGCCGCGCACCAGCGTGCTTTCTTATCCGTTCAATCAAGAAGGCATGGACGGTATTCCGACCGGACCTCACTGGCTCGAAGCCGCGTTAGAATTGGAAACGGAAGCGCCGGAGCTTGCCGAACGCATGAAGAAAAACTATTTCACCTGGCACTCCCACGGCGATCACGCGCACGTGAAGGGAAGTTTTTCTTACGCGCTGATCACCGGCGTGAAGCCGGCGTGAAAAAAGTTTTGAGTGCTGAGCGATGAGTGCTGAGGTGGACTCAGGACTCAGGACTCAGGACTTTTTCCCGCTAATGACAGGAGCACCAACTGTGGCTAAAGCTGACTTCCGAACTTTCTATCGCGACGCCCACGCGGTTACTTGTTTAACTGACAGAGAGAAGATGCTCATGGGATTGGCCGTAGCCATGATGCGGCTCTGCGATCCGTGAGTTGAGCGGCGCCTTGCGGACGCAAGGAAAGCGGGGATGACGGAAGAAGAGTTGGACGCTGCGGTCGACGTGATTGCCGCGGTGGATGCGGGAGTGCTGGAATCGCTGAATCAGCGGGTAAAGCAGCGAAACAAGATGTAACGAGACGGTTGTGGACTACATGGGGACTACAATATGACGTAGAACTATGGTTCCTGCCAAGGTTCGACCAATTTTACCTCAATGCGACGCCGGTCAAATTAGAACCCGGTACAAAGGCTTGGACCGAAGATTGTCGAGCCTCAACCTCTCCTTGTAAAGAGTGGAGATTGTTGATTGCGGGCGGCTTTTGCAGACATGAATATCGATGTTTAGCGCGATGAAAACGTACTGCGGGAGTTGCCATTGCGGAAAGATCAAATTCGAAGTCGATGCCGAGATTGACTATGTTCGAGTGTGCGACTGCTCCATCTGTCGCCAAAGAGGTGCGCTCATTCATCGTGTTCCAAGAGAAAGCCTGCGGCTATTAACTCCTTGGAAAGAGCTGGTCTGTTATCAATGGGGGTCTCGAACTGCAATGGATTATTTTTGCCCAACATGTGGCATTGTCCCTTTCCGACGCCCAAGCGATCCAACGCCGCAAGAACTGAAAGAAGGGATACTCCCCTTTGATGGTTGGGCCGTGAACGTAAGGTGTTTGGAAGGCGTAGATCTCGAATCTATTCCAATCAAGTCTATCTATGGCAGCAAAATCCAACTTGGCGTCTAACAAACTAATCCACCCGGACGCGGTATTGACGCGGCTGTTGTTGTAATCGCGGCCGTGGACGAGGGCGTTTTTCAGTCGCTCAATTTCTTATGAAGCTCTATATCACCCCGGGCTCTCCCTATGCGCGCATCGCACGAGTCGTAGTTCTCGAGAAGGGATTGGAAAGCCGAGTCGAAATCATCGGAGCACAGACACGTCGTGCGGACAGTCCGTACTACAGTGTCAATCCATCGGGTCGTGTCCCGTATCTCATCCGCAACGACAGCGTCGGACTGGAAGATTCCGCAGTCATCTGCGCTTACCTCGACCATCTCGACGGCAACCCGCTCTTCGATTTGCCGGCCGGTGATCAGGGGTGGGAGGCACGACGGCTCGAGGCCCTGGCGAGAAGCATGTTGGACGGTCTCGCAGTTTGGGGCCGTGAGATCGTGCGGCCTCAGAACGAGCAATCGCCCACAGTCCTACAACACGAAGCACAACGTAGCGAACGAATGGCTGACCTCTGGGAGGTAGAAATCGAGCATCCGCTGATGCGCGGCGCACTCAACCTCGCGCAGATCACGCTCGCCTGTGCTCTCGGGTTCGAAGCTCGCATTCCCGATCTTCATTGGCGGCCAGGGCATCCGAAGTTGAGCGATTGGTTCGGTTACATCGGATCACGCCCGTCGATCGCAGCGACTGCGCCACCGAGTGCAATATTGGCACTTCGGTCGTAGATTGGCTTTCGGTAGGCGACTTCAAGCTTTTTTAAGCGGCTGAGTACGGGTTATCCAAACGCTGTGCAAGACGGCGGAGACGACAGCCCCAATAGGCTCTTGGACCACAACCGGGTGCTGGACGCACTCAGTAGTAAATTATACGCTAGTGGCATGAATCGGCGAGAACTTGTTGTGAACGGATTGCTTCTGGCGGGAGCGTTTTCCTTGTCTCCGGCTCACTCGTTAGGCGCTGGCGGCCATGTTTACAAACTGGCACCAGTGTCGATGCTTCCAGAGGGTTTGAGAAATACTCCTTCGGAAATCCGGGACGCTTATCGCTTCGCTGTCCTCAATCGAGAAACGCTCCGCTACATTCCTTGTTACTGCGGCTGCGTCAACGACGGCCACACAAGTAATGCATCATGCTATGTAAAGGACAAATCGCCGCCAGACAAACCCGAATTCGACCCCATGAGCATTGGTTGAAAAATCTGTATAGGCATCACGCGTGACGTGATGAAGATGATGGATGAAGGCAAAAGATTGAAAGACATCCGAACGTACATCGAGAAGACGTACAGTCACAACGGACCGTCGACTCCGACTCCACCCGTTCCTGGGGACTCGATCAAGATTAACGAGGTTTGGTTAAAACGAAAGTGAGGAAGTCATGAAAAAGATTCTTTTTGGACTTATCGTGGGCATGCTGGTCGCCTCGGCAGTGGGCGCGTATCAGGCCGAAGAGCATAAGAGCGGTTCTCCAATGGGTGGAATGATGCAGGGGATGAAGGGAATGATGGGAGAGCAAAAGCCGGGTGAGCAGTCGCAGGACATGATGCAAGGTATGAAGGAAATGATGACCAGGATGACGAAGATGATGGATATTTGCAGCCAGATGATGGGCAACAGCTCAGATCGGCAGCCCTCAGAAAAGAAATAACCCGTTGTTATGGACGACTGTTGTCAGGAGAAAGAAGCCGAACTTGCCGCGATGCAAGCGACACACGGTCGCGTATTGAGGATTGTTCTCGCGATCAATGCGGTCTTTTTTCTGATTGAGTTCACCGCGGGTATTTTCGCCAACTCGACCGCTCTTCTGGCGGACTCATTGGATATGCTCGGAGATGCTTTTGTTTACGGCCTTAGCCTATTTGTGTTGTCACGGAGTGTTAAATGGAAAGCTGGTGCATCGATCGCGAAAGGCGTCATTATGGTCGCCTTTGGCATCGGCGTACTTCTGGAAGCCTTTTATAAAGGTATGACTGGCCAAGTGCCAGTTTCTGAAACGATCGGACTGATTGGTGCGCTGGCTCTCTTGGCCAACTTAGTGTGTTTTGCACTTCTGTATGGATACCGAGCTGATAATCTCAACATGCGCTCTACGTGGCTCTGTTCGCGAAACGACATAATAGCAAACGCTGGCGTTTTAGTAGCGGCCTTCGGGGTGTACGCAACTCAAGCCGTATGGCCGGACGTTCTGATCGGTGGCGCTATAGCCCTACTGTTTCTGAAATCGGCCTTAACCGTGCTTACCGAATCTTTTAGCGAATTTAAGCGTGCGAAGCCGGTTCCTTCCTGCTCGATCTAAGTCGAGCGAATTTCTGCCGTCTTCGCCTTCGGTCCGCGCTTCTTTGCTCCGGGTGCCGCGATCTTCTTTCCGCCAATGACGACGTGACCGACTTTCAACGCGTGGCGCCATAACATTAGTCCGGCGCACATTCTGAATCGACCGATCGCGCCGTGGCGGTCCATATCGACGTTGGGCGGAGTCCTGCCATTTTCCTTCAAAAACCTTTAAACGCTGCCCAAATCAAATGCCCTTTGCTTCTAGCGAATGCGTTATTCTTGCGCGCAGCCTTTGCGGAGAGTAACTTCAAAAAATCCGGTCTTTATATTATTGGTTAGGGCCGCAGTTATATCGAAGAACATTCGGCAAACATTTCGACCTTGAACGTACAAAGGAAGGACCATCAGCTATGAACACGTTGTCGCCAGCACGCATTATGGAAGTTGGCCTGGCCTTTTGGCCAGCGAAAGTTCTGCTCTCTGCGCTCGAGGTCGGACTGTTCACGAAACTGAGCGCCAATTCCATGACTGGCCACGATCTGCAGCTTGCGCTTGGCTTGCATTCGCGCGCTAATCCCGATTTTTTCGACACGCTTGTGGCGCTGCAATTTCTGGAGCGTGACGGCGATGGCCCTGAGGCACGATATCGCAACACAGAGGAAACCGCTTTGTTCCTCGATCGGCACAGCCCACAGTTTATGGGCGGCTTCTTAGAAATGGCCAACGCTCGCCTTTATCGATTCTGGGGCGATCTCACTGATGGACTTCGAACCGGCAAGCCGCAGAACGAGATCAAACACACCGGCACGTCCATGTTCGCTGAGCTTTACAGCAAGCCCGAACGGCTTGAGCAATTCATGGACGCGATGAGCGGCATTTCTGCGGGCAATTTTCAGGCCTTTGCCGACAAGTTCGATTTCTCCCGTTATCAAACCGTCTGTGACGTGGGTGGCGCGACCGGTCAGTTGTCAATGTTTGTCGCCAGCAAGCACCCACACCTTCGATGCACTTCTGTAGACCTTCCGGAGGCCACCCGAATCGCGGAGCGGAAAATAGCGGCTGCAGGACTCACCGATCGGGTCGCCGCGAAGTCTCTTGATTTCTTCGCGAACCCGTTGCCAAAGGCTGATGTGATCACGATGGGCATGATACTCCACGACTGGAATTTGGAGCAGAAAATGCACCTCGTCCGTGCCGCCTACGATGCCCTGCCTCCCGGGGGAGCGTTCGTCGTCATTGAGAACCTGATCGATGACTCAAGACGTGAGAACACATTCGGGCTCCTCATGTCGCTCAACATGTTGGTCGAGTTCGGCGATGCGTTCGACTTCACTGCCGCTGATTTCTTTGGCTGGTGTCGCGAGGTCGGCTTCAGTAGGACCGAGGTGATTCCGTTGGCGGGTCCTGCAAGTGCCGGCGTGGCTTACAAGTAACGGAAGCGGAACGGTCGGTTGGCGGAGCGCTGGAGTAATGGAGTGATGGGTTCAGGGAGATGATGATGAGTAGATTCGTCTTTCGCTTGCGCATGATCTGTCTCTCGGTGCTGTTTGTTTTCCTAGCGCCGGCGGTTTTATGGAGCCAGAGCAGACCGATTGCTGTCGTCGGTGCAACGTTGATCGACGGCACGGGGCGAGCGGCTGTTGCGGATTCTGTAGTCGTCATTCGCGACGGCAGGTTTCAGGAAGTCGGCGAACGGGGCAAGGTGTCGATTCCACAAGGCGCCGAAATCGTCGACGCCAAGGGAAAGAGCGTTCTTCCCGGATTGATCGATGGCCACTGCCACTATCGCGATTGGATGGGTGAAATCTATCTCGCCTACGGTGTGGTCACCTGTCCGAATATTTCCAACAATCCGGTGGACTGGATCATCGCGCAGCGCGAAGGCGCGAAGAACGGTAGCGTGCGCGGGCCGCGGGTGTGGGCTTCGGCAAACATCATCGACGGTCCGCCGCCCGAGGGAACCGATGTGCTGAGGCGCCAACGCACCAGCATCATCGTCGATAGCGAAGAGGAAGCACGGCAAGCCGTTCGTAGTTTGGTGGAGAAAGGTGTCGACGGCATAAAGTTATTCGAGCGCTTGAAACCGCAAGTCGCCAAGGCAGCGGCGGACGAGGCGCATAAGCTCGGGCGACCGGTGTTCGGTCACACTCTCGATATTTTCACCGCGGCGGAAAATGGTTATCAGTCCGTCGAACATTCGTGGTCGGTGGTTTACACGTCGATCCAAGACCCGAAAAAGAAACACGAGCTGGACATCGGTCGCATGTTGCGGAAAGTAGACACCGACGAAGTCCATGCTCATATGGAACCAGCGATGTTCGATAAGATCGTCAAAACGATGATCGCCAAGAACGTGCATTGGAGCACGACCTGGGCGACGTGGTTTCGACCGCTTTCGACTTATGCGGAGGAGATGAAGCGCCGCGAGCTGGCGCTGCTGAAAAACCCGCAACTAAAATATCTGCCGGCCTACATTCTCAAGGACACGGAAAGCTTTTTTGCGAAGTATGAAAAGATGGCGCCGGAAAAGCGCAATTCAATTGTGGCCGGTTACAAGATGCTTCAGGACTTTGTCCGCAAGTTCGCAGCGGCGGGCGGCAAGATTCACACCGGCTCCGATCCCAATCACGTCGTCCCCGGATACGCCATGCACGCCGAATTACAAATGCTCGTCGAAGCGGGACTGACGCCGCTGCAAGCGATTCGAACCGCGGCGCTCAATGTCGCTGAAGCGTGGGGCAGGGAGAAAGATTTTGGCAGCGTCGAGAAAGGCAAGGTGGCGGATTTGGTGATTGTGCGCGGTGACGTGCTGAAGAATATTTCGGCCACGCAGGACGTCGAGATGGTATTTATCGACGGTAAAAAAGTCGACACGTCGTTTCACGCCGACTACAAGAATCCGCTGCCGCGGCCGATCGAAGATCGGCCGGAGCAATGAAACGAGTCATTGAATGAAGAACAGCCGCGGCATCAAATCGGTTCGTCGTTCTTTTTCCTCGCCCTCCGCCAGGAGGGAGAGGATGAAGGTGAGGGTGGTTCATCTTCGAGGGACCCTCACTCCGGCCCTCTCCCGCTTTGCGGGCGAGGGGGCAGCTCTCTCTCGCGTCTTACATCTTATTCATGCGTTGGTGCTCTACGTGTGGGTGTTTGTTCCGACAAGTTTGATGGCTGCTGATTTACACGCTCTTACTGTCCTTTCCTACCCCGATCGTCCGGCGAAGTTACCGCTTTGGTTGGCCCAGGATGCCGGGTTGTTCGAAAAATACGGCTTGAAAGTTGAAATCAGAACGCCAAAGTCCGGCGAAGAATTGGTCGAGCGGGCCGGCCGTGATGAAGCGGAAATTTATGTCGCCACGGCGAACTGGATAGTATCGGCGGTTGGCGACGGCAAAGATTTAGTGTTTTTCGCCAACACGGGTTACAGCGTGCTCAAGCTATTGGCGCATCCGTCGATCGCGCGGCCGGAACAATTAAAAGGCAAAAGAATCGGCACCGGCGAAGCCAATAGTTCCCAGGACCGGATCACGCGCGAAACTTTGCGCCGGCTAGGATTGGACCCTGAGCGCGATGTCACGCTGGTGCCGTTCGGCAGCCGGAGCGTGCAGCGAGTAAATGCTTTGATCAAGGGCGAGATCGATGCGACCACCAGTAACGAAGACAATATCTTTGATCTGGAACGGCGCGGTGAGATTAACAAAGTTCGCGTGCTGGCCGACAACGATAGTCTCAAACTCTACATCGGCGCCGGCGTGGATTTCGCCGTGACGCGCACCTTGCTAACGAGCTCGCGCGACATTGTCAAAAAATTTGTCCGAGCGCTCAGCGAAGCGATTTCTCTGGCGCGGCGCGAGCGCGCTGCGGCGGATAGGATTTATGCGCGCTATTTGAAAGTGAACGATCCAGCGCTGCTCGATTTCATGTATCGCACCTACGTGCAAGGTGCGATTCCCGAGCGGCCGTTTCCTCGGCTAGAAAATGTCGCGCTGGGCATCGCGGAGTTTGCTTCGAAGCCCGGACTTAAGGGAAAGACCGCGGAAGCGATCACCGATTCCGCGCTTGTCCGTGACCTGCAGCAGGAAGGATTTTTTAGCCAACTCTATCGCAAGTAGCCTGAACACGGCCTCTACAGCCAACAAAAGTTGACAGGCGCGAGACGTTCCTAATCGCAAGCAGAGCGACAACTAGGGCGGCGTGTCGTTCTGATGCGAACCGTCTTGTGACCACACAAATGGCTATGATCACGATGAAAACCCGATCCACGGTTTTGGCCAGGGGACGCTCAGCAGATTGTCATAAACGCCGTAGAGAAAACCCCAAGTGACCGCCGTCAACACTATCGCGGTCAACCAGCCGCCGCCGTATAACTTGACGTAGAGCAAAACAAACAGCGGCAGCGCGATCAGAAAGCCGATCAGGTGGATGGCGAAGAAAAGTCCCCAGAGCCACGCCCAGATTTCCAAACTGCCCCAGCGGCCTTGATGCTCGATGGCCTGAACCTCGAATGTCGGGCGCATGATGACTGAGCCCTCGGAGCGCGCGGCCTTGAAGTCTAGCCGCAGTTGCAGCAACGCGAGGACGACGCCGATGCTTCCCAGTAGAAGGATGATGATGGACGCGCGCACCGGCCAATCCTTGGCGACGAACAAAGCCGCGACCATGACCAGACCGATGAACGCGGTAAAAAATAGTTGTTCCTTGGCGCGACTCATTAAGCCTCCGACAAAGACGTCTCGATTTTTCGTTTTCGCGCGGTGAGAATCGGGTACACAATGGATGCAATCACGAGCAGGATCAACACAATCACGGTGGGCCGCGCCAGCCATTCAAATCCATAGCGGGTGTACGAGAGCCAGAGATACAGTTCCATCTTGTCGCCCAGCACCATGCCCAGCACCAGTGGCGCGCGCGGCCAGCCGTAGCGGCGCATGAAGAAACCGAGGGAGGAGAAAATCATCAGCCCGGTAAGATCATAGGTGTGAAAGTTGGCCGCGAAGGCGCCGATGAAGACAAAAGCCACCACCGGCGGAACGATGGCGTAAAACGGCATGAAGCAAATCTTGGCTATGGGTTTGGCAAACACCATGCAGATCGCCGTGGCGAGAATATTGGCGATGACCAATGTCCAGATCACGGCGAAGGTCAGGTTGAGCTGTGAGGTCAGCATGTCCGGGCCCGGCTTGATGCCGACGGCGATAAAGGCGGTAAGCACGAGCGCCGACGAAGTGCCGCCGGGAATGCCGAAGGCCAGTGTCGGAATGTAATCGCCGCCTTCCTTGGCGTTGTTCGAACCTTCCGACGCGATCACGCCGCGCACGTCGCCCTTGCCGAAGTTCTCCCGGTTCTTTTCGGTCTGCACCGCGTGAGCGTAAGCGAACCAATCCGCCACCGAGCTGCCCAGACCGGGGAGAAAGCCGACCCAGACGCCGATGATCGAAGTGCGAATCAACAGCCACCAGTGAATGAAGACATCCTTGATGCCTTGCACGTAGCCGCGGCCAAATTCTTCCGCCTTGGCGATGGCGCCCTTGCGGCCGGCGAGATCGATGACTTCCGGGATGGCGAAGATGCCGAGGGCGACGAGAACCAGATCGATGCCTTCCCAAAAATACGAAATATTGAACGCGTAACGCTCGATGCCGGATTTGGCGTCCAGGCCGACGGTTGAAATCAGCACGCCGAGAATGCCGCCGAGCAAGCCTTTGATGGGCGCGTTGCCGCTGAGAATGCCGACCATGCTCACGCCCCAGAGCGTGAGAATAAAAAATTCCGGCGAGCTAAAAGAAAGCACCAGCGGGCGCAGCACCGGTAACGAAGCAAATAGGACCAGCGCGCCGAAAATACCGCCCAGCAACGATGCCACGAACGAAGCGCTGAGCGCTCTGGCGCCTTCGCCGTTTTTCGCCATCGGATGGCCGTCGAGAATCGTCGCTTGGGAGCCCGTGCTGCCCGGCACTGAGATGAGAATCGAAGTAAACGCGCTGGCGGTGTTGCCGACTGCGTCCATGCCGACCAGGAGCGCAATGACGAGAAGCGGATCTTTCATCGTCATGACGAAGGGAAGCATGAGGGCGAGCGTGCTCGGCCCGCCGATGCCCGGCAAAAAGCCGACCAGGCTGCCGATGCCGACGCCGAGGCACATGAACATGAAGGCCTCGGGTTGAAGCACGCCGACCAAGCCTTCAAGAGCCGCCTCAAACATTTTCGCTTCCGAGCGGTGACAAGACCGCGCTCGCCTGGATTACTTTCAGTAAAACTGTGATCGAGGTACAACCGTTCCGGAACGAAGGCAAAACAGTTGTGCCTTGAAGCTGCAAGCGCGGCCAGTTGCTTGTACGATCAGCTGTAAAGAAGTCAAACATCATGGCGAGTGCCGAGCACAAAATGAAACATTCGCGCCGGTGCCTTCGTTTCTCCAGGGTTAACCTGATCGAGATGTTCTATTTCCTCGTGGCGTGAATAACCCACGTTAGGATTGTTTCTCGCCAAGCGGGAGATTGTATTTCTGACGCAGCTTGGTGATGAATTCCTTAGCGTCCTTCGAGATGCTGGTTTGTTCCCGAATCAGCTCCTCAAGCCTCTCCGCCGTGATAGGTTTCCAGCCGTCGCCGAAAAACTTATCGCCTTCCTTGTCGACTTCGGGATCTTTCATGAGCTTGGCAAAGGCCTCGCGCAGCGAATGCAGCAGATGATCCGGCGTTCCGGGCGGCGCCACCAAGAATTTATCCAGATCCGGCGAGCCGGCCCAGGCGACGAAGGCCTGCCAGGCCAATCCGGTCGGTTTTTTTGCGCCCA
This sequence comes from uncultured delta proteobacterium, assembly GCA_963771465.1. Classification (GTDB taxonomy): domain Bacteria; phylum Desulfobacterota; class Binatia; order UBA9968; family UBA9968; genus DP-20. The sequence goes on from CAVYTU010000013.1 coordinate 144,881, forward strand.
AGGTTTCAAGAAAGGTTGGAACATCGGCGAAGTCCGTACGCCGCCGTTCATCCTCGGCGAGGAGAATCTGAACGATCCCCTCGCGCCGTAAATCGCCGACCAACTTGACGTTAGCTGTGGACCAAACATCGATCTCGCCTTGGCGTATGGCCAACTGCAGTTCTCGACTGCCCGGATAGCCGTAAATCCAGCGCATGTTCCAGCCGAGATATTCGGTGGCCCACACAGTCATGGCGACCCAGGAACGAATTCCGTCCGAGTCGCCGACCACCACCGGCTTGGCACTGCGGTTGGTGAGCCGATCGCGGGCGTCATTGCGTATCATCATTAGCGTCCCCGAGCGGGCGACACCGCCGATCATCTTGTTCTTTCTCGGGTCGTATTTGATCGTCGGCCCGCCGCGAACGAAGTTGCCGATGCCCGATGAGGAGTCCTGAAAAATCGTCAATCCATCCGGCTTGGCCTCTGTGGCAAAATAGTTGTTGGCGATTGTGCCGCCGCCGCCCGGCATGTTTTGCACGAGCACTCGGGGATTTCCCGGCAAATATTTGCCGATGAACCGTGACACCAGTCTTGCCGCCGTGTCCGTGCCGCCGCCGGTTCCCGAGGAGACGAGGAGTTTGAGCGTCTTGCCCTCGTAGTAGGGCGCTTCAGCCGCGCCGGCCACCACTCCAGCTGCAAACACGCCCACAAAAAAAGCGCTGCCCACCAAGCCGTTAATCATCCTCGACATAAAGTTTGATCCTTTTCTGCTCGGACAATGGACCCGTTGGCAAATCGGTTTGCTTATTTAGAATCGCCCACGGGCAAATTATACTTCAGCCGCATCTTGGTAATATAATCCTTTGCCTCTTTAGGAATCGCGATATGCTCGCGAATCACGGCTTCGATTTTTTCCGCGCTGTGGCCGCGCCAGCCGTCGCCGAAGAATTTATCGCCGTCTTTATCCACTTCCGGGTCCTTCATGACTTGCATAAATGCTTCGCGCAAAAGTTTGACAAGCTGATCCGGTGTGCCCTCGGGCGCGACTACATATTTATCAAGCTCCGGCGCGCCGGCCCACGCCTGGTAAGCTTGCCAAGCCAGCCCCGTGGGCTTTTTTGCACCCAAGAGCTCAACAAAAGTCGGCGCGTCGGAAAAATCGGCGCGCCGTTGATCCTCTTCGGTGCAGATGACCTGCACGACGCCCTCACGTTGCAGATCCTTTACCAGCTTGGCATTTTGCGTCGCCCAGATATCGATTTCGCCCTGGCGGATGGCTAGCTGCAGCTCGCGGCTGCCGGGATAGCCGTAGATCCAGCGCAAATTCCAGCCAAGGTATTCGGCGCCCCAAACCGTCATGGCGATCCAGTTGCGGATACCATCGGTGTCACCGACGACGACGGGTTTGGCGGCTTTGTTGGTGAACCGGTCGCGGGCGTCGTTGCGGATCATAAGCATACTTCCCGGTCGGGCGACTCCGCCGATGAGGCGAAATTTTCTTGGGTCATATTTGATCGAAGGCCCGCCACGAACGAAGTTCGCCACGCTGGAAGACGAATCTTGCATGATCGTCAGGCCGTCCGGTTTTACCTCGCTGGCGAAATAGTTGTTGGCGATGGTCGCACCGCCGCCGCCCATATTCTGGATGACTATCTTCGGATTACCCGGCAGATATTTCGGCAAGTAACGCGCTATGAGCCGGCCCGCGGTATCGGTGCCGCCGCCGGGACCCGAAGCGATCAGAACGCGCAAGGTTTTGCCTTCATAGAACGGCGCCTGGGCCGCCGGTGCCGATGCCGCCAATGCGGCGACCAACCCCACCAGCGCAATAGACAGAGTGAATCTTGAATGCCGATTTTTCATGATCAGTTTAACCTCCAATTTCTGCTCGCGCCCAATTCATCGGCCCATGGCGCGTCAGGTTATCGACAATCCATCGAGCGCGGGCATCATACACAAAAACAGCGCTTGGCAACAATCATTTTGCAATTTTCCGAGATCGCGTGTCGAGGCTGTGATGGGGCCAATCCTGAAAGTCGCTGTGGGTCAGCGAAAGGATTGTTGAAGCTGCTTTGACAAGGTGCTAGAAGAGATCTGCCAGTGGTCGCATAGCTCAGTTGGTTAGAGCGCGCGCCTCACATGCGCGAGGTCGTAGGTTCAAGTCCTACTGCGACCACCATATTTGCTAGTGTAAAGAACCGCCCACTTTTGTCCTTCTTCGAGACGGTCGCGGGCGCCCACGGCAACCGATACGTCAGGGTGATTTTTTGCCGCGAACCCGTACTTCCCTAATAATTTACTTCAAAAATTCTCTTTTCGACCCGATTGCTCGTTCTTTCCGTCGCTTCTGCATTTCTCTTATGTGTGAGCGTGCATCAGAGCGGTAGGAATCTGTCGGATTTCGGCCTTAAAAGTAGTCACTTTATTGAAAAGTACCAAATAAAATTATGAAACCCTACTCTTCCGCGGCGGCCGAAAGAATCTCTTCTTGCGTCGCTTTCAGCCAGTATTCTGTAGGGTCGTTTTTCAATTTGACTGGCGTCAGTGAGCCTTCAACGTCGTGCGTTACACGCTCAAAAGTTTGAAAATTTACTTCAATCATCCTGCCGTCGGCATTTTCAAATTTCATAATCTAGAAATAACATGCTGCATGCCTTGATAAAAGATACCCCACGATTCGGGTTCGCTAAAAACTGGATCGACGGTAATATGATTATAAAGGAGGAAATGAAGAAAAACTTATTTTAATAACGCGGAGGCACCTTCCCGTCATCCACACGTTTTCACTCCTTGCACATCCTCATTCCTATGGCCAACCGACACTGTCGTTATTTCAGCGGCTCGCTAACCCAGAGTTGATTGGTTTAGAGGTGTGTTCTTGTAAGAGAAAGTCTTACTGCTGCCCTGCCGTGGCTGCCTTCTGTTTGCGGCAGTTCGTCGAGAATACTGGCAACGATTGAGGTGGGCGCGCAGCTCTTTACCGCTGTCTGCACGAAATGCCGCGGCAGGATTTCATAGGCCACACAGCTATTAAACATGCGGAAGGAGTCGCGAACTGGAACCGCAAGGCATAAGGATTTTGCTCCGTCTCATATGCAGGGTCCAACGACAAGATCAGTCGTTCGACCTTGGGCACCGCAGCGCATGATGACGTCACTAGGTTTGGGCAACGGTACGGCGAGCGGCGGATAAAGATTGTATGGATTTACTTGGCGACCTTGTCCCGAAACACAGTGGCCTGTAACGTAATCTACACCAAGACCCTTCGCTCCACATGCCACATTTGACTGGCTTGTTTTATCCCGAGCCGGATTAGCTCCACTAGAATTTGGGAGATTCTGACTAAGGCTCACACTCGGCAAAAACAATAGAGAAATCATTAGCGATGGTATCAAGAAACTTACCTGCCGCATGTCGGTTACCTCCTGATCTAGCACTTAATAACGGTCAACGGGCAATTGTACGAGTTTTCTCCGCCATTAGGCAAATCACCGCAACAGCGCTATTGAAGAATAGTCAGCTATAGTCCTCACAGGCGTCCCCTAGAATCGCGCAGGAATGGGCTTGACGACTTATCCGCACACATAGACAATGCGCCATGCGCCAAGGCAAGCCGACTCGTCGCTCCTGGAAGTGGACCTTGCCTGCCTTTGTCGGCCCACCGGAATCTACAAATTGACTGTTGATATACATCGATGGTAGCCGGCTTTTTAACGTCAGAAAAGCGCCCAATGAACTCGGCGCCCTGGCGGGCGATCGGAGCGCAGCTCGCGATTCAGATTCAGCACCGTCTCAGGTTGATTAACTTCTTAAGCTACTTCACAAACCTGTCCAATATTTTTTCTGCCGTGACAAGGACGGTCAAAAGAACGAGCTTTTTTCGGCCACTTTTGCCAATCGGGTGACGCACTATCCAGTGTACTGCCAGCTAAGTCCGGGAAATTTCACCCATTCCTTGCGCTTCTTCCTAGCAGAGCAGTGACGCTCATGACCCGGCACACCCATTGCTCTAAACAGGCGTGACTTCTCGCTCTCTCTGGAGAATGGATGCTTAGAAACATAGAATCAGAGACTAAGCCTATCTCTCTTACCGTGATCGTTGCCGATAAACATCCCATTGCTCGGGCCGCACTCGCTAGTTTCTTGACGTATGACGGATATCGAGTGTTCCAAGCAGACAGTCTTGCCGCGGCTGTTTCCTATATCAATTACAATGAGAATCTCTCCGTACTCATTGCGGACCTCGAAATGCCGGACTGGAGATCGATTGTGCGACATGCGGTAAGGACAACCCATGCTCTGGTGATGGGCATGGAGGGGAATCATTCAATTCCCGAAATGTATGACCTTCACGAGCACGGTCTTCGGCTCTGTTTGCAGAAACCGATCAACTACAATGACGTGCGCGGAGCGATTGAAAAGAATGTGTTACGTCCTCGTGTGCCAAAACTTGAATATGCGCATTGGTTCGGCTCCGCTGTAATGCATTGAAGGAATTCCGTCCGTTCTCATCGATTGCAACCACTTCCCCATCGATTAGCGTGTTTGGCGGCAGCTTTGCGCAAGCACTGGCGCCATCGCGGAACCGCGTTCGTGAATCCATTGTCCCGACGTGACCAGAGCGTAACGCCGCTGTACTCGGCCGCAAGGCATCGGTAGCCATCAAGACTGGCCTCATAGCTGCCAGGGTCGCCGGATGGCAGCTCGGTAACGGCATGTGCGTACATCGGTTCGATGAACGCCAGTTTAACTCGCGGTATTGTTGAAACTTCTATCCGAGCATTTAATTACAGCGGGAGATTGTGTTGATGGAATTTGAGATTTGATTCCCGCCGACTTGGATATCATGCCTGAGGCATAAATTTTCGCTAGGGCAATTCATCTTTTCAGGCGGCATGGCATTATAGAGGTATGGGGAGAGTAACTAGAGACCTGGGCCTCTTTTCAATCTCGACAAAAGTTCCAGATGGATTCATTTATCGCCCAAGCTTTATCTCGGAGGCCGAAGAGCACGAACTTATTGGCGAGATTCAGAAAATTAATCTTGCGCCGTTTAAATATTATCAATTTACAGGGAAGCGACGAACAGCTAGCTTTGGTTGGGAGTACGAGTTTGGCACGAGTGACATCACACCAACTCGGGATCTGCCGGCATTTCTTCTACCATTCCGGAGACGCGCAGGACAGCTTTTCAACATTGATCCGAACGTCCTGGTTCAAGCATCCATTATTGAGTATTCCATCGGCGCGCCGATCGGATGGCACCGGGACATTCCGCAGTTTGGCAATGCAATAGGCATTTCTCTTGGCGCGCCGTGCCGAATGAGGTTTCGCAAATGTAGCCGCAACCGGTCGAAGGTTGGTCGTGATGAAATATTGTCAATCGAACTAGAACCGCGCTCAATTTATTTCATGAGCGGCGCGGCGCGAGAGATCTGGCAGCATTCAATACCGCCGGTGAAGGAGCTACGCTACTCGGTCGTGATGAGGACTCTGCGCGTGAAACCAAAACTTATAAAAGATAGAGATGGCGAATGATGCCCGGGTCGGGTGTGGTGCTAGCAGCCGGAGTTCTCATACTCACCCATCGCCGATAATTATTCAGTTGAAAATCGCAGCCCTGGTGCTAGCTAACGGTTCGACAATTCCATCACTAGTCGATAACTTCGGGTGGCGGGGGCGTTCGGAATGAACCTTCATCTCTCGAGGTATTAGGTCGCAAGGATTTTCAGACCGCAGAGCAGCAACCCAGGAGCGTGCTGACGCGGTGGTCTTGTTGCAAAACGGTGTCGCTGCTGCTCACCGGACAGAGATTGCAGAATTTGCAATAAGGAAAAGGTTTTTTCGTCAGCCTTCTTGGCTTCCTACCTTCGCTGTCATGGGAGTTCACGTCCGCAAGGAATTATTTGGATATTTTACATTGCACAACATTTGTTCGGCGAAGCGGTAGAGATAAAGGGTCTACTCCTGCATTTGACATGAACGTTGGTAATAGAAGAAACTATGCCGAATAATATCTGATTTGCAGAAACTAGGTTTGAGAAAAAGGGGCTGTTTGTGAGTAAAAAAGACGATCCGACGCTGTGGGACGTGGTGGCATTTGGTAGTATGTCCGTGGCAATGTTCACGGGTTTTTCCTTATGCCTCGGTCTTGGCTTTCTGGCTATTATCTTTTTCGGATTGTGGGACGCAATGGGCCAAACATTTGAAAAGTCGATCATCTCCTTTAGCCTTTTTGACATCTCTACACTTTTTGGTAGTTGTTCGGTGATCCTTTTTGGAGCGGGTGTGGGCAGAATAATGGGTGCTGATTGGATGCATAGTGCGGAGCGGTGGTTCAAGACCACGGAAGAATGGGCACAAGAACAGGTAGGTATTGAGACGCGCGGGTTTCGTTGCGTATGGCTTGCTAGTATGAAAAATGTCCGACGGATATTTTCAAGCCGACATCACTGAATGAGGTTAAGTCGCACAACATCTGGATTTGCGACACGAACATGGGTCAAGCATCACGGCTTGGCCCTTTTTTTACGGTTAGGGATATTCACCATTGACAAAAGGTCAATATTTGCTTTGCTGTTGCGTTAGAGAGAGCGCGCGGTAGGAAACAAAGCGGGAAGAGTGAGACGCAAACCCTTGGAAGAATTGATTGCCAGTTGGAACCGAAGCCGAAATAATTCGTCGCAGCCATCGATGACGCGATCGCTTGCGACAATAAATTCTCCGACTGTTCAGAGTGGCTCGTCTGAGCGCGACGCTATGCCGACGCGATCAACTTCTTGCAAGTAGAATGTGTGCCGCTGCCGACCAGTAGCCTGCTGCTCCAAAAGGCTTTCGAAGTGACCTTTTAAAACCGCAACAACTTATAGGTTATGCCAGCTCCGACTGCGAGCGAGTGCTCGCGGGTCAATCGGCCGCGGCGACTACGCCATCGTTTCCGGTTTACACTGATAGTAATCGGTCAAAAAAAGATCGGTAACTGCGCAGCGCTAGGCGCAGCTCCTCCGTCGAAACCTTTTCGGAGTGCTCCCATTCAGATTCTAAGCGGCTCCTTTGATCGCTAAAGCTTTTTGCTAACTGTTGCATAAGCTCAGCTACCAGTTCATCAGCCTGTTCGACGGCCCGGCGCGGCTCGTCGACGAAACCGGTTTGGATGTTTTGCCAGCGGGAGCGGAACTCTTTTCCCTCATTTGGAGAGAGCAGCGGACTTAGCGCTTCGCCGTTTGTTCGCTCCAAATGCGCTGGAACTCCGTTAGCCGGCTCGTCCTTTGCGACCAATTTACGGTCCTGATCGGAATGCTCAAAGTCTGCCTTGTCGCTCTCCGCCCGCGCCATATCCTTCGTCGTCAATTTCTTGCTTTCCGACACTTCCATCGTACGTGCCTCCTTCAATGGTTTGGCTGAACACCCGAGGATTTACCGTTGCGCAGTCGCACGGTCTTGCTTTTATCGCTGCTTACGTCAGGTTCTTCGGATTTGAGAAGATCGTCGAACAATATCCGATAGTGGACAAGCGCCTGCCGTAGCTCTTCAGTGCTCGCGTTGGACTTTTCGCTGCGGTCTGCGATGCGAGTGGCGGCTCGAAAATTTTCGACGACATGGGGATGGTCGACCGATATATCCGCAGCCGACTGCTCGAAATCGGTTAACGGGTAGCCGCACCGCTGCATTACCTCTTGAACCAGCCGGTGTGCGTCGGAGACTGCACTATCGGGTTGATCCACAAAGCGGTTTTGAACCACTATCCAGTTTTCCCGATATCGCGCCCGTTCGGCACGTGGCAAAGAGACGATATTGAATTTGCGGACTCTTTTTTCGCGCTTGCTCAGCTCCGCTTCTGCGCTCTGTTGGCTTTGGTACGCGCTAACTGTCTTATCGTATTCCGGTCCGAAACGTTCACGTAACCGCTCGGTTGTTTTTCGACGCGCAAAAAACCAAATTCCGAAGCCGATCAAAATTAACGCAATCGCGCTAAGAGCAATAATAAGTTCATTAGTCATAGATCACCTGTGCTTGGTATTTCTTGCAATAAACCGCAAACAGTGTGCCATTTAATTTTGGCACTAACACGGGGCTTGCAGAAAAGCGGCGTCACATTTCTGCAAACATTTGCTGCCGTTCATCGCAAATTTGGGACACGAAAATGCGGGCGCGATGTGGTGTTTCGAGCAGCGCCCGGGTCGCAATGAGATGATTTGCTGCGTAGTCATCTAAGATAAATTTCCTTCCTTACCCTCTGAACATCACATGCAGCGAGACAATGATCGTCGCCGTATGCCGAGATTGATCGAGCGGCTATGAATATTGCGTGACCGCGTTTGGAGGGAAAACCAATTTGCCGCCCGAGGCAGAAAATCGCGCCGGGGCAAAGGAGCTTGAAGTGACCTGCACGAGCCGAGAATGCAAGCCGTCGGAGCAGTAGCAATTGACGTATGCTGCTGAAACTTTTTGGCCCACCTAAAAGTTGGACTCAAAATTGCCTATTGATACGGTAGAGTTGCAAGTTTTCCGAGTGTGACACGCGCACGGCAAGCTGAGGAGATTGTTTAAGCTGGCTTTTTGTGAGCGCGGCCGCAACGAGGGCTTGAATTCGTAATCATCTTTATGATTATGTACTTCGGGAACGTCCCAAATTCGGGACGGTCAGTAATGCATTTGTCCCGTAAATGAGACAGACTCCTTCGTGAAATCTTTATAAACCGCAGTCTCATTTTTGGTACGGGGATTGCCCTAAAATGCTCTTATAAAAAAGAGGAGAGTGTCATGCAAGGTAGTATTCTTGTTGCCGAAGATGAATTGTTGCCCAGAAAAAATATCTGCCGGGTTCTCGAAGAGGAGGGTCTATATCAGATTCATGAAGCCGCTGATGGGAACGCGGCAATAGAAGCAGTCGACAAAAACGATTTAGATTTGGTTCTGCTGGACTTAAAGATGCCGGGTGCGGACGGTATGACGGTGCTCCAGCATGTGCGACAGGCTTCGCCCCAGACGTTAGTCCTGATCATGACTGCTTATGCATCGCTCGAAACCTCGGTTGAGGCGCTCCGCCTGGGAGCGCAGGATTATATTTTTAAACCAATCGTGCTCGACGGCGTGGTGAAGAAAGTGCGCACGTTGATGGAGAACAAGCGGCTTGCTTGGGAGATCCAGACGCTACGCCGGCAAATTAATCTGGAATTCGAGGGCACCGAATTGATCGGAAACAGCCCCGCCAACGCGGAAATTCTCGAGGTGATCGAGAAAGTTGCTCCGACCAACTCGACCGTTTTAATTAGTGGCGAGAGCGGTGTCGGAAAAGAGGTCGTCGCGCGTACTATTCACAACCAAAGCGCGCGCCGCGACAAAGTCTTTCTCGCGGTCAACTGCAGCGCGATTCCGGAAACCCTGCTGGAAAGCCAACTCTTCGGTCACGTTAAAGGCGCCTTTACGGGTGCGTCGAATTATCAAGAGGGTTTGTTTCAGCGCGCCAACGGCGGGACTATTTTTTTGGACGAGATTGGCGAGATGCCGCTCATGTTGCAGCCGAAAATTTTGCGCGCCATTGAAGAAAGAGCGGTAACGCCCATTGGCGCAGCCAAGCCGCTTCAAGTGGATGTGCGGATCATTGCCGCGACCAACCGGGAGCTAAAGGAGGAAGTGGATGAGGGAAAGTTTCGCGGCGACTTGTATTACCGCTTGAATGTCATTCATCTGCAGATCCCACCGCTGCGTGAGCGGCGGGAAGACATCCCGCTCTTGGTTGAACACTTCATCCGCCGCCAGAATAGCGAGCTCAAGAAAAACTACCAGGGCGTGGAAAGCAGTGCGTTGAAGGTACTCATGTCGCTGCCCTGGAAAGGCAATATTCGCGATCTCAACAACGTGCTCGAGCGCGCCATGATCCTCGGCAATGGCGAGTGGATTACGGTTAAAGATCTACCGCGCTGGGAAGTGCCCGAGGTCGATGTCTCCCGCAGCGTCGGTCACGATCTCAGGCGGACGGTTCGCGCCTATGAAAAAAGTCATATCGAAAATGTTCTGAAGGAAACTCACGGCGACCGTACCCAGACCGCAGAATTGCTCGGCCTGAGCCGCTCATCTTTGTATCGTAAGATCGAAGCGTTAGGGATTCAATCTTAAAATCTTGTCGGCGGATTTGAAGTTATTCATTTCCGCGCCTCAATGCACCGCCATACTTGGTTCTTCCGGCGGCGGTAGCGCTTTCCTTTTGGGACGGCGCCCCAGATGGGAAAGCGCGGCGACTAGGCCGTGCATCGCCGCGCTCGCTTCGCGCACCACGGCCGCAGCGCCGGTGGTTGTCTTCGTGCCGATCCGCTCGATTCCGTCGAGAAGACCGTTGACTTTTTGTTGCACGCGGGAGGAGATTTGGTTTCCAACCTGGCCGTAATGGCTCGCTTGCTTGTTGATTTCATCCATCAGTCGGACGACCTGCTCCGTAACGGCCTTAGTTTGATCGGATAAGCGAGCGACGGTCTTTTCGACTTCGGCGGCTAATTTGGCGACTCGGCGAAAGATGACAAATAATATAATTGCTTGAGCCGCTGAGGCGACAGCCATGACGCCGATAAATACCGTCAGATAGGTCACGTAAGATTCCACGGTGGCTCCTTATCTGTGAATGCGGTTTCTAATCACGCTGACGATCACTAAATTCGCTGCGAATCTCTTCCTTCGTCTCTCTATACGCCTGCTTGCCAGCATCGACAGCGTCATTTACGCTGGATCGGCCGCCTTCAACATATTGCTTGCCTTTCTCAATCGCGCTATGCGCAATCTCGCTCAGCTGGCGGCTGCGCCGCTCTAGCGCTTCGCGGCCCTTGTCCGTTGTTTCTCGAATAGCATGACGTATATCCTGACCGGTTCGCGGCGCGAATAAGAGACTAATTGCGGCGCCGATACCGATACCCAACAATATATAACCTATTTTACCGTCACCAGTGCCCTTAGCTTCCATGCCGTGGTTCTCCATTGGTTTTCCCCTTCACTGTTTAGATTTTCTTATCACCAAGCACGAATGATCGCAGACTATTTAATTTTGATCGACGACCCTTTAGCGCCAAGTTTCTTAATGCGTGTCGATATTATTCGTCCAATCGGCGACGCGGCGCTCCGCCTCATCTTTGCTCAGGCCGTATCTCTCCTGGATCTTGCCAACCAACTGATCGCGTTTGCCAGCGATCTTATCCAGCTCGTCGTCGGTGAGATCGCCCCAATTTTCTTTGATCTTACCTTTCATTTGTTTCCACTGTCCTGAAATTGTGTCCCAGTTCATAACGTACCTCCACAAAGAGAATTTGCCAACGACCGATTAAACGAGCAAAAGATGTGCCCGCAGCGAATTTAGGAGAGCTCTATCAGAGAGGTCAGGTAAATCGCAAGTCTAAGACAACAGAACTTGTAATGTTTCGGTGATGGGACAAATTGCCATTCGTCTCACGCGCCGCCAGAGTACAAACGTCAATGTAGCGCGGCCATTCGGTCCGCCAACAACGACCGTGGTCAAGCCTCCGTTCCCGTGGAGACACTCTCAATTATAGCCGGTCGGGGCGGTACAGCTTCTTGGCCGATGATTTCTATTTCTGACGGATAAGCGTAATCGGTCACACCGGAATCCCATCGCACCAGAATGGGATGACGACCGACGTTGTCCATCTCACACTGGATCACACCTTCCGTGGAACAGCGAATTAAGCCTTGACTGGTTCTGATCTCTCGTGTGGCTCGGCAGCGCATTCGCGTCAAAGTTGGGTTAGTCATTGTATGCTGACGATTCGCGATTTTCTGGTGACCATCCCTAGTCCTGTCAAATTCGATTGGTGGTCACAGGGAGCAGGCGATGCCGTTCGTCTGCGGTTTTATGTCCCGCAAGCGAACGGCATACATGATTCTTGCGCGAATCTAGATCCTTTATTTTGTTTTTATCTGCAGCTGCAGCTATCGGCTGCTACGCGCACTTCGGCCATTCTTTTGATTCGCGTCGACTGCTCGCTCGGTCGCTTCCGCTTGCCACATGTTGGTGGTCACGTCGATTTTGTTAGCCTTATGGCTTGTCTTGTCTAAACTGAGTTGTACTTCGTAGCTTTGATCGCCTTTGACGATCTCCCATTCGGCGTAATCGGGCTTGTCGCTATTAACCGAAGTGATTTTCCAGCCCATTTTTTCCAGCTCTCGACGGTAAACGTCCTTTTCTTGTCCCGTTTTTAACGTTTGCTCGAGCTGCTCTTTTCCTTTAGTCCAGTCAGCGCGCCGGTCTCGGTCGCTATAACGAACATCGCCCCGGCCCATGGCTGGTACTTTGTTTCCTTTCAATGCTTTTTTCGTCGGGTCCGCTTTCCACATGTTCGTAGTCACGTCGATTTTGCTCGCTTTGTTACTCTTGTCCAGATCGATCTGCACTTCGTAGCTCTGGTCGCCCTTAACGATTTCCCACTCGACGTAATCGGCCTTGTCGCTATTGACCGCTGTGATTAGCCAGCCCATCTTATCGAGCTCGCGGCGATATTGCTCCTTGGTCTCGCCGAGCTTTAAAGCTTGTTGCAATACATCTTTTTGCTTGTTCCACTCGACGCTGCGGTCGCGGTCGCTGTAACGTCCGGCCGGTGTGCTCGTTACACTGTCGCTTCGTTGCGACCAAGCCAACTGCGGCGACAACGCAAGAATCCCGATCAGTATTGCAGGCCCTCTAAAAATTAATTTTCTCATTTCTACGCTCCTTTTCGGTTTTTGCACAATTTATGATCTGAGCAACTGTCGTGCCACACCTAGGGGATAGAGAGAGCTGGCCCTCGTGGTTTAACCAATGCATGCGCGGATTGTCGTCTTGTTTCTGCGATGAGTTCGCGTTTTTGGGACAATCCTTTTAACGGCGCGATGGATTCGCTGTAGGGTCGGCGTGCCGGGTTGAATCTCATAACTTTAAATTCTTAACTCTGTGTGGCATGTTGTTTGCGCATGTTCTGTTCATCACTTTTTGAATTGGCGGGCGTAATAGGAGGGATTTTTTATGGCGGACAGCGCTTTTCTGACGGATGTGAAAACGCTACGGGAGCGGGCGCGGCAGCATATTGAGCATGGCGCCGTGACCGAGGGATACCAAGCTAACCGCGACGTCGTGTTGAAACTCCTGAATGAAGCTGTGGCTACGGAGATCGTTTGCGTATTGCGATACCGCCGCCACTATTTCATGGTGTCGGGGATCAATGGTCAGGGGGTCGGCGCTGAGTTCCTGCAGCATGCGAATGAGGAGCAGGGTCATGCCGATCAAATCGCCGCCCGCATCGTGCAACTGGGTGGTGCGCCGAATTTCTCTCCTGACGGTATGCTCAGTCGCAGCCATTCCGAATATGTCGAGGGCGAATCGTTGATCGATATGATCCGCGAAAATCTGGTTGCCGAACGCATCGCCATCGATAGCTATCGGGAGATGATTCAATACTTGGGCAATGAAGATCCGACCAGTCGCAGGATGCTTGAAAACATATTAGCCGTCGAAGAAGAACACGCCGAAGATATGGCCACCCTGCTTGACCGTCACGAACATCCTCCGAGGTAGAGGGCTCGGTGTCGTTGCAACAAAGAATGGAAGAGTCTCTCGCAACGCAAAAGGAGTAGACGACGAACTAGATCGGCGAACTCATCATGCAGGCACGCGCATCCAATTGTCTCGTGCATTGTTGATTCAGCTGGGTTTGACCCGGCCTCTGTGGTCTTCCATAGCGAAGGGGAGACAGATGAACAGTCGCCTGCTCATCTGTCTCGGGAGAAACGCCGGCGGGGGAAGAAAGACCGGCGCCGCGCGGAGCCAAGATTGAAAATGATGGACGACTATACTCGTCCCATTAAGGCGAGAACGATAATGATTAAAAGGATTAAACCAAGCCCGCCGCTCGGATAATAACCCCAGCCGCTACTGTAGGGCCACGTCGGCAGCGCACCCACTAATAAAAGAATTACTATGATGAGTAGTATAGTTCCCATAATGTGTCCTTTCTCGGTTGTCTAGTTCGCTCTTCTCTCTTTACGTTTTTCGAAAGCTCACCATATCCTCCTCTGCGAGTTCCGAGGAGCAACAGCCATGCCAGTCGGATAGCATTCTTATTCTCTGGAAAGATAGGGAGAGCACCAAAACCGAGACGAGCAGTTCCAGGAATGTCCCAATATCAGGAGGAGCGCGAGGATGGTGGTGTCAAGTTCGAGACACTGTTTAGTTGAGTCGATTAATCCACGGGTCCGCGACTTATCCAGCGCGGCAGCATACTGGCCGGAACTCAACCCGACAACCTGAAGGAAAGTTATACGTGTGAGGAGTCGAGATCGCGATTGCGCGAATCTCTCGACTCCTCACACCAACTGCTAACGGGGCGTGGGATGTTACGACGTGCGTTTTTGAATTTGCAGATTATTGACCACGTTGCGCACACCATCGACGCGTCGCGCAAGCTGTTCAGCGCGAGTTTTTTGCTCGCCTGACTCGACGACGCCATTTAGCGCCACGACGCCGTTATTGGTGTCGACATCGACGCGGGTCAAATTGGCGGCCTTGTCGGCGACCAGAGTACTCTTGACGGACGCCGTTATCGTCGCATCGTCGACGTTCCGACCCGCTGTTTTGCCGGTCATTGATTGGCAGCCCATTAGCGTCATCACCAACAGTGCCGTGACGATCGTTTTTATTTTCATATGCTGATTCCTCCCTCGTAGATTACTATCGAGCAGCCATAACCGCAAAAGCCGCGCCAGCTCAGTGCCGGTGCGATGCCAGCCAGAAATGATCGAGTGCAATTCTCTTTTCCCCATAGTTCTCGATTGAACTAGCGCAGTAACGGGACATATGGGCGTGTTCATGTCGCGGGATTGGGACAGGTTAGTCGGTCGGGGCAATTGCAGGTCCCTGGTTTTTCGCTCGGTTGATCTACCGGCTAGGATGACTGGTTTGGTATTTGCTCCTAAAAGTTTCCGTGAACTTTGAACTCTGAACGATATAAGTACGAAAAGAACTTTGAGCTTGGCTCGAACCCCGCGCAGCGGGGCAGATTGCCAGGCGTGAGTTTTTTTGCCGCCGCGACGCTTTTCGTCGCGATTCTTTATTGGGCGCAGGCGATTCTGATTCCGATTGCGCTCGCTACGCTGCTGACGTTTTTGCTCGCGCCGATGGTGAGCCGGTTGGAACGTTGGCGACTGAATCGCGGGTTGTCGGTCACGGTTGTAGTTTTGCTGACGATTGCAATGCTCGGTGGAACGATCTGGCTCGCCGGCTTGCAGGTGCGCAATCTGGTTGACGAGTTGCCCCGGTATCGCGCCAACATAAGACAGAAAGTGCGCGATTTGCGTAATCTTGAAAAGCGCAGCGCGCTGGAAAAATTTGGCACTATGATGGGCCAGGTGCAGAACGAATTCAGCAAGAGCGGCAAGCCGGGCGTAGCGCTGGCGCCTTTGCCTTCGCCAGCGACCGCAGCGCCGGTTGCGCCGTCGGATCAGCCGTTGATCCCGGATTGGATCAAGCAGCCGCTGGTGATGACGGGATTGGTTTTATTGTTGCTGATTTACATGCTGGCGCAACGCGAAGAGTTGCGCAATCGTATTGTCGCGTTGATGGGCTACGGCAACCTGCCGATTACGACCCATGCCCTTGAAGAAATGGGCGAACGCGTCGGCAATTATTTATTAACCCAGTTGGCGATCAACACGAGTTTCGGTTTGCTGATTGCTATCGGTTTGGCCCTGATCGAGCTGCCTTATGCCTTTCTCTGGGGCTTTTTGGCGACGCTCTTAATCTTCGTTCCGGTGGTCGGTTTCTGGCTGGCCGCCGGGCTGCCGACTGCGCTCAGCCTGGCGGTGTTTACCGGTTGGCTATGGCCTTTGGCGGTGCTCGGACTATTTGTCGTTTTAAAGACCGCCAACAACGTCTTGCTTGAACCGTTGCTCTACGGCAAAAGCGCCGGTGTGCTGCAAGTGCCGCTGTTGATCCTGTTGGCGTTTTGGACCTGGCTCTGGGGACCCGTCGGATTGATCCTGGCGACGCCGCTCACCGTTTGTTTGCTGGTGTTCGCTAAGCACGTGCCGCAACTGGAATTCCTAAGCTTGCTGATAAGCGATAAGCCGGCGATGACCTCGAGAATTGAACTTTATCAAAGACTGCTGGCGCTCGATTACGACGACGCGGCGGTCATCGTGGAAAATTTTCTGCGCGAGCACCCAAGCGAAGAAATCTACGACGGCTTGTTGCTGCCCGCGCTCTGCTACGTCAAAGCGGATCGCCGGCGCGGCGTTCTGAGCGAAACCCAGGAGCGTTTTGTCTTTGACAGCTTGGGCACCTTGCACGAAGAGTGGGTTAGCGAGGCGGCCGGCAGCGGCGCGCAATCGTCGACAGCCGCAAAAATTCTCCTGTTAGGCTGCCCGGCAGATGGCGAAGCCGACGAGATGGCGCTTTATTTTTTGCGCGTCCTGCTCGATGTGCAGCGCTTTGAGTGCGAGATCGTCGGCCCGGCCACGCTCGCGGCTGAGACCGCGGCGCGCGTGGGTGAACGGAGCCCGGCGGCGGTTGTCATCGCGGCGCTGCCGCCCGGCGGGCTGGCGCAAACCCGCTATCTCTGCAAACGGTTACGCCGAACTTTTCCCCAGTTAAAGATCATCGTCTTGCGCTGGGCTCTTGCGGAAGACCGGCAACAGGACCGCGAGTCCTGTCTCGCCGCCGGCGCTGACAACGTCGCGTTAACGATGCCCGAGGCGCGCGGCCAGATCGGTAATCTTGCGTTGCTTAAGAATTAAAAATTTAAAAATCAAGAAAATTAGACGGAAAAAAATAATTAACTTACTAAGGACGCCGTATGACAATCCCAACCGAGCCCATCGGCAGCATCCCGAGACCTGCTAAACTGATCGAGGCGATCGCCACGCACGGTATCGATGATCCGTCATTAAAGCCGCTCTTCGAAGACGCAATCCGCGACACCGTCGAACGATTCGAGGCGACGAGATCGCCGGTGATCACCGACGGCGAGCAGAGAAAGTATCATAACTTCTGGACGTACAGCGTACACGGATTGCCCAACGCGGCGGCGGACGGCTTTAAGATACCTTTCGTGGCCGGTCACACACGCAGGATGCTGCGGCTGACGGGCGGCCCTTTTCGTTACCAGCGCTACGCGGATAGCTATCTAGACTTGGCCTTGCGCTACGCTCACGTGCCAGTCAAGCAGGCGGTTATCTCGCCGTCGGCGCTGAGCCTGATGTACCCGCCCGAGGCGATCCCCGGTTATCCACGCGAGCAGTTCATTGAAGACCTGCTCCGCGAGCACGAGAACGAGGTTCGCGCCTGCCTGCTTAAGGGTGCGCATAAGGTGCAGATCGACTTCACAGAGGGTCGGCTCGCGCTCAAGATCGACCCCTCGGGAAATCTTCTTCACAGTTTTATTGATCTCAACAACCTAGCGCTTTCCCGATTCTCCGCGGAGGATCGCAAGCAGATCGGCGTGCACACGTGCCCCGGTGGTGACCTCGATTCAACTCACAGCGCCGATGTCGATTATGCCGAGCTGCTGCCGAGCTTGTTTGAATTGATGGTCGGGAACTTTTACATCGCGCTGGCGGGCGAAAGAGACCGCGTCCGCGTCCTGAAAATCATCCGCAAGTACATGAAAGCGGACCAGCGAATCTTCGTTGGCGTCGTCGCGCCGATTGATCCGCGCGTCGAGACGGTGGTGGAAGTTCGGGATCGGGTCCTCGAGGCGGCCGAGTTCATTCCGATGGAGCAGCTTGGCACCACCGACGATTGCGGTTTTTCGCCGTTCTGCGATGACGCTTCGACGACCCGCGACATGGCCTTTGCAAAGATCGATGCGCGGGTACGGGGCACTGCGGTCGCAGCGCAGATTCTCGGAGGTGATTAATGGCGGAGAGAGATCACGAGGAGGCTCGGCTTCGTTCCGTCGCTCTACAAAACGCCCGCAGCATTCGACTTGCCCGCCGGCGTGCCGAGGAGGCGTTGCGCAAGCAGTCGGAGTGGCTGCAAGTCACGCTCTCCAGCATTGGCGACGGGGTGATCAGCACCGACGCCGAAGGCTCTGTGAGCTTCATGAATGGCGTGGCTGAGTCCTTAACGGGTTGGACTCGGAAGTATGCGATGGGGCAACCGCTCGACGACGTCTTCCGCATCGTCAATGAGTCAATACGCGAGAGCGTTGAAAATCCGGCTAAGCGGGTGTTGCGGGAAGGTGCCATTGTCGGGCTGGCAAACCATACTATCCTGATTGCGAAAGATGGCACGGAACGACCGATCGACGACAGCGCCGCGCCCATCTACGATGAGAAGCGGCGCATTGCCGGATGCGTACTGGTCTTCCGCGATGTTACCGAGTGGCGACGGGCGGAATCCAACCTGCGCCGTAGCGAACGCGAGCTCGCCGATTTCTTCGACAACGCTATCATTGGCCTGCACTGGGTCGGGCCGGACGGAGTCATCCTACGGGTAAACCAGGCGGAGCTTGATTTGCTCGGTTACGAGCGCGACGAATATGTCGGCCGGCACATCGCGGAGTTTCATGTCGAAAAGCCGGTCATTGGCGCTATCCTCGCGCGTTTAACCAAGGGTGAGGCGGTACGCGAGTGCCCGGCGCAACTGCGCCGTAAAGACGGATCGATCTGCAACGTTCTGATAAATTCCAGCGCGCTGTTCGAGGGCGGTAAATTCATTCACAGTCGCTGCTTCACTCAGGATATCACCCAACTCAAACGGGCCGAGCAAGAACTCGCTGACCTCAGCCGCCGCAAAGATGAATTTTTGACGACCCTATCGCATGAGCTGAGAAATCCGCTGGCACCGATTCGCAATGCCGTGCAAATTCTAAAGACGGTTGATTCTCCGGAACCCAAGCTGCGATGGTGCCGCGACTTGATCGACCAGCAAGTCAACTTGATGTCCCGCCTGATGGAGGATCTACTTGACGTCAGCCGGGTCTTGACTGAGCGATTACCGTTGCGCAAGCAGTTGGTGGAACTACACACGGTCGTCGACGACGCGGTGCAAAGCAGCCGGCCACTCACCGAAGCCGGCGGTCATACGGTCACCATCGATCTGCCGTCTCATAGCATGATACTCGATGGTGATTCGGCCCGACTGATGCAAGTATTCAGCATTCTATTGAATAACGCGGCAAAGTACATGGAAGACGACGGCCGGATCCACATAAAGGGCGACCTGGTTTCTCGAGAGGAGCACAACAGTATGCAAGAAGTGGTTGTCTCGATCAAAGATAGCGGCATCGGCATCGCGCCTGAAATGCTGCCGCATCTTTTCGATATGTTCTTTCAGGTCGATCGCAGCAAGGAACGTCATTACGGCGGCTTAGGGATCGGGCTTACGCTGGCGCGCAGTATTGTTGAGCTTCACGGCGGCCGCATCGCGGTTAACAGCGAAGGACTCGGTAAGGGCAGCGAATTTTTCGTGCACCTGCCGTTAGCCAAAACAGCCGGCCAGCCGGTCCAGGATGCCGTCGCTGGCAAGCCAGCGAATCCACGTTCGAGGCGTTGGTCCGGGTTGGTATTAGTGGTTGATGACAATAAGAATCAGGTTGAAAGTGTCACCGCGCTGCTGAAGATTTTCGGTTGCCAAGTGCGCGCAGCTCATGATGGTCTCAGCGCCCTTGAAGTACTTAAAGAGTTCACTCCCGAGTTTGCGCTGATCGACATTGGTTTGCCGGGTATCGATGGTTTAGAACTTGCCCGGCGCATCCGCAGAGTCAACGAGTATAAGAATATCGTGCTAATCGCGCAGACCGGCTGGGGAAGAGATGAGGATCGGGAAGAATCGCACCGAGCCGGTTTCGATTATCATCTAACCAAGCCGCTCAATTTCCAGCTGCTCGAAAAGATCTTAACGGGAGCGCGGCCCACGGCCGGGTCAAGCTCGGCGTGAGTCGGCTTGCCGTTGGCCGTTCCATGGCCTGACGATCGTTATGCTGGTGCATAAAACAGCCGGCGCGAAAGTAATGGCATT
This sequence comes from uncultured delta proteobacterium, assembly GCA_963771465.1. Classification (GTDB taxonomy): domain Bacteria; phylum Desulfobacterota; class Binatia; order UBA9968; family UBA9968; genus DP-20. The sequence goes on from CAVYTU010000013.1 coordinate 164,856, forward strand.
GCCGGTCATTTGATTACTCCTTAGTTGAAATCGCCGCAAAACTACGGCCATAAAATAGACACGCGTGACACACTGGCGAGGCCAAAACCAATGGAACAGTGAGCCGAATCATAACAATTGGAATGGCGGGAATGATTTGAACGCGCACATCGTGCTAACCCGACTTACGCTGGGGTGATTTACTCTGGGGTCGAGCTTGAGCTTGCCGTTCGAAACCGGGAAGGATCGCTTTGAAAAAAGCGTTCTGGACGATTCCCAAAATAGTTTCAAGCGTGCTGGTTTGCGGATTGGCAAGCTTGCCGCTGACATTAACTTCGGTTGCGACTTCGTCGCGCGGCGTGTTTTGTAAGACCCACGACAGGCCGCCGATAATTCCTTCATACAGCTTGCGAAAAATTCCTTTATCTTTATCTTGGCGCTGATCGTAAACGTCCATTTCATAGAACAGCGGTTTTACATATCCTTCGATATTGCCGTTTCTGACTGAGAGTTCCGAATAGAACGAAAATAGTCCGGCGACCACGTCGAACTTGCCATAGGAGCGCCAGAGATTGTTCATTGACTTCATGTCTGTGTTTTCGATTGCCACCTTAAGCTCGAAGTCAGGTCCTTTGGGATTTGGCCGCGCCGTGAAGGCGATTTGGGTGGCGCCGCTGCCCATGAATTTGCCCCGTGCAGAGCCGGTCATGACGCCTTTGCTCGATTGATTGCTGAAGTTAGCAATTTGCAAGTCGAGCTCGTTCCAGAACACGCGATACTGTAGCTGGCGCGCCGCGTTGATAAATCCCAACTTGCCTTGAACCCGAACCTTATCGACGTTCACGACGAGGCTCGGAGCATCGCTGTATTTTTTGGCGGCGCTGTCGACTTCTCCGCCGGCCGTTTTGGCGACCGGTTCGGCCAGTTTGTGAATGTAGTCGACATCGGCATCTTGCACCTTCACCTCAGCTATTTCGATGCGCTCGGTTTTGGCGCCGTACTCGACCTGGCCGTAGGCGGATAAACGGCCCTGGCGCACGGTGATGTTGTAACGCTCGACGATCGGCTTGAAGTAGGCGAGATCGACATTTTCCAGAGCGAGGGCTTCGGATTTAAATGTGACATGAGGCTCGGCGAGGAGATCAGCGTGACCCTCGGCGCGAAGCTTGCCTTTTTCGAAGACTACGGCCTCGATCTGCACTGGCGAGGGATAAACGTTGGGATCGGATCTCACGTTGCGAATATTTTCCGCGAGCAGGGCGATCCTAGTTAACTCGAGAGGACGAAACGGCCCGTCATCGACGTAGGTAAGCGAACCCTCGCGAATCACGAAGCGGTTGATTTTAAGTGGATAGATTTCCTCGAGCGCTTGCTGCCAACCGCGTTCTTTCATCGGTACTTCATCGTCGAACTCTTTTTTCGCCTGTTTGCGATTGATGTAAAGTTTTGGCTTGTCGATTTCAAAATCAGCTACCAGCCTTCCGCGTAGTAACGAGCGCCATTGGATGCCAGCGGTGAGATTGGCGATCTGCGCTACCGGCGGCTCGGGATTGTCGTTCTGACTGATCACGGAGTTTTCGAGCTCGAGGGAAAGGCCGATGGGATGAAAGTCGAGCTTGCCAATACGCACCGTGTAGCCGGTGAGCGAACGGTTGAGGTTTGCCTCCATGCGCTGGCGCAACGGCTCATCGATAAAAAACGCCGCGAACACGATGAGCACAATTAGGACGATGAACAGAGCAGCGGTAAAAAACACCGCCTTCCGAGTTTTTGAACCGAAGAGGGTGTGGGTCAAGCCGGCACGCCACTGGCGCCCCCGGTGGCCCGAGCCGGAAGCATGGAGCCGTTCTGTTACACTCATAAAGTTTCGCTGTGCCTCTCGCGATCTCGAAGTCTTCAGATTCCGACTTTCACCCAGTGCTGGCGCGCCAGCCGCGCAATAACCGGCTTAGACTCGTCAGGCTTTTGGTTAGAAAAGAGTCTTTAGCGCGATCGCTGGGTTTATCCTTCGCCTCACGAGCGATCTCCGAGTCGAAAGGCAAGCCTTTAGGAAAAATCGTCGTTAACCAGCGATATTCTTCCGAAGCACTGCGTATCGGGTGATGGCGTAAACGGGTCTTGCCGCTGTCGGCTAAACCATTCAAATAATCCACCAAACCTTCGGCGGCGCCGAGTCGATCGAAAGCTTCCGAGCCGAGCCCGGTATGCTCGGCCAGCAAGTTTGCCCGCGCAGCGCGAATCGAGCGGCTAAGCGCGCTGCCCGGCACGTCGTCCCAGGCAACATTGAGTTCGGTGTCATAGCCCATGCTGCGGTTGTTCATGTTCGCCGAGCCGATGCTGAGAAAGCGGTCGTCGACCGAGAGCAGTTTCGAATGAATATAGGTCGGCACCTCGGTGCCGTCGGCTGCCATCGAGGCCGGATAATAAATGCCGAAGGAGTGGCCGGTTTCCGCGGCGACTTGTCTTAAGCGGCTAATGATCTGGCTCTGCACGATACTAATCGAGAGTTGCTCCAACAATCCGTCGGCATCTTTGGCGATGACCATAACGATTTGCAGGCGCCGGCGCCGATGCTGACGCATACGCTCGACCAGGGCATCCGATAGCGCTTCGGAACTGCAATATTGGTTTTCAATATAAATCAGCCGTTCGGCGGCATCGATGGCATCGATAAACAGCTGGCGGATTTCGAGAATCGGTTTAGCGCTGCTGCGGCTCCGGCAAACCTCGGTGCGGCTGATTGCCACCTGTTGGGCGGCCAGTGGAAGGCTCGCGTCGAAAAGGCGGCCGGCTCGGTTCGCGCTTTGCCGGAGGCAGCTCAAGCCGATCACCACAGACGGTTTGCCAACGTTGTTTGAAGAGCTCCGCCAGCTGCTGAACGACGGGTCCGACGTGATACGACTGCAAGTCGTGGAAGGTCCGATAGGCAGAGCCATTACTATTGACTCGGAGTGGATTGTCCGGCCGATGATCGCGTTCATCCCAGCGGCTGTCGCAAAGATCGATGCCGCCAACAAAACCGAGAGTGCCATCGATGACAACGAATTTTTGATGATGCGAGGCATCGAACGATTCGCCGCTGTCGTAGCAGAACTTGAGACGTTCGTTGGTATTCTGATTGAAATACCAGTCTTGAAACCATTCGCGGTCGAGGCTGTAGATCATGCTGTAGTCCCAGGCGAGCATGTAAATGCATAGGGCGGGCTTGCGCTCGCAAAGCTCGTTGAGAAAATCTATGAGATGAACGTTACCTTGCGCCTGCTCGGCCTCGGCGCCGCGCAAGAGCGCGGTGCCGCTATCGAACTGCCAGCCGGAAATAAGAATGTAACGCTCGGCGGCTTGGGCGGCCTGATAGAAGGCTCGGTAATAGTCGCATCCATCGACGAGCAAACCTGTCTGGCTCACCGAGCCGAGCCGCCAGCAATTGCGCCCTGGCGCCAACAGTGAATGGCTAGCCGGCGAGCGCAGCATCCGGCGCAGTCGCCTGGACGCTCTCGTACGCCCCTTCAACATATTAGAAAATATTGAGCAAACGCTGCGCCAGGTTAAACAAGATTATCTTTTCGCTGGGTTTTGTCTTAGATACGCGACAAATTTTCTCTAGTTGTTGCGACATTGAGACGTTGCGTGGGACGCGTTTTCGTTGTGGAGGCATAAACAGCGAAAAGTGCAGCACTTACTTGCGACGCTCGTCCCATAATGCCCAGATCGACTTACTCGGGCCACAAGTGGCATATGACTTGCTGTTTAGAAGAGTTGTGAAGCAAGCGAGCACATCATGGCAACAGAAGAAACAGCCGGACAGCAGATTGGAATGACAGCGATGTTGGCACTCTTGGCGTCCATCGCTGGCGTGATAGCGGTTTTTGTCGGTCAACCCGGGTGGGGATTGATGTTCGCAATATGCGCCGCGCTGCTCGGTGCCATCGGTTTTTTCATGTCGGCCTCACCGCGGGTGAGTGGCGGGATGATCAGCATCGTCGCCATCGTGATTGGAGTCTTCGGTATCGGTTTATCGGTGCTTGGCGTGATTGGCAGCGCGATTTTTTAGAATATTCGGAAAGGAGGAGTGTTATGAATTCGATTATTTATATCGTCGGTCTAGTCGTAGTGGTGTTGTTCGTTTTGGGTTTCTTAGGACTGCGCTAAAAATTTTTGAATGTCAGTCGTAATCCCCTTTAGTGAGCGCAGCGACGGTACTCGTTGTCGGCTGGCAGCGCCTTCGAATATGCTAGCCGTCGACGGGTGCTAGCTAACTACGAACGAAAGTGAAAGGGATAGTCTTGCCTCGCCGTAAGAACATAGCTGAGAAAGGAAAACTGCTTAGCACACAACTATGCGAGGGAAGACTCCTCCCCTCGCATAGCTAGATTGCCGAACGCAACACCCAATACTCGTTAACTTAGTCGCTGCTGGTACCACTCTTGCTCGAACCGCTCTTGCTGGAACCGCCCTTGCTTGAACCGCTCTCGCTTGGAACGCCCTCGCCGGGAATGCCCTCGCTCTTACTGGAATCACTCTTGGTGGAACTACTCTTGGTGGAACTACTTTTATTGGTATCGTTCGTGGTGGAACCGCTTTTGGTAGGACTGCTGGATGCGCCGGTTCCAGCCCCGTCGCGGCTAGTAGGGTCGCTTGCTGTTCCGCTGCCTGACGAACCCGCACCGGAGCTGCTACGGCTGGAACTGCCGGGAGTGGAACTGCTACCGGAGGAGAGCGTTACGCCCAATGCGCTCGCCGTGCTGCTGTCGAGCTGTCCGCTAGTCTGAATATTCTGCGCGCGTTGGAAAGCCCGCAATGCTTGCTGTGTCCGAGGGCCGATGACTCCATCGACCGGTCCAGGATTATGTCCCTTTCCTTTTAAAGCTTCCTGAACACTTCGCACATCTTCCTGCGACCATTGACCGTTCATCGAAGACCTTCCCATTGAATCGGTGCTGCTCCGCGCCGAAGAAGCATCCGATGGCCGTGGCCGTTGTTGGTTTTGTTCAGTCGACGGTCCTGAGGTTCCCGGTGAACTTTGAGACCATCCTACCACTGGGCTCAGTGTCAAAGCGCTAAAAACCATCCCCGAAATAATCACGCTATTTTTTCTCATGCAAATTTCCCCTTTCAAATTTTGTTTATTAGGCGTTGCGCTTCTCACCAATACCGCAAGGAGCATGCCACCAACGAGCGCATATGGAGGATGAACGTTTAAAAATTGCTCTGCTTACGCGCGCATGTCTAGCCAGTGAAATCATCGGCGCTTGTACGAGGTCGAATATTTTTTCTCTCAAGCGTCTTAGTATTGCGAAGCCCCATGCGGGGTTTGTCCCAATTAAAAGACGTTGTACCACTCGGACACGGGGTGTGCGGTGGATAGTAGTTGTGGCATTACGCTTGCTCAGAAAATGTACACGCGGGATTTATGCACATCTTCGACGGTCGTTCAGTTGCGAATCAGGAGGATTTGTTTAAATGAGAATTGCTCAGGTCTCACCGCTCTACGAGAGTGTGCCGCCTAAATTTTACGGCGGTACCGAACGGGTGGTGTCCTATTTAACTGAAGAATTGATTGAGCAAGGACACGACGTGACGCTGTTTGCCAGCGGTGATTCGATTACCAAAGCGCGCTTAGTTGCGCCCTGCCCGCGGGCGCTGCGTCTCGAGCCCAACACTGAGGAGCCGTTAGCGTATCATTATATACAGCTCGATCAGGTTTTCGCTGAAGCTGAATACTTCGATATCATTCATTTCCATATCGCCTATCATCATTTTCCACTATTTCGCTGCCAGGCGACGCCTCATCTCACCACGGTTCACGGCCGATTGGATATTGCCGATTTGGTACCGCTCTACAAAAGGTATAGAGAAGTACCTCTTATATCGATTTCCAACGACCAGAGGCGCCCTTTGCCCTGGGCGAATTGGCAAAGCACGGTCTACCATGGCCTCCCTTTGGATCTGCATCGTTATAACCACCCGGCGAAGGGGAATTATCTGGCTTTTTTGGGGCGCATATCGCCCGAGAAGCGTTTGGACCGTGCCATCGAGATCGCCACACGCGCGGGTATGAAGCTGAAAATAGCGGCTAAAATCGATGCTGTTGATCGCGAGTATTTTCATCAGATCATTGAACCTTTACTCGCTAACCCACTGGTGGAATGCATCGGTGAGATTGCTGATCGGGATAAGCAAGATTTTCTTGGCAATGCCTATGCGCTGCTATTTCCGATCGATTGGCCGGAGCCGTTCGGCTTGGTCATTATCGAGGCATTGGCCTGCGGCACACCCGTCATCGGATTCCGGCGCGGGTCCGTGCCCGAGTTGATTGAAGACGGTGTCACCGGCTTTATCGTCGATGATGTCGATCAAGCCGTCGCCGCGCTGCCGAATGTTAAAAATCTGGATCGCAGGCGCTGCCGTCAAGTTTTTGAAGAGCGATTTAGCGCGGGGCGTATGACTCGCGATTATCTGCAGATTTATTCGCGCATGATCGATGACCCGCCGCAGGTGCGAGGAGGAATCGAATCCGTCGCGATGGTGGGCGGATGAGTTTTTACAACTTGTGGTGCACTGCTAAACCGGAAATTTGCACTGAGAAGCTGCGCGCAGCTTTAGCGCAGAACGATCGTGGCATCGCCGACACGCCGCTCGACGCCAATGCCACGGAAGGCACGGTCCATCACTAGATCGACCGCGCCGCTGCCGACGCGTAAATTTTTGATGTGCACCTCCGTGACGAAATCAGGCAGTGAAGGAGCGGTGAAGCAGACGGTGGATTGGTTGGCCTGAATCGACAGACCGAGGCAGGTTTGCAAGAGTAAAAAAACCGCTCCCGCGGCCCAAGCTTGCGGCGAGCAAGCAACGGGGTAACGGGTTGGTCCTTCGCCCTCGCGCCGGGTGAAACCGCAAAATAGCTCTGGCAGGCGTTGGATTTCAAAATATAAACTGGCGTCGAACAAGCCTCCGACAATTCGGTTCACACCCGCATCAAGGCCATAACGCGCCAGGCCTGCCGCAATGATCGCATTGTCGTGCGGCCATACTGAACCATTGTGATAGGACATGGGATTGTAGCGCACCTCAGCCATATCGAGTGTGCGAATGCCCCAACCTGAAAACGAGCCTTCGCTTAACAGAGTCTTGGCAACGCGCCGAGCATATTCATCGGTGGCAATGCCGGCAAACAGGCAGTGGCCAGCATTGGAGGCTATGATTTCGCATGGCCGCTTGTCACGGTCCAGGGCGATTGCGTAGGTGGAAAGCTCGTCGCACCAAAACGCGCGGTTAAATTGTTGCTTCAAGATTTGCGCCTGGGCGCAGAGGTCGCGCGCTGTATCGCCATGACCTAAGTCTGCAGCCATGGCTGCTGCGGCGAGTTTGGCCGCGTAGACATAACCCTGAACTTCGCAAAGGGCTAAGGGAAATTCCGGTATCGTTCCGTCACGGTGCGATACCGAATCCCATGAATCCTTCCAACCCTGCTGCACCAAACCAGCCGGCGAGTGGCGCATGGTTTCGACAAAGCCATCGCCGTCAGCGTCGCCATAGGTATCGATCCATTGGAGCGCCAACTTGATCTGCGGCCAGATGTTGCGAATCGTTTTCAGATCACCGGTGCGCTCATAATAGGCGCCAGCAAGCATGACAAAAAGCGGTGTTGCGTCGGTGCTTCCGTAGTAGCGATCAAAGGGAATTTCCTGCAGCGCGGCCATTTCCCCGAGACGGGTCTCGTGCAAAATCTTCCCCGGCTCGGCATCTTTTTCGGCGTTCAAGTGCGTCGCCTGGTGGGCAGCGAGGTAACCGAGCACGCCGCGTGCAACCCGCGGGTTCAACCACAAAACCTCGAGCGCCGTAATGATGCCGTCCCGGCCAAACGGGGTGCTGAACCACGGCACTCCGGCGTAGGGATAAATCCCATAGGGCGTCTCGCTAAACATCATGTGCAGGTCTGAAATCGAGCGCTCGAGCCAGCTATTGAATTCATCGTTTGAAGTTCGAATCGTGCATTCCTCGGCGCGTATCGATGCCAGTGCGGTTTTCGCCTCAGCGCGGGCGGCTTGGCGCGCGCGCGGTACGGTCCGTTGGGAATTTGACTGGAACGAATAGGTGAGCGCGTAAAGCTCATCTTTCTTGGCATCTAAGACGGTCCTAAACAGCGCTTCGGAGGTCGTCAACTGCACTGGTGCTGGAGCGAAATGGATCTCCGTGCGGCGCAAAACATCGTCGAGGCCGCGATACGAAAACGCCAGGTGGTCGGCCTCGATCACGGGCTCTAAACGGGCACCCCTCTTTTCACGTTTGACGCCGCGGACCTCAAAGAGGTCGGCGAAATCGGCGTCGAACTGAAATGAGAAAGCGAATTCCAGCGGCGAAAGCCCATAGTTGATGAATCGCAACCATTCGTAACAGGTCGCGCGCCAGATAAATTTCGCGCGAAAGATATGCAGGTCGCCGCGGCGCAATACGATTCGCTCTTTGGCATAGACGTCCGGATTGGTCAGATCGACGGTGAAAAGCAGATTATCTCGTTTTACCGTCGAGCTAAGTAAAAACGGATGCGCCGTGCCCAAGCGGAAAACCAGATGTGAGAGATAACGTGTGCCCTCATGATAGATTCCTTGTTCGCCTAAGCCGGTTTGGCGAATATCCCCATAGAGATCGAAGACCGCGAAACTCTCGCCATGCTTTAGAATGCGCGATTCTTGGGTCGCGCTCGAAGGCGCCGCGATATAAAATGGGTCAGTCAAACGAATCACTTCAGCCATTCCATTGCTCCTTTTGATGAGTTCGCGTGATTCAAAAATCGTTCCGGCGCAACCGTTGTCGGGGTTCACAGCACTTGAATCACATCATTCGACTGCTTGAGCATCGCTTCTCTTATAATACGGTCTCAAATTTGCTGTGTGAAGTTGAAGAGGAGTGTTTTTAGATGCGTTACTTGGCTCTAGCCTGCGATTATGATGGCACCTTGGCGTCGGCAGGCAAGGTATCGAACGAAACTTGTCTGCCTGAGCTGCCGGACTTGCTTTCGGCGTTTCCGCGCTGCGCGTTGTTTGACGCTATGGTTGAAAGTGCGGCGCGGCGATTTTGCCGCGTTGGAGCTTTGGCAGCGCGAAAGTCGCCCAGCTTATCGATTCGATAGAAAGATGAAAGACGACGACCACGACTCCAACCGGCAAATTTCGCGTAGCAACGGCACGGACGCCATCGCCGCAGCACAGGCGGCGCGATTGCGTTATGTTGGCGATTGGCATCCCGGGTTGCGCCGCAGGCGAAGCAGGAAGACTTTCGTTTACGTTGGCGTCAATGGTAAACCCCTGCGCGATCGCGAGCAGGTGCGCCGGATAAAAGCCCTGGCGATTCCACCGGCGTGGAGCGAAGTGTGGATATGCCCCTGGGCCGACGGTCACCTGCAGGCAACCGGCCGCGATGCGCGCGGCCGTAAACAGTATCGCTACCATTCGCACTGGCGCGAGGTGCGCGACGAGAACAAATACCAGCGTATGATCGCCTTTGGGCAGGTCTTGCCGCGCATCCGCACGCAGGTAGAGAAAGATCTGGCACTTTCGGGACTGCCGCGCCCCAAGGTGCTCGCTACAGTGGTCAAGCTCCTTGAGATGACCCATATTCGAGTCGGCAACGAAGAGTATGCGCGCAGTAACCAGTCCTTCGGTTTAGCAACCTTGCGCAACCGCCACGTTAAGATTACGGGAGGCAAATTGCGCTTTGAATTTCGCGGCAAGAGCCGGGTCGAACACGCTATCGATTTACAAGACCCGCGCCTGACGCGCATAGTCAAGCGCTGCCAAGATCTTCCCGGTTACGACTTGTTCCAATATATCGATGATGACGGTGTGCGTTGTGCCATCGAAGCAAGCGACGTGAACGATTATTTGCGCGAAATTGCCGGCGCCGAGTTTAGCACCAAAGATTTTCGCACTTGGGCTGGTACCGTGCTCGCCGCGCGAGCTCTGCGCCAGTTCAAGATTACGGGATCACAAGCCAAGACCAAACGGGATATCAACAAAGCGATCCACGCCGTAGCGCAATTGTTGGGTAACACCACGGCCGTGTGCCGCAAATGTTACATCCATCCCGCCGTACTCGATGCCTATACCTCAGGAACCTTAGGCAGTCCTGTGCTCGGCAGGCGTGCGCAGAATGGCGGAAACCGGGGCTTGGCAGCGGAGGAAAGCGCGCTCTTGGCGCTGTTGCAGCGCATGGCGCGGAGATCTGCCAGGCGAGAAAAAGTTTCACTCAAGCCGAGCCGGCGCGCCGGCGGAAAAAAATTGCGCGGCGCGCGCGTGTCTTTCACCCACGTAACGGTGACACCCGCAAAAAAGGAAAATGGGAAGAACCAGAGTTTGAGCCGTGATCGAAGGACGAAGTCGGCGCTTGCTGTCGGTTTAAAATGATTACAACGCGCTTCGCCAAAGACGCTGAAGAGCACGAAAAAAACTGTAGCGTCCAAAGCGCCGTAGAAACTAGTTAATCAGTGCTATTTTTCCTCTGTGTAGCATCATGCGCGCTATTTAACCGCGGGTGAGAATGGCCGGAACGCGCCAGCTACTCGTGCCAAAAACGAGACGAATTCCAAGCGAAGTCCTGGTTTTCGGACGGCGCTCAGCCAAACCAGTGAAAATTTGTATTGAAATAGAGCAGCGAGCCTCTGGCACGTTAGTTGCGCTAAGTAGTTTTAGTTTTAAAATTTAAGGAGGCCTTGTGAAACGTATTACATTTACAATTATACCGATGTGTTTGTTAACCACACTCATTGTCGTCGGTTGTTCGAAGGATCGAGCTAGCAATGAAAAAGTATCTCAAACTAGCGCAGCACCGGACAACTCCGCTGTCAATGTCCGAGATCGCAACGATCAAACAAAGACCGCAGGAGATCAGGCCGAAAACGAAGCCGATCGAACGATTAGTCAGAACATAAGAAAGGAGCTTAGTGCGGACGATTCACTTTCAACCAACGGTAAGAACGTTAAAATTATTACCGCGGACGGTAAGGTGACCTTACGTGGTCCGGTGAAGAGTGACGCGGAAAAATCTGCCATCGCCGGCAAAGCGCAGCAGGTAGCAGGTGTTAAAAACGTCGATAACCAATTAGAAATCGCCAATTAAAAAAACTTATTTTAGGAGGTTTTATGTCCAAATCTGTATTCTGTTTAGTCGATAGCGAAGTCCAGGCGGAAGCCATCGTCGACAATCTCAAAGCCGCCAATTTTTCCAACAACGAAATTTCGGTCTTATTTCCGGATAAATCCGGCACCAGAGACTTTGCTCACGAACAACACACTAAGGCCCCCGAGGGAGCCGCCACAGGCGCAGGAACCGGTGGGGTAGTGGGTGGAGTTTTGGGCTGGCTCGTTGGGATCGGTTCGCTAGCGATACCGGGTGTTGGCCCTTTTATCGCTGCGGGACCGATCATGGCGGCGCTCGCCGGCGCAGGCGCTGGTGCGGCGGTCGGCGGACTGACTGGAGCCCTGATCGGCATGGGCATTCCGGAGTACGAGGCCAAGCAGTATGAGGGAAAAATAAAGGGTGGCAATATTCTTATTTCGGTCCATTCGGAGAACAGCGATGAAAGAACGCGCGCGAAGGATATTTTCGAGCGCGCCGGGGCGCACGACATTTCCTCCACGGAAGAAGAGAGTGTTCCCGACGAAAGTAAGGTCCATCCCAGAGCGGGATATCCGTCGCGCCCATGAAGCGTTTCGGGAGAACCCACCATGAGACTGTTGAAAGACCAACAAGGAAAAGTGGGATGGGTACTTCTTTGGGCCTTAGGCGTGCCCATTCCCGTTTTAGTCATTTTGTTCTTGATGCGTGGCTGTACCTGATCGATTAATTATCGCCAATTGAAGCTGTCAACGTGGGCAGTAGTGCATTCTGGAATTATCACAGCGATCGCCGGTTAGCCGGCTTGCAAGACGCGGGAGGCGCGCTACGTCGTGCCTCCCGCGTCGCCTTTTGTTTTTCCAGTACGATTATTGCGTTCTCCTCTCGCCTAATTTTCGTTGATCCAGTCATCGTATGAGCACTTCCCGAGCCGACCCAACGTCGAGCTACGGATGGAGCGGCAAGTTGCCCTCCCTATCGGTCCTCCCCGCGTTGGTTCTCGTTGTCGCGTCTCTTTATTGGGCGCAGTTATTTCTCATTCCCATTGCGCTCGCGGTTTTGCTCACATTTTTATTGACTCCTGTAGTGACGGCGCTGGAAACCCTAGGCTTGCGTCGTGTTCCTTCTGTCCTACTCATTGTCATCATTCTCTTTTCACTGTTGGGAATTATCGGCTGGATTGTCGCGCTTCAACTTAACAGCGTCGCCAATCAGCTGCCCACGTACAGAAATAATATTCGGCAAAAGATCGCGGATGTGCGCGGCGCTGGCAAGGGTAGCGCCTGGGAGAAGATGAAAGAGACCGCGAAGGAAGTAAAAAAAGAACTCAGCAAAGATCCCAGTTCGGCGCCCCAGCCGCGTCCAGTGGTTGTTCAAGGTGAAGAGTCGACGACGTTCTGGCCCATTTCACCGTCCGCGGCTTCGATGTTCGATCGTCTGGCGGGAGCTGGGTTCGTGATCGTTTTGGTGGTTTTTATGCTCATCCGCCGGGAAAATTTGCGTAACCGGCTGATTCGGCTGCTAGGTTATGGACGCTTGACGATTACTACCAAAGCGATGGAAGAGGCCGGCCGCGGCATAACTCGCTATCTAGTTATGCAGTCGCTGCTCAATAGTGGGTTTGGCATGGCGGTGGCAGCTGCGCTTCTATTGATTGGGCTCCCTTATGCGCTTCTCTGGGGTTTTTTGGCTGCTTTGTTGCGCTTCATTCCTTACGTCGGCTCAATGGTAGCGGCGACTCTGCCGACAGTCTTAAGTCTCGCGGTGTTCGATGGCTGGTTCTGGCCAATGCTCGTTTTTGGCGTGATTGTCGCTATGGAACTCGTGAACGGCATGATTTTGGAACCTTTACTTTATGGTGAAAGCGCGGGTGTCTCTGAAGTCGGCCTGCTCGTCGCGATTGCGTTTTGGACCTGGCTTTGGGGCCCGCTCGGACTTTTACTCGCGACTCCCCTTACAGTTTGTGTTGTTGTGATCAGCAAACACGTGCCGCAGATGGAATTTATCGATGTGCTCATGAGCGACGATCGCATCGTCGATATCGATACCGACATTATCTATTATCAACGGTTGTTAGCGATGGATCGGGTCGAAGCGAGGGAAATCATCGAAGACCATTTCAAGTCGCATCCCGCCGAACAGGTTTTCGACGAACTCATGGTTCCAGCCCTCAGTTATGCCAAAAGAGATTTTTCACGTGGCCGATTAACCGAAGCCGAAGAACAGTTGGTTTTCCAATCGACACGCGAGATTCTGGCGGAGGTTGAAAGTTTGCAGCCGAAGGATTCCTCAGATTCGTCCAGCCCGACGATCGACGCTCAGCGCCAGCCTTCGATTTCCGGGAAACTTTGCATTATCGGTTGTCCAGCCAAGGACGAGGGTGACGAGTTGGCTCTGGCCATGTTTAGTCGGTTGCTCGATCCGAACCGTTATGAGATCGAAATACTCGCCGATGAGTTGCTGATCTCCGAGATCATCGAACGGATTGCTGAAAAAAACCCTGCGATAGTCTGTATAGCGTCAGTACCCCCGGATGGATTGGATCATACTCGATCCCTTTGCAAACGGCTGAGACAGCGATTCCCTGACCTGCAAATCTTCGTTGGTCGATGGGGTATCGACGGTCGGGACAATACCGATCAGTTAATGTTGGCTGGCGCTGACAAGATCGGCAAAACGATAATAGAATCGCAACAGCAAGTCATGCAGGTGAATCAACTGACTGCCAATTGAGACGACAGCTCATTTTTGGGTAATTCGTCGGTATCTCATTCGTGAGACACTGACGGTTGCTTTGTCTCACCTCTGTAACATTCAGAATCGTGCTTCATCATCCCCCACGGTAAACCGGCGTGAATGCGTGCTTTGGTACGATGGTTGCGTAATTTTTAACCAAGGCCGCAAATAAAACCAAAGGGCAAATTAATTGAGATTTCTTGGTCACTAGGGTGGCTAATAAAAATTTGCGAGGAGGTACAGCATGCAGAAAAAAGAATCTATTAAATCGGCAGACGAAACTCGGGTCACGGGTTTGTTCGACGACTCCGAGCAAGCCAAAGAGGCGGTCGAAGAATTAAAAGACGCTGGCTTTGGCGGAGATCGGATTGCTATCGCCATGCAGGATAGCGCGGCCCAGGACAGCTTTGTCGCCGAAACCAAGGTGCATACAGCGGCCGCGGAGGAAATTCCCAGCATTCCGGAACTAGACGCCGGGCAGGTGCTTCTTTTGGTCGAAGCTGCGGATCAGGCCGCGCTAGCGTTAGAAATTATCAATCGCAATCAAGGCATCACCGGTGGCGTGCGCATGCCGACGTAGAATGCGGATGGTATAGTCGGGACTTTTCCTAGCGCCACCGATAAAACGGCGCGCGTGCTGCGCTTTTGCACACAGGTTAAGACTTAAACGGTCAGCAGCTTCCCGCGCGAGCAAACCAAAGTAGGACTATTTTTCCGAGCGGCTACGATCGATTCACCGGCTGCTCCTGGCGGAGAATGGGTTCATGACGTTGGTCGCACGAGGCGGTTGTTGCCTCGCACACGCTTGCCCCGTTGTATTTCAGGCGCTGCCGGCTGTGCCTTGTGCGACGGCGTAAACCCCGAGCCTAATCTGGTGGCATAGACCTGGGTCATCTCGGCACCAAAGAAAAAAATTAGCGATGAGTAATAAATCCATAAAAGCAAGGTGACAAGCGATCCCGCGGCGCCGTATACAGACGTCACCGAGCTTTGCCCGAGATAAAGACCGATAAAGAACTTTCCGACGTTAAACAAGAGAGCGGTGAGTATCCCGCCGACCGCTACGTCCTTCCAAACGATGCGCCCGTCCGGCATGAATCTATAAATAGCGGCGAATATAAATGCGATCAGGCCAAATGAGACGAAAAAATGTATAGCCTGGAGCAGGACGCCGGTGTCTGGCATCGTGCTTCGGAGAAACTGATCGAATGCAGAAAGAGCCGCGCTGACGGCTAGAGACACCAGCAACAGAAAGCCAACACCGAGCACCATTGCGTAAGAGATGAAGCGTTCTTTGACGAAACCGACCACGCCTTGCTCGGGTTTTGGTTCGATTCCCCAGATCATGTTTAGTGAGCTTTGTAGCTGGCCGACCACACCGCCGGCGCCAAATAACAGCAGCGCTACGCCAACTAGCATCGTCGCGATACTATCCCCAGTTTGCTGCTTGCCGGCGTTTTCGATCATTGTTTGGATGACCAAGCCGGTGTCCTTACCGACAAAACCCGACAGCGTCTGAACTAACTGATCTTGCGCTGCCTCGCGGCCGAAAAATAAACCCGCCAGAGACACAGCAATTACTAGCAGGGGAGCAAGT
This sequence comes from uncultured delta proteobacterium, assembly GCA_963771465.1. Taxonomy (GTDB): domain Bacteria; phylum Desulfobacterota; class Binatia; order UBA9968; family UBA9968; genus DP-20. The sequence continues at coordinate 180,280 of CAVYTU010000013.1, forward strand.
GAGAAGAGCGTGTAATAAGCCAAAGCGGCAGCCAATTCGAACGGCCGGTCTTCATTCCACCACTGGTTAAACGCTTCCTTTAGTACGGTCCAAAACGATCGCATTTGATTTAATTCCATTGCCCAATGCTTTCGCAAGCGGAATGCCACCCAACACGGCGCATGGCGGGCAGTGCGTGCGATACGGAAGGACCAAATTAAACCTGCTGAGTCTCACGATTCACACACTAGAGGGAACGAAAGTATCAGAAGTAGGATTTGATTCGAGAGTCGAGCGGAAAAAGATTTTTGCCTGGCGTACCAGGAGTCTCAGGATTCGGCAACTTTGGTGTGGCTCTTGCACTATTGAAACCGTGAAGAAGTCTAATCCATAAGGAGCAATTTTTTATGCCGAACGCGACACAATTACTACGTCAGGATCATAAGAAGGTGAAGGCTTTGTTCGCCAAATTCGAGCAGGGCAAGGCTGCCGATGCAAAAAGGCGCTTTGCTATGCAGTCAATGAATGAGCTGGAAGTTCACGCCCGGGTAGAAGAAGAGATTTTCTATCCCGCCGATCACTAAGTACGGCGAGATCCTGAGGAACGAAACGCAAAGTCTGGAACCCGATCGAAGACCAAAAGCAACGCTAAATCGACTCCTCAGAGGAAATCACGGTCGAGGACCGCGCGCAGCTCTGGCCGCAAACGAGCACGGGCAAGCTAACCGATAAGCGCGCTGCCGAGCAACCGCACTCGCACGCTGATCTATATTCGGGACGTTCTCAAAGCTAATTACTTAAAACTGGAACGGATGATGATAGCCGTCACATTGGTTGCAGGGGAAACCGTCTGTGCCTGCGCGGCATGTTAGTTGCTCTCTAAAGCTAGCGAAGAAGATGATTAACGACAATACACAGCGCCAGGACGAATTAACCGTGGAGGGGCTGAATGGATCGGCGAGTGTTGCAAATAAGCAAAGCGATCACGTCACTAAGACGATCGAAGATATTCTGAAACTAGAATCTCTCGAGCGGACGCACACTGAGCGCATAGCCGATGGCATCACAGGTTTCTTTGGGAGCATCGGTTTTATTTGGCTGCACGTCCTCTGGTTCTCGCTGTGGATTATTTTCAATCTTCCGGGATGGGGCTTCGAACCGCTCGATCCGTTTCCGTTTACGTTTTTGACGATGATTGTTTCGTTGGAAGCAATTTTCCTGTCGGCATTTATCTTGATGTCAGAAAATAGGCAGGGACGTCTGGCCGACCGCAGAGCACGAGTTAATTTACAAGTGGACATGATCGCCGAGCGCGAGGTTACTAAATTGATGGAATTGGTCATGGACATACACTCGCAACTGGGAATCAAGAAACCGGTGGATGACGAGCTGGAGAGTATGCAGAAACCGACCAATATCGAGCATCTAACCGAGGCCGCTCAAACAGCTGAGGACGAAAACTGCGCCACGTCCTCGGCAAAGGTCACCTTGGATCGTTAATTCTAAAAATTCCTTTATGTCTAATAATAATTGGGAGGTGTTTTATGCAGCTTAAAGAATTTATTAATTCTCGCGTCGAAACAGTCCAACCCGGTGACACATTACAACAAGCCGCGGAAAAAATGAAAGAATTGGATGTCGGATCGCTGCCGGTGTGCGCCGGCGGGCAGCTGGTCGGCATGATCACAGACCGTGACATCACGATTCGCGCAGTTGCCAGAGGAAGCGAGCCGGCAACGGCGACGGTGAGTGAAGTGATGACGCCCGACGCCCTGTGGTGTTTTGAGGATGAGACAGTCGAAGAAGCCGCCCGAACTATGCAAGAGCATCAAGTGCGGCGAATTCTTGTGCTTAACGAAGCCAAGGAGCTCGTCGGTATCACCTCGTTGGGAGAACTGGTTACGGTCACGGGCGATCGCCGGTTGGCCGGTGAGACGCTCGAAGCCATTTCTGAAGCCAGACAAGCGGAAGACAAACTTGATGACGATGAGCTTGACGTCGAGGAGCCTGGCGATGACTCAAATAGCGAAGAAGGCGGCGCCGGGTCAAATGAAACGCGAGTGACAGGGCTTCTCCACGACCGCGAAGCCGCCAAAAGAGCGGTCGAGGAATTAAAGGATGCAGGCTTCACAGACAGCTCAATTCTGGTTGCCATGCAGGATGAAACCGAGCAGGAGAGTTTTGCCGAGGAGACTCATGCGCAAGCCATCGGGGCCGGGGAAATTCCCAGCTTGCCTGATTTGAGCCCGGGCCAAGTCCTAGTCATGGTCGAAGCCGAAAGCCGCGCAGCGGATGCTTTGAATATACTCAATCGGAATCATGCGGTCACTGGCGGCGTGCGCACTCCTGCTGCTTGATTTGAATCGGGAGCCTATGCAGCCGAACTCCGGCACTCTTAAAAGCATCCTTTCGGCTCAGGGAGCCTATTATTTAGTTACGGGGGTATGGCCGCTGGTGGCCATGCGCAGTTTTGAGCGTGTCACCGGGCCGAAGACCGATAAATGGCTGGTCAAAACCGTCGGTGTTTTGGTCGCAGCCATCGGCGGCTCATTGATGGTTGCGGGCCGCCGAAATCCGGTCAGTCGGGAAGCGCGGCTGCTCGCTGCGGCAAGCGCCGGCGGGCTTGCGCTGATCGATATCACCTACGTCGCTAAGCGTCGCATCGCGCCGATCTACTTGCTCGATGCATTGGCAGAAGTAGCGTTGCTGGCGATGGGGAAATACGTGCACGCGAGAGACTGAGGCTCAGCGCTCTACACCTGTCAACCGGGAGGTTGCGCTGAACGATTACCGAAAAAGGGAATTTAGTTCGAGAACAAATTTTTATTTTAAAGGAGACGACAAATGGAAAACGAAGAGCTGAAGCAGCTTCTCTACGAGGCTTTGGAGACCGAGCTTGGCGGTGTGAAGGTTTATGAAATGGCGATTCAATGCGCCGTGAACGAGGATTTAAAGAAGGAGTGGGAAGAGTATCTAGATCAAACTACGAATCACGTCCAGGTCGTACGCAACATATTTGAAAAACTCGGGCTTGACTCTGAAGCCGAAACGCCGGGCCGCCAAGTGGTGCGTCATATCGGACAGTCGCTTGTGAAAGCTATGGAAATGGCTCAGCAAGCGGGGAGGCCCCAGGCCGCTGAAATCGTTGCGGCCGAGTGTGTCGGAGAAGCAGAGACTAAGGATCATTTGAACTGGGAATTGATTGGCCTAGCCGCCAAAAAGGTAAAAGGAGAAGAAGGTAAAGCGTTAAAAGAGGCGCACGAAGAAGTTGAGGACGAGGAAGACGAGCACCTTTATCATACTAAAGGATGGAGTCGGGAGTTGTGGATGCAATCGATGGGTTTTCCTGCGGTGATACCACCGCCAGAGGAAAAAAAGGACGTCAAAACTGCGATAGGAGCTGCACGCGCTAAACAAAGCCGTTCCGAAATGCTGTAACGTGGATTAATTACTTTCTACAACAAGTGAGACCGGTTGATCACAGCTAGAGAGCGGTTTTGGGCCGCCCCCTTCCTGGAGGGCGGCTGCTTGCGTGCGCGCGCCGCTTGCTGGCGCTGATCAATATAATTACTCAATAATCGCGCCGGTCAATTTATTATGAACGAGTGGTATCGGCGATACCCTTCAGAAAAATGAAGCGCGACGAAAGGGTGCGGGCGCAATAAAAGCGGCAGGGGCGCATCTACGGGCGACAATAAGCTCCATGAACTTTAAGCCGCATCAGAGCCCGCCGTTAAGGCAAGTAACAGTAAATGCTGATTAGGAAGGACTACTAATGGCGACCAGAAAAAAAACCCGTTCCAACCGTTCCAAAGACAGTTTGAAAACCCGCTCCGGCCAGAATGAAAAGGCGAGGGATAAAAGAACCAGCCCAAAAGACGCTAGCGACGCGACAGCATCCAAGGCGAGTACACGTTCGACGGTGAGCGGTCCCATGAATCCGAGCGGATCTTCGGCCGCGAGCGATGCCCTGGCCGCTAAGTTCGACGCGACTCAGAAGCTTGCGGCGGATATGCCGTACAACGTAAACAAGGCGCTCGAACACGGCGAACTTTCGTTGCAGCCTCAAGAGGGCCAGAGAGTCGAGCCCGCCGATCCTTCAGCGACCGGCAGTACGTTGAGCGAAACCAATTCGTCCGATAAGACCGGCGCTGGCAAGCCACAGCTGGGAACCAATCCAAGCAGTCTTCCACTCGACCGGGTACGTGTCGATTCCAGTGGTCAAGCGCTGACCACCAATCAGGGTGTTCCAGTCGCCGACAATCAGAATTCGCTCAAAGCCGGATATCGCGGGCCGGCACTACTCCAAGATTTTATTCTGCGCGAGAAGATCACCCATTTTGACCACGAGCGCATACCGGAGCGCATAGTTCACGCCCGCGGTTCGGCCGCACACGGGTATTTCGAATGCTACGAGTCGCTGCAAAAATATACCGCCGCGTCGCTATTTGCCGAAGCCGGCAAACGCACCCCTGTTTTCGTGCGCTTCTCGACCGTCATTGGCGAACGAGGCTCCGCTGATACCGTGCGCGACGTGCGCGGTTTCGCGGTGAAGTTCTACACCGATCAAGGCAATTTCGATTTGGTCGGCAACAACATTCCGGTTTTCTTTATTCAGGACGCGATGAAATTTCCGGACCTGGTGCACGCCGCCAAGCCTGAGCCTCATTTTGCGGTGCCCCAAGCCTCGACGGCGCACGATACTTTCTGGGATTTTATTTCTTTAATGCCGGAATCGACGCATATGATGATGTGGGCGATGTCGGATCGCGCGATTCCGCGCAGCTATCGCATGATGCAGGGCTTCGGCGTGCACACCTTTCGATTGGTGAATGCAGATGGCGAGTCCCAATTCGTAAAATTCCACTGGCGTCCGATCGCCGGCACTCATTCGCTCGATTGGGATGAGGCGGTCAAGATTTCAGGTGCGGATGCTGACTTCCACCGCCGCGACTTGTGGGAAGCGATCGAAGCCGGCGCTTACCCCGAGTACGAGTTCGGCATGCAGATCTTCACTGAAGAGCAGGCGGAAAAGTTCACCTTCGATGTATTGGACGCCACCAAAATAGTGCCCGAGGAATTGGTTCCAGTAATGCCTGTTGGAAAAATGGTTTTGAACCGTAACCCGGACAATTTTTTTGCGGAAACCGAGCAGGTCGCATTCTGTGCCGCGCACATCGTGCCCGGATTGGACTTTTCCAACGATCCACTACTGGCCGGGCGCATTCATTCTTATATCGATACACAAATATCGCGGCTCGGCGGCCCCAACTTTCATGAAATTCCGATTAATGCGCCGATCGCGCCGGCGCACAACAATCAACGCGACGGCATGCATCGCCAGGCGCTTAATCGTGGCCGGGCCGCCTACGAACCGAATTCGCTTGCAGGCGGCTGCCCTTTCCAGGCCGGAGCGGCTGGTTTCAGCTCGTTTCCAGAGCCCCTACATGGAGATCAGGTACGCGCTAAGCCCGAGCGCTTTGCGGATCATTACACCCAGGCAACGCTGTTCTGGAACAGTCAGACGGCGGTCGAGAAGGCGCACATCATCCGGGCGTTTCGCTTTGAGCTTACGCGGGTGCAGATTCCGGCGGTGCGCACGCGCGTCGTGGCCATGCTGGCAAACGTCGCCAATGATCTTGCCGCAAGTGTTGCTCAAGGACTTGGCATGGCAGTGCCGGCTGCTCAGCCTAAGGCGATGGAAAAGCCGCCTAAGCCGGAGGTTGCCGCTTCGCCTGCGCTATCGCTGTTCGCTCGGCCCGGTGACGGCAATATACGCACGCGCAGGATTGCCATCTTAGTCGCAGATGGGGTGATCGGCGCAGACTTGAACTCGCTACACGAAGGCCTCACCGCCCAGGGGGCTGTGCCGCGTTTCGTTGGCGCTCGTCTAGGCAGCGTTGAAAGCGCAGACGGGGACCGGATCGAAGTCGATGCGACCTTGGAAGCGGTGCCCTCCGTACTTTATGACGCAGTGGTAATTCCCAGCGGTCGAGAAGCCATAGAGGCGCTGGGAAAATTGGGACATGCGGCCGAATTCATTAAAGATCAATATCGCCACTGCAAACCCCTTCTGGTGCTCGGTGCCGGCCGAGAGCTGGTTGAAAATACCGGCGTTCCATTGACCCTCCCGTCCGGCGAACCTGATCCTGGGGTACTGATATTTACCGATGAGCAAGCTGACGAGGCACTCGCACAATTTGTCGAAGGCGATTGGCAAGCACCGCCATTTTGCCCGTGAAATGGATCCTCCGCCCGTTTGATCGTCTAGTGGGAACGAACGGGTCAATGATCGGACAAGGACTTTCCATGCAGCGCCAAGTATCAGTTGCGCGAACTGGCGAACGAAAAAAAGTAAGCAAGGCCCGCGTTTTTTTATGAGAACGGCCTTTCCATCGTGCTGTTCGGTTGCTTTCTGGCTTTTTTAATCGGCCAGGGAATCGCGGGTCATCACCAGTATAATGAGGACTTGAAAGAGCACGGGCAGCCCGGCATCACTTTGTCGCAATATCTTGGCAGCGATCATTTTCTTGAAGCTACTGCGGAAAATTGGGAAAGCGAGTTTCTGCAGATGTTCGCCTATGTGATGTTCACGATCTTTCTTTATCAAAAAGGTTCATCTGAATCGAAAACGCCTGGTGAGCCGGACGCGGTTGACAGAGAACCGATAAAGTCGGCAAAGGATGCTCCCTGGCCGGTGCGCAAAGGTGGGGTTATTTTGAAGCTCTACGAGAATTCTCTGGCGCTAGTTTTTCTATTACTTTTTCTCGGATCGTTCATGGTACACGCCGTTGCGGGCGCGAGGCTTCAGAGTAAGGACCAAGAGCTGCACGGCAAACCAGCTATGTCAGTTTCTGAATATTTAGGCACTTCGCGTTTCTGGTTCGAGGCTTTGCAAAACTGGCAAAGCGAATTTTTAGCTATTGGTTCGATGGTGTTCTTATCGATTTTTCTGCGTCAAAAAGGCTCGCCTGAATCCAAGCCGGTCGATAGCCCGCATGGTCAAACAGGAAAAGACTAGCGGTCATCGAATCAAGTTACGCTGCGATGGAGTAAGCGATAGTCGTCTGGTACGGGCACGCTTCGTGGAACCATAGCGTTGCCGCCAATGCCTTCAGATAATATGGGTGGGCTCACTGTAGGGCGGGCAGGGAGGGATTATTAAATCCCTCCCTGTGTTGGTGTAGTCCGATAGTCGTTAGCTGGCTTTGCGTCTTTTTTGGCCCTGTCCTTTAGCTGCTTCGAGGTCAGACCCCAGTTTTTCGAGCTGCTGCTTACTCATAACCTTGCGGAGTTTGGGAAACATTTTTCCTTCTTCCTCTTCTTCCGCGTGATGCTCGACGTTCTCCATCAGCACCTGAAGCTTGGGCTCGAATTTCTCGCTGTCCGAAGTCAGATTGTCCATCTCTTTCAGCAGCGTCTTGATCTGTTTATGCTCTTCCAGCGATTCGAGCACCATGTCTTTTACTTCTTCATGTTTCTGCACCGCCGGATAAAATACCGTCTCTTCAATCCGAGCATGGGTTTCTAGCTCGGTTTTGATCTGATCAAAGATGTTTTCTTGTTCCTTGCCTTCGGCTTCTTCAGCTTGCTCAAAAAGCTCTTTTACTTTTTGATGATCCTTTTTTAACAGTTCTAATCCGTCCATGTTTTGTTGCCCCCTTAAGTAAATATGTTAACGACTACACAGTAGAGCAAATGCGGGACCAGGCAATAGTTAGATATCCTTTGTGAATAAGAGACCCGATTGTCCTAGTCATAGGATTTTACAGCAGCGCAGCGGGCGACAATGGGACAGCAGCGCGAATTCATCAGCCGTTGCCGTCGTCATTTTTTTTGACGCCGCGAATGTTTAGTCCGGCAAGGCAGATCTGCAAGATCACCATCGCCCAGGCACGATCATGCCAGCCCCAAATTCCCCAGAGTAAGTTACTCGCAAGAAAACACCAAAAACCAATCTCACGGCGAACTTTTCGTTGCGACGCGATTAGCCAAGCGGCAACGACGGTGGTGGCCATTGCCGGCCACTGTAGGAAATCCAACCATTCCATGTCTTAGGTAACTGCGGCGCGAGCTGCCGTCTACCGAACGTTTATGCGAGCAATGTCGAGACCAGCTTTCTCCAGATGGGTGGTTCTTCGGCGGTTCGAATTGCAACCCCCTTGAAACTTGCCGATATGTTGGTGAGACTAATCCTCCGGAGCGGTCACTCTGGGGCAAGGCGTGTTATTTAAAACTGGCATACACCTTGCGTTAGTTATGTCTCTCGTAGACTTTCTATCTAAAAGGGGCGCCTTTATGGAAAAACCGAACGAACCCGCGCCGATGCGCGAAACCAACGGAGCTGGCCAAAGCGAGCGGAGCGAGCCTCTCAAGAGCATCGTGGAAAACTTGAAAGAAACGGGCAAGGAGAGGCTCGCAAACGAGAAACAGGCGGTGGCCGAGCAGGCCGAGAAGTTGGTGGATGTGGTCCAACGGGCGATCGACGAATTGGGCCGGGTCGATTTTTTGTCGATCGCCGGGTACGCCAATCAGCTGGCGTCGACGATGAAAAGGTTTGCCGACAAACTGCACAATAGTAGCATTGAGGATTTGCTCGATGAAACTCGCCGCGCCGCGCGCCGTAATCCCGAACTGTTTTTGTTGGGCAGCATTGCCGCCGGCGTGGCTTTGTCGCGTTTCTTCAAAGCATCCCAACAGCGGGAATCGCCTGGGCGGGCAACAGCGCAGGCCGAGGATGACGACCGGCATATGGAGCCCGCGCGTGATTACACTTACGCTGCCGGCGATTAGGAGAGGAGGTCTTGATCATGGTATTGGAAACGACATTCCGCGATGAGCGCGCCTTAGAGGAAAAAAAGTTGTCGCCCAGCAATTTGCTCGATACAGTTATAAGTTATTTTCGCGCGCACGGCGGTGAAATGACTAAGGCGGTCGGCCGTTTTGCGAAAGACCATCCCGCAGTGGCTCTCATGGGTGTCGGCGTCGCCTGGATATTATTAACGCCAAAATCTGCCAACGACTTGGAACGCGATGGGTCCGTTTCTGGCCGCGACGGTCAGGAGGACGCGACTGAGGAGTATGCGGGCAATCGAAGCACCAGCAAAGCAGGCGACGAATCGATAGAGGGCAACCCTTCAACGATCGGCGCTGCCAAAGAGCGCGTGAGCTCGGTCGCGCGGCACGCTGTCAAACGGGCGCAATCACAGACCGAACCCCTGACGCGCGGGCTGAGGGTTATTGCCCAAGAGCAGCCGTTCTTGCTCGCTGCCATAGGAATGGCCATCGGTGCTGCTATTGGCGCGGCATTGCCGGAGAGCGAACCCGAGCATCGCTGGCTCGGTCCGGCGCGTGATCGGACGTTGGGCAAAATAAAAGCAGAGGGCGAACATGCCTATGAGCAAGTGCGCGGCGCCACTCAACGAGCGGTCGAGGGCGTCAAGCAGGCGGTGTGGGAAGTGGCGACGGGAAGTAAAAATTGAAAGACTTAAAACGCCGCCGGTGTCCGAGGCACCCAAGGATTTCCACACCGGAACCGTCTTAAGATCGTTCGACCGATGGCTTTTTCTTCTCGCGGGCAGAGTCAGCGTGCCGGCACGTTTGAAACTGACCGCAAACCGAACCAAGCTGTTCTCCGGCCAAAGTTAACGGCGCTCAGAGAGGTTTTCGAATTCGGCGGCCTTAGTTGGAAAGAGCTTGGTAGGCGGGTCATTGCCGGTGTTCAGAGGACCGACTGCTCTGGCTACGCCGCGGCGCTCGCTTACTATTTTTTATTTTCCTTGTTTCCCTTCCTGATATTTCTCACCGCGCTGCTGGCCTATTTGCCGCTCGGCGATTGGTTCGAACAGGTGATCGCCCTACTGGCGCGGTTCATGCCAGGCGCGGCTCTGGAGCTGGTGCGCGATTATCTAAGCGTTCTGCTTTCCCAACAGCGCGGTGGCTTACTGTCGTTCGGGATTCTAATCGCGCTCTGGACCGCCTCAAACGGAATGTCGGCGATATCGGGCGCTCTCAATCACGCCTACGGAGTGGAAGAGGGACGGCCGTTTTGGAAAGTGCGCGCTATGGCGATTCTGTTAACGGTCGGATTGTCGATCTTTCTCATCGCCTCGATCGTGTTGCTGATTTTTGGCCCGCAGATCGGCGGTTATATCGCCAATTGGATGGGACTGGGGACGGTGTTCGAAATCGGTTGGAATATCTTGCGCTGGCCGGTCATCTTGATCCTGGTTACGACCGCGATCGCGGCGATTTATTACTTTGCCCCGGACGTCGAACAACAGTGGAAATGGATCGCTCCGGGTTCGCTGTTCGCGGTAATCCTGTGGACCATCCTTTCTTTGGGTTTTTCTTACTATGTGAATAATTTCGGCTCCTATGACAAAACCTACGGCAGTATCGGCGCGATCATCGTTATGCTCACATGGATGTACGCCAGCGGATTCGTCATTCTCGTCGGCGGCGAAATCAATGCTGAGATCGAGCACGCGAGCGCGGGAGGCAAAAACCCTGGGGAGAAGCAGACGCCAGACAGCGTAATGGCATAAGTAATAGATTTGCTCTGGCTTCCTTAAATAAGATGAACAATGCCAATTTTTCTAGTTTCCGCTTTTTAAATGCGCCGGGTGAGATTTGCGCTAAATCCTATCGTTGACACGCCATCACTTGGTATCTGTCCTAAAACTGCAACAGCGCAATTGACTCAAGGCGGATTTCGCTCGGTTAACGTGCTTCTTTGGAGACCCTTAGTGGGTATGCCCTTTGCGATTAAATTTTTTTGAATAATAGCGTGTGCAATTTACCACATAGGCTAATTTGATTGGAGAAACGACATGCCGGAATCAGTGACTCGCGAGGAAGTCCAAACGTTAGTGCATAATGGCGCGCAGTTGATCGACGTCTTGGGCGAGCGCCAGTACGCCGAAGCCCATTTAACCGGCGCGATCAATATTCCGTTGGCGCATCTCGATCACAAAAGCACCGCGGAGGTCACCCACGAACGGCCGGTGATCGTGTATTGCCATGACCTTCAATGAGACTTGAGCGCGCGGGCCGCGTGGCGGCTCGAAAGTTTGGATTTCGAAAATGTGTGCGACTACGTTGCCGGAAAGCAGGATTGGCTAGCTTATGGGCTGCCGATCGAAGGCGAATTAGCTGAAGCGGTGACCGCCGGCCAGTTAGCGCTTCGTGAGGTGCCCGTCTGTCGCCTCGAAGACAAATTGTCTGCATTGGCGCAGCGGTTGCGCCCCAGCGCCTGGAATCAATGCGTCGTCGTTAACGAGGCGGGGATCGTTCTTGGACTATTGCGCAAATCGATGTGGGAAGGCGCGACCAACGATGTGACGGCGGAACAGGTGATGGAATCGGCACCGATTACCTTCCGTCCTCACCTACGACGCGACGAAATAATTGCCGACATGGAAAAAAAGAAAATGGAATCCGCCTTGGTGACTACGCCGGATGGAAAATTACTGGGATTACTGCGGCGTGAAGCAACAGTTTGAACGGTCGTATCTCTCAACGCGGAAGCACCTCGGTGAACGCCTCAGAACGCGCGTCGCATTTTACTTTAAGAAAATCGCCCCATCCAAGTCGGGAAAGAAAGGAACATGAACATGCTGGGAAACATCGACGCATGCGCTAACTTGGCGGTCAAGGATTTGACTGCGGCGCGGAATTTTTACGAAGGCACACTGGGACTGACCCAGATCGGGTCTGAAGGCGATGAGCTGGTCGTCTATCGCAGCGGCAAGACGACGCTCAACGTTTATACCTCGCAGGAGGCTGGGACCAACAAGGCGACTGCGGTCACCTGGGCGGTTGGCGACCAGGTCGAGGATATCGTGCGGGCGCTGAAGGCGAAGGGCGTCGCTTTCGAGCATTACGACATGCCGGACACGACGCTCCAGGGTGACGTCCACGTCGCCGGCGACATCAAGGTCGCCTGGTTCAAAGATCCCGACGGCAACATCCTCAACATCATCAATCGATAAACTTGCTGGGGTGAGCAATGAGCACCATCTCCAAAGACAACAAAGTCGTCACACTGGTCAACGTCTTTACCGTCGGTGCGGAGAACCAGCAGCGGCTAGTCGACGTCTTGATCGAAGCGACGGAAAAAACCATGAAGCATCAGCCCGGTTTCGTTTCCGCCAGCATCCATCGGAGCTTTGACGGCGGCAAGGTGGTCAACTACGCCCAGTGGCGCAGCCGCGAGGACTTTGCCGCGATGATGCGCAACCCGGAGGCGCATCCGCATATGGCAGCCGCGGCGGCGCTGGCCGAGTTCGATCCCATCTTGTGTGAAGTCGTCGATTCCATCGACGCATGAGCGGAGTTTTGCAATAGCGCGGGCGAAGCGCTTGACGCTCCGCGCCGCTGCTCGGTTCGGAACAAAAAATAAATTATTTCTTTTCTTTGCCGTCGATGATGCGTTGCAGTCGATCGTGATCGATGGGCTTGACGAGATGATAGTCGAAACCGGCGGCGCTCGATTGCTCGCGGTCTTCATCGCGGCCCCAGCCGGTTTGCGCAATCAAAATAGTTTTATCAAAGCGCGGCTGCGCGCGTATCTGACGGGCCACATCGTGGCCGCTCATGCCGCGCGGCAGACCGAGATCGATGAGCGCGAAGTCGGGAACGAAGTCCGCCAATAGGGCCAGCGCACTCGGGCCATCGGCAGCGGTTTTGACTTCATGGCCGCTGAATTCCAGCAGCAGGCAGAGCGACGTGGCCTGCATCTTGTTGTCGTCGACGACGAGAAGTTTTTTGCGCGCCTGCGTCGCCCCAGGTTTAGCTTGGGCATCCACTTTCGATTCCTCCTGAGGCGCTTGCGCCATCAGCGGCAGCCGCACGCTGAATACGCTGCCGCGATTGACGCCTTCGCTGTGCGCCTGGACGCTGCCGCCGTGCAACTCGACCAGGCTTTTGACCAGAGTGAGACCGATGCCGAGGCCGCCGCTGTCCGTGGCGCGCTCTCCCTGGGAAAACATCTCAAATACCCGGCGCAATAATGCTTTAGACATACCCACGCCGTTGTCGCTTACGCTGACGCAGACTTGGTTATTTTCCAGTTGCGCCGCTATGCGGATGTCACCGCCCGGATTGGTAAATTTGGCCGCGTTAATCAGCAAATTTGAAAATACTTGGCTGAGCCGGACGCGGTCGGCCTCCACCCAGAGGTCGTCGGCGGGCAAAGCTACTTGCAACTTATGATTTTTCTCATCGACGAAGGGTTGGCTGGCTTCGATGGCTTCTTGGATAATGGTTGCCAGCTTGAGCGGCTGCTTGCGCAAATCGAGCCGGTGTCGGGTCAGCCGGCTGACATCGAGGAGATCTTCCAACATGCGCGCCATCTGCTGCACTTCGCGGCCGATAATATTCAGGCTGGTGCTCTGCAAGTCCGGCATCGGCCGTGCCCAAGCGCAGAATCTCGACTGCGTTGCTGATCGGCGCCAAGGGATTGCGCAGCTCATGGGCGAGCAAAGCGACAAATTCATTTTTCTGCCGATCGGCTTCTTTGAGCTCTTCAATGCGATCTTGCAATGCTGCCGCGGTTCGCTTCTGCGCGGTGATATCGAAACAGACGCCGGTAAGATAGGCCGGCGCGCCCGCCGCATCGTGGAAAATTTTAGCCGTGGTCAAAAGCCAGCAGATCGAGCCGTTGGCGCGCAAAAAACGCAGCTCTTCGGTAAAACCGCCGGTGGTCAATGCCTGGCGGCGCGCGGCGCTCAGTTTTTCCCGATCGTCGGGGTGAATCGCGCTGAAAAATCCCTCGTCGGTAAGCGGTTGCGGCAGCACGCCGAGCAGCGCATGAATGCGATCGTCCCAATAGCACCGATCGGTCTTGAGATCGCAATACCAAGTCGCCAGCGAGCCGCCTTCGAGCGCCAGCCGCAAGCGCTCGTCTTTTTCGCGCAGCGCTTGCTCGGCGCTCTTAATATCCGTGATGTCGAAACTGGAGCCGACGTAGCCGAGAAAATTGCCATCGGCGGAGAAGCGCGGCACGCCGAGAGACTTCATCCAGCGGTATTCGCCGTCACGGCGGCGCATGCGGAAGTAGGCTTCGAACGGAGTGCGTTGGGCGACCGCGCCCGCATAGGTTTTCACATACGCTTCATGATCCTCCGGATGGAGGTAGCGCGACCAAATGTCGTCTTGCAACTCGGTTTCGCTGCCGGCGCCGACGAATTCTAAAAAAGCTCGGTTGACAAACTCATGACCGTTCGCGCCGGCAAGCCAGATCAACACCGGCGCGGTGTCGGCGAGCAGGCGGAAACGCGCCTCGCTTTCGCGGATCGCTTCGGCGCTCTTTTTGATGTCGTCGATATCGATCAAAAGGATCACCGCGCCTTCGATCTTGTGATCGGCGGTGCGGTAGGGATGAATGCGCAGGCGATGCCAGCGTCCCTCAAGGTCGCGCACTTCGCGCTCGCGCAGTTGCACCTGATTGATGACTTCATAGATCAAGTCGTCGAGATCGGCGATTTCGATATTGCTCTTCAAATCGGTGAGCGGCCGGCCGATGTCGTTGGCGCGCAGGTTAAACGCCCGGCGCGCGGCATCGGTGTAGCGCCGGATGCGCAGGTCGGGACCGACCATCACCATCGGAATCGCCATGCTCGCCAGCAGGTTCGATAAATCGTTGTTGAGCAGGGTGAGGTCCGAATTGCGATTGTGCAGCTGCTCGTTGACCGTGGTCAGTTCTTCGTTGGTCGACTGCAACTCTTCTTTAGCGGTTTCCAACTCCTCGTTGGTGCTTTGCAACTCTTCGTTGCTCGACAGGGTCTCCTCATTGGCCGAGCGCAGCTCCTCGTTGGCGGCGTCCTGCTGCTCGAGCAGCGACTGCAAATATTCTTTGATCGCCGTCAGCTCGCGGCGCAGTTGCAGGACTTCGCGCTCCTCTTCGGGCTCGAAGCGGGCCTCGCGCCGTCGCCGTTGGTCTCCTGGGTTTTTTCCGGCGCGGCGATTTCATCGAACATAACCAAGAAACAGGTTTCGCGGCTCGCCGGCGGCCGCACCGGCACCACTTCAAGATTGACGCTGCGGCTGTCGCCGTCGACGCGCACGCGCAGTCCTTCGCGGCGCACGGCGTGGTGTTGCTTGCGCGCCTCTTCGATGGCGCTGCGCAGTTCGAGGAACAAACCCTCGCGCGCCATTTTGAGCAAATTGTTGGTCGGCTCGCCCGGAGGCAGCTCCAAATAATTGCTGGTGCGGCCGCGAAACTGCACGATGTCGAGGTTGTCATTGACCAGCACGCCCGGCGGCGCGTAGCGCCCGAGCAGCATTCGGTCGGCTTCACGTTGGAAATCGGCCGGCGTCGAGCCCGGCGCCACGGCGCGTTTCTCGATGAAATGGCCGGTGGTGCGAAAGTCTTCCGGGGCGAAATGAATCACAGGCCGGGTCACCGCGGGTTTTTTGGCGTAAATCTTATTGTTCCGGTCGGTCGCCTCGAACAGGTCGACATTGTCGCCGATCGATTCGGAGCTGCCGAGCACGAGAAAGCCGGGCGAGTTCAAGGCATAGTGAAACGTCGGCAACACGCGCTTTTGCAACGGCGGCGCCAGATAGATCAGCACGTTGCGGCAACTCACCATATCGACATGGGAAAAGGGCGGGTCCGCGGTCAGATTTTGGCGCGCGAATACGCACATATCGCGAATCGATTTATCGATTCGGTAGATATGGTCCTCTTTTTGAAAAAAACGTTTCAAGCGCTCGGGACTGAGCTCGGCTTCGATATTGTCGGGATAGATTCCCGCGCGCGCTTTCTCTAAGGAACTTGGCTCGCCGATATCGGTGGCGAAGATCTGAATCGGCGACCGGCTTGGTTTGTTATCGAAAAACTCGACCAGGCTCATGGCGATGGAATAGGCTTCCTGCCCCGTCGAGCAGCCCGGCACCCAAACCCGTAGCGTCGACAAGGCATGCTTGGCTTCGACGATTTCCGGATAGACCCGCTTTTTGAGGGCGTCGAACAAAGCCGGATCGCGAAAAAAACTGGTGACGTTGATCAGCAGATCTTGATAAAGCGCCTTGACCTCTTGCGGGTCGTTTTCGAGGCGCTGGATATAATCGCCCATGGTTTCCTGGGTGTGCAGCGCCATGCGCCGCAGGATGCGCCGTTTGATCGTGGTATCGCGATACATGGTGAAATCGACGCCGGTAACGGCGCGCACCCGGGTGAGAACTTTTCGATACTGGGTTTCGCTATCGTCGGGGATAATCGGCGCCGGTTGTTGCGAAGTTGGATTTAGATAAGGATGAGTGCGGATCTGCGCCAGCCGGCGGCCGATCTCGTCGGGCGGTAAGATCAGGTCGGCGCAGCGGCTTTCGGCGGCGCTATGCGGCATGCCGCTATACTTCGCCGACTGCTCGTCCTGGGCGAAGGTGATGCCGCCCATCGCCTTGATTTCGCAAATCCCTTGGGCGCCGTCGGACCCCGTGCCGGATAGAATGATTCCCACCGCGCAGGTCTTCTGATCTTCCGCCAAGGCGCGAAAAAAATAATCGATGGGCAGATGTAGTCCGCGTCCCTCGGCGCGCGGCGTGATTTGCAGTATTCCCTGGACAATCGCCAGATTCACATTGGGCGGAATGATATAAACGTGATTGGGCTCGACCTTGAGGCCTTGCGCTGCCTCGCTCACCGGCATCCGCGTATAGCGCGCCAATAGATCGACCAGCCGGCTTTCATGATGCGGATCGAGATGCTGGATCAAAACGAACGCCATGCCGGTGTCGTCCGGCAGATGAGCTGAGGAGTTGCTGGTAGGCTTCGAGGCCGCCCGCCGATGCGCCGACGCCGACGATCGGAAAGGCGCCATTGCCGTTATCGCCGCCGGCGACGGGACCCTTGTCATGCTCTTCGGCAACGGGGAATCTTGATTCAGGATCGTTAGGATTACTTAAAGTCATACCGATGATCCCTAAATCTCGGCACGAAATACGACTTTACGGCCCAAATCTCGTGCAGCAAGAGTTCTAATAATTACTTACCCGCGCATGGTGTGTCAACAGGCTATTCTGCAACGCCGACCGCGGCCGCTGTCCCAATTCTAAGAAAGATATTTTGCAAAAAGTTGCGTTTGGGTAACAGCCTTATTTTTTCTATTCACCAATTGCCGCGCGTTGATCGTGGATCGCGCCATTGCTGCTGGCACGAGCGTTGCTCCACTCATTTCATACAGGGAAAATTAAAATCGCCGCCGTAAAACCGGCCGGGTAGGCAAGGAGGCATGCAATGAATGAACAGCAACAGCCTATCGATCACGATATGGAAGTGTGCATTGAAAACTGTACCGAGTGTCATCGGATTTGCTTGGAGACGATGGAGTATTGTCTTGGCATGGGTGGCAAACACGCTGACGCAGCGCACATCGCCCTATTGGCCGATTGCGCGCAGATTTGTCAGACCAGCGCTGATTTCCTGATTCGCGACTCGCGATTGCACCAGCAAATCTGCGCTGTCTGCGCGGCGGTTTGCCGGCGTTGCGCCGATGACTGCATCGCTGTGGGCGGCGACGACGAGCAGATGCATCAGTGCGCCGAACAGTGCGTCATCTGTGAGGAGAGCTGCGCCGAGATGGCGGGACATAAGTAGTACTGAACGAAAGTAGAATTTGAACGAGGCCTAAGAATGAAAATCAAACTAAAAAAAATCCGTGACCAAATTATCGTTATCACCGGCGCTTCGTCGGGCATCGGCTTGGCGACGGCGCGTATGGCGGCGCAACGGGGCGCCAAGCTCGTGTTGGCGGCACGCAGCCACGGAGCGCTGCGAACGCTGACCGACGAGATCAAACAAAAAGGCGGTCAGGCGATTCATTTCGAAGCGGACGTCGGCAATCCCGAAGACGTGTGCGACATCGCCCGCGCCGCCATCGAGCGCTACGGCGGTTTCGATACCTGGGTGAACAACGCCGGCATCGGTATGTACGGCAAACTCGAAGACGCCGATACCGAGGATATGCGCAAACTGTTCGAAACCAATTTCTGGGGATTGCTCTACGGCTCTCTCGAAGCCGTCAAACACTTGAAACTGCGCGGTGGCGCTTTGATCAACGTCGGCAGCACCGAATCCGAACGGGGTGTGCCCTTGCAAGGCGTCTATGCGGCCTCGAAACATGCCGTGAAAGGATTCACCGATGTGCTGCGCATGGAACTCGAAGCCGACGGCGCGCCGGTATCGGTTACTTTGATCAAGCCCGCCGCCATCGACACGCCGTTTCCGTTGAACGCCAAAAATTATCTCGCCAGCGAGCCGCAGCATGTGGCGCCGGTCTACGCGCCCGAGGCGGTGGCCGAAGCGATCTTGCACTGTTGCGAAAATCCGGTGCGCGAGCTGTTTGTCGGCGCCGGCGGCAAAGGTTACGCCGCCATGGGTTACTATGCGCCGAGTCTGGCCGACAAAGTCGGAGAACAATACGTCATGGCCGGAACCCAGAGCGGCAAGCCCCGGCGTGAACGCGATGCTTTGGATCGGCCTTCAGAAAAACTCCAGGAGCGCGGCGATTACCCGGGTCATGTGGCGCAATCGAGCTTGTACACGAAAACTTCATTGCACCCGTGGTTATCCGCCGTGGCCGCGTTGGGCGCCGGCTGGCTGCTGCGCGCTTGGTGGCGCGCCGTCCGCTCGCAGCCGGCGAGTGACGGTCTCCATTGGACCAATCCTTATGAAAACAAATCGACAACTACACAAGCGAGGAGCGAGGCGATGATTGAAAAATCACAAATCCGCGAGCATATGCAGGTGCGCGGATCGGACGGCCAGCCAGTCGGCGAGGTCGACAAGCTCGAAGGCGATCGTATCAAGCTGACGAAAAATAGCGTCTCCGCTGAGGATCAGCATCAGTATATCGACCTCGATGCGGTGGTGTCGGTGCAAGGCGACGTCTTATGTCTCGATAAAACCGCCGAGGCGGCCAAGCGCGAGATGCAAGCGCGACAAAGCGAGTCCGGCGCCACCGGGCCGGCTGACATTTAATCCAGCGCGCCGATGGCGCGCGGATAATCATTTGGCTCTTCGCGTAGTCGAGTGGGTGAATTCTTGGTAACGACTCTTGTGATTGAGGTTTTCCATCCCCCTTTGAAAAAAGGGGGACCGAGGGGGATTTGTTCGACGCCGAGGGACGAACTGTCACCGAGCATCAAACCACGCGCAACGAAAAAATCCCTCCTAACCTCCCTTTGCCAAAGGGAGGAACCGTCCGCGATGATCCAATCATTTAACCAACGGCCGGAAAGGATGACAATTATGAAAGCCTTATGTTGGTACGGCACGAAAGATGTGCGCGTGGAAACGGTGCCCGACCCGAAGATTATCACGCCGCGCGACGTGATCGTTAAGATCACCACGACGGCGATTTGCGGTTCGGATCTGCATCTTTACGGCGGCTACATTCCGACCATGGAAAAGGGCGACATTCTCGGCCATGAAAACATGGGCGAAGTCGTCGAAACCGGCGCGGACGTGAAAAAATTAAAGGTCGGCGATCGCGTCGTCGTGCCGTTCACGATTGCTTGCGGCGAATGTTTCTTTTGCCGGAAGCAATTGTGGTCGCTGTGCGACAACACCAACCCCAATGCCGCCATGGCGGAAAAACTCTACAGCTATTCCCCCTCGGGGTTGTTCGGTTATTCGCACATGCTGGGCGGCTATGCCGGCGGCCAGGCGGAATATCTGCGTGTGCCGTTTGCCGACGTCGGCTGCTTAAAAATTCCCAACGGCATGGAAGACGAGAAAGTGCTATTCCTCTCGGACATTCTCCCCACCGGCTATATGGCCGCGGAGAATTGCGCCATCGAGCCGGGCGACACCGTGGCGGTGTGGGGCTGCGGTCCGGTGGGCCAGTTTGCGATCAGGAGCGCCTACCTGCTCGGCGCCCAACGGGTGATCGCCATTGACCGCATACCCGAGCGGCTCGACATGGCCGAGAAAAAAAGCGGCGCGGAAACCATCAACTACGAAACCGAAGAACTGTTCGACGTATTGAAAGAGAAAACCGACGGCCGCGGCCCGGATCGTTGTATCGACGCGGTGGGCATGGAAGCCCACGTGCCGGGAGCCATCGGCGTTTACGACACGGTCAAACAATCGATGATGCTGGAAACCGACCGGCCTCATGCGTTGCGCCAGGCGATTACCTACTGCCGCAAAGGCGGCACGGTTTCGGTGCCCGGTGTTTACGGCGGCTTCATCGACAAATTCCCCATGGGCTCGGTGGTGAATAAAGCGCTGACGGTCAAGTCCGGGCAAACCCATATGCACCGCTACATGCAGCCGCTGCTCGAACGAATTCAAAACGGCGAAATCGATCCCTCGGATATTATTACCCATCGCTTGTCCCTCGACGAGGCGCCCCATGGTTATGAAATTTTCCGCGACAAGGCAGAAGGCTGCATCAAAGTCGTGTTGAAACCTGGACAATCGATCCCACGCGCGGAACATGCAAAACCGGCCAACGAGGCGGCCGCGACGCACGTGATGCATAATGTCTTGCCGCGCTTGAGCGCAGCGAAAACCGGATGGTGGTTCAGTCTGGATTTTTCGGAAAAGACTTGTTGCGTTGACCTGCAGAGCAGACATGACAACTTCAAAACTGCCTCATGAACTTCATAATAAACGTTACGCTTATGCTCGGTGTTTCTGTCTGTATCGGATTGATCTTCTGGCTTCTCAAGAAGTGAAACGCTAAAACCGACGTCGCTTGGCGCAAGGAGCAGCGATGAAAAAATGTCCCCATTGCGCCGAAGAAGTGCAAGACGAAGCGGTGAAGTGTCGTTATTGCGGTTCCAGTTTGCACGCCGGCGGCTCGCGCCTTAAGCAGTTGCATCGCTCGCGCCGGGACCGCAAGATTGCCGGCATCTGCGCCGGCCTTGCCGAATATTTCGACGTCGACGTTGTCATCATGCGTGTCGCCTGGGTGATTTTCGGGTTCGTCTCCGTCGGCGTCGCCGTGTTGCTTTACCTGGTGTTGATTTTCGTCATACCTAGCGAAGAATAATCTGCGCGTGCAAAGCGCCGTGGCGTGCGAAATTCTCTCCACTGTCCCGTAAATAGGACAGCGCTTTTATCCAGTCCGTTAAGGATATTCCCAATCTTTATTCTTGCAGAGCGGTTAGATTTGTGTTTTTTCTATGACTCGCGATTCCGTCTGCGCCTTCGGGTTCGAGCGCGCGGCGATGCAACTCATCGGTGGAGAACTTCGACAGTTATGGCAAGGCGAACCAACCAATCTAAAGCAAGTATGCCGGCGCTCGCCAAGGCAACCACCGGTATCGCCGGGTTCGACGAAATAACCGGCGGCGGTTTGCCGCGCGGCCGGACTTCGCTTGTTGCCGGCAGCGCCGGCGCCGGTAAAACTCTTTTCGGCATGGAATTTATTTATCGTGGCGCGACGCAGTTCGGCGAGCCGGGCGTGTTCATGGCCTTCGAGGAGAATGAAACCGAGTTGGCCGAGAACGTCGCCAGCCTCGGCTTTGATCTCGACGCGTCGATCAAACGCAATCAGATCATGGTCGATTTTGTCCGGGTCGAGCGCAGCGAGATCGAAGAGACCGGCGAATACGATCTCGAAGGTTTGTTTATCCGCCTGGGCCACGCCATCGAGAAAGTGAAAGCCAAGCGCGTCGTGCTCGACACCCTCGAGGCGCTGTTCGCAGCCTTGCCTAATGAAGGCATCTTGCGCGCCGAGATGCGCCGATTGTTTCGCTGGCTCAAAGAGCGCGGCGTCACCGCCGTCATCACCGCCGAACGCGGCAGCGGCGCGCTCACGCGCCACGGTTTGGAAGAATACGTTTCGGACTGTGTAATTTTGCTCGACCATCGAGTGATCGAACAAATGTCGACCCGGCGCATGCGCGTGGTGAAATATCGCGGCTCGGCGCACGGCACCAATGAATATCCGTTTTTGATCGACACCCAGGGACTATCGGTGCTGCCGGTCACGTCGCTCGGTTTAAATCACGATGCTCCCAACGAGCGCATCTCTTCTGGTATCGCCGCGCTCGATGCCATGCTCGACGGGCGAGGTTACTACCGGGGTGGCAGCGTGCTGGTATCGGGCACGCCCGGCGCGGGCAAGAGTTCGCTGTCGGCGCACTTCATCGCTGCCGCCTGCGCGCGCGGCGAACGCTGTATGTATTTTGCCTTCGAAGAGTCGGAGCGCCAGATCGTGCGCAACATGCGCTCAATCGGCATCGATCTCGGCCGTTGGCTAGAAAGCGGCAGGTTGCGCTTTCACGCGGCCCGGCCGCAATTGCAGGGATTGGAGTCCCATCTGGCGCTTATGCTTAAGCAGATCAGCGATTTCGATCCGGCGGTGGTGGTGGTCGATCCGATGACCAATCTCACCGAGGTCGGCAGCCCGGCGGAAGCCAAAACGATGCTCGTGCGCCTGGTGGATTTTCTCAAATCGCGGCGCATCACAACGCTGTTTGTGAGTCTGACCACGGACCAGCAGAATCCTGAGCAGACCGAAGTCGGCATCTCGTCTTTGATGGACACCTGGCTTTTGTTGCGTAATCTGGAAACCAATGGTGAACGCAATCGCGGCCTCTACGTTTTAAAATCGCGCGGCATGCCGCACTCCAATCAGATTCGCGAATTCACTTTGACCGATCACGGCGCGCAATTAAGAGAAATCTATACGGGAGTCGCGGGCGTCTTGACCGGCACCGCGCGCATCGCGCAGGAGGCGCGCGAGCGCGCTGAAATACTGGCGCGCCAACAGGAGAACGAGCGCAAACGGCGCGAACTCCAAGGCAAACGCCAAGCGATGGAAGCGCAAATCACGGCGCTGCGGGCCGCTTTTGCCGCTGAGTCCGCGGAGCTCGAGAAAGTTGTCAACGATACGCGGAGTGCTGATACTCTCATGACTGACACGCGCGCAACTCTCGCTAGTTTGCGCGGTGGCGACGCCAATTCGAAGTCCCGCAACAAGCGAAAAGGAGCCGATCGTGGCAGTAATAAAGCGAACTCGCGCAAATAGCGACGCCGAGGACCCGCCGGCTAAGCTCTGGCGGCTGCGCCTCTATGTTGCCGGGCAAAGCCCCAAGTGCTTGGCCGCCTTTGCCAATCTGAAAAAGATCTGCGAAGAGCATCTCGCAGGTGAGTATGAAATTGAAATAATCGATCTGCTCGAGCATCCGCACCTGGCGCGCGGCGACCAAATCCTGGCGATTCCAACCCTGGTGCGCAAACTTCCGGCACCCATGCGCAAAATCATCGGCGATCTGTCCAATACCGAGCGCGTGCTCGTCGGATTGGATTTGCGGCCCGCGGGCTAGCGAGTTCGTTCAAGACGTAGGAAGAGATTCCAATAACCGGAAGGGATCAAATGGCAAAACCAAAACGTCAAACCGCAAGGGAAAAGCCCGGCAGTCCAGACGGCCAAATTTACCTGTTCAAGCTGTGCATCAGCGGCATGACGCCGCGCTCGCGCCAAGCGGTGGTGAATATCAAGCGTATCTGCGAGGAATACCTGGCCGGCCAATACGAACTCGAGATCATCGATCTTTACCAGCAACCGGAGCTCGCCGCGCGCCACCAGATTATTGCCACGCCCACATTGCTACGGAACTTGCCGCAGCCGCAGCGACAAATGTTTGGCGATCTCACCGATACCAAAGCGACTTTACGCCGCCTTGGCATCGCGATCAAAGACGAGCTGCCCACATGACGGCGCCGCAGACCAGCCACGATGAGCTGCTCGAGGAGAACCAGGACCTCCAAGCGCGTCTCGAAGAAGCGGAAGAATTACTGCACGCCATCCGCTCCGGCAATCTCGACGCGCTGCTGCTGGATGGTCAACAGGGCCCTCAGGTCTACACTCTGCAAGGCGCCGATCAACCCTATCGCGTCTATGTGGAAACCATGAATGAAGGCGCGGTGACGCTGTCAAACGACGGCACGATACTTTACGCCAACCACCAATTCGCCGAGTTCGTTGGCGAAGGCCTTGAGCAAACCGTCGGTAAATCGTTTCGCGATTTTATTACCGGCGCCGACGACGAGGCCTTCGCCACGCTGGTGCGCGAGATCGGCGGCGGCAGCCGCAGGGCTGAAATCACGCTAACCAATCACACCGGCGGGCTCCTTCCGGTCGGGCTTTCGGCGCGGCAAATGGAGCATGGCGGCGACCGATTTATTTGTCTTGTGGTGACGGATTTGAGCGGCCAAAGGCTCCAGGAACAATTGCGCGAAGCCGACCGGCACAAGGATGAGTTCCTGGCGATGTTGGGTCATGAGCTGAGAAATCCCCTGGCGATTATGCACAATGTGCTGCAAGTTCTGCGCAAAAAATATGGGCGCGGATGGATCGGGCGAAATGCGCGGCATGATTGAAGAGCAGGTGCGCCATATGGGGCGGCTGATCGACGATTTGCTCGACATATCGCGCGTCACCACGGGCAAGATTCGCCTGGAATCAACCCGTTTCGACCTCGTCAAAGTTGTCGCCGACACCGTGCAAAGCTACCGCGACAGTCTTGAAGGCAACGGTTTGACGCTCTCGCTCGAATTGCCAAACCGTCCGTTATTCGTCCAAGGCGACAAAACCCGCATCGCCCAGGTGATCGGCAATTTGCTGCATAATGCCAGCAAGTTTACCGACAGCGGCGGCAAGGTGACGGTAGCGTTGAGCGCAGATCCTGGCGTCAATACCGCGTCGATCCGAGTGCGCGATACCGGTATCGGTGTAGACGGCGAAACTTTGCGGCGCGTGTTCGATACTTTCGCCCAGGCGGACCGCAGCATGGCGCGCAGCCGCGGCGGTCTTGGTTTGGGGTTGGCGCTCGTCAAAGGGCTGGTCGAGCTGCATGGCGGCACAGTGGCGGCGGCGAGCGACGGGCCGGGACAGGGTTCGGAATTCATCATTCACCTACCGATCGCAGGAGCGCTGTCGGAGGCACCGAGCGAAGAGACCGCAACGGTTGGCCCAACGCGCTCTTTCCGTATTCTAGTAATTGAAGATAACCAGGCCGGCGCCTTGAGCATGCAGATGTTGTTGAAACATCTGGGCCATGTCGCGGAAGTCGCCTATAACGGCATCGACGGTCTTGCTGCCGCGCAGCGTTTCAAGCCCGATGTGGTGCTCTGCGATATCGGCTTGCCGGGCCTCGACGGCTATCAAATCGCTCAGCGCTTGCGCGCCAACCAAGAGTTGCGCCAAAGTTTTCTCATCGCTCTCAGCGGCTACGGTCAGGAGGAGGATAAACAGCGCGCCCTGGGGGCAGGATTCGATATCCACTGCATCAAACCGCTAAACATCGAACTGCTCGAAAAGTATCTGTCGGAACTGAGTTAAACGAAACCTATCAGAAACGGTTTGCCGCGCTAATATTGTGGCGCGGTTTTTAAATAAAGCGGGGTTTTTGTCGGCGTTAAGAAGATCGTCGGTTCTGCGCCGGACTGAGCCTGGCGCGAGAAGAATGTTTCGAGGATGTTCTCGATCGAGAGAACGCCGGCGGTGTTGTCGCTGCCGTTGACGATGATGCCGATGGGATTTCCCGCGGCGTCCAGCACGGCGCCGCCGCTCATGTGGTTTTCCACGCGCATGCCCCATTTGGTGTCGGGCGCGATACCGACACCGCGCAAATAGGCGGGTGAATAGAGTGGGTAGTCCGCCGAAAAGTAACCGCGGTGCTTGTCATCGCTCAAGTTCAAAAATCCATAGCTGATTTGGAAACGGCCCTGTTGCGGGTAGCCGGCAACAAATATTCTTTTGGGTGGAAAGAGCGGCTGCAACTCGAAATCCGCCCGCGGCCGGCCGAGATCGATCTTGCCTTGGGCGAAATCTTTGAGCGGCCAATAAGGAAAACGCTCTGCGGGCGCGGCTTTGAGCCGGGCTATGACGAAATCGCGTTGCTTGATGATCTCGTCGGGACTGTGGCTCGATTTGCCGCTGGTCGAGTCGGTCTCGTTCAAATGCGAGAGCACTTCAATTTCATATTCGCGGTCGCTAGTTTGGGCTAGATAGCGCAGGCGCGGGCGATTTTTCGAACAGTCGGAAAGATCGGCGAAACGGCTGGCTTCTTTCTGCGCATCCAAGCAGTATTTCATCACGTGATAAGCGGTGATGAACAGACCGTCGAGGGAAATCAGGAAACCCGATCCGAGATTGACACGTTTCTTGGCCTCGCCGTCTTGGTATTCCAGCGAAATTTTCACGCTTCTCGACTCGACGTCGCGCCATGAAAACTCCGCGCCGGCTGTTTTGAGCTGCTCAGCTCCCGTCAGATAATCGCCCAATGAGATCGACGGACAAAGCAACGCAATAATGATGAAAAAAAAGGAACGTTGCACTGGGAATTTGCCGTAAATTACACGACAAAAAATTAAAAATCAACAAAAATTAAAAATTAAAGGGCTGCGAAAAACGGCGATTTTCAATTCTCGGCGTTTCCGCGAAATTGCCGCCGAGTTGGTCCGGAGATTGCAGCTTATTATTTTATGGTTTTTATTACCTGCCGTAGGCAGGATTGTGGTCGCGCGAGGATTCAAGCTGGCGCGAGAAGGGTTGGTGCAATATGGCGAAGGATTTTAAAAAGGTTTTCGCCCGACCGAAGGTCGTTCCGCTGCGTAAGACGCTATTCCCAAAGCCCCGGCTAGTTAGGCCGAAGCGGGCGGAGGAGTCGAAATGGCAACGGGTCGAGTTGGCATTACTGGTCAGGCTCGAAGCAAGACCTGGAAAAGAGCACGAGCTGGCAAATTGTCTGCGCGCCGGATTGACGCTGGTGCAGCAGGAGCCCACTACTGCGTCCTGGTTTGCGATTCGCCTCGGACCGTCGACATTTGCGCTCTTCGATGCGTTCCCAGACGAAGCCGGACGTCAGGCCCATCTGGAGGGTTCACTGGCGGCGATCCTCAAAGAGATAACTTCCAAGCGCTTGGCTCGGCCGCCGGTGATCGAAAGGGTCGACGTGCTGGCCGCCAAGCTGGCCCATTTCGGCGTTTAGCGCGCAAAGGAGAAGGGGATGCGAGCCAAGCTGATCAATGACGACGCGCAGAAAGCTTTAGAGCAAAAAGCATAAGGAGGTTTTATGGCGAAAGCAAAAAAGCGCAGTAAACAAACGGTAAAGAAGAACAAATCCTCCAAGGGTAAACGCCATCGTAAGATCAGCGGCTCACAGACTAATCAGCCCTTCGAGCAAGACGCCAAACGCCGTATCGGCCAATACGGCGGAGCAGGCGAGCCACCGATCATGAAGTAATTCATTTTAACAAGAAGAAAAATTTTCGGGGATGCTCATGATTCGCAAGCTTAAATCTGGGCAATATAGATTGTACTCGGGCAAGAAGAATCCAAAAACCGGGAAACGCAGGAATCTCGGAACGTTCAAGAGTCTCAAGGCAGCGCAGCATCATGAACGGGCGGTGCAATTTTTCAAGCGCCATTGATTTCACGGATGGTGTTCGCTGATTCAGCGCTGAGGCCGCCATGCCTAAAACGAAAAAATGGGTGGGCAAGGTGAAAACAGTTTCTACCGCGCCGCCGAAAAATTTATTCACTAAAAATGCTCAAACGATTGCCAAGACGCTGGCAAGAAAAAGCGTGAGTCCCAAAGGGATCGGTTCCGGTATCCGGATGATCCAATATTTCATCAATCGCGGCGGCAAAAATTTACCTGTGAGCCGTAAGCGTGAGCTCGAGAAGGCGAAGATGATACTGCAAAAGAAAAATACCAAGCGCGCGAACTAAGTTAAGACTTCGGGTAGCAAGTCACTTGCTCCAGGAAAAGCCCGTCACGTGAAAGGGTTAATATTATGGGCACTCCCGCACACAGGCCGCCTAATCCTAAGCCGCCGTTTCCCGACCCGGATCCACCTCGTCCGCCGCCGCGTCCGCTCCCCGATCCACCCCTGCCGCCACAGAATCCGCGACCACCGCTGAACAAATCGTTCGCCGGTGACAGTTATTGGGTCATGCCGAGGATATGAAGTTATGAATGGCGTCGCGCACGCGTACGCGCGGCTTTCCGGCCGGCGGCAGAACGTCCCCTGCGGCCTTTAGTTAGTGCGGCTTTGCGTGCTGCGTTTGAGCGCGCAGCTCTTGTCCGTTTGCGCGCCGCGGAACGCGTCTGCTTGGATAACGCTTGCTTGGACGCCGCGCTGCCGCTTTCACGTTTCAGAGCGCGTTCAGTGGCGTCCGATCGGCGGCGAGAGGGTTTCTGTTTTCCTCGCTGGCCGGCTTGATAGGCACGTTTCGCGCTGCGCCGCGTCTTTTCGGAAACGGTGCCTTTCTCCGGGGGCGGCAAATCGACTCCCGAGCGCCGCGCTTTAGATAAACCGATGGCAATCGCCTGTTTCGCCGATCGAGCGCCGTGTTTACCTTCCCTGATGTGATGGATTTCCTCCCGCACGAATTCTCCCGCTTGCGTGCTGGACGACTTTCCTTGTTGCTTATCCCTCTTGGCTCTACTGATTGTTTGTTTTTCCGGCATGATCCATTTCCTCTTCTGCTATGAACGCAGGGAAGCTGCGCGAAGCTCGCGACCAAACTAACCTGTATGGTTCTTCGGCTAACGATTGGGCTCAGACGGCTCCGATATGTCAATGAGTGTCTCGTCGACCAGCTTCTGATCTTTGCCTGCGCTGCGCACAGCGAGATCGCCCAAGGACAACATTCCGATCAACTGCTTTTCTCTGTTCAGTATGGGCAGACGGCGAATTTGCTCTGCTTGCATTACCGTCGAAGCTTCTTCTAATGATTGATCGTCGAAGCAATAAGTCACGCCGGGGGTCATGATGTCGCTCACCTTGGTGGTCGCGGGATCGAGCCCTTCGGCGACAAGACGTATGGCGATATCGCGATCGGTGATTATCCCTTCGAGCTTCTCCCCGTTACACACAGGCAAAGATCCGACGTCCAACTCTCTCATCTTCGCAGCCGCTTCTACCGCCGCGGCATCCAAGTAAACAACTTCCGCGCCCTGAGTCATAATATCTCTGATTTGCATAACAGCACCTCCGTTTTTTTTTCAGCTGTATTCTGGGGATTATAATCTGACTGATCGATCCGTTCTGCTACTTGTTGCACGGATGGCGCATCGAAACTGTCGGCTCGCTGTCGGAGTTTTACATCGGGGCATTGAACGTCTTTGTTTTGTGGCTTATGTTTCGTCGCGCGTGCCAGGTAATGACGCAAACCGAATGCCATGGTTCCGAGAGTAGAAGAGAATAAAAACTCATCATGTGCGTAGCGATCATCGCGTACGCGCAAGCCTGCAAGTATTAAGCACATGCCGATGCGTGGAAATTTTCACGCGGTTCATTCACGTCTAGTGTAAGCGCCAAAATGATTTGACGGCCGTCCGATCTTCGCTTTCCTGTTCGCTCTGCTGTCCCCAAACTGGGTCGCCGAGGCCGAGCAAACTCTCAATTATAGTAATGGTGTTTCGACTAGATCTTCTTATCGCCTTCAGCGGCCAGACAACGGTGGTTTATCGATGCGAGGATCTTTTTGATTCGTCTAAATCGGGTGCGCAATCGCCTGTCCCATTTGTGATACAAATTGCGCAAATCCGGCCACAAGTTGTCTCAAATATAGGAACTAAAAAAAATAAAAATATGGTGAATTGGAATAATCTTGACAACCGCAAACCAAAAATTGATTAATTGTGAGTCATCATTAGACATCATATCTAGAGGACAACTGGCGTAAGGAGAACGCGGATGGAAAGCCAAGACAAAGCCCTAGACAAAATCAAAGTGACTAAAAGAAAATCCAAAACCGTTAACAACGGTGGCCAAGTCAACGGTCGGCGCAACGACAAAGATAATGCCAGCCGTTATCTAAGTGATCACGATGATGAATTGGGGCAGTTCTACAGCGCCTTATTGGGATATCGAAACGGCGACTTTACGGTGCGCCTGCCGCATACCTGGCAAGGCACCGTCGGCAAGATCGCCGAGGTGATGAACGAGATTATGATTTCCAGCGCACGCCGTGCGGGTGAAACGGTGCGCATTTCCCGGGTCGTCGGCGAAGAAGGCAAGCTGCGCGAACGGTTTTCCTCAGCCGGTCTTGTCGGCGGTTGGGCCGATGAAATCGCCTCGCTCAATCGCTTGATCGACGACCTGGTCTCGCCGACCGCAGAGGTGACGCGCGCGGTGGGCGCGGTTGCGAAAGGCGATTTGGCGCAGTCCATCGCCCTCGATCGCGGCGGCCGGCCACTGGAAGGCGAGTTTCTGACCAGCGCCAAGCTCGTCAATACGATGATCGAGCAACTCTCGGTGTTCGCGTCCGAAGTCACCCGCGTGGCGCGCGAAGTCGGCGCCGACGGCAAGCTCGGCGGTCAAGCGCAAGTGAGCGGCGTCAGCGGCGTGTGGAAGGATCTGACCGAGAGCGTCAACTCCATGGCCAGCAACTTGACCGCCCAGGTGCGCAATATCTCCGAGGTCACGATCGCCGTCGCCAACGGTGACTTGTCGCGTAAAATCACGGTCGATGTGCGCGGTGAGATTCTCCAATTGAAAGAAGCGATCAACACCATGGTCGACCAGCTGCGTTCGTTCGCGTCCGAAGTGACGCGGGTGGCGCGCGAAGTCGGCACCGAAGGCAAACTCGGTGGCCAGGCCGTCGTCCCCGGCGTCGCGGGCACATGGAAGGACTTAACCGACAGCGTCAACGCGATGGCGGGCAATTTGACCGCCCAGGTGCGCAACATCGCCGAGGTCACCACGGCCGTGGCGCGCGGCGACTTGTCGCGCAAAATCACGGTCGATGTCAGCGGCGAAATTCTCCAGCTCAAAGAAACCATCAACACCATGGTCGATCAGTTAAACGGTTTCGCTTCCGAAGTCACCCGGGTGGCGCGCGAGGTCGGCACCGAAGGCAAGTTGGGCGGCCAGGCGCAGGTGTCGGGCGTGGCCGGGACCTGGAAAGACTTGACCGATAACGTCAACTCCATGGCCGGCAACTTGACTGCGCAAGTGCGTAACATCGCCGAGGTCACCATCGCGGTGGCCAACGGCGATTTGTCGCGCAAAATCACGGTTAACGTCAGCGGCGAAATTCTCCAGCTCAAAGAAACCATCAACACCATGGTCGATCAGTTAAACGGTTTCGCGTCCGAAGTCACCCGGGTGGCGCGCGAAGTCGGCACCGAAGGTCGGCTCGGCGGCCAAGCCAAAGTTTTGGGCGTGGCCGGCACCTGGAAAGACTTAACCGATAACGTCAACTTCATGGCCGGCAACTTGACCGCGCAAGTGCGCAACATCGCCGACGTCGCCACGGCCATCGCCAAAGGCGACTTGTCGAAAAAAATCACCGTCGATGTCAGCGGCGAAATTCTCGAGCTGAAAAACACCGTCAACACCATGGTCGATCAATTGAACGGCTTCGCCGGCGAGGTGACGCGCGTGGCGCGCGAGGTCGGCACCGAAGGGCGGCTCGGCGGCCAGGCGCAGGTGCCGGGCGCTGCCGGCACGTGGAAAGATTTAACCGACAGCGTTAACTCCATGGCCTCCAACCTGACCGGCCAAGTGCGCAACATCGCCGAAGTCGCCACCGCGGTGGCGCGCGGCGATTTGTCGCGCAAGATCGCCGTCGATGTCAAAGGCGAGATTCTCGAACTGAAAAACACGCTCAATACGATGGTCGATCAGTTAAACGCGTTTGCCGGCGAAGTGACCCGCGTGGCGCGCGAGGTCGGCACCGAAGGCAAGCTCGGCGGCCAGGCCCAGGTCACCGGCGTGGCCGGCACCTGGAAGGACTTGACCGACAACGTCAACTCCATGGCGCGCAACTTGACCGGCCAGGTGCGTAATATCGCCGAAGTCGCCACGGCGATCGCCAACGGCGATTTGTCGCGCAAAATCACCGTCAGCGTCAGCGGTGAAATCTTGCAGCTCAAAGAGACGCTCAACACCATGGTCGATCAGTTGAACGGCTTTGCCTCCGAGGTCACGCGGGTGGCGCGCGAAGTCGGCACCGAGGGCAAGCTTGGCGGCCAGGCACAAGTTCCCGGCGTGGCCGGCACCTGGAAGGACTTGACCGACAACGTCAACTCCATGGCGCGCAACTTGACCGGCCAAGTGCGTAACATCGCCGAGGTAACCACTGCGGTGGCGAGCGGCGACTTGTCGCGCAAGATCACCGTCGATGTCAAAGGCGAGATTCTCGAACTTAAAAACACCATCAACACCATGGTCGATCAATTGAACGGTTTCGCTTCCGAAGTCACTCGTGTGGCGCGCGAGGTCGGTACCGAAGGCAAGCTCGGCGGCCAGGCACAAGTCCCCGGCGTGGCCGGCACCTGGAAGGACTTGACCGACAACGTCAACTCGATGGCCGGCAACTTGACCGGCCAGGTGCGTAACATCGCCGAGGTCGCCACCGCCATCGCGAGCGGCGATTTATCGAAAAAGATCACCGTCGACGTACGCGGCGAGATCCTGCAGTTGAAAGAGACCATGAACACCATGGTCGAGCAGCTGCGCTCGTTCGCAGCCGAGGTCACCCGGGTGGCGCGCGAAGTCGGCACCGAAGGGCGGCTCGGCGGCCAGGCCGTGGTGCCGGGCGTAGCCGGCACATGGAAAGATTTAACCGACAACGTCAATCTGCTCGCCGGTAACCTGACGGCGCAAGTGCGCAACATCGCGGAAGTCACCACGGCGGTAGCGCGCGGCGACTTGTCGCGCAAGATCACCGTCGACGTCAAAGGCGAAATTCTCGAGCTGAAAAACACCATCAACACGATGGTCGATCAGTTAAACGCCTTTGCCGCCGAGGTCACGCGGGTGGCGCGCGAAGTCGGCACCGAAGGCAAGCTTGGCGGCCAAGCGCAGGTGTCGGGCGTAGCCGGCACGTGGAAAGACTTGACGGACAACGTCAACGTCATGGCCGCCAATTTGACCGAGCAGGTGCGCGGCATCGTCAAGGTCGTTACCGCGGTGGCCACCGGCGATTTAAAGCTGAAGCTCACGGTCGCTGCCAAAGGCGAAGTAGCCGCTCTCGCCGATACCATTAACAACATGACCGGCACCCTGGCGACCTTAGCCGACCAGGTGACTACGGTGGCGCGCGAGGTTGGCGTCGAAGGCCGTTTGGGCGGCCAGGCCAACGTCCCGGGCGCCGCCGGCACCTGGAAGGACTTGACCGGCAACGTCAATCTGTTGGCCGACAATTTGACCAACCAGGTGCGCGCCATCGCCGAGGTCGCCACTGCGGTCACCCAAGGCGATCTGACGCGCTCGATTCAAGTCGAGGCGAAGGGCGAGGTGGCTGAACTCAAAGACAATATCAACACGATGATCCGTAACCTGCGCCAGACGACCGACAGTAATACCGAACAGGACTGGCTGAAAACCAACCTGGCGCGCTTCACCGGCATGCTGCAGGGCCAGCGCGATCTGGTGAGCGTCGGCAAGTTGATTCTCTCCGAGCTGGCGCCGCTGATTAACGCGCACCAGGGATTGATCTACCAGATGACGGCTGATGATACGCCCCATCTCAAGTTGCTCGCCAGTTACGCTAATGCGTATCAAAGCGGCTACCCGGCGCAGATTGAACCCGGTACCGGCTTTATCGGCCAGTGCGCGATCGAAAAGAGCCGAATTCTGATCAACGATGTGCCCGCAGATACCGTGCCGGTGGGTTCGATTTCCCTCAGCGTTTTGCCGCGCGCCATAGTAGTTTTTCCGGTGCTGTTTGAAGATCAGGTCAAAGCGGTGCTGTTATTGGCCTCGCTCCACCCATTCGCGCCGGCCCATTTGGCGTTTCTCGAGCAGCTCACCGTCAGCATCGGCATCGTCCTCAACAGCATCGAAGCGACCATGCAGACCGAAGCGCTGCTCAAACAATCGCAACAATTGGCCGCCGAGCTGCAAACTCAGCAGCGAGAACTGCAACAGACCAACGAGCAGCTGGGACAGAAAGCCCAACAGCTAGCCGAGCAGAACGCCGAGGTCGAGCGCAAAAACCAGGAGATCGAGCAGGCGCGCCGCGCCCTCGAAGAAAAGGCCGCGGAGCTGGCGCTGACGTCGAAATACAAGTCCGAGTTTCTCGCCAACATGTCGCACGAGCTGCGCACGCCGCTCAACAGCATTTTGATTCTCGGCCAGCAGCTGAGTGAAAACTCCGATGGCAATCTTGCTCCCAAGCAAGTCGAGTTTGCCCGCACGATTCACGGCGCCGGTAGCGACCTGTTGAATCTCATCAGCGACATTCTCGACCTCTCCAAAATCGAGTCGGGCACGGTCACCATCGAAGCCGAGGAAATTTTCTTTGCCAATCTGGTCGATATGGTGGCGCGCCCGTTCCGCCATGAGGCGGACAACCGCAAGCTTGGTTTCAATGTGGAAATCAGTGCCGACTTGGGCCGGAGCTTTGTCACCGACTCCAAGCGCCTGCAGCAGGTGCTGAAAAACCTTTTGTCCAATGCGTTTAAGTTTACCGCCCAGGGCGGCGTGGGATTGGCGGTCAGGGCGGCGGCGGGCGGCTGGAGCACTGAACATCCGGTGCTCAAGGAAGCGCAAGGCGTGATTGCTTTCGAAGTCACCGACACCGGTATCGGCATCGCGCCGGAAAAGCAACGGCTCATTTTCGAGGCGTTCCAACAGGCCGATGCTAGCACGAGCCGCAAATACGGCGGCACCGGTCTAGGCCTGGCGATCAGCCGCGAGCTGGCGACCCTGCTGGGCGGGGAGATCCGCTTAAACAGCATCCCCGGTCAGGGCAGCACCTTTACTCTTTATCTGCCTATGACCTACAGCGAGCCCGTAGCCAACGGCCTGTGGCGGCGCAGCGGCTTCACCGATCCTGCCAACGTCCCAGCTCTATCCGTAGTGGCGGCCAACGCCGAGGTCATCGCCGACGATCGCGCCGTCATCACTGAGGGCGACCAGGTGCTGCTGATCATCGAAGACGATGCGCATTACGCGCGTGTGCTTCTCGGCCTAGCGCGCGACCGAGGCTTCAAGGGGCTGGTCGCGAACCGCGGCAACATCGGTCTGGATTTGGCGCGCGAGTACAAGCCGGCGGCGATCACCCTCGATATTTTCCTGCCCGACATGCTGGGTTGGACGGTGCTCAATAATTTGAAGCGCGATCCGTCGACGCGCCATATCCCGGTGCAGATCATCTCGCTCGAAGAGGAGCAGCAGCATGGTCTCGCCCATGGCGCGTTCTCGTACATGGTCAAGCCAGTGACCACCGAAGGCATCGAGCAATGTCTCGAGCGTATCCACAGCTTCATCGCGCCGCGGGTCAAGCGCCTGTTGGTCATCGAAGATAACCAGGCGGAGAGCCAGAGCATCGTCGAGCTCTTGGCCCACGACGATATCGAGATCATCGCCGTCGGCACCGGCGCCGAAGCGCTTGCGGCGCTCGAAGACGGTGCGTTCGATTGCTGCGTGCTCGATTTGCGCTTGCCGGACATGAGCGGTTTTGAGTTGCTCGAGCGGATCAAATCCGAACCCCGGCTAAAATACCTGCCGGTAGTGGTTTTTACCGGCAAAGATCTTGGCGTGGAGGAAGAGCGTAGTCTCAAAACCATGGCCAAGAGCATCGTGCTCAAGGATGTCCAATCCCCCGAGCGGTTATTTGACGAAACGGCATTATTCCTGCATCGGATTATCGATCAACTGCCGGAGGCCAAACAAAAGATGCTCGAAAAGCTGCATTCTTCCAACGAAGTTTTGCACGGCCGCAAGGTGCTCGTCGTCGATGACGACGCGCGCAATATTTATGCGCTGTCGACCGTTTTGGAAAATCACGACATGGAAGTGATGAGCGCCACCAACGGCCGCCAGGCGATCGAGCTTTTACACGCCACGCCCGATGTCAGCGTGGTCTTGATGGACATTATGATGCCGGAGATGGACGGCTATGAAACCATGCGCGAGATTCGCAAGCGCGGCGAGTTCCATTCAACGCCGATCCTTGCGCTCACCGCCAAGGCGATGAAAGGTGACCGGGAAAAATGTCTCGAGGCCGGCGCCTCGGACTACGTCGCCAAGCCAGTTAATACTGAACAGCTGTTATCGATGTTGCGGGTGTGGCTCTATCGCTAGCCGTTGTTCGAGGTTATCTGTTAACGTTCAAAGCGAAAACGTTGGATCTCGAACCTTGAAATCTTACGACCCACTATGAATGAACCGACCAACATTCTCCTCGTCGACGATCAGGCGCGTAATCTCGATGCCCTCGAGGCGATCCTGGCTTCGCCGGACTACCGCCTGTTCCGCGCCCAATCGGCCAACGAAGCGCTGCTGGCATTGCTCAACCACGATTTCGCGGTCATTGTGCTCGATATCCGCATGCCGGATGTCAACGGCTACGAGCTCGCGCAGATGATCAAGCAGCGCAAAAAAAATCAGCATCTGCCGATCATTTTCTTGACCGCCTATTTGCAGGATGATAGAGAAATCCTCGACGCCTACGGCGCCGGCGCGGTGGACTATTTGAGCAAGCCGATCAACCCTTTGATCCTCAAGTCCAAGGTCGGAGTTTTTGTCGATCTGTTTCGCAAGACCCGCGAGCTGGCGCGCCTCAACGAAATCATGGAGAGCGAGATCGAAGAGCGGGTGGCGCAGATCAGGGCGAGCTTGCAAGAAAAAGAAATTTTGCTCAAGGAAGTCCATCACCGGGTAAAAAATAACATGCAGGTCATTTCGAGTCTGCTGAGTCTGCAAGCCGAGCGCGTTGGCGAAGGCGAGACCCGGCAACAATTTCGCGACGTGCGCGATCGCGTCCAGTCGATGGCGCTGGTGCACGAGAAGCTTTACCAGTCCGAGAACTTCGCGCATGTGCAGATTGACGATTATACGCGCAGCTTGATGAACGATCTATTTCAAGCCTACGCCAGCGGACTTCCGAAGGTGCAACTTCATCTCGATCTTGAGACGGCCGAGCTACCCGTGAATCTCGCTATCTCTTTTGGACTGATCCTGAACGAGTTGGCAACCAATGCCTTCAAGCATGCGTTTCGCGGCCGTGACAGCGGCGAAATCCAGATCAAACTTGAAACTAACCGAAATGAAGAAATCCGGTTGCGATTCGCGGATAATGGCCGGGGCTTTGCCGCGCCACTGCGTTGGGAGAGCGTCGATTCGTTGGGCCTGCGTTTGGTCCGCATGCTAACCCAGCAGCTCGGCGGGCACGTCGAAATGCGCAGCGAACGGGGCACGACTTTCGAGCTGAGCTTCAAAATCAGTCCTGCGGCAATGTCGCCTGGCAGCAATGAGGAGTCGTTAAGGTCATGAGCAGCGCGAGCATTCTAGTTGTCGAAGATGAAGCGATCGTCGCGCTCGATCTCAGTCAACGATTGACCCGCCTGGGTTACCGAGTCATCGCCACGGTCGACCAAGGAGAAAAGGCGGTTGCTGCGACGCTCACGCATAATCCAGATTTGGTGCTGATGGACCTTCGACTCGCCGGCGCCATGGACGGCATTGCCGCAGCGCAACAGATCGCGCAGGTGGCCGACGTTCCGATCGTTTTTTTGACCGCCCACTCCGACCCCGAAACCCTCGCCAGGGCGTGCCTGACCGGGCCATTCGGTTATATTTTGAAGCCCTTCAACGAGCGCGAGTTACACACCCAGCTTGAAATTGCACTTTACCGCCACGGCGCGGAACGGCGCGTGCGCGAAAGCGAAGCGCAGCTGCGCGCCGTCATGAACACTGCCCAAGACGGTATACTGGCGATCGATAAGGCTGGGGTGATTCTCAGTACGAACCCGGGAGGCGAAGAAATCTTTGGCTATGGCGCCGGCGAAATGATTGGGCTCGACGCTGGCGAATTGATGCCTAGCTTGCACGTGATGATAGACAACGATGACGATCAAGGTTTTGTCAAAACCCGCGGCGGCAGTATTTTGAGCGCGGTTCGAGAAGTGAGCGGCAAGCGCAAAGACGGCGCCCTACTGCCGCTCGAGATAACTCTAAGCAAAAGAAACGATCGGGCACAACGCAACTACATTGGCATCGTGCGCAATATCAGCCGGCGCAAGCAACTTGAAAATAAACTTAAGGGGATCGTCGACGACCTGCGCGAGAGCGATCGGCGCAAGGATGAATTTTTGGCAACGCTGTCGCACGAATTGCGCAACCCCTTGGCACCCATACGCAGTGTCTCGGATATTCTCAAGAGCATGGTGGATATAGTCGATCCCAAATTTCACTGGTGTTGTGAGATTCTCGACCGCCAGATGGACCTAGTGACCCGCCTGATGGAAGATCTGCTCGATGTTGGCCGGATTAGCCGGGGCAGCCTGATATTGCACAAGGAATGGGTCGATTTTCGCGAAATCGTTCGCACGCTCATCGCAGCTTGCAGCCCTGAGGTCGACGCCGCTGGACATAAACTCGTCGTTGACGTCCCTGATATCGACATCAAGATGTTCGTGGACCCGGTCCGGATGACGCAAATCTTGAGCAACTTAGTGAACAACGCCGTGAAATATACGGATGGCCACGGCGAGGTGCGATTTATTGTCCAAAGCCAACGCGATGAGATCGTCATTCAAGTGCAAGATTCCGGCATCGGCATCTCGGCCGATTTTTTGCCTTCGGTATTTCAAATGTTCAGGCAGGCGGATAGTAGTTTGGAACGCAACCGGGGCGGGCTTGGCATCGGGCTCGCGTTGGTGAAAAGCCTAGTCGAGCTGCACGGCGGCAGTGTTGAGGCTTCGAGCCTCGGTCTCGGCCAAGGTAGTGTGTTTACGGTGCGACTGCCGGTGGCGCCGGTGGGCTCGATTGCCGCTGACATGCTCCCACGCGCTGCCGAACAGAACGGCCGACCAGCGCCGACGTCGAGGTCTAAACGAATTCTAATCGTCGACGATAATAAATTGCAGGCCCAAAGCCTGGGGATTTTAGTGCAGCTCTGGGGTTATGAGGTTCGGCTCGCTTATGACGGGCCGAGCGCGCTTGCGGCCTTGGGTGAATATTCGGCCGACGTTGCGCTTATCGATATCGGGTTGCCCGGTATCAGTGGCTACGAAGTCGCGCGTCAAATCCGTGAACAGCCGCAATGGCGGCACATGACACTGATCGCGCAGACCGGTTGGGGGCGCGACAGTGATCGCGACAAATCGGAACAAGCGGGTTTCGATCATCACTTCACCAAGCCGCTCAACCACAACGCCTTGGAAAAAGTTCTTGTTCAGACGGTGGCGCAAAACATTGGCGCATCAATGGATTTCGTGGAAATTCACAGTAGCGATCCAGCCCCTCCAATGAAATCGAGTTGAATGGCCAGCGTAATCTGCCCAGGGAATTCGCTGCGAAAAATCGCGCAGCGGTGATAGTTCCAGAGGCGTTTTTCACGCTTGTGGTCACGCCAACGGACTCTTTCATGCCGTTTGAGCGTGCCCATTGTCGACTTTGTTTAAACAGTTTTTGGTTTTCGGGTTGGCACCGTTGGCGGCGCGATTTTGCTGTGCTAGTCTGCGACAGCTTTCGCGTTCGATCATTCGCCAATCCAGATTTAAGTAGGAGAGCATGGTGTCCAAAAAAACCGGCGATCTAAAATTTTTGAAATTGTGGTGTGGCTTGATTGTCGGTGGTGCGGTGATGATGTCTTGTTCCCTCAATCCGAAAATTCCCGTGGTCGCTGATGAGCCGATCGAGAAGTTGGTGCGCGAGGAAGCCGGTCAGATTCTGGCCGCGGCCGATCCGAGCGCCGAGTTTGCCCATTACCATTTTCAGCTTTCAGCGTTTCCACGGGGCGATCTGCTCGGTTTAAGTATTGGGCGCGGGCGGGTCTATATCAGCTATCGGCTAGCGCAGCTGGCGCTCAAAAGTTCTTATCATCGCTGGCTGCTGCGGCAGACCCTGGCCCATGAAATTGCCCATGAGCTCGCCGGACATGCAAATCAGCGCGGCGCCGTCGCTAATACCTCGGCGGCACAAGGGGGCATCACCGCAGGTCATCTCGGGCTCGCTGGGCGGGTGCAGTTCCAAAACTATTCCGTTGAAAAAGAGTTGCAAGCAGACTTTTACGGCATGAGCTACTGGGCCAAGCTGGGTTGGGATTGCACCATCTGGGTCAATATCCTGCGCGAATTTCAAAGACAGAATTATTCCGGAGATAGTTTCCACCCGACTGATCGCCGCTTGGAGCAGGCGTCGGCAAGCTGTCCCGCGATTCGCCAGCGGCCAACAACTCCCGTCGCCTCCACTGCCGCTAGCCCGTCGCTTTATTGAGCTTCAGAGACAGCGCAGTGGCACGTTTTTAATCACCCGTGATTTAGCGACAGTGAGATCCTTGCCCGTTATTATCCAGTCTAAATGGCAAATCGATACGATGCCGTCGTAATCGGTTCCGGCCCCAACGGTTTAGCGGCGGCGATTACCTTGGCCCAGGCGGGCCGATCGGTAATCGTCTATGAAGCAGAAGCGATTCCCGGCGGCGGGGCGCGCTCGTTTGCGCTGACCTTGCCGGGTTACGTTCACGATGTCTGCTCGGCAGTCTATCCACTGGCCATCGGTTCGCCGTTTTTTCGCACCTTACCTCTCGATCAGCACGGGCTTGATTGGATCCATCCGCCGTCGCCGCTGGCGCATCCACTCGACGATGGCACAGCGGTGATCGTCGAGCGCTCGGTCGACGCCACTGCGGCCAGCCTCAATGACGACGCTAATTCCTATCGCCGCTTGATGAATTATTTCTGCGCCCGGTGGGACGGATTGGACATCGACCTGTTGGGGCCACCGCGAATGCCACGCCACCCGTTGGTGTTGGCGCGCTTCGGCTTTCTTGGCATTCGCCCGGCAGCGAACTTTGCCCGCAGCTATTTCAAAGGTGCTCGAGCACGCGCGTTATTTGCCGGATTGGCGGCCCATTCCATGTTGCCGCTCGAAGCGTTGGGCTCGGCGGCATTCGGACTGGTCTTGGGCATCACCGCTCACAGCGTCGGCTGGCCGGTGGCACGCGGCGGCGCGCAAAGGTTGGCCGATGCGCTGGTTTCCTACGCGCGCTCGCTGGGCGTGGAGATTGTCACCGAGCGGCGTGTTCGCGCGCTTCGCCAACTGCCAAAAGCGCGCGCCGTGTTATGCGATGTGACGCCGCGCCAGCTTTTAGCGCTGGCGGAAAATGAATTGCCGGATTCGTTCCAGCGGCGCTTGCAAAGCTATCGCTACGGCATGGGCGTTTACAAAGTCGATTGGGCGCTCTCGGCGCCGGTGCCCTGGCGAGCAGCCGAGTGCGCCCGCGCCGCCACGGTTCACCTCGGCGGTTCGCTGGAAGAAATTGCGCTGTCGGAACGCGCTGCGGCGCGCGGCGAACAGAATGACCGGCCCTTCGTCCTGATCGCGCAGCCCTCACTTTTCGATGAATCGCGCGCGCCCCAAGGCAAACACACGCTCTGGGGTTACTGTCATGTGCCCCATGGTTCGGACCGACCGATGCTGGATAACATTGAAAGTCAGATCGAGCGGTTTGCGCCGGGGTTTCGCGAGATCGTGCTGGCGCGGCATACAATGGGGCCGGCGCTGCTCGAACAGCGCAATGCCAATCTAGTGGGCGGGGACATCAACGGCGGTACTGCCGATCTGCGGCAATTATTTTTGCGGCCGTCCCGGCGCATGTACGGTACTCCGGTAAAAGGTCTTTATCTATGCTCGGCGTCGACGCCGCCCGGCGGCGGCGTGCACGGCATGTGCGGCTATTTTGCCGCGCGCCGGGCCCTCAGCGAGATGGAATAAAGCGTCGGACCCGTCGCAACGATAACAATTAACCTTCCTTTCGTCGCCGCTTATCTTTTTAATCCCGCGGCTTTAGACTGGACGCGAGCCATCGTCTAGAGGAACCGGTAGCCAAAAAGTGCTTAAGGCCCGTGTGTCCGCGTTGGCGGCTCGACCTGCATCCATTGGGTAAATCTTTACGTCTGGATTAAGTTTTGCAGAGCCAGAGGTGTTGTGGGACTAACATTCGCTCATGTTTCGAAAGAAATTTTCCGTTTCAGCGTGCGAGGTAGGTGCAATGGTTAGACTGAAGAAATCATCCGATCAAAGAGCCAAACAAACTCAGACGGCCGACCCTGTGCTCATCGAGCTCAGCGCTGAAGCCAAAACCAATCTGAAAAAGCTCCAGTTACTCTCTTTGGATGGCGAGGGGCGGCAACCGGGCGCCTCACAGATTATCGAAAAACTGATCAACGCCGCGGTGGTTAGCGGCCCGGATGCGCCTTATCCGGGATGATCTGTGCATCGGGTCGTGGTGATCGGTGGCGGGTTTGGCGGACTTTGCGCGGTCCAGTCGATGCGCCATTTACCCGTCGAGGTCACGCTCGTAGACCGGCGCAATTTCCATCTTTTTCAGCCACTGCTTTACCAAGTTGCTACCGGTTGGTTATCGCCGGCCAACATCGCTTCGACCCTTAGAGCCGTATTACGTCACCAAAAGAACGCCAAAGTTCTTCTTACAGAAGTAACCGACATTGACCCGGCGCGTCGCAAAGTAGTTTTCGCCGGCGGAACACTTGACTATGACACGCTGATCGTCGGCACCGGCTCGAGTCACCATTATTTCGGACATGACCATTGGCAGAAACTTGCACCGGGCTTAAAGACCATCGAAGACGCCATCGAAATGCGCCGCCGGATCTTTTCCGCCTTCGAGTCCGCTGAGCGAGAGACCGATCCGGCCAAGATTCGCGACTGGTTGACCTTCGTGATTGTCGGCGGCGGTCCTACCGGCGTGGAACTCGCCGGTGCGTTAGCGGATATTGCCAATCAAACTTTGACTCACGACTTTCGCAGCATCGATCCTAGCGCGACGCGAATACTTTTGCTTGAGGCGTCTGATCGTATCCTATCGACTTATCCTGAGGATCTGGCGAGCAACGCGCAAGGCTTTCTAAAGAACCTTGGTGTGTCAGTGCAAACTCGCACTGCGGTCACCGAACTCCGGCCGGGTGAGGTTGCGGTCAAGCGTTGTGAGACGCCTGAGGTGATTCCCTGTCAGACGGTGCTCTGGGCGGCGGGGGTGCGCGCATCGCAACTTGGCGAAGTGCTGGCGCGCTGCGGCGTTGCGACTTTGGATCGCGGCCGCAGGGTGATCGTTGAGGACGATTTTTCTCTTGCCAATCATCCGGAGATTTTTGTCATCGGCGATCTGGCTTGCTATACGCCGTCCGGCGGCAATCCGTTGCCGGGTATCGCGCCGGTCGCGCAACAAGCCGGTCGCTACGTCGCCCAAATTATCGGCAACCGTCTCAATGGCAAAACTACGCGGCCATTCAAATATCGGGATCGCGGCAGTATGGCAATTGTCGGTCGCGCCATTGCCGTCGCGGACTTGGGAGGCATGCATCTCGCCGGTTTCGCCGCTTGGCTCGCGTGGTTGTTTATTCATCTGATGCAGATCGTTGAGTTCGAAAACCGTGTGCTGGTACTGGTTCAATGGGGCTGGTTCTATTTTCGCCGCAGCCGTGCTGCGCGGTTAATTACGGGTGACAAGTTTGAGTCGTGAAACTGCGCGGGCGAAAATTAAAAACCCAATTGGCTCGCTCCGTAGAATTACCGTGAGGCTGCGTGATTCGTCGCGCGCGAGATCCTGACAAAATGCGCTAACGCAATGACAATGTCTCATTTTTGAAACACCGTAAAGCTTTTCGTATCATTCTTGGGATTACGCGCCCCAGCGAAATTTTACAAAGCGGTTGAATTTCGTTCGTTGCCGTTG
Organism: uncultured delta proteobacterium; assembly: GCA_963771465.1. Taxonomy (GTDB): domain Bacteria; phylum Desulfobacterota; class Binatia; order UBA9968; family UBA9968; genus DP-20. Next base: position 223,893 of record CAVYTU010000013.1, read on the forward strand.
GTTCACGCGACGACTCGCCACTGGCATGTCGGTTGCTCTTTTGACACGCAAAACTTTGGCCTTTCTGGCACTTGCGCGTCGTCGCCGTTTGGACGCCGACCCAAATTGTCATCGTCAGCGCAGTCGGTCCAATCAGCGCCACCGCCTTGAAACATTTTGACCGCGGATTTTACGCAAAAAGAAAACGATTATCTTATTTATTAAGGAGATCTGAGTATGGGAAATCTTGCCGCAAACGACCACTCGAGAACTTGGTTGCAGGTTTTCAACAATAGCAAGGTTAATGGCGCGCCTTATCGCGGTGACAATTTGCCTGCGCATAGTTGGGATTGGCCAACCGACACTTACTTGCAACGCCGCTTGCTCCAGTTGCGGGCGCATGGGGGCGGCGAAACGAAGACCGGTACTTCTGCCGAGGCGGAAAAACAGCAGGACCAACATATGTTCAGCCCGACGCGTATGCTCGATCCGCAGCTCGAAAGAAGCGATACGCTTGTAGCCTACCCGAAAAAACGTCGGAAGCTTCGGGGGATTTCGCCCGCGGTTGGAGCGACGAAGCAACGCCGCCGATCCTCCTGATGCTGGTGCCGGCTGCGGAGTCCTTCTAGCTAGCAGTGATTTTTATCGCCGCCACCAACATCGGAAGAGACTCTATCGCCTAGCTAGCAGAGCGTGTGCTCGCGTTACATGCGATGAAACTGGACCGACATTTTTCGCCGCCGGTGTCGTCGACCAGCCGGAACCGCACGCGACATTTGTGGGAAATCACTGCGGTGCGCGATCTGGCGCTGATCTTAGTGCCGGTATCGTTGCTCGTGTCGGTCTACCTTTTATGGGATATTTTCCTGCCGGTTTTTCTTGGTCTTTTGATGGCGCATTTTTGCAATCCGGCGATCACGCATCTCGAGCGACGATGGCGCTGGCCGCGCACGCTTACGATTTCGCTCATTTTATTCATCGGATTGGGCCTGCTTGCAGTGCTTCTGATTTGGCTCGTTCCGCTGCTGTATGAGCAAATCGTCGGGTTGGTAACCAACTTGCCCAAATATTTGCGCGCGTTGGCGCAACGGTTGCAGATCGATGGGGGCGCGCTCGGCGAACAGGTCGAGGCGGTGTTGGCGCAGGCCCAAGGCGATCCCCGGCAAATATTGGCCCAGGTTTTTCGCAGTACAGGTCAAGCCATCGGCTGGCTTGCAGCGCTGGTCGGTGTGGTCAGCAATCTGACTTTGGCGTTGATCCTGATCCCAATCTATTTCTTCGTCTTCGCGTGGTATTTCAATCATGGTTTGGCCCGGCTTGAAGCTTATTTGCCCACCCGCCGCAAAGCGCAAATCTTGCAGGTGTTTGGAGAGATGGATCGCGCAGTCAGCGATTTTTTTCGCGGTCGGCTGGTAATTGCCGTGATCGTTGGCGCGCTGTTTTCCGCCGGCTGGTACGCCGCCGCCGTGCCTTATTGGTTCGCCCTCGGCATGATCACGGGTTTTTTAAATATCATCCCTTACCTGTCGGTGATTAGCTGGCCGCTGGCGGTGCTACTCAAGTATGTCAGTGGCTTGGATGCGGGCGCGAGTGGCGGACTGATCGATGCAGTGCTGTGGCCGAGCGCAGTTTATGTCGTCGTGCAGCTCCTCGAAGGTTGGGTTCTGACCCCGTGGATTCAGAGCGGCCAAACCAACCTTAGCGGCGTCACCATTATCATTGTTGTGTTCGTCGGCGCTTCCCTGGCCGGCGTCTGGGGCATGCTCTTTGCGATTCCCGTGGCTGCGTGTATCAAAATCGTTTTCGTTGCAACGCTTTTGCCGCAGCTCAAGCGCTGGGCCGCAGAGCATTGAGGATCGTTGTTAACCCGTTTGAACCCGTGGAAAGGAGACCGTCGTGAACTTAGAAATACGACCGGGACTGTTTCACCCCGACATGCTTGCCGCCCATGAGGTCGCCGTAAACTCACAAGCCGCCGAGCAGCCCGAGCAGCGTTTGATGATGGCGGTCCTGGGCGAGGCGCTTTTCTGTTTCCAAAAGTATCATCTGGCGCCGGACCGGGATGGGAAAAAAATTTTCGCCGAGGCGCAAGACTGGCTGCTCGACGAAAACGAGCAGTGGCCTTTCTCGTTCAATAACATTTGCGCCGGTTTGGGCATTAGCCCGTCGTATCTGCGCCGTCAGTTGCAGCGTTGGAAGGCGAGCCAACTGTGCCGCGCTGAAGCCGGCATGAAACTTCGCCACAGCGCTTAAGCAGCTAGTTAAACGTTCAGAGATTGACGCTGCGCGAACAGAGCGGCGCAGCGAAAATTGATCGCTGTTTCAATCTTGTTACGACAAAGAGGTAAATAATAATGATCCATGCGATCCGTGATTTAATGGCCGGCGCCGATCCAACCATGCTGATCGGCTTGATTTGTTCTTCTTGCGGACTCGGTTTTACTTGCGAAAAGGAGCTGCGCGACCATCAGTTGGTTTGCCGCAGTAGCGGCGAGTTTCTTAGCCAGTTCAATATTGAGAGCGAGCAGCGTGACAACTAATAATTAGTTTAATTACATATTCTTCGGAATTCGTCCATCCCGCTGTCCTGTCGTGGGGCGCGTAAAAGCGCCCTCGGATTTCTAAAACGTAATTTTTATCCTTCATAGCGCGTAGGGCTTTTTGCGCTATTGGTCAGGTCAACTCCCCACCTGCCGACAACCGCTTTGAGACCCCGTTTCGCGCGTAAGATATTTGAATTAAAAGACTTCATCCCCGACGGGTCTGTCGACTTTTTCAAACCGGAATTATGTTGTAGCCAAGGGCCCGACAGTCGAACGGTATACTTTGGCATGTCTGTTGCTCCAACTAATGCCGATGCAGGAATCGCCGGCTCAAAACAAAAAAAATATGAGTGAAAAGAGAAACATCCGGATTGCCGCGGTCGGTGATTTACACTGCACCAAAACTTCCCAGGGAAAGCTGCACGCGTTATTCCAGCAGATTTCCGAGAATGCAGACATTCTGCTTTTATGCGGCGATTTGGTTGACTATGGTCAGCACGACGAAGCGGTGGTGTTGGCTAAGGAATTAGCGCCGATCAAAATTCCCATGCTGGGCGTGTTGGGAAATCATGAGTATGAGTCCAACCAGCAACTCGACGTCCTCCGTATTTTAGGTGACGCGGGGGTGACGATTCTCGACGGCGATGCCGTTGAAATTCTCGGCATCGGCTTTGTCGGAGCCAAGGGGTTCGGTGGCGGCTTTGGCGAACAGGCGTTGCAGCCTTGGGGTGAGGAAGCGGTCAAGAATTTTGTTCACGAGGCGGTCAACGAAACCCTGAAGCTCGAATCCGCATTGGCAAAGTTGCGCACCGAACAACGGATTGCGCTGCTCCATTACTCGCCGATACGGGCTACGGTGGTCGGCGAGCCGCTGGAGATCTATGCCTTTCTAGGTTCGAGCCGGCTCGAAGAGCCGCTCAACCGATACCCGGTGAACGCGATATTTCACGGCCATGCCCATCGTGGCTCGCCGGAAGGACGCACGCAAAATAATGTGCCGGTCTACAACGTCGCCATGAAGCTTTTGGCGAAAACATTTCCAGACCAACCACCTTACAAAATTCTCGAACTGCCGGCCGTGTCTTAGGCCGCGGATTTGCCTATGGAATGCTTAACCGATCAAAAAAAAACCAACGACTTTTATTGTCGCGTGCTCCATACGCTCAACGCGGCCAAGGTGCCCTTTCTAGTCGGCGGCGCCTGCATGCTGGAAAGGATCACCGGAATCGTGCGGCCGACCAAGGACTTCGATCTCCATGTGCGTCCGCAAGAGATCGCGGGAATCTTTGCCACCCTGGACGCGGCAGGATACCAGACCGAGATGACATTCTCACACTGGCTCGGCAAAGTCTTCCAGCGTACCCATTACATCGATATAATTTTCAGCTCGGGAAACGGCATATGCCGAGTCGATGACGAATGGTTTGACCATGCCATCGCCGGTGAAATCTTCGGCGTGCCCGTGCGGTTCTGCGCGCCCGAGGAGGCGATCTGGTCCAAAGCTTTCATTTTGGAGCGCGAGCGCTACGATGGTGCCGACATCGCCCATCTCATTTTAGCTGCGGCGCCACAGATGGATTGGCGACGGCTGCTGCACCGATTCGGCGAACATTGGCGGGTGCTGTTAAGCCATCTCGTGCTGTTCGGATTTATCTATCCGGGGCGAACTCATCTGGTGCCCGCCTGGGTGCTCAACGAGCTTTGGCAGCGCCAGTGTCGCGAGTCCGAAAATTCGGCCGATGATCTATGCCGGGGAACACTGCTATCGCGTACCCAGTATCTCTATGACATAGAAAATTGGGGTTATCGCGACGCGCGCCTGCATCCACCGGCGAGTATGAGCCCCGAGGACGTCGAGCGCTGGACCCAGAAAGCGATGCATCAGGAATAACGCCCTGGGGGCCGCGGCCGTTTAGTATTCAAGGTCAATATTCGATTGACTCGTTTCATCGGGCTCCATTTAAATTTTTCAGCTGAATAATCAGATCGAACGCATCTCCAGCCTTGAACCACCGTCCGCATAAATGTAGAAGCGGCCAATGAAACGATTGCTCGGCTATGAGTACCTGCGCCAACGCTTCGACACCCTATCGCTGCGCGCGCACCTGTTTGCGCTGGTGGTGCTGTCGGTGCTGCCGTTTCTGGTGTTTGCGTTCCTGGTGCTAAATCTTTTCGCGAGCCGAGAAAAAGCGTCGCTGGCTACCGGCTTGCGCGAAACGACCCGGGCGCTGTCCTCCGCTTTGGATCGCGAGTTCGAAGCGACCAAAACGGCCCTCGAGGCGGTGGGGACTCTGGAGGACTTCGATAGCGGCGACCTCGCCCCAGTCTATCGTAAACTGCGGCGCGTCTTGGAGAGCCGTCCCAATTGGCGAACCATTGTGCTTCACGACCCGTCTGGGCGCCCGGTTTTGGATGTGCTCAATCGATTCGGTGAACCGCTGTCCGAGGCCGACATCGACCAGGAAAGTTTCCGGGCGACCCTAACCCGTAAGCAGCCCATGCCGATCAATTTTCATCGCGATCCGGCTGCCGGCCCGATGGTTGGATATCGTGTGCCGGTGCTGCGCGCCGGTGAATTGCGCTACGTGCTCTCGGCGGAGATTGCCCCGGCGGTGTTCGGTGAAATTCTCTCCCGCCAGAAATTGCCGCCCCAGGCCTTGGCTACAATTGTCGATGGACGCAATATTATCGTCGCCGTTAGCGCGCGCCCGCAACTGGTCGGTCAAATCGCGGGACCTCTGGTACGCCGCGCTGCGCCGGGTGAGCTCGATGGCTGGTTCGAAGGGCTTGACCGAGAAGGGGTCGAATCCTTCGCGGCATTTAGCCGTTCACCGACCAATGGCTGGGCGGTGTCGCTGACGATTCCCGCCGCACAACTCGAGGCGCCGCTAAGGCGTTCACTGTGGGCATTGGTAGGCGCGGGGGTGATCTTTCTGGTCGTCGGTATCTTGCTGGCGGTGATCGTCGAAGCGCGCATCACCGAACCGCTCGATCAATTGACGCGCCAAACCGGTGCCCTCGGTCGGGGCGAGGCGGTGGTCATGAGCGGCCATTCTCGGGTGACCGAAGTGGAGAACCTCAGGCGCGATATCGGTCGCACGGCCGGGTTGCTTGAGCAGCGCGGCCAGGAGCGCGACAGCGCGGCAGTGGCGCTGCGCGATTTGAACGATCGCTTGGAGCTGCGCATCCTGGAGCGTACCGAAGAGTTAGAAGACACCAACAGCGCACTCAGGAAAGAAATCCGCGAGCGCCAACTGGCCGAAGCCGCGCTGCGCACGGAGCATGTATTTTTAAATCTACTGCGAAGCACCGAGCTGGTTATCCATGAGGCGGCGAGTATAGAGGGCGCCTTGAACGCAGCCCTCGAGCAAATCTGCCGCCATCTGAGATCGCCGGTTGGCTACTGTTTGATACCGGCTGCGGCCAAGCAGGACCGAGGCACTTTTCTCTGGTATGTCGAGCCAGACCGGGAGCGCTTCGCCGCCCTGCAATTTGCCCTTGAGTGCGCCGGTGCCGACGGTAACGACCTGGCCTCGCTGGCGTTGTCGAGCCGCAAACTAAACTGCTTCAACGACTTGGCTGCGCAACCTGAGCAGTGGGCGCACGCGGCGAGCGATGCGGGTCTGGTATCGGCCTGTGTTTTTGCCGTGATCTGTGGCGGTGAGCCGACCGCCGCCCTGGCGTTTTTTTTCGAGCGCGCCATCGAATTAGATCAACGGCTCTCGACGCTATTAGCGCAGCTGGCGATGCAACTGGGCCGGGCCGTCGAGCGTCAGCAGGCCGATGAGGCACTGCGACTGAGCGAAGAGCGCTTTCGTTCGGCCTTTGACGAAGGACCCATCGGCATCGGCATGGTCGATCTCGAAATGCGCTATTTGCGCGTCAACGAAGCGCTCTGCGGCATGCTCGGGTTGCCGAGCGAAGAGTTGTTGGGGCAAAAGTTTTTCGCCAGCGTCCATCCCAGGGATGTGAGTGATATTCGGCGCCAGGCCGAACGATTGTTGCGCGGTGAGACGACTGGCTATCGCCACGAAACCCGGCTGATCGGCTCTAACGGCGAAATCCTTTGGTGCTGCATCACCGCCACTCTGATCGCCACACGCGACCCCACGCCCAATTATGCCCTCTACCTGATCGAAAATATCACCGAGCGTAAACGCATGGAGGAAAAATTGCGCGAAAGCGAACGGCTCGCAGCGGTCGGCGCCACCTCGGCCATGTTCGCCCATGAAGTGGGAAATCCACTCAACGGCATTTCCACCACCGTGCAGATGATCGAGCGCGATCTGTCGCGCGCGCAAAACGGGATTAACCCCCTGGTGTTCTCGGCCCTGGGCGATATCAAGAGTGAGATTACCCGTTTGGGCGCGCTACTCCATGAATTTCGCTACCTAGCACGGCCGCAACGATTGGAACAACATCCGGTCCGCCTGGAGAATTTAATTAAGTCTGTGTTAGTGCCGAATGCCTATAGCGAAAAGGGGGTGGAGCTCAAAATCGCGATTCCCGCCGATCTGCCGGCCATCAGCGTTGACGAAGAGAAGCTCAAGCAAGTGGTGACCAATCTTGCCGACAATGCTGTCGACGCCATGCCCGAGGGCGGCACGCTGACAGTGCGCGCTTACCGTAGCCGGGATGAACTTTGCCTCGAGCTTGCGGATACCGGTATCGGCATCGCGCCGGGCGTGAATATTTTCGAGCTCTTTACCACGACCAAGTCCCACGGTACGGGGCTCGGCCTAGCCGTGGTCCGCCAAATCGTATCCGCCCATGGCGGCCGGGTCGATTATCGCAGCGTGCCCGGCACCGGTACGACCTTTACCGTGACGCTGCCGCTCAATGAAGAAATTTCAAATTAAACATTCAGACCGATAAATTCGCCGGCTCTGGGGGCGCGATGTTTTAATTTTTACCTTTAAAGTTTTGATTTTTCTTATCGATCATCACCCGCCGCCCGCGCATGGAGCCGCCGCTGCTTCGTGGCCGCCTCTTTTTCTTAGATTGCTGGCGTTTCTTGCGCATGGGTCACCTTCGCTTGCAGCTCTGCCGCGTGTGGTAAATCGCTGTCGGTGCCATTACAACTAGACTCTCGGCTGGACTTTATCACCCTGGCAAGTTTCTTCATGCTTGCGCAGGTCCGCTTCAGTTTCAAACACCGCGCCGCAGAAATCACACTCGAATTTGGAAATTTCACCAGGCTCCGGGGGGTTGGATCGATCGGTATTCATCTTATCTCACCTCCGCGCTTCGTTTAGCGGCAAGGGTTGTAACTTGGCATTGCCCGCTTAAATCTTCCATCTAGGTCCGGTCAGACGACCGCCCTTCGGAACGCTTTGCCAGCTCCGAGAACCGACCGTTCGGTGTTTTGAGAAGCATCGCTCGCAACGGCGATGCGAACGTCGTTGTTGCCGTCACTAACCCAATAATCAGTAGCGCACCGAGAACGATCTGCCGGCGCATTCGCCACCCCTCCCGCACCTTCAACTTTTGGGCAAAGTTTGTGCCGTCGATTTCTGAGTTAAGCAGCTGTGAATATGTGCCGATTCCGGCACACAACCGGCTCGCCGGGTCGCAAAGTTGGGACAGCTCTCGCGTTTATTTTTTCGCTTGACCTGATTTTAGTTCTTCTTATTCAAGGAGAAAGTCCTACTGCGCGCTTAGGAGCAGCATCGGAACTGTGACAGGCACTGGCTTCGGTTTTGCGTTAAAACCGGACAAATTTTCTTATTTATCAGGAGTGGTCATGACTGAGAAAAACAGCCGCTGGGGTATTGTGCTCGCGGGGGGTGAAGGAAATCGGGTGCGGGACTTTCTCTCGGCACTGTGCGGCGGGCGAGGCATCAAACAATATTGCTCGGTCTTAGGCAGGCGCTCTTTGCTGCAAATGACCGTGGATCGCGTCCAGCAGCTGATTCCACGTGAGCGCATTCTTATCATTGTCGACAAACGCCACCGGCCGGAAGCAACCGCGCAGCTCGCCGGCTGGCCGGAGGAGAACATCATCTATCAACCCGCTAATCGCGAGACCGCCCCCGGCATCCTGCTGCCGCTGGCACACGTGAGCCATCGCTGCCCGGACGCGACGGTGGCGGTTTTTCCGTCCGACCATTTTATCGCCAACGAGCGCGGCTTTATGACCCATGTGGCGAAGGCTTTCGAGGAAACCGAAGTGTTTCCGCAAAGTGCGATTTTGCTGGGTATGACGCCGGATCGCGTTGAAGATGGCTATGGCTGGATTAGCAGCCGGGAAGAGCGCGCCGGTAAAGCCAGCCGAGCGGTGCGCGGCTTTTGGGAAAAACCTGCACTGCCCCATGCTGAAGAGTTGATGCAGCAGGGCGCTCTGTGGAACACTTTTGTGTTTGCCGCTCGCGCGTCAGCAATGTGGGAGATGACGCGCCAAACCGTGCCGAATCTTTACGGACTATTCACCGGCGTGCGAGCGATGCTGGGTACGACGCATGCGCAGAAATATATCGACCAAACCTATGAGCGCCTGTGCGCGGTCAACTTCAGCTCGGCGATTCTCGCCCGCTGCGCGGCTCGCCTTCGAGTCCTACCGGTGCCGGACATTGGCTGGAGCGACTGGGGTAGCGCCGACAGAATCCTCGACTCGGCGATGCGCATGGGACGTGTGGGCGAGCTAGCCGCTCGTCTGGAGAATCAATACGTCGACGACCCGTCGATCATAAATCTGCTGTCGCGTTACCAATCGTCTTCGAAGCAGGTGGCCTACGAAAATTCGGCTATAGCATAACTACGTGGCGGCGAGATTAACCCGCCGCCAAGTGTCTCTTGATCCCTCAAGAGACCGAGCGAAATACAATATAAAGCTTACAGCCGGAAACTTTACTGCCTCAGTGCGGCGATACGGTCTTCGGTGGCGGGATGGCTTGATAAGAAACCGCCGCCTCCTCTGCCGGCTTCTTGGCTGAGAAGCCACTTGAGAGTTCGTTCCATGGTTTGGGGCGGATAACCGGCGCGTTGTAACAGTTCCATGGCGTGGCGATCGGCGGCGAATTCCTCTTGACGGCCGTACCCCCTGGCGATCAGAGTGCCGGCAATGGGTGTGACCGCACTGCTGCCGGGAAACAGCTGTTCCAGCAACACTACGCCAATATTCAAGCCAGCGCCGAGCACCTGCGCTCTGGCGACATGGCCGAGATCGTCATGGGCGATTTCATGGGCTAGCACGCCGCGCAATTGCTCGTCACTGGCTCTTTGTAACAAACCGGTCGTAACGTAAAATTCGCCTCCGCCGGCATTAGCCGCGTTGATACTCGGATCGTCGATTAAGCCGATGCGTACCTGGCTCGCCGAGCCGCGCTTATTTGTCGCCTGCAAGAGCGGCAACATGGTGCGCTTGAGGCGTTCGGCCTGGCGCCCATCGAAGGGCACCGTGCGGACGCTAGACTGCGCCGCGGGTTCGCTGTCTCCCGAACTCGTGACAAACTCAACGCATCCACTCAGCAGTAAGAGCGCTAGCACGATCCGAATCGGTCTTCTCATGATAAATTCCGACTTCATTTTCTGACCGTTAGCGGTTGTTCTTTGTTTCACTGCGGCAGCGCCACGTTCGCCATCGAGACGAGACGGCAGTTTTTCCAATGTTGCAGCGCGCAGCGCAATGAATTGGCTTCGATGGCGAGATGCTGGCAAACGTTTTCGAAGGAAAATGGAGAGTCATCATCCCTTTGCAATATCCACTCTTCGGCAGCGAAAAAGAGCTTCATGCCGGCGCGGCTGCGAGCAGCAAAATGATGTTGAAAGCAGTAGACCGCGTCATTCAAGAGCGCGAACAGAAGTTTTTCTTCTGGTTCGTCGTAGGTCTTGCGGTGACTAAAGTCGAGATAAGTGAGCGGCGCCAGAGTGTCGTCGATAAACAGCGGCAGTAAAGGTATGAGTTTGTCGCTCCATGCAGCCGATTCTAACGATGAAATGTCCGTGTTTGCCATACCTCCGCCCTTTCTCATTACTTGTCGGGTGGTGGACCGATGGACGCAGAGTGAGCAAACAGAATGCCACCAAGGCAAATAAGCAATCAAAGAAACTTTATCAATGACGCCGGCTGCGCTCGGCTCCGCAATGTCCCACAATCGAGATCGTGGTCTCTAATCAATTGCGAAATTGGGACGTTGTCCAAAAATAAAGCGGTGAATCACCCTACACAGTCGTAAATTTCGTGATGGTCCGCGGTTTGCTGCATTATTTGTTATTCTCTCCAAACCAAAACACCAAGGTCGAATATAGTTGATGCAGGCTCCTATTCGTGGGAGCAGCATTGCATTCACTGAATTCCATTAGCAAAGTGAGCCCTCGGCTTTCAAGCCGTTTGTGGTCAAGGGTTGAACGATAACACAGAGGAAATTCCACATGGAACGAAGAACAGTACGCAAGCCGACTGAGACTGTCAAAAAAAAATCTCCCAAGGCAGCGTCAAAATTAAAGGCAGTACCGCTGGCCTATTTCGCGCCGGAAGCGAATACGGTGGCGGCAGCCGGGGATTTCAATAATTGGGATGTTCAAGCGAACATGCTCGAAAGAAATGGTGACGGTTGGTGGAAGACCGATCTCAAGCTCACCCCGGGACGTTATCTTTACCGCTTTGTGATCAATGGCGAACAGTGGAGTGAAGATCCGGAGAACCCGAATAAAGTTCCTAATGAATTCGCCTCGTACAATTCCATCCTGGAGGTCCCGTAGCAGCGCTGCGAGATCGTCAACGCCAGCATGCCGCTAGTTCGCAAATGGCGCCTGTCTCGATAGCAAAACAGCCGGCTCTGAGAAAAATCCTATTATTGGCACTTTTACCGAAGCGGACGTCGCTGATTGAATAAGTTAGCTGCGGCACATTGTTTGCTGAATTTAGCTGTATGAGATTTGTATGTCGCCATTGTGAAGAACTTTGCTACGGCGAGGCGTTCCGGGTGACCAGCGTCGACAACGATATAGTTTTGCTCGACATGATCGTCTGTCAACACTGTGCGCTGGTGGCGCGCGGCTTAGAATTGCCAACGCAGAAAATCGACTTGCCATCTGGAAACGACGCGCAAGTCAATTTTTAAAGCGTCGCCAAAATTCATTCCCCAGTAGCACTCGCCGGAGTTCGTAGGGTGGTCGCACGGCTGCCTTCCTCCCGGCGCAGCGAATAACCGCGAAAACGCTGACGGTTTTTATTTGCCTACTAGTATTCGAACCACTCCTTAGTTGTGCTCTAGAAGCCCAACGCTCCGAGGGGATTTTCCCAGATAATTTTACCCACTCTCGTAGGGAAAATTCCTGCAAGAAGGGACTGGAGCGATCTACGCGCAAAAAAATTGCCGTAAAATTGCTAGCGATCCGGCGTAACCACCTGGCACGTCCTTTGCCCTTGTGACATTCGCGATGAAAAGCTGCGACTGCGATGGAGGTGACAGATGAAAGATCGATGCGCGATAGGTGTACGGATTTCCTTGCTACCGCAACATTGGTTGCGGCCCTATGAAATTGGCGTCGTGATTGACCAACAACCGCGAGCATTAAAGAAATGGCTGGTGCAGTTCGAGAATTCCTATCCCGGCGGGGGTATCGACGGAGACAAAATGTGGTGTGATGAAAGCGATTTTGCCGAAGTGATTCGTCCTCGTAGTGAAGCCACGCGGACCGCGCACATACCGGGGACGTTTCCCCTCGCCGATGCACCGAAGTTTTCGGGCATAGAAAACGGGGCCGGAGACAGATCGAACGGCAACGGTAGCGTTGTGTTGAGCTGAGTGCGGCGCGGAATACGCCTCCCGAGGAGCAGTGACGCGGTGATGAATTCACCGAGTATTGCGGTCATGCTCGGGACAGCTCGATACGCGTCGAACTGCGCAAATGCGGAGGAACGCGGCTAGGCATCGCGCGCAATCGCGATGAGATCGAGCACCACTGGCGCTAGCTTAAAATTCTCGTAATCATGCGACCGACAAAATCAACCTCGTGGTTTACTCGCTTCGCGAAAACGACGTCTCGACTCGTCGGTCGCCCGGCCGCGTTTATCTCGGCAGCGGGACTCGTTGTGGTGTGGGGTTTGACCGGTCCGATGTTCGGCTATAGCGAAGGCTGGCAACTGGTGATCAATACCGGCACGACGATCGTTACGTTTCTGATGGTGTTCTTGATTCAGAATACTCAGAACCGCGACTCAGAGGCGATTCAGATCAAACTGGATGAATTAATTCGGGTCAGCAAGGGGGCGCAAAATGCCCTGCTGAACTTAGAAGAGCTCGAGGAAGAGGAACTGGATTCCATTCGTGAAAAATACGTCGAGGTGGCGGAGAATGCGCGCGCCGATTTGCGCTCTCAGCGAGGTCAAACAGCGAGCCCGGATGGCCAGCGGAGAAGGCGCGTTCGATAAAAAATGAGGACGGCAGCTATGTCAATCGTGGTTTTCAGCTTGGCGCAGGCCGTGGCGCCGCAAGTGGGGTCGCGCTCCAAAGAGAGCGAGCCGCCAGCGACCGCTAAAAAACAGGTCGATGCCGAGACCGCGCAACGGCTTTATCGAATTGCCACGCCACTGCTGCGCGCGATGGAGCATTCGCTCAAGCCGCAACAAGTTAGCGTCGGCGTTATTGCCGATGCCGCCATCAACATCGCCAACGGCGGCGGCGGCAAATTGTTTGTCACCACCGGTTTATTGGAGCGGGCGAATGACGACCAGTTGCGCGGGCTGATGGTACACGAAATCGCCCACGAGGATCTCGGCCATGTAACCAAGCTCAAGATATCGGCAACAGGCGCTAACATGGTCTTGCTCGAACATTTGGCGGCGAAGCACACGGCGCTGACATTAATTGACGGGCCGATGATCACTGCAAGCTTCAGTGTGTCCGAGGAACTCGCGGCCGATCGCCAAAGTGTCGCGATCCTGGAGCGCGCAGGGTATCCCAAATCAGTTGTCACCGAAGCGCTGACCTGGATCTCGAAAATTTCGCCAAGCCACGGCGGGTTTATTTCTACTCATCCCAATATCAGCGAGCGCATCAAAAACCTGAAGGCGTCGCCCTAGCGGGTACAGACAGTTATGATGAAATCCGGCGGCGGTAAAATACTGGCTATTTAAGGGTTGGCTGTGCTCCTAGGGAGTGTCGCCTGCGAAAATATCTCGCTCATCAAACGGCCCACGCCTCAGCTCGATGGCGATGAAATCGTCGGTGAGATAACGAGGATCGATGCAGGCCTCAAGCAAATCTATCTGCGTCCAACTGCCGACTTCTCCGGCCGCGTTTCGACACAGACAGTTCGCTATGACGAGTAACCGGGGTGTGAGATCAGTATGCAAAGGGTCTGCTCGGTAAAAAACTCGAAGCATTTAGGCAAGGAGAGAATATGGCCGATCTAGCTGCCTGGTCTGTTACTGTGCCGATATCTTTACTCGCTTTGCTTTGGGTCTTTGACGTACTCTAAGGCCCGCTTGCTCGGCGCGTGATTACAGTTGTCCGAGCGTTCAAAACCCTTCGGTAAGCCAATCAGGAAAGCGAACTCGCGATATCACAGGTCTTAAATTACCGACTTTTACCTAGCAACCCGAACATTCCATCTCTTCAAGATATCGCAAGAGCGATTCTTTCTGTTAGCTAAAACTCGTAGGAAATTACCTTCGTAAAGGAAATTGCATACCGTCCCTGCGTCAAAACTCTCGTGAATTCGCGCTGTCCCTTGGCTCGCTCGTGGCACATGAATTGCGCTTCATATTTTTCGCCCGAGAAGGAGTTGGCGAATGGAACTACCAGTCGATGCGCAGGATGTTGAGACCACTATCAATGAACTTATTTTGATGTTGCGAGAAAACGCCAGCGACAGCCAGACCCATCAGCGCGAGACGCAAATTTTAGTGGCCTACGCGCTCTCAGGGCTTTTTGGCGGAGAAGGACTTTGTTCGCGATGCTGGCATTGAGCATCCTCAACGCGGACGATAAATAAAATAAAATGAAACCGAAGCTCCCAACTTCTAAGGATTCGCTAGACGATCGTTGTGAGGAAAAAAAGCCTTCTGAACGGTTTTTCCCTTCAACAATTTTATCTGTGTTCGGTCTTTTCGCTTTGGATTCACGCATTTTTGCGCAGATATGCGCTGGCATCAGGATTGCGGATACAAAGATTCAGCTTAGTCTAGTAAAGGAGGGTTCTAAGGTATGAAGACATTTTTAGTTTTGATGTTGGCAGCAGCGTTGACTCAATCGGGTTGCGCATTTCTCGGTGGTGCGGCTACCGGTGTGTTGGCTACCGGGGCAGGATATGAGATCCAGGCGAAGCGGCAAATGGATAAGCTGGATGACGATCTCAAGAGCGAGAGAATTTCGCGGCGCGAGTATGAGCAGCGCAAACAGCAGATCGAGAACGGTTCGATCATTTACTAAGGACCGCTAAACGCGGCTGGTAAACGGAATGAAACGATCAAAGCAGAAAGGAGGTTATACTATGTTAAGCTGGGCACTGACCTTTTTGATTATCGGTCTGATCGCTGCGCTTCTGGGCGTAGCGGGAGTTGCCGCCGTGGCAACACAGGTCGGCTGGATCTTATTTGTCGTTGGCCTCATCCTGCTAATCGTACATTCAGTCCGTGGACGGGTGCCACCTGTCGCGTAAGTGAGCTAGTGGATTCGAACGATGTTGTCAAAACATCGTTCGAATCCTGAGGACAAAGATTCGCTGGAATCGATCCAACGATTTAATCAAGTTCACCCCACGATTGTTGTGATAGTCTCGCGCAGCGAGACCGGTAATGATGTTTTGCGGTTGATTCTTTCGATCGCCACGAAAGACGACTACAGAACATCCATCGCGCCCTCGTTCTATAGTTGCATCGCTCGCGAATTGCTTGCGTCGCCGGTCAATATCATTTCCAGGACTTGGAAATCGAGCGGCTTTATTAAATGATAATTAAATCCGGCTTGGCGGGATTCTTCGCGGTCTTCATCGCTTCCCCAACCGGTTTGCGCGATCAAGATGATGTTCTTGAAGGCGTTCATTTTTCGCCGCTTCCTGCTCGGTATAGCCAAAGAGCCGTTCCGCTCCGCCATTCCAGCTGGTGATAATGCCGTTGAGATCTTTGCTAATAATAGCGTCGTCGGAAGACTCGACAATCGCTGCGAGTCTGGCACCGTCCCCGAGGAAAAAGTTACTGATGTTCGCTAGATCGATCGGCATCACGCCATTCCTTCAGTTGCAGAATCCACCGAGAGCCTCAAGAACTTACCGGACTACTGAGCGGTTCTTCTTGGAGACAAAAAACTAGGCTACTTCCCAGGTCAAATCAAGGGATATTGGCGCGATGTTAAACCGTCTCGCAGAATCAAGAAAAACGGAAACTGAAAAAAAAACAGCGAGGAACCCGCCGGCGCTTCAGCGCAAAATACCAGGCTTTCCTGGGATAGTGGCGAGGGTTACGCGGTAAGGAGAAGCCTATTTACGAAGAAAGTTACTTCCGCCGTTGCGGCTTAAATGTAGAGCCGCGTACGCCCACACTATCGGATCGCGCAGAGGGTGAATCCGTTGATCTTAGTATCGATTGATCGTAGCGCGCCAACAGATCGGCGGGATGGCGATAAACTTCAATACATCCGGCGTGGCGTAATCGCTCTTCGGTCCAGCCGCCGCTAAGCAATCCGATTATACGCATATTTGCGTTGGTGGAGGCTTCGGCGTCATACGGTGTGTCGCCGACTGTAACGATTTCGCCGAGG
The DNA here is from genome assembly GCA_963771465.1 of uncultured delta proteobacterium. Classification (GTDB taxonomy): domain Bacteria; phylum Desulfobacterota; class Binatia; order UBA9968; family UBA9968; genus DP-20. The sequence continues at coordinate 240,118 of CAVYTU010000013.1, forward strand.
GCGATATCGCCGAGCTTGCTGAGCGCAGCTTCGAAAATATCGGGATGCGGCTTGGATTGTTTGACGTCGGCGGACGAAGTGTCGGCTTCGATGAGATCCTCGATCCGGGCGATTTTTTTATACTCATCCAATTCATCTTTTTTGGCCGACGAAGCCAGTGCGATTTTTCGCCCATCGTCTTGGATTCGGCGCAACAGCTCGCGCACTTTGGGGAAGGGTTTAATTTGTGGCAAGTATTCCGTCCGAAACAGATTACCGCGAAATTCCTCTAGCTCCCGGCCGAAACGACCGAGCTCTTCAGTGGAGAAAAACACTGGCAGAAGCTGATCGGCGCCTTTGCCGATCTGCCGGCGGATCGCTTCGAATGAAACGTCCCTGTCAAACTTCGCGAAGGCAACCTGCCATGCCTTAGCATGGAGATCGACCGAATCGACTAACGTGCCGTCAACGTCAAAGATGACTGCTTCAAGCGCACTCTGCATGGCCGCATTTACACTCGTCCGCGCTACCAGCGGGCCCAATATTGGCGCAAAAAGTGCTGCAAAAGGTTTCGCCCCCTTTGTCGACACCCTTGCCGTCTCGGACTATGCAATCACAATCATCGTGGGCGCAATTCATCTCTGCCATAGGAGATCCCTCCTTTTAGCGACTTGACGAAGGAGAGTAGCAACCCCAGTGCCATTGGACGAAAAAGAAAATCTCTAACGACTACCTACCGATCTGAAGTTCACGCAGGATTTTCGCTGTCAGACAATCGGAATTAAAAGTCACGATTCGGAATGATTTTCCCGACATCAGGATTCAGCAGCATGATGAAAGGCGGCCGTACTAAGTATTGTGGATGTGCAAGGTCTTCGCGAGATAAGGTTGCCGTGGCTATTACAGCTTGCGGGGTCGCGAAGAGTCCAAACGTGAGAAAAAACCGACCGGTGTTGGCAGAGATCACAAGGTAAATGATGTCGGGAGAGGAAGTTGACGGGTGGCTTTAGCGAGTAGGTAGGGTGCGTCGCGACCGATCCATGCCGCCAATAATCAGCTTGAACCGCTGGCCAACTTTCGCGGGATGACGATATCCTGGGAGGTGCAATTTCTCCGAGCGGGGCTCGTTCTGGGCCCGTTCATCAGGTAATTTGAGAGCCGCAAGCGTCTGTTCGCACAGGTCTAGCATCTCAACCAGCAACTCGCCGCCTTTGCCATAACTAACCATGAAGCTTCCATATAGGCAAAAATCGTGCAAAGCCGAAAGGCTGGAACTTCACCACTTTGAGTCGCTTGCGAGCCATCGCGGGTGTCGTTCGATAGTCCACCTGAACAGAGTCGTCACTGAGCTTCACGACTTGATGTGATTTTTGTCTCGGTGCAGCGATGAGATGAAGCCGTGATTGACAGCCTTGAGCGAGCGTACTAAGCGATGAGTGAAAAACTTTTCACAAACCAAAATCCTCGATGAAGCGAACTAATAAAGTCACTCTGGCAGATCTACCTCACGTCGGTCGCGGCACGCCGGCGGGCGACTGGTTTCGCCGTCACTGGTTGGTTGTCGGCACGACAGCCGATTTGCGGGACATCCCTCAGGCTGTCAAAGTTCTCGGCGAAGAGTTGGTTTTGTTTCGCGACGACAAAGACGCCGTCGGTTTACTCGGCCTACACTGTCCGCATCGCGGCAGCTCGCTTGAGTACGGCGATATCGAGGACGGCGGCATTCGCTGTCCCTATCATGGCTGGCTGTTCGACGTGGGCGGGCAATGCTTAGACATGCCGGCGGAGGCGGGCGACCGGAGCTTCGCGCGCAAAGTGCGCCATCGCTCCTATCCGGTTCGTCAACAGGGCGGTTTGCTCTTCGCTTACTTGGGTACGGATCGCGATCATCCGCCGCCGCTGCCGGAATATCTTCCGCTGGTGAGCGAGCACGGCCAAAGGTCGCTCGAACCGACTCGAGTCTATGATTACAACTGGTTTAACTTCATTGAGAACGGCGCCGATCCGGCGCATTTTTCGATTCTCCATCGCGCCGATCCCGACGACGGAACCTGGCGCAGTTGGTTTTTCAACTTTCGCGACATTCCGCCGTTCGACGCCATCGAGATGGCTTACGGGATGAAGGTAGTGTCGCGCAAACCGGGGCCCAACGTTGAAAGTGAATACGTTGACGAGAAAAGTTTCGCGCTGCCAAGCATATTGCAAATCGGCGACACGGAGTTCACGCACTTCAAGCAGCCGCGCGAAGCGCTGCGCGGCGGTTCGCACAATGCCCATATCATGTTCGTCACCCCCTGTGACGACGAGAGTTTCACGCTCTACACGGTCAATCATTACACCGGTGACGACGCCGAATTCTTTCAGAAACTCGCACCGAGCCGCAAGATCGAGACCCGAGCGGAGAAAAAACCTTACGACCAGCGTAAGCATGCGCCGTTTCGCGGCAGCGTGCGGACGGAAGACATCGCTTGTCAGGCGACGCAGAAAATTCTCGGCTCACGGCGGGAACAGCTCGCGACGTCGGATCGCGGCGTGATTATGCTGAGAAAACTGATTCTGGATGATATAGAAGCGCTACGCCGCGGCAGACAGCCAAGAGCGCTGGCTTGGGCGGCCGAGTATGGTAGCCCGATCAAGATCGACTCGTTTACCGGCGTACGCCCGAAAGGAATATCTTAACCCATGCTACGGAGAGTGTTTGGACTTGTCGTCCTGTCGATCGTTGTCTGCGTCGGCTCAAGCAAAGCCGCGCCGATGCGCATCGCTTACAGCGCGATCAGCGGCGCGATGTCGTCGCTCTGGGTGGCGCAGGAAGGAGGCTACTTCAAGCGCGAGGGATTGGACACGGAACTTCTTTACATCGGCGGCGGTTCGCTTTTAATTCAAGCGATGCTGAGCGGCGACGTGCCGTTCGCCTACGGGCCGTCGGTGCCGGTGATCAACGCGTCGCTGCGCGGCGCCGATTTGGTTTTGATCGGCAATACCGGCAACAGCTTGGTTTTTTCCGTCATGTCGCGGCCGGAGATCAAGCAGCCGGCTCAGCTTAAGGGCAAAAAAATCGGTGTGACTCGTCTCGGCGGCTCGACCGATTGGGCGTTGGATGCGGCCTTGAAACATTGGAACATTGAGCGCGGCCAGATCACCGTCATTCAAACTGGCGGCATGCCCGAGGGATTAGCGGCGCTTTCGGCCGGCGCGCTCGATGCGGTCATCCTTTCGCCGCCGAGTAATTTCCGCGCCGCCAAGGCCGGCATGCATGAGTTGGAAGACGTCGGGCAATTGAAAATCACTTTCCCCAACACACCGCTCTCGACGACGCGATCGTTTATCCGCACTAACCGCGACACAGCGCTGCGTTTTCTGCGCGGATTTACTCAAGGCTTGCAGCGGCTACGGGCTGATAAAGAGTTCAGCATGAAAGTGTTGTTCAAATACACCAAGGTGCCCGACGCCGAGACACTCAGCCAACTGCATCAGACCTACGGCGTGCGTTACAGCGGCGACCGGATTCCCTACGTACGGCCGGAGAGCATCGACGAGATACTCAAACGGACGCCGGGCAAGGAAGCGCGCGATGCCAAGGCCGGCGACTTCATCGACAATAGCTTGCTGCAAGAGTTGGACAAGAGCGGCGGGTTCAAAGGTCAAGCGAAGTAATACCATGCGCGTCGTCGTCACGGGTGGATCGGGCCGGCTTGGGCAGTTCGTCGTGCGCGAACTGTTCACCCACGCCCATCAAGTCTCAGCCATCGATACGGTCAAGCCGCGCGAGTGTCCTTGTCCGACTTATGTCGTCGATTTAAATAAGGTTGAGCCATTGATCGAGCAATTCAACAAAGCCGACGCGGTGATTCATCTCGCGCGCCGGCGTTTTCCGTATACGGAAAACGGATTTAACAGCGTCACGCAGCGCTGGGAGTTTTCTGACGTTGCCGGCGACGCCGAGCGTTTCAATGCGAACGTGGCGATGACCAACAATGTTTTGGCCGCCGCGGAATCTGCGGGATTGACGAAAGTTGTCTGCGGATCGAGCTTGGCGATTTATGGCCTGTACTATCCGGTGACCGATTTACTGCCCGATTACTTGCCGGTCGATGAAACTCATCCGCTGCGGCCGCAGGATGCTTACGGTTTGACTAAGCTCGTCGGTGAGAAGCTGTGCGATGCATTCAGCCAAAAGAGCGGCATGCAGATCGCGAGTCTACGTTTTTCCGGTATTTATACCGAAGAGCATCGCGCACTGCTCGCCGAGCGAAAGAACCATCCGACGATCCGTGGCACCGGCGCGCTGTGGAGTTACATCGACGTGCGCGACGCGGCGCGGGCATGCCGGTTGGCGCTTGAGACGAATTTCACCGGCCATCAAGCGTTTAACATCTGTGCGCCCGACACGATCATGGATATTCCAACCCGAGAGCTTGTCAGCCGCTATCTTTCCCAGGTAAGGGATTTACGGGAAGATTTGGCCGGACAGAGCAGCGGTTACAGTGTCGTCAAAGCCAAGGCGACGTTGGGGTTTGCAGCAAAATTGTTGATTGAAAGATAATTCGCAGGATGATGGCCACATGATGGACTTGCATGAGTTTCTCAAAGTTCTCGAAGAAGAGCACGAGTTGGTAAAGATCAAAGCCGAGGTCGCCGCGCAGCATGAGCTGGGCGCGATCTGTAAGCTTCACAACGAGCGGCCCAACAGTCCGGCGCTGCTGTTCGAAAACGTGAAGGGCCACAAGATCCCCGTCGTCGGTCAGCTCTTGGCGAGCGATCGGCGCGTGGCGTTGGCGCTCGGGCTATCGCAGGAAAACGTTTTTGACGAAACCGTTCGTCGCGCTAACAAACCGTTGCCGACCCGGTTAGTCGCGAGCGGACCCTGTCAGGAGGTCGTCTACGAAGGCGGCGATGTCGACGTGACTCATCTGCCGCTGTGCACCAACAATCCGCGCGACGGCGGGCCGTACATCACGGCGGGCCATGTGATCTTGAAAGATCCCGAGTACGGCAAAAATTTGTCCATCTATCGGATGATGCTGGTGTCGAAGAACGAAGTGACAATCCGTTTTACGCCGGGACATGACGGTCACGATTTTTTCAAGAATGCCGAAAAACGCGGCGATAAGAAGTTTCAAGTCGCCGTGTGTATTGGCGTGCCGCCGGCGGTGTACGTCGCGTCGCAGTTCGAGCCGCGCATCGGTGTTTATGAATTGGAAATCGCCGGCGGTCTGGCCGGCGAGTCCATCGACGTGGTCAAATGCCGCACGGTCGATCTCGAAGTGCCGGCGCTGGCCGAGATCGTTCTCGAAGGCGAGCTCGAAATTCCCGCCAAGACCGGCAACGAAGGACCGTTCGGCGAGTTCTGCGGCTACACGACGCAGCAAGTGCCGGGCGAACGAGTCATGACGATCAAGGCGGTCACGCACAGGAAAAATCCGATCTATCACAATATCTGGCTCGGCAAGCCGCCCCATGAACATCTCTACGTCGACGCGCTAACCTACGCCGTGGCGGCGTATCAAGAATTGAAACCGGCCTATCCGGCGCTCAAGAAAGCTTACGCGCCGCCCTGGGGCGTTTCGATCGTTCTCGTTCTACAACTGGAAAAGCGGCTGATGCGCCAGGGCATCGTCGACAACATCCTCGCCGCGTCGCTTTATACCCGCAGCGGCAAATGGAAACATGTCATCGTCGTCGATGAAGATATCGTGATCGAAGACCCCAACGAAGTGCTGTGGGCGCTGACGACGCGCTTTCAACCGGCATCTGATATGTTCGTTATCCCGCGCGGCATCACCAGCACGCTGGAGCCTTCGGCGACGGCGGAAGGGGTGACGTCGAAACTGATGCTCGACTTGACCAAGAAGCAAAACTTCCGCGGCGAAGTCGCCGAGCCGACCGCTGCGATGCGCGAAAAAGTTTTGCAACGGTGGCAGGAATACGGCTTCAAATAGCATTTGAGGGAAATTCCCAACGTTCCAGCCGTTTGGGATCGCGGGATAGTTAAAAGTGAAATTGTCATGGCACGGTCAAGTATCAAAAGAAGCAACAAGAAAGTCACGCTCGCCGACATTCCTCATGTGGGTCCGGGCACGCCAGCGGGAGAATGGTTTCGCCGCTATTGGCTGGTCGTCGGCGTGGCGCGCGATCTCTACGATATTCCTCAGGCGGTCAAAGTTCTTGGCGAAGAGCTGGTGCTGTTTCGCGATGCCAACGGCCAATTGGGTTTGCTCGGCGAGCATTGTCCGCACCGCGGCACGTCGTTGGAATACGGCGATATCGAAGACGGCGGACTGCGTTGTCCGTATCATGGTTGGCTGTTCGACGTTCACGGCCAGTGTTTGGAGATGCCGGCGGAGCCCAAGGACAGCAAGTTCTGCCAGAAGGTGAAGCATCTGGCGTATCCGGTGCGTGAGTTGGGCGGATTGATCTTTGCCTACATGGGCACGGATCGCGACAATCCACCGCCGCTGCCCAATTACGCGCCGCTGCTCGACCGCGGCGGCCAGCGCCAGATCGAAGCGGTGCGTTACGCCGATTACAATTGGTTCAACTTTTTCGAAAACTCCGCCGATCCGGCGCATGTCTGTATCCTGCACCGTCATGCCGGCTACGGCCAGCAGTCGTGGGGCGATCATTTTTTTAGCTATCGGGACATGCCGTATTTCGACTTCGTCGAGATGGACTACGGCATGAAAGTCGTCATGACCAAGCCCGGCCCGACGCCGGCAACCGAATTCATCGACGAGATGAGCCTGGCGCTGCCGAGCATCGTGCAAGTGGGCGATACCGAATTCGTCCACGCCAAGATGGACGCGGCGGCGCTGATCGACGCCGGGTCGCAGTGCGAGCATTGGATGTTTGTCACGCCCAACGACGATGAGCACTTCATGCTGTTCACCGCCGACAACTACTTTGGTCCGGAGGAGAATTTTTTTGCCAAGCTCAAAGAGCTGCGCGCAAAAGAAACGCCGGTCGAGCCCGTGAAGCCCTACGACAAGCGCAAGCACATGCCGTATAAAGGCAACGTGCGCAAGGAAGACATCATGACGCAGGGGACGCAGGGATTGCTCGGCGAACGCGGCGAGCAACTGGGCGTGTCGGACCGCGGCGTGATCAAGTTTCGCAAGATCGTCGTCGACGCCATCGGTACGGCGCTCAACGGTGGCCGGCCGAAAGGCGTGCTGGTCAACGAACGAGCGCGCGAAATGATGCAATTGGATACCCAGGTGGGAGTGCGGAATAAATAATGGATAATGGAGAATTGCTAATTGAGCATTTCGGATCCCAGGCTGGAGGATTAAACGGGAGGAAATCATGATTCGTGGAGTGTTGTTGCCGATCATTACGCCGTTCGATGAAAAAGTTCGGGTCGACGAGCAGATGATGCGCCAGTTGGTGGATTTTCACATCAAGGCCGGTGTTCAAGGCTTGTTCGTTCTCGGCTCCACCGGGCAAGGGCCGGCGATGACGACCGACGAGAGAAAACAGACCGCGGCGATCGCCCTCGATCACGCGAAAGGTCGCGTGCCGGTGATCATTCACGTCGGCACCGCCGATGCCGGCAGCGCCGTGGAATTGGCCGAGCACGCGGCGGCGCATAAAGCCGATGCGGTGGCGATCGTACCGCCTTACTACTATTCCGATCACACCGAGTTCGAGATCATGGCGCACTACAAAGCGGTGCACCAAGCGGTGCCGCTGCCAATTTACATCTACGAGAATCCAAAATACTCCGGCATCTCTATTCCGCCCGGTTTTGCCGTACGGATGAAAGAACAGGTGCCGGCGTTGCAAGGTATCAAAGTCGCCTACGGCCAAGGCGCGCTGCTGGAATATGTTCGCTTGTTGCCGGATGTGTCGGTCTTTACCGGCAATGCCGATTTATTCGGCCTGGTGCCCTTCGGCGTCGCCGGCATGATCAATCCACCGACGAGCTTCGTGCCGGAGATTTGCGTCGAATTATTTACCGCGCTGGATAAGCGAGATTACCCGCGCGCGGTGCTGGCGCAAAAGAAGGTTGACGCCGCAGCGCGCATCGTCGCCGCGCGCCTGCGCAAATACGGCCGCGTGCCGCTGCAGGAAGTTTTTCGCATGCGCGGCTTCGCGGTGAAACGTTTCCCTAAATGGGAGACCGAGCAGATGCCGAAAGATGAGATCGCGCGGCTCGAGCGTGAGCTGAGAGATGAAGGCATCCTGGGGCAGTGAAGTTGTCGGCTGCCAAGAAAAACTCACCGTGAGCCCTGCGATGTTACGAACTGCTGACTGGTCGAAGCGTGGTGATCGTGCCGGACGACCTGGCGCGCCAGGTCAAGGAGAAGTGGGGCAAGAAGATTCTCAATTGACCGCGACCCGGAAAAAAGAAACTGTGGAAAAAGTTGTCACCGGCCTCGATCAGGCGGGCGCGGTTAGGATTAAGGTGTTAGGCGCAAGATGAAATGCCATAAGGTTCGACTCATCCGAGCGATGGTCATCGCGGCGATGGCGTGCTCGGCCTTGCTTTTGACTTCGGCGCAGGCGCAGAAAATTACCATCGCTGTTTCCAATCCCGATATGTCGTTTCTCAGCGGCGGGGTGGCGACGTACCGAGGCTTCTTCAAAGAGGAAGGGCTCGACGCCGAGTTGGTGCAGATCAGCGCGAACGTTTCCATCGCCGCGTTGGCCGGCGGCAACGTCGATTATAACTTGATCTTGCAATCGGTAGTCACCGGCAATCTGCGCGGCTTGCCGATCAAAGTCGCGGGCATTCTCATCGAGCGGCCCAATCACGTTGTCGTGGTCAATCCGAAAATCACACGATTCGCCGATCTCAAAGGTCGGAAGATCGCCATCAGCTCGTTTGGCTCGGCTACGGATATCCTCGCCCGGTTGACGGTCGAACATTTCAAACTCAATCCGCAAAAAGACGTGCAGTTCGTCGCCGCCGGGAGCGGTTCCGGTCGACTGGCACAACTGGAATCCGGCCTGGTCGACGCCGCCTTGGTTTCGCCGCCGTCCGATCACGTGGCCGAGTCGCGCGGTTTTAAGAGTTTGGTGCGAACGCGCGACATCATGATTTTCCCGGTCAACGGTCTGGGCCTGCACGAGCAGAAGCTCAAAAACAATCGCGACGAGGTCAAGCGCGTGCTGCGCGCGCTGCTCAAAGCGAATCGTTTCATCCTCGACGATAAGAAGGGCGCCATCGATGTTCTACAAAAATGGAGCCGGACTCCGCTCGCCGTGGCTGAACAAGGCTATGCATCGTCGGTGAGTAATTTCAGCCGTAACCTGCTGGCGCCGCGTGCCGCGCTGGAAAAAGTGATCGACAGCACCAAGCTCAATATCGATCTCAAGCGCGACGTGTCGCTCAACGAAGTCTTCGATTTCAGTCTCGTCCGTGAAATTCTCAAGGAGATGGGCGAAACGCCGGGGTGAGATCGTGTTCGTGACTCGTGTTCGTATGCTGAGTAACGAGATCGTGTTGAGTGTGATCGATAGGGTGCTGCTTCGGTAGATTCTTCAGTCGCTTCGCTTCGTCGAAATCACGGAAAGGTTGGCGTCTGTATTTCGACCCAAGTGAGGAATTTTTTGACCGCAACGATGTGATGAAACCTCGAAAAATCATCGGTGTTGCGACAACACGCTCCGAAGGCCGAGAAAAAGTTTCCGGCACGGCGCTCTACGCGACCGATGTCGTATTGCCCAACATGCTTTGGGCCAAAGCGCTGCGCAGTCCCATTCCCTACGGCCGGATCAGGAAGGTCGACACCGGTAAAGCCGAAGCGTTGCCGGGCGTTCGCGCGGTCGTGACCGGCGCCGACGTAAAGGGCTCGCTCATCGGCCGCAAAATTTACGACATGCCGGTGCTATCCGATAGCGTCGTCCGTTTTATCGGCGAGAAAGTTGCGGTGGTTGCGGCCGAGAACGAAGAGATCGCCGAGGCGGCCGTCGACCTGATCGACGTCGAGTACGAAGAACTCGAACCGCTGCTCGATCCACTTGAAGCGGTTAAGCCGAGCGCAACGCTGCTTCACCCCGACGTGCAGGGTTACCGTGGTTTGCTGCACGAGATCAAAGCGTCGAGCAACGTCTTCGTCGATATGACCTGGAGCAAAGGCGATATCGAGGCGGGCTTTCGCGATTCTGACTTTATCGTCGAAAATATTTTTACCACGCAGCCGATGCATCAAGGTTACATCGAGCCGCATGCTTGTGTTGTGCGGGCAAATCCTAACGGCAGCGCGGATGTCTGGCATTGTTCCAAAGTTCCCTTTGCGCTGCGCGAGCAGGTCGCCACGGCGCTGCGCAGACCGCTCGACGGTTTTATCATGCATCCTTGCTACATCGGCGGCTGTTTTGGCGGCAAGGGCGACTTCATGGATGTGCCGGTGTGCTACCTGTTGTCGCTCAAGAGCGGCCGCCCGGTGAAGATGGTGATGGATTATTCGGAAGAATTCATCGCCGGCAATCCACGCCACGCGGCGGTGATCCAAGTCAAAACCGGCGTAAAAAAAGACGGCAAGCTGGTGGCGCACCGGATGGATTTCATCTACGACAGCGGCGCCTATGGCGCGTTCAAACCGCAAGGCTATCTGGTCGGACCGAAAGAAGCGGCGGGGCCGTACAAAATCCCCCACGTCTTCATCAACGAAAAGATTGTTTACACTAACAAGATTCCCTGCGGTCACATGCGCGCGCCGGGCGAACCGCAAGGATTCTTTGCCAACGAATCGCAAATGGACTTGGTGGCGCGCCGGCTGGGTATGGAGCCGATCGCTTTCAGGAAGAAAAACTTGATGCATGACGGCGACATCTCGCCGATCGGTCACGTCATTCCACATATCAAGAGCGACGAGATTCTCGCCGAAGCTTTGCGGGTTTCTGCTTTTAGGAAATCCAAGCGCAAACACGTCGGCCGCGGTCTGGCGTTGGCGCAGTGGCTTCCGCTCGGCGGCGAGGGGCATGGCTTCGTCTCCGTTGGCGCGAGCGGCGAGATTACGGTTGCTACGGCGATGGTCGATCAAGGCGCGGGAACTTATACGGCGATGCGCCAGATTGCCGCCCATGAGCTGCAAGTTCCGGTCGACGAAGTTCGCTGTGAAATTCTCGACACTAGCCGTGCCGCCGCGGATACCGGCGTCGGCGCCAGCCGGGCGACGCGCATCTTCGGCAACTCGGTTCATGCCGCCGCGCTCAGAGTGAAAGACAAGCTGCTCGAAAGCGCGAGCGCGATGCTCGGTGTCGCGCTCGATCAAGTTGCTCTCACCGGCACCAGCGCGGTCCGGGCGAGCAACGGTGGGCAGGTGAGTTATCGCCAGGTCATTGAGCGGCTCGGCGCGCCGATTCGTTTTGAAGGCGCGTACAAAAACTTTGACAACGGGCCCCAAGCGGCCATGTGCGTGCAGGTCGCCGAGGTCGAGGTGGACGTCGAGACGGGCGAGGTCAGCTTGAAGCAATTCACCACGGCGCACAGCACCGGAACCGTGATCAACCCGTTGATGCATCAAGGCCAGATCGACGGCGGCGTGATAACCGCCATCGGTTACTCGCTGATGGAGCAGTTGTTGATCGATCAAGGTCGAGTTACGACGACTAACTTCGGCGAAAGCAAGATTCCGTCGATGCGCGACATTCCGCCGCTCAAAACGGTGATCCAGGAATTCCCCGTTGGCAACGGACCCTACGGCGCCATGAGCATCGGCGAACCGCCGGTGCTGGTGGCGGCCGCGGCGATCGCCAACGCGGTACACGACGCCGTCGGTGTGCGAATATTCGATCTACCGATCACGGCGGAGAAGGTGCTGCGAGAGCTGAAGAATGGAGTGTTGGAGTGAAGGAGTACCCGGAGTGGTGGGTTTGTCCGGACCCATTTCTGCACCATTCCATCACTCCATTACTCCAACTCTCCCGCCGGTTGCGGCGAATTCCTTTCCCTGCTAATTCACTTTACCAACTATGAAAGATGAACTCGCCAAACGCCTCGTGCAGGGCCTGAAGGACGCTGGAATCAACTTTGTTACCTATCTGCCGGAGACCCGTTTGAGTCAGATCGTGCCATTGATTCGTGACGACCCCGATATGGAGCTCATCGCGGTCGCCAACGAGTCGGAGGCGATCACGATTGCTGCCGGCGCGACCTTGGGCGGCAAACAGGCGGCGGTATATATGGAAAACACCGGCATTTTTACTTCCTGTTACAGTTTGCTGACGGTCGGCAAGCAACTCGGTGTGCCGTTGCTGTTGGTGATCGCTTATCTCGGCGGCGTGCCGGACCTGCGCAATAGTTTTCTCTACGCGACGATTGGCAAGCACTCGATTCCAGTGCTCGATGGTCTGGGCATCGATCATACGTTGATCGAAGACGGCGACAAGCTTGAAATTAAAATCACCGACGCGGTGCGCGCGGCGAATTCCTTGCGCGCGCCCTACGCGCTGCTTTTTGCCGGGGAGTTCTCCGAATGATTCGCTACGAATGTCTACAATTGCTGGCAAACAAGATGTCGAATCAACTGGTGGTGACCTCGCAGAGCGGCCAGCGCATCGAGTGGTCGCATCTGTCGCGCCATGAAGGCAACTTGCTGGTCGGCATGATGGGCTGCGCCATCGGTGTCGCCACCGGATTGGCTTTGGCTTTGCCGCACCGTAAAGTCATCGCGCTGGATTCCGACGGCAGCGTCTTGCTCTCGCTTTTCAATCTCGCGACGCTGGGCAACTTGCAGCCGAAAAATTTGGTCGTCTATGTTTTCGACAACGGCGTTTATAGCGGTAGCCGCATTAGTTATCCGACGGCGACTTCCGGCAATACGGATTTGGCGGCGATGGCGCAGGGAGCTGGGATCAAGAACGTGCAGACGATCCGTGACTTCGAGGAATTCAAAAAGGCCGGCATCGACGCTTTGACAAGAAATGAGTTGGGTTTCGTCGTCTGTAAAGTCGAAGAGAGCCTGATACACCGCGAGATTCCGCGGCCCAACACGGATCTCGCCGAAAACAAATACACCTTCGTGCGCTATCTCGAGCGCACTGAAGAGAAAACCATTCCGTTCGTCGGGCGCGGTTAAACCTGAATCGCGGGGAGACATTTATGCAGAAATATCCGCGTCTGTTAATTGTTGCCGTCACCTTGGTAATCTGTAGCCCGTGGCAGTCGGGCGCGCAGGAGTACAAAGACAAGACGCTGACGATCATCGTCGCCTATTCGCCGGGTGGTTCCTTCGATCTCTACGCGCGCGTATTGGCGCGCTACATCGGCCGCTATCTGCCGGGCAATCCGTCGCGCATCGTCGAGAACATGACCGGCGCCGGCGGCATGATCGCCGCCAATCATCTTTACAACCGGGTAAAACCCGACGGCTTTACCATCGGCGCCTGGGCATCGCCGCTGGTGTTGCAGCAGATCATGGGCAACGAAGCGGCGCAGTTCGACGGCCGCCGATTTGGCTACCTCGGTATTCCGAGCGAGTACGACACGGTATGCACTTTCAATCAGCAAAGTGGCATCGCCAAGATGGACGATTGGATCAATGCCAAGCGGCCGCAAAAGATTTCCACCATCGGCCCCGGCACGAGCACGTCGGACATTCCAAAATTGCTCAAGGCCTCGCTCAATCTGCCGATGGATGTGATCGACGGTTACAAAGGCGGCGCGGACGCGCGTCTGGCGGTGGAGTCCGGTGAAGTCGACGGCTACTGCGGCTCATGGGGCACGGTGGAGACGGTTTGGCGCAGCGCCTATGAGAGCAAGAAAATTATTCCCGATCTTGCAAGTCGCGCGCAAATCGCAGCCCAAGTATAAACATATTCCGCTGGCGAACAGTTACGCTAAGACGGAGGAAGCGCGCGAGCTGCTAAAAATCGCCGACGATGTTCACGTCGCGCAGTTTCCATTCTCCGTGCCGCCGGGGATGGCCAAAGATCGGCTCGAATTGCTGCAGCGCGCTTTCATGCGCACGTTCAAGGACCCCGACCTGATCGGCGAGGCGAAGCGATCGCAGCTCGACGTCGAACCGATCGATGGCCCGACGATCACGAAGACGCTGTCAGGCCTCTACGATCTCAAGCCGGCGACGGTGACTCGGCTGAAGGATATTCTCCTGCCGAAGAGGAAATGAGCGTGATAGTTGTTCGTGTTCGTGCTCGTCTCAGAGAGGTTCATCACATGGGTTAGTAGTGAGCGTAAGGTCGATTCCGTTATTCCGGTCAAGTTGGCGTCAGCGTCGGCGTTCAATCCTTGAAGCGCTATAAACAGATCTCGTGGAGGACGAAACCATGGCCAGGATCAAACATATCGCGATTAGAAGTAATGATGTCGAAAAGACCGCGACGTTTTACCGAGACGCCTTCGGTCTCGAACAAGTCGGCGTCGGCCAGAGCGGCATTTATCTTACCGATGGATATCTCAACATCGCTATCCTGAGCATGCGCGCCGTGGTCGATGGTGAGACCATGAAACTAGGCGTCGATCACGTCGGCTTTCAAGTCGATGACGTGAACGCCACCGTGGCGAAAATTCGCGCCCTCGGCGGCAAAGCGCTCAACGAGCGCAACGAAGTTCATCACAGCGACCCGTCCAAGCCGCAGTCCTATTTCGAAGTCAAATGCGTCGTTCCCGACGATCAAGTGATCGACGTGTCCAACGCCGGCTGGGTCGGCGCCAGCAAGTAGCGCCGGCTCCTAGCTTAAAAGCCGACAGAATCAAGTTAGCAACCAAAATGTTCGCTGAAACAAGGTTTAGAGATGAAGCACTCGGCGGTTATTTTTTCTCTCCTCGAGGGAATCCTAAAGCCTTCACGATTTCCTGTTCGTACATCTCCATCTTTAGGTGATGCTGCCATGCAAGAAGGGAAATATTTCTCCCTTGCGTCAGGCGCGCATGGGTCGACCCCGGACTATAGATCGATGCTGCAAGATCGATTTCATCCAAAATCTTCTGACCTTCTGGACCGGCTTCAAACTCCAACCACAGCAGCGCAGCGTGGGGATTTTCCGCCGTGGCGAGAACCGCTTGGGTTTCACCGAGGCGAGTAGGAATCGGTTCTACCACCTTAAAGCCCAAAACTCCCTTAACATCTTTGCGTTTGACTCTTTCGATTGTTTTGTAGTTTGGCCCCAGGGCGATGGGAAACTGGCCGGTCATCAAATAGGTCACGATCTGGGCGTCGCCCCGTAACCAGACGGGATTTTGAGCAGCCAACTTCTTGGCGTAAGCCAAGGTTTTTTCCAGACCCCAGGCGGGTACGAGGCCGGCAAGATTTTTCGGCCTCACGTCCGTTGCTAGTTTTCTGTCCTTGAATTCCGGCTTGAGGAAGTCCTCCCAAGTGTTCGGGACTTTGTCGGGAGCGATAAGCTCCCTGTTATATGCTGCCACTTGGATGTTGCTTTGCAGCGAGACAATGTGCCGGTTCACCGGGTCCACCATATTGGGCGACATCGTCAGGACACCCTGTTCGGCCATGCCTAAAATGTCAAAGTTTTTCTGCAGAGTGAGGTAATCGTTGTAAAAGTCAAAGGCGACATAATTGACATCCCATTTGGCGAGTCCGGCCTTCATTTCCTGAAGCATTCGGCTATAGATCTCGGTGCCGTCAATTCCGTTTGCCCGAACATCGATGAACGGATACTTTTTCTTAAAAGCCTCCGTCACGGCTTTGAGAGACTTTGTATCTTGTCCGCTAAAAACGAGCAGCTTGCCCTCTTTCTTGGCTCGGGAGACGATCTCGTCGTGGTCAGCATAAAAAACGAAACCATTGGCCTCGGCCGTCTTTTTTGCCTTAAGCAGAGCCGCACCTGGCGCGGCTGCAGCAAATACACTCACCGTTCCCAACCACGATGCGATCAAACATACTACAACCCAAAGATATGTTTTTTTCATTGAACCACCATGACCATTTTATTCTCGCGCTCGCGGCTGAATCAGCGTGCCTAAAACTAAATAAACGGCATAGATACGCCGCACCAGTCTCAAGTTTTTGATGTCTATCACAGGGTCGATTTAATGCCAAGATCAGAGTTAATTCGGTCGAGACGGCGCAGCGAGAACGGAGTCACAAGTGCTTGTAACAAAGGAAAGCCTCCTCAATAAAGTCGGCGCAAGTTGGCTGTTTCACGTGGCAGAACCGTTCAGCGAAACTGTTGACCTGATGATGAAAGCGTATACAGTGCCCTCACGCAGCAGCAACGAAAATATCCGCGTGAGGATTGGGGCCGAGCTGCTCTCAAGGAGGATCAACATGGCTAAACTTCGTCACCTTGCTATCAAAACGCATGACCCGGAAAAGCTGGCTGATTTTTACAAGACGGTTTTTGATATGAAGGAGGTCGTGCGGGGAACAAGAGGTTCAATTCATCTCTCGGATGGGGTGATGAGCCTGGCGATTCAGAGCGCTTCGGAAAAGTCCAAAGAGCCTCAACATCCCGCTGGATTTTATCATATTGGCTTTCAAGTGGATGACCTGGAGGACGTTGCACAGCGAATCCGGCAGATTCATCCTGAAGGCGCTCCCGCCGTCAGAGGCGCAAGGTGGGCGGAAACCCGCGGCAAAGATCCTGATGGGAACCTATTTGATGTCTCGGTAGGTGGTTGGGAAACCGAGCCCAAGTCCAAATAATCGACTCACGATACCACGAGAAACCTATCCGCAACTTCTCGCCGTGAGCTTCGCCACTGTCTTTGTCGGCGGAGCGGAGGCTTCGTGACGCTTCAAATGAGCCTCGTAATTCTTGCCGGCGGCGCTAGCAAATAACACTCTCGGTAACATTCGACCAACGATTCGTTCACTGGCAGTGCGTTGCGAATCGATGTATCACTATTATTCCTGACATCGAGCCGCGACCTGTTGCCGTGAATCTCTCCTTAAGTAATCGCATCTCCGGTCTCTACTACGGTTGGCGCGTAATCGGCGTCGTCTTTGCGCTGCGCGTGCTCGGCGGCGGTTTGCACCAATACGGCTTCACGGTGTTCTTTCTGCCGGTAACTCTGGATCTCGGCCTGACTCGCGCTTCCACTTCACTGGCTTTTTCATTGGCTCGTGCCGAAGGTTCTCTCGCCTCGCCGGTCGTCGGTTATCTCCTCGATCGCTACGGCCCCAAGCCGATGATGCTGGCGGCCACGATTCTCGCCGGCGTCGGCTACATTCTTTTTGCGTTCGTAAATAGCTACGCGACGTTCTTGATCGTCTATCTCGGTGTCATTTCGCTCGGCTTTACCGCCGGCTTCGTTCATGCGCCGACGGTGGTCGCTAATAGTTGGTTTATTCGTCTGCGCGCCCGCGCCATGACCGTTGTCAGCGCCGCCGTTCCCGTCGGCGGCGCGCTCATCACGCCGCTGCTCGCCATCGCCGTGACGCAGCTCGGTTGGCGCAATGCGGCGATGATTGCCGGCACGATGTTTCTTATCGGCGGCATTCCACTAGCGCTTTTGATTCGCCGCTCGCCCGGAGAGTGTCGGCATGGCGCCCGACGGCGCGCCGCTGCATGCCAATGCACGTTCGCCGCCGGCGCTGACACCACCGCCGCGCAATTCAATGAGCCGGAAATCACTGCGCGCCAAGCGTTGCGCACCTCGACTTTTTGGATTTTGATCATTGCCATGACTGCGCGCGGCGCGGCGTTTACCACGGTGACGACGCACTTTATTCCGATGATGGTGTGGAAGGGACTCAGTCAAGGCGAAGCCTCGGTCCTGCTGGCGGGCTTCGCAATCATGAACCTGCCGATCCATTTTCTTCTCGGCTGGATCGCCGACTTCGTCAACAAACCCAAGCTCGTTGCCATCTGCATTCTCGTCGGCGTGATCGCCGTGCTGCCGATGTTGTGGAGCGATGCGCTCTGGACGCTGTGGTTTTTCACGGCGCTTTACAGCGTGCTCGACGCGTCGATACCCGTCTATTGGGCGGCGGTAGGCGACTTCTTCGGACGCAAATCCTTCGGCGCCATCCGCGGTAATATGAATCTCTTCTACACCTGGGGCAGCATCCTCGGCCCGGTCATCGCCGGCGCCATCTACGATCGCACCGAAAGCTACGAGCTGGTATTCAATGGTATGACGGTCGCGTTGCTCATCTCTGCGGCGCTGACGGCGCTGCTGATCAAACCCTGGGCCGAGCTGCGGCGCGGTTGATTCCAAAGTATTCATCATCGTTTTCTCCTTCGTCGAATCTTAACTTGTCGTCACACCGCAGCCTGAGTATCGTAGCAATCGTCACGCTTGCGGTGGGGAATCGAGCGGCGCAGATCAAATCTAAGATCCAAAAGGGGACTGTATATGAAGACAATAATTGCGGTCTTGTCGGCCGTGCTGTTATTTCCGATCGGCGCGCAGGCCGCCGCGGCCACGTCGGTTTTGCAGCAGGTCGGCGAGTTTGCTATCCCGGAGGCGAACCAGGGTGTTGGCGTCGATGACAAATATTTTTACGCTGTCGACAATCAGAAGATCGCCAAGTACGATAAGAAGACCGGCAAACTCGCCGGCAAGTGGGAAGGACCCAAGGACGGACCGATCATCCATCTTGACAGCGCGGTGCTGCTCGACGGCAAGATTTACTGCGCTCATTCCAATTACAACGAGTGGCCGATGACGAGCTCGGTGGAAATCTGGGATGCCAATACGATGCAGCATATCGGCAATCACAGTTTCGGCATCAATTGGGGCTCGTTGACGTGGGTGGATTTTTATAATGGCCACTGGTGGGCGACGTTCGCCAACTATGACGTGCCCTTCGGCCCGAACAAGACACCCTACGGATACAAGGCAGCGACGCAAATGGTAAAGTTTACCGCCGACTTCAAATATCTTGAGTCATGGGTGATGCCGAAAAGCATACTCGACAAGTTTGAAGCGATGAGCAACTCCGGCGGCTCGTGGGGTCCTGATGGTTTTTTGTATCTCACCGGACATGATCCCAATGAGCTTTATAAAATGCGTCTGCCCAAAGCCGGCTCGGTGCTCGAGCTGGTCGAAACCATTCCGATGAACATCCGCGGCCAAGGCATCGCTTGGGACCGCAGTGACCGCGGCGTCATTTACGGCATCATCCGCGCCAGCGGCAAAGAGCGTGCGGCCGGCGGCAGCCATAAGGTAACAGTATTTCGAATGCGCGATACGCCGTAGTTTAAAAATGCCTGTTAATAAAATCCGAGACCATCGCCAAAGTTTCTGACTCGAAAAGGTCGGCGCCATTTCTTTTCACACACGATGAAACGAGAGACATGCTAATGCGCGCGAGATTCGTTGCCGACTCACTCACGATAAAACTCGCCTTCGCCGAAACGGTTTTTCTCTGCGCTGCAATAAGATCCGCGAATTGATTGCATCTAGCGCCGACGATCAGTAAATTGACCACGGCGGTCACTGTACGTTACGTAAAAGGACAGCAATGAAGACAATTTTCACATTGATATTTTTCCTGCTTTCGCACACCGGCGCGTTTGCTCAGGACAATTTTTACCAGGGTAAAACTCTAAGAGTTATAGTCGGTAGTGGTCCCGGCAATACTCAGGATCAGATGACGCGACTGATCGCGCGCTTTCTGCCGAAATACCTGCCGGGTCATCCTAATACCATCGTCGAGAATCGCGGCGGCGCCAGCTCGGTCATCCTGGGCAACTATCTGTACGGCATTGCCAAGGGCGATGGTTTAACTGTTGGCGTGGTTTCTCGCGCGCTTTACTTCGACCAGTTGGTCGGACGCAAGGAAGCACAGTTCGATTTCAAGAAATTCACCTGGATCGGCAGTCCAGTGGAAGGCAACGAAGTGCTTATTGTCGGCGGCAGCACGCCCTATAAGGCGATGCGCGATGTGGTCGCGACCAGCGACTCGGTTAAGTGCGGCGCGTCGGGCACGACTTCGACGGGTTTTTATATTCCCAAGTTGATGAATGAACTTTTCGGCGCCAAGTTCCAAATCGTCACTGGCTATAGTAGCGGCGCGGAAATGGATCTGGCGGTGCAGCGCGGTGAGACGCAATGCCGTGCCACCAGTGTGGCCGGTTACACCGGCTTCGGCGCATTCAAAGACTGGCGCCAGACCGGATCGGCCCGCGTGTTGGTGCAGACCGGCCGCAAGCGCGACGCCAAGCTGCCCGACGTGCCGACCGTCTATCAGCTGATGGACGAATTCAAAACCCCAGAGGCGGGCCGGCGTCTCGCGACGGTGCTCTTGAGCCCGGGAGAGTTTGGTTGGCCGATGGTGGCGCCGCCCGGTGTGCCGGCGGATCGCGCTAAAGCGCTGCGTGCCGCGTTCAACAAAGCGATGGCCGATCCGGAGTTTGTCGCCGAAGCGAAGAAACGCCAGCTCGACCTCGATCCATCCACCGGCGAAGCCTTGGAAACGCTGGCTAAGGAAGTGATGGCGCAGCCGGCGGCGGTGATCGAGCGCATGAAGAAGGTGCTGGAAAACTGAGGTGGGACAAGCGTGACCGTGCTCGTGACTCGCGTTCGTCTGTTCCAAACATCATTGTGGTTCCGCCAATCCCCCTGGAGGTATAAATGAAACTTCGGATCGGTAACGCCTGCTGGCACGCTTTTCATGTCCAGCACGCCGCGTTGGCGCTGGAAGCCGGCTTCTTCGCCCAAGAAGGCATCGACGCTGAGATCGTTCACGCCAAGATCAACCCCAAAGCGATCTCATCGAGCCGTCCCGGCGGCGAGCGCTACGATGAGGTCGGTAACGTCGTGCGCGATATGGTCGCCTACGGCATCGACATCATCCCCGATGTGCACGTGCGCACGCCGTTCGCCGAGCGCGTGCTCGGCAACGACGAAGTGCGCATCATCGGCGGTTGGCGCAGTCAGTTTCGCGGATCGCTAGTGGCCGCGCCGGGAATCAAATCGATCGCTGAGTTGAAAAATAAGCGCATCGGCGACTGGTACAAAGGCGGCGTCGCGACAATGTGGTACGAACAACAGTTTCGCAACGTCGGCATCGATCCCGACCGCGAGATCGACTGGAAGATCGGCTACAAGTACGGCTCGCTGCGCGAAGCTTCAAAGCCTTTGCTCGCCGGTGAAACCGACGCTGCGATTGTGCAAAATCCCTTCGTGCCGCAGCTGTTGGAACGCGGCTTCAACAGGCTTTACGATTTCGTCGAGGACAACAAACCCCATGGCCGCCCGGATCGAGTGACGGTGGCGCGAAAGTCTTTCATCGAGCGCAATCCCGAGTTGATCAAACGCTATTGGAAAGCTTCGATCCGCGCTTATCAATTTATGCGCATCAAAGAAAATTTTCCGTTTTTCCGTTTTGTCGAAGCGAAACTTCGGGTCAACAATCCCGACGAGGCCGAACGTACCCGCGATCTGTTTCCAATGATGCTAATGGACGATCATTTTTTTCCGCTCGACGGCCAGGTGAGCAGCCAGGGGATCATGCGCATTCTCGAGGAACATAAATCCGGCGGCGCGTTGCCGCCCACTGTCGGCCAAGCCGACGTCGATGAGGTGCTGCGCAAAGAGTTAGTCGAAGAGGCCTGGCTCGAAGTGTCACAGACCGACGAGGTCAAGCGTAACCTCGAAATTCTGCAACCGGTGATCGAGCGGGTGGGATATTAGCGCGCGCTCTGTTCCACGCGGCATTAACCTGACGACATTAAGCGAAATGCATCGGCAAGCGCCAACCGGAACCCCGCCGGCCGGTGGCGAGAAAATAGCCGTAAAGCTGATCAAAAAAATATTCAACAAAGCAAATTGGCAAGATCGATCAACTTGCGTGTGACGAAACTCGATTTACGCGCATCCGAAGTTGGTGCGAGTCTCTACTCGTCATGATCGCTGCAACTTGGATAGTCTTTCGGCGGCCGCTGCCAGCGTTTCGTCCTTCTTGCATACCGCGAAGCGCGCGAAGTACTTGCCCATAGTGCTTATCGGACTCTTGATAGAATGGACTGGCGGGGATGCAGGCGACGCCGACATCGCGAATTAACCACTGGGCGAATTGCATGTCGTCGTGAACGTGCGCCGGCGCGACGGCGCGCCAATCGACCATGACGAAGTAGCTGCCCGCAGGTTTGAAAACTTTGAAACCGGTTTTTTGTAATACATCGACCAACCGATCGCGCCGCGCCTGATAGCTCGACTGAAGATTCTCGTAAAAGCTGAACGGTAGATTGAGCGCAGCCGCGGCAGCGGCTTGCAGCGGCGAGGCAACCGCATAGGTGATGAACTGATGGGCTTGGTTCACCGCGTTCACCAACGGCGCCGGGCCCATGGCCCAGCCGATTTTCCAACCGGTGACGCTGAAAGTTTTTCCCAAGCTGCTGATCGTCACGGTGCGCTCGTGCATGCCCGGCAACGTCGCCAGCCGCGTGTGCAGCGCGTCGTCGTAGAGAATATGCTCGTACACCTCGTCAGTAATCGCCACGACATCATGCTTTTGGCACAGCTCGGCGATGGCGCGCAACTCGTCGCGGGAGAAAACCTTGCCGGTGGGATTGTGCGGCGTGTTGACGATGATCGCGCGGGTGCGGGAGTTGAATGCCGTCGCTAATGCATCGGGATCGAACGTCCAGTTATCGCCGTGCAGCGGCACATAGCGCGGCGTGACGCCGGCCATCACCAGGTTCGGCACGTAAGTGTCGTACACCGGCTCGAACACGATCGCTTCATCGCCGGGATCGGTGAGGCCAAGGATCGCCGCGAACACGCCTTCCGTCGCGCCGGCGGTCACCAGCACGTCTGTATCTGGATTTAGCTTTCTGGCCGTAGAAACGTTCGGCATGTTTGGCGATCGCTGCGCGCACAGCCGGCATGCCGATGCCCGGCGCATACTGATTGAGAGCGCCATTGACCGCGGCGACGGCGGCGGCAAGAACTTCCGGCGGCCCGTCGAAGTCCGGCGCACCCTGGCCGAGATTCACGGCATTATGCTGCCGGGCCAAATTATTGATCTCGACAAAAACCGTCGTGCCGAAACCGGCGACCCGTTGCGACATCACTGACATTTTTCTGATTCACCTCCGACGGACAACCTTATAGCAAAAGCCACCGGGATTCACATCTCACGACCGCTCCTTACTTCGCAACCAATTAACATCTGGACAATTCCGCGTCATTAAAATATCTAAGGCGATAGTAAGGAGACACGCCCATGGCTCAAACCCATTTCAATGTCGTTGAAGCGACCATCGACGACATCCACGCCGCTTTTAAATCCGGGCAGCTCACCTGCCGTCAGTTAATTCAAATGTATCTCGACCGCATCGACGCCTTCGATAAAAAAGGTCCCAACATCAATGCGCTGATCACAGTCAACGCCGACGCGCTCAAAGAAGCGGACCGGCTCGACGCGGCATACCGATCGTCCGGCGCCGTCGGACCGCTGCACGGCATCCCGGTGATCGTCAAAGATCAAGCCGATGTCGCAGGCATGCCGACGACGCTCGGTTCCTTGCTGTTCAAAGATTATTTTCCCGATCGCGATTCATTCGTCGCCGAGAAGTTGCGCAAAGCCGGCGCGGTGATTTTAGGCAAGGCGACGCTCGGTGAGCTTGGCGGCGGCGACACGCACGGTTCGCTGTTCGGTTCGACACGCAACCCCTACGATATCGAGCGCACCGTCGGCGGTTCTTCCGGCGGCTCGGCTGCGTCCGTCGCGGCGAATTTCTCCACCGTCGCCGTCGGTCAGGAAGGTTTGGCATCGATCCGCCGGCCGTCCACTTGGAACTGCATCGCCGGCATGCGTCCGTCCGCCGGCTTGGTCAGCCGCGGCGGCGTCTACGGTTGCTGGCCGGAAATCTTCGGCTCCCTCGGCCCGATGGCGCGCTCGGTGAAAGATTTATCGACTTTGCTCGACGTCATGGTGGGATACGATCCCGAAGACCCGATCACGGCTCGCGGTGTCGGCCACGTTCCGGACACGTTTACGAAATTTTTAAACAAAGACGGACTTAAGGGCGCGCGCCTCGGCATCCTGCGCGAATCCATCGGTCTCAATGCCGAACCGGACTCGGAAGACTTTAAGAAAATTGCCGAAGTTTTCGACAAAGCCGTCGGCGAACTCAAAGCCGCAGGCGCAGAGATCGTCGATCCGGTGGTGATTCCAAATATCAAAGAGCTGCTCGCCAAACGCGCCGGCGCTCCGGGCGACACCGATGCGTCGTTCAAGAATTATTACGGCCGCAGCACCAAAGCGCCGTTCAAGACGCCAGCGGAAGCCATCGCCCATCCCGACTTCACTAAAGTCGTCAAACGCTCGCAGGATCGCTTCAAGAGAATTCCCGACCCGGCCAAGCATTACGAAAGTCTCCGAGCCCAAGACCAACTGATGACAAAGTTTTTGCAAGCGATGGCCGATCACAAACTCGACGCCATCGTGCACAAGACAGTCGAGCACCAACCGACCTTGATCAAGGACGGCATCGCGCCGCCTTTCGTCGATCAAAAAGGCGCGCCGCATTTAAATACTTTCTTAGTCTACGTGCCGACGATTACCGTGCCGGCGGGATTCACGCGCGACAACTTGCCGTCCGGCCTGTGCTTCATCGGCCGTCCTTACGACGACGGCAATCTGATCAAATTCGCCTACGCCTACGAGCAAGCGACGCATCACAGAAAACCGCCGGCGAGCACGACGGGACTTTAGTGAAAGTAGACTAGGCGGGAGATTCGTGACTGGTGCTCGTGGTTCGTGTTCGTCCCGATACGAGCACGATCACGAGGCACGAGCACGTTTTTCCTACAGCGCGAACAGCGCTTTCGGATTATCGTAAGTGATCTTGCCGTACTGAGCTTCGCTGATGGTGCCAAGTTTTTTTAAATTACGCAGTGCTTCCACTTCGGTGGACTGATCGTTGTGGCCGTAGTCGGTGCCGATGGTGATATTTTCTTCGCCGGCGTAGCGCAGCACGTAGTCGACATCGTCGTCGGTCTGGCAGGAAACGTATTGACGGTAAGCTTTGAGGGGATTCTCCGGCAGATCTCTTTTCTGAGTCGCCCAGCGGCGCTGTAAATCTTTCACCACATAGGGCACCCATTGGGCCGCAGCTTCGGCCCAGTGAAAGCGCAGTTGCGGAAACAGTCGCGGCACCTCGCTCATGATCACCGAATGAAACGCGCCGATCACCGGCAAGCGAAACTTCCAGAAACTGCCGCCGCCGTTATACTGCGACACCAGGTCGAGGTTTTGCGGACTGCCGTTGCCGACATGCACGCCGACGGCCACGTTAAGTAAGCTCATCGCTTCGTAGAGCGGATAA
The DNA here is from genome assembly GCA_963771465.1 of uncultured delta proteobacterium. Lineage (GTDB taxonomy): Bacteria > Desulfobacterota > Binatia > UBA9968 > UBA9968 > DP-20. The sequence continues at coordinate 265,252 of CAVYTU010000013.1, forward strand.
AAATAAGGGTCGGTGATCATGCGCTGTCCTTCGATGCCGCGCATGAACACGCCGCAGGCGCCATGCTGCTGGCAGAATTTAAGCTCTTCGAGCGCCGCGCTCATGTCGAGCAAGGGCAGCACACATATCCAGCGCAGCCGTCCTTGGCCTTGGCGGTGAATGTCGGCGAGCCAGCGATTGTAACCCTGGCAGATGGCGACTTCCCAAGCCGGCTTGTCGCTGATCTGTTCGATGAACATGGTGGGGTAGAGCACTTGCACGTCGATGCCAAGCTCATCCATGTGGCTGAGCCGCGCCGCGACGTTTTCCATCTCGCGGGTTTCACGCGGCGTGTTCATCACCCGGCCGGTTCGATGGGCGACTTCGTCCATATCCTTCGCGGTCATCACGGCGCGCACCAAGCCGCGAATCTTGCCGTCGATAAACCAATACTCGGCGCTGCCGGCGCCGCGCGGCTTGACGATCACCGGGCGATACTTTTGATCCGACGATGCCATGAAATCCCAAGTATGCTCCGACTCGACCACATGAGCATCGGAATCAATGGTTGGCATATGGACCTCTTTTTGCGCCGTTTGCGTTCGTTGCGGCGTAATAATTTTCTCACGCGCCCAACGCAGGTATGACTTTGTTGCCGAACAGTTCGAGGGAGTGCATCACCTGCTCGTGCTTCAAGCCGCCAAATTGAAACATGCCGACCAAGCTGTCCGGTTGGGCCGTCTCGATCATCGCGCGCGCCTTGGTAATCACTGTTTCGGGACTGCCGATCAACGACGTGCCCCATTCGTCCAATCGCGCAACCGTGAGGCCGCCGGGATAATAAACGTAACGCTCGGTAAACCTAATCAAGTCGTCGCCCGATAGCGAATCGCCACGCCAAAAGTTTTCCGTCGCCAATTGCCAAAAGCGCATGAGCTCCGGCACCGCTTCCCGCCGCGCTTGCTCGTCTGTGTCGGCGACGTAAATATCGCGCACCATGATCGTGTCGCCCTTGCCGCTTAGGTCGGCGTGCTTCGCGCGCTCGGCGCGATAGGTTGAAATCGCCTTCGTGCAATTGGCTAGCGGCTGGCGCGACAACGCGAGATTCCAACCGTTGCGCGCCACCATCGCCGGGCTGTCCGGCGAGGTCGCGCCGTAATAGATCGGCGGATGGGGTTTTTGCAACGGCTGTGGCCGGCAGGAGATCTCTTCATAGCCCCAAGCCTTGCCGGAGTAACTGAACGTCTCACCGCTCCACGCACGCGTGAGAATTTCGATGCCTTCTTCGAAGCGCGCCTGGGCGGTGTCGCGGTCGAGCCGGTGCTTCATGTCGTCTTTGGGCACGCCGCGGCCCAAGCCGATATTGAGCCGCCCGCCGGTGAGTATATCCAACATGGCGCACTCTTCGGCGAGACGCATCGGGTCATGAAGCGGCAGAGCATTGACCAGATTGCCGAAGCGCAGCCGCTCGGTGCGGCTCGCCAAGGCGGCGATGATCAAATTTGGCGACGCCAACAGGCCGTAGTCGGAATGATGATGCTCAGCGAACCAAGCTTCGTTAAAGCCCAGGCGCTCGGTAAACTCGATCTGCGCAAGTAACTCCTCGAATGCTTGCCGCTCAGCAACCTTCGGTCGCGCTTGGTTGTAACTAAAAGTGCCGAATCGCATGCGCCAATCCCCCTATTTCATTCAGCCCCGATTCCACTGATCGATCGCGAGCACGAACACGAGGAACGATCCCGACTTTTCACAACGGCGGCGCTTTGACGATGGTCGTCCCATCGATACTTGGAATCGTCGGCCGGCCGCACTTGGCCATGGTAATTTCCATTTCTTCGCGCAGTATGTCCAATACCCGAATCACGCCTTTCTCACCGTCCACTGCCAAGCCCCAAAACAACGGCCGGCCAATGAAAACGGCTTTTGCGCCTAGAGCGATGGCTTTCACCACGTCGGCGCCGCGGCGAATGCCGCCGTCGAGATAAATTTCCAGCTTGCCCTTGGCCGCGGCGACCGCTTCGGACAGCACTTCAACGGTCGCCAGGGTGTTATCCAAGTGGCGTCCGCCATGATTAGAAACAATCACGCCGGCGGCGCCGACTTCGGCGCAAAGTTCCACGTCTTCGCCGGTCATGATCCCTTTGGCGACCACCGGCAGATCGGCGGCAGCTCTGATCCATTCCAAATCTTTCCAGGTCGCCGCCGGATCGGAGCCCGCGCCGCGGCCGGCGGGCCGCGGCGCATCGGCATGCTCACTGCTTCCGGCGTAATTGACGCCTCGCGTGCGGCGATATTGGTTACGAATATTGCGCTCGCGTTTGGGCGGCCACTGGGAATCCAAGGTGACGACGACGGCCTTGTAGCCGTTCGCCTTGGCGCGTTTGAGCCAGTCTTTAGTCAGTTCTTTGTCGCGGAAAGGATACATCTGTACCCACAGATTACCTGGCGCTGCATTGGCCAGCGCTTCAAATGACGTGTTGGAGTTCGCGCTCACCGCGAGGATCGTGCCGCAGGCCGTGGCGGCGCGGTAGGTCGCGAGCTCGCCTTCCGGATGCGCCCGTTTATGGCCGCCGCAGGGCGCGATCAGCACGGGTAATTTCACTCTGACACCGAGCACTTCGGTGGATAGATCGAGGGCGCTCACGTCGCGCAACACGCGCGGCCGAAATGCCCACGAGGCATAGGCGCGGCGGTTACGGTCGACGCTGATCTCATCGGTGGCACCGCCGGCGATGTAATCGTATTCCGCTTTAGGCAAACGCTCCTTGGCGATTGCCTCGAAATCGAAAAGATTGATTGGTTCGGTAAAAATACTCATTCACCCTCCAGGTTCGACATCACGCGATGTTGCTATCGCGTGCCGAGCTATTCCATATCGCGTCTCGAGCCATCGGTCCAGAGAACCGTTGGTCACTTCGAACGGTTGGGTTTGTCATGGCACAGCGCGCTGCCGCGATCGCTAAAGGGTCGGCCGGCGACGGCAACGAACTCCCACTCGTAACGGGTTGGGTGAAGGGTAAACTTGATCACGCCATGACTGGTCGTGTCACGTACCTCGCTATGGAGCTTGATGGCGCCGATTTTGTATAGCGCGGCGCCGCCGGTGCCGACGACGAAGTGGCGCATGCCGCGCGGATCGGCATTGCCGCCGGTATTCAATCGTCCAAAGCGTTCGTAAATATGATCGTGGCCGGCGACGGCGACGTCCACGGAGTGGCGGAAAAGAATTTCGACCAGATTTCGCATATGCGGATGGTTGCCGTGATTCTTGCCCGAGCTGACGAACGGATGATGCCAATAGGCGAGCGTGCAATTGGCGCGATTCGCAGCCAAGTCCTGGCGCAGCCATTGTTCCTGCTCTTTGCCCCAGGTCGCCGCATTGACGTTGCTGTTGAGCGATAGAATATGCCAGGCGCCGAGATCGTAGCTATAGAAGCCGCGTCCTGGGGGGCCGGCATTGGCGCCGAAGTATTTGAAGTAAGGCGCCGCTTGAGCCGATTCGTAATCGTGATTTCCCGGCGCCGGACGGGTGCGCTGGCGATGGCGTCCCCAGCTCGAGCCGTAACACTCGATAAATTCTTGCGCCGTGCCTCTGGCGTAAGCGTTGTCGCCGGCGGTGAAAACCGTGCCGGGAATCTTGTCCAAAAGTTTCGCCGTCGCTTCCGCCCGGTCGCTGTCGCAACTGGCGATATCGCCGGCGCCGACTAACACCTGAGATTCAATTTGTGCCGCTTGAACGCTTGCCAGGATCAGGAGCGAAATGATGAAAGCGCAAATCAAGCCGGGACGGTGCCACGGGGATTTTCCTAGCGAAAAAAACGGGGACCGGGAGGAAAATTCCCAAGTCCCCGTAGTCGCGAGAAACAATTGCTTCACTCGGTGTTTGCGCTGCCTATCCAGATGGTTTTCTAAGCAAGCTCTCAATAGCTACTGTAATGGTTAGGCGACGATTATTCAAAGCGCTGTGCATACCGATCACGACGTGGCGTCGGTCAAGCGACGCGCATCGCGCTTACGGTGGCACGAGATCCCATGCGCGTTGTGCCTAAGTGTTTGGCGCGCGCGACGGCTTCCTGAATGATCGCGCGGTAACCTTGAACCGCTTTGTCGAGGGAGAAGCGCCGGGCGATTTTCTCCCGCCCGCGCAGACCCAATGCGGCGAGCCGTTGGGGTTGCGCGAGCAGCTTTAACACCGCGCCGGCAAACCCTTCGGCATCTTCCGGGTCAAACAGCAGGCCGTCATATTTGTCGGTAATCACCTCGGGAACGAAGCAGCGATTCGACGCCAACACCGGCACACCGGCGGCCATGGAGTCGAACAGCGCCCAGTTGCCGGCGCCTTCGAAGAGCGGAAAGAGAATCACGTCGAGCGCCTGCACATGTTTGATAAAACTTTCGTGGGCGAGAAAGGGTTTGAAATGAAAAGCTTGATCAGGTAGCGCGCCGGCCGCCAGCACATGCTGCTTGAATGACTTGCCGTCGAGATACGACAATTCATTGCCGTAAATCGTCGCCTCGTCGCCGATCACGAGAAAGCGCGCGTCGGGACGGGCGCGGTGAATCGCGCCGGCGGCGCGATAGAAAATATCGAAGCCGCGCACCGCTTCCAAGGTCCGACCGGCAAATCCGATCAGCGGCGCGGTTTCATCCATGCCCAACGCGCGCCGGAGCGCGCGCTTGTCGTTGGGCAATGGCGGCAGCGCAAAGCCTTCCGCCTGGACTCGCACTTTAGGCTGTAACTCGCGCGGAAAGAGCCGCTTGGCATGTCGCGACGGCACGACACAGAGATCGGCGTCAAGCACGCTCGCATGAATCAGCGCCCGCAGCGACGCATCCATCATCGTCTGGGGCGCTTGGGCGGGAAAATCGTCGCGCGCGAAAACCGGATAATAGCCCGGCAGCTCAACGTAAGCGACCACCGGCACGCCCAAGAGTTGGCGGGCAAAAAATGTGCTGCCGAAGGACGCGTGGCCGACCACGACGTCGACGCCGGCCGAGTTTTTAATGTGCGCCAACGCTTCGGCCGCCGCCTGGCCGCAGCGAATGCCCTCTTCGAGACACTGTGAAATATAGTTGCCGGATAGCGCCGTCGCGCTCTCGCGATAGCCGTAATAGGCCATGGACGGTTGGTCGCGCCGCACCGAATCGGCGAACTCGTCGCGCACCAGACAGGCGCAATCCCAACCGGCCATTTCCGCCAAGCCTTGAGCGATCCGGGTAAACTGGTTGGGATGGGACGGATGAACAAAAACAACTTTCATAATCTTTAGCGAGCCACTTTCATCCCGGATGCCCAGTTGAAATTGAAGCAGCGAGCGAGGCGCGATCCTTCCGTAGTGAAGACAATGGGCCTGTGCCTCTGAGCAGGCAATCGACAGGGTTACCCAGCGAGCAATTCTTGGTAGCCATTGGAGCGGCTTGCCAATCCGGCAAGATGACTTTGCAACCGCAGCGTTGGGTGTCTTCACTACTCCAGGATCCCGCCTCGACGGAGGCAATTACCTCAACTGCGGAATCCGGGTTCATTCGCTCAGCCGCTTGGCCTCGGCGATCAACGCGCGGGCGCGGGCTTCACTGCGCAAGCCGAGGGTGGCCATGACGTCCCGCGGCGCCGCTTTCGCCAGCGCCGGCAAGTCATCGATCCCCGCCGCCGACAGCTTTTTGGCTTGCGCCGGGCGCAGGCTGGTGATTTGCGCGAAAGGATTGGCCGCCCGCCGGCGCGTGGCGCCACCGGGCCGCGGCGGCACGATGACGGTAGGCGCAGTGACATCCCTTATCACTCCGCCACCGCCGCCGACTAACGTCGGCGGCAGTCGCGTGATCGTCGGACCAATGATCGTCGGCCGGGTCACGATGGTCGCCGTGAATGTTGGAAACGTCGCGGTCAGAGTCGGCACCGTCAAGGTGAGTGTGGGTGTCGTCACGGTCGGCGAAGGTGGCGGCGCGATCAGCCAGAACCACATCTCAAGGTCGCCGCCGCGCCGGCCATCACCGCTCGGTAGTTTGATATTGGTATTGCCTGCCGCCGCGGTTTGCGTGCCGAACACTTCGCCGTCGAGGTACAAGTCGGCGTCGCTCTGGGCCCAGATAAAATTACCTTTGAGAGTCAAACGCGCCAGCACGCGCTCGCCGCGCTTGAGCTCGGTCATCATTTGAAACAGCCGCCCAACGAGCCACGCGGTGGCCTCGCGGCTCGGCCGCCAGAAGATCGACGCGTTATCGCTGTTGACCTCGGCCTCCAGGTCGAGCTTGGTGAAGCCGATCACGGATGAACCCCACAGCTGCATGTCGGCGCTGTTAAACGGGAAGGGCATGTCCAGTGTCACTATGCAGACCGGTTTGTCGCGCACGCTGCCCTGAAATAGATCGCCGTCGCAGTCGACGCGGATGCCGTTGGCCAATTGGGTCACGGTGACATTGGTATCGTTGAGTAGTGGAGCGTTCGCAACGTTGATGCCTTTGACGTGAATCCCCGGCTCGATGCCGCCGGCCTGGGCCAATGCTGCGTTAAAGCGCACCGGCAGATGCGAGCCGTCCGCCAATCGCGCTTCGACCTGCTGGCTTGGGTTGCTCTGATCCAAAGTCCAGTTGCAAGAAGCGACGCCTAAATTATCGGTGACAATGGTGATGTCGCTGCCATTCGAAGTTCCCGCAGCTAAATTGCCATTGCCTCCGGTGATGTGAAAATTCACCCGCGCGCCGATCACCGGCCATTTGCCATTGGCCACGCCGACTTGAATCGGCTTTGCTAGCGTCTGCCCGGGCAGCGCCTCTTGGCCGTCGCCGCTGAGGTAAAACAAACTGATGAGCTCGGTGAGCGGTGGAAATATCGGCCGGCAGTCGGTAATCGTCCCGTTGGTTTCGATGATCGCGAGTTTGCAAAAGTGATGATGGATGCCGGCGGGAGCGGCTTGATCGAGCTTTTCGATATCGGCATCGGCGGTGCGCGCGGCAAAACACCAGTAGTCGCCGCTGTGCGCCGCGCCGCCGGCCACGGTGTTGAGAGTCACCTGAATGCCATGCTCCAGGATAAAAGTCGGATCGGCGGCGGTCAGCGGAATCAAGCCATCGGTGCTGAGATCCAAATTCACCAGACGTCGAGCCATCCGGCCGGCGCACGATGGCCGACTGATCCCAACGAATCACGCGCAAATGATTTTCCGCAATGCGCCGCGCCTTGGGGAAATTCCGTGGCCGGCAGCGCCGGCGTGAACGTCAAAGTCTGATTCGAATCGTCAACAGTCACTTTGCGCATCTCGCCCGGCAGTCCGCCAAATTCCCGCAGGTCGCTGGTGATTTCGACCCAATCGCCGGTCTTGAAACGCAGCACGTCATCGCGGCCAAGGCTCTCGACCTTCAAACCGGTTCGTCCCGGCAGAATTTCGATGATCTGGCCGGCGACGTTGGCGTTCTCACGCGACCACTTGAGCCGCACCGTGGCGCCGCTGACGCTGTGCACTTCAACTCGATAGAGATGATTTTCCAAACCGCGATAGCCGCCGCTGGGCGGCACCAGGCAGGGATCGGGTTCGCTTGTCACTGCCACGGTGGCGGTGGTCAGGCGCGCCGCCGAAGGCAAATTGCCGCTCGGCCAATTGCCGACTTCGGTGAGCGGCGTCTGACAGGTGACGTTGCTGGCAATGTTGCTGAGCAGCTTCACTTGCCAGGCAGTTTGCTGGCGCGTCGTGGTATCGACGTTGACCGCCGGCTCGATCAATCCGGGCTCCTGCAGGTGGCCGACCTCGCGGCGCCAGACATCCACATAGACCAGCGAACGGACGGTGCTAGGCGCGCTCACCGGCCCGGCGCCGTAGGGCTGGGCGGCGATCGCCAGCGGCGCGGTGCCGTATTTTTCCTCGAGTGTCGGGTTGAACGCGCGATTGGCGCCGTGATTTTCGGCGAGATAGCCGTCGACGTAGATGCGTCCCTGGCCGATGGTTAATTGGCCAGCGGAAAGTTGCATCTTGAACCCATCGGGAGTTTCGCGCGGCACGCCGCAGCGGCCGACGACGTCGATGGTCTCCGCGCGCCAGCGGCGGTCCAAGAGATCGACGTACTCGTTCCACTCGGCATCGAGGTCGACTCTTCCCTGTTGTTTGAGTACGCCTTGGTAATGCTTTTCCGGATTGAATCGCTTACGGCTATAGTCACCACTCATGAGATCATCTCCTTCCCGATGTTAGCAACGCAGCGCAGCGGCTAAGGATTGTCGTGTTGGAATAGTAGGGTGCTGATCCGGCCCTTTCATTACTCCAACCTTGCCGCTACGTCGCATAGAACATTCCCGCCTCAAGTCCAAAGCGCAGATATTCGTCCAGACGGATCTGCAAATTGGTTTGCCGTTGAGGCGCGAACAAATCGTGAAATGCGCCCATCTCCGACTCGTCATCGGCGCCGGTGGAAATTTCTTTGGGCGCGAAGGAAGCCAATTGGCCGTAGCCGGGTTGACCGTAGCGAAGACTGGTGAAGGCCGGCCTGACGCGCGCTTGCACCGCTACGGTCATCGCCAATTGCGCCGCTGGGCTAAGACTTCCCTTGGGCTTGTCCGCCGCCGCGATCGCATAGTTGACGGCGAGATCCGGCTGGCAGCGATAGCGGCGCGGCACAATCGAATCCAGCGGCAGGATGGAAAAGCGCACGCAGCCCTGTTGGTTCTGATCTGAAATCACCGCTTGGCTCCAACCATCGCCCGGCGAGCGGGACGCGTGGAAAATCACGTTGGATGCTAAATCCATGCGCGCCGAATGGACTCTGCCGATCACCGTGGAGTTGGTGATGGCCAGTTTTCCGCCGGGAGAGATTTCATCAGCATGGGAAAAGGCTATCCGTGTCGGCGCCGTCGCATCGATGAGAGAATTGTTGATTTTGAATTGAGCTGAGCCATCCGCGCGGATCGCGCCGACGATGCAATGATCGATTTCAACCACGGTGTCAGGCGCGGCGATGATCAGTGCCGGCTGATCCGGCGATACCGGTGCACCGGCGCGCGTGAGCGCCAGACCCGGCACGAGCGTGCAATGGCGCAAGCGCAGCAGCCGCGGTCCCGAACCGCTGCCGGGTGCAACACGCAGAACGCCGCCGCTGATCAGCAAACCGTTGAGGGTCAACTCCGCGCTCGGGTTGAGCACGACGTTGAGGTCGCCGCTCAATACCCAGGTTGGCCGCCGTTCATTGACGGCGCGGATTTCGATATTGGCTGCGGCATTAGCCGTTAGCGTCGGCGTCGTTTCGTAGCGGCCGCTGCTGGCGATTTCGACCACGCCGCCGTTGGCCACCGAGTTAAACGCGCTCTGAAGATTGCCGCCGTCAGCCACCGTCACGTTGGCCGGACCGGCGATGGCAAAACTGTCGGCGCGCTCGTATTCGCCGCCGCCGAGCGCCATGCTGAAACCGTATTGAAAAGTTACGCGTAAATTCTGCGGCGGCGCGCCGGGCGGGAAGGCGATGCGGCCGAGCACCGGATCGAGAGAAATCTTGGTCACCGGCAAATGGGCCCAGCTCGCCCCATGATCGGCAAGATTACAGATGCGAATATTATCCACGCCGGTATCGACGCCGTCGGCTTCGATAAACAAGCTCAACTGCCGGCCGTAATAACGTTTGAGCTGGCTCTGCAGCACGCGCCGGCTGATCGGCGCCGGCACATTGATCGGCTCGGCGAGATGGCTGATGTCGGTTTCACTTTCCGGACGAGTGAACAGTTGCAGATCATTGCCCAAGGGGCTGAACATGAAACGTTCGGCGTCGATGCGAAACGCCGGCGAACGGCTGAGCGAAAAGGCATCGAGGCGCCAGAGAAACAGTCCGACGTTGGGAATATTGTGACGGCCTTTCTGACTTTCGATACGCCGCGTGTCGACCGAATGAGCCATCGTGTCGAAGGCGGTGCCGAGGTTTTCCAGTGCATGCCATCGGCGCAAATCGGGTGTGCCGGCGTGCGCCAAGCGGATATGGTTCATGTGCTGGCAGGTTCCGAGCCACTGGAAAAATTCCACCGCGCGGGCGTTCCAGCCGGTGACATCGCGCGCCAATTGCTCGAGCATGGTCGCGGTGCCTTTGCGGCGCCGATAGGCGATCGTGTTGGCGACTTCGGCGCGAGCGCTGACGGTGCGCTCGGTGACGCCATGAATCGGCCGATAGCCGATCAGATCGCCGATATACGGCGCCACCCATTGGGCGCAGGTCTCGATGAACTGGTCGTCGTACAGCTGGTCGATATTTTCGCGCAGCACCGCGATCTCTTCGGCGATCACGGCGCATAACGCGCGCAGCGGGTCGCCCTGTTGAGCATCGCGAATCCGATAGAGCGCCGGCAATAGATGGTAAAGTTTTTCCGCTTCGGGATTCATTGGACTCCACTCAATTGGTTAAGCGAACTTTCATCGAGCAGCAAAAGCTCGGCGCTCTCCACCAAGCCGTCGGCGCCCATGGCCGGCTGCTTGGCGATGAGACGAGCCTGCGACGGCGGTTCGGTGTCATCGTTGCGGTAAAAATTGTCGATATCGACGGCGATGACACCGGCAACGGATTGAATGACGGCGATCACTTCGCTCAACGCCACCGGCTGGCCGAACTGCCGCACCTCGAACGCATAAGCGCTGCGCAACGCGGCGTTAACCGCGCCCATCACCGTGGCCAGGACATGATCGGAATCGATCGTCACCTTGCCGTGGGCTTGAAACAACACCTTGCGAAAATTCTTAATCGCAAAGGCGACGTAAGGATCGCCGTAGGTTCTGAGCGCGTCTTTGAGCTGGGTGATGACGGCGCCTTGTTCGTCGAGATCGGCGCCGTCGGGACCGGCGACGGTGATGAACACCACGCGCTTGCGGCCGTCCCAGACCCACACCGCTTGCGCCTTGGCGACGCCGGCGAAGGTGCGCGTGAAGTCTTCATAATCTTGCAGCGATACGGCACGATCGAGAGTCAACACCGTGAGCGGCGCGTTTTTGCGCGCGTCGTCGCGCGATTCGGCGTCCTCGGCCCCTTGTGAGGCTTCCGGGTTGACGACTTCTTTCAATCCCAGGGGACGCGACACTAGCTGGCTGATCTGTTGAGCGTCGACGAGACCGGCGCTGCCGCTGCCCTTGCGGTATTCGGCGCGGACGTTGTTTTGTCCGGTGGGCAGGCGCGCGCCGCTGATACCGTCGCCGAATTGAATCGTGGTTTTGCCGTCATCGTCGCGCCGCGCCACGTAGAGATGCTCGTCGGCGCCGCGCCCGTAGAAAAACGGCGCCTCATGCCATAGCACATCGTTGACGTAAATTTTGAGCGTCGACGCCGAACCGCTCGGCGTGTCCGCGCTGACATAGGTGAGCGGCGGCTGGCGCAGCGTGAATCTTTGAAAAGGGATTGTCGCGTCGCCGCTGCCGAGAACTTCCTTGACGCTTTCACCGTGGGTCGCGGCGGCGACGTTGGCGTTGAGCCGCACCGTGGCGCGCTCGTAAACGTAAGCCAACGGCTCGGCCAACTGAATCGTCGTGCGGTCGCGGTCATCGGTCACGGCGGTCGTCGGTTCATCGTCGATGAATGCGATCTCGCTGACGCTGTCGTCGTTGGCGCCGGCCGGTTCGAGGTTGAATGCGATGGGTAATAAATTGATCGTGCCGGCCACGCCGTCGCGGTCAATTAACTCAAAGCGCAACAACGGCGCCGGGCTGTCGTTCAATACCGCGTCAAACTCCGCCGGCGTCAGCGCGTGCGCTACGCCGCCGATCATTTTTTCCGGCGGCTTGGCGATGGTGAGAACATCGTCGGCCTCCAGCAGGCGCGAACCGCCGGCGCTGAGAATTAAAACGGGATTGAGCGCCTTTTCGCTGATGCGCAGCCGCTGGCGCTTGCCGGTTACCGCGATGGGCCGCCCGGCGACGAGCCCTTCAACGCGCACATCGAGCGCCAGCTCGGTGCCGTAGACGGGGTAGGTGAGCGGACGCTTGGCGATCGCCAGTTCTTCGCTCTGCGCTGCGATCGTCATGCCGCGCAGCAGCGCGAGATCGGCGCCGTCATGCTTCACCCATGGCGTGCTTAAGCTCAGGCGCGTGCCGTTGCCTGCGATGCCGTACTTGGCGAGCGAGAGATGGCTGACGCTGTCCACCTTGGAAAAGATCCACTGCCGAGACGTGCCGGCGGCATTGTCCTGTTCGATCACCAGCCAACTGCCGGCGAGAATTTTCTCGTGGCGCGCGCTCAAAGTGATTTTGCCGACAGGTTCATCGTGCAGCGCCCACTCGGTAAAACTATTCAGGAATATGCCGTCTTTGTAATCCGGCTTCTTCGGCGCGTTGTGACCGAAAGGCGACGCCGACGTGCGCATCACCCAAACGCCGGGCTTATCGGCGGTCACGGTGACCGCTGCCGATGAAATCGCCACCAGATTCACTTTCGTACGATTGGCGTCGGCGTCGGGCTCAATTTTGCTGACGCGCCGAAGCGAGGCCTGCTTAATGGCGCCTGCGGCGGCGATGATCAGCAACGAATCGCCGATGTTTAAATTCAGGCCCGCTCCTTCAAGCCACGCCTCGGTGCTGTTCCAGGCTAAAGCTTGCGCTTCGGTCAGCTGCGCGGCGATGGCGTTCCATTGGTGGCGCGCGGTGATTTCTTCGCTGGTTTCAAAAGTTTGCGCTTCTTCATCCGGTCCCGGTACGCTTTGCGCCTTGGTGCCGATGGCAAGAGTCAATGACCGCGCCGCCAGTTGCGGCGCACCGGGAGAATCCTCCAGGGTAAACGCAAGATGGGTGCTGGCCGCCAGGCCGGGCGCCAGTTGATAACCGATCAGGCGCGCCTGTTCGAGGATCGACAAGCGCTCGTTCGCCGTGCGCAAATAGGACTCGTTGGCGATGCGTTCTTGATAGAAGCTCAGCACGTCGCCAACCACCGCCCAGGCGTCGAGCAAGGCGACGGTAAAATCGTCCGGCTCGCGGCTTCGAAGCTGACCCAGCGCCGGCCACCGCGTGTCCGAAAGCCGCGCCAGCATGCTGCGTTTAAACGTCGCATGGGTTCCGACCCGATAGGCGAGGGCGGCCAGTCCTGGCCGGCTGCTGAGCGCTAGTGGCGTTTGCACAGCGACGCCGGCGCAACAGGCGCAATCATTTAAATCGATGTGCGTGAATGGACTCATTTGCCGCCCCCAAGCGAGATCGTCAGCACGCCGTGCTCGGCAAAATTTCGATCGTTATCCAAGCGCGCGATTTCCAGGCGGCCGATATCGAGACGGCCGCTCGCCAGCGCCGCGTTGCTGGGAAAACCCAAGCGCTGGAACTTGCGCACTTCCACCGACTCGACGCCGGCGACCTGATGCGCCGCGGCGTAAATCGCGCTCAGATAGACCGGTTGATCGAAGGTGAAATTGTCCGGATGAAACAGGCCGCGCCGGTCGTCGGCGAGCTCGCGGTTGCTGAGCGCCTCTAACACCTCGCGCTCCACGTCGCTGCGAAAATGATCCGCCGCGACACACAAGAACAGATCGATTTCCAGGGCGACGAACTGGGGACCGTCGACTTCGAGATCGTGGCCGGCCATGCGATAACGCTCGACGTGGGCGCGCATGCCGGATTCAAATTCGTCGCTGACCGCCAGGCCGGCGTGGCGATCGACGGTGAGAAATACCGTGTGCCAGCTGCCGGTCCAACGAAAGGTCGCCGCGGCGCGCTGGACTTCGGTGTGGCGCTCGGTCACTTCGGCATAATCGGCCTCCGTCACGGCACGTTCCAACACTCGATAAGCCACCGGCGCGCGTTGGCGCACGTCTTCGAGGGATTCCGGGTCCCGCCCGCCGCGCGCCGGCAGTGGATTACGCAATGAAACAATCTGCGCAATGTTGGCTGCGATATGAACCAAGCTATCCGCGCCAATGTTGCCGGTCTTACCGTTGCCGACACGATACGTCGCCGAGAAAGCCGTGTCGGGTTCGGGACGCTTGCCTTGACGATCGTCACCGAAGCGCAGCCTGACGCCGCCGTCGTTGTCGATCTCGGCGACAAACTCTTCTGCCGCCGCGCTGCTGTTGAGCAGATCGCGGCGCGCGCGCCATGTTGCCGTCGTGCTGGCAAGCGTGCTGGTGAGCGTGATCGAGGGTTGGACATCGCGCTGAGACCACTGCATGGCGGCGCGCGCCGAATGAGTGTGATCATAGGGCGGCGCGGCATGAGTCAAGGGCGCTTTTTCAAGCCGGGGACGAAAGCGCGGAAAAATCGGTTGAGGTTTTTCCGCGGTGCAGCGATCGCCATCAGGCGCCGGCAGTTTAAACAAGTAAGGCTCCGGCACGCTGCCAAGTGCTTCGTTGCGGCGCGTCAGTCCGTGGTCGGCCAGCACGAGATTGCCGCGTGCTACGCTCACCTGCGCTTTGTAGCCGGTTTTGGTTTTCGCCGAGAGACAAAATGGCAACGGCAAGCTATCCTCGGCGCTCCAACTAATCTCGGTAATCGCCGCGCCGGTGACCGGGTCGGTCAAAGCAGAATTGTCCGGCGCGGTAAACAGCACCGTCGCAAGTCTGACGACGTGGCGGCGGGTCGGATCGGCGTCGGCGGCGCTGCCGGTTTCAGGGCCGAGCACTTCTTCAAATAATAGGATGGTTCCCGGCGTGAGATTGGCATGGTGGCCGTCAAGCGTTGCGCGGGTGGCGCCTTTGGGCAGGCAACAACGCTGATCGCTCCAGTTGTAAAAATGCAGCTCGTTGTGATCGACGAAAAGTTTGTCGACGTCTTCCATCGATTCAAAACCGATTTCGGCTCGGTCGTAGACGCGCGGGTCGTCGGCGATTAGCGTCGACTGGCCGGCAATGCGCGTGAAAAATTTCATTCCCTTGGCGATCACCGGCGCGCCTGCAACTGGGCTGACCGCGTCTTGGCTGACACGGAAAAATATCCAAGTCCGCGCATTGGCGCCCTCGCTCATAAAATAATCCATCAAGCGCGCATGGCGGCGAATCGAAATGCGCTGGCGCGCCGTGCCGAGATAGGCCTCGGTGGCGACCGCGTCCTGCTGATAGCTCAGCAAGTCGGCGCTGTAGGCGAGCGCTTCCACCAGGGCAACGCCGAGATCGGCTGGGTTGCGTTCTCTCCACGCCGGCATCAACGCCGCCATACGATCGAGCATCAGGCGGCGAAAGCTGGCGTAGTCCTTGGCCAGATAATCGATCTCGGGCCGAGGCTCCGGCTCGGCGGGACAAAGATGACGCGGTGCGCAGTCGAATGGACTGGGGCATTCGACTTTGAAGGAAAATTCGACGGCGGCGAGCTGGGGATCGACGGTGTCGGGCACGTCGTCGTCAAGCGTGTCCTTGACCAGCCGCAATCGATAAAAAGAAAAATCGCCGGGACGGTCGACCTCGACGGTCAACACATGAGCGCTGGCGCCGCTGCCGGCGCTGGTGCCGAGTACTTTGATATTCTGTATCCGCTCGCCGCCCTCGATCAGGATATTTTTCGGCGCTAACACCAGCGCGCCGAGGGCTTTGACAAAATGCACGGTGAGAAAGCGCTGCCGATCGGCCGGGTTGGCGGCGGCGCGGTCGATGACTTCGAGGAAGTCGATGCCGTTCCAGTCGGCAGCCTGGCGCACCACGGTGCGACGCAGCTCATCGCAGCAAGAATAAATCATGCCGGCGCTCCGTGCACGAAAGTCTGAGTCTCGCGCGCGCCGCTTCGGCGCACGATGTATTTCACCGTGATCTCAAAGATAGCTTCTTCGGCGCGCACGTCGAGGGATTCAACGATGATCAGGTCGCCGAGCCACTGCTGCAGGGCAGCCTGCGCCAACATTTGCGTGGTGGCGGCGAGCTCGACGCTGTTGGGCGCAAAGACCAACTGCAACAGACCGCTGCCAAAGCTCGGCCGCATGACTCTTTCACCGGGACTGGTGAGCAGCACTTGATAGATCAGATCGCGGATGTGATCGGCGTCGTCGGTGGACGCGCTGCGGCCGCGCTCATCGTAGTGAAATGGAAAATCTAGATTGGCCATGGTTTACATCCCCGTCACTCTAATTTGCGTCACCGCCGGGATCAGCGGCGTGCCCGTCGGCGCGCAGATCGCTTGGCTGTCGAGCAACAAGAGCGGCACGCCGTTACTGAGCACGCGGGTCGCCGAGGTCACGTACTGCGCGGTCACGCACGGCCCGTTGGCGCCCGGCGGTGGCGGCAAGGTGCAACCGGCGATGGCATAGACGCTGTTCAGCGGCACCACCGGTTGGCCGCTTACCAGCACGCGCGGATTCGGCGCTGTCGGCGTCGCCTGACCGAGGTGCGCACAGGTGATAACCGCGCCGAGATGAAGCAAAGGTCCGGGCATGAGGCGTATTCCTCTAAATAATCGTCAGCGCGCCGTTGTTGATCGTGATGGTCGGCCCGACCATCATGATCGTCGCGCCTTTGCCGTTGGAGATGAAAACTCCGGCGTCATTAACCACGATGGATGCGCCGGTGGTGCTTCGTAGCGTGATGCCTCCGGTAACCGGCGCCGGCGGCGGCAGCACCGGCGGCGGCACCGCCGGCGCCATGTCGCTGATGATGATGGCGTTCTGCAATAGAGACTGAATGACAATATTCGGATCGGCCGGATTGCCCAGTTGCGCGACGAGAGGAATATCGGACTGCGCGCCCCAGCGGCAGCCGACCCAAATCGGGTAGTCGGGATCGCCATGCTCGAACTCGACCCAAACTCCAGCGCCGATGGGCGGCACCATATAAACACCCATGGGCGGCCCGGTGGGCCCGGCCAGCGCCACGCAAGGCTCGGCCCAAGTCGTCGGCAAGAGCGACAAGACATCGGGCACGATCAACATCAAGCGGCCGCGCCGTTCCGGGTCGACGTTGTTGAGCACGGTGCCGCGGTATTTGCCCCAGTATTTTTTATCTTCGCTCATGTCATCACCCGTGGTGTGTTGGAGATCAGACCGTCGCGCGACAGTTGAAAGCTCTGCTTGTACTCGCCGCGCTTGATGTTGTGGGTGACGCTGTTGACGTAATACAGGCCGTCGTAAGCGATCCCCGCGCCGCGCACGCCGGCGAGCATGCGTGAACGCAGCACATGGCCGTAGCGCAGCACGTCCAAGCTCCCCGATGCCGTGATCGCGTCCGAATTGTTCATCAGAAAACCCAAAATGCCTTTGGCCGCTTCGTCGGGCCGTTCTTTGGCGACGTCCTTGGCAAACTCGATTTTCGCCGGCGCCGTCGGGCGCGCGCCCAGCGGCGGCTTGAAGGCATTGATATTCGGCACCGGGATGGGAATTGGAATTTTCTTGGTGATCGGGTCCATCACCGTGTAGATGCGTACCTTCTTGGCCATGCCGTCGAGGCTGAAGCTCAACGACTCGACGTTGGTATGCGCGTCCATGTTGACGTTGAGCGCCGGCTGGGGCACGGGAAGGCGAATATCGGGTCCGAAGTAGGCGATGCTTTGCATCGGCAACGGCCCCGGTTCGACGTAAAAGACGTAGCCGCACTGCTGCGCCAGCCGTTGAATGAAGGCACGGTCGGTCATCAGCGGCTGACTCTTGATCTTGGTGGTCGGAATATCGATCACAGAGATAATCGGTGGAATCACCAGCGGCACGATGCCTAACGCGAGATAGGGCGCGAGCACGGCGGTGATCTTGACGTTGTCGGGTATCGCGGGAAGCGGTTTGGGCAGCTCGACCAAATCCATCAGCACACTGAGATCTTCGCCGGTCACCGTGACCTTCGACTTGCCCGGCTCGTTGGCGGGCGACACTTCCTGCTGGGTAATGACGCCATCCATTAAAACGTTGGGCAACCCATGCAGCGTGACCATGATGACCACGCGCGTGACGATGGGATCCAAATAGCCGGCCGGCAACAGGGTGGTCAGCAACGGCGCCGACTTGCCGGTGGTGAACGCTATTTGAAAGCCGGCGCGATCCGTGCCGCTGGTGACCTGCACACTCTCGATGGCGTCGAGCACGCTGCGCGGCACCGGCAACGGCAGTCCCGGACCGATCATCACGGTAAGTTGGATGCCGTCAGCCATCCGTAACTCCCGGCACGCCCGCGGGCAGAGTGATGCGCAGCCGGCGACCGATGGTTTCGGTCAGCTCGTCGGGACGCATGGCGCCGTTGGCATCGCAAAGCCGCCAATAGAGTTCGGCATCGCCGAAATGCGTCGAGGCGAGATTATCGAGCCGGTCGCCGGAAACCACGCTATGTTCGCTCACCGGAGCGAGCTGCTCCGGCGCCGGCGCGAAGCGCCGTTTCAAGTACGGGATCATCCGGCCGTCGGCCGTTAACAACGTCACCGTCGCCGTCGCGTAATAGCGGCTGTTGACGGCGAAGCGCGGCACGTTGCCGGCGCCCTGGGCTAAAATCATTTCGAGCTGTTTTTGCGGATCGCTCATGGGATGCCTCCGATGCCGAGCGTGGCGAAGCTGCCGCTGGCGACTTTCGCCGCCAACTGTTCTTTGTTTTGCAGGTAACTGATGAACAGGCTGCCGCCTTTATGTTGGAAGCCGAGATCGTCGACGCTCAACACGCGCATGCCGAGACTCACTTTGGCGCGGGTCGGATTGAGCGCCGGATCGAACGCTTCTTCGGTGATGCTGAAATCGGTAACGCGCACGGGAACGATGCGCTGCTTGCTCCAAACAAAAAGCGCCAGCGCCGCTTCCAGCGGGGCGATTTCCAAAATGCCGGATTGGGCGAGTTGATTATTACTGTTCAGTTGACCGCTGCTCGGCTGAACCAAGGATTCCAACAGCGCCAGTTGCGGCTGGATGCCGTGCTCGACGGCATTCTGATTCTGCTCGGGAAATTCCAATTGATCGGTGGCGTCGATCTCGGCGTCGAGCTTGATCGTCTCCACCGCCGGACCTTTCAAACGCAACGCTTCCGAACGATCGCCGCCCTCGCCGGTTCCCTGGACTTGCAAAGTACGGCTCAACGACTCGGGATTGTATTGCAGCGAGATGATGCGTAGAACCTGCGCCGACTGCGGGTCGATCAACACGATGCCGCCTTTGATCAGTTTCGGCGAGTTGGGAAACGTCGTCATGAAAATCTCTCACTTCCAGATTCGGCCATGTCGTCAAGTTTCATATAGGCGCTGCTGCGCTTAGCGTGTCGGCGCTATCGATGACGTAGCGCGACGCATTGACATAAAGTTTGTTAAACAGCTCCGGGAACGGCACTCGAAAACTCACCGGATCCTCGGCAATCTCTTGCAGCTTCTGCCGTGTCACAGTCACGTCGAGAACCGGCCGCGGCTCGACGATCGTCATGGCGACCATGCTGAGATTCTCGTGATCGGCTCGCCGCAAGAAAAATTCCGTCGGACCAACGTGAAAAAGCTCGCGCAGGTAATCGCGCAGGAGCACGAGTTTCAGACATTCGAGTCCACGATCATCGATACCTTCGCGCCGCGCCAGCAGCTTTTCCGCCAGTTGCCGGCGGCCAAAGCAGATGCGCCGCTCGACGGTTAACGCTTGCTGGCGAATGGCGGCGGGCGGCCGTTGGATAAACTCTAGCTCGAAAATTCCGTTGGCTTCATCTTCCAGTACGACGAAGCGGCGGCGCTCCGAGGGATCGTACTGAACGATCCAAACGCCGCCCGGCAGGTCGGTAAACAGCAGCGGCGTGTCGCGCCGGTAACGCGCGCCGCACTTAAGACAGGACAACTCGCCCCAACTGCCGTCGATGATGCGATCCGCAGCCGCCTTGATGCGCGCGCCGTTGACGCTGACGAAAACTTTCTCGACTTGCGCCGCGCCGCAAACCGGACAGATGACCTCTTGGATCTCGCAACGGCTCATAAAAAATCCGCGTAGCCTTTCAGGATCAAATGATCGGCGGCGCCGATGCGCACGCCGAGATAGGAAAGCGTTTCGCGACCGGCTGCATCACAGAGCCAGCGCAGGCGTTCCTGCGTTTGCGCCGCTGCGGCGCCGTCGAGCAGTCCAGCCGCCACCATCGGCGCAACATCCGGGTAATCGATCTTGAGCGAACCGTCGCTGCCGTCCTCGCAAAGGGCGAGAGAAACAAATACGGTCTCGGCGCGATAGCGCGGCGCCAATCGGTCGTGATAAGCCAGCCATCTCGGCAGCGCGGTCGGCGCCGCAGCAAAGCGTTCGACCGCGCGCCGCAAGCGAGCTTCGACGGCTTGAAACGAGTCTTGCGTCAGATATTGCGAAAAATAAAACTTGTACCAGAGCGGCCGATCCGGCCGCGCCGTAAACGCGACAAAGTGGACCGTGTCTTTGCCCAGTAACGCGCCGAGCTCGCGAAATTCGCCAAGCGGCAAACAGCGGCCGGCGAAGCCGGCGAGGATTTTCAGCGCATCATGAACGTAAGGGCGGCGCCGATAATAGACCGCAATCTGGCGCTCGATCCGGTCACCGAGAACGCACCATTCGAGCTTCAAGAAAGCGCGCTTATGGTCGAACGCTTCGGCCAATGTGAGCTGAAACCGCTTGGCCTCCTCGGTCATGTGCCACGACTTCATCAACTCGCTCACGCGCTGGGTGAAGTTCTGGCCTTCGCCGCGGACGAGTAGTCCAACCACGGGCGAATCGGTTGCGGCGATCAGCTCGCCGTAGGAATCAAATTCCGGAAAAATGCAGCGAGCGACGTCGTCAATCTCCGATACAGCGGCCGGTGCCAAAGCCGTCACTACATCGGTGAGAATGCCCAGACGACCGAAGTCCGTTAAACGGTTGAATGAACCGTCGTGTCGAAGAACTGCTTCCAACTTGGCACTCCTTTTAGTTTTTCGCCGCGCTTGGGACCGGGACCTTCTTCGTAGTAGGCTTCATACATTTCCGCGAAGAATTCCGGATGGCCGAAGAGCGAGTAATTGGTCAGTCGCTTGTCCTGCACGATGGCGTTGTAGACGTAGAATTCGTGGTAGTAAGCGCTCCAACTGTAATAGCGCCCGCCCAGCTTTTTAACGCTGCCAAGATCGTTCCATACCTTGTCCTTCTTGCCGGCCAGACTCTTGGCGGCTTCGATCATCGGCACGTTGTCATTCCAGTAGGTGCGAATCGCGTGTCCGGGAGCAGCGCCGGCGCGCAGCCCGCCGCTGCCATCGCCCGCGACGTAGGTGTCGAGCAAAGTGTTGATCGCAATTTGATCGGCGACCGGAACTTGAGTGCCATCGCTGCGTTTCCATGGGTTAGGCATCGTGAGCTCCCACAGCACAGACGAGTTGCTCCAATCCCATCCATTGATCGCATCTTTTTTGAAGGCTTCGGTCTTCGCCCCCAAATAGTCATCGATGGCATGGCCGACTTCATGGCGCGTCAGGCCGGCGACGTTGCCGAACTCGGTGCCGACGCGGATCGTTCCCGTGGACGCGCTCCAAGAGCCTTGCTCCGCCTTTAACGCGTCGAGCTGGAATGCCGCGACTTCACCGGTGCTAATGCCGGCGATATCTTGCGCGGCGCGCACCACGTGACCGGCCGGCACCATCTGCAAGGCGCGATGCACCTTCCGAATCAAGTCAACGTTCCAACTCGGCACCTTGCCACCCGCGCCGGCGCGGGTGGTCAGGTTGAGATTCCAACGCGCTTCGAAGGCGGCTTGCACGCGTGCGATTCGATTGTCGTTTTCAATTTGCGTGTTGGCATCGGCAACGACAGTGGCAGGCATTTGATGTCCGCGCGGTAGACTACCGATTACGTTAGCCACGATGTCGATACCGAGCTTGGCAAAATGGTTGCAGGCCTCGTTGACGAGGCCTGGGAACAGCATCAATGTATGATAGGTGTCGGCACTTGCGTTCACTCCCTCGCGGTAAAATTTTTCGGCGATGATGGCTAATGCCTGGCCCAACTCATCGTCAGAGAGTTCGTCGCGAAGTTGCAGCAGCATCGTGCTGCCTTGAATCTGTCTTTTGAGATCGGGCACGCTGCTCGCGCGTAGAGCGTCATAGATGGCCTCTTCGTCGGTGCCCCAACCTTCAGAGGCGGCGTGCACTCGCGACTCCCCGCTGGCGCCGAGCAACCCCAGGACTTTGCCCCACTCGCTGCGGCTGAGATCGTCGTAAAGGTCGTCCATCAAAACCGGATCGGAGAGCACGGCGGTTTTTTCATCCGCGTCGGCGTTCGCAAGCCGCGTGTAGATCGCTTCTTCGTCGGTGCCCCAACCGGCGATCGCTTCGCGCAGATCGTCTTTGATCGTGCGATAAATCACGCCGGGATGAGCGACGGCTGCTTGTGACGGGGCGAGTCCTGCGGCGATCCGCTGCGCGCTCATTTCCGCCGCGCGTTCGGGAGCTGATTCAGGCCGGCTCAATTGAAAACCGCCGCTCGGTCGCGTCCACTCGGCGTGCTGCGCCACGTGCGCCAGCTCGTGGGCGAGTAAAGTTCGGCCGCGCTCGCTGTGCGGTTGATAGCGGCCGGCGCCGAAAACGATGTCACGGCCCGCGGTGTAAGCGTCGGCGTGAAGCGCATCGGCCGATTGGGCCGCGCGTTGGTCGGTGTGAATCCGCACGCGCGCAAAATCGTGGCCGAAGCGCGGCTCGAAGACCTCGCGAGATTTCTCATCGAGCGCTTCTCCCGGCGACTGCAGTACTTGGTTTACAGCGGCAGGCGCCGTCTGTGGCTTTGCTGCTTGCAAAGCTTGAAACCATGGCGCCACAGCTTTGCTCGCGCGCTGACCAGAATGGCTGGCCTGGTTCTTACTTTCGGCCTGATCGTTTCGCTTTGGCAATGAGGTTCGGTGATCGCTCATAGCTATCGTCCTTACGGATTCGTCGCCGGCTCCAAATCTTTGCGACGGGTGCTTTCCGCCAGCGTCCACACCGCTTGTGTCATCGCACCGTTCGTCGCCGCGTCGTCATAGCAGACCTTGTAGGCGTCCGGGACTGGATCGTAAATTTTTAGCGCATCGTCGCGCATTGCCTTGATGGCTTTTTCTTTGGTCGCGGCATCATTGGCAGTGACTTGCTTGTTGTTGACGATGTAATAACGCTCGGGCGGCTGTTTCGGCGTTTCCCCTGCCGCTGCCGGCTCAGCCGGTGGAGCTTTCTTCAACAACGCCACCGCGTGGCCAACGCCTTTGGTGGGCATGATCGCCATGTAGCCGACGGGTGTGAAACCAGCGCTTCGCAGCAGGCGAGTGGCGTAGGTGGCGAGCACGTCGCAGTCGGATTTGAGACGCATCAGTGCGGGCTCGGCAGCAGGCAAGTGGCCGAGTTTGCCGGCCAAATCGGGCGTGACGTCGCCACGGTCGACGTGAAAGAAATAAATGTCGGCGATGTTCTCGTAGGCATCGGTGATTTTCTCGGGAGAATTTGGGAATTCGGCGGCGAGCGCTGCGCCGATATCTTCGGTCTCGGCGTCGAGCCATTTTTTTAGATCATTAAATTTCAGGCTGGAGGGCGCGGCGATTTCGATTTTGTGTTTTTTGCCGAGGTTGACGAGGAAGTCGGTGTAATATTTCTGTTTGTAGCTGTAGACCCACGGCATATCCGCGGCCATGGTTAACGCGCGCGCTTGGCCGGCCGCATCTGCGAACTGTTTGCCGCCGTAGCCAGGCTCGACGAAGTAGTCGCTGCTGAGAATTTCGAATAGGTAAGCCTTGTCGGTAGTCCACAGCCAGTCGGAGATTGCGACCCGTGAGCCCGGCTCGAACACCAGGATTTCCGCCAACCCCTCGAGGTAATCGGCATCTTTTTTGTATTTGGCTAGCGTCGGCTCCAGCGCGGCGATCAGCTTGCTCTTGCCCAGTAACCGCGCGTAATCGCCGGAACGATCCGTCAGCTTGTCCAGAAGCGGATGATCACCTGGAGTCGCTTCGCGTCCAGCGAAGAAGGTTGACACGAGTTTGATCTGCTCGGCGCTGGCGTTTTTCGGTGTCTGAGTGACGGTGTCGTAGATGAACTTCTTGTTCTCGTCGGGGAGCTTACCGGCTAGGTCGAGCGCTTCCGTGATGAAACCGGCCGCGGCAAGATCAGACGCGATCAGCCCGGCGCGAGCTTCGCGCTGGTCCGCCTTGGTCGATTCGAGAATCATCAGTGCCAGGTGATAGGCGTCTCGGAATGCGATCTCCCACGCCTTTTGCTTGGTTTTGTCCGCCGGCTTGTCGATCAGCTCGGTCGTGTCTGGAGCTGGTTTGTGGGTGATCTCGTAGGCCAGTTCTTGCGCCGTAAAGGCGAAATCCTTGTTCCCTGGATCGGTCGAAGGGGCGGGCTTTTTTCCTTGCGCCCAAGTTTCGAGGCGCTGGCGTGCCCGCACTCGCTCGGCGGCAAGTTTTTTCTTCGCGGCTTCGTCATCATCTTTTTGCAACAGCGGACCGCTGTCGTTTTGCTGCACCGTATGAACCAGCTCATGGGCAAGCAATCGCTGACCTGAGCTCGTGTGCGGGGCGTACCGTCCCTGGCGCAAAAAAATATTCGAAGAAACGGTGAACGCGTGAGCTTGAATCGCAGCCGCGGCCGAATCAGCGGCATCATCGACATGCACGCGCACGTGGCCGAAGTCATGGCCAAAGCGTGGCTCGAAAAAACTTCGAGTCGTGGCATCCAACGGCTGGCCGGGCGAAGACAGCGCGTCGCGCACAGTGGAAGGCGCCTGTTCTAACGTAGCGCTAGCTCCAACCGAGCGGCCTTGAACACTCGGCGTTTCCGCTAAAATTTGCGATTCCTTGCTGACCTGAGAATCCGACATTCCAATGACTTGGTTTGCCACGCGATCCGCATTCTGTTCGGACTCGTCACCTGATTTATTGATACGCAACGTGGTTGGTAATGGCTTACCGAGTATTTTTTTGCTTTCGCATTGAGCGCATGCGCCGGTTAATCCCGCCGCGCCGCCGCAGGCGCATTTGCGTTGAAGCAGGGATCCGCGAGAGTCGCTCTCGCTCTGGGCCGGCTTGGTCATTGCGGTCTGTTCGGCGTGAGTACCACTCATTTGAGCAATCCTTTACCGATGGCGCGGCCCGTCTCGGCGCCGATATGGCGCGGTTTCGGATTCGCTTCGACGCTAAACGCATCGACGCTCAAGTGCGGCACGTGTCCGAGGTTGGTTAATCGTGCCGCCGTCTCCGGTGTGGCCAACAGCCGCGCCAATTCATCTTGCAGCGCGGCGGCGATGGCATGGCGGTCTTCGTAGCGGAATCCCTTGAGCACCAACCGTTCGATGTCGACGCGCACTTGTTTCATACCCATCCCCGTGTTTCCGCTTCCGAAATCGCTCGGTCGCGTTTGGCGGCTTCGCCATGCGCCGCTTGCAACAGATGGCTCATGGCGATCGCCGCGCCGTCGTCGGCCGCAAGAAATGCGGCGTGGAGCGCGATGTTGCGGATGTTGCCGCCTGCCACGCTCAACTTGGCGAGCTTCGCATAATCGATGTCATCGATCGGCATGGCCGGTGGAAAAATGGCTCGCCAGATCGCTTCGCGCCCTTGCTGATCGGGAAAGGGAAACTGCACGACGAAACGCAAGCGCCGTTGAAATGCGCTGTCGAGGGCAGACTTCATATTGGTGGTTAGGATCGCCAGGCCGCGATAGGCTTCCATGCGCTGGAGCAGATAGCTCACTTCGATATTGGCGTAACGGTCGTGGCTATCGCGCACTTCGCTGCGTTTGCCGAATAACGCATCGGCCTCATCGAAAAGCAGCATCGCGCCGCTGTCCTCGGCCGCGTCGAACACTTTGCCGAGATTTTTCTCCGTTTCACCGATGTATTTGCTCACTACCGCCGACAGATCGATGCGGTAAAGATCGAGATGAAGGTCGTTGGCCAAAACTTCGGCTGCCATGGTCTTGCCGGTGCCGCTCTCGCCGGCAAAGAGTGCGCTGATGCCAAGGCCGCGCGCGCCTTTATCGGCAAAGCCCCATTTTTGATAAACCGTCAGCCGGTGTTTCACCTGGGCGCCGATTTGGCGCAAAATTATTTTTTGCGCTTCGGGTAAGATTAGATCGTCCCACACCGCAGCCGGTTCGAGACGTTGCGCGAGATCATCTAATGTCGTCCGGCTAGCGCTTCGACAAGCGCGCCACAGCAGTGCATCGGGACGTTCGCTGGGGGCAACTGCAGCGCGAAACTCTTTCCCGGTGGCAAAAATCGTCTGCGCACTCAAGCGAAACTGCGTCGCAACTCCGTCCAACGAGCCGTTCAAACCAACCGCGGCGGCGCCGAGAGCTTGTTCCCACAGTTGTTTTTGTTCACCCGCATCCGGCTTATTGACGCGAAAGCGCAGATTCTCGCGACTAAGCGGCACCGGCTCCCGGCTGGCGATGAAAATCATCGTGCCGACACGATCAGCGAGTTCGCTGACCGATTTCGGAACTTCGGGATTTTTACATTCGACCAGCAAAACGGCGCCGAGCAGCGCCGCCTCACGTTGCCACAACACGGCGAAGGCGTCGATTTCGGCGCTAGTCGACGGCAAGTCTTCGGCGCGCACACGCAGCAGCCGCACTCCTAACTGAGCGGCGACCGCCGCCGCGACATCGCCTTGGCCATCGAGATCATCGCCATGCAAAAGCATGATTGCCGCTCGCTCTGACCTGACGTTCAACGCTGCGAGCAGCGCTTGGGAAACTTTGCGATGGCCATCGGCCATCGTTGCCGGTGTGGCGGCGGGCCGCAGCAGCGGCTGCAAACGGCGATCGAGATAATTGATTCCGGCGAGGTAGTGAAGCACGCGCTCATCGATGCGCAGGCGCGCGGTGCTAAGACCACTGCCGTCGTCCAATTCGATGATCCGCCACCGGCGCAGCGCTGCCACCGGTGTAAGCGCACTCCAGTGCGGCTCGTCGAGTACGGCGAGTGCCAAGCCAAATGACGCGAATGGACGATGGGGAACACCTTGAACGTCGGCACAACGGCGCGCCAGCTCAGCGTCCATTTCCACACCGGCGCACAGCAGCAGCACTTCGCGCTCGAACACGCTCAGGCCAAATAGATTTGTTAAAACATCGATGGGCGCCGGTTCGGTCAATGCGGCGCGGCTTGCTGCGACGGCGGCCGCGAGAATGTCATCGACTTCTCCTCTCAGCCGCTGCTTGAGCCGGCCAAACTCCGCGACCAAGTAGCGCTGGTTGGTTTCCAGCGCCGAACTCTGAGAGATATTTTGCTTCATGTGATGGTAATCCGCTGATCGAAAAAAACCGGCGGCGTCGCCGCGTGATCGACCAGCGCGCTTTCGATACCGTCCACCCGCAAACGCACCAGATGATCGCCCACAGGCGCCAAGGCAACGACGAAGGTGAGCGTGCCGGTTGCTACGGTGAACGGTTGGGCGACGACTTCGCGGGCGCCGAGAATTAGCGATACCCGTTGTCCCGGTCTCACTTGCGGCTGACAATCGAGTATGATTGTCGCAGCGCCGCCGACGTCGCGCGCGACGCTGATCGGCAGCGCCGTGGTGATTTGCGGACCGATAACCAAAGCCAACTGATTGCTCGTGCGCGGGTCGGTTTCACCGGGACGGACCAGCGATACCGCCAATTGATAGATTCCCGCCGGTACATCGGGCACCGCGGCTTGCATGCTCGTACTGGAGCCGCCGGCGGCGGCAGCCACGGGCTGCTCGATTTGAAATCGCGAATTGGCGAAGGTGACGGTACGATTGCCACCGTCGAGATGATGCCCCGTGATTTCGATGGTTCCGCCCACTGCTGCGGCGGGCTGCAAATTGGTCGGCACGACACTCTGGATTGTCGGAAATGGCGACAATAAGTTTGCTGCGCTGATGATGCCGCGATCGCGCCCCGTGACTGGATCCACCGGCCCGCGGCTCAGCACCGGCAGCGGCGCGCGCGTCGGCCGGATCGCTTCGATCAAGACCACGGTAGCCATATAGGCCGCGGTGGGCCGGTAGTGCGATTGCACCGCGGTCCAAAGTTTCGACATCTCTTCGGTGCTCAGATACTCCGGCGTGATCTTGATCTGCTCCAACTGATCGGCGAGACCGCACTCGGCCAGAGCGCGCAGCGCCGGCGGCAAAGTCGTGCCGACAGGCGGGGAGGGGTTGAGCGCATTGCTGATCGCGGCGCGGCTGAGCACCGGCATCTCGTGGAGTAACTGCATGGCGTAGCCCAAAAGAATTTCCGTGTGCAGGCTCTCGGCGCCGTAGGCGCTCAACAGATAATGTAGATCGAGCGCCAGCGGCGGATTGCTGAGCCGGCTGCGGCCGGAACTATCGCGCGACGGCAAGCGCTCGTTGCGCCAGCCGGCATTGGGAGTCACTTGATGCAGGAATAGATTCAACTGGGAATTTTCAGTGCCATTGCTCGGTGCCAGCCGATCGGGCGGTAGCGCGCTCACGGTCACTGTGCTGCCGAGCACGCCGCTGACGTTGTGGTTGATCAACCCATCGTTGAGCAGATCGCGCAGCACGGCTGTGACTCCGGCAATGGCAAGGGCGCTGCTCACCGCTCCCTCCCATGGCGCCGCGCCAGATAATCGTCGAGCGACAAGTTTGGTTGGCGCGCCGGCGCCGCGCGTTTTGGCGGCGCCGCCTGTACCAGCGCGGTCACTTCGATCCGGCCGATGGTTACTTGCACCGGCGCATCGGCGACGGGCCGCGCTCGTTCGTCAATGCGGTCGTTACGGGTTGACAGCGACAGAGGCGCCGTCAGTTTGATCTGACGTTCAGCCGGCACATCCATGGTTAAATTTTTCCGGGGCGGCGCCGGCTCACTGTTCGCCCTCGTCGGCCAGAGTGGCGCTGCATTGCGCAACGGAGCGCTACTTTCGAGCTTGGGCGCATCGAAGGATTGAATTTTCCCAGGCTCGTGGATCGGTGAAATTGCCGCGGCCATCGACGGTGAAGCCGCCACATTTCTAGGCGCGGGTTGAGTTCGCTCGGAGTCTATCTTCACCGGCTCTACGCCGAATCGCGTGCCGTCCTCAAGCGCTGGCGTTTGAGTTTCCACGCGGCGCGGCTCTGCCATGCGCGGGTGCTCTAGACGCGGCGCATCGGCGATCGATGGACGCACCGGCGAGGTTGCGACTTTTTCATCAAGACGGGGCAACGGTTGGGGCACAAAGTCATCGACCAGCGCCGGCGCTTGCGACTCATGCGCCATCGGTGCGAAGAGCGGCTTGATGCGCGGCTCGATGGTTTCAATCCGGCTGAGCTGACGCTCTGCAAGTCTGGTCAGAAAATCGCTCATGCCATTGCCATCTGCACGTAGAGTCCTCGGCGCGCGTCGCTCATGGCGAGGATCTCGGCTTCACGCCAACCGTAAGCGCGCGCCAGCGCGTCGATCTCCTGCAATAAGCGGCGCGCCCGCGTGCGAATCTCGGCCCAGAGAAAATCAATTACTTCCAAGACGCCTTGCCACGCGCCGCCGCAGGCGGGACAAGTGAGTTCTACGAGCACCTCAGCCTGGGGATCGAGGAGCGCTATTTCGGCGGCGATTGCCGCTTGTGTCCGCTCCGGTAGGGTGGCGACAGGCCCATCGACTACAGCTGCCGGCACCGCGCAACGGCTTAACAGTGTATTTTTTGCCGCCTCGACGGTTGCGCCGGCCGTTGCCGCCGCCGCATCGCGGCTAGTTGGCGCTCGGAGAGAAAATAAAATGCCGTCGATCTCGACGGTCTTGGTCGGCAGTTGCCGCACTGGACCGTCATGGAGGAACGCGCCGCAGGAAAGCGAAAACTCCAATCGTTCGTGACACGCGGGACACTGTGTGAACGCTTCCAGCGCATCGCCGAAACTGCCGCGGTAGAGTTCGAACAAGCGCCGATCGCGCTGGCCAAGGCTCAAGTCCAGCAGCGTCTCATGATTGTGCTCGGGGCAGCAGTGACCCAGCACGAGCAGCGCCCGGTCGAGCGCAGACAAGTGGCATCCTTGCTCCCAAACGTCGAGTGTCATGGCGGGCGACAGGGTGTGCATCATCGCGGCTCACGGCGCTCACGGTTCGACGAAACTCGGCTCCGTCGGCTCGGCCACGGCGTAGTCTCGCTCCCAACCTTCGTTCTCAAGCTTGATGGTTTGAATCGCGACCGCGTTGGCGTTGGCATCAAGATCGGGTTGCGCCTGGAACTCGGAAACCCAACAGCGGTAGATCTTGTAGGCGATCGCCAGCTGTCCGGCCTCGTTGTACATCTCGATGATGATGTCCTTGCGAAAATCTTTGAGCGAAACTTCCGCGCCCAGACCGGACCCGAAGTTCCACACTTTATTCGCCCAGCCTTCAAACTCCTTGTCATGGGTGACGCCGCGCTCCAACGTGATCGCCTCGTACTTGGTCCGGCCCGGAGACTTTCGCCCGCTGCTGGGATCGCCGCCTTCGCGGTGCTCGACGACTTCCGTTGTACGCTTCAAGGCGCCGACCTTGCTGATCCCGGCAACGTACCGGCCATCCCACTTGACGCGAAATTTGAAATTCTTATAAGGATCGAATCGCTGCGCATTGACGCTGAATTGAGCCATTTGCCTGCCTCCTTATGTCGCAATCTGCCCGGCCATTTGCTGGAGTTTGATGATGACGAACTCGGCCGGCTTGAGCGGGGCAAAGCCGACAACGATGTTGACGATGCCTAGGTTGATATCGTTCTGGGTCGTGGTTTCCTTGTCGCACTTGACGAAGTAGGCTTCCGCGGGAGTTTTTCCCTGAAAGGCGCCTTGGCGGAAAAGGTTTTGCATGAAGGCGCCGATGTTGAGACGAATCTGCGCCCACAGCGGCTCGTCGTTGGGCTCGAAAACGACCCACTGGGTGCCGCGGTAAAGACTTTCCTCGATGAACAGCGCCACTCGCCGCACCGGCAGATATTTGTATTCGTCCGCCGCGACATCCGCGCCTCTCAGCGTGCGCGATCCCCACACGACGCGGCCGTAAACCGGAAACGCGCGCAAGCAGTTGATGCCGAGCGGATTGAGTAAGCCGTTTTCCGCATCAGTCATTTCTACTTGCAAGCCGGCCACGCCGGTGAGTGCCGCATCGATGCCGGCCGGTGCTTTCCACACGCCTCTTTGCGAGTCGGTGCGCGCCATCACGCCGGCGATCATGCCGCAAGGTACGAAGGTGTCGATCTGACCGCCGAGCTGCGGGTCGGCTTGCTTGATGCGGGGAAAATAGATCGCGGCGTTGCGCGCTGTGTCCCCGGTAAGATTCATTGTGCCCACGCCGGACTGCGCCGCGCTGACAGACGCCCAACCATTTTTCGAATCGACAATCAGTATCGCCCGCCGTTTGGCGCAGTAACTCATCGC
The DNA here is from genome assembly GCA_963771465.1 of uncultured delta proteobacterium. Lineage (GTDB taxonomy): Bacteria > Desulfobacterota > Binatia > UBA9968 > UBA9968 > DP-20. The sequence goes on from CAVYTU010000013.1 coordinate 296,345, forward strand.
CTCCTGATACACGTCGTCCGGCACGTCGCCGTCACGCGCGCTCGGTAGAATGCAAAGGAGATTGAAAAGATCGCTCTTTTCCAGCTGATACAAACCAGTCTTCGCCGACGGACTACCTTTGTATGCGGCCGAATCGAGCGCGGCGCTATCGACTGCTTCATCGGCGGGAGCGGCATTTTTTGCCGCCGTCGATTTGGTAGCATTGGTCCAGACATCGGCGTCGGTGAGCGCGCCGCCATGGGCCGTCGGCGATGTATTGGACGGCAGCATTACGCTGGCGGCGACTCGCGCCAGACTCGATTCGGCTTTGAGCAACCGGTCGGCGCGTCGCGCGCTCTCTTTGGTGGTCAGATTGAGAAAGGTTTCGACCGCGCCGCTGCCGCCGTCGCGAAGCGTCAGATCGAAAAGGTCGGCGGGCTGAACTCCCAGCCGCGCCGCGACCGCAATCAAGTTGGGATCGGTGCCGGCTTTCTTGTCAACCCGGGCGCGGACTTGCATGCCCCAGGCGCCTTCCGAGGCCGCTTCCAAGGCCAGATTGGTCACCTCATAGACCGCTCTGGCGGCTTTACCCGCCACCGATTTGTAAAGGCGGACGATTACCGCCTGGGCGCCGCCGTTGATAAAGAAGTCGCGCACCGCATAGCTCAGCGGGAAGTCGCGATGTAGCCCGCCGAAGATTCGTTCAAAGTCGCCGAAGCTGGTGATCGTGGTCGGCTGATCCGTTGGTCCGCGTAGCGCCGAACCGAGGAGAGCGGTGATCGATGTGGCCACGCCCGTGATCGTGCGCACGCCGCTGGGAATCTCTTCGATGTAAACGCCCGGGTAAGTTGCTGCGACTGGCATGATACCTCCTTCAGTCAATCGAGGTAAATTTTATGAAGCGCTGAGAAATTCTCGAATTTCATCGGCACGATCTTTATTGACGCCGAATAAGGTCACCGCGGCGCCGGCAGATTTTTTCGTGAGCCAATGCTTTTGCTCGGACAAATATTCCAGAGCGTCGTGAACCTTATTGCGACTTTGCTGCGCGGTTTGTGCCGACAGCCAAAATTTATGGATGCCGTCCAACGTGTCTTTCGCGTCGGGATGTCTAACCACATGGATGAGTATTTCGCGGATCAGCAATGAAGACTCATCGCGTGATGCGTCGCTATTCAAAGCCTCAACCTGCTTTCTTTACTGTCGGTACGCTTCGCAAAATCGACACCAAACGGACTTGTCCGCCAACTACTCATTTCAGTGCGCAATTTTTTTTCGCCACCCTCGCGCTGCGGCATTAGGGACGCAGGACGACACACGGCGCAAACCAATATCTCGCAACAAATTTCTATGCTTATTGCATGGGGCGAATGTGACGCGCCGGTGCGGCGTCTTTCCCGCACGCAAGATGAGCAAGATGAGCAATTAAAAAAGGATAGGATGTGACAACTGCGCAATAAGCTCGGACTCCGCAGTTCAAATTGAAGCAGCGAGAGAGACGCGATCCTGCCGCAGACAATGGGCCTGTGCCCCTGAGCAGGCAACCGACATCGGCGCCCAGCGAACAATCCTTGGTAGCCATTGGAACGGCGTGCCGACCAGACAAATTGACTTTGCAACCTAAGCGCTGGATGTCTTCACGGCTCCAGGCTCGCGTCTCGCTCGGCGCACGCAATTATTTCAACTGAGGAACTCGGGATTATTCCAACCGGTGGTTTTGCTAGGAAATGAAAGCCTGACGATCTAATCGATGCTTGCGCAATAACCGTTGAAAGGAACGCCGCTCCTTGCCGGCCGCCCTGGCGGCGCGGCTGACGTTGCCTTGATGTTGGGCGAGCAGAGTGGCGAGATAATGACGCTCGAAGCTCTCGATGGTTTTGTGCTTCGCCTCGCGCAGCGAGCGCGCCGCTGCGGCTTCGCCGTTGACGCCGGCAGGTAGGTCGATATCTTCAGCCGTGAGTATCGGCGCGCGGGAGAACGTCAAGGCGCGAATGATGACGCTCTCAAGCTCGCGAATGTTTCCCGGCCAGGAGTAAGCCATCAGTTTTTGCAGCGCAGCCGCTGAGAGCGCGGCGGCCGGCCGGCCATGTTCCTTGCCAAAGTGATCGAGAAAGTGCGCCGCCAGCGGCGCGACGTCTTCGATCCGCTCGCGCAACGACGGAATCGTCAGCGACAGCGCGTTGAGTCGGTAATACAAATCCTCGCGAAACTGCCTTGCTTCAACCCGCATGATCAAATCCGTATTGGTTGCGGCGATCACGCGCACGTTGGCTTTGCACGAACGTGCCGAACCGACGGGCCGATACTCGCCGTCCTGAAGAAAGCGCAAAAGCTTGGCCTGGGCCATCAAACTCAAAGTGTCGACTTCGTCGAGCACCAGTGTGCCGCCCTCCGCTTCAGCGATGAGGCCCTTTTCCGCGGAACTGGCGTCGGTGTAGGCGCCTTTGACGTGACCGAACAATTCATTCTCAAAGAGGTGATCCGGTAAAGCTGCACAGTTAATCGGAATAAATGGATAACGCTGGCGCCGGCTTTGATAATGGATGGCGCGCGAAAATAGTTCCTTCCCCGTACCGGTTTGGCCGATGATCAAGATTGTCGCGTCGGAATCAGCCATCGGCGGTAACGTTGCGGATGGCGCGCATGAATGTTTCGCTGCGGCCGACCAGAGCGCCAAAGTGCAGCGTTTCTTGCCGGCTGGAAACTTCTCGTTCGGCGGCGCCATTGATCGACGGCCTTAAGAGCCGGCGCACGCGCTGTAAAAATTCCCCTTCGTCAAATGGCCAGAATGAGAAATCGTCACACTCGGCGAGCGCTTGCTGATCCTGTTTCTGATCGCGGCCGCGGCAAAGCATCAGCAACAGCGGAACGTCGCGCCATTTCTCTCGACAGCGTGCCACCAAGGAATTCGGCGCGCCGAATTGCGCGGCTTTCAATATAATCAGGTTGGGCATGACGGGGGGATTGCCGGGAAATTCACGGTCACCGGCCACGCAGGCGCAATCGATGGAAAAAGCGCGGCGCAGCAAGTCCGCAAGCACATCGCAGGTCGTGGCCGCGCACGAAGATGAAGTCTCGTCGAGAATGAGTACCTGGGCTGTCATTACTATGCCCCTGATTTACCGGTGAACGATGCTTGAAATTGTACTATCGGCTCTTGCGCCTGTTGATGGATCGATTTGCCGTTGATCGTCATCGTAGACGAGCAGAAATTTTTTTGCCGACACTTATTATATGTTCCAAATTCGTCGTCACTGGCAAGTAGTTTTTTATTTTTTTTAATAGAGCAACACTCATACCATCGAAGAAAAAAATCGTGCGCGGCAACGAGTATGCCAACTCGGCGCAATCGCGCCACTCAAAGAAAAAAAATCTGCGTTGATCGCGCGGCCGAACCCAGATTCAGACGCGGATTTAGGAAAGAGATCTGCGCGAAAAGCGAAATTGATTGAATCGCTCGCGAATGCGACCTTTCGTCATGAAAACTTCCTTTAAGATCAGAAGTCGTTCCGATGAAATAAAAATCCTTGGCTCGCAGACGCCTAGTTGTCAGCGCGTAACATCGGTTACACGCATCGTTTACACCAGCCACGCTCGCAATCAGCGCCGCGGTCGGTGTATGTGAGAAATATTTGAAGTGTGAAAAGGCGCGGATTGCAACATTATGAAGCAAGCGTTAGCAAAATTGTTTTACGTCGCGGATTGGCGCGGCGAAAATACGCCCTCGCGGTGAACCCGCGAGGGCGTTTCATAAGATCCGGTTCGGCGTGAAAACTTAGCCCGTGAAGAACGCGTCGGGAATCACCTCCCGCGGTTTGGCTTTGCGCTCGGTGTAGTCGACGCGCTTGTCCATGGTATTTTGCGCGCGGGCGCTAAAGCGCAGGATCACCAGCGCTTCCTTGCTGCTGCTCTCAAACCAGTAGGGCGTGCCCCGTGGGATCAAAAGCATTTCATTCTTGTTTAGTTGCGCGACGACCTTGTCACCCTCGCCGTAAAAGGTTGCCTGGCCGGCGACCACCAGCCAAGTAGCGTCGCTGCCCGCGTGCGCGTGTAGATTAGTCTCGCCGCCTTCGGTGACAACCTGAACCGTCGCACCGAGAATATCGGTCCTAAACAGCGATTGTCCTTTTTTTCCGCGGCTCACCATTTGCGGATTAATCTTGGCGACCTTAAACGGCGCCGGCGTTTCCAACTCAGCCATAAAATATTCCTCCTTGGAAAATAGTTGATGCACTTTAGCGCGATGCAGAAACTGCCGTCAAGCTCCATCGCGCGAGGTTCAAGAGTGAACGCCGCCGGATCGCGCGGTTCGCACCGGCGCTCCGCGCGTAGGGCCCAAATTATCCTATTTTTGGCTAGCTTTCCTTAAACATCCCGCTGTGCTATTGGCAAATGCACGAGTCGAGAAGGAATCCTCAGGGATTACCGCTAAGGAGAGACCCCATGGCCAACACGGACCCGACGATGGTGCGCGCCGAGCGCGAAATGGTCAAGCAAGCCGAAGTCTATAAATCGCCCTATGAGCGATGGAAAGAGGCCGAGGGTCTGCCGACGCTGCGCGGTTACTTCGTTAAGAATCTCTTCGAGGTCGAGCTTACGCCGTGGAAATCCAGCGGCGACGGTTCGGCGGCGATTATCAATCTGGAAGGCACCGGCGGTTTTAACGACGCCTACGTGGCCGAAATCCCGCCCGGCAAATCGCTCAAGCCGCACAAGCATCTGTTCGAAGAGACCATCTACATTCTCAAAGGACAGGGCGCTACCTCGGTGTGGCTCGATGCGGCCAAGAAGCAGACCTTCGAATGGCATGCCGGCAGTTATTTCGCGATTCCGATGAACGCCTGGCACGAGCACTTTAACGCCTCCGGCACCGAGCCGGCGCGTTATGTCGCTATGACCAGCGCGCCGCGGGTAATCGACACATTCGACAATCATAAATTCGTCTTTGACAATCCGTTTGTATTCGACGACCGATTCAACTCCGAAGAGGCATATTTCCGCGAAGTCGGATCGGAAAATCGATCAACGGCGCTGGCAAACCAATTTCGTCGCCGACGTGATGGCCTGTCAGATGAACGAGGGCGGCAGAGGGATCGGCGTCGAAATCGTTAGGCTTCGCGCTGGTCAACGGCACGATGAAATCGCACAGCTCGTTCTGGCCGGTCGGAACCTATAAAAAAGCCCACCGCCACGGGCCGGGCATCCACGTTGTCATCTTGAAAGGCCACGGCTACTCGCTGATGTGGCAAGAAGGCAAGTCGATCGAAAGAATCGATTGGGAGCCCGGCAGCATATTCGTGCCGCCGGAGATGTGGTTTCATCAACATTTCAACACGGGAAAGGATCCGGTACTGTTTCTTGCCATCGGCTGGGGCAGCGACAAGCCGAAGGCCGGCGGTAAGCAGTATGTTTACAAGAGCGTTAAAGAGGGCGGCGATCAAATCGAGTATGAAGATGAAGACTCCGGCGATCCATCGCGACTATGAGGCCGCGTTGGCAAGCCAGGGCGTAGCTTGCAGAATGGGCGGCAAACATCCCTTCTGCACGGCGAAAGCGGCGGCAGCGTGATGTGTTGCAGGATTTATCAATCAGCGAGCAATCACGAAGAAAGATGGCATAAAAGGAAATAACAAAGGGGGATTCAGAATCATGGCACAGCGTAAGATAAAAGTTCGCGGCGTTTATCGTTCGGGCAGTCATATGCCGATCTGGGAAGTGATGGATAAGGCGCGCATTTGGGGAAAAGCCGGGCTCGAGCTGGTCAGCTTCGAGTACTGCGCAATGCCGCCGGATGCCGAGCGGGCTTTGTTTAAAGGTGAAATCGATTTTATTTCAGGCGACCATTTGACCCCTTATGGTTTGGTTGTCCAAGGCAAGCCGATCGTCAGCATCGCCTCTCCGGTGAACGGCCAGAACGCCAGCATCGCGTCATGGGAGCCGATCACGTCGCTGCACGATTTGCGCGGCAAGCGCATCGCCGACACGCCGATGGAAGGACGCAAACGGCGGCTTTCATCATGGCCGCGGCAATCATATGATGTATCTCATCCGCGCCGGAATCGGCATCGATGACGTCAAGTGGGTCGAAGGTGAAAGCTCGGATGAGCAGTTCGAGGCGTTGAAGATCGGTAAGGCGGATGCGCGCTTTATCTCCGGCGCCGGCGAGAGATACAAAGAAATGGGCTTGCATATCTTCCCGCTCGGGCCGTTGCCGATGATCAACGGACCGACGCTAACGACTTCTTACACGGTGCTGCAAAAGAAAAAGGGGCTCGGCGAGCGGCTGGTCAAAGCGTTGGTGCTGGGAATTCACTTCGCCAAGACGCAGCGGCAGAAGACCCAGAAAATTTTAGACGGCCTGAACAAGCGAACCGGCGAAGATTATCAATATAGCCGGCTCGAACGCATGCCGAGTAAGCCTTATCCGGATGCCCAGGCGATTATCAATGCCTACGACCTTGGCTGTATCAAGTCGCCCGAAGCCAAACAGTTGAGCCCCATGGCGCTCTGGGATTTGCACTATCTGCGCGAGCTCGACAACTCGGGGTTTATCGATAAACTGTATAAGCGCAAGGCGGCCAGCGCATAATAATTAATAAGGTGGACACGGTGAACTCGCGAAGGAGGTCGTTATGAAAAGAGTTGCCTCACTGAGTTTAATGTTGCTGATTTGGCTGAGTGCTATCACCCATCTCGAAGCGGCATCGGCGCAACCCAAGCGCGGCGGCACGATTACGTTGGCTATCAGCAAAGAGCTCGCGTTGATGAATCCATTGGTCAACACCAGCTCGACCGAGGCGCGCATTCGCGATTTAATGTATGAGCCGTTGCTGGCCAAGGACTTGAAAGGCGCAATTCAGCCGCGCCTCGCCGAATCATGGGAGATTTCCAAGGATCGGAAAGTTTACACTTTTAAACTGCGCAAGGGCGTCAAGTTTCACAACGGCGAGGAGCTGACCGCCGACGACATCAAGTTCGCCATCGACTACACATTGAATCCGAAGAACGGCGCATACGGCTTAGAAGATTTGAGCACCGTGGAACGAGCCGAGGCTGTCGACAAACACACGCTCAGAGTTCACCTAAAACAACACAATCCGCTTTTTCTTACCGTGCTCACCGAGATTCGTTCGTTCTCGGCGATTCCCAAAGAGTCTCTAGCCGAAGGAATAAGAAAACCGACGACATTTCCCGCCGGCACCGGTCCTTTCAAGTTTGTCGAATGGCTGCCCGGCCAGCGCATCGTTTTTGAACGGCATGACGACTACTGGGGCCACAAAGCTTATGTTGACCGCGTCATCATGAAAGAGATCGGCGACGCCACCGTTCGCTTTACCGCATTACAAGCCGGCGACGTCGATATCATCGAGCGGACGCCTTACGAATGGGTGCAACAGCTCGTCGAGGGAAAAATAAAAGGCATCGGCTTCGCCAAAGCGGCCCGCGCTGGCGCGCGCAACCTTGAGTTCAACGTCTTCGATCCGCCCTTTAATAACAAGAAATTGCGCATGGCGATTGCTCACGCGCTGGACCGCAAGGAAATCATGCAAGCGGCCTATCTCGGTCTGGCCGAGACGGCTGACCAGAGGTTCCCCAACGGCCACCATTGGCATTTCGATATTCCCGCGGCGCCCTATGACCCGAACAAAGCCAAGGCTTTGTTAAAAGAAGCCGGCTACAAGGGAGAGACCCTGGAGCTGATGGGCAACCGCGGTGAAGTCGCCGACGTCGAGGGCGCGGTCATTCAAGCGCAGCTCGCAAGGTCGGCGTCAAGGTCGAACTGAAAATTTTGGAGCGCGCCTCCGCGCTCGAAGCCCGGCGCCAGGGTAAGTACATGTTCAAACTCGCCGGCGGCAGCGATTTCCCGGACCCGCTACCAGCGTATGAAGAATACACCTGTGAGCCGGACCCGAGAAAGCGCCGGCTCAATGAAAGCGGCTATTGCGACAAGGAGTACGACGCGCTCCTGCGAAAGGCCGAAGCCGAGATCGATCAGGACAAACGCCGGGCGCTGTTCAAGCAAGTGGTCACCAAAGTGGTGCAGGATCTGCCGATCTTTCCGATCGGCTTCACGCCGCGCTTTTTCACTTTCCGTGACCATGTGAAAAATTTCGTCACCAATGGCGGCGGCGATTTCGAACCTTGGGGCGCCGGATTGAGCCGCGCCTGGGTAGACAAATAAAGGGCAAATATGATTTCACCACGAAGGCACGAAGGGTCCGAATAATTGTTTCTTACCTTCGCGCTCTTCGCGTCCTTCATGGTGAAGCATTCTTCCATAACCAAGCCAATATTGAATTTGAGGCGGAAACCGCTCTGCTTCGCTCATGCTACTCCGCTATATCGTCCAGCGCATTTGGCAGTTGATCCCGGTACTCATCTTGGTGAGCATCGCGGTTTTCTTAATCGTACGGCTGATTCCGGGCGATCCCGTGTTGGTGATGATGGGTGTCGATCCCGAAGAGCGCTCGCGCATCAGCGACGCGCAGTATCAAGCACTGCAACAGCAGTTGGGTTTTGACCGGCCGATCTATGTGCAATACGTCAACTGGGTGAGCCGAATCGTCCATGGTGACATGGGACAGTCGCTGCGCTCGCGCCGGCCAATCTTTGAAGTCATCTTTGAACGCTACCCGGCGACGATCTATCTGGCGGCCATCGCTTTGTTCACTGGATTGATCATTGCCATTCCCGCCGGAGTGATCGCGGCGATCCGACAAAATACCAGCGCCGATTATGCCGCCATGGGATTCGCCCTGTGGGGCATCGCCATGCCCAATTTCTGGCTCGCGTTGATGCTGATTGTCTTATTCAGCCTCCATCTCGGCTGGCTGCCGTCGATCGGCTACGCCGATCCTTTCGAGGCGCCCTGGCGTTTCCTCCAACATGCTTGCCTACCGGCGATCGTGATGGGCACCGATCTCGCCGCGCCGCTCACGCGTTACATCCGGGCGGAGATGTTGGAGCAGCTCAAGCAAGATTATGTTCGTACCGCTTGGGCCAAGGGCTTGCCTTCGCGAATGGTCATCGTCAGACACGCGCTCAAGAACTCTCTGATCGCCGCGGTGACCGTGGTCGGCCTACAAACTGCGCGGCTATTGGGCGGCTCGACGATCGTCGAGACGGTGTTCTCCTGGCCGGGCATCGGTCGGTTGCTCATCGAAGGCATCTACTCGCGGGATTATCCGATCGTGCAGGGCAGCGTGCTGCTGATCGCCGTCACCTATGTGTTCATCAATCTTTTCGTCGATATCGCGTATAAATGGTTGGACCCGCGCATCAAGCTCGAATAACGAAGGCCGAGATGAAACAAGAAACCTTGCCAAGATCGTGGAGCGCTGCCGATAGCGCCAATTCCTCGTTGCAAAGATTCCTCGGCGCCTGCCAGGTCATCGCCCGCAGTCGCTTGGCGCTCATCGGAGTCGTTATCGTCGGCGTCTGGCTATTAACCGCCTTGTTCGCCCCGTTCATGGCGACCCACGATCCCTATGAAATCAACATCGCCGGACGCCTTAAAAGCCCCAGCGCCGATCACTGGCTCGGTACGGATTACCTCGGCAGGGATAGTTACAGCCGCATCGTGTTTGGCGCGCGCACGGCGTTTCAAGTCGCTGTCGGTGCGGTCTTTCTCGGCGCATTTTTTGGTATACCGATCGGTGCCGTTGCCGGCTTCGCCGGCCGCTGGATCGACTCCGCGTTGATGCGGGTGATGGACGCGATCATCGCTTTTCCCGGCAGACTTCTGGCGATTGCGCTGGTGGCTTCCCTCGGCGGCGGACTTTATTCGCTCTACATTGCGCTCGGCATCAATTCGATTCCATCCTACGCGCGCATCGTGCGCGGCGTGGTCCTGTCGCAAAAGCAAAAAGAATACGTCGAAGCCGCGCGTATGACCGGTGAATCCAACTGGAGCATTTTGTTTCTGCAAGTCCTGCCCAACTGTTTATCGCCGTTGCTGGTACGCCTCAGTCTCGACTTCGGCCATGCGATCCTGGCCGAATCGTCGTTGAGTTTTCTCGGTCTCGGCCTGCCGCCGCCGACGGCGAGCTGGGGACTGATGTTGAAAGAGGTCACGCCGTTTCTTCAACTCCAACCGATGGCGGCGTTCTTTCCGGGCCTAACGATCTCGATAATCATTTTGGGTTTCAACTTGCTCGGCGACGGTCTGCGCGACGTTTTCGACCCGCGCCAGTATGAACGCTAAAAAACTTTCACTGCCGTCGTGAAAAATAGTTAATCAACGATTCGACCATGGCGCTGCTTGAAGTCAGAAACCTCTCGGTCAATTTCAACCTCAGGCGCGGCACGTTGGCCGCGGTGCATGATCTTTCGTTCTCCCTGGCGGCGAGCGAAACCTTTGGTATCGTCGGCGAGACCGGCTGCGGCAAGAGCGTCACCTCGCTCTCGATTCTCCGGCTTGTTCCTTCGCCCGGCGAAATCATCGGCGGCGAAATTATTTTCGATGGCCAAGATTTACTCAAGAAGAGCGAGCGGGAGATGGAGAAGATCCGTGGCCGGCAGATTTCCATGATCTTTCAGGAACCAATGACTTCGCTCAACCCGTCGCTCACCGTCGGCGAACAGATCGACGAATGTTACCGCGTGCACATGGGCCATTCGAAAAAGATCGCCCGCGATTGCACCGAGCATGTTTTGAATTTGGTCCGTCTGCCGGCACCCAAGACGCTCGCGGATCGCTATCCCCATGAGCTGAGCGGCGGCATGCGCCAGCGGGTGATGATCGCCATGGGACTGGCGTGTGAGCCCAAACTATTGATCGCCGACGAGCCGACCACGGCTTTGGACGTGACGATCCAAGCGCAGATTCTCGAGCTCCTCAAAGAGCTGCAAGAAAAGCTCAAGATGGCGCTGATCTTCATCTCGCACAACCTCGGCGTGGTCGCGCGCGTGTGCGACCGCATCGGCGTCATGTACGCCGGATCGATGGTCGAGCTGGCTGACAAGAAAAGTCTATTTACCAACCCGCAGCATCCGTACACCATCGCGCTGCTCCATGCGATCCCGCGCCCCGAGATGCGCCACGAATCTCTGCACGCGATTCCCGGCGCGGTCTGCAACCTCTTCGATCCGCCCCCGGGATGTAAATTTCACCCGCGCTGTACCAAGGCGCAGGACATCTGCCGAACGGAAACGCCACGGCTGGATGAAAAAATTTCCGGTAGCCGCGCGGCTTGTCATTTTCCTGGTGTCTGATGCCGCTTCTCGAAGTCAAGCACCTTACCAAACATTTCGACGTCAGCGACGGCCTGCTTGGCCGCTGGCTTGCCGGCGGTAAAACGCTCAAGGCGGTGGATCAGATTTCCTTCGATGTGGCGGAGGGAAAAACTTTCGGACTGGTCGGCGAGAGCGGCTGCGGCAAGTCGACCACCGCGAGGCTGATTACCCGGTTGATCCCCGCCACCGGCGGCGAAGTCTACTTCGATGGCAAGGAAATTCTCAGTCTCCCCAATCGAGCGCTGCGCGAGCTACGCAAACATATTCAAATGATTTTTCAGGATCCCTATGCTTCTTTGAATCCGCGCATGCGCGTCGTCGACATCGTCGGCCGACCGCTGACGATTTTCTTTGGTACCAAGGGTCAGAAAAAAAACCAGCGCGTGGCGGAATTGCTGGAGTTGGTCGGTCTGAGCGCCGATCATCGCTACCGCTACCCACACGAGTTCAGCGGCGGCCAGCGCCAGCGCATCGGCATCGCCCGCGCCTTAGCGACCGATCCCAAGCTGATCATCGCCGACGAGCCGGTGTCTTCGCTTGACGTGTCCGTGCAGGCGCAGGTGCTGAACCTGCTGCGCAAACTGCAGCGCGAACTGAATTTGACCATGATTTTCATCTCCCACGATCTAAACGTCGTCGGTTATCTCGCCGACAGCGTCGGCGTCATGTACGCCGGTAAGATGGTCGAGATCGCTTCGGTGGAAAACATTTTCAAAGCTCCGTTGCATCCTTATACTCAAGCGCTGCTGGCGTCCAACCCAACCGTCGGATCGTTCATGGAAGCAATGCCGCCGCCGCTCAAGGGCGAAGTGCCGGTGCCGGTCAACCCGCCGCCCGGATGCCGCCTCGAGCCGCGCTGTCCGATTCGCGTCGACAAGTGTAAATCCATCGAACCACGCTTGGAAGAAAAAGCAAAGTCGCACCAGGCCGCCTGCCATGAAGTGGGAAGGGTAGAAACTGTTGAACGGCCCGGCTGATCCATCGTAATATCGCCAACAATCGGGCTTCGACGGGCAAATGTGGTGAATAAATAAACTGACGGAGAACGACGAATGGTAGCATCGACACCCCGAATAATAGCATGGGCAACAGCGGCATTAATCGTTATCGGAAATTTTACCAATCTCGCGTTCGCCGCCGATGCGAAATCCTCGGCGCCGAGCGAGTGGGAGCGTACCGTCGAGGCGGCGAAGAAGGAAGGCAAGCTGAGCGTCTATCTGTGGCACGGCAGCGATTTGGAGAAAGTCGTCCAGCAATTCGAGAAAAAGTATCCTGACATCAAACTCACCACCGTCGGCGGGCGCGGATCAAGCTTCATCACCCGCATCACCAGCGAAATCCGCGCCGGCAAGAATCTCGCCGATGTCTGCATTTGCGGCGTCACCTCGCCGTTCAAGATTTTTCACGAACAGATGAAAGCATTGGAACCGCTCAAGCCGGCATTGATGCTGCCGGAGGTCAAAGACGAAAGTAAATGGTGGCAGGGCAAACAGCACTATCAAGACCCGGAAGGCCGATATCTCTTTATCTACATCGGCAGCCCGTCGGGCAGCCGCATCTTTTACAACCGTGCTCAGGTGAACCCAGCCGACTTCAAATCCTATTGGGATCTGCTCACGCCCAGATGGAAAGGTAAGATCATTGCCATCGACCCCAACGAGTCCTCCGGCGGGTGGCGCCAGCTCTATTACCATCCGGACTTGGGCGTAAACTACGTTCGCAAGCTGCTCACGGAGATGGACCTAACTGCGTCGCGCGACGAACGACAAACTACCGATTGGCTGGTGCAGGGGAAATATGCCATGGCGCTATTCTCCCGCGGTGTGCCCGAAGCCAAGGCGCAGGGCTTGCCGGTCGACGAAGTGAAAGAAGCCCAGTTCAAAGAAGCGCCGTCGATCTCCAGCGGCGCCAACGGCACCATCGCGCTAATGAGCAACGCGCCGCATCCCAACGCGGCAAAAGTTTTCGTCAACTGGTTTCTCTCTCGCGAAGGCCAGACGGCGGTGCAGCAGATCATGAACTCGCCGCTCGATCAAAATCAGTCCATGCGCAACGACCTGGCGGTCGACCCGGTGCCGGCGGAATCGCGGCGCCGCGACGATATCCGCTATATGCCAATCTTCACGCCCGAAACCATGGACGCCGCGCCGGTGTTGAAACTATACAAGGAACTGATGAAGAAGTGAAAAAAACTGAACGGCTGGGCTGAAACTCATCACCGGTCTTAAACAGCTCTCGATCACAACGGATACTTCCATTCCATGACCACACTTCGTCTCGGCATCGCCGGCGCGGGCAACGCCGGCAGCGCGGTGCTCGGTAGCGCCGGCAAAGTCGCCGGTGTTGAGATCAGCGCCGTCGCCGATCGCCGCAAAGAAGCGCTCGAAGTTTGGCGCGAAAAAATTCCTGCCATTCAACTCTTCGACAGCATCGAGGCGATGTGCGCGAGTGATGCCGTCGACGCGGTATGGATAGCGACACCCAACGAGTCGCACGCCGAGCACACCCTGGTCGCGGCAGAGCATGGTAAACATATTCTGTGCGAGAAGCCGATGGCGTTAACGTTGCTAGAGTGCGATCGCATGATCGGCGCCGCGGAGCGTAATCGGGTCAAGTTTCTGCTTCACTCCAAAGCCAGCGACCCGCCGATCGTAAAAATGCGGGAAGTTATCGACAGTGGCAAACTGGGCCGAGTGATTCAAATCAATAGCTGGAATTACAAAGGCTGGCTCACTCAGGCGCGCCTGCCGGCCGAAGTCGACACGTCGAGAGGCGGCGGCGTGGTGTTTCGCCAAGGGCCACACCAGATCGACATCGTTCGCCGGCTCGGCGGCGGCAGAGTCAAAAGCGTGCGTGCTGGCGCCGGTCAATGGAACAGCGACTTCGCCACCGAAGGCAATTTCACCGCGCTGCTGGAATTCGCCGACGGCACGCCGGCCACGCTGGTTTTCAACGGCTACGGCTTTTTCGACATGACCGAATTGACTTGGGATATTGGCGAAGGTGGGAGAAAAGTTAACAATCGCTATGAGCCCAAAGAACGTCCCACCGGCGCGGTCGGTGCGGCTGAGCGTTACGCCATGCCGCTGCGCAGCGAAACGCGCAAAAGCGAGGGAGAAAAAAAGCAGCCTTTCTTCGGCCTCACCGTGGTCAGCTGCGAGCGCGGCGATATTCGCCAATCGCCCGACGGGCTTTATATTTACACTGCGGATGGCCGAGAAGAGATTCCCTGTCCGCCGTTCCTGGACCGCGGCATGGAGCTTAAAAAACTTTATCAGGCCGTGATCGAAAACCAGCCGGTCTTCAGCGACGCCCGTTGGGGCAAAGCCGCTCTTGAAATCGTGCTGGCCATTTTGCAATCATCGCGCGACGGCCGCACGATCATGCTAGAGCATCAGGTGCCGTGTTAGAAACGTAGGACCTTAAACGAGCAACATTGCAGCAAGGAGAGATCATGTCGGAAATAAAAATCATCAAAGAGTTGCGGGAAAAGGTCGCGATCTCATGCCGTATCATCGGCAACCGCGGCGTCACACGCGGTTCTTTCGGCCATGTCAGCGCGCGCATTCCGGGGACTAAGAAAATTCTCATCAAGGCTAAGGGACCCGCGGAAGAAGCCCTCGAGTTCGCCGGCAAACGCGACATCATAATGATCGACATCGACGGCAACACCCTGGACGCGCCCAAGGGACTCGAAGCGCCTCAGGAAACCGAGATGCACCTGGCGGTGTTTCGCGCCCGGCCGGAAGTAATGAGCGTGATTCACAGCCATCCCGATTGGGTGGTCGCGTTGACCGCCAGCGAGAAGCCGCTCTTACCGATTTACGCGGCGTACAATCCGCCGGGTATGCGCCTCGTGCTCGACGGTATCCCGGTCTACCCGCGCAGCGTGACGGTGGTGAACGAAGCACTGGGCAAAGATTTCATGCGCTACATGGGCGACAAAAAAGTTTGCCTTTTGCGCGGCCACGGCATGACCACCGCGGGAAAAACCGTCGAAGAAGCGACCAGCGTGAGTTTGAATGCCTTCGAGCTGGCGCGCTTAAACTACATGGCCTACGCCATCGGCACGCCCAAATCGGTGCCGGAAGAAGACATTCGCGAATATCAAAGCCGCTGGGAAAAAGGCACGCGCAAACGCGACAAAGAAACCGGCGAGCCATCCGATTGGCGCTACAACAAAAAGCTTTTGAAAAAAGGATAAGAAGAATTCACAGCGGAAGCACAGAGTTCGCAGAGATAATTTTTATTCTCCCCTCTTAGCGACGTCTGCGCCTCGGTGGTGAACTATCCTCTTACTTAACCACTTTCACCGCGCGCTGGAGCACTTGCGGTGGGATGGTTACGCCGATTTGTTCGGCAGTCTTGAGGTTGACCGATAGATCGAACTTTGTCGGTTGCACCAACGTCAAATCGCTCGGTTTGGCCCCTTTGAAAATCTGATGCACGTACTCCGCCGCGCGGCGTGACAGGTCGGCCAAGTTCACGCCGTAACTCATCAGGCCGCCGGCGTCGACGAACGTGGTGCGGTCGTAGATCGCCGGCAGGCGGTTCTTGATCGACGCCTGAGCGATTTGTTCGACGCGGCTGTTGAACATCGCGTCGGATAAGATGAAGAGCGCGCTCGCGCCTCCCTTGGCGGCACTTGCGACAGCGCCATTCAGTTCATCGGCGGTGCGAGCCGCTACCGACTGAAAGCTCAGGCCCGACGCGCGCGCGCCGAGATCGGCGTCTTTCAAGCTACGTCCATGACCGGGATTATTGGGATTGGACAGCGCCGCTACTTGCTGCGCTTTAGGCAAGATTTCTTTGATCAGTTTCAACCGGTCGCCGAAAAAGTCGGCAGACAAACGCCCCACCCCGGTGACGTTGCCACCGGGGTTCATGTAGCTCCTGATCAACCCGGCCTCGACGAGATCGCCGGCGCCGGCAACGACGATGGGAATCGTGCTGGTGGCATTTTTCGCCGCTACCGCCACGCTCGTGCCGCCGACGACGATAACGTCAACTTTCATGTCGACGAGCTCGCGCGCAAGCTGCGGCAAGCGCTCCAGTTTTCCGTCGGCGTAGCGGTACTCCAGCGTGAGGTTTTTACCTTCCTCGTAACCATGATCGCGCAACCCGTGACGCAGTGCGTCAGCGCGAACAGCGTCCAATACCTGCGTCGTAGAAACCAGCACACCGACCTTCCAAACTTTCGCCGGCTGTGCGTCAGCCACCGCTTTGCACAGGACGAATGCGAGAGCGATGGTGAGAAGCCCAGACCATTTGGGTCGGTGCGGCCGCTTTGGGTCTGCGGCGCCGCTTGCCGTCTGCGGGGCCGCTTTTAGATTGCCGGAAAAAACTCTCGCGGTTCGAGTCGTGAATGTTTGGCGCATGGGCTGTCTCCTCATTGCTTCTTATCTTCCCTAGGAAAGCCGAAGGCGGCGGTGAGTTTCTCCATGTAAACCTGCTGCTTCATCCCGTGATCCCAGTCACCGAGCGAGATTTTTTTGCCGCGCGCGAGTTCTTCAGTTTTCGACCCCGGAGAATAGATCGAAGATTTGAACGGCTCGACGTCCCACATAATTCTTTGTCCTTCCGGGCTGGCGACGTATTCTAGGAAAAGCATGGCGGCGTTTGGCCGGCGCGTGCCTTTGACAATCGTATGGGTCTCGGTCAAGCGCACCGGCACCGGCTCGATCAGCAAAACTTCGAGATCCTGCGCGCCGCGTTTTTTCATGCGCATGACGCCGTGGTAGTAGGTGCCGAAAAACAACCGGTATTCTCCCGCCGACATGGAATTCAGATAGCGCGTGTGGCCGCGCACCCAGATCGGCTGCTGTGCGGCGAGCTTGCGCGCGTAGGACTCCACCCATTCCAGTCCCATCGCCGGAATAAGCCCCGCGATACTGTTGGGGCGAACGTCGACGAGAAGTTTTCGCCCGCTGTGCTCTGGCTTCAAGAAATCTTCCCAACTCTTGGGCACCAAATCCGGCGGTAGTAGCTTCTTATGATACGCCGACGCATCGATGGTGGATGACAAGGCGATCACGTTTCGACTCTCCGGATTGATCATCTTCGGCGGGATCTGCAGCACGCCCTGCTCGGCCATCGCACGCAGATCGATCTTTTCGGTATAGGGCGCATAATCTTGCTGACCTTCATTCAGCACGTTGACAATGTCCCAATCGGAAGTCCTGCCGGTCTGAAGCTCCAACAAATAACGCTGGGACTCCGCCGGGTTTCCATGCTCCTCAAATTGCGGATTGATGAACGGATATTTTTTTCGAAAGCCATCGCGCAATGCCACAATCGTCGGCTTGTCGAAGCCCAGTAACGCGCGCAGAGCGCCTTCTTTCTGAGCCTTAGCGGCGATCTCTTCGCGCTTGCCGTCAAAGCGAAATCCTTTCGCTTCCGCTTCTTTCTGCGCCTGCATTAATCCAGCGCCGGGCGATGCGGCTTGCGCGACGGGGGTGAAAGACCAATAAGTGAGTGATAGCAAAATGATCAACAGGACATTCATCGGCTTTACCTCTCCTTTCGAAAAAGCCATCTTCACTACCTTCTCTCCCTGCCTAGCTCTGTTGTCCGCTCACCCGAACAATGAAGCGGCGCATCACGAGTGTCAATGGGACGAGCGCCATCATCAGCAAGACGCCCAGTGTGGCCGCTAGAGAAACATCCCCGTCAGACCAGTATTGCCACATCAGCACGGAAAAGACTTCATTCTTTTTACTCGACAGCATCAACGGAATGGAAAAAGCTCTCAAGGAATGGACTGAAACCCAGATCCAGCCGGCGGCGAAAGCCGGAAGTAGCAGCGGCAACGTGATCGCGAGCAGGGTTCGCATCGAAGTGGCACCGCACACGTAGGCCGCTTCTTCCAGCTCCTGGTGAATTTGCCCGATGGAACTATTCATCAGCCTGGTGCCAAAGGCGATGTAACTGACGATCAACCCCATGGCCACGATCCACAGGGTGCCATAAATTCTTAGATAACTGAGTGGCGCCGTGAGATAGGCCATGATCATCGCCAATGCGATGACGATCCCCGGGATCGAATGGGGCAGAAACATGAGCCCGTCGAGCAAAGCTTTGCCGCGGATCTTGGTGCGCACGACGATCCAAGAAACAAAGAACGCCAACAACATCGTCGCGGTCGCAGCCAATGTCATCAGAATCAAGGTGTTCCACACGACCCCGAAAAAATGCGGGCGGGAAAACACCTCGCTAAAGTTATTGAGCGAGAGCAGCGATAATGCTGCCCAAGAGGGCGGTCGATAGCTCGGCAGCAGCGACGTCCAGAGCAAAATAGTAAATGGCGCCAAAACGGTTAAAAAGAAATAGACCACGAACAGCGTCAGCGCGACGTAGCGCCAGCGTCCCAATGAAATCACCCTTGGCCGATAGCCTTTCCCCGTCACGGTGGTGTAACGCTCGGAATGACGCACGGCGCGGCGATAGCCCCACAGTAGGAAAAGCAACATGATCATGTAGGTGACGCCAAAAACGGCGCCGAGGCCGTAGTCAACCGGTGCCTGCAGGCGCACAGTAAAATAAATCAAAGTGCTCAAGACAAAGATTCCCGCCGGCAATCCCACGGCTAAGGGCGCCTCGAAAGACTCCATGCTGGAGACAAATTCGTACATCGCGGCGGTCAATACGGCTGGCAGCAACACCGGCAGAGTCACTTGGAAAAAGCTGGACGCGGCGCTAGCTTTGGAGACTCGCGCAGCTTCCTCAAGGCTCGGGTCCATCATGCGAAAAGCGCCCACGACCATAAGAAAGATCGTCGTGACACCGCGCAGCCCGTCCAAAAAGATCAACCCGCCTAGGGAGTAAATATTGAGTGGGCCTTGGCTGACCTGAATTCCTATGGGCTCTAGCAGAGCGCGCAAAGCGAGATTGATGGCGCCGGTTTTCGGCGACAGCAATAGGGCCCAGCCGAGGGCGAACAATACTCCGGGCACAGCCATTGGGATCAGGATCAACGTCCAGGCCAGATTGCGCAGCGGCATATCGGTGCGCTCGATCATCCAGGCAAAAAGAATCGCGATGGACAGCGTGATGACCGTTCCCACCACCGACAGCACAATAGTAGTTCCCAGGGCGCGATAGAAAGCGGGCAAAGAGTAGGCCGACAGGTAGTTCTGTAACGTCCAACCCTCGGGCATCGCCGGATGGCCGAGTTGGAAACTATTGACGATCAATCTGACGAGCGGGACGAGAATCAGCAAGAGGAGAAAACCGGTGGCGCAGATCAAGACCAGATTGCTTTTGATCTGGCTCCACAGAGTCCCGGTCCTGATCTGGGTGAGAACGGCGGTGCTCATCAGGTCGGCAACTTGACTATTTCGCAAAACCCCACAGCGAAAGAATCTTTTTTGTGATCGCCTGCTCCGGGTCGGACTCGCCCAGCCCTCTTAAAACTGTCTTGGCGCCGGCTTTCTGCAGCTGCTTCCAAAGCTCGCTGCCGGCGGCGAAAGGCGACGCCCGGCCGATCTGTTCGTAGCCTTTCTGTCCCGCTGGTGACGCTAGCCAACCCGCCAGCAACAAGGCGGCGTTCGAGTTTTTCGCTCCTTTGACTACGGTCATCGTCGTGCTCACGCTGACCGGAACTTCCCGCGGCCACGAGAGCGCCAGATTTACTTTCGGATCACGCCTGAGCGCGCCGTTGACGGTGTGATAGGAGATGCCACAGAACATAGGATATTCTCCGGCGGCGATCTGAACCAGACTCTCCGGCTGTCCCCGTTTCCAGACCGGCTGGTTATCGCGCAGCTTAGTCACGTAGTCCAAGGTCTTCGCCTCGCCCCAGACCATCGCTAGGGTCGCGAACGTGTTTGGCCGGGTGTCGACAACCAATTTCCCCTTCCAATAGGGATTGAGACAATCGGACCAATCACGAGGGACATGCTCAGCCGCAACCAGCGTCGGATTGTAGGCAATGGCGCGCAAGCTGTACGCGATGCCAATGAAGTGACGATCGGAGCTGACCTGTACTTCTGTGATACCGGGAAACAGCTTGCGCCATTCGAAGGGACCGGCGAGGACTTGGGCTTTCAAGTATTTCGAGTAGAACTCGTTAGCGATGTCGATGAGATCGTACTCCACCAGGCCTGCCAGCGCCTCGCTCAAAATTCGTTCGCTGTATCCGACTCCCGAGCCGCGGGTGAACTCCACCTTGATCGTCGGATATTTGCCATAGAAGGCCTTCAAAACCTGCGGCACCTCCTCCGGGAAGAGATTGCTAACCATCCGCACCCGGCCTTCTTTGATCGCGAGTTTTTCTATTTCCTCGAACGTCTTGCCGAAACCAGCCGGGTCGGCAATAGCTGCACCGGCAATTGCAGCGCAAGTTGGCGCTGCGAACGCCAACAGTGCGGCTAAAAGTTTTGTCCCTCGCATCGTCGCGCTCAATGTCGGGCGTTAAGCTTACGCCGCCTGCGACTGCGGAATCTCTTCGGGCCAGTCCTTGATCGTCAGCGGTTCCGGAGGAAATCCCAATACGCTCGTATATAGATATGTTCTCCATTGGTGAAATTTGCTCACGTTCTCAATGGTCCCGTCAAAATACTTGCGCAGGAACTCGCGCATGGGCGGGTCGAACACCGCGCGCGAGCGGCTATTGAGCGACTCGGCATCGATCTGAGCGATCTTTCGCCGCATCGGCGTTTCGCCGTATTCTTCGATCAACTGCCATACGTGGTCATGGATTTTCTGCAAAATTTTCCCGTGATGGTCGCGCTCCTCCGCATGGACGACGGTGCGCTCGAATTCGAGCACGCGCGCATTGGTAATCTGAATCCCCCGCGTTGCCGCCGTGCAGTGACCGTAGGGCCAGAGGTTTCCGGCGATCAGGTAGCTCAAAAAATCTCGCCGTAAGAGCTCGGCATGTTTGACCCGTGGCACGAGCCCGTACTCCTGGGCAAACTCCGGATCGGGCTTGGAATGATCCCGACTCGGGTCGACGAGGTCGGCTTGTTTGATATAACCCCAGCCGTGACCGGCCTCTGTGCGAATATGGTCGGCGAGCAGATAACGCCATTCCGGGTCCATCTCGAAGTGGCTGTAAGCATAGCAAGCGGAGCCGACGATATGTTCCAGTTCACCTCGTCCGCGAAAGCCCAGCCAGCGCGCCAACAGTTTGCGCTCGGCGTCATTTTGCGGCTCGCGCTTGTGTGGCTTGCGCTGCTCGCGCAGTTCTTCGATCCAATTGGAGATCGGATTATCGTCGCTATAGGTGATAAGTTTTCCTACGCCTCGAACGTCAGCCATAAGCTGCCCTCCTTAGCTTCTTAACTTGAAGTTAAACAAAACTATTACCAGAAGTTTTATCGCGCCAAGACGCCACGCAGGGGCGAAACATTTTTCGCCTCTACTTGCGAAATCCCCAGGCCTGGAGCAGCCAGTTGACGACTTCATTCTCCTGCTCGGGGGTAAAATCCCAGCCGGAAAAAATCACCTTCGCGCCGGCTTCTTTGATTCTCTTGCCAAACTCGCTGCCTTCGTCAAAGGGAGAGTCTCGGGCAACACCCCGGTAGGCTTTTTGGCCCTCGTCAGAGGCCAGATAACCC
Organism: uncultured delta proteobacterium; assembly: GCA_963771465.1. Taxonomy (GTDB): domain Bacteria; phylum Desulfobacterota; class Binatia; order UBA9968; family UBA9968; genus DP-20. The sequence goes on from CAVYTU010000013.1 coordinate 318,118, forward strand.
GCCAGCAGTAGCGCCGCATTGGGGTAGCGGGCACTTTTCGTGACAGCCATGGTCGCGTAAAGGTTTGCGCCGACCTCCTTGGGTATGGCGAGCCCTAGGGAAGTATCCCCCCCGCGCGTCACGATTCTTATGCTCGAAGAGTAGAAGGCGCCGCACATCATCGGGTACTCACCGTTAGCGATCAGCGTCACCGCGTCAGAATTACCGGCGATCCAAACCGGCTTGTTGGCCGCCAGGCGTCGGGCAAAGTCGAGCAGTTTTTCTTTTCCCCACAAGGGATACAGGCGCACGAAGCTGCCGCCCCGGCTGTCGACGACAAACTTGCCGCGCCAATACGGATCGAGACAGTCCTCCCAGCGGCGCGGCACCCGCTCCGGCGGTACCAGTTTGGTGTTGTAGACAACCGCGTCCGTCGAGGCACCGGCGCCGACGAAGTAGCGGTCCGGACTGATGTAGACGCTCCTTATTCCGAACAAGCCCGCCCAGTCAAAAGGACCGGCCAGCATGCCAGCTTTTTTGTATTTGGGGATCAGAGAGTCGAAGACCGTCAAGAGGTCATATTCGGTTTGACCCGACAATAGCTCTGCCAGAATGGTTTCCGAAGCAGTGCGCGGAGTGGCGCGAGTGTATTCGACGTTGATTTCCGGATACTTCTCGCGAAATCCCTTGAAAAAAGTTTTCGCCTGCCGTTCATCCGGCGTGCCGGAAGTGAATCTCACCTTGCCTTCCTTCTTTGCCAAGTTGACGATCTCGGCAAAGCTTTTGCCGAAGCGCTCGGGAGCGGGGGAGGCCGCGCTTGCCGGCGTGACGGCAAGAAGAAAACTTCCGTGGAGCGCGAACGCCGCCGCCGCAATCAAATAGGAAGAAACAATTCGTACTCGCCGCCGTTTCATGTTTCCTCCTTCACCTATACTTCTCGCCGTTCAAGAAACTATCTCGCAATAACGGAAACTCCGAATCTGTTGACCTCACCTATCATTTCGAGCGCAGCGAGAATCTTGGATCCCTCGCGTTCTCTCGGGATGACAACCAAACGTTGAATGACCAAACGATCCATTCTCACCCGGCGGAGGCAACAATCCACCGGTGAAATTCCTTACGCTGCTTTGGGTTGAGGAATTTCCTCTGGCCACGCCTCGATGTAAACCGGCTCGGGCGGAAAGCCGAGCACATTTAAGTATAGGTATTCGCGCCAAGCGGGAAACTTGCTGACGTTTTCAAGGGGGACATTGAAGTGCCGGCGCAGAAAATCCCGGCGCGGCGGATCAAAGATGGTTCGGGAGTTGCTGTTCAGCGCCTTGGCATCGATCTCGGCGATCTTACGCCTGATCGGTCCCTCGCCGTACTCCTCGATCAACTGCCACACATAGTCGTGTAGCTTCTGCAAGATTGCGTCGTGGTGGCCGCGCTCTTCCGCGTGCACGACCCGCTCCTCGAAATCGAGCACCTTGGGAGTGGTAATCAGGATGCTTTGTATCGTTGCCGCCGTGCAGTGGCCGTAGGGCCAGAGATTGCCGGCGATGAGATAGCTCAGAAAGTCGCGCTGCATCAAGTCCAGGTGGTCGACGCGCGGCGTGAGCCCATGCTGGCGCTCAAATTCTGGATCCGGTTGGGCGTGATCCCGACCCGGATTCAGAGTATTGCCCTGTCGTATGTAACCCCAGCCATGGCCGGCCTCGGTGCGGATATGATCGGCGAGTAGAAAACGCCACTCGTAGTCCATGTCGAAGTGAGAGTAGGCATAACAAGCGGTGCCGACGATGGTCTTGAGCTCGCCCCGGCCGCGATAAGCAAGCCATCTGCCGAGCAGCTCGCGCTCGGCGGCGTCCTTGGGTTCGCGCTTCTGTGAGTTCCGCTTGCTGCGGAAATCCTCAATCCATTCGCTAATCGGGTTGTCGTCACGGTAGGTGATCGGCTTTCCCACACCTCTGATATCCGCCATAAAAACCTCCTTAGTTTCGGGCGACGGTTTCGCTTTCCTCCTAACGATTAAATGCTTGGCGCCGATTTATTTGCCTTGCGACCTTTATGCACTTTGTCGTCAACTCTTCCTACGGGCGTGGACGTAGAACATCGGTGAGCCCGTGCACGTCGCGTAGCTGCTCAAGGTGACGGGTGATTTCAATGACTTTATCGATCTGCTCCGGGGCGAGAACCCGCGCGGTCAGTTGGCGGAATTTCTTTTCGAGCATATCGTCCGGCAAAAGGTTATTCGGATGGCCGGGCGGAAATACCATGGTTTCGGACAATTCCTTTCCCGCTGACGTGCGCATGGTGATCGTCGTCGGATTGGCCTTGGGCCAGTGGATATCGAGCGATTCGTCCCCATAAACTGTCGATTTGTCGACCAGACTGAGGATGTCAGGCGAGCTCAGCTTTTCTGGTTCGAATTGATCAGCGGTAAGTTGGTCGTCAACAAGAGCTGCCGCGATGCAGAAACGCACGCTATGATTGGCGGTGTCGCGGCTTTGTGGCCGCGCGTAGGATTCGCGCGACTGCGTGTTGGCGTCCCGGCGCGCAAAACCGATGCGCAATGATGCGATATCGCGCCAATCTAACTTATTCTCGCGCACGAGTTTAAACGCCGCCGCCACCGCGGTCTGGCCGCACTTCACGGTGTTGTAAAGTTTCGTGTAGCTCTCCAAAATTTTATGCCGCGCGATGGGCGCGACTAAGCCATCGTAGTCGATGGAGCCGGCGACCGCTTGCGTGAAGCCACCCGAGCTTTCGATTACGGCATGAGGTCCAGTTATTTTCTGCTCCGCCAGTAACGCCGCGACGATGGCGTTTGCTGCGGTCATGCCATCGAGAATCGATTTGTTCATCGGCACCTGGCCGTGGCTCGCGGCATCGAGCACGCCGCCATGAGTCACCGCCATGCCGAGAGCGCTCAAGGTTTGCTCTCTATTCAAATTGAGCAGACCAGCGGCCGCCAGCGGAATTGAAAAAGACAAATTGGTGCTGCCGGCCCAGCCGCGGGCGCCGAAATCGGGCAAGCCGGAGTTCTCCTGAAAGCGCGGCATGATTTCGTAGCCGGTGACGATCGCGGTAACGAGCTCTTTGCCGCTCGCTTGGACGCGTTCAGCCAGCGCAAGCAGCGGTGGAATATTGAAACAAGGATGACACGGATAGGGACCAGGATGGCCGTCCATGAAGTCGAGAAAACGGAGAGCGGTTCCGTTGACCAGCGCCGCCCGTTCGCACGAGGTTCGCTCCCGAGTGCCAAGAATACTCGATTCCGCAACACCACCGAGCGCCAGCGCCACCCTTCGCACCGCTTCGGTAGTCTCGCCGCTGGCGCCGGCGATCATGCAGCCCAGCGCGTCGAGCAATCTTCGACCGGCTTCGCGAACGACTTCGGCGGGGAGATTGTCAAAACGAATCCCGCGCGCCAAATCGACCAGCTTTTCTGTTACATCATTCATTGTCGCCGAGTAACACAGGCACGAAAGCACTGTCAACCGAATCCAGGGAGCGTCTTGACACAAAATTCGCCGCAGAGTATTCACCACGAGAGACAGCAGAGCACGAAGTACGAAGTTTTATCATCCGAACCCTTCGTGACTGTCTGCCTGGATGGTGATAAGTATTGATCCAGCCACCGTCTGATAAAACCCGCGAAGGACAAAACATGAAGATCGCAAGAAGCATCGGTATCGTCTACTTAACTTTGTTGCTCCTCAGTTGGCACCATGCCTGGGGTCAAACCGATTCCACCGCCAAACTTATTGAAGGCGCAAAGAAAGAAGGCGAAGTAGTTATCTATGGGACGATGAGCTTGGAGGCGGTCAATTCGCTTAACGCAAAGTTCAAAGAAAAATACCCCTTCCTCGATATTAAATTAAATCGCCTGGGCTCGGGAAAATTTGCGCCGCGGGTAATCTCGGAAGTCAGAGCCAACAAACACCTCGCCGATATCTTACAGACCAATAGCCTGACTCTCCATTACATCAAGAAAGAAGGCTTCTTGATGAACTATCTCTCGCCGGAGGACCGTTACTACCCCAAACAATATAAGGAGCAAGGCTATTGGACCACAACCAACATGAACGTCCACGTGCTCGCCTATAACACCAAGCTGCTCACCCGCGACAAAGCACCCAAGACTTACGAGGATCTTTTGCTGCCGCAGTGGAAAGGGAAAATGTTGAGCGAAACTTCGGAGCAATGGGGCGCCTTGATGTTTCAGATCATGGGCAAAGAAAAGGCTATACGCTTTATGCGCGAACTGGCCAAGCAAAATGTATCATTGCGACGGGAGGCGAGCGCGCTACGTGTGCAACTAATCGCTGCCGGCGAAGCATTGGTCGATTTCGACTCAACCCTCGGGCCGGTGGAGGATCTTAAACGACGCGGCGCGCCGATCGATTGGATCGCGCTCAGCCCGGCCCCCGTCGTCACCAGCGCGCACGCGATCGCCTTGCGGCCGCCCCATCCCAACGCCGCGCGGCTTTATTTGGACTACTTACTTTCACGCGAAGGACAAAAAGCGGTCTTGGACACGCGCAGGAATGTCGCGCGCTCCGATCTTTTGCAGGAACAAGAAGCGATCAAGAATTTGGACCTCATGCCGCTCGACCCCAACTTCGGAGCCAACGCGGAATACTACGCGCGACTGCTCAAAGAAATCTTCGGGCAGTGATTGAGCAAGCAATGAAGTCATCCGCGACGAAAATGTTTTCCAACAACTTCATGTCGCTAGCGTGAAAATGGGCAACAATGAATTGCCGACCGACCCACATACAGAGGAGAAATCATCGTGAAAATAACTGACGTGCGAGTCACTCGCCTCAAGATGCCCAGGGTCGATCCCGCGTGGCGCACGGCATCTTACGCCGGCAACTCGGTTGAGAGTTTCATTCTCGAAATCGACGCCGACGGCGTGACCGGCATCGGCGGCACGGCCGGCCACCCGCGCAGCATGCCGCCGGACAAGTTGGAAGCGCAACTCAACGGTCCCATTCGCGCCGCGCTGCTTGGCGCCGACCCGCTCTGCGGCAATGCGGTGCGCGAAGCGATTGGTAAAGCCGACGTCGATGCGCGCGCTACCATCGCCGCCGATCTCGCGCTCTACGATATCGCCGGTAAAATCGCCAAGCTTCCTTGCCACGCGCTTTGGGGCGGCGCCGTTCGGCCGGAACGTTAGAATCGTTCGCATGGTCGGTATTAAAGCGCCTGAGGAGTTGGTGACTACCGTGGGGCAACTGCTCGAAGACGGCATCACCCACATGAAAGTTAAGGTCGGTACCGGCATCAAAGAAGATGTCGAACGCATCCGTGCGTTGCGCAAATCATTCGCCGAAAGAATTTCCATCGGCATCGACGGCAACGGTGCCTACACGCCGGATGAGGCCATCGAACTCAGCCGCGCCCTCACGCCGTACAACGTTACTTTGATCGAGCAGCCAATCGATTACCATGACTTGGACGGCCTGGCGAAAGTTACCGCGGCGAGCCCGATTCCGATCATGGCCGACCAGTGTGTTGATGACGCCGAGTCGGCGTTGGAAGTATGTCAGCGTAAGGCTGCACACGTCGTCTCAGTCAAACTTAGCAAGATGGGATCCATCGATGAATGCCGGCGTGTCTTTGAAATCTGCCGCGCGTTTGGCGTGAGGGTTCATATCGGTGGCTCCGCCGGACCGGCGGTGGTTGACATCGCCGCAGCACAACTGGCAGCATCGTTCTCGACCATCGACGAGGACGCTGAGGTCGGCGAGTTTCAAGCGCTCACCGGGGAACCTACCCGCGGCGCGACGGTCAAGGGTGGTTGTGTTGAGATTGGTGACGCGCCGGGCTGGGGACTGAGTTTGGCGCGATAATTAAAACACTGGCGTCCTGGAACAATCGGTTCAGAGCGTGCCGTTCCAAAGTTTCAGCATGACACATTTTGCGGGGGAATCATGACACGAATTTATTTGGTATTTGCTTTGATCGTAACGCTATCCGTCGGCGGCACTGATTGTTTCGCCGCTGCGGCCGGCGCTTCATTGGCCAAGGCCAAACAGGATGCCGAGGCTAAGGGGTATACTTTTCTAACCAGCCACGAAGAGATTCTCGCGCGCGCTAGGAAAGAGGGCAGGTTGCGCGTGCTTAGCTCGCAAGACCCTGAAGCGATCAAGGCGATGTCCGCCGCTTTCAAGAAAAAGTATCCCTTCATCGATGCCCGCATCGAGGAAATCGGCGGCATGGAAAACTATCAACGCATCCTCCAAGAAATGAAGGCAGGTCTGGCCAAGACCTGGGACGCCAACTATTTAGCTTTCGATTTTTACAGCGAGTTCGTGCCGTTTCAGAAAAAGTTCGACATCCTGGGTATGGCCGAACAGGGCGTGCTGCAAATCTCGCCGAAACTGGTCGATCCGGTGAATCGCTCAGTCGTCGCCGTCCAAAGCAATATGCAGGTCATCGCATACAACAAAGAGATGATTTCCGGCGATAAAGTGCCGGATAGCTGGGAGGGATTCCTGGCGCCTGAGTTCAAAGGCAAAAAATTTCTGCTTGATGTGCGCCCGAAACCGCTCGCGGCTCTCGTTCCACTCTGGGGCCTGGAAAAAACCGTTGAGTTCGCCAAGAAACTCGCGGCACAACAGCCGATCTGGTACCGGGGCGAAGCACGCCAACTCATCCAAATGACGGTGGGCGAATATCCGCTCATCCTCGGACCGAATTACAAATCGTCGAAAGCGACGAAAGATCCACGCGGAGTTCTCGAAGTGAAAGTTGTCGAACCAGTTCCGGCGCGCTTCAGCGAAGTACAGGCCGTGTTGAATGCGGCATCGAGTCCACACGCCGCGCTACTCTGGCTCGAATTTCAAGCGAGCGCCGAAGGACAAAAAATTCTCGACGAGACCGATATGGCCGCGACCATCTACACACCAGGATCGACGATCGAGAAGTTGACCCGCAACAAGAAAGTGTCGTTGCTTACCTGGGAGCACTATCCGAAAATGGGCAAGTACGAAGAGGAAATCATCAAAGCCTACGGGTTCCCGCGAGCAGAAGCTAAATAACAGACGCAAAGCTCACGAGGGTTTTTTCGATCCGCTATTTAGTCGGCCCACGTGGCAGGCCTCGGCGGAGTGCACGGAGAGAGAGACTTCACCGAGAGGCGATAAGTAGTTCTCGAACGACTTGGCAGCGGACAAATTTACAACAATTATTTTTTCTCGCTGCTCGTTAAGCGGTCGCTGCGGCACGGTGTCGGCGGCTCAACACTAACAAGAAGCTCGCTGCGACAGTGCATACTAAGCCGCACATGGCAAAAGTCCATTCGATACTGATCACTGCTGCTGAACCGCCGATGATCAGACTGCCAAGGGACCACAAACCTCGGTCCATGAAAAATAGGCTCAACACCCGACCCAGCAGATTCTGCGGCGTGTCTGTTTGAATCACGGTATTGGCCAAAGCGCGCTCGCCTAACTGGCAAAATCCTACCATCGTCAGCGCGATAATCGACAGCACGAACGAATGACTAAAGGCGAATAGGGTCAGGAACAACGCAAAACCCAATACACACGCACAGATCGAGCGGGTGCCGACGCGCAGCTTGTTGACGGACGCGAGAAATAATGATGCTGCCGTAGCGCCGATTCCCGGTGCCGACATCAGCAAGCCAAATCCTGACGCGCCGACGTGCAGCACATTCGTGGCGAAAATCGGCACGAATCGACTGTAGGGCGCGCCAAACAAGGCCATGAGGTAGGAAATGCCGACAATATGAAGAATACGCCGGTTGCCGCGCAGGTAGCCGTATCCTTCTTTGATATCGGCGAATAAGCTCTGACGGCCTTGGCGCGCTTCCCACGGCGGCAGGTCCATTAGATACAAATTGAAGAGCAAAAAGACAAAACTGATGGCATTGACCAGGAAGCAACCGGAGATGCCGAGGTAAGCGATAATCACGCCGCCCGCCGACGGTCCGGCGATCTTCGAGAAGTTGTTTACCGAGGAGTGCAGTCCGATCGCGTTGAGCAGCTCTTCTTTGGGTATCAGACTGTTTATCAACGACTGGCGCGCCGTCTGATTGATCGTGTTCACGACGCCCAAGAAACAAGCCAAAATTGCGATCTGCCATAACTCGATGGTTTCAAATTGCACCAACAGCCAATAGACAATCGCTTGCATCATCGCCAGAGTCTGGGTGATCATCAGCACTCGCCTGCGGTCGAAACGATCGGCGATGGCGCCGCCCACTGCGCCGACCATAAGCCGCGGCAAGCTGTCAAAGACCGCGATTACGCCGATGGCGACCGGCGACTGAGAAAGGTGCCACACCAGCCAGCTTTGCGCGACGTTCTGCATAAAATCGCCGGAGTGGGAAATTAACGCACCTACTAATAGCAGGCGAAAGTTTCGATGGCGCAGGGAACGAAGTGTTCTGAATTTCCAAAGGTTTTGCAAAGCTAATTTGCCGTTCGATCACGATTATCTACTATTGTTACGGCAATCATCGTCGCAATGCAAAGCTGCCACGTTAGAGACGGGTAATTGTCTTACCGTCTCGGCTGGCATAGAATTCCCGGCACGGCCTGATCCGACTTTTCGATCAGCCGCTTGTGTCCCTGGGGGATATCATATGTCTTCGATGCCCATCATCAATTTGCAGCGACACGCTCACCAACTAGCCGCCAGCGGCAAGCGCGTCAGCGTTCTGTGGCAGCATGCTGACACGCTCGCGTTTATCGCTCGCGGCCGCGAGTACCGCAGTGAATTTCACATCAATCCGAGCGACGAGACTATGTACATGATCAAAGGCGAGATGCGCCTGCACTTCCGCACGCTGGAAGGCAAGGAAGACGTCGCGGTGATCGCCGAAGGAGCGATGATCTACACGCCCGCAGGCACACCGCACTCGCCGCGCTTCGCGCCCGATGCCTTCGCTTTGATTTCAGAGAGAAAAAGACGGATCGGCGAGATCGACAAGTTTCACTGGTACTGCCAGAAGTGTGACAACTTGCTGCACGAAGAACACTTTATTGTAAGAGACTACGCCGAAGACCCGGTGTCGAAGGCTTACCGGCGATTTTTCGACAGCGAAGAGTTCCGCACCTGCAAGAAATGCGGCGATGTCATGCCGGCGCCGGAAGAACTTTGATTACAAATCGAGAGAAGCACGCAGTTGCAAACGAGAAGACTCAAGAATTCCCAAACATTTCAGTATCGAAATCTGGCCACTGGGTTTGCTTAGGTCTCATGGCAAACAGTTCTCGGACAAACACGGACCGGCGAGATTAAGTTGATCGACTCTTCAGGCAATCTCACAGGACTTGTTCGTCTGAGAAATCAGTTCAATCTCAGGCTGCAGATGGAGGACATCGCCTGATAACCGATGCCGATCCGGCTTTATCTGTGGCGCCACTTTTCGTCGATTCTCTCCGAGGATCGTACGAGGACAAAAGGCTAAGAAGCTGAAACTATTTTTTGGTGATGGTCGAATTAATTTCACACACAAGCCGATGAGCTTCAGCGTCCGACAGCGTTGCTAATTCGTCTAGGATGGTCGCCAACTGGCTCTCGTCTAACATCTTCCCTTGGTGTTCGGTGATTACCGCGGCCATTTCAGCAATGGTCGGAGACTGAAACAGTGATTGCAGCGGTATCTCTAACTGAAAGCGTTTGATGACCTGTGATATAACTTGGGTTGCGGACAATGAGTGACCTCCGAGGTCAAAGAAATCATCATTTATACCTATGGGGGAAACATCAAGAACTTCTTCCCATATCTGGACTAAAATCTGTTCGGTCTCATTTCGTGGCCTAGAATATAACGCGCTGAGCTCCGGGCGCTTTTGGTCTGGTTCAGGTAAGGCTTTTCGGTCGAGCTTGCCGGTGGCAGTGAGTGGTAGGACTTCCATCCTGACAAATACTGACGGTATCATGTAATCGGCCAGTACGTTACCCAAGCATTTCCGTAACTCATGTGCTGTAGGAGCTGTAGGACCCTGATCAGTTAAAGATGTAAAATAAGCTGCGAGTCGACTCTTCCCCGATTTATCTTTTCGATCCACTACAACAGCGTCGCGGATCGCCTTATGACTGCGAAGGGCCGCCTCAACCTCGTTAAGATCCACACCGTAACCGCGAATCTTAATCCAGTCGTCCTTGCGACCTTTGTGCACTAAGCAGCCTTCGGGAAGCATTAACCCAAGGTCCCCGGTGTAGTAAAGCCGTTTGTTCTGATCCTCTGGATCGTGCTTGAATTTCGCAGCGGTCAACTCCGGATTATGCCAATAGCCCGGTGAAAGATAAGCACTGCGAACGACGATTTCACCAACCTGCTCCAAGTCAACAGATTTACCGGTCTCATCAACGAGTAGCACCTCGCGATCGGGAACCGGGTATCCAACCGGCACCGTTTCCTCGTCAATAGGTGTATCGTGGTCGATGAAGTATTGCCGAATGGTCGTAGCCTCGCTCGATCCTAGGTTGTGAAGAAGACAGCAAGTGTTGGGAAATCGCTTGCGGTAGTCGAGGACGTCACTGCGGTACACGGGCTCGCCGCCAAGGTGTAGAACCCGCATGTGGGGAAACTTTACCGCTTCGTCCGATGACTGAATCATCGACCGAAAGAGCGTCGGGACGATCTGACAGACAGTGACGCGCTTCTCGATCAACCAGTGCGCGAAGCTCGCTGGGCCTTGCCCAGCCGTATCAAAAGGCAAAAGAGTCGCGCCGTTTAGCAGAGCGCGAAAAATCGACGACGTTCCTGCCAAAGTTGTGTAGCTCGCCGCCTGGCAGATGCGGTCTTCGCAGGTGAGGTAAAGCGTGTTGGTATGCACCATGATGTTGTTCAAAACGATAGTGTGTGTGTGCACGACCCCCTTCGGTCGACCGGTTGATCCAGAGGTATAGATGATATTACTGGCGGTGTCCGGCGTGATATCGAGTCCGAGATTTTCGCCGTTTCCGGAGCCGATGACACATTCAATTGCCACGACTTCGGTACCATGGCCTACCAGTGTCGCTGCCTCTTCAATGTGATCACAATCAGTAAGGACCAAAACGCTTCCGGCATCCATCAACAAGGCGTGAGACCGCTCAGACGGACCACCTGGCAGCATGGGAAACCATGCACGGCCTGACTTGAGCACACCCAGGATGCCGGCTATCGCGTCGAAGCCCGGCGCGAAGAACAATGCCACTGGATCACTAGATTCCTGTGTGTGTAAAATCGCTCGCGCAATGCGGTTAGCACTTTCGTTTAAGGTACGGTAGGTCCAGCTCTGCTGCCCCGCTTCGATGGCAATTCTATCCGGGTGACGTGCGGCTTGCGACTCGAACCTGCGAGGAATGTTACCTTCTAGCTCTATCGGAAACTCTTCGAATCCGGCCACTGGAATTGGGCGAGTTACCATGGAGTATTCGCTCCTAGTTCCCGCGCAGTGGTGCGCAATGCGTCGCAGGTGCGGTCGTCGACATGCAGCCCCTCGGCGGTGTGTTTCTCGTAAGCCAGCCAACGACGATCACCGGGGACGATGGACTCGTCCGTACCGGATGTGTGAACTGTCGATTGCATGAAACCGACCAAGGCTTCGATACGTTTGAAGTATGTTCTGCGCGAGATGAAGGCGTCAATATCCAGGGCCACAAAAGTATGCCCGACTCCATTGGGCCGCGAGAAGTTTTCATAGATCGAGGCGACTTCATGGGAGATCGCCGCTCCTGTGATAACCCCGCTCAGAATCTCAACCATGATACTCAGTGCGAAACCCCTCGATCCACCCATGGGCTCTAGAACTCCGGACACCGCTGCGCGCGCGTCCTTTACAGCCCGACCATCAGCATCTCGGGCGATGCCGGAGGACAACGCTTCTCCTTTTTCCGCCGCTCGACGAACTTTAGAGCCCGCCGATGCGCTCGTAGACAAGTCTACGAGGATCGCGCGTCCCGACAGACGCGGCGCGCCGAGGGCGATGGGATTCGTACCCAATAGAGGGACTTTACTAACGGCGGGCGCGACCCGTGGCGCTGCATTACTAAAAGCCAACCCCAAGTATCCTTTTTCCGCCGCTAAGTTGACGTAATACGCAGCTGGTCCAAAGTGGTTGCTCCGTTTCACCCCGACCACTCCGACGCCGAAATCGGTCGCGAGTCGTATTGCCCGACGCATCGCCAGTTGCCCGATCACCTGCCCGAAGCCGTTACGCCCATCGACTAACGATACGGCTTTTCTGCGCGTGGCCGTGTAGGCGTGACATGGCGACCTGATCAAGCCATGCTTAAAGCGTTTAAGATAGGTAGGAAGCCGCCACACTCCCTGCTCGGGGCGGCTTATCATGTCGGACCAGACCAGTACTTTCGCTAGCACGGCTGCCTCCTTTGGGTCTACCCCCGCGTGACAGGCCAACGACTCGATCCAGGTCTGAAATGTTTCTCGCTGGAACTTCACAAATTATCATTCCGAACAATACGAAAATCACTTAATGTGCCGGAGTTAGCGACGCCATGTCGATGGTGCTGAGAAGCGTTGTGAACGAAAACGCTTAACTTTGAAAATCTGCGTGTCATTCGAAACGACTGTACAAGTCAACACATCATCCGACAGTAGATTGCCACCTCGTTCTTGAGCAGACTTATCACGCACAAGGCAATTGCAAAAACGATTATTTACAGCAGAAGAGAATGCAAATCTGTCGAAGTGACAAGCCCGAAATTCGGCTTAAGATTGAACTGTATAGACGCTTCAGTTCGAATCATTAGGTGCCAGTGATCGACTGTTTGTTTAGCGAGGTTCTGAGGAGGTTCGTCTGAACTTTGAACGCTTAAACCTTGGACTGTTCCGAAGTTTGGAACGTTTTGAACAAATCCTCAGATGTTAAGTTCCTTCGACCGATCGTAATCATGTCTGCCGCCGGCAACTGCTCCCAAAGGAAAAATTTCATTGATGGCAGCAAGCTCGTCAGCGTTCAGTGAGATTTCCGCCGCTGCGGCATTGGCTTCCAGATTGGCGATCTGATAGGTGCCGGGAATCGGCACGAAGAAATCGCCTTGATGGAGAATCCACGCCAGCGCCAGCTGCGCGACGGAACATTTTTTTGAATCGGCGATTTGTTCCAACTCTTTGAGCAAACCAACATTGCGCGCAAAGTTCTGCTCGTGAAAGCGCGGCCCGCGCCGTTTCGCTTCCGCCGCGCCGAGCTGTGCGAAGTCGCGCCATTTCCCGCTCAAGAAGCCGCGCCCCAGCGCGTAGTACGCAACGTAGCCGATACCCAGCTCGCGGCAGACGGGTATCGTGTTGGCTTCATAGTCGCGCGTCCAAAGCGAGTATTCACTCTGGACGGCGGCGATCGGATGCACCGCGTTGGCCCGGCGCAATGTTTGCGGCCCCGCTTCGCTCAAACCGAGATGGCGAACCTTGCCTTGCTCGACAAGCTTCGCCATGGCGCCAACGGTGTCTTCGATCGGCACTTTGGGATCGACACGGTGCAAGTAATAAAGATCAATATAGTCGGTTTGCAGACGCTCGAGCGAATGATCGCAGGCCCACGCGACATACTCCGGCTTGCCCTCGACTGCGCGGCCATTCGCCCACGGCTGGCCGCGCAGGTTGCCGAATTTGGTCGTGAGCACGACCTCGCCGCGCCGATGCTTCAATACCTTGGCGAGAATCTCTTCGTTGTTGCCGTTGTTATGATCGGCGCTGTCGATGAAGTTGATGCCGATGTCGATGGCGCGGTGCAACACCCGAATCGCATGGGTTTCTTCGGCGTCGCTCAGTTTGCCCTGAAACGGCGGACAGCCGTAACCGATGGCGGAAACTTTCAATCTGTCTTTGCCAAGGAAACGATCCTTCATAAGAATTCCTCTATTGGGTTCGATAATGATCTCTCACTCGACCCACACATTCACTCCAACTTTCGCATCCGGGGTAGTGCAGGCGTTAACATCGTGCTGTGAACGTCGTTTACACCTGATGTAAACAGCGTTTACAGTGAATTGCGAAAATTCCATCCTGCGTTGGCCGCTCTACCCGAGGCACACGGACGTAATCGCTACAATTGCCGCGCAAAAATTGGCACGACTCATGCGTTATTGTGGAAGCCAGTCTGCATTACTGTATGTTTCAACCGTCGGACAATCGCGTCAGCCGAGCAGTATTGAGCGTAAGCAGTGCCGCCGCAATTGGTGACCCACCGAGTGAGCATTCGAGCGCAGCAACACTTGACGAAAGGAAAGCCCACAGTCCATGAACGACCGGATCAACGGCTTTCAGCGTGACGATCTCGAACGATTGAAAAAAGAGCTGAACGCCAACCCGGACACCGGGATATTTCAAATTACGCGCGAAAAATCGTTGGATCGATGGCACCCAAAGCCTTAGCCTAGTCAGCAGTTTCTACGGCATGTGCCGCGAGTTTAGCGTGCGCAGCACGCCGTTTATTCAAACCACAGACGCGCCGCCGGTACTATTGGGCAAGGATCTCGGGCCGACGCCGATGGAAGAGCTGCTCGTCGCGCTCGCCGCATCCATAACCATGACACTCGCCTATCGTGCCGCGGTGGCGGGCATCGAAGTTGAAGAGATTGAGTGCGAAGTAGAAGGGGATATGAATCTTCATAGCGTCGTGGATCCGGCGATCAGCGGAGCGCAAGGTTTTGATCAAATCCGCGTCACGGTCCGCGTCAAGTCGGCGGCGAGTGAAGAACAAATAGCCGCTCTATGCGCTTCGTCCCCGGTCTTGGCGTCGCTCAAACGGCCGATCCCGGTTTCGATTTCGGTGAAAAAGGATTAGCCGGCCAGCTTCGGAGTTAAAACTATCATTCTTTGGGTACTTCGCGCTCCCGGCGGTTAACGTTCCGAATTCTTTACTTCAGCAGATAGCCGAACATCTCGCGCGCTTTGCGGGTGACTTCTTGGCTCGGGGCGTTGACCTTGGGGAATTTATCGCGCCACTCGTAGGGCCGGGTGGCGTCGATGACCATTCTAGAATTGGTAAAGTCGCGGACCTTACGCTGCTCCGGGGTCAGGCGCGGATCGGCCGGGGTGCTGCGCATGCGCCTTAGGATATCCACCGAAGTCGCCGGGTCGGAGCGTGATAACATCGCCCACATCAGCTGGTCGAGATTCGACACGTCGATGTCGTCGTCGACGACGATCACCATTTTCAAGCCATAGACACTGGCGCCGCAGCTCGCGGCCAACACACCGACCTGCTTGGCGTGGCCCGGATAACGCTGCTTGATCGCCACCGCGACCAGCATGCGCGATGCGCCTATCTCATGGGGCCAGACTTGGGTGACGTCGGGGACACCGGTATTGCGCAGTTGCTGTTTGAGCATCGCCGAGCGCATGATCGCGCGGTAGCGCGCCATCTCATCCGAGCCGCCGCCGATGGGCGGCACGCCGAGAATGATCGGATCGTTACGGTGATAGATCGCCTCGATTTCCAAAACGGGTTGCGCGCTTTCGTCCGAAGCGTAGTAGCCGGCCCACTCACCGAACGGACCTTCGAACTTGCGATTGTCGTTGTTCAAAAAACCTTCGAAGACGATTTCTGAGTTGGCCGGAAACGGTAGCCCAGTAATCTTGCCGCGCACGCATTCCACCGGCTTGCCACGCATGCCGCCGACGACATCGTACTCGCAGACACCGTACGGATGCTCGGTGCCGGCCATGAAAAAAAACAGCGGATCGCCGCCGAGCACCAACGCCATCGGCATTTTTTCGCCCTTGCTAAAATATTTTTCCCGGTGCATGTAGCCATGCTTGCCGGGCACCATGAGCAAACTTACGGTTTTCTTGTCCTGAATCATCGCCCGGTAGCAGCCGGCATTGATCCATTTCTCGTCCGGGTCCATGGTGACGGAATAGCAGCCCGTGCCGATGTAACGACCGCCGTCGCCGACATGCCAGATCGGCGTGGGAAATTTTTCGACGTCGACGTTAGCTTTTTGGATAACGTTCTCAAAAACCGGCCCGTTGTCGACGAACACGGGAGGAATATTTTGCGGCGTTTTTTGATAATGGTCGAAGTAAGCGTCGCTCAATTCTTGTTTAGTCAAACCCTGTGGAAAACCGAATGTCATCGCGCGGCGTTTGCCGGCAAACGTGTTGATGATCACGCGAAAGCCCTTCGGACAACCCGGCACCTCGTCGAAGACCACCGCCGGCCCGTCGTCGGGCGGCACGACAACATCGGTGGCGAGGCCGATCTCTTCCTGCCACGACGCGCCGCGCACAATCTTGAGCTCACCGAGTTTCTCGGCTTCAGCCATCCACTCGCGCAAATCGGTAAATGCCAATTGCGGTTGGATCTTTGAGCTGTCGAACATGGGTCCCCTCCGATCACGACTTCCTTGTCAGCCATATCGCCAAGAATCGGCGCCGCTGTCAACTCCGCTAGTACGGCCACGTTGAATGTCAACACGCATAGCCCAGCGAGCGATCTTGCCTTGGCCATGACAGAATGCGAAATTACCTCTACATGACCAATCGACCCAACATAACCAGGCGAAGGTTTCTGGTATCGTCGTTCCTGATCCTACCCGAGTTGGAACTCGCAGGATCGTTCTTCGATTGGCAAACGCTTGCGGCAACGCGAGAGCTGCAAGCGACGCCATCCTGCGGCGATGCTGACGGCACGACGCCCCAGCAAACTGCCGGCCCGTTCTTCAAGCCGCGCTCGCCGGAACGGAAGTCCTTGCTCGAAGCGGGTATCCGAGGAAGCAGAATCATCCTGGAAGGCTTGGTGCGCTCAACCAAGTGTCAACCGATCCATAACGCACTGGTGGACTTCTGGCAGGCTGACGCAAACGGCGACTACGACAATAGCGGGTTTAGGCTGCGCGGCCACCAGTTTACCGACGGAGCCGGCAGATATCGCCTAGATACCATCGTGCCGGGAGTCTATCCCGGACGGACGCGACATATTCACGTCCGCGTGCAAGCGCCTAACGGTCCGCTGCTCACGACCCAACTCTATTTTCCCGGCGAAACGGAAAACCGCCGCGACGGGATATTCAATGCCAAACTACTAATGGCTGTGAACGACTCGGCAAACGTGAAGGCAGCCAACTTTGACTTCGTATTACGATAGCTGAAATTTTTCGTGGCTCACACCAACTTTCAGTGCCAATGGTCCTGGAAACCCCAACGTTGACTGCGATTTTGAAATAGGAAAGAATCGCTCCCATCAAGAACCGCGTTGATCAAACGAGCGAGGAATCCCTAATGATTATCGATGCTGATGCCCACGTTGTCGAAACCGAGCAAACCTGGAGCTACATGGACGGCGCCGACAAGAAATTTCGCCCCCAGCTTTTCAGCTCGGCGGACAATCCCAATATGCAGTATTGGTTTTGCGAGGGAAAGTCCGTCGGCTTTCGGCCGCCGACGCTGACCGAACAGGAGCTGATCGCGTTGTCCAAAGAAACCGGCCGCGAGCTCAAGACCGCCGCCGGCGCGCGCGAGCTGCGCGATATTGAATTGCGTTTGCAGCATATGGACAAGCTCGGCATCGACGTCCAGATCCTGTTCAACACCATGTGGATCGCACGCGTCGCCGACAAGGCCGAAGCCGAGATCGCTCTGTGCAGCTCTTGGAACCGCTGGATGGCCGACATGTGGCAGGCCGGCAAAAATCGCCTGCGCTGGTCCTGCGTCGTGCCGGCGATGACGCTCAGCGAAGCGGTGCAGCAAATGCGCTTCGCCAAGGAGCATGGCGCCGTGGCCGTCAGCTTGCGCCCGTTCGAAGACGACAAACATCTTGTCGATCCGTATTTTTATCCGATCTACGAAGAAGCGACGCGGCTCAATCTTGCCGTTGCCGTGCATATCGCCAACGGCAGCCCGCAGCTGCTGGATCAATTCAAGCCGCGCTACGACAAGATGGGCGGCTTCGCGCAGTTCCGCATTCCCACCGTCATCACTTGTCTATCGTTGATGATGAGCGACGTGCCGAAAACATTTTCCAAGCTCAACTGGAGCTTCGTCGAAGCGTCGGCCCAATGGGTGCCTTGGGTGGTCAAAGAAGCGACGCGCCGTTCGGGCAGCAAAGGTTTTCCCAAACTGCCGTTTAAGGATTTTAATATTTACGTCACCACGGAAACCAACGACGACTTCGACTTCGTGCTGCGCTACGCCGGCGAAGACAACATCGTGATCGGCACCGACTACGGCCACACCGACGCCTCGAGCGAAGTCGACGCCATCGATATTTTCCGCGCTAACAAAGAAGTCGCCGATCCGGTGAAGAAAAAAATCTTGGACGACAACCCGCGCCGGCTGTACGCGTTATAAGAATGTATCGTTCGCAAAGAACGCATAGGACCAAAAAATAGAAATTTGAATCTACGCGGCTATTTAGTTCTGGTGAATTTACCCCTGGGGCAACGTCGCGAGCACTCCAGTGAATCGGCTTTCCTTTAACGTTTCACCCATGAGCGAAAATATTTCACCAGCGGCCCAAACCCAAATCACTCGACTGATCGCCACCGAACTCAGCGTCGGCGCCCATCAAGTCGCGGCCGCCGTGACGCTGTTGGATGAAGGGGCGACCGTGCCGTTTATCGCGCGCTATCGCAAGGAAGTGACCGGCAATCTCGATGACACACAGCTGCGGAATCTCGAGGAGCGATTGCTCTACCTGCGCGAGCTGGAAGAACGGCGCGCGATAATTTTGGCGTCCATCGAAGAGCAGGGCAAGCTCACCGACGAACTGCGCGGCGCCGTCGACGGCGCCGCCACCAAGCAGGCGCTGGAAGATATTTATCTGCCCTACAAACCCAAGCGGCGCACGAAAGCGCAAATCGCCCGCGAAGCCGGACTGGAGCCTTTGGCCGACGCGCTGCTGGGCGATCCCACCCTCGACCCGCAAGAAGAAGCGGCAAAATATGTCGAACGACAAACCGGCCGCGGAAAATGGCGTGGCCGATGTCAAGACGGCGCTCGATGGCGCGCGCGATATTTTATCCGAGCGTTTCGCCGAAACTGCCGCGCTCCTGGCAAAATTGCGCACGCGCATGTGGGAGCAGGGCGTCGTCACCTCCAAGGTGATGAAAGGTAAAGAGAGCGCCGAAGACGAAAAATTTCGCGATTACTACGCCTACTCTGAAACGATTCGCACCATTCCTTCGCATCGTGCCCTGGCTTTGTTTCGCGGTCAAAACTTGGGCGTCTTAGCGGTCGATCTAAGCCTTGATGAAAAACAAGAAGCCGCCGTGCCACACCCCTGCGTAGCGATGATCGCCGCCCATTGCGGCATTGAAGATCGCGGCCGCCGGGCCGATAAATGGCTTGCCGAGGTTTGCAACTGGACCTGGCGTGTCAGAGCACATCCGCATATCAGCAGCGAATTGTTAATGCAGCTACGCGAAGCCGCGGAAGCCGAAGCGATCAAAATCTTCGGCCGCAATTTGCACGAGTTGTTGCTCGCCGCGCCGGCGGGAGCAAAAGCGGTGCTCGGTCTCGACCCCGGCATACGCACGGGTTGCAAAGTCGCCGTGGTCGACGCCACCGGCAAGCTGCTCGAGACGGCGACGATATATCCGCACCCACCGCGCAACGATTGGGACGCCTCGCGGGCGACGCTTGCGCGCCTGACCGTGCAACATAACGTTGAATTGATTTCCATCGGCAACGGCACGGCCAGCCGGGAAACCGATAAGCTCGCCGCCGAAGTGATCAAGTTGATCGGCGTCAAGATGCCGGAACGTAAAGTGAGTAAAATTGTCGTCAGTGAAGCCGGCGCGTCAGTTTATTCCGCATCGGCCTTCGCCGCCGCTGAATTTCCCCAACTCGACGTGAGTTTGCGCGGCGCCGTGTCCATCGCCCGGCGCCTGCAAGATCCGCTGGCCGAATTGGTCAAGATCGAGCCCAAAGCCATCGGCGTCGGGCAATATCAACACGACGTCAATCAGCGCGCCCTGGCGCGCAACCTCGACGCCACCGTCGAAGACTGCGT
This sequence comes from uncultured delta proteobacterium, assembly GCA_963771465.1. GTDB lineage: Bacteria > Desulfobacterota > Binatia > UBA9968 > UBA9968 > DP-20. Next base: position 338,025 of record CAVYTU010000013.1, read on the forward strand.
CAACGCCGTCGGTGTCGATGTCAACACGGCGTCGGCACCGCTGCTCACCCGAGTGTCGGGATTGAACAGCCTGCTGGCCAAAAACATCGTTGAATTTCGCGACAGCAACGGACCGTTTCGCAATCGCAAGTCGCTCACTAAAGTGCCGCGCCTGGGCGACAAGACCTTCGAGCAAGCGGCCGGCTTTCTGCGCATCAACAACGGCGACAATCCGCTCGACCGTTCCGCTGTACATCCAGAAGCCTATCCGGTGGTCGAACGCATCTTGGCGCGGCTCGGCAATGGCATCGGCGAAGTGATGGGACAAGCGGCGCTATTGAAAGGACTCGCGCCCGAACAGTTCACCGACGCCAAATTCGGCGTGCCGACGGTGAAAGATATTCTCGCAGAATTGGAAAAGCCCGGCCGCGATCCGCGCCCGGAATTCAAAACCGCGACTTTTCAAGAAGGCGTCGAAGCGATTGCCGACTTGCAACCCGGCATGATTCTTGAAGGCGTCGTCACCAATGTCGCCGCCTTCGGCGCTTTCGTCGACGTCGGCGTGCACCAGGACGGCCTCGTCCATGTCTCCGCGCTGGCGAATAAGTTCGTCAAAGATCCGCACGAGATCGTCAAACCCGGCCAGATCGTTAAAGTCCGCGTGATGGACGTCGACGTGAAGCGTCAGCGAATTTCTCTCACCATGCGCCTGAACGATGCGCCGGCAAGTTCGCCGCGTTCAAGTGAAACGAGTCGCGATTCGAATCCCAACGCCGGGCGCAGCCCGAGAGACAAACCCGCGCCGGAAACCCAACGAGCGCCAAGCCGCGCAGCGCAACCGACTGGGCTGTTCGCAATCGCTCTCGAGAAAGCCAAGCTGAAGAAATAGCACCGACGAGACAAAGGTTCGGCGAGAAAATGTTTTCGCCATGCGCCGGCTTAGCATTGACCGCGGCCGGTTATTCTATAGGCCATAGAATGTCCGGGAATTGCGCTCGAGAATTTTCTCCGCCTGAGCGTTAGTGATTCTGCCTTCGTCCACCCAGCCGCGAACTTCGTCGAGCGCGCTCAGGTTGGCGGAGATGTCGGTGTGGCTGTAATCGGTGCCGATCATTAGGTTATCTTCGGTGCCGAACTTCAGTAAAGACTCGATGTCGTCGATGGGGTCGATGGTGACGAATAACCGATTGGCGCGAAACAGTTCCGGTTCGAGTTCAAACAGACGGGGCAATCGCGTCTGTTGCCCGCGCAGCGCTTGGCGTTTTACCGCGCCCAATTGGGATATCGTATAGGGAATCCACGAAGCTCCCGACTCGATCAATCCAAACCGCAGTCTCGGGAACTGCTTGGCAACTCCGGAACTCACCAGTGCGGCACAGGAGTACATTATCGGGAAGCCTCTATCCCATTCATGTCCCGGCAGCGGATGGCCGGTGTGGATGCACACGGGCAGGCCGAGGGCGCTGGCTTCTTCGTAAATTGGAAAAAAGTGCGGGTCGGTGACAGTCCTGTCGAGGTCAAAGCCGCGCTTGAAGATGGCGCAGGCGCCGTGCTCCTTCGCCCAGCGCAACTCGTCAACGGCTTTTTCAGGTCGAAGTAGCGGCAGCACGGCGGCCCATTGAAGGCGCCCGTTGGTTTGCGCACATTTCTCTGCCAGCCAGCGGTTGTAGGTCGTGGTCAGCGCCCATTCCGCTTCCGCGTTGTTGGTGTTGTAGCGGATGAAGAAAGTCGGGAAGATGACCTGCACCGCTACGCCCATCTTGTCCATGTGGGCCAGGCGTCCCGCCACGTCTTCGAGCTCACGAAAAACGCGCAGAGGATGATTGACCTCATCTCGGATGGCCCGGTTTTGCAACCTGCCTTCAACGACCCAGCAGCGGCGGTTGGTGGCGTTAAAGCCGGCGCGTTTGGCCTCGTCCGGTGGCAGTGACGTGGTCACCGGTATGTACTTCGCATAGGGAGTCCCATCCAACTTCTTCCAGGTGTCTTCGGACTCGTCAACGTGAGTATCGGCATCGATCATTGACATGGAAAATCCTCCGCAAATAGTTCGCGAGCCATACGTCGCTCAGATGTTCTGAATACGGTTATAGCGTCTCGATTTCTCTGTCAAATCAGGCGACCTTGGCGCCGCGATCGAGCAGCAGCTGTCGAAGCACGGACCGATGGCAGTGGGACTCAATTTCGCAATAGCAGCCCACCGAGAATTGCGCTCCATGTGACAGCGCAGCGAGTAGATCGAGGACTCTGCTATTTTCGGGCCTTGCCATCTCAGCGCGATAGCGCTTTACAAATTTAGCCCACTGACGCTCGCTGTCAGCGCTCAGTGCCAGTTTCACCGTCGCCGGCAAAGGCGCGAGGTTGGGAAACCAGACATCGTACCAGTTGCCAGACGAGAATTTAGCTTTGGAAACTCCCCGCGGCGGGCGCCGCACTGTGCCGATGCGCAATCCTTCATTAGGAGTTCTTTCACTACCAAGACGGACGATTCGGATGGCCATGTATTCTCGACTTTCGCGCTGGGTTCAGCGCATCGGAAAAAACTCAGTTACTTGGATCAATTCAAACTAGATGTTTTGAAGGATGGGTGCCGCGATACCCGTTATATGTTTCGCTATCCGTCAGCGCCGCATGTGAGATAGCGCCATCGCATGGGAAGAATTTCGCGTGTAAGTGGGTTGAGCATGAAGCCGAGGGTTTCGAGCGTGACCGCGCCGAGCAATGCGCCGTCGTTTTTGTCGCCGAGCACAACCGGAGATGTGGCCGACTCGCCACGAATCTCGAACCAACACTCGGAAACGCCGCGTGTGATGGCCGTGCCATCCGCCAAAGTGAATTCGACCTGGCGCTGCGGTTTGAGCCGCAGCGCCCGCCAGATTTTCTCGGGCACTACGGAGTAGATCGCGCCCGAGTCGACGAGAAACCGCACGTCTCGTGAAGGACCTCGACCGGCAGACTTGCGAAGTCGCGCATGCACATAGGTAAGACCCATACAATAATCCTATAGCACGGCCAATTTGCGGTCAACTACAGTCGGTGCCATTGAGTTTCGCAGGATTGTTGAGGTCACTCGGCTGATCCAATCAGCGCCGCGATGGCTATTTTATAAATAGTTTCTTTTACGCAGCCGTTTGACTTGCGTGGCGGCTAATCAATATTCAGCCGAGCTGAAAAGCGTTCAAATCAAGGATTGCGCTGCCATGCCCAAAGACTTACGCAGTTTCATCGCCGAATTGGAAGCCAAGCATCCCGAAGAAGTCGCGCGCGTGACCCAACCGATCTCGCCGCGCTATGAGATCACGGCGCTGCTGACGCAATTGGAGAAAGCCAAACGCTTTCCTTTACTCTACTGTGAAAACGTCGAAGGCAGCGACGCGCCGGTGGTGATCAACGCGCAGGCGAGCCGCAAGCTGATGGCGCTGGCGTTGGAGTGCAAAGCGGAAGAACTCGCCGCGAAATTTACCGAGCGCCAGGGCAAACCGATGGCGCCGGTGGAAGTAGCCGACGCGCCGGTGCACGAAGTCGTCAAGCTCGGCGACGATGTCGATCTTACTCAAGTGCCGCTGCTCACTCACTATGATGTGAACGCCGCGCCTTATGTCACGGCGGGCATTGTCGTCGCCGCTGATGCCGATTCAGGCGTTAGAAACACCAGCTATAACCGGCTGATGATGGCGCGCAAGCGCGAGTTGAGAATTTTCATGGCGATCGGCCGCCACCTGTGGACGCTGCAAAACAAAGCGGAACAACGCAACCAAGCGCTGCCCGTCGCCATCGTCGTCGGCGTTCATCCGCTGTTTTCCCTCGGCGCCCAGGCGTTCACGCCGTCGACCGATGATGAGTACGCCGTCATCGGCGGCATGATGAACGAAGCGCTGCGCGTGGTGAAGGCGAAAACCGTGCCGATTTTAGTTCCGGCCGACGCGGAATTGATTATCGAAGGAACGATTTTGCCCAATGTCCGGCGCGAGGAAGGGCCGTTCGGCGAGTTCACCGGCCATGCGGTTTCCAAAGACGAGCGCCAAGTGATCGAGGTCAGCGCGATTACGCATCGCAAGAACTATATTTTCCAAGATGTCCATGCCGGTTACACCGAGCACAAGCTCATGGGCGCAGTGCCGCGCGAGGCAGCGTTGATCAAAGCCGTGCGCCAAACCGTGCCGACGGTGAAAAACGTCTGCATGCCAGTATCGGGCAATTGCCGTTTTCACGCCTACATTTCGATTTCCAAGCGCACGCCCGGCCAGGCGAAGAACGCGATCTGCGCCGCCTTCGCGTCCGACATGTTGTTGAAGCATGTCGTCATTGTCGACGATGACATTGACGTCTTCGACGAAGAGCAGGTGCTCTGGGCGGTGTCCAATCGCTTTCAGGCCGACCGCGGTCTCGTCGTGATAGCGAACGCCCAAGGCAGCGAGCTCGACCCGTCCGCCGGCCCCGGCGGCGTCAACGCCAAGATGGGCTTGGACGCGACCAAGCCGCTGACCGGTTTCGCGCCTGAGTTACGAGTGCCGGAAGCAGTGATGCAAAAAATTCGCCTGGAAGATTATTTGCCGAAACTGAGCAAACCGTGAGTCGTGAAGTGAGCCGCCAGAAGTGAGAAGTCGGCGGTCGGATTTCAGGCTTCTGACCTCCGACCTCTGACCTCCGCCTTCCTCACTCCAACGAAAACTTCACACCCACGCCATTCGCCACCGCCCAGCGATATGCCCAGGCGGTCGTCACTGTGTCCCAGATCGGCATGCCGACTGACTCGAAGACAACCGTTTCGTTCTCATTTTGGCGCGGCGGAACCTTGCCGAGAATCACGTCACCCAACTCGCCGGCGATCTTTGCTGCCGACCAACTATCGTCGGCGATCATGGAGGAATAAGGTTGGCGCGGCGCTTCGCCGCCGAGCACTTCATCTTGCCACGACACGATCACGCGTGAGTGCGCCACCGTTTCGCGCGGCAGTTGGCCGCTGGTGATCGATACAACCAACGCACCGGGCTTGATCCACTGGGGCTCGATCACGGGTGAGCGCGAACTGGTCGCCAAGCTAGCGATGGGCATGTTTTCCAAAGCCGCGCGCGCACTGTCCGCTGCTTCGACTTCGACTCCAAGCCGGGTTGTCATTTCCTTGGCGAAGGCATCCCGATGTTCTTTGGTGGAACTGAATACTTTCACTTTTCGCAATGACGGGACGGCGCGTGCGATCGCCACGATCTGTCCGCGCGCTTGCCTGCCGCTGCCGATCAGCCCCAGTTGATCGGCGCCGGCAGGCGCCAAGTATTTACTGGCGACGCCGCCGGGGGCGCCGGTGCGCCAGACATTTAAGTCGCGGCCTGCCACCAGCCCCAACAAGTCGCCGCGCTCGCCGTCGAAAAGCAGGATAAAGTAAGCATCCTTGACGCCGCGAAACAGCGCACTGATGCGCATGCCTTGGCCGGCGTTAGGAACGGCCGAGGTCATGATGCGATATTTCTTCTGGCCGTCAAGCAAGCTGGTTTCGACCCGCGCCTGGCCGCCCACCGCGCCAATGCTCTGCGCGCGCATCGAGTCTTCAATCAACGGCAATAGCTCGTCCATGCGCGTCGGCGTATTTAAAAGCGGCGCGAGATCGTTTTCACTTAAGATGATCGGCATCCGATTCTCCTACTGTTTTTCTTCTTGCACACACTCCTATCTACCTTTATCACCGCTGTCGATGGCCACGGAACGATAAGAAATGATACTGTCGGCATGCACCTAATAATATTCTTAAGGAGTTGCCGGGTATTCAAGGACTGGTCGGCGGCAGTTTTCATTTTAGCCAAATCCTCGGCCAAGGCGCCGGCGCGATCCTGCGCGGTTTGCCGCTAAAGATTTCAATGGTCTTCGACACCCGCCCGCTCAACTGGCTTTACGCCAGTAAGAACATCAAAACGATTCAAGAACTCAGAGGCGGCAAACAGGTCGCGGTGTCAAGCTTCGGCGCAGCGCTCGATCAAATGACCCGCGAGTTGCTCGCGAAACACGGCGTCGATCCCCAGCGCGATGTAGTCCTACGCGCTATCGAACCGACGCCCAATCGGCTCGCCGCATTGCTGACCGGCGTCGTCGACGCCAGCGTGCTCAATCAGCTCGACCGTTTGATCGCCAAGAAGAATGGCTTCAACGAGCTGCTCTTTTACGGCGACGATCTGGAGTTCGTTACCGCCGGCATCGTCGTGGCGGAAAAAACGCTGACGCAAAACCCGGAAATGGTGCGTCGCTTTGTGCGCGGCACCTTGCGCGGTTTTCACTGGCTCAAGTCGAGCGTGGCGCGCTTTGCGGCGGCGATGAAGGTCAGCGAAAGCGAAGCCACCGATGTTTACAAGGCTGCTCTCCGGGTCATGTCCACGGACGGCACAATAGCGGCCGGCCTGCAGGAAAAAATGATCGCCCTCCAGCGCCGCTCGCTCAAGGTCGAGCGCGACGTCCTACCCGAGCAAGTCTATGACTTCACGATTGTCCGTGCCATCAATGATGAATTACGCAAAAATCGCTGACCTAGGACCGATTACCATTTTAGATCCTTCACTCTCCAAGGTACATCCATCCATAGAAACCGATCACTCCAACAGTCCAATGCACCTTTCAAGCTTGACTTGACACCGGGCATCACCGATACTTTTTGAGTTCGCGATTCCCTTTTCAACAAATCAAGCGATGGCGACGGTCGACGAAACCAAGTCTCGGCTCCTGCGTGGAGTGGTGCAGGATAATATCGATGTGCTGCAAAACGTTAAGGCGCGGCGCCTTAACCGGCGCAAGCGATCTGTCCATCCGTGGATTCTCGCTGGCTTGCTGTTGGCGCTAGGCGCCTACGTAATTCAACCCGCATTGCTAGTTTCCACTGCGCCGACGCCCGCTGGCAGCTCCGTCGCGTTGGCAACCAGCGCCGTAACGCCGACCGACATCGACCTGACCCCGGAATTGTCCGCGCCGCTGACTAATCCTCGGCCCATCGACCGCGCAGCGATACCGCTCGCGATCAAGCGAATCGTCATCGATCCGGGCCACGGCGGCGAGCCCGGCGCAATGTCCGAGTCCGGCGTCGCGGAAAAGGAAATTACTCTGGACGTGGCGCTGCGGTTGCGCCGTTTGATGGCCCATGATCCCTATGAAGTCCTGCTCACGCGCGAAACCGACCGTCTGATGTCCCTCGACAAGCGCGTCAACTTCGCCAACCAGCGCAAGGCCGATCTGTTCGTGTCAATCCATGCAAATTGGATGGAGCCGAAAACCATCCGCGCCTTGGAAACTTACTACATCGGACCCACCGACGATCCGGCGACATTGAAGTTGGCGAGCATGGAAAATAAGGGCTCCGGCTATTCGCTGTCGGATTACAAACAAATTCTTGAGAAAATTTATGTCGATGCCAGACACGACGAGTCGCGCGCGCTGGCGAAATCAATTCAGACTAAGCTTTTTCGCTCGCTCAAACTGGTCAATCCCGTGCTCGAGAACCGCGGCGTCAAAACCGCGCCGTTCGTCGTACTGATCGGCACACAGATGCCCGCTATTTTGGTGGAGATCGCCTGCTTATCCAATGAGGATGAGGTTAAGTTGTTGACAAAAGAGGATTATCGCGAAAATATCGCCCTGGCTTTGGTGCAGGGCATCCGCAGCTACGCGGCGAGCCTCAATGCACCTAACAGGAAAGGCAGTTAACTCATGGAAGAAACCAATGAAACCCTCTGTGTCGGCATCGATCTCGGCACTTCGCGCAGTTCTATTTCCGCATCCAATGGTCAGCGTCACGTCGTCGACAGCTACGTCGGCTGGCCGGTGGACATGGTGGCGCGCAAGCTGGTCAAAAAAACCGTCCTGGTCGGCCGCGATGCGCTCGACAACCGGTCGATGCTCGACCTGCGCCGGCCGCTTGAGCGCGGCGTGATGAAAGAAGGTTCGGAAAAAGATCAAGAAGCGGTGCAAGAAATTCTCCGTCATCTGATCGATGTCGCCGGTATCAAACAGAAGGGCAAGGGTAAAACCAAAGTGCGCGCCGTGGTGGGTGTGCCGGCCGAAGCGTTCCGCGTCAGCCGGCAAAACTTGCGCAACACCATGGAAGGCATCGCCGACAGTGTGATGTTGGTTTCCGAACCCTTCGCCGTGGCGTATGGGCTAGAGGCGCTGCTGCACGCGCTGGTGATCGATATCGGCGCCGGCACCGCCGATTTTTGCGTCATGCAGGGCCGCTATCCGACCGAAGAGGATCAACGGACGCTGCCCAATGCCGGTGATTCCATTGACGAACAGCTAACAAAACTCATTTCGGAGCGACATCCGGAAGCGCAGTTTTCGATCCACATGATTCGCGAGTGGAAGGAACGGTGGAGCTTTGTCGGCGAGCCTAAAAGCCGCGTCGTGGTCAGCGCGCCGGTGAAGGGGAAGCCGACCGAACTCGACATCACCGACGAGATGCGTACCGCCTGCGAGAGCATATTGTCGCCGGTTTGCGAAACTGCCGTGGATTTGCTTTCCAAGGTCGAACCGGAGTTCCAGGACAAGGTGCGGAACAACATCATACTTGCCGGTGGCACGTCGCTGATTTCGGGCTTTGCCGAGGTGATCCAGAAATCGCTTATGGAATTCGGCGGCGGCCGCGCCGTGGTGGTCAAAGATCCTGTGTTCGCCGGCTCTGACGGCAGTCTCGCCATCGCGCGCGATGCGTCGAGCGCAGATTGGGAGAAACTCTCACTATAATTCGTCGTCGCCGTGGGATCACTCGAACTGCAATTGCGGCAACTCGACGCGCCGATGAATTGGGGCGCTTGAATCATCGAGAACCGACGCAGTCACTATGGAAGAATTGATTCCCGATCTGGTCATTTTCATTGCTGGCACCGCCGTGGGGATGCTAATTGCATTAATCGTTCCCGGTCTCTCCGCCACCGAGAAGAAAACCAGCGAGCTAGTTGCCGCGCGCCGGCGCATGCTTGCCGATATCAAAGAGAAACACCACGAGGAGATTCTCGATCAAGCATTTCGCACCACCGAAGCGATCCGTGGCGAGCTCGACAAGTCAGTGACCACCTTGCGCAAAACTTTGGATGCCGTGCTGCCGTCCGGTTCAGATCATCCGAGCGGGCAGAGGAAACCCGCTGGTTAATTTTCTCGACCCCTGAAGCCGAATTGATCCCTATCACCGTTGGGCGCGTACTGAGCAAAGTTGTCCGATGAGAACTCAACAATTGGCAGGGAAATCACTGCGAATGAAGGAGTGTTGGCAGCCACGTTTGTGCTGCTGCCGCTAAAACATATGGCTGAAGATGTCATTAAGCTTGGGTTGTTCAATCAGGACGCGGCGATCATCGCGGCGAACAAAAAGGGCTTTCTCAAACAAGAAAACATCCAGGTCGAGATCAACACGGTCACCGACTCGCCGACTTTGCTGCGCAATTTGATCAGCGGCCGATATGACCTGATCTTAAACAACGCCGACAACGTCATTGCCTGGGCCGAAGGCCAGGGCGAGGACCCGCAGAAAAACGATTTTGTGATTTTTCTCGGCGGCAGCCAAGGAGTCGATCAAAAGCTTGTCGTCGCCCCGGGAATTAACGACTACCAAGACATCAAAGGCAAACTCTTGGCCGCCGACGCCGTCACCACCGGTTACGCCGTTGTCGCCATGGCCATCTTAAAGAAATATGGATTGCTATGGAATCGCGACTACACCATGAAATCTTTCGGCAACACCACGGCGCGCGCCGACGCCATGAGCCGCGGCGATGCCGCCGGCGCTATGATGAGCATGCCCACTGAAGAAATCCAGAAACGAGGATTCAAAGTTCTCGCCGAAGCGAAAGATCATGTTAAACACTACGCCCGCGGACTCGGCGCCACCCGCCGCGAATGGGCTAATGCAAATGAAGATCTGGTGGTGCGCTTCACCCGCGCCCTGATCCGCGCCACCGACTGGCTGCAAGACGCCAAGAATAAAGACGAGGCCATCGAACTGCTGCTCGGCGAAACCAATAGCAACAAAGCGCGCGCCGTGGCGATGTACGAATCGACGCTCAGCCCGACTATGGGTTTGACGGCGCGCAGCCGCATCGACATGGAAGGCATCCGCACGGTGATCGAGCTGCGCGAGACCGCCGGCCTGATGAAACCGCCGGTGCCAAAGCCGGAAAAGTACGTCGACGAGCGGTTCTATAGTAAAGCGCTGGCGACATTGGCGCGGTAAGTGCCGACGCAAACTAGTCCTACGGCAATTTGGCTTGGGGGTTAATCGAACAAAATCTCCCCTAACCCCTCTTTTTCAAAGAGGGGAAAACTCGAATTCTGAGTTTCCCCCTTTGAAAAAGGGGGACCAAGGGGGATTTTCTCATGAGCGAGCTAAAATTTTCGCTTGCGTGTCCACACCAAGTTTGGCTAACTTCTCCACTTCAATGAAACAACTCACGGAGGTGACCCTTGTTCGAACTCGCCGGTAGAAAAATCGCCAACACGTTGGACGAGTTGATCGAACCCGGGCGCGTGGCGTTGCTGCTGTGGGACATGGAGTACGGCATCGCGCCGCATGCATTTAACTACCAGCAGGTTTTGCCAAACTTGCAAAGCCTTTCGGCTACCGCGCGCCGAGTTGGCGTGCCGGTTTTCTATTCAATCCAGCAAGGTTTCGATCTCGCCAAAGAAGAAGCCGGCGTGTGGGTGCGCATCCGCATGAGACGCGCCAACACCAACGACCCGAACCAGCTATTGAAACAGAAAGAGAATCCCCACGACAGCGTGATTGTCGAACCACTCAAACCGCAACCGCAGGACAGCGTCTTTCACAAACGCCGTCCCGATGGCTTTGTTGGCACCGACTTCGATCTCATGCTGCGCAGCAAAGGCGTCAAAACCATCGTGATCGGCGGCGTCGCCACCGAGGGCGGCGTCGAAGGCACGGCGCGCAGCGCGCGCAATCTTGGTTACGACGTGGTCGTGCTGCGCGACGGCGTCGGCTCGCGCAATCCCGATTTGCATGAAATGGCCTTGAAGCTAATGCAGCAAACCTTTTTCGACGTGGTTAGCACAGCGGAGGTCGCCGCGATATGGGTGAAAGCATGAGGACTGAGTCAAGAACGACACTTTGCTTGATCGTGCTTTTGCTCGAATCTCTCAGCTCAATGCTTTACGCCGCGGATGAGAAGACGATTGAACTGGCGAAAAAAGAAGGCCGGGTCAGCTTCTACACTTCGATGGGCGCCGATGAGACCAAGATGGTCGCTGACGCCTTCCAGGCGAAGTATCCTGGTATTCGCGTCGAGATCACTCGGCTTGGCAGTGAAAAGCTATTGCAGAGAATCATCACTGAGAGCCGCGCCGGCAGCCATCTTTTCGATGCCGTCACCAACAGCGGTATGGAAATCCATATGCTCGGCAAGATGAAGCTGCTCGCGCGTCATTTCCCGCCGGAATTTTCACAGTTCATGCCGGACTCGCGCGACGCCGCCTTCGGTTGGGCCGACATGTATTCCAATCTCCGGCTTGTCGCGTTCAATACCCGCATGGTGCCGAAGGACAAAATTCCGCGGCGCTACGAAGACTTAACCGACCCGATGTGGAAAGGCCAAATTGGCTTTCCCGAGGGTCAATTTTCCTGGTTCGCGACTGTGATGAAAACGATGGGAGACGAAGCGGGGAGAAAGTTTTTCCAGGGACTGGCGCGGCAAAATTTGCACTTTCGCAATTCGCAGGTGCTGGTCACTCAGTTCGTGGCTGCCGGCGAGTTTAGCCTTGGCTTTGTCTATGACACCCAAGTCTTGCGCTTCAAAAAACGCGGCGCGCCGCTCGATATCGCGCCGATGCCGTTCATCACCAAAAATATTCATCCGCTCGCCCTCGCCGCCCACGCGCCCCGTCCCAACGCCGGCAAAGTTTTCATCGACTATGTTTTGTCCAAAGAGGGGCAAATGCTGATCAAAAACATGGGCCGGGTAATCTCGCGCAGCGATATTCCCCAGGAAGATTTCGCCCGCGCCAAAATCATCTCCGAAGACCCCGCCATCGCCGACCGGCTGAATCCCGTGATGGAGGAGTATAAGAGATATTTGCATTGAACGCGGGCCAACGGCCTCTGCTCCGACGTCGATCCAATGGACGGAGTCGAAAATTTAGCGACCAGCAGTTTCATGATTCGAGTTTCTTGCCGAAATTGAATTGATTTCCGCGCAGCCGGTTTCCCAAGCTGGCTACTGAGTAAGGTCATTCCAAAAGCTTCGAGAGTCCGTCATACCCGAGCGCGGCTACTAGCTTGTAAAACTTCAGGTGCAGGAATAAGTAAGAGTGATATTGAAGATCTGAAATAGGACGCACGCATGTCTGTACGACAAAAATTTTCAAATCAGATTCGCGAGTTACGCCAAACCGATTCCATTCTCTGGATGATCGCGTTGGGCCATACCTTCACCCACTGGTGTCCCGCCACATTCTATTTGCTGCTGCCGTTCTTGGTAAAAGAAATGGGCCTCACCTATAGCCAAGCCGGCTTTCTGGTGACGATCCGGGCCGCGGCCAATCTATTGATCAACATTCCAGCCGGCATGCTCGTCGATTTGATCGGCAAGAAGGCTTTGCTCATGGCGCTGGCGCTGGTTGCCACCGGCGTGCCGTACTTTCTCGTCGGCATCAGTCAAAATTATTTTTGGATCGCTTTATTCATGGCGTTCGTCGGTGTCGGCAATTATCTGTGGCACCCGGCGGCGATCTCGACTCTTTCGGAGAAGTATCCCGACAAGCGCGGCTTCGCCATCGCGATCCACGCCATGGGACCCAACGTCGGCGAAAGCATCGCGCCGCTTTTGGTCGGTGTTTTATTGCTCTATATGTCCTGGAGAAACGTTCTGTTTCTAAACTTGATTCCCGGTGTCGTGATCGCTTTCGTGCTGTGGAAGTATCTTTTTGGCAAGCTCGGATCACGTGCCGAGTCTAAAAAAGGCCTGTCTGCCACGGAGTATTTCTCCGGCATGAAAAAGTTAGCGCAGAACCCGAGTATCTTGCTGCTCGTCTTGGTCGCCGGAATGCGCTCGATGACCCAGCAGGGACTGCACACGTTCTTGCCGATCTATCTGACCAACGACCTCGGCCTGTCGAGCGCGGTGGCCGGACTTTATCTTTCCGTGGTTCAGACCGCGGGCATGATCGGCACGCCGATCGCCGGCAGCATTTCCGATCGCAGCGGCAGAAAGCGCGTACTCAGCGCAGGACTTCTTTCGACGAGCGTTGTCCTCGTCGTCCTTGCCTACTTTCGTTTGAACTGGTTGTTTGTCTCGGGTCTGGCGATCCTCGGCTTCTTTCTCTACGCCGTGCGTCCAGTCATATGGGCTTGGGTTCTCGACCTGAGTCCCAAAGAAGTTGGCGGCAGCACGGTGAGTTTTTTCTCCGGCTCGCAGTCGCTGCTAAGCTCGGTTTCGCCGTGGCTCTGCGGGCTGATCGCCGACCGCTGGGGCATTCTCGCCGCATTCTATTTTCTCGCCGGCACGGTGTTCGTCGCTAACCTGGTCGTGCTGGCGATCCGAGAAGAAGCTAAGGAATCGCCGGCGCTGGTCGAGGAGCCCGCTTGAAACCAACCGATCGAATCGATTAAAAATTAATCGGGTCGCGCGCAGCGGGCCATTCAAAAGGAGAGATACTCAAATGGATTGCCGTTTAAATCATTCAGCACACTTGTTCGCGATCGTCTTTGTTTTCGCGTTGCTATTCCATACCTCTCCAGCATTCGCCCAGGCGCCATTCTACCAGGGAAAAACCATCACCGTACTGCAAGGCCGCGAGCCCGGCGGCACCGGCGATCTGCGCGCGCGTGCGACAACGCAATTTCTACAAAAATATATTCCGGGTAATCCGACCATCATTCATGAATTCATGGGTGGGGGCGGCGGGCTCAGAGCGGCAAACCATATGTTTGCCGTCGCCAAGCCCGACGGCCTCAACATCGGCAGCGTGAGCTCGGGCATGCTCAGTAGCGCAATCCTCGGCAGTGCCGGCGTCAAGTATCAATTCGAAAAATTTAACTACCTAGGCGCGGCGGATGCCGGCGGGCATTATGTTTTCTATACTCGTAAGGAAACCGGCACCAACAATTTGGAAAAGCTGCGTGCTGCAACCGGCATCCGCATCGGCGCGCAATCGATCGGCCACAGTAATTATAATTTGGCGCGGCTCATCGCCTTTCTGTTGCCTTTGAAGGATGCGCGGTTTGTGACCGGCTATTCGAGTCCGGAGATTGACGCGGCGGTTTTGCGCGGAGAACTGGACTCGAGATTCAACCAGTCGCACACCATCCTGCAGCGATTTCCGGAATGGCTAGACAAGGGGCTGATGGATTTTCATGCTGTCTTGGAAATCCCCAGAGGCGACAAACACCCAAGGTTTGCCAATCTGCCCGAGCTGGAAAGTTTCGCCAAAACGGAAAGAGAGCGCCAGCTGCTGCAGCTGCTGCGTGGTTTCCGCTTGTCCGGCTCGCCCTTTATCGCGCCGCCGGGGACGCCGCGCGACCTTGTGACGATTCTGCAAGACGCCATGACCAAAGCTTTCAAAGACCCCGAGTTCCCCGTGGTGTTCAAAAAAATGGTCGGTGACGATGCCGAAATTGTTTTTCCGGCGGTGATGGACAAAGGCATTAAAGAGTTGCCACGCAATCCCGAGGTTATCGAACTTTTTACCAAAATCGCCGGGCCCAACCCGTTGCCGCCTCGTTGATATCGTCGCCGTCGCCGCTAGCGCCGCGACAAAGGCAAAATCGCCGGCGCATTTTTGAAGGAGTAAACATGGCGCGATTGCCCCTGTGCGTGATCTTGGCCGCATGGACATCGCTTAGCGCGATCAATGTTGGCGCGGAAACCGTTCACATCGGCATCTCCACGCCCGGGCTGTATGAAATCCCCACGGAAATCGCCCAGCGCAAAGGCTATTACCGCGAGGAAAATCTCGACGTGCGTAAAGTGGTGATCCGCACCAACCTGCAAGTTCCCGCGCTCATGGCCGGCGAGCTCGATTACTCCACTGTCAGCGGCATCATCGCGCGCGCGTCGATCCAAGGTCTGCCGGTGAAAGGCGTGATGGGCTGGTTCGATCGGCCGCTGCATATTTTGATCGCCAAGCCTGGCTTCAAGCGCTTGAGCGATTTCAAGGGCAAAAGAATCGGCGTCAGCGGCTTGGGCTCGGCGCCGCATATCATCTTGCGCGAAGCGCTGGCGCAAGCCGGCATGCATCCGGATCGCGACGTGACCACGCTCGCGCTGGGTGGCTCCGGCGAACGTCTTGCCGCGCTCATCGCTGGCACGGTGGACGCCACGCCGCTCGACGTTGCTTACGTTGAGAAAGCGGAAAAACTCGGCCTGGTTCCGATCCTCTATTTCGGCGATGTCGTGCACACGCGGCTCGGCGGCTTCGGCGTCTCGCTGGACAAGATAAGAAAGAATCCGACGCAGATCACTCGCGTGATTAAAGCGACGTTGAAAGGCGTCAGATTTATTCGAGACAACAAACTGGAGACGCTGGCGATTATGCGCGACTACTTAAACGTCAGCGCCGACGGCGCGCAGAAGGTCTATGATTTCTCCATGCGCTCGCTCAATGCAGACGGCGGCGTGGCCAAAGCCACCATGGACAGCGAAATTCGTCTCGCCAAAGAGCAGCTAAAGATCACCGAAGAAATCCCCGAAGAAAAAATCATGGACTGGCGCTTTCTCAGAGAAGTGCTGGGGCAGAAATAATTGCGTCACCAGCGCCGCTGCACATCGAATTTCGACACGAAGATCGCCATGGTTTTGATCCATTGTTGGCGAACTTCTGAGTTCATCCGTGTTGCCAAGTCCTACCTTGCAACCGGAGGATTTGCGCTTTGGTAGCGGAACTCTAGAATTGCGCCTGGATTGTCACCGTCATTGTCGGTCGCGACATAGAACGTTTTACCATCGGGGTGGATTGCCAGATCGCGGTAACGGTTCTTGGTGCGCCATAGTTCCGGCGCCTCACTAACGATCGAATTCCCGTCCGCGCTCAACTTGAGACGAAATACGCTTCCGCGTTTTAGGCTCGGTATGAGCAATGAGGTGACCCAATGTGGGATTGCAACCGAAGCGTTTGGATAGATCTCTATGCTCGACGGTGCAATTGAGGGGTAACAAGCGATACCTGAGCAATCCGGACGCTCAAACTTGAAGTCGTTATCTACGGTACCAAACGTCTTGATCGGTGGGACGAAATTGGAATCGACGAACGAACTTTCCTTCAGGCGCGGCACTGACGCGGGAGTGTTTACGGAATGATACGCGATAGATTTACAAGGAGTCGGTGTCGAAGCGGACCAGTTATCGTAGGTATAGGCTTTGTCATCTATGTAACCCGCCACTCTAGGCCAACCATAGTTTTTGCCAGCCTTTATAAGGTTGACCTCATCGTCCGTTTTGGCTCCATGTTCAGAGGAGTATAATTTTCCGCCGAGTCCGAACACGATTCCCTGAGCATTCCGATGGCCATAACTGTAAACGTGGCTTCGCACGCTGCCGATCGCGGGATTATCTGCCGGGATGCTTCCATCCAGATTCAATCGCAAGATCTTTCCTTGGTAGGAAGACCAATCCCGAGTGCTAACTTCGGCAGGAGTGGGAAGACTCATAGCGCGATTGACGCTACATTTGTTCCAGGAATGGTTGGCGCCTTGATCACCGATGGTATAGAAAAGCTTCCCGTCGGGTCCGATTTTTAGTCGGCCAGCGTTGTGATCAGCGCTGGCCGGCAATCCACTGATGAGGTCTAGCGCATTGCCAAGACTTTGCGTTGCCGAGTCGTAGGTGTATCGCCGGATTTTTGCGCGTCGAGTCCCGGTAGCCTCGGCGCCTTCCAAGTAGGTATAGGCAACGTAAACATAATCCTCCCCCATGCGCCGTAGCATATTCGGGTGCAAGGTCATGCCGAGTAAACCCATCTGACTACCCCTCAAATACACTTCACTGATCATGATGGCGACGACCTTAGAACCGTTCGTCGGATTCACCCGCAATACCTGTTTGCCATGCCGTTCCGTAACCCAGAGATGACTATCCGGCCCCCATACGATTTGCCATGGATAGTTGAGACCCGTCACCACGACACGAGAAGAAAACACATCTTCCTGAGCAAAAACTGACCGAGAAAGCGTCAAGACAAACGAAAACAAGAATGCAATAACGATAACCTCAATTAAAGTTGCGCAGCGGCTCATTCCCGCCATTAGTTACCTCCAACGATTTGTGCGAAAGTTACGGCAAACGCTACGCCGGCGTCAAGGTGAAGCGCGAATTCGCCGCAAAGCTTCTGCTGAGTCTTCGGCTGCGTAAAGGTTAAACTCCTACGTAGGAACTAGAGTTTGCGTCACGACCGTTGCTTCCTGGCTGCCGCTTGCTTGACAGAGGGTGAACTTTGCTTGTAGACCAATTTCATCAGAACGTTCCTGCTTATGAGCGGGACCCATAAAGGAGTAAACAGTTTATGGCACAGATTGTCATTGGCATCGGCACATCGCATAGCCCGCAGTTGAGCATCCGGGCGAAGGACTGGGAACATCTTGCTGAAAAAGGATCAGACTGATCCGAGGCTGGATTATCCGGCTCTCGTCAAGCGCGCAAAGCCTGGGTTAGAGGCGGAGCTCACACCGGAGAAATTTCGCGAGCGCGACGAAGCTTGCCTGAAGGCGGTCAGTAACTTAGGCGAGGCGCTAAAAAAGGCCAATGCAGACGTGGTGGTGGTGTTCGGCGACGATCAGCAGGAACAGTTTCACGACGACAACATGCCGATGTTCGCGATCTATCACGGCAAGTCGCTGCCGGTGGTGAAAGATCACGGGCTTGCGGCCGTCCGGTTGGAAAGACGCCGAGCGGCAAGGCTGGGCCGAGACTCAACCCGAGTACGATACCGCGTCCGATCTGGCGAATCATTTGATTCGCGCTTTGACTGACGCTGAGTTCGATATTACGCGCTGCAATAAATTGCGCGCTGAGATCGGCGTCGGCCATGCGTTTAGCTTTCTCTACCGGCGCATTTTGCCGGGCGGAAAAATTCCGATGGTGCCGGTCATGGTCAACACCTATTATCCGCCGAACCAGCCAACGCCCAAACGTTGCTATACTTTCGGCCAGGCGGTGCGTAAAGCGATCGAGGCGTGGAACAGCGATAAGCGCGTCGCGTTGGTGGCGTCGGGCGGATTGAGCCACGTCGTGATCGATGAAGAGATCGACGCGATGGTCATCGACGGCTTGAAGAACAAGAAGCCTGAGGTACTGTTTCAACTGCCGCGGGAAAGACTGTGGGGCGGCACATCGGAGATTCTCAATTGGGTTGCGCTCGCCGGGGCGATGGAAGATCGCGAACTAAAATACTTGGAATACGTGACCACTTACCGTTCACCGGCGGCGACCGGGTGCGGGATGGGGTTTGCGTATTGGATGTGAGTTGAAAGAGATTTAGCCGCAAAGAACGCAAAAAAGGAACTGGTTACAGAAAGAAGAAGAATTTGAATGGGCCGTGAACCGATCATCGAACGACTGGCGAAACTCGACACCTGTGCGGTTTCGGATGCGCTGGACAGTTTGAATTTAAAGGGTGCGACCTGGGGCGTGCGGCCGCAGTGGCCGTGTCCAAAGATCGCCGGACGCGCGGTGACTATGAAGATCAAACCCGCCGGCTTGCAACAGCCGACGCAGCATCTCGGCACGGCGCCGATCGAAACTGCCGAGCCCGGCGATATCATCGTCATCGATAACGGCGGCAAGTTGGAGTTTTCCTGCTGGGGCGGCTTGTTGGCCTTGTCGGCTAAACTAAAAGGCGTGAGCGGCGTCGTCATCGATGGCGCGTCGCGGGACATCGACGAAGCGCGCGATTTAGAATTTCCCGTTTACGCGCGCGGCGTGGTGCCCATGACGGCGCGCGGCCGGGTGGTGCAGGAATCTTACAATCAGGAAATTCAATTCGCCGGCGTGCAGTGTCATCCCGGAGATTTGGTTTTGGCCGACGGCAGCGGCGTTATCATTATTGCCAAGGAAAAAGAAAACGAAGCGGTCGCCGCGGCGGAAGCGATTTACGCCAAAGAACAAGAGATGGCAGCGGGTATCCGCAAAGGTTATTCCGGCCTCGAGATGCTCGAGAAGCTCGGTTACGAGCAGATGCTCAATAGGAAATGAGGCTACTGAGATTGGCGTGGCGGAGTAGCGGAGTGTTGAATTATTGTAAAGGCCGACGACGGCGTATCGACGGAAGTTTCTCACGCTGGTAAAAAGCCAAAATGCTGACGCATGATGAAAATATATTTTTGACTCAAGTTGGACGGGGCACGCCGTGCGGCGAGCTCTTGCGGCGTTACTGGCATCCGGTCGCGGCGGCGGCTGAATTGACCGACGAAAAGCCGATTCGACGAGTGAAGATTCTTGGCGAAGAGTTGGTCGTTTATCGCGATAAGAAGGGCAACTACGGCTTGGTCGGCGAGCATTGTCCGCACCGTTTGGCTTCGCTCGCTTATGGGCGGGTGGACGAAGAGGGAATTCGGTGCCCCTATCACGGCTGGAAGTTCGATGGCACCGGCAGGTGTTTGGAGCAACCGGCCGAGCCCGCTGACAGTACGTTTAAAGATCGTATCAAACATGTCGCCTATCCCGCTGAATATCTCGGCGGGCTGATCTACGCCTATCTTGGACCGGCGCCGGCGCCGCTGTTACCACGCTGGGATGTTTTGGTGTGGGAACATGGCCGGCGCTGGATCGTCAAGGAGTCGGTGATCGATTGCAATTGGCTGCAGCCGATGGAAAATTCCGTCGATCCGTCGCATCTGTTCTGGCTCCACGGCGACACGGCCCATCTGGCGCCGCGCGTGAAGAAGTATGCCGAGAAGCACGAGTTCATTCGTTTCGAATACGGCATCAAAAAACGGCGCACGACCTTGCCGCTTTCATCAGGCGGCAAAGCGGAAGTTGACGAGCACCCGCTGCTGTTTCCCTCCGTGTTGCGCCACGTCGCGCCATTCGATGACGGCAAGTCGGTGCGGCACAACTTGCAAATTCGCGTGCCGATCGACGATCACCACACGCAAGTGTTCCGTGCTAACTTTGTACCCTCGGAGACCGAGCGCTCGCCCGCCGATGCGCCGGTGCCGTTTCGATTCACACCGTTAAAGACCGCGCCGCGTGAATACCGGATGGACATGGTTTCGGCGCAGGATTCGATGGCGTGGGAAACTCAAGGTCATCTGACCGACCGTGCCACGGAGCATCTCGGTGTTGGCGATGAAGGCGTCATCGAGTTGCGCAAACTTTTGAAAGAGCAGATCGAGCGGGTGCAGCAGGGACTGGAGCCGATCGGCATCATCCGCGATCCAGCAAAAAATCAACTCATCGATCTCGGTGTCATCAACGAACGGATTGGTCTTTACCGAAACCGCCCGCAACAGAATCGCATCGCTTCATAAATTCCATTTTCTCTTCTCTCATCGGCTCTCGTGACAAACGGGAATCCATTCTCGGCAGCTCAATCGATTCTTAATCGAAGCTCCTGACGGTGCGGCCCTTTAGTTCCGCTTGTACTCCTTCACGCGCGCGCCGTTAGAATCGTTTAGGTATAAAAATTACAGATATAATATAACCTATTGATTTTAAAAGCTTTTTTTCACATCAAGTCTTGCGTAAAGAAGGCTTAATCGACTATGATCACAGCCTATGTCGTTGCCCATAGACACAGCGCGATTGTCCATTAACGGCATGCATATCTGCACGCGATCAAGAACTCTCGCCGGCTTAATTTTTTTACTGGCAATTTCGCTCAGCTCCAGCGCGCTGACAGCGCGTTGAAAATCGTCGACGAGGCATTGACCAAAGCAGGCAAGAAGTAACCATCGATTGCAATCAAGACGGAGGAGAGGGTCATGTTAACCAGAGAAGAAAATAATATTCTCACCCAAGTGGGGCCCGGAACGCCGGCCGGCGAACTGCTGCGCCGTTACTGGCTGCCAGTCGGTGTGGCGAACGAGCTGACTCCGGACAATCCGACACAGACGGTGCGGATTCTCGGCGAGACGTTGGTCTTGTTCCGCGACAAGAGCGGTAATATCGGTCTCATCAACGATCGCTGCCAGCACCGCGGCGCGTCGCTCACCTATGGCCGGGTCGAATCCCGCGGCATTGCTTGCCCGTATCATGGCTGGCTCTATGACACGAAGGGCAACTGTCTCGAAACCCCGGCCGAGCCTTGCGAGAGCAAATTCCATCTAACCGTTAAGCAGAAAGCCTATCCGGTGCAAAAGTTGGTTGGTTTGTATTGGGCTTATCTCGGCCCGCTGCCGGCGCCGTTGATCGCCAATTTCGATATTTGGTTTCGCAAGGACGGCCATCGAAAACTCTTTATTCAACCGCCGCTGGACTGCAACTGGTTCCAGCCCATGGAAAATTCCATGGACCCGGCGCATCTGCAGATTCTGCACCAAGACACGGCCAACCGCGGCCGGTCGATTCAAGATTCGACGCGGGGGTTGACCGACGACGTCCACGAGTTCGATTTCTATGAAACGTCTTACGGTTTGATGAAGCGGCGCACTTATAAGAACGGCATGATCGATGAGCATCCCGTGATCTTCCCCAACATCCTACGTCAGGGCAATGTCGGTCAAATCCGCGTGCCGATAGACGACACCCATACAAAAGTCTTTTTCGTACGCTTCTTCCCATCCGCCAACGGCGAGATCGTCGAATACGACGATCCACCGGTGGAATACATCAAGCCGTATAAGAATCCGCCTGACGCGCTGCATCCGTTTACGAAGTTTCGCATGGACGCCGTGCAGGCGCAGGATCACATGGCTTGGGAAACCCAGGGGCCGATCTGTGACCGTACTCAGGAACGTTTAACCAGCTCCGATCGCGGTGTTATCCTGCTGCGCGAAGTGATGTTCCGGGAGATGAAAAAAGTTCGGCAAGGCCAGGATCCCATGGGAGTGATTCGCGACCCGGCGAATAATCCTTTCATCGACACCCATCTGATGGAATCCATCGCGCAAAGCAGCAACAATCGCGCGCCCCGCGTGGTCAACGAATAGCGGACCGGCCCGCCACCGCGCTCCTCTGGTGCTTCCGGAGGAGCGCGGCTTTGCTCCGCGAAGTTCCGTGTTTTCGGTTTACCCAATCAATAACTTGAAAATTGCATAATTCAGTTCGCGCTTAGTGCGCGAGCCGTCATCTTCGCTTGCCTTAACCCCACGGCGAGATTATGATCCACTCGCTTTGGCGTTCGCTCACGGCAAATCTAAAATTAGTCGAGGAATAAGTTTATGGCCGATCTAAGTAAACTGCGCGAACTCGTCGCACAATCTTGCCGCATCCTCGGCAAGCTCAATTTGACCAAGGAGCCGAGCGGCCACGTGAGCGCGCGGGTGCCGGGCGAAGATCGCGTGTTGATCAAAGCGCGCGGACCGGAGGAGACCGGCTTACGTTTCGTGTCGGCGCGCGACATTATCACGGTTGATTTCAACGGCAAGAAAATCGCCGGCGACGACGGCCTCGACGTGCCGCAGGAAGTGTTCATTCACACCTGGTTGTATAAAACTCGTCCCGACGTGGAGTGTGTGGTGCATGTGCATCCACTGACAGTGGTGTTGTTCACGATCTGCAACAAGCCGATTCAACCTTTGTACGGGGCCTACGATCCGTCGGGTTTGCGCTTGCTGGTTGAAGGTCTGGCAACCTATCCGCGCAGCATTACGGTGTCGAACGAAGCGCTCGGCGAAGAGTTTGCCACGGCGATGGGCGACAAGCAGGCGTGTCTGATGCGCGGCCACGGCATAACCAGCGCCGGGCCGAATGTCGAAGACGCGACCTTGACGGCGATCAAGTTAAACGATGCCGCGGTGATCAACTATCAAGCCAGTCTACTCGGCACGCCGGAGCCCATTTCGCAGGAGGACATCGATATTCTCGTCGGCAAGTCGCGCACTGCCGGCAACAAATCGGTGCACGCCGGCTCCAATTGGCGCTACTACCGTAAACTGCTCGATGAGGAATAAGCGAGTGCGTTCAAACGGTTCCAATCGTTCAAGGCGTTCAAATCGGTTCGGAATTTAAGAGCTAAGTCGTTGGCGCGATGTCGAATCAATGCTGACCCAGACTGCTTTGCCTCGTTATGCACACGAGTCGAGGCAAATCCAGTATTCCATCGGCGACAGAAGAGGAGAAGGGGACGATGACAAATAGTTTCGTCCTGATAAGCGGCGCCTTTCTATTGCCGTTATTTTTGTCGATTACTTCCGGTTTGGCGCAGGACAAGGGTTGGGAACAAAAGTGGGATCAATTGCTATCGGCGGCGAAAAAAGAAGGCAAAGTGGTTTTCGCGGCGGCGCCGGATCCGCTCATGCGAAAACATATTCCGGAAAAATTTACGTCCAGGTTCGGTATCCAAGTCGAATATTTGGCCGGCCGTAGCAGCGACCTGGCGGCCCGCCTGCGCGTGGAGCGGCAAGCAGGAATTTACACGGTGGATGCCGTGACCGCGGGTATCCAAACCATGGCGACCTCACTTTATGCGGAAAAGATGCTCGATCCGCTGAAGCCGCTGCTGATTTTACCCGAGGTGGTGGACGGTTCTAAATGGAAGAGAGGACAGCCGTGGTTCATCGATCCGGAAGCACAGTACATCTTGCGTCTGTTCAACACGGCAAGTTCGCTCTTCTACCTGAACACCCGCTTTGTCCAGCCGGCCGAAATGAAGTCCATCAAAGATCTGTTAAAGCCAAAATGGCAAGGCAAGATTTCCGTGTTCGACCCCACCGATGCCGGCACCGGCAGCAATACGGCGGCGGCGCTTTACGTCCAGTTTGGCGAGCCCTTTTTGAAAGCGCTCTTTGTCGACCAAAAGCCGGTCTTTAGCCGCGACAAGCGCCAAATGGAGGACTGGCTCGCCAGAGGCACTTACCCGATTTCATTCGGCGCACGCGGAGAAGAGGTGGACCGCCTGCAGAAGGACGGCTTCCCGATCATCAAGGCGGCTCCGGCAGACGCGAGGGACATGGTTACCGCCGCATCGGGTTTGCTCGCGATCATGAATCGCGCGCCCCATCCCAACGCCGCGCGCGTGTTTCTCAATTGGTTGGCTTCCAAAGAAGGCGCCGAAGTTTTTTCCCGGGCCCAATTGCACGCGACCACTCGATCCGACGTGGATGAAACCTTCTTGCCGTCCGAAATTGTGCCTCGCCGAGGGGTAGAATACTTCGACAGCTACGAGTGGGAATTTACCCTTTCGACGAAAGAGAAAGTGCGAAATATTCTGGCCAAGCTATTGAAGAAATAGGGATGGAACCGTTCGATCAAAACGAAAACTGTGTTCGCCGGAACCAAGTATCAAGTTAGGAATTTCTTCTTATGGCGCAAGTGGTTCTTGAGTTTCGCGCGGTGGTCAAGCGTTTTCAGTCCGTCAACGCCGTCGACGGTGTAAGCTTCTCGCTGCGAGCGGGTGAAATTTTCACCCTACTCGGACCGTCCGGCTGCGGCAAGACGACTACGCTTAGATTAGTCGCCGGATTGGAAGAACCCGACGATGGCGAGATCTTAATCAACAACGTCGCCGTCGCGGCACCTGGGCTGGGACTATTTGTGGCGCCGGAAAAACGCCGGCTTGGCATGGTGTTTCAATCCTACGCGATCTGGCCGCATCTTTCGGTTTTTGAAAACGTCGCTTTCCCGCTGCGTGTGCGCAAAGAATCGAATGAAAGCGTCCGCCAGCGCGTGCTTCAGGCACTCGAAGTAGTCGGCCTCGGCGGTTTCGCCGAACGCGGCGCGACTCAGTTGTCCGGCGGCCAGCAGCAGCGCGTCGCGTTGGCGCGCGCGCTGGTGTACGAGCCGGCGATCCTGCTGCTCGACGAGCCGCTATCCAATCTCGATGCCAAACTGCGCGAGCAGATGAGAGTCGAGATTCGCGCGCTGCAAAAAAAACTTGGACTTACGGTTCTCTATGTGACCCACGATCAAGCTGAGGCCATGACCTTGTCGGACCGCATCGCGGTGGTGAACCGCGGCCGCTTCGAACAGATCGGCGCGCCCGAAGAAGTCTATGAAAAGCCTGCCACGCCGTTTGTCGCGGAGTTCTTGGGACGCACGGTGAGCTTCGAGGGAAAAATCGCCAAGAACGCCGACGGCTGCTGGATCGAGTTCGCCGACGGCGCCGGCCGTTGCGCGCTTGCCGGCGCAACGAGTGATGCTTTGACCGACGGCGCTATGGCGAGAGTCTTTACCAGGCCGGAGGATGTGGAAATTTTTACCAGCGACGGGCACGCAGCGAATCAGCTCGCCGGCATCATCGAGCAAGTCGCCTATCTTGGCGATCGTTTCGAGTATCATGTCAAAGCCGCGGGAGTTTCTTTAGTCTTGCTGGCGCCGAAGAAACAGCGCTTCAATACCGGTGACGTAATTCATCTCGCCCTGGATTCCGCTCGTCTCAACGTTCGCCCGATCTAGCTTTGTATGAAAGCGCCGACCGACATACTTCTGCCGATGACCGGCCGCTTTCGCCTGCGGCCGATTCGCGTCGCCGAATTTTCCTTCTTGATCTTTCTCTTGGTTGTGATGGGTTTGCCGCTGCTGTTTTTGCTATCCGGCAGCTTCAATCTTGCCGCGCCGGGCAAGCCGGCGGTCTACGGCTTTGGCAACTGGGTGAGAGCGTTTACCGACAGCGGCACGTTGAGCGCGCTGTGGATGAGTTTTTTACTCTCCGTCGTGCGGCTCATTCCGGCGATGATTCTTTCGGTGCTGTTCGCCTGGCTGATCGCGCGCACCGACATGCCCGGCGGTAAATTCATCGAGTCGATCTGCTGGGTTGCTTATTTCGTTCCCGATTTTCCATTGGTTCTCGCGTGGATACTTTTGCTTGATCCGAATTTTGGCTTTCTCAATACCATCGGTAAAAACTTGCCCTTTGTCGACGGCGCGCTTTTCAATCCATATAGTTTTTGGG
Source organism: uncultured delta proteobacterium (assembly GCA_963771465.1). GTDB lineage: Bacteria > Desulfobacterota > Binatia > UBA9968 > UBA9968 > DP-20. The sequence goes on from CAVYTU010000013.1 coordinate 363,963, forward strand.
GCATCGTCTGGGTGCACACTTCCACCGGCGGGATTTGGTTCAAGGTGATGTTGCTGGTGCCGGTGTTTCGCCGCTTGGGCGCGACGTTGGAAGAAGCGGCGCGGGTCGCCGGGGCCAATACGACGACCATGCTCTGGCGCATCACGTTGCCGGTCTTGGCGCCGATGATTCTAGCGGTGTCGGTGTTGAGCTTTATTCGCGGTCTGCAATCGTTTAACACCGAACTTTTACTCGGTACGCCGGCGGGCCTCTACGTTTACTCAACAAAAATTTATGATTTCCTCCACCGCGAGCCGCGCGCTTATGGCGAAGCGACGGCGTTGGGCTCGGTTTTTTTGTTCGTGCTCGCAATCCTGCTGTTTTTCTACTGGAAGTTTCTCAGTGGCAACAAGAAATTCACCGTCGTGACCGGTCAAGGCTATTCCACGCTGCGCGTCAAGCTCGGTAAATGGCGCTACGTCGCTTTTGCCAGCTGTCTGCTCTACGTCATTGTCATGATGCTTTTGCCGCTGGCATTTTTGGTGCTCGGCTCGTTCATGCGCCGCTACGGCTTTTTCAACATCGCTGCGCCATTTACCGTCAATCACTGGTACAACATGCTGACCGATCCGATCTTTTTGGTCGCCTTGAAAAATAGCCTGATCATCGCCAGCGTCACCGCCGTCGGTGGCATTATGCTTTATTCCGGGCTCGCCTATTTGCTGGTGTCGCGGCGGACGAAGTTTGCTCCGCTGCTCGAAAGCCTCTGTTGGATTCCCCATGTGCTGCCGGGGATCTTGCTTAGCCTGAGCGTGCTCTGGTTATTTCTCGCCACGCCGTTGCGCTTTTTTCTCTACGGCACGGTTTGGGGCATCGCCTTCGCTCTGATCCTCGCCGACAGTCCGGTGACGACACAAGCGTTCAAGGCCGGCTTGCTGCAACTGGGCGGCGACCTGGAAGAGTCGGCGCGGGTGAGCGGCGCGGGCTGGTTGTACACGTACCGGCGTATTCTTTTGCCACTCCTGGCGCCCATCGCTGCCGCCGTCGGCTTGATGAATTTCGGCAGCGCCTTGACCAGCATCAGCACTCCCGTGCTACTCTACAGCCACGAATCGCGGCCGCTGGCGATTTTATTGCTCGAATACAGTTTTACCGGCGAGCTCGAACGGGCCGCGGCGCTCGGTCTGCTGATTACGTTGATCATTGGCACGATGATGCTGATCGGCAGGAAATTTGGCCTGAAACTTTCGGGCAACGATTAACATAAAATACAATGAGAACAGTGCGGAGGACAATTCAGATGGAATCGAATACTCGTGGCCGTGCTCGTATTGGTGTTGGGAGGATACGACGCCGCGCGGGCGCAGACCAAGGCGAGCGACAAAGAGTGGGCGGCGATCGTCGAGGCAGCGAAGAAGGAAGGCAAGGTCGTAGTCGCCGGCTCGCCCGATCCGGTGATGCGCAACGACGTTATTCCAAAATTCACCGCGCGCTTTGGCATTCCCATCGAGTTCATCGCCGGCCGTTCGAGCCAGATCGTGTCGCGGGTCGAGACCGAACGGGCTTCGGGCATCTTCAGCATCGACCTTTATCTCGCCGGGCCCGACACCTCGGCCAACGAGCTTTACAACGGTAAGATGATCGATCCGCTCAGGCCACTGCTCGTCATGCCCGAAGTGGTCGACGGTTCGAAGTGGAAGAGCGGCAAAGTATGGTTGGCCGATCCGCAAGAACAATTCGTCGTGCGCGCGTTTAACAGCATCGCGTCATTGCTGTTTGTCAACACCGATCATGTAAAAACCGATGAGATGCGCCATATCAAGGATCTGCTCAATCCCAAATGGCGCGGCAAGATTTCCGCCGAAGATCCGACCACCACGGGGGCTGGCGCCAATATGGCCGCGCGGCTTTATAGCCAAATCGGCGAGGAGTTCGTCAAGAATCTCTATATTGAACAAAAGGTCGTGCCCACTCGCGAGCGGCGCCAAATGTCGGACTGGCTGGCTCGCGGCACCCAGCCGATCTGTCTCAATTGCCGCGAGGACGACGTCCGGCCGTTGGTCAAAGACGGGTTTAAGATTTTGGAGATCTTCGAGCTAAACGGCATCCCAGGTACGATCAACGGTTCGCCATGGATGCTGACGTTGGCCAACAAGGCGCCGCACCCAAAAGCGGCGCAGGTGTTCGCCAATTGGATTCTCTCGAAGGAAGGCTTGGAGACTTATGCCAAGGGTTATGGCTCGGCGACTCTACGCGCGGATATCGATGAGTCCTATCTCAACCCGGGCAATCTGCCGAAGAAAGGTGTCAAATATTTCGACGATACCGATTGGAAATGGATCGTCGGCGGGCGCCACGAAAACCGTGAGAAGGCTTGGAAGGTTTTGAAGGCGAAGTAGAATAGCAAGTTCGATACGTACCAGCAGTTCAAATCGTTGCGGCAAATTCAGTTGAAAAAACTATAGATAAAAAAAAGAAAGGTACGAGACAGCATGGCAAAAAAAATCAAAATTCACTATCGAGCGCCAAGTCATGTGCCACTGTGGAAGGTGATGGAAGTGGGCGGCTTTCTGGCAAAGCATGGATTGGAGATGGACATGGGATCGCTCGAAGGGCAACGCAAGCAAGCCACCGAGGGTTTGAAAGCCGGCACCCTCGACGTAGTGTCGGGCAATCACCACAACTTATACGCCTTCAAAGCGCTGCACGGCGACCCGTATGTCCATATCGCCCAGAGCAACAATTCTTGGCGGGAGAATTTTCTGGTGTGCGGCAAGGGAGTTGACGGCTTGAAAGATCTCAAGGGCAAAAAAGTCGCGATGGACGATTATGACGGCCACACGGGATTGAACGTCTGGCTTTATCTCAGACTCAACGGTCTGGAAGAAGGGCGCGATGTCGAGCTGGTGACCGACCCGGTTAAAGGCACCGAACGCGCCAAAGCGGTGCTGGAAGGCAAGTACGACGCGACGTTCATCCGCGCCGTCGACCGCCTGCGCGCGCTCAAGTTCGGCGCCAAGATTATCGAAGTAGCGCCCATGGCGATGATCGAAGGGGTGACCTTGACGACGACCACGACCTACGTGAAACATCACGAAGAAGAATGCCGCTCGCTGATCATGGCGATGATCGACGGCACGCATTTTTTCAAGACCAACAAAGCCGACACCGTGAAGATCGTCAAAGAACATTGCTCGGAGCTGCTCAAGATGCGCAGCGACGAGGAATGGGATTGCTTCTACGACAACCAAGTGACGTCGTTGGAAAGCGTGCCCTATCCATCTCTAGAGGCGATTCAAAACGTCTTTGCCCTGGCGGTCAAGCGCGACCCGGAAATCAAAGAATACAATCCTCTGGCGCTGTGGGATTTGCACTACGTAAAAGAGCTCGATGACAGCGGCTATGTTCGTAAGCTCTATGCGTAAGTGATACATTATTCAAATGTTGCGCGCTAACAAAGGGGACGCCGGAGTCATCGATGGGTCCCCGTTTTTGAGTTCGATTCCGAGTGCTGTGTATTCGCTTGTTGGCTCGTTGACAACACCGAACGTGTATATTACCGCTATGCCGCCGTTGATGCTTACGCGTCAAGACGGCGTGGTAAACCTTACTCATGCTTAGAGCTGGCTAGTCAAATATTTGGAGGTATGCCGTGAAAATCAATTTTATCAAACTCTGGGTTACTTCTATCGTTATGCTCGGGCTGCCGATCGCTGTGCTCAGCGCATACGCCGCGTCAGCCAATCCGACGCTGGCAAAGGCCAAGCAAGAAGCCGAAGCGAAAGGATTCATCTTCGCAGCCAGTCAGGAAGAGATCATCGCCAACGCCAAAAAAGAAGGCAAACTGCGCGTCATGGGCTCCCTTGACGCCCGAACCTTGAAAGCTCTGAATGAGGCGTTCCGCAAGAAGTATCCATTTATCGATTCAAACGCTCAAGAAATCGCCGGCACGGACAACTACATCCGCATGATTCAAGAAATGAAGGCGGGTATGGCTAAGAGTTGGGACGTCAATTACGTCGCCTTCGACATGTATCCCGAGTACGTGCCGTTCCAGAAAAAGTTCGACATATTGGGCATGGCGCAACAGGGTGTGGTGCGAATCCCACAGAAGATGATCGACCCGGTCAATCGTCACGTGGTAGTCGTAGCCAGTGACCTCCAGGCGGTCGCGTTCAATAAGAAGCTATTGCCGGCTGAAAAAATTCCCAATACCTGGGAAGGTTTTCTGCGGGAAGAGTTCAGCGGCAGAAAATTCATGCTCGACATTCGCCCCAAGGATGTCGCGTCGCTCATCCCAGTGTGGGGAATGGAAAAAACGGTGGACTTCGCGCGCAAGCTGGCGGCGCAAAAGCCGGTGTGGATCAGGGGCAACAGTCGAGCGCTGACAATGATTCAGGCGGGCGAATATAGCACGCTTGTCGGTCCCAATCTGGCGACTGCCATGGAGGTCGAGAAAAAAGATCCGAACATCGGCTACAAAATCATCGAGCCCGTGCCGACCCGGCTCAACGAAGCGCAAAGCGTCCTCGGCGCGGCGAGCAATCCGTACTCAGGTCTTTTATGGTTGGAGTTTATCTGTTCTCCCGCGGGGCAAGCGATCATAGACCAGTATGAGCCCTATGGCGCATCTTATCTCACCGCCGGCTCGGTCCAGGAGAAGATTGTGCGTGGATTGAAACTGTCGGTTGTCGACTGGGAGCATATTACCAAGCTCGAAGATTACCAAAAGAAAATCACCGAGGCCTATGGTTTTCCACGAGCCGATTCGAAATAGTTTCCGGCATTGATGCGGCTAAATGTAGGTTGCGATAAAAACGTCGAGTTGTAGATAGTTGCCCCCGATATCCTGGCCATTTCGCCTCGATGCGGTAAACCCGTTCGTCAAGGTGAGCGCATATATTTCTGTGGCGTAATTTTATTGCCTGGTGCGCCGCGAAAGTAAGTGTGATGCGGTGTGACGCCTTGTGTGGTGTTTCCGCAATCGGTTGGATTCAAGCTCGAAGCCGATAAATCATGCAGCAACCCGAGTCCAATAAGCCAAGCGTCAGCCGCTTGGAGTTGTTCCTTACATTCTCGCGGATTACCCTATCGAGTTTTGGCGGCGCGTTATTCTGGGCGCGGCTGGGGCTGGTGGAGCGGCAGCGCTGGCTGAGCGAGCGCGAGTTTGCCGAGTTGTTAACCCTTGGACAACTCCTGCCTGGGCCCAACGTACTCAACCTGACGGTGCTGGTCGGCTATCGTTTCGCCGGCTGGAGCGGCGCCGCAGCGGCTGTCTCGGGTTACTTAATTTGGCCGTTTCTCGTCGTCATCGGTATGGGCATGGCATATCAGCACTACGGCGCGTTGCCACAGGTGCGCCAAGCGCTCGCCGGCATGTCGACCGTTGCCGCGGGTCTATTGCTCGCCACCGTGATCAAGCTGGCGATGGTGTTGCCGCGACGGTGGCGGCCGTGGATCTTTGGAGCGTTTGCGTTTGCCGGCATCGGCTTGCTGCGCTGGCCGCTACTATGGGTCATCGGCGCACTCGCGCCTTGCGCAGTCTTCATGGCGTGGCGAGCGAGGGATTGATGGATCGTGTCGATCTCGGCGCACTGTTTCTTCATTTTCTCGCCCTGTGGTGTGTCGCTGTCGGCGGACCGTCGGCGATATTGCCGGATATTCACCGTTACGTTGTCGAGGTGAATCACCTATTGACCAACCGGGAATTCGCCGAGATCTACACCTTGGCGCAGGTGGCGCCCGGTCCTAACGTCATGTATGTGACTTTGATTGGCTGGCACCTGGCCGGCTGGGCCGGCGCTGCCGCGACCACAGTTCCACTACTGGTGCCGGCAACCACGCTGACGTTACTCGTCGGACATCTCAACGAGCGCTATCCCAACGCGGCGATTTTCCGCGCCGTTCGCAGCGGTCTAATGCCGATCACGATCGGACTGATGTTCGCCAGCGCGACGATACTGATGCGCACGGTGAACCACGACTGGCGCGGCTACTTGATTTCGCTGCTCACTGCCGCCGTGGTGTTGGGCAGGCCATGGAATCCATTGTGGCTGCTCGGCGCCGGCGCGCTGGCCGGCGTGCTCGGGTTTGTGTGAGTAGAATTGGCGCTGGTACGATTCGAACGGCCGCTGTTTTAACGAGCGGCGAGCCGCGAATCAGCCATCCGCCAATCACTTATTACGCTGGAACCGCCACGCAACAAAACTCCAGCGCTATTCGGCGATCTCGTCATAGCCTCGCCCGACGAACTGGACGAAACAGAAACCGTGGCCGAAGGGATCAGCCATAAGCGCTAGCTTGCCCCACTTGTGCATGGCGATGGGTTGCTCTAGGCGCGCGCCGGCAGATGCCGCTCGCTCAACCGCCGGTTCGATTTCATCGACGACAAAATCAAGATGCGCCGGCGTCCAATGGCGCTGGTAACTTCGAAGCTGCTGAGTTGTATCCGCGGCCGGCGTGCCAGCTGATTTGACAAGCAGGTAGATTGGCGCCGTGCTCCCGAGCATTTCCACTCCAACGGCTCCAAAGCGACGGCCAACCTTCAATGCAAACGCAGAACTGTAGAAGCGGATTGCCTTCTCGAGATCGTCAACGTCGAGATTTACCAAGAGATCCATGTCCCATTGTCCGCCGCCGCTGATTTCACAACGAGCGTCCGTCGAAGTGCTGCACCGGGACTTTTTCTAGTTCGATCCCTTCGAGACAGCGAATGTTGATTGCGGCCGTCTGATTTCCCTTGGCATCGGCGCCTTCGCCGTAGGGGTGAATACCGCAAGTCCGGCAAAAGCGGTGCTTGATGACGTGCTTGTTGAATGTGTATGTGCCGAGGTCGTTTTCCGAGGTGAGCAAGCGGAACTGTTCGCGCGGCACAAACCACAAAAGAGATCCCTTGCGGGAACACATCGAGCAATTGCATGCCATCGCGCCATTGAGTTCGCCTTCTACCTCGAACGATATTTTGCCGCAGTGGCAGCTTCCTTGGTATTTCATGGGTGCTCTCCTTAAGCGTCGTTGGCGGATTGCGGAAAGCTTTTCGAAAACATCTTTCCTGCGAATCAAATTCTGCTTGGCATCGGCGCCAAGGTCAAGACTCTAGTGACTGCGTCGGTCTAAACGCGAGACGATGTTGGTGTCAGGCGCCAGCGGCCGTAGGCGACGAACGCGCAAAGGATTCCCGTCACAAACGGCATCAGCGCCATTACGATCCCCGCTGTCATTATCGTAATCACGGTGGCGCCGATCATGATGATCAGCAGACCGGCGGCGGCGAGCGGCGTCAGGCCGGGTCGAATGCGCAAAAGCCAAGGTAGGATCAGACCGATGGCGCCGAGCACCTCGGCGACGCCGAGGAAGCGCAGGAACAAACCCGGCAGTGGGAAGTCCTTTGTCATCTCCTCGATGGGCAGGATCAGTTTCGTGCCGCCGGCGAACAAGAAGAGCGCAGCGAGCAATCCTTGGATAATCCAGAGCGCAACGTTCATGGTCGGTGTCCTCCTAGATGATTCGCCGCGTTGCCGCGCGACGGACAGTGTTGTTTGTTGTCATTTGTTTTCCCGCGTCAACCATTCGTCGTATTAATTTCAGCCGCTGTTGATTGAACCAGCGCCGCGCTATCGCTTGGCTGGCGCTTCCACCAGCGATTTTATTTGCGTCAGACCCTTCTCGAATTGGCCGCCGATCATTTTATCCATGTTGATGAACAGGTGAATCGCCTTGGCCATGAAATTGTTTTCGCCGGTCATACTCCATGTCACGGCAGTTTGATTGCCCTCCGGCTTGAAAGTGAACTCGGCGATACTGTTGCCTGCGAAGGGTTTGAAGAATTCCATTTTGATCCGGATCAGATCGTTCGGCCGGCTCTCAATTATTGTCATGCGTCCTTCGCCAACTTCTTTATTGCCGACCCATGTGTAAACGGCGCCGATTCCGGCCGGTGTGCCTTGGTAGCTATGCTTCATCGCCGGATCGATTTTGCCCCAGGGATTCCATGCTTCCCATTTGTGGAAATCGTTCACCTGGGCAAATACCGCCTGCGCAGGGGCGGAGATGGTGGCGCTGCGCGCGACGCGATATTGCGCCGGCTGCATGGCCACGATGATGAGAAAGACAACTATGATAACGGCGAGAGCGATGAGAATTATTTCAAGCATGATATTTTGTTCTCGAGTGCCTGACCGTGCCACCCTAAAATAGGGTGGAAGACAAGCCGCCCGCTGCTGCCCCTTTCCTCTATCGTGTCTGATTGTGGCGCGTGGTTTTGGCAAGCTTGCCATCGGCGTTGAAAGTACGCCATGCGCCAACCCGCTTGTCGTTGCGGTATTCGCCCTCGTCATAAAGCGCGCCGTTGGGATGGTATCTTTTCCACACACCGGCTTTCTTTTCATCATCAAACGAACCGGTCTGCATCAATTGCCCATTCTCGCGATACCATTTCCATTCGCCCGTCATTTTGCCATTGGCATATTCGCCAATGGCTTTAAGTGATCCGTTACGCAGATAATATTTCCACTCGCCGGTCTTCTCGCCGTTGTGAAACTCGCCGACGCACGACAGGGCGCCGTCTTTGAAGAATTCTTTAAATATGCCGTTCTTGAGCCGGCCCCCAGTGTCGAATTTGCTCTTGTCCAACTTCATCGGGCATCAGTGCGTTCTTAGCCCTCGACCATGACTTTGAAGCCGCCCCAAAACATGCGCTTGCCGTCGAATGGCAAAGCCTTGGGGTCCATCATACTTTTCAAGCGCGGGTCTTTCATGACCTTGGCGTTGACCCGGTCGCGATGAGCGCGCGACTTGTAGACGATGTAGGCGAACACCACCGTCTCTCCGGGCTTGAGCTTGACGCTTTGCGGAAACGACGTGTGCTTGCCCGGCTGCACGTCGTCGGCGACGCACTCGAAGTACTCGATCGCGCCGTGTTCACGCCAGACTTTTCCCGCCTTCTGCGCCATGCGTCGGTAGGCTGCTACCTTCTTCTTTGGAACCGGTACGACAAATCCGTCTACATATCGCATGAATCCTCCATTTGATTAGTTTGATTCCCAAAAATTATCGATACAAAATCACCTAGCCGCCGGCGATAGCTCCGATAATCATAAAAGGCTCCGTGCCCTTGGCGACGGCATCGGGCAGCGGCGCGTCCGGTGTTTCGTGAGATAGATCCTCGCCGCAGGCAAAGAAGCGCACAAAGGCTCGGCGCCGTTGCGTGACGTGGTCGCGAATCGTGCCGCGCAACATCGGATAGCGCGCTTCGAGCGCGTCGAGCACCGTGCGCTGCGTAACCGGACCCGCGACGTCAAGTTTCACCTCGCCGTCAATTTGCGCCAGCTTGCGCAAATGCGGCGGTAGCGTGACTCGGATCATGGCAGTGTTTGAACCTCGACGGACACCACGGCCGGAAGATCGCGCACAATCGGCGCCCAGTTGTCGCCGGCATCGGCGGACGCGTACACCTGGCCGCCGGTGGTGCCGAAGTACACGCCACACTTGTCGAGGGAATCGACGGCCATAGCGTCGCGCAACACGTTGACGTAGCAGTCGCTTTGCGGCAGGCCTTTCGTCAGCGCCTCCCATTCGTTGCCGCCGCTGCGGCTGCGGTACACGCGCAATTTGCCGTCCGGCGGAAAATGTTCCGAGTCGCTTTTGATCGGCACGACGTAGATGGTATTCGGCTCGTGGGCGTGCACGTCGATCACGAAGCCGAAGTCGGTGGGCAAGTTGCCGCTGATCTCGTGCCACGATTCGCCGCCGTCGTCGCTGCGCATGACGTCCCAGTGCTTCTGCATGAACAATACGCCGGGGCGCGAAGGGTGCATGGCGATGCGGTGCACGCAGTGGCCGACCTCCGCAGTCGGATTGGGAATATAAAGCGAGTGCAAGCCGCGGTTGATCGGCTGCCAGGTTTTGCCGGCGTCGTCGGTGCGAAACGCACCCGCCGACGAGATCGCGGTGTAAATCCGGTTTGGATTCTTCGGGTCGAGAATTATCGAATGCAAGCACATTCCCCCGGCGCCCGGCGCCCAGGCCGAGCCTGTGCCGTGTCCGCGCAGGCCTGAGAGTTCCTGCCAATTCTGCCCGCCGTCGGTGGAGCGGAACAACGCGGCGTCTTCGACGCCGGCGTAAATCGTGTCGACGTCGGTCAGCGACGGTTCGAGATGCCAGACGCGTTTGAACTCCCACGGGTGGGGCGTGCCGTCGTACCACTGGTGGGTGGTGAGAGGTTTGCCGGTCTCGGGTGAGGTGTCGTAGGCGAATTTATTGCTCTCCCCTTTGGGTGAGCCATCGGGAGCGGTGGTCGGTTCGCCGGGTGGGGTTCCGGGTTGGTGCCATGTTTTGCCGCCGTCATCGGAGCGTTGAATAATTTGCCCGAACCAGCTGCTCGACTGGGACGCATAGAGCCGATTCGGATCAACCGCGGAACCTTTGAGATGGTACATCTCCCAACCGGCAAAGTGCGGTTCACTGATATCCCAGCGTTCCCGCTTTGCGTCCGAGGTGAGAATGAACGCGCCTTTGCGCGTGCCAACTAATACTCGTACTCCACTCATCGTTTACTCCTCCTTGAGTTTTAACGGCTTGCGCTCAATCGTTAGTCGCCGCGTTTGGTTCCATGTAGATCAATTCCCAGCCGTGGCCGTCCAAATCCTGGAAGCCGTGTTGATACATAAATCCATAGTCTTTCGATTCCTTGGCGGCTACTCCACCGGCCGCAACCGCTTTGCCGACCATCGCATTCACGTTTTCTCGACTTTCCAACGATAGGCAGACAAGCACCTCTGCGTTTTTGCTGGTATCGCAGATATCCTTCGAGGTGAACGTCTGAAAAAATCCTTCGACTAACAGCATAACAAATATATTTTCACTGACGATCATACAGGTGGCGTTGTCGTCGGTGAATTTTGGATCGAATGTAAAGCCGAGTTTAGTGAAGAACTCGATCGATCTCGCGAGATGTTTTACCGGTAAGTTCACGAAAATTTGTCGCGCCATTTGTCAATCCTTTCGAATTTTACCCGCGCTATTCGCGCATGTCTTCAGCCGGCAGACCGGGAATCTCGATGACCGGCCGCACTTCGACAGTACCCTTGCGCGCCATGGGAATCCGCGCGGCGATGCCGAGCGCTTCGTCGAGATCTTTGGCTTCGACGAGGAAATAACCACCCAGCTGTTCGCTAGTCTCCGCGAACGGTCCATCGGTGACCAGGCGCTTGCCATTGCGCACCCGGACGCTGGTGGCCATCGCCGTCGGTTGCAACGGGTTGGCAGCGACATAGTTGCCGTTGGCATGAATCGCATGGGCGAGCTGGGTCGATTCGGTGTAACACTCCTGGCGTTCGGCTTCGCTCAAGACTTTTTCGTCGAGGTAGATTAACAGCATGTATTTCATCTCAGTGCCTCCGTTTCGCGCTGCTGTGATGGCTGCGATGGATTATTGTCCCTCATACGCTCTCATACGCTTTCCTTAAAAGGCCTATGTCAATTTTATCCATTTGCATCATTGCCGCCATGACTCGTTGTGATTTCTTAGCATCTTTGTCCTGCAACATCTCGCCTAGAATGGGAGGAACAACTTGCCACGACAGGCCATATTTGTCCTTGAGCCAGCCGCACCGACTTTTTGCTCCGCCTGCGGAAAGTTTTTCCCACATCTCGTCTATTTCTTCCTGGGTCTCGCAGCGCACCCAAAACGATATGGCCTCGGTAAATTTGAATTGCGGGCCACCGTTGAGTGCGACAAATTCTTGGCCATCGAGTTGGAACGCCGCGGTCATGACCGTTCCTTTCGGACCGGGCCCGGCTTCGCCGTATCGAGCAATGCTTAGAACCTTGGAATTCTTAAAAATCGAAACATAAAAATTAACCGCTTCTTCGGCGTTGCCATCGAACCACAAGAATGGGGTAATTTTTTGCATATCGTCTCCTTTGGCTTTGAAATCATCGCGCGCTATTCGATGGCAGCGTTGTCGTCGCTAAGTTGGCACCCAGCGCCGGGCATCTCAAGGCGCCATGCTGACCATCCAACCGACGCCGAAACGGTCGGCGACCATGCCGAAGCAAGGCGACCAGAAAGTCTTCCCGAGCGGCATCTGAATCTGTCCGCCTTCGGCTAGCGCGGTGAACTTGCGCTTGGCATCGGCTTCGTCGCGGGCTGTCAGCGACAGGGAGAATCCTTGGAAACTGGTTTGACCGGTGCAGTGTCCGTCGGAGGCCATGATATTGGCATCGCCAATGCGCATGCACAGATGCATGATTTTATCGTCCGAGCCGGGCGGGACCGTCCCCGGTGCAGGCGGTTCCGGGCTCTCTTTGAAGCGCATCATCATGAGCACTTCCGCGCCTAATGCCTTTTTGTAAAACTCGATCGCCTCTTCGCAGCGGCCGTTAAAAAACAGATAAGGTTCGATAGCCATGATCGTCTCCTTTACAGGGTTAATGTTTCTCGATCGTTCCAATTACTTTCTTAAATCAGCCCTGAACTTACCGGCTCTTGTTGAACGAAGTCGGGTGCCATCGCTCGCTCACATGGGTTCGGCTGAGTTGACGTGCGCTGTGGATTCCTCGTCGAGGGGACGGATCTCGAAGGTCGCCAAGCGGATGCCCGGATGCTTCGACATCAGTTCCGTGGCGTGGTTCAAGTCATGGGCATCGAGCAAGAGAATGCCGCCTATTTGCTCTTTGGTTTCAGCGTACGGTCCATCGGTGATGGACACTTGTTCGTTGCGGTAACGCAGGGTTTTGGCGTTCCGGGCGCTTTCCAGAGCTTCCAGCCGAATGAATCGGCCGCTCTTTCGAAGGCTATTGTCGTAAGCGGTACATTCCTTCATGAAGGTCTCGCGCTCGCTATCGGACAGAAGCTCGCTTTTCGTATCGTCCATGTATGAAAGGCAAAGAAACTTCATAGTTGCGTCCTCCTACGGCAGCCAACCCGCATGTTCATCAATTACTAGTCGAATAAGAATCAGCCAATTCGACACAGCTGGCAGATTTTTTTTCTTGCGGCGCTCTTTACTGTGCAATCGGAATCCAAATTTCCATGCCGCCCATGCCGGTCTGCGGATTAAACTCTTCAGTGTAGCGTTCAAACGACGGCGACTCTTTTATTTTTAGCCCGGATTGGGGTACCCAGCTATTCCATATCTTGTCGATCGTAGCGCCGATGGTAGATACATGATGTGCGTGCGTGAAGACCGCATATTCTTGGGCGGGAAGACGCACGGTTGCGAACTCGGCAGGTAGCTTCGCCGTATCTTTCACTTCAACACCGGAGAGGTAGTCGAATCCATGAGCTGGCCGATAGTTCCAGCAGATGCCATAAGCCACGTTGCCTGTCTGTCCGGGGACCTTACCGATAGACGGCACGAAACTTTCCCATTGCACGGGAATTTTGACGCGGGTCTCGAACGTGTAGCTCTTATTAAAACCAGCCACAATCAATTCTCTGCCTTGTGCAAATTTCACTGCTCCGAGGCCCAGCGTTTGCGCGCGAATGCCGGCTTCCTGTCTTTTGAGCTCGGGCGTAAATTCAGCGCCGAAGTCTTCGGCCTCGAACACTTGGCGAATCTCAATTTCGCCATCTTCATTATGAGGATTGGGGCAGCGCTTGACCCATTCGATGGCCTCTTCTTTCGATTTTACTTGCCAAATCCAGAAGCCAGCGATCAATTCTTTAGTTTCGGCAAACGGTCCGTCGATCACAATCCGCTTGTCTCCATGAAATCTTACTCTGGCGCCTTTTGAGCTCGGATGGAGCCCTTCGCCGGCCAGCATGACGCCGGCTTTGACCAGCTCTTCGTTGAACTTGCCCATCTCGGTCAGGAGTTGCTCGCTCGGCATCACGCCCGCTTCGCTGTCCTTGGTGGCTTTAACGAAGATCATAAATCGCATTTTCATGTCCTCCATTGGTCAAAGTTTCGAGCCCGCGATTTCAGTCAGGTTAGAGGTTTTTGCATAGAGTAGTCGTTTGACGGTTTGCCAAATCGACACGGGTCGATTAATTTTTCCGGACGAAACGGGCTTAGCGATCAGCGCGATATTCTTGGGATTGTAATAAAGTTTTATCGCAATCCCTCGCCGATAAGAATTAGCAAGCGTTTAGTTTATGTGAATTCACGCATTACACTGTGGTTCCGATTTAACCGACTCGGTAAGCTTTTTCGGCGTCGCCTAACAAGCGGCGCAAGCTACGTGCCAATCATTACTGAATTGTTTCTAAAGGAGTTTCGCCAAGAGTGGGGTTTGGGAAATCTCCTCGCGGAAGGAATTTTCCTACGCGTGGTAGAAAATTTTCATTGAGCCTGTCTGCGCAATTGCGGTGTCATGAATCATATCGTTCGTCGCAGGCGAAACGACGAGCCGATTGCTGAAGGTTTCGGAAAGAGAATCGGACGCTGCACGCCGTCGCCGGCGTGCCTTGTTGGGCCGGCTACATTACCGGTAGCCGGTTACGTCGGCGGGTTTGCCTGGGTCCTGAACTTCGACGAGGTAGCGCCAGGCATCGGGTTGGCTGCCGTCGAGATCGGTAAAGCCGTAGATCTTCGCCAGCTGTCCGCTGGACAACGACTTTCCGTTCCAGCGCGACACGTCGGGATCTTGCGCGAGCGCCGCCACCGCCCGGCCGACGAACGCCGGACTCTCGGAAATGGCGAAGTGGGGATTGATCTTGGTCGCGTCACGCCAGTTTGATTCGGTGACGCGGTAGGCATCGAGCATAAACTCTGAGCGCAGCCAACCGGGAGTGAGTGACACGGCCGTCGCGCCGTAGGGCTGCAGCTCGTGCGCCAACGCGAACGCCATTCGATTCACCGACGCCTTGGCCAGATCGTAGAAGAAGGAGACCCGGTAGTTGATGTCGTTATACTCGGCGGTTCCGTCATTTACCTCGACAACCAAACCGCCCGGCGTCTTGATGAGCAGCGGTAACGCGAAGTGGCTGGTGATGGCGTGCGTGTCCACGGCGAGGTGCAAGGTGCGCAACCCAATATCCAAAGAGGATTCCCAAACCGACTTGTTCCATTCGATCGTGGTGGCTCCAAAGATATCGTTCACGAGAACGTGCAGCTTGCCCTGTTCGGTTTCGATGCGAGTCACCAGCGCGCGCACCTCGTCGGGTACGAGATGGTCGACCTGAACCGCGATGCCGCGCCCTCCGGCTTCATCCACGAGCGCCGCGGTCTCCTCGATCGTTTCCGGCCGGTCCATTTCCGAGCGCTCGGACCGGGTCGTGCGCCCGGTGACGTAGACGGTGGCTCCCGCCGCACCTAATTGCACGGCTATTCCTCGTCCCGCTCCTCGGGTCGCGCCGGCGACCAATGCGGTTTTTCCCTTAAGGCCTTGACTCACCATCGAACTCCATATCGCTTGCTTCCGCCAAATATGAATTCACCATTTCAGTTTCAGCTCTTGGCGGATTTCCGCGTGCTAATCTAATTGCGCGCGCAAGCGTTCTTCTTGTTCTCGCAGTTCAGGTGTAAACTCGGCGCCGAAGTCTTCGGCTTCGAACACCTGGCGAATTTCAATCTCACTCTCGCCGCTATGGGGATTGGGGCAGCGCTTGACCCAATCGATGGCTTCTTCCTTCGACTTTACTTGCCATATCCAGAAGCCGGCGATTAGTTCTTTAGTCTCGGCAAATGGTCCGTCGATCACGGTCCGCTGGTTTCCGGAAAATTTTACGCGCGCACCTCTGGCGCTCGATTGGAGTCCCTCGCCCGCAAGCATCACGCCGGCTTTCACTAACTCTTCGTTGAATTTGCCCATCTCGGTAAGAAGCTGCTCGCTCGGCATCACGCCCGCTTCCGAATCCTTGCTGGCTTTGACAATAATCATGAATCGCATTGCTTTATCCCTCCTTTTTTTGATTGGCGTGGGAGCTTGTCGGATCAGATGACTAACTTCGCTCTCGCGCTAACATTGAATAGTCGTTTGCGGGTACCCACAATCGACAAAGAGTTTAAATTAGAATTCTTGGCGGTGTTAGTCCGGCAATCCGGCCAGCCGGTGCAGCAAAAACCGCCGTTCCGGCTCTTGCGCGGTGAGGCTCAGTGCCCGTTCGTAGGCGGTGCGGGCTGCCGCCACTTGACCCAGCCGCCGGCAGAGGTCGGCCCGCGCCGCGTGCGCGAGGCGGTAGTCCGACAAGTCGCCGCGTGCCAAGATGGCGTCAACTAACAAGAGGCCCGTCTCGGCACCGTCGCGCATCGCCACCGCCACGGCCCGGTTCAATTCCACAACCGGGGAGGGTTCAGCTCGCAGTAAAAGATTGTAGAGCGCCACGATCTGGGTCCAGTCGGTGGCGGCCGCGCTGGCTGCGTTGGCGTGGACGGCGGCGATCGCCGCTTGGATGGTGTAAGTGCCCACCTGGGGTGACGCCAGTGCCCGCTCCACTAACGACGTGCCCTCCGTGATGTAATCCCGGTTCCAGAGTGAGCGGTCTTGGTCCTCCAAAAGTATCAAGTCGCCCGATGACGTGGCGCGCGCGGCGCGCCGCGAGTCGTGCAGCAGCATTAGCGCGAGAAGTCCGAGCGCTTCAGGCTCGTGGAGCAATTCGGCGACCATGCGGCCTAAGCGGATCGCTTCAGTCGAAAGATCATGGCGGGTCAACGTAGTTCCGGAGGACGCGGAGTAGCCTTCGTTGAAAATTAGATAGATCACGCGCAGCACGGCATCCAATCGATCGGGCAGGTCAGCCAGCGCAGGTACTTGATACGGAATGCGCGTGTTACGGATCTTGGCCTTGGCGCGCACGATGCGTTGGGCCAATGTCGGTGCGGCGGTTAAAAAGGCTTGGGCGATCTCTTCGGTGGTGAGACCGCATACTTCGCGCAGCGTGAGTGCGATCTGAGCGTCCGGCGCCAGCGCGGGATGGCAGCAGGTGAAAATCAGCCGCAGGCGGTCATCTTGAACGTTCTCGCCGTCCAAGCCGGCGACGTCGTCGGACTCGGCGGCGAGTCGTTTTTCGAAATCGTCGGGTAATGGGTCGAATCGGGATCGCTTGCGGATCGTGTCGATCGCTTTGAAGCGGCCGGCCGAGACCAGCCAGGCGCGCGGATTGGCGGGCAGGCCATCGCGCGGCCATTGTTCGAGCGCCGCCCTAAACGCGTCGTGCAGCGCTTCTTCGGCGAGATCGAAGTCGCCAAGCAAGCGAATTAGAGTGGCGAAGATGTGGCGTGACTCGGCGCGGTAAAGCGCGTCGACTTGCTGGCGCGCTTGTTCAGCCGCCGCAGTATCCAAGTCTGCTGTTGGGTTGCGATCCGACATGACGAGAATGGGAGGTTAAATCACAATTATCCGTAAGTTTCCTCAGTCGCTTCTGATGAAGTCCCAACGACTCGAAGGGTCCACGGTCGCAACCGTTTGAACAATTTATTTCAGCGCGCAGCCAGCAGTTTCTCGATCTGTGCGGTAATCCGCCGATCTTCGGGTTCGACGGCGCTTTCGAACGCAGCTATTGGCGCGCCTGCCTTGCTGAGGAGATATTTATGAAAGTTCCATCGCGGCGGCTTGCCGGTCTTCGCGGCGAGGGTGCGAAAGAGCGGGTTCGCGTTGGCGCCGACAACCGTTGTCTTGGCAAATACTGGAAACGTGATGCCGTAATTCACCCGGCAAAATTGCGCGATCTCCTGGTTCGATCCGGGTTCTTGGCCACCGAAGTCGTTGGCGGGAAAACCGAGCACGGCGAAGCCTTTGTCGCGATAGCGGCGATATAATTTTTCCAAGCTTTCGTACTGCGGCGTGTAACCGCATTCGCTCGCGGTATTCACTATCAGCAACACTTTGCCGCTGAACTGGCAGAGCGACACCGGCTCATCCATTAAATTGGCGAATTTGTGATCAAGAATCATGGGGCAAGGAGTGTCCGCCGCAGAGCTCGGCGCTATACCGGCCAAAGTTATGAGCGCGGCGATGATCAATGCCAAGATCGTTTGCGTCAGCATGCTTCTCTCGTTGATGCTCTTCCTAGAGCAGTTCAATTCACTCGACGTTGAGATGAATCAGTCATGCGCCAAAAACTAAGTCGCTAAACCGGCGTCCTTAAGCCGCGCTTGCACGTTGGGACTTTGACAGATCGAGTCCGACGATGAACGCCGGGTTCACCGTGCACATGGTGTAAATTTCATCTTCGGTGCAGCCGAACGCAGTCATGTGGCCGCGCAGCAAACGGAGCGACTCCACTGAATTGGGAAACAGCGGCTCGCCGGCGTCGGACGACAGCGTGCAGTGCTCGGGACCGATGGTGCGAATCGCCTTGTACATGTTTCCCGGGTCGATGCCGAGGAGCGGCGACAATTCGTCGTAGGTGAAGTTTATCCACAGGCCGGCGGTGCCTGCTTCTTTCATTTCCTCGATGGTCAAACTGACGAACGGGCTGAACGGATGGTCGACGACGCCTCGCTTGAAGCCGATCTTTTGGCTGTACTCCGCCATGGCGCGGAACTCCGGCTTGGTCGGATGGCCGAAGAATATCGCCGCGTTGTGATCGTGAGCCATGCGAAAAATTTCTTCGATGTCCGCTAGCAGGCGGCCTTTGTCGTCGAGCAGATAGTGGCCGTATTTGAGCGAGTCTTCCCACGACAGCGGTTCGGTGTGTGCTTTCGGATCGGCGTTCTTGTCCCAAGCACTGGGCTTGCCGCCGACGATGTTGAGGGTATTAGCCGAGGTGTTGTTGGGCATCCATAGGCCGACGACGCCGGCTTTTAAATTTTTCTCCGACCACGCCGGCTCGATCTTGGAAAGAAAACCCTGTGTCACCGAGCTGCCAGGCCAGAGATGAACGGGAGTGTAGATTTTTTTCCGCGCACCACGACTCTAGCGCGCTGCGCACGCCGCCGACCGTTCCGGCCGGATCCGTTCGTCCGACGATGGTTTTGTAGAGTATGCCCATCATGCCGCTCTTCGAGGCGAGCTTGGCGACACCGAGCGCGTCCTGCTGCCCTTCGTGGGCGTGGCAGTGGATGTCGATGGAGTCTTCGACGCCGATCACATAGTCGAGGGACGGATCGACGGGCCCCTGCTTGAAGCCGCGGCGCGCGGGATAAGACGTCACCGAGCGCACCGCGCTCGGCGTGGAATAGTTGGGTCTCGTGTCTGCCATGGTCATTCCTCCTGTTTATCGATTTGATCGGACAATATCGCGTCATGACGCGCGCGGCAAACCCATATTTCAGCGCTGGTAAAGCGCTTGATGCGCATTCGCTTGTAACGAGTCATTTCTGCGATGGCGTCCGCAAAGCTATTTCTAGAAACCATGCAGCCGCGCCGGATTGTCGACGAGAATCTTGCGCAGCAACGCCGCATCGCCGTCGACGTAACGGTAAAGCAGTTCGACTTCTTCGGCGTCGTTCATCATGCGCTTGGTCCACTGCGGATGGGGCCAATCGGTGCCCCAGACGATGCGCTCGGGCGCCGCCTCGATGAATGCTTTACCATAGGGCAGCGCGTCGTCCCAGCCCGCGTCCAAGCGCGAATCGCGGTTGCCGTTGGACACCATCATCCACCAATTTTCTTGCTTCAGCATGTCGAGCACCCAACGGATCACCGGCCGATCCATGCCGCCCTCGAAACCGACGTGGCCGAAATGATCGATCACCATCGGTATGTCTTTGAGCGAACGCAGCAGGTCGGAATTTTCCAGCAGATCTTCGCCATTGACGTGCAGCCGCGCGTGCCAGCCGAGCTCGCCAATGCGCGCCATCGAGCGCCTGACCTCCGCCGCGCGCTGCTCCATGGCAAAAAAGCGGACGAAATTGAAGCGCGCGCCGCGCACACCGGCCGCATGTAAGCGCTCAAGCTCTTGGTCGGAAACGCCATCGTCGACAATGCCGATGCCGCGGTACCGGTCGCGATCATGCAAACTTTCGAGAGCGTGTAGCAGTAGGCGGTGATCGCTGCCGTAAATCGCGCTATGGACGATGACGCCGCGATGGAAGCCGATCGCCTCGTGCATTCGTTGGGCTGCGCTAAAAGTCGCGCTTTCGATGGGCGGGTACGGCGGATTGGCCCGCGGCGGAAACTTCGCCGGATCGTCGTAGATATGAAATTGACAATCGCAGCTTCCCACCGGCGGCGCCGGCACCGGCAGCCGCGGATGCTTATCCCATTGGTAAATTTTCTCTCCGGCGTTCGCCATCATGATGTTCCGGCAATTCTACCGAATTGATCGAACGCCGCTGAAGCGTGATGGTTGCCGGCAACGGTCATCGACGTTCGCCGCGTTCGCTTACTTCTGAGAGCTTATAAAAGGAAATCTTTTTTGCCGTCAATCAGATCGTGCGGGAAATCGGCGTGAATAGCGGTTGTCGCCTGATTAAATTTCCGCAAGTCTAATTCGCCGCTGCTTGCTGCGGGTAGTTCACTTCGGATGTCACCCCGGCCGCACCGCAATGGTGAACAGTTTTAATACTGGGCCGGACTTTGCGCATTGAGATATTCTTTTCTCACGTACCCGACGGCGCCGGGCGGTTGAGTTTCAACTTTAAACCAACTCCCATGGGATTCAAGAACGCTGATCTTGGTCCCCGATTGAATCTGCATCGTCGAGGTGGCGGCGTAACGCGGGTATTCTCTGAGCGGCACCGCGCGCCGGGTGACGTAGGTGGCTGCACGCGACGGGCGAGCTTCGCGTTTCAGGACATTTTGACTTTTCGGACCGACGGATTGTGGAGTTTTCAACTCATTGGCGGGTATTGCTATGCTACTGTCGCCCGACGCTTCGGTTTCCATTGTTTGTTTCACGGCGACATTTGACTCCGGCTTGGCTGCCGTGCTGCCTTGGTCCGATAAAAGATAAGCGATCGGGATTATCAGCAGAACAGCGCCTGCCACGGGCAGAGCAGCCTTGGGAAATGTCTTTTCCTTCCAAGTCATTTGCCATGCGCGCCGCGCCGCGTTGAACCAATCGGAAATAGTGTCTTGGAAAAGCTTCGATGCAACGCTTACCGACGTAGTTGGCCGCAACGGCGTGGGGGCCGTGCCATCGTGAGCGGAGTGAGCCGCTGGAATCGAGTGAGCCGCCGGAATCGATTGATTCGCTTGATGGTGTTTGTCATGAGGCAGTGTTTCGTCGTCGTGTCTTACTGCTTCGGCAGCCGCCAGCCTCTCGGTGAGAAAAACCATCTGTCCGCGCAACTCGGCGAGTTCCGCGCTGCGCTGTTCGACGATTTGTTGTTTCTCCGCTAGTTGCCGTTCGAAGGACGCGATCGTAGTGCTGGTTTGCTTTTCCAGCTCCTCGATGGCCGTTGCCGAGGTTTGAAGTAGGTCGGCGCTTTCGCGTAGTTCTTCTACAGCCAAACGTTCGGACCTTCCCCGTTCCGATTTAAGCTCGACACACTCTTGAGTCAATTCTCTCAACCTAACGGTGAGCGACTCAAGTTCCGCTTCGCGGTTCTGTAATAGACTCTGCTTTTCGCCGAGTTGATTTTCCAAGGCGTGGAGCTGCCCGGCAAACTGCTGTTCGCGATTTTTTATCGCATCATCCTTAACCTGCAAGAGCTCGCTATGGTGAGCTAGCTCCTCGCGCAGCACACCGCCTTCCTGATTTTTGGCGTCGGCGAGCTCGGCGAGTTGCGCAGTAAGTTGATCTACTTTGAACCTGGTCGATTGGAGATCCGCTTCGCGGCTCTGTAACAAACTCCGCTTTTCGCCGAGTTGATTTTCCAACGCGCGGAGTTGCTCGGCGAACTGCTGTTCGCGATTTTTTATCGCATCAACCTTAACTAGCAAAAGCTCGCTCTGGTGAGCTAGCTCCTCGCGCAGCAGTCCGACTTCCTGATCCTTCGCCTCAGCGAGCTCGGCGAGTTGCGCCGTGAGTTGATCTACTTTGGACACGGTCGCTTGAATCTCCGCGTCGTGACTCTCGATGATCTCGTCTTTTTCGCTCAGTCGAATTTCCAGGTAGCGAATGGTTTCGCGGTAACGCATTTCCTGATCGTCGAGCGTGTTTTCCCTTGTCTGCAGAGGTTGCGCTGGCTGGTCAACGGTCACTTGCCAAGACTGCGGGTCCGGGTCTTTTGACGCGGCAATCTCCGCGACCCGCTGTTTGAACGCCGCCGATCCTGATTCGTCCTGGCGGCGATGCTCGGCGTCTTCCCGCGATGTGCTGCGGTGTTCTTCTCGCGGCTGAGATGCCTGCAAAAGAATCTTGCGAGCAATCTCTTTTTCGATATCGCTAGGGTTTAATAAGTTAGCCGCTTCATCGATTTCGTCTTGGTAGCCGACAGGCCCGTCGATGGTGACATTAATCAGTAGGAGATAGAGTCGGGTTTCTCGATCGGTCGCGTCATTATCGATAAAATTCAACAGAATCTTGGCGTCGTCGTATCTCCCTGCGCTGAGGAACCGCTCGATTTCTGAAAGTATGTCTTGGGAGTGATAAGTCTTGGCCATAACTCATCGCTTCGGATGTTTGTTCAGCCACGAAATTCTATGAACAGTCGTCGGAAAGAGTTTATAGCGCCGTCACTGCGGGAGTGCAATACACAGCTTCAAAGGTCTACCCTGTGCCACCGATTGGATCAGCAGCAAGTTTGGTGCCAGCCAAAGAAGATGGTGATTAGCGGTTACAGGTTTCGGTTAGTACTGAAACTCAATAATTTTGATCCCGCAAGTGGACTTCAGATATCGAAGTTGTCGGTAACCCTTGTAGGTAAACTTCTTCAGAGGTGCAGGTAATTCACCAGAACAAGAGTAGGACTCGACTGTAAGATCGTTGTTGCATAATTGAGAAACCCACGATCGCCAAGCCGATTTCTCAACCAACACAATCAGTGTCGGCTATCCGCGTCGGTCATGAACGCCGATGCCGGCTAACCATAGGTATAATGCACTGCTGAATCCTTAGCAATTTTTTGTGCGATTAAACCTTAACGACTCGAACGGTCTGATCGCTTAACGTCGATCAGTCAATCGTCAAAGTTCCAATGATTGGAACGGAGCGAAATGATTGAACGGCTGGAACCATTGGAACGCTCTCTAGGCGACTATATGACGCGTGAGGTCGAGATTGGCGGTAAAGGCCTCCGGCGGGGGAAGGTCCACCGAAGAGTTATAAATGACCAGTGGAATATCCGACTCGTGGAGCGAACCATGGGATCGATAGCCGTATTCGAGTTCTTCCATGGGCCCTTCGAGCTCGCCGAAAACGGTATCAGCATCACCGAATACTGCTAGCTCGCCGATGCGCTCGGGCATGAGGCCGAATTTGGCCGCGGCATCACGGCGCGGCAGCACCGCTTCCACCCCCTTGAGTCCCATTAGGGTCGCCGCGACTTTGCTCTCATCCTTCGGTGACTTGAGCCAGACCCAGGCTGCGCCGCCAAAGGTCCGGTGATGCTTGACGTAGCGATCTTTTTCCGCGGAAAGCGCAAAGCGCACTTCGCTGCCGAGCTCGCGGCAGGCTTTGAAAAGGTCCCAACAACGCGATTTGTAATTCATGCCGTGGTCGGCGGTGAGTAAGAAGGCGGCGTCCGGTGCAGCGGCTTTCGCTTCGCTCAGGAGCTGATCCAGAGTTGTCATGTGTTCTTTCGATTCTGTCTCCGCCGGCGCCCAGGTATGCATCGGGTAATCGGTGGTGTGAACATAGAGAAGACCGATGTCAGGGCGATGCTTGAGAATATCGATGGCGGCCCGCCACAGCCAATAATTGATTTCGCGACTGTAGATGTTCGCTGGTTGGCCGTAGCGCGCAACCCACTCAGCAGGCGGCGCCTCAGCGGCTACGGCGATCTCCGCGCCGCGCCCGAGTAGATGTATTGTTTTTACTTTGCACGTCAGCAGCGCCGACTTTACGCCGCGCTCGGCAGCGCGTTGAATCACCGTCGGGACACAAATAAAATCAGCGTTCTCCATGTAGTCGGCTTCGCCGGTCTGCTCGTTGAAATAAGAATTGCCGGTGATGCCATGCTCTTTGGGCCATGTGCCGCAGCAGATCGACGCATTGTTGGAGTTGGTTACCGTCGGAAAAACCGCGCTAACCCGTTTAAAAAATCCTTGTTCCGCCATGGAGCGAAACGCCGGCAACGGGCTGGCTTCCATGTAATCCATGCCGAATCCGTCGTACATGCCGATAACGATCCGTTGTTTGCCGATGAGTGTCATGCTCGTTTACCTCCTGGAATTTAGCCGATCTGTCCCGAGACAAATTCTCGGGTAAGCTGCGATTGCGGGTTCATGAAAATTTGCGCCGTGGGCGCCTGCTCGATGATCTCTCCGTCGAGCATGAAGATCGCCTGGTCGGAGACGCGTTTGGCCTGGGCCAGATTATGGGTGACGATCACGATGGTGTAGCGCGGCTTGAGCCCCAAGACCAGTGCTTCGATCTGTTTAGTTGCCGCCGGGTCCAACGACGAGCAAGGCTCGTCCATGAGAATGACTTCTGGTTGGTTTGCCAGAGTGCGCGCCAGACAAAGGCGCTGTTGTTGCCCGCCGGACAGCCGATCGGCGCGCTCGCTCAGCCGGTCTTTCACTTCGCTCCACAGACCTACCTGTTGCAAATAATAGCGCGCATACTCCGCGGGCGGTGTTCCATTAAAAAGGCCGTGATAGCGGGCGCCGAACAAAACGTCGTCCAAGATACTCATTGGAAACGGCACCGGCCGTTGATGGATAAGACCGATGCGCCGGCGGATCGCCACCGGCTGAACGCCTCTCTCAAACAGATCTCTGCCGCCGAATGCGACGGCGCCCGAGAGCACGCGTGCCTGTGGAATCAGTTCCAGTGTCCGATTGAGGACGCGAAGAAACGTCGACTTGCCGCAGCCCGATGGGCCGAGGATCGCGGTAATCGCGCCGCGGGCAACCGAGCAATCGATGTTTTTGAGCACGACTCTTTCGCCGTAGGCGACCGACAAGCGTTGCACCGCAAACACGATCGGCGCATCCTCTTGCGGCGCTTGGCGCTTCGCCGCGGCGCCGTTGATGCCGCCCCAGGTCAAAGCCGTCGATGTTTGGCTCGATTCATTCACGAATGAGTTACCTCCCGCGAAAACCCTTGATCAACATGACCGTCACGTTTGCCATGAGCAGGAGCGCGACGAGAATCAATGCGGTCGCGTAGGCTTGCTGCGGCGAGCTCGCCTCGCTGACCAGGTAGTACAAATGGGTCGGCAGCGTCATCACCGGCGAGGACAAGTCGGGACCGCTCTTGGACAGAACTACGCTTGCGGTCATCAGCACGGGTGCCGCCGAGCCAAAGGCATGACCCGCGGCGAGCACAACTGCTGCGAGCAGACCGGCGCGCGCTTTGGGCCAGACGTTGTTGCGAAATGCAAAGAGCCGGCTGACGCCGAGGGCGAGCGCCGCTTCGCGATATTTTCTCTCGACGGCGCGCAGCGCCTCGTAAGCGCCGATCATAATAATCGGCAGCATCACCAAGCCCAAGGTTATTCCCCCGGCGAGCAGCGAAATTCGCAGCTTCACAAACACCACCAGAAACGAATAACCGACCAGGCCATAGATGACCGCCGGCACGCCGGCCAAGCACTCGGCGCAAAAACTCACCGCCCGCTGCAAACCAACGGATGCGCTGTATTCGGTGAGATAGATGGCGGCGCCGAGCGCCAAGGGCAGCGCGACTGAGAGACCGATCGCGACCAGAGCGAGAGATCCCTCTATGGCCGGCCGGATGCCGCCCGAGCTGCCGAGCGGAAACCCTTTGGGGCTCTGCCAGAGCAATTCCCAGGTGATCGCTTGGGCGCCGTGATAGCAAAGAAAAAGAATGAGGGACATCGGCAGGATGAAACCCAACAGACCCAAACTCCAGGCGATGGATATAAATATTCCGTCCTGCCAAGAGCGGATTTGCTCGCGCGAAAATCTCGCATCAAGTGCCGACATAAATCATTCTTTTTTTGAGCCGGCCGATCAGCGCATTAATAGCTATGACCACGATCATCAATAACAACGCGGCGGCGAATAAAGCGTGCTGTTTCGTGGACCCGACGCCGGCTTCGCCGAGCTCGGTGATCATCAACGCAGTAATCGGTTGGCCGCGATCCAATAGCGAGGCGGGCACAGCCACCGAATTCCCCGCGAGCATCAATACCGCCAGCGTTTCGCCGAGGGCGCGCGCCAACCCGAGCGCCACCGCCGCGAACATTCCGGATGCTGCGTGGCGCATGAGCACCCGGCGCGTCAGGCACCAGCGATTCACTCCGAGCGCGAGGGCTGCCTCCCTGACGTCAGCGGGCACCGCGCCGAACGCCTCGGCCGAAGTCGAAGCGATAAAAGGTAAAATCATCACGGCTAAGATCAGCCCCGCGACGAACAGCGATTCGCCCGTCGGCATGTCGAAGGTTCTTTCAAACCAGGGAACCAAAGTCACGTAACCGAAGAAACCGTAGACCACCGATGGAATGCCGGCCAGCGACTCTAGGCAAGGTTGCAGTAATCTTCTCATCATTGCGGGCGCAATTTCCGCGAGAAACACGCCGATGCCGAAACCTATCGGAGCCGCCACCGCCAGGGCGATCGAGGTGACCGTCAGAGTGGAAATCCAGGCGTGACGCACGCCGAACCTAGCCGGTTGAGAAAGCGGCTCCCAGGGATCAGCGATGAGCAAACCCCAGAGGCCGCCGCCTTCGAACAACATCGGCAAGGCTTCGCGCCCCAACAACAGCAGCACGAGCAAGAGAATGACGACAGCGCCGATGAGAAGGAATAAAAAAAATGATTGCGCCAGGATTTCTCGAAAAGATTGCTCCGACCAAGCGGCCGGCAAACGGAAAAAGCCGGGGCGAAGGCCAAAGGCGCTGGACGGATCTCCGGCGCTATTTAGATTCGTCAATTCACGCTCCGCGCCGGCACATAGCCGTGAGCGCCGACGATCTTCTGGCAGCTGCTGAGCGCGTAATCGACAAAATGGCGCACGCTGGGAGCGGGCGCGCCCTTGACGACCATGAGCAGCGGCCTGGCCAGCGGATAGGTGCCGTTGGTGACGTTGGCGTCCGTCGCTTCGATGTTCTCCAGAGCGAAAGCCTTGAGATTTTTGTTGTGCAAAGCGAGGCCGGAAGAAATGTAGGCAATCGCGTTAGGGTTACTCTGGAGTTTTTCCAGGAGCGCCCCTTGGGACGGCAGCTGCAGCGCCTTGGATGAAAGTTTCTTTTCGCCCATGATCTTCTCTTGAAAAATCTCCGTCGAGCCGGCGCTCGCGTCGCGGGTCAAAAGCACGATCGGTTTGGCCGGCAGCGAACGGTCGAGCTCCTGGTAGCTTTTGGCCTCGCCGGAAAAAACCGCCGCAAGCTCCGCGGGTGTGAAACCTTTTTTGCGAGCGGCCAGAGGATTGCGGTTATTGACCGCGACGGCGACCGCGTCTTTGCCGACCAGATGGCTCTGGTGCTCGCCCAAAAGCTTTTTCTCCTGATCTTTTAAATCTCTCGATACCATGCCGATGTCGATGACGCCGCTCAATAGTGCTTTCACGCCGAATCCCGAGCCGCCGCCGGTGACAAAAACCGTTGTGCCGGTTTTCGGCATGGAAGCATCCACACGATCCCAGGTCTGATATTTCTCCATGAACTCACTGCTGCAATTAGCCATAATCGGTAGCAGCGTGGTCGATCCGCCTGCGCGTATCGTTGCGTCCTGATCGCCAGCGGCAGCAGCTGTAACCATTCCGATGATCATTCCGCAACCAAACAGCAATGATGAAAATCTTTGCATACCTATCCTCCGTTTCTAGTATCGAAGATTCGCCGAAATGAAGTTGATTTCAACGAAACCAATTTCACTCGTGCAAGTTACGCTCTAGTTACAAACGAATTAATAAATTGTGACAAAACGGTAATAGCGGCGCCTCAGCTCGGAGCAATTGAAACAGCGGGGCGCCCGCGCCGGCGTTGTGCGCGATCCGCCCCCGTTCATCGAAGGTTCATGTGAAGCAGACGACTACTCTGACGGATTGTTAGTCCAGTCAGATAGGGGATGCGGGAAAACGGAGATCAACCGATGATGAAGAGCTGGGTTCGTGCACGTTAAGGGTTGCGTTGATGCCGTCACGATCGGATATGCAGTATGTACAAGAGCACGGCTACGTGGCATGCGCGGATATAGTTTGGAATTTGAAACTCGCCTGACTGCCGGCGAAATAAAGCATTTCGATCACATCGGAATAATCAACGTTTCGCTCGCGAGCAAATTCATCGAAACAAGGCAAGCAAACAACGGTGTCTCGATATTCGTGAGGTACGACTTGGCGCCAAATTCGATCCGGAACATAGAAATTGAATTTATCCTGGCATTTACAAACCCGACAGCGCTGCCGCTTGAATCCACTTGGAATACTAGTCTTGTGTTTTATCCTCATCGTCGCCTCCATCGATTCTGAATCTCCGTCAGGGAGGCCACAGAAGCAATGACAATACCAATAGCCGAAATCATTGAGCTTTCGGCACTGATCACCAGCAATCATCGCGAAAATGTCGGTAATTTTCTTCTAGTCAGCAAATATTTTTACTGAAGAAAATTATCAAAGAGCCTTGTCTCAAGGAACTGATCGAATATCATAGAATTAATTGAATGAAGCATTGAGCCTAATGATTGAAACCTACCGAAAAGCGATCGGCAGCAAGGTTTGGCACTTCTGTACGAATTGCGCCACCTACCCAACACAAGATTACACATCATTTCCATTTCCTCAGCGCGTCGAAGATGCTGAGTTATGTACAGAATGTATCGCTCGTCACGCCATAGGTGATTGCGCTGGCGACCACGATGTGGGTTCGCTTACAAAAAGGAAGTGCTCGGTAATCGTCGAAGGTAAAAAATGCGGACTTGACCTACTCTACGATTTGGCATCCGCTCTCCATATATGCCCGTCAGGTCATCGCACTCTAATTGTGCTCCCGGCCAAACTAAAAAAGTCAAACTGAATCCAACTTCAGTTTCTCTTGCTAACTAAATCGCTGATAAGCTCACCATATATTCGTTAGCCACGCGGAGTCGTTGACCATTACCGCTTAACCGAGTATTGGCAAAGGTAAAGACTCAACTGTAGAGCGCCTTCCGAATTATCGCTCATTGCAGAAACCATTCGTGCCAGAGTTTGCCGTAATGATCGATCTTGTCGTTATACTTGACCGGATCGACGTTGATGAATTCGAACCCTTCGCGTAAACGGGGCGGGTTGGGTAAAACTTCCGGGTGGGTGGGAATACGGCTTACGTCGCGTATGACCCGCTGCCCGGTCTCCTTGGCCAACATGAAATCTAGAAAGAGCAACGCCGCATTGGGATGCGGCGCGTTTTTCGCCAAGCCGCTGACGTTGCTCGACGCGACGACCGGTTCGAGGTTGAGCCATTCGACCGGCGCGCCGCGGCGCTGTCCGGTAGCGATTCCTTGGCTGTGAATCGTGGGCGACAGTGGATCTTCGCCGGCGGCGATCAATTGCGCCAGGTGGGTGTGGCCGGTGCGGATCTTGGGATTCTGCGCGCGCAGCCGTTCAAAGAACGCTTTGCCTTTTTGTTCGCCCCAATGTTCCATCAGAGTCATAAACCAGTGGGAGTCTTCGCGTTCGAGCGCCAGTTGGTCTTTCCACTTTGGATTGAGTAAGTCCTCGTAGCGGCGCGGCGCCTCGGCGGCTTTGACGAGACGGGTGTTGTAGCCGAGCACAATCATCGTGACCCGGTTGGCGACCCAGTAACCCTGCGACTGGACAAAGCGTTTGTCGAACTTTTCCGCCATCGGCGTATAATAGGGCTGAATCATTCCCTTGCGCCGGAAAAATTCGATGCGCGCGTCGTTGGTATCCAAAATATCGGCTAAGAAGGTGGAGGCCTGGGTTTCGGCCGTGAAGCGCTGCACCATTCTAGCCGAGGTGAGCCGGACCGGCTTGGCTTTGATGAACGGGTAGCGCTTTTCGAACAGCTCGACGACGCGTTGGATGTCTTCTGCGTTAACGGACGTGTACCAGACAAACTCGCCTTCAGCTTTGGCGGCTTTTTCCAACCGAGCCTGACGGTCAGCGCCGCGATAAACAGCGTTTTCCGGCGCGCTGGCCGGCTGTGCTGATGTTGCAACCATGCCAAGACCAATGAGGAGAACGAATAGGATTCCTACCGTGAGCTTCATATGAATATGTCTCCCTTCAATAGGAGGAATTTTGCTGCGTCGCGCTCGGCAATCTTTACACCACTTTGGCGCCACGACACAACGACTATATATAGAGACACCCGTAGAGACGGCGGCGCGCGCCACTCTGCGTCGCCTTCCCATATCGTCGCAATTACGGTTTAAGATGATTTCTGAAGAGCAACTCACCAAGGGAGACTAGGATGTTTCGTCGTGTCGATCTTCCCGCACAGGTTCCTGGGAAACTGCTACTCCACAGCATGCCGGGGCGCTATGAAGCGCTCGATCGTGTGTGGCATCAGGTGAGGAACGAAGCGGTTTGCGCCATCGTGTGTCTAGCCGAAATGGCTGAAGTTCGGGATAAGTCTGCCGAGTACGCTCGGGCGCTTGAAGAGGGCACGGTGCCTTGTGCGGTGCTGCAATTCGAGATTCCCGACCGCGGCGCCGCCGCCGACCGGGTTGCATTTTGGGCGCTTGCCGACGACATAGCGAAACGCTTGCACGCTGGTGAAGCCGTGCTGATTCATTGCGCCGGCGGCGTGGGCCGCACTGCAATGCTTGCGATTTGCGTGCTGCTCGCTCTCGGTGAACCGGCGAACGCGGCCCGCAGTGTGATCTCGCGGGCGGGGTCGACGATTGAAACCGCTCCTCAGAGCAGCCTCATTTCGTGGTGCGAATCGAAGGTCGGTGTCAAAGCGTAACACCGAACCGTTGCGAATCACTGATAGACCGCTAGTTCTCAAAGCGCTCAGTACTATTTTAAACGAGGCCGAATTCTCTCCGCTCCGTCCGCGTGACGCGGATATCGGAGCGCGGCAGCCGGGCGATGTCGAAGTGAGCGATCAGCTCGTTTGCGTGGATGCGCGGTGGCGCGTCGATGCCCGCGGAGCGAGCTACCCAGGAAACGATCTGGCGCGGGTCGGCGCCGGCGGCGCGTAGTTGGGCGAGGGAAATATCGTCGCTGCGCTTGGCAAGGCGGCGGCCCGACTCGTCGGTGACCAAGGACACATGCCACCAGCGCGGATGGCTGTAGCCGAACGCCTCTTGCAGCAGCCATTGCCGGGCGCAGCTTTCTAACAGGTCGGCGCCGCGCACGATCTCGGTGACGCCTTGGCGCGCGTCATCGACGACGACGGCGAGTTGGTAGGCGGGCGTGCCGACGCGGCGCGAGATTGGAAAATCGCCAAGGGTCGCGCGGGCGTCGTATTCACCCACACCTTGGATACCGTCCTCGATGCGCACGATGATATCCGGGACGACAAAGCGCAGCGCCGCTGGACGGCCGCTGGCTTGCTCCGCAGCCTCTAGACTTTTATATTTGCCGCGGCAAGTGCCGGGATAGATCGAGTTCGCTTCTCCGCCATGGGGCGCGGCGACGGCGGTCAGGATTTCCTTCCGCGTGCAGGTGCACGGATAGGCGAGACCGCGAGCGAGCAGCGATTGGGCTGCGGCGTCGATGTCGGCGGCGCCGCGCGATTGCACGTACGGTTCGCCGTCCCAGTCCAGTCCGAGCCAGCGCAAATCTTCGATGGTTGCTTCGAGCATGCCCGGCTTGATGCGCTCGACGTCTAAATCTTCCAGCCGCAGCACGATCCGACCGCCGCGCGTGCGGGCGTGCCACCAGGCGAGCAGAAAAGAGCGCGCGTGGCCGAGGTGCAAGTGACCTGTGGGGCTCGGCGCGAGCCGGCCGACGATGACCGCGCTCGTTGTGTCAGTCGGCGACGCCGTTAAAGAATTCTGGTCAACTGGCAAAGTATCTCCGTTGGAAATTTGTATTGCCTCTCTTTTTAACCCGTTCGCAAGCCGAACGTCCCCTGCGCTTGCTGGCATCGATCGAATGAACACGGTGGCGCTGAAAAAAATATCTAACTTTCTTCGCGCGATCGATGGAGGGAAAAATCAATGGCGGCGCCAAGCGGAAATGATCAAGGAATAAGCGGTTTCAAATATAGCGCAGGAGAAGAAAATGAGTACTGACCCACGTCGGTCCAGGAACGCTGACGGGTTCCGCCGCAATTGGCTCGCCGGGATTCCGAGCCGAATATTTAGCCTGGCACCGAGCAAAGGAGAGGCTTGCCACCTTTGGTAATCACACTCGATGGCTTTTTTAAATTCCTTCTAATAGCCGTACTTCTCGACCACCGGCGCCAACCGTTCCAAGTTGCGCTTGACCTCGTCGGTCTGAGCCATTTCGTGCCACACTTCCTGAACCAAATCCTGCTGAATCATAGCGTCCAAATCCTTGCGCGTCACCGATTTGGACAGCACGCCGGCATCGATATGTTCTTCGAGGATGCGCCAGACGCCCTCCGGACTAAGCTGGCCGTCGAGCGGGAAAAACGAACTCTCCAACATGATGATCGGCACGAGATCGCGCATGCGCTCGGACTCATCCGGATTGTTGACGCGCAGCTTGGCTTCGACATAGCGGCGAAATGGGTAGCTTTCGGGAATCATCCGCATCTGATGGTAAGCGCGGATGGTCGCTTTCCAGAAACGCTTGATCAATTCCGGATTGCGCTCGATGAATGATTTCCGCGCCACGGTGACGCGATCGGGCCGGCCGTGGGGTTTGGAGTCCTCGACGAAGTCGTAGAGTTTATTGAAGCCTTGCTCGACCAATTGTGGCACCCACTGATTGCGTACGATGGCGGCGTCGGTATCGCCGGCCTGGAGCGGCTTCCAGGCTTCGCGCATGGAGCCGTATTTGTAACCGATCTTCCACTCGACGTCGCGATCGGGGTCCAAGCCGGCCAGACGCATTTGCCGTTCGAGCCACAAGGTGGCGATGCCGCCGCGATACCAATCGCCGATGCGTTTGCCTTTGAGTTCTTTGATCGACCTGACGCCGGGCGCGGTCACCAGCGAAGCGGGAAACCAATTGCGCCAGCCGCCGATGATTCTCAGCTCGTCATTGCCCAAGGCGCGCTCGGCGAACGGCGTGCGCACGTGCACGTCGGGAATGATGTCGATATTGAACGCGATCATATCGCGCAGCACCGTGCCGACCTCGTCATAGCGCTCGCCGTCGGGCCGGCTGGATTCCATGCCTTTGGCATAGATTTTTGCCGTGACGACTTCGACGTCGATCCCTTCTTGGGCGAAGAGACCGGCCTCGTGGCAATACGCCGCAACCTGCACATGACCCGCATGCCAACAACCGTTACCCACACGAAGTTTCATCGTTCACTCCAGAGCAAAGTTTTCATAAGCTAGCAAGCTGCTCGGCCAAACGTCAAACAGACTGGACGTTTCATTCACCACCTCGCTGCTTCAAGCATAGCGCCATTGGCTGTAACAGCTATCATTTAATCTCGCAAAATATTCTTTGGCGGAGAAGGGAGGAGGTCGAACCCATCGAAACATGCCCGCCGAGGCGTCATTCTCGCAGCAACGCGGATGCTCTATCGACAAGTGTCTGCTCGTCCCAGTGAAGGCGTTCGAATGAAGCGGCGATCCTGCCGTCGTTATCAAGGATGTAAGCTTCGATTTTGTGGCGGTTGACCAGCGATTCGATGAAGTTGACGCCCAGCTCAAAATAGCTACAAAGAGCATCGAAACTGTCAATGGACCTTAGTATTCTATGGCCGGCATGAAGGCGTACGCCGCGGTGTTTTCCATAAGCGCGCAATCGCTCGGGTAGATCGTAGGCGGGATCATATGTAATCGCGGCCGTATGGATTAACTCGCTGAGTCCTTGTTCTCTCAGCAGCTTTTGCACGGATGCAAGCTTGGTGATCGTGAGCGAGCACTTCAGGGGATTGTCGCAGCGGGTGTAGAAGAAAACGACGATTGATGGATGCCCGTAAAAAAATTCCTTGAAGGTAAGCGAGGCACCCTCATGGTCCTCAAAGACAATCTTTTCGACGGATTCGGAACTGCAACGGGTGTCACGTGCCCATGAAACTACACTGTTGACGGGGGCCGGTGAGGCACAGCAAGAGTGATTATTCGGCTCGCTCGTTTGATCACCACGACGAATCGCCTCAACAGCGCGATCTACATCATCCAGGAATCTCTTCGGAAGCCCGCCGTCCTTCGTGCCCAAAGACTCCACCTGGGGCAGAATCTCCCGCGCACTCGGTCCCATCCATTCTAACGTTGCAAGTAGTTCTCTAACCGGGCTTGTCGCCCCGTGAGATTCAGAGTATGCGCCGTAGTTCTCGAAGGATACGGGTTCATCATGATACCTGATGTTGGCGAGCGCGCGGATCAGGTAGGGCGCGAAAAATGCGGATGGATTCGGGTAGGACCGCAAGGCGCGTGCCGCGGCCGCGACAAGATAGGCGTCAACACCCGTATCAAGTTCTTCGAGCACGAAGATCAACGCGGGTTCCGATAGGCCGACGTGCGACAGAGCATGTAGAACCCAGCCGCGCATCCTGACAATCGCTGCAGTTCCACGCTGATCGTAGCAGGGATGATCTTCGCGCAATAGATCAGTTAACTGTTCGCGCCTGGTTGGATCGCCAGCAAGCGATTCAACCAACGATGCAAACTCCCGTTCCGACTGTGCAGTAGTCGCTCTCGAATCCTGCATTGTTCGCCTCCTCACTGACCATACTTGCTGAGGAACTGCCGTGCGGATTGTTTGACCACGCTTGATCCCTTGCCGCCGAGGCGTTTTACGCGCCTAAGAAGTACGCTGTCATTGACTATGGCCACTTGGTCGCCGAACTGCTTAAGTGCAGTCAGGCAAGTGGCCTGAATCTCATCATGCTCCGAGGTGTCTAGTAAAATCTCGCGGGCGTGAGTGCGTAATTTGTCCGGTTTGATCGCCTGTAGGGCAGCGGCGGAGATCTGCCGATTCTCAGACGTTTCTTTTTTGTCGCGCAAGACTTTCTCGAACGTGGGTGCAGCGTTGGCATCGGCGGCGAGGAGACGTAACGCTTCTCGCTTTGCGGTCGCATTGGGTGGATTGCCAACGATCGCACGCGCGATTGGATAAGCTTCGGCGTGTACATCGTAACTGAGAAGCTGGAGTGCCTTCTCAGGTGGAAGTAACGCTTTGTCAGGTTGCTGCAGCCCTTCGAGCAGCTTCTTTTGTGCAAAACCATCTTTCTCGCGTGCGAGGATACCGAGCACGCGCTGACGGAGCTCTAGATCTTTGTCCGCTGCCACCGCGCGCAAGGTCGCAATGTAGTCCGTACGGCACGACTCGAACGCGACGACGCTAAAACTTGCGGCTTGTAGTGCCTGTAACGCGGCTAGCCGTACCTCGATAGGTTCTTTCTCTTCGCGCAGGATTTTCAGGACCGTTTGCAGACTCTTGTCATCCTCACACATGGCCAGAGGCACATCCGCCATGGCTTTGACCCGCGCTTTGATCGAGTTTTTCGCATTGGTCCCGAACGCAAGCGCACGCTGTGCAATCCGGCGGGGATTTTGGGCCGATTTCCGGCTCTTTGCAGATTTAGGTTTAGATTTCTTGGGCATGGTGGCTATCTCCTCGTTTCGAGCATTTCATGAAAAAGGCGCATCGTCGTAGTCGAATCCCAACCGTGTAAGAGGATTTAGGGTACCTTGGTAATCCAGACAATCACGCACGCGTGGCTGGGGTCCCGGGGCAGTGACGCTTGGCGATGATGCTAACGCACCACCCGGCGCTGTCGGAGGACGCGTGCCTCCAGTAATCCCATTCCACGGCCACATTGTATCAGGGAGATTATGGCCAATGCGGCTTACGGGAGTACTGTCGTATGAGGCTGCCTGGCCCGGATCAAAACGGCGGAACTGACGCTGCCACTTAGCCCATAGCCGATCGACATTGCAGTGTAGCAAGAAGAACAGTGGATCTCGTGCAGCGGTTGGGATGCTAGAAATCGATCCACCGAAGCTCGTGTGCGCTGAACCATGCGGATTGCCTTCCATTGTCCGGAATGATCGGTATTGGTTGCCAAGTCCAAGTGTGTTCGCCTCGTTACGCAACCCAGGCGGCGCCGAATTTGTGCTGAAAAAAGGTCGGCGATTGATTCCCTGGACGCCATCGGTCACCCAGAATCGCAATGGGTTGTTTGCGCTGAACTGGACTGTACCAAGCGGGTCGGACGCACCAAGAAAATCGCGGGTGAAAATATTTGGCGCTGGCTGATCGAATCGCCAGTAAGGGAGTGAAACGCTTGGATCGATCGTTTGGAGCTCCCGTTCGAGATCCAGCAAATAAGCCCGATGCCAAGGCAAAAAAGCTGGAGCGCCATGCGCCTGGGGAGAGGCAACTTGGGTGTGCATATCGCGAAAGTCGGCGAAACGCCCTGCGCCTTGGTTGTTAAGTTGTGCAAACGCTGAATTCAATCGGTCGCGCTCTGCCGGCGTGAGGGTGTTGGCATTCTTTCGGATGCGTACCATGACCGGTACTGAGCCAACGAGTGTGGTTCCGGAGCGGGCTTCTATCGTTACATCACCGTTATTGACACTCGGACGTCCGAAGCTGCCCGCGATAAAAAACGACACGGAAGTACCAGTTATCGGAACCGGCAAAGTTAAATCATTGGAAAATGTATCTGTGGCGTTTCTTCGGAATACGACCGCGCCCCCGGCTGCTTGCGATCGTCCTGTAATCCGCACACTGATTGTCGGCGATGTAGTACCAGACGGGTCGCTCACGCGGATGCGGCACGGGGATGGAACCCAGGAAAGAAATCTCGTTTTTGGATCTGCACTGTTATTAATCTGAAGTTCCACTCTCAAGATGAAGTCCTCCTTTCGCCCTTATGGATATGCACTCGTCGTTTCCATGGCACGAGCGATGCCTCCCAAAAGTTAGTGTCAATTTCAAGATCTGTCAATTAACAAAAACCAAGTGAGAATGAGACAACCATTTCCTGCGGTCTGACACCGATGCAATGTATTCATTGGATGTCCAACGAGTGGGAGCCGAATGAAGTTCCACTACCATTTTAATCGGCGATTGTAGGT
This sequence comes from uncultured delta proteobacterium, assembly GCA_963771465.1. Lineage (GTDB taxonomy): Bacteria > Desulfobacterota > Binatia > UBA9968 > UBA9968 > DP-20. The sequence continues at coordinate 400,911 of CAVYTU010000013.1, forward strand.
TAAACGCGATGACCTATCAAAACCCGTCACTGAGGTTATAGGTATCGGCTCGTTGAGTCGAAAATCCGCGAGACACCTGGCGGAGAAGGGAGGGAGTCGAACCCTCCGGGGACCTTACGACCCCCAGACTGGTTTTGAAGACCAGCGGCACCACCGGGCACCTTCCTTCTCCTCATGGTGAAGCCGCTAACTTAGAATGGCTGAGGGATTTCAGCAAGTGGACTGCTGAAATCGAACGTGAAAGTTCGCTGAGGAAGATCTCAAGCGCACGAAATTCGTCCGGGCGAAACCTTACGAGCTGGCTTCGCTCATACACTTGCCTGGATCATCGCTCTCTGTGCGTTTGCTCTCCTTGACCTTGGGCAGCGCCGCGGACACCGTCGTAGGCAAGCGGCAGCGACGGTGGATTTCATCGACCGGCCAACCGCACGGTGCTCGCCTGCGGCCCTTTCTCGCCCATCTCTTCGGCGAAGTGAACTTCATGGCCGACTTCCAAATGATCGAATCCCGGCGCCAGCACGCTATTTTTGTGAAAGTAGACCTCGCGCCCGTCGAGAGTCTCGAGAAAACCATAATCCTCGATGGGGAAAAGTTTGACGATACGTGCGGTGGGTGCGGGCTCGTGGAGTTTGACCTTGCCGCGTCGGCGACGGGCGTGGTCCTGCAGCTTTCTTCCCGCCGCGTTAAACGCGTCGCGGATGGCGACGTAAAGATCTTCATGTGCCGCATGTTTGCTGGGCTCATGAACCTCGGCGAAATCTTTCTCCGGCTCTTCGCCAACGTTTAACTTGGTAGCCGCCAATCGTTTTGGCGCCCGGTTGACGACTAATTCAGCGCCGGGAACAGTCAAGTCGATCCGCGTCAGATACGCTTTCCCTTTGTGGTGGTGGCGATGCGGCGCTTCCACGATGACCCGGCAGCTCATGATCTCAGGATAAAGCTCATCGAGCTTGGCCGCCTTCTCGCGCACGTTGCTTTCGATCGCCGGCGACGGCGCCATGTTGCGAAAGGTGATCTGCAAGGGAATTTTCATATTTCACGATCCTCCAGTTTGTATTGTAGTTCGGCCAATCTGCTTTTCTACTCGCGCGCACAAAAAAAACGGCAAGAGATGTGCCAGACATACTGATCTCGTGGAAAAAAACGCGGAATTTTCCAAGGAATTGTTCCATCTTAGTGATGTTCACACCAGATTTTTGGCATACCTGAGAATAAATCTTAGTAAGTTTCTTACCGATGATAATGGGGAGGTTTCGACACTGTTGATGTTTGAGTCGTGGGTTGGAATGATTCAGGCACAAATATTGCGGCTGTACGGATTCAGGTGCAGCAAATGACGTTTCAGAAAGGAGGTGTTTATGGCGATAGTAAAAAGGCTAAAAGATAATCTCGACGAGGGGAATATCTCCTACGAAGTTTACAATCATGCGCTCGCGTATACGGCGCAAGAGATCGCCGCCAAACAGCATGTCTCGGGCAACGAACTGGCCAAGGTGGTAATGCTCGAAGCGGACGATCAGCTGATTATGGGCGTCATTCGCGGCAACGACAAGGTCGATTTGCATACGGTTGAGGACAGCCTCGGCGTCCACCGCGTTCGGCTGGCGACGGAAGCTGAGTTTATCGCTCGCTTTCCGGAATGCGAGATCGGCGCCATGCCGCCGTTCGGAAATTTATTCGGTGTGAAAGTATTTGTCGATCCGGCGCTGGAAAAGGATGAATATATTTTCTTTAACGCGGGTAATCACGTGCAGACGGTGCGACTCAAATACAAAGATTTTGCACGATTGGCGCAGCCAGCGGTCGTCCGACTGGCCGGCGAGCGGAGCAAATTCGGCGCATAGCGAGAAGGAGATGGATCATGAACTTGGATTTCAAGCGGATACTTTGCCCGGTGGATATGTCGGAATTTTCGCTCGATGCGTTGCGCTTGGCGGTCAAGTTGGCCGAATGTAGTGATGCCACGCTGGATATATTGCACGTGATTCACAACCCCTTTGACGAGTTGTATATGACCGCAATTGCGGAGACTAATCCGGCGCTGCTCGACGCCTACGCTTCAGAACCGCAAAAGCGGGCAAAAATTTTGCGGGCGACCGAAGAGCACTCGGAGGTATTACTCAAACAGTTCTGCCACGATTGGGTAAAGCATCATTCAAAGTTGCGCTACCACGTGCGCAGCGGCGATCCTTTCGAACTGATTCTCGACGGCGCCCAGAATTTCCGGACCGATCTGATCGTGTTGGCGACTCATGGCCGCACCGGCATCAAGCGCCTGGTGATCGGCAACGTCGCCGAGAAGGTGGTGCGTCACGCGCCGTGCCCGGTGCTGACGGTCAAAGCAAAAGCGCCAAGCGAAGACGCGGCCTCTAAGGAGGAATGATGGACGAGTCCAAAGCGTCCGAGAGCGAGGCGTTGATCAGAATCTTGCATCCGTCGGATTTTACCCCGGCGAGTTTCATCGCCTTCGCTCACGCGCTCAAGATCGCCCTACAATCCAACGCCGAATTGGAAATCGTCCACGTCGAACCGCACACAATCGGCAGCGACAAAGATGTTCACTGGAGTGAGTTCCCTGGCGTGCGCGAGACTTTGGCACGTTGGCGTGTATTGCCCACCGATGCGGCGATCGATGAAGTCGCCCAGCTCGGTTTGCGCGTCAAAAAGATTCTCAATGCAGAGCGCGATGCGCTGGCGGCGATGACCCAATACTGTGAATCACATCCACCGGACTTGCTGGTGCTGGCGACCCACCAACGGGAAGGGTTTGAGCGCTGGCTGCATAAACCGGTGGCCGAGCCACTGGCGCGCCGCTCGCGTGCGCTGACACTATTCGTGCCGAGCCACGGGCAAGGATTTATCTCTCCGGCCGACGGCACGGTGACACTCAAGCGCATTCTCATTCCCGTCGATCATATCCCCAATGCGCAAGCGGCGATCGAAGAGACGTTTTTTCTCGCCGCGGGATTGGGCTGCAGTGATGTCGAGTTCAAATTGCTGCATGTCGGCACGGAGCGCGGCATGCCAACACTGTTCCTGCCGCATCACCCTGGTTTTAAGTGGGATGAGCGCATGCTCAATGGCGACGCGGTGGAAACGATTCTCCGAGAGACGACAATTTGGCAGCCGGATTTGATCGCGTTGACGACTCAGGGTCACAGGGATTTTCTCGACGCCCTGCGCGGCAGCACGACGGAGCGAGTTTTGCGCGGCGCCCATTGCCCGGTATTGGCCGTGCCGGCGGATGAGTCGGCGCGGGCGCAAGCTTGAACCACGACAGGAATTGAGGCGCGTTACTTAATCGATTCCAGTCCAATCGACACGACGATGACGGCTTCGATGGTCCCTCAGCGAGTATAATTTTGCCGGTGACTTGAGCGGGCAACCGTTTGCGACAGGAGTCATCGCGGTATCGCCGCCTGGTGCATGAGTAGCAGGCCTTCTGACCCGAGAACTACACGTATAGGGTGCGTTGCGCCGTCATCGACGAGCGGGATCTGCATGCTGCCGCTAGCCAACGGCACGCCATCGAGTTCAACAGATGACACCCCGCGCATTACCCCCTGTGGGTTCTCGACGACGATTTCATAACGCGCCGAGTGATAGCGAAAAGTGATCTCGAAGCTGCGCCATGCATGCGGGATACAAGGATCGAGGTAAAGCCTCGTGCCGCGCAGACGGAAACCTAGTATCCACTCGATACCAGCCCGGTACATCCAACCCGCTGATCCGGTGTACCACGTCCAGCCGCCGCGCCCGACGTGCGGCGGTTCGGCATAAATATCGCCGGCGACGACATAGGGCTCGACTTTGTAGCGATAAACGCCGGCACGGCTGCTCGCATGATTGATCGGGTTCAAGAGCGAGAAAAGTTCGCCGGCCTTGTCGCCGTCGCCGAGAGCGGCGAAAGCAATGACGGACCAGAGCGCGGCATGAGTATATTGGCCGCCGTTTTCGCGCACCCCGGGCAGGTACCCTTTAATGTAGCCTGGATCGGGGCTCCCACGGTCGAACGGCGGGCTGAACAGGAGCACGAGTCCCTCGGCACGGCGCACGAGATATTTCTCGACGGCTGCCATGGCTTGCGCTGCACGAGCCGGCTCAGCGGCACCGGAAATCACGCCCCAGGATTGCGCGATCGAATCGATGCGGCATTCGGCGTTCGCGGCGGAGCCGAGCGGCGTCCCATCGTCGAAGTAGGCGCGCCGATACCATTCGCCATCCCACGCTTCTCGTTCCACCGCTGCTTTAAGTGCACTGACATGCAGTCGCCAAGTCTCGGCGCGCTGGTGCTCGCCGCGAGCATCGGCCAGCCGGGCAAATTCCCAAAGCACGGTGTGAAGAAACCAAGCAAGCCAGACACTCTCGCCTTTTCCTGCGGATCCAACCCGGTTCATCCCATCGTTCCAGTCGCCCGTGCCGATCAGCGGAAGACCATGACTGCCAACGGCCAAACTGCGATCGAGAGCGCGAGCGCAGTGCTCGAACAAGGTGCCGGTTTGCGCGGAAACCCGGGGCTCGAAATACAAATCTTCCTGCTCCGCCGCGAGCGTGGAACCCTCGAGAAAGGGAACGACCTCATCAAGTAGTCCAAAATCGTCGGTGACTTCCAAGTATTGAACGACCGCATACGGCAGCCAGACGCGATCATCGGAGACCCGGGTGCGCACGCCGCGGCCCGATGGAGGATGCCACCAATGTTGCACATCTCCCTCGACGAATTGACGCGCGGCGGCCCGCAGTAACTGCGCTCGCGCAATGTCTCGTTGCGCCAGCGCGAGCGCCATCACGTCTTGAAGCTGATCGCGAAAACCGTACGCGCCGCCCGCTTGATAAAACGCCGAGCGGGACCAGACACGACAGGCCAGCGTCTGATAGAGCAGCCAACGATTGAGCATAAAGTTCATGGCCCGATCGGGGGTTTTCACCTGCACAGTACCGAGAATGTCATCCCAGTACTGGGTAACCGCGCGCAGGAGCTCATCAAGGTCGGTATCGCGGTAACGCGCGATCAATGTTCGAGCTTCTTCCGCGCTCGCCGCCGAGCCGAGGAAAAAGACGATCTCCGCACGGCCCCCGGCGTTCAGTTCCACCGTCGTCTGCATTGCAGCGCATGGGTCGAGAGCCGCACCGACTTTGCCCGAGAAGCGATCCCCTCGTTCTAGAGATGCCGGATGATCGGGGGCACCGTGGCGACCCAGAAACTCCGTCCGATCACAAGTCCACGACGTTTGCTGGCCGCGCATATCGGCAAACGCAACACGGCCAGCGAACTCGCTATTCCAAGCGTTACGCGCGAAGATTGCCCGGGTTTGCTCGTCGACCTCGGTGACAACGAAGGGAGCGGATGCGCTCCGTGAAGCGCCCAGCACCCACTCGACGTACGCGGTCACCGACACGCGCCGTGATCGGTCAGAGCGATTCTCAATCGTGAGACGGGAGATTTTAATTGGGTCCGCGAGCGGCACGAACTGTAAATGGTCAAGCGCGAGTCCATGCGACTCGTGCTCGAAGCGGCTGTAGCCCTGGCCATGTCGGGCGGTATAGGGCCAGGCCTCCTCGCGGATCGGCAGCACCGTGGGATTCCACAACTCGCCAGTCTCTTCGTCACGCACGTATATCGTCTCGCCGGGCGGGTCGCTGACCGGGTCATTGGACCACGGTGTGAGCTGGTTCTCGCGGCTGTTGAGCGACCAGGTATAACCCGCGCCTGATTCAGACACCTGAAAGCCGAAGGAAGGATTCGCGACCACGTTGATCCAGGGCGCCGGCGTCCATTGTCCCTCGCCGAGAATCGTCACGTATTCACGGCCGTCGGCGGTGAAACCGCCCAGGCCATTGAAGAATTCCAGTTCCGGCCGCGCCGGCAAGACATCCACTGCCTTACTCGCCGGCGGACGCCGTTGGCGCGCAAGCGCAGGCGTTCGGGATCGTTGCTGACGTTCCACTTGCTCGGCCAAGGTGCCGCGGCGGCTCAAGAGCACGGCCCGGGCGGCAGACTGGAGCAGTGCGCGATCCTCAGCCGAAATGAGATCGCCGCGGAGAATAAAAACATTGCCGAATGAGCCCGGCTCCTCCTGCAGGCGCGACTGGCTGGCCCGAACCTGGCTCTCCAAAGCGTCCTGAAGATTTTGCGCGTAGGAGGAGGGCTGTTCGTTCAAGATCACAAGATCGACCGCCAACTGTTTGATTCGCCAGTATTCGTGGGCGCGGAGCAACTGACGTACGATACTCTGGTCTTCAGCTTCATCGATGCGCACGAGCACGACGGGCAGGTCGCCGGAAATTCCGTGGCGCCAAAGTCCCGACGGCCCGCGCTTATTACCCATGAGCACCGCAGAGGACGGTCGCAGCGTCGCGTCCGAGTACAAGATGAGGCCGGCTAATTCTTGGAAAAGGTAGGCCTCATCGGCGTCGATCCCGAGATGACGCAACTGGACCTGGGCCTGCGTCCACGCCAAGGTCGCGGCGCGCTCAAAGGTTGCTGGATTATTGTATTCGTCCGCCAGGGCGAGAGCCTCATCGCGCGATGACGCGATGAGTGTCGAGAACGTAACCCGAGCGGTGGCTCCCGGCGCAAGCCGTACACAGCGCCTGAGACTGGTGATCGGGTCGAGCACCGCGCCGACCGTGTTGGAGAGCGGGTGGCCGTCGATGACCGACATGGGCGTGCGGATGCCGCGACCGCGGCCGAGAAACCGGCTGCGATCGGTCTCATATTCCAACTCGCCGACGGTTACTCCTTCGGCGACAACCACGTGCACCGCCCAGAACTGGGGCTCGCCGTGGGTTCGTGGCCGGCGCGTCGCGAGCAGTGCGCCGAGCTCGGCAACGTATTCCGTCTGCACGAACAGATTGGAAAAAGCCGGATGAGCCGCATCCGCTGCCGGGGTTGCTAGAACGATCTCGGCGTACGATGTCAGCTCAACTTCTCGGCTTGGCGCGCCGAGATTCGTGATCGACAGCCGGCGTACTTCCGCGTCGTGCTCCGGCGAAACCACGATTTCAAGGTTGGTCACGATCGCGCCATCGCGCCTGCGGATCTCTGCGCGATCTTCGGAAAAAGCGACTTCATAGGTGTCCGGTTCGACGCCGCTTGGCTGGTATCCAGCCGACCAGACCTGGCTGGTGGATCTGTCGCGCAGAAAAAAATACGTCCCCCAGCTGTCGCGCGTCCGGTCCTCGCGCCAGCGTGTAACCGCAAGGTCGCGCCAGTGGCTGTAACCGGAGCCCGCGGTGGTGACCATCACCGAATATCGTCCGTTGGAGAGGAGATGAACGCAGGGAGTCGCGTCGTGCGGCGAGTCGAAGTGACGAAGCACCGGTGGAACGAGATCGCGGACGTTGGCGACGGCACGCACCTCGTCAACCCTGGGCCGGGTGACCAAGACGTCGCGTGGAGTGCGTTCCTGCAGCAACAACTCGGTGGCTTGCATGCGCGGCTCGGCGTGAAAGCGCGTGCGCATCACCCCGTCGTGGAGGACGTTTGCGAGCGCCACGAGCGACATCCCTTGATGATGCGCCATGTAGGCGCGCACGACGGCCACGCGTTGGTCTTCCGGGACTCGTTCGGCCGTGTAATCGAGCGCTTCATAAAAGCCATATGGGCCGCTCGCGCCGGCCTGGGCGAGATCTATGAAATTCTGAACGGCCGCCTCGGCGTCAATCATCGCGGCCAGCGCCGTCGCATAAGGCGCGACTACCACGTCTTCGCTAAGCCCCCGTTTGAGCCCCAGCCCGGGCACGCCAAAATTTGAGTACTGGTAGGTCAGCTCAATATCGCGCGCGTTATAGGCCGATTCTGAAACGCCCCACGGAACGCCGCGTTCGGTTCCATATTTTCGCTGACGGCGAACGATGAGAGAACAAGTCTGACCTAACAGACTGCCCGACGGCGAGCGCATGACGAGCACGGGCATGAGGTACTCGAACATCGACCCGGACCAGGAGACCAGCGCAGACCCCGTATCGACTGGCGTCAAAGCGCGACCGAGGTGAAACCAATGGCTTGCCGGAACGTCCCCCTTCGCAATGGCAATAAAGCTTGTGAGCCGCGCCTCGGACGCCAGCAGATCGTAACAACTTGGGTCGAGGCTGTTATCGGCAACGCGGTAGCCGATCGAGAATAGCTTGCGGGTGGGGTCGAAGAGAAAGCCGAAATCCATCGTGTCGAACATCGTTTTCGTGTGCGCTACGAGCGTTGAAAGGCGGCGGCCCAGCGCTTCACAGGCTGTGGCAGAACGTGTGAGACCCTCTATGAGCGCATCGATTTCGCCAAGAGCATCGCTCTTCGCAGCGCTGTCCTTTGCCGCCCGTTCGCGGAGCGTCGTGAGTTCGCGTCTGGCGGTTTCGCAGCGGTCCGGCGCATCGGCCAGGGTCGGGACCGAGAGAAAAACGCGCACCATCGTTGTCGAAACCAAATCTTCTTCGGGCTTGCGATTTAGGGGAGCCTTGCCAAAGACAAGGCGCGCCCAGGGCATTACCGCGTCGAGATCGCGCCCATGACTTTCGATGGCCGCTCGCACAGCCTCGGCCCAGGCGAGCAACTCCCCCTCCGCGCTGTCGCCCCGTTCCGCAGTCAGCGTGCGCGCAATATCTGACATCGTCTGAGCGCGCGCCTCGAGCTCAGTAAGGCGCACGAGCCAATCAGCTGGAGTCATAGCGGCCGGACTCAGAGCGGCGCTCAAGGCATCGATTGCTTCATCCAACTGTTTCCGCGTGACCGTTTGGGTGCGCCGGTCGTCGACGACCGCACGTACCGCTTGACGGAGAAGCAGGATGGCATCGGCGATTCCAGCGAGTGTATGCGGGCCGAGCAGCGGGCGGTCGATGATCTCTTGGCACGCCTGTCCAAATGCGATGAGGTGGCCGGCGAGGTTTCCACTATCGACCGAGGATATGTATTTAGGATCAAGCGGACGGAGGTCACGCGTATCATACCAGTTATAGAAGTGACCGCGAAAACGATCGAGGCTGTTCATGGTGCCGAGCGTCGATTCGAGCCGCTCAAGTGCGCTCACCGTGCCGATCCAGCCGAAATCGCGCGCCGCGATGATGGAGAGCAGATATAGCCCTATGTTGGTCGGTGAGGTGCGATGGGCCACGACCGGTGTCGGCGTTTCCTGAAAATTGTCGGGAGGAAGCGCGTGGTCTTCCGGGCCGACAAAGGTTTCGAAGAACCGCCAAGTGCGCCGCGCGGTTAAGCGCAGCATACGAACGTCGTCCGCCGAGAGAGGCTGAGCCGCAGCCGCGCGCGGTGGCAGGCTGATCCAATAAGCCACCATCGGCGATAGAGCCCAGAGAATAGCGAACAGCACCGCAATCCACCGGACTTCCGGCGGCTGGGACGCAACAAGGATCGCTACCGCGGCAGCGATGACTACCGTGCCGCCCATGCGGCGATAGAAGCTGCTAAGCCTGAGATCAAAACCGGCCTTCGCCTGCGCTGCCGTCACCCACTCAAGGAGCTTTCTGCGTGTCACATAGACGCGTGACAGAGTCCGGACGATCGCGTCGGTCATCAACCATGCCTGGTCGGCAAGTAATGTGACCGTGAGTGCGACATGCGAGGCGGCAAGCACCAGATCGGTGGCGATCGCCCGGGCATGGCTGCGTTTTGAAATCCCGCGGCGATACGGGATCAGCCCAGTCAAGAGGACGGGCATAAGCGGCGGAACGGCGATGGTTGCGAGGACGAACATCGTCCAGATCACAGGCGAAGGGAGCGGCAGCGTCCAACCGGCCATCAAGGCCAAAAGGGCAGCCGGGGCAGACAGCGTGCGCCTGAGGTTATCGAGCATTTTCCAGCGGCCGATCAGCGGAATCGTGGCATCGGGCCGACCGCGCCCCATGTCCGGTGCGTGCCCTATGATCCACGGCAGCAACTGCCAATCACCGCGCGCCCAGCGATGCTGGCGGACCACGGCAACCTCGTAGTGCGCGGGAAACTCCTCGAAGAACTCGATATCGGTGACCAGTCCCGCCCGCGCAAAGATGCCTTCAAAAAGATCATGACTTAATAAGGCATTCTCCGGCACCCTTTCGGCGAGCGCGGCTTCGAATGCATCGACATCATAAATGCCTTTGCCGATGTAAGAACCTTCACCGAAAAGATCCTGATAGACGTCGGATACGGCAGAGGCGTACGGGTCGATGCCAGCCGGCCCCGAGGAGATCCTCTGGAAAAGAGAACCCTCACGATCGGTTGGGAGGGTCGGTGTGACGCGCGGTTGAAGCAATGCGTAGCCCTCAACGACTCGGCCGATGCGAGGGTCAAACCGAGGCCGGTGAAGGGGATGCGCCATCGTGCCCACCAATCGGCAAGCGGCCCCCCGTGGCAACCGCGTGTCGGCATCCAGTGTGATGACGTAGCGGACACCAGGAGGCGCGATAGGTGCTCCACCGCCCGTTGGTACGAAGGTCGTGTCTGTGGCGCCACGCAACACACGATTCAGTTCATGGAGCTTTCCGCGTTTGCGTTCCCAGCCGATCCACTTTTGCTCGCTCTCGTTCCAGCCGCGCCGGCGGTGGCAGAGAAAAAATCGCTCGCCCCCATCCGGGGCGGGTCCATGGCTTCGGTTCAGCCGCGCGATCCCCGCAACCGTCGCAGCCAGCAGTTCGTCGTCTCCCGGCATGGTTTCCTGGGGGGCGTCTATCCAGTCGGAAAGGAGCGCGAAACGAAGATCGCCATCGGGATTCGCCAGGTAGTGCACTTCGAGCTGCTCGATTTGCTCCGCAATCTGGGCGTGACCGGTCAGGAGAGTCGGCACGACTACCAACGTCCGCAAATCCGCCGGCACTCCGTCACGGAGCGCAAGCCGGGGCATCGCCCGTGGCCCGAGGATTTCCATGACTTCGCGATTCACCATTGCGATCACCAGTTCCGAGGCCGGGATGAGAGCGAGAAGCCCGAGTAGCACCAGACCTAGTCCACCCAACTCCGCTGCGCCGGAAGTGTACAGGAACAAAGTGAGGAAGAGGCCAGTGACAAGCGCGATGGTTCCAAGGTAGCGTGACGCCGCGTGCGCCATAAAGAGGCGAATAAGCCGGCTCCTGAGGGGAACGCGAAAGCTGAGTTCGGGCTCCAAGATGGCACGCCCTTTCGAGATGAGATAATAGCCGGGGTCGCCGCGGCGGTCCGCGCTTGGGTCAGTTCCTTCTTGCACTTTGTCGCGAAAGCTTTTCGCGTGAGAAACCGCCCGCCGGGCAACTTCTCGCTCATCGTAGGGTGAGCAGCGAGAGAGTTCTTCGATGGCGCGGCGGTAACGATCTCGTGTCGGAAAATCCGGAGCGGCGAAGTCCGTGTCGGTCCAAAGTATGGCGTCGACGAGACTCACGTTCTCAAAGAATTCCGACCAATCGAAGGCGGAAATCAGGCGCATGCTGGTAATCACGTTGCGCACGGTCACGTTCATCGCCGCCTGCCGTTGATGCTCGACCCGGACAATCTCATCAGACGTTGTGCCCTGACCCTCTAGCTGTTGCTCGAGCCACTGGAGCGCCGGCGTGATCGCCGGGTCCTGATCGCGCAGGCGCTGAACAAGCTGTACGGCAAAAGCCGGCGCCAGCGGGCCGCCCTCAAATTGTCGCAGCATCCTCGCAGCAGACTTGATGGGACGGCCGCTGAGACCGAGCAGGCGGTCAGCTACGGCGTCGGCTTCTTGGCGCGCGGCACGTTCATGCACGATGTGCTGGGTCAGGCGCCGGAGATTCTCGACGAGCACCACACGCACGGTGATGGCTACCGCCCAGAGCTCGCCGATCGTCAGCGGCTGCACACGTTGGTATGAGCGCACGAACCGACGCAGCATTTCCGGGTCAAACCGGCTGTCGGTATGGGCGACAAATGCCCAGGCCAGTCCGTAGACACGCGGATACCGCTCGAGTGGACCCTCGGCCAGCTTAGGCAGTTCCCGATAATAGCCGGGTGGCAAGTCGTCCTGAATCTCGCGCAGCTGTTCGTCGACGATGTGATAATTGTCGACTAGCCATTCCGCTGCAGGTGTGATGGCATACTCCTGCCGAATCGCCTGGGCGATGGCACGATATGATTCTAGCAGCACTCGGCCGTTGTCGATGACGCGCGGCAATAACGGCCGCCCTTTGCGCGGTGTCGTTGTGACGCGCTGAGCCGCGGCAAGGCTTTCGCCGTGCTGCTCGAGACGTTCGGCGCTGAAAAGTTCAGCCCGAATCGGCTCTTCGAGCTGCGAAAGTGCGATGGCCTCTGAATGGTTTTTACGTAATAGGTTCTGAGAAAATAACGATTTCAATCCACATACCTCACGGTCGTCATGGCGCGGGTCCGGCGCATACGCAGGTTATCAAGTTCAGCAGTCGTGAGGAACATGGGAGCCGGGAAATGTTGAACGGACGGAAGAGTCACGCGATCTACGCGTCATTTTAAATCAATGCGCCGGACCGAGAGACATGATTCACCGAGAATATTTTCCGCACTGCGACTGGCGAGCAGGAGCAACCGCGGTCGATGAAAAAACCTCCAATGCCGTCAAATCTGCTCATTTGGAGTAGCGTAGGTTAAGGACACCGAGAATTTGCTTCATGAAGGTGAAGCCGCTCTGCGCTCGAACGACACTTATGCGGTGACGCCAAAAATTATTATCTAGACGCCGCGCAGCGAGCCAGCGCCAACCGAGATTGAGAAGTGTTCCCATCGGAATGGTCGTTAGAGATTTCAGCTAATGGATGAATTCGAGAGCGATAGAAAACGCGATCAGCAGGACGATTACCCATTCCAACACTTCCATGCGCCGGTTCGATGCCTGGTCGGAAATCTTTTCATAGATGCTTTCTAACGTCTGCAATTTTCGTAGGATGCTGCCGTCCCATTCGTCCAAATGGAAGCGCCGGTTGACCAGGCGATAGACACGGGCGAGGTATTGGTCGCCCAAAAGTTTCAGCGTGTTGTTAACGCCTTCAAAGAGTATCGCATTGTCGACCTGCAACTCGGCGACGCTGCGCAGGTCGGCGCCGTAGTAGCCCAATAGGCGCGGCAGGCTGAAAGTACGCTTCGAGAGCGTCTCGTAGGCTTGGTCCAGGGCGCGATCGAGTTTTTGATCGAGATAGCGCATTTCCAAAAGCTCGACATTGGCATACTCGAGAACCGCACGAACATCGTCACCTTCTCGATCGATGAGCACGGCCGCGTTCCAATCGACGATGGTTAGGTCTTCCAAACCGTAGGAAATATGTGCAGCGAACGCGTCAGCCACTTCTTGCTCCGACAGCAGGCGCTGCTCAGCGCGCATAACCCGCGCGATCTCCTGACCGTACTCGGCGGGGAAACGGTTTAGGTCGACCGCTTCGTCAAACGATGAGATATGAAAGACGACATAGTCTTCAACAACCGGCGAGGAATGAGCTTGCGTTGCCGCGTCGCCGATGGCCTGGAGTAACTGGCCGACCCGCAGCCGCGAGTCGGCCAGCAATGGCTCATTATCGTAAAGTTCTTCGCTGAGCGTGAGTAATGCTGCAAATGGCCCGCTGATGTCGACCGTATAAGTCACTGCGACAGCGCCGAAATCGTAAAATAGAAGATCGACGCTAGGCCGCGTGAGAAAGATGCCAAGCTTGAGCGCTTCAGTATCTTGGGTGAGTCTCAATGGCGCCGGCTGATACTCAAAATAACTGGGAGCCGGCCGCTTGTGCCGCAACGTCGAACGCTCGGTTGCTTCATGGATGCGTGCTCCCGCCCTATCGAGGTCGATCGAGCGCGCCGCGTCGTAGGCGAACGTGACGTGACACAGACCGCTTTGGATCCTGAGTGGCAGGAGTTTTTCCAGCGGCGCTGAAGTCACGGCAACGACTCTGTTAAGCGGCGAATGCTCATTCGCGGCGCGACGCTCACGTAATCGAGGCGCCGATGGATTTCCCTTAGCACTAATGCATCTCGGGATTCTCTCCCTGCTGCTCGGTATGAGAACCCCTCTCGCCGGCCGCATCTGTCGTCCCGCAGTATTTGCCGATGATCTCGCGCCCTTTTCCCACTAAGCCTTCGGTACTCTCATGCAGCTTAGCGCCGGCCTGGTTCAAATACTCCATACCCTTGGCACTGCGCTCGCGAATATATTCGCGCGACTCCTTACGCGAGAGTAAAACAGATAGCGCACCGCCGATAGCGCCGATGGCCACCGCAATAACTAGGTAGGGCAATTTTGTCGAAGCGTTGTTACTCATAGCTACCTCCTGAATGGTTTTGACTATCACATTTCGTTTCATTCACTGTTTTATTGAAAGTCCGCAAAAGTTATGCCAAAAATTCCATAAATTTGCGCTCTCGTGGAACTCCGCTGGTGCATTGTCAACCAGCCGGTTCGCAATTCTGAGACGATTCGCCGCTATGTTTTCGCAGCGACGCGATTGATTTTTGTCTTGGGATTTCAATCAGACTCAGATCAAGCGGAAAATGTAGGAACTTTTTCATGGTTCGCTGTTTGCTAATATTTTTTTCGTCACCGCGTGCAAAGAAAGGCGAAAATTTATGGATTCTCAAAAAAGTTGGTCAGATTGGTGGCGCCAGTTCCTTGGACTGTCGCACAATAGCCACCAAGAAGTTGTGAAAATCCTCCAAGACCGCTACGCCGACGAGATCCGCCACGCACGACGCTATGCCCAACATGCGGGAAAGATGCAGTATCCGCAGTTCCGAGAAAGATTATTGGCAATTGCGGCGGACGAAGCGCGCCATGCGGAATGGCTCGCCAATAAGATCACGCTTTTCGGCGGCAAGCTGCCGCATGTGCTCGAGGTCCACGCGACGGATAAGAATAGCTGGCAATATTTGCTCGACGATGTCGATGAAGAACTTCCCGGATTGGATGAAATGTTCGAGACGATGCAAAGCCTACGAGACGAGTCGCCGGACGTCGCTAGGATGTTGGAGCGCATCTACGAAGACGGCGTAAAACACCGGGCGGAAATTCGGGAAATGCTGATGCGCAGCGATCCGCAGGCGCGAATGACTGAGTGAGAAAATGGGACAACCGACACCACGCCGCGAGAGAATTAGCCGCAATTCTCGCAAAAACGAATTAGATTTACCGCGGTAGTCCGCTCAGTTGCTCTGATTTGCAAAAGCGCGACGGATTAGTTCAGATTTTTTCACTTTCGCGAATCGTGGCTCCCTTTACACCGACCACGCAGCGATCGAAAAAATTCGCCTGCCGCGCTGAAGTTTCAATTTAGCTTTTGTTTTCGCCGCCATCTCGTCCCTTGGATACGAGTATAACATGCATGATCAGGGTCAACCCGATCAGCAGCACTAGGTAAAAGAGTTCGGTTTCGTTTACCATAAGTCACCTCCGGTCAGGTCCGTACGGTGGGTTTGTTCCTCATTGAATTTAAACGCAACGAACGTGCCACAGAAACGCGACGGCGAGTGGCGGAGGTCGAATCAACACCCGACGAGAACAGCGGGGGCCGCATGGTGCACGCGTTTGTATTCGTTTTTCAACAGTGAGAAAAAGGCTGCGTGACGGATTCGACGGTAGCTAATGACAGCGTTACGGCGAAATTCTTCGCCGGCCCGCGTCACAAGGCTTTCGCTGCTGCCTTGATCAGTCTTTTCCTGCTCACAGGGATCTGGTGGGCCGCGCACCTCTGGTACCGCAATGCGATGCTCGCTGAAGCGCGCGGCGACGTGTTGGCTGAACTCGACCCCTTTGGCAACGCGCTAACGATCGATTTACGCCGCCGTTTCGATTTAATTTATGGACTTAGGGCGTGGGTAGGTACCCACCCGCTGATAACCGATCTTAGCGAGAACTTCGAAGCTTTCGCACGCCAGCTAACCGAAGACGTCACCGGCATTCGCAACCTAAACGTCGCGCCAGGTGGCACGGTCCGTTTTGTTTATCCGCGGGCGGGCAATGAAGCGAGTGTCAGCCGCGAGCTTTTCAACGACTCCCGGGTTGAGGTTCGCGAAGACATCGCACGGGCCGTAAAGTCGCGCAAAATGGTGATCAGCGGACCTTTTGAGGT
Organism: uncultured delta proteobacterium; assembly: GCA_963771465.1. GTDB lineage: Bacteria > Desulfobacterota > Binatia > UBA9968 > UBA9968 > DP-20. Next base: position 416,907 of record CAVYTU010000013.1, read on the forward strand.
TGGCGGCTTTGGCACCGTGGCTCGCCTGGCGATCTTTCGTGATGAGAGTTTCTGGGGTTTGATCAACGTCGCAATCGACATTCCGCCGGTGATGGCAGAGGCAAGAATCGCCTCGCAAAAAAACTTGCAAATGGCTCTGAGAGATTCGCGCGGCCGGGTCTTTTTCGGAGCGCCGACCGTTTTTAATTCTGCCCCGGTGATCCATCGTGTGGAATTGCCGGATGGCCATTGGGAGCTTGCCGCGATTCCGGTCATGGGATGGAACGGCGCTATTCGCCGTGATTTGTGGATATTCGATATTGGCGCCCTTGCGATCACACTGTTGTTGAGCGCGGTCGCTTATCTGATAGCCTTTCGCGACGCGCGCTTGTACGCCCGAGTCGGGGAGCGCACGGGCTCGCTCAATGCAGAACTATCGCATCGAAACATAATTGAAACTCAACTCAGGGCGGCTGAGGATCGTTACCGCTCTTTGGTTGAGCTCAATCCTGACGCCGTGCTGGTCAATTTTAACCGGAAGATTGTTTTCGCCAACGATGCGGCGCTGCGATTGTTCGGCGGGAAGTTGCACGATCTCCTAGGCCGTTCGCCGTTGGATTTTGTCCTGCCAGACGAGCGAGCAGCAGTAGAGCAACAGTACCAGCGGGCTTTGGAATCCGGCGCACCTACCCAACCGGATATTCAGCGCAGAGTGCGTTTGGATGGTTCCTTTGTTGATGTGGAGACGGTCGGCGCGCCGTTGGCTTGGGAAGGCGGCGCCGCGGTGCAGATCATCATGCGCGATGTCACCGAGCAGCGAAAGGCAGAGCGCTCGCTGCATATCCTGATCGAAACTACCCAGGATGCCGTTATATCCATCGATCGCCGGGCGCAGATCGTCATGTTCAATGCCGCGGCGGAGCGAGTCTTCGGCTACAACAGGGCGGAAGTCGCCGGCGAGAAAGTTAACATGCTCATGGCCCAACCGTTCGCGACCGAGCATGACGGCTACATCGCGCGCTATGAAGCGACCGGCGAACCGCGCGCCATCGGCCGCATCCGCACGGTCAGCGCGCGGCGTAAAAACGGCGAAATTTTTCCCATCGAGCTGTCGGTGACGCAGATCGCAACGGGGGAAGAGATAAATTACGCGGCGTTCATCCGTGACATTTCGGAAAAAGTGAAGCTGCAACAACAAGCCGTCGAGAGCGAAAGGCTTGCCACCATCGGTACCATGGCGGCGAAGTTCGGCCACGAGCTCGGTAACCCGTTGAACGGCATGTCATTGACGATCCAACTTTTGGAACAGCGCTTGAGAAAACAGGCGGCGACGTCGGATGAGCAAGTTGCGTCGACATTGTCGCGACTGAAGAGCGAGATCTCTCGTTTGAATACTCTGCTGCAAGATTTTCGTTCTTTATCGCGGAAAGAAAATTACAATTTTCAGCCCATCAGCGTAGCCGCGTTGGTCGGCGAGGCGATCGAGATCGAGCTGCCGCGTTATGTCGAGCAAGGCGTAAACGTCGAGTCTAGCTTCACGACCGATCTGCCGCCGATCACCGTGGACATCGACAAAATGAAGCAGGTGATTTTGAATCTCGCTAAGAATGCAATCGAGGCCATGCCACATGGGGGCAAACTGTGGTTCAAAGGAGTGGCCACCAATGGCGCGGTGACCCTAGACATCTCAGACACGGGCGCGGGTATTCCACCAGGGGTCGATATCTTCGAGCCGTTCTTTACGACCAAGTCGTTCGGCACGGGCATCGGCATGACCATCGTGCGTCAGATTATCGCGGCTCATGGCGGCAGCGTAAGTTACCGCAGTGAACCGGGGCAAGGCACGACTTTTTCTATCAAATTACCGATAGGCTGATCGTCGTTCTGGCGAACTGCCATGGCCTATGAATTGCTGATTCAAGTAAACATGAAAGGATCGTGCGAATTCACGCCAGTCGATTTGCATCGATGAGAAAAACCCATATCGATTTCGCACTTGTGGGAAAATAATTCAATGGGTCCAAGTGGCAATATACTAGTCGTCGAGGACCAAGAGAGCGCCCGGGATAGTCTCGTCGATCTGCTGCGCGGTGAAGGCTACGATGTCCACGAGGCGGCGGATGGCAATCAAGGGATAGCCAAGATCAATCAACTCGATCTCGATGTCGTGTTGACCGATCTGATGATGCCGGGAGCGGACGGCCTCGCAGTGCTCAAACATGTCAGCGAGTTCTCGCCGCAGACTTTAGTCATCCTCATGACCGCTCATGCATCGGTGGAGACCGCTATCGAGGCGATTCGCGCGGGCGCTCAAGACTATCTCTTAAAGCCGCTGGTGTTCGAAGAGGTGTTGCGCAAGATTCAAACTCTCATGAGCCATCGACAGATGGCTTGGGAAAACCAGCTGCTTAGGCGCGAAGTCAGCGGCCATTTCGCGCCGGACCGCCCGCTGGGGCGAAGTCCTTCGATGCAGGACATCGTCAAGATGATCATGAAAGTAGCGCCGACGCCGACGACGGTTCTCATCAGCGGCGAGAGCGGTGTCGGCAAGGAAGTGGTCGCGCGGACGATTCACGCAAACAGCTCGGGCAAGGACAATGTGTTCCTGCCGGTAAATTGCAGCGCGATCCCGGAGAATCTTTTGGAGAGCCAGTTGTTTGGCCACATGAAAGGTTCGTTCACTGGCGCGGTGAACTCGCAAGAAGGCTTGTTCCAACGCGCCCGCGGCGGCACGATCTTTCTCGACGAGATCGGCGAGATGCCGCTGAGCTTGCAGCCCAAGCTGCTGCGCGTCCTTGAGGAAAAAACCGTGTTGCCGGTCGGTTCGACGACACCGGTAAAAGTAAATGTGCGCATTCTCGCCGCTTCCAATCGTGACCTCAAAGCGGAAGTCGAAGCGGGACGCTTCAGCGAAGATCTCTACTATCGGCTCTGTGTTTTCGAGATCGACATCCCGCCGCTGCGCAAGCGGCTCGAAGACTTGCCGGCGCTGGTGGAGCATCTGATCCACCGGCATAATCTCGAGATGAAAACGAGCTACAAAGGCGTCGATAGCGCGACCATGCGGATTCTCATGTCGCTTCCGTGGAAGGGCAATATCCGGGAGCTCGACAATGTGCTCGAGCGCGCCATGATTCTCGGTAACGGTGAATGGATCGCGCCGCCCGATCTGCCGGGCCATGGCTCGGCGGCTGCCGATGGCGAATATGTTGCCGAGGACAATCTGACTAAGGCCATCGAGCTCTACGAGAAAACTCACATCGAACGGACCCTCGGGAAAACCGCCGGCGACAAGATCCGCGCCGCCGAACTGCTGGGGCTCAGTCTATCGACGCTCTATCGGAAGATCGAGAAACTGGAGATCGAGGGATAGCCTGCCGCTTAATGTCGGTCGCGCCGGATTGCCGAGGCGTTATCGACTCAGGGAGTGAAACGCGATCCTGCTACTTCGTCGGACCGGTCGCTTTCGCGTTGGCGAACATTTGGGTGACGACGTCGACGGGTACAGGCAACACAACGGTGTGATTATTTTCCGCCGCCACCTGGACTAAACTCTGCAAAAAGCGCAAATGCATAGCCATAGGTTGCTGGGCGATAACGCCGGCCGCGTCGGCTAACTTCTGCGATGCCTCAAACTCGCCCTCAGCATGAATGATCTTGGCGCGCCGTTCGCGCTCCGCCTCCGCTTGCTTGGCCATGGCGCGCTGCATTTCTTGGGGCAAATCGATATGCTTGAGCTCGACCAAGACGACTTTCACGCCCCAGGGTTCCGTTTGGGCGTCTAGGATGGTTTGGATTCTGGCGTTGATCTTTTCTCTTTCGGCGAGCAACTCATCGAGTTCTCCCTGGCCGCAGACGCTGCGTAAGGTCACTTGAGCGAGCTGCGACGTGGCAAACAGATAGTTCTCGACTTCACGAATCGCGCGGGTCGGATCCAGGACTCGGAAATAGAGCACCGCGCTTACTTTGACCGAGACATTGTCTCGAGTGATGACATCCTGGGGCGGCACGTCCAGGGTCACCGTGCGCAGCTCGACGCGCACCATCTTCTCAATCCAGGGAATCACGTAAGTAATCCCCGGGCCGCGCGACGCGACCAGCCGTCCCAAGCGAAAGATGACCGCGCGCTGATATTCCTTGAGGATCTTGACGCCGCTGAACAGTACAATGGCGGCGATGGCGAATACGATTCCGGCCGGACCGAGAATTTGTCGAATGATCTCTAGCATGATCTTGCCTTCAATCTTGGTTCAACTCGCTTAATCTTTGAATAGATCGATCCCGCTGTTTTGCGCTTCGGCATCGTGAAAATCGTCCCCGGCCTTGATCCCCACACTACTATTTACCCCTGCTCCTGGCCAGCGCGTTGCCTGACTATTCTTGAATATGTTGCAGGTAGAAAACCAGGCCCAAGATGCGGCCCGCCGCTTGGGATTTTGCCCCAGGATCGTTGCCGCCGGATTCAACGCGAAAGCGCGGACCCCACACTGGCATTTGGCTCATGCTATGACCGCGCACTTCTTCGCGTCCGTCGATGGTGCGGTAAACCTGCCAGAAAGGAAATTTGTCGCGTACTTCTTTAGACAATTGCGTCAGGTTGGCCGGCGGTAAGGTGAGATATTTGCTCATGATGCCGGTGCCGCTGGCCTCAACACCGTGGCACACGGCGCCATGGCTTTGATACCCGAGCTCGCCGCCGGCGATCACTTCTAGTTCTTGGGCCGTGGCCCTCGGCGACGGCGCCGACAATACGAAGATTAGCGCCAGCAGAATTCCACTCGCCATGAGGATCGCTAATTTCATTTTAATTCTCCACTGACCGCGAATGGAAACTGAGCCATTGAGAGACCAGAGGATTTGACCAGTCAGAGTCGTATGCTGTAAGCGGTTTGCTCTCGTGTATTTGACTCGCATGATTGCGAGAAAACGCCAGCGGGTTTTTCAATTCTACGAATTCAGCGCGCTTGAATGTTGAAAATTCACGCCTCATGGATGGCACAGCCATTGCGGAATGAACTTATCAGTGGGTGAAGATAGCGACCGCAGTGGAGTCGAGGAGGAGATATGTATAGCAAAGTGCTGATACCGTTGGACGGTTCTAAGACGGCAGAAAAGGTCCTGCCTTACGCTCGGTACCTGGCGCACAAATTCAAAATCCCCGTCGAACTATTGGCGGTGATCGATATCGCCGAAATGGCTACCCATGTCTCAGCGGAAAAGATTCGTCACCTCGACACTTTGGTCGAAGACGGCGTGCGCGCCAGCACGACCTATTTACGCGGCATCGCGACGACGTTTCGCTACGCCAATGTGACATGCACGGTGGAGAAGGACCGCGCCGAAAACGCGATCATCGGTAAAGGTGAAACCGACAGCGCGATGTTGATCGCCATGGCGACCCACGGCCGCTCCGGCTTGAATCGCTTCTTGCTCGGTAGCGTGGCGGAGAAAGTTTTGCGCGGCACCGTCAATCCGTTGCTCTTGGTGCGCGCGACCGAGGCAGCGAAGGCCGAGGGCGAAGTGGTGTTTAGATCGGTCGTGGTGCCGCTGGATGGTTCCGAACTCGCCGAAAGCGTCATTCCCATGATGGCAGATGTCGCCAAAGCGTTGGATCTCGAAGTCGTGCTGTTTCGCGCCTATCAAACCCCGTATAACGCCTACGCGGGCGCCGATCGCTACTTCGCCGTCAATTACGATGAACTGATTGCCGGCGCGCGCGATGAGGCCAACGAGTATCTCGAAAAGAAAGTCGCAGACGTCAAGAAGCTCGGCGTCGCGAAAGTCTCGGCAATGATCAAAGAAGGGTTCGCCGGCGATGAGATCATCGCCGCGGGGCGCAAGATACCGAACAGCGTGATCGCCATGTGCTCCCACGGCTATTCCGGTGTTAAGCGCTGGATGCTCGGCAGCGTCACCGAAACCGTGGTACGCCACGCGGGAGAACCAGTGCTGATCAGTCGCCCCGGTTGATATACAACCAGGAATGAAGGAGCAGAGCTATGTATTCGAAGATCCTTGTGCCGCTGGACGGTTCCAAGACGGCAGAAAACGTGCTGCCCTATGCTCGTTGTTTTGCCCGGAGTCTACAGGTGCCGGTCGAGTTGATGGCCGTAGTGGATTCAGTTGAGATGGCGCGTAACGTCTCGGCGGCCGAGAGTCTGTGTTCAGACACGCTGATCGACGACGAGATTCGAAGGTGTGGCAATTACTTGCAACAGGTGACCAATAACTTTCCCGTCAATGGGGCGCGATGCACGGTGGAAAAGGGAAAGGCAGCTGACGTCATCATCGAATCGGCTGCAGCGCAGAGAAAAACGCTAATCGCCATGGCAACTCATGGACGCTCCGGTCTCAATCGCTGGCTGTTGGGCAGCGTGGCGGAAAAAGTTCTACGAGGCACCTCAAATCCATTGCTCCTGGTGAGAGCGAAGCAGCAAACCCCGCCGTGGGAAATGGCGGCATTGAAGCGAGTCATTGTTCCGCTCGATGGGTCGGAGTTGTCGGAACGAGTTTTGCCCTACGTTGAAGCATTGGCAAACCATCTTGATTTGGAAGTGACCCTGTTCGGTGTCTACGGCATTCCCTTGGTCGCCGGTGGAACCGGCGAAGGTTTTTATAATTCCGATCAGATGGACGCACTCATTGCCGGGGTCCGTGCCGAAACCGTGACGTATCTCGCAGTTAAGACCGAAGAGTTGAAACAGAAAGGCTTCAACAAAGTCTCGTTCAAAGCTAAAGAGGGTCTCGTAGCGGACGGTATTATTGCAATGGCGCGAGAGACTCCCGACACTCTAATCGCGATGTGTTCCCACGGCCGTACCGGCGTGAAGCGTTGGGTGCTGGGGAGTGTAACCGAAACGGTGGTGCGTCATTCGGACAACGCCGTTTTGGTTATACCGCCGGGAGCGGACTTTCCTCACCGTAAGACAAATCACCTAGCACAGAAAGGAATCTCGTATGGCGCTGCTTAAAAAAATTCTCGCGCCGACCGATTTTTCTGAGTTATCGGCCGAAGGCGTGCGTTACGCGTGTCATCTGGCCAGGGATGTCGGCGCGCACGTGATCGTCTTGAACGTCATCGTACTGGATGAATCCAATACGACCGGGAAGGGCGAGATGGAGCGGCACAAACAGCGGCTCGAAGAGTTCGTTGGCAAAACCGTTAGCCATCGGGCTGATTTGAAAATCCGCGAAGTCGTCGTCGCTGGCCAGCCCTACGGCGCCATTGTCAATTGCGCTGAACACGAGAAAGTTGACCTGATCGTCATGTCTACCCACGGTCGCGGCGGCTTATCGCGCATGTTGATCGGAAGCGTTACCGACAAACTTTTACGCAGCGCGACTTGTCCGGTTTTGGTCGTGCCGGCGGAGAGCAAGCGCTAGCGTTGGGATGTGGCGAGTGAGTGGCGGCCGCCAAGAGATTCGCGTGGCATCGGTAATCCCGAAGCATCGAGTGACGCCACGTCATTTGATATCGGCGATCTTCTTGATGCCGTCGCCCCAATCTTCGACTCTAAAATCTTCGAACGGTACGACGATGGGATCTTTTTCCTCGATCACAATCATGCGCGTCTTATGTTCGACCAGGAACGAAATTTTCAACAGCAACGAGTCGTCTCTTACTTCCAGAAGACTAACCTTTTCTTCGAAGTAGGAATATTCCTTGTTGCGCAGAATCTCCTTGATCCTTTCTCGGGTGAGAACTTGTTTGTCGCCCAAAAAACCGCCCATAACACCTCCCGAGTCCTCGCTGCGCGAGGACTCAATTACAAATTAAGAATTCCAGAGTGCAAATGCCGAGTTTCAGATTTCACGCCAAGCTTTCGACGTAGCGTAAAATGTCGGTCGTCGTGACCAATCCCACGACCATGCCGGCGCTGACCACGGGAACGCCGCCGATCTTTTTCTCTGCCATGAGATGGGCGACGTCCTTGATCGGCGTGTCGGGTGTGGCAGTCACGACGCGCTTCTTCATCACTTCCTTGATCAAGACGCTTTTTAGCAGCGCGGATTTATTCTTCTGTTTGAGGCCGAAGATTTTACCAGCGGCCGCACCGATGAGATCCCTTTCGGTGATGATTCCAACGAGGCGTCCGTCATCGACGATTGGGATATGACGGATGCGCCCCAATGAGATGACGTCATTGGCTAAATCCAATGTGTCATTCGGTTGGAGCGTCACCGGACTGCCCATCATGATTTCGCGCGCAACTCCTTCTTTCCCGTTTTTCATGGTTACTCCTCCTGTAGCCGATTGAGAAAACAGCGCAGCACGTCGATGTAAGAGACAATTCCCACCAACCCCTCCGCTTCGTCGACTACCGGTATCGCGCCAAACTTTTGCTCGATCAGCATCTCGACAGCTTCCTGCAAATCATCGCCCGGCGCGACATAAAGCGGCTCCGTGGTCATAATGTCGCGCACGGGCGTCTTCAATGCTTTTTCTCTTTCGGGCGAGTTGATCGGTATCGCATCACTCAGGAATCCGTGAATGTCTCGGTCGGTAATGATGCCGACCAGTTCATGGTCGTCAACCACTGGAATCTGGCGAATGTTGTTCTCCGACATCAGCTCGTCGGCGACGCCAACGGATTCAATGCTGCTGACCGTCAGCGGATTAGGAGTCATTACGTCTATAACTTTCATCCAATTATACCTCCCGATAGGCGCCGTGAGTGTCATCATCGAACTCTCCTCATGCCACTCCCTTGTGCTGCACTGTCCGTGCCAACGAACCAGCGAGATTTATGTTCGGTCATTCGCTGCTTGCGAGCGATGTTGCCGGGCTTTTTTTCACCGATGAAAATCGAGCGGTAAATTTCCGCAATGATGCGAAAATCACTAATAGCTCAGACTAAAATGGCGCTAAAACTAGGTCTATTCGGGGGCATGTTTCTTGCGCGTGCATTTCTCGTGGTTGCTCATATTGCGACCGGATTAGGAGGCTAACGTGTATAAGCTAAATAAAATCATCGCGCCGACCGATCTTTCCAACCTATCCAGATCGGCGGTGCGCCAGGCGCTGGAAATCGCCATGGAGCAAGATGCGGCCGTGATCGTCTATTATGTGATCAGCGAAGACGGCGATTGGTTCGGCAAAGATGACGGGCTCAATCCCGCCAGCGCCACTGTGCCGCAGCAGAAAGAGCGGTTGCATGCGTTCATCAAAGAAAACTTCGCCGATCTAATCGGTAAGGTAACGATCACGGAAGTTGTCGAGGCGGGAGTTCCTTACAATAAAATTGTCAAAAAAGCCGAGGAGGAAAAAGCTGACTTGATCGTGATGTCCACCCGCGGCCGCACCGGTATCGAGCAGATCATGCTCGGTAGTGTGACGGCGAGAGTCGTCGCTCGCGCGGGTTGCCCGGTGCTGTCGATTCGCCCGGCGAAGTCGTCGGCGCATTGAGCCAGCACTTCCGAATAAAGAATCAACCGCAAAGGTCGCAAAATTAAGAAAGCGATTCTGAATTTGGCACGGGTCAATCGGATTGGGCGGCGACATTACCGCGTTGGTAGATGAAAAAAGATACCCTAATGCGACAACACGGCGCCGCCGACCGCGACTTGGTCTTTGAGTAAAATTCCCAGTGGGATGAAGTACATGTTGGCGACGCTGTGCTCAAAGCCGGCGGCGACGAAGGCTGAGATCGGAAAGACGATGGCGCAGATTTTGTCGACGACGCTGCGGCTCGGCGAGCGCAAGCCAGACGGCCAAGCAGACCAAAATGTTGCACAGAATGCCTTTGAGAAATGCGTCCCAGAACGGCATCGCCCCTTTTGCGGTGGCGATTTTCACTACGTGAATTCCGACCGCATTGCCATTCATCTGCCAGTGGTTCGAGAAATAAACCAGCAGCACCAATCCGAGAGCGCCGGCGAGATTGGCCAGATAGATGACCATCCAGTTCTGCAGCAGTTCCGCCGTTGTAATACGCCGGTTTGCTCAAGCGGCTGGAAGCGAAGCTTAATGCGGCATCGCTGGTGACCAGGGTAAAATAGAGCGCCCAAGCCGATGAAGCCGCCGGCGAGGAGCCCGAGCGCGAACTGTGAGACGAGCGGCAGGCGCGTTTTGGCGACGCCAACCGCTTCGACTTTATCGGCGATCTCTTTCGGTGCGTAGGCGTCGAAGCCAAAGATTTCCGCCATCAAAGTCTCTCGATTGGCGCGGTGGTTACTTTTGCAGCGTCGCGACGTATTCGGCGATGATTTTGCCTTTGAGCAGGGTCGTCAGCTCGGGATACTTCTTGCCTTCGCTTTCGCTGCGAAAACTTTCACCCCACACCGGCATGTTGCGATCGCCGTGGCCCCGCACCGAGCGCCGGCCGTCGATGGTCGCCATGACATCGTCGAGCGGATAGACGCCTTTGTTTTTCTTCGCTAGCCCGGTCAGGTCGGGAACCCGCACTTTGAGATCGCGACTGACGCTGCCATCTCCTTTGCCGTCCTTGCCGTGGCAGGAGCTACAATATTGGAGATACATCTGATTGCCGCTGCTGCTGCTTTCGGCAGCGAGCGTTACAGTAAAATAACTGAAGCCCAGTGTCGATGCGATTACCCATACAAACAATTTTCTGACCATCGATGTTTTCCCTTCTTATGTAAACCGATGCGCAGCCCAAGCTTTATTTCGCAATTTAAGGGCCTGCGACAAAGCATTGTTTCGCCTAAGGCACGACCCGAAGTGCCGACTTTTTCGCATTGCTGGGAAGTTTTCAAGTGCTACTTGGCGGATTTGCAAAGTTTCGTCAAGTTGCCCCTAACGCTGCTTTTGCGAACTACGGATTAACTGGGAGAAGTTAAAACCAAATGTCCAATGGCTCAGTTGGCACTGAAGCTGCGTCTTATGCGGATTGAAGTCTCACGGGGGATAAAAAGTCCATGACTGACGAGGACGAGTTTTGCGAGACCATGAAACTGGTCGAGCGCGCCATTTTTACATTTTTGGAGGACGGTTGGATGCCCGGAAAAATTTACCGCTATCTTGCCGACGATCACCGGCGCCTCGACGCCTTGCTCGAGCGCGCTATGTCCGACCCGGAGAATGTCGACGCCGCGGCTTATGCCCAATTCCGCTCGGGTTTGCTCAAGCACATTGGAATGGAGGAGAAGGTTCTTCTTCCTGCAGCGCAAAAGCTCCGCGGCGGCGAACCACTTCCCGTCGCGCCCAGAGTGCGCCTCGATCACGGCGCTTTGGTTTCGCTGCTGGTCCCATCGCCGACGGTGCCGGTAGTTGCGGCGATTCGCGCGATTCTCAAGGTGCATAACCCGATCGAAGAAGATCGCGGCGGGATGTACGATCAATGCGAGGAACTGGCTGGAGCTCAAGTGGATCAGATATTGCGTCGGCTCCGGAATTTTCCTGAGGTGAAAGTCTTGCCGCATGTCGACAGCGCGTTCGTTATGGAAGCCACGCGCCGAGCGTTGGCGCGAGCTGGCTACGATTTGGAAGTGTGATTTAATTCATGAAAATCAATTGGCCATGCCGCGCTCTTTTTTCTGGATGTTGCGTGTCTCGCTTGGGTCTTCCTCAACGCCGCTGAATTACTTTGTTAGATATTTAGCTATTTTCCCGCCTCAGAATCATAGGTGTAAAGCATGCGCGGCAGCTCGGCTTCCGCTTCAGTACGGCGCGGGTTCGGATGGCGCAACGCCTGCCAACAGAGCCAGAGCAGAGGTAGAGCTCCGCCTACTATGAATAGAGCGTCGCCCGGCAGGCGGGACCATTCGAGAACTTTGACCCACGGTAAACCGATAAAGGCCAAACTCCGCGCATACCAGTAGCCTATATCGACGGCATAATAGAGCTGGACAATGCCGAGCGGAAAAAGATTGGCAAAAGCCATCCACGCTAAACCCATATTCAGAGACCAGAAAGATATTTTTGCGGCGCGATACCTAAGGCATTGACAGTAACCGTTCGTGTGCAAGATTCACCGATTCTTACCACGATCGGGTTCCCTTTGTCTTCTTCCGGATTGGTTGTGAAAATTGAGAATGAGTTCTATTGAGTCCTGCGCAACGGAGTCGATTCCCGGTGCAAGACTTTGGCAATCTCCAGACAGAGCACGGCGAGGCCTCCCGCGCCAATCGCGATCAACAAATCGCTCCACTGCAGTTGAGCGAAGCGAAATATCGCGCGCGCTTGCGGCAGGTAAATCACTACGGCGAGGAAGCTCAACGCTCCCCCAATAACCCACCAGACAGCGCGATTCGGCAAGCGCAGCAAGCACCAGAAATTTTGCGACCGCGAGCGATTGACGAGGATCAGTCCTAGCATTGCGATCACCAAGGTCGCGAAGGTGAGCGTGCGGACCTCGGCTTCGCCGTAACCGTGATGCAAGGAGAAAGCGAACACCGAAAGCACGGCTAGCAAACCGACGAGTCCTTCGAATAGGCTAAAAGCGATTTGGCCCATGCCAAAAAGCGGCGCGTCCGGATTGCGCGGCGGGCGGTTCATGACGTTGACCTCCGCGGGCTCGGCTTCGAAAGCGATGGAGCAAGCCGGATCGATGATCAACTCGAGAAACACGATGTGCACAGGCGTAAGCACAAGCGGCCAATCGAGAACCAACGGCAGCAACGCTAAGCCAGCGATCGGCACATGAATGGAAAAAATGAACGCCATCGCCTTTTGAATGTTATCGAAAATACGCCGGCCCGAGCGGATCGCCTCGATGATGGTCGCGAAGTTATCATCGAGCAGCACCAGCGCAGCGGTTTCGCGCGCCACGTCGGTGCCACGTCCGCCCATGGCGATGCCGATATGCGCTGCTTGGAGCGCCGGTGCGTCGTTGACGCCGTCGCCGGTCATGGCGACGACTTCGCCGTTAGCTTTAAACGCTTCGACGAGAGTGAGCTTCTGTTCCGGCAGCACGCGGGCGAAGATTGCGGTATCGCCGATGCGGCGGCGCAAGTCGCCTTCTTGGATGCGTTCGATCTCCGCGCCAGTCATGATTTGAGTTTTCGCTGGCAGACCGATCTTGCGACCAATCGCCGCTGCGGTGGCCGGATAGTCGCCGGTGATCATGACGACTTTCACGCCGGCTTTTGCGCATTGCTGAATTGCCGCGGGAACTTCCGGGCGCACCGGATCGGCGAGACCGATCAGACCGAGAAAAGTGAAATCGAAGTCATGTTGATTTGCCGGCCATGCGTTGCCGGCGAATGTCGCACTAGCGACGGCAAGAACGCGCAAGCCGTCCGCCGCCATGGCATCGGTATGCCGCTCCAGATCGCGCAGTTGCTCGGCATCAAAGTGGCATAAGCCGGCTACAGCTTCGGGCGCGCCTTTGGTGGCGATGACGTATTCTGCATTGGCCGCAGACTTCCATACGTGGGACATGGCGAGCAACTCGGGCGTAAGTGAATATTCATAGGCCAGAGTCCAATCCGCGAATCGCGCGCTCTGTTCGAGGTAACGATCGCCGATCTCTTTGAATGCCTTTTCCATCGGGTCGAACGGCTCGGTCTCGCTCGCCAGTACGGCGAAGCGTACCAGCGCGTGAAAGTTTTGCGGTAACCTTCCTTGCTCAGCAGCGTCGACATCGTAGAAATCGCCGTCGGCCCAAATCCGGCTGACGCTCATGCGATTGAGCGTCAGTGTTCCCGTCTTATCGACGCACAGCACGGTAGCGGCGCCAAGAGTTTCGATCGCCGGCATGCGCCGGGTGAGGACATTTTTCTGCGACATGCGCCAAGCGCCGAGGGCGAGGAAGACGGTTAAGACGACGGGAATTTCTTCCGGCAGCAAAGACATCGCAAGGGCGATGCCGACGAGAAGGCCGTTGATCCAGTTGCCGCGCGTGACGCCATAAAGCACTACGGCCAGGGCGCAAAGCGTCAAGCCGACGGCGGCCAAGGTCTGAATCATGCGCGCGGATTTTTTTTGCAGGAAGGTCTCGTCGGTTTCCACCGATTGCAAGGCTTTGCCGATTTTGCCGAATTCCGCATTCACGCCGGTGGCGGTGACGCGCGCCACGCCTCGGCCTTGCACCAGCATGGTGCCGGAATAAACAAATGGCAGATCGTCGCCGCCTGGGCGGGTGAGCGATTGCGCGCCGTCCCAGGCCTTCTTGCGCACGGGCACGGATTCGCCTGTGAGTAAGGACTCGTCGACCATCAGGTCGTTGCAGGAAAGCATCGTCGCGTCAGCCGGCACGCGGTCGCCTTCGGTGAGAATCAAAATATCGTCGCGCACCACTTCGCGTCCGGCGATGCGTTGTTCGACGCCGTCGCGAATCACCAACGCGCGCGGGCTGGATAAATCGCGTAGAGCTTCCAAGGCCCGCTCGGTTTTTCGTTCTTGAAAAATCGTGATGCCAAAAATGACCAACAGCGAACTTGCTAGAATCGCCGCTTCTCGAACGTCGCCGAGAATTAGATAGACCGCGGCGCTGACGATCAGCAGCAAAAACATCGGTTCGCGCGCCACGCCGAGCGCGATCGCGAGCGTGTTACGCCGAGTTGTCGATGGCAGTTCGTTGTAGCCTTCTTGTGCGAGGCGTTGCTGCGCAATTTCGCTGGAGAGACCGACGGTTGGCGGGCTCGGACTGAGAATTGGCGAAGTGAGGTTCATGGATCAGTGGCGTGGCAGCTTGTTTGCGTGGCCACTTAGAAATTCGCCAACCAGCGTCGCGAGATCGGGCTGACTCATCTCTTCGATGTCATAGCGCACGCATTCAGCGCCGCTCAGTTCGGCGGGATAGCAGCGCCCGGCGATGGCGGGAATCTGCGCGGCGGTGAACGCCACGACTTCATAGGCCGGATCGTCGCGGAAGCAGACGTTGAAATTGTGAAAGTCTCGCCCCGACGCGCCCATGATGAGCACGCGCTCGCGGTTCTTTGCCGTGTCTTGTTGATCTTGCTTTACCACGGTCGGAGGTTTTTCTTGCGCAGATGGTCCATCACGCTGCTTAATTCAGCAAGATATGTGCCTGCTACGACGTGCCAATGCGGAGGAAATTGACTGGCTTGCGAGTGGTTTTTCGCAAATCTGCTATGGGCCGGTTTTCCCCTTCGCAACACTAGGAATGAACCGCACATGCGCGATTGAGATGATTAGGTCAGTCGGTTGCTCTGTCGGTTGATTTGCGCCGTGTCGATGACTATTCAATTTGTATGGATCATCGAACCGTTGCTTATTTCTCCATGGAAATCGGCCTGGTGACCGACATGCCCACTTATAGCGGCGGGCTCGGTGTGCTGGCCGGTGATACGATTCGCGCCGCCGCCGATCTCAAGCTGCCCGTGGTGGCGGTGACGCTGCTGCATCGCAAGGGCTATTTCTACCAACGGCTCGATGCTAGCGGGAGACAGATCGAGGAGCCGGTGGATTGGGCGGTGAACGATTTTCTCACGGAGCTGCCACAGCGAGCGTCGGTAACGATCGAAGGGCGCACGGTATTTCTCCGCGCCTGGAAATACGAGGTTGCCGGCCCGGGAGATTTTTTAGTACCGGTTTATTTTCTCGACGCCGATCTGTCGGAAAACAGTGAGTGGGACCGCACCCTGACAGACTATCTATACGGCGGCGATCAGCATTATCGGCTGTGCCAGGAAGTCGTTCTCGGCATCGGTGGGGTGAGGATGCTGCGGGCCATCGGTCTTAACGAGATCGGACGGTTCCACATGAATGAGGGACACTCAAGTCTACTCGCGCTTGAGCTCTTGGATGAGGAGGTGGCGCGCACCGGCAAGCCAGCCTTAACTCGTGATGATATCGAGTCAGTGCGACAGAAATGTGTCTTCACAACGCACACGCCGGTGCCGGCCGGACAGGATCAGTTTCCTCTCGACCTGGTTCATCGTGTTCTTGGCAAAAAAGAAGTCGAAGAAATGACAGACGTGTTCTGCTTCGAGGGCGTGCTGAACATGACTTATCTCGCGCTCAATCTGAGTCATTACGTTAACGGTGTGGCCAAAAAACACGGCGAGGTGTCGAGGCTCATGTTTGCCGGTTACAACATCGATGCGATTACCAATGGTGTGCACGCCGCGACCTGGGCCACGGAATCTTTCTCGCAACTCTATGACCGGTATGTTCCCGGCTGGAGACAGGACAACTGGAGCTTGCGCTATGCGTTGAGCATTCCCAAGCAGGAAATTTGGCAGGCGCATTTAGTGTCAAAAAAAGCGTTGCTCCACTATGTCAATCTGGAAACCGACGCGGGCATGGACGGAGAAGTCTTCACCATCGGTTTTGGCCGACGCGCCGCATCTTACAAGCGTACCGACCTTTTGTTTTCGGATGTAGAAAGACTCAGAACGATCGCTAGCCGGGCGGGCGGTTTACAAATCGTCTACGCCGGCAAGGCGCACCCGCAGGACCAAGCGGGCAAAGAGCAGATTCGTAAAGTCTTCAATGCCCGCGATGCTCTGCGCGATAAAATCAAAATTGCCTACTTGGATAACTACAGCATGGAGATTGGCAAGCTGATGACCTCCGGCGTCGATCTCTGGCTCAACACGCCGCTGCCGCCCATGGAAGCGTCGGGCACCAGCGGCATGAAGGCGGCGGTCAACGGCGTGCCGAGCTTGAGCGTGCTCGACGGTTGGTGGATCGAAGGATGTATCGAGGGCGTTACCGGCTGGTCGATCGGTCCGCCCGACGGTGCCCGAACGCCACCCGCCGACCATAGCAACGACGCAGCCTCGCTCTACGACAAGCTCGAACATATCGTCATGCCGCTCTACGCTTACAATCGCGATGATTTTATCGAAGTGATGCGCCATGCAATCGCGCTCAATGGCTCGTTCTTCAACACCCATCGCATGCTGCAGCAGTATGTGTTGAAGGCATATTTCTGATGATGCAGGTTCAAGTCGTTCAAAACGTTCAAATCGTCAGATGCGTGGAGACAATATACTCGACGCTCCAGTTTCAGCTATTGAGACGGCCGCATTACGCCACGACCACTACGTCGGACCACTAGACGTCAATCTTTAGCGCACCGCGCTTTTGTTCCGAGCTCTGCGGTTTCTTTCAGCGGCTAAAATTCTCTCCGTTATTGTGACGTCGATATCTTTAGTTTAGGCTTGAAGGGCAAATTCCTATCGGTGCCCGGGCTATAACCGGAACGGAGGGTGCGCGATGAAAACTCGATGGGTTTGGATTATTATAACAGTATTCGCGACGTTTTTTGCTACCGCAGCGGCGCAGGCCGCGCTGCAAGACGATGTCGACCGAGCCGTGTCGATCATCGAGCGCTTCGAGGAGATACCCGAAACGGCGATTCCGCCGGCAGTCATGCGCGACGCCAAGGGATTGGCGATCATGACCATCACTAAAGGCGGCTTCGTACTCAGCGGCAGAGGCGGGACGGGCGTCGTCATCGCGCGCACTGAAAAGGGTTGGAGCGGTCCGTCGGCGATCGGTACCGGTGGTATCGGTGTCGGCTTTCAAGCGGGCGTGCAAGTCTCCGAGTACGTGATCATTCTTAACACCCAGGAGGCGGTCAACGCTTTCATCCAGGGCAGTAACTTCACGCTCGGGGCCAATCTCAGCGCCGCGGTCGGTCCGGTCGGCCGCTCCGCCGAGGCGAGCGTCACGCCGCAAGCGGCGGTATACACTTACAGCCGCAGCCAAGGCATCTTCGCCGGCGTGTCATTGGAGGGCACGATGATCGCAACCCGTTATACGGCGAACGAGGAATATTACGAAAAGCCCGTCTACCCGAGCGATATCCTCGCCGGCACTGTCAGGCCGCCGGCAGGTGCGCAGAAGTTGCTCGACGTTTTGGCGAAATACAACTGAGCGAGCTCTGCGCTCAAGACTGTGTTCGAAATATGGCGCCGATGAATGCGGATTCCGCAGCTGCAGAATCGCATGCGCCGATTGAGGCGCAATCTTTCGGTGGTGAAGATGATGGGCCTGTGCCTCTGAGAAGGCAACCTACGCCCAGCGGATAATTTTAGTTGGCCGCTGGAACCGCTTGCCAGCCAGGTAGATAGCTTCGACCATGCGACAGAAGAGTCGCCAGGCATAATGGTCATGGAACTAGGCATCGGCGGCCCAATATCAATTCAAAGTCGAGGACAACCCTATGGCCAGTCTGCACAAAGAAATTACCATCGAGAGAAGCAAGCAATCGGTTTGGGATGCGATCCGCGATGTCGGCGCGATTCAGAAACGTTTGGTGCCGGGGTTCGTAGTCAACTGTCGGCTCGAAGGCGACTGGCGCACTGTTACCTTTGCCAACGGCATGGTGGTGCGCGAACTCATCGTCGCCGTCGACGATCAGACGTGCCGGCACGCTTGGTCGGCTCGCGGCGAGCCGCTGACGCACCATAACGCGTCGATCCAGGTTTTCTCAGACGGCCACGACAAGTGCCGGGTGGTTTGGATAGCGGACTTGATGCCCAATGAAGCTGCCGAAGTTGTCGGTGAAATGATCGACCTTGGTTTAGCCACAATGAAAGAAACGCTGGAGAGTAACCCGGCCGGTGCGTAGCATCACACCGTGTCAAGGTGCTGGAGCGCCGTCGCGAGTAATCGAAATTTAGTACGTAGCCATGCTCGAGGTCGACTCAGTGCGCGCGAGCATCGATTACTTTCAATAATTTTTTGGAGGTGAAAAAATCATGAGCAAAGTTAATGTTCGATACATCGTTAGCGATGTCGATGCCGCGATTCCCTTCTACACCGACATGCTCGGCTTCAAGCTGGAAATGCATCCGGCGCCGGGCTTTGCGAGCTTATCGCGGGGGGATTTACAGTTGCTGCTCAACCGGCCGGGTGCCGGCGGCGCGGGACAAGCGATGCCAGCCGGTCAGCATCCTGCTCCAGGTGGCTGGAACCGAATCCAGATCGAAAGCGAGAATCTGGAAGCGACTGTCGCGAGCCTTAAGAGTGCAGGAGTGCGGTTCCGCAATGAAATCGTGACGGGCAACGGCGGCAAGCAAATTCTAATCGAAGATCCGTCCGGCAATCCGATTGAGTTGTTTCAACCCTTCTGAGCAGGACGAAGAAGTGGACCGAAACGCGAGGCAGTGGCTCTACTCCTACAATTGCGTCTGGTCGTGACAACGCAATCTACCGAGCGCTAGTGCGGACACAGCGGTCGCCAGTGACCGAAATATATTCTTTGGAAATGCTTGAGGTCACAAAGCTACTAGCGACCTTTTGTTGCGGTGTGTTCTTCGGCGCGGCGCTCTACATCTCGCTCGTGCAGCACCCGGCGGCGCTGGAGATCGGTGACGAGTTCGCGGCGCGTTTCTTTCGCCCGATGTATCGGCGCGCTGCTAGGCTGCAGGCGAGCCTTGCTCTAGTTGGGTGCGCAAGTGCGAGTGTGGCCTGGCTCAGCGGGGCCGGCGCGCTATGGTTGGCCGCTGCCGTTCTCATCGGCAGCGTGGTTCCGTTCACGCTCATTGTGATTAAACCCGTCAACGATGCTTTGCTTCAGAATCGTGACGCTGCGTCGGAAGTCGCTGTCCTGTTCACACGCTGGGGTTATCTTCACTGGGCTCGCACCGTCGCCAGTGGACTGGCGTTCCTATTGTGCCTCATCGGTTATGACGTGCGAGCACAATTCTAACGGCCGTCGCGGGTGTTAGACTAAACTCAGCCAACTTTTAATCCGCAGTGTAGTCCGGGAAGACCAGACGTCACCGAGATGAATTTGCTCATGCGTTTTTCTGCTTCTTGATGACGATGCCACGCGGTTCTCTTAGCTTCTGGTTACACTTTGTACACCGGTAGCGGTAGGGTGGTTCGTTGATTTCTTCCAATAGGTGATAGCAAATCTTTTTCCTCGTCTTGCGATTCATCACTACTTCCAACGCCGACATCGGATGACGATTTCCCATCCGATGTCGCAACCTAAAAATATTTCAGTTGGCCCGATGTATTGATAGACGAAACTGCGATGCGTTCGTTACAGATCGAGTATCAAGAGAAAGTTCTACGAGGCAGAAATGGAGATTGGCGAGATTTGAACCGGCGCTCTCGAAGGTAATGCCAGGCAACTATGAGTTGATCGGAGTGGAGTGATTCTGTGGTGCTCTCTTTATTCTCCAGAACCGATATTTGCATTCCGTACAACGGAAAGGCTGAAGGTACGCAAGACGCAAGAGCGCCGGAATCAGTGGAAAGCGACGAGATGCCCTCACTGCGGCGCTGTCGCAGCGTGGACAAATTGGGGGATTTTGATAGGTTTCTGATGGCATCTTTACCGGAAACGCCATAACCAATAATATCTGAAGTCCCTTGCAATAATGGCTTTGGATAAAGTTAGAGCAAGCAGTAGGCCACTTCCACCAATCCCTTTCCATCGCAGCGACTGATAAGGGAAATTACTCAGAGTAAGAGGGTCTGTGGGGTAAAATGTGTCTCAATTTTGGATGATGTTTTTCCGCCGTATTCCCAAATGTCCGACCACTGTAACCCAATAATATTTTTTTATAGTTGATCCTTTCTTGCTAACGACCGACGCCGCGGTTCGTCAAACCGAACAAAGCAGAGTGGACTGCCAAAATGTATCCTCTACGAGGCGGGCGAGGGAAGTAAGCCGCGCGCAGGAGTGCAGAATGGGTTTGGGGCTTGATCGTCAGCGGGGCGATACTGGTGTCCCTTTTTTTCGTATTTAACTCACTATCGTTTTGCATCGTTAGCGAGTGAAATTCAGCTAAAATTTAATATGGGGCTTGAACATTGGAAATCTCAACTTAATTTCCGCCGTGAAAATCCTGATTGAAATGTCTACCGAGCAATTCGACGACTTCTTGAACAAGTGTCGGGATACATGGTTGCTCGAAGCCTCGATTTTAAAAAGAGGCGTACCGATCCTTCGGAAGATCGAAGGTGTCCACAACAGCGGATCGCAATACTCTGTGAAGGACACCAGGCGCATAACCTCTTCGTCATAGCGCGATCGTTGAGCCTACCGGTAGCTGACGATATTAGGAAGGTGCTCAGCTCCTGCGACAGGTAGGGCGGTCATTTTTTCTCTTGTTTTTTCTGGAAGCACCGGACTTCGACCTGCAAAGTCAGGTGTTGATTCAATCTGAAGTAAGAATAATGAGCGTCAGCACGCTAGAAAATTATCCGTTTGAGTGCCTCGCGTTTCACCTGCTGCTGCCGTAGGGACTATTCTCTACATATCAACTCATCTGGCCTGGGAAACCCGCAATAAAAAAATCGTATCCCAGCCGGATACAACTGATGACCGGGTGCGGGTCATGGTTAACATCTTTTCCGCGGTCGTCCTCGGATACTTAGAAATCGACGATTGGACGCTGGCTGTTATTGTCAGCGATGGCGAGTCATGCCGTCATCCTTGTCTAATAGCGACCAACAATAGAAGCCTACCACCTGCGGCGGTAAAACTTCGGGTAACTCCCACGCAGTTGCCCCCCTTCATGGCGGATTTTATATAGCGGCTCGTCGCTTGCTCTACCTGATAGCTAAATGAAAAATCCACTAGAGTTAAGCGATGTCCAGGGCAGTAGCGGTCATAGCACCGGAACACTAAAACCTCTGATCTCCTTCGCGACCTTCGTTCTGATCATTGCATCCCTCTATTGGGGGCAAGCTGTTCTGATTCCGGTCGCTCTGGCGATTTTGCTGACATTCTTGTTAAGTCCGGTTGCTGATACTCTGGAACGGATAGCCCTTAAACGACTTCCTTCGGTCATCGTTGTCGTGATTCTTACATTTGCCATCCTGGGAGGAATCGGCTGGATCGTCACACTTCAATTTGTCAGCCTGGCTAACGAGCTGCCCAAATACAAAGGTAACATTAAGCAAAAAATAGCCGACGTGCGCGGTGCCGGTAAGGGGGGTGCCCTAGAAAAAGTCCAAAATACCGTTGAGGAAGTGAAGACCGAAATTCAGAAAAGTGACGAGCCCACAAAGGCCAAAGATCAGCGACGTCCAGTCATCGTGCAGCCTGTGGAATCTACTGCGTTTTGGCTCGATGAATCGGCCGTCGGGCCGATGGTGGAGCCGCTCGCCCGCGCCGGCCTCGTGATTTTGTTGGTGATCCTAATGCTCATTCAGCGCGAAGACCTGCGCAACCGTTTGATCCGTCTCGTCGGCTATGGGAGTTTTACAGTTACGAATCAGGCGCTCGAAGAAGCGGGTCAGCGCATAAGCCGCTACTTGCTCATGCAGACCATCATTAATTCCTCGTTCGGGTTAGCGGTGGGTTTCGCGCTTTATCTCATCGGTCTACCTTATGCCATTCTCTGGGGTTTTCTTGCTATGGTATTGCGTTTCGTTCCCTATATCGGACCTTTTGCTGCGGCGATCATGCCCAGTGCCCTCAGCCTGGCGGTTTTTGATGGTTGGTACTGGCCGATGGTCGTTGGTGGACTCTTTTTGGCGTTGGAACTTCTTATTAATATGGTTTTGGAGCCGCTGCTCTATAGCGAGAGTGCGGGCGTCTCGGGAGTCGGACTCGTAATTGCCGTTGCGTTCTGGACATGGCTTTGGGGGCCGGTTGGACTCGTCCTCGCCACCCCACTGACGGTCTGTGTTGTCGTGCTAGGCAAGTACGTACCCGGGATGGATTTCATAGGAGTGCTGATAGGCGATCGGTCGGCGAGGGATTCAACTGTAGTTGTTTTGGAAGAAATAGATCGGCCCCTGTTAGTTTAGGCGTGATTCCGCCGGCCCAGGCTGGAAAACAAATGAACACAAGTTGGAGGTGATCCTGGGCGTCTTGCGGGTCGAAGCGAAGACAGTTTTGGCGGCATACAAGTGGCCCCAGGCTAGTCGCTCATCGGCTTAGGCAAGAACGAACCTACCTCCGCTCCTCACCTGCTATGGTAGAAGAGCGCAAGCGCGAAACGAAATCGTTATCAATCAAGTGCTGTACGGCTGAATTCAAAACTCATATTTCCGCCGAACCTGCCGTGGCACTTTATCATCCTGGAGGTTACGACGCGTGATTGTGTTGATGGGATTTGGAAATTTGATTTCGCCGACTGGGTTCAGCCATCAATTCCTCAATTATCGGTTGATAAACTGATTAAAGCTAGGAATGCGGAAGCTGATTGTCAAGCCGGTTGACAGTCGGGAAATCCGTACTTAGTTTTCCCTCATCTTAATAAACACCCTTAAAAAAGGAGGGGCAATTATGGAACTAGTAAGATGGGAACCGTTTGACGGCATGAGCCGGCTGCACAGCAGAATTAACGATCTATTCGATGAGAGCGTCGGGCGGGCACGCACGCTGCCGTCAGCGACCGCGGGTGCATGGCTACCGCCGGTGGACATTCTCGAAAGCAAAGAGGCGTATCTGATTCGCGCTGAGTTACCGGGGATGAAAAAGGAAGATTTCAACTTGGAAGTCAACGACGGTACTTTGACGCTGAGCGGCGAGCGCAAATCCGAAGGCTTGAACAACGATGTCGAGTATCACCGAACCGAGCGGGTGCATGGCAGGTTTTCGCGATCCTTCTATCTGCCGCAGACCGTCAAGCAGGACGGTATCAAGGCCACCTATCGCGAGGGGATTTTGGAGATCCACGTGCCCAAAGTCGAGGAAGCGAAGCCTCGCCAAATCTCCATCAGCGTGAACTAATCCGTCTGCACTAGAATTGGCGTCAAAAGGGGAAGCAAACCGCTTCCCCTTTTTCATTTGCGTTCAACCGCGCCTCCTACGTACCTGATGGCGGCGCGTTGCGAAGTTATTGCGATTTTTCATTTGATCCCAATTGGGCGACACATTGCCGAAATGTTGTCGCATCAATCGGACGTATCCCGTATAGTTCGTTGCTTTCGAGGGCAGATTTCGCGCTGGCACGTCCTTTGTATCTTGTAGGTTCAAAAATAGTCAATAACTCCATTCAAAAACATCGTTGCGTTTCTCGGACAGATTATAGCGAAGCCGCAACCGTGGCGAAAATTCATCGGACCAAGGGCCGATATTTCGGCGCCTAAACATTCAATGACATCATTTCAAAGATTTCGGCGCGTTGGCCACCACAACAATTCGGAAATGCCTAATAGCCAAAGGCTGCCAATCTGCCCCCGTTGTGACGGCGTCGCGGTGAGGCCGTCTCGTAGCTCGCCAGTAATTCGAGCGGTCTTCAGTTTGGTTTACCTTCAGCCCTTCCGTTGTCGGCAATGCGCCTATCGATTCTGGAGGATAAAAAGAACACTGCTGCCACAAAATCCCTTCACACCGGTTAACTGAATGTTGGCTGGCGCTACTTTGTGCGAAAGAGGAAGCCCGTAAAGTGGACTGGGATCATAGTACGTGTTGCTGCCATAAGACCTTTAATGGCAATTTAAGATTAGGATTCTCTGAGTTTTTGGAATGGCAAGACCGGGTAATAGAATTCAAGCCGCAGCATCGGATTTCCTATCGCGGCAAAAATCAAACTTAGGACTTACCAAGTAGGCACAAGAAAAAGTTGATCATCATTTTCTAACTTAAATTTCTTGCCCGTTTTTAGGCATAGCGCATCATGTCCTCGAATCGCCAGAATCTGGGGTGGCACGGAACCGTCGGGGAAATACTCCCCAACAGTTTGCTTACGATCGGGACCAGCGTCGAGGTGGACCTTCATAAGAAGGGGATGTTCGCCCCGACAAAACACGCAATGAATGTAGACTTCGTATGTTGGCATGGACTTTTTCAGCGTTTGACCACGGACAGGATCGCTGCTGCCTTGATAGTGCTGTGGCGATCAACGCTCATTTCAGCTTACCAAAAGAATTTCGACCTAACCATCCGGTCAGTCAATTTAAGCCCACTACTTGAATGACCAAATTCTTGGACGATAATAGAAATTAGTCGGAATCGTATTGGATATGGACAGAGCGTTCGAATCGATCCATACCTTGTCTGAAGCGGACTTTCTCGCCGTTTATGAAACTCGCCCAACTCTGCCTGAGAAGAGACTCATGTTTGCGATATTGCTGGATGCCGTCGAGTGCTTTCAACAATACGCAGGACACGAGGACAATCGTCTCTTCCTGGAAACAGAGGACTGGGTTTCTGAAGACGATCGTGGGTGGATTTTTTCATTTATCAACGTTTGCGAAGCTCTAGAAATCGACCCGCAGTACTTGCGACAAGGTCTCTTGCATGGAAGGAAAAAAAGATCTTAGAATCGGAATACCGCTAGTCAAAGATGGTCTACGCAAAATCGAACGAGGCCGGCAAAAATTCGCCGATGCGTAATCTATTCGCACGCAGCTAAATAACTCGGCTCGCCAATGGTGGGAACTTGTTGATGGCGACGCTAATCACCAAGGCCCATACAAGGAGGTAAACCTATGGAGTCGCTATTTGAAACGAAGGCTTCCGGCAACCTAGAGAAAGAACCAAATTTTCCCGATGAGTGGGTTGCTATTGCGGCGTACTACAGCTGGAAGAATGATGGTCAACCGGAGGGAAAGGATGCTGATTACTGGGATAGGGCCCGAGCTGAGCTAATTCAGCTCTGGAGCGAAGGAAATCTCCCGACAGGATGGCAGACCTCTGACGAAGAGCGCTAGAAGTCACCGCATTTTCAAGAAAAAACATACCGATGCAGAAAGCGGAGACGCGAAGGGACCGCCGTTTAATGACAGTCCCTTCGCGCCGCGCGAAACCGTCAGGTTAAAAACTTAGTCAGATTCATGAAGGCGATACCGTCGTTCAGAATGCCATCCGCCATCATTATCTCTATATAACTCTCTCCAGTCTCTGCGAACTTCTCTCCTCTGGTCGCGGATCTTCTGATCGTATTCACGGGCTTCGCGGAAATCGCCTTGGCGTAGCTCGCGATTACGTTGCATGGTTAATCGATCGAGCTGCTGCATGTCTTCGCGAAGTTCCTGACGCTCCCTCTTATTGCCGGGCGGGTCGAGGTCGGCGTGAGCATGTCCCATTGGGATCGCCAGAGAAGCCGCCAACAGACCGATAGATAATGGAGCTAGTGATTTTTTTTTCATTGTCGTCCCCTCCTTTTCCTATAAGGAAGAAACGCAATCACCGTACCAAAATGTAAATGGCAGATAACTCTAAACTTCTCACATGCAAAAACTGAATTACGGAAGAGAAACTCTTGCAGATTTTTTGAGAATTTCATTCGTCCCAATTGGGCGACAGCAGCGTGACGGGATTTAATGCTCTTGCCTTCGCCATGTTTCGCGTCAGTCGCCACGTTTTGTCGATCTGATCGCTCACGATGTTTGCCGTTGCCTGCTGTGCCTCCTCCTCAGTCGAGAGGCCGCCGAACTGTCGCGTGATTCGGACGCCCCTGTAAGTCCAAACTGGCAATTAGCCCTCTAGTGACTCCGCATTCTCTTAATGTCGATATTCAAACCTCGCCAATCTCTTCGACGCCGCTTACGACGGATAACGCGTCCTCTATGTAGGGAGCAGCGCCGGGATAGAATTGGTATGCACGATCAAGGATAAGTTTCGCGTCCTCAATCTGGCAGAGTATTTCGACGATGGAAGAATCTCGCGTTCGCTCGATTACGGAATTTTTCAGGATGGCATAGCCACGGCTGGGTAAGGGTAACCTACCGAGAAAACATCGATAGGTGTCTAACGGCATCTTTACGAGAACCGCCATAGCTAAATTGTATTACGAGGAAATGGGCAATCAACGGGTAGGCGAAAATAAACATGTATTTCGTGCCATCATCTGATGGCCCTGAGTATACGCTCGACCCCGCCAATTTGCTTTTGCCGACCCTCAAGCCTAAGGCAACTATCAAGTAAAAAGTCTTCGGCTGGACGCGCGAGCTGGAGGCGCTTTTCAACGTTCCGATTTCGCCGGTTACATCGATGTCGCCGTCACGTTCAATCCTGGTCCCGGTTGGCGGCCATTTAACAAATGGGCAATTACGGAGCTGCATTACTGGGGGTTCGAGCTCCTAGTCCTGTGGCCCCGGTAAGGACAAGAACCGGACGGTCAGTAGATGGGCGGACGTTGGGGCGAGCTCTTACATGGGCCGGTTTGTGTGTGACCTCGCCGAGACTAAGGGAAATCGTATCAAGGATCAGTAAAGCCCCGGTGTTCAGCAAAGAGTGAGTCCGTTAAACTTGCAACCCTGAGTTATAGTGATAGATCAGAAAAAAAGGTTGTTTAAATTTCCCAGCGACCATGCTGGATGGTCGGATCAGATCGGGCCACGGCAGGAACTCCTTTCTGTGCTAGGTTCGCACTGAGAGAACTCTCAAGATGTAGTTGGCGTTGGCTAATGAAGTTCACGTACACAAACTGTGATGCTGAAATCAAAGCCATCTTTGCTGCACGGCCTCGCAAAGACTTTACACCCGTCGTTACAATAACTGGCTCCCAAGGTTTGAGAACGTTGATTCTCACCTCGCTGTATTTCTCAACCCGCGAGCAAGCCGAGCTTTACGGTATGGTACTAACTCGGAAGTGGATTAAAGAGAACTCCGCCGAGATGCGGCGTAAAAGGACATTGGTCGAGGCAGCCGACCCGGCAGCAAACGTAAGAGCCAAAGCGCGCCGCAAGGATCGAGCCCCATCGCAAAACGCCATGATAGCCGCGCGCCCACCTTCCATCTAACTACTACCCAGGCCAGACCTGAGCATCAGGCGATAGGGAAATGAAATGAGGCTTAGATTTCCCCAAGCTGTTTTTTGACGATGCATTCATTACAGATCGTGGAATTATCCGGCGCGTCTTGGGTCGACACGTAATCGTCCATCGGCCACTGAGAGCAATCCGAACAGAGGTGCCAAGTATCGCCAGTTCTGGTTTTTCGATATTCGCCGCTGATTACCGAGCTTAGCGCTTTCTCTAAGTAAGGAGCAGCGAGGGGATAGAATCGGTTTGCGCGTTCAAGGATGAGGTTCACATCGTCGATTCGGCAGAACACCTCTACGATGGAGTAATTATCAGTGAGCCTTCGCTCGATTATAGAATTTTTCAGGACGGCGTATCCACGGCTGGATAAAGGGAACCTACCCAGAAAACCTAGATAGGTATCTAACGGCATCTTTACCAGAACCGCCATAACCAAAAACCATATTTAGGTCACGTTTGGAGAGCTTTTAATTTCCAGCTCGCCCGCGGACGCATTTGCCGAGCTGCTCATAAAAAAAAGTGTTCATTACGCAGGAGAAGTGCTTGTAGAACTCGCCGAAGAGAGCGAGTTGCATACAAGCCCTTCTCAAGCATCAACACACTAGGCTAGGGTTTAGGTTGGCTCGGTGCTCCGCCCCATGTAAAACCGATGCCTAAATTGATCACATGATTGCCACTGCTGGAGTTGTTGTCGATGGCTTCAATACGATTGAAAAACCATTCATAACGATAACCGATATTCAAAAACGTGCGGTCGTGCACGAAGAACTTGGCGCCCACTTGCGGTCCTAGGGTGCCGGTAGCGTCGCGGTCGTTCCACACCAAACCCATGAACCCACCCACGTATGGAACAATGATGTCGGTTACGTGAAAATGATAATTGAAGAAAGGCGTGGTGCTAGCAAGCCAGAAATCGCGACTATCGTCGATAAAATTGTAGTTCAACCCTTGTCGTATTCCGATCTGCCAACCCGGCGTTAAGTAGTAACCATAGCCCAAATCGAGGTTCAGACTTCCACTGTCGGAACCCTGCGCATGAAACAAACCCCCCGAAAGCTGCCACTCGCTCGCGCCGTCAGTGGGCGCGGCAATCGCTGGTGCGTCACTTAACAACCACCCGGTCAATATTGCCGTCGCAAATAATCTCACCACGTTTCGCATATGGAAAAACCTCCTACTAACAATTTTTTGTTCCAGTTCGTTCACGGACTCCACAGTTAGTTTCGTCCTAGCCGAGAACATGAGCAATTTAATGGCCAGTCGCCATAAAAAACGTTTTGCCCGCCGCTAAATTCTACTCTTCAGACTCGTCCCCGCAGAACTCGACCGCTACCCAGGTGGCGACAATTACGATCACTAGAGTCCAAAGTGAAATGTTCCATTTCAATTGCCTCCAGTACAACTCATCATCGTAAGATTCATCCCAGTGCATTGCGGGCACATTACTAACTACCCTAAGTCGTACTACGCCTGCTCTTCCCACCACCGCCAGACAAAGAAGCCGCTATGGACGATCAATGGTAGCGCTCGCTGACCTTCGAAAGTTGCCGCGTTAATTGATAGGCAATGTCGTTTACGGATGACGCAAAACTAGCGCCATTAATTAGGCATTAGAAAAAATTATCTAATAAGATGACGCAGGACACGAGGACAATCGTCTCTTTAAAGAACGGAGGAATGGATTTTTTCAAGACGCCGTAGATATAGATGCGCAGTATTTGCGAAAAGATTTTCTTGCACTGGAGGGAAAAGAAAATTTCAGGAAGCCGTTACTGCGAGCCAATGTGAACCCCATCCAATGCGGTTTTCGTCCTAACGGCGGGACACCCAAGATGTTGTTATGTTGCAAAATTGCGACACATCGAAGAGCCAAACCCGATAAAAGATTCAGACGTTGTCCTGATTTTCTCTGCTGTTGGCTCGATTCTCATACTTGCAACATCATGCTGATTTCATGGATTCAGATTTGCTCCTACTTTTTTGCCCAGTCACATAGCGCTAATGCCCAGAGGAGTTGCAACAATGATATTCTCCCTCCGAAATTATCCTCGGTTCGGCCCAGCCTGGTTGTCGATTCTCGGCTTAGTTACCATTCTTCACAGCACCCCATCGCAGGCTTATCCGGTCCTCGTCGAGCATTAAGGCTATTACCATGGCGGCCCTTCAGTTTGAGATTTTGCCTTCCGACTGGCCAAATAAATCTTCTAAGCCAATGACCGCGATATGGCCGGAGAGGTAGTTGACCGCGGCGGACGGATCTTTTTACGGTGCAGCTCACAATCGAACATAGGACAGACGCAAATAGGATATCTCTATGACAATCAGAGAACACGCCAGAGAATGGCCGCCCCAAGTAACTGGCGGAGGCGGAGACGCGGCAATTGCTGATCCAACCGATAAGCTTCTGAACGCGCAGCGACACGCGGGAGTGATTACTCTCAAACTCCGTAAAAAAGACGGGATCGAATACACAATGGTTTTGGTTCTCCCGTCACATCTATACGGAATGGCGATTGTCGCGATCGTGCTTGCGAAAGAGCTAACCCTCGGAGAACTCGGCGAGCTGGGCTTTTAGCGAACTCCCTCAGGCGGCATGTCTCTGAAAATGACTCCAATGGCTAGCTCGTAGTATAAAAATGTCTCATCTTCGCCTCTGGAATTGAGCCAAGCTAATAAACATTGGAAACCCATGGGCTCCCGCCGATCACGGTTGATATCAGTCATCTACAAAATTAGGTGTTAAGCGGAAGTGAGTCAGGTGTGGGCCAAAGGGTACTGCGCCGCTGTGGTTATAGTCGCGCTTGGATTGATCTCGCCTCGATCAATCGTTCTGATTAAAAAAATCACTCGACGCCAGGGAAAGAAAAGTACTACACGGACGATCAGCAAAACAGTGAGGGTCAAGGCAAATGCGGACAAGGAACACAAAACCTCCTGCGGAGAGAAAAGAGCCACCGTCACCGAGAAAATCTCCCGTGAGGGAGCCCAAGACGCCGAAGAAGCCCATCGGCGATCCGCCATCAAAGAAACCGCCAAAACGAGTTACGCCCACCAAGGAAAATACCAGCTTCCAGGAAAGGCCATTCGACGAGTTCCGTACTCCTGAAAAGAAACTTCTGTCTAATAGCACAAGTTGACTCGCCGGTGTCCGTGAGACGCGTTCGTCGGCACTTATTCAAACGCTACATCTCGCGCATCAGACTACGCAGGCTTCACCGCTTTTGGCAAAACCTTGGGGTCCGGTAGATGTGGAAATAGTACGCGGGAAAGAAAGATGGTTGCGCCGCCTGACATGTGTCTCGCCGAATTGGGAATGAATTACGCTTAGAACTCCCCAAGCTGTTTTTTGACGATGCATTCATTACAGATCGTGGAATTATCCGGCGCGTCTTGGGTCGACACGTAATCATCCATCGGCCACTGAGAGCAATCTGAGCAGATGTGCCAAGTATCGCCAGTCTTGGTTTTTCGATATTCGCCGCCGATTACCGAGCTTAGCGCTTTCTCTAAGTAGGGAGCAGCGAGGGGATAGAATCGGTTTGCGCGTTCAAGGATGAGTTTCAGGTCGTCAATTTCGCAGAACATTTCTACGATGGAGTAATTGTCTGTGAGCGTTCGCTCGATTATGGAATTTTTCAGGACGGCATATCCACGGCTGGATAAAGGGAACCTACCCAGAAAACCTAGGTAGGTATCTAACGGCATCTTTACCACAATACCCATAACCAAAACTATATTACGAAGCACTGGGCAATCAATGGGTTTCTGAAAATGGCAACAAACCAGTCTTACCTAATCAAATATTGAAAAAAGTGCCATCACGCAGTAGGAGTTCTTGCAGAACATCGCGGAGAGTTGGCAACGTATCGGCGGTGCTCAAATCCAACCTCCATCGGGTCAGGTAAATGCCAAAAGTTGGAAGCATTGTCATGTACAGTTGGGGTTTAATTTCGGGCCTTGTTAGTCTCGTGTATTCGGTTCGTTCTAACACTCCCGATGATAGTTGCTTAATCGCTATGGGGCTGGTTATCACGACGTTTGCTTTCGGTTTCGGCTTCATTCTTCAGGCAATGACCCAAAGCGATCAATTGCCCGCCGCTGGTCGCAATCAGGGTCGCCAGCCTAAAGACGGACCAGACCTCATTATGCAAAGCGCGCAATCACCAAAGTTCTTTGATGACTGAGAGAGTGTCAAGATTCGAAACGTTCTGCCAACCACAAATTTCAGTTAGATACGGATGGAGCAAGGACTTTCTCGCCTTAACAACTGCGCAGATCGTTGAACCGCCGGCTGCTGGAGAGCAACTCCCGTAACACCAGCAACGTCCAGCGCTCGGTGAGAATCTCTGCCGCCTTAGCGACGGGACAGAACTGACCGTAACCTTTCATGGCAAAAATACTAACGTTAAAGCCGTGCGAGAACTAGTCCATTTATTGTACTTGATTGAAAGGATGACGAGGAGTAACTCCTAATCAAGAAAATTTTAAACACGAGGTGCAAGATGCTCGAGCGAAATATTATCGATAGCTTCAAAACGCGCTTGCGGGGTCCGCTCCTGCTCCCCGGCGAGCCCGGCTACGACGAGGGGCGCGCGATCTGGAACGCCATGATCGACCGTCGGCCTGCACTGATTGTGCGCTGCCTCGGCGTTGCCGACGTCATATCGGCCGTGAACTTCGCGCGCGAACACGGCCTTTCCTTGTCCATCAAAGGTGGCGGTCATAACATCGCGGGCCTTGCCGTGTGTGACGGCGGAGTGATGCTCGACATGTCGCTCATGCGCGGCGTTTGGGTAGACCCGAACGCGGGCACGGCCCGCGCCCAACTCGGCTGCCTCTTGGGTGACGTGGACCGCGAGACGCAGATTCACGGTCTTGCCGCAGTACTCGGTTTCGTTTCGATGACGGGCATAGCCGGCCTCACCCTCGGCGGCGGTTTCGGTTATCTTACGCGCCGATTTGGTTGGAGCTCCGATAACGTCTTGTCGATGGATGTGGTCACCGCGGACGGGCGCGTGGTGCGGGCAAGCGAAAAAGAGAACAGCGATCTTTTCTGGGGCCTTCGCGGCGGCGGCGGCAATTTTGGCGTCGTGACGAGCTTCGAGTATAAGCTCTATCCCGTCGGGCCCGAGGTCATGGCAGGCGCCATCGCGTGGTCTGCTGAGCACGCTCGTGATGTGATCGAGATGTACCGCGCTCTCACCGAGCAAGCGCCGCCCGAGCTCGCTTGCGTCTTGGGACTTCGCATGGCTCCGCCGGCACCGTGGCTTGCGAAAAATATTCATGGCAGACCCATCGTCGCGATGTTCGTTTGCCATACCGGCGCAATCAAGGAAGGAGAAAAACTAGTCGCCCCGATTAAAGCTTTCGGCTCGCCGGTGGGCGACATTATCCAGCCAAGATCCTATGTGTCGCAGCAGAGCCTGTTGGATGGGACCCAGCCGAAGGGCCGGCGCTACTACTGGAAATCCGAATATCTGCCCGGGCTCGAGCCGGAAATGTTCGCCACGGCAATCGAGCACGCCCAACGGATCGTGTCGCCGCACTCGGCGATCCTGCTCTTTCCTGTCGACGGAGCACTCAACCGGCTCCCGGAAGATCATTCCGCCGTGGGAAACCGGGACGCTGGGTTTGTGCTCAACATCGCGGCTTCGTGGGAGAAGGCCGAGGACGATCAGGCGAACATCGACTGGTCGCGTGCGGCTTGGCGCGATATGCGCCGTTTCTCGACGGGCGGAACCTATGTCAATTTCCTCACCGAGGAGGAGGGTGACGAGCGCATCCACGCCGCCTACGGTAAGAACTACGACCGGCTCGTTGACGTCAAGACGAAGTGGGACCGGGAGAACTTGTTCCGGACAAACAAGAACATTGCGCCGGCGAAACCTTGAGAAGGAGTATGACGACGCAGTCATGACCCACGCTTCGATTCCCAAACAAGAACGCAAGAAGGCGGGACTGGATGATGGACTGATCCGTTTGTCGTGGGAATCGAGCACGTTCAGGATCTTCTTGAAGACCTGAAGCGAGGCCTGGGCCGGTAAGGCGGGCTGGCCGCGATCGTCCAAAGCGAAAGTGAACGGACTCCCGACTCCTTTTCTCCGCGCGCGTCGTTTGCGAACCGAGACGAAGGAGCGGACCGAAACGCGTGGCTCTGCTTCTACAATCCCATCACGGTTAGGTTAGTTAAATCGTGTCAGCGAACACCTCCTATGAGGGCTTTCTTGTCAGAGTCTTCAAGATCGTCTGTTCACCCGGTGCTACCGTCGATCAGGATGACTACTTGTACTTCCACTGAAAACTGCCTAGCTTCAATAGGTGACAACCCTCATGATCCAACTACCGCCCGAGCACTACGACCTGTTCGTAGCCGCGTGCGAAATTACGTCTCCCGAATATACGATCCTCAAAAACAATATAGTCGCCAGGCATCAAAGTAGTGAGGAGCCGCCGATGATCGAGATCATGTGTGACATGGAAGAGGCGAAGCTGCTCCTTGAAACTGCGAGGCGGCTCTATCCTGAGTCGGTGCCTTTCCTCGAAGACGCGATGAGTGTCGCACCCGAAATTTAGAGTCGCGGTTTTCTGAATCGCCATTTCTCCTATCCGCAGAAACTCACGACTCCGGCGCGAGATCTATCTGGCAACCATGAGCCTGCGCATCGTACCGCGTTGAATTGCCGAACCGTCAACAAATCAACTCCGTAAAATATGCAGCCTGGGAAAGAAATTCGGAAAACCGCGGTGTATACTCATGGTGGCTGGATTGGAAGGTAAAAAAATTCCCAATTCAATTTTGAAATTCGGGAGAGAATCAAAATGAAGATCTCCGCCAACGTGCTCGAAGCCGTCGGTAACACTCCGCTCGTCCGTCTCAACCATATTACCGCGGGAATTTCCGCGACGGTCTGTGCGAAACTCGAGGCGTCCAATCCGGGACAGGAGCGTTAAGGACAGAATCGCGCTCGCGGTGGTCGAGGATGCGGAGAAGAAGGGATTGCTCAAGCCGGGAGGCACCATCGTCGAGCCCACTTCGGGGAACATGGGAGTGGCGCTGGCGATTGTCGCCGCGGTCAAGGGTTACAAGTGTATCTTTACGATCCCCGACAAAATGAGCATCGAAAAGATTCGCCGCCTGCGCGCTTTTGGCGCGGAGGTCGTCGTGACTCCCACGGCGGTGCCGCCGGAATCGCCCCAGTCCTACTATTCGGTTGCCAGACGTCTTGCCGACGAGATCCCGGGCGCCTATATGCCCATGCAGTACGATAACCTCGCCAACCGGGAAGCTCATTACGCGTCCACGGGTCCTGAGATCTGGAAGCAGACCGACGGCAAGATCACTCACTTTGTCGCTGGGATCGGAACCGCAGGGACCATCTCGGGAATTGCCAAATACCTGAAAGAAAAAAATCCCCAGTGCACGGTTGTCGGAGTCGATCCTGAGGGATCGATCCTCGCCAAGGCTTTCAAGCGCGAGAAATGGTCATGGAGCGACTCACACCCGTACAAGGTCGAAGGGATCGGCGAGGACTTTGTGCCGAAGAACCTGCTCGTCCAATACATCGACGACGTCGTAACCGTTTCCGACCGCGACTCGTTTCTGATGGGCCGACGGCTTACACGGGAAGAGGGTCTCTTCTGTGGAGGATCTTCCGGTTCAGCCGTTGCCGGCGCGCTTGAATACGCTCGCCAGCGGCAGCTCGGCAAGGACAGCCTTGTCGTCGTCATACTTCCCGACGCGGGAGAAATTTATCTTTCGAAGATGTACTCCGATGAATGGATGCGGCAAAACCAGTTTCTCGGCAAAAGCGCCCGCGTCGGCGATATTCTCCAATCGAAGCGGCGAAAGCTTCCCGAGCTGCTGTCGGTCGAGATGACATCCAGCGTGCGCGATGCGATCACCACCATGAACCGATTCGGCGTCTCGCAACTGCCCGTATTCGATAAGGGGAATCTCGTCGGGTCGCTGTGCGAGAGCGTGCTCTTTCAGAGGTCTATGGAGACTCCCGAGGTGATGGAGCTTACGGTTGGATCTCTGCTCGAGCCGCCGTTTCCCACCATCGGCCCGGACGAAGATATTTATGAGGTCGTGCAGCTCCTCAAGTCTGCCCCGGCTGTTCTCGTCCGCGACGCGGAGAAGTACCAGGGAATTGTCACACGATTCGACGTCGTGGGTCACATAGGCGGACAGCCCTGATGGCACGAAAGAAGGGCGGCGAGCTTCAGGCAATTTGCCACGCGCGCCATCCACGCCGGACAAGAACCCGAATCCGCGACCGGAGCGATCACTGTTCCGATCTATCAGACCAGCACTTTCGCTCAGAGCGCGCCTGGCATCCACAAAGGTTACGACTACTCGAGGACCGACAATCCGACGCGCAGCGCGCTCCAGACCGCGCTCGCGAGCTTGGAGTCGGCCGAATACTGCCTCGCGTTCTCCTCCGGTATGGGCGCGGCGACCACGGCGATGCTCCTGTTCAAAAAGGGCGATCACGTGGTCTCCTCGCGCGACGTTTACGGCGGCACCTATCGGCTCTTCAGGGCGGTGCTGGAAAACTTCGGGCTGACATTTTCCTTCGTCGAAACTTCCAGCGTCAGAGAAATCGAGCGCGCCGTGACACGGCACACCCGGCTTGTCTGGATCGAGTCGCCGACCAACCCGCTGCTCCGCATCACCGACATCAGAGCGGCGGCGAAAATCGCCCATCGCCACGGCGCTCTCTGTCTGGTCGACAACACCTTCGCGTCGCCGGTTTTCCAACGGCCCCTCGATCTCGGCGCCGATCTCGTGCTGCACTCGACGACAAAATATCTGGCGGGACACGCGGACGTCGTCGGCGGAGCGATCTGTCTCAATGAATCCGCGCTCTACAAGCGGCTCAAGTTCCTGCAAAATGCCGCCGGCGCGACGCCTTCTCCCTTCGACTGCTTCCTCACGCTGCGAGGGATAAAGACTCTCGCGCTGCGCATGCGGGAGCATGAAAAGAACGCGATGCAGATCGCGCGGTTTCTGCAGGAGCATGCGCGTGTGCGGCGGGTCTATTATCCCGGGCTGGACAATCACCCGGGCCATGATGTCGCGGCTGCGCAAATGGACGGCTTCAGCGGCATCGTCTCGTTCGAGGTGAAGGGAGGACTCGCGGAAGCGCGCCGCGTTCTAGCGCGCTTGCGCCTCTTCAAAATCGCCGAGAGTCTCGGCGGCGTCGAGTCGCTCGTCGAGTTGCCCGCAGTCATGACCCACGCCTCGATTCCCAAACAGGAGCGCAAGAAGGCGGGACTGGATGATGGACTGATCCGTTTGTCAGTGGGAATCGAGCACGTTCAGGATCTTCTTGAGGACCTGAAGCGAGGACTGGGCCGGTAAGGCGGGCTGGCCGCGATCGTCCGAAGCGAAAGTGAAAGACTCCCGACTCCTTTTCGATCGCTTGCTTTGATAATGATCGTGATTCATCCATCAGCTGGCGCCGGCGTGTCGAACTCAACGTCGACGACCGGTGAATACACGTCCAGATTTGCAGACAGGCTGCTTACGGCGACCGGATCGTTCTAGTGCAAGGCGGGAAAAGAAAAGGGAAGTTGGAAAGGTGAACGGAACTAATAGACCGATGTGTATTCTCGAACAGCCTAATCTCGATGTTTGAGTTGTCCCCAATTTAGTCGCTTGCGCCACACGTCCGGACGCCGGTGCGTTTTTGTGTTCCCTATAGAATTCATAATCTTTTATGTATCGATCAAGCTCCTGCGTTAGGAAGTTATTCTTCTCCGCAAATGCCCTGATTTCGCCCGGTGTAGCGGGTCGCTCAAGTCCTCCTTGGTTCAGTGCGTGCCATCCTTTGTAGACCTCTTGGCTCGCGTCGTCAGGGGCATAATGCCCACCGAGAATTAAATAGGAATAGTCAAACTCTGTGACCTTGTGCCAGTCGCGCTGGATATGTGGAAACTCGGACTCGGATACGCCAATTTTTGTCAAAACCCCAAGCACAGAGTCCTTAAATGCGGTCTCCTCGTCATCCGTATAACCGCCCATCCTTCCGCTGCGTTTTAGGAGAGACAGCGTCAACTCGGCGATCTGAACAGCCAGTAATCGAAGCTCGGCTATGGCTGTTTCCGCTCTCGCGCGACAACGTCACGAGTACGAGCTTCTATTCCCTTACTCGAAGCTTTGAATTCTGGGTTCGGTCAAGATTTGCCGCGACAAGCATTGCCAAAAATCCAGCGCTGCCGGTCCACGTCACTGCTAAGTGCCCTAGAAATCCCGCTGCCAAACCGCCGCACAAAATTACAATACCCACAATCGTGAGAACCCAGCTCATCCAGCTATGCATTTGCGTACCTCAATTCGGTGTTTCCTACTTATCACCTGATGTATTCGAAGCTTTGGTTTCGACGATTGATCATGTCGCTTTCAGCGGCCTCAGTCAGAGGCACTCCGGTGAAAACCCTCTCACTTGCGCGAGGGCTTTCCGGTATCCGGACAAGGTGTCAATTGGCTGAATGCTGCAAGCCTAGTGCACGCCGCGATGTGTGCCAAATGCGTGGATGTGTGATCGGGCGCGGGCTTGCGTGATTACGTCTGCTTGGCTCGTTTACGCGGGAATTAGAATTATGTGTACCATCGTCCAAGAGTCCTGTTGTGGTGGTAGTTGCTTGACTGGTTACGCGTCGACCCTTAGCGTCAAGGCCCGTACTAAAGACTTGTACGCCGTCCGTAGTTACACCGATCACTGTGGTCGGTTGGGTAGTCGTAGAGCTTGCCATGAAATCCTCCTGAACTTTGACATTTTTAGAGGTCACGCCGACGGCTCTTTCACAGATTGCAGTACGTCTAGCTCTCCGAGCTTCATGGAGAGCCGGATCGTAGGTTCGACAGCCTATATGTCAATCGAATTACCGTGCCGGGGGCGCGGATCGGTAAATTCTTCCTCTCGGTTCCGTCCCGGTTAATCAGAGGTGCACTTTCCCGCCGTTTGCACGTTGTATGCAAAGACGTGAACAAAAGGAACAAATCAGAGCCGTGAGAATAAAATCAGCTTTCTGAGGGAATCGATAATCGCAAAAAAAATCGGGAGTGCAGACTGAATCAGAAGAGGAAACGGCCGGCTCGACGGATCTGCAATTCGCCGCCGGGTTCGAGCCGCCAACATAATCAATACATCGGGCTTTTCACTCGCCACTGAAACGCCGCCATGCGCGTCAGCAGCGCACCAATCAAGACGATTACGATTGCCAGAGAGATTTCGGTCGGATCGTAGTCCAGGCGATTCGCGTACCACATCAGAAACACCGATAAGATCAATCCCCAGACCAAGGCGATTTCCGCGTAGAACGTTCCTTTGAGAAATGGGTTGTTGGCGTCGCCGCGAATGGCGTCGCGGACGATGCCGCCGCCGGCACCTGTAAGCGCGGCGAGCACCGGGCCCCAGAGCCACAAGGGATTTGACTTGGTCTCCACCGCAACGACCACGCCGATCACCGTGAAAGCTGCCAGGCCGAGCGCATCGAAAAAAGCAATCGCCGCATTCAAACTGATGGTGCGCGCGATCCAATCGTCGTCACCGCCGCCGTGATTTTTCGGCCCCCCAGGCCGGTCCAAGCCGGCGAGTTGAAAGCCGAGATAGCCGGTCAAAACCGTTACGATCACAGCCACCAGATAGGCCGGGTTGGCCAGCACGCCGACGGTGTCGCGGTTGACCACCAGGTCGCGCATGATGCCGCCGCCCATCGCCGGCAGCGAAGCGAGAACAAAAGCGCCGAAGAGGCTGTAGTGTCCCTGACGCGCCAAAAGAATCCCCGAGATCGCAAACGCAATCGTGCCGATGATATCGATCACCAAAAACCAGCGCTGCGCGACCGTCACCTCCAACAGGACGGGAAAAAGATATTCCCGGATGATGCGCGCGTACTGTCCGTTGGCCTTGAGCTGCTCCAAGCTGCGGTTGAATTCCTCGACCAGAGCGGGACTGGTGGTTTTCTTGCTGAACAGGACGTAAACGTCTTCCGCATAAACCGGCGGCGACAGCTCCTCGACCGCATGTTGCCAGCCGTGGCGCCACGCCAGAGTCGCTCCGACAAGCCGGTCGACGATGAACGCATCGATCCGATGACTCAACAGGTTTTCGAAGTTGGCGACGTCGTCGGCGACGGCGATCACACGCGCCTTGTGCGCCGGATCGTTGACGAAGCGCATAATGTCGGGGCCGTAGTAGAATCCGTTGACTACGCCCAAACGAAGCGACCGCTCCTCGAGTCGGCGCGCCAGCTGGCGCGCGTCTCTCAACGACCAACGCGATGCTTCACCCTTGCGCATGTACAGGACATCGGTCTCCTTGCGATAGGGCGCCGAGAAATACGCGTACACGGCGCGCTCGGGATTTTTAAACGCTCCGGCGGCAATGTCGCGCACGCCGTTGCTGACGTCCAACTGGTGCTGCTTCCAACTTACCTCTTCATAGGAAACCTCGTAGCCCATCTGCGCGAAAACAGTTCGGATCAGTTGCACGTCCAAACCCGTCAGCCGTTTGACGTCGTGTTGGACGACCACGTGCTGGTACGGGTCCCAGGGATACCAGCCGGACTTGAGCCGTCGATCTTGCGCGACGGTGTCGGGCGGTAACAACAGAGCTACGGTGAGATGCGCCGCGGCGAGCAGAAACACAAGCAGCCTGAGTGGAACGACAGGTATCGCAGGACCGGTCGGCGCGCCAATGGCTGTGCCATCATGGCTGCAGCCACGGTTCGCGCACGTGGTGCGAACTCCACATCCAGTTTGCTCAAGCGCTTTGTGGGCAGGCATACCAATGAAAAGTGCGGCCTGTTTTTTCGCACAGGCGCGGGCTGGATACAAGGACACCGTATGTACTTTCGCCAGTTGGCGGGGTGCGAAGAATTGCCACCGCGGTTTGATAAATCTGATGGCTGCCCGTATTCAGCGGTTGCGGCCGCGGGAATTTGCTATCGTCGGACTCTAGCTGCAAAGGAGCGCATTCGTCATGCTGCTCGCCTTATGGCTTGTCATGCCGCTTTGTTTCGTTCAGCCCGCACGGCCTGTCTTGAATTCAACTCCACAACTTCTTGCTTGCGATCTCTACCGTTTTGAACCGCTATTCCAAAACGATCACGCAGTTGAATCCGGTGCGGCGGGCGTTAAGGTAAAAATAAGTCCAGCTAATGGGTTTACTTGGAAGGGAGCGGATAATGGCCAAATGGATTTTCGAACCGGGACATACGGCGGCGGAGTTTTGTGTGCGTCACATGATGGTGACTTTTGTCCGCGGCCATTTCAAAGATATTCACGGCACGCTTGTCTTCGATCAGGCGGACCCGGGCGCGACTTCCGTCGAGGCCACGATCGAAGCTTCGGGAATCTGGACAGGTGAAGCGGCGCGCGATGCCCACCTCAAGAGCGAGGACTTTCTCGACGTGGAGAAACATCCGACGATTACTTTCGCGGGGAAGCACGTCGAACTGGCGGGCGCGAACGAAGCGGTTCTCAGGGGCGAGTTGACGATTCGAGGTATAACCCGGACGGTGCCGCTCCGCGTCCACTATCTGGGAGAATGGCAGACTCCATGGTGGGAAGATGGCGTGGATAAGGGACCGAAAACTAGGGCGGGCTTTGCCGCCACCACCACAATCAATCGCCACGACTTCGGCGTGAGCTGGAATAGCACTTTAGACAGGGGTGGCGTCGTCGTCGGCAACATGGTTGAGATCACCATCGACGCGGAAGCGATCCTGCAAGACGGATGATCTGCACAGCTTCTTCGAATCGAAATCGGCCTGCTGTAATTGAATCTTCTTCTCACGGCTTCTTTCTCCGGCGCATACACCACGATGCATCCACGGCAGGCCAACTCCTTCGCTGTGGTGTTCGGCTTCACCTCGGCGGCGCTCTATGTGATCTGTACCTCTTGACGTTTACAGCCCAACGGAAGTAGAAGGAGGCCATGAGCGATCAGAAACACGGCCGCATTTATGGCCGTGCCAGCGTACGACCTCAGTGCCGGAAACTGGGGAAAGACCATGGCGGAACCAAGGACGTGCGAAGAAATTGGCCTACGCCTGAACGATCTCGCGAATGAATACACCCAAACACTGAACGAAGATCCGCGCCACGTTGAGATCGAAAACGAGATATCAGTCCTGTACCTGCAGCGTTACATCTTGCAAAGACTGATAGAGCGCGATCGCCGGGAACACTGAACCTCGACGCAGGTTTGTTCGTCTCGCGCGCCAAATGTGCAGTCAGCTTCTGACCCGCGATCCTACACGGGCTTCACGCTCCACGGGCGCCCGCTGATACGAACCTAACAATATTGCTTGAGCACTCGTGCCATTTGTTCCAATGCCCGGTCGAGAGCCTTTTGATTCATCAAACAACGGCGACATAGACAAGCAGCGCAGTGGCTTTGCATTGGAAAGGCGTGCTGTGGTTGCCATACCACGGCGTGGGAGAAGCACCAACAATCTTGAGCTCCTATTGCGAGGCCGCACTCGTTCCTGGCGCCACAGAGCGGACAGCGAGTTTGATCGATAGGGGATTTCTTGATCAAGCTTAGTGTCATCGATTTTTCCTCTCATTTTTATGCAGATCGATGAACGAAGGGGACAATGGCACAAGGCGAACTTCGCCCCTTCAAGCAGGACTCGAATTTCCCGAAGGAATAGACTCTGTCAGAATGTCGGGCTTACTTCCCGCGTCTCCCCTTCGGAGGTCCGGGTCATGTTCCGTGCGGTTGCACGGCCCGTCGGCAGGTCTTCGGACTTGTAGGCGGCAGCCCTTGCCGGGCTAATTTCTACTCGCCGTCGCTTCCCAGCCCCTAAGAGAGCCAGTGCTTATGACGGCTTTCGTTCCTACTTACCGCTGCGGGGCAGTCCCGGATTTCCACCGGGTTCCCTCTTTCAACGCTTTTAAACAAAGCGTACCGACAGCAACTTCTACATATAGAACGAAGCGTGATGTTGTCAACCCGGAAAAATTCGCCTTTGGGCAACGGGCGAGGATCGGCGCCGCAAGTGTGCTAGGTTTTCGGCAACGTGTGAGTGCATCCTGGGTGGCAAGTCTTGAATCTTGACATTTCTAACTTCAGAATTTTGTTTCGTTCACACCGC
The DNA here is from genome assembly GCA_963771465.1 of uncultured delta proteobacterium. GTDB lineage: Bacteria > Desulfobacterota > Binatia > UBA9968 > UBA9968 > DP-20. The sequence goes on from CAVYTU010000013.1 coordinate 459,499, forward strand.
ACAGGCACTTTGAATTGACAATTACGTCCACGCCGCCCTCCGTTGCTCACTCGCACGATTTGGGCGCGCTGACCCTCGTGCTGCTGGAGTGATGCTGCGCTCCGAAGCAAGGTCACAAGTTTGAATCTTGTCGGGTGCGCGAGACTCAAAGCCTTACTCGGGCGCATACACCACGATGTATCCACGGCAGGCCAACTGCTTCGCTGTCGTGGCCACATCGACGCGATTGTTGGCGAGACTCACGATCGAGCACGCAATAAAAGACTAGATTCCTTGCGGGACGTACTACTTAATTCGCTTCGGGATACGGCCCGCGTCAACCTCCGCCTTGAGTAGCGGCAGCATGCCACCGGCTGCCAATTTCTTGATGATAAAGGGCGGCATGGGCTCGAACTTGAGTTCGACGCCCGAGGAAATGTTGCTGAGGCGTCCGTTTTCGAGATCGACTTCGAGCTCATCGCCTTGTTTAACCGCATCGAGAATCCCGACAAGCTCAACTACCGGAAGCCCGCGTTCTATCGAATTTCTGAAAAAATAGGGAGACGACGTGTCGCAAAGCACGGCGGCTACGCCCGCCCCGAGGATGGACAGACAGGCATGATCGTGATCATGTCCGAACCCCATGAATTCGCCGACGATGAAATCTCCCTTGCGAACCTTCTTGGGAAAATCGGGATCCAAATTGACCATACAGTACTTACCGATCTCCTCCGCCGTATACATGCCTTTTTCCTGCAGCCCCTGATAAGTCCGATAACCGCATATCTCCCAGTCGACGTCCAAAACACCGCGAAACACCCAGGCGTTTCCTCTCATCGGCTTCATCTGTCCCAGCTTCCCATCCTCCGTCATAGATATTTTCTCGGATCGGTGATTTGCCCCTCCAAACACGAGGCGGCCACGGTCATCGGGTTAGCCAAATAGATTTGCGCTTCTTCGCTGCCCATGCGCCCGGGATAGTTGGTTTGACCCGAGGCGATGCACACCTCGTCGGCCGAGAGCGGTGTATTGCCGCCCCATTCCATGCCCTCGTTGGGAATGGGCACGACACACTCGGCGTCGATGAAGGTGCCTATCAGGCCTTCATCCAGCGCCTGGCGCAGTATGTTGGTCGTGCCTGGAGTGATGTTGAGCACGACGCGCGGATGGATTTTTTTGCCCTTCAAGATCCGCGCGGCCATGCGCAAGTGTTCGATCCAGCTCCCGGCGTCGCTGCCGATGAATCCGCGGTCGATGGCGGTTCCTTCGAGTTCCTTGATCGATTTGACCAGATGGCGCTTCGGCGGCGGCACGACTTGCGGCTCCAAGCGGCTGACGTCGAGCTCAAAAACTTTGACATAATGCGCGTCCGGATCGCTTACTTGAGGCTCAAAATTCTCGTTTGTGCGCGCGCGCACGTAGTCAAGCGTCTTTTGATCCGGATTGATGATCGCCGTCCAGGCGCCGGTGAAAAGCGCCAGGGAGCAGAGCGAAAAACGCTCGCCCATACTCAAATCATTAATAACCGGGCCCGTCCATTCGAGGGCGCCGCCACCTGCCCCCGTCGGCCCGATCCGGGATAAGAAATGTTCGAACACGTCGCGCGCGCAGGTGCCGGCAGGCAAATCTCCATTGACGACGATCTTGATGCTGCGGGGAACTCTCATCCAGGTTTTGCCGGTCATGAAATATTCGCCGCGGCCGTAAGAAAGCGTCGTGGCGAAGGCGCCCAACGCGCCGCTGCCGCTCGAATGCCCGTTGACGGCTTGTAAGTAAACCTCCCCGGGCAACGCCCAAGCCCTTTCGGCGGAAAACATGTTTTCAATGCCGGATCTACCAAGAGAATAAATATTCTCTTGGGGAATGCCGACCGCTTTGGCCCATTTTCTCGCGCGCATGCGTGAGCGCGCCGCACTGTGCGAAGCGGTGGCGCCGAGATGACCGTCGATGATTCGGATGAGCTTGGGGTCGAAAACGCCGACTTTCCATTCGGCGCAAAATTCTACGCCGCCGCGCAAGCTGCCGGCGTTTCCCATGGGCGTCGGACATCTGCTGCCAACTTCGATGTAGTCACCAGGCGAAACCTCTCCGCGGCCGGCGGCTTTGGCGAGAATTTTTTCGGTGATGGTTTTTCCCATGCACGTCGTCCGATGCGCCCCGAGCGTATGTCGACGAGAGGATCTTACTCCGGCGCATAAACCACGATGCATCCACGGCAGGCCAACTCCTTCGCGGTCGTGGCCACATAGACGCGATTGTTGGCGAGACTCACCGCGAGCGAGCGCGCGCCATTGGACGTCGGGATTTGTTGCAGGCCCTTTTTCGTCTTGGTGTCGACCACCATCAAAGTTCCACCGGAGGTGGAATGGTAGTACTGGCCGAGCTTGCGATTCATCGTCGAGCCGCCGTTGCCGCCGTATCCCGCGAGAACGGTTTCCACCTTGCCGGCCGCGATATCGAAGATCGCCATGTTGCCGCCGGGCTTGGAAGACGGGCCGTGGGCGCTGCTGCAACCGAGGAAAATGGTCGAGTCCGAGACGATGGAGAGACTATGCGGATAACAGTCGAGTTCGTGCAGCTTCACGAGCTTGCCGGTTTTGGGATCGGTCTGCGCCAGCAATCCCTTGGCGGTGTCCGCGCGCGATACCGGAATGGCTGTGTAGAACATGCGGCTTGGCGCGTGATAGGCGGAGCGCTCCAGGTTCTCGCCGGATTCCGGAATAGGGATCTTTGCGAGGATTTTGTGATCGGGCGCCGTCGAGATGAAGCTGAGGTACGGCGGATCCTCGTTCGAATTGGCGACGATGACGACGCCGATGTCTTCGCCCAAGGCCATGCCGTTGGCGCGCTTCTTTCCGCCGGTGGCGATCGTCGCCGTGATTTGGTTCGTCTTGGTGTCGACCACCTTGATCGTGCTGTCGCCGTCGCTCACCCATAGTTCGGCGCCGCCCTTGACGATCAGGACGCCATTGGGCCCCGAAGCATCGCCATCCTTCACCCGTCCGATGAAGCCCGGTATGCGCGCGACGAATTTGTCGGTCTTGGTGTCGAAGACGATGACGGATTTGTTGGTCTTGTCGGCGAGATAGCCGAGGCCCGTCGTCTGGTCGATGTCCATGATGCCGATGTCGGTGACCGGATCACCGGGAACTGAAATTTCTGCGACCTGTTTCAGGCCTGCGGCCTGCGCGGGACTAGCGGCGATCATGGCGGCGAGTGCGGCAACGATCACGGATTTGGAACGCAACATCATCGGCTCCCTCCCTGTAGCTTTTCTTGGCAAGCATTGGCGTCATATTATTACGATCGGACCCATGGACGCATCACTACAACAGAGAGAGCCATAATGAAAGCTCTTTGAGCTACAAGCGAAAGCTGAAGTACGGCTCGTCGTAGTCGAGCCGTCGCCTCTTCTAACTGCACACTTCTCCGAGCTTAAGCCTCATCTCTTCCTATTCCGCCTCGGACGGGCGCGCATTGAAATCGACCCAAATATGTTTGATGTTATGCCGACGATTCGGCAAATGCTGAAATCTCGGCAGTCTCTTTGGTGCTCATTGTAAACATTTCAGAAAGTTACACGTGGTCTTTTCATTGCATTTATCTTCTGTCGTTCACGACGCAGAAATTACAGATGGGCGAAGACGGCCATTCGTCTGAACATCGGTTGCGAGCGGAGCATCCGATGAATTCAAGACGCAAATAATGAGGTGTTCCAGCTCACTCAAAGGAAACAGGACGATGTACAAAGGAATTGGTCGACAAGCGCTTGATCAATGGGACGGGATATCCATATGAAAACTGACACGAAGCTCATCTCGGTCAATGTTGGCCTGCCGCGTACCGTCATGAGCAATGGCGATCCGGTATCGACAGGAATTTTTAAAGAGCCGGTGGCGGGCCGTGTCATGCTTAGAACCCTCAACCTTGACGGTGACCGGCAGGCTGATCTTTCCGTACATGGCGGACCCAGCAAGGCAGTCTACGCTTATCCCTCCGAACACTACGACTACTGGACGCACGAATTTCCTGAGATGAAACTACCTTGGGGCATGTTCGGCGAGAACTTCACGACCGCGGGACTGCTTGAAACGGAGTTAAACGTCGGTGACAAATTTCGCGTCGGCTCTGCCATCGTGATGGCGACCGAGCCGCGCATGCCTTGTTACAAGCTCGGCATCAGATTCGGCCGCTCCGACATCATCAAAAGATTCCTGGCGAGCGAGCGCACGGGAATCTATTTTGCGGTGCTGCAAGAGGGCGAAGTCGGAGCAGGCGACCCGATGGAACTCATCGAAAAAAGCCAAGACAGTGTAAGACTCAGCGATATCACCGCACTTTATACCCGCGAGAAGCATAACGTCGGATTGCTTCGTCGCGCGATCGAAGTGGCGACGCTTCCCGAAAGTTGGAAGGACTATTTCCGCCAGCGGCTTGCGAAATTGACCGGTTCTTCACGGGAATGACGCGCCACTCGCGATAGTGGCATTAAGGCCGATAGGAGAGGTGCTGGCCGACGATTTCACCAGGGAAGTTAACGAAGCCTGGGCAATGAGCAGCCGAGGTATTTGAATCCGCCGGAAATCGGCTGAACGCCTTTTGGAAGCATCCATCATGAAAGCATACCAGCTCTTGCTCGCCGCAATACTCGCCAGCGCAATCGGCGTCGCCGATCGAGACCTTAGCCGCGGACAAAAGCGTGGCGCAGCAGATGCCGCCCGCGGCGGTTCGATTACCCATTGAAGGCGAGTTGCCTTCTCTCGGCGGCGCGACCGGATGGCTCAACTCGCCGCCATTGACGGCCGCCGGCCTGCGCGGAAAAGTCGTCCTCATCGACGTCTGGACCTACACCTGCATCAATTGGCTACGCCAGCTTCCCTATGTCCGCGCGTGGGCCGCGAAATACAAGAATCAAGGATTGGTGGTGATCGGCGTGCACGCGCCGGAGTTCGCATTCGAGAAAAACCTCGACAACGTGCGCCGAGCCGCGAAGGACATGAGGGTCGATTATCCGATCGCGATCGATAATGACTTTGCGATATGGCGTGCTCTCAAGAACCAATATTGGCCGGCGCTCTATTTCGTCGATGCGCAGGGTAAGATTCGCCATCATCATTTCGGCGAGGGCGAATACGAACAGTCGGAGAGGATCATTCAACAATTGCTCGCCGAGGGCGGCAAGCGCCGGCATCGGTACGGAACTGGTTTCGGTCGATGGCCGTGGCGTGGAAGCTGCCGCCGATTGGGGCAGTTTAAAATCGCCGGAAAACTATCTCGGCTATGAGCGCACCGAGAACTTTGCCTCTCCCGGCGGCGCAGTGTTGGACAAGCGTCGCGTCTATGCTGTCCCCGCGCGGTTGAGACTCAATCAATGGGCCCTTTCGGGTGATTGGACGGTGCAGAAACAGGCCACTGTGTTGAACCAGGCCAACGGGCGGATCGCCTACCGCTTTCACGCCCGCGATCTTCATCTCGTCATGGGACCGGCAGCGCGAGGAACTTCCGTGCGCTTTCGCGTGCTCATCGATGGACAAGCCGCCGGGCGCTGCGCACGGCATTGACGTTGACGACCAAGGCAACGGCACGGTTAGCGAACAGCGGATTGTATCAGCTGATCCGACAACCGAAGCCCATCGCCGATCGACAGTTCGAGATCGAGTTTCTCGATGCGGGCGTGGAGGCTTTTGCGTTCACGTTCGGCTGATCCACGGCAGAGGCTATGCACTCGATCACGGCGCCCCGGCGGTGGCCTCGATCTGGTGATTAACGGGGAATGCTCAACGGACAGTTCTTGCTCGGCGAACTCAACACCCATCTCCTTTACGAAAGGAACCCAACCATGCTCCTCGAGAACCTGCAGCACCTGGCGAAAGTCGGCAGTCTCGTGCCTTCATGTGAGCGCTAGACGGCGTTCGGCAGAATCAATACTCCTGACCAAGCGATCTTTCGGAAAGGGGACCAGCCATGACTGAACCAGCACAGATGACAAGTTTTCGCGCAACCTTGGCTGCGGCCGCAGTAGGCCTGTGCCTGCTCACGCCCGCCAGTGACGCGCAGACCATTATCACCAACGAAACGAAGAGAACACAAAGTGAGATGGCTTTTGAGACGCTCACCGTGCGCAAGGAAGGCGCCGTTTTGTTCGCGGAAATTGCCGCCCCGCCGATGAATCTTTTGGGCCCAGAACTGGTCCGCGATCTGGTCTCCCTAATCAAGCAAGCCGAGGCCGACGACGCATTCAAGGTGCTCGTGTTCAAGAGCGCCGACCCCGACTATTTCATTCCCCACGTCGACGTGACCCGGATCAAAGAGTACCGGGAGGAGGCGGCGAAGCTGACCGGCGAAGCGTCGATCGCCCTCCTGTTTCGCCATCTGAGCGCAAGCCGCCTCGTCACGATCGCGCAGATCGAGGGTCGCGTACGCGGCGCCGGCAGCGAGTTCGTGCTGGCGTGCGACATGCGCTTTGCCGCGCGGGAGTCAGCGATCTTCAGTCAGCCGGAGCCGGCGTTCGGTCTGATCCCCGGCGGAGGCGGCGCCCAACACCTCGCGCGCCTCATGGGCCGAGCCAGGGCGCTCGAAGTCATGTTGAGCGCGGACGATTACGACGCGGAGCTGGCTGAACGGTACGGTTGGATTAACCGAGCGTTGCCCGCCAAGGCGCTCGGCGATTTCGTCAGATCGCTTGCTCATCGGATCGCCGGATTTCCGGCCGCCGGCCAAGTCGCGGTCAAGGAGCGGGTCAATGCGATCGCTCTCGCGCCGGCCGAGGACTTCCGTCGCGATTCCGATCTCTTCGGCGAGGGCTCGCGCAACCCCGAGGTCCAGAGCCGGTTCCAAGCCGCGCTAAAGCGCGGCTTCCAGACTCGAGATGCGGAAATGTCCCTGGGCCGGTTGCTGGGCGACCTGGTTGACCGTTGATCGAATGGAATACATCGCTGGCGATCACTTCGTGCGCATTCGTGGAGTCGCGAATGCTTAGGAGGAAAAAAACATGGCAAATCCCATTCTGGTCACCGGCGCGGCGGGCCGCGTCGGCGCGGTAGGGCGCACGGTCACCGAGCTGCTGTTGAAGCAAGGCAAAGCGGTGCGCGCGATGGTGCGAAATGAAGACGAACGCGCGCAGGCGTTGCGCGACATGGGTGCGGAGGTCGTGGTCGGCGATCTGCTCGATCTCGATTCGATGCATAGGGTGATTGCCGGCTGCGAGACGATGTACTTCGGCATGTCGGTTTCGGATACCTATCTGGCCGCGACGGTCAATGCGGCGGCGGTGGCGAAGCATCACGGCGTGAAGGCGTTCATCAATATGTCGCAGATGACGCTCGCACAGATGAGCATTACCGAAACCACCCCGAGCCCGCAGCACAAGCTGCACTGGCTCGCCGAGCAGGCGCTGAACTGGTCCGGTCTGCCGGTCGTGCACGTGCGGCCGACAGTGCTTCTCGAAGGCTTCTTCCTGATTTTCACTGCGGATTCGGTCAGGGAATCAAATCAGATCAGACTACCGTTCGGCGAGGGCAAGACTTCGCCGGTCGCAGTGGAAGACGTTGCACGTGTGCTCGCCACGCTGCTCGCCAATCCGCAGCCGCACATCGGCAAGATCTATCACCTGACCGGTCCGCAGTCGGAGAACATGCATTTCTATGCACAGGAGTATTCGAAGGCGCTTGGCCGCACGATCACCTTTCAGGACATTCCGGTCGAGCCGTGGCGGGACGGGCTGCTCGAGCGCGGCTTGCCGGTTCACCTGGTGAACCACCTCGCGACGATGGCCGATCTGCACCGCGCGGGACGCTACGACCGGATGTCGGACGACGTGCGCACGCTAACGGGGCAAGGGCCGCTGAGCGTGCAGGAGTTCGTCAGGAAGAATGCGGCGACATTCACCGCGTCGGCAAAAGCGGCCTGAGTGTCTGCGGATGCCATGCGCCCACATGGTTGCGCGCGCATCTGCATCGCACGCCGGCGAATAGGAGGAAAAAACATGGCAAAAGTGACGTATGACAAAGAGCTCACCGCACTTCTGGTGATCGATCCGTACAACGATTTCATTTCCGAGGGAGGCAAGGTATGGGATCGCTTGAAGGCGGTTGCAGAACAAAACGGTTGTGTTCCTCATATGTTGCAGGTCCTGAATGCGGCGCGGAAGGCGGAGCTTCGCGTCTTTTATGCGCTGCATCGTCGATACCGTCCAGGCGACTACGAGAGTTGGAAGTACATTGCGCCTGTCCAGAAGGCAGCGTGGTCGCGGAAGACCTTCGAATACGGCACGTGGGGCGGCGAGATCCGCAGCGAATTCGTACCGCAAGCCGGCGACATCGTGGCGCTCGAGCATTGGTGCTCCAGTGGTTTTGCCAATACTGATTTGGATTTGCAGCTCAAGAAACACGGCATCCATCAGCTCATCGTCATGGGACTCATCGCACACACCTGTGTGGAGGCAACTGTTCGTTATGCCGCTGAGCTTGGCTACGAGGTCACGATGGTAAAAGACGCGACCGCGAGTTACTCGGATGAGGAGATGCATGCCGCTCTCGACATCAATATCCCGAACTACGCCAGTGCCATTGTGACTACAGATGAAATCATTGACTCGATCTGCTTCTCTCTCAACAATCGGCTGGAAATTTATAGGAGGATTTATGGAAACTACCAAAATCGCAAAAGTCGAGTCGGTCGACATGAAGCTCGAAGTCGTGGTACTCGGCGTTTCCGACGTCGACCGCGCCAAGGCGTTCTATCAAAATCTCGGCTGGCGGCTCGACGCTGACTTCACGGCGGGCGACGACTTTCGCGTCGTGCAGCTGACGCCGCACAACTCGCCAGCCTCGATCATCTTCGGCAAAGGAGTCACGGCGGCGAAGCCCGGCTCGGCGGAGAGCCTGACCCTCGCCGTGAACGACATCGACGCCGCTCGCGACGAGTTGATCGCCCGCGGGGTCGACGTGAGCGAGGTCTTCCACTATGCCGGCGGCCCCTTCAACAACGCCGTGGAGAACCCGCGCGTCGGCGGGCCCGACCCGCAAGGTCGTTCCTACTACTCATTTGCCTCGTTCGAGGACCCGGACGGGAACGGCTGGCTGCTCCAGGAGATCCAGACGCGGCTCCCCGGCCGCGAGTGGAAGTCGCCGGCACAAGCCGTGGACGTTGCAACCCTTGCAGAGCTCCTCCACGAGACGGCGGAGCACCACGGCAACTTCGAGAAAACGCACGCCGAGCATCACTGGTGGGACTGGTACGCGCCCTATCTGAGCGCGCGTCAGAACGGCAGCAGTCCGGAGATGGCAGAAGCCTCCGCCGATCGCTACATGGAGGAGATCCTTCATGTGCTTAGCCGATGATGTGTCCACCATTACCCTCGAAGATGATGCCAATGGTGCACCACACTCTGACGGCAGTTAATATGCCAAGAAATTCACGGGCAAGCGGACGCACCGTATCTCATCAAGGGCGTAGGGCACAATCTGCCTCAAGAAGCGCCGCAGGCCATTGCCTAAGCTGTCGTCGGAGTCGATGGTTACTGATCGGCGTTAATTTTCATAGGGCAGCCTATTTTCCAATTGGAAAGAGATAAGTGTCTGAAGAAATCTCTTCGTGTAAAGACATAACGGTTATCCCATGATCCCATGCCGGAACTCGATTACCGGAACAAGAGGTCCGTATGAATTCTGCCACGAAAATTATCTCCGTTAATGTCGGTCTTCCGCGGGTCGTCATGAGCAACGGCGATCCGGTATCGACGGGAATTTTCAAAGAGCCGGTAGCCGGCCGTGTCGTGCTGAGAACGCTCAATCTCGACGGCGACCGTCAGGCCGATCTCTCAGTTCACGGCGGACCGAGCAAGGCAGTCTATGCTTATCCCTCCGAACACTACGAATACTGGAAGCGCGAATTGCCCGAGATCAAACTCCCCTGGGGCATGTTCGGTGAGAACTTCACGACCAAGGGAGTGTTGGAAGCCGAACTAAACATCGGCGACAAGTTTCGCGTCGGCTCTGCCACCGTGATGATAACCGAACCGCGCATGCCTTGTTATAAGCTCGGCATCAAGTTCGGCCGCTCTGACATGGTTAAGAAGTTCATGGCGAGCGCGCGCACGGGGTTTTATTTTGCGGTGCTGCAAGAGGGTGAAGTCGGAGCGGGTGACGCAATCGAACTGATCGAAACAAGCAAAGACAGGTTCAAGCTCAGCGACATCACCGCCCTCTATACTCACGAGAAGCACAACATCGGATTGCTTCGCCGGGCAATTGAAGTCGAGGCTCTTCCCGAAAGTTGGAAGAACTATTTTCAGCAGCGACTTGAGAAATTAACTGGCCCTTCACAACATTGACCATGTAGGGCGGCTCGACGCCTATCACTTCAGCGCTCGGCTGATTTAGCGATGCGTCGAACGGCCATGGCCATCTGCCGATATTTCAGCAAATGCTGAATATTCGGCAGTCTCTTTCATCCCTGAGTGTAAATATTTCAGAAGGTTACACGCGGTCTCTTCATTGCATTTCTGTTTTGTCGTTACCGTCACAGAAATCGCAGATGACTTTGAAAATTGAAAAAGTTTCCGCCGGGCCAAAGACGATCATCCGCCTGAGCGGTCGGCTGCGCTCGGAGCATCTCGATGAATTCAAGACCCAAATAGAAGGCGATCAGTCGATTGCGTTGGATCTGGACGGCGTGACTCTCGTCGACGTGGAGGTCGTTCGCTTTCTCAATGGCTGCAAAGAGAACAACGTCGAACTGCTCCACTGCTCGCCCTTCATACGAGAATGGATGCTCCGTGAGCAAGACAGAAAAGAATAAGCCGAATAGCAATTTTTGCTAATAAAATTAGGACACAGGTAAAGGAGATTTTCCAATGCCATTTATATCTGTCGGGAAGGAAAATTCCCAAGACATCGAAATTTACTACAAGGACTGGGGCAGCGGGCAGCCCGTGGTGTTTAGCCATGGCTGGCCGCTGAGCGCGGACGCCTGGGAAGACCAGATGTTCTATCTGACATCGCGCGGCTATCGCTGCATCGCCCATGATCGTCGCGGCCATGGCCGGTCGAGCCAACCGTGGAATGGCAATGAAATGGATACTTACGCTGACGACCTGGCGAAGTTGGTCGATGCGCTCGACTTGAAGAATGCGATCCACGTCGGCCACTCGACAGGCGGCGGTGAAGTCGCTCGCTACATCGGCCGCCACGGCACCAAGCGCGTGGCCAAGGCTGTGCTGATTGGCGCGGTGCCGCCGCTGATGTTGAAGACCACCGCCAACCCTGGCGGACTGCCGATGGAAGTCTTCGATCAGCATCCGCGCCGGCGTCGTCGCCGACCGCTCGCAATTCTTCAAAGAGCTGACGTTGCCATTCTACGGCTACAACCGGCCGGCGGCGAAAGTTTCCGAAGGGGTTCGAAACTCGTTCTGGTTGCAGGGGATGATGGCCGGATTTCCCGCGGCCTACTTTTGCATCAAGGCATTCTCCGAGACCGACTTCACCGAAGATTTGCAGAAGATCGACGTGCCGACGCTGATCATGCACGGCGACGACGACCAGATCGTGCCGATCGGCGCGTCGGCCATGCTCTCGTCCAAGCTCGTCAAAGGCGCCGCGTTGAAAGTCTATCCCGGCCTGCCGCACGGCATGTGCTCGACGCACAAGGATCAGGTCAATGAGGACCTGCTCGCATTCATCAAGTCGTAGACGAGCGCGCCTCGCCGATTTCCGAGGGCAGATTGACCACAACTAGCAGAAAACCTCCGCGCATGACCAACGAAGGAGATGCACATGCGATATCGACTTTTGGGCAACAGCGGACTTAGAGTTTCGGAGGCAGCGCTCGGCACCATGACCTTCGGCGATGACTGGGGTTGGGGCAGCGCGAAGGACGAGGCGCGAAAGGTGTACGACGCTTTCCGCGAAGCCGGAGGCAATTTCATCGACACTGCTAACATGTATACGAACGGGACGAGCGAATCGTTCCTCGGCGAGTTTATGCAAGGCCACCGCCAGAGCGTGGTGTTGGCGACGAAGTACACCAATGCCGCGCCAGGAACAGACCCGAACGCAGCCGGCAACCAGCGCAAGAATATGGTGCAGTCAGTAGAAGCGAGCCTCAAGCGGCTGCGAACCGATTATATCGATCTCTACTGGGTCCACGCCTGGGATCAGTTGACGCCAGTAGAAGAGGTCATGCGTGGTCTGGATGACCTGGTTCGCCAAGGCAAGGTGCTCTACGTCGGCATCTCTGACGCCCCGGCCTGGTGGATCGCGCAGGCGAACACGCTGTCGCAGCTGCGGGGATGGTCGCCGTTCATCGGGTTGCAGATCGAATACAGCCTGATCGAGCGAACCGTCGAGCGGGAACTGATCCCGATGGCCAAGGCGCTGAACCTCGGCGTGACCGCGTGGTCGCCGCTAGCCTATGGCGTGCTGACGGGCAAGTACCACGGCCACGGATCATCCGAGTCGGGCCGTATGAGCAGCGACATGATGAAGGGGTTGATGCCGGAGCAACAGCGGACCGAGCGCATCGTCGCTGGCCGTTAAGACTGTGTCCGATGAGACCGGTCGCAGCATGGCGCAGGTCGCGTTGGCGTGGCTTCGCTACCGCCCCGTGCCGGTCATCCCCATATCGGCGCGCGAAAACTTTCTCAATTGCAGGACAACCTCGCGAGCTTCGACCTGACCCTGTCAGCGGACCAATTAAAGACCCTTGATGAAGCAAGCCGGATTGAACTCGGATTCCCGCAGGACTTTTATGCCAAAGAGTTGCCCCGTGCATTTATCTACGGCGGTTTGCGAGATCAGATCTTGGCATAGGACGTCATAAGAGGGCGTATGCAAATTGAAACGCAGACACGAGAAGCAGATTTTGACGGCAGACGAATTCTGGTTACGGGTGGAACCAGGGGCATTGGCGAAGCTCTTGTCGAGCGCCTCATTCGCGGCGGCGGAAAAGTTATCTGCACCGCACGATCCCTGCCTGCCGGCGGCGTGAACGATCGGTTCGTCCAAGCAGACGTCAGCACGCGCGAAGGGATCGATCAGGTCGTCAAGGCCACGGTGGATCGTCTCGGCGGCCTCGACATCTTGATCCACAACGTGGGCGGTTCTGCGGCGCCGGGCGGGGGCGCATTAGCGCTGTCCGATGACGATTGGCAACATGCGTTCGACACGAATTTGTTCGCCGCCGTCCGACTGGATCGCGCCTTCCTTCCAGCGATGTTGAAGCAAGGCTCGGGGGTGATCATCCATATCTCTTCCATCCAGCGAACGCTGCCGCTCTATGAAGCCACCTTGGCCTACGCCGCCGCAAAGGCCGCCCTGACGAACTACAGCAAGGGTCTCTCCAAGGAGGTCGGTTCCAAGGGCATTCGCGTGAACTCGGTTGCGCCCGGTTACACGGAAACCGAGGCCGCGCAGGGAATGGTCAATGAAATCGCGCAACGAACGGGTATCAGCAAGGATGCCGCAAGGCAACGCATCATGGACTCTCTCGGCGGCATCCCGCTAGGCAGGCCGAACCGACCTGAGGAAGTCGCCGAACTGGTCGCATTCCTGGCATCGGACCGAGCTTCTTCCATCACCGGAAGCGAGTACGTCATCGACGGCGGGACAATCCCGACGATTTAAGCCATGGGAAGGAAAAATATTATGCCGATCAAACAGCACAGAGTCATCAAGACTACTTTGGGAGAGCTCGTCGTTGCGGTGACGGACGAAGTCATGACTTTTGTCCGCGAACCATCAGCCCTGTACCCGGTGGCGTCGAGTATCATTAATGATCTCTTAGCACGCCATCGTCTGCGCGTTCACAAGTGGTCACGAGGAAAATACTCAAGTTGTTTGTCTAGAGCGCTGCATTGATTGCTACTCGGCCGAAGCGATATGCCCTCAGAACCGAGAGGCCGTTGAGATTTGGTCAAGGAGAAATCTCATGCGATACAAGATTTTCGGACGGCGAACCGGATTGCGCGTATCTGAACTCGCTTTGGGCGCCGGCAACTTCGGCACGCGCTGGGGGCATGGGGCGGAGCGCGCGGAAGCGAAAAAAGTCTTCGATGGCTACGTCGAAATCGGTGGCAACTTTATCGATACCGCCGATAGCTACCAGTTCGGCGAGTCCGAGGAATTGGTCGGCGACTTTATCGCGTCGGATCGCGATTATTTCGTCGTCGCGACCAAATATACGCTGGGAACGACCGCGACCGATGGTATCCCGCGCACGGGCAACAGCCGGAAGAACATGATTCGCTCCGTCGAAGGAAGTCTTAAACGGCTCAAGACGGATCGCATCGATCTTTACTGGGCTCACTTCGCCGACGGCATGACGCCGATGGAGGAAATCCTCCGTGGCTTCGACGATCTGGTGCGCGCCGGCAAGATTCTCTACGCCGGCCTTTCCAACTTTCCCGCCTGGCGTGTTGCCCGCGGCGATCTCTTGGCGGAATTGCGCGGCTGGTCGCCCATCGCCGGCATTCAGATCGAGTATAGCCTCGCCGAGCGCACGGCGGATCGCGAGTTATTGCCGATGGCCGAAGCGCTCGGCTTGGGAGCCGCGCTATGGTCGCCGCTCGGCGGCGGATTTCTCACCGGAAAATATCGCCAGAGCGACGCGGGGCGCATCAACTCGGTTCTTGCCAGGTTGGTCCACACCGAGAAGACGGCGCGCGAGAGCGCGATCCTCGATGCGGTGATGGCGGTGGCAAAGGATGCCGGAGCGTCGCCGACAGAGGTCGCCATCGCCTGGCTGCTGCACAAAGCGCGAGAATCCACGACGGCGCTGATTCCAATCCTCGGTCCGCGCACGCCGGAACAACTGGCGGGGACGCTAAGCGCCCTTAACCTACATCTCGCGGAAAATCAGATCGCGCGACTCGATGAGACCAGTCAGATTGCGCTCGGCACACCGCACGAGCAGATCCAGGGTTCTAAGGCCGCCATCGCGGGCGGCAAGCCCGAGTTGCTCGACGTGGCAAACATTCCGGCGGCGTAGACGTGAAAGAGAATAAGCAGACATAGCATAGGAGGACAGATGGCAAAGATGCGTGTAGCGCAAGTCACTCGTCCCAAGGGACCTCTGGAAATTGTTGAACGCGAAATCCCCGAACCCGGCGTCGGTTCGGTGCGTCTCAAAGTCGAAGCGTGCGGCATCTGTCACAGCGATGCGATGACCAAGGAAGGAACCTGGCCGGGCATCGAATATCCGCGCGTTCCGGGGCATGAGGTCGCCGGACTAATCGACGCGGTTGGCGCGGGCGTCGTCGGCTGGGTCGAGGGGCAGCGGGTGGGAGTCGGCTGGCACGGCGGCCATTGCGGCTACTGCGACTCCTGCCGCCGCGGTGACTTCGTCACCTGCCAGGTCGCGCCCAAAGTTCCCGGCATCGCCTATGACGGTGGCTACGCCGAATACATGATCGCGCCGGCCAGCGCGCTGGCGTCCATCCCCGAAGGACTTTCCGCGGTGGACGCGGGGCCGTTGATGTGCGCGGGCATCACTACGTTCAATTCCCTGCGCAACAGCGGCGCCCGGCCCGGCGATCTAGTCGCTGTACTCGGTATCGGCGGCCTCGGCCACCTGGGCGTGCAGTACGCGGCGAAGATGGGTTTCAAAACCGTTGCGATTGCCCGCGGCTTAGACAAGGAACCACTGGCGAAAAAACTCGGTGCTTGTGCCTACATCGATAGCAAAACCCAGGATCCCGCAGCGGAGTTGCTGAAGCTGGGCGGCGCCAAGGTCGTGCTAGCGACGGCAACGAGCGGCGAGGCGATGAGCGCGACCCTGGGCGGTCTGGCAGTGAACGGAAATTTGATCATCCTCGGCGCCACCGACGAACCACTGACGATTCCCGCGATACCGCTGATATTAGGGCGGCGGTCGATCATGGGCTGGCCGTCCGGCAGCTCCATCGATTCGCAGGATACGCTCTCCTTCAGCGTGCTCACCGGCGTGCGGGCCATGAATGAAATTTTTCCGCTGGAGCGCGCCGCCGAAGCCTATGAACACATGATGAGCGGCAAGGCGCGTTTTCGCGCCGTGCTCACCACCGGCCATTAATTGAGGGACAGGATCAAGTTGAGAATGGTGCATCGTCTATGATTGATACAGATATTCCGAGTCCGCTGACGCTTTCCTCGGGCGCCGAGCGCATGTTTCCAACCTTGACGCCGGCGCAGATTAAACGCATCGCCGGGCATGGACGGGCGCGTTCGATCCAATCTGGAGAGGTGCTCATCGAGGCGGGAGCGCAAGGTGTGCCGTTTTTCGTCGTGACCGCAGGTCGGCTCGAGGTTGTCCGGCCATCCGGCAGCACCGAGACGCTCGTCGCGGTCCATGGACCGGGTCAGTTCACCGGCGAGGTCAATATGCTTTCCGGCCGCCCCGCACTGGTCCGATCGCGCGCCAGCGAGCCGGGCGAAGTGATCGAGCTGGATCACGAACATTTTTTAACCCTGGTTCAGACCGACAGCGAACTCAGTGAGCTGATCATGCGGGCCTTCATCATTCGCCGAGTGGAGTTGATCGCGCATGGGCTCGGCGATGTCGTGCTGGTCGGATCGAATCATTGCTCTGGAACGCTGCGCGTCAAAGAGTTCCTGACGCGCAACGGCCATCCCTACTCCTACATCGATCTCGACCGCGACGCCGACGTTCAGGAATTGCTGGACCGATTTCATCTCACCGCCGCAGATGTGCCGGTGCTGATCTGCCGCGGCGAAGCGGTGCTGCGCAACCCAACCAACCAGCAGATCGCGGCATGCCTCGGCTTCAACGAGGCCATCGACCAGACCCAGATACGCGATGTGATCATCGTCGGCGCGGGACCCGCGGGACTGGCGGCGGCCGTGTATGCCGCATCGGAAGGACTCGATGTACTGGTGCTGGAAACCAACTCGCCAGGAGGACAGGCCGGTTCGAGCTCGAAGATCGAGAACTATCTTGGCTTTCCAACCGGGATCTCGGGTCAAGCCCTCGCCGGACGGGCTTATACCCAGGCGCAGAAGTTCGGCGCCCAGGTGATGATCGCGAAGGACGCTAAACGCCTGGTGTGCGAGCGCAAGCCCTACGCCATTGAGATCGACGATGAGGTGCGCGTATTAGCGCGCTCCGTCATTATCGCGACTGGAGCCGCGTATCGGACACCTAACCTCGATAACCTGTCGCGCTTCGAGGGTGCGGGTGTTTACTACGGCGCGACATTTATGGAAGCGCAGTTGTGCCGAAATGAAGAAGTCGTTGTCGTCGGCGGCGGTAACTCGGCCGGCCAAGCCGCGGTGTTTCTGGCGCAGACCGCAAAACGGGTGCACATGCTCGTGCGCGCCAGCGGGCTGGCGGAGAGCATGTCGCGCTATCTGATCCGCCGCATCGAACAGAATCCGGCCATTGTCCTCAGAGCCGACAGCGAAATCGTCGCCATCGACGGGAGCGATCACCTCGAACGGGTGCGCTGGCGAGAAGGTCAGACCGGCAAGATCGAAACCCATGATATCCGGCACCTATTCGTCATGACCGGCGCCATTCCCAGCACTCAGTGGCTTGCCGGATGCGTCGCCCTCGATGCCAAAGGCTTTATCAAGACCGGACCGGAACTGTCGCAGGACGATTTAACGGCCGCGCATTGGCCGCGCGCCAGGCCGCCCCATCTTCTCGAAACCAGTCTGCCCGGCGTGTTCGCGGTCGGTGACGTTCGCGGCGGCAATATCAAGCGCGTCGCATCGGCCGTGGGCGAGGGCTCCATCGCGATCTCTTTTGTCCATCAGGTGCTATCCGAATAGGAGAACGATGACAATGGCACAAGCAACCTGCTCGCATATCGACGCTATTACCACCGTCAACGACGCCAAGCACCGGAGATGCGATGAGTGCGTGAAAATGAGCGGCCGGTGGGTCCATCTGCGGGTCTGTCAGGAATGCGGCGCGACCGGCTGTTGCGATGACTCGCCGAACCGCCACGCGACCGCGCACGCGCGCGCAAGCAAACACCCCGTGATCGCATCGGCAGAGCCGGGGGAACGTTGGCTGTACTGCTATCCGGACGATGCCTTTGCGGAATATTGAATCACCAGCCGTCCGCATGAAGTAAACACATGGAGGAAAAGCATATGATCGAGGACAACGAGAAGCGCGTTCGCGCTTTCTACGAAGCTACCGTGCCGGGCCATCGAGAGTCCTTGCGCGGTCTCCAATCGCCGCAGGTCGTCTACGATATGCCAAAAGGGATGCCCATCGGCTGCGGCCATTTCGAAGGGCCTTCAGGACGTGCTCGAGCGCTTTCTCACCAGCTTCTATGCAGCTCTCGACGTGCACTTCGTCGCCGAAGAATTCATCGCCCAAGGCGATGAGGTCGTCGCGCTCGGTCGCATCCAGGGAAAAACGCGAAAAGGCGGCGTGCCCGTCGATGTGCCTTTTGCCCATGTCTGGACCGTTCGCGAGGGTTATCTGCAACGAATGCGTGCATTCACCGACACCGCGCTGTTAGCCGACGCCCTGGAGAAAGACTGAACCGCTGCAGATGAGTTCCCATACCGGCGGGTTTGATCGGGAGCGCGCGGCGATCGTGGTTTTTTGCCGGATCAGACAGGACTTTTGAAAATACCGAAGAAGAAGTATTTCACATGCCGCAGTTTTAATAGTGTTAACTAATTTTCTCTAGGAGGAATTTATGGCTCAAAACAGTAGGCGCGCGAAGCGCAGCGAAAAAGGATTGCTCACGCCCGAGAACTGTGTGGTGGCGATTATCGATCTGCAACCGCAGATGCTTTTTGGCGTCGCCAATTTCGATCGTCAAACGATCATCAACAACAACGTCGCGCTTTTGAAAGCGGCGAAGGTTTTCGACGTGCCCGTCGTCCTCAGCACGGTGGAAACCAAGAGCTTCAGCGGCAATATGTGGCCGCAGATCCAGGCGATCTTTCCGAATCAGACGCCCATCGAGCGCTCGTCGATGAATTCCTGGGACGATAAGAATTTCGTCGCCGCCATCGAAAAAAGCGGCAAGAAAAAAATTGTCCTGTCCGGATTATGGACGGAAACCTGCGTGGCGCTGCCGACGGTCCAGGCGATTCACGACAGTTATGAAGTATACGTCGTCGAGGACTGCTGCGGCGACGTGAGCCAGCTGTCCCACGACAACGCCATGAAGCGGGTGATTCAGGCGGGCGCCAAGCCGGTCACCGCGCTCTCAGTGATGCTCGAATGGCAGCGCGATTGGGCGGAGCGCGACAGTTATGACGCGATCATGGACATCGTGAAGAGCCACTTCGGCGCATACGGCGTGGGCGTGGAGTACGCCTACACGATGGTGCATGGCGCGGCAGCGACGAAGTATCCCGAATACGTCGTGCCGGCGGCTGCGCACAAGTAGCATCCTGCGGAGAACATTCCCCGCCGGTTAACGCGATGGAACAGACGCGAAGAGACATTCTGAAACTCGCCGCATTGATGGGAGTAGACCATCTGTTCGGAGGATGCAGTATGGCGACAAATGACATAACGCCGAATGTGATACTGATGAACGGGCGTATTGCGACTCAGGATGAGCGCCGTTCGTTCGCCCAGGCCGTCGTTATCCAGGACGGGCGGTTCGCCGCGGTTGGAGCCAATGAAGAGATCATGGCTCATCGCGCCGCTAGGACCGAAATCATCGATCTTGGCGGCCGGACGGCGATTCCAGGTCTCAACGACTCGCACATGCATCCGATCCGCGGCGGGCTCAACTACAACATGGAGCTGCGTTGGGACGGCGTGCCGTCCCTCGCCGACGCGCTGCGCATGCTCAAGGAGCAAGCCGCGCGCACGCCGCCGCCGCAGTGGGTGCGTGTGGTCGGCGGCTGGACGGAGTTCCAATTCGCCGAGCGGCGCATGCCGACTCTCGACGAGATCAACCGAGCCGCGCCCGACACGCCCGCGTTCGTGCTGCATCTCTACGATCGTGCTCTTCTTAACGGCGCAGCCTTGCGCGCTGTCGGTTATACCAAGGACACGCCTGCGCCGATCGGCGGCGAGATTCAACGCGACAAGCAAGGCAATCCCACAGGCCTGCTGATTGCCAGACCGAGTGCGAGCATTCTCTATTCCACGTTGGCTCAGGGACCGAAGCTATCGCGAGAAGATCAGCTGAACTCGACGCGCCACTTCATGCGTGAGCTCAATCGCTTCGGCGTTACCAGTGCCATCGACGCCGGCGGCGGCTTTCAGAATTATCCGGACGACTACGCAGTCATCAATGAACTGCACAAACGCGGCGAGATGACGCTTGCGGTTGGCTTACAACCTGTTCACACAAAAACCGAAGGAGGAGTTGGCGGACTTTCGTCAATGGACGCAGCTGACGAAGCCGGGAGCGGGCGATGACTTTTACCGGGTCAACGGGGCGGGCGAAATGCTCGTCTATTCGGCGGCGGATTTCGAGGACTTTCTCGAACCGCGCCCCGACATGCCGCCGGCAATGGAATCCGAGCTCAAGGCTGTCATCCGCCATCTGGTCGAGAATCGTTGGCCGTTTCGCCTGCATGCGACTTACGATGAAACCATCACCCGCGCGCTCAACGTCTATGAAGAAATCAATCGCGACATTCCATTCGCAGGCCTGCACTGGTTCTTCGATCATTGTGAAACCATCTCCGACCGCAACATCGAACGGATCAAAGCGCTCGGCGGCGGCATCGCCATCCAACACCGCATGGCTTTTCAAGGCGAATATTTCGTCGACCGCTACGGCGCCAAGCAAGCCGAGCGCACGCCGCCGATTCGCCGGATGTTGGAGATGGGCGTGCCGGTGGGAGCCGGAACGGACGCGACTCGTGTCGCGAGCTACAATCCTTTTGTCGCGCTGTACTGGCTCGTCACGGGGAAGACCGTCGGCGGCACCGCGCTCTATCCGGAAACCAACCGTCTCGAACGCATGGAAGCGCTCCGGCTCTTCACAGTGGGCAGCAGTTGGTTCTCCAGTGACGACGGCAAGAAAGGCTCGATTGTCGCCGGCCAGATGGCCGATCTGGCAGTCCTGTCCGCGGATTATTTTTCCATTCCGGAAGAACAGATCAAGCGGCTCGAATCCGTGCTGACGATCGTCGGCGGCAAAGTCGTGTACGCGGCAGCGCCGTTCGGCCGACTCGCCCCGCCGCAATTGCCGGTGGCGCCGGATTGGTCTCCGGTTAAAAGTTATGGCGGCCATTGGCCTGCCGCACAATTGACAGGAAACAGTAACGCCGTGAGCTCGGCCAAAGTTGCTGGCACACGCATTCGTGTCGCCGACCACGACAGCCGGCGCCCTTGGTGGTTCGGCTGTGAATGCTTTGTCTGACGCTGATTGCAGCGCACCATTAGAAGAGGACGACCATGCCAATCCATGTGGCGATTACCCGTAAAGTAAAACCCGGATGCGAGCGGGCTTTCGAGGAAAGTCTGCGAGAATTGTTCCAGGATTCGCTCGCCCGCGAAGGCGTCTTAGGGGTGCATCTCATTTCTCCGCCGCAGGGTTCGAACACTCGCGAGTACGGCGTTCTGCGAACTTTCACCAATGAGCATGAAAGAGACCAGTTCTATAGCTCGGAGCGGTTCGGACAGTGGCAGAAGCAGGTAGCCACATTGACCGAAGGAGAACGCACTTATCGAGAACTGCATGGTCTCGAGGCTTGGTTTCACGCCGCCGGTTCGCCGCCGCGATGGAAGATGGCGCTTTTGACCTGGCTCGGTGTCTGGCCGACCAGTGCGCTTGTCGCGATTGTCCTGGTGCCGAATCTCCCCAGTCTGCCGTACCCCGTGAGCTCGGCCGTCGTCGCCGCGGCGATTGTTCTCTGTCTTACTTGGATTGTCATGCCGGCGTTGGTGCAGCTTGCTCATTCATGGCTTCACTAACTCGAGGACTGGTAGAAACTATGCGTAACAACTTACTCACTTGGATTGTCCGAGCGGCGCTGCTGTCAGACAACGAACGTGAACGAAATCATTCTATCAGGAGGCTCACATGATCCAACTCCGCCGCGGTAACGATCGGGGACGAACAAAACTGAATTGGCTCGACAGCCGTCACACCTTTTCGTTCGGGGACTATCACGACCCGCACCACATGGGCTTCAGCGATCTCAGGGTGATCAACGAGGACCGCGTCGTTCCCGGCGCTGGGTTCCCGACTCACTCGCACCGCGACATGGAAATCATCACTTACGTGCTGGAAGGAGCGCTTGGCGCACAAGGACAGCACGGGCACGAGCTCGGTCATTCAGGTCGGCGATGTCCAACGGATGAGCGCGGGAACGGGTATCAGTCATAGCGAGTACAACGCGTCGCAAACCGATCCCGTGCATTTCCTGCAGATCTGGATCATGCCCAACCAGACAAGGTTAAAGCCGGGATATGAGCAACGCTCGTTTGACCTTAAGAAAAACCGCGGAAGCTGGATGCTCGTGGCCGCGCCGGATGGCCGCGATGGAGCGGTCAAAGTCCATCAAGATGCCGAGCTATCCCTCGCCGTCCTGCCTGAAGGCGAGAAGCTTACTTATTCCCTGAAGCCCGGCCGGCGCGCATGGTTACAGGTTGCGCGAGGAAAAGCGACTCTCAATGGATCGGCGCTCGAGACCGGCGACGGCGCGGCTGCAAGCGAAGAAAACATGTTGGCGATTCAAGCCCACGACAACGCGGAGATTCTTCTATTCGATTTGGCTTGATAGCGTTTGCTACGCAGGAAGGAATCCGAGGAGGCACGCCGATGTCTTATCAGCCTATCGAAAACTACGGAATCATAGGCAACATGCGCACTGTTGCCCTGGTGGGCATGAACGGTTCGATCGACTGGTATTGCTACCCCCACTTCGACTCGCCCAGCGTCTTCGGGGCGATTCTCGATGACAACAAAGGAGGCCGCTTCCAGATTTGCCCGGTAGGCGATCAGGTTCGGCACAAACAGTTCTATTGGCCGTCCACGAATATTCTGGTGACGCGATTCTTGCTTCAAGATGGAATCGCCGAGCTGGAAGATTTCATGCCCGTAGGGCTTGCTGCCGATTCACCCTGGTACCACCACCTCTGTCGCCGTATTCGCTGCGTCAGAGGTGCGATACGCATTTCGCTAATTTGCCGACCTGCTTTTGACTATGGCCGTAAGAGTCACGAGACCCTGGTAGAAGCCAACGGCGTGAGCTTTAAATCAGGCAGTTTGAGCATCTCTCTTTGTGGCGCCGTGCCATTCACCCAGGACGGACAGGGAGGAGTGGCCGCCGAGTTCACACTGGAAGAGGGGAAGTCGCAGGTCTTCATTCTACGGGCCCAGGGCACCGAAAGCAGTGTTTCTTACCCACCTCCAGAAAAAGAAGCCGATGAGTTGTTTCAGGGCACGGTGAAATTCTGGCACAACTGGCTCTCTAGCTGCACGTACCACGGACGCTGGCGCGAGCAGGTGCAGCGATCGGCATTGGCGTTGAAGCTTCTTACCTTCGATCCCACGGGGGCGATCATTGCCGCTCCCACGACCAGCTTGCCTGAAGTGATTGGCGGCACTCGGAACTGGGACTACCGTTACACCTGGTTACGGGACGCAGCCTTCACGGTTTATGCGTTTCTTCGCATCGGCTTTAGAGACGAAGCGGCGGCGTTCATGAATTGGATCGAGAAGTACCCAGCGAAGCACTTCGATCCGAAAGCGCCAATGCCGGTGCTGTTCACGATCCAGGGCGACAGCCCGATTCCCGAGTATACTTTGGCACACTGGGAAGGATACCGGGGGTCCGGTCCCGTGCGCATCGGTAATGCCGCCGCTTCGCAGTTCCAGCTCGATGTTTACGGCGAACTGATGGACTCGCTTTATCTTTACAACAAGTACGTGAGCCCGATCTCATACGATATGTGGGTAAAGATCCGCTCTCGGATGGAGTGGCTCTGCGAGAACTGGCAGCGTCCTGACGCAGGCATTTGGGAGATGCGCAATCGCCAAGAGCATTTCATTTATTCGAAGGTCATGAATTGGGTTGCGCTGGATCGCGGCGCCCGGCTGGCGGACAAACGCGCGTTGCCGGCGGATCGCGCGAAGTGGATCCACGAGCGGGATTGCATCTACGAGGAAGTGATGACCCGCGGCTGGAACGAGAAGCATCGCGCCTTTACCCAATTCTACGGCAGCGAGGACCTCGATGCCTCGCTTCTGGTCATGCCGCTGGTTTTTTTCATGGCTCCGAACGATCCGCGGATGCTCAGCACGATAGCGGCTATCCTCGACAATCCACGCCGGGGCGGTCTGGTCAGCGATAGCCTCGTGTACCGCTACCCGCCGGAGCCGCGGATTGACGGACTTCCGGGTGAAGAGGGCACCTTCAACATGTGCTCCTTCTGGCTCGCGGAGGCGCTGACGCGGGCGGGCCAGACAATCCCGGAAAAGCTCGATCAAGCCAGGCTGCTGTTCGAACGTATGCTGGGTTATGCCAATCATCTCGGACTCTACTCCGAGCAGACAGGGCCGCAAGGCGAAGCGCTGGGCAATTTTCCCCAGGCCTTCACACATCTTGCATTGATTAGCGCCGCATTCAATCTCGATCGGATACTGGGCGCTCAGAATTGAATGAAGCTGAAGCAAGAATAACTCGCTCGATGGGCGGGCCAAAGCATGCCTCTGACGGTGGATTCAGTCCAAGCGGACGTCGACACAATGCTCAATGCTCTCAATGCGGACCAGGATCTGTTCGTCGCTGAATTGAGCCTGGCTCAAACCGGACTTGACGAGTTGTTGTCGCTGGTTCAGCTCTACAAAGCTCTCGGCGAAGGATGGCAGGAATGAGATATTTAGCAGGCGATTGCCGCAGCAACGATTGCACGATACCGCCAGAATCAAAATCGCAGGGCGAAGGCGCGACTATATGATGACGCTACTTCTGGTATTTTTCATCGGATTCTTTGGCGGGTTGCGCGCGCTGACGGCTCCTGCAGCGACGGCCTGGGCGGTGTACTTGGGTTGGCTGAAACTCGACGGCTGGCTCGCGCTCATCGGTTCGCTCTCCGCCGTAGTAATTTTTACTGTGCTCGCAATCGTCGAGCTGGTGGCCGACAAGCTGCCGCGGACGCCGAACCGCACAGCGCCGCCAGGTTTGATCGCGCGCATCGTCATGGGTGGGTTGACGGGAGCATGCATCGCCGCCGGCGCAGCGCAAGGAGTTTTTATTGGCGCACTACTCGGCGCCGTCGGAGGCATCGCCGGTTGTTTCCTGGGTTACCGGGCGCGCAGCGGACTCGTGCATGCGCTGGGCATACGGGACATCTACGTCGCATTGGCCGAGGATATCGTGGCGATCGCCGGCAGCCTGTGGGTGGTTTCGCGGTTCTAGGTTTGGCGTCAATCTCCATCACCGCCGATGAAGAATCAGGCCTTTCGAAAACAAGATCTGGCGGAAACGCGGGTTTAGAATCTGAAATGTGCATGATAGTCGCGATCGAAAAAAAATCTTTGCATAGAGATGAATGGCTTCGCGGCGTTTTGCCGCAGCATTGGAGAAGATGATGACCTCAATCTCAACTTTGTCTCGCTGGCTCTATTTGGCTCTTCCGGCCTTTGTGCTGACGCTCATCAGCGTGCCTGCTTCTGCCCAGGGGACCCCAGCGCGGCTGCCTGAGGGATTCACCGAGAAGATCGCCAATGTCGATGGCGTAAAGATTAATTACAAGACCGGCGGACGTGGCCCGGTGGTGGTCTTGGTGCATGGCTACACTCAAACAAGCCACATGTGGATACCTCTGATGCCTTTGCTCGCAGCTTCCCACACCGTGATCGCCCCGGACTTGCGCGGCGCGGGTAACTCGGAGCGCGCGAAAGACGGCTACGATAAAAAGACCCTGGCGAAAGACATTAGAACTCTCGTGCGCCAGCTCGGCCATGAACAGGTGAAACTGGTTGGACATGACATCGGCTTGATGGTGGCCTACGCATACGTCGCCCAGTACCCGAAAGAGGTCAGCAGGGT
Source organism: uncultured delta proteobacterium (assembly GCA_963771465.1). Lineage (GTDB taxonomy): Bacteria > Desulfobacterota > Binatia > UBA9968 > UBA9968 > DP-20. The sequence continues at coordinate 485,412 of CAVYTU010000013.1, forward strand.
CGTCTTGATGGATGCGTTCTTGCCGGGCGTCGGTAATTGGAAAGACGTCTGGCTTCTGCGCGACCTCTGGCACTTTCATTTCTATGGCGATGTGCCGCTGGCGTTGGTGAAAGGGCGTGAGCGGATTTACTTCGAGCATTTTTGGAACGACTTTGCCGCCGACAAAACCAAGTCCGTGCCCGAGGCCGACCGGCGCATCTACGCCGCCGCCTACGCGCGTGCCAACGGCATGCGCGCCGGCTTCGAATACTTCAAGACTTTCGAGCAGGACGCCAAGGACTTCGCGGCGTTCTCGACGACCAAGCTGGAGATGCCGTTCCTCGTGCTTACGGGTGAAAAAGCTTCGGGCACCTTCCTCATCGATCAAACCAAGCTGATTGCCACCAACGTGACCGGCACCGTGGTGAAGGGTTCGGGCCATTGGCTGATGGAGGAAGCGACCGGCCAGGTCATCCCGGCGATCGTCGCGTTCCTCAAATGAGGCGACGGGTAGTATCGATGGTATCCTATAGATATTGACTCTTTTCGACGATTTTGTCGGTCCAATCTAATGGCAATCAAATATCACGCTATCATTGTTCATCCGTTCTTTAGCCCCGGTTGTCACGTCGGTTTGAATCGATCTATTGCCTAAAATCCCGCCGGTGTTGTTTGTGAAATCGCACCGGCGCGCTAATGTTTAATTTTTGGACGGGGATTTTTCACATTTGCCCGTCCGCGGGGTTTAAAGAGACATATGGCGCGCGAGAAGTTACAAATACCGCTTCCCTTCGAGCAGATCATGCAACGCCACCAACGGGAGATCCTGCGCTATCTGCTGCGCGTGTCGGGCAACCGCGCCGACGCCGCGGACTTGTTCCAGGAAACCTGGCTGCGCGCCTATCGCGCCTATCCGCGCCTTGAGCCGGACAGTGAGGTCAGGCCGTGGCTGTACGCCATCGCCGTCAACCTGTGTCGTAATCGGGCACGTGACGGTGCGCGCCGATCGCGGGTGATCGTCGCCGTCGAGGAGAAAAATCCGCCTCCGGATCGGCTCGGCAAATCTCATCGTGGGTTTAGTGAAAATGACGGTTACGCGATTGTGCGCATGCGCGAGCTGGTGGCCTCACTGCCGCCGAAACAACGCGAAGCGCTGCAGCTGCGCTGCTTCGCCGGTCTGGACTACGCGGAGATAGCTGCCGCGATGGACTGCTCGGCACAGGGCGCGCGGGCGAATGTTTCCCAGGCGATAAGAAGAATCAAGTCAATGTGGTGATGTTTATGAAAATCGAAAAGCTCATCGGGTCAATCGGCAGAAACCGCGAAGAACAGGGAATCGACGCATTGTTGCGTCAATCCCGCAGCCGGGTCGATCATGCGCTGAAGCATGTTCGGCGCCCGGACGCCGCAGTGGGCATTGTGAAATCATCGTTGGGTGATCTGCTCGTGGCCATGACTGGCCGCGGCATCGCACTCAATCATTACTTGCTCGACGGTGACGACCTCGCGGTTACGATTGCAAAACTTCGATGCGAACTCGATCTCGTCGACGATCGACGGACGATTAGCGAGGTCGGCGAAGAGATTCGCCGTTATCTCGCCGGCGAGGCAAAAGCGCTGCGTCAGAAAGTCGACTTGACACTGGCGGCCACTACGTTCCAAAAGAAAGTTTTGCATAAGCTCCAGGAAGTCCCGCGCGGCGCTGTGGTCAGCTACCAGGCTTTGGGCGCCGCCGCCGGAGCGCCCAAGGGAGCGAGGGCCGTCGGTAACGCCATGCATAACAATCCGGTGCCGATCTATGTTCCATGTCACCGCGTGATCGCCTCGGACGGCGGGATCGGTGGCTATGGCGGCGGCATCCCGCGTAAGTTGCAACTATTGCGAAGCGAGGGTTTTGCGCTGGCAGCAGACTGCCGTGCGCCTTCCCGACAACGTCGTCTGGGGCCACAAGGGAAGCAAAATCTATTGCCGGGTCAATTGCCGGACCGCCGCGCGCGTCGACCGGGCGCGCATCTTGTATTTCGCCGATCCTAGAGAGGCGAGACGAGCCGGCATGCGCCCGTGCAAAAGCTGTCAGCCGGATTAGAGATTGACCTTGAGACGGCAACGAACAGGACGAGCGAAGCGCTCCAAGGTTGGTGACACGGACGGCAGCGAGATCGACCTGCCGTTTAAATCACCCTACGATTGGCAGACGATCATGCGATTTTACCAGTCGCATTCGATTCCCGGCCTGGAACGAGTCACGGCAAACTCCTTCGAGCGAGTGTTTCGTATCGAAGGCAGAACCGGAATTGTTCGCATAGAAAAAATGGTCGGCGTGCCTCAGCTCAAAGTTCGCATCGCACCGGATCAGCCCGAGATAAGAGCCGATGTCGTCGAGCGAGTAAGAAAAATGTTCGATTTGGACTGCGATCCCATATTGATTAGGAAAAGCTTTAGGCGAATTCCTCTGCTCGCAGCTCTTTGCCAACGCTCTCCGGGTTTGCGACTGCCGCGAGGATGGGATCCGTTCGAAACGGCAATCTGTTCGATCCTGGGCCAATTGGTTTCAGCACCGCAAAGGGCAAATCTGATCGGCCAACTCGTGCAGAATTATGGAGCGGCGATCGCGCATCCGTCGTCGGGAGAAAATATGCGCCTGTTTCCCGAAGCCGCGGTCTTGGCGCAAGCCGATCTGAACGCGGTTAGAACCACGATCGCGCGCCGGGAGGCGATACGCGACTTCAGCCGGCGCGTGCTGAGCGGCGCTATTTCTCTTTCCGAAACTCAAGATCGCGCAGCATTCCGCAAGGCGCTACTCGACACGAAAGGTCTCGGCCCCTGGTCGGCTGAATATATCAGCCTTCGGGCCATCGGTGACACGGACGCGTTTCCCAAGACGGATTTGATTCTTAAGCGCGCGCTTTTGCTTCATCCGGAGCTGGATTTGGCACTGATCAAACCCTGGCGAGCCTACGCGGCGACTTATCTGTGGCAGGAATTCGCCCAAAGCCTGTCGAAAAGCAAAAAGGAGAATAACCTTGAAGCTACTTTACAAAGAGTTCGAATCCCCCGTCGGCAAGCTCAAACTGGTGGCAAACTCCAACGCGTTGGTCGCGGTGCTCTGGGAACGCGACCGCCCAAACCGAGTAAAGCTTGATACTGCAACGTTGGCGCCGCAGCAGCCGATCTTGCTCGAGACCGAGCGCCAGCTTACGGAATATTTCTCCGGCACAAGAACCGGCTTCGATCTTCCGCTTCAGCCCGGCGGCAGCGAGTTTCAGAAGAAGGTCTGGCGCGCCTTGAGAGAGATACCGTTCGGTCAAACCAGGAGCTATCTCGATCTGGCAAAGGCGATCGGCTCCGCCAAGGCCGCTCGCGCCGTTGGCGCCGCCAACGGCAAGAATCCTTTGTCGATCATCGTGCCCTGTCATCGGGTCGTCGGCGCGGACGGATCGCTTACCGGCTTTGCCGGGGGGATCGCGACGAAAGCCGCGCTTCTGGCTCTCGAAACCCGTTCCACTGTTGTATAAATGAATTGCGGCGAGAAATTTTCCGATGAGAATGCCATCGACCATTGGCGAGCGCGATATTGATTGGGAATATTCGCTGTCCCAGCTCGATGATCGCGGCTTCGTCTTGATCTCCAGCGTGCTCGCGAAGAATATCTGCCAAGATCTAGCCGGCTATTACGCCGAGGATCATCGGTTCCGCTCGCGCATCGAGATGTCGCGCTATTCGTTCGGCCGGGGCGAGTACAAGTATTTCAATTATCCGTTGCCCGGGATCGTGCAACAGCTTAGAGCTTCTATCTATCCGCAGCTCGCGCTGCTGGCCAATCAATGGAGCGAACGGCTCGGCGGTAAAACGGTTCGCTATCCTGAAAAGCTAGCCGACTTTCTTGAGCAATGTCATCGTGCCGGCCAAGAGCGCGCAACACCCTTGCTGCTCAAATATGGCGCCGGGGACTTCAACCGTCTGCATCAGGATTTATACGGCGAAGTCGTTTTTCCTTTTCAGGTTACTTGCTTCTTAAGTCAGCGCGGCAAAGATTTTGACGGCGGCGAATTTGTCCTTGCCGAGCAACAGCCGCGCCGGCAATCCCGCGTTGAAGTGCTCACTCCCGAGCAGGGCGATGCGGTCATCTTTTCAGTTCATCATCGACCCGTTCGCGGCGCGCGCGGCTACTACCGGGCCAACCTTCGTCACGGTGTCAGCACCGTGCGTTCCGGCGAGCGATACACCCTGGGAATTATTTTTCACGATGCAAAATGACAAGCTTGACGGGACCACGCTGGTTGCCACCACGGCGACGGACAGCGTAGACGACCGGAGGGGCATCGATTCCATTGAAGATTTTTCGTTCATGCTGAGGCTCTCGAAGCATTCCGAACTTTTTTCAGTAGCGTGCTAGGCATACCGTAGAGATATTGACTCTGTTCGACGAATTGGAGGTTCAATCCAATGGCAACTAAATATGACGCTATCATTATCGGCACTGGCCAGGCCGGTCCATCGCTCGCCGGGCGATTAGCCGGCGCCGGAATGAAAGTGGCGATCATCGAACGCAAACGCTTCGGTGGCACCTGTGTCAACAACGGCTGCATTCCGACCAAGACGCTGATCGCCAGTGCGCGCGCGGCATATATCGCGCGGCGGGCCGGCGATTACGGCGTGACGATCGATAGTTCCATCACTGTCGATATGAAGAAAGTCAAAGCGCGCAAAGACGCTGTCGTACGGCGCTCCAACGAAGGCCTCGAGCAGTGGTTGAAGACCACCGAGCGTGTGACGGTCTATGAAGGCCACGGAAGCTTTGAAGCGGCGCATCAGGTACGCGTCGGCGATGACATTCTCGAAGCCGAGAAGATTTTCATCAATGTCGGCGGGCGCGCCGCGACTCCTGCGTTGCCCGGCCACGATCAGGTCAGTTATTTCAACAATTCGACCATGATGGAAGTGGACTTTGTGCCCGAGCATCTGATCGTCATCGGCGGCAGCTACATCGGTTTGGAGTTCGCGCAGATGTACCGCCGTTTTGGCAGTGAGGTGACCATCGTCGAAATGGCGCCGCGCTTGATACAGCGTGAGGATGAGGACGTTTCCCAAGCGATCTGCACAATCCTTGAAGCCGAAGGCATCAACCTCCGGCTGAGCGCCCAATGCATCGCCTTGGAAAAACGCGGCGACAGGGTGGCCGTCAATGTCGATTGCAGCGCCGGCGATAAGACCGTCATCGGTTCGCATTTACTTCTCGCCATGGGCCGGGTGCCGAACACCGACGACCTCGGCCTGAAAAACGCCGGGGTCAGCGTTGATCAGCGTGGCTACATCGAGGTGGATGATCAACTCCGCACCAATGTGCCTGGCATCTTCGCCCTGGGCGATTGCAACGGGCGAGGCGCTTTCACGCACACGGCATACAACGACTACGAGATCGTCGCTGCCAATCTCCTGGACGGCGACCCGCGCCGGGTGAGTGACCGCATCACCGCCTACGCGCTCTACATCGATCCGCCCTTGGGGCGGGCCGGAATGACCGAGGCGGAAGTGCGCAAAACTGGGCGCAAAGCTTTACTCGGAATACGCCAGATGACGCGGGTTGGCCGCGCGCTGGAGAAAGGCGAGACACAAGGATTCATGAAAGTTCTTATCGACGCCGAGACCAAAGAAATCCTCGGGGCGTCACTTCTCGGGATTGAGTGCGACGAGGTTATCCATTCGATCCTGGATGTGATGTATGCCAAAGCGCCTTATACGGTGATCCAGCGCGCCATGCACATTCACCCAACCGTTACAGAGTTGATACCGACCATGCTCGGCGAGTTGAAACCTTTGGAATGAACCGACGTGGAAAATCTTTGGCGATTTCTAGCAACCAATTTGTTCGTCAAGCGATCAAGAGCCGATCATGCAGGACACTTCGGCAAGCGAAAACTCTTTCATTTGTGAGATTTGCAATAGGAGGATGATATGGCCGTGTCTTGTGAACATCTGTCAGGTTTGAGCCCAGCGGACTTTCCCCAGCAAACGACTCCCAACGCATGTGAGGAGTGTCTGACGGAGGGAACGTTTTGGGTCGCGCTGCGCGAATGCCAATCCTGCGGTCACGTCGGCTGTTGCGATTCCTCGACCGGCAGGCACGCGACCAAACACTTCCATGAGACGCAGCATCCGGTCATGCGCGCGCTGCCGCCAGCGGCTTGGGTTTGGTGCTATGTGCACGAGGCACAGGGTACGCTGGGTTAACTTCCACTTGCATCACGGTCAACCGGCGAGCGAAGCACCCAACTCCTGATCGCTGGAGCTATTTCGCGTCGAGCGGCAGTGGCTTGTCCAATGCGATGACCAGGATCTGACTCACCTTGCCCTTGCCGATATTATTGCCCTGCTCGTCGTACTTGCTTTCTTCACTATCGAAATCGTTATCGTTGGCAACCGCGATGGTATTACGGTCGATGACGGTAACGCCCTCGATCTTCTCCGGCATTTCTTTGAATTGGTTCAAGTCGAGTACCAGCGTTTTCGGCAGCACACGAATTCCCCCACTGGCGGGATCGTCCAGTGCTTCTAAACTCGGCGAGGTATTCGGATCGTCCCACTTGGTCTTGAGAACATTGGTCGCGCCAGCTAGGTCAACGGTGTAAAGTTTCGCGACCCAGTCGGTGCGCTCCAAGATCAGTAGTGTCGTTGGATTCAGATAAACCACGGCGGATAGTTTCATCTCATCTGGGCTCATCTTGGGTCTTGGATCGAACTCCGCGGCAACGTCGAAACGATAAACATATTCAGCCGTCACTTGCTCTTTATCCCGATCAAAAACTATGACGCGGGTGTTGCGCGAGGCATCGCCGATCTTGCGGTCGGGATTGGCCAGCGGGCTTTGCAGCACGGCATAGAGAGTTTTTTCATCGGCGCTCACCGCCAGCCCCTCGAAGCCGCGGTTGATTTTTCGTTTGCCGAAAATCGCCGGCAACGATTCTTGCACCGGATAGTCCGCGCCGGGCAGCTTGACACCCGCCGGCACGTAACGCTTGATTACCTTGCCGGTTTTGTCGGCGTGAATCAGCGACGGGCTATACTCATCGGCCAACCAGAATTCGCCGGATTTCGTTCGGATCAACCCTTCGGTATCGAGGCCATTGACGTTGAAACCGAATTCCTTTTGCGCCGTGTAATCGTAGGGAGTTTCATCGATGGTTTTGGCATTCGGCAGGCCGGTGATCGGCTTGCCGGAACGGCCGACAATCGGCACCGCTTCGACGATTTTGACCGCGCTGCCCTCCAACTTTACTCGAACAATGGTGGGATTAAACTCGGGTACCCAGAATGTGCGTCGGTTAGCGCCATCGACTCGGATCTGGCCATTGGGGCCGCGGTCGGTGACCATCCAGAACTCGCCGGCGGCATCGTTGGAGCCGCGCCACAGATCGCTGCCAACCGAACCTAAAAGCACCTTGCGATCGTTAGGCACGCTCCCGGCAAACTTAGCGTTCTGAAATTCTTTGATCGGTATTGCTGGGAACTGGTGAGTCCCGACAATTCGCGCCTGGGCAAAGGCTTGATCAACCCCAGGGGAGACCAGACACCCGGCGATACCCACGCAAACCATTAGCCGCCGAACTCGGACAGAAAGTAAATTCATTGATGCGTACCTCCCCACTGCAGGTCCCCGGAAGGTATCGGCGATTGGTAAACTGGCGGTTAAGAATAGGTTAAGGAATGGTTAAGAACAAAATCGAAGCCGATCGGCTTTACCGCGGAGGATTTGTCCCCCGTGCTCGCAGCATTGTCATTCTCGAGCGGCATCGGAGATTATTGCATGCGAAATTCTTTCTGTACTTCGCGCAAGAGCGACAGGTCGCGCACTTGAGATAGCGGGATCGGCTTGTCCGTGCGCACCGTCGCTTTGCGCGACTCGATGGCGAATTCGTAGGTCTTGTCGACGGTGCCGCCATCGAGGCTGAACGAGGGCAGGATCGAATCGTAGGAGTCCCGCGCGACATCGGGCGTTTGGCTCAACCACTTGCTCCTGATCATGTTTTCCCTATCCACAACTCGATGTTTCTCAAATCTAGCTCCGCCTCGAAAAGATCGGCGATCGCACTACCGGACTCTTGGAACGGCAACTCGGCGAGACAAGCGACTCCGGTCAGGCCCGCCAACACTTCGCGGTTGGTGTCTGCAGCGAGAGAATCTTCATTGGACAGTCGGTTCAAAACATAGCCGAGCAAGGTCAAATCTTTGCAGCTGGCATGTTCCAAGCTGAGCAGCAGATGATTGATCGCGCCGAGCTTGTTGGCCGCCACGACGATGACCGGCAGTTTGGCGACGCTGGCGAAATCGGCGAAGGTATAGCTCGGCAAGAGCGGCACCATCAGTCCGCCGGCGCCTTCGACTAAGGTAAGGTCGTGAGCCGCCTTGATCTCGTCGAAGACCGTGAGCAAGTGGTCGATGTCAATTCTTACCCCCGAGCGTTCCGCGGCGATACTCGGCGCCAAGGGTTCGGGTAAACGGTACGGGCATACCTTCTCAATGGGCTCGGCACACTCGGACGCTTCCTTGAGACGCCATGCGTCCTCGGGATAGAGCGCGCCATCGCGCATGACGCAGCCGGTCTCAGCCGGCTTCATGACACCGACGCGTATAGCCGTAGGACCTCAACAACCGCGCCAGGCCGCAGGTAAAAAACGTTTTGCCGACGCCGGTGTCCGTGCCGGTGATAAAGATCGCTTGGCCCATTTATTTTCCCGTCACCGTGACGATGCAGTCGTGGACCACATCGAGCAGAATCGTCAGCTCGCCGTCGCTCATGCTCAACGGCGGCATCAGCACGATGACATCGCCGAGCGGCCGGATCATCACGCCGCGCTTGCGCGCTTCGAGAATCACTTGATGGCCGAGGCGCATTTCTGCCGGGTAGCTCATTCGGCTCGCCTTGTCCTGCGCCAACTCGATGCCGATCATGTAGCCCCACTGGCGGATATCGCTGACATGGGCGAGCGGCAGAAACTCGTCGCGCAAGCGCTGCTGCAGCATAGACACACGCGGTTGCATTTTCTCGACGATAGCGTCTTTGGCGAACAGTTCGAGATTGGCGATGGCGACCGCGCAACCGAGCGGATTGCCGGTATAGGTGTGGCCGTGAAAGAAAGTTTTGAAATCTTTGTAGTCGCCGAGAAACGCCGCGAAGACATCCTCGGTGGCAAGTGTCGCCGCCAGCGGCAAATAACCGCCGGTGATGCCCTTGGCGACACAGAAAATATCCGGCGTCACGCCGGCATGGTCGCACGCGAACATTTTTCCGGTGCGGCCAAAGCCGGTGGCGACCTCGTCGACAATGAATAGAATCCCATGGCTGCGGCACAGTTCGCGGATCGCCTGCAAATAAGCCACCGGCTGCGCCCACATGCCCGCCGCCCCCTGCATGAGCGGCTCCATCGCCACAGCCGCTAGCGTTGGCCCATGTTCAGCGAGTTTTTCCGTGGCATCTTTGATCGCCGCAGCTAGGGCATCGGCTTCGCTCATGCCTTGGTAATAGCGATACACATGGGGCGGCGTGATGCGAATCACTGGGAACAGCAGACTCTTGTGATAGCGATGAAAAGTCTCCGAGTAACCCAAACTCATGGAGCCCACGGTGTCGCCATGGTAGGACTCCGCCAGCGTGGCAATTCTTACACGCTGCGTGGCGCCTTTGAGTTGCCAGTATTGCACCGCCATCTTCACGGCGATCTCGACCGCGGTGGCGCCGCTGTCGGAATAAAAAACCCTTTGCAGCCCCTTGGGCGCGATCTCGATCAGCTTCTGCGCCAGATTGATTCCCGGTTCATGACTCAAGCCGAGAAAGGTCGAGTGCGCCAAGCGATCGATCTGTTGCTTGAGCGCGTCGTCCAATTCCTTCTTGCGATGGCCATGGACGTTGCACCATAGCGACGACACGCCGTCCAAATATTTCCGGCCTTGATCGTCGATCAAATAATGACCATCGCCGCGACTGATGATCACCGGGTCCTCGCTCATCCAATCCTGCATCTGCGTGAACGGATGCCAGAGATAGCTATGGTCGAGCTGTTTCAGCTTGTCGTGATCGCTGGCCATCGGCGTTTAACTTCCTCGAAGATGTTCAATGCGCGCTCGATCTGCGCTTCGCAATGAGTCGCCATCAGGGTTATGCGCAAGCGCGACGTCCCCACCGGCACCGTCGGTGGGCGAATGCCTTGAGCGAATACACCTTGTTCGAGCAACGCCGCTGACAACGCCATGCAGCGACCGGCATCGCCGACCATCAGCGGCAAGATCGGACTTGTGCTTTTGCCCAATTCAAATCCCAACCGGCTCAGTCCCTGATTTAGCTTTTGACAGTTATGCTGGAGCGCGGCGCGACGTTCCGGCTCCCTTTGCACCAAATCGATGGCCGCCAGCGCCATCGCCATCACCGCCGGCGGCAGCGAAGTCGTGAAGATAAAACTGCGGCAGCGATTGATCAACAAATCGCACAGATCCCGGCTGCCGGCGACATAGGCGCCGAATCCGCCCAGCGCTTTGCCCAGAGTGCCCATTTGAACCAACACTTGCGAGGCCAAACCCCACTTGGCGACGACCCCGGCGCCGTTGGCGCCGAACACGCCGGTGCCATGGGCTTCGTCGACCATCACCATGGCGTTGTACTTCTCGGCGAGTTCGACGATCTCTCGAAGCGGCGCCTCATCGCCGTCCATGCTGAAAATCGTCTCGGTGACGATCATGCGGCGGCGCGCCGATGCCGCTTGTTTAAGCGCAGCTTCGAGCTCATTTAAATCGCAATGCGCGTACACCAAGGTCTGCGCTTTCGACAGCCGGCAACCGTCGATGATGCTCGCGTGATTGAGCGCATCGCTGAGAATCACATCGCCTTCGCCGGCTAACGTAGAAAGGATGCCAATGTTAGCTTGGAATCCAGAGTTGAACACCAACGCCGCTTCGGTGTTTTTGAATTGGGCGAGCTTCGCCTCCAACTCCTCGTGCAGTATCATGTTGCCGGAAATCAGCCGCGATGCTCCCGACCCGCAACCATAACGGTCGATTGCCGCCTTTGCCGCCGCCGCCAACGCCGGATGGTTGGCGATGCCGAGATAGTTGTTCGAGGAGAAATTAATCACCTCGCGACCGTCGAGCGTCAATAACGGCCCCTGCTCGCCCTCCACCAGGCGCAGCTGGCGATAAAGTCCGGCGTCTTTAGCCGATTGCAACTCGGCAGCGATGAATGTGGCGCGCATGGAAGAGGAATTATTGCATCAACGTTACAATTATCAACCTAGCGATGGCCACAGCTTTCCTGCTATAAAATCTCCCATGGCCAAAATCAGGTCCGTCTACGCCTGCCAAAATTGCGGCAACCAATCGCCCAAGTGGCTGGGCAAATGTCCCGACTGCAATCAGTGGAACACCTATGCCGAGGAGCATTTTGAAAAAGCTACCTCGACCCGCGGCGAGCTGAGTCTCGGCGGCAAAGAAGAACCCACCTCCATCGGTGACATCAACACCGCCGAAGAGGGCCGGGTGCAGTCGGGCATCGGCGAGTTCGACCGCGTCCTCGGCGGCGGTCTGGTGCCAGGCTCGGTGATCCTCATCGGCGGCGATCCTGGCATCGGCAAATCGACGCTGCTGCTCCAAGCCGTCGCCGCGGTCAGCCAGAAAGGGCTCACCTGTCTCTACGTCTCCGGCGAGGAATCCCAGCGCCAGATAAAAATGCGCGCCGAACGGCTCGGTGTCGCTGCGGCCAATCTCCTCGTCCTCAGCGAAACCTCGCTGGAACGCATTCTCGAACATGTGAAAAAAATCAAACCCGGCCTCTTGGTCATCGACTCGGTGCAGACGATGTTCTCGTCGACGATCCCGTCCGCCCCCGGCAGCATCGCCCAGGTGCGCGAAACCTCGGGCTCGATCATCGTCCTGGCGAAGAAAACCGGACTGACAACTTTCTTGATCGGCCATGTCACCAAGGACGGCGCCATCGCCGGGCCGCGCCTGCTCGAACATATGGTCGACACCGTGCTCTACTTCGAAGGCGAGCGCGGCCATAGTTTTCGCATCCTGCGCGCGGTCAAGAACCGCTTCGGCTCGACTAACGAGATCGGCGTCTTCGAGATGAAAGAAGCCGGCCTCGCCGAAGTCAGCAATCCCTCGGAAATATTTTTAATGGAGCGGCCGCTGCAAGTGCCCGGCTCGGCGGTGGTTTGCAGCATCGAAGGCACCCGGCCGATTTTGGTGGAGTTGCAGGCGCTGGTTTGCCGGTCGTTTCTCGCCGTGCCGCGGCGCACCACCATCGGCGTCGACCACAACCGCATCGCTCTCTTAGTCGCCGTGCTGGAAAAGAAGATGGGCGCCAAGCTGTTCGATCAGGATATTTTCGTCAACGTCGCCGGTGGCGTCAATGTCGACGAACCGGCGGTGGATTTGGGCGTCATCGCCGCGATTAGTTCGAGCAGCCGCGAAGCCGCCCTTGATCCCAAAACAGTTTTCTTCGGCGAAGTCGGCCTCGCCGGCGAAGTCCGCGGCATCTCCCAAGCGGAAACCCGGGTCAAAGAAGCCGGCAAACTCGGTTTCGAGCGCTGCATCCTGCCGGCCAGCAATGTCGCCCAGTTAAAACACATCAAACATCCCAAACTCGCCCCAGTCAGCTCGATCCAGGAATGCTGGAAGCTGCTCTTCTAAGCGATCGACTTGGAGATCTGTGCGCGCTTTTGCATCCCACGCGCACGTTCGTTATTAATAAATTCTCGTGCCGGAGCGGCACCGCCCCGGCGACTGGAGTAGTCCTCCTTCGCGGGTCGATTTCATACTACGTAGGGCGCCAAACACGAGACCGTCGTCACGAATGACGATGAGTTCATTGGCATATGCGACCATAAACTTATCTTCCGGGTTAAACCCTATCTTTGCCCCGCTAAAATGAAACACAGATTGAATGTTTCTGGCCACTACGTGTACGTCGGCGCCAAAAACGAGACCGTCCCCACGAATGACGACGAGTCTATTGCCCATTGCGACCATAAACCTGTCTTCCGGGTCAAAGCCTATTTTTGCCCCGCTAAACTGGAAAACAGGTTGAATGTTTCTGCCCGCTAGCTACGTCGGCGCCAAAAACGAGACCGTCCTGACGAATGACCACGATTCTAGTTGCCCATTGCGACCATGAACCTGTCTAGTGGGTCAAACCCTATTTTCGCCCCGCTAAACTGAAAAACAGATTGAATGTGCGGACCGTGGATTGTGCCCACGATGTTGGCCCCAAAAACGAGACCGTCCTGACGAATAACGACCAGCGGGTTAAAACCGAGTGCAACCATGAACCTGTCTTCCGGGTTAAACCCTATTTTTGTCCCGTTAAACTGAAACACAGGTCTCAGGCTATCGGTTGCGGCCCCGTGAAAAATTTCTGCTCCAAAAACGAGACCGTCCTGACGAATCACGACAAGTTCATTGCTCCGTTGGACCATGAACTTGTCTTGCTGGGTTAAACCCTATTTTCGCCCCGCTAAACTGAAACACAGGTTCAATCGTTGTGCCCATGACATTCCTCCAAAATAAGACCGTCTTGCGAGTAGAGAAATCAGTTACTTCCGTCGAACTTTGATACATTCGCTGTCCGCTCAGCGGCCCGATAGGGTTGCATGGTATTCCATCTGAAGCCGAATCAACTCAATAATAGTAATTTGCTTTTTGAATCTCCCCGCGAATAACTGAAACCCGCCTCCATCGGCCGCTTGGGAGCCGGCTGTCAATAGCTAGATAGCGAGTCGGGACAGAGAAAAGCAGCCTTCATTCATGACTTTGGGCGGAGACTATCCGATAAGTCGTCTTATTTCAACTTAGGCAAGTCAATCAAGTCGCTCAAGGGCGGGTCCAATCATGACACCCCCCTTCGTGAATGCGCCGAAGAAGTCCAAGGTCAGGAACTTGTCCAACGCGGTGTTCACGGGGCGCGGGGCAAGGCGATACGCTCCGTGGGGAGACGTGGCTCCTCGCCGTCGCCGCGGCCGAGATCAAGGACGTGAGGCCGCATGACCTCCGGCGCTGGGCGATTACTCATTGGACCTCGGTCGGCATCCCGCGCGACATCGTCATGGTGGCGTCCGGCCACGCGCCGAACGGCGTGGACGAAATGTACGTCAACTTCAGCGACGAGCAGCTCGTGGGCGCGTTCGCGCGGGCGGGCTTACTACTACCGCCTGAGTCTCGGCCAGGAAAGACGCTCGCAAACTAGCCAAGAAGGGCATGTAAAAACGGTCTAAAACCGATTTCGCGCGGCGGTGTTGCAAAAGAACATGCTACAAGCTATTGAATTTTTGAAGTGCCGGAAACGTGGAATGGCAGACGCGCCGGACTCAAAATAAGCCGGCAGCGCCTCGACCACAACGGATTGAGAGAACCCTCCGCACCACATACCATCGCTAGCAGATCGAAACGGCTAAATCGCACCCTTCGCACATAAGGTACCGACAAAACTCATACAGCGAAGCTCACGCTGCGCATCTCGCGCGGCAGTCGCCTTTCTGCGTCAGATTTCTTTCCGTAGCTGATCATCCCCAACAACAAATTTCGCTCGAGGATATTTCGGTCAGATCGTTAGACCGTGGAACGCT
>CAVYTU010000014.1:0-1160597 GCA_963771465.1 uncultured delta proteobacterium
ATCCACCCAGGTATCCTGCTTCAGTGCCGCCACCGTGCCAAACGGAAGAGCGATCAAGATCGCTGCCGCAGTCGCCATCAACGCCAATTGCAAGCTCAGCTCAAGACGTATTTTAATCTCATCGGTAATCGGCCGGCCGGTCCACATCGAAGTCCCGAAGTCGAAACGAACGATGCCCCAAATCCAAACAACGAGCTGATGCCACAGCGGCTTGTCTAGTCCCAACTGCGCGCGCTCTCGCTCGATCGCTTCCCTCGAGGGCGCAAACGTACCGCTACCCGCATACTTAAGAGCTCGACGACATCACCTGGCGCCACGCGCAGCATGACAAAAACCAGCAACGCCACGCCGAACAGCGTTGGCACCATTAGCAGCAAACGCTTGAGAATGTAGGACCCCATTTTCTAGCGGATCGAAGATGAGAGGATGGACGATGGAGGATCGAATAAAGACGATCGAAATTCGCGGGATAGCGAGTCGCCATCCTCAATCATCGATCCTCCATCCTCGACCTTTCATCCAAGCTACTGCGCTACCCACACGTCGCGCAAATCCTGATTGACGTAATGGCTCGGGCCGATCTTCCAACCCTTGAGCCGCTCATGATGCGGTACGATCCTTTGCCACCAGAGGACTGGGAATTGATAGTTTTGCTCGGCGAACACGAGCCTTTCGATTTGGCGGAGCAGCGGCCGGCGGTCTTTGACGTCGAGCATGCGGCTTTGCCTTTCGTACAACTCATCGATCGCCGGGTCTTTGTAACGGGCATAGTTGATCGGGCTCTTGTCGCTGCTCAAATACTTGACCAAATACAAATCCGGCTCGTCCATAAACTCGCACATGAAATCGATGCCGGCGTCAAAATTGCCCTGGCGAAAATCATTGAAATACGCACCGCTTTCCTGCGGCGTATGCGTGACGACCATCGCGTAGGAAGCTTTCCGAGCACTCGCGACTCCTTCGGCAGGAAAAATAATTTTGTCATAGGTCGCCTTGACATCCTGCGCCGTGAGCGGCGTGCCGTCGTGAAACTTGATGCCCTTGCGTAGCTTGAACGTCACGGTCAGGCCATCCTTGGAAGCCGACCAGCGCTCGGCGACGTCGCCGATGATTTTCGGATAGTTATGGGGATCGAAACGGAGCAAGGTGCTGTAGTGCGGCGCGATCGGATGAAGCATCGCAAAAGTGGTCTCGCGGTGGCCGTCGAATGACGGCGGTGTTTCGGCGACGGCAAAGACCAATTCACCGCCGGCACGCGGCGCTTCCGCGGCAACCGCGCCGAAGGACGCAATGAACAGCAGCGTGATTATGGTCAATAACAACTTCGACCCATGACGGAGCATGCTCATACTTGGAATGCTTAGCATCGCAATCTCCTTATCCGGCTTCTGCAAGACTTGGGCTTCGAGCGAAAATACGGGAATCGTCGTCGCAAAGTCAAGGTAATCGCGAGCCATCCGATTATGGCCGCGGCGCCACTTGACGCTCACCGCGCATCTGCCCTACTCTCGGCCGCAGTTTATGTTGCTTCGTACCGCTTCGAGACTCCTGCCGATTCGCTTGTGCATCCTCTTACTGTGCTGCGCGGCGCCTTTCGCGTGCTCGACGCATCGCAGCGCCGTTACATCATCGGCCGACTCGGCGAAACTCGACAGGATTTTCGAAGAATACTTCGAAGCTTATCTAAAACTCTTTCCCACTTTCGCCAGCGAGATCGGCGACCGCCGCTACGATGACCAGTTGGAAATCGCCATCGGCGAAAACCATATCGCAGGACAAAAAGAGTTGGCGGCGCGCACCCTCGCGGAACTCGACCAGGTCGACCCAAATCATCTCGATGCGCAAAGGCAATTATCGCTAAGCTTGCTCCGCTACAACCTCGAAGACGTGCTCGAAGGCTTAAAGTTCCCACAGCCATTGTTGCCGGTGCGCCAGCTTGCCAGCCTGGCTGTAGAATTTCCGTTGTTCGCTTCCGGCAGTGGCATTCATCCATTCAAGACCGTCACTGATTACGAGAATTTTTTGAAGCGCATCCAACTATTCGACTCATGGATCGATACTGCGATCGCCAATATGCGTCGGGGTGTCGCGATGAACATCGTTCAGCCGCGCCCAGTCATCGAGCGCACGCTACCGCAACTTGAAGCGATGATCGTGAGCGATGCCAAAGCCAGTCTTTTTTACCGTCCGATCTCGCAGTTACCAGCAAGTTTCAGCGCCGCCGATCAGCAACGACTGACGCGCGCTTATGTCGACACGATCGAACAGATCTTGCTTCCCGGTTATCGCCGGCTGGCCGAATTTCTCCGCAATGAATACTTAGCGCAAACGCGCAAATCCTTCGCTTGGTCGGAACTTCCCAACGGCAAAGCATGGTACGACTATTGGGTTCGAAACCAGACCACGACGGAGCTAACAGCGGATGAGATATTCACCCTCGGAGAAAAAGAAATCGAGCGCATCAAACTCGAAATGGAGCGCTTGCGCCGCGCCAGCGGCTTTCAAGGCACGCTCAGCGAATATGCGCGCGATCTTTCCGAGAAAGCGCCGCGCGGATACTCAAGCCGCGCCGATCTGATCAAGGGCTACGAAGAAATTCGCCGCGCGATCACGCCGCACCTCGCCAAACTCTTCGGACGGATCCCCAAGTCGCCGTTCGAGATCAGAACCATCGAGGCGTACCGCGAGCAATCCGCGCCATCGCAATATTGGTCCGCTACGCCGGATGGCTCTCGTCCCGGCATCTTCTATGTCAACGCGCGCGGCATTGAAACGAACCCGCGCCGAGTCTCGGAACCGCTATTTCTCCACGAAGCGATACCAGGGCACCATTTCCAGATTTCCATCCAGCGCGAGCAGAGCGCCATGCCGGGCTTCCAACGCTTTGGCGATTACACCGCGTTCACCGAAGGCTGGGCGCTCTATGCTGAAAGCCTTGGTGCCGAGCTTGGATTGTACAGTGATGCAAGCCAGCGCTTTAGCCGCTTGAACTCAGAACTATTTCGCGCGGTTCGATTAGTCGTCGACGTCGGCTTACACCGAAAGGGCTGGAGCCGCGAACAAGCGATCAAGTTCATCATCGACACCACCGGCGGCGGCGAGAGCGGCGCTAGTTTGGAAGTCGACCGTTACATCGCGTTCCCCGCTCAAGCGCTCGGCTACAAGATCGGTCAGCTCAAAATTGCCGGGCTTCGCGCTAAAGCCGAGGCCGCTTTCGGCGCCAAGTTCGACATCCGCGCATTTCACGACGAGTTGCTCAAAGACGGCGCGCTGCCGCTAAGCATCCTCGAAGCCAAGATGGACCGCTGGATCGCGAACAGCGCGCGATGAGACCGTCCGACATCACCACGAAGATCACAAGGACACGAAGGTTTCGGAACACTAAGACTCCGAAGTTCGTGCTCTTCGTCTCCTTAGGTGGTGAAATCCTATTTTCCGGTTACCTAATCCGCGCCCCAGATGCATTCGAAACCCCAGCGGTTTACAATAGGACTTCAAACCATGCGCGCCGAGATTTGCACCCTGGAAGAGTCCTTATCACCGCTGCGTCGGCGCCGACTGGCGTCGCCACGAACCATGACCGGCAATGAGCGCCGTTGGATGAATCCCAATCGCGGCATTATGAAACGCTGCGAGCGTTACGCGGATATTTTCATCTCACGTTTTTGTTATCCCCTGCTTGGCCGGGTTTGGCATCCTTACAGCTGGCTCCTGGAACGAAACTTCGAGGTTGCCGAGGCGAAGCTTTCGCCGGCACGCTGGCCGCCTGGCATGCCGTCCCTCCGCGTGCTTTTGATCACCGATATCCACGCCGGGATTTTTTTGCGGCCCGAGACCTTGGGTCACATCGTTATTGAATTGATGAAACTGAAGCCCGATATCGTCATCATTGCCGGCGACCTAGTGACTGGCCATGTGAGGGAAGTAAGGCAGATTTTGGCCATGCTGGCGCCGCTCGCCAAGGCGCCGCTGGGCGCCTGGTTCTGCTTCGGCAATCACGACTATTTTGGCGGCGATCCCAACGAGCTGCATAAAGATCTCGCCGGCATCGGCATCGCGACGCTCAATAACGACAGCACGATCATCCGCCACGGCGCCGGCAGTTTCGTTCTCGGCGGCATCGACGACCGCATCATGGGAAACCCGAACTGGGAGGGCCTGCTCGCCAAGCACGGCGCGCCTCATTTGCTCCTATCGCATAACCCCGATCATTTTTACGAAGCCGAATCGCGCGGCGTGGCGCTGACCTTATCGGGCCATACCCACGGTGGTCAGATTCGCTTCGCCAACGGTCCGGCGATCATCCGCCAAAGCCGTTACTGTCTCGACGAAGGTTTGTTCGCTTATCGGGAATCGCTGCTGGTCGTGTCTCGCGGCTTGGGCAGTATTGTTTTACCGTTTCGCTGGGGCGCCGATCCCGAGGCTGTGTTACTCGAAATCACTCCGCCAAGTTGATGGGATCGGCGAGATGAGCTTTTACTTCGCCGGCGTCTGACGATGCTCGCTCTGTGCGTTGCGTGACTTTCCGCTAGGGGTGTTGTGACCTTCATCTCGCCGCGCAACGCCGAGGTAAAGAGCGCGATCACCGTCAGCACGATCGCCGCCAGAAAAGTCGTGTTGAGCGCGGCGACGAAGCCAAGCGGATTCGCCGTCGTCAAGGTCGCCGCCGTCACGCCGGTATAGTGCTCGAAGGCGAGCGACATGCATAATCCGCCGAGCGCAACGCCGAAGACGTTGCCGAAACCGAAGGTCACATGATTCATCGCCGAGGCAAAGCCGCGGTGCTCCTTCGGCATCATGCTGATCATCGCCGTCGAATTCGCCGGGTTGAAAATACCGTTGGTCACCGCGCCAATAACAACCAACATCGCCGGCATCAGCCAATGCGAATCGACGCGCAAAAAGCCGCCGACGGCCAACGACACGATCATAAAGCTCACGCCGAGCGTTGCCGGAATGCGCGGGCCGAGGCGATCCGAAAGATAACCGCTCAACGGCGCAAAGGCGACGGTCAGGACCGACGGCGCCATGAAAAGCAGACCGATCTTCGTCGGCGACAGATGAAGAATATCCTGCAAGTAGAACGGCAACAGAAAGCCGGTAAGCGAATAGCACATCGCGACAATCAGCAAACTCACAACGCTGAAGCTAAAGCGGCGGATTTTGAATAATTGCAGATTGACGAACGGATTTTTTGTGCGCGACTCATGGACCAAAAACACCGCGAGCGTGACAAAAAACCCCACGGTCAGAAACAATTTAGCTGAGCCACCGATAATCTCTTCGGTGCGTCGGTCAAAGATGAAGACGAGGATGCTGGTGACGGCAAAAAGCAACGCTGCACCAAAGTAATCGATGGAACCGGCATGGAGCGGCCGCTCGGGCGGATGCCGCTTCCAGTTCATCAACGCCAGAATAGTGCCGGCAATTCCCACCGGTACCAAAAGAAAAAAACTCCAGCGCCAACTATAGTAGTCGATCATCACGCCGCCGATGCCGGGGCCGAGAATAAATCCGACATGATGCGCCGTCGTCATAAAGCCCTGCGCTCTGCCGGCTAAATCTTCGGTCACCGACTCCGCCGCCAGCGCCCGGCTCGACGACTGTAGCATCGCACCGCCCACGCCTTGGACGAAGCGCGCGATAATCAGCTGCAACACGGTTTGGGAAAAGCCGCAAAGCAACGAGCTCAGCGCGAAGACAAAGAAGCCGAGCGCGAACATCTTCTCCCGCCCCCAGAGATCGGATATACGGCCGAAAACGACGGAAAGCCCGATGTTCGACAGCTGATACGAAAGCAGCGCCCAAGAAATGCCGAGCAAATCCGTGCCCAAACTCTCGGCCACCGTCGGCATGGAGATCGAAACGATGCGCGTCGCGGTGCCGGAAAAAAATGTTCCTAACAGCGCGGTAGCAAGGAGAAGATAGTTGATGCGCGATTCCACGATGCAGCAATTCTTGATGGGGAATTTTTGAGTAATAGCGCCGAACCGACGTCAGAGCAAATAGACTCGGAAGGACTCACCACGAAGGCACGAAGGACACGAAGGGTTCGGATAATTAAAACTCCGAACTTCGTGCCCTTCGTGGTGAAAAACTCTTTCACATTCGGTTACGATTCCGCCGCGCCAGGAGGCTTGGGGTTCATCGATTACAAAACCCGCGCTAAAAACTTTTCCACTTCCCGCCGCCACAATTCAGGGCGCGCGTCGACGATCCGCATGTGCGGCACGCCAGAAAAGGCGACGAATCTCGCGTTGGTTCCCATCGCCGAGGCGATCGTGCGGGCTTCTTCCAGTGTAACCCGTTCGTCCTTCTCGCCGTGCAGGATCAAGGCTGGACTACCGGCCGAGCGCGCGTAATCGACTGGATTATGCGAGAAAAGGTTGAAACCATTCTGCACGCTGCCCCAGAAAAGCAATAACTCAGCGAACGGCCAACCCGACAACCGCATGGAGCGAAAACGGTTCTTGCCGGTGTTGAGCAAGGTATCGAATGTCGCCTCAATAATTACGGCATCCGGTTTAACTCCATTCACCGCGACGGCGCGCAACAACGCCGCGCCCCCCATGGAGATACCGTAGAGAACTATCTTTCGATCCTTCCATGTCCGCCGAGCGTAATCGACAGTCGCCGCAACGTCGTCCGCCTCTTTCACGCCGATCGTCGTGCCGCTGCCGGAAGAGCCGCCGGAGCCATAGAAGTCGACTAGCAGCGCGCCGTAACCCAGTTCATGAAACACGCGCGCCGTAGTTAACAGCGACGATTTGCTCACGGCGTAGCCGTGAAACAGCAAAACAACCGGACGATCTTCATTCCCTGGCACATACCAGGTTTCAAGTGTCGAACCACCTGGGCTAGCGAAGCGCTGCACCTGAAAATCTAGGTTGTACTTAGCCGGCGTGCTCAAGTTGCGTGGCCGCGGTATGTTCACACCCGAAACAATCACGCTGACTCGCTCAAACAGACTCAACTGTTCCGGCCGCGCCGTCCGTTCCCCATCTTCTACAAAGCGCGTCATCGCCCGCGCTTGCATGAAGGCGAGAACATTTACACTGACGACGGCGCTAATCAAAGCCGCGACGAGAAGCTTAACCAAACGCTTCATTCAAAAGGTCTTAGGCAACCGAATGACCGAGTTTTTTGCGTCTGAAGCTAGTGTTCGGGCACGAGCATGCTAGCGTCGCAAAAAATGACCCATCGCCCGCCCGGCTCTCTTCTCAGAACCGTGAACGTATAATATATCCCGATCGGCGCATCGACGAACCGCCTTGCATCGGCGTGATGTCACCTTGCATCGCCATCACTGCAGCGGCAACGTCATTAACTTTTGCTCCGGGAAAATCAAATGCTCGTGGCCGGTCTCTGTCACGGCGCAGGTGTATTCGACTTGCACCGTGCCCCAGCCGGCTTCATGATTCGAGGCTTCGAGGTTCATCGTCATACCGGGCTCGACGGGGATGTTGGTCGTGTTAGGGAGAAATGGATCGTCGACTTCTTCCGCCGGACCGAGGAGAAATGGGAACTCGCGCGCTTCTAATCCAATCGTGTGGCCGAGGAAGAAGTTGGAATAATTCGGCAGGCCGTTGGCGCGCACGCCGGCGATCATGGTTTCGTAGAGTTCTTGCGGGCGCACGCCCGGCTTGAGCGCTTCCACCGACTTCAATACGCCGGCCTGGATAGCGTCGTAGCGTTTGCGATGCTCCGCCGTCGGCTCGGCGCCGACGCAGCCCGATTTGCACACGTCGGCATGATAGCCGTTGATGGAGCAACCCATGTCGACCCGGAAAATGTCGCCTTTCTGCAGCACGTTGTCTTTGAGGGCGGGAAAGTTGCCGCCGCGGCTCACCGCCATGTGCATCCAATAAATTTGTCCGCCGGCTTTGGCGATCTCGCCTTTGTAAATGCCCGCCAGCTCGTTCTCCGTCACTCTCGGGCGGCAGGCGTGTAACATTGCATTGATCGCCAGCTCGTTTAGCTCGGCGGCTTCTCGGAGCCGCTGAATTTCCTCGGGCGTCTTGATCATGCGCACGTAGCGGAAAAACATCGACGCCGGCAACAGCGTCGCCTTCGGCAGATTGGCACGGATCTTTTCAAACTGCGTGATCGGAACGGCGAAATGATCCATGCCAATACGCCCGTTACCCATACCTTTGTCCTGGATCAGTCGCGCCAACGCTTTCTCCGGCGTGAGCCCTTTCGAATCGCTGCCCGCGAGCTTCACCGTCCGCTGCTCGACCTGAGATAATTTGGCCATATCCGCAATATGCGGATTCCGCGGTCGGCCATAGATATTTTTTTCTTCGATCCATACCTCATCGAGCGACGCGTACCCAACATCGCCGCCGGGAATGAGCAGTGCTGGTTTTTGCGCCGGATCGCGCGGATAAACGACATAAACCTGCGAGCCGCCGTAACGGTAGCCGTTCTGGCTCCACGACGCGTGGCCGCTCAGATAATAAATATTCTCCGGCGTCGCCGCGACCACCCCGGCGAGATCGTGCTTATCCATCAACGCCAGCAAACGATCCTTGTTATAAAGCATGAAAGACCTCCGATTATTTTCCGACATTTTCAATTATCAATTTTGAATTATCAACCTAAACCCCGCCTTCCGAGCGCCACGGTCTCGGCTCCAGCGGCTTCACGGCGATCTCCAACAGCGCCGGCCCGGGATGCGCCAGCGCGCGCTTGAGCGCCGGTTTCAATTCCTCGGGCTTGTGAACCCGCTCACCGAAGGCGCCAAGCGCGCGCGCGACGCCGGCGTAATCGCCGCGCAAAGAAATGCCGATTTCATGCCCGTTGAAGCGCTCGTGCAACGTTTCGCGGCTCGCGCCCAAACTTTCGTTGTTGAGAATCACCGTCAGCGTGCGAATGTCGTTGCGCGCCGCGGTTTCCATCTCCATGCCGGTCATGCCGAAGGAACCATCTCCGGTGAAATTCACCACGGTCTTATCGGGATTGCCGAGCTTGGCGCCGAGAGCCGCCGGCGTCGACCAGCCCATGGCGCTGGTGCCGCCGAAGCCGATAAAACCGAGCGGATTCAACGCTTCGTAGTGATGCGACACATAAGCGCGCGTCACGCCGGCATCGTGCAGCAAGATCGTTTTTTTGGGATCGAGCTGATGGGTCAGATCCCAACAGACGCGGTAAGGATTCAGCGGAATCTCATCGGAAGTCAGGCGCGGATTCCATGAGTCGAGCCATTTGTTTTTAAGCTCCTTGATCTCCGCCGCCACGTCCGTCGCCATGCCTTTGCGATAGGTGACGAGCTTCTCTTTGCCTTGCTGAAGCAAGGCGCGGAGGAAAAGCTGAATGTCGGAGAGAATCACCAGATCGGCGGGATAGTTTTTGTGCAGCTCGGCGGCATCGATGTCAACTTGCACCAGTTTCGCGTGCGCCGGTTTGGGTAACCAACTCGAAGTCGCGTGCTGGCGAAAGCTGCAACCGAGCGCAATCACTAAATCCGCCTCTTCGGCAAACTTGCGCGACTGCCCGGTGCTGTAAACCGCGCGCGGAAAACCGCCGAGGCCGAGACAGAGCGGATGATCTTCCGGCATCGCGCCTTTCGCCGGCAGAGTCGCCATCACCGGCAGCGCGTAGGTCTCGGCAACTTGCACGAGCGCATCCGTCGCCCCCGACCACAACGCGCCGCGCCCGACGTAAATCAACGGACGATTAGCGCTTTGGAGCAACTCGATCAATTTATCGACATCGTCGGGATCAGGCCCGAAGCGCACGCGCCGGGTTTTTTGATAGGGCGGGATCTCCGCCTGCGCCATGCTGATGTCCTGCGGCATTTCGATGATCACCGGCCCCGGCCGGCCGGAGCGCGCCAGCGTGAACGCCCGGCGAAACACTTCGGGTATTCGTTCCGGCGAGGGCACGCTGAAGGTCCACTTGGCCATCGTCTGAAACGTGTCGAGATAGGGAACCTCCTGCAGCGCGCCTTTAGCCCATTGCTTGCGCGAGCTATGGCCGAAGATGACGACCAGCGGCACGCAGTCGGTGAACGCGTTGACGATGGCGGTAAAGGCGTTACAGCGTCCCGGCCCTTTGGTCACCATCGCGACACCCACTTCGCCGGTGCTGCGCGCGTAGCCGTCAGCGATGTAAACCGTCGCCTGCTCGTGGCGCGTCAGAATCAACCGCACTTGGCCGTTCTGGTGCAGCGCATCGAAGATCGGCAAGATATCGTCGCCGGGCAACGTCGACACGAACTTCACGCCCTCGGTTCTGAGAATATCCACCAGCGCATCGGCAGCACGAGTCATGGGCATCACCTACTTCGAGGAAAATTTCTTGAAGAAGCCTTCCTCCTCAAGTTTGCGTAAGAATCTCATATCGACAAAGTCCGCCGGATTTTTCGCCTTGAGCGACGGTTGCTTCTCGGCGAGGAAATCCAGCACGAACCTGATTCCTTCGAGGGACGGCGCCAAATCTTGGTTCATCAGTTGGCCAAGGTTTTGTTGCGACTGAAGCAACGCCGGATCGTCCTTCGGCACGCGCATGAATTTAGCGACCACGGGGATCGTCAGCTCAGGCCGCGTCTTGTAAAGATAAATCGCTTCCGTCGTGGCGCGCAGAACATTGAGCATCACGTCGGGATTGGCGTCGATGTATCGCCGGGTGCTCACCACTGAGATCACCGGAAAGGGAAACTCCAGTTTCGCGATATCGAAAATTTCCCGATAGCCCAATTTTGCCGCCATGGTCGAAGTCGGCGCCGTCAGCACGCCGGCGTGAAACTTTCCCTGGGTCAATCCGGCAAGCACCTCGGGCGAACCGCCGGCCGTCACCAGCGAAACATCCTTGTTCGCAACCAACCCGGCATTCTTAATGAAAACCAATCCGGCGAAATAACTATTGCCACCGACGGCGCCGGCGCCGATCACCTTGCCGCGAAGATCGCCGATCTGTTTGATTTGCGGCGCGGCGTGGATTGCGAAGGTCAAGCGGCTGAATACCGTTCCCAGTATGGAAATTTCCGCTCCCTGAGACGCCGCCGCTACCGCCGCGGCACCGCCCACTTGCGATACATCGACCGAACCGCCGAGCATCGCCTGGATCGGCCGCGAGCCGCTGACGTACACCAGCTCGGTTTCAAACCCACCGTACTTTTCGAAGAGTTTCAATTCATGGGCGATCCAAAACGGCGGATTGGCGTAAGCCAACGCGCTAAAAGCAAGGCGCAGCTTCTTAGGCTGCGCGGCGTCAAGTCGACAGGGTGACAAGACGGCAGCAGCGGCGAGAACGACAAGAATCAATTGGCTGATGCGTCGTAGCATGCGAGCTATGATCGAGATTGATGGCAAGAGACATATTGGCAATTCGCGGAGCAGTCAAGGTGAATTCGCGTGCTTGTTCTTCTTGCGTTGTCATTCTGAGCCGAAGGCGAAGAATCGCGCCATCACACCATCCTAAAAATGCGAGATGCTTCGGTGCAATCAGCATGACATCCATAGGACGTCGCACGTTATCGTTCCGTCTTTGCCGAGAGAATGGCTCGCGCCGAGGCGGCCACCTCGGCGATCAGCGCGCCCATTTTGGGATGGACCGGTTCGATATCCGGCTTGAGACCGAATTGCTCGAGCGCCTGCGTACACACCGGGCCGACGGAAGCGACGACGATCTTATCAAGCGCTAGACGCAAACCGCCGTCCGCTTTGTCATACGCGGCAACCTGAAACAGATGATCGACCTGCGCGCCGTTGGTAAAGAGCGCGACATCGACATCTCCTTTGAGAATTTTCTCGATCGCCGAGTGCAGCGGCGCCAAATCTTCCGGCAGCGCCCAGCGATAGATGGGAATCAGTGTCACGATGGCGCCACGGCTTTGCAGCGCGGCAGTGAGCTCAGGATTGGCAATGCCGTATTCTTGGATCGCGATACGCTTGCCTGGCACACTGAGGTCGGCATCGAGCGTCGAGAGGATTTCACGCCAGGTATTGGGCTCCGGCACGGTGACCGCCGCTTGCAGTCCCAATTCTTTTAACGCGCCGATCGGCTTTGGGCCGCGCGCAACGAGCTGAACTTTCCCAAGCGCGGCGACAATTCTTTCCTGGGCAAACTGCGTGAGGAGAATCTCATTGAGCGTCTTGGTGCCGACGCCGGTCATGAGGATAAGCATCTCGAACTCGCCCGCTTCGATGCGCGGCAACAGTTCAAGCGCAGCGCGGTTTTCGCTGAGCGCCACCTCGCGCATCGACGGCGCAACGATCGGCTCGCCGCCGTAACGGCGAATCAACTCCGCCATTTCCTTGGCGCGCCGGCTTTCGAAGGCGACTACTTTCAGTCCTTGCAAGTTATTTCGCTGGTTCGATTCCATGAGATGAACTTGTACCCAATGAGAAACTTACACCGGTACGCCCAATTCTTTCAGCAGCAAACTCTTCGCCCGCGCGATGTCGCCGCGCATCAGCAGCTGGCGCACCTCGCCGCTAAGCGCCCGACGCCAGGCCTCAAACGGCGAGCTTATTCCTTGCGCGCGCAACTCTTCGCGCACCTCCGCCGCCAGTCTCACCAGCATTTCGTACTCCTCGGTGAAATAAAGCTCCAGCTCTTCGCGGATCGTGCGCGCCAAGGCGGGACTTGTGCCGCCCGTGGAGACCGCGACGGTGAGATCGCCGCGGCGCAGCACCGACGGCAAGATGAAATCGCAGTGCATCGGATCGTCCGCAGCGTTGACCCAGACGGCGCGCTCACGACCCTCTTTATAGACCGCCTCGTTGACCGCGCCAACATCGGTGGCGACGAATGCCAACTCGGTATCGGCTAAATCTCCCTGCTGGTAACACCTGGCGATAAAATGAATGGATTGATTTCTTGACCAACGGGCGACGGTTTCGCTGGCGTCGGGGCTGATCACGGTCACATCGGCGCCCGCTTCCAATAGGCTAGCAATCTTGCGTTCGGCGACCGCGCCGCCGCCGATCACCAGACAGCGGCGCCCCTTCATTTCGAGATAGATTGGCAAGTAACTCATCTGGACTCTTTGGCGAGCGGCCGGTCTCCGCAAGTATCGCGCTGTCTAAATCTAACCCGGCACAGGTGTCCCAGACAAACGATTCGTCGCCGAAATATTCTATTTCCTGCGCCCAGCGAAGCAGTTCCTCGGTTGCAAAGCGCTCTAGTTCGCCGCTAAACGCTTCTTCGGCTGGGGCCATTTTTCACCTCGCCTCGGTCAGGTGGTCAAACAATCATCCCGGCAGCCACGGTGTCGTGCGTCGCCTCGTCGATCAAGATGAATGAACCCGTGGCGCGGTTGCGCGCGTAGCTGTCAATCACCAAAGGCTGCAGCCCTTTGATGCCGACCCTGGCGATGTCGTTCATCTGCAAAGTTTTAAGCCCGCCGACCAGCTGTGAAGTATTGACATCGACCCGATGTTCGATGCGGGTGAGCCAAACTTTGACGGTCTTGGTGGCGTGTTTGACCCAATACTTGCGCCGGGTATCGAGCGGTTGTTCGCTGAGCCAGCAAATATCCGCGTTATACTCGTTGGCGACGTGCACGGAATCCGGCTCTTTAACGATCATATCGCCGCGCGATATGTCGATGTCATCTTCCAACAGGAGCGTCACCGATTGCGGCGCAAACGCATGTCCCAACTCGCCGTCGAAAGTAAGAATCTGTTTGACCCGGGAAGAGCGCCCCGACGGCAGCACGGTGACGGCATCGCCGGCAGTTACCGTGCCCGATTCGATGCGCCCCATATAACCGCGGAAGTCGTGATACTCGGCGCGGCCCGGACGGCACACCCATTGGACCGGGAAGCGGAAATCTTCAAGCTTGACGTCGTGATCGATTTCGATGTTTTCCAGCAGCTCCAACAACGGCGGCCCGTCGTACCATGGCATGTTCTCACTACGCTCGACGACCATATCACCCTGCAAAGCAGAGAGCGGAATATAAATCACGTCGCGAAAGTTCAAATCGGCGGCAAACTCGGCGAAGGCTTCGCGGATGTCGGCGAACACTTCACGGCGGTAATCCATCAGATCCATCTTATTAATCGCGACCACGAGGTGCGGAATACGCAGCAAGCTCGCGATATAAGCGTGGCGGCGCGATTGGGTGAGCACGCCTTTGCGCGCGTCCATGAGAATCACCGCGAGATTTGCCGTCGAAGCGCCGGTCACCATGTTGCGCGTATACTGCTCGTGACCGGGCGTGTCGGCGATGATGAACTTGCGTTTCGGCGTGGCGAAAGTACCGGTAGGCAACATCGATGGTAATTCCCTGTTCGCGCTCGGCCTGCAGACCGTCGGTAAGCAACGACAGATCGACGCCGTCAACGCCGCGCCGCCGCGAAGTCCGCTCCACCGCCAACAACTGATCTTCAAAGAGCGACTTGGAATCGTGCAGCAGCCGGCCGATCAACGTGCTCTTGCCGTCGTCGACGCTGCCGCAGGTGATGAAGCGCAACAGCTCGCTCTGATCGTATTCAACTCTTTCAATCAAGCGAATTTTCTCCTTTAAACGACTTGAACTGCTTGAACGCCATGAACGATTTGAACCAGCCTTTTCAAGTCGTTTTTTCGGATAGGACTAAAAGTATCCCTCTTTTTTCCGCAGCTCCATCGACGCATCCGAAGTCTGATCGTCCATGCGCGTCGCGCCGCGCTCGGTGATCCGTGTTGCGGCGGTTTCAGCGATGATCGCCGCCAAAGTCGTCGCAGTGGACTGCACCGGACAGGTGCAGGTCATGTCGCCCACCGTGCGGAAGCGCACCGAAATCGATTCCACTTTTTCGCCGGCTTTGGGCTGAACCAATTCGTTGATCGGCATCAAACCGCCGGCACGGCGAATCACTGCACGCTCATGGGCAAAATAAATCACCGGAATGTCGAGCCGTTCCTTGGCGATGTAGCGCCATACATCCAGCTCGGTCCAGTTACTGATCGGAAAGACTCGGATATTTTCGCCGGGATGAACTCGGGTGTTGTAATGATCCCAGAGCTCTGGCCGTTGGTTCTTCGGGTCCCATTGGCCAAACTCATCGCGAAAGGAAAAAATTCGTTCCTTGGCCCGCGCCTTCTCTTCGTCGCGCCGCGCGCCGCCGATACAAGCGTCGAGCTGCAATTCTTCGATGGCGTCGAGCAAGGTCACCGATTGGTGCACGTTGCGGCTCTCGTCGGGCGATTTCAGCACGACTCGCCCGCTGGCGATGGAGTCGCCCACCGAGCGGACGATCAGTCGCTCGCCCAACTCTGCCGCCCGCCGGTCGCGAAACTCGATCACTTCGGGGAAATTATGCTCGGTGTCGATGTGCAAGTAAAGGAAACGGAAAGCGCGCCGGTCGAAACGCCTTCTCGGCCAGCCGCAGCAGCACCAGCGAGTCCTTGCCGCCGGAAAACAGCAGCGCCGGATTGCGGCACTCGGCGGCGACTTCACGCAGAATGTGAATCGACTCGCTCTCGAGCGTTGCCAAGTTCGAAAGCCCGCGACGCGGGCAGTTCGATGGGTTCACGGGATGCTAGCTCACGTCTAAATGATTCGATGGCGTTGATTTGACCTTTGCGAATTCAACCCGATCCAATCCAAACCAATCGAGCTTGTTTGCCAAGCACACTACCTCGCCGACGACGATCAGCGCCGGCGCCTTGAGCGCGGCGCTCTTCTCGACGATGTCCGCCAGCGTCCCGATCACGGTTTGCTGCTGCTCGGTGGTGCCCCGGTGGATAACCGCCACCGGAGTTTCAGGCGCACGGCCATGGGCGACCAGCTTGGCGACGATCGCGGGCAAATTATGCAGTCCCATGAGAATGACCAGCGTATCGACCGCAGTTGCGAGTTTGGCCCAATCGATTGACGACTTAGATTTGACCGCTTCGTGCCCCGTGACCACCGCGAACGACGACGCGTAGTTTCTATGCGTGAGTGGAATCCCCGCATAGGCCGGAACGGCCACCGCCGAACTCACGCCGGGAACTATTTCGAAGGCAATGCCGGCGTCGGCCAGCGCTTCCGCCTCCTCACCGCCGCGGCCAAAGACAAACGGATCGCCGCCTTTCAACCGCACGACTTCGAAGCCGCGCCGAGCGTAGTTGATTAAAACCGAATTGATTTCGCTTTGGGCGATGCAATGGTGACCGGCTTTCTTGCCGACGAAGATTCGCTCGGCATGAACAGAAACATCTTCGAGCAGCACCGGATTGACCAGTTGGTCATAAACGACGACATGCGCATGGCGCAGCAGTCGCAAACCGCGCACGGTCATCAATCCCGGATCGCCCGGTCCCGCGCCGACGAGATAAACTTTACCAAATCGCATAACGTCGCTCTTAATGTTCCGTGTCAGCCGATCTCCCATAATTCACCATCACCGGACGCCAATACCTGTCGGGCTTCCGCGGCAAACAAACCTCTGCCGAACAGTCCGACATCGACCGCCCACGCTCCGGCGCGAAGTTCCTCGCGATAGAGAGCCTCGGCGACGCGCGCTACCAGTGTCTCCAAAGGGATCTCTTCTGCGTGCGCGAGCAATTCCACGACGACGCTCTCGGCCGCTGTCGCGCGACGACGATCGGTGATTTGGCGCAATCGCACCTTCGTTGTCAGCTGCGCTCCAATGCCAATCGGGAATCTTGCCAGAAAGTCGTTTCGGAGTTGGTTCAGTGACATCATGACATCGCCTAAGCTCTCCGCATCATCCTGCGGAATTAACTGCGATCGTTTGGCTCCGTTTGAAGTACACATACAAAAGATATGCGTCGACGGCGCCAACAGAGAGCCAAACCCCGTAAGCTATTGGCGTAGCGAGCAGCTGCAGTACGATCAAAACCCTTGACAGGCCGAAGCCGACGATCCAAGCATCATAGCTCATGCAAAAACGTCGAAACGTCTCCGAATTGATCCGCTTGATCAAGAAAGATCCCAACGGCACGCCGAGCAAGACTCCAGGTAAAATCCAGAAAAACAGCTCGCTGCTTGCGGCGCTGTACACTCCTAAGAAGTAGTAGGCTATTGCCGCCAATACGGATTCGACGACACGAATCAGTGCCATGGCAGCTCGGAATTCCCCCTGTACCAATCCTTGGTTATTGAAGAGTAGTGCCAATGGCGGCCCCGAAATTGTCGTTACTGAATAGAGAAGTCCCACTCCCGTACCCAACGGGACAGCCAACGCGCGCTCCGACTGTATCGGTCTGCGGATTCCTCCTGCCTGGAGCAATATCAACGGCAGCAGCATCAAATAAGTCGTCAACTTCAGCCAGTCAGGATTCCAATTCGCGAGAACGTAACTGCCAACGACGATGCCGGGTACAAGTGCCAATATCACTGGCGTTACCCGCTTCCAGACTTTCGGAAGATCGCGCCAGTTGAGGGCAAGCACGTAACCGTTGAGCACGATCGCAACGCAAACCAGCGCCGGGTTGAGCACCTTATTCGGAAAAAAAAGCAGTGCGATCGGGACCGTGAGTGATGAAAAGCCATAACCCACCGCACCTGTCACTGCCGCGGCAACAAATGTAATCAGCGCCAAAATTTCAAATTCCGACATCTTGCTTTTCACTTCCTGAGTCGATGCTCGTGTTTGCCGGTGCTTCGCTGTGAATATGGAGGCCGCATTCCTTGGTTTCAGGATTTTCCCACCACCAGCGCCCGGCGCGCAGATCGTCTCCAGGCTGGACCGCGCGCGTGCACGGCGCGCAGCCGATGCTCGGATAACCTTGAGTGTGCAGCCGATTGAACGGCACGTTGTGGTCGCCAATGTATTGCCACACTTGATCGTGGCTCCAATCGGCCAGCGGATTGATCTTGACGATGCCGCCGTGATCTTCGTCGATCTCGACCTTGCCCACGTCGTTGCGGGTTACCGCTTGGTCGCGTCTGAGCCCGGTCATCCAGGCGCTTAAATCTTTCAGTGCGCGTTGCAGCGGCTCGACTTTGCGCACGGCACAGCACAGCTTTCGCTGTTCGACCGAGTCGTAGAAAAGATTGAGACCGTGCGTCCGCACCATGTCCTGAACTTTGATGGTGTCCGGGAAAAACACTTCCACGCTGACGCCGTAACGGCGGCGAATCGCGTCCATGCAGTCATAAGTTTCCTGGTTGAGCCGGCCGGTATCCAATGTGAAAATGCGAAAGTCCGCGCCGCGCAAACGCGTGCATCATATCGATCAGCACCGACTCTTCGGCTTGAAACGAACAGGCCAGCGCAACTTTCGGCGCAAAGTTATCCAACGTCCAGCGCAAAATCGTTTCGGCGGAAGCCGGCTCGAGATCTGGCGCGATCGCGCCATCGACCGATTCTTGTGCGTTGAGCGAGGTCATGATCATCCTCAGTTAGTTGCGCGACAAATTTTCCAACGCCTGGGCGATATCGAGGGCGGCCGTGGTTTTCACCCGCACGTTAAAACGCTGGCGCGATTCAGCGTCACGATCGACGAGCACCGGCGCGCCGCCGAACAACTGCGTGGCAACGCTTTCGACATCGCCTTTGATCGCATAGAACGACTCTTCGGAATTGGCACCGAGCAACCGATCGTTTAGCGAAATCACCGCTTCGTTCGCGGCAAAACGCAGCTTGCCGCTGAGCGCCGGTTCGGCTTCGAGCTTGCGGCAATTTTCCAGCGCCGCGCGCAGCACGGCACGCAGCCGCTCTTGGTTCGAGCCGGCAAGCGGCGCTTTTTGACTGAAAAGCAAGCCGCGCCGATCGCCGCTTTCGTCGATGCTAATGTGCGCGTCGTGAGCGACCAAAACGATGCCCGGCCCGGCTTGCATATGGCTGTAGTCGGCGACGTCGTGATAGACGCCATCGGTAGCCTGAATCCACGAGTGAAAAATCTCAATGAAATCCGCCAGGGGAATCGCATTGGGTTGTTCGACGAATAATTTCACATTCAATTTTTGCAGTTCCATGTTCGCTCCAAATCGTCGCTGGGATCGAAATCCGCATCCATTGCATTCGTTAAGAAAATCCCCCTTCATCCCCGTTTTTCAAAGGGGGAAAGAAATGACTGAGTTCTTTATGAAAGAGGGTTAGGGGAAATTTTCTTCATCTGCGCCTCCTGCCCAGAATTCATTACGCGCCCGGCTGTGCCGTAGGTGCGATCGGCGCGCTGACCACGCCGCCGCGCACTTTATTGTGGCAATCATGCGCCGCATCGATGAACAACTGCGCTTCCTGCAATAGCTGCACGGCGCGGTCAGCGTCCGCCGTTTTGCCGGCGCCGATAAACTCCTTGGCTTTGAATAAATATTCGGCGAATTTTCCGCCGGCGTACTTGTCCCAGAAAAGCTGCGTGTCGTAGAAGCGTTGGGTGAACTCGGCAATGATCTGATCGTCATTTTCTGAAATCGCCGGGTTTTGATCCTTCACCAAACCTTGCGCGGCGCGCACCATCGAGGCATAAGCCGCCTTCACCGCGTGCTGGGCATAGCCGGAATCAAGCAGCAGTTGGGCTTCGAACAGCTCCCGCTCGCTCGCCGCTAGCGTGAACTCAGATTGGCTCACCACCTCGCCGGCGCACTCGCCGACACCCATGTCCGCGAGCGTAAACTCCCGCGGATCGCCCCAGTCGCTGTAGAAAGTCCGATCCACTTCATGGGCGGGAATCTTGGTCAGATCTTCGAGCAAATCTTTTACCGCCTTTTTCCCGACCCGCGCGACGAACTCTTGAAACCGTTCGTCCTTCAGTCGTTGACGCACATAATATTCCGTAATTGTCATCACCGCTTCGGGGATTCGCTTGGACGGCACGGCGCCGATCGCCACGCCGTACTCGCCGCCGTTGTCGTGGAACTTGCCGCCGAGGATGACTTGGAAATGCGGCACCTGAAAACCTTTGACGTTGCGGTTGATACCGTAAAAGCCGATGTCGGCGATGTGATGCTGGCCGCAGGAGTTAAAACAGCCGCTGACTTTGATGCGGAGACTTTTCACCGCTTCGTCCAACTGCAAACTTTTTTCACCCAGACGGTAGCGCAGCTCGCGTGCCAGGCCGCGCGACGAGGCGATGCCGAGTTTGCAAGTATCCGTGCCGGGGCAAGCGGTTACGTCGACAATGGTCGCCGCGTCCGCCGCGCCCAAGCCGATGGCTTTGATCGCCTGGTAAAACGCCGGCAAATCCGCTTCGCTCACCCAGCGAAATAAAATATTTTGCTCCACCGTCGTCCGTAGCGTGTCATTGACGAAACGCCGCGCGATGTCGGCAAGCGCGCGCAGCTGATCGGCGCTGGCGTCGCCCAGCGGCAGCGTCACCGTCGCCGCGACGTAACCCGGTTGTCTTTGTTTGTAAACGTTGGTCGCATGCCAGGCGTCAAATCCTTCGGGCCGCTGATGGCCGTTGAGATTGATCCCAGGTTTGAGCGGCAGCTCGGTCCATTGATCGACTGCGCGGAGATAATCCGTCCAACGCGAATCGAAGGTAAGCTTCTGTCGTTCTGCCGCCACCAGCTTTTTGAATTCGTCGACGCCGAGCTGCGCGATCAGAAATTTAATCCGCGCCCGCGCCCGGTTGCGTTTCTCGCCGAGCCGAGCGAACACACGCGAGATTGCCTGCAGGGTCGGCAATAGTTCTTCTTCAGGCAAAAACTCATCGAACAATTTCGCCTTGTAGGGCACTGAGCCCAAACCACCGCCGACATAGAACGCGAAGCCGCGTTGTTTCTTGCCATCAACGACTCGGACCTTGGCGATGGCGCCCATGTCGTGCATGGTCACCAGGCCGCAAGGGTTCTGCTCGCAACCGGAAAAAGCGACTTTCACTTTACGTCCGAAGTCCTGGGTGTCCGGATGGCCCATTAAAAAGCGCGCGCAAGCCTTGGCGTAAGGCGTCGTGTCGAAGGTCTCTTCATGGCAGATACCCGCCAGCGGGCAAG
Source organism: uncultured delta proteobacterium (assembly GCA_963771465.1). Taxonomy (GTDB): domain Bacteria; phylum Desulfobacterota; class Binatia; order UBA9968; family UBA9968; genus DP-20. The sequence goes on from CAVYTU010000014.1 coordinate 20,828, forward strand.
CGGTGACGTTGCGCACGACGTTACCGCAGGCTTCCTGGGTCGTGACGCCGACCGCGGCGAGGCGGCGCATGAGATCGGGCGTGTCGTCGATGTGGACGAAGTGAAACTGAAAATCCTGCCGCGTCGTCACATGCGACACGCCGTCGGCATACTCTTCCGACAGATCGGCGAGCGTTTCCAACTGCGCCGGGGTCACGCCGCCGAACGGAATCTTGATGCGCATCATCCCCGGCGCGCCCCACAAGGTATCCGGCCCTTTAAACGCGTCGCCGCCGAGATTCAGTTTTTGCACACGCTGGCCGTCGTGGCGCTGGCCGTTGTCGTAGCGCTGGCCGTAGATACCGCGGCGCAGGCGCGTCTCGGCGAAAACTTTCTCGTCGATCTTTCCCTGCCGGCGCAGCTGCATCTGCTGCTCGAAGATATCGATCTCGCGGCCAAGCTCGGCGGGAATTTTATCGCCAAGTTTTTCTTTCCAAGTCTGCTTGTCCATGATCGTTCACCTCCTGGGCGTGGCTGAGTTCATCGCCATGCGTCAAGAATTTCAATTAGAAGTAAGTTGATTGAGTTAGTCAGTTATTCCCGCAAAAAATTTTCGCCGGCGTTATTAGATGTAATACATGTACGATTCCTGTTCCGGCTTACATAAATCGGCCAACGTCGTGTCCTCCAGAACCGCTTCCATCGCCGCCACTCCCTTTGCCCATGCCTGCATCAAGCGCTCGGTCGCCAGCGCGCCACTGCCGTTCTTTTTTTTGGGTCTGACATCGAGGCTGACAAACGGTCCTTCCAATACCTCGATCACTTCCTTGACCGAGATCGTCTCCGGGGGCCGCGCCAGAATGTAACCGCCGCCGGGACCGCGCGAACCGTGCACCAAGCCAGCGCGATTGAGCAGCACCATGATCTGACCGAGATATTCGGAAGGAATGTCTTGGTCTTTGGCGATCTCTTTGACCTGCGTCGTACGGCGAATTTTATAATTGTTCGCCAATTCAACTAACGCGAGGAAGCCGTAGTACGCCTTCGAGCCGACTTTCATGTCACACCCCTATTTGAAGGCTTAAACTAAGTAATTCAACTAAGAAAGTCAAGAATAGACTCGCCTTGCTTTTCGACCATCCGTCACACTGCGCAAGCCTGTATTCAGGCTGCGTGTTTTCAAGTTGCTTGGATCAATCGATTGCAGCTATATTCCGGCAAATTCCACCGCTGTGATTTGAGTTCGGCAACTTCGAAGGTGTATTCGATAAAAAACTGAGCTTCGAAGACAGCGGCTTTTTTGAAAAGCTCCACGCAGAATACGGCGCGAAGTAGCCCTAATTTCTAACACTTGAAAACACATGGACATCGAAACCCAACTGCTAAGTTTCAAAACCAGCGACAGAGAAACTTTGCACGGCCTGCTGTTCACGCCGCGCGAGCAGAAATCTGATCTCGCGCTTTTGCTCGTGCATGGCGTGGCGATGAATTTTTATTTGCCGCCGTTGGCGACGTTCGGACAGGCGCTGGCTGAACGCGGGCATCACTGCTTCGTCATCAACACGCGCGGTCATGATTGGATTTCGCGCGCAGGCAATCTGACGAAATTCGGCGGCGCCGCCTATGAAACCTTTGAGGACAGCACCAAGGATTTCGACGGCGCGTTGGAGTGCCTGAGCGCGCAAGGCTACCGGCGCTTCATTTTAGTCGGCCACAGCCTCGGTTGCGTTAAGTCATTACTCTATCAAGGCAACCGCCAACGCAACGATGTCATCGGCGTCATCTCCTGTTCCTGTCCGAGACAGTTCTACTCCGCGCGCGCCGAAGAACAGCCAGAATTCGAACAATTGATGGCGAAAGCCGAGGAACTGGTAGCGCAAGATAAAGGCGAGGAATTCCTCTGGGCATGGACCAGCGGCGCCATGGGAATTTTCACCGCGCGCACTTACGTCAACAAATACGGCCGCCACGAAATTAACGACGTGCGCCGGCATGCAGGCCGCCTAGGCTGTCCGCATATGGCCGTCGCCGGCGGCGCCGAGCATCCGTTTTTTCCGCGCTATGCCAAAGAGATCGCTGAAGCCGGCGGCGCCAGCGCGAGTTACAAAATCGTTCCCGGCGCAAATCATTTCTACACCAACCATGAATCAGAGGTCGTCGAGATCATCGCCGACTGGCTTAAGCAATTCACAAACTGATTTGGAATTGCCGGGAGCAGTCAGGTTACTTGGCAGGTAATATCTATACTCTTGCGAAGATGAACACGTCATTCTCGGCGAGCTTCGGCAGATCAGGGTGCGAGGAACAGTATTCGCGGAAGGCCTTGAGGCCTTCGTGAAATGAACCATCGTCTATGCATTCCAAATCGGAGTAGGTCCGCAGCGCAATCTTCTCGACGTACTCAGCGGCCGTCGGAGCAATCTCATAACCGAGAGTTTCGATCGCGACGGTACGGAATTGACGATGATTTTGCCAGGCTAACTAGCTTGTCGCGGGTAGGCAGCCGCCGCTCATCGACAGCACGAGCAGCGGGAAAAAATCGTTGGTAAATGTAGCAATCGAGATTCTCCCGCGTAGCTTGCCGGACGCACAAATTCCCATTCAGTCTTCAGAACCCTGCGAATCTCTCGGAGCGCTTTCGGAGCATCCACAAGGTGGTGCAAAACCTGAGACATGAACACGAGGTCTGCCATACTGTCGTCTAGCGGTATGCTTTCAGCTCGGCCTGGAATGAAGCGGACAGTTGGCGGATGGGGTTTGGCTTCAGCAGTCGCACGCATGTTAGTCGCCGGTTCGACCCCGAGCACTTGCGCTGCAAACGCCTCCGACAAAGCCGTCGAGAATCGGCCAGTGCCAGAACCAAGATCAACTATGAGAGTGACCGGTTGCGCGACATGAACTCGGAGGAATGCCATCAATGCATCGGTCGCGTCAGACGCAAGCGCGCGGCCGACGTCGTAACGCCGGTGTACGTCGGATTCCTGGTAAGTGAAAGGAGTCATTCAGTAGATAATCTAAATCGAAACAGAACTAAACAATGGATCGACTGCTCCGCCACGCCGCGCGCAGACCGCGATATTTTCCGAATTGTGCTTTGTTTAACGAGACGAATAGTCCTCGAACCCGTACCCCTTCGCTCGGGCAAGCTTCGTCAGATTCATTCGGCGGCTGGGCCGTCATTCCCGTTCCTCACCTGAGTTTCTTGCCGATACCTAGGTCTACTAGGTCTTCCTTGGCACCCGAAAGCTCTCGCGTACCGCCGCACAACGACACAGCTCCGATGTCGTAACTCGCCTCTCTTACAGCGTCGTCAGTAACACGGGCGGCCGCCACCAGATATTCCCTTCCTTCCTTGAAGTAGTAGCCGTTGCAACTCCACTTGTTGTAGATCGTACGAAGGACCGCCGTCCGTCGAACCGGCCCCTTCCACGCCTGGTAGACTTCGAAGGTCACGACGATGGGTGGTTCGACGTCCGTGCGGTCCGGTTCAAGATACTCAACCCTGGTTGCCTTCCCGGTAAACACCGCAGCATGGGCGGTGAGAATCTCGCGACCACGAGGTCCCACGCAACTGCACCCCCAGACACATGGCGCTCCCAGGAACAACGAGCCTAAAATGACAAATGCACCGAATGCTCGATTTCCCATCATGACCTCCGGGTTCGGTTCAAAACAAGGCAATAATTTATCCACAAGATTCCTATCGTCGGCACCCTGCTCGCTGGCTCCTTCTATAATGAAGTAAGATAACTTACTGCCAAGAATTTCGTCCCACTAACGTCCATCACCTTGACAGTCGCAAGCGACCATATCATAGAATCGCTAGAATTATTTATGGCTTACCAAACCCAAATCCTCATCTTCAAAACCGCCGACAACGAGCGCCTCCACGGCGCGCTGCTGACGCCGCCGGACAAGAAATCGGACATTGCGCTGATCTTCGTCCACGGCGTGGCGATGAATTTTTACTTGCCGCCGTTGTTTAACTTCGGCCAAGAACTTAGCGAACGCGGCCATCATTGCTTTGTCATCAACACGCGCGGGCATGATTGGATTTCGCGCGGAGGGAATTTGACCAAGTTCGGTGGCTCGGCTTACGAAAGTTTGGACGACTGCGTCGCCGATCTCGACGGCGCCATCGACTTTCTCAAGCGGCATCACTATCGACGCTTCATTTTAATCGGCCACAGCCTCGGCGCCATCAAGTCGATCATCTATCAAGGTACACAGCAGCGCAGCGATGTCATCGGCATCGTCTCGTGCTCGGCGCCGAAACAATTCTATTCGGAACGTGTCGTGCGCCAGCCGAGATTTCGCGAGCTGATCGAACAAGCCGAAGAACTGGTCAACGCCGGCAAGGGTGAAGAGTTGATGTCGGTCAACGTCGGCGCGACACCGGGCATCTTCACCGCACGGACGCATTTAGACAAGTACGGCAAGGACGATCGCAACGACTGCCGGCCGCACGCCAAGAACATCGGCTGCCCGCTGCTCGCCGTCGCCGGCGGCGCCGAGCCGCCGTTTTTTCACGAGTACGCTCAAGAAATCGTCGCTGCTGCCGGCGGCCAGTCGGAATATCGTTTCGTCGAAGGCGCCAATCATTTTTACAACCGCCACACGCGACAGATCGTCGAGATCATCCACGAGTGGCTGGGAAGATTTGAAGATTGAGCTACCCCGCAGTAAGCTGCGGGTATCAGAATGACGCGATGCGAATTGTCCCAAAGACGTCACCCCCGAATGTTTTTATCGGGGGTCCATCCGGACTCGCCTGGATTCCCGCTTAAAGCATGCGGGAACGACGGACTTCGGAAAGGAAATTTGTTAACGTAGCTAAACCTATGGACAGCATCACCAACCAGATCACCGAATACGCCGCGACCGCGAAGTTTGAAGACTTAACCCCGGACACGATTCACGCCGCCACGCAACGGCTCATCGATTCGCTCAGTTGCGCGCTGGGCGCTCACGACAGCGAGCCGGTGCAAATCGGCCGGCGGCTCGCGAGCGGGCAGACGGCGGGAAAATATCCAGGGCGCGTTTTGTGTTTTGGCGACCAATTGCCCGCCGAAGCGGCGACGTTCATCAACTCCGCGATGATTCGCAATCTCGATTTCAACGACCGCTATCCCGGTGGACATCCGAGCGATTGTCTCGGCGCGCTGCTCGCTCTGGCCGGCGCGATGAAAGTGGACGGCAAGCATTTTCTCGCCAGCATGATCGTGGTCTATGAGATTTTCGCGCGCCTGAGCGACGCCGCCAAGCTCAGCCGGCAAGGCTGGGATCAAGGTTACGCCATCGGCATCGCCACCGCCGCCGGCGTTTGTAATCTGTTGCGCCTCGGCGCCGATGCCACGGCGCATGCCGTCGGCATTGCCGCTACCGCCAATCTGCCGTTGCGCGTCACCCGATCCGGCGAACTGACGCCATGGAAAAACGTCGCCACGGCTTATGCCGCGCGCGACGGCTTGTTCGCCGCCTTGCTCGCCGCCGAAGGGATGAGCGGACCCGGCAACGCGTTCGAAGGTCGAAATGGTTTGTGGGAAAAAGTCACCGGCCCGTTCGAGTTAGCACCGTTTCCCAATCGCGGCGGTGCATATTTAACGCCGCGGGTTCAGCTCAAGTTTTGGCCCATCGAAACCAACGGCCAACCGGCCGTATGGGCGGCGCTGGAATTGCGCGCGCAAGTCGACCCGAAAGACTTACGGCAAATCGACGTGCTCACTTCCAAATTCACCTGGTTCGAGATCGGCAGCGAACCGGAAAAGTGGGATCCAAAAACGCGCGAGACCGCGGACCACAGCCTGCCGTACATCTTCGCCAGGACGCTGGTGGACGGGCAGCTGCGCGTCGCTTCGTTCAACGACACTGCGGTTCTCGACCCGACGCTACGACCACTGATGAACATGATCAAAGTCATCGTCGATGACGAGATCGAAACGTTGTCGCGAGAAAAAACAATTCTCAGAGTCGTCGCCACTTCGGCGAATGGTGACCAGCACAAGGTTGAAGTGATAAATCCGCTAGGCCATCCCGACAATCCGATGCAAGACTCGCACATCGAAGAGAAGTTTTTCGCTCTTGCCGAACCCGTCCTAGGCAAGGACCGCTGCCGCACGACCCTCGACCGCTGGTGGCAGGTCGCCGGTGCGGCGAATGTGAGCGAGCTGATCAAGCTACTCGATCTTTAGCCTTTAAGTCGTCGCTCTCCCCGTGCCGATCCGCTTAGCTACCTGCGCGTGCGCGAGCACCACGCGTGGGTCGCGCTGCAAGGCGGCGACGTAACGTTCGCCAAACTCTCCACCGCTCTCCGCCGGCAGCAAGAGAAACACCGATTGACTCATGACTGCATCGACGCTCTGGGACGTCAGTTCCTCTTTCGCATCAAGAGTTTCATCGATAGCGACGATCAACTGTGAGATCGACCGGAGCCACGCGAACCACGGATCGCCGGTAAGTAGTTGGAAAAAATGGTTCGGTGAATGGATCGGCCCAACGGTCGATTCATAAACCGCTTTTTCGGAATCGAGCAGAACTTTGTGCAAGTGCACCAGCGCGTCGTGAAGTTCAAGCAGAGGGCGGCGGATCGTATCCTCATCCGATGGCCGCCCACGCAGAGGTTCCTTAGCCATAGACTCTACAATAGCCAATTTAATCCTCGGCTCAACCATAGTGAGCACCCCCCAATAGGTACCCATATGAATACCCAATAAGGTGTATTGACTAAACCTATTATTGGGGTAATTTGCTCTGCGAATTCGTACGACGACGTTCCTAAGACTCTTAAAATCTAGGAGGATTTCAACCCATGGACAGAAAGAAAGCGAGTGATTTCGACCCGCAACTGCTTGGTCTATTCCACAGATACATCCACGGCGCTATCAACCGGCGCGAGTTCTTGGAAGGCGCCGCCAAGTTCGCCGTAGGCGGTATGACCGCTTTGGGTTTGTGGGAGATGCTCCGGCCCAACTACGCGTGGGCGCAGCAGGTACCCAAAGACGATAAGCGAATTAGAACCGAGTACGCCTTTTATCAGTCACCAAAGGGCAACGCGACCGATGGCAAGATGCGCGGACTGCTCGCACGGCCGGCCAGCGGTGATAAGTTTCCAGTCGTATTAGTGATACATGAAAACCGCGGACTGAATCCTTATATTGAAGACGTAGTGCGGCGTTTGGCCGTGGTTGGCTTTATGGCCTTTGGAGCCGATGCCCTTTGGCCACTGGGTGGTTATCCGACTGGTGATAGCGCTGAAGTGGATGAGAAAGCGGCTAAGCTATTTAGGAGCCTCGATGACGGGAAATACGTCGAAGACTGCATCGCCGCGGCGGAGTTTTTGCTCAAGCATCCACAGTCGACCGGCAAACTTGGCGCCGTGGGATTTTGCAATGGCGGTGCTAAGGTAAACCTGCTGGCGGTCCGTATGCCGCAACTCGCGGCTGCAGCGCCGTTTTACGGGAGAGCGCCCGCGGCTGCCGACGTACCGAAGATCAAGGCCGCGGTGCTAGCGCATTTTGCTGATCTGGAGAATGATGCAAATACCACCGGCACTTGGCCCGCTTACGAAGCCGCATTGAAGGCCAATGGCATTAAGTATGAAGGGTATATTTATCCCAAGACCTTTCACGGCTTTCACAACGATACCACGCCTCGGTACAACGAAGACGCCGCCAAACTTGCCTGGCAACGCACCATCGATCACTTCAATAAAACTTTGAAAGCCTAGATGAGGGGTTTCCGACAACGGAAGGACCTCGCCGGCGCTGCCTTGTGCCAGGCAGCGCCGGTCTCGTGTCGGCTTTTAACTCTGCAGATGCTTCTTAAAAAATTCTAACGTCCGGCCCCATGCCTCTTTCGCCGCCTCTTCCCGGATAATTCTGTGGGCTCGTGTCCGAATTGAAACTATGCGGCGCGCCGGGATAGATCTTGTACTCGAAAGACTTGCCGTATTTTTTCATCGCCGCTTCGAGTTGCGGCACAGCCGATGTAATGCGCTCATCAGCCCCACCGTACTGACCCAGGACGGGCGCCGTGATGTTTTTCACATCTTCGAGGTTCTGTGGATTGCTGCCGTAGTAGATTACAGACGCGGCCAAGTCTTTGCTCCGGGTTGTAAAGAGTAAAGCTTTACCACCGCCCCAACAGAAACCGACCACCCCAATCTTGCTAGCGCCGACAAAACTTTGGCCTTTTAAATAATCTATTCCACCAGTGAGACTTTTGGTGATCGTTTCATCATCTAATCTACGATCACCCGCGATCGCAGCTTCAGATTTTGCAAGCGAACTCGTTCCACCTGGGCGCGACAAAAGGTCAGGCGCGAGCGCTACGTAACCGGCTTTGGCAAGCCTTCGCGCCACGTCCCGAATTTGGTCATTGATCCCTTCCCTGCCATGAATGACCACTACGGCGGGGCGCGCAACGTCCCCTTTGGGACGGGTGAGATAACCACCGAGTGCGGCACCATCGGTGGATGCAAAGTTGATCTCTGATGATGTCAATCCTGGATCGTTGGGATCCACCTGGGCCGCATGTGAAGTTACCGGCATCACTGGGTCAACCAGCAACTTCCCCACCGCTAGTCCCCCGGTAACGAGCACGCTTGTTTGTAAAAACTCCCGGCGCGTAACCATCTTGGTACTCCCCGATGCTAGCCTTGCAAATGCTTCTTGAAGAACTCTAACGTCCGGCCCCAAGCATCCTTCGCCGCCTCTGGACGGTACCGGTCCTCCCGGACATCACTGTAAAACGCGTGCGGTGCGTCGGGGTAAATCTTATAGTCATAGGACTTGCCGTTTTTCTTCATCTCCTCCGCGAGCCTTGGCACCTGCGAGGAAATGGGCTTATCCAGCTCGCCATAGTTGCCCAAGACCGGTCCGGTAATGTTTTTGACCGCATCGAGATCCTTTGGGATCGGCCCGTAGAATATAACCGTTGCCGCCAAGTCTTTGCTCTGGGTCGTGAAAAGAAAAGTTTTACCGCCGCCCCAACAAAAGCCGATAACGCCAATTTTATTGGCCTGGACGAAACTTTGACCCTTGATATAGTTTTGCGCACCCATCAAGTCATTCATCACGTTGTCGTCGCTGAGTTTCGCAATCGCTTTCACGACCTCTTCTCGGCTCGAGAATGAGCTAGTACCGCCAAATCGCGAAACCACATCCGGCACTATCGCAACGTAACCTGCCTTAGCCAACCTCCGGCCGACGTCTCGATTATGGTCGTCAAGCGCCCAGTTGTCGCTGACCACGATTACTGCCGGCCGTCTGCCGTCTCCCTTCGGCCGGGTAACATAGGCGTTAATTGACACACCGTCGGCCGCGGCATATTTGACGTCCGTCGATATCAGCGCCGGGTCGTTCGGTTCCACTTGATTGGCGGCATGGACAGCGGTTGGACTCAGCGAATCGAGCAATGACGACGCCACTGCCACGCTACCCGTCCACAATATCGCCTTGTGCAAGAACTCCCGGCGCGAGATCAAACCCCTCGAGAAATCGTTTTTTAACATTTCGATTCTATCCACGACTGTTTCCTCCTCATTGGACTGCTCAGTCAGCAGTTAGACGATTTTCAGCCGATCGATCCCGCCAACCACCGTCAGTCAATAACGGCCAGCGGGCATTCATTTAAAAATCTTCGCCATGGTGACAACACACACAGCCAGTCTGCTGCATAGCACAACCGAATTCGCCTTGAATCACCCCCAATCCCGCTATCGTGGCGACCTTATAACATTTCCCCCGAGCTCTCGCAAAAGTTTTCGTATTGAAAACGCCCTCGGCGAAAAGTCGAAAACCTCGCGGCATTATTTCTGTACGCTGCGTCACTCCTCATCGCGCCGGCAACGGCTCGGCGCCGGCGAGTTTGTTGAACAGCTCGACGACATTGGCATCCCGTGGCAGTTCGCGAACGACTTTTTCCAACGCTTCGGCCGCCAGCGGCGACGGCGTCTCGCCGGAAAGTTTTTGGTATTCTTTCATGAATTCGGGGTCGCTCAAAGTCTTGCGCATCGCTTCCGTGAGCATCTGGACGCGCTCTTTCGGCACGCCCGGCGGCAGGAAAAAGTTTTGTCCGGCGATGCGGAAGGCACGAAACATCTCCACCATTTTTCGCTCTCGATCGGTTTTGGCGAAGGTCTCGAGTTCGGGAACCTGGGCGAAACGCGGATGGCGCTCGCCCTTGGGAATCTCGATGCTGGAGTGAATATCCACCAATCCCTTGTCCAACCATTCGCGATTGCGCCGGATCAGCGAGTCGCCAGTGGTAACCCGACCATCGGCCTCGCGCTGAGCGATGGCAACATCGATCTCGGGGCCGGTAAAGCCGACGACAAATCGCGGCTCTTTCATTCCCAGCATATACGCGAACACCCTACCCGTGATGTAGATCGGATGACCCACCGATTGGCTGGCGATACGTACGTTGGCCGCGCCGCGCAATTTTTCCAAGTTGGACAAGCCCGCGTCTCTGTGGGTGATGAACAAATAATGCTGCAGGCTGTCCGGCGTGCCGAGATAAATCAACTTGTCGATGTCGTACTGCACCCCCGGCTCGCCGAGTACCGCGTTGGTCACCAGCGCGGCGCCCATGCTGCCGATGATGAGGCCGTCGGGCTTGGCAACTTTATAGACGTGATTGGCCGCCTGCCGGCCGCCGCCGCCACCCATATGCTGAATTACAATGGTTGGATTGCCGGGAATATGTTTGCGCAGAATATTAACCACTGCGCGCGTGCGCAAATCCGCCGACCCCGCCGGCGGCCCGCCGAGAACCACGGTAATGGTTTTGTCCTGGAAAAACGGCGCCTGCGCGAAGCTCGATTCAAGCGCCATGCCGATAAGAAACAACGCAGTCAGAAGAGTTTTCATTTCCCTACCTCGATGAAATATTCCAATTCTTCACTGCCTCCTACCGCAGTCGAGCGCAATTGTCTACGTCGCTGCGGAGGATGCGCCAAGCGAGCTAGCAAATTCGTTTACTTTCTTTGACTTCGCTGGCTTTTCTGCGCTATGGAATGCAGCGTAGATGGGACTCGACATCGTCAGGGAGATTTCGCATGATTCATTGGTTGTGGATTAACCAGATGCTATTGCTCGGCGCGCTTTTGCTCGCGCTCTTTCATGGCGCCGCCCTGTCAGCCGACGCGCCGGAAGATTGGAAAAAAATAATCGAAGCCGCCAAGAAGGAAGGCAAAGTCGTCGCCGGCGGCCCGCCGACCGCGGTGCTGCGCAAACAGTTTAAGGAAACCTTCGAGAGCCGCTTCGGCATCGAGCTGGAGTTGCTCTCGGCGCCGGGACCGCAGAATGCGCAGCGGGCGATCGCCGAATTCAAAGCCGGGGTAAAACATTTCGATGTGCTGCATGGCGGCTCGGGCACGTTGGAGCCGCTGCGCAACGAGAACATGCTGGCGCCGTTCATGGATCAGTTGATCCTCGCCGAGGTGCGCGATCCCAAGCAATGGTGGGGCGGCCACATGTGGGAGGATAACGTCAAAACCAACCGCTTCATCTATTCATTCTCCGCCGACTTCTCGGTGCCGCCGTTTTACAACTCCGATTTGGTCAAGCCCGGCGAGATCAGTTCCTACGACGATCTATTGCAGCCGAAATGGAAAGGCAAGATCGGCATGTTCGAGCCGCGCGTGCCGAGCGCCGGCCAGGGGCTGTGGGGATATTTGATGCGCGCCAAAGGCAAGGAATACTTACAAAAGCTCGCTGAGCAAAATCTTTACATCCACCGCGACGGACAGCAGCTCGCGGTGGGCCTGGCCAAGGGCAATCTCGCGGTGGCGCTGGCGCTCTCGCAACGCTTCGTCGATCCCTACATCAAAGGCGGTCTGCCGATAAAAGTGCTCACGTCGGTCAAGGAAGGCATGGGCGGCAGCAATGGCTTCGGCACCGTGGCGGTCATGGCGAATGCGCCGCATCCCAACGCGACCCGAGTCTACATCAACTGGCTGCTTGGGAAAGAAGGCCAAGAACTCTACGGCCGCGCGCTGACCCAAGGCAGCCGCCGTTTCGACGTCGACACCAAATGGCTGGCGCGCTACAACACGCCGGCTGCCAAAGACGTCACCACGCCCGAAGAGTTCGAGAAAGTCCGCTTTTACGGCGAAGACGTGGTCAAGAACTGGCGCGAGCCGGCCGGCGAGTTCGCGCGCAAGATTCTAAAATAGACGACCGCCTCAACGGTTAAGTGGTCGTCAGCGGTAGAATAATGCCTCTTAAATCGATTTCCCTTTGCCTCGTAGTCCTCGGCCTCGCATCTTTTGCAACAGCGCAAGACAAGAAACTGCCGTCCATCACCGTCGGCTACTCGGCGATCAGCGGCAGCTTCGCGCCGCTCTGGGCGGCGCACGATCAAGGCTTGTTCGCCAAGCATGGCGTCGATACCAAGCTCGCTTACATCCAGGGCAATCGTGTGATGCTCTCCGCGCTCACCGCCGGCGAAATTCAACTCTATCAAGGCGGCGCCGAGGGTTTGATCCGGCTGGTCTCCGGCGGCGGCGACGGCATCTTCATCGCCACCCAATACAACACCGTGGCGCACTACGTCTTGCTCACCGATCCGAGCATCACCAAACTCGAAGAGCTGCGCGGTAAGCGCATCGCCATCGATCCGACCAGCCCGACCTACGGCTACATGCTCAAAGCGCTTGAAACCGTCGGCGTGCGCAAGGACGAAGTCCAGTTCGTCCAATTCGGCAGCGCCGGCCAACCGGAGCGCACCGCCGCGGTGCTGCGCAAACAGGCATCGGCGACAATCCTAACGGCGCCCAATACTTACGCAGCGGAGAAGCAAGGCTTGAGAAAGTTTTCCATCATCCGCGATCTCGGCATACGCCAACTGATCACGATCACCGGCACGACGAAAAAATTCATGCGCGAGAAACGCGACGTTGCAGACGGTTTTCTGCGCGGCTATGTGGAAGGCCTGGCCTTTGTACGATCGCAAAAGGAAGCGACGATGAAAATCATCGCCAAATACACGCGCCAGCGCGATCCGGAGATCCTCATCAAGTTTTACGAAGAGATGGCACCCGACTTGCCGCGCGTGCCGTACGTCGACGAAACCTCCGCGCGCGCGACCATCGAAGCCATGCAGGCCCAAGGGCCGCCGCTGCCCAAAGTCGATGTCAAAGGAATTTTCGATAACAGCTATCTGAAGGCGTTGGAGAATAGCGGTTTCGTCGACAAGGTTAACGCGCGATGATTACGTCAGGACAAATTACCAAGGTCGAGGATGGAGGATAGAGGATCGATGATCGCAACTGAACGAACTCGAATTCTTACCATCCTCAATCCTCCATCATCCATAATCGACCATTAAGGAGAGCCCAATGCGCTACGAACTCTACTACCAACCGTCGATCCAAGGCCGCGGCGAATTCGTCCGGCTCGCGCTCGAAGACGCCGGCGCCGACTACGTCGACATCGCGCGCGATCCCAGCGTCGGCCGCGCGGGTATAACCAAAGTTCTCGAAGATCCTACAGTCGAGCATCCGTCATTCGCGCCGCCTTTTCTCAAAGCGGGCAAGCTCATGATCGGCCAGACGGCGAATATTTTACAATATCTCGGCCCGCGCCTGGGCTTGGCCCCCAAAGACCAAGCGAGCCGCATTTGGGCGCATCAGATGCAGCTCACGGTGACCGATTGGGTCGCGGAAGTCAGCCTGGTGCACCATCCGATCGCCAATGCGCTTTACTATGAAGAGCAAAAAGACGAAGCGAAAAAGCGCGCGTCCTATTTCACGTCGCTGCGCATCCCAAAATTTCTCAGCTATTATGAGAAAATCCTGCAAAAAAATCCGAAAGGCTCGGTATTTCTATTCGGCAGGAAGATTTGTTACGTCGACCTGTCGCTGTTTCAAATGGTCGAAGGATTGCGCTACGCTTTTCCCAGGGCGATGACAAAGCTGGAAGCGAACTATCCGCGCGTCGTCGCGCTCCATGACAAAGTCGGCGCTCGGCCGCGACTGAAAAAATATCTCGCGTCGCCGCGCCGCTTGGCGTTCAATACCAACGGCATCTTTCGTCACTATCCGGAACTGGACGAGCAGTAGCGGAGATTTCAGGGAGAAATCATTGAGGTGAACTAATGGCGATCGAACTCTATTGGGGCAGCGGCAGTCCGTTCGCGTGGCGCGTCATGCTCACGCTCGAAGTCAAAGGTCTGGCGTACCAATCGAAGTTACTCGAATTCTCCAAAGGCGAGCATAAGACTCGCGCCTATCTGCAACTCAATCCGCGCGGCAAAGTGCCGACTCTCAAAGACGGCGATTACGTCGTCAACGAGTCGCTCGCGATCATGAGTTATCTCGACCGCAAATATCCCGAGCCGCAGCTCTTTGGCAAAACTCCGGAGGAAACTGGACTGATCTGGCGCTTCCTAACGGAATGCGAGGCCTATCTTGTCAGCGCCAGCGACAAAGTCGTCCGGCCGATTTTTTTTGGCAAAGGATTGGACAAAGTCGACGAGATCCAACTTGGCGCGCAAACGGTGCGCCAAGAATTTACCCAGCTCAATGAGCGTCTCGCCGGTCACGATTGGTTAGTTGGAGAAAGCATCACCGCCGCCGACATCGGCGTATTTCCCATCATCCAGCTATTCTTGCGCGCCGCCTCGAAAGACGCGGCACAACCGTTCGATTTGGGTCTGCTGCCATTGGCGCAACATTATCCGAATCTCGCGCGTTGGACGGCGCGCATCGAAGCGCTGCCCAATTACCAACGCACCTACCCACCGCACTGGCGCTAGCAGCCGCGATTCGCTAGTGTTTAAAAAAAGGAGGATTGAGCCATGGCGACAAAATTTTCCGGCGGCTGCTTGTGCGGCGCGGTGCGCTACGTGTGCGAAGCCGATCCCATATTTATGGGCAATTGCCACTGTCGCGATTGTCAAAAGGCGAGTGGCGGCGCGTATGATCCTGCCATCGGACTGCCGGCAGCGGCGTTAACGATCACGGGCAAAGTTAAGTATCACGATAGCAAAGCGGATAGTGGCAATACCCTGAGCCGGGGCTTTTGCCCGGAGTGCGGCGCGCGGTTGTTCGGAAAGGCCAGCGCAATGCCCGACCTTGCGCTGATTACCGCCGGCAGTCTCGACGATCCGAGCCAGTATACGCCGAACATGGATATCTTCACGGCGAGCGCCCAGCCGTGGGATCATATGAATCCGGCGCTGGCGAAATTTCCCAAGATGCCGTTGTGATCGAAATCTCCGCAACGTAAATGATACGTCCGACACAATGCGCTGCCCGCGCAGCGCTCGCTTTGCTGCTTCTCCAGTTTCTCGTCGGTTCCGTTAACAGCGCGGAAAAAGCCAAGCTCACCATCGGCTACTCCACCACAGGTCCCACCGCCGTGGGTTTGTGGATGGCCAAAGAGATCGGCGCCTTCGGCAAATACGGTGTCGAACCCAGTTTCGTTTTCATCTCGTCGAGCCCGGTGATGGTGCCGGCGTTGATCGGCGGCGACGTTCAGTGCGCCATCGCCGGCGCCAACGCGGTGATCGCCGCGGCGCTCGGCGGCGCGCCGATCGTCTCGGTGGCGAGTCTGGCCAATCGTCCCTATCTCCGCTTGTGGGCGCAGCCTGAATACAATCGGATCGAAGAACTGCGCGGCAAAACCTTCGGCGTATCGCGCTTCGGCGCCACCACCGACAATCTGACGCGCATCTTACTCCGCCGCGTCGGCTTGGAAAATGCCGTCACCATCCGCCAACTCGGCGGCACCCTCGAAGTCGGCCTGGCCTTTCGCCATCGCCAGATCGACGCAGCCGTGCTTGCCACGTTGCGCACCGACGCGCCCTATCGCATGTTGCTCGAGCTCGCCGACTCCGGCATTCAATATTCCATGGGGCAGTTAGTAGTCGCGCGCGAATTCCAACGCCGCTCGCCCGATACCCTGGAAAAAATCCTGCGCGCCTACATCGAAGGCGTCGCCGCACTGCGCGATCCGAGCCAGAAAAATCGCGTGACTAAAACCATCGCTGACTTCAGCCGGCTCAAAGAAGCCAGAGCGATCGAAGAGATTTACAGCGACGCGGCGAAATACGTCGACCGCATCCCGCGCGTCGAGCCGGAAGCGGTCGCTGCCACGTTGGAGTTAATGGGCAAGAAAGGCTTGGCGATCGAAACCTTCGCCGACAATTCCATCGTCGATCGCCTGGTTCGCGAAGGATTTATCGAGCAAGTCTACAAGAAACGGTAAGTCATTCACTCGGCCAAATTACGAGAATCCTCGTCGTCATCTCACGCCGCATTGCTTTGACATCACGGCGCGCCTTCAGCTAGTCTCCATCAATAAAGAACGATCGCCTGAAATCAGTAAACCATAAGTCGCCTAAAAGGAATTACTCATGGCAGAAACAATATTGCTCGACGCGGATTCTCATGTCAGTGAACCTTTGAACCTTTGGAAGGAACGCTTGCCGGCGAAGTATCGCGACATCGCGCCGCATATGGAGACCCGATACGACGGCCAACCCGGCGCATGGTGGTTCATCGAACAGGATCGCCACCCGCACAACGTAATCTTGGGTTTTGGCGCCAACAAGTCCATCGAAGAATTGCAGAAACTATTAGAAGGCTTCTCCTACGCCGGCGCGCACCGCGGCGGCTGGGATCCGGCGCAGCGGCTCAAAGACATGGATCAGGACGGCGTCGCCGGCGACGTGCTTTACACGACCCTCGGTTTTCGTATGTTTTGGATCAAAGATGCCGGCTTTCAACGCGCCTGCTTTCAAGTCTATAACGACTGGCTCGCGGAGTTCTGCGCTTATTCGCCGAAACGGCTAAAGGGCTTGGGGCTTGTTTCGCTATACGATCCCAAGCAAGCCGCTGAAGATTTGGCGGACTGCGCCAAGAAGGGATTGGCGGGAGCGATCATCTGGGCGTCGCCGCCGGAGGAGCTGCCGTTTCACTCGGAAAGCTACGACCCTTTCTGGGCCGCAGCGCAGGAGCTTAAAATGCCGCTGAGCCTGCACGAATTCGCCGGCTTTCAATGGGTAGATTGGGATTCCAACCCCAAAAAGCGCACCGTCGCCCAGGCGATCAATTCCCACGAAGTCGAGACGACGTTCGCCACGTTGATCTTGTCCGGTGTCCTCGAGCGATTTCCCGGCCTCAAAGTTGTCTCGGCGGAATTGAACTGCGGCTGGCTGCCATTTTTTCTATTTCGCGTCGACGAACGCTTCGGCGCCACCGGCATCCGCTTTCGCGGCACGCCGTTTCCGACCAAGCTAAAACTCAAACCGAGCGAATATTTTCGCCGCCAACTCTACGCCACATTCATCGACGACGGCTTCGGCGTCGCTCATCGCCACGATATCGGCGTGGACAATATTCTTTGGTCTTCGGACTTCCCTCACAGCGCGACGTTCTGGCCCAAGTCGCGGGAAAAGATCGCCGCCGATTTCCAAACGGTCGACGCCGCCGATAAGCAAAAAATTCTCTGCGACAATACGGCGAAGCTATACGGCTTTGAGGTGAATTCAGAATCGAAGCGATGAATCCAATATTATTATTGCGACGGCCACTCCAGCCGCGCTGGGCTATAAGAATAATCGGGACTGACTTCTACCCGAACAAGCTGTTTCGTAAGCGCCGTACGCTACTCTCTGCTTAAGGAACCAACCCTGGAGGGTCAGGATTGAGCCATTAATCCCCGTCGCGACTGTTCATCGCGATCTCCGTGCACATCCGCTGCTCAACTTGTTTCAACTCCCTATCGTCGGGATTAACCGGCGGGCCGTATTTATCAACGAATATCGCCCCGCAGGACTGATCAACAAATGCGTATTGCGTGTGCACGTATCCGGGGGAATCGGATTTCTCTTCTTTAATGACGACTATGGTCCCGTTAGGTAGCCTTGACGTATCCATGCTCGCGAACGACTCGGCCATAGATCGGCTATCTGCAAACGAGCTCGAAGTTAACAATGAAATCGCCAGGAAAATAGCAACACCAAGACCTTTTATGTACATAGATTTCCTCCTTTCGAATTCGACCCTCCAGGCGTTGTTCCTGGAAGATATATGGTGCAATTCGGATACCAAGTTTGTAGTCGCTGATTTTTTTGATGCTTTTTCGGCTACGCAAATCGTTTGAGCCGGCTCGGTGGGTTGGAACTCACTGACACTCTGCCTCCAGTATGAGATTTTCCATCACTTGTAGTGTCTGCCATCTGAAACCTGGGTAGGACTCTTTGTACAGTGCAGCGTACTAGCTGAACTGGCGCGAAAAGATCGCCCGGAACTTCCCATCCGTCAGTGCCACAGAGTAACGCTAAAAGTGCCGCAAAGCAGGCTTAGGGAAGATTTCGTCTGTTGTCTGTGCCAGCAAAATATCTACTTCTGTGGCAACACGTCTTTGACCAGTTTGAAGATCGGCGTCAAATCTTGGTACTCGGGCTTGGCCAGATCCAGATACTTCTTCCCATCGTCCAGACGATTGTATGGATCGACGTCGTCTTTGGGAATATCGATGCGCCGTGAGTTATGCGCGTCGGGACGGCCGAGCTTTTGTAGCGCCATCTGACCTTCGCGTGACAGCAGCCAATTGACGAGAATCTTCGCCGCGTTGGGGTGCGGCGCGCGATTGGGTATGCCGAGTGTGCCGCCGGCGGCACTCGAACTGCCGCCTTCCTTCCAATTGTCCGTGTCGAGATACCCCAGCGGCAGTTTTTGCTGGATCGCTTTTTCGACCTCGCCGCCGGCGTTGCAGCGAATACACAGCGGCAATTTTCCGGTTGAAAGCCAGTCGACCATCTGACGCGGATCGCGGCTCACGACAATCTGCATCTCGCCGTAGAGCTTCTTGAGGAACGGCGCACCGAGCTCGGGATTATAGTAGAAAAATTGCAGCGTCGCGCCCATGCCAAAACTGGTTGGATCGAGGGACGCGATTTTGCCTTTCCACTTCGGATTGAAGAGATCCCAGAACGATTTGAATTCCGAGCGATTTGCCTGCTTGGTATTGTGGATTATTTGGCCCGACTGGGAGTTGGCGACGAAGGCGAAGATGTAGCGCTTCTCAGGATCGATATAGCGGTGCTCGCCCTCATACCATTTCGTTGCGTCCAGTACTTCCGGCAGCATCAACGCCGGCTTGATCGGCTCGAGCACCTGCGCCTTGTAGAGCGCGTCGTGTAACGTGTTGGCGCCGGAACTGACGACATCGGCAAGATATTTTTCACCGCGCCGTTCGGCGAGTATGCGCGTCGAGAGCTGATTACCAGAGGCGTGAACCGTCGCGGCTTTGATCTTGGGATACTTTCTCCTGAAGCCGTCGAGCACGCGGTCATATTCGTAGCAGCAACCATAAAGCGTTACCTGCCCCTCGGACTCGGCAGAACGCAACGTCTTATCCCACTCCGCCTGCCAATTGGACTGCGCTGAAGAAATCTCAGCAAACAACGTCAGCAGACCAAGCAACGTCATCGACGTTAAGAACGGCATGCTCGCCCGCAGCCTAATCGCAAGAAATTTCATTTGCGTCCTGAATATTGATCAGACAACTTTAGCAAAGCCGGCAACATTCCTCACTTGATAAACCGCTGCACCGGCATATTGCCCTGCTCAAATCGCGGGTCATAGGGCATGCCTTCACGAATCCGGGTCAGATAATTGTCGCGGTTCACGCCGAACAGCTCGTAGCGGTAGAGATGGTTGAGCAGAAATGTATGCACGCCCATCTGATAGAGTTTGCCCACTGCGCCCGCAGTCAGCGCAGCGCGCTCGTCATCGGTCAACCGGAACTCCGCGAGCACCGCTTCGGGTGCTTCCGTAATCCGTTTGCGAAAAGCCGGATCACTGTCGGTGAGATAAAGCAGCTTGTTGACCTGATAGACACTCATCACATTCCTCAATTTTTGCGTACTTTGCGTTCTTTGCGGCTAAAATTTCTTTTCCCTGGCTCTATTCGAATTTCCAAACGGCGTAGCCGTTGCCTTCATCGGGCTGCAAAAACAGCGGCTTAGTTTTGCCCACAGCGCCGGCGACGGTGATCCAGTTGAGCAGCTCACCGCTGTTGTTGCCGGCGGCGTTGATGCGTTCTTCGGTGGCGCGCCGCGCCAGCGTCGGATATTGGCCGCGCGACATGAGCCGGGAAATCGTTTCCGCCCACTCGTTGTCGATCCAACCGCGCAGCGGTCCGCCGACGTCCATGGCGAAGCAGCCGCTGGCGATCAGCGCGATGCGCTCTTTACCTTCCCATGCGTCGATGAAACGGCGCACCATGCGGCCCAAAGCCAAACAACGAGTCGCCAATGGCAACGGCGAGGCGAAACCGTTGGTGTAGATCGGCACCACGGGCAGCCGCATATCGGGATTGAGAAAGTGCAGCGGCACGACCAACGAATGATCCAAACGCAGCTCGTGCGCCGCGGCGAGATCGAATTTTTCACCGACGCCGTATTTGAACAACGCCTTGGCGAGCGGCACATGGCCGCGCACGGTGTAGCGCGGCATCGGACACCAGGTTTCTTGCGGCCCTTGAGCTTCTTCGGCCATGCCGACGCAAAAAGACGGCAGATTGTTGTAGAAAAAGTTTACGAAATGATCGCTGTCGACCTCGATGATCAAGTCAGGCTCGGCTTTCTCGACTTGCTCGCGCACCTGCTTCATCAACGCTTCGCCTCTAGTTTTTCCCGGCGCTTGCTGCATCTCAAAAACCAGGCGAGGCGGATGCGGCACGCCGGCCGCCAATACCAATTTTGCCATGGGATCTCCTATCTGCGAAAGATTGGCAGAAGATTTCGTCGCCCGTCTTAGCACCCGAGGCGGGCAGGGTCAATTAGTTTTCAATGGAAAACGATCGTTACTCACGGTGCCATTGATGCAGATTCATTCGGCGCTTTCTGTTATATGGGAGGGCATATGGAACGGAATCAATTTTCCCAGCTCGCCGCATGGATCACCGAGGCTGGACTCGCCGGACTGGATGAAAGCGCAACGCTGACCGGTTTTTGCGAGCGGCTTTTGGCGCTCGACGTGGAGCTGGCGCGGGCGAATATTGTCATCGACACACTCCATCCGGTTTACCAAGGCCGTGCATTCACGTGGAAGCGCCAAACCCGAGGAACCGCACTTACGGAATTCGGCCGCAGTGACCAGCGCGTCAACCTCTGGGAGCGCAGCCCGTTTTACAATCTGGAAGTTTCCGGTGAGACGCTCCTCAGGCGTCGCGTGAGCACTGCAACGGCTGTGGAGTTCCCGCTTTTCACAGACCTTCTCGTCGACGGTGTGACGGAATACCTCGCGATCGCCAACCGTTTTGCCGCTGAAGTGGTCATCGGCGACATGGATTGCGTTTATTCATCGTGGGCAACCGACGCGTCTGGGGGGTTCAAAGAGACCGACGTCGCCAACCTCACTCGGCTCGTGCCGCTGATCGCGTTGACCATGAAAGCCGCTTCGTTGACCCGTATCGCCGGCACGCTGGTCGAAACTTATCTCGGCCGCGATGCCGGCCGCAAAGTCCTCGAAGGGCGCATCCAGCGCGGCGTCACCGATCGCATCGAAGCGGTCTTATGGTTCAGCGACCTGCGCAACTACACGCGCATCAGCGATTCGGCCGAACCCGAACTAATCATTCCACTGCTCAACGAATACGCCGACGCCATCCTCTCAGCGATTCATGAGTCGGGCGGCGATGTTTTGAAATTGATGGGCGACGGCACCCTGGCTATTTTCACCGCGGACAATCGCGCCAGCGCGTGTCACGCCGCGCTCACCGCCGCAGCCGCGGCGCGCCAGTCCGTCGCGGTGGTCAACCATCGCCGCGCGGCGGAAAGCCTGCCGACGACTGATATGTACTTGGGGCTTCACGTCGGTGAAGTTTTTTACGGTAACATCGGCAGCAAAGACCGCCTCGATTTCACCGTCGTCGGTCCCGCCGTCAATGAAGTGAGCCGCATCGCCGGTCTGTGCCGCTCCGTCGATCAACCTCTGCTGATCTCCTCCGCGTTCGCGAGCGCCATCGACGAACCGAAGAATCTGCTCGTCTCGGTCGGCCGCTACGCACTGCGCGGCGTCGGCCGCCCGCAGGATCTCTACACGCTCGATCCGGAACCGGACGTGCCGGATTGATTAACCTCGTAGTTAAGTTAGCGGGGGATTAGATCGAGCGATGAGAATTTTTCCAAATCCGCCACCCCCGAATGTTTTTATCGGGGGTCCAGACTCGGAGCCGCCTGGATTCCCGCTTAAAGCATGCGGGAATGACGGACTTCGATGAAGGAATCGATTCTGCGGGTAAGTTTCGAGAATCGAAACTCGCAGCGATAGAAAGCTCAGTGGCTGCCGCAGATCACATTGAGCACCGCTTGGCGCTTTTCCTCTTTGACCACTTTGAGCGCGCGCCTGAGCGCCGGCAAAACTTCTGCCGGATCGTCGACCATCTCGCCATAACCGCCGTGCGCTTCGACGACTTTTTCATAGCGCGGCGACGGTGCTAATTCGGTCAGCGGAAAATTTCCCGTACTCACCGCCCAGCCGTCCGGCATGACTTGTTGCGTCGCCGCCTTGGTGGAGTGCCAGATGGCGTTGTTGCAGATAATCGTGAGCATAGGAAGGTCATAGGCGTGAGAAACGAAGTGGCAGGCGGTCGGATTGTTGAACATATAAGTGCCATCGCCCGCGGTAACGATCACAGTTTTTTCCGGCCGCGCCAGCTTCATACCCAAGCCGCCGCCGATACCCCAGCCGAGTCCGCCCGCGGGTGAGCCGCCGAAATAGCTCGCCGGCTCGCTCAAGTTGAGCACTTCGTTGCCGACGCCATGATCGCTGAGCACGAGGGTGTCTTGGTCTCGCACCTGTTCGACGCAGTGCGCCAACCAAGTATGGCTGATCGGCCTTTCATGGCTCGCGTGCTCGACTCTTTGTTTCAACCGCTCGCGGTAGCGCTTGCGCTCGGCGCGAATTTTCTCGGCGCGCTCGCTCAACAGTTTTTCATTTCGCGGCCCGCTCATTAATTCCTGCGCGAGCAATTCGAGCGCAAGCTTGGGATCGCCGCCGATGGAAATATCTTTAGGAAAGTTGCGGATCGGAATGGCGCCGTAATTCGGGTCGCGGGCGATTTGAATGACCTTGCCGTTTTCCGGCGGCTTGCCTTGAAGCGGGTACCAAGGCACGTCGGACTCGACCACAACGACCACATCCGCGTCTTTGATATAAGGCGCCGAGCTCACACCGAGGTAAAAATCATGGGTGTTGGGCATGCTCACGAACGGACTCGCCGGCGTCACCACAGGTGCGACCAAAGCTTCGGCGAACGAAACCATCGCGCTCACCGCGGTAGGATCCGAACCCAAGCGGCCGGTGATAATCAGCGGATTAGTCGCGCCGCGCAAGATCTCCGCTGTGCGCTTGATCGACGCTGCGCTCGGTTGCGATGGTTCGACCTGAGCCTTGCGGTTCGGATGAATGGTGATGGAATCCATCTTCTGCGCCAGCACTTCGCGCGGCAACGTTAGATAAACCGGGCCTTGCGGCGTGCCGAGCGCCATCTCCAGCGCGCGATCGACGACAGTCTCGACTTGCTCGCCGTTGCGCAACTCGTAATCCCACCGAGTAAACTCGCGCAGCAGACTTCCTTGATCGAACGACTCCTGCCCCCAATGGATGAAATTGCTCCGGCTCCCGACAAAGCCTTCCTCAGTTAACGGTGTCCTACCGGCGGAAAAAATCATCGGCACATTGAGACGCGAAGCGTTCATGATCGCCGCCGATGCGTTGCCGGTGCCAACGATCACATGCACCATCACCACCTGCGGCTCGCCGGTAAGCATCGCATAACCCTGCGCCATGCTGACAGCGACAAACTCATGCGGCACCGTGATCGGCATCGGATGCAGTTTTTTCTCCGCGCCAAACTTCGCCAAAGCATCGATAACCGGCCCAAAGTCGGTGCCGCTATTGCCAAAGAAATATTTAATCCCGCGCGCGCGCAGGACTTCTAAGTAAGCTTGTCCAACGGTCTCGACCTGAACGGTTACGGTTTTGTTCGTGTCCATGCAGACGCTCCTCGCGATTGGTAATGAAACGATAACCAGCTCATATATCGACCGAGCCGGTGCTGGCAAGCCGCGGGTTGTGAAACTTTCGGCTAACTTCCCAGCATCGCTTGACGGGAAACGTAGCTTGACAAGTCACAAGCGAGCGATAGAGTTTAACAACTCCTAATGAAAATCGCGTAGAGCTGGTTGGGATAGGCGGCCAGCAACGGCGCGGCCTAAGCGGGTCACTTAATAGTTGTGCTATTAGTTTATATTATTATTCAGCTGCGTGGAGCATGGGAGGCTTGCCAGAGTACGCGCGGATTGACGTTGTTTGGCGTGACAATGCTTCTTGTCATGCTGCGCGTTGGCAATCCGGCTTGGGCACAGGATTCAAGTAGGGTGCCCGTCGTGATAGATGGGCAGAACGTCGGCCTTGAAATCCGTATCTACAAGCCTTCTACGGAAGGAAAGGTACCGACACTTGTCTTTAATCATGGCTCTACCGGTACCGGTAGAGACCCGATCCTATTCACGAAGCCCGAGAGGTTTCCACAACTGGCCCGGTTCTTCGTACAGCGCGGTTGGGCCGTCGTAATGCCGTCGCGACGCGGGCGGGGAGGATCGGAAGGCGAATATGATGAGGGGTTTGCGATTGATCGCTCGCGTGGCTACACCTGTGACCCGTCGTTATCGATTCCCGGGGCGGATCGTGCGTTGCGCGACATCGAAGCTGCGATGGGAGCGATCATAACGATGCCTTTTGTCGATGGCAATCGAGTTGTCATCGGTGGGGAATCGCGCGGAGGCATTCTCAGTGTGGCCTATGCGGGGCAGCATCCTGAGCAGGTCAAAGGAGTAATCAATTTTGTCGGCGGATGGCTAGGCTTCGGCTGCAAAACCGCCAGCACTGTCAATCAGGAGATCTTCAAACGCGGTGCCCGGTATACGGGCGACACGATCTGGCTATATGCTTACCCGGATCGGTTCTATCCAATGTTCCACAGCCGTGAGAACTTCGCTGCATTCCAGGCGGCTGGTGGCAAGGGTGTATTCCATGAGTTTCCTCCAGGTTCCGGCGGTCACGGCATCGCAGCACGTCCCGACGTCTGGACTTCTGTCCTCGACGCTTACTTGAAGCGTCGAGGTTTGGCGAACGAAGAGCGATGAACAAACGCTGGACAACATTGGGAACAAAAGGCACATTTTAGCTTCAAGCATAACTTCGGCTTGAGCGGACTGAACAACTTGGCGGCGCTCAGCCGCGCGTAAAGTTGCTAAGGTTTTGGAAGACAGAAAAGTATAAGAGGAGGTCCAATGCGCAAGCGTATAATTAATCAAGATCCTCAAAATGTCTCACCCGTCGATCACAGTTGGCTAGACTCTGCAACGCCTGGCGCAAGTCGAAGTTACGTCCGAGGAGGCGGCAAACCCGATCGAGGCGGCGCTGATACCCAGTGTCGGATCAGGTTGGCGGGCGGCACAAGCCGGGGAGCAGACGATCCGCCTGCTGTTCGACGAGTCGCAGAAGGTCAGGCGCATTCAGTTACTTTTTGACGAGGATCAACAGGCGCGCACGCAAGAGTTCGTGCTGCGGTGGTCGCCGGACGCCGGTCGATCTTACCGGGAGATCGTGCGTCAGCAATATAACTTCAGTCCGCCGGGCATGACGCGCGAGTCTGAAGATTACACGGTCGATCTCGTCGGAGTGACAGCACTGGAACTACGAATCGTTCCCGACATAAGTGGCGGAGACGCCCGTGCATCGGTCGCGCAGTTACGTATCGCATAATCTCTAGCGCTGCTTTGTAGCCGGTTTAACTCCTTCGGGCTATGGGTCTCTTACTTGTGGCGCCGATATCTTATCCGTTGCCTAACATCCGTGCCGGTTAAGCGCGACGTTACCTACAAGACCGCTTCGGCCTGAAACACCACCGGCAGCCAAGTCACCGGCGTCGAATCCTGCACGCAACGGAAACCTTTCACTTCATTTTTCCAATCCGGCAAGTAACGGTGTGAGCAGTCGCATGTGTTAGCCGGACCACAGAGAGCTTTGTAGGTTTGCCCGCCGATATCGACGTCGGTCGAAGTCCACTCCCAAATATCGCCGCGCTTTTTAAGCTTGCCGCCTTCGCATGTGGACTTCCATTCATCGACGGTCGGCAACCGGCGTCCGACGAAGCGGCAGTAGGCGTTCACATCATGAAAGTTGACGAGCACGACCGGCTCGTTTTCTTTGCCGGCAGGAAAGCTACCGTTGACCCAATATTCCGGCGCTGCATGACGCGTCGCCGCAACAAACTTCAGATACTCGCCGTTGGTGACTTCGCTGTGATCAAGCGCTGCCGCGGCGAGAAAATACATCGGCAAGAAGAACGCCCAACAACAATCTAATGAGCTCGAACGCTTTGCTTTCAAATTCCTCACCATAACTACTTGAGCGCTTGTTGCAGCAACGTAAAATCGGTGAGCTGCGACGGCGCGACGCCTTTGATGCCGGCTTCCGCCAGCATCGTGGTAACGAGCGAATTCAACATCGACTCTTCCACCATGCCGTTTCTCGTGTAGTTGTTGATCGCCATCTGATAAATCTCGGCCGCCATCTCGCGATCGAGCTTTAGCCAACTCATCATCACCTGGTGCGTGCCTTCGGGATTCTCCCGCATAAAGCGCAGCGATTGGAGCAGCGCCTTGATCACGCGCCGCACTTGATCGGGGTGATCGCGCAGTTTTGCGCTGTTGACGCCGAGCCCGCCGGCGAGCAGGCCGTGATACTCGGCGGCGTTGATCAATAGCTTGAGGCCCATCTTCTTGGCTCGATACGCCTCGCCGTAATCCATCATCGCGCTATCGATGGAACCGGAGAGCATCGCACCGATGCGCGTGCCGGTATCGACGATGCGATAGATTATGTCGCGATCCGGATCCAAACCGTTTTGCTTGAGAATAAACTTGGCCGAAATCTGCTGCGAACCGAGGAGTCCCGGGACACCCATCGATTTTCCCTTGAGCTCGCTTACCGACTTGATCTCCTGGCGCACGACCAATCCCCAAAAGGGTTTGGTCGTGCCGAGAAACACGATGCGCACCGGCAATCCTCTCGCCGCCGAGACAAACGTCGAGCCAGCTCTGAGTGTGTAGTCGATATTGCCGCTGGCGAGCGCGGCGCGATCGACCTCGGTGCGCGTAAGCAGCAGTTTGACATCGAGGTTCTGCTCGCGAAAAAAACCTCGTTGGCGCGCTACCTCGGCGGGCAAAAACGTTATGCTCGGGCCGGCGAAAGAAATCAGCGCTTCTTCTAACGCCAAGGCCGGCTGCGCCGAGACGAGCAAGCACATTACTTGGAGACTGAATAGTATTGCAGCCAGGAGTCGGAAAGTACGTGCGAT
This sequence comes from uncultured delta proteobacterium, assembly GCA_963771465.1. Lineage (GTDB taxonomy): Bacteria > Desulfobacterota > Binatia > UBA9968 > UBA9968 > DP-20. The sequence continues at coordinate 48,196 of CAVYTU010000014.1, forward strand.
GCCAAGCATTACAACCTCCCGTCGGTTCAGAATTCTTCGCGATAAAGATCGAGTGCCTTCAGCGCCGGCGCGTCGCTCATGGAGAACAGAATCGCGTCATCGGTTGACGAATTGACATGGTGGTGCGCGTACCAGAGCGGCACGACGAAGGTGTCGCCTTGCCGCCAGTCGAAATGCCGCTCGCCGATCTGCGTCGCGCCTCGTCCGCGAAATACATGGTACATCACCGTACTGGTGTGACGGTGCGATTCCGTCGCGACTTTCGCCGGGAGCAATTGAACCGCGCACTGAATCGTCGTCATCGTCGGTCCACCGGTAACCGGATTGCGATATTCAAGTAAATAACCGTCAAAACGATTTCGTGCGTCCGTTGATTTCCTCAACCCCGTGAGCGCCGGCTCGGTGTCGCGCCACTTGTAGTGGAAAAAATCGGCGCGCGGCAATCCGTCGCGCATCGAACTGCCGGGCTGATCCATTACGACTTCGCTACTCATCTCGATCGCCTGGCGCCGTTCGGCGAAGCGCTCCTGCATCACTTGGTGCAGCGCCGTGATTAGCGGAAAATCCAAACCGTCGAGCCAAAGCATCGGTTCGGTCGTATCGTTGGAATGATCATGCCAGGTGAGCTTCGGCGTGAGAATCAAATCGCCGGGCTCCATGACGCATTGTTGGCCGTTGACCGTGGTGTAGGCGCCTTTACCTTGGATAACGAAACGCAGCGCCGCCGGCGTGTGGCGGTGCGCCCGCGCGTTTTCGCCGGGCTTGACGTATTGGAATGAGATTTGAATCGTATGGGTCGCAAAGCCGTGCTTTTGATCGAGTCCCGGATTGACCAGCCGCACCACGCGCCGCTCGCTGTTCTCCAAGCTGATCACTTCGCCCGCGCGCACCAGACTCTCGTGCACATCGGCCCACTTCCACAGACAAGGTTCGACAGTGGTCATCGGATGATTCGGCAACCCTTCCATGCCGAGCCGCCAATAACCCGAGAGATTTTTCCCCACCATGTCGCGGTCGAGAAGGATGATGCTATCGGTTTGAGCTGTTTGTTTCATAGCCAACGACCTCTGGACTGCTTTAGTAACACTTGGTTCTCACCACGAAGGCATGAAGGAAAGAGGGCGCGATCAATCGCCCCCACGAAATCAATTTCCTTTGCTCCCTTGCGCTTTTGGCGTCAATTCTCCGATTCCGAATCTTCTTCCGTCAACGATTTGAACGGCTTGAACGGTTGGAACGACTGGAACGAACTTTCTCCGCTATTTCCCAGCCACCGATCGCGGCGGGATCGGCTGATTGTAAATCATATCCACCCACATCGGCTGATACGCCGCGACGAAGCCGTTCTTGTAGGCGTTGCCGCAGTAATGCGCCGGCTTGAGTTTATCCCAGACGATTTTGCCGCTCGGCTCGATACAGTCTTCGTCCACCGACGCCGCGACAACTTTTCCGACGACCATCAGCCGGTGCAGCCACTGCTTGGTCCATTCCACTTTGCATTCAAAATGGCTGCGGCACTCGGCGATGCGCGGCGGCTTGACCCACTTGGAAGGTATCGCCGTCAGTCCGGCTTTCTCCAATTCGTTCACCCGCGGTGGAAAATCCAAGCCGACGACTCTGACTTTCTCTAGAATCTCCCGTTCGAAGGGCGGCACGTTGACGACAAACTCAGAAGTCGCCAGCACGTTGTGCGCCGTGTCCTTGGGCGCGCCGACGGTGAAAGAAATATACACCGGATCGTGACAGACCCGCACGCAGGTGCCAAAAGACGCCGCGTTCACTCGGCCCGCTTCGTCCACTGTAGTGATCATGACGAGACACGCGCTCGGCGCGAACAGTTTATCCCAATGCTCGCTCGGCACGTCGACTTTGTTTACCGCGTTCATAGTCATTCCTCCCGTCGCAAGGTATTCATGTTGCGCCAACTCTGCCGACAATCGCCCAGCGCCCGTGATCGGCTGGCGTATGCCGAGAAACTTGAGCGCCGCTTTCGGACCTTGAACATTGAACCCTTGATCCTTGAATGAAATTTAAGGATGCACATCTTCGAGAAACCAATCCGTGGGAATCTCGCGCCCGACTCGTGCTTCCCGCGCCCGCGCTAAAACTTCACTCCCGACAGCGGCGAACTGAAGACCGAGACCGACATTATTGCAAAAGCAACTTATCGAATTGTCCTTCACCCGTCCCGGATGTTGACCGTTGACCAGCTGCGATATCGTCGGCAAGTCCCAAATCGCCGCATCTTCACGGGTGAGCGGATGGGGCCAACCTTCGGCGATATCGGGTATCGACTGCGGATCGACGCCGATGGCGATTTGAAACGGCTTGGCCTCGTGCCAGTGAATGATCAGCGGATCGGCTCGCTTGTAAGTCAGCGCATCGAGCTCGCAAGGCTTGACGCATGACACATGCATGCCCGGCTGTAATAGCTCGCCGGAAAACAACGCGGAGATAGAATTGGTCGTGCAGATCACCATGTCCGCGTCTTTAATAGCTTCCGCGGCACTGCTTGATTCAATCAACTCCGCCGATACTTTGCCTCTCCACTCTTCAACGAACTTGCGCCGCGACTCCGGTGTCGGACTAAAAACTTTCACTCGCTTTAGATCGCGAATCATCGCCATCGTCACCAGATGCGCGCTCGCCTGCCAGCCCGAACCGAGCAAAGCCATTGTGGTGGAATTCTTCCGCGCCAGGTAGCGCGCCGCGATCGCGCTGGCGCCGGCGACCCGCAGTTTCTGCACGTAGCCATCGGGGAAAATCGCCAGAGGCTCGCCGGTCTCGGTGCTGAAGAGCATCACCAATCCAACATAACGATTGCCGCCCGCGACCGGCAACTTGTCTTTGCGCACGCCGCCGGCTTTCTCGTACCATTTCACCACGCTGGAGTTGAGCCTGAGCGCGGCGATGTTACGGTTCGGTAACACGCCGCTCATGGTTTTGTATTCATAGAACTCATTCGGCTTGGTTGGACTGAAAACATCGTACCGCGGCACCGTCGCGGCCATGCCGTTGCCGAGATCGCGGTACGCATCTTCGAGCACGTCGAGACAGGCGCCGACGGGAAGAATTTTTTCGATGTCTTCATTGGAGAGTATCAGCATGCAAACCTCCTGCATTATTCCCGCTGCGCGAGCTAGAATTGCAAATTCCTAGTCTGGAATCTGGAATCTGTCATTTGCACTTCCGAGCAAGGCGAGGACGCGCCGCCATTGTTAGTGCCGTGACGATTGTTTTTCAAGTCGCGCCTCGGCACAAGAGAATTTGACAACGGACCTTCAAGTAACCGATATTGATATGCGTTTCGGTTCAAAATTTCCGGATAACCTTGGCAGATAGATCAATAAGGAGTTCTCGGATTACCAATCTCACTTACCAGCTGTAAAGGAGATCAATATGAAATTCTCGAAGGTCCTGTCACTCGCGCCGTGCGGCCTATTAAGTTTCTTGATCGCTTTTTCAGGTTGGGCTGCCGACTACCCGACGCCGAAGGAAGGAAGCTGGACGGTGCGTGATTTTCAATTTCACACCGGCGAAACGCTGCCCGAGCTGCACTTGAATTACATCACGCTCGGCGATCCGGCTGGAGAGCCGGTATTGCTTCTGCACGGCACGGGCGGCTCCGGAACGAATTTTCTCAGTAACGATTTCGCCGGCGAATTATTCGGCGCCGGACAGCCTCTTGACGCCAAGCGATACTTCATCATCATTCCGGACGCCATCGGGGCGGGTAAATCATCGAAGCCGTCCAATGGTTTGCGAATGAACTTTCCCCGTTACAGCTCTGACGATCTGGTACGAGCCAACTATCGTCTTGTAACCGAACACCTCGGCGTGCGTCGCTTGCGCCTGCTTATGGGGAGCTCGGGAGGATGCATGCAAGCCTGGATTTGGGGCATTACGTATCCGGACTTCATGGAAACGCTCGTGCCACTGGCCTGCATGCCCGTCGAATTGAGCGGTCGCAATTGGATGACACGGCGCATGATGATCGAATCGATCCGCAGCGATCCGGAGTGGAACAGCGGCAATTATACCAAGCAGCCGCGCAGTCTACAGTTGGCGCAAACTTTTTTTAGTATCACCACCAGCGGCGGCACTCGAGCGTTGCAGAAGGCGGCGCCGACGAGGGAAAAAGCCGATCAACTCGTGAATCAGCGACTCGCGCAGCCGGCACGAGCCGACGCCAACGATCTGATCTATCAATACGAGTCGGCGCGCGACTACAACCCGACGCCCAAACTGGAGAGCATCAAAGCACGCGTGCTCGCGATCAATGCAGAAGACGATGAGCGCAATCCGATAGAGTTGGGAATCATGGAGCGAGAAATCAAACGCGTCGCACAAGGCCGCTATGTGCTAATCACCGCCAGTGATCAAACCGCCGGCCACGGCACCACCGGCAGAGCGAAGTGGTGGAAGCAGCATCTGGCGGAGTTTCTACGATCGACGACACACGCGGCCAAGTAGAATGCCGCGGGAGAGATCACATAAAGATCGAGGCGCAACGCCATGAAATGGTCGTTGAGATCAAAATCGGCTAAGGGAATAGTTGATCATTTGACACCAGAGGAAAACGAAAAGCCAATGGCCTCTGCGAGAATTTACGGTGCGTGGGGTGCTATCACTGGTGGGATTCCCATCGGATTACTGACGGGTCTTTTTAACGATCTTGTATTAATGATGGGTTTTCCGAATGATCTCACAATGGTTATTGCTGCGATATTGGTGACGGCACACGTAGTTTGCATACCGCTTTGCTTCAGATGGCAAAAGAAGTTTCTGTGCTCATCCCAGTGGGCGAGACAACACGGTTTCCGTCCGGAACTCCTGAGAGTATTTGAGTTCAGACGTGCCCGCCTAATTCGCTCGCTGCACTCTACGGACGCAAGATAAATCCACTCGATGCCGCAGCCGACTCGCGAGTTTCAAAGCCATTCTCCCCAGCCATGACCATGCATCCCAAGCCGACTGGCGCGATGACCCAGCCGCGTTTTTTCTACGGCTGGTACATCGTCGGTGTCGGGATTCTCGTTAACATCGCCGGTACCTTCGCCTTTTCCAGCACGCTGAGTATTTTTTTGAAACCGATCACCGAAGAGCTGGGCGTTTCGCGCGGGGCATTTTCGCTGATTCGGACTTTTGAGATCGGTGTTGCCGCGCTTATCGTGCCGCTATTAGGTTCTTGGATCGATCGCCATGGTGGGCGCGGCGTGCTCGTTCTCGGCGTTTTGATGGAAGGCGCGGGCCTCTTGCTTTCAAGTCTGGTGCAAAGTTTTTGGCAGTTCGCTTTGGTCCGCTGCTCGCTTGTGATCGCCGGCGAGGCGCTGCTCGGCTCACTGGTCATCAACGTCACCATCGCCCAATGGTTCGTGCGCAAGCGCGGCCGTGCCATGGGAATTGCCAACCTGGGAACTGGCATTGCGAAGTTGAGCATCCCGATCGCAGCAGCGTGGCTGTTCGTTCTTGTCGGCTGGCGCAACACCTGGGCGATATTTGGCATCGTCGCGCCGCTGTTGGTGGTGGCTCCGGCGTTGATCTTCGTACGCCGGCAGCCGGAAGACTTAGGTCTTCGCCCGGATGGCGACTCGCCGCATCAAACAGGTGACGAGCCGCCGGCAACTTCAAGCAACGCGGACCTGCGCCAAACGAGCGATGCAAGTATATGGACTCGATCCGATGTGATCCGACTGCCGACCTTCTGGGTTCTGGTCATCACATTCGGCATCGCCAGTGTCGGCATCGCCGGTTTGAATCTCCATATATTTTCTTACGTCACCGACATCGGACATTCGCCGCTGGTTGCCGCGTCGTTCATGAGCACCATCGCTCTCACCCAACTCGGCTCGACGCTGCTGTGGGGCATGCTCGCCGACAAGTTCGATATCAGAAAAGTTTCTTGTTTTCAGTTTCTGATTCAAGGCGTGGGGCTGATCACGGCGATCTCAAGCAGTGACCTTCAGCTGACCTATGTCGGCTTTTTCCTCTACGGCACGGGACTGGCGGGAAGTTTTGTTTTGCGCGAAGTAATCTGGGCTAATTTCTTTGGGCGAAATTCCCTCGGCACCGTGCGCGGCCTGTCGATGTTTTTCTCTCACCTGTTCGCCGCCAGCGGCGCGCCGTTCTTCGGTTTTCTGCATGACCGCACCGGCAGCTACGATCTCTCTTTCACGCTGTTTTCCTGCGCGCTTTTCACTTCGGCGTTTTTAGTGCTGCTGGCAAAGCCGCCACGGTTGACCAATAACTCGGAACCCGCGCGCTTGTAAGGATTGAAATCATTTGCTTATGCTCGGAAACATGATCCAAAGAATATTTGTTTTTGTCGTGGTGTCGGCGATACTTTCTGGAATTCCGCTTTCAGCGCAATCCAACAAGATCCACATCTCCGCGCCGTCAAAATCGCTGTCGTGGTTCCCGATTCATCTCACCCGGGAAAAGGGTTTTTATCGCGCCGAGGGTCTGGATGTCGACTATGTCATCATGAAACCGCAAATCGCCATGCAGGCGTTGATCGCCGGCGATGTCGGCTACACCACTGCGCTCGGTTCGACGATCCGCGCGGCGCTGCGCAATGTGCCGCTCCGCGTCGTCATGACCATCGCCGATAAGCCGCTGTTCGCTCTCATGGCTCGGCCGTCGATCGATTCAGTGGAAGAATTGCGCGGGAAACTGATCGGTATTTCATCCTTCGGCGCCAGCACCGACACCTACGCCCGCGCGCTGCTGCGCCGCTTTAAGTTAATCCCGAATCAAGACGTCAAGATTATCGCCCTCGGCGGCGGCATGAATCGGATCGCCGCCATGGAAGCCGGCGCCATCGATGCGGCGCTCATCGAGGCGCCGTACAACGTCATGCTCGAGCGCAAAGGTTTCCGCAAGATTCTTTTTGTCGGCGACTTGATTCCGTCGCCGTTGGCCGGCTTCGGCACGCGATTGGAAAAGATCCAGAAGCAACCTGATGAAGTGCAGCGGCTGGTGCGCGCCACGCTGCGCGGCATTCAGTTCGCCAAGGCAAACAAGCAGGAAAGCGTCCGCTCGATCATGAAATGGACCGACATGGATCAAGGATTGGCCGAGGGAAGCTACGAGATGGCGGCCGCGAGCTGGTCGAACAGCGGCGCGGCCAGTCCGCAGGGAATACAAATCGCTATGGAAGAAATTCGCGCCGAACTAAAACTCGAGGCTCCACCCGACCCGTCGAGGGCGTTCGAGTGGAGCTTCGTGCAGAGATGAAACTGAAAGATGCTTAGGAGTTAGCGGCAATCAAGAATTGCGCTGCTTCATCTTCTCGAGTAATTCCTTAACCGACGTGCGGGTGATTTCCCGTTGAAACTGAGCGCGGAAGTTGCTCACCAAACTGACATGCTCGATCACCATGTCGTAGACTTTCCACTGACCATTGACGTCATGCAGACGATAATCGATGGCGGTTTCTGAGCCGCTACCCACGACCTTGGTTTCGACGCTGGCAAAGCCTCCGTCGAGAGCTTCGCGCTTGAACTGAATTTTTTTCGTCGCCATTGGTTCGAACGGTTCGACCATAGGTCACCAGTGCGCAGGCCGCTTGTCGGGAGCCACAACTTTGCTTAATATGCCCGGCAGATTGGAGGTTATGCGAAGTGTATTATTTCGCCTATGGCTCGAACATGAATTGGCAGCAAATGCAGCGCCGCTGCCCATCGGCGCAGTTTGTCTGCGTCGCTCGCTTGTCCAACTATCAGTTTGGCATCACGCGCCATTCACGGCTGCGCAATTGTGGCACCGCAAATGTCTATCCCAACGCAGACGCGGCAGTTTGGGGTATCGTATACGAGGTGAGCGAAGCTGACCTAATTGTGATGGATGGTTTCGAAGACGGTTATCGCCGCGAATTTTTGTCAGTCAGCCCGTTGAGCGACGGCGCGCCATCGATTACCGTATTAGTTTACGTCGCTGAGATCGAACTGAACGTCCCCTTGCCCAATACCGAGTACAAACGGATCATGCTCGAAGGCGCCGAACATTGGGCGCTACCGCCAGCGTATTTGTCGATGCTCGAGGCAATTTCAACCGCAAAATGATTGGCGTTTGACGCGTGTTTGGCGAAACGCGTCAGACGATTTCAAATCGCACAAACATCGATAGACATGGTTTCGGTCGTGCGCTAAGATCGCGCAGTCGGTCACTGCGTAACATGGCGCTAGAGACAAACCCGATTGCGAATCAAGCGATGGCGATCGCGCGCCATCCGCGCACGCGCAAGATCGCCATCTGGTCCGCCTCCATTATCGCCGGCATCGGTGTCCTACTCGGCCTCATCGCTCCGCCGCTGCTGCGCGGCAAGATCGCCGCCGAGCTGTCCAACAAACTCCATCGCCAAGTCACTATCGAACAGATCAAGATCAATCCTTACGTGATGACCGTAGCCGTGCGCGGTTTCGCCATGAAGGAGCGCCAGAGCCAAACCACTGCGGTTTCCTTCGACGAGCTTCTGGTCGATCTCGATATCCGCTCGCTATTTCGTTTTGCCCCGGTGATCGAAGAATTGCGCCTGGCGAAGCCTTACGTGAATCTCGTGCGCAACGCGGAACTGAAATATAATTTTCAGGATCTAATCGACGAATTCACTTCTGGACCGTCCGGGCCCACGCCGCGCTTCGCTTTGAACAATATTCAAATCATCGGCGGCAAGATCGATTTCGATGACCAGCCGGAGCAGACTAAACATGCAATCACCGATCTCAAGATCGGTATTCCGTTCATTTCGAGCATACCCGCGTACTTCGATATCAAGGTCCAACCGGAATTTTCCGCGGTAATTAACGGCGCGCCGTTTCACCTCGCCGGCGCCAGCACAACGCCGTTTAAGGACACGCTTGAAAGCACGTTGGGATTCGATATCGACAAACTCGAGATCGCCAAATATCTGGAATATTCGCCGGTGGCGCTAAACTTCAAAATGCCGGCGGGACAACTCAACGGTAAAGTTACCGCCGCGTTCAAATCGGGGAAAAACAATCCGGGGGTGTTGTCGCTATCGGGCAACATGGCGGTCAATGCGCTGGAGATGCAACAGGCCGACAGCACACCTCTGCTCAAACTGCCCAACTTCGACATCGTGCTCGACTCCTTTGAAGTTTTCGCCAGCAAAGCCAACGTGAAATCGGTCAAATCTCAAGGACTCGAACTGCACGTCAGCCGTAGCCGCAACGGCGAGATTAACCTGGGGAACTTAGTCGTTAAAACTGTCAGCGCCCAGCCGGTCGAAGTCAAAAAGGACAATGGCAAACCCTTCGCTTACCAGATCGAGGATATCAACATCGAAGGCGTGACAATTCATTTTACGGACCAGCAGCCGCAACGACCCTACAAGACGCGGTTAGACAACGTCACGCTCAAAGTCAGCGGGCTAAACAACGAAGCCGGCAAGAAAGCCAACGTCGAGGTGTCCTTCGAATCCGACGCCAAAGAAAAGTTTTCGCACAGCGGCACGTTGCAACTGACGCCGCTGCTGGCGGAAGGCAAATTAGATATCCGGGCACTGCAACTCAAGGGGCTTCGACCTTACTACGAAAATGTGATCGGCGTGGAATTTAAGGACGGCCTTCTCGACCTCACGACTCACGTTGCCTTCGCGCAGAAAGGAGACGAGCCGGAGATAACACTTTCCGAGCTGAACGCGGAATTGCGATCATTGCGCATGGACGTGCCGGGAGAATCCGAACCGCTTTGGCGCGTGCCGCTCCTGACCGTGAAAGACACCACGGTTGACGTCGGCAAGCGTTCGGTCGTCATTGGTTCCGTGGAAACCCGGGATGGTAACGGCTATGTCCAACGGGAAAAGGACGGCACGATCAGCTATGCCCGCTTGATCAAGACCCGCGCCCCTGAAAGCGCACCCAAGCAACCGGCGAAAACAGAACAGGCTGCTTGGACCGTGAACACCAAGCGCGTGGTTTTCAACCGCTTTAGAATTGTGTACGACGATCGTTCCCTGGCGACACCGGCGCGAATTGTCGTATCTAATACAACACTCCGCGGCGAGAATTTTTCCAATGTGGAAAAGTCGCGCGGCAAAGTGACGTTCCAAGCCGCCATCAACGACAAAGGGACCTTGAAATTTGCCGGGACTGTGGGAACTCGGCCCGTTGCGGGTCAGATGGCGGTCGATGCTCAGGGAATTGACGTCCTGCCATTTCAGCCCTATCTGGCGGACCGAGTTAACTTCTTGCTCACCAGCGGTAATATTGGCACCAAGGGGAACCTAGTTTTCGATGGCAGTGGCGACAGTCCCGCAAAAGTCAACTACGACGGCAGCGTCGACATCGCCGACTTCGCGACCATTGAAAAGAGCAACTCCAACGACCTGCTCAAGTGGAAATTGCTCAACTTGAACGCCCTTCAGTTCAACCTCGAACCTTTCAAATTGAGCATCGGCGAAATCAACCTCGGCGATTTCTACTCCCGCTTGATCCTCGGCGCCGACGGCAAAATGAATTTGCAAAAGCTCACGCCCCAAAGCGAGGAAACGAAAACCGAGCCGCCGCCGGAAAAAACCGCGGCGCAGGCGCCGGAGGCAAAAGCGCCGGCCAAGTCAGAGCCGGCGGCTCCTTCCGCAGCTACCTCGGACAAAGCGATCACCATCGGCAAGATCAACCTCACCGGCGGCATCGTCAACTTCAGCGATCTGTTCATCAAACCCAACTACAACGCCAATCTCACCGGCGTCCAGGGAACCATTTCCGAGCTCAAGCCGGAAACACCCGGCGATCTCGACATCCAAGCGCGCCTCGACAATGCGGCGCCGGTGGCGATCAAAGGCAAACTCAACCCGCTGTCGAAAGAATTGTTTCTCGACATAGTGGCCGATGCCAAGGAGATCGAGCTGAGTCCCATGACGCCCTACTCGGGGCGCTACGTCGGTTATGGCATCGAAAAAGGCAAGCTTTCGTTCACCGTCAAATACAAGCTAGAGAATCGCAAGCTGAGCGCCGAAAACAAAATCATTTTGAACCAGCTCACTTTCGGCGAAAAAATCGAAAGTCCAGACGCGACCAAACTCCCGGTGCTCTTTGCTGTGTCGCTGCTCAAAGACCGCGACGGCGTCATCGACATCGACCTGCCGATCAGCGGCTCGCTGGACGATCCGCAGTTCAGCGTCGGTGGGATCATCTGGCGTATCATCATAAATATTCTCACCAAGGCGGTCACCGCGCCGTTTTCCTTACTCGGCGCGGTCTTCAGCGGCGGTGGCAGCGGTGAAGAGCTGAGCTATGTTGAATTCGACAATGGCCGGGCCACTTTGAATGACGCCGCCAAGAACAAAATTGCCACCCTCGCCAAAGCGCTCAACAACCGCCCATCAATCAACTTGGAATTGAGCGGCCGCGTCGATGCGGCGACCGATCTCGAAGGCTTGAAGCGCGTCGGCATCGAGCGCAAAGCCAAGGCACAGAAGCTTCGCGAGCTGGTGCGCCAGGGTGAAGCGCAGCGCTCGGTGGACGATATTCAATTCGGGAAAGACGAGTATCCGAAGTATTTGAAGGCCGCCTACGGCGACGAGAGCTTTCCCAAGCCGCGCAATCTGATTGGGCTCGCGGTGGATTTACCGGTGGCCGAGATGGAAAAGCTGATGATGCAGCACGCCAAAGCGAGCGACGACGATATGCGCCAGCTGGCGGCGCAGCGCGCGCAAGCGGTGCGCGATGCGCTGCTCGCTTCTGGTCAAGTCAGCGCCGACCGTCTGTTTATCGTCGCGGCGAAGTCGTTGACCAATGAAGAGCGAGCGCAACTCAAAGGCAAACCCAACCGCGTCGATTTTTCCATGAAATAACCGGCGCGCGCCACGGGCGTCAACTAGAAACTGGGTGATTGTGAACCCGCCTCTTCTGGTATAGACTTTTTTTGGTTCAGGAGGCTCTACATGACCCAGGCAAGAAAGACCGCCAATCCCAAAGTAACCATCATCGCCAGCAAGGGCGCCAATCAAGCGATCAATTATCTACTGGAAGACCGCGACGAACTGGAATGGCTGGTGGCCATTGGCCGTAATAAGAATGGCGATATTTTCTTCTACGACACCGGCGGCGATATCATCCAAGATCTGGGCGCTATCGAATACGTCAAAGAGCGAATCGTGCGCGACTATTTCGGCGAGACGGATGAGTAGGGCGACCCTCGGTGCAAAGGTTGAATCAGAGAACGCTGCGTTCCGACCTTGAACCTTTGAACCAAGTTTTTAATCCATCGGAATCTTCGGCTTAATTCTTAGCGGCGGCGCGCCCGCCGGCAGAAAATCTTCCAAGTTAACCGTTTCCCAACCCACCGGCCGCAGCCGTTCGAATTCATTGCGCCGCGCGCCATCGCACTCCGGAGGTTTGGTGGCGTCGATGATCATCTTGCCGCCGATCCGGTGCCATCCCGGCGCGCCCGGATGGCCAAACTCTGGACAGGACGGATCCATGGCGTGAATCTTCGCGCCGGGGATCGTGACAATATCTTCGGCCGGATTGACCCGCGTATTGATCGACCAGAGCACTTCCGCGTAGTTAAAAATATCCACGTCGATATCGACAGCGATGGCGATCTTGGGATGCTGGTATTCGCTCGACAGAACCGACATCAAAACGTTTTTCGCTTCGCCGTAGTAGCGCGGCTTCATCTGCACCACGACGCCGAAGATGCCCGGCATGACTAACACGTTGCGGACATCGGCCAGGCCGCCGACGTTACGCGCGCGGCGCAGGATCTGCGCCGACATGGGAACTTTATGGTAGACGCAGCCCTCGACTTCAGTGCCGTTCTGGACGTTTTTGAAGATCGCGTCATTGCGCATGGTGATGGCTTTGATGTTGACGATGGGATTTTGCCCCGAGCCGGTGAGATAATAATCTTGAAACTCGCTGAACGGTCCTTCGGGCTCGCGGATTTTTGGCGGGATTTCACCTTCGAGAACAATCTCGGCCCAGGCCGGCACTTCCAGATCGACGGTGCGGCATTTGACCAACTCGACGTCTTCTTGCAGTAGCGCGGCGGCGATCTCGAATTCATCGACGCCATATTGCGTCGTCGTCGCCGCGGCGAAGTAATACATCGGGTGGTGGCCGATCATGATCGCCACCGGCATCGGCTTATCTTCGGCTTCATACATCTGATAGTTCGTCCAGGCATGGCGCGGATAGAGCAGGATGCCGGTCTTCTTCGGCCCCTTCATTTGCAATCGATGAAAGCTCAAGTTGCGCTCTCCGGTCTGAGGATTTTTCGTGATCATCAAACCGGAACCGATAAACGGCCCGCCGTCACGAATGCCGGCCTGATGAATCGGCATTTTAGTGATATCGACATCGTCGCCGAGCAAAACTTTTTGCTGCACCGGTCCGGTCTCAACCAAGCGTGTTTTGCCGAGCTTTTCCGTCCGCCGGACAAATTCGGGAATCATTTCGTCGCGCGGCTTATCGAAGGCCAGCGGCGCCAGCGACACATCGCCGGGCGCTTGTCCGAGACAACGCCAACCAGGATAGTCAGGCAAGTTTTCAAATAGGAGCCCGCGGTCGCGCGCCTGCCACAGCAGCGCGCCCATCTGCGTGCGCGGATCGACGGGTTTGCTAATGCGCGCCAACAATCCGGCGTTCTCCAGTTGTTCGATCCACGTGCGCATATCTTTGGCCATGAGAAACTCCTCGCGATTCGATTTTGCGTCATGCATATCACGGCGCCGCAACGCTCTCCACAGTCAGAATTGAAGTACGGGAGTGATGGAGTATTGGGTTTGTCCGAACAGCCATCACTCTAGTACTCCACCACTCCATCGCATCATTTCTCCCGGTTTGCCTTTCCTCGGCGATTCACTTACTTTCCGCCCCATGGCATCCATCGCGGCTTTGTTCGGTCTACAAAAACTTCCACCGGAAAAAGCGCGCGCGCTGGGCATCGTCTACGCCACTAGCGTCGCGCTCATGATGGGCGTCAATTTTATTCAGCCGGCGCTGCCGGCGCTGACGCTGGCATTCAATGTCACCGACGCCGAATTGTCCTGGGTCATGACCGTATTCACCGCGCCGGCGATTTTCTTATCGCCGATTTTCGGCGTCATCGCCGACCGCCACGGTCGACGCTTACTGCTCGCATTTGGCATGATGGCTTTCGGACTGTTCGGCGCGGCGATGGCGCTGGCGCCCAATTATACTTGGTTACTGGTTTTCCGCGCCTTACAGGGAGTCGGCTTCAGCGCGGTCATCCCGTTGACGATCGTCCTCATCGGCGATCTGTTGGAGGGCGACAAAGAGATCGGCGGCCAAGGCTTTAAAGTTTTTCTCGACCGCATCGGCTACTTGGTTTTTCCGCCGCTTGGAGGGCTGTTGGCGACAATCGCCTGGTTCTGGCCCTTTGTATTCTACCTGCTGACGATTCCGGTCGGCGTAGCCGCGCTAGTGTGGATGCCGGAAACAAAAGGCAAAAGCAGCCAACGGACGATGACCTATCTCGGCGACATGCTGCGCCTGACGCGCCACCCGCGCCTGGTGATCGCTTTCTCGGCGGGCTTTCTCCGTTTCTTTCTCGACTACGGCTTTCTCACCTACTTCCCGCTTTTTCTCGTCCGCGCTCACGGCATCTCGATGGCCACCGCTGGCCTGCTGTATATCTTTTTTTCCGTTGGCGCCATGATGACGTCTAGTCAGGCCGGACGGATCGCCGCCGGGCGCGACAAGGCGAATATTCTTTTTCTCGCCTTCGTCATCAGCGGCGCGTCGGTGCTTGCGGTTCCATTCGTCGGCAATGTTTGGCTGATCGGCGGCGCGCTGTTTTTCTATGGCCTGGCCAACGGCGTGATTTCGCCGATGCAGAAAAGTTTATTGACGCAGAACGCGCCGGCGGAGCTGCGCGGCGGCATCGTCTCCTTCGACCGCTTGATCCAACAGGTGTCGAAAACTACGTCAACGTCGATCGTCGGCCTGCTGTTGGTGAGCGCCGAGCTAGCAACGATATTTTGGCTGCTGGGAATTCTTTCCTTCTTGAGCGTCGGCCTGATGGCCTGTCTGTTGCCGCGCGGACAAAGAGTTGTCCCTACCCCGGATTATTCATTCCACGAAGAAAAACCGTAACATTGTATCGATCGCAAATCTCAAATTGCTAAGTATGAAATCTGATATAGGTAGTTTGAAATTCCGAGCATCAGCGAGGATTAGCCCAAGTGTTTCTTAAAACGTAGCGCGCTCAAAGTCATGAACAGCGCGCCGAAGGCGGCGAGCACGACCGCTTCGTCCCACAGCGCGGCGATGCCCGCGCCGCGGAGAATAATGCCGCGGAGAATTTCCAAATAGTAAGTCGCCGGGATGAGAAAACTGAATACGTATATAATCATCGGCATGGACTCCCGCGGAAAAACAAATCCCGAGAGCAAAAACGACGGCAACATGGACATCAAGGACATCTGCATCGCCTCACCTTGATTCTTGGCGAAGGTCGAAATGACGATGCCGATGCCGAGCGCGGGTATCAAGAACAAAAGCGAAAGAAAGAGCAGCAAGGTCACCGAACCACTCACCGGGACTCGGAATAGAAAAACCATCAGCAACAACACCACAACGGTCTGAGCGAAACCGATCGCCGTGTAAGGCAAGAGCTTGCCGAGAATCAGTCCGCCTTTGGATACCGGCGTGACGAGTAGTTGCTCCAAGGTGCCGCGCTCGCGCTCGCGCACGATGGCGAAGGCAGTGAGAAAGACCGTGACCAATTGGAGAATGATGCCGATCAAGCCCGGCACGAAAAAATTGACGCTCTCAAGGTTGGGATTGAACAACAGCCGTGGCCGGATATCGACTTTGAACTCGGCCGGAGAAATTCCCTCAATCGCCAACGATTTCATAAAACCTAATTGTTGGCTCGAATTCAACGCTTGCAGCGCGGTGGTCGATTCGGACCCATCGATCACCACCTGTACCTGAGCCTGGCGGCCGTTGACGAGGTTGGCAGAATAGTCAGGTGGAATTTTGATGCCGACTTTGGCCCGGCCGCTGACGATGGCAGACTGAAGCTCACGATCGGAATGAACTGCGCCGATGATTTTGAAGTAGCGGGTGTTTTCAAATTCTTTGATTAGCTGGCGGCTCTCCGCGTCGCGATTGAGATCGAACACCACCGTATTGACGTATTTGACGTCGGTGTCGATGGCGTAGCCGAAAATCAACAGCTCGATGAGCGGAATCGCCATCACAAAGCGCGTCGCCGGATCGCGCTTGATGTGGATGATTTCCTTTTTGAGGATCGCCCAAAGACCGCGGAACATCGTCACCTCCGCGTATCGTTGCGATGTATTCGCGTCAGCGTGACAAAGACATCTTCCAAAGAAGGTGGCACAGCCCGGCAATGAACCTCGTTCCCGTCCAGTTGTTTGAAGTGGCTTTCCAATGCGGCTGCGTCGGTGCCTCGGCGCGCCAGCGCGTGAATCGCTTCGCCGAAGATCGTCGCATCGAGAACGGCCGGATGCTGCCGCACTAGCGGAAGCAAATGCGTGGCATCATCGCTGGCAATTTCAAACCAACTGGAATCATCGGGCGTCAGTTCCGGCAAGCGCTTCAAGTCTTGTGGCCGGCCCAGGGCGAGCAGTTTCGAGAGGTAAATGTAGGCGACCCGCGAGCAGCGCTCGGCTTCGTCCATGTAATGGGTCGTAACGAACAACGTCGTGCCCTCAGCGGCGAGACGAAACAGTAAATCCCAAATCTCCCGGCGCGCCACCGGATCGATGCCCGCCGTCGGTTCGTCGAGAAAAACAATCTTCGGATCGTGCAGTAAGGAACAAGCGAGCGCTAAACGTTGCTTGTAACCGCCCGAGAGCGTGGCGGCCAATTGCTCCATGCGCCCTTCCAGACCGGCCAACTCCACTACTGTGCGCCGCCGCGCCGTCATGTTCGGTTTGCCCAGGCCGTAAATCGCGCCATAAAAATCGATGTTCTCTTCCACCGTCAGATCTTCGTAGAGGCTGAACCGCTGCGACATGTAGCCGATGCGCTTCTTGATCTCTTCGGTTTGCTTGACGATATCGAGGCCGGCGAGTTCCGCCCGCCCGGCAGTCGGCTGCAGCAAACCGCAGAGCATGCGAATCACGGTCGACTTGCCGGAGCCATTGGGACCGAGAAAGCCAAAAATCTCTCCCGCTTCAATCTCCAAGTCGAGATTGTCGACCGCGGTCAGCGCGCCGAATTTTTTCGTAAGCCCTTCGGCCTTAATGACGATGCTCATGGACTTCCAGCGAGGCGCATTAGGCACCGTTCATCGGCAAGAGCGCTGCGTGTTTTTCGACCGCTGACTTTCTGATTTGTGACGTCTTAGCGCTTTTCGATCGTCACGTCCGCGCTCATGCCGGGACGCAGGACGTTATCCTGGTCGTCGATCACCACTTCGGTCTGAAACACTTGCAGCGCCCGCTCTTCATGAGTCTGGACATTGCGCGGGGTAAACTCGCCTTGCCGAAAAATACGCCGCACGGTGCCGCGAAAATCTTTTCCTGGGAATGAGTCGACGCGTACTTTGACTGGCAGTCCAGGTTGAACGAAGCCCAACTGCGCTTCGGGCAGATAGGCGCGCACCCACAACGTACCGATTCTGAGCAGCGTCGCCACCGGTTTACCGGCGCCGACCAGATCGCCGGGTTCGAGATCCAAGGTATCGATCAAAGCGTCCACCGGCGCCTTGATCACAGTCTCTTCCAATTGCGTCTGGATCACCTGAACCCGCGCCCGCGCGCCTTCCATCTCCGACTTAGCTTGAGCGATTTCCTCCTTGCGAAAGCCGCTTCTCAGTTGACGCCGTTTTGCATCAGCCTCCGCCAAACGCTGGCGCGCCCGTTCGATTTCTTCCTTGCGCGTGCCCGCGAGTAGGAGATTGTAATGCTCGCGGACCGCTGCCATTTTTTGTTCGGCTTCATCGGCCTTAGCCAGCGCGTCGTCGTATTCTTGCTTGGCAATCAGTTCGCGCTTGGCGAGTCCATCCATGCGTTGTAAAAACGTCTGCGCGTTCTCAGCCTGCGCTTTGGCCGCTTTCCACTCGGCGGCCGCCTGGTCGATCTCTTGCTGACGCGGCCCGGAGACTAATTGATCCATTTCTGCTTGCGCTTGCTTCACCGCCGCCTCAGCCTGTTCGATCTCTTCCTTGCGAAAACCTGCCGTGAGCAGCGCGTATTTCGCTTCCGCTTGACCCAATCCAGCTTGCGCCTCGGCATAGGACGCGTCGATCTCTTTCGGCTCCAAGAGCACAAGTGTCTCGCCAGCCTTAACAGCCTGGCCTCGTTTAGCGACGACCTTGAGCACCCGGCCGCCGATTTTCGAGCCGACGTGAATGTCGTCAGCTTCAATGACACCCGAAATCACGATAGCGCTGTCATTGCTGCTAGCATTCCAAAAATAATAGCCGGTAACCATCGCCAAAGCTGCGGCGACTGTAATGAGAATGACCTTGTTGCGGTTCATGAGTCACAAGAGTGCGAATAACGGAGCGACAGGCGTTTAAAAAGCTTTGTATTCCTTATCCTCGCGGCTCTCGGTTTCGAGCTGGATGGTGATGTGCTCGATGTGAAAGCGCTCTTTGAGGGTGTCTTCGATACCGTTCAGCACCTGGTGAAAATCGCCGCCGTTTTCCACCACCGCATGGGCGCTGAGCGTGTAGATATCGGAAGTTACCGCCCACACGTGCAGGTCATGAACCTTGGCGACGCCGTCGACGGATTCGATGGTCTCGCGCACCTCTTCCAGGCGGATGCCTTTGGGCACGGCTTGCATCAAGACGCTGAGAGAATCTTTGATTAAGCTCCACGACGAAAAAAGAATCAGCGCGCCGATAAAAACACTGATCAGCGGATCGGCGAGATACCAGCCGGTGCTCAACATGATCAGACCCGCGACGATCGCCCCCACCGAACCAATGGCATCGCTCAAGACGTGCAGGAACGCGCCGCGGACATTGAGATTGTGACGATGGCCGCCGTGGAGAATCACGGCAGCGGCGATATTGACCGCCAAGCCGAATACCGCGACGACCATCATGCCGTAGCTCTCGACCACGGGCGGATTGAAGAAGCGCTGGTAGGCCGCCGCGAAAATAACTCCCACGATCAGCCATAACGTCAAACCGTTAAACAGCGCGGCGAGAATCTCGACGCGATGAAAGCCGAAAGTGCTATGATGGGTCGCGGGCCGTTGGGCCATGCGAAAGGCGAACAAGCTTAGCGCCATGGCGCCGATATCGGAAAGCATATGGCCGGCGTCGGACAGTAAGGCCAAGCTGTTGGTTAAGAAGCCGGCGATCAGCTCGGCGAAAAAATACAGCGCACTGATCGCCAGAGCCCACTTCAGCCGCTGTGTCTCACTATGCCGCGCCATGAAGTCTATCGGCTGGAAACAAAGTAATCACTGACTCAGTATGGCCCAACATTTCGCCAGAAGAAAGCACGCCGGCAAATACAGAAATGAGACGGATCCTTCCCCGTTCTGTATCCCTGTCTCAAGTCTTATTCTTTAATCCTGGTTGTTTTTGAGCATCATGAAAAACAGTCTTCCCGGCCGATTCATATATCCAGCCATCCCACCCGGCTCCTCGCCGGTGCCGAAATAGATATCGGCGCGCTGCAAGCCGCGGATCGCGCCGCCGGTATCCTGGTTGAGCATCAAGCGCCGCATCGGCCGCCAGCCGGCCAATCGCCCGGCTGCATCGATGACGGGAATCTCCGTTTCGACTAAAGCGAGCGCGCCCTTGGGAAAAAGCCGGTAATCGGTCGCAATGCTTCTGCCCGCGGTCACCGGCACTTCGAGACTGCCGAGCGGGCCGCCGGCGACCACGCGAAAGAAAACGTAACTTTCGTTGTAAGCGAAAATCTCGTCGCGTTCCTGCGGATTGTCATTGAGATATTGGCGCAGCCGCTGCATCGACATCGCTTCTTTGGCGATTTTGCCGTTGTCGATGAGCAATCGGCCGATGCTTCGATAAGGCAGACCATTTTGTGCCGCATAGCCGACGCTCACCTGACCGCCGTCCGGCAGACGGACAATCCCCGAGCCCTGAATATGCAGAAAAAAAACATCGATCGAATCTTTCACCCAAGCGATCTCCAAGCCGCGTCCCTTGAGCGCGCCCAATGCGTCAATCTCTCGGCGCGTGTAATAAGGAACCAAACCTTCTTGCTCCATGCGCCCGACGCTTCTCTCTCCGTTCTGCGCCGACTCGGCCACCATCAGGTCGAGCGGTTTTGCGTAAATCGGAAAGCGGTAATCCTCGGTCGCCACCAGACTGCCTTCAATCACCGGCTGGTAATAGCCAGTGAACAAGACCTTGGACATTTCCGGATCGGCATGGGAAGGAATCCATTCGAAGCGCGCCGCGATCTCACGAGCCAGACATTCTCGGCAGCTCCATCGGCTCAACAACTGCTCGAAGGCAATCAGCGAACGTCGCACCTCGGCGGCAGTTAGTTCGCGCGGCTCCACGCCAACGATACGATCGGGCGGCAACCTTTCTAGATAGGCAAGGCTATGGCGAATCGCCGCGCGCAACGACTCGGCGTCAAGATCGTCACCCATCAGTGTCGGAGCCGACGCCGGCGGCAGCGCGCAACTCGACAGCAACAAAATCAAAACAATCCACTGGCAAGTTGCGAGACACTTGCAGCGACGAACCATTTGCGCCAGAGTTAGCAGCGTTGAATCACCAAGAGATTAGAAAAGAAGTGGCGCGGATTCTCGACAAATTGCCGCGCCGTTTTCGTGAGCAGCTGCACAACCTCGAGATCGTCGTCGAAGAGCGGCCGTCCGAAGAGTTACTCCGCAGCGAAGGACTCGACCCGCGCTGCGACACTTTGTACGGCATTTATGAAGGCATCCCACTGCCCGAACGATCGGTTCTCGACCTGCCATTACTACCCGATAAAATCACCATATTCGCCGAACCGCTGCTAGAAGATTTTCCCGACCCGCAAGAACTGCGTGAAGAAATCCGCCTCACAGTGATCCACGAAATCGCCCACTATTTCGGCATGGACGACGACGAGATCGAGGATCTGGGTTACTAAAAAATGCTGAGTCCTGAGTGCTGAGTTCTGGGTCCTCAGACCGGAATTTTAACTCAGGACTCAGCACTGTGAACTCAGGACTTCTTTAATCCCTAATATCCTGCAAAAACCACTCGGTCGGCAGCTCGCGGCCGACCTTGGCCTGCTTCGCCAGCTCGACGACTTTTCCGGCGCAGGCGGCGAACTGCAGGCCCTGTGTGCCGGCGTTGATGAAAAAGGTCACCTGCTGGTTGTTCGTTCGGCCCGGAACTCTCCCGGCTCGGATGTCCATGAAATATTTGAAGTAGTCGCCTTTGTAATTATCCACCGTCGGGTTGGGAATGCGCGCGCGTTCTTCGGGTTGGCCGGCGATGTAGCCCGCGTTGCCATGCAAACGCACCATACCTTCGTCCATGGCTTCGATGGTGTTTTTGCCGAGTTTGACCGACAGGTCGCATCGCTTGATCACGCTAGGGCCGACCTCGCAAGCCCGAACGCAGGTGATATGCGCGCCCTCTTTGAGCCATTCGGGGTTGTCGAAAACAGTTTGCGTGGAATCCGTGCAGGTTGCCACGATGTCGGACTCGCGCACGACTTTTTCCGGCGCGTCCACCGCGACCACTTCGATATCCAGCTTGCCGGTCATCTCTTTCGCGAAGCGCTCGCGGTTCGCCTTCGTCGGGCTGTAGACTTTGACTTTTTTTAGTTTGCGCACTTCGTAAAACGCCTCTAAGTAACTGCGCGCCATGCCGCCGGAACCGAAGATGCCGACATCGCAGGCATCTTCGCGCGCTAAGAATTTCGCGCCCAAACCGGCGCAGCCGCCGACCCGCATATGCTGCAACAGTCCGTCATTGATCATCGCCAGCGGCTCGCCGTTACGAACGCTAAAAACCATGACCAAGCCGCACCAGGTTCCCGGCTGCATGCAGTATTTTTCCTCAGTCTCGCCGTTGGGCCAGTAGACGATGTCGGACTTCATGCGGATCGCGAACACGCCGATCTTGCGGCTCGCCCCTTCCATCGTCCCCCAACGGTAATATCCGTCCGGCCGGTCACACGGCATCCAAAGATCCAGGCGCGGCCGGTACACCGCGTCGCCCTTGAGCAAATCATCGTAGCCGTCCTCCAGCGCGGCGAGGCAGTCTTTCATGGTAAATAGTTTTTCGACTTCTTGGTTGTTGATCAGCAGCATAGAAATCCTCCTGCACTTGCCTTACAACAATGGCTGCTATTTGCAAAGCTTCGTTGCTGGAAATTCACTGAAATCTCGGATTTTGATTTGACAACTCCCGGCCATTGTCGCAAAAATAAGCCGAAATTTGACCGGGAGGAGAAAACGTTGAAGATTCTCAGATTCAATGACGACCGCATCGGCGTCATCAAAGATGGCAACATGGTCGTGGACGTGAGCGACACCGTGAGCGCCCGTAAGGCCAAAGGGCCGCAGCGCGTGATGGAAGAAATCATCGAGGGTTGGCGCAAATACCGCAAGCGCTTTGAAAAAGTCCTGGCGGAGCAAAGCGGCGTGCCGCTCGACAGCGTGCAACTGCGCAGCCCGTTCGCCCGACCCGGCAAATTTCTCGCCGCGTTCAGCAACTACATCGACCGGCCGGAACGGACCGCTGATAATTTTCCCAACGAATATTTTTACAAATCTCCCGATCTCGTCGGTCCCGGCGAAGCCGTCGAATTGCGAGACATCCCCGCTTGCGTGGTGTATCAACCCGAAGCCGAATTTGCGTTCGTCATCGGTAAAACCGCCAAAGATGTGACCGAAAAGAAAGCCCTCGATCATGTTTTCGGTTATGTGCCGATGTTCGATATTTCCACCAGAGGTCTGACGCGGCGCACCCAGTTCATCGGCAAAGGGCAAGGATCGCACGGCTGCTGCGGCCCGTGGATCATCACCAAGGATGAAATCCCCGATCCGCACAATGTCGTCGTCAAGTCATGGACCAACGGTGAGCCGCGGCAAAACTACAACACCAGTGCCATGGCGCATAAGCTGCCGAACCAGATCGCCTGGCTGTCGAAATTTCTCACCCTCAGCCCCGGCGATGTCGTCGCGACGGGAACTTTTCATGAAGGTCTGATGCCGGTCAACGTCGGCGACACCATCGAGATCGAATTCGAAAACATGGGCCGGGCGAAATTCAATATCAAAGGCAACAGCCCACGCAAAGACGTACCGTGGCTCCCCGGCAAAAACCAGCCAACGCCGCCGCCAGGCGGTGGCATGCATATCGTCTGAGGAATGGGCCAATGGAGTATTGGAGTGATGGAGTACTGGGTTTCCGAATTCCCAACACTCCATTATTCCGTTCTTCTCGCCATTCCCCGCTGCCAGGGCAGTAACCACCGGACCACTAGATTAAAAAGCTGATTAAGGCTGTAGCCGAGCAGTGCTAAAGCCAGCATCCCCGCGTACATCTGGGCGACTTTGAAACGGCGCTGTGCGTCAAGGACGAAGTATCCGATGCCATCGGTGCTGCCAACCATTTCCGAGATCACCACGAGTATCAGCATGATCGGCAAACTGACACGCAGACCGGTGACGATCTGCGGCGAGCACGCGGGTAAAACCACGTGCCAGATAATCTTACGTTGGGACAGACCAAATGTACGCGCAGTGTTAAGCAAAACCCAATCAAGGCCGCGCACGCCGTCGATGGTGTTCAGCAGGATTGGCCAGGCGCAGGAAAAAAAGATCACGAAAATTTTCATCTCATCGCCCAGACCGAAGAACAACAAGGCGACCGGGATCACCACCGGCGGCGGCACCGGTCGAAGCATTTCGACGACGACTTCGAGCAAGCGATAAATCCGTTGTGACAACCCCATTAAAATCCCCAATGGAATAAACACGGCGGCGGCGAGAAAATAACCCGCCGCGGCGCGTTTCATGCTGGCGAGAATTTGCCAAGGTATCTGTCCGGAAACAACCAACTCGGAGAATATTTTAGAAATCCTGCTCGGCGGCGGAATGATCAACGCATTGATCCACTCGGTTTGCGCCAGGATCTCCCAGATAACCAGCAGTGCCAGCAGAAATAGCGGCCCAGTGAATTTCGCTGCCGCCATTTTAGGCCGTCCCCCGCGCCATCATGCCGTGACGCCAGTACATGGCTTTGGCTTCCAGCATCAAGAAAAGCCGGTTGAGCAGATATCCCAGCAGCGCGACTACCACAATACCGGCATACATATTGGCGCTGTTCATGCCGCGTTCCTCGTCGAGAATATAAAAACCGAGCCCCTTGCTGCCGGCAATCATCTCGGCAGTGGTCACTAAGATCAGCGCGATCGATAGACCGATACGTAAGCCGGTCACGATGTAAGGCGACGCCCCGGGCAGAATGATCTGCCAAAGAATCCGCCCTCTGCCGAGACCGAATGTCCGCCCGGTATCGATCAGTGTACCGTCGATATGGCGCACGCCGTCGATGGTATTGATCAGCACCGGCCACAGACTGGCGTAAACCGTTACCGCCACGATCATGGCATCGCCGATGCCAAGCAGCAAAATCGCCACCGGAATGATCGCCACCGACGGCATCGGCCTGAGCAACTCAATCACCGTCGCCAACAAGCCATGCAAAAAGCGAAAATAGCCGAGCACCACGCCGAGCGTCACCGCCAGCGCCGCGGCGAGCAAATAGCCTTGCAGGAATCGTCCTACTGTGACGGCGCAATGTTGGGCCATCGAACCGGACGAGATCGCCTGCGCCAGCGCGGCGAGAATCTGACTGATCGGCGGAAAATAAAGTTGCAACTGCGGCGTCCCACGGGCGCCAAGCTCCCAAACCAGCAGCGCCGTGCCGAAGACGAGCCAGCCCGGCCAGTTGAATTTCTTGCGCTCGTTCACGGCGCGCTCTGATTGCCGATCTGGCGATAGATTTCGTTGCGCAGCTCCATGAAGCGCGCTGCGGCGCGCGTCGTCACTTGATGGCGCGGGCGAGAAAAGTCAATTTTTACTTCCTGGATGATTCGCGACGGCCGCCGGCCGAGCACCCAAATGCGGTCCGAGAGATAAATCGCTTCTTCGATATCGTGCGTGATAAAAAGAATCGTGGTCTTAAGCTCCGCCCAGAGTCGGAGCAGCGTGTCTTCCAGCTCAAGCCGCGTCAGGGCGTCGAGCGAGCCGAACGGTTCGTCCATCAACAACACTTCCGGTTCGTAGGCGAGCGCGCGGGCGATAGCAACGCGCTGCTGCATGCCGCCGGACAGCTCCCAGGGATAATACTTTTCAAATCCCTTGAGACCGACGAGCTCGACTAGCGCGCGCGCCTTCGTGTCAGCATCGCGGGATGGATGGCCACGCGCATCGAGACCGAAACGGACGTTGCCTAGCACGGAACGCCACGCGAAGAGCGACTTGTTGTACTCCTGAAACAGCAACACCAAACCGGGCGGCGGCCCGGTGACGGTTTGGCCGTTAACGATCACGCGGCCGGCGCTCGGCGCCAGCAAGCCAGCGATCGCCATGAGCAATGTCGTCTTGCCGCACCCCGACGGACCGACAAAAGAAACGAACTCACCCGCTTCGACCTGGCAAGTGATGTCGCCGATCGCAACGGTCGTCTCGCCGCCGGCTTGCCGGTAGCTTTTCGAGAGATTCTGGATTTCGAGAATCGGCACGGGCGGGGGGAAGACTGGAGTGTTGGAATGATGGAATACTGGAGTATTGGGTTTTTCCGAACCCATTACTCCAACATTCCAATACTCCATCACTCCAATCTAATGATTACGCTTTCCTCGCCAAATCGCTCAATACATCTTTCGCCTTGAGCGCGCGGGAAATCATTTTGTACTTGTAGGTCAAATCCATCGTCACTTGGACATCTTTCTCGTTGACCGCTTTTTCAAATAGCGGCAAGCCGATCCTACCAGCGAAATCCGGGTTGAGCCCGGCCCACTTGATCATCGCCGCGCGCGCGCCGTCCTTGTCCGCGCGGATCGCATCGACACCCTTGTTGATCGCGCGCACGAACGCTTGACTGGTCTCTTTGTTCTTTTGCAGCCATTTCTCCGACGCAAACCAACTTGCGATTAGGAATCTTGGTAACACGTCGCCCCACGGATTGGACAATACCCGCGTCTCCGGCCGGCGCGCCGCCACCGCGGCAAAAGGTTCCTGCACGCTGATGGCGTCGACTTTGCCGGCCACCAACGCGGGCTCCATTTGCGGGAATGGAATTTCAACGAATTTGATCTTGCTCGCATTACCACCGTTCTTGTCGACCCAGGCCAGCGCCATCAGATGGACGATGTTATTAAGCGTGTTGACCGCGACGGTCTTGCCTTCGAGATCCTTGGCGCTTTTTATGGGAGCATCTTTGCCGACCACGATCGCGTGGGTCTCGTTGCTGCCGCGCACGTTGGTTGCGCCGCCGGCGATGAGCTTAAAATCGAAACCTTCGGCATGCGCCTGATAAAGCGAAATCACATTCGTCCAGCCAAATTGTAAATCGCCGGAGGTCACGCCTTGCACGATCACCGCGCCGCCCGCCATCGGCACGGTTTCCAACTCGATGCCTTCAGCTTTGAAAAACCCCTTTTCCATCGCCATGAACATCGGGGAGCAATCGACGATCCTCATGTAGCCCAACTTGCCCTTGGTCTGTGCCCAACTGAGATCGCGTGCGAGGGTCAACCCGGCGACGCCGACAGTGACTTTGATGAGAAAATGCCGACGGGAGATTGTCATAGCGCTGGCTCCTAAGCTAGTTTGCTGATGAACTGAATTCCGCAAACGCCTATTCCTTAGTACAAGCGCTGAAATAAAGAAAGCAACGCCGCCCGAACGCCGATTGCTGGGCCAGCGCCGTCAGAGATTAGCACAAGACAACTTTATCGGACCCGGTTGCTTGGCCAGCTGTTGAATAAGCATGGTTTGCAAGTCCTTTACCGTCTCGCGTTCCCGCTCCGCCAAATTGACCCGCTCATCGGGATCGTTGGCCAGATCGTAGAGTTCGAGCCACCCGTCATTGCAGGCGGCTATCAGTTTGAACCGGTGCCACCAAATTGCCAATTTGGTAGGTAAGACATAGTTGACCTTACTGTCAGGATGCTTGTAATTGAGTGCAATCGTGGCAACTTCAGCCGGGGACGATTCACGATCGAGCGCCTGCCCATCCATCCAATCTGGAATTGTTACGCCCAAGGTCTTAAGAATCGTAGGGGCGATATCAATGGTTTGAGTCAGCCCCGACACTCGGGCGCCGCTCTTTTGCCCAGGAAAGCGAATCACCAGTGGCACCCAAGTTGAGTTTTCGTACAGTTCTTCGCCGTGGTAGAGGTAACCGCGTTCGAAGGAGTCGCCGTGATCCCCTGTGATAATTATTAGCGCCTCGTCGAACCAGGGTTGCCGGCGAAGAAAACCGAAGAAGTCGCCCAGCGCCGCGTCGACGGTGCGCACCGACGCCTCATATTCCGCCTTGTACGAATCCACCTCCGGCTGTAGCGCACTGTCATAGTGTTTATAGATTTCTAGTTCGGTATTTCTCTTATCGACGAATTGGCTCCTCAGCTTCCGAGCCAACATGGACAATGACGGCATGACCTTCGATTCATGAGGTTCGTGGATATGGATGAACAGAAAAAACGGCCGCCGCGCGCCGGTAATCATCGTCGTCGTCTGCTCTAAGGTATCGTTCAAGTGTCCATAGGTAGACGTTCGTTTGGGAAAACCGAGCCAGGGAAACAACAAACGCAAATCCTGATACATCCGGCCGCCAAGAAAAGTTGGGTAGATGCCCAAATCGCGTAGCCAGCTCAGCGTGAGAAATCTAAACGCGAAGCTTTCCGGTTGACTGAGCGCGGCGGAAAAGCCCAAAGAGTGCAAAGTCGCTTCAAGACTGCTCGTCACCGCCGCCGTGGTATAGCCGTGACTGCGAAGGATTTGCAGTAAATTTTGATCGCTCGGATACGCCGGTAATTCGCGGCTGAGCCGGGCTTGATGGAGCGAATGTTTTCCTGTGAGCAACGCCGTCAGAGAGGGAATCGTCATCGTCGCGTTCGCATGCGTGTCGAGATAGACGCTGCTGACTTTACCGAATTGCTCGATCATCGGCGTGACGACACCCTTAGGGCTATATAAAGATAAGCTTTGCGCTCGCAACGAATCAGCGACGATCACGATTACGTTTGGAGCGTGTTGGTTCGGCTTAGCTGACTCTGATGGCGCTGCTGCTACTTCCTGTCGCGCGGAAAAAGTATCAGCAATTTTAATCCCGAGAACCGCCACCGACGCGATAAAAATCGGCAGCACGGCGTACCAAAAACAGTCACTCCAGGACGGCAAATCATCGGCTGCCGCACGAGCTGACCGGGATCTTTGGCGTCTGGCCAGGATGTACGCGCCAGCGATTAACAAAATTATGCCGCAATGAACCACGTAACCGTCGCCGACCAACCATGGCCAGCTGGCGAGCCAACGCATTAGATAGAACGCGCTCACGAGAACACAGCCTACGCGACAAACGAATTCGTTACTCTGGAACACGGATAATGGCGGCAAGAACAGGGCGATTAGCGAAACGAACGCCGCAAGCACGACGACCCAGAAAATCAACGTCCAGAGAATCGACGCAGCATCAGCCAGGCTGTCCATGACTGGCTCGAAATCCGTGCCGTAGACCGATTGGAGCGCCAGAATCCAGAGATACGCCACGACGCAAAGCCAAGGCCTGACAATCACGCCGTAGGCGCAAAGAACGGTTTTGATTCGCTGCTTCACCGGGCCCATTCAACGGTTATCAAACCAGTTGTTTTAAGTCCCGTCGAGAATTGTTGGAGAGATGACAGCGTCACTTCGCGAAATTGTCGACGCCCCATGAAAGAGACTATAAGTGGACAAATTGTTTAGCCAGAAATTCTTTAACCTGGGCAATGTACTGCTTGATGTATCTGAGCATATAGAAGAACAAACCTAACGCGCCATAAAACATGACGTAGAGAACCTGGGAGAGCATGCCGCTGGTTCCTGGATCGATGTAGGCCAGCACATCGCAGGGCAGGATCAATCCCCAGGCCATTATCCAAAAGGCGCGGTGAGATCCGCTCCATGGTCTATCACTGCGCATACGCGTATCTCCTTCCGTGCTCACGGGCCACTTCCATATCAAAAATAACTTGTTTGTCAAAACGCCGATCCAACCGCCAATATCGATTGGCCGTCGCACCACCGAATCTCCCTAATTGACAATGCCGCTGGTCATTTTTCGCAAAGAAAAAACTTCCTCCCAGCGGGAAACGATGGCGTGACCGTGACCAACCTAAAGTGCTGTTTCAGGCAACTTTCGACATCATCGGCGGTGTAATCATCAAGGTGAGGCACGACGCTGGCACCCATCTTTGGCTTAAGAGCGGTCACAAATTCCAACAATAGCCAGCGCTCGCCCAGCGCCGCAAAGTTCTCGCAGATACGCGCTATCGGCAGGCGCTGCGATGCCACCACATGGTGCACCACCGCTAGGCCCATGACCAGTTCACTCTTGAACCGTTCGATCGGTCCTGGGCAAGCAACCCCACCGCGGCCAGCTGTTGGTGCCGAGCTAAAGACATTGACCACGAGTGGCAAGATATTGAGCCCATCTGCGCACGCCGTCTCATAACAGAACGACAACGCCGCCGGATCCGCTTCGCATGCAGTCACGCGCGCTCCGCTTTTGGCGGCAACTGCAGAATAATCGCCCGGTGTTGGCCCCTACGTCGAGCACACTGTTAGGGCTTCAGGTCGCTGAGTATTTTGCCGACCGCCTGGTGCTTCGAGTGCCAGTCGCCGGGCGACAAATCGGTTTGGAAGTATTTCTGGTCGTGGCTTTCGTAGTAGCGCGCCCAATGACTAGTCCGATGGTTCAGCTTGAGGCTCTCGATATTTTTGCGTAGTGAAGCAAAAAACTTGAGCTTGAGTCTTCCTTGTCCTGGTCCGCTGTTGGCAGATTTGGAGATCGAGAGAAAACGTTGTTGCATGTCATCCGGCAAATGCTCAAAGAGTTTGCCCGCGACCTTTGGAATCGCCACACCGAGAGTGCGTCGCGGATGGCGCAGTTTGAAAGATGCCGGCAACGCGGCGAGCAAATCGCCATCGCTGACACCGCCGAGATAATCGCGCATGAGCCAACGCGCGATGTGATCCGGCCCGCCGCATACAAGTACAAAGGAAAGAGAAAAAAATTGCAGAACTGCTGATACGGCGCCCACAAAATATCGTCCCGCGCCGGGACAATTGAGCCGGCATCAATATAGACCGGCTTTGTGCCGTCGAAAAGAACGTTCCACGGATGGCCGTCCTGAAGCGTCAGTCCGTGCTCGGCTAAGCGAATACAAAGATCGAGAGTCGCAGCGCTGCGTCTCTGCAGCATCGCCGGCGGCCATTCATAGCAGTAGGATTGCACCGCCACGCGGCGATGATGCAGCACGGCGTTACCTGCCTCAGTGGTAAAGCGGGTCAATTCGCTTTCGACCAACAGCCCATCGCGCACCAGGTCAGCGATCACGCCGAGCTCAGACCAATGTTTCCAGCGCGCCGCATATTCCGGCTCTAGCGCGCGATAAAGCTCACCGCGCCATTCAAACACCCGTCCATTGGGATCGACGAAGGATTCGCTCAGCCAGCGCTGTTCTCTGCCGCAGGAATCGTCTCGTTGGAGTTCGCCATGGAGTCAGTATAAATGTTGTGACAAGTTGACTGAGTGCGCTATCTTTATTGATTCGATTGAGGTCTAAGAGCTTTGCGGCGTTGGGTAGGCTTACGCCGACGGCAGCCAACCGACTATACTGATTTGCCGCCCGGTTTCGCCACCCTGGCGCCGGTACGAGTAGAAATCTTTCGGCGCGCAGCTCGTGCATGGGCCGATCTCGTGGAGCTGTTTGCCTGGCACACCGGCGGCGCGGAGAATATCGCGATTGAGCCGGCGCAGATTGACGAATGACTTGCCATCTTTGACGGCAATGCTGGGAGTCGTCAGCTTGCCCCACTTTTTCATCAGCGGTGCGGCAACATCGTCTTTGACTTCATAGCAGCACGCGCCGATCGACGGCCCGAGCGCCACTTCCAAATCCGCGGCTTCAATATTGTTTTGATCTTTGAATAGCCGCACGGTTTTCTCCGCAATCCCCGCCAACGTGCCGCGCCAACCGGCGTGCACCGCAGCCGCCAATCTTTGCTTCGGCGCAATGATTAACAGCGGCACACAGTCGGCCGTGAGAACTCCCAGGTAGACATCGTTCTCGCCGGTGATCATGCCGTCGGCCTCGCCCGCTTCTTTTAGCTGTTTGTCTTTGATCTCAATAATATTATCGCCATGCACCTGGCGCATGGTGACAACCTTGCCGTCGTGTATGCCCACCGCCTGCTTCATGTCGCAAACGTTTTGGCTGACGATCTTCGGGTCGTCGCCGACCCGATAGGAGACATTGAGTCCGGAGTAAACGCCGACACTCTTGCCGCCGCGCCGGCCCATGAAGCCGTGCAGCAAACCCAAATGCGTTTGCCACTGCGGAACCGTCAGGTGCGTGATTTCCATTAGGCGGTATTATGTGGACTCCATCCGAGAGTTGCAAGGCGCAAACGCGCCCGGTCATCTCACGCTGACCATAGAAAACCGCAGAAACAATCAAGCAGATAGGCGTTCTTCGATCTTGCCGAAGCCCACCGAGGCGAGTAAATTGGCAACTAACAATGGCCAACGGCAACTACACTGAGACGCTCCGACAGCCTGGCTTTCTCGCCTTTTTCTGGACCCAGTTCTTGGGTGCGTTCAACGATAATTTTTTGAAGATCGTCGTCTCGTTCGTCGCCTTGAATCTGGCCACCAGCGCGAGCGCGAACTACGTCGAGCTGATCGCGTTTCTGTTCATTCTTCCGTCGGCGCTATTTTCCGGTTACGCCGGCCATCTCGCCGACGTCTACAGCAAGCGGACTATTTTAGTCACGGTGAAGCTGTGGGAAATCGCCATCATGGTTTTTGCGCTCACGGCGTTTTTCTTTGGTCAGATTCAACTCATGTTGGGTGCAGTGTTCTTGATGGGGCTGCACGCCGCATTCTTCAGTCCGGCCAAGTACGGCATCCTGCCGGAGATGCTGCCGGAAAAAGATTTGTCGCGCGGTAATGGACTTCTGGAAATGAGCACCTTCATGGCGATCATTTTGGGCACGTCGCTCGGCAGCGCGATTTTTTCCGTCTGGAAATATAACTTGCCGCTGATCGGCCTGGTGATGATCGCCATCGCGGTCTTGGGCTATTGGACCAGCTTGGGAATCTCCCATGTTCCACCATCAGGCGCGGCGAAACTATTGCGGCTCAATCCGTTCAGCGAGATCGCCGACGGTCTGCGCCGTTTGCGTTCCGAGCGTCCGCTTTGGCTCACCGTGATCGGCATCTCTTATTTTTGGTTTCTCGGCGCGCTGGTCCAAATCAACATACTTTTCTTCGGCAAAGAACTGCTCCACCTGGACGAGTTTCACATCGGCCTGCTCGGCACCTTCCTCGCCATCGGCATCGGCATCGG
The DNA here is from genome assembly GCA_963771465.1 of uncultured delta proteobacterium. Classification (GTDB taxonomy): domain Bacteria; phylum Desulfobacterota; class Binatia; order UBA9968; family UBA9968; genus DP-20. Next base: position 80,726 of record CAVYTU010000014.1, read on the forward strand.
CAGTCTCGCCGCCGGCCGGCTGTCGGGCGATCATATCGAATTGGGCCTGGTGCCGCTCGGATCAGTTGCCATGGGTCTCTGTCTAGCCTTGGTCGCATGGTCGGCACCGTCTTATCCGGCCACGGCACTCGCGCTCGTGCTTCTTGGTTTTTCCGCTGGACTCTTCGCTGTGCCCTTGAATGCGTTGTTGCAGCAGCGCAGCGGCAAGGAAGAAAAAGGCCAGCTGATCGCGACCAATAATTTCATGAACACCATCGGCATCGCACTCGCAGCGGCAACCCACTGGCTGCTTAAATCGCCGTTACAATTGTCGCCGGATACGATCATTTTGCTGATTGGCTTAATCACCCTCGGCGGCACTGTGATCATTCTCTATCTGCTACCCGACTATTTCGTGCGCTTTGTCCTCTGGCTTATTACCCACACCGTCTATCGCATTCGAGTGGTCGGCGACGACAAGATCCCGCTTCACGGCCCCGCGCTTTTGATATCGAATCACGTCTCCTTCGTCGACGCGATCTTGATCGGCGCCTCGCTACCGCGCTTCGTCCGTTTCATGCTGCACCGGGAGTACTATGATCGCAAATCGCTCAATTGGTTTTTCCGCCTGATGCGCTCGATCCCGGTTTCGGCCACCAATCGGCGCGATATCATCGAGTCGATCAAGCGCGCGCGCAACGAATTGGAAAAAGGCCACGCCGTTTGCATCTTCGCCGAGGGCGCGATCAGCCGCACCGGTCGCTTGCTGCCACTCAAACGGGGCTTTGAAAGGATCGTCGATGGCACCAACGTGCCGATCGTGCCGGTGCACTTGGACCAGCTATGGGGCAGCATATTTAGTTTCAAGAACGGCCGCTTCTTTTGGAAATGGCCGGGCAAGGCGCCCTATCCCGTGACGGTTTCATTTGGCGCGGCCTTGCCGCCGACCGCCACCGTGAATCAAGTGCGCAACGCAATTTTAGAATTGGAAAGCGAAGCGGTGGAATACCGGCGCAGCGCCAGCGATCTGTTGCACACCAAATTCGTCGCAATGGCCAAGCGCCGTTGGCGCTCGTTCTGCATGGCCGATACCACGGGCACGGAACTGACCTATGGAAAAACTCTCATCGCCAGCCTCTTGTTCGCGCGCTGGGTGCGGACCCATTGCCCCAATCAGGCCATGGTCGGCGTGATGCTTCCGGCCACGGTCGGCGGCTCGCTGGTCAATATCGCAATCTTGTTCGCCGGCAAAGTGCCGGTCAATTTGAATTTCACTTCCGGCGCCGAGGCGATGACCGCGGCCATCGCCCAATGCAAGATCAAGACGATCATCACTTCCGAGGCTTTCTTAAGTAAAGCCAATCTCGAAACCATGGAAGGCATGGTTTTCGTCGAACAGATTCGCAGCTCGTTTACCGAAGCTCAGAAATTGACGACCGCCGCGAAAGCCTTTCTGATGCCGGCGCTCTGGTTGAACCGCCGCGCCGTCAAACAGCAACGTCCCCACGATCTGGCGACGATCATTTTTTCCAGCGGCAGCACGGGAACGCCTAAAGGCGTCATGCTGTCACACCACAACATTATTTCGAACATTGAAGGGATACGCCAGGTGATCCACTTCACGCCGAGCGATCGGATCATGGGCGTATTGCCGCTGTTTCATTCCTTTGGCTTTACCGCCACGCTCTGGTTGCCGCTGCTCGCCGGCTTTGGCGCCGTTTATCATCCCAATCCGACGGACGCCAAGACCATCGGCGAGACCGTGCAGAAATATCGAGCGACTTTGCTGATCAGCACGCCGACTTTTTTTGTCAGCTATTGGCGCCGCTGCAGCAAGGAAGAATTTGCCAGCTTGCGCTATGTCATCGCCGGCGCGGAAAAACTGCGCGAGCAAATCGCCAAAGGCTTTCAAGAAAAATTTGGCCTGACCATTCTCGAAGGCTACGGCTGTACCGAACTGGCGCCGGTGGTCGCGGTCAACACGCCCGATGTTACCGACGGCAAGGAAAAACAGGTCGGCCACAAGCCCGGCACCGTCGGCCACCCGATTCCCGGGGTCGCCGCCAAAGTCATCGATCCCGACACCGGACAGCCGCTGGGGCCTGGCGAAGAAGGACTCTTATTGATCAAAGGCCCCAATGTCATGCTCGGCTATTTGAACCAGGGAAGTCTCACCGACCAGGTCATGCGGCGCGGCTGGTACGTCACCGGAGATATCGTGGCGATCGATGAAGACGGCTTTATCAAGATCACCGATCGCCTATCACGCTTCAGCAAGATCGGCGGCGAAATGGTACCGCACATGAAAGTCGAAGAGGCGATCAACGAGGTGCTTGGCAGCGCCGTATCCGTGGTCACCGCCCTGCCCGACCCGCAGCGCGGCGAGAAACTCGTCGCCTTTTACACCCAGAACGGTTTCAGTCGAGACGTCCTGTGGAGCAAGCTCAATCAAACCGAGCTGCCCAAACTATGGATCCCCAAACGCGAAAATATCCACGCCATCGACGCCATCCCGATCCTCGGCTCGGGCAAGGCCGACCTCAAAAAAGTCAAAGCGATGGCGCTGGAACGCGCGGCGAGCTAACTCCGATTAAGCTGTGTTGATCGAGGTGTGACCCTGGAGGAACGAAGGCAGCGGCGCGAATGTTTCATTTTGTGCTCCAAGCTCGGCACGATGCTTGACCTTTGCGCTGCTGATCTCATGAGCAACTCGCCGCGCGTGCATCTTCAAGGCACACTGCTTTGCCTTCGTTCCGGAAGGGTTGCGCCTCGATCGAAGTTTCACACAAATACGGGCTAACACCGACAATGAATTTCATGCCAAGCGACCACCGCGGAGCGTAGGAGCTAAGCCAATGATATCGACAGCGGAAATCCGCGCCGTATATGAACACGCAACGACCGAGTTTATCGAGGCGCGTGAGTTCCAAGTGCTGGTTTCCGGCCGAGCGTCGGGAGATTTTGTCCGTCAGTTTTTACTCAACGTTTTTCGCACGCATTATCTGTCGGCCCATATCGTCGCGCTTTGCTTCGCGGCGCTGCCGTCCAATGCGGCGGCGCTGTTGAAAGAAAATCTCCTCGAAGAAATGGGCCACTCCGCAGACGAGCCACCCCATTCGGCGTTGTTGCTCAAGCTCGCTGAAGGTATCGGCTGTTCGCCGCAGGAAATTGACAAACTCATCGACGACGCGCGCCGCCGGGTTGCGGTCTTTTGTGCCACTCGAGTGCCGTTGGCCACCCTGCGTGAAATCTGTCTCGCCGTGCTGCTGGAAACGCTCTCCTTTGAGTTCATGCTGTCGCGCTGCTCGGGACAAATCGCCACGGCTTTACGCGAGCACTACGGCGTCGCCAAAGCGGCGCTCAAGTGGTTTGAGCTTCACTCCGAAGTGGACATTCGCCACGCCGAGGAAGGGCTGACGGTGATCGAAGACTACCTCGCGTTTCATCAGATCGGTGATCCGACCTTCGACCTCATCCAGCGTGCGGCTCTTGGCAAAGTCTTCAGCAAGCATTATTTCCCGGCCGAGGAGCGCGCTTTTGCTTTGCCCGTCGAAAGCAAGAACGCGTCACGCATCGAGGCGATCACCATCTATAAACTGAAAATTCCATTTCATCAGGCCTTTCATCACGCCACCCAGCGCCGCGAGGAAAGCGACGCAGTGATCGTGCGGATCAAAGACGCCAGCGGGCAGATCGGTTACGGCGAAGCGCTGCCGCGTCCCTACGTCACCGGCGAAACCACCGCATCGATGATCGCTCATCTGCGCGGACGGCTGGCGCCGCAGATTTTCGCTCCCACATGGGTCGCGGGTTGGGCGACCTTCGAGCTTCTCGACTCCTGTCGCGCCGAGTGGACGCGAAGTCATGACAGCGCGGTCAGCGCTTGGAACGCGGCGTTTTGCGCCGTCGAATTGGCATTGCTCGACTGGAGTTTGAAAAGTCTCAGCCACTTCGCTGTCCGCATTCCTGCCACCGGCACGAAACCAAGTCATCTACAGCGGCGTCATTTCTTCCGACAATCCAGCGGAAGCAGCGGCGTTGGCCAAGCGAATGGTCAAATTTGGTTTGCGTCAACTCAAGATCAAAGTCGGCACATCGGACGACTACGACCGGGTCGCCGCGGTGCGCCAAGCCGTAGGGCCGGAAGTCGCATTGCGCGCCGATGCCAATGGCGCCTGGAGCGCGGCGCAAGCGGTCGAGGAATTGCACCGGCTCAAGCCTTTTAACTTACAAGTGATCGAACAACCGGTGCCGCCAGGCGATCTCGCTGGAATGAGAAAAGTCCGAGCGGAAACCGGCCTGCCGGTGATGGCCGACGAGTCGCTCGTGACCATCGAGCAAGCGCGCCATCTGATCGACGCGCGCGCCTGCGACTATTTCAACATACGCCTGTCCAAGTGCGGCGGCGTCACCGGCAGCCTGGCGATCGCCAAACTCGCCGCGCAAGCCGGCATCAAAATCCAGGTCGGCGCACAGGTCGGCGAGACGGCGATCCTTTCCGCCGCCGGCAGGACCTTTGCCGCTCATTTGCCGACGCTCGCGTTCGCCGAGGGTTCCTTCGGCACCTGGTTATTAAGCGAAGACATCGCCTTCGAAGACGTGAGCTTCGGTTACGCCGGCGTCGCGCCACTGCTCGCAAGCCGCGGCCTCAGCGTGACGGTCAAAGACGAAACCTTGGAACGGCTTGCCGTCGAAAAGATCGAGCTCAGTCGCTAGCCCGGACTATTCATGCCACGAGGAAACCTGACGACACTCTGTTATCGAGGTGCGACCCCAAAGAACCAAAACGTCGGACGAGGGCAGGGGCGCGAATGTTTCATTTTGTGCTCGGCACTCGGTACGATGTTTAACCTTTTCCCTGCTGATCTCATTAGCAAGTTGTCCCGCGTGCATCTTCAAGGCACAGCTGCTTTGCCTTCGTTCCGGAGGGGTTGCACCTCGATCGTAGTTTTGCCGCGAATAATTCGCGCTAGGCGGTTATGACGTTGGCCCACCGCGCCGCGCTCTTGCTGAGCGGCCTTCAATGGAATCGCTGGGAGCGCCAAACACGCGATCCGGCTGCCGCGCAAAAACAGCTACTGCGAGAAATCGTTCAGCGCAATCAATCCACCGCCTTCGGCAGAGATCACGGCTTTAGCTCGATCAAAAGCGTCAAAGATTTCCGCCGCCAGGTGGCGATCGGCGATTATGAAAGTTTTCGGCCTTATATCGAGCGCGCCAAGCAAGGTGAAAAAGCAGTGCTGACCAGCGAGCCGATACTGATGTTCACCATGACCAGCGGCAGCACCGGCGAGCCGAAGTTGATCCCCGTAACCGAATCGACGCGTGCGACCCATACCAGACTGACGCGACTTTGGTACAGCCGGGCGTTCCAAGATCATCCGGGGTCGGGTGCGGGAAAAGTTTTCGGGCTGGTGGGCCGAATGGTCGAAGGGCACACCGCCGGTGGTATCCCCTACGGTGCGGCGTCGGGCCTGATTTATCAATCCAGCCCGGCTTGGATCAAACGCACGCACGCGCTGCCTTATGAAATCGCCGAGATCAAAGATTTCCAAACCAAGTATTACGCCGCGATGCGGGTCGCCATCGAACAGGATGTCACCTTCCTGGGCACGCCCAATCCGAGCACGATACTTCGGCTCGTCGAAACTGCCGATCATTTTCGCGCGGAGATTATCAAAGACATACACGACGGCAGCTTGTCGAATCGTATTGAATTGGCGGGGGATGTTCGACTGGCGTTGGCGAAATATTTATCGCCGAACCGACAGCGTGCGCAACAATTGGAACAATCGCTGGCGGGGACCGGACGGCTTCGTCCCATCGACTACTGGCCCCATTTGCGGCTCATCGGTTGCTGGAAAGGTGGCAGCGTCGGCGTTCGTCTCAAAGAATTGGTCGCTTGGTTCGGCAACCAAGTGCCGGCACGTGACCTCGGCTACATGGCCAGTGAGGCGCAGATGTCGCTGCCGGTGAGCGACAGCGGTTCGGCTGGTATTTTAGCGGTCGATGGGAATTTTTATGAGTTCATCCCAGAGTCGGAAATCGCCAGCGCCCATGCCATAGCGCTTGGCTGCGACGAGCTTGAATCAGGCGGCGTGTATTATCCGATCCTCACCACCGCCGCCGGTCTCTATCGCTACGACATCAACGACGTGATCCGTGTCACCGGCTTTCACGGCAAAACTCCGTTGGTGGAATTCCTCCGCAAAGGTCGCGATGTCACCAACATCACCGGCGAAAAATTGCACGTCAATCACGTGATCCAGGCGATGGAACAGGCTCAACGCGCCACGGGCGCCGTGGTGCGGCACTTTCGCGCTTTCGCGGACATGGAAAATTCCCGCTATGCCTTCATGGTTGAGTGCGACGGCGCTAAGGCCAACGACGCAACACTCAGCCATTTACTCGCCGAACTGGACGCGTGCCTGTTCGAGATCAATGTCGAATATGCCGATAAACGAAAATCGGCGCGACTCCAAGCGCCCGTACTCTGCGTCATGAAACACGGCTGGTATGAGCGCAAGGCCGCTGTTGCGCTCCACGCTGGCGCGCGCGACGTCCAGTTCAAAGCGCAGCTGTTGAGCGTCATACCGGAAGATCCGAGCGAGATCATGGCGCTGTTACAAAATTCGAACTCTGCTGATATCTCCAAAAGACACGATTGAATCCGTCCATGCACGGTCCCGTCCTCGCCCTGCTGACACTCCTCTTCGCGCTCCGTGTTTTGGGTCAAGCACTCGTCGCGTTTGTCGGCGTTGCTTGGTTGCCAGTCATGGAACAATGGTTTTCCGGACTGATTCCCTACCCAACACTTCTCATGATCCAACTCCTCATGCTCATTCTCATGGTGAAAATCACCGGCGAAATCTGGCGCGGCGTAGGCACATTCGCCATCCGACGGCCGCACTGGTCACAGTTTTTAATAAGATTTAGCGCCGTCTACGCCGGCGCCATGGTCTTGCGCTATGTTTTGACGATGATTTTACATCCGGAGAAGCGCTGGCTCGGGGATGTCATCCCAATCATTTTTCACTTCGTGCTGGCAGGGTTCATATTCGTGCTCGGCCACTATCATCGACGCGCACGCTGATTGCATGGGCATACATCGCGTGTTAGAAACTTGCTAGTTTTGGAGGATGAAATGGATTTCCAGCAACTGGCGGACAAAGCACTCAACGGCATACTTCCCGAGCGGGATGAATTGAAAGCAATTCTCAACGCGCCGGACGAACAACTGCCGGAGATATTGAGCGCGGCCTTTAGAGTGCGCCATCACTATTACGGCAAGCGCGTGCAAATTCATGTCTTGCAGAATGCCAAGAGCGGCTTGTGTCCGGAGGACTGCCACTATTGCTCGCAATCCTCGGTCTCCGAAGCGCCCGTCGAGAAATATCCTTTCATGTCCAAAGAGAAATTGGTGGAAAACGCCAGACAGGCCAAAGCCGCCGGCGCCGTGCGCTTTTGCATCGTCAACAGCGGCCGCGGCCCGACCCATAAAGAAATCGACGAGATCGCCGACGCCGTGCGCGAGATCAGATCACAAACCGGGATGAATGTTTGCTGCTCGCTCGGCTTGATGAACGAAGACAAGACGCAGAAACTAGCGGCCGCCGGCGTCGGCAGGGTCAATCACAATTTGAACACCAGCCGGGAGCGCCACGCCGAGATCGTCACCACTCACACCTACGACGACCGCTTGGCGACGATTGAAAGCGTCAAGAGCGCCGGAATCGGCACTTGTTCTGGTGGGATTATCGGCATGGGCGAGAGCGACGACGACATTATCAACCTGGCGATGACGTTGCGCGCCATGGATATCGACTCGATCCCAGTGAATTTTCTGAACTCGATCCCCAAGACGCCGTTCGAACAAAAGCGCGAACTCACCCCGCAGCGCTGTTTGAAAACCCTCTGCCTGTTTCGTTTCGTCAATCCAGGCAAAGAAATCCGCGTCGCCGGCGGCCGTGAAGTCAATCTGCGATCGCTGCAGCCGCTGAGCCTATATCCGGCGAACTCAATGTTCGTCAACGGATATCTCACGACGCCCGGCCAAGACGCTAGCGACGCCCATCAAATGATCCGCGACTTGGGCTTCGAGCTCGATCAGCCGGCGGCGATCTAGGCACAGGTGTGACCGAGAATTAAAAGCGCCCTTTAAACGCAACTCCAAGGAGACTACCGTGCGATATGTTATCTTTCTCGTCACACTTCTAACAACCGTCAGCGCTGCATCGGCGGCATCGTTCGATGCGCCGAAGCGGAAATCCGGTTTGTGGGAAATCAAAATGTCGAATGCCGCTGCCCAGGGCACAACCATGCAGCAGTGCATCGACCAAAGCACCGACGACTTGATGAAGAATAATATGGCGGGAATGGAGAAGCCATCTTGCTCGAAAAACGAGATGCGCCGCGATGGCGGCAAGATCGTCTCCGAATCCGTCTGTAAGGTCGGCGCCAGCACTGCTACGACCCGCGCGGTTTTTACCGGCCAATTCGACACGGCATACAAGGCGGATATCAAGAGCACGTATGAACCGCCGCTTCACGGCATGAAAGAGTCGACATCCGTACTTGACGCGAAATGGCTAGGAGCGTGTAAGCCGGGACAAAAAGCCGGCGACATTTCGATGCCCGGCATGCCGAATATGAACATGAACGACATGATGAAGAAGCTGCCGAAGCAGCCCTGAAGTTGTCGCGCTAACGTTGGATGGGTCAAGCAAGACGTACTCATCGAATCCTCCTTTGCTCGGATCGCCACGAGGACGTAATCATGGTGCGGGCCGCGCTCTCAGTTGCAAACTCGCTGCGAAATGCCTAATCTCCTGTCGGATCGCGCCGACATAAATCTGCAGAGTTTTCGAGGGAAAAACTATCTAGTAAGCAATAATATAGTTTGGGAGAACCTAAACCTTCATTAACGGAGGAGAACCTTATGATCTCACGAACTTCGTCCCAGATTCGCTTGCTGTTAGCCGGATTAGTTACTTCGCTAGGATTAACGTTACCACCCATTATTCAATCACAAGAAAAGCCGCCGCCCAACGTCCAGCCCACGCCAACGACAGTTCCTGGTCGCCCCGATATTCCCAACGCTGAAATAGCCAAGACGCTGCGCGGCGTGCCGTCACCGCCATTGCCGACACCAGCGGAGAAACTACAGATCGGCCAGCTGAAAATGGCCAAGGGTTTCAAGCTCGAAGTTTATGCCAGCGGCATCGCCAACGCGCGCTCGCTGCGCATCGGCGACAAAGGCACCGTCTTCGTCAGCAACCGCCAACTCGATAAGGTCTACGCGATCGCCGAGCGCAACGGCAAGCGCGAGACCAAAGTGATCGCGTCCGGCTTGGACCGGCCCAACGGGCTCGCCTTTCATAGCGGCACGCTGTACATCGGCGAAGGCACCAAAATTTCCAAGCTGGAAAAGATCGAAGATAGTCTCGACAACCCGGGCAAACCCACCGTCATTTACAGCGAACTACCGAATCAACAATCGCACGGGTGGAGGTATATCGCCATCGGACCGGACAACAAGCTCTACATAAACGTCGGCGCGCCGTGCAACATCTGCGAACCGCCGGAGACCAACGCACAGATTCGCCGCATCAATCTTGATGGCAGCGGCGCGGAAGTGTTTGCTCGCGGCGTGCGCAATTCGGTGGGCTTCGACTGGCATCCGATCACCAAGGATTTCTATTTCACGGATAATGGCCGTGACTGGCTGTCGGAAGACCTGCCGGAGGATGAGCTCAACCGTGTCACCAAGGTTGGCCAGCATTTTGGATTTCCCTATTGTCACCAGGGCAACTTCACGGACCGCGACGTTGGCTGGGGCCGCTCCTGCACCGAGTTCACGCCGCCGGTCGCCTTGATCGGCCCCCACAGCGCCGCGCTCGGCATGCGCTTCTACACCGGCAACATGTTTCCACGCGAATACCGTAACGCCATCTTGATCGCCCGTCACGGCTCGTGGAATCGCACCCAAAAAATCGGCGGCGACATCATCGTGGCCAAATTGAATGTAAACGGCACGGTAAAATCGGTTGAGCCGTTCATCACCGGCTTTTTGCACAACAACGAATACTGGGGCCGGCCGGTCGACGTCCATGTCATGAAAGATGGCTCTATGTTGATCTCGGACGACTATGCCGGCGCGGTTTACCGCGTCACCTACAACCCGCAGGTCGCCAGCCGTTAAGCGATCAGCATCTCCGCCGCGGGCAACTCAGCCCGCGGCGCTTTTTCCCTTCTCGTCTCAATTGAAGATCAAACTCGGTCGCCGTTACTCACTCGCGCTGGCGTTAACAGCGCTCTCAATATCGTTTCGCTGCGATGGGCGGACGTGATGCATCCTCTGACCGATGCGAATCTCCAGGATCTTGCACACCATCTCGCCCGGCTGTAATACGAACGCCATTCGTGGCGCCAGCTTCACTTCCACCAACTGATCAGAATCACGCCGCCGACGATCAGCGCCGCGCTGACGACGATCCTCAGCGTCACGCGCTCGACGCCGCGCAAGAATATCGCTGTCAAAATGAGCGAGAATAAAGGACCCGTGCTGCTGATCGGAATGACGACCGAGACCTTGCCGAGATCGAGCGCGTAGTAGATGCAAGTCATGGCTAAACTGACGGTCACGCCGGCGGCGAGAAACCACCAGAAACACTGCCGGTTCATCTTCCAGCTTTCTTGAGTTTTCTCGACGTACCAGAGCGTCAGCACGGACACGACTAACGACGAACTCGCGGTGACGGCGGCGGCGAGCAAGGGATGGGGCACGGCGGCAAGGCCGAACTTGCGCACCACCTGAGAAGTCCCGGCCAATGCCGACGCGGCGATCGGATACCAGAGGTAAATCGCCGAGCCGGCGAGTTGCATCGAATCACGGCGCCATGACAGAAGAATAATTCCGGCGATAATCATCAAAGTCGCGGCGAGGATCGGCAGGGTGAGGTCTTCGCCGAGAAAAATAATCGCCATGAGGGCGCTAAAGAGCGGCGTGCTGGCGCGAATCGGATCGGTGATCGCTACGCCGAGCGTGTCGATGCCTTTGTAAGTCAGCAAGCGCGTCAATCCCGGTTGGAAAAAGCCCACGCCGACGAAGATCAAAATCGAAGCCGCGGTAACGTTCGCCATCGGCACAAGCAAGAGCGCCATGGCCCAAAGAAACACGATGTTGATCAACAGGCTGCTGATCACACCGGTCGCCGGATTCGAATAGCGCAGCGCTTTTTTAGTGAAGAGATTGTGCAGCGCAAACAGAAACGCGTTAGCAAGAGCGTAAAACTCAGCGGGGATATCGGTCATGCGTTGGAGCGAAGCCGGGGGGTCGTGACTTGCCAGTGAACTCAATTGCAGACCGAGCTATACAAGCTCGACTAGGAAAGCGCAACTAAAAGGCTGGCCGGCAAGAGCGAGACGGGTGCGGCTTTTGAATCAATTTTTGACGCTAGCCAGAATAACCTCAGCCGCCTTTTCGCCGATCATATAGACTGCGCTGACGATGAAGAAACCGGGGATGCGCGGGAACACCGAGGCATCGACGACACGCAGTCCGTGGACACCGTGGACACGAAAGTCGCTGTCGAGCACACCACCTTGTTCCCTCGGCCCGATGGGACAGCTGCACGAGGCGTGATGGCCCCAGGCGTTGTCGCGCACGAATTCTCTCAGTTCATCGTCTGTTTGGCATCGCTCGCCGGGCAATTCCTCGGCAGCGATCAAGCCTTTTCCCCTTAAATCTTTAGTCATCGCCCGGACAAAGCGAATCCCCTCGACCACGGCGTCCAAGTCTTTACCGTCGCGATCGCTCCCTTCGTCGAAATAACGGAAGTCGATCTTCGGTGGTTGGCGTGGATCGGCCGATTGTAAAGTTACCGTGCCGGCACGATTGAGCGTGCGTGCCTTGAGGATAATCCAGCTCAAGTAGTTTTGCCGTTCGGCGATCAACTTCGAATAGCCTGGGAAATACCCGCGAAAGTTTCCCACCAGACCGGCGCAAAACAGATCGGGAATTTTATCGTACTTAGATTGCATGACAATCGCGAGCACGCTGCCGTTGGCCGTGTAGACGCCTTTTTTTTGCGTCTGCCATTCACGAAACTGAGAGTCTCCGTTGGTGAATTTGGCGCCGGCTAACATTTGCCAATCGTCTTTCATTCGATTGACGACGCTGACTTCGTAGCGGTCTTGGAGATTTTTGCCAACTCCCGCAAGGTCCATTTTGGTTTCGATGCCGTGGCGGGCCAATTCCTGCCGCGGACCGATACCGGAAAGCATCAACAACTGTGGCGTATTGAATGCGCCGCCGCAAAGTATGACTTCTCTAATCGCCTTAGCCTGCCGTCTTTCGCCGGCAGCGTTGCTGGGATTGGTATGCGCCCGGTACAATCGCTCGCCCTTGAGATACTCCACGCCGCTCGCACGATGGTCGCGGTCGAGAAGAACCCGAGTCACCAGTGCGTCACATTCGATGTGTAACTTGTCAGGAAATTTCTCGGCGACGCTCAGCACTCTTTCGCGGCTACCGATGCGGACATGGCCGTGCGTCGTCAGCGGCACCAAGCGCAGCCCGGCTGCACTGGCTTTCACCTGCCGCCAGTCGTTGGGATCACCGCGGGTTTTGAAGAAACCGCGCAGCCGTTCGAGACGAGCGCCGATTTGCGAAGAGGCGTCCACGGCCAACTGTTCCAAGACTTTTCGCAAGCGGCGATTGCCGAGCGATTCCATCGGCATCGCCAACTCGGTGGTCAACCAACCGTCAAAGCCATGGCGCGCCGGGTTAAAACCGGTGAGCTTGGAGATCCAGCGTTTGAGCGGACGGTGCTGGCAGTTCTCGATCCGTTCGAAGTAGCGGCGCATATTGTCCGCGCGCCACGTCGAGTCGCCGGTCGACGCGGCGATGTCGTCCCAATCCGCGTTATGCGGATAAATGAGAATCATCGCGTTGTGCGCCGTGCAACCGCCGAGTGTGCCAGCGCGCGGGTAGAGCACGCCGCGTTGTGCCGCGCTATATTTGCCATCTTTCTTTTGGCGCTCTTCGTCGGCGTAGTGATTGACGAAGTAATCCCAACGCAGCGCCGGATTTTCCGACGCGAAGGCGTGGAAGGCCGGTACTTGGTAGTCTTGCGGCAGTCTCGAATCGGTTAGCTGAAACGGATCGCCGCCGGCTTCGAGCAGCAACACCGTGCGGCCCGCTTCAGCTAACCGCGCCGCCAGCGTACCGCCGCCCGCTCCCGAACCGACAACGATAAATTCGTATTCACCAGAGGGAGCGGTAGCTTCAGACATTGGAACGATTTTCTCTGCCGGATGCATTCAGGCTACGGGGAAACCTGACGACACGGGTTGATCGAGGTGTGACCCTGGAGGAACGAAGGCACCGGCGCGAATGTTTCATTTTGAGCTCAGCGCTGGGCACGATCTTTGACCCTTTCGCCGCTGATCCATTCGCAAGTCGCCCGCATGCAATCTTCAAGGCACAACTGCTTTGCCTTCGTTCCGGAAGGGTTGCACCTCGATCAACGTTTTACCGCGCATAATCCGGGCTAGAAGGTTTTCAAGAATTCGATCAACGCGCGCTTGTCGTCATCGCTCAACGCCTGCGTTTCCTTGGAAAAGCCAGTGCCAAAGTAATGACCTTTATTGGCGACGAAGTCAGGGCACTTGCTCACTTTCAACAGATCGGGAACCAATCCCTTAAATACTTCGGCTGCCTCCTTTTCGCTCTTGCCCTCAACCGCCTTGAGATCAGCTTTCATCCTCAGCAGCAACTTACCCAGATCGAGCTTGTTGGTATCGAGGTCGATGTTGGTCAACAAGTTCACCGGCGTCCCTTTCGGGATCGGGCCGATCTGAATTCCCTCTTCGCTGAAGAGCCAGGGAAACCAGCGGTTCAGCCAGCCGCCCCAGCTCAGCATTTTTTCCAGCAGCGGCGAGACGAAACCGGGCGCGACTTTGATATAGCTGGTTTCGGTCGTGCGAAAGATGAATCCTGGCACCTTGTCGCCGAGAATCGGATCTTTGTCGCGTTTCTCCGGCCAGAGCATTTTCTCGATGGAGTCGTTAAACGAATCCAGACGGGAATCCACCGACGGATTCGCGTTGAACTTGCCCACGGAGTTATTTAACAGAAACGGCGCCGTCGACCACAAGCTGATCAACGACGGCACGCGTGTATAGCCACGGCCGCCGGCGGGCATGTCATATTCCCAAGGACTGCCGTCGATGGGGTTATGCACGGTGAGCTTGCCCACCGACGGCAGGTCTTTATAAGTCTGCGACGAAAAATTGTCCCAGATATTGCCGCCGAGCGCGTTGGTCGCTAGCGGGCTGCACGCGTTGGTCTGCAACAGCGTCACCGGGATGCGCCGCTCGGTGGACAGATAATTGTCGGCGAGAAAATCATCGGCCATGACCATGTCCGTCATCTTCTTTTTGAAGTCGTCGGTCTTGGTCCAGCCCCAGTATTGATCCCAGTTCTTGTCGTCCACTCCGGCCGGCGCATCGGGAATCTTGCTCGAATGGCAACGCGCGCAGTTCTCGGCGAATACTACCTTGCCGCGAGTCAGCTGGGCTTTATCCTTGGATAGATGCTTTTCCCCGCCGGGCGCGTCCTTCAGCGAGTCGGGCTTGGCGGTCTTGAGAAAGAACAGCGCGACATCCGGCGTCTGTTCCTGTGTGGCGTTCCAGTAGCTGGAGTTCTTGTTGGCGTCGGCGATCTTGATCGGCGTGACTTTCTGGCCGCCCACCAGCGCGTTGAAATGAAGCAGCCATTCTTCGCTGAACAGGCCGATGTTAATATAGACTCGGTTCAAGGCGCCGAGTATCCCCACCGAGTCGGCGCCGTCTTTTAATACATGCGCCGTCCAGACTTTGTCCGGCTCTTTGAAATACTGCGACAGCGCCGCAGTGCGTTTGTAGTGCTGGAACTGTTTGTTATCGCGGCCGCCGCCGGCCAATGTTTCTTCGCCCCAACGTTCGGCGATCTTGAGCCGCGCGCCGACGTTATAAACCGCGTTCATGGTGCGCGGGTTGTTAATATAATCCGTCGATACAAACGAGGTGTCGAGCGTGCCCGGCAACGAAGTATGGATCAGCTGGTAGATGAAATTCGCCGGGTCGTTTTCCCAAAACAGCACGCGGTCCACCCAAAAATATTGCGACCCGGGATTGGAATTGATGTTTTCCCACTTGGGATTTTCCGGGTTCTCCGGCGGTTTCACCGGGCTTGGACCGACATGGCAAAAGCCGCAGGACATGCCGACACGATAGGGACGAACCAAATCTTTCTGGCCGTAATACTTCGGGTCGGTGTAAAATTTCTCCGCATCCCATTTCTTTTGCGCCGCCTCGTCGAAATCCGGGTTGGGAAACAAACGCAAACCGACGATCCCGGTGGCGTAACCGTAATAAGAACCCACCGGCAGATTCTTGCCGCGCGCGCCGATCTTCACGCCGGGATACTTTTGCTCGTTCTCGAACGGATCGGCCGGGCAATCCTTGCCGCGCGTGTCGAGCCACAAACCGAACCGATCGGAACGCGGCCCGTTCGCCTTCTCGAAGCAGGGCTCGTTGACGACGCCGAGATATTCCCAGCGTTTGTCGCGAGTCAGATGCGGCATCTTGGGGTGTGACGAGATAATTTTTAATAGATCGACGACACCGAAACTCTTGTTGACCAAGTGATCCCAGAAGCGATCGTTGCCGCCGCTCCAAACGATCCAGTTATTGCGTCCTTTGACCTCGTCGGCGGTCAGCGCAACGCCGCCGTCCATGGCTTTGAAATAATCCTCGTCGGCCGCCGGAAAACTTTTCGCGTCGCGCCCGACTACGAGCGCTTCATCCTTCACAGTGCCAAACTCCGGCTTAGACTTACCGCATCCGGTGACAGCCACAATCGCCAGAAAAAACAGCCAAGCTGCCGACAATCGTAAATTCATCGTCCCCAAACTCCTTCCCATACGTCGGTTCCCCATCACGGTCGAAAGCGATTTATTCAAGCATCAATCGACAACGTCACATCGTCTTGAGATATTCGATGAGCGCGTCTTTATCCTTGGCAGGTAGATTGGTGCCATATTCATGGCCGTGATTGCCGCTAGCGCGTTCGCTGACGTCAAATTTGGTCCCCACCCGTTGCGCTTCCGCTCCTTGGGTGACGAAACCGACATCGCCGGGATCGTAGACATCATAACCGCGATAAAATATTTTCGGCCGTTCGGCAACGGGCTTGAGCATATCGCGCAGGGTCGGCACCGAGCCGTTGTGCAGGTAGGGCGCGCGCAGCCAAATCCCATCGAGAAAGGCGGCGATATAGCCGCTCGGCTCGATCTCAACGAGGCCTTTTCGCTCGATGCCGAAACTTTTTACCATCTTGTTGGAATCGATCGCCGCCTGTTTGCTCCAGGTCGCTAAGCGCTCTTTGTCCGTGCCAACTTCTTCCACCGGTACACGCGTGCCCGTGCGGTCGCTGCGATGACAGCTGGCACAATTGTGATCGAATACTGTTTTGCCGGCAGCGGCTAGTTCTTGATCGATTGGAAATGGATATTTAGGCGCCGGCACTTCACTGAGATATTTTACCAGCCAATCGACCTGGGTGAGAAACTCAGCGCGGTCTTTCGGCTCGGCGCTGAGCAGACCGAGCGCGGAGTCGATGATCACCGAGCGTGCGTCATGGCTGTCGCCGGCGAGATTCATCAGCATGCCTTTTTCTGGTTGGTACTTTTTGAGATTCCACACCGACGGCATATCCGTTGGACCGATGCTGTTATCCATCGGCGCGTTAAGCAAGAAATATTTAGTCAAATTCATCGCGTCATCGCGGCCGCGGCCCCACAGAGGGAAATCCTTATGGTAGACCCATTTGAACTGCGCCTCGCGCTCCATCAGGCGTTTCTTGGTAATCGGAATCAGCAGGTAGCGGTAAATCAAGCGATCGAGAAACGGCAATTCGTAAACCAGCGCGATCTCGCGCATGATCTCGTCCGCATTGAAGCGCGGGTCTTTGGCGCAGTCGACGACGAAACGAAAAAATGCCTGCAGGTCAAGCGTGTGGTTGGGTCCGGTGGCGACGAAGACCGGATTCTCGTTGGGACTCTTGCGGTAGCTCGCCGTGTGGCAAGAAGCGCAGTTATTAGCGACCCGCGGAAAGCCGATGACCTTCTTGGTGAAACCGATGGGCAACTCCTGCCCTTGCTCCCACGCGACTCCTAATGATGCGTAACCGCCCGGGCCGGGAAGTTTTTCCGGAAACATCCGCGGCAGCACGAAAAATATCCAGTACGGGATGCCGGCGTCATTTTCAGCGCCGATGGAACCGTACTTGAAGCGCATTTCCGCAGTGGCCGTCACCCAATCGGGCTGCGCTTCTTCACGGAAGAACTTGTACCAGCCGATGGCAGCGCCGACGGCGCCGAATAGAATTAGAAGGGCGAGGCAGATTTTCCATACGGACATTTTCTTTCCCGCATCAGCCATTTTACCTCCGTGTCATTCCCGTCAGGGCCAACCCACGGCTCAAAACGTTTTGAGATATTCAACCAGCGCGTCTTTTTCCGCGGGCGTCAGCTCGGTGCCGTAACCTTTGCCCTCATGCCCTTTGTTGGAATTGCCCGGTTGTTTGATTTCGTCGGTATCGTAAAGAAAATATTTCTTGCCTTGCTCCGCCGCCACATCTGCAACGAAGCCGACCCTCTTTTGATCATAGACGTCGTAACCGCGATAAAATGTCTTGGGCCGCTTATCGCTCGGCTCCAGCAAATCGCGCAAGGTTGGCACCGAGCCGTTGTGCAAATACGGCGAGCGCAACCAAAGACCGTCGAGGGGACTGTTGGCATAACCGAAGGTCTTGCGGAAATGGCTGAAACGCTCAGCGCCGTAACCGGCAAAAATTAGGTTTTGATTGACCGCGACATCGTAGGTGTAGGAATCGAGTCGGCGCGTGTCAGTCGCGATCTCGCTGATCGGCACGACTTTCCCGGCCAATTCGCCGCGGAAGTCTTTGCCGTCGGCGCCATGACAGCCGGCACAGTAATTTTTGTAGATCGGCGCACCCTGGCCGGCTAAATTTTTATCTATTTTGAACGGATAGGGCGGCGCATCGAGTTTACGCAACCAATCGGCGACCCGTTGCAAACTGCGCCGATCGCCGGTCGGCGGCGTGATGCCGGTGCCCATCGCCGCGCTGCGATTGCGCTCCTCCAGCGAAACGTTGTTGCCGTCCCAATGTAAGTTCATTTTCAAGCTCTCGCGCTGGCCCTGGTTCCAAATCGACGGGAAATCCGTAGTGCCGATGATTTCTTGGGGCGATAATTGCTCCGGCGGAAAGCTGAAATAGACTTTCAGCGGGTTGAAGGTGTCTACTCTTCCCGGTCCCCATTCCGGCTGCTGTTTGATGAATTCGAGGCGGTCGCGCAACGTGAGCAAACGTTCGCGCATGTAGTAGATACCGTAGAATCGCAGCACCAAACGATCGATCAGCGGCGTTTTGCCGAGTCCCTCACGTTTTCGAATAATGTCGATCTGGCGCAGTATATCCTGCGGCGTGAAGCGGCGGTCTTCACCGGTGGCAAACAGGAATCGCATGAAGCCGCGGAAATCGAAAGTATTGGCCGGCATGGCGGCATAAACTTTCGGCTCGCTCTGCGGCGTTTCGCGCACCGTGCCGGCGTGGCAAAAGGCACAATTGAGCCAGACCACGTCGAAGCCTAGATAGCGGCGCTGGGACATGCCGACCGGCAGCTGTTTGCCCTTCTCGAAAACGAACCCGACCGACTGCCAGCCGCTTTTATCGCCAGGTAGCTTATCGCGAAACAGTTCTGGCAGCGCCCGCCAAATCCAGTAAGGAATGCCGAACTCATGCTCACTGCCGAGCGAACCGTATTTGAAGTGATCGAGATCGTCGCGATACTCAACCGGCCGATCGGCGCCAAAGCGGCCGACGAGCACAAGCACTACGATAGAAGCTACAGCAAGAATTATTGTAGCGGAAAGTCCGAAGCGATAAAAAAAACGCTGGGATGCCGACATCGAGTTGTTATTCTCCATGAGCCGTCAGCCTCCGTCGGGCGTAATACACACCTGCAACACACGATTACTATCACCGTCGACGATCGAACTTAGCGCTGCTCCAAGCAAATGAACCGCCGGCACTTGATCATCGCGTGGCCGTAATAGGCCAAACCGCAACCCGTAAGACGGCCTTGCGAAGAGGAATTTAATCTAATACGTCGCTTGAAATTTCAGCGCAAAATCGATCAGCCGAGTCTTGTCCCAGTAAACTTTTCCCAGGTAAAGACCGGGCTCAATCTGGCGAATCTCGTCGCGTATCCACTGCGCGACGATCGAAGTATCCGAGTAATCGAGGACGATGCACTCTTTGCCGTCGAGCCAACTCGGCCCTTTGTAGACCTTGGCAAGAATCGCATTGAGCCCGAAAGGAAGAATCTTGTTTTTCAGCACGCCTTTTTTGGCGTCGAAGACTTTTCCTTGCCAGGCGAAGTGGCTGACGAAGCGCGCGATATTCGAACTGAACGCCGTGCCGGGAGCGACGATCGCGGTGCCTTCGGCTTCGCCGTCGGGAATATTGCCCACCTGACTGTTGGTGAAAATCGAGTCAAGTTCCGCTTGGGAAAGCGTTAGGAGTTTCGCAACATCGTAGGCCATTGGAATGCCCTCCTCATTTCGCGCGACGAATTTTAACCTGAGTAAACGAAATTTGACAAAATTAATTTCACATAACCATGTGCAATTCGTCAAGAAAAATCTATGATCAATGTTCGTCAACGAAATAAAAATTGCGCCAATGGCATCCGATGCAATTGCGCAATCTCGTCGATTTTGTCAGATTAGAAACAACCGAAGTCCAATGGGAACAAAAACAGCAATCCTTTCCATCGCCGACTTAAAAAACGAGAACCTTCCCGTTCTTCGCGACGCGTTCAACGCCGTTCCCGGAGTCGTGAAGATCGATTTCAACATCGAACGCAGCGTCGCCGTCCTCGACTTCGACCCGAGCCAATCCCACATCGATGATTTTTTGCGCGCAGCGTTAAAGGCCGGATTTCAGGTGCTGTAGTACTTCGAAGGTGGAGGGTCGAGGATAGAAATTATCTATTCTCCATTTTTTCATTCTCCACTCTCGACACGAGTGTGACCCCACGATTGCGTTATCGCGATAACCTAGTGTAAGGGTGAGATCGGCAAACCGACTCACCGGAGGTAAAATTATTTGCGGCTCGCGTGACCTCGATGGTACTGATCAGGTAAGGTTACCGCGAGCCACGCCATCCAACCGAGCCCATTAAGTCTGACTCCGCTCTGGCGTCAATCTCGACGCACAATTTCGAGCCCGAACGGTTTCAAACCGCGCGGGCTATTTTGTTTTCTCAGAAGCGAATTCGGAAGTGGCCTTTTGTCCGCTGTTGTAAAAAGTTCACGCAAATTGGGAGAGAAGCATGTGAATAAAAAACTACTGACATGGACAGAATTCTGAAGGGCACAAAGCGCGCCGTGATCAAGTGATAGAGGTCAGAGATCAGAAGTCAGGTGTCGCGAGGAGAGAGATTGCATGAGTAAAAGGGTAATGCGTCTTGCGGTTAGCTCCATGCTCTTCGCGCTTAGCGTGTCCGCCGAAGCGCAGCAGTCAGGGAAAATTCACCGCATCGGTTTCCTGGATGCCAGCACTGCTTCTGGTAGTGCGGCGCTCGTGGAGGTGTTCCGCGAGGAGATGCGCAAGCTTGGGTGGATTGAGGGAAAAAATCTCACCATTGAGTACCGATTTGCCGAGCAAAAGCGTGAGCGTGTCCCTGAACTTGCGACGGATCTGGTTCGTCTTAAGGTTGATCTAATTGTGGTCACAGGGGCACCACAGACGTTGGCGGCGAAGAAAGCGACTACGACCATCCCCATCGTAATGGTCAGCGTTGGCGACCCCGTGGGTTTAGGTTTGATTTCCAGCCTGGCGCGGCCGGGAGGCAATGTCACCGGCTTTGCGAGTTTATCACCCGAGCTAAATACGAAGAGATTGGAGATACTTAAGGACGCGGTCCCAAAGCTAACTCGAGTTGGACTTCTGATGCAGCAGGAAAGCGGCCTACACCAACTGAAAGAGCTTAGGGCTGCGGCTGTGGCTTTGAAGCTCAAATTGGAAGAGATAGACACTCCCTTCGACGCCAAAGGTTTGGAGCGCGCTTTTCAAACTGCAAGCGAAAGCAGGTAGGCGCAGTTATGACGCCCACCAGTCGCCAATTTTTCGCCGAACGAAAGCGGATCGTCGAGCTTGCCTGAAACACCGCTTGCCGGCTATATATTTTCAGAAGGAGTTTGTCGATGAGGGCGGCCTCATGTCCTACGGCGAGGATTACGCTGACCTGTTCCGCCGCTCCGCCCATTACGTCGATAAGATTCCTCAAGGGAACGAAACCTGCCGATCTGCCCGTACAACAGGCGACGAAGTTTGAATTCATCATCAACCTCAAGGCGGCAAAACAAATTGGTCATACGATTCCAGTCGAATTGCTCGCGCGGGCGAATCAAGTGATCAAATAACATGTTGGATTGAGATTGTATCTGAGGACAAGGACGTAAAGAATTTGAAGACTGCGATGGGTGTTCAATCCGATTATCTAAAATCGAAAATTAAAAATCTGAAATTGGCTGGGCTTTCTGCCTCGTTATCGCCTTCGAGTATTGGCGCAGCGGCGAGGCGCAGCAGCCGAAGAAAGTTCCGCGGATAGGGTATCTATCGTCGGGCGATCCAGCTAGTGAGTCCACCCGTGCCGAGGCAATTCGGCTGGCTCTGCGCGAGCGTGGCTACATAGAAGGACAGAACATCGCCATCGAGTACCGATATGCGGAGGGGAAGCTCGATCGGCTCCCTGAGCTTGCGGCCGAGCTGGTGCGTCTCAAGGTTGATATCATCGTGGTAGCAGGAGGGAGCCATACTGATCCGGGCGGCCAAGAATGCGACCAAGACGATTCCCATCGTTATGGCGGGCGCTGGGGTCGATCCTGTCGAGGCAGGCCTAATTGAAAGCCTTGCCCGTCCCGGCGGCAACGTCACCGGCCTTACAAACCTTGACAGAGAACTAGGCGGTAAGCGGCTGGAGCTGTTCAAAGAAGCCGTTCCCAAACTTGCCCGTGTCGCGGTTCTCTACGATCCGGCCATTCCGGCCACTGTACGCGAGGTGAAAGAGGTTCTCCCAGTCGCGGCGCGCGCGCTGGGGTTGACTCTTCAGCCTTGGGAGGTACGAGATGCGGACGATTTCGAGAAGGTATTCGCTGCGCTAAACAAGCAGCGCCCGGATGGACTCTACGTGCTCGGCGGCCCGCTAATAAGTACTAACCAAAAGCGGATTGTGGGCTTTGCGTTAAAGAGCCGGTTACCGTCGATGTACAACAACAGAGAAGCTGTAGATGCCGGTGGGCTCATGTCCTACGGGGCGGACCAAGCGGAGAGCTACCGGCGCGTCGCATATTACGTGGACAGAATCCTGAAGGGAGCCAAGCCTGCCGACTGCCGGTCGAGCAGCCGATGAAGTTCGAACTGGTGTTCAATCTCAAGACCGCGAAGCAGATCGGCATCACGATTCCGCAGTCGGTGCTCTACCGAGCGGATAAGGTGATCAAGTGACAGAGATCAGAGATCAGGTTTCAGCAAAAGCGAGGAAAAGATTTATGAGTAAAAAGGTAATTCGCCTTGCGCTTAGCACCATGCTCTTCGCGCTAAGCTTCTCCGCCGACGCGCAGCAGCCAACGAAAATCCCCCGGATAGGATACCTCACCGGCACATCCTGGGGCCTTAGCTCAACCCGTATTGACACCCTTCGCCAGGGTCTTCGCGAGCTGGGGTATGTTGAAGGGAAGAATTTCATCATTGAATATCGTTCTGCCGAGGGAAAGCTCGATCGCTTCCCCGCGCTGGCGGCCGAGCTGGTGCGGCTCAAGGTGGACATCATCGTGTCGGCTGGTCTTGGACCAACCCGTGCCGCCAAGGACGCGACAGCTACTATTCCCATAGTGATGACCAATGAAGGCGACCCGGTTGGAACCGGGATCGTCGCGAGCCTCGCGCGGCCTGGCGGGAATATTACGGGCCTATCCACTCTTGCCCCGGAATTAAGCGGAAAGCGGCTGGAGCTTTTGAAAGAGATCGTACCTAAACTTTCCCGCGTCGCCGCTTTTCGGACTTCAACCCAGCCAAGCACCGCACAAACGATACACGAGGTAGAGCTTGCCGCAAAGGAGTTAGGCGTTCAGCTTCAATATCTAGATGTAGTGGATCCCAAAGACATTGCGGCCGCATTCCGAGCCGCAGGCAAAGGGCGGGCTGAGGCAGGCCTTTGGATGGTGGCAGGCGGCGTCGGTAATGTTCACCAAACACAGGTCGTAGAACTTGCGGTGAAGGGTCGGCTCCCGGTGATATACCAGAGTCCCAGATTGGTCGAAGCCGGGGGACTAATGACTTACGGCGTGAACCTCAACGACTTGGACCGGCGCGCGGCTATTTATGTGGACAAAATTTTGAAAGGCACCAAACCAGCTGACTTGCCCGTGGAGCAGCCGATGAAGTTTGAGTTCGTCGTCAATCTGAAAGCCGCAAAGCAGATCGGCCTGACAATTCCGCCGAATGTGTTGGTCAGAGCGGACAAGGTGATCAAGTAGGCAACAGGCGTCAGGTGATGGGTTGAAATGTAAATTGGCGCTAAGAGCCCTCTTGATGCAGAACGGTCACATGTCTTTTGAAGCGATACTGTCGGAAGTGAACGTCAAAAGCGAAAGCATGATCAAGCCGGTGATGATCGATCAACGCGAAGCTGGTGCAATCGACAAAGCTAAATTCTTTGTCGTCGTATCGTATAAAAATCGCCCTTGCTGTGTTTTCGATGGCGTCGCTCACGTGGAGGACTTTGATCCCCGTCTGATCGAAACGTTTCATGAATCCAACCGCCGCGTCGTGGCTGACTTTGAAGCGGATCAAAGTGTAGGCTTCGGCAAGGACGAAATTCGATGTTAGGAGCTGAGCGTGAGCTTCGATTAGTTGCGCGTGAACTGACTTGGCAGCGGAATGATAATCGTCGTCTTCGTCAGCGAGAGCAAGAAACGCTCCGGTATCGAGAAATACCTTCAAGGGTTATATTTCTGGCGATAGAGGTAATCGTCGTGATTTTTAGCGAGGTCGTGAGTACCGCTCTTAAATAGCCCGACGATACACTGTGCAGGATGAGAGTTGACATCGGCTTGGCGAGTGACTTGCCGGCGCTTGCGCGTTGATTTTGCGACTCGCTTCAACGGTTTCTCGCTCTCGATCACGGTCAGCTTAACTCTTTGCTTATTTTTGAGGCGAACTTTTTCGAGAGGCTTGAATACTCCGTTCTCATACATCGCGTTAAAAGCTCTTGCCATGAGTGACCTCGTTGGAATAGGAAATTGCGTGAATCAAAGTCTATAGACCGGTCCTGGCTCTGTCAAATACAACGGGGCCATAATGCTCTGACGGTCGAGAATAAAAACATCGGGGGCAGATCGGCCTGACGATGCCGCCGAATGTGCTGGTGAGAGCGGATAAGGTGATCAGGTAACACGAACTGGACGACGACTCGACCAGAGAGCGGTGCTAAAGGTGGGGTTTCGGTGCTGTAAGAATTTGAATGCGGTCGACGATGGAGGAGATCGATCGAGGATGGCGATTTCGATCCTCTATCTTCCACCCTCGATCATCGGCCCGCTCTGATCAATTCCCTGCGACTGTCATCTTCGAGATCTTCACCGTCGGCGCGACGATGCGGCCGCGCATCTCGAGGTCGTTGCCGACCATTTCAATGTTTTGAAACATTTCTTTTAGATTACCGGCGACGGTGATCTCTTCGACCGGGTAAGCAAGCGCGCCGTTTTCGATCCACAATCCGGCGGCGCCGCGCGAGTAGTCGCCGGTCACCATGTTGACGCCGGAGCCGATCATCTCGGTAACGTAGAGTCCGTTTTTCACCGAGCCAATGATTTGTTCCGGCGAATCTTTGCCGGCGGCCAGATAGAAATTCGCCGGCGAGGCGCCCGGCGGCTCTCCTACCGAACGAGAAGCGTTGCCGGTTGAAGCCATGCCGAGCTTTTTACCGCTGTAAGTATCGAGCAGATAACTTTTAAGTTCGCCTTTTTCGACGACGAATTTCTTTTGGATGGGTAATCCTTCGGCGTCGAATGGCCGTGAGCCGAGCGCGCCGGGGATAGTGCCGTCGTCGATGACGTTGAGTAAATCCGAGCCGATCTTGGTGTTGAGCTTGCCGGCCAAGAAAGAGGCGCCTTTGTACAGCGAATAACCGTTTATCGCCGATGCCAAGCTGCGTAGCAGCGAGGCGGCCATATCGGGATCGAAGACGATCGGCACTTCGCAAGTTTTCACTTTCCGTCCACCGAGCCGTCGCAGTACCCGTTGCGCGGCTTTTTCGCCGACATGTTTTGACGACTCGAGCTTGGCGAATTTACGATTGGACGAATACCAATAGTCACGCTGCATCGCGCCGTTATGTTTCGCCACCGGCGACACCGCGTGTCCGAAAGTCGAGCCGGAGTATTCGCCGGCAAAGCCGTGACTGCTGACGTAGATCACGCGGCCATACTGGTTGGAGAACTCGGCGCCTTCGGAGTTGGTGATACGGGAATCGAAAGCCAACGCATTTTTTTCGGTGTCGAGGGCGATTTGGATTTTTTCGTCCACCGAGACATGACGCGCCGAATCGTCGAGCAGATCGAGATCCGGCAGATCGCGCGCCAGCATCTCCGCCGCCGGCAATCCGCCGTGCGGATCTTGTGCCGTGACGCGCGCCATCCTGACCGTGTCGTCGACTAGCTTTTCAATGGAATTTTGCGAAATATCCGAAGTTGACGCCGAAGCCGAGCTGTTGCCGAGAAAGAGTCGAAGACCGAGCCGCTTCTCGCCGGCCTGGCTGATTTTTTCCACTTCGCCCATGCGCACGGTGACGAAAAACGACTCGCTCTCCGCCATCACGACGTCGCCCGTTGACGCGCCTTTTTCTTTGGCTTGACGCAAAATTTCTCGACCCAAGTCTTGAGTCAATTCCAATCGTTCCATGTTCTCTCGTTTCTTAGTTCAAATCGTTCAACACTTTTAGATCATCCCAGCCCTCACCTGTTTCCCCGCGTCGCGGGGGAGGACGATGGAGGGGATTGAACTGAGCGGAGCGGTTGAACGGCTTGAACATTATTTTATTACGCCGCCGTTCCGCCGACCGTCAGTCCGTCAATCTTGATCGTCGGCAGTCCGACTCCCACCGGCACCGACTGTCCGTCCTTGCCGCAGGTACCGACACCTTCGTCGAGCTTGAGATCGTTACCGACCATCGACACGCGGGTCAGCACGTCCGGGCCGTTGCCGATCAAGGTCGCGCCTTTGACTGGCTTGGTCACTTTTCCATCTTCGATCAAGTAAGCCTCGCTGGCCGAGAAGACGAACTTGCCGCTGGTGATGTCGACCTGACCGCCGCCGAAGGAAACCGCGTAAAGCCCCTTCTTTACCGAGCGCAAAATATCTTCCGGCGCCGACTCGCCGGCGAGCATGAAAGTATTAGTCATGCGCGGCATGGGAATGTGCGCGTAGCTTTCGCGCCGGCCGTTGCCGGTGAGCGCCATTTTCATCAAGCCGGCGTTGAGCTTGTCTTGCAGATAGCCTTTGAGAATGCCTTTTTCGATCAGCACCGTTCGCCCGGTGGGCGTGCCTTCGTCGTCGACGTTGATCGAGCCGCGCCGCGATGGAATCGTGCCGTCGTCGATCACCGTGCAAAGCTCCGACGCGACTTTTTCTCCGATCCGATCGGAGAATGCCGAAGTTTTCTTGCGGTTAAAATCGCCTTCCAAGCCGTGGCCGATCGCTTCGTGGAGGAGAATTCCCGGCCAGCCGGGACCGAGGACAACGTCCATCGTTCCAGCGGGCGCATCGACGGCGCTTAGATTCAAAATCGCCTGGCGTACGGCCTCGCGGCCGTAGCGTTGGTAGTCTCTATTATCGACGAAGAAACCGAACTCGACCCGGCCGCCGCCGCCGAAACTGCCGATCTGGCGGTTGCCGTTTTCCTCGACGATACAGGTGACGTTCAAGCGCGTCAGCGGCTGAATATCGCCGACAACCATGCCCTGGGAATTGGCCACCAGCACGACTTTGTACTCGGCGCCGATGGAGGCGAATACGTTTTTGATGCGCGGGTCGAGGGCGCGGGTGAATTTATCGATCTCGTAGAGCAGCTCGACTTTCCTTTCCAACGCCACGTCGTTCACCGGCGTCTTGACCGGATAGAGGTCGTGGCTCGCGCCGCGCGGCTGACCGACCGAAGCCGGAACTTGCGACGATCGATTCTGCGCGATGTACTGCGCCGTGCGTGCGGCGATGGCAAGATTTTCGATCGTAATGTCGTCGGTGTAGGCGTAACCGGTCTTCGCCTCCGCCAGCACGCGCACGCCGACGCCGTTAGCCGTCGACTGGGCGCAGTTTTTGACCATCCCCTCTTCCAGGCTGACGCCTTCGTTGCGCCGATACTCAAAAAACAGGTCCGCGTATTCGGCCTTCTTAGCGAGTGCCGCGTCGAGCACCTTGGCCAAATCGCCCGTGTCGATACCGAAGTTGCGGTTAAAAAACGCTGCTGGCAAATTTTCCTGTGGCATGGCGTCCCCCTTCCTAAACTTTGTACCACATATGAATCCTGCGAATAAGCCCGGATTCCGCGGTTGCAAAGTTAAATTGCTTAGTTGGCAAGCCGTTCCAATAGCTCGCTCGCGGGGCAACGATATTGGTACCTGCCCAGAGGCACAGGCCCATTGTCCCAATTACGGAAGGTTCACGCTTCGCTCGTTGCTTCAATTTCAACTGCGCAATCCGGCTTCAGGGCAGTGAACGGTTACTAAATTGTTAAAGGATCGCGCTGACACGTCCGATCTTCTGTTTTTGCTGTTGATCGTTTGATATTCTTGGGCTAACATCCAGCTACGAAATTTTGACAAGGTAGAGGGTTATGGCGCAAAAGAAAATCGTTCACATCGTCGGCACCGGCACTATCGGCGAACCGCTGGTTGGCATCCTTTCCACGTTTAAGGAGCCATTTGGCATCGACGAAGTGACCTTTCACAAGCGCACGCCGCTACTGACCGACCGTTCGAAAGTCATGGTATCGTGCAACAAGGGCGCTAAGCTCGCCGTCGACAAAGAGCGCTGGCACAAATTCGTCGACATGGGCATGGCGCCGACCTTCGAAGCCGAAGAGGCGATTGAGCGCGCCAGCGTCATCATCGACTGCACGCCGGTGGGCAATGAGAATAAGGAAAAACTTTACAACAAATACGCCGGCAACGGCCGCGGTTTTATCGCCCAGGGCAGTGAAGACGGCTTCGGCAAGAAATACGCCCGCGGCATCAACGACAAAGCGCTGGTCAGAGGCCAGGATCAATTTATTCAGGTGGTCAGCTGCAACACGCACAATTTGGCCGTGTTGATCGACACCATCGCGTTGGGGCCGGAGAAGGAAGACAATCTGGCCGAAAGCCGTTTCGTTTGCATGCGCCGCGCCAACGATTTAAGCCAGGAAGGCGATTTTATCCCGGCGCCGGAAGCGAGCAAGCATGACGACTCTAAGTTCGGCACCCATCAGGGACGCGATGCTCACGAACTGTTCGGAACCCTGGGATTCGATTTGAATATTTTCTCGTCCGCTTTGAAGCTCAATACTCAGTACATGCACACGATTCACTTCAATCTCCGACTGCGCCGCGCCATCGACAAGGACGAGTTGATGCGCCGCTTCCAATCGACCCGCCGGGTCGCGTTGACCAATAAAAAATCGTCCGCGTCGGTTTTTTCATTCGGACGCGACCATGGCCTGTTCGGCAGGATATTGAATCAGACGGTGATCGTCAGCCAGAGCCTCGCCATCCATAACGACAAGGAAATCATCGGCACCTGCTTCACACCCCAGGACGGCAACTCTTTGTTGAGCAGCTTGGCCGCCACTCTGTGGTTCCTCTATCCTGACTCCTATGAGGAGAGGCTTGCCCCGGTGCGGCCTTATTTCTTCGACGAAATCTAAAGTATCGTTGTTACTTTAGGAAAAAAGGGCGAGCCAATCTCGCCCTCTTTTATTCCCTGACGTTTATTTGAGGGAGGCCGTCGAAGCGCACGGCGTCGCCGGCTTTGATGGCGTGGCGTTTCGCCAAGCCGCCGTTGATTTCCAAGACAAACTGGCTCGGCGCGGTCACCGAGCGCGGATCCAATGAAAACGGCACCGTTTGCTCGACAATGCCGACGATCTTGCGCTCGCGATTGATGAAGATCATATCCAAGGGCAGCGGCGTATTTTTCATCCAGAAAGACTGCTGGGATTCCGCCGGAAAAAGAAAAATCATACCGCGGTCAGCCGCCAAATCGCGGCGATACTGAAGCCCCATCTCGCGCTTCGAAGGCGTGTCGGCGATTTCAACGCCGAAGCTGACAGTGCGCCCGTCCTTGGTGGTAATCGTCACTTTGGGCTCGGCTTGGCAAGCCGTCACACTTGCGATCAAGGGGATGAGGAGCCCGATGATTAGAATTGGGTTTTTAACCATGTCACTTAGCTAAATTCTTAGCGACGATTTCGGCGATATCGAACACTTCCATCGCTATCTCCGGCTCTTCCTTGGCGGTCTCTTCAGTGATCATGCGCATGCAGAACGGACAGCCCGTGGCGACCGTTTTCGCCCCCGTTTGCTTGAGCTCGCGATAGCGATTGGTACTGACCCGCTCAGCGCCCTTCTCTTCATCTTTCCAAAACTGACCGCCGCCGGCGCCGCAGCAAAAACTGTTGCTGCGATTGCGGCTTGGTTCCATCAATTTCGCGCCCGTAGCTTGAATCAAACCGCGCGGCTCGTCGAAGATGCCGTTATGCCGGCCGAGATAGCAAGGATCATGATAAGTGATGGAATCGTTAGCATCGCCGCTAAGCTTGAGCTTCCCCGCTTTGATCAATTCGTCGATGAAATCGCTATGGTGCTTGACGACAAAGTTGCCGCCGAACTGCGAATACTCATTGCCGATGGTGTGAAAGCAATGCGGGCACGTGGTCACGATCGTCTTGGGTTTAATCTGGTTTAGCACGGCCACGTTTGCTTCGGCCATCTGCACGAATAAATACTCGTTGCCGGTGCGCCGGGCGGTGTCGCCGGTACATTTTTCTTCCTTGCCGATCACCGCCCAATTAATCCGCGCCGCGTTGAAAAGTTCCGCCATGCTGCGGGCGATTTTTTGCGCCCGCGGATCGAACGCCACGGCGCAGCCTACCCAATAGAGCACTTCAGGATCGGGGTTTTCCGCCAGCGTCGGCACGGTAAACGGCAATCCTTTTGTCCATGCCACACGCTCGTCGGTGGACATGCCCCATGGGTTGCCGGCACGCTCCATGTGATTGAAGGTGTTTTGCAAACCTTTGGGGAACTCGGCCGCGCCCAACACACGCTCGCGGCGCACGTCGATGATATGGAGCATCTGCTCGTTGCCCACCGGACAGACTTCGATGCAGGCATTGCAAGTCGTGCAAGCCCACGCCGATTCTTCATTGAGCGCGAAATCGAGCAACCGCCGGGGGCTTTCCTGACCCGTGGAAAAGCTCGGGAAGATCTTATTTAATTCATAACGCTCGTTGATCAACATGGCCGCCGGACTGAGCGCCTTGCCGGTGGCGCTGGCGGGACAGACATCCTGACAGCGGTTGCACATGATGCAGCTGTAGGAGTCCAACAGCCGCGGCCAGGTAAAATCCTCCAACTTGGCCGCGCCGAAGACTTCTTCGTTCTCAAAATCCATCGGCTGGAGCACGCCGGGCTTGGTTTTTTTCAACGCCAGATTGATCGGCGCGAGAAAGATATGAATATGCTTGGAGCGCGGAAAATAGGGCAGAAAAAGCAAGATCGAAGCGAGCGCGCCCCACCAGAAAAAATGATTGAGCACCTCGAGTGTGCCGGGCGCAGTAGCGCTAAAGAAAACCGCGAAGAGCGAGCTCACGGGCTGAAACCAATCGCTCCCCTGCTGTGCCACCTGAGTCGCCTTAAACATCAGCCGGCAGCCGACATGAAAAATGATGAAGCTGGCGACGATCGTGGAATCGCGGAAGATGCCCGCGCGTACTTCTGGCTCCACCGGCGTGTTGTCGGCGAAGGCGAAATCTTTCGGTCGGACGAACAGACGTCGCACGACCATGGCGACAATCCCGGTCAGTACGCCTGCGGTTAGACAGTCGGCTACCAAGTTGAAAAAATTCCACGCGCCACCGCGTGGATGAATGCCAAGGAAGCCTTCGATCAGGTCGACAAGATTGACGAGAAAATAAAAAACGAAGCCGTAAAAGATCAGCGCATGAAAAAAAGATATCAGCGGTCTGGTCTTGAACACTGATTGCTGGGTTAGGACAATCCATAGCGCGCGCCTGATTCGCTTGGGCAGGTCGTCGATGCGCGCATCCGGCTTGCCGCGGGCGATGGCGCGGTACACGTCATAGAGTTTCGTGCCGCCCAAGTAGCCGGAGCCTAGCAGTAACAGCAAAAAAACAATTTTCTCCAAAGTCGTCAGCATAGCGATCGCACCGACCTCCGTTTCACGCCCTTCCTACTTAACGTTGCTGGAAACAGTTTGTCAAAACGGAATAGATTCGCTGGCAGGCTTTCATCGACCACAACCGCATCCAAGACAATTTGATTGGCGATTAAATCTAGTCGCCGGCCCCATGAGCCCGACTAGATTACCTAAACTGGGTCGAACGACGGGTAGATGCTGTCGACGCGCGCGCGGCTCGGCATCCTAGCCGGGATAACCTAACCGCTTCGACAGTTCGCTCCCGGCCTTGAGCAAAGCCGGGGCGATCTCACCATGGATCGCGTCATCGGTAAGCCGATGTCCCGGTCCCACGACCGCAAGAGTTCCGACCAGGGAGCGGGTGTAATCACGGATTGGCACGGCTACGCCATTAACGTCTTCGGTAAACTCCCCGCATTCGATGGCATAGCCGGATTCACCAACTTTGATCATCTGCTCGCGCAAACGTCCTTGATCAACGATCGTCTTATCGGTGTAACGCGGCAATTTCTCGGGCAGACTCTGACTGGCGCTGCCGTCCGCTTCGAAAACCAAGTGCACCTTGCCCGCTGCGGTGCAGTGCGCCGGCAAAACCGTGCCGAGAAACGATACCACGCGCACCGCCCGTGGCGGTTCGACGAACTCCAGCGGAATGATCGAGCTTCCTTTACGAACCGCGACATAGGCGCTTTCTCTGGTCGCTTTGGACAAATCCGCGAGAATCGCTCTGGACTGCAACAGCAAACCCATTTGATGGATAAACGTCTGACCCAGCTGCAAACATTTCAAACCCAAGCGGTAGTTTTCCGAAATCCGGTTCTGTTCGATATAACCGCGCGCTTCGAGTGTCGCCAGCAGACGGAATACATTGTTCTTGTGGAGTTTGAGCCGTTTGCTTAACTCGGTCACACCGATCTCGTCGACATTGGCGTAAAACTGCTCCAACACGTCGAGTGCATGTGAAACGGATTGAATGACATAATTAGCCTTCTCGCGCCGAACCATACTTCATCCCCCAATGATTTTTGTTAACTAACCGAGCTGTTTTCAGGCCACCCGATGGGCCGGGCCAAAAAAGCGTTTTAACCTAACCCAGAGGTTCGCGCTTGTCAATTCGCTGACTGGAGAATTAAAACGACCTCAAATTGCGTCACAAACTGCCACCAAACAGAGTCTGCTCATGGCATGACAGCCCGGCTATGGCTTGACGGTTCAAGGCCGATCCGGCAATATGGAGATCATGAACGGTTTTTTGGGAGCAGATAAATCAATGTTCGGCTGGTGGCACTGGCGCGCAAAACCGCGTCAGCGCCATGGCTAAGAGTCGTCCCAGCAAATAAAGTAGGAAAGGGCCATAGGTGATCGACTTATGGCCCTTTTTATTTCTTATTGACCCGTCATTTCAGCGGGAACCAAAGATGGGATTTGCCACAGGACGCGAGCACCCATTGGTCAAGAAACCGATAAACCGCCGGGAAGTGGCTTAGCAATTTAGCTTGTCGCAAAAATGATACAACCGAACTTCAAAGAATTCTGCCAGCTGGCTAAGCAAGGCAACTTGATTCCAGTCTATCAAGAGTTGTTGATGGACTTGGAAACGCCGCTGTCTTTTTTTAAGCGACTGGAGCGTGACC
This sequence comes from uncultured delta proteobacterium, assembly GCA_963771465.1. Classification (GTDB taxonomy): domain Bacteria; phylum Desulfobacterota; class Binatia; order UBA9968; family UBA9968; genus DP-20. Next base: position 113,948 of record CAVYTU010000014.1, read on the forward strand.
GCTACGCCTTCCTGCTGGAAAGCGTCGAAGGCAGCGAGCGCTGGGCGCGCTACTCTTTTCTCGGCACCCGGCCAGAGCGGGTTTTCAAAGCGCGCGGCGACCAGGTCGAGATTATCGAGAACGGCAAAGCAAATAAATTCACTTCTGCGGCGCCGCTGCAGTTACTCGAAGAGCTGATGAAAGGCTACCGGCCGGTGCCGCTGGCCGGTATGCCGCCATTTTTCGGCGGCGCTTTGGGCTATGTCGCCTACGACGCGGTGGCGCAGTTTCACGACATCAAGAACGACAAAAAAGATCCCCTCGGCATGCCGGAAATATTCTTTTTATTCGTGCAGACGCTGATCGCGTTCGACAATTTGAAACACACGATCAAAGTCATCGACAACGCCCACGTGGAGCCAACAACCAACTTGCGCCGCGCTTATGACGCGTCGGTCAAACGCATCCGCAAAGTGATCTCCAGCCTGCAAAAAAAGCCGCGCGGCATCGAACCGCGGGAGTTAAACCAAGGCATGGGCACGCGAAAGTTCCGCTCCAATCTCACCCAGGATAAGTTCCAACAAGCCGTGGCGCACGCTAAGGAATACATCAAAGCCGGCGATATCATTCAGGCCGTGCTGTGCCAGCGGCTCGAAACCGAGACCGACAGCGATCCTTTTGAAATCTATCGCGCGCTCCGTTACGTCAACCCGTCGCCCTATATGTTTTACCTTGAGCTCGATGATTTAAGGGTCGTCGGCTCGTCACCGGAAACCATGGTGCGACTCACCGGGGACATCATTGAACTTCGCCCCATCGCCGGCACGCGCCGGCGCGGCGCCACGCCGGATGAAGAGAGCGCGCTCGAAGCCGAGCTGCTTGCCGATCCGAAGGAACGGGCTGAACACATCATGCTCGTCGATCTCGGTCGAAACGACGTCGGCCGGGTCGCCGTGATCGGCAGCGTTGAAGTGAACGAATTGATGGCCATCGAGCGCTATTCCCACGTGATTCACATTGTCTCGAATGTACGCGGTAAGCTGGCCACCGGCAAGACCGCTTTCGATCTCTTCGTCGCGTCCTTTCCGGCAGGGACGGTTTCCGGCGCGCCCAAAGTCCGGGCCATGCAGATTATCAGCGAGTTAGAGCCGCAAAAGCGCGCACTCTACGCTGGCGCCATCGGCTACTTCGGCTACAATGGCAACCTCGACACCTGCATCGTCATTCGCACCATCGTCATGAAGGGGAAAAAAGTTTTTATCAACGCCGGAGCCGGCATCGTCGCCGACTCCGATCCCGCCCTCGAGTATCAAGAGACGTTGAACAAAGCGCGCGCCATGCTTAAAGCCGTCGAGCTCGCCGAACAGTGGAGAAAGCGATGATCCTGCTCATCGATAATTACGATTCGTTCACTTATAACCTGTATCACTATCTCGGCGAACTGGGAGCCGATGTTAAAGTTTATCGCAACGACAAAATAACGCTTGATGAAATCGCCGCATTGCGGCCGGAAAAAATCGTCATCTCACCGGGACCCTGCACGCCGAAAGAAGCCGGCATCTCCTGCGACACGATCAAACGATTCGGCGCGGCCATGCCGATCCTCGGCGTTTGTTTGGGCCATCAGGCCATCGGCGCCGCCTACGGCGGGACCATTATCCGCGCGCCGTCGATTATGCACGGCAAGCTATCCGACGTAAGCCATGACTCCAAGACCATTTTCCGGGACGTCAAGAATCCCTTCGCCGCCATGCGCTACCACTCGTTGGTGATCGATCCGAAAAGTTTGCCCGACGAGCTAACCGCCAGCGCGCGTACTGCCGACGGCGTCATTATGGCGGTGCGGCATAAAACCTTTCCGGTCGAAGGCGTGCAGTTCCATCCGGAATCGATTCTTGCGGAAGATGGCAAAAAGCTGCTGAAGAACTTTCTCGACCTGTAATCAGCCCGTCATCCATGAAGCTCCTCTGTTTCCAGGCCAAACGCTTCCGTTGGAAGACTCATTCAAAAACTCTGCCGCAAGCTGTCGATACCGAGATCGAAGTGGAAGTCCGGCAAACGGTTGTGATCTTCATCCACTTGGAAGCCAGCGACGCCGAGGAAGTCCGCACAAGTTCGGTGCAACGTCAGGTCTTGAAGCACATCAAATGGCTCGCCAATAAGCGCGAGCTGAAAAACATCGTGCTCCACTCGTTTACCCATCTCGGCGGCGCCACTGCCGAGCCCGCCTTCGCGGAATCATTTATCACTACGCTGAGTCAACGCTTGAGCGAGACCGGCTATAACGTATCGGCCACACCGTTCGGTTATTTCTGCGAATGGGATCTCGAAGTCTTCGGCGATAGTCTGGCAAAAGTTTGGAAAGAAATTCGCTGAATCCTAGTCCGTGACTCTGATCGCGGCCAGAAGACGAGTCTCCAAAGATCGCGAACGCCCCACATTTTTGGAAAGTATGTTATGATGCAAACGCGTCTATGAGCTTGGAGGTCAGAAATGTTTCGAGGTAAGCCTAAGATTGCCTATGGCCTATTGGTCGGAGTTATTTTCCTAAGCTTTTCGGCGTGCAAGGAAAAAGAAAAAGTCGACGGGATGAGGGCGCTTCCCGACTTAAACGAGCACGCCCGCGCTTACACGACCGTCGAAAGTACCAAGGTCCGCACGGGACCGGGGCCGCAATTTAAGGTGATCGCCGACATTCCCACTGACGCCAAGGTCACCGCGGTGGGCAGAGACGGCGACTGGTTGTTGATCGTTTCCAAAAAAGGCAATTCGCCCGGCTTTATCGAAATGGCGGCGGTGCAAGGCGGCGGCAGCGAAAGACGGGATGCGTCGCGAGTGGCGGCGGAGGGCAAGTACCAAACGATCAACGAGACACAGGTGCGCAGCGGTCCAGGACTCCATTACCCGGTGGTCGCCGATCTTACCAAAGGCACCAAAATCACGGTTGTCGATAATGAAAACGGCTGGCTAAAAGTTGAGTCAAAACGGGGCAACAAGCCAGGCTACGTTGACGCGAGCTTCGCGCGACCAACGGAAGGGCCGTAACCTCGTCTGCTGAATTCTCATAAATCACAGCTTCAGCAAGCGCGCCGCCGTGCCACCCAAGATATCTTCTTTGCTCTGCGCGCCGAGCGGCAGCTGGCGAATGGTCTCGATATAATTGCGCAGTTCGGTCATGCCCTTCCCCGTGTCCGTATTTACGCCGGTGAAGTCCTGCGGATAATCGCTGGCGAAGACCAGCCGCTCCGGCTGTATGCCCTCAAGCGCGCAGTTGAGCGCGACGGTGCCGCCTTCGAATCCGGCCATGTCGAAAAAAACCATGTTGTAATATTCGCTGAAGGAGCGCTTGAGCGTGCCGAATCGATACCCCTTGCCCACCAAGCGGTCTTTCACCGCGGCGATGCCGCCGCCGAAGTGCGCCATGACTATTTTCAAGTTTGGATAGCGGTCGAAAATACCGCCGGCGATCAAGCGCGTGGTCGCAACGGTTAGATCGACTTCCCGCCCCAAAACTCGCGGCAAGTCATAATCTTTGAGATGTTCATAGCCGGTCGGTACCAGAGCGGGATGCACGAACACCGGCGCGTCCAACTCACACACGAGTTCGTAGAGATCGTAAAGTTTTGGCGAGTCGAGCGACAAGCCGCTCACCTGCGATGTTATCGTGACCCCGCGCAGGCCGAGATCGGTCAACGCCCGGCGCAATTCCGCCAGCGCCGGCTTGCCTTCCAACACCGGCGCCTGCGCCAAGCCGACGAAGCGGCGCGGATATTTTTTTTGGATCGCAGCAAGATCGTCGTTGATAAAGCGGCATTCGTCCAACGGCGCCGACCAACCGAGCAAACAGGACAGCACCGAGATATCGACGCCGGCTTGATCCATGTCTACGAGCTGTAAATCTAGGTCGTATAATCTTTGATGCATCGTCGTCGCCGGCAAGCCGCCTTCTTGCAGCAGGGTTCTACCCGTTTCGGAATAAAGTCCGCGCCGCTTGGCCAGTTCAACTGGAATATAGTGATGTTGAAAATCAACGACCATTATTGCTCCATCCTTTTAGAAATTAGCTTTCATTGTCGAGCTGTGCCGGCTTTGCAGCGTCACAGCCACAGCTAGTAACCCGACCGGCACCAAGCACGCAAACGCGAACTGTTGAGCGCTGGCGAATACCGCGCCATCCGTCCAAAGTCGTGAACCGCCGGCGCCTTCCATCAATGCGACCGTGATGGTAATGCCGATGGTTCCCGCGGCCGTCCCGAAAGAGCTGAGCATGGCGGCGAGTACGCCGTAATCTTCCGGGCGCGCGGAAGCGAAGGCAATTTTCTGATTGGCCGGCGTGAAAACCCCGATGCCGACGCCGATCAAGGCCAGCACCGCGCCGACAACGATGTAATGAGAAGCATGGCCAAGCGCCGCATAGCAAGCGATACCAGCCACCAGCAAGCCGATCCCCAAAGTGTTGATCATCCTAGCGTCGAAGCGATCAGCCAAACGTCCGCTAATCGGCGACGCCAGTGCGGTGGACAGCGGCAAGATCGCCAATAGTAATCCAGACGTGATGACTGACGCGCCCAGGACGTTTTGCAAATAGAGCGGCGCGGCGAGCGCGATGGGATGATTGATCAGATGACTGAGCACGACGGTGAGAAGCGCAGCGGCAAGCAGGCGATCTTTAAAGATTGCGACATCGATCAGGGGTTTTGCGGCACGACGTTCAATCCAAACGAAACTCAGCAAACCGAGCGCCGCGACGGCGAATGCGCCGAGCACTGGCATCGATAGCCAGCCCTGACTGCCGCCGAAAGTCAGTCCGATGAGCAACGCGGGATAACCGACGAGGAGCGCCGCAGCGCCCCATATGTCGAAAATTTCCCGCTGGATCTCCTCGCCCGGACCATGAAATATTTTCAGCACAGCGAGCGTCACCACCGAGCCGACGGCGAAGTTCATCCAGAAGATCCACGGCCAGCCGCCCAAATGAAGCAAGAAGCCGCCGACCGCTGGGCCGGTCATGCGGCCGATCGCGATCGCCGACGCAAAGAGGCCGAGCACACGACCGCGCCTTTCCGGCGCAAAACTTGTAGCGAGAATTGCCGTTGACATCGGCAATGCCATCGCCAGCCCCAGCGCCATCACAGCGCGCGCACCCAGCAGTTGTAGGAACGAAGTCGAAATTCCGCCCAAACCGGCGCCGCCGGCATAAAAGGCCACGCCAACTTTGTAGAGCCGGCGCTGACCGAAATTGCCACCAAGCCTGCCGAAACAAAATGACAGACTGGAAATTGTCACTACGCCCATCAGCGTGATCCATTGGATCTCGGACAAACTGTTGGCGAATTGTTTTTGCATCGCCGGCAGCGCCACACCGATACTGCCGAAGCTGTTGAAAAATAAAAAAGCCGCGAGGCAGGTAACCGTGAGGATGGCTCGCTCTTCGGCGGGCGAGCACGCCGGCGCAACCGTAGTGGGGTGATCATTAGACATCGGGCTGTTGTGATAGCGCTGCGGACTAGCCATGTGAATAGCCGATGTTTACTGCGATCTCCAGCTCTTCTCTTTTTTCCCTCCGGATCGATCCCAACCCTGCCGCAACGGGCGGAAAAGCATTTTCGAACGGGTAGTTACAATTTTTACCTTTATTCACGATTTTGTTCGCTCCAAAGTTCTTGCACGGTCAGGAAATGGCCCTAAATCAGCGGTTTAGCCGTTCTTTTCGAATTTTGTGCTTGGCATAACTTTGGCGAAGTTGGATAATAAAACCGATCTTAACCAGCGTTAAGGAGCCCCTCAAATGGAGAGTACATTTATTTGGATCGTCATATTTGCCGGCGCGGCGATCGCGTTGCTGGCCGTATTCTTGGTCGCGTCTGAACGGGAGCTTAAGAAAAAACGCCAGGAAGTCGACGAGCTTGGGGCCAAGTTGGGCGAGCAGCCGGCGGAAGTTGCCGCGCCGACCATGGCCATGGCGATGCCAGCAGTGGACAGCGAAAAGCTCGACGCATTGCAGGCGAAAACTCGGCAGCTTGAAAATGAGCTTGCGACAGCTATGAGTAAGTTGGAATTGAGCCGAAGAACCATTGAGGAGTTACAAGACGATCAACGGCGCAGCGAAGCGACCCAGTCCAACGCCCAGTGGTTGCAGACTTCCAACGATCAGCTCAAATCCGAAATCGAAGACTTGAAACAACGCGCGCTAACGAGCGAGGCCAGGATCAATGAATCCGCGCCGCATAATCAGGACGCCAGTGAAAGCCAACGACAGTTGGAGGCCCAAGTCGCGACCTTGCAACAACAGCTCACGGCAAATCAGTCAAAGCTCCGCGAATTCGACTCTATCGAACAGAAGCTGGCTAATGCCGAATCCATCGAAACCAGCCATCGTGACGCGCGCCGAGGGCTGGAAACTCGGATCGCCGATTTGGAACAAGAGTTATCGTCACGCGCGGAAAAACTGCGTGAGTTGGACGCACTGCGGCAGCGGCTGGCCGAAGCCGAAAATAGCCAGCACACGCTGCGCGAGGAAAATCGGCGCTACAGCGACGAGATCGCTCGTTGGCAACAACGGGGTAACGAAGCGGAAGAGAGCCGACGGCGCCTCGCCGAATTGCGTGAGCCTTTCGACACGTTGCTCGCCAAGCAAGCAGCTTTGGAAGAGCGCCAGCGCGAATTCAAAGGCGAGCTATTGGCGTTCGCTCAAGTCATGTCCAATCCGACCGAACATTCGCGCCCGGCCGGCACCGATGATCAATCGAGAAGTGCAAACGCCGCGGTAGATATCGCTCCACCGACAGCGGCAATGCTTGACGATTCCACTGTGGTCGTTGCGCCAACCCAGCTGGTTGCGGCCGAGACGATGGAGAAACCGAAACGGCGCTTCGGCATCTTTCCGATGGTGCTTATCGTCGCTGCGGGCGGGGCATTGATGGCAAACCTATGGAATTCACAAACCGTCGAAACGTCCACGCCGACGCTGACCGCCGTCCTGACGCCGGCGAGCGTGAAAAAAGATGTGGCGCCAAAAGTAGCCGTCGGCGAATCCGAACCCGACGCCACCAGCGCACCGGCACCGATTGCTGCGAAAGAACCAAGCAAAAGTCCAGCGAAAGAAACCAACGAGAAAGCCAAACCGGTACCAACCGCGAGCAATCAAACGCGCTTAACGGGGACCTATGAGATAACTCAACTGAGCCGGGTTTATGCCGCGCCCAGTGAGAAATCGCAACTGGTCGGCGACATCGAGCCGGGCGTGAAAGTCAACGTGGTCAACGGCAAAGACGGCTGGCTGGAAATTCACTCCAAGTATGGCCGCCCGCCCGGCTTCATTCGCCGCGAGTCGGCGCGGGTTGCACCACAGAACTGATCCGCTACTGCGTTCTCCGCGCAACGACGGCCAATCCTATTCCCGTTTCCCTCCCGTTCGTTCATCCCGGATTCCTTAGGAACTGACGCACAAATTGTCTCCGGCCCGCTAGACGCTGGCGCAATTGCCGTGCTATGACTCGGACATCCTAATTAAACAGGAGGTCAACATGGCAAGACGAAAATGCGTTCATGTCAAAGGCATGGAACATGGCGCGCCGATTCCCAATGGCGTGGTGATCGGCAACATGGTTTTCTCCTCAGCGATCGGCGGTAAAGATGCCAAAACCGGCGTACTGTCGGAAAATCCGGATGAACAGGCTGAAGCTATGTTTCGTAACCTGGCGCTGTTCATGGAAAACGCCGGCGGCTCGGTCGACAACATCGCCCATGTGAAACTCTATCTGAAAGATGAAAAATACCGCGACAACGTCAACGCCCCGTGGGAAAAAATGTTCCCCGACGAGCACGATCGCCCGGCACGCCATGCGCTCAAAGTCGACCTGCGCGGTAAGAATCTGTTTCAAATCGAAATAATCGCAGTGCTGTAATCAATTCATAAATTTCACCGAGGAGAAAACCTATGCCCATAGAAATCATCGACATGGTCGATTTCGCTCACAAGGAAAAAAAGCGCAAAGAGATTTTCAACACGCCGCGCTTTCATGCCTGGATGCACTACTACCAACCGGGGCATAAAGACGAGCTGCACTGCCATAACGCCGATCAAACGTTTTTCGTCATCGACGGCGAATGCACCATGCATTTCCCCGACGGCGGCAAAGCCGTGCTCACGCCAGGGATGGCCGCGACCATAACCGGCGGCTCGTTCTATCAGCTGGAGAATGCCAGCGACAAACCGATGATTATGATGGGCAACCGCTCCGGCCCATCGGAGAACATTCAGATCATCGACTATGTCACGCGCAAAGATATCCGCCAGAAAGTCCAAGCGAACGTCAACGTTTAGTAAAGATTGCGTCCCAGTCGTTTCAATCGTTCCGGCTGTTGCAATTGCATCGAAGGCTGGAAACGATTGGAGCGGCTGGAACCCAAGGCTCTTACAGCCTATAAAGCTTCTTTGGATTTTCGCGGCCGATCTTCCGCTTCGACGCCGCGGGAATATCGTCACGATCCAAAAACTCTTGGACGGCTTTCTTCATGCTGACGATGCCTTCGTGGGGAAAGTCGGAAGCCCAGAACAGGCACTCATCACCGAGCAATTCTAAATCACGGCCGGTGGTCATCTCTTCGCCGCACTGAAAATAAATCTGGCCGCGCTCGATCAGCTTCGCCGGCGGCACGGCTTCGCCCATGCGGTTGCCCATTTTGCTCATCAGGTACGGCACCCAACCGCAGCCGGCTTCTAGAAAAGCAATTTTCAAATCCGGCAAGCGGCCGAGCAATCCAGAAAACATGAAATTGGTGAACTGGCGCATCTGCGGCCAGACATGCGCCAAGGTCGCCGCCTCGCCGCGCCACATGAATAGATCGTTGTTGCGTAGAGAATTTTGCGAATGCACGGCGAGCATACAGCCCAAACGATTTGCCTCTTCGTATACCGGATGAAACTCTGGATGTCCCAGCGGCCGCGGTAAGCCGTCAGCCGGCAACACCGCGCCGACCATGGCGTAATCCTTCACGACTCGGCGCAGCTCGACCACGGCCGCGGGTACATCCTGCAAAGGCAGAACCGCGACGCCTTTCAAGCGCGCATCATGGCGCAGAAATTTATCGTGCAGATAATCGTTGTAGGCGCGACTTAAATCGACGGCGAATTCCGTCATGCCGACCTGGCCGATATGCATGAAGCGCGTCGGATAGACGACCGCCGCTTCGATATTGCCTTGATCGAGCGCCTGCTGCCAATCCGCCAGGGTGGGAATCAAGAATGAAGCGCCGATGCCGGCGCGACCCGCCTGGCGATGCCAGCCGTGATGCGGCAGTAGCGGAAAATAAAGCACCGCCTCGCGCCGCGCCTGATAGTAGTCCGGCAAGTACTCAAACACATCGCTCTCGACCTCGCGAATATGGCCGTCGGCGTCGATCATTTTCCAGTCTTGCATTACCAGCTCCTTTGCCGCGGCGAATCGGCAGGGCGCGATGAATCGCGCCTACAAGTTCAATTTTCGATTCTGCGCTCTTTGCGTTCTTTGCGGCTAATTATTCCGATTCAGCCGTCGGCGATCATTTCGCCGAACTTGCCGCAAAACTCGCCGATGGATCCATTGTGGACAAAGTCCGCCGTGTCATCCAACGGGCCTTCTTCGCGATTGATAATGGCTAACAGCGCACCGTTGCGTTTGGCGACCACCGGGAAGGACGCTGCCGGCTGCACTTGCAGCGATGAACCCATGACGAGGAAAATTTCCGCTTGCTCGGTCCACTCCTGCGCCGTGCGCATGGCCTGCTCGGGCATCGCCTGACCGAACGAAACCGTCGCCGATTTTAGGATACCGTCGCAGCTATCGCACTTGGGCGAAGAAAAATCGCCGACAAGTCGATTGATGATCAGCTCCGGTTCGAACTCTTTGCTGCAGTTCATACAAATGATCTTTCGGTTCGAGCCGTGCAGCTCAACGATCTGGTCATCCGGCAGCCCGGCCACGCTGTGCAGCCCGTCGACATTTTGCGTAATCAGCCCGATCAGTTTTTCCTTAACGCTGAGCGATTGGACGAAGTAATGGCCGACGTTGGGTTTGGCGCTTTTATATTGCTCCCAGCCATCGAGGCGGCGCTTCCAAGCTTCCATGCGCGCGGCTTCGCTGCTCATGTATTCTTGGAACGTTATCGGCCGATAACGCGTCCACAGACCACCGGGACTGCGAAAGTCTGGAATACCGGATTCGGTGCTAATACCGGCGCCGGTAAAAACCACGATCTGGTCGCTCTGACGAATTTTTACGGCAAATTCTTCAATCTTGATCATGGCAAAACTTATAGAACAGCCAGAGTGGCGATGACAACTGAAAATCAGCCCGCGCCGTTGCCGGCATCCGGTAATTTGAGGGACAGCGCAATAATGCCCCCGGCCGTGATCAAAATCCCGGTGATCATGAACCCTAAGGAAAAAAGCTTCGCGTCGCCCATCACACCGATAAAAGTCGGAATTGCGCCGCCGCCGATCAGATAGCCAAATGGAATCGTGAAACCGACCGCGAGATTGCGCGCCTGAGGCGGCGCAAGCACCGCCAAAGCGGCAAATCCCGCCGGGAAAAACCACACCGCGAGCGCCGGTTGGATAATCACCGCGGCGTTCATCCAGCCGTCAGAGACTGTACCGAGCAGCAACGTTAAAATACCCGTAACGATCAAGCTCACGACCATCGTCCGCTTCGGTCCGAGCCGGTCCGAAACCCAACCACCAAGCACGCCGAATATCGGACCGTAGGAGCGCGAGAATGCTGTAACGGTGTTCGCCCAACTCGCATCCACATGGCGTTCGCTGACGAGGTAGAGCGGCAACATGGCGTAAATACCGACCGTGGAGCTCACGCCCATGCCGAAGAGAATCAGCATGATCCAGAATGCCGGCGAGCGGACGAGCACGCCAAAGGCGTTCGATGCCGGTGATTCGCCGGCGAATCGGCCACCCCGACCGTAACGAAAGTAAGCAATGGTGATAAGCGCCGAGAAAAACCCCAACACGGCCAGCGCCGCGCGCCAAGTCGAGTGACTAAGAAACAGTTCGGCGACAAACGGTCCGGTGAAAAACGCCAGATTGGGCGCCAGCTCGTGGATGGCGATCGCCTTGCCCCAGTGGCGCTGATCGACTAGCGCGGTAATCGTCGCGATCGCCGACGGCATGTAAAGTCCGGCGGCCAACCCTAACGCGTACAAGCCGGCGCGCATCGACCCAAGGCTGACCGAAGTCGACAGCAGCAAAAGCGCCGCTCCCACGCCGGCGCCGGAGATAAGAATGGTAAAGCGATGGGTCGTGCGCGATGACAGAAATCCCGAGCCGAGCAAACCGCTTAAATAGCCGGCGGAGATGAGAAAGAAAAAGAATCCCGCTTGGCCGTGGCTGATCGCCAATTCTTTTTCAATGGTCGGCAGGAGCGGAGAGAAAATAACCCGAGAAATAAAGTTGAGGAGAAAAATCAGCACGAGAAAGACCAGCGGAGCGATTTGCCGCCAAAACGAATCGGCCTGTGCACCGGTGGCTTGAACGATTTCCGGCGCGGCGCTTTTCTTCGTCGTCAGCTTTGAGGTATCTTCGCGTTGCATAAATTATCGGCGACTCTCAATGTCTACAACGCTGTGATAAAAGAAGCCAATGCAGCGGCCACGCTCAGGAGGAATCATGCTCGGTAGAAAACTTGCGATGATGACTATTTTTATGATCGCCAACATCTTTTCGAGCGCGGCATTTTGCGCCACTACTCAGACATCCCTACGTCTACTCTATCCCAGCTTCGCCGGCAGCTGGGCGACGGCGTGGATTGCCAAAGAAGCAGGTTATTTCAGCGCTGAAGGTTTAGATGTCGAACTGATCCGCGTCGGCGGCAGCACGCGCATGGTTGCCGCCATGCTCGGCGGCAGCGCGCCAATCATTCAGGCTGGTGCCATCGCGGCGCTCACCGCCAACGTCGCCGGCGGCGATGTCGTGATCATCGGGTCCACGGGCACCGTCTCACCCTTTCGCCTGATCGCGCGCCCCGAGATCAAGCAACCGTCAGACTTGAGAGGCAAGAAAGCCGGCATCACAACTTTCGGCTCGACCTCGGACCAAGTCGTGCGAATCGCGCTCAAGCAATTCAATCTCGAACCGAGCAAAGATGTCGCGCTGCTCACCTTCGGCGCGCAACCGGAGGCGTTCGCGGCGTTGATGAGCGGCATGGTCCAAGTCGCCGCGCTGAGCTACCCGCTTTATCCGAAGGCGGTGAAAAGCGGCATGCGTGAGCTGGTCAACTTTGCCGATCTCGGCGTCGAGGATATCAACGGCACCGTGATTACGACGCGCGCCTTCATCATTCAGCAGCGCGACACGGCCCTCCGTTTCATGCGCGCCTTCACGCGCGGCATGCAACGCTATCGCACGGATAAGGAATTCAGCAAGAAAATCCTGGGCAAATACGGCAAGATCAACGACGAAGAAACTTTAGAAGGCACCTGGCAAGACTACGCGCCGACGTTGCAGAAAAGTCCGCGCCCGTCGGTCAAGGCGATTCAGTTTATGATCGAGAACCAGTTTCCCGGAAAAAAACCACTACCGAAACCGGAGCAATTCGTCGACTTCTCAATCGTCGAGCAGTTGGAGAAAAGCGGTTTCGTCGACGCGCTCTACAAGTAATCCCGCAGGGTAGGAGGAAACTCGGGCCTCGACATTCGGCGATTACTCGATCGCTACTTGCCCTGCACCTGCAAGTTATTGACGACGCCTTTGACACCGCCGACGCCGCGGGTGACCTGTTCGGCGCGAGCACGATCGGCAGCCGATTCGACGACGCCTGATAACTGGACGACAGAGCGATTGGTATCGACCTGAACGCGCGTCAGCGTGGTGCCTTTCTCGGCGGCAAGCTTCGTTTTGACCGTTGTGGTGATCGTCGTGTCATCGATATTCTCGCCCATGGTTTCACCCGTGATCGCCTGACAGCCGGTGAGCAGCAACATCAAGGCGATTGCCGGAAATATTTTCTTTATCGACGTTAGCATCGTAAAAACCTCCAATCCTTTGATACAAACTGAGCCCTTATACTTCCCGAACCGTACCGTTGCAAGACGAAAAATAGCTTACGCCACATTGCGCGCCAACTAGCGGATATGATCTATCGACTCCTTGAGCTCCGGCGCATCCTCGCGCGGCACGCACTCGCCGCAAATTAGGTCTCGTATTATTGAGCTAAACATTCAGCATTGAAAGCTACGCTGCTTTGATGCAGCGAATTCATGAATGGCTGCGACACTTCACACATCTCCCCACACATCCCGCGCCACCTCCACGACTAACTTCATTTTCGCGATCTGATCGTCGACCGTCAATTTGTTGCCCAACACCGTGCTGGAAAAACCGCACTGCGGGCTAATGCCCAACTGTTCGAGGGGGACCAACTTCGCCGCCTCATCGATGCGCCGTTTGAGATCGTCGGGATTTTCCAGCGTCCCCGTCTTTGTCGTCACCAAACCGAGAATCAGCTTCTTATCCTTCGGCATGTAGCGCAGCGGCGCGAAGTTGCCGGCACGCGGCGTGTCAAATTCCAAGAAGTAGCCGTCGACTTTCAATTCATTGAACAGCACTTCCGCCACCGGATCGTAGCCGCCTTCAGCAACCCAGGCACTGGCGAAATTGCCGCGGCATAGATGCGTGCATACGGACATATTCGCCGGCCGGTCTTTGATGCAATCGTTGATCAGGTTCGCATACAAAGAAGGCAGCTTGTCGGGATCTTCGCCGATCTTTTTTGCGCCTTCACGCATCTTGGGGTCGCAGAGATAAGCGAAGTTCACATCGTCGATTTCTAAATACGTGCAGCCGGCGGCGCCAAGCTGAGCGATTTCTTCGCTAAACACCCGTGCCAAGTCGGTAAAGAATTCTTCCATCTCCGGATAAGCGACCTTATCGACGCCGCCTCGGCCGGTACGGAAGTGAACCAGCGATGGCGAGGGAATGCACTGCTTCGCCGTCTGCTTGGTCACTGAAGCGAGAAATTTGAAATTCTCAACTTCAATGCCGGCGCGTGGATGCCCTAACTTTCCCGTCACGACGAATTGGGTCGGCGAACGCTGCACGTCGGAGCCGGGGTTTTGAAAATGTTTGGCCGATTCCGGCAGCAGACCTTCGACAACTTTGATGCCGTCGAACCGACTCAAGAAGTCGGCGTGCCACAGCGTGCGGCGAAATTCGCCATCGGTAATGCCTTGCATCCCGACGTCTTCCTGCATCTTCACCGCGTCGCGAATGCTGTGATTTTCAACATCGCGCAGTTGCGCGACGGTTATTTCGCCCTTCTGATGTTTCTCTCTAGCCTGGTGCAACTCAGGCGGACGCAACAAACTGCCGACATGATTGGCGCGAAACGGCGCTTTTTTTTCTTGTGTCATAAATTTTTCTCGCTTTCATGCGGGTCTGTGAATTTGCCGCTGATTTAGCGATACCTTGAGTCATTCAGATTCTTCAAGGAGCGATTCATGCGCACCGAGTTTATCAGAATCGAAACTCCGACGCATCCCCTCGACGGCTACGAGTATCTCGCCTTCAACCGGCGCGGCCACGATTCCGTCAGCACCTATGACAGCCGCGAGTGCGTCGGCGGCGCCTATCAGACTGTCGCTGAAGGCGTCGAGGATAACGCGTTGGCCGCGAAATATTTGCATGACAAAGGCTTCACGAATCCAATCGTCATCGGCCACTGCAACGGCGGCGTCCTCGCCAGCGAACATGTGGCGAACCATCCCGAGACAAAAGCATTGATCTTGCTCTCGGCGCACGCCGGCGGGAACCGGATGACGAGTCCAAGCGCAGCGCGCAATTTCTCGCTAGCAGGCGATACGGATACGCTACGAAAAGAAGCCGAGGGTTTCATCGCCGCGGGCAAGCCGAGACAGCTGATGCTTATCCCCGCTTGGTGGTGGGCGATCTCGGCGCGCACTTACTTGGACCGTCTCAGCAACGCCCCTGATCTCGTGGCTAATGCCACCAAAATCAAATGTCCCGTCCTGTTCATCCGCGGTGACCAAGAGCCGATAAAAAACTATCCAGCCGAACGCTTCAAAGAAAACTGCGCCGGCCCCTGCGATGTCGTGATCGTGCCGGACTGCGACCACTTTTATGTCGGTGCGGAAGATCGAGTTTCGAAGATCGTTTCGGAATGGTTAGAGAATACGGTTGAATAACGACGGATAAATTTTTCCGAAGAAAGAATCGTCGATCGCGATGCTCGGAAGTAGTCAGCCCCAGCTAGAAACAAATATACGTATGGCCAACAAATTTGTCTTGTAGTCGTAACGCAGGGCTAAGCAGCGAGCGCCACAGGCGCGAGTCCGCTTGAGCACCGGGTTCGGCGTCTCACCATGTGCCACCAGAAACCTGCACTTCAAACGTTGCTTCGCTAGGCTGAACGAATGTGTTGTTTTGCATGCGGATGTTGGAACCACGGGTGATCCGGATACCTCGGCCCCGTGAACCAACAAGACCGCGGAAGTAGCGCTCAACGATTTTCTGGAAGGCCTGATGATACGACGGACGCCGAATCCACCACTAATCCAAAGGGTTTGAACGAATTCGACGCTACTCTTTTATTCTTTCAAAGCCTGCCATTCTCTCAGCAATCTGCCAAAGCCAGCCATCGGATATTTCAGACCGAGCTTCGATAGCACGTACCAAAACATCGCCGGATTGCTCGCGATGACGGTGGCATTCAGCTCAGACTCTATACGCTCCAGGCACTTGATCGGATCGAGCACCGCACCTTGAAAATAGATTGCGTCGATCTTGCCCACTGCGGCGAGATTCTTTTTTGTTAATTCGAAGACTTCGTCCGGCGTCATACGCTTCGGGACAGCCAACTCATCGAAAGAGTTCGGCGAGATTGCCGTCACTCCCGCCTTGGCGAGATGGGCGACGATCAAGTCGTTCAAACGCGCATCGAACGGCGTGAGCAAGAGCACTCGCGGCGCCGAATAGACTCGGAGCGCCGCGACGCAAGCATTGAGCGCGGTGGTGAAGGGAATCGAGACGGCCGCTTTCAATTCATCGAACAATCCAGGATTGAGCACTTCGGTCGGCGCAGCAGTAAGAATGAGTCCATCCCATTTCCGTTCGGCGATGAACTCTTTTACCCGCCGCAGAATAATTTCCTTCTTGTCCGCGATCTCGTACAGCGATTTTCCGTAGAGCTGTAATCCCTGGAAGTCGACCTCGACCTCTTTCGGAACGATCGGCAGAAAACTATTGTAGTGCGGCATCGAGCTCGTGCCACCACTTACGAAGCCAATTTTTGCTTTAACGCCATCAGCCATTGTACACCTCCGATCGATCCTCCATCCTCAATTTTCCATTCTCGACGAGTATTCTGACAGTCCCCGACCCAGTTATCTCTTCTTCGCCTTATACCCGTCAATCGCCTTCTTGAGATCTTCGAACTCCTCGCACGTGCCGAAGAATGGACAGGCTTTTTTCAACGCTGCAAGTTGTTTCTCGGCGTTGTCGGGTTGATTCAAGTCGAGATAAAGCTCGCCGAGATATTCGTGAGCGCCACGGTTGTTGGAGTCGAGCTTGAGCGCGCGCTGATAGTGCTCCATCGATTTATCGAAGGTGCCGACTTTGCGGTAACTGTAGCCGAGCAAGTTGTGCGCATCAGAGTCGTTGGGCAACTCCTGCACCGCTTTAGAGAAATGTCCCACCGCCGTTTTGTAATCCTTGGCGTCCATCGCTTTGCGGCCGGCCACGATGTTGGGATTTTCCGGGCGCGACTTTGGTTCGGGTGCGTCCGCCAGAGCAAACGACTGCGCGATGGCTAACCCCAACACTACAAGCATGATTCGAACGAGATATTTCATACAACCTCCATTGACCCGGTAAGAATGATCGAATCTTACTCATCGGTGCCGGCCGGCGCAATACTCCCCAGTTTCACAATCTCGAAGATTTATTTCTTTCTCAGCTCGGATTTGACCTCGCGAAGAACCGAGAGATCGAACAAACGATCGAGCGCAATCTCGCCGGTGAAACCCGACTCTTGGCGGATCTTATCGACGATCGATTTCAGCACCGGCTCTTCGATATCGCCATCGGTATTGATGACCTGCCGAAGAATGCTGTAAGTGTCCACCGCGATCTTCGGCTCCAAGGAAAAATCTCGTTGCAAATACGCGACAACGTCAGCCTCGTTCCGAACAATGGCATCCATGCTCCGCAGCGTGCCGCGAATCATTGCTCGTACTTGCTCATGGCGATCCTTGATGTGACCAAGCCGCGCGACGAGGCCGCCCTGCAAATCGCGCACGTCGTAAGTGTTTGCCAAATCCGGATAGCCGGCGAGCGTCGCCATCGAAGTGTAAGGCGGACTCAAGATCACAGCGTCGGTCGCTTTGGCCAGCAGTGCGGAATAACTATTCGCCGTCGTATTGGTCGACACATAGGCGACCTTTTCGTTGCCAAGCCGCTTCATCACCGTCTGCGCAGCGTAATGCGCCAGCGAACCAATGCCGCTCACCGAAACAGTTTTGATCCGCGCCGGCGTCATACCGGGCTGGCCGATCAGACTGAAACTCAAACGCGTCTGGATGAAAGCGACGGTGCGTAGCGGCACGCCTTTCATCGCGGCGCGCACCGACAAACCGCCCGCCGCCGAGTAGTCGAGCTCGCCGGCAGCCAGCGCGGTCACGCCGAGCGGCGGCCGCATCACGATAATCTCAAGCTCAATCCCCTCGCGCGCATAGAACCCCTGCGCCTTGCCGAAATAAAACGGAATAAAAGTCAGTGACTTCGCCGGCACCGTTAGCCGCACGCGCTCAAGCGCTTTGCCTTGCTGCGCCAAAGCCGTCGATTGCAAGGCAAGCAGAAGCGGCAGTAGCGCGACTAGCCATATGAATATTTTTTTCATCAGACTTTTTTGCGACTTTTGCGTTCTCTGCGGCTTACTCTGATTTATTTTTACCCGCCAGACTCGCGCCGAATTTCAGCTTCACTTTTTCTTTCAGCGCCGCGCTTGCGCCCGACACTTTGGGAAACTCATTGATCCACTCGTAAGGCCGGCACGCGTCAATGATGCAGCGCGACTGAAAGCCGCGCTCGCTCGGCGGGATGATCGGATCGATGGGATTACTCCAGCAGCGTTGCAATATATCGATATCCTTGGCCGGATCAGTGCGCGTGCACAGCGCCCAGAGCAGTTCGTTGCTGTCCCAGATGTCGATATCGTCGTCGACGACCATCACATAGCGCGTGAGTAATGCCGCCGCGCGGCACTGGGACGCGATCAGGGCCGCCTGGCGCGCGTGGCCGGGATAGCGCTGCTTGATCGACAGCGCAACCAACAGTCGGGTTTGATGATAGGCGACGCCGCGCACGTCGGGCACCCCGGCTTTGTCGAGGTAATTCCAAATGTATGCAGCGCGAATTAAATTATTTTCCGCCCCCGGCGCCGGCTTGAACGGCGGCGCGCCGGTGAGGATCGGATCGTTGCGATACATGAGCCGTTTCACTTTGAGCATCGGCTCGGAGCGCAGACCGCCGGCGTAATAACCGGTGAATTCGCCGAAGGGCCCCTCGGGAATGTTCGTGCCGGGAATCACTTCGCCTTCGATGACGATCTCCGAATAGGCCGGAATCGGCAATCCGGTGTGTTTGCCGAGAATCACTTCGTAACCTTCCCCACGCACGCCGCCGGCGTAATCGTATTCCGACTCCCCGGCTGGGATTTCCATCTGGCCGAAAAACCACAGCAGTGGATCGGGACCGAAGCTGATGGCCACGGGGAACGGCTGGCCCTTGTCGAAATACTTTTGCCGATGGATGTTGCCGTGGTGGCCCGGCGAAATGTAAAGCGCCAAGGTGTCGCGGTCGTGCACCATGACGCGGTAACAACCGACATTAATCCAACCGTCGTCTAAATCGCGCGTGATCGTCGCGTTGAGCGAGCCAATATATCGCCCGCCGTCGCCTTCGTGCCAATGGGGCGAGGGCAGCGAGAGCAAGTCGATATCCTTGCCTTCAAAAACATTTTCCAGGACCGGTCCAGACTCGACCACGCGCGGCGGAATCAGCGCGGGCTTGTCGAGGCGCTTTTTCCACGCCTCGATGAACTGATCGCGCGTGTAGTCGAGCGGCAGATGATTGGTCAAACATTGACGCTTGAGTGTGGGATTGTGGATGCCCGTGAGTACGCGCCGGCCCGCCGGATAATCTTTGATCTTGTCGAACAATACCGCCGGTGATGGATTGGACTGCGCCGCGACTTCCGCCACCGCGCCGATCTCCTGATTCCAATCGGCGCCCTCGACGATCCGTAATTCGCCAAACGAATCGACGCCCGCCAACCAGCCGCGCAAATCTCGGTAGTGCATCCCTTCGCCTCCAGTCGCGCCGATCTTAGAACGGAGCACGGACTCGCACAACTACCGTATGATCTGATTTCGCTAGGCGAGAAATTGCGCTATGTTTTTGATCATGAATTACTTCCATCCGAACTTTGCGCCCTTTGCGTTCTTTGTGGCCTCCCTCATTCCGATGTCTTTCTCCCTATGCGTTGCAGCCGACTCCAGTCGCGTCATCGAAACCGGCCCCGCGGAAAAACTCGTCTTGCCGCCGCCTTATGCGACCCGCGGTGTCGCCAATCCGTCTCGCGTTGTTGGTTGGCCCAAAGGGAAAATGCCGACGGCGCCGGCGGGTTTCGAAGTGAATCTATTCGCCGAAGATCTCGACAATCCGCGCACGATCCACGTCTTGCCGAATGGCGACGTGCTGGTGATGGAATCCCGGCGCCGCCAAGGGCCGAGCCGCATCATACTTTTTCGCGACGACAACAAAGACGGCAAACCCGAGCGCCGCGGGGTATTTATCGACAACCTCAACGGCGCGTTCGGCATGGCTCTGCACGGCAATCGTTTCTATGTCGGCAACACCGACGCCGTAGTCGTCTTTCCTTATCAGAGCGGCGACACCAGGATCACGCGCCAGGGAGAAAAGATTCTTGATCTCCCCAGCGGCGGACATTACTCACGCACCGTCATCATCGATCCCGACGGCAAGAAACTCTATATCAGCGTCGGCTCAGCGACCAACGTCGATGAGGAAATGATCGACGCCAAAGATTCGCGCCGCGCCACCGTCTTGCAAGCAAACCTCGACGGCAGCGCCATGCGCGTGTTTGCCAGCGGTCTAAGAAATGCTGTCGGCTTGGACTGGGAGCCGAAGAGCAAACAATTGTGGGCAGTGGTCAATGAACGCGACATGCTCGGCGACGAATTGGTGCCGGATTATCTGACGAGCGTAAAGGAAAATGCTTTCTATGGCTGGCCGTATGCTTACTTCGGTCCGAACGAAGACCCGCGCAAAAAAAACCAGCGCCCCGAGCTCGTTGCCAAAACGATCAAACCCGACTACGCGCTCGGCTCCCACGTCGCGCCGCTGGGATTGGCATTTTACACCGGTAAGTCATTTACGGCTCGCTACCAGGGCGGCGCATTCGTCGGCATGCACGGTTCATGGAACAGATCGAATCTGGTCGGCTACAAAGTCGCCTTCGTGCCGTTTCAAAACGGCAAACCGAGCGGCACCATGGAAGATTTCCTGACGGGTTTCCTCTCGAATCCCAAATCCAACGAAGTCTATGGCCGCCCCGTTGGCGTCACCGTAGCAAACGACGGCTCACTGCTCGTCGCCGACGACGGCGCCAACAAAGTCTGGCGCGTGAGTATAAAGAAATAGGAATCGAATTATTGCCGCAAAGAACGCACGGGACACAAAAGAGAATCAGCGATTAGGTCACTGCCAATGAGACATTCACTGGCGTGCCAATCGCCCGATCAGAGTTTTGCCAATTTTTCGTTCTTAAGAAACCATTTTGACGGTCGCTTTCGTATAGTCATTTGATCGCTAAACATCACGCGTGCCCGTTGCGAGGATAGCGCGCATTGCGTAATACCGTCCCTGAAGTCGCACCGGTAGGCTTTTCGTGATCGAGCACTACCTCCCCGTTGACAACGGTGTAATGGATACCATCGGCCAGTACACGCATCCTCCATCCATTGTGCGGAAAGTCATGGACAACTTCTTGTCGTCTCGGCTGCACCGTGTTGGGATCGAACACAACCAAGTCTGCCGCCAATCCCGGCCGCAACAACCCTCGATCATAAATTCCATAAGCCGATGCGGAATCGAACGTGAGGCGCCGAACGGCTTGCTCGAGCGACATAACTCCTTGTTCTCGCACCCAGTAACCCAGTAGTCTTGTGCTATAGCCAACTTCGGAATGATACTGGACATGCGCGCCGCCGTCCGACAAACCTACTACCGTATAAGGACTGTTTAAAATTTCGCCGACGGAATTGCGATCGGTATTTCTGTGGCAAAAACCAAAGACGGTATCGAGTTTTTCCTGCACCGCCAAATCAAGAAACGCGTCTAACGGCTCCTTGCTCTGCATTGCGGCAATCTCACTAACCCGCTTTCCTCTCAGTTGCTGGTTTTGAGGTAAGGCAGTGTCATCGACCATGAGTATATCCCAACGCTTATCGAAGCCGTTGTCCGGAAGATCGAGATCGGCGCGTAGTTTCTCGCGCATCGCCGGATCATTGTACATGCGCAACTTCTCGTCGTCTGAGACCTGCATGATGGCCAGCCAGTTAGGCATTTGGCGGAAGAACTGGGAATTTTTCAAATTGAAGAGAATCACCGCGCTGTTTGGAGTGCAAAGCGGCACGGCTCGTGTCCCTTCTTTATAGCGCTCTTCGACAAGGTTGAGATGCTCTCGCCAGCGGCGCGGCGCGTGCAGGCTATGGGTAATGCTGTTGTACATCAAGGGGCGGCCCGAGACCCCGGATAGCCGGCTCATTAAGCCCTGCTTGAGTTCAGGAGCGGCGCCACCACCGCATTGCATGACCCCCGTGCCAACTTCTTGCAGCACTTGCGCCAGCGCCAGCATCTCCGCCTCCGGAGCAAACGCGGCAGGGATCAGCTTCCCCCGTACGTCCAAATGACTCATGTTGCGCGAGACCGACAACCCAAGAGCCCCGGCCTCCAGCGCCTCGCGCACGACTCGCCGCATGACGTCGAGCTCACCCTCTGTCGCCGCGCGTTCCTGACTCGCTTCCCCCATCGCAAAAAGTCGCACTGCCGAGTGGCCAACCAACGTGCCCACGTTGATGGACAGACGTTTGCCAATGGCGTCCATGTACTCGGGAAAAGTCTCCCAGTTCCACGGCACGGCTTCCCGCAAAATATCCATGGGAATGGCTTCCACTTCGGAAAGCATGCCTGCCAATGTTTCATGGTCGTTAGGCCTGACCGGCGCGAGTGTCAGCGAGCAGTTACCGATGATGACGCTGGTGGCGCCGTGATAGCAGGAGTACGTGCAGAGCGGATCCCAAGTGACCTGCGCGTCATAGTGACAATGATTGTCGATAAAGCCGGGAGCGATGACGTTGCCCTCGGCGTCGATAACGCGCTTGGCCGGTCCGTCTAAACGGCCGAGCTCGACGATTTTGCCACCGCTGATCGCGACATCACCATGAAACGCCGGCATACCCGAGCCATCGATGATTCGGCCATTTTTTACGAGCAAGTCATAGACCATGATTCTTCCTCCGTAGTCTAGAAGCCAACTATTAGGTTTCTGAGCGATACCACAGCCCATGAAAAACTGTCAACGGCCTATAGTTGACACGATCTGCGGAGTCGAGATATTTGTCGTCACCTAGAATCAAGCTGCATTGTCGGAGCACGCGTCATGCCAAAACGTTTGCCTGCAAAGATTTCGTTTCTCTCGTTTCTCATCTGGGCCTTCGTTCTCACATCCGTTGCCTTTGGAGCGGCGCCCAATGATGTCCTGTTGAAGGCTAAGCAAGAAGCTGAGTCCAGCGGTTACATCTTCGTCACCAGCCGTGACGAGATAATCGCCAAGGCCAAGAAGGAGGGACGACTTCGTGCGGTGAGCGGCCTCAGCGGGCCGGCGATAAAACCGATGGTCGAGGCATTCAGGAAAAAGTATCCGTTCATCGACTGTGAGGTTGTGGAAATCGAGGGCACCGTGGCTTATCAACGGTTTCTCCTTGAACTGAAAGCGGGGACATCCAAAAAATGGGATTCTACCTACCTCCCTTACGACAACTACAAGGCATTCCTTGCACATCAGATGAAATTCGACATTTTGGGGATGGTTAAGGCGGGAATATTGGACATTCACCCAAGAATGGTAGACCCAGTCAACCGCAACACGGTCTCCGCCAACACGATCGCGAGCGTAGCGGTCTACAATCGTAAGCTCATCGCGGAAGAGAAGGTCCCGTCCAAATGGGAGGACTTTCTCAAGCCCGAGTTTAAAGGAAAAAAATTTGCGGCGGATATTCGGCCGAGTTCGGTAGCTGCTCTGGTGCCGGCATGGGGATTGGAAGCGACGTTGGAATTCGCGCGCAAGCTGGCGGCGCAGGAACCGGTATGGGTCACGAGCGGAACCAGGGCGATTATCGTGGCGCAGTCGGGAGAGGCCGCCTTGGGTCTCGCGGTTCAGCAGAGCAGCATTAAACGGGTTCAAGCGAAGGATCCCACCAGTGTCGTAGGTTACAAGCTCGTGGAACCGGTACCTATCCGGGTGGTTTCGAGAATCGACGGTGTTTTGCAGATGGCTGAGAACCCGCACGCCGCTTTACTGTGGTTGGAGTTCGCCGCCTCTCCCGAAGGGCAAAAAGTGCTCGAGGATTACGGCCCGTCTCAGGCTTCCGTCTTTAAACCAGGCTCGGGAACCGAAAAGGAATTACGAGGCAAGAAACTTTCAGAGGTCGACTGGGATCAATTCGGGAAACTGGACGAACATGAGGCTAAAATAATCGAGGCGTATGGATTTCCGAGGGCGGCGAAGTGAAATGATCCAATGAAATTTTTCGCCGTTATGGGAGACACATCACGGCACGTAGCGTCGGTCCCGGGCAAACTTCAGGCAGCGACGACTCTAAGTTAAGTAGGGAGGGAAACCTATGATATCAGAAACGCACGGACAGCGGTCGCGATTATTACTTTTATTTATCCTCTTACTTCTTGCGCCAACGTTGTTTGGCGACGCTTTAGCTGCAACTCTGCCGGCCAATCTGGCTAATGATCCAGTCACCAAAGCTCTTGGGGCCGAAGTCATGAGTGCCGCAATAAAAGAAGGACGCGTGGTTTGGTATGCGGGCGACAATACCGGAGAATTTTTCCAAGCCGGCGGCAAAGAGGCTTTTGAAAAACGCTTCGGGATCAAAATGGAACCTGTGACTGGCCGCCTGCGCGAGCAGACCGACCGCCTGCGCGCGGAACATGCCGCCCGTAGAATAACCGCCGACCTATTTGACGGCGTTGACCAGTATCATATGGAGCTTTACCGCGCCGGTGTGCTCGAAAAGTATACTCCCCCGGCGCCGACCCTCGCCGCTTACGACAAAACGGTTTTTACCAAGGACCCGGTCGGTTTCTGGACGCCGCTTTTTATCAGCGCTCAAGCGTTGATCGTCAATACCAACATGCTCAAGAAAGAGGAATATCCGAAATCCTATCAAGATATTCTTAATCCCAAATGGAAGGGACGTGTCGCCACGCGCGACCCCCGCAGCGCGGGGGGAGGTGGCTGGCAGTTCCTGCAGATGTACGACAACCCCAAGCTGGGCATTGAATACATTCGCAAGCTCAAGGAGATCGTCGACCCATTCATCGTTCCCGGTGGCAGTCGGGATATGCGCGACGCAGTTTTGACCGGACGCTTTCCGCTCGGCTTCAGTGGCCGGCCTGAATTTCTTACCGACGTGCCCAAAGGCTCCCCACTGGCCTACCTCGTGCCCAAGGAGGGAGTTACCTGGCTACCGCACTCCACGGCGTTGATAAAGAACGCGCCGCATACTAATGCGGCCAAAGTCGCGCTGACCTGGTTTTATGAGATTCCCAACCTTCAGCTTTTGGCTAAGGAAGGCGGGCGCATGATCCCGCATCCAAAAATCAAGATGCCCATTCCCGAAATGGAACTGTCAAACAACATCATGATGGAAGGTATTCCGTCGGAACATTTGGCCGATCCGGGCTTCTTTTTCAAAGAAATGGAGAAAGTCTTCGGAAGACGCTGATCGCTCGCAGGAAAATGGAACGAATGATGGAGTGGTGGAATTTTGGATTGACATCATAGCGGTTTATCCGACACTGCCAGCTTCTATGCTTCCATCATTCCATTTTTCAGTGATTTCATCCCGTCACTTTTTAGTACTTTCCTGACGGTGTTGATTTCTTAACCGTCAATGCTCTCCAAGTTAACTCTCGCTCTGCGCTCCTATTCGCAGGTCACTATTTTTTACTATCTCCTGTTTTTTGTCCTGATCTTCCTTGTCCTGTACCCAATTTTGATGCTGCTCACCGCGAGCTTTTTCACCGGCCAACCGGGGGCATGGGGGCAATTTACCTTGGCGGGCTACCGAGAACTTTATGAAACAGAGGGAATTGCGGAAATATTTTTTAACAGTTTGATTTACGCTTCGGCGCGCACAGGCATCAGTCTCCTATTGGCTTTGATCTTCGCGTGGGCGGTTGCCCGCAGCCAAATTCCCTATCGGGGTCTCATGGAGGTTTTGCTCCCGATACCCTTTTTTATACCTGACCTGCTTACAGCAATTTCATGGGTCATGATCGCCAACCCGCAAAATGGTCTCATCAATCAGTTTTTTTTCTCGTATTTTGGCGTGCGCGAACCCGTGGTGAACATTTACGGGTGGGGCGGGCTCATTTTTCACTCCGTTTTAAGCACGACGGCTTTTCTTTACCTGCTGCTGGTTGGATTTTTCTACAATATGGACCCGTCCTACGAGGAAGCCTCGACGGCCTGCGGCGCTAGTCAATTCTTAACCACCTTCAAGATCACGCTGCCGATGCTTTTGCCAGCCATACTGGGCGTTTCGATTCTTTCATTCATTCGCGGGCTAGAATCTTTTGAAGATCCCTACCTCTTTGGCACGCCGGGCGGCGTTTACGTATTCGCCAATGAAATTTACCGCGTCCTGAGGCACCGCCATCCGCCCCAGTACAACGCCGCCACCGGGCTCGCCGTTATCCTCATGATCGTCACCTTCATTTTGGTCGCAACGCAGTGGAAGATCTTGGGCAACCGGCAATTCACGACGATCAGCGCCAAAGGTTACCAGCCACGGCGCATCAAACCTCATCCATTAATCGGCTGGTCCATTTTTGCTTTATTCATTGTTTATTTCACACTGGCGATTCTCATTCCCTTGACACAAATCTTCGTTAGTTCGTTCTTCAAGGTGTTCGGTCTCTACAACCCGGAGCACTTCACCTTCGACAATTGGCTTAAGGTGCTCCGTGATCCACGCACCATGGGAGGCTTGCGCAATACGATTATCTTTTCCACCCTCGCCGCCGCCGGGGTGATCACTCTCGGCGGCTTTATCGGTTACATTCGGATTCGAACAAAACACTGGCTCGGACCGACGATGGAACTCACGGCCTGGTTGCCCTGGACTCTACCTGGCATCGTGTTGGGATTGGCTCTGCTATGGGCCTGGATATCCCTGCCCCAACCCTTCAATCTCTACGGGACTTCAGCAATTGTCATCCTCGGCTTTATCGTCAACGGGCTTCCCCTGGGAACTCGCA
Source organism: uncultured delta proteobacterium (assembly GCA_963771465.1). Classification (GTDB taxonomy): domain Bacteria; phylum Desulfobacterota; class Binatia; order UBA9968; family UBA9968; genus DP-20. The sequence goes on from CAVYTU010000014.1 coordinate 140,571, forward strand.
CCATGCAATCCGCGATCATGCAGGTAAGCAAGGACTTGGAGGAATGTTCCATGGTCCACGGCGCGTCTTGGCTCCAGACCATGGCGTACATCGTGTTGCCGTTGTTACGCATCGGAATTGCTGGTGCCTTCGTGATTGTCTTTGCGCTATCCGCGCGCAGCCTGACGATTCCACTGCTCCTATACTCTTACGGGACGGAGACTTTGACGATATCTCTGCTCTATTACTATGAAGAAGGCTATCGCAATATTACGGCTGTCATTGCCGTGATCCAACTTGCACTGGTGATGGGACTGCTACTGCTTGAGAAGTTGACAAGGCCGCGCAGCACAGATTGACCTGGATACCGTTGTTAAACCGCCGGGCCTGCGTGAGCGAGAGCAGAACATCGTATGCCGCCTCCCGTGGTTAGAGTTTACTTTCAGAGGTAGACCGACAGCACCTCGCTAAACTGGATGAGGCAATATCCAACAGTCTGCAAAATAGGGCGTCTATTTGACCACCCCTTGACGATCACCCACCATTCGCTGTTAGATAAGGAAAATGACATCGCCAACGAGGAGGTTCGCGGGCAACAATGGCTATCCCTGGTGAAAAAGCGATACAAATGGTGCGCAGCGCGCACGCTCAAGCGGCAAAGTTAGACATAGCGGTAACTGCTGTGGTGGTCGATCCAAGCGGGCGCATGATCGCCCTCGGGCGTATGGATAGGGCGCGGCCGATCACGGTGGAGATCGCCATGAACAAGGCTTACACGGCGGCAAGCTTTCAGCAGCCGACCAAAGATTTGGCCGGCGTGGCAAATCAAGCTTGGTTTCAAAGTCTGGTGGTATCGAGCAACGGCAAGGTCATGCCGGGCGGCGGCGCGGTGCCGATTAACGAAGGCGGTAACATTGTCGGCGCCATCGCGGTCTCGGGCGGCACTGACGATCAGGATCAGCAATGCGCCGAGGTAGCGCTGGCAAACTATCAAGGGTAAGATAGACACAGAGAATAGAGACACCTCGCTTTCCCTTCTCGGTCTCTAGCTCGTGTCTCTACCTGATTTAACCGGAGGACCTAAAATGTCAAAGGCTGAAAAGCTGGAGCCATCGCCTAAAAACAACGGCAGCGCCGAATTCCCCACTCCCTATCTCGGTCGCAGCGTGCGTATCGTCGACAAGTTCGTCAACGTCGATATGAATCAGTCGCCGCATCCGAAGAATCAGCGCGGCGAGTTGGGTAAGCCGCTCTTCAACTGGTACCACAACACGGTGTCGAAAGACCCGCTCACACGGGTTTCTGCGCCGAATCATTTCGCCGACCGGCGCCATTTTCTGAGCACGGTGGTCAACCAAGCGGCCAAAGGCAAAGTCAATCCAAAGAAAGTTCCAGTAAGCGATCCCGCCGCAATGGCGCGCCATATCAAAGCGGTGGCGCGCTACATGGGCGCCGACATCGTGCAGATCGCCAAATCCCATCCGACTTATCTTTACGCCGTCGGCGGCGGCCGCTATGTGCAGGACGGCACGGCCAAGGACGAGCACGGCGCTGCCACGCCGGAAGACTTGGCGCGCAAGTTTCCCTACATCATCATGTCGACCACGGCGTGGGACTACGACAAACTGCAAGCGCACCGCCACCTGATCGGCGACTCCGCGTATCATATCTCGCAGATCAAGGGCAACATGATTCTGAAAGCGCTCGAAGGTTACATCAAAGAACTCGGCTACACGGCGCTGCGCGGCGTGGCGGTGCCGCAAGCCGTGGGCATCGCCTCGGGAGTTGGCGAACTGGGACGCAACGGGCTGGTGATCAACAAAAAGTATGGCGCCCGCGTGCATATGCCCGATCCGATCATGACCGACCTGCCACTCGTCGCCGACGAGCCGGTCGACATCGGCGTCGAGGATTTTTGTAAGATCTGCCGCAAGTGCGCCAACACCTGTCCGACCAATAGCATCCCCTTCGGCGATAAAGTCGTCCACAACGGCGTCGAGAAATACAAAATCAATTGGCTCACCTGCTATAAGCTTCGCCCTTACGTCCACGACCAATGGGGCAGCTGCCTCACCTGCGCCGCGGTTTGTCCGTACACCAAGCCGCAGGCCTGGTGGCACAATCTCGCGACTTGGTCGTTGCACAGTTGTCCGTTCGCCCTGCGGCCGATTCTCGTCCGGTTTCTAAAATGGATCGACGACACGTTCTGGGGCGTGGTGCGTAATGGCCGCGTGCAGTGGCTCGGCTACGACTCGGGCGTGAAACCCGGCGAGCATGCTTGCACGGTCTCCGGATGCACCGCGTCGCACGAAAAAGCTGGAACGACCGCCGTCACCGGCAACGTCGGCTACTACGCGCCGCTCAAGGAGAATACCAACCGGTTCGTCAAGCGAGACGCATAGTGGCGTTTAAAATTCCCTGGTCGGGCAAAGATTCGCACCGCGACGATCCCTACTGGGATTTTTTCATTAACACGGCGCCGGCCGATCTCACCAACACGGTGACCGAGCTGATACGCAAGGCGCCGGCGGGAAATATTTTTCCAACCAAGGCAGAGCTGCACTCGCCGGAGATCACATCGAGCCACGTCAAGGGCATGGCGCAATACTTCGGCACGGAGTTGATCGGCATCACCAAGCTTGATGCCAACGACACTGGCAATACTGACAATCTTCCATTTGCTGTCATCTGCGCCGTCCATGCCGATTACGATCCGCGCCGCTCGCCCGGTATCGGCGGACAAATGCCGGTGCAAAACGGCTTGTTCATCACCTTCGTCCTGAGTGCCTGGATTAGAGAACTCGGCTATCGCGCCATCGTCGTCCGCGACGCCGACACCGACGCGCTCGCGGCACGAGCCGGATTAGGGACCTTGAATGGCCAAGGCCGACTGGTGACCCGCGAATTCGCCGCCGACGTCTACGTCGCCGACGCCATTTATACCGACTTGCCGCTCGCCGCGGACGGCTAGGCCCGGCCATTGCAGATTCGATATTTCAGATTCCAAATTCCAGAAATCGATCGTCGACTTTTCACGTGATCGAACATCGCGCGAAATTCGAGCGGCCGTGCGTTCTCGCCTGAACCCGCGTTGAATCTGCATTTGGCTCGTGTACATTGTTCCAAATGCGCCGCACCAAAATCGTCTGCACCATCGGTCCCGCCAGTTCGTCGGATAGAATGCTCGAACGCTTGATCCGCGCCGGCATGAACGTCGCGCGGCTAAACTTCAGTCACGGCGATTATGCGTCGCACCGCCGAGTGATTCGCAAGCTGCGCCAGCTCGAGCGCAAACTCCACAAGCCGGTGGCGATTCTTCAAGACCTGCCCGGCCCGAAAATTCGCATCGGCGCGATCGCCGGCGACCGCGTGCGTTTGCAAACGCGCCATCTTTACACCCTCACCAGCAGAAAAATTCTTGGCACGGAGCTGGCCGTTTCGGTAAACTTTCCGGGCCTGACCCGCGCTGTGAAAAAAGGCGATCCGATTCTGCTCGGCGACGGTGAGATCGAGCTCGAAGCACTGCAAGTCAGCAAGGATGAGGTCAAATGCCGCATCATCGTCGGCGGCATCTTGGGCTCGCACAAGGGCATTCATTTTCCGCGTAGCAGTTTGAATATTCGCGCCCTCACCCGTGACGACAAGAAAGACCTGGCCTTCGGCATCGCCAACAAAGTCGACATGATCGCGCTGTCCTTCGTGCGCAACAGCCAGGACATTCTGTACGCCCGGCGCGAGATGCATCAGCGCGGCGCTAATATCCCGTTGATCGCCAAGATCGAAAAGCACGAAGCGTTGGACGAGCTCGAAGGCATTCTCGAAAACGTCGACGGCATCATGGTCGCGCGCGGTGACTTGGGATTGGAAATCGCCCAGCAGCGCATCCCCGCCATGCAAAAAATGATGATCCGCCAAGCCAATCACCTCGGCAAACCGGTGATCACCGCGACCCAGATGCTGCGCTCGATGGTATGGAATCCGCGGCCGACGCGCGCCGAAGTCGCGGACATTGCCAATGCGATCCTAGACGGCACCGATGCGCTGATGTTGTCCGAGGAAACCGCCGCCGGCGAATATCCCCTGGAAGCGGTCAAGATCATGGCGCAAGTGGCCGAGGAAACCGAAATATTGCTCGAACCGCGCGAGCGCTTCGCTGGCCTGGCTAAGACCGTGCCCGAGGCGATCAGCGTGAGCGCGATCTCACTGGCCCGCGATCTGCAAGTCAAAGCGTTTCTGATACCGACCACTTCAGGCAGTACGGCGCGGCTGATCGCGCGTTATCGGCCGCGCCAACCGATCATCGCCGTCAGTCCCGATCCTCAGACGGTAAAAATGCTTTGCTTGGTTTGGGGCGTTTATCCGCAACCGACGCGCGGCTTTAAGAACACCGACGAGATGATCCGCGTGCTCCAGCAAAAGGCGCTCGAATCCGGCATCGTCAAACGCGGCGACCTAGTCGCCATCACCGCAGGCCTGCCGCTGCACCAATCCGGCACCACCAATATGATCACTGCTAAAGTGATTGAGTAACAATTCATAATCACAAAGCGTAGCCTTAGTCAGGAGACTATCCATAGAGTCGCGGAACGATCCCTATCCGTACGACGTCCTTAACGTCAGCGAGGCGCTGCCTGCTTCCGCCTTGCATCACTAGCTCACTTTGGGCTAGATAAGGCCACGTATACCGTCGGAGGTGTTCCATGTCCGAAGCGCTCAAAGCGTTCGAAGAAGAACTCCAAGCAAAAAGTTTCAAAGGCTATTGGCAGAACCAGCAGGGCGATTTCAAGCGCGAACCGGTAGCGTCGTTCGATTCCTGTATGTGGAAAGGGAAAGATCTTTTCGCCGCCATGGAAAAGGCAGGCGACGTGGTCGGCCTCGACGTGTCGTTTCGCCGCGTCATTCAGATGTGGAATCCAGCGCTCAAAAACGGCACCACGCGGACCCTCGTGCTCAATCTCCAGATGCTCAAGCCCGGCGAAGACGCGCTGTCACACCGCCACATGGCCGGTGCGATTCGTTTCATCTTGAAAGGCCACGGCACGCGCTTGATCGTCGAGGGCGAGTCGTTTGAGATTGGCGAAGGCGATTTCGTCACCACGCCCAGTTGGACGTGGCATGATCACGAAAACCGCGGCGAGACGATGATGTGGCTCGACGGCCTGGACGCGCCGCTGGTGCGTTTGCTCGAAACCGATTTTCACGAGCCCGACCCGCGCCGCAAGCAAACCGTGACGAAGCCCGAAGGCTACACGCTGGCCACGGTCGGCGCGCTGCGTCCGGCGTGGCTGAAGCAAGACTCAGTTCAACCGCCGGCATTTTGTTACAAGTGGGCGGACACGGAGCGAGCGCTGAGCAAAGTCGGCGAGCAGCCCGGCGATCCCTATGACGGCATCGTGCTCGATTATGCCAATCCGTTGACCGGCGGACCGACCTTGCCGACGATGGCCTGTCAGATTCACATGCTGCGCGGCGGTGAAAAAACCAAGAGCCACCGCCACACGGCTTCGGTCATTTACCATGTCTGGCGCGGCAGCGGTGTGAGCTACGTCGGCGACAAGCGCTTCGAATGGGAACAAGGCGACTCCTTCGTCGTGCCGCTATGGCAGAATCATCGCCATGAGAATACGTCCAAAGATCCCGCGATCTTTTTCGTCATGTCCGACAAACCGTTGATGGACGCCATCGGCCACTACCGCGAAGAAGCCGCGGCGTAACGCCGTTTCGCAATACTCGTAAGGCCACGGCGAAGAGGAATTCCGTTCATGTTCACGCTCTCGCAAAAATTAAATCCCGATGAATTCATCAAGACCTTCTTCGAAGCCAACCGGCAGGATCATCAGCGGCCGGCCCATCCGTGGGACGAGATTTTTCGTAACGGCAAGTGCAGCCGAGAGCAGCTGCAAGGTTGGGGCAAGGAACGCTACTACTTCACCAAGCAGGTGCCGATCAAAGAGTACTCGATACTCTATAATTGCCCGCACACCGACGTGCGCCGCAGGTGGCTGCCCAAAGCGATCGAGGAGGAGGGCGAAGATTTGATCGGCAAGTCGGGCAAACCCCATCCCGAATACTGGCTCGATGTCTGCGTCGGCATGGGCATGGAGCGCGACTTCGTCAAGCATTCAGAACCGCTCTACGGCGTCAAATTTGCCGTCGACAGTTTCGCCAACGCGGCATTCAAAACCTCTTGGCTGCTCGGCGTCGCCGTTTCCGAAGGCGACGATACGGCGAAAGCGATGTCCCGCGACTTGGATATTTTCCGCAAGCACTATCCATGGGTGCCCGACGACGCCTTAACTTTCTACAAACTGCACGCCGATGTTGACGTGGAGCATGGCCTGATCCGCAAAGAGATTTTGCAAAAATACGCCGATACCAAAGAACTGCAAGAAGCCTGCATCAACGCCCAGCTGATGAAAAATAATATGCGCCGGGTGATGGCCGACTGCATCTACATGACCTACGTGGTGCAAGGCATGAAGGTGAACGAGAACGGCGCCGCCAGCGTCGGTGAAAGCGTAGTTCCGATCAATTGATAGACTCGCCGACTCTATCATCCTAAGCGCGAGCGAAGGATCGCTTGATCGAAAGCGGACCTTTTCAACGAATCGCATCGAACCAACATTCCGATGAGATGCCGCATAAATTTTATCCTCGCGCTAATTCTTCTGCTGACGGTGAATCATCCGGCCCACGCCGCCCCCGTGCGTATCGCCTACAGTTCCATCAGCGCCGCGATGCTGCCGCTGTTCGTCGCCAAGGACAAAAAGCTTTTCGATAAATATGGCGTCGACGTCGAACTCACCTACATTCGCGGCGTCGCCATCGAAGCTTTGATCGCCGGCGAAGTGCAGTTCGTGCGCGCCTCGCCGCCATCCGTCGTTCGCTCCACCCTGCGCGGCGCCGATCTCGCCGTCATCGCCAACACCATCAACGTCCCGGTCTTCTCTCTCATGACCCGCGCCGACTTGAGACGGCCCGAAGACCTCAAAGGCAGAAAGATTGGCGTGACCGGTCTCGGCGACTCACCCGATTTCGTTCTGAGCATGATTCTTGAAAAGTTAGGCTTTCAGCGGAGCAGCGATGTCACAGTCCTGGCGATCCGCGGCGGCATGCCCGACTTGATGATCGCCGTGAGCAAAGGCTTCGTCGACGGCGGCATGATTTCTGCGCCGAGCAATCTGCGCGGCATCAAGCTCGGTTTGCGCGAATTGATCGACTCCGCCGATCTCGGCGTGCCGTATTTAAACTCACCGATGAGCACTCGACGCGCCTACATCAAAAGCAACCGAGACACCGTGCTCAGAGTTCTCCGCGCTTATTACCAAGGCGTGCAAGAAACCCACAATGACCGCGAAGGCAGCATGAAAATCCTCGCCAAATACACCCGCGTCACCGAGCCGGAAATCCTCGCCGAATCCTACCGCATCTATGGCCAGAGACATTTGCAGAAGTCGATCAACGTAGATTTGGACGGCGTCCGGCAACTGCTGAAGCACATCGGCAAAGACGCTGCCGGCGCAAACGCGGCAAGCTTTGTGGATGCTTCGCTCGTGCAGGAATTGGAGAAAGACGGGTTCTTTCAGCAGAAGGCACGGTGACTCAAGCATTCATCCCGTGCCACTGTTGAAGCTACGCTAACGGTTGAGTGCTGGGCGAGCTTGGAGTGGCCGCTTTCCGGCATGCCGAAGATAAGGTTGACAGCTGTGCCTGCGGTTGATAGCAGTGCAGTCAACCCAGCGATTCATTCCTTAATGCGACTATGGAAAGCGTCGACGATAAATTTATTCTTTTCACCCAGCCCGGTTGAAGCAGTTGCCTAAGAACGAAAGAGTTTCTTTCGAAAAAAGGCATCGACTTCATCGCGCTCGATATCTTGAACGATCCAACGGCACTAGAGCGGCTGGGCAAATTCGGCGTGCGCACCGTACCGGTTTTGGCGAAAGGCGATCAGTATATCTTTTGCCAGAACCTGGAAGATGTCGCCGAGTTCGTCGGCTTGCAAGGCAGTGGGCATACGCCGCTCCCGCCCACGGCATTGATGACGAAATGGATCACAGTGCTACGCGCGGCCCAGCGCTACATTCGTCAAATCCCCAGCGACCGGCTGGCCGAGCGCGCGATCGATAATCGCGCTCGCTCGCTTCGACTCTTGAGCCACCACATCTTTCGCATCGGCGAAGCTTTTCTCGAAACCGCCATTGACGGCGTCGAATACCGGACCAACAATGCCAACGTCCCGCCGCCCGAGGACGGAACCTGTGCCGCCGCAGAGGAAATCGCCGCCTACGGTGACGCCGTTGTTGAGCGTCTTGAAAACTGGTGGAGCCAACTCGAGGACAAATCCTGCCAGCAACCGGTGAAAACATTCTATGGCACGCCGCCGATGCACCAGCTTTTCGAGCGCTCCACCTGGCACTCCGCGCAGCATACGCGCCAGTTGATGGCCGTGCTCGAGCGCTTCGGTATCGAGCCGCAGGGGCGACTCACGGCCGAAGATCTCGCCGGTCTGCCGTTGCCGCAAGGCCTGTGGGAATGACCAAGAGATAAACGCCTGGCCGAAAAATGTTTCGTATAGACACCAAGATTAGAATCCTGCCTTTCGATTTTCTCTAAGCAATTAATCAGCTCGTAAAATTCTCGCCAAAGTCGGCACTCTGCAAACGATCTCTGCCATTGCTTGCCGAGATTTCCTCTTGAACTCGATCGTAAGCCTGTGCCATGTTGCGCCAAAGCCGTACGGCGGCTGCTATTCGGAAGGGACGGTCGGATGGGACTGACGCAAGAAGTTGCCCACTTTGTCGCGCGGACACGCTACCGGGATATTCCCAAAGAGGTCGTCCAACTGGCGCGAGGATTCATCCTGGATGGACTCGGCGTCGCCTTGGCCGGTTCGACCGATGAGTGCTCGCGCATCGTTCAAGCACAAATCCGGCAAATGAACGGCAAGGGCGAGTCGTCGATTGTCGGCACCGCGCTCTCAGCGCCGGCAGCCAAAGCGGCTCTGGCCAACGGCGTGGCCGGCCATGCGATGGATTACGACGACACCCAACTGTCAACTTCCAAGGAAGCCGTTTACGGTCTTTTGACGCATCCGACGACGCCTGTGCTCGCCGCCGTGTTGGCGATCGGTGAGAAAGAAAAAATCAGCGGCGAGGAATTTGTTTTGGCCTATCTCTTAGGCGTCGAAGTCGAGTGCCGTATCGCCGATGCGATCAACCCACGCCACTATCAGTCTGGTTTTCATTCCACCGCGACCATGGGCGGCATCGGCGCCGCCATGGCGGTGGGGAAAATCCTTCGTCTCAACGAGGCGAAGTTGATGCAAACGTTGGGCATTGCCGCCAGCATGGCGTCGGGCTTGCGCGAAAATTTCGGCACCATGACCAAGCCGCTGCACGCGGGACGCGCTGCGGAGAACGGCGTGAGCGCCGCCTTGTTGGCGCGCGACGGCTTCACGGCGGCGGCGAATATTCTCGAAGCCCGCCGCGGCTTTTTCAACGCCATGGCCGGCGGTTGCGACGAGAGCAAGATTACCGGGCGCCTCGGTTCGCCTTACTTTATGATGGAGCCGGGAATTTCCATCAAGCCGTATCCATCCGGCTCACTCTCCCACCCGGCGCAAGATTTGATTCTCGACCTGGTCAAACAGCATGATCTTGGCGTGGACGACATCGATCACGTCGAGGTCGGCACCAATTCCAACGTGCCCAACGCGCTGATCTATCCGATGCCCAAGACCGCGCTGGAAGGTAAATTCAGCATTCCATTCTGCATGGCGATCGCTATCCTCGAGCGCAAGGCCGGCATCGCCGAGTTTCAAGACCGCAAGGTGCGCGACAAGAAGGTCGTCGAATTGATGAAGCGAGTGACGCTCTCTGTCGACGATGAACTGGAAAAGCTCGGCTACGATCAGGTGCGTTCACGGATTCGCATCGGACTGAAAAATGGCCGGGTGATCGAAGGGCGCTACGATGTCGCGCGTGGACACCCGGAGAAACCGATGAGCTGGACCGAGTTGGGCGATAAATTTCGCGACTGCGCCGGGCTCGTGCTGGCGGATAAGGACGCCGAGACGGCGATCCAATTGGTCGCCCGCATCGAAGCACTGAAAAGCTTAAGACCCCTGTTCCGCGCTCTGACCAGCGGCGGGGTGAACGCAGCCAAAAAGTCTAAAACCACAAAACGCGGCAGTCAAAAGCGCCGCGTTGAATCGGTAAGGAGGAAAAGATCATGAGAACAAAAATTTTTCTGACACTGATCGCCTTAGGCTGCTGGCTTTCCCGTGCTGCGGCGCAAGATGCCGCGCTGGTTCAGGCGGCCAAAAAAGAAGGATTGGTGGTTTGGTACACTTCTGTGGCGCTTCCGACCGCCACGGCAATCGCCCATGGCTTCAAGGAGAAATATACGGGAATCGACGTCGAGGTCCATCGCACGGGATCGGAGCGGGTACTGCAAAGATTTATGCAGGAAGCGGCGGCGGGAATAAAGAACGCCGATATCATTGACACCTCCGATGCCGGTCACTTCGAGCTTCTTAAGGGCAAAGGGATGCTGCTCAAATTCACGCCCCAGGGGGTCGCTGGTTTTTCCGACGGCTTTAAGGACAAGGCCGGCTTTTACTACGGCATGCGGTCGACACTTTCGGTCATCGCTCACAATCCCAAGATCCTGCCCGAAAAGGACGCGCCAAAAACCTGGAAGGATCTTTTAGATCCCAGATGGAGCGGTAAGCTGGTCACTGCCCATCCGGGCTACAGCGGCATAATCGTGACTCATGTGCTGGCGCTGGTGAATCTCTACGGGTGGGACTACTTTCGCGACCTGGCGAAAAACAAATTGCATATCGTTCAGTCGGCCCTTGATCCGGCCGGTATCGTCGCATCGGGGGAGCGGCCGGTGGGGGTCAACGGCGCGGAATATTTCTATTACAGAACCCAAAAACGAGGCAATCCGATCAAGATCATCTATCCCAAAGAGGGCGTTCCGCTCATCGTCTCGCCAGTGGCGATTGTCAAGGACGCGCCCCACCCCAACGTCGCGAAGCTATTCACCGAGTATATTTTCGCCAAACAGTCGCAGCAGTTGTTGGCGGATAAAGAAGGCCTTTATACCGGTCATCCGGACGTCACGTATCCAGCGGACAAGCCTAAGCTCAAAGATTTAAAACTTCTGCCGCCGGACGCGGCCGAGCTGGAAAAGCGCAATGCCGAAATAAAAAAACGCTTCGTTGAAATTTTCGGCGCCTAGCAACGAAAACATTTATGCCCGCTTCTCAAACCGGGACCCTCGATCGAGTCGGCCACGCGGGCTGGTCCGCGCTGCGATTCAAGGATCCGACCTTGCCCGTGTGGATCGGCGCGGCGCTGCTTCTAATCTTTTTGATGCTCTTGCCGCTGGGCGCAATTTTTCGCTCCAGCGTCTGGGGTGATACTGGGTTCACGTTCAGCAGATATCTTGAAGTCTTTACCAACCAACAATTTCTCAAGGCGATCTGGAACACCTTGATCATTTCCACCTGGGTGGGAGTGATCGCGGTGATCATCGGCGCTCTGCTCGCCTGGTTGGTGACGCGCACCGATTTGCCCTGGAAAAAACCGATCCGCGCGCTGGTGATGGCGTCGTTCGTGACGCCGCCGTTCCTGGGAGCGTTTGCCTGGACGTTGCTCGCCGGACCCAACGCCGGTTCGCTGAACAAACTCTACCGCGCCGTGACCGGTTCCGAAGAAGCGCTGTTCAATATATTCACCATGCCGGGGCTGATTTTTGTCATGGCGCTCTACAGCTTCCCATTCGTTTTTTCCATGATCGCCAACGTCTGCGAGCTGATCTCGTCGGATCTTGAAGACGCCGCGGAGATATTGGGCGCGAACAAATGGCGCACGGCTTGGACCGTCACCCTGCCCTTGGCGCTGCCGGCGCTGATCAGCGGTTTCATCCTGGCTTTTCTCCAATCGCTGTCGCTCTTCGGCGCGCCGGCGATACTCGGCCTGCCCGCGGGCTTGCACACGATCACGACGCAGATCTGGACGCTGTTTCAATATCCGCCGCGCCTGGATATGGCTGCCGCTTTTTCCGTGCCGCTGCTGCTGGCGACGATGCTGTTGCTTGCCGTGCAAAAAAAAATCCTCGGGCGAAAAGGCTACAGCACGGTGGGCGGTAAAGGCGGACAGAAACGTTTAATCCGGCTGGGCTGGGGCCGAATTCCAGTGCTGCTTCTCGTTTTTGGAATTCTTTCGCTCTCAGTCTTCTTGCCTTATTGGATTCTGCTTAAAGCGGCGCTCTCCAAAGCCTGGGCGCTGCCGTTAACCTGGGATAATTTTACGCTGCACAACGTTTACTTTAGTTTTTTCGAGTACGGCGATACTCAACTGGCGATCTACAATACGTTTAAATTGGGACTGATCACGGCGACCGTCGGCACGCTGTTGGCGACGCTCATCGCTTACATCACCAATCGCAATCTGTTTCGCGGCGCGCGCTATCTGAGTTTTTTCGCGCTGGCGCCGCTGGTGATTCCCGGTATTGTTTTGGCCGTCGGTCTGTTCATCGTCTACACTCGGCCACCGCTGGTGCTCTACGGCACCCTATGGATTCTTTTCGTGGCTTTTTTAACTAAAGAAATGCCGATTGGATTTTCCCAGGCAGAGTCCACCTTCAAGAGCATTCACCCGGAGCTCGAAGATGCCAGCCGGATTATCGGCGCCAACCGGCTCATGTCCCTCAAAGATGTAACCGCGCCGCTGGCGCGCTCCGGACTGATCGCCGGGTGGTCTTTTATCTTCATCGGCGTCATCCGTGAGCTCAGCACCGCAATCCTGTTATTCGCGCCCAAGTCGAAAGTTGTTTCGGTGGTCATCTTCGATCTGAAAGAAGAAGGACAAGTGGGAGTTATCGCCGTTTTAGGAATTCTTTTGCTGGTGGTTTCCTTCGCGGTCATACTTGCGGTCCAGTGGTTCGGGGGACGGGACGTGATGGCGACGCGGGAATAGCTCATGGCCATAGTTTCGATACGAGGGCTGACTAAAAAATTCGCCGACGCCGCCGCGGTCGACGATCTCCATTTGGACATCGGCGACGGCGAATTCGTGTCGCTGCTCGGTCCGTCCGGTTGCGGCAAGACCACGACGCTAAGATTGCTCGCCGGCTTCTTGCAGCCCGACGGCGGGGACATCCGCGTCGGGGGTGAAGTTGTTTCATCGCCGTCCATCCTGGTACCGCCGGAGCGGCGCAACATGTCGATGATCTTTCAAAGCTACGCCGTCTGGCCGCACATGACGGTGGCGCAAAACGTCGCCTATGGCCTCAAATTCAAAAAACTTACGAAACAAGAAATCTCGGCGAAAGTTGCCACGCTGCTTGGCGTCGTGCGCTTGGCGGAGTTGAAAGATCGCTATTCCGCGGAGCTGTCCGGTGGCCAGCAGCAGCGGGTAGCGTTGGCGCGGGCGTTGGTGGTCGAGCCGCAGATTCTTTTAATGGATGAGCCACTGAGCAACCTCGACGCCAATCTGCGCGAAGAGATGCGCTTCGAGATCCGCCGGCTGCATGAAGAATTCAAAATTACCACCATCTATGTCACCCACGATCAGTCGGAGGCGATGGCGACCTCGGACCGGATCGCCGTGCTCAATCGCGGCCGTCTAGTTCAGGTCGGACCGCCGGCGGAAATATTCGACCGGCCGAAAACCCGGTTCGTTGCGGAGTTTGTCGGCAAAGCGAATATCTTGAGTGGACGCCTCGACGGCGATGGCCGGTCAATTCTATCCGACGGCGTAAAAATTCGCCTGGCTGACGGCGGCGATGTCGCGCCGGCGAGCGAAGTGTCGGTGTGCTTGCGTCCGCATAATATCCAGCTGGTCGCCGGGCAAGAAGCAGCGCGGCAGCTGACCGATCAAGGTTACAATCTCTTCTCCGGTGTCATTCGCCGCTCGATCTATTTCGGTGACGCGGTCGATTATACGGTCGAACTCCCTTCGGGGAGAATTTTACACGTCATCGCGCCGCCGTCCCAACGATTCGAGCCCGGCCAATCGATATGCGCGGCAGCCGATCCCGAAAATTGCGTCGTCGTGCGTGAAGATTGACGCGGCACAGCCGCAATTGAAATTCGGATTATCTCGCGCGAAGCATGTCCTGAGCGAGGTCGAAGGGACGCAAAGACCGCAAAGGTCATAACGGTAAAAAAATTCTCCAGACAATTCATCTCTTGCCTCCGAACCTGGCGTGATTTGCGCCTTGGCGGGAGTCAATTCCCCGTGCTCCAGTATTCCAGATCACTGGTAAATTTGCTCCTTTCCGCAGATGCCCGGCGGCCGGTTGTTGTAGGGGAAGGATTCGGGTAGAAATTGTCAGGCTTTGGTTTCGATTCATCGTCTCTGCCCAACTAGAATAAGCAATTCGTCAGCGAACCAGAAATCCTCGCCGAATCCTACCGCACGGCCAGAAACATCTGCAGAAATCGATCAACGTCGATTTGGAAAACGTCAGACAACTGCTAAAAACTCTCGGTAAAGAAGCCGCTGGCACAAACGCGAGCCAGTTTGTCGACCCGTCGTTGGCGCAGGAATTGGAACGCGAAGGCTTATTTCAGAGCAAAAATCGCTGATCTCGATTGACACCCAAACAAAGCGGTGCCGCTGGTTATCGAAGCTACGATACATTTGACCAAGGTAAGGCAATGCTGATAATTTCCCTTTTGAATTCATTCTCATTGAAAGTATTTTATCGATCTTCAACTAACCCGAGTCGCACATGCTTTCACAGCAAGAAAATGAACTCCTCACTAGGGTGGGCCCCGGCACGGTGATGGGCGAATTCATGCGGCAATATTGGCTGCCCGCGCTCTTATCAAAGGAACTGCCCGAGCCGGACGGACAGACCGTGCGGGTTCGTCTCCTGGGAGAAAACTTGGTGGCGTTTCGCGATAGCCATGGCAATCCTGGCATGCTAGGCGCACACTGCCCGCACCGCGGCGCGCCGCTATTTATGGCCGTAATGAAGCGGGCGGCCTGAGATGCGTTTACCATGGCTGGAAATTTGACATCGGCGGGCAGTGCGTCGATATGCCCAACGAGCCGCCGGAAACGGTATTCAAGGATAAGATTCGCCACAAATCCTATCCCTGCCGCGAGTATGCCGGCGTCATTTGGGTTTACATGGGCACGCTCGCTACGCCGCCGCTCCCGGAACTGGAATGGACCTTGGTGCCGGATGAAAATCGTTATCTCGCTAAGCGGGTGCAAAATTGCAACTTCGCGCAGGCGCTGGAGGGCGAAATCGATCAGAGCCACAATTCCTTCCTGCACGCCCCCGGTAGCCAGCTCAAACCCGAGGTTTTCGACGGCACCACTGATGTCGAACTCTGGCGCAAACGGGATACCCACCCGCACTTTTCCGCCTTCGATACCAACTACGGCGTGTTGATCGGCGCGCGGCGCGACATCGATGAAGTGAATTGTTATTGGCGCCTGACCCAATTCCTGCTGCCCTTTTACGTCATGACCGGTCCCTACGGCGAGAATCCAACGCGCCACACGCGCATGTGGGTGCCGATGGATGATGACACGACGATGTTGGTTGCGTGCAATTTTCATCCGCTGAGACCGCTCACCGAGCAGGAGATCGACCGGCTGCAGCGCGGTTCGGGCGCGGGATTTGTCGGCACGGATCATTTCCTCCCGACGGACAGCTCACCCGGCGGCGCTTGGCGGCCCAAGGCGAGCCGAGAGAATGATTTTTTCTTTGATCGCGAACTACAACGCACGAAATTTTTCTCGGGCATTCGGAGTTCTGGGCGCAGGATGCGGCGGTGCAGGAAGGCATGGGGCCGATTTACGATCGCACCCAAGAGCACCTGGGGACAACCGACATCGGCATCATCCATTTCCGCAAGCGTTTGATCGATAGCGCCACAGCCTTGCGCGAGAGCAAGACCGTGTCACCGAGCGCTGTTGATCCCTCAATGTATCGGGTGCGCGGCGCCGCGGCGCTCTTGGCCAAAAACGCTGACTGGATCGAAGCTACTGAAGAAATCCGCAAAGTCACCCGGCACCAACCCCGCAGGACCGGGACGCTGAGCGCGAAACAGTTAAAAGGAACCGTCTATGAATCGTCGCCCGGATCGCAAAACAATCCTTGCTCGCGCCATTATATTGGGCCAGCTAGTGTCGCTCTTGATCGTCGCGCCGTCTTGGTCCGCGGACGTTGGGCAATACTTCACCGGCAAGACACTCAAGATCGTCGTCGGCTACGCGCCCGGCGGCGGCTACGATACTATCGCGCGCTTGTTCGCCGTGCACTTTCACAAACACCTGCCGGGCCAACCGCTGATTCAAGTCGTCAACATGCCGGGCGCGGGATCTGAAATTGGCTTGCGCTACGTCATGAAGGCGAAAGCCGATGGCCTGACGATACTCAACATGCCGAAAGTTTTTATGATTCGCGAACTCCTCGGCGAAGATATCAAGGAGTTCGATTACCAGCGCGCTCTCTACCTCGGCCAGCCCGACGCTGTCGCGGACGCCGGCGTGCTGATGGCGCGAACCCAGATCGCGACTTCGTGGAAAGAGATCGCCAATCGCGGCAAACCAGCGACCAACGGCGAGACCGAAGTCGGCACCTCGGTGAGCATTCCAGCGGCCTGGCTCGAACTCATCGGCGCACCGATCAAAAACGTCTACGGTTACGGCGGCGGATCGGAAGTTCTAGGCGCGTTCAATCGCGGCGAACTCGATCTGACGACGCGAGCCAGCGAGATCGCGCTGATCAAGCGCAGCTTTCCCGAATGGCTCGAAAAAAAACCGGCGTATCTTACACCCATCGTGCGCTGGCGCGGCTTGCTCGGCAAGGACTTCCTGGAGGCTGGCAAGTGGCCGCAGCCTCCCGACATTTTTGAAGTCGCCAAAGGAACCGAAGCTCAACGGGCGGCGCTGGAAGCCTGGATGGAGGTTGGGGACCGGATCAAAAGTATTTACGCTGCCGCCCGGCGTCCCCGCCGATACTTATCAGGCACTTAAAAAATCTTTCGAGGCCACTGTCGCCGATCCCGCCTTCGTCAAAGACGCCACTGCGCGCGGCATCGACGTAACCCTCTTAAAAGCAGAAAATCTGATGACGTCGGTGAAGAAGGTTACGACTGCTTCTGACGAAGTGCGGCAAATTCTTCGAAAGCTCTACACCGGCAAATAGCTTAGCTTTGCCGCTAAAAGCGAGCTATCCGGACCGGTTTCACGCCGCGCAATTCCCAGACCACTGCATTGTATCAGCGGTAAAATAGCCACCACACCGCGGGAGAATCAATTTGATCGACGCCTACTTCGACGCCGCGGCTAAGCTCTTCACGCTCTGGCCGATGTTCGCGCTCCTCCTCGGCGTCACCATCGGACTAGTCAACGGCGCCTTGCCGGCCGGCGGCAGCATCCCGCTGTTGATCATCTTGATGGGTTTTGCCTACGGCATGGACCCCGCCGTCGCTATTCCATTGGTGATCGGCGCCATGGCGGTGAACGGCACCACGGATCCGATACCGTGCATCCTGCTGGGAATTCCCGGATCGGCCTCAGCCCAAGCGACCGTCCTCGACGGCCACCCGTTGGCCCAGCAAGGGCGCGCGGGCTACGCATTGAGCGTGGCTTACACCAGCTCTCTGATCGGCGGTTTGATCGGCGCCGTCGCCTTAGCGTTGTTCGTGCCGGTGGCACGGAGTTTTCTAACCTTGTTCGGCTCGGTAGAGTTTTTTGCTTTAGCTCTGATCGGAATCGCCATCGTCGGCGTGGTCAGCACCGGCGCGATGATCAAAGGACTTCTCGGCGCCGCCTTCGGTCTGGCCATCGCGTTGATCGGCGTCGACCCGATTACCGGTACCGAGCGCTTGGTCGCGGTGGAATATCTTTGGGAAGGAATTCCGCTGGTGCCAGCGATTGTCGGCTTATTTGCCATCCCGGAGATTCTCGATCTTGTGGTCAGCGATCGACCGATCGCGCGTAAAGCGCTGGATCTGGAAAAGGTGCAAGCCGACATTCGTAGCCAGCGCGGCGAGGGCATTCGCGAGACCTTTCGCCACAAGTTTTTAGTATTGCGCGCCTCGCTGATCGGTCTGTTTGTCGGCATGATGCCTGGCGTCGGCGGTTCGGTGGCACATTGGCTCGCCTACGCGCAGGCGCGCCAAACCGAGAAAGGCGCGTTCAAGACTTTCGGCACCGGCGACATCAGAGGCGTGATCGCGCCGGAAAGCGCGAACAATTCAATCGACGCCGGGGTCCTCATGCCGACGGTGGCTTTTGGCATCCCGGGCAGCGGCCAGATGTCGATCTTTCTTGGTTTTCTCATCCTGCTCGGATTGCAGCCCGGACCGGCGATGTTGAACCAGCATTTGCATCTGACTTTGCTGATGGCATGGTCGTTGGCGGTCGCCAACGTGATTGCCACGGTGGTAGCGCTCTACTACACGCCGCAACTGGCGCGCATCGCCGCGATGAATCCCAACGTGCTGGCGCCGATCGTTTTGGCAATGTTGTTTCTCTCGGGATTTCAGAGCAATCGCTCCATGGGCGATCTCGTCTTGATGTGTCTGTTGTTCGCCGTCGGCTGGTTCATGAAGCGTTACGGTTGGCCCCGTGTGCCGATCATCCTCGGCTTGGTTCTCGCCGAGCCGCTGGAGAAATATATGTGGCTCTCGCTTAATACCTATGGTGTAACGATGCTCGCCCGACCCCAGGTTTGGATCATTTCCGCTCTCGCGCTGTCATCATTGTTGTTATCATTACGCGCCCAGCGCGCCACCCGAAGCATCGACATTGCTAGCTCGGTGACTTCAGAAAATGAGCGCTCAACCCCCGAGCCTCGTCAAGGAGACAATAGTTACGATGCGCCGGCATCGGGCGTACTTCGCCGCGACGCTTTGAAAGCGAAAAGAATCTCGCTCACGACCACTCTCGAGTCGCTTTTCCTGGCAGCTAATTTTGCTCTGTTTATCTATTTCATCGTCGCAGCGCGAAACTGGCCGCTTTCGGCGGCGCTGCTGCCGCGCCTGGTTGGCGCCGCCGGCTTGGTTCTTCTCGCCTGCTTTCTCATCCAGAAAGCCGTAGGCACAGCGCGCGGCGTAACCGAAGGTGGCATCCTCGATATCGGCTTTCGGGATTCTGATCTCACCCACGATGAAATCACTCGGCGAATTCTCCGCGTCGTGGGATCGATGGCTGCCCTGCTCGCCGGCGTTTGGCTAGTTGGGTTTCATATAACGATCCCGCTCTATTTGTTGGTTTACTGCACGGTGTTCGGCGCCATGCAGTGGCGCAACGCATTTCTGATCGCAGCCGGTTTTGAAGTTTTCATCGTCGGCGTTTACGATATGCTGGTTCATGTAATTTGGAACGAACCACTCCTGTTGAAACTCGCCGCGGTTGTAGAGCTGCCGATGTTCCGTTAATGGGAGAAACTATGGCGACGACAAATGACAGAATTCTTAATTTCGGCATCGTTGGTTTGGGGCGCGCGGCAACCTCTATGCTGCCGAGTCTGGTCAACCATCCGCAAGTTAAATTGATTGCCGCCGCCGATTTGCGCGCCGAGGCGCTGGAAAAGTTCCGCGGCGAATTTGACGCCGAGGTCTACCGCGACGCCGAGGAGCTTTTTCGCAATCAGAACATCGACGCCGTCTACATTGCCACACCGCACCAATGCCATGCCGAACATGTCATCATGGCGGCGACCTACGGCAAACACGCCATCGTCGAGAAGCCCATGGCGCTCACGCTCGCAGACTGCGATAACATGATCGCGGCCGTCGACCGCGCCGGCATCCGGCTTGTGGTCGGCCATACTCACTCCTTCGATCCCCCGATATTAAAAATTCGCGAGATCGTCCGCAACGGCGAATTGGGCGGCTTCAAGATGATGCACACCTGGCGCTTTACCAACTTTCTCTACCGACCGCGCCGCCCCGAAGAGCTGGACACTAGTCTCGGCGGCGGCATTTTGTTCAATCAGGTGCCGCACCAGATCGACATGATCCGTTGGATCGGCGGCGGTCGAGTGCGTAGCGTGCGCTCGATGACCGGAGTTTGGGACTCATCGCGCCCAACCGAAGGCGCCCACGCAACTTTCTTGGAATTTGTCGACGGCGCCGCCGCGACCCTCGTTTATAATGCCTACGATCACTTCGACAGCGATGAATTGACCGGTTGGATCGGCGAGGGCGGCGAGCGCAAGCGACCCGATCGACAAGGCGAAGCGCGCCGCACTGCTAAGGGAAGCAAAGAATTCCGCCGACGAAGCGAACCTCAAAGCCGCCACCGGATACGGTGGGCGCCAACAGCGCCGGGCCGCTGTTGGCGCTGTTGAACGCGAGCGTTACCATCCTCATTTCGGCGTCACGCTAGTGAGCTGTGAACACGGCGACCTTCGCCCACAGCCCAACGGCGTGTTCATTTACGATGATCATGGCAAGAGAGAAATTCCGGTGCCCTTGGGTCGAGCCGTGCCGGACAAAGGGAAAGTCGTCGATGAATTGTACGACGCGGTCGTCAACGACCGTCCCGTCCGTCATAACGGCCGCTGGGGTAAGGCAACGCTAGAAGCTTGCCTGGCGATTCAACAATCGGCCCGCGAGCGAAGAGAAATCATACTATCGCACCAAGTGCCGACCGGGGATTGAGCGACGCGAATGGAATTGCTGCGCCAAGCGCCCGCGATGTTGTGACCATTGTGGATCGACTGAAAGCCTCGCTGAATTCTACCGCACCTACGGCCAGAAACATTTGCAGAAAACGATCACCGCCGACCTGGATGGCGTCCGGCAACTATTGCGAACTCTGGGGAAAGAAGCCGCCGGCGCAAATGCCAGTCAATTCGTCGATCCGTCGTTGGTGCAGGAATTGGAGAAGGAAGGTTTGTTTCAGAGAAGAACCCGCTGACAATCAAGCTGGCGCGAGCGCGCCGACGTTATTCGCCACCCTTTTTATTCTCAGGTTGGCTCGATTGAACTATCGAACCGCATTCGGGACATTGGAAACGGTCCTGGAGATATGCCTCAAAGCGAAGACCGGTATCCTGGCCAAAATATGGCGCGTGGCAGGTAATGAGTTGTCCGGTGAAGCTTATATCCTCAAGCAGTCCGCACTGTCGGCATTCAAGCAGTTCGCGATCATCCATGAACAATTCAAGATCTGACCGCCTTTGCCCGCAATGCGACAATGCGCGAGGCAATTTGGCGAATGTTGTACTGTATATGACTCATTTCACGTTTGGCTATAGTGCGTTTGCAGCAGACGTTGCAAGAGATTCGGCTACTCACAACTAGTTTCTACCTTCCACGATATCGAGCAACCGTTTCTTGGACAGCATGCCGTTGAGCGACACTTACGCATCTACTCGTCCCATTTCCTTTCCGTCGTTGCACTTCCACTCGGCGAAGTGTCCCAATAACTGGTGAACGATCGTAGCGGTCGAAAGCGTTGGGCCACAAATTTGATAGTCTCCTCCCTGCGCTTTGATCAAAGTATTCAGGGCCGGATTTCGTCCGGATTCCATTCCCGCCGAGATGAAGTTTGATGGCACCAAGTATAATCCACGCCACACCCGAGCGATGAGTCCCGCTTTGCCAGTCCGCTGAGTAGCTTCCGCTCCTGTATTGCAGATAACTGTAGCGGCTTGGTAAGTTGACCAGTTCGTACTGTATGCAAGCCCCGCGGCGAAGCCAGAACCATGAAAAAGATCCCAGCTCGTATTGCGAAGACTGTCTTCGGTTTTGCTGCTGGGGATCAAAGCGCAATAAAATCCTAGGCTGTGATCTTTTTCGCTCGAACTCGAATAGACAGTAAAAAATTCAGTTATGCTAAAATCTCTTCTGATTTCAGCAAGCACTTTCGTCTGTGATAGACGCTCCAGTTCGACCTTAATAGGACTAATAGTGGAATTTCTCCGCTCATCAGCCTAGGCAAAAGCAAGTCACGCACAGCGCGGAGTTTATCGTTTTGGGCGCCTAGGTTGTCTTTCTGTGCAAACAATGGACTCACAAACTCATCAAAAATTGAAATCAACTTCTTCAGGAAACGAGAATCTCTAACCGATGTACTGCCTTTCGATCAAGGCTCGGAACTGACACGTCGCCATTGTACTGCTTAAGATCCATTTCGCTGAGTATTCGAGTGTTGGCTATTTAGCGCGGATCTTACGCGATGGCACGGCAAGCTGACAAGAGCGAGACTACAAGCACAACAAACAAAAAACGGGGCGCGATGAATCGCGCCCCGTTTTACTTTGAGTCTTTTACTACAGTTGAATGCCGAACCTATGCGCCTTTGCGCTTCTTCAATTCTTCGATCAACTGCGGCACGACTTTGAAGAGGTCGCCGACCACGCCGAAGTCGGAGTATTGAAAGATCGGGGCTTCGGCGTCTTTGTTGATGGTGATGATGTATTTGGAAGTCTTCATGCCGGAGAGATGTTGCACGGCGCCGGAGATGCCGACGGCGAAATAAATATCCGGTTTTACGGTTTTGCCGGTCTGGCCGACCTGCATGGCGTAGGGCACCCAACCGGCATCGACCGCGGCGCGACTGGCGCCGACGGCGCCGCTGAGCACATCGGCGAGCTCTTTGAGCATGTTGAATTGCTCTTCGCCCTTGAGGCCGCGGCCGCCGGAGACGACGATTTTGGCACCTTCGAGCGATGGCCCTTCGCGTTTGACGACGACGCGCTCTTTCAGGTGCACTTTGCGCAGGCCGTTGTCTGGCGGTGCGGCAACTTCTTCAAGCGCCAGCGGCTGTTCGTTGAGCTTGGGGTCGAAAGATTTCGGCCGCACGACGAGAAGCTTGGTTCCAGCATGGAGCAGCGTGCTGGTGTTTTGATAACTCGCACCGAGCGCAGGAATGGTCGCTTCGACGCTGCCGTCTTTCAATTGGAAATCGCCGACGTCGGTGATCGCGCCGCAGTCGAGCCGCGCGCTCAAATTGGCGACCAGGTCGCGGCCCGAGTAACTCGACGCAAACAGCATCACCGCCGGTTGGTGTTTCTCAATCAAGCCGGCAACCGTTTCGGCAGCTGGTAAAGTGAGAAAATCTTTGTACGCCGCATCGGCCGAGCGGTAGATTTTGCTCGCGCCATGGTTGGCAAGCATCTGCGCCGCATCGTCCGGCGCGGGACCGAGCAAAATGGCTTCGGCTTTGCCGACTTCCGCCGCCTTGGTGAGCATCTCCAAGCTGGTGGCGGTAATCCGATCGTCGTTAACTTCTGCGTATACCCAGATAGTGTCCGCCACTTAGATCACCTTGATTTCAGCAAGAAAGTCCGCGATCTGCTTGCCGCCTTCCCCTTCGTCGGTCACTACCTTGCCGGCTTCGCGCTTGGCCGGCCGGCCGATGGTCAAAACTTTCTCGCGTGCGCCCTTTTCACCGACTTGATCCGGCGCGAAACCGAGATCCGCCGCGGTATAAACTTTGATCTCTTTTTTCTTCGCGCCCATGATGCCTTTGAGTTGCGGGTAGCGCGGCTCATTGATGCCGCTACTGCACGCCACCAGCGCCGGCAGTGTGGACTCGACGACATCGTAACCGGTTTCACTTTGTCGCTTGATGGCGACTTTATCGCCGTCGACGGTAATTTCTTTGGCAAACGTCAGTGGCGGGATACCCAACAGCTGGGCGATTTGACCGTGGACAATGCCGGAATAGCTGTCGCCGCTTTCGGTGGCGCATAACACGATATCGAATGGCTGCTTCTTGATCGCCGCGGCCAATAGCTTCGCGGTAGCCAGGGTATCGGAACCGGCGACGGCATCGTCGAAAATGTGTACCGCCGAGGTCGCGCCCATGGCCAGCGCGTTACGAATTCCTATAGTCGCGTCGCTGGTGCCCATCGTGATGAGCGTGAGCGTGCCGCCGTTTTTCTCCACGAGCCGCAGCCCTTCTTCCACGGCGCTCGCCGCCATGGGATCGAGCTCATGGGGCACACCCTTGCGCACCATGCGTTTGCTGTTGGCGTCGATCTCGATAATGACCGTGCTGGCGGGAATGACTTTGCCGCATACGACAACGTTCAAGGTTTCACTCTCCCGTGCATGAAATTACCTGTTATCAATACGACAAAGGCGCCCTTGGGACAAGGCGCCTCTGGTCGCGAGACTGATTTGATTCGGTTAAATTTTGCTAATCAGCGGCTCAGGAAAGCCACTGCTTCACATCGCCTTCCATAACCACGTCGAGGATTTCCTTGCAGTCGGCGATCGCTTGGTCGACGATTTTCGGATCGTCCTTCAAATGCGGTATGCCGGCGCCCACCGCTTTCTTCAAGCCCTGAATGAATTCTTTGAACTGCTGATCCAATGCTTCGGTATTCGGTGCTGGTTCCATGGCACTCCTTGCGCATCGTGGTTTCGCTTCTTGAAATACGGGCGAAACCAAAAACGGATTGGTTATGTGTAAAGCCGTCCCTTGTTGGGATCGGGGAGCGTGAGCCCCATCTTCAAGATCAAGGCATCGATTTCGTCTTTGTACTGTTGGCGCGCTTCTGAATTTGACCGCCGTTTGAGACCCCAATGCATGTAGCGCTCGGAACGGTACGACTTGCTATTGCCGAACATGTCGAGTCCCTTAACGTACCAATAATTCACCGCTCTTTGCACTCTTTCCTTGAACTCCCCGCCTTTGGCGGCAAAATCAGCCGACGCGTTGGTGCCGAAGTCGAGGTGACCTTCTTCTTCACGGATGATGTCAGGGTCTTCGACCACGCGGGCAAGGGGCACATAGGTACAGTCGAGAAACTCCTCGAGTTGGAACCGGCCGACGCGATCGATCAAGAAACCGAAGACAGCGTAATCTTCCCAAGTTTTAATCTCGCCGCGAAACGCTTCCACGTAGCGTTCCTGGTTGGGCCGGCTGAGCGTGTAGGAAACATCGACGCCAACATCACCGGCCAAACGGGCCATTTTACGGAAATGATCCATCTCTTCAGCCGCCGTGCGGGCGACGATTAACTGATCCAACTTGGTGGGCGCCGACGGTAGGATATGCTTTACATAAAGATTCGGGCCGCCGATCTCACAATCCGCCTGGATCGCCAACACCCGGCGAATCAAATCTTGGTATTCCGGATCCTGCTTTTCAAAATCTTTAAGTTCGACCTTGTCGGTAAACATCGATGCCCTCCTGTTTGATCCCTGATTAAGGCTAATGACTAATGAAAATTCTTAACAAAACCGCCCTGATAAATCAACCTGCGCGACTGCTGTAACCGGCTCGGTTAGCTTTCCGCTTGTCACTTGCGCGCCAGTCATTTAGCATCCGAGACCTATGGCAAAAGTGGAAAACCTAACCCTGCTCACCGATCTCTACCAACTCACCATGGCACAAGCGTACTTCCGCGAGCTGCGCATGGAACCGGCGACTTTCAGCCTGTTCATCCGCTCCTATCCCCCCAATCGCGGATATTTTGTCGCTGCCGGACTCAAGGACGTGCTCGACTACCTGCAAACCTTATCCTTCGATACCGACGCCCTCGAATACCTGGCGTCCCAAAACCTCTTCAGCGACGACTTCCTGAATTATCTCGGCGATCTCAAATTCACCGGCGATGTCTGGGCGATCCCGGAAGGCCGGATTTTTTTCGCCGACGAGCCAGTGCTGGAAATCACCGCGCCGATCATCGAAGCGCAATTGGTGGAGACTTTCGTCATCAATCAAATCCACCTGCAATCGCTGATCGCCACCAAGGCATCGCGCTGCGTCCACAGCGCGGCCGGACGGCCGGTGGTCGACTTCGCGCTGCGGCGCACTCACGGCACCGATGCCGGCATGAAAGTCGCGCGCGCGAGCTATCTCGCCGGCTTTGCCGGAACCAGCAATGTCAAAGCCGGCCAGCAGTACGGCATTCCGCTGGTCGGCACCATGGCGCATTCTTTCGTCATGAGTTTCGAGCGCGAGATCGATGCCTTTCGCGCCTACGTTGCCAGCTTTCCGGAGCATGCGATCCTGCTCATCGATACCTACGAGACGCTCAGCGGCGCGAAGAATGCGGTTCAAGTCGCCAATGAAATGATCGCGCGCGGGCAAAACCTTATCGCCGTGCGCATCGATAGCGGCGATCTTGCCGCGCAAGCGCGCGCCGTGCGCGCGATCTTCGACCAAGCCGATCTGCGAGAAGTAAAAATCATCGGCAGCGGCGGCTTGGACGAATTCGATTTAGCAGAATTCAGCGCAGCCAACGTGCCGTTCGACAGCTACGGCGTCGGCACCAAGATGGGCATGTCCGCGGACGCGCCGTGGACGGATATGTCGTACAAGCTGGTCGAATATCATGACCGTCCAGTGCTCAAGCGCAGCACCGGCAAGATTTCCTGGCCGGGGAGAAAACAGCTGTTTCGCTGGCATGACGGCACCGGACAGTTCGTCCGCGACGTGATCGCTCAGCGCGACGAGAAATTAAGCGGGGAAGCATTATTGAAGGAGGTCATGCAAGCGGGCAAACTTCGCGGCGACTCGCCATCGTTGATCGAGAGCAGAAAAGTCTTTGCGGAAGACTTCGCCGCACTACCCGTGAACCTAAAATTGATTCGCGACCCAGCTCGCTACCCTGTCGAGTTCAGCGCCAAACTAAATGCGCTGCGCGAAGCCGTAATGCGAATGCTTGAGGGAAGTTGAATCGAAACTGCCCGGCTAGAACTTCACCACCGCGGCGCCCCAGGCGAAACCGGCGCCGAAAGCATTCAACAGTACGATATCGCCCGGTTTGATCCGGCCTTGGCGTTTGGCTTCGTCCAACGCAACCGGAATCGAAGCGGCCGACGTATTGCCGTACTTGTCGACATTGACCATCACGCGATCCATCGACACGCCGAGACGTTCGGCGAGCGCGACGATGATGCGTTTGTTAGCCTGATGCGGAATCACCAATGCCACTTGATCGACGCTGACCCCCCCTTCGTCCAGGGCTTGGCGGCTGATCTCTTCCATCGAACGGACCGCGATCTTGAAAACCTCTTTACCGTTCATGGTGATGGTGTGTTCGTTATTGCGCACGGTTTCCGCTCGCGCCGGTTTGAGCGAACCGCCCGCCGGAACATAGAGCTGCTTGACGTAAGAACCGTCGGTGCGAAGCTTCGTGCTTAAAATGCCCGAGCCGTTGTTCGACGCGCCGAGCACCACGGCGCCGGCGCCGTCGCCGAAGAGAATACAAGTGCCGCGATCCTGCCAATTGAGCATACGGCTCAACGCATCCGAGCCGACCACCAGGGCGTTGTTGACCTTGCCGCTGCGGACATACAAATCAGCCACCGATAACGCGTTGAGAAATCCCGCGCATGCCGCGCCGACATCGAACGAGAAAGCATGGCGCGCACCGAGCAGATCTTCCAACACGCACGCGGAGCTGGGAAAAGGATAGTCCGCGCTCACCGTTCCCATGATAATCGCTTCGAGATCTTTCGCCTCCATGCCGGCGTCCTTGAGCGCCCGCTTGGCGGCTTGATACGCCATATCGGCATTGCCTTTGCCCTCTTCCAATACGCGCCGTTCTTTGATGCCGGTGCGCACCGTGATCCATTCATCGCTGGTGTCGACCATTTTCTCCAAGTCGCGATTGGTCACGACTTTGGACGGCAGCTCTGAACCCGTGCCGAGAATAACGCTTCGGCGCACGTGACCGCTCATTCAGCCCTCCGGAAAATCACGCAGCCGTTGGTGCCGCCGAAACCGAAGGAGTTGGAGAGCGCAACATTTATGTCAGCCTTGCGTGCTTTATTGGGAACATAATCGAGATCGCACGCGGGATCGGCATTTTCGTAGTTGATCGTCGGCGGCAACACGCCGTGATACAGCGCCAGCGCCGAGTAAACCCCTTCCACCGCGCCGGCCGCGCCGAGCAGATGACCGGTCATAGACTTGGTCGAGCTGACCGCCAACTTTGCCGCTTGCTCGCCAAATACCGCTTTGATCGCCGTGGTTTCGTTGGCGTCGTTGTACTCAGTCGACGTGCCATGGGCGTTAATGTAATCGACCTCGCTGGGCGCGATACCCGCGTCTTTCAATGCCAATCGCATGCACCGTGCGGCCCCTTCTCCTTCCGGCGCCGGCGCCGTCATGTGGTACGCGTCGCCATTGGCCGCATAGCCGATCACTTCAGCATAAATTTTCACGCCCCGTTTGAGCGCGTGTTCGCGTTCTTCAAGGATGAGTATGCCGGAACCTTCGCCGATGACGAAGCCGTCGCGCTCCTTGTCAAAGGGCCGGCTCGCTCGCAACGGCTCATCGTTGCGCGTCGACAACGCTTTCATCGCGGCGAAGCCGCCCACGGCGAGAGGCGTGATCGTCGATTCGGCGCCGCCGGCGATCACCGCATCTTGCAAACCGCTGCGAATCATATGAAACGATTCACCGATCGCATGGGTTCCCGAAGCGCACGCCGACGTCGGCGTGAAGTTTACGCCCTTGGCGCCGTAGCGAATCGCGACCTGGCCCGGCGCCAAATTGGAGATCAACTTTGGAATGAAGAACGGCGATATCTTGCGCGGTCCACCGGCCAGTAAGGCTTCCTTGGTCGTTTCTATGGTATCGATGCCGCATAACCCCACGCCGATGATCACGCCCACCGACTCGGCGAATTCGTCTTCGATCTTAAGCCCGCTATCGGCCATCGCCATGGCAGCTGCGCCCATGGCGTATTGGATGAAGAGATCCATTTTTTTGATTTCTTTGGGCTCGATAAAATCTTCCGGATTAAAGTCCGGCACCTCGCCGGCGATGCGCGAGGCGAAACTTTCAGCGGCGAATCGAGTAATGGCGCGGATACCTGAACGGCCGTCCATCAATGCTTGCCAGTTTTTCTCGACGCCGGTACCCAACGGTGAGACCGCACCCAGTCCCGTGACCACAACTCTGCGTTGCTCATTCATATGCGCGTTTCGTAACCAACTTGTAGTGTATTAGTAATCTAAGATAATTGAGTCGTTGGAGAGGGTCAATAGGATTTAGGATAGTTGATACTTTTCATGCACTTGGTGGATGCGGCGGAGCAGCGCTTCAATGCGGCTCGCGGAAATATTCAATCTCTCATCGGCGCTCGTGACCGAGTTTTGCATGGCGTTTAGCACCGTGGCGACGGAATTTCTCAGCGCCATCAGATCGTAACCGCCTTCGAGCAAGAAAGCGATTCGCGCGCCGGCAAATTTGTCGGCGAGTCCGAGCAAGCGTTTCGCCATCGCGCCAAAGCCCTTTTCGGTGACGTCCATCCCGCCGAGAGGATCGCGCCGGTGCGGATCGAAACCGGCGGAAACGAGTATCCAATCGGGGGCGAAGCGCGCGGCGGCCGGCACGACGACTTCTTGAAAAACTTCGAGATACTCAGCGTCCGCGCACCCCGCGGGGAGCGGGATATTGATGGTAAACCCTTCGCCGGCGTCGGCGCCGGTTTCAGTGATTGCGCCGCTGCCGGGATAATAAGGATATTGATGCGTCGAGATGAATAGCACTGACGGATCGTCATAGAACGCATCCTGCGTGCCGTTGCCGTGGTGCACATCCCAGTCCATGATCATGATTTTTTTGGCGCCGTGGACTCGTTTTAGATATTCGGCACCGATCGCCATGGTGTTGAACAGACAAAAACCCATCGCCCGATGGCGCAGCGCGTGATGGCCCGGCGGCCGCACCAAGGCAAAGCCGTTGGCGATTTCCTTGGCGGCAATGGCGTCGATTAAATTGAGAAACCCGCCGACGGCTAAGACGCTAACCGCGAAGGAGTCGCGGCAAGTAATCGTGTCGCCGTCGAGCGCGTAGCCGTTGTGCGCCGCAGTCGCGGCGATCAATCGGACGTATTCTTTTCCGTGGGTCGCTTCGATGTCGGCACGGTTCGCCGGCTTGGGGGCGAGCAGTTGGAACTGACCGCGGTCGAGTTCGTCGGCTAGATCGAGCAGCACTTTCACCCGCTCCGGACGCTCCGGATGCGATTCACCGGGCTGGTGTTTGAGAAATTCTTTGTCGACCACCACAGCGGTTTTGGCCATGCGGAAAACCTAACATCTAAGCGGCGGCCCTGCAAAGCGATCGTGGAAACTTGCCAAGGCCGGTGAAATCGCCTAATTTGTTTTCATGTTTGGCATCGGCATGCCGGAATTGCTGCTGATCTTGGGACTTGCGCTGATCGTCCTGGGGCCGAAGAAATTACCGGAACTCGCTAAAGCTTTAGGCAAAGGCTTGTCGGAGTTTCGCCGCGCCACCGACGAACTCAAAGATGAGTTTCGTAAGATGGAGAATGAGGTCGAGGACGCTAAAACAAAAGCCATGGTCAGCGACGACCCGCCACTGGAAAAGCCGGCTGAATCGGACAGCGCCAATCCTGAACCTGCCCCAGAAAAAAAGTGAATAACGATCAAGGTAGCGGGCAATCGGCCGATGTCCAGATGCCCTTTACCTCCCATCTGGCCGAGCTGCGCAACCGCCTGGTTAAAAGCGTTCTCGCCGTCGCCGTGGCTTTCTTTGCATGCTATGCGTTCGTCGACACGATCTTTGAGCTCTTGGCGGCGCCGCTGCGCCGGCTCAGTATTCGCGGACTCACGTTAATCGGCACGGCGGTCACCGAGGCATTTTTTACCAAGATGAAGATTGCTTTCATCGCCGCGGTGATCGTCGCCGCGCCGGTGTTACTTTGGCAGGCCTGGCAATTCGTCGCGCCAGGACTATACGAACATGAAAAACGCTACAGCCGGAGCTTCGTGTTTTTCGGATCGTTCTTTTTCATTGGCGGCGTAGTCTTCTGCTATGAGGTCGTTATTCAACACGGACTCCATTTCTTGCTGCAACGTTACCAAGCCATCGACATTCAGCCGATGCTGCAGGTGGGCGATTACCTGTCGCTTGTGTCGCGCATGACCTTAGCCTTCGGCGTCATGTTCGAGTTGCCGGTGCTGAGTTTCTTTCTCGCGCGAGTCGGCTTGATCGACCACCGCTTTCTCTTGCGTCATTACCGTTACGCGATTATCGTCATCGCTCTGCTCGCCGCGGTTTTGACTCCGCCGGATTTCATCTCGCAGATTTTGTTTATGATCCCGCTCAGCTTGCTCTACGTGATCAGCATCGCGGTCGCCTACGCGGCACGCTTTAGAATGAATCGGCTGGAAAAGGCAGCGGAATAGTCCGGATCCCGAAGTTAGAGCAACTCTGATGTCGGTTGCTGGCTCAGCGGCAGAGACCCATGGCCCTTACAACGGAGGATCGCGCGCACGCTCTGAATCAATTTCAACTACGGAACGGAATAAAAAAAAGCCGGCCCGTTTGTGACCCAACGGCCGGCTCTGATGAGGCAATCGCTAATCTACTTCACTTCGCTGTCTTCATTGATAAACGCGCAGGCGGCAAAAACTGTGGTCCACAGCCCGTCTTTATTGCCAATGGCCGATTGGGTGATGTTCGAAGTGCGGACGATTTTCTCGGACATTTTGAAAAGCTGCTCGCGCTCGTCCCAGGCGGTGTCGGGATTGAACTCGATACCGAGAGTCGTCGCCAGCATGCTGGCGGCGAGATCCTCGGCATAGTCGCCGGCCTTTTCGTCGGTCTCGCCAAAGGAGTGATGCTCCGACAGATAGCCGTATTGGCTCTCATCGGAAGGAATCGCCACACCCACCGATGCCGCCACCAAACGATTGGGCTCATTGGTGCTTTCGCGGTCGTAGACGCAAAAAACGATCTCGCCGGGTCGCAGCAGCTTGACGCCTTCTTCCTTGGAGAGCCGCTTGCAGTAGGGCGGGTAGATACTCGACACCAACACCAGATTACAGTAAGCCAAACCCGCCTGGCGCAACGCCAATTCGAAAGACGCCAACTTTTCCTTGTGGACGCCCACCCCTTTGGTAAAAAAAACTTTCTTCGGAATCATGACGCGCTGCTATAACATGAATGAATGATACAGACAAGAATTCGCCGCTAAAAAAATGCTCTGGCCGAATCTATTCGACGATCACCAGCACCGCGCCGCCTTCCACCGTCTCGCCGGTTTTGACTTTGATCTCCTTGATCTCACCGGCGATCGGGCTATGCACCTCGTTTTCCATCTTCATCGCTTCGACGATCACCAGACCTTGGCCTTTTTCCACTTGGTCGCCCTCGGCGACGAGCACGGCGATTACCTTGCCCGGCATCGGCACGGAAACTCTTTGCCGCCCTTGCAACTCCGTCGCCGCCTGGTTGCCGCCCACCCGTATGCGCCGCTCGTCGACCAAATTAACATGATAACTGCGTCCGTCGACCAGTACGCGATATTCATCGTCGGTGTTGTCCACTTCGATCTCGAAGGAACGGTTGTCGACGATCAGGGAGTAATTGGTGCGGCCGGTCTTTTTGCCGTCGACGATGAACTCATTGCCGTCCACCGACACGCGATAGACCGACTTGCCGGTCTCTTCGATCTCGACTTTGTAGCTCTGCTCGCCCAACCTGCCGATGAAAGCCATGTCTAGTCTCGAGCCAATTTATGTCCGGCGCCAGCCGCCGGCGCCGCCGCGCCGCAGGCCGCTGCGCTTACCCTGCTCGCGCCACTTGGACGGTTCCGCCGCCCCCTTTGCCAACAGACCCAACGTTAGCTCATGCTCGCTCAGCAACGCGGCGATCGCCGCCGACGCCAAGGCGATCTCTTTGTGCGGCAACACATCTTCGCTGTTGGAGCCGCGGTACTCTTCATCGATGAAGCCGGTATTGACGTTGCCGGACATGAAGCGCGGATGACGCAGTATCCATTGGTGAAAGGAGATATTGGTTTTGATGCCGCGCACCTGATACTCGCGCAGTGCTCGGCGCATACGCAAGATCGCCTCGATACGGTTTTCGCCCCAAGTGATCAGCTTGGCGATCATCGGATCGTAGTAAATCGGCACCTCGGCGCCTTCGTAAACGCCGTTGTCATTGCGCAGGCCCAACCCTTCCGGCAAACGCAAGCCCTCAATCTTACCAGGGCAAGGCATGAAATCGCGCTCCGGGTCCTCGGCGTAAATGCGACACTCGATGGCGTGTCCGGTTTGCGTGATATGACGCTGGCGCCAAGGCAGATAGCCGCCCGCGGCGATCTCGATCTGCGCTTTGACCAGATCGATACCGACCACGCGTTCGGTGACGGCATGCTCGACCTGCAATCGCGTATTCATTTCGAGGAAATAAAAATTCTGCTCCGAATCCAGCAAGAATTCCAAAGTTCCGGCGCCGACGTAACCGACCGCGCGCGCGCCCTGGATGGCGATCCGACCGAGACGCCGGCGTGTGCGGTCTTCCAATCCCGGCGCCGGCGATTCTTCGATCACTTTTTGGTGGCGCCGTTGGATCGAGCACTCGCGGTCATAGAGATGAATCACCCGGCCGTACTTGTCGGCGAGAATCTGCATTTCAACATGGCGCGGTTTGACGATGAATTTTTCGACGTAGAGCCGCGCGTCGCCGAACGATGATGACGCTTCGGAACCCACAGCGCGATAGGCTGAAGAAACTTCGCGCCGCGATCGCACCATGCGCAATCCCTTGCCGCCGCCGCCGGCGACCGCCTTGAGCATGCAGGGATAACCGATGGACTCCATGGTATCTATGACTTCTTGTTCGGAAGTCAGAATACCGTCGGAGCCCGGTACCACCGGCACGCCGGCCGCTTTCATGATCTGGCGCGCTTTGACTTTATCGCCCATCTGATCGATGACTTCCGGCGATGGACCGATGAAAACGATGCCTTCGTCTTTACAGCGCTGCGCGAATGCGGCGTTTTCAGCGAGAAAGCCATAGCCGGGATGAACCGCTTCGGCGCCGCTCTTTTTGCAGACGTCGATAATTCTATCGATGACTAAATAACTTTGCGTCGACGGCCCCGGACCGATCAAATACGCGTAGTCGCAATATTTGACATGGAGAGATTCGCGGTCCGCCTCGGAATAAACCGCCACGGACTCGATATCGAGCTCGCGGCAGGCGCGCGCGATGCGCACGGCGATCTCGCCGCGATTGGCGATCAGAATTCGCTTAAACATGCGCGGCAAGGCAACAGACAGCAGGCACTAGGCAATAGACAAGCCCTCGGCAAATCCTACTGTTGCCTGTTGCCTCACGCCTGTTGCCTTCTTTAGAGTGGAATATTGCCATGCTTCTTCGGTGGATTTTGATCTTGCTTGTTCTTGAGCATCTCCA
This sequence comes from uncultured delta proteobacterium, assembly GCA_963771465.1. Lineage (GTDB taxonomy): Bacteria > Desulfobacterota > Binatia > UBA9968 > UBA9968 > DP-20. The sequence goes on from CAVYTU010000014.1 coordinate 174,692, forward strand.
AGGCGCGGATCAAAGTCGGCCGGGTGTCCTCGGGATAAATCACGGCATCGATATAGCCCGACTCCGCCGCTTTGAACGGATTGGCGAAGGTTTCGCGATAATTGGTGACCATCTCGTCGCGCGCCTTGGCCGGATCAGCGGCCTTTTGCAATGCGTCGCGAAAGACAATATTGATCGCGCCTTCCGGTCCCATGACCGCGATCTCAGCGGTGGGATAAGCCAAATTGATATCGCCGCGCAAATGTTTGCTCGACATGACAATATAGCCGCCACCGTAGGCCTTGCGGGTCACGATGGTCACCTTGGGAACCGTCGCTTCCGCATAGGCGTAAAGCAATTTCGCACCGTGGCGAATGATGCCGTGATACTCTTGCTCGGTGCCGGGGAGAAATCCTGGCACATCGACAAACGTGACGATCGGGATATTGAAGCAGTCGCAGAATCGAATGAAGCGGGCCGCTTTCACCGAGGCATTGATATCGAGACAACCGGCCAGGCTCGCCGGTTGGTTGGCGACGATGCCGATGGAGCGGCCGCCGAGACGCGCGAAGCCGACCAAGATGTTAAGGGCAAATTCATGCTGCACTTCGTAGAAGTATCCTTCATCGACCACAGCGCCAATGAGTTCTTTCATATCGTAGGGCCGGTGCGGATTATCGGGAATCAAATCTTTCAAACGTTTGTCGCGCCGCAGCGGATCGTCGTTGGTCGGATGAAACGGCGGATCTTCTTGATTGTTGCTAGGTAGAAAACCGATCAGCTCACGAATCAACAGCAGACAGTCTTTTTCCGTGTTGGCGGTAAAATGCGACACGCCGCTCTTACCGCTATGAGTTTCCGCGCCGCCAAGCGCTTCCTTAGTCACATCTTCGTGGGTCACGGTCTTGATCACGTCGGGGCCGGTGATGAACATGTAGCTGTTGGTCTTGATCATGAAGATAAAGTCGGTGATCGCCGGCGAATAAACCGCTCCGCCGGCGCAGGGCCCCATGATCGCCGTGATTTGCGGCACGACGCCCGATGCCATCACGTTGCGCTGAAATATATCGCCGTAGCCGGCCAAGCTATCGACGCCCTCTTGAATGCGCGCGCCGCCGGAATCGTTGATACCGATCAACGGTGCGCCATTTTTCAGGGCCATGTCCATCACTTTACAGATTTTGTCCGCCACCACGCGGCTTAGGCTGCCGCCGAAGACGGTAAAATCCTGCGAGTAAACATAGACCAAACGGCCGTCGATGGCGCCGTAGCCGGTCACCACCGCATCGCCGAGAAATTTCTGTTTATCCAGTCCGAAATCCGTGCTGTGATGCGTACGCAAGCGGTCGAGCTCGACGAAACTGCCGCTGTCGAGCAGGATGTCGAGGCGCTCGCGGGCGAGTAGTTTTCCTTGTTCGTGCTGCCGCCGGGCGCGCTCCGGGCCACCGCTGGCTTCCGCTTTTTGATTGAGCTCGCTCAGCTTGTCAAGATTGTCAGTCGTCATGAAGAAAAATTCCTTGGAGACGAGATCGCAGCCGAGCCGCGAGAAAGTGTCGGCATCATAACAAAAGGCGCTTCCCTGTCAACTGAGTTTGCCATGAACACAACGTTAATTACCTTGAAGTTCACCAGCGAAATTGTTAGCGTGAACGCTCGTCGAGATCGAAATTGATTTTTTCTTACGAGTGCAGTCTTGGTCATGTTTGAAGCTAAACTAAATCGTCAAAAAAATATCGAGCCGCGCGAACCCGACCTCAAGCCGACCCAAGCGATCCTGCTTTACGCCGCCAGCGAAGGCGACGCGAACATGCTCTACGCCGCCGGTTTCTTCGTGCCCGATCCATTTATTTATTTTCAGCACAAGAAACTCAGCTATGTCGTGATGAGCGATTTGGAAATCGACCGCGCCAAGAAACAGGCTAAAGCCGATCGGGTGCTGTCGCTGTCGCTCTATCAGCGCAAACTGCGCAAGCTCGGCAAGACGCCGGCGAGCGCGATCGATATTTTGGATTTGCTATTTCGCGAACGCGGGATCCGCTCGCTGATCGTGCCGGCGAATTTTTCCGCTTTGCTGTCCGATCAGTTGCGCGCCAAAGGCTACAGCGTACAGATCAAGCGCGATCCATTTTGGCCGAGGCGCGAGACCAAAAACCCCACGGAAGTAAAACAAATCACCGAATCGTTACGCATCGCTCGCCTAGGACTCGAAGCCGGCATCCGCATGCTCAAGCGCACGACAACCAAACGCGACGGCTATCTCTATCTCAACGGCTCGCGCTTAACTTCGGAGCTACTCAAAACCGCGGTGAACACGACGATCATGGCGCAAGGCTGGTTACCAAGCCACACGATTATTTCCTCAGGCAATCAGTGCGTCGATCCGCATCACGAGGGTAGCGGGCCGATCAAAGCTAATAGCTCGATCATCTTCGATATCTTTCCGCGCTCGCAGCATAACGGCTACTTCGGTGACTTGAGCCGCACGGTCGTGCGCGGCCGTGCTTCGGATAAAATCAAAGCGATTTACGCCACCGTGCAAGCGGGACAAAAAATCGGCTACGAGCAAATCCGCGACGGCGTCAACGGCAAAGAAGTTCATCAAAATATTCTCGATATGTTCGCCGCGCGCGGTTTTCCTACCGGGAAAATCAACGGCCGCATGCAAGGTTTCTTTCACGGCACCGGCCATGGCCTTGGGTTGGACATACACGAGCCGCCGCGCATCGCGCCCATCGACGCGATCCTGCGCACCGGTCACGTTGTCACGGTGGAACCGGGACTTTATTATCTCGGCGTCGGCGGCGTCCGGCTCGAAGACGTCGTGGTCGTCACCGCCAAGGGCAATCGCAATTTAACCAACTGCCCGCAGTTTCTGGAGATTTGATTCACATTTTAACTTGCCTCGATCCTTCCCATCGGGAGAACACGAAGCTACGTATCGATCGAGGTGTGACTCTGGAGGAACGAAGGCATCAGCGCGAATATTTCAGTTCGTGTTCGGCGCTTGGCACAATGGTCGATCTTTGCACCAATAGTCTAAGCGGCAACTCGCCCCGCTCGCGGCTTCAAGGCAGAAAGGCTTTGCCTTCGTTCCGGAAGAGTTGCACCTCGATCGCGGCCGCACCGTGAAGAATTTGTTCTAGCGATGGAAACCGACCGGCTTACCGCGCTCATTGCCGACTTAGATCATCCCGACAAACCCACCATTCGCGCCGCTGTCGACCAACTGATCGGACTTGCCAGAGAGTCCGTCCAGGTGAGGACTGCTCTTGAGCAAAGACTCGTTGAGCTCGGGCATCGAGACTATTGGCCGGTCGCGTACGTTTTAGGCCATCTGCCCCAGCCATCCGGCGCGACGATTCGAAACTTACTCGACACCTTGGATCATCGCGAGCCGGATATTCGCTGGGCCATCGTTCTCTTGCTAGTTCGTATCGCCAAGACTGAGAGCTCCATCATCAATCTGCTGATCGAGCTGTGCGAAAATGGGACGACCAATCAGAAACGCATGGCGATCTACGGCCTGCGCGACTTGGTCTTGAATGATGTGGTGAGCCTGCAGGCACTTCTAAGCTCACTGTCGGACCCTGACCCAACGGTAAGAGTCGCGGCGGCGACCAGCTTGAAGAATCGAACCGACGACGCTGAGCGCGTGCGCGCTGCATTATTACAAAGCTATTTGCTTGATGTGGATATCAAAGTTCGCAGCGCCGCCGCCGTCACCTTGGCGAATATCGGATTGCCGTCGGAAGAGTTTTTGCGCGCGTTGAAGGAAGCGAGCGAAAGCGACAACAGCCAATCCAAAAAGGCCGCCACCGTCGCTCTCGCTTTGCTTGAAAAAAGAGAGCCCGCCTCAATCGCCGGCATGCGCCAACGTTGAAGCGGGCCCGCTAGGTGGTCTGAGGGGGTTTACCAGGCTCTAGGCCCGAACCCCTTCAAGAAGTCCGCCTAGAGCCTAAGTCTCAGCCACCTCACAGTCAGTACATTTATCAATCATGTCTGGACCACCTCCTTTCCCTGCTGAAAATTAGTTTACGAAAGTGAATTCGCGCTGTCAACGGGAAAATTGCTAAGGCAAAATTTCCGCACAGCAAGTGCTGCTAGGATCGACAGATAAAAAGAAGTTGCTGAAGAAATAAAAATGCCACGTAGCAAGGTCGCCGACTCTGGCCCGCTACCGCGCGCGACGATTGATCTGTACTGATGATTATGTTTGGCACGAATTCATTGGCGGGAGCGATGGCGATGGGAAACCGAAAAGCGGCGTGCAGTATGAGGAGAAATAACGCCCAATCTTGAACCGTGCTGACTTGCAAACAGGCGGCAACTTAAACGGCGAACCACTGGGACTCTATCGCGAAGGCGTTAATCGAGTTGTGCGCGGTGCATAAATGGCGATCGGAATCTGCATTTGGCCGTTGACCTGGCGATGGTCAACGAGCCGCTCTTCTTGCTGGTGACAGACCGCGTCCATCCCAACGACGCCGGCTGAATCGCATTGCCGAAGGCGTCGCGCGTTAAAAACGATCCTGACACCGCGCTGAGCTCGTGTGAGAATTACAAGCCGGGCGGAACGGCAAAGCTAGTTTGCAACCGAGGCCGGGGCGATTTCAACCCGAAGTGAGAATATTCTTTTTTCGGCGCGTGGAATCGCGCCCACCCCGACACTCTGGCGCGAGATAAGTTTACCGCTCTCATCGCGCACTTCCATCAAGACGAAATATTCCAACACTTCATTTTCACTGGAATTCTTGAGCGCGCCTTCCACCAGAAGCGCGCAGCGCTTTGGCTGAGCGCTTGGCGCCGCGCCGATGGAAACAAAACGCAGGTTATGACGGCAGAGCGGACAGGACGCCGCGCTTTTGAGAATCGTCGCCTGGCAGTGCGGACAGCTCCGTGATTCGCCCGCTACCGATACGGCTTTCATCCCGCAGCTCCAGCTTTGTCTTTCGGCTGGGCTTGGCCATTGAACTTGGTGGCCTCGGTTGGGCTCCAGCCAAACTCGACATTGCCGCGCATCCGCGATCCCGCCGCCACGGTCAGCGTCGCGGCCTTGAGATCGCCGATCAGTTGGCCGCCTTCTAGGAGCTTTACCTGCGCACTGGCCACGATGTTGCCATCGACTTCGCCACCGATGGTTACGTTGGCAGCGTCAATTTTGGCCGCGACGTGAGCGCCCTTCTCAACGCTAAAGTCGCCTTTGATATGAATGTCGCCTTTGAATTTGCCGGCGACATGCACGTCGGCGTCACCTTCAATTTTACCCTCGATGGTCACTCCCGGACCGAACACCGAGTTGCGCCGATCCCTCGCTACGTTTTCCTTGGGCGACGCGATCGGAGTAACCGGCGTAACCGATGTAACCGGGGTAGAAATTACTGGCGCGGCACTCGATATCGGCTGCGAGGGTTGCGCTTTGTCGTTGCTTCCCTCTTGCGCGGGCTGGTTCCACAATGCCATTGGTAAATTCCTCCTGTCTAAGTTTTGCGGAGTTCTTGACGGTGATAAGCTTCCGAGTCAAATAGAGAAAAAAGCAGCAAGGGCAATGCCAGAATCAACTCGGAAGAAATAAATCTTCGTTAAATGCGATCAATTCTTCGCTTGTGCGATATTTGTCAACGAACACAGGCTCGTGTCCTAACCCAAGCCAATCAATTTCGCTGATTCGAATCGCCAACTACTCCGTTCCGTGTTGGAATCACCTTCACTGTCAGTGAAAAACTGCACCCAGACCGAAGGTGATTGCAGACAGAGTGCCATTGAAGCGATGCGGCCGATCCAATTCGTGGGCGATCAAGACAACTATTTCTGCCCCATTTCCGCCATCGCTTCGTTGGCGAAGCGCAGGTCCATGTATTCGGAAGGCTTGCGCTTCGGCTTGATGTTCAGCGCGATCGCTTGCCACTGCGCCATCAACTCCACGCCTTTTTCCGTCGGCACTGGCACCAGCGCTTCGCGGATCATTTGATAGGCGTCGTGGGCCGCATCGCGGTCTAGGCCGAGACGCTTCATCGCGATTTGCATCGCATCCTCCGGATTGTCGCGGGTGTGCAGCACCGAGCGCACGATGGCGCGCACCATCCGTCTGACCATCTGCGGATTCTCCTTGATCGTGCGGCTATGCGCCGCCAGACCCGTGAACGCCGTATCCTTGAAAACATCGGCGAGACTGACGAGCCGTTTCAATCCCGCTTTCATCGCCAGATAGTCCGCCGGCGGTGCCAGCAAAGCGCCGGAGATGATTCCCTGTTTCATCGCCGCGATCTTCGGTTCGTTGCCCGGCAGACTTATATACTCAACGTCCTTGTCGGGATTGATCTTGTTGAGTTCTAGCAACGCTTTGGTTCCCGCCGCCGTCGAGCCGCCGAAGGTTACGCCGAGTTTCTTACCCTTGAGATCGGCGATCTTTTGAATGTCCGGGGTCACCACCAGGGAAAACGTCGGCCGGCCAACTTGCTGCGCCAGAATCATGATGTCGTTGCCTTCCCACACTGCCGGCATTTGCGGTCCGATGGAAAAAATAAAATGGATCTGATTGGCGATCAGCGCCTGCACCGCGGTGGCGGCTCCGCGGACGAAGATCAACTCCAAGTCCAGCCCCTCTCGCTTATAGAACCCGCGCTCCGCCGCCACCATCATGGGAAGGATTTGAATGCTCGGCGAAGGGAACGCGCCGCGCACCGCCTGGCCTTGAGCCCTATCGAAGTTAAGGAAAAGAACAACTAGTGAAACAATTGTCATTCGCCACATAAGTTCACTTCTCGCACCTAGGTCTCAATAAAGCGATTACGGACCGGCGTCAAGAATAATCTCGCCGAGCTTGGATAATTTCTCATCAGCAACTTTGCGCCTTGGCATCTTTGCTCCATATCATCCGATCTTTGGCCTGGAACGAATTGACTTGCGGCTGCCAACCGCGCTAACTGTCAGGCCATTCTTAGGAGGTGCAATCTGAAGATAACCAATGTCAAAGCATCGCTTCATCGCGTGCCGGTCGAAGTGCCGCTGCTCAAAGAACCCATTGTCACGTCGGTCCTGTTCGTCGCAGTCGAAACCGATACCGGCATCACCGGCTACGGCCTCACGCGCGGCTCGCAGCGGTTTGCCATGAAGGAATTTATCAACCGCGAGGCCGGGCCATTCTTAAAAGATAAGAGTCCTCTGGAGACCGAGCGCGTTTGGAACCAGTTGCTCAAACAATTCAACGCGCGCGTCCAGACCGGCATGTGGAGCTCGGCGGTGAGCGCCATCGACATCGCGCTCTGGGATATCAAGGGCAAACATTACAAAGAGCCGGTCTGGCGTCTGCTCGGCGGCGCGCAGAATCCGGTGCAAGCCTACGTCACCTTCGGACTTAGGCACTACACCAAAGAGCAGTTGATCGAAGTCGCCAAGCAATTGGTCAAGCAGGGCGAGACGCGCTTGAAGATGGTCGTCGCCGTCGATCCGGAGAATCCTCGCATCGACGCCGAACGGGTCAAAGCCGTGCGCAAAGCGGTCGGCGATGAAGTCGAGCTGATGATCGACGCCAATTACATGTTCTCATTTAATCGCGCGCTCGAATTGTGCAAGCTGCTCGAACCCTATCACATCACCTGGTTCGAAGAGCCGGTTTATCAAAACGACGCTCTGCTGCTCGCCGACCTGCGCCGCCACACCAGCATTCCCATCGCCGCCGGACAAAACGAAGGCCACCGTTTTCGCCATAGAGAATTAATCGCCAACCATGCCGTCGACATCGCCCAGCCCAATGTCTGCTCCGTCGGCGGCTATACGGAAGCCGTAAAAGTCGCCGCGCTGGCACAGGCTTTTAATCTACCGATCGCCAACGGCGGCGGCTGGCCGCATCACAACATGCATCTGCAAGCCGCGATGGCCAACGGCTGGCGCGTCGAGTTTCATTTTGAAATGTGGGGCGTCGGCGACAAGATCTATAAAGAACCGCCCGCGCCGGTCAATGGCTGGGTAACGTTGCCCGACACCCCCGGCTTGGGTCTCGAACCCCGCTTCGATGCGCTCAAAGAGTTTGAAGAGAAGTGAAGCAGGCAATAGACAAGAGTAGAAAAGTAAAAGCCGATGAGCAAAAAAATCTTTGCACTCGCTCTAAGCGCTATGTTCTTGGCTCTTAGCATCCCCACTGCAGGCTCAGCAGCCGACGAAAGTCCCGCGGATAGGATACCTAGCTGCTTCCGCCCTTTCCGCTAACGCGAGCCGCTATGGAGGCATTCCGGCAAGGTCTGCGCGAGCTTGGCTACGTCGAGGGAAGGAACATTGTCATTGAGTGGCGATACACAGATGGAAAAAATGGATCGCCTGCCCGCGTTCGCGGCCGAGCTAGTGCGTCTCAAGGTCGACATCATCGTCATCGGGCGGTCCGATACCAACCCGTGCCGCTAAGGAAGCAACCTCCACGATTCCCATTGTTATGACCCAGATAGCGATCCTGTTGCCAACGGGTTCGTCGCTAGCCTTGCGCGGCCTGGTGGAAATATCACTGGATTATCAACCCTCGCGCCGGAGCTAAGCGGCAAGCAACTCGAGCTTTTAAAGGAGATCGTTCCTAAGCTTTCCCGCGTGGCCTTCTTTGGGACTTCAACGTTCCCGGGCAACGCACAAATGTTACAAGAGATGGAACTCGCCGCAGGGGCATTAGGAGTAAAGCTTCAATATGTAGACGTACTGGATCCCAAAGATATCGCGACCGCATTCCGAGCCGCGGGCAAGGGGCGGGCTGATGCAGTCCTTTTTTTGGTGGCCGGCGCTGTCGCTGGTTCGCATCGAACAGAGATATTACAACTCGCTGTAAAGAACCGGCTTCCGGCGATGTACTTCAGGCAGGAATATGTAGAAGAAGGCGGACTTATGACCTACGGTCGCGAGATACACCGATTTGGACCGGCGCGCCGCTACGTATGTGGACAAGATTCTAAAAGGCAGGACGCCCGCAGACCTTCCCGTCGAGCAGCCGATGAAGTTCGAGTTCATCATCAATCTGAAAGCCGCCAAGCAGATCGGCCTGACGATTCCGCCGAATGTTTTGGTGCGGGCGGATAAGGTGATCAGATAAGGCAACATGCAGAAAAAGTTACTCTGAGTTAGTCCGACGATACGATCGTTGAAGCAGTTCGTGATATTCGTCCTTTTCGGCCTCGCCCTAGCATCGCCTTGACGGTTTGGCCTTACCGTATTAGTAACTATCAAGCTCGATTTGACCCGCAATTGTGCTCGCAATCGGCGCCCAGGAGGAGAGCGAATGAAAGCCGAACGGCAAACTGAAGTGTTACGCGAAGCGTTCCACGAACGCATGCACGCCAACCACATGTACGGCCTATGGGAACTGGCCAGTCAGATGACGGCGCAGCCACAGCCGAAGATGATCGCGCATATGTGGCCGTGGTCGACGTTGGAGCCGATCATCACTCAATCCACCAGCGCGGTGCCGGTCGGCGACGAGCGGCGCGCATTGCAGTTGTTTAATCCCGGCCTCGGCGGCCGCTGGGCGACGACGAACAATCTGATCGCCGCGGTGCAAGTGCTCCTGCCCGGCGAAGTCGCCCGCGCGCACCGCCATACGCCGACGGCGATCCGCTTCATCATCGAAGGCACCGGCGCCTACACCGCCGTCGACGGCGAACGTGTTTACATGGCGCCCGGCGATTTGATTCTTACGCCGAGCTGGTCTTGGCACGATCACGGCAACGAAACTAAACAGCGCGTGGTCTGGATGGATGGCTTGGACATCCCGCTGATCGCGTCGCTGGAGGCGATGTTTTTTCAGTTCTATTCTCAGCCGCAAGTAGCGGCGAGCCGCCCGGCCAATACGTCGAAGGCATTGTTCGGCGAAGGACAACTGAGTCCTACTTGGATCAAAGAAAATTCCAAGACTTCGCCGCTGCTACTTTATTCATGGGAACAAACCTCGGCCGCGCTCAATGCCTTGCGCAAACACGATGGCAGCCCGTTCGACGGCATCGCGCTGGAATACCGCCACCCGCAAACCGGCGGGTCGGTCATGCCGACGATGGCGTGCTGCGCGCAGATGCTCCGGCCCAACGAACAAACCAAGGCCCATCGCCACACCGGCAGCGCGGTCTACTACGTCGTCAAAGGCGAAGGCATGACGATCATCGACGGTACAAAGTTCACTTGGCGCAAAGGCGACATTATCGCATTGCCGCCCTGGGCGGTGCATGAACACGCCAATAGCTCGGGGCTGGAAGACGCCGTCCTGTTTTCAATCCAAGACGCGCCGGTGCTGAACGCTCTCGGATTGTTTTATCAAGAAGAATACAGCGAAAACGGCGGACGGCAGAAAGTGACGTCGGCCTTTGAACCAAAGTAGTGGTGGCTGTTACCAGCGAAGCGCAGATAATGGCATCACCACGAAGAACACGAAGTTCGAAGTTTAATTATTTAAAACCGTCGTATCCTTTCGTGATCTTTGCGGGGAATAGATCATCACAAATTCCGCGCTTGCTTCACTTCTTCCAACTCCTCCAAACTCCGCGGCCAGTCGGCTTTGAGCAATCGCGATAGTGAGCGATCCGCGAGCAGCTTGCCGCCGGTCTGGCATTTGGCGCAATAGTTGGTCTCGTTTTCCGCATAAACGATGCGCTGCACCGGCGCGCCGCACACCGGACATGGCTTGCGGTACTTGCCGTGCACCGCCATATCATCGCGAAACGCCGTGACGCGCTCGGGAAAGTTTTTGCCGGCTTCTTTGCGCAGACGCTCGATCCAATCGCGCAAACATTCCTCGGTGGCGCGAAAAAGCGTTGCGATTTCAGCATCGCTCAACAGCTTGGACTGTTTCACCGGCGACAATTTCGCGCGATGCAGAATCTCATCCGAGTAAGCGTTGCCGATGCCGCTAAACACATGGGGATCGGTCAGGATACGCTTGAGGGTGTGGTTCTCCCGCGTCAGCGCGGCGCGAAAAGCTTTCAAGTCGGCGGCGAATATTTCTAATCCGCGCGGATCGTGCTCCATCAAACTCTCCCGGCCCTTAACCAGATGGAGCGACGCCCGCTTTTTGGTTCCCATCTCAGTAAGCAGCAACGTCCCGGTCGGAAAATCGAACGCCGCATGACCGTATTTGCGCGGCACGGCGATGCCGCGTTTCTTCCAGTGAAAACGGCCCGTGATCATCAAGTGGAAAACCAGAAAGAGATCGTCTTCAAGGTCAAAGACGATGCGCTTGCCGATGCGCTGGAAGCCGCGAATTGTTTTCCTCTCCGCCGAAAGAATCGGCGGCTCGAAAGAACGCAGCAAGAATGGACTGGCGAGCCGAATTTTCTCCAGCGGCTGATTGAGTAAGCGCGCTTCCAGCGCTTCGATGTAGATCGTGATATCCGGTAGCTCGGGCATGTGGGTGGGAATGGGTCGAGGATGGAGGATAGAAGATGGAGGATGGCAATTTCCCGATCCATCGATCCTCAATCATCCATCCTCGATCCTCGATCTTTTTGCGCCTTGCGTTCTTTGCGGCTAATTCCGAATCCCCTCTTCCCGCAGCGTCAGAAACTCCTTGGCCTGCATCGGGAACAACACGCCCAAGAGCAGATCTTCGTCGCACTTCGCCAGCGGCCCCAAGTCTTTAATCGCTTTCTCCCAATCGGCCGGATCGGCCATCTCGCCGGAGCGCAACGAATAATCCGGCTCCTTATCTTTCATGATCTTTTTGACCAAATCCTTGTTCACCGTGCCCGGCGGCCGGCCGTATTTTCCCTTGACGTAATCGCTCGTCTCTTTCGTAACAATCTTGTAGCGCTCGCCGGCGAGAACGTTGAGCACCGCCTGCACGCCGACGATCTGGCTGGTCGGCGTCAGCAGCGGCGGGTGGCCGAGATCTTTTTCGACGCTGGGCGTTTCTTTTAGCGCGGCGTCCATCAGATCCATCCGCTTGGCTTCCTTCAGTTGCGCCACCATGTTGGAAATCATGCCGCCGGGAACTTTGTGGATGAACACGTCGGCGCTCACGCCGGTGTAGCCGGTCTCGTATTTTTCATACTTCTCCTTGATCTGCCGCGTGATCTGCGCCGGCTCTTCGAGAACTTTTAAATCGATCCCGGTGTCGAACGGCGTTCCCGCCAATGACGCTACCATGCTTTCGGTCGCCGGATGGGCCGAGCCGAAAGATAGCGGCGAAAGCACCGTGTCGATCATATCGACGCCGGCCAAGATCGCCATCAAGTGGCACATGCTCGAGGTGCCGCCCATGTCGTGACAGTGGAGCAGCACCGGCAGCTTCCCCTTGGCGCGGTCTTTGATTCCTTTGACGATGCGGTACGCGTTGAACGGCGTCATGATCCCGGTGGCGTCTTTGAGCGACAACCAGTCGGCGCCGACTTCGATCAACTGCTCGGCATACTCCATCCATTTTTCTAATGTATGAACGGGACTCACCGTGTAGTTGACCTCAACGTGCGCTTCGCCGCCGAATTCTTTGACCGCCTTGGTCGCGGTTTCGATGTTGCGAAAGTCATTGGTCGCCTCGAAGACGCGAAACACGTTGATGCCGTTGGCCACGGCGCGCTCGACGAATTTGTAGACGATCTTATCAGTGTAGGGCCGGTACGCGAGAATATGTTGGCCGCGCAAAAGCATCTGCAATTTGGTCTTCGGCATGACGGACTTGATCCGTCTGAGACGTTCCCAAGGGTCTTCATTCAAGTAGCGCATGCAGACATCGAAAGTCGCGCCACCCCAAACTTCGACGGCGTAAAAGCCGCAGTTGTCGATGGATGCGCACAGCGGCAACAGATCGTCGGTCGTCACCCGTGTCGCCAACTTACACTGCTGCCCGTCACGCGGCGTCAGGTCGGTGATCTGCACGCGCCGGCTGCCCACCGGCTCGGTAAGCAACTTGTTCATATCGGCGGCAAGCTGAGCCAAAATCTCTTCACTCATGGAACTTCTCCCTATCCGAAATTGTCACGACCGATAATTCGCTTGCACCGTTTATAGGCCATTTCCACCGCGCCAGTAAAGACTCGAAGCAGAGTTCACCGCGGCGGCGCAGCGGACGTCGAGGAGAGCAAGCAATATGCTCTGCACCTCTGCGGTGAATTCTATTTTCCGTTTGGTTCGTGGCTTTCCCGCCTTGCTTTTCCCAGGCGATTCTCCTACAAACCGGCTGATGAAGATCGTCAGACTTTACACCGGAGCCGACAACGAATCGCACTTCGAAGACGTCGAAGTTGAGCTACATCCGATCCGCGACATGGCGGCATCGGTGCTGCAACCGACGCATGGGATCATGTTCCGTTTTGCCTCGCCGACTCATTTGAGCAACTATCATCCCGCACCCCGACGGCAATATGTGATCACGCTGTCGGGGCAAGTCGAGATCGAAACCGGCGACGGCACGATTCGCCGCTTCGGCGCAGGCGACGTAATGCTCGCCGAAGACACCACCGGCCGCGGCCACATCACCCGAGTCGTCGGCGGCCAACCACGGCACTATCTTTTCATTCCGTTGAAATAGGAATCTCCCCTAAGTGTGAATGTGGCCGAGCCAAATCCACCGGCGTCCACGCAACGGGATCGTCTGTCCGTTGTCATCATTCCCTGTGCCAACTTAATACCGTCGATGATGGTGGCGAGCTTGGGCATTGCCTTGCCGGAAATTCGCCAAAGCTTTGCATTGTCCGAAGTCGCCGCCGGCAGCCTGTTCTCGGTGATGATGATGATCGCCGCGATCACCAGCGCCGTCGCCGGCCGTTTGGCGGACAAACTCGGCCGCAAGCGCGTGCTGATCACCGGCTTGAGTTTGCTCGCCGGCGGATTTGGATTCGCGGGCACAAGCAGTCATCCGATTTTATTCTTTATGTTTCTCGCCGTGACGGGAATCGGCTACGGCTTCACGACGCCGTCGCTTTACGCCATTATGTCCGACCTGCTGCCGCGCCGGCGCGGCCTCGGCGCCAGTCTCGTGTCCGTAACCTATGGCATCGGCGGCGCCATCGGCGCCGTGCTTGCGAGCCGCGTTACGTTGGCATTGGGCTGGCGCGCGGCATTCATCACCGTCGGCGTCATCGCGGCGGTGGACATGCTGCTGCAACTATTCTGGATACGCGACGCGCACCCAAGCCGTGCCATCGTACGCTCCGGCTCGTTTCGCGACGCGTTATCATTGTCCATTCTTATTCTCGCGCTCGCCGAATTTCTCGGCGGCTCGGTCTTCTGGGCGTCCGCGGCATGGACGCCAACGTTACTGCGCACGGCGAAACGATTGAGCCTCGCTGACGCCGGCTGGATCATGAGCGTGCTCAGCGTCGCCAACATGTTCGGCTCATTTTGCCTGGGACACTTGTCCGATAAATACGGCCGCAAACGAGTCGTCGCACTTAGCGCCTTTCCCGCGGCGCTCGCCGCGTTCGTGTTTTTCTATTGGCTGCAATCAGCGCTGGCGCTGGCCATTGGCATTGCGATTTTTGGCGTCATCAAAGCATCCGTGCCAGCGTTAGTCGTCGCCCTCGCTCAAGAAGCCGCGCCGCCGGGCAACGCCGGCAGTGCCGCCGGCGTCATCATGTCGCTCCACTATTTTGCCGGAGTCGTCGCTCCGCTGATCGCCGCCCAGATCATCGCCGCCACCGGCGATATCGTCTTGGCGATGATTTTTACAACGTCGGTGCCACTAATACTTTACGGTTGTCTAATCGGCGCCGTGCGCGAACGTCAGCCATTAGGACGACTCACCACGAAGATCACGACGGACACGAAGACGATTTGAACAATTATGACTCCGAACTTCGTGATCTTCGTGTCCTTCGTGGTGAAACCATTACTTCGCGGCGAATCAACGCATCCAAGAGAATACTAACACTAGCACCGTCCCAGCCAACATACCCGTAACAGCGCTCTTAGTCTTGTACGCGATGGCGATCGTCAGCGCCAAAGCAACGCCGCGATACGGTGCTGCTTGCGTTTCGAAGCGCGCGCCGGACATGAACAGCGTGATCGAAATCAGGCCGCACAAAAGCGCATAGGACAAATAACGCAGCAACCGATCCCAAATCTCGGGAAAACTTTTACCGACAAGAAACCATTGCGGCAGCGCGCGTAAGACCAGCGCCGAAAGCCCAAGGATGAGAATAAGTTCTATGCGCGAGAGAGCCACTTTTCCAAACCCCATCCAAGCATCGCAATGATCGCCGCCGTCGCTAACCAGCCCCAACCCGGATTGAACAAAGCGCCGGGTATCGCCGTGATGATGCTCGCCAAACAAATCAGCGGCATCGTCCAACCTTTCATCTCCGCCACCAGCAAGCCGGCGAAATATCCCGGTAGAATAAATTTCAATGCCTCGTCGAAGCCCGGCGGAAAATTTAGCGCGACACCGTAGCCCACCGTCGTGCCGGCAACCCAAACAGTAAAACTCGTCGCGCCGACGCCGACGAAGAAACCGAGATTGCCATAACCGTCGGCGACCGAACGGCCGGCGCTCGTCTCACGCTCTTTTTGAAATTGTAGATACGGAACAATGAAGCTGCTGGCGCTGACGACGTGAGACGCGATCAGCAACGGCAATCGCTTGACACCGCGAAAAAACGGCGCCAACGCCGTGCTCATCGGCAGAAAACGCAGATTCATCAGCAAGCCGGCGATCAACACCGTCGCTGCTGACTTGCCTTCGGCGAGCGGAAACAGCACGGCAAACTGCGCCGGTCCGGAATAAACCCACGCCGACATGAGAACAATCTCGCCGAGCGAAAGCCCATGCGCCTGCGCGGCGATCCCCCAGGCGAGCGAAGACGGCACAAAAGCGATCCAGATCGGAATCGCCGCTTTCATCCCCTGACGAAAACGCGCAGCGAAAGACATCACACTCGCACCCTCACGCTTGCCTCTCCCGCAAGCGGGCGAGGGTAAAGAAGTTCGGCAACTGACAAGTTGAGAGGAGAAACAATTGGAACAAATGTTTTTGAGTACTATGCGTACTTTGCGGTAAATTCTCCGAATCTGAATCTACGCCGACGACGCCACATGCTGCTGCTTGCGCGCGTAGATCCAGAAGGTCGTCACCAGAGGCGACATCACCGCGATCATCATGATCGCGATGGCAGCGGCGTCGCCGAGCCCGCCGCCATGCCACTGGCCCCAGATATAGGTCGACAACACCTGGCTCTTGGGCGAGGACAGAAAAACCGCCATCGTCAGCTCGCGATAGGCCGACAGCGAAGTCCATATCCAAGTGTAAACCAATCCCGGCTTGATCAGCGGCACGATGACCTTGGCGAGAATTTTGAACGACGACACGCCGCCCACTTGCGCCGCCTCTTCCAGCTCGCGGTGCACTTGGATCATGCTGTTGTTGAGCACCCGGGTGCCGAAGCTGATCCAGCAGAGCACGTACACCGCAATGATGACAAAAAGAGTTCCGTAGAGCGGAATCACATTAGAAATCAGCAGCGCGAGATAGGCGATCGCCAAAGCGAACAGCAGATTGGGCACCGGATGGGGCAAAAACGCCACCGCGTCCAACGCCACGCGCCAGCGCAGCCGCGAGCGCGTCACGATCCACGAGATCGCCGAGCAGAAAATGACGATCAACGTCGGCACGACGATCATCAGCAAGAGCGTATTGGCCGCTGCCTGCAAGATGCCGCTGTCGAAAGCCGACGGACGTGTAGCGTTCGAATGTAATCGCCGACAGCGCTTGCCACGATGGCGCTTGCACGTAAGGCAAAAGCGAAACCCAAAATATCGCCAGCAGAGGCAAGACAAACGCCAGCACGAAGTAGAGTCCCAACAACCCCCACGCGCCGAGCCACCATCTGCCGAGCTCCACCGGACGCGACTGATAGGCTTTGCCGGAAATGATTTGATATTTGTGGCTTTGCTTGAGCGCGATGAAGTAAGGGATCATTAGGATCAACGACACGCGCGACCATGATCGTGCCGTAGGCGCCGGTCAAACCGTAGCGCGGCAAGCCTTCGTTGGGATTGATCATGAAGTAGATCGCCGTGCTGAAGGTAAAAATATTATTCGCCATGCCGATCACGCCTGGCACGTCGAAAGCCGCGATCGCCACGGTGAACATCCAGATCACCGCCGAAAACAATGCCGGCCAGATGAGCGGCAGCTCGATCCGAACCAACGTGCGCCACTGGCTCACGCCGTGCACGCTCGCCGCCTCGACCAACGCCGGATTCATGCTTTTGAGCGCCGCCGAGATCATCACGTACGCCAACGGCGCGAGAGTCAACCCTTGCACGAAACCGATGCCCGACACGGTGGCGATATTCAGCGGCGCGTTGGTTAAGCCGAACAGCTGCATTAAAAAAATATTGATCATGCCGATGCGCGGATGGAGCAAAAAAACCCAACCCATCGCCTTGAGAAAGGTCGGGAACAGGATGCCGATGCTGAGCAGGCTCATGGCCAGCGCCTTGTAGCGCATGTCGGTGCGCTCGACGAGCCAAGCAAAGATAAATCCCAGCGGCACTGACACCGCGATCGTCACCGCGGAAAAATAAAGCGTCGTCCACATCACCTTGTAGGTGTACGGATCGGCGAGGATCGCCGAGTAATTCTTAAGAGTGTAATCAGACGACTGGCCCGGCACGCCCGTGCGCAAACTCATCCAGACGATCATGCCCAAGAGGATAAGGATCGCCAGCGCCGCGCCGCACGCCACAGTCACCAATGATAACTTGGACCAGTTGATCGCTGGGCTACGCCGGTCGGGAAATATGACTTGGGTGGACATTGGGACTCAATTCGTTCGCGGGAATGCTCTGTTATTTCGTCATTCCCGCGCACGCGGGAATCCAGATTGGGTCGAAGCTGCGCGGCACGAAGACTGGATTCCCGTTTACACGGGAATGACGCATTGCTTATGGATCGGATGTTGCGCTATTGCGCATTTCGCCAGACTTGCAGACAAACTCACTTCAGCAAAATCTTAGTTAACTCTTCTTCCAGCGCAGTGTCTTCCTTTTGAAAAACCTCGTTGAGCTCTTTCGGATCTTGCAACTTGAGCTTGTTGGACTTCACGTATTTCGCCAAGATCGTTCCGTCGACTAGATGAGAGCTTCGATAGTCTTGTTTTTCCAGCACGCTTTGCGCCTCTCGGGTCGCCATGAACGCGGCAAAGAGTTTGGCCATGTTCGGATGAGCCGAATTTTTCGGCACCGACAATTGATAGTAAGAAGAGGTCGCCGGCGTCGAGCCCGGCAAGCCGACCAGTGGCGCGCCTTTGGCCTGCCACTTCCACATCGCTTCGAGAGGGCCACCGGTGCTCGCCATGATCGGAAACTCGCCGCTAACGATACGCTCCTCTTCGCCTTGGCGCAGCCGTCCGCCGGCCAGCGGCGCCAGCTTACGCGCGAACGACAACATCTTTTCCCTGCCCCATATCGGCGACACTCGGATCAGCCAGTGAATGTATGCGGGAATCGCCATCTTGCCCGCCCACGTCGGCGACAGCGCCGGATCGATCAGGTCTTCGTAATTTTTCGGCGCCTTGTCTTTTGGGATCGCGTTGGAATTGTAAATGATGCCGTGAAACGACGCATAGACCAACACCGACTCTTGCGGAAAAATTTCCATCTCCTTGGTCACCCAGGGAAAAATTCCCGACCAGTTCACTTTTTGCAGCGCCTTTTCGAGATGCATGGTCATGTAGGTGCCGTCGGAGCCAAGATACAAATCGGTGGACGACTTGGTTCCCGCCTTTTGCTCGGTGATGATGCGCGCCGCCATCTGCGGAAAGCTTGGACCGCCGCTTAGATTCAACTTACCTTTGAACCCGTAACGTTTAGCGAACAGCGCCTCGAGCTCGGCAAATCCCTTCTTGCCGCCAAAGGTCGAGGTGCTTGCCATCAACGTCACCTCGCCTTCCTTCTTAGCCTCGGCGACGATCTGCTCGAGCTTCTGCCCAAGCGCAAGCTGCGGCAATAATAACAAAGCGGCAACAATGAGTTTCAACACCACATTACTCCTTCTAAGTTGTAATGATTCAAGTCGAGGATGGAGGATGGCCCGATCAGAACGCAATCTCCGACGCCCATTTTCAATTCTCCATTATCCATTCTCAATTCAAGAGAGCGCTTCAACCGCATCGCGACTAGAATCGAACGTGATCGAGCCGTTTTCACTCGCATCGCGAATGACGCCGAACGGATCTCTGCCTTGAGCTACGGCGTCGATGGAATCGCGGATCATTTTGCGAAGCAATAGAATTCCCTGGTCGGAGGTCGCCAGGTGCTCTTTGGTGCGATCGGCGATCACGCCCTGGGTTTCCTGCGCGACGCGGTCTTGCTCTCGATTCGGCAGATTCCACCAGCCGTCCTCGACGCGGCTGTAAACTCCCGGCTCGCTTTTGCGAAATCCCTTCACGCGCAACGGCTCCGGCCGGGTCGGCTTGCCGTCTTTATGTGGGTAGAAGTCGATGTAAAAAGTATTCGTCGTGTAGTCGTCTTTGGGCACGCGGAAGCGAATCACCTGGCGCGGCTGCTCGTCGATGCGCGCCGCGGAATGACGCACGTGGGACGGAAAGACAAAATGCGAAATGCGCGGCTTCCCAACGCCTTCGACCCAAGTGGTTTCTTTGATGCCGAACGGCGTGGGCTCCCACTTCATCGTCGGCCGCTTCATCGCCATGTTCGGATAGCCCGCGGCGTGCAGCGCGATCGAATGCGCGCCGTCGGCGGAATTTTCCGCGCGCTGCAGCCAATTGCAAAATTCTTCACCGCCGCCAAGCACACGGCAGCCATCATCGCGCACAAGCAAATCATAAGGTGGCAAAAGCGGCGCCGGCTCGGGCCCAACGTAGGCAAAAACTAATCCGCCGGCATCCTGCGCATAATAAGCCGGATGCTTCACCCGAGTTTTGAATGTGCTATCCGCCGGCTCCGCCGGCTGTTCTAAGCAATTTCCCCGCACATCCCAAAGCCAGCCGTGATAGCAACAACGAAGTCCATTGTCTTCGACTCTGCCAAATTCCAAAGACGAGCCGCGATGCGAACAGTGCAGAGCGACCAGCCCCAACTTTCCCCCGCCGTCGCGAAACAGCACGAAGTCCTCAGCCAGCAGCGTAATCTTGGTCGGCGCCGCCTTGGCCTTCACCTGCTCCGAAAACGCCACCGGCCACCAGTAGCGCCGCAGCATTTCACCGGCAGGCTTTCCAGGACCGACGCGGGTCATCAATTCGTTCTCTTGTGCTGTAAGCATGTTCTCTTCCTGACTCTGATGCTGACTCATCCTGTTTGAGCATCTTCGTCAACTCTTCTTTGAACTCCAAGCCACTATCCTCGCCTTGCAGATAGAAGTTAATCGAGTCTTTGGCTTCCTGCAGCTTGATCTTATTCTGTTTCAAATAATTCGACATCAGCGTGCCTTCGACTAAATGCGAAGTTCGAAAATCATGTTTCTCCAGGATCGCCTGGGCTTCCTTCGAGGCCATGAAGCCGACAAAGAGTTTCGATAGATTCGGATGCGCGGAATTCTTCGGCACGGCGAGTTGAAAATAGGACGGCAGCACCGGCATCGAGCCCATCACCGCGACCAGCGGCGCGCCTTTGGCTTGCCACTGCCACATTTGTTCCGTCGCGCCGCCCATGTTGGCGGCGATGGGAAATTCGCCGCTGACCACGCGCTCTTCTTCGCTGTAGCGCAGCCGGCCGCCGCTCAGCGCGACCAATCTCTTGGTGAAATTCTTTACTTTCTCTTCGCTCCAGATCATCGACAACTCGACCAACCATGATACATACGGTGGAATCGCCAGCTTGCCGGCCCAAGTGGGACTCAACTTAGGGTCGACCAAATCTTCGTAGGTTTTCGGCGCCTTCTCTTTCGGGATCAGCTTTGAATTGTAAATCATGCCGCGCAACGAAGTGAAAATCAGCACGCCCTCGCCCGGAAAAATTTCCATCTCCTTGGTGATCCATGGAAAGACACCTGAATAATTGACCCGCTCCAAAGCTTTCTCTTTATGCAGCAAGGACAGATGAGACTGCGAACCGTGATAGAGATCGCTGGAAGCCTTGGCGCCGTTTTTCAGCTCGGTAATCACCCGCGCTGCCATCGCGTTCATCTCCGGCCCAGCGGAAAAACGAATTTTCATGTTTAGACCGAAGCGTTTGTTAAACGCCGCCTCAAGCAGACTCAAATTCTTCTGCCCGCCAAAAGTTTGTGCCCCGGCGATGAATGTAATCTCCGGTTCCTTCTTCGCCCCGGCAATCAGCTGTTCCAACGTTTCCGCAGCTAGCGCCAAATGAAGTGGAAGTAGCACGAATAAAAGCAACCAACAAATAATTCGTCTACAGCTTTGCATCACGCCTTCCGCTCCAAGACACATTCGACCTTGAACCCTAGAACTATTGACCGATTTTACCTTAGCAGTTCTTCATACGGTCGCAGCCTAATCAGCTCGTTCTTCTTGGCATCGCGAATTACTCCCAGTGGATCGCGCCCTTGTTTGATCGCCTCCATGCCGTCTTTGTAAATCCGCCTTAATAAAATTACCCCCTTGTCGGTGGTGACCAAGTGCTCGGTCGTGCGGTCATAGATCGTCCCCTGGCTCTCCTGCGCCGCGCGATCTTGGTCCTCCCGTGCGATCCAACCGATTTCCTCGCTCCAGCGATACTCGCCCGGTTTGCTCGCCTGCACGCCCTCCGCCGAGCGGTCCTTCATGAGCTTGGCCGTGAGCTTGCCGTCGATCACGGTGGCGAACTCCACAGTGTAGTGAATCGTGCTGAAATCATCGATCGGCACGCGCCAGCGCATCACTTCGCAGGAACTGCTCGCGCGGTGCTCGGTCGGATGGCCTTCATCGACGTTGCCGGTCTTGTTCATCGTCGGCATGACGAAGAAATTCACATGCGCCCACTCCTTGCCGCCAACCTTGCGCGTGTAGGTATTGAGCACGCCGTGCTCGAAGATTTGCGGATTGATTTCGCCGTCTTCCCAGTTAGGCGTTGTCAGGCCGCGATGCAGCCACTTCAAATGATTTTGGTCCACGGAGTTCTCGATCATCTGGAAATAATTACAATTGACAGTGCGCGCGCGCATGGCCCGCTGGCCGTCCTGGCGAACCAACACGTCGTAGCGCGGCAACAGCGGCGCCGGCTCCGGCCCCATGTAGACAAACAACACACCGCCGAGTTCCTGAACTTTGTAAGAAGGCTGGCGTACACGATCTTTGAACGTGCTTCCCGCCGGTTCGCCGGGAGTCTCCATGACTGTGCCGTCAACGCCGTAAAGCCAGCCATGATAACAACAGCGCAAGCCGCCATTCTCAAGGTGGCCAAACTCAAGCGAAGTACCGCGATGGATACAGCGCAACGCTAATACACCGAACTTATCGTTCTCATCGCGAAACAAAACGACATCTTCGCCGAGAATCCGCTTGCGCTTCGGCTTACCCTGCAACTCATTGGCAAACGCGATCGGCTGCCAATAACGCCGCAGCAACGCTCCCGCAGGTTTTCCCTGCCCGACCTGCGTCAACATGTCATTTTCTTCTTTGCTGAGTGCCATTGAATTCCCTCTACCTACAATGTAATTCGCTTGATTTGCTTCCAGAGATAGCCGAGATTCTCTCGTAGTGTCAAGGAACGACTTCGCTAAGAACCTACGTTGAAATTGTCCCTTCGCTGTGCAAATCTTTGAATTCTCATGGCCGACCAAACCGCGAGCTTGCTGCGCGAACTTCCTTCCATCGATCGCTTGCTTAACCATGCGCGCTGCGCTGTGCTGCTCACCCGTTACAATCGCGATTACGTCGCACAAAAATGCCGAGAGATTCTCGATCGCGCGCGCGGAGAAATCAGACAAGGGAAGAGTCAAGCGCTCAATGACGACGTCATTCTCGATCAAGTCGAGGCGCAGATCGAAATGGAAAGCCGGCCCGGCCACATCCGTGTCGTCAACGCCACCGGCACTATTCTGCACACCAATCTCGGCCGCGCTTTACTCTCCCAGCCGGCCATCGAAGCGATGTTGGCGGTCGCCGGCAATCCGATCAATTTGGAATACGATCTCGCCGCCGGCAAACGCGGCAAGCGCGAAGAAACGCTCGAACAACTGTTAGTGCAGCTGACCGGCGCCGAAGCAGCTACGGTCGTGAATAACAACGCGGCAGCTGTGCTGCTGGGGTTGAACTCGCTGGCGCAAGGCAAAGAAGTGATCGTCTCACGCGGCGAGCTCATCGAGATCGGCGGTGCTTTTCGCATCCCGGAAATTATGGCCAAGAGCGGCGCAGTCCTGCGCGAGGTCGGCGCGACTAACAGAACCCATCCGGCGGATTACGAAAATGCCATCAATGAAAATACCGCGCTTTTGTTAAAAGTTCACACCAGCAATTACAAGGTCGTCGGCTTCACCGCCGAAGTCGAGCTGGAGCAAATGGTCGCCATCGGCAGGAAGCACAACCTACCGGTGATGGAAGATCTCGGCAGCGGCGCGCTCATCGATCTAAGCAAATACGGCCTGCCGAAAGAACCCATCGTCGCCGAGAGAATCCAAGCCGGCGCCGATATAGTCACATTTAGCGGCGATAAAATTCTCGGCGGTCCGCAAGCGGGCTTGATGGTCGGCAAAAAAGAGCTGATCGGCAAGATGAGCAAAAATCATCTGCAACGCGCATTGCGCTGCGGCAAGCTGACTCTGGCAGCGCTGGAAGCGACCCTGCGCCGTTACCGCCAGTCGCCGAACATCGTCGAAGAAATTCCGACCCTGCGAGCATTCACGAGACCAGTCGATGAAGTCCGAGCAATGGGCGTGCAATTGCTACCCAAACTCGAAACCGCCCTCGGCAAAGACTTCCACCTGTCGCTGCAAGACTCGACATCTCAAATCGGCAGCGGCGCGATGCCGACGGAAGAATTGCCCACGGTTGTCATCACAATCGAAAACTCAAAACTCAGCGCCAACATCATCGCCAAACGATTTCGTCAGGCCAATCCGCCGATCATCGGCCGCATCAACGATGACAAATTTCTCCTCGACCTAAGAACAATCTTCGACGTCAACGATCTCATCCCAGTATTCAATTCCGAATAATTTTCAATTCTCCATTATCAATTTTCAATTAACCCCATGCCCTACATCATCGGCACCGCCGGCCATATCGATCACGGCAAAACCAGCTTGATCAAAGCCCTCACCGGCACCGACACCGACCGGTTTAAAGGAAGAAAAAGAGCGCGGCATCTCCATCGATCTCGGCTTCGCTCATCTCGATTTGCCAGATGGCACTTCAGCGGGCGTTGTTGACGTGCCCGGTCACGAGCGTTTTATCAAGAACATGCTCGCTGGCGCCCATGGCATTGATCTCGTCTTGTTCACCGTCGCCGCTGACGACGGCGTCATGCCCCAGACCGAAGAGCATTTGGACATCGTTCATCTGCTCGGCGTCAAGATGGCGATCTTCGTCATCACCAAAGCCGACTTGGTGCCGCCGGCAAGAATCCCCGATGTCGAAGAAGAGATCGAGATCATCACTCTCGGCACAACCTTGGAAAACTCGCCGAAGCTCGCGGTCTCTTCGACCACCGGCCAAGGTTTGGAAGAATTGAAGCAACTGATCTCAGAGACCCTCAAATCCGCCACCCATTCAGCACCGAGCGGCTATTTCCGTTTGCCGGTGGATCGCGCCTTTGTGCTCCAAGGCCACGGCGTCGTCGTCACCGGCACCGGACTCAGCGGCGAGATCAAAGTCGGCGAGCAGGTGCGCTGCTTGCCGGGCGACCATCTGTTTCGCGTGCGCAGTTTGCAGGTACACGGCCAAGCCGTCGAGCGCGCCGGTTGGGGCCAGCGCGTCGCGATGAATCTGACCGGCCCGGAGCGCGCTTCCATCGAGCGCGGCCAAGTCATCTGCCACGAGAAACTGTCACTGACTTCGGATCGCTTCGACGCGTATTTGGAAGTGCGTCCGGCGGCGGCCAAAGGGATCAAGAATCATCAGCGTCTGCGCATCCACATGGGCGCGGCGGAGCGCTTGGGGAAAATTGTTTTGCTCGGCGATAAACAAAAAGCCGAGCCGAAACAATCCGTCTATTGCCAGATCACGCTTGCAGAACCGCTGCTCGTCCTGCGCGGCGATCATTTCGTCGCCCGCGATGAAACCGCGCAACGAACGCTCGGCGGCGGCATGGTGATCCATCCCTGGTCCAAGCGCCACAAACGCGGCGACGCCAATTTGCCGGGCCGGCTTAAAGCGCTCCACGTAGGCGAGTTCGCCGAGCTGATGGAAAGTTTTTTGAACGAAAGCTCGGCGTTCGCATTGCCCATCGACGCCATCTACCAGTTTCTCAATCTGCGCGAGGAAGAGGCCCGGCAAAAAGTCGACGCGCAGAAGTCGCTGCGGGCGATCAACGCCGAAGGTGAGAAAGTCTACACGACGGAAGCGAAATGGAATCGGCTTAAAGACCAATTGCTAAAAACTCTCAAGGAGTTCCACGCCGGCCACCCGCTCGTTCCCGGCATGGACATGGAAGAGCTGCGCGGCAAGCTCGTCTATGAACTGTCGCCGAAAATATTCCGCGTCGTCATCGAACTATTCATCAACGAGAAACTCATCGCCAAGGAAGAAAACCTGCTGCGCCTGGCGAGCCATAAAGTTCAGCTCGGCGGCCAGGAAACGGTTTTGATGGACAAGATCAAAAAACTTCTCGGCGAGCAGCCGCTGGCGCCGCCGGACTTGAAAGAAATAGAAAAGCAGGCCGGCGTGCCGCGCAACCGGCTCACCGAAGTGATTCGCCTGCTCGAACGGGAAGGCTCAGTCGTGCGCGTGACCACGGACATGTATTTTCTTGCCAGCAGCATCGAGCAGTTGCGCGCAACGCTGGTGCAATTCTTGAGTGAAAAGGGCGAGATGAACGCCGCGGCTTTCCGCGATCTCATCGGCTCAAGCCGCAAATACACGATACCGCTATTGGAATACTTCGACCGCGCCGGGCTGACGATCCGTATCGGCGACATCCGCAAACTCAAAGGGTCCAACGCGGCGGCAAAAAACTCCACGCGTTGAATTCAATCGCGCTTCGATCTAAAGTTGCAGCATTATGATCCTTGGAAAAAAGAAAGCGGTGCGCTTGACGCAAGAGGTCAAGGCCGCGGGTTGAGCCGCTAAGCTCGGCCCCGCCGACCTCGCGCAAGTTTTGCGCGACCTACCGAAGTTCAAACATCCCGACATGCTGGTCGGCACCGAAACCGCCGACGACGCCGGCGTGTTTCGACTGCGGCCCGACCTGGCCATCGTCAACACGGTGGATTTTTTCACACCCATCGTCGACGATCCCTATCTGTTCGGCCAGATTTCCGCCGCCAATTCGCTGAGCGATGTTTACGCCATGGGCGGCGAGCCCAAGACCTGCATGAACATCGTCTGTTTTCCCAAGGGCAAAATGGACTTCTCCATTCTCGGTGAGATCCTCAAAGGCGGCGCCGACAAGGTTATAGAAAGCGGCGCAGTGATCATCGGCGGCCACAGTATCATCGACGAAGAAATAAAATATGGCATGTCCGTTACCGGCGTCATTCATCCGGACAAAATCTTTCGCAACGTCGGCGTCCAGGAAGGCGATGTGTTAATTTTGACCAAACCGCTTGGCACCGGCATCGTCACGACCGCGCTCAAACGGGGCAAAGCGTCTGAAGAGAGCGTCAGCCAAGCTGTGGCTTCCATGACCGCGCTCAATGCCGCCGCCTCTCTCGTCGCGCGCAAACATCCGGTTCACGCGGTTTCCGATGTCACCGGATTTGGCATCCTCGGCCACGCTCAGGAAATGGCCAGCGGCAGCGGCATTACGCTGATCATTGAATCCGCCAAACTGCCGCTTTTGAAAAGCGCGGTGCGTCTGGCCGAAAAGGGTTACATCACGGGCGGCTGCAAACGCAATAAAGATTATCTCGATGATAAGATGGCGATCGAAAAATCCATTCGCGAAGGTCTCGTCGAAGTTGCCCTCGACCCGCAAACCTCCGGCGGCCTGCTCATCGCCGTCGCCAAACGCCACGCCGCCAAAGTCGTCGAAGAGCTCCACGCCGCCGGCGTCGCAGCGGCCTGCGAAGTCGGCTACGCGATTTCACAGCAGAAGCCGTGGGTGCGTTTGGTTTGACGTAGTACGCCGCGTTGGCGCACGGCGAATTGCATCTTCTGCCGGGTTTTTTGCGGCTGCCAGCAGGTTCGATGGGAGGAAGCTAACCCGCCTCGTTTTCCAAAGTCAGAATGTGTCGCCTGCTGCCCGATGTCCAGCGGGAAAACCTGCTCCCGTCTGCTAGACTGCGATCAAGTCATGAGCATACCGAGTTTACTGCGCCGCCTCAGTCATCTTTACGGGATTCAATCCGCTTATCGTGACGGCCTCGGCCAACTTCGCCAAGCGCCCAGCGAAACGATCCTGCGCGCGCTGCAAGCGCTCGGCGCGCCGATGGAGCGGCTCGATGATATCGACAGCGCCTACCGGCAACGCCGCCAAGCGCTTTGGCAGCGTGTGATCGAGCCGGTGGTTGTAAATTGGCAGAACCAGCCATTACAATTCAAGGTTCGGGTTCCTTGCCAACTTGCCGAAGCTCCATCGTCTTATCACATCGTTTTGGAAGACGGCGCCGTGCTCGACGGCGAGCTGGGCGACGATTCCACGTTTGCGAGAGTGAGTCGCGACGTTGAGTCGACGCGCTACGTAACCCGCCGCTTGCTCGGTCAGCTACAGATACCGCTCGGTTATCATCGACTTTTCTTCCGCATCGGCGATCTTGAAGCGGAATCCTATCTTTTTTGCCCGCCGCTGCATGCCTACACGCCGGCTTACGGCCAATCCAAGCGTTGGGGTCTTTTCTGTCCGCTCTACGCACTTCATTCCGAGCGGAGCTGGGGCGCCGGCGACTTCTCTGATCTGGCACAGTTGAGCGAATTCACCGCGCAACACGGCGGCCACGCGGTGGCAACCTTGCCGATGTTAGCGAGCTTTTTGGATGAGCCGTTCAATCCCAGCCCGTATGCGCCGGTGAGCCGGCTGTTTTGGAATGAGTTTTTTCTCAACATCGAGCAAATACCCGAACTAGAAGAATGTACTGCAGGCAAAATCGATCCTCTCGGCGAACTTTGCCGCCCAACTGCAAGAACTCAGCGCCGCGCCCCTAGTTCGATACCGCGAGGTCATGGCGCTCAAGCGCCAAGTTCTCGAGGCGCTGTCACAAAACCTGCTAAGCAGTTCGTCGGAACGCAGAATCAGATTCGAGAACTACGTCGCGACCCATCCGGTCGCTCAGGATTACGCCGCGTTTCGAGCCAGGACCGAGCGCGAACGAAAAAGCTGGCTGCTATGGCCGGTGGCACCGCGCGATGGCAAGTTGCGGGTGGATGACTATGACGCGAACACCCAACGTTATCATCTCTACGTTCAATGGCTCTGCGACGAGCAGATTGCCGCGGTCCACCAACGATCGCACGCCAGCGGCGCGTCGCTTTATCTCGACTTCCCGCTCGGCGTCAATCGCGATGGCTACGATGTCTGGCGCCAACGCGAGCTATTTGCCTTCGATATGAGCGGCGGCGCGCCGCCCGATGGACTGTTCGTCAAAGGCCAGAACTGGGGCTTTCCGCCGCTTCATCCGGAAGCGCTTCGCAAGCAAGGCTATCGTTATTACATCGAATCGTTGCGCCACCACATGCGCTTGGCCGGTATGTTGCGCATCGATCATGTGATGGGTCTGCACCGCGCCTTCTGCGTGCCGCAGGGCTTTGGCGCCGGCGACGGCGTTTACGTGCACTACCGCGCCGCCGAGTTCTACGCAATCTTGAATCTGGAATCCCAGCGCCATCAGGTGGAGATCGTCGGTGAAAACCTCGGCACCGTTCCCGACTATGTCAATCGAGCGATGACGCGCCATCACATCCGCGGCATGCATGTCGGCCAGTTCGGTGTGAACCCAGACGCCGATCACGCCCTCGATGAAGTTCCCGCCAACGTCATCGCCAGCCTCAACACGCACGACACCGCCACGTTCATGGGATTCTGGCAAGCCGGGGACATCACCGATCGAGTGAAATTGGGCCTCATCGAAGAAGCCCAAGCAAAAAATGAATTGGACTACCGCAGCGCCCAGCGCGCCGCACTTGAATCGTTCCTGCGCGCCCGCGCGCTGCTGAACGGCGATGCATCGGCAACCGCGATCCTCGGGGGTTGGCTCGCCTATCTGGCCGGACAAGACGAAGATTTCTTGCTGATCAACCTCGAAGATCTTTGGCTCGAGCCGACGCCGCAAAATGTTCCCGGCACCTGGCATGAGCGGCCCAATTGGCAGCGCAAAGCGCGTTTCTCCATTGAGGCGATTCGCCGAGACAACGCACTCGGTGACATTTTGACGACCATTGGCGACATACGGCGCCGGATGGTTTAGAATATTTCAATGTCGCAGCCTCAATCCTTCAGCCTACTGACAGCCCACGACAGCTACCTGTTCAACGAAGGCAGCCACTTCCGTCTGTACGATAAACTGGGCGCCCACGTCATCACCGACAACGGCGTGTCGGGAACTTATTTCGCCGTCTGGGCGCCGGATGCCGAGGCGGTTTCAGTGATCGGCGAGTTCAATGGTTGGAACAAAGCCAGTCATTGTTTAGCACCCAAAGCGCATACCGGTATTTGGGAAGGTTTTTTTCCCGACGTTGGCAAGGGCGCGCTGTACAAGTATCACATCGCGTCGCGCTTTCAGGCCTACCGCGTCGACAAGGCCGATCCGTTTTCTCTATTCAACGAAATCCCGCCGAAGACCGCGTCCATCGTCTGGGACTTGGATTTCGCGTGGAATGATCGCCAATGGATGGCCGCGCGCCACCAAATCAATCGCCTCGACAAGCCCATGTCGATCTACGAAATGCATTTGGGCTCGTGGCGCAGAAATTTCGCCGACGCCGGCCGCTCGCTATCCTATCGCGAGCTGGCGCCTGAACTCGCCGACTATCTCGATCGCCTCGGCTTCACTCATGTCGAATTCATGCCGGTGATGGATCATCCCTTTTTCGGCTCGTGGGGTTATCAAATAACCGGCTACTTCGCGCCGTCAGGAAATTTTGGCACGCCGCAGGATTTCATGTACTTGATCGACGTGCTGCATCAGCGCGGCATCGGCGTCATCCTTGACTGGGTGCCGTCCCATTTCCCCAGCGACGAGCATGGACTAGGCTTCTTCGACGGCACTCATCTATACGAGCACGCCGACCCGCGCCAAGGTTACCACCCGGAGTGGAAGAGCTTTATTTTTAATTTTGGCCGCAAGGAAGTGCAGAGTTTTCTGATCAGCAATGCGCTGTTCTGGCTCGACAAGTATCATATCGATGGATTCCGCGTCGACGCCGTGGCGTCGATGCTCTACCTTGACTACGCCCGCAAAGACGGCGACTGGATACCGAACGCGTATGGCGGCCGGGAAAGTATCGCCGCCATCGATTTTCTGCGCCGGCTGAACGGCGCCGTCTACGAACACTATCCCGACGTGCAAACCATCGCGGAAGAATCGACCGACTGGCCGATGGTGTCGCGGCCCAACCACGTCGGCGGCTTGGGCTTCGGTCTCAAGTGGGACATGGGCTGGATGCACGACACGTTGGAATATATGCGCAAGGACGCCATCCACCGGCGATATCATCAAAATAGTTTGACCTTTCGCATGATTTACGCCTTTCATGAAAACTTCGTCTTGCCGCTGTCGCACGACGAAGTCGTTTACGGCAAAGGCTCGCTGCTCGGCAAAATGTCCGGCGATGGATGGCAGCAGTTCGCCAATCTGCGCGCGCTTTACGGCTACATGTACGCCCAGCCGGCGAAGAAACTGTTGTTCATGGGCGGCGAGTTTGCCCAGCGCAGCGAGTGGGTTCACGATGGCAGTCTCGATTGGGATTTACTCGAATCCCCGTCCCATGCCGGCGTACAGCGTTGGCTCAGCGACTTGAACTGGTTTTACCGCGCCGAGCCGGCGCTCCACGAACTCGACTGCGAACCGGCCGGTTTTGAGTGGATCGATTGCAGCGATGCCGAGGGCAGCGTGTTGAGCTTGATCCGCAAAGGCAAATCGACGCCGACCGTGGTGCTAGCGGTCTGTAACTTCACGCCGGTGCCGCGCGCCGGTTATCGCATCGGCGCGCCACGCCGCGGCTTTTGGCGCGAAGCCCTCAACAGCGATGCCACGAGCTATGGCGGCAGCGGCGTCGGTAATCTCGGCGGCATCGAAGCCGAAGCAACGCCGCTGCACGGCCGCCCCTGTTCGTTGACCTTAACATTACCGCCGCTGTCAGTGGTGTTTTTTACCAACCAAGCATAGTGCAAAAGAACTCCTTGATCGAAGCCTTTACTTAAAATTGAAGCCAGGCAAAATTCACAGCGCGCTATGAAGATCGCCATGATTGCCTCCGAAGCCAGCCCGTTCGCCAAGACCGGCGGCTTAGCCGATGTCCTCGGCGCGCTGTCGGTCGCGCTGGAACGCTTGGGCCACGAAGTTTTGCTGATTATTCCGGCGTATCGCTCGGTGCTACAAGGCGAGTTCGCCGGTCGGGAAACGACATTGAAGTTTGCCGTGCCGGTTTCCCATCGCCAAGAGCCAGCGGCGGTTTTACAATCCACCGCCGGCAAAGCGGTCACGGTCTATTTCGTGCGAGCCGATCGCTACTTTGACCGGGAATTTCTTTACGGCACACCGGCCGGAGATTATCCCGACAATGCCGAGCGGTTCGTCTTCTTTAGTCGTGCCGCGCTGGAAATTCTTCGGACTTTTCCCGTGGACATCGTCCACGCCCACGATTGGCAAGCCGCCCTCACGGTCGTCTTCCTCAAGACTCAACCGGCGCGTTACCCGGAAACCGCGGCAGCGAAAACCGTCTTCACGATTCACAATCTCGCCTTCCAAGGCCGCTTCTGGCAGGGCGACTGGCATCTGTTGAATCTCGATTATGGTTTTTTCACGCCGCAGTTTTTAGAGTTCTACGCCAACATCAATTTTCTCAAAGGCGCATTGCTCTTCGCCGATCGGCTCACCACCGTAAGCCCGTCCTACGCTAAAGAGATCATGACGCCGGCGCAAAGCTTTGGCTTGGAAGGCGTCCTGCGCCAGCGCGCCGGCGATTTGGTGGGGATTTTGAACGGCGTCGATTACAGCCAGTGGAATCCCTGGACCGATCCCTTCATCTCACACCACTATGGCGAGCATAGCCTAATCAACAAGCGCGGCTGCAAAGAGTCACTGCGGGGCAATCTTGACTTGCCCGAGCAGCCCGGCATGCCGATCATCGCGATGATTTCGCGGCTCACGGGGCAAAAGGGTTTCGACCTGGTGGAGAGCATTTTCGATCGTCTGATGGAGCGCCCTGTGCAATTTGTCTTGCTCGGCAGCGGCGAGCGTCGATTCGAAGAGTTTTTCCGCGCCGCGGCGGCACGTTACTCGGGTCGGGTCGCGGTACGCATCGGTTTTGACGAACCGCTGGCGCACCAGATTGAAGCCGGCGCCGATTTATTCTTGATGCCGTCACTCTACGAGCCGTGCGGCTTGAATCAAATGTACAGTCTCAAATACGGCACGATTCCCATCGTTCATGGGGTTGGCGGCCTAAGGGACACCATTCAAGATTATGATTCCGCGCGCGACACCGGCACGGGTTTTGTCTTTGACGATTATGAACCCCAAGCGCTGCTCGATGCTATCGATCGAGGGTTAACCGCTTACAACGACAAAAACGCTTGGACCGGATTGCGGCGCCGTGCCATGGCGATGGATTTTTCTTGGGAGCGCTCCGCGCATGCCTACAGCAACTTGTACCAGCAACTTTTGCATTAACCGGAGGAGCAAAAAAAGAGGCTCATGATGTACATCCTAGGTGTCGTGATGGCCGGCGGACGCGGCGAGCGGCTTTATCCGTTGACCCAACATCGGGCCAAGCCCGCCGTGCCCTTTGCCGCTCGCTATCGTATCATCGATTTTGTCCTGTCGAATTTCATCAACTCCGGCATCTTGTCGATCTACGTCGTCACTCAGTTCAAAGCGCAGTCGCTGCTGGAGCACTTGGATCGCGGCTGGCGCACGACCGATTTTCTCGGCGAACGTTTCGTCATTCCGGTGCCCGCGCAGATGCGCTCCGGCGACGATTGGTATCAAGGCACCGCCGATTCGATTTATCAGAATCTATATTTACTCGAACGCCACAGTCCCAAACTCGTCGCGGTGTTCGGCGCCGACCACATCTACCGGATGAACGTGCGCCAGATGATCGACGACCACCAAAATCAAGCGGCCGACGCCACGGTGGCCGCGCTGCCGGTCAAGATCGAAGAAGCGCCGCAGTTCGGCGTGATCGAGATCGACGACAACTGGCGGATTATCGGCTTCGACGAGAAACCCAAGGAGCCAAAATCAATTCCCGGTGAACCGAGCTTAGCGCTGGTGTCCATGGGCAACTATCTTTTCAACAATGAAGTGCTCATCGAAACGCTCAATCGCGATGCCGCCAATCCAGCGAGTAAGCATGATTTTGGCCGCGACATTCTCCCGGCAATGGTCAAAAGCGGTCGAGTCTTCGCCTACGATTTTCGCAAGAACCGCGTGCCCAGTCCATCCAAGGGCGAAGAGCCGAGCTACTGGCGCGACCTCGGCACCATCGAAGCGTACTTTGACGCCAACATGGATCTCTGCTCCATCGATCCGTCGTTTAATTTATACAATCGGAGTTGGCCGCTACGTACGGTCGGCTACGCCGATCCACCGGCCAAATTCGTCTTTGACTGGTCCGACCGTCAAGGCATGGCAGTCAACTCGATCGTGGCCGAAGGCACGATCATCAGCGGTAGTCATGTGCACAATTGCGTCGTCGGTAGAAACGTGCGCATTCATAGCTTCAGTCGGGTCGAGAACTCTGTGATCATGGATTGGGTCGAGATCGGCCGCAATTGCCGCATCCGCAACGCGATCATCGACAAAGCCAACGTGATTCCCTCCGGCACCGAGATCGGTTACGACACGGCGAAAGACCGCGAACGCTACTTCGTCTCGCCGTCTGGCATCGTCGTGCTTGGGCGCGGCCCGCGCAAAACTACGTGGATCATGGAGAGCCCATAGCAGCGCGGGAATAGTTCGCCGACCGCGCACCTCAAATCACCGAACCATCGTTGTCATGGAACGCTACCTCTGCATACACGGCCACTTTTACCAACCGCCGCGAGAAAATCCTTGGCTCGAAGCCATTGAGTTGCAAGACTCGGCCTATCCGTATCACGACTGGAACGAGCGCATCACCCACGAATGCTACGCGCCCAATGCCGTGGCGCGCATCTTGGATGGCGAGAACCGAATCATCAAGCTGATCAATAACTATTCAAAGATCAGTTTTAATTTCGGCCCAACCTTATTGTCGTGGCTCGAGGCCAAAGCGCCGGTGGTTTACCAGGCGATTCTCGACGCCGACCGAGAGAGTCAAGAAAAATTTTCCGGCCACGGCTCCGCGCTGGCGCAGGTTTACAATCACGTCATCATGCCGCTGGCCTCGCGGCGCGACCGGGTGACACAGATTCGCTGGGGCATCCGCGACTTTGAGCAGCGCTTTAAGCGCCCACCGGAGGGCATGTGGCTGGCCGAAACTGCGGTGGATTTGGAAACCCTCGAACTGCTTGCGAGCGACGGCATACGTTTCACCATCCTGGCGCCACATCAGGCCGCGCGCTTTGGCAAGATCGGCGAAAATAATTGGACGGAAATCGACGGCGCAACCATCGATCCAAGCCGCGCCTATCGCCAAACTCTACCGTCGGGTAAAACCATCGCGCTATTTTTTTACGACGGACCGATCGCCCGCGCCGTCGCCTTTGAAGGCTTGCTCACCCACGGCGAACAGTTCATCGGCAAATTGCTCGGCGGCTTTGCCGCCGAGCGTACCTGGCCGCAACTCATGCACATCGCCACCGACGGCGAGAGCTACGGCCATCACCATCGCTTCGGCGACATGGCGCTCGCCTACGCCCTCGAACAGATCGAAGCCAAGCAACTCGCGCGGCTGACCAACTACGGCGAGTTTTTGGCGAAGCATCCGCCGACCCACGAAGTCGAGATCGTCGAGAAAAGTTCCTGGAGCTGCGCCCACGGCATCGACCGCTGGTGGAGCGACTGCGGCTGCAACTCCGGCGGCCATCCAGGTTGGAATCAAGCCTGGCGTACGCCGCTGCGGGATGCCCTGGATCGTCTGCGCGATGAAGTCGCGCCGCCCTGGGAAAAAGTCGCCGGCGCGCTCTTCAAGAATCCTTGGGCGGCGCGCGATGCTTATATCGACGTGATCCTGGATCGATCGGCGGAAAACCTCGAGAAGTTTTTTGCCCGCCAGGCGACCCACCCGCTGACCGCCAGCGAGCAAGCCACCGGGCTCAAGCTTCTCGAACTGCAACGCCAAGCGCTGCTCATGTACACCAGCTGTGGTTGGTTCTTCGACGATTTATCCGGCATCGAAACCGTGCAAGTGATTCAGTTCGCCGCCCGCGCTGTACAGCTCGCCGAAGAACTCTTCGGCGATTCTTTTGAAGAGCAATTTGTCGAACGACTGGCGCGCGCCGAGAGCAACCTCGCCGAACACGGCAATGGCCGGAATATTTATGAGACGATGGTCCGTCCGGCGCGGGTGGACTGGGAGCGCGTCGGCGCGCACTACGCGGTGAGTTCGCTATTCGCCGGCTATCCCGCGCAAGCGAAAGTTTATTGCTATCGGGCCGAGCAAAAGGCGTTTCAAGCCTTCACGGCCGGCAAAGCCAAGCTGGCGGTCGGCCGAATCAATCTCGTCTCGGAAATTACCACGGAGTCGAACGAGCTGGTTTTTGGCGCGCTTCACATGGGCGATCATAACGTCAATGGCGGCGTGCGGCCGTTTCTCGGCGAGGAAGTCGAGGCCTATCTCGCGGGCGAGCTCGCCGAGCCTTTTTCTCGCGCCGACTTCCCGGAAGTCATTCGCCTCATGGACCGCCGTTTCGGCGTCTCGAACTACTCTTTACGCTCGCTTTTTCGCGACGAGCAGCGTCAATTGTTAGAATGGATACTGGCCTCCGCGGTAAGCGAAACGGAAATTCTTTATCGGCAAATCTATGAACAGCGCGCGCCGCTGCTACGCTTTCTCAAGAGTATTCGCATTCCGTTGCCAAAAGAATTTCAGAACGCCGCCGAATTCATCGTCAACAAAGATCTGCGCCGCGCCCTTGAAGGAGAACAAGTCAATCAAGAGCGGGTGAGAGATCTGGTCCAAGCCGTCAAGCTGGAAGGAACGGCACTGGACATAACCACGTTGGAATTTGCCTTTCGAAAAAATCTCGAACGGCTCGCCCGACAACTCGGCGCCACTCCGGACGTGGTGGCGCTGGAAAAATTGCACGACGCCGTGAGTCTGATCCCCGACTTGCCGTTTTCGGTTAATTTATGGATGGTTCAAAACCTCTACTATCAGCTGTCCAAGACTTTCTACCCGACACTGCGCGCCCAACGTCAATCCGACCAAGCCATGATCACGTGCATAAAGGAGTTGGGCAAAATCCTCGGCGTAAAGTGCGATTGAGAACTTACGCCCGGAATCCCAGCTGAAGTGAATATGTGCGCCGAGGGAGACGCGATCCTTCCGTAGTGAAGACAATGGACCTCTGCCTCTGAGAGGCAAGCGACGTCGCTGCCAAGCGTGCGATCCTTGGTAGCCATTGAAACGGCTTGCCAACCGAGCAAATTGACTTTGCGGCCCCAGCGTCTGGTGTCTTCACTACTGCAGGATCGCGCTCGCTACTTCACTTTCAACGACGCAATCCGGGCAAGTCAAATAGCTGCGGTGTATTCGAAAAATAGGCGATTCAAAATCTACTCCGCCCAAGCGCGCGGGTGAAGCACTTTGTAATCGCTGACGACATCGATAACGACGGGGCGATTGGCGGCGAAGGCTTGTTCTAACGCGGCGCGTAGATCGCTGGCTTTCTCGACGCGGATGCCGAGGCAGCCCATGCCTTCGGCGACTTTCGCGAAGTTGGTTTCCTTGAACATCCACATGCTGTGCGCCCGCCCTCGCTGGGTGCCGCCGTAGGCGGCGTTGAATAGGCGCTGTTCTTGCCCCAGCGAATGATTGTTATTGACCAGTACGACCGTGTTGATGCCAAAGCGCGCGGCGGTTTCTAATTCGGAGATGTGATAGTAAAAACCGCCGTCGCCGGTGAAACAAAGCACCGGCCGGTCGGGCAGCGCGCACTTAACGCCGAGCGACGCCGGGAACGCCCAACCCAGCGAGCCGGCACAGCGAATATAGCTTTGCGTCGCATGCTTGAGCTCGACCATCGTGCCGGTCCAATACGCCGCTTGACCGGTGTCGCCGACGAGCACGGCATCGGCTGGAAGAAAATCGGAAATCTCCCGGCAAATGCGCTCGGGACGGATCGGTGTTTGATCCGAGTTCCACGCCGCCTTCACTTCTTCGCGCCACTCGCTCTTCAAGCGCTGCACGGCTTCGATCCAGTTCGAGCGCGCCACCGGCTCTTTGATGAGTTCGTTCATGCGCCCCAGCGTCGCTTGTGCGTCGCCGACCAGGCCGACGAGCGCGGGATAG
Source organism: uncultured delta proteobacterium (assembly GCA_963771465.1). Taxonomy (GTDB): domain Bacteria; phylum Desulfobacterota; class Binatia; order UBA9968; family UBA9968; genus DP-20. The sequence continues at coordinate 212,218 of CAVYTU010000014.1, forward strand.
CTGCGACCGATCTCTTCCGGATCGATATCGAGTTGAATGACTGGCGTGCCGGGTTTGGGAATACGCCAATTGTGCGTCACCTGGCTGCCGGTGTGGCTGCCGATGAAAAAGACCAGGTCCGCTTGCGCGACGGCACGATTGGCGCACCATCGCGAGTAGGTGCCGCACACGCCGGCGCTGAGAGGATGGTTTTCGGCAATCGCCGCTTTGCCATGGAGCGAAGTTACCACCGGCAACGACAATTTTTCAGCCAGCGTCACAACTTCGGCTTCTGCTTGGGAGCGAATTACGCCGCCGCCGGCGATAATGACCGGCCGCTCGGCTTGGAGCAATGTTTGGATTGCGGCGTTGATATCCGCTAGATCGGCTTGGGGTCGAAACGCGGGATAGCGGGAAAACTGCGTTTCGAAAATCAGATCAAGATCGCTTTCTTCTTCGAGCACGTTGCCGTGGCGCCCGCGCATGCGCACATGCACCGGACCCGGCGCGCCGGTAGTGGCAGCGCGAAAGGCCTGGCGCAATAGGTTAGGCAACAGGCGCACATGATCGACTTCGACGCTCATCTTGGTCACCGGTTCGAACACGGAAAAATCCTCGACCTCCTGGTAAACATGGCGGTAACGTGACGCGGTATCGGCGCCGCCGGTGATTGCGATGATCGGCGAGCCGGACATGCGCCCGTCGCGCAGACCGGCGGCGAGATTCATGGAGCCGACGTTTTGCGCCAGGCAAATGCCCGGCCGGTGCGACGCACGCGCGTAGCCGTCAGCCATGTACGCGGCGGCTTTCTCGTCATGGCAGGTGACGCGCGTGATCTCGCTATCTTCCATTTCCGCCATCGCCGGGATCATGATGGTCGGGACAAAAAACAAATGGGTGACGCTGTACGCCTTCATCGCCTCGGCAAAATATTTATCGCCAGTCATCATCGCCGCTCTCCTGCTGCCAACTATATTCGAAATCCATCGACTGTTTCAAAATTTCTACTTCCTCAATCCCAACTCGCGCTGCGCCTCGAGCAGCGGCGCGATGTCGGCAACTTCTGCAAGCGCAATTGGCCGCGCCATTTCATCGACTTGCGGAGACCTTCCAGCACCACGCGCATGCCGTCTTCGGGAATACTGCCGTCGGCGCTGAACGCGCTGACAGCGGAATCGTAGCCGGCTTCGGCGAACTCCGGTTTGGATTTGGCCCAATTGACGAGCACCTGAATAGTTCCATCGCGATTCTTTAGAATATAGCCATTAGCTTTTAAACCCATCAAAACCTCCGCTTCGAGTAACTTGACAGTCACGACAGCAGAAGATAATTCAGCCAATGAACGTAACTAAGCTCTTACACTCGGACGGCGACCGAATGCAAAGTCCGGATTAGGTATTGTGAATTGATGGCTTACAACGATCTACAAGAGTATTTGACCCGATTGGAGTCCGCCGGCAAGCTCCACTGGATCGAGCAGCGTGTCGATCCGGCTTGGGAAGTGACCGCGATCACACGGCAAGTGTTCGACCGCTACGGCTGGAACGCGCGCCCGGCGTTAGGGTTTCGCCAGGTCGGCGTCAGCGAGTTTCCCCTGGTGATTGGCGTGATCGGCGGCTCGCCGGAAATCTACGCGCTGGCGCTGTCGACGACGGTGGATCGCATTGCCGAAGTGTGGGAACGCGGGCAGCGTCATCCCATCGATCCGGTCACCGCGCCCAGCGGACTGTGCAAGGAAATAATCCTGCGCGGCTCGGAAATCGACCTCGGCAGTTTACCTCAAGTAGTGTGGACACCAGGCCAAGATCCCGGGCCTTATATCACCGCGCCCGTAATTATCACCAAGGATGCCGAAACCGGCCGGCGCAATGTCGGCACGTACCGGCTTCAGTTAAAGGGCGCCAACCGGCTCGGCTTATACGTCGGCGCCGCGCAGCACGCGGCGAAACACATTCGCCAATATGAAGCGATGAAAAAGGACATGCCGGTAGCAATCGCCATCGGCGTCGATCCAACCATTGTGCTCAGTTCGATCAGCAAATTCCCCTATGGCACCGATGAGCTCGCCGTCGCCGGCGGCCTGCGCGGCGAAGCCGTGCCGTTGGTCCGTTGCGAGACCGTCGATCTCGAAGTGCCGGCCAACGCCGAGATTGTCCTGGAAGGAATTATCCGCGCCGGTTATCGCGAGCAAGAAGGACCGTTCGGAGAATTTTCGGGTTACATGAGTTCCGGCGGTCAACAACCCGTCGTCGAGCTCACCTGCATCACCCGGCGGCGCATGCCCGTCTATCATAGTTTCTTGAGTCAAATGCCGCCGAGCGAGTCGAGCTGCATTCGCAGCATCAGCCGGTCCGCTGCCGTTTATCATCATCTCCGCGAGGTGCTCGGCCTACCGGTGCGCGCGGTTCATTTCACCGAAAGCGGCGGCGCCAGTTGCGTGCTGGTGATCTCGATCAAGAAGGAATATCCGGAGCAAGTCAAAGAAGTCGCCTGGGGCGCCTGGTCGCTAATGAACAAAGAAGGCAAATTCACCGTCGTCGTCGACGACGACGTCGACGTGCACAATCCCTTTCAAGTCGAATGGGCGATGAGTTTTCACGCCCAACCCGCGCGCGATACGTTCATGGTGGACGGCGTCGTACCGTCCGGCGTCGATCCGTCGACGGCGGCCGCGGACATTCCTCAACATGACCCGCGCCGGCGCACCGGCAGCAAGATTCTGATCGACGCCACGCGCAAACATACCTATCCACCGCGCGCGCGCGTGCCCGCGGAATTCATCGACAGAGCCAAAGCCAAGTGGCCCGAGTATGGCTTCACGAAATAGCCCCATAGCCATCTTAGTTTTTACCGCGCTAGGATTCGCCAGCATCGCCAACGCCGCTGACAAAGTGCGGGTGTCGGTGACAAATTACAACATGAGCTATCTCGCCGCCGGCGTGGCGGCGAAAAAGGGCATTTTCAAAGAGGAAGGTCTGGACGTCGAGATCATCCGCATGAACGCCAACGTGGCGATGTCAGCGCTGATCGCCGGCGAGTGCGACTACACCATGATCTTCGCCTCGGTCATTCGCGCCGCCATGCGCGGCATACCGCTCAAAGTCATCGCCGTGCTCATCGACAGCCCGCCCTACGCATTCATCGCGCGGCCCGAGCTAACGAATTTAAAAGCGCTCAAAGGCAAAACCGTGGGTATCGGCGTGTTCGGCAGTTCCAACGACGTGGTCGCGCGCTTGATGCTGGAACGTTCCGGTATCGAGCCCGACAAAGAAACCAAACTGATCGCGTTCGGTTCCGATGCCGCGCGCTTCGCCGCACTCAAAGAAGGCTTGGTCGACGCCGCGATCATCGCTCCGCCGGCTGATTCTCAAGCGCGCAAGCTCGGCCTCACCGTGCTGGCCCGGGCCAACGATTTTTTTAAATTTCCGCACATCGGTCTCGGCACCAGCAGTAAAAAACTCAAAGAAAAACCGCAGGAAGTCGTCCAAGTGATCAAAGCGTTCATTCGAGCCAATCGCTTCGTGCGCGACAACCGCCAGGAAGCGATTAACATCCTGGCCGACTGGGGCAAATCGCAGCGCGAAGATGCGGCGGCAGCGTACGATTCCACCTGGCAGCTGTTCAGTCCCGACGGCACCATGCCCGACGATGGCATGAAGCTGGTAATCGACGATGCCAAAAACGCCATCAAACTGACTCGGCCGGTAGCGATCGCTGAAGTCGCCGACGCCAGCGCGCTGCGCGACGCCCAGCGCATGCTCGGCATCAAAGCGAAGTAGAGTGAAAAAGACTATTCACCACGAAGGACACGAAGAGCACGAAGGTCGGACAAATTATTTCCGAAACCTTCGTGTGCTTCGTGCCTTCGTGGTGAAAACTATCTTCGCATAAAACTAGGAGAACTCACTCATGGTTAACTTCATGGACTTTTACTACACCGGACCCGACACGCTGGCGGGCCGCTACATGCGAAAGTTTTGGCATCCGGTGTACCGCGCCCAAGACTTAAAACCGGGCTGGGCCAAGCCGATCAAGATCATGGGCGAGCAGTTCACCCTCTATCGCGGCGACGGTGGCAAACCGCACGTCGTCGACTTTCGTTGCCCGCACCGCCAAGCGCAACTGTCTATCGGCTGGATCGAGGACGACTCGATTCGCTGCCGCTTTCACGGTTGGAAGTTCGATCAAACCGGCCAGTGCGTCGAACAGCCCGCGGAAAAAGAATCTTTCGCCGAGAAAATGCGCATCCGCAGCTGCCCGACGGAAGAATACCTCGGCCTAATCTTCGTCTACTTCGGTGAAGGCGCGCCGCCGCCGCTACCGCGTTATCCCGATTTCGAGAAAGATAATCTATGGGCGGAAACCTATGTGCGCCCGTGCAATTACGTCAACAATTTAGAAAACGATCCGATCCATATTCCGTTCACTCATCGCGAATCGGAATTCTACATGAATCGGCCGCCGGAAATTCCCGACATCAGCGTCGAGGAGAGCGAGTGGGGCGTGATTTTACAATCGCGCTTTCCCAGCGGCAGGCTCTACATCACACAGCATGGTTTGCCGAATATTCTTTGCTTCAGAGAGCGCGACCGCGATCACTTGGCGTGGCGCGTGCCCGTCGACGACGACAATCACTGTAGCTTTCAGCTCGACGTGACCCATATTACCGAAGGCGACGAAGGCGAAGCATATAAAAACCGCCACAAAGCCCGCGACGGCAAGCTCGGGCGCTCGCCCAAAGAAATCGGCGAAGCCGTTTTGCGCGGCGATCTGCGCATTCAGGATATCGACGGGCCGGAGCGATCCAACATCGTCTGGATTCAAGACTACGCCACCCAAGTCGGCCAAGGGCCGCTCGATCTCAGAAAGAAGGAAATGCTCGGCCGCTCCGACCGGGCGCTGATCCTGATCAGAAAAATCTGGGAGCGCGAGTTGCAAAGTCTCGAGGCCGGCAATCCGCTCAAGCAATGGCAACGCACGGAACGGCTGGCAGCGCTGCATTCAAGTGCGAACGATTGAACGCGTGGTCACAAAACATACTCAACAAATCATGGCTCCGTATCCGTCTTTCCCGCGCACGCGGGAATCCAGATCCCTCTCCGCCTGGATTCCGGGTCGAGCTAGCTCTCGCCAGCTCGCCCGGAATGACGATTGAGGCAAATTAAACTCACTCGAGATCATTCGACAAAAAGGCAAATGAAAAGTCTTTTTCAAATCGTCGTTGTAGTTCTATTGACCGGCGTGGCACTTCAGGTCAACTCCACCGTCCATGCCAAAACCATTACAGTTGCCTATCCATCGCCATCCTGGAACACTTCACTTCCTGTCAGCACAGCGCGGGATTTCGGCATCTTCGCCGCCGAAGGTTTGGATGTTCGGCCGGTTTACGTGCGCGGCGGACCAGTGGTCATGGCGGCATTGCTCAGCGGCGAAGCCGATTACGCGATCATGGCCGGCGTCACCGCGGTGACCAGTATCGCGCGTGGGGCCGAAGTCGTTATCGTCGGCGGCCACACCGCTTACATCGACCAGGTGCTCGTCGGCGCAAAAAACGTAACTAAGCTTGCCGATTTGAAAGGCAAAGTGGTCGGCGTCACCGGCGCCGGCGGAGTCACCGAATTCGCCACCGTCGAAGCGCTGGCGCGCAAAGGTCTCGTGCGCGACCGGGATTATTCCGTGCTCTACGCCGGCAACAGCCCGGCGCGCGTCAATGCGTTGGAATCCGGCGTCATTCACGCCGGCGCCTTTTCCGCCAACGAAAAAGTCGTCATGGACGAACGCGGCTTTCCCCTGCTCCTGGAAACCGGCAAAGCGCTGCCGGAATTTCCCTTCATGGTCGTGGTCACGTATCGGCAGAAGCTGAAGAGTAATCCCACCGAAGTCGTGGCGTTCTTGCGCGCGTTGCGTAATGCCATGAACGTGATCCAGACCAGCAAAGACAAAGTCATCGCCGCGGCGGCAAAAAAAGATCCCAACGCAAACGTCAACGTCTTGCGCAAATCTTTGGACTATACGCTCGATAGCTTCTCCATCGCTCTGGCAAAGAAAAACATTCAAGCGTTGGTCAGCGCGGCGAAGCTCAACGTGAACTTAGACGCTCCAGGTGTCGGTGAAAAGTTTTTCGTCGACGACTTTCTCACGCGAACGCTAAGCGTGAAATAATAAAGGTCTTTGGCAAATCAGAGAAAAAAATCTCCCCTATCCCCTCTTTGTTAAAGAGGGGTAAATTGCTCGGCGCATGGATGGGCGAAAAAGGGGGGATCAAGGGAGATTTTCTTCGGCGAAGAGAAGCGAGTTTCAACTAATCGATAAGGCTGGTACACGATGAACAAACCTGATCTCAGCTTGATGATGACGCACTACGACCGAACCCATCCACTGTTCTCGGGCGCAGTGACCATCGACGGCGCCCCGCTCAACGTCTGCCCGCCGCCGATGCAAGGCGATGCCTGCTACAAACCAGTTTACGAACAGTTCGACATCGCCGAAATGTCGCTTTCCTGGTACGTCATGGCGCGACTGCGCGGCGAGCCGTTGATTGCGCTGCCGATTTTTCCGCTGCGCATGTTCATTCAGCCGTACTTATTCTGCCGCGAGCCGTCGGCCATCAATCGGCTGGAAGATTTGCAAGGCAAACGGATCGGCATCCAGCAATACCGCATCACGGTCGGTCTGTGGGCGCGCGGCCTGCTCAAAGAACACCACGGCGTCGATTATGCGCTCAATGAATGGATCACCAGCGAACCGGAAGGCGCGGGATTTCAAATTCCCGCCGACATCAATTTGCAACTCAGGGATGAAACTCTCGAAACTCTTCTGCTCGACGGTGCCCTCGACGCCCTGATCTTGCCCAACGTATCCAAGCTCTTTCGCGCCGGCGATCCGCGCATCCGGCGAGTCTTTGCCGATTGCCGCGGCGCCATCGATGACTATTTTCAAGCCACCGGTATTTTCCCGATCACTCACACGATGGTCGTACACCAGCAGCTGCTCGCCCAATATCCCTGGCTCTGCCACCAGCTCGTCGATGCATTTAATGAAGCGGATCGCCAATGCCGGATCGCTTACGAGTATCCCAAACGTTTTTCCTTTCCCACTGCCGTGCTCTTTTTGGAAGAGGAAGCAAAACGTTTCGGCGAAACTCCCTGGGTGCATGGACTCGAACCGAACCGAAAGATTTTGGAAAAGTTCCTCGCGTACGCCAAGGATCAAGGCTACATTCCGTTTCAACCGGCGCTGGACGACATCTTCGCGCCGCTGCGTGATTAACATTCACTCCGCTGGGAAATATTGGAGGTTAGCAAATGAAATTGACGTTAGACAAAGCCAACGTGATCGCTGACAAAACTCTCGCCAAGGCGCGTGATGCCAAGTATCGCCCGATGTGCGTCGCCGTACTGGACGACGGCGGCCATCTAAAAGTGCTCAAGCGCGAAGACGCCGCCAGCATCCTGCGCCCGGACATCGCCATAGGCAAAGCTTGGGGCGCGGTCGGCATGGGCGAATCGAGCCGTTCGCTGAGCGAGCGGCTCAAAGAACGGCCGGCGTTTCTCGGCGCATTGTCGACCATGTCGCAAGGCAAAGTCGTGCCGGTGGCCGGCGGTGTGCTGATCATGGACGGCGCTGACATTATCGGCGCCGTCGGCGTCAGCGGCGGCACCGCTGACGAAGACGAAGCCTGCGCCATCGAAGGCATCAAGGCCGCCGGCTTCGTCGCGAAATCTTGAGTGGCACTTGTAAGCGTTGCGATTGGCAGCTGTGAAAATGACAGGGTTCGAGGATGGAGGATCGGCAGGTCGAGGATAGCGGTCGAAGATGTAAGATCGAAAGAATCCGAGATAATTCAGCGGGCACCCGCCGCCATCGCATCGGCGCGAGCAGAGGATTCGTCGACGGCGTGTTGCAGCAGCAGCTCCAACGAAGGTTTGGGTTCAACGACCACCAGCACTTGGTAAGAGAAAAGCGAGGGAAGCAGCCGCAGACATGCGCCGTTTACGGCCAGCAGAAAGCGACTGAACCGATTATCTCCCAACGCCACAGGGAAGGGAGCGGGAATGCCTCGCGACTGGATAACCTGAAAGCCGCGCTGTTCGAGCAGCCGGCGCAATGAGGATAATGTGAACAGCCGTTTATGCGTGACGTCGAGAATGCCGCGTTTGCCATAATTGAATTGGCCAAGTAACAGCATCAGACGAATAATTAAAAAACCCACGTTGGGTGTGCTGATGATCACTTTCGTATCCGTGCAGTATTTCATGCTGTCACGCAGCTGGTCGAGGAACGCCTCCGGCGCAGTCAAGTGCTCAATGACATCCAAAAGCAGGACACGGCGATATTCCGCGATGTCCACGTCGGGAATACCGGCGTTGAGATCATACTTGATGAAGTTGTCTAAGCTAACGTTGGCTCCAAGTGGAAACATATCGACACCGGTGACGTGGCAACCGCTCTGCCGCCGCAACAATGCCCCCATGTAGCCTCCCGCGCAGCCGAGGTCTAAAACCTTCGCTCCCGCCGGGACCAGCTCGAGAGTTGCCGTGTGTGGGCTGTCGTAACCTATTTTGAGCGCGTAATGAGCGTTGGTGTCGTGCCCTGCTCCGCAATCAAATTTGCTGTCGTAAAAAATACTCAATTCATGCGCCCGCGATTTGAGTGTCGTCGTCATGACATCCCAAGCGTATTTGATGCCGTTGACGTGGCAAATTTCATCGCCGTAATAGGTGGGGATCGGCAGTTCGCGAATGCGCAGCCCGGCGTTGAGCAGCTGGATGATGATTTCCGTGTCGAAATGAAAATCGTTGGTGTTTCGGTCGAAGGGCACTTTCTCCAGGGCGGCAACCGAGTAGATGCGATAACCGGAGTGAAACTCGCTCAGTTGGGTACGCAGCAAACGGTTTTGAAACCAAGAAAGAATCCTGTTGCCGATAAACTTGTAGAGCGGCATACCGCCCTTGAGCGCCTCTCCCTGACTAAGCAGGCGCGACCCGAATACCGCATCCGCTTCACCCCGGCTCAAAGGCATTAGCAACCCAGGCAGCGCTTCGGGCGCGTACTGACCGTCGCCGTGAAGCAGCGCGACGAAGTCGAACTCATTCTTGATCGCGTAGTGATAGCCGATCTTCTGATTGCCGCCGTAACCCTGGTTTTTCGGATTGAAAAGCACATGAAGTGGAAAAGGCAGAGAACCTGCCGCTTTGATTTTCTGGCCGATTTCGAAAGTGCGATCCGCCGAAGAATCATCGATGGCGAGAATCTCAACTTCGTATTCCTCGGACAAGCTCGCTGGAATACGCGCGAGAACCCGTTCGATGGTGCGTTCAGCGTTATACGCGACGATAAATATCAGGACGCGATATTTTTTCTGCCTGGCCATTGCGAATAACCTAGATCAACGCAGTCGCCGCGCGGGCTGGAGATAGACCCCGCCGTAGAAATCCCACAAACCATCGGCGGATTACCCGCCGGTGGTGCAATCCCAATCTAAATTGTTTCAGCAGCAGCAACATATTGAACATTCACGCCGAATTTTACAACAGCGCTAGAAGAGCAGCCGTCCCTGCGCCAATCCGGCTTCCGCAGCTGAACAGATGTTTTGTCCTAGAAAAAAAGACAGCTAGTAGTGATCAGAATAGCGTCACTCTTAATGGCTCTTGCCTGACTGAATGGACCGTGACGAATGCTTCGCCTGTGAGCAGGTAGTTCAACGACTTGACATTCCCCTGGTCAGTGACATGATTTCTGCAGGAGAAATCAGACAATGCACGCGAGATCTCCTCCCACCGCAGACCGCAGCATTAATCTTAGCATACGCAAACTTGCTCCTCAGCCTGAGCCTCATCTAACTTCCGAGTTTGTAAGGTTTTTGCGTCTTTCTTCTACTCAAACGAAAGAAAGGAGAGACCGATGGAAGAGAAAAGTAGCATATTTGAATCGGTAAAAAACGGCGTCGTCGGAACGATTAGAGGAACGGGTGATGTGGCGAAAGCGGTGGTGGATACGGTGAGCGGAACCCTATCTCATACGATTAAGGGAACCGGCGCGGTGGGGACGGCGTTGATCGAAACAGTTTCGGACGTGGGACGCGCAGCGATTCGTGGAGTATCCGATGTCGGCGGCGACGTAGGGTCGGCGGCGAAGAGCGCCGTGTTAGGGACGCTGCGGGGGACGAAAGAAACCAGCGTGGAAGCGGCAGATGCGATAAAGGCCGCAACCAGCAGCGTGATCAAAGAAACATCGGCAGTGGCCGGTGATCTTGGAAACGCGGCAAAAGGCGCCATGCAAGGAGCGATTACAGGCGCAAAAGAAGTCGGTCTGAATGCGACAGAGGCAACCGCTGCGGCAGCAACTGGCATCCTCAAATCAACCAGCGAAGTTATTTCCGGCACCGGCAAGGCTGGGGGGTCACTGTTTGCGGCCTCTTCCGGCGTGATTCGCTCTGCCATTCAAGCGGTCGTCGACGTTGGCGGTGACGTCGGTTCCGGTGCCAAGGGAGCCGTCCTCGGAGTCTTGCAGGGAACCAAAGCCAGCGGCAAAGAGGCATTGCAGGCGATAAGCCGAGACCAGCAGCCATCTCGTTAAAGGTACGTCGGACGTTGCCGGTGATATCGCGAAAGCCGCCAAGGGCGCGGTGCAGGGCGCCATCGAGGGGGCGAAAGAGATCAGTTTGGATACTACGGAAGCGGCATCAGCGGCGGCCACGGGCGCGCTGAATGCGGCTGAAAAGATCAGTTCAAAAGCCGCGCAACAAGTGCGTAAGGCGGTAACCGGCACCATCGCCGGTGTGAAAGTCGTACTGAAGGAACCTTTCAAATCGAAGAAATCCTAAACCGGTTAAGCGGTTGAGGTGGCGCATGAACGTCCTGCCTGTAGTGGGCTCATTTTGACAGTTGCGATCGGTCGCGTGGTGAGAATTTAAATTCTTCTTCGCGGCCGATAGCCTGACAAAATGACCCACTACTAAAATCCGTAACTGTTTCCTAATGCGGCGCAGGCCTTGATTCAGACTGGGGAAGCCTGACGATTGTTGTTGAATCTTCCTCGATCAAGGATCTTAGATTGGTCCCCTCCAGGGCTTTTCGCACAGCGTGATCACGCTGCAGCAGGATTTGGTTGGCGCGACCGGCTTGATCGATCGCTGGCGCGGCGGCATCGTCCGCGATAGCCACGATATCCAGAACCTCTTTGATACCCACAGTTTCCGGTGGCCGCGCCAACGCGACACCTTCAGGCTCAGCGGATCTGAGCAAAATTCCCGCTCTGACATATTCGTCAAACAGATTGTCCAGGCTCGGCACGCCGAGATAAGCGGCAAGCTCGGTGGGTTGCCAGGGCGGCGCTTGAGAAAGATGGCGTTGGGTAATCTCGACGAGCGCCGAAAGGGCCAACCATTCCTGGAATCGATGCCCCTTGGCGCCGGGCAGTGCATCGCGGATGAAGGCGGAAGGGTGTTGATGAAAATAGGCGACTTCAGCGCCGACCAGGAAAATTAGCCAGCCGACATAAACCCAAATAAGAAAGACAATGATGATCGCGAAGCTCGAGTAAATGGCGGCGTAGCGGGCAGAGTTGGCAACGAAGGCGGCGAATGCCGTACCGACGAGCTGCCACAGAATACCCGCGGCGGCTCCGCCGATCAGCGCCGAACTAAGCCGCACGCGGGTGTAGGGAATCAATTTGTAGAGAAACGCGAACGTGGCGCAAAACAGGACAAAAGGCATGACGCTGGTCGTCAGTGTAAAAATGTAACTCACGAAGCCGATTTGAACGAGGCGCTCCACCAACCAATAACTTTGCGCCGAGGCGATGAGAGTTAAAGCGGTAAAAACCATGACCGGTCCTACCAAGACCACACTCAGATAAGCCGTAATCCTTTGGCCCCACGTGCGCGACCGCGGTAAGCGCCAGATCCGGTTAAGCGCGTCCTCGATCTTGGCCACCAGCGTGACCACGGTATAAAACAACATGGCCATGCCCGCTGCACCCAAGATGCCGACGCGGAGATTGTCAACAAAGCCCATGATCTTGATGGTCACCGCTGATGCTTCTGCACCAAGCGGTTGCAGCAGCTGCGCGAGAAAGGGCTCCAGACCATTCTGCACTCCGAAGGACTTTAGCACCGAGAACATCACGGCAAGGAAGGGAACTAACGATAGCAACGTGGAGTAGGTCAAACTCATTGCCTGGAGACTGAGCACATCGTCGCGGTATCTCGAGTTGACGATGACAGTCGCCCGGTAAAGCGACCCTTGAACCTTGGCGAGAATCGCACTCATAAGTCAACCTCGCTTCCAGCTGCTAGTTTAGTTCTTTATATGACGAACTCTAGTGGGAGGGACCAAATGAATTTGGGCGAAATTTTGCACTGAGTGCACGAAAGCCCAAATCGGCCTGCTCTCGGTCGTCCTACTTGGCGTCGTGGAAAATAATTCCCAGTGTGTAGCGCTCGCCCGAGTGAACGGTGCTGACACCGTGACGAAGGTTGGCTCGGTAGTAGCCGCGCGCGCCGCGCACGGGTCGATGATGAACTGCAAAGATGACCGCATCGCCCTGCTCTGGCGTGAGCACTTCAACGCGAGATTGCCGGCGTGGCTGTTGCTCGGCGAGGACGAATTCGCCGCCATCAAAATCCTTGGCGTGCTGACTCAAGAAACAGGTGACTTGAAACGGAAACACGATTCGCCGTATAAATCCTGATGCAGGCAGTTAAAATCACCGGCGCCATATTTGAGCAGCAAGGGCGTTGCGCGCTTTTGGCCGGCGCGATGACATCGCTCAAGGAAGTCCGTAAGCTTTTCGGGAAAGCGGGGCGTTTTACCGCCTAGCCGTTCGCTCCATTGATTGGCAAGCGGCGCCAGCTGCGGATAGATCGAGGCTCTCAGCTGTTGCACGATCTCGGGCAACGGATGAGTGAAATACTTATACTCGCCACGACCGAACGAATAGCGCGCCATCTCGATGCGCGAGCGGAAGCGATGATCCTCGGCGTAATAGCCGGCTATCTCATTGCAGACATTCTTCGTGAGCACGCCAGGGATCAAGACAAATCCGCGTTCGTCGAGCTGGGACCGCGAATGTTCCCAATCGATGTCGCGCTCACCGATTGTCGATGGAATTCTCATCGAAAGTTTCTCTCAGCTATTCATCGGCAGGGTGGCACGGGTTTCGAGAGCCAGCAGCGCGGCTTTCGTCGCGATCCCGCCGGCGAAGCCGGTAAGCGATCCGTCCGCGCCGACGACCCGATGACATGGCACGATGATGGACAAAGGATTCTTGCCGTTGGCCGCGCCAACGGCGCGAGCAGCCTTGGATGAGCCAAGCGCTTTTGCCAGCTCGAGATAGCTCCTGGTTTGACCGAACGGTATCTCTCTCAAGGCCTGCCAGACTTTCTTCTGAAACTCGCTACCGTCGGGCTGAAGCGGAAGATCGAACTCGGTTCTTGCGCCGGAGAAATATTCCGTAAGTTGGCGCTCGGTCTCCAGCAAAATTGGCTGCTGAGGATACAACCTCGCAGTATCAAGCTTTACTCGGTTCGGCGGCTCGCGTTCCCAGAGCACCGCGACCAAAGCGTCGGCGTTTGCGACCAGTTTAAGCTTGCCGACGGGGGATTCGATCTCTTTGTAAAATAGCGTCATCGTTATTTTCCTTTTTGCGTTTGGACAGACTTTGAGTGAATTCCTTCCACAGGTAAGTCGCCGCGTAGGATCGCCAAGGCTTGATCAGTTCCAGATCCAAATCAGGATGAAGCAATAGAGCGCGCTTAAGAATCAAATCCGTCTTGGGAAACGCATCCGTGTCACCGATGGCTCGAAGGCTGATATACTCGGCCGACCAGGGGCCGAGACCTTTTGTTTCGAGCAGCGCCTTGCGAAACGCTGCGCGATCTTGACCTTCGAAAAGAGAGATAGCGCCGCTCAGCACGCGCCGGCTGAAGTCGCGTATCGCCTCCCGGCGCGCGATCGTGGTTCTAACCGCGCTCAGATCGGCCTGCGCCAAAACCTCGGCTTCGGGAAACAGCCGCGTGTTTTCTCCCGACGATGGATGCGCGATTTCCAATCCATAGTTGTGCACGAGTTGGCCGACAAGATTGGCCCTTTGCTGGGCTGAAACCAATTGCCCGAGGATCGAACAGATTGCCGTTTCGAACGGATCCCATCCCCGCGCCAGTCGTAAACCGGGATAGCGGTGGCAAAGAGATGCGAGCAGAGGAATTCGCCTAAAGCTTTTCTCAACCAACATGGGATCACAGTCCAAATCGAACATTTTTCTTATTCGCCTCAATACCTCTAATCTTATCTCGGCGACGTCAGGTGCGATCCGAACTTTGAGCTGCGGCACGCCGACCATGGTTTCTATTCGAACAATTCCCGTTTTGCCGTCGATGTGAAACACGCGCTCGAATGAATTTGTTGTGACCCGTTCCAGCCCGGGAATCGGATGGGTCTGGTAAAATCCAATGATCGTCGGCCAGTCGTAAGGTGATTTGAACGGCAGAGTGATCTCGATGCCACCCGAGTCACCTGTCTTGGAACGCTTCACTCTTCCTGCGCGTTGCAGTCTCAAAGGTAATCTCTAATCCGGCAGACAAATTTTGCACGGGCGCATGCCTGCTTGCCTCGCCTCTCTAGCATCGGCGAAAAACAAGATGCGCGCCCCGTCCACGCGGGCGGCGGTCCGGCAAGTGCCTCGACAATAAATTTTGGTGCCCTTGTGCCCCCAAATGACGTTGTCGGGAAGGCGCACGGCCGCATCCGCCAGGGCAAATCCTTCACTCCGCAGCAGTTGCAACTTACGCGGGATGCCGCCGCCATAACCACCGATCCTGCCGCCCGAGGCGATCACCCGGTGACAGGGAACATAGATTGGCACCGGATTGTTGTGCATGGCATTGCCGACGGCCCGCGCTCCTTTGGGCGCTCCGGCTGCGACGCCCAAAGCTTGGTAGCTGACCACAGCGCCGCGCGGGACTTCCTGGAGCTTATGCAAAACTCTCTTTTGGAACTCAGTGGACACCAGGGTGAAATCGACTTTCTGACGCAGCGCTTTTGCCTCTCCGGCCAGATAACGGCGGATCTCCTCGCTGACTTCGTTGATCGTCCGCCGATCGTCGACGAGATCCAGTTCCAATCGAAGTTTTGCAATGGTAACCGCGAGGTCGTCACCGTCAAGCAAGTAATGATTGAGCACGATGCCACGGCCGGTCATGGCCACGAGCAAGTCACCCAACGGTGATTTTAAAACGCCCACCGCCGCGTCCGGGCGCCGAACGTGTTTTAGCGCATGATCGACCCGACTGCGGGAACGACGCAACAAGGCGTCGATGCCATGTTCTTCGAATTCGCTGCCAATTGACCCGATAAGTTTTTCGATTTTCATAAACATCACCACATTGATTTAATTTTTCTTATCGCCTGGGAAACATTAGCCCGCGCGCCTTGTTCCGAGCAGTCCATCGCGGCCGCTATTCCCGCGTAGTCCAGACCGGCGAAGCAGCGCAGATACAGCGCTTCGCGTTGTTTCGGCGGGAGCGCAGCGATCAGCTCGCGAATGCGCACAGCCGCGTAACCATCATTTTCACTAAATCCACGATGAGCTTTGCCGATCCTATCCGGTTCCGAATTTTTCTTCTCAACGGCGACGATCACGCGCCCTCGGCGCGCGCCGTCACGCGCCCGATTACGACATAGGTTGACGGCGATCGTGTACAACCAAGGCCTGATTTGGCTTTCCGGCTCAAGGCGCGGATAGGCGCGATACGCGCGCAGCCAGGTTTCCTGAAACAAGTCCGCGGCGTCGGCGCCATTGCCCGACACACGCAGCAGGTAGCGCAGAATCTCCCGTTCGTGGCGTTGCATGATCTGCTCGAAGGGAAGCGGTATTGGTAACTTCTTGGACGCCATATGTCTGTTAAAACCCCGCCGGCGGGCGATTGTGAAAAATCGGCGTTTAAATATTAAACATTAGCGCGCCGGTGCGATTTCACAAACCACGGCCGTTTGGTTTTAGCAAAAGATCGATTCAAACTGATGCTACAACCGGGCAGAAGAAGAAAGAACCGTGGTGCAGCAATTGAACTTTAACTGAGCATCCCCTGCATCTCGTGGACATAGCACCAGATCCAAGCCGCGGGTGGGACAGCGCGCATGACGGGATGGTGCGTCTCATGGAAATGTTTGGTCGCGTGCTTGCCCGTCGAGGAATCGCAGCAACCAACGTGACCACAGGATTGGCACTCGCGAAGCGCGACCCAAAAAGTCCCCTCCGTCAGGCACTCGGCACATGCGCCGGGAGTCTTCGGTGAGGGAAAGTCGGCTGCGCTCAAGCCCGTCAAATGTTCACAAGACCCGGCCATATCATCCCCTTATCGCAAACTCACAAGTGAAAGAGTTTTCGTCTACCGAAGAGTCCTGCATTTTCGGCCCTCGATCGATTGATGGGTCAATGGGTTGTTAGAAGATGCCATGCTTTTCCAACTTGGTTCATTCCAACGGTTTCAACTCGCCGAGCATGGTCGGTATCAACTCTGTGACGGTGGGATGAATATGCATGGCGCGCTGGATCACCGTATAGGGCGCTTTGGCGTACATCACATCCAGGATCGAATGGATCGCCTCATCGCACTCGATACCCAAGAGCGATGCTCCCAAGATCTCTTTGGTTTCGGCATCCACCAGGACTTTCATGAATCCTTGTGTCTCGCCCTTCTCCACTGCGCGGCCAACCCGCGCCATGGGGCGTTTGCCAAGCAATGCTTTGCGCCCGGATTTTCGCACTTCCGCCTCGGTCATGCCGGCTCGCCCCAAAGGCGGATCGATGTAAAGCGCGTAGGCCGTGATGCGGTCGCTCACCCGGCGCGGGTCGCCATCCAGGAGATTGGCAGCGACGATCTCGTAGTCGTTGTAGGCCGTGTGAGTGAAAGCGCCTCGCCCATTGCAATCGCCCAGAGCGTAGATGCCGGCCACATCGGTGCTCAGTTGATCATCCACCTGGATGTAGCCACGCTGATCGACGGTGACGCCGGCGTTTTTCAGGCCGAGGTCATCGGTGTTCGGCATGCGGCCCATGGCGAGAAGTAAATGCGAGCCAACCACAGTCTTGTCGCCGCCGCTGCAATCAACATTGACGGCCACCTTCTCGCCGCGTTTTTCCAAAGCGATGCATTGGGCGCTCAGGCGGATGTTGATGCCTTCGGCTTCGAGGATTGTGCCGATCGCTTGGGAAACATCCTCGTCTTCGCGCTGAATCAGGCGCGGCGCCATTTCGACGATGGTCACCGCGCTGCCAAAGCGGCGATACATCTGCGCAAACTCCAAACCAATATAGCTGCCGCCGATGACGATCAGATGCTCGGGCACAAAGTCCACTTCCATCATGGTCGAGTTGTTGAAATAGCTCACCTGATCGTGGCCGGGCAGCGCCGGAGTGGCGGCGCGCCCGCCGACGTTGATAAAGATCTTCTCGGCTTCGAGGATGTCAGCTCCGACACGTACCTGATGCGCCGCTTCAAAGCGCGCGTGGCCTTGATAGATCGTCAGATTCTCCGTCCCCTTCAACCACTGCTCGACGCCTTCGTTGGAGCGGCGTACCACAGCGTCTTTGCGCGCTTTAACTTGTTTCATGTCGACGGTGATCGAACCCCCGATCGTCACGCCATATTCGCCGGCGTGGCGCGCGACATGCGCCGCCCGCGCGCTGGCGATCAGCGTCTTGGTCGGGATGCAGCCGTTGTTGACGCAGGTGCCGCCGAAGCGCTTGCGCTCGATGATCGCCACTTTCATTTTTGCGCTGGCTAACCGGACCGCCAGCGCCGGCCCAGCCTGGCCGGTACCGATGATGATCGCGTCATAGTGAGTTGCCATAAGATTTTCTCCCTATTCCTCGATACGGAATCAATTATCTTTACGAAACACCAGCGAAGCTAATCGCCGCTTCATTGACCGGATCTGTGCTCACCACGGGGAATTTGTGCGCCAGCCAGCCATCGATTCCGCCGGCAAGCGGCCGCACTCGGGTAATACCCTTTTTCTGCAACAACAGCGCCACCCGGGCGCTGCTCGCTTCATTGGGTCACGAACAGTAAAGTACGACGTCGCGGTCGCGGGGAATTTCCTGGTGACGCATTTCAAGCTCTTCGATCGCCATGCGAACGGCTCCCGGTATCGTCTGTGGCAACGCCGCGACGTCGAGCGGCTGGCGCAGGTCGACGATCAACACCTCGGTTCCGGCATTGAGCGTTTCCATCAGTTCTTGTGGCGTGATTCGAGCTGTGCGCAGTCGATGGAGGAAACGGCGGCGTTGGATGTATTTCCAGGAAATGTAGGCCGCCAGACTCGCAGCAAGGACGACGCCCAACCAGCCGCCCCAGCGCAGCAAATAAGTCGCGATCCGCTCGAGTTGATCGCTGAAAGTGAACCCCAGGCCGATGAAGGTCGCGGCCCACAACAATGCGCCCAAACCATCGAACACGATAAACCGCGGCACGGACATGCGGAAGATTCCGGCAAGCGCCGGCGCCGCCGTGTTCAGACCAGGGACAAACTTCGCGATGAGCAACGCTTGAGCCCCGTGTCGCACGAAGACGCTTTCCGTGCGCCGAACACAGGAGTCGGGTTCGAGAGAAATCCGGCAGAGCAGTTTTAACACTCGGCTGCCGCGTTGGCGGCCGAGGTAATACCAAACCAGATCACCCGCGAGGGCGGCGATGATCGCTAAACCCAGAGCGAGGGTCAAATCCATCCTACCCGTGCCCGCCAGCGCGCCGGCTGCGAGCAGCAACGGGAGAGCCGGTAGCGGCAAGCCGATTTGCTCAGCCAAAACCCAGACGAAGAGCAGAACATACCCATGCTGAATCAAGAAGTGAATCGTGTCGTTCAAAATCGGCTCCTGGGATTTTTCTCCTCTAATCGGGCCAATTATTCAAGTCGGTAAGACAAAGACAAGCGTCGGTGATCATCGCATCCCGAGATGCTAGCGAATTTATCGCTGCCTGAACCGTATTAGCGAGCGCGCTTCGTCAGCTCACGGCTCGGATATGAGCGCGCACGACGGCGGAAAATAACAGAGGCAAGCGGCCTTCTCAGGAGCCGGCGTGCGGCGGCTAGTTTGATATCGGCTGCAAACTGCGATGCTGACAGCATCACGGCGTCGTTAGGCGACGTGGGATATGACGCAAACGATTATGTGTCGTAGCATCAAGACGCTTTTCAATGCCCAGTTGCCGGGGGAACGGCCCAAGAGTTGAAGCGGGAGCAGGCGTGGACTTTTCTTTCGTGTTGGAGTAATCCGGCTCTTATGGCGATGCGAAAACAGAGCACCAGATTAGGATTTCATTTTGAGCCGGCGCAATGGCGCGCCGCAAACGCTGGAATCCGCGTCATTGTTATCGCGCTGATTTTTCTCGCCTCCGCTGGGGCCGCACGTGGCGCCGACCAGGTGATGACGACCTATCAATCCGTAACGATCGGCAGCTCCACCCCGCTGTGGATCGCCAAGGACGCGGG
Source organism: uncultured delta proteobacterium (assembly GCA_963771465.1). Classification (GTDB taxonomy): domain Bacteria; phylum Desulfobacterota; class Binatia; order UBA9968; family UBA9968; genus DP-20. The sequence goes on from CAVYTU010000014.1 coordinate 231,693, forward strand.
GTTTTTTGAGCGCCAAGGACTCGACGTGAAGATCGTGTTTGTCGAGGGAAGCCCTCGCACCATGCAGACGCTCATCGCGGGAGAAGCGCAGATCGTCGAATCCACAGGTCCGGCAGTGCTCAACGCCCGCGCGGCCGGGTCCGCCGTGGTCATCGTCGCCGGTTATATCAATGTGATGCCGTACTATCTGATCGCCGATAACTCGATTAACTCTCCGGCGGATCTGAAAGGCAAAGTGGGCGCCAATCATATGCCCGGAACCGCGGCCGACACCGTGATTCGCATCGGCCTGAAAGCACTCGGGCTGGATCCGGATCGCGACGTGTCGCTCCGCGCTATCGGCAACACACCCATGCGTTTGCAGGCGATGTCGGCGGGTGTCGCTCATTTTATGGTCGCGCAGGATCTCGAGCTTCAGCAGGCCAAGCGTCTCGGTTACAAGGTTCTCGTGGATTACGTCGCCACCAAAACCGCCTTTCCGATGGGCGGTGCCGTGACCACTGAGCGCTACGTGAAGGAGAAACGTGACACCGTGCTGCGCTACGTAAAAGCGATGGCTCAGGCCCTACACTATTTGAAAACCAACAGAGAAGGCTCACTGGCGATTATCTCCCGCTACGCGCGTTTCCAGAATCGCGAGGTGATGGGAGCCGCTTTCGATGCCGCCCGGCGTCTGTACAGCGAGATCCCTATGCCGCCCACCGAAGGCTTCGATCTCGTTGCCAAGGAACTTGCCCAGCGCAATCCCAAGCTGCGCGATATCGATACGAGATCTGTGGTGGACTTGCAGTTTGTCAGAGAGCTCGAGCAAAGCGGCTTTCTGAAAAGCCTAAAGGGGAATTAATCCGGCGACCAGAGGTGGCTTTCCTCTTCCTCTAAATTCCCAGCATCAGGCTCGAACTGGTGTCCCCCCGCTCTCGCCGCACGGCTCGACTACGGCCGAGACTTCTGTGTGCGGACAACGCCGGCCTTTTCCAATGCGCCGATTTCGTTCTCGTTATAGCCAATGCTTTGCAGCACTTCGACGCTGTGTTCGCCCAGCGCGGGCGCAAAGCGGCGAAAGGTCGGCGGCGTGTCGGACAAACGGAAGGGCGATGCCAGCTGGCGCACCTTTCCTTCCAGCGGATGATCGAGCTCCAGCACCATGCCGCGCTCCTTGGCGTACGGCCCTTCGAGCACTTCGTCGAACTCGAGCATCGGCACCACTGAAATTTCTTTGGGTATAATCGCGAGCCAGTCGTCGCGTGTCTTGGTCAGCATGTGCGTTTTCACTTTGCGAATCATTTCCGCATTACCCGCCGGAACCGTGTCGCGCATTTCCGGCAACCCGACGGCGTCGCAGAATGGCGCCCAGAAATGCGCCTGCGCGAATGCCGCGCTGCTCAAGTACTTGCCGTCTTTGCAGCGCAGGTTGCCGATGCTGGGGAAGCCGCGCCGGCGCACTTTCTTATTGCGGAAGTAGTCGGGCACGTTGGCATTCACGAACGCCGTGCCGCCTTCCACGAGAGCAATGTCGACCTGCTGTCCGCGCCCGGTTTGCTCGCGTGCAAAAAGCGCCGATTGAATCGCGATCACGGCCAACGCCGCCGAATAGCTGTCCACCGGCTGGCAGAGCATATCCGCCGGCTCACCGTCGTGCCCCGTCATGAGCGCGCTCACCCCGGACATCCCTTGCGCATTGCGCTCGTTGCCGGGCCATTCCGTAAAGCTGTTGCCGAAGCCGTAGCCGCTAATCGTCGCGTAGATCAAGCGCGGGTTGATCTTGCTCAACCTCTCGTAGTCCGCGCCCAGGCGCCGGTAAACGCCGAGACGAAACGAGCCGAAAAAGACATCCGCGTCTTTGACCAGCTGGTGAAAGATCGCCTGGCCTTCCGGCTTTTGCAGATTGATGGCAATGCTGCGCTTGTTCCGGTGCGTATGATCCCAAGCATTCGCCCGCACCTCTTTTTCGCGCGCCTCCTGATTAGCGGTGAAATTTTCTCTCGACCGACGCGCCGCCTGCTGATCGCGGTAGGCGCTCCGATCAGCGACGTCTTCAATCTTCAGCACATCCATTCCAAGGTCGGCCAGCATCCAAGTCGCCATCGGCCCCGGCACTAACCGGGTCAGATCGAGCATGCGAAAACGTTCCAAAGGCAGCGTCATTTCATTGCCTCCTTCTATTTCATCATCGGTACCACAACACACGGTCCCGATGCACGAGAAACCGCCAACGCACAGAAGACCGCCGTTGAACATATCTTGCAGCTGAGCTATCTAGGCAAAAGCAATGTCGCATGGCGTTGTCACCAATCGCCACGCGGAAATCTATTGTTTCTGTGAGGCTCACGGTCTTCTGCGTGCACTCGTTTGACCTGGCCAAAGAGAACCCAGTCGTGAATGCAGGGAAACGCAAAGTGAGTATCAACGCTGGCGCAGTCATGTGCGTATCGGCGTTCTTCCTCTTATGCCAGCCGCACCCGGTTTTGCCGCAGGCGCTCTTTTATCAAGGTAAGACCATCACGGTGGTCGCTGGCCAGGAGCCGGGAGGGTTGGGAGATTTGCGGCTGAAGTCGATATTACCGTATTTGAAAAAGCATATTCCTGGACAGCCGAATATTGTGACGGAATACATGCCTGGCGGCGGCGGCCGAAAGGCCGCGAACTACATCTATCGAACCGCTCGTCCCGACGGCCTGACGCTCGGGTATCCACCGGGCGGCTTCGTCCGCGCAGCAGCCCTCAATGAAACTGGAGTGGATTACGAGCTCGACAAATTGAATTTTTACGGTACTGCCGAATCCGAGGACCACTATGTGTTTCTCACCAGACGGGAGTCCAATCTAGGCACATTGGATCGTCTCCGCGCCAGCCCGGGAATACGCATCGGTGCGCAATCGGTGGGCCATGTGATCCATACGCTCGCCCGATTGTTCGCGTATATTCTGCGCCTGAACGAGCCTAAATTCATCACCGGATACTCGGGACCCGAGATGGATCAAGCGCTCTTGCGCGGGGAGCTCGACGCCAGAGTGAACGTCGTCCCTTCGTTGCTGCGGCGCAATCCCGAATGGATCGAAAAAAAACTGGTTGACGTTCACGTCATCTTGCAGATTCCCAAAGCCAGCACGCATCCGCGCTTCGCTCATCTGCCCGAGCTCGAATCTTTTGCCAGGACCGATAAGGAACGGCGGTTGCTGGAGATCTATCGGTCCTTCAGTATCGCCGGCGCGACCTTTATCACTCCGCCGCGCACCCCGCCGGAGCGGGTTCGGATACTGCGCGATGCCATCAGCGCAGCCTATAAGGACCCCGAGTTTTTCAACGATTATAAGAAGCTCACCGGCGAGGCGCCTTCCCCGCTCACGCCGGATGAATTCGATGAAGTCCTAAAGAAGCTTCCTCGCGATCCGCAAGATGTGGATCTTTTCAAAAAAGTCGCGGGCACGGGCCCGCTGCCGCCCCGCTAGATTTGTCGAAACACGCGTGGCAGATTCGATTGTAGTTGGGGAAAAGGGGTCGGGAGTCTTCTCACGCATAGCGTGACGCCGCGAGATCGCATCGGCGATGAGCAATAAGTCAATAACTCAGGTACGACCCCGGAACCGACCTCGTGGCACAGAACGATTTTGTTGACTCAAAGGAGCGCGCGGCAATGAAAGTATTGTCCCTCGTATATCCCGGCATGACCCTTTTGGACTTGGTCGGTCCCATGCAGGCGTGGAGTGTCTTGGCAGGCTTCGAAGTTCAGTACGCCTGGCACCATTCCGGCTCGGTGCCCACGGACTGCGGCCTCAGCGTGCAAGCGACCCACCGTTTCGAGGATACCTGGACCGATCCAGACGTCCTCTTTGTCGGCGGCGGCGCGAAGCCGACGTTGGACCTGTTGAGTGATTCCGCCACAATCGCCTTTCTAGCGGATCGCGGATCCCGCGCCCGCTGGGTGTGCAGTGTCTGCACCGGCTCGCTGCTGCTCGGGGCGGCTGGACTGTTGCGGGGCTACCGTGCCGCCGTGCACTGGGGTGCCCGGGAAGCCCTCAGCCAATTTGGCGCCGAGCCCAGCAGCGAACGTGTCTGCGTCGACCGCAATCGACTCACCGGAGGCGGCGTCACAGCGGGCATCGACTTCGGCATCGCAATGGCCGGGCGATGGGCCGGCCAGAGCATGGGACGAGTCGTCGAGCTGCTCCTGGAATACGCGCCCCAACCGCCGTATGGGACGGGACGTCCCGAGCTGGCCGATCCGCAAACTTTAGCGGCTGCGCGCACGGCGCTGGAGCAAGCGATGACCGGTGTTTCCGCACAGAGTAAATAGCGGCGACCGTAATTGAAAAAATCCAATCGATAAAGACACCCCAGTTGTTGAGTACAATCCTCCCTTCCCAAAAGAGAAGAAGATGTAATCGGCAACGGCTTCCGCACCGCTGGGCGTGCTCAACTCCTCCGAACGGCCAGCAGAACAACTTGACTGTGCATCAAACGTCGCATTCTACGGCTCGGGTTGTGCAGGTGGCATTTGCCGATATTAATATCCGCAAAAAGCTAGTCAGCGTGATTTTACGCCTTCAACCGATTTCCGTCTCACGCCTATGGACCCCAGCTTTTTCATCCTTGAGGAGCTAGAACCGGGAGACACAGAAAACGAACTTGATTTTAGATCAAGCGGCCATTGCATGATGGAACTAAAGTTTTTCCTGACGCCTTAAGAACATCGCGAAGAAGCTTGGCAGATTCGATTGGCCCTAAAGCCGTCCGGTTGGCGAAAGATTCAACCGTACGGAAAGTATCTCGGCCGAATGGCATGAATTCGGTCAGGTGAGCGGCCTCGCAATAAACAGGGAGGATGTCTTAAATTCTCCACTATCCATTCTCAATTATGCATTCTCCGTTAGTCCATTATTCGTACCCGACGATCGAATTATCCATTATTCGTTAACGGGTGCGGTCGCGCCGCCATCGTGCCGCCGCTGCCGTAGGGTCGCGTGATCGCTTCGAGAATATGACCGTTGGGATCTTCGAAGTAGACGCCGCGGCCACCATCCCACTGGTTGATCTGGTCGCGCTGGCTGCGACTGGGATCGGCCCAATAGGGCAAGTGCCGTTCTCGAATGCGCGCAAAGATCTCGTCGAATTCGGCCTCAGTTACCAGGAAGGCGTAATGCTCAGAAACGATCTCGCCATCGGCGCCTCGGTACTCTTTAACATTCATATAATCCAGCGAGGTGTCGCCTACCGTTACGATCGCAAACGGCCCTAACCGCAGCGGAGGCGGCAGACCGAGTATCTCGGCTAAGAATTTGCTCGACGCTTCATGGTCATGCGCGGCGACAATTGTGTGATTCAGACGAACGGCCATGATCACGCTCCTTTCTTGGCATTGGGGTTCGTTGTGAAGACTTGTTCAAGCGATCGGCGAAATCGCAATCAAGCTCGCCCTGGCGCAGAGCGCGCACAGGTGCGAATATTTCCACCGATCGCGCAGTTCGGTCCAATCCTGCGCAGTTTTTTGGTTCGTTTGGCTGAGTACCGAAAGAAATATATCCCGCGCCGGCCTCTCTCCCAGCGCGGGATATAACCCGGCTTCTTCAATGCATTTCCTTTGCCGTTTGCTCGGCTTGCGCGCGCATCCGCTCCTCTTGCGCTCTTAGCTCCGGTGTAAACTCAGCGCCGAAATCTTCAGCTTCGAAAATTTGGCGAATCTCCACTTCACCTTCCTGGAAAGGTTTGCGTTTCGCCCATGCGGTCGCCTCTTCCCACGACTCGCACTTCCACAACCAGTAACCGGCAATCAAATCCTTTGGCGCGCGCAATCTCTTCACGACAGAAGCAACACTGCGGCGCGTAACAAAGCACGTCAAAGAGTAGCGAATCAGCTACTGATGCGTGAACGCAAATTTGATTGCCACAACCAGCGAGTAAATGACGGTTGGAGTTCGGATCGTTCTTTTAGAGGCGGCTTTCCAGCGTCAAAAGTGGCCTTCTAAGCGCTTTTACGAAGCCTTTTCTGCTAGTTTAGATTTCTAAATCAAGAAGTTGCCGCGGTCCGACCCCCAGCCCGTTAGACTCAACTAACCTGCCTCCACGTTCTTATAATAGCGATCGATCGTGTGCTGCCAAGCCGGACGCGCCAGACACCGATCACGATAGTTCCTAAGATTGCTGTATGGCTGGAGCAGACTGTCGTCCTTGATTCCAGCGAGTACGTGCGACATCAAAATGTCAGCTACGGTGAAGCTATCCGTAGCAACGTACTGGCGGCGATCAAGCCACCGCTCCAGGTTAGAAAGGTGACGGGTAGCCCAACCGACCAAAAACTCCCGGTGCTTGCGGCATCCATCATCCTTGGTCCAGTCAATCATCAAAATGCTCATCAGTGGAATTTCAACCGAATTCATAGCGGCGAAACACCAACGTATTACTTGCGATTCTCCAACGAAGTCGCTCGGGATCAGTTTCCCCGTCTTCTTTGCGAGATAAATCAAAATGGCGGCCGATTCAGACAGTACCACACCATCATCATCGATAACTGGGATTTGCTCGAAAGGACTGTCCTGCGGTACGCGTCAGTGTTCAGGTCATGCGCCGGATGATCCATTCCCACTAGTTCGAACGGGATCTGTATTTCCTCGAGCGCCCACAGAATCCGGAGATCGCGGGAGTTGCCCCGGGCTACCGCGTTGACCTTCTTAAAACCATAGAGCTTCAGCATAGTCATACCTCAATTGAGTTGAACGGTATTCTTCTGGCCTGCCGCCGCCGCCGTGTCGGGACGGCGCGCCAGCTGAACGTGGGAAGCGCTGCGAGTGCGCGATGCTGAGCTTTGCGGCCTAACCATTGAGTATACGGACCAGTATATTACGGATTCCAAAAATCACTGTAGCCCGACTTTTATCAATGACTGAAAGATATTAGTCTAAATTTTACGAAAACCCGATAAATTTTTTTGCTTCTGGCAAAGTAATGGCAAAGTAGACGGCGAAAATGGACTTCCGCAACGAGAGCAAAATCTAACTGGTTGGATTTAAAGAAGTAAAAAATGTGGCCAGGGACGGGATTGAACCGCCGACACGAGGATTTTCAGTCCTCTGATAGTACCGGGACTATATGTCACCATCGGTCGCTATATGCATGAATCCAAGCGTTTGACGCACGTCTAGCATGCTCGATTTTACCGATTCGAACACATAGAGACATATAGTTCTGGCAAAGTTGTGACAAAGTGGCCGGTTGGCACGGCTACCAGCTTGCTTATGCTGCCTGGTCCATCAAAGTTGCTTCAGAATACTGGAGCAGCACTTTCTGCGGGTTCCCAATCGTGAATCAGCACTGCTATTGCTCTGCCATGAAAGGTATTTAGAAATTGTTTGCGATGCGTTTCGGTCAGCCCGGTCTGCGCTATCAACGTCTCGCGTAGCGGGTGGTGGCTGTCGATCAGAAACTCATTACGGGTGTGGAGGCGCTCAAGAAGCCGAATGTTTGGTACCCTAGCGGATTTTCCATCAATTCCCCGGTTACAGCGTCGACACGCCAACACTAGATTCCACACCCCGTCAATTGGTTCGGCTGCGAATCCGACAGCCTTCAGGATATGAGGAAAAAAATGGTCCACATCGGGCGCTATCAAGCTGATAAGCGAAATTGTATCGAAGCATTAAAAACAATGGCCTTTTTGATAGCCACTGAGAGCACTACGTGCGCCTGTGATTGCTTTTCGCCTTAGTGATCGGTCAAAGACAAACAAGCTCTCAGTTGTTGGATCATGTCCTACCGTCACTAAAGCTCGTGAGACACCAAGTTCCCATGCCGTTTCCACCAGCCGCCACCGGGATTCAGTCTCGTCGGGGAGATTCACAGCCTGGTGATTCTCCAACAGCTTCCAGAACGCGTCCGTTATCCGAATTCCCCAGCGGTCATGCTGTTTTGCCGCAGGCGGACGCCGTGCGGAACGTCTGATATTCAGTCAGCGGAGAAGTTCGCATTCGATATCCGCCAGCGGACGAAGGGGCCGGCCTGAGTGACCTGTGAACTCCCAGAAGCCGCAATGGCTGGCCCGGTCGGCTGCAGCAGCTTGTTCGGCCTGCCTTATCCCCGTGGCATAGGTTGGAGTTGACTCACCGGGACCTTTTCATCCTCCAACATGACGCCCTTGATCATGCGCGGGTCAATACGAAGTCGTAGTCCATCGTGTGGAACGGGCGATCCATCTGGCGGCCGTCAGGCGCCTTACCGGGCTGATGCCGCGGAAAGTCTGCGATCAGCCCGTCCCGTACCGAAAAGGCAGCGTCCCGGTCGAGGTACTCACTGCCGCGCACGCAGATTTGCGTCACCAGGGTGTCGTGGCCATCGGCCTCGATCATGAAGTGAACGTGCGCCGGCCGCCAGCCCCCGTTCGAGGTATACTTGACCAGGTCGCCCATCCCCCCGTCATTCGGGACTGGATAGCCGATGGGGACGACCGTCCAGAACGAATAGCGACCGTCCGGCTCGCTCTTCAATTGCCCCCGCGTCCGCGTTCCGTCCTTGGCCAGGTCACCCTGCACGTCGTACAGTCCCCGCCCGTCCGATTGCCAGACGTTGATGGTCGCGTTTGGAACAGGCCGACGATCGATCGCGAGAATACACCCCGAGACGTAGAGAGGCTCGCCCGCGACGTCTTCGGCGATGTCGGCGCCGTTCGCGAAAGAGGGTGCGTTCGGAAGGAAGAACGGTCCGAGCACGCCCGGCAGCGTCGCGCCTTCCGGCTTCGGCTGCGATATCTGGATCACCAGGGTTTCGAGCCCGAGCATCTCGGCGAGCGCGAGGAATTCCTGCCTGCCGCCCTTGCAGTACCCGCCCAGCTGGACCAGATAGTTCATCGCGAAGAGGTACTCGTCGCCGGTCAGCCGCACGTCGCGCGCAAAGCCATGCAGATGCTTGATCAGGCTCAAGATGATCTCGCGCAGGCGGGGGCCCGTCGTAGCTTGGTAGCGGGTTAGCGCTTCCTTCGTGATCGCCTCTTCGGCAGCGGCATTTTTCCCTTCCGTAGTCATGAACGTGTCCTCCGATTGTTGGTGACGGTTTTCAGGGCCGCTTCCACCTCACTCAACTCCTCGCCGTAAAAGTGGTTCTCAACGGCCGCCTAGTTCGGCATCTGGTTGTCTCCATACTTGCTTTCCGTGGCAGGGTTTCGGGCGAACCATTGAGTGAACAGATCTCGTATATCGGGTATCCGACAATGATCAATACAAAATTTACCCTCGAAATCAAAGGTTTGTCAATTATTACTTCCGCTTATGTATCCAATATCACTGGTCTCGTATATTCAATATACGAGCACGAGCAACACTTAATTTGCGCAGAATTTAATTGATCGAGTGCTAGCGAGAAATGAAGCTGCCTATTCTTCGGCTCAGTATCGCCGCATTAGCAAGATCTTCGGGGTCGTACATCGGAAACTGCAAACACTGCGCTATACTCGGATTCAACAGTGCCGGATTACAGGCTTCTCTGAAAATAACGGTAAGCTCTTCCAAAGGGCGGTTCTGCACCCACCAGTCAACCTCGTATTTGACCCACTGAGAACGAGTGGCCGCCCGTGACGCGACCAAGAAGAGCGCTTGCGATTCGCCCAGGAGCCGCTCGATGTCACGCGCATAGGCATTCGCAAAGACATGAGCGTTCGAACCGTCAGCCTTGTGGCCACGGCCGAAATTCTCATAGTCCATGAAGACGTACTGATTAAACCCACGATCGACCACCGCCTCGATAGCGGGCAGGATCAACTGGCGGCAGTAACCCGCGTCGACAAGAGGATGGCTAACGAAGAACCCTGCAAATGCTAGTTCTTGTCCTTGAGGCGCGGCCATAGTTTTTCTAACTTTTAACCTCGCATAGGGATCGGCAAGCTAGAGCCATGCGGGGATCACGGCCGCTGCAGCGTGAACTCGAACTCCTGGCGCCGCGCTTTGGCGTTGGCTTCTCTGAATTGTTCCTGCGACTTGTAGGCGATGTGAGGGAGCAGTTTGCCTCTGACACTGACTCGCAGCGGCGATTGATCGAACGGATAGGGCTCGACCACGACGGTTTTGGGATCCACGGCGCGCAGATTGATTTCCGTGTCTTCGGCGCCGGGGCGAACCGGAGTCGGTTTGACCGACGGGCCGTAGTAGCCCTTACCTGCGGTATGGGCGCCGGTGGCGGGCACGGTCGTGATATCGAAATTGGCGCAGAAAAAGAGCGACAACCGGTCGAATACCTGCATCATGAGATAGTTGAACCAAATCTGCTCCTGGCTATCCACGCCGGCGTACTGTTCGCTCTTCCTGATTTTTTCGATCAGCACTTGGTGAGTAGGTTCGCGCTCGGCTATAAAGCGATGAGAGAACTCGTCCTGGCGGTCCGCCATGGACGGCATCGTCCCATAGCGCTTTTGCGGCAGACCGACTCCGTGCATGCTCACCATCAAACCCGCGTAGAGATCCCGGCCAATGACGTTGTCGATGCCTCTTCCGTAGAAGCCCGATCTAATTTCGCGGGGAGTTCGGGTGAAAGGCAGCGGCACGCCTTGTTCGTCCACCGACGGGTAAACGTCCCAATCCCACCAGCCGTTGTCGTGGGCTTCGGCCGCCAGCACCATGGACTGGTAGGGCTTCAACGGGGCGAATTCCTGGTTCCCCTAGTGAGCGGCAAACTGCCCGGCGAGATCGCCGTGATCATTCTGCGTAATCATCCGATAGTGCTCGTTACTTTCGGCAATAATCATGACAGCTCCTCCTGCGCCCTCGCGCATCTTTGAATGCCGAGCTTAACTTTAGTTCCAGCACCCTAGCTCTGCTTGCGTTTTTCGGGTGTGGCGGTGATAGCTCGTCGAAGCTCCCCCTGGTAGGATTGAAGCTTGAGTTTGGCAAGCATAATATTCCCACTGAAATGGTAGCGGGTCAAACTGTATTAGCCAATATCACTATCAAGAATGCGAGTTCTAAGACTTGGCCGAGTAAGCCCGACCCAAGGGGAAGGAACGCTGTGAATCTTTCCTACCATTGGCTAGATCGTAAGCGGCAGATAGTGGTTTTTGACGGATTGAGAACCCCATTGCCGAGCGACCTCAATCCCGGCGAATCGCTTACGCTCAGAGCAGCGATCCATGCGCCTGGGAAGCCGGGGAAATATGTACTCCACGTGACATTGGTTCAGGAAGGGGTCGCGTGGTTTTCAGAAAAAGATGGGGGTCAACTTTTAATTCCGGTGTCAGTCGCGGCGGCATCCGCCCCGCACCCGCAAGGCTCAAGCTATAATGGCCGGCAGGTAGGATGATAGTGTCGCCCCAGGGAGGGTTAATCTCCTGAACGGCTGCCCGCGGGTGCAAACACCATGTCCAGTTGCTGTCTCGCAGACACCATCACTCGGATTCGTTCCCATACTGTTTTTCATTTCTATTTGATTTCTAAGATCGCCCTGTATCCAGTATCGTAGTATCCCCGCCTGTCTGCTGCTATGACCTTGAGCGACAAAGTATGACGGCCTTTCTCCAGCGCCGATGCAGCAAAAAACACAGAAAACCCGGACGATCTGTACCGCTCATTGCGAAAATGTACAGCTACGTCTGGACGGTCCAAACCATACCGCGCTGGGACAACAAGCTGCTTATCGACGTTGACAAAAACTCCCCCGGCCTCCCTTTGTGCCTGTTCATCAACAGCCCAGCCGGCAATGTAGACTGCGTCTCCATGCTTTACCTCTATGACCACGTTCTGTGGCGATACCTGATTGTTTATCACGTCGACGGAAAACAACGTAGTGCCGGCAAGGGAGAGCTTCGGTAAGGGAAGCGGCCACACGACATGGCTGCCCATCAATTTGAAGGCCTTCCCCGATTCAGTGTCAAAGGCCCAGGCCTCGACGTGGGTCGCGTCGGTGGGCATGTCCGTCTGAGCGAACGAGTGATGCCAGCGGGTCCGGTTATGGGCAGGCTGGCGCAGGGCTGGGACGAAACCAGCCGGTACGCCTGTCATCGTTGCGATCGCAAAGACGCTGGACCCTCGGGTGCCGTCCCGATAGGTGAGGAGCACGGCATGGGCCGGTTCTCGTCCCTCTGGCATCACCGCCCATCCGGACGCGATGAAGCGGCCGTCCGGCGTCTTATAAAGGGTCCCAAACTCTCCGGCCGGACGCGCGTCCTGACTGCTCATCGCGATCTCCTCCGCACTTTTCCCGTCGATCAAGCTGGGTCGCAGGTAGCCGAGGCGATTCAGTGCGTTCGCGAGCGCTATCAGGTTCCCCTGGCTCAAGGTCGCTGGCGCGGGACAGCGCAGAACATTGACGAACAGCAGGCACGCTTTGACGTAGCGGAGATGGGCGCGGAACCCGTAAGCTTGGAGCATGCCCTGCGTCGCTGTGAGCGCATGGACGAGCAGTAAGGCTGCCACCACAGCAGAGGCCGGTGGAGCCATCCGCACCCGACTCGGTAGATACCCGTTCGCTCTGGCGTGCTCAAGCACAATCGGTACGAGGTAGATCAGGGAGACGAGAAGGTACAGCGAGAAGGTCGAGTAACGCGGAGACAGCGCCTGCGGGATGCCAAACCCCAACCGAGCTAGCATCACCATGAGCCCTGTCCCGAGCGAGTACGCCCCGATCATGACGAAGACGATCATTCGCCTGCGCAACGATCGGTCCCCAAACCCCACCCAGAGGTACGCACAGGCGCCTGCGAAGAGGATAGACGCGAGGGTTCCGATGAGCGTCGCCGCCGCGAGCCGCGGGGCCCCACTATCTGGCGCCAGGGGAGCACCCAGAAACGCCGCGAGATAGGCGAGGGCGCGAGCCGGATGGCCCAGGGATTCGGTCAGGCTCGGGTGCCCCTCTGACGTTCCATAGCCGTACAGGTAGAAGCTCACGCACAGCAGGCACAACGCCATCCAACCGGCGATCAGAAACGGGACGAAGGGTCGCCGCCAGTCGCACACGACCAGAAGCACCGGAAGTACCAGCACCCAGCACAGGACCCCGTTCGCCGAGGAGAACGTGCTGACGATTGACAAGAGCGCGCCGATCGCAAGCTTGGCCCTAAAGTTCAGATCGGAATAGGTGACGCTCAAGCAAGTTGTCAGGCACGCGATCGGTGCGAAGTAGACGACCTGAATGCCCAAAAGCCACGTTTCGTACTGGACTGGCGAGAAGATGAGGAGATTGGTTCCGACCAGCAGCCAGAGTCGCTTTTCGGTGCCGGTAATCGTGACCCGACTGATCCGGTAGATATTGAAGGACACCAGGCAGGCGAGCAAGAGGCTCACCAGCATCTCGTAGCGCACGTTCCAGCGCGTGATTGTGCCAAGGGCGAGGAAGAGCAGGTGCGGAAAGAACTGCCGAAACTCGTTGTCCTGCTCAAAGAGGTGGGTGAACGAGAGTGAACCCTCCGCCAGGTACACGAATAGCCGAGCGGTGTTCCACTGATCGTAGTACGGCACATCGACGCTGTACGTCGCGATGAAGAGGGCGGCGAAGCCGACGGGAAGCATGACGAGCCCGACAACGAGCGCCCGGATGGGTGTCGGCAGGCGGTGGGCCACGGGTGTCACGGGCGAGGCACCGGGACCTCAGGGTGCTTTTGTGACAGCGGCTTCTGCGCGACGCAGAAGATCGGACACCCCGAAAGGCAAGCTCACCTGCCGCGCCACATAGTTTTCGAAGGTAAGTAGGAAGAAGAGACCCCGATCTAGGAAACGCGGCAGCACAACGAGGTCGCTCCTCGTTGCAGTGTTCGCCCGCGCTCGTCGCAGGAGCTTGACCAGGACGGCCAACGGTGACAGCAGGGTATTCCGATAGGTGATCCGGACCATGTCGAAACCGGCGCGTTTCACCTTCTCGGCCAGCTCGTCGCGCGTATACCGGTGGCGCGTAAGGGTGGCCACGTCGTGAGCGGACCAGAGGGCGCGGTAGGCCGCGACCTGGAGCAAGGCGAACCCGCCAGGGACAAGGACACGATGGATCTCGCGAAGTGCGCTCACGTCATCCGGCACCCATTGGTGGACGAGTACGTCGATGGACAGGACCACGTCGAAGCTGTTAGGCCGAAACGGAAGCTCGGTGACGGAGGCCTGAAGGATGTTATCAAGTCCACGCTGTTGGCAGAACCGTATGCCTTCGCTGGCAATCTCGACGCCCCAGGCCTTCCTATGCGCGAGACGCCGGAGAAGACCGCCGGTGCCGCATCCCGCATCCAGGACCCGCCCTGTCTTTCCCGTCGGAATGTCGCCGAACTCCGACAAAATAAAGCGCATCGAGCCCTCGAACCACCAGTAACTATCCTCCAGTTGGAACATCGCATCGTATTCAGTCGGCCGCACGCGAGTTCCTCCAGGCTAGGTGGCAAACGCGCGGATCGCGTCACAGACGGCCTCGATCGCAGACTCGTCAAGCTCGGGGAAGATTGGAAGAGACAAGATCTCCGACGCCGCCTGCTCAGCCACGGGGAAGCTTCCCAACCCCGCGCCGAGATCCCGGTAAGCGGGCTGGAGGTGAATCGGCAATGGGTATTGAACGCGGGCGTCGATGCCGTAGTCGGCGAGCCATTCCCGCAGGCGATTCCGCGACGGATGCCGGATGACATAAGAGCAGTAGACGTGCATTGTGTCTGGCCGCTCGATCGGAACTTTCGCTCCGGTCCCCTTGAGGCCTCTATCGTAGCAGCGGGCGAGGTGGCGCCGCTGCGCGTTCCAAGCATCGAGATGCCGAAGCTTGACACGCAGGACGGCTGCCTGCAGTTCGTCCATACGGCAGTTGAAGCCCCGAAGATGGTGCTCGAAGCGCCCTCGCTCTCCATAGTTCCGCAGCAGACGAAGATGCTCCGCGAGATCGGCTGAGCCGGTGACGACCATGCCGCCGTCACCGTAGCCGCCGAGGTTCTTCGTAGGGTAGAAGCTGAAGCAGCCGAACAGGCCAAAACCCCCTACTTTCCTGCCCTGGTACGTTGCCCCATGAGCCTGGCAAGCATCCTCGACGATTTCGAGCCCTCGGGAGGCCGCAATTGAGAGCAAAGGCTCGATATCGGCGGGGTGCCCGTAGAGGTGGACGGGCACGATCGCTTTGGTTCGAGGTGTCAGCCGGCTCTTCACCTGGCAGGCATCCAATGTATAGGTCTCCGAATCGATGTCGGCGAGGATCACCCGGGCACCGGCGCTCTCAATGGCGACCACGGTCGCCACGGCGGTCAGGGCGCTCGTGATGACCTCATCCCCGGGGCCGATGCCCGCGCCGAGCAGCGCTAGGCGCAACGCGTCGGTACCGGAACTCACCCCCACCGCGTAGGGGACGCCAAGATACGCTGCGAACTCCTTTTCGAAGGCAGCGACCTGGCCTCCGAAGACGAAGACGCCGCAATCGAGGACGCTCTGGATCGCCCGGTCGATCTCGGCCTTGACCTGGTGATACTGGGTGCACAGCTCTAGAAACGGAACCGGCCGTCTCACCAGTAGTGGTTCCTATAACGTCGGTAGTACTCGACGGTCCGTCGCAGGCCTTCGGTCAGCGGCACCGCCGGCTGCCAGTCCAGTACACTCTTGATCTTCGAAAAATCGGCGTAGTAGCTCCCAATGTCGATTCGACGCCGGTCTTCGGGAAACGGGGTGCATGCGTAGGATCCTCCGCCCACGACACCCAGGAGGATGTCGACGAACTCGTGGATCGAGTAGGGTCGCTCACCGCCGAGGTTGAAGACCTCGCCGTCTGATTCACGCCGGCAAGCGGCGGCAAGCAACGCCTCGACCACGTCGTCGACATACGTGAAGTCTCGCATCTGCTGACCGTCACCGAAGATCTGGAGCTGCTGGCCATCGATCGCGAGGCGGATCAACCAGGGCACGAACGCGTGCCGGCCATTGCGCATGAGCTGACCGGGCCCGTACGTGTTAGTGAGCCGAAGCGACGTCACGTGGAGGCCATAGAGCCGTCCGTAGAGCAGGTGATAGGCCTCGGCAGCGACCTTGTGAATTCCGTTAATGTCGATCGGGCGCAGTGGGTGGCCCTCATCGACCGGCAGGTATTCTGGCCGCCCGTACTGCTGGCGCGTTGCCGTGAAGACGATCTTCGCGCCTGGCGCATGCTTGCGGCAGGCTTCGAGAAGCCCCAGCTGGGCATGACAGTTCATCGTCAGGTCCGCGTACGGATCGCACATGCTGTAGACGTGGCTGACCTGCCCAGCCAGATTGAAGACGAGCGTCCGGCCTCGCATCAGCTCTCGCATTGCCTCCTCGTCGACCATGTTGACTACATGCACGGTGATAAGCCCCTCGAGGTCCGAGAGGTTGAAGCGGTTGGCGCCGGTGTTCGGCACCAAAGCGTCCACGACCGTTACCCGTGCCCCGAGCCTCACCAACCGCCGGACAAGGTTGCTGCCGATGAACCCGTAGCCACCAGCAACAAGAACGGGTGCACCCTCGAAGGCCTCCTCTAAGAGCATCAACGCCTCCCCAAGGCCCCCTGGCAAACCACAAGCTGCCACCACAAGCGCGCCATGTCGATACCGACCTCCGCGATGCGCCGCGGAGTGAAGAACTGGGAGCGTCCGTACGATCGGCGATAGTGATGGACAGGGACCTCTACGAACCGGGCACCGATATCCTGCAGCTTCCGCACGAGCTCCAGACACACGATGCCCGAGTTATGCTCGATCTCGATCTTCTGCAGTAAGGAGCGTCGAAGGAGACGAAAATCACAGTCCACATCGCGTATCTTCAAGGAAAACAGGATGCATGCCACTCTTCGGTAGGCGGCCCCAATCAGTATCCTATGCCACGGATCCTGGCGCTTGAGCTTGTATCCCTGCACAACATCGACGCCATCGTCGACGAGCGCCAACAGCTTCCGTAGCTCCGCCACGTCGTACTGTGCATCGCCGTCCGTATAGAAGACCCAGTCTTTGGTGGCCTCTGCGAAGCCGGTCCGGAGCGCTCCCCCGTAACCCCGATTCCGCGGATGGCGCACAAGGCGTAAAGGCACAGAACTGGAGCTCAAAAGTGCCTCCAGAACGTCGACGCTCTGATCTGTACTACCATCATCGACCACGATGATTTCGTAATC
Source organism: uncultured delta proteobacterium (assembly GCA_963771465.1). GTDB lineage: Bacteria > Desulfobacterota > Binatia > UBA9968 > UBA9968 > DP-20. The sequence goes on from CAVYTU010000014.1 coordinate 248,727, forward strand.
GTCCACGAGATCCTGTAGCGTTTTATTGGCGAGAATGACGACGCGGGCGATTGTCCCGCCGTCGTTATAACATGGAAAGAAAGCACTCACCGACAAGAACGACATCACTCGTGACGAGATCCACTCACGATAGCGACTCAGCCAGCACAGGGTCGGAGGCGCCCAGGGCGCGATGGCGGCGAACCGCAGGAAAGCAAGACGCATGCGATCATAGATGCCACTCCCCACGTGTTGGTCCTACTTTATTCGAAAAGTTTATGCTTATTTGTCCCAAGTGTGACGGGGAAACACGGATTATCAGTTTCATTGACGAGCCGCACGTCATTAAAAGAATCTTCAAACTTAGGTCTCTGAGAAAAGTCCCACGTCCCGCCAGAAGATTTGTCGGATAAAACTGATTACCTTCGATCCATCCTGCAGCCAGCGCGACAAAAGACTTACCCCAGTTATTGGCAGCTGTCCAGACCTGCTCTCCAAGAGTCTGCTACATATAGTACATAAGAATCTTATGTCAAACTTTATACTAAACGGGCAACAGAATTGTTGAGTGATCTGAATCTAATTTGTATCGATGAGAAGCGCGGTTCAAAGAAACTCGGATACGGCACCAATTATTGACGACTGAGGACCGGGCCAAGGTTGCGTTTTCCACGTACCGGAGGGTGTCTCGATACTGGTAAGGCTTTCTTTCTGTCTCGGTCCTGCCAACGGTTTGAGCTGCTTGCGAGCCATCGGCTCGAAGTGGCTTAGCAGTTCGTTAAATAATGATCAGACTTCTATATCTTTACTATTTGTTCTTGGCCAACTTTAAGGCTCTCTCGTGACATGCAGAGCGTGACTGTTCGCCGCAGATTTTCCTTGTCATGGCGTTATCCGCGCCAACCAAAAAGGAAATGCCGTTCTTCGTGAGGCGGATCGTATCGAGCGTGTCTAAAGCGGCTCGCGCGGTATAGTAAGAATCATAACAACTATTTCGGTAGCTTTTTTAGTGCTCCTCATTCTTCTCTTGCCATCCGTTCGACGTCGGCGATGGTCAGTTTGTCCATACGAAAGGCGCGGTGCGGGTTCCATTCGAGGACTTCCATGGTGCGAATGCCGAGAGGAATTTGCTTTTCAAATGTGGCATTGCACTGACAATGATCCCACCCGACACGAGGATTTTCAGTTCTCTTGCTGTACCGGGACTATGTGACACTATCGGTCGCTATATGTATCTATTCAAGCGTTTAACTGTGGTCTAAGCCGGCCTATTTTACCGATTCGAACACATAGTGACATATAGTTCGGGCAAAGTTGTGGGCAAAGTGGCGGCAAAGTGAACGTCCAAGGACCACCGCACCCGCCGATGCACCCCGCGTGGATCGACTCATAAGGCGGTCACGCTGTCTGATTCACGCAACGAATTGTTGGAGCCGGTGCATCGAACGGCGATTAAACCGGTTCCGACGGGAGAACGGCTGTTTGCCCGAAATGTCTGTAGCATCGGCAGCGGCTCCAGCCGAGCGCTGAGTCTGCTGAGATTGGCGGGTGGGACCACCATTCAGTTAATCTGATCATTTCAACCCCAATCCGCCACGGCTCATTCTGGCTCCTGCATAAACGTGGCGACAGTTTCGCCGAGCTAGTAAGTCGATAGCGCTGACCCAAGACATGCCAGTTCGACCGCGTATTGGCGCGTACCGACGAACAGCTCCACGGGCACAACGATCATCAAGCGCCGGCTCGCCCGGTCAAGAAAGGTAGGACCGTCTCTGGAGTCTTTCCGCAATGGCGCGCGCGAGCGGATGAGACAGAAGCTTTTCAAGTGACTCTGGCAAAGACAACGACCAGGAATTATCCGGTGCACCCGGAAGATTGGGCCGTTTTTGAGTTGCCAGTGAGTCCTCCCGAGTGGCCGCAATGATCGCGGAGGGAGCCTGGGCAAGCAGCTCGTAAGCGCGCTTGATGATATCCTCGACAGGAGCAGCGTCATTAAGGCCGGTCATCGAGCGCAGGCGCTCGCGAATCTCAAGCGTACTTCTTTCATTTGGGTTAAGCCCAAGCTGACGTTGCTCTTCAAGGTCGGCGCCGGTCCACAGACCTGCAATGGTCGGCAGGTCGTGCCTCGCGCAAAATAGAGGGCCAGCCATACATTAGACGTGACCAGCACCCGGTTTGGTGCGGATGTTGACGGCGTCACGGCTGAACACCGCTGGGACAGGATTATTGATACGCTAATGGGCTGGTTGACAAGCGCTCTTTCGATGGCTTAGTGTCGAGCCACGAGCGATAGGAAGTGTGACGGCGCTACCTGGGACAGACTAAGTCCAATCATTACAAGTGCAAAAAGCATGAGCGATCTCGAAATCACAGTGGAGCAGTTGGAGACCGCAGTGGTCGTGCACGCCGCAGGTTCGGTGAACACCAATACGGCTCCACAATTGCTGGAACCGTTGCTGCGTACTGCGGAAAACGGCCCCGTGCAGCTCGATCTTGCCAAGGTTCCCTACATGAGCAGCGCTGGTTTGCGCGTATTGGTTATGGCCGCTAAAGCACTGCAAAAGCGCGGCGAACGCTTGCGCGTCATCAATGTCGCACCGCAAATATACAACGTTTTGAACATAGCGGGGTTTACTTCGTTTATGGACATTAGTTCGTAATGGCATCAGACGAGCACGCTGCTTGAGAGCGGCATGAAGATCGAAGCCAACGAATGGCAGAAAGTTCCAGGCACGAGCGCCGTCGAATTTTTCCCCATTATCACAAAACCCAGCATCGTCTCCTCAAATTGCTATATTTTTGCCGGGCCGAACGCCATTGTGATCATTGATCCCGGCGCGAGCAGCGAACAGACAAAACAGATCAGCCAGATTGTCAGTAAATCCTTGGCGGCTTCGTGGCGTCCGGTTTGGGTGTTTCTTACTCATTGTCATCAAGACCATTCCCAAGAAGCCGCCCGGTTCGAGCTGCCGGCGAACACTGAAATCAAGCGCTTTGCCCATTATGCAGGCGCTGATGCCATCGAGCGCGGCGATCGTAACCTGACCGTAGCGTATCTCTATCCGTGGCTGCCCGAGGTTTGCCGCGCGCGATTTGACTGCAAACTATTCAGCTCGGCGCAAAATTTGCCGCCCGCGCCGGCGAGCAAAGACTTGATAGAGCTTCATACCGAGCCGGTGATCATGCCAGACGGAAGCAAATGGGATCGGCAATGGCTGTCACTCGGCGCTAATGAGCGGATTGATATTTTTCACACTCCCGGTCATTCCGCGTGCAGCATTTCGTTGCAAGTAGGATCCTTGCTGGTCGTCGGCGACCTGCCCTTTGCCGCCAACCCCGGATTGTGCGGTCTCGACGGTTGGAATCACAGCGATCTGATGGAAACCTTGTGCAGAGTTGAGTGGTTGCTGACTTCCGCCGGTATCACAGACTGTTGTCCGGGCCACGGCTATTGTATGCCCGGCGAAACCATGCGGGAAAAGCTCCAAGTGATGTCCGACGAAACGCGTGGGCTCGCTACGGTCGATTTGTTGAATGCTGATCGCATCGGCGATCTGAAAACCTATGTGGATGAGCTTCTCGATGAAACCGCGGCCTTGCTCATGATTTTGTCCGGCCGATTGTACACGGTCTCTTTCTACCTATCGCTGTTGGACGAAGAGGCGGCAGCCGCGCGCATCGTCACAGCGGTCAATATTGAGCAAATCGATCGCACGCTCTCTGAGTTTCGCCGGTTTGTTGAAGCATTCAATGAGAGTTCAGCGCCGGAGTTGACCGCAGTATTGAAAGGTGTCCAGGTCGCCCGCGCATTACAGCAAATTCTTGCCGACGAGCAGGTCACCCGGCTTTTAGGCTTGTCGCTGGTACGTCGCGCGCAGCGCCGCCTGGACGACTTCTTGAGCGCCGTGCGTGGTTTGCAGTTTCTCAACGCTGAAACGGCGGGCGACGTAAACGAGCTGATTGCCGGAATTGTACGACGCGAACAGTCTGTTCTAGAAGCGACAGGAGCAGATTTGTTCGCCGCGCTGGACGAAGAAGAATTGTTTATCGACACGCTCACCCGCCGGTTGGCGGCGCATTCGCCCGCGCGGGACATTATCTTTGACTTCGTTCCGACCAGCGGCTCAACGCTTGCCAATATTGGGAGCGACCGCCTGGACGATATCATGACCGGCCTCATCGAAGGCATCGCGGGAATCGGCGTAAAAACCATTCAGATTGTGACCGACGTGATCACGAACCACGTAGTCATCCGCCTGTCGAGCCGTCAAGCAATCACTGCCGCGGACTTGGGAAGGCGCCGCCTCAATCTTTACAACAGAACGCTCGGCTGGCTCGGCGGCAAACTCGAGCGGCGCGAGCATGACGGCAACACGGAATTCATCATTCGGCTCCCGCTGCTAAACTTTGCCTAACGATCGTGCGACATGAGCCGGCTCACCGGCGCCTGATAACTGCGCGCTGGAGGTAGTGGCGTCGATTTTGAAGAATTTATTTGCTGGAGCCTTTTGCTTTTTTTGCTTGTTAAGGAAATCGTCATCGGCATTTCGGCGGTATTCACCGGACCGTCCGATAGTTTTGGGGCGATTTCTGACTGAAGAAAAAAAGACCTGGATTGTATCGGTCTAGCGTGGACGGTCGCTCTCGCGCCGAGTTGCATTTTTGATCATTGAGAGCCAATAGGAATTGTCGATGGGAAGAATTCGAACTTTAAAGTCAAAGATCCTGCTCTTGGTTCTGCTTGTCCTGTTAACTGCCACCGTTTTTTTTATTGCCGTTTCCAAGTGGGAGTTTGAAGGCGCGCTTTACCAGCGCGAGCAAGAAGCTGCTAAAAATGACCTTCAGCTAGTCCTACAGGCAATTGAGGATCAGTATCAGGATCTCGTTTATCACAACCGTACAGTCTTAGAGATGCGCAAAGAGGCCATGAAAGATATCTCCGGAGTCGTAATCTCAGCCATTGACGGCTTCTACGAGCGCTTTAGCAAAGGATTGTTATCTGAACATGAGGCAAAACAGCAGGCGTTGGAACGAGTGAGAACATTTCGCTATGGGCGCAATGATTATTTCTTCGTTTATGATAAAGACTACACTGCCATCTCCCATCCAGATCCAGTCTTTATGGGCAAAAAACTCAAGGGCTACAGAGACGCCAAAGGTCTCTTGGTCGTTCAGGAACTAATGAAGGCTTCACGAAAGCAAGGCGGTGGGTTTGTCCCTTATTCGTGGAAAAGGTTAAGGAACGAGGAACCAAGCACCAAGCTCGGGTATGCCATCTTTTATCCGAGATGGCAGTGGATGATTGGCACGGGACTTTATATCGACGATCTTGACGTGGAATATCAAAAAAAACTCAACGCAATCGCCGCGCAATTGAAAAGCAGCTTTTCGAAAATCAAGGCGCAAAATGGTGCTTCTCTGTTTCTCTTTAACGGAAACAAAGAGCTGCTCATTCCTCCCATCGAGTCCGGTGATCACATACCTGATTTAGATGAGTTCATGGAGGCCTCCAGACGCCCCAATCAGCCCTTTCGCTATCGGCTGCAGTCGGCAGAAACAAGCCCCAATGAGGTCTGGAGTCAAGCCTACGTCGTTTATTTTGCGCCATTTGATTGGTACGTCGTAGGGGCGTTTGATGAAGCTAAGTTGGAGAAACCAGGCAAGATCCTGATGCAAAAGGCGATGGTGTTTACGGCAGTCGCTTTAATAATAGACCTTGCGCTTGCCTACATGATCGCGGTGAAAGTTTCCCGTCCACTTAGCCAACTGGCTGGCTATGCCAAAAATCTGCCCTCGCGGGAGTTCAGGTCAGCACCCGACCCCGCAGTCGAGGAACTCTCGAGAGGAGGTGACGAGATTGGGAGGTTGGCAGAGGCGTTTTTATTTATGCAGAAGATGCTTCAGGAGTATCTTGATCACCTCAAAAAGACCACGGCAGCCAAAGAACGAATCGAGAGTGAGTTAAAGATTGCCCATGATATCCAAATGAGCATGGTGCCGAAAATCTTTCCCCCTTTCCCTGATCGGGACGAATTTGATCTCTATGCGACTCTGGTTCCGGCAAGAGAAGTTGGCGGGGATTTCTACGATTTTTTCTTTCTCGACAAAGATCGTTTGTGCCTGGCGATCGGCGATGTCTCCGGCAAGGGAGTGCCGGCCTCGCTTTTCATGGCCGTAGCGAAGACATTGTTCAAAGCGACGACCACCGCCAGCAACGATCATCCGGATAAGATCCTCAGTCGCTTGAACGACGAATTGTGCAAGGACAATACGACGTGCATGTTTGTCACTCTGTTCGGCGCGATCTTAGATATCCGCACAGGGCAGATGGAATATAGCAATGGCGGACACAACCTGCCTTACAAGCTATCGAACGGGCAATCTAAGCAGCTTGAAAACACCAAAGGGACTGTGGTGGGCGTTATGGAAGACGCGAGATTCGAAAAAAATGTGATCGCTGTCGAGCCGGGGGATTGGATTATATTTTACACTGACGGGGTAACCGAGGCGATGAATAATCATGAAGAACTTTTTTCAGAGAGCCGTTTGGAGCAGTTTTTGTCATCGCTCGACCCCAGCATTTCCGCTCAGGAGCTTACCCAGCGATTGGTCAGTGAGGTAAGACAATTCTCTAGCACAATGGAACAGTCGGACGATATAACTATTGTTGCCATGCGATATCGGGGTATAGGAAATCATGCCCAAAGCAAAGTGACTTTAGATCTGAAGAACGAACGATCAGAGCTTGCCAAGCTAAATAATACATTGACTGAGTTTGGCCAGAACCACCAACTTCCCGACGCAGTTTTGTTTGCTATAAAACTCGCCCTCGAAGAGATCGTCACGAATGCGATCTCCCACGGTTTCAAGGACCGACGGGAACACCGCATTACTGTCCGTCTCTCTTTGGAACAAAGCGCTCTACTTTCTGAGGTGGAAGACGACGGGCCGGCTTTCAACCCCCTCGAAATGCTTGCGCCCGATACCAAGCAGCCATTAGAAGAAAGACCGGTTGGAGGTTTGGGCATCCATTTGGTGCGCACCCTCATGGATGAGGTCAGATATCGACGGCAAGATGGTAGGAACGTGCTCGTGCTAAAGAAAAAGATCACAGAACTCTAGCAGCTAAATCGGGCGCTCTGAAAGGGATAGCTATGCAAGGTCGAACAGACAACATCGGGAGTCTTCAGACCGTAAATTCGGAACGCACTTTTCCAGCTCTGCTCTGCCTTACCCCGCAGCGTTTAGCTTGGAATAGTTTTCAAGCAACCGATTTATCACCAGCTTGAGCAAATAGAAACCGAACGACGGGTTTTGATAATAAAGCTGCACGACCCTTTCATGCGCAATCACTCCGAGGTCACTATCCGCTTCACAGATGGCTGTATCCATTCGCCGACCGTCAGGCGAAAATATTCCAATCTCCTAACACACTTCCCGGCCCAAGTGTAACACCGACACCAGTCAGGCGGATTGATCCGCTGAGCAGCAGGTACATCTCTGTCGCAAGGTCGCCTTTCTCGAAGAGAACAGCGTTTTTTTTCATCGCCTTCCGAGTCATAAAAGGAATCAACGATTCCGTCGGGGGTTCCCCGTGAGACGCTTCGTGGACCTTACTGATCAGTGCTCGCATCTGGCGCAGGCGGATAACATTTAGAGGCAGCAAAATCGTGTGAAGAATCAGCACCGGATAGAGACGGCTCCCCACCGCATAAATGATGAACGCGACGTTACTCAGAATGGCGACGAACCTCAGGGGGATCATCATTTTCATGTAGAATGCGACAAAGACGAGGACCGAAGCAAAGTAACCACTGAGCTCGACCCAACCCACGTTCGCTAGTAGCCCCATATCTCCTCCTAGGCGGATGTCAGCGGCTGACTAGATAGGACGAGACATCTGTCCGAAGTGCCAGAGCCTGAACAGGGTTTTCGCAGCCGCGCATGTTGCCAGTGCAGCATTGGCCAAGTGCTGACCTTGCAAGGGAGTTCACCTCGGCGATAAGTTAGATTTGCTCGCCACGGAAAAATGGCCGTTCAACGAGTCGCTTTGCACTGAACATTGGTGACGACGAAGTCCACCCATGGGTCGATGAACGTAGGCAAATGTAGGAAGCAAACGGGTCATAACCGGCATCGAGCGAAGCATCGTAAACGACTGGCGCAAAGGGGCGTCCGCTCGGTTTTGCTTGCCAAGGCAGCACGTTTGTATAATACGTATGCCACAGGACGCACGATGGTTTCACCAAAGCTACCATACCGGTTCGCCGTGGTGTCTGCGCTTCTCCTCTTCTGCAGCATTCTGAGCACCGGGACGATGGGTCAAACGCGGCCGCCATCCGATACAATTACTTTGGGAGTGGTTGCCGAGGCAAACGAGAACGCGGTGGAGAAGCATTTTCAGGAGTTTGTCGGGTACCTGGCGAAAAAACTTTCCTCCGATGGAAAGACGCAAGGCAGGGTCGTTGTAGTTGCCACGCAGTCTCGCCTGGCCAAGCTTCTCAGCGAGAGAAGGGCCGATTTTTATATGGAGAGTCCCCATCCGACGTATATCATCAACAGCGTATACGGAGCCGGCAAATTACTTCTCCGACGTTGGAAAGGCGGTATGGCCGATTACCATGCCCTAATTTTTACGCGCAACAACGGAGCAACCAAACGTTTGGAAGATCTGCAAGGAAAGATGATTGCGTTCGAAGATCCCGAATCGACCTCCGGTTACTTCTTGCCGAAGATGTTACTTTCGAAAAAGGGATTCAAGCTCGTGCAGATGAATCGAATCGAGCCCAAAGTCTCTCGCGGCGAACTCGGTTATGTTTTCGCCTCCACGCAGGACAAACTCGTGGATTGGGTTCTCAATGAACGAGTTGCCGCTGGCGCGTTTAGCAATGACGATTATGCGGCGCTTCCGGACAGGAAAAAAACTGACATAACAATCCTAGCCGAGACTGCTAGTTTGCCGCGCCATCTTGTCTCGATTCGAAAGGATTTAGCTCCTGTGGTGGCGAATACTTTGAAAAAGATTCTGCTGTCGATGCATGAAGATCCCGAAGGGCAACGTATATTGCGACAAACCGACGGAACAACAAAGTTCGACGCACTCCCAGGCGGCGAACTAGCAATAAGCCAACGGCTGCTCGATACCTTCTACGCTCCCGAAAAAAAGTAGCCCTAATGGTGGATACCGCGCGTAAAATCCATCCACGTCTGACCAGATCGAACCCCCGCACCCACCCGATGAAAGCACCGCGGATTATGAGTGATGCTGATGATGCTTGCGGTTAATCCGGAATGGTGCACGATGCAGCGCACATCATATTGTTCGCCCAGCCAATGCTGCGTTGATTCTCATTTCTGATATTCGAGAGTTCCATTTCCGTCAGTTTTTGAGTTAGCGCCACAACATTCATGATAACTCATTTTTAGTTTTTCATACTCGCGACAGCACCTGCAATCGCGCAGCGATCCCGACACAGAAACTTGAGTCGTGCGGTTAACGGCGCAAAGTCGATGCCAAAAACTCATAGCGTGCAAAACTCTGGCGTCGGTTTCACGGTAAAAATGGCTCATCACTCCCGCACCGCCGTCCAGCTTGAATCGGGATTGTACTCTTTGATGACCTTGGCAAGCGCCGCGGTATTGGGGCCAAGGTTTTTCTGAAAAACGCTGCCGTCATGATTGCCGATGAAAGTCATCACCCCGGAGTTGCCATACTCTGCCGGGTAAGCCACCACGGCAAAGCCGCCAATCATTTTTCCTCTCCACATATAACTGTAAGCACCGCCTCCGGCGTTCTTTCCCTGCGCCGTCAACAATTTGTAAAAGTAACCATGGTAAGGCACCGGGGTTGAGGAAGTTTTTCCATGGTACCCTTCGCTCTTCGCCCGCGTCATGATCGGACCGAGGGGGCTCTGCGGCTCGCCTTGCTTTGACTCCCAATATAACCCGTTCTTTTTCCCTGGATCGCTCAGGATCTTCTGAGCGTACTCGAGGAGTCCGTCGCGGTTGCGGTCTTTGATCGCATACTCGCGCTCCGCGTCGACGATGGCGAGCAGCACTTGTATCGCGCTCAGCTCGTTCTCGCCGATGCGGCGATTCAAAATTTCTTCCTTGCCTTGAGCTGTGTCGAAAACCCAGGCGTTGCCCTTTTTTACCAGCGGAATGGGAAAGGGCCACTCCTGCCTACCGACGATCAAGATCATGCCTTGCTTTTGGGTCGCCAGTCGATTTTTTTCGTCGTAGGCCGCAACGAATCGTCCGCGCCTCTCTTTGTCGGCAACCGCGTCGCCCGAGATCAATATTTCTTTGGCTTGAGCTCCGAAAATCGCCAGCAGTTCTTTGTCGTTATCACTGCGCGCTGCTGCTATCGCAGCTTTGACCGCCTCCTCCGCTGACGAAAAGCTTTTTTGCTGCGCCGTCGCTGCGAAGGACAGGCTGAACGCCATCAGGACCGTGGCGACAACCAGGAGAGGTGTAATCAGCCACATAAAGCCGTCTGGTTTTGTCTCTACTCTCGCAAACTTCATTTTCCCCTCCATCCGAGCTTGTCGTAATCGTGCGCGTGGCTCGTGTTCATTGATGATCGCGAACATGTTCAACGTCGTAATTACCGGCGTCGTCCCCCGCCACCACCTCCTCCTCCACGACCGCCACCACCACCCCCTCGGCCACCCCCACCGCCGCTAAAGCTTCCCCGGCTAGCGCTGCCGCGCTGGCTCGCGCGGCTTGCGGCGCTGCCGCCGCGATCGACGCCGCTGAAAGCGCCGCCGCGGCTTCCTGATCCGCCGCCGAAGTTGCTCGCGCCGCCGGGGCTACCTGCTCCGCCGCGGTCACCCAGTCCACCCTGTCCTCCGCGATCGCTAATATTCGCGCGATCGCTTACGCCGCCGCGCCCAAGATCCTGCCTTCCCTGTTCCGCGCGTCCACGAAACTGCTCTCGCGACCTAATCGCATCATTGGTGCTCGCACGGTTAAATTTCTGCGACGTTCCTTGGTCACGATAACTCACACCTTTGCGATTTTCGGGATTATGCTGCCATTTGCCCTGACCCCTTTGATTGACCTGCCCCCTATCCTGTAACTTCTGCTTGGCTTGGTCTCGGTTGATATTGCGATTGATATCGGTGTTGCGATTGACATCGATGTCGACATCCCCGCCATTCCAATTGCAATTGCCCCACGCATAGCCCCACGCCGCGCCCATGGCCATGCCTGCACCAAACCACATCATCGAGGAAGCGACGTAACCGGGTGGATAATAGTAGTACGGCGGATACGCTGGATACGGCCAAGCGCCGTATACAACTGTGGGGTTATACGTCGGCACGTAAACGACTTGGGGATTCGCGGGTTCTATCTTGATGATATTTTCCTCAACAATGACCGTTTGCTCTTTTGTGGTTTGGAGATTGCCGGATGCTTGAGCCTTGGCTCGCAAGCTCTGAATCGTATCCAGAACCTTTTTTTGATCTGCCAAAAAGGCGTCGCCCAGCTTCTGCGTCCAATCGAGCTTTTCGCTCATCATCGACAGCACCGGTGGAAAATTCACCAGGGATTTGACGCTGGCATCCCAGTCTTTCGCTTCGAGCGTCTTGGTCAACGCGTCGCCCTTAAGACTGGCGTTTTGTTTTGCCCAGCGTTCGGCCTGCACAACCTCGAGCGGATAGGTCGAGGCCATCAAGATCTGCGAAATCAGTGAGTCCGGGTAAAGCGCAATGGGTGCCAATATCTGCTCTAATTCTTCCGGTTTGAAGACGGCGCCATTGTTGGACTGCTGAGCGACAATTTCAGGTGGTACCGCCAGTAGCATGATCAACAACCATGCCCATGAACGCATATACAGTTGTCTAGTTTCCATAGTCAATTTCTTTCCTTGACGCGATCATCCTCGTTTGACATATCCCTCTAGCTTGGGTGATTTCAGGCAAGCCAATTTCTTTGCTACTTCACCCTGATGCGCCCAAAGTGAGCTGGGTGCCGCTTTGTTCGGGAGGCGTTGTCTTAAAAATCTCCGTGGTTAACCTCGTTGTACTAATCGCCGTCATCGCAATGCTGGCGCCCCCTGGCACAGCAGCCAGCGCCGCCGAGACCGTAAGTCCTCCCGCCCACGCAACCCGCGAGATCTGATTGAGCCGATCTTGGAGAACATCATTTCTGGAGTAGACGTCGACTCCGAGATCGTAAGCATACCGGGATTGCGTCTGTTACGCGTGATCGCCGAATGCCGGGACCGCCTATGCGAGTCGTACCTAACCTTTATTACTTGCCGAACCTTTTTCTTGTTGAGATAGAGCCATAGTGCCGCGCTCTCCCAAGACTCGATGGTAGCAGTCTAGGGCCAATTTTTTTCGGCCCGCAGAATTATCTTCATACCGGGAGCACTCGATCTTCGGCCGAACCGTCACCACAGCCTCGATGCTACGAAGCGATAACAACTTCCAAAAGTGAGGCAGAAAATCCATTTCATCATAGCAATAGATCAAATCTCGATTCGCCTTCGAGACCGCTTTATCGTCAACAGACTTGTATACGAGAGTTACCGGTAGGATGATCGAGCGATTGCGTAACGGCGCCGCTAGCGGTGCGGTTTGAAAGGGCAACATCCGTTCGCTATTGGTGGCGTGTCCTTCAGGGAACAGCAGGATACTCGCTCCTTCTTTTAGTTTTTTGCTCATTTCCGCAACCAGCAAGGCCACTTGGTCCTTCTTCTGGCGGTTGACGAAAATCGTGCCGCATAAGGTTGTCCACAGACCGATCACCGGCCATTTTTTGACTTCCCGCTTGGATACGAACACCACCGGAAAGATGCTGCCCAAAACAAACCCGTCGATATAGCCCAGATGGTTGCTGATGATGACGTGATCGCCTGCCTCGAGTTGTCCAGCATCGCCGACGACCGTCACTCTGATATTAAGGATCGCGCTCAGGAGAAACGTAAGGCTGCGCGTCAGGCGGCTGATAATTACCCAGCGATTAGGCAGTCGCAGCACGCTGATCCACAGATGCACGAGGACCAAGAAGCAGGAAAAAAATGTCCACAGGGAAACAATCGCAGCTAATTTAGCCCATCGCATAGTTGAACCTTCGCAGCATACACACAGGATCAAAAATTTCTGGGTAGTGTCTCAAAGTTGCCGTCCTCGAGTGTTTCTCTTCCTATAACTGATTGCAGACTTACCATGAAGATGTCGGACTGCTCCAGCAGGCCGCTGCGGGGCATCCAAGGAGAAAAGGCGATGAGATCAAATCCTAGAAACAAAGCCCAGCGCGTCGTCGGGATGACCATCCGGCCACACAACTCTAGCACGATGTTTCCTTTTCCGCCAAACACGTTGACAAAGGACTTATTGCGTGACACACAAATTCATCATCGACTATCGCAATAGCCGTCAGCGCCGGTGATCATGGGGCGCGGAATGGTTGTCTGCAATACACCGGCACTGCAGGATTGGTGGGACGGCAAGCCGAGATGATCGTCAACGACTACAAAGCCAACGGTCGCCGGTCACTGGCTCGCCTTGAGGATGCCCTCGAACATTTACGAGAATTCTTCACTGACTACCGTGCGGTCGAGATCACCGGCGATAAAGTGACAGCGTATGTCACATCCCGCCAGGATGAAAAAGCTGCCGCCTCCACAATCAACACCGAGCTGGCCGCATTGTCGCGGATGTTCACCCTCGGCATTAGGTCGAACAAGGTTGCGACCAAGCCGTACATCGGAAAGCTGGCGGTCAGCAACACCAGAAAAGGATTTTTCGAATGGGAGCAGTTTTCTCCCGTTCTCAAAAATTTGCCTGAAGACCTGCAACCCGCCATCGAGACAGCCTACATTACGGGCTGGCGCATTCACGACGAAATTCTTAGCCGCCAAAAACATCATGCTGACCCGAAGGGGAGCGGCTGGTTGCGGCTTGATCCGAGTGAAACCAAGAACGGGGAAGGCCGTAACTTTCCTTTCACGGCCCGGCTTGCGTGAAATCATCGAGCAGACAACTGGAACATACCAAAGCGCTGGAAAAAGCGACGGGCCGCATCATCCCTTGGTTGTTTCATCGCGACGGTAAACCAATCAAGACTTTCCGGCGCTCCTGGCTCACAGCCTGCGTGAAGGCCGGGCTTGGAACAGAAATCAGAGTCAGCGGACGGCAAGCTGATCAAGAAAATCGGTAACTCGGGTTCCCCATGATTTTCGGCAGAACCGCCGTCCGCAATCTTGAACGCGCCGGTGTTTCCCGCAGCGACGCGATGAAAATGGTTGGCCACAAAACCGAATCGATTTATCGCCGCTACGCAATATCCGATGAACGTTCCATGAGAGAATCCGCCGGCAAGCTCGACAAGTTTCACGCTGCTGATCAACGACAACAAAACTCAAAGTAACTTGAAAGTGAAGTCAAGCTATATAATCGACATGGGATTGAACCGAACGACGCCTCAATAGATTCAGGTTGCGGCTCTAGCCGTCTCCGTTACCATTTGGTTCGTCACTCTCAAGAATATCATGTCCGCATTTCGAGCATTTTGGGACGCTACTCCCTTTTGGAACCAGGACCTCATGGTTGCATTTTTGGCAGCGGAGCTGTTTTTCTTCAGTCACCTCTTCACCCGCGAGAAAAAGCATAGGCACCTCCTGGTTTTCCAAAAATGTAAAGTCTGAACAGACCACATTGGCATTTGGTAGCCACCCCAATGGAGCCAATCGTTGTGTGAGCTTGATACCAGAGCGTGATTAAGAGTCAAACTCGAAATCGATTTCTGGCGCAGAGGCCAAAGATCGCCTCGGTTTTGATAATCGACGCAACGGACAAATGTCACAGATTGAGTCGTAGGAGAATTTAGTTCAATCCTAGCTGCTAGCCCCGAAAAACTGATCTGAAAAATTGCCTTGCTCAAAACGAATTTACTTGACCACCTTCGTCACCCGCATGAGCACGATCGGTGGAATCGTCAGGCCAAGCGCCTTGGCGGTTTTAAAATTGATCACTAGGTCAAACTTCGTCGGCTGCTCGACGGGTAAGTCGGCTGGCTTGGCGCCTTTTAGAATTCTGTCAACGAAGTAAGCGGCGCGCCTGTAGTTTTCGTTCCGGTCAGGTCCGTAGGACATCAACCCGCCACTCGCGACAAAATCTTCTCGAGGATAAATCGCTGGCAAGTGAAATGTCGCTGCTATGTCCGCAATCTGTTTCTGGCTTTGAACAGCGAAGGTACTCGACGCCACGGCGAGAGCGGCGCTGCGCGCCTTGATCGCTTCTTTGAACGCGCTCTCGAGTTTGGCGGCGCTGCTTACTTCCATGGAATGCAGTTGCAGACCCAGTTCGCGTGCCGGCAGTTGGCTTTCTTTCCATTGTTGTTGCCCAGAAGGACTTTGCGTATTCCATAGAACCGCAACGCGGGCGAGCTTGGGAATGGTATCCTTGAGGAGCTCAAGTCGCTTGCCGGCCAACACCGGCGCAATGCTGGTGAACCCCGTGATATTTCCCCCGGGCCGAGCCAAGCTGTCAACCAACCCTGCCTCAACAGGATCGGACACGTTGTAGAAGACGATGGGGATAGTCCGAGTAGCGTTCTTGAGAGCTAGGACTCCCTCCGTATTGGGCGTGAGGAGCACATCAACCCCCAGACGGACTAGTTCGTCAGCCATGGCGGCAAGACGGTCTTGATTACCCTCCCCATAGCGAACCTCAAATGTTATGTTCTTTCCTTCAGTGTAACCACGTGCACGGATCTCTCGCCTGAACAATTCGCGTCCATGTCCGAAGGTTGACGGGGAACCAGATGCGAGCCAGCCAAGCTTAGCTGCCTTCGCCTGCTGCTGCGCCTCGGCCATGACCGCAACAGTAAACAGTGCCACCGCAACCAGAATTGTTGGCACCTCAACTCTTTTCACTGCGCACCTCAGTTCGAGCGTTATTTATCACGCTCGTGGAAATAAAGAAAAGTGTAATTTACGACGGAAAGCGCCGACGTTTCTTCGAGGAAAACAAAGAAATTTTGGCGTAGGACTGAACTGAACGACGTTACAGTTCCATTACATACAAAATGTAAAGCAGCAGACGCCCGGTTCGCTTCGGTCTAATTTCAGCGAATGCACCGCGCATCATTTGACTGAAAGATATTAGTCTAAATTTTGAAAACCCGATGAATTTTTTACTTCTGGCAAAGTAATGGCAAAGTAGACGGCGAAAATGCACTTCCGCAACGAGAGCAAAAATCTAACTGGTTGGATTTAAAGAAGTAAAAATGTGGCCAGGGACGGGATTGAACCGCCGACACGAGGATTTTCAGTCCTCTGCTCTACCGACTGAGCTACCTGGCCAAAATAAAGCGAACTTGGAATATTGCTTAAAAGCTGAGGGGAGTCAAGATTTCGCCTAAATTCCGGAGAGATTTTCCACTTGTCGTTCGACGAAGTCGATCACCTGACGCTCTAAACTGACGCCGTTTAACGCATTGATCTCTTGGATACCGGTGGGACTGGTCACGTTGACTTCGGTCAAGAAACTGCCGATCACGTCCAAGCCGACAAAATGCAAACCATCGGCGCGCAAAAGCGGCGCTAGCGCGGCGCAAATTTCTTGGTCGCGTGCCGTCACCTCGGTCTTTACGCAGCTGCCGCCGACATGAATGTTGCCGCGCGTTTCAGACTCAAGCGGCACGCGCAGAACCGCGCCGAGCGGTTCACCATTTAAGACAACGATTCGTTTATCCCCCTGGCGAATTTCCGGCAAATAACGCTGACCCATGACCAGCCGTCGGCCATTGTCGGTGGCCGCTTCCAAGATGGCGTTGGTATTGCGGTCTTGCTCGTTTAAATAAAAAACCCCGCTGCCGCCGCAGCCGTCGAGCGGTTTGACAATCATCTCGCCGCCCAACTCGGTCATGAAAGTTCTCAACTGTTCCATGTTGCCGCTCACCATGGTTTGGGGAATCTGCTCGGGAAAGCGCAAGGCGTAAAGTTTTTCATTCGCCTCGCGTAGCCCTTTTGGATTGTTCAAGACAAAACATTTGCGCTGATCGATCAAACTGAGCAAATGGGTGGCGAAAAAAAACTTCATGTCAAAGGGTGGATCTTTGCGCATCCACACGCTGGCGAAATCCTCCAGCGCGCCGGTGACCCATTCACCGAGTTGGTAGTGCGGCGTCGCCCGTGCCAGAGTCAGCCGGCGATAGCGGCCATGCACCGTGCCGGCGCGGATGAACATGTCGTCGAGCTCCATGAAATAAATTTCATGGCCGCGCCGCTGCGCTTCGAGCATCAATACGAATGTCGTATCCTTGTCGATGTTGATCTTGTCGACCGGATCCATCACGACGCCGATTTTTAGCTTTGCCATAAGGTTACCCGTCCGCAGGGTTTAATCTCTAACCACCCAGGTGCGCGCTAAGTAGTCATGCCAGCCGCGCTTTTCGCCGCTCCAGATAATCCACAAGCAACTCAAACCGAAAGTCGCGCAGCCGAAACCGATCAAGCCGATGCAGCGCAAAAGAGCGCGGCGATAGGTGATCGCCATCTGCGCCGAATCAACAACGCGCAAACCGAGCAGCCATTTGCCGACGGTTTTGCCGTCTGAGCCATGAAACACGACAAAGTAAGCGGTCGCGAGAAAAATCCAGGCAAAGGTCAGAATCCCAAATAGCGGCGTAAGGTTATCCAATGAAACAAATCGTCCGTGCGCGGCCAAGCCAACTTTGTAGCCGACGTAGGCCATAACTCCCATCAGCGCCGAAAGCAAAACGATCGTGACTAAGTCGATAACGAAAGCCAGCATGCGGCGGAAAAAACCGCCGTAGGTAAATTCCGGCGCTGCTTCACTCGGTGCAAACACTGACGGCGCGAGCTCGGCGGCGTCTTTCCGCTCCGGGATACGCCAGTCAGCTTTTTCCACCGGCTCGACAATTTCGCTTGGCTCCTCCAAAGTCAGCTTGAAATCCTCCGGGCGCGACGCGCCGAAAACGATCCGGCGATGCAATAATTTAGCGCCGCATCGTTCACAGCGTTCGGCATCATCGGGCACCGGGGATTCGCAATTTTGGCAGTTCATAGCTCGATTAACCAATATTGACAGAAGTCATGCTAGAGAAAGCGCGCGGGCGACGCAAGCGGGTTAACTCAGATCACCCCAAAGAAATTGCACCAACGAGAGCGTCGTTAGGGCGGCAGTCTCAGCGCGAAGAATCCGGCGTCCCAATTGAACCAATGCAAAGCCATGCGCCTGCGCCAATTCGGCTTCCGCCGCGCTAAAGCCGCCTTCGGGACCGATCACGAGTGTTACCGCGGCAGCTTTCCGATGGCTTTCGTACACGGCAGCTAACGATCGCTCGGTTTCCTTCTCCCAAAATAATAGTTTGACGGCTTCGTCCGATGGCCGCTTGACTACTTCTTGAAAGGTGCAAAGCGGCAAGACTTCCGGCACTATCGTGCGCCCGCATTGCTTGGCCGCGCTGAGCGCGATCTTGCGCCAGCGTTCGGTGCGTGTAGCAATCCGTCGCTCATCGAGTTTCGGTACCGCGTAAGTCGACGTGAACGGAAGGATCGTTTGGGCGCCGAGCTCCGTCGCTTTCTCCACGACAAAATCGAACTTATCTCCCTTGGTCAATCCAGCCGCGAGAGTAATTTGCAGAGGCGACTCGCGACGGGCCTGGGAAGAACTGAGAATTTCGATTTCACCTTGCGCCGTGGCGAGCGAACGGATCACCGCTTCATGCTCCCAACCGGTGTCGTCGAAAACCGTGATGGGATCGCCAGGCTTCAGACGCAAGACTTTGCGCAGATGCTCCAACTCTTGACCGTCAATCGTGCCGCGCTTATCGCGAATCTGTTTGCTCGGTAGAAAAAAACGCGCCATGGCTGCTATTTTCTTTGCAGCAGTAAGGTCGTCCACTCGCGACCGCGCTTTTGCCGGACGACTCGGAACTTCGTCCGAAAACAGCGGCGAATCAATTCGGCCTTTTGTGACACAATTCCCGAAAGAATGAGAAAGCCTTTCGCTTCAACTCTTTTTTCCATCGTGATGGCAAGCTCGACGATCGTCTCGGCGGTCAAGTTGGCGACCACTACGGGAAAACCTTCTCCTGATGCTCCCCAGCTTAACACCTGATAAATGAACTTTGTCCACCGTACCGTTGGCCCGCAAGTTTTCCCGCGCAACTTCGAGGGCCACCGGATCGTTGTCGATGGCCCAAACCGGCTTGGCGCCCAATTTGACTAGCACGATGGCGAGAATGCCGGCGCCGGTGCCGACATCGAGCGCCGTGAAGCGACGACCGCTAAGCGAATCGGCGACTTGCTCGATAAATTCCATGCAGCCGCGCGTCGTCGCGTGGGTGCCGGTGCCAAAAGCCAAGCCGGGTTCGATGGTGATGACTTGGCGCGAGCGAAATTTTGGCGGCGTCAGCCACGGTGGTGTCACCCAAAAAGATTGGCCAACGCGGCGCGGTTTGATGAAGCGGCGCCAGGAGTCATGCCAGTTTTCACCAACGATGACTCGCCACTTAAGCGATCTGGCGCCCCGGGGATTAAGAATTTCACCGTCGTTCAAAAATCGAACGACTCTCTGCTTGAGCGCGGTATCGCCACGCGAACGGGGAAAGTACGCTTCCAATCCGTGCCGCTTCAGGACGACGCCGGGCGCACCCTGCTCCATGAGAAAATTCGCCACGGCGTCAAGTTTCGCCGCGCCGATTTCGAGCGATAGATGAAGCCAAGATTCTTGCACAAGGTTTTATGCCACAGCCATACCAAGTGATCAATTGTGTCGGTGATTTTGCCCCGCCGTCTTGTCAAAATCGCCGCTTCCAGATATTGAAAATGAACGCAGATAAAAGGAGTCATGCATGAAACTCGCCACCACGAAATCCGACGGCGTCGCGATTGTGAACAATGACCTGCTGATCCCCATCGGCGACATCATGCCGAAGGGTTCGACGATGATCGATCTGATCGAGCAATACGACGGTGTTAAAGATCGATTGAAGGCTCTCGCCGCGACCGGCAAGGGCATAAAGCTCGACGCCAAGCTGCTCAAGCCGCCGGTGGAGCGGCCGTCGAAGATCTACGCCGCCGCCGGCAATTACCAACGTGGTACCGGCGGCCTAGACGCCGGTCGTGGCCGTGGCAGCGCTTCGACGGTCTCCCCGGACGAGTTATTGGAGAACATTTTCTTGAAACCACCGTCGGCGATCGCCGGACCGGAAGATAATATCGTCATTCCTAGGAACGCCGAGTCGATCTTTCCCGAGCTCGAGCTTTGCGTGGTCATCGGCAAAAAGGCGCGCCACTTGAGTAAAGCCCAAGCCATGGACGTGGTATTTGGCTACACCATCATGCAAGACGTTACGGCGCGCGGCTTCGGCAAGAGCAAGAACATGGGCGGCACCCGCAGTGTGCGCAAGGGCTTTGAAACCTTCGCCCCCATTGGACCCTGGATCACCACCGCCGATGAGATTCGTGAGCCGCATAACCTTTGGATGAAACTGTGGATCAACGGCGAGCTGGCGCAATCGGCCAAGACCGATGCCATGATCAACGACATTCCGACGCAGATCAGCTTCCTATCCTCCGTGACAACGCTCTACCCGGGCGACCTGCTCACCACCGGCAATCCCGATTCGCCCGAGTTCCAGGCCAAACTCAAACCCGGCGACGTGCTCAAATCCGAGATCGAAGGTATTGGCGCCATGAACCAAGGTGTGGCCAAAGAAAGCTAATTGAAAAATCATGATACGCATCGCGCCCTTTCGCGGGATTTTTTACAATCAGAAAAAGTTTCGCGACTTGAGCAAAGTCATCGCGCCGCCCTACGATGTCATCTCGAAAGACGAACAGGAAAAGCTGTATAAAAAATCGCCGCATAATTTCGTCCGCTTGGATCTGAGCCAGGAGCCGGATTCTTATTCCGCCGTCGCCGCATTGCTCGATGAATGGCAAAGCCAGGGTATTTTGGAACGCGATGAAAGGCCGGCGCTTTACTTTTTGTCACACCGGTTCAAGCTCAAATCCGGCGAGCAGAAGCTGCGCAATGGTTTTTTCGCCCTCGTCGAACTGCAAGATCCGGCCACCGGCGACATCCGGCCCCATGAGAAAACCCTCGACGCGCCCAAAGAAGACCGTTTGAAACTGATGCTCGCTTGCCACGCCCAGCTGAGCCCCATCTTCGCGCTCTACGCTGATCCGAAGCAAAGCATCAACCGCATGCTCGCCGTCGCCCTCGAAGGCGTGGCGCCGTTTGTCGAGGTCCAGCTGGATAGCGATGACGAATGCAAGCTTTGGCGTATCACCGACCCGGCAGTGATCGAAAAAGTGCAGCGGGAGATGAGAGAACAAACCTTGCTCATCGCCGACGGCCATCACCGCTATGAAGCGACGCTAAGATACCGCGATCAGTTGCGCAGCGAGCGCGGTCAGTTTACCGGCAGCGAAGCGTTTAACTACATCATGACCTACTGCGCCAACATGAACGATGACAACGTGGTGATCTTGCCGACGCACCGTCTGGTGCGTGGCTTCACCCACAAGCCGTTCTTAGAGTTAGAAGAAGCGCTGCAAACCTACTTTTACGTTGAGCAACATCCCAAGACGCCGGAAGGCAAGGTGTCATTCTTAAAAGCACTCAAAACCGCCGCCAAGAAACATCGGGTCATCGGCGCCAGCTTCAAGCGCGACCCGCGCTATCTGATCCTGCGGCTGAAAAACAAGCGCAGCATGCAGCGCTTAGCCAAAGACTTGAGCGCGCCGCTCAGAGAACTCGACGTCAGCACGCTGCATTTGCTGATACTGGAACATATTCTCGCCATGTCGCCCGAGCAGCAAGTCAGCGGCGAAACCATCCGCTACTCCCAAGACGAAGAGGCCGTGCTGCAATCTTTAGAAAAAGAAGATTTTCAAGCCGCCTTTATTCTGGCGGCGACCAAGAAGGAAGAGATTCAGACCATCGTCGCCGCCGGCGAGAAGATGCCGCAAAAGTCGACCTACTTCTATCCCAAGCTAAGCTCAGGACTGATCGTCAACAAGATCGATCCGGATGAACAGATAGAGTCTAACCGATAGTAAAGAGCGCTCGGTGAGAAATTGATTTGAAAGAGAGCGAAGCTCGTCACAAACGACGAACTGCTTCCTAATGGCAATCTCAACTCGAATTTATCCCAGCGGTTTCACCAACTGTCCGTCCCCTGGCTTGCCGACGATCTTGCCGTCTTGCATCACCGTCTTGCCGCGAAGGATTGTGCGGATCGGCACGCCTTTGACCTTGCGGCCGTTGTACGGCGTCCAGCCGACTTTGGTGTAAGTCGTCTCGTTGGAAATTATCTCTTCCTTGTTCATGTCGACGATCACCATGTCGGCATCCGAGCCCGGCAGAATCACACCTTTCTTCGGATAGATGTTAAAAACTTTGGCCGGGTTGTACGAGGAAATTCGCACCAAGCGGTCGAGCGACAGCTTGCCTTCGTTCACCGCGTCGAGAAAAAGACTCAAATAGTCTTGAATCTGCGGCTCGCCGCCGGGACAACTCCACATATCGGCCCAGCCGCGATCTTTCTCTTCTTTCGTATGCGGCGCGTGATCGGTGCCGATCATATCGATGGTGCCGTCGTTGATCGCTTCCCAGAGTCCGTTGACATGCGCCGGCGGCACCCAAAAGCCCAAGCAATAGGGTCCCAGCTTCTCGACATTTTCCCATGTTCCCAAAAACATCGCCCAGGGATTGACCTCGCAGCTGCACGGCCGCCCTTCATCCTTGGCGCGGCGCAGCATTGCGATACCTTCCGGCGTCGTCATGTGGAGAATATGCAGTCGGGCGCCGAGCGCTTTTTGCATGCGAAACAGTGTCGCCATCGCGGTGTCCCAGATGATGCCATCATAGTCGCGATAGGCTTTGGCGTAAGCTTGCGGGCTGCGGTCTTCGCGTTTCCAATAGCGCCCTTCGATCTCGTCCATCAAATCTTGATCGTGCGGATGAACCATCAAAGGCAGGCCGGTGCTGCCCACGGTCTCAAAACATTTGAACAACTCGCCGTTATTGTTGATGCCGATGCCGGGCATATGCGGATAATCGCGACCGGTGTCTTTAACCATGAAGATCTTGAATGCCAACGGCCCTTCTTTAGCCAGCCCAGGAATTTCTTCCGGCACCGTGCCGGATGGATTGTGATTGAAGTCGACGATGGCGTTCTTGCTGTGATGTTCGATGAGCGCGCGATAACGCTCCACCGTTGTCGTCGGCGGATTGACGTTGGGCATGCCGATGGAAGTCGTTACACCGCCGGCCGCCGCGGCCATGGTCGCCGTCGTAATATCCTCTTTGTAAGTGAAGCCGGGATCGCGGTGATGGGTGTGGGTATCGATCAGGCCGGGAATAATTTTTTTGCCCTTCGCGTCGATGACCGTATCGGCGCTCTCCGGCAGCACCGGCGGCTTACCGAGCGCGACAATCTTGCCATCGCTTACCGCGATATCGGCGTCGATGAATCCTCCAGGCGTCCAAACCTCACCGTTTTTCACCACCAGATCGATCTTGGCCATGAGTTCACCCTCTTCCTGCACAAATAATGAAAATCTTTTATATGATCCGTGCTTATAAGAGTCAAATCAGCTCTCGGAAGTGCGCCGTATCGACGTCAAACTTAGCTTGACTCACCAGATGAAATCTGAAAACATCGCTCCGCTCCAGCCCACGACCGAATCAACAGACCCGAGGAGAACGCCGCAAATGCTTAGCAAAACTGCTCTGTGTCTAACGTTCATAGTGTGTCTGTCCAATGCCAGCGCGCTCTACGCGCAAAGCGCGCAGCTCATCGAAGCGGCAAAGAAGGAAGGCAAAGCGGTCATCTACGGTTCGCTCGAATCCGATACCATGGACGCCATCCTCCAAGGCTTTAGGAAAAAGACCGGCATCGAAGCCGAGTACTGGCGCGCGTCGGCAACCAAAGTAATGGACCGCGCCATGACCGAGTTTCGCGCCGGCAAAACCGGCGCCGATGCCGTTGTCGCCGCCGATAACGTCATGCGCTTGATGCAGACGGACGGCTACTTTCAGAAATACAATTCACCGACCAACAGCGATTTCCCCAAGGACGTCCTCGATCCAAACCTCGGGCCGCGCTACCGCAACGTCGTTGTCGGCGTGGTCTATAATAAATCGGCGCTGAAGCAGAACGAATATCCCAAATCGTTGGAAGATCTCGCCAAACCGCAGTACAAAGGCAAAATCGTCATGCCCGACCCGACTCAACACACGACCACGACTCAGTGGTTGGCGAGTCTGTATAAGATCATGGGCAAGGAAAAGAGCGAAAAATTCATGCGCGACCTCGCCGCCAACAAACCGACCTGGGTCGAGTCGCTTTTGCCCGCCGCGGAAAGAGTCGCCAGCGGCGAATTACCGATCGCCATCACTTACGTAAAGTATGCTTATATTCACGGCCAGAAAGGCGCGCCGGTGGATTATGTCAGAGACGCAAAATTGATCGGTGATGCCAGCTACATCACGCTGGCCAATAAAGCGCCCCGCGTCAACGCCGGTAAAGCCTTCATCGACTACTTTCTCGACAACGAGAGCATGAACATGATGGCCAAACTGGGCGAGTTCGTGAATCGCAAAGGCATACTGCCGCCTTTGGCCGGCGCCGACAAGATCGGCTTTGTCGAGATGGACGATTTGAGCACCAAAGACTTCGCCGAGAAGAAAAAAGAATACACGCAGATATTCTTGCGCTAGCGGGATCGACTGGTGTCCACGCGCGAAACTACGCTAACCGTTCAGCCGCCGCTGATTTCGGCGTGGAGCCGCTCGCGGATCGGCGCGTTCTTGAGCCAGCCCATCAGTTGGGTATTTTTAGTCGTCGGCAGCATCATCGCTTTTCTCAGCCTCTATCCAACCTATTTTCTTTTTTATGGCAGCCTGACCGACGCGCCGCTCGGCGTGCCGGGAAAGTTTACCCTCGATAATTATGTCAAAGCGTACAGCGATCCCGAAGCCTACTCGCTGATGCTGAATTCGTTCATCTTCGGCATCGGCGCCTCCGGTCTCTCGGTATTCTTTGCCCTGGCGCTCGCTTGGATTACCATCCGCACCGACGCGCCGTTTCGCCGGCTGTTCGAGCTAACCGCGATCATACCCAATATATTGCCACCGATATTGGTGTCGATCTCCTGGGTGATGCTGCTCAATCCGAGCAACGGATTGATCAATGGGCTGTTCGTGAAACTGTTCGGCATGGAAAAAGGACCGTTCAATATTTACTCGATGGCCGGTCTGATTTTCGTCGAAGCGCTGATCCTAACGCCGCTGGCGTTTTTGATCGTCGCCGCGGCGCTAAAAAGCATGGACCCATCCCTCGAAGAATCGGCCAAGACGCTCGGCTCGGGGGAATTTGGCGTCATGCGCCGCATCACGTTTCCCCTAATTCGGCCGGCGATCCTCGCTGCCGGGACTTTGAATTTCGTCCGCGCCGTGGAGAGCTTCGATACGCCGGCAATCATCGCCTTACCCGCGCGCATCGAAGTCTTCACTACCAAAATTTGGCGCGAAGCCTTGGGCTCCTTCCCAACCAATCACAATCTCGCCGCCGCCTACGGCGTCGGCATCCTCGCAGTCGCGTTGGTTTTCGTTTACCTCTATCGTCGTTTCACCTCTCAGGTGGAGATGTTTTCCACAGTCACGGGCAAGGGATTTCGGCCGCACCAAATCGAGCTCGGTCCATGGCGCTACGCCGCTTCGGGGGCGGCATTTTTTTTACTGATTCTGTTGGTCGTGTTACCCATCCTAGTGCTCTCCTTGGTGGCGATACTTCCCTATTACCACGTGCCCACTTGGCAAACCTGGCAGAACTTAACCACCTCGCATTTCCAGTATGTCTGGGCCACGCCGCGGGTGCACAAAGCATTTATCAATAGTCTGATTCTCGCTCTCGTCGGCGCTACCGCTTGCATGACGCTGGCGTCACTAGCGTCGTACATTACGGTCAGAACCAAGCTCGCCGGTCGCGGCATCATCGAAGGGCTCGTGTTCATCCCATGGGCGTTTCCCGGCACCGCGATGGCGCTCGGACTCCTGTGGGCCTACGTTGATTTTCCGATTCCCGTGTACGCCACGATCTGGATTATACTCATCGCCTACGTCACGCGATTTTTACCCTATGGTTTGCGCGCGGTCAGCAGCACGATCATTCAAGTGCACAAAGAGCTGGAAGAAGCCTCGATCGTCTGCGGCGCCGGCTTTGTGTCAACCTTTCGCCGCGTGTTGATTCCGATGATGCGTCCCGGTGTGATGGCGGGCTGGATTATTCTCGTGACCATATTCATGCGCGAGTTCAGCGCGACATTGTTTCTGTACAGCCCCGGCGCCGAGCCGCTCGGCCCGCTGCTCTATTTTCTCTATCTCGACGGCATGCGCGGCCGGGTCGCCGCCATCGGCTTGGTCATATCGCTGATCTCGGTTATTTTAATCGCCATCGCGCAACGCTACTCGCGGTGGGATACCAAGTAAATTGAAAATGGAGAATTGAAAATTGAGGATCGAATCGATGCTCAATCCTCGATCTTCTATCATCGACCTGAAGTAGAAAGGGAGGAATGTAAGTGGAAAAATTGTTTTTAACCGTCGCCTGCGGCGACTACGACCGAACCAAGCCTTTACAGGACGGCACGGTGGAGCCGGAAGGCATCAAACTAAACTACCTTGCGCTCCAATCAGAAGAAATATTTTGGCGCATGGGGCATTACCGAGAATTCGATGTGTCGGAAATGTCTCTTTCCAACCACATCACCATGCTCGGTCGAGGCGACTCCCACTTTGTCGGTATCCCGATATTCCCGTCGCGTTTCTTTCGCCATTCCTCCGTCTACTACAACGTCGATTCGGGAATCAAAAAACCCGAAGACTTCAAAGGAAAAAAAATCGGCACTCCGGAGTTTGCCATGACCGCGGCCGTGTGGATTCGCGGGTTTTTTAACGATGACTACGGCGTGAGAGCCCAGGATATGAAGTGGTTCCTCGGCGGACAGGAAGAGCCGGGGCGAAAAGAACGAGTCAAACTGGAACTGCCGCCGGAAATCAGCATTCAATCGATACCCGATGACCGGACACTCAACAGCATGCTGGAGAGCGGCGAGATCGACGCGCTCATTTCGGCCCGCAGTCCCTCCTGTCTGGCCAACGGTTCGGGGAAAGTGCAACGCCTTTTTCCCAACTACAAGCAAGTGGAAATCGAGTATTACCAGCGCACCAAGATTTTTCCCATCATGCACATCCTAGTGATTCGCAAGGACGTCTATGAACGCCACCCCTGGATTGCCCGGAGTCTCTACAAGGCCTTTTGTGACGCCAAGAAGCGCGCCATCGATACCATGCATATTTCCAATGCCCACGCCTGCACTCTGCCGTGGCTGTCTTGGGAAAGAGAGCAACTCAGGGAAATCTTCGGTGCTGATTGGTGGCCCTATGGCATCGAGCCCAACCGCCATGTGCTCGAATCTTTAATCCGTTACATGGCAGAGCAAGGACTTTTGAAAAGGTCGCTCAAGGTTGAAGACGTATTTGCGCCGAGCTCCCTGGGAGAGTTTAAGCTCTAGCCGACGATTGAGGATGGAAGATCGAGATACCAAGATTTCATTCCCGATTCGATCGTCCACATTCTATCCTCGATCCTCCATCCTCGGTTCTCGCATGCGCCTCACGCCTCATGCCGCTCGGCTAATCCGTTCCGCTCGCGTCGCTCACCTGGCGAGCGCGGACAAGTCCGGCCAGCCGCACGTCATCCCGATCTGCTTCGTCTGCGACGGTAAGTATTTCTTCTCGCCCATCGACGAGAAACCGAAACGCGCCGCGCCGACCAAACTTAAACGACTGCAAAATATCCGCGAGAATCCGCAAGTCGCCCTCATCATCGATCGCTACGACGAAGATTGGCGCAAGCTCGCCTATGTCCTTATATTCGGCAAAGCGCGGATTTTACAAAGCGGTGAAAAATACCGCCAAGCGGTAAAATTGCTGCGGCGAAAATATCCCCAGTATCGACGCATGGCCATCGATGCCCGTCCGATGATCGTCATCATGCCGAAGCGAGTAACAAACTGGGGCGCGCGGTGATCCCCGCCGAACAGGACTAACGGATTCCGAGGGTTTTAATCATGCGCAGAAAATATTTCTCATGCAGTCCCAGCGCCTTCGCGGCTGCGGCGCGGTTGCCGTTAGTCTGCGCCAACGCCTGCGCGACCAACGCGCGTCGCGTCGACTCCATCGCCTCGCGGTAGGTACGGTTATCATTCTGATCCACCGGCGCGGCGGCGACGATGCGGCTCGGCAGATCGTTGACGGTCAGCGTCGAGCCGCCGCTCAAGACCACCGCACGCTCGATAACATTGGCGAGCTCACGGACATTTCCCGGCCAGTGAAAGGCGGAGAGCTTTGCCAACGCGTCCTCGGCCACCTCGGTAAACTGTTTTTTCGACTCGGCAGCGTAGCGGCGCAGGAAGTATTCAGCCAAGGGGGCGACATCCGCTTTTCTCTCACGCAGCGGCGGCAGGATAACCGGGATCACATTGAGCCGATGATAGAGATCTTCGCGGAAGCGGTTTTCTTTGACGGCGGCTTCCAAGTCCCGATTGGTCGCGGCAACGATTCTCACATTGACGCGGATCGGATCGCGCCCGCCGACTCGGTCGAATTCGCGCTCCTGAAGAAAGCGCAAGAGCTTGGTCTGCAGCTCCGCCGACATATCGCCGATCTCATCGAGGAAAACGGTGCCGCCGTTGGCCAGCTCCATCTTGCCTTTCTTGAGTTGGTCGGCGCCGGTGAACGCGCCCTTCTCGTGGCCGAACAGTTCGCTTTCCAATAATTCCTTCGACAAGCCGACGCAATTGATCGCCACGAAGGGTTGGCTTCTTCGCTCACTCCAGTTGTGAATCGCGCGGGCCAATATTTCTTTGCCCGTGCCGCTTTCTCCCAAGAGCAGCACGGTGGCATTGCTCATGGCAGCCTTGCGCGCCGTATCGACGGCGTCGGCCATCTGTTTACTCTGACCGATGATCAGCCGATGACGATTGTCGGTTTCTTCCGCGAGCAGTTCCCAGCGCCGTTTCAGTGTCTCTCTTTCCAGCGCTTTGCGCACGACGATGTCGAAGTGATTGGCGTCGAGAGGCTTGGTGATGAAGTCATAGGCTCCTTCTCTCATCGCCTCCACTGCGCTTTCGATGGACCCATGGGCGGTGATCACGACGACGGGAAATACTGTGCCTGTGCTACGCAAGCGGCGCAGGACTTCGATGCCGCCCATTTTAGGCATCTGCAAATCCAGCAACATCAAAGCCGGCTCATGCTTTTTGATCTCCACCATCGCTTCCTGGCCATCACCGGCCATGGCGACCTCGCATCCCAAAGCGCGCAAACGTACGTGTAAGAGCCGGCGTGCCGGCGCATCGTCATCGACGATCAACACGCGCGCCCCAGCCGTCATCCCAATGGGTTCCACGAAGGGTTTCCTCTCACTTTAAATGACGGCTGATTTCCGCGAGAAATATCGTCTTGTCGATGGGCTTGGTGACATAGCCACTGCAACCCGCCGCCAGCGCTTTTTCCCGGTCTCCCGCCATCGCGTACGAGGTTACGGCGATGACGGGAATATTCTCTGTCGCCGGTTCGGCCTTGAGCTTGGTCGTGGCCGCGAGTCCATCCATTCCCGGCAGCTGGATGTCCATCACGATGAGATCCATCGGCTCAGTCTTAAGTATCTCGAAGGCCTCCTGCGCGCTGGTTGCCTCGCGCACCTGATAGCCTTGCGAATGAAGCAGAAACATCGCCAGACGCCGATTCACCGGATTATCTTCAACCAGTAATAATTTTTTTCCATCCATAAAGATTTTATCGCGCCAAGACGCCAAGCACGCAAATCCAAAATCAGCGCATGGGTAGGGTAAAGGTAAATGTGGAGCCCTTGCCCACTTCGCTGTTAACCCAAATTTTGCCGCCATGCATCTCGACGAATTTTTTCGCCAACGCCAGGCCCAGCCCAGTGCCTTCCGGTTTACCTTTGGCACTCGATTCGACCTGCTGGAACTCAAGGAAGATGCGCTCTTGTTCCTCGGCCGGTATGCCTGGCCCCGTGTCACCGACCTCGACGCGCACGATTTCGTCCTCACGCTCCGCTCGCACCCAAACTTGTCCAGCCTGTGGCGAAAACTTGATGGCGTTGCCGACTAGATTCAGCAGAACTTGCTTGACTCGGGCGCCGTCCATGGCAAATTGCGCCAAACCTTCATCGTTCTCGACCCGCAGCTCGATGGATTTCTGGGTTGCCAGCGGCCGCATCGTATGTTGAATCGCATCAAAAACATCCTGCAGGAACGCCGGCTCCATGTGCAGCTGCATGGTGCCGGATTCGACTTTCGCCAGATCGAGGACTTCATTGATCAGGTTGAGCAGATGCTTGCCGCTGGCCAAGACGTCGGTCAGGAACTGCGCTCGTTCATCGTCGGTAACCTGAAGCGAGGCATCGAGCAACACTTCGGAAAAGCCGATGATCGCGTTGAGCGGCGTGCGCAGCTCGTGCGACATGTTGGCGAGGAACTCCGATTTGTGGCGATTGGCCGCCTCGATCTGCCGGCCTTTGTCTTCGATTTCGCGAAAGAGCCGGGCATTTTGGATCGCCAAAACCGATTGAGTCGCAAAAGTTTTCAGCAGCTCGACCACCTCGGGACGAAACTCGCCGGTGGCTTTTCGCCGGACAACTAAAGCGCCGATGATACGGTCTTCGCGCAAAAGAGGAACCGCTAAGCTGGCGCGAAATCCGAAGCGCGCCAGAATCTCGCGCATGCGCGGCGCGTAAACGCGAGCCTGCGAAATATCGGGAATTTGGATCGGCTCGCGGCTCGATGCAGCGCGCCCCACCACCCCGTCGCCAAGACGTGGCGGATTTGCCCGCAAAGCGATTATCAATTCATCTTCCATGCGGTCCGTCGCGCGCAACAGGAACTCTTCCGACGGCTCGTCATATTCGTAAATCGCTCCGCCATCGGTACCGCTTAGTTGCACCGCGTGGGAAACGATGCGGGTGAGCACAGTTTCCAAATCCAAAGTCGAGCTCACCGCCTGACCGACCTCGCCGAGCGCTTTCAGTTCTCCCACCGACCTGATCAGCTCACGGGTTCGCTCCTGCAGCTCTTGCAGCAACCGCACGTTCTCGATGGCGATCACCGCTTGGTCGGCGAAGGTCGTAACCAGATCGATCTGTCTCACGGTAAAAGGCCGCGCATCGGTTCTAAAAATGATGATGACTCCGATCGGCACGCCTTCTCTAAGCAAAGGAACGCCAAGGATCGCTTGGAAATTTTCCAGGTGCCCAACATAATGATAGTCCGGATCGGCACTAAGGTCGGGGACGTGAATCACGCGGCGCTCCAGCACTACCCGGCCGGCGATCGTCTCTCGGCCAGCGCGCGGGGGATTGTGCGTGATAAAGTCGCTCAACTCAGGGGTATGACCATACGCAGCCGCGAGCGGCACCATCTCTCCGTCCACCCGGTGAATGGACCCATGCTCGGCCTCGCAAAGCCTCGTTGCATTCTCAATGAGCGTATCCAGAACAGGCTGAAGATCGAAGGTCGAACGGCTAATCACTTTCAACACTTCGCTGGTCGCCGTCTGCTGGTCCAAGGCTTCAATCAGGTCGCGATTGCGTTCCTGCAATTCTTTGAATAGTCGCACGTTCTCGATGGCAATGACGGCCTGGTTCGCAAAGGTTTCAAGGAGCTTGATTTGCTTATCAGTAAACGGGCGGACCTCCATGCGGCGGATAAGAATCGTCCCGATAGGAATTCCCTCACGCACTAAAGGCGTGGAAAGCATAGTCCTAACACCGAGGCTTCTAGCGTAGGTCGCTGGAAGGTCATCCTCTGACAATGCTGCCAGGTCATGGATGTGAAGGGTTCGCCGGTCAATCACGGTTCGGCTGGGTATAGAGTCACGATCCATTGAAATGAGTTGACGCTCACCTCGCCGTGTCGGCAATGAGCCGTAAATAGCCACTGATCGAAGCTTGTCGCCATCAATGCGGTGAATCACCGCGTCGGTTGCATCGCATAGCCGCGCGGCATTTTCTGCGACCACATCCAGCACCGGCTGGATGTCCGTCGGTGAGCTAGCAATGACACCCAAGATCTCACTCGTCGCCGTCTGCTGCTCCAGTGATTCCTTGAGCTCTTGGAACAGACGCACGTTCTCGATGGCGATGACCGCTTGGTCGGCGAAGGTTTTGAGAAGTGCGATCTGCTTGTCGGTGAAGGGCTGGACTTCCGTGCGGCGGACGCCAATCGTACCAATTGCAACGCCTTCACGCAGCAACGGCGTGACAAGCATTGTCCGTAAACCCTCCTGTACCGCACCAGTCTTAACATGCCAGAAGTCCTCTTGGACTGCTCGGACGTCATGGATATGCATCGTCTGACGGTCGATGATCGCACGGCCAATCACTGAGCCGCGATCGATGGGGCGGGTTGTTCCGGACGGTCGGTTGGGTGCGGAGCCATAAATTGCGACGTACCGATAGACATCATTTTCGACGCGACTGATGGCAACATCCGTCGTCCCACAAATGCGTGCCGCGTTTTCAGCGATGACATCCAATACAGGTTGAATCTCCGTGGGCGAGTTGGCGATGGCCCGTAAGATCTCACTGGTAGCGGTCTGTTGCTCTAACGCTTCGGTCAAGTCGCGGTTGCGCTCCTGCAATTCTTTGAATAGCCGCACGTTCTCGATCGCGATGACTGCCTGGTCAGCGAAAGTTTCAAGCAGCTTGATCTGAGCCGGGGTGAAGGAGCGTACATAGGTGCGACGTGCGTTTAGTAATCCAACGAGTTCACCCTGCTGACGAAGGGGAACGGACAAGTGAGTGCGCCAGCCATCGACGGAAGCCAACATTGGGAAATCATTCTGCGCGCGGATGTCGGGAATATGAAGCGTGCCATGCTCGCGTATCCAGCGATGCTGCGGCGAGTCCATACTGAGTTCGATGCGTCCAGTGGCAATAGGACCAAAGTGGGCCCGCAAAGTTATAGTGTCCCCCTCGCGCAGTCGCAGCACCACGTCATCAATCCCACAAACCCGGGCGGCGCTCTCGACGATGGCGTCGAGAACCGGCTGCACGTCTGTCGGCGAGCGGCTGATGATGCCGAGCACTTCGGAGGTTGCGGTCTGATGCTCCAAGGCCTCGCGCAATTCTGCGTTGCGCTCCTGAATCTCCTTGAACAGACGCACATTCTCGATCGCAATCACCGCCTGGTCGGCGAAGGTCTCCAACAATTTTGTTTGCTTGTCGCTAAAAGGGCAAACCTCAGTCCGGCGAATGACGAATCGCCCCAATGGGCGAATCCTTCGCGCATCATCGGTGTGGCGACAACGGAACGAACACCGACTTTTCTGGCAAAATTAGCCGAAAACTCCTCCTCCGGCACCGCCGCGAGGTCGGCGATATGCAGAGTATGGCGATCGATGATGGCGCGGCCGGGCACAGAATTTCTGTCAATTTTCCTCGGTCCTGCACCGAGCGACGCCTCGAGGGGGCCATAATTTGCCACGCGCTTCAGGGATTGATCCTCGATTTGAACTATCAGCGCGTCGTTCGCCTCACATAATCGCGCGGCGCTTTCGGCGATCGCATCCAGCACCGGCTGAATATCCGTTGGTGAGCTGGCGATGACGCCCAAAATTTCACTCGTCGCTGTCTGTTGCTCTAGCGACTCCTTTGAGTTCATTGAAACAGCCGGACGTTCTCGATGGCGATGACGGCTTGGTCCGCGAAGGTTTCGAGCAGCTTGATCTGCGCCGCGGTGAATGGACGCACCTCGATACGACGTGCGGTCAGTACCCCAATGAGTTCCTCCAGCTGACGAAGAGGAACGATCAAGCGAGGTGCGGAAGTCGCCGACTGATACCCAAGGTTGGAAACTCGTCCTGGGCGCGGACGTCGGGAACGTGAAGCGTGCCATGCTCGCGTATCCAGCGAAACTGTGGCTCATCGGTACTGATTTCGATCAGTGGGCATGGGTATCGGACCAAAATGAGCCCGCGAAACCATCAGTGTCCCCGTTGCGGAGTCGCAAAACCACGTCATCAATTCCACAAACTTTGGCGGCGCTCTCGACGATGGCATCGAGCACCGGCTGCACGTCCGTCGGCGAGCGGCTAATGATGCCGAGCACCTCGGCCGTCGCCGTCTGATGCTCCAGCGCCTCGCTTAAATCCGCGTTGCGCTGCTTCGAGTTCGTTGAACAAGCGCACGTTCTCGATGGCGATCACGGCTTGATCCGCGAATGTCTTGAGAAGAGTGATCTGCTTGTCGGTAAAAGGTTGAACCTCGATTCGACGAATAAAAATCACCCCAATGGCGACACCCTCGCGTAGTAACGGCGCGACAAGTATTGTGCGACCACCCATACGCTCGACAGCGCTCACCGCCTCTGGAAACTCCGTTGCAGCAACGGCTGTCAAATCTTCAATGTGGATTAGCTCGCGATCAATAACAGCACGGCCGCCGACGGAGTCGCGCGTAATGGGTTGGCCGAAACCGAAACCCGGCTCGACGGGACCATAGTGCGCCGCCAGTTGCAGCTTATCCCCCTCGACGAGTCGAATCAGCGCGTCGTATGAACCACACACGCGCGCAGCATTCTTAGCGATAGTATCCAGTACCGGCTGTACGTCCGTCGGCGAGCTGGCGATCACTCCCAGGATTTCACTCGTCGCCGTCTGCTGCTCCAACGACTCCTTGAGCTCTTGGAACAGTCGGACATTCTCGATGGCGATCACCGCTTGGTCAGCGAAGGTCTTGACTAGCTCGATCTGCCGTTCCGTGAACGGTTCGACGAAGTCGCGCCAAATTGTGATGCCGCCAATTGGTGTTCCTTCCCGCAGCAGAGGTGTCACTAGCAGAGTTCGTGCGCCGGTCTGGCGCACCAGCGAAGCCACTGGTTCGGGTTCAAGTTGAACATCCAGAACGTGAACCGGTTTGCGCGCGCTCAATGCCCGGCCCATTGGTATTTCAGGGTTCGCCGGTAACGGGTTGGCACGCAAGACATCAACCCTTTCCGCGCTCTCGCCGTAGTGGGCAACGACCCGGTAAAATTCTCCGTCGACTTGACGGATGTGGCCAATGGTGGCACCGGAAAGTTTCACCGCATTGGCAAGCAACGTATCGAGCACCGGTTGAATCTCGGTAGGCGAGGAAGCGATGACGCGCAGCACTTCGCCGGTCGCGGTCTGCTGCTCCAGCGCCTCGGTAAGATCGCGGTTGCGTTCCTGCAATTCTTTGAACAGCCGCACGTTCTCGATGGCGATGACGGCTTGGTCTGCGAAGGTTTTCAAGCAGCGCGATCTGTTTGTCAGTAGAACGGACGGACCTCCGGTCCGACGAATATAGAATAACCCCAATCGCACGTCCCTTCGCGCAGCAATGGGGTCGACGAGTACGGTGCGAACACCCGTCCTGATGCCGAAGCGACCTGCATCCGGGAACTCGGCTGCTCTGCAGCGTCAAGGTCGTGAATGTGGATCGTCTCGTCGATCGACGACCGCTCGGCCCGCTAACCGAACGCTCGGGTAATCGGTACGTTCGCCCGTCATAAGGAACGGGATTGATCCGTAAATGCGACCATCAGTCGAAGAATGTCACCTTCGACACGGCGAATCGACGCGTCATCCGCACTCGCACAACCGCGCGGCGCTTTCGGCAACAGTGTCAAGCACCGGCTGCATATCCGTCGGCGAGCTGGCGATGACGCCCAAGAATTTCGCTCGTCGCAGTCTGCTGCTCCAACGATTCCTTGAGTTCTTGGAACAGCCGCACGTTCTCGATAGCGATCACGGCCTGGTCGGCGAAGGTTTCAAGGAGCTTGATCTGCGCCGGGGTGAAGGGGCGCACCTCGATGCGACGTGCGTTCAGCGCTCCAATGAGTTCCCCTTGCTGACGAAGGGGAACGGCCAAGAAGGTGCGAAAGCCGCTGACGACACCCAACTTTGGAAAATCTTCTGCGCGCGGACGTCGGGAATGTGGAGCGTGCCGTGCTCGCGCATCCAGCGAAACTGTGGCTCATCAATACTGATCTCGACGCGGCCGATGGGTATAGGACCAAAATGAGCCCGCGAAACCAGAGCGTTCGCCCTCGCGGAGTCGCAGCACCACGTCATCGATCCCACAAACCCGCGCGGCGCTCTCGACGATGGCGTCGAGCACCGGCTGCACGTCCGTCGGCGAGCGGCTGATGATGCCGAGCACCTCGGCCGTCGCCGTCTGATGCTCCAGAGCCTCGCGCAACTCTGCGTTGCGCTCGCCAAGTTCATTGAAGAGCCGCACGTTCTCGATGGCGATCACGGCTTGGTCGGCGAAGGTTTTCAGCAGAGCGATTTGCTTGTCAGAGAATGGGCGGACTGCGGTGCGCCGGATTAGAATAACGCCGATCGCACGCCCTTCTCTCTCCAACGGGGCGACCAGTATGGTTCGTACACCCTCCCGATCCAAAGCAACCTGAACATCAGGGAACTCGGCTGCCCTGAGCGTCAAGTCCTCAATGTGGATCAGTTCATTGTCCACGACCGCCCGGCCCGCAACCGAACCTCGGGTAATCGGTAGTTCGCCCGTCATAAAAAACGGGATCGATCCTTTATGGATCATCAGACGAAGAATGTTGCCCTCCACAATTCGAATCGATGCGTCGTCCGCACTGCACAGCCGGGCGGCGCTATCCGCGATGGTGTCCAGCACCGGCTGGACATCCGTCGGCGAGCTGGCAATGACGCCAAGAATTTCGCTCGTCGCAGTTTGTTGCTCCAACGACTCCTTCAATTCTTGGAACAGCCGCACGTTCTCTATGGCGATCACGGCTTGGTCGGCGAAGGTTTCGAGCAGCTTGATCTGTGCCGGGGAGAAGGGACGCACCTCGATGCGACGTGCATTCAGCGATCCAACGAATTCTCCTTGCTGACGAAGGGGTACGGACAAAAGGCTGAGCCAGCGGCCGGTACGCCCAATTTGGAGTTCGTTCCGGTCGCGGACATCGGGAACGTGGAGGGTGCCGTGCTCGCGCATCCAGCGAAACCGCGGTTCATCAATACTGGGCTCGCCGCGGCCAATGGGTATGGGACCAAAATGAGCTCGTGGAACCGCAGTGTTTCCCTCGTGCAGTCGCAGCAGTACATCATCGATCCCGCAAACCCGTGCCGCGCTCTCGACGATCGCGTCAAGGACTGGTTGCACGTCCGTCGGTGAGCGGCTGATGATACCGAGCACCTCGGCCGTTGCTGTCTGATGCTCCAGCGCCTCGCGCAACTCCGCGTTACGCTCGTCGAGTTCCCTGAACAACCGCACGTTCTCGATAGCGATGACGGCCTGGTCGGCAAAGGTTTTGAGGAGATTGACTTGCTTATCCGAGAATGGCCGAACTTCTCTCCGACGGATCAGGATGCCCCCGATCGGGACACCCTCACGCAGCAGAGGAGTGGAGAGCACTGTTCGAGTCGAGTAGATATTTTGCTGTGATCTGGCGTCACGGTATTCTGTATCTAGCTCTGCCAAAAGGTCGTCCACATGAATTGTCTGCCGGTCCAAAATGGCTCTGCCAATCGGAATGCCACGACTTAGCGGAATCGTATGGCTGGACGGTTCTGGCACATCACCCCAGTACGCTGCTCTTTGAAAGCTGTCGCCAAGCACGCGCATGATCACAGCGTTATCTGCCTCACACAACCGCGCAGCATTCGCCGCCACCACATCTAACACGGGTTGCACATCCGTTGGCGAGCTGGCGATGACGCCGAGAATCTCGCTCGTCGCCGTCTGCTGCTCCAGCGCTTCCTTCAACTCTTGGAACAGCCGCACATTCTCGATGGCGATGACCGCCTGATCGGCGAAGGTTTCGAGGAGCTTGATCTGTGCCAGGGTGAAGGGACGCACCTCGATGCGACGCGCGTTCAGCGTTCCTATGAGTTGTTCCTGCTGACGAAGGGGAGCGGACAAAAAGGTGCGGAAGCCGACGACGAGCCCAATTTGCAGATCTTCCCGATCACGGACGTCGGGGACGTGAAGCGTACCATGCTCGCGTATCAAGCGAATTTGCGGCGCATCCGTACTGATCTCATCGCGGCCGACAGGTATGGAACCAAAATGAGCCCGCGCAAACGTAGTGTTCCCCTCGTGGAGTCGCAGCACCACGTCATCGATCCCACAAACCCGGGCAGCGCTCTCGACGATGGCGTCGAGGACCGGCTGCACGTCCGTGGGCGAGCGACTGATGATGCCGAGCACCTCGCCCGTCGCCGTCTGATGCTCCAGAGCCTCGCGCAATTCCGCGTTGCGTTCGCCGAGTTCCTTGAACAAGCGCACGTTCTCGATGGCGATCACCGCCTGGTCGGCAAAGGTCTCCAGCAGTTCGATTTGCTTTTCGGAGAAGGGACGGACTTCGGTTCGGCGGATCATGATCGCGCCGATGGAAACACCTTCACGTAGCAGCGGCGTGGCAAGTATCGTGCGAGTAGCCGCTAATCTGCTGGCGGCCTTAGATTCCGGGATATCTGTCTCGAGTTCCGCCGCGATGTCATGAACATGAATCGTTTTTCGATCGAGCATCGCCCGTCCGGCGAGGCGTTCCGCGAGTGTAGCGGTACATTCGTGCCAATTCGAGGCCAAAGGCATGGATCCATAGTGACGCCACCAGGCTGAGCGACTTCGCCTTCACTGACGAAGAATGCGCGCATCCGTGGCATCGCAAGCTCGAGCGGCGTTCTCGGCAACGGCATCCAGCACGCGGCTGAATATCCGTCGGCGAGCTGGCGATGACGCCCAAGATTTCACTCGTCGCGGTTTGCTGCTCCAAAGACTCTTTGAGTTCTTGGAACAGCCGCACGTTCTCGATGGCGATGACCGCTTGGTCGGCGAAGGTTTCCAGCAGCTTGATCTGCGCCGGCGTGAAGGGACGCACCTCGATGCGACGTGCGCTCAGTGCTCCAATAAGTTCCCCTTGCTGGCGAAGGGGAGCGGCCAAGAAAGTGCGCGAAGCCGCTGACGGAACCCGACATCTGGAAACATCATTCTGCGCGTGGACGTCGGGAATGTGGAGCGTGCCGTGCTCGCGCATCCAGCGATACTGCTGGCTCATCGATACTGATCTCGACGCGGCCCATGGGTATCGGAACCAAAATGAGCCCGCGGCAACCAAAGTGTTACCCTCGCGGAGTCGCAGCACCACGTCATCGATCCCACAAACCCGGGCCGCGCTCTCGACGATGGCGTCGAGACCGGCTGCACGTCCGTGGGCGAGCGGCTGATGATGCCGAGCACCTCAGACGTCGCCGTCTGATGCTCCAGCGCCTCGCGCAATTCCGCGTTGCGTTCTTGGATCTCTTTGAACAGTCGAACATTCTCGATGGCGATGACGGCTTGAGCGGCAAAGGTTTCGAGCAATGCTGATTTGCTTCTCTGTGAACGGGCGGACTTCCATTCGGCGAATATCAATCGTCCCGATGGGGATGCCCTCGCGCAGCAACGGCGTCGCAAGGCGGTCCGAACGCCGACGACTTCTGGCGAAGCTGCGCTCCGGAAATTCGTCTCGGCACTGCTGCCAGATCATGAATATGAATTGTTTGCCGGTCGATCATGGCTCGGCCTGCCGACATGATCACGGTTGATTCGAGTTGGTTCCAGATTCCCCGTTCCGGCAACGGCCCGTAATTCGCCACGAGTCGTGAGGCGTCGCCATCAATGCGAGTGAATGACCGCGTCGGTTGCATCACATAGCCGCGCTGCGTTCTCGGCAACAACGTCCAGCACCGGCTGAATATCCGTCGGCGAGCTGGCGATGACGCCCAAGATTTCGCTCGTCGCCGTCTGCTGCTCCAAAGACTCCTTGAGCTCGTTGAACAGCCGAACGTTCTCGATGGCGATCACCGCTTGATCGGCGAAGGTTTCGAGTAGCTTGATCTGCGCCGGGGTGAAGGGACGTACTTCCATACGACGCGCGACCAGTGTCGCCAATGAGTTCGCCCTGCTGACGAAGGGGAACGCCTAAAAAAGTGCGCAATCCGCTGACCGAACCCACTCTTGGGAAATCAGTTCTGCGCGCGGACGATCGGGAATATGGAGCGTGCCGTGCTCACGTATCCAGCGAAATCGCGGTTCATCAATACTGCCCTCGGCACGGGCGATAGGTATGGGACCAAAATGAGCCCGCGAACCATTGCTTCCCCTCACGGAGTCGCAGAAGAACGTCATCGATCCCACACACCCGCGCCGCGCTCTCGACAATGGCATCCAGCACCGGCTGCACGTCTGTCGGCGAGCGGCTGATGATGCCGAGCACCTCGGACGTCGCCGTCTGATGTTCCAGCGCCTCGCGCAATTCCGCGTTGCGCTCCTGGATCTCTTTGAACAAACGGACATTCTCGATGGCGATCACCGCCTGATCGGCAAAAGTTTTAACAAGAGAGATTTGCTTTTCGATGAACGGATCAACTACGTTCGGCGAATGAGAATCGCTCCAATCGCAACACCTTCGCGCATTAGTGGAACAGCAAGTGATCGATCACGTTCTCGACAGCGTCATCCTGAATAGGCCTCGGAAACTCAGCCGCGGCTACAGACAGATCGTCAATATGGACGGTCTGCCCTCGACAACGGCTCTGCCGGTCCGAAGCACTCGATCGCGACTTGGCTAGACCTCAGAACGGAATGGATCCATGGTGGCTACCATCGAAGCAATTTCCCATCGACTAAGATCAGAGCGTCTTTTGCCTCACACAATCGTGCGGCATTTTCAGCCACAGCGTCCAGCACAGGCTGAATATCTGTCGGCGAGCTGGCGATCACGCCCAGGATTTCGCTCGTCGCCGTCTGCTGCTCCAACGACTCCTTGAGCTCCTGGAACAACCGGACGTTCTCAATGGCGATGACGGCCTGATTCGCGAAGGTTTCCAGGAGCTTGATCTGCGCAGGCGTAAAGGGGCGTGCTTCAATACGCCGCGCGCCCAGTACCCCGATAAGTTCCCCCTGCTGGCGAAGGGGAGCAGCTAAGAGGGTGCGCCAGCGGCCACCAGTGGAATCCACCATTTGAATGTCGTTCTGCTCACGGACGTCGGGAACGTGGAGCGTGCCATGCTCATTAATCCAGCGCTGCCGTGGCT
Organism: uncultured delta proteobacterium; assembly: GCA_963771465.1. Taxonomy (GTDB): domain Bacteria; phylum Desulfobacterota; class Binatia; order UBA9968; family UBA9968; genus DP-20. The sequence goes on from CAVYTU010000014.1 coordinate 289,865, forward strand.
CATCCATACTGATCTCGATGCGGCCGGTGGGTATGGGACCAAAAATGAGACCGTGGTACCAAGATTGTCCCCCTCACGGAGCCGCAGCATCACGTCGTCAACACCACAAACCCTCGCCGCGCTCTCGACGATGGCATCGAGCACCGGCTGCACGTCGGTCGGCGAGCGGCTGATGATGCCGAGCACCTCGGCCGTGGCAGTCTGATGCTCCAAGCGCCTTCCTTTGAGTTCGATGAACAATCGCACGTTTTCGATGGCGATCACCGCCTGGTCGGCGAAGGTTTCGAGAAGCTTGATCTGCGTCGGGGTAAAGGACGCACTCGGTGCGTCGCGCGATCAGTGCTCCAATGAGTTCCCCCTGCTGACGAAGGAGCGCTAAGAAGGTGCGGAAGTCGCCGAGCGAACCCATCGCTGGGAATTCGTTTTGTGCGCGGACATCGGGAATGTGGAGCGCGCCGTGCTCACGCATCCAGCGGTACTGTGGCTCATTGATACTGACTCCGACGCGGCCATGGCTATAGGACCAAAATGAGCCCGCGAAACCAAGCGTCGCCCTCGCGGAGTCGCAGAAGACGTCATCGACCCCACAAACCCGCGCGGCGCTCTCGACTATCTCGTCGAGCACCGGTTGCATATCGGTGGGCGAGCGGCTGATGATGCCGGCCCTCGGACGTGACGTCTGATGCTCCGCGCCTCGCGCAGTTCTGCGTTGCGCTCCTGGATCTCCTTAACAGCCGCACATTCTCGATCGCGATCACCGCTTGATCCGCAAACGATTTTACCAGCTCGATTTGTCGGTCGCTAAACGGTTCGACAAGGTCGCGCCAGATCGTAAAAACCCCAATCGAGGTATCCTCACGCAACAGCGGAACCGCCAGGGCCGTTCGAGCTCCGGTCTGAGCCGCCATCGGGTGACGTTGCACTTGGGCATCCACATCGTGGATCGGCTTTCGCTCTAGGAACGCACGACCAGACCTACTCTCGGCGCGAGGGCGGACAGGGGTTTGGAATACAGCAAGTTGTTCGGGCGACTCTCCGTAGGAGGCGACCAGGCGGAGAAATTCCCCATCATATTGACGTATGTGACCTCGCTTGGCGCCCGCGAGCTTCACTGCGCTCTCAGTGACGGCGTCGAGCACCGGCTGTATATCCGTGGGCGAGCTGGCGATCACTCCGAAGATGTCACTCGTTGCGGTCTGCTGCTCCAACGACTCTGTGAGTTCGTTGAATAACCGCACGTTTTCGATAGCGATCACGGCTTGATCGGCAAAGGTTTTAACTAGCGCGACCTGTTTTTCGCTGAACGGTCTGACTTCCCTGCGCCAAGTCGTGATCACTCCGACGAGTTTATCTTCCCGGAGCATCGGCACCGATAAGACCGTGCGGACGTTTTCTTTCTGATAAAGCTCGGACGGGTTGGGAGAAAAATCGGGATCGGATAGCAGATCCGCCACGTGCACCGTGCGCCGTTCTAACGCCGCCAACCGCGTCGTGGTCTCGTGGCTTGGGCGCGACCTGCTTTGTTCCAGATGAGCGGCAAATTCTGGCGTAGTGCCAAAACTTGCCGCCGCGTGGATTAGCTCGCCATCATATAAAAAGAGCGCGGCGATGTTGGCCTCGCACAAGCGCGTCGTGTTGGCCAGGATGGCCTCGTAAACCGGCGGCAACTCGACCGGCGAGCGCGCGATGACGTTCAATACGTCGCTTGTCGCCGTTTGCTGTTCCAACGCTTCGGTAAGTTGCACGTTAGATGCTTCGACCTCAGAGGTTCTGCGACCGAGCTCGCGGATCAGACGAGCATTCTCGATGGCGATGACAGCTTGATCGGCAAAGGTTTTGAGCAGCGTGATCTGCTGCTCCGAAAACGGCAAAACTTCCGTTCGGCGAATTGAGATCACGCCAATCGGCGACACCTCACGCATGAGCGGCACATGCATTACCGTTCGCAGGCCCAATCGCTGATGATCGGCTTGCGCATCAGGGAACTCCGTTGGCGCTAGAGCGAGCAAGTCTTGGATGTGAATAACTTTGCGCTCAACCACCGCTCGCCCGCTGGCCGAGTTAGGATCAAGCGGGCGCTCGGCCACCGCCTCGGGAACAGGCCCGTGATGAGCGACAATTCGCAGAACATTTCCCTCAACCAGGCGAATCATCGCATCGTAGGAGCCAGACAGTCGAGCGGCGTCAGAGGCGATGACGTTCAGTACCCGATGGAGGTCCGTCGGTGCGCTGGAAATGACGCGCAGGATCTCGCTCGTCGCGGCCTGCTGTTCCTGAGCTTGCAAAAACTCTCGCTCGCGGGACTCAAGGCGAACCGTGACGCTTTGAAGTTCTTTTGTTAGCCGGTTTAGGTCAGCGATCGTCGGAGGCTTTTTTGCCTTTTTGATTCCGCGATTCTCCATGTCAGCTTTCCACCGGTCTAACGGAACATACGGTATGCGCTTACAAATTGATTGGCGAATTCACAATACCCGGCAACCCTATCTGAGCGCAAAGTTTGCTGTCAATACAACGTCAGCGGCTGATGAGTTAGCATCAGCAGAGCAACAGGCAACCAGCTTTTCAGCCCGCAATTGCCTGCTGCTCCCAAAGGATCTTCAGCAAAAAGCCGGCGCCATCGCTTCAATCTGCTTTCGCCCCTCCGGCTTGATCGCTTCGACCGTGGCAAGAAAGTTCGGATGGGTCATGCCAGTGCCGAGATAGGTCCAGCGCATTCCCTTGATCATCGCCTTCGTAATCTCTTCACGCCCACTCGGGGTAAGTTGTTTTCCCGTCGCGCGAATGAAACTGTCGACGTTGAACTCCGCTTGCTGGACGATACCGTTGTCGAGAAACATGCCGATGTCAGCATAGTCCGCGAACGCCTTGTCGATCTCGGTAGCGGTGGCCTTCTGCGCCAAAGATTCCACCATCAAGGTATCGAGCTTGGTATGCTGGGACTCCTCCAGCCAGTGATTCTTGAGCAGCGATTTGAACTGCGAGTCCAAATCCTGATTATCTCGGACGCCCTCGAGGTAATGTCTCAAGGTTATCCACTCGATATGGAGTATCGCGAGGGCCACTCCCAAGGCGCTATGGGAGAGCACGAATTTCGTGACGTCTTCCGCCGGGCCGATGAAGTCGCAACGGCTGCCGAAGCCATCCTCGAACGCTTGACGGAAACGCTTGAAGAGATCTATGTGCTTGGCTTCCTCGCTGGCAAATCCGAGCAAGGCTCTCACCCGGTTATCATCACCGGTGAGCTGCCCACGGGCGTGATCGATTACGTAGGGAAGAATGAATTCTTCCACCAGTCCAAACATGGCGAGATACTCGTGCCCTCGTATCTGGTTTAGTTTGATTTTTTCTGCCGGAGTCAGTGACGAAATCTCGTTAACCTGCGCCAGGGACTCCGGCATGAATGGCTTGGTAAAATCAAGTTTCTTGCCGCCGCCAATGATGTCCTCAACCTTCCAGTTGATCCGGCTCGAAACCGCCAAAGCGGACTCATACGAATAGTTGTTCTGCATCTTCATTTCCTCCCATTGTTTATCCAGTAACCCACTAGGCCAGCATACGCGGGTTGATCAACATCACGGGTGAAAAGCTCGGGCGCGATGAGCGAGCGGAAGGCTGATGCCACAGTGTCGAGCAGTCTTTCAAGACAATTGCCTACTCTCGCGCGGGTGACGATCAGATGAACATCGGCCGTCACTGCGTAATCGCGTAGCGCTCTCCGCATACTGCCGGCGTAAAGATCCACCGCCGCTTCGATGCCCTTGGCCGACAAAGCTTTCACAACCGGGGCGATTCGCTCGCTGGCTTTGCGCAGGTTGGTGTCCCAGGTGTAATAGTTAGCCAGCCTTTTCCCCTCTTCGATCGCCTTGCGACCGATCTCCTCGTGTGACCAGCGAAACCCATCCACTGGATATGGGACCATGAAGACGGCCTTCATGCCGGGTCGAACGACTTCTTCCACGTAAGGCAGCAAATCTTCCGCCCGATCGTTGCGCTTGAGCGGGACCAATATTAGTTTTTTCATGGCTTGGTTCTCCTTTCGTCTGTCTTAACCCGACGTAGAGCAACCCGTGCGCCAACGCCAAATGATCTGTGGGCGTTGTGTGAAACGCATTGAATTGCCAAGGAAAAATTTTCGTGGAGATTCGGGCGAAGCACCGATGGATGCGCCGACGGTAACCTTTAGATTACCAGGGAACACGCCACGGTAAGAAAATAGTTACCCTTGCTAGCTTGGAAAGAGCGAGGTGATTGTATGTCGTCGAGATTCGATCAGAACAGTAAACGGCTGAACAGCAATGATGCCGCCACGCAAACCCAATGGAGTAGGACGGAAGCAAGGACGCTCTCCGAACGCTCTCGCGCTATCCCGGACGCGATACCGAAAATGACGGCACCTACGACAATGAGAAACCATTGACTGAGTTGGATCTGGCCGCTTGAGACACTCAAGAAAAGAATAACAGACGCCCCGGCATACAGTGCGGTCGAGATTAAAGTAGGCCAGGAACGCCACCACAGACCAGCGCTTTTTTGTATTGGCAGGCGCGCGGCAAGATCTCCGAGAATCACCCCGCGGAAAAGCAGCTCCGACCCCAGCGGAAGAATGAGCGCAAAGAGACCGGTGAATTGGAAAACGTTCTCGGATCCCATGCGGTAGGCGAGCGATCCAGGGGTCCAGACCCCGCCGATCACGGCGCCCATGAGCGCGGCGGGGAATGCGATCAGCCAGCCAAAATCCGTAGGTGCTCGCCAACCGTAAAGTCCCGGAACTCGACGAGCCTTCAGACAATAAAGAATACCTACCGTTATGGTGAAGACTACAGCGGATAGCGGCATCGCTTCACCCGCCATGTAGCCACGACCGCTCAGCAGGTTGGCAAAAAAACCGACGGCCAGTGCTGGCAACAATGCAGCTATAGCGAGGAACGCCGCTCGGGGGATCTCGGCAACAACATCGACAAAGGTCGGCTTCGAAAAAGCCTCCCGCACCGCTTCAATGATCTGAGCCGGAGTCAGACCCGTTCCAGTCTTGCGCGGAGAAACGCCGCTCTCGGTTGAGCCGCTCCAGCGGTTTTCAGAGCCACCTCTGGCGGCCGGGTCGACGAGATTCAAACGCTCATACGCTCGCTCGAGCGTTGCGGGAAGGCTCCGATCGATTTGACGCAGCCGATAGCTCGAGGCAGAATTTTGAAATATCAGTAATCCCAATCGCTGCCCGTAAGTCCTTTGAAGCTGCCGTTCGACTTCATCCGTACTGGCGTCCGAACGGCAGGCGACGGCGACAGAGCCGTTGGCAATTTCAGCTCGCGCCAGTTCGTCAATTTCATGCAGCTCGGCAAAATTCTCGGGCGCATAGACCAGCTCGTCGACGGCAGACAGGCGGTCGGCAATATATTCCAGCAGATCGGTTTCCGACCACCGTCCATGGCTTTTGAGGACGACTTCTTGCTGTTGTAACTGTTTCAACATTGCGGCGGTTGAATGGAGCAGCTCCGGCGTAAGCGCGGCTAGGTCTCGGGCTTCAAGACCGTGCGCATCGATAATACCTTGGAGACGCAACAGGGGCATAATCCTGGCACGAACTTCAGCGTCATCGTTGAGACGGAGGTGATTGAAAAGTACCCAGAGGGCAAAAATAGTGTCTAGGTCGGCATCATTGGCGAACACGACCCAGTCGCGCTTGCGCAGGTCGAGACCCTTGCGAATCAATATCATCGCCTGTTCGCAAGTGGCCAAGGATCGAATACAACCGTCGGCATGGTCGAGGTTGTAGAGATCCTTCTGAACGTCGACGAATGGCTCGCCCTGGGCTGCACCGTCGAGAAAAATGGCGCCCGGTGCGGTGATTGCGCGCGCGCTTGGCAGATATCGCTATGCCGCGTTCGGCGCGAACCATGACCGTGGGCGCTTCCGCGCACGTGAGCACCTTTGCCTGAGCATCGCTTCTGATTCGATAGCGATTCGGGACCGCTGAAATCTTCGCTCTCTCGGGCGACGACACACTCGGTGTGGAATCAATGCCAAACTTCCAATCATCATCATTGGTGATTGATCCCGGCTGATATTTCGGGAAGTCGACCGTAACTTCGGCTGTAGCGCCATTGGCGCGCCGTTCGCGCTCAAGGAGCAGCCTGTGGGCTTCCTCGAGAGACCGGCACGGAAGCAAAGCGTCTCGGATGTAGTGGTCGGAATCATCAGAGCGTTCTTTCGTCGGTGAAAACATCGCCGTTAGCTTGTGAATATAATCGCTGTAACCTCCAGCTCTAATCGGATTGTATTGCCAGACAGTTTGCCATGGGACCACGCCGCCTAAAATTAGCCGTACGAGTTCGACGGAAGGGGCCGGCATACCCGCGATCAGCACAAGCGCTTGCTCGCCGCTGGCAAATTTAAGCTGATAGAAGCGTCGGCGTTCGATGAAATGACGCAGGACCCGCAGGGCAGGACCAATTCCTGTTTCCATTCCAGTGATCATCTTTGCTTCTCCGGTTTGGTTAATCGTATCTAGTCAGTGAGCCAACTCCCGTTAGCTCCGTACCACTAAAAACCCCGCGGCTAAATTTTTGGGGCTGTCACGAACATTCCCAGCAATGCTTATGCCTCGAACGGGTTCCTTTGACAGGACTGGGTAAAACGCACACAAGAGCATCAATACAGGGCAACAGCTGACATCAGTCCATCGCTACAAGGACGGATAAGTGTAAAATCGTGCGAAAATGTGCTGCCGTTGATCTCGACCTTTCGGCGGTGTCAAAGCAACGCGAGCATCACTGAAGTCTCAACTTTGCTTTGGTCTCATGACAAATGGCGTGCTCGCTTAAACAGCGCCACAAAAGCAAGCAGCCAATCGAGTTTGTCGCTAGGTTGGTGCGGGTGACGGCGGTGGCTCGATAACGTTACTGGCAATTCGACTTTGCCAAAGCAAAAAAACAACTTGTAAATCTTTAACGTTCTTAGTATGTGGAGTTTCGCGCTTTGCCGTATTATTAACGGACGAACTTCAACAGGAGACGCTATGAAAAAGATTTACCTGGCGGCTTTTCTTCTGTTCCCCCTTCTCACGCTCATCCTCGGCTCGCCCAGTCCAGCACACTCGCAGTTCACCTGGCCACAAATTTGTGAACAAGGTTCGCTGCCGAGCCACGATCCAAAAAATCCAGCGGATCAGTTGATCGTCATTTGCATTCCACCCAATTGGAATGGCCGATTAGTCATTTATGCGCATGGTTTCGTGCCTGAGCAGGCGCCGCTGGAACTGCCTAGCGAGGAACTCACTCTGGCCGATGGAACCTTCGTCCCCAACCTGTTTTTGGCGCAGGGATTCGCCTTTGCCACCAGCAGTTTTCACAAAAATGGCGTGGCGATTGAACAGGGAGCCGAAGATCTAAACAAGCTGCTCCAATATTTTAGATCCGTGGTCCCGCCTCAGTCGCTGCAAAAGGTATTCATCACGGGCGCCTCGGAAGGCGGCCTGATCGCGCTCCTGCTGCTTGAGCGATATCCGGGAAAATACGATGCGGGCCTGGCGCTATGCGCGCCGGTCGGCGGAACACCCGACTTGATCAGGCATGCCTATGACTTTCGAGTGGTATTTGATTATTTTTTTCCAACTGTGTTCACGTTCCCACCAAATCAACCTGGAGAGCAGCCGTTCGGTGCGGTTGACGTTCCGGAAAATGCGTTCCTATTTTGGGAGTCTGTCTACATACCGCGCATCATTGCGGCGTTACAGAGCGACCCGCTAGCGACTGCGCAACTCTTTAATGTTACCAAGGCAGCCATTGATGTGGCGGACCCAGCGTCCGTTATTACAACCGCTCTTAGTCTGTTGTTCTACAGTATCTTCGCCACCAACGATCAGATCGCCACCGCAGGTGGGATACTCTACGACAACAGCTCAACGATCTACGTGGGATCGACCAACAACGCGGAGTTGAATGCTGAAGTGGAGCGGGTCGAGTCTGATGGGCGGGCGCGCGCTTACGCACGGCGATTTTATGAACCCAGTGGAAATTTGCACACGCCGTTGGTGACGCTCCACACCACCCTCGATGCAGTGGTACCCTTTCAACAGGAGGTGAACTACAGCAATCTGGTGGCCCAAAAAGGTAATAGCGCATTCTTAAGTGTCGTGCCGGTGCCGCGGTATGGCCACTGCAACTTTACTTCCCAAGAAATCTTTCAGGCGATCACACTGATGGTGCAGCAGGCCGAAGCACAGCTGGTCAATTAATCTTTATTGAAGAATCGACGGGATGTACCAGCCAGTAGGTTCGTGATATTTGCCCATCGGCCACATATCGGAACCAGAGCATACGCAGCGATAGGTGCGCCAACGTTTTCTAGCTTCTCATCGATATAAAAATTTCACGCCACAGGGTTTGATACCAGGGTTTACGCCTGAAGTTTTGAAGTGAATAAAAACGCCCCAATCCTCCCCAAAATGTAACAAGCTCATTTGCCCTCTTAAATATTCACGATTCGGCGCCCCTCGCTTGCATTACGAAGCAAGAAAACCAGGACATCGCCGCCGGAATCGTTTAAACTATTTCCATTCTCGGCGATAATATTTCTGATGTCGAACTGCCATCGATAAGTGAGCCATTGGGGGGTGCCCGATCTTGAGACCAAACACTGCTAACGTTGACAAAGAGTCTGTGAGCTGGACATTGTCTTGGGAGTCAGACGGTCGTTGCAACAGTTTCACCAGAGAGGCGATCCTAGCCTGCGCGCCGCCAACTTCCGGCGTCTATGGACTCTTCAACTTCGATTGCCAAGTTTTCATCGGCGAGTCGGCGAATATCCAGGAGGCCTTGCTACGCCACGAAAGCGAAAGCGATTTTCAATCCCGGCACCTGCAGCCGACGGGGTTTACTTTTGAACCCTGCTCGGTCGAATTGTGCAGGTCCAAGGTGGATGAGCTGATCGCAAGATTCCACCCGGTGCTCCAATCCGAAGCGGCGTTAACCGAAACCTGGTCGCTGTCAAACGGCCCCATGGTGAGCGAGGTGGACGCGGACAGTAGTAAGGAGTTAGGAACCTACCCGGATCATCAGGAATTCTCCATCGATGAACGTGAAAAGCACCCGAAAGCACGCCGCCGTCTCAATTTTAAGCGGACGCAGGCTGTCGCGTTGCCAGCGATGCTTGTCGCGAGCGCGCTGGTCATTTTTTATCTTGCCAGGCCCGCCGATTATCCGATTCAACAGCTAGCGAATGGGGCGAACCCCGCCTTGAATCAAACTGCAATCGGTTTGCGACCGCCGAACGCGTCTTCGATCGACAGAGGGCTGGCAGCAGCGCGAATCAAAACGCCGGGCCAGCACCAGCAAAGCCGGACGTCCGTCCCTCTGTCTCGACTCCGAATGGCGCGGTGCGGGTTGCCGCGAAGAGTGCTTCAGCCGCGCATGAAGTAGGCGTTCAGGCGAAGACAGGTCCAATCGCTCACTCCACGGAGAGCGCCAACTCGAACAAAAAGTGGTCGGTGCAGATTTCCGCGGCGCCCGCGAAAGATATTGCCGATGGTTTGGTGCAGAGGTTAAAGGCCAAGGGTTACGACAGCTACTTGGTCCAAGCCGAGGTGAAAGGACAAACTTATTATCGCGTGCGGGTCGGACATTTCGCGGCGCGAGATCAGGCGGAATCAGTGCGCCAGTCGTTGGTGCACCAAGAGGAATATCGCGATGCGTATATCACCGGCGATTGAGCCGCTGTGCGAACCTCATTCGGCCCCACGGTGCTTCAGTCATTCCCAACCGTCTTGCAATGTAACGATCGACGATCATCATGGATAAGGCAAATCGACAAAGAACGATACGAGATTCTAGCTGCCGACAATCACACCGCTGAGATAGAAACAAACCGAGAACTGAGGCTGCTGTTGCACATTTATACTGGCTCTAAATGTGTCTCTTCTCGTTAATTCGATAGGAATTCTAAAATCCTTTCTCTCTAATAAAAAAATTCACTTCCCCGCTCAATCAGCATCAACTCCGACCTTCGCCTCAGATCTCTCTTGACACTCAGAGCGATTTGCTTTGAAGTACACCAACCTCGATTTTCAAACGAGCACAAAGGGCATCGCTTTTGGGAGGGATTGAAACAAAGTGGATCACTTGAAACATTCCTGGCCGGGGCTCGGCACACTATGTCGCTTTTGCTCCCATTCTAAATGTTACGATTGTGTCGAAGTGTCGTCGAGCATCCTTGCCTGCTGCAAATGCAGAGCAAGAGCGGTCAAGCGACTCGTACACCTGAGCGACCGACGGGGTGATTCAACCAATGACGAGTAAGTTTGGGGCCACCTTTGTTACGATTTAACTAACTATCTGCCACACTACAAAACTTAAATACTAGTGTGGACCAAGAAATTCTTGATTTTCCCATTTTTGAATCTGGCTTAGGGATTGCGTTCCTACCGACCGACTTCGGAATCGGGATATGGCGTCTTCCACTGAATCATACGCTCAATCACTTAGAGTCATCGGCCAGGCATTGGAGACTCTCCGGATCAATGCTTTCACGTTAGAGACAGATGGTAACAAATATGTCGTGCGTGGCTGGGAAACCAGCTTTCTGAAAAGCGTCGGTGATGAGGTTTGGCGAACGGGCGATTTCGGACAAATGCCTTCACCACAAGAAAAATCTGAGAACTTTCTGATTTATGCCAATTCAGACACTCAACGTCTCGAAAAACAAGGTCGCTCAAGACGCGGCTCAAATGAAAACCTGGACACGCATACGATTTCTTCAGGCCTGCGTTTAGTAGGTGACTACTTAGATCAAAAAGGCGCCGTGACTTTCAATATCCAGTGGTCCATTGAATCAGTAAGAGTTAGATTCGAAGCGGCCTCCGGTGACCCAAAAGAAACAAGCTTCACAATGCAAAACCTGAAGGACCTCGCTGTGGTTATGTACTTGCGCAGGTCCAGGCGATGACGTTGACTCCCCGAATCGAAGTTTTTCGGCATGTTGCACACCGTTTGTAGAGAACGCATTCACCGGCAGGTCAGGCGATCAAAAAGCCACCGTCCACCACGATTGTCTGTCCGGTGAGATAGTCGCTCGCCGGCGCCGCGAGAAAAACCGCAGTTCCAACGAGATCGGCTGGATAACCGCGCCGGCGCCATCGGCACACGGTTGTGAAACGCGGTCGTGAAGGCCGGATCATCGAACCTCGCTCTCGTCAGATCGGTCTCTATGTAGCCAGGGGCGAGGCAATTAACGCAAATTCCTTCGGCTGCCCATTCCACGGCCAACGTGCTCGTCACTCCCATCACGCCTCTCTTGCTCGCCGCATAGGGCGCGACATGCGAATGCCCATCTCACCGGCGATGCTGCCGATGTTGATAATCTTCCCCTTGCCCCGATTATTCTCGGCAGCGAAGCGGCGGGTCTCGAGCCAATATCGGCCGACGGCCTGCGAGGTGAAGAACAGCGCTTTCAGATTCAGATTGAGCACGGCGTCCCAATCCTCTTCAGTGATCTCCGTTGACGGCTTGCGACGGTTGACGCCAGCAACGTTTACGAGAATATCGATCTGGCCCAGGCGAGATAGGACGTCGCGCACGAGCGGCTGAATCGCCGCCACACGCGAAACATCGGCGGCAAACGCTTCTGCTCTCGCGCCCAAGGCGCGGATCTCTTCCGCAGTCTGAAGCAGATCCGCCTGCGTACGACTGGAAAGCGCAACGCTCGCGCCCGCCTCCGCGAGTCCCTGAGCGATCCCCCGCCCTATACCGCGAGAGGCTCCGACAACGAGCGCCACGCGCCCGGAGAGATCGAACAGAGGCGAGGCTACGTTATTCATCGACCAGCCTCTCGCAATTTATTGGCGATTTTTTCGATTACTTTTTTAGGTAAGAACGGTATTTCTAGCTTCTCCGTCATTCGTGTCGTATCGAGTACGATATTGCCATGCTCGGCGAATTCAACATCCTGATCAGGCCGGAATCTTGTTGAGAGCGCCCAGATGATTTGATTCGTATTCTCAAGATCAATGTCTTCGTCTACTACTATATTGACTCTCCCGATGTTCGCTTTCTTGTGGGAAAAAACCACCTCAGAATTACCAGAGACGAGTTTCACCACGTCCTTCTCCACAACTTTGCGGTATTCTAGACCGGCGTTTTTTGTCACGATTATCATTTTTCCATTTGTTCCCTGTGGAGTTGAAGACGGATCGAGTTTTATGCAGAAGACGTCGGAAATAATGTGTACGTTTTCTCCGTACCGCGCACCGGTGACTGAGAGGTTGGCCAGAAATCTTTCCAGTTCCAGCTCGCAATCTCCTTCGTTGACCATGACTATTTTCGAAAGCAACGCATTTAAAGCCAAAAGCCCCAGTCCCGCCTGCTTTGCAATGCCGGGTTCAGGATTTGGCAACGAGCAGAGTGCCAGAAAAGTCGCGGAAATAAGCGGCCAGTCGATTTTATATCTTGTGCCGGGCGGCAAAACCTCAGCCATCATCCTGCTGATCTTTGCGTTGCGTGGCGTGGTGAAGAGGCCGATATGTTCGTATGAATCGGACGGCTGGATGTCATAGTAGATCGGCCTCGACCTCCGCAAGATCGCTTTGACCTTGGCGACGCTGCCCGTTGTTCGCGCGGCCATGTAGCCGGTGAATTCGCCGCAGGGTCCTTCGTGATAATACTCGTTGGGGATAACCTCTGCTTCGATCACGATCTCCGCCTCCGACGGGATAGGTACATGGTTCGTCACCCCGTTGGTGAAGGTCGCGCCGATCAGGTTTGCCGCAATCGCATACTCATTCTCGATAAACGATGCTGCTAGCAGGTAAAATACTGGATGGGCACCGACGACCACGGAAACTTGCAGCCGATCTCGCCTTTGGGCCGCGGATTGCACGTAGCGCCAGAAATGACCTCTACTCCCCATGTCGAAAGCGTATGTGTCCTTGTCGATGATCTGAATTCGAGTAAAACTCATGTTGATCGTTTCAGGAGATATCGGATCTCTTGCGACGGCGAGGCCGGCGGTGATGTATCTACCGAATCCGGTGTGGGAACCATCACCGGAATAGTGTTTAACAACGGGAAGTCTATAGAGGTCGACATCCTTCCCTTCAAAAACTCGTTCTTTGATTGGCGGGCTCTCGTCGGATATTCGGATCTCGCCCTTTGAGTTCAAGGCTTCATTCCAGGCTTCGTAAAACTTGGATTCGTAGTCGAGTCCTAGCGCAAACGCCATCCTTGCTCTTGATCCCATGACATTGGTCACAAGCTGGAAATCCGGGTAACCTTTGACTTTGGAAAACCAGATTAACGGGTTCTTTTCTTCCAGCAGTTTGTAATAAGCAGTAGGTTCGTATTCCACGTCGACTTCCTCGTCTACGAGGAATACATCCTCCGGATGATGTCGTCTGAACTGGTCCAAGAACTCGCCGAGAGAAGATGTTCGGTTCATAGGTCACCGGCGTCCTTCGTAATCGTTACTCGGCCATGCATCAAGGGCTAACAGCGGCTTTCGCCCGCCGACAATAAAACTAGGCTCGACGAAAAGGAACACTCCTCGGCGCTCCGCCTGCGTACGACCGAGAGCGCAACGCTCGCGCCCACTTCCGCGAGGCCTTGAGCGACTGTCTGTACCTTTTCAACGTTGCCATTCATAAAACTCCGTTGACTAGCGTCTAGTCAGGTGCGGTTTACTGACTCACGCAATAGAAAAACTGGAGCCTGGAAAAGACTCCCGGTATGTTTTTTCTCCGTAAAGGTTTTAACGATCCAGGCTACCTCTAACCGGTCCGTTGTTTAGCAAACTGCTTTACCGATTGCAGATCATTGACCCAGTCGCGCGCGGACCGGCACCACCCTTGTGTTTTTGGCCTCAGCTCGGCTCGCTGGCGCGCCGTACCGACGCGGAGATTAAACACCTGCGGGTCGCTCACCGCCGCCGAATAAATCGGCGTGCCACACTTCGGACAAAATGTTTGCGTGCGCTTCGCGCCGCTTTCGGCGGTCTTTACATAAATATTCGGTTGCTCCATGTAAATGAAATGTTTCTTTATTGGCGCGCACACTGGTGCGAAAGGCGGAACCGGTTAGAGTCTGGCAATCCGTGCAATGGCATATTCCAACAGTTTCAGGATCGATTTCCGCACTGTAAGTGATATTCCCGCAATGGCACCCGCCGTCGATCTTCATATCGTTCTCCTCGTTAATACTAGCGTGATCACCAGTAGGATTATTACTTAACTTCTATATTGTGAATTGTTGTTGCAAAACCCCACTAACGCGACTCGATTAATTTGCTGACACCCCGTTTGTCCGGCCCTCCACCAATCAACGTTTTCTTTGAGTCCCCATTTTTAAGGTAGAAGAATTTTTGCCCTGTCCTGCCAAATTTACGCGCTGAATGCGAGGCACGATACCGCGCCGCCCAGACCTGAAAAGCCGGTCTCTCGGCTGGACCCAGGAACTAATCAATCGGCGATCGCTTGAAGTACCAACGACGTGATGACCTGCCGATTGCGAAAACGGATTGCACCTGGCGTTGCCGCCATGAATACGACGGCCAGTTCCTCTTTCGGATCAACCCAAAAATATGTCCCGTTTCCACCGCTCCAGTGATAATCGCCGGGCGATCCCATCGTACCCGCGATACCGTAGCCGCGGCGCACGGCAACGCTAAGGCCAAATCCATAACCGTTGATGTTTGGGTAGTCACGCAAGCGATCAATATTCACCTCTGGACCAAGCTGATCTGCCGTCATGAATTCAACAGTCTTGCGACTCAGGATGCGCATGCCGTCGAGTGTGCCGCGATTGAGCAACATCTGGGCAAATCGGAGATAATCGCTGGCCGTCGACAATGCGCAGGCGCCGCCACAATCGAACTTACGCGGCTGGCGGCGATCCCCAGCGACTTGTCTGCTGCCAGTCTCAGACTCCGCGGGCAAGACCCTCGCGATCCGTCTTGCCTTGTCGGCAGTCAGCACGAACTCGGTGTCGACCATCCCCAGCGGCGCAAAAAGCCGCTCACTTAGGAATCGAGAAAGTGGCTGCTTAGTCACGGCCTCGATAACAAGGCCGAGAACATCAAGCCCAAAGCTGTAGTCCCACGCAAGACCTGGCTGGTAGTGCAGAGGCAGCGATGCCAGCTTCTCAATGAACTGCAGTCCGGTAAGATTGCCAGATGCATCCCACGACCCTGGGGGATACATCTTGTAGAGTTCACTTGTGCCTCGATTGCCGTACGTCACGCCAGCAGTGTGTCGCATGAGATCTTGAATCGTCGGTTGTCGCCTGGCAGCTTCGGTGCCCGTCGCTGTTCCAGGGCGCGTCACGGCCACTGACATCCTGCCCAGCTGTGGCAAGTACTCGCCGACCGGATCATTCAGGAGAAGACGACCCTCTTCGACGAGCATCAACGCTCCCACTGTCGTCAGCGGCTTGGTCATCGAGGCGATGGGGAAGATGGCGTCCTTGGGCATCGGAGTGCCAGCCGTCTTGTTTAGAAAGCCGAACGCTTCGTAGTAAACAAGCTTTCCTTTACGAGCAATGGCAACGACGGCTCCTGGCATGCGACCGTTCTCGATATCGGCCAGCATTATCGGGGCAATGCGTTGGAGGCGTTGAGATGACATGCCTACTGCCTCAGGCTTCGCCACCGGAATCTGCTGCGCATACAACGGGCGTGTGCTAACAGCGCCGAGCACCGCCGCGACTAAGGCTAAACAGATTCTCATATCCTATTCTTCCCCCTTCCCCCAGTAATGCGAGCCTGGCGTATAAGTTATATCAATATCGAGACCATGCCGTTCGAAAATTTTATTCTCCCTACCGGCGTGCACCGGAAGGTTATAGCCGGCCCGGAATTGGATCAGTCTAAGTTTAGTGAGACTGGCCATGGGAGTCTCTTGAAGACTTAGTAAATAATAGACGGCATATAAGAGCCATCGGGGTCCTGATACTCGCCCATCGCCATCAACGTCATCGGCAATACCGCCCGAAACCTTTCTTTTAAACACCAGCGAAAAAGCTTTGACTGCCGGACCAGCAACAGAAACGACAACGGTTCCGAATCCTTGGCCGCAGCGCCCAGCAACAGCGATTTCATATCTTACAAGATAGAAACGCAACTGGAGCGTCTTAACAGTCGACCGTAAATCGAGATACAATTGCCAGAGAGCTGACACGTAATAAGCCTCCCCAACATTGAGCAGCCATGGCATGATCTGAGGCCAAACTGAAGTAACCGAATCTATTCTTCTGAGATGGCAATGAACAGAAGAATTTAGGCTAGCCGCCTTGGCAATCGAGAACTGTGTTTGGCCTCTTTGTTTTTGCCACCGACTAAATATCGATTCAATGCTCGCGCTTCGCAATAGGTTACGGGGCGAACCTTTACCGATGAAAATAACCGGTTAAAAACCAAGGAGAGGCATGATGAAAAAAAGTCTTCTGCTTCTTTTTCTGCTTGCATTAAGTGGGGCGCTGAACATAGCTGAAGCACAGCCTTTGGCGATTCGAGTCGGTTACACTGCGCTCTCGGGCGCGTTCGCGCCACTCTGGATGGCAAAGGAATTAAGTTTGTTTGAACGACAGGGCATCCAGTCCACGCCAATCTACATGGCTGCGACACTTGCTTATCAAGCCATGCTGGCCCGGGAGACCGACTTTACGGTTGGAACTGGCATTCCATCCGTGCAGGCTCGTGTGGGCGGAGCGGATCCGCTGATTGTGGTCACTTATATCAGCGGCTTCAACTTTTATGTTATCGCTCGCCCGTCGGTTCAACAACCAGCCGACCTACGAGGCAGGCGCATTGGAGTCAATCGATTTGGCACGGGCACGGACTTCGGTGCACGGCTTGCACTAAAGCGATGGGGCCTGGTTGCGGGCAAGGATGTGACGATCATCCAGGTAGGCGGGTACCCAGAGGGGATCGCGGCCCTCAAGGGAGATTCGGTGCAGGCCGTCGTCTTGGCACCACCATTTTCGACGGAAGCTAAACGTCTCGGGATGATCGAACTCCTCGATTTCAACCAGAGTGATATTGACTTTGCCGGTGTCGGTCTCAGTACCACAGCTCGCTATGTCAGCGCCCGTGACGATGCCACGCGTCGGGTTGTGCGCGCCTTGGTTGAAGGAATTTGGGCATTCAAGGGCAACAAAGAACACGCTCTTCGTGTCATAGGAAAATATACGCGCATGACGGATCCAAACCTTTTAGAAGACGCCTATCAGACCTACAGGAAAGGCATCCGATTAGTTCCTCGGACAACCGAGACGGGGGTTCGAAATGTCCTTGACGCGGTCGCTGAACAAAACCCAAAAGCCAGGAGTGCGAACCCGCAGGATTTCTACACCAACCGCTTTATCGATGAACTCGAACAAACGGGCTTCATGCGCGAGTTAGCTGTCCGTTATCCTGAAGCCCTCCGTTGATTCAAGCCGAGCCTTAGGTTTCGGTCAACTGTTCTGCGAGTCGCTAGCAACTTACTTTTTATCCAGAGGCGCCGCGCCTGGCCAATGGCCGACGTCGACGATGATGCCCTCGGGACCTTTAAATTTTTCTTCATAGGGAGACCGAGTGCTCTCTCTGACCGCGCCGGCCGCTTCCATCTTGCGGATCTGTGCCTGATCGTCCTCTGCAGAAAAACCTATATGGTCGAGACCTGCTCTACGGCTTCTATTTGCGGCGAACGGAAGAATCGAAATATTTACCGAACCGTCGCTCAAATCGATGGCGCTGTCTTTCCGCTTTTGCACCATCGTCAAGCCCAGCGCATCGACGAAAAATTTCGCCATCGCTTCGACGTCCTCGGCGCGGTAAGAGATATGCCTTATTTTAGCCATTGTTCACCTACTTGTTCATTCGCGCGCCGTTTGTCGTTGCCGAAAAACGTATCGACGATGATGCGGCGACTTGGAGTCTCGACTACCAGTTCATGAATTGACAAACGCAGCTCACCGTTTTCGGTCATGAAGTGAGGCTTCAGCCTCGATGTCTTTGCAGGCTTGTGGAGTGGCATCCAACAAGAGAAAACGGTGCACGCTCCCCGCGAATTCCTTCCCGACGAACTTGGTGATCCGAACATCGCCGATTTGCCAGTGGCTCACTACGTCTTCCTTAAAAAATGAATTAGGACCGTTTGAGTCTGACTAGGCACCTAAAACTCCATCAGGTCTTTGGCGACGATCACCTGACCGGAAAAATGTTTCTTTACCTCCGCGGCCCACGGCGCATAATCGCCGTCGAGTTTGTGTGTCAAGTGCGACAGCACCAAGGTCTTAACATTGGCCCGCGCGGCCATCTTCCCGATTTCGTCTAGAGCCATATGCCCCTGGGTCATCTGACGCGTGATGCCAGCCTGCTCGGCAGGGCTCATCGCTTGCCACCGACCATCGTCGAGCATCTCTTGCATGCGACCTTGGCACGAGGACGTTTCCGAGACGAGCAGATCGGCGCCTTTCGCAAGCTCGCTGACGGCATCGCTGGCCCCGGTATCCCCGGTAAACACAATCACGCGATCAAGCGTTTCGAAACGATAGGCATAGGACTTGTGCTTGCCGGCAGCCGGGCCTTCATGGAAAGCAAAATGGCTGTTTTCGACGGCCGTCACTTTGATGTTCGCGTCCTCGTAGATTGTTCCGGTACCGACATCATGACCGAAGAACACCTGGGCTATCGGCATGCTGCGACCTCCATCGGCAATCCTGATCTCCGCACTGATGGTGAAATACTGAACAGCGGCGGTCACCAGCTCTCTAGTCCTGGGCGGGCCATAGACATGGATCGGTTTGGTGCGATTTTGATCCCATGCAACCGACAGCAGTGTACCGAGACCGGCCGTGTGATCGTCGTGATGATGAGTGATAAAGACAGTTCCGATTTCTCGGACGTTAATCCCAGCTTTTGCAAGGCGCCGTGCGACCCCATCGCCCGCATCAACTATGTAATGCGTCCCGTTGACGGTCAGGAGATTGGAGGACTGCGCTCGATGGGCTCGCGGTGGCGGGCCCCCTGACGTCCCTAGCGTGATAAGGCGGGTCCTTGTGTTCATAGGGTGGCTCTCCATTACACTATGCTTTCGCGCGCTATCTTACCGATGGTCATCGCGACATGAACGGACCCTATGTCGGGACCACAAAATCGTATTTCGCGGCGATCGCCGCCAACTCTGGCGTCATGGACGTCGTGCCTGAGCGCATCGCGTCGGCGAGATCGCGCAGGTAGTTCTCCAAACCACCAGGAGCGCTGATGTTGAGGAACCGCACCGGTTCGTCGCTGATGTTGGCGAACGTGTGTACGACGCCTGGAGGCACCAAGAAGTAACTTCCGGCAGACGCGTCGATCTCGCGATCGCCCACCGTCATGCGTAAGGTTCCTTCGAGAACGTAGAAGGTGTCCGTTGTATACCTGTGCGAGTGCGGGGGCGGTCCATTCATGCCGGCGGGGAAAGTCGCCTCCGATATCGAGAAGGCGCCATCAGTCGTCTCCGCTGTGGCCTTCATGACGGCGGTACTGGCACCTGCCGCGATGCGCTCACCTTCCCCAGGTTGAAGAATGACGGGATTCATCGCCACCTCCTTTATCGACGACCCTAACGAAACAGCTCAATGCGATCGGAACTGCATCGCCCATCGTTTTATGTTGTTTCTCAGCTCCGAGCCATGATTTGCTCGGCCAAATAAGCCGCGTCCTCCGCGCCTGAGGCACAACGCAGAAAAGCTGATTTCCGCTTGTAGAGCCAACGCAACCCAAGAAAATAGATGCCGGGCAATCGAGTCACACCGCGACGATGCAGCGGCTGGCGTCCATCGTCGAAGATAGGCAGCTTCACCCACTCGAAGTTGCAGCGAAACCCGGTCGCCCAGATAATGGCGCTCACGCCTGCGTCTTTAAGGTTCAGTCGCGAGACCGGACTCGGAACCTCTGATTTTACGGCTGGCTCCCGCTCAGCCAGAAACTCCAAGCCATTCTTCGTTATGTAGTCGTCCACGGCCCGTTTGAAATTTTCCAGCGCCTCGTCGCCTCGGGCGAGATTCTGCGTGAGATCATCTGCTAGTATCAACTCACTACCGTTGATCCCCTGTAAATGGCCTAACAAGGCTATTCCGCGTCCGGCCATGGCATGTAAGTTGACGTCGTAACCACCATTTGCGCCGGTAAGTAAGATTTCCGATCCTTTTCTAAGCTGCTCTGGCACCGTATCGACGATTTGCTCGGTCGTCCCCAGCGCAGACACCCAATAGGCGTAGTCCTTGCCGCGATATTTTCTCGGCCTACGGCTATGGCGCCCAACCGAAAGGTCGACCTGACGACCACTCTGATTTAGGTCGTCGGCGATCTGACAGCCCGAAGCTCCGCTGCCCACAACCAGCACGGAGCCTGGCGGCAGCTGGCTCGCATTGCAATAGGCATTGGAATGTAGCTGAAAGATAGTTTTCGGAACATCCGCGCTCATGGCCGGTATTACGGGCAGTTGATACGGACCCGTGGCGATCACCACGTTAGCAGCTTCAATCGAGCCGTTGTTTGTCGAGAGCAGATAGCGGCTGGAATCGGCTCGCTCCAGTGAAGTGACCTCCACTCCACAACGCACCGGAGCCTTGATGAAATCGGCGTAGCCATCGAGAAAGCGCACGACTTCGCGTCCGGGAGCGAAGGCATCTGGATCGTCGCATTCGTATTTGTACCCCGGCAATTCGATGGTCCAGTTGGGGAACTGGAAGCAGAAGGAATCCCAGCGTTCGCTACGCCAACGTTCGCCGACTCGGCCCCGTTCGAGGATCACATGCTCTCGCCCAGCTTGACTAAGAAAATAGCTCATAGTCAGGCCGGCGTGGCCGCCGCCGATGATAACCGTATCTAGCTGTTCGTTCATGGTGATCTCCTTAAATGAGCCGTTACATGCTTCCCCCTGTCCACAAGTTTTGGACGGCGGGCTTCTCTATGGCAAAAATCGTGAATCGCAGAGTGAAGTTCTAATCATGATCTCCCGAAAATTCGCTGTGTGGACGGTCGCTTATCTTTTTTGTACGCACCACCCGTTGTCACGGTTAACCTTTAAACGCTATCCAACCTCCCAGCATCATGTTCTGAAAGAAATGTTGAATCCGGTGAAATCCGGCCTCGGTCAATAGTTGCTCCATGCGAGACGGTGAAACGAGGTGAATAGTCTTTACACGCTCCTTCATGCCGCTCTCAATTTCTTCCCACTTCACGCCGGCCAGATTTTGCTGGTGCTTCCATGCTTCCAGCAATAGATTCGTTCCCGGAGCGCTTAGATCGCCATGGGCATCCATTAGCACCAATGGCGCACCAAATTTGAGCCGTTTCGCAACGCCACAAAGAAGTTTCACCTTTCCGCCGTCATCGGGAATAAAGTGTAAAACCATCGCCGTGGTTGCCCCGTCATAGAGCCTGTCAGTTGAGAGATCGTCAACATTTCCTTTAAACAAGGAGACTCGGTCGGTCAGTCCTGCGGCTTCGATCTTTTCCTTTGCCAGATCCAACATACGCTCTGCAGGATCTACGCCCAGAAAGCGCCAATTCGGGTTTGCATTGCCGAGTTCAAGAATCTCTGCCCCCGTCCCGGCACCGACAATCATTAGCTCGCTTTCAGCTCCCAACACTCCACGAAGCATGGCGTTGATCGCGGGGTGAATTGTGTCGTAGAAAGGAAACGTCTTGCGTATCCGCTTATCATAGTCTGTCGCGCCCTTCGCATACCTTTCTTGCTGGAACGCCATTGGATCAGGGGCTTTCGTTGCCATCGACTCCTCTCCTTTTCTAGGTTGTTATCCGCTTGTTGCGAATAGGAACACGGTCAACTCCGCGGTGAGAACGGAAACGCCGCCTCAATCGTGCCAAACGGCGCCTGCACGTAATCAAAGCCTTCCTGCGACACTTGCACGAGCAGAAAGACTGTTTCGTCCGTCTTACTCGGATTTGATAATTCGTGTCGCACGCCGGGCGGCATTCGACAGAAGCCACCAGGCTTGAGCACGAACACGCCATTGCCGTGTTCGCCTTCATAGCGGATTTCGAGATTGCCCTTTACACCGACGAAAAGATCATAGACCCGCGCATGCATGTGCGTCGGCACGCCGCTGCCAGGCTGCACGCGGTACACCGCCGTCTGCACCGGCGCGTCCTCATGCAACATTCCCTTCTCACAGCCCGGCCGGCGTTCCTCGAGCGCGATGTTCGTGACGTCTTCGACCGTGATGACAGGTTTCTGACTCATGGAAGAATCCTTTCTTGGTTATTACGATTCTCCGCGTAAATCGGGTCGCTCATAGTGCAGCCGCGAGCTATCCGGGAAACGTTCAAGGCCAATCTGCGTTCGGTAACCTTCTGCATCGAACCCACTCGATCACCGCCATCGAAGCGCTAATTGAATTCAGCCCTACGTCGGGACCACAAAATCAAAGTCGGGAGTCCCGGGCGTTGAACCACAAAACTGCTCAATGCGACTGAACTCATTATAGGCTCTCTTTAAGTTGTATCTCAGTTCCGAGCCGCGATCTGCTCAGCGAGATAAGCCGCGTCTTCCGCGCCTGACGCCCGAAGCAGAAAAGCTGACTTCCGCTTGTAGAGCCAACGCAATCCAAGAAAATAGATGCCGGGGAATTGAGTCACACCGCGCCGATGCACCGGCTCGCCGGCCTCGTCGAAAATAGGAAGTTTCACCCAGTCGAAGTTGCAGCGGAAACCGCTTGCCCAGACGATCGCACCGATGCCTGCATCTTTAAGGTCGAGTCGTGAAACTGGACTTGGAACGTTTGGTTTTACGCCCGGCTCCTGCTCAGCTGGGAACTCCAAGCCATTCTTCGTTACGTAGTCGTCCACGGCGCGTTTGAAATTTTCCAGCGACTCGTCGCCTTTGGCGAGGTTCTGCGCTAGATCATCGGCTAACATTAAGTTACTGCCGTTGATCCCCTGCAAATGGCCTAACAAAACTATTCCACGTGCGGCCATAGCGCGCAAATCGACATCGTAACCGCCATTGGCGCCCGTAAGTAAAATTTCCGATCCTTTCCGAAGGGCTACCGGCACCGTATCAACGATTTGTTCGGGCCTTCTTAGAGCCGCTCCCCAATAGGCAAAATCTTGGCCACGGTATCTTCTCGGCATACGACTATGACGCGCTACCGAAAGATAAACCTGGCGGCCGTTTTGTTGTAAGTCGTCGGCTATCTGGCAGCCCGAAGCTCCGCTGCCCACAACCAGCACCGCCCCCAGCGGCAACTGGGCCGGATTGCGATAGGCATTGGAATGTATCTGAAAGATATTTTTCGGAACATCCGCGCTCATAGTTGGTATCACGGGCAGTTGATAGGGACCCGTGGCAATGACCACGTTGGCAGCTTCAATAGCGCCGCTGTTTGTCGTAAGCAGATAGCGCTGGAATCGGCTCGCTCCAGTGAAGTGACCTCCACTCCACAACGCACCGGAGCATTGATGAAATCGCATAGCCATCGAGAAACCGCACGACTTCGCTTCCCGGCGCGAAGGCGTCCGGATCGTCGCATTGGTATTTGTAGCCAGGCAATTCAATGGTCCAGTTGGGAAATTGGAAGCAAAAGGAATCCCAACGTTCGCTACGCCACCGCTCCGCTACCCGTCCTCGCTCCAGGATTAAGTGTTCTCGTCCAAGTTGCCTGAGATAATAACTCATCGTCAGCCCTGCGTGTCCTCCGCCGATGATGACTGTCTCTACCTGTTCAACGTTGCCATTCATAAAACCCCTCGAATAAAATCAGGTCAGTTAGGATTACCGACTCACGCAAAGTGAAAGCTGAGGCTGACAGCCTGCCACTTTCGGTTTCTGTCTGATTACTGAAAATAGGTCGGATTACGTTCCACACCGCATGGGGCAGCCGTGCTCAAATTCCTAAATACGCTTCCGGCGGAACGGCGAAAATGTCTGTTGTCACGTCGGTGACACCCGGTACATTTTTCACTAGCTTCACGACTTCGTCCACCAATGTTTCACGCGCTACTCTGCCCCGAACATGAACATGGCCACCGTCGGCACGAACTTCGAGAGCTGATCCTCCTATCTTGGGCGATGCAAGCAACATGGCATGGACCCGGGAACCAAGTGCGAGATCATTGAAGGTGTGTTCGGATTGCGCCGTGGGCTGAAATTCCTCGAGCTTCGCCGCCTCCAAAATTACACGCTTCGCCCCTTCTCGGCTCATCTTGCCCATGTTGAGAATCAGGTCATAACGATTGGGATCGCGCCAATCCGCTCCGAACATCGCCATCAGCCGGCGGCTGCGCGCCTTATCGATTTCATCTATATAATGGCGTGCCGCCGCGTCAGTTAGCTTTTGCCGCGCTCGGACTTGCTTGATGCGGATGTCCATCGAGGCCGTCAAGAGCACCTTGAGCACATGAGGGATATCCGACAGCAGCTCATGGCCCAAATGACCGTGATAAACGACCTTGCCGTCGCGAACCAGTTCGCACAGCGCCGCTTGCAAAGCGACCCGGTAGGGCAGCAAATCTTGCAGCAGGCGCTCCCACCAGTGCGGGCCTTTGTCGACGATGTCGTTGAGTTTTGCTTCGGGAATGCGATAGCGCCGGCTGGCTTCGACGAGCACCTCGCGCCCAACACATCGGTAGCCAAGAGCGTCAGCCACAGTTTCCGCCAATTCCTGACCTTCGCCCGAAGCGCCTTGATAGATTGTGATGATCGGCATGGCAACTTTCCTCCTTAGCACTGCAGCTATTGATCCGAGCGGAAATATTCTCAACAGATCATCTGCGTTACCCATCGGTCAACCGTTGGGCAACTGGAATTCTCTCGGTATCGCCGAAGGATGACCAGTATAAAACTCTTCCAATTCTAACCGGCGTTGATCTTCAAAAGACTGGCGCGTTCTAAAACTCTGCGCAGCTACGCGCCGCGTAGTCTGAATTGATTGGAGAACCTGTTTACGCCACGGTC
The DNA here is from genome assembly GCA_963771465.1 of uncultured delta proteobacterium. Lineage (GTDB taxonomy): Bacteria > Desulfobacterota > Binatia > UBA9968 > UBA9968 > DP-20. Next base: position 314,793 of record CAVYTU010000014.1, read on the forward strand.
CGATGCTCCTTTTGTCCTGTGCTTAACCAGCGAGAGCGCAATCGTTATGCCACGTCGTGACGCGCTCCGCCCAGGCTGATTAATTTGCTGAATTATTTGAGAATTTTGATCTGAGGGAATCGCTCACCAGCCGGCCAACTACAAAAAAGGTAACTTTGGTTTACCGCGCCGTAATCGATAAGTTACCCAACTTTCCCCGCGTGATCGGCTCCTCCAAAACAAACTTGGAGTCGAGGTAGCGAACACACGGCACCAATGTTCTTCGTTGCCTTGAAGGTGTTTTCCGATGCCGCTACTGTTAGAACATGAACTCGGTGCGCAAGACTCAACGAAACTCAGCGTTGCCGAGAAAATATTTATCCTATCTGAAAAACAGCCCGTCGCCAGCGCTCGCCGAATTGAATCTCGCGCGCCTAATTGAAAGCGGTGGCGCAAAGACTTTGGAGAAAATTCCACGGGCCGACCTGCCGGCCTTGTTCGGTCTCCTGGGCGGCAGTGCCTATCTCAGCGACATTCTGTTCCGCCAGGGAAACGACTGGCCCGCTATTTTTCTCCACCAGCTCCGCACCCAGAGCAAAACTGTCGCAGCGCATCTGCGCGAGCTTGAGCCTTTTATAAGAAGCGCCGAATCGATTGCGTCATTTTGCGCCGACTTGCGCCGCCACAAGCAGCTCGAGTACCTGCGCATCGGCACGCGCGATTTGATGCCGTCGGTAACCATGGAGGAGACCGTGCGCGAGCTTACCGCCCTCGCTGAAGCCTCACTGGATGCTTCCTATCAATATGGCCGGGCGGAAGTGGAGAAAGACTACGGCGTGCTCAATCTGCCGGAAACCGAAACGTCCAATCGCTTCGTCGTTCTCGGCATGGGCAAGCTCGGCGGCGGCGAGCTCAATTTCAGTTCCGATGTTGACGTCATCTTTCTCTATGAGAATGACGAGGGCGAAAGCGCCGGCGGAAAGAAAGGTAAAGTCGGCCCGCGCGAATTCTTCAGCGCCATCGGCCAAAAAATCATTCACACCATGGGCGACGTCACTGAAGACGGCTTCGTCTTTCGCATCGATCTACGCCTACGTCCCCTCGGCGCCAACGGCCCGTTAGTGCAATCGGTGGACTCGGCGATGCTCTACTACGAATCCTGGGGGCAGTGCTGGGAGCGCGCGGCTTTGATCAAGGGGCGGCCGGTCGCGGGAGACGTCGAGCTCGGCGCGAGCTTTCTTAAAGAAGTGGAACCGTTCATCTATCGCCGCTATCTCGACTACACCACTGTCGACGAATTGCGTCATATGAAGACGCGTATCGAGAATGAGCTGCTCACCGGCGACGAAAAAGGCCGCAACATCAAGCTCGGCTACGGCGGCATTCGCGAGGTCGAGTTTTTCACCCAAGCGCTGCAGCTGGTCAACGGCGGCTACGAGCCTAAACTCAGGGGACCGAGCACGTTACCCGCATTGGCAGCACTCGCCCGACATAACTTTATTTCCGCTAAAGAGCGCAACAAACTCACCGACGCTTACCGGTTCCTGCGCCAAGCGGAGCATAAAGTGCAGATCGTTCAGGAAGCGCACGCGCACTCGATCCCCGAGGGCGAAAACGAAGAGCAAGCCTACGCGCGCCGCTTGGGTTACAAAGGTAATAGGAAGCAAAGCGAGCGTGAGCTTTTCTGGCGCGATCATCGCAAGTACACACAAACCGTGCGCAGCATCTTCGACCGGCTGTTTTACGGCGCGCAGAAAGAGATCGAAAACGACGGCGCGGCCGGTTCGATTTGGAACGATCTCGATAACCACGAGTTGATCATCAGAGAATTGGCGGCGGCCGGTTTCGCCGATGCCGATAAAGCCTACGAGAGCCTGCTCGCCGTGCGCGACGGCGAAGTGTTCTCGCCGCCAAGTTCGAAGCGATTGAAGGTCTTGCGCAGCCTCGGTCCGGCGTTGATCAACGAGATCACCAAATCAGGCGCGCCGGATCAGGCGTTGTTCAATCTCGCAGAGTTCAGCCATCGCATCGGCGGGCGCACCGGCTTCTTGACCTTGCTCGCGGAAAATCCGCAAACCATGCGGCTCTTGATCGCGCTCTTTGCCGATAGCCAGTTTCTCACTGATCTGTTTTTGCAGCGGCCGGAGCTGATCGACACCTTGATCCGCGTCGATCTGACCCGTTTTGAAAAAACCAAGAACGAGATGCTTCGCGAACTGCGCGCGGCTCTCGGTGAAACCCAAGACATTGAAGACCGACTAAACGTCATCCGGCGTTACAAGACCGAGGAATTTATCCGCATCGGCCTTCACGATCTGGGCGGCAGCATTGAATTGGTGCTCGTGCTCGAGCAGTTGTCCGACCTGGCCGATGCCTGCCTGCAAGCTGCACTCGATTTGACCCTCGCGGAGCTCGGCAAAAAATTTGGCGCCGTGCCAAAAGGGCGTTTTGCCGTGCTTGGCGGCGGTAAATTGGGTGCGCGAGAAATAGACTATAAGTCCGATTTAGACTTGGTGTTTATCTACGACGCGGCGGAAGACGCTCAAAGCCTCGGCGGGTTCCAGGGCAAGTTGTCGGCCCACGAATTTTTTGTTCGAGTCGGCCAAAAGCTGCTCACCTACTTGGCCGCGCCAACCGAAGAAGGCATCGCTTACAAAATCGACATGCAGCTGCGCCCATCAGGCAAGGCTGGGCCGGTCGTCTGCTCGCTGGACGCCTATCGCGACTATCACAAAACTGCCTCGCAACTATGGGAACGCCAAGCGCTGATCAAAACCCGCTTCATCGCCGGCGATACGAACCTCGGCAAAGCCGCCGAAAAAGTGATTGAGCGCTGCGCTTATGGCGTCGGGCTGACGGCCGAAGGTGTTAGCGAGATTCATCACCTGCGCGTGCGCATGGAACGCGAGCTCGCCGGCGAGGATGAAACGCGCTTCAATCTTAAAAAAGGTCGTGGCGGCCTGGTCGATATCGAGTTCCTCACGCAAATGTTGCAACTCGCTTATGGCCACCGGCGCGAAAAACTGCGCCGGCGCGAAACTTTGGCCGCGCTGCACACGCTGCATGATGAAAATATCCTGTCAACGCGTGACTATGCCCTGCTCACCGACGGCTATCTATTTCTCCGGCGTCTCGATCATCGCCTGCGCTTGGAACGCGATCAGTCGCTCGATGCCTTCGAAGCCGAACCACGACGGCTAGACGGCATCGCCAAGTCGCTGGGTTATGGCAGTAGCCGAAAGAATGGCGCGAATAGAGCAGGAAAATCCGGCGCTAAACTCCTCCGTGACTACGAGACACGGCGCGAAAAAATCCGCGCCTGTTATGAGCGCCACTTCCTCGCCAAATGACCATCTGCGACTTCGCTGCGCCACTCCTCCGCACGATTGGGGCGCACTCGTGATCCACTAACTTTGATCTTTGCGCCAATTTTAAGAAATTGGGCATTGAGTAAAGAACTTCGTTTTGATTTTCATGCCTTTCGTCTAGATCTCGCTTGAATCTGTTAATATGGAGCCGTCTGGGCTTTTTCCCAACTGCATAAAATAGCCATCGCCATCTTTTAGCCAGCGGCAATGCCGTTTACCGCAATGACGGAACATGGGTGAGGTGCAATTCTTTACGAGGGAAGACGATCAGCCTAACGTCTGAGCAGGCGATCGACGTCGCTGCTCAGCGAACAATTTCCGTCTCACAGTTAGAATGTCATGCCGACACGCACGCTGACCGTGTAATCGCCCCTAATAGGTGTCTTCGCTACTCCAGACTAGCGCCTCGCTAAGCCCAGACGGTTAGTTCGTCTGATAATTTCTGATTATTTTAGAATGATTTTATTGACAGTAGCATAACTGTGCGATATCTTCCGCCTATGAAAACACAAATGCTTAAGGGCATTGCCCTGGCTTCAATAGTTGCCGTAATGTCGGGTCCTCTATACGCGCAGACTGCGGAACCGAATACTCAGCCCGCAGAGCCGGTGGGTCAAGAGGCAGGCTACGGCGTCGGAGCGGCGCTGGCGACTATCTTTTACATCCCTGCCAAGGTTACCTATGCGGGGCTTGGCTTGCTAACCGGCGGGCTTGGTTTCCTCTTGACCGGTGGCAAAGCGGACGTCGCCAACAACATCATTTACCCGGCGGTGCGCGGCAACTACGTCGTTACCCCCAGCCACCTCAAGGGTACCGAGCCGATTTACTTCGTTGGCCCGCCACCGGATGCGCCGGCTCCCGAGACCGTAGCTTCGGCTCCGGCGACGCCGAACCGTTAATCGGCACCGAAGCAAACTCCGCGCTTCGAAGCTTTGATAAACTCCAGGAGGGCCAACATATCGCTGTTGGCTCTCCCGCTGTCCTCGACCTCTTTTATCGCCAACGCCAGGTTTCGACCTTTGCGGAATAGAATGCGAAAGGCTTCGCGAATCGCGCGAATGCGTTTGTCGTCGAACCCGGCGCGTTTGAGTCCGACTACATTGACGCCGCGCACCGTGTGTTGCCAATCGATAATCGCGTAGGGCGGCACATCGCGGCTCGTGCCGCTCAGTCCGCGCATCAAAGAATAGTCGCCGATGCGAACGAACTGGTGCACGACGCAGTTGCCGGAGATAAACACGTGATTACCGACTTCGACATGGCCGCCGAGCAACGCGCCGTTGGCAAGAACAATATTATCACCCAACTTGCAGTTGTGGCCGATGTGAGCCGTCGCCATGAGGAAATTATCGTTGCCGATCGTGGTCGCCGATCCAGCGACGGTGCCGCGATGCACTTGAGCATGCTCGCGGATGATATTGCGATCGCCGATGCGCAAAAAAGTTTGCTGCCCTTTGTATGCCTTGTCCTGCGGCGCGTCGCCAAGCACAGCACCGGAGTGAATCTCGTTGTCTGCGCCGATCTCCGTCCAGCCGGTTAAATAGGCGTGCGCCATCACTCGCGTACCGCCCATGACCTTGACGGCGCCATCGATGACCACGTAGGGCCCGATCTCGGCTTCGGAGTCGATCTCGGCTTTCGGATCGATGATAGCTGTGGGGTGGATAGTCATGCAGTGAGCGGTCTCTGAGCTATTTCATCGATCTGCCGGATCGCACCAAGAAGCGTTGTCATCGAATATCCCTGGCGTTCATTGCGCCCTTGCGTGACGCTAATCCTACCGAGCTTCATCATCATCGTCATCTTGATCGTCCACTTGGGAATCCAAATCATCGCCGGGAATCTTGAAACGCTCTTCAGTCCACGCGCTCAGATCGATCAGTTGACAACGATCAGAGCAAAACGGCCGGTGCGAATTATTCTCCCAGGTCGTTTCTTTGCGGCAAGTTGGGCATTTGACTACGAGCGGCATAACCGTCGTCACAATTTAATTTTCACAATCGACAAACAGTTCTTCGACGCCGAGCTTTTTGTCTATCAGCCCCTGATCGAGGGAGTAGCCGATGAAGCGCTCAAGATTTGCGCGGTTCTTTTCAATGCCATGGGGCCACGGGTCGTCGCCAAAAGCGGCGCGCTCCTCTTCGAACAAATGCCGGCCCCAGACAAAGCGCGACCAGTTGGGATCGTCGTAGTATTCGCGACAAGCTTCTTTCGCTTGGTCGAACGCAGCCGAGACGCTTTTCGCCAACCATGGATTTTTCGCCAGCACCTCGTCCTTGAACGCAACCACATGCATGATCGGAAAGTAGCCGTTCCTTTTGAAATACTTCGTCTCTTCCGCCTTCGGATCGGCGAATAGCCGGCGAATTAGGCCGCCACCGCGCAGCGCTTCTTTCGGCGGATGAGGCATCATCAAAGCATCGATCTCGCCTTTCTCCAGCATCGCCCCCATTTTTTGTCCGGGCTTGACAAGCTGCATCTTCACGCCCGCGATCGGTTTCAATGGCACCGCTTCGTCTTTGGAGATGAACCAATCGATCTCACGCCAGGGAACATTATACTCGGCTTGTAGATCGCCCCGCGCCAAGACTGACAAGGTCGTTTGAAACGTACTCAGGCCAACTTTCCTGCCAATCAGATCCTGCGGCGATTTAATACCGGACTGTGCGTTGATCCACATTTGCGACATGCTAAACAGCCGTCGGGGAAACACCGGAATCGCCGTAAATGGCATACCGCGGCTCTTAGCGATTAAATAATTCGACAGCGACAACTCGCAAATATCAAATTCGCCTTTCTGCAGCATCCGCTCGTGGCGATCCTGGCCGTGCTTCAACGGATTGGACTGGCCCACTTCCAACACCTGCAAATCAACGCCATCCGCCACAACCGAACTGTCGAACAGCGGAACATGCCGGTCGTAATGCGATAATGCTAAAGAAAGTTTGATCTGAGCCACGGGATTTCCTTTTAACAAGACTTAACTCTGATTACTCCATTTTCCAAACCAATGTCTAGCGTTCAGACAAATTTATCGACTCGCGGCGCGATGAACCGGGCCAACTCAAGACTCTGGGTGGGCCGATTCGAAAACCAAATGCGACCTGCCGTCGGCGCAGTTGCATAAAGATTCACTGCCAATCGCTCTGGTCAACGCGCTCTTTTGGTGTCAGCGCTGAGCCATTGCCGATTATTGTCATTATCCCGTCAAGGTTCTTGATACGAGGAATCATTTCAATGTTCAGAATCTTCCCTGAATTTCGCCGGAGTATCTGGCGCGGTGCTTGCTTTGTTACGAAAATCGCAACGTTGAGTTTCGTCTGGGCAACCGTTGGATGGACTAAAAATGATTCGCTTTGGCTCAAGCCTTCGAGCACGCTTAATCGCAATTGTCCTGTTAGCGGTGATCCCCGCTTTCGGCGTTATCTTATTTACCGACCAAAGACACCGCGCTTCGATAGCCGCGCAGGTGCAAAAGAACGCTTTAGGTTCCGCACGGGTCATCGCCACGGAACAGCGGCGCGTGTTCGAGAACGCGCATCAGCTGCTTATAACTTTGGCGCGCTTGCCGCAGATCCGCGAGCGCAATAGTGCCGCATGCGAAAAGATCCTCGCCGGACTACTCGAGCCTCTCTACGTCGATCTCGGTGTAATCGATACCAAAGGCAATCTGTTGTGTAATGCCCTGGGCTCAAAATCCTACCGAAACCGGCGTATGAAGGACTCCTATATTGGCCGCGTGGTTGAGACCCAAGACCTATCAGTGGGGGAAATTCAGCGGGATGCGTCCAACGGCAAAACTGTTATCGAGCTGGGATTTCCCGTCGGCGACTCGCCCGGTGCGCTGCGCGGGATCGCTTTCGTCGTCCTGGACTATTCCTGGATCGTCAGGATTACCGCTGAAAATCATCTTCCTCCTGAAGCTTCATTCACGCTCTTCGATGACAATGGCAGAGTTTTTCTACGCTATCCAGACGAACCCAATTCGGTCGGCACACGCATTACCACCGGACTGCCCGCTGACGGCAAGCTCGTTCGGGGAGTTGAGGGAAATATAGAATTTCTCGGCACCGACGGAGTTGCACATCTCTTTACCTACCGCCAGTTGGACCACAAGATAAGCGGCAGCATTATGTACGCCGGCATCGATATTCCGGCGCGGGCGGCGTTTGCCGAAGCGGAGCGCATACTTCATCAAAATCTAATCGTCGTTGGCGTCCTAACGGCTCTGACTCTGGTCGCCGCCTGGTTCGGCGCCGATCTCTTTGTGCTGCGCCGAGTGCGCGATCTAATGGGCGCCACTAGACAACTAGCCGCCGGCGATTTGAAGGCGCGCACCGGATTGCCCTACGGCGGAAGTGAACTCGGTCATCTGGCGCGGACATTCGATGATTTGGCCCAGGCTTTGGAACAGCGCGCCACAGACGCCGAAGTGGCTAACACCAAGATCCATAAACAACGCTTACGCCAAAGCGCTATCCACGACATCAGTGCGGCGATGACCTCAAGTTTAAACGTGAGCAATGTCCTAACTGCTCTCTCAGATGGAATCGCCACCCTGTTTCCCTCTTCATGTGTGACTCTCAGCTGGGTCGGCGAAGACGGCGGCACAATCGGGCCCATCGAACAGCCCGTAAGAAACGATACGGTTAGGCAGATTGCCGCCGCGCGCGAACACGGACTTCCTCAGGAAGTCTTTAAAATCAACTTGCCCCTACTGATCTCAAACGTTCAGACCGATCCTCGGACCGCCGATCCAGATTCGTTACGCGCCGCCGGCATCATTACCTACTTGGGTTTGCCGATGATAGTCAAAGAGGAAGTATTGGGCGTCCTGTCATTTTTTTCGACGGAAGCTATCGACCTACGAACCGAGGAAGAGACCTTTCTAACTGACCTCACTCAACAAGCTGCCATCGCCGTATATAACTCTCGCCTCTACGAGCAGACCAGAAATCAAGCCGCTGAACTGGAGAAATCGAACCGGATCAAAGACGAATTTTTAGGCGTCGTCTCCCATGAACTGCGCACGCCGCTCAACATCATCATGAACTGTACCGAAGCCCTGACGATGGGAGTATTCGGTGAAATCACTGCGGAACATGAGAAAGGCACGGGAAAGATCAGAATGCAGGCGAGCCATCTCCTGTCCCTAATCAATGGGATTCTGGAAATTACCAAGATCGAGACCGGAGGAATTACCGTCAACTCAGAAAGAATCAATCTTTCGCATCTCGTCACCGAGTTAAAATCCGACTATGCCATGGTTTCCAAGGAAAAATGCTTGGCGATAAACTGGCACGTGCCACCTGATCTACCCGATATTGTTTGCGACCGCATGAAACTTCGCCAACTGGTAATCAATCTCGTAAACAACGCGATCAAATTCACCGATCAGGGCTCGGTGGATATATCCTTTCGTACTATGGTTGACGAGCCATTTGTCGAGTTCTCGGTGGCGGACACAGGGATCGGCATGGCGGCGGAATCTTTGCCGCACATCTTCGATAAGTTTCGCCAAGTCGACAGTACTACGACGCGACACTACTCCGGCGCTGGACTCGGGCTCTACCTTGTCAAAAGTTTTGCGGCGGTGATGGGTGGATCGGTTAGCGTCCAAAGCACCTTAGGCGAAGGAACGACTTTCACAGTTCGTATACCGATTGGTACGGCCTCAAGTTTTCTCGAGGATACCGCCGTGTCACCCAACATCACTACGACTGGCGTCGTTCCCAGCGCCTACTTGGAAGGAGAACTTTGATGGTGCCATTCACCCTCCAACGTTTTGTGATCGGTTATTCGTCGATGCTCATACTGATGGTCGCCGTGTCAGGCTATTCGGTAAATCAACTGGGAAAACTCAGCGACGCGGCACACATGGCGCTTAAAGTTGACCAGCGCATGATCGACGACTCGGAAAAACTTGCCGATGCATTCCTGTCGCAAGTAAGATACGCTGGCCAGTTCATTGTCACCCATGCTCCGGTTCATCTTGATCAATACAAACAGTTCAAAGCCGACTTCGATCGATACATGGCACAATTGAAATCACTGGCCGGCTCAAGTGATGAGGTTCAACGCCTGACTCGCGCCGATGAGCATCATGCACAGTATCATCAACTGTTCGAAAAAGAAGTCGGTTACATCAAGAAAATGCAGCCTTATGGGGAAACCCGCTACCGCGAGGAGAAGGGGCGCCTTGTCGATTATCTGCTCAGGGAACATGAAGCCTTAAAGACCGATCGGCAGAAGAGCTTGCAACAAAGAATCGGAGACATCGAAACGGCCGCGCTGGAGAGCCAAAGGATCACTTTATCCGCCACATTGCTACTGCTCGGTATGGGCATGTACTTCGCCTATTGTCTGACCGGCAAAACATCCAGAAAAGGGACAAGCTCGGCGGATTCTCATCGCGCCGTGCTCGGCATTCGCTGGCATTTCCCGACTTGGTGGAAAGGACTTGGTGTACCGAAATGAAAATGCAGACATCACGGCACCGTTCGCCCTGGAGAGCAGTTTGGGGATTTGTCTTACTATCCGGCTGCGCGTCAGTTTTTGATGGGCCCGAACTTCCGGTTGCCGATGTGAAAAAACACACCACGCCTTTCGAGCACAGCGCGACAATGATTTCTCAAGGGCAATACGAGGCCGCCTACACCGAAAACCAAAAAATACTCCAGGAAGGCAGGGGCGCTCCCGACGTGGCGCTTTTCAATATGGGAATGATCTCCGCCCATTCGGGGAATCCCAAAAAAAATTATCCCCGCGCCCTTTCGTCGTTTCGCGCACTGGTCAAGGATTATCCTCAGAGTCCGATGGGAGAGCCGGCCAAGACTTGGATTCAGGTTCTTGAGGAGTATCAGAAAATGGCCGACGAGAAGCGAACCACGACCAGGGAAAGGGAGTCTTTGATGCAAGAAAAGGAGAAACTTAAGTATACCATCGAAAAGTCACGGCAGGTCGATGTCGAAATCGAAAAAAGGAGACGCGAAGCATTGCGGAAATAATCATCGTTCAGTTCTCTGATTGCCGTGGAGGTAATTCAGAGTGAAGTATCATAAATGCTCTATAATCTCCCTTGATCAACGCAGGCAGTCGAAACCAACCGGCAGGCGAAAAAGCTGTTGGGCCCATTCGCGAGGTTACTGCGAACTACTTCCAGCGAGTTGCAGAGAATATTCCACCAAGTAGATTTTTGATCGAAGAGATTTGGAGCGGGCGACCGGGGTCGAACCGGCGACGTCCAGCTTGGGAAGCTGGCATTCTACCACTGAATTACGCCCGCTCAGGTTGGTCAATAGGCAAGGGAAGAGTATGGAATTAGCCGCGGGTTGTCAACGTGGAATATCGCGTGTTCAACTTGGCATGGGCTGATTTTCCGCGAATCACGGCGAGCAGGTCGGCTGCGGTCATTTTTGACACCAGAATGCAGATAACGTTTCCTTCCTTGTGCAGCACGGCGCTCAACTCATTATGTGAGAACGAGTAAAAATTGATTCTCATGTCCGCGTCGTAAAATTTTTCAGCGCGATCTGGAGCGTCGGCTTCGTTACCGAGAAACGTGAAACAGGTGATCTCCGGTCCGGCGCCTTGGTAAACCGTGACGAGCACGTCGCGGCCAGCGATCGATTGAATGAAGCCCGCGACGGGGTAGAGCTGCATCATCGAAAGATCAAACGCCATCGGCTGGAATCGGTCGCCGACCGCGCGCGCCAATTCTTTTCGCAGCGTCGCCGGATTGTCGGAACGCACAAACGTGGTCTTGCCGCTCAGAATACGGCGATGGGTCTCAATCGCTGCGACAGCGAGATTATCAGCGCCCCGCTGCGTGTAGAGGAAAAATGACCCAACTGCCACGAGCACCATCGCCGTCACCAACGCGGGACGCCATGCGGGAAATTTGAACCAACCACCCAATCGTCCCTGGGACGAACCTCTCTCGATCGCAGTTGGCGCTGCGCGTTTTGTTTCGAGACTGTGGCGCAGTGCCGCCGGCGCGCTCACCTCGCGCCCGGCAAGATGGAGTTGCCGCTTCAAGAGCTGTTCTCGCGTATAAGCCGCAGTACAGTCGGCACAGCTCTGTAAATGAGCATGGACAGCCGAGCGCTCCTCGGCGTCCAGCTCGTTATCGACGCACGCGGTAATCAGTTCTTGAGCTTCGTCACAACGCATGGCCTAGGATTCCACTTCGCTGTTCTCCAGATAGGCGCTGAGAAGCTGGTGTAGTAGTTTTCGCCCGCGCGACAGACGCGAGCGCACGGTACCGATCGGACAGGATAATATTTCCGCCGCTTCGGCGTAGGAAAAGTCACCCATGTCGACGAGCACGATGGGCGCGCGAAACTCTTCGGGAATGCGTTTGAGCGCCGCGCCGATCTTGGCGCCCAGTTCCTGCTGCAAGATTTGATTCTCCGGTCCTGGCTGGTCCGCCGTCAAGCCGTCGAAAAAATTCTGCTCCGCTGCACCGCCCTCGTTGTGCTTGCCGATATCCTCGGCCGCCACCATACGCTTGTTGCGCGTGTAGGAATCGAAGAAAAAATTATAGAGAATCCGCGTCAACCATGCTTTCATATTGCTGCCGGGCGCGAACTGACCATAAGCTCCGAGCGCCCGCGCGCAGGTCTCTTGGACGCAATCCTGCGCCTCGTCGTCGTTTCGTACTAAGTGAAAAGCCACCCGGTAGAGATGATCCAGATAGGTCATAATCTCCGAGGCGAATCGCTCCTGCCCCTGTTGGCGTACCTCGATTTGGCTCACGGCCGGGCCATTGTAATAGAGCGGATATGTCGTGTCCATGCGCGCGTTCCAATAACTCCAACGATTTCCGCGGCGCAAAAGTTCCCGCGCGATACGATCCGCATCGCTTGCGATGCTAGCCGCAGCTGTCCTATGTTGGCTACCATGAAATACCGAATGCTTGGCAAAACCGGATTGCGCGTCAGCGTCATCGGCCTGGGCACCATGGTGCATGCCGGCCACTTCGGACCGATGAAAGATGAAGAATCGCTCGGCGCCATCGAGACGGCTCTGGAACTCGGCGTCAACTTCATCGACACGTCCGACGCTTACGGCGCCGGCTACTCGGAAACGCTCCTGGGCAACGCACTCAAAGGCAGGCGCGAAAAAGTCATCCTCGCCACCAAGGGCGGCAATGTGATGACCGGACCGAACCGCGGCCAACGAGTTTTCGAACCGGACTATATCAGCCGCGTGATGGACGAGAGTTTGCAGCGGCTTGGGACCGACTACATCGACCTTTACCAACTGCATAACCCGACGGTCGAGGTCATCGAAAAAGGCGAAGTATGGAGCGTTCTGGAGCGGGCGAAGCAGGCCGGAAAAATTCGCCATTACGGCGTATCGATCAATTCCATGGAAGAAGGCATCGCCGCAGTCAAAGACGGCCGCGCCGAGACGATTCAAGTCGAATATAATCTGCTGGCCCAGGAACCGGCCGAAAAAATCTTTCCGTTAGCCGAGCAGGCCAATGTCGGCATCATCGCCCGCGTACCGCTTAGACGGGGAATCCTCACGGGAAAAATGAGCCTCGCTGACGAAGCGAGATTCCAAGGCGAAGATGTGCGCGCCCGCAGTTTCAAAGGCGAAGCCTTCGCCAAAGAATTGGCCAAAGCCGATCAGCTGCGCTTTTTGGTGCACGGCGAGGTCAGAACTTTCGTGCAAGCGGCGCTGGCCTTCTGTATTGCCCATCCGGCGGTGAGCATCACGATCCCCGGCGCGCGCAATAGCGCGCAGATGGGCGAGAACGCCGCCGGCGCGGATGTCGAAATACCGCGCGCCGATCTGGATCGAGTTGCCGAACTCTGGCGTCGCGGCTTTGCGCGCTGAGCAGCGGCGGTTTTAGCCGGAGCAATCTCATGGAAAAAATACTTACCAGTTGGCCTGACGGCAAAAAACTCACTGTCATGGTCACGATCATGTTCGAGGTGTGGTCGGAAGGCAAAGCGCCGCCCTACTCGCCGATGACGACTGCGCTCAAACCGGGCACGCCGGATTTGCTCGGCATCTCTTGGTCGCAGTACGGCGGCAAGACCGGCATTTGGCGCTTCATGCGTATCCTCGACGACACCGATATCAAAGCGACGATCTGCTTGAACGCCAAAGCCGCGGAACTATTTCCCGAAGCGGTCAAACAATTGCACGCCCGCGGTCATGAAATCGCCGGCCACTCCTACACCCAAGACCTCGTATTGCCCTATCTGACGTTTGAAGAAGAGCAAGAAGTGATTCAGCGTTGCAAGCGTATCCTAGAGAACGCCGTTGGCAGCACACCGGTCGGCTGGTTTAGCCCGGTAGCCGCGCCCACCGTGCATACGGCGGCACTGCTCGCCGACGCTGGATTCATCTGGCACGGCGACTATAACGACACGGATCTGCCCTACGCATTGGTAACACCGAAGGGAAAACTCGTCGCCATCGCCCACAGCGACTTCACCGACAACCGAACGCTGCGCTCCAGCCCGCGCGATTTTTACAACGTATACAAAGACACCTTCGATTATCTTCATAAACACGAAGCGCCGTCGTTGATCAACTTAACGGTTCATACCCACTTCGGCGGCCGGCCGCTGATGTCGGCTATATTGCATGAGTTGCTGCGTTATATGAAAGGCTTTCCCGATGTTTGGTTCGCCCGTCATGACGAAGTCGCGCACTGGGTGTTGGCGCAGGGTTAGAACACCCGGGCGATCGGCTCAAGTTTACGCTGAGGCTTATCTACTTTGAACGGGCGCTAAGCGTGGCTAGAACTCACCACGATAAAAGCCGCGCTGGCCGCGCGCCTCTTCGACGCCGACTTCCAGGGAGCGAATTTTTGCGCTGTGGAAATTTTGCCTGACCCCGCGGCGAATTTGGTTGGCGACATGTTCTGCCAACAATTCCGTGCTGGTATTGGCGAGCGGCAGGAGCAGCACATCGCGCTTCGGAAGAATGATCTTTTGCTGCCGATAGCGCACTTCAATTTCCTTGGCCCGCCGGTTGACCTGAAGAATGGGACTTTTGGTTTGGATCAACGTGCGATGATCTAGCGCGTCGCAAATCCGCTTGACCATCGGCTTGAAGGTAATGAAGTCGAGCACCACGCCAGCGCGGTCCAACTCGCCATCCAATTTCACCGACACTTGGTAGTTGTGGCCATGCAGAGGCTCGCGTTGGCCGTTGGCGAAAATCAAGAAATGTGCGGACGCGAAATTGAAATAATCCTTCGCCACTTCGATGCTGAACGTTCGAGACATGGTCGCGACGTTAACCAAAAGCATCCACCCTTTCAAGCACAAGCGGATATTGCGGGAAATGAAATTGTTCATTGGGGCGAATTTTGCTTGCATCTCGATATCGGAAGCGTTAGTGGAGGGGACCATGTTGCTTGGAGAAGCGCTCGATCTTCGCCGGGGTGAGATGACTGCGCTGATCGGCGCCGGCGGCAAAACGACGACGATGTTTCGCCTGGCCAGGGAGCTTCGCGAGAAAGGGCGCAAGATCCTGTTAACCACCACGACCCAGATTCTTAAACCCAGCAAACCCCATGTCGATCGATTATTTTTGGCCGAGACGATCGACGCGCTGACCGAAACTTGCGCGCCGATCCCTGCGCCTGTGATCATCGGCGCTGGCAGCACTGTCAGCGAAGACGGGAAACTCTTGGGCTTGCCGTCGCCATGGCTCGATCGATTAAACGACGGCAAATCATTTGACGCGATCTTAGTAGAAGCCGACGGCCCTGAACCGCGCTTGTTTAAGCTTCCCGGCGATGCCGAGCCGGCGATACCGGCGAGCTGTCAGTTGACCGTTTGGCTGGTGTCGATCGGCATTTTAGACAAACCGCTCGACAACGCGTCGGATCATCAAGTGGAACAAGCCAGAAAACTCTTCGGCCTGACCGCGGGCCGGCCGGTAACGCAGGATCTCATCGTTCAGTGGGTCAAGCACCCCGCCGGCTGTTGGAAAGGCATACCCCCGGCGTGCCGCAAAGTTGCCGTCATCAATCAAGCCGACAGTCCGGAACTTGTCAGCGCCGCGCGCGCTCTGGGCAAGCAACTGCTCGCCTGCGGCGTCGCGCGAGTAGTGATCACAAGTTATACGAGCGCAGAACCGGTCCAGGACGTATTGCTCCAGTAAAACAACCGCCGAGATAACCGCATGATCTCCGCCGTAATATTGGCCGCTGGGCGCGCCGAACGAATGGGTGAGCCGAAATTGTTTCTGCCTCTGGGCGATAAACCCGTGCTTCAGTGGGTTATCGAAAGTGCTCTCGCTTCCGATTTGGACGAAGTCATTTGTGTGTCCCGCGAATTGGAATCGGCGCGCCGGCAGATCAAACTCGTCGACGAACGCTTGTTTTGGCTGCTCAATTACGCCGCGGACCGGGGCCAGAGCACATCAGTGATCGCCGGCTTGTGGGCGGTCAATCCGGAGAGCGAAGGGGTCATGTTTCTCGCCGGGGATCAACCGTTGGTTCGTAAAGAGCTGATCAATTCCTTAATTGAAAAATTTCAAGCCAGTTCCGCCCTCATCGTCGCGCCGAAGTTTAAAGACGCGGCGCGCAATCCTGTACTATTTCGCCGCGAGCTGTTCCCCGATCTGTTAAAGCTCACCGGCGACCGCGGCGAGCGGGCACTCCTGGAAAGCCATAGCATGAAAACCGCGCTGGTCGAGTGGCAGGATGAGGCTTCGTTCTTAGACATCGCTGAACCGGCGGACTTTGAGCGGCTCAAGGGGCTCGCTTAATGGCGCGATCAATATTCAACAGCGCGGCCAACTGCTTCGGCAATATGCTTCAGGCCATCGCGTTCCAGTAAACGCAGCAAACCCTGATTGATTCGTTTCACCGCGCCTGGCCCTTCGAAGACCCAACCCGTGTAAATCTGTATCGCGTTGGCTCCCGCCTTTATCTTGTCATACGCGTCTTGAGCGGTGAATATTCCGCCCACGCCGATGATCGGCAAGCGCCCGTGGGTAATTTGATAAATGTGCGCGATAAATTTCGTCACCATCGCCGTGATCGGCCGGCCGCTCAAGCCACCGGGCTCGGCCCCGTTCGGCGATTTCAATCCGTCGCGCATGAATGCGCTGGCGTTGGTGGCGACGATGCCGGTCAAGTTCACCTGTTCGACCACGTCGATGATCTCGTCGACTTGGGAGAATTTCATGTCCGGTGCGATCTTGACGAACACCGGTTTCATCGAGCTATTGGCGCGCGCCGATAGCTCGCGGTTTTTTTCTTGCACCGCCGAAAGCAACTCACGCAGCAATGACTTCTCCTGCAAGTCGCGCAGGTTCGGCGTGTTCGGCGAGCTGACGTTGAGCGTAAAAAAATCGCCGTGCGGAAACAGCGCTGCGAAACACGCGAGAAAATCGCCAACCGCGTCTTTGGTCTCGACGATCTTGGTTCGTCCGATGTTCATGCCCAGTGGAATCTTCGGTCGCCCGTTACGCGCGCCCAAGCGGTCGAGTTTGAGCGCGATCGCCGCCGCGCCTTCGTTGTTGAAACCAAGGCGATTGATCAAAGCGTTGTCTTCGAGCAACCGGTAAAGCCGCGGCTTGGGATTGCCCGGTTGCGCCTGCGCCGTGACCGCGCCGACTTCCATGAAGCCGAATCCGAACGCCGATATCATCTTTGGCGCCGTCACGTTTTTGTCGAAACCGGCGGCGAGCCCGACGGGGTTTGAAAAAGTCAGCGGGCCGATTTTGACCACCAGCCGTTCATCTTCAACGTTGTACCAATCTTCCACCGTGCCGTAGAGAAACTCCAAACGCGCCAGCAAATGCAAGATGCGCTCGTGGCTTTCCTCCGGGTCTTTGTGAAATAACAGTGGGCGAATCAGCGATTTGTAAAACATGTCCCTTTTATCCATCTAACAACAAAAGGTTTGCGATGGTGATCTTTTCCAGCGGTGACAAAACACGAGGGAGAGCCGGCAAGCTCTCCCTCGAAGAATAATTCACCGCGCCAGGTTGACGGCGATGAATCTAACTCGACTGCAGGACAGTCTATTTAAACGGCGCGCAGGGCGCAGGCGTCATAATCGTGTTTTCTTGCATGACCAAAAGTTCGCGGGTTGGCGGCGGCCAACCTTCGACCGTCTTTGATGCCTCCGCGCGCAGTCGCTCGCGTTCGCCGGCGTCTTTATAGGCCCACACATGAATATATTGATTGAGCGGACCGATCATCGACTGACCCGCGAACACCAGCGGTGAGATTTTAGTGCGCGCCGCGATCACTTTGCTCCAGCGCTCCAATACCGTCGACATGGCGCCGGGTTGATAGGTATAGGTGCGGAATTCATAAAGCTCGCCCAGCTTCTTCTCCGGCAGCGGCGGCGAGAACGGCGCCAGCTGGACAATCTTGTTCTCCTGGGTGACGATAAACTCTTGCGTCTTCGGCGGCCACTTGCCGGTCTTGCGCGCCTCGCCACCGATCCGCTCGCGGTCTTCAAAGCTCTCATAGGGCCAGACATGGGTTACACGATTGAGACCGCCCACTTCTGAGCAGAATAGTCCAAGCAACTTGGAAAATTGCAGCCGCGCCGTCAAACCCTCGGCGAAGCGTTCGACAAAGTTGTTGGTCATCCCCGGTTTCAACACGTAGGTCCGCATTTCGAGAAACATGGCGCATCCCCCTTCGGTTGGTTTTCTATCCTTTCCCACGAATCCAGCAACAATTGCAACAGGAGATGTTCGCCAATTTGACGTGCGTTTGTCACTTTTGTCGGGGGCGACAAATTTTGTTAACTCAGAATTGCTTCATCCGCGCAGTTAACAACCCTTTTTACCTCCGTTTCAAAACATCCTTGGATGGTATGTCCTTTGCGTAGCGCTCGTATCTCAATCAGCACGCCAAGCAAGGATTTCTTGAAAGGAATAACAGTTCACGACACAGACACATATATGGATCAAATTGCACCCCAAGGGGCAGATAGCAGGGCATACAAAGATATGAACGGAAACGGCGCGCAGGCGCAGGCGATTAGCGGTACGGAACTCATCGGAAAAGGAAACGGACATTCTCAGGTGCCAGCAAGTTCCGAAATCGACTTTGGGCTTCGACGTCCGCCAGAGAGCCATACTGGTTTAAATTTTTGGAAGACCATCGTTGGTCAAAAACCGTATGAGCGGCACTTGGAAAGCAAAGATCGTTTGCGTCGAACAACTGGCCAAATTTTTCTCTTGGGCAATGTCGGCTTCGGGCTTTTATATATTTTCTGGTTTTCTTCTGTCCTGAATTGGAGTGTGTGGTACATTTCCTTACCATTCCTAATAGCGGAAATCGCCGGTTTGATTACGGCAACATATTTCGCCGGGATTATTTGGCACCCGAGATTCCATCGGCCCGAGGGACTTAGTTGGGACCAGACGCCTTCGGTCGATGTTTTTGTCACTACCTGCGGAGAGCCGCTAACCATACTTCAACGCACACTGACGGCCGTAGCACAAATCGACTATTCGAGAAAGAAAGTATATATACTCGATGATGCGGCATCCCCTGGCGTGAAAATGCTCGCGGAGCAGAATGGCTGCCATTATATCGCCCGAACTGATCATGCCAATGCAAAGGCTGGCAATTTAAACCATGGCCTTTCTCAAACGCATGGAGAATTCTTCCTCACCCTCGACGCAGATCAAATTCCGGAAAGAGACATCATTGCGCGGCTTGTAAGTTACTTTAAGTTTTCCAAAGTGGGATTCGTCCAAAGCGCCCAGCGGTTCGTACTCCCCGATGGAGATCCTTTTGGTAATAGTGATGAGTTATTCTATAAGGTCATGCAACCCGGTAAAGACAATGACAACTCCGCATTTTCTTGCGGCTCGGGAGTCATTTACCGACGCGCGGCGCTCGAAAGCGTCGGCGGCTTTAGCACCTGGAACCTGGTCGAAGACGTACACACTTCGATGAAAATCCATGCGAAAGGTTGGAAATCGATATATCACAATCATCCACTTACGACAGGGACCGCACCGGCTGATATCCTTAACGTTTACAAACAGCGGCAGCAATGGGCCACCGATTCTTTGAGACTTTTGTTTTGGGATAACCCTTTTAAATACGCCGGGCTCACTTTGAAGCAGAAACTTCAATATTTTCAGTTGGGGTTCGTCTATCTGATATCTGGCTTTGCCATGCCGATATATTTCCTAATTCCGTCTTGGTCCCTTTTGACCGGTCAATTTTTAGCTGACGCACCGGTAACTGATTATATGTTCTATAGAGGTCTCTATTTTTTGTTCGGAATACTAGCGCTGACGATTCTCGAACACCCCGCTGATTCTCGAAAACCTTACAAAATGTGGGCAGGGTTATTTCCGATTTTTGTTAAAGCAACTATCGCGGCCATTCGCTCCAAGACTCATAAACCTCGTTATGCCGTGAACGGCAAACTCCCAGACAACCCGAGTCTGCTACAGCGCATCAAAGCGATAGTGCCTCAGATGAGCTTCATAGTCCTCACGCTGGCATCAATAGCCTTCAGCCTACAGCTCACGACACTTCCCATGGAACTTTTCCTTGTCAACGGACTATGGGGCTGTTGGGTCATCTGGTCACTCATCGGTATTTGCACTGCGGCGGTGAAACCGAAAAAGTTTTCCCAGAGTGTCGGTCCCGCATAATCACCGTGCGTCTTGGGCTATATCTTTCTGATTTGCCATCTAACTTGGTCAGCGTCGATGGATGGGAGGAGCAATTAAGACATCCTATCGAGCTTCTAAGCATCTATCAGGCATGGGGATCGCAGTACCAGAACTTTTACGCTAGGGAACTGGGCGATATCCACAAATCACGACGGACCGCCTTGATCACGTGGGAACCATGGGAGCTGCCGGTTCCGGGTAAATCTTCGAGCGATCAGCCTTGCTTTACTTTAAAACGGATCATTGCGGGAGATTACGACCCCTATATACGGCACTGGGCTGAGGCATCCAAATCCCTGCGCATACCCTATCATCTCAGACCGATGCACGAGATGAACGGTAATTGGTACCCTTGGTGCGGCACCGTCAATCAGAACCAGCCAGAGGAATACGTTGAAGCGTGGCGACATTTGCACGATATCTTTCTTGAAGTCGGTGCGACTCAGGTTAGCTGGCTATGGTGCCCTTATGCCGCCTCATATCCGAACTCGCCTAAAAATGCCATTTCATGTTATTATCCGGGCGATGCTTACGTCGATTGGATCGGTCTCGATGGTTACAATTGGGGGACTAGTCAACCTTGGTCACGATGGCAAAGTTTTCACGAGATATTTTCTCCCGCGTATGATATCGTCACGGATCTGACGGATAAACCGCTGCTTATTGCTGAGAGCGCTTCAACCGAGAGCGGCGGCAACAAATCTGAATGGATCAGGTCAGCGTTTGGAGAACTTAAAGACTCGTTTCCCAGAATCGTGGGATTCGTCTGGTTCAACGTTAAGAAAGAATGTGATTGGCGAATCGATTCGTCAGTACAGGCTCTACAGGCCTTTAGAGAAAGCGTGCAAGATTGGCCTGGGCCGTGACGGTACAATGAGGGAGGCGGGATGAACGGCTTTAAACATCATTTAATTGCATGTTGTGTTTGGAGCTTGTTATTCCTCTGGCCGCTCAAAGCCGTGCCTTCCGAACTTGAGTTGTATACAGGCGCCGCGGTTGACACTCAAGCACAGGGTTACGAGTATTTTGGACTAGGATACGGGCAACCGATAAACGACCAGTGGACATTCATGGGAAAGCTAATCGGCAACTTTCTGCATTATGAATACGAGTCGGGTTCGGACAACATTAGGGCAAAAGCACCAGGATTCAGTTTCAAAATAGGTCCTAAATACTTCACGGAAGGACGCTACTTTATTCTTACTGCGGGCTTGGACTATAGGAACACCACACTGAGCCGCAATGACCCGGACTCAAAAACAAAGGGCGCCAAAACCGGAGGCACGGTCGAGGCTATTTATAGCCAAGATCTAGTTGAAAGGCTCACGACGGATCTCATAGTCAATTATAGTTCCATAGGAAATTTCACCTGGGGACGCGGACGACTCAAATATTTGACGGTCGCCACTCCAGGAACGCAGAAGCTATTCTTCGGCATAGAAGGAATCGGACAGGGGAACAGCGATTTTACGGCGCAGCAGGTAGGTGCCGTGGTTGAGTTGCAACGGCTGAAAGAACAGTTCTCAATTGTCCTGAGCGGCGGTTATAAGCATAGCAGTACGTTTTCCAACACGGGCTACTTCGGACTCGAGATGTATTACAAGATTTGGTGACCAAGTTCATCGGCCGAATTTCTGGCCAACGAATATTTGTTTGTAATTCTTCTCGCTCACCTCAAATCGTTCGCCTCATTGTATTCCGGTTTAAAGCGAACCTACTAGAAGTCAGCGTTTAGGATTTATCCTCTTATCTTTTCTCAGGCCGAAGATATCCATGTCGAAGCGCGGCAGGAAAATTAGGTTTTAACTTTCACCGCGACGAGGCCGTTGATCTTGCCATTGAGGTTAATGTTGAAGGCGGCAATTTCGCCGCCGGTTCGATCTCCGGGCTTAACTACCTGGTGATTGGACCGAGAATTTTATACCGGCTCATAATTACGTTTCCACTGTTCGCTGCTAGGCGATTCGGCTCGCCAGATTTTCAAATTCCTCCGATTCTGCTAAGACACGGGCAATTGCTCGTTGAATGCCGTCGCTGCACGCGGCTGATTCCGCCATGGATGACGATCGCAATTAGTAATCGGAGGCAATCATGAAATCACGCGCGGCCGTCGCCTGGGAAGCAGGCAAACCATTAGTCGTCGAAGAAGTCGAAGTCGGCGCGCCAAAAAAAGGCGAGGTCTTGTTAAAAATCGCCGCCACCGGCGTCTGTCACACCGACGCTTACACACTCTCGGGCAAAGATCCCGAAGGCTTATTCCCGGCGATCATGGGACATGAAGGCGGCGCGACGGTTATCGAAATCGGCGCTGGCGTCACTTCGGTGAGGCCCGGTGATCATGTAATCCCGCTTTACATTCCAGAGTGTGGCGAATGTAAGTTTTGCCAATCGGGGCGAACCAATCTTTGCGGCGCCATCCGGTTAACCCAAGGCAAGGGCGTCATGCCTGATGGCACATCGCGATTTTCTATCGGTGGAAAAACCATTTTGCACTACATGGGAACTTCGACCTTCTCGGAATACACGGTCCTGCCGGAGATCGCTTTGGCGAAAATCAATCCCACCGCGCCGCTCGACAAAGTCTGCCTGCTCGGCTGCGGCATCACGACCGGTATCGGCGCGGTGTTAAATACCGCGCAAGTGCGGCCAGGCTCATCAGCCGCAGTCTTCGGCCTCGGCGGCATCGGTCTCAGCGTTATCCAAGGCCTGGTCATGGCCAAAGCCGAGCGCATAATCGCCGTCGATCTCAATTCGGCCAAGTTCGAGATGGCGAAAAATCTCGGCGCCACCGACTTTGTCGTGCCACAACCCAACGGCACGTCG
Source organism: uncultured delta proteobacterium (assembly GCA_963771465.1). Taxonomy (GTDB): domain Bacteria; phylum Desulfobacterota; class Binatia; order UBA9968; family UBA9968; genus DP-20. The sequence continues at coordinate 337,607 of CAVYTU010000014.1, forward strand.
GTGCAGCAAGTGATCGTCGATATGACCGACGGCGGGGTCGATTATTCGTTCGAATGCATTGGTAATGTGAGAACCATGCGTGCCGCCCTCGAGTGTTGCCACAAAGGCTGGGGCGAGTCGACGATCATCGGCGTTGCCGCCGCGGGAGAAGAAATAAGCACACGACCTTTTCAGCTCGTGACTGGCCGGGTCTGGCGCGGCACTGCCTTCGGTGGCGTCAAAGGCCGCTCGCAGCTGCCGGGTTATGTCGAGAAGTATCTCGCCGGTGAGATCAAAGTCGATCCGATGATCACGCACACTCTGCCATTGGAATGCATCAACGATGCATTTGACCTGATGCATGAGGGCAAAAGCATCCGCTCGATCATCAAGTATTGACCAATCGCGCCCACGGCCGCATGTCGATGATCGTGCCGCCAACTAAACGCCGGGCCACGGGTTGCGCCGCAAAATACGAGTGAAGTCAGCGAATAATTTCACAAAAAAACGGCTTGCAGTTTACGGAATTTCTTTCTATAAGAGAGCCCTAGCGAGTTTTTCTAGGCCGCACTGAGAACTCCGCACCCACATATTTAGAAAGGAACAGCAATGGACAAGAAGATAAAGTTTCGCGTCAACGGCAAGAAAGTCGAGTTGGAAGTTCCAACCAATCGCCTGTTGATCGACTGCATACGTTACGACGTCGGTCTCACCGGCACCAAAGAGGGTTGCAGCGTCGGCGTCTGCGGCGCCTGTACCGTGTTGATGGACGGCGACATGATCAGCTCCTGTTTGACCTTGGCGGTCATGGCCGACGGCCACGATATCACCACCGTTGAAGGTCTGGCCAAGAACGGCGAGCTCAACCCAGTACAAAAAAGCTTTATTCAATACGGCGGCTTTCAATGCGGCATCTGCACGCCCGGTCAAGTCGTCGCCGCCACCGCTTTGTTAAAAGAAAATCCCAAACCGAACGAAGACGAGATCAAGGACTGGATGATGGGCAATCTGTGCCGCTGCACCGGTTACTACAAGATCATCGAGTCGATCGAGAAAGCGCATCAATTCGCCAAATAATAATAAGGACACAGCCATGATACCCTTTGAATATCGCACTCCGAAGAATCTCAAAGAAGTTCACGCCACTTTAAAAGAATTCGGCGGCGACGCCAAGCTGATCGGCGGCGGAACGGCGCTCGTGATCATGATGAAGCAGCGTCTGGTCCGGCCCAGTTGCCTGGTCGCACTGCGCTCAGTGCGCGGATTGAATGGAATAGAAGTCAAAGACGGCGGTTTGAGCATCGGCGGCCTCGCTACCCACCGCGAAGTCGAGAGCTCGTCATTGGTGCGCCGCCGATTGCCCATGCTGGCGGAAACCTTTCATCATGTCGCGACCATCCGCGTGCGCAACATGGCCACTGTCGGCGGTGGCTTGGCTCACGCCGATCCCAACATGGATCCACCGCCGAGCTTGATCGCTCTCGGCGCCACTCTGAAAGCGACTTCGGCGAGCGGCAGCCGGATGATTGCGCTCGATGAATTTTTCAAAGACTACTACGAAACCGTGCTCAATCCCGACGAAATCATCACCGAATTGTTCGTGCCGAAAGTGGCTCCCAATACCGGCGCGGCTTATATAAAATTCTTGCCGCGCACCGCTGACGACTACGCCACCGTATCAGCTGCCGCCGTGCTAACGTTAGACAAGACCAATAAAACCATCGCCGATGTGCGCATCGCCCTGGGTAGCGTCGGTGTGACGCCGATTCGCGCCACCGAAGCCGAAGCGGTATTGCGCGGCCAGCCGCTCAAGGCCGAAGCCTTCGCCGAAGCCGGCGAGAAGGCCAAGGGCGCGGTCGATCCGGTCAGCGATTTCCGCGGTTCGGCCGGATACAAGAAAGATATGGCGGCGGTGTTTGTCCGGCGCGCGCTGGAGAAAGCCCTAGCGGATATCCGCCAGCAGGCAAAAGCCAAAGCGGTGCCCAAGCCCAAACCCGCGCCGAAAAAGAAAGTCGCCAAGAAGAAAGGCAAGAGGAAGTGAAATTTTCTCAAACCGCCCAGATTCCCGTAGCCCGCGAACCACTGTGGAACTTTTTAATGGATGTGCCCAAGGTCGCCAAGTCGCTGCCCGGGGTGGAGTCGGTTAAGAAGATCGACGACACAACCTATGAAGGCGCGCTCACCGTGCGCGTCGGCCCGATTAAGTTGAACTTGCAAGGCAAGATTATTCTCGAAGAGCAAAATAAGACCGATTGGCGCGCCGCGCTTCGCGCTGAAGCCAAGGACCGTATGGCGGCGGGCGCGGTTAACGGCAAAACGACGATGAGCTTGAAAGAGATCAGCGCCAATCAAACCGAGCTTGTCGTGGAGACCGATGTCAATATTCTGGGCAAGATCGGCGAGTTCGGTCAACCGATCATCCGTAAAAAAGCTGACTCGATGCTCAAAGAGTTCGTCGAAAATATCAAAAAGCAGCTAAGCTAACTGGGCAGACGCGGCTCGCTATCTTCGTCTACCTCGTCATCTTGATCTGAATGGGTTTCCGTTAGCCGGCCGAGGACTCGATTGTAACAGACCTCGGCCAATTTTTTCCGCCCCAGCGAACTATCCGGGTAACGAAAACACTCAACCTTCGGCTGGATCGTCACCAGCACTTCGACCCCGCGCAGCGACAACAGCTTCCAAAAGTGCGTGATGAAATCCATCTCGCCGTACCAATAGATCAGATCGCGATTGTCGGCGCTGACCAGGCGGTCGTCGATGCTCTTGTACGTGATCGTCGCCGGCACGATGATCGAACGGCTGCGCAGCGGCGCCGCCAGTGGCACGGTTTGAAACGGCAGCATGCGCTCGCCGTTGGTTGACGTGCCTTCGGGAAACAACAGAATGTTGGCGTCCTGTTTGAGCTTGCGCGCCATCTCGCGGACCAACCTGCTCACTAGCCACTTATGCTGGCGGTCGATGAAGATCGTGCCGCAGAGAATATTCCACTGGCCGACGATGGGCCAGCTGCGCACTTCTTTTTTGGAAACGAAGACGATTGGAAAGATACTGCCTAACACGATGCCGTCGACGTAGCTCGTGTGATTGGCGATGATGACATAGCCGCCCCGTTCCAGTTGCCCTTCATCCCCCGAGACGGTGACTTTGATATTGAGAATCAAGCGTAACAGCAAGGTGTAAGCGCGATTGAGCCGGCTGACGATTTTCCAGCGATTGGGCAGACCGAGAATCGAGATCCACAGGTGCACCAATGCCACCAAGGCGAAGAAAAATGCCCAGAGCGAAAGAAACGCGGTTAACTTAAGCAGGCGCATCGTGTCCCTTCAAGTCAGCCAGACCGAGCCGTTTCAAGTATTCGCCCTTGAGAGTGCCGAAATCCAATAGCAAGAAAAAATCCGCCGTGGCAAACTCGCGATCCAGTGCCGGCGGACCACCGACCAGCGCTCCGATGCGCAGGTAACCTTTGATCAAACTCGGCAGTTTCTGAAATTGCGCCGGCTCATCAGCTGCGCCGACTTGTTCCGTCAAGCCGACGAAGCGACAACTCTCCACGGGAAAAACCCGCTGCGCGTCAGGCGCATAGTAATTGTTTCTTAACAGCGAGAACATCGAAGCCACTTCGACAACATCGGTCGTGTACAGACTGCCGCAACCGAATAAATAGCGCACCTGATGTTTGCGCACTTGCTCGGCGATCGCTTCCCACATCAGCGGGATCAGCGCACGGTCGCGAAAATCCTTGCGCGCACAGGAACGCCCCAGTTCGAGCAGTTCGCCGTCGAGCGCTTTGACGCGCGATAAATCGAACTCTTTCTCCGAGTAGAATCCGCCGTGACGGCGCGCTTCCGAGCCGCGCAGCAAGCGGTAGGTGCCGACCACATCACCACTCCTAAGATCGCGGACGATCAAGTGATCGCAAACCGCATCGAACTCATCGATATCTAAACCGCGTGCGTAGGAACTCTGCAATCCCTTGTTAAGCTCGAGGTTGAAAACCTGAAAGCGCAGCCGCTGGGCCTCTTCGATCTCATTCGCCTCATCGGCGATTTTAACTTCGAAGTCTACCATGCCGTCCAAAAATTAACATACCGATCCGTAATTGGAAATGACTAAGCGGGACAACTCGATGACAGCGAAATTTTGCCGCAACGTTCTAGCGATGTGTCCACTTAGCCGGACGCTTTTCGAGAAACGCCTTGACTCCTTCTTCGACGTCATGAGTCTTGAGCAAATCGCCGCAATAAATATCCTCGGACCGCTTGAGCGCGGCATCGAAGCCTGGCAACGATAACTCGCGGAGTCCCTTTAACGTCAAGCGTAACACCGCGCCGCTTTTGCCGAGGAGCTCGTCCACTAACGCCTGGACGCCGTCATCGAGCTCGTTGGCAGCAAACACTCGGTTGATCAACCCCATCGCCTGCGCTTCGCCGGCGCTGAAGCGGCGGCCGGTGAGAATCATTTCGGCGGCGCGATGATAGCCGATCAATTGAGAAAAGCGCGCCAGCGCCACCGGCGGGTAGCAACCAACGAGAATCTCCGGCGTGGCAAATGTACTTTCCTCCGCGGCGACAATGAAATCGCAGGAACTAGCCAGTTCACAACCGCCGCCAAGACAGACGCCGCGAACCAAAGCGATGGTCGCTTGCGGCAGCGCCAAGAGTTTACGAATAACGCCGTGCATAGCATCGAGCATCTCCGGCACTTTTGCGCTCGTGTGGTCCTTGATGTCGACCCCCGCGGAAAACGCCCGGTCACCGGCGCCTTGCAGCAGCACCACATCAACGGAGGAATCCGCGGCGCAGTTTATCAGCACCTGATCCAACTCACGCAAGAGAGCGATATCCAAGACGTTTAAAGGTGGACGATCCCAGGTGATCGAGAGCGCTCGGCGATTCTGTTCGACGGCCACAGCCATTGGAGATTCCCTTATTTTCGAATTGGAATTGAATTCCGCCCGGCGAATCGCTTCTTCTCATAGACTATGAACCGCCGGGTTACAAGCAACCCACGCAAAGATAAATTTGACAAAAGCCCTACTAGCACCTAAACTTAGCGCTTAGTAGACTGTTAAGGAAGGCGCTCATGAAAACTTTACGACTCTTGTTGGTCGGCTCAGTGTTGTTGACGTTAGCGTCCAAGCCGGTATTCGCTTATCCGGACGAATATGACGATAGCCAGTCAAATCCATTTCGGATCGCCGCCTATTTAATCCATCCGGTAGGTTGGTTGGCAGAATGGCTGATCTACCGTCCGTTCCATTTGCTTGTCAGCGGCACCGAACCACAGGAAGCTTTCTTCGGTCACCGTCCACATCCGCCGGTGCTCGCCGCGCCAATGCCAAGACAGGATTATTCATCCGCCAGGAGAGTTTACGCCGGTTCGGCTCACATCCCACCACCGGCGCCCGCGCCAGTGCCGCCTCCTGAGACGGTTAAGATCGTCGAGGTGCCGGTGGAAAGGATCGTCATCAAGGAAGTGCCGGTTCAAAAGATCGTCGAAGTTGAAAAAGTAGTCTTTCCAGCCGTCGCGTTCGCCTTTGATTCGGCCAATCTGACCGACCTCGGCAAAGGTCAGGTTTTCCTTGCCGCCCAGCGCCTCAAGGAGAAAAACGATTTGACCGTGGTCATCGAAGGTCATGCCGACAATCGCGGCGCCGATGACTACAATCAGAAGCTCGGCTTGGACCGCGCCCAAACCGTGATGAACGAACTGGTTGGGCTCGGCATCGACCGTGGGCGCATTTCGACGAATAGTATCGGCGAAGGTCAACCATTAATCGGACAAGACGCGTCTTGGGCGCGGGCCGTCAATCGCCGCGTTGAGTTCCAAGTCAAAGCCGCGCGCTAGAGCATTGACAGATTTTTGCAAAGGCCCGGCCTGTATTTCAGGCTGGGCTTTTTTTTTCACTGAGGAACATTGTAAATATCAGTCATGGCCTACAATCCTCAAGACCGTTATTTCAAAAAAGCCAAACAGGAAGGTTACCGCTCGCGTGCTGCTTATAAGTTGCTCGAACTGCAACAACGCTATCGCATCATCAAACCTGGGGATAAGGTCATCGACCTGGGTGCGGCACCGGGCGGTTGGCTACAAGTAGCGGCAAAGATCGTCGGCCAAAATGGCCGAGTGATCGGCGTCGATCTTCAATCGATGCAAAACTTTGCCGAGGGTCAAGTGATTTTACTCAGCGGCGACATCGCATCCAAAGAAATTCAACAGCAGATCACCCAACTCCTTAGCGGGCCGGCAAACTGCGTGCTTTCCGACCTAGCGCCCAAGCTGAGCGGCATCCGCGACGCCGACATGGCGCGCTGTTTGGATCTCAACCGCATCGCGCTCGCCGTCGCCATCGAATTGCTGCGCCCGGGCGGCACGCTGTTGGTCAAGAGTTTTATCAGCGACGATCTGCAAACCTTCAGCGCTGAATTAAAGCGGTATTTCTCCACCGTCCAGCGCACCAAACCTGATGCCACGCGCCAGGGCTCATCGGAATTTTATTTTTACGCCAAGGGCTTCACCGCGCGGCCAAATGCCACCGCATCCCTGTGAGCGAGTTTAGAAAAGATCCGCTCACCGGCAGTTGGGTGATCATCGCCTCAGGGCGCGCCAAGCGGCCCCGCCAATTCGGCGCATTGAAGCATTCGTCGCAAGCCGAACCTTGTCCGTTCTGCGCTGGCAATGAAACGATGACGCCGCCGGAAGTTTGGGCTAAGCGGCAAAACCAGAGCGGCGACAATGGCCCTAGCTGGACTGTGCGCGTAGTGCCAAACAAATATCCCGCCTTGGCCGCTGAGAGCGAAGCGAGGGACAGCAGCGAGCAATTTTATCAGTCGCGCCGCGGTCTAGGCGCCCACGAAGTGATCATCGAAAGTCCGAAACACGATGTCAGCCTGGCGAGAGTTAGCGCGAGCCAGTTTGTGGCGATTGTCCAAGCTTACCGCACGCGCATGCGCGCTCTGAGCCAAGACCCCCGCTGGCGCTACGCCCTGCTCTATAAGAACCAAGGCGACCGCGCCGGCGCCACGCTCCAACATATCCATTCCCAGTTGATCGCCCTGGCCGCTGCGCCCAAAGCCGCGCTGAAGGAATTGCGCGGCGCGAGACTGTATTACCAAACAACCGGACGTTGCGCCTACTGCGAAATCATCGAGCGCGAAGTGGAAAAGCGTGAACGAATAATCTTCGAGCACGAAAACTTCGTCGTGCTTTGTCCGTTTGCGCCGCGCTTCGCTTACGAAACATGGATATTGCCGAAAACCCATAGTGCGGACTTCGCGGCGAGCGCCGAGCCAGGACTCAGCGACTTCGCCCGTGCCCTGCACGAAACGATCACGCGGCTTGACCGTGCGCTCGGCGATCCGCCATTTAATTACATCATCCACTCAATGCCGATGGACGAAGCGACAAGGCATTACTATCACTGGCAGCTAAAAATTTTGCCGCAGCTCTCACGCGCGGCGGGGTTCGAGTGGGGCACGGGCGCGCATATCAATGCCGTCGCCCCCGAGGAAGCCGCCCGCTTACTGCGCGACGCGCTGCTTTAGATCTTCGGGCGGCGTTTCCCTGGTTTGCCGTTGCTGGTAGAGCATCAAGGACGCCGCCAAGGCGCACGCCACACCTGAGATCGTAATCGCCCGCGGCGTGCCGATCGCGTGGGCGATGGCGCCGATGAAAAGCGTGCCGAACGACCACAAACCTTTGTCCATGAAGAACAGGCTCAGCATGCGGCCGAGCAGTTCCGGCGGCGTTTCCATCTGGACGATTGAGTTCGCCACCGCACGAAAGGCGATATTGCTGGCGCCGACGAGAACTAAAAACAACATCGATAACGGCAGCGAGCGCGAGAATGAAAACATGATCAAAGCGAATGAGAAGGCGTAAACACTCATGGCGACGAAGTGAGTGCGGCGTCTAACTCTCCCCCAGGATGCTATACCCAGGCCGGAGATCACCGCGCCGATCCCTGGAGAAGCGAGAAGCAAACCGAAAGTGGTCGGCCCGGCATGTAAAACGTCGGTGGCGATGACCGGCAAAAAGCGCGTATAAGGCGTGCCCACCAGGGCCACGCCGTAAGTCAGCAAGATGACCGCGTACAGCCGGCGCTCACCGCGGAGAAACTGATAGCCTTCACTCACTTCCTGCCAAAACGGCGCTTCGACGTTTACTCGGCCTTTGATCGCCGGAAACTCCATGACCAAGAGGGTCGCGATAATCGCCGTAAAACTGACCGCGTTGACGAACAGGCAGCCAGCGATTCCGATGACACTGATCAGCACGCCGCCGAGCGATGGGCCGACGATCTTGGCGAAGTTTGCCAACGACGAGTTGAGCGCGATGGCGTTCATCAAGTCTTCGCGCGGGACTAAATTGTTGATCAGTGAATGGCGCGCCGTCTGATTGAGCGTGTTCACCGTGCCCAAAAACAACACCAGCACCATCACATGCCAGAATTGAATCCATTCAAAATAAACCAGTGCCCAAAAAGAAAATGCTTGAATCATCGCCAAAACCTGCGTCGCCACCAGCAAGCGGCGTCGCTCCAAGCGGTCGACGATGGCGCCGCCCACCGCGCCCAAAAGCAGTCGCGGCAGCGCTTGGCAGAAGCCGATCACGCCGAGCAAAAGCGGTGATTGAGTCATCGTCCAAACCAACCAGCTTTGCGCCATGGCTTGAACGAAATCGCCGACGTGGGAAAGACTCGTGCCCCAAAAGAGCAGGCGGAAATTACGATGGCGCAGGGAGACGAGCGTGCGCTTGAGTTGGGCGGTCCCGCGTTCGCGCAGAGCCATCACTCGACCGTGACGCTCTTGGCGAGATTTCGTGGCTGATCGACGTCGGTGCCGCGATGCACCGCGATATAATAGGCTAGCAGCTGAAGCGGTATCGTCATCACGATAGGAGTAAGATAGTGCGACGCCTTCGGCAGCGTCAGGACTCGATGCGCGCTGAGCTCGCTGGCGGCCGTGGCGTCGTCGGTGAGCACGATGACTTTGCCGCCGCGGGCGTCGACTTCTTTTAAGTTGCTCACGGTCTTTTGAAAATAGCGGTCGTGCGGCGCCAGTACGACGACGGGCAGGGTCTCGTCGATCAACGCGATCGGTCCATGCTTCATCTCCCCGGCTGGATAGCCTTCGGCGTGGATGTAGGAAATCTCTTTGAGCTTGAGCGCGCCTTCGAGCGCGATCGGATAGTTGATACCGCGGCCAAGATAGAGAAAATCGCGGCTATGCATAAGTTCGTGGGCGAGCTCTTTGACTTCGCTTTCGATCTCCAGCGCTTTTTCAACCCAACTTGGCAGATGCATCAAATCGCGCAGCAGCTTGCGTGCCTCGGCGGCGTTGAGCTTGCCGTTCAAACGTCCCAGCGCGACGGCTAACAAGTAAAGCGCTGTCAACTGGGTCGTAAACGCCTTGGTGCTGGCAACGCTGATCTCCGGCCCGGCGTGGGTGTAGAGCACGCCATGAGATTTGCGCGGAATCGACGAATCGATCACGTTGCAGATCGACAATATCTTCGCTTTCTTCGCCTTGGCAATATCCGTAGCAGCCAAGGTATCGGCGGTCTCGCCGGACTGGCTGACCATGAGCAGAATCGATTTAGGATCCATCAACGGCGAGCGATAACGAAACTCGGAACCGTAGTCGACCTCGGCGGGAATGCCGGCGATCTCTTCGAGCAAGAACTTACCGACCAAACAGGCGTGCCACGCCGTGCCGCAGGCGACTAGGTGGATCCGTTTGATTTGCTTCACCGCGCTGGCGCTAAGCTTGATGTCTTCGAGCGACACTTGGCCGTCTTTGAGTGCGATGCGGCCGCGGAAAGTATCGGACAAGGCGCGCGGCTGGTCGTGGATCTCTTTGAGCATGAAGTGCGGATAGCCGCCCTTCTGCGCCGCCACCGCGTCCCAGGTGATTTCTTTAACCGGCCGACGAATCGTTTTGCCTTTGCCGTCGAGCAAACGATACGAGCCGACGCTCACTTCGCCGATCTCGCCGTCTTCGAGAAACGTCACTTTACGCGTGTGGTCCAACAATGCCGGAATGTCCGAGGCGATAAACGTTTCACCCTCGCCCCAGCCGATGACGATCGGCGTGGAGTTTTTCGCGACGATCAAGCGTTTGGGATCGCGTCGATTGAGAAACAATAACGCATAGGAGCCGTGAATCTCGCGCAAGGTGCGCCGCACTGCGTCGAGAAAATCGACACCGCGCGCGACTTTTTCGGCGACGAGATGGGCGACGATTTCGGAATCGGTTTCCGAGCTAAAATGCGTTCCGCGTTTGGACAATTGGGTTTTGAGCTCGAGGTAGTTTTCGATGATGCCGTTGTGCACCACGACCACGTCGCCGGCGCGATGCGGATGGGCATTGGTCTCGGAGGGCCGGCCGTGGGTCGCCCAGCGCGTGTGGCCGATCCCTACGGCGCCGGACATCGGCTGGTGTTTGATCATGGCTTCGAGATTGTTGAGTTTGCCTTCGGCCCGGCAGATTGCCACTTGGCCGTCGTTGAGCACGGCAATACCCGCCGAGTCGTAGCCGCGGTATTCGAGCTTGCGCAAACTTTCGAGAATCAGCGGCGCCGCTTGACGATGGCCGATATATCCGACGATGCCGCACATTATTTTTGTTTTCCCTTCATCTGCTGGCGCTTCTGCTCGGTCCAGCCTTCGCGAATTTTTTCCTCGCGCTGGTTAAATACCAGCGCGCCGGCGGGAATGTCGTGGCGCACGGTGCTCGCCGTGGCGACGTAGACATCGTCGCCCAACGTGATCGGCGCCACTAACGTCGTATCACTGCCAACCTGAACGCGATCGCCGATCCTGCTCTGGTATTTTTGAAACCCGTCATAGTTACAGGTGATCGTCCCGGCACCGATGTTGGTGTCTTGCCCGATGGTCACATCGCCCAGATAAGTCAAATGATTCGCTTTGGTGCCGGCGCCGAGTTTGGCTTCTTTGGCTTCCACGAAGTTACCGATATGCACGTTGGGACCCAACACGGTGCCGGGGCGCAAATGGGCGAACGGGCCAATGATCGCACCCTGCTCGACACGGCAGCTCGCCATGACCACTGAAAATCGAATATGTACGTCAGCGGCAATCTCGGCATCGGTGAGATAGACGCTGCCGTCGATCCGACAGCGCTCACCGATGACAGTCTTGCCGCAGAGCTGCGTGTTCGGCCCGATCACCGTGTCTTTGCCAAGGGTCACGGATTCATCGATGTAGGTCGTGTCGGGATCCTTCAAAGTCACTCCGGCCAGCAGCCATTTTTTGTTTATGCTCTCGCGCAGACTTTTTTCCATAAAGGCGAGCTCCTCTCGGGTATTCACACCCATCATTTCGCGCGGGTCGTCGACTTGCAATGTTTCAATGACTTTTCCTTGCGCCAATCCAATGGTGACGATATCCGGCAAATAGTATTCACCCTGCTGGTTGTTATTTTTGACACCGCTCAACGCCGCGAAAAGAAAGCGCGCCGATGCGACGTAGACGCCAGCATTCACTTCGCGAATTTGTCGCTGTGCTTCACTGGCATCTTTCTCTTCAACGGTGCCGGTGATCTTGCCGTCGCCGGCGCGTAATATCCGGCCATAGCCTTGAGGATTTTTTAGTGAAGCCGTGAGCAAGGTAAGCGCCGCTTTAGAGCGCCGATGATGTTCGACCAGCGCCGTAAGGGTAGCTTCGCGAATCAGCGGCACATCGCCGCTTAAAATCAGTAGATCGCCGGAGAAGTCGGTGAAAACTGGTTTGGCAGCTAAAACAGCATGACCCGTGCCGAGTTGTTGTTCCTGTACTCGCCAATCAACGTCAGAACCTGCATACGCTCGACGCACCGCATCCGCCCCGTGGCCGACAATGACCGCAACAAGCTTTGGTTTAAGTCGCCGCGCGGTGCCTAGTGGATGAAGAAATAAAGGCTTTCCGCCGAGGTGGTGGAGAACTTTGGGGAGCGTCGAGCGCATCCGCGTCCCCTGTCCGGCTGCTAATAGAATGACTCCAAGTTGCTGCATCTCGTCCATCGTCACTACCCAAGTTGGAATTATAAGGTAACGGCGCGATCATTCAAAGGGCTCTCGGGCCATCGACGGCCCTGGGCAGAATCCAAGAGACAAATCCGCACGCCACCGCGCTTGCCGCCACCGCCACCGGCACGGGAAGAACCGCGGCCACGCTGCCGATGCAAATCGCGCCCAGCGAGCCGAAACCGCGGTCGAGAAAAAATAAGCTCATGGCGCGTCCGAGCATATGATCGGGACACTCCTCTTGAATGATCGCCCGCGCCAGCACCCGATAGCTCATCTGCATCGAGCCGACAGCCGCGAGCAGAAGCACGGACAAGATCAGCAACGGCGAGAGCGCGAATAGAAAAATCGCCACCGCGTAGATCAAGCTCGCGCCAACCAATAACCGCCGCATGCCTTTTAGCCGCGTGTGGGTCGAGAGAAAAAAACTGATCAGCACCGCGCCCACGCCGGGAGCCGCAACCAGGACACCGTAGCCGGCCGGGCCGACGTGTAAAACTTCCTGGGCAAAGTAGGGCAGAAACTGCGCATAGGAGATGCCGAAAAAACCATTCGAATAGGTCGTGAGTATCGTCGCAGAGAGCCGGCGATTCTCGCGCATGTAAGAAATGCCCGCGACAATATCTTTCAACCAATCGCCCCTAGCCGCGCTCACCGGCGTAGCTTGCGGCGGCATCTTCCAAAGCGTAACGAGCATGCCGACAATCGACAGCGCCTGCACCAACAGACATGGCCCCGGACCGACCAGAGTCAGCAAAACGCCGCCGATGGACGGCCCGATCACTTTGGTCAAGTTGTGGGTTGCCGAGTTGATCGCCAGCGCGCTCACCACTCCTTCTTGCGGCACCAGCGAGACGATCACGACCTGCTGTGCCGCCGTGCTAAACGAGCTGACGATCGCCATGAAAATCACCAGCAGGACGATATGCCAGAACTCAAGCAGGCCGGCGAAAACCAGAAAAGCGAAAATAAGGCACTGAATCAAATTAGCGACGCGGCTGAGAATCAGCAGCTTCATGCGATCCATCCGGTCGGCGACTACGCCGCCGATGGGACCAAAGATAAAACGCGGCGCAAACTCAAAAAAACCGAGTAAGCCCAAGTGGAATGCCGAGTGAGTCAGCTCCCAAGCCAGCCAGTTCTGCACGACAAAATGAATATACTCGCCGGTCTCGGCTGGAAAGTAACCGAGGGTAAAGCGGCGAAACTCAGGGTAGCGCAGTGCCGGGGGAAGTCTCACGTGATGGAAGACGCCTTATCGACGAAACCGAGCGTTCGTCGGCGGACGAGTACCGGCGCCGACTATATTACGCGCCGAGCGCCAAGTCCAATTTGCTGTTTACGGTCAAATGTTCTTGTCAGTGTGAACGATTTCGACTACAAGAAACTAGCGGCGCAACAACAGTTCCCGGAGGCTCATTTGGAGCAGAAGACCGAACTTCATACGGCAAAAGTAGCAGAGGAAGAAAACTGGTGGGATTTCTGTCCGATCTGTAACACCAGGCTAATAAACCAGAAGTGCAAGTACATCTGTCCAGGCCCGAAGTGTAATTTTTTCATGAGCTGCAGTGAATTTGATCTCTGACGATACCCGTTGGCGATCTTGACCGCGTTGGGGTAAAAGACAAAAATCATGGCGAAAAGCGCTGGCATCGTTATCATCGGCAACGAAGTCTTGTCAGGCAAGACCCAGGACATCAATTCGCATTTTTTCTGCACCGAGTTGCGCCAGCTTGGCGTCGAAGTGCAAAGGATCTCGACGATCCAAGATGAAATCGATTTGATCGGCCGTGAAGTCGCCGAGTTTTCCCAGCGCTTCGATTTTGTTTTTACTTCCGGCGGCATCGGCCCGACCCATGATGACGTTACCATCGAAGGCATCGCCCACGGCTTCGGCGTCAAAGTCGTCTGTCATCCGGATATCGAAAAGCGCATGCGTCAACGCCTGGGCGCCGATTTGAACGAAGCGCGGCTGCGCATGGCCAACGTCCCCGACGGCGCGACATTGCTCTGCGCCGATGCTCCCTTCGCGCCCATCGTCACCATTCGTAATGTTTACATTTTCCCCGGCATCCCGAAGATTCTCCAAGAACGCTTTCACGCCATCAAAGAGCGATTTCGCGACGCGCCTTATTTCCTTAAGAATGTTTACGTCAAACATGGTGAAGGCATCATCGCCGCCATGCTCAATGATCTCCTTGTGAGATTTCCCCAGCTCATGCTGGGCTCCTATCCGGTGCTCGATTTGCCGGATTATAAAGTCAAAGTCACTTTGGAATCGAAGGACGCCAGCTATCTTGATCAAGCGCTTAAAACCTTCGTCGCCTCCCTGCCAAAAGATTCGGTTCACCGCATCGATTGAACGCTAGCCAGCGTGGACCGTTTCGATTCGACAATGACCGCGCTCGATCCCGTCGATTAGAATTTTACCCATGGCCGATCAAACATCTTGGGGCGCGCTGCCACCGTTCAAAAAGGCGCCCCTGCCGCCCATGCCGGGCATGCTGCGAACCTTGGGCCCCGGCGTAGTTTTTATGGCGCTGGCGCAGGGCAGCGGCGAGCTGATCTTTTGGCCGTATACCATCGCCAAGTACGGCCTGACGTTTTTGTTTCTGCTCATCCCGGCTTGTCTGCTCCAGTTTCCCGTGATCTACGAGATCGGCCGCTACACGATGCTGACCGGCGAGAGCATCTTCCAAGGTTTTATTCGGCTCAATCGTCATTTTGCGTTTGTTCTCTGGGTTTTAATGGCGCTCTCGTTCCTTTGGTTTGGCGCCTTCGCCGCCGCCGGCGGCACTTCGATCGCGGCGCTCACCAATTATCCCGCTGGCTGGTCGCGTCGAGAACAGACGCTATTTTGGGCGTACGCGACTATGGCGTTGTTCCTCGCCGCCATCTTGCTCAGCAAAGTAATTTACAAACTCATTGAAGCGTTCATGTGGGGCGTGGCGATCTTCACCTTGGTCGGTCTCATGTGGGCCAGTGCGAACGTCGAAGTGCTCGCCGCGCTGCCGGCCTTTCTCAAAGGACTTGTGATTCCTGAGTGGCCGATGCCGCGGCCGTGGGACCCAGCGGACGCGACGAAATTGCTAACCGCCATTACCTTTGCCGGCCTCGGCGGTTTCTGGACGCTTTTTTATTCCTACTGGCTGCGCGATAAGGGCGCCGGCATGGCGCATTACATGGGACGACTCACCGGGCCAATCACCGGCAAACCCGAGGCGATTCCTGACTCAGGCTCACTGCCGACAAATGACGAAGGACTCGCCCATGTCCGGCACTGGAACCGTTTCATGTTCTGGGACATCGGCATCGGCGTCATCGGCAATCTCATCACCACGCTGCTCACCTGTCTACTCGCCTATGCGTTGCTCTTTCCCAAAGGTCTGCTACCCCAAGGTTACGAAATCGCCGTGGTGCAAAGCCGCTTCTTCGAAGCGAGCTGGGGTTGGTGGGGAAAAGTCTTTTTTCTAGTCATCGCCGCGGCATTTCTCTCCGACACCTGGCTCGCCACTGTCGACGCGGTGAGTCGAACCCATGCCGATTGTGTCTACGGCTTTTTTCCCGGTAGTCATAAAATCGCTTACCGCAAATGGTATCTGTTTTTTCTGTTGCTTCTGACCGTCATCACCGGCGTCACCGTGCAACTCAACGAACCCGGCACGCTGATCTTGATTTCCGCCGTGATCGGCTTCGTCGGCACGGTGATTTATTCCGTCGCGCTGATCTTGCTCAATCACGTCTACCTGCCGCGTCATCTACCCAGCGCAGCCAGGCCGGGCAAGCTCAATTTCTTTTTTATGCTGATCTCCTGCGCGGCGTACTTTGTCCTTGCCACGCTCTACGTACTAACGGTTCTGGAGATCATCTAAGCCGCGCGATTTCTTCTATCTGTGACTGTCTCCATCGTCGATTAATGGATTTGCTGCCACCGAGCTGTTACCCTAAGCCGAAGTTTTATCGGAGGAATCAGCTTGACGGAAATCATGAATTGGATCATGGACTCCATCCGCGCTTACGGCGCATGGAGTGTATTCGCCGGCGTGATTATCGAGTCGGTGATCGTCCCGATCCCCTCGCCGCTGATCATCATGGGCGCGGGTTTCATACTGATCAGCGCCGATTTGAAATTTTTCGAAGCGCTGACGCCGATCCTAGTGCAAATCGTTTTACCCGGTGCCATCGCTTCGACACTCGGCGCTTACATCGGCTATGCCATCGGTTACTACGGCGGCAAGCCAATGGTCGATCGCTGGGAGCGCTTTTTAGGATTTAGTTGGCGCGACGTCGAGGCGCTGGAGCGCCGTTTCAAGGGCGGGCAGATAATCACCTCGATTTTTCTTCTGCGCGCGTTGCCAATATTTCCCCTTTCGGTGATCTCCGCAGCGGCGGGTTTGCTACGGCTACCGCTCAAGCAGTTTAGTCTTTGGACGTTTTACGGCACCATTCCGCGTTGCCTGTTTCTCGGCTATCTGGGCTGGGGGATGGGTGAAACATATCAAGGCATAGCCAAAGGCATCGACAAGGCGGAAGGCATTGTTTCAGGTTTGATAATCGTCGCGATCATCGCGGCGATCATCTGGTTGCGCGCCCGGGTGCGCGGCAAGATTCTCGACAACGGCTAAGTCTCCACCAGCAATTTGGATGATTGCACCCGCCGAGCGCGGTGTGAGCCTGGAGGAACGAAGGCACCGGCGCAAATGTTTCATTTTAGACTCGGCATTCGCCACATTGTTTGAACATTTCGCTGCTGATCTCAAAAACAAGTCAGCCCGCTGACGTCTACAAGGCACAGCTGTTTTGCCTTCGTTCTGGAAGGTTCGCGCCGCGCTCGGCGCGTCACTTTTCAACTGCGGAACGTGCGGACTAAATCCAGCCCAACTCCGAAGCGATCTCCCTACCGAGAAAGAGCCCGAAGCCGATGCTGGCGACACCGGCAATCACACGAATCCAACGGTTCATCAGTGTAAAGCGCTGTGCGGTGAGAATAAACGGCAGGCTTATGATACCGCTTAAAAGCAGCATCCCGCCGACTGAACCCAGACCGAAGATGACGATATAAATTAAACCGCTCCACGGCGACTCAATGGTCGAGAGCACCAGCAACATCAACGCCGCGCTGCCGGCCAAGCCATGCACCATGCCGACGATAAAGGGCCGGCGCATCGCGTTTAAAGGGTGAGGATGGTGGTGGTTCTGCTGGGGATTTTCATGGACGTGGAAATGGGTGTGGGTTTGCGGATTGTGACTATGGGTGTGCAGATGCACCCGCTCAGCACCGAAGCTTTTGCGCAGCACGTTAACGCCGAGGAACACCAGCATCAGCGCCACCGCGAACTCTAATCCCAAACCCAGCCGCGGCGGTATCGCGATGCGTAAACTAATAACGATCGAGTCCGACCAAGAACAAAGTCGTCGTATGGCCGAGCCCCCAAAAAGCCCCATGAGAGAGGCCCACTTGAAACTTTTCTGCTCGCTGACAATCGTCGACACCGCGATCAAATGATCGGGATCGAGCGCATGCTGAATGCCCAATAACAAGCCTAAGCCGAATGCGGCAAAAAGTGATGCTTCCATGGTGATAATACTAGACGGAAAGGCGAGATAGAGACGCAAGCCTCCTCCCAATCTCGAGTCCCTATCTCTACTTAAATTCTCTATCGATCCGGTAGGCGCTGGCCTGTCTGCGTGCCGATCCATACCTCGCCACCCTGGTATACTTCCTTTTTCCAGATCGGCACGGTCTTCTTAATTTCTTCAATGGCAAACCGGCTGGCTGCAAAGGCCGCGTCGCGATGCGCCGACGAGACTACAATGACGACACTCGCTTCGCCGATTTGCACGGGGCCCAGTCGATGCAAGATCGCCATGCGGCAGATCGGCCAGTTCTTCGCGGCGTCAGTGCCGATGCGCGCCAATTCTTTTTCGGCCATCTCGGGATAGGCTTCGTAGTCGAGCGCAATCACCCGGCGGCCTTCGTTATTATTGCGCGTCGTACCGATAAACGTCGCGATCGCGCCGGCCTCAGGATCGATGACGTAATCGACCATTTTTTGCAAATCGATCGCTTGGTTGGTAACGCGAAACATCTTGGCTCAACCTCCGCTCACCGGCGGAATAAATACCACTTCATCCTGATCTTTGAGCGCCTGATCGACACCAACGTAATTCTGATTGACTGCGTAAAGCATACGAATCCCGGGCACGTCGAGTTTGCCATAATCCTTCTGCAATTCGCGCCACAGATCGGCCACCGAACTACCGTCGGCCATTTCTTTAACCAATTCGGCGGTTCCGGCGCGTTCTCGTAATATTGCGAAAAACTTGACGCGAACTTTCATTTGCCCTGAAGTTGCGAAACCATGTGGCGGATTTCCGGCAAGATTAATTTTTCCATCGCCAAAGTCACCGCACCCTTCGAGCCGGGCAACGAGATCAACACCTTGCCGCGTACCGTGCCGGCCGCCGCCCGGCTCATGATTGCCGCCGAACCGATGTCCAAGTAACTCAGGTAACGGAACAGCTCGCCGAAACCGTCGAGCTTTTTTTCCAGGAAGCGGTTCACCACTTCAAACGTTCCATCGCGCGGCGATATCCCAGTGCCGCCGTTGACAATCACTGCGTCGGCATCGCCGCCCAGCGCTTCATTGAGCAACCCTTCGATCTCTGCCGGCTCGTCCTTGACGATCCGATAGCCGGTGGTCTGATGGCCTTGGTCAACCAAGAACTGCTTGATCGTCTGACCGCTGGTGTCGGTCGCCTCATCGCGCGTATCGCTGACGGTGATAACGAAACAGCCAATACTCTTTTTGCCTTTTTCCTTATGTTCATGCACGGACATGGCCAAACTCCTGACAAAATCTCCATCAAACCTTAGCAACACCTATCGTGATTTCAAAGATGGGTCAAACCACCGTCGGCGAGAGTGCAATCACGCGCCCTGGCGGTTGCGAGCGCGGGTGTCGGCGCATATGATACGTAAATGTTGGCGCCATTTTCTCTCTACATCCACATCCCTTACTGCATCAGCAAGTGCCCCTATTGCGATTTCAATTCTCACGTCGTGGCCGAAATCCCCGAGGCGAAATATACCGACGCCTTGCTGCGCGAGCTGGAATATCATGGTGCGGACGAAGCCTGGCGCGACCGCACCGTGCAGAGCATCTTTTTCGGCGGCGGTACGCCCTCGACTTTCAAACCGGGAAGCATTGGCAAGCTGTTGGCCTGGGTCGCGGCAACGTTCCCGATCAATGCCGATTGCGAAATCACCATGGAAGCCAATCCGGGCACGGTCGACGCAGCCTACTTTGCCGGTTATCGCGATGCCGGGGTTAATCGCATCAGCGTCGGCGTGCAGTCGTTTCAGCCGAGATTACTAAAACTCCTGGGGCGGATTCACGACGCTGAGGAAGCGAAGACGGCGTTGAAGGTCGTCAAGCAAGCCGGCTTCGACAACTTCAGCTTCGATCTGATCTACGCTAACCCCGGACAGACGTTGGCAGAATTGGCCAATGACTTGGACACGGCGCTGGAATTTCAACCGCCGCATTTGTCCGCTTACAATCTTACCTTCGAGGAAGGCACGCCGTTTCATCACGAGTACCGCGCGGGAAGAATGGCGAACCTGAGCGAAGATGAAGAGATCGCCATGGCGGAATTGATCGAGTGTAAACTCAGCGCTGGCGGTTTGAAGCGTTATGAAATCTCCAACTACGCCCGTTCTTGGTTTCACTCGCGCCACAACGTCAACTACTGGCGCGCCGGCGATTATCTCGGTCTCGGCGCCGGCGCGCACAGCTACAAGCGAAATCCAGACGGTGTGACCGGTAAACGCTGGAGTGATGAAAAAAATCCTGGGCGCTACATGGCTCAAGTCGCGGAATCGCAGCATGGCGTCATCGACCAGGAAGAAATAGATTCACAGAAGGCTGCAGGCGAGTTCATGTTTCTCGGTTTGCGGATGACCGAGGGCATAGCGACGGACGTGTTTTGCGCACAATTTGGTAAGTTGCCCGAGGATTTCTATCCGCGCATCAAAATTTGGACAGAAGGTGGTTTTCTTGAAGAGCAAGGCGGCCACCTTAAACTGACCGCAAAAGGTTTGATGCTGGCGAATTCAATTTTCGTCGAATTCATGTAGCCTGAGTGAGTTCTCACTGAGCAGGAAAGGAGCGCCATGGCGTTAATCGATAACCTAAACACGATTCGCATCGATCATATCGGCAGCCTCGTTCGTCCGGCAAGACTCAAAGACGTCTTCGCCCACTCCGATCGCGGCCAAGCAGCGAAGCAGGAATTGTCGCAGGCGCAAGACGAAGCGATCCGCGATGTCATTGCCAAGCAAGAGGCTCACGGCTTCCCGGTCGTCACCGACGGTGAGTTTCGCCGCCACAGCTTCCAAGAAAGCTTTTCCGAGTGCGTCACCGGATTTGATGTGCCAAAGAATATCGGCCTCTACTATGAAAAGCGCGATTTGAATGAGAACCCGCTCGAGCGCGCCGAGCAAAACTTCGAAGAAGCCGGCCCAGCGATCATCACCCGGCGCGGCGCGTTCGAACGCTTGAAACTCGTACGCAACCTGACGCTAGAAGAATACCGCTACGCAGCGAGCGTCGCCAAAGTTCCGGCCAAAGTCACGCTGCTTGGTCCCGATCGTATCGCCCAGCGCTTCAAGTGGGAAGCGTCGTTGAATGTTTACAAAGGCCTCGACGATTTTGTCGAACATCTCGTCGTAATCGAGCGGCAGATCATCGCGGAATTGGTAAAAGCCGGCTGCAAGTACATTCAAATCGATGCCCCCGGTTACACCGCCTACGTCGATAAAGTTTCGCTGGAAAGAATGCGCTCCCGTGGCGAAGATCCCGAGCGCAATCTCCAACGCTCCATCGACGCGGACAATGCCATAATCGCAGGCTTCTCCGATGTGACCTTCGGCATCCATATTTGCCGCGGCAACGCCAGAACCATCGATCCCCAAACCGGCAAACTCGTCCCCCAATGGCATCGCGAAGGCTCCTATGACGCCATCGCCGAAAAACTTTTTAACACACTCAAGCACCAACGTTTGCTGCTGGAATACGACAGCGACCGCGCCGGCAGTTTTGAGCCGCTGCGTCTGGTTCCAAAAGATAAAATTGTCGTCCTCGGTTTGGTCTCGACCAAGAACTCCGACATGGAAAGCGTCGACGCTTTAAAGCGCCGCATCGATCAAGCCAGCAAATATCTGCCCGTCAATCAACTCGCGTTGAGTCCGCAATGTGGCTTCGGCGGCATTGATTCGAAAGTGTTGAGCGAAGATGAGATGTGGCGAAAGCTGGATACGATCGTCGAGACGGTAAAGCAGGTGTGGAATTGACGACGTCGAACGCGGCCTCGATGCCGCAAATTAGCAACAGCCTGGTGGAGTAGGAATCTGCGTTTTGCTGGCGTATCCAATGACAAAAAAAAGCTCGGCAAAACGTTACAAAGTAGCTGGACTAAATAGACGCGACGTTGAGATGATGAGAGAGAGTTGACAAAGAGATTCGCAAATAGCGAGAAGCCAGTTAGTAAAATAACCCCGATCGAGAATATTCCCCAAAAGAATAAAATCGACGGTGAGATATTCCCGAACATTCCCGAAAATAATAATGAACCAAGAATACCGAACGCACATAATGCGTATTCATGAACGGTTATCTTCTGCACATTTCTAATTCCAACCCTGTTTTCAACTATCCGGCCTCGCGCTACTCAACCACTCCTCATGCACATCGACCCAGATCGTATCCGTATCATGGCAGGTCGACACTTCGCTCAAGATCGAATTTAACAGTGTAGAGCGGCTTATGGATGCCGCGGTGATCTCTGATATTTTCGAGGACTCCGTGGACTAGGCCGATGACGCCGCGTTTGCCGCGTATATAACGTGGCGTGCGCGGGTTGCCGGTGGGATTTTCGTGGGCGACCATGACGGCGTCGCCGATTTTGTATTTGCTAATCGTGTCGCTCATAACAATTCTCAATCGGGCCGCACGCGCGGCATCTCAGCTTCGACGTGGGCGGCTTCTCGCTCGCGTAACTGCGAGGGTTCCAACGCGTAGCCCGCGCCAATCAAACTGTCGACGGTGACGAGCTTGGCCAATTCTGGTTCAGACATTCCTTCGGTGCCTTCGGGACGCTGCGGCAGGACGAAGTAGCGCACGTCGGAGGTGCTGTCCCACACTTGCAGCTCTTTGCCGGCGGGAATTTCTAGCTGAAACATGTCTCTGACGCAGGCGCGTGGGTTCTGCACGATGTTGGTCCGATAGCTTTCATGCTTGTACCACCACGGCGTGTCGCCGAGGATGTCATACGGATAACAGGAGCATAAGGTGCAGACGATGACATTGTGCAGCTTGTCGGTGTTCTCGACCACGACGAGTTTGCCGACTTTGCCTTGATGCACGCCCATATCTCTGAGCGCTTCCCGGCCAGTCGTAAGCAACGCCTGTTTAAAATCTGGATCGGTCCACGCCTTGGCAACGATCACGCCGCCGGACCAGGGACGCTCCTGGTGTAATTGTTTCCAGCGCTGTGCTAAATCGTCGCGCGTCGCCCAACCGCGCCTGATCAACGCCTGGACAAACACTTCGAGCAACTCCTGGTAATCTTTTAGATCTTGCTCGACGCCCGCCATGCGCTCTGCGAGCGCGCCGTGGTGTTCTTTCTTTTTGATCTTGAAAAAATCGTCGTAGTCGCCACGCTCCTTGCGGTTGTCCTCGGTCACCATGTCCATGCCTTCGACCGTGCGCGCGGAAACCAAAGCGATGCCTTTGACGTATTCGTCAAGCCACTCTTCGAGATAGCGCACGCGCGCTTCGATGTTTTTCCCCTGGGGTCTAGCGATCTTAAAGAAGTGATCTTTCTTTTTAAGCGCGCTGCGCACCTTGAGCAGATCGTAAAACGTCACTACATTACGCCGCAGCAAGTAGAAAATACGCGGCTCGAAGCGTTTGGCGCGGTAATATTCCAAATCTTCTTCGACGGCTTTGATATGCGCGAGGTAATCGTGCATATGGCCTTCGAACGGTTTGTGTCCGTGCTTTCCCGACATCGGATTTCCTCCAAATATATCCCGTCAATGGGTGTCGAATATTTCTTGATATTGCTTGAGCTTCGCTTGTGTCGCGTCCGTTTCCGCCTGGATCGGATTGGCCGGATCGAGCGCCGGCGGCAAGCAACCGAGCTTCATCAAGCACGCCATCAATAACAGCCGCGCTTTGGTCGCCGTCAGATTGCTACCGGCGATCGCCAGCGGATCGCGCGTCGGATCAACGAAGCCGCCGGCATTGCCGCGGCCGACTTTGACCACAGGCATACCGCTAAACGTCGCGCGTTTGAGCGCCGCATCGACGGCATTGCTCATGGCGCCGAAGGGCGCCGAGCCTTCAGCGACAAAGCCGGCGAGCGGCGCGGCGCGCAAATTATTTTCGATGCGCGCGAGTATATCGACTTCGCTGTTGGCGTCGCCAGAAGTATCCTCAGGCAAGTAGCGCGCATGTTTGACGATTGTCACCTTTGGAATGGCGGTGGCCAGCAGATTCCCGTCGGCGCCTTTGACCGCCACAGCGATCGCCCCAGCCTTTGACTCTTGGACCCTTGAACCTTGAACGCTGCTCGGTAGCTGCGTCACATTGACGGCAGAATCGTAGGTATGCCGTTTGATCGTCTTGAACGAAAACTGCGGCGCACCCGGATGACCTATTCTGCCGATGATGCCGCCATGGCCGCCGGTAGCCACATAGCCGCCGGGGCGCGCGTCGGCTTTTTGCACGTCGCGCGAAGTAAATATCTGCTCGTCGAGTATGGCAACGGCGCCGATGCAATCCCGGCCGTTTTCATCGGCCCAAATTTTCGATGCGATGTAGTCGACGGAGTCGACGATGTTGCGATCGCCGTCGTTGCCGATGGCGCCGTGGGGGCGCTGCGAGGAGTTGCCGGCAATCGGCACCGTTGTGTCGATCAGGAGATTCAGCCAATACGTGGTCTCCTCCACAAACGGGCTACCTTCGAGCCAGATCGCGCCGAGATATTTGCCGCTGCCGAGTGCGCGCTGGACGACGTTAGTGAGGCGCGCCAGCGCCGCCATCGGCGGCTCCTTGCGAAGATATCCGGGACGATAGGGGAAAAAATCCGTGCCGCGAACTTCCGGTGCGATATCGCCGTCACCGATATCGGTGCGCTCGCCCGCGCTTCTCCCCTTTGTATAACCGCCCGACGGCAGAGCGCGATAGAAATCGAAATCGGCCTTTGCGGTTAGCAAACAGCCCACCCCTTCGTCGGAAATCCCCAAGCGGTCGATCTCTTCGAATAAACGCGAGCCGTCGGGGAAAAACGGCACCCGGGTCAACTCTGCCGGCGCATTTTTTTCCGCCCCGTCGGTCTCCCAAGGCTGGCCGCTGGCTTGGCGCGCCATATAGGGCAACGGATACAAACCATCTTCAGGCTGGAGCGTGATTTCATAAACGGGTTTGTCTTGTGGACCGGTTGGCTCTTTGTGAAAAGCGCCGGTTGAATCGAGATAGCCGTCAGGCGGCGCGTAGAGCTCGGCGTGATCCTTCTCCAGCGGATGCGCGCTGAACCGTTCGACGTAAATCGTCACCGGCGCCGCTAATCGCTGCGCGCGCAGCACATCGAAACGCAGCGGCGTGCCATCTTTGTTGGTGCGAGCGGGCAATCCATATTTCGCGCGCGCCTTGTTGCTCGTCACCAGTGGCTCGCTGTTTTGAATCGTCGCCGTCGGTCCGGAAAAGACCGCGATGCACGGTTTCGCGTTGCTCCGCGTATCAGCCACAATGACCTCGCCGCGCTAGAATATTGAAATCGTCTATGGAATTTATTTCAACTCGTACGGCAGCTGCTTCGGACCGTAACCTTGCCAGTACTTGTTGGTCGTCGGATCGTAGCGCCCCTGGAGAAAACCGCCGGCTTTCTCAGCGCGCACGATGATCGCCACCGTCCGCTCATCGCCGCTCTCTTCGGCATGGATTGCGTAGGGCGGCACGAGATCGATTTTACCCGCGCCGACTTTGACGTTTACCGACTTGCGCACTTCAGCGTAGTCGGGTTTCGACCGGTCGTCGACCCGCTCGTAACGTGCGATCGACTCGGTGCCGTCGAGCACGCCATAGAGCGTCCAGTTGTGCGCGTGGTCGTGGATCGCGGTGCGCGTGTGCGGCGCTTTGATCAGGCCGTTGATGACAAACTTATAATCGGGATCTTCGTAGAAAAGTAAATTCTCGGCGCGCTCGGCGCCTTGAGAGCAGTCGGGCCAACGATTCGATTGTTCTTTGATCGATGGATCGGCGAGTAACTCTTGCAACAGCGGCGTCATCTTTTCCCACCGTTTGGCCGCATCTTTTTCCTCGGCGTGAAGCTGGCGCGCGGACGCGATGAATTTTTGCACGGCGGACATAAAATCCTCCTGACAGTACGAAGCCAATGGGTTATCGGATTATTATTCCGAGCGAGTAGTGCTCGTCAAGTCAGGTTTTGCGAGATTTCAGCTCTAAGAGTCCACGCGCCAAATCGAAAAGGCTCCGGCAGCGATCAACCGCCGGAGCCTTTTATGAGAATGATTGAATTTCGTCTTAAGTGCCGTGGTCCCAGGAGGTCAGATACTTTTCCTGTTCCTTGGTGAGTGTGTCGATGCGAATACCCATTGAGCTCAGTTTCAACTTGGCGACCCAGTTCTCCACGGCCACCGGCACTTCGTAAACTTTTGGCGTAAGAGTCTTCTGGATTTTTACCGCCCACTCGGATGCCAATGCTTGTGTCGCGAAGCTCATGTCCATGACGGAAGCGGGATGGCCTTCGGCCGCGGCTAAATTCACCAGCCGGCCTTCGCCGATAAGATAAATTCTTTTGCCGCCGGGAAGCACGTAGGCGTCAACGAAGTTGCGCACATCCTTCTCGACCCGCGACGCCATTTTGGTCAGGGCTTTGATATCGATCTCGATATCGAAATGGCCGGAGTTGCAGACCACCGCGCCGTTTTTCATGAGTCTGAGATGCTCTTCGGCGACGACGTGCATGTCACCGGTCAAAGTAATGAATAGGTCGCCGACCCGCGCGGCTTCTTTCATCGTCATCACTTCTAAACCGTCCATGGCCGCTTCCAAGGCGCGCACCGGATCGACTTCGGTGACGATCACTTTGGCGCCCATGCCGCGCGCCCGCGACGCCACGCCTTTGCCGCACCAGCCATAACCCGCGATGACCACGCGTTTGCCGGCGATGAGCATGTCGGTGGCGCGAATCACGCCGTCGATGGTCGACTGACCCGTGCCATAGCGGTTGTCGAACAGATGCTTGGTCGCCGCGTCATTGACGGCGATGACGGGGATCTTCAGCGCGCCGTCTCTTTCCAGCGCGCGCAAGCGGATCACCCCGGTGGTGGTTTCTTCCATGCTCGCAACCAAATTGGGAATCAGGTGAGTGTAGCCGGTGTGCAGCAAAGAAACCAAATCGGCGCCGTCGTCCATGGTGATGACCGGTTTGTGATCGAGCGCAGCGCGCAAATGGCGATAGTAAGTTTTGTTATCTTCGCCTTTGATCGCGTAGGTCGAAATTTTGTCATGTTTGACTAGCGATGCCGCGACGTCGTCTTGGGTCGACAGCGGATTGGAAGCGCAGAGCAGCACGTCGGCGCCGCCGGCTTTGAGCGCCTGAACCAAGTTGGCGGTCTCGGCAGTCACATGCAAGCAAGCTGAAAAACGCATGCCGCGCAGCGGCTTTTCCTTGGCGAAGCGTTCTTTAACCCGCTGCAACACCGGCATATCCTGGCCGGCCCACAGAATCCGCTTGCGCCCGCCGTCGGCCAGACGCATGTCTTTTACATCGTATTTCTTTGCCGCCATCTTTATTCACTTCCTCTCATCACGTTGCGTTAGATTAGTTTGAAATTGCCCGCTGGCATTTCTTGACTTGCAAAGAGCAGCTTAGAGCGTCATGCTGCTCCGAACTTTGTCCCTTTGGTGGTGAATAGAATTGACTGACTTTGCTGCTAGCTTCGCGCAAAACCTCAGACCCGCGCCGCCGCTTTCTTGAGATCAGCCGCTCGATCGGTCTTTTCCCAAGTAAACAAACCTTCTTCCGGCGCCCGGCCAAAGTGGCCATAGGCCGCCGTCGCACGGTAGATGGGCCGCTTCAGATCGAGGGTCTGAATGATGCCTTTGGGGCTTAAATCGAAACTGTCCTGGACGATCTTAGCGATCTTGTCTTCGGGAATAGCCGCGGTGCCAAAGGTTTCGACGAGCACCGACACCGGCTGCGCCACGCCGATGACGTACGCAAGCTGGACTTCGCATCGCATGGCCAACTCCGCCGCAACGATATTCTTTGCGACGTAGCGCGCCATGTAGGCCGCGCTGCGATCGACCTTGGATGGATCTTTGCCGGAGAAAGCGCCGCCGCCGTGCCGACCCATGCCACCGTAGGTATCGACGATAATTTTGCGTCCCGTCAAACCGCAATCGCCTTGCGGCCCGCCGACCACGAAACGGCCGGTTGGATTCACATGAAAGATCGTGTCTTTGTCGAGATACTCGGCCGGAATGACCGCCTTGATGACGCCCTCAATGATCGTTTCGCGTAACTTAGCGTATTCGACATCGGCGCTGTGCTGGGTCGAGATCACGACGTTTTTGACTCTGACGGGTTTGCCGTCGCGATATTCGACGGTCACCTGTGACTTGCTATCAGGACGAAGAAAATAGGCTTCGCCGCCTTTGCGGACTTTCGCCAAATAGTGAACTAAGCTGTGCGCCATCTGAATCGGAAACGGCATCAGTTCCGGCGTCTCGTCGCAGGCGTAGCCAAACATCATGCCCTGATCGCCGGCACCCTGTTCTTTGTGCAAGCCTTGGCCTTCGGTCACGCCCTGAGAAATATCCGGTGACTGTTGCTCGATGGCGGTGAGAATCGCGCAGGTATTGCCGTCAAATCCCATGGAGGAGTCGGTGTAACCGATCTCGCGCACGACTTCGCGAACGATATCAACATACGGGACTTTGGCACTGCTGGTAATTTCACCGGCAACCACCACCATGCCGGTTTTGGCCAAGCTCTCACAGGCCACTCGGCTGTTCGGGTCGCCGGCTAAATGAGCGTCGAGAATCGCGTCGGATACTTGGTCGCAAAGTTTGTCGGGATGACCTTCGGAAACCGATTCGGACGTAAATAAAAAATCTTTACCAGCCATGAGCTGACCTCCAGTGGCGTCAAAATTCCGATTTTTAACCTGTCTTGTATAGCGGATCAGCTGGGGCGATTCAACCTTACTCGCTCTCGTTGAATCGATTGTCGAGCAACTTTTCGAGCGCTTTGACGACTTTTTCTGCGTCCTCGCCGTTGGCCTCGATGTGAATCTTACTGCCCTGGGTCGCCGCCAGCGTTAACACTCCCATGATGCTGCGGCCGTCCGCCGTTTGACCGTCCTTGGAGACGCTCACTTGGGCGGAAAATTTGTTGACGGTTTGCACCAGCAGGGCCGCCGCGCGGGCATGTAAGCCGAGCCTATTTTTGATTTCAAGTTTTTTGACGATCTTGGCCATAACCTCACCTGTCGATATCCCGATGCTTGACGTGAATCCGTAAGCTGCCGCCGCCGAAGCGCTTCTGCAGCTCTTCCACCAGAGCCACGGAACGGTGCCGTCCTCCGGTGCAGCCCAGAGCTAAAGTCAGGCTGCTTTTGCCTTCGCGCTCGTAGAGCGGCAAGGTGAATTCCAAAAGCGCGTAGAGACGGTCGAGAAACGCGCGCGTCTCGGCGTTACCGAGAACGTACTCTTCGACTTCGTGCTCCAAACCGCTTTTGTGGCGCAGTTCGGCGACGAAGTAGGGATTGGGCAGAAAGCGCACGTCCAGGATAATATCGGTGTCATGGGGAATGCCGAACTTGTAACCAAATGAGGTCAGAAATAGCGCCATGCGGCGCACCGACGGCGCTTCGCAAAACTGCTGCTCCATCTCGCGCTTGAGCTGGTGGACGTTAAAATCGCTGGTATCGATCACCTTATCCGCCAGCGCGCGGATCGATTCCAACGCTTTACGTTCCCAGGAAATACCGTCTTGAATCGATCCCTGGCGCGCCAGCGGGTGCGGCCGGCGTGTCTCGCTAAAACGACGCACCAGGACGTCATCGGAAGCGTCGAAGAAGAGCACCTGCACATGGTGTCCCGCGGCGCGCAGTTCGCCGAGCACTTGGGGTAACGACTGCAAAAACTGGCTGCCGCGCAAATCGACGCCCAGGGCAACGCGCATGATGTCTTCCTGATAACCGTGGCAGAGCTCGACGAATTTAGGAATCAGCGGCGTGGGCAGATTATCGATGCAGAAAAAACCGTTGTCTTCGAGAGCGCGAATCGCGAAGCTCTTTCCGGAACCGGAAAGACCTGTGATGATGAAAATATCTAAGCCATCGGCCATAGCGGGGTTATCAAAATTTATCGTCTTCCTCGGCGATTAGGGTAAACAGCTCTTGATTGGATTTTGCCGCCATCAAACGGCGCCGGAAAGACTCGTCTTTGAGCAGACGCGAAATCCGCGCTAACGCTTTTAAATGATCCGCCGCGGCGCCTTCAGGCGCGATGAGAACGAAAAACAAATGCGTCGGACCGCCATCCAACGAATTGAAATCGACACCTTCGGAGCTGCGCGCAAAGACACCGTATATCCGCTCCAAGCCCGGCAGTTTGCCATGCGGTATGGCAACCCCTTCACCGATGGCGGTGGTACTGATTCTTTCGCGCTCCATGAGCACGCTCAATACCCGCTTTGGGTCGAGATCGGTATGGTTTGCAGCGAGCCATCCGGCCAGCTCTTCCAGAACGGCATTTTTTTCTCGCTGTGCAAGCGCCGGTATAACCGTCTGCACGCTCAAGAAATCGGTGATTTTCACGCCTTGTTCCTTCTGCGGCTGACTTTAGACTTATCCTTTTGCTTGCGCACCTGGCGTTCAATTTTATCGATCACCAAGTCGATCGCCGCGTAGAGATCTTGGTGCTGCTCTTTGCCATGGATCATGGCACCGTGAGTGTGCAATTCGATTTCAGCCAATTGGCGCTCTTTGGTATCGACAGCCAGAATAATATGCGCGTCGAGAGCCTGTGAGAAATATTTGCCGATCTTGTGAATCTTTTCTTCAGCGTACTGCTTTAACGCTTGGGTCGGCTCGATATGACGGAATGTAACGGAAACGGTGATCTCGCTCATGCGGTTAACAGTATTATTTCCGCGCAAACGGTTGTCGACGTCGGGAAGACGGCAAGATGCCCATCGCTTCGCGATATTTCGCCACCGTGCGCCGCGCGATGTCGATGGCGTCGTTCGACAGCGCGGTCGCGATATGTTGATCGCTGAACGGCGCGCGCGGATCTTCGGCCGCGATGATGTTGCGGATTTTCTCTTTCACCGATTCGCTGGCGACATCTTCGCCGTTACCGCTTCTAAGACCGCTCTGAAAAAAGAACTTGAGCTCATAGAGTCCCTGCGGCGTGTGGACGTATTTATTCGCCGTCGCCCGGCTCACCGTGGATTCGTGCATGTGAATGTCTTCGGCAACATCGCGCAGCACCATCGGTTTTAAATGGCTCACGCCATGATCGAGAAACTCCTGCTGAACCTTGAAGATGCTCTGGGTGACTTTCATCAACGTCTGTTGGCGCTGCTGAATGCTCTTGATCAACCAAGTGGCCGCGCGCACCTTTTCTTGTAAATACTGCCGTGCCTCTTCTTCCGCCGCGCCGTCCTGACCGGCCATGCGCCGATAGAGCGAACTGACCCGCAGCCGCGGCACGCCGTCGTCGTTGAGGTAAATGACGAAATCATCGCCAACCTTCTCGACGAAAACATCGGGCAGCACCGTGCGCACTTCATCCTGTTCAAAACCACGCGACGGCTTGGGTTCAAGGGATGCGATCAAGTGCGCTGCATCGGCAATTTCGTCGATGCTCACGGCCAAATCTTTGGCCAATTTTTCGTAGCGTTTGGATTCGAGAAAGCTTAGATGGTGGTCGACAATCCGGGCCGCCAAACTGTCGCTGAGCTGGAGATTTTCCAGCTGGATAAGCAAGCATTCGCGCAAATTCCGCGCCGCGACGCCGACCGGATCGAAAAACTGAATTTGCCGGAGCAAACTCTCGACCTCTTCCGGACGGGTTTCCGTGATCGCGCAAATCTCATCCACCGTCAAAGTCAGATAGCCGTTCTCGTCAAGATTCTGAATGATGTTGAAACCGATGGCTGACTCTCGCTCGGTGATCTTCGACAGCCGCAGTTGCCACATCAAGTGATCTTCCAATGATGTTTTTTTGGTAAGACTGTTCTCCCACGACGGCGGCGAGTCGCCATCTTCCGAATTCGCTTCCGCGGTTAGAGAACCATGCATGGAGTTCGAGTGAGTATCGAGATAGTCCTGCCAATCCAACGTACCGATCTTATCGACCGTGGAGAGCTCGCGATTGACGACCAATTCGGACATCTCTTCCGGCGCGCCGCTTTGCGCCTCAGCGCGCGGCTGTTCGCCTTGCTCGGATTCCTCGCTCGCTCCTTCTTCGAGAGCAGGATTTTCCTGCAGCTCTTTAAGCACCATTTCTTCCAGTTCGATGCGCGAAAGTTGCAACAGCTTGATCGCTTGCTGAAGCTGCGGTGTCATCACCAGCTGTTGGGCGAGCCTTTGAACTTGTCGAATCTCAAGTGCCATAATTAGAACTTAAAGCCTTCTCCTAAATAAAATTTTCGCGCCTTGGGACTTGCAGCAATCGTCTCGGGCGTACCTTCCTCAAGGATCGTGCCTTCATTGACGATGTAGGCGCGGTCACAAATCCCCAAGGTCTCTCTGACGTTGTGATCGGTGATCAGAATGCCGATGCCGCTGCTGATCAGGCGGCGCACGATATTTTGGATTTCCGCCACGGCAATGGGATCGATGCCGGTGAACGGCTCATCCAACAACAGAAAGAAGGGCGCGAGCACGAGTGCGCGAGCGATCTCCACCCGGCGCCGTTCGCCGCCCGATAGGGTGAAGGCTTTATGCGTCGCCAAGTGACTGACGCCGAGCATTTTCAACAACCCATCGCAGCGTTCTTTTTGTTCGGCGCTATCGAGCTCAAGAGTTTGGAGAATCGCGCGGAGATTGTCCTCCACCGAGAGCCGACGAAACACCGAGGACTCTTGCGGCAGGTAGCTGATACCGGCGCGCGCTCTCTGATAGATCGGTGCTGCGGTGAGGTCTTCGTCGTTGAGCAGAACGCGGCCGTCTTCGGGTTGAACTAAACCCACCATCATATGAAACGTCGTCGTCTTACCGGCGCCGTTCGGCCCAAGTAAACCGACGACTTCGCCGCCTTTCACTTCCAAGCTCACACCGTTAACCACGCGACGCCCGCCATAGGATTTTACTACCGACGCCGCTTTGAGAACGCTCATCGTTACTTTGCATCCCCTCGCTCCCGGTCCTTCATCTCCTCCGGAAAGATCGTCGCCTGAACCCGCACTTTACCATCGCCCTCGGCGATCGCCTTATCCTGGTCGATAAAATAGACCACCTTGACGCCGCTCACTTGATTGTTGCCCTGGCGCATCACCGGACTACCCGTTAGGGTCACGGTCTTGGCTTTGTCGTCAAACACCGCCCGTTCGCTGGTCGCTACCCGCACGCCCTGGGTCGCGTTAACTTTTCCCTCCGCGACAATCTGGTGTATCCCCTTCATCTCCGGATCGTAGTAGGCCGTGAGCGCGTCGCTTCTCATGGTCATGTCGGCCTGCACCGTCACGACACGGCCTTTGTAGACAATCGAGTTTTTTTTCTGATCGACTTCCATCCAATCGGCGGTGATATAAATCGGGTCCTTCTTGTTGAATTCAAATCCGGAGGAACTTTTCTTGTTATCGTCCTTCGCCGGCGCCGCGGCGCTCCCGGCTAAAATTGGCGATCCCAAAATAACCAAGCCCAGCGCGATCCGAAGCAGTTTGAAACTCGACATTATTCATCCCCCGACTTTGCGGTCGCCAGTGGCTTTGTTATTTTTCTTTTTTGCCAACTTTTCGGGCTCAATCTTGGTTTTAACGTTCTGCAACAAGCGAATCTTTTTGTCTTCCATCTCAATTTCCATCCTCGAACCCTCTAACTCCATTCCTTCGCCGACCACTTTAGTCCGCGTCGGCAGAACGATTCGATCCTTGGCCGGAAAGTAATTCGCTTCTTCCGAATTGAGCACATAGCCTTGAAATGAAACTTGGATCGCGCCGCGAAGCTCCATGCGGTCGAGTTCTTTCTCGTTCAAGTATATTCGCGCTTCGTCGGCGTTGGTTTCGATGGCCTCGCCTTTCTTGTCATAGTAGTAAAACTTCGGCTTCTTAATCACCGCCTCTTTCTGATCCTTAAAATAGTTTGCCTCGTCGCCATACAATTCCCAAATCTTGCGCCCATTCTCAATCTTGGCGCGGTGAAAGTCTTTCATTTGCAGCGCCGATTCCGGTAGATAATCCAATGCTTTCAGTGGGTTCTTTTTAATTTGCCCCTGGGCGCCGCGGATAATATCGTAAACCTTGTAGCCAACTCCTCCCAAAGAAAGAAAAATTACCAGGAGCAGGACTGAGCGTCGAGTTTTTCGCATATTGAATCCGCACGAATGGTAAAAATACCACTCTTCCAAAAACCTGTAAAGCATTAGGCACGAAATTTGCTTTGCAAGCAAGGCAACTTTAGGAGAATCTTGGCAGTTTAACTAGCGTAATGTCAATTTGCGCCACTTTTTTTGGGCCCGAAGCAATAATTCAGCTACTTCTCTTACCGCGCCCCGTCCACCTCGCTCCTCGGTGGTATAGTCGACGGTCGAAGACAATTCCGACCAGCCGTCCGCGACTGAAACCGCTAATCCGACCCGGCGCAACACCGGTAGGTCGATCAAGTCATCACCAACGTACGCTATCTGGTCATCCTTTAAATCGTGGTTACGCTTGATCTCCTCGTAGCACGCCAGCTTGTCCGCGAGGCCTTGATAAACCAATCGTACTCCCAAGTCCCTTGCGCGATGGCGAACCACTTTGGAGCGACGCCCGGTGACGAACCCGACATCAACGCCAGATCGTATCAGCAATGAAATGCCCTGGCCGTCGCGGACGTGAAATTGTTTGGTCTCCACGCCGTGATCGTCGATGATGATGGCACCATCGGTGAGCACGCCATCGACATCGAGCAGCAGCAACCGAATTTTGGCAGCTTTCTTACGAAGGGCAGCGGAGATAAGTTTCACGGGTGGACTAGATTCCGGCTTTAACCAGATCGTGCAGATGAATCATACCGAGCGGTTTTTTGCTGCTGACGTGGAGCACGAAGAGAGCAGTGATCGAGTAGCGTTCCATGATCGACATCGCTTCCGTAGCCAATGATTCAGCGGGGATGGTTTTAGGATTGCGCGTCATAATGTCTTTAGCTTTGAGTTCGAGGATCTGACCTCTCGATTCCAAGCTACGGCGTAGGTCGCCATCCGTTATTACGCCGACGAGCTTGCCCTTAGAATCGGCGACGCCCGTGACGCCAAGCCGTTTAGAAGTAATTTCAAAGAGCGCATTTCTTACCAATGTCTCTTCTTGAACCATCGGCAACTGCTCGTCGCGATACATGATGTCCTCAACCCGCAAGATCAGCCTTCGGCCCAAAATACCGCCGGGATGGCGCGCCGCGAAATCGTCCGGCTTAAACCCTTTTTGTTCCAACAGTACGACAGCAAGAGCATCGCCCATGGCCAACGCGGCGGTCGTGCTCGTCGTCGGCGCCAAGCCGAGCGGGCAAGCTTCCTCATTGATCCTGACGTTCAGCACGACCTCGCCGGCTCGGCCGAGAGTCGATTCGGGATTGCCGGTGATGACGATCAGTTTGAGCTCATGGAACTTGAAATGGGGCAGCAATTTTAGAATTTCATCGGTCTCGCCGCTATTGGAGACCGCGAGTATCAAGTCGCCTTTCATGACCATGCCGAGATCGCCATGCAAAGCTTCGCCCGAATGAAGGAAGAAAGATGGCGTACCGGTGCTGGCCAGAGTCGCGGCGATCTTGGCGCAAATGTGACCGGACTTGCCGACTCCCGTGACGACGACTTTCCCCTCGCAGCGTTGAATCAGTTCAACCGCCCGAACGAAATTGTCATCGAGCCGGTCGATTAGCGACAGAATCCCGGCGGATTCGTTTTTGAGTACGGCGGCCGCCCGTTGGAGCAACTGCGCGGAATTCATCTCTGCTCGCTTCGCTTGATCAGATCGTCAATTTCTTTAACGGTCCTGAGGAGGGATTCAAAATTCTCCAGCGCGAGGGAATTGGGTCCGTCGCTCAACGCATGCTCGGGATCCTCGTGAACTTCCATAAACAGCGCGTCGATACCGGCCGCGACTCCCGCCCGCGCCAGCGCCGGAATATACTTGCGCTCCCCGCCCGAAGCGCTGCCCAAGCCGCCGGGCAGTTGCAGGCTATGAGTTGCATCGAAAACGACTGGATAACCAAGCTCGCGCATCACGACCAAGGACCGCATGTCGGAAACCAAATTGTTATAGCCGAATGACGCGCCGCGCTCGGTGAGGAGAATCTGCTGGTTGCCGGTCGAAAGAATCTTCTCGACGACATTGCGCATATCCCATGGCGCTAGGAACTGGCCTTTTTTAACATTGATGATTTTCCCGGACTTGGCAACCGCAACGACGAAGTCGGTCTGGCGGCAAAGAAACGCGGGTATTTGTAATATGTCGGCAACTTCTTTAACCGCCGCGACTTGATCGATCTCATGCACGTCGGTGAGAACCGGCACGCCGATCTTTTTCTTGATTTGGGCGAGAATCGCCAAGCCTTCGACCAATCCTGGGCCACGAAATGAATTGACCGACGATCGGTTGGCCTTGTCGTAGGAAGACTTGAAGATGTAAGGCACACCGACGCGGTCGGCTCGTTCCTTCAACGCCGCGGCATGCCGCAACGCAGACTCCTTGCTTTCCACCACGCAAGGGCCGGCGATCACCGCGAGGGGTCGGCCGCCCCCGATCTCGACGTCACCGGCCGTTACCAGCTTTGTAGTCATGGAAACAACTAAAGGACCGTTAGGTGCGGACAATCTTCATACGCGGCATATCGGCGACCGCTTTGCGGTTTTGCAGCGCGGCTTCGACAAAGCCACGGAACAACGGATGACCGTCCATCGGCCGTGACTTGAACTCCGGATGAAACTGGCAACCGAGAAACCACGGATGGCCCTTGAGCTCGATGATCTCGACCAAGTTGCTGTCCGGCGACAAGCCGCTCAGCACCATACCCTTGGCGCCGAACTCGGCGCGATAGCTGTTGTTGAATTCGTAACGATGGCGGTGGCGCTCGGAAATTTTCTCCCGCCCGTAAAGCTTCGCCGCCAGCGTCTCATTCTGCAGCACACAGGGATAGGTTCCTAGGCGCATGGTGCCGCCTTTGGTGTCGATGGACTTTTGCTCTTCCATCAGATGGATGACCGGATGAACGGTTTGCAAATCGAACTCCGTCGAATTGGCGCGTTCCAGACCGCACAGATTGCGCGCGAATTCGACCACCGCCATCTGCATGCCAAGACAAATGCCGAAGAACGGAATGCCATTTTCACGCGCGTAGCGGATCGCCGCGATTTTGCCTTCGCTGCCGCGGTCGCCAAACCCGCCTGGAATGAGAATGCCATCGACATTCTTGAGCAGCAGATCGGCGGCTTCTTGTTCGATGGTTTCGGCTTCGATGCAATCGATCTCGACCTTGACTTCGTTGGCAATGCCGCCGTGAACCAGCGCTTCAAAGAGACTCTTGTACGATTCCTTGAGGCTCATGTACTTGCCCACCACGGCGATGCGCACCGAGTCTTTCGGGTTGGTCAGCACATTGACGACCTTTTGCCAGCGTTCTAAATGTGGCGCGCCGGTCCAAATGTTGAGCTTCTCGACAATCCGCTCGTCGAGACCTTCATCGTGAAACACCAGTGGGACTTCATAGATCCATTCGACATCTTTTGCCGTGATCACCGCATTCTCGGCGACGTTACAGAAGTGGGCGATTTTATTTTTGATCTTCTTGTCGAGGAGTCGATCGGTGCGGCAGAGCAGAATATCGGGTTGAATGCCCAAGCCGGTCAGCTCCTTAACGCTATGCTGCGTCGGCTTGGTCTTGAGCTCACCGCCGCCGGTGATGAAAGGCACCAAGGTTAAATGAATGTACAAGACATTTTCGCGGCCTAAATCCCACGCCACTTGGCGCACCGCTTCTAGAAACGGCAAACCTTCGATGTCGCCGACCGTGCCGCCGACCTCGCCGATTGCAATGTCGAACCCTTCCGCCGCGGCGAAGATGCGCCGTTTGATCTCGTCGGTGATATGCGGAATGACCTGGACCGTGCCGCCAAGATAATCGCCACGCCGCTCCTTAGTGATAACCGTCTCGTAGATTTGCCCCGTGGTGCAGTTATTCTTCCGTCCCATGGGAGTCGATACGTAGCGTTCGTAGTGGCCCAAATCCATGTCGGTCTCGGCGCCGTCGTCGGTGACGAAGACTTCGCCATGCTGATAGGGACTCATCGTGCCGGGATCGACGTTAATGTATGGGTCCATTTTCAAGATCGTGACCTTCAGGCCACGGCTCTCTAAGAGCGCGCCGATCGACGCTGCCGCCAGCCCTTTGCCTAGAGACGACACCACGCCGCCCGTGACGAAAATATATTTAGTTTTTATCGTCGCCATCGCCACCTCTCAGTTTAAACGCCGCTTCAAATAACGCTCCGCCCGCTTGAGATCTTCGGATGTATCGACTTCCACCGAGTGCTCGTCAACTTCAGCCACGTAGATCCGATAGCCGTTTTCCAACGCGCGCAGCTGCTCCAAACTCTCAGTCCGCTCTAGCGCAGTCGGTCGGAGCCGCGCAAACTTGAGCAAAAATTCGCGCCGATAGACATAAAGCCCGAGGTGACGAAAGCCCCAAAGCCGGCGCTTGCTGCCGGTTGGTAGTTTCCTGCCGCGCGGATCGACAACGCTGTTGCGCACAAAAGGAATCGGCGCCCGGGTGAAATACATCGCGAACCCGGCGCGGTCCGTGAGCACTTTGACGATATTTGGATCATGCCACTCCGCTTCGTCGTAAATCGCCGTGCACACGGTGCTCATTGGTACCCTGCGATTTTGCCGCAGCGGCCGAACCGCTCGGCTGATCGTCGCCGCGTGAATAAACGGCAAATCGCCTTGCACATTGACCAGCAAATCAGCCTTGATCTTGCGCGCCACCTCGGCCAAACGATCCGTGCCGCTGGCATGCTTCGGCGAGGTCATCATTACCTCGCCGCCAAAACTTTTGACCGCGGCTTCGATGCGCCGGTCGTCCGTAGCGACGATGACGCGGTCCAACACTCTCGCCTTCGCGGCGCTCTGGTAAACATGTTGAATCATCGGTTTGCCGCCGATATCGGCCAACGGCTTTCCCGGCAAACGGGTCGAACCAAAGCGCGCCGGAATGATCGCGACAACACGCATGGTTCACGGTCTAAGTTCAATTAAACCAAATAAATCGGCAACCAAAAGAGCGTCACATCCTAAAAATAAAAAACCGTAATGGCTTTCCGGGAAAGCGCATCACGGAATTCGATAATACGCTTGGGCTGTCGAGGTGTCAATGTGAATGCGCGGATCAAGACACAAGCTGGCGAAAACCTCTCGGCGCTTGACTCAACATTCCGTAATCGTGATAGGAGTAACCTATCCAAAGAAACGGCAGGAAGTTTATTATGGCAGATTTGATCAAGATTAACGCCGGTTTCGCCACCATCGGCCAGGGCGCGGGACCGATGATGGTGACGTGGAAAGCCGGGCTGTTTCAAAAACACGGACTCGACGTCGATCGCCCGCCGGTGATGGGGGGAGCCAAAGGCGTAGTGCGCGGTCTGATGTCAGGGGAAATTCAATTTGGCAATTTGGCCGCGCCGGCGCCGCTCAGAGCGAATCTCAAAGGCGAGGCGGACGTCGTCTTTCTTACCGGTGGCATCAATCAGCAGTTCGTCATCGGTCGGCCGGGAATCAACAGCCGGGCTGAATTGGCGGGCAAAAAAATCGGCACGGTCGCCGACGGCGGCATCGGCGATGCGCTGGTGAAGTTCGTAATCGCTAAGCTCGATGCAGCCGGTATCAAAGGGCTGCACGAAGTGCCGATCGCGCACGGCGCCGAAGCAGAACTCGAGGCGCTGATGAGCGGCAAAGCCGACGCCGTCGTCGGCACGCCGCCGGAATGCATTGACGTGATCCGTCATGGGTGCAAATATTTGATCGACTTCGCCGAGTACGGTCTTAACTATGCGCTTGGCGGTATCGCCGGGCGACGCGACTACATCGAAAAGAATCCCGAAATCACGCGAAAATTCGTCAAAGCTTACGTCGAAGGCATGCACCGTTATCGGACGGACCGAGAGTTTACCGTCGACGTCCAGGCTGACTATAGCGGCATCGCCGATCGCACCATCGCCGAAGACACCTACGACCTCACCCAACCCGGCATGCCGCGCGCGCCCTATCCAGTGGTCGCCGCACTGCAAACGTTACTCGATTTCATGGCCAACGAATTGCCCGAAGCGAAGGGAGCGGACGCCAATAAGTTCGTCGACCACCGCTTCATCCGCGAGCTGGAAAACAATGGCTTCATCGCCTCGCTGGCGAAGTAAAGGAGAGCGAATGTATGACTAGAACAATGATCAATTTACAAATTGGGCTGTTTTCACTTCTATTGCTGGTCAGTTCGATAACCCGCGGCCATGCGGCCAGCAGCGAGTCGTTGATCGACGCCGCCAAGCGTGAAGGGGAAGTCGTCTACTACGCATCGATGAATCTCAGCGAAGCCAACGCGATCGTCGCCGAGTTCGAGAAGCGTTACCCGTTTATCAAAGTGAAGTTGCAGCGCACCGGCAGCGAAAAACTTTTGAGCCGCGTATTGACCGAGTTCCGCGCCAAGAAAATTTTTGCCGATGTGATCCAGACCGTCGAGTTCAGCATGCATATTTTCAACCGAACGGGCGCGCTGGCGCGTTATCTGCCGCAGTCGAATGCCGCCTATCCGAAGGAGTTCAAGGAAGAAGGATTTTGGACCACGGTTTATTACAATGCTTATGTCACCGCCTATAACACTCGGCTGGTGCCGGCCCGTCAGTTGCCAAAAACCTACGACGACCTGCTCGATCCCAAGTGGAAAGGCAAGCTCATGATGGAAGGAACCAAAGCCGATTGGTTCGCCGGTATGCTGCAGATCCTCGGCCAGGAACGCGGCTTGAAATACATGCGCGACCTCGCCAAGCAGCAGCCAAGCCCGCGTGAGGGGCATGAGCTGTTAGCCCAACTCGTCGTCGCCGGCGAGGGCGCCTTCGATATCAATATTCCGGCGGCTTCGGTGGAGAGAATGAAAGAGCGCGGCGCGCCGATCGATTGGACCGCGCTCGGCCCGACACCGGCGATCATGGTCGGCTCCGGCGTCGCCACCGGCGCACCGCACCCTAACGCGGCCAAACTGTTCCTGGAGTTTGCGCTATCCCGTGAAGGTCAGAAACTGATGCAAACCCCGGGTCGCCATAGCGCCCGCACGGACTTCAGCAACGAGCAGGCCGCCATGCTAAAAGACCTCAAGATCGTCCCGGTCAATCCCGCACTGGCGGAAAAGCTCGACGAATACGCTAAACAACTTCGGTCGATCTTCGGTAGCTGACGACGCTTTGGAGTATTGGTCCTCTCAGTCTTATGAGTCCTATTGCTAAATTGAAAAAGGAGAACCCGATGCGCTTCATGTTCTTGAACCACTCGGCGCAACGCCACTCGCCCGAGCTCGAAGCCCACATCGCCAAGCTGCTCAAAAGCTACGCCTCGCCGGAAACAACTTTCGAGCAAGTTTATCCCGAAGATCTCGGTAGCGGCGCGGTGCTAAGCCTGCTCGAAGAGCGTAAAGCGCTCTCGGGTTTGCACCACATGCTAGAAACACCGGCGCTGGTGAAAAAAGCCATCGAGGCTGAACAACAAGGCTTCGACGCGGTGATCCAAAGCAACACCTTTGACCCCGGCGTCGAAGCGAGCCGGCTCGCCGTCCGCATTCCCGTCATCGGTCTGTTGCGCGCGTCGCTCCATTTTGCCGCGACTATTTGCGATCGATTCGGACTGATCGTGCCGTTGGAGACCCACATTGCGCACACCCAGAGGCTGGTGCAAACCTATGGCATGTCGGGCTTCGTCATGGGCGTTCGCACCGTCGGACTCTATGATACCGGCGACCTGTGGGGTTACCATGACGAGGTGATTCAGCGCACGCTCGAAGTCGGCAAGGAATTGGTCGCTCAGGGCGCGCAGGCGATCATTCCTCTTGGCGGCAAGATTTATCCTTACGTCGTCACCCCCGAAGAACTGGAACCCCATCTCGGTGTGCCGGTGATCAACACCAAAGCGGTCGGCGTGAGTTACGCTGAGCTGATGGCGCGAAACAATTTGAAACACAGCATCAAAGCTTATCCATGTCTTACCGGCATGGACCCCGAATCGGTTTCGAAGCGGTTGTAATTAACCGCTCGCAGAGATGCGTCCCACAGATTTTGCCAGAAGCCTATTTGGAGTATGACGAATTCATGATTATCGACGGCGACGGTCACTTTTTTGAAACCGAAGAGATGTTCGATAAATATATGGAGCCGAGTTTGCACAATTATCGGCCGCGCTTGCTGACCGACGAACAAGGCCATAACTTCTGGGTCGTCGATGGCCAGACCTCGTACAAAAGGCCAACAATCAAAGGAGCCGGCGCGCCCGGCACCGCCGCACCCCCAGGCAAAGCGCTGCAATCGGCGCGGCGCGCCACGCCTGGAAGTCAGACGCTGACCAATCTCAAAGAACGCTTGGAAGATCTCGACCGGGAAGCGATCGACTTGCAGTTCATCTATCCAAGTTTTCTGCTCCACGCCAACGCTTGGCCAGACGGCATTTTGGCCAACGGCGTCTGCCGCGCCTATAACACCTGGCTCAACGAAGCATGCAGTCAAGCGCCCGACCGGCTCAAAGCCGTCGGCGTCGTATCGTTGATGGATCCTCAAGGCGCGGCGAAAGAGATCACCCGCTTGCACGACATGGGCGTCATGGCGGTGATGATCAACGGCACCGCCGGAGCACGCCGCCTCGATCATCCGGAGCATGATGGGTTTTTCGCCGAATGCGATCGCGTCAAGATGCCGATCGCTGTCCACTTTAGCTTGCAGTTTCCCTGCGTCGATACGCTCTTCGAGCACCACTTTCCCAACCGCGTTTTGGCGGGCATCTTCCCGATCATGGCCGGGCTCACCAGCGTGCTCTGCTCCGGCTTGCTCGATCGCTATAAGAATTTAAGGTTCGCCTTTCTCGAAGGCGGCATCAGTTGGGTGCCGGCCCATGTCGAACGCATGGATGACCATTTTGACAATCCGCGTTACGGTGCCAAGGATCTGCTCAGCCATCCGCCTAGTGACTATCTCAAAACCGGTCGCGTGTTCTTCGGCTGCGAAGGCAACGAGCCTTTCCTCGGCAAGATCGTCGCGGCAGTCGGCGAGGAGCTTTTCATGTTCTCGTCCGATTATCCGCACGCCGACCGCACCGAGGGAACGGCAACTTTCCTCAAGGATCGCACCGATATCGCCGCGCCGGTGCGCCAGAAGCTTTTGGCAGACAACGCGCGAAACTTTTACGGTTTGTGATCGACTCGGCGTGACGCTCGTACTCAATGGAGCGTAATCGCGGTGACGATTCGTTCGCCATGCCGTAACCACGTCCTTGAGGTCTTAAGCGTTGCATCGTCGTTTGAATCGACTCACTCAGGCCATGTCGATATGTCGAAGGCGATGAACTCATGAAAAACGCAATCAATATTTTCGTCGTCGTAGTGACAACCTTAGTATTTAGCAGTGTCTCCTTCGCCCAAGCGAAAACGGCGCTGCCGGTCATTCCTGCAACTCCGACGATGCCTGCAATGGAAACGAAAGCGGAGAAGGCGTTCGAGAAAGTCGCGGAAAAAGCCGGCGAGAAGGGCAAGGTCGAAGCCAAGGCTAAGTCCAAAAAGCCTACCAAGAAGGCGGTTGACGAGATGGCTGACATGGCGAAAGCCAAGATGGAAGAAAAGACGGGTGAATATGGGTAGGAAAAACAAGTAATCCGTCGACTTCCGTTTTTTCCCAGGGGCACTCGACAAGCTCGATTGTCCTTTTTTTTGGTACCCGCAACCTGCTTGGTGATCGGCTTGTCAGCGACCAACAGCAAACCCAGCTTGATTTACCCCATCTCGATACTATAAAATTTCTAA
The DNA here is from genome assembly GCA_963771465.1 of uncultured delta proteobacterium. Lineage (GTDB taxonomy): Bacteria > Desulfobacterota > Binatia > UBA9968 > UBA9968 > DP-20. The sequence continues at coordinate 380,958 of CAVYTU010000014.1, forward strand.
CTGTAAGTGGTGCGTTGCGCGGGGTTCGGGTGTGTTGAAAGGAGGAGTGGAGATGGATCTGCCGAAATGTCAGAAATGCAACAATGGTATTCTTATTCCCCTGTCAGATTACGGCCAGGAGGGCGCCTCGGTAACGTACAAAGCATGGGCTTGTACTAATCCCGACTGCGGCTTTTCTCTGCGTATCGACAAAGGCGAAGTAACCTACGGCAAGCGCATCGAACCGAAACACTGAACGAGAAAACGTTGATATTTCTACCGGCGGTCTGCAATTCGGGCCATCGAATCCAGACCCAAACGCGCAACTCTCCAGGACTCCATCACACCATTTTTCTTATCCCGGCATGCTTTGATTGAAGCTTTGAATCGCTCGGCCAAAGAGCTCGCAGCCTTGCTTCAAAGCCGCCAGACATTTTTGCTGTGACTCGGCATCGGTGGCGTAACGCCGGAGAATTTCCGGCGCGATCCATTCATGTCCTTCTTCGTCGGCAAGTAGCGTATCGCGATAAATCGACGCCGTTGTCGGATCGATCGGCGTCACCCGCTCGATGAACGATTTTGACGTGCGCGGAAAAAACTCTTCATGACCGAATTGCACGCTGGCGATCAACTCGCACAGCGATCCCAGCGACGAGTGAAAATCCCACAGTTCTTTCAGCTCCTTAAGAGGGCTGTTCCACAACGCATCGGGATCGCCGTTGAGTTCGGCGATGCGTTTGCGCAGGATGGCGGTGTGCTTGAGTTCGTTGACGACGTACTCGGACATCGGTTGTTGCAGATCGAGATCGGGAATCTTGCCCACCCATGGCGCGGTCACTTCCGCCGCTTTGCGCTCCATTACCACACCGAACTGAAGCCGGCGCAAAACCACGGCTGCGCTCAACGGTTTCTCAGCGCCGTAGCTTTTGCGTTCGGCATTCATTTTTTCCCAGAATCCTTCGCGGGTCGCGACTAATTGATTGAGAAATTCTTCCGGCTTCAAGGTTTGCATAATTTCCTCGCTTCAACACAACGCTCGGTGATTGACTCCAGGTTTCATTTAGGTTTTAACAATACAAGAAATCCGACCGCGGTAAAAGCTTGTAAAAAGCGCCGAGCCGAGCCATTTCACAACCATCGCCAATGGAACCCGCGCAAGCCAAGACAGTCGTCGACAACCTCTATAAGGACGTCCACACCCACTGGGACAAGACCATCAACCACGGCGAGTTCATGACTCGGCTGCGTGAAGGTACTCTGCCGCTTCCCTGCCTGCGCAGGTTTTTCAAAGACTGGGGGCTTTTCTCCATCGAAGTCGTCGCCCTCAATGCGGTTTCCTATTACGTCCATTTGCCGTTTTTCGTCGACAACTTCGATCTACTCGCGCCGCTCTGCGACAAAGTCGCCGAGGAACTGATCTCGCCCAAACCACCGGGGCATATTCTAATCTTGCTCGAAACGGCGCAAGCGATCGGTCTGTCAAAAGAGGAAGTTTTCGAACAGCCGGCGTCCGCCGCCGGCCGCGCCATCAGCGACTTTTGTCGGCGCGTCTTTCAAGACGGCTCGATCATCGAACTCTGGGGCGCCCATGTTTACGAAGAGACCCTCGGCCACTGGTCTAAGCAATGGGCCGAGGCTCTGGTCACCCATTACCGCATGAGCAAACGCCAGGCGATTTATTTCACCGCCCACGCCGAAGCCGACTTGATCCAACATGAAGATCGCATGGGCCACGGCCCGCTCAATCGCATGATTCTGCAGCGCATCTTGGAACAGGGGAGAACCGCAAAAAAACTCGGCTACGATCCGAAATACTGCGCCTTCACCATGGTCGATCTCCAAGCGCTGATGGAGCAGCATGCGTTGGCCAATCCTTATCCGTCATAAAATTTCATTAGCGTCGAAGTCGAATCAAATAGGAATCATGCGCATGGTTCGCCTACGTGCCGCCTGTCTATTGCTGCTTAGTTTCATGATTCCAAACGCGCGCGCCGAAATGCCAGGAAAATGGCAAAGCCGCGCGCCGATGCCTTCCGCCCGCACCGAAGTTGCCGCGGTGGAAGTGGGCGGCAAAATCTTCGTGATCGGTGGCTATGATAAAAGCGGTCAACTCGTCGAGGAATACGATCCGACCAAAGACAATTGGCGTGCTCGGGCGGCGTTGCCCAAACCGCTGCATCACGTCGGCGCCGCCGTGGTCAATGGAAAAATTTATGTCATCGGCGGCTACATTTCCGGTGTCGGTCCGGTCGATACGGTTTACGAATACGATCTCAGTGCGGATCGCTGGACGGTGAAAAAAGTCATGCCGACACCAAGAGGCGCTCTGGCAAGCGGAGTGATCGGCGGAAAAATATTCGCCGTCGGCGGCGTCACGACCACCAGCAGAAACACCGCGGCCAACGAAGCTTTCGATCCCGCGAAAGATCTCTGGACCAAGCACGCTCCGATCATGACGCCACGCGATCATCACGCCGTCGGCGTCCTCAACGGAAAACTTTATGCCATCGCCGGCCGCATCAACGGCAATCACAACCGCAGCATCGGCGACAACGAGGAATACGATCCTGCGAGCGACCGCTGGCGCGTCCGCTCGCCGATCCCCACCGTGCGCAGCGGCATCGTCGCGGCAACGCTGGCCGGAAAGATATTCGTCTTTGGCGGCGAGTACGGCCGCCGCACCCATGCCAACGTCGAGTCCTACGATCCGGCCAATAATAAATGGCAACGCTGGTCGCCCATGCCCACCGCCCGCCACGGCCTCGGCGCCGCCGTCATCGGCAACTCGATCTACGTCATCTCCGGCGGCCCGCAGCCAGGTGCGACGTTCTCATCGGTTAACGAAATGTTCACACCGTAAAATAGTTCAGCCCTCATCCCTGTTACTCGAAGCGGCGAAAAAATCAGCGATTCGCTGCGGCACCCAATCAAGTGATCCCGGAAATGCTCCCGCAACGAAGCCCACATGGCCGCCTGAATCAGGGAATTCCAATGTAACTGAAGCAGAAACTTCCGCGTCCGTCGGCAGCGCCGCCGCCGGAAATAAAGGATCGTTGCGGGCGTTGATCAACAGCGTCGGAATTTGAATTTGCTTGAGCCATGGCTTGCTGCTCGCTCTTGTCCAGTAGTCATCGGCATCTTTGAAACCGTGCATGGGCGCGGTGTAGAGGTCGTCGAACTGCCGGAAGGTCGAGCAATCGCGCATCGCTGCAGGATCGATGTCGAGGCCATGCTGAGAAATTTTAGCCAGCATTTTCTCCCTCAGCGAGCGGAGAAAGCGTCGGGTGTAGATCGCTCTGCAATGGCCGAAATCCAACACGCTCGCCGCGGCGGGCAAATCCACTGGCGCCGAAACTGCGACCGCGCGGTAAATGACCGCGTCCGCGCCGCTGCCGGCCTCGCCGAGCCATTTCAAGAACATGTTGCCGCCGAGTGAGACAGCGACCACGCAGATATCGCTTTTAGAAAACTCATTTTTCAGCCGGCGCAAAATCCAGTCGATCTCTGCTGAATCCCCGGAATGATAGGCCCGCGGCAGTCGATTCAATTCGCCGCCGCAACCGCGAAAGTGCGGCACCACGCCGCGCCAGCCTAGCTGCTGCGCCATGGACATCAAGCTCAACGCGTAATGGCTGCGCGAGCAGCCTTCGAGGCCGTGAAACACAACGAGCAACTTGTTATCCGTGGCGGCCGCTTCCGTCCAATCCAGATCGATGAAATCGCCGTCCGGCGTCTCCCAGCGCGCGCGGCGGTAGTTCACCTGGTAATTTCTCGCCAGCGAGCGCGCGTAGATGGTTTGCAAATGTCCCCCCGGCAACCACCAGGGCGGCGCATAAGTAGAATTCACTAACAAGCCGACCTTGTGCTCACTGGTTTGGTTATTCATCCGAGCGATTGAACTTTTTGAACGAATTGAACGATTTGAACGGGCTACTTTTTTCCTCGCTCCGGCGGCGCAAAGCCGTGGCGCAGCGTGTTTTCGGAAATTGTCCGCGGTTCGAGAAACTGCAAGAGATAATCCGGGCCACCGGCTTTTGAGCCGATGCCGGAGAGTTTCAGCCCGCCGAAAGGTTGGCGCTCGACGACGGCGCCGGTGATGCCACGGTTGATGTAAAGATTGCCGACTCGAAATTCCTGGCGCGCTTGTTCGATATGCGCCGGCGACCGCGAGAAGATGCCGCCGGTCAACGCGAACTGAGAATCGTTGGCGATCTGCAAAGCCTGATCAAAATCTTTCGCCTTGAGCACCGACAGCACTGGACCAAAGATTTCTTCCTGGGCAATGCGGCAGCGCGAAGCAACATCGCAAAAAATCGCCGGCCCGACGAAAAAGCCTTCTTTAGGCGCGGTCATTTCAAGCACGCACTTAGCTTCCTGCTTGCCGAGCTGAATATATTCGCCGATACGTTTCTGCGCCTCGGCATCAATCACCGGGCCGATTGCGTTGCGGGGATCTTCGGGTGGACCGATCTTGAGACTGCTGACAGCGTCGACCAGCCGGCTGAGAAAACGATCATGGACGTCACTGAGTAGTATGACGCGCGAAGCCGCCGAGCATTTCTGCCCCTGATAGCCAAAGGCGGAATCGATAATATGCGCCACCGCTTCGTCCAGATCGGCGTCGTTGTCGACGATGACCGCGTTCTTGCCGCCCATCTCACAGACCACGCGTTTGACATGCGCTTGTCCGGGACGATGCACGTACGCTTCGCGCAGAATTTCCAAACCCACTTCGCGCGAGCCGGTAAATGCAATGAGATGAATCTTGGGCGAGCGCGCCAGATGGCCGCCGATTTCGCCGCCGCCTTGGAGCAACCGACACGCGTCGTCAGGCAAGCCCGCTTCATGGAGAATTTCGCGAAGCTGCACGCCCAGCAGCGGCGACTGCTCTGCCGGCTTCATCAACACGCAGTTGCCGGTAACCAATGCCGCTGCAGTCATGCCGGTAAGAATCGCCAGGGGAAAATTCCACGGCGCGATGACCGCGGCAACGCCGCGCGGCTGGTAAAAATAGGTATTGGTTTCGCTCGGCAGTTGTTGCGTCTCGCGCGGCTCGGCCAAGCGCAACATCTCGTGGCCATAGTAGTCGAGATAGTCGATCGCTTCGCAAACATCGGCGTCCGCCTCGCGCCAACCTTTGCCGACTTCGAAAACCTCTCTTGCGGCGAGATCCCAGCGCCGCTCGCGCATAATCTCGGCTGCTTGATAGAGAATCTGAGCGCGCTCTTGTGCCGGCGTGTCGCGCCATTCTGGAAAAAAGCGCGCCGCTTTATCGATCGCCTTTTCAGCGTCTTCGATGGTCACCGTTCGCACCCGGCCAATAACCTCATTGGGATCGGCGGGATTCACCGATTCGATCCACGAGCCGCTGCCAGGCTTGCGCGGTTTTCTGAATTCGCGACGAACTTCTGCAAGCGATTCAGCGAAGCGCACACGATTTTCCGCGCGCGAGAAATCGATCGGCGCTTGGTTACAAAATTCTCGCCGTGATTCGGCATGAGCGACAGGCTGCGTCGCTGCCTTTGCCAGCGCCGGCGCTTTGATCAAACTCTCAACGTCTTTCTTCTCCGCATAGGTCTGGCGCAAGAACGACGTGTTCGACGTGTTCTCCATCAAGCGGCGGATGAGATAGGAAATGCCCGGCAGCAACTCGCCCGCCGGCAGATAGACGCGCACGCGCTGGCCGTTTTGAATAATCGCCTGGCGCACCGGCTCGGCCATGCCGTAGAGCATTTGCATCTCATAGCCGTTGATCGGCACGCCGATTTCTTTGGCGGCGACGATGGCGTGGGCTAGGCTGCGCAGATTGTGACTGCCAAACGCGGAGTCGATCACGTCGTGGCTTTCGAGCAACATCCGGCTCAGCCGCTCATAGCTGGCATCGGTTTCGGCTTTGTCCAAGAAAACCGGGATCGGCCAATTCTTCTGCTTGGCCCAGGCAATTTCACTGTCCCAATACGCGCCCTTGACCAAGCGCACACCGACACGCCGGGTATGACGGCGCGCCCACCGTATCAATTCTTTCACGTCATTCTCGCTAGCGCGCAAATAGGCTTGCAGCGCGATCGCCGCATAAGGCTGCTCGCGAAACTCGTCTTCTGACAACACGGCGCGAAAAATCGCCAGCGTCAATTCGCGAAACGCGTACTGCTCCATGTCGACGGTGACCGCGGCTTGCAATCGAGCCGCTTCGCGAAACAGCTCGCGCAAGCGCTCGCGCACGATGATTTCCGTACTCGGATCGAGCGCATCGAAACGAGCGCACAGCGACGATAACTTTACCGAAAGATTGACCCGGGGAATTTTGCCGTGGGATGAAACGTCGATCTGGGCGCAATCCGGCCATTTCGCACTGGCAGCTGCCAGGCGGCGCAGCAGATCGAGATAACGGCGCTGCATCGCCGCCGCTTCCGCATCGCTCACCGTCGCTTCGCCGACCACGTCGAGCGTAAATCCGGCCGGCTCTTTTCTGAGACTGGACAGAACCGCGGTCAAATGCTCGCCGCTTTCCTCGGCGATAAAACGGCGCGCCAGTTTAATCACGTTGCGCCGCACCACCGGCGCTACCAGCGTCCCCGCGTGCAGCGCTTGCGCCAGGATCGCCAACCCGCTCAGCGCATGATCGACGCGCGAGAAGTATTCTTCCAAATGGCGGCCGATCTCCGCCGATGACTCCAGGCTCGGCAACACGTCGACGAAACGGAACAGCGCGACGCGCAGCGACTCATCGTCCAACGACCAGTCGATCATCCGGCCGAGCAAGTCTTGGGCGTCAAATAGCGCCGGCTTTTGCCGCGCCGCCTTGTGATACAAAGCCCGCGCCAACCGTTGGACTTCTTGCTCGGAGGTTACATTCGCCATCTACTTCCCGTCCGGAACTTTAGCATAACGCCGCCGCACCGCGGCGGAAAAACCATTGTGAGCCGCGCGCGACCCTGGTACCTTCAACACTAGCTAGACCGGATTATTCACACTACGAGGGAAACTCACAACACTGTGTCGATCGAGGTGCAACCCTGGAGGAGCGAAGGCAGCAGCGCAAATGTTTCATCGTATTCTCGGCGCTCGGCACGATGCTTGAACTTCTCGCAGGTAATCTCAGAGATAACTTGCTCCGCTTGCGTCTTCAAGGCAAAGACGCTTTGCCTTCGCTCCGGAAGGGTTGCGCCTCGATCGCAGTTGAACCGCGAATAATCCGGGCTAGGAAATTGCATGAATCAAACCACCGATAAAATTACCGGCGCAGAAGCCGCAGTGGAAATGCTCAGGCTGCACGGCGTCGAAATTATTTTCGGCCTGTGCGGCGACACCAGTCTGCCGTTTTACGATGCGCTGGCGCGCTTGCCCCATGGCATGCGCCACATACTTGCGCGTGACGAACGCTCCGCGGCGTACATGGCGGACGGTTACGCGCGCGCGTCGGGCAAGGTCGGCGTCTGCGAAGGTCCGAGTGGCGGCGGCGTCACCTACATCATTCCAGGCGTTGCCGAAGCCAACGAATCGTCGGTGCCGCTTCTCTGCATCAATTCCGATATCTCCGTCGCCGCGCGCGGGCGCTATACTTTGACTGAATTGAATGTCGGCGCGCTCATGAGCCCGCTGACGAAATGGCATAGCGTGCTCGATCGCAGCGAAGAGCTGCCGAATGCATTTCGCGCGGCATTCAGGCAAATCACCACCGGCCGTCCCGGCGCGGCCCATATTAGCTTGCCATTCGATGTGCAGAACGGCTCGGTTGCTCGATCGGATGTTTGGGGCGATCTGCAATACGCGCACTACCCAGCCGAACGAGCGTCGCCCGCCGCCGCTATCGTTGAGGGCGCCGCCCGTTTGCTACGGGAAGCGGCCAATCCGGTTTTCATCTGCGGCGGCGGCGTAGTGATTTCCGCGGCGCAGAAAGAATTGCTCGATATCGCCGAGCGGCTCTCGGCGCCGGTGGCGACGACCATCAGCGGCAAAGGGTCCATTGACGAACAACATCCCCTAGCCGTCGGCGTAGTCGGATCGAATGGCGGTACACTTGAAACACGCGCCATCGTCGACGAGGCCGACCTGATCGTTTTCGTCGGCTGCCGCGCCGGCTCGGTGACCACCGAACGTTGGCGCCATCCGCTAGCGGGTAAGTGCAAAATCATTCACATCGATGTCGACCCGAAAGTTCCCGGCACCAATTATCCGGCCGACGTGGCGCTGGTCGGCGACGCCAAGATCACCTTAAGCATGCTCAACGCAGCGCTTGCCGATGTGAAACGCTGCGTCAACGCGGCGCGAATTGAAACGGCGAAGGAACAGAAATTCGCAAAGTTCCAAGCGCTCGCCGAGTCCAACGAAACACCGATCAAACCCGAACGGGTCGTATCCGAACTAAGCCGAGGGCTCGACGCCGACGCCATCGTGGTCGCGGACGCCGGCACCCCATGTCCGTATTTCTCCGCCTACTATCCGATACGCGGCAACGGCAGAAAATTTATTTCCAACCGCGCCCACGGCGCGCTTGGCTACTCAATGGCCGCCGCCATGGGCGCGCACTTCGCGCAACCGAATGTGAAATGCGTTGGGGTGATGGGCGACGGCAGCTTCGGTTTTACCTGTGGCGAGCTCGAGACCGCGGCTCGTTACCGATTGCCGATCACTTTCCTAGTGATATCGAACGCGAGTTACGGTTGGATCAAAGCCGGCCAGCGCTCCGGCTACGGCCAGCGATACTTCGCGGTAGACTTCGCCGTCACCGACCACGCCGCCGTGGCCGCAGCATTCGGCGTCAAAAGCTGGCGCGTAACCGAACCGAATGAATTGGCTAAAGCACTGCAAGCAGCGCTTGGACACGGCGGACCGAGCCTCGTGGATATCGTCTGCCAGCCGCTGGAACAAGCCCAAGCGCCGGTTTCGGAATGGATCGCGTGAAAGCAGGCAATAGGCATTAGGCAACTGGCAATAGTTGATAATTTCTTTCTGACTATTGCCTAATGCCTGTTGCCTATTGCCTGCTTCAGTTTTTCAACCGCACTTTCGTGCCAAGATTCGCGCAGTCCTCGTCCGTCATCAGTCCAGCGGCGCGGATGCCGTGGGCGGCAAGTTCCTCATCGCGTTCCTGGGTGTCGCCGGTGACGCCAACGGCGCCGATCACATCGCCGTTATTATTGCGGATCAGCATGCCGCCGCCTTCGGGAAATATCTGATCGTCCGAGGCGCGGATTAAATACTGCATGAACAGCGGCCGCTCTTCGGTGCGCATGCGCACCAGCGATGAGGAACGGCCGAGAGCGAGCGCCGCATACGCTTTGCCGTAGGCCATCTCAAAGCGCATCATCGCCGAATCGTCTTCTTTCTGAAAAGCTTTCACCTTGGCGCCGGGCTCGACGACGATGACGCTCATTGGCCGACAGGCTAGCTCACGGCCGCGGGTGAAAACCGCCGTTATGATGCAATTGGCTTGCTCCAGAGTGATCATGCTCATGATGCCTTCTCAGGCGCCAAGATTGTTGGCTCTCCGAGTCTATGGTGAAAGCTATTCTCCGTTCATCCTTCGAGAGCCCTGACAAAGAGTTGCGGTGATCTACTTTTTCTCAGAAAAGTAAAAGACCTCCAGCAGTCGTTGGCGCATCGCCAACTCCCCTCCCGGTAGGGTCTCGAATTTTGTCGTTTCACCGGTTCTTTGCAATATCGACCGGCCCTCGGCGTCCTGATGCATTGACAGCAGGATCTTTTCAAGGCGGGTAACCAACGTCGGCGCCAAATCCCTTCGGACGGAGACAACATGGCGTGGCAGGCTGTCCGTCTCCGCCAAGATGGTTAAGTCCGACTTTTTTCTCTCGTCAAGCGTGGCATGGTCGTCGTTACTAAAGGCTCCGGCGGCCACCTGTTTTGTTAACACCCAGTCGACCAGCTTGTCCTGTGAATAGGCAAAAATGTAACCGATTTCCCCCGCGGCAACGTTAGCTCCGACTTGGCTCTTTTGTGAAAGCTTGAATCCCCGCCTCGAAAGGAAGAACTTCGGGAGAAAATAGCCTGAAGTCGATCCGGGATCTTCAAAGGCGATGAGCTTTCCCCGCAGGTCTTCCAGGCGCTTTGTTTCGCCGTTTCTTGTCGTGAAAATCAGGGCGTGGTAGTCGGCCATGCCTCCCTTCCAACGTCTGAGGAGCAGTTTTCCGGCTCCATATACGCTGTTGATCAAATAGGTCGGATAGGGACTCTCCATGTAAAAGTCGGCCTTCCTCTCGGTAAGAAGGCGGGCGAGCCGAGCATCGGTCGGAGCCATCGCGATCTTTCCCTCGATCGCCGACATAGAGGATAGCTTTGTTGCCACGTAGCGGACAAATTCGCGAAAATGTTCCTCGATCTCTTTCTGATTTTTTGCCGCGACGATTCCTAAAGTGATCGTCTTTATTTCCACTCCGCCGCGCGTCTGTCCCATCGCTTGGGATCCCAGAAGGATGTCAAAAAGGAGAATCGCAATCGTAGAAACGAAGGCGAGCCTGCGCGTCTGTTTAGTCACAAACATTAGCGTCACAGCGAACCGCTCGTATGGCGAAGGTATTATATGAACGACGCGATCTTGGCAAGAAAAAACAGGGCAAGCGAGTTCGGAGATTTTTTAACAAACACTGATGACTCCGCGCCCTCGGCGCCTCTGCGGCGTAGGTTGTGACGATCGCCCTAGCGGAACAGCACCACTGCCAACTCTGAGCGATACTTGTCGGTGAGCGGATGCTCTGAGCCGAGCACTTCGAAGATTTGCACCATCGCTTTGCGCGCGCCGTCGTCTTTGAACGTGCGGTCGGCTTTGACGATGGCGAGAAACTCGATTAGCGCCGCTTCGTAGTTTTCCACGGCGGCGAGCGACTGCGCCAAGTCAAAACGCGCTTCCAGATCAGACGGATTGGCGGCGATCTTTTCCCGCAGCGCCGCCTCGTTCTGCGCACCGCTAGACTGGAGATCAAGGCGCGCCAGCAAGCGGTCCGCTTCCTTACGTTCATCAGCGACGATTGAGATCTGATCGAGATAGTTCCGCGCCGCGTCGTTGTCACCCGCGCTCATCGCCAACCGGCTCAAACCGAGGAGCGCTTGGGCGTGATCCGGATCGCCCGCCAAGATCGCTTGATAAGCCGCCTTGGCGTCGTCGGCTTTTCCTTCCGCTTCAAGCTCGGCGGCCGCTTGAGCTGCCTTATCGGCCGCGCTTGGCAGGAACTTAGCGAGAAACTCGCGCAGCATCGGTTCCGGCAAGGCGCCGGTAAACTCCGACGCCAGGTCGCCGTCGCGAAACAGCTTTACCGCGGGAATACCCTGAATGCCAAAAGCCCCGGCGAGCTGCTGATTTTCATCGACGTTGACCTTGGCGAGAATAAATTGACCGCCGTACTCATCGGCCAATTTTTCCAGCACCGGCCCGAGCACTTTACACGGGCCGCACCACTCCGCCCAAAAATCCACCAGCACCGGCACTTCCATCGAACGCGCCAGCACCGCCGATTCAAAATTTTCCTCGTTAACGTCGATCATCCACTGATTCATATGTCCGCCACCTGTCCGATATCGTTTGAACTATTTGAACGGCTGGAACGTTTGGGAGCCGATTATTTGGCGATAATCGTCTTGGCGAGATTACGCACTTTCGCCGCCGCCGGCCGCATCGCGTATACCGTCGCTTCGGTGATCTCGTCCTCCGACGCGCCGCATTCACGGGCTTTTTTCAAATGCAGCATGGCGCCTTCTTCGTGGCCGATCGAGATACAGACCGCAAAGAAAATGAGCTGCGCCGTCTTCGGATCGAGCGAACCTTCTTTATACTTCACATTGAAAAATTCTTTATCGGTCGTCATCGATACATCCCTCGGTTTCATAGTCGACTATTGGTTGAACGAGCCGGGATCGAAGGCGGCGCCGTTGAGTGTGTATTCGCTCTTAACTTCGGTCGGCCGGCGGATGGTTTGGATCACGTAGCAGCCTGCTTCGGCGTTGCGCACGACCTTGGCAATTTTTTCCGGCGCTTCCTTCGAAGTGATCTCGCAGCGCGTCTCGACGCCTAAGCCCTCCGCTTGCACCGTTTCGCGCAGCACCGAGCCTTCGTTCTTGAAACGCGCCGCAACGTAAACCTTGGCGTGGTCGATATGAGTTTTGAGCATTTCGCCGTACCGGGAAATCTGCGTCAGCAGTCAAAACCCCACAGACAAGCCGAAATAAGCCAACGGCGGCGGTGCGGTATTATCGCCGCCGATTCGTTCGCCTTCATCGCAATAGACGGTGAAACCGCGCGCATGCCCTTCCTTGCGCATGCGTTCCAAGGTCTCGGCATCGGCCTCGAGAACGATCTCGCGTTTCACTTGCATGTCATCGGCCATAGAGTGTCCTCCCGAGTAAAACTCTTAGTTTTCATAGCCGAGCCGGCGCCGATTGGCAATGCAGCGGTTATTCTTTCCGACTCAAGCGATATTCTTCGTCGTAGAGATCGATCAGCGCGGCAAGTAAAGCGAACCAAACGGGACCCAAGATCAATCCGAGCGCGCCGAACACCGCCAAGCCGCCGAGGATGCCGAACAGCAGAAAAATCGTCAGCATTTGCATTCTTGAACCGATAAAGATTGGCTTCAGAACGTTATCGATCGTCACCACCACACCCAAGCACCAGGCGAGCAAGATAATGCCCCTGACGTTGTTGCCTTGCAAGAACAGCTAGAGGCAGGCTGGAACGGTCACGAGCGTGGTTCTGCCCAGGGGGATCAGCGCGGCGAACGCCGTCACCACGCCCCAGAGCGCCGAGTAAGGCACCCCGGTCAACCAAAAAGCCAATCCCGCGAGAAGTCCCAGGACCCTAGCCACCAGCAAGCAGCGATGCACGACCGCGGTCACGGCATTGACGATATTTTGAAATAACCCTTCTTGATGTTCACGTTCCATCGGCAAGAGCCGGCGCAGCCGGGCGGTGAATTCAGCGCCATCGCGAAAAACAACGTGACCAATACGATGACGAAGTTAACGGTGAAGAGGAGAACGTTTTGCGCCAAGCCTTTCACTTGCGCCACGAGAACAGATGACGAAGCTTGCGCCGCTTGCACGATTAACTCTTTCCAATTGATTTGAAATCCACCGACCGGAACGACACCATATCCCACCAGCCGATAACCTGGCTCACCCACGGCGTGGCCAGCCACTGCGCCAAACCTTCACCGCTCACAAGCGCGCGCACCGACTGCACCGATTCTACCGCTTCATCAGCCAAAACCGCGCCAGCTCGACGCCGGGGACCACGACTAACAGCTCGATCAAGGCAATGACGATAAAAGCGCCGCCAGCGTCGCGCGCCCGCGTAGGAGCTTGGTCAGCCAGGTATAGAGTGGATAGACGAGGATCGCCAAAATCACCGCCCACGTGATCACGGGTAAAAACGGGCTCAGAATCAGAAACGCGCCGTAAAGAATCAGCAGAAAGAGCGCAAAGAAGAAAGCTGGCACGAGCCAGGTTTGGTTCACCGTCGAACCTCCTTGTCAATTTTTCCACCTCTACGCACAAGGTTTCAGTGCGGCAAGTGCGCCGCCGATTGAGCGATTGCCGACTGCCGACTCGCCATAGTATAGATGCGATGAATCTTGCGAGTGAACTGACCCAGCAAGGAATCAGCCGTGACGCCTAGGCGAAGTCTCAGGACAATCCTGTTTGTTACTGGAGCCGGATTGGTTCTTGCCGGCGCGGCATGGAGTGCCGAAAGCGGCATCAGCAAAACTCCAGACGCGACTGGCAAGTTTTGCCACCTCAAGTTCCCGGCGATCCGCGAGGACACGCTCTACAGCGATCGGCCCATGCTCAAAGACGCCGGCAGCGGCGATATCGTCGACATCTACGCGCCCTGCGATTACGATCCCTTGGGCAAAGACGAAGTCGCGCGCCAACAAGCGCATCGCCGCCATCTGCGCGATCACCATCTGTACAGCGACTGAGTGAGCGCGAGAGTCGTCGGTTCTGATTAGCAAAAATCTAAAATCTCCAAGCGCTGTGATGCCCGGCAAAAACCTCATCGTCGGACGATCCCGACAAATGTGCTGGTGCGAGCGGACGGGTCATCAGATGATAGTAACGAGTTGGAGAGCTAAAAACGCCCACTCATTCCTCAGCCCTTTATGAGGGGGATAGTAGGAAACATCTTTCTGAGATATGTACACGCAGAAGCTATCACAACGAGCCTTCAGGAACGGCCGTTTATTTGTCGGTCATGAGATGGATGCGAAAGCCTTGCAGGGTCGGACACAAAAGTCGGCAACGAGGTTTGTTTAGAAAGTACCGCTCCCGTATGTTTTCTAGTTCCGGTTTCGCCGGTGGCGCGCCCAGTCGAAGCACCACTTAAAGCATGCGGGAATGACGGACTTAACGCGGCGAGTAAACGAAACATGAACCTTCGTGACATGCCTTTGATTCGCTATTTCGGCGGCGGGCGCGCGCGCGGCCGGTTGATGCGCGAGTACTTTTTGATCTCGGTGCTGCTCGTCGGCGGTGGCCTGATCGCCAGCGGCGCCATCGAAATCTACTACAGCTTCCAGGAGAGCCAGGAGCACTTGGCCGACGTGCAGCGCGAAGTCGCCACCGGCGCGGCGATTAAAATCGAGCGGTTTGTGCATGAGATCCACAACACGCTCAAAGGCGCGACGCGCAGCCGCGAGATCGCACCGAAAGGATTGACCGACGAGTTCCGTTTTGAACTGGAAAAGCTCTTATTAATCGCGCCGGCGATTACCGAGGCCGTGGCGCTCGACCGCGACGGCGCCATCCAGGTCCAGGCCTCGCGTCTGCGTACCGTGCTGCCCGACGCGAAAAAAGAAGCTGCCAGCGCCGGCGCTTTTCAAACCGCCAAGGGCGGTAAATCTTTTTTCGGCCAAGCCTATTTCGTGCGCGGCTCGGAACCTTACATGACGGTCGCCGTGCCGATTGAACGCTTCGCCGGCGACGTGATCGGCGTGCTCCAGGCCGAGGTCAATCTCAAGTACATCGGCGACGTGGTCAATAATCTAACCATCGGCAAAGCCGGCTATGCCTACGTCATCAGCAAGAGCGGCGAGCTCATCGCTCATCCGGACATCAGTCTGGTGTTGCAGCGAAAAAACGTCTTGCAGCTGGAATCGACTCAAGTGGCCTTCGGCACAACCGGCACGACACAACAACAGCAACGGGCCCTGGTCACACCGAATATTCAGGGCAAAAAGGTTTTGAGCGCGTCGGCGATCATTCCCGGCTTCGATTGGGCGATCATCATCGAGCGGCCGGTGGAGGAAGCCTACGAGCCGGTTTATGCCTCGATCGTGCGCACGGCGACACTACTCCTGCTGGGTCTCGGCTTGGCGTTGATCGCGAGCTTGTTCTTGGCGCGCCGCGTCATCCGTCCCGTGGGTATCTTGCGCCAAGGCGTCGAGCGCATCGGCGCCGGCGAACTGAGTCATCGCCTGGAGCTCAAGACCGGCGACGAGATCGAAGTACTGGCCGATGAGTTTAATAAAATGACCGCGCAGCTCGAAGAGTCCTATTCGAACCTGGAGCAAAAAGTCGAAGACCGCACCCAAGAATTGACGGAATCTCTCGCCCAGCAGACGGCCACCAGCGAGGTGTTGCGCGTGATCAGCAGCTCGCCGACCGACGTTCAACCCGTCTTCGATACGATCCTAACCGATGCTTTGCGGATCTGTGAATCCCACTACGGAGCGATCTTCCGCTTCGACGGCGCAGTCTTTCATCTTGCCGCAACCGCAAACGTTACGCCGGAACTACTGGCGCATTTGACCAGCAGTCCGATCAAACCCGGACGACAGAGCGCCTTGCGGCGCGTCGGCTTGGAACACCAGCCGGTGCACATCGCTGACGTGCTCGCCGATCCCGAGTGCGAGCTTCCCGAAGCCTACCGCAAGGAAGGCCTGCGCAGCGTCTTAGCGGTGCCGTTGCTCCGGGAGAATACGCTCATCGGCGCAATAACCATTCACCGTCGCGACGTCAGGCCTTTCAGCGAAAAGCAGATCGCCCTACTAAAAACCTTCGCCGACCAGGCGGTGATTGCGATCGAAAACGTGCGCTTGTTCCAAGAACTTGAATCCAGAAATCGCGAAATCACCGAAGCGCTGGAGCAACAAACCGCAACCAGCCAAGTATTAGGTGTCATCAGCAGCTCACCGAGGGATTTGAAACCGGTTTTCGAATCTATTCTCGCCAACGCAGCGCGGCTCGGCAGCTCCGACTACGGGGTCATTTTTAGATTTGACGGCGCGCTATTTAGTCTGGCAGCGGCCCACAATCCTTCGCCGCAGCTCATGACATTGGCAGATCGAACCTTTCCGCCGCAACGAACCACGGCAATCGGCCGCGTCGGTTTGGAGCGGAAGGTCATCCATATTCCCGATGTGAGTGTCGATCCGGAATGGCAACCCCCGGAAGAGTACCGCGCGGAGGGAATAAAAACCGTTCTCGCCGTCCCCATGCTTAAGGAAAACACTTTGGTCGGCGTCATCGCGGTCTACCGTCGCGAAGTCCGGGCATTCACCGAGAGCCAAATCGCCCTGCTGCGGACCTTCGCCGACCAGGCGGTCATCGCCATCGAGAACGTCCGCTTGTTCCGCGAGTTGGAAGAAAAAAATCTCCAGTTGGAAATGGCGAGCAAGCACAAGTCGCAGTTCCTCGCCAACGTCAGCCACGAGCTGCGTACGCCGTTAAATTCTATCATCGGCTTTACTCGGATCGTGCTGCGCCGCAGTGAAGGCAAGCTCGAAACCTTGCAGAAAGAAAACCTGCAAAAAGTTTTGATCAGCTCCGAGCATCTGCTGGCCTTGATCAACGAGCTGCTCGATCTCGCCAAGATCGAGTCCGGCCGCATGGAAGCATACGTCGAAACGTTCAAGCTCGACGACATTCTCCGCGTCGCCACCACCACGGTGGAACCGCTTTTGAAAACTGGCCGGGTAACACTGCTGACTGAAATCGCGCCGGATATTCCGCCGCTCAAAACCGATCGCGACAAGTTGAAACAGTCGGTGCTCAATCTGCTCAGTAACGCGGCGAAGTTTACCGAGCGAGGTGAGATCAAAGTCGCCGCCTGGCGTGACGACGGGCTGTTGAAGCTCACGGTTTCCGATACCGGCATCGGCATGAAGCAAGAAGCCTTGCAATACATCTTCGACGAGTTCCGCCAAGCCGACATGTCGAGCACGCGCAAATACGGCGGCACCGGCTTGGGACTGGCCATCGTGAAAAAATTTATCAATCTAATGGGCGGCGACATCGTCGTCGAAAGCCAAGTCGGCCAAGGCTCCAAGTTCACCATCACTCTGCCGATGGAGCTGAGACCGGGAGCGTAATCCGCAAAAGGTGAACGGCAAGGGGTTGGCGGTTATCCTTAACCCCGCCGCTGAAAGGAAAAACTATGGCGAAAAAAACCATACTCGTCGTCGACGACACCGACTGGAATCGCGACTTGCTGGTGCAGCTCTTGGAGGAAGACTACACGATCTTGCAAGCGGTCGACGGTGCTGACGGCGTGCGCATGGCCGAAGAGCACAAACCCGACCTGATCCTCATGGACTTGGGCATGCCGATCATGGACGGCTGGGAAGCGACGCGCACGATCAAGGCGAACGACGCGCTTAAAAATATCCCGATCATCGCCGTCACCTCCCACGCCATGGTCGGTGACGAGATAGATGCGCGCAAAGCCGGCTGCGACGATTACCTATCCAAGCCCATCGACGACGAAGCGCTGATACAAAAAATCAAGCGCTTCATCGGTTAAACTGGGATTTTCGATGCCCGATTTTTGCAACGAAATGAAAATCATTTTTCGGGCTCAATTTTCCAGTTCCTGTTTCGACAACCCAGAATCGAATATTCTCAATGATCCTAGGTGACCTATGCCGAACAAAATCTTGATCGTCGACGATGAACCGTTCAATCTCGATGTTTTAGAGCAGGAATTGATGGAGTACGAGTATATCATCGAGCGCGCCGTTGATGGCGTCGATGCGCTGGCGAAGATCGAGAGCTTCGGCCCGGACTTGATCTTGCTCGACTACATGATGCCGAAAATGAGCGGGTTGCAGGTCGTCAAGCAGTTGCGCGCAAACGAAAAGCACAAAATGATCCCGGTGATTCTCTTGACCGCCAAGGCGACCCAGGAAGATAAAATCGCCGGGCTCGACGCCGGCGCCGACGATTACGTCACCAAGCCGTTCGATTCTTTTGAGCTCCTGGCGCGGGTGCGCGCGATGCTACGCATCAAAGAACTACATGACCAGCTCGATGAATGGAACCGCACGCTGGCCGAGAAAGTCCAGCAGCAAGTCGGCGAGCTTGAGCGCATGAACCGGCTCAAACGTTATCTCTCGCCGCAGATCGCTGAAACCATATTGGCTGATGAAGAGAATCTCTTTAAGACTCACCGACGGGAAATCACCATCGTGTTTCTCGATCTACGCGGCTTCACCGCATTTTCCGACAGCGCCGAGCCCGAAGAGGTGATGGATTTTCTGCGCGACTATCATGCCGAGATGGGCAAGTTGATTTTTAAATTCGAGGCCACGTTGGAGCGCTTCATGGGCGATGGTATTGTTGTCATTTTCAACGACCCGATCCGCTGCCAAAATCATGTGCAAAAAGCCGTCGACATGGCGCTCGAAATGCGCGATCGAGTCAAAGAGCTGCGCACGGCTTGGTTGAAAAAAGGTTTCGATCTCGACCTCGGCGTCGGTCTTGCCGCCGGCTACGCTACCCTAGGCACGGTTGGCTTTGAAGGCAGGATGGATTATGGCACGGTGGGCAATCTGCCCAATCTGGCGGCGCGCCTTTGCGCCGAAGCGCGCGGCGGCCAGATACTCGCGGACCAAAAAACCATGGCTAAAATTGAGGAACAATTTGAAGCCGAAGCGTTGCCCGAACTTCAACTGAAGGGCATCAACCGCGCCGTGGTGGCGTTCAATATAGTCAAGCCGAAGTGATCACCGAAGCGATAAGTTTCTTCACAGCGGGCACAAAGGTCGCGGAGATATTTCAAATTTTCTTTCTTGCGTTCTCAGCGCCTCAACGGTGAGTTTTCTTGGTCGTCGATAGCGCTTGAAAGCCCGCTGGAAAGTCTGCCCAAGATGAAAAGTTTGCGCTATAGTAGCCCTACCGAACCATGAAGCAGCGCGAAGCCACACCGGTCGATAAGTCCATCCGCGTGCGTTTTTGGGGCGTGCGCGGCAGTTATCCGACCACTGACCGGAGCAGCCGCGCCTTTGGCGGCAACACGTCTTGTGTGGAGGTTACGGCTGGCGGCCAACGTCTCATCTTCGACGCCGGCACCGGGATCATTGCGCTGGGCAAGGAGATCTGTAATGGCGCAAGCGCGCGTCCGGCCGCCTACGTGTTCTTGAGCCACACCCATATCGACCATGTGATGGGACTATGTTTTTTTGAACCGTTGCTCACGTCTGACGCCCGTTCATTCATCTACGGTCCGGGCAACTCCCATCGGGCGCTAAGCCGAAGCTTGCAACAGTTGACGCACAGCGACCTGTTCCCGGTATCCTTCGATGAGCTTAAAGGGAAAAAGGAAGTCCACTCGCTGATCGGCGGTGAATCGATTCGTTTTCGTGGGCCCGGCAAACGACCCTTCGTCGAAAAGCATTCCACGCCGGCGCAACCTGGCGCCAGTGAGCTCACGGTCGTCGCCCATAAGAGCCCCGCCCACCCGCGCTTCGGCGTGATGCTTTACCGGGTCAACTATCATGGCAAGAGCGTGGTCTACGCCACCGACATCGAAGAGCAGGAAGGCGGCTATCCCGACGTGATTGAATTCGCCCGCGGTGCCGACCTGCTGATTCACGACGCGCAGTATCTGCAAGACGAGTACGTTTCGACTTCGAAACCAAAAAAAGGTTGGGGCCACAGCACCATCGAAATGGCCACCGCCGTGGCCCAAAAAGCCGACGTCAAGCGGCTCGTGTTATTTCACCATGAGCCGCTTCACGACGACCGCGCCATGGGCAAAATCGAGCAGCGTGCCAAGAGCCTCTTCCCATCAACAATCACCGCGCGCGAGCAGCGCGAGCTAAAATTGTAGCAACCGCATGGGCAGAGCTTTGAGTCTATCGTGAAATTTTTTCTGGCAACTTTTCTCTTCCTCATCGCCGCGACGGCGCGAGCCCAGACGCCGATTCTCCGCGTGGCCATCTTGGTGCAGGAGATGGGCCGGGCGCAGTCCCAGGCTTTCAAAGGCGTGAGCGCTGAGCTTTCCCGACTCGGCTACCGCGAGCGCAATAACATCAAGTTTGAAATCCACGATGCCAGGGGCGACCGTAGCGCCCTGCAAGGGGCGGCCAAGGAACTGGCGGTAAAAAAAGTCGCGGTGATTTTCACCGCCGGCACGCGGGCAACTTTAGCCGCCACCGCGGCGACCCGCGATATACCTGTGGTGTTTGTGCATCCCGGCGATCCCCAGACCGCACGCCTGATGGTTGGCTCGGGCACCGCGGCGGAAAATCTCACCGGCGTGGCCGCCTACGCGGCGGAGACCACTGAGAAGCGGCTGGCGTTATTCAAACAAATTTTGCCCGCGCTGACGAAAATTTATGTGTTCTATGACGCCAACAACAATTTCTCCCGAAAAAACGTTGCTCTGGTCATAGCGGCGGCGAAAAAGTTGGACCTGGCGCTTGACGCCCAGGCGATAAAGTCGACCGATGAGTTGAAGACGACTTTGGGCAATTTGCGCGCTGAACCTCGGGCGGCGATTTTTCAGATCACCGACGATCTAATCGAGAACGAAGCGGAGTTTGTTTTTGCCACGGCGCGGCAGAAGAAGATTCCGACGATGTTTAACGAAGAGTCGTGGGCGATCGGCGGCGCGACCGCGGCTTATGGCCCGAGTTATTTCGAAATGGGCCGCTTGGCCGGCCAGAGCATCGATCAGATCATCAAAGGCAAAGCGCCATCGACGCTGCCGATCCTGCGCGCGACCCAATTCGATCTGACGTTGAACTACCGGGCCGCCACCTACATTGGTTTGCAACTGCCCAAAGATCTGCTGAAGCAAGCGAACAAGATCATTCGTTAGCTGGTATAATGTCGGACGCTAACCCACACATGACGCAATAGACGCGCAATCGATCTTGGTCTTTGATCGTGGTCGCAGTACAGCGACGTCGCATGCGGAAATTACAGACTCCTAACTGAAGCGAAATTTTACCCATGGAACCCCAAGCCGACCTCATCCGCAGCATTCCGATCTTCTCCGCACTGTCGCGCGAGGATGTCGCCAAGGTGCTGGGTAAGATGGAAGAGATTACTTTTAGCACCGGCGCGACGATTTTTAGTCAGGGCGATCACGGCGACGCCTTTTACTTGATTCAATCCGGCGCGGTGCAAGTGGTCGTCGAAAGCGGCGCGGGCAACGCCGAGGTCGTCGCCATTCTCGGCGCCAAGGATTGGTTTGGCGAGATGGCACTGCTTTCCGGCGAGCCCCGTTCGGCGACCATTAACACGGTGAAAGAAACCACACTGTGGCGGCTCAGCCGCGAAGCTTGGGATGAACTGATCGATAAACATCCCACTTGGCTGCTCCAGTTCTGCGCGACCCTTAGCAAACGGCTCTCCTACGTCGACCGGCAATATTCAACCGGACGGGAAGCTTTTAATTCTCTCGCCGAGGAGTTTTACGGCTCGCGCACGCCCGGCGAACGGCAATTTTTCCGCCACGCCTCACTGCTCGGCGCCATCGATGCGCAGAATTTCGATCGACTCTTTCGCACCGACGGGCTGACTCAATTGATTACCGATCTTGGCAATAGTCAGTTTCCGCTGATTCGCCATCTCGGTGACGGCAAGTACGAGCTGCATAGCTTCTTTAAGGATTTCTTGCGCGAAAAACTAAATTCCATCGACGGCGCCGAAGCGATGCAGCGGCTCCATGCCGATTTTGCCGAGCGCTACGAAGCTCTCGGCGATTGGCCGCAAGCGTTGCATCACGCCGTGCACGGCCAAGATTGGTCGACCGTGACCCGTCAATTGACCGCGCAAGGTGAGCACCTGCTTGCCGACGCGCCGCTGTTGGTAAAGAACACGCTGGAGAGCGTTCCCCAAGAGCAACTCTTGAGCAGCCCCCGCTTGGTCAACTTGAAAAGCAACGTCTTGATCCAGCTCGGCGATATCGCCGGCGCCTATCGAACCTATCATCAGTTGTTGACGCAAAAGACCGCGGGAGCAATGGGCATGGATACCATTGTCGGCTATCGGCGCATGGCGGAAACTTTGGCGCAGCGAAAAGAATACGCCCAAGCCATCCATCAATTACGCGCCGCACTCAACGTGTTGGACCAAGATAACGCCATGACAGGAGATTTCTCTGAAGTTCCAACGGATATACCGCGGCTGCAGCCGACGGATGCGACGGCGCATGAGCAGCAGCGCGCCGACCGATCGGCCAACCGTTTGCGAACAACCATCGCTGCGCTGCGCTCGTCGGCGCTGTCAAAATGGTTCGGCGCGCTGGCCGGACTCGCGGCAGGCAGTTATCTCTGGTTCGGACAGCCCGACATCGGCCTCGATACGGCGGCGACGAAATTGCTCGGATTGATTACGGCAACCTTAACTTTTTGGGTCTTTCGTTCGCTGCCGGATTACGGCGTCGCGTTGATGTTCGCGATGATCATTGTCCTTACCAATTTGGAATCGGCGCAAACGGTCATGGGCGGGTTCGCCAGCACGACATGGTTTATGACGCTTGGTGTCTTGGGCCTCGGTGCGGCAATCACCGGCTCGGGTTTATTTTACCGGTTGTCACTCCACTTGGTGCGCCTGTTTCCGCTGAGCTTTTACTGGCAGATCATCGCCACGGGTATCATGGGTGTCGTCGTCATGGCACTGATTCCGCAGCAGACCGCCCGCACGGTCATCACCAGCCAGATGCTGATTAATCTTTCCGAGAGCTTGGGTTACAAGACGCCGTCAAAGGCGTCCACCGGGCTATTCACGGCGAGTTTTCTCGGCTTGGGGCAGCTCGGTTTTTTGTTTCTGACCGGCTCGACGACGAGCTTGATCGCTTGGGGTCTGCTGCCGACAGATGTGCGGGAGCAGTTTACCTGGGGCTATTGGTTTCTCGCCGCGCTGCCGCCGACGCTGGTGGTCATCGTTATCATCCTAGGGAGCTCGATCATTCTCTTTCGGCCCGAATCGCAACCGAAGATTTCCTACACCATGGTGCAGACGCAATTAGAAATTTTGGGGCCGCTCTCGTCTAAAGAATGGATTAGCCTCGCGGTCCTTTGTTTCACGGTGGGTGGCTGGCTCACGACAGCGCATCACGGCATCGACAGCGCCTGGATCGCCATCATCGCGTTTTCGGTTTTGGTCAACACCGGCATTCTTGACTGGAGTATGATGCGCAAGGGCATCGACTGGGAATTACTAATTCACATGGGCGTGACTCTAAGCATCCCGACGCTGTTGAAAGCGGCAAAGATCGATCAGTGGCTGGTCGACGTGATTTCACCGTTGATTCTGCCGTTCATGGACACCCCGGCATGGTTTTTCATCATCATCGCGCTGTTGACCTATGCGCTGAAATTAGTTTTCACCAGCTTCCTGGCCGTGGTCACGCTCTGCGTCGCGTTGCTGCCGTTGTCGATCGACGTTGGTATGAATCCATGGATTATCGCCATGATCATTCTCATCGCCTCGGAAGTTTGGTTTTTTCCCTACCAGGTCGACTGGCACATGCTCGCCTACTCCACCACCGACGGCAAAGGATTTTTTTACCCGCTCATGTGCCGGGTAAATCCCATTTATGCCGTAGCCTACATCGCCGCGCTCGTTGCCGCGATTCCATACTGGCGTTATCTCGGTTTGATGAATTGACAACCGTTCGCTGCGTTCTCGGCGATCTCGTCCGAATCTCGTTATCAACCCTTGTCATAATCGTGACGACAGTTGCAGACCGCAGCAATCCCGTCGTCCGTGCGATTTTCAGTGGGAAAATTCACTGGGCACGGAGAAATTCAAGCGCATCCAGATCATCAACACCACCTCGTCGTCAATTTTAGAGAACTGAGCAGTAATAAAACGTCCTGATAAATGGTCTTTGCGTTTGTTATCCCTACAACTCTTTGCTTGAGCTTCGATTCAACCTATTGAGTTTTACTTAGCGTGAGTAAAATAATTTCTAAAATGATATTTTTTTCTTGACATACCATTTGTTGTGCCTTAATAATCGATCCAGCTACAAAATATGGGAGGGTTCCAGAAGTAAATCGTCTCCGCCTGAGTCATACTTTACTGCCTGTCAAGTAAAAGCCCGCCCGTGGAATTTTAAAAGGAGGTGCTCTTATGGCTGCTAAGAAAAAAGCCAAGAAGAAAGCCAAAAAGAAAAAGTAACTATCTACTAGATGTGGGGTTGTGGTGGTGTTTTAAACCCTCCTTACTCTCAGGCGACAAGGTAACTGTTCTGGTTGCCTAATACACAGAGCCCTTCAAGCGTCAGCTTGAAGGGCTCTGTGTTTCTGCCGCGTCCGCTTCACTTTTGAGTCATTGACTTCGCTGCACTTTCGCTCCTGACGCAACATCCGTTCAGTGTCCAGCTGTGGGTGAGCGCTCGGGTCGGCTCGGGAAGACTTAGTATTGCGTCGCTCCAATCAAATGGTTAGAGTTATTGCCGTGAATGTATTGTTTCACCGTCACTCGCTGGCGTTGATTCTGGTGACCTTGAGCGTGGTATCGCTGAAGCCGGCGCCGGCGTTGACGCAGTCGAAGGTTGATTACAAAGCCGTACCGATTCTTCAGGCGATGAAAGAAGTCGCTCCGACACCGGAGATCAATCTCGCCACGCCGGACGGTAAAAAACTTTCGCTCAAGGATTTCCGCGGTAAGATCGTCCTGCTCAACTTCTGGGCGAGCTGGTGCGTGCCCTGTCGCGAAGAAATGCCGGCGATGGAAAAACTCTATCAGGAATTTAAAGACAAAAACTTCGTTATCCTCGCGGTGGCCGTCAAAGACCGCAAACAAGATGCCGTCGACTTCGCTAAAGAGCTCAAGATCACCTACCCGATCGCTCTCGATCCTGACGCAAAAGTCGGTCAGGAGTACGGTGCCTGGGGACTGCCCGCTACCTACATCATCGGTCCCAAGGGCGAAGGCCTTGCTCGCGGTTGGGGGCCGGCCGAATGGTACGGCAACGGTGCGAGAAAATTGATCAGAGATCTGGTCGACGGTAAACGATGACCGATGTAAACGTATTCGTTGCCTTTGCCGCCGGTATTTTTTCCTTTCTTTCTCCCTGCGTCTTGCCGCTGATTCCCTCCTATCTATCATTCGTTTCGGGGGTTTCCCTCGAAGAGATGCGTAGCGATCAGGCGCGAACGCAAGTGCGTGGCCGCGTCGTGCTAAATTCGCTGGCATTTATCTTGGGATTTTCCCTTGTCTTCGTTTCCCTCGGTGCCTCGGCGAGCTTTCTCGGCAGCCTCTTTTTAAGTTATCGAAATATCATTCGCATCGGCGGCGGCATTTTCATACTCCTTGTCGGCCTTTACCTCGTGGGCGCCTTTAAGATCGCCGCGCTCGATCAGTATCTCCAGTTCAATCTCAAGGATAAGCCCGCCGGCTATCTCGGCTCCGTCTTAGTCGGCATCACGTTCGCTGTCGCGTGGACTCCCTGCGTTGGACCGATCCTCGGCGCGACTTTAGCGCTGGCCAGCACCGCTGGCGAAGTCGGCCGCGGCACGTTTTTGCTCATGAGCTATGCCGCGGGCCTCGCTCTGCCGTTTTTCTTGAGCGCGCTGGCGATTAATTCGTTTGTGCAATTCTCGCAAAGCCTACGCGGTTATATTCAAGCCATTCACGTCATCGGCGGTGCGCTCCTGATCATCGTCGGCGTCTTACTGATTACCGACTACATGACCTTCCTGAATATCTACGTGCTGCGCTTCACGCCCAATTGGTTGCTGCAGAAGCTTTAACCGACCTGGTTTGACCGTCCTGTGGCTAAATGTTAGTTTTCTAAAACTTTGTTGCCGTCGCGCGAGCTGCGTTGTTGGCCGATTGATGGAGCATTGATGGAAGAACAGATCCGGCAAATACTGAAGGCTATCGGTGAAGATCCCGAACGCGAGGGACTGCTAAAAACTCCTTCTCGAGTCGCTCAATCCCTGACCTTTTTAACCCGCGGCTACGATATGGACCCGGCGAAAGTCATCAACGATGCGCTGTTTACTGAAGACTACGAAGAAATGATCGTCCAGAGAGACATCGATTTTTATTCGCTTTGCGAACACCATCTGCTGCCTTTTTTCGGCAAGGCCCATGTCGCTTATATTCCGCATCACAAGATTGTCGGCATCTCAAAACTCGCCCGCCTCGTCGACGTCTTCGCGCGCCGCCTGCAAGTGCAGGAGCGCATGACCAATCAGATCGCGACCACGATCATGGAAAAACTTGACGCCCTTGGCGTCGCCGTGGTCTTGGAAGCCGAGCATCTATGCATGCGCATGCGCGGCGTCGAAAAACAAAATTCGTATGTCATCACCAGCAGTTTGCTCGGCGCATTTCGCACTCGCACCGAGACTCGAAATGAATTCATGAACTTGATCCGGCGCAAAGACTGACCAGGCAGAGCAAGATAACCATGAATGCCAGCTTTCGTGACACCAACGTCGAGCGCATCAAGAGCGACCTGCTGGTGCTCCCCGTGCGGGAAAAGAAAATGGATGATCCGGCGCTGCGAGCTTTGGACCGCCGACTCAAAGGCCATCTGCGCGGACGCATCGAGCAAAGTAAGTTCACCGGCGCCGAAGGCGCAACGCTGCTGATGGCCACGCTGGGAATGCTCCCCGCGGCACAAATTTTATTGATCGGCGTTGGCGCCGCGGACATGACCTGCGATATCTGGCGCAAAACTGGCGCGCGGGCGCGCAAGGAAGCCGCCGCGATCGGCGCCGGCGAGATCGCAATCTTGTTCGCGCCGGACAACGATCCTGACAACGCCGCGGGCGCGCTGGTCGAAGGCGCACTGCTGGCAAGCTATCAATTCAACAAATACCGCTCGACCTCACGAGCGCCGGCGGAACTGAAAACACTTACCTTATTTCGCACCGGTCTCAAGAAAACCGCGGCGATGCAAAAATCGGTCGATACCGCGCGAGCGATCATGCCAGCCATCTTTCTCGCCCGCGATCTGGTCAACGAGTCGCCTTCCGTCGCCACCGCGCGCTTTCTCGGCGCCCAAGCGAAAGCTCATTGCCGCGGCCGCGGCCTTACGGTGGAAGTGTGGAATAAGAGAAAAATCGAGGCGATGAAGCTCGCTGGGTTGTTGGCGGTGAACCGCGGCAGCTTGGAAGAACCGCGCTTTATTAGAATTCATTACCAGCCGGCGCGCAAAGCGAGAAAGAAAGTCGCGCTCATCGGTAAGGGCATCACCTTCGACTCCGGCGGCTTGTCGCTCAAGCCCGCCAAATCGATGGAAACCATGAAGCTCGACATGGCCGGCGGCGCCGCCGTGATCGCCACCATGAGTTGTCTGCCCAAGCTCGCCCTCGACATCGAGGTCACCGGCTACGTACCGACAACGGATAATCTACCCGGACACAACGCGCAAAAGCCGGGCGACGTGATTCGCTATCGCAACGGCAAAACCATTGAAGTGCTGAATACCGACGCTGAAGGCCGTTTGATCCTGGCTGACGCGCTGGCGTTAGCCGCCGAGCAGAAACCAGACTATATGGTCAATCTGGCGACCTTGACGGGCGCTTGCATGACCGCGCTGGGCACCCAGGTCGGGGGAATTTTCAGTAACAACCAGCCGCTCGCCGACAACCTCATGCGGAGCGGCCAGGAAGCCGGCGAGAAACTCTGGCAGCTGCCGTTGGTCAAGGAATACAAGGAGCTGATCAAGAGCAGTGTCGCCGATATGAAAAATATCGGCGGCGCTCATGGCGGCGCGATCACCGCGGCGTTGATCCTGCAAGAGTTCGTCGGCGATATTGCTTGGGCGCATTTGGACATCGCCGGTCCGGCCTTCGCTGAAAGCGACACCGCACTTTGTCCTAAAGGCGGCACCGGTTTCGGCGTCCGCACGCTTAGTAAATTTCTAACCGCATTGTGAGGAGACAAAATGGCCAAGATAACCGAAGTGGGCGATAATAATTTCGAAGCCGAAGTGATCAATTCGGCGGTTCCGGTGCTAGTGGACTTCTGGGCGCCTTGGTGCGGCCCGTGTAAAGCGATCGCGCCGATCGTCGAAGAGATCGCCGGCGAGTACGATGGCAAATTGAAAGTCACCAAACTCAATGTCGATGACCATCCGGCCACGGCATCGCGCTATGGCATCCGTGGCATTCCGAATCTGATCATCCTCAAAGGCGGCGCCGTCAAAGAGCAAATCGTCGGCGCCGTGCCGAAAGCAAAGTTGGTCGCCGCCATCAACAAAGCCCTGCAGTAAACCATCTGGAGAAACTGGAGTAATGGGTTTCAGAGTCGCACCCCATTACTCCAACATTCCATCACTGCGTCCCGTCAAAAAATATACCGGCGCATACTGACATTCATCATGACGCCGACCGCGAACATCATCGAAGCCAGCGCCGAGCCGCCATAGCTCACCATCGGCAGCGGCACCCCGACCACCGGCATAACACCGGACACCATGGCGACGTTGATCACCACATGCCAGAAAATAATCGCAATCATGCCGAACACCAACAGCGCGCCAAAGCGATCCTTAGCCCGTTGCACCAAGCGGATACAGTAAGCGATCAAGACAAAGTAGAGCAGCAGTAAAACGGCGCAGCCGACCAATCCCCACTCTTCGGAAAACACCGCGAAGATAAAATCGGTATGCTGCTCCGGCAGAAAATTGAGCCGATTCTGCGTCCCGTGCATGAACCCTTTGCCAAAAAT
The DNA here is from genome assembly GCA_963771465.1 of uncultured delta proteobacterium. Lineage (GTDB taxonomy): Bacteria > Desulfobacterota > Binatia > UBA9968 > UBA9968 > DP-20. Next base: position 409,815 of record CAVYTU010000014.1, read on the forward strand.
CTTGCCCGACCCGATGGCGATCTGCGATTGAATGACATGATAGCCGGCGCCGAGCGGGTCGCGATCGGGATCGAGAAAGGTCAGAATGCGGTTGCGCTGATAGTTTTTGAGGAACTGCCAAGCGATCGGCAGAAATGCCAGCCCCGCGGCGACTAGGTAAGCAAACGAACGCAGCCGCAATCCACCCATCAAGACCATGCTGATGAAAACCACGCCGAGAATAATTGCCGTGCCGAGATCGGGCTGGATCAGCGTCAGAAGCACCAACGGTAGGACCAACGCGAAGGGCACCCACAGGTCGCGCAGGTAGTAACCTCTGGGCGGCTCGTCGGTTTGAAAATATTTCGCCATCAGCAGCACGATGGCAAGTTTGGCCGGCTCAGACGGTTGCAGGCGAAAGAAACCGAGATTAATCCAACGCTGCGAGCCGCCGCCGGAATGGCCGATAATGATGACAAGAATCAACAAGATCAGCATGGCGCCATAAAACGGATAAGCTAGTCTATCGATATAGTGATAGTCGAAACTCATGGCGCCCAACATGGCGATCAATCCAAGTCCCAGCCAAGTCGCCTGGCGCATCGGTAGCGCGCCGGCGTGACCTTCGGCCATGTCATAGTTGGCGCTGTAAATCGTTACGATGCCGATGGCGACGATCACCAGCGGCAGCAAGAGTAGGGTCCAATCGAGATGAGAAATCAGACGCCGGTCAATCTGCACGAGTTTCTCCGTCTAGGCGGACTTGCTGCTTTTCAGTTTTTTGCTTCGCCTGCTCGACGAACTTTTCAAAGACCTTCTTAGCCATCGGCGCCGCGGCATCGCCGCCATGACCGCCATGTTCGACGAGCACGGCGATGGCAACTTGGGGATTTTGCACCGGCGCATAGGCGACGAACCAGGCATGATCGCGGCTGAAATAAGCCAGCTGTTCGCTTTTCACGTACGCGCCCTTCATCTCGACCACCTGCGCCGTGCCGGTTTTGCCGGCGATGTCGACGATCGGAGAGCGCGCCATACCGCCGGTGCCGCCTTTGACCACGTCGGCGAGCGCGCTGCGCACCCGGGTTAACGTGTCTGGCTTGATTTCGATGGTGCGGATCAGCTCCGGCCCATACTCGCGCACCGAAGTGCCGTCCACCGATTCGACTTTGCTGACGATGCGAGGACGAAAAAGTTTGCCGCCGTTAGCCACGGTCGCCATCATGTTCGCCATCTGCAATGGCGTCACCGTGACGTAGCCTTGGCCGATGGCCACGGAAACCGTTTCGCCTGGGTACCAGGGTTGGCGAAATCTTTTCATTTTCCACGCCGTGTCGGGAATCGTGCCGCCCCGTTCATCATCGAGAGCGATGCCGGATTTTTCGCCCAGACCGAAGGCGCGCGACCACTTGGCGATGCGGTCGACACCGAGCTTCGGACCGAGTTGATAGAAATAGGTATCGCAGGAAATGACGATCGCATGGTGCAGATTGACCGAGCCATGGCCGCCTAGTTTCCAGTCGCGGAAGTTCCGATTGCCGAAGGAAAAAAAACCGGGATCGGAAATATGCGCGTCGGGATTGATCACACCTTCTTCGAGGCCGGCGATGGCCATGACTATTTTGAATGTCGATCCCGGCGGAAACTGTCCCTGGGTGGCGCGATTGTTGAGCGGCCTGAGCTTATCGGTGGCCAGCGCATTCCACTCGCCGCCCTTAATACCGCGGGCGAAAACATTGGGATCGAAGGCCGGCGTGCTGGCGAGGGCGAGAATCGCGCCGCTATGAATATCGATGGCGACGATGGTGCCTTCCTTACCCTTGAGAGCCTCGTAGGCGGTCTGTTGTAGTTGCCGATCAAGAGTTAGATGAACGGTATAACCTGGCACGTCGCTGACTTCGTGCAGCACGCGCACGCGCCGTCCGAGCGCGTCGACTTCGACTTGCTGGCCACCACTTTGGCCGCGTAGCACATATTCCCATTTTCGCTCCAGTCCGTATTGGCCGATTTCATCGCCGATGGCGTAACCCTCTTCTTTGAATGTTTTGAGCTGCTTTTGATTGATCTCGCCGAGATAGCCGAGCACATGGGCCGCCGCTTGGCCGTCGACGTAGTTACGCCGCGGCCGCGCTCGTAATGTGATGCCGGGTAAATCGAGCTGATGAGTTTCCACCGCGACGATGGTCGACCACTCGACATCGCGGCCCAGAGTAATCTCATCGAACGCCGCCCGGCTTTTGTTGTCCTCATAGGTTTTTAAGAGTTCGCTTTCATCCCACTTGAGATAGCGCGCCAAGGAGCTGAGGGTCTTTTCTGGCGCGGTGCTATCTTCCGGCACGAAGAATAAATCGAAAGACGGCCGGCTATCGACCAATAACTCGCCGTGGCGGTCGAGCACCATGCCACGCGTCCCCGGCACGCGTTTGAGGCGGACACGGTTATTTTCCGACAGAAAGGTATAACGCTCGCCGTGAATTACTTGGAGAAAAATCATTCGCAGCGAAAGGCTGAGAAAGGCAAATATCAGAATCGCGAATAGCCACACCGAACGCCGGCGAAGTTCCGGTGCGCCGTCCTGTTTATTGATTTCACCAAGCGTAGCCATCGGGTTTATTGCGCCGCCGGCTGAAGTTTTTCCAGAGAACTTTCCGCGCGCCGCAACACGCCAAACATGAACGGCGCAAGTACAGCGGCGATGAGCGCCTCCGTGACGATATACTGGGCCGCGCCTTTCCAAAAGCCTTCAGTGCTCAAAAACAAAAGCCAAACCAAAACTAAGCCTAGGCCTTTGACCAGCGCGGCCAACAAAACGATGATCGAACTGACGATCGGATGATGCAGCCAGATCGAACGCGAGCCGAGATAAGCGGCGATAAAGACTAGCGACATGGCGAAAGCGTTAATGCCGAGGAGCCGGCTTGAAATAATATCAACCGAATAGCCTAAGAGAAAGGAGCCCACAGCAGCGCCGACGGTGGGATGATGCAGCCCCCAGTAGACGCAGAGAATCAAAATGAGATCCGGCACGATCGGCCCGATCGGCAAGAGACGTTGCACGGTGGTCTGCAAGATAACCAAGAAAATACCGATGGTAAAAAACATCAAGGAAAGTTTCATCGCCGGGTCTTGTCCAACCAGAGGGTTAATTCTTCGCTGGGCCGCTGTCGGCGCCGATGGCAACGACTAAGACTTCTTCGACGCGCGACGGTTGCACGGCCGGCAAGACCTCGACGAACTGAAACAGGCCGAGATTCTGCTTGTTCACATGAGTCACCGTCCCGACCATAAGGCCTTTGGGGAAGACGCCGTCTAAGCCAGAGGTGATCAGCCGGTCGCCGACTTGAATGTCTTCGCTCCGTTTCATGTACTTCAAGACCAAGCCGTTCTCGAGCGACCCCGATACAATGCCGCGGCTGCGGGTGCGTTGAATCACCACATCGATGCCGCTGTTGGCATCGGTGAGGAGAATCACTTTCGCGCTACGCGTGCTGGTGGAAACGACTTTGCCGACGACACCTAATGGCGTCACCACCGCCATGTCTTTGTGCACGCCGTCGGCGCTTCCCTTATCGAGCACGCAGCCTTGAAACCAACTGCTGGCGCTGTCGGCGATGATCGATGCGGTGAGCGCTTTCGCCGGCAGCTGCGTGCGAAAGTCCAACAACTCCTGCAGTTTGCGATGGGTCGCTTGGGCCTCCAAAAATTTTTGCCGCTCGACCTCGAGGGATTGAATGCGTTTGCGCAGCCGCTCGTTTTCCGATTTAAAGCCCGACATGGTCAGATAATTCTCTTGAATACCGATCAGCCAACCGGAAGTCGATTGCGCGGCGATCTGCAGCGGCCGCATGAGCCACATCAACACCACGCCCACCGGTTCGTTGGTTAATTGACCGCGCGCCGAGACGGTAAGAATGTAAAGAGACAATAAAACGCAGAAACAAGCGCTAACGGGAATCTGATTCTTGCGCAGAAAAGCGAGCATGGCCGGCTAGTTCGCCTCGGACAGTCGGGAGGTGTGAGCCCTTGAGCCTAATGAACCGCGACCTCCCTGAGCAGCGATATTTCATCCAACGCCTTGCCGGCACCCATCACCACCGCGGTCAGCGGGTCGTCCGCCATCATGACCGGCAACCCAGTTTCTTCGCGCAGGAGAATATCGAGATTGCGCAGGAGCGAGCCGCCGCCCGCCAAGACAATTCCGCGGTCGACGATGTCGGAAGCCAACTCCGGCGGCGTCCGTTCGAGCGACAGCCTGACCGCTTCGACGATTTGATTGATCGGTTCCAGTAAGGAATCGCGAATTTCCTCGTCGGTGATAACAACGGTTTTCGGTACGCCGGCGACCAAGTCGCGCCCTTTGATCTCCATCGTTTGGACTTCATCGCCAGGATAGGCCGACCCGATGGTAATTTTGATTAACTCAGCGGTTCGTTCACCGACCAACAAATTGTACTTTCGTTTGATAAACTGGGCGATCGCTTCGTCCATCTTGTCGCCGCCAACCCGCACCGAGCGAGAGAAAACAATTCCGGAAAGCGAAATCACCGCGACTTCGGTCGTGCCGCCGCCGATGTCGACGATCATATTGCCGGTGGGCTCGGTGATCGGCAGTCCGGCACCGATCGCCGCGGCCATGGGCTCTTCGATTAAATAGACTTCGCGCGCGCCGGCGGATTCCGCCGACTCGCGCACCGCGCGTTTCTCGACTTCGGTAATACCGAACGGCACGCCGACGATAATCCGCGGCCGCACCAAGGTACGCCGGTTATGAACTTTTTGAATAAAGTAACGAAGCATCGCTTCGGTGATTTCAAAGTCGGCGATCACGCCGTCTTTGAGAGGCCGGATGGCGACGATGCTGCCAGGCGTGCGTCCCAACATACGTTTCGCTTCGGCGCCGACCGCGAGCACTTTTTTACCGCCGCGCTCATTGCGTTGCTGCACTGCCACCACGGAAGGTTCGTTGCAGACGATCCCTTGGTTTTTGACGTAGATCAGTGTGTTGGCGGTTCCAAGATCGATTGCAAGATCGTTGGAAAAGATGCCAAAGAGGGCATCAAACATCAGCAAACTCCTTCTTATGCGCGAAACAGAAAGACTCCAGCAGGGCGAAAATAACAGATTTGCTGCAGCCAAGCAAGTTAATGAAAAAATTGGAGAAATCTCGTTTTAGCGGATCCGCGAACGGTTGCATTGATGAGGCCCATTTTCTATCATGGGTGGACTTCCCTTACCTCATTTGATCGAAAGGTTCCTTGCTCCATGCTCGATTTTTTACGTAAGCGCAAAAGAAATTGGATCATCGTTTTTTTTCTTGGCCTGATTATCGTAGTTTTCGCCTTGTTTTACGGTGGCAGTAACAAAATCGGCGACAAGTCATCATTGGAAGTAGCAGAGGTCAATGGCGAAATCATCAGCCAGCGTGAATTCACCCTGAACTATCAACGCGCCGTGGAGCGCTATCGGCAGATGCTTAAGGGTCAGCTTACCGAAGACATGATCAAGGGGCTTAACATCAAAGGCAACTTGATCGAAGAACTGATTCAGAAGAAGCTGATCCTACAGGAAGCACGAAACCTAGGATTAACCGCTAGTGACGACGATGTCGTCAATCATCTGGCGAAAGCGCCGGAGTTTCAAATCGCCGGTCGGTTTAACAAAGAGCAATACCTGCAAATTCTCAAAGCCAACCGATTGTTCCCGGCGCAGTTCGAAGAAGAACAACGCGAGCAATTGACGCTTAATCGTCTCTCTAGCGTCATCGTCGATTCGGTGCAAGTGAGCGACACCGAAGTACGGGAGCGTTACCGTCTCGAACAGGGAAAAATCAATCTTCAGTTTATCAAGCTGGCGCTCGGCGATTTTATTGCCGAGGTCAAACTCAACGAAGAAGACGTCAAGAAATTCTATGAGCGGAACAAGGAGTCGCTCAAAGAACCGCTTAAACTGCAAGTCGAATATCTATCCTATCCCTTCGACAAGTACGCAACCGCGGCTCAGGTTTCCGACAAAGAAGTAGAAGATTATTATCAAGCCAATCAAAATGACAAATTTCGTAAGCCCAAAGAGATCAAAGTCCGTTACATTTCCCTACGCGTGAAAGCGGAAGCGGACGAGAAACAAAAGCAGGCGGTGCGCGAGCGCGCCGGCGCCCTGGTCAAAGAAGCGCGCGGCGGCAAAGATTTCGCGCAGCTCGCCAAGCGGGAATCCGACGATCCCAGCGCCGCCAAAGGCGGCGATCTGGGTTGGATGACGCAGGGGCAACTCCCGCCGCAGCTGGCGCCGATCTTCCAACTTGAGAAAGGTCAGGTCAGTGAAGTAATTGAAACGCCGATGGGCTATCAGATCGTCAAGATCGAAGATACCAAAGCGGAGAAAGCTCCGTCGTTGAAAGAAGCGACGGCTGACATTACCAAGACACTTAAAACCGAAAAAGCCAAACGTGAAGCCGGTAAGATCGCCGAGCGCGACCGTGAAAAAGCGCTATCGGGAACAGACTTCGCCAAGCTTGCCCAGGAAAGCGGCGCAAGTATTAACGTAACCCCATGGTTCGCCAATGGTGAGGCCATTCCAGAGGTCGGCGCCAATCAAGAGTTTTACAAAAGCGCTTTTAGCTTGGGCGCTAAAGATGTCAGTTCGATTATCACCGGCTCTGCCAGCTATTATCTTTTACGCGTCAAAGAGCGTAAGGAGCCCAATGTTCCACCGCTCGAAAACGTCAGAGGTCAAATCGAAAAGGGTCTCAAAGAGTCCAAAGCCTACGAATTGGCGCTACAAAAGGGCAACAGCTTGATCGAGCAGCTCAAGAAGGAAAAGGACATCGGTAAGCTCGCCGGCGCCAACAACGTGAAATTGGAAGAGACCGGGTGGTTTCAGCGCAACGCACCGGAGTTGCCGAAAATCGGCGAACTTCCCGACCTGAGAACCGGCGGGTTGCCGCTCTCTGCGCAGAAGCCGTTGGCCGATAAACTCTATACGCAAAAAGACGCAGCCTACGTGCTTGCGTTCAAGGACAGTCAACCCGCCGACATGGAAGCATTCGAACGGGAGAAGGACAATCTCAAAAAACAAACGCTGGCGGAAAATCGCCAGCGCGCGCTAGTTAAGTTTTTGGAGAGCCTCAAAGCCAAAGCCAACATCAAAGTCAATAACGCCTTTCTCGAGGCGATCTGATGTTTCGGCGCAGGACGCTCGCGTGCAGATTGTCTTAGTGCGCCACGGCGCCACCGACTGGAACTTGGAGCACCGCTGCCAAGGCTCGTCGGATCGCGATCTGAGCGCCGTCGGCGTGCGCCAAGCTGAAGATCTCGCCGTGCACTTGCGCGGCGAGAACATCGGCGCGATCTATGCCAGCGACTTGAAGCGCGCCCGGCGCACCGCGGAAGCGATCGGCCAGGCGCATCATCTGCCGGTGATTATCGAAGAGCGCATTCGCGAGCTCGATCACGGCAAGCTCGAAGGACTTACTTTTAGCGAGATCAAAGCGAACTTCGGCGAATTTTTAACGCGTTGGCGTACCGAGCCGGCGGAACTGCAGGTCCCAGGCGGCGAAAGATTGATCGATGTCGCCGAGCGCGCCTGGATCGGTTTGAATGACATCGTCACGCGCCACGGTTCAAGCGAGAATATCGTCGTGGTCAGTCATAACTTTCCCATCGTCGGTGTCGTCTGCAAGATTACCGGCACTCACCTAAACGACTATCGCAAGTTTCACCTCGACCCGTGCGGCGTTAGCCGGCTACACTGTAACGGCGACGGCCGATGGCAAGTCACGCACGTCAATAGCAGGGAATATCCCGCACGCTCAGACTCTCTGGCGTAGTCGTTACGCCGTGGAACCCTTATCATCCGGATTCCGCAGTTGAAATAATGGCGTGCGCCTCGCTCGCTGTTTAAATTGCAACCACGGAATCCGGGATCACCGGCACTAGGCCGAATCTTTCTTGGCGATCCAACCGATGGAAAAGAAGAGTAGCGCGAGCAGCAAGTAGGCGGCAAAAAACTCCGGCGCGGCCATGAGGCCGAATCGGCTGGTAATCCCGCTCGCGGTGAGATCATAGGCGTGAATGATGCCGAGTGCGGACAGTACCGCGGCCGCAAGCGACCACGCGCCGGCGGTGGCGAATTTTCTCTCGATCAACGCCACGCCGATGGCGGCAAGAATCATCGAGGTAAAAATAAATCCGCGCTCGAGGGAGATCATGCCATGAATCGCGACACTTTCGTGACTAAACTTGCCCAATCCGACTGCGAACAAAGATTTGTCCGCCGCCCGCAGACCGGTCTCGATCATCATCAAGCCCCAGCCTGCCAGCGCTGGAACGATGCCCAGCGCCACCGCCGGCGCATGCTCTTTCGGTGTTTCCTGAAACGACTGAGCGACGATGATGATGCCGATGTAAAGGAGAATACCGATGCCGGCCTCGAGCGGGATTAGCCCGAGCACAGCCTGAATCGTACCGGTGAGGCAGAGAAAACTGATAAACACGCCGTTGAGCGCGGAATAGCCCGAGCGCGCGCCGAGCCGTTTCCAACCGGGATGACCGATATAGATGGTCGTCGGAAACACACTGCCGAAAAGCGCCGCGACGACGGAACCGATACCGTTGGCCATGAGCGAGGGAAAAGTCTTGAAGCGATCGCCCGCCGCCTCGGCGCTCTCGATATTCTGCAGCGAACCGACAACGTTGAATATCCCCATGGGGAAAATCACCGAGAAATAATTCAAGAACGCCGGATGGGTGAGCGCTTCCCAGAGTGAATCGCCGGTGAACGCCGGCAGCGACAACGACCAATGGACCGACAGCGCCTTGCCGTCCATCGTGCCCAGTGTCCAACCCAAGATCGTGCCGACCGCGATGGCGACCATGCCGCCGGGCAGACCGAGCGGCAATTTCTGATGGGAAAAGTAAGCGACGAAAATCAGCGCCATCGGCACCAGCGCAACCAACGGCTGAGCGAAAATCTTGAAAGTAAAATCCATGGCGATGAAAGTAATCGCGATGCCGGATAGCGCCGACAAGAGCGCCGCTCGCGGCGTGACTCGGCGCACCGCCTCGGCGACAAACGCGCCGAAGATTTCGATCACACCGTTGAGAAAGCAGGCGACCAGGCCAACCTTCCACGCCCACACCGGATCTTTGGTTTCCTGCACGATCGGCAGCATGATGAAAAAAACAAATGCAAAAAGGCTCACGGTATTGATGCCATAAGGCAACGCCGTGACATCATCCCGTCCAGTCTCGCGCGCCAGGCGGCGGGCCTGCCAAGCGTAAAAGAAGTTACCGACGAGAATCGAGATCGCTGCGCCGGGAAGAATCTTGCCGAAGATGTAACTATCGGGCAGTTGAATCAGCTCGCGGCACAAACCGACGATCAAAATCAATTGAATGAGATTGTCGATCATCAGGCCGAAAAAACCGTCGAGATCTTTACGAACAAACCAAGGTGGATTTACCGCTGTTTGCGCCATGAATGATTCCCGCTGTGAATTTCCGCCGACTGTAGCTGTCGATGCTTTGTGGTGTCAAACCCGCAGTAGGTCCAATCAACTTGAAACCCCCTATAAGGGACGATAAAAGTGTAAACCAATGTCGACTCTGTTGTTCAAAGATCTAGGCACGCTCGAATTCCCCGCCGCGCTCTGCTTGCAAGAGCGGCTTGTCGAGCTCAAGCACCGGGAGGCTTCAAGCGACATTCTGCTCTTCCTCGAGCATCCCCATGTCTACACGCTCGGGCGTGGTGGCAACGAACTTAATGTCCGATGCGCGCAAGACGTGCCGGTTTATCGCACCAGTCGTGGTGGCGATGTCACTTACCATGGACCCGGACAGTTAGTGGTTTATCCGATCATCGATCTGCGCTCGAAGCTGCGCAAAGACGTGCACCGCTACGTGAGAAATTTGGAACAGAGCGCGATTGACACATTGGCGGATTTTGGCGTCGCCACGACGCGCCGCCCGCCGCACACGGGGATTTGGATCGAAGCTAGAAAGATCACCGCTATCGGCGTCGCCGTGCGCCGCGCCATCACCTACCATGGCCTGGCGCTTAACGTGAACACCGACCTTGGCTACTTCGAGCGTATCGTGCCCTGCGGCCTTATCTGGGCTGATGTGACTTCGATGCAAAAGGAACTCGGTAGCGAGCAGAACTTAGGCGCTGTTCGAGAGCGGTTCCTCCATCACTTCGCCGAGATCTTCGGTTATCACGATATCATCGAGGACACCGCGCAGCCCGGCGATTTGAACGGTTTGAACGATTTGAACACGTGAATCTTATGGGCCGAAGACATCCCGACTGGATCAAAGTCAAAGCGCCGGGTAATCCCAACTACCTGCGGCTCAAACGCTTGATGCGCGAGAAAAATCTTCACACGGTCTGCGAGGAAGCGCGCTGTCCGAATATCGGCGAGTGCTGGGGCAATAAGACCGCGACGTTTTTGATCCTCGGCGACACCTGCACGCGCGGTTGCCGTTTTTGCGCCATAGATAAAGGCAAACCGCTGGCGCTCGATCCCGAAGAACCGCGCAACGTGGCGCTGACCGTCAAAGAACTTGGTCTCGATCATATTGTCGTCACGTCGGTCAATCGCGACGATCTTGCCGACGGCGGCGCCGATCATTTCGCCAGGACGGTTTTTTGGATTAAGAATCTAAATCCGGGAATACGAGTGGAATTGTTGATTCCCGACTTCGAAGGCAACCTGGCTGCGTTGCAAACCGTCGTCGATTCAGGAATAGAAATTCTTAACCACAATATTGAGACCGTGCCGCGCCTCTACGGCAAAGTCCGGCCAGGCCACACCTACGAATGTTCGGTGAATATCCTGAGCACCGCAAAAAAGCTGCAACCGGAGATGTTAACCAAAACCGGGATGATGCTCGGCGTCGGCGAGACCAAAGACGAAGTGATGACAACGCTACGCGATTTACGGGCCAACGACGTCGACATTGTCACTCTCGGACAATATCTCCAGCCGTCGGCGAAACTTTTGCCGGTCGATCGTTACGTGACGCCGGAAGAATTTGTCGAATTCAAGAACCAAGCCGACAAGCTGGGTTTTCGCCACGTCGAGTCCGGCCCGTTGGTGCGCAGCTCCTATCACGCCTGGAGCCATGTCAATTGAAGCTCTTCCAAATTTACCGAATCGTGTGACCATTTAAGGAGGTTTGCTATGAAAGTACTGCGCATGCGCTCATGGAATGTTCATGCCGACAAACTGGATGAGATGGCCAGCTTTTACCAAACCGCGTTAGGCGCGGAAGTGAAAGCACAACAAACCATTGCCGGAGTTAAAGTCGTCCGATTGCAGGCCGGCGAGACCGGAGTCGGTCTGTTCGACGCTGCCGAGAAGCGCGCGCCCGGCGTGCCGCATCACACCTTCGATATCGAAGGACCGAATGATCCTCAGGAACTGATCAAAGAGCTCGAAAGCAAGGCGATCAAAACCGATGGCATGCGCGTGCATGGCCAAGGACCGGGTTATTCGGTTTACATCATCGATCCGAGCGGCAATCGCATCGAACTGTCCAAAGATTAATGGGCGGTTAACTCTTCGCCATTCTTGCCGACAACCAACGCGCGGTGCGTAACAGCCGCGCGTCACCGCCGCGCGGACCGACGAGCTGCACCCCGATGGGCAAGCCGCTCGTGCTTTGCAGCAGTGGTAACGTGATGCAGGGCATGCCGCAAAGCGTCCATAAGGTGCAAAACGACGGATCGCCGGTCGATGTAAGCCCCTTGGGCGCGGCGCTCGGCGCGGCGGGTGTGAGAATCGCGTCGTAGCGCTGTTCGAAAAGTTCAATGAAGCTTTCGTGTATTGGGACAATTTGCTTGAGCGCATGCTGGTAACCAAAGGCGGTCACGGCGCGGCCGATGTCGATTTGTTTGCGCAGCTGTTCGGACAGGCGCGCGCAGTCGCTGTTCCATTCGCGCGCTAGATTGAACGCCATTTCCGCGCTCATGATCGTCTGATGCCACTGCCACGCGTTAGACGCCGACGGGAAAAGTTCGACTTCTTCGACCTGAACACCGAGCTGTTCGACGATCTCGGCGAAACCTTCTTGGGTGTCATCGTCGGCCAGCTGCCACATCGGTGTCTTGATGAAGGCGAACATCGGCGCCAACGGCGGCTCGTCCCCGGCAACCGCAGTAAATGGAATCCGCGCGCGCGGCCGGGTGTCGGGATCGTTCTCATCGTAGGCAACCAACTGCTCGGCAAGTAGTGCAATATCGTCGATGCTGCGCGCGAACAGTCCGACATGATCGAGAGTGCGCGAAAGCGGTGAAACGCGATGGCGCGAAATCAGTCCGTGGGTTGGCTTGAAGCCGATGACACCACAGTATGCCGCGGGACGAATCGTCGATCCGTTGGTCTGGCTGCCGAGTGCGAGCGGCGCCATGTTCGCCCCGATCGCCGCCGCCGAGCCGCTCGACGAGCCGCCCGGTGTGTGCTCGGGGTTATGCGGATTGCGCGTTTTTCCCGGCGAAAAATAGGCGAACTCCGTGGTAACCGTCTTGCCCATGATCACTGCGCCGGCGGCGCGTAACAATGAAATCGCCGTTGCGTCACGCGACGGCGTGCGCCCGGCGTAAATCACCGAACCGTTTTCCGTCGGCATGTCGGCGGTGTCGAAAATATCTTTGATCGCGATGGGAACACCGTGCAGCGGTCCGATGGGTTTGCCCTCGAGGCGAAGTTGGTCCAGAGCGCGTGCTTGCTTGAGCGCGTAATCGGGATCGAGAAACGCCCAAGCCTGCACCTGGGCATCGACTTCTCGAATTCGCTCCAGGTAAGCTTCGACTAGCTGCTCGGAAGTAATGATCCCGTCGCCAATCAATCGCGCTGCTTCTGATGCTGAAAGCAAATGAAGGTCGGTCAAGTCCATTGCGTCCGCTTCACGGTTGGGAGACGTCGATCAAACGTTTTGAGCTGCTTGAACGTCTTCAACAGTTTGAACCTCGTCAATTCCCATAAAGAAACTCCGGCAGCCACAATGTCATGCCCGGCCAGATGTACATGAACACGAGGCAGATGCAGACAATAATCATGTAAGGCATCATACCGGCGAAAATTTGGTTGAGCGTGACATGCTTCGGGGCCACGCCTTTTAGATAGAACGCCGACATCGCCACCGGCGGCGACAAGAAAGCCGCCTGGAGATTGACCGCTACCATCGTGCCGAACAGAATCGGGTCGACGTTGAAGTGGCCGAGCAACGGAACAAATATCGGGCAAAAAATAACGATGATCTCCGTCCACTCCAGGGGCCAACCGAGCAGAAAAATGATCACCTGGGAAACAAAAAGGAAGCCCAGGGGCGATAGATTCATGCCGAGCACCCAGCGCTCGATCAAACCCTGGCCGCCGTGCAAAGCGAAGACGCCGGAAAACAGCGCCGAGCCGATGAACAACCAACACACCATCGCCGTCGTCTTGGCGGTAAGAAAAGTCGCTTCCTGAAGATTGCGCCGGAGCTCGGGTGATTTCGGCAGCGCGATGATTAGCGGAATCCCCGTGCCGACAAACGTCGCGCCCAAGGATCCTGAAACGATCAACGTGGCGATATCGCCGCGCTGCAAGCCGAGCCCCACGCCGATGATCGCGCCGAGAAGACTCCACCAACCACAACTGCGCGGAAACTTCACCATGACCGCGAGGTAGAGCGCGCCTAATGCGCCAATTGCTGCAGACTCGGTCGCCGTGCAGATGCCCAAGAGAATCACCACCAGCACGACGATGGTCAACACTCCCAGCGGCACCACCGCGATCGCCAGTTCCTTGAGAATTTGAAACTGTTCTCCGTCCATGCGCCGGTAGTAATAAGCCAGTAGGAGCGTCGAAAGCGCGACGAATGCCCAAAACCAAGTATAAAATTGCGCCGGTACTTTGCTGCCCGTCGCCGCGGCCGGCTCCGCGAGGGAACTCATTTCTTGGGGCGGCGCATCAACTGGACGCGCCGGTTCGCTTGACTCGATCGTGGTCTCCGCCGAACCGAGTTCTTGTGGTCTCGCTTCAGAACTCCCCAACTCTTGCGGCTTTTCGTCCGCGCCGCCAAGCTGCTGCGCTTTGTCAGGTTGTGGTGGCGCAGCCGCCGGCGGTGGTAACACCGACGGAGGCGTTGAGACAATCGCGCTGGCCGCCGCCGGCGCATTGTGAATGACCACATACCACCAAGTGCCAGCGTAGGTTCCGATGGTGAGCGCCAACGGCACCATCAGAACAAGAAAATTGGTGACGAAAAATCCGTACCTGACGGGGTTACCATCGGGCTGAGTCGCGCCGCGCAGTTTCCCTGGTTGGAAAAGCAGCGAGATAATGCCACCAAACACGCGCTTTGACGGGCCTCGTTGGAGACGCTGCAACCAGTCCGGAACCGCAACCCGGTACTGATCCGGCGGCAGTTTTGGCGCTATCTTCGGATTGATTATTGCCCAGCCTAGAATATAGACGAGATAGAGAAACGTCAGGAAAAAACCGGGGATCATCGCAGCGGCGTAGAGCTTTACAATCGATTGTCCCGCGACCGCGGCGTAGACGATCAGCATGACCGACGGCGGAATGAGAATGCCGAGGGTGCCGCCCGCAGTGATCGCGCCGGCGGCGAGCCGGACGTCATAGCCGGCGTTGAGCATCGGCCGCATGGCGATGACACCCATTAGGACAACCACCGCGCCAACAATGCCGGAGGCGATGCCCCAAAACGCGCAAACGAGCAGCGTCGTAACGGCGAGCGACGCCGGCACGCGGCGAAACGCCAGCTGCACGCTATGAAACATGCGGTCGACCAGGGCCGCCCGTTCCATGATGTACCCCATGAAGACAAACAACGGGACGGAGAGCAGCGTGTCGTTAACCATGACACCGTAGGTACGCTGCACCATCAGATCGAAAATCCTATTCTCCCACCAGTGATGCGCCGGATCCAAGAAAGCGATGTAACCGAAAATCATGCCGAGACCCATGAGCGTAAACGCAGTGGGAAAACCCATCATGATCGCAGCCACGATGAGCCCGAGCATCGTCAAGCCGAGCACCGGATCGCTCATGGCTTTTTCTCTTCCTCTTCCATGTCCCTGGAGCTGCGATGACGCGCCGCGTCGTCAATGGCATGAGCCGATTTCATGGTTGCCAAGCGCGATTCCTCGTCGATGAATTCGCTATGCGAGAGTTGGCTCTCGATTACGTCGATCTCTTCCACGTCGTCCAAACGCGCCGGCCAAGCGCCGGTGCGAATGCAAAGGATACAGCGGATGATTTCACCGAGGCCCTGAAGCATGACCAACGTGCCCGCGATCGGAATGACTGTTTTGAAGTAGTAGATGGGCGGACCCTCGGCCGTGACATTGGAGTGTTCCGCGATGCGCCAGGAGTCGGCGGCGTAACCGTAGCCCGCGTAAATAAGCCCGAGGATACCCGGCATGAAAAACAGAAAATACAACGCGAGATCGAGCGACGCCTGAATGCGCGGTTTGAGGTAGATGTAAACGAAGTCAGCGCGTACGTGGCCGGCGAGCGCCAAGGTGTAAGCGCCACACATCATGAACAGCGTGCCGTAGAGCATATTGTTCAGATCGAAGATCCACGCCGTCGGCGCATTCAAGATGTAGCGCTTGAACACCTCGACCGACACTACCAGCGTCAACCCCAGGATCAGCCAGGCGAAGGCTTTGCCGGTCCAGTAACTGATCCGGTCAATGATGCGGAGCAGCGGTTGAGCGTCCATGATTTTCTCGAAAAAAAGCCAGTCATCCGGTCACAGCCGAATGACTGGCGTGTTGCACCAATCGGTTCAGGGATTTAGCCCTTCTTAACCGCTGGTTTAGCGGCAGGCTTGGCAAAATAGTGGTTGTAGGCCATACGGCGGGGAGTGTTGGTGTCGAGGTCCCACTTTACCGTCCGGGCGGCAAAGGCGCGCTGGGATTCGGCGACTTCTTTGAACGTGGGATTCTCGGCCGATTTCTTCGCCTCCACCTGGTCGAAGATTTCGAGTTGCTTCTGCAGAATGGATTCCGGCGTGCGGTAAAATCTGACCTTCTCTTTGGTCTGCAGCTCAATATAGTCTTTCGAGTAGCGGTCCACCGCCTTCCAAGACATATCGGCCGACGCGGCGTCCGCGGCGTACGCGATGATCGCCTTCATCTTGTCCGGCAGCGCTTCGAATTTTGTCTTGTTGAACAGAACCTCGAACGTCTCCGCATTCTGATGATAACTCTGCAGCATGCAAACCTTCGAGACATCCTGAAAACCTAGGGCGCGGTCGGAGGACGCGTTATTGAACTCCGCTCCCTCGATCAGACCACGGTCCAACGCCGGCACGATCTCGGCGCCGGGCAGCGCGTTCACCGATGCGCCCATGCCCTGGAACAAGTCGATGGAGATGCCTACCGTGCGAAACTTCATACCTTTGAAATCATCCGGCTTGGTGATCGGCTTCTTGTACCAGCCGAGCGGTTGGGTCGGCATCGGACCATAGGGAAAAGAAACCACATTAGCGCCGAGCGCGCCGTAGATCTTACTGAGCAGTTCCTTGCCGCCGCCGTACTTGTGCCAGGCGAGGACCATGTTTGCGTCCATGCCGTACGCGGGACTCGAACCCCAGAGCGCGAGAGCTGTCTGTTTGCCGTAGTGGTAGCTGAGAACGCCGTGGCCGCCGTCGAGGGTGCCCTTCGACACGGCGTCGAGCAGTTGAAACGCCGGCACCACCGCGCCCGCGGGCAGAACTTCGATCTTGAGATCGCCGCCGGTCATGTCGACGACCTTCTTGGCGAAGTCGAGCGCAAACTCGTGGAATATATCCTTGGACGGCCAAGTGCTCTGCCAGCGCATCGAAGTCACACCCTGCGACTTCACGATGTTGGGAAAACCGAGCACAGCCGCCCCTCCCGCGGCCATCGCGGCTTTCAAAATATTTCGCCGTGAAACCTTCTTCGTTTCTGACACAACAACGTTTGCTTCTTCAGACATTGCCAGCCTCCTGATATTAATCCCAAAGTTGTAACTGTATATTACAGTTACCTTAATGCCGTCAATCTCACGAAGGCCCGGGTTGACACTCTATTTCACTCTCGACTACGCTTGGCAAGCGAGATAGCCTCGTCCCTCTGACAGTGATCACAGGATGAATAAACTAGAATCGATTGCCGCGTTGCGCGCCATCGTCGGCGAACATTACGTCCTCGTCGAGAAGGAAGATGTAATCGTCTACGAGCAGGACGGTTCGATCTTCCAAGTCATGCCGGAAGTCGTCGTCGTGCCGGCGAATGTCGACGAAGTGGCGGCCGTGATCAAGGCGGCGAAACAGGCCAATGTGCCGATCGTGCCGCGTGGCTCGGGCACCGGACTGGCCGGCGGCGCCGTGCCCGCCGAGGGTGGCATCATAATTTCGTTGGCGCGGCTGAACCATATATTGAGAATCGATTTAGAAAATCGTATCGCCATCGTCGAACCCGGTGTGATCAATATCGATATCACCAAAGCCGTTAGCCGACACGAATTTTTCTACGCACCCGATCCAAGCAGCCAAGCCGCTTGTTCCATCGGCGGCAACGTCGCGAATAATTCCGGCGGGCCGCACACGCTTGCCTACGGTGTCACCACCAATCATGTCCTCGGTGTCGAAGTCGTACTGGATAACGGTGCAATCGTCTGGCTCGGCGGAGAAGTCCCCGACACGCCGGGCTACGATCTCTGCGGTGTTTTTGTCGGCTCCGAGGGGACGCTTGGCATCGTCACGAAGATCGCCGTCAAGCTGATGCAAACCCGCGAATCGGTGCGAACCCTGCTGGCGATTTTTGACGACATGGATTTGGCAACCAAGACCGTCGTCGACATCACCAGCGCTGGGATTATTCCCGCCGCCTTGGAAATGATGGATCACACGACGATTGAAGCCATCGAGCGCGGCGCGCCGGTGGGATTTCCGCGCGACGCTGCGGCGGTGCTGATCGTCGAGGTCGAAGGTTTGAGCGAACATACCGAAAAATCGATACACCTCGCCGGTGCCGTCTGTCAGCAAAACGGTGCCCGCGAAGTGCGCCGCGCCAAAGACGAGGCCGAACGCCAGCTCTTATGGAAAGGCCGCAAAGGCGCCTTCGGCGCCATGGGCGCGCTGGCGCCGAACTATTACGTCCAAGACGGCGTCGTGCCGCGCAGCCAATTGCCGGAGATGATGCGCCGCGTCGCGGCAATCAGTAAGCAGTTTGATTTGCCCATCGCCAATGTCTTTCACGCCGGCGACGGTAATTTGCATCCGAATATTCTCTTCGACATGCGCAACCCCGGCGAGCTCGACCGCGTCGTCGCAGCCGGCGAGGCGACCTTGCGCGCCTGCATCGAGCTCGGCGGCAGCATCACCGGCGAGCACGGCGTCGGTTTAGAGAAGAAGGCTTATATCGGTCTCTTATTCAGTGAAACCGACCTCGAAGCGATGACGCGCGTGCGCAAAGCCTTCGACCCCGACAACCGTTTCAACCCGGCTAAGTTATTTCCGACGCCGGTGAGTTGCGGCGAAGTCCGATTGCAGCCGGCGAAGATTGCGGCGGGGATGTGGATTTGAAATTCCTGAATCGAGTTTCGTTTTTCAGGTCGCGAGTTGAATCCTTGAATAGCTAGACTACAGAAGGGCGCCATTGGAACACACCCATCCGGACAGAGACAGTGGCCCCCAAGCAAAGATCGCCACTCTCGATCTCGCCGAACTCTATCAATGCGTTCATTGCGGCTTGTGCTTGAATCAATGTCCGACTTATCGCGCCACCGGCCTCGAACCGGAATCGCCGCGCGGCAGAATCCATCTGGTCAAAGCCGCCGCCGATGGACGCATCGAGCTCAGCGACCGATTCAAGGAACATATTTATCTCTGTCTGCTCTGCCGCGCCTGCGAGAGCGCGTGCCCGTCCGGCGTGCAATACGGCCGTATCGCTGAAACCGCGCGCGAACACATCGGGCCCCCGGGATCGGCCACCTCCCGGAGAATATTGAACTTCGTTTTCACCCAAATGTTGCCCCATGCGAGCCGCCTAAAGTTGGCGTTTACGCTCTTCCGTTTGTACCAACGCACCGGCCTGCAACGAATCCTGCGCCCCTTGCTGCCGCAAAAAATGCGCGACATGGACGCCATGCTGCCGGCGATCCCGAAAAAATTTTTCCGGCCCGAAGCGAATGCTTTGCCAGCCATCGGCCCGCGCCGCGCGCGCGTCGCCATGCTTAATGGCTGCGTCATGCCCTTGCTGTTCGGCGACGTCAATGCCGCCACCGTCCGCGTGCTCCGGCGCAACGGTTGCGAAGTCGTCTTCCCGGAGCAACAAACCTGCTGCGGCGCGTTGAACATTCACAACGGCGAAAACATCGCGGCGAAAAAAATGGCGCGCCAAAACATCGACGCATTTCTTGCAGCTGGAATTGACGCGATTGTCGTCAACGCCGCCGGTTGCGGCGCGGCGATGAAGGAATACGATTACCTGCTGCGCGACGATGCCGAGTACGCCGAAAAGGCCAAACGTTTCAGCGCAACGGTCAAAGACGCCGGCGAATTTCTCGCCGGACTCGGCCTCGTCGGCCCAATGGCGCCGATGAATCTGACCGTCACCTATCAAGATCCTTGTCATCTCGCGCACGGACAGAAAATTCGCAGCCAGCCGCGCCATCTCTTGCAAGCGATCCCCGGACTGAAATTGATCGAGATGGAAGGCGCAGACCGCTGCTGCGGCAGCGCGGGAATTTATAATATGACCCACGCCTCCATGTCACAGCATCTGCTCAAGGAGAAAATGCAGTCTGTTGGCGCGACAACTGCTGAGGCCATGGTCGCGCCCAATCCCGGCTGCATGTTGCAACTTGCCTACGGCGCAAAATGCTACGGCCCGAATCTACCGGTCTATCATTTGATGGACCTGCTCGATCGCGCGTACAGCCAAGCTGAAGCCGTGGCCGCGAAATGAAAATCACCCACGAGCAACTAGCGCGAAAACTGCAAGCCGCGCTGGGCACAGACGCAGTTAACGCTGAAGCGAATTGCCGCGCTAGTCACGTCGTCGATGGCGTCATGCCAGCGCTGGTTTGTGCGCCGCAAAGCGCCGAGCAGATTGCCTCGATATTGAGAATCTGTGCCGAAGCACAAGCGAGTGTCATCCCCTGGGGCGGCGGCATGGCGATGGCACTCGGCAATCCGCCGCGAGTTGCCAATGTCGTCGTCAAAACCGCCGCGCTCAACCGAGTGATCGAGCACGATCACGCCAATCTCACGGCGACCGCGCAATGCGGCATCAACCTGAACGCGCTGCAAAATGCGCTCGCGCCGCAAAACCAGTTCGCGCCGTTGGATCCGCCGTTCGCCGAGCGCTCGACCATCGGCGGTGTCGTCGCGGCAAACCTGAATGGACCGCGGCGAGCTTCCTATGGCAGCGTGCGCGACCTGATTATCGGCATGAGAGTCGCGCTGGCGTCAGGCGAACAGATCAAGGCTGGCGGCAAAGTCGTCAAAAATGTCGCCGGCTACGATATGTGTAAACTATTCACCGGCTCGCTCGGCACCTTGGGAATCATCACGGAAGTGACCTTGAGAGTCGCGCCGATTGCGGAAAGCAGCGCGACCGTCGTGGTTACCGGATCGCTCGCCCACGCGACGCAATTGGCCAATCAACTTGCCGCATCGAAGTTATTGCCGACCGCTGTCTTTCTCTCAAACGATTCCACCGAGCAAACTTGGCAATTGACGGTCGGCTTCGAAGGTTTCACAGCAACCGTAGCGCGTCAGTTGCAGGACTTGGTATCGATGGCGCAACCGATGGGCATGAACACCACCACGCTTGGAATCGAGAAAAATAAACGGGTTTGGCAAGGGATACGCGATTTTCCGCTGAAACCGAATCAGATTATATACCGAGTGACCGTGCCACGGGCATCGGTTATGGAAATCGTAAACGTCGTTAACAGTTGGCACAACGACGCGCTGAATCCTGTACTCATCGTCGACTTAGCAATAGGAACGGTGTGGTTTGCTTTGCACCCAAGCATCGAATCGGCGGCCGATTTTCCCAAGCTCATCGCCCTAGCTCAAAAGCAGCACGGCCACGCAGTCATGTTCGTCGCACCGAGCGAGCATAAATCAGCTAGCGACGTATGGGGACCGGCGCCGCCATCGCTGGCGCTGATGCGCGAAATCAAGCAGCAGTTCGATCCCAAGGGAATTCTCAATCCCGGCAGATTTATTGGCGGTCTGTAATGCTCCGCTCCGACTCTCAGCACTCACGACTTATTCTCGACAATTAAAACCAGCGAATCACCCAAGCGCTCAGCCAATTGTCGACGCCCCAACCGCCGCTGCCGCGCACCGCGAAGTAAGCCGCCGCGGCAACGAACACTAGGTTGTCGCGCAGCCCAACTTCGTGAGCGTGATAGGATTGGCGATCGAAGGAACGAAAATAGTTTTGCGCTTTCTCGTCCTTGAGCGCGGCCGTGACTACCGGCACCATCGTCGGCAGGACTTTTAGCCAGTGAGAGTGGAGCGCAAAGGTGGGAATGAGAAACACGATGATCATCACGGCGCATAGCGGTGTCTGGAATCCAACCGCCAGGCCGAATCCGCCGACAACCATCAAGAACGTCGCCACGAAGCCAAAAAAAGTCGCGCCCTTGGGAAACAGAATGCTCGCGGTGTTTACCGGATTGGGCCAGCGCCGCACGTTACTCAGCCCGCTAATCAACATACGCCAGCCGAGAATCGCTCGCAGCACCGCTTCGGCTAGAATAACCAAGCTCGAATTCTCCACGCCGCCTCCCAACGAATAGCTAACAATAGAAATCCGCCGCACTATAATCAGCGCCAACATAGCCGTCAAACCGCTGAAACAAGCGGCACAATATCGAACCTCTGTATCGTCTACTGGCCGCACAGAGCGTGACTCGTTCTCGTCAGCGATCGTCAAATAGTCCGCCAAACTGCTTGGTTTAGATTGTTTCTGCCAAAAAATTTCTCTACAATGCGCCGGTGCCGTGTTGGCACTTTAGTTGCTGTTCCAAGGTTGTCTAAAACGAGGTGGCAATGAAACAGGCAAGACTATGGCTGCTCTCACTTTTGTTGAGTGTGGTGTCGCTCGCCGGTGACGCAACGGCTCAAAGCAATCAGCCAAACCAAAGTCCCTTCCCGGTGCCCGCTGGGCTCGAATCTTCGATTGAATTCTGGAAAAAAGTTTTTAGCGAGTACGGCCTCGCCCAACTGATCTATTTCGACCCCCTCGACCCGAGCAGGATTTACGAAGTGGTCGACGTCGGTGAAGACAGCCGAACCAATGAATATATCAACGGCGAGCGATCCCGCATCGCCGCCGCCAATGAGGTCGATATCGAGCGTGTCAAAGCGCAGCGCGGCGTGAAAGAACGGACCGCCGCGGGTATCAAACGTTCGGGTCGCTATATCGCGCAGATCCAACAGATTTTTCGCGACCGCCAGTTGCCGGTGGAGCTGAGTTTCCTGCCGATCGTCGAATCGTCGTATGACATCTATGCCCGGTCGTCGGTCGGCGCGTTAGGCGTTTGGCAATTCATGCCCGCTACGGGGCGCGAGTATATGCGCGTCACCCGCGATATCGATGAACGGCGTGATCCATTGGAGTCATCCCGCGCCGCGGCGGCATATCTGAAGCAAGCCTACGAGTATCTCGGCAGTTGGCCTTTGGCGATTACGTCATATAACTATGGTCAGGCCGGCATGGCTCGTGCGGTTGCGGAGGTCGGATCGAGCAATCTGGTCGACCTGATTCAACGCTACAATCATCAGAACTGGGGTTTTCCACCGAAGCATTTTTACGCCGAGTTTCTCGCTGCTGTGGAGATCGGCACGAATCTCGAGCGCTATTTCCCCGGATTGGAACTTGATCGAGCAGCGCCGATGAGAGAACAGGAACTCACGACCAACATGTCGATCGCGTCTCTGCTCAATTCCACCGGTTTGAGCCGGGATGAACTGTTTGGCTGGAATCCGGCTATTACTCCTACCACGCGTATCGTTCCAGCCGGCTATCGGGTCAAACTACCGAGCGATCGCACCATGGAACCGCTGGTTACGGTGGTTCAAGTGCAGCAGGTCACGCGCCAGCCGCAGCCGAAAGCGCAGGCGCAAGTAGTGCATCATCAAGTGAAACGCGGCGAGACGCTATTCTTGATCGCGCAGCGCTATGGCGCTTCGGTGAATCGAATATTGCAGGCTAACGGTCTGCGCCACGCCCGTCTGGTCAGAGTCGGAACCACCCTGCGCATTCCGACCTAAATACTGCCCCTGAGATATAATTGCTGACCACGAGGCCGAGCTGATAAATTCGGCTCGGCCTTTGTGCAACTCAATGTGACATTGCTTTAGAATCAAATTTTTTACGCGCGCGCCGCGTCATTGACAAACTTTCCGGCGGCTAGCTATAGTCACGCGCGTGAAGTTATTCGTCATTCGACACGCTGCTTTCGCTGCAACTACTCGATCACAGCGAATTCTAGCCGGCGTTTTACTCACGTTACTACTAACCGTTGCAGCTCAAGCCCAAGAGTCGAGAAAAGTTCGCCTCGCGTATTCAGCCTTTAGCGTTTCATTTTTGAATCTGTTCGTCGCCCCCGATGCCGGACTTTTTAATAAGCACGGCCTCGAGCCGGAGCTGATTCAGATGGCTGGCCCGCTGCCGGTGGCCGCATTGGCCTCAGGCGACATCGATTACCTCACCGGTTACACCACGGGCATCATCGCCACCGGACAAGGCGCGCCGCTCAAAGGCATCATGATCGCTCTGCGTAAGCCGCCCTTTTTCGTCGTCGCCGAACCGGGCGTTCAACGGCTCAACGATCTCACTGGCAAACGCATCGGCGTCGATCGCATCGGCAGTTTGCAGCATTTGGTCGTGCGTTTGTTATTGCGCAGCAAAGGCGTCGATCCGGAGAAAGTGATTTTTACCCAGACCGGCTCGGTATCAAACACCGTGACCAGCCTCGCCAAGGCGCGGTGTCGGCGGCCGTACTGTCCGGGCCACACAACGTGATCATGGCGCAAAAAGGTTTTCGCCAGCTCGGCGCTGCCGATGATTTGCCGATGCAACTTCCCACCAGCGGCCTGGTCGTGAACGAGAGCAAACTAAAGAGCGACGCCAATCGCATCAAGAACGTGATTCGCGTCATGCTCGACGCCTCGGCGTTCTGCCGCAAAGAGAAAGTCTGGGTGGTGAACTACGTCCGCGACAAGTGGAAGATCGAGCAAAAAACCGCCGAGGCCGTCTACGCTCAGGGGCTGGCAATCCTCACGCCGGACGGCAAGATCGCCATCAAGGACATGCAAGAATACTTCGACTTGGCGTATAATCAGAAGTAAATCCCCGCGCCCATCAACGTCGCGGCGGTGACCGACTACACCTTGATCGATCAAATATTAGCGGGGAAATAGTTTTCACTAGTCAGTTCGCAATGGCATTTTAATCCCTGAACTCAAGACGCCAAGCATAGAACAAGGAGTTTTAATTTATATGATAGACGGCAAGGCACTCGTTGAGGCAGTCAAGAAGGAAGTCATCGAACCCGGCATTGAAAGTTTGATGAACACGCAGTATTTCACCGAACTGCGCCAGGGGAAGTTATCGATCAAAAGAATGCAAGGTTGGGCGATCCAACACTATTTGCACAACAAGGCGATTCTAAAATCCTTCGCCTTGGGCATGGTCAAAAACGCTCACGAGCCTACGATGTTCGACTACTTCACCGAGCAGTTCACCGAAGAACAGACGCATCCCGATCTGGCAAAGCGGTTTGGCCTCGCGCTCGGCCTCAAGGAAGAAGACTTCACCGAGGCGACGCAAATTTTTGAATGTCAGATTCATTCCGCGCGCACCGTCTACAACACGCTGATGGGCTACCCGCCGCAAAACCGCGCCTCCGCGCTGACCAGCGAAAGCATGGTCTGCCGTTACTCGGAGGAATTCTTGAATGCGGGACACAAACACTACGGCCTCGACGATCGCGACCTGACATTTTTCTCCGTCCACATGGTCGCCGATCAGGAGCATACCGCGCGCTCGGCGGAATTGATCGCCCGCATGGTCAAAACTCCGCGCGAGGAGCGGCTGGTGCGCGAAAGCGCGCGATATATGGTCCGCATCAAGCTCGGCAAGTTTGACGGACTCTATCGCGAGTACGCATGAGAGAACCTCTTGATGCCTGCCGCACTTCTTGGCAAGAGATTGAGCGAGTGAATCGTTTACTGGGCTTTGTTAACGCATGGACATCTTCATCCGCGCGCCTTGGCTGGCATTTGCGGTTGGCGCACTTTTCTTCACGCTCAGCTGGTCGACCCGGTCAAAACTACTGATCACGAGCTCGACTGCCTGGATTCTCTACGGCATATACGAATATTTGATGCGCTTTCGCGTGCTGTGCTCGGGCGAGTGTAACATTCGAGTCGACCTCTTACTGATCTATCCGATCTTGCTGATCCTATCGATCATCGCCGTCGTAACGCTGGTGAAACAGCCTCGCCCATAAACGGCATTTCAAACCGTTGCCGTCGCTTCAATCTCCAGCAAATATTTCTCGCCGGCGAAACCATCGACGAAAGTAAACTCGATCTCCGGCACGGTCAGGCGGTTCGCCTGGGCGAGAACTTGTTTCACCGAATCGATGTTGGAACCGCGCTGTAATAGCAACGTCAGTTTCACGACCTTACTCCAGTCGGTTTTTGCCTTGGCGAAAGCGCCGTCCAGCGTAATCAGAACGTCGCAAAGCTGTTGATCGAGGCTCACCGCTTCGGAAGTGAAGCCGGAAAAGAACAATACGGAGTCGTATTCAAGGTAGCAGAGATAATTGCGCGGCGGCTCGAAATCGACGGGATGTCGCTGCGCGCTGGAACTCAACGGCCGCATGGCGAGCAGTTCCAAACCGCCGGCGCCGGCAGAATCGAACCATGCTTGCGAGATGAAACTAGAACTCGCTGCTCTCCGGCTGCCGCTGAGAATTTTTGAGCGCGAGAGAGTGGCGTCAGTCCGTCCCTGCCTGTCCCGACCAAAGACGCGAATCCGGACCGTATTGTCGAGCGACAGACCAAGCGGCGTGAGCCCATCGGCGAACTTTTGAAACAACTCAGCCATCGCGGTTTCCACCGACGCGCCGGCTTGCGACTCGCCACAAATCTCGACAAACTCTCTACCTAGCCAGGAAAAAATCTTTGCTTCCATAATAGCGGTAACATATTGCAACATCGCTCATGAGACAAAGCCAATTTATTATTCCGGCAAAGCCGTAGGACGGGCTAGCGATCGCGAAACCAATCAACCGAACTGCCTTGCGTTTGCCCGCCTGTTTGTCATATCTGGCGTAATCGATTTGAATAGAAGAATCGATGTCCGCAATAAGATTCACTGCCGTGAGTCGAGCGGTTAGTTTGTGACGGAGAGTGGATATGGCTCCTACCGATGTGATGTTTCGACGCCTATGGAGCGCCGATGGCCAGAGCCGTTCGGCCAAGACGGTTGAGGTATTCGGCTGGCTGATCTTGATCGAGGGCAGCGCCGCGCTCTTCTTTCCCCATGCTTCAGCTGCGCTATTGCAGTTACCGCCGCTGGTCGAGCAAGCGAGCAATTACGTTCGCCTCGTTGGGCTATTAGTGAGCGGGTTGGGAATGCTCTATGTTGTCAGCGGCCGTGTGAATGCTGAGGGATTCGTCTTCGCATCGCTGCTCGACCGCCCGCTGGTTCCCTTCGCCATGGCCGTACTCTGGTATTTAAGCATCATTCCTGCGCCGCTCGCGCTGCTTTTCTCGATACAAGATTTCGGCAGCTTTCTCTGGACACTCTTTACTTGGCGGTCGGAACGTCAAAGACGCAACTAGCGAGGTGAAATCATGAGCAACGCAACCGTCGGTTTCATCGGTCTCGGCATCATGGGCAAACCCATGGCGCGCCATCTTCTCAAGGCTGGTTACTCACTGGTGATTCACAACCGTAGTCGAACGGCCGTGGATGAATTGAGTAAAGAAGGCGCTCAGTCGGCGGCGAATTCGCAAGAAGTCGCCCAGCGCAGTGAGGTGACCATCACCATGCTACCCGACTCGCCGGATGTAGAATTAGTATACGCCGGCGAGCGTGGCATCTTCGCCGGCGTGAAATCCGGATCGCTGTTGATCGACATGTCGAGCATCTCCCCAGTCGTCGCCCGCAAACTTGCAACCGAAGCGGAAAAGCGTGGCTGCGACATGCTCGATGCGCCCGTGAGCGGCGGCGAAGCCGGCGCCATCGCCGCTTCTCTTTCGATCATGATCGGCGGCAAGGTTTCAGCCGTCGAACGGGCAATGCCAATTTTAGAGAAGCTGGGCAAAAACATCGTCCATGTCGGCGAAGCCGGTGCGGGACAAGTGACCAAAGCGGCGAATCAGATGGTCGTCGGTACGACCATCGCAATCGTCAGCGAAGCGCTCGTGCTCGCTGCGAAAGCCGGCGTCGATCCAGCGAAAGTGCGCCAAGCAATGCTCGGCGGCTTCGCCCAATCGAAAATCCTCGAAGCCCACGGCCAGAAAATGTTGGATCGCAACTTCAAACCCGGCTTCCGCATCCGCCTGCATGAAAAAGACATGAAGATCGCGCTCGCGACCGGCAGCGAATACGGCGTGCCGTTAATGGTCACCGGTGTCGTCGGTCAGATGATGACCGCCATGAAAGGCATGGGCAACGGCGAGTTGGATCATTCGGGACTGGTGAAGTTCGTCGAGGAGTTAGCAAGGATCGAGCTTGCTCAGAGACCGTGACTCGCTACGTCATTCCGTGAAAAGGGAATCCAAATTATGCAAGTTTAAGCGGAACTTCGATTTCTGCACCGACTGGCTTAGGGTTTCCACCCCGCTTTGTTCAGTTGCTGATCCGCGTCCACCGCGAAGCTGAAGTCATAACCTTTGGCATTGGGTATAGTTTCGTTGGTATTGACCACCTGACGAATGATGCTGAGATCGTTTCTCTGGGTTTCGTCGTCAACGGCGCCATTGCGGGTAAAGGTGCCGATGATGTCGTCGTAGACACGGGTCGCCTGCGGGCGCGACACGTTGGAGAATTTCAGCATTGCCGAGATCGTGCCTTCCTTGTCCTGGCGAATGTAGCGCAGCGCCTTGAGCGTCGCGCGCACGAAGCCGGCGACCATTTTGGGATTTTCTTTGATGAGCTTATCCGTGGTGGCGAGCGTTCCCCAAGAGTTTTTCACTTCATTGCCCATGAAGAACATCTCGCGCATGCCTTTGTCGAGCGCGACGTAGCGCTGCTCGACGCTGAGGATCGCCGCGTCGAAACCGCCGCCGACCAGCGCCGCAAGCTGATTGCCCTGGCCGACATCGAGATAACTTACATCCTTGTTGCCATCGAGCCCATGCTTGGTCAGAACCTGTTTCGCCATAAACGTTGCGATGGCGGCGACTCCGGTGGTCGCGATGCGTTTGCCTTTGAGGTCTTTCGGACTAGTGATTTCCGGTTTGGTCACAAACCATTGCAATACGCGATCGTTGGTCGCCGCCACAACTTTCAGCGGGGTATTGCCGCGCGCGATGCTTACCAGCGCACTCGACCCCGCGCCGGTGAAGTGAACGTCGCCGCCGAGCATCGCTTGGATACTCGTCGTCGGCGCGACGAAAATCACCCGTTGATCGATGCCTTCTTCTTTCATGTAGCCTTTTTGCTGGGCGATCGGGTAGATCACCATTTGAAAACTGCGCGCGGGGATCGCCATGTTGACGGTTTGCAGCGACTGCGCTCCGGCAAGCTCGAAAGCGAGAAACTGAATGCAGCCGAGCAGTGCGACGGCGAATCGCAAACCTCCCCTGATGTGCGAGACTTTCTTCGATTTGATTTTCATCGGCGTCTCTCTAACTCTGAATGCCACATACAGAACGAGGTCTAACGTAATAATTAGTTCAGCGGATAGAGCAACTTGGGATTGTCAAAGAAAATCTTGTCCGTCAATGCGCGAGGAATGTCTTCGCGCGCACGCATGGCGGCGACCAGTTGTCTTTCTTCCGACGGATCTTGATGGCCATAGTCCGAGCCGATGATCAAGTGATCTTCACCGGTGTAGCGGGCGATGTAATCGACATCTTCATCCGCTTCGCAGGCAACGAAAATACGATATTCGCGGAACATGTCCTGATCCGAAGCGAATTTCCACTTTTCTTTGAACAATCTCTTGACGATGTGCAGCATGAACGGCACCCAGCCGGCCGACGCTTCGATAAAGCCGAATCTGAGTTTGGGAAACTGTTCGGGAATCTTATTGGCGATCAAATCGCGGAACGCAAACAGCGGCTGCACTCGGCTGTGGCCGAACGTGTGATTGCGCTCGACATCGAACAGATTTAAGAACAGTGGGCAACCCGCGCCGGTGTGGATCAGAACCGGCTGATCGGTGTCGCTCGCCGCCTGGTAGATCGGGTTGAAATAGGGATTGTCCAGCGTGCGTTGTCCCTCGATGCCGCGAAAGAACACCCCCACCGCGCCGTTGTCCTTGCCCCATCTGATTTCCTTCACCGACTCTTCCACAGAGTGCAACGGCGGCACGACGACCCAGTGCATGCGACCGCCGGATTTCGCGCACGCTTGTGCGATGAAACGGTTATAGGCGCGCGCCATGGCGACGTCGAGGGCGGCATCGTCGGTGATGTAAATAAGAAACAGCGTCGGGAACACGACCTGCGTATCGACACCGAGCTTGTCCATGTCACGCAGCCGTCCGGCGATGTCGGTCATTTCGCGGTAGGGCAAATGAATGTCGCCGCGGGATAATTCTAATTTCGACGCCGACGGCGTA
Source organism: uncultured delta proteobacterium (assembly GCA_963771465.1). Lineage (GTDB taxonomy): Bacteria > Desulfobacterota > Binatia > UBA9968 > UBA9968 > DP-20. The sequence continues at coordinate 439,600 of CAVYTU010000014.1, forward strand.
ATCAAGCGGAAGCTGCCTTTGCCGTTCGGTTTGGGAAAAATATTGCCGTCGATCAGCCAAAACGCATTGCGCGGTCCGTAGAGCGTATCTTCAGGACTCTTGAGCAGCACGGGACGACGCGCGTACATTTCTTGGTCCATCATCGCCCACATCGCCTCACCTTCCGATATATGCGTATCCGCATCGATTATGCCTGCCATAAAAATCCTCCTTCTCAACAAAATTCTTCTCGCTGGTAAATTAGCTCGAACACGGGCGATGCCAACCCAGCGGATATATAGCAAGAAATGCGGCGGTATCGCCAGGCCTCGAAGGTCGTAGAAAAACTCGAGTGGATTAACCTTTTGTCACACCCTACGGCCGCAACGCACCGGAGATTAGCCACTCCGCTGCTACCTGGCGAGCATTGGCGGTGGAGTCGAGCGCCACTTGCGCCAGCAGTTTGGTCAGCTGATTTACGTCGACGGTCAGAGTCTCATCCATGTAGCCGAGATAATCGTCAAACGTCCTCTCGGCGAGCGAGCGATAGTGGGCGAATTTGTCGATGAGTAATTGCACAACTTTTTCCCGGTTGGCCTTGGCGTAGAGAATTCCTTCGCGGTGCGCCGCTAGGAAGGCGGTAAAATCTTTTTCCCGCTCGCTAAAGAGGTTCTGGGTCGTCTCGATCGTGATTGGCAGCGGATCGTCAACCATGTCGTTCCAATCGCCCATGCGATGAAAACCCTTGTCTTCAGCAACGAAGCCATAGGGCCGCGGCACAATCGCCGCCGCCACTTTCTTGTCGAGCAGCGTATGAAACGCCTCCTGATCGCTGGCGACGAGCTTGAGCTGAAAATCGTCGTCCAGGGTGATGCCGCCCAGTTGCTGAAACACCGAGCGAAACGGCACGCCGCGCGCCGGCCCTTCGCGGCAGACGACGATCTGGTTTTTGAGATCTTTGATTTCTTTGATCGCCGGATCGGCGATCAATAGATACGGGCAGCTATTCATCGCGCAGCCGAGCACCCGCGTCGACTTGGTGTCGAGAAAATGTTGCAGCGACGCACGTCCGACGACGAAGGAAATCTGCGCTTCGCCGCTTTCCAATCTCCGGTAGCGCTCCTCGGTGCCTTGCACGTGATTCCAGGAAACCTCCAGGCCATGTTTTGCGTAGATGCCGGCGTCGATCGAAAGATAGCCGGTGATGTCGCGGGCGAATTTCCCATCGATCGCTTCGAGATGTCCGTACATGCAGGTAAGCTTAGTCAAAGTCATCGGTGTTTCTCCTTCGAGTCATCTCTATATTACGGTTAGCGCCGGCAAACAAACCTCGCCTTGACAGTGTTATAATAACGGGGCTAGATTCTCGCAGTCGTTAACGCTTACACCAACCTAAAAGGAGGTTCCTATGAAAGTCTTAGATGTTCTGGAAATGTCGAAGGGCCGCAAGAAGGGCCAGCGCCGCATCGATCTTTTCCGCCGCGAGAATTTGGAAACCTGGATTCTTTGCTTCCCGCCGGGCGATGTGCAGGTCATGCACAACCATCCCTCCGACCGGACCTACTACGTGCTGACCGGTAAAGGCATCATCAAGGGACGTAATGAAACCCACGAAGTCACCCAGGGGCAGATCATCAGCATCCCGGCCCATGAATTTTACGAAGGGTCGAACCCCAATGACGAGCCGATGATTCTGCTCGGCAACAGCCACAAAGCGACGGCGGATGACGTCGCCAAAGCGGGTGGCCAACGCAACGAGATCGATAAAGAAACCGGCAAGCGTGTTATTTTCCAACACGGGGGCGGCCAAGACATGGGCGTGCTGGCGGATTGGAATTAGCCGGCTGTAGAATAGGATGCTTCGCTCCATTCGTCCTGAGCCCGTCGAAGGACTCCGAAAGAGCATTTCATCAATCGACTAGTCTCGTCGATAAGCAATGGCAAAGCCCGGTCGAGTTTCAACTCGCCGGGCTTTGTCTTGTTTGCGACAGGAATGAATACCGTGTAAATCCGCTGAGTGATGTTGTCGTTCATGCCGCGTTTCCGTTTGAGTTCACAATCGATCGTCATCGCCTTAGCCGCCGGGCTGTTGGCCTATCTGACATTTTTTCCGCTCGTTACCTTGATCTACGGCAGCTTGAAAAGCGGCCCGCCCGGCGTCGCCGGCAGCATAACGCTGAGAAACTATCTCGTGCTGCTGGAAAATTGGCGTTTACCGGCCGCGCTGTGGAATTCGCTGATCTTCAGCTTCGGTTCGAGCTCCCTCGCCTTCGCTTTCGCGCTTTACTTCGCCTGGATCACGGAGCGCACCAACGTGCGCTGGCGCGGCCTGATTTACAGCTTGATCTTGGTGCCGATGATCGTGCCCGGGATACTCACCACGGTCGGCTGGATCGTGCTCTTCGGCCGGCGCTCGGGGCTGATCAATTTGATCGCCATGCCGTTGTTCGGCCTCGAAGAGCCGATTCAGATCAACAACATGCTCGGCATGATCTGGGTGCAAGGCACGGATCAGATTTCGTTCGCATTCTTGCTGCTCGCCGCCGCGCTGCGCTCCATGGACCCGTCGTTGGAAGAAGCGGCGCTGGTTGCCGGATCGGGGATGCTGCGCACGGCGCTGCGCATCACTCTGCGCGTACTCTTGCCGGCGATCATGGCGGTGTGGATGATTACCTTTGTCCGCGCCATTGAGAATTTCGAAGTGCCAGCGTTGATCGGCATGCCGGCGGGGATTTTGGTTTTCGCCACCGAGGTTTACTTGGCGACCAAAAGCGTGCCGACTGATTTCGGTTTGGCTAGCACCTTCGCGGTGGTTTATTTACTCATCACCACGGTCGGAGTTTTGCTTTATTTAAAATGGACCGCGGCCTCCGAGCAGTTCGCTACCATCACGGGCAAAGGATTTCGGCCCACAGCTTACGATCTCGGCCGCTGGCGCGCGCCGCTCGCGTTTTTAAATCTGCTGCTCTGCTTCGTGGTGTTCATCTCTACCGATCGTGGTTGTGATCTGGTCGTCGTTTCTGCCCTTCTACATGGCGCCATCTGAAGAAGCATTGGCCAGCCTCACGCTCGACAATTACAAAAATCTTTGGAACCTGCCGCTGGTGAAACGCGCCATGTGGAATAGTTTCGTGCTCGGCATCTCGAGTTCGACGCTCACCATGGTGCTTACTGCCGTCATCGCCTGGATCATCGTGCGCACGAAATGGCGCGGCAAAGGCGCGTTGGATTTCTTGGCGTTCAGCCCCATCGCCATGCCGGGCTTGGTGCTCGGCATTGCCATACTTTGGCTTTATTTGATCGTGCCGGTGCCGGTGTACGGAACCCTATGGATACTCTTGATCGCCTACGTCACCAAGTACTTGCCCTTCGGCATGCGCGCCTGTTCGTCGTCCATGTTGCAGATCAAAAAGGAACTCGAGGAAGCCTCGGAAACGCAGCGGCGCGAGCTGGGGACATACTTTCCGCAAAGTGATCCTGCCGCTGTTGGCGCCCGGTTTCGTCGCCGGCTGGATCTATGTGATCACCCATTCCTTCCGTGAGCTGTCGACTTCGATCATGCTCTATCGCAGCGGCACGGAGGTGATCGCCATCGTGCTCTTCGAGTTATGGGACGGCGGTCAATATCCTCAGCTGGCGGCGCTCGGCATGGTGATGATCGTTATCTTGATCGCCATCAGCCTAATCGCCCGCGCCGTCGGCGCGCGCTACGCGATCCAGCAGATGTAGGCGAAGAGACGTCGAGGATGGAGGATCGAGGATTGAGAATGGCGTCATTCGATTCTCTATCATTGCTCCTCGATCCTCCACCGGTCCGATTGGCATCTCCAGTTTGGAATCGGGAATGTGAGATCCGAAATTTGTAATCTATAGTCCTATTTAAGCTGCTTGCGCACAATAATATCCTCCATCAGCTTATTCCCCTTATCCTTTAACTCCTCCATCTTTTCGTGGCCGATGACCGCTTTGCGAATCCTCTTGTCCTCAAGCGCGTCGATGATTTCCTGCCAGCCGGCTTTGGCGCCGGTGCGCGTCGGGATCGTGCCGCCGCCTTTGACCAGCGCGACAACGCCTTCCTCACTGAGCATGAAATCCATGTAGAGCGCTGCGGCGTGGAGGTTTTTGGCGCTGCGGGTGATTCCCGTGTGGCTGCCGAGCGACCCAGGCGTGGGGTTGGGCCAGACCATGGCGATGGGACATTTTTTTTCGTACTTCATCTGCATCACCCGCGGCGGATAGACTTCCACGGCGATCTTGAAGTCGCCGCTGCAGAGCATCTGGACTTGCAGCGAATGGCCGCGCCGCGGCACCGTGCCGTTGCGCATGAGCCCCTTCATATACTCGGCGGTTTTCTCTTCGCCCCAGTCCATCATCCAAGCGAAGACCGCCTGCTCCGGTTCGGTGTCGATAGAGATATCGTTTTTCCACTTGGGATTGAGCAGGTCTTGATAGCCCTTCGGCACCTCATTGGGTTTCACCAGCTTGGTATTATAAGCGATCACCGCCAGCGTGTAGTCGGCGACATACCAGCGACCGTCCTTGTCCCAATATTGCTTGGCGTAGTTTTTCTTTTCCGGCGACTCGTAACGGCCATGCACACCGGCTTTCATTAGCTCGCCGATATTATCGAAGTCGACGCCAACGACATCAGCCGTTAGCTTGCCAACGCGATGCTCGAGGAGAATGCGGTCGAGCCCCTTGGACCCTTGAAGGCGAGACGGCTCGACTTTGATGAAAGGATATTTCTTGCCGAAAGCATCGGCATATTCCTGTGTCGTCTCGATGCCGTGGTTTGAGTAAATGACGAGATTGCCCTCTTTCTTCGCCCCATCTTCCAGCCGGCGCTGCCGCTCCTTGGCTGGCAACTTGTTAATTGCCGAGAGGGTTTCTTCGACCGTCGCGCCGCTGGCTGCGCTCGACAGCCAAGTCACGAGGCACATTGCGGCAATGATCGCTCTGCCGATTCTCCGGGTTGTCATAAATCCTCCTTAAATTGCGTCGAAATTCGAAAGTCAAATATTGATTTGGGGATACCTTGCGTGCTTGCCCGGGTCAAATCAATATTTTTGAATTTTTTTATTTTGCGCTCCTTACGGTTAAATCTTCTTATCCCTTCCGCCTCACCTCTTCTACCATAAGCCCCTTGTGTGTCCGCGTCCTAACGAACTCGCTCATTGCCACCCGGCGGCGCCCACCGGGTGCAGTTAAGAATCATTCAAATGAGCCGAATGGTCATTGGACCAAAGTCCAATAGATAGACTTGCGGAGTTCTTGATAGAAGTTCAATCATTGTTCAACGAACTTTAATTCCATGTCGTTTCCGTCGATCACGTCGCGTTGCTCATCGTAGCCGCGCATACTGCGCGGCTGCTCGACCCATATCTGCAGCTCGGCGATAGTCATCGCCGTCCCGACTTTGGGATTGGTAAAGATTTGCCAACTCTTGCCGACAAATGATCTCAATGCAAACCGTCCGGCGAAAGTTTCGGAGGATCGCTTACCGGCGGCTCGACATAGGCTCGCAGGCCTTGCCGCTGGGAAAACTTGTTAGGTTTTTTTCGCCGCTGTGTTATTATTACTTCACACTTCAATGAGCGTAAAATCCATTCCATCCGAGTTACCGCGGACACCGTCACTCGTTTCTCGGCTGTTGTTCGTCTTCAACTTTAAGCGGCTCAAAGTTTGGCTCTGGTGGCTGGCTCTCTTTGCGATCATCGCCGCCTGCGTCTTTATTGAAATCCAGACCTCGCTTTTGCAGTCTTGGTTTTTCACCAGCACCAACGAGCGGATCTTCTATACGCTGCAAGACGGCCGCAGCAGCGAGATTCTTTTTCCGCGCTCGGCGCCATTCGACGATCGGCGCGGTTACTCGAAGCTGCCAGCGTTTCAGTCCAAGCTGGAAGCCCAAGGCTATAAAGTCCGTCAACAGACACGGCAGTCGGAAACCATGTTGACGTTCCTGGAGCGCGGCGTGTCGCCGCCGTATATGGAACGGCCCGACACCGGCCTTGAGATCACGGGCGCCGACGGCGCGCCCCTGTTTCGCTACGCTCAGGCGGACTTTCTCTTCGAAAAATTAAGCGGCATCCCGCCATTGTTGGTAAAAACGTTGCTGTTTCTCGAAAACCGCGACCTCGACCGTCCAGCCACCTCGTGGCAAAACCCGGTGATCGAATGGGATCGCACTTTCAAAGCGTCGCTCTTCTACATCGGCTCCAAGCTGCAACTGCCCGTTGCCGCGCAGGGCGGTAGCACGCTTGCCGTTCAGTTGGAAAAGTTTCGCCACTCGCCCAACGGCCGCACCGACAGCCCGGCGGAAAAATTGCGCCAAATCGTCGGCGCCAGCCTCAAAGCCTACCGCGAAGGTCCCAACACGCGCGCCTGGCGCGAGCGCATTATTGTCGATTATTTGAACACCGTCCCGCTAGCGGCGGCGCCGAGCTACGGCGAGATCCATGGCTTGGGCGAAGGTCTCCACGCCTGGTTTGGTATGCAGTTGCGCGACGTCGTTGCCGCGCTCCATATGCCGGGCAACAGTCCGGCAAAACTGCGCGCCTTCAAGCACGTGTTAACCCTGCTCATTTCGGTGCGCGCGCCGACGGTTTTCCTAGTCGATGAGCGCGTCTCGCTGGAAGACAAAGTCGGCCAATTTACCCGGCTCATGGCCCGCGCCGGCATCATCGACTGGGAATTCGCGGCTGAATTGCAACAAATGCCGATCAAATTCTTGCCCACCGCGCCGCTGCCGCCGCAGCCGTCATCGGTGAAAAACAAAGCCGCCAATGCGATTCGCAACACCATGATGGATTCACTCGGCGTGACCAATCTCTACGATCTTAACCGCCTGCATCTGCGGGTCGACAGCAGCATCGACGTACCCTTGCAAAAACGTGTCACGGAATTCTTTGGCCGCTTGGCCGACAAACAAGTGGTCGACTCGCTGGGTTTGAACGGCGAGCACATGCTCGAAAACGACGATCCCAGCAAGCTGATCTACTCGTTTCTGTTAGTCGAGGCGACGCCGGCCGCCAATCTGGTGCGTGTACAGGCGGATAATTTCGCCGCGCCCTTCGATTTTAACAAGAGCGTCAAGCTGGAGCTCGGCAGCACCGCTAAGTTGCGCACCTTGACTCATTACCTAGAGCTCATTGCCGAGTTGCACAAAGCGTTGTCCGGTCTAGACAACGGCGCCTTGAAGCAGCGGGCAGCGTCCGCGCGCGATCCAATGACCAAATGGGCGGCGGAAACCTTGCTCGAAGAGAAGTCGATAGCGTTACAGCCATTCCTCGACAAGGCGATGGCGCGCCGCTACGCGGCCAGTCCTCATGAAACGTTTTTCACCGGCGGCGGCGTGCATCATTTCGAGAATTTCGACGACAAGGACGATAATCAAATTTTCGAACTGCGCGACGCCTTCCGCAACTCGACCAATCTGGTCTTCATCCGCCTGATGCGCGAGCTCGCCCAGTACCATCGCGCCCGTCTGGCCTATAACGCCGATGATGTTCTGAGCAATCCGGCCAATGCCGACCGGCAGAAAATGCTCCAGGAAATTGCCGAGGAAGAATCCCGCGCCGCGCTACGCCGCGCCTATCAGAACTTCGCCAAGCAGCCGCCTGAAGAAATCGTCAAACGGCTGCTCGGCGCCAAGGGCCACTTGGAGCGTCGCTTGGCGATCTTGTTTTTCGCTTGGCGTATCGGCAGCGACGAGGAAGCGCTGCGAGCCTGGCTAACCAAACATCGAGTGAACACCGCGGAGATTGACATGGCGAGACTCTTTCGCGCCTTTCACAATCCGCGCTTGACGCTCATCGATTATGCCTATTTGCTCGGCCTCCATCCGCTCGATCTTTGGTGCGCCAGCGCTTATCGCAACGATGCCAATCTAACCTGGGAAAAACTTTGGACCGACAGCAGCGAAGCACGCCGCGTCGGCTCTTCGTGGCTGCTCAGTAATCGCGCCCACCGGGCGCAGGATTTGCGCCTGCGTATTCGCATGGAGAAAGACGCTTTCAACCGCATGGCGCCCTACTGGCAAGGGCTCGGCTTTCCGTTCAAAACGTTGGTGCCAACCTACGCTACCGCGATCGGCAGTTCATCGGATCGTCCCGTGGCGCTGGCGGAATTGGTCGGCATCTTGGTCAACGACGGGGTGCGCCGCCCGGCTTCAAGCCTGACCAAAGTCCATTTCGCCGGCAACACCCCTTACGAAACCGTGCTCGAACCAAGCCAGCCCAAAGGCGAGCGGGTGCTAGCCGTCGAAGTCGCCCGCACCGTGCGCCGAGCCATGGCGACCGTCGTCGAGCAAGGCACCGCACGCCGCCTGAACGGCGCCTTTAAATTATCCTCTGGCGAAGTCGTCACAGCCGGCGGCAAGACCGGTTCCGGCGACAACCGCTTCGAAACATTCAATCGTGCCGGCGCCGTCGTCAGCTCGCGCGCGACCAATCGTACCGCGACATTCGTCTTTTACATCGGCGAGCGCTACTACGGCGTGATTACCGCCTACGTCCAGGGCCGGGAGGCGGGCAACTATCACTTCACCAGCGGACTGCCCGTAACAATCTTGAAACTGCTCGCCCCGGCGATCGTCGCCCGGCTGGAAAATAAACCGCTGGTGCAGCCGGCGACAGCGCCAGCCCAGGTAATGCCAGCCGACGTGCGGGCGCAAACCATCGTATTCGCCTTCAAGTCACCTCGTTCCCACGCTCAGTAAGCAGTGATTCGCCGTCGCACGACAACAATCAGCGCTGATCTTTTTTGAAATGTGAAATCTGTAATTTGAAATTCGTGATGCCGTGCCGCGCAGCATCACGTGCCGCGCCGATGACCGAACAGCTGAATATGCAAACGCGGCGTATAGCTGAAGCCGTGCTGCTTGCACAGCTCGACGATCCACTGCGCTTTTCGATTTAACTCCCGGTTCGCCGTCCCCTGCGCCATGATCATGACGCGCGCCGGATCGATATTGCGCAATTGATTTAAAATCTCGCCAATCTCAGCGAAATCTTCCCGCGCTTCGACAACGAATTTGAGCTGATAATCATAGGCGTCGAGATAATTTTGAATGACGGCCAAATTCAGCCGGCGCCGCTCATGCATGGCGGCAAATTTTCCCCGCGCCCTTTTCCACGGCGTCGAGTTTGCCAACTTCGGACTCATGGAAATGAGATCGGCAGTCAACGGCTGGTAAATCGTCGCCGCGGTTTCGATGGTGATATGCGCACCGCTTTGCTTGACCTGCCGCGTCAGCTCGCCCATTTCCGCCGCCAACAGCGGCTCGCCGCCGGTGATGACCACATGGCGAGCGGGATAGTTGTCAATTTCGCGGAGAATTTTTGGCAGACTCCAAGGCTTTCCTTGCGGCTGCCACGACGTGTAGGGCGTGTCGCACCAAACACAACGCAGATTGCAGCCGGAGGTGCGAATGAAAACCGACGGCACGCCGAGCAGCCGGCCTTCCCCCTGAATGGAATAAAAAATTTCACTGATGTGCACGGCGCCACAGTAACAGAGGGAAAGCGGAGGCGAAAGTGATTGATATCAACCTTGATTCACCTATGCCGTGTGGTAGACGTGATAGGTTAGCGCGAGCGGAAATATCGCCGCACCGTACACGGCATGGCAAAATACATGGCTTCGATGGCGGATCAAGAAGCATTGTTGGCGGAAGAAAAAAAACTGCGCCGCTTGGGCCGGGCGATGGATGTGGCCGTGACGCTGCTCTGGAAGGTCAATCTCACGCTCGAAGAAGCGCAGGATGTCATCCATCACGCCAAGCGCACGGCGCTGCAACTCTTCCCCGACAAAGAAGACACCTTCGATCTGATTTACGGCCCGCGCTTTCGCCGCGTCCTCGTCGAAAAATATCGATTGCCATAGAGCTCGCTCATGAACGGAAAAGCGATTCACATCCGCGGCGCCAAGCAGAACAATCTCAAGAATCTCGACATCGAGATTCCGCTCAACCAACTGACCGTCGTCACCGGTGTCAGTGGCTCGGGTAAATCGACGTTAGCCTTCGACATTCTCTATGCTGAAGGTCAGCGCCGCTACGTCGAAAGCTTTTCCGCCTACGCTCGGCAATTTCTCGATAGGATGGACAAGCCCGACGTCGAGAGCATCGAAGGCATCCCGCCGACCATCGCCATCGACCAGAGCCGGCCGGTGCGCACCTCGCGCTCCACCGTCGGCACCATGACCGAGCTGCACGACCATTTCAAATTGCTGTTCGCCAAGATCGCCGTGCTCTATTGCCGCGGCTGTGAGCGCGTGGTCGAACGCGACACGGCGCAGTCGGTGTTTAATAAGCTGACGGCAATGGCCGACGGCACGGCGATGGTTTTAGCGTTTCCGTTGCCACCCTCATCAGTGGCGTGGGACGAAGTGCGCAACGGTCTGCGTCAAGCCGGTTTTCACCGGCTTTTGATCGATAAAAGCCTTCGCGAGCTTGACGAAGTCACCCACGCGCCGGCAAAAAAGGAAACCTTGCAAGTCGTCGTCGATCGTTTCGCTTTTCGGCCGCAGAACAAAAAACGCATCACTGACTCATTAGAACAGGCGTTTCACTACGGCAAAGGACGCTTGAATTTGTTTTTGCCTGAGCAAGAGTGGCGCCGCGAGCCGTTCAGCAATCATCTGCATTGCCCGCACTGCGATATTTCTTACCGCGATCCGGTGCCCAATCTGTTTTCCTTTAACAGCCCACTCGGCGCCTGCGAAACCTGCCGCGGTTTCGGCCGGATCATCGACATCGATCTCGATTTAGTCATTCCCGATCCCGGCAAATGGCTCAGCGACGGCGCGATCCGGCCGTGGATCAACCGCAAGCGCAGGGTCAAACGCCTACTCGACTACTGCGAGAGCAAAAAAATCCCCAGCAAAAAACCCTGGGGCGAGTTGAGCGACGCACAAAGATTACTGATCATCGACGGCGACGGCGAGTATCGCGGCATCCGCGGCTGGTTCCGCCGCCTCGAGCGGCGCAGCTACCGCATGCACGTGCGCGTGCTACTGGCGCGCTACCGGGCGTATTTAATGTGTCCGGAATGCCAAGGCAGCCGGCTCAAAGCCGACGCATTGAATTATCGCATCGACGGCAAAGATATCGCGCAAGTAAACGCGCTGAGCGTCGGCGCCGCCCATGAATTTTTTCAGAAACTGAAACCCGCCGGCGCCCTCGACCAAGTGGCGAGCTTGATCCTCGCCGAGATTCGCCGGCGCCTCGGCTATCTCGTCGGCGTCGGTTTGGAATATCTCACACTGGACCGCCAATCGCGCACGCTTTCCGGCGGCGAGCTGGAGCGCGTCGACCTGACCACCGCCATCGGCTCGTCTCTGGTGAATACTCTTTACGTCCTCGACGAACCGTCCATCGGCTTACATCCGCGTGACAGCCGGCGTCTGGTGGAAATTCTCCATCGCCTACGCGCCAATCAGAATACTGTGGTTGTCGTCGAGCATGATCCGGAGATCATCAAGGAGTGCGATCACATCATAGATCTTGGGCCGAAAGCCGGCGAGCAAGGCGGCGAGATCATGTTCGCCGGCTCGTATAAAGAGCTGTTGAAAGACGAGAACTCGCTCACCGCGGCGTACTTGAGCCAGCGCAAGACCATTCCGTTTCCGCCTCGCAATCGCAAACCGCTGCTGCAACGCTCGCTCAAAATCACCGGCGCCCGCGCCAATAATTTAAAAAACATCGACATCGAAATTCCCCTCGGCGTGCTGGTCTGCATCACCGGCGTATCGGGCTCGGGCAAATCGAGCCTGGTGGACGAGGTGCTGTCGCGCAATTTGAAAAAACTCAAGGAAGCGCCCACGGCCAACATCACCGACTGTGAGAAGATCGAAGGGGTCGACAAGATCTCCGAAGTGGTGCTGGTCGATCAATCGCCGGTGGGTACCACGCCGCGGTCCAACCCGGCGACCTACATGAAAGCGTTCGACGGCATTCGCCGGCTGTTCGCCAGTGCCGATTTGTCGCGCCTGCGCGGTTATACGCCGTCGACTTTTTCTTTCAACGTCGAAGGCGGCCGCTGTGAAACTTGCCGCGGCGAGGGTTTTGAAAAAGTCGAGATGCAGTTTCTCTCCGACGTTTATACCTCCTGCCCGGAGTGCCACGGCAGCCGCTACCGCGAAGAAGTTCTCGAAGTGGCCTATCGCGGCAAAAGTATCCGCCAGGTGCTCGATCTCACCATCGCCGACGCACTGGAGTTTTTCAAAGACACGGCGGAGGTCAAAAATGCGCTTTATCCGCTGCGCGCCGTCGGCTTGGAATATGTCCGCCTGGGTCAACCGCTGACGACGCTTTCCGGCGGCGAATCGCAGCGCTTGAAACTCGCCGCTCATATGGCGCGGGCGAAAAAGGCGGGAACGCTGTTTATTTTCGATGAGCCGACCACTGGCCTCCACTTCCACGACATCGAGCGCTTGCTTTGGGCGTTTAACGAACTGATCGATCAAGGCCACTCCATCGTCGTCATCGAGCATAATTTGGAAGTCGTCAAATGCGCCGATCACGTCATCGATCTCGGCCCGGAAGGCGGCGACAAAGGCGGGGAGATCGTGGCAACGGGAACGCCGGCTGAAATCGCCGCGGTTGAGCGCTCGTACACCGGCGTTTATCTGCGGCCCTATTTGAACCGAAACGTTTCGCCCTTCGCGCCGGTTTTGGAAAAACCCGCGGCGCTACCATCGGTCAATGACGGCATCGACGATCATTCCATCACCATCGTCGGCGCCAAGGAGCACAATCTCAAAAATATCAGCGTCAACATTCCGCGGGACCGTTTCATTGTTTTCACCGGCTTGAGCGGTTCGGGCAAGTCATCCCTGGCCTTCGACATCGTCTATGCCGAAGGCCAGCGCCGCTACATCGACAGTCTGTCCGCTTACGCGCGCCAGTTCCTCGAAGTGATGGCGCGCCCCAACGTCGACTATGTCGCGGGCATCCCGCCGACGGTCGCCATCGAGCAGCGCTTGAGCCAAGGCGGTAAAAAATCCACCGTCGCCACGGTGACGGAAATCTATCATTACCTGCGCCTGCTCTACGCGAAGATCGGCAAGCAACATTGCGTCAACTGCGGCCGGCCGATTCACGCGCTCACGCGCAGCCAGATTCTCGACCGCATCGGCCGCGCCTATCGCGGCAAAGACGTGATGGTGTTGAGCCCGCTGGTGCGCGGCCGCAAAGGCTTTCATAAAGAAGTCATCGCCGGCGCGCGCCGTTTGGGCTACCGCCGCGCCCGCATCGACGGAAAATTGGTGGACTTGCGCGCGCCGGAATTAACCAACGGCTTGGAGCGCTTCAAAGAGCACAACATCGATATCGTCATTGGCAAAACCAAGGCCGGCGGGCGCGAAGTCGAAGCGATGATCGATCAAGGTCTGCGCTTGGGCAACGGCGTCATTCACTTGATCTCCGAGCGCGGCGAGCAGATTTTCAACCAGCGGCTTTTTTGCCTTGGTTGCGGCATCGGCTACGAGCCCCTCGACCCACGGCTGTTTTCATTCAATAGCCAGCAGGGCGCGTGCAGGGAATGTGCCGGCATGGGTTTTACATTCGATTTCGATCCCAATTTGATTTTTGCCGACCCGCGCCGCCCGCTCAAAGACGCCCTCAGCGGCATCACCGCCGGCTCTTCGGTCAACGGCTCCGAGATCGAGCGCGCCATGCAGCGGTTGTTAGAAAAGTTAGAAGATGACCACGACGTGGATATCGCGAAACCCTTTGCGAAACTGCCGAATAAAACCCAAGAAGAGATACTCAACGGCGGCAAAGGCCGCGGCGCTTTCGTCGGCCTAGTGCCCTATTTGAAAGAACTCTCGGCTGCACGCGATGAAAATGACGCCAATGAACTCGACGATCTCATGACGGAAATACCCTGCGCCGCTTGCCACGGCCGCCGCCTCAATCAGCGCGCCCAAGCGGTCAAGGTCGAAGGCAAAGCGATCTGGGAGATCACCGAGCTCGCCGTTGACGACGCCCGCAAATATTTTACTAAGCTCGATCTCTCACATGGCGACAACGGCAACGCCGCGCGCGATCAAGCGGTGGCGGATAAAATTCTGCGGGAAATTCAGCAGCGTTTGAATTTTCTCTCCGAGGTCGGCTTGCCGTATCTAACCCTCGACCGGCGCGCCGATACGCTCTCCGGCGGCGAGGCCCAGCGCATTCGTCTGGCGGCACAGTTGGGCTCCAACCTGCGCGGCGTTTGTTACATCCTCGACGAACCGACCATCGGCCTGCACCCGCGCGACAACGCCATGCTGCTGAAAACCTTGCGCCGGCTCGAACAATTGGGCAACAGCGTGCTTGTGGTCGAGCATGACGAAGCGACGATTCAGTCGGCCGATCTGATCATTGACTTGGGACCCGGCGCCGGCGTCCACGGCGGCAACGTGGTTTCCATCGGCACGCCGGCGGAAATTCGAAACAATCCCGATTCGCCGACCGGCGCCTATCTGCGCTCGGAGCGGAAACGTCTTGGACCCAAGCGCGAGCTCACCAAATCCAAGTGGCTCACCATCCACGGCGCCAAAGCGCATAATTTAAAGAACCTCGACGTCAAAATTCCCCTTGGCATGTGGAGCTGCATCACCGGCATCTCCGGCTCGGGCAAGAGCACGCTGGTCAGAGAAGTGCTTTACAAAGGCATCAAGCTGCTGCTCGGCCAATTCGCCGGCCGGCCCGGACAACACAAGGAAATCGCCGGCTGGAAGGCGATCGAACGGATCGTCGAGGTCGACCAAACGCCCATCGGCAAGACGCCGCGCTCGGTGCCGGCGTCCTACATCGGCGTGTTGGATGAAATTCGCAAGCTCTATGCGTTGGCGCCCGAAGCGCGCTTGCGCGGTTACACCGCCAGCCGTTTTTCATTTAATGTCAAAGGCGGCCGCTGCGAGGAGTGCGCCGGCCAAGGCAAGATTCGTAAAGAGATGAGTTTTCTCCCCGACGTATTCATCGACTGCGAAGCCTGCAACGGCCAGCGTTTCAACGACGAAACGCTGAGCATTCGCTACAACGAAAAAAATATCTTCGACGTGTTTTGTCTGACCGTGGAAGAAGCCGTGCCGTTCTTCCACGCTTTTCCGAAAATCTACCGACCGCTCAAGATACTCGATGACATCGGCATGGGCTACATCAATCTCGGCCAAGCGAGCAACACCCTCTCCGGCGGCGAAGCCCAGCGCATCAAGCTCGCTTACGAGCTCGGCAAGGAATCCCGCGGCACGACGCTCTACGTGCTCGACGAGCCGACCACGGGGCTGCATTTCCTCGACGTGGAAAAGTTGATTCACATCCTCCATCGCCTGGTCGACATGGGCAACACGGTGGTGACCATCGAGCATAACCTGGACATCGTCAAAGACGCCGACTACATCGTCGATCTCGGCCCCGAAGGCGGCGAGCAAGGCGGTCAGTTAGTCGCCTGCGGTACGCCGATGGACGTGATCAAAGACGGCAGGAAGTCTTATACGGCGCGTTTTCTGCGCGAGTATTTGACCGGTGGCGCCAACGCACCAGCGCCGGCGCGTAAACCGTCGCGCCATAGAGTGACCGCGTAACGTGGCGGCGAGAATCTTTCGCATGCTCGGCCATGGCCTGCAGCTGCGCTGCCCGCGCTGCGGCCAGGCATCGCTCTACGGCAAACCGTTCAAGATGAATGAGCATTGTGACAATTGCGCGCTAAAGTTCGAACGAGAACAAGGCTACTTCGTCGGCGCCATCTACATCAACTACGCCGCCACCATCGCCATCGCCGTCCCCGGCTTCTTTCTCCTCGACGCCTTCACCGACATCTCCATCAATCAGCAGCTCGCTATCTGGGTGCCCTTCGCCGTGATCTTTCCGCTAATCTTTTTCCATCACTCGAGAAGCTTGTGGCTGGTGCTCGATCATTTCTTCAACCCGCCGGAAAATCTCTACAGCGTCCCGCCGAAAAACTCCCCTCGCTCCTAACCGCTCATGCACTAATCCGCCGCTGACACTCAATCGCTTTCATCGCCCACTGACTTAACTCATCCGCGTCCTCGATAACATCTGCCGGCACTTGATAATAACTCTTGAGCGTTTGCTTGGCGTTGGGGCGAAACGCTTTCATTTTCCGCTTGCGGTACTCGCCAATCGTAGATTCATCGATCTTGAAAAATAGCTTGCCCTTATGAACGATGCCGAAGAAAGTTTCGTTTTGGTAGAGACCGAATCCACCGAACATGCGACGCCCTTCGACGTCGTCCATTCTCACGAGCTGATCCAGGACAAAATCTTTGAACGATTCGTCTTTAGCGTTCATCGCTCCGCGCTTTCTCCTTCCTAAACGTTTTGAACGATTGGAACGGCTTGAACGTTTTGAACAAACGGTTTTATCCGAGTGCCAACGCCACCACGCCCAGCACCATCGCGCCGGCCGCGCCCAAGCGGCGCGGCGCATCGCCCTCGGCGAGCAGCCGCGCGCCCATCGCCGTGCCGATGAGAATGCTGATCTCGCGCGCCGGGGCGACGTAGCTCACCGGAGTAAATTGCATCGCCGTGAGCACGAGAATGTAGGAAAGCGGAATTAGAATGGCGATGCTAATCGCTTCCCACTTATGCTCGCACCATTCGTTGACCGCATCGTCCGAGAATTTTAGCGCATAGGGCGTGAGCAAGAGCGACCGGCCGACGTTAGCGCCCCAGTCCAACACCATGGGCGCGATGGCAAAGCGGCTCACCGCCTGTTTATCCCACAAGGTGTAGGCGGCGATGCAAAGTCCGGTGATCAACGCATAACCGACCGCTGAGCGATTATCGTCCTGACTTAATTTCGCGAGATTGCCGGTCAGCACAAAAACTCCGCCAATGATCAGCAGCACACCCGCCATGGCGAGCAGTGACGGCCGCTCGCCGAGAACAATAATTGCCGCGATGGTCGCAAGCAGCGGCCCAGTGCCGCGTGCCAGGGGATAAACCAGCGACAGATCTCCGGCGCGATAACCTTGATTGAGCAGGACGAAATACGCCGTATGGAGCGCCGCGCTGCCGACTATCATGCCAACTTCGACGAAACCGATTTTCAATCGCCAGATTTCAATGATGGTAATCGTCGCCGGCGCGTAGAATACCGCCGAAAGCACCGCCACTAGCCAGGTAAACGTCGGGTGACCGCTCGCTTGCTTGTTGAGCAAGTTCCAGGTGGCATGAATCACTGCCGCCGCAAGGACAAGGATCAATGCTCCGCTCGTCATGGCAAAACCGCGCCCACCGTTTTAATCTTCCACCATGACGATCCGATCGCCGACCCGAATGATTCCGCCGACAAGAATTTCCGCGCGCAAACCGCCGCGGTGAATCAGACTGCGCATCGTGCCAGGCTGAGTGAGTTTATCCAAGTGTAGGCAGGGTTCGCACAGTCGCGTGCCGCGCAGGGTGACTGCACCAACGCGGAACTCGCGCTCGACAAAATCATTGAGTGGGACACCGCGGGTGACGATATTGCGCCGTGCTGAGCCGGCTCCGAGCGCGATCGGGTATTCGCGCCGGAGCGCTTCGATGGCTTCGATTTCGATCAATGTCACGTGGCGGCCGTCGCCCGGATGGTTCGAATAGGTTCCGCAAAGATTGTAGTAGCGGTCGTTTTCGAGGCCGCGGCCGGCGATGGCATTGACGCTACCGAGCGATTGCATCGGCGCCGCGCCATTCGGCGCAATATGCAGCGACACGACCACACTTGGCGAAACCGTTGCAGTCATGCCGATCAAGCGGCGATCTTGCCGCGCGCTTCCAACACCTTTTCGACCACCGCTTCGACGTTGGCCTCGTCGGTGAAGGGCGAAAGGATGAACGATTTGAGCGCCAGCACGGGCTCGCCATAGCTCGTCTCGCGATAAGAATCGGTCAGCGAAATCACCACGCCGCGACCGGCCATCGCTTCCTTGTGCACATAGTCATAAATCTTTCGGTTGTAGTCGTTGTGGTAGAGCAGCGTGGCGCGAAACGCGGCATCGCTCATCTCCTGATCCTTGATGGCAAAGGTATCGACCCCGTCAGGATAAGCGCGGAACAAAGTGACCGTGCCGAAGTTATCGCGGTTGAGCACGCACGTCGACGCATGGCCTTCGAGATGTTCACGCAAAAGTTGCGTCATCTCGACGATGTGACCGATGGTGACACGCAAGCCTTCTTTGCCGAGCAGTTTGAGATTGGCCAGCGCCGCCAGCGCGCCCATACCGCCGCGCGAGGTTTCGAGCGTAAACATCCCCGGCCGGTGCTCGCCGAACTGATAGAGATACGGCATCTGTTCCTGGCTGCGGCTCAAGAGCGACAGATCGTCGCGTTCTTTGAATAGAACCAAACTTGAAATATAGGGCGTGAAACCGGTCTTGTGAAAATCGATGCCGATGGAGTCGGCCAGCGGCAGATGGCGAATGCGCTGCGCCGCGCCCGCCAGCGCGCGCACGGTGCGCGGGCGAAAACCGAGAGGATTGGTCTCAAAATCATAGTCGCTAAATACTTGCCAAGCCCAACCGATCACCGCATCGGCGTGAACGTGCGGACGATAAGGCAAATTGAATTCCTTGATCAGCTCGTCGCGCAAGTTAACGATCGCCTCGAGATCGTCGAGGCCGAACGCATCGGTGGTGCCGAGTGTCGCGACGATGGCGGCGATGGGCCAGCCGCTTTGCAGCGCAGTGCGCGCCTGGTCGCGCAGGACGTCGAGCTTCATCGTATTGCGTGCATCGGTGGGGATCGTGATCAGATTCTTCGCGCCCAGACCGAGCCAGCCGGCGACGTTGTACCGGCAGTAGTGGCTACAGTCGCTGGCAAAAACGATGGCGCCCGCGCCGACGCCGTTTTGCATCGCGCCGGGCACGGCTTTTTCCAAACCGACTTTGACGCCGTAGAGTGTTGTCCCTGTGCCGCCGAAGGTGAACACGCCGGAAGCGCGCGCCGGATCGTAACCCATGAGCGACGCCGACATCGCGACCGCCTCGACTTCGGCAAGCGCGACTTTGTGGCTATACTCGTCCCACGCCAGGTTCGGATTGTAGAGTCCGGTCAACACTGTCGCGATCAAGGATGATATCGACGGCGGCGGCACGACGTTGATCTGCGTGCGCGGATGGCCCCAGATCGTCAGCCCTTTGAAATAGTCGACCAGATTCGCCGTCACTTCTTCCACTGTCGACGAACCCTCCGGCAGCTTGGTCTGCTGTGCGGCGGCGTAATCCAGCGGTTCGCGCGGTCCGAGTACCGGCACTTCGCTCTTGAGACTATCGACCAAATCCAAAGCGCGCATAATGCTATGGACGAAGTAAGAATCATGCACCCGGTCCGACACCGGCTGCGGAAAGGCCAAGCGAATCTTGTCCAACTTTTCGCGGTATGGCGTCGCCATGAATCCCTCAGCGGCGCTTCTTGCTCACCAGCGCATTGATCTCCGGCGTCTGCACGCCGTCCTTCAATAGGCTGCACGTGCCTTGCTCCAAAATCTCTTGGGCCAACTTTTTGGTTGCTGTGATCGCCGTTTTCATAAAGCCTGAACCGTAACTCACCCGCGCCACACCGAGATCTTGCAACTCGCTCACGTTCGGCGACTGTGGTCCGGCGAGAATGCTGATGGGCGCCTTTACTTCCTGGGCCACCGTGCCGATGATTTCCGCGGAATGGAGACTGAGATAGAAAATGCAGTCGCTGCCCGCTTCGGCGTAGGCGTTGCCGCGGCGAATCGCTTCATCGAGAGCTTTTTTGGGATCGGCCGTCATAACGTGAAACGAATCGACGCGCGCGTTGAGAAAAAATTCACTGCCGAGCTCGCGCTTGATGTCCATCACGGACTTGATCTTGCGGAGCTGCTGAGAAAGCTCGACCAAGCCGCTGCCCCCTTTGGCGATGCTGTCTTCCAGATTCATCCCAGCCACGCCGGCGGCGACGAGCGATCGGACAGTTTCCTTCACGCCCTCTTCGTCGCCGTAACCTTTTTCGCCGTCGGCATTGACCGGCACCGACACCGCAGCGGCAAAGCTCGCCGTCAATTGAATGAACAAATCGCGGCTCATCGCCTCGCCGTCGGGATAACCCAATGCGGCGGCGATGCCGCCGCTGGTGCATTGAATCGCCTGGAAGCCCAACTGCTGAAACAGCAGCGCGCTCAAGACATCGTAGGCGCCGGGCATGACGAGTATCTCCGGCGCGCGGACGAGTTCTCTAAGTCGTTGGCTCTTGGCGTTAGCATCTCGCAGGACATCAGTGGCAATCGGTTCCATCGCAGCTCCCTCGTGACTTTTCAGAATAGGTAAACGGAATGTACCGTAAAGGGGGAACTGAGGGAAAGACCCTTGCGGTGGGGCTAGATAACCATTCTCGGTGAGGCGAAACGGTGCACAGCCGCACAAAGAAGAGCGTTAAAACAAAATATTAGTCGGCCGAACTAAATCGTCAAACCGGCGCTCTGCAACGCTTGCCACGTCAAGGCGATGCCGGCGAGCAAAATAAAAGCCGACGACGTGATCGGCAGCCAGCGGGTCGTCCACTGTCCCTCGGTCTGGAAGCGTGTCATGAATTGGCGCGCATAAACCATCAGCATGCCGATGGCGATGAGCACGGCGGCCAGGCCGATGCTGAAGGCGACGATCAAGAGCAAGCCGAAACCGACCCGCTGCATCGCCACCGCGCTCAACAGCACAACCAAAGCCGCCGGACAGGGAACGATGCCGCCGCTGATGCCCAGCGCAAGTAGCTGTTTGAGCGAGACCGCTTGATTCACTTCGTGATCGTGTTGCTCGTGGCTGTCGTGGTGATGATGATGCGCATGTTCGTGATGATGGTCGTGGCCATTTGCGCCATGATCGTGAGCGCCATGATGGTAATGATTTTGTCCGAACAACTCGTCTCTGCTCCGATAGCGGCGCACTAACAGGATCAGTCCGAGCAACGCTATCGTGACGCCGGAGATCGCGCCCAACCACGGATAGAGCCGTTCCGGGACGATATACTTCGACGCATAAAGAGTAATCGCGCCAAGCAAGTAGACTCCCGCGGTGTGCGACGCGGTGACAATCACTCCGAGCAGAAACGCATGTTTAAACGTTCCGCGCGAGCCGACCAGATAGGCAGCCACCAAAGTCTTTCCATGGCCAGGCTCCAAAGCATGAAAAGCGCCAAGCCCAACAGCAATCGCTAGCGCCGCGAGAATAACTCCCAACCCCAGATCTTTTCTCGCCATAATTTCCGTGAACGAACTGCGTGGCGTTGCTTGGCTGTTTGATTTCAACTCCACGGTTCTGCGGGTTGTCAAATCTCGCCCAAGCGCAGGCGCGACTGTCGGTCGAACTTGCGAAATTTCAGTGATTACCCGTTTCACCACAGGCTTCGCTGTTTTGACTCGTTCGAGGGGTTTTCCTGCGCTGAAATTGTCCACGCGTCCCGCCAGCGGCACTACTACAAAACTCATCTGCGCTGCCAGTTGCTGCGGCGGGCTATTCAGCAAGTCGGTTGGATAGTCGCTCAGGCGCGCGCTTCGGTCGGTCTCAGGGACAGAGCTGCTGAGTAGCTTCACGCCGGGCGCCGCCACAGCGATCATTTCTTTCCAGCCGGCGCGGCCAGGGAAATTGCCGTCACGATAGCTGAGCGAATAATCACCGCCGTTGTCGCCAGCTAGTTTCCCTCTGTAAATCACACCGATCTTCAGCGTCGGCAAGCCGCCGGCACCTTCGGGAAAGATAATTTCGTGGGACTCGAGCTGCAACGTGACCCGCCGGCCGTTGATCTCAAGCAATAACCCGCCGCTCAAACTTTCCGCTTTGCGCCTCGCGTAGGCTGTCGCACTCTCGTCGTCGGCCTTCGGCACTAAACCGGTTTCTTGCATCTCTTGAAAAGTCGGGATCTCAGCCATGTCGACGATGTAGCGGAGCTCGATTTCCTGCGCGCCGATTTGAATGGCGGAATATTGGCTGATGCTAAAATTGCCGAGCGGATGGGCCGCAATCTTGCTCGTGAAGCCGAGAATAAGAGCGGCGATGAAGGTGATAATCAATCGTGAGCGCATAATCCTATCACCCTTCTTGCGGTGGAATCGCAGCCACATCGGCTTCAGCTGCTTCTATTTCTTTGACAGTCTTGGCAGCGTGGTCGGCGAAGAGAATATGAAAGTGCGGGTTAGCTGTGAGCGCGCGCTTGAAAAATTCTTTGGCCTTCGCCAGACTCACCGATCCCGTGGTAGATCATCCCGGCATGGTAATACAATTTAGCGTCTTGGGTTCCCAGCCGAAGCGCTTTTTCCATGGCGCGGCTAGCTTCATCATGCTTGCCGTTGCGATAGAGATTCCACGCTAGCACGTCGTAGGCGTAAATATCGCGCCGGTAATCTAACTCGCGCTGAGCTAACTCCAAACCTTCTTTCGCCTTGATGTTGTGGTCTGCGTAGAAATACGCGAGCTCGCGATTGTAGAGAGCTTGGTTGAGCCCGTTCAACTTACCGATGTATTCGACAAAATCGTACTGTTGTCGCGCTTGCTCCGGTTTACCGACCCTCTCGAAGACTTCACCGAGCGCTGCGGCGTGCTCGGGCATCGGCAAGATCGCAATCGCTTTCTGATAAAACACAATCGCTTCGTCGAAATTTTTCTGCGCCGCGCGTAATTGCGCCATCCCGGCCAGCGCACGGTAATAGTTCGGATAACTTTCCAGCGATCGGCGGAAGCTCGATTCCGCCGCCGGTAAGTTTCCATGCGCGAAATATTCCGCGCCCAGCTGCCATTCCGTCCACGCGATGCTTTCCGCCGGTACTTTCATCGCTTTGCCAATCGCAATTGCACGCTCCAAATCGGCGATGGCACCGTCAACGTCGCCGCGCGCACTCTTCAAGCCGGCGAGCCTGCCGTAGGAATACAAACTCTCGTCCAGCTCCATCATGTACGCGTACGCCGCCTGAGCCTCTGCATACCGGCCCACCTCGAGCAGCGCGTCGCCGAGCACGCCGTAAGAGTCGCTGTCCTCAGCATTGATCTCTATCGCTTTGCGCGCCTGCACGGCCGCCGGTGCGAACTCATGGCGCGAGTAGAAGACGTAGGCGAGATGGCGCAGCGCGCCGCCATTCTGCGGCGCGATTTCCAGCGACTTCCTAAGCGCTTCCTCGGCGCGGTTAAAGTAACTTGGATCACCGCTCTCGCGCGCCTTGCGGATCAGCGCGTCGCCGAGTCCGAAATAAGCTTTGGCGCTTTGCGGATTGCGTCTGAGCAGTTGCTGGTAGTAACCGATCTGGTTGTCGGTGGCGCTGAGCTGCGCAAGGAGATTTGCTGCCGAGAACAGTACTGCGGCAATTATCAGGAGCAGAAGTTTGGCGGCTTTGAATGTTTTCATGGCGCATCCTCGCACAGCAATAACGCCGGAGGGTGATAGCTCTCCCTCCGGCGCGGGTTGGGTTTACTGCTCCACGCAAGGAGCGCCGGTGTTCTGCACGCAGTCGATATGTCTGCGTCCACGCCCGTCATATGGCGTCGGCAGGTAGGGAAACTCTTTGGCGATGCCGTTTTGGGTCACGTCGAGACGGTTGTCCGGAATCGCACCGTAGCCGGGGCCATCGTTGGTGCCCGCGCCCGGCGCGCCGCCGAGAAAGTTCACACCGTCACCGACGAGACCGGCGATGTAGTTGGCGCCGCCAACCACACGCAGGGCGATATCGGTCACGTCGTCGTTAGGACGCCGGCCGTTAGGAAAACCCGCCGGGTCGCCGGCGAGAAAGCTCAGCCGTTTTTGCTGCTCGGGCTGTGTCGGTGCCGTTTTGACGTTCAAGCGCAGCAGCTCGGAGCAAGGGTTACCGCAGTTGTTGCCGTTGAGCGCTTGCCCTGGATATTTGAGGAACACGCTCATCAAATCGGTCCTCGGTGTCGGCGTCACCGGCACACCAAAGATCAGTTGTAGCGCCAGCGCGATGGACGGATTTTTGTAGAACTCTTGGAACTGCGCTTCGTCTTCCGGTTCTTGCGCGTTCCACAAATCCTTCGACGAGGTGTCGATAATCAGCTCATTAACAAGCGGATTGGCCATGCGCGATACCTGCATCCACGGGCCCGACAATTTTGCAGTTCCATCGCCTACTAGGTGTTTGATTTTTTGTCTGGCAGTCGAACCATACATACCAATTAGTGGGGTGTTGGTTTGCTCCGCCGATTTGCCGTCTTTGGTGATCCGGCTGATCGGCACCTCGATGGCGATGGTGTTCACGTTGGTGCCGCTGAAACGATTGACGCCGAATGGATCCTTGGTGTCGTCAGCGTCTTCCGCTGCGGTCAGTAATGGCAGCGGCTTGCGGCGCAGGTTCGCGGTGTCGAACACCGCGCCGAGATCGATGTAGAAAGTCTCGGCCCGCTGGCCGGCGAAAACTTTGATGCCGGTCGATGGATCGGTGTACATACCCTGGGACGCGAGATCTTCGTATCTCGGCATCGTCGCCGGCCCGACGTTGGATGGCACGGCGATCAGCTTCTGACCTTTGAATAGTTCTGTCCGTTTGTTGCCGCGCACTTCGGTGACCGTGTAAGTCTGGCGGCGTGTCAAACCTTCCGAGCCCGCACCGTCGAGCCTGGTGATGCCCTGAACGGCGGCAACGGGAATATTTGGATTTCCAACATAAGCCAGGGGAAATTCCAGCTGACCCAAGATCGGCCGGTTCTCGGTCTTGAAGCGAAATTCGTAAACAATGTCTTCGGCCTTGCCGTCTTGATTGATATCGAGATTGACAGCGTAGAGAACTTCATCATCGAAATTGAAATAGTTCGGCCCGTCGGCGGGATCCTGACCAGGCAGTACGTTGACAATGAACACGCCCTTGCTCGGATCCTGCCAGCTGCGAAATGCATATGTGTCCGTGGTGTCCGCCGCCGGATCGAGGGCGATCAGCGGCGCCTCTCGATGACTCGCCGCGCGGGCGAGCGGCGTCATCGTCGTCAGCGCCATCAGTCCGCTCAACGACATCGCCGTCGCTCGGCAGAATAAACTCTTTTTAAATGATTTCATTTTCCTAACTCCTTCTTGGTTTAAGGTTGATTGGATAAGAACTTGCGACTGTCGCTGTCAAACTCTACGAAAGATCGATGCCTTTCGGATTGTTCTAGGCGGCTTGGCGAAAAATATTTTTGCTGGATTGCCTGCATGAAGACTTCGCTTGCGCTAGTTGCTGTTCCCGCCAAGCAAGCAGACCCTTGCGCAGGTAGTTGGGCTCGATCCCGAGCACGCTGCAGCAGTTGTCGAAAGAAAACACCCAATCGCTGTCGTCGCTCAATATCCACGACTCGGCATTGGCGAAACGCCGCGCACCTTTTTTGTCGCGGGCAAAGATCAAACGCTGGAAGTCGGCCACGGCTTCTTTCAGCACCGAAACCATCAACTGCTGTTCGGGTCCGAACATGCGCTTGCCGTAGACCCGCGCATACTCGGCGCTGACAAGAATATCCGGCTCGATCGTGCCGACGAAGATTTCGTTGTTGGCGCGGTGGTCAGCTGTCGGTTTGGCAATTGCAATCTTTTTCGTCTTCATGTTTCATCCTCGGCAAAAAGCTAGGGCCGGTCGTTCCGGCCCTAGTGCTGATGGTTTGTCAAGTTTTTTCGCTTAGCGTTGCGCGTAGCGATCCGGGAACTGTTTGATTCGGTTTCATTGGCCCTGCTCCCTTGTCAGTGTTTGGCCGATTTTTTCGTCCATCTGTGATGCTCTACGGCTGGCGTGGAGAATTTGGTTTGGTCAAAGGCAAAAAATTTTCCGTTGAAAAAATTTTTTGGGGTAAATCCGCGGGCCGAGGTTCAATCGTAGATAGTACGAGCGGTGTTTGCGCCGCTTCCTGGCGCGGTCTAGAATGGCTCGCCTGGGGTTGGAAAGAAGCCGTGAGCCACGAAGAATTGCTAGATTTGGCCGAGATTTACGCCTTGGGCGCGCTGGATGGCGACGAGCTTGCCGAGTTCCAGGCCCACCTGTCCGCCGGCTGCGCCGAGTGCCAAAGGCGCGTGAATGAAATACGCGAGGCGTTCACATCGGTGCCGAGTACCATTGAACAGTTAACCCCGCCCGATCGCGTTAAAAGTCGCGTTTTCGAACAGATCGACGCCGACAAGCCTGGCTATTCATTCATATTGGCCAAAGACGGTGCGTGGAAAGAAATAGCGCAGGGCATCAGCGCAAAGGTGCTCAACATGGATCCTGACCGCCAACGCGTGACCGCGTTGGTGCGCATGGCGCCTGGTTCGCGCTATGACAACCATCGTCACACGCGCACCGAAGAGCTCGTCGTCATCGAAGGGAGCTGCTACTGCGGCGGCAAACTCTTACAGAAAGGCGATTATCACCGCGCCGAAGCCGGCAGTATCCACCTCGATACCTATAGCGACGACGGATCGCTGATGTTGATGATCACGTCAGTGCAAAACGAGAGGCTCTTCTGAAGGACCGCGCGATGGCTGCCGATTCCAACTTCGCCGTTCATCTGATCCAGCGCGCCGCGGCGCAGGACCGTGAGGCCTTCAGCCAACTCTACGATCGCTTCTCCTCTTTGGTTTTCACCCTGGCGATGCGCATGCTACGCGTCGAGTCCGACGCCGAAGACTTGCTCCAGGAAGTCTTCATACAAGTTTGGCGCCAAGCCGCAAACTATAGCCAGGAGCGCGGCCGTCCGGAAGCTTGGATAATAAATATTGCGCGCAGCCGGGCAATCGATAAGCTCCGCGCCATACGTAGAAGAGACAAGAGTTTTGTTTTGACCGATGATCCGGCCGCTGCGGAATCTCCCGATAACGTCGAGTCGGCGGTCGGAGAGAGTGAGGCGAAGCTGGCGATGAATGGCGCTCTGGCGAATTTGCCGGAAGCGCAGCGCCGGGTCTTGGAGCTCGCCTATTTTAGCGGGCTCAGCCAAACCGAGATCGCCGAGCACTTGGCGGAACCGCTCGGCACGGTGAAAACGAGAATGCGCGCGGGAATTCAACGTCTAAGAGTGTGCTTGGAAATCAGGCGGCTTGATGGCAAGGGAACACGAACATTGGACAGAGCAGGGTGAAATCTTCGCCCTCGGCGCCCTCGACGGCGGCGAGCGCGAAGACTTCGAAGCCCATCTGGCCGCCGGCTGCGCGATCTGCGAAGCTCACGTCCGTGAAACCCGGGAAACGTTGAGTGTACTCCACCGCGCGCTGAAGCCAATAAACCCACCGGCCGCGGTCAAGACTCGGCTTTTCGATCAAATCGCCAAAGATAACGTCGTGCCGATCGCCGCCGCGGGCGCAAAAAAAATCGCGCCGTGGCGAAAAATCACTGGCGCGTTGGCCGCCGGCATTGTTGGCATAGTGATCGGTGGAACTTACTACCGTTTGTCCTACGAACCGCGCCACACGGTTTATACTTCCGTGATCAATTTGCTACGCGATCCGGCGACGCGCGATCACGCTCTCTACGGCGCCGGCCCGGTGCCACAAGCCAAAGGCCGTTTTCTCTGGAACGAATCGGGTGAAGGCCACATCTTCGCGACCAATCTTCCCGCCGCTGCCGAAGGGAAAATGTACGCCGTCTGGACCATCGCGGAAAACTCCGCGCCGCGCTACGTCGGGACCATCAAGACCGACGCCAAAGGCCAAGGCGGTCTGCACGTCAATTCCACCCGCAGTGACAAACCGATAGAAACCTTTGCAGTCACTCTCGAACCGGACGGCACCACCGCCGCACCGACGGGGCCGATGGTGCTGGTTTCCAAACAGTCGTAGCCAAAAAGGCGGGTTGCAAACCCGCCGCCACAATTTCTATTCCCCTTTGTGTCTTTGCGCTCTTTGCGGCTAATCTCGCGATTCTGATCAGCGCGGTCCCAAGCGGCAACTATGTGATCTTCGTATTTTTTGCGGTTACTTCCCTACCGAGAACCATTTTTCGATGCGCAATTCCCGCTTCGTCGAAAATTTTCCCGACGGCGTGAAAACCCATCCGCTCGTAGAAGCCAGTCACGGCGACCTGTGCGTATAGGTAAATCCGCCGCGCGTGCAATCTTTTCGCCGCCAAAATGGCGCGCTTGAGTAAAGCCGCGCCAATGCCCTTGCGTCGATAACTCTTCAGCACCGCCATGCGCCCGATCTTCGCGTGGCCCTGGCGCATTACCACTCTAGCCGTTCCCACGGCCGTGCCTGAACTGATCGCAAGAAAATGAACGGCGCGCTGATCATCGGTATCCAATTCAATCTCCGCCGGCACACGTTGCTCCCGCACGAACACACGGATGCGGATTGTGAAGACTTGCACCAGCTCCAACTGGGAAGACACGTGTTTAATTTTCAGCGCTGATCTCGTCTTGCCATTTCTGCTCATTGAAATCCTTCCGTTTATTCACTGCTATCTGGAATGCCCGCTGGCTTCCCCATGTTGACACAAGCTAAACTTATCGGATAGTTTCACTTCAGTGATCGTTCACGTTGTACCCTGAACCAACCAGTAAAGGAGACTTGCCATGCCGAAGATCAGAGGCCTTAGCCACGTGGTGCTCTACGTCAATGACTTGGACAAAATGGTCGAGTTCTACACCGACGTACTCGGACTCGTAAAGTATCGTGTGAACGAGCGGCGCATGGTCTTCTTGACCTCCGATCCTGAAAAGGAAGACCACGAGCTAGCCCTGACCACGGGGCGGGAAGGTCAAGCCAAGCTGATCGCCCACATCGCGTGGAAAGTCGATAAGCCATCCGAGGTAAAAGAATTCTATGAGCGGTTCAAAGCCAAGGGCGTGCCCATCGATCACTGCGTCAGCCACGCTTATACGGAAATGGGCAACACGGTGTCGTGCTATTTTCTCGATCCCGAAGGCAACCGCATCGAAATTTACGCTATCGTGTCCCAACGCGACGACGCGCGCATCAATCGTCCGCTCGATCTGGAGAAGAGCGTCGACGAAATCGTCGCGCAAGCGAGCGGACTGGGCATACACTGATTCGGCACGAATGGAGAAGGAACCCGCAACGATGAAACAAAACTGCTTTGTCTGTCAGAATATCGATTGCCAGAGCCGTGGCTCTGAAGAACTCATGCAAGAACTCACCGCGCAAGTCGCTGCGAAATCCATCGACGCCGAGGTCAAACCCTATATCTGCTTCGGCGGCTGTGATTTTGGCCCTAACATCGTCGTTCATCCGCAAAAAAATTGGTACGCCGGGGTCAAGAAAGAAGACTTGCCGGAGATTGTCGATTCCCTAGCCGGCGGCCCCGCCGTCACCCGCCTCGACACCATCGACGGCTCATTAAAAGATATCGTCTATCAGCTGCTCGATGCCGGCGTGTACTGAGTTTAATTTCCACGATCCAAGAGACGGCCATAACCGGGGATGGGATCGTCCATCCCCATAGCGCCCAAGCATTCCCAAGTCCAAGCTTGGGTGTTGGTCACCACCGGTTTGCCGCTGTCTTTTTCAATTCGCTCGATGACCGATACCGTGCGCCATTTGTTACAAGGCATGTAGACGCCGTCGACCTCTGGATGTTCGCGCAATAGCGCCATCGACAAATCGTAACCGCTCTCCGGCGGCAATTCCCAGATCACTGTGACGTTGGGACAGCCCAAGCCGCGAAAGGCGACGACTTCGATGCCGTCATGAGCGAGAAACTAGACCAATCGCTCGTCTTGATCTTCAGAAAATGGCGACGCCATCACCACGCGCTTCAAACCCAGCGCGCGGCATCCGCGCGTCACCGCCGTCAAGACCGTCGAAGCCGGCGTCGCCGTGATCTGTTTCACTAAGTTAAGTATCGCGCGATCCGAACCCGGTCCCTTGTACGAGAGAAACAACTCACCGGTCACCATCAAGAAATCCAATGGCAGGCACGCCAAGTCCCGCACGAGCCCTTGAAAAGTCTGCTCGGCGCGCTGAAATTCAGCGTCGGTGTATTGGCTCACATGCAACGTTCGCCCCTCGATCCGAATCCCCTCTGGAAAAATTTTATAAACGGCGACCAACGTATCGTCGGTCGTATTCGGCGAGATGAGTCCGATCAGTTTCATCATGCCTCCGCAATAATTTTGTGCGCGGTTCGAACGTAGCAGCGCATTGGCAACTTCGCTTAATGCAGATTCCTCGTCACATCGCCAAACAACTCGTCCACTGCGATCTGCGTCGGAATCAATCTTTGCTGGACGCAATAATTGATGATCAACTCCAGGCTTCGCCTAATATTTTCAACACCGAACTGGATCGGATCAAGCGCGGTACCTACAGCAGTCGCGGCTTGTTTGCTTTCCCGAAGCAGGCGGTAAATCTCCTTCACGGCCGCTGGATTGGACTTTGCCAGCGACTCTTTCACGACCAGCATGTGGTTGATCGGCAACACGCCGTACTTCTCACCCCAGGCTTTTGCCGCCTCATGAGGATTGGCAAAAACTGGCTGTAATCTCGTGTCTTTGAGATCCGCGCCACCGACAAGTCCGGCGTCGACGGCGCCGTCGATGAGCATTTGCCCAAGCGATTTGCCGGCGGGCGCGCGCACTGCGATCGGCGGATCCGAATACTCTGCAACATGGGGGTCTTCAAAGGTCACCCATTTGATGCTGTCGAGATCGACGTCATGATCGTTTTGTAAGACACCACGCATCCATGCAGCGGTAGTCACAGAGTACGCACGGATGCCGACGCGCTTGCCGTTCAGATCAGCTGGCGAAATCCGGCCGCGCTCGGCGTTGTAGACCAGAAACGGATGCGGCATCGAACCGACGACGACCGCAGGTAGCAGCACGAGCGGTTTACCATGCGCCCTAGCCTGTAAATAAGTGACGATTGCCAACTCGGCGACATCGTACTTGAAATGGCGCACAACATCTTTGAACGCGGTATTTGGCACCTTCACATCGGCGAAGTCGAAGACAATATTCGGCGAGCGAACGTCGCCGTTCTTCAACGCCAACGTGTTCGGATAGTCGCCCAATAGCGTTTTGAGTGTCACAACGTTCAATTCATTGCTCATTCGATTTCATCTCTCTTTCTCCCTTTTGGCGTCCTTCGCGTTCTTGCGTGCTACTGCTATCACCGTACGTCTAGCCTGGCAATTCGGATGAAATTTCCCTCGCAACCGCGTCATCGCTTTGCTACGATGGTTGTTCATGAAAGTCATTCGCAAAGCACTCACCATCGCGGGCTCGGACTCCGGCGCCGGCGCCGGTATCCAGGCCGATCTTAAGACTTTCGCCGCCCTCGGTGTCTACGGCACTTCGGCGATCACCGCGATCACGGCGCAGAACACGGTTGAAGTGACCCAGGTTTTAGCGCTAAATCCGAAACTCGTCGGCGCGCAGATCGACGCCGTCGTTGACGACATCGGCGCTCATGCGCTCAAGACCGGCATGCTCGCCAATGCCGGGATTATCGACGTGGTGGTAAACAAAATTCGCCAACATCGCTTGAAAAATATCGTGGTTGATCCGGTGATGGTGGCGACTTCCGGTGATCTGTTGATAGAGAAAAACGCCGTCGCTGCGTTGCGCACCAAACTCATCCCGCTGGCAAACGTAGTGACCCCGAACATTCCGGAAGCCGAAGAGTTAACCGGCATGACGCTTCGCACGTCAGAGGATACGCGAGAAGCGGCGCGGCAAATCATCAAGATGGGGCCGAAGACCGTCGTCATCAAAGGCGGCCATCTCCAAGGTCCGGCGATGGATCTTTTTTATGACGGTAAGAATTTTACTGAGTTCAACGCGCCGCGCATCCGCAGCAAAAACACCCACGGCACCGGCTGCACGTTTTCGGCAGCGATCGCGGCGTATCTGGCCACAGGCGAAAAGATCGACCGTGCTGTGGCGCTTGCCAAGAAGTATACTACTCGAGCGCTCCAGTCGAGCTTTACCATCGGCGCGGGTCATAGCCCAGTGCATCACTTTCATCAATTCTGGAAGATCTGATTAAGCTCGAGGGTGAGACGAATTGGGCACAACGCCAATTTACTTGCCGGCCTGTTCCATGTCGGCGACAATCGCGCGGGCGGCTGCAACGGGATCTCTGGCTTCGATGATCGGACGACCGACGACGATGTAGTCGACGCCGGCGCGCTCGGCTTCGGCCGGAGTCATGACGCGCTGCTGATCGTTTCGGCTGCCATCGGCCGGGCGAATACCCGGCGTGACGATGACGAAGCGCCGGCCGCAGGCTTCGCGAATGGCCGCCACTTCATGCGGCGAGGCAACCACGCCATCCATGCCGGCTTGCTTGGTCAGCAAGGCTAGGCGCTCTACCTGCGCGGCGACTTTCTGGGTGACACCCACCCGTTTGAGATCGTCCTGATTTAAACTGGTCAGCACCGTCACCGCCAGCATGATCGGCCGGCGCCGCTGTTCCTGGCGGCACACACGCTGCACTTCCTTCACCGTCAAACGCATCATTTCCAGACTACCCGAAGCATGCACGTTAAACATTTTGACGCCCAAACGGGTCGCTTCGATGGCAGCTTTAGCGACGGTGTTGGGAATATCGTGAAACTTGAGATCGAGAAAAATCTCGCCGCCGAGCTCTTGAATCAAGCGCACCGCCTGCGGCCCGGCATGGGTGAAGAGCTGCTTGCCGATCTTGAACATGCCGACTTCCCCGGCCAGCGAGTGGACCAGTTCTGTGGCTTGCTCCAAGTTGTCCACATCCAAAGCAACGATCAAGCGCTCGCGCATGGAAGCGCGTTTTCGCACCAGCTCGAGCTTGGATGCCATAATTTAAGCCTGGACTGCTTGGGTAATTAAATTCTGAATCGTTTTTGCCGCATCGGCGACGGCAATTTCATCGGTCTTGCCGTCGCGGCGCCAGCGTAACTCGACGCAACCTTTATCCAAACTCTTCGCGCCGATGGTCACGCGCAGAGGAATACCGACGAGATCGCCGTCTTTGAATTTCACACCCGGCCGCTCGTCACGGTCGTCGAGCAGCACATCGACGCCACGCCGCTGCAACTCTTGATACAGCTTGTCCGCCGCGTCGCGCAACTTTTCCTCTTTGTAATTGATCGGCAGGACGAGCACTTGAAACGGCGCGATGGAGAACGGCCAGATGATGCCGTTGGCGTCGTGATTTTGTTCGATCGCAGCCGCCACCAAGCGGCTGATGCCGATACCGTAGCAGCCCATTTGGATGGGCTGCTCGCGCCCCTCGGTGTCGAGAAAAGTCGCGCCCATCTTCTCGCTGTACCTAGTGCCGAGATAAAATACCTGGCCGACTTCAATGCCACGGTGGCTTTCCAACTTACCTTTCTCACAGCGCGGACAGGCATCGCCGTTCACGGCGAGGCGCAAATCGGCGAACGCCGACGGCGTGAAGTCGCGCTCTTGATCGATTTGGATATAGTGCGCGTTGGCTTCGTTGGCGCCGGTGACCGCGCTGCGCATGCCTTGCACGCTCAGATCGGCCACCACACGGAGCTTGAGTCCGATGGGTCCCAAATAGCCGGGTATTGCGTCCGTCGCCGCAGCAACTGACGTCTCGTCGGCGAGGGCCACCTCGCGGCAACCGAGAACGGTGCGGAGCTTGAGCTCGTTGACTTCGTGGTCACCGCGCACTAGCACCGCGACCAGTTCGTCGCTATCGGTTTTGTAAACCAACGTCTTGATGAATTTATCCACGGTCAATTTCAAAAACTCGGCGACCGCGGCAACACTTTTCTTTCCAGGGGTCGCAACTTTTTCGAGTTTGGGCGACTCCTCGGAAATTTCCCGTCCCGCCGGGCGCTTGTTTTTTACTTCGGCCTTTTCGACATTGGCCGCGTAGTCGCAGCTATTGCAGCTAACGATCGCATCTTCACCCGACTCGGCGAGCACCTGAAACTCATGGGATTGACTGCCGCCGATGGCGCCGGTGTCGGCCTCGACGGGACGAAAGCTCAAACCCAATCGGCCGAAAATCCGCCGGTAGGTCTGATACATGTTGTCGTACTCGCGCCGGCAGTCGTCGATGTCGGTGTGAAAGCTGTAAGCATCCTTCATAATGAACTCACGCCCGCGCATCAGGCCAAAGCGCGGCCGCGGTTCGTCGCGAAACTTGGTTTGAATCTGATACAGGTTCATCGGCAGCTCGCGGTACGAGCGCACCGAGCGGCGCACCAGATCGGTGACGATCTCCTCATGGGTCGGCCCGAGACAGAAGTCGCGCTCGTTGCGATCTTTGAAGCGCATCAACTCTTTGCCGTAGTAGTCCCAGCGGCCGCTCTCCTGCCACAGCTCCGCTGGAGCAGATATCGGCATGAGCAATTCTTGCGCGCCAGCGCGGTTCATTTCCTCGCGCACGATGGTTTCGATTTTGCGGATGACTCTTAACGCCAGTGGAAAATAATCGTAAACGCCGCGGCTGATTTGGCGGATGAAGCCGGCGCGCACCAGCAGTTTATGGCTGACGACTTCGGCGTCCGCCGGCTCTTCTTTCAATGTCGGTATGAGAGTTTTGCTCCAACGCATGGGTAATTTGTTATCGAGAATAGGCAGAACGACGTGGAGGAATCAGCCGTCCGCGGCGGCGCTCGGCTCGGTCGCTTTTTCGGCAGCGAATTTTTCCACTTCTTCCATCAGCGCGTCAACGATTTCCGCCTCCGGCACTTTGCGGATCACCTCGCCGCGCTTGAAGATCAGACCGATACCCTTACCGCCGGCGACGCCGAGATCGGCGGCGCGCGCTTCACCGGGACCGTTAACTTCGCAGCCCATCACCGCGACGTGAATGTTAAGATTACCGTAGGGCGCCATTCGTTCCTCGACCTTCTTAGCGAGACCGACGAGATCGACATCGGCTCGGCCGCAGGACGGGCAAGCGACAAAGGTCATGCCTTCTTTGCGAATCTTCAGCGCCTTGAGAATTTCCAGACCGACGCGCACTTCTTCCACGGGGTCCGCCGCCAGTGAAACTCGGATGGTGTCGCCGATGCCTTCGGCCAAAAGCGTGCCCAGTCCGACCGCGGACTTGATCGTGCCGATGCCCGGCGTTCCGGCTTCCGTGACGCCGAGATGAAACGGATAATCGACTTTGTCGGCGAGCGCGCGATAGGCTTCGATCATCATCAAGGGATCGGATGCTTTGAGCGAAATCTTGATTTCCCGGTAGCCGACATCTTCAAGAATACGAATATGCCGCAGGCCGCTTTCGACCATGCCTTCGACCGTCGGGCCATTGAATTTTTG
Source organism: uncultured delta proteobacterium (assembly GCA_963771465.1). Taxonomy (GTDB): domain Bacteria; phylum Desulfobacterota; class Binatia; order UBA9968; family UBA9968; genus DP-20. The sequence goes on from CAVYTU010000014.1 coordinate 474,703, forward strand.
TAGCAGATCCTTTTCCAACGAACCGGCGTTGACGCCGATACGGATCGGAATCTTTCGCTCGGAAGCCGCTTTGACGACTTCTTCGACATATTTGCGCGCGCCGATGTTGCCCGGATTGAGGCGCAAACCGTCGACACCCTGGGCGATGGCGATGAGCGCCAGCTTGTAGTTGAAATGAATGTCGGCAACCAGCGGGATCCGAATGCGCTTTTTGATCTCGCCCAACTGCTCCGCCGCTTCGCGTACCGGGACGGCGCAGCGCACAATCTCGCATCCGGCCGCTTCCAACGACCAGATCTGCTGCACGGTCGCACGCACGTCGCGGGTGTCGGTCTTAGTCATCGACTGCACCGTGATCGGCGCATCGCCGCCCACTGACACCTTGCCGAGTTGCAGCGGCCGGGATTTACGTCGTTGAATCATGCCTCAACTATAGAGAACCAACTAGACGGGGTCAATCAGCGAAAAGAGTCGCTGACCGCGCTCTTGTGACTGAAATCGCAGCGACGAAGGAGCTTGCTCAGCGGTCTGACGCGGACCAAACCCGATGCCGGCTTGCGAATCAGCCGTCTTTCTCCTCCGGCGCGCGCGCCGCAGCCGGCCGAGCGCCGCCGCGTTGCGGCCGCGCCGGCGCTGCATCCGACGCCATCGATTTGGCTTCGTCTTTTTTCCTGCGATCACCTTCGGGGATAATCAGCAGCCGGCGATAGGAACCTTGGCCGAGACTTCTCGTCGTCACCCAGGGGTCGTCTTGCAGCGCCGCATGGATGATTCGGCGGTCGGCCGCGCTGAGCGCGTCCACCGTGACGGTTTTTCTTTGCCGCTTGGCTTTTTCGCCGAGACGCAGTGCCATGTCTTCGAGAGATCTGCGCCGGCGCTCACGGTAGCTTTCAATGTCGATGATGATATGCGGCCCTTCGCTGCTCTGCCGTTCGCCGGCGATGCGGCCGATCAGATATTGCAACGCTTCCAGCGTTTGTCCCTTGCGGCCAATCAAAAGACCGCTATCCGCCGTTTTAATTTCGAGAATAATTTCCGCGCCACCGGCCGCCGCCTTTTGTTCCACTGTCGCTGCTACACCCATGAGCTGTAGGATCGCCGCCAAAGTCGTCTTGGCCTTGTCGACCATGGCGGCGATGTCGACGGAGATAGCCGCTGGTTCAGCGCCGGAGGCCATCTCTACCATCGGCGCCGGCGCCGCGGGCTTCGCAGGTATCGCAACTGCGGCGGGATTTGCCGGCCGGTCGATTTCAATGGCGGTTTTTCTCAGCGCAGCGTGCACCTTGGCTTTCTGCGCGCCGAAACCGAGAATGCCCTTGCGGCCTTCGCTGAGAATATCGACGGTAACTTTATCGCGCGTGACGCCCAGTAATTTCAGCGCGCTGTCGATGGCAGCATCTATGGTGTCGCCTTCGGTTTCCACGAAATCCATAAATCAGACCTTTCTCAATGACGCTTATCCGTGGTTGCGGTTGATCCAATACTGCTGGGCGATGCTGAGCACGTTGTTCACCAGCCAGTAAACCGTCAAACCGGCGGGAAACGACACAAACATGAAAGTGAACATCAGCGGCATGAGCATCATCATTTTGCGCTGATTAGGATCGCCGGCAGACGGCGTCATCCACTGCTGCAAGAACATACTGCCGCCCATCAGGATCGTCAGGACTGGAACGCCAAGATGCCAATCGCCGAAGCTAAATGGCAGCGCCTGCCAGTCGGGCCGCGACAGATCGTTGATCCACATGAACGGCGCGTGGCGCAGCTCGATGGGCGTGCTAAGTGCATTGTAGAGTCCGATGAATACCGGAAATTGCAAGATCATCGGCAAACAGCCGCCGAGCGGATTGACGCCGTTGCGCTTGTAGAGCTCCATGATCTCGCGATTGAGCTTTTCCTTATCATCGCCGAATTTTTCTTTGAGCTTCTCCATCTGCGGCGCGAGCTTCGACATCGATTTCATCGACACCATGCTCTTATGCGTCAAGGGCGCCATCAGCAGTTTGATCAGCACCGTGAGAATAATAATATCGAGGCCGTAGCTCGACGTCAGGCGATGGAAAAAATGCAGCACATATAACAACGGCTTGGAGACGAAGCCGAAATAGCCGAAATCGATGGAACGCTCAATACCTTTGCCGACCGATTCCAAGAGATCGATCTGTTTCGGGCCGACAAAAAGCGTATAACGTCCGTTACCCGCCGGGCCGGCCATGGCCGATATCAATGCCGCGCCAGCTTGGCGCACGGAAATCTTATGTTGCGCGCCGTTGTCAGGCAACAGAGCGATAAAAAAATAGGTGTGACCGAAACCCGCCCACGACACATCGCCGCTAAACTCATGGCCTTTGATCGCATCGGCTGGCGTTTCGCGTTTGATCTTGTTGTCGACCAGCGCGATGAATCCTTCGAACGGCGCGTCGTGATCGGCTACCGCATGATCGCTCTTGTCGGTGAGTAAGATTTCCGCCGCTTGGACGCTGCCATCCGCGGCTTTTGCGTTAACCTCAACTGCGATGGAATAATTTGCCCCGGTAAACGTTAGCGCCTTGGTAATCACCGTACCGCTCGCAGTTTGGCCTTGGAAAACCAAGTTGCCTTTAGCGTCGCCGGTCAATTTCAGATCGCCGCCCTGGGCGGCATAATTGACCGTGCCGTCGTCAACTGGCGTGGCACCCAGCAATCGCACGCCTAAGGGTAACGGCACTCCAGGGGCGGCAGTTACGATTTCAAAGAGCGGGCTTGTCGGCTCCGCCGATGTGCGATATTTTTTGAACTTGAAACTCTTCAGTCGCGCACCTTGGGTAGTAAAAACAGCCAGGTAGTTATCGGTCTCGACGGTGATCTCTTTGGCCGATTGACCAGAGGGAATCTCGACGGGCGCAGTTGCGGCTGGCGTCGTCGCTGGCGCCGGCGTGATTGTCGGAGCCGTGCCGTCTGCTGGGGCTTTCTCCCCATCGCTCTTCACATCGACCGGCGCCGGCACCGTCACGGGAGTGGGGTAATAGTAGTTGACCAACTGCTGGTAAACTACCAGGACGAGAATCGATAGAGCTATACCAATGAGTGCGCGTTTATCCATGGATTGAAATCACTTAACCGGATCGTAGCCACCGGGATGGCCGGGGTGACAGCGGGCGATGCGAAATAGGCCAAAAAATATTCCTTTGAAGATGCCATGCTTTTGAATCGCTTGCTCTGTGTATGCTGAACAAGTGGGATCGAACCGGCAGGCAGCGGGCAGAAATGGCGACAGCACTTTACGATAACCGAACAAGAGCAAACTGAGCGCCGAGCGAATCATGGGTATCACGAATTGCGCTGACGGCGTTGCTTGGCTAGGGCTTGGTCGATTTCGCTCACGATCAACGCGTTGGCCAAAGTCGCGGCGCTGTTGCGCGCGATGATCAGCACATCGGTCGACTTCGGCCAATCTCCACGGTGGCGGCGGAAATACTCTCGCACCTGTCGTTTGATCCGATTGCGCACCACCGAGTTGCCGACTTTGCCGCTCACCGTGATTCCGATCCGGCTCTCAGCGCCGTCATGGGCTTGGCTGATCACAACGAAGTTGGCCGATTGAAACTTACTGCCGGTACGCGACAGTTTTAAGAACTCTGGTCGTTTGCGCAGGCGGGCGGTCTTCGGAAACCGTTCGCTAGCTATGCGCGGCATCTGCGGCTATTAGGTGCGTGCCCGTTTGGGCGGCACGGATACCGTAAGTTTTTTCCGCCCCTTGGCCCGGCGTCGCCTGAGCACATTGCGGCCGCCAGGGGTTTCCATGCGGGCGAGAAAACCATGGGTGCGTTTTCTCTTTATGTTGCTCGGTTGATAGGTTCGTTTCATAGAAATAATACTCCCTCAGGCCGCCGTTACGGCCAAGTGGTTATTTGAATCATACCGACGCCGTGAAGTCAATTTTGCCGGCAATTTTAGCCCGCTTCGGACTTTAAGGAACGCTGCATCAAGTCGCGCACCGCTTCAGCCGGCTGTTTGCCGGCATAAAGCACCCCATACATCTGCTCGACGATCGGCATCTCGACGCCGAGTTGCCCGGCCAGCGAATGAAGCGAGCGCGTATTGCGCACGCCCTCGGCGATCGTCCTCGTCGCGCCGGAAATTTCCGCCAAGCTCTTGCCGCTGGCAATTTGCAGTCCGACGGTTCGATTGCGGCTTAAATCTCCGGCACAGGTGAGAATCAAGTCGCCCAAACCCGGCAAGCCGGAAAGGGTCATCGAGTCAGCACCCATCCGCACGGCCAAGCGAGTCATCTCGGCGAGCCCACGAGTTATCAGCGCGGCGCGAGCGTTCTGGCCCAAGCCGAGGCCGTCGCTGATACCGGCGGCGATGGCAATCACGTTTTTCACCACGCCGCCGATCTGCACGCCGATGACATCGCTCGAGGTGTATACCCGCAAGCTCGGCGTGTTCAAAACATCTTGAACCAACGCCGCGACGGCTGGCGAATACGCAGCCACCGTCACCGCCGCGGGTAGCCCGTGCGCCACTTCGATCGCAAAGGTCGGCCCCGAAAGAAAAGCCTGGCGCTCTCGGTTAGCGGCGCCAAAAATGTCGGCGAACAGCTCGCCCATGGTTTTGAGCGTACCTTCTTCCAAACCCTTGGTACCACAAAGCATCAACGTATCCGGCGCAAGCTTGCTCTTAGCTTGAGCGAAAACTTCGCGCACCGCGTGGGACGGTACGGCGCAGATAACTAGGAACTTGCCGGCAACCGCACTGGCTATCGCCTGCGTAACCGCGAGGTTTTCGGGAAGTTGAATGCCGGAAAGATAGGCTCGATTTTCGCGCCGGTCGGTGATGTCGCGATAGCTCGACGTCCCATGGCACCAAAGCATAACATCTTCGCCCTTTTCGGCGAGCACCTTGGCCAGTGCCGTACCCCAACCGCCGGCGCCGACGACTCCAACCTGTCTAGCCATGACGAACTAAAACTGCCGCATCGTTACTCGATCGAATCCGCATGTTTTTGAATTTTTATTTCGCCTTTTTACCTTTATTGTTCGCCGCCGTTGCTGCCGTCATCTTCCTCTTCCTTTTCGACCACGCGGGCCAGCGAAACCACGCGCTCGCCTTCTTCAAGCTCGATCAGCCGCACGCCCTGAGTGTTGCGGCCGATGATGCGGATGTCTTTGATACGGAGACGAATAATTTTGCCGTTGGTCGTGACGAGCATCAGCTGATCGTCCTCGGTCACTTGCTGCACGCCGATGACGCGGCCGGTCTTATCCGTCGTCTTCATCGTGATGATGCCCTTGCCACCGCGGGACTGCAGCCGGTACTCGTCCATATTGGTACGTTTGCCGAAGCCGCCGTCAGCCACAGTGAGCACATCGAAGCCACGCGTGAGAATCTCCATGCTCACGACGTGATCGCCTTCGTCGAGACGCATGCCGACGACGCCGAAGGTGCCGCGCCCGGTCGCGCGAACCTGTTCTTCTTTGAAACGAATCGACTGCCCTTCCGCCGTCGAGAGAATCAATTCCTGTTGGCCGTCGGTAAGACGCACGTCGATGACTTCATCGCCGTCTTCCAATCCGATGGCGCGAATGCCGCTCAGCCGCGGGTTGGAGTAAGCCATCAGTTCGGTTTTCTTGATCAAGCCGTTCTTGGTCGCGAAAATGATATAGCGCCCTTCTTGAAACTCCCGGACGGTGAGAAACGCTGAAACCTTTTCGCCAGGCTCAAGGTTGAGCAAATTAACGATCGGCCGGCCGCGCGCGGCCCGGCTCGCCTGCGGCAGCTCGTGAACTTTGATCCAGTAAACCTTTCCGACGGTCGTGAAGAAGAGAATATAGGAGTGCATCGAGGCGATGAACAGATATTCGACGAAATCCTCTTCTCGGGTCGTCGTGCCGATCTTGCCTTTGCCGCCGCGCCGCTGCGCCCGGTAAAGCGAAACGGCGTTGCGCTTGATATATCCTTCATGGGAGATCGTCACCGCCATGTCTTCGTCGACGATCATGTCCTCGATGGAGATCTCATCGGTGTGATCGACGATCTGCGTGCGCCGCTCATCGCCGTATTTTTCCTTGACCTCCTTAAGCTCATCGACGACGATCCTGTAAATCTCCCGTTCGTCGGCGAGAATCGCGCGGAACTTGGCGATCAGTTCCACCGTCTCGCGGTGCTCTTCCATGATCTTGTCGCGCTCCAAGCCGGTCAAACGCTGCAAGCGGAGATCCAAAATCGCCTGGGCTTGAATTTCGCTCAGACCGAAGTTCGTCATCAAGCCTTCCCTGGCGACGCGCGGTTCGGAGGAACCGCGGATCAAGGCGATCACCGCGTCGAGATTGTCCAGCGCGATGCGATAGCCTTCTAAAATATGCAGCCGCTCCTCGGCCTTACGCAGGTCGTAGGCCGTGCGCCGCGTGATGACTTCTTTACGGTGATCGAGGAAACACTTGAGCGCTTCTTTGAGGTTGAGCAATTTCGGCCTGCCATCGACGATGGCGAGCAGGTTGATGCCGAAGGATTCTTGCAGCGCGGTGTGCTTGTAGAGCTGGTTGATAATGATTTCCGCCACCGCGTCGCGCTTGAGCTCGACAACGATGCGCATTCCTTCGCGATCCGATTCGTCTCGCAAGTCGCCAATCCCTTCGACCTTTTTCTCCTGTACCAGCGCGGCGATCTGTTCGATCAGCTTCACCTTGTTCACTTGATAAGGGATCTCGCTGATGATGATCTGTTCTTTACCGGTGCGCTTGAGCGTTTCCGTGAAGGCCTTGCCGCGCATTTGAATGATCCCTTTGCCTTCATGGTAGGCTTGGATGATCGGCTCGCGGCCGTGAATGAAACCGGCTGTCGGAAAATCGGGGCCGGGAATATGGCGCATCAATTGTTTGACGGTAATCTCCGGATTGCTGACCAGCGCCACCAAAGCGTCGATCACCTCGTTCAAATTATGCGGCGGAATATTGGTCGCCATACCGACGGCAATACCGGCGGAACCGTTGATCAGCAAATTGGGAATGCGCGATGGCAGCACCGCCGGCTCTTTGAGCGTGTCGTCGTAGTTGGCGGTGAAGTCGACGGTTTCCTTTTCAATGTCGGCGAGCATCTCCTCGGCCAGCGGCGTCATGCGGATCTCGGTGTAACGCATCGCCGCGGGATTATCGCCGTCGATGGAGCCGAAGTTTCCCTGGCCGTCGACCAGCGGGTAGCGCAGGTTGAAACTCTGCGCCATGCGCACGATCGTATCGTAGATCGCCGTATCGCCATGGGGATGATACTTACCCATAATATCGCCGACCAGACGGGCGGATTTTTTATACGGCCGGTCCGACGTGTTGCTCGCGTCGTACATGGCGTAGAGCACCCGGCGGTGCACCGGCTTCAAGCCGTCGCGCACGTCGGGCAGAGCGCGGCTGATGATCACGCTCATGGCGTAGGCCATGAACGACTCGCGCATCTCTTCTTCGATATAGACGGGAACCTTTTGCGACTTAAAGCCTGCTTCCATGAATCACCTACGGGGTAAAAATTGCTAGAAAGAATGCCGCACTCAAACGGCCCAACGGTTAAAACGACTTGAACGGCGTGATTTGTTGCCGATTAGATGTCGAGATTCTTGACCGTCAACGCATGCTCTTCGATAAATTTGCGGCGCGGTTCGACTTCATCGCCCATCAGCGTGGAAAAAATATCGTTGGCTTCCACCGCGTCTTCGATGCGCACCTGTAACAGCACCCGAGTCTCGGGATTCATAGTGGTTTCCCACAATTGTCCGGGATTCATTTCGCCGAGGCCTTTGTAGCGCTGCACCGCCAGCCCCTTCTTGCCGCTTTCCATGAAATAGTTGAATACTTCCGTGAGCGAGCGCAGTTGCGCCTTTTGCTCACCGTTCTCTACCGCGTAGGGCGGCATGCCGCTGGCGATCAACTCGCTGAAAAGCTTCTTGATCTCTTTGTATTCCGGACTGGTGAGAAACTCACGATCGATCACGGTTCGAAAGCCCGTGCCGTTGGCGCGCGTTACGACGATCAGCTTGAAGCAATTATGCTCGATGTCTTCCTCCAGCGCGCAGGATAGTGGCGCCTGCTCGGGCGCCACCAGGCCGACGTAGGACGCTAAACGGCCTTCCAGCGCTAGGAGTGCTTTTTCGTCTCGCAACATCTCTTCGCCAAAACCGTCTGCGAGCAGCAAGGCTTCGACGACATTGCGATTTTTCTTTTTGGTGCGCGCGATCATGGCCATCAGCTTTTCCAAGCGGGATATCTTCTTGATGAAATTTTGCAGCGGCTGGCCGGCGATGCCATTGCCGTTGCTGGTGGAACGGAGCCGGACGTCCTCGGTGCCTTGCTCGATCAGATAATCGTCGAGCGCCGGCTCGTCCTTGAGATAACGTTCCTGCTTGCCCTTTTTGACTTTGTAGAGCGGCGGCTGAGCGATGAACAAATAGCCCCGTTCAACGAGTTCCGGCATCTGCCGGTAGAAAAAAGTCAGCAGCAAAGTGCGAATATGCGAGCCGTCGACATCGGCGTCGGTCATGATGATGATGGAGTGATAGCGCAGTTTTGCCTGGTCGAAATCTTCTTTCACACCGGTGCCTAAAGCGGTAATCATCAGGCGGATTTCCTGCGACGAAAGCATTTTGTCGAAGCGCGCTTTCTCGACGTTAAGGATTTTTCCCTTCAGCGGCAGGATCGCTTGGTTGCGCCGATCTCGGCCTTGCTTCGCCGAGCCGCCGGCGGAATCGCCTTCGACGAGATAGAGTTCGCTCAGCGCCGGATCGCGCTCTTGGCAGTCCGCAAGTTTGCCCGGCAAAGAGCCGGAATCCAACGCTCCCTTGCGCCGGGCCAGATCTTTGGCTTTGCGCGTCGCCTCGCGCACGCGCGCCGCCTCGACGCCTTTGTTAACGATCTTTTTCGCGTCGGTTGGATGCTCGCTCAGGTAACTGCCGAATTTTTCGTTGACCAGCGTCTCGACGATACCCTTCACCTCGCTATTGCCAAGTTTGGTTTTAGTTTGCCCTTCGAACTGCGGCTCGGGAACTTTGGCGCTGATCACCGCGGTCAATCCTTCGCGCACGTCGTCGCCTTGCAGATTTTCGTCGTCTTTTTTGAGCAGGCCGCCGCCGACAGCGTAGTTATTGATCGAGCGGGTGAGCGCCGAGCGAAAACCGATCAGGTGGGTGCCGCCTTCGATGGTGTTGATGTTATTGCAGAACGAGAAGACATTTTCCGTGTAGCCGTCGTTCCACTGCATGGCGATTTCGACTTCGACGCCGTCTTTCTCTCCCTCGAAATGGACTACCTTCGGATGAATCGCGCTCTTGGCGCGATTCAAATGCTCGACAAAAGACAACAGGCCGCCCTTGTAGAAAAACTCGTGCTGTTTCTGGGAACGCTCGTCGTTGATCGTGATCTTGACGCCGCGATTTAAAAACGCCAACTCGCGCAACCGTTGGGAGAGGATATCGAAGCTGTACTCGCTGACCTCAAAAATCTGACTGTCTGGTTTGAAGGTGACGCGCGTGCCGCGTTCTTTCGATTTGCCCACCTCTTTGAGCGGCTCTTGCGGGTCGCCGCGCCGATAACTTTGCTGGTAAACCTTGCCGTCGCGCTTGATCTCGACTTCCAACGTCTCCGACAGCGCGTTGACCACGGAAATGCCGACGCCGTGCAGCCCGCCGGAAACTTTGTAAGAAGCTTTGTCGAATTTGCCGCCGGCGTGAAGTTTAGTGAGCACGACTTCCGCCGCCGAAATGCCTTCGGTGGAATGGATATCGACGGGAATGCCGCGGCCGTTGTCGATGACGGTGACGCTGTTATCGATATGTATAGTGACTTCGATCGTGTCACAGTGGCCCGCCAGAGCTTCATCGATGGAGTTGTCGACGACCTCATAAACCAAGTGATGCAGACCCCGCTCGTTGGTATCGCCGATGTACATGCCGGGCCGCTTGCGCACCGCTTCGAGGCCCTCTAAAACTCTGATGTTATCCGCGCCGTATGCGACATCCGCTGGAGATTTTGGTTCAGCCATTTGCACCTGGAGCCGAGTTGGATTTTTTCCTGAAAAGTTCTGGACTTAGGAAGTTTTTCAGCTGCCAAAGATAGTACCGGAAAGCGTGCCAAAAGTAAAGCGATAAGTTTCCTCTAAATGTTTGAATTTGAAGGAAAAATTTTAAATTTTTGGGGTGAATTTGGAAAATCTCGCAAATCCCCTCTCTCACCCCTTCTTTCGGTTGACACGCCGCCGGCTTCTGAGGGAAAAGAATTGCCATGCAAAATCTCCTTGCGGCGATCAAATACTTCACCATTTGGGGCCGTATCACTAGCGCCAAACCAACTGCCGAAGCCATCGGCAGCGCCGCAATTTATTTTCCTTTGATCGGATTCACCTTAGGATTGTTGCTCGCGCTAATTCAGTACGGGTTGGGTCTTTATCTCGACTCTTCCATTCTCAGCATTTTGCTGGTCGCTGCACTCTTGCTTGCCAGTGGCGGTTGCCATCTCGAGGGCACGAGAAATACTTTCGCCGCGCTTTGCGCCGAGCCTGCTTCCGCCAATCGCTGCAGGATAATTTTTGGGGAATTGTCGCAATCGTTTTTCTGATGCTGTTCAAGATCCGCGCCATCGACGTGATCAATGACAAACTCACTGTGAGTTTACTCCTGACGCCTGTTTTGGCCCGCTGGGCGCTGGTGCTTTTCATTTACGGCTACCATGACCGCTGCGAGGAAATCCCACGGCGCATCGCCGAGAATGTTCGCGTCTGGCATCTACTCGCGAGCACACTCGCGAGTCTGGGTCTGGCATATTACTTATTGGGTCGCAAAGGACTCTGGATCGGCCTCGCTTTGTCGATCATGACGCTATTGGTAAGAAGTTTTTTACATCGCCGCCATGCGGTTCTTAGCCACGACAACTTCGGCGCGGTCATCGAGCTCGACGAAATGCTTTGCTTAATCTTGTTAGCTTCGCTTTGATATGGTTATGTCTGCCTCACTCCATGGATGTGTTTAGAGCGCTTTCCCCTGTTGTTCCGGTGTTTCTGCTGATCGCCGCCGGTTTCACTTTCGCCCACTGGAAAAAAATCAGCCTCGCCTCGGTGACCGAAATTATCGTCTATTTGGGAACGCCGTCGTTAGTATTCAGCTCGCTTGCGAGTAAACCGCTTTACCCTGGAGATTTGGCGGTACTGGCGAGCGGCATTATCGCTATATTCGCCGGCGTTGGGCTTTTGGTCCGCATTTATTTCCTGATTTTCCGCTTTCACTCGCGCGGCTTTGCTCTGCCCACACTATTTATGAACGCCGGCAACATGGGAATTCCGTTGGCGTTCTTCGCATTCCACGAAGCCGGCTTGCAGCGCGCCACGCTGTTGTTCGTCATCTGCACGTTTCTCCAGTATTCACTGGGAATTTATATCCTGCAGGGGCGCGGCAATTGGACGGAAATCTTTCGTCTGCCGCTGATCTACGCGACACTCGGCGGTCTGGCGTTTAATTTGCTGCAGATCAAACTGCCCGAGCTATTGTTGCAGCCGATCGTGATGCTCGGCCAAGCGACGATTCCGATCATGTTGATCAGTCTCGGTTACCGGCTCCACGAAGTCGAATCGCTGCAATGGGGCCACGCGCTTGGCGGCGCGCTGGTGCGCATCTTTGGCGGCTTCGCCGTCGCCAACGTTGCAGTCATGGTAATCGGTGCCCAAGGCGTCAACCGTCAAGTTTTATTGCTCTACGGCGCGCTACCGGCAGCAGTGATCAACTTCATTTTGACGGAAAAATATCGCCAAGATCCCGGCCTCGCCGCTTCCATCGTCGTGCTCAGCACTTTGATTTCGGTTCTGACTATTCCCATCGTCTTCTGGTTGATCCTTTAACAATATTTAGTGTTGACAAGAAAATTTCGCTACTATATATAGACGTGCAGCTGTCGGTACGCTTTGTTTCAAAGCGTTGAAAAAGGGAACCCGGTGCGAATCCGGGACTGCCCCGCAGCGGTAAGTAGGAACGAAAGCCGTCATAAGCACTGACTCTCTCATGAGTTGGGAAGCGACGGCGAGTAGAAAGCAGCCTAAAAAGGCTAAAGGCCTACAAGTCCGAAGACCTGCCGACGGTCCGTGCAACCGCACGGAACATGACCCGGGCCTCCGTGGGGAGAGACGCGGGAAGCAACGCTACCAAGTCTTACATCCGAGGTAGTTTCTTCTCTCTCTGTGTTTCCCCCTAAGGATCGTCCGCGCCGCGCCCGAGAGGGGGCGGAGTCGGCCAGTTTGTGTTTTGTCATCAGGACAAAATGACATTGAGCGCTCTTCCTTCCCGGTCGTATCCATCGATCGCAACCCGAACCTAGAGAGGAGATTCAGATGACACTAGCCTTACTCAGTAATCCCAACCTAACAACCGCCGAAGAAATCGAGCGGCAGCATTTACACTTACACGCGCCGAACGATCGAGAACTGCACGTGACCATGCGCGTGCAAAAACGCAACGGTTCCTTTGAGCCCGTCGACGTCAACAAAATTGTTCGCGCCGTCGCCCGTTGCTCCGTCGGTCTGACACATATCGATCCGCTGAAGATCGCCACCAAAACCATCGGCGGGCTCTATGACGGCGCCACGACTAAAGAGCTCGACACGCTGTCAATTCAAACCGCGGCGCAGCTGATCGCCGAAGAGACGGAATACTCGAAGCTGGCAGCGCGCCTGCTTGCCACGTTTATTGATAAAGAAATCGCCAACCAAGATATCCACTCCTTTTCTCAATCGATCGCCGCGGGCTTGCGTACAGGACTGATCGCCGATCGAACCGCGGCTTTCGTCACCGCCAACTCGCGCAAGCTCAACGACGTGATCGAAGCAAAGCGCAACGAGCTCTTCGAGTACTTCGGCTTGCGCACGCTTTATGACCGCTATCTCCTGCGCGATCCGCAGTCGCGCCAAGTGATCGAGACGCCGCAATACTTTTTCATGCGTGTCGCCTGCGGTCTGGCCGAAAGCGTCGCCGACGCGTTAGAATTTTATAACCTGCTATCGTCGTTCGAATACATGGTGAGCTCGCCGACGTTGTTTAATTCCGGCACGCGCCATCCGCAGATGTCCTCTTGTTATCTGCTCGACTCGCCGCGTGACAATCTCGAGGCGATTTACGGCCGCTATACCGACGTCGCCAAGCTGTCAAAATTCTCCGGCGGCATCGGCCTCGCGTATCATCGAATACGCTCGCGCGGCTCGCTCATCCAGAGCACCAACGGCCTGTCCAATGGCATCGTTCCCTGGCTCAAGACGCTCGACTCGTCGGTCGCGGCGGTGAATCAAGGCGGTAAACGGCAAGGCGCTTGTTGCAGCTATCTGGAAACCTGGCACGCCGATATCGAAGAGTTTTTGGAGCTACGCGACAATACTGGCGACAGTGCTCGGCGCACTCATAACTTGAATCTCGCCAACTGGGTGCCCGATCTTTTCATGAAGCGGGTCGAAGAAGACGGCCTTTGGTCGCTCTTCGATCCCAAGGTGGTGCCGCAATTTCCCGATCTCTACGGCGAAGCGTTCGAGGCCGCCTATCTCGAAGCAGAAGCCAATGCAATTTATGCGCGCCAAGTGAAAGCCCGAGATCTTTACCTCCGCATGATGAAGACCCTCGCCGAAACGGGAAATGGCTGGATCACGTTCAAAGATATCTGCAACGCCCGCGCCAATCAGACCGGCAAGCCGGGAAGAACGGTGCACTCGTCCAATCTCTGCACGGAAATCGTCGAGATAACTTCGGACTCCGAGACCGCTGTCTGCAACTTGGGATCGATCAATCTCGCCAAATACGTAAACGGCGAGGGCTTCGACTTCGACAAGCTCGCAGCCAACGTACACATCGCGGTCAAATATCTCGATCGGGTCATCGATATCAATTTCTATCCGACCGCTGAAACCGCCGCATCAAACCAACGCTGGCGGCCGGTGGGCTTAGGCATCATGGGGCTGCAAGATGTCTTTTTTCAGCTACGCCTGCCGTTCGACGCGCTGGAAGCACGCGAACTGTCAAAGACAATCCAGGAAGAAATTTATTTTCACGCCCTGTCGGCGTCGTGCGATCTCGCCGCCGCCCTCGGCCGGCATTCCGATTTCGATGATACCCGGGTGGCCCAAGGAACTTTTCAATTCGATCTGTGGGGTGCCACTCCCGAAAACCGACAACGCTGGGACGAGTTGCGTCAACGTATGGCCGAAAGCGGCCTGAGAAACTCGTTGCTGATCGCCATCGCCCCTACCGCGACCATCGGCTCCATCGTCGGATCCTACGAATCCATCGAGCCGGCAGTCTCCAATCTATTCAAGCGCGAAACTCTTTCCGGCGAATTTCTTCAGGTCAACCGCTATCTCGCCGCGGAACTAAAAAGCTTAGGACTTTGGACCGAAGAAATCCGCGCCAAGATCAAGATCGCCGAGGGCTCGATCCAAAACATCGAGGAGATTCCAGCGGAGATAAGAGCGATTTATCGCACCGCGTGGGAGGTTCCCATGCGTTCGCTCATCGACATGGCGGCGGATCGCGGCGCGTTTATCGATCAAAGCCAGTCGCTGAACCTGTTCATGGAAAGTCCGTCCATCAACAAACTCTCCTCCATGTACATGTACGCCTGGAAAAAAGGACTGAAGACGACTTATTACCTGCGCTCGCGGCCGGCCACGCGCATCGCCAAAGCTACGGTCGCAGCCGCACCGGATGAAGTAGTTCTCGCCTGCGCGCTGGAAAATCCCGCTTCCTGCGAAGCGTGTCAATAATACGGAAAGGTAAGAACGCCATGATATTGGACCCCGGCTTTTCTCTCACCCTGCGGCCGATGAAATACCCGGTCTTCTTCGATATGTACAAGACCGCCATCAAAAACAGCTGGACCGTAGAAGAGGTGGACTTCGCCACCGACATCACCGATCTCGCCACTCGGATGAGTCCGGCGGAGCGCCACTTGATCCATCGTCTGGTGGCTTTCTTCGCCACCGGCGATTCGATCGTTTCCAACAATCTCGTGCTCAACCTTTATAAGCACGTCAACTCGCCCGAGGCGCGCGTCTACCTCTCGCGCCAACTTTTCGAAGAAGCGCTGCACGTCGAATTTTATTTGACGCTGTTGGATACCTACATTGCCGATCTAGGCGAGCGCGCAAAGGCCTTCGCCGCGATCCAAAACATCCCCTCGATCCGCCGAAAAGCCGATTTCTGCTTTCAATGGATCGACTCGATTCACCGCATGAATGAAACTCGTACCCAGGAAGATCGCCGCAGTTTCCTGTTAAACCTGATCTGTTTTGCCGCTTGCATCGAAGGTTTATTTTTCTTCGCCGCCTTCGCTTACGTCTACTTCCTGCGTTCCAAAGGATTGCTTAACGGGCTGGCCGCCGGAACCAACTGGGTCTTCCGCGACGAGAGCGCGCACATCGCCTTTGCCTTCGAAGTCATCGCCACGATCCGCCGCGAAGAGGCTGAGCTTTTCGATGCCGAACTGGAGCGCCGAGTAGCGCTCATGATGGAACAAGCCATCGAGTGCGAGATGAGCTTTGCCGAGGATCTCTTAAGCCAAGGCGTCGCCGGCCTGTCGTTACGGGATATGCGCGCCTATCTCGAATTCATCGCCGATCAGCGCCTCGCGGCGTTGCGAATGCCGCAGCTCTTCGGCGCGAGAAATCCCTTTTCGTTCATGAATCTGCAAGACGTGCAGGAGCTGACCAACTTCTTCGAGCGGCGCGCCTCAGCCTATCAGGTCGGCATCAACGGCGCAGGTCGCCTTCGGCGAGGAGTTTTGAATTGAAGAAAGTCGTGGCGATCTTTCACAGCATCGCGGAGGTTAATTATGAAAAAATCACACGTCGATCCACGCCGCTGTCCGTTCTGCGGCGACCGTAACGCGTGCGGCGTAGCCGCGGGCGAGAAACAATGCTGGTGCTTCTGCCAACCTGTGCCGCAGGGAGTGTTGCAAAGACTTCCGGTGCAAGCGCGCGGCGTCGCTTGCGTGTGCCACGCCTGCGCGACAAGTCAAAACGCTCTGGAAAGAGCTTTGGGGCGGAAGGCCGAAGTTACTGCGGCACGTTTAAGGTCGTGAAGCTCTGATCGTTCGAATTCGCGGCATTGAAGCACGCGAAGACTTGACAGCGATTTTCTCGCGTTATAATTTCCGCCTACATTATTCTTTGCTCTAGGGCCACAGGGAAGTCCGGTGTGAAGCCGGCGCGGTCCCGCCACTGTGATGGCCACGAAAGCCGCAACCCAGCCACTGTCCCGAGCTAATCGCAAGGATGGGAAGGCGCGGCGAGTAGATAAAAGCCTAAGTCAGGAAACCTACCTAGAGCATTATGACCGGCCTCTCCGGAGAAGAGAGAAAGGTTGCTCGATCTTTCCCGTCAATTCTTTTCGAGGCCAGACGCAGCGAATCTCATGCGATTGGTCTCATTTTTTGTTATCTCCGTGAGTCTGCACGCCGCGGCACTGGTGTATCCGGTTTCATTTGGTCGTGCGCAGCCAGGAGCAGCCGATCGCGGTGACGATTCTGCCGATCGGATCGGAAGGCGGCGGCGCAGGCGGTCGACGCGGAAGTGGAAATCCACGGCTCCAGGCGATGAGCAAATCGCGTCGCGATACGCCCGGAGCCGCGAGCCAAGAATCGAACAGAAGTCGCTTACAATCCAGGGCCAGCGAGCATGGCGTATTGAAAGTCATTGCAACCGCCAGTACAGCATCGTCGAGGTCTCGGCGATAACAAATTCAGCCGAAACCATCGTGGCGCTGATCTCCGGCTCCAGCAGACAATGATACGAACCGCTTCCACGAAGGCGTTCTGGCGAGGAACAGGCAACGGTAACGGCTTCGTCGACCGGCACTGGCTTAGGCGGGGCTACGGCAATGGATCAGGTTCATCGCGGAGCGGCAGCGCTGCTCGACTCAAGCGCGCTATCGCGAAACGCCCAGGCCGGCATATCCGGACAGCGCTCGCCGCGATGGACGCGAAGGCCGAGTGCTGCTGCGCGTGCTGATCGACGATCAAGGCCGGACCAAAGCAGTGGAGATCAACAGCAGCTCAGGCAGCGAAGCGCTCGACCGCGCCGCGGCTGAAGCGATAAAACGCTGGCGCTTTCATCCGGCCCGCGCTCGGCGACAAGCCGGTGGAAAGTTGGGTGCGCATACCCATCGAGTTTCGCTCGCAGATGTGAGAAATTAGCGAAACAGTCTTAAGGAGGTCGAAACCAGGCAAGTCTTATCAACCGCAGACGGATGCAAGGGAAAGGGGTGACTCGAAAGGCATGAAGGCAGAGGGCAAAAGGATGAATGAAAATTCATCCTTTATCGCCTTATCCTTTATCCTTCCCGAAAATCCCCTGCTGCCCCGCAACTGTAAGAGCTACGAAAGCTGCACCGAAGTAGCCACTGTCGGCGCGAGCGCTGATGGGAAGACGCAGCGAGTAGGTTTGATGCTCAAGCCAGGAGACCTATCCGTTCTGCCCAAAATTCCCCTTTCGCGGGAGAAGGAGAGTTTCATGAAAGTTCGGGTTTAATTTTACTGCTCTTGTTGCTCTCTCCGGCAGTCTTACAGAATTCCCAAGACACGCTGCCGCCGGTCGTCGTCTGCATTCGACCCGACTGCGCGACGTCGAACAGCCGGCGCTGCAAGTTCCCGGCAAAGTCATCGTCGTCACCGCCGAGGAAATTGAAAAGCTCGGCGCCAAGACGGTGCAAGAAGTCCTGCAATATCAAACCGGCATCGTGCTCTTCGACGCTGTTGGTAACGAGTTTCAGCAGACTGTCGACATGCGCGGATTCAACGCCCAACCGGTGACGGCAACCAGCGTCTTCGTCGATGGTGTCCGAGTCAATGAGCCCGATTTTAATACGATTAATTTTGATCTAATACCGATCGAAGACATCGAACGAATCGAGATCCTACCGGGCACGGCAACGGTCTTTGGCCGCAACGCACTCGCCGGCGTAATCAATATTACGACCAAGCGCGGGCGCAAGGACAGGCCGCACCTTGGCTTTGGCATCGGCGGCGGCAGCTACGGCAGGCAGAGATATTCGTTCAACACGGATGGTCCGCTGCCGATGATCCCCAACTTTGACTATTATTTCGGTGTCACCCGCGAAATGACCTACGGATTTCGTGAAGAGTTCAATTCGCGCCACGCCGGCGCCGGAATCACGCGCCTGCTGGCGAAACTTGGCTATCGACTTGGCGACTGTACCGACGCGAGTATCGCTTACACCCGCGTCCTTGACAGCATCAGCCAAGCCGGTTCGTTGCCGGCTAGCCGGTTACGAGTGGATCGAAATGATAATCTGACACCGGGCGATCAATCTCAGAGCAATCTGCACCAAGTCGCACTCAATCTAAAACAGAAACTTCCGGCGGGTTTCTCGGTTGCGCTAAACGGATTTTTTCGGCGCAACGATCTCGAGCTGTTCACTCGCGGCTTGAGCAGCTGAATCAACCCTAAAGACGGAGACGAGATCCGGCGGCACGACGGTACAGGCGAGCCACGAAGGAGTCATCCTGTCTAAGAAAAATCTCTTGACCCTCGGCTTCGAGTACGCCCGCAACAACTTCGAAACAGCCAACGCGGGAGTCTTTTTACCCGCCTTCACATTTCAAAACTTACGCTCGACCAAAGAGGATGTCGTCGGTGTCTTTCTCACCGATAGTTTTCATCTATTCGAATCGTTGGTCGTCAACGCGGGCCTGCGTTACGATTGGGACCAATTAACTTCACCGACAAGATTGATCCGCCCCTCAGCGGCACAAAGACCTACAACCGCGTGAGCCCAAAGGCCGGACTCGTGTATACGCCTGTTAAAAATTTGAGCTTCTCGTTTAGTTATTCGGAGGGGGTCCGAATTCCAACGGTCGACGAACTATTCGCGCAGGGACCGTTTGGCTCCAATCCGGACTTAAAACCCATGACAAGCCGCAATTTCGAGCTTGGCGCCAAAGCGCAGTTGCAAGATTGGCTCGATGCGTCGCTGGCGCTCTTTTACACGCCTGTGCGTGACGAGATTCTCTTTATCGTCACCGACCCGGATTTGTTTTCTGGACGCAACGAGAATATCGCCCGCACCCTGCGCCGCGGCATTGAACTCTCGCTAAAAGCCCGCTATCAAAAGTGGCTCGATGCTTTTATCAATTACACCGCCATGAAGGCTACGTTTGAAACCGATGTCTTGCTTTTTTCCGGCCAGGTGAAAAAAGGGGACGAGCTGCCGCTCGTGCCGCGCCATCGTGTCGGCGTAGGCATCAACACCTACCCCCTCGAAGGCCTAACCGTTTCGCTATTCGGTAATTACGTCGGCTCGCAATTTATGCAGAGTGACGAGCCCAATCAAGCCAAGAAGGTAAATGACTATTTTGTGCTCAACAGCCGTATCGCCTATCAGTGGAGACAATGGACGAGTTACGTCAATTTCAACAATCTGACCAACCGAAAGTATTCGACCTCTGGCATATTGTTCGGCGAACCGTTTCGTGTTCCCGCACCGACGTTTAACGTCTTCGCCGGTTTGTCATTCCGGTACTAATGAGAGTGTTGTTGCAACTTGCGCGGGATTATCGCGAGGGAACACAGCGCCCGCCGGCTATTCGCCCTTCAAGCCGTTGTAGCGCTATTGACGCCACGCCGGTTGCTCTAGCCGGCAAACGAATCATCGTTGACGATCTGGGTTTCAAAGTTGAAGTTAACGACCATATCCAGCGCGTCGTCTCTTTGGTGCCGACGAATTCGGAGATGGTTTGCTTGTTGGATTGCGAGCGACTAAAAGGCGGAACACGGTACGATGAATTTCCCGCAGAGCTAAAGATGCGCGTGCAGTCCAAACAAATCGAAATCATCGGCGGCGGCTTCGATGCTAATCTGGAAAAGATCGTCCAACTACAACCGGATCTTGTCCTCACCAACGGACCGACCCAGCAGCGATTCGCCGTGCCGTTAAAAAACATGGGCTATTCGGTCGTGAGTTTGTGGCCGCGTGACATGGACGGACTCGTAAAAGACTTTTTGCTCTTAGGCGAGCTACTTGGACAGGCGCAAAAAGCGCAGAGCGTAGTCCACGATATCCGCGCGCGCTTCCAGGCGATCCAACCAAGGAGAAGAATCAGCCGAAGAAGCGCGCCTATTTGCAAATGTGGACTGACCCATTGATTACCGTCGGCAAGGCTTCTTTCACTGACTGGCTGGTTAGCGCTGCCGGCGGCGTCAATGTTTTTGGCGACATGCCTTTCGACTCGCGGGCAGATTGGCGTGGAATCGATCATCCAGAGAGATCCCGAAGTGCTGATTTTTCTCGCTGAGCAAGCGCCGTTCGTAAAGACTCTCGCTCGAAGCGTCCCGGCTGGTCGTCGATCCGCGGCGTGCGCGACCGGCCACTTTTGTTTCATCGAAGAACCCGACATCCGCCGCAGCATCATGTTTATCGATGGACTGGCAAAACTTCACAGTTGCCTGTTTCGCCGAGAAGCAAGCACTCAACGACATTCAACGGAGCCCAATTGAATCGACACGTTCTTGCGCTGCTTGATCATCGGCTTATCGCTTGTTGGTGTCATCTTGATTGGCGTTGAGCATTGGGCCGGTTCGCGATTTCGCTTTTCGACATGTCCGCGACCGACAAAGAGATATTGTTTGACCTGCGCTTGCCGCGCGTCCTTTCGGCATTTTTCGTTGGCGGCGGTTTGGCGCTCGCCGGGGCGATCTTTCAAGGGCTATTCCGCAATCCCATTGCCGACAGTTATTTGCTCGGCGTCTCCTCGGGAGCGTCGTTGGGCGCGGCGGCGGCGATCGTTCTTAAACTCACCTCGCCGCTAGCCAATTTCGCCGCGGTGAGCTGCTTCGCGTTTGTCGGATCGCTTGGCGCCCTCGCTCTGGTATTCTATTTCGGCCGGCGCAATGGCGGATTCTCAATCTTCCGCCTGCTGCTTTCGGGCTTGGGCGTCGGCCTGTTTCTTTCATCGCTGGTGGCCATCTTCATGCTCATGGCCGGCGAAGAACTCAAGGCGCTGATTTTTTTCTTTCTCGGCGGCTTTTCCAGTTCGAGTTGGGACACCACCTGGGTATC
The DNA here is from genome assembly GCA_963771465.1 of uncultured delta proteobacterium. Taxonomy (GTDB): domain Bacteria; phylum Desulfobacterota; class Binatia; order UBA9968; family UBA9968; genus DP-20. The sequence continues at coordinate 495,761 of CAVYTU010000014.1, forward strand.
CATCGCGTGCATTCCCCTCGCCGTTCTGGTCGCCTGTTATTTCGCTCCGGAACTTAACGTGCTTCTACTCGGTGAAGAAACCGCGGAGAGCAGCGGCATTCGTACCAGGCGCATTCAATTGCTCTACGCAATTCTCGCCGCGTTGCTGACGTCGATCTCAGTCTCCGTGGCAGGCTTGATCGGTTTCGTCGGTTTGATCGTGCCGCATATGATCCGTTTAATCTTCTGGCGCCGACCACCGAACTCTTTTTCCGCTGACGTTTTTTAGCGGCGGGATTTTTCTAATTCTATGCGATGCCGCGGCGCGCACGATCATCGCGCCAGCCGAACTGCCCGTCGGCATCGTGACATCTTTGGTCGGCGTACCGATCTTTCTCTACCTGATCCGCAGCGAAACGGGTGACTACGGCCTTTAGCATGCAATCGCCAATCGCCATCGAAAGCCACGGCGTTTCATTCAGTTACGAGAACAAATCGGTTCTGACCGATATCACGTTCGCCATCGGCGCAGGCGAACGGGTCGCACTGCTCGGTCCCAATGGCTCAGGCAAAACCACGCTGCTGAAAATCCTCCTCGGCTTGCTGCGCGCCGAGGACCGGTTCAGTATACTCTCGGCGCCAAACCTCTATCGTCTTACGGACCGAAACAACGCGCGCAACAAATCGCCTATGTGTCGCAGCAACCGCAGTTAAGTTTCCCGCTCACGGCGTTTGAATTGGTCTCTCTAGGGCGATATCCGCATAGCCCGCGCGGCGGATTATCGAGTGCGGACACGCTGGCGGTGAAAACAGCCCTGAGTCGCACCGACGCCGAGAATTTAAGCCAACGCAATTTCAATAGTCTAAGCGGCGGTGAGAAGCAGAAGGTATTGATTGCTCGCGCGTTAGCGCAAAGCGCGCGGATTCTCTTGCTCGACGAACCGACTCTACACCTGGACCTTTACTATCAACTACAAATTCTCTCGGGGTTAAAACGACTCTGCGTTGAAGAAGGAATCACGGTCGTCACCGTTCTCCATGATGTCAATCTGGTTTCGCTGTTCGCCGACAAAGCGCTGCTGCTGAGCGACGGTGTCGTGCGTGGCTTCGGTCCGGTGGCGCAGGTCGTCAATGAAGCGAGTATCAGAAATCTTCTGGGTGTCGATATGACCGAGATCACTGGAAATGATTCGCAAACGCGCTACTTCGTGCCGCGCGAGCTTTTCGATGCAAAACCAAGTCGTAGCTGACCGTCTTTTCAGTCCGCGCCGCCGCGATGTGAAATCCCACCCGTGGGCAAAAGCATGAGCGCCAAGACGTTAATGGTTCAGGGTACCGGTTCATCGGTCGGAAAAAGTATTCTGGTCACGGCGTTGTGCCGGATCTTCAAACAGCAGGGGCTAAGAGTCGCGCCGTTCAAAGCGCAAAACATGTCGCTCAACTCCTTCGTCACGGCAGGTGGTGGCGAAATCGGCCGGGCGCAAGTTGTCCAAGCCGAGGCAGCGGGGATCGCACCGACGGTCGAGATGAACCCGGTATTGCTTAAACCGGAAAGTGATAATCATGCACAGATTATCGTCCGACGGGACACCTAGGACACGAATATCAGCGGCGCACTTTCCCCAGCTCAAGGCCGAACTGTGGAGCGCGATTACGGAATCCCTCGACCAACTGCGCCAAGTCTACGATATCGTCGTCATCGAAGGCGCCGGCAGTCCTGCCGAGATCAATCTCAAGGATCGCGATCTGGTGAACATGAAAGTCGCGCTTTACTGTAACTCTCCCGTGTTGCTGGCGGCCGACATCGACCGTGGCGGTATCTTTGCGGCGCTGGTGGGAACCATGGAACTGCTCGAAGCGAAGGAGAAAGAGCGGGTCAAAGCGTTCATCGTCAACAAATTTCGCGGCGATGTCGCATTACTCAAACCGGGATTGGAATGGCTTGAAGCGCGAACCCGAGTACCGGTCGCCGGCGTGGTACCGTATTACCACGATATTTATATCGCCGAGGAAGACTCCATGGCGTTAGAAAAGCGCCAAGCGATGAAAAATCGCCATGACTTCGACCTCGATATCGCCGTCATCGCTCTGCCCCATATCGCCAATTTTGACGAGTTCGATCCCGTAGAACGTGAACCCCGCGTTCGGCTGCGTTATGTCGAAGCCGGCGACGATCTCGGCGCACCGGATTTGATCATTCTCCCTGGCAGCAAAGCAACCGTGGCCGATCTCAACTATCTTCGCAGGTGCAGCCGAGAACAAGAAATTATCGCTGCGGTTTCAACCGGCATACCCATCATCGGCATTTGCGGCGGCTACCAGATGCTCGGCACTGCCATCCGCGATCCGCAGCACATCGAATCAACCAACGAGTTAACTGCCGGCATGGGACTCTTGCCGTTGACCACACACTTTGGAGCGGTGAAATCCACCCATCAAGTCAAAGCCCGCGCATCGGCTGGGTTTGGTCTGCTTGCCAAAGCGAAGGATGTGACCCTTTCCGGCTATGAAATTCACATGGGACACACAGACGGAAACATCGCGACCCGACCGTTCCTGATCGAGCAGCGCTCCCAGGAATTGTGTTCTGACGGCGATGGCTCGCTGAGTGCCGATGGCAACGTCGTTGGCACTTACATCCACGGTCTGTTTCACAACGACGCTTTGCGCCGGGCGATATTGCATGAACTCGCCGAACGAAAAGGCAAGACGCTCGCGGCAAGCCCGGCTAAATTTTCCGCCGACGAGCAATACGACCGACTCGCCGCTCACGTGCGCGATAATCTAAATATGGAGCTGATCCAGCGCATCCTCGATCAGCGTTGAGCTCAGCGATTCGCTTTTCGATACCCCAGCGCATCCTGAGCGATGATCATCTTTTGCACGTTCGAGGAGCCTTCGACGATCTGGTAGGACTTGGCGTCGCGGTAGTAACGTTCGACCGGGAACTCTGTCGAATAACCGTACGCGCCGAGGATTTTCATCGCCGCGTCAGCCGCGAAGTTGGCCGCTTCCGCGGCGCAATACTTACCGATAGACGTTTCTAAGTTGTTGAGCTTCTTTTGATCCGCGAGCCACGCCGCGCGGTAGACCAGCAAGCGCGCCGCTTCTTCATGGGCGATCATCTGCGCGATCAGGTCTTGGTTCATCTGAAACTCGCCGATCTTCTGGCCAAATTGGGCGCGCTGATTGCAATAACTCACTGCCGCTTCTTTCGCCGCCCGCGCCACACCCAGCGCGCCGGCGGCGCAGTTGAGCCGCGTCTGATTGAGTTGCCACATGCAGATCTTGAATCCGTCGCCTTCTTCGCCGAGACGATTGGCGACTGGAATTGGGAAATTGTCGAAAGTTAGTTCGCCGAGCGGCGAACAATGCGCGCCCATGGTTTCGAGCGTCCGGCGCGTCAATCCTGGTTGGCTCCAGTCAGCGAAGAATGCGCTCATGCCGCGATGTCTTTGCGTGCGGTCGGTATAAGCATAAACCAACCCGCCATTGGTTACCGGACCGTTGGATATCCACAGCTTGCCGCCGTTGAGCAAGTACTGCTCGCCGCTTTTCGTCGCTGTCGTCCGCATCGCCGCCACATCCGAGCCGGCGTCCGATTCCGTAATCGCGAAGCAGCCGATAGTCTCTCCCGAAACTAACCCTGGAATGAATTTCTTTTTCTGTTCCTCGCTGCCAAATTGCAGCACGGTCACCGCCGGACCGATCTGCATATTGATCGCCACCCGCATGGCGCTGTGCACCCGCGCGATCTCCTCGGTGATCAGCACCATGGCGAGAAAGCCGAGACCGTTGCCTCCGTAAGCTTCAGGAATCATCGTGCCGTAGAAACCGAGATCGCCCATCTTGCGAACGAGATCGCCGCGAAAGTTCTGTTCCTTATCGTCCTTGGCCGCCGTCGGTGCGATTTCTTTCTCAGCGAATTCGCGAGCCAAGTCGCGCACGGCAATTAATTCATCAGACAGTTCGAAATCCATCGGTCCTCCTTGTCTGTTGCCTATCACCTGTTGCCTAGAACCGGTTTCTTCCCTCTTTTTTGCCGACACCTGACCTCTGACTTCCGACCTCTGTCAGAGGACTGAGCAAACATTCCGGCCGAACCTATTTCAGCAAACCCCGCGCGATGATGAGCTTCTGAATCTCCGACGTGCCCTCGTAAATGCGCAACGCGCGCACGTCACGATAGAGCCGCTCCATGATGCTGCCGGCGACGAGACCGCTGCCGCCGTGAATCTGCAGCGCTTGATCGACAATGCGCTGCGCCGCTTCGGTGGCGTAAAACTTCGCCATCGACGATTTCTGTTTGGCATCCCCATTGCCACAGTCATGCGCCCACGCCGCTTGGTAAACCAACAGCCGCGCTGCTTCCAACTCAGTGGCCATCTCGGCGAGCTTGAATTCTATCCCCTGGAACTCCGCGATCGCCCGGCCAAATTGCTTGCGCGCCTTACTGTAGCGAATCGCTTCTTGCAAAGCCCGCTGGGCAAAACCGACGGCAGCCGCACCGACGCTGCAGCGTAAAAGATCGAGCGTCTCCAGAGCGATCTTCAAACCGTCGCCCTCAACCCCCAATAGCGCGGCTTCAGGTAATATGCAGTCAATGAATTCGAGCACGCCGATCGGATGGGGCGAAAGCAGCTTGGTTTTTTCCTTTACGGCGAAGCCTGGCGTGTTTGCGTCAACGATGAACGCGCTCACGCCCTTAGCTTTTTTCTCCGGCGCCGTCGACGCGAAAACAACGTAAAAATCCGCGATTCCCGCATTGGAGATGAATCGCTTGGTACCGTTCAAAACGAATTGTTCACCATGGCGCGCTGCCGTCGTTTGTAACGAAGCGACGTCGGAACCAGCCTCCGGCTCGGTAATCGCGAAGGCCGCAATCGCTGCGCCGTTGGCAACTCGCGGCAGATAGTTTTGTTTTTGTGCTGCGCTGCCCGCCAGCGTGATCGGATAACTGCCCAGCGCTTGCAGCGCGAACATAGTATCGGCGAGAGCGTCCCCGCGCGCCAGCTCCTCGCGGAGAATGCACAGATCGCGCGCCTCGACTTGCTCGCGAACACCGCCGAACTGCCGGGGTACGGCGCGCTTCAAGAATTCTGCCGCGCCGAGCTGCTTAAGTAATTCGCGCGCGCGCTGCTCAATATCACCTTCGCTGTCATGACCAGCGAATAAGTTGTTTTCCGCCCACAGCCTGACTTGTTCTTGGAGCGCTGAATGATCTTGGGTGAAGAAAGGCAACATGATTGTAGAAAACTAAGACTGATTAAACTTCGGCGGCCGCTTCCCGATAAACGCCCGGTAGCCTTCTTTAAAGTTCGGCGCTTGCATCAAGCGCGCTTGCTCACTCGCTTCCAGCTCCAGCGCTTGGACTAAATCCATATCAGCTTCACGCACTAGCAATTTCTTAGTCACCGCCAATGCATTCACTGGCCCATCTCTCAGCCGCCGCGCCAAGCCGTAAGTTTCGTCCGATAACTTTTCGTGTCCCACGACGCGGTTCGCCAGGCCGATGCGAAAACATTCTTGGGCGTCGATGGTATCGCCGGTAAAAAGCAATTCAGCCGCGCGTCCCTGACCGACGATCCGCGGCAGCAGGTAGCAGGCGCCCATGTCGGCGCCGGACAAACCGACCTTGGTGAAGAGAAAAGCGAACTTGGCGCGATCCGAAAGAAGACGAATATCGCTGGCCAGCGCCAATATCGTGCCCGCGCCGGCAGCGATGCCGTTCACCGCGGCGATGATCGGTTTTTTGAGACTGCGCATATTTTTTACCACATCGCAGGTGAGGCGGGTGAAACGAAGTTGCTCCTCGGCGTTCATCTCGATCAGCTTGCCGATGATGTCATGCACGCTGCCGCCGGAGCAAAATCCTTTGCCCGCGCCGGTGAGCACGACAACCCGAACGGCCGCATCATCGGCCAGCGCCGCAAACACCCGCTCTAACTCCGCATAGGTCTCGAACGTCAGCGCATTGAGCCGCTCGGGATCGTTCAAGCGAATCGTCGCGATGTTATCAGCGACTTCATAGATGAATGAATTGTAAACCATCTTTAACTTCCCACGCTTGCCACGAACGCAAGGTGTCCGCAGCCTGCGAGATTTAATTTTGCCTTTTTAATTATCTTCACGCCATCACGGCGCCGCCATCGACGTTGATCGCCTGTCCGGTCATGCCGCTGAGTTTTTCCGATGCCATCAAAAGCGCCAATGAAGCGACTTCTTGCGGCTCGATCAGACGGTTCTGCGGCGCACTGGCGGCGAAGAGTTTAAGAATATCGTCAACGCTTTTGCCGGTGCTCTCTGCCATGACACGCGCGTTTTCGCGGGTCCGTTCGTCGTCGATGTAGCCGGGACAAATCATATTGACGGTAACACCGAGGCGCGCGGTTTCGAGTGCTAGCGAACGCGTGAGTCCCAACAAGCCATGTTTTGACGCAGTGTAAGCCGTCACATGACGATAACCTACCTTCGCCGTCGTCGAACCGATGCTGATGATGCGTCCCCATTTAGCTTGAACCATCGCCGGCAAAAATATTTTGCAGCAATTATAACTGCCGGTGAGGTTAGTCGCCAACGTGTCGTCCCACAAACCGTCGGGCATGTTGGCAAAACTCAGCGCGCGCGCGATGCCCGCGTTGTTGATGAGAATCTGCACGGCACCCCAATGCCGCGCGATCTCGTCGGCTAAGCCTTTCACTTCCTCGCGCTGGGTAACGTCACAAGCGATTGCGCGGACTTGCGCGCCATTGCGGGCCAGTTCGTCAGCCGCCTTTTGCAAACTCTCACGGTTGCGCGCGCTGATCGCAACGCGGCAACTTTGTGCGGCAAATACCGCCGCTAGGGCGCGCCCGAGGCCGCCGCTACCGCCGGTGATCAAAACAATTTTTCCCAACCCGCTTGCCATAACGTGACAATAACACATCCGCTGTATGGATTTGCAATTACACGGGCGCCAGACCGCTTGCTCTCGCTGTCGCTTTTCGATAGAGGGATGGCAGCTTAAAGCTCGGAGGTTTAGTCGTGAAGATAGCCGCGAGTATAATTGCCCTCTCACTTGGTACAATGCCGACGGCGCTGTGCGCTGAAGATCAAACGGCAAAAATTTTCCAACCGATCTGGCGCGACGCGCCGCCCGCCGCTGCCGAAACCGAGTTGGACCGACTCAACCGCGCCTTCGTGCAACTCGCCAACGGCTCGCGGCCAGCCATCGTCCAGATTCGCGTCACGGGTCAGGAAACTAAAGGTGGTCAAAACGAAGCGTTGAGCAGCCGTGGTTCGGGATATTTCATCGATCCCCAGGGCTACATACTGACGGCCCAACATGTGATCGACAAAGCCAAGGATATCGAAGTTCGCCTCGCCGATGGACAGCGTTTGCCGGCGCGAGTGATCGCCGCCGACGGCCAGATCGACGTCGCGCTGTTGAAAATCAAAACCGAGAAAGAATTAACGGTGCTGTCCTTCGCCGATTCGGACGCGATCCGTGTTGGCGATCTCGCCCTGGTCTTTGGTTATCCGTTCGGCCGCGAAAGCTCGATGAACCTAGGCATCATCAGCCGCGCCGGCAGAACTTATCCGGATTCGGCGAGCTTTGATTTTATCCAGACCGATGCCGGCGCTTATGCCGGCGGCAGCGGCGGCCCGCTGCTCAATAGCCAAGGCCACGTCGTCGGCATGATCACCATGGCGTCGGAGCGCGGCAACATGGGCTTCGCCACGCCGATCAATTTAATTAAGAAAATCTTGCCACGCCTAATCAGCGGTGAAAAATTTGCCTGGGGTTGGTTAGGCGTACAGATGTCGGACATTTCCCTGGAGCAAGCGAAGACTCTCGGATTGCACTCCGTAAATGGTGTCGTCGTCAGCACGGTATTGCCGGGACAGCCGGCGGCCCGCAGCGGTCTGCAAAAGCAAGATGTGATTTTGTCGGTCAACGACAATTCCGTCGATAGCCCGCGCGACGTCGTGCGCATGGTTGGCGGGCTGGAGGCCGGCCGAGTCGTACAGCTCACGATCGTCCGCAAAGGCCAGACGATGCAGCTCTCGGTGCCGCTCGGCATCAAACCGGACTCGGCAAAAGCGCGCGAAGGTTAGCAGAGACGACCCAAACTCAGGGAGAACGCATAACATCGTGTCGATCGAGGTGTGACCCTGTGGAACGAAGGCACCAGCGCGATGGTTTGATTGTGTAGTCAGCGCTCGGCACGATGTTTGATGTTTTGCTGCTGATCTCTAAGCAGTTCGCCGCGCTTGCATCTTCAAGGCACAACGGCTTTGCCTTGGTTCCGGAAGGGTTGCGTCTCGATCGCAGATTTAGTGCGAATAAGCCGGGCGATCGCCGCGCGCACTCACCGATTGGCGTTGGTCTGATTACCTGCCGGGGCTAATTGTTTTTGCTGCTCGCTGAATAGTTTCAACTTTTGCTGCACCCGATCGTTGACCGAACCCTCCGGATAGCTGCTATCGCTATTTCGTGCGCCGGCGGCAATTCCAGTCAAAACCTCGATCCCTTCATCGATCGTGCTCACCGCATAGATGTGAAACTTGCCGGCGCGCACGGCGGCGACGACATCGCCGCGCAGCATGAGATTGCGCACGTTGGCGCGCGGAATCATCACGCCCTGGCCCGCGCTGAAACCCTTGAGCCGGCAGACATCGTAGTGGCCTTCGATTTTGTAATTGACCCCGCCGATCGCCTGCACTTCGCCGTTTTGATTGACCGAACCGGTCACGGCGATGCCTTGCTTGATCGGTATGTCCGACAAGCTCGACAGGATTGCATATAACTCGGTCGACGACGCGCTGTCGCCGTCGACGCCATCGTAAGACTGTTCGAAGCAAACACTGCTCGATAACGAGAGCGGCGTTTGCTGGGCGTATTTGCCGCCTAAAAAGCCGCCGAGAATAAGCACGCCCTTGTCATGACTGTTACCGCTCATTTTCGATTCGCGCTCGATGTTGACTATACCGCCGCGTCCCATGAAAGTTTTTGCGGTAATGCGCGACGGCTTGCCGAAACTGAAATCGCCCAGCTGATAAACCGCCAAACCGTTGACCTGGCCGACCACCGCGCCGTCGACATCGACCAGCACGGTGCCCTCGGCGATCATCTCTTGTAAACGCTTTTCGATCAGATTGAGGCGAAAGGTCTTTTCCACCAGCGCGCGCTCGACATGTTTACCCGATACCAGCTCGACGTTTTCTTTGCCGGCCCAGTAGTCCGATTCGATCAGTAAATCGACCATATCGCTGAAGCGCGTCGACAGTTTATTCTGATCCTCGACTTGGCGCGCGCATTGTTCGATGACCCGCGCCACGCCTTCGATGTCGAAATGGCGCAAGCCTTCGCGGTTACAATAGTCGCTGATGAAGCAAGCGAACGCCGTGATATTTTCCTGGGAGCGGTCGATTTCAAAATTAAAATCCGCTTTGACTTTAAAAGTTTCGCGAAAATCGGGATCGGCAGAAGCCAACGTTCGGTAGAGATAGGGACCGCCGATCATGATCACTTTGGTGTCGGTTGGAATCGCCTCGGGGCGAAGTCCCTGCGGCGGCACGAATCCGAAAAAAGCGCTCGGCTCTTCGATTCGCAGTTCGCGGTTTTTAATCACTCGCTGCAATGCTTCCCAGACACCGGCGTTGGACAGCACGTCGCGGTCGTAAAGAACCAGATAACCGCCGTTAGCCCGGCTGATCGATCCCGCTTTGATCAGGGTGAAGTCGGTGATATAGCCGCCGACGATCGGTTTCTTTTCGATCACGCCGAATAGATTGTGGAAGGTGGGATTGGTTTCGACGATGATCGGTGCGCCCTGGGTGTCGCTATTATCGACGAAGACGTTCACACGATAGGGTTGAAACGGGTCGATGGACGGCTCGCCAAATTGCATTGCTCCCATCGGTCCGGTTGGCGGCGTCGCCTCGCCACCCTTGAAGCGCTGCAAATTTTTCAGAATGTGATCGCGCACGCCGTCGAGATAGCGGACTACCTTCGGGTGGTCCTGATATTTATCTTTTAACTCTGCAAGCGGAATGCGCACCAAATAATCCGCCGCTTGGGTTTCTACCACTTCCAGCTTGGCGGCGATCTCACGCTCCAGCTTTTTGCCTTCGCGCAGAGTGTCTTCGACTTTCTTTTCGAGCTCGCCGCGCTTTTCCTCCAGCTGTTTTTTCTCCGCCGCTGATAACGCCAGATAATCCGGCTCTTGCATCGGCTTGCCGTCCTTGGTCGGTAACAGCACGATGCCCGAAGGAGTCATGCGCAGGGCAAAGCCATTTTGGCCCGCCTCCGCCATCAATCCTTCCATCATCTCTTGCTGGCGTTTTTGGATTTGTTCGACCGTTCCCTGGCGTTGGTGCGCATAGTCGTCGCTCTCGAACATTTTCTTCGCTTCGCGCTGTAAGTCTTGTACCAACTGCTCCATGTCCGATTTGAGCACCTTGCCCCAACCACGGCGGATTTTCAGCGCCTGAGGACGATCGGCGTCGGCAAAGTTGTAGACGTAACACCAATCCTCGGGCGTGACCGCGTCGGCGCTCGGAACACCATGGGCGGTGATGGCTTTTTTCAAGAACGCCTTGATGATACTGGTCTTGCCGGTGCCCGTCAGACCGGTAACGAAAATATTGAACCCTGGCTTGTTGACGCCGAGGCCAAATTCGATGGCGCGAATGGCGCGGTCTTGTCCAATGAAGTCTTCGAGCGGCGTCATGTCCTTCGTGCACGTAAAAGGCAAGAAAGATAGATCACAGCGCCAAGTCAGTTGATCCGCCGGTATTTCACAATCGGTCGTCATCTCGCTCTCCTCACAATCGTTGTTAGCGCAGAGAATAGGGACTCGGCTCCCGGTCGTCAACTCCCGGAACTAGCAGAAAACTTCTCTATTGAACCGCTCCATTCTACTCTCTATACTTCGTCGATGAAGAGCCACGCGTCGGCGCATCGCTCCTGGCGGAAAAATTTTGCTTGGGTGATGCTCGTATGCTTCTGTTTGAATAGTTGCAGCTCGGTCATCGCGCCGATGCTGCCATCACTCGGTCCGCCCACGGAGGACGAAGAAACTAAAATCAGCCGCGAGTTTCGGCGCGAGGCGAAGAAGCATCTAAAATTCGTCAACAGCCCGGAAATCGAACGATTTGTCGACCGCATCGGCCGTCGTATTCTCTCCGCCGCTGGACCCCAAGTGTTTGACTACCGTTTTTTTGTCGTCGACGATGACCAGCTCAACGCTTTTGCAGTTCCCGGAGGCTCTGTTTATCTCTTCAGCGGATTGATCGAACGCGCCAAGACCACCGACGAATTGGCCGGTGTGCTCGGCCACGAGATCGTCCATATCAAAGGACGCCATATGGCGCGCAACTCCGGCCCCGATGCGATCTCTGTACTGAGTCTTCTCAGTATGGTTCTTTTGGCCCGCAGTGGCAGCGGCGCCCAGGCCGCGGGTATGGTTGGCCAAGGGATCGCCGCCGCCCGTCAGGCGTCCTATAGCCGAGGGTTAGAAATGGAATCCGATACCCTGGGCGCCAGATACATGGCGGCGGCTGGATATGATCCCAAAGGTGTCATCGGTTTTCTCAAGACTCTCGATCAAGAAAGAGCGCTTAATCCCATCGAGGTCCCGGCTTATGTGATGAGCCATCCGGTGACTCAAGAGCGCGTCGCCAACGCGGAACTCGTCGTCAAGTCGCTGGGCGCTACCAATATCCGGCCCGATGATCTCGACACTTTGAAGAAAGTGCAAATCATTATCCGCATGGAGCGGGCCAATCGCGACACCGTGGTCAGTGATTACGCCAAACAAGTGCAACAACATCCGGCTGACCCTGAACTGCTACACTTGCTTGCCTTTGCCCAGCAGTTGAAAGGCGATTTGCCAGCGGCCAAACGCAACTACGAGCAGGCGCGCAAGCTAAACCCCAATCATCCGGGCCGCCAGAGGGATCTCGGCCGATTTTACACCCAGACCGAAGATTATCCGGCGGCGCGGGCCGCATATGACCAAGCGCTGGTGTTAGAGCCCAACGAACCGCTAACTTACTTTTATATGGGCGAGATGCTGGAGAAGTCCGGTGACCTGCGCAGCGCGGCGGGCGCGTATTTAAATGCGAATAATCTCGCGCCGCTTTGGTACCGCCCGCCGCAACGACTCGGCTTTGTGTACAGTAAACTTGACCGGCTCGGCGATGGTTACTACTATCTTGGCCGATCTTACTTGTTGCAAGATGAAGATGAACGAGCGATCACCGAGTTTGAGCGTGCACTCAAGATCAGCGGCACCACCACGCCCCGGGGACAAGTGATCGCCGAAGAACTCAAAGTTCTAAAAAACCGAAAGAAGTAGCGCTATTGGCTCCCCGCCATAGCGGCGAAGGATACAACTGGTTGGCGTTCCGCTTTGAAATAACGGTTTTCCCGTCTGAGTAACGATTCTCGCATATAGGCCGGGTCAAAACCCAACAGTTCGCAGATGTTGGTGAAGGAGTATAGCCAATCCGTGCTGGTGGTGTCCTCGACCCATTCAATGGCGTTTTCATAGTTAATTCGGCCGGGACCACTGCGGGCGTCGCGGTATTTTTCTAAACACTCAACGGCGTCCTTTAGAATGGCGATCATCAGCCGCTTTTCCCCTTCAAGCTTGCGTGACAAACCCCCCGAGCCATAAAACTGCGATGGCAGAAAAATATCCGGTTCGAGAATCCTTGCTAGAAAATCATCGTACATTAGCGAACCTACTCCTCGTTAATTTGAATCGAATTCTATACCACACGGCCTAGTGCTGGGCAAGAAAAAAATCTCTCCTGTGTAGTAGCAAAGTGAATCTGACCGAAAAAATCCCCAACTTATAGACAAAGTCGAGGCAGCAGAATGGCTAATGATTGTTTGAAACCGGCCAAGTTTTGGCAAAAACCGAAGATCGAGGAACGGAGAGAGTAGACGTCAGAACCCGCTAGTCAAGATGAAGACCGAGGTCGGTCGTCCATTCAAGACTAGCGGGCGCGTCTATGAGAACTGGCAGATTGATTAGATGCCGTCCATCAAACCGGCTAGTTTGGTTTTGGCGACGTTGTGATCCCAAACTTTTTGCACCACTGAATCTTTGCGTCGCCCTTTCATCACCCGCTGAGTTTCGTCTTCGTTGTAAACCAGCACCGGACCGAGCAATGACGCCTTATAGAACCGCGCCGCAGCTTCTTCCAAATCAACACAGGCGGCAAAAACCCATTCAATTGTTTGTGCGACGACGAGAGAACCGTGGCCGCGCAACATCAACGCATCGGCCTTGCCGAGCGCCTGCGCCACCGCATCCCCTTGCTCAATAGTATGAATCAGCGCCGGGTCCATGTACTTGGGTAAGGCGCCGGGGCCAAAGAAGGCGCCCGGGTTGGAGGACGCCGGGAAAAACGGCTTATCGACCATACTCAAGGTCGCTACCATGTGATTATGCAGATGCGCCACACTGTGCACGTCGCTGCGCGCTTTGTAGGCGCGCGCATGCATGAACACTTCCGACGGCGCTTTGTATTTGCCTTCGATCACCTTGCCGTCGAAGTCTGTTACGACCATATCGTCGGCTTTGACCGTCGCGCGGCTGACCGGGTGCGGCAGGATTAACAGATGATCGGAACCCGGGATGCGCACGCTGATATGTCCGCTATAATCAACCAGCCCGGAGTTGAATAACATACGCGACGACATCGCCAGGATCTTTTTGAGTTCGCTAAGTTCGGCCATGGAAAATCTCCCTCCATCATCGTTACTGAAAAATTCCGGCCATCATATACACTGAAACGGCTAAGTCGCAACTTGACTCTTGTCAGGAACACCGTGAAATAGACTTAATCATAAGCAATCGAAAGGACAGCCAATGGCGAACAATAGTGCCGAAGGAATCCGCTGGGACTTAAGTGATCTTTTCACAGCCCACGACGACGCGCGCATTGAGAAAACCCTGACTGATTGCCGCTTGCAGGCGGAAAGGTTCGCCGAGCGTTTCCGTGCGGCGATGGAAAACCCGCAAACCCTCGCCGCCGACACGCTGCTCCATGCGCTCAATGATCTGGAAATCATCTATGAGGCGCTAGGCCGAGTTGGCAGCTACGCCGGTCTGCTTTACGCCGCAGACACGGCGAAGCCGGAGCATCAAGACCTGGAACAACAAGTTGAGCAACGCAGCACGGAAATTAGAAATCTGCTGCTATTCTTCGAACTCGCATGGCTCACAGTCGAGGATGAAATTGCCAACAGGCTCATCAGCGATCCGCAGCTCGAATCCTATCGCCATTATCTTGTCAGCTTGCGCCGCTATCGCCCGCACACGCTCTCGGAGCTCGAAGAAAAACTCATCAACGAAAAAGACAACACCGGACGCAACGCTTTCGGCCGGCTGTTCTCGGAGATGACATCATCGCTGACGTTCCAGATCGAAAGAGATGGTAAATCGGAAGAGCTGAATCTGAGCCAGACTCTTTCGCTGCTGCACGAGCCGGATCGAAGTCTGCGGCAAAGAGCGATGGACACACTCTACCAAGGGCTGTCCCAACACGGGCAAGTCCTGACGTTCATCTACGACACGCTGATCCAAGACAACCTGACCACGGACCGATTGCGTCACTATCCGCATCCCATGGCGCCGCGCCACCTGTCCAATGAGATCGACGGTGACGCCGTGAAGACAATGATGGTAGTGGCCGAGGCGAATTACGGTTTGGCGCAAGACTACTTCCGATTGAAAGCCAGGCTTCTCGAACTTCCAAAACTCGCGCTTTACGATCAGTACGCGCCGGTCGGCAAAGAAGCGAAAACTTTTCCGTACGCACAAGCCAAAGAAGTCATCCTCAACGCGTTCGGCGCTTTCGAACCGAGCTTTCGCCAACTCGCGTCCGAGTTTTTTGCGAAAAATTGGATTGACGCCGAAATCCGCAAGGGCAAACGCGGCGGCGCCTTTTGTGCCTCGCCGTCACCACAGCTGCATCCCTATATTCTCTGCAACTACGACGACAACCTACGCGACGTCATGACCGTCGCCCACGAACTAGGTCACGGGCTGCACGGTTGTCTCAGCCGCAAGCAAAACTATTTCAATTACGACACACCGCTCACGACAGCGGAAACCGCGTCGGTCTTCGCTGAAATGCTGGTTTTCGATTACTTGCTCGGGCAACAAACCGATCCGCAGGTACAGATAGCGCTGCTCGCCGGCAAGATCGAAGACATTTTCGCCACCGTCTTTCGCCAAAACGTGCTGACTCGCTTCGAAGAACTAGCCTTCGCCGCCAGAAAAGAAAAACGGCTGACGCCCGACGCGCTGGGCAAACTCTGGCTCGACGCAAACGGCAAATACTACGGCGACGCCGTCGACATGCCGGAAGGTTATAAATGGGGCTGGTCATACATTCCCCACTTCATCCACTCCCGCTTTTACTGTTACAGCTACGTCTTCGGCCAACTCTTGGTTCTCGCCTTGTATCGAATGTACAAAGACCAAGGCAAAAGCTTCGTGCCAAAGTATATCGCTTTGCTAGAAGCCGGAGGCTCGGACACGCCGGATGCGCTGCTCAAACCGCTCGGCGTGGATATTCACAAAGCGGAGTTTTGGCAGAAAGGGTTTGAAGAGATTCGCACTCTAACAACGAAATTGACTGAACTTATCTAGCTTCGCTGACATGGGTTTTGTACCAGCTTGAACGCCTAACAATCTCACGATGAGCCTAAGAATCATTGAACTTGTAGACAGCAAAACAACTGTGATCAAGAAGTAACCCAGGCTTTGCTGATATTGGTAGGTCGAACTTGCGACAATCATTTGAAATCCGAGGCCGGCAGTCGCACCGAAAAGCTCGCCGACGAGCATCGCAATAAAAGCAATCGGCAGCGCATTCTCGACGGCAATCATCCCTCGTTGCAGCAAGGGTGCATCTCTGAACGCCCACAAAGTCTGAACAAGCGAAAAGAAAATCAACAATCCAACTCCCATCATTTTATAGCCGACGCCAACAACGAAGCCTCTACTCCAACTTATCTCATCCATAAACTGAAAGCAGAAATAAAATATCAGAATCCACAAGCCAATCGGCGAGAGAAACGTTGCCGGTAAGATTTTGGCGATCGCGTGTTGAGTCTTCTCGGATCTGTGCATAGCGGTCGATACAGTGAGAGCAAGTAAACCGCCGAAAAGCACTCCTCCACCGATTTCCTTCAGCGATACAAAAATGCTCCGCCAAGCGTCATGGGTAAATAGCAATTCACTTACTCCTTGAATTGCGGAAAATGAACCAGAACCATCGTACAAAAAAACACTGCAGGTCAGTTCCCAAAACAACAACCAAATCAGTGTCAACAGCGCTATTCCGGGAATCGAACCTTCATTTAAGAAAAACAATTCCTTATTGCGTTGGATCGCGAGCCTCGTGCAGGCCGCCAGAAAATTTCGCCTGAATATCCAATTGATCAAGAGCACTAAGGTCACCACCAAAGCAAGAACCGTAAATCCCATCGCGGCATCAGAGTTCACCGAAAATATTTGCCAACTCCACGCCCCACCCATACTTGGGCAAGCAAAGTGAAAAGTAGAGATTGGACAGTGACTTCGCCAGCCGCATATTGGAAGGCGTCACGGCTTGAAAACTCCAGGAATGAACGCGCGGCGAGATACTGATAAATCGCCGCGAGCGCTGCGGCAGCAATGCCAAGCGTAAACCAGTCATGGACCGCGTAGACAGCTAGGAAAGGAAACCACATCGCAATCCGTAGAAAACGAATTGCGGCCCGTGTTAACCAACCATTTCTCAGAATGACCAGACTAACAGCCCAGCCGATAAGACCGCCCGCAACGAGCGAGAACATCGCCTGCCGGAGCATGCCAGGAAAACCTCGGAGATATTCGATATCGCCAAGCGATCGGAAGTACACAAATGGATGCGGGAACCGGGTTGTATCTCTAATGCCCAGATAGGACGTCAGGTCGTAAAGAAACGAAACGACGGCAATGAATAGAAATATCGTGACCCGATCGACGTGCCATTTTTTCAAATTGCGCCTCCGCCGGATTTGCTGGTGGCTTGGCCGCGCGTGAAGCTATTTCATCCGAAAACTCGGCGGTACGACTTCGTCGATGGCTTTTCCCGTCCAGTGCCATTTGGCGACGCTATCCCAGACCTGTTCGCCTTTGGCCTGGACTTTTTCCAACAACTCTTCTTCGTTGAGGCGAAGAAATTTGCCGTTGTCGACCAGCGTCTCGCCGTCGACGATGACCGTGCGCACGTCGCGGCTGACGGCGGTTTCCATTAAGGATCGAATGGGATCGCGCACGGCGCCGAAGGCGATGTCGCGGAGATTGACGATCGTGATGTCGGCTTTGGCGCCTTTTTGTAATCGGCCCAAGTCGTCGCGGCCGAGCATCTTGGCGCCGCCAAGCGTGATCGAGTTAAATACATCGCGCGGATGGCCGGCGAGGAAGCTCTTGTCGGCGACGCGAGACGCGATCGCCGCATAACGCATGTCGGAGAGAATGTCCTTGGGAAAAGTGTCGGTGCCGATGCCCATGTTGATACCGGCTTGGCGATACTTATCGAACGACTCCATCAAAATACCGAGCTTTAAATATTTTAGCGGGCTGTAGGCCACCGACGCGCCGGAGTCGGCGATAATTTTAAGATCGTCGCCATAGGGATACGAGAGCCAGCTGTGGCCGCTGATAAAAATGCAGTGCGACAGCGAAACTTCAGGGTTTAGAAAGCCGAATTTTTTGAGCAACTCGATCGGTGTGCAGCGCTCGCGCTGCATGACGGTGTGAAACTCGAATAGATTGATGGTCGCATGAATCTGCACGCCGACGCCGGTGTCCTTCGCAGCTCTGGTCGTATCGTTCAACAACGCCGGCGTGCAGGAATCGACATGGCCGGGAAACAACATCGCCGTCATGCGCCCGTTGCACGCGCCGTTGAATTTTTTGGCGAAGTCGATGGCGCTTTTCAATCCCTTACTGCCGCGCTCGTCGTCCCAGTCGTATTCCAGTCTGCCTTCTTTATCGTGGAAGAAGGCGACGTTCTTGTAGCTCGGACCGGCGACGCAACGGATGCCAACTTGATCGATCATGTCGACATAACGTTGCGGCTCACCGCCGGCGCCGCCGATATCGAACGTGGTCGTTACGCCGCTTTTGAGCACGTGAATGATCGAATAGCGTTGGCCGATGTCGACGTCTTTTAAGTGCGCCGAGTGTGCGCCCTCGCGCGTCGGGCCGCCGTGGGCGAGATAATTCGAAGCGAAGAAATCGGTTTTGGTGGAATCGTTGAGTATGTAGTCGCTGGCATTGATACCCGAGTGAAAGTGCGTGTCGATAAAACCGGGGGAAACCAGGCAGCCTTTGGCGTCGATCCGTTGATCGACCGGCTGGCTGTAATCTTTGCCGACGAACTCGACGCGATTGCCGTCATAAACGACCACACCGTCTTTGATCACTTCGTGTGCGTTGCCGTCGAAACCGACGACCCAGCCGCCTTGGATAAGCGTTTTCATTGTTCGTGCCTTTCAAATTCGGGAATGCGAAACAGTGGCAGGACTAACAAAAGAAAATCACCAAGACAAGGACTGTGGCGGGCGCGCAATCAGCAATTGATCAACGGCCGGGAGAGGCAAATTCATTGCCCCACGGTTCTTTGACGAATCCTTTTTTTTCTAGATGGGCGGTGAAATTATTGCCCAGGATGATCATGCGGCGGTCGACGATTTCTTTGGCGTCAACATCTAGGATGACTGCAAATGCTTCACTCCGAACACCCTATCGACTCCACAACTCTTTCTGAAAGCCGCTCTTCTCCAAGTTATGCACGAAAGTGTTATCGTAGATCTCCTCCGTCTTGCGTTTGATCGGTGTTCCCAGCGAGCGCAGGAGATCCATCGAATCGCTCACTGCCTGACCCGGCACAATCATGCGCCGATCGACGATATCTTTGGTGTAAACGTTGTACGACACCTGGAGTGCTTCTTCGTCCTTGGTGCGCATGATTTTCGCGATCGCCGATTTGGTCTTGCCTGGGTTTTTATCGACGAAGTGAATCGCTTCGGCAAACGCCGCGACCATGCGTTGCACCATCTCCGGCCGTTCACGCACGGTGCGCGAGGTTGCGTGCAGCGAGCTGTAGATAAATGGAATGTCGAGGTCGATCAGTCGATACGTCACATTATAGCCGTCGTTCTTGGCGCGCACATCGATGGGCGGTGTAACGACGACTCCCTGAACCAGATTGGCCACCATCGCCTGATAGCGCTCGTTTTGGCTGCCGCCGATGGGACGCATGGTGACGTCCGGCACGTTGAATTTTTTCACCATCGCTCGCGATAACCGGTCGCTCAGATCACCGGCGCGCGCTACGCCGAGCGCTTTGCCTTTTAAATCTTCCATGCGGCGAATTTCTTTGCGCGTTACCAGCACGTAAGGCAATTTGACCAGCGGCGCGGCGACCAGTTTCACGTCGACACCCGCGGCCAAAGACGGCAACGTCGCGTCCGCCGCGCAATAGAGAAATTGAATTTCATCAGCTAATAGCGCAGCCAATGCCGGACCGCTGCCGCGGATAAACACATGCTCCATCTTAAAACCGTATTTGTCGAATAACCTGTTCTCCAGCGCGGTGTAGAGATGCGCGAAGCCGCCGGAGACCGCGCAGGTAGCGATGCGGATGCTCACCGGTCGTTCACCCTGCCGTGCCAAGTACGGATTAAACTGCGCGGTAGCCGCACTGCTGAAAATCGTGATCAGCGCTGACAGCATTATCAGAAAACACTCCGCACTCCGGCGACCCATCGCCCAATGAAAGCGCTTTAGCTCATCAACCGACACACTCATCGCTGGATTCTCCTCATTCTCTTCCTCCGCTTTCGGCAGGGGCGGATATTAGACGATTTTACTGGTCCACTCAATCATATAACACGAGTTTTTTGGCGGATCGTTGAGGCAAATTGTGGGGCGGCAGCTCAGGGGATTTCAAGCCGCAAAGCGGAAATGCCCGATGTCTCCGCCATTGACGACAAAATATTTACTTTCCAGAGTTCTGCCGCTGCATGTCCAATGTAAGCGAACTAGCTAGCGGTAAAGCGCCGCGAAAAATTCCGCCTAACTAACCGGACATAGACATACTAGGAGGATAAAGAGCGCAGTCCTCGGTATCTGAGGGCTGCGCATCGATGGATTGAACTCGGCGGACTCGGCAATCAATGGCAGCGACTTGATGGGCCAACTAAAAACCCACGTGGATTGCTCGCCAGGCAGGATGGCGATTGCCTGCTCAGAGACAGCGACGTCGTCTTTACTAAGGAGAGGACAGCGCCGCGCTCGCTGATTCTATTTCTTCAATGGCAATCCGGCTTTAATGCGGATAATGCTATCGCTTGAGCGCGAGGAACAAACTATTCTGGCCGCGCCGAACTAGAAATAGCACCGACTTGGCTTTTTCGTTGCGCGCCAGTTCGCGTTTATAGTCGGCTAAATTCTTTACCGGCTGACGATTGATCTCGGTGATCACATCGCCGGATCGCAATCCCGCTTCTTCGGCGTTGCTGCCCGGCGTTACCGCCGAAATCACCAGTCCTTCGCCGCGTTCGATGCCGAGATTTTCTGCGAGTTGCGGCGTCAGTGGCTGCACGGTCAAACCGAGTTCGCCGGCTTGGGTCGTTGTCGCGACTTCGGCTTCCTTCATTTCGCCGACGATGATGGGTAACGACATCTCTTTACCGTCACGGGCGATCTTTAGTTGCACTGACGTTCCAGGCGTCACGCGCGCCACCGCCGACGGCAGGTCGGCAGAGTCTTTGATCGGCTTACGGTCGAACTCGACGATCACATCGCCCGTTTTTACTCCAGCGCGCTCCGCCGGTCCGCCCTTCACCATGTCGGCCACCAACGCGCCGCGCGCGGTATTTAACCCGAGTGAGTCGGCGATTTCGGGCGAGACTCTTTGTACTGATGTGCCGATGAAGCCGCGCACGACCTTGCCCTTGTCGCGCAATTGCGGCAAAAGCTCTTTTACCGAATTCGACGGGATCGCAAAGCCAATGCCAACGTTGCCGCCGGACTGGCTAAAGATCGCCGTATTGATGCCGATCACTTCGCCGCGCAAATTGATCAGCGGTCCGCCCGAGTTACCTGGGTTGATCGAAGCGTCGGTCTGAATAAAGTTGTCATAAGGACCCTGGCCGATATTTCGCCCCTTGGCGCTGATGATACCGGAGGTTACCGTGTGATCGAGACCAAACGGATTGCCGATCGCCATCACCCATTCGCCAACTTCGAGCCGGTCCGAGTCACCCAGAGATACCGCGGGCAGTTCGCGTCCAGCCTCGATTTTGACCACCGCAATGTCGCTCTTCTGATCCTTGCCGATCACTTTCGCTTCATAGTCTTTGCCATCGGCGAGTTTGACGACAAGTTTTTGCGAACCGTCGACGACGTGATAGTTGGTCAAGATCGTGCCATTGCTCTCGACAATAAAGCCGGAGCCGATGCCGCTCTGGCGCTGTGGCCCACGCGGACCACGCCCGCCAAAAAATCGCTGCCAAAACTCGTCCGCTGGGTTGTTACCGCCGAATGGAGATTGTTCTTCCTGCGCTGTGCCGCGAATTCGCGTGGTCGAAACATTGACCACCGAAGGTCCGAGCTTTTTCGCTAAGGCGATAAAATCCGGCAGGCTCTGTACAGCAGCGCTCGGTGTCGAGCTGCTCGCCGCGTGCACCGGCTCCACACCCGAGTGAAAGCGCTCGATGACTCCGCTAATACCCGCACCGGCCAGCAATGATACAACGCTGGCCACTGCGATGGATTTCACTCTCAATTTACGTATTGCTTGGAAAAGCTGGCAGTCCATGAATTACCCTCCACCCACGTTAGACGGCATCGCCACGCAATTCGTTCGCGGTCAAGCCAACGAAGCGCGCAGATGTGCCGCCCGCAGAGGTCCTGGTTAGCCTGCCAGCTGGCTGGAATGCTCTTTGCCAGGGCGAGCCAGCGTGGTTTCTTTCCAACGCTGGAGCCCGGCGCGCATATAATTGGGGTCGTAGCCGAGCGCCTCGCAAAGATTGTCGAACGAGAACATATACGAACGATCTCGATCGAGAATCCATTGCTCGGCTTCCACGTGTAGCAATCGTTTGGGTTTATGACGCGCGCCGATATGATCTTGATAGCAGCTCACCGCATCGCGCAGCACCGCTAGCATGAGCACCCGTTCCGGGTCCATGGGAAGCTGGCGGGTTTGTGTCGAGAGATACTGACTTTCGATCAGGACGTCAGGTTGAAAAATCGCCAGCGCTTTTTCTTCCATCGGCGCCCGCGGCGGATTGACCGCTTTGGTCCAGAAAGGTTGCCGTTCACGGTGATCTATCGGCTTCGAACTTTTCCCCTTTTTTCTACTCACAATACACCCCCTAGAGAACTTAGACGGACCAAGTGGCAGCAATGTTCCAAATATTTCCTTACGTAACCGGCTGATGAGGATGGCAGAGCGCAAAAACAGTCAGATTAATCGCGACATCACGCCGCTGACACAAAGTGTTATCAAGCCGAAAATCACTTCCAGTCCGACGTTTAGCCCGGCACCGAGCCGCAATGGGCGCCGACGAACCCACCGGGCACCAGAGAAGTGACATAGTGACCACCCCCGGTCTCGCTATTTCGCATCGCTATGCTCATTCCGTTCCCGATCCCGTTGACCGCATCGAGCAAGATGGTAAAGTAGCTGCCCATGCCTTTAGCGACTATCGAAGAAGCGATCGAAGACTATCGTCGCGGCAAAATAGTCATCCTGATGGATGACAAGGATCGCGAGAATGAAGGCGACCTGTGCATGGCTGCCGAGAAAGTCACGCCACAAGCGATCAACTTCATGGCGACCCATGGCCGCGGGCTGATCTGCTTACCGCTAACCGAAGAGCGGGTGCGTCACCTGGGCATCGCCATGATGGTGTCGGAAAATACTTCGCCATTTGGCACTGCCTTCACGGTTTCCATTGACGCCGCTCGCGGCATCACCACCGGAATCTCCGCGGCCGATCGGGCCAAGACGATTCTTGATGCCATCGCTGACGACGCCAAACCATCGGACCTAGTCACGCCCGGCCATATTTTTCCCCTCCGTGCCCGCGACGGCGGCGTCTTAGTCAGAGCCGGCCAAACCGAAGGATCGGTCGACCTCGCGCGCCTCGCCGGGCTTAAGCCGGCAGGCGTTATCTGTGAGATCATGAAAGACGACGGCACCATGGCGCGTCAGCCGGATCTCATGCGCTTCGCCAAGAAGCATAAGCTCAAAGTCGTCACCAATGCCGATCTGATTCAGTATCGCTTGAACTACGATTCACTCGTATACAAAGCCGCCAGCGCACCGCTGCCGACCCGTGTGGGCGGTGAGTTTCAAGCCATCGTCTATAACACCCACGTTGACGACAACGAGCATCTTGCCTTGATCAAAGGCACCATTTCGCCGAAGGAAGAAACCTTGGTGCGGGTTCACACCAAATACGTGCCCGGCGATGTTTTCGGCTTTGAGCTGCTCAACACCGGCGCGGTCATTCAGCGCTCCATGGAGATCATCGCCAAGGCAGGCAAAGGTGTCATCTTATATTTGCAGCCGAAGCAAAAAGCGCATCATCCGACGATGATGGCCTACCCGAAAGTCGAAGGTAAACAGCAAAAATCCATGAACCGTTCCTTTGTCTACCAGGCGGACTTCAAGGAATATGGCATCGGCGCACAAATTCTGCGCGATCTCGGCGTGCGTAAAATGCGCTTGTTAACCAATAACAAGAAGCATCTGGTCGGCCTGCGCGGCTACGGCCTAGAAGTCACTTCGCTGGTACCGATTCCGCGCGATAATCTGCTGCGCGAAGCCGCCAAGCTGGCTAAACCCAAAGCCAAACGCGCCTAGCCCTGCGGGATTACAATTTCAAATCGCAGATTTCAAATTGATTAAGGATCTTCCGGCGGGTCCAGATAGCTCGGCAGGTCCGGGCGAATTCGTTTGAGTGCTTCGCCGATGTTAGAAAAAACTCGCTCTTCAATCAATTGACCGTTGACCCAGTAGTCCAGTGACGGTGCGTCGACGAAGTTGATATCGATATACCGTTCACCCAGCGGTTCGCCGGTGATGATCACTCGGACGGAAAAGCCGGCGTCGATTACGATGCCTCGGGTGCCGGCAGGCAGCGGCAAAGCACTTTTGATTTTACCCAACTTATCCGGCGGGTAAGTGCCAACCTCGAGGGAGTAATATCCCCATTCACCAGGCGCGATTGTCAGCTCTTTAAAAAACTTCTGGTTGATATCGACGAGATTTTTGGCGGCTTCATCCTGATTGTAATTCTTGAGCAGCTCATAGGCCCATTTCTCGATGATCCCTTTGACCGGCTCGGCAGACTTTTCCCGCTCCTTGACCGCTTTGCGATCAATCCACCATTTCGTTTCTTCAAAAGCTTTTTCGTCTGCCATGGCGATCGGCGAAGTTCGTTCTCAGGTTAAATCTTGAATTCCTCAAGCGTGCTCTTGGCGAATAGCGAATCGATCTCGGGCTTCTTGCTGATCAAACCTTGCTCGTGGGTGTACTGCACCAGCGTCTCCAAGATGTGTCGATTGGCGGCCAAACCGTAAGCCCATGGATCGGGGCCGAGAACTGCGCGCTCTTTTTCCATCTCATCGATCGACCAGGCCAACATGTATTTCAGCGCCGAGAACTCATACATCGCCTCTTGGCAGATGCGCTTGGATTCTTCGAATGCCTTGAACAGGCTCTGGGCAATCCACGGATGTTTTTCGTAAACTTCTTCGCGGATGACCATGGTGTGCATGATCGGGAAAATCTTGGTCCGCTTGAAATAGTCCGCTTCCACTTCGCGAAAGTTAGCAATCAGGCGCGCGACCTTGGGGTGGCGGCGCACGAACGGCGACGGCATATGCGCCGAGATCATCGCGTCGATCTCGCCGCGTTCGAGCATGCCGGAGAGCGTCTTGTCGCCGGCAATGGCCTGGACATCGATATTGGGCGGCAATTTGTGTTGGACCTTGTCTTGGCGACCGGGAGACTCTTCGCCGCCGGTAAACCATTTCATTTTCTCCGGCGCCACGCCGTATTCATGCTGCAAGATGCCGCGCGCCCAGGTCGCCATGGTGATTTGATATTCGGGCACGCCGACTCGTTTGCCCGCCAGGTCCGCCGGCTTTTTGATGCCGGAATCGGTGTTGATGTATATGCACGAGTGGCGAAAAGTCTTCGATGGGAAAACTGGAATACCGATCAAGCGCGGCGCGCCTTTGTCGCGCGACATCAAAAAAGAGCCCGTCGACATTTCCGCCACGTCGAACTCGCCGTAGCGCAGCATGCGCCAAAACGTCTCCTCGACGCGCAGCGGCAAATACGTCAGATCGACGCCTTCCACTTCGACTCGGCCATCTTGCAGCGCCCGCGTCCGATCGTAATCCCAACAAGCCAATGTCAATCGGATCTTCCCCATGAATCGCTCCCCGTTTGAATTTCTACAATGATGAGCTCACGCCGGCGAGAAATTGGTTGGCGCTGATGACAAACTGTTCTTTATCGCCTTCCAAAACCACCGCCGCTTCGCCCGAAGCAAGCGTTGTGCGGCACTGAATTTTGTACGCTTTGCCTTTGAAAGTGACCTGCGCTCCCGGCTTGAATCGCGCCAACTGCTGGTGATCCCGTTGCGCGTCGATCTTTTCCATGGCCATTTTCATAACATATCACCGAGCGAGCTTAAACCGTAAGGTGAAACAGCCAAAGAAAATGGAAATTGACTTCGACCTGACCCAAGATTACAGTCGCGCCCAATGGGAGCGAAATCATGCGTATCGCGGTAATGGGCAGCGGCGCAGTCGGCGGCTACTTCGGCGCTAAACTCGCCGCCGCCGGGCACGAAGTTGCTTTTATCGCCCGTGGCAAGCATTTGGCCGCGCTGCAAGAAAGGGGCTTGAAAATAAGTAACCCCAACGGCGATCTGAATATTCGCCAAGCGCAATTCAGCGCCGCAACCCAAGCCGTTGGCATGGTCGAACTGATACTTTTTTGCGTGAAATCCTATGACACGGAAACCGCGGCAGAAGCGATCAAGCCGATGGTGTCAGACAAAACGACAATTCTCTCGCTCCAAAACGGCATCGATAATCCGGCAAAACTGGCGCGATTTTACCGCGCAGACAGGATTCTTCCAGCGGTCGTTTATGTCGGCGCGCAAGTTAGCGCGCCGGGCGTGATCACCCACTCTAACGGCGGTAGGATTATTTTGGGTCAAATGGAAGGCGCGGTCGGCGGCGCCGCAAACACTCTCGCGCAAACTTTGACCGCGGCGGGAATCCCTTGTGAAGCGAGCATAAATATTCGCAAGCTACAATGGACAAAGCTGCTGTGGAACGCGCCGTTTTGCGCCATTAGTTGCTTGGCCCGCGCGAACACGAAGCAAATCGTCGAGTCGGAGTCGCTCACCCAGCTCGCATTGGATTGCATGGCGGAAGTGCAAGCCGCAGCGCGCACCCAAGGGGTCGAGCTTGCGCGTCAACAATTCGACGACACCATTGAGTTCTCTAAAACCTTGGCGGATTTTAAACCGTCCATGCTACAAGACTTGGAAGCCAACAAACCGCTCGAATACCAAGCGTTTAACGGCACCGTCGTTAAGTTGCTCGAAGCCGCCGGCGAGCCAGCGCCGATCAATAAGACTTTCTATGCTACACTCAAGTTTCTCGATGACAGAATTCGCGGGGAGGCCAATCGCAAACATCATGAAACCACTGGCAGTTATTAGAGTAAGCGCTCTGTTTTTGCTAAGTTCCCTTTTGCTAGTGTCCGCTCGCGCAAACGCGCAGAGCAACAACAGAGAGCTGATCGCCAAGGGCCAGTATATCTTCGCCGTCGCCGGCGGCTGCGCCTGCCATACCGAGCCGAAGAAAGAAGCGAACGTTGGCGCGCGTCCTTTTCCAATTCCTTTCGGCAAGGTCTACAGCACCAACATCACCCAAGATAAAGAAACCGGCTTGGGCGCTTGGACTGACCAGCAAATTCAAGACGCCATCGTCAAAGGCGTGCGCCGCGACGGCAGCAAACTTTTGCCGGTCATGCCCTTCGAAAAATACTCCGGCATGGCCCAAGAGGATTTAAAAGCGCTGATCGCTTATCTGCGCACGCTCAAGGCAGTAAAGAAAGCTACACCAGAGCTGCAAACCTGGGCGCCCTTCGCGCGCAGCATCGGCACACGCTTGTATCTAACGGTCTTCGGACGCCTTTCCGCTCCACCGGCGCAAGCGCCCAAGAGCGGCATCGAACGCGGCCGTTATCTCGTCGAACACGTCGCCATTTGCGGCGATTGCCATACACCGAGAAATTTTATCGGCGCGCCCAAGCGCTCGCTCTACATGGCAGGAATGACCGAGAAGGATAGTCCCCTCAACGAAGGAGTGCCCAACATCACCCCCGACAAAGAGACTGGCATCAGCGATTGGAAGCGAGAAGATATCGTTGAGCTGTTGAAGTCCGGCATCAAGCCCGACCTCGACAACGTGCAAGGCCTCATGTACGAAGTGATCCAAGGCGTCGGCCACGGCTACAAAGACATGACCAAAGAAGATGCCCTGGCGATCGCCGACTACATCAAATCGATTCCGGCGATCAAAAATAAGGTGAAGTAGCTTCGATCGGTCGTCGCACTCGCTAGGTTCGCTTTACCTGCTTGACCACCTCGGCGAGAATTTGATCTGCGCTCACGTTCTCGGCTTCGGCTTGGAAGTTGAGGATGATGCGGTGGCGCAGCGAGGGAGATACCATCTTTTCGACATCTTCATAACTCACATGCACCCGGCCTTCGGCGAGCGCGTTGCCTTTGGCGCCGAGAATGATTGATTGCGCGCCGCGCGGGCTTGACCCGAAGCGGATGAACTGCTTGACCGACGGGTTCGCTGTCCCGCCGTTGTGACCGTTCGCTTGGGTCGCGTGCACCAAGCGGACAACATAATCTTCGATCGGCGGCGCGATCATCACCTGGCGCAGAAGTTGTTTCATATCGCTGACCAGTTTGCCGCCATCGTCTGGTAACACTTTTGCGCATTCACTAGACTCAGCCCCGGTAGTCCGTTTGAGAATCTCTCGGAGCTCATCGGGCGCCGGCGGCACCACCAAGAGCTTGAAGAAGAATCGGTCGAGCTGGGCTTCGGGCAACGGGTAAGTGCCTTCGAGCTCGATCGGATTTTGCGTGGCAAGTACCATGAACGGCGATTCGAGTATGTGCGATTCACCGAACACAGTCACTTGCTTCTCTTCCATCGCTTCAAGCACCGCCGATTGGGTTTTTGGCGTGGCGCGATTGATCTCATCGGCCAACACGACATGAGCGAAGATCGGTCCCTGCTTGAATTGAAACTCGCGCCGGCCACTTTCGTCAGTCAGCACTTCCGTGCCGACAATATCCGACGGCATCAGGTCCGGTGTAAATTGAATGCGCTTGAAGCTCATGCCGAGCGCACGGCTGAGCGATTTGACCAGCAATGTTTTGCCCAACCCCGGCACACCCTCTAACAAAATATGGCCGCCGGCAAAAAACGCGATCAGCACTTTTCGAATCACATCGTCATGTCCGACGATCACCTTTTGCACTTCGGCTTCGAGTCGTCTGAATGTTTGTTGAAATTGCTCCGGCTCCATCATCTCTCTTTCCGATCAACGAATAATGCCACGGTACTCGATCGGCATCTGCTGCTTTTCCGTCGGCGCATTAGGAATTTGTGCTGGCAGGGGCGCGTTGCTCATCGGCGGTAGCGGCCGCGCCCGGCCGCCTTTCGATTCTTTTGTCATACGGCCTTCGCTTTTCGAATTGGCCTGTACGTCCTCAGGCAGCTGTACCGTCACATAGCGCGGGTTCTTGATGCCGTCTTTACCCTCGCCGGCCTGATAAAACCGCTCTGCCGGCGGCGCGCCTTGCGGCGGTTCTTCCGAGGCTTGGTTCTTGCCCGCGCCATCTTTAGTACCGCCTTGGTTTTTGTCGAACTTATTATTGTTCTGTTCTTTACCCGGCTGATTAGGATCAGGCTGATTGCCCTTGGCGTCGCCTGGGCGCTGTTGATTTTTGTCTTGGCCAGGCTCGTTGGGGTTGGCTTGCGCCGACTTGCCCTGCGGCATGTCCTTGCTCAATTGCGCGCTCGTCTCGCCCTTGCTTTCACCGCCGTCGCCTTGGCTCTGCTTGCCTTCGCCTTGGCCGCTTTCTTGCGGTAAATTGGTTTGCAGATTGCCGCCGCCCTTCTGTTGATCTTTTTGTTGATCCTGGCCGCTCGCCGACTGTTGTTGCTCGCTGCCTTTGAGCTGATCTTGAGCTTGCGCCAGCATATTTTGATTGTCTTTCTCTTGTTCTTGCTTTTGCTGCTCGGCGATTTTTCGCTCGAGCTCTTGAATCGCCGCCTGCTTTTCTTCCGGTTGAAGCTTGGGATCATCGAGTTTGGCGGCCAGTGCTTTGAGCTGCTGGGATAATTCGTTCAAGCGCGGCGCCTGCGCCATTTTTTCCGCCAAGTCGCGCAGTAGTTGCTGCGCCGACGGCGGATTCAACAGGGGGTCAACGACAGGTAGAAGAAAATAAAGTAGCAGCGCGACAATCACCGAAACGCCGACGGACCAAAACGTCGACCGTTTCGGATGGTACGGAAAGTCGTGTTTGAGCTCGACACGGTGCGCAAACTCGTCGGTTTCTCTTCGCAGGCGCGTATGCAATGACTCCGGACATTGCGCCGGGTCGATGGTTGCCAAGGTGAGAAAGTGATCTTTCGCGCCAGCGCGCTCGTCGATCATTTGGGCGGCACGCGCAGGCTTGGGGATCAGCGGCCGATAGCGGAGCAGCACGGCCAAAACACCGATACCCATTGCGCCAATTGCTATCGCCATGGCTGCCGTCTGGCCGACCCAGGCGAACTTTGCGAAGAGGAAAATAGCCGCGAGTAGTGCCAGCACGGGCGGGACGCAGATGAGCAAAGAATCCCACAGCGCATGGCGGCCCAGTCGAGCCGTCAATCGACGCACTAAACCTTCCGGTCGTGCCTGCGCTTCAAGGTCGGACAACGGCTTCATTGAAGAACTATAGCACTTTGACTCGGCCGCTTAAATGCGATCTTGCCAATCATGCGCGGCGATTCTTTTTTGGCGAGTGGACCGGCGGACGCACCGGCTGAAAAGTTTTCACCGCCTGATTATGCGCTTCGATGGTTTCGGTAAACAAGTGCGAGCCGTCGTTCTTAGACACGAAATACAAATACGGCACGTTGGCCGGATAGAGCGCGGCTTTGATTGATTCTAGGCTCGGGTTGCAAATCGGTCCCGGCGGCAACGCGGTGATGCGGTAGGTATTGTAGGGAGTGGCGTCCTGTAGGTCTTTACGGGTTAAATTGCCGTTAAAATCCTTGATGCCGTAGATCACCGTCGGGTCGCTTTGTAGCGGCATCTGAAGTTTGAGCCGGTTGTGAAACACCGCCGATACCAAGGCACGCTCTTCATGAATCCCGGTCTCCTTCTCGATGATCGACGCCAAAGTCAGGATTTCATGGGGCGTCAATCGCCTTGCGCCGCCGGACTGCAGCAAAACCGGCTGAGAAATTTTACGAAACTGTTCTGCCATCGTGACGAGGATATCCTTCTCCGGTGTCGCCGGCGTGAAATGATAAGTGCTCGGGAACAGGTAACCTTCGAATCCCTTATCTTGTAAGCCGAAGCTCGCCAGCAAACTCGGGTCGACCGACTCCCGGAGAAATTTGTCTTTATCGGCGATCTGCATTTTATCTAATAGCAGGGCAATTTCTTTGATGGTGAACCCTTCGGGGATCGTCACACTATAAAAAATCCCTTTACCACTGACCAGACGGTCGAGAATTTGCTGCGGTGAAACGCCGGTTTCGAAACGGTAAAGTCCCTGATGGATGCGCTTTTCCGCGCCGCTAAAGCGCGCCCAAAGGGAAAAGAATAAGCCGTTGGAAATGACTTTTTGCTCGCGTAGTTTACGCGACACTGCGGCCAGAGTGTCACCTTGCTCGACGCGCACCTCGGCCGGCTCCGGCCCGATGGCGGCAATGGAATAATGAACGTTGTACAGCATCAAGCCGGCGCCGAGCAGAGCGACGGTCGCAGCGATGACAATACAAGCGAGTAAGGCTCTCACGATTGGTGGTTGGGCGGTAATAGCGGCGGTCGAATCGGCTATTCTGCCGTCAATTAATTTTCCGTCAGGTTGACTTTGATCCAACCTTCGATCTGGCGCAAGAACCCGGCAAAGGGATCTTCTCCCGGCGCCGCTGCGAAGCAGGCCTTGCGCACATAATCCAGCGCGCCGGAATAGTATTCGAATTTACTCGACAGCTCCTGAAACAGAAAATAACCGGTCCGATAAAGCGATAAATCGAGCTCGGAAACCGTCCAGTAAGAACGGCTGCCTTCCTGAAGATAATAGCCGAGCGAGCCTTTCCCTTCGACGTATTGGCGAAAAATCCCACTCATAAAGAGCGCATAGTCGCCAAGATATTTTCGGCGCGAGCGTTCCTTCAGCAGATCGGTCTCGTCGTTCAGCGCCGGCGCCTGCTGACTGAGTATTTCTACGACAGTGTCAACCTTGCGGCCGTTGCGCCCACGCAGCTTGTAGAGATTTTCAGAGCGCGCGAACTCGGTCAAGACGTCGCCGACATAGTCGGCAACCGTTGCGTCGTGAATACCCAGTTGCCAAAAGCTCTGGCGTACCGAATGGCGAAAAAAACTCCCTAACTGGCTGTCCGCTGCTTTGTTGTCCATAACTCGGTAATCATGATACCAATTTTGCCGTTGGCTGAAAAGACAAGTTTTAGACGCCAAGCAGAATTGCTATTTGCCGCTTGAAGCCGGGTACCGGGTACCCTGGGGAATTTGAGCAGCGGCGATATAATAACACGCATTTTTGACGAGTCGTGGCGAACACAAACACTAGCGACAGCCAGGCGCGAAGCCGGTTAATTTCCGTTCCTGGGCACTGCGCAAATCGATTGAGGCTATTTCTCTCGGTGCCATTCAATCGAGTTTTTCAACCACCATCGCTGCTGATAGCTCTATTACTTGTGAGCTGCCGACCCGAAGACAAGTTAATTTTCTATCCAAGCGCCGAGATAATCCTTACCCCGCGTCATGTTGGGTTGGAATTCCAAGATCTTTTTTTCACCACAGCTGACGGCGTCCGTCTCAACGGCTGGTTTATTCAGCACCGGGAAGCCCGTGTTACGCTGGTGTGGTTTCATGGTAACGCGGGCAACATCAGCCACCGAGTCGAGAACATTAAGCTGCTGCACGACAAGGTAAGGGTCAATATTTTCATTTTCGACTACCGCGGTTACGGCCGCAGCGAAGGCAATGTCTCCGAAGCGGGAACCTATCGGGACGGCGTTGCTGCGCTCGAATTTGTCGTCCAGCAGCTGGGCGTCAAAACTGAGAATCTGATCATCTTCGGCCGTTCATTGGGCGCGGCGGTTGCAGCGGAAATGGCCAACCGGTTCGATATCCGCGCTTTGATTTTGGAAACACCTTTCGTTTCAATCC
Source organism: uncultured delta proteobacterium (assembly GCA_963771465.1). Taxonomy (GTDB): domain Bacteria; phylum Desulfobacterota; class Binatia; order UBA9968; family UBA9968; genus DP-20. Next base: position 528,320 of record CAVYTU010000014.1, read on the forward strand.
CGGAAATGGCGAAGAGTGTTTTCCCGCTGCTGCCCATTGGGTCGTTGCTCCAAACTCGCTACGACAATCTTGAAAAAATCGCCAAGATCAAAGTCCCGCTTCTGGTCTTGCATGGCGACCGCGATGCGGTAATTCCCTACGAGCACGGTCGGAGAGTTTTCAACGCCGCGCCGGGCCCGAAAGATTTCTACACGATCAGCGGCGCCAGCCACAATGATACTTACATTGTCGGTGGCGACGCCTACTTTGAACGCTTACGAAGCTTTATCGAGATTGTAATGGCAAGCCGGCCGCCATCGTCTTCGACCGATCACGTCGGCAAGAATGTAACGAAATAATACGTGCTGCTAGTCTAACGCTTGCAAGGAAGCGTTGCTTGCCGGCAAGTAGGCGTTTCTCACGTACTGAGAAACCATCCGTTGGGTGTTGAAGAAGGAACCGTTCAACGCAATCGCCGAACGCATCACTTGGCAGAAGTTATCCGGCTCTTTGTAATAAAGTGGTAAAATAACCTGCTCGAGCTTCTGGTACAGCGATGCGGCTTCGGCGTTAGAGTCGTTTTCCGCCGAGTCGTCATCGCCAATCGACCAACCCGTCACTCCTTCGATATGGCCCTCGATCCACCAACCGTCGAGCACGCTAAAACTCGGCACGCCGTTGAGCGCCGCCTTCATGCCGCTGGTGCCCGAAGCTTCCTGCGGCCGAAGCGGTGTGTTGAGCCAAACGTCGACACCCGAACAGAGCAGCTTACCCAAAGCCATGTCGTAGTTTTCCAGATAAACGACCCGCACATCACTGGCGAGTGTCGCGGCGGCCTCGAAGATCCGCCGAATGATCGCCTTGCCGCCGTCATCGCGCGGATGAGCTTTTCCCGCATAGACGAGTTGCAAGGGTCCAGCTTGGCGCGCGAGCTTTTTCAGCCGTTCCAGATCCGTAAATAACAGATCGCCACGCTTATACCCCGTGGCGCGCCGGGCAAATCCCAGAGTAAATACTTTTTCATCGAGCTGAACGCCGGTGAGCCAACGCACCTGCTGCAATAAATCCTTTTTCGCCAGGTTGTGCGCCTGACGAATTTCCGCAACGGGAATGCCTATGGCGTATCGCAGGAAACAATTATCGCTGCGCCACTCGGGAATCGTTCGATCGTATAACGCCGCCAGTGGCGCCGCGGCCCAAGTGGTTGCATGCACGCCGTTGGTGATCGCGTCGATGTTGTGATTGGGAAACATGCCGCGCGACACTTCACCATGGCGCATCGATACGCCGTTGACGAACCCTGAGAATTTAAGCGCCAGCTCAGTCATGTTGAGCGAGCCGTTCATGACCCGCAATTGGCTCAACTGGTCCGCTCGTTCCTCACCGAGAACCTGGGAAACCAACTCCGCAGTAAAACGATCATGACCCGCCGGCACCGGCGTGTGAGTCGTAAAGGCGCATTGTCGGCGCACGACCTCGACTTCCTTTTCGGAAAATCGATGCGGCGACTGCGACGCGCAACGTTCTTCCATCAACGCCAGTGTTGCCAATGCCGAATGACCTTCGTTCATGTGAAACAGCCGAATGTCGGCATAACCCAGCGCGCGCAGCATGCCGACGCCGCCTAAGCCCAGAACGGCCTCCTGGCACAAGCGATAACGTTCGTCACCGCCGTAAAGAAAATCGGTGAAGCCTCGATCCGCCGAGTCATTTTCTTCCAACTCCGTATCCAAGAAAAACAACGGCACGATGTGTCCGGTGATGCCGACAAAATGGTAGCACCAGGCGCCGACGCGCACTTGGCGGCCCTCAAGCGACAGCGAAATCTGTAGAGGCAATCGGGTGAGAAAGTTTTCCGGTGACCACTTCGAAGGACTTTCAAGCTGGTTGCCCAACGAGTCGAGACGCTGTTCGAAATAGCCCTTACGGTGGAGCAGCGAAACCGCCACCATCGGAACCTGTAAATCGGCCGCGGACCGTAACGTGTCACCTGCAAGAACGCCTAATCCGCCGCTGTAGGTTGGGATAGCGTTATCCACTGCCACGTCCATGGAGAAATAGGCAATGGTTCCCGAAAAGGATGATGCGTCATTCATAGAGACATCTATTTGACGAAATTGGTGAACAATCTATCGATAAGAGCGCTCTGAGGAGCAACCTCGTCATTCCCAAAATTTTGGAATTCTGTAACTTGTCAGGGATATTAGCATAGCAACCCCGTCAGCATCAATTCTTTACGACGACTAAAACAGCACAGAATGCAAACATGAGACCAGGATTACTTTTGTACCGGGGACACTCAGCGATTATGAATTTGCATTATTTGGCTCGCTAGGCAAGAAGAAACGTTTCGATAGAATTTCAGTTAGGTCTTGGATTGCGGATTTGCGAGAGACGGATCACAGGCGAAACGCCTTTGTAAGTGCATTCCAGGAGCCATGACCAGCCAAAGTGCGCAACACTGCGACAGTTGGCGGCATCATCGGAAAAGTTCCCGATTGCAAGCGCTCCAGCGCCATAGCGGCCGATATCCACAGACTTTCCGAAACCTCCTCAGAACTATCCAGCGGCGTCTGTTGTGGCGGCAACGCAGCGAGATAAAAACGGGTATCAAAGCGCACCGGATAATGTTCCGGAGTGATACGATGAAAGAAATAAACCAGCCGGCTTAGATCGCAGCAAAGGTTTTCAGCGGTTAGCAAGCTGGAAAACTCCACCCTCCCATCCTGCAGCGCCGCTCGCTTCTCGGCCAATCGCAGAGATAACTCCCGGCTTCCCGAACCGTTCGTTGCACCGCCTTGCGATACGAATAAATAAATTCCCGCCTCTTCGAAAAGCTCTCGCACAGCCGCGACCCAATGACCGAGGCAAAGTTCTTCGCCTAGCCCGCCACCCAGTTGCTGCTGCGCGTCGGCGGCGCTAAGGCCGTGGGTCAATCTCTGCATCTCCGGCGATCGGTCACTGTTCTCGACACGCCCACCGGGAAAAACGTAAATACCAGCGTAAACGTCCATCTTGTCTGGACGGCGATTCATGAAAATTTCAAAACCATCGGCACCATCGGGACGAACTAACACCACCGTTGAAGCAGGTTGGGGAATTACCGGTGGCGCCATAATTCACGCAATTAACCCAGAGCAAATTCCCAGCCGAAATTAGCTTCGCGACGACGGTTTGCCGATATGAATATGCGCACCTGTCGCCGACCCAGCGACGGCGTTTCTAAATGCGATAAACGGAATCCCGGCTTGACGCAGATAGCCCAATAGCGATTGTCCTTCCTTGCTATCAGGATGCAGCGCGACATCTATCGCATTGCGGTGATCGAAGCGCAAGCGATCATGTGTCGCAGTTTGGCCGAAGGCGCTGATCGGCAGCGCGCGGCCGAATGTTCCGGAAAAAAACTTTTCAATCTTAGAGACATCCATGAGCGCCCAAGGCGACCCGCCGTTAAAACGCATGAAGCTTCCCGACTCGCTGTACCCTCCCACCGCAAGCCCCGGCAAGCGCAGGAGCTCGTCGCGCATGGTATATTCGGTGATCGCCATGTCGGTTTCGGCGAGCCAGCGCTTATCCTCATCGACTAAAAGCATCGCTTGAGCCAAAGCATGCTCCGCTTGCAGCACCTCATTTCGCGCGATCAAACCCGAGTAATACTGCTCGCGGCGTTGTTCGTATTGCGCAAGCAGCCGGATCCGTTCCGCTTCGTGGAGCCTCAGCAGTTTTTCCGCGCCGGCGCGGGTTTCTTTGATTTTCTGAATCACGTCCGTACGCGCCCGCGTGAGTTCCGAATTGCTCGCACCGGCGCGACGTAGGCTCGGCGTGCGGTTTGATGATTTGTTCTGAGTCTCTTGCGCAGGTGCCGTAGAGGAATGGATCAATGCGAATATCACGATCACGAATACGCCGGCATTGCTGAATCGCGCAAAGTTGTGGCGCCGCGGTGGCCCTTGGAACATGCGAGCGAGTTTAAGAATTCTGCCAGCTCGGGTCAAGCGAGCGTAGTGAGAGCTTCGCTGTGATCGACCCGGTTGTGACTGCGGCCGCGAGCCGATAGTATTCGCGCAGGTGAGGGACGTCATGCCTGCGGCTAAAAAATAACCATGAAGAATCGACGATTCGTCAACAGCGTCAGTTGGCTCGGTGTCGCACTATTATTTTCGACAACCGCCCTAGCCGGCGAATCCTCGCGGCTGCCAGATACTATCGAAAAAATTAGGCCGGCTGTGGTCGGCGTTGGAACATTCCAGAAGACTCGTCGGCCGCCCTCGGTCTTTCGCGGCACCGGGTTCGTCGTCGCGGATGGCCTCCATGTCATCACCAATGCTCACGTCTTGCCGGAGAAAGTCGATTCGGACAGAAAAGAAATCATCGCGATCTTCGCCGGCAAAGGAAACGTCATCGACATCCGTGAAGCGACCAAGATCGCCGAAGATCGCGCCCATGACGTTGCAGTATTGAGAATTACCGGCCAGCCACTGGTTGCGATGTCGCTCGGCGATTCGGACAAAGTGCGAGAAGGTGAAACCTATGCATTCACTGGGTTTCCCATCGGCATGGTGCTTGGACTCAATGCGGTGACCCATCGAGGGATTATTTCCGCAGTCACACCGATCGTCATCCCACAGCTCTCCGGACAGCTCCTGGAGAAAAAGATTTTGACTCGGCTCTTCGCCCCCTATGACATTTTTCAGCTTGACGCCACCGCTTACCCAGGAAACAGTGGCAGTCCGCTGTACCATCCCGAAACCGGTCAGGTGGTTGGAATTATCAATAAAGTGTTTATTCAGGAGAGCAAAGAAACTGTCATTCAAAAACCAAGTGGTATCTCCTACGCCATTCCGATCAAGCATTTGGCAACACTCATCAAGAAGGTCCGACAAGAGTAGGCGGGAGTTCTAAGCGTTACGACCAAATCGACTACGATCGGTTGGCGCTGAACCGTGGGGTTTTCGTGTCGATTGTGAAAGCAACGCATGGGGCTAAACCCCACGCGTTGAATATAAAAAATTACCGAGACGCCGGGAGGTTGTCGGTTACGCGCTGCACGAAAACGGCGACGTAACGCAGTCGAGAACCTTTACCCAGCCCTTCGCCAAATGATCGCCAACGTTGATCCCTTTCACTCCAACCCAGAACACCAGCGCGACCATTAAGACCACGAGCGTGTATTCAACCATTCCTTGACCGTCGTCTTCCTTAATCAATCGCGTTATCAAATTCATACCGTCTTTCTCCTTGTTAATATCTCTTTGGGATGTCTGTTCTTCGCCTAACCACGTCGAGAGATAGAGCAACCTTACTGCCGACCCGCGCCTGACACCAAAAGCTGGATATTCGATGAGAGATTGGCCAAAACTCATGTCTCCTGTGTGTCGGGACTCCCCGTTTTCACGGAGCCAAGGATTGAACGGGCGAGGTTGCCCGCACATGAAACTGCCAATCTACCGGTTCTAGCTTGAGAGCCGATTGGATGGTTTTCCGATATGAATATGCGGACCGGTGGCGGCGCCTGGGACTGGTTGTCGAAATGCCAAGAAGGGAATACCTGATTTACGTAGATACCCGATCAATGATTTGCCTTCGGTGCTGTCGGGATGAAGCCCCACATCCATCGAATCGCGATGATCAAAGCCTAAGCGATTATGCGTGTCGGATTGACCGCGGGCAGTAATCGGCAGGTTGCGTCCGAAGGTTTGCGAAAAGTATTTTTCAACACGCGACGCTTCTCGGATCGACCATTTGACTCCGCCATTAAAGCGCATCAGCTCCGCTGTTTCGCTGAAGCCGCCCACGGGCAACACCGGCATGCGCAAAACCTTCTCGCCTAAAACCGCTTCGGTAATTGCGATCTGCGTCTCGGTTACCGAGTCGCGCATCTCATGCACGCGCTTGAGGGCGGCGATGAAAGATTTTTCTACTTCAATCACTCGCTCTTTTGATACCTGACCGATTTCAAGCAATTTGCGCTGCCGAATCACTTCGCTGCGAAGCGCCGACTGGGCATTTTCATAATCGGCCAGCAGTTGGCGATCCCGTGCTAGCGTTTCTTTCATTTGTTCCACGGAGTTCGTCGCGTTGCCAAGACTGGAAATGCTCACTGTAGAGCGCCGATTCCAGCCGTTAACAGTGAAGAATAAAATTACTAGAAGCGGTGGAACTGTCGCGGCGATGAGCAACAGCCGGGATTTTACGACTTCGGCGAACATGAAGGCCAAAGTCTAAGGGCTTATGAAAATCGCGTCAAGGTAAAAGAAATGGCCGTCACATCCAAAGATGCTACGGCCATTTAAGATGATTTCAGGCCAGATGTACCTAGCCCGGCAGTAATTACTAATCGTGCCATGTTTAGATCGAAGCTAACAAACCTCGTTGAATCAGGTCTTGTGCCATTCGAACTTTATATCCATTATCCTTAAGCGGGTTGGCGCCTTCGAGGGCGATTTCTCCAGCCTTCTTTGCCGTGGCGTCGTCCAAGCGTTTGCTGCGCAAAAATTCTTCCGCTTTGGCAGCGCGCCAGGGAATGGGCGCCACGCCGCCCATGACGACGCGTGCATCGCGTACCATCCCACCGCCACTTTCGACGATCGTGGCAACAGCAACGATGGCGTGATCCCACGCTAGCCGCTCGCGCACCTTGTGATAGAAACCTTTGCTGCCTGCCTTTGGCGTCGGCACGTAGATTTCAGTGACGATCTCGCCGGGGTTAAGTATATTCTCTCGTTTGAAATCCACCGACGGCAGGACAAAAAATTTTTCTAAAGGAATTGTTCTCTCGCCTTTCGCGCCGGCAATTTTGATCTGCGCACCGAGTGCGACCAACGCTGGCGCGGTGTCCGACGGATGGGCGATATAGCTCGGCCCGGCGCCGAGAATCGAATGAAACCGGCTATCGCCCGTGATCGCGTAGCAGACCTGCCCGCCTTTGCGCAGACAGGTGAAGTTCGACGAGCGAAAATACCAGCAGAACGGCCGCTGGCATATGTTGCCAGCGAGCGTCCCGGCGTTACGGATTTGCGGCGACGCCGCTTCGCCAGCAGCATCCGAGAGGATCAATAATTTCTCGCGAATTGCCGGATGCTCCTCGATATCCGATAGCTTTGCCAGCGCGCCGATTCGAAAGCCGCCGCGCTCTTCTTTGATCTGGTCGAGACCGGGAATAGTCTTCAGATTGACGACATAGTCCGGCGTCAAAACGTTGTCCTTCATCAATTGCAACGCTTCGCTGCCGCCACCAATCACCAAGGCTGGCTTTTTCTCCTGATGGAACTTTTGCAATAGCGAAATCGCTTGGCCGACGCTTTTGACATCGATATTTTCAAATGACTTCATCGCAGTTCCTCCATCAGACTTGGCGCGCTTGTAAAATCTTGTCCGGCGTTATCGGCAATTCTTTAATCCGTTTGCCAGTGGCATTGAAGATCGCGTTGGCAATTGTCGCCACCGCCGCCGTGATCGGCGGCTCGCCAACCACTTTGCCACCGAACGGGCCGAACGGATCAATATGCTCGATGAAGATCACTTCGACTTCCGGCACCTCGAGATGCGTCGGTACCTTGGCGTCGCGATAGTTGGGATTGATCGGGATACCGGTCACTTTGTCGATAATTAATTCTTCACTAAATGCCATGCCGATGCCTTGAGTCACGCCACCCTTGATCTGACTTTCCGCCGGCAGCCGATTGATGATCGTCCCCGAGTCGTGCGCCGCCACATAGCGACTGATCTTCACGTGCCCAGTAATCCCATCGACTTCCACCTCGGCGAAGTGAGCGGAAAAACTCTTCCCTTCCACATCTTTGAACGCCGGATTGGTCGTTGCTCGGCCGATCATTTCGCCGGCACTTCGGACGACCCTTTCCAGCGGTAGTTTTTGGCTAGGATCGGCTTTGACGAAAACCTCGCCGTCGCGCAGATCCAACTCTTCCGCCTTCACCTTCATTTGCCCGGCGGCGCGATTGAAAATCTGCCGGCGCACGTCTTCCGCGGCGGCGATCACCGCCAGTCCGGTGAATGAAGTCGTGCGGCTGCCGGACTCGCCAACCGAGTAAGGCGTCACGTCGGTATCGCCGTTGGTGAGCTGAATCTGAGTGAGCGGAATTCCGAGAGCTTCAGCGGCGATGATCGCCATCGTCGACTTGGCGCCCGTACCGATATCGGAGACACCGACCAGCACATGCGCCGTGCCGTCGGGATTGAGGCGAATCGTCGCCGCACCAAGCCCGGACGAAATGGATAACCGCCTAACGCCATGCCGATGCCGTGCTTTTTCGCGCCGCCCATGGCGCCAGGCTTTGTGCCATTTTTCGCTGCCAACCGATGCGCTTGGAACCTTCGATGATGCACTGCTCCAAGATAAGTTCGACGTGAATGGAGTCTTGCTTTTATATTTTTGGATCCGGTTACTGCATGAACATATCGACCGGATTGATATCCATCTCGTGGGCGATCTGATCCAGGAACGACGCGAAGCCGAACACCGATTGCGGATAAGCACGGCGCCCGATAGTTGGCGCGCCACCACCGTGTTGGTGTGGACCGGCTAGGATGACTTTCTTGAAGTTGGGAATATTGTAGAAATCCGTGCCGCTTAAATTGCCGCTCTGCTTGCGATACGCGCCCATGTTGGTGACTGCGTCGAGCGTTACCGCGGTAATCGTGCCGTCTTTCTTCACGCCGATCTTGTAGCGTTGCTCCGAGGACCAGCGCCCATGCATGCCGATGTAGTCATCTTCACGGGTGAATTCGAGCTTCACCGGTTGCCCGGCAACCTTGGCCAAGACGGCCGCCATGTAGTCGTAGTCTTGCGCCTGGTTTTTATTGCCGAAGCCGCCGCCCATATATTTGCAGACGATTCGCACTTTGCTCAGCGGCAAGGCGAAGTCTTTGGCGATGTCCGTGCGCGCGTTGGAGACGCCTTGAGTAGAAGCAAATACGGTGAGCTTGCCAGCGTCCCACTTGGCGACGCTGACGCGCCGTTCCATCTGGGCGTTATTGACATGCTTGGTAATGTAGGTGTCTTCGAAGACCCGATCGGCTTCATTAAAGCCTTTGTCGACATCGCCCCAGGATTCTTCGATGGGCGCGCTGGAAGAGCCCTTGCCCACGGAAAGATTGCCGTTGGGCGTTATCTTCGGCGCGTCCGGTTTCAATGCTTCGTTGGCGATCGAGCACATGGGGAATTTTTTCATACTTCACATCGATCAGCTTTAGTGCGTCTTCGGCGATATGCCGATCGGTGGCCGCCACCGCCGCCACGGCATCACCAACGTAGCGCACCGGGTTGTTAAAAATAAATCGCTGGTGCGTCAGGCCGCCGCTCGACCACGGCACCTTGGCGTTCTCGTGGTGCACGATCGCTTTCACCCCCGGCAATTTCTCGGCCTTCGACGTATCGATGCCGACGATCTTGGCGTGGGGATGCGGGCTACGCAGCACGCGCGCGTAAAGCATACCGGGGAGTTGAATATCGCCGGTGTACTGCGCTTGGCCCGTGACGCGCTCATAGGCGTCGATGCGCGGGATTCGTTTACCGACAACGGAAAATTCTTTTGGTGCTTGTGCCATGGCTGTCCTCCTTTAGCGAGCTTTCGCCGCGACGGCGAGCACCGCCGCGACCTCGCGGTTATAATTACCACAGCGGCACAGATTGCCGGACAATCCGCGGCGCGCCTGCGTTTCGTTTGGTTTCGGGTTCTTCATCAGCAACGCCTTGCCGGACATAATCTGACCCGACGTGCAAAAGCCACACTGCGGTCCGTCATGTTCGATAAACGCTTCCTGCAGCGGATCGAGCTTGTCGCCTTTCGCCAATCCCTCGATGGTGAGAATCTCTTTGCCTTCCATCCAGACCGCGAGTTGGCTGCACGAATACATATTGCGTCCGTCGATGATCACCGTGCAGGCGCCGCACTCGCCGCGATCGCAACCGATCTTGGTGCCGGTGAGCCCGACCTGATCGCGCAGCACCTCGGCCAAGGTGTTGCGGTGCTCGACGTCGACTTTGTAAAGCTTGCCGTTGACCTTGAGGTTGAGCGCCTTTTTAGCAGGTGCGCTGCCGCTTGTTTCCGGCGTGTAAGCCTCGGCCGGATCGGTTTTAACCAAGCCGGTGGAAATCGCTGCCGTACCGATGGCGCTACTGCCAAGCCCTTTAAGAAACGAGCGGCGCGAGAACTTCGATCCCTTTTCATCGTTCATAATCGCTAACCTCCTGTCTCAAGCCCGTTTAAAAGCCGTATCGAACAGCTAATGGTTAATATAGTTGGGGAAGCGGAGTCAACGGGAAAAACGTCGCTTGCCGCGGCCATTTAATCCCGCTAAGCTTCGGCCCGATCATGACTGACAAGCAACCGATAAGATCGGAAGGCGAGCAGCTCGAAGAATTTCTCGACGCGTTGCAAAGAGAGCACGCCGTCAAGGAAATCGCCGGCTGGGAGAGTGGCTTTGACAATCTCAGCCGCGCCCTCGACGGCGTCCGTCCAGGACTGCATCTACTCATCGGCCCGCCTGGCGTCGGCAAGACTTCCTTGGCCAAACAACTGCTCGACCAGGTCGCAATGCGAAACAGTGCTACCGGAATTTTCATCAGCAGCGCCGAATCGAAACAAGAACTGCGCATTAAAACCCTGGCGCGCCTGAGTGATATGGATAGTCGCGAAATCCGCCGCGGCAGCGCCTACTTGCTCCACTGGTACGGCGTGCCGCGATTGAGCGGCAATCAGCCAGGTGAAATCTCGCCGAGTTGGGAAAGACTTAAGCGCGCCGCAGAACAAGCGCAAAGTTGGCTCGATTCAATCTATTTGGTCGACGCCAGCGCAAACCCAACCGTCCCTACAATCGCGGAACAAATCGACGAGATCAAAAACATCAAGAAAAGGTCACAGCTTATAGTGGTGATGGACGACTGCCAACGCTTCGGAGAAATAACAGAATCCTTGGACGCGCGCCTGCCGATCGTCGTCGAGCAACTGCAACATTTGGCAATGAACCTGGAATCGCCGCTACTCGCAATCTGGCCCGACCTCAGTGGCGAAGCCAAAACCGAGCCGCAAGCTTGGGCGGAAAGAGTCGCCAGCGCCGATGTAATCATGGTATTGGAAAACGATTCTGCGCGAACTAGACAACGCACCGAGCCGAATCAGCCCGTCACGTTGCACATCGTCAAAAACCGCGGCGGCGAAAAGGGTAAACTGGTGTTCGATTTCTATCCAGCGTTCGCGAAGTTCACTGAAGCTGCGTAACGCGTCGCGAATGCCGGCGCCACAATTTCCATCCAAATCTCCCGGCTGACTACCGCTGCCACAGATAGTAGCAAATCGGCACCGGCGCGTTAGCGACAACAAGCGCGCCTTCATATCCGTCTATGGGATCTACTTCGCTAAGCGACCAACCCGGCACGCCGGCCGTGATACGCACCTGATCGGCGGCAGTCAGCGTAATTTCCACTTCGTCCAACGCTCCGGACAGGCCCGTTCCCTTGGCTTTGAGAAACGCTTCCTTGCTCGTCCAGCATTTGAAGAAAGCTTGGCGTTGCAGGCTTACCGGTAACCCGCGCATCGCCGCGATTTCTCTCGCGCTGAAAAACCGCTCGGCGACTTCCTGACATTCAAAATCTTCCTTGACATACTCGATGTCGATGCCGACTTCGCGTTTACGGCAAACGGCGAGCAACGCCATTTCATGGGAGTGGGAAAGATTAAACTCAACGTCGCTCGACGCCGGCGCGTGGGGAAGCCTTGGTTTGCCGTTAGCGCCAATGTCGAAGCTCACGCGCGCCGGCTCACTGGGCAAATAGCGGCGCAGAATATCGTGCAGCGCAATATGAGCGACGAGATAGCGCCGCCGATCCCGCTCAAACTTAAAGCGCGCCAGTCGCTCGCGTTCCTCGGGAGAAAGTAGATCCAGATCGCGGTCAAAATCGACCGTCGCGTCGTCGAGCCGCACCGCCCATATATGAATGTTATTTTGAAGCGCCGGCAATTCAACCGGTGATCGAGGCCACGAAGTCATGGATTAGTCACGAGTCAAAGCTACCACCAACGTTTCAATTTTAACCCATGAAACATCGAAGATTATTTTTTTTACTCTTACGTTCATTGCGCCTAAATCTCACCCACGCTCGGCAATCCGGTGACGACCACCCGTTCGCCGTCGAGCGTGATCTCAAGATCGCACGGCGTGTCAAAGAAAATCATCGTGCGCGGATGCTCGTACACAGTGCTCTTGTGCGGAATCTCTTCGATGTAGATGTTGAACATGATACCGTCGGGCAGATTGACCGTCTTGGTGTGCATCGTATCGCCTTCGAAGAACACTTCGATCCAGTTGCGGTTCTCAGTGACTGCGAAAATGATGCCAGCGGCATTCTTGATCGTCGCGACTAGTTCTTCACCGGTTGGATTATCCGCCATATTCAGCGAGTTAGATTCCGGAACGCACATACCGGCGGGGACGCCTGACCCCTTCTCGTTCACCACTCATCCATATTCTCATACTACGTCAATTCGCCAGCAACGTCGTCGCATCGCGTATCGTCTTTCCCGACGACGTGCGCGGCAATGACTCCCGGATGACGACCTTGTCGGGCACTTTGAAGTTGGCGAGATTGCCGCGCAGAAACGCCAGCAAATCTTTTTCGACTACCGTGCTCCCCGGCCGCGCCACGATGGCGGCGCCGATCACTTGGCCGCGCTTGGCATCGGGGATGGCGAAGACGATGGTCTCCTGCACGCCGGGATAAGTGTAAATCAGATTCTCCACCTCGGCGGGATAGACATTCAAACCGCCGGTGATAATCATGTCGTCGCGCCGGCCGAGATGATAGTAGTAACCGTCCGCTTCGACCTTGCCGACATCGCCGGTGTAGAGCCAGCCGTTGCGAATCCGCTCGGCGGTGGCGTCGAGCCGGCGAAAGTAACCTTTCATCACGTGCGGCCCGCGCGTGATGATCTCGCCGGCTTCGCCAATGGCAACTTCTTTATCGTTTTCATCGACAATCCTCACTTCAACCCGCGGCACGGCGCGGCCGATGCTGCCGATCTTGGCTTCGGCTTTTTCCGGTTCGACCAGAGTTATCATCGGCGAAGTTTCCGTGAGGCCATAGCCTTGAATCACTTTGATATGCGGCTGCGCCGCTTGAAACGCGCGCAAGAGCGGCATGGGAATACTCGTACCCATCATCGCCGCGATCTTCATGCTGCGGGTGTCATAGCTGGCCAAATTCTTAACGCCGAGCAAAAGCTGGAACACGATCGGCACGCTCTCGAACACATTGACGCGGTATTTTTGAATGCCTTCGAGCAACGTCACCGGATTGATCTGATCGAAGATCACCAGCGTATAGCCTTTTTCGGCCAGCTCGTTACAAACCACCGGGCCGACGATATGCGACATCGGCAAGATGCAGCCGCGGATCGTCGATGAGTCGGTAATGCGAAATTCTCCCATCAGCGTCGGGTACTGCATCAAATTGACATAACTCAGCACGACACCCTTGGGCTCGCCGGTGGTGCCCGAAGTGTAGAGAATCAGCGCGTCGTCACCGCCGTTCAATTTCGGTAGCGCTATCACGCCCGCCGGCGCCACCAAGCGCTTTTCAAAGCTTCGTTCACCGTCACCAGCGGCGACCCAGACGGGAATCGGCGCCAGAGTTTTGAACGCCTCTTGCACGTCGCCATAGAGCTGTTGGTGCACCACGAGTAATTTGAGATCGGCGTCTTTGAGCACGCCTTCGAGCTCTTTGCCCTTCAAGCGCGCGTCGAGAATGACGGTCACCGCGCCGATCTTTTGCGTCGCGAAATAGCTCAGTGGAATGGCGGTCGAATTCGGCAACAGAACGCCGACCCGGTCGCCCTGGCGAATGCCCTCTTGCTGCAAGCGACCGGCGAGCGCATGCACACGCTGGTTAAGCGCGCCGAACGTTAGCTCTTCTTCCCTGGTGATGATCGCAGTTTTTTGCGGCTGGCGCTCGGCGGTTAGCTGCAAAACTTCCGCCGCGAAAAAGCCTACTGAATCGGTATCGATTGCCATAGCGCAAATGCCCTCTGAAATGGTTTGTACCAGCGCGATAGTTGCGCCAGCTCGCCGCGCTTGAGTTTTAACTTGCCCTGTTGCGTCGCTAAGAACGCGTCGATCTTGTTGCTAAACACCGCGTTCCACCACTCCGCTTTGCCGCTGATGAGAAATTCGCCGTCGCTCTGCTGGCTCAACTCAATGATCTCGCCAGCATGAAATTTCACCGTCCATGCCACGTCGCGTTCTTCGAGATGCAGCGTGAGCGATGTCGTGAGCGCCGTATCGCCGCCAAACTTGCGAAAATCTTGGTCACCGTTGGCGCTGTCGACCAACGCGTCCATATGTTCTCGTGAGAACAGCGCATAACGCGCGCCGTTCGCAACGGTCGACTCTTTCTTGACCGCTACGACCACCGCTGCGTCGCGCTTAGCGGAAACGCCGTCTTTGAAGAATTGGCAATGCACCGCCTCTTCGAGCAAGTCGGTGAGTAAGAACGCTTCTTGAAATGTCTTGCCGATGGCCACCGTGCCGTGACCTTTGACGATGACCACGGGATTGTACTTGAGTGCTTCGACGACTTTCTCAGGCTTGGTCACCGTCGGCGTGTCTTGAGGAATGATCGGCACTTCGCCGATCGTATATTTCTCTTCGAAGCTCACCGGCACGAAGCTCTCGTGGGTTAGCGAAAAGGCCAAAACCATTGGCGGATGTACGTGCACGATCGCCTGCGCCTCGGTGCCGCCATAAACCGCCATATGCATCGGCGTCTCGCTCGACGCCTTCTGATTCGGCTTCAGCGGTTTTCCGTTGGCGTCAATCCTGACCAAGTCTTTGGTCATGAGAAACCCAAGCGGCGCGTGTTGTCCGGTAATCAGGAAGTTTTCCTTGCCGACGCGGCAACTCAGATTGCCGCCCCAACCGCTGATCAGCCGCCGGTCAAAGAGCAGCTTACCCCAACGGATAATTTCACTTTCGATCTTGGCCATCGTTAAGACTTCAATAAAGCCCAGGGCACGATTTCGGAATCAACGGGGTAAAGCGAGACTCCGGCAGGACAAATGTTTTTACCCATGAACGTCGACACGTCCTTGTCCCGAGTTGGAACTAGTTGTGATTCACCCTCAAAGAGTTCGATGCCGCAGCCGTGTAGGTGCGCTAATTGCGCCGCCTGTAGTGAACCGCAGCTAGCGCGCGGCCCGGCTTCAGTAAGCTCGCCGTAGAATAAGCACAGTTTGGCGATCTCGCCCTGCGCGAACAGCGTTCCGATCATGTTGTCGGAGATCAAAGTGGTCGGCGCATTTCGTTCCAATAATTCACCCGCGACTAGCTGCGCGCCCCAAAGTTGCGGCCGCATCTCCGGTACGAGGATGCTCTCGGCGTGCTCTGCTTTGAGGGCGCTGATCAAGAACGCATACTGGTTTTTCGGCGGCACGCCGTGGAGCAAAACGTATTTACTGCCGGAATTGCTCCTCGACTCTTCGCCGCTATTCTTCCACTGATATTTCTGGCGAAAAGCTTCCGGCGTATAGAGATCGTCAAAGCCGATTAAGTGGGTGATCAACTCCGCCGGCGTCACGTCGAACGCTGGATAACGAGCCTTTATTGTAGAATTAGAATCTGCAAGCAATGGCTGCCGCTGAAACGTCAATAACTCATGCGCTGGCCGCTCTTCGATCGGCACGTCACTGCCGCGTTCGAGCGAGCGCGGATCTTGCACCAGAGCATAGAACGGCACGCCATATTCATGCGCCAGCCGCGCCATCGGATAGGTGCCGACCTTGTTGATGACATCGCCGTTGCGTGCCGAGCGGTCGGCGCCGACAACCACCGCGTTCACTGCGCCGCGCGCCATCACCTGCGCCACGGCGCAATCGGGGATCAGTGAAACGCTCACCCCCGCTTGCGCTAATTCCCAAGCCGTCAAGCGCGTGCCCTGGAGGTACGGCCGAGTTTCGGTAGCGATGACTGAAAACTCTTTGCCCATCTCCTGACAATACCGCGCTACCGCGACCAGCTCGCCGCTAACGTTGCAATGTGTCAACACGCGCGCCGGATCGGGCAGGACAGCGGCGGCGCGTTTGGCGCGCGCGCTACGCCCACGCATGATCTGCGCGCCGAATTCGCGCGTCTGGCGCGCAATAGTTTCGCCAATCGAATCGTTTGCCGGTAGCTTGTCAAAAAATTCCCCGACGTAATTGCCTAGACCGCGAAAATCGAAGGTCGGACGAACGTCGCAAAATTGTTGCGTCAGCCGCGCCAGCCGCTCGCGCAGCGGCGCCGGGTCGTTGCCCTCGTACTGCTGCGCCACCATCGCAGCGCTATAGAGAAATGTCAGCACCTGGCCGAAAGCTCGAGTCTTCATCTCGCGCACGGCGTCGAGCGCCTGGACGACTTCCGTTACCTGGATGTACTCGATCTTTTCGGGAACTTGGATTTCGTCAAGAATCTCGAAGCCTGCGCCGCGCCAGTGCACAGGTTCAAACAGCGGGCTTTCTACTGCGCTCATTTTACCAGCGATCCAATGGAAACGTTTAGAGATATTTAAGCGCTTGGCGCGCCACTTCGATGGTTTTTTGCTCGGCTGCGAAAAACGCCGGATCGCGAAAGCCGAACTTGCCGTACAAGCACTCATCCGACACCGCGAGCACCGCGCCGGCCTTTTTGCCGCGAACTTGGGAAATGGTCAGAAACGTCGAGGTCACCATGTCGATGCTTGAGACGTTTTGCTCGTTCAATTGTTGGATCAGCTCGGGCGTCTCTTGGAACAAAGCGTCGGTGGTGAAAATCCAGCCAAGATGATAACGGACTTTTAGTTCGTCGGCCGCTTGTTTGAGCGCGCTGACGATATCGCCGTGGGCAATAGTGGAAAAACTCTCCGCCACGTAATAGCGCGACGTGCCGTCGCCGCGCACCGCGCCGGTGACAATGACCAGATCGCCGATCTTGATGTTGTCTTGCAGCGAACCACAGCTGCCAACCCGGATCAGCGCCTCGACGCCGGCGCCGCAAAGAATCTCCGTGGTAATCGCTGTATCCGGCGCGTAGCGCCCGCCGTTACCGATGCTCACCCGTTTGCCATCGAGCGTACCGGTATGCATCTCGTAGTCGAGAAAGGTGAAACTCTTTTGCGGACTGTCCAAAAGCTTGAGCAGCAAATCGCTGCGCTCTTTCGGACCCGGGATAAGTGCGTAGGGACCGAGCGAATTAGGCTTGAGCCCGAGGATGTTGAGCATGCGCTGCGGTGTGAAGTGCGCTTCTTTGACCATTGACTAAACAGCCTGAAGAGCGAATTCCAGCAAATCTTGCACCGGCAGTCCGGCTGGTTTCAAATCGGCAAACGATCGTTGGCAGAGCGCGCTCGAAGTGAGTACTAATTCCGCGCCGGTTTCGCGCGCTTCGCGCATGCGATCAGCAGCATTCCACTGCGCCAACTCCGGGTCGGCTTCCGGCACGCCGCCACCGCCACCGCAACACCAAGCCCAGCGCCGATTGCGCCCCATTTCGACCAGTTGAATACCCGGGATCGCCCGCAAAATAGTCCGCGGCGCCGCGTAAACGCCGCAGCCGCGGCCAAGGTGGCAGGAGTCGTGATAGGTAACTTTTTTACCGACCGGCTTGGTGAATTTCAATCGCCCCGCTTGCACCAGCTGTTCGACATACTCGACGCCGTGAATGACCTGGATGTCGGCGCCCACCTCCTTGGCATACTCGCGCCAGATTCTCTGGCAGCTGCCGCATGCGACGATGACGCGTTCAATGCCGGCATTCTTAAGGGTCGCCAGATTGTCGTCCTTTAGCCGCTCATACTCGCGGCGAAAGCCGAGATCGAAAGCATAAAGCCCGCAACATTTTTCATCGTCGCCAAGAATTGCAAAATCCTCGCCTGCCCGTTGCAGCAACTTCGCCAGTGCGATGACGCCGCCACGGCCGCTATCGCGGTCCGCCGAACAGCCGGCAAAGAGCAACGTCGGGGCCTTCGACTCAGCGACGTTCTTCACTCCCAAACCATTGGCCCACGCGCCACGCTCAATCTTTGGCTGCGCCCAAGGATTGTCATGCTGCTGAAGTCCAGCGTAGAGCGGTTGATGCGCTGGAATCGGTCCATCTTTCTCGGTGATCTCCTCGCGCATGGCAACGGTTATATCCCAAGGACCGTAACCGTCGCCGCGCACGCCGCATAACTCCTGACACATGAGACAGCTGGTGCAAGCGTACATTACTTCTTTTAGTTCCGGCGTGATCGCATCGAGACCGTGAAATACTCGCTGTGCCATCAGCCAACGCGACTTAGGCGTGTGGCGTTGAAATTTATAGAATTCGTAGGGCGGACATTTCTCTTTTGGCCCAGGAACGTCTTCCATCGGATTGGCTGGTCCGTGGCCATAGCAAGAGCCGCACAAAACGCAACCGCTGCTGCGCTCGTCAAGTCCTTTGGCGTAAAGCCACTGTTTGACTCTTTCGAGCCCGATGGGTTTTTTGCTCTCGTTTTTCACTGGAATACGCCCGCGCTGAAAATAGTTTAAATGTTAACCATTTATAACCCGCCTATATCCGCTGTCAATCAAGTGAGACCTTCGGCTGGAGCAAGTAGCCGCGAATGCTCGTCAGCAAGCCGCTGCGATCATCTGGAATTGGCAATCTGAAATCGGCGTTATCTTGTGGCCGCGGAGCTAATTCGTGGTGGTCGTGAGATTCAACTTGCGGAGAATTGCCGAGAGCTCTTTCTGTTCGGTTTTGCTCAACCCGGTGAAAATCTGCCCGCAGCTCTTTTCGAATTCGGGAATCGTACTCTTATAGAGTTTCGCGCCCCTGTCAGTCAAAACCACGTGCACGACGCGCCGGTCATTGTCGTCGCGCTTGCGCACCACCAGTTTTTTTTCTTCCAGCCGATCGACGATGCCGGTTAAGTTGCTCACCGTGACCATCATCTTGGCGCCGATTTCGCCAAACGGCAGGCGGCCGGCATAGCCGATCGTCGCCAACACGTAAAATTGCGGCGGTGTGAGGGCTAATTTTGCCAGATCGTCTTCGAGTTTTTTATGGGATTGTAAGCTGAAGCGAAGAAAACGAATCCACAGACTGGTTGTATAGGTGGTAAAAAAAGGACGTTTGAACCCTGCCACACGTGTGACTCTAAACGCAGCGAGGTGAAAATGCAACTTCGCGGCGCTCAATCAAAGTCACGGTGACGACGATTGAACGGTCGGTTGCATCCTCATGTTCGATCGTCGTATTGAATACGCAGACGAGCCAGTGGATTTCCTTTAAGAACTGGAAATATAATGAAACTTCACATTCTCGGCTGTGGTGATGCCTTCGGCAGCGGCGGCCGCAATCAGAGCGGCTATTTAGTGGAAGCCAGCGACCGAATGTTTTTGCTCGATTGTGGACCGACGAGCCTCCTCGCCATGAAGCGCGCGAAGATCGATCCGCGCCGACTGGACGCAATAATTCTCAGCCATTTGCACGGCGATCACTTTGGCGGCATTCCGTTTTTCTTCATCGAATATCTCTATCAGCAGCCGAGAGAAAAACCGTTGACCATCGCCGGCCCGCCCGGCACGGAAGCGAAAGTGCGACAACTTTTCCAGCTCATGTATGGCAACGCGACCAACGACAGGGAACTCCCGCCGATAGGCTTCGAGACTTTGTATCCCGATCAGCCCGCGCGCATCGAAGGCATTGAAGTGTTGCCGTTTCGCGTGCCCCATCAGAGCCACGAGATATCGCTGGGCTTGAAAGTTATTCATGATGATAAGCTGCTGCTTTTTTCCGGCGACTCGGCGTGGACGGAGAGTTTTATTGAACAAGCGCGCGGCGTCGATTTATTTCTCTGCGAGTGTTCGTTTTACGATGAACAACCGGGCATGCATCTCAATTACCAAGTTTTGCGGGCGAATTTATCGCGCTTTGAGTGCAAGCAATTATTTCTCACCCATCTTGGCGACCAGATGCTGGATCGTCGCGACCGACTGGCTGTAAAAACGGTTGACGATGGAATGGTGATCGAATTTTAACTTGCGGCGGCTTGATTTAGCTCGGATTGCCGCGGGTCGATAGCGGCAGGATCAATGCTCGGTGACCGCTTTTGGTCAAGATTTCCTGCGCGCTTTCCTGGGCCGTGATCAATTCGGTGAAGGGGCCAACCTTCACCCGATAAGCCATTTCACCCCGGCCAAGTGGAGTGGGTTCGACAAACGTCTCGTAGCCCTTTTCGCCGATCTGCTTGGAAAGATCCTCGGCTCGGTCACGTTCGCGGAACGAGCCGACTTGGAGCACGTAACCGCCATCCAAAAGCCGCGGCTTCTGAACGTCGGTTGGGACGATGACCGTCGAGATTCGCGCGCCATGCAAACCAACCTGCTGTTCGCCAGCGGTGGTCCGACCGCTCGGTGGCGCTGTTTTTAAAGAGTCATAATTCTCGAATCCATATTCCAGCAGCCGTTTGGTGTCGCCCCATTGGTCGCGCGCGCCTAGGATTGAGACGATCAACGTGACGCCGTTCCGCTGCACCGCGCCGACAAAGCATTTCTGCGCCGCCACGGTGTAGCCGGTCTTGCCACCGATGGCGCCATCGAAATCCCATAGCAGGCGATTATGATTTCTCACGGAGATGCGCCGTGGCACGACTTTCTTTTTGACCACGGCCGTGGTGTTGACGGAGCTAAACTTGGTGAGAACAATTTCGCGGAACAACGTATTGCGCATGGCGTAACGGAAAATCACCGCCAGGTCTCGCGCCGTGGAATAGTGATCCGGCGCCGTAAGGCCATGCGGATTGGTAAAATGGGAATTGGTCGCGCCGACACTATGCGCCTTCTTGGTCATTTGTTCGGTAAATCGTTCAACCGACCCGCTAATGCCTTCGGCTAAGACCATACTGGCGTCATTAGCGGAA
Organism: uncultured delta proteobacterium; assembly: GCA_963771465.1. Lineage (GTDB taxonomy): Bacteria > Desulfobacterota > Binatia > UBA9968 > UBA9968 > DP-20. The sequence continues at coordinate 549,210 of CAVYTU010000014.1, forward strand.
GCGAGCATGATGCCATAGAGCAATTCTTCGATGGGAACGTTTTGTCCAGGTCGCAAATAGAGTTTTGATGCCGGCACCCGGGTCGCTTCTTTGGAAACTGTAATTGAATCCGAAAGCTTGCGCCCACTTTCGAGCGTGAGAATCGCGGTCACGACTTTGGTCGTACTGGCTGGCGGCAGGCGCAGATCCGCTTCTTTCTGAAACAGGACCTTTCCCGTACTTACATCCATCAGGAGTGCCGCCCGCGCGGTCAAATTCTCCTCAGGATCGAAAGCGTGTGCCGGACAGATAAACGTGGCTAGGGAAGCAACGGCCAGAACCAGGCTAGCTGCGATGAAATGAGACTTGCGCAGAATGTCATCCCTCCGGATTGCTCGCTAGATGATAAAGCACTGATGTTTCATCGGCAACTAATAAAACCAATTTATATCATGTTGGAAAAATTGAGCATAGCCCAGAATGGTGAATTCTTAGCCCGCTGCGGTTTTGAAGCTGCCGGTTGGAGTTTTTGCCCATTTCAGCCCAGCCAAATTGACAGAATGTCGCTCAACCCTGCAACGCAAAACCCTTCGAACTTTGCCGCAAGCATAATCTAGATCGCGTAAGGAAACAAAATCAGCGGCAGTGCCGTCTTTCGCACTATTTTTTCGTGGATGGGATACCCTGACGGGTAATTTCGCGTTCGGCGCGGTCTGCTACCCCGGCTTGTTCGCCCATTGCTTCCCGGCGAATCCGTTCCTGGCAGGGCTGGCAAATCCCGCCTTTGATTACCTCGGCTGGCTTAGCGCAGATCATGCATTTTTTGCTCGGTTCGTTCGTCATGGCAATTTCCTGGCAAAGTTATCGGTTGTGAAACCGTTAGTTAATCATCCTTATTTGCTTGGGATTCTCGATGATAATCTCCAAGCCGTACTGGGGATGGTCTTTGACCTGACCGGTAATCTCGACGTCCTTGTTCTCGTAACTCCTGGGCGCCGTCTTGGCTTTATCGAATAGTTCGACGGCGGAGGAAAAGATCACGGCGGTCAACGCTTCGCGCGACGGACCAAAGTTTAAGAAATAGGTGTTACTCTTGGCCGAATGACCGACGCGAAATACCCTGCCGCGCACACGCGCCTGTTTGCCCGTAAGGCTGCGAATTTTCTCCACATCACGGGCGAGAAATTCCGCCAGCTCTGGAGATGGTTCAGCCTCAGCCGTTGTCGCTAACAACGGTACATAATTCACCAAATAGGATTGCGGTTCACCTGGTATCAACGCCCGCGCCGCAACGGGCGGCGGAGCCTCGGGAAGTTCCGCCGTGGGCGGATTCCAGCGCTGATACAACAGGTGGGTGCAAATCCCGGCGACGAAAATCGCGCTGACGGCGAATACGTTGGCGACCAGGCGGCCCATTACGGCTTACGCTCCCAGAGTTGCAAAAACGCTTTGCGGTATTCCTCCGCTAACGGTCCGGCGTCACGAAAGAGCAAGAGGTTTTCGTCGTTTAGTTTATCCGCTGCGTGAGTCCAATTATACGAACCGGTCAACACGATGCGCCGGTCGATGACGGCGAACTTTTGATGCATCAGCCCGCTGTCGCGATCCTGGCTCTTGGTTTTGCCGCCGGATACTCGGCGCAGAGGAATTTTCTCCGCTTCAAGAAATTTGCCTTTGGATTTTTCGTTGCCGACGTCGAACTCACGGTCAACCACGATCTGCACAACCAAGCCGCGCTTTTTCGCTTGTACCAGCGCGTTGGCGAGATCGTCGTTAGTGAACGCATAGACTGCCACCAACAACTCCTTCTTGGCTTGGTCGATCTCGCGAAGAATATGTGTAGAACACTTTCCCTGGGGGCTGAAACAGGCCTGTACCGCCATTTCCGCGGCCGATATTGAGTCCATGGCAAGAAGCTGAAAAAGCATCGCCGCGGTAAACGCCGTGCGTATCATGGCCTGGCTCTAGTTGACGTCTGCGGTTTGCTTTTCTGCTTACTGAGACACATGCCGAGAACCAACTTCTCCAGCACCAAACGCTGCTGGCCGGCGCTCGACTTCAGCCGCAAATCGGCGTCGAACAAGCCGTCCATATAGGAACTGAGATCGGCGAGCGAAAAGCGTTCAGCGCGCTGGAAACACATATAATCACCGTAAGGATTGTGCGTTAGCAGCGCTGTGCCCTGTTTCAAAACGGTCTGCTGAAACTGCTGATAACTCATGCCCCGCTTCCAAACGCGCGCCAGATCGGTCTCAAGCAGCTGGCGCGCCGATAACAGACGGCGAATTTCTGACGCCACCGTGCCCAACAGCCGTAAAGGATGTTCTCCCTGGGCCAGCAAGCGAGATAACTGAGACAGCGCGCCGGCTGCATCGCGCTCGCCGATGGCGCGGGTGAGATCGAAGATCCAACCTTCACCATGATCGGCAAATATCGCCTTGACATCCTGCATGCGGATCGCCGCACGTTCGCCGACAAACAGGATCAGTTTGTCCAGCTCTTGCTGTAGGGCGCGTAGCTCGTCGCCGGCGCGCGCGACAATCATCTCGCGCGCTTGCGCTTCGACCATTTTGCCGCTGCGGCTCAGCCGTTGGTTGACGAACTCGAGCAAACTCTCCCGGCTGATCCTGCCGCTGCGGTCCCGTTCAAGATCGAGACAAAGCGCCGCGCCAATTTCCTCGAAGCGCTTGTACAAGCGCGTGCGCCGGTCGACTTGCACCGCGGTGAGGAGCAAAAAGTCCCAATCCGGTAAACCCTCATCAAGCAAGTTCGTCAGCCGATGCCCTTCCGAACCTTTGCGCTTGCTCAGATCAACATCGCGGCTTTTGCCGTAGGCAATCAACGCCTCGACTTCCTCTTGGGCCTCGCCGCCGTCGGCATCCAATAACCCAACCAGCACTCTTGCCGATGCGGTTTCGAGCCGATCCCATTGCTCCTGGGTCCAACCTTCGAGCACCAGTAAATCGATCAGTAGTTTAACCGCGTCGTCGCGTTTGCCGTCACGCCACAGCGCGAGAATTTTGTCACCCAGCTCGCCTTTTTGCTCGCGGGAAAAAAAATACGGCGCATTTTCAACCCAGAGAAGCTTTTTGCCGGGAAAAAACGGCGGCGTCATGAGGGACGCTTCGACTTGATCCCAAGTCGCATTTCGGCCGTCGAATCGTTCGAAGTTAAAACCTCTTTGATCTTCCGGCACGATGAGATCGAGGACTTTTTTGCCGGCTTCCTGCACTTTGAGATCGTCACCGAAGAGCAGCAAAAGGCGCGCGCCTTTGCTGTTTTTGAGATCGGCCAGGACGGTGAGTAGGTCGCGTTTCACGGTATGCTAGCGGTCAGTTTCATCCTTGGGCGCGAGGTAAAAGTCATTGACGACAGCGAAATTGGATCGAACTTAATGCTTGGCAATCCACATCTGGTTCTTATCGTTCCAGGCGTAATCCGAGCGCCAGACCTTGAGACCGATCGTGTATTTGCCGCCCGATTTGGTTACGAAAATTCGCTCCATCGAGTGCGGAATCTCGGTGCGGGCGATGATCATGACCTTTTTCGAGATCCCTTTATTGATCAGAATCCGGTCGCCCTCGCGCATGGTCACACGATTATCTTTTCTCGGTCGTCTACCGCTCATGGGCTCAAGCTACCACCGCCGATTTCTTCAGGCAATGCTTTCGCCAAAGCAAACGCGGCCACGCGCTAGTCGAACAGTAATTAGCTTGACATTCCGCTAGCCCTCCGATAGCTCTCCGGGAAACCGTTGCGACGATAGCCAAAATGAATATCGACGTCCATGCTCATTATGTCCCGCCGGATAGCTTGAAAGTCGTCAGCGAGATCGGCAAACGCCATAATCTTAAACTGGCGACGAACGAGCGCGGCCGCGAAATCGTCACCCGCGACGGCAAGCAGTTCCTGACTCAGCTCAAAGCGGAATTCTCCAAACTCGATTTGCGTCTTTCGATTATGGATCAGCAGGGCGTCGACATGCAGGTGCTGTCACCGGCAGGCAGCTATTTCTTCTATTGGATGCCCGCCGAAGAATCGTTGGAATTCGCCGGCTGGCTCAACGACCGATTGGCCGAAGCCGTCGCCACGCATCCCAAGCGTTTGGTCGCGCTCGGCTCAGTACCGATGCAAGACGCCGGCAAAGCCGCGACCGAACTCGAACGGGCGATGACGAAACTCGGTCTGCGCGGCGTCGAAGTCGCCAGCAATATTAACGGCCGCTACTTCGACGACACTGGCTTCGACCCTTTCTGGGAAGCGGCACAGGCGCTCGACGCCTTGATCTTCGTCCATCCCCACCAAGTCGTCGGTGCCGAGCGCATGAAGGAATTTAACCTATCGAATTTGATCGGTAATCCTACCGATACCTCGTTGGCATTCGCGAAGTTGATCTTTGGCGGCGTGCTCGAGCGCTTTCCACGGTTAAAATTCTTGCTCGCCCATGCCGGCGGCTTTTTGCCTTACACTTGCGGCAGGCTCGACCGCGGCTATCGAATTCAGGATTCGGCGACGGCGAAAATTCCCAGGCCGCCCAGCGAGTACGTCAAGTTGTTGCACTTCGACACGATTACCCATAGTGCCATGGCGCTCGAATATTTGGTTGCGAACTTCGGCGCTAAGAATGTGCTCTTGGGTAGTGATTACCCTTACGATATGGGCGATCCCCAACCCGTGGAGTCGCTGCAGCAAACCAAGATCGCCGGCACGGCGCGGGAGCTAATATCCAGCGCCAACGCGTGTAAACTCTTGCGCATCGGTATATAGAAGACGGAATAAGCAAATTCGGAGGAATCATGCGACTCGTCACTTTTACTCGGAAGAATCAACAGCGCTTGGGTCTCATGGGCCCACTGGAACAGCTCATCGATCTCGCCGAGGTCAACCGGCGTTATCTCAAAGGCGGCAAAGCGCCGTTCTTGGCCAGCATGCAAGCGTTTATTGAAGCCGGCGGCAAGGCCCTGCAGGTCGCCCGCAAAGCGGAAAAGTACGTAGCGGGAAAAAATCCCGATGAACAGAAAAAACTAGTCGCGGTGGGCGCCCTGGTAAAACCCAATCAGGCGAAAATCATTTCACCGATTCCCACGCCGAGAAAAAACTGCGTCATGCTCGGCATCAATTACCGCGAGCATGTCGACGAAGGCGCACGAGCGCGCCAATTGGAAATCAAATATCCCGACTATCCGGTTTTCTTCACCAAGCCGGCGACTTCCGTGATCGGTCAGTTCGGCAAAGTCATCAAGCACAAGGTTACCGACAAACTCGACTGGGAAGTCGAGCTTGCCGTGATCATCGGCAAAAAAGGCCGCGATATTCCAAAAGCGAAAGCCTACGACTACGTCTTCGGTTACACCGTCTGCCTCGACATGACCGCCCGCGAGCTTCAACGCATCCACGGCCAATGGTTCAAAGGCAAAGCGCTCGACACACTGTGCCCGCTCGGGCCGTGGATCGTGCACAAAAGCGCCATGCCCGACCCGCAGCAGGTGCGGCTCATCTGCCGGGTAAACGGCCAAGTAATGCAAGACGGCAACACCCGAGACATGATCTTCGACATCCCGACGATAATCGAATCGCTCTCAGGCGGCATGACATTGGAGCCGGGAGATGTCATCAGCACCGGCACACCGTCCGGAGTCGGTTTCGCGCGCACGCCGCCGGTATTTTTGAATCCCGGCGACAAGGTCGAAGGCGAAGTCGAGGGGATCGGCACACTCCAAGTCGACATCGTCGCGTCGTAACGATTTCGCTTAAGTCTCCCGCGAGAGTTCCAGCCAACCTGCCGCGGCGGCGGAAACCAGCGAGTGCGCCGCCGCGGCAGGGCTTTAAACGCTTTTCAATCTCGATTTTCACATCAGCTCTCTCGGTCGACGCGGTGATTTTGCGCCGGCTGTTAAACTATTGGCGCCACTTTGGCACCGTCCTGCCGCTGTGCATAGGCGTCGGCTACGTAAACATGACTCTACCAATTTGACTTGCCACCATCGCTTTGTTAAGCCTTTTTCCGTTGCTAGGGGTGTCTGCCAAGGTCAGACTGAGAGCCTGAGAAACAGGTAACCCTTTGAACCTGATCCGGGTCGCACCGGCGTAGGGAAGCGTGAAAGTCATACTCCCGCGAAATCACATGAGCGGGATAAACTTGAAACCGTATTCCCTGACCACCAGCGGGTGGTCTGAGCGAATGCGGTTTTTTTTGTTGTCATGAAAATCAAGATTAACGGCGAAGAGAAACAGATTGCCGACGGACTGAGCATCAACGCATTACTCGAATCGCTCCAGATTCGCCCCGGCCGAGTAGTCGTGGAGCGCAATCGAGACATCGTGCAACGCGATTCATTCGCCGCCACGATGTTGGTTGAGGGCGACGCTCTGGAGATCGTTCATTTCGTCGGTGGAGGATAAATCATGGAAGATTTTTTCGAACTCGCGGGGAGCAAATTTCGCTCGCGGCTAATCGTCGGCACCGGCAAGTATAAAGATTTCGTTGAAACCAAGCGGGCCATCGAAGTTTCCGGCGCCGAGATCGTCACGGTCGCGGTACGCCGGGTTAACATCACCGATCCGAATAAAGAAAATCTACTCGATTATCTCGATCCGAAAAAATACACGATCCTGCCCAACACTGCGGGCTGTTATAATGCCGACGATGCGGTGCGCACTTGCCGTCTTGCACGCGAAGCGGGCGTGGGCAAACTCGTAAAGCTCGAAGTCATCGGCGATGACCGCACGCTCTTTCCCGACGTGCCGGCGACCATCGACGCCGCAAAAATTCTCGTCAAAGAAGGTTTTATCGTGCTGCCCTACATCACCGACGATCCAATCACCGCCAAGAAACTCGAAGATATCGGCTGCGCCGCGGTCATGCCGCTAGCCGCGCCCATCGGTTCGGGATTAGGCATAAGAAATCCGTATAATATTCGCATCATCTTGGAATACGCCAAAGTTCCGGTCATCGTCGATGCCGGCGTCGGCACGGCATCGGACGCGGCGGTTGCCATGGAAATGGGTTGTGCCGGTGTCCTTATGAACACGGCGATCGCCAGTGCCAAGGATCCAATTCTGATGGCCGAGGCGATGCGCCAAGGTGTCGAGGCTGGACGAAAAGCATTTCTAGCCGGCAGGATTCCTAAAAAACTCTACGCCACGGCCTCCAGTCCGTTGGACGGAATGCTGAACTGACCCGCTACAGTGCCTCCGCCCAATTTCGACCTTTATTTAATCACCGATCGAACGCTAACCCAGGGACGCGATCTCTGCGCGGTTGTCGAACAATCCTTGAACGCCGGCGCGCGCGCTATTCAGCTCAGGGAAAAGGATCTCGGCGGTAAAGAGCTCTTCGAGCTCGCCGATAAGATCTCTGTGCTGTGTCAACGTTATAACGCACAACTGTTCATCAACGACCGCATCGATGTCGCACTCGCCGTCGATGCGGCGGGAGTGCAATTGGGCAAGACTTCGCTTCCGATCGATACCGCCCGCGCTTTGCTTGGCGAGGAGAAATCCATCGGCTATTCAGCCCACTCCCTAGAGGAAGCCAAAATAGCCGAGCGGCACGGCGCCGGTTTTGTTCTGTTCGGTCCAGTCCATATGACACCGTCCAAAGCCACCTTCGGGGCGCCCCAAGGATTGGCTGCTTTGAAAGAAACAGTGGCTAAACTTGGCGTCCCCGTCTATGCTATTGGCGGAATTAACTCTGAAAATTTGACGGAGACAATGAGAACTGGCGTGCGTGGCGTGGCGCTTATCTCGGCGGTGATGAGCGCCGAAAACCCGACAGCCGCGACCAGAACAATTCTAACCAAGCTAGCAAGGTAACGCGATGAAGGAAGCTGCCCTTGAGGCGTTGATCTATAGCATCGACAATCCGGTTTTAACCCTGGTGATCGCGTTTTTAGCCGGGTTTCTTGCGAGTAAACTCGTTGCCGCTGACCGCCGGCCGGGAGTTTTTGGCTTTTCGATCATTGGCCTGATCGGTTTCTTCCTTAGCCACGTCGTGTTATCGTACTACCAACTGAACGAAACCCTCGATAGTCTCTATGAGCTACGCATTTTCATCGATCTGGTCGCCGCTTTTTTCGGGTCCTTTGTAATCGCGGGCGTCATACATTTCCTTAAACCCTCGTGAGCCACCCTAGCTCAGTTGGTAGAGCAACTGATTCGTAATCAGTAGGTCGCCGGTTCGACTCCGGCGGGTGGCTCCAGTCACTACTTGCGGCCTAGGAATCCGGCTCGATAGCGAAGCGGCGGCTCTGCCGTCATTTCTATTTGACAAGCTATTCCATGACCTGTTAACAAATCGGTAAGTTTTGAACGGACGTTTTGGCATTGGCGGTCAGAACCGAAAAATTCCAAATTTTGACAGGGAGGTTTCTATGATTAGTGCCAACGAGTTGAACGGAGTATTGGGGATGATGCCTGCGTTTGCGACGCCGGATGCAATCGACATTCACGCGACGCAAACCATCGCGGTGGATAATCTTAAAGAAGGCGTCGATAAGATCATCAAAGACGGCGTCAACAATATCGCCACCACTGGTACCTACGGCGAGTGCTACAACCTGCTCTTCGATGAATTCAAAACCCTATCTGTAGCAACCGTCGATGCGGTGAAAAAACGCGTGCCTCTATTTCTCGGTTGCACCAGTCCAAATCCGCGCGAAGTGATTCAGAAAATGAACTTCGTCAAGGAACTCGGTGCGGATGGCGTTCTGCTCGGCGTGCCCTATTATGAGACGCTGCATGTCCAAGACGCCATCAAGTTTTATCACGACATAGCCGATTTGTTTCCAAGCTTGAATATCGTCATCTACCACAATCCTGGCAACCATAAGTTCACGATTCCTGTTGCGGCATTCAAAGAACTCGTCAAGAAATCGAACATTATCGGCATGAAAGATAGCCATCGCACGACGCAGGCGTTTATGAATCTGCAAAAGATCGTGCGCGGTAAGATCAGCGTGTTCGTTAACCAGTCACAGCTCTATCCTTACTATGCGATGGGCGCGGCGGGCTGCTGGTCGACGGAAGTTTGGATGGGGCCATGGCCGATTCTCTATCTATTGGAACAGGCGCGCAAAGGCGATGTAGCGAAGATGATCGAAGTGATCGACGATCTCGGCGGTGTCGGCGCTGGCAAGCCGGTTCCCGGCGCAGGCAATAAACGCCCACAAGAATATGCCGACTACTGTAAAGTCGGTCCTACACGGGTGCCCTTTGTAACTTTCCCGGAAGCGGAGCTAGACAAGGCGAGAAAGCGCGCAGCGCATTGGATGGAACTTAACAAGAAATACCGCCCATTGGTGGAAGCCGCACGCTCACGATCCGCAGCATAATCGACATCAAAGCTAATAACCGCAGACAATATAAAGCCCCCGGCACTGTCCGGGGGCTTTTTTTGCGTAAATTACGCAGCCAATTTTTGTCGCGCTTGAGCGCCAACTGACAATCCCTTTATCGCCGTTGGCAAAGAATTACTTGTAAAAAAACCACCCGGCCCTTAAACTAACATTTCGCTGAAAGATGCTAGCAGAGGCAGGAGGTATTAATGGGATTTTACGCGGAGCCATACTTGCGCGAAGCTCGCGATCGCATCAAGTCATCATCAGCTCAAACCGGCAGCACAAATACAGAATTAGGCGATTTCAACCAGATTGCCGACGCCGTCGAGAAGGCCATCAAGGCTGCCTTAGTCGAGAACAGCGGCAGCATCCCGCAAAAATTGGAAAGCCAAAATCTCGTCTCGATTTGCCAAACTACAGGCGTTTGGGACGTGCTCCCGCCGGCTTTGCGTGGCTTAGTGCAGGATGTCGCGACATTGCGATCCACGGCCAATCGCTCGCCCGAATCACTCAAAACCAATAACTCTTCAGCCCAGTTGAAACGCTACTTTCAAATCGCCCGCGGTCTGATCGACTATATGGAATTTCACGTTATCGGCAACGACTCAGTCCTCAAGCGGCTGAAAATTGCGTGACGCAACCATCCAGGGGAGTTCCACCGGCTCTTTCAAGGCTAACCGAATGCCGTAAACTTAGTACCGAATCGAATTCCAACGCAATCGGAAAAATCCCGCCGGCTCGCTGCAACGGTGCGCAGCTAATGCATTCAGAATGTTTTAGGGAGAGACACAAGAAGCTAGCCAGTTTGGCCTTTGGATGGCTTAACCGCACTTCGCGCTGAACCTCCACGCGCACCAGCCGCTATGCACCTAGGAAGACAAACAGCACGGCCCCTATCACCACCATAGCGCAAAAAATGCCGATGCCGGCAATTATTAGATCTTGGTCTGGCTCTCGTCGGGTTGGTGGAGAAGCGTCAGGTATTGGAATGCGATGAAATTTAAATATTCGTATCATGAGGAAATCCATGCAGCAGCTTCAATGCCACCTCAATGACCCCCATGAGAGCGCAGTAATAAGTAGGTTAAAAAGAATCTATAGGAAATTATGACTCAGAGATGGGCAAAAAGATCGGGGCGAAATGGCCTGCAATTGCTCTCCATGCGGCGAGCAGACAGATTTGCCTGTGAGATCGAAGCAAAGTTTTACTGCGGAAGATCTCGGCGCGCAGATTATTATTTAAGCTTGGCTTCTCTGACGTCTACAGATTTGATCCAACCGACTACGCCCTTTTGAGTCTTAACCATGAACCAATCGTTGCCACCGCTACTCTGAACCATCGGTACCAGCGCCTCACCTTCTTGCAATTGGTCAAGCTTTTCGGCTTCGTCATCTTGCCGCGGATAGAGTCCAGCCACTTTTGACGCGACCACGAGCCGAGTCGGCATCCCCTTTCCCTTCACTTCGCCAACCGCACCATTACCCGAACCACCCGGCGCACCACCACCTGAAGTCCGCGGTCCGGTCACGCCTTGGCCTTGCGGCATACCACCGAGCATTCGGCCATACTCGCCAAAAGCCTGAGCAAAAACGGCTTGTGGCGCGACCAGTCCGATGGCCAGAGTGAACAGTAACGGGGAAAATATTTTCATCGCGTTGTCCTCTTCATCAGCGGAAATAATTAGATAATGATACGATGTTACGGTTCAGGCGACAAGGACTCGCGCGCCTATGAGAAGTTCCATGGTAATTTTTAAGCTTTATCGTATTTTGTGATATGATAGCGCGAATGATCCGAGGATTGCTCCAGTTTCACTTTCAGCCCACTGCTTGCCAATTAGTTCACGCGCCATAAGTGGCAACTTCAACGAGGTCCCAAGCCGCAAGAGCGTTGCAACGATGTCGGATATTAAGCTGATGATCTTAATGCCGGTATTCAACGATTGGCAGGCGCTTTCACTGCTCCTACCGAGCTTGGAATATGAGCTCAAAACTTCTGGACTTCGTACTGGTCTCTTGCTAGTCGACGACGGCTCGACGGTTAAGCTTCCTGAAAGTTTCTCTCCAAAACTTTTGCCATCGATCGCGAGCATCGACGTCCTATCGTTGCGTCGCAATCTGGGCCATCAGCGCGCCATCGCCGTCGGATTATCCTATATTGAAGCGAACTATCCGGATTGCTCAGTGGTTATCATGGACTCCGATGGCGAGGACTCTCCGAAAGATGTGCCGCAGCTGGTGCGCGAGTGTCTTGCCCACAACGGCGAGAAAATCGTCTTCGCGGCGCGCACCCGCCGCTCTGAGGGATTGGCGTTCACGTTCTTTTACCACCTCTATCGTTTCGCACATTGGTTGCTGACGGGCATCCCAGTCCGTGTTGGCAACTTTAGTATTGTGCCGCCGGGCGCTCTCAAACGGCTGGTGGTGGTCTCCGAGCTGTGGAACCATTATGCCGCTGCCGTGCATAAAGCGAAACTGCCGATGTCGCTTATCCCAACGGAGCGCAGCGAACGTCTAGAAGGCACACCGCGCATGGATCTGGTTTCTCTCGTGGTACACGGACTGAGTGCCATGGCGGTCTTCGGCGATCGTATCGGCGTGCGTCTTTTGATTCTGGTTTCGCTGGGTATGCTTCTGACGGTTGCCGCGCTGGTCGCCGTCGCTACTATTCGTATCACTACCGATCTCGCAATCCCTGGCTGGGCTACCTATGTATCTGGACTCTTGCTCGTGATGTTGATGCAGATGCTCTTGGTAGTCTTGGTTTTTGTCTTTGCCATCCTAGCCGCCCGCAATGCGGTCAACGTGATTCCAACCCGCGACTATATTCACATCATGGGTGACGTACGACGAATCTATGGTTGACGCCGCCGAAACACCTTACGTCGGCGGCGAACTCGATCTCTTTGCTCTGGCGGACAATTGGAAAAGCTACGTCAAGGACGAAATCGCGAGTTACATAAGCGGCGATATCTTAGAAGTTGGCGCCGGCATCGGCGCCACCACGGTAGCGTTGCATGACGGCAGAGCGCGCCGTTGGGTGTGTCTTGAGCCCGACGCGACGCTAGCGTCGCGTTTACAAGCTCGATTACTCGGCAGCGTAGCCGCGCCAACGACAAAGGTGATAGTTGGATCGCTGCGCAACTTTACCGAGCAGGTGTGTTTCGACTGTATCCTCTACATCGATGTGCTTGAACATATTGAAGACGACCACGGGCAGATCGAACTGGCCGCGCAACTCGTTCGACCCGGCGGCCACATCGTCGTCTTGTCGCCAGCCCATCAATGGCTTTTTAGTGATTTCGACAAAAGCATCGGCCATCTGCGTCGTTACAAAAAAGCGACGTTGAGGCTCTTGATGCCGACGGGATGGCTTGAAAAAAAGATGCGCTATCTAGACTCAATCGGTGTTTTCTTGTCGCTCGGCAACGTACTTGCTCTACGCCAGCCGATGCCAACGCGATCGCAGATCGTCATATGGGATCGCCTGTGTATCCCCTTGTCGCGACGGGTCGATCGCTGGTCTTCCGGCATGATTGGCAAATCGATCTTGGCGGTTTGGAGCAAGCGATAATCGAATCGTACGATACTAACCCACACTTGGAATCTCTTTCCATAAACGACCGAGCCGAGCTGCCATCCAGAGCCATGCGCTGGCTTACGCCGATGGCGCTGTTCTTTAGCGCCTTGATGTTTATTGGCGCGACATCAAAAGACTACGGCGTGACGTGGGACGAACCGTCCTACTTTCACGCGACGGATCTACATCTAAAGTGGCTCGTGGACGCTGGCGGCAATCTAGCAGGCGGGAATTTACGCAAGAGTCTTGATGACGCGAGCATCAAGGCCGCGTGGCATTGGAATCCCTACAACGTGCCCCATCCGCCGTTTTCACGCATCGTGTCGGCAATCACCAAGAACCTATCAGCCCACATGCTCGATAAATTTTCCGCTTATCGGCTTGCGCCGGCGCTTTTCTTCGCGGTTCTCGTCACGGTCATTTATTTATGGCTAAATGAATTGTTCGGGCCGACAGCCGGTTTCTTTTCCGCAATCGCGTTGATTCTGATACCAAACTTATTTGGCTACGCGCACATCGCCGTGACCGATCTGCCACTGGCGGCAATGTGGTTTCTGACCGTCTACTGTTTCTGGAAAGGTCTCGGTGGGTGGCAGTGGAGTGTCGCACTCGGAGCGGTTTGGGGCTTGGCACTCTCGACCAAGTTTCCAGCATTGTTGATTCCCGTGCCGTTGATTCTCTGGGCGCATCTGTTTCATCGCGAAAAATACGCCAACAACATATTCGCGCTACTGTTTCTCGCGCCGGTCGTCATGGTCGTGACTCAGCCCTATCTTTGGCATCAGACGGGCTTGCGAGTCTTGGAGTTTCTCTACGAAGGCATCAGCCGCGGCTACCGGGCGGACGCAAACTTCGCTGTCTTCTTTCTCAACCAAATACTGTCCTCGCAGCAACTACCATGGCACTATCCGTTTTACCTCGTTGCAGTAACCACTCCCGAACCGATACTGCTTCTCGCTCTGGTGGGCGCACTCTCGGCAATCTGGCTGCGAGAGCAACGCGCGACTCTGCTATTGCTGATCTTCAATATGGTTTTCGTGCTGATTTTAGGTTGGCTACCGGGTGCCGTGCTCCACGATGGGATGCGGCAAATGCTTTCGGCTTTGCCATTTCTCGCGGCACTAGCGGCCGTGGGCTTCTTCGCCGTCACATCCTGGTTACTCATTATGGCGCGACGCTCTGGGGCCTTCCAGAAAATTGCCAATCTCAATGCTAAAACCACCGCAGCGGTATTTGTGGTTGCCTGCTTCAACCCGCTCCTGGATCTCTATCTCTCGCACCCTTTCCAGCTGAGTTACTACAACCACTTAGTTGGCGGAATTCGCGGCGCCTACGAGCGCGGGCTGGAAACAACGTATTTCATGGAAGCGATTACGCCACCTTTCCTCCAGATGCTCAACGAGAAGCTACCCCAAAGCGCAACGGTGAATGCTTCCTTCACCAGCTTCATGTTCGAATTTTATCAAGAAGAAAAGATACTGCGCCGAGATATTCGTTTTAGCGGCAAGGGACCTTCCGATTTCTATCTTGTGTTTAACCGACGCAGCGCGCTTTCGCCGCCCGACCGTCAGTTGATGCGTAGCGCAGCACGACCCGCCGAATCGGTCAGTATCGCCGGTGTCCCGTTGATTGCGCTTTTCGATCTCAGAAAGTCGCAATGACGATTTTCAATTCGGCGTAGGCCTAAGGGCATTCGGTCACATCAAGCCAGTCCCAATCGCCTACTCAGCAACCAAAGTTACCGGCCGTTGGGAAATATCAGCCGCGACATTCGCGACACCGGCGCGCCGACGAAACCAACCAACAAGCGGTACTCCTAACAATAGTCCGGCAGTGCAGAGAGAGATAATCAAACCTACGGTGAAAGATTTAGGTTCGTAAATGAATTCAACCTTGTGTTTTCCCGCTGGTAATTCGACACCACGAAACAGATAGTTGGCGCGCAAAATTTTCTGCTCCTTGCCATCTACACGAACCTTCCATCCAGGATAGTATGCGTCCGTTAACACTAGGATACCGCGTGCGCTCAGCTGCGCATCTATCTGCACCTGATTGTTGCGGTAGAGTTTGATCGTCGCAGCACTCTGGATGACATCCTGAGGCCCCAGTTGAACGGGCGCATCGACAATCACATCTCCCAGCGGATCGAAGCTATCACTCGACATCCGTTCCAATGTACTCTTTGGGTTCAGTTCATAGACCGCACGCGCCGCAACATAAGCTCGTGGCACGGCATCGGTGACCTCGTATAGTTTGGAGTAATGTTCGGGAAATTCTCGCACAAGGTCCAGGCCTTTCACCTCCAAGGGATGAAAGGCCACGACGTATTTCACATTAACGGCTCCCAGCAGTTTACCACGTCGATCGGCGGGCAAAGCATTGATGAAGTGCAGAAAGTTCGTATAGCTGCGCCGGCCAAGCGCATCGATATCCTGGAAATATTCAAAGCCGTAGAGCATCCCGGCATTGGGCAACAAATTGTTAAGCGCTATAACCGTCGCTTTGTTATAATCTGGACTACCCGTGACTCTCACATAACTCGGGTGCAAATTCTCTCCGGGCGGGTAGTAAAAAAACCGGCTATGATCCGCTGGGGGCTTGTCCATAATCCGCGGGATATTTTCAATGAGCGTCGCGTCACGGAGAAAATGGAGCGGTTTGTTGGCGCTGCTCAGATCGAAATATACCGCTAGAACCAACAAGCATTGCAACAGCGTCTTACGTATAAGGCCGAACCGTTGAAGGCAGAACAGCGTAGCGAGCACCAACGCTACAGCGACCTGTTTCTCAAAAATTACTAAGATCGCCGCAATAGTCGTCGGATTGGTTGACGGCGCAATTTGGTTCGGATTCGGCGGCTGCAGCAAGTCCGCGAGCAATTGAGGTTGTACGCGAAAAGTAACATACGCGATGAGCCATGCCGCAAGTATCGCTGTGGCGATGAGCCAAGGCGAATGAGGATATTCTTTGTCGTCGATTTGCCGCAGCCCACGAACGGCTGTAAATACCAAAAGGGCGAAAGTTAGGTAGTAATATTTTTCCGGGAAACGCATCGCACGGAACGCCGGAACCCAATCATAGAGAAAGGGATAGACCGGCGTATAACTGCCGAATGCCAACAAAAGCGAACAGCCAACTAGAACCAAAACGACGACGCGTTCTTTCATCCGCACGGTGCGGAACCAGTAGCACAGAGCGAAAACCGCGATGACACCCATGTAATGACTAAGCAGGAACGGAACGCCTTGACCAAGCAGTGATCGAACTCCAAGCGATAGGGACGTATCGGCTTCGAGAGTTGGCAAGAAAAGCCCGAGCAAACTCGACGGTCGCAACGACCAGTCAAGCGCCTCCGACGCTGGAATCGGTAGATCTCGACGAGACTGGAGAATCAGTTCCGCCGTTGGTAACAGTTGAATCATGCCAAGGCCAATGATGATAACACCCGCCCCAAATAAGATAGTTATGCAACGGAACAAAGCATTGATCTCGCGTTCGCGGTATAAGCGAAGCGTATCCAGCACAATCAAGCCGAGAGACAGCAGAAATATTTCCGGCGAGCCGGCGAGCAGTTGGCAAAGAGAAACAATTGAGAATGCGACAAAAGCTGTCCATCGCCCGGTTCGCACCGTTCGCTCCCAAAGGTAGATCATCCAAGGAAGCCAGACGGCACTCTGAAAATGATTGAGTAAATTGGTCAGCGAAACCATTGTGCCACTAAACGCAAAGAGGATAGCTCCGATGACGGCAACAAATACCTCACACTTCCACGAACGGAACAAAACATAGGTTCCCAAAGCGGCGACTGCATAGTGGATGACAAAAATGATCTGAACCGCGGCGAAAAACGGTAAAAGATCAAAAGCGAGGGATGGGGGATAGAAAACCGCCGACTGCAAGCCTGCCATAATCGGAAAGCCCGACGCCATGCGCCGCTCCCACAGCGGCAGCTCCCCGGCTTTGAACGCTTCAGCGACGCTAAATTTGATCGGGTAAAAGTAAGAACCTAAGTCACGGAAGAAAGGAATCTTATCGGCAAATATCATTTCGTCGCAGAACCATAGCAGCATGAGCGCAAGGGCGACGATGGCGAAGCAGTCTGCCAATTTTTCTCTGGCAATCCGGTGAGAGTGCACAATGGGACCGATCAGCGTGTCGAAAAAGTGCCAGGCATTCTCGATTGTAACTGAAAAGGTAGAAAAAAGGGGGCCACTTCGTGCCCCCCTTTTTCCACTCGCAAGTTCGAGTCTCTTTAAATCAACCGCTGCTTATGGACAACCACCAGATGTACCGGCGATCTGGCCAGAAACGCTGTTGAAAGTCCAGGTAGCACTACCACAATTCGTATGCGTAGCTGTCATTAGGAAGGTATTGGTGCCGACCGCGCCAGTCACCGTAACGCCAGTGGTTGGATTAAATCCCGGAGGGGTACCGGTCGTCATCGTTCCGCCCTTGTACGTCGAATTCGCCGCGAAGTAAGCTTCTTGAGACACTGCGGCGTTCCTCAAATCGGACTTAACTTGCGCCTCATGACCGCGCTTACGGTACGCCGCGAACTGCGGAATTGCGATCGCCGCCAAGATGCCGATGATCGCCACGACAACCAACAGCTCGATTAATGTAAAACCACCTTGATTCTGTAAACGTAACTTATTCATCTATTCTCCCTTCCTGTTTGTTTAAGCTTTGATTCTATTCCTCAATAATTCTGCCATTGCCAATAAATCGTTGATCCCTTTGAACTGTCACCTCCTAATCAAAATCTAAATCCTCAGCAACCTTGCATCGGCTCGATCGCAAACTTGAGGCCATGTTCAGGAGCCAGCGGCAAACCTTGAAAAAACTCGCCAACAGTTCCAATCCTTGCCGAACGCGAACATGGAATCTTAGACTTTTTAGGTACTTATCGCGCCCCCGAAATAATGGGGTAATGCTGGTAAGATTTGCTGAGATTGAGTGAAGTCCCGGATTGCGTTAATTGGTATTACTCGAAAGTGACAAAGTTTGTTACTGCTGATCCGAGGGTTGTTCAATTAGAGAGGCTGATTTTGAGTTTAGCATTTCGTACTTTTCGAGCCGATGGCGCAGTGAGCGGTAATTGATACCGAGGATTTCGGCGGCTTTCTTCTGCACCCCCTTTGCGCGTTTCAACGCACCCAAAAGAATGCATTTCTCGTGTGTTTCGAGTTCGACGTCTAGCGACAGCCCTTTGCTAAAGAAGTAGTCCGCGCCTCCAGGCGCGGTTTGTTCGAAGGTATCTACGTCTTCCATAATCGGGACGGTTTTCACATGCTGGGGTAAATCGTCTTCGGTTAGGATATTCTTGTTCGTAACAGCAACGGCATGTTCAAGAACATTCTCCAATTCCCGAACATTTCCCGGATACGCGTAATTCATCAGGTGCATGAGCGCACCGCTGGAAATTTCTTCGACATTTTTGCCGTGCGAGTCAGCGAATTTTTTTAGAAAAAAGTGAGTGAGTAATGGTATATCCTCTTTTCTACTGCGGAGCGGCGGCAAGACCATCTGGACAACGTTCAAACGATAAAAGAGATCCTCGCGAAATCGTCCTTCTTCGAGTTCTTTACGCAAATCGCGATTGGTTGCCGAGATGACTCGGATGTCCACCTTAATTTGCTTGCTGCCACCCACCGGCGTGAAACTCTTTTCTTGGAGAACTCTCAATAATTTGACTTGAAGGTGAAGCGGCAGTTCACCGACTTCATCTAGAAATACTGTTCCCTGGTCGGCTTGTTTGAAAAGTCCGGTGTGATCCGAAACCGCGCCGGTAAAGGCACCTCGAACATGGCCAAAAAGTTCGCTCTCGATCAGCGTCTCGGGAATCGCACCGCAGTTAACAGCGACAAAAGGTTTATCTTGGCGTGGGCCGTTAAGATGAATTGCGCGCGCCACCAGCTCTTTCCCTGTACCGCTTTCGCCGGAGATGAGAACGTTGGTGCTACTCGCCGCGACTTTCTGGATTAATTGATAAATCTTCTCGATACCACCATTCTTGCCAATGACTCCTTCAAAGCGAAATGCGGAGTTATCACCGTTCATGGAAAGCGTCGGCAATGGCACTTCTCTGGCTCGGCGTAGTTCTTCCTCAAGCCGGACCTTCTCTTCGATTTGTTTCTGTTTGGTAATGTCTTCAAGAATTGCGACGAAGCCGATGGTTTCCTCTTGGGCGTTACTGAGGGGTGCGAGGGTTAGACGTATCTGCTTCTGAACTCCCTGGGGTGCGGAAAACGGCAACTCGTCGGTTATAACGGTCCCGACTCTACGGTTGCGTTGAAAGTCATAGCTCAAACCCGGAAAAATTTGATCTATACGCTTGCCTTTAACGTTTGCTTCGTCAAGTCCGGTTAGGGTCTGTGCATGTGGGTTGAAAAAATTTATTTGTCCTTCCGCGGTCGTGATAGCTACACCGCTGCCGATTCCCTGCAACAACGCATCTTTGAAGGCGTCCAACTCTAAATAGTCAATTTGTTTTTCTTTTAGCAGCTTTTCAGTTGCGCTTAGTTTGTCTGCGAGAAAGCCGCTCAACCACGCGATGACGAAAAAACTGCCGACATTGAGCACCACGGTAACGATCGGCGACCAATAAAGCGGTGCGCCGTCGCCAGCGTGATACCAATAACGCGACCACAAAAGTAAGGCGGTGTAACAAACACTCGAGCTCGCCGCAGCGATAAACGCGCCTCGGTAGAAGAGCAAGATCGCAGCGTTCATCACCGCGAGGTTATAGAGGAATGAAAACGGACTGGCGATATCGCCGGTGATCCAGATAATCCCCGTGATTAGCAATACATCAAAACTCACTTGAACATGAGCTAAGAGCCGGAGATTGTGAAACCTAGCTAAGAACAATACCGAGGCAACCGAGATGACGTAGGCGAGAATCAGCGGCACCGAAAGATTTAGAAGATAATTCAGATCCCACTCGGCTTGGAAGAAATGAAAAAGCGCCGATGCGCCCAAAAAGAATGACAAGATGACTACGCGCAGAAGCAGCAGCCAACGAATCTTCTCGGTCAAATTTATGCGTTCGTCGCTCAAAGTGAGTAGTTTGTTTAACGTCGGTTCGCAATTCGGTGAATCGGTATCAGCATCAGTTGCCAACGAGCGATCCCATTTGGAAAATTGGCAGATACATGGCGACGACCAAGCCACCAAGAACGACGCCTAAAACAACCATGATCGCCGGCTCCATCATGGCGGTCAAATTGTTGACCGCGTCGTCGACCTCTTCTTCGTAAAGCTCGGCGACTTTCTTAAGCATCCCGTCGAGCCCGCCGGTGCTTTCTCCGACAGCGACCATCTGGCAGACCAGCGGCGGAAAAATTTTACTTTCCCTCAGCGGATCGGCCACCGTATTCCCTTTACTAATGCTTACTCGGCTCTCCATGATCGCTTTCTCGACAACTTTGTTGCCGGCCGTTCTACCGGTGATCGCCAACCCGTCCAGGATAGGCACGCCGGAACTCAGCAATAGCGACATGTTTTGGGAAAAACGTGCCACCGCCACTTTCCTCAACAAATCGCCGATGATCGGCATCCGTAAGAGCAGGCCGTCAATCTGCATGCGCCCCGGGGGCGTTTTATAATAGGCGGAGATCCCCATCGTCACGCCAACCCCAGCCGCGATCAATAGATACCAATAGGCGACAAACCAGTTACTAATATTGATGCATATCTGGGTCGGCGCCGGCAGCGCCTGACCCATGCTGCCGTAGAGTTCGGCAAAAACGGGAATGACAAAAATCATCAGAACCGCGACGACTATCACCGCCACACCGACGATGGCGCAAGGATAGATCATCGCGCCTTTGACTTTCTTTTTCAGCCGATTGGATTTTTCGATGAACAAAGCGACCCGGTTGAGAATGGTATTCAGGATACCGCCGGCTTCGCCGGCCTCAACCATGTTGACGTAAAGATCGTCAAAAATTTTAGGATGTTTGCGCAAGGCATCCGCCAGTGTGCAACCTCCCTCGACATCCTTGCGGACAGTCGTCAGCGTGTTACGCAGCAACTTGTTTTCTGACTGTTGTCCTAAGATATCCAAGCATTGCACGATCGGCAGACCGGCGTCGATCATCGTGGCCAATTGGCGGGTCGCTAAGGAGAGATCTTTGGTCGTAACCTTGGCGCCGAAACCGGGAATCGTTATCTCTTTATCAAATCCTTTGCCTTTTTCCCGAACCCGATTTGCGATCGGGCGTATCCTTTGTTCCCGCAAGCGCGTGAGCGCCGCTTCTACACTTGGTGCCTCGAGGTTATCGCCTTTGATCAGTCGCCCTTGTGCGGTCCTGCCTTCCCAAACAAATATAGCCATGGTCGTCTCTGGCCGAATGTTATCTAAGTTCAAAAGCTTTGAGCATTATGAGGTTAGGATCCAACGAATGTCCACAATATTAGAATCCCAACGAAAACACCGAACCAAATCCTTTATCCGTATCGGTAACTCGGATCGTTTCATCGACGGTCGTCATGCCATCGCGCACTTTTTGTAAGGCGCTCATCCGTAGCGTGCTCATGCCAAGCTTGACCGCTTCGCGTTTGAGCTCCATCGCCGAGGCGCCTTTGAGAATCAGTTCCTTAATAGCTTCGTGCATGACCATAACTTCGTATATTGCCAATCGGCCGCGGTAACCGGTGCCACCACAATTATTACAGCCGCGGCCGTGAAATGTCGCAAATCCAGCACCTATATCTGCCGTATCCACGCCAAGGTTGATCAATACTTCAGGCTTAATATCGATGGGCTCTTTGCACTTGTCGCAGATTTTTCTGACCAATCGCTGGGCGAGGATTAAATTTATCGAGGACGTCAGGAGAAACGTCTCCACGCCCATGTTGATGAGACGATCGACAGTCGCCGGGCAGTCATTCGTATGCAAGGTGCTGAGCACCAGATGACCCGTTAGCGCCGCCTTAATCGCGATCTGCGCGGTCTCTAAATCGCGAACTTCGCCGACCATGATGATGTCTGGATCTTGGCGCAAGAAAGATCGCAACGCTGCAGCAAAGTTAAGCCCTATTTGTTCTCGCACCTGAACCTGATTGATACCCATCAGATTGTATTCGACCGGATCCTCCGCCGTAGAAATATTCACATCAGGCTTGTTGAGATCGGATAGGGCAGAATAGAGAGTGGTCGACTTACCGCTACCTGTGGGCCCAGTAATAAGTATCATGCCGTAAGGCTTATGAATCGCGTCCTGAAAATCTTTCAGATTTTGCGGATCGAAGCCAAGTTTCGACATATCCAGTTGAAGATTGGACTTGTCCAACAATCGCATCACGACTTTTTCGCCGAAAAGTGTGGGCAAGACCGAAACGCGAACGTCCAATTCGCCGCCGGTGCCCATCTTAAGCTTGATGCGACCATCTTGGGTAAGTCGTCGCTCGGCAATATCAAGACTGGCCATGACCTTTAACCGGGACACTAACGCGTTCTTTAAACGCAATGGCGGGCTCATGATCTCTTGGAGCACGCCATCAATGCGGAATCGCACGCGGAATACTTTCTCGTAAGGTTCTATATGAATATCGCTACAGCGGCGCTTGGCGGCGTCCGCCAAGATAGCGTTGACCAAAGTCACAACGGGTGCGTCCATGGTGGCCCGCTGCAGCTCTTGGAGGTCGACGTCGTCGTTTCCTTGGACGACCTCCATCTCTCCATCGCCAAATTTCTTTAGAACGTCATCGTAACTAACTCCACCGAAACGATGTTCAAGCGTCTTTTTGATACCAGCCGGCGTGCTAAGAACGATACGCACGCCGTAACCCGTGACGAACTTAACTTCATTGACCGCCACCAAATCAGTTGGATCGGCCATCGCAACGGTCAAAGTTGAGCCGAGGAGTTTGTAAGGAATGACTTGGTGCTTTTGAACAATTTGCGGCGGGACTAAGCTAAAAACTGCCTCCTCAATATCGCCAGGAACAAGCTCGATAGTTTCTATACCGAACTGTCTAGCTAGGAAGTTGGTTAATGTCTCTTCATTGGTGAAACCTAAGCGAACAATCTCTTTCGGGACGCTTGAGCCATTTTCACGTTCACTTTTTTGCGCTTCTATAAGTTGCTCGCGGGTGACGATACCCCCGCGAACTAAGAGTTCAGCAAATCTCGGTTCCATAGGCAAATAACAAAAGGTAACAAATTATCGTCGATCACCTAGTGACTGTCAACAAAATGTCCACAAACTGACAGCTACAACGATTAGTTGCGACGGTATGATGGTTGCTGAAATTGATCGTTTTTTCAGAGGTTTTTCGCTAAAGCGGCTCGGGCTGCAGCGAGCTTAGCGATGGGAACTCGATAGGGCGAGCAGCTTACATAATCGAGTCCGATTTTATGGCAAAAAGCGACGGATTGTGGGTCGCCGCCATGCTCACCGCAAATACCCATTTCGAGCTGTTTGCGTTTCTTACGACCCTTGGCAACCGCGATTCGCATGAGCGCCCCGACACCATCCTCATCGATGCTGACGAAGGGATCCGCAGGAATTAACCCTTGAACAACGTAGCTGGGGAGAAACTTGCCTGCGTCGTCGCGGGACAAACCAAGGCAAGTTTGTGTCAAGTCGTTGGTACCGAAGGAAAAGAACTCTGCTTCCTCGGCGATTTCATCGGCCACCATACACGCCCGCGGCAGCTCGATCATCGTGCCGATCGAATAACGCACTTTGACACCAAAGGATTTTTGAGTTTCGCGAGCAATTCGTTCGACGATCGCCTTTTGCTCGCGCAATTCTAGGCGCGAACCGACAAGCGGAATCATCACTTCGGGAAATGGATTTTTCCCCTCGCGCCGCAATTCGCACGAGGCTTCGAAGATCGCTTGTGCCTGCATCTCGGTAATTTCCGGATAAGAGATACCCAAGCGGCACCCACGATGACCCAGCATAGGGTTAAATTCTTGCAGGACGTTGACTTTGTTCCGCAAGATTTCGAGCGGTACACCCATGACTTGCGCGAGTTCGATCACTTCCTGATCACTTTTTGGGAGAAACTCATGCAAGGGCGGATCAAGGGTACGAATGGTCACAGGTAAGCCGCCCATAATCGCGAGAATGGCCTTGAAATCTTCCTTCTGCATCGGTAACAGCTTGGCCAACGCACGCCGGCGGCCGGCTTCATCCTCGGCGAGAATCATTTCACGCACAGCTTGAATTCGATCCCCTTGAAAAAACATATGTTCAGTGCGACATAGACCAATACCCTCGCTGCCGAAGGCCTTGGCGATCCGTGCTTGGTCGGGTTGGTCGGCATTAGTGCGCACCCCGAGCACACGTACTTCATCAGCCCAGCGCATCAGCTTGGCAAATTGTCGGTAAACCCGCGATTGGTTGTGATCCATGGTTTGGGATACCAACACCTGTAAAACTTCCGAGGGCAAGGTCGGAATCTCGCCCTTGATCACCTCGCCGGTGCTACCGTCAAGCGAAATCCACTCGCCCTCTTTGAGTTCGGCATGATCGACGCGCAGCGTGCGCGCCGCATAATCAATGTGGAGGGTCTCGCAGCCGGCGACGCAAACTTTGCCCATTTGACGCGCAACCAGTGCGGCATGAGAGGTCATGCCGCCTCGAGCGGTTAAAATGCCTTGGGCGGCGTCCATACCACGGATGTCGTCAGGACTAGTTTCAATGCGGCATAGCACTACACGCTCGCCCCGTTTGTTCCACTCAACGGCGTCTTCGGCATGAAAGACAACGCGACCTGTGGCCGCCCCTGGACCCGCCGGTAGTCCTTTCGCGAGTAGACGTCCTTCTTTGTGCGCCAATTCTTTTTGTTGCTGGTCGAAAATGGGCCGGAGCAGTTGGTTCAGTTGATCCGGCTCAATACGTTTTAATGCTTCGCACTTATCGATGATCTTCTCGCCAACCATATCTACGGCGATTCGCACGGCCGCAAAGCCAGTGCGTTTACCAGTGCGAGTCTGGAGCAGCCAGAGTTTACCTTCCTCAATGGTAAACTCGATGTCTTGCATTTCACGGTAGTGCCGTTCGAGCAGCTTGGAGACGCGCCTGAGCCCCGCTGCGGCATTGGGCAATGCTTGACTGAGTTCGGCAATCGGCTTTGGCGTGCGAATACCGGCGACGACATCCTCGCCTTGGGCGTTGATCAAGAACTCACCATAGAAACGTTTCTCGCCGCTGGCGGGGTCGCGCGTAAAAGCGACGCCAGTCGCGCAGTTCTCGCCCAAATTTCCAAATACCATCGCTTGAACGTTTACGGCCGTTCCCCACTCATGGGGAATTTTATAGAGTTCCCGATACGCGATCGCGCGATCATTGTTCCACGAACCGAACACCGCGCCAATTGCGCCCCATAACTGCTCGACGGGATCTTCGGGAAAATTTTTTCCAAGTCGCGTTTTAATTTCGCTCTTATACTCCGAGACGAGCTCGGCGAGATCCTTGGCACTGAGTTCCGTATCGATATGCGTCCCGACCGCTTGCTTCTTCCGCTCGAGAATCGATTCCAAGGGATCGCTGCCATTCTTGTCCTTGGGCTTAATTCCGAGCACTACGTCGGCGTACATCTGGACGAAGCGACGGTAACTATCGTAAGCGAATCGCGGATTGTTCGTGCGCCGAATCAATCCTTGAACCGTTTGGTCGTTGAGACCAAGATTTAAGACCGTATCCATCATTCCCGGCATTGACTCGCGGGCTCCCGATCGAACTGAAACCAATAGGGGATTATCGGCATTGCCGAAGCTACGGCCGAGAATTTTTTCCACGTCCTCCAACGCCCTGATTACTTGGGCTTTTAACTGTCGCGGATACTGCCGCTGATGCAAGTAATAATAACTGCAGATCTCGGTGCTGATGGTAAAGCCGGGCGGAACCGGAACACCGATCCGCGTCATTTCATGAAGACCGGCTCCCTTGCCGCCGAGCAGCTCGCGCATTTTTGCGTTGCCTTGGGCCTTGCCGTTTCCAAAAAAGAAAACGTGTTTATTCTTATTCGGCATGCCGTCTACTCCAAATCATGTTTCAGGCTCGCTCGGCATGAACTCCGTGCGGAATGAACGCACTTAGTTCGTGCCCAAATCTGCAGACGAGAATTGATCCAGGAAAGCCAACGATTTAATTTCGCGATCCATATGAAACTGGACGAAGCGCTGGGTTACAGCGCGCATCTCTTTAATAACTGAAAACGGCAGTGACAATGATTCGGGCAGCGCATCGGATTCCGACTGCAGTGCAGCTAATACTTCAACTGCTCTGGTACCGAGCGGCAGAGTTTCGCGCCGGGAACCGGCACAGGAGTCGCATAAAATGCCGCCGTCGATAAAGCTAAAGTGCCACTGGCGGGAAATCTTATTGGGACAGTCTGTGCGGCAGCGTTTACAGTTGTCCAACACCGGCTGATAACCCACCAAGCGCAACAGTTTTAGCTCAAATGACGTCAGAAATCTTAGCGATGTACCGCGCTCTTCCAAGTAGCGTAAGCTATCCCGTAGAAGACGATAGACGGCGAGATTCTCCTGCCGTTCACTGATCAAGCCGTCGGTGATTTCAACCAGATACGCCGCATGGCACATGCGTTCCAAGCTGGTCGATAATTGACGGTAGCCAAGAAGCAACTCAGCGGCTAAAATGAATGCTAAACTGTTCTGAGGTCGGTCTTGGAAGCGCAGGCTCACTAAAGCAAAGGGTTCCAGGGAGTTCACAAACCGTCTGCGCGAGCGCATCGCGCCCTTCGCGATACCGGTGACTTTGCCGAAGTCCTCAGTTATGAAAGAGACAATTTTATCGGCTTCACCATAAGGACGGGTGCGTAAAACTATCGCCGAGGTCACGGAGTTGGGACGCATATTGGGTTGAGTGGCGGACGTTATTTACGGCACCCTACCATTTTTTATGAACTCAGACAACTATTTAAAATATCAGGGGTTTTTTAATTAGAAAAACTTGACACGTAATTCTATCGTGATTACGTTACGACGACTACGGAGTGGAGTGACAAGCATAACATGACTGATGAAACGAAAATAATTGGCTCGGAATTCGACGCGGAGCAGCCAGCCACGGAATCAGCGCCGCTCGAAAACCAAGCTCCCGGGGAAGGTGAGCTCGCCAGCCTGCGCGAGCAACTGGAAGCGAAAGAGCAAGAAGCCAAGAATAACTATGATCGATATGTTCGACAAGTAGCCGAAGCGGAGAATTTCAAGAAGCGAAACGCGCGCGAGCGCGACGATGCCATTCGCTTTGCTAACGAAGCCTTGCTCAAAGATCTGCTACCGATCATCGATAACTTGGAGCGGGCGATCGCCCACGCCGCTGGGAGTAACGACGGCAACTCTCTGGTCGCAGGCGTGGAAATGATTTTAAAAGGATTCCTCGATGTCTTGAACAAATTTGGCGTCTGTCAAATTTCCGCCGTCGGCCAACCCTTCGATCCCGCCAAACATGAAGCGATGGCGCAGGTGGAATCCGTCGAGCACCCGCCCAATGTGGTTATGAATGAGCTTCACAGAGGCTACATGTTTCGCGACCGGCTGCTTCGCCCAACCCTGGTAAGTGTATCTAAAGCGCCAGAAACAAAAGAGAAAAAAAACGACGGCGATCAGGTTGAAAACGGCTCAAGCGATGATTAAATAACTTTCGTTCGTACCTAGTGTGCAATAGTATCGAGGAGTAAATAAGATGGCAAAAGTTATCGGGATCGACCTCGGGACAACCAATTCCTGCGTTGCAATCATGGATACTGGCGACCCCAATGTCCTCGCCAACTCCGAAGGCAGTCGCACGACTCCGTCGGTGGTCGCCTTCACGGACAGCGGCGAGCGCTTGGTCGGCCAAATCGCCCGTCGGCAGGCGATCACCAACCCGGAGAATACCGTCTCCGCGGTTAAACGTTTGATAGGCCGACGTAGCGATGACGCCATGGTGCAGAAGGCCAGCAACCTGCTTCCGTATAAGATTATCCGTAATGATAATGGTGACGCCTGGGTCGAGATTCGCGGCAAAGGTTATAGTCCGGCGGAGATTTCCGCCTTTATCTTGCAAAAAATGAAGCAGACGGCGGAAGATTATCTCGGCGAGAAAGTGACCGAGGCCGTCATCACAGTGCCCGCCTATTTTAACGACAGCCAAAGACAGGCGACTAAGGATGCGGGGCGTATTGCAGGATTGAACGTTCTCCGAATCATTAATGAACCCACGGCAGCGTCCCTGGCCTACGGGTTAGACAAAAAGAAAGATGAAAAGATCGCTGTTTTCGATCTCGGCGGCGGCACCTTCGATATTTCTATTCTTGAATTAGGCGAAGGCGTTTTTGAAGTTAAAGCGACCAACGGCGATACGTTTCTTGGCGGCGAAGATTTCGACCAAAGAGTCATCGATTATCTCGCCGACGAGTTCAAGAAAGACCAAGGCATCGATCTGCGCAAAGATCGCATGGCGCTGCAGCGGCTCAAAGAGGCGGCCGAGAAAGCGAAGTGCGAGCTTTCCTCGTCGATGGAAACCGACATCAATTTGCCCTTCGTCACGGCAGACCAGTCGGGTCCGAAGCATCTCAACATGAAGCTTACCCGGTCCAAGCTCGAAGCGCTGTGCGCCGACTTGATCGATCGCACCGAAGGTCCGTGCCGCCAAGCGTTAAAAGACGCCGGCTTGAGTGCGAGTGACATTCACGAAGTCATTCTTGTCGGCGGTATGATCCGTATGCCCGCGGTGCAGGAGCGAGTTAAGAAGATTTTCGGTAAGGAGCCGCACAAAGGTGTAAACCCCGATGAGGTCGTTGCCGTCGGCGCGGCGATTCAAGGCGCGGTGCTTAAGGGCGACGTCAAAGATGTCTTGCTCTTGGACGTAACCCCGCTCTCCCTCGGAATTGAAACTCTGGGTGGCGTATTCACGAAGTTGATCGAACGCAACACCACGATCCCGACCAAAAAGAGCCAAGTATTTTCCACGGCGCAGGACAATCAGTCAGCCGTATCGATTCGGGTTTTCCAAGGCGAACGAGAAATGGCCGTCGATAATAAACTTCTCGGCCAGTTTGATCTCGTCGGCATTCCAGTGGCCCAGCGGGGCGTGCCGCAGATTGAAGTTACATTCGATATCGATGCCAACGGCATCGTTCACGTCGCGGCGAAGGATCTCGGCACCGGCAAAGAACAGTCGATCAAGATCACGGCGTCGAGCGGCTTGAGCGAAGAAGAAATTAAGAAAATGGTCGGCGAGGCTGAGGTGCACGCGGCTGAGGATAAGAAACGTAAAGACACGGTCGAAGCTCGTAACCAGCTCGACTCGTTGGTGTACTCCACCGAGAAATCGCTCAATGAATACGGCGGCGATCTCGATGCCGGGGTTAAGGAAAATATTGAGGCGGCGCTCAAGAAGGCTAAGGAAGTTTTAGAAGGCCAAGACGCTGACGCGATGCGCAAAGCGGCGGCGGACCTTAGCGAGTCTTCGCACAAGCTCGCCGAAGCGATGTACGCTAAGGCTTCACAACAACAGGCGCCGCAGCAACAAGCGGAAGAAAAACCGGAAGAAAAGAATTCTAGCGCCGGCGGCAAAAAGAAAGACGACGTGGTCGACGCCGATTTCACTGAGGTTAAGGAATAGTCAGCGCCGGAACGCGAAAAACTTGATCGGCAAAGCCCCTACTCCTGATTCTTGGGGAGAGGGGCTTTGTCGCTTATACCGCTAGAGATAAATTCAGGGGTTGGCACTTGAGCAGCAAGAAAGACTACTACGAGCTACTCGGCGTCGGGCGAACGGTTGGCGAAGAGGAGATGAAGAAAGCCTACCGGAAAATGGCGCTCCAATACCATCCCGATCGTAATCCTGGAGACAAACAAGCCGAAGAAAAATTCAAAGAAGTTTCTGAAGCCTACTCGGTTCTGTCCGACCCTCAGAAGCGCTCGCAGTACGATCAGTTTGGTCATGCCGCGTTCGGCGAGCATGGACCGTTTGCCGGCGGCTTCGAATTTTCCGGTGGTTTTGAGGATATTTTCGGCGATATCTTCGGTGAGTTTTTCGGTGGCGGCCAAGGACGTCGCCGTGGCCGCGGTCGCGGCGAAGACCTGCGCTACAACCTAACGCTCAAATTCGAAGAAGCAGTTGCCGGCACAGAAAAGAAAATCAAAATTCCCCGCCACGGCACCTGCGAGACCTGCCGCGGCAACGGTGCGAAGCCGGGAACGGCGCCGCAAACTTGTCCAACTTGTCGTGGCCGCGGTCAAGTGAATTTTCAGCAGGGCTTCTTCAGTGTGTCGCGAACCTGCAACCAGTGCCAAGGTCAGGGATCGATTATCAAGGACGCTTGCGCGACTTGCGGCGGCGCCGGCCGCGTGCGCACGATGCATACGCTCAGCGTGAAGATTCCCGCCGGGGTCGACAACGGCTCCCGGCTAAAACTTCGTGGTGAAGGTGAATCGGCGCCGGTGGGCGGCGCTGCCGGTGATCTCTATGTTGTGACTCAGGTAGAGCCCCATCCGATTTTTCTGCGCGACAACTTGGACATCATTTGCGACGTGCCGATCAGCTTTGTCCAAGCAGCGTTGGGCGCTGAAATTGACGTACCTACATTAGACGGCAAAGTAAAGATGAAGATTCCGGCTGCGACACAGTCGGGCAAAATCTTTCGCATGAAAGGCAAGGGTGTCAAAGACGTGCAGGGATTTCAGCAGGGCGATCAACATGTCCGGGTGACAGTTGAAACGCCGACCCATCTCACGGCCAAGCAGAAAGAGCTGTTGAAGGAATTCGCCGCCCTCGGCGGCGAAGAGGTCAATCCGCTCGCCAAAGGCTTCTTTGATAAGATGAAGGAATTGTTCGGTTAGTACTTTACCTCGCCGGGTGATCCATTCTCCCTCGATTCAAAATTCTACCGCTCGGCTCCTTAATTGTAAGAATCTGCTCTGCCGGCCAGTTTCTTGTTGACCTATCGTATCGCTGTGATTAAGTTGACCCAGCATTGGAGCCAAAATGAGCGAAACCGAATGGAAAGTTGAAAGTCCGGACAATAAGGGCACACAGGTCGATATTCCCGAGATCCTGCCGCTCTTGCCGATCCGCGATATCGTCATTTATCCATACATGATGCTGCCGCTCTTCGTTGGCCGCGACGTGTCGATTCGCGCCGTTGAAGAAGCGTTGTCGCGCGACCGTTTGATCTTTCTCGTGTCGCAGAAAAATTCCGCCGAGGAGAATCCCACTCCCAACGACATCCATAAAGTCGGCACCATCGCCTCAATCATGCGCATGCTCAAGCTCGCCGACGGCCGGGTGAAAATTCTTGTCCAAGGGTTGGCCAAAGGGGAAGTGGACAGCTATCTGCGTGAGCGGCCGTTCTTCGAAATCAAAATTCGCAAAGTGATCGAGCCGACGCTCGCCGAGGTACCGATCGAAGTTGAAGCGCTCATGCGGACGGCGAAAGAAAAGATCGAACAAATCCTCAATCTCAAGAACCTACCGCCGGAAATCGTCATGGTGACCGACAACATCAGCGATCCCGGCGTGTTGGCGGATTTGGTCGCGTCCAACCTACGGCTGAAGATCGAAGAGAGCCAGGCGATCCTTGAAGTCTTCGATCCCATCGAACGGTTGAAGAAAGTCAACGAACTGCTCACGCGCGAGCTCGAACTCTCGACGATGCAGGCGCGCATCCAAAATCAGGCCAAAGAAGAGATGAGCAAAACTCAGCGCGATTACTTCCTGCGCGAGCAGCTCAAACAGATTCAGCAAGAACTTGGCGAAGGCGATGAGCGCGCTGAAGAACTCGGCGAGCTCAAAAAGCAGATCGACAAGGCGAAGATGCCGACCGAGGTCAAGCGCGAAGCGGACAAGCAGCTACGCCGGCTCGAACAGATGCATCCAGAATCCTCCGAGGCATCGCTCGTGCGTACCTATCTCGACTGGCTGGTGGACTTGCCATGGAGCAAGAAGACCAAAGATAATTTGAACATCAAGAAAGCCAAACAGGTGCTCGACGAAGATCATTACAATCTGGAAAAGATCAAAGAACGCATTCTGGAATATCTCGCCGTCAATAAGCTCCGCCGCAAGATCAAAGGACCGATCTTATGTTTCGTTGGCCCGCCGGGCGTCGGCAAAACCTCGCTGGGGCGCTCCATCGCCCGCGCCCTCGGACGCAATTTCGTGCGCGTTTCCCTCGGCGGGGTGCGCGACGAGGCGGAGATTCGCGGCCACCGGCGCACCTACGTCGGCGCGCTTCCCGGTCGCGTGATTCAAGGCATCAAACAAGCTGGATCGAATAATCCAGTTTTTATGCTCGACGAGATCGACAAAGTCGGCGCCGATTTTCGCGGCGATCCGTCCGCGGCATTGCTGGAAGTATTGGATCCCGAGCAGAACCACGCCTTCAGCGATCACTATTTGAATTTGCCCTTCGATCTGTCCAATGTTCTGTTTATCTGCACCGCCAACCTGCTCGATCCCGTACCGGCAGCGTTGGCCGATCGTATGGAAGTCATTCAACTTTCCGGCTACACCAACGAAGAAAAACTGGAGATCGCGCGGAAATTCTTGATTCCGCGCCAGTTTGACGACAACGGCATCACGCCAAAATACTTGGAAATCTCCAACGACGCCTTACTGCGCGTCATCGCCGAATACACGAAAGAAGCTGGTTTGAGAAATCTCGAACGGGAACTCGCGTCGATCTGCCGCAAAATCGCGCGCAAGGTCGCCGAGGGAAAAACCGATCTCACCCGGCTGACCCGCGGCAATCTGCACATGTTCCTCGGCGCACCGAGGTTCTTACCGGAGGCGGAGCAAGAGCATAATGAAATCGGCGTGGCCACCGGGCTCGCCTGGACTAGCACCGGCGGCGAGATTCTCTACGTGGAAGCATCGCTGTCGCGCGGGCGCGGCAATCTAACCCTTACCGGGCAGCTTGGCGACGTTATGAAAGAGTCGGCGCAAGCGGCCGTGAGTTATGCCCGCGCGCACGCTAAGAAACTTGGTATCGAGGAAGATTTTTATCAGAAACTCGACATTCATATCCATGTGCCGGCCGGCGCGATTCCCAAGGACGGACCGTCGGCAGGCATCACCATGGCGACGGCGCTGATTTCAGCGTTAACCCGCCGACCTGTGCGCCGCGATGTGGCGATGACGGGCGAAATCACGCTCCGTGGACGAGTGCTGCCGATCGGCGGACTCAAGGAAAAATCCTTGGCGGCGTTCCGGGCCGGAATGAAAACGATCGTGATTCCCGATCGCAATGAAAAAGATTTGGATGAGATTCCCAAACCGTTACGGCGAAAACTCAAGTGGGTGATCGCCGAGCATATGTCCGATGTATTGAAGAACGCGCTGCTGGATCGAGAACGAGTAGCGAGCCGCGTCACGCGTACGCTTGCCGGTAAAAAGAAGACGGTCGCGGCGAAACGAAAGCTCGCCGCGAAAAGCCACCGCCCGCTGCGTAAACCACACAAAGAGCGGCGGATTCCGATTCAGCCTTAACAACAACCAAGGCTATTCTGCTATCGCTCAGAATTTTAATCGCCGTCGCACCTCTTAACCCACAGCGATGAAGCTCAGCCGGCTCGGAGAATTCGGTCTGATCGAGCGAATCCGCCGCAGCGCGCCGACTCGGCGCGGCGTGCGCATCGGCATCGGCGATGACGCCGCTTGGGTCAGCCATGGGTCTGGATCGTCGCTGATCACCGCCGATCTGTTAATCGAAGGCATTCACTTCGATCTCAACTGGACTTCGCTCTTCGCCCTTGGCCACAAATCCCTCGCGGTTAACTTAAGCGACATCGCCGCCATGGGTGGAACGCCGGCTTATGCGGTTCTCTCCCTTGGTATTCCGCGCCATTTTGATAGCAAGCAGATCGACGAGTTTTATCGCGGCTTCAACGCGCTGGCAAAAAAATCGGACGTAGCGCTGATTGGCGGCGATACGAATATGGCCAAATCGCTAATCATCTCGGTTTGCGTTATCGGTCATCCGCCGCTTCGCCCGGTTCGCCGCAGCGGCGCCAAAGTTGGTGATGATGTTTATGTCACCGGCACCTTAGGCGATTCCGCGCTTGGCTTAAAACTCGTACGCCAGAAACCAAGCCGGGCAAAGCGGATTTCAATTGCGCAATTGCTCGCGCGGCACCATCAACCGGCACCTCGACTTGCCGCCGGCGCACTACTGGCACGGCGCCATCTGGCCACGGCGATGATCGATATCAGCGATGGATTGCTCCAAGACTTAGGGCATATTTGCAAAGCCAGCAACACTGGAGCGGCGATTTGGCATGAACAATTGCCGCTTTCTCGTGCCTATCGTAAGTTTGCCGCTAAAGATGGCACTGTTTGGGCGCTCTGCGGCGGTGAGGACTATGAACTGCTGTTCTGCGCTCGGCGGCGCGCTCGCGCGCAGATTGAGAAGTTGCAAGCACTTGCCCGAGTCAAATTCACGAGAATCGGCAGCTGCGTTCCGGCCAATCAGCGAATCACGATACTCGATCACGGTGGCAACCCTTTGCCACTGCCGATTAAAGGTCACGATCATTTCAAAAAATAGTAGCCCACCGATGGAATAACGTTTAGACTATTTTCCGAGCAGCTCTATATCGATTCCATCGCCAAACCCGTAATTAAATGGATGCCGAGCGTCTGGTAGAATTACTCGAGCAAGTGCGCTCGGGAAAAATCGCGGTTTCAGCCGCGGTGAGCCGCTTGCGCCACATGCCTTTCGAGGATCTTGGCTTTGCCAAGATCGACCATCACCGCGCCCTGCGCCAAGGCTTTCCCGAAGTGATCATGGGACAAGGTAAGCAAGTAAAGGATATCGCAGCGATCGTGCGGGCGATGCGTCGCGGTAAGTCAAATATTTTGCTTACCCGGCTCGACGCCGATAAAATCGCTAGGCTTAAGCGGCTTCGCACCGGGCTTACGTTTCATCCGACGGCGCGCGCCGCGACCTGGGTGGGCAGGCCCATTCGAATCACGGGAAAAGGCGTCGTTTTAGTTGTCTGTGCCGGTACTTCCGACATTCCCGTCGCCGAAGAAGCGGCGCTGACGGCGACGATAATGGGCAATCGAGTTGAAAAAATTTTCGACGTTGGCGTGGCCGGCATACATCGCTTGTTGGAAAGTCGTCCGCGCTTGGACGCCGCGGCGGTGTTGATCGTCATCGCCGGTATGGAAGGCGCGCTACCGAGCGTGGTGGCCGGGTTGATCGATAAGCCGGTGATAGCCGTGCCAACCAGCGTAGGCTACGGCGCGAGTTTCCACGGGCTATCGGCCTTGTTAGGCATGCTCAACTCTTGCGCCGCTGGCGTAACGGTCGTCAACATCGATAATGGCTTCGGTGCCGGGTTTGCGGCGAGCCTCATAAACCGGGTATAAAAGGAGGCATGCAGTGCTCTTTCACTGCGGCAGAGAGCTTTTAGAGACGCGCCACAAGCCGAGGAGCTTCCAGGTTGATGACCATCGACTCCATACCGACCACATAGAATTGGATTTTCTAGTTAACCCAAAACCAGACGCTCTGCCGCTGCGTTACTTAAGGCTGATCCACCCTGTCCATATTCTCACTTGCGTTGATTGCTATGCACGCGCGGAAATCCGCCAACGATTGGATGACGACATTAACGGCCGGCGCGCGCTAGTGGATGCGCGCGTCCATGGAGAAAATCTAGCTCAGATCAGTCCCAAGGGCTAAACGATCATGGAGACCCAGAAAAATTACCGGATCACCACACATCAAAACGAATTGGCCGTGCGTATCGTCGGCAACTCGCAAGCGGACCTTTTCGCCAATTCCGGCTTCGCATTGTTCGATGTTATGTCGGATATTGATAAAATCGAAGCCGCCGAGCGGCTTTCGCTGGAGGTCGAGGGCAGCGACCGCGATGACGTGATGGTCAATTGGATTCGCGAGCTGCTTTATCTCTATCAGGGCGGCGGCTATCTGCTCAAGGAATTCAAAATTAACGAGGTCAATGATACTTCGGTGAAGGCGGAAGTGGCCGGCGAGAAAATCGATCCCGATCGCCACGAGATCAAACAAGAAATCGCCGCCGTGGCTTTTCATAAAAGCCGCATGCAAAAAACTGGCAACCGCTGGATCGCCCAGGTGATCTTCGAAATATAGGTGAAGTCAAAACCCAGTCACGGTTCCGACTGTGAAATTTGTAGTTTGAAATTCTGAGCCAATCGAAGAATGACGCAGTCAATCGACAACGAGTATGGCGGTACGGCGCTGATCGCCGATCCGATCCATAAATACATCCAGTTCACCGTGCCGGAGAAAAAAGGCGAGGTGACGGAAAAAGCGCTGATCGACTCGCCCTGGGTGCAGCGCCTGCGTTACATCTATCAGCTGCAGAGCGCGCGCTGGGTTTACCCGTCAGCGGAACATAGCCGTTTTCAGCACTCGCTCGGTGCCATGCACATGGCCGGCGAGTTCGGCAAGCATCTCTATCCCTCGCTGCGCAAAGTGCTGGGCGACGAGTGTCCATCGGCGCCGTTCATCGAGCAGTACATGCGCGTGGTGGGCCTCCTGCACGACATCGGCCACGGCCCCTTCGGCCATTTTTTTGACGACAATTTTCTCCATCATTATGAATTGACCCACGAGGATATCGGCCAGACGATTATCCAAAAACATTTGGGCGACATTATTCGGCAACTGCGACGTAGTCCGAGCGGCCCGTTTGCGCCGGGCGAGGAGTTGCGCCCTGAAGACGTCGCCTTCCCGATCAAGAAAAACGGCAAAGAAGACAACCGCAAACCCAAGTGGGTGCGCTTTCTCCAGCCGCTCACCGGCGGTATTTTTACTTTTGATAATCTCGACTATGTGTCGCGCGACTCCTACATGTGCGGCGTTCATCCCGGTCCCATCGACCGCGAGCGATTGATGCACTACACGTTTTTTACGCCCAAAGGCTTAACCGTGCACAAGGCGGGAAACAACGCGTTGACGACCTTTCTCAACGCCCGGCTCTATCTTTATACCAACGTTTACTACCACCGCACCACGCGCGCCATCGACTTACACCTGCGCGACATATTTCCCGAGACCATGAAAGTTCTGTTTCCCGGCAATCCGCTCGAACATATGGAGGACTATCTTTACCTCACCGACTGGTCGCTGCTCGAAGAAGTTTCGCGCTGGCGGCGCGGCAAAGGCGAGCGTGAAGCGCTGGGTAAAGAATGGGAATCCGTGCTGCACCGCGAGGTCAAGTGGAAAATGGCCTACGACCGCACGCTGTCCTTGAACGAGCTGCAATACGGCGTCGACCTGATCCAGGACACCGATTGGGAGAAGCGCATTCGTTCGCGATTGCCCGCTGCAATTGCGCGATCTCGTTTTCCGCGTCGATATGGCCACTCAAGATCCGCGCCCGGAAAATCCCTTCGCGATGGGCAAGAAGCAGATTCACATATTCGACCCATCGAGCGGCGAGATCGCCAAGGAATCTTTGGCCGAGCTGTTCGAATTCATCCCGTCAAAGATCGTCCAATTTCGCGTCTTCGCTCTCGATCACGAGCAGGATCAGCTTCTTTCCGAAGTTGCGGAAAGCGCATTAAAAGGGCGATCGGCGATCAAAACCAGTGTCTAGCCGCAGTCCAATTAAAATTCCCATCGTCGACCTGCGCGCGCAGTACGCCAGAATTCGCGCCGAGGTGCGCAGTGCCATCGATGAAGTGGCGGAGAGTCAGCAGTTCATCCTCGGTCCAGCCGTCGCCCAGTTCGAAGCGCAGATGGCGAATTATCTAAATTGCCATCAAACCATTGGAGTTGCGTCTGGCAGCGATGCCTTGTTGCTCGCGCTGATGGCACTCGACATCGGCCCCGGCGATGCTGTCATCACCACGCCGTTCACTTTTTTTTCGACGGTTTCAGCGATCACGCGCTTGGGCGCTACGCCGTTGTTCGTCGACATCGAGAGCGACGGCTATCTGCTTTCCGCCCAAGGCGTCGAGCAGTTCCTCAGCCAACGTGGAAAAATTAACCAAGGCGTGACCACAGAGGTAAAATCCGGATTGCGCATCAAGGCGCTTTTGCCGGTGCATCTCTTCGGCCAGTGTTGCGCCATGAATGAATTGGCGGCGCTGGCGCGGAAATTTCAACTGCGCATTGTCGAAGACGTCGCCCAAGCGTGCGGCGCGCGCGTGACGATCGCCGGCGCAGAGAAATTCGCCGGCGCCATCGGCGATCTCGGCTGTTTCTCGTTTTTCCCGAGCAAGAATTTAGGCGGCTTCGGCGACGGCGGTTTGGTTTCGGCGAATTCCTCTGAGCCGGCGGCGCGTCTGCGCATGCTGCGCATGCACGGTGAAAGCGCTAAGTATCACCACGCGGTGACCGGTATCAATTCCCGCCTCGACGCGCTCCAGGCCGCTGTGCTGACGGTCAAGCAGAAATATCTAGAGGCTTGGTGCGAAGAGCGAATTGAGCGGGCCGGAACTTATCAGCGGCTTTTCAGCGCAAGCGGTATGGTCGGAAACGGCATCCTAGCGATTCCGCCACCGAGCGTTGGCAAGTCCCACGTTTATAACAATTACGTCGTTGGCGCCGAGCGCCGTGACGCCTTGAAACAGTTTCTCGCCGAGAGCGGCATTCAGAGCGAGATCTACTACCCGCTGCCGCTCCATTTACAAAAGTGCTTTGCCGATTTAGCGTACGTGCAAGGTGACTTTTCCAACGCTGAGGCGGCGGCGCAGCAGGTTTTAGCCTTACCGCTTTATCCGGAATTGACTTTGGCGCAGCAGGAAGCTGTGGTCGAACGGGTTGGCGCCTTTTACCGGCGCTGAGGAGCGCGCTTTCTTCTCTGTCGACCCTATGGTAAAAATTTTCACCCTTTAGGTTTGGAGAGTTTATGGCAAAACCGCAGTTACAACAGCCCGAGGAAATCGCTGAAGGCGCCAAGTCGAGCTACGACCGCTGGGTGGAGCGCGAAGGCATCCCGGTCGTCAAGAGCTTTTTTGTCGAAGACATTCGCAAGGTCCCCTTGGAACCTTGGGATCGCAAAGGCGGCAACGGCTCGTTCATGCAAATGGAAGGCGCCGGGCAGGTGAACAATTGCTACATCTGTGAAATTCCGCCGGGCAAAAGTTTAAAACCGCAGCGCCAGCTATTCGAAGAGACGATTTACGTCATAAGCGGTCAGGGTGCGACCACGGTGTGGCATAACGAAAACCAAAAACAAACTTTCGAATGGCACGCGGGGTCGCTCTTCTCCCCGCTCAATACTTGGCATCAATTATACAATGGCAGCGGCAGCGAGCCGGCGCGCTATCTCGCCGTAACCACTGCGCCAACGATGATCAATTTATTGCATAATCTCGATTTTATCTTTCACAACGATTTCGTCTTTAACGACCGCTTCGACGCGCGCCAAGGCTACTTCAACGGCGAGGGAAACCTGCTCGCCGGCGACTATAAAGGCTTCAAGTTCGCCGGTAATGTTTGGGAAACCAATTTCGTTGCCGATGCGCGTAACTTCAAGTTAATGGAATACGACGTGCGCGGTGCCGGCGGGAGTAACATCAAATTCGAGCTGTCGGAAAATACCACCGCCTGTCATATCTCGGAATTTCCCGTCGGAACCTACAAGAAAGCTCATCGCCATAATGCCGGG
Organism: uncultured delta proteobacterium; assembly: GCA_963771465.1. Taxonomy (GTDB): domain Bacteria; phylum Desulfobacterota; class Binatia; order UBA9968; family UBA9968; genus DP-20. The sequence goes on from CAVYTU010000014.1 coordinate 588,688, forward strand.
GCGCATGTGATCATCCTTGGCGGCGAAGGTTATTCGCTGATCTGGCCTGATGGCGCGCCGATCAGGAAATACGACTGGCATGAAGGCAGCATGGTGGTGCCGCCGGAAAATTGGTGGCATCAACACTTTAACGCCGGCGACAAACCGGCGCGCTACTTGGCGCTGCGCGCCTTTGGCAGCAAGAAATTCAAAGGTGTAGGTAACAGCAAATATCAACCCTCGCTGGACCGCAAAAAAGGCGGCTCGCAAATTGAATACGCCGATGAGGAGCTGCTCGTGCGCCAGTGGTTTCAAGAGGCTTTGGCAGCGCGCGGCGTCGAAAGCCAAATGGCCAAACATTACCAAAAGAGCGCATGAAAGAAGCGATCGTCAAAGCCTTCGAGGAAAGCGTCCGGGTCAAGCAAGCTTTTCTGCGTGATAATCTAGAAACGCTGATGCTGGCGATCGACGCCATTGTGGCGGCGTTTAAGACACGGCAACAAACTGCTGCTCTTCGGCAACGGCGGCAGCGCCGCCGACGCGCAGCATATTGCCGCCGAATTCACCAACCGTTTCTTAATCGAACGGCCGCCGCTGCCGGCGCTGGCGTTGACCACCGACACCTCGGCGCTCACCGCGATCAGCCAACGATTACGATTACTCGCAAATTTTCGTGAAACAAATTAAAGCTTTGGGCAAGGCGGGCGACATCGCGCTGGCGATTTCCACCAGCGGTAATTCCGCCAACGTGCTAGAGGCGATTGAAACATGCCGGGAGCTGAAGATCGCAACCATTGGCCTCACGGGGGGAAACGGCGGGAAAATGGTCGGTAAAGTCGATTACCTGCTGCGCGCCAGCGAGGGCAAGAACAGTCCGCGCATTCAGGAAACGCATATTCTCGTCGGCCATGTGATCTGTGAAATCGTTGACCTAAAGCTCTTTCCCGCCTGAACGAAATAAAAATGATGAGTGTATTCAACTTGCCCCCTGAGCCAGTTTGCGCATGCGCTTAGATGTACTCGTGTTCGGCGGCGGCGCCGCCGGACTATGGTGTCTCGACCGTTTACGCCGGGCCGGTTACCACGCGATTCTCTTGGAATCGAAAGCCCTCGGTAGAGGCCAAACCATCCAGTCCCAGGGAATTATTCATGGCGGCGGTAAATACGCCTTGCGCGGCGTGCGCGATTTCGACGCCGTGCGGGCGACCAGCTCGATGCCCGAGCGCTGGCGCCAAAGTCTCGTCGGAGAGATTGCACCTGACCTTGCAGGCACGCAGTTAGTATCCACCAAGTGTCATCTTTGGTTGCCGCGTGGTTCAGTCATCGCTCGGCTTCAATCTTTAGGTTTCATGAGTTTTGTCGCCAACGCCGGTCTGCTCGCAACTCGTCCGGTAAAGGTTGCCAAAGCGGCGTGGCCCGAGGCGCTCTGCGATTCCGCGTTGGCGGTCTATGCTCTCGCCGAGCCGGTCATTACCACCGGTTCGTTGCTCAAAGCCTTGGCCGCGCGCCATAGCGGATTCATCTTTCTCTATGACGGCGCGGCGATCGAATTCGCCGCGGATGGAGTGAGCGTCGGCGATGTTTTGCTGCAACCGCGTGCCATGGTGCTGGCGGCCGGTGCGGGTAACGGCGAGCTCTTGAGCAGAGCCGGCATGAACGCTGATCTGATGCAGCGCCGCCCGCTCGGCATGGTCCTGCTGCGCGGCGAACTGCCGCGACTCTTTGGTCACTGCATCGTCGGCGGCAAGACCGGCCTGACGATCACCACGCCGGTTCGGGGCACTTGGCAAATCGGCGGCGAAATCGCCGAACAACTCGCAAGTGAAAACGATGCCGCCGTAGCCCGCGCTTCGGCGCTCGCCGAAATTCGCCGCCGGCTGCCGGGCTTCGATTTAGCGAGTAGCGAAATCGCCATCTATCGCGCCGTGCGAGCCGAAGCTCGTACAGCTGCAAGCCGCCGGCCAAGCGGAGTTCACGTCAATCGTGTGGCACCGGGCATGGTGGTCGCCTGGCCGACGAAATTATCATTGGTGCCGGTCTTAGCCGACGAGGTCTTCGAAATTCTTCAGCTCGATCTCAAGGCGCCGGGCGGATATGATGAAACCCCGCCATGGCCGACACCAAGCGTGGCACGTTATCCCTGGGAGGACGCCGAATGGTTCGCCGTCAACTAGGGCGCACCGGTTTTGCCGTTGCCCCAATCGCCCTCGGCACGACCAAATTCGGCCGGAACACGGATGTTAGATATCCCGCAAGTTTCGCCTTACCGTCGGCGCAAGAGATCGCCGAATTATTCGAATCCGCTCTAAAGTTCGGCGTCCATCTTATCGACACTGCGCCCGCCTACGGCGAGAGCGAACAGCGGCTTGGCGCGCTGGTTGACATGCATCGCGATGAGATCCTGCTGTGCAGCAAGTGCGGCGAGAGCTACGCGAACGGCCGCTCTTTTCATGATTTTTCCGCGGCCGCTATCATCGCCAGCGTCGAGGCTAGCCTCGGCCGATTAAAAACAGACCATATTGATATCCTACTGCTTCACTCCGACGGGCGCGATGTTGAGATTTTGACTCAAACCGACGCCCTGGAAGGACTTGGTCAGCTCAAGCGAAGCGGCAAGATCGGCGCCATGGGTATTTCAGCAAAAACTCCGACCGGCATTCGCGAGGCCGCGCGCAGCTGCGATATCGTCATGGCACCCTTCAGTCAAGTGGAACCCGCGCTAGCCAACGCTCTCACAGAGGCGCATGATCAAGGCTTGGGAGTGCTAGCGATCAAAGGGCTTTTCAGCGGCCACCTGGAAGCGCGTCCGGCTATCGAGTTCGTGCTCAACCAACCATTTATCGATGCTTTGGTCATCGGCACGCTCAATCCGGCTCACCTCGAATTAGCGGTAGAGATCGCGGAAAACATGCCTAACAGGGGCTGAATTCGGTTTGCTTCGCGGCCGTTGTGCGACTCGCAAAATTTTAGCGCGCCGATCGTCGCGGTATCGATAATAAGCCGAAAGCGTTACCGCTCTCTGGTAAAAAGCTGGGGTGTTATGAGCTTTGCCGTGTTGGGGTATTTTAGCTACAATGCCTATTCGGTGGAAGGACAACCATGCAAATCACCCTCACCACTGACTTCGGCCAGCAAGATCCCTATGTTGGTCTGATGAAAGGTGTGATCGCCGCGATTAATCCCGAGGCGCAGGTAATCGACTTGAGCCATGGTGTGCCGCCGCAAAACATCATGGCTGCTGGATTAATCCTGCAGCATTCGATCCGTTATTTTCCCGCCGGCACGATCCATGTTGTGGTCGTAGACCCTGGTGTAGGCAGCAGCCGGCGGCCGATTTTGATCGAGTTTGACGAAAGTTACTTTATCGGCCCCGATAACGGCGCGCTGAGCGTCGCGTTCGAGCGCAAACAACCGAGCCAAATCATTCATCTGTCCAACCCGACATTTCACCTACAGACGATTAGCACGACGTTTCACGGCCGCGATATTTTCGCTCCGGTAGCGGCTCATTTGTCGCTCGGCGTTCCGGTCGAAGAATTTGGCGAAAAGCTCGAGTCATTCGTCGAGTTGGTGGTACCAAAAATCATCCGGCAAGAGCAGCAGATCAATGGGGAGATTGTCTACGTCGACAGCTTTGGCAATCTGTTTACAAACATTCGCCAGCGTGATTTGACAGGGTTGGCGAAAGATCAGTTGCGAATTATCCTCGAGTCGACCGAAATTGGCGGTTTGGCAGCCAATTACGCTTCGGTGGTCGCCGGCGAGTTCGCATGTCTATTCAACAGCTGGGGGTATCTCGAGATCGCCGTAAACAAAGGCAATGCGCACCAGCGTACCGGCGCCAAGGTCGGCGATAAAGTCGCGGTTGCGAGTAAAAATTAGCTTACCAAAGGTTGATTATGAGCGAGCGGCTAAGTTGGGATCAATACTTCATGACGATCACCTTGCAGGTGGCCGAGCGCTCTACCTGCACTCGTGCAAAAGTCGGCGCGGTAATCGTGCGCGACAAAAACATCCTTGCCACCGGCTATAACGGCGCACCGGCGGGCATGCCCCATTGCACTGATGTCGGCTGTTTGGTTTACGAATCGAAAACCCCGAACGGCGAAACCGAGCAGAATTGCTTTCGCACCATCCATGCCGAGATGAATGCGATCGCCCAAGCAGCGAAAAATGGCTCTACCATCAAAGACGGCGCTATCTATATAACCCATACGCCGTGTATTCATTGTCTAAAAGTGCTCGTCAATACCGGAATCAAAGAAATATTCTATTTAAAGCCCTATAAACTCCACACCCTGGAAGAATTGCTACGCTATACACAAGTCCATCTCTACCCGGTTCAGTTGCCCTGCGAATAAAAAAAGGGTGAGGAGAATTCTCCCCACCCCTTCTCGATTTGAGCGATTCAGTCATTAAATCTTGCCCTGCAAGAGAATCGCGATAACGAAACCATACAGCGCCAACGCTTCGAGCAACGCCAGTGTTAAAACTAGCGGCAAGAAGAGCTTGTCGGCGGCGTTTGGGTTGCGTCCAATGCTTTCCATGGCGGCGGCGCCAACCCGGCCCTGGCCCAACGCGGCGCCGAAGGCGGCCAGCGCGACGGCAACACCAGCGGCGATGGCGACCGCAGCTTTAACTTGCGCATCGCCGCCAGCTACGGCGACCTCGACGGCCATTGCTACACTGGTTGATAGCAAACTCAAAAACAGCATAGCGAATAAAGCGAACAGCTTTTTCATCCTCCCCCCTTTCCAGCGTCTTCGGCCTGCCACTCCTCTATCCTCATCCTCGCCACAGCGGCCCTTCGCTTAATGATGTCCCTGATGTGATTGTTGTGCTTCGTGCCCATGTTCTTCGTCATGACCATGACTGATGGCTAGCGCGACATAAATCATACTCAACAATGTAAAGACAAAGGCTTGTATCAGACTAACCAGCGTTCCCATGGCATAAAAAGCCACAGGTATCACCAGTTTGGTTAAACTAATAAACGCGCCGATCACTTCGTGGTCACCCATCATGTTGCCGAACAGACGCAAAGATAACGAAACCGGCCGAAAACCATGGGAAAACAACTCCAGGATAAAGAAAAACATCACGGAAATGAGTAGCACTGGCAAGAACGCGAGCTTTGAAATGATACTGCCACCGGGCAGACCCGTCATCGGGCCGACGAAATGCTTGAAGTAGCTCAACCCTTGCTCGCGCACGCCGATCACGTTGTAGCCGATGAAGGAACATAGAGCTAACCCGATCGTGGTATTGAGGTTAGCGGTCGGCGCGCCAAAACCGGGCAAGAGTCCCATTAAATTGCTGATCAATATAAAAATGAAAAATGTCCCATAAAACGGCACGTATTTGCGCCCAGCTTTGCCGATGATGGCGTCACTCTGGCTAACAATCAATTGGACCAACAGCTCGGCGAGGTTGCGCGAACCTAGCTCGGCCGCGGGTACGGCCGGATCTTGGGCTTTCGCGAGCGCGCCACGTGCTGACAACGCGAAGAGAATTAATAGAAAAACTGCAATCAGGGCGAAGAACGTGTGGTCGCCAAAAGCATGCTGCCAACCTTCAGGTAGCAAGTTATACCAAGTAAACGGATGTTCCATCTTACAATCTTCCTATGTCGGCGAAGTCACGCTGCGGCGCACCGCCTCGATAACGATCGCGATAAGCAAAGTCGAAAAGCCGAGAGCAAAAGAGATCGCATCGAACTCAAAGTGAAAAAAAACCGCGCTTAGCAGCCCCAAAAAAATCAATATCTTAAGAACGAGCAACCCGACTCCGGCTTTGACCCGCCCTTTACCCGCCAACGGCGTCAGAACCAAGGCGACACCGAAACTCAAGAGGAGGAAGTTCACGCCCATGAAAACGCCGCCAATCACTAAAGCGGTGGGCTCGACAATTTGGGTTCCACCGAGCGTCGCGACTAAGCCTAGCAACAATATTACATGCCAGAGCTCAATGCGCAGTATCGTTTTTTTCGCTGCGGGTTCCATCGCGTTCACGGGCAAAGAACTTAACCCAACGCACCAATCTCATAAAGGCTCCAGCGAAAGCTATCGCGGTGAGCGCGATCAGGAACCAAGGTGATGAACCGAGGTATAGGTCAAGGAAGTAACCCACTGCGAGGCCACCTATGATTGTGCCAGGCAGCTCAAAGGCCACTCCTAGATACAAACCCGCTCGGCGCACTAAGGGAGTTTGGTCGTCTTGGTTATTGGGGCGATCCCCAATTTTCTCCACTGGGCAAGTTTTCTACCATGAAGGTGGCAGCCGTTCAACCGCGTTTGGACGCGCTTACCCAGCGGTCGAACGCCAAAATAGTCTTGTCCAAATCGGCATTTGAATGCGCCAGGGAAACAAACATCGCTTCAAACGGCGCCGGTGGTAAATAGACGCCCTGAGCCAACATGAAGTGAAAATAATCAGCGAACATTTGCCGGTCGCATTTCCTGGCGTCATCGGCGTTTTGAACTTTGTCGATGCCGAAGAAAAGTGTCAGCATGGAACCGGCGCGATTAATCGTCGCTCTGATTCGGTTTTTCTTAATAACCTTTCTAAAGCCATCTTCTAAGCGCTTTCCTTTGGCGGCTAAACCTTGATAGGTACCATGCTGGCAAAGTAGTTTGAGTGTAGTCAATCCGGCTGCAACAGCTAAGGGGTTGCCTGATAAAGTTCCCGCCTGATACACCGGCCCAAGAGGGGCAAGCAAATCCATAACCTCCCGCCGCCCGCCAAAGGCTGCGAGTGGTAAGCCGCCGCCGAGAACTTTTCCCAGACACGTAAGATCGGGCTTGAGTTTGAAAACCTCTTGAGCGCCACCGAGAGCGACTCTAAACCCGGTGATCACCTCGTCAAAAATCAGGAGCGCGCCGTGATGTACGGTAATTTTGCGCAGGGCCGCAAGAAAACCAGGCTCCGGTAAGATCACGCCCATGTTGCCGCAGATGGGTTCAACGATCACTGCAGCGATACTTTTCCCGAATTGATTGAACAATCTTTGCACCGACTTGATATCATTGTACCTAGCTGTCAGCGTTTCGTGGGCGAAGCTACGCGGTACACCCGGGCTATCCGGAAGTCCCAGTGTCGCCACAGCCGAACCCGCTTTCACCAGCAAACCATCGGAGTGACCGTGATAGCAACCGTCGAATTTGACCAATTTCGTGCGCTGGGTAAACGCGCGGGCTAAACGAATCGCGCTCATGGTCGCTTCGGTGCCTGAACTGACAAGCCGCAACTTCTCGACGGATGGCACGATTCGCGAAACTAGCTCAGCTAAATCAACTTCTCCTCCAGTTGGCGCACCAAACGTCGTACCTTTGGCCGCTTTTTGCTTTAGCGCCTGAACAATCCGTGGATGGGCATGCCCGAGAATCAGCGGTCCCCAGGAGCCGATGAAATCGATATAACGTTTGCCATCGGCGTCGTAGATGTAACTCCCTTTGCCACGTGTAATAAATCGCGGCACGCCGCCGACGGATTGCCAAGCGCGCACGGGACTGTTGACGCCGCCGGGAATTTTTCGTAGCGCGCGGGCAAATATTTTTTCGGATTCAGCCATGATTCTGAGTGAAGTTTGCTAACACCGGCTTACCGAGCTGTCAAGAAAATCGCAGCGTGAAAGAAAAAAAATTTCTTGTGGACTTTTTTCTTGCAATGAATTTTGAAAAGGACTATGACAGTCCCTTCCGACGCACAAACAAAAATTTTTTCACTATTATTTTTGCATCAGGGCGCGAATGTTTGATCTTACCAGTCATCGATTTATCGGTTCTTGTAAATGAATTATCCTGCGCTGATTTTCGCCGCCTGCCGCGAGTTTCTCGCAGATCATCTAATAACTAAGTTATCCACAGCTGTGGATAACTATGTTTGTAACTATTTTTTAACTTCCCTCGTTATTTCAATCGTTTAGCGACACGACTATGCCTGACATTTGGAATGAAGCCCTTGGGCAAATAAAAGAGCGGATTGGTAAGCAAAACTTTGACACGTGGATCAAGCCTACTTGTTTTGCCCTTCGAAGCAAGAACGAGATCGTTCTCGAAGTCCCCAATAAATTTTTTCGTGATTGGCTGACCGAACATTATCTCGCAGATATTGAAACTGTGCTGACGTCGATCAGCAAGAATGATCTGGTTGTGACTTTTGAGATCAATCCCAAGCTCGAACAACAATCACCGACGGCGAAAATGGCAAAAAAACCGGACAAAGAGCCTGATCGTCCGGCGCAAACCAGCCATAGCCTTATCACGAAGTATACCTTCGAAAACTTCGTTATAGGTGCTAGCAACCAATTTGCCCATGCGGCTTGCATGGCGGTCGCAAATCAACCGGGTGAACATTACAATCCACTATTTATTTACGGCGGCGTCGGTCTCGGCAAGACCCATTTGGTCAACGCCATCGGTCATCGCGCGGTGGCGCAACGATCAAATCTGAAAATCGTTTATCTTAGTTCCGAATCGTTCATGAACGAGCTCATCGCGTCGCTTCGGCGCGATAAAATGGACGAATTCAAGAAAAAGTTTCGTAACGTCGACGTGCTCCTCGTCGACGATGTGCAATTCATCGCCGGCAAGGAAAGAACCCAAGAAGAGTTTTTTCATACATTTAACTCACTTTACGAATCACATAAGCAAATCGTCATCACCTCGGATAAATTTCCCAAGGAGATTCCCGGTCTCGAGGATCGCTTGCGCAACCGATTCGAATGGGGCTTGATCGCCGATATCCAGAGCCCTGATATGGAAACTCGGGTAGCAATCCTGCAGAAAAAGGCTGAAATTGAAGGCGTGCAGCTACCCCATGACGTGGCGATTTTCCTAGCCTCGAACATCGACTCCAACGTGCGCGAGCTGGAAGGATCGCTTACTCGCCTCGGCGCTTTTTCTTCCTTGACCAAGACTGCGATCACGGTCGAATTCGCCAAAGAAGTTTTGCGTCAGAACCTAAAGAGCGCGGAAAGAGACGTCACCGTCGAAGGTATTCAGAAAACGATTTGCGAATATTTCAATATCAAGATGGGCGATCTTAAAGCAAAAAGACGAACTCAGAACATCGCATTGCCACGCCAAGTCGCCATGTATCTCTGCCGAAAACACACCGAAACATCTTTTCCTGGCATCGGTGATAAGTTTGGCGGCCGCGATCACTCCACCGTTATCCACGCCTCGAAGACAATTGAACGCAAAATAAAGGAAGATCCGCACATGCTCACCACAATCGAAAAACTCGAAAGAAACTTAAACCTCAGGAAAAAGCTGTGAATAAGCTGTGGCTAACCGGCAAGTTTATTGTTGAGGTCTGTGGGCTAAACGTGTTGTCCGGTATCGCTCAGTGAACAGCAGAAGTAGCGATTGAAATAAACCACAAGCTACCCCGCCGATAATTATAGACAAACGCGTTTGTCTACCTTGTGCACAGCCCCTACTATTACTCCTAATTTTTATATATATAGAAAGAAACAGAAGAGGTAGGGAGGAAGTATGGAAATTAAAGCTAAGCGGGGAGATCTTCTCGCAACGCTTTATTGGACACAAAGTATCGTGGAACGGCGCAATACTATGCCGATTCTTGCCAACGTCCTAATCGAAGCGCAAAGAGGCGATATTCGCCTCACAGCCACCGACTTAGAGGTGGGAGTAAGAGGACAAGTCGAGGGTGAGGTTGTTAAAGAGGGAACGATTACGGTCAGCGCCAAGAAGCTTTACGAGATCGTTCGTGAGGTACCCAACGATCAGGTTCAAATAAAACGGTTGGAAAATGATTGGGTGGAAATTCGTAGTGGCAAGTCGGTTTTTAAGATCGTCGGTATGGACGCCAAAGAGTTTCCCCAATTTCCGAAGTTCGATAGCAAGGGTTTGTCGAGTATGCCAGCTTCGACAATCCGGGAAATGATCGAGCGCACGATTTTCTCAGTTTCAACCGACGAGACTCGTTATAGCTTAAACGGGGTATATATCGAACAAAACGAAGGCGGAAAAGTAAGAATGGTGGCCACGGACGGTCATCGGCTGGCTTTTGAAGAGAAAGATGTTGGCGCGTTAGGCTTGACCAAGGGCGTGATCCTGCCACGTAAAGGTTTGTCTGAGCTCAAGAAATTATTGGAGAACGGCGAGGATGGCGTTGTCTCGCTGGGCTTCAAGGAGACCATGGGGCTGGTCATCAAGGATAAAGTTGAACTGTTCATGCGTTTGATTGACGGCGACTTTCCGGACTATACAAAGGTAATTCCCAAAGGGAACCCCAATATCGCCAAACTTGATCATGACGAGTTGCTCCAGGCGTTGCGTCGCGTGTCGATTCTTTCCAGCGAACGTTACAAGGGCGTGCGGATGGAATTTTCCGACAGCAAGGTTTCGATTTCGGCGAATAATCCGGATTTAGGCGAGGCGGTCGAAGATATTGAAGCCGAGTATAAGGGAAAAGCGATATCGATCGGTTTCAACGCCCGTTACATGATCGATGTTTTGGGCGTTCTCACGGGTGACGGCGAGATTGATATCGAGCTGAAGGATGAACTAAGCCCCAGCGTGATTCGTAAAAACGGCGTTGACGATTATCTTTATGTGCTGATGCCGATGAGATTGTAACGGTTGACGAGAAAACAGCCAGAGCTATTTCGGAAAAACACTAATTCTTGTATTTTGCATCGAGAGCGTATTTTTCGTTTAGACCGACGATAGCGTTAAAATCATCGAAGGCCATCAGCTGGTCGAGAATACCCAAAGTCGAGCCATCGCGGCGCAGCGTCGTGTATACATCGGTTAGCGACTTGGCAACCGAGTAAAGGGGCGCCAGTGGCCAAACGATTAGATCGAAGCCGAGTTCTTTCAATTCTTTCGGTGCCATCAGGGGCGTAACGCCGCGTTCGAGCATATTCGCAACCAGCGGCCCTGGTACCTGTTTGGAAATCTCCCTCATTTCTTCCTTGGATTCAGGGGCTTCGATAAACACCGCGTCGGCCCCAGCCGCTTTGAATGCGAGCCCACGTTTGATCGCTTCGCTCAGTCCCAAAGCCTGCCGTGAGTCAGTGCGCGCGACGATGAAAAAATCATTATTACCTTTGGCTTCTACGGCGGCGCCAATTTTTTTTAACTGCTCGTCCAGGGGAATGACTTGTTTTCCCTTCATATGGCCACAGCGTTTGGGCCACACTTGATCTTCGAGGAACATCCCGCCGGCACCAGCGCGGATCAAATCTTGCACGGTGCGCATGACGTTAATCGCGTTGCCGTAACCCGTGTCGGCATCGACGATCACTGGTGGGTCAACCACTGAGCAGATTCGCTGCGCGGCACTCACGACTTCGGTTTGTGTTAGCAAACCAAAATCAGGTTCGCCCAATAAGGTTGCCGACAGGCTATAGCCGGTAATAAAGATAACTTCAAAGCCGGCGCGAGCGGCGATTTTTGCGCTGAGCGCATCATAAACGCCGGGCATGATCAGCTGACCATGTTGAGCTAATGCTTGACGGATTAGTTGCGCTTTTACCATAACGGCAATGACAATCTCATGTCAAAACTTGCCAGATTGACTAACTACCTAATCAGAAACTCACCGCCGCGGCCCGCCGCGACCGAAACCGCGCGGTGCCATGGGCTCCAGTTTTGGCGATAAGCGCAAAAGCTTTGCTGACTTCAATCCGAGCACATCGGCGCCATAACGCGACTTGTCTAGATGCTCGCTACGGGCTTTGATTTTTTGACGAATTTGATGGCGCTTAATCATGTCGGCCTTAGCCGCTTTGAGATCTTGGAGGTCGAGCATGACGTCGCCTTCGTGGTTACGGAGTTTTACATGAACGGTAAACCTTGTCCCTTCGCCCTCTTTTGCCGAAAAGTCGATTCTCTTGTCTACGCTACGAATGATATCGCGCAACAAGTTTTCTTCCTCTTGAAAAACGCCTTTGCCAAACATCATCCCTCCTTGCCGTGAGCTGCGGCACATTCTTTAGGTATCGGAAATTTACGCCATTCAATAATGAAGATCAATCTGGAAAAACTCGAAGACGAGCCATCCAGACGTGACCGCGCCGCGCTGGTTCCGAGACTGACGCTAGCAAGCATCGCGGTTTTCATAACTACGAGTGCGCCTCCGTATTAATGAATAGTTCGTCGAGAGCGATTTTCCGCCCAATCAGCCCCTGTTCCTGGGAATACTGCATCAAGGTATTGAGCGCCTGCCGATTGACCTCGCCGAGTCCGTAAACCCAAGGATCGGAGCCGAGCACTTCTTCCTGTTCTTCTAAGAATGAGCGGAACCAGGCGAGCGGCACGATGCGCGGGTTTTCCATGCGCTTGTACGCCGCTATTTTCGACGCTTCCAGGGCTTGATACAAATTGATCGGCACCCAGGGATACTTGTCGACGATCTCCTGCTTGATCGCGGTCGTGTGCATGATCGGGAAAATACCGGTGCGTTTGAAGTAATCCATTTCCAAGTCGCGATAATTGGGAAACAGCCGGGCGACGCGGGTATCCTTTTTAAGAATCGGCTCAATGATTTCCGGGTGAATCAGCGCGTCGATCTCGCCATCGACCAGCATTTTTTCAATGCTATTACCAGCTGGGATGCGCTGGATTTTCAAATCCGCGGGCGGCGTCCAGTCGACTTCTTCATCGTCTTGCTTGAGCCAATGCAAGCTTCGATGGGGCACGCCGTGCTCGTGTTCCAAGATGCCGCGAATCCATAGATTCGCCGTCGCTTGAAAATTACGCAGGCCGACTTTGCGGCCGATTAGGTCCGACGGTTTGGTAATGCCTTTGCTGGTGTTTAAAAAAACAAAACCGTGACGAAAACGGCGGTGCAGAAAAACCGGAATCGCCACGAAGGGCAAGCCGGTGTATTTCGCCATCAGATAATTCGACATCGACAGTTCGGCGCAGTCGAACTCGCGATTGCGCAGCATGCGCCAGTGGCGAGTGTCAGACGTCATGTCGGTGATCACGGTGAGCTCGATGCCGTCCGCTTTCACCGTGCCTTCTTTCAATGCACGAATGCTTTCATAATCGCCGACCGCCAAGGTGAGATGAATTTTTTTGCTCATGGGGCCGTATCTAGCATGCTTGCCACGTCATGCCAAACGGTTGAATTCGCAGCGCGAATTGTTACCTTTGAACGACTTTCAAGCCGGAGGATAGACCATGCAATGGACCTTTGCGAAAATCGCCGTGACCCTCGTTACGCTTCTACTGTCAGCGCAGACATGGGCGCAGGCGCCAGTGCGAATCAATTGGACCGCCGTCACTGGCGCGCAAAGCGGCATGTTCATGGCGCAGCAAGAAGGATTGTTCAAGAAAAACGGCTTGGACGTCGAGTTGCTGCATATCTCTTCGAGCTCGCGCGGCATCCAGGCGATTCTCGCTGGCGAGCTCGCATTCTCGTATATGGACGGATCAAACCTAACCCAAGCGAATCTGAAGGGCGCTAACATCGCTTTAGTCGCTGGCGCCACCAACCGGCAGGTTTTTTCCCTGATGTCGAAACCAGAAATCAAACGAGTCGCCGATTTGAGAGGGAAAAAGATCGGCATTACCCGTATCGGCTCTTCAACGCACACCTCGGCGCTCTACGCGCTAAACTCTGCCGGGCTGAAGCAAAATGACTATCAAATACTGCCGCTGGTAGAAGTGCCGAATATCTTGACCGCGTTGATCGCCGGTCAGGTGGATGCCGGCGTGGTTTCGCCGCCGACGAATAGCCGCGCGCGCAAAGCCGGCTTAAATGAACTGATGAATCTCGCTAAAGAGGGACCGGAGTTCGTCTCCGTGGCGATCGGCGCGAGCCGCAGCTATATCAAAGCCAATGAAGACATCGTCCGGCGAGTCGTGCGCGCCTATGCCGAAGGCGTACAGATTTTTAAGAACAACAAGCCGGCGGCGCAGCGGATGATGCAGAAATATCTGCGAGTGAAGGAGCAAGATATTTTGGACGACGCCTACAATCAGTTCCGCGAGTATCTGGAATACCCGCCCTATGTCACGCGGAAGGCGATCGAAAATGTCATCGCCGACGTCGCCACCACTGACCCAACAGCGAAGAATGCTAAGCCGGAAGATTTTATGGACATGCGTTTCGTCGCGGAGTTGGAGAAGCAGGGATTTTTTAAAGCCACAAGCGGGAAATGAGTCAGCGGGTGGTATTAGCCCTTACGTAAATACTTTGCGCTCCGCGAAATTGCCGCCGCTATCAATTCGACTTGCGAAACTTTTTCGCGCGGCGGACGAAATACTCCCACATCGATTCCAACCGGTGCGGCGTGTAGATCTGCTCGTACTTGATGGCGGCTTCGGCATCGCTGGTCCAGGAGGGATCGCCCGATGCGGTGGCCATGAGCTGAATGCGCGCCGCTTTTTCTAAGAAAATTGCATACAGGGTGGCGACTTCGATGGATTCACCCACCACCGTCGAACCGTGATTTTTCATCAGCACGCCGCGGTATTTGCCCAGGCTTTTGGCGACTTCGACACCCAATTCCTGGGTGCGAATGAGCGCTGTCGTGTAGTCGAAAGTCGGCAGCCCTTCGTAGAAAATATTCCCTTCGTGGCTGATCGGGCGCAGTTTTTGACCTAAAGCGCCAAAAGCCGTCGCATAGGGAGGATGCGAGTGCACTACGCAGTTCACATCCTTGCGAGCTTTCATAATCTCGGTGTGTATGAAGACTTCGGAATGGCGTTCGTATTTACCGTCTGTCTTTTTACCCGTCGCGATATCGACCACGATGATATGCTGCGGGCGGATTTCTTCGAAACCGAAGCTATGCGGCTTCATGAGGATCTTGTTCTGCCCCGGAACTCGCACCGAAACATGGCCGAGGATGTTGTCCCAGTGACCTTCGTGAGCGAGTATGTTGCACGAATAAGCGAGATTTTCTTTGAGCTCTTTGATGCTGGCGGCCATTTTAACTCCGGTTCTTTGATCCTCAGTTATTGTTAGCTCGCAGTCGGAATCTTTGGATCTTGCCCGTTACCGTTTTCGGCAGGTCATCGACGAATTCGACCCAGCGGGGATATTTGTACGGTTGCAGTTTACTCTTGACGTGACTTTGTAACTCGACTTTGAGCTCATCACTGGCTTTGTATTCGCTCTTGAGCAGAATATAGGCTTTCGGCTTGAGCAAACCGTCGGCGTCTTCCTCAGCCACCACGCCGGATTCCAGCACTGCCGGGTGTTCCATTAAAGTGTTTTCAATTTCAATAGGGGAAACCCACAGGCCGCCGACTTTCATCATGTCGTCGGAGCGACCGCAGTACCAGTAGTAGCCTTCGGCGTCGCGATAATAAGTGTCACCGGTCTTAAGCCACTCGCCTTGCATCATTCTTTTGGTTTGCTCGTGCTTGTTCCAATAATACGGCGCGGTGGCGTCGCCTTTGACCATCAAACTGCCGACTTCACCGATGGGCAATTCGCGGCCGTCGTCGTCGACGACCTTGGCTTCGAACGCCGGGGTCACTTCACCGCTGCTGCCGGCTTTCGCCCGGCCCGGGCGATTGGCGAGAAAGTCATGGGTCGCTTCGGTGGAGCCGACGACGTCGAGGAGTTCCAAACCGGTGCGCTCTTTCCATTGGTGAAACAGCGCCGGCGGCAACGGTTCGCCGGAAGAAAGGCAAATGCGCAGTGAACTTAAGTCGTATTTCTTCTCGATCCGCAGGAAGCGGGCGAAGAGAGTCGGGACGGAGAAAAAGAAAGTCGGTTTGTACTTGTCGATGACCTGGAGAATCTTTTCCGGGTCGGGTTTTTCCGGCCACAGCACGGTCGACGCGCCGAAACGAAATGGGAAGTAGAGCGAATTACCCAAGCCGTAGGAAAAAAACATTTTCGACGCCGAGAAGCAGAGATCGTTCTCGTTCATGTGCAACACCGGCTCGACGAACAGATCACTGATGGTGATCATGTCGTGCTGCAAATGCACGGCGCCCTTGGGATTCCCCGTGCTTCCTGAAGTGTAACCCCAGAAGCAGACATCGTCTTTCAGTGTTTTCGCCGCTTCCAGCTTATCCGAGGCTTTGGCGATTAAGTTTCCATACGATAACGCTTTGCCCTTCGGCGTGCCGACGACGATGACGTGTGTCAAAAATGGCGTCTTGTCCCAGATCTTTTCGATCTCGGGCAAGGCTGTTTCGTGGACGATGATGGCGCGGGCGCGGCTGTCGTTGATTAAGTATTCGTAATCCTTAGCGAACATCCAAGGATTGGTCGGCACGGCGACGGCGCCAATCTTGATCGCGCCGAAGAAGCTATAAGCGAATTCCGGTGAGTCGGGCAGAATTACCAGCACGCGCTGCTCGATCTCGATGCCGAGATCTTTCAGTGCATTGCCGGTTCGATTGACCTTCTCGAAAACTTCTTGGTAGGTGATCTTTTGATCTTGGTAGTAGATCGCGATCTTGCCGCCACGACCCTGTTTGATGTTTTCATCAACGAAGGTCGTGGCGGCGTTGTAGATGTCTGGAAGGTCTACTTTCATCCGCACATGTAATCTGGAATAGCCGAAGGCTTATTCCCCGCCGATAATTTCTCCCCCGACATCCGTGGCGATGACGACGGATTTCGAATCGGTGTAGTGCTCGATCGCTTCGTCGCCATGTTCTTTGCCCAGACCGCTCTGCTTGACGCCGCCGAAGGGTAGCTCGTCGTAAATAATCTGCGCCGAGTTGACCCAAGTATAACCAGCTTCGATGTTCTCCGCGCCGTACATGGCGCGGTTGATATCGCGCGTCCAGATCGACGAGCCGAGACCGAAGATTGAGCTATTGGCGTGCTCGATGGCTTGGTCCAGGGTCTTTACGCGGACGATTGGCAGCGCCGGACCGAACACTTCTTCCTGGATCATGCGCGAAGCGGGGTCGACGTCAGCGACTATGGTCGGTTGCAAGTAGTACCCTTTGTCGTACTCATCGCCTTTGGGCCGTTGGCCGCCGAAGACGAGTTTGCCACCACGTTTGACCGCGTCTTCGACCTGCTCTTCGACTTCCTGGCGCTGTTCCTTAGTATGCAATGGACCCATCAGCACACCGGCCTTGAGGCCGTTGCCGATGCTGATCTTCTTGGCTTTCTCGGCGAGCTTGACGATAAAGTCATCGGCGATGCTGTCGAACAGATAGAGCCGCTTGACCGCCAAGCAAGCTTGGCCGCAATTGAAAAAGCGGCCCACTGAGGCGGCGCTGACGGCGCGATCGATATCGGCGTCGTCGCAGACAATCATCGGATCGCTACCACCGAGTTCCAACGTCACATGCTTGAAATCCTTCGCCGCGGACTGCATGACTCGCCGGCCAGTGTCGGTGGCGCCGGTGAAGCCGATTTTTCTCACGGTTGGATTGACGAGTAATTCCTCGCCGACCACGCTGCCGGGACCGGAGACGACATTTAATACGCCTTTCGGTCCTCCAGCGTCTTGGATCGCTTTATCGATGATCTCACAGGTGCGCAGATCGGTAAGCGGTGTCGTGCCCGCGGGTTTAACCACCACGCAATTTCCCGCCAGCAGCGCTGGACCGAGCTTGTTGCCCATCAGTGAAACCGGAAAATTCCACGGCACGATGGAGCCGCAAACCCCGAGCGGTTTACGCAGGACGAGACCGTGTCTCCCTGTGTCGAGCATGACCGCGCTGGTGCGCATGGTTTTGGCCATGCCCCCGTAGTGATCGAGCGTGTGCACGAAGCGGCGGATTTCCAAAATCGACTCGCGCATTGGCTTGCCCTGTTCTTTGGTCAGCAAGGTGGCGAGCTCTTTTTCCTGTTGCAGAATCGTGTGGCCGGCGGCCAACAAAACCGCGCCGCGCTTCGATGGCGCCATGGTGGACCATTTTTTTAACGCGCCTTGGGCGGCGTCGATGGCGCGGCGGATGTCATTGATGGTGCCTTTGGGGACGCTGTCGACCAGTTCTCCGGTGGCCGGATTGCGGACTTCGGTGGTTTGGCCGCTTTCGGAATCGACCTGCTCACCGGCAATTAACATCTTCATAAGGGTCCTCCTCAAATCTTCTGTGAGACCTAAGAGAAAAATCATGTTCATAGATCGAAGTCAACAATTCGCGCCGTTGAATGAGACTGATAGATAGCAACCTTGCTGCTAGCGTTCGTCATGACGGCTGTGATAATGGAAACACAACAAGGGAGATAAGATGGCACGCAATGGTTTTAAAATCTTCGATGCTGACACTCATGTCAGGCCGGATGCCGACTTATTAATGCCGTACATGGCGGCGGCGGCGCGGGAAAAGTTGGCGCAGTTTGAAAAATACCAAGCGCGCAACAAGGACGGCGCGGTAACCTATTTAATGGGGGAGCGCAGTTACAAGCGCCGGTTAGGACTCGCCGGCGACGGCGCGCCCGAGAGCACGGAATATATGAGCGGTTACAAGCGCCACCAGCATGGCAAGCCTAACCCACTCTGCGAGCGCGACGCCGCGGTGCGCATCTCGGACATGGAGATTGAAGGCATCGATGTGAACTTGATGCTGCCCTCCGGTTGGTTCGGCTGCTGGACGACGATCGATGATATTGAGCTGGAAACCGCTGTGTATGAAGCCTATCACCGCTGGATGGCGGATTACTGCGCGGCTTTTCCGAGCCGGCTGAAAGGCGTAATCGCCATCGGCGCGCGAAACGTCGCGGCTTCACTGGAAGAGTTGCACCGTTGTGCCCAAGAAAATTGGCCGCTCGCCGTTTTCGTCTATGCGCCTTATCAGTTTCCACTGGATCATCCAGACTTGGAGCCGATCTGGCAAGCAGCGGCAGACTACGATCTGTCGATTGCGCTGCACACATTTACCGTCATGCCGCCCTACGCTCCCGGCGGTTTGGATTCCTGGGACAATCTTTGGCTGCAAAGATCGGCGGCCCATCCCTGGTGCGGCCAGCGCAACATGGCATCGATCATCGGCGCCGGCATTATGGACCGCTATCCGAATATTCGCGTCGGTACTTTGGAAGCGGGCCATGGCTGGTTGCCGGCATGGGTCAATCGGCTCGAAGAACACACCAAGCTTTGTCCGGAGGCGCTGCCGGCGCTCAAAGAAACCATTCGCGGCTACGTCACCGGCGGACGCTACTTTCAGAGCATCGAAGTCTCCGAAGGCGAAGCGATTACCCAGAGCGTTATCGATCTGCTCGGCCCGGACATTCTCATGTTTGGCTCCGATTATCCGCACGGCGAAAGTTGGTTTCCAGTCGCCGTCGAAACCGTGCTCGGCTGGAAGCTCAAGGAAGACGACAAGCGAAAAATCTTTTGGGACAACCCCGTGAAATACTACCGGCGCTATTCGGCATGAAGCCTTCAACCAAACTACGGCAACTACTTCGCCGCAAGAACAAAGTTCTCGCCGTGCTCGGCGCGCCTAACGCGTTTCATGCCAAAATCATGGAAGCCAATGGCGTCGAAGCCTGCTTCGTCGGCACCAGCATCACCGGCGGCAACTACACCGGTCAGCCGGATCTCGGCATTCTCTCAATGACCGAGTGTGTGGAATTCGCCAAGTGGATCGCTAGGAGCGTGAAGATTCCGGTCATCCTCGACGGTGATACCGGCCACGGCGGCATCATGGCGGTGCGTCGCCTGGTTCGGGAATGCATCGAGGCCGGCCTCGCCGGACTGCGTCTCGACGACCAGCCGCTCGATCAGAAACGGCGCACGGGTTCGGCGGGAATATCGATCATTTCCCGTGACGACGCCGTGATTCGATATCGCGTCGCGGTGGACGCCAAGAATGAAATCGATGGCGACTTCGTCATCATGGCGCAGTGCTACGCGCGTAATGCGATTAACGGCGGCATGGCTGAGCTGCTCAAACGCTTACGCCTCTATGAAACCGACGGCCAGCGCCGACTGGGTGCAGTTCGAGTCGCCCCATTCCGTCGCTGAGATCAAGCGCGCGCGTAAAGTTGTCAAAGGTCCGTTCTCGGCGATGAAAGGGCAGTTGCCGCGCGCGTTGACATTGGCCGAACATAGAGCGCTCAGGCTCAACGCGGCTTGGTATACATTTTTACCCGACCAGGTGTTGAAAGTTTCCGCCTGGTCTTTTTTTCAAGAGTTCAAAAAGAGCGACATGCGCGCTTGGGATGCGTTCATTCAGTCGCATCCGGACACACCTTTTACCGGCGGCGCGAAGTTGCCATGGGATGCGACGGGTATGACTGAGTTGACTAAGTTCGAAACGAAGTACGCGTCCAAGCGCGAGCGGAGATAATCAAAATGGGCAATTTGTTCATGTTAATTTTTTTCATTCTCATTCATGTTGCGAGCGCCGAGGCGCAGAGCGACTTTTTCAAAGGCAAACAGATGAGGATCGTCGTCGGCGCTTCCGCCGGAGCGGCCAGCGATCTTTATGCGCGCGTGGTGGCGCAACACCTGCCGAAACAGATTTCGGGTAAGCCGGACATCATCGTGCAAAATATGCCTGGCGGGGGTTCGATGACCGCGGCGAATTATGTTTACAGCGTCGCCAAACCGGACGGGCTCACCCTCGGCGCCGTCACCGCGCCGATCTATTTCGCCCAGCTGCTTGGCCGTAAGGAAGCTCAGTTCGACTGGGCGAAGTTCACCTGGATCGGCACGCCGGAGGAAAACGACGAGCTGTTTTTCCTCCGCTCGGACCAGCCGTACAAGACGCTGCTCGACTTGCGTAAGGCGACTGAAGCGCCACGCTGCGGCGCTTCGGGCGTCGGCAGCACCGGATTCTACATACCCAAGTTGTTGGAAGAAATCTTCGGCGTGAAGATTAATATGGTTACAGGTTATCCCGGCGCGGCGGACATAGACGTCGCCGTCGAGAAAAACGAGATTCACTGCCGCGGCACGACGATCAGCGCGTTTTTCGGCCGCGAGCCGGGAAAAACTTGGGCGAAAAATGGTTTTGTCAGATTTCTCGTCCAGACGGGTGATAAGCGCAATCACCGGATTCCCGACACGCCGACCATCTGGGAATTGATGGATCAAGAGAAAGGCGACAAGGGTATCGATGCGAAGAAACGTCTAGCCCGCGTCGTGCTCGGCCCCGGCGCGTTTGGCCGGCCGATCTTGGCGACGCCGGGAATCCCGCCCGATCGGGTTAAAATTTTGCGCGATGCTTATTTGAATATGCTCAAGGATTCCGAATTCATCGCCGAGGCGAAAAAACGGCAATGGGAAATCGCGCCGGTGAGCGGCGAGCGGCTCGAGGCGTTGGCCAAGGAAGTGATCCAGCAGCCGGCCGATATCGTCGAACGGATGAAAAAGGTCATGGGCGAGTCTTAGGAAGGCAATGGGCAATGAATAGGGAGCGCATATGAGTCTCAGCAACTTTATCGTAAAAGCTCGGCCCGGAGTGCTCGGCGGCAAGCATGAAGAGAAACGGCCGCTACGCCAGTTGAGCGCGCTGCCGGTGAAGCGCCATGTTTTCATTAATCGCGATTCGCATCCCGACGCCGACATCTACGTCGCGATCCACGAAGCCAAGGACTTGCCGTCGCCGGTGCCGGATTATCAAGTGCCGCATTGCCATAACACCGACGAGTTTTACTATTTTATCGGCAACCATGGCGATCTGACCGGTTTGGAAGGGCAAATTATTTTTGAAGGCAAAGTGCACAAGATCGTTTCACCTGCTTGTGTCTACATTCCCACCGGCGCGGTTCATGAGTACAAAGTCACCCAAGGCGCCGGCACGGTGACGGTGCTGTTTCGCAATCGCGGCTACACCCATGAAGACAAACCGTTCGATCTCGCCAAAGGCGAGCGCGACTTTGCCAAGTATGCCAGTTACATTTTTCATCCCGACGTGCGCCCTACGACTGAAATAAAATACCACACCGACGCCGCGCCCGGCGTGCGCTATGTGTTTGTCGACGGCAGGCTCAAGCCCGAGGCGGAATTTTACACCGTCGTGCGCAGCGTGCAGAATGTGCAGCCGTCACAAGCCAATTACGTCGACATGCACAGGCATAACTGCGACACGCAGCATATCGCCATCGGCACCGGGCCGGAGCTGACCGGGTTGAAGATCGAATTTCAGATTCGTGACGAGAGAGTGGTCGTGGAAAGCCCGGTCGGCGTTAACATCCCGGCGGGGACACCGCACTCGCAGCGCATCGTCGACGGCTCCGGGCACTTTTTTAATTTCGTGCCCAAGAGCAATTACAATGACGGCTTGATGTGAGAGATTTGCGACGAGCACGCGAAGGCATTGCTGCTCATCGCTTGGTAGCTCAATCCGTCAAATCCATCAACACGCCGTCCGGATCGGCAAAGGCATGTTTACCGATGGGGCAGCCTTGCAGGTCTTGTTCGACGAGCATGCCTGACTTGCCCAGTCCGAGTTTTTGCGGCGCCGATTGCGGCAAATTGATCCCCACGTCCTCCAAGTCTTGTTTGGCCTGCGCCAAATTCTCCACTTTGAAGCCGATGTGATCGAGGCCTTGGCGCATGCCTCTGTACAGATTCTCATTGCACGGGCGAATCAGCAGCCGAACCTTGCCGTCGGTGAGCGATATCCCTTCGTCCTTGGAGAATTCTTCGAGACCTTTGAGCTCGAAGACTTTGGTGTAAAATTCGGCCACTACCTCGGGCCGGCGCGCGCGAATCGACACATGATTGATCCAGCGCGGCTGTTCCCAGCCGTCTTCGGTATAGCCTTCGCGCACGTTGTCGAGACTTTTCTGCGACAGATCGAACTGAGTGCCGGCGGGATCATGCGAGCGGAAGCCGGCGAAGGGGACAAAATCGAGCGCGCTGGCGACGAGAGTGTCCGGATAGTGCCGTTTGAGTCGATCGATCGCTTCCTTTACGTCGTCGACTTCAAAACCGAAGTGGTCGAGCCCTTGGTTGTTGCCGGGGCGCTTGGCCAGCAGGGCGTAACCGATGGTGCCGTCGCTGATATGGCCACGTTCGGCATTCTGCTGGCCGGTCTCGTCGGCTAATCGCGTGGTGATCTGCTTCATTCCGAAGACGGTCTGATAGAACTTCAACATCCGTTCGTATTTCTCGGTGAAAAGAGCGACGTGCCTGATTTTGGCGTGCATCTGATTTCTCCCTTCCTGGCTGACTCGCTGTTGTTCTAGGGCAGGGGCGATTGTCTTGTCAAGCAAGCAAACGCGCAAATCGATGCTGACATGGGCAATAAGTTTGACCCCGGTTCAGACCTTTTGCTAGGGTCGGGCTCACCGGGGAGCAAAGGTATGATTAAAACAATCCACACTGCGCTGACACTATTTTTGCTCCTTGTCAGCTCGTCGCAGGCGTTTGGGCAGTTAAAAAAGATTCGCTTCTCGGTAAGCTCGATCTCGGTCACCGAGATCGCCTACAAGATGGCTCAACTCAAAGGTTTCTATCGCGACGAAGGCCTCGACGTTGAGATGATCGTCATCCGCGGCGCCATCGGCATTCCCGCGTTAGTCGGCGGTTCGGTCGACTACGCTTCGGCCGCCGGCGCGGTCATCGCCGCCGCCATGCGCGGCATCGGCGTGAAACTCGTTCTCGTCGTCTCCTCACGGCCGCAGTTCGATCTGGTTGCGCTGCCGGAAATAAAATCGATCCAGCAACTCAAGGGCAGGTCGGTGGGAATTTCCTCACGCGGCGGCGCAGTCGATCTTCTGACTCAAACGATTCTTTCGCAACACGGCCTGACGCCCCACAAAGATGTCGATCTGTTGGTCATCGGCACACCGGAAGAAATGATGCTCGCGCTCAAGACCGGGCGCATCGCCGCCTGCCTCTTCACGCCGCCTCGTCCGCTGATACTCAGGCGCGAAGGCTTTAACAAGCTCGCCTACGCCGGCGACTACATGAGCCACTATCCATCCGGCGGTATCGGTACGACGGAGGAAAAAATTAGAAACAATCCGAGCGAAGTGCTGAGCTTTATTCGCGCCAGTCAGCGCGGCCTCAATTACTACGCGCAGAATCGCGCCGAGGCGATCGAACTAGTAATCAGCTATATCGGTATCAAAGACCCGGCGCTCGCCGCCGAGGTGTACGATCTCCACGCCAGCCGGTTGAATACGGTCGGAGTTTTAGATGACACCTGGATGCGCGGCGCGATTGATTTTACCAAGAAGAGTTTGGGCGTGACCAAAGATGTGCCGCCAAGCCAGGTTTTTAATTTTAGTTTCGTTGAAAAGGCCATGGCGCGAGGCAAACAGTAACCCAGCAAACGGCTTGCGAAGTTCATTTGCAGCTCCGGCGCGGCAGCGTCAAGGAAGCGGCAGAATCCTGATCATTCCAACGCGTCCGAGCACACTTAACTTTCTATCCCGACGTAATCTCTAATCTGCGGAAGTCTTGAACTTGGTCCGTTCACAAGCGAAGATCGCGGCATGATGACGATTATCTACTTGGCACTTCAGTGCGAGGCCAATTAAGAACTGGGGGCGAAATGAGCAATGATAATAATCAAATCGCGGTTTTCGGCGGCGGTTGTTTCTGGTGCACCGAAGCGGTGTTCGATGAGCTGCGCGGCGTTCATTCCGTCGTCTCGGGCTACACCGGCGGCAAAAACAAAAATCCCACTTACGAGCAGGTCTGCATGGGCAACACCGGCCATGCCGAAGTGATTAAAATTGAATTCGATCCGGCGCAAGTCTCTTTCCGCGATCTGATGACGGTTTTCTTCGCCACCCATGACCCGACGACATTGAATCGCCAGGGCAACGATGTCGGTACGCAGTATCGCTCGGCGATTTTCTACGCCGATGATAAGCAAAGGGAAGAAGCCGCGGCGTTCATCAAAGAATTGGACGAGGCCAAGAGCTTTAAGAACTCCATTGTGACAACCTTGGAGCCGCTCACCGAATTCTATCCAGCCGAAGGCTACCATCAAAAGTTCTACGCCAATAATCCGTTTCAGTCCTACTGCCAGTACATGATTCCGCCCAAGCTGAGCAAACTGCAAAAGCAGTTCAAAGAGCTGCTGAAATCGCACGGCAGTTAAGGATTGAAACGCCATGTATGTCTTAAAAGCTAACAACCTGCGCAGTGTGAAGTGCCAACACTCAAGCTGGCCGTCACCGCGATCTCAGACCCTGGCGACGGAACGAAATCCGATTACCGTTGCGCATCTTTCTTCGCTAGATTAAAATTTGTTTCCCTCCAAAACAGCGGCGGAGTTGTGCGATCGGCTAGGTTGGTTTTATCGACACAGCCATATTGAGAGGTTTGCGTTGACTTGATAGCACTTGAGATAGAAGCGATCTAATTCCCAGAGTTTAGCTCACGCGAGAATGGCGTTTATGCAAGCGTTCCACTTTTTCCGGCTTTTCGAGTAAGGAGAAGTCGTTTACCTATGATCGAAAGTTCCGATCAAGCGCGCACGCTGGCGGCGGACTTAGCTGGGCGAAGGTTGGTCATCGTTTCCAACCGCTTGCCCTTTAACGTCACTTGCGAAGGCGACCGCATCTTGTTCCATCCGAGCGCCGGCGGATTGGTCACCGGTTTGGCCTCGGTCCGCGAGTCGCGCAAGCAACTCACCGCCACACCGTCTACCCACCTCTGGGTGGGGTGGCCGGGGAGCAGTATAGAAGCCGACATGCGCGACAATTTGATGCGTGAAGCGCTGGACCGGTTTCAGTCATTTCCCGTGTTTCTTTCCGACGAACAGATGGAGCAATTCTATCTGGGTTTTTGCAACGCGACGATCTGGCCGCTGTTTCATTATTTTCCTTCCTATGTGCTCTATCAGCCGAGCTCTTGGGATCATTACAAGCAGATCAATCAACTTTTCGCTGACGCCTTAAAGTCAATCCTCAGACCGGATGATGTGGTTTGGGTGCATGACTATCATCTAATGTTGCTGCCGCGGCTGTTGAAGGCGAGCCATCCGCAAATACCCGTCGGCTTTTTCTTACATATTCCGTTTCCGTCCTTTGAGGTATTTCGCTTACTGCCGGGCGAGTGGCGCCGGGAAATCCTCGAAGGCTTACTAGGCGCGGACTTGATCGGTTTTCACACTTACGAATATACGCATCACTTTTTGCAATCGGTATTGCGCATTCTCGGCCATGAGCATCGACTTGGACAAGTTTCCGCGCCGGATCATGTCGTCAAGGTCGAAACCTTCCCGATGGGTATCGATTTTGAAAAATTTGCCGCCGCCGCCGTCGAACCCGAGACCGAACGTGAGGCGAGGGAACTAAGGGAAACGCTCAGCGGTCTCAAGCTGATTTTGTCGGTGGATCGGCTCGATTACTCCAAAGGCATATCGAACCGATTGGAGGGTTACGAGCTATTTTTGGAATCCAATCCGGAATACCACGGCAAGGTGGCGCTCTTAATGGTGGTGGTGCCGTCACGTATCGGTGTCGTGCAATACGACTTGATGAAGCGGCAGCTTGAAGAACTGGTCGGCAAGATCAACGGCCGTTTCGGCCGGGTGGGATGGACGCCGGTGGTCTATCAGTACCGCCACGTGCCGTTTAACTCGTTGGTCGCGCTCTACTCCGTCAGCGAGGTTTGCTTGGTGACGCCGTTGCGGGACGGTATGAATCTGGTCGCCAAAGAGTATTTGGCGTCGCGCACTGATGGCACGGGGATGCTTGTACTGAGCGAAATGGCCGGCTCCGCCAAGGAATTGCCCGAAGCGATTATTGTCAATCCTAATAACCGAGTGGAAATGGCCGCGGCCTTGAAAGATGCGCTGGAGACCTCGACGGACGAGCAACAAAAACGCAATCGCCTGATGCAACGCCGCTTGCGCCGTTATAACGTCATGCGCTGGGCCGATGATTTTCTGAGCACGCTTCTGGGCATGAAGGAATTGCAGAGTCGGGTTGAGTCCAAGCTGCTGTCGTCGTCGGCGAAGCAAGAAACTCTGGCTCGGTATAACGCAAGTTCGTGCCGCCTGGTGTTTCTCGACTTCGATGGCACGCTCACAGCGCTGGTTCGCCATCCAGTGATGGCTAAGCCCGACGGCGAGCTGATCGCTTTACTACGTCGGCTCGCCGAGGATCGCAAGAATTCCGTGATCATTACGAGTGGACGGGACCGGCGAACGCTCGAGGAATGGTTTGGTGATCTTAACCTCGGTTTGGTCGCTGAGCATGGGGCGTGGCTCCGACCATCGGGACAATCATGGCAACGGGCCAAAACGCCGCAAACTGAGTGGAAGTCCGCGTTGCTGAATGTCCTAGAAATCTTTGCCGACCGATTGCCCGGTAGTTTTGTTGAAGAAAAAGAGGAGTCCGTGGCGTGGCATTATCGTTTGGCTGACCCCGAACAAGCTCAGTTACGCGCCTCGGAACTGGTTGACCACCTGCTCAATCTAACCGCGAAAACTGATTTGCAGATCGTTCAGGGAAGCAAGGTTGTGGAAATACGGCGCGCAGGCGTCGACAAGGGAAGCTCCGCCAGTTTTTGGCTGGGCAGTGGTGCGTACGATTTCATTCTTGCCATCGGCGATGACACCACCGATGAGGATCTTTTCAAAGTCCTGCCGCCATCGGCAATCTCAATCCGAGTCGGCGTCACCGGCACCCACGCGCAATTTAACATTCGCAACGTCACCGAGGTCATCAATCTCCTGCGTTCGCTTGCGGATGCACGGGAGCCTACGTCTACGTGACCCGAACCAATTCATACGCTTCAAACAAAACCGACCCACAACAACGTTGCCGTTAGGGCCATCATCACTAAACCCAGCGGTATGCCAAGCTTGGCCCACTCGGTGCTTTTAATATGCAGTGAGTGGGCGGCGATGATGTTGGGAATGTTTCCTGGGATCAGCATGCCGCCGGCGATGAGTAAGCCGTACAGTGCGCTCTTGATTTGTCCTTCGGTCAAGGTTGGTCCGATTTCGGCGGCAGCCAAAGTCGCGTTGTCGAGCACGGCTGAGATCATGTTTACCCAAAACAGAACTTGAGATGGCAACTGAATCACGTAAGCGTCGATCAGCGGTTTGAAGCCGGCGCCAAGAAAAATCAGCGCCATCACGAAAATATAAACTTTTCCTGCCCTGACAAAGACCGTGCTCAACGTCTCGGCCTTGTCCTCCGCGGCCAACGACGCTTCCTTGTCCTTGGGTTTTTCGTGGATCAGAAAAATCGCCACAACTCCCAAAATGATGACGCTCGGGACGATATAGAATCCCAATAGCTTTGCTAAATAGAAAAAGTCGGCGTGATAGGGCGCTCCGCTCAGCTTCGAGACCACGATGGTCGAAAGCGGCTCACCCAAGGGCGTCAGCGCGGCACCCAGGCCGATAGCGAAGCAGGCGATGATCGTAAGATTGACTTCGGCGTGACGATGCAGCGGCAGGACGGTAATGAATTCGACGAGTAGCAGTGCCGCGATGATCGCGGATATCATGCTTGAAGCCAGCCCCAAGACGACTATTCCCGAACACACGATCACAGATAGAGGCACGGTGATTAGCACGCGTCGCATGGCGTGATCAATATATGGGCGCAGGTAGTGAAACAAAACACCAGCGCCGAGTACGGCAAGGGTGATGTTGATCGGCGCAATCAAACCTTCGTGAAAGACTTCGGCGCTCCACGCGCTCGATAGCGTCGCGCTCACTACACCCATGACAAACAAGAACGCTTCAAGATTGGCCTCGATCTTTTTGTTAAGGAACGGGCCGACGAGCACGATGGCGAAAATTATCGATAGACCGATCATTAACATGGAGTTTTCCATCCCTCCGCTTCTATGACATCGCGTCGGTAATAAGCAATGCCAATGCCGCGTTGTCGGTCCCAGTGGAAATCGAATTGTGCCGTTGCTAAGGTGTGAAAACTTCATTACTAGTGACTGCGATCATGATCCGCAGCAGCAAATTTGCACGAATCGGTATGCTAGTGATATGGGCTGACATGCTCATTACGTAGGCTGTCTCTGCTCAAGTTTGAGAGGTAACAAGCCATGGTGACGGATGCTACGGGCATGACCCGCATCAATCATGAAAAACTGCTTCGTTTTGTAAGCCGTTCGTTTGAAAAACTTGGCGTGCCGGCGAGCGATGCCGAGGTCGCGGCGAATGTTTTAGTCGCTTCTGACCTGCGCGGCGTCGATACCCACGGCGTGATTCGATTCAATCCGCATGCCTGGTACGTCAAGTGGCTGAGAGATGGTGCGATGACGGCCAAGCCGAATATTCGCGTCGTCACGGAGAGCGCTTCGACGGCGCTGCTTGATGCCGACAACGGTATGGGCATGGTTGCCGGCCACCGAGCGATGGCGATGGCGATTGCCAAAGCCAAAGAGTCGGGCGTCGGGATCGTCGGCGTGCGCAACAGCCGTCACTACGGCATGTCGGCGTATTATTCGATGCTGGCCTTGCCGCACGACATGATCGGCATCGCCATGACCAACGCGAGCCGGCAAGTGGTGCCGACCTTCGGCCGCGACGCGCGCTTTGGCACCAATCCGATCTGTTTCGCCGTGCCGGCGAAGGACGAGCGGCCGTTTGTCCTCGACATGGCGACGAACACGGCAGCAGCCGGCAAATTAGAATTAGCCGTTCGCCTCGGCAAATCGATTCCCACCGGGTGGGCATTGAACGAGAATGCCGAACCGACGACGGATCCAAAGGTGGCGCAGCAAGCGCGCCGTTTGTTGCCGCTCGGCGGTTCGCGCGAGAGCGGCAGCCACAAAGGTTATGGTCTGGGAATTCTCGTCGAGATCCTCTGCGGCGTGCTCAGCGGCACGATCACGGCGCTCAATGCCAACCAGGAACCGCGCGGTCATTTTTTCGGCGCCATCGATCCGGCCACGTTTCGACCAACGGCGGAATTCAAAGCTGACATGGACCGGCTGATTCGCGAATTGAAATCCACGCCGCCAGTTGAAGGAGAAAGCCGAGTCTACGTGGCTGGCGAGATCGAGTTTGAGACCGCCGAGGAACGATCAGAGCGCGGCATTCCGCTGCACAGTTCCGTGCTCAAGGGATTGCGAGAAGTCAGCGAGCAGGCCGGCGTGCCCTATGATTTGGAATGATCTCGGCCTGGACTCATTGAATAATCCTGCTGCTATGAGCTTCTAGTTAATCGTCGTGGCGAAACTCAGAAACTGCCGCGGCTGATCACGACTTCCTTCAGCACCACGTCCTTGGTCGGCCGGTCGCGGGCATCGCGGGCGGTGTTGCCGATGGCGACGATGACGTCTTGGCCTTTGACCACTTCGCCGAAGACGCTATGGCGGTTGTCGAGGTGCAGCGTCGGCGCTAGCGTGATGAAGAACTGGCTACCGTTAGTGTTTGGGCCGGCGTTGGCCATTGACAGTATGCCGCCTTTGGTGTGGCGTAAATCGGCATGAAATTCATCCTCGAAACGGTAGCCGGGTCCGCCTGTACCGTTACCCAAGGGATCGCCGCCTTGAATCATGAAGCCGGGTATGACGCGATGAAAAATCGTGCCGTTGTAAAGCGGCTTTTTTACTTTCTCGCCGGTTTTTGAATCGGTCCACTCCTTGGTGCCGCTGGCGAGACCGACGAAATTCGCCACGGTCTTGGGAGCTTTTTCGTCGAATAGCTGGATGACGATATCGCCCATGCTGGTTTTGAGCGTGGCGTAAAGCGGCCCCTTTTTTTCTTGGCCGTTGGCATTTGCGCCGAGCCCAAAGACTGCGTACAGCGCTGCGACGATTAATAGTTTTTTCACTGGTGCCTCCTGATAATTATTTCTGAGCTAATTCAGCCATGATTTCATTGATGAAGCGCAGGTCTATATTCGGTTTGCGTATTCAACGCCATCGACGCCGTCCTCACCGAGCGCGGGGACACGGAGTACCTTTGCGCCGTAGCAATTCGCCAATCAGCGATAAAAACTGATTATCGCGAAATAGGGCAGGAAACGACATCGCATGGAATTGACGCTTAAGCTAAACAAACTATTCCGGTCGGTCAAGCTAGATCGTCAGAAAGTGGCGCTCCAGGCCGATTAGCCGCTACTTTTCGGCGGCGTAAACCTTCAGTGAAATTCAGTGCGGTGCTTTTCGATCCAGTGTTTTGACAATGAGATTCTCGGATGGTATAGGAAACTTTGCCCAAACAGGGAGGGCATCATCCTATGGCTTGGTTTGATCGAAGCGCTGGAGAAAAAAAAGGGCCGGACGCAACACCTGAGAAAACTCCGGAGACGCCGAAGTCAGCAGTACCTGAGCCAGCTCCGGTGGCTGCAACTCCCGCGCCGCCTAAGCCCGCTCCCAAAGTAGCCGAACCGCCGTCTTCTACCGCTGGTTTGGTCGGTTATCTATATAAAGGGAGCCGCGTCAGCGGCCAATTGAGTTTTCAGGGCCCAGCGCGTATCGACGGCACCGTCGACGGCGAAATTCACTGTCAGGGGACGTTAACTATCGGTCCGGGCGCCGAGGTCAAAGCCAAAATTACCTGCCAGGCCGTGGTGATTCATGGCAAGGTAGAAGGCGATGTGAGCGCTAAAGATAAGGTCGAGTTGGTAGCGCCGGCTCGATTGATTGGCAACATAGATACCCCCAGGCTGATCATCGCTGAGGGTGTGGTGTTTGACGGTGACTGCTCCATGGGAGTGGCCAAGCAACAAGGTGGAGTCTCAGGCTCGCAGAGCGTGGTAGCGGACAAAGCGCCAGTGGCTCAAAGCGCCAAAGCTAATAGCTGATTCTCGAACTTAGACTTCGGTTCGCCGTTCATTCCATCCCGAGATCCTACGTTCATCATCGAAGGTAGGTTTTTCCATATTTAGGCCTTGGGTTGTGCTCTACCCGGGCGGATGCCGCCGTAACGAAAGTGTAGTTGGAGTCGGAAACGGACGAATGATTCACTTAGATTTCAGCATCGTTTATCAGATGATCCTATTTCTGATCCTCTGGGTGATTCTCAATAAAATTTTGTTCCAGCCTTACCTCCATCTTCTCAACGAACGCGAGCTAAAAACCACCGGTGCCGAACATGATTCGAGCGACTTGGAACATGAAGGCGCGCGGCTAAAGGCACAGTACGAAGAGAAAATCGGCCAAGCCCAGGCTGTCGGCTATGCAGCAAAAGATGCCATCGTCCAAGACGGCCGCCAACAACGCGAAAAAATCTTAAGCCAGGCGCGCGACGAGGCCGCAGCCACATTGGAACGGGTTCGTAACGAAGTGGCGAGCACCCTCGAGCAAGAGCGCCGACTCGCTGCGGCTGAAGTGAGCAACGTGGCCGGTGCGATGGTTGCCAAGGTATTGGGGAGGACGGTCGGGTGAGCGCCATGAGTATTGTCGATCTTTTGATCACGGCGCAGCTTTGGGCTTCGGAAGCGGGCGGTCATGGCGCTGAGCACCACGGGCCGTCAATCAATGACATTTGGTTTCCGCTCGGCAATTTCCTCATCTACGCATTCATACTAGTGAAGCTTGCCCTTCCTCTGGTTCGTGATTTCTTGAGAACGCGCCGGGAGGAAGTCGTTTCGACTATCGCGCAGGCTTCGGCGAAGAAACAGCAGGCTGAAGCGTTCGTCAGCGAGTACCGGGGCAAAATTGCCGGTTTGGATAATGAGATTCAGACCATGCAAGAGACGCTCCGCAATGAGGGCGAGCGCGAAAAAACTCGGCTTGTGGGCGAAGCTCAAACGCTAGCGGTAAAAATCAAGGAAGACACGCAGTTTCTCGCCGACCAAGAGGTGAAAATCGCCCGCCAGCAGCTACGCCAGGAGATCGCTAATCAAGCAGAGGCGGCGGCGCGCGTGCTGGTGCAACGGCATCTTTCGGCGGCGGATCAGGACCGGTTAGCGCAAGAATTTATTCAAAATATCGGATCAACGCGATGATCGAAGGCAGCCTAGCAAGGCGATATACCAAGGCGCTGTTTCAATTGGCGCGCGAGGCCGGTCAGGAAGAAGCGGTCGGTCGAGAAGTCGATGAGTTTTTTACCGCCTACGACGGCTCGGATTTGCGCATGGTGCTCACCAATCCCGCCTTCGATGTGCCGACCCGCAAACGAGTTCTTATTCAAGTCGCCAATCACCAGCAGCTTTCGGTGCTGACGATTCATTTCTTGTCCCTCTTGCTGGAACGGGACCGGCTCAAGCATCTGCCTGGGATCGCAAGCTGCTATCGGCGTTTACTGAACGAAGCCAAGGGGCAGGTCGAAGCGAAAGTGGTCAGCGCCAGTGCATTGGCGCCAGCGCTGATCGACCGAGTGCGCGAGCAGCTGCGTGGGTTGTCGGGCAAACAAGTAGTCTTGCAACAGGAAGTCGATCCGACTCTGCTCGGCGGCATGACCGTCGAACTGGCAGGAAAAGTTTACGACGGTAGCATTCGCACCCAGCTCGAGAAGATGAAACAGCGCGTGGCGCGCGGTTATTAAGGAGTCAACGATGGATATCGGAACAGCGGAAATCAGCCGGATTATTAAAGAACAAATCCGCGACTACGAAAAGACGGTTGAGATCCAGGAAGTCGGCTCGGTGCTTTCCACCGGCGACGGTATCGCGCGCATTCACGGCCTCGACAAAGTCGCCGCCGGCGAGCTGTTGGAATTTCCCCACAATATTTTCGGCATCGCACTCAATTTGGAAGAAGACAACGTCGGCGCCGCGCTCTTCGGCGAAACCCACATGATCAAAGAAGGCGACACGGTCAAACGGACCGGCCGGATCGCCGAAGTTCCAGTCGGCAAGGAAATGATCGGCCGGGTGGTCAACGCACTCGGTGAAGCGATCGACGGGCGCGGCCCGATTGATGCCAAAGAGCGCCGCCGCATCGAATTGAAGGCTCCCGGCATCGTCGCGCGCCAACCGGTGAAAGAGCCACTGCAAACCGGCTTGAAAGCGATCGACGGCATGATCCCGATCGGACGCGGCCAGCGTGAACTGATCATTGGCGACCGCCAGACCGGCAAGACCGCCGTCGCCATCGACGCGATCATCAATCAAAAGGGCGGCAATGTCATTTGTATTTACGTCGCCATCGGCCAGAAACGGTCAACCGTCGCGCAGGTGGTTGACCGGCTTAGAGAAGCCGGTGCAATGGAATATACCATCATCGTCGCGGCGACGGCCTCCGAGTCCGCGCCGCTGCAATTTATTGCCCCTTACTCGGGCTGCACCATGGGTGAGTACTTCCGCGACAACGGCGGCCACGCGCTGGTGATCTACGACGATCTATCGAAACACGCGGTTGCGTATCGCCAATTGTCTCTTGCTGCTGCGCCGCCCACCGGGGCGTGAAGCGTATCCCGGCGACGTTTTCTATTTACATTCCCGTTTACTCGAGCGCGCCGCCAAGATGAGCAATGAACGCGGCGGCGGTTCACTGACCGCGCTGCCGATCATCGAGACCCAAGCCGGCGACGTGTCGGCTTATATTCCGACCAACGTTATTTCGATTACCGATGGGCAGATTTTTCTCGAAAGCGATCTGTTCTACTCCGGTGTCCGGCCGGCGATCAACGTCGGAATTTCCGTCTCCCGCGTCGGCGGCAACGCGCAGATCAAGGCGATGAAGCAAGTCGCCGGCACGCTACGGCTGGAATTAGCTCAATATCGCGAAATGGCTGCCTTTGCCCAGTTCGGCTCCGACTTGGACGCGGCGACGCAGAAACAGTTAAACCGCGGCGCGCGCTTGGTCGAGTTGCTCAAACAAGGCCAATACCAGCCGCTGTCCGTCGAGCAGCAGGTGGTGATCATTTACGCCGGCACCAATGGCTTCGTCGACGAATTGCCGGTCGCGTCGCTGAAAAAATACGAGCAGGAAGTGTTCTCGTTCATTTCATCGAAGCATCCCGACGTGTTCGCCGACATTCTCAAGAAGCGCGAGTTGGACAGCGATCTGCGCGCCAAGCTGAACCAGGTTCTGGGCGAGTTTAAAGGGGCTTTCAAGGCTTAAGGTTCGGGTTTGAGGTTTCGGGTTATCTCCAAAACCTAAACTCGTAACCCGAAGCGTCAACAAAGATGGCAACACTCAAGACGATACGTAAGCGGATCGGCTCGGTCCGCAACACTCAACAGATCACCAAGGCCATGAAAATGGTCTCGGCGGCGAAGCTGCGCCGGGCACAGGAGGCCGCGGTGCAAGCGCGACCTTACGCCGAGAAGATGACCGAGCTGTTGAAAAATGTTTCGGCCCGGGTTGCCCGCGAAGCCCATCCGTTATTAACCCCGCGCGAAGAGAAAAAGATCCATCTGGTTCTGTTTACCTCGGACCGCGGACTATGCGGCGGTTATAATACGAACTTGATCCGCGCCGCCGAAGCGTTCATACGCCGGCAATCGGCCGACCAGGAAATCGAGCTGACTTTGGTCGGGCGCAAAGGCGCGGACTATTTTCGCCGGCGCGGCGCCAGGATCGCCGATCGCTACGTCGATATTCTTTACAAAACGGCCGATGAGCTGGCCGCCCAGATCGCGCTAAAATTAATCGCTCGCTTCGTCAATGGCGAGACCGACGCGGTTTATATTCTCTACAGCCGTTTCCGCTCGGCCCTGTCACAGCTGCCGACGTTGGAAAAACTTCTGCCGGTGTCATTGACGGAAACCAGCGAAACGGATGCGCAGCAACAGACCGAATATTTATACGAACCGGGCGTCGAGCAACTGCTGGCGAGCTTGTTACCGCGGATTACCGACGTGGCGTTGCAGCGGGCTTTGTTGGAAGCGACCGCCAGCGAGCATGGCGCGCGCATGACCGCCATGGAATCGGCCACCGGCAACGCGGCCAAGATGATCGGCTCGCTGACGCTGCAAATGAACCGGGCGCGCCAGGCATCGATTACCCGCGAGCTGTTGGAAATCGTCGGCACGGCGGAAGCATTGAAATAATAAATCGTGTTCGTGATCGTAAAAACGAAGATCTCAGAAGATGCGAGCACGAGCCACGAACACGATCACGATATGATCCGGAGGTTCTAATACGATGGGTATGGGTAAACTCACCCAGGTTTTGGGTGCGGTCGTCGACGTGGAGTTTTCCGGCGGCGAGCTGCCGCCAATTTACAATGCGCTTAAGATCACCAATCCGGCGATCAGCGACGCTGAGTGGAATCTGGTTGTCGAAGTGGCGCAGCACTTGGGCGAGAACACGGTGCGCTGTATCGCCATGGATACTACTGAAGGTCTCGTGCGCGGCATGGACGTGATGGATACCGGTGCAGGTATCAGCGTGCCGGTGGGCGAGGAAACTTTGGGTCGAATTCTCAACGTGATTGGCGAACCGGTCGATGAAGGCGGTCCCGTCAATGCCAAGAAGACCTCGCCGATTCACCGTGCGGCCCCTGAATTCGTTGATCAAGAGACAAAAGTTCAAGCGCTCGAAACCGGTATTAAAGTCGTCGATTTGCTCGCGCCGTATGCGCGCGGCGGAAAAGTTGGTCTGTTCGGCGGTGCCGGCGTCGGCAAAACGGTTATTCTGATGGAATTGATCAATAACGTCGCCATGAAACATGGCGGTTATTCCGTTTTCGGCGGCGTTGGCGAACGTACTCGTGAAGGCAACGATCTTTGGCTCGAAATGAAAGAGTCGGGCGTTATCAACAAAGCGTCGCTGGTCTACGGCCAGATGAACGAGCCACCCGGAGCGCGCGCCCGCGTCGCCTTGACCGCTTTGACGCTGGCGGAATACTTCCGCGACGACGAAGGGCGCGACGTGCTTTTGTTCCTAGACAACATCTTCCGTTTCACCCAGGCAAATTCTGAAGTCTCGACCCTGCTCGGCCGCATGCCTTCGGCTGTCGGTTATCAGCCAACGTTGTCGACCGATTTGGGTGAGCTGCAAGAGCGCATCACCACGACGCGCAAAGGTTCGATTACCTCGGTTCAGGCGATTTACGTCCCTGCCGACGACTTGACCGATCCCGCGCCGGCGACCACTTTCGCGCATTTGGACGCGACCACGGTTCTTTCGCGGCAAATTGCCGAATTGGGCATTTATCCCGCGGTCGATCCGCTCGATTCGACCTCCCGCATTCTCGATCCGCACGTGGTTGGTCAGGAGCACTATGAGGTTGCCCGTTCGGTGCAGCTGATCTTGCAGCGTTACAAAGATTTGCAGGACATCATCGCGATTCTCGGCATGGACGAGCTTTCGGAAGACGATAAATTGACGGTCGCGCGCGCCCGTAAAGTGCAGCGCTTTTTATCGCAGCCGTTCCACGTTGCCGAACAGTTCACCGGCATAGCAGGAGCTTATGTCGAATTGAAAGACACCATTCGTGCCTTCAAGGAGGTCGTCGAAGGTAAGCATGACGACATTCCCGAACAGGCTTTCTACATGGTGGGCACCATCGAGCAGGTCCAGGAAAAAGCCAAAAAGATGGCGGCGGCGTAAGCGGGCATCAGGCAGGCAGAGGCGGCGGACCTTGGCCTATTCCTTGGATTTTTAAATGGCAGACAAGATCAGACTTAGAATAGTGACGCCGAGCCGGCTGATGCTCGACGAAGAAGTCGACGAAGTTACTGCGATCGGCGAGTTGGGCGAGTTCGGCGTGTTGCCCAATCATATTGCTTTTCTCTCGACGCTTGTGCCGGGCGAATTGAGCTACAAGCAGGGCGCCACCAAGCGCGTGCTGGCGGTGAGCGGCGGTTATGCGGAAGTGTTAGATAACGTGATGACCGTGTTGGCGCCGGCTGCCGAATTCGCCGCCGAGATTGACAGCGCGCGCGCTCAACGCGCCAAGGAGCGGGCCGAGAAGCAGCTGTCCGAGGTCAACCGTGAGGAAAAGGAATTCGAACTGTGCCAAGTTGCGCTGCAGCGCGCGCTGGTCCGGCTCCAGGTTGCGAGTAAGGAAACAAGAAGATAAGTAGATAGGAATGAGAAAGCAGTAAGGAGGAAGTCTTATGGCCGATGCAGCGAAACAAGAACCGGTAATCACCATGTGGAGTAAGGAATTCACCTATGATCGGTGGATGAAGTCGAAAGGTATTCCAATCCATACGGGCTACTTTATTCCGGATCTCCGGACCGTCGAGTTGGAATGGTGGGAGGAAAGAGGCTGCAAAGCCGCGTTCATTCAGCTCCTGGGGCAGGAAGGCGTCAGCGCGGCGCGGGTGACGGAAGTTCCTCCGGGCAAATCGTTGCCGCCGGTGAAATTCGCCTTGGATGAAATCGTCTACGTTTGCTCCGGCCGCGGCTTGACCACCGTCTGGGCAGGCGAGGGCAAGGCGAAGAAGAACTTCGAATGGCAAGAGCATTCGATGTTTCTCGTGCCGCGCAATCACTGGCACGTCTTCAGCAATATGGCGGGCGACAAACCGGTTAAACTTTTTCACTACAGCTACATGCCAATGGCGATGTCGGCGTTGCCCGAGCCCGACATGTATTTCAACAATCCCTACGAACCGAAAATCACCGCCGATCAGGGCGATTTTTACTCGGAAGCGAAAATGGTTCAGGCGAAAGATGCCGACGAAGGTTTGGGCATGCGCGCTTTTTGGTATGGCAACTTTTTCCCCGACATGCGCGCCTGGAACAAGCTCGACGCCAACGAGCGGCGCGGCGCCGGCGGCAAAAGCGTGTTCATGCAGTTTCCCAATTCCGAACTCACCGCCCACATGTCAGTATTCGCGCCCAAGACCTATAAGAAGGCGCACCGCCATGGTCCGGGCCGCGCGATCATTATTCCAGCCGGCGAAGGCTATTCGATCATGTGGGAAGAAGGCAAAGAAAAGGTCGTCTGCCCGTGGCATGAGTGCTCGATGGTGACGCCGCCGAACAAGTGGTTCCACCAGCATTTCAATGCCGGCGGCGATATGGCGCGCTATCTGGCGCTTCATCCGCCGATGCAGTTCCACGGCCATGCGGAAAAGGTCGAGGATCGCGCTAAAGATCAGATCGAGTATCCCAACGAGGATCCGTTCATTCGTCAGAAGTTCGAAGAGGAGTTGGGCAAGCGCGGCATCAAGAGCATCATGCCGGCTGAATGCTACAGTGACCCGGACTACGAGTGGTCCAAGGCGATGGGCAAGCAATAAATAGATTGCCCGTAACTACTTAACAGTTTGATTACGGAATCCCCGCTCCAGCGAGTGGGGATTCCTGTTATTGGGGTATGAAAAAAATGGCAGAAATACAGAGGCAAAAGATGCACGACGATATCTACGATCACGACCATCCGGATAATTTCATCATCGGCGAGGACGAAATTGTCACCGACATCGAAGGACTGGAGATGTTCTCGCTAAAGAGCGTGGGCATCGATATCGGCTCTTCGACCTCGCACCTGATCTTCTCGCATATCACTTTGCGCCGCGAAGGCGCGTCGCTCTCCGGCAAATTCCGCGTGACTAACCGCGAGGTGCTATACCGCTCGCCGATCATGCTGACGCCGTACATTTCAGCCACGAAGATCGACACCGATAAGGTCAACGCGTTCATTCACGACGCGTACAAAGAAGCGGGCTTGACGCCGGAAGACGTCGACACCGGCGCGGTGATCATCACCGGCGAGGCGTTGAAAAAAGAAAACGCCCAGCCGATCGTCGAAAACTTCGCCAAATACTCCGGCAAATTTATTTGCGCGGCGGCGGGCCATAATCATGAAGCGTTATTGGCGGCCTATGGTTGCGGTGCGGTGGATTTATCGAAGAGCGAGCATAAGACCGTGCTCAACGTCGATATGGGCGGCGGCACGACTAAATTTTCATTGGTGGAAGACGGCGTGGTGACGCAGACCGCGGCGATTAGCATCGGCGCCCGGCTGATCGCCTTCGACGAGAGTAATAAAATCACCCGTATCGAAGACGCCGGCCGGACGATGATGAAGGAGCTTGGCCACCAGGTCGAGATCGGCCAGACGATCTCGGACAAGATGAAAGAAGATTTTGGCGCCTATATGGCGAAGATTCTTTTCGAGACTATTGAGGGAGGACCTCACTCGCCGATGGCCAGTTCGCTCATGGTGACGCCGCCGTTGGTCAATTATCTTGGTTTCAAGCAATTTCAGTACATCGTCTTTTCCGGCGGCGTTTCCGAGCATGTCTACGACCGCGATACGAAAACCTACGGCGACATCGGGCCGGTGCTCGGCCGCAATATGCGCGAGTATCTAAAAAAGCTGCCGAAGGATATTCTGCGCGAACCCATCGAGGGCATTCGCGCCACGGTCATCGGCGCCGGCGAGTACACGATTCAAGCGAGCGGCAACACCAGTTTTGTGTCCAACCTAAAAGTGCTGCCGGTGCACGGCCTCAAGGTCATCCAAGCACCGATTCGCGAAGGCGAGTCGGTCAGCGAGGCGCTCAAGCAGTCGCTGAGAAAATTCGATCTGACCCACTTTACATCCGGGTTGGCTCTTTCGTTGACGGTGAGCGGCGTGCCCGACTATCAGTCGGTGCGCCGAATTGCTGAGGGCGTGGCGCAAATTCTCAAAGACTCGGACGATCAGAAATGTCCATTGTATTTAACCCTCGATCTCGATATCGCCAAATCCTTGGGCGCCATGCTCAAGGACGAGTTCAAAGTCGCGCGCGATATCATCGCTATCGACAGCATTGAAGTCGGTGACTTGGATTACATCGACATCGGCGAGTGTTTGGGTATCACCGAAGTGATTCCCGTCACGGTCAAGTCGCTGATGTTCCCGACCGCGGCGAGCGATTGAAGCGGTCGAGAATTTACTTTCCGTTCCCGTCTGAAGGTTCCTTCCCCCTCGATCGGGGGGAGCGTCGAATAGGGGTAACACTGTCGCCTGGGCGAGTGGCGAATTTACCTCTACTCAACCTCCCCATCGCGGGACAGAGCATTGGGAAACCGAGGCGGCTGCCAATCATCGGCCTGACTATTATCGACAAATTCCATGGCTGAATACTACGCCTTCCAAGCCGCGCTTTGCTTTTCAGTCGCTCACGTTCTCATCAGGCGCGGTCTGGTCGGCTCTAACGCGCTCACCTGTTCACTGATCTCACTGGCGACCACCGGAGCAATTTTTTGGTTGTTGGTTGTGATTTTGATTCCACTGTCCGCTCTGTGGACGCCGACCATCGGTTACTTTATCGCCGCTGGTATCTTCGCACCGGCGATCGGCCAGACCCTGGGTTACATCGGCATCGAACGGATCGGCGTGGCGCGCTCGACGCCGATCGTCAACTCAGCGCCGATCTTTTCATCGAGCTTCGCCGTACTCTTTTTGGGCGAAGTGTGGACGGCGCAGAATATTCTCG
Source organism: uncultured delta proteobacterium (assembly GCA_963771465.1). Taxonomy (GTDB): domain Bacteria; phylum Desulfobacterota; class Binatia; order UBA9968; family UBA9968; genus DP-20. Next base: position 629,695 of record CAVYTU010000014.1, read on the forward strand.
GCACGTTGTCGGTCATTATCGGGGTGATTATTTTATCTTCCGGCAAATCCTCGGCGGGCGAGTGGCGCAGGATCGACATACTCTACCCGCTGCTGGGCGCGGTCGCCTTCGGCATCTCGACGACTCTTCGAAAGTCCGGTTTATCGGTGTTGCCTATTCCCCTCTTGGGCGCGGCGGTGACTGTTGGCACGGCGTTTATCATCATACTGATCGTCATTCGATGGCGTGGCGGCCGGCGGGCTCTCAAGTTCGATCCCGCAAGCACGCGTTGGCTGTTCGGCGCGGCGGTGGTCAACACTGGCGCGATCCTTTCGGTATTCTCGGCTCTCAATGTCGGCAAAGTCGTGCGGGTCGAGCCGTTGATCGCGTCGAACCCCTTACTGACGATACTTTGGGTTGGGATTTTCTTACGACAAATCGAGCGCATTTCGGCGCGTATCGTGCTCGGGGCTTTGTTCACGGTCATGGGAACAACCTTGGTGGTGACGGCCCATTAGCATTTTCCGATGGCGATCTATTTTGCATTGCAAGCGGCGCTGTGTTTTTCGATCGCTCATATTTTTATCCGGCGCGGTCTGGTCGAGTCCAATGCCATCACCGGCTCGTTTATTTCCTTGTCCATGAGCGCCGTCCTACTATGGCTCGCCGTACCGTTTTTTGCGCCGCTATCGGCGCTGTGGCATCCGGCGGCGCTGATCTTCGTCGCAGCGGGCATCTTCGCGCCCGGTATTGGCCGAACACTGAGTTACGTCGGCATCGAAAGAATCGGCGTGGCACGCTCGGTGCCGATCGCAAATTCATCGCCGATCTTTGCGTCGATCTTTGCGGTGGTATTTCTCGCCGAAGCCTGGGTTTTGCAGAATGTCATCGGCACGCTGCTGGTGATTGGCGGCGTTATCGTTCTGTCGATGGCGAAGCCCGCTCAGGGCGAGTGGCGTAAGCTCGACGCGATCTATCCGTTGATCGGCGCGGTGGCCTTTGGGGCGTCGACGACGCTACGCAAAGCTGGCTTGGGTTTCATTAACTTCCCGCTGCTCGCCGCAGCGGTGACCGCCGGCTCGGCGGCGATTTTCTCACTGACTCTGCTCCAAATTCAGGGTGGCAAAGCAGCGTTCAAGCTGACCCGCCATAGCGCCGCTTGGTTATTTCCCGCCGGGGTTTTTAATACCGCGGCGATGCTGTCGGTTTTCTTCGCTTTGAGCCATGGCAAAGTTGTCATCGTCGAGCCACTGGTGAGTTCTAACCCGGTGACGACATTGCTACTGACGGCGATATTTCTGCGCGACATCGAGTCGCTCACTTTGCGGGTGATCACAGGTGCCGCATTGACCGTGATCGGAACGATTCTCGTGGTGCTGGTGAAGTAGCGGCTCTCGAAATCGATAAAATTTGGATTCTGATAATAATCGGACGCGCGAAAAGCATCTCATGGTGCGTCCGTTTCCCTGTACTGAACGCAAAAGTTGTTTGCCGGCACCAATCGAATTAACAGCTTATTTTGTTAACTTCGGCAGCACCTTCTCGCCAAACAAATCCAACTGCCTGGGATCCGAATCGGCGACGCCGATGATTAGTGTGCCGAGACCTTTGCTGAGGAAGTATTGGATTTTCTCGATGCATTGGTCGGGACTGCCGACGATGGATACCGGTTCGACCGCGGTTCTTAGGCGGCCGTAGTAGCGCATGGTGTAGTCTTCGACTGCTTTGACCGCTTTGGCTTTGTCGTCGTTGATGGCCATGAAAGCTAAGCTCGCTTTTTCGATTTCATTTGGGTTGCGCCCTGCCGCGGCGGCGTAGCTGGCGATCTTGTCCCAAGTTAGGTGAAAGTCGGCGATCGCTGAGCTACCGGAGATAAAACCGTTTGCCCAAGTGCCGGCGCGTTTGAGCGCGGCTTCGGCGCTGCCTCCCGTCCATAGCGGCGGATGGGGTTTTTGCATCGGTCGCGGTCCAACGCTGAGGTTTTCTACATTAAAAAATTTGCCTTTGTGCGTGACGTTTTCTTCCGTCCACAGGCGCTTCATCAGCTGCACTTGCTCGACCGCTCTACTGCCGCGATGTTCGTAGGGAATCTCCACGGCTTTGTAGTCGGGTTCGCGGCTGCCGAAGCCGAGACCGATGGTAATGCGGCCGTTGGAGATGAAATCTAGCGTCGCGATAATTTTCGCCAGGTGGGCGGGATGGCGTGTGTTGCCGAGTAAGACCGAAGTACCGAGACGAATTCTCTGCGTTGCGCCAGCGGCGGCGGCGAGGATGGTGAGCGGTTCCAAATTGTCGTAGGCGATGCGGTCGATGGTCCACATCGAGTCGCAACCCATCGCTTCGCATTTCTTGGCGAAATTGACAACATTTTCCGGTTTGGTGAGCGGCGCTGGCGTGACCCAGGCGAGTCCGATCTTGGCCATTTACATTATTTCCTTTCGAGCAGTGCGTCAGTCAAAATAGACCAGGCGCTCGCCTCTTTTCAAGGATGGGGGTCTGCGATATACGAGACAGCACGGGAGATTGTATAAGCCGATTTAAACACAGGAGGAGCAAAGTCATGGAAGCATTTACCTATAAGCTCAAGACGCCAATGATCACCGGTGGAAGAAGCCACATTCCGCTCGCCGACACGGAATTAATGTCCGTGGGAATCAACTATTATTCGGTTGGGCGCAAGAACAAACTCCATTGTCACTTTGGTGAGGATCATACCTTTGTCGTGTTGGACGGTCAGGCGACGTTCTATAACAAAGAGCATCAGCCGAACGTGCTAAATAAGGGCGAAGCGATCATGCTGCCAGTGGGCTGTCTTTATTACTTTGAAAATTCAGGTGACGTGCCGTTGGCGCTGTTGCGCGTGAGTGCGCTTAAGGGCAAGCCGGATTTCACTCGTGTGGACGCGGAAGGTAACAAAAGAACCGAAGTGGAAAATCAGTATATTACAGTGGACGGTGAACCCATCGCGGGTCAGTTTTGGGAGCTGAGTTAGTAAATGACAGTTTGCTGGTCGTCAATCCGGTCGGCGCGGACTATCATAACCGTTTCAATTTTAGGTGAGAGATGAAAATCGCCGACGTCAAAACCATTCGTCTGCGTGCGCCGATCCCTACAGAAGGACAGGTGTTTAGCCGCTCGGGGGTGAGAAACACGCGGTCGACGACGCTGATCAAAGTGGAAACCGATGACGGTATCTATGGTCTTGGCTCGGCTTCCGGGAACGGTGAGCTGATTGAAATCATCATTGCCCGCGTGCTGAAGCCAATGATCGTTGGTATGGACCCGACTGAGATCGATGAGATTTGGGACACGGCGTATGTCCGCGGCGGTCACAAAGAGTTTGGCACTCGTGGCGTTGGGGTTGTCGCGTTGAGCGGTGTCGATATCGCACTCTGGGATATACTCGGCAAAGCGCGCGGCGTTCCGCTCTATCAGCTATTAGGCGGCAAGGTGCGTGACAAAGTGCCGGTGTACGCAACCGCGCTTTACCCGGAAGAGCCGGCGCAAGTTGCGCGGCGCGCGCGTGGCTTCGCCGACCAAGGTTTTCATGGCGTGAAGATCAAGGTTGGTTTTGACTTGGATCAGGACATTCGTATCGTGCGCGCGGTGCGTCAGGAGTTGGGTAAAGATTTCATCGTTATGACCGACGCTAATCAAGGCTATAGCATCGACATTGGCATCAAGGCTGCGCAGGCGTTCGCTGATGCCGGCGCCTTCTGGCTCGAAGAGCCGTTGTTCGTGGAAGATATAGAAGGCCATGCGATTCTGCGTGAAAAAGGTAATACGCCGATCGCCGTCGGTGAAAATCTGCACATGACTTATGCTTTCGAGAATTTTATACTGCGCGGCGCGGTGGATTTCATTCAACCCGATGTGGCGCGCGCCGGCGGTATAACCGAAATTCGTAAAATCACTGCGCTCGCGACGAAGCACAGAGTACCGGTCTCGTTTCACACTTGGGGCGACGGCGTCGCGCTGGCGGCGAGTGTGCATCTATCCGCCGCGCTGAAAGACTGCATCGTCATGGAGCTCGACTATACTTACAATCCGCTGCGCGAAGAGCTGTTGCGCGAACCGTTCAAAGTCGAGAACGGCTATCTAACTCCATCCGATCGCCCAGGTTTAGGTATCGAATTGAATCCAGACGCTCTAGAACGCTTTGCCTTTACCGGTTCTGAAGATCTGGCAATTCGGCAGAAAACTTTGGCTTAGTTGGTTGCGCCCTTTGCGGCCCTTTTTTAAGTAACACGCTTGTCATTTCGTTCATGCAGGAACGCGCAAGTTGAGCGTTCTTCGCATTTCACTTAACAGAATGTTGAATTCCCGGTAGTACCAGCGTCATGGTTCGTCGCGGTTCTGCTGGCACAATGCTTGCGCTTTAGCGGTGAGATAATTTCACGGCTCAGGGGAGGCAAGCATGATTAGGCAGTCATTTCGTTATTTGTCTAAACATTCAAAGATCTTTTTTGCGTGGCTGACGTTACTGGCATTCCTGACGAATTCCGCGGTTCCGGCGGCAGCAGTGATGAGTGCGACTCAGGGTGGCGCGCTGCCGCAGCCGTTGCCGCTATTCCCCGCCGATAACTGGTGGAATCTGGATATCAGTGCTTGGCCAGCCGATGCGAATTCACAAAACTACATCAATTTTGTCGGTGTTTCGCGCCAGCTTCATCCCGACTTCGGCGGTAGGGATACGAGTACACAGTATGGAATATACGGTATGCCTTATGCCGTGGTTACTGGTGTTAATGATGTCGATCTCAAAGTCGTGCAGTTTCAATATTGGGATGAGAGCGACGGAGTCAATTTGAATACCGGCGTTAGCTTCCCTTTCTATCCTATTCCACCGCTAGCCGCTGTCGCCCCTTACTGGATCGAAGGCGGCAATCCGGGCAACATCGATGAGCGTTGCTGCGCTGACCGTCATCTATTGATCGTCGATCGCGAGCGCAATTATCTCTACGAACTCTACAACGTGTTTTACAACACTACGCAAGCCAAATGGTATGCTGGATCGGGGGCGTTTTTCGACATGAACACCAATAACCGACGGCCAGATACTTGGACATCGGCAGATGCCGCGGGGCTAGCGATTCTTCCCGGCCTAGTCCGGTATGACGAAGTGTATGACCCCGTCGTCCCGGAGATTCGCCATGCCCTGCGTGTCACGGTTCGAGCCACCAACGGTTATGTCTATCCGGCTTCCCATCGTGCGGGATCGACGACAGGAGCATTGCCGTTGGGTGCGAGGCTACGTTTGAAGGCGAGTGTCGACGTTACACAACGGACGAGTAATCCAAATATGCAGAAGATATTTCGGGCGATGCAGAAGTATGGCCTCATCGTTGCTGACAATGGCTCGGACATGTACATCACCGGCACGCACGACACGCGTTGGAACAACGACATTCTCAATCCCGCCTTCCGCAGTCTCACGGCAAATGATTTTGAAGTGATCCAACTCGGTTATAACCCGACGGTGAGTGCACCTGCGTTGAATTCTGTGGGCATGAATCCGTCCGCCGTGATCGGCGGACAGTCGGCGACTGGCACGGTGACCTTGACCACGGCTGCGCCCGCCGGCGGCGTCATGATCAATTTGTCGAATGCTAACGTTGCTGCGAGCGTGCCAAGCTCGGTCAGCGTTCCCGCCGCTGCGACATCGGCAAATTTTTCCGTAACGACGAATTCGGTCACCGTTACGACGGTCGGCAACATTACCGCGAGCTACGACGGCGTCACAAAGTCAGCGACTTTAACCGTGAATCCTCAGCCAGGGGCGGCGCTTTCCGCTCTGTCCCTCAATCCGACCAGTGTTCGCGGCGGTAACAGCTCGGTGGGCACGGTTACACTCACAGCGCCGGCGCCCACGGGGGGTTTAGTTGTCGCTTTGTCGAGTAGCAATTCCAGCAAAGCCGCAGTGCCTGCGACGGTGACGGTGTTGGCTGGCAGCACGACGGCGACGTTCAACGTTACAACGGTGTCAGTAAGCCGAAAGATTATCGTGAGCATCTCGGCTTCGCGTGGGGGAATTACTAAAAGCGCCTCTCTCACGATCAGCAAGAGATAGAACTTTTCGTTCCGATTGCGCGCGCTGAGACCACACGGCAACTCGGCGCGCGCGATCATTCTCCTTGGCAGGTTTGCTTCTTCAATTTCCAGCGATTTCTCTACACACTGTGTGGTATCGGGACGCGCAAAAGTTAATCCGTGAGTGTCGCTATGTGCCCTTCCGCCGGTTCCGGATATATCAAACATCATGATCATCGCGCCAAGTTTCGCCCGCGAGCGAAGGGTTAAAATCGCTTGGTTTTGTCGACGCTTCGATCCTAAAAGAAATCGAATCCAGCGGCTTCTTTAATAAGCCGTACACACACACCAGTAGGTTTGCTCAGGCAACCGCAAAATTCAAATTCAATTTTGTCGTCGACGGTGTGAGCCGCGGCGTTGCCTAAAAACGTCCACTTGTTATGATGCGGTTTTTCCCATGTACGAGCAGGATACGATTGCAGCGATTGCTACGCCACCGGGTGAGGGCGGTGTAGCGATCGTACGTGTTAGCGGCGTCGACGCGGAGCGAATTGCCAAGCGAATTTTCATTCGCTCGGGAAATAAAAATGGAACACTCAAATCGCACATGCTCTACCACGGTAGCGTCCGTGATCCGCAGACGGAGCGCGTAGCCGATGAAGTGTTGCTCACTATCATGCGGCAGCCGCGCAGCTACACTGGCGAGGACGTCGTCGAAGTGCATTGCCATGGCGGCGCGTTTCTGTCGCGGCAAATTCTTGGTTTGATTCTCGCGCAAGGTGCTCGTCAGGCAGAAGCGGGAGAGTTTACCAAGCGCGCGTTTCTCAATGGTAAGCTGGACCTAGCGCAAGCAGAAGCGGTACTGGATCTGATTCGCGCACGAACGGCTAAAGGAGCCGAACTCGCGCTCAGCCAAGCGAGCGGCGCGCTTTCGAAGCACGTCGGTGGGTTGCGCGAAGTGCTGCTCGATATCCTGGTTCAAGTTGAAGCTGCCATCGACTTTCCAGACGAGGACATCGAACTCCTGCAGCGTCCGAAGTTGGTCGAAAAAATTACTACCCTCGCGGATAAAATATCCGCTATTTCAGCAACTTATGAATGGGGAAGGCTGTTTAGGGAAGGCGCCCGAGTATGTATCTGCGGCCGGCCTAACGTCGGCAAATCGAGTTTACTCAATGCTCTGCTCGGCGAAGCCCGGGTGATTGTGACGCCGATTCCCGGAACCACTCGAGATGTGATAGAAGAATCGATCAACTTGGATGGCCTCCCTGTTGTAGTTTGGGACACCGCGGGAATTCGCGAAACCGGTGATCAAGTTGAGCAACTGGGAGTGGAACTGGCGCGTCAATATCTAGCAAAGGCCGACGCGATACTTGTCGTATTCGACGGCTCTGAAAAGCTTACCGCTGAAGATTTCGCGGTGCTTTCATCCGTGAGAGCTAAAAAGCGCTTAGTCGTGATTAACAAGAACGATCTTCCGATGGCATTCTCAGTCGATGAAATACAGCGGCACGATATGGAAGCTGTGCTCGTGCTGGTTTCTGCAAAATCTGCAGATGGGATTGATCATCTCAAATCAATTTTACGAAGCTTCCTCTTAAACTACCAAGCAGAACCGGTTGTTGCGGTATCTAATATTCGGCATCGAAACGATTTAACGCGCAGCGCGGGTTTCTTGGAACAAGCAGCAAGAGCACTTGAATCTGGCGTGCCACCCGAGATTGCGTCGGTCCATTTGAACGAGTCTCGCGAAGCTCTCGAGGAAATAATCGGGATAGTCAATAATGATGATATTTTAGAACGTATTTTCACAAAGTTTTGCGTTGGAAAATAAGCCTAATTAATATTATTGATATTTTAATTAAATCAAATTTAATTGGTAATTATGACTTTGTTTCACGTGAAACGATGACCACTGAACAAATATTCGATGTGATCGTGGTCGGTGCCGGCCATGCTGGAATCGAGGCCTGCCTCGCTTCGGCACGAATGGGCTGTAGAACGTTGATGTTAACGTTGAATCTAGACCACATCGGCCAGATGTCGTGTAACCCGGCGATCGGCGGTATCGGCAAGGGGCATCTGGTTAAGGAGATCGATGCACTCGGTGGCGAGATGGGTCGGGCGATTGACGAAACTGGGATACAGTTTCGAATTTTAAATACCAAAAAAGGTCCCGCTGTCAGAGCTTCGCGAGCCCAAGCTGATAAGGCTCTCTATCGATCGCGGATGAAGCGCGTCCTGGAAAACTGTCCTGGACTGACAATAAGGCAAGGAAGTGCTGAGGTTTTAATAGTCGAGGATGGTCAGGTTAAAGGGGTTGAAACTCAGATCGGCGAAAAGTTCTATGGCCAGCGGGTCATACTCACCACCGGGACTTTTCTTAAGGGTTTAATCCATATTGGCGATCGAAATTTCTCAGGTGGCCGTGCTGGTGATTCTGCGGTGAATGGATTAAGCGAATCATTGGCAAGTCTTGGATTCAAGGCGGGACGATTAAAGACCGGAACTTGTCCGCGCTTGGATGGCCGTACAATCGATTATTCCGAGCTAGAAATTCAACCAGGTGATGAGCCACCCCAGCCATTCTCATTTTCTAGTCATGGCGTTACTCAGCGCCAGGTGCCATGTCATATTACTTACACCAATGGGCGGACGCACGAGGTTATTAGAGCGGCGATTCACCGGTCACCCATGTATTCCGGTGTAATAAAGAGTCGTGGTCCACGCTACTGTCCATCCATTGAAGATAAGATTCATCGATTCGCTGATAAGGAGCGACATCAGATTTTTCTGGAACCAGAGGGTTTAGATACCGTCGAGGTTTATCCCAACGGTTTGTCGACCAGCTTACCACTCGACGTACAGATCGAGATGGTTCACTCGATTCGCGGCTTAGAGCACGCCGAGATAATGAGGCCAGGTTATGCAATTGAGTATGACTACTTCGAGCCCACTCAACTGTATCCAACATTAGAAACCAAGCTTGTCAGAGGGCTCTACCATGCTGGCCAGATCAACGGTACGACCGGTTATGAAGAAGCTGCCGCACAAGGAATCATAGCAGGGATTAACGCTGTATTGAGTCTACGCGACGATGAGCCTTTAATATTTTCTCGCGATCAGGCTTATATCGGGGTTCTCATCGACGATTTGGTGACCAAAGGGACCGATAGTGAACCCTATCGAATGTTCACATCTAGAGCTGAGTACCGACTCTTGCTGCGAGAAGACAATGCCGACCTGCGCTTAACTGAGATAGCTCACAAGATCGGATTGGCCAGCGATGAGGCCAACCTTAAATTGATTGCTAAGAAACGGTTGGTTGAGAATCTAATCAGCCATTTAGATCTTAATCAGATTGTTTCGACTCCTCAGAAAAATTCTCTAATGGAGTCTTTCAACTCAGCGCCACTCAGTGGCTCAGTTGTATTGTCCCAACTGTTGCGTCGGCCGGAGATCACTATGGAGCGTCTCCGTCAGCTCGTTCCAGATATTCCGGTTGTGCCATCGGATGTGGAAAATCAAGCAGAGGTCCATATTAAGTATGAAGGTTATATCAATCGGCAATTGGAAATCGTCGAGCGGTTTAAAAAAATGGAAAACGTACGATTGCCCGACGAAATTGACTACTCGCAGATAAGCGGCATCTCCCGAGAGGTCTGTGAGAAGCTAACCCGCATCCGGCCACGGTCGCTCGGTCAAGCATCGAGAATTTCCGGCATCACCCCAGCAGCACTTACACTTCTTTCGTTTTATGTGAAAAAACGAAAGAGCGCATAGTCATTGCTGCGAGCATCAAAAAGCGCTCAAACTCGACATCAGTTGTGATCATTTTCTTTTGTTTCACGTGAAACGGAAGAAAATGCTTTTAATTCCATGAATTATATGATACAAGATTTTAATAAACCGATATATTTATAAGTTATTGAAATATAAGGTATTTTTATTGCTAAGAATTATTGCCATAGCAAATCAAAAGGGTGGCGTTGGCAAAACCACCACGTCGATTAATCTTGCAGCTTCGCTAACGTTAAATTCGCAGCGCGTCCTGTTGGTCGATCTTGATCCTCAGGGCAACAGCACGACCGGGCTCGGTATTGATCGCTCAAAGTTGGCTGCGAGCCTCTATCATGTGCTTGACGGGACTCGATTTGTCGGCGAAGTTTTGTGCGAGACCGATCTGCCGCAGTTGCTTTTGATTCCGGCGACCAAAGATTTGGTTGGTGCGGAGGTCGAGCTGGTCAATGCGGATCGCCGCGAGTATCGGCTCAAGGATGCGCTCGCATCGATCACCGCCCACTACGATTTTGTTTTGCTTGACTGCCCGCCGTCTTTGGGTTTGCTCACGCTGAATGGGCTCACGGCTGCTGATGAGTTACTGATTCCAATTCAAAGCGAATACTACGCGCTCGAAGGGCTGAGTGCCATCCTGGAAACGATGAATTTGGTGCAGAAGGGCTTGAACCCGGCGCTGCACTTAGAAGGCATCGTCATTACCATGTTTGACAGCCGCAATCGTCTCTCGCATCAGGTTGTGGAGGAAATTCGCGCTCACTTTCCCGACAAACTCTTTGACACAATTATTCGCCGCAACGTCCGTCTCAGCGAGAGTCCAAGTTATGGCAAACCGATTTGTTTGTATGATCCGGCTTCGACCGGGGCGTTAGATTATCAAGATTTGGCAAAGGAGTTGATCACCCGTGGAGAACACGTTGTCAACGCAGAAAAGGGGTTTGGGTAGAGGACTCAGCGCTCTGATTCCTACGGCAGAGCCGCTCACTCAAGCGTCACAAGATAGTTCACCGAGAGAAGTAGCTGTCGATCGGATTACGCCGAGCCCATTTCAGCCGCGGCGCACTTTCGACGAAGCAAAACTCGAAGAATTGGCAGCGTCGATCCGCTATCAAGGCATCATTCAGCCGCTGGTCGTGCGGCCGCAAGGCGATGGATTTGAGCTGATCGCCGGCGAGAGGCGTTGGCGCGCAGCGATCCGCGCCGGTTTGAGCCGAGTGCCCGTAGTGATTCGTAACGCCAGCGACCATGAGGCATTGCAACTGGCGCTGGTGGAGAATCTCCAGCGCGAAGATTTGAACCCGATCGAAGAAGCGAGCGGTTATCGCCGACTGCAGGAGGAATTTCACTGGAGTCAGGAAGAGATGGCGGATAAGGTTGGCAAGAGCCGGCCGGCGATCGCCAACTCATTGCGTCTGCTCACGCTTCCTACCGAGGTGCAGCAAGAACTGACCGCAGGAAATCTTCCCGCGGGTCAAGCGCGCGCGCTGTTAGGACTTCACACCGAACCCTTGATTATCTCAGCGTGCCGAGAAGTGATCGCCAAAGGGTTATCAACGCGCGAAACAGAAAAAATGGTTCGTAACCTGCTCATCGGCCGCAAACGCCGCCGCTCATTGCCGCTCGTCGATCCCGATCTAAAAACGGTAGTCGAAAACTTGCAACGTTCCCTGGGAACGCGCGTGCGGCTGTTGCCAAAGGCGCGATCGACGAAAGGCAAGATCGAGATTGAATACTACACGCTGGCGGATCTGGAGCGGATCATTCAAGTGATTTCGACACGCTTCGTGAGTGCTTAGGATTTTTCATTCCCTCAGCGTGAGGCGATTACTCGACGGATGACATTAACTTTTTAACAATGTCTCCAATTCTGCCCAACGGGTCACTGGCGCGGAGCAAGTGTAGTTGTGGCAGACATAGGCCGTTGGTTTACCATCGATCTGGATCTTACCCTGCAGCAGCGGCGAGATCATTTCTAACGAATCTTGGGGGCCGGCGAGCTGGAGCGTAAGGTTGGGAAGGTAATGCGAATGGATCGATTGTAAAAGTTGCCGTGTCGCTGGATCGTGCCGCTCACCAATAATGACAACCTCTTTCGGTTTGGTCAAATAAAAATCCAACGCGCAGAGCAGATGGGCGAAACCAAACGGTTGGCTTTCCATCCCGTCGTAATAAGCGCGCAGCACTTTTTCACCACGCTCGCGATATTCCTCCCTGCCGGTGAGGTGATGTAAGCGCAGCAGTAACTGTGTCGCGATAGCGTTACCCGATGGGATCGACCCATCGAAGATCGGTTTGGCGCGACTAATCAATTCCTCATGAGATTTCCCCGTGTAAAAAAAACCGCCGCCGTTGTCGTCCCAAAATTCCCGCAGCATTGTTTCGCATAACTCAATCGCTCGGTCTAGCAGCGAGCGGTCGAATAACACTTCATAAACATCGAGCAGCCCGACTGCGAGAAAAGCGTAATCATCGAGGTATCCGAGCAGCTTCGCTTGGCCGTTTTTGTAAGTGTGCAGCAAGAAACCATCGCTAAACAATCTAGTGAAGATGAAATTGATCGTGCGTTGCGTCGCTTCCGTGTATTCATCGCGCGGCGAAATCTTCATCGCCGCGGCCAATCCGGACAGCATCAAGCCGTTCCACGCGGTAATGATCTTTTCATCGCGAAACGGCTTGATTCTCTTTTCCCGTGCGCTGAACAATTTCTGTTTTGCCGTACGGATTAGCTGTTCGATCTCGGCCGGATCTTTGCCAAAATATTTACCCGCCTGATCGACCGTGAGGATGGGATGAAGAATATTTTTCGCTTCGAAATTACCATGCTCGGTGACGTCGTAGATCCGGCCAAAAATCTCGCCGGCATCTTCGCCGATGAGCCGATTGATCTCGTCAGGCGTCCAGACAAAGAATCGCCCTTCTTCGCCTTCGCTATCGGCGTCCTGAGTCGAGTAAAAACCGCCATCCGACTGCAACATTTCGCGCAGCAAATAGGCGCAAGTTTCGTCGACCACCGTTTTGAAAAGTGGATTATGGGTTATTTTGAACGCCTCTGCGTAAATGCGCACCAGCTGCGCGTTGTCATAGAGCATCTTCTCAAAATGCGGCACGAGCCATTTAGCGTCGACCGAGTAACGATGGAACCCGCCGCCCACATGATCGTAAATACCGCCTTGCGCCATTTTGGTCAGCGTATGGGTGACCATTTCCAAATGGCGATCATGGTGCGAGCGATGATAATGGCGCAAAAACAAATCATAGACGCCCGCGTTAGGAAATTTCGGCGCCTGCCCCAGACCGCCATTATCGCCGTCGTAGGCGCGAGCGACATTCTCAGCGCCTTCGCTGATGACGTTTGGTAGCAACGTCTTTTCGCTCGGCTGCGCCTCCGACATGCGCTGCAAAGCGGTCAAGATTTGCGTGACGCTTTTCTCGACATCGACCGGCCGTTCGCGAAACGCTTGATTCACACCCATCAAGACTTTTGGAAAACCCGGCATGCCGCCACGATCTTCCGGCGGAAAGTAGGTGCCGCCATAAAACGGCTTTCGCTCTGGTGTGAGAAACATGGTCATCGGCCAACCACCGCGTCCGGTCAGCATCTGCACCGCGCTCATGTAGATTTCATCCAAATCGGGCCGTTCTTCGCGGTCGACTTTGATGTTGACGAAAAGCTCATTCATCAGCGCGGCGATCTTCTCATCCTCAAACGACTCGTGCTCCATGACGTGGCACCAGTGACAGGCGGAGTAACCGATGCTGAGCAGGATCGGCTTATTCTTTGCGCGGGCTTCGGCAAACGCATCCTCGCCCCAAGGAAACCAGTCCACCGGGTTATGCGCGTGCTGGAGAAGGTACGGACTGGTTTCGTTGATCAGGCGATTGGTATGTTTGTGTTCCATGGGTCAGCCTTTCAGCCCGAGAATAAGACCAAGGTAACACAACCTGTAGGTGGCCCAAACTATGGCGATGAAATTACTGAATCACTCGCAAAAGCCATCGATGGTCTCCTGTCAGCGAACTTTCAGATCGAAAGCCACCGGCCCTTTGTCACCCTTGCGGGTTTGAAACTGGACGGTGTCGCCTTCGTTTATATCTTCGATCTGGCCCCGTGGCGCGAGGCTGCTGCGATGGAAGAATACATCCTCACTGCCGTCATCCGGTTTGATAAAGCCAAAGCCCTTATCCCGTATAATTTTCTTGATCGTTCCGGTCATAATTTTCTCGCTCCTGTTAATCTTGCCGATTCAGCCATCCATACTTGACAATCCGTTCCCATCTCCCTAGCGTGTTTACTCGACTTCATATAACCAAAGCAACCTTGAGTTCAATTCTCTATTACATCACCGGTCACGGCTATGGCCACGCGGTGCGCTCGCATCAGGTGATTCGAGCGCTCGCAAACACACGAGCGGATTTGCGTATTCACGTCCGCACCACGGCGCCTGAATGGTTGTTTTGCAATGTGTCGAAGCCTATTCAGTACAGTCGACAAGCGATCGACGCTGGCATCATTCAGAGAGACAGCCTGCGGATGGATCTCAAGGCAACCCTGTCGGAGTGCCAAAACATGTACGATGGTTTCCGGAACCTAATTGATGGAGAACTTTCCTTCATAAGATCCAACGACATTAATCTGATAATCGGCGATACACCGCCGCTCTGCTTCGAAATTGCCGCTCAGGCCGGGATTCCGTCCGTCTCGATAACGAACTTTACATGGGATGTAATTTATCGTGCTTACATCGATGAACATCCCGGCTTTCGGCCGCTAGTGGAAAAAATTACTGCATGCTACAGCCGGGCAACCCTGGCGCTGACACTGCCCTATCCCTGCGACGCCAGTATGTTTCCGCGCCAGCAAGCGATTCCCTGGATCGCCCGCGAGTCTTCATTGAGCAAAGCTCAAGCGCGACGTCATTTCGACTTGCCAGACAGCGCGACCATCGTATTGCTTAGCTTCGGCGGGTTGGGACTTGGCCGCGTGCCGCTGACGGAGTTAGTCGAGCAAAGAGAATTCTTTTTCGTCACAACGGGCGTCAACAGAAACCTGGACGGTAATCTGCTGGTCCTGCCCGACACGCAAAGCCAATACGAAGATTTGGTCCGCGCTGTGGATGTCATCGTCACCAAACCCGGCTACGGCATCGTTGCCGATGTGCTGGCGCATCGTGTGCCAATGCTTTATACCGATCGTGGCAATTTTCCCGAATATCCACACTTGGTGCAAGCGTTGAACGACTACGCCACCGCCGATTTCATCCCGCAGGACGAACTGCTTACGGGAAATCTAGCTGTTCATCTTCAGCGCGTGCTGCGCAAGGCGCCCAACTGGCCACGAGTGGACCTGAGCGGTGCACCGGTTGCCGCGGCGAAAATTCTCACCATGCTCGATGATTTGAATTAGCTCAAAACCCCGTTTTTCATGGCCCTTTTCACGATTATCACTCCTGGTTGACAGGCTGAATTGATTCCTCCAGACTCTAAATTGAGACCATGTCAGTGGAAAAAGTCATACTCGCTAAACCACGCGGCTTTTGTGCCGGCGTGGAAATGGCGATCGAGACCGTCGATCGGGCGCTTGAGAAACATGGCGCGCCGCTCTACGTGTTTCATGAGATTGTGCATAACCAGCACGTGGTCGCGGACTTCCAGCGACGCGGCGTGATATTCGTGAATTCCATTGCCGAAGTGCCGCCACGTTCCAATGTCATTTTCAGCGCCCACGGAGTGTCACCAGTGATCTGGCAACAGGCTAAAGCGAAACAATTGCAATGGGCGATCGACGCCACTTGCCCACTGGTCGAAAAAGTTCACCGCGAAGTGCGTAAGTTCGTCGCCCAAGGCTATTGGATTTTGCTCGTCGGTCATCGCGATCATGACGAGATTGTTGGCACCAGCGGCGAGGCACCGGCGCGCACTTTGGTTGTGGAAAATGTGGCTGAAGCTCAGTCCGTAGTTGTGCCCGAGCCTGACAAAGTTGTCGTCTTGACGCAAACGACTCTGAGTGTGGATGACACGCGTGAGATCATCGAAGTTTTGCAAGAAAGATTTCCGCGCATGATCACGCCGGCCAAAGAAGATATCTGCTATGCGACTCAAAACCGCCAGGACGCAGTCAAACGACTCGCTAAAGAGGTACAGTTGGTTTTAGTGATCGGCTCAAAGAACAGTGAAAATTCCAATCAGTTGGTGAAAGTCGCCCGCTCGCTCGGCCAGCCGGCTTATCTAATCGACGACCAACGCGGGATCGATCCAGCATGGCTGATCGGCGTTTCCCGGGTGGGAATTACCTCCGGCGCATCTGTACCCGATCAGTTGGTTCAAGACGTTGTCGAATTTTTCCAACGCCAAGGTGCTCAAGTCGAGCACGTAGGTATGGTCGAAGAGAACATACATTTCGCCGTGCCGACTGAAATCGCGTCAGCGGCAAATTAACTTTTGGGGAGGTTCTATGGCTCGTATCGTTCACATCGCCGTCAAAGTCGATGATTTGGCAAAGGCAACGGAGTTTTACGAGAAAAGTTTCGGCTTCGTCGAAGTTCAAACCGGCCAAGTGCGCGATCATACTTCGTGCCATTTAACCGACGGTGCCATCGACCTCGCGCTGATCAAGTATGACAGCGAAGAGTCGGCGGAATCGCGCGCGGCGGGCATCGGCCCGTGCATCCATCACTTCGGTATCGAAGTGGATGATATGAAAGTGTCGGCGGCTGAGTTGGCTAAATACGGCTGTGAGATTATTAGCGCGCCTGGTGTGATTCCCATCAAGTTCCGCGCTCCCGGTGGCACCGTGGCTGAGATCTCGCCCAAAGCGAGATACAAACAGGCGAAGGATTGATCCTCAATCGAAAGGTCACGGTATGTCGCTCCATTGCAAAGCTGAAAACATTCCGAACCGCCAAGTCGTGCGCACGGGCGAACAAGGCGAAGGTTCCATGATCGTCAAGCGCGCCTACGGCACCGAATGCAGCTTGATGCACGCCGTGCGCGCACCCGGATATCACACGACCCCGCATGCCCATGCGGCCGAGCAGATCAATCATGTGCTCCAGGGCGAGATTTGGTTCTTCGTCGAGAATGATGGGTTTCTTTGCAAAGCGGGCGACTTCCATCGTGTCCCGTCAAACAAGATTCATTGGGCGTGGAACCGTTCGAACGCTGACGCGATCGTTGTCGAAGCGCACTCCCCGGCGTTGGTCGCGGGGCCACAGAGCGAAGGCTCGATCGGCCTGTTTAGCGATAATGAGAAACCGGCAGCGAAAAATCCGAGCCAGAATAATTTTGTCTCGTTTGACTGGCAAAGCGTCGAGCAGAAAATCTTTGGCGGTTAACAATCGCATTCGATTTGTCCGAGGGCGAGCGATAGCGCGCTGAACTCTTCTGCCCTACCGGGTTCGTTACCAATCCGTCCTCTTGTGAAAAAATCTCAGCGGGCGTAATAACGGCAGTCACATCCGGCGCATTCTATGGGTAGCGATAAAAGCAATCTCATCGCCGCAGCGTGCCTGGCGGCGTTTGGCATCTACGTTGTCTACGTCGGATCAAAGTTGTCCTATGTATCCGAGGTTGGTCCTGGCCCGGGTTTTTTTCCTTTCTGGATCGGTATCGGTCTCCTGGTATTTGGCGCTTATCAAATGGTTTTGAGCTATGCGTCGGCGCGGCGCCACTCCGATCCTGTTGCGCCGCTCTGGTCGGGCTCCGGCAGGGCTCTCGGTGCATGGCTTGGGTTGGCGGTGGCCATCGCTCTGTTTCGCTGGATCGGTTTCGCCCTGAGCTTTGTCTTGCTGACGATTTTTCTGATCGTCGTATTGGATCGCCGTCCGTTCGTGCTCGCCGTCGGTATCGGAGCCGGCCTTGCCCTGGCTTTTTATATTGTGTTCGAATTCGCTCTCGGTGTTTCCCTACCGAAGGGGCCTTGGGGATTTTGAGTCGAGCTGAAGTCGTTAACCCATGGACGCGTTGAGCAACCTTCTGCTTGGATTCTCCGTCGCCCTGACGCCGATCAATTTGTTTTGGTGTTTCGTCGGTGTGGTGCTCGGCACCGTCGTCGGCGTGCTTCCTGGTCTAGGACCGGCGGCGACCATCGCCATGCTGCTGCCGCTCACACTCAAATTGGATCCCACCACTGCGATCATCGCGCTGGCGGGCATCTTTTATGGCGCTCGTTATGGCGGTTCGACGACCTCCATACTGCTTAACATGCCTGGGGAGTCGTCTTCGGTGGCGACTTGTCTCGACGGTTATCAAATGGCGCGCAACGGTCGAGCCGGCGCGGCGCTCGGCATCTCCGCCATCGCTTCATTTATAGCCGGCACCGTCGGCGTGCTCGGACTGATGCTGATCTCCCCGCCCTTGGCACGTTTCGCTTTGCGTTTCGCGCCGCCGGAATATTTCGCTCTGATGACGTTGGGTCTGGCGATGGTGGTGTTTCTCGCCGGCGACTCGATGGTTAAAGCGCTGCTCATGTTGCTCGTCGGTCTGTGGATTGCGTCCATCGGCACCGATCTTTTTACCGCGGAGTCACGTTTCACTTTCGGCCACGCCAAACTGCTCGGCGGCGTTGATTTTATCGCCGCCACGGTGGGTATTTTCGCGGTCGCCGAAGTGCTGATCAATCTGGAATCACGCATTGGCGGAGAGATTTTAAAAATACCCAGGGGCATAAAAAATTTGCTGCCGACACTGCAAGACCTCAAAGACTGCCGTTTCGCATTTCTCAATGGCTCGGTGATCGGTTTCGTTGTCGGCGCGCTGCCTGGCGCGGGTGCGACAGTTGCGTCGTTTCTTTCCTACGGACTTGAGAAAGCGGTGTCACGCCATCCGGAAAAGTTTGGCACTGGCGTCGTCGAAGGCGTGGCTGCGCCCGAGGGCGCGAACAACGCCGATGCCGGCGGCGCGCTGGTTCCTTTGCTGACGCTCGGCATTCCCGGCGGTAACACTACGGCTATTCTTCTCGGCGGTCTCATACTCTGGGGCTATCGACCCGGACCGCTCTTGATCCAAGAGCATCCAGAGCTTTTTTGGGGCCTAGTGGCGAGCATGTATGTGGGCAATTTTTTGCTTTTAGTTTTGAACCTTCCGTTGGTACCGTTGTTCGCGCAGATTTTACGTTTACCCAGTTACATTCTCTATCCGTTCATCCTCGGCATCTCCGTTGTCGGTGTCTATAGTGTGAACAACAGTCTGTTCGATGTTGGGATGATGGCACTGTTTGGCCTGCTCGGTTATCTGATGCGTAAGCTCGATTTTCCCGCCGCGGCGCTGATCCTAGGGTTAGTTCTCGGCGACGTGCTTGAACGGGCGTTGCGCCAGTCGTTGATGATGTCGCAGGGTAGCCTGGCGATTTTGGTTACCCGGCCGATCTCGGCGACCTTGCTGTTCATCGCGTTGGTGTTATTGTGTCTTCCCGCGATTCGCGGAGTGCGCGCTTGGCGGGTTGAGGCGGTGGAACGCGAAAGTTAAGCATTTATTTACGGGTTAAATTTTTAGCAAAAGGAGCGTTGGCAATGAAACGAACTAACTATTCATTACTATTGATCATGGTCGTGATCGGCACACTCGTGTCGAGTCGGGCCTGGAGCCAGGATTTCAAACCCAGCAAACAGATCGAAACGGTGGTTCACACTGGCGCCGGCGGCGGATCGGATCTATTCGCCCGCGCCATCGCCGAGATGATGCAGAAAGAGAAACTAATTACAGCAGCGCATGCAGGTCGTCAATAAGCCCGGCGGCGGCCCGGCGGTGGCGATGTCGTATCTCGCCGAAAAAAAAGGCGAGACCCACACGGTCGGTTTTTACACCGGCGTTTGGGTGACCAATCCGTTGACCACAGTTGAAGCAACCGTAACCGTGAAAGACTTAACACCGATTGTTCGTTTGGTTTTAGAGCCCGCGGTGATCGCGGTCAAAGCCGACTCGCCCTACAAGAACATGAAGGACTTTATCGAGGCGGCGAAGAAAAACCCAAAACAACTGGCACAGTCTGGCGGCACGATTACTTCGAGGGATAATCTTATGCGCCTGTTGCTGCAAAAGAGCACCGGGGCGCAGTGGAATTTTATTTCGTTCCCAAGCGGCGGCGAGCGACTCGCTTATCTCCTCGGTGGTCACGGACAAATGATGGTGATCGAACCGCAGGAGGCCGGCGAGCAGATTCGCGCCGGCAATTTGCGGGTTATTGCATCACTGACCGAGAAGCGACTGGCCGCTTTGCCCAACGTGCCGACTATCAACGAGCAAGGCATTGACGTTCCGTTGATTCCTCAAGCGCGCGGCATGCTCTTGCCGCCGGCGGCACCGAAAGAAGTTGTCGCGTATTGGGAAGGCGTGTTCGATGCGTTCGTGAAAACTCCGAGTTGGAAACAGTACGTAGAGCAGAACCAATTCGAAGACTCCTATCTCAAGGGTCCTGCCCTAAGTAAATTCATCGATGGTTTGACGAATCAAATGCGGGAAGTGCTCAAAGAAGCCGGCGCGAAGGTCGTGCGTTAAATTCCGTCTATGAATTCGACGCAAAAGTTGGCGCGCTATGCGCTCGAGCTCAAATACCGGCAAATTCCGCCGGAGGTTATCGAGCGCGCCAAGATTTGTATTCTCGATACGCTGGCGGTGTCGCTTTACGGATCGACCAAGCCGTGGAGCAAAATCGTCAGCGATTTTGTTTTTGCTTCAGGCGCAAAGGGCCGTTCTACCGTCTTCGGTAGCACGCAGAAGGCGCCGGCTGAGCGCGCTGCGTTGGCCAACGGCGCGATGGCGCATGCCTTCGAGCTCGACAACGTACGCCAGCCCGGTGCCGGCGTACATCCGGGCGCTACCGGGTTCTTGCCCGCGTTCGCCATGGCGGAAGAAACGCGAGCCGATGGGAAAGCGTTGCTCACCGCGTTCGTCGCTGGCTGCGAAGTCATGTCACGGATCGGTGTCGCCGCGGGAAATTCCCTAGAGCGCAGAGGTTTCCACGCGCCAGGTTTAACTGGCACATTCGGCGCTGCGGTCGCGGCGGGGCGATTGCTCGGCTTGAATGAAAAAAAGCTGGTTAATGCTCTAGGCATTGCCGGCTCATACTCCGGCGGGTTGATCGAGTTTTCCCGCTGTCAGGAAGGCGCCATGATCAAGCGGCTCCATCTTGGCAAAGCGGCTGAAGGCGGTGTGACCGCGGCGCAACTAGCTCACCGCGGTTTCGCCGGGCCGGAGAGCGTGCTCGAAGGCAAGTTTGGTTTTTGCCAGACTTTTTCCGACTCGCCCAAACTTGAATATCTCACTCATCGGCTCGGTAGCGTGTGGGAGAGCATGAACATCTGCATCAAGCGCTGCGCTTGTCATATCAACGCGCACGCGCCGATCGAAGCGCTGCAAGCGCTTCGCAGTGAATTCCAGTTCGAGCCGGAAGATATTCGCGAAATCGAAATCGGCGGCATCGAAAAACTAATTACGCATCACGCCAACTACCGGCCGACGGATTTGATGATGGCACAGTATAGTATCCCTTTCTGTGTGGCATTGAGCGTTTACTTCGATCCGACTGACCCGGCGAATTTTGACGAGCTGAAACTCAAAGACAAAAAAATTCTCGCGCTGATGCGCAAGGTCCGATTGACGGTCGACCCTGAGATCGAAGCAAAGGGCTGGGACCGTGCGGCGCGGCTGACCGTGGACCTAGGAAAAAAAGGGCGCCATACCAAGTTGGTCATTCATTTTAAAGGCACGCCCGGTAATCCAATGAGCGGCGCGGAAGTCGAAGACAAAGGGAGAAAATTAACCCGCGACATTCTATCGCCGCGGCAATTGGCGCGTCTGGTCGGCGCCGTGGCCAACTTGGAAAAGATCGCCGACGTGTCGAAGATCGGTGCGCTGCTGAGAACCGCATAGTGAAGATTAGCGCAATCACGGCTTATCCGCTGATTCTTCCCGTCAGTGAAATCTACGGCGGTGCCGCCGGCTTTCTCGAAGACTGCCGCACGCTGATCATCCGAGTCGAAAGCGATAACGGTGTTGCGGGTTGGGGCGAAGCGACTCAAGGCCGGCCCGGCAATACCTACGAGACCTTGGAAACCATGGACATCATGGTGCGCAAGTATTTCGCGCCGGGGCTCGTCGGTATGAATCTCGAAGATACCGGCGCCGTTATCACTAAACTCCAGTCGACTCGTTACGGCCACCCGATCACCAAAGCCGGTGTCGAGATCGCGCTATACGATGCGCTGGGGAAATTCTATAACGTCCCGGTCTTTCGCCTCCTCGGTGGACCGTATCGGAAGCAGATTGAATTGGTCGGCGGACTCGGCATTGACCTGTCGGCGGAAACGATTGGCGCAAAAGCACGGCAGCTTTGGCAAGACGGCTGTCGCGCGTTCAAACTTAAGATCGGTCAAAAAGATAGCGCAAAGGATATTGCCCGGGTACGCGCGGTGCGCGAAGCTGTCGGCGACGATGCGACGATTCGTGTCGATGGCAATGCCAGCTATTCTTTCGTCGATGCGCGGGAAATTCTCAATGCGCTCAGTCAGTTCCGGCTTGCCGACGCGGAGCAGCCGCTAGCTCGCGGCGATCTTAAAAGTTTGGCCGAACTGCGCCGCGCGGTCGGCGTGCCGATCGCCGTCCAAGAGAGCGTCAGTTCCGCGGAAGATGCCCTGGCGGTCCTTGAAGCAGGAGCAGCCGATCTTTTGAAGATAAAATTGACTCACATCGGCGGCTTCCAAAAAGCTCTGCAAGTTGCCGCCGTGGTGGGTGCAAAAAGCCTTCCCGTGGTTGTCGGTCAAGGTAGCGCTTGCACACCATTACTCTCCGCCGCGGAGATGCACTTGCACGCCGCGTTGCCCAACGCCCAGCCGGGTGGCGAAATGACCGGCTTCTTACGGCTCGGCGACCAAGATATTTTTAGTGGCATTGAAGTCACCCGTGGCAAAGTAACTCTCACCAATGCAGCGGGACTGGGCATCGAAGTGAACCAGAAACGATTGGCTGACGTGGCGCTCGCCGTCAATTAACACCTGCAAAACCTCGTCCCCTTCACTGATTGCCTAGCTTATAAGCAGCTGCCGTATTTCTGGGCGGCTAATCTTCTTCCACTCTCGCTGTGAACAACGCAAGTTGTTAAAAAACCGATAGACAAAGAAGTTGTTCCTATGGCATAAGCGTTGCGTTATGGCATTTGCGCAACGCAATTGGTAACTTCTGGCGCCTAATTCTGTCGCAACAAACGGGGAGGTTTGATTGTGAAATCGAAAAAGATTGCTTGGTTGCTCGTTTTTATTGTATGGGTTTTTTTCGCCCCGCTGCTGGCCCTATCGGCTTCTGCCCAGGAAACTCAGTCACCCCCCGCAGCCGGCCCGGCGGTAAGCCCGTCCGTTCCAGCTCCAGTACCCGCGCCGAGCGCGCCAGCGGCTCCGGCAGCGCCACCAAAGGTCGATAAGGGGGACAACGCGTGGATGCTCACCTCCGCCGCGTTAGTTTTAATGATGACGATCCCCGGGTTGTTTCTTTTTTATGGTGGACTTGTGCGCAGCAAAAATGTTCTCGGCACGATCATGCATAGTTTCATCATGGTCGGCGTCATTACTATCCAATGGGTTCTTTGGGGCTATTCCGTCGCCTTTGGGCCTGACGTTGGGGGAATGTTCGGTAGCTTCGCTTGGGTTGGTTTGAACGGTGTCGGCGCGGAACCTAATGCCGACTACGCAGCGACGATTCCACATCAGACCTTCATGATCTACCAGATGATGTTCGCGATCATCACACCCGCGCTGATTACAGGCGCTTTCGCCGAACGGATTAAGTTCAGCACGTTCTTGGTCTTCATGATCCTCTGGTCGACAATTGTCTATGATCCGCTGGCGCATTGGGTTTGGGGCGTCAAGGGTTGGTTGCGTGAAATGGGCGCCTTGGATTTTGCCGGTGGAACGGTAGTCCATATCAGTTCGGGAGCGTCGGCGCTGGTCGCGGCGATCATGTTTGGCCGGCGCATCGGCTACGGTCAAGAAGCGATGCCACCGCATAATTTGCCTTTCAGTGTGATCGGCGCCGGGCTTCTTTGGGTTGGCTGGTTTGGCTTCAACGCTGGTAGTGCATTGGCGGCTGACGGATTGGCGACCTCGGCATTCGTTGCAACCCATGTCGCCACCGCCGCCGCCGCTTTGGCTTGGCTTGCCATGGATTGGATCCGGGGAAAACCGACGATGCTCGGTGCGGCGAGCGGCGCGGTTGCCGGCTTAGTTGCGATTACGCCGGGTGCCGGCTTTGTCGGGCCGATGTCGGCGATCATCATCGGCGCCGTCGGTGGTGTGCTGTGTTCCATCGCCTGTAGCCTCAAGCCAAAGTTTGGCTACGACGATTCCCTTGATGTCGTCGGCGTCCATGGTGTCGGCGGCACATGGGGCGCGTTGGCGACCGGCTTGTTCGCTTCCAAAGCGATCAATGCCGCCGGCAACGACGGATTTTTCTTCGGCAACCCCGGCCAACTCTGGACGCAGCTGATTAGTGTCGTGGTAACGATCGCATTCGCGATGATCGTAACCGCAATTATTCTTTCCATCTTGAAAGCGACTATGGGTCTCCGTGTTTCCGATGAAGAGGAGCGCATGGGCTTGGATCTGACGCAACATAATGAGCGCGCCTATGAGTAATCAAGCGATAGACAAGGCTGGTTCTCGACAAAAGAATGTGATAACTGAAGTGCGACTTAGAAATAAATTCACCAGTTAAGGAGAGGAGCCGAGCGACATGAGTGTGAAAGACGCCCTAGAGATGGCGAAGAAAAACAAAGCAGAGATAGTCGATTTCAAGTTTATCGACGTACCGGGGTTGTGGCAACATTTTTCGATACCGGCAACTGAATTATCAGCCGACGTATTCGAGCAAGGATTGGGGTTCGACGGATCGAGCATACGGGGTTTTCAAAGCATCAACGAGTCCGACATGATTTTGCTCCCCGATCCCGACACCGCCATGATGGACCCGTTCACCGAACACTCCACGATTAGTTTTCTTTGCAATGTATTGGACGCCATCACCCGCGAACCGTACTCCCGAGATCCCCGCTACGTCGCGCAAAAAGCCGAGAAGTATTTAAAGTCCTCCGGCATCGCTGACATCAGTTACTGGGGCCCCGAGATCGAGTTTTTTATCTTCGACAGCATCCGCTTTGATCAAAACCACCACGAAGGCTACTATCACATCGACTCCAGCGAAGGGTTCTGGAACTCCGGCAACGGCGAAGGTCCCAATCTCGGCAACAAGATCCGATACAAAGAAGGCTACTTTCCCGTACCGCCGATGGATCAGTATCAGGATCTGCGCTCCGAGATGGTGCTCAACCTAGAGAAATGCGGCATCAAAGTCGAAGTCCATCACCACGAAGTCGCCACCGGCGGCCAGACCGAGATCGACATGCGGTTTGACACCATGACCAAGATGGCCGACAAGGTGTTGCTGTATAAGTATGTGGTCAAGAACACGGCTAAAAAGCGCGGCAAGGTGGTCACGGTCATGCCCAAGCCGCTGTTTCAAGACAACGGTTCCGGCATGCACTGCCACCAGAGTCTGTGGAAAGCCGGCAAGAATATCTTTTACGACAAGAAGGGCTATGGATTGATCAGCGACACGGCAAGGCACTACATCGGCGGCTTGATCAAACACGCCCACGCGCTGTGCGGTTTCATCGCGCCGACAACCAACTCGTATAGGAGATTGGTCCCCGGCTACGAAGCGCCGATTAATTTAGTTTACTCGGCGCGAAACAGAAGTGCCTGTGTGCGCATCCCGATGTACTCGACCAGCGAGAAGGCCAAGCGGCTAGAGTTTCGCACCCCCGATCCGAGCTGCAATCCGTACTTTGCCTTTCCGGCCATGATGATGGCGGGGTTGGACGGGATCAGAAACAAGATTGAGCCGCCCAAACCGATCGACAAGAACCTATACGAACTCGAGCCCGAAGAGGCGGCCAAGGTGAAGTCGATGCCGGGGTCGTTGGATCAAGCGTTGGACGCCTTGGAGAAGGATCATGACTTTTTGCTGAGAGGCGATGTGTTCACCAAGGACGTGATCGAGACCTGGTTGGAGTACAAGAGAAAGAACGAGATCGATGCCATCCGGCTCCGTCCCCATCCTTGGGAGTTCGCTCTCTATTTCGATATCTGATGACTAGGTAATTGCGACCGCTGGCTCGCTCCGCGGCGCGATTTTTCTTGGAGGTTGCGATGAAGAAAATCGAAGCGATCATCAAACCGTTCAAACTTGATGAAGTAAAGCAAAAGCTCACTTCCGTTGGTATCACTGGTATGACCATCACCGAAGTCAAAGGCTTCGGGCGCCAGAAAGGTCATACCGAACTTTACCGGGGTGCTGAGTATACGGTCGATTTTCTGCCGAAAGTGAAAATTGAGATCCTCGCGCCAGACGAAATGACGCCGAAGATTGTTGAGGCAATACTTGAGTCGGCTCAAACCGGTAAGATCGGTGATGGCAAAATATTCGTAACCACCGTCGAGGAAGTAATTCGTATCCGCACTAATGAACGGGGAGAAGAGGCGATCAGCTAGCGACCGATTAATCTACTTAACCGGCCTTGGTGACCATAAGCGAAAGCCCAATGCGGAGTACCGTGTTGGGCTTTCGCTTTTCCAATCTTGCTACCTTGTTATTTACCACTTACATCACTACCTCACGTCTCTCGTCACGAAATCGCCAATTGGATTTTGCATGGGTGGGTAACTCCGACTAATCATTCCAATAATCCTCCCGTGAGTCGCCTCCTACATCCGATTGTGCCTGTACGCGCACTGAGCAGTCGATATGAATCGTCGGCAGCCAATATCTGCGGTATCGGCGCTCAGTGAACAATGAACGCACGAAATGACAAACTTGGTTACTATTCGATCTACCAATGATCAAATGCGCGCATTTCGTGAATCCTTGTTTGGCACTCTAGCGGCAAATTTTCGTCGCCAACGTATTTCGAGCGAGGAATCGCGCCACTACATCTACATGGCATGTACTCTGCTTATCGGCAGATACAACAAATTCTTTGACGGAGGATATAGATGAAAAAATCTCGATTGGTTTTGGCAGCAGTGACCGCTGGAGTAATGGCGATGAGCGCCGCCCCGGCGCTGGCAGCGTCAGCAAGCCAGCAATTCAACGTAAAAGCTACGGTGAACGCTAAGTGTTCGATCAAAACGGGTCCCGCTGAATACGACTTCGGCATTTATGATCCGACAGTGGCGGCTGACACCGATTCCGGCGCAGGGTCGGCGGTGATAAAATGTACCAAAGGTACGGCCGCTACCATCACTCTTTCAAATCCAGCGATGTCTAACGGCACGGACAATTTGACCTACTCGTGGTTTCGCGAGGTCGGTAGAACGACCGCTTTCGGCAACTTGGTTTACAATTCAACCAGCAATGCCGATTATACCGTCGATTTCTTCGGACGTATCGCTGCTCTTCAGGACGTTGGAACGGGTGCCTACAATAACAACACAGCGACATTCACCGTTACTTACTAAGCCTTAAATTCGCTTTGCTGATGCTGAAAGAGGCGATCGCCCACCGTCGTGGTGCGGTGGCCTCTTTCGGCTTCTTGCCTATTTATAAGCTAAGCTCAATCTTCGGAAAGTTCCTTCTCTCGATGCGTGCTCGGTGTTTCCGCGTCACGCTAATGCCCTCCTGCGTTCGTTGGTAAGCGGTTCGCTAACCAATACGGTAGTCCCAGGTGACATAGGATCATAATTGGACAAATTAGTTTTACATTGCACAGCCCGGTCCGGATAAGACCTCCTTTAGTAGTCAAGATTTTGACGTTAATTCAATAGCTTAACCATTCTGGAAAGCATTTGGCACAGTTACTGCTAAAACTCGCCAGACGGTGTCAAATGACCTTGTCGAACGCAGGGGCAGCGACTAAGTCGAAGAGCTCTTTTTGACCATTAGGAGAATTATGATGTTGTTGATTTCGTCTACTCTGAGACGGTGCATGGCAATTTTGCTTTGCTTGTTCAGCTGGGCGCAGACCAGCGACGGGTTGGCGTCGTCGTTTGAGGTCTCCCCTATTCGCGTGACCTTTTCCCCTAGCGAGTCGACCGCGTTGATGACCGTTCGAAATGACGGAGATCAAAGGCTCCGCTTGCAGGTGAGCGTGATGGCTTGGAATCAAAATAAGCAGGGTGAAATGGTTCTCGATCCCACTGACGACATTATTTTTTATCCCAACCTGCTGACCTTAGAACCGGGCGCTCAGCGCAATCTCCGTGTTGGTGTCAATGGCGCTGTGGTAGCGCGAGAAAAATCCTATCGTATTTTCGTCGAGGAGCTTCCTTCCAACGTGAAGCTTCAATTCACCGGAGTGCGAATAGTTACCAAGGTCAGCATTCCTATCTTTATTCGACCGGCGAAAGCAGAGCATAAAAATACAATCGAACGAATCGGGCTCCGGGGTTCCGATGTCACCTTCGAGCTCAAGAACCAGGGTAACGTGCATATTCAACCGCGGGAACTACGAGTCAGAGGGGTCGCTGCAGACGGCAGCTTACAGCTCGAGCGCAAAATTCCCGGCTGGTACATCCTCGCCGGCGGTTTACGAGAGTATCGCATCGACGTGTCTAAAACCGAGTGTATGAAAATCAGAGAGCTAATCGTCGAAGTGGATTTGGAAGACAAACCCTTCAAAGAAACATGGGTCGTGCCATCCGGAGCTTGCGCGCGCTAACGTGAAATTGCATTAGCGCCACGATTCGAAGGTCATGCATGATTCGGCCTTTGATACGCCTAATTATAATCGCGTTGTTGGTGTGGCCGGCAATTCTACTCAGTGCCGAACAACGCGCCAGACTGGATTTGCTAGTGAATCAGCAACGGACCGGCGTCATCGACGTGGTTTTCCGCGGCGATGACGTGATGACTCGTATCACCGACCTTACTGCGGCCGGTATCGAGTACCACGGCGGACGGGTTGAAACGATCAACGGTATCCCCCATGTTTCCCTCAAGTCGCTTGCACGTACTCTTGGCTTCGAAGTACGTGAAAGCCACCTAAGTCTTGCTCTTACTACTAAACCTCCAGTCCCGCTCTCAATCGCATCAAGTGCGCCCGCCGGAGCGAAAAGCAATGAAACCAGCGCCGCATCGTCACCTCGGCCGAAAACTGGCGAAACCGTTGACTTGCTGGCACGACTTGCGTTTCATCTCGATGACGCACGGAAAGGCGAGATCACGGTGATCCGACGGGGTAATGATGTTCTGGCGCGACTGCTCGATGTTGAAGCGCTGGAAGCCGTGACTTCTCTGGGTCGCCAAGAAAAGATCCGCGGCGAAATTTACATCTCACTCAACTCACTGGCATCACAATTTGCCTATGTGCTCGATGAACGGGACCTTACTCTACGCATCATCTCCAAGCCAAAAGACACGGAGCCCGCGGTCGTTTTAGCGAACCCATGGCCGGCGCCACCGAGCGTACATGCAGAACCACTAGCCCAAACCGATGCGCTCAAATCCACTGATCAACGAGCGATCTTCGGAATCAAAGTTAACGGAATCAAGAAATCAGAGACTGATGTTGTGCTTCGCGACGATGATGTAGTTGTGCGGCTAAAAGACTTGCAAGAGATCGGCATGGTTTCGGTCAACGGTCGCCACGAGATCATTCGTGGCGACGACTATGTTTCGCTACGATCGCTGGTTCCTACGCTGTCGTACCGTATTGACGAAAACGAGCTAACCCTTGACCTCACTGTCACGCCCGAGGGCTTCGGCGACTATGTTGTAGCCGGGCGGGGCAGCCGTCCTGAAAAACTCGAATATCGAGAAGACACCACCGGCTTTCTTAACTACTCGGTCAGCGCGAGCAATTTCAAGTCTCTCGATACGTTTGTTGAAACCGGGCTAACGATCAAAAACGCGCTGTTATATAGCGGGGTTTCGAGAAATACGGATGGCTCTATCGTTCGCGGGTTTTCCAATGTTACGATCAACAACCGCGAGAATACCAACCGGATTGTTGTCGGCGACCGGCTGGTAAACTCGGATTTTCTCGGTGGCAGCGTTACGCTGGGAGGTCTGAGCTATTTTCGCGACTTCGCTTTGGATCCCTATTTCTTACGTAATCCTGGGCTGAATTATTCCGGCGCCGTATCGACTCCTTCCACTTTGGATGTCTATTCCAACGGCCGATTGATACGCCGACTGCCGCTACCGCCTGGACAATTCGAACTCAAAGACCTGACGGTGCCAACCGGCAGCAATAATACCCGCTTCGTGATTCGCGATGCCTTCGGTCGAGAACGAGAGTTGGCATCCCAGTTTTTTTATTTCACTTCGGGATTATTACGACCCGGCCTGCACGACTTCAGCTACAATCTCGGCTCGCTCCGCGAGGACATCGGCGTAAAAAACTGGGGCTACGGCCTGCCGGTGCTCCTGGCGCAACATCGCTATGGCTTCACGGAATTTTTAACTGGGGGGTTACGTTTAGAAGGTGGCAGAGGTTTGTTGAGTGGCGGGCCGAGTTTTTCGTTTCTGCTGCCGATCGGTGAGATGGAGTTCGCCAGCGCGGCCAGCACCGAACGGAGCACCGGCGGTGGCGCCGGGTTCTTGGGTTACAACTATGTGAATGGCGACTATAGTTTTGGCACTTCGGTCAAAGTTCAAAGTGATCATTACGCCACCACAAGTCTGAGCTCGAAGAAACCCCGCTCCTGGTTGGAATCCGGTGCCTACATCGCTTTTCCCGTCACCGACCGGGTCGGTGTCAATTTCCGTTACGGCTTCGAGGATTCACGCGAGGATGGTGCGCAGCATAGGCTTCGTCTGCGCGGATCCGCATGGCTCAGCAAACTAATGAATTTCTATATCGACGGCAATCTCGATCTGCAAGGACGTAAACGATCGGCGGGTTTTAGCACCGGATTGAGCATCAGCCTCGGCGAGATAACCGGATCGATGAATTTTCAGAATGAAGACGGGCAATCGAGCGCCATTGTGGAAATGCGTAAAAGTCTGCCGATCGGTCCTGGATACGGCTATGGGCTTCAGGCGAGCACAAGGGGCGACCTGGACAGCATCGTTCAATATCAAACTTCCTTTGGTCGCTATGAAGCAAATTTCAGCCGCCTCGACGGTCACCAGCAATCCTACATGCGGGCGGCGGGCGGGCTGGCCTTCATCGACGGGAATTTTAGATTCACCCGACCCGTGCAAGATGGTTTCGCGTTGATCAAAGTTCCCGGACTCACCGGGATTCGAGGTTATCTCAACAACCTAGATGTCGGCACGACGGATTCGCAAGGACGTTTATTCGTGCCCAATCTACTTTCTTATTACGGCAACCGTCTGAGTATTTCCCGCGGCCAGCTGCCGATAAATTACAATGCCGATGTCACCGACAAGATCGTCGCCGCGCCCCATCGTGGCGGCGTGGTGGTTGAATTTCCCGTGGCGCGCATTCAGCGCCTCGTTGGCAAAGCGGTCATTGATCAGCGCGCGCATACGATCGTCCCCAAGCATGGCCAATTGACCGTATCCGTTCAGGGTAAGACGGTCGAGTCGCCGCTTGGAAACAATGGGGAGTTTTACTTTGAAAATTTACCATCAGGCAGCCATCCGGCGAAAATCGAATTTGCCG
The DNA here is from genome assembly GCA_963771465.1 of uncultured delta proteobacterium. Taxonomy (GTDB): domain Bacteria; phylum Desulfobacterota; class Binatia; order UBA9968; family UBA9968; genus DP-20. The sequence goes on from CAVYTU010000014.1 coordinate 661,112, forward strand.
ATGATCTATGCGAGCTCGCACTAGACGTGCCAAAGACTGCCGACGAGATCATTCAGTTGGGAACGGTGCGCTGCCAGATGCAGTGACCTTGAAGGTATGGAATTACGAATTCTTTATCTGACCGCGTTCATCGCTCTGGCTTGTGGGATAACCAGCAGCGCGCACGCGGGTCAGGCCTCCGGTTGTAGCCTCGGTGGCGCTGCCATCGCCTTTGGTGTGTATGACCCGACTATTTTAGTGTCTACCGATACAGCGGGGACGCTTGTCTACCGATGTAGCCAGAATGATCACAACATCATGATTACGCTAAGCGTCGGCAGCGGGACATCATACGCCACACGGCGCATGGTTAGTGGCAGCGAACAGCTCTTCTACAATCTCTACCGGGATGCCGCCCGACAGGTGATTTGGGGCGACGGCACGGGTGGTACCCAGGCATACTTACTTAAAAATCCCCAGGGTAACAACCAAGATATCAGCGTGCCGATCTTCGGCCGCATCCCACCAAGCCAGAATGTTGGTGTCGGTAGTTACAGCGACACAATTACGGTGTCGCTCAATTTTTGAACCGGGGCGCGGCCAAGCGCGCTATTTCTTGTTCTCTTCTCCCGGCTGCTTGCCTGGCTCGAAGCCGCCAACTTCGTGATAGACGACCTCTTTTTTCTCCTCAAACGCTCTGACCTCTGGGATCTGTCCGGGCAAGCCGAGTTTCTTCCACTCGCTGGCAACCTTGTCGTACATCTCTTTGCGCAGCGCGGTGCGTTTGGAAAAGACCGGCAGGTAACGATGCTCTTTGCAGGCGTTGATCAACGCTTTTGATCCATAGGGACGTTTCTCCGGCGGATTCTGCGTTGGATCAAGCCAGGTTGACCACGTGTTGCGCAATATGTCGACATCATCGATGGGGTTGCAACGGCTGCTCATCGCCCAGATGACTTGGTCCATGTCGGTTGGATCGACGTCTTCATCGACGGCAATGATCCATTTGGTGTAGTACGCGCCTCCGGGAACCTGCGCGGCTAACGCGAGCGCTTGTGCGGCGTGGCCCGCATAGCGCTGTTCCAGCGCGATCACGGTCATGCCGAAACCGCCGGCGCCGGCGGGATGCGCGTAGATGCCTTGGATTCCCGGCACGCCGAGTTTATCGAGATCGTCCCATATCCGCGCCGAGCGGATGATCGAGAAGAAGCCGCTCTGTTCATTGGATGGATAGTCAGCCATCAGTGCGTTGGTGAGAATCGGATTGTTGCGATAATGCACCGCGGTGATTTCCACCAACGGACAACCGGCTTCGGGCCGGCCGTAATAGCCAGGGAATTCGCCGAACGGTCCTTCGCTCCGCACCGAATTCGGCTTGATGATACCTTCGATCACAAACTCAGCATTTGCCGGTAGTAATAGATTGGTCGTCTTGCCTTTGACCACCGGAATCGGTTCACCTTTGATGCCGCCTAAGTATTCATACTCCGAGACATTCTTGGGAAAAGTCTGCGAGCCAAGGACCATGAACAACGGATCGATTCCCCAAGCCGCGGCGACTTCGACCGGCTTGCCCTGTTGCCATGAGCGTGTAATGTGCAAGCGCGCGTCTTTGCCTGGCGACAGGTAAAGGCCGCATTCATTTTTGCCTTGGAGCATCATGCGGTATGTGCCGACGTTGAGATAGCCGCTGTCCGGATCGCGGGTGATTACGCAATCGGCGGTGCCGGCGTAACGGCCGCCGTCGAGGGGCCAGTGGCGCGGAATCGGCAATTGGGTCAAGTCGATTTGGTCGCCGGTGAGCGTGTTTTGAAAGAAACCGGCGTCGGCGGGTTTGACTTCCCGTGGCATCATGCGGTTTTTCAGTTTGTCCTTCACGCGGCGAATCAGTTCCACCGTCGGCGTGTCGTGCGGCTCTTCCAGAGTGAGCGCTATGCGCGGAATGCTCGGACCTAAAATATTCCACAGCGACTGCGCTTTGTACGGGCTATTTTCATAGCCTTTGATGTTGTCGAACAGGATCGCCGGCGACGGTTTTTGTTTGGCGACGAGGTAGCCGATGGCGCTCATCTCTTCTTCACAGCTGACCGATTCCTTGACGCGCACCAAATCACCCAATGCTTCGACTCGGCTCAACCATTCGCGCAGGTCTTGAATCGGTTTTTTGCTCGCGCTCTCGGTTATTTTTTCTTCTCGTTTGGCCATCGAACTTTCCTCCAAATATTGATGTGCAGCTAGGTATTTCTAAACTTCTACAAGCGTCCGCCTCTGGGTAGCAAGGAGCGAAAATAGGCGAAGGCATCGTAGGAACGAAACATCATGTTTTCTTTCATGTAGTCGATTTCTTTTTGCGGCATGACTGTCGGTTTGCCGACGCAACTGGCGACGAACTGCATGTAAGCCGTCCGCTCTAGATAAATCGCGTGGACGGTAGCATATTCCAAGCTATCGCCAACCACAACAATGCCGTGGCCCTTGAGCAACATCGCCATGCGGTCTTGGAGCGTGGCGCAAAGCTCTTTGCCGTCTTGCATTGTGTAGATCAGCCGCGGGCTCGGAAAAATCGGCGTCTCGGGTGCGAACACGGCGGCCTGATTATAAATCGGCAGGATCGGCGTGCCGGCCACGGAAAACGCCGTGGCCAAAGTCTGGTGGGTATGCACCACGGAGTTCACTTCGGGCCGGGCATTATAGATCGCCGCGTGAATCATGGTTTCACGGGGTGGATTCTTTATTTTGGTCACGGCTCGTTTGCTGCCGGCTTTGGCGTAGTTCTGTTCACAAACTTCGAAGTACTGGTCGATGTCGACCTCGATGATATGTTTTGGCGCCACTTCACCCAGCGGCGCGAGCACCGGCTTGATGAAAAATCGGCGTGTTTCCGGGATGCGCGCGCTGACATGGCCGTGGTAGTCGGCCAAGCCTTGATGGAACATGATGCGGTTGCCGAGGGCGACTTTCTTTTTGATTTCTTCGAGATCCTTTTTGCTGAGTTTCACCTGCCTCCCCTTTCGCTGTCCATTTACACTGCTTGTCGGAGTTGTTTTTTTTCACCGGCCAATAGTTTGTGATTCTCCACCCAATGGTGAACATTCATCCAATTCCACTGGTCCGGATAAGCGCGCACCGTCTGTTCGAGCCACCGCGTCATGCGCACGGTGTTCTCTTGAACTTCCATATTTCCTTTGGCAGATCGGTCGAGTTCCAGTTCCGGTTCGACAATCAGTTTGAGACCGTCATCCGGTTGGCGAATCAAATAAACCGGAACGATCGCCGCACCGGTTCTGAGCGCCAAAGTCGCCGGCCCGCGCCGTGAAATCACCGTACCGCCAAAAAAGGGCACTTCGACACCGTTGCCATTACGAAACTCATCCGCGATTACGATCGCAAGTCGATTTTTTCGCAGTACCCCATTCAACTCGCGCAGTGCCTCGCGTCGCGGTCGCGCGTGGATCGTTTGCTGGCGTATCTTTAAACGATAGGCGTCCACCAGCTTGGCGACGCTGCGATCGCGCGGTGGATTTACCAGCACCGAGGTCGCGTATCCCTCGACGGCTAGACGCGATCCGACCAGAAAAAAATTACCCAGATGCGCGCTCAGAACGAGAACGCCATTGCCCTTTGCCAACGCGGCATCGAGATTCTCCCGACCGACGAGGATGACCCGCTCGCGGATTTCGTCGTCAGAAGACTCGATGGCGATCAATAACTCGACGCAGCAACGAAAAAAATTACGTAACGAACGCTGTGCCAAGGCATCGATCGCAACGGCGCTTACCCGATCGCCCAGAGCGATTCGAAGATTGGCAACCGACCGGTGACGAAAATTACGAAAACAACGATAGCCGATGGCCGCGAGCCGATCAGAGATCCAATAGAGTGTTCGCGGCGAAGTTTTGGCCACGCCGCAACCAATCTTGAAACCAAACCACGTGCTCAGATGAGCGACTTTTCCGCTTAACTGGGACATTTATTTAGCGATTGGACGTCGGGCCGCGCGTCACAAAGTAGGCCAATCTACGACACTTTTTTTATCGTCGCAAGAGCGCTTGAGAGCGCGTGCAGCGATGGCTTGGTAGTCACGAAACTCCCAAGAAAACAGCTATTTAGATACATGGCTCGATTTCATTAGCGGGCTACGCCTGTTCCTATCAATGGTTTTGTGTGGTAGAAATCAAAAACCTTTGTGAACCCGGAAAATTGTTATGCGGATGATCTTGCCCCCAACCAGAGAGCGTCGTGTCGTGGACCGTCTACTGTCCGCTTTCTTTCAGGACTACAAGGCGGTGGATTTTAAGAAAGCGATCGCCACGCTATGCCGGTTTTACCATTTGAAGAATCCTAAAGTTGAATGGTTTGAGTATATCGACTGGGGTAAGACTGCCGGTAAGACCTACGAGAACGGCCAGATTTATCTAGTCCACCCAGAGAATTGGAAAAAGGGAAGAAAATACAATACCGAGCGACGTTGGATTAGCATGGTTTATCACGAGATCGGCCACTACGTTTTTTGGGCGGACGCGGAGAACAAGGCAGACATGTTTGCCTCGCGCATGGTGCGCGGTCTAAATCATCACAAATGAGGAATCGAGACAGGGATGGAGACCGGCTGTCGCTTCTCTATCACCCGTCTTTATCTATTCAGCTATGGACTACAAAGACACGTTAAATTTGCCCAAAACCGATTTCCCCATGCGCGGCAATCTGCCGCAAAATGAACCGAAGCAGGTCGAAAAATGGGATAAAGACGGCACGTATTTTCAAATTCTCGGGGCCAATCAGGGCAAGCCACGTTTCATTCTCCACGACGGGCCGCCCTACGCCAATGGCAACATTCATATCGGCCACGCACTCAACAAGATCCTCAAAGACATCATCGTCAAGTATCACGCGATGACCGGCCACTCTGCGCCGTATGTGCCGGGCTGGGATTGCCATGGCCTGCCGATCGAGCTGCAGGTGGAAAAGAATCTCGGCAGAGCGAAGAAGCTGGCGCTGAGCAAGGTGGAAATTCGACGGCTGTGCAAAGAATACGCGGAAAAATATATCGCTATCCAGCGCGAAGAGTTCAAACGGCTCGGCGTGCTCGGCGATTGGGACAAACCTTATCGCACGCTGGAGCCGCAGTATGAAGCGCAGGAAGTGCGTGAATTAGGAAAATTCGTCGCCTCCGGCACGCTCTACCGGCGCAAGAAACCGGTTTACTGGTGCGCGTCCTGCGTGACGGCGCTAGCGGAAGCAGAAGTCGAGTACGAAGATCATACGTCGACTTCCGTCTATGTAAAATTCGCCGTAAAGGATGCCAAAGGGTTGTTTGCGGTCGATCCGTTAAACGGAACGTCTTTTGTAATTTGGACAACGACCCCTTGGACTTTACCGGCCAACCAAGCGATCGCCGTACACCCAAAATTCATGTATCGACAGGTTAAGACTTCCAAGGGTGAACTCATCATCAATCAGGAACTCATCCCCAATGTAATGAGTGCTATCGGTCTGGAGCCGAGTCAATATGAAATTACTCCGGGCGCTTGGACCGGCACCGAGCTAGAAGGCGTGGTTTGCCAGCATCCTTGGCTCGAGCGCGAGTCGAAAATTGTCCTCGGCGATTATGTGACCCAGGATCAAGGCACCGGCTGCGTTCACATTGCGCCAGGACATGGCCAGGAAGACTACGAAGTCGGTATGCGCTACGGCTTGCCGGTCATGGCGCCGGTGGATCCGGAAGGAAGGTTCACTGCGGAAGCCGGAGATCTGCAAGGCGAGTCGGTTTTCAAAGCCGACCCGCGCATCGTGCAAAAACTGATCGACCGTGGCGCGTTGCTCAAGGAAGATAAACTCACGCATAGCTATCCGCACTGCTGGCGCTGTAAAAAGCCGGTGATCTTTCGCGCCACCGAGCAGTGGTTTATCTCCATGGAGAAAAACGACCTGCGTAATCAAGCGCTCAAGGCGATCGATGAGGTGAAATGGATTCCGCCTTGGGGCCGCGACCGGATTCGCGGCATGCTCGAAGCGCGGCCGGACTGGTGTATCTCGCGCCAGCGCTCATGGGGCGTGCCGATCCCGGCGGTGTATTGCAAGCAATGCAATCACGCGGTTCTCACCCAGGAGATTTGCGATCACGTTGCCGGAATTTTCGCGCAAGAAGGTTCGGATGCTTGGTACATTCGGCCACTAAACGAACTTGTACCGCCGAATCTCGCTTGCCCCGACTGCGGCGGCCGTGATTTTACCCGCGAAGAAGACATTCTCGACGTCTGGTTTGACTCCGGCGTGAGCTATGCCTCGGTGGTTGAACAAGATCCGCGTCTCGGCGGGCGCGCCGATCTTTATCTCGAAGGCAGCGACCAGCACCGCGGCTGGTTTCATACCGCGCTGTTAACTTCGCTGGCGACGCGTGACCGGGCGCCCTATGAAAGCGTATTGACCCATGGCTTCACCCTCGACGGTAAAGGACGAAAAATGTCCAAGTCCTTGGGCAATACCATCGCGCCGCAAGATATCGCAAAAAAATCCGGCGCGGAAATATTGCGCTTATGGGTTTCGGCTGAGGACTACCGCGAAGATGTGCGCATCTCCGATGAAATTCTCAATCGTTTAGTCGAAGCTTACCGGCGGGTGCGCAACACGGCGCGCTTTCTGATCAGCAATCTTTACGATTTCGACCCAACCGCGGATCGAGTTGCGCGAGAAGAACTCGATGAACTCGACCGTTGGATTCTCGGGCGCACGGAAAATCTCCTGGCGCGCTGCCGCGAGGCTTACGACAATTACGAGTTCCATGTCGTCTATCACAGCCTGAATAACTTCTGCAGCGTCGATCTGAGCGCGCAATATTTGGACATCGTCAAAGATCGGCTCTACTGCGAGGGCGCCAAGTCAATCCAGCGGCGCGCCGCGCAGACGACCATTTACCGGATTCTCGACGTCCTGGCTCACCTGACTGCGCCGATCTTGTCTTTCACCGCCGAGGAAATCTGGAATTACATGCCGGACAAAGCCAAGCGGCCAAAGAGCGTTTTTCTATCGCAGATTCCCGAACCGGATTTAACGATTGTCGACACTGCGCTCGCGGAGAAATGGGATCGCATCTTGCGCGAACGCAGCGAAGTGTTGAAAGCCTTGGAGCAGGCGCGCACGGCCGGGATCATCGGCCATTCGCTCGATGCTCAAGTTGTTTTCGAAAACCGTAACGGTGATCATGGTTCGATCCTGCGCAAGTTGATTCACGCCGATCGCAACCGTCTGCAAGATTTGCTGATCGTGTCTCAAGCGAGCGAGACCGTTGAGGTTGGAGGCGGCACTGGCGAAGAATCGAGCTACGATGCGCCGCTGCTCAATTGCTCGGTTAAGGTGCGCAAAGCCGAAGGCGGCAAATGCGAGCGCTGTTGGAAGTATGATATTAAAGTCGGCACCGATAAGAATCATCCGACGGTTTGCGCGCGCTGCGCTGCGGTGCTCAACGGCGGAGCGGCGGTTTGAGCGCCAAGTGGAAGTTTGTCAGCGGCTGGCTCGCCGTTATTGTCATCCTCGATCAGTTGACCAAGTTCATCGTCGATCGGTCGATGCCTCTGCATCACTCCATTCCTATCATCGACGGCTTTTTCAACCTGACCTATGTGCGTAACACCGGCGCGGCGTTCGGCCTCTTCGCCGGTAGCGCAGAGGTTTTCCGCCGGCCTTTTTTGATTTTGGTGTCGATTCTTGCCAGCGTGTTCATTATCAGCATGATGAAACGGTTGGCGGAGAAGGAAACTGGGCTCATCACTGGGCTTTCTTTCATTCTTGGCGGCGCCATCGGTAATCTCATCGATCGCGTGTTCTACGGCGAGGTGATCGATTTTCTCGACGTCTACTGGCGCAATTACCACTGGCCGGCTTTCAACATCGCCGATAGCTTCATCACCATCGGCGTCGGAATTATGCTTTATTTTCTTTACCAGCATGAAGGCGACGATCCGTTCGCGCGCAAATAGCGTTGCACTACTGCCGGCCATGCGCTGGCACGGCTGGCTGTTGTTTGCGTTGGTTCTTCTCGCTGCGTGCCAAGGCGTTAACGGTAATAACGAATCGGTTAGGTCATGGCGCGCGCCGGATTTGAAGCGGGTGCGCAGCCCGGTGGAATTCGAACGCCAGATTCAGCCGCTCATCGGCAACGTCAAGCAACCTAAAGTTATCTTCATCGGTGTCTATGGCGGCAATCCGCCGCCGTGGGAAAACGCCGCCTGGTTCGATCCCCAACTGTGGCCAGCCTACCGCGTCGTCGATCTTAACAATGAGACGGAACTCAATCGCATCGCCTACCACGATTCGTTGATGCATGTGGTTGCGCTCCATGTCGGCAAGCTTTTTCCCAGCAGCCTGACGCTGATGATTCAGGGCGATAGCAACGTCGTTAGCGATATTATCGATTTGATCTACGCGCGCGGCGACCGGCTCTTTCTCGTCGGCCATAGCTTCGGCGGACGCGTCATTGGTGAGGTCGCGCAAGATTTGAGTAAAAAATCGATCCCTGTGGAAATGGTCGCTTACATCGAAAGCTTCTGGTCGAGCAGCGTGATACCCGCCAACGTGCGCCAGGCTTTCAATTTCTACGTGCCGGTATCTTTCGCTCTTTGTCCGGGATTAAACGCGATCAAAGCGGAAGATGAACGCGCCACGCAGGTCATCAATATTGCCGTTCCCGATCCCATTGGACCGTACAGCGGTTTTTGCGCCGAACATCGCAACATCGATAGCGAACCGCGAGCGTGGAAACCGCTGGTTGAATATTTGAAGTTACAGGCAGCGCCGACAATTCGATGATCCCGGCGAGTCAAGTTTTCAGAATTACCACAGTCGCTCCCCAACTGCCGGCTTCGAGCGGTGCGTCATGAAAAGACTCGACGTTGGCATGTTTTTCCAGCAGCGCGCGAATGATGTTGCGCTGCACCCCTTTGCCTTTACCATGGATTAACCGCACTTCGCCAAAGCCGGCCGTTTTACACTGATCGAGATACTCTGCGACGACGCTGGGAATTTCTTTCGGCTGAAAAGGATGGAGGTCGAGATGTTCCTCGATGGGAATGACGACCGGGTCAATGAATGGAGAGCCGCCTTCGAAGTCGGAGACATCGTCGGCATTTTGTTTGGGTCGCTTGCTCATAAAAAAGAAGACAAGAACGCGTGCTTGCCTTCGCTTATAAATTCGCCATTGTTTGTTGATTTCAATCCCAGCGTTTATCGCCTTTTAACCGGCCTCCGACCTTGGTGAGAGCGGCTTCGATGATCGAGATATCAACGAGTTTCTCATAGGTCGGCTTTTCTTGAGCTTTAATGGTGCCGAGCTCGACTTGACGGTTGATGGTCCATTCGACCATGTCCTTTGGCAAGCCATCGTTGACCGGCCAAGCGCCGACATTGGCGAGAATATCGTAAGTCTGCGCAATCGCATCACCGTCTTGCTGAGTGTGTTTCACGGCGATCTCCACGGTTTTGGCCTTGTTATTATAAATAAAGCGATTGGCTTTGATTAGCGCCGTCATGATGTCGATGTAAAGTTGGCGATTTTCCTTGATCTCTTTTTCCGGCGCAATATAAGCGGCGTAAAGCCATTTTGGCAGCGGTTCCCACAGATTGACGAGAATATTGAGATCAGATTTTTTCTTCTTGGCGACGATCGCTTGATCGACGTGAAGAATCGCCGTGTCGATCTGGCCGCTCAAAAGTCCGGCGACCCGACCTTTCGTGCTCACCGGTACATAGTCCACGTCCTTTGGCGTTAGACCGCAACTTGCCAACACCGCGCGGCTCATGACTTCGTTAAACGCGCCGACTTCCTGGATGCCGATTTTTCGCCCTTTCAATTCCTTACAGCTTTTGATGTCACCCTGCACCAGCATCGATTGAGAGAGTTTGTGCGAATAGGTTCCCAGCACTTTAGTGCCGGCGCCACGCGCCGCGGCGATGATCGCAGGATCGGAGCTTGTCCCCGTGATATCAAGCCCACCGGCCACGCTGCCTCTCAAGGTCTGAGTACCGCCTTCAAAGGTTACCAACTCAACGTCAATATTCAGGTCGCTAAAGAATCCCATCTCTTTAGCGATATAGGGCGGTAGGTGCACAACATTGGGTGGGGTGACCGGCACGCCGAAAACAACTTTCCGCTTGGTTTGCGCTTCAGTGGGTTGCGATACCAACGTCATGCTAATGGCGGCGATAAGCAGCCAGATTGCTTTTTTCATAGCGACCCCCCTTTGCTTTGCTCAATCTTTTTCTATCGCAGTACGCCAGGGCGCAATGCGTCCTTCGATCCTTTTGGCCAACGACATCAGTCCCACCCCTAATAGCATAACCACGACGATGGGAACAAAGAGTTTATCGGTCTCAAGCGCATTGGCATAGCGCACGATCATATAACCCAGACCCGTCACCGAAGTGTAAAATTCGGCGACGATCATTCCCACCAGACCGCGGCCGATAGCAAGCCGCACGCCGGCAACGATGAACGGAATCGCCGACGGGATGATGAGATGGCGCCAGAGTTGGCCTTCACTGGAGCAAAAGGAGCGTGCGACTTCCTGGAGATGGCGATCGACGTTTTTCACTCCCTCGAAAGTGTTGAGCAGTACCGGAAAAACCATGAACGAGAAAACAATCACGACCTTGGCGGGAATTTTAAATCCAAACCACAAGACGATTAAGGGGACGACCGCAACCATCGGCGTCGAATACAGCGCACTAATGTAGATATCAGCGGCCCATTCGACGATCGAGAATCGGCCCATGACGACGCCAAAGAGTACGCCCACCAAGATGGCTAGAATCGACGCGTAAGTCAGCACCAACAGGCTGCTGGTCATGTAGCTCTGCAGTTCGCCGCTGGCCACCAACGAAACAAAAGCTCGCGCAACTGCGGTCGGGTAGGTAAACAAGATCGGGTTAACGCGCCGGCCGAAGTATTCCCAAAGCGAAACGACGACGACAAAAGAGACGCCGCGCACGACTAGTTTACGGCTCATTGATTTTTACTCCCGGTCGCCTCGTTGTCGAGCTCGCGTGTAAGCATTGTCCACAGAGTGTTTCTCAGCTCGATGTAGCGCGGATGGGCGCGTACTGAAATGATTTTGCGCGGCCGAGGAATATTGACCGGGATGATTTCCCGAACGCGGCCGGGGCGGCGCGACATCATGACGATGCGGTCACCCAGTAAAATCGCTTCGTCGATGCTATGGGTGACGAAGATCATCGCCTTCTTTTCGCTTTCGAGTATGCGCAGCAGTTCCTCCTGCATCATCTCGCGGGTTTGCGCATCTAACGCGCCGAAGGGCTCATCCATGAGCATGAGCGACGGATTGATCGCCAGGGCGCGCGCCAGACCGGCGCGCTGTTGCATGCCGCCAGAGAGTTGATGCGGATAAGAATTAACGAAATCCTTGAGTCCCATGAGATCGAGATAGCGCGCCACCGTGGTTTCGATCTCCTGTTTGGACGATCTTCTCAGCTCGAGGCCGTAGGCGATGTTTTCATCGAGCCGTTTCCACGGAAACAAGCCGAAATGTTGAAACACCATCGCGACATCGGGCCGCGGTTCTGTGACAGCAGCGCCATCGATCAAGATTTCGCCGCAGTCGCGGGAGATCAAACAATCGATGATGCGCAGCAGCGTGGTCTTGCCGCAACCGCTGGGACCGAGGATACACACACTCTCGTAAGGGTCGACCTCGAGATTGATATCCTGCAAGGCCACTACCGCGCCATTGCTGTAGGTCTTGGTGACATTGCGTATGACGACCTTGGCCATATGGAGTTAAACTATGGGGTGTTCTAAATACAGCTTGACCTTTTGCAGAAAGCGCGCCGCGCTGGCGCCGTCGACGACGCGATGGTCGGCGGACAATGTCGCGGTCATCATGGATTTGATCTCGATGCCGTCGCCGTCCGTGAACACGCGCGGTGCGACTCGTCCAACGGCAAGGATAGCGCACTGCGGCGGGTTAATAATGGCGATGAAGCTTTCAACGCCGAGCATGCCGAGATTCGACACTGTAAAGGTTCCGCCTTCGTAGTCGAGGGGAAGGAGTTTTTTGTTTTGCGCCTTGTCGGCAAGCTCACGGCTCTGCTTGGCCAATTCGACCAAACTCAAGCCGTTGGCGTTGCGAATCACCGGGACGACGAGGCCTTCCTCGAGGGCCACGGCGACGCCGATGTTTATCTCCGTATGCTGCTGGATTCCCTGCTCGGTGAAGCTTGCGTTCATGGCCGGAAAATCATTGAGCGCGCGGGACGAGGCTTGGAGAATGAAATCATTGATCGATGGGATTAACTCGTCACCGCGCTCTTTCCATGCGCTTCTAAGCTTGCTCACCGCGGTCATGTCGATGTCCATGCTGATGTAAAAATGCGGCGCGCTCCGTTTACTCTCAGTCATGCGCTGGCCGACGATGCGGCGCATGGACGTGAGCGGCAGTATGCCGGGCGCTGTTGAAGTTGCGGGTCGCGCTATGTTTCCATTTGCGGCGCGCTGCACGTCGGCAGCGAGAATACTTCCTTCGGGCCCGCTGCCGCGCACTGAGCTCAGCTGGATTCCCTGTTCTTTCGCAATTCGTTTGGCCTTCGGTGAAGCGAGAATTCGTCCATGTCCCAAGGATGTCGCAACGGCCGGATCAGTTGCTGGCTTGCGTGTTGATGCCGCGGCGCGGTGCTCAGGACTTCCCGCTCCTGCCGGAAGATGGCGTTGAGGAGATTTCGCTGGCGCAATGTCTTGGATTGCGGGCAACGTTTCGCCGGCCGCTAAGATTAGCGCGATCGTCTCACCCACAGGTACTTCATCACCGGCCTTCGCCGCGACGCGCGCTAATACACCGGAAGCCGCAGCTTCGATCTCGACGGTCGACTTATCGGTTTCGATCTCCATCAGCGGCTCGCCCTTGGACACCGATTCGCCTTCGGCTTTGAGCCACTTGAGCAGAGTGCCAGTTTGCTGCGCCACCCCGAGGGCGGGCATGATTACGTTGATTGGCAAAAGTAACCTCTCGACGCTAATTCAAAAGCTTCAAATCGATGGAAACTCTAAACCTTCACCCTTTCCAACGCCCCGGGATTGTTCAAATTCGACTGGGTCTCACGAGTCGTCGGTAACTCTCCGCCGGTGGTGAAGTAGTGAGTGCCGGCGACCAGCAATTTTTCCGACGGGAAGCGCGTGATCACTTCGCAGCCGTCTTTGGTCACGACGACTTCTTCTTCGAGACGCGCGGCGGACCAGCCGTCGGAGGCGGGCCAGTAGGTTTCGAGCGCGAAGACCATGCCTTCTTCGATTACTTCGGGATGATCGAGAGAAACCAGACGGCTGAAGATCGGTTTCTCCCAGATCGACAAGCCGACGCCGTGGCCGTATTGCAATGCGAAGGCGGCTTCTTCGTTGGCGAAGCCGAACTCTTGCGCCTTCGGCCAAAGCTTGACGACATCCGCCGTGGTGATGCCCGGCTTGACGATGCTGATCGCGGCGTCCATGTAGTCGCGGCTGCGTTTGTAGGCGTCGACCATCGCCGGCGACGCGCTGCCGATGGCGAACGTCCGATAGTAGCAAGTGCGGTAGCCGTTGAAGCTGTGGAGAATATCGAAAAACGCCGGATCCCCGGGGCGCAGCACGCGGTCGGTGTAAACATGCGGATGCGGACTGCAACGCTCGCCGGAGATCGCGTTGACGCCTTCGACGTGCTCTGAGCCAAGATCGTAAAGTACTTTGCTGACCACACCGACGCATTCGTTTTCTTTGACGCCTGGTTTCATGAAGCGATAAAGCTCGTCGTAGGCGGCGTCGACCATCATGGTCGCGGTGTTGAGCAGCGTGATTTCGTCTTGGGTTTTGATCTTCCGCACTTCATGCATCAACTGCTGGCCGTCGACGACTTTAAGCCCTTGGGCCTGGAGCGCGAACAGCACGGGCATCTCGATGACATCGACGCCGACCGGCTCGTTTTGTAAATTGCGCATTTCCAATTCGAGCTTGATTTTCTTGGCGACATCTTCGGCCAGACCGGAACCAGGATGGGTCGCGCCGCGCAGGGTGGAAATTCCCGCGCGCGAGCGTTCGCCCAACCAGGGGCAATAGATCTGATGATGGCGCGCCGCCGAACCGAAGTCCCACAGGATCGGTTCGTCATCTTGCGGCAATAACGAAAAGCGCACCAGTTTGTCCATCGCCCAAGTGCCGATGTGCGTCGCGGTGATGTAACGGATGTTGTTCATGTCGAAGCAAAGCAAGCGCGCCGATCTCGGATTTCTTCAGCGCGTTCTTCACCCGCCTCAAACGCTCTTGACGCAGCCGCTCGATGTTGACGCGCTCTTCCCAATCGACGGCCATCAGGCCGAAGGTTTTCAAGCCCATTGCCTACCTCCTTGTTTCGGGATTCGTGTTCAACCCTAAACCAGAAACCCGGAACTCGAAACTCTTATTCAGCGCTTGCCGCACAAGCTTTTCGCCATCGCCACCACCGCCTCTGGCGTCGGCACGGTTTGATCTTCGAGCACCGGCGAGAACGGCACTGGCACATCCATGGCGCCCATGCGTTTGACCGGAGCGTCGAGATAGTAAAAAGCGCCGTCAGCGATCACAGAAGCGATCTCGGCGGTCACGCCGTAGCGCTCGTAGCCTTCGTCGATGACTATGGCGCGGCTGGTTTTTTTCGCTGATTCGATAATCGTTACTTTGTCGAGCGGTGCGGTGGTGCGCACGTCCACGACTTCGGCGTTGATTTCACTTTGCGCCAAGAATTCCGCGGCGGCCAGCGCGACCTGAACCATGCTGCTGGTGGCGACCAGCGTGATATCGCTACCGACGCGTTTCACGTCGGCAACGCCGAGCGGGATCGTGTATTCCTCCGTCGGCACCTGGCCCTTCGTTTGGTACATCAATTTGTCTTCGAAGAAAGCGACTGGATTGTCGTCGCGGATCGCCGACTTGAGCAAGCCTTTGGCGTCGTACGGCGTAGCGGGAACCACGACTTTCAATCCGGGAATATGGCTGAGCCAGGCATGCAGGCTCTGGCTATGCTGCGCTGCAGAGCGCCGCGTCGCCCCGAGAGTCGTCCGCAAAACCATTGGGACTTTGAGTTTGCCGCCGGACATGTAGTGAATCTTCGCCGCTTGATTGACCATCTGATCCATCGTCAGCGTGATGAAGTCGCCGAACATAATGTCGACCACCGGGCGCATGCCGGTCATCGCCGCGCCGACGCCGATGCCGGCGATGCCCGCTTCCGAAATCGGCGAATCGATCACGCGCTGTGTGCCGAATTCTTTTACCAACCCGGACAAAACTTTGAACGGCGTACCCGCCTCGGCGACATCTTCGCCGATGATAAACACCGTCGGATCGCGGCGCATCTCTTCGGCAAGCGCTTCGTTGATCGCTTGGGCGAAGGTGATGTCGCGCGTGCCAATTTTGGCCGTGGTGGTGCTAGGCGTAGACATCCTGATCGACTTCTTCTGCCTGCGGATAGGGCGCATTGAGCGCGAAGTTCACCGCTTCTTTGATTTCCGTGGCGACTTCGTTTTCGATGCGCTGGAATAACTTGCCGTCCGCCAATTTATTTTTCTCCAGCCAAGCCGCGAGCAGCTTCACCGGATCGCGCTTTGATTTCCACTCTGCTTCTTCGGCTTTCGACCGGTAGTAGGCGCGGTCGATGTCGCCGACATGGTGGCCGTGGAAGCGGTAGGTGAGACATTCCAAAAAAGCCGGGCCGTCGCCGCGGCGCGCGCGCTCGACCAGTTTTTGCGCCGCCGCGTGGAGCGCGCGCACGTCCTGGCCGTCGAGCGATTCGACGTGAATGCCGAAGGCTTTAGCACGGCCGGTAACGTCGCCGGCGGTGGTTTCGCGGTAGTGGGTGTACTCGTTGTACTGATTATTCTCGCAGACGTAGATCACCGGCAGTTTCCAGAGCGACGCCATGTTCATCGTCTCGTAAAGCAGTCCTTGCCCGAGAGCGCCGTCGCCGAAGAAGCAGACTGCGACCTGATGAGTGCCGCGCATCTTGATCGACATCGCCGCGCCGGTGGCGATGCCGGCGCTGCCGCCGACGATGGCGTTGGCGCCCAAGTTGCCGGTGTCTTGATCGGCGATGTGCATGGAGCCGCCTTTGCCGCGGCAGTAGCCGGCTTCCTTGCCGAGTAGTTCGGCAAACATTCTATCCAGCGACGCGCCTTTGGCGATACAGTGGCCGTGACCGCGGTGGGTGCTGGTGATGTAATCGTCTTGGCGCAACGCTTCGCAAACACCGACCGCGACGGCTTCTTCGCCAATATAGAGATGCGCGAGACCCGGCATCTTGGCGCCGAGATAAAGCTGGTTGACCTGTTCTTCGAAGAGCCTGATCTTCAGCATCTGGCGGTAGAATTGGAGCCAGCGCTCGTCGTGAGCGCCGGCGGCTCGTTTGTCGAGTTTCTTCGCTGGTGTTTTTACGGAGCGAGCCATAGGGGGATTTTTTGCGTGTTTGATTTTTAGTGCTTGGTTCCTAACGCAATGCTAAAGACTAAAAACTATTTGTTCAGCCCGGCCATTCTTGCCAAGACTTCAAACAAGATCGCAAAATCTTTCTCGGCAAACCCCATGGCGCGCGCCGTGGTGAGAAATTCATTCGTAATCGACGTCGTCGGCAGCGGCACATCGAGTTGGCGTCCCATTTCTAGTGCCAGCAGCAGATCTTTCTGCATCATGTTGACGTCGAACCAGGCTTCGTCCGGCATTTTCAATACGAACGGGCCGCGGTACTTCACCATCGGCGAGGCCATGACACTGTTGAGCAAGACTTCGACGGCGGTTTCGCGGGCGATGCCGCTCTTTTCGGCGAGCAGCAGGCCTTCGCTAAACGCGAGCATCTGCACGGCTAGACTCAAATTGGTGGCGATTTTCATCGACGCCGCTAAGCCATGACCACCGACATAGGTCGCCTTTGGGCCGATGGCTTGAAGGTAAGGCAGAACTTTCTCAAACGTTACTCTCTTGCCGCCAACCATGAATGAGAGCTTGCCCTCTTCCAAAGTAATCGAACTACCGGACACTGGCGCATCAAGCATCTCGGCGCCTTTGATTTCAACTTGTGTAGCCAGGTCGCGGATGGCCGCCGGGCTCACCGTGCTCATCTCGACGTAGATTTTTCCCGCGCTCAGTCCGGCGACAATTCCGTCGTTGCCCTCGGTGACCGCGCGTAAAGCGCTGTTATTGGCGATCATGGAGAAGACAACGTCAGACGATTGGGCTGCCGCGCGCGGCGTGTCAGCCCAATTCATTCCCAAGTCGAGCAGCCACTGTGCCTTGGACTTAGTTCGGTTATAACCTGTGACGTTGTGGCCGGCGTCGAGCAGCCGCTTCGCCATGCGGCTGCCCATTACTCCCAGACCGATGAAACCGAGATTCGCCATGAACAACCCCAAATACTAAAATTCAAAATTCGCATCGAGCTCGCTTCGGATTTGCCGAGCGGTTTAGTTAACCTTCTGCCTTGATATATTTTCCCATCTCGCGCAGCGTCTCCGGTGTCTGATTGAATAACGCATTAAAATCTTTCGTTACCTGTTCGTGAGTTATGAGGGAAAAATCGATCCGTGCTCGCTTTGCTTCAGCGAGCAGTTCGGGATCCTTGATCGCTTTGGCAAATGCTTCGCGCAGTATCGCCACACGATCTTTGGGTGTATTGGGATGAACGGCAAACGCGCGGCCGATCGCCAGAGGTAGTCCTTTGATCGACATGAGCGATTTACCGAGCGCGCTGGTCGCTAAGTCTTCATCGACCGGCAAGTTTTCATAGCCTGGCAATGCCGTGCGGCCGCGCACCAGCGGTCTGACGGCGCCGCGGTCGGCGGCGAGTTTGATAGTCGTTGCCAACGCCGACCAGACATCAACTTCTTTACGCTCGATGGCAAGCAGGACGTCGCTATTGGCGGGATAACCGGAGACTAATTTTAGCTTGGCACCGGCGAATTCCTTGAGCAGCAGGGGAAAATCGTGTGCGTTGGAACCTGGACCCGTGGTGCCGGCAACTAGTTCGCGGTCAGCTTTCTTCATCTCGTCAAAGGTTTTATAGGGCAGGTCCGGGCGGATCGAGAACATCACACCGTCGGCGCCCGAGGAGCCGAGCCATTGAAACTTGCGGGCGTCAAAACGTACCTGCGGAATTTTTGACAACTGCGCGATGGCGACATTTGGATTAGCCGCGAGTATAGTCAGGCCGTCTGACTTGGCGACGTTGTACACATTATTCGTCGCCAGCAAGTGGGCTGCGCCGGGCATATGCTGCAAGATTACCGCCGGTTT
Organism: uncultured delta proteobacterium; assembly: GCA_963771465.1. Taxonomy (GTDB): domain Bacteria; phylum Desulfobacterota; class Binatia; order UBA9968; family UBA9968; genus DP-20. Next base: position 679,383 of record CAVYTU010000014.1, read on the forward strand.
GCCGGGAATATATTTCCCCAAGTGGTGCGCCACGATAAGCGCGGCGATCTCGAGGCTGCCGCTCTTGGCGCCGATCAGAATGGTGACAGCTTTGGCGTCGTAAAAATTCGCCTGTCCCCAAGCCGGTGCGCCTGCAAGAATCAGCCAAGTCAAAAGCGAATAGGCGGTTATTTGCCGAGCGATGTTCATGCAATCCTCCTGCAAGACGATTAGGTTAATGCCAACGATTTTACCGAAGCGACACGAGGGTATGTGATTCCGACAACGCGAGTCAAGCCGATTTCCAGGTTTACAGGCCGAGCCAAGCTTGCAGCGCACCTTGCTCGAATTGTAAATGCACCAGTCTTTGAAACAGCGCGTAAAACACGACCCAAGTGATTGCCGTTGCTGCAATTGTCGGAAGCGAGCTGACGCCACTTTCAAAGCGGAGATAAAAGCAAATAAACAGCGGCACGGTGAGCGGAAAGCCGATCATGTAAACACAGAAAATAAAGCCGGCGATCCAAGCAAACGCCGAAATCACGCGCTGGCGCTCGATCTCGGGCGGAACGTCGCTGGAGAACTCCAAATCGACCGCCGAGCTCTCGATAATATCTTCCTTCCCGACCAGCAGCTGCACGAGTTGAATCCCGGCTAAGAGCAACAGGGGAATACTTACGGACAAGGGGAAGAGCGCCGCTTTGAATGGCCAATCGAGTGCTAGGTAGATCGCCGTAGTAGCAACGAAGATGAGGAAAACACAGAAGAGTGCGCGGCCCTTATGCATTGGCCGTGCTCTGGGCGCGCTGGCGCCGCTTTTGGATATACGGATAGGCGATCACGAAAACCATTAGAATAATCAGCGCGATGACCATCGGCTGCTTCAACCAGGTGAACCCGTAACGGGCCACTGAAATAAAAAAATAAGTCTCGATAACTTTGCCTAAGACGAAGCCGAGAACAAAGGGCGGACGCGGCCAACCGAACAGCACCATAAAATAGCTGAGCACGCCGAAGATCAGCGTGACGATCAGATCGGTGATCTGGCCGTTGGCGGTGTAACTGCCGACGAAGACCAGCAGCAAAACAAAAGGGATGATGAGGCCGCCGCGCACGTTGGTTACTTTGGCCAGTTGATCGAGAATCGTTAGGCACAGGAGCACGGCGATGATGTTGGCGATTACCAATGTCCAAACCATCGAGAACGTGATCGACAGATGCTTGGTGAGCATGTCTGGACCAGGTGAAAGGCCCATGATCAAAAAGGCGCTCAGCAAAATCGCCATCGCTCCACTACCGGGAACGCCGAAAGCGACGGTGGGTATGAGCTCGCCTCCCTCTTTCGAATTATTCGCCGCGCCTGGTCCCAGAACGCCGCGCACATCGCCTTTGCCGAAGCGTTCTCGGTCCTTGGCATCCTTGGCGCCTTGCACGGCGTGAGCGTAGGCCATCCATTGGGCAACGCCACCACCGGCTCCCGGCAGGATGCCGACGAATACTCCAACCACCGAGCAGCGAACCACCAGCCAAAAATGGCGAAAAGTATCTTTGATCCCTGCCATGACGCCGCTGCTCAAATTCTCCGCCGGCCGCTGGCCGGCGATCGAAGTGCCGCGCACGGTGAGATCGATAATTTCAGGAATCGCAAAAACACCGACCAGCACGGGCACGAAATCCAAGCCGTCCCAGAGATACATCAGACCCATATCGAAGCGTAGGGAACCGGACTGGCGCTCCTGGCCGATGGTCGAGACCAGAAGCCCAAGCAGCCCCATGGCGAAGCCCTTGATTTGTCCGCGCGCGCCGGCGCCGCTGAGCGACGTGATGCAGGAAATACCGATGACGGCCAACATGAACAGCTCCGGCGAGCCGAAGGCGAGCACCAGCGGCCGGACAATCGGAATTGCCAACGCTAAAGCGACCGCGCCGATGAGCGCGCCAACTAACGAGCTCATGAGCGCCGCGCCGAGGGCGCGACCCGCCTCGCCATTTTTCGCCATTGGATGACCGTCGACCACCGTGGCGGCCGAAATCGCTTCACCGGGCACGCCGAAAAGCACCGAGGTGATATCACCGGTGGTTGCGGCGACGGCATGCATGCCGAGCAAAAACGCGAACGCCTCCGCCGGCTGCATTTTGAAAACAAATGGGATCATCAAGGCGAGAGTGGCGGCGCCGCCGATGCCTGGCAGTAAGCCGACACAGAAGCCGAGCAGCATGCCGACCAGCATCAAGCTGAAAGCTTTCCACTGTAAGACAAGGAACAAACCGTCGATGAAGGCGTCGAACATGATCGCGTGCTGCCTCGGCTAAGGTCAATGATTTACCTCGCAAATCTTGAAACACGGTTGCGAAGCAAAATCCCGCGCGACTATACGGGACGAAAGAATTTACTGTCAAGGAAAGAAACAGGAAAGAAAAACGTTCATCCCGGATGCCGCAGTTGAAATTGAATCAGCGAGCCCGCAATTACTTCAACGGCGCCGTCCGGCTTAATTGTCGCAAGCGAAATCCAATTACGTTCCAGCATGCGGCGATTCTAAACTATGGCTCTGGCGACCAACTTAGAGATTTCGTGCTGCGAGGCGCGGGTTTAACAGGAACCTAATGCGGTAAACCGAGGCTCATTTGGGTAATCGCGTGGGGCGGTAGGTTCGCCAAGAGCTCCATGATCGCTTCGTAGTTTACCGGCTTGGTCAGATGAGCGTCGAAACCCGCGTCGTGGGTGCGCTGGCGGTCTTGTTGTTGGCCCCATCCGGTAAGCGCGATCAGCACCATATGCTTGCCCCAAGGCTGCTCGCGAATCTTGCGGGCGGCCTCGTAGCCGTCGAGCTTGGGCATGGCGATATCGAGCACGACCACGTCTGGGAGAAAGCGAGCGGCGCTTTCCACGGCTTCGATACCGTCCTGGGCGACTTCTACTTCATTGCCTTCTTGGCGTAGCAATCGCGCCAGGGTTTCCGCGGATTGGGGGAAGTCATCGGCCACCAAGATGCGCCGGCGGAGAAGCGGCACGACATCGCCATTGTATTGGAGATGTTGCTCTGTCCGTTTCGAGTGATAAGGCAAAACCGGCAGCTGCACGATGAATTCGCTGCCGCGGTTGAGCCCGGCGCTACGCGCTTCGACCTTGCCGCCGTGCAGTTCAACCAGACGATGGACCAAGGTTAAACCCAATCCCAGGCCGCCCTCCGAGCGCGTGAAGGATCGGTCCACTTGGTAAAATAGATCGAAAAGGTGCGGCAAATTTTCGGCTGCGATGCCGACGCCGGTATCTTTGACCCGCACTTCGACGGTGTCGCCAGCGCGTTCGACGTTGAGCCAAATATGGCCCGGGTCGGGCGTGTACTTGGCGGCATTATTCAACAAGTTCATGACCACTTGGGTCAATCTAACCCGGTCGGCGTCGAGATAGATGGCGTCCTGCGACATGATCACGGTCAGCTCATGTTTGCGCTGGTCAATCAATGGCCGGCAAGATTCCACCGCGGCGCGAATCACTTCCGGCAAGTTCACTGGCTCTTTCTGGAGATCGAGTTTTTCTCTAGTGATGCGGCTCACATCGAAGAGATCGTCGGTCAACCGGGTCAGGTAGTTGACCTGCCGCTCAATGATGTCTCTGCCCCAGCGAGGATCCGCCTCGGGCGAGTGAGCGCCCTGTTGGAGCGCGACGATATTGCGCATGAGTGAAAGGGGATTACGCAGCTCATGGGCGAGGGTCGCCAAAAATTCATCCTTGCGCCGGTCGGCGTCGCGCAACGCCGCATCGCTTTCCATGAGTGCCTTGTCGAGTTGCAGTTTTTCCACCGCGAGCCAAGTGCGTTCGGCGACCAGGTTGACCAGTGCGATCTCGCGCTCGTTCCATTCATGGGGTTCAGCCATGGCGACCACCAACGCCGAGACGAGTTCGCTGTTGCGCACCAACGGCGCGGCTACATAGGCTTCGACGCCGAGTTTGCGGTAGCCATCGAGGAATTCCGCGGAGCGCGGATCACGACTGACGTCGCTGATAACCGTGGTCTGACCGGAGCGACCGGCCTCGATGACCGTCGGACTGAATCCACTCAGCGGGTAACTGCCGACCAGCGAAGGTACATGCGGATGGTAATCACGCTGCACGGTGCAGCGGTCGCGCTTGCTATCGATCTCAATGAAGCCGGAGCGGTTTGCCTCCAGGTGTTCGCCGAGAGCAACGGCGACCGCCCAGAGCAACTCATCGGCATCCGCTGCGAAGCGGATGCATTCACCCAAGTCGAGTAGAAACAAAGTATTCGCCTCGGCTTGTTTTCGGCGGGTAATATCGCGGACAGCGACGTTGACCCCCAAAAGATCGCCGGTGCTGTTGTGCACCGGGTAATAACTACAAAGCCAGTGGCGTATCTCCACCGGCACAGCCGGACTTATGCCGGTGATTTCAACGTCGATGACCGGTTGCCCTGTATCGATGGCGCGACGGTAATGAGCTTCAATGATATCGGCAAGCTCAGGGACGACTTCGCGGACGGTTTTACCGAGAAAAAATTCGGGCGTGTGCGAGTGCATCTCCGCCAGCGCGTTGTTGATCGAGACGTAGCGCAGGTCGCGATCGACAAAACACAATCCCACCGGAGCCGAAGCATAGATGGTATTGATCAACGCCAAACGCTCGTTGGCGATGCGTTCGCTGTCGCGCATCTCTTCTCGGACGCGCCGATGGCGCAATCCAAGGGTGGTCACGCTCCAAATCATGACGATCGCTAATCCGTAATTGACGAATTGAAGCCAACCGGGCGCACTGGCGTTGCGTGATGCCATGTAGTAGTCGATGGACAGCAACAACGTGCACACCGCCGCGACTACGATTTTTTCCGCTTTGCCTGGGAGGGCGACCACGAGGACCAGCGTGGCAACGTAGCAAATCGGAATTGCCAACTGATTGGGCGACCAGAGATCGATAAGGAAAATCAGCGTCACCACCAAAGGAGCCAGTAACCAGGAAAATAACCGGCGCATGGACGAGGGTGATGTAGCTTGACGCTCCCCTTTGCGAAGACCTGGGTCCGAGAGCACTATTGGCCGTTCGGTGTTTGGCATAGATATAGAATACCGCCACTGAGCTAAAAAATTCATTTTACCAAACCGATTCGGTAACCTACAAGCTAAATTGTAAATTAACGAGGTAAATCGTCGGCGTATGCTTCGACTGGCCGCGCTTTTGGACTTGGCGCTGCCGGACTAGCAATGGAGTCGGTTCGCCGGGGAGAGGAATTGGGCTCCGACTTGGCATCGGCGCCATGCTTGACAAGCTCGACGGGCCAGACAATAGATGACGGAGTTTATTATTACCGGGGACCAAGCCGATGGCCAATGAAAAAAAGTATTACCGTGACTTTCGCGCGCACTTAACGGCGCTCGAGGAGCGCGGCAAACTGGTGCGCATCAAGCGCGAAATTAATAAGGACACCGAACTGATGCCGCTGGTGCGTTGGCAGTTTCGCGGCTTGGAAGAACGCGACCGCAAAGCGTTCATGTTCGAGAACGTCGTCGATTCAAAGGGCCGGCGATTCGCTATGCCCGTCACCGTAGGAACCTTAGCGGCGACCACCGAAATTTACGCCATCGGCATGATGTGCGAACCGGACGCGATCCACGAACGCTGGACACAGGCACAGCTAAATCCCATCGAGCCGGTGACGGTGCGATCGGCGCCGGTGCACGAGATTATCTGGCAGGGCGCTGACCTATTCAATGGCCATGGCCTCGACATGATCCCGGTGCCGATCTCGACGCCGGGTTTCGACAATGCGCCTTATCTTAGCTCCGCCAACTGGATCACCAAGGATCCGGACACCGGTATTTATAACATCGGCAATTATCGCAGCCAGATCAAATCCGCCGATCGCACCGGCGGCCTGTTCACCTCGCAGCATATGGGGCAACACTGGCGCAAAGCCAAAGCCAAGGGTCGGCGGCTCGAAGCGTGCATCGCGATCGGCGTGACGCCGAATATCGCTTATTCGGCCACGGCGAAGATTCCCTACGATTTCGACGAGTATCGGCTTGCCGGCGGGCTGGCGGGAGAACCCGTTGAACTCGTGCGGGCGAAATCGGTCGACTTGCTGGTGCCGGCGACGGCGGAAATCATTATCGAAGGAACGATTCCCACAGATGTTGTCGAACCGGAAGGGCCGTTCGGCGAGTATCCTGGCTACATGGGTCATCGCACGGTATCGCCGTTCCTCGAAGTGACCTGCATCACGCAGCGAAAAGACGCCATCTATACGGCTCTCATGAGTCAGTTCCCACCGAGCGAATCGAGCAAGATCAAACACACGGGCACCGAAAAAATCATCTACAAATATATTCGCCACGACAGCGGCAACTCAGCGGTCATCGATGTCGCGCTGCACGATGAAGTCAGCGGCAGCGGGCAAGCTTATTGTGTGATCAAGATGCGCAACGGATCGAAGGCCGACGCCTGGCGCGCGCTCAATGCGTCAGCGGGTTTTACCGGTAGTTACGCCAAGGTTTGTATCGCCGTCGACGACGACATCGATATCCGCGATCCGGCCATGGTCAATTGGGCGATCTGTTACAACATGCGGCCCGATGAAGATGTCGCCATCGCCAAAGGCAAGATGCCGGGGCTCGATCCGTCGACCTATCCACCGGGCACGGAGAGCGAGGACAGACAGCCGCGCTCGACTTCGGCGTTGCTCATAAACGCCGTACGGCCGTGGCCCTATACGCCGGTGTCGCTGCCAAAAAAACAGTTCATGGAACGGTCCAAACAGATTTGGGAGGAACTCGAACTGCCGCCGCTAAAACCGCGCACGCCGTGGTACGGCTACAGCCTCGGTGCCTGGACGAAAGAGGACGAAGACGAGGCGGATTTGGCGGTTAAGGGCGATTATTTTGAGACCGGCAAAAAGCAGACGGGGCAGAGGAAGAAGACGTAAATCGACTGCATTGATTCCATTCGTCAGGTCGCCTATCAGAAGAGTCCCGGTACCCAACGTCTCACATGGGTCAAATAGTCCGCGTAGGGTTGGCCTAGGCGCGGAACGAGTTTTTTCTCGTCGCCAATAACTCGCAGGTGAAACCAGGTGGCGGTACCGATGGTCAGCAGCCCAGCGAGCCAGGATTTTAGCGTCAAGGTCAGGCCGATGAGAAATATGATGTGGCCCAAGTACATGGGATTGCGTGTCAGGGCATAGGGACCGGTCGATACCAGACGCTCGGGTGGTGTTTCCAACCCCGGTCCGCCACCGCCAATGCGAATTCGATAGCGACCGCACAGCCGATATTGCAGATAGCCCCAGATCATCAATGGTGTGAACCAGAGACTAGGCTGGAATTGATTGCCATTCACGGCCAGCTCCCAGAGTAGTGAAACGACGGGATAGACGACGAAGCTACGAACCGGCGTGCGGCTAAGAAATCTCATTTTGCCTTCCTCACGATGTCTTTCGATCTAACACATGTTCTCATCGGTGTCGCGCTGCTGTTTGCGGCCTTCGTGAAGGGTGCGACCGGTCTGGGCTTTCCCTTAATCGCAACGCCCACCGTCGCGTTGCTATTGGACATCCGCACCGCCGTGACTATTCTGATCCTGCCAAATCTCTTGATGGACGTGACGCAAGTCTTTCGCGACGGCTTTCCCTACGCCGTCCTGCGCCGTTTCAAATCGATGGTTGGGTTGACCATCGTGGGGGTTTTCCTCGGCACGATGGTGTTGATGATGTTGCCGCTTTGGGTGCTCAATTTCTGCCTTGGGATCATGGTGATTGTCTTTGTCGTATCGAGTTTGCTCAAATACGACTTCACCATCTCTCCCGGCGCCGAAAAAAAACTCTCGCCAATATTCGGATTCCTAAGCGGATTCTTAAACGGCATGACCAATGCCGCGGGGCCGATATTGGCGATTTACTTCTACAGCCTGAAACTCGAGAAGCGCGACTTCGTGAAATCGGTCGCGACGATTTTCATGATCACCAAGGCCACTCAGTTGATCGCAGTGTCGACCTGGAATCTTTTCAACTGGAATACCATCACGCTGTCGATCCAAGTTGTGCTCTTCACGCTGCTCGGTTTTTTTGCCGGTCTGAAAACCCAGGACCGGGTGAACCAGAAGACTTTTAGCCGCGGCTTACTAGTGCTGCTGTCGATCATCGGCGTGATTTTGATTACGCGGGCGCTAACGCAGGCGCGTTGACGGCGCCATTCGGATTTCTTTGAATCGAGCTGGAAAATCGGCTAGCCGGCAACAAGAAGCAGAGATCGGCTATAGCGTCGGTGCGTAGAGGTTATCCGGCAGGTCACGGATGTAATCGATCGCTTCTTTGAGCGAGATCACGTCGGCGTATTTCATCGCCATGTCGAACAGATTGATTTTGTGCGAAGCTTCGCCGCGGTCGAAAACACATTCTTCGATGACGGTTACTTTCATGTTGTAGGAGAATGCGTCGATGACGCTGGCGCGCACGCAGCCGCTGGTTGTCGTGCCGCAGACCAGCAGACTGTCGGCATGGACCTCCGTGAGCATGCTCATGAGCGGCGTGCCGAAGAAAGCGCTGGGCTTTTGTTTGTGAACGACGATGTCGCCCGGCTGAGGCGCGATCTCTTCGACGATCTGATTGGCTTTCTCCCATTGCTCGGTCATGTCTTCCGTGGTTCGGTTGCTTTTGGCCGCCCAACCGCCAACCAGAACCGTACTGTTGGCGCGATTCTCCTCGGCGGTGGTGTAAAACGTAGGTACGTGCTTCTGGCGTGCTTCGGTAAGCAATTCGCGGATTTTATAAACCCCTTCCCAGCCTTCTTCACCACAGCTGGTGCGAAACCGTTTGATCGATTGCAAAATGGGCTCGGGCTTATCGCCGGTGAAATTATAATTGACATCGATGATCAATAGCGCGGGGCGCCGGCCCAAGCCGGCTTTCTTGCCGAAACCGGAGAGCGCGAAAACCTCTTTGTCGCGCGGCGTGAGTATATCGTCCCAACTTGCCATGTCATGCCTCCAAGTGTTCATGCGCTGATGCCGAATGTTCATCGCAATAGGGCGGTGATGTCAAGCCGTAAAAAAGCCGGTCTGTTTGGCTGGCTCTCGGAAATCGAATCCCTTATAAGGATTGAGCCGGCGGAAATAGTTTGATAGGCGGATGGCGATGATTCAACCACTGAAAAAAGCGATGGTTGGTTTGCTTTTGCTACTCATGGCCGGCTGCGGCTCGTCAGTGGCGCTGTGGACTTATGGCGAGGTGCCGTTCGTACGCTCGACGCCGGAGGTAATCGACCGTATGCTTGAAATGGCGCAAGTTAAATCCGGCGACTTGATCTATGACATTGGCAGCGGCGATGGCGCGATCATTATCCGCGCGGCGAAGCAATACGGCGTGCGCGGCGTCGGTATTGAAATTGACGAAGATTTGGTCCTGCGCGCGCGCAGCAACGCTTTTCGGGAAAAAGTCGATCACTTGGTGGAATTCCGCGCTCAGGATGCCTTTACCGTGGATGTGTCGCCGGCAACGGTGGTGACGCTCTACATGCTGCCGGAATTCAACGCCAAGCTCAGGCCAATATTAGAACGACAATTGAAACTCGGCACGCGCGTGGTGTCGCATGATTATCCGATCGCCGGTTGGGTGCCGGACCGCGTTGAAAATGTCAAAGGCAACTTTGTCCATGACCATCAAGTCCTGCTCTTCGAAATACGCGAGCCGGCTCCATAGTCGCGCGATCAAAAGCCGGGCAAGCGGTAAAACTTCGCCGGATTCGATTCTAAGATCTTCGTTTTCGCTGTCTCGCTGATATCTTTTCTATTCTGCAGCGTTTTGGCGGCGAACCGTTCACGGTCGCCGTGGGGCATGTCCGAGGCGAACAACTCCAACACTTGGGGCAGCAATATGTCTTCGACTTCCGAACTGAAATAGATGTTGCCTTTCTCGATGTATTCCTCAGGCGCGAGCTTTTGGATCGGTGCTGTCCGCGAGACGACGTTGGCGAGATTTTTTTCCGAATGCTCGAAACGGTGATGCAGTCGTTCCAATATAAAGTGCACCCACAAACAGCCGGCTTCCAGGTAAACAACGGCCATGCTGGGGAAACGATCGAAGATGCCGCCGCTCATCATCGACACCATGCCCATGAGCACGGGCATTAAAAAAGCATGACGCCGGACGGATAGATATGCGTGTAGAGATTATTGAGCGACGGACAGGCCCAACCGACATGGACGGCAAGGGGCAGATTTTCGCTTGTCACCGCTTCATAAAATGGCCATAGCAGCCGGTCGCCGGCGGTGCCGAGAATCATCATGCCGATAGCGCCGAGCCGTTTCGCTTCTTTGACTTGCTTCACTGCTGCGGGAATGTCGTCGAGATTGGCGACGCCAACCCATTTGAGCCGCTCTTGACCTGAGAGTACGTCGCCGAGCCAACGGTTGTAGGCGTCGCACATGGCGCTCGTGTAGGCCGGGTTGATGCTCAGCGGATAGGCGAGAAAGAGCGTGGGATAAAGTACCTGGAGCCAAATATTCTCCTCGTCCATGATCTGCAGACGTTCTTTCAAATGGGTCAACTCCATGCTGCCCAAAGTGTCGGGCTTGCGCTGCGCGTGGCGCACCGGCTTGCCTTGATAACTCGCCGGCGTGCCGAGATTGTTACAGCCGCGGCCGACGCGGCGCGGAAAGAGCTGCTCATCGATCATCCAGTACGCCAATCCCTCTTCGGTTCCCGGCACCACTTGGGGGCGATGGGGGCGAAACTGGGGGACAAAATATTTGTCGCTGAAAGTTAGCGGATTCTCTTCGACATGGCCGTCGGCATCGATGACACGCATAAAATCTCCAGCAAATTTGCCTGTGCGGTTCTTATAACAGGCAAACTTTGAGCTGCAACCTTCTTCGGGAGTGGAAATTCGCCAGCGGCTTAGCGGCGCTGCTCAACGATACAAGGCGTCGATGAAACCGCTCGACTGCATCTGGCGGACGAAAGAGTCGTCATAAAATCTTTTTGGCTCGGCATCCTTGGCTTTGGGAATTCGCCCAGCAAGATCGTCGAGCACCGACTTCATCGCTTCAACCGTCGTGAGCGGCACGCGCAACATGTATTTTTGCACGTCGATGTCGTAGGCCTCGGCAAGCGCGTTGGGATTGGCGGTGCGCAGATATTTGCCCATGAACTTAAGCGCCAGATTCTTATCGCGCTTGGCGCGGGCGATCGCTTCGGTCTGCGCCATTATGTAGCGGCGCACTAGATCGGGGTCTTCCTTAATCAAACGGCCGCGCGTTGTCATGCCCGTAAATGCGTAGGGAATGCCCAGCGAGGCGACGTCCAGCAACGTGTGATGGCCGAGTTTCTTTGCCTGGGTGATCGCGGGATAAGAAAGAATGCCGGCCTGTATGCGATTGGTCTGCAAGGCGGTGACCATCGACTCCATGCCACCGACTTGGACGATGGCGACTTCTTTTTCCGGCAGCAAACCGAAATGCTTGAGCGCGAGGCGCGCGCCGACGTCGATGGAAGTGCCGAAGCGCGTGATGCCGACGGACTTGCCTTTCAAATGCTCGGACTTTTCAATTTCTGGACGCGCGATCAACTGCTGCACCAATGTATCGAGGGTCGTGCCGACGACGATGACATCGGCGCCGCCAAGCGCCGCGCTGGCGCTGGTACCGCCGGAGATCTGGAGAAACTGCACTTCGCCGGCGATCAGCGCGTTCATGCCTTCGACGCCGGTGGGTGTGGCGATGACCTCGACGTCCAAGCCGTGCTTGGCGAATATCCCGGTCTCGCGCGCCAACCAAGGCGGCATCATCGACGCGGATAGGGACGTAAACGCCATGCGCACTTTGCGCAGGTTGGCCGATTCGGCGGCGTTTGCGCGATACGTCGCCAGCTCGAATGCGCTCAGTATGAGAATAAGCAGAAATCCAAGCCGGCCTTGCATCTTACTGCCAGCCATAAAAGCGCTTGGCGTTATCGCCTAAGACACGATTCTTCGCCTGCTCGGAGATGTCCTTGCGGCCGCGGATCGTCGCTGTGACATAGGGAAACATACCATCCCAGTGCGGATAGTCGGAGGCGAAGACGATTTTGTCGTCGCCGATGCGTTCGATCACGTACGGCAAGGTTTCTTCTTCCGGTTCCATGGCGAAGAACCAGTTGCCCTGACTGATGTATTCACTGGGCTTGTGCTTGCAATACGGCGCTTCCACTTTGCCGCGCTTTTCCCATTCCTCATCCATCCGTTCCATCCAATAAGGCACCCAGCCGACACCGCATTCGAGAAATGAAACTCTCAGCTTGGGAAAACGCTCAGCGATGCCGCCGTACATCAGACCCGCGAACTGTATAAACGTTTCCACCGGCCGGCCGATGGTGTGCATGAAGATAAAACTGTCGAAACGCTTTTCTCCCGCCGGCCCTTCGCGCCGGTTGTGCACGCACAGCGGTGTGTTCAAACGCTGGAGTTCTTCGTAGAGCGGCCAATAAATTTGCGAACCGAGATGATCTTTCATGCCCTGGGTCGCTACGGCGATGGCCGCTAGTCCAAGCTTGGTCACAGCACGGTTGGCTTCCTCCACCGCGGCGGCCGGATCTTGCATCGGCAACAACGCAACGCCTTTTAACCGCGGGCTCTCTTTGCAAACGTTGGAGATAAAATCGTTGTACGCGCGGGCATAGGCGACCGCGTAGGCGCGCTCCATGAAGCCAGCCACCGCGAAGCTACTGGTGGGAAACAGCACCGACACGTCGATGCCCTCTTTGTCCATGTCCTTCAGCCGCGTCGGAATATCATTGCCCTCCATGCCGCCGACGCGCCCGCCCATGCCCGTGTCTAAACCATCCGACGGCAAGAGCGGCCCACCGCGCTTAGCGTAGGGTTCCGGCAAATATTTTCTGATATCGACATCTTTCTCGACAATATGACCATCGGCATCGATTGTGCTCATGACTCATCCTCCCGAGTAATTGTTGAAATTACTTGACGAATCGGAGAATAGTCGCACTGGCTGGATTCTGTCAATCGATGCAGTTTGCGATTCTCTTCGGGTGAATTCTACGAATTGACCCGCTCACCGCAGCAAGGTTCAATCGAATTTCTAACGGGTGAGCATTCCCGTGCGCGATACTTTTAATTGTTTTTTGGACGGCAAGTTGTGGCGATCGTGATCAATCGACACGCCATGGTTCCAGGGTGATCCGTTTGAGTTAAGACCGTCGAGTTGAGCGTCCTGCCAAAATTCCTAACGCAAGGAGGCTGATAAATATGCTATCGGTGATTCTACTACGCCGTTGTGCCGGTAGAACTCGTAAAGCCCAAAAGCCTATGATGATGCTCTCTGCCACGCCAAGCATAGTTTCTTCCTTATTGAACTCCGTCATCCGGGCACAGCCCTTTTTAATATTTAGTGATCCAGACCTATAATTCCCCTGAGTTGCGGAAAGATATCGACGTTAGTAGCGCCTTCAACTCCTCGTCTTCGGGATTTACATATAGGCGCGTATTGGAGCTTTCCTGGTTGACCACGGCATAACCTGCGCGGTGTTCAAGCTCGCAGTCAGTTGCACTGCAAGTCGCAGCGAAAATAACTGCGGCCATGAGCTGTTCGTCGGGGTTGACAAAAATCATCGCGACGTAGCGCTCCGAGATACGCGTCAAGCTGCTGGGAAGCGGCGTGAAGTTATCGAGCAATTGCCAAGGATCCTGCGCTCCGAGACTGAGCGTGGGCATTAAACCGAGCGAGAGCGAAAGAATGATTGCACGAAAATATTTTTTCCATCTCGATTTCATGGGACCTCCTTGTGATCTATCGGGCACAGAATTCGGCATACCGACGAAAACGTTCGCCGCCACTTTGCTGTTCGCTTGAACGCAATTCCGCGTCAGCCGCTAGTTGACTAGGGTGATGGAATCTGACTATTGCCGTTACTTGTAAAAGAGTTATCGACGATGCGACTTTTAAGGGCTTGTCTCATATGGGATATTTGAGCAAGCTCTGTACCACGTTGGACAGACTGAACCGAGCTACCGGTAATTAAAGCGAATTTGAACTACCTTTCGGTTCTAACGATATTCTTCGTGTAGGCGATTTCCTGATAAACGACTGGGATTCGAAGGATTTTCTTACTGACTCTGATCCACGGACCATTCGGTGGTGTTATCGTGTAAACACCACCGATGATGGTCGCCAAGAACAGCGTAAATAATGATCCGCCAACGGCCCAGACAAATTTTTCAATCAGCTTCGCGTTCACAGGCGACGGCTTCACCGCTTGAATCGCGTCGGGGCAATTAGTATTCACCGGTTTGACGCTGCAGGCGCTGAATATCCTGACGGTTACGATTGATCTCGGCCTGGTTGCGATTGATCTGCTGCTGTTGCTGATAGTTTGTATTCTCGTGACCCTGCAGCTGATCACCAATCAGTGCGCCGGCGCCGAGACCCAGCGCACCGCCGATCAAAGCGCCGGCTGCGGGACGCCGTACCGCCGCGCCGATGATGCCGCCGGCGGCAGCGCCGCCCAGGGCGCCGATGCCGGCGCCTTTCTCGCGTGTGCTTAGGGGACCCCCGGAGCAACCTGACAACAATAATATGCTGGCGATCGCCGTGACTCCGACTCCCTTAACAAATATTTTTTTCGTGACCATAATTCCTCCCCTTTTGCTCACCCCGTTAAAACTTTTTTTCCTTGTCGTCGTGCTTTGTTTTGGCCTGAGTGCGCTGGGTCGATCGCCTGCGTTGATCCTTCATGGCTTTTCGCTCCTCGGCGCGGATCCAACCCCGTTCTGGATCAGCCGACCATTGAGCGTTGCTGTTGGCCGCCGCTTTGCCGGCCATGTGCCCCATGGCCCGCCCGCCGTGATTGCCACCAGCGCCGTGCGCCTGAGCAGCTTCGCCGTGCGCGGGTAACCCGACAAGTAGGCAGCTGGCGATCATCGTCAATGCGGTGTAATTGGCGAACTTCATACAATTCGTTTGGTTAACGCTTGATAGTCTCTACGCTCGTGCCGGCAGTCTTATCGATCGCGAATGACGCATCGAGCGGCGCCAGTTTGACTTTAGCGATGTTCTGATTGACACAGCGCGCCATCTCCGCCAAAAGCGCCATGATTGCCAGGCAGTTCGGTGCTTCCATGAATTTATTCTCCTTGGTTTTGGACTTTTTGCTTTTCCATCGCCAGATGCTTTGTGACAATTCTTAGAGCAACCCCAGTGCCAGACTGAATTGCTGCGATTCTAAATAGTTACGCTCTTACGTCGCAGACGACGACCGGTAAAAAAGTCGAGCGGGCGGGAGAAATTACGGGTAGTTATTACGACAGGTTGGTCGGTCGCGAATGGTCAATCGAATTGACGTAAGCGTAAAATAAATCTCAATACGCTTGCGGCTAGGTTAAGCCCAAACGCTCACGTGGGATGACTAAACTGGAGATGAGAACATTTAATCAAGCGTTACGTGAGCGGTGCAAGAACGATTTATGGGGCGCGTTATTCTTTTGAATAGAGTGCCAGCTTGGCGTTGAGAGTCTTGGGCGTGATGCCTAAGAGCTGCGCGGCTTGAGTTTTGTTGCCCGCCGTCGCGCCGAGGGCGCGTTCGATCGCTTGGCGCTCGGCTTCGGCGAGTGACATGGGCGCAAGATCGGAAACCTCTTGGACTAAAGTTGAGAGACAATACTGCTTGAAATCGGCCGCGGTCAAATCCGGTCCTGTGGTTAAAACGGTGAGCCGCTCCATGGCATTCCGCAACTCGCGCACGTTGCCGGGCCAATTATGGCCTTGGAGCGCCGGCGCAAAATCGCCGGCCCAGGTTAACTTCGGGTTTTGATATTTAGCCGCGAAGGATTCGAGAAAATAGCCGGCGAGAAGCGCGATGTCCTCACCGCGTTCCCGCAGCGGCGGCAGTTCGAGATGAAAAACATTCAAACGGTAAAAAAGATCTTGACGCAGCTTGCCATCTTTGACGGCGCTTAACGGCTGGCGATTGGTCGCCGCCACCGCGCGCACCGAAACGGGGAAGTTCTTGTTGCCGCCGATGCGCCGCACCTGACCTTCTTCGAGCACGCGCAAAAATTTCGGCTGCACTTCGAGTGCCATCTCAGTGATCTCGTCGAGGAACAACGTGCCGCCGTCAGCTTGCTCGAAGCAGCCGAGATGGCGCTCGACTGCGCTGGTAAATGCGCCCTTCTCGTGGCCGAACAGTTCGCTTTCCATCAGCGTCGGCGAGATCGCCGAACAGTTGAGCGCGAGAAAGTTGCCGTCGCGCCGCGGCGAGAGATCGTGCAGCGTTTGCGCCACCAGTTCCTTGCCCGTGCCGCTCTCGCCGCTTATCAGTACAGCCGCGCTGGTAGCGGCGATCTGGCCGATCTGCTGATAAAGCTTGCGCATGGGCACCGACTTGCCGATGAGCGAACCGTAGGAGCCCAGCGGCGATTCAAGTCTTTGGCGTAAAGCTCCGGCATCCCGGGCGAAGGAGACTTGCTTGAGCGCCTTTTCCAATACTTGGCGCAAGCGCTGCGGTTCCAATGGTTTCGGCAAATAATCGTAGGCACCGAGCTTGATCGCTTGCACCGCGGTGTCGATGGTGGCTTGGCCGGTGACAAAGATGATCGCGATCTGCTGCACGCGCGCGCCGAGAGCGGCGATAAATTCCAAACCGTTCATTTCCGGCATCAGCAAATCGGTGACGATGGCGTGGGGCAATTCTTTCTCGCAGGTGGCGAGCGCGGCCTTGCCATCGGCGGCTTCGCCCGCTTGATAGCCCCAGCTCTCGAGCAGCGCGGTCAGACCTTGCCGCGTCGCCGCGTCGTCATCGACGATCAGCACGGGTGGGCGTGGACGAGCCATTTAGAAAGCCGCTTCCGTCGGCAAAGTCAGGCGAAAAGTGGCGCCGCTGCCATTGCCATTGCGATCTCGATAGACCAATGAACCGCCGTGGGACTCGATGATCAATTGACTGAGCGGCAAACCGATGCCGCTACCGCCGACCTTGGTCGTTTTGCCGAACTCAAACATCTCCGCGCGTCGTTCAGGCGGCACGCCCGGGCCGGCATCGCTGATGTCGACGGTCAATTGATTGCCGACAGACTTCACCGCGACGTGAATCTCGCCGCCGTCGGGTTGCGCTTCCATGGCGTTACGGAGCAAATTATCGAAAGTTTGGCGCAGCCGCGTGGCGTCGCCTTGCAGTTGCCACGGGCCGGGCACGAGTTCTTTGCTGAGGTTGATTTTCTTCGCCGCGCAGGCCGAGCCGACGGCTTCCAAGCTGGTGTGCAGCACTTGGGCAACGTCGATCGATTTCCGTTCCATCGTCACCGGTGCGGAATAGTCGGTGAAGTCCTTGACCAAGCGGTCGACCTGGCGAATGCTCGAGTCGAGCGCGGCGATGGAGCGTTGCGATTGGTCATCGCTGCCATTCGTCTCATCTTCACCGCTGAGTTTGCCGCGCAGAACTTCCAAATGAATTGCCAATGCGTTAAGCGGCGTCTTCACTTCGTGGGCAAGCGTGCGGGCGGCGATCGCCAGTCTTTGCACCGGCGCGGGGAGGCCGACGTTTTTGCGCTGCTTCATGACCAAGCGGTCGATCAAGTCCAAACTGGCGCCGACTTCGTCATGGCTAGCGTATTGAGGCCGCGCCGCATAGGTTCCCGCTTCGGCTTGGCGCAAGGTGTCGCTGATCAATCGAAAGCGGCGCGTGTAAAGCGCCGTGGTTAGGAATGCCGCGATCAGCGCAACGCCGCCGCCAAGAACAAACAGCAAAGTGAGTTGGCGCCACAGACCGGCGAGCAGACCGGTCCAGTCGGCGGGATTGACCCACAGGCGCAGGCCGCCGGGGCCGCGCACGCCCTTGGGCATCTGCAAGGGCACCCAGATATCATAGGCCGTGCCCTTGCCCTGGGGCTTCGAATCAATGATCGTCTCGCCGCTCCGAAGCTTGTCCATGATAATCTCGCTGACCGGCTTATAGTTTCGCTCACCTGGCACTGATGTATAGAGTAAAGCGCCCTCGGCATTGACCACCCACATCGCTTCGATACTGGCGCTGCGGTCGACGAACGCCTGCATCAGTCCTCTGACTTCGGTTTGGCGCGACGGCGTGTAGCGGGTGACGGCCGGTTCAGGATCGCTACGATTGGGAAAGACATTGCCGAGAAAACTCCAGAAAGAAGCCGAACTGCGCTGCGTCCCTTGAGGCTGGACGACAATGGAGCGCTCGCGCAAGCTGTCGGCGAGGGCGATCTCGACCTGGCGCGCCATTAAGAGCGCGGTTTGCAGGGTCGCTTCGGTGGTGAGGCGCTGAGCGATCAGCCAGATGCCGGCGCCGAGGATGCCGAAGATAAGCAATACGGTGGCGCAAAAAACCGCGACTTGTTGCTGGCGCAGGCTCATGGGCGCATAGGATAGCAGATCGGCAATTTGCCGGCAAAGTTAGGATTTTCCGCCAGAGGAGCTGGGTTGAACCCCCTATCCCTTTGTTGCATAGTTGATTTATGTTAGTCGACACGCTTCAACGGCCGGTCAAGGACTTACGAATCTCGGTCACCGACCGGTGTAACTTCCGCTGCACCTATTGCATGCCCTTGGACGAGTACGAGTGGATCGATAAACGGGAGATTTTGACCTTCGAAGAGATCACCCGATTAGCCAAACTGTTTATCCAATGCGGCGTGGAA
Source organism: uncultured delta proteobacterium (assembly GCA_963771465.1). Lineage (GTDB taxonomy): Bacteria > Desulfobacterota > Binatia > UBA9968 > UBA9968 > DP-20. The sequence continues at coordinate 698,016 of CAVYTU010000014.1, forward strand.
AAGATTCGCCTGACCGGCGGCGAACCGTTGGTGCGTCAGGATTTGGATCATTTGGTCGAAAAACTTGCCGCCCTCGATGGCCTTAAAGACCTCTGTCTTACCACCAATGGCGCGCTCCTGGCCGAACGGATCGGCGCGCTTAAACGGGCGGGTTTGCGGCGCGTTAACGTCAGCATCGATACTTTGGACGCCGACAAATTCAAGCGCATGACCAAACGCGGCGATCTAAACAAGGTGCTCGACGGCATCTTCGCCGCCAAGGCGGCCGGGCTTAAGCCGATCAAGTTAAATGCCGTTGTCGAGCGCGGCGTCAATGACGATGATATTTTGCCCCTGGTCGAGTTTTCCCGCGAGCATGGTTTCGCCATGCGCTTCATCGAGTACATGGACGTTGGCAACGCCAACAAATGGACCTCGGCGAAACTAGTTTCAAAGAAAGAAATTATCGCAAAGATCGCCGCGCGCTATCCGCTCAAGGAAATCGGCCGCGATCAAGGCAGCGCGCCGTCGGTGGATTACGAATTTGTCGACGGCCAGGGCGATATCGGTGTGATCGCCTCGGTGACCGAGCCGTTTTGCTCGAGCTGTACGCGCGCGCGGGTTACCGCCGATGGTAGGATCGTGACTTGCCTGTTTTCCGACGTCGGCCACGATGTCAAGGCCAAGCTTCGAGCCGGCGCGACGGACGCGGACATCGCCGATTTCATCGCCAACATCTGGCGCAACCGAACCGACCGTTATTCGGCGCAGCGTTTAGAAGCGCTCAATACTTCGACCTACGATCCCAAGAGCCACAAGAAAATCGAAATGATTTCGCTCGGCGGCTGATCGAGTCCGCGGCGTCGACCTCGATTTACGGCAGCAGGCCGCGCCGCGCTAAGCTTGCGCGCTGTTCGGCGGTGAGATTGTCCATACGGACATAGCCGCGATCTTCGTAAGTGCGACTGCAGTTTTCAACGAATGAGCCGCTAAAGCTTGCACCGAATCCAACGCCGCTCGCACTGCAATCCGCGGTGGCGCCGCTTCCGGGATGGATCATGTTAATCCCTTGGCTTGAACAGCCTGACAGCGTGGCGAAAATGATTATCAATGAAAAAAAATAACAGTTGAGACGCCCATGTGAAATCGTCATCGGTCCGCCTCCATCTAAAGCGAATTTATTATTTGCATGATTAGACGAATAAGTTCGATGAGTGGTAACGTTGACTGCTAATTATTGTATTGCAGGCCAATAACATTTGCCATAGCGACAGTGCCGAAGTTTGCCATGGAGTTTTTGCCTACTGCTCAGCCTCGGCAATAAAGAATTGTACCGTCGATGACGCTTAAGTTGTCCCGCGACGGTTGGTTGCTGCTGGCAACCTGCGGCGTGCGCTCCCTCGCCTACGGCTTTCTCTCGGTCATCCTCGGACTCTATCTCGACGCCATCGGTTTGAGCATGACAGCGATCGGTTGGGTTTTCACAGCGGCGCTCGCCGGTGGCGCAGTGATGACGATGATCATCACGGCGTTCGCCGACAGCTTCGGCCGAAAGTTTTTGCTCATCGTCGGCGCGCTACTGATGGCGCTCGCCGGTTGGGTGTTTGCCGTCAGCGATAATCCCATCCTGCTCACCATCGCGGCGATCTTTGGCACAATCAGTCCGTCGGGAAAAGAAGTAGGCCCGTTTCTATCTCTCGAGCAAGCGATCTTGCCGCAGACCACCAGCGATGAACAGCGCACGGCGGTTTTTTCGGCGTACAATCTCGTCGGCTCGTTCGCCGGCGCGCTCGGTGCGTTGGCGGTCGGCTTACCGTCATTCTTTTCGTTTACGGCGATTGCCGGTTATAAGTTCCTGATTTGGGGTTATATCGCTTCGGCAGGACTGCTTGCGCTCTTGTTCGCGCTGCTCTCGCCGATGGTGGAGGCCAAAAAGAAAGCCGACTCGGCGACCCGCAATGTTGGCTTGCGAAAATCCCGTGGCATCGTTGCCAAGCTCGCCGGTCTTTTTGCTCTTGATGCTTTTGCCGGGGCGTTCATAGTGCAAAGCATCGTGGCCTATTGGTTTTTTCTCCGTTACCAAACTGATTTGAGCGCGCTTGGCGGGATTTTCTTTGGCACAAACATTCTTGCCGCGCTCTCTTTTCTCGCAGCGCCGGCGATCGCGCGCCGGATCGGCTTGCTCAACACCATGGTATTTACCCACCTACCCTCCAATTTTCTGATTCTATTGGTACCGCTGATGCCAAACGTTGAATGGGCCATCGCGGTTTTGCTGGTCCGCTACTCGCTGTCGCAATTGGACGTGCCGACGCGCCAGTCTTACACGATGGCCGTCGTCGATGCCGACGAACGCGCCGCCGCCGCTGGCGTTCTCTCAGTCGCCCGCAACGCCGGCGCCGCGGTCGCTCCGCTGTTTACCGGTACTATTCTTGCGGTACCGGCGTTAGGCTTGCCGTTTTTGCTGGCTGGCGGAATTAAGGTGATTTACGATTTATGGATTTTTGCAGTGTTCCGGCATGTGAAGCCGCCGGAGGAGGAGAAGTAGTTTCGAGGTAACGCGATCGAATTGCAAGAGCGTTTCAATTGGTTCTATGCTGGTCTAGAGATGTTATCCGATAAAGTCGGCCAAAATTTCAGCTAACCGTCGAAAGAAAAAAGTCATTATCGCCGACAGGAATGCACCGATTAGTACACCTGGCCATATCGTTTCAAAGTTCAAGCTGAACGTTGAACGATCAGCCCTAGTAAGATCATGCTTGCTAAGCCACCGCCCACAAAACCTATCACCGCAGAGATCAATCGTGTTTTTATGTTAGCCTGCATCATGGGTTATGGAAGGCTCTGCGTTATCCTGGAAGTATGCTAATGCTGAATAAAATCAGGCTACGGATCTCCAAGCTAAAGAGAGTCGTTTGTGTGATGTCGCACAGTCGCGAAGATAGAGATTAATTAGCGTTTGGTACGCTATGCCTGAGTCTCGCGACAAGGCTTTAAAATACGCGATCGTCGGTTTGTCCATGCGGATAGATACCTTCGCTTTGAGACGTGCGGCGTAGGGATTCCGACGAGCCTTGGAAAAATCGTATTCTCTTTTCATCTTTTCCACCTTTGATTGTACGTCCTCTGTTCGGTTCGGGTTGCCTTCCGAGCCGAGATGATCCGTATTATTTCATCGGATTCCCGGTAGCAATGCACAACCACGAGCATCCTCAAGTTAAAACTAATGCCGAGCAGTAAGAGACGTTCTTCTTCCTCGGAATGCCCGGGGTCGTCTATTAAGAGCGCATGTTCATCAATGAACACAGTTTTTGCTTCCTCGAATGAGACGTGGTGATCCCGCAGGTTTTGAGCCACTTTCCGATTGTCTCATGTGAAGCGCAACTCGGCCATCGGTATCCACTAACTTCATTCTATTCGTAGATCAAGATTCACTCAAGTGCGAGTCTAAAGCGCCTAAATCAATTCGCAGAGCGCGTGAGCTTCCTGTATGTTTCCTTCGATGTCAGCATTTTTGGAAGTGCTCGGGGTCGCGCTTCGTCTCGGCCTCACTTCCTTCGGTGGGCCGATCGCGCATCTGGGGTATTTTCGTGACGAGTATGTGGTGCGACGGCAGTGGTTGGATGAGAAAAGTTATGCTGATCTGGTCGCGCTGTGCCAATTTCTCCCCGGGCCGGCGAGTAGTCAGGTGGGGATGGCGATTGGCATTGCCCGCGCGGGTTTGCCTGGTGCGTTGGCGGCGTGGCTGGGATTTACTCTGCCGTCTGCGCTGCTGCTGGTCGCGTTTGCCTTCGGTGTTAGTGCGATTGACACTGTGGCAGCCGCGGGTTGGTTGCATGGTTTGAAAGTCGTTGCCGTCGCCGTCGTGGCGCAAGCGGTTTGGGGGATGGCAAAGTCGCTTTGCCCGGATCGCCAACGCGCGACGGTGGCGATTGTCGCAGCGATAGTGACCCTCAGTTGGCCAACGGCTGTTGGCCAACTGCTTTCGATTATCGGCGCAGGTATCATCGGTTGGTCATTTCTGGCGCCGGCTACGCTCGCTTCTCAGGCCCACGCGCAGTTTCCCGTAAGCAAGCGCGCGGGTGTGATTGCATGGATTATCTTTTTCGTTTTATTGCTTGGCCTGCCAGTGATTCGACCGTTGGCGGAGAGTCATTCGCTCGATGTCTTCGATAGTTTTTTTCGTGTCGGTTCATTAGTCTTCGGCGGCGGACATGTGGTGTTGCCGTTGCTGCAAGCGGAGGTCGTCGGTCCTGGTTGGATCACCAACGAACAATTCGTCGCCGGCTATGGCGCGACCCAGGCAGTGCCGGGACCGTTGTTTACATTCTCGGCTTATTTGGGCGCTGTCATGAACGGCTGGGGCGGAGCGTTATTGACTCTGGTCGCTATCTTTCTGCCGTCGTTTCTACTGGTCGTCGGTGCGTTGCCGTTTTGGGATATGTTGCGGGGGAATATAAATTTTCAGTCGGCGCTGAGCGGCATCAACGCCGCGGTTGTTGGATTGCTTCTGGCTGCGCTCTATCAGCCGGTGTGGACGAGCGCGATTCACGCTCCTGCCGATTTCGCGCTTGGCTTGGTTGGCTTTGGACTGCTGACGTTCTGGCAATGGCCGCCATGGATTGTGGTGCTCTTGAGCGCCGCGGCGGGCGAGATACTTTCGCGTTTCTGACGAAGTTATGGGGACCCGCAGTTTTGACGCCGGCGATTGCCGGTAAAACGCCGACTGGGCCCGTATGAGAATCGGCATTCTGTGCTTTGTTTGACGGCCTTTGCTTATCCGTCACCGCGCGCTAATATCTCGCTGGCGCGGCGACGGCGGCACGGTCGCCGAAGGAGCTAAAAGAATGGATATCGGGTTTGAAATTCTCATCATTACTATGTTGATTCTGGTCAACGGTATTTTCGCCATGTCGGAGATGGCCGTGATCACGGCGCGTAAGTCGCGATTGCAGGATTGGGTTAAGAAAGGAAATAGCCGCGCCAAGGCAGCGTTAGAGCTGGCCCAATCGCCTAATCGGTTTCTTTCGTCGGTACAGATCGGCATCACGTCGATTGGCATCCTTGCCGGTGTGTTTGCCGGCCGCGGTGTCGCGGTGTGGATGGCGAATTATTTACAGGCGCTGCCGTTGGTCGGCGAGTATCACCAGCAAATCGGTCTCGGCTTGGTGGTGTTCATCATTACTTATTTTTCGTTGGTGATCGGTGAACTGGTGCCCAAGCGTCTGGCCCTGCGTCATCCGGAGACGATCGCGACCTGGGTCGCGCTGCCGCTACGTTTGTTCGCGCGCCTCTCCGCGCCGATGGTGCATTTGCTGAGCCTGTCGACCGAGATTGTCTGCCGCCCATTTGGCAAAACCCAGTCCGATGAGCCGCCCGTGACCGAGGATGAAATCAAAACGCTTGTGCAGCAGGGAACCGAGGCCGGCGTTTTCGAGGAGAAGGCGGAAGACATGGTTGAAGCGGTGCTCCGCCTTGGCGGCAAGACTGCCCGGTCGCTGATGACACCGCGTACCCAGATCGCCTGGCTGGACCTGGAAAACAGCATGGAAGAGATCCGCGCTAAGATCAGCTCAATCGGTCATTCGCGCTTTCCAGTTGCCGCGGGCAGTCTCGACAAGGTTACCGGCATCGTCCAGGCGAAGGATATGTTGGCGCTCACGCTCGCCAATAAACCGATCGATCTCAACACATTGATGCAGCAGCCGCTGTTTGTGCCGCGGACGATTTCGGCCTTGGAATTATTGGAATCCTTCAAAACGAGCAATAAGCATATCGCCCTCGTCGTCGACGAATACGGCGGCATCGAAGGCTTGCTCACGCACCATGACATTCTCGAAGCGATCGCCGGCGATATCCCCATCGGCGAACAACCTTCCGATCCAAAGGCGGCGCGGCGCCATGACGGCTCGTGGTTGCTCGATGGCATGTTGAGCATCGATGATTTTAAGGAAATATTTCACATCGAAACTTTGCCTGGAGAGAAACGCGATGCGTATCAAACTCTTGGCGGGTTCGTTTTTACTCAAATGGGCCGCGTGCCATCGGTGGCGGAATCGTTCGATTGGCAGGGACTACGTTTCGAGATCGTCGACATGGATGGTAAGCGCATCGACAAGGTCTTGGTTATGGCGAAGGAAGGCGTTAACCCAGAGAATGCGGCAAAGCCGCCACCGTCGGATCCGGATCGCGCCGCCGATGACCTTTGAGACAATGGGATAATTCCGGCGGGCGATGTGGCGTTGCCGAATAATCGCATCGTCTGTCTAAGTGCGGCGCAGCTCCGCTTGTAACGAAGCGTATAAGGCATCGTAGAGAAAGGATGCCTTTTCGACTGTCTCCGCGTCATCTCGTGTAACCTGAGGAAAGCCGTGGGAGATCGCTCTGATTCCCGCCGATTCTTTGGTTAGGTCGATCTCTTCAGGAAAGTCGGCGCCGCGCACGATGCGCGCGATCTGCTTGAGAACCGGATCGCCTGAACAGTATTCATCGACGAGCGCTTCAAAGGAACAGCGTCCCTGATCATCTTTGTGCGGATACGTTGCCCCAGGGGCGTCGAAGCCTTTGGCGTTCTGCTCCCTTTGCACTTGTGCGACTTCGTCCGGCTCGACGAATATAAATTCCGCTTGGGGATCGATGAACCGACGGATCAACCACGCCGTGGCGACACGGTTAACGCGGATCTGTTTTCGGGTAACCCACTTCATTCAACAAACCTCAGTGAAAAATTGGATAAACTATTAAGCCGACCAGGCCGGCGATGGAAACGATAATAGGCTCAGGGATTTTGTAGCGCCAGAGAATCGCCAGGCTAACGAGTGCGATCGCCGCCGTCGGCAAGTCGACGATCGCGCGCGTGGTCAAGACCAACACCGCACCGGTAATGGCGCCTGTGGCGGCGGCGGTGGCGCCGTCGACAAATGACTTCAGCTGGGGGTTATCGCGGTGGCGTTTGAACCACGGCGCGGGAACGATGGTAAAAATATAAACCGGCAGGAAGATGCCGATGGAAGCCATGACCGCCCCGCCTAATCCTGCGACGAGAAAGCCGATGAAGGCAACGGTGATGACGACTGGTCCCGGCGTGATCATCGCCACGGCGACGGCGTCGAGAAACTGATGATCGTTCAGCCAACCGAATTGCTGAACAACTCCTTGCTGCAAGAATGGAATGATCGCCAGGCCGCTGCCAAAAACAAAAGCGCCGGCTTTGGTGAAGAATAAAAGAATTTGTACCAACACGTTGCCGGAATCGGCTGCCGTACCGGTTTGACGCAGCCACGCTTCGAGCGCCCAAATGATAAAACCCGCGGCTATGCCACCTAGCGCCATCAGAATGGCGGGTTTCAACCCCGGCCAGGCACGCACTAAAAGTGCGACAACGCCGGCGAGAATAAAAAATTCCGCTAGCTCAGCCTGAGCCCACAACGTGACCCCGGTGAGCGCGATGAAGATGGCCCAGAGTAGCGGATCGCGTTTGTTGGTGCTACGCGCGAGCTTGTAAGCGGCGATGGCGATGATCGCGATGACCGTCGCGCCGATGGCGTAGAACAGCGCCTGCATCCACCACAGCCCGCCGTAGGCGATGTAGACCAGCGAGATGCCGACCACCATTAGAAACGACGGCAGCACGAACGCCAGTCCAGCTACGGTCGCGCCCGCGACTCCAGCTTCGAAATAGCCGATGGCGATGGCGACTTGCGCGGCCAGCGGGCCGGGCATGATCTGCGCCAGCGCCAGGGATAATTTATAAGTGTCTTCGGAAATGCATGCGCGTTTCTCAACCAGGTCGCGATGCATGAAGCCGACCAACGCTACTGGGCCGCCGAAGCCAAAGGCGCCGAGGTAGAGAAAGTAGCGAATGAGTTCGGTCAAAGACATGGCCTCGGCTAGTAGCACAAGCCGGCTGGACAAAACCAGAGGCGGGTGGAAGTATCACGGCGAATTCGATATAGAAATTTTTAGGAGAATCGAAGCATGCTAAAAGTCATCCCAGTTGAAGAAGCCGTTGGATTACCACTGGCGCACGACATTACTGAGATCATTCCGGGAAAACACAAGGGACCGGCTTTTCGCCGCGGCCATATTATTCGGCCCGAAGATGTCTCGAAACTATTGGATGTCGGCAAGGCCAATATTTACGTCATGAATCTGGAGCAAGACGAGCTGCACGAAGAGGATGCCGCGCGCCGGCTGGCCACAGCGGCGGCGGGCGAGAACCTACGACTGACCGATCCAAGCGAAGGTCGAGTCAATCTGGTGGCAACCATTTCCGGATTACTCAAAGTCGACGTCGATTTGCTTTACCGTTTCAATTCCCTCGGCGATCTCATGTTGGCGACCTTGCCAGGCGACCGCTACGTTAAGGAAGGCACCGTGGTCGCCGGCACGCGGACGATCCCGGTCGTCGTCAAAGAAGAATTGATTCAGAAGGCCGAGGCGCTATGTAAGGGCAGACCGATCGCAACGATTTTACCCATGCCAGCCAAGAGAGTTCATCTGGTCGTCACCGGCAGCGAAGTGTTTACCGGCAGAATCAAAGACGGCTTCGGTCCGGTGGTGACCAGGAAAGTTAGCGAGTTGGGATCGAGCGTCGAGTCGGTGAAGGTAGGGCCGGACGATCCGGATGTCATTGGCCGATTGATTAAGGACGCCAAGCAAGCGGGCGCTGACGTAATTCTCGTTAGCGGCGGTATGTCGGTCGATCCGGATGACAAGACGCCGGAGGGAATTCGGCGCAGCGGCGCGATGGTGGAGACCCATGGATTTCCAATTTTGCCCGGCTCGATGTTTTTGATGGCTTATCTGGGCGAAACGCCGGTGATGGGATTGTCTGGCTGCGTGCTGCACGATCCGTTTACCGCATTCGATGCGCTCTTGCCGCGCATGCTTGCCGGCGAAAAGATCAGCCGCGCCGATATCATGAAGATGGGGCATGGCGGTCTGGCGAAGAAACACGACCATTGAAGAAAATGGAGAATTGAGAATGGAGATTTGATAATTTCAATCCTTCATTCTCCGTTGAAAAACTCGAGGTGCATATGGACGTATTACGAACTTTGAAAGAGCGCTGCAATCCGAAGAATGGCGCGCTGGTTGTGGTCGACGTGCAAAACGATTTCGTCAGTCCCGACGGCAGCGCCGGCAAACGTGGTGACGATTGTAGCGCGGCGCTGGCGATGGTGCCGAATTTGCTGCGCTTGATCGACGAGGCGAGGCGGATTGGCCTGACCATCGTTTACATTCGCACCACCCACAGCGAGTGGACCGACACGCCGTCGTGGATTTATCGCAGCACACAGAAGAGCGGGCTCAGCACTTGCCGAGAGGGAACTTGGGGCGCGGAATTCTATGAAGGAATTTCGCCTTTGCCATCTGAGCGGGTGGTGATCAAACACCGCTACAGCGCATTCATCAACACCGATCTCAACACCGTGCTCAAAGCGCGTAATATTCAGAGCGTGCTGGTGTGCGGTGTGGCGACCAATGTTTGTGTCGAGACCACGGCTCGGGACGCGTATATGTATGATTACTACGTTACGATGATCGACGATTGCTCGGCGGCCTACGAGGCGAAACTGCATCTAGGCACATTGGACAATATGCGGCGCCATTTCGGCTTGGTAGCTTCGTCGAGTGAGATTATTGACACCTGGCGCGATTTACCGGCGAAACAAGCGGCGGGTTTGTAACTTCTATTTAAAAGTTCAAGAGATTTAAAAAAATAGGCCCGGTAGGATTCCTACCGGGCCTATTTCCGTTCAAGGGTCTGGGAGCAGATTTACTTCATCATATCCGCGTTAATTCTTTCCAATGCTTCGAGCGGTGGCTGCAGGTCGGCCTGGCCGAGCTCCGAAAGCGGGATGTCGCAGAGATTTAGTTCTTCGGCGAACTCTTTGCGGTTTGGGTTGTAATAAATTAGCCCCGTCAGAAATTTTCCTTCGGCGATGGAGCCGTGAATCGCTTGGATCGCGGCGGCTTTGTTGGTCGGGTCGTAACCCTTGCCAAGCTTGTGCAGGATAATGCGAGAGCCGTCATGCATTTCCACTTCGTGGTCGGTGCCCTCGTCATAGTCCGCTTCGATATTCTCGTAGGGCGGGATGAAGTCGAGATCGTGAATCGGGTCGAGATGGCCTTTGACGTATTTCAAACTTTTCGTCGAGCCTTCGTGGTTGTTGAACGTCACGCACGGGCTGATGACGTCGAGAATCGCGCTGCCTTTGTGCGCCAGCGCACCCTGCACCAGCGGCGTGAGCTGCTTGCGGTCGCCGGAAAAGCTCCGCGCGATATAAGTGGCTCCGAGAGTGATCGCCAATTCCGCCAAGTCGATGGCCGGGATGTCGTTAACCTTGCCGCCTTTCATCACTGACCCGACATCGGCGGTGGCGGAGAATTGACCTTTGGTCAGACCATAGACGCCGTTGTTCTCGATGATGTAGGTGATGTTCACGTTGCGCCGCATCATGTGACAGAAGTTGCCCAGCCCTATCGCCGAAGTGTCGCCGTCGCCGGAGACGCCGATCGGCAGCAACGTGTGGTTCGCCAAGTTCGCGCCGGTCGCGACTGCCGACATTCTGCCGTGCACAGCGTTGAAACCGAATGATTGGCTCAAAAAATAAGCCGGCGTTTTCGATGAACAGCCGATGCCGCTCAACTTGACGACTTTGCGCGGGTCAACGCTGCTTTCGTAATAAGCGCGCTGCACGGAGGCGGAAATCGCGTCGTGACCGCAGCCTTTGCACATGGTCGACGCTGCGCCGTCATAATCTTTCTCGGTTAAATTAAGCTTGTTGAGTTTTGCTTCTGCCATGTTTTTGTCCTGTCCTTACGCAGTTTTTGCCGACTGTGCTGCAGCGAATATCTGGTTAACGACTTCAAGCGGTGTCGCGGGTAGGCCGTTGTAAATTAACACGCTAACGATTTTCGCTCCCAACTCCGGCGATTCATCCTTTATAATCGCAGCCATCTGACCGTCGCGATTTTGCTCCACGAGATAAATGGTATCGTGCTCCGCAAGGAATTCCATAACCTCGCTTGTGAGTGGTAGGGCGCGAATAAGCATATGATTGGTTTTTAAGCCGCGCGCCTTCAAACGATCGCGCGCTTCGCGCACCGGCTCGTAGCTGGAACCGTAGCAGATGATGCCCGTTTTAACACCGCGCTCTTTTTCGATGATCGGCTTGGGCACAAACTTGCGAGCGGTTTCGAATTTCTTGCGCAGCCGATCGAGGATGTATTTATAGTCGTGCTCGTCTTCGGAGTAACGCGCGTCGGCATCGTGGCCGGAGCCGCGGGTAAAGTAGGAAGCCATTCTATTTTGATTGCCCGGCACGGTGCGATACGGGATGCCGTCGCCGTCTTGGTCGAAGTAGCGGCGGAATTTTTTGCCAGCCTTGGTCCATTCCTCCAAATCTTGAGCGCTCAGCCGTTTTCCCTGATCGTACGGATCCTGATTCAGTTTGAGCGGGTCTGACGACCACATGTTCATGCCGAGGTCGAGATCCATCGCGACAAACACTGGAGTTTGAAATCGGTCGGCATAGTTAAAACTTTGACGCGCGATGTCGAAACAAGAATTCATGTCATGGGGAATCAAGATAATGTGACGGGTGTCGCCATGTGAGGCGTTGTACATGAGCGAGATATCGGACTGTTGGGTTCTGGTTGGCAAACCGGTCGATGGACCGCCGCGTTGAATGATGAAAAACACACAGGGAATCTCGGCGAAGTAGGCGAGACCGATGGACTCGTTCATCAATGAAACACCGGGTCCTGAAGTTGAGGTCATCGCTCGTGCGCCGGTCCATCCCGCGCCGACAATCATGCCGGCCGAGGCGATTTCATCCTCCGCTTGGACGATGGCATATGTTTTCTTGCCTTCGATCGGTTTACGCAAGCGTGGTAAATAGTACTCCATCGATTCGGCCAGCGAGCTCGACGGCGTGATCGGATACCAGCAGATAACCGAAGCGCCGCCGTAAATCGCGCCGAGAGCGGCGGCGGTGTTGCCTTCGGTGATGATTTTGCCCTTATTGCCGTCAGGGATAGCTTCGAGGCGGGCGATGTTCTGCTTGACACCTTGGTCTTTTAAATACTGATAGCCCGCGTCGATACAAACGAGGTTCGATTCGATGACCGCTGGCTTTTTGCCGAAAGTATCCTCAAGAACCGCTTTGATAACCGCCATGTCGATGCCGAACAGATAGGCCAAAGCACCGACATAGACCATATTGCGCTGCTTGGCGCGAAGTGGTGAAGCTGGGACGAGCTTGGCTACCAATTTGTTGGCCGGAAAACCGACATACTGGACGCCGTCGCGCTTCAGACTCGCCTGCAGTGGCGTGGAATCGTCGTAAAGAATAATACCGCCGTCACGGACGCGGTAGATGTCCTTGGACATGGTGGCGTCGTTGAACATGACCATGACGTCGATGACATCTTTGCGGCTTAGGTAGCCCTCGGCCGAGGCGCGTATTTGATACCACGTCGGCAACCCCTGGATGTTTGACGGGAACATGTTCTTCGACGAGCAGGGAATGCCCATCTTAAAGATCGCTTTGAAGAGAATATTGTTCGAAGAGGCGCTGCCCGAGCCATTCTCCGTGGCGACGCAGATGTTTAAGTCATTGATTAGCGGTGTATCCAAAATGCGACCTCCTTGCAGCTTATGGCAACGCTGCAATTCTAACATGTACCCCTAAAAAGACAACGCTTTCTGGCCACTAGCCCGGCGTGTATTGGTCTTCCGTATCGAGAAAATCAGCGACTTCCTGCCAGCTGCGGCGCACCTGTTCATCGATATTAAATGCGCGCGCATACTGAAGAATCTCTGGCATGGCGACCAGGCCGAGCAATTTACCCTGGTCGCCGCTCACCGGCATGTTGCGAATGTCGCGGCGATACATCTCTGCCAATACGTCGCCGACCAAGGCTGAGCGCGGCATCGCTATCAGCGGCGCGGTCATCACCTGTTCAATGGGGATTGTTGTCAGATTCATTTCCTTGGTTGCAACGCGCTTGAGAACGTCGCGCTCGGTAAAGATGCCCACCGGTTGATCCTGAGCGGTGACGACAACCGCGCCACTGCTGTGCTTGATCATTAAAGCAATGGTTTCGTGAACGCTGGCTGCACCTTCCACCGAAATAATCGAGCTCAGGGCGATATCGCCTAAAGTTCGAGTCTCACTCATACCTTGGCCAAGTTCCACTGCAACGTTGAGGATGCGCCGCATGGAGACGATGCCAATGATCTTGCCGCGCCGGCCGCGCACCAACAGGTGGCGGTATTTGCTGCGATACATTCGACTGAATGCGTCGATAATGTGGGTTTCCTCGCGCACGGCACGGACCGGGGATGTCATCACGGACTTGATATCGGTTTTTCGGATATCGAGATTGGCATTGACCACCCGGCGTAAGACATCTTTTTCGGTGAATATACCGACCGGCACATCATCGTCGGTGATCATGATACGACCGACGTCTTCGGCCACCATTTTTTCTATGACTTCGAAGATCGACGCCGTTATCGCTGCTTGGGTGAGATTGGTGGTCATGATCTCACTCACCTTATTGGATAGCATAGGACACCTCCTAAGATTGGTCGTAAAATTGAAAGATCGGCAATCTGATCGTATGATTGCCTGCAATATAGCACTTATCAAGTATTTCGAGACAATCCAGTTGGTCAAATAAATCGCTGGACCCAAGGATTGCGACCCGGCGCGCAGCCATGTTAGATTTGGTTTCGTTGAAGGAAGGTAAGGCCCGGTTATGAGCCGAAGGGAAACGGAATCCGAGCATGGGCTGGTCACCGAGACCAAGAAGAAGGTAAAACGGCCGCCGCTGTATAAAGTTCTCCTCCATAACGACGATTACACTACTAAAGAGTTTGTCGTCCAGGTCTTACAGTACGTTTTCCACAAAGAGCAGACCGAAGCGGTGCAGATTATGCTCCATGTGCACAAGAAGGGGATTGGCGTTGCCGGCGTCTATACTTATGAAATCGCCGAGACCAAAGTGGAGCTGGTTGAGAACCTGGCGCGCCAGCATGAATATCCACTGAAATGCACGATGGAAGAGGCTTAAGATGATCAGTAAAGAGTTGGAAACTACGCTCAATTTCGCGCTCAAGGAAGCCAAGAGCCGGCGCCATGAATACGTTAGCCTGGAGCATTTGCTCTACGCCTTGCTGCGCGACCGCGACGGCAAGAGCGCGATCGTCGCTTGTGGTGGCGACATCGAACGGCTGAATAAAATCTTGGAAGAATTCTTCGAAGGCCAGATGGAAAAACTGCCGGCTGGATTGGATCGTGATCCGCAGCAGACTTTGAGTTTCCATCGCGTGCTGCAACGCGCCGTGATTCACGCGCAGTCGGCCGAGCGCAAGGAAGTTAACGGCGCGAATATCTTGATCTCGATGTTCCGCGAAGCCGATTCCTACGCGATTTATCTTTTGGAAGAACAAGGCATCACGCGCTTTGATCTGGTCAATTACGTCTCCCATGGTGTGTCAAAGATCGGCGGCGAAGAGGAACCGGCGGCGCCGCGTGAGGAAGACGATCACGATGAAGAAGGCAGACCGGCGAAGCGGGTCAAGCCGCTGGAAGCCTTTACGGTCAATCTGGTCGACAAGGCGAGCCGCGGCAATATCGATCCGCTGATCGGCCGCGACGATGAGATTGAAAGAACCATTCACGTGCTGTGCCGACGGCGCAAGAACAATCCGATCTACGTTGGCGATCCCGGCGTGGGCAAAACCGCTATCGCCGAGGGTCTGGCGCTAAAAATCCATCACGGGGAAGTTCCCGATGTTCTAAAGAGCGCGGTCATCTACGCGCTCGACATGGGCGCGCTGCTCGCCGGGACAAAGTTTCGTGGTGACTTCGAAGCGCGCTTGAAAGGCGTTCTCAACGGCTTGAAGAAACAGCCCGATTCGATTCTGTTCATCGACGAAATTCACACCATCGTCGGAGCCGGCGCGACCAGCGGCGGCTCCATGGACGCGTCGAACATACTCAAGCCGGCGCTGGCGTCGGGCGAGCTCAAGTGCATCGGCTCGACGACCTACCACGATTACAAGAGCTACTTCGAGCGCGACCGCGCCTTGGCGCGGCGGTTCCAGAAAATCGAGGTGGCTGAGCCAAGCACCGAAGAAGCGATCAAGATTCTCGAAGGTCTCAAGCCGCACTACGAGAAGCATCACGGCGTACACTACAGCAGCGGCGCGATCCGCGCAGCGGTGAAACTTTCTGCCAAACATATCAACGACCGGCGCTTGCCGGACAAGGCGATCGACGTCATCGACGAGGTCGGTGCGGCGGTCAAGATCCAGCCGGCGGAAAAGCGGCGCAAGATGATCGTCGCCAAAGACATTGAGAAGATCGTCGCCAAAATCGCGAAAATTCCGCCGCGCAGTGTGTCGGCCTCGGATAAAGAGCAGTTACAGAATTTAGACCGCGATCTTAAGCTCGTCGTATTCGGTCAAGACTCCGCCATCGATATGCTGGCGAGCACGATCAAACTGTCCCGTTCCGGATTGGGCCAACCGGAAAAGCCGATCGGCTGTTTTCTCTTCGCCGGTCCCACCGGGGTCGGCAAGACCGAGTTGGCCAAACAATTAGCAAAGACCATGGGCATCGAATTTTTGCGCTTCGA
The DNA here is from genome assembly GCA_963771465.1 of uncultured delta proteobacterium. Taxonomy (GTDB): domain Bacteria; phylum Desulfobacterota; class Binatia; order UBA9968; family UBA9968; genus DP-20. The sequence continues at coordinate 713,652 of CAVYTU010000014.1, forward strand.
CATGAGCGAATATATGGAGAAGCACACGGTATCGCGCTTGATCGGCGCGCCGCCGGGCTATGTGGGTTTCGACCAGGGTGGATTATTAACCGACGGGATCAACCGCAACCCCTATGCGGTGTTATTGCTCGATGAGATCGAAAAAGCCCATCCTGACTTGTTCAATATTCTGCTCCAAGTGATGGACCACGCGACCTTGACGGACAACAACGGCAAGAAGGCTGACTTCCGCAATATCGTCTTGATCATGACCACCAATGCCGGCGCGCGAGAAATGAGCGGCGCGGCGATCGGCTTTGGCGAGCGCTCCAATGCCGGCAAGGGCAAAGAAGCGATCGAGAAAATGTTCAGCCCGGAGTTTCGCAATCGGCTCGACGCGATGATTACGTTTAACGCCTTAAGCCAGGAGAACATCGAACGGGTGGTGGATAAATTTATCATCGAGCTCGATCAGCAGCTCAACGAACGCAAAGTCTTCTTGGAGCTCACCGACAAAGCGCGCAAATGGTTCGCCGAGCGCGGTTACGATCCGACCTTTGGCGCCCGGCCGATGGCGCGCTTGATCCAAAACGAAATCAAACGCGTGCTCGCCGACGAGATACTGTTCGGTAAATTGGTAAATGGCGGCAAAGTCGAAGTCGACGAGAACGACGGTAAATTGGTTTTTGCTTACAGCACGCCCGCAGTGGCGGCGCCGGTAGCGCCGTAAGCCGATTTCTTCGCTACCAATCTGCCAGCCGGTTCTTCCGCCGCTGTGAATGGAACAGCTGATCCTAACGCTTTTTCTCGCGCTCTTCACGCTCGAGTTCCTCATTGAGTTTGGCCTCAACGAACTCAACCTCCGTCATGTGCGCGCCTGCTGGGATACCAAAAAGTTGCCGAAAATTTTTACCGGCAAAATAACCGCCGACGAATATGACAAGTCGGTTCAATACACACTGGCCAAAGGGCGCTTTCAACGTTGGAGCACGGTTTACGATCGGCTGATCACTCTGGTGATTCTCTTTGCCATGCTGGCAGCGCTCGATCGATTCGCTGGCAACCTCGCACAGTCGTTTCCCTTGCGAGGATACAGCCAGGGAATTATTTTCTGCCTTACCGTGGGTTTGGTTTTTATCACGACTAGCCTACCGACCGATCTTTATTCGACCTTCGGTCTCGAAGCCAAGTTTGGTTTCAATAAAACAACGGTGGGGCTTTTTGTCGCCGACAAGCTCAAAGCGCTGATTCTTGGTTTGCTGATCGGCGTGCCCTTTCTATTCGTCGTGCTCTGGCTCATGCAAGCAACGGGCGATTACTGGTGGCTTTGGGCGGTCGCCTTTATCTCTGCTTTCCAGCTTTTGATGATCGTGATTTTTCCGACCTTCATCGCGCCATGGTTCAACAAGTTCGAACCGCTCAAAGAAGGCGAGTTTCGCGAGCGCATTTTGGCCCTCGCCAACCAGATCGGGTTTACCACCAGCGGTATTTTCACGATGGACGGTTCGAAACGCTCGGCTCATTCCAACGCTTATTTCACCGGCATCGGCAAAGCCAAAAGGATCGTGCTGTTCGATACCTTGATTGAGCAGATGACGATGGCTCAGGGGCTGGCCGTGCTGGCGCACGAAATGGGTCACTACAAGATGAAACATATTCGGCGCATGCTGGCCGTGCAGACGATTTTTCTGTTCATTGGGCTTTACCTTTTAAGTGTGCTATTGCAAGCGCCGCTGTTTTTTAGCGCCTTCGGTGTGACGCCTGCCAATCACACTGCGCTGGTGCTTTTTAGCCTTGTGTCGGGCCCTGCGACGTTTTATCTCGGCCCGTTGATGAATCGCTTGTCCCGCAAGCATGAGTATGAAGCCGACCGCTTCGCGGCGATTACTTTACGGGACGGCACGCCGATGGAAGAAGCTCTGGTTAATCTGACGGTGAAGAATTTATCCAATTTGAACCCGCACCCTTGGTATTCCGCCTACCATTATTCACACCCGACGGCGGTGGAACGCATCAGTGCAATCCGTCAGGCGACCGCCTGACGTGAAATTTTTAAGACGAAGATTTTGGGAATCGAATAGAAAAGAAATGGTCGGGGCGAGTGGATTTGAACCACCGACTTCACGGTCCCGAACCGTGCGCTCTACCAAGCTGAGCCACGCCCCGATTGGGTCAAACTAACACACCGCGATGAGAAAACAACTGCTTCGCGAAGCGAGGCGGTTCAGATTACAAATTCCAAATTACAGATCGGGGTCGGAGGGGTTAGGCTTGGGCCACCGCCTGGCGCATTTGCCGGATCGTATCGGCGTAATGGGGTGTTTTGAAGATTCCAGACCCTGAGACAATCACTTCACCGCCGGCTTGAACGACGCGGGCGATATTGTCGGTTTTAATCCCGCCGTCGACCTCGATAAGAATCGGCAAGCGGAGTTGATCGATGTGTTTTCTCATTTCAGTGATTTTCGGCAAGACATCCGGGATAAACGCTTGACCGCCGAAACCAGGGAAGACCGTCATCATGAGCACCATGTCGATGTCTGCAAAGCAACTCGCAACTTTGCTGAGGGGTACGTTGGGATTGACCGCCACTGAAGTTTTCGCGCCGAGCTCATGAATCTTTTTCAGCGTGGCATTGGGGTTGGCGCAAGTGTCTGGATGGATGGAAATCCAGTCGGCGCCGGCTTTGATAAATTCCGGCGCGTATTTGTCGGGATCGGTAATCATCAGATGGACGTCGACCGGGATCGTCGTCACTTTACGAACCCATTCGACCACCACGGGTCCGATGGTGAGGTTGGGCACAAAATGGCCGTCCATGACGTCGACATGGAGCCAGTCGGCGCCGGCGGCTTCGACCGCCTGAATTTCGTCCTTGAGGCGGCTAAAATCGGCCGATAGAATCGACGGGGCGATTTTCAGCGCTGGCATTTAAGAAACCTTTCTCAGTCGCGCGGCGAAAAAGCCGTCGGTGTTGTCGCGCTGCGGCAGGGCTTGAAAATAACCGCCGCGCACCATGTGTTTTGCTGCTGCGGGAAGATAACGCGCCGCATCTTCTAACTCAAACTCTTTGTGTTGGGCGAGAAACGCTTCGACGACCCGCTCGTTCTCCTCGCGCGCAAGCGTGCAAGTGGAATAGACCAGAACGCCGCTTGGCTTGAGATAGCCAGTCATTCGTTCGAGCATCTTCGCTTGCAGTCCACTTAAGCGGCGAATGTCTTTATCCTGGCGCTGCCATTTGATCTCGGGATGTGATCGCAGGGTGCCGAAGCCACTGCACGGCGCATCGACGAGAATCCGATCGTAGGGTGCGCCAAGCTCACCCGTCAAAACATTGGTCGCATCGGCTTTGACGACTTGAATCGAACGTAACTGTAAGCGCGCGATATTCTCACAGATTTTCTCAATCCCACGCGCGGAATTATCCATTGCGATCAATTCGCCTGAGTCCTTCATGAGCTCGGCGATCTGCGTCGTCTTGCCGCCGGGGGCGGCACAGGCGTCGAGAATTCGTTCGTCGGGCAAAGGCGCGAGTAAATAGGCAACCAACTGTGACGACTCCCCTTGCACCTGAAATAGGCCATCGAGGAAGCCCGGCAGATTTTCCACGGCACCGCTGGATTCGATCATGATTCCGTCCGGCGACCACGGTGTCGCTGACGCGGCAGTTCCTTCCCCCAGCAACCTTGCCAGCAATTCTTCCCGACTGGATTTGAGCCGGTTGACGCGCAGCACCACAGGCGCGCGTTGATTGTTCGCTAGCATCAGCGCGCAGACTTCGCGCTGACCGAATTCGTCAAGCCAGCGTCCCACCAACCATTCTGGGTGGGAGTATTCCACCGCGAGTGCGGTGACGGAATTGTCCGCCACTTTCGCCGCCGTGTTAATTTCGTTCGGCCGTAGTAAATTTCTCAGGACGGCGTTAACGAATCCGGCGGCTTTACTGCCGCGTTGTATTTTCGCCAGTTCCACCGCTTCATTGACCGCGGCGTAGTCGGGAATTTTATCGAGATAAAAAAGCTGGTAGACCGTAACGCGCAAAAGATTGCGCACAAAAGCATCGGTGCCGGTTAAAGAGCGGCTGAGCTGGTGGCTCAAATGCGCATCGATCGTGCCGCGCCAGCGCAGTGTGCCATAGGTCAATTCCGTCAGCAGCGCGCGGTCGCGCTGGCTGAGAGACGCGCGCTTGAAAGTGTGATCGAGCAGTATGTCGGCGTAGGCTTTTTGGCTATCGACTTTGAGCAGGATCTCGCTGGCGAGCTGGCGTACGTTTTTCGCGTCAATCGAGACGGTCACCGAGTTTGACCCTCGCGCCTTTGATGAACTCAACGCCGGCAAGCCGTTTTTTGTTTTCCCACTGCACTTCTGCGAGCGCGACGACGCCGGCCGCCGTGGCGATCCAAAAGCCGCCGCCATCGGCTCTGACGAGTTCACCAGGATTGCCGGTACGCTCAGTGGCGATAATATCCACGCGATGGACTTTAAGCAGCTTTCCTCCGGCGTGAGTAAAACTACCGGGCCAGGGATCGAGACCGCGCACGCGCCGCGCGATTTCAAGCGCTGATTTGTTCCAGTCGATGCGACCGTCTGCTTTTTTGAGTATCGGCGCGCGGGTGGCTAAACTCTCGTCTTGTTCCTGCGCGCTCAATGAACCGTCCTTGATTCGGCGCAGCGTTTCGATTAACAGACGCGCGCCGATGGGCGTCAACTTCCCTTGCAACGAACCGGTGGTTTCATCACCCGACAGCGCCAGCCGTTCTTGGAGATAGATTGCCCCGGCGTCCATTTTTTCCACCAGTTTCATCGTGGTCACGCCGGCTTCGCTCTCGCCATTGATGATCGTCCAGGCGACCGGCGCGGCACCCCGGTATTTCGGCAGGAGCGAATAGTGAACGTTGAGGCAACCGTGCGGCGCGAGCTCGAGAATTGTTTTCGGCAGAATGCGGCCGTAGGCAACGACGGCGATAATATCCGGACGCCACTTTCTCAGAGCGTCGAGAAACTCCGGCGTGCGAATTTTTTCCGCGGCGATTACCGGAATACTCAGAGCTTCGGCCGCTTTGCGCACCGGTGATGGCGAAGTCTGTTGGCCTCGTCCCGAGGGCCGATCCGGCTGGGTCACGACGCCAACGACAAGATCGGGCCCATGGACAAGCTCTTCCAGCGTCGCCGCGGCGATTTGCGGCGTGCCCATGAAAACAATCCGCCACGGCGTTGCCATTGAAAAACCTTCCGACTGAAATATTGGGGATTTCCAGCGATGAACGGAGCGGCGATTAGATCATCACCCGCGCGCTTTCCTTCGCCGGCTCCGTGCCATCGCGGAGCATTTTTTTTCGTCGGCGCGCGTAGAGATCGTGCTTCAAGCGGCTGATGCGGTCGATGAAAAGTTTACCGTCGAGGTGATCGATCTCATGTTGCAAGGCGACCGCGAGCAAGCCTTCGGCTTCGATTTTTATTTCTTTTTCATTTTCATCGATGGCGCTGACTTGCACCTGGGCGGCGCGCTTCACCTCGGCGGTGAAGTCGACTACGCTTAAGCAGCCCTCTTCCCAAATGACCTCGCCTTCGGCATGGGTAATCACCGGATTGATTAATTTATAGACTAACTTGCGCGGGTTCTCGTGGTCGACGTCAAGGACGATCACCCGGTGAGACGCCCCTACCTGCGGCGCTGCGAGCCCAACGCCGGGTGCGGCGTACATGGTGTCCAGCAAGTCATTGACGAGCTGCATGGTTTTGCCGTTGACGTTTTTCACCGGCGCGGCAACTTTGCCGAGCGCGGGCGCGGGGAATTTGAGAATTTCTAAGATTGCCATGGCTGCGTAAAAAATTCATAACATACTGTAGGGATCGACATCAATGTGGAGGCGCAGGTTGGGAGCCCGTGGCAGCAGCGCGCGCGCGTGGCGGGCAAAGTCGAGCAACGCCGTGCTTTGCTTGCCTTTGAGCAATAGCTGCCAGCGAAACCGGTTGCGCAGTTTTTCGATGGGTGCCGGCGCCGGACCGAGCACTTCGATCTGGTCGCGAAATTTTGCCGTGCCAGTCTGCAACTCGCGCAACCCCGCGGCCAATTCCCGCGCGCGCTGTTCCACTTCACTCATCTTCGGACCGTCGAGGCGGAGATTAACCAGCCGGCCATACGGTGGATAACTCAAAGCGCGACGAAATTCACTCTCGGCAGCGAAGAATCCCTTGTAGTCATGAGCGACTAGAAATTCGAGGGCGTAGTGATCCGGCGCGTAAGTTTGAATGATTACTCGCCCAGGATCGTCGCCGCGCCCAGAGCGGCCGCCGACTTGGCTCAAGAGTTGAAACGTCCGCTCAGCGGCGCGGAAGTCGGGCAAGTTGAGCGACAAATCCGCCAACAATGCGCCGACCAATGTGACGCCGGCGACGTCATGTCCTTTAGTGATCATTTGAGTGCCGACGAGAATATCGAGGTCGCCTCTTTCCCAGCGGCGAATTAAGGCTTCTTGTGAACCACGCTTTGTGGTGGTGTCACGATCCATGCGTGCGATGCGCGCCTCGGGTATGAGCTGCTGAAGGGTTGTTTCAACCTGTTCGGTGCCGACGCCCACCGCGATCAGCGATTCGTTTTTGCACTCCGGGCAAGTGTTAGTTGTCGGCCGGCGATAATCGCAGTGGTGACAGCTGAGCAGCTGGCGTTTAAGGTGAAGCGTAAGCGTCACGCTACAGTAGGGACAACGCCACACGTGACCGCACAATGTGCATTGGAGAAAATTGGCGAAGCCGCGGCGGTTCAAGAAAATAAGCGTCTGGTGTTTTGCCGCGAAATTTTGCCGCAACAAATCGACGAATCTCTCGGAGACTAAGGGTCGATCGTTGGTCTTCGCGGACGCGATGTTTGCCCGGCTGCGTACGCCGCCGGGGGCGTTGGACATACGGAGCTCTTGGCGTAAGTCGATCAGTTCGATCGCTGGCATGGGCCATTCTTCAACCCGCTGGTTGAGCTCGATGAGTCGATAGCGGCCCTGGCAGCAGTTCTCATAGCTCTCCAGCGCCGGAGTTGCCGAGCCCAAGACCACCGGGCAGTGCAAAAGTTTGCCGCGCACCACGGCGACGTCGCGGCCATTGTAGCGTAGGCCGTCTTCCTGTTTGTAAGATGAATCATGCTCCTCGTCGACGATGATCAGCCCGAGATCGGCTATCGGCGCAAACACTGCTGAACGGGCGCCGATCACGACATCGACGTTGCCACCAATGATCTGCCACCATTGGGTCCAGCGCTGGGCTGCTGTCATGGCGCTATGAAGAACACCGACTCTGCCGGGAAAACGCGCGTTGACACGATCCAAAAGTTGCGGCGTTAACGAGATTTCCGGGACGATGATTAGGCTGCGCCGTCCGAGGGCGCGCGTTTGAGCGATGGCGCGCAGATAGATTTCGGTTTTGCCGCTCGCGGTGACGCCGTGAAGCAAGAAAGTCTCAAAGCCGCCTTGTGTTACGCGCTCGCCGATAGCGCCAAGAGCAATTTCTTGCTCCGTGGTTAACTGAAACCTCAGCGGTTCGGCTTCGATGGCCGTTTCTTTTAACCCAGACGATTCACTGACCTTGCGCCGCTGCTTAGCCAGATGATCCTCAATTGTGAGGGTGCCAGCGGATTCGAGTTGCGCCAATACACGCTCGAGGTTTTCTCCAGGGAACCTTCGCGTCAGTGTTTTGACGGCTAATTTTCCTTTGTGTTGGGCAATTTCCTGTAACACCTTGCGTCCCAATTTGTCTGACACCAAGGCATCGTCTCCACTGAGCACCACCGTTCTTTTGCTTTCTCGGCGCGAATTGGGCGGCAGCATGGTCGCTAGCACTTCGCCGAGCGAAACCAGATAGTATTGAGAGATCCAATGAGCGAGCTTGAGTAGCTCGGCATCGAGAATCGGTTGATCATCCAGCGCGGCGAAAATATTTTTGGCTGCCGCCAGCGGATTTTCCGCCAGCATTTCGATTACAATGCCAGTCGTTGTGCGCTTCTGTAGCGGAATTAAGACTCTCGTTCCAGGAGCGATTTGGGTTTCGAGAGATTGCGGGATGCCATAGATCAGCGGCTGCCTGAGCGGAGATGGTATGACGACCCGGACAAACTTCTGCGGTTCGTGCATCGTTAAAGCTGTATCCATCGTCTATGGCAAAATCAACCTGGAAAATTTTGTTAGCCGTGGTGGGGTTTGTTCATTTTTGTGCCCTAAAGAATCAAACTGGGCTGCTTTAAGGATTCATTAGACTTACCGAAGCTACTGATTATACGCGATAAGTTGACTGTGATGGGCGGAATCGGGTCGGTGGCAATGGGATTGCTATACTCATCCCTATCAAAAGCAATAATTATGCATAATTAATAATAATTTAAGTTGACTTGGAATGGCCGATTGGGTAATTCCAAAGTCACCCCACTTCTAGTACCTTTCACCGAAGGCTGGCAGCGATGGAAGAGCACAATAACGTTAAAAAAATTCGCGAAGCGAAAATGCTAAGCAGGTCTGAATTGGCGCGCTTAGCTGGAATCTCTCCATTGACCCTCCAGCGCATCGAAAAAGGCAAAGATTGTCGCATGGCGACAAAACGGAAGATTCTTCTAGCTTTAGGCCTCTCCATTGAGCAGAAGCACACGCTCTTCAAGCAATAACCCATGGCACCCTTCTGGAATAGTATGAATTTGGGATTCTTAAAGTCGCTCGGTAGCAGTGACGGCTGCGTTGCGCTCGATATCGGTTCCAGCTCGATCAAAATGGTTGAAGCTGGCCTCGATAAGGATGGCTACCGCGTTCTCAAGCTGGGGATTCAGGCGCTTCCTGAGAACGCGATCCAAAATAACATGGTGGTCGACACCAAAACGGTCGCAGAGGCGGTCAAGCAGCTGATCAAAGATAACGGGGTTAGAGCAAAACGGGTCATCGCTGCGGTACCCGGCCGCGCCGTCATCATGAAAAAAGTTCAGATGCCCAAGCAAGAATCGGCCGAACTAGAAGCCAATATTGAATTTGAAGCGCAAAACGTCATCCCGGAAAATTTGGAAAACGTCAATCTCGATCATCAGGTGTTAAGCCAAACCGACGATGGCAACAAGATGGACGTGCTGTTGGTCGCGGTAAAAAAAGAGATCGTCAACAGTTATACCGATGTGATCGAGCAGGCCGGCCTCGAAGCGGCGGTCATGGATGTCGATTATTTCGCCTTGGAAAACATGTACGAGGCTAACTATGGCGGCGAGGGTGTTAATGGAGTCGTCGGATTGATTCATATCGGCGCGCAGAACACCTGCATTAGCTTACTGCAAAATGGCATTTCGACCTTCACCGGCGATCTTTCGATTGGCGGAGCTTATTTCACCGATGCACTGGCATCCCAGACAGGGCTCACCGCAGCCGCCGCGGAAAATTTTAAACTGACAGGCGTGGCTGAGGAGAAAAAGGGGCTGGATCTGGCCTCACTGATGCAGGCCACCGCCGAGGAGTTAGCCGAGGAAATTCGTCGAACGGTAAGTCTCTACGGCATCGTGCCGTCGGACGATGTCGACGGTCTAAAGATGATTTATCTGAGCGGCGGGGGCGCCAAACTGATGGGTTTGCGCACCTTGCTCGAAGATCGCATCGGCGTGCCGGTGCGGCTCAGCGAGCCATTCAAAAGCTTCAGTATTAATAAAAATATTGACCGTGAGTATTTGCTCGAAGCGGCGCCGAGTTTTGCGGTCGCTGCTGGCCTAACGATTCGCCGGCCGGGGGATCGATGATTCGCATCAACCTGTTACCGTTCAAGCAACTTGAAGCCGAAGTCACGCGGCGCCGGGAGCTTTCCATCGGCGCGGTGGTCCTGGGATCGTCCGTGCTCATGCTCGCCGCTGTGCATTTCTACCAGTCCTATCAAATGTCGCAGCTCGAAACTGAGCTTGTCGAATTGCGCAGTGAGTTACAATCACTCAATACGAAAATCAAGGAAGTCGGCGATCTGCAAAACAAGATCAAAGATTTGCGCGGTAAGAATAAGATCATCGCCGATCTCAACCAGAAAAAAAGCGGGCCAGTGCAGGTGATGGAGAATCTCGCCGTTGCAACGCCGACAACCCTGTGGCTCACGGATCTGAAAGAATCCGGCGGCAATGTAGTGCTAAACGGCCTTGCCGCCGACCACAAGACGGTGGCGGATTTTATCAGCGGATTGGAAGCGTCGAAGTATTTCAAAGGCGTCGAGCTTGTCGAAACGGCGCAAGGCACCGGTCCGACCGGCGGCTTCAAAAGATTTTCAATTAAGACCAGCGTGTTGTACCAGCCCGCTCAAGTCGCGCCCGTCGACGCAAAAACGAAAACCACTCCGGCAGCAAAGAAACAGGAGAAGCAGGGGTGAACCAGTTAATCGACAACATTCTTGAGCGGCCCAATCTGCAAAAGATCGGCATCCTCGCCGCCACGATTATTCTACTGGCGGCGCTTTATTACAGCTTTCTCTACAGTCCGCGTTCGGACGAAGTGGCAAAATTGGTCGACAGCGTAGAAATTGCCCGCAACGAGAAAACCGCGAAACAACAGAAAGCGGCGAATTTACCGCGCCTTAAAAAAGATATTCAACTGTTAGAGATGGAACTTACCAAAGCCATAGCGCAGCTGCCGAACAAGAAAGAAGTTGCCGATCTGCTCAGAACAATTTCGGCCAAAGCCTCGCAGTCCGGGTTGGACATTTTACTTTTTCGGCCGCGCGCCGAAACGTTTCAGGAGTTTTACGCTGAAGTTCCCGTCGATATCACGGTCAAGGGCAGTTTTCACAACACCGTCGGCTTCTTCGATGAGGTCGGCCGACTCAACCGCCTGGTTAACATCGATAGCATCGGTTTCAAAAACCCAACCGTCACGGGTGATAACGTGATCCTAGAAACCACCAGTGTGGCGACGGCGTTTCGTTTCCTTAATGATGCCGAAAGAAAAAAAGTCGCTGAAGACAAAGCGAAAGCCGCCGCAAAAGCCAAAAAATAATCGGCCATGACGAGATCCCTCGAACTTTGCTGTGTGTTGGTTTTTTCGCTCGCGTTGGGCGCGAGTGGATTGTCGTCGGCTCAGGAGCCGCTGCAGACGCCGTCGGAAAGAACCAAAGACGCGGTCGACAAATTCAACAACGCGCCATCGGGGATCGGTAAATCGCTGCAGGGCCTCCGCGACGCTGCTAAAGAGCGGCTTCAACAATCTATGGGCAGCAAGAAGAGTAAGACCGAGGCGAAAGCCGAACCTGTCGATTTGAATTTGCCCAAGAAGCTCCCTGACGCGACCCCGCCTGCCGTAACTCTAAAGGAAGGTAGCCGGGATCCGTTTCGACCCATGACGCTTCGAGCAAAGGTTGTGAGCCGAAATCGAGAGAATCTTTCGCCCCTCGAACGGCTTGATTTAGGTCAGTTGAAAATCGTCGGCATCGTCTGGGATATCAAGGAGCCAAGAGCGATGGTCGAAGACACGTCAGGGCTTGGCTACACCGTCAAAGTCGGTACGCCCATCGGCAGTAACGATGGCAAGGTGAAAGCGATTCATCGAAACCAGATTATCATCGAAGAAATATCTGCCGATGTTTATGGCCAGCGAAAATCGCGCGATGTGAGCATGAAGCTGGCAACGGATTAACGAGCATTATAGAAACGAGGAACTTCCTCATGAATCGTCGCCGAAAAGGCAGCCACGAAGTAGGCAAAGTCGTATCATCGCTGTGTTTGAAGATTGCGGTTGCCTGCGCCGTCAGTGTTATGGGTTGCGCCGTGAACAATGAGACGCCGTCGAAGCCAACCTCGGCTCCGGCAGCAACGCCCCAGAGCGCGCCCGCCGCGCAAGCGGCCGCAACGGCCAGCACGGCTACGGCAAGCCAAAACTTGCAAGAGCTGATCGTCCGAGAAGAACGCGGTCAAACAACCTTATTGGTTAAATTCAATCGGCCGGTAACCCAATATCGCCATTTTCCACTGCCGCAGCCTGCGCGCGTCGTCTTGGACATTACGGGCGAAAACAAAGCTCACTCATCGACAGACACGTTTCGTATCGATACTAGCATTGTCTCTGCCCTGCGAATTTCCGCCGGCGAGAATAATCTACGCTTGGTGATGGAAATCGCCGCCGCAACGGCGCCCGCTTATACCATCTCGCAAGAAGACGGCGGGGTTAAGATCGTCATTGGTGCAGTGGACGCCAATGCCAACGCGAAGAAAAATGTGATGTTGGTCAAGGACGGTCAACGGCTTGATACGCGTAGCGCGCAAACGTCGGCGCCATCGAATGCAGACGGTAAAAACCAGCCGACAGTGAGTGAGGATCGGTTGACCGCCGACAAGACTTTCACCGGTCAAAAGATTTCGCTGGACTTTAAGGACGCCGATATCAAGAACGTTTTTCGCTTGCTCTCAGAAGTCAGCGGTTTAAATATCGTGGTTACCGCGGACGTGAACCGCCGCGTAACCTTGCGTCTTGTCGAAGTGCCGTGGGATCAAGCGATGGATCTGATCATTTCGACCAATGGTCTGGACAAGGAGCAGATTGGTAACGTCGTGCGAATTTCGACGGCGGGCGCGTTGAAGACTGAGAAAGACGCTCTCATCGCCGCCAAGAAGTCTAAAGAAGACTTTGAACCGCTACTGACGACATACTTCAACGTCAATTACGCCAAGGCGAAGGACTTGGAACCGAAGATCAAGTCCTTGATGAGCAAACGCACGGACAGTGCGCTGGTCATCGACGACCGAAGCAACACCGTCATGGTTCGTGACGTCCAGAGATCAATGGAAGACGTGAACGCGTTAGTGTCGAAGCTTGATACGCGCACGCCTCAGGTCCAGATCGAGTCGAATCTCATCGAAACTACGCCGACTTTCTCGCGGGCCCTTGGCATAGAAATGGAAGCCTTGTTCAACAATGGCCGTGTACGCGGCAGTGATAGATTTATTGCTGGTACCCCCTTTGTTGGCGGTCCCCAGCCACCGCCAGCAGTCAATCAATTAGTCATTCCGACTACCGGCTTCCGCTGGGGATATTTTGGGAACAATATTACGAGCATCTTGTCTGCTGCCGAGGCCGAAGGTAACGTCAAAATTATTTCTCGTCCCTCGGTTGTGACACTTAACAATGTCGAATCTACAATTGAAAGTGCGCGCATTATTAGAATAAGAACCACAGCTGCAACTGTAGGCGAGGCCGGAAGCCTCCGAGAGATCCGGGCGGGGATAACTTTGAAAGTCACACCTCAGGTGTCCGTTGACGGCTTCGTCTTGCTCAATATTGCAGTCAAGTCCAGTACCCTGGATTTCGCTAATGCGGTCGAGAATATCCCGGCGGAGAATACACGGGAAGCCAAGGCAAACGTCCTCGTGCGAGACGGTGAGACGGTTGTTATTGGCGGGATATTAAAGGATACGAGTTCTAATTCGGATACCGGCGTTCCATATTTGAAAGATGTTCCAGTTCTCGGCTGGCTTTTTAGGAAGTCGTCATGGGAGAAAAATTTTGAGGAGCTCGTCGTCTTCATAACCCCGAGAATTATGGGGGCGGGCTCGGAAAATCTTCCAACCGCAGAGCAGATATGGCGCGACCAAATGAAACAAACCGACGGAACGGCTCCGCTCAATACATCACAGCAGTCGAGAAACCCTAGCCTCCCCTAATTTAATGAGGTAGGATACCCCGCATGTTGCGTTACTTCACGGCGGGAGAATCCCATGGTCCGTGCCTGACCATGATCATCGACGGTATTCCTGCCGGGTTTCCCATTGCCATCGATAAGATCAATCACGACCTTTGGCGCCGCCAACAGGGTTATGGCCGGGGCGGGCGCATGCTTATCGAAAAAGACGAGGCAACCGTGCGCTCGGGGATCCGTTGGGGCGAGACGATGGGCTCGCCGGTCGCGTTGGGCATCGAAAACCGCGATTGGAAAAACTGGACGACTAAAATGTCGCCAAATCCCGAGGATCGGGATGACAAAATCGCGGTGACCAAACCTCGGCCGGGTCACGCCGATCTGAACGGCGTGCTTAAATACGACCGCGCCGATATTCGCGATATCCTCGAACGAGCGAGCGCCCGGGAAACCGTTGCCCGCACCGCTGTCGGTTCTTTCGCTAAACAGTTGCTCGCGCCATTCGGCATCCGCATCATGGGTTATATCCGCTCGCTGGGAAATGTCACGGCCAATCTCGATGGACTGACTTACAGCGAAACCTTCGAGCGCTCTGAAGAGTCATCGGTACGCACTGCGGATCCGGCTGCCGAAGAAAGAATGATCGCTTTGATCGAAGAGTGCAAAAAAGAAGGCAACACCCTCGGCGGCGTCTTCGAAGTCGTTACTCTGGGATTACCGCCTGGGTTGGGCTCCCATACGCAATGGGATCGCAAGCTCGATGGCCGGTTGGCGCAAGCGCTGATGAGCATTCAAGCGATGAAAGGGGTCGAGATCGGTCTCGGCTTCGAAATGGCGCGCCGGCGCGGCTCCCAGGTTCACGATGAGATTTTCTTCGATCCGACAAAGATGGTGAGCGAAGGCACGCCGCGCATCGTACCCACGGGCTTTTACCGTGGCAGCAACAATTCCGGCGGCACCGAAGGCGGCATGACCAATGGCTCGCCGTTGGTCGCGCGCGTCGCTATGAAACCGATCTCGACGCTCATGAGTCCGTTGCAGTCGGTCGATATGCGCTCCAAACAAGCGGCCGATGCATCCGTCGAACGCTCAGATGTCTGCGCCGCGCCGGCCGCCGCGGTAGTCGGCGAATCGGTGGTAGCCTTTGAAGTTGCCAAAGCGTTTCTCGAAAAGTTTGGCGGCGACTCGCTGCGCGAAATCAAGCGCAATTACGAAAACTATCTCGAGCAGATCAAGAATTACTAGCCCTTTGGCAGCAACCTCGACGCAAAACATCGCGCTCATCGGTTTTATGGCGGTTGGTAAAAGCGCCGTCGGGCGCAACCTCGCCAAACGGCTGCGGCGCCGTTTCGTCGACCTGGATCGCATGGTTGAAAAAATCGAAGGCATGAAGGTGCGGGACATTTTCGAGCAAAAGGGCGAAGCCCATTTTCGCCAAGTGGAAAAACAAAGCCTCGCCGGCGTGCTTCAGCAGGATGGGCAAATTATCGCCACCGGCGGCGGCGTCGTGCTGGACGACGACAACTTAGCGCTGCTAAGGGAGAAAGCGCTTTTGATCGGCCTGAGCGCTTCGACCGACACGATACTGAACAGGGTGGGAAGTGGCACTACGAGGCCTTTGCTAAAAGGCACTGACCGGCGGGAGCGGATTGAAGCGTTAGTCGAATCGCGGGCGGCGCGCTATGCCCAGGCGCATGTGACCATCGCTACCGACGAATTGACATTGGCGCAGGTGGTCGACAAGATCGTCGAGGTCGTGAACTCCAAGAACTGAACCATGCAAACCCTAAACGTCAATCTCGGCGCGCGATCGTACCCGATTCATATCGGCTCGGGCATCTTGGCGCGTGCGGGTGAGTTGCTGAACCAGATAGGTCTCAGCGGCAAAGTGGCGATCGTCACCAATCCGACCGTGGCTCAGTTTTATCTCGAGCCGATTCAAGCAGCGCTCAGCAAAGCCGGCTTCATCGCCGTGCCGATTCTCCTGGCCGACGGTGAAGAGCATAAAAATCTTGCTTCGCTGCAGGCGATCTATGACCGCTTGATCACTGAACGTTTCGAGCGCAAATCCTGCATTCTTGCGCTCGGCGGCGGCGTTATCGGCGATTTGGCCGGATTGGCCGCGGCGACGTATTTGCGCGGCGTGCCGTACGCGCAGGTGCCGACAACGTTACTAGCCCACGTGGATTCCAGCGTCGGCGGCAAGACCGGGGTCAATCATGCCGATGGTAAGAATTTGATCGGTGCCTTCTATCAGCCAAAACTGGTATTGATCGACATCGCCACGCTCAAGACATTGCCGCGCCGCGAACTGGGCGCCGGCTTGGCCGAAGTGATTAAGTACGGTGTGATCGAAGATGCCGCGTTATTCGGTTTACTCGAAGGACGAATCGACAAGCTGGTCGAGTTGGACAGTGATTTGTTGATTCAGACGATTGCGACGTCATGTGCGATTAAAGCCAGAGTGGTGGAGGTGGACGAGCGGGAAGACGACTATCGCGCGGTGCTCAACTTCGGCCACACCATCGGTCATGCGCTGGAAGCGGTGACCGGCTATACCGAGTTCCTCCACGGCGAAGCGGTTGGCGTCGGCATGGTGAAGGCAGCGGCGCTATCGAAGCGGCACGGGTTCTGCGATCAGAACAGTTTCGATCGCATCGTTCGATTGATCGCAAAAGCCGGGCTGCCGACGGAAATTCCCGGCAGGGTTTCGCTGGCGAGCTTGGTGCAAGCGATGGAAGTCGACAAGAAGGCCGCCGGGGGAAAGATCAAGTTTGTTATGTGCGAAGGGATTGGCAAAACTAGATTTCATCACTTAGCGCCGAGCGAAATCTTGGCGGCGCTGAGCGCATGATCGAGGTTTGGCCGGTGGAGGAATGAGGATGGCACAGAGAAAAAAAATTTTGCTGCTCAACGGTCCGAATCTCAATCTATTGGGCACGCGCCAACCGGAAATTTACGGCAAATTGACCCTGGTTCAGATCAAAAAAAAGGTCCTCAGTCTGGCCAAAGAACTGGGTGTCGAAGTCGACTTTCGCCAGTCCAATAATGAAGGCGAGCTGATTACCTGGATTCAGCAGGCCGCCGGGAAATTCGCGGCGCTGATTATCAATCCCGCTGCCTACACCCACACTAGCTTAGCCATGCGCGATGCGATTTCAGCGGTCGGTATTCCAACCATCGAGATTCACCTGTCCAACATTCACAAACGCGAGCAGTTTCGCCACCACTCGTTTATCGCCGAGGTGGCGGCGGGGCAAATCACGGGATTCGGTGCTGACAGCTATCTTTTGGGGCTGCGCGCGGTGGTGGCGCTGGTGTGAGCAAACGTTGAATGATTAGTAGGTTCCCGTCGGGATGTTCTTGCTCTTCATTTCTTGAATTAGACTGTCCCGCTCTTTTTGCAAAATATCAATCTGGATTCTCATGTCGCTGAGCTCTTTTTGTTTGGGTGTATAAACTGGGTTTTCGTACCCTTGCATAGGCGGAGTCCCTGAAGGCCCGCCGCCTCCTGGTACCTTCTGGGAATCGCGAATTCTCGAGCCGAAATCCGCTATCCAGCCTTGAAAGCCTTCCTTGCTGACATTCGACAAGCTTCCTCCACCCTGGGTGGCGTTCAAATACTCTTCTTTGGCGGCTTCTAGTTTTTGTGTCGTGTCAGCAAGTCGCTTTTGATATTCCTTTTCCTCTCCACTGGGGACTCGTGATGACTCTCTCGGACTCGACGTCTGTGACGCGTCGCGAGTTGGCGTCGGAGTTGGCTTTGGCGGGGCGGTTGCAGCTGGCCGGGATGATTCTAACTCGGATATGTTAAGGCCCGGACGATCGCTTTCCCCAGGCTTCAAAATCGCCTGTATTTGATCCTTTGGGATGGCGATCTCACCGCCAAGGCCGGTGAATCTTATCATTGAACCATCCACGCGATAGCTTTGTACCGTGATTTGGCGTCCATTCTTTAAAACTAGAACAGATTGCGCTTCAACCAGAGGACACCACCAGACGATACTGAGAGCCACGGCAACCAATGTCCATTTCATCATACCGTAAGTATAGCATGAGGCCGATTCTGCGGAACACCATTGATTTGCCCTTCTGGTTCCGGGCTTTTGCCGCCGAGCTAAAAATGTTAGCGTTTGGGCGTCTAACGAAACGGTTATGATAAGACGTTTACATCGATTATTTGCACTGTGGTTTTTCGGCTTCGGCATATTGCCTGCCTGGGTTGGTGCAGCTGAGCCGCGCGTGCAAATTCTCTCGCCCAAAGACGGCAGCCGTATCAGCCAGGATCAAAATTCCATTTTCGTCAGCGGCAAGGTCGCACGTGATGGCGGCCGATCGGCGAACGTTGATATATTCCTGGTGATCGATGTTTCCGGCAGCACGTTAATGTACGCCGGGATGAATCTTGGCGAGGCTGATCAGCCGCCGGATAGTTCCGGTTTTGGCATGCCGCAGATTACCATCGGCGGCATGAGCATCGGTAAACCACCGGTGCGCAACCTGCGCAATTCGATTCTCGCCGCGGAAGTGGCCGCGTCGCGTCGCTTGCTGCTCCAGCTCAATTCGCAAACCACGCGTGTCGGCGTGCTGACATTCAGTGAAGGCGCGAAGCTCATGCAGCCGCTTACCCAGGACTTTGATCAAGTTCGACGCATCCTTGACGACATTCTGCGCGCCGGACCTTACGGCGGGACGAATATGGTCGAAGGCATCCGCATGGCCATCACCGAACTCATGGGTCTGGGCACCAGCCAGAGGCGCACCGATGCGGTTAAGGTCCAGTTTCTTTTGACCGACGGTTTTCCATCGCTGCCCATCGGTGGCGGCAAGCGAGCGGCGCCAGAAGATACCGATCTCGCCATCAATGCGGCGCAGGTCTGGCAGGCCGGGCTGGTATCAAAGTTCACGTATTTGCACTCGGCGAAGAGGCACTCACTTATCCGCGCGCCGCGGTTGGCATCGCCCAAGAGAGCGGCGGGACCTACACACCAGTGGTGCGACCGGCGGATGTGCTCGCCGCGGTGGAGAACATATCGGCAGTAGGTGTCGATTTCGTGCAGGTGGTCAACCAGACGATGGGCCAGCGGGCGACGCAGATTCGTTTGGCGGCGGATGGATTTTTTTCCTCAGCCGTGCCGGTGGTCGAAGGGCGAAATCAAATCGACGTCATCGCTCGTGCCAGCGATGGCTCTACCGGTCGCGATACGATCACGGTGATCTATCAGTCGGGAAACCAGAAGTCTTTGGAGTTGGAAGTTTTCCTCGAACGGGAAAGAAAGCTTAAACTCGAAGTCGAACGCTTAGGTCGCAGCCCGGCTGAGATTCAGCGCGAAGTCGAGCGCAATCGTGAGGATGGATTGCGCCGGCCGCAACAGTTGCCGCCGCCCACCGATGGGCCGCCGCGTTAAGATTCTCATTTCACGATTTTTCGCTTAGCGCGCTTTTCGCTCGGCTTCGGCGGCGATGGCGATTTCGCTGGCGCCGGCGCGCTTGATGATCGACATCACTTTGACCGTGTCGCCCAAGAGCACGTCTTTATCGCCGCGCAGAATCACGGTCTTATCCGAGCTGGTGCTCAAAGCCTCTTGCAGGGTTTTTTCCAAACTGTCTTCGCTGACTTTTTTCTGATTGACGAAGATTTCATGTTTCGGCGTTAGGGTGACTGTGGTGCCGCGCGACTCGGTTCGCGTCGCCACCGCCTTTGGCAGATTGATCTTGCCGCCGGACTCGATCATCGCCGAGCTGGTGATCATGAAGATGATCAGCAGGACAAGAAAAATATCGGTCAGCGGCGTGATGTTGATCTCGGCGACGATGTCGGAACTATCCTCGCCGCCAAGCGGTGTCATAGCCATAAGATTCCCTCAAACTAACGCGTTTTGCAGAACTTTGGCGATTTGGATACGGAGCAAACCGGTAAGACTGGCAATCCGGGTTTGAAAATAATTGTAAAACACGACGGCGACAATGGCTACGGCGAGGCCCAATGCGGTGGCCACCAGCGCCTCAGAAATTCCCGCGGCGACCACGGCAAACCCGCCGGTGCCGGCTACCGCCATGCTTTCAAAAGAGCGGATGATGCCAATGACGGTACCGAGCAGACCGATGAAGGGCGCGCTACTGGCAACCGTGCCAAGTATCCATAGATGTTTCTTCAGCTTCTGGGTCTCCTCGAACATCGCTTCGGTGGCGATGCTGCTGGCTAGCTCAGGCCGCGACGTTGTGTCGTGATTGAGAATGTTAAGAAAAATCCTTCCCACCGGCCATTCGGAGTTTTGTTTGCAAATGACGATGGCCAAATCGCGCTGTCCTTTTTTGAGCGGCTCCAATAGCGACTCGGTGATCTTCAGCGTCACCGAGCTCATGTTTCTCAGCGACCAGAGCCGTTCGAACACGACGGTGACGCTGATGATCGACAAAAGTATGAGCGGATAGGTGGCGATGGCGCCTTGATGGATGATAGTGATTAGATCGAGACCTTGAGGTTGCATGGCAGACCTTTCCTGTTACTCGAACGAAGATACTCAAATTGAAAATTAATTCAATGAAACGAGAACCGAAACTAGCCGCGCACGCGAATAGCGACTTCGAAGCGGAGGATCATCGGCTCGTTGGCGAGATCTTTCAAACTTTCCGGCATCGCTGGGAACGGCGATGCGCGTCTGATCGCCTCGAGAGCGCTGGCGTTCAGTCGCGCGTCGGATGATTCCATCACTTCCGAGAGCGTCAATTTACCGGCACGGTCGAGGGCGAAACGGATGGCGACCCTTTGCACGCCAGTCACATTGTCGGGATATTTCCAGACCGACTCGACGCGCTTTTTGAGTTGATTTAAGTAACTGCCGTAATCCGCTGCTGGTATTCCCTTGAGTCCCGTTGTGCCGCCGCCACCGGTGCCGGCTCCAGTTCCGCCGCCGGCAAGCCCGGTGCCGCTTCGACTGCCGCCCGGCACACCGTAAGCGCCGGTGTTTGTGCCGCTGCCCTTGAGCGCGCCGGGAATTTGCGGCCCTTCTTTCAAAGCCTTGATCCCTGGGCTGTCGCCAGCACCTTTCAACGCGGCCAAGCTTCTTTGGGCTTCGAGATCGGTGGCAGCATTGGCGGGGAGATTGGTTGCGCGTTCTTTCGTCGGCAGCTGAACCAAGGAGTCCGGCGAGGTTTCTTTGGCGTTGACCGATTCCTGGCGCGTCTCCATCGCCAACACTTTCGGTCCGGGCAGGGCGATTGGTTTTGGCGCGGGTGGTGTTTCGACATTCGCTGGCACCGGCGTTGGCGTTGGCACTGAACTTTCCAATGAGCCGCTGTCTAGTTTTCCCGTTCGTTGCACAGGTGGAATCGGCACGCCGAGTTTGGGCAGTTCGCGCGGACCGGCCGCGCCTTTTCCTGTGCCGATGCTCTTCGTATCTGCGCCGCTGCGCACTTCCATCAGTTGAACCGAAATCGGCGGATCGGGCTCGACCTTAGGCAGCGAAAAAGTTGCCGTCTTTAGGGCGACCAATAATAGCAGACCGTGAAACAGCAGGGAGGGAATTAAAAACGGACTGCGGAAGAGGGAACCAAGCTCCGGCTCTGCCCAGTCGAAGGTCGAATGGTCGAGCATGATTAGCTGCCCGGCGTTGCTAGCTGGACGATTCCCGCGCCGGGAGCCGGCAACTGTTCCTGTTTAGAGAGAATCTCCAAGCCAACGGCGCTGACATCACGGCGCGCGACTCGACCATTCTCATAATAAGTCCACAGATCGGCAATCCCGTCGCCGTTAAGATCACGCTCCTCTTTGGTCACGATCTCGCCATCGCGGCTGCTATCATAGTAAATCCACAGGTCCGGTCGGCCGCTGCTCGTGGTCTCTTTTTCCACCTTGGCGAGGCGGCCATTCTGAAAGCTAGCGCGATAGGTCATCTGCCCTTGGCCGCTTTCGTCGCGCTCTTCGCGGATGATCTTGTCGCCATCGTAATAAAAAACCGTGTCCGGCCGGCCTTGACCTTTGTTGTCGACATCGCGCCGTGTCAGTTGGCCGTCTTTGAAATAACTCCAGGTGTCGACTCTGCCGTCGCCTTTGCTCGCCTCCTCTTGGCGCATCACTTCACCGGCTTTTTGCGGATTATAATAAATCCAAAGATCCGGGATGCCATCGCCGTTCACGTCGCGCACTTCGACGTTTTTGAATGGCGCCGGCGCGGCGATGGGCGGGGTTACAGGCTTTTTCAACGCCGCGAGCGAGTTGTTATCCGGCGCTCGGTTGGTCGTGGGTTTGTCCCCAGGTAGATTGCGTGGTGTCTGAGTCGTGCTGGTAGCGCCAGGAATTTGCGCCGGCGCATCGGCAATCGGTGTTCCACCTGGATTGGCGATCTGATTCTCCAATTCGCGTTGGCGCGCTAGTTCTTGTTCAATGGCCGCTTCAAGCTGCTGATCTTTTTGTTGCTCGGTGCGGACCTGGCGGTTCATTTCGTTGTAGTGGGACTCCGCAGTAAACAAACCCGTGATAAAGCCGATGACCAACCCGCCGCCCGCGCCGTAGGGACCAGCGATGGCACCGCCCATGGCGACGCCTTCCATCGCTTTATTCCAAACATGTTGCATTCGTTGGGAGCTGCTAACTTGGTTTGGCTGAGATGCTCCTGGTGTGCCACTGTTGGGATTCGGGTTTTGCGCCGAACCGGGTGGATACTGTACGGCCACAGGCTCGCAGGCCGAGCTGCCCACAAGCAATACGAGTAAATATGGACGTAGGAGTCGGTTCATCGATTCGCCAACTAACGAAATTCTACTTCACTTGCGGACCCAAGACCATCTCCGAAATAACGTTCGCCGCCCTTCGTTCCGCCGTGAGGGGAAGGTCATACCCTGCCATACTTCGTAGCTCTTCTTCAACCGCTACAAAGGGAGCCGAAGAGCGCGGTGGCTCGCCATCGACAACCGGTTCTTGGTCGACTACTTGGCCGCCTTTGAACCGGTAGCGGGCGGTAATTTTGCCTTGGAATTTTTGATCCTCAAACTGTTCGACCTGTTCACCATTTTCAAAATTTACCCAGACATCGACACGGCGATCACCATTGGTGTCCGCCTCCTGGGCAGCGATTTGACCTTTTACATAAAGAATTCGCAAATCGAAGATGCCATCGCCATCGGTATCGCGCTCCTCGCGAATAAGTTGATTGTCTTGGAAGTAATAAACGGCATCCCATTTGCCGCTGCCTTTGCTATCGCGCAGCCGCTTGGCAACCCGGCCTTGGGAGAAAATCTCGATCATATCCATGCGGCCCTTGCCGGCGCTGTCTTCTTCACGGCGCAGGATCGCTTCGCCTTGAAAATAGACGATCCGGCTCACTTTGCCGTCGCCGCGTAAATCTTCGTCCTGTTTGACGAGCCGGCCGTCCGAATAATAACCCCAGAGGTCAATTTTACCGCGATTTTTGCGGTCAAGCTCTTTGCGCACCAGTTGGCCATTCTCGAAATAGGAAAAACTATCGGCGGCGCCATCGCCATTGGTATCTTCGTCGATCCGACTGATCTTGCCGTCTGTGTAATGCACGGTACGCGCTGATTTGTCGGCGGATTTGCTAGCTTCCTCGCTTCGCACCGGCTGGCCATTCTGATAATACACCCAGAGGGTCGGTTGCCCCGAGCCGTTGGTATCCTGGCCCTTGCGCTCGAGTTCGCCTGTGACGTTGTAGAAAAACCAAGTATCGATGCGGCCGTCGTTCTTGCTGGCGAGCTCCTGGCGAGCCGGCTTTCCGGCATCGTAGTAGACAATAATATCGGGTTTCCCATCGGAATTAACGTCTTGTTCGACTCGCAAAGTTTGGCCTTGCGGATTGTAGTGAGTCCAGCGGTCCATCCTGCCGTCGCCGTTAGTGTCCTGCTCTTGGCGCATAACGTTGCCCCGTTCATCGTAGTAGAAGCTCGCGACCGGTTGTTGCGAATTCGCGATAACTGGAACGAGAACCCAGAGTGCCGCAGCCAATAGAAACTCAGTGATGTGCGCGCTGCGCTTCATCGATTTATCTGCTAGGCGTGGTGGTTGAACAGAATGGACGTTGAGTGCAGCGTGGCTACGGATCTGCGCATGCTCCCCACTATCGCGATGCATGGCGGGCGAAGTTAGAATCTCTCCGCTCATCACGGGCGATTCTTGCATCGCCTCGGCGCGACTTCCGAGCATAAAATTCCTCCGGCGCAGCGAGCCCAACGCTACGCCACGGCGTCGGCCAAGTCAACGTGCAGCGCCGGTAGATTGACTGTCGAGCTGGGCGATTTTTTTTTCTTGGCATAGCGATGACGTGAAGCATCACCAGCTTGCAAACGGGTGATGGTCAAGTCAATCTGGAGTGGTTTAGAATTTTGCTCGTCATCGCTGGGACCCACGCGAACTTTAGAGGGCTTGCGGCGTTCGCTGAATCCGTCGTGCTAACCCGTGATTTGAACCAGGAAGGCTTCACTTTGAGGGTAGCGACTCAACCGGCGACGAGACGAGTCGGTGAACAATTTACTAACTGGCCGACAGGAGATCTATGAATAGCTGGGGCATCGCGGTGGTGTTGGGAATCGTCGAGGGATTAACCGAATTTCTGCCGGTGTCGTCTACCGGTCACCTTATCATCGCCGGACACTTGCTCGGTTTTGTCGGCGAGAAAGCGGCGAGCTTTGAGGTTGCCATTCAGTTGGGCGCGATCCTATCAGTGGTGTTTCTCTATTGGCAGCGCTTCGTCGGACTCCTGCCCGCGGGCGCGCGGTCGTTGCTCGATTCAAAATCTACTTTGCTAGGTTGGCCGGGACTGTGGCGCATCGCGGCGGCGACGTTTCCGGCATTACTGATCGGCTATCTGGCGCGCCACGCGATCAAGGCCCATTTGTTTAATCCTGAGGCAGTAACATTGGCTTTCGCAGTCGGCGGCGTGGCGATCTTGTTCGTCGAACGGTTGCGTTCACAACGACGATCGAATTCGCTGGATCAGTTGAGCTTGGCTCAAGCATTCGGCATCGGCTTATTCCAGGTGCTTGCCCTATGGCCGGGGACATCGCGCGCGGCGGCAACGATTATCGGCGGCATGCTCCTCGGCCTCGATCGCAAAGGCGCGGCGGAGTTTTCATTTTTAATCGCGGTGCCGGTTTTATTTGCTGCATCGGGATACGAACTGATGAAGATGCGTGATCAGTTAGCGCTCGACGATACCATCGCTTTGGCGATCGGTTTCGTCGTGTCCTTTGTCGTGGCGCTGGCCGCGGTTAAGGGCTTTGTCAACTTCTTGAGCCATGGCAAGCTCGCGCCCTTCGCTTGGTACCGCATTATCGTCGCGCCAGTCTTTTACTTGCTAACCCGCGGCGTGAGTTTCTGAGAAAACACCGCGCCGCGAGATTGCGCATCGTCGCGATGGAATGGGCTGCGGGTTATTTCGGTGGGTGGCGGTGCTTGATCCAATCGAACAACTGATTGCGGTAGTAATAGGCCAGCGCTAAGACGGCGACCGAAACGCCAGTGATGATTGCAAAGGTATGATATTGCTCGTTGCGGATGGTCGATCCTTGCATGGTGAGCAAATAAGTTCCCGGCAGTCGACCGATGACCGAGACCAGCAAAAAAGTGCTAAGTTTCATGCGGCTTAATCCAAGCACGTAGCAAAGATAATCTTTGGGAAAACCGGGAAACAGAAAAAGGACAAAACAGATTACAACACCGGTGTTGGTCGTCAGGAAATTAAATTTTTCGAGAACTTCACGCTTGACGAAGCGCTCGACAAATGGCCGGCCGAGAATGCTTGCCAACTCGAAGGCCACCCAGGAGCCTATGGACAGGCCGATGGTGGAGAGTATGAACCCAATGGTCTCGCCGTAAACAAACCCGCCCGCCACACCCGTCAGCTCCCCTGGAAATGGCGCAGCGATCACCTGAATAATCTGAAATAGGACAAATACTGCCGGGGAATAGGGCCCCAGGCTCTGCAAGAACTTGCCCAGTTTGTCGCTACTTGAGTAAATCCCCTCGAAATCGTCAAGCTCCTCGCCGGGTGGTGCGAATGCGCTAAAGGGTCGCGGAATGTAGCGGCTAAAGATAAACAGCAGAGCTACCAGCACGACAAATATTACGCCCCTGATGGCAAGTCGGCGACGCTGATCACTCATCCGGCGTTTTATAGCAACAAAAGTTTTGAAACACGAGAGGGTTTTAAAGCAAGGCTAATCGATCCGCGATGGTAGGCGGCGGTCTTTCGCCTTGCGGCGATTCGACAAGGTTGCTACAAATTAGTTTCATTCGATTACCCGTAACTCCGCAATGTTCGTTGACGCAAAAATCGGTGACCTTACCGAACTGGCATCGGGTCGCAGCTGGACCGGCATTGAACTAGCGGCGCGTCTGAGCGCCCGTTGTGTCGCCTACCGCGACCAGGGTATGCAGCCCGGCGATCGAGTCTTTATACTCTATGGTAATAAGCTGGAGTTTTTCGTCGATCTACTCGCGCTTTGGTATATCGGCGCTAGCGTCGTACCCGTCGATGGTCGATTGACACCATTTGAAATTGACAACTTGGCGCGGACGGTTACGCCGCGATTCGCCTTGATCGATGGGACAGTTCCTTCCAGTATCGTTGCAGTTCTATCCGGTCAAGGCGCGACCGTGTTGGACACCGGTGCGCTCGACTTCATCACGCCGTCGAGCGCGCTTCCGTGCGCCGCCCGGCTCGATGATCAGGCACTGATCCTATTTACTTCGGGCACGACCGGAGTACCGAAAGGCGTAGTTCACACGCATCGCTCGCTGCGCGCCCGTTGGTTGTCATTGCGCCAGTGTCTTGGCGTTGAGTCCTACGAGCGTACGCTTTGTATGTTGCCGACGCACTTCGGCCACGGCCTGATTTGCAACAGCCTGTATCCTTGGCTCAGCGGCCAGCAGCTATTCATCGCGCCAGCTTTCAGCACCGAAATACTTTTACAGCTTGGCCGGATCGTCGATCAGAATCGAATTACGTTTCTCTCCTCGGTGCCCTCCATGTGGGGGTTAATTCTTAAGGGGAGTAAACCGCCGCAAGCTAAAACTTTGCGCCGGATTCACTGCGGCTCGGCGCCGCTGTCGGCGCATTTGTGGAATCAAATTCGCGACTGGTCGGGCACGCGCGAGGTCTATAACGCCTACGGCATTACGGAAACCGGTAGTTGGGTGGCCGGCACAACGATCGGCGAATTCGCACCGGAGGACGGTTTAGTCGGGGCGCCATGGGGCAGCGTGATCAAAATCCTCAAGAGCGCCGAGCGTAGCGCACCGTTCGAGGCCGACACCCAGTGTAACGTCGATGAGACCGGTTACGTTTGGCTCAACACGCCGGCGCTGATGCAAGGTTATTATCACCATCCCGAGCTGACCGAACAGGTCGTCTCCGGTGGCTGGTTTGTCACCGGTGACATGGGTGTCATCGACCGACGCGGCTGGTTTTATCTCAAAGGGCGAGAACGCGACGAGATCAACAAGGGTGGAACAAAAATTTATCCCGCCGACATCGACGCGGTGGTCGAGCGCTTCGAACATACCGAAACTGTTTGCAGCTTTGCATTTGCGGATTCGCTTTATGGCCAGAACGTCGCGATGGCGGTGGTCTTGCGGCGTCAAGATGCGGCGACGATTCGCCAGCTATACACCTGGATGAAAACCCATCTGGCTGAATTCAAAATGCCGCAGCGCTGGTACGTCGTCGATGCACTGCCGCAGAACTCGCGGGGAAAGATCAGCCGTAACGTTGTTCAAGAGATGTGCGCGCCATTAAAGTCGGTTGATCTAGCGGTAATCTTAAAAAGCGGATCTTGATCATCACGGTCGCGGTCGCCAACGATCCACAGGAAGACGGAACGGCGCCAACCTCATCGGTAAAATTTAGATCATGAACGCAGAGCAAAAAAAGCAGGCATTGATCGACTTTCTCCTAAGTATTCAGAGGCCGGATTATCCCCACGATGGCATCGACGAAACTTCGAGCCTGGTGGAATCGGGGCTGATCGATTCGCTGGCGTTGCTGCAAATCGTTACCTATTTAGAACAAACCTATCGCATCGATTTTGCCGATCGTGGCATCGACCCGGGAGATTTGCGCTCAGTACAGTCGATTCTCGAGTTGATCGCCCGCGAGTCATCAACATGATCGCTTCGGTGCTCGCGAGTAGGTACCGCCAGATCGCGCAGTTCCACGAAAATGAGCGCTTGATCGCTTGGCTCGCCGCGCAGCGTTGGCTCGTCTGGTTGACGCCGGAGCGGCGAAAGTTCGTGCTGGTCATCGGCGCCATCGGCGCGGGTCTCATCGGCACGTTTCATCGTTTCAATACACGGCGTGACGCTGCCGGGGCCACGGCGTGGTTGGTTTGCGCGCTGGCTTTTCTCATTTTATTAGCGATCGTCTATTCGCTCTATCAGGTTGCGGTCCATTACAAACGATTACCGTCAATCATTCGTGGCCGTCCGCAAATCTGTTTTCACCTGCTCTTTTGGCTCCTATTGCTAGCGATCTGGTCGGCGCCGGACAATTCCGGACTGGGTTGGCTGGTTATTACCGTCGTTGCGCTATCGTTCCCATACTTGATTTGGCGCTGCGGCTACATGCTGTTGTCCGGACAGCGGGGCAAAGCCGCGGGCACGGGCTTTGGCGATCATCTATTTTATATTTGGCCGGTGTGGGATGGCACCAATACGCCGCCGGGGAAAGGCCATGACCACCTGTCGCGCTCGGTGGCGCAAACGCCGGAAGCCTACGCGCGCGCGGTTTTAGGCGGTATTAAGTTATTGCTGTTGGTCGGTCTTTGGACGTTGGTCATGCAGCTGATCGGTGCGCTGATTTATGCCGATCCCAAGAGCCGGTTAACGCCGGTGTTTCAAGGTCATAGTCTGGGCTTGCCTCGTCTCAAACATATTTTCGCGAGCGGCGCCGCCTTTCCCCTACCAGTCATTTGGATCAGCCTTTACCTGGAATTGATCTGGGAAGCGCTTTATATCGCCGCCAAAGGCCACGTATGGATCGGTGTGTTACGGCTCTATGGCTTCAATGTCTTTCGCAACACCTACAAGCCGCTGCTGGCCGAATCCGTCGTTGAGTTTTGGAACCGCTATTACTATTACTTCAAAGAGCTGATGATGGAGTTTTTTTTCTACCCACCTACGCGCGTTATTTTCGTAGTCATCCGAGGTTGCGCCTGGTCGCGGCCGTGTTCGCCGCCGCCTTCATCGGCAACATGTACTATCATCTCCTGCAGGCAAAAGAGCCGCTTATCGGGGCCGATTGGCATAAGCTCTGGTCGTTGCTCGGCACCCGCTTTGTCTATTGTTTCCTGTTGGCAAGCGGCATCGCGATATCCATGCTGCGCCAGCAAGCCCGACGCGGCAAGCCGGGAACGGCAGCGGTTCTGCGAGCGGGCGGTGTGCACCGCCTGCGCCGCATGGCGTGCGTCTGGACGTTTTTCGCGGTGATTAATTTTTGGAATGTGCTCGCCAATCTAACTATCGCTGAACGGACCCGTTTGTTTCTCACTTTGTTTGGATTGTAGACGGCTCGTAGTTGGCGTTACTTCGATGTTCGAATTTCCGCGCATCACTTTTTCCATTGCGAGCAGCTTATTAGCGCTGTTGATTCTGTCGAGCTCTCGGCTGTGGCTCTATTGGGAGCGCCGGTCGGATGTCGCCGAATTGACTGCGCAGCAAAGGCTGAAGTTGTTTTGGATTGGAATTCGATTGGACAGCGTGGTCGTCGGCCGCGCCTGTCTGGTTACTATTCTCGCCGCGCTGCTCTTATCCGAATCGCTCTTTGCCGGAATTCAACCGCTGCTCATCGCTTATCTCGGAATTTTTTACTTCATCCTCTATTTTGTCGAGATCGCCGGACTCTATTTTTTCCGTTTCTACGATTTTCGTCCCAACTATCTAGTGTTCGAGCATGGTGCGGACCGCGAAGTTCTCAAGACCGTTATCAAAGCCTATCCTGTCGCGCGAATTTTTATCCTGAGCGTGGCTGGGACATGGCTCGTTTTGATCGTCGTTAATACACTTCTGACCATTTTCAAACCGGGCCAATTCGGCGAGACGTTCTGGCTTTGGGACCGTGGCGCAACTTTTCTCTGGCTTTTGCTCGCGGCATTCGCCAGCCGTGGCACCTTCGATCACCGGCCGCTCAATCCCAGTCTTGCGGCATTTACCACCAACCGGATCGCCAATGAAATCGCTTCATGCGGACTTTTCAACCTGCTCTACGAGTTAAGTCATCGAAGAAAAGATGAATTCACCGCGCTTAAAGCCGTAATCCATTTGCCGTCAGCGGATCAAGCCATGGAACGCGCGCGCCAAGTATTGGCTACTCAAGGCCGGTTCACCAATGACAGCGCCAATCCGCTGGTGCGGCAGATTTCACACCGCGCGGCAACCAAGCCGCTCAACGTCGTTCTCGTGGTGATGGAAAGTTTTACTGGACGATTGACCGGTTGCTTGGGCGGAGTGCCGGCGCTCTCGCCGGAGTTGGATCGTCTTGCGGCCGAGGGTTTGCTTTTCGAACGCTGCTACGCGACCGGCGAGCGGACGATTCAGGGTTTGGAAGCGGCGGTGTGTTCCTTTCCGCCGCTGCCCGGCGCGGGTGTGGTGAAGCGTCCGCAAGCCCGGCAAAACTTCGCCACTTTGGCGAGCGTGCTCAAAGGGCGCGGCTACGCCACCCGGTTTTTTTACGGCGGGCAGGCGATTTTCGATCACATGTTGGGGTTTTTCATTGGCAATGGCTTCGATCAGTTTATTGAAGAAAAAGATTTTGCCACCCCAGTTTATAAAAGCCCGTGGGGCGTTTCCGACGAGGATTTGTTTATGCGCGCCGATCAGGAATTTCGCCGCTTACACGTAGAGGGCAATCCCTTCTTTGCCACGATCCTGACCGTTTCGCTGCACTCGCCGTGGCAATATCCGGCTGGGCGCATTGTGCCGCTCGCCGCCGATACCAAGGTGCCGCACGGATTTGAGCTTGCGGAGCTGAACAATTTTCTCTACGCCGATTATTGCATCGGCAAGTTTATCAGCGACGCGCGTGGTTCAGCTTATTTTGACGACACGCTGTTTGTGTTCGTTGGCGATCACGGCGTGCACTTGCGCGGCAGTGAATTGATCCCGGTAGACGAATATCGCGTGCCGGCGGTATTCTTCGCGCCCGCGCATATCGAGGCGCGGCGCATCAGCGAGGTGACCAGCCAAATCGATCTGCCGCCGACTATTATGAGTATCGTCGGCGGCGAATATCGCAGCTCGTTTCTTGGCCGCGACGTTCTCGATGGCCGGCAGCAGGAGCCGTTCGCCATCGTCATTTACAACAAGAAACGCTATGGCATCGTTGCCGACAAAGAATTGGTCGTGCTTAGTGAAAACGGTAAGCGGCTGGCGTATGGCCGCAACCACCAGGAACAACCCTGGGGGCAAGTCTCGATGACGGCCAGTCAGACGACGCGAACCGAGGCCGCGGTGGCGCTCCTGCGCGTGGCGGAAGATTTATTGATGAGCGGCCGCTACAGTTCAAACAAAAATTTGCTTTGACCTCGACCCGCCAGCGCACGGATAATTCGTCCTCGACCGGCGTCCACTCGCTAGTTTATTTGCCGCGAGCTACTGACCTTTTTGCATTTCCTTGAGCAGCGCTTCGACTTTCTTCAATTCGTCGCCGTAGCCGGACCAATTGCCTTGCTTGAGATAATCCTGCGCCCGTTGAAAATGGTTTAGGGCTTGGCGCGCCGGCGTTTGATCGCTCTTAACCGTCTGCGGCAAAGCTGCCACCACCGGTTGAGTTGCTTCCTTGGCCGGTGTCGCGCTGAAAACCCGCTGCAGGGCTTGATCCATCGTCTCCTCCATCGCGATGCGGTTGCCGAAGGCGACGATGACCCGTTTAAGTTCCGGCAGCGAACCCTTATCCGCGGCAAGATAAAGCGGCTGGACGTAGAGCAACGAGCGCTCGATGGGGATCGATAACAGGCTGCCGCGAATGACCTGGGAGCCGCGCTGGTTCCACAGACTCAGTTGTTGAGAGATCACCGTGTCTTGATCGATGCGGGCGTCGATCTGCTTGGGCCCGTAAACGAGTTTCGCTTTGGGGAAATCCAGCGCGGTCAATTTACCGTAATGCGGCGCATCGCTGCGCGCTGCGAGCCAGGAGCGCATGTTATCGCGCTTGTTTGGCGTAAACGGCAGCAACAAGACAAACTCCTCTTTCGCTTCGCCGGGCAAGCGCATGATCGTGTAATAGGGCTCGACGTCCTGCTCGCGGCCTTCGCTGTTCTGGCGCGGAATGCTGAGCAGATCTTCTTTGTTATAAAAAACCTGCGGGTCCTGCATATGATAGGTTGTATAGACCCGCGCCTGGATCGAAAACAGATCCTGGGGATAACGGATGTGCGCGCGCAGTTCTTGGGGCATCGTGTCGAGCGGTTTCAGCAGATTGGGAAAAACTTTGGCATAGGATTGTATGATCGGGTCGCGCGTATCGCTTAGATAGAACTCAACCGTGCCCTCGTAAGCGTCGACCACGGCTTTTGCCGCGTTGCGAATATAGTTGGTGCCCTGTTGGCGCAGCGGTTCTGAATAGGGAAAGCGATCCGAAACCGTGTAGCCGTCGACGATCCAGAACAGTCTGCCACCCTGGGCAATGACCAAATAGGCATCGCGATCGAAAGTGATAAACGGCGCGATCTTTTTTACCCGCTCCTGGATCTGGCGGTGGTAAAGAATACGGCTCTCGGCGGTCAGATCCTGCGCCAGCAAGATGCGCAGCGATGCGTGATGGGCCGAAAAAACCAGCTGGCGCCACAACGAGCCGATGGCCACGCCTCGCTGGCCTTTGTAGGTCGTGTAAATATTTTGGTCTCCCGACGGATAATCCAATTCCTGCGACTTGGTCCGCACCAAAACATATTCATTGGCGAGCTCACCGAAGTAAATCTCCGGACGAGCGATCTTGAGCGAGGTGCTGGCGACCGGCGGAATGTCCTTGATGAAGAACTCAGGCTGACCGCTGGAAGTAACCTGATTGACGGGACCGAAGACCACTCCATGACCGTGAGTGAAAGTTAGATGCTCGTTGATCCAGTTGCGGCTTTGCAGATGCTGATGGGACAGCTCGCGGGCGGATAACATCACCTGGCGATAGGTGCCATCGATCATGTAGCGGTCATTGTCGACATCGACGAATTTGTAATAGGGCCGAATTTCTTGTAGCTGCGCGTAGGTGGTTAACAGCGGACGGTGATCCCAGAGCCGGATATTGTTGATTGTCGAGTCGTTGCGTTTCAAATCCGCAACCGTGAGCTGTTCTTCCGCGGGAAAATCTTTCGTTTCAATTTTATCCAGGCCGAAAGCGAAACGGGTGAATTTGATCGTCCGCTCGATGAAAGGCCGCTCCGCCTCAATTTCATTGGGGGTGACGCGAAAGCGTTGCAACAATGTCGGATAGGCGTTGAGCCCGAGCAGGTGCACGCCGACGAGAGCACCAACGCCGAGGATTACGAATTTGTAGCCGGTGCGGTAGATTTGCGTGAAACAGAGCGCCGCAGCGATCAACGCAAGAAAGGTAAGCACCCTGAGCGCTGGTAAATTGCCGTAGACATCCGCGTAGCTTGCGCCGTGGGAGACGCCACGCCGCGCGTGTAAAAGATCGAAAGCGTCGAGATAATAGCCGCCGGCTTTGACTACGAGGAGTAGGCCGAACAGAATCAGCAGATGATTTCTCGCCCGGTCGCCAAGATGTAGCCCGCGCGGCGTATATTCTATGCCACGATAAAGGAGATACACCGCCGCGGTGGCAACGGCGGTTAGTCCGATGGTGAATATCGCCCAATGGTAAAACACCCGAAGCAGTGGCAGACGAAAGACATAGAAACCGATGTCCTGGCCAAATTGCGGATCTTGCAGATTGAACGGCACGGCATTTAAAAACAACGCTGCTTGTTCCCAATTGGCTGCTCCCTGGGGCGCGGCCATGAGGCCCAGGAATAACGCGCCCGGCAGGAGTAGCCGCTTAAACAGTGGGTCGATTAACTCGGGCGGAGGGAGTTCGATGATGTTGTCCGCGCCGGAGTAACGAAAACCGGCCGAAGCTGAGGAAGCGATCTTCAGATTGACATAGATCAGCAGCGCGAAAAGCCCGCCTGAGCTAGCGCCAAGCAGGGTCTTATACGAGAGAATGGTAGCGAAAATCTGCGCGTAGCCGACGTCTTGGAACCACAGCCAATCGACGTAAAGTCCGATCACTTGGCGGAAAAACATCACGACAACGACCAGAATGAGTAGGAACACGCCGCCGAATCTGCGCATGGTGCCTCCGTCAGTTTAGCAAAGGGATCAGTAAATTTGCCGCGATCGTATAAAAGTCGTTGATTTATGACAATACGGTTGGTCGAAATAAAAAAAAGATCTTAACCGTTCTGCGCGCAGCAAGGCATTGTGACTTCAATACCTCAAATCGAAAAGCAGCTGTTAGCTGTTGCACCTGTTTCGGACGAATTGAATGTGGCCCGGCGTGATAAAAAAAAATGGCGCTGGAACATTCCAGCGCCATTTTTAGTTTTAGGTCAGTTGTAGTCTGACGTGATTGAGTTTACTCGCGGCCTACCTTGGGGCGCCACTTGTCAAAGCGCTTTTCATAGCGATCAATGACCTCAGTCAGGGCCATGCCGGAAATGGCGAAAATCAAGACGCCGACGAATACCTTATCGGTTTGAAAGGTCGCGCCGGCGACGGTGATCATGAATCCGATGCCAGCGGTCGCGGCATAGAGCTCGCCGACCATGACGCCGATAAGCGCGCGACCGACGGCCAAGCGCAATCCGGTCAGAATGAACGGCACCGTCGAAGGCAGCACGACGGATTTGAAGATTTGCCATTCCGACGCGCCAAAGCTTCTGGCTGCAGTGAGCAAGTTTGCCGGCGTGGTTTTGACCCCGTCGCGGGTGTTGATCAAGAGCGGAAAAACTGCGCCCAAAAAGATAATGCCGACCTTGGAGAGGATGCCGATGCCCAACCAGATAATCACCAAAGGCAAGAGAGCGACGCGGGGTGTTGCATTCATCGCGTTTACGAATGGGTCGCAAACGTAAGCGAATCGTTTGTACCAACCGATCGCGATGCCAAAAGGTATGGCGAAGACGATAGACAGGAAATAACCCCAGGCGAACTCGATGCCGCTGATATAGAGGTCATTCCAGATCTCGCCCGAGGCGAACATCTGCCAAGCCGCTTTGAATATCATCGACGGCGCGCTCATGAACATCGGATTGATCAGTCCGAACCAGTTACCGATGGATTCCCAAGTCAATAAGAATAGTATCGTGGATGTCGAGCCGAGAATGAGCTTCTCGTTATTCAGATAAAACTTGTATCCTGCCGACGCTTCGGCGACCCGAATGTCTAACAGTTGTTCTTCCTGTGCGCCCTGAGCCATAACAATACCCTCCAAGTGGTTACTATTCAGTTTTCGTTAGGAGATCATCCAGCCTGCGCACCAGTACCAAATGGCTAGGGGGTTGTCAACAGATTTGTCTGGACGTTTCCCCTCGAAGTTTGCTTACTGAACGGCGTGCGAAACTGACCGGCCAATGAAGCGCAATCTTGACAATCGTTAAGGTATTAAATACTTTGATTGCTACTAATTCCTACAGTCGCAGGAGATAACATGAAACTCCTATTTATTACGCCACCGATGGGCAATTGGGCGCCGTGGGGCGACCGTCATCTGGCCGTCAATTCGCTCCACGCGCAGGTTGCCGCGTTTATTCGCGAGAAAAACGTGGCGGAAGTTGCCATCCTCGATTGCCGCGCCCTTGGCCTCGACGATGATCAGATGCTGGATGAAGTGAAGCGCCAGCGGCCCGATGCAGTTTTCTTTGGCGCCATGATCGCCGCGGCGGGCGGCGCCGCCACCTTGAACCGTTTCCATGCGGCGATGCAAAAGATCAAAGAAGTTTCTCCCCAAACGGTCACCATCGGCGGCGGCTTGATGTACACCGCGGTGCCGCAAAAAATCATGGCCGACAATCCTCAGCTCGACTTCGCGATTGTCGGAGTGTTTGCCGACAATGAATATGCGGTGTCTGAATTATTGGACGAACTGAAAAAACCTGCACCCGATTTCAGCGGGATCAAAGGGCTGGCCTACCGCAGGAACGGTGCAGTCGTGCTGACGCCGGCGCGGCCGGTGATCGCCAACCTCGACGAATTGCCCATGCCGGCCTACGATCTCTTTCCCATGGACAAGTACTTCGGCTACTCGGTGATTCCCAACTACAACGAATCGGTGACTTCTCGGGGATGCGAGGGCGCCTGTCATTTTTGCTACGAATGGTGGCTGGTCGACCAGCGCAATCCACGCGATTTCAGCTCGCACCGCACCAAAGGCGGCAAGCGAGTCGCCGATGAAATGGAACTGCTCAACAAGACCTATGGTGTCAAAGCGCTGACCTTCATGGACGACGATTTCAACTCCGATCGGCAAAAGATGGTCGACTTGGTCGAAGCGTTGGAGGAGAAAAAATTAGACATCAGCTGGTTCATGCTCAGCCGCGCGCAAAACCTTATCCGCGACATGGATCTGGTGCCGCGGTTGCGTAAAGTCGGTTTGTACCAGGTTTTGGTCGGCATCGACGGCGGCACGGACGAAGAGATCGCCGAAGCACGCAAAGGGCCGATGAAAGTGGGCGTCAAGGAATTAAAAGAGCTGATTCAGTTTCTGCGCAAGAACGACATTTCAACGATCTCGACCTATTTGAATGGTTTTTGGGAAGACGACGAAGCCAAAATCCGCCAACGGGCGAAAGCCGTCGACGAGATCGATCCCGATATCGTCATGATCCAGGTGCTCAATCCGATCCCAGGTTCGCCGATCTACAAGGCCGCCGTCAAAAATAACATCATCGAAGTCGACAATCTCAGTCTCTACGACTTGGAACACTCAGTCATGCCTACCAAACATCTCACGCGCCAACAGTTGGGCGAACTGACAGGTTGGGCATTTCAATCCTTCTACAGCAAGCCGGGTCGAGTAGAGCGCATCTTGAACGGTTACACCTCGCCCTATGTGAAGATGAAGTTTCTGTCTTTCAAGAACAACGCGGCGAAATATGAAAAGGGCGCGGCCGAGGATAAGGTTGCCATCTAATCATGGCGCAGCGATTAAACCCTCGCCCGCTCGCCGGTAAAGTTGCGCTGGTCACCGGCGCGAGCCGCGGCATCGGTGCGGCGGCGGCGATTCGCCTGGCGCAGAGCGGCGCGGCCGTGGTGGTCAATTATCACCAGAATAAGGATGCAGCGCAGAAGACTCTCGCCGAAGTAGAGAGCGCCGGCAACCCCGGCATGTTGTTTCAAGCCGACGTGACGCAAAGAACCCAGGTCGACTCGATGGTGCGCGCCGCCAGCGAGAAACTCGGAGCCATCGATGTGCTGGTCAACAACGCATACTTTCCGTTTCAAGTGAGCGCGCTGCACGAGATTAGCTGGGACAGTTTTCATCAAGCGATCGAGCACGAGTTGTCCGCCTTCTACCATTGCGTGCAAGCCTGTTTGCCGGCGATGAAAGAAAAAAAGGCCGGTCGAATTATCGTCGTCAGCACGCGTTTGGCGCAACAGCCGTTGGCGCGCATGGGCGCTTACGCGGCGGCGAAGTCCGCGTTGGAGTCCATGGCGAACACGATGGCGATCGAATTGGGCCCCCTGGGCATTGCGGTCAATGTGGTGACTCCGGCGTTCACACTGACCGACGCCTCGATGATTATGCCGGAGACGTATCGCGAGCGGGTGAAAGAAACGCGGCCGCTGAAAAACCATCTGTATCCCGAAGATATCGCCGGCGCGATAGCTTTCTTAGCCGGCGATGAAGCGAACATGATAACCGGAAGCCATATACTCATCACCGGTGGAAGTCATCTGCAACTCTAAGTAATTGAGAATGGATAATTGAGAATTGAAAATGTCGGAGTCACATTTCTTGCTCGTTAAACAACGTCTGCGGACCTTGCCCGGATCCTAAATTTTCAATTATCCATTCTCCATATCAATTGTTTTTCCCATGCTTTCCCTCGATGAGATTATCGCCAAGCTGACAGAGATCGTCGGTGCACGACGGGTCTCGACGAACCCGATAGACAAGATCAATTATCAACACACGCTAGCGTATGGCGCCTATCGGGCCCTACCCGATGTGATTGTGCGCATCGAGTCGGACGGCGAAGGCAATCATAAGGTTGCTGACATTCTAAAATTCGCCAACGAGCACAAAATTCCCATCGTCGCTAAAGGCGGCGTCGGCATGGGCATCAGTTCGCCACTCAAAGGCGGGCTGCTGCTCGACATGCTTGGCATGGATAAGATTCTCGAAGTCAACTCGGCCATGCAGTATGTGATCGCTGAAGGCGGCGCGAGCGTTTACGCGATTCACCACGCGCTGCGTCAACATGGGATGATGCTGCCCAACTTCGGCACCTACGGTCCGGCGGTGGTCATCGGCGCGATGATCAACAAAGGCGGCATCGGCTACGGCATGACGCGCTACGGCTGGATCGCCGACATGGTGCTCGGCTTGGAAGTGATTCTTGCCAACGGCGAGACCATTCGCTTGGGCGCATTGGCGAATCAAGGAACGACTTTCGGGCCGTTTCAAAAATGGATTCATCTGCCGGATCTGCTCGGTATGTTCACCCTCGCTGCCGGCTCCATGGGGATCATCAGCAAGGTTTGCCTGCGCGCCATCGAATGCCGGCGTGAGTGGTTGCACGATTACTGCTATGTGTTTCGCCGCGATCAGCTGCAGCAAGTGCAAGAGTCGCTCATCGAGTTGGTCCGAGGCGAAGTCGTCTACGACATCCATTTCACCGACCGCTGGCAATATCACTGGCCGATGGAAGAAGGCTTGTACGACAAGAGCAAGATACCCGACGACGGCTGGTTCTTTTTAAAAACCGTTCTCATGGCGCGTGACGCCGAAGAGCTAGCATTCAAAGAAAAACGCATGCGACGCGTCTACCAATCCGCCGCCGGCGTCGACGTACCTGAGATCGCCGACAAAGCGATGGGCGCCAAAGCGCAGGAGTTAGGTCTTCACGGCTGGCCAGATTGGCACATCATGGGGCCGGACGGTTGGTGCGGTACGGTGGTGCGTCATACGGGCATGTTCGCGGTGACCTCGAAAATGTACCCGTTGCGGTTCTTGAGGGAAATGTATGACCTTGACGAAGCTGCCAAGCGCGAGTGCGGCATTTGGGATGCGGCCCATTCGCCGCAACATGATAGTTACGTCACTCGCGACTTCGCCATCAAGGAAGAGTATTTTACCTTCTACAATCCCTACGACGACGAAGATGTCGGCAAGCTGCGTAAATGGATGGGTATGGTTCAGCAGTTCAGCAACGAGCGCGGTGTGGTCTGGACGGCGCCGACCCTAAGCACCAAGGGGCCAATACCCTATCAAAGACTCGGCAGCCTTTACGACGTTGTCAAAGAGATCAAACAGCTGGTCGATCCGAATAATATTCTGAATCCGGGGGCGCTCTACTGATTTCGATCAAGGTTCAAGCGTTCAACGGTTCGAGGTCGGAGACGGCAATCGGCTAAAAGTTTTGTTGGCAGAGCTAAGGAGAGCAATATGGGACTGGGAAGGCAGGATTTTTCCGGCAAGAAACTGTCACCGCAGGAAGCCGACGCGGTGATCACGGATCTGAAAAAATATTTACTCGATATCGCCGACCGTTGGTTGATCAAAGGCCGTTTTCACACCGACATGGCCAACGGAACACTGCCCATGGAAGCGATAAAAATATTTTGGCAGAATTGGCATGGCTTTGTCGCCGAGATCAATAATTTTCACGGCGTCGCCTACCAGCGTCATCTGCCGTTTTTCAAGCGCCATCCCGAGCTGCAAAAACATTTCGCCGCCCACGTTGCCGACGAAATGATTCATCCCAAGCCGCCGGGACATATTCAGATCGTCCTCGAACAAGGGCGCAACTTCGGTCTCACCGACAACGAGATGGTCGAGTATGAAATGCTCGCCGAGTGTCGGGCGTTCCTCGAATACTATCGCGGCGTGCTCTACGAAGGCACCATGGTCGAGTGGTGGGCGTCGTTCTGCGTCGAGGAGGCGGTCGGCCACTGGGCGCGCTTCTTCGGCGGCGCGCTGCGTAAGGTATACAATTTCCCGGAAGAAAAAATCGTCTACTTCCGGGTGCACGCCAAGGCCGATCTCGAAGAGCACGACGGTATCATGGCGCACGCCGATCTCGACTGGATGGTTCTGAAAAAGATGCTCGAAGAAGGTAAAGCCGACACCCGGCCCGGTTTCAATCTTGAATACTGCATGCGCATGGGCACGGCGTATTTCGCCTGGTTTTTTGAAGGCGTGTATCAGCAGATCAAAAAGGAAGGTTTGTACAAAGAGTAAGCATGGCCGAGTCTAACAAAGAAGAACTTTCGCCCCGTCCGCTGATGCGGATACTCGGTGATTTCGCCAACAGTCAGATCCTCGACGCGGCGCTGGAATATGATTTTTTCACGCTGATTAACAACGGATTTCACAGCGCCGAAGATATCGCCCGTCAAGCCGGCACGGACGCGCGCGCGACGCGCATCGTTCTCGACAGCCTGCCGGCGCTTGCGCTCATCGAAAAGCGCGACGGCAAGTACGCGCTGACGCCGACCGCCGAGATTTTCTTGGTCAAAAGCAAACCGTCCTACGTCGGCGACTTTCGCCACGTCGCTTTGGCTCTATGGGATGGCATGGCGCATCTGAAGGAATCGCTCAAAACCGGCAAACCGCTCAGCCGCATGGATACCAACGCCGAGCTGCAAGTCTGGGAAAAGCTTGTGCTTGGCATCATCGTCATCGCCGAGCCGGCGGCCAAGGCGCTGTGCGACATTCTTAAGATCGGCACGGAGCGCAAAGGTATGCGCGTGCTCGATATCGCCGGTGGCTCGAGTATCTTTGGCATGACCATCGTCACGCGCGATCCGACGGCGCAGGTTACTCAACTCGACTGGCCCAACGTTAATGTGGTGGCAAAGAAAGCCAACAAGGAGCGCGGTTTGGAAGGTAAGATTCGCTTCATCGATGGCGAGCATCACAGCGCGAATCTCGAAGCCAATCACTATGACTTAATTCTCGCCAGCAATTTCTGCCGCTTCGAGTCGCCCAAGGGCAATCAAGAGTTATTCGCCAAGGCTTATGGTGCGCTCAAGCCCGGAGGTATTTTTGTCGTCAACGACTTCGTGCCCAACGAAGAACGCACCGAGCCGACCTTCGCGTTACGCTTTTCCGTTTACACGCTGACGCACACGCCGGAAGGGGAGTGCTGGACGCTGTCGCAGTACTCCGACTGGCTCAAGCAGGCGGGATTCAACTCCATAAAAATGCACGGCGATGTTCCCAAGACCTTGCCGGGAACGACGCTGATCTTGGCGCAAAAGATTTAGCTGCTTGCTCGCCGAAGGAAATTCTTAGACGAGTTTTTTCCCGCCGCTTTCCCATTTGCTCAGCCCTTTGCCTTGTTCCTTGCGGGCGGCGATGATGCGGCGCCATTTTTCTTCGTCGTCGAGGAGTTCTTCTTTTTGATTGGGCGCGTGGGCGGTGATTTGCAGGCGATTATTATCCGGGTCGAAGAGATAAATACTGCGCTCGCCTTCCGGTCGTAAGCCGTCGTCTGCGCGTCGATCTCCTTGGCTTCTGCCGCCATGGCGTTCGACCAACGCGACCATGGAGTCGAAATCTTCCTGCGGCACATCCATCGCCATGTGACAGCCGCGGCCATGTTTTTTGCTGCGCTCGGAGAGTTCTGCGACTTCGACGAGACCGATCATCTGGCCGTTGCGCGTCGGAATCAGCATTTCTTCGCCAAAAGGAATGGGCACAGCCGTGCCGAGCGCTTCGGAGTAAAAAGTCAGAGCCTTTTTCATGTTACAAGTTTCGAATACCGTGTGGCTGATACATTCGCTGAGCGGCTCGACGCGGCGCACGCAGCATTCGAGATGGTTGCCATCGGGATCGTCGAAATAGATTGAGCGCTCAAACGGCGCCTCGGCTGCATGTTGGACCGTGCCCTTGAACGGATGGTTGGCCAAACGTAGCGCCTGTTCAACCTGATCGAAACGCTCGCTGGTGACGCTGATTCCGATGCGCGGCCCAGCGCCCGCTGACGGGCCGGCGCTGACTCCCGGTAGGTGTAGGCCGATTATGTTTTCGCCGGCGAGGACATAAGTTTGGCGTGGGCTGCCGTCGGGGTTACGCCGGGTGGTTTTGAACTTTAAGCCGAGAACGTCGAGGTAAAAAGTTTGATTCACTGCCAAATCGCGCACCGGGATGGCGATGTGGTCGATGGTTTCAACCCCGTAGCGAATTTCTGCGACCATGCTTGTTCCTCCAACCGCTGCGCGAGATTTCACCAATGACCGTACTTGAAAGCGCCATTGACCGTCAACCGATGGGCGAAGAATTCTTTCGCGCGTTCGGTTGCCGCGGGCTTAAACGATTTCGGGAAAAGTAAATTTTCTCTTGCCCAGCCGGCGCGCGCCGTTTTTCTCGATGACCACCGTGTCGCCGCAGCGGATCGAGTCGGGCGCGCTACCGGGCATGGCGCCGGGTTTGAGAACAAAAACGTTGCCTTCGACCAAGGGCAGATCGAGATGCTGGGTGTAGGTCGCGCTGGTATACATGTCGCCTTCGACTTCGCCGGTGATTTGCGGGCGGTCCTCGCCGATGCCGCGGCCGTGCAGCAACATTCCCTTCGGGATGAATCCCGCTTCACGCACCAGCTTCTGGTAAAATGCAATCACGTCGCGATAGGACACTCCCGGCTTCATGAACTTAACCAGCTCGTCGAAAACTTTCACGCTGACATCGAAGGCTTGTTTCAAATCCGATGGGATTTTGCCGAGACAAGCGGCCTGCACGGTCTGGGCGATATAGCCGCCGTATTTCGCTTCCAACTCAGTATTGATCATATCGCCGGCTTGGAGCGGACGGTGCGGCGCGATGCGGCAAGCCCAAGGCACGTCGACGCCGGCGCCCCAGTGGGTCATCGACGGGTAATCGCCGCCATTGGCAATGATCGTTTGCCAGATGGTCGCCACCATGTCGTTTTCCATCACGCCTGGTTTCGCTTTCGCGAGTATCGCGGCGACGACCTGGTCGAGTATCTCCGCGGCGCGCTCCATCCAGGCTACTTCCTCTGGACTTTTGATCGACCGAGCGTCTTGCAAGACTTCCGTGGCGTTTTCAAATTGAGCATTAGGAAAGGCCTGGCGCACATTGTCGAGCATGCCGACGACCACGGTGCCTTCCGGCGCGCGCAGCAAACCGCTTAAGCCACTGACGCCGATACGGCCATTATCCAATTTTAATTCCTTCATTCGCGCGATTAGCGGCGGACTCCAGGAACGGCGCGACGGGCGAATATCTTTGATCCAGTCCTGGGCGATGTTCCACCATTCGATCTCGTTGCCGCCGCGGACAAATGCCGTCGGCTCCTCGGCCTGCGGGAAAACCACGGCGACTTCGGTCTGATGGCCACCGATGTGAGTCAGATAGCGAATGTCGGCCTGAAACTGATCCCAGTGGCTTTGATTGGGAAAACCAATAATGGCATCGAGCCTTTCTTGGCGCATGAGCTCGCGTACGCGGCGCCAGCGCCGCTCGCGCTCGGCTAAACTGAATCTTGGTAAACCGAAGCCTCTTTCACCGCTGTTGATCATACCACTAGCGCTCGCTTTCCTTTGAAGATTCATTACCTTATATGGTGATGCGGGAACGGGTACAAGGTTAGCCCTGGAATTGCCAAAGGCTAGCTGGTAGAGTGCCGAGCCGTGAATACCAGCGGCGTTAATCGTACTTCAACATTTCGGGCCGCTCGGTAATTCCCCGCCAAACTTCGATGCAGTACCTGGCTATTTGCGAGGACGATCTCCTGTTTCAGTTCATGCGCAACGTCGCGGCGGAACAAGGCGACGTGCGTTATCTCGTGCCCAATGAAACAATCGCGCGCCGGATCCGACGGCAGGGCGGCAACGTGCGTCACGGCGATCTCACCAAAGAAGAGACTTACAAGAAGCTCAAACTACGTCATGTCGATCAGGCGATCGTGTTTGTGCGCGACGCCGGCGATCAGATCGCGGTTTGCCGGCTGCTCCGCGGTTTGGACAAGAACCTTTCCATCGTTTCGTTGACCTCGGAAAAAAACGGCAAGAAAGAAGCCAATGGCTCGGATGACGGGCTGCTGCGCCACTTGCAGCTTGCCGATATCTTCGCGGAGTTCTGCGCCGCACAGCTGCTCGACACGCTGAATATCAAAAAAGTCGAGCGCATTCGCTCGCTGTTCGGCGAGGGCGAGAAAATCCATATTCTCTTGCAGCATGATCCCGATCCCGACGCCATCGGTAGCGCGCTGGCACTGCGCGAGTTACTCGGCCGCAACCGCGCCACGACCCCGATTGTCACTTTTGGCGGCATCACACGGCCGGAGAATCTCGCCATGATTCGCTTGCTGGATATCCAAGTCGAAAAGATTTCCTATAACGATCTCCACAAGGACAGTGCCCGATTGGCTTTGGTCGACGTCCAGCCGCCT
Organism: uncultured delta proteobacterium; assembly: GCA_963771465.1. Taxonomy (GTDB): domain Bacteria; phylum Desulfobacterota; class Binatia; order UBA9968; family UBA9968; genus DP-20. The sequence continues at coordinate 757,827 of CAVYTU010000014.1, forward strand.
TATTTCGGCGCAACGCTGGGAAGAGTCGATCTGGTCGTCGATCATCATCCTAAACGGACCAATTTCAAAGCGCGCTTCGCCGATCTGCGCAGCGGTTACGGCTCGACGGCGACGATTTTTACCGAATATCTGCGCGCCGCCGCCATGGAACCGTCGCAGCGGCTGGCGACGGCGCTGCTCTATGGCATCAAGACCGACACGTTGTTTCTCGAGCGCGGCAGCAACCTCGCCGACTTGAGCGCGTTCAATTTTCTCTATCCGATCGCCAACAAGGCGATGATCACGCGCATCGAACGGCCGGCGTTACCGCGCGAAGATCTCGAAGCGATGGGGCGCGCGCTCAGCCGCTTGCAAGTCGAAAGCGGCGTCGCCGTGATTCACTTGGGTGAAGTGAACCGCGAAGACGTGATTCCGCAAATGGCCGAGTTTTGTTTGCAAATCGAAGGCGCGGATTGGAGCGTGGTTTCCGGGCTGGTAAACGACCGCGTGGTGATTTGCGTGCGCAACGTCGGCTACGTCAAGAGCGCCGGCGACATCATGAAAAAACTCTACGACGACATCGGCAGCGCCGGTGGCCACAGGGCGATGGCCAAAGCCGTCGTGCCTCTCGATCGTTTCAAAGAACGCTACGGTGAAGTCAGCGAGAAAGTGATCCTCGACGCCATGCTGCCCATGATCGTTGACCGCGATCAGATCGAGCTCGAACTGCGCTGAGGCGGGAATTCTTAGAATGATGGAGTAGTGGAGTGTTGGAGTAATGTTTTTTTCCGAACCCCAACGCGCCATTACTCCAATACTCCATCGCTCCAATTTCCATTCTTCTGATTGACAAGCGAACCGCCACCGCGATAGGTTCGGCACCATCAATATTGATCGGGAGGGTGATATGGAGTGTCACAATCTAGAGCAGAAGATCGACGAGGCGCGGGAGCAGAAGATTCGCAACAGCCATCTCTTTGGCACGGAAAATTTTCGCTCGTGGATGCTTTATTTCGATGCAGGCGATGAGACGCCGATGCATTTTCATCAAAACCCGGAGTCGTTTCTGGTTGTCCAAGGGCAGTGCTCGGTGAAAGATCCCAAAGGCGGAGAGCAAATTTTCAAAAAGAACGACATCCTTTTTATCCGCGCCAAAGAGTATTATCAGTTGATCAACAAGGGACCCGAGCCACTAGTAATGTTCGGCAATCGCTCCGAGCCCTTTGGCATCGGCATCACGCGGGCGGCGGAAGCAAAATAGTTCAGTCAAACTCAATTTCAAATTTTAGGAGTACATCATGCCCAAGCTCAAACATCTGGCCATTCGCACCGAAGATACCGGGAAACTCGCGTCCTTTTATGTGGATGTTTTTGAAATGCAGATCCTGCATAAAGACAAGAAGGAAGGCGGTGTGATTTATTTAACCGACGGGTATTTCAATTTAGCGATCCTGCCCAATCATGAACAGAACTCGCCCAACGGTCTGTACCATTTTGGCTTCGAAGTTGAGAACGGCGAGAAGATCGTCGAGAGGATGAAGAAGTTCAATGCCAACAAGTTACCCAAGCAGCGTCCCAATGGTCGGCCTTATGCGGAGACGCGCGGTTCGGATATCGACGGCAACTTCTTCGATATTTCAGAGCACGGCTTTCAAGTCGTGCAACCGGTGGGCGGCAAGGAAGTGGACTAACAACGGCGCAGAAACGTTAAGGCAAGGAGAACAATATGCCTAAGATCAAACATTTGGCTATTCGCACCGAAGATACCGGCAAGCTCGCGACATTTTATATGGATGTCTTCGAGATGCAGATGCTGCACAAGGAGAAAAACGAAGGCGGTGCGATTTTCCTGACCGACGGATATTTCAATCTGGCGATCCTGCCCAATCATGAGCAGAACGCGCCCAATGGTCTGTACCATTTCGGCTTCGAAGTGGAGAGCGGCGAGAAGATCGTCGACCGAATGAAAAAGATCAACCCCAATAAGCTGCCCAAAGGTCGCCCCAACGGCCGTCCCTACGCCGAGACGCGCGGCTCGGATCCCGATGGCAATTATTTCGATATTTCGGAGCATGGTTTTCAGAAGGTTGTGCCGCTCGGTGAGAAAGAGAAGCAATCTAGTTAGCGAGACTCGTGCCGCTGAGTCCGTCTCGATTCGTTGATGCCGGTTTGTCGGGCATCATCGGGTCCGTCCGGCTACGACGAACGGTGAAAGCGAGTTCCCGCCGATGACGAGATTCAGATTTGCGCCGTGGCAACCGACTGGTTTGGCGGCTGCTGTGCGCTGATCGTCATTCTCTCGTTGCTCGTTTGCGCGCCGAGTCCGATAGCAGCCCAGACCAAGTCCAATCTTTCTTCCAGCGTGACCAGCGAAAGCATGACCCACGTCTGGGTGGCGCGCGAGCGCGGCTTGTTCAAAAAATATGGCGTCGACATGCAGTTCATCCTCATGCCGCGCAATCCCTTGGCTATCGCCGCTTTGCTCGCCGGTGAGATCGACGCCGCGATCATCGGCCCCGGTCATCTTGTCAACGCCGGGCTGAGCGGCGCGGAACTCGCCGGCATCGCCAACTTCAATCAGAAGCTAGACTTCCGCCTCAACACACGCCCCGACATCAAGAAGCCGGAAGATCTGCGCGGCAAACGGATCGCGGTGAGCGGTCCAGGATCGACGTCGCATCTGGTATCGATGTTGGCGCTCCAGGGTCTCAGCATCGATCCATGCAAAGATTACTTTTCTGACGATACCGGGGACTGAAATGAATCGGCGCTTGGCGCTCGAGAGCGGCAGTGTCGATGCCACCACGCTTAGAGGCGCGATGGGCGAGGTCTACGCCAACAAAGGTTACACCTTGCTTTATAACTTGAAGTCCGCCGGCGTGACCTTGCCGCAGAACATGATGGTGACGACGCGGCGCACGGCGGCGACCAAGCCGCAGGTGATCGAAGGTCATTTGAAAGCCACGATCGAGGCGATCGCGATGATCAACGATCCAGCTAACAAGGAACTGGTAAGCCGGCTCTTGGCATCGAACCTGCGCTTGAGCAATCCGGCCGATGTCGAGGAATCCTATCAAGCCGTGATCACCAATTACGAGCGCGCGCCGCATACCAGCGTGGAGGGAATGAAGCGGCTGCAAAAACTCTTGATCCAGCTCAACCCAAAGATCGCCGAGGTGCGGGTTGAGACGCTGATCGATAACTCTTTCATGAACAAGCTCGAAAGCTCCGGGTTCATCCAGAGCCTGTATAAGAAGAATTGATCAGCCATATCGCATTTTATCATTTCATCGAAGATGGAGATTGTGAACCGTGAGAACTGAGAACGTAGCCGTGGTGGTTGTCGGTGGCGGCAGCGCCGCCTTTGAAGCGGCGGTGGCGGCCAAGCAGGCCGGCGCGCCGAAAGTCGTCATGCTCGAGAAAGCGCCGGAGCCGGAATTCGGCGGCAACGCGCGCTATTCGCACACCGGTTTTCGCTGGGTGTTTTCCGGCCCCGATGAGATTCGCAAGTTCCTGCCGGACATGGACGACGCCATGTTCGCCAAGCTGCATATCCCGGCCTACACCGCGGAACAATTTCACGCCGACCTGCAGCGGGTTACGCGGGGACGGATCAGCAAAGAACTGTCCGAGGTCTTGGTGACGCAATCGACCGCGGCGATTCATTGGATGCGCGAAGTCGGCATCAAATGGGACATCGACAGTTATGTGATCATCGACGGTAAATATTATTTCGAACCGGGGATGGTGATCCATCCGCGCGGCGGCGTTGAGGGCGGACTGGATCAGCTCATGCAGTGGCGCGAGATTGCCACTAAGATGGGCATTGAGCTGCGCTACGAATCGCGGGTCGCGGCGCTGCTCGGCAACGACCGGCGCATCGATGGCGTGCGCGTTTCCGATCCCAACGAAGAGTATGAAATTCGCGCTAACTCGGTGATCCTGTGCGCCGGCGGTTTTCAGGCGAGCGCGGAGAAGCGCGCGCGTTATCTCGGCCCCAACGCCGATTTGATGAAGGTGCGCGGCAGCAAGCATGACACCGGCGAAGTGCTCATGATGGCGATCGACTTGGGCGCCAAAACCGCCGGCCATTGGCAAGGCGCGCATGCGACGCCGATCGACGCGACTTTTCCCGACGTCGAAATCAGCAATAAAGCCAATCGCTACGGCTACACCTACGGCATCACCGTGAATTCCTTGGGCCAGCGCTTTTTCGACGAAGGCGAAGCACGCCATTCTTACACCTACGCCAAGACCGGTTGGGCGGTGTTGGCGCAACCGGGTGCGGTTGCCTATCAAATCTACGATCAAAAGGCGCTGGCGTTTTTGAACAAACGCTATTACGAATTTTCCCATCCCATCGAAGCGAGCACGATTGAAGAGTTGGCGCAGAAGATCAGCATCGAGCCGATGATTCTCAAACGGACCGTCGAGGAATTCAACGGCGCGATCCGCAAGGACATTCCGTTCGACGCCACCAAACTGGATGGGCGCTGCACCGAGGGTATCACGCCGAAGAAATCCCACTGGGCTGATACCCTCGACAAGCCGCCCTACTTCGCGTACGCGATCACTGGCGGTGTGACGTTCACCTTCGGCGGCTTGCAGATCAATACCCAGGCGCAGGTGTTGAATACATCGAACAATCCGATTCGCGGTCTGTTCGCCTCTGGTGACATCGTCGGATTGTTCTTCCACAACTACCCGTCCTGCACCGGCCAGACGCGCAATGTGGTTTTCTCCCGGCTAGCCGGTAGAAACGCAGCGGCGCAGGGATTGTAACGCCGCGGCCGATATCATTGCTTCAGTGCAGGATGACGTGAAACGTAATCCAAAAATCTCCCGTACGCTGAGCATCATCGGGGCTAATCGGATGATGAGACTCACATGACTCGACGGAGACTTTGCAACGGTGGGCGAAAGGTATGGACGACATTAATCCTGATAGTCTTCGTTGTTGCCGCCGGCTCGGCCGCGCGCCTCGAGGCGCAGAGTCGCGAGCCTTTCTTTGACGGCAAGACGATTCGCTTTCTCGTCGCCAGCGGTCCCGGCGCCACCACGGACATCAGCGCGCGTCTTGTCGGCCGCTACTTGGGCAAACACATTCCGGGAAATCCCGGTGTCGTCGTGCAAAACATGTCGGGAGCCGGCGGCATCGTCGCGGCCAATTATCTATTCAACGTCGCCAAGCCGGACGGGCTCACGGTCGCCGCGATCAGCCGCGCCAACTACATAGAACAAATGGTTGGCCGTACAGAAGTGAAAACCGATTTTCGCAAACTCAGTTGGATCGGCAGCTTTAATAAGTCGCCGATGATGATGGCATGCCGGTCGGACACCGAGTACAAGAGTATTGCCGCCATACGTGCGGCTAAGACGGCGCCACGATTCGGTCAATCCGGGACGGGCAGTATCAGTTTCGTTTTTGCCAATTTGATCGAACGGATTCTCGATATAAAAGTAAAGAACGTTACCGGTTTTCAATCCGGCCGCGACACCGACTTGGGACTGGAACGGGGTGAAGTGGATTGCCGCGCGACCTCCGACGTGACGGTTATTCGCGCGCCGTGGAATCGTTGGGTTAAGGACAATTATGTCACGTTCGTCCTCCAGCAGGGACCGGAAAAGAGCGTGCTGCTGCCGCCTGTCCCAACCGTCGCCGAGCTTGCGCGCCCGGAAGCGAAGCCATACCTCGATCTCATGAATGTTATGCTCGCGTACACCGAATTTGATCGACCTTTTGCCGGTCCGCCTGGTATACCGAATGAGCGGCTACAGATTTTGCGGGAGAGTTTCGAGCGCATGTTAAAGGACGCTGAGTTTGCCGCTGAAGCAAAAAAACTCGTGGACTGGGACGGCGCGACTTATCTCAGCGGCGAGCAGCTCCAAAAAAAGATGATCGCTACGGTCACCCAGCCGCCGGAGGTCATCAAGCGGGTGAAGGAAATTCTCGCAGAGTAATAGGTTACTTTACCGAGCCCGATAGGGGCATGCAGGCGCAGGCGCTCTTATTGGTGATGCAAAACTAAAAATGACTAGCTTGATTGCCCCAAAGCGATTGATCGAACCGAGATTTTCCCGCTTGGGGATTTCGTCCTTGAGCCGATTGTTCGGTTTAATCCTGTGTGCGTGGTGCTGCCTTTTCTCAGCGGCGCCTGTGATGGTTCAAGCGCAGGCGGTCGATGCCTTTTACAGCGGTAAGACGATTCAATTCATCGTCTCGAGCGGCCCTGGAGTGACGACTGATGTCGCTGCCCGTCTCGTCGCGCGCTATCTCGGTAAGCATGTGCCGGGAAATCCGACGATTGTCGCGCGCAACATGCCGGGAGCCGGCGGGCTGGTGGCGGCAAATTATCTCTACAGCATCGCCAAGCCCGACGGCTTGACAGTTTTAGCGGTCAGCCGGGCCAACTATCTGGACCAGATGGCGGGACGCCCCGAGGTAAAAGTCGATTTTCGCAAACTCGGTTGGCTCGGCAGTTATAATCGTTCGCCGATGATGGTGGCTTGCCGCGCCGACACGCCGTACCGGAGCATCGCTGCGATACGATCGGCAAAGACGCCGCCGCGATTTGGCCAGGCGGGCACGGGCAGCGTGAGCTATGTGTTTGCCAGTCTGCTCAGCAAGATTTTCGATCTCAAGATGAAACACGTGAGCGGCTTTCAGTCGGCGCGCGAAACCGACTTGGGCATGGAGCGTGGCGAAGTGGATTGCCGCGCTGCCACCGACGTGGTCATGCTGCGTCCGCCGTGGGACCGTTGGGTCAAGGAGAAGTTCATCACGTTTCTCATTCAGCAGGGACCGGAGAAGAGCAGCTTGATCCCGCCGGTGTCGACCGTGTACGAGACCGCGCCGGCTGATGCCAAGTCAACCGTGGATTTGATGTCGATCATGATGGCATACACGGATTTCGAGCGGCCCTTTGCCGCGCCGCCGGGAGTGGCGCAAGAGCGCCTGCAAATTCTGCGCGACAGTTTTCAAAGGATATGGCAGGATGCCGAATTTGCCGCCGAAGCAAAAAAGCTGACGGACTGGGACGGCCGCTGGCATCTCACGGGTGAGCAGCTGCAAAAGAAAATGGAAACGACAATCAGTCAACCGCCCGATGTGATCAAGCGGATCAAAGAGATTCTCGAAGAATCGTGACGTTCTCGAACAATAAGCCAATCGGGTTTAACTTGCTCGACAACGTCGTTAGCCGTCTCTACAGATTAACCACAGCCACGCCATCACGAATCGTTACTTTCGTACCGTAACGCTCAGATAGTTTTTTCACTCGTTCGAGCACGCGCTGCGCCACTTCGCCTTCGGCGAGAACGGGTCGGCCGCGTTGGGGTCGAGGGCGGCCGAAACCTTGATCGATGGGGTGGACGCGAATTTCTTTGAGCTTGTGATCGGCAAATTCACAGACGGCGAACATGTTTTCCCAGTAGGCCGGATCGCTCGGGTGGCCTTTTTTACCGCCGTTGGTGCGGGCGTCGAGGAAGTCCGCCGGCGTGGCTTTGAGATCGAGATCGAAGCGTTCGTAGGCGTCGGCAGGGAAGAAGCCGACGGTTTCATTTTGAAAAACTAAATTACCTACGCTGTAAAAAATCGCTTTGCCCTGATAGATTTCGATGCCCAAGGGAAAATGCGGTCCATGGCTGACGACGATATCGGCGCCGGCGTCGATCGCTTGGTGCGCAAACTTGGTCACGAAATCGGCGGTTTCTTCGAGTTCGGCGCGGGTTGCCGCGGTAAGCAGAGTCGGACCGCCGAACTCGTGGCAGTGAACGCTGACGACGACCCAGTCGGCCTGGCGGCGCGCTTCGCCGATCCAGCGTAAATTATCCCTGAGGTCGCGTTCGTTGGCTTCGGTCGTGATTGAGAAGCCTTCGCCCAGGACATAGCGATTGCCGAGCAGGCTCAACTCGGCCGCATTGGCGCTGGCAATTTCCTTGTCGCTGTAAAAATGTTTGCGCGCCCGTTCAACGCTTTTTTCAAAACCGAGTCCCTGGTTAACTCGTTGCAATTGTTCGAACGCCTTAGCGTCGACGCTGTAGGTGGTTTGGAAGCCGAGCGGGTTGATGCCGGGCCGGCCGCGCAAGTCGGGGCGCTGTTCGCCGGCTTGATTCCACGGTCGAAACGTCGCAGTGGCGGCAACCAAGGCGACACGGCCGTTGGCTGTGTCGAGATAGCCGGGAGCGCGCGCCTCGGCGAGATTTTTGCCGCTGCCGGCATGGACGATTCCGGCTTCGTCGAGATGTTTGATATTGGCCAGCACGCCGTCTTCGCCGTAGTCGAAGGCGTGATTGTTCGCGCAGCACACCAAGTTGATGCCGAGCCATTTCAATTCATCGAGCAACGCCGGCTCGGTCGTCATAAATGTTCCCTGAGTAATCCCCGGCGTGCCTTCGTCCCAGTCGTGCACGGTGCCTTCGAGATTGGCGAAGCTGGCATCCGCGCTGCGCAAAATTTCGCGCAACTTTAAGAACCGCTCTTCTTTGAACGGCGTCAATTTGCGCGTGAGCATGGTGTCGCCGGCCAGCGCGATGGTGAAATTGCCTTTTTCGGATTGGTAAGTCACAGTTCTCTCCTTAGCTTGATTGCTTCAATTCTTTAGACCGGCGTCACTTAAGTCCCATCACTTTGCGGTAGGTTTGGTAATATTCGTTGTAGCGCGGCGCCAAGGTCATCGGCAGCGGAATCACTTTAGTTTTCGGCGCTGCGTCTTTGAGGATCGGCGAAGCGACATCGGTGCGCGGCACGTAGTAACCGGCGGCGGCGATCACTTCTTGGCCCTCGCGCGAGAGCAAAAAATCGTGAAACAAACGCGCCGCGTTGGGGTGCGGCGCGTCTTTGACCACCGCGAGGCCAAAGGTCAAGCCGATGGCGGGCTCGGCGCTGACCCATTCGATCGGCGCGCTTTCTTTTTTCAGCCGGTCGACGCCGTTGGCGAATGCGACGACGACGACGGCGCGCTCTCCGGCGGCGACTAGGGTTTGCAACAGAGTGTGGCCGGTGCGGAATTGAATTTCCTGCGCCGCCAGCTTGCGCATCAAGTCCATGGCCTTCGCCTCGCCATAGTACTGGATCATGCCGGCCATCCATTTGCTTTCGTTTTCGTCCATCAGCAATTGGCCTTTCCAGCGCGCCTCGGTGAGATCAAAAAAACTTTTCGGCGCGTCGGCCGAAGCGACCATTTTCTTGTTGTAGGCGATCACGTTGAGCGTGGCGGCGGGCATCATCCAAAACCCCTTTTCGTCGCGATACTCCGCTGGGAACGCGGCGCGCTCCGGCGAGAAGTAACTTTCAAATAGCCCTTTCTGAAATACACCGTAGAAATCGAAGCCAGATTGCTGCACGACGTCGGCGCGAACTTTGCGTCCTTGAGCTTCGGCGACGAGCCGCGTAGTCATCCTTTCCGAGCCGATGCGGGTGGCGTCGACCTTGATGAACGGATATTTCTTTTCAAAGGCAGCGGTGATGCGTTGCGCCGACACCGCTTCCATGGAAGCGTAGAAGACCACTTGGCCTTCCTTTTTGGCGCCGTCGATGAGCGACTGCGCTGAAGCGCTCGCACCGATTGAACCGAGCGAGAGTGTGATGACTGCCAAAATCGACGAAAATTGTCGCTTCATCGAGAGCCTCCCGGTTGCCCATGGATCCGGCCTGAGGATTAACACCGATAGCGAGCCAGCGTCAATGTGCCGGACTCGCCGATACCTTACTGTGACGATCAGCTCGAACGCTATTCTGCGCCGATGTTACCTTGACAAGATGGTGCTTTTCCAATACAAATTTTGGTAGATCAAGCGATCTTTAAGTAATTAAATCCATACCTTTTCACTGGGGGGAGGTATGGGTTTTTTTAATAAGCGATCCATGCATCATCCCTATTTTCCGCTGGTCATTATTTTCGCGGTAGCTGCGGTAGTGGTTGTGGCGTTGCTTTTGGTAGCGTCCAAAGTTGGGCCGAAGTCCACCAACCTAGCCAAAGGTGACCCGTTCGAATCCGGCAACCCTCCGAGAGGCGACGCGCGCATTCGTTTCTCGATAAAATTCTATCTGGTCGCCATGTTGTTCCTGATCTTCGATTTGGAAGTGGTGTTCCTCTATCCCTGGGCAATCTATTTTCGCCAGTTAGGCGTATTCGGTTTGGTTCAGATGGGGATATTCCTGACGATTCTAGCCATCGGTTACGCTTACGTGTGGAAAAAGGGCGCGCTGGAGTGGGATTGATTCTTCATGACTGAAACGAGTTCCCAGCTCGCCAACATCCAGCAAAAGCTTGGCGTCAACGTGATCGAAGCGATGCAAGCTCAGGGTGACGATGTCGTCATCTTGGAGCGCAGCGGATTACGCGAAAGCTTTCGCCGGTTAAAAGATGAAGTCGGCTTCGACCTGCTTTCGGACATCACCGCGGTGGATTACTGGCAAAAAAAAGAACCGCGCTTTGAAGTCGTCTATCAAATCGTGTCGCGCGTCAAGCGCAGCCGGTTGCGCGTGCGCGTGCCAGTGCCGGAGGATGACCCGACGGTGGACTCGCTGACGCCCTTGTGGCGCGGCGCGAACTTTCTCGAGCGGGAAGTTTGGGATCTGTACGGCATTCGCTTCGCCGATCATCCGGACTTGCGGCGAATTCTCTTGTACGACGAGTTCCAGGGCCATCCACTGCGCAAAGATTATCCCGTCAATCTGTGCCAGCCGCGGGTTCCCGAACGGCATGTCGACGGCACTTTCGTCGACGAACGGTCGCACAACAAGTTACTGCGCCTGCAAAAGTCTTTGAGCAACAAGCGCTAATGCCAGCTGAGTTCCAAGCGACGTGATGAAAGCGGAAAATCCAGAGCTACCGACCGAGATCATGGAACTGCAAATGGGTCCGTCCCACCCGGCGACCCATGGCACGATCAAGTTCAACCTCAAACTCGAAGGCGAGAAAGTGCGCGAGTGCGATGTCGAAGTGGGCTTTCTCCATCGCGGCTTCGACAAGAGCTGCGAGCAAGCGACCTGGACGCAAGTCATCCCTTACACCGACCGGCTGAACTACGCCTCATCGCTGATTAACAACGTCGGCTACGCGCTCGCCGTGGAGAAACTGATCGGCGCCGAAACACCGGCGCGCTGCCAGTATATTCGCGTAATCATCAGCGAGCTGGCGCGGCTGTTCGATCATCTCACTTGCTGCGGTATGGCCGCTTCCGAATTGGGCGCCATCACCGTCGGTTTCTACATGATCGAAGCGCGCGAGCTCATCACGCACATCATTGAAAAATTGACCGGCGCGCGTTTGACCGTGACTTATGTCCGCATCGGCGGGGTGAAGCATGATCTGCCCCATGATTTCGCGGCGCATGTGACCTCGGCTTTCTCGACCATCCGCAAGCTGCTCGATGACTGCGACCGCCTGTTGTCGCGTAACCGCATCTTTCTCGACCGCATGTCCAACGTCGGTGTGATCTCGGCCGACACCGCACTCAACTACAGTTTGACCGGGCCGATTCTGCGCGCATCCGGGATCGATTACGACGTGCGCAAAGCTTTTCCTTACTTGGTTTACGACAAGATGGATTTCGAAGTGCCGTTGGGCAGCCGGGGCGATAATTACGACCGCTTTCTCTGCCGCATGCGCGAGATCGAGCAGAGCATGAAGATTGTCGACCAAGCCTTGCAGCAATTGCCCGTCGGGCCGGTGTGGATCGACGATCCGCGCTTTGTCTTGCCGGAAAAGGAGAAAGTTTACGGCAGCATCGAAGGCTTGATGCACCATTTTAAAATTATCATGGAAGGCATTCTGGTTCCGGCGGGCGAAACTTACTTCGCCGTCGAGGGTGGCAACGGCGAGCTCGGCTTCTACATCGTCAGCGACGGCGGTGGCAAGCCTTACCGTTTGCGCGTGCGCCCGCCTTGCTTCATCGCCATGGGCGCGTTTGCCGAGATGATCACAGGTTACATGGTCGCCGATATTATCCCGACCTTCGGCATGATCAATATGATCGGCGGGGAGTGCGATCGGTAAGTTGGTCGAGGATTGAAGATGGAGGATCGAGTATAGAATTGGTGTGGAGTGGGGCGCGATCCTCGATTATCAATCCTCGATTCGAAGACCTATGGCCTTAGAGTTTTCACCTGAGACGCTGAAAAAGTTCGAAGCAACCGTTGCGCGCTATCCGAAGAAGGAAGCGGCGATGCTGCCGGTGCTTTTTTTAGCGCAGCAGGAATTTGGCCACCTGGGTCCGGAGGCGATCGAATATGTCGCCCGGTTGATGGATCAGGCGCCGGCGCGGGTGCATGGTGTGGTGAGTTTTTACACCATGTACAACATGAAACCGATCGGCCGCCACCATATTCAAGTCTGCCGCACCCTGCCGTGCGCGCTGCGCGGCGCGGAAAGCGTGACGAACTTTATCAAAAATAAACTTGGCATCGAATGCGGCGAGACGACAGGCGATGGCCGGTTTACGCTTTCCGAAGTCGAGTGTTTAGCGTCATGCGGCACGGCGCCGATGATGCAAGTTAACGACGATTATTATGAGAACTTAACTGAAGAGAAGCTCAATGAGATTCTCGACGCAATGAAATAAAAAATTGATAATGGAAAATGGATAATGGATACGCAAGAGTCGCAATGAGAGAATCCGAGACATTCTCCATTTTCCATTCTCCATTCTCCATTGTGCTTTAAGAGTTCATGGAAAAGCTTCTTCTCCGCAATATCGGTGTTCCCGGTTCGGACACGCTGGCGACTTATCAGTCGCGCGGCGGTTATGCATCTTGGCGCAAAGTCGTCGAGGGCATGAAGCCGGAACAGCTGATCGATGAAGTGAAAGCTTCGGGGCTGCGTGGCCGCGGTGGCGCTGGATTTCCCACCGGCATGAAGTGGAGCTTCGTGCCGAAGGACAATCCCAAGCCCAAGTATCTCGTTTGCAACGCGGATGAGAGCGAACCGGGGACGTTCAAAGACCGCTTGCTGATCGAACAAGACCCCCACGCAGTTATTGAAGGCACTTTGATCGCCGCCTTCGCGATTCAATCTCATACGGCCTTCATTTATATCCGTGGCGAGATGGTCTTCGGCACCCAGCAGTTGGAGCGCGCCGTCGACGAAGCCTATCGAGCGGGTTTGCTCGGTAAAAATATTTTCGGTGCTGGTTACGATCTGGATTTGATCGTGCACCGTGGCGCCGGCGCATATATCTGCGGCGAAGAAACCGCTTTGCTTTCTTCATTGGAAGGCGGCCGGGGTTGGCCCAAAGTCAAACCGCCGTTTCCAGCGACGCACGGATTGTTCGGTTGCCCGACCGTAGTGAACAACGTCGAGACGCTGGCCGTGTTGCCGTGGATACTCGAGCGCGGCGCGGCGGCCTATGGCGCCATGGGAACGGAGAAGAGCAAGGGAACGAAACTTTTCAGCGTCAGCGGCCATGTTACCAAGCCGGGCGTTTACGAAGTGGAAATGGGCTACCCATTCAAAAAGTTTCTCGAAGAAGACTGCGGCGGCGTGCCCAATGGCAAGAAGCTCAAGGGTGTGATTCCCGGCGGCGCTTCGATGCCGGTGTTAAAGCCCGACGAAATCGAAAAGGTAAATCTCGATTACGAATCCGTGGCGGCGGCGGGCAGTTTGCTTGGCTCGGGCGGCGTGATTGTCATGGACGAGACGACGTGCATGGTGCGGGCAGCGTGGAGTATCGCGCGCTTCTTTGCCCACGAGTCTTGCGGCCAGTGCAGCCCCTGCCGCGAAGGCTGCCACTGGATGGAAAAGATTTTTCAGCGCGTCGAGCATGGCGAAGGGGAGAAGAGCGATCTGGATTTAATTCTCAACATCAGCGGCAATATTATGGGCAACACGATCTGTCCGTTTGGCGACGCCGCGGCGATGCCGGCGGCGGCGTTTATCCGCAAGTATCGCGACGAGTTCGAAGCGCATATCGCCGAGAAGCGATGCACGGTGCGGGGATAAAAAATGGAGTGCTGGAGCGGTGGAGTAATGGAGTGATGGGTCCGGACCCAATACTCCAACACTCCAGTACTCCATCATTCGAATCTTCACTATGGATCCGGTAAAAATCATCGTCGACGGTAAAGAAGTGGTCACCACCAAGGGCAAGACCGTGATTCAAGCGGCGGCCGAGGTCGGCGTGGCGATTCCACACTACTGCTATCACCCAAAACTTTCCATTGCCGGTAACTGCCGCATGTGTCTGGTTGAGATCGAAAAGATGCCCAAGCTGCAAATCGCCTGTAATACTCAGGTGGCGGAAGGCATGTCGGTGCTGACCCAGAGCCCGAAGGTTGTGGCGGTGCGCAAAGCGGTGATGGAATTTTTGCTGATCAATCATCCGGTGGACTGCCCGATCTGCGATCAAGCCGGCGAGTGCCAGCTGCAAAATTACTACATGGAGCACGATCGCGAGGAGAGCCGCTTCGAGGTCGGTAAAGTCCACGACCGCAAGAAAACGATCTTCGGCCCCAACGTCATTTTCGACGGCGAGCGCTGCATCAAGTGCACCCGCTGCGTGCGCTTCTGCCAGGAGATCACCAAGACCGACGAGCTGGCGGTGGTCAACCGCGGCGATCATTCGACGATCGCGCTATTCGACGACGTCGTGCTCGATAATCCTTTGTCCGCCAACGTCGTCGACATCTGCCCGGTGGGCGCGCTCACCGACCGCGATTTTCGATTCAAAGTGCGCGTCTGGTATTTGGAGAAAACGCCGTCCATTTGTCCGGGCTGCAGCACCGGCTGCAATATCAGCGTGGAGGCCTATCAAAACAAAATTGCGCGTTTCAAACCGCGCGTCAACGAAGCGGTCAACAGCCACTGGATTTGCGACGAAGGGCGCTACTGTTTTCACGATCTCGCCGGTGGCGAGCGTCTGACCACGCCGCTGATCCGTCAAGAAGGCGGCTTGGTGGCGACGACTTGGGAGATCGCTTTGCAGGCCGTTTACAGCGGCCTTAGCTCGGCTCAGCCGTTGGCGGCGATCCTGTCCGGGCGAAATACTAACGAAGAAGCATTTCTGTTCGCTAAACTGATTCGGAAAATCGCTCCAGAAGCTGGGTTAGAAGTTTTTTACCAGGAACGTGAACTGACGGAGACCCAGAAAATTCTCATGAGTCCGGACCGCTCGCCCAATTTCCGCGGCGCGCGGGAAATGGGCGTTAGTTCCAACGGTGGCTTCGACGCCTTGATGCGGCAGCTCGCGACGGGAAGTTATGCTTCAGCCTACGTCGTCGGTGAGGAGCTGATCGGCGCCAATGGCGATGGTGCTAGAATTCGCGCCGGGTTAGGGAACCTTTCCTTTCTCGTCGTGCAAGATACACGTATGACGGAAACCGCCAAGCTTGCCCACGTGGTTCTCCCGTCGGTCCATTTCGGCGAGAAAGAGGGTACGTACACCAATCGCAAAGGGCGGGTGCAAAAGCTCAATGCTGCCGTGATTCCACCCGGTGATGCGCTTCAGGATAGCGAGATATTCTTGCGCTTGCTACAAGCCGCAGGTGAAAAGCTTGCCTATGTAACGCCGCGCGAAATTTTCGCCGCGCTGGCCGAAGAGGTTTCTGCGTATAAAGGATTGGACTACGACTCGGTGGGCGATCAGGGAATTGAGTTGGGCAGCGGTGGTGGCGCAGCAACATGATCGTCGATTTCGCGATTATCTTTCTGAAAGCCGCGTTGGTTCTCGGCGTGGTGCTCAATCTCGCCGGCACCTTGGGCTGGATCGAGCGCAAAAGCAGCGCATTGATTCAAGACCGCATCGGCGCCAACCGCGCATCGATTTTTGGTTTCGCCGGTCTGGGGCTGGTGAACACTTTGATCGCTGATCCGCTCAAGTTCCTGACCAAAGAAGATTTCATTCCGCCCAGTGGCGATAAGTTTTTGCATACTTTAGCGCCGTGCATGGCGCTGTTTCCGGCGTTGGTCACCTTCGCGGTCATTCCCTTCGGCGACGTGCTGAACCTCGGCGGGCGCACGATCAATTTACAGGTCGCCAATATCAACATCGGTATTCTCTACGTTTTCGCCATGGGATCGCTTGGCGTTTACGGCATCGTCATCGGCGCCTGGGCATCGAACAACAAGTTTTCCATGCTCGGCGGTATACGCGGTTCAGCGCAGATGATTTCTTACGAGATCGCCATGGGATTATCGGTCATCGGCGTGCTGATGGTTTACGGCACCCTGGAGCTGCAAGAGATCGCGCGCGGTCAAAGCGCATTGATGCGCGACCTGTTGCCAACCTGGCTGGGCTTCTTGCAACCGGCGATCGGTTGGTTGCCCGCTTGGGGGATATTTCTCCAGCCGCTGGCATTTCTGCTTTTCTTCACCGCTGCGGTGGCCGAAACTAAACGGATACCGTTCGATCTACCCGAGGGCGAGTCGGAGCTCGTCGCCGGCTATCACGTCGAATATTCCGGCGGCAAATTTTTAATGTTTTTCGCCGGCGAGTTCGCCGAGATCGTCACCGCCGCCGGCCTGGTGACGACTCTGTTCTTCGGCGGTTGGCAGGTGCCCTATTTGCTCCGCGACGGCTTTCACTTTCCCTGGGGCGCGACGTTGCTGCTGCCGCACTTGGCCGTGGTGCTGCTGCAGGTCGGTGCCTTTGCGCTAAAGGTGGTTTTTTTCTGCTGGCTGCAGATCTTGCTGCGCTGGAGCGTGCCGCGTTTTCGCTACGATCAGGTGATGCGCTTGGGCTGGAAGATGCTTTTGCCGCTGGCGCTGATCAACGTCGCGGTGACGGCCGTCTGGATCGTCGCCGCGCAGTAAGAATTTCAAAGCATGGATATCGAAAGTCTGATTTTCTATTTGCTCGCCGCCCTGCTGTTGATCGCTTCGCTGCTGGTGGTGTTTCTGCGCAACGTTGTCCACTGCGCCATGGCGTTGGTGACGGCGTTGTTGCTGATCGCGGTTTTGTTCATCACCTTGCACGCGCCGATGATCGGTGTCCTACAAGTCATAATCTACGCCGGTGCGATAATGGTTTTGTTTCTCTTCGTCATCATGTTTCTCAACCCTGCTGTTTTGGAACAGCAACGCGGCATTTGGTGGGGCTTTGGTACAATCTTGGCGTCGCTGTTGGCGGGGCTACTGATTCCTCTGCTTGGGCGCGACGAGCTCCCCAGCGATCCGCTGGCGGCCACTGAGCTTTTCGGTAGCCCGGAGATGCTAGCGAAAAGTTTGTTCAACGAGTTCGTTCTGCCCTTCGAGATCGCCTCGGTATTACTGCTGGTGGCGATCATCGGCGCGGTGGTGTTGGCCAAGCGGGAGCATAAGACATGATCGTCGGCTTGCAACACTATCTCATTCTGAGCGCGGTGATTTTTTCCATCGGCGTGATCGGTGTGCTGATCCGGCGCAATTTGATCGTTGTCCTCATGTCGATCGAGCTCATGCTCAATGCGGTCAATCTCACCTTCATCGCTTTTTCGCGCTATCTCGGCTCCACCGATGGCCAAGTCATCGTTTTTTTCGTCATGGCGGTGGCCGCGGCTGAAGCGGTCATCGGCCTGGCGATTATCATTTCCGTCTTTCGCCACCGCCAAACCCTCGACCCCCAGGAGATGCAGCTACTCAAATGGTAGAGGCGCCGGCAAACACGATCGCCAGCGATTTGTTGCGTTGGCTCCCCCTGATCCCGCTCTCGGCCAGTGTGTTCAATCTGTTCTTTGGCCGCTGGCTCGGCAAGCAATTGGCCGGCGCCGTGGCTTCGGCCGCAGTAGGCGCGTCTTTTGCGCTGGCGTTCTATCTATTTTGGCAAATGGCGTCGACGGCGATCTGGCGCGATAGCGTCTTTACCTGGATTCAGTCCGGCTCGTTTCAAGTCAATCTTTCCTTCCAAGTCGACGCGCTGACCGCGGTGATGTTGCTGATCGTCACCGGCATCGGCTTTCTGATCCATCTCTACTCGCTTGGCTACATGGGCCACGATGACGACAGGGTGCGCTTTTTCATCTATCTCAATCTGTTTATCTTCTTCATGCTGCTTTTGGTGATGGCCGACAACTTACTACTGCTCTTCGTCGGTTGGGAGGGCGTCGGTCTTTGTTCCTACTTGCTGATCGGATTTTGGCATCGTGATCACAACAACACTATCGCCGGCAACAAGGCGTTCATCGTCAACCGCATCGGTGACTTCGGCTTCCTTCTGGGCATTTTTTTGCTGGTCACCGAGCTCGCCCGCCAGGGCGTGTGGACGTTGGATTTCATCGAGTTGCAGCAGCAGGTGAAGCTGCTCAGTCCGGCGACGATTACGTTGATTACGTTGCTGCTTTTTATCGGTGCCGCCGGCAAGTCGGCGCAAATTCCTCTATTCGTCTGGCTGCCCGACGCCATGGCCGGTCCTACGCCGGTGAGCGCTCTGATCCATGCCGCAACCATGGTGACCGCCGGCGTATACATGACCGCGCGGCTGCATTTTCTTTTTGCCCTGGCGCCGGCGACCCTCGGGCTGATCGCCGTGATCGGCGCGGCGACGGCCTTGCTCGCCGCGACCATCGCATTGACGCAAAACGATATTAAGAAAGTTCTTGCCTATTCGACCGTGAGCCAGCTCGGTTATATGTTTCTCGCCGTCGGCTTGGGCGCTTTCGGCGCGGCGATCTTTCATGTTTTCACCCATGCGTTTTTCAAGGCTTGTTTGTTCCTGGGATCGGGCAGCGTGATTCACGCCCTCGGCGGCGAACAGGATATGCGCAAAATGGGCGGGCTCAAGGCGCATATGCCGCAGACCTATTGGACTTACATGGTCGCGACCTTGGCGCTCGCCGGCATTCCGTTCACCGCCGGTTTTTTTTCCAAAGATTTAATTCTTTGGCAGGCGTTCAGCCACGGCGCGTTTGTTCTTTGGGGCGTCGGTTTGGTCACTGCGGGCATGACCGCGTTCTACATGTTCCGCCAGGTCTTCATGGTGTTTCATGGTCAGTGCCGCGCCGACGAGCATGCCAAAGCGCATCTCCATGAATCGCCGGCGGTGATGACGCTGCCGTTGATCATTCTCGCCGTCGGTTCGATCTTTACCGGTTGGTTGGGCGCGCCAGAGTATCTTTGGGGCAGCCGCTGGGATCATTGGCTTGAGCCGTTGTTCGGCACGGCGGTGCATCATGGGTCGGTCGGCACCGAAGTGGTCGTTACTTTGCTTACCGTCGCCGTAGTCGCCGCGGGAATCTATCTCGCCTACGAGAAATACGGCAAAGCCGGGACGACAATCGCCGAACCTGCCGTTGGCAATCGGCTGCAGCAACTTTCGCTCAATAAATTTTACGTCGACGAGTTTTACGATTTGGTTTTGGTGCGGCCGTTCACGAGGATCTCCGGTTTCTTTGCTCATTTTATCGATCCGTGGGTGATCGATGGAGCGGTCAATGGCGTGGCAGCGGCGACGCGCGGCGCCAGCACGATCTGGCGCGCAATCCAGACCGGCAACGTGCAGCATTACGCGGCGATGTTTTTGGTCGGTGTGCTGGCGCTGTTAGCCTACTATCTCGGTCAGTTGTAAACATGGAGAGCTACGGTTTTGGAGACTTGACACTGCTGCTCGCCATCCCGGTGATCGGCGCGCTATTGCTAGTACTGCTGCCCCGGCGTCAAACCATAATGCTTTTTTCCCTGGCTCTGCTTTCGGCCGGCGCGGCATTTTTCTGGTCGCTAAAGATTTTCACCAAGTTCGATGGCGGCAACGGCGGCATGCAGCTCATGGAGCGCGTGGCGTGGATGCCGAGCTTTGGCATTCACTACATGGTCGGCATCGACGGCATCAGTATTTTCCTGGTCTTGCTGACGACGTTGCTCATGCCGCTGGCGATCTTGGCCTCATGGACGGTGCAGGACAAAGTCAAAGAATATCTGATCTTCATGTTGCTTTTGGAAACCGGCATGCTCGGCGCCTTCGTCGCGCTCGATCTTTTTCTCTTCTACGTTTTTTGGGAAGTGATGCTGGTGCCGATGTATTTTCTCATCGGCGTGTGGGGCGGCACGCGGCGCATTTATGCCGCGCTCAAGTTCGTCATCTTCACCATGGCCGGTAGCTTGCTCATGCTGGTGGCGATCATTTATCTCGCCACGCGCCATGCTGAAGTGAACCAGGTGATGACGTTTAACTTGCTCCAGCTTTACGAACTACACCTGCCGCCCGAGCAGCAAATGTGGTTGTTTCTCGCCTTTGCGTTGTCCTTCGCGATCAAAGTTCCGCTGTTTCCATTTCATACCTGGTTGCCCGACGCCCATGTGGAAGCGCCGACGGCGGGTTCGGTGATCCTCGCCGGTGTTCTCTTGAAGCTCGGCACCTACGGCTTTTTGCGCTTCGCCATTCCACTTTTTCCAGACGCTGCGTTAGCGGCGACACCCTACATCGTCGCACTCGCCGTCATCGGTATTATCTACGGCGCGGTGGTGGCGATGATGCAGAGCGATATTAAAAAGTTGGTTGCCTATTCGTCCGTCAGCCATCTCGGTTTCGTCATCCTCGGACTGTTCGCGCTCAACATGCAAGGCGTGCAGGGTGCGGTCTATCAGATGATCAATCACGGTTTGTCCACCGGCGCGTTGTTTCTCTTGGTCGGCATGATTTACGAACGGCGCCACACGCGCATGATCGACGCCTTCGGCGGTTTGTGGCAGCCGCTGCCGGTTTTTTCGACATTGTTTTTGGTGGTAATGTTTTCGTCCATCGGCTTGCCCGGCCTCAACGGTTTCGTCGGCGAGTTTTTGATCTTGCTCGGTTCTTTTAGCGCGGCGCCGCGCTGGACCGCCGTCGCCACCACCGGGGTCATTCTCGGCGCGGTTTACATGCTCTGGATGTTTCGCCGGGTTATCTTTGGGCCGCTGACCCATGCGGAAAACCTGCAGTTAAAAGATTTGAACGGCCGCGAGTTGCTGATTCTCGCGCCGATTCTGCTGCTGATCGTTTTCATGGGCATCTACCCGCAGCCGTTCCTGAGCCGTATCGAGCCGGCCGTGGAGCAGACCTTGAAACGAGTGTTCGCGACGACGGCGCTGCCGGTGGCCGTCAAACAAAATCTCAGCGGGAAGCAAAAAAGCGATGGACGTTAATCTCACGCCGCTCTTGCCTGCGATCCAGGTCTTGGTGACGGCGTTGGTCGTCGTCGGGCGCGATCTTTTCATTGAAGAGAACGAGTCGAAAGGCGTGCTGGCATTTTATAGCCTGGTCGGTCTCGGGCTGGCGGTAGCGGAAGTCGTGGTGCTGCTTTCCGGCCGCCAGGAAAGCGCGTTCAACGAGAGCATCATGCTCGACGGCTTCGCGCTTTTTTTCACCTTGATTTTTTTAATGGCTGCGGCGCTGACGATTTTGTCCTCGATCCATTACGTCAGACAGACCGGTATCCACGAGGGCGAATTTTATTCGCTGATTCTCTTCGCCACCGTCGGCATGATTCTCATGGCGGCGGCCAACGATTTGATCGTTTTTTTCCTTGGCTTGGAGACCATGTCAATCGCGATTTACGTGCTCACCGGTATGTGGCGCTCAAGCGGCCGCTCCAGCGAAGCGTCGATGAAGTATTTTCTCATGGGCGCATTCGCCACCGGGTTTTTGCTCTATGGCATCGCGCTGATTTACGGCGCCACCGGGTCGACCAACCTGAACCAGATTTCCACGTTCTTGCTCGATCAGCCCACCGAGTGGCCGGCTTATCTGATCGGCGGCGGTTTCTTGCTGCTGATCGGTTTTGCTTTCAAAGCCGGCGCCGTGCCGTTTCACTTCTGGGTGCCGGACGTCTACGACGGCGCGCCGACGCCGGTGACCGGTTTTATGTCGGTTGCGGTGAAAGCCGCGGCGTTCGCCGCCTGGGGGCGGATCGTACTTTACAAGCTGTCGCCTCTGGATGGCGACTGGGTGTTTCCGCTCTGGGTCGTCACGATCGCGACGATGACATTGGGCAACATCCTGGCGATCACCCAGACGAGCGTCAAGCGCATGCTCGCTTACTCGAGCATCGCTCATGCCGGCTATCTGCTGATCCCCATCGTCGTCGGCGTCGAATGGGGAGGATTGCCCCTGCTCTTTTACGTTTTGACGTACTCGTTCATGACGCTGGGAGCATTCGCCGTCCTAAGCTCAATGTCTGAAGGCGATGAGCCGCGCGAGAATTATTCGGACTTTGCCGGCCTCGGCTTTAGGCGGCCATTCATCGCTCTGGCGATGAGCTTGTTCATGCTTTCCCTTGCGGGCTTTCCACCGCTCGCCGGCTTCGCCGGAAAATTCTACGTTTTTCGTTCAGCCGTGCTCGCAGGTCATTTACCTCTCGCCATCATCGGCGTGCTCAACAGCCTGCTGTCGGTGATCTATTATCTGCGCGTCATCGTCGCCATGTACATGGAAGAAGGCGGCGCCGAAGGCAAACGATTTGTTGAAGCGCCCTATGTTTATGTCGCGATTCTCATCGCCGTTGCTGGCACGCTCTACCTTGGCATCCTGCCCAGCGCAGCGCTCGACTGGAGCCGCATCGCCTTTGCATCGCTGGAATAAATCAGTTGCAAGCTAGAAGTTGCGGATTCGGCGATTTAATCGCAAAGAGCGCAAAGCACGCAAAATGGAGAATCGGAACGGTTTTCTCCCGCGGCGGCACTGCCGATACGCCAATCAGTTTGATTTGGCGTAGAAACCAATCGCCACCGGCACTTCGGCTGTGCCGGCGACGAACTCTTCGAATTTGCCGGACTTAACAAACAGCTGGGCAGAGCCGCCGCCGTCGAGATTGAGCAAGTCGGGCGCGTCCAACTGCCACTTTGCGTTGCTGAATAGTTCTTGCAGCTCAGCGAAGCTCAGGCCGCCGATCACCGCATCAGTTACCCCGACAATGATACGTCCTTGCTTGTCGACACCGATCATAGCCCGGCGCGCGTAGCGGCCGAGACCGCTCATTATATCCACCGGCGCGCCGTGATTGAGTAGCAGGGGACCGGCTTGCAGCGCCTCGCCGGCGTGCCCCGGTTGAAAGTCATCACGGTGCAGCACCAACGGCTTTGCGTCGTGAACCGCGAAGATACCCGTATAAAGCGCATGCTTCGATAGGCTGCGATTGATTTCCTGACTTCCTGTCTTTAGGTAAGCCAGCGCGCGCCCTTTGTCATCGAAGTAGTTGGCGTTGATGGCCGCCAAGGCGCCGCTTTTCTCCGCGAACGTTTTCGCGTTGGCACTTTTGAGTTGGAAATCGGCGGCGATCAAAACCTTCGCGGCGATTAGCTTGGAATCCAGTCGTAGTAGTTTAAGCTCGAGTGTCGAACTCGGCTCGGAACGTTCGAAAGCGAGCTTACGGTATTCAAGGCCTTTCTGAATGGTGCGCCAGTTGCCTGGCGCCGTGACCGTGAGGTTGGAACTGATTTTACCTTTGGCAGTGCTCTGCGGTTCGATTGGCGCTGCGAGCAGAATTAACCAAACGGAACTGATCGCCAGCGCGCTAGCAAAACGTTTCATATGGGATGAGAATAACAAACGAAGCCGTAAAGAAAAGCGCCTCATCGGTAGTCTCAAAGTCTTGGAACTATCAGTTTGCTTCGCGAGGCGTGTTGCTGCTAACTAAAACAGAGAGAAAATTTTTCAGGAGGAAATCATGGGTAAATGTTTTCGATTAACGAGCGTTATTTTGGCCATCGTGGTGATATCGGCATGCGGCGACAAGAAAGATCAAGCGGAGCGCGAGGAGGCGGCGAAGCAGGCGATCCAACAGGGAGCGCAAAAAGAACAGAAGATGATGGAAGGTATGGCCAAGGGCGTCGAGAACCTCGAAAAGAAAATGACCGAAACTAAGGAAGAGACGAAAAAATAGCCCATGGGGCGACGCGGCGGCAGGTGTCACTGACACCGGCGTTAGGCGTGAATTTTCGGCGCGATCTCGAAAACCACGCGGTTTAGCTGCGGCGGCGAATCGCGCAGCGTCAATATCTGCTTGCGAAAACCGTCGTCGGTGACTTGCTTCGCCATGCAGGCAAATTTCTCGCCTTTGACGATAATCTCTACAGCGGGATTCTTGATCATGTTCTGACACCAGTGTTTGCCTGCGACCTGGCTCGAAGTCGCGTAGAAGTTTCCTTTGGAATGGAGAAAGCGCAACTCCACCGTGCGCAGCTGGCCGGTTTTGCGACCTACGGTAGTCAGATTCGCGACGATGGTCGACCCGTCTTTTAGGTTCATGGCCACGAATATACTTTTCTGATCGCCGTGAGACAAGTCGGTGGCGATCGTCTTGACTCTCTCGGAGCGGCAAGGATAAGCTTGGCGACGTTTAAGCGGTGAAATGAGTCGTTATTTTCTGGAGGCGAGCATGGCGGTAAAGAAGTCGACGGGAATCGTTCCGACAATGGTCAAGTTCGGCAGCGGTATCAGCGCCGTGCGGGCGTTGCCCAAGGCCAAAGGCAAACGGCCGGCGGTGATTATTCTGCACGAACGCTACGGTATCGATCAGCATACCAAAGATCTGACGGCGAGATTGGCTCAGTCCGGCTTCGTCGGCCTGGCGCCGGATCTGTTCCATCGATTCACCGGCGACCGCAAAGCGCTGCTGCGCGGCGAACAACGCGTCGATCTCACCGATGACGGCGCGCTGGCGGATCTAAATGCGGCGATCGACTATCTCAAAAGATTGAAAGAGGTCGACGCGACACGTATCGGCATCATCGGCGTGTGTCAAACCGGACGCCAGCCGGTGTTGGTCGCGGCGAACCGCGATGACATTGCCGGTGTGGTCGTGCTTTACGGCGCCATCGGCGGCCGAGAGTGGCAGGGTAGCGAGCTTCGCCCAACACCGATTGAAGATCTGGTCGCTAAACTGAGCTGTCCAGTGTTGGGCGTGTTCGGCGAAGCCGATCATATTATTTCAGTCGATGACGTGGCGCGCTTTCGCAACTGTTGCGAGAAGTACAAGAAGAGCTGTCACATCCGCGTTTATCGCGACGCGCCGCATGGCTGGCTCAACGACACCATGCCCGGTCGCTATCGTAGGGAAGCCGCCAACGACGCGTGGAAGCTAATGATGGCGTTTCTGAAAAAGTGCTTCGCCGGCGGGTGGGATAAGGATCGCATTTCCTGCACCTTCGAAAGCGATTACTCGGCTACTTACGATTTTAAGAAAAATGTCCGCATGGAATAGTGAAGCGATGCTGAAGTTGAACCGATTTCTTGTGCGCGCGATGACGATACTCACTGCGCTGGCGATTCCCGCTCCCGGCGCTGCCGCGCCGGCGGTGGAGCGCGTGACGCTCGCGACGCCGAGCCGCGGCCTGTTCGAATTTCCCGTCGTCGTCGCCATGCGCAAGGGATTTTTCAAAGACGAAGGGATCGAGGTCGATAAGATTCAAATGCAGCCGGCCGTCGGTGTCAAGGCGTTGATGTCCGGCGATGTTGATTATTTGCTCGCCTGGGGATCAGCGCTGCGCGCCGCGGTTTCCGGCGTGCCGATCAAGGCGGTGCTCGGTTTTGCCGGGCGGCCGCTGCATGTTTTGATCGCTCGTCCTGAGATCAAGTCGCCCAAAGACTTGAAAGGCAGGATCATCGGTGTCGATTCGGTCGCCGGCACGGTCGACTATCTATCGCGCGTGGCAGTGCGCCACTTCGGTTTCGAACCGGAGAAAGACGTCAAGATCATCGTCACCGGTGAAAGCCCGACTCGCCTGGCGGCGTTGCGTGCCGGCGCCATCGACGCGACGCCCATTGACGTCGCCTTCGCGGTGAAAGCTGAGGACGAGGGTTTCAAGCGGCTGGTTTATTTGGGCGATCTCATCGAACTGCCGCTTTCCGGCATCGCCGTGATGGAGCAAAAACTCCAGACCCAGCGCGATCAAATTAAGCGAGTCGTGCGCGCCGGCGTGCGCGGCCTGCGTTTCATGAAACAAAACCGCAACGAGACCGTGCAGATGCTTTCCGACTATCTGCGCATCACACCGTCCCAGTCGGCCAGAGCCTACGACGCGTCGATCAATTCGTTCACCGACGACGGCATTATTTCCGACAAAGGCGTGCTCCTCGACGTGCAGCTCACCAAAGAGCGGCTCAAGCTGACGAAAGACATTCCACTCAGCCAGTTGGTGGATTGGAGTTTGGTGCGGGAGATCAAGTAACTCCACGATTGTTGGAGTTACAGTCTTGCGCGAAATTCGTAGTTGAAGGAGAAATCTCATGCTCACAGGTTCATGTCTTTGCGGCGGTGTGAAGTACCAGATCGATGGCGCGCTGGGAGCGGTGACGAATTGTCATTGTAGTCTGTGCCGGAAAATGTCGGGCTCGGCTTTTTCGAGCGGTTCGACAATCCCTGCGGCTTCGTTTCGGTTTGTTTCCGGTCAGGAATTGCTCAAGGAGTGGGACTCGTCGCCGGGCAATCATCGGGTTTTTTGCGGCCGGTGCGGTTCGCCAATTTTAAAGAAGAAAGACAAAGATCCCGAGCACCTCCGTTTTCGCCCCGGGACTTTGGACAGCGATCCCGGCGTGAAGATTTCCAAACACACGCATGTAAGTTCGAAAGCGACCTGGGTGGAGATCAAGGACGGCTTGCCGCAGTCCGGATAGAAAGACAGAAGTCAGACGTCATAAGTCAGAGATCGGAATCGATTAGCGCATTCTAAACTACCCTTGAAACTGCCGCGTACTTTTTACGAACAATCTACCGTTGATGTAGCCAAGCAATTGCTCGGCAAGTATCTGGTGCGCAAGCATCCCGATGGCGATAGTAGCGGGCGGATCGTCGAGACTGAAGCATACATCGGCCCACAAGACTTGGCTTGCCACGCTGCGAAAGGCCGGACCAAGCGCACGGAGGTGATGTTTGGTGCTGCGGGGCATGCCTATGTTTATTTCATTTACGGGTTTTACAATATGCTCAATTTGGTGACGGAAGCGAAGGATTATCCGGCGGCGGTTTTGATTCGCGCGGTCGAGCCAATGGACGGTATCGAATTGATGAAGGAACGGCGGAAGAGCAACGTGCTGCGTAATCTTGCCAGCGGGCCCGGTAAACTTTGCCAGGCGTTTGCCGTCGACCGAACGCTCAACGGCGCCGATCTAAGCGGTAATGTGCTTTACGTTGAAGATCGCGGTGAGCCGGCGCCGAAGTTTCAAGCGACGGTAAGAATCGGCGTCGATTATGCCGGCAAGTGGAAGGATAAGCCGTTTCGCTTTATTGTGCGGAGCAGCGAGTTTGTCTCTAAACGGTAACCGCACCTGGTGTTTGAATTGACCGAAGTTCCACGATACCGAATCGTCGCTCAAGTGAACCGTCGGGTGCTGGCGCAAGTCGGTCCGCTCATCCCTGGTGCTTTGAGTCGGCATGACGACGAGCTTGGGCGTGAAGCGAGAGGAGAATTTCTCATCGATACCGGCGCCTATGGGGCGATGATCGATCTCGATGTCGCGGAGTCGTTGCAGTTGCGGTTGCAGGGCAGTCGTGAAGTTCACGGCATTCACGGCTACGGATGGTTGCAGCAGTTTCTCGCCAGAGTTTCTTTGCCGGCGTTCGATGACAGTGGCAAATCGACGTTATTCACCACGGTGGTCGAGTGCGTCGGCGTGCCGTCGCTCAGCGCGAAGAATCGCGAGCATGGCGTCGAGGTCATCGGTATTCTCGGGCGGATGTTTTTACGCGATTCACGTCTAACCATCGATGGAATTGGCGGCCGAGTCGAAATAGAAATCAGCGTCGATGCCGCTAACGGCTCGCGGTGAAAATTGATGGCCTCGAGTTGCAAAACTATTTACGTCGATCTCGATGACGTGCTGTGCCAGACGGCGCGGCACTTTCTCGTCATCGTCGAACGTGAATTCGGTAAGCGAGTTAGCTATGAGCAGCTTACCAACTTCGATATCGGCACCTCATGCGGTTTGCGCATGGAGGAGCGGGAGCACTTGTACCGTGTCGTGCACGAGCCGGATGAGCTCATTAAGATCGCTCCTATTGAAGCAGCGATCGTGGCCTTGAGGCAGTGGGTAGAAGCTGGATTTGAGATCGCGATTGTCACCGGCCGACCGCCGGATTCCTACGAAGCGTCGCTCGCCTGGCTTTCGCAGAATCG
Source organism: uncultured delta proteobacterium (assembly GCA_963771465.1). GTDB lineage: Bacteria > Desulfobacterota > Binatia > UBA9968 > UBA9968 > DP-20. Next base: position 785,804 of record CAVYTU010000014.1, read on the forward strand.
CGTGCCGCATCATTCCTTTTCGATGGTGAACAAGTATGGGCGCTTTACGACTGAAAATACCGTGGCGATTAACCTCGATGAGCTGGCTGCGCGCAACTATTGTTGGGCGGTGGAGGATTCGCTGCCGATGGCGGAGTATCTAGCCGGTCAGATGAACCTGCGCGTGGCGCTGATCGATTGTCCGTGGAATCGCTCGACGCAACCACACGCCAACGTCAGCCGCTATACTGATTGGCCGACGCTTGGGCAATCGATGCCGAGCGTCGCTGTTCGCTGAGTGTCGGAGAAGCTCTAAGTCACCTGCACGGGCGGACCGCTTTTCGAATGGCGTTCGGTGAGTTCGAGAGTGTAACCGTCAGGATCCTCAATGAAGGCGACTTTGTCTTGGCTGCCGGGCCGGTTGGACTGTGGTTCCAGCGTAAATTTCACGCCCGCTGATTTCAATCTTTCACTAAGCGAATAGAGGTCAGACACGTAAAGCGCAACGTGGCCGTACCATTTCGGCATTTCTTTTGACATGTCCGGGCCCACCGGTCTCGATGAGTTCGAGGCCGGTATTTTCATCTTCGCTGCCATAACCGAGATAACCCACTCGCTCGCTTTTCGCCGGATTGGGTCTTATGCGCTGTACGTCCATGCCAAAAAGCCTTGTGTAAAAGTCAATGCTGCGATCCAAATCGCTGACTAGCATCATCGTATGTCGAATACGAAAGGTGACGTCATTTACAGTTTTTTCGCCGGCCATTTGATCCCTCGTGTTTGCGCGCAAGATCGTGACTTGTGAATTTTGCCGAGACTAGCGCAGTAGAACGGCGCTAATCAAGCTTGGCTGCGGCGGATAATAACGCGATTTTGCAATCAGAGATGATGTCGATCGAGGCGACGCTGCCGGCCGGCCCAATAGACGAGGGCGATGAGAACCAGCATGGTGAAATACCAGTTGCGGACCGCCCAATCGAGCAACCAAAAGAACTGCCCAATCAATCTACCAGCGAAGGTCCCGATCAAATCCATTTGCGTACCCCCTGGAAAAGCGATTTGCGCGCGGGCTTGGACGTTACTTGATGATAGTGGGCTTGCCGGAGTGAGCGCAAGCAGAACTGCTTTGGGAGGCGCGTTGGAGATAGGGACAAGCGCGTACAAATGCTTCCAATAGAGGAAGCAGCGGACTTAAAGCCCAAAAAATTTTACCATGAACGCTTCGAATCGGCGCTCACAGCAAGATCACGGCGAGAAATGGTATTTTACGATGGCGAGCTGAGGCAAAACTCGGAGCGCGACTAAGCAAGCGCTTTGGTAAACGCACGGCGGAGAAATACCCCGATCAAGTGACGCTTGTATTCGGCGCCGCCTTCGAGATCGTCGACGGGATCGGCGGCCTCTGCCAACGCTTCGGCTGCGTCACTCAGCTGTCTTTCGACTTGTGAGCGAGCACCGGTGAGCAGGTCGTTCGCCTTATCCGACTGAGTTGGCACGGCACTGACGCTGCCGACGACCGCCGATGCTTTCTTAATCGTGGCGCCGTCGAGATCGAGGACGAGCGCTAGACCGAGCGTCGGCCGTTCTTTGAGTTGGAACTTCAAATAAGCTGCGCGCTGCGTTTTCGTCGGCAGCGGAATTTCCACGCTGGCGAGCAGCTCGTCGCCAGCGAGGGAAGTTTCATAGGCTCCCGTGATCAGTTTATCGACCGCCACGGTACTCGCGGCGGATTTTCCCTGGACATGTGACTTTCGCACCAAGCGCCGTCAATAGCGTCGCCGGATCGGAGTGCGGCTCGGCGAAACAGAGATTGCCGCCGAGCGTGCCGCTGGCGCGCACGCGGATGTTGGCCACGTTGGCTGCCATGGTCGCCAACACCGGCAAGTTCTGCTGCACGAGCGCCGAGCGCTCGATCGCCCGATGGGTCGCCGTGCTGCCGATAACGAGGGCGCCGTTTTTCACTTCAATGTTGTTCAGGTTGGGAATCGTTTTGACATCGACCAGGTGCTGATAGCGCAAGAGATCATGTTTCATCGCCAGCAGCAGCTCGGTGCCGCCGGCGTAGAGCCGGCCATTTTCGCCGAACTCGGCGAGCATCTGCGACGCTTCGGAGATGGTTTTCGGTTGATGAATCGTGAATTTCCTTAAGGGCATCATCAGAATTTTCGATTTTGGATTTTCGATTTTGGATTGGTCGGACATCCAGAAACGAAAATCAAAATAGCCTCGGCTTTCTTACTTGTTCTTTTCTTTCAGCGCACGCCAGACTCGTTCGGGCGTCAACGGCGCTTGGCGGATACGCACGCCGACGGCGCGGTCGACGGCGTTGGCGATGTTCGCCGCCATGGAGTTGAGGGACGCTTCGCCGCCGCCTTTGGCGCCGTAGGGACCGACGCCGTCTTGGTTTTGCACCAGGTGCAATGACACTTCTTTCGGTAAATCAGAGAAGCGTGGCAAGCGGTAGTCGAGGATCGAGCCGTTCATCAACTGCGAGCCTTCGTAAACTAGTTCTTCGAACAGGCCGATGCCCATGCCCATGGTCGCGGCGCCGATGTCTTGGCCTTCGGCCAGCGCCGGATTGATCGCCAGTCCGACATCGCCGACGGTGGCGAGTTTTTCCATGGTGATTTTGCCGGTTTCTTCGTCGACGGAAATTTCCACGCCGGTGGCGGCGGCTTCCCAGAAAACCGGCAGGGCGGCGAACTTGCCGGACTTTCTAATATACGACCGGCCGATCACTTCACCATCGGGTAGCGCGTAAAATTTACTAATCACCTGTGACCAGTCGAGCTGGACCTCGCCACAGCGCACACCGCCGCGCACGGTTTGAATCTCTTCGACTTTGACTTTCATCACGTCGGCGGCCATCACCACCATTTGTTGGATCGCCTCTTGGCAAGCTTCCATCACGGCGCTGCCCATGAGGGTCGTCGTCCGGCTCGCACCGGTGGAGCGATCGTAAGGCGTGATCGCCGTGTCCGACGAAACCACATTCACTTTGTCGTAGGCGATGCCGAGCTCTTCGGCGGCGATCTGCGGCAGGACGGTGTGACTGCCCTGACCCAGCTCAGTGCTGCCGGTCATGATGGTCGCCGAACCGTCGGCGTGCACGCGCACCGCCGTCGAGGTCAGCGGATAGGCGCCGGCGTCGCTGCCGGAGACAGCAACGGTGCGGCCATGTCCCTTCGCTAGTGGCGTGCCCCAGCCGATCGCTTTTGCCGCGGTGTCGAGATCTTGTTTGAGCGTGCCGTCGAACGGACGCATGCCGGGAAAAAATTCTTCGCCGGGCTTGGCCGCATTCGCCAGCCGAAACTCATAGGGATCTTTGCCGATCTTGGCCGCCAGCTCGTCGATCTGCGACTCGCCCGGCAAGGTCACTTGGGCGCAACCGAAACCGCGGTAGGAACTCGCCGGCACGGTATTGGTATATAGCGAGCAGTTTTCGATTAACACATTCGCGATCGCATAGGGGCCGACGCAGCGGTTGGTCGATTTTTCGACCACCAGCGGACTGTTTTCCGCATAGGCGCCGGTGTTCATAAATATCTTCGCCTGGCGGGCGATGATTTTGCCGTTGGCATCCGCCGCCGTGCGCATCCACGTGTAGGCGTCGTCACTGCGCGTCGTCAGCATCGCTTCTTCGACGGTGAGTTGCAGCTTCACCGAACGCTTGGCCTTCCACGAACAGGCGGCCACCAGCGGTTCGACTTTGGTGTAGGATTTACTGCCATAACCGCCGCCGACGAAGGGAACGATCAACCGGACTTTGCTCACCGGTAAATTGAAAATCGATTTCAAATCATGGCGCACCATGAACGGATGCTGCGCCGAGGAATAAATGGTCACGCCTTGGTCGGTGACGTCGGCGATGGCGACGTAAGGTTCCATCGCGTAGGCATAGGTCATGGGAAAATAATAGTTGCCCTCGACCACCGAAGCAGCTTCTTTAAATGCCTTTTCGACATCGCCCCACTGAATTTTATGAGTTTGGCAAATATTGTTCCCTTTGCCGGCGGTGACGTCGCCCTCGAAACCGCGCAGCGCGCCGGCTTCGAATTTTCTCTCATGCAAGAGCGGCGCGTCCTTGGCCATCGCCTGTTCGGGCGTAAAGACGCCTTTCAGCTCTTCATACTTGACGTCGATCAATTCCAACGCTTCGAACGCCGTCCGTTCATCGACCGCCACCACCGCGGCCACCGGCTCGCCGGCATATCGAACTTTGTCGATCGCCAACAGCGGGTGATCTTTGACCGCGTGGCCGAAGTAGGGATTCAAGCCGTCGAGATCGTAGCCGGTGACCACGCAGTAAACGCCGGGATGCGCTTCGGCTTTGGTTTTGTCGATGGAAATAATTTTCGCGTGGGCGAAGGGGCTGCGCAGCACTTTGGCGTAGGCCATGCCGATCAACCGCAAGTCGGCGACGTACTGCGCTTTGCCGGTCACTTTGACCCGGCCGTCGCGGCGCGGGATCGAATGATTGACGATGTGAAAATCGGTTTTCTTTTCCGCGCTCACTTGGTGCTCTCCTGCGCGATCGCCTGGGCAGCGCGCTGAATCGCCGCGACGATGGGCACGTAGCCGGTGCAGCGGCAGATATTGCCGTCCATGTGATGGATGATCTCATCGCGCGTCGGTTTTGGATTTTCATCCAACAAAGATTTGGCCGCCATGATCATGCCGGGCGTGCAGAAGCCGCACTGAAAAGCGAACTCGTCGATAAACGCTTGCTGGATCGGATGGAGCGTGCCATCGGCTTTCTCCAAGCCTTCGACCGTTAGGACGGATTTGCCGCGCGCTTCGTAGGCGAGACACGTGCAAGCGCTCACCGGCAGATTATCGATGAGCACAGTGCAGGCGCCGCAGACTTCTACTTCGCACGAAACTTTCGTGCCGTTGAGATTCAACTGATTGCGCAGCACTTCGGCCAGCGTGTCCGCCGGCTCGCAGTCGACGGAGCAGGGTTTGCCGTTCACGGTAAATTGCAAATGCATGGAAAATTACATTGGAGTAATGGAGTGTAGGAGTGATGGGATTTTTCCGGTCCCAATACTCCAGTGCTCCATACTCCATCACTCCAGTCTTCAGTTGTAGCGCGGCAGAATGTTTTCCGCCCAGAGGTCCATTTGGCGGTGCAAGCTATCCATGGTCGGATAGATGATCTTGAGTTCGAAATGTTGCACGCCGTTCTCAATGAACTCATCGACGCGTCGGCGCACGTCGTCGACGGAGCCGAAGATATGGCGGTCGAGCGCGAACTGCATGTTGTCGATGTCGCGCTCGTAGCTTTCGCTGCTGGTTTTTAGCGTCGGCATGGCGAGGTTCAATCCTTCCTCGCGGGTTTTGGCGATGGTGGCGAGTTTTTCGACAGCGATGGTGATTTTTTTCGGATCGCGGCCGTTTTCCTCGGCGGTCTTGTTGAGAATATCGCAGCCGATTTTCATTTCATTGGGCGACAACCAGCCGGGAATCCAGCCTTCGCCGTATTTGCCGGCGCGTTTGGCGGCGAGCTTCATCCAACCGCCGACCCACACCGGCGGATGGGGTTTCTGAAATGGTTTGGGAAAAACCTCGGCATTTTTGAACTCGATAAAGTCGCCTTTGTAGGACGCCAACGGTTGGGTCCAGATCGCTTTCATCGCTTCGATGTATTCATCCGTGCGATCGCCGCGCCGCTCGTAGGGCACGCCGAAGACGCCGAACTCGTCCGACTCGCGCGTGGCTTTGGAACCAAGACCGACGCCGACGAGTAATCGGCCATTGGCAAGAATGTCTAAAGTCGAGTATTGCTTGGCGGCGTAAATCGGATTTCTGCAGGGCATGACCAAGCAGGCGACGCCGAGAACGATTTTCTTGGTCTCCGCCGCCAGATACGACAGGATCGTCGTCGATTCGAAGAAATTTGCCTCTTGGGAATCGGTGATCGCTTCGAAGGCGCCCGATGAAATATGGTGGCGATGCATTTCCGTGCTCCAGACGACATGATCATGCACCCAAATGGCGTCGAAGCCCATTTCTTCAGCCGACTTGGTTGCTTTGACGATATTTTCGATGCTGGACAGCGGGCCCGAGTTGGGCACGCGCACGCCGAAGGAAATCTTATTCATTTCTCGCTCCTAATGGGTCTCGGTGATTTCGACCTTATGATATTTTAGATGCCGGTTGTACCAGTCGACGACGTTGGCCGCGACATCGTCGAAGTAATCGTTGTAAATGCCGTAGTGGGTGGTTTTCTTGTACAGGACTAATTTTTTCGGCTCGCCGGCTTTTTCGTAAAGATCGAAGGATTGCTTTTCCGGCGTGACGGCATCGCCTTCGACGGCGATGAACAGCACGCCGCGCGGCGAAATTTTCTGCACCACGTCGATGGGGCTGTATTCAAGAATCGCCTCGGCGCAGGCGAGCGGCATGGCGTCGGGAATTTTATCCGCTACGTCTTTCTTGATCGTCGTGGTCTGGCGCTCTGGGGTTTGCACCATGATGCCGCCCTCGCGGGCGCTCACGATCGCTCCCTTGCCAGTGGCGGCGCGTTGTTTGCGGTCAGCTTCGATACTTTTCAAATAATCGATCCATTCGTATTCGCGCCGCATCGAGTGCAGCCACTCGCGGCCGCTGCTGACGCCGAGATAACTCACACAGCATTTAACCCGTGAATCGATGGCCGCGACGTATACGGCGTTGCCGCCGCCGGTGCCGCCGGAGCCGTAGGTGGCCAATCGATCGGCATCGATGTCTGGCCGGGTTTCCATGTAACTCAGCGCGCTGCGAATATCGTCCGCTTGCCACTTGGGCATCACCCAGCCACGGTCGCTGCCCTCGCTATCGCCCCAGCCGCGGTAATCGAAACAGAGACAGGCGTAACCGGCGGCGCAGAGCTTCTCGAACATCAAGATGTAGTGTTTGGCGTCCATGAGGCCGAGAAAGCCGGGGCCCTGGACGATGCCGGGATACGGCTTGCCTTGCTCGGCATCTGGCAAGTAGAGCACGCCGGCGAGCTTGATGCCTTCGCTGTAAAAATTAACTTTTTCAGTGCGCATAATTGGTCTCCAAAATTCGTTCAAAAGCTCAAACCGTTCAAGTCGTTCAAACCGCTTTGGGTTTCGGATCCAGACGTTTTGAACTGTTTGAGCGGCTTGAACGATTTGAACCTTAAAATTAGGCGCGAACCGCGGGCAGAACTTCCTGGCCCAACAGGTCGATCTGCTGATACCAATCGGCGTAGCGGAAGCGCAGGTCGAAAACGATATGATTGAGGCCGGCCTCTTCGTAGCGTTTGGTATCGCGAGCGATATCCGCCGGAGTCCCAGCCATTAGCAGGCCTTCGATGTCCGCAACCGTGGAGAAGGTACCGGACGCCGGTCTCACCCAAGTTTTTTTAGCAGGCGTGTTGCCCTCGTTGATCAGACCCTTGACGTTAACCTTGCTTAGCGCGACGTCTCGGTTCTTGTCGATGCTGGTGATGGGGATTGCCCCCGTGGTGACCATCGGGCGTCCTGCGAGTTTGCACTGCTCTTCAAGATATTTGACCATTTTATTAAACGTCGCCGTGGGAATACGTCCAGGCATCCAGCCGTCGCAGTAATCCGCCGCGCGGCGGCAGGAAGCCGGTGTGCCGCCGCCGTACCAAATCGGAATCGGTTTTTTCGGCGTCGGTTTGAGCTCAACGTCTTTGAAATCGTAATAATCGTCCTTGTAACTGATCTTTTCACCGGCCCAGAAGCGGCGGCAAAGCTGGGCGTTCACCTTCGCGATGTTGGCGCGATCTTGTAATGTCGTCTTGGTATGACCCGCCGCTTCGAATTCATGGGGAAAGGTACCCAGGCCCAAACCCATGATGATGTTTTCGCACATGGTGCTCAGGCCGGCCATGGACTGCGCCAAATGAATCGGATGGCGATGGGAGATCATGGTGCCGGTGCCGAGAGTGAGTTTCTTGCACACCGACGATATCGCCGCGAGGATCAGCAAGCCCTCGATGTGGGTGTTGTCTTCGCCTTCCATGCCATGGGGTTCGAAAACCAAATGATCGCGGACCCAGACTGAATCAAAGCCGTAAGCCTCGGCTTTTTTCGAGCCCTCGACACAGAGTTCGGTCGAACCGTACTCGCAAAAATGTGGCAAAAGTAGCCCGAATTTTAACTTCGTCGCCATCGCTCTTCTCCTTACAGTATTTTTTGATTTTTAGATTGAGAAAATTTCTTATCACCTCTGTTCGTTAATGTCCACGCGGCTTTGGGGGCGAAATGCAGAACATTGGGCAATGATGGGCCGGTTCTTTAACACAGCCACTCCGGACGATTTCATGCAGCGGATCGCAATTGGTAACACTGTCGGTCCGATCTGATTTGACAGCGATTCGATCCAGGCAGTAACGTCGGTGCACAAAGCGTAGGAGGTACTTTGCCATGGCCGGACCACAGAAAGAATTTGAAGTTCATCCCTATGTCCAGTTCATGATGGATAGATACAATCCCTATAAAAAATGGATTCAGTCCGAAGGGGTGCCGATCGTCAGCGGCGAGTTCGTCCAGGACGTGCGCACTCATAAGCTTGGCTACTGGGAGAGGAAAGGCTGTAGAGGAGCGATCTGCACATTTTCTGATCAGATGGTTGCCGACGGTTACATCGCCGAGATCGATCCCGGCAAACAGACAAAACCGCAGCGCCAGCTCTACGAAGAAATCGTCACCGTCGCCGCGGGCCGGGGCGCCACTTCGGTGTGGTATGACGGAACGGCGAAGCGCACATTCGAGTGGGAACGCGGCAGCACCTTCGCAATTCCTTTGAACGCGTGGCACCAGCATTTTAACGCTAGCGGTAGCGAGCCGATGCGCTACTTCGCGCTCACTAGCCAGCCCATCGCCTTCGAGCTCTACCGCGATGCGGAATTTATCTACAACACCAACTACCAGTTTAAAGACCGCTTCGATCCCGGCGACGCCGAGTTTTTTTCCAAGGAGGGAAAGTATTTCACTGATTACTACGGTGGAATTCTGCACTCGAATTTCATCCCAGACATCCGCAAAATAAATTTGGTCGCGCGTGAAAAGCGCGGCAAGGGCACGCGCAACATGTACATTCACATGTCCGGCGGCTCGATGCTCGCGCATGTCTCGGAGTTTCCCGTCGGCCGCTACAAGAAGGCGCATCGCCATGGCCCGGGCGCGCATGTGTTCCTGCTCGACTCCACCGGCTACACGTTGATGTGGCAGGAGGGCGAAAAGCCAAAACGCTATGATTGGCATGAGGGCACGGTGATTTCCCCGCCGGCGGGCAGCTGGCACCAGCACTACAACACCGGCAACCGCCCGTGCAAATTCGTCGCGCTCCACGCCAACACGGCGGTGCAAGGCGAAGAGCGCGGAGTCGAGCAGATTGAATTCGAAGAAGGCGATGAATGGATGCGCAAATTGTTTGCCGAGGAATGCGCAAAGAACCGCGTCGAGGTCGCTATGTAGGCGGGCTCAACGCCAGAATTCAAATTTCAAACGGACGCGCGATCGCTGGCGGTCTGGCAATTTTACGCGGAGCGGTTGGATCCGGCGCCGGCATGAAGTCTTCTAAGCGGCTCAACCGATACGGGTATTTATTCAATACGACAATCGCGTGCCGACGCTTTCGTCCAGCGCACGCCGGTAAATGTGATGTGCCATGGCGATATCCTGATTCACTAAGCCGATGGCGCGGATGAAGATGCGCTCGCGGTCGGATTGGCGCGCGGGCTTTTTGCCGGCGAGTAGTTCGGGAAGTTCGGCGTAGAGATCTTTTTCGCTCAAATAGTTTTCTTTGAGCATGCGCTGCATATCGGATTTGTTTTTGCAGTGGAGCCAGCTGTCGACGACGAATTTGTCGGCGTTCTTGTAAACCTCGCTCTCCACCTCTTGGTTCTTTCCGATGGAATAGACGGTGATGCCTGCGCCGAGCCAGCTATCTTTCACGAATGGCGTCGATGTGGTGGTTGCCGAGATCACGACATCCGCTCCCTTGAGCGCTGCTTCTGTCGATTCAACCGCAACCACGTTCAGTCCATATTCCTTGCCGATTTCCCTGGCGTAATTCTGTCGCGACTCCGGCGTGCGCGAGGTGACGCGGATTTCTTTCAACGCGAATGCTTGCGCCATCACCGGCACGGCGGCGCGGGCGGTGTCGCCGGCGCCGAGCATCGCCATGGTGCTTGCGCCTTTGCGCGCGAGCACGCGCATGGCGACTGTCGCCGCGGCCGCGGTGCGCACGGCGTGGCACCAGTCTTCGTCCATAATGCAGAGAATCTCGCCGCCTTCGCGGTCGCTGAGGATCAATATTCTTCTTGGCCCACGCGGCGGCCTAGCAGCATCGCGGCTGCCACCGGCGGCTTTGATCGAGCGAATGCGAAAGCCGGCGACCGGTTCGGTCGCGAGCGCACAGCCGGTCACCCATGACTGCCAGCCTTGCTTCGGTTTGATCGCCAGATCTTCCGGGGTCGACCAGATGACTCGCCCTTCGCTGTGATCGCGCAAAGCTTGCTCGGTAATCTCGATGGCGCGGCCGAGGTCGAGGACTTTTTTGACGTCGCCGTTGGATAAGTAAAGGATACCGTCGGCGTCCATGGTTATTGAACTGTGCTGAGATTGCGGCAGCCAGTGGTCAAAAACTCCGGACCCTTTTCGGTGATCAAAATATCTTCTTCCAAATGCACCGCGCTTTTTTCCGAGCGCACTTTCGGTTCCAGCGCGAGCACCATGCCGGGACGGTAGATTTCGCTTTCCACTTCGTTTAGCGACGGCGGTTCGGCTCTCGACATGCCGATGCCATGGCCGATGCGTTTGGGACTGTCGACGGCTTGGTAGCCGCGCTTGACCAGCTCACGGTTGGCGACGCGGGAGATTTCCGCGAGTGGCGTGCCCGGCTGCATCGACTCGAAACAGAGTTGGATGACATCGCAAGCGGTTTGATGGTCCTTTTTGTGTTCGTCCGTCGGCGTGCCGAAGATCGTCATGCGCGTGACATCGCCATAGTAACCCTCATAGCAGGCGCCGAAGTCGGCAATCATGCGGTCGCCTTTGTTGTAGACCCGGTCGTCGTAGCGAGTCGATGAATTCAGCATTAAAAAACCTGGATGGCGCGGATGGGCGCCTGCTTCGATCATCGAGATATAGAGCCGATCCGCGACTTCGCGCCGGGTCATGCCGGGCTTTAGCTGCGGCAAGCAGCGGTCGTAGGCTTTGACCGAGATAGCGCACGCTTTGCGCATGAATTCGATTTCGCGCGAGCTCTTAATGATGCGCATCTCCGTCAGCGCGGCGGTGCCGTCTTTGATCTGTGCTTTCGGCAGCGCTTCGGTCAGACCGGAGAGATAGTTCACCGGAATCCCCAAACGTTGATCATCGCCGAGCTCGAAGCCAAGTTTCGCCTCGCCGAGGCCGATTTCCTTTAAACTCTCGGCGATCATCTCTTGGGGAAAAGGCACGTCGGTGTAAGCACGTACCTCGCCGACCCACGGCAACGCTTTCGCTTTCGCCTTGTCATTGCCGTAGACGAGGAGTAGAGGCTTGCCGGATTTCGGTAGGACGCAAATCTGCGGGCGCTGGATATGATCCAACTGATAGCTGATCAGACCGCTGAAGTACCAATAATTATTCTTATCCGAGACGACCAACGCGTCGAGGCCGTCGCGAGCCATCAGGGTTTGGGCGCGCCCATAACGATCGAGATATTCTTGCTCGTCAAACGGAGATTCAGTAGCCATGCTCAATTCTCCCGGAATGTTTTTTCCACTACCACGGTCAACTATCGTCGGCTTCCAAAACCACACTAACTCGCGAATGCTTTTCTACCTTCCATCGGTTTTATCTTACCGACGTATTCGAGGGCTTCGCTCAACTGAATAACGCTGGCGTACTTGGCGTTCATTTCAAAGAGATTGACCAGGTGCGATGTTCGTGAGCGGTCAAAGATGCATTCTTCCACGGGAAAGACGGGATAGCCGAACGAGTAGCCGTCGAGCACGGTGCCGCGCACGCAGCCGCAGGTGCTGGTGCCGGCGATGAGCAGGCAGTCGATGTTTTTGCGCACGAGATAAGTGATTAAATGGGTGCCGAAGAAGGCGCTGGCTCTCGCCTTGCGGACGATGAACTCGTCGTCGTTGGGTTTGATCATCGCGGGAAATTCGACGGCGAGCTTTTCGAAGTCGGTTTTATCGACGCTGCGTTTGGTGGCATTGCCGAAGGCGGCTTTGAAGTCGGGGTCGCTGGTGGAATAAATCACTGGAATCGCCGCGTCGCGGCAAGCGTGCAGCAATGCTTTAATCTTCGGCAGCGCGTCCCAGGCAACCTGGCCGCAGCTGGTGGGAAATTCATCGATCGCTTCCATCACCGGCATCGGCTTGGTGCCGGTGAAACCGGTGATAACATCGATGATGATCAGCGCCGGATTGACGCCAAACTTTTCTTTGCCTTTATAGCCGGCCTTCTCGTAGATTTTTCTTTCCTCTTCTGGAACGAACGCTTCCCATTCGCGCATGATCGCTTCTCCTATGAATCGGTAAGGGGTAAAGCGTCCGATCAGTAACCCGACCACTGACCATCAACACTTTACGGTTTTGTGTTACGGCGAGAACAATTTATCGCCGCGCTTAGTCATGAACAAGTCGAGCGGCAGTTCCGCGCCAATGCCTTTTTCTTTGGCTTTCTCGTACATCTTTCTCGCCGTGGCGGCGAATTGGATGCCCATGCCGGTGTTGTTTTTGAAGAAGGTGATTTCGCGGTCGTCTTGGCGTGCGCGACATTCGCCGTTGAGCAATTCGCCTAGCTCGTGCAGATCTTCGGCTTTGACTATGCCACGTTGGAGGCGGTCGTGAAATTCCGCCTGTTTGTCGAGAAAGATTTGCGGCTTGTAACCGACGACGATGAGGTTGGCCTTGATCACCGCGTCGTCGTCCAGCTCTTTGCGCGGCAGGAAACCGTCGCCGCCGACAATACTATTCAAATGCATGCCGGGTTCAACCCATTTGCCTTGAATGACCGGATCGACGGTGTTGGTTGCCGCGGTGACGATGTCGCTGCCGCGGACCGCTTCTTCAGCTGAGCTCACCGGCACGATTTCGATGCCGGTTTGCGCGCTCATCTCTTTGGCGAATCTTTCGCGGTTGGCTTTAGTCGGGCTGAAGACTTTGACTTTGGACAGCTGGCGCACGCAGGCGTGTGCGGTCACTTGGGTTTTGGCCTGCTCACCGGCGCCGAGGAGCGCCATGACTTTGGCGTCTTGGCGCGCGAGATATTTGCTGGCCACCGCGCTGGTGGCGCCGACGCGCATGGTCGAGATGAAGTGATCGTCCATGATCGCGAGAATGTTACAGGTATCCATATCGAAGAGCATGACCAGACCGATGAAATCACCGGGATAAACGCGCCGTTTACTGCCGTCGACCTGGATTTCCTTTGAAAAACTCGAATCAATGCGTAGCGCCATCGACTTCATGCCCGGCACTAGTCCCATAATGTTGTTAAAATAGTATTGGCCGCCCTCTTCCTTCCACGGCGTACGCAACCGCGCGCGCGGCGCGTTCATTGCCTTACCCTGACCGAGTTCGAGAAAGGCGTGCTCGATGGCTTCGATTTCCTCAGACATAGGCAGCAAGTTTTCCATCTGGTCGTTCTTGAGAACAAGCACCATCGCGTGACTCCTTAAGCGGTTTCGACAGCGTGAAGTTTAAGTCTGCGTATACCAAAGGCGAGCGACGAGTCAAGCGAAGTGTACCGTTGTTACTGGGTAGACGAAACAACAACATCGGCGCGAATCGGCTCGTAATCTTACCGAAAGCGCTTTCGTCGTTTGCCAGTCAGCGCGGAGCTTGTATACGATCACGGTGTAAAGGAGTCTGATATGAAAAAAACTCTTAGGGTCGCTTGTATTTCGCTGGCGATTTTTTTCACCATCGCTTATGCCGTCACGCCGGCGTTGGCGGTTTCATTGGCCGAGTGCATCACCAATAGCCAGGATGCCAACAACATCATTCGATCGGCGCCCTGTGGAATCTACGGCATCGTCAACTCGCGCCAACGCAATAATTCCACTGGGACGACGCTCGATATTACCGTGGAATATATGGTGCATCTTCCATTAGGAGCGCCAAAAGCTACCGTGGTGCTTTTCGCTGGCGGTAACGGCGATACCGGCATCGCGGGCAACGACGCCGCTGGCGCAGTGACAAACGCGGGCAATAACTTTCTTGTCCGCAGTGCTCAGCTGTTTGCCGACGCGGGCTTTCTGACGGTTACGATCGACCGGCCACAACCTATCCCTAGCGATGCCTACGATCAGTATCGGGTCTCGCCGCGCCATGCCAATGACATCGTCGCAGTCTTGCTGGAGGTCAACACACTCTACAATGCGAGTCCATTGGATGTGTTTCTCGCCGGAACCAGCCGCGGCGCGTTGTCCGTCATCGCGCAGAATAGCTTGGGTATCGGCAGCCTGCTTTCGAGCCCGGTAAATTCGGCGAACGATGGACTCTGGGTAGGCTCAGATTCGCCGCACCTGCGACTTGTGCCGAGCTTCGTGACCGTCCCCGTTCACGTGCTTGCTCACTCGCAAGACGCCTGTTCCGTATCAACAGCAGCCAATTCCAAAAATTTGCACAATGACTTTCACGCGGCTGGCGTCGAGGCATTTTTCAATAGCGTCGACGGCGGCTTCGTGGTCGACGCCGACCCTTGCAACGCCACGACGTTTCATGGCTTTCTGGGTATCGAAAGGAGCGCGGTCCAGAAGATCACCGACCGAATGGAATATTTCTTAAAAAAGCAAAGTAAAGACGCGCCGGGAAATAGCAATCCCACGCTGCTAGCCAACGCGCCTCATTTAGCCTCGACGGCCACGGATACGCCTGTAACGATCGATTTGGCGGGACTTGCTCTCGATGCTGACAACGATCCGTTAACCTATCGGCTGCCGCATGCCGCCTCGAACCGTGGTGGGTCGCTCAGTTTGAATGGTTCGACTGTCGAGTACACGCCACCTTTGGGCTTTACCAATCGAACCGACGGGTTTGTCTTTCAGATCGCTGACGGAAACGGGGGCAAAAGTAATGGTGTGATTCTGATCGCTGTCGGAGTGCCTTGAGCTCTAATCGCACACGGAAACCCTCGTCGCCCAAAAAAATGGCTGAGACGATGCTTCAGCCATTTTTACTTGGTCGACAAAAGAATCGGTTAAGATTTAGCCCTTCTTGGCTTTAAACCAGTCGGCGTCGATTTGGATGAAGTGCTTCCACTTGTCCGGAGTCGCTGCTTCTTCGAAGATCGCCTCCACCGGGCAGACTGGCTCGCAAGCGCCACAGTCGATGCATTCTTCAGGATCGATATAGAGCTTCGTTTCTTTCTCGAATTCCTCAGCTTCGTTTTTGGTCGGGTGAATGCAATCGACCGGGCAAACGTCCACGCAAGCAGTATCTTTGGTGCCAATGCAAGGCTCAGCAATAATGTAGGTCATCTCATCCTCCTAGATTCAGACTTCAATTCTAGTAGCAAATCGACTTTCCCAAGTCAATTAATCCAATGAGCGCCCATTGCCGTTTCGCGTCGAGACCTCACCTTGACCGTACGTCGGTGTGGTGCTAGAGGAAAACAGAAAGGAATCCCTCGCAATGCAGAAACTCTTTGCTGTCATAGGCGTGGCATGGCTTGCCATCGGCTTCGCTCCGTTCGCACATGCGGCCACCGTTGAAGAGGTGATCAAGACCGTTCGCAGTTTAGCTCCGGCCCAGCGCAAGGCGGCACTGGAAGAAGGCGCAAAAAAAGAAGGCCAACTGGCCTGGTACACGTCGATGAGTTTGACCGACTTCCCAAGGGTCGTGGCGGCTTTCGAAAAATCCGCTCCGGGCGTGAAGGTCAATGCTTACCGGCTGGCGCAATCTTCGATCATGAATAAAATCGACACGGAAGCGCGCGCGGGCCGCTATGCCGTCGATATCGTTACCGCTTCGCCGGTAGAGATGTGGGAGCTAAAACAGAAAAATTACTCGACATCGTACCTCTCGCCCGAGCTCAAGGCTTTTCCCAGCGGCGCCTACGATCCGCAAGGCTTCTGGTCGTCCTTCGAAGTGACGCCAATCGTGTTGGCCTTTAACACCAAGCAAGTCACGCAGGAGGAGGCGCCCAAAAGCTATCAGGATCTGCTCCTGCCCAAATGGAAAGGCAAGATGAATTTCGGTACCGATGAGCACGCCTGGTTCTCAACTATGTTAGACGGTATGGGGAAAGCCAAGGGGCTTGAGTTCATGAAGGGGCTGGCCAAACAGCAACTGCATTTTCCGGGATCGAGCAGTGTGATGAGAGTGCAACTGATGCTGGGAGGTGAATCAGCGATGGTCATCGCCGCGCGTGGCCGGCGGGTAACGGAACTCAAGGAAAAAGGCGCACCGATCGATTATCGGATTCTCGATCCCTATCCTGCTGAGCCGAGCTCACTGGCGATTATGCGGCGCGCCTCGCATCCGCACGGGGCGATATTGTTCGCAGATTGGCTGATGTCGGAAGAAGGTCAGACATTTATGGCGCAGCAAATTCCACGCATGACGCTACGCAAGGGCATAAAACAAATCCCACGCTATCAAGAGTTGTACAAAAAGGAATTTGTTTTTGTCAATCCTGCCTCGCTGGGTCCAAATCTAAACGAGGTGATAGCGAGCTATCAGCAGATATTCAACGTCCGCTGAGCTGATCGTTGTCTCGAACCTTCGAGTTGTACGCGCTACCTTTAAGTCATGCCTGTTGAGTTCGCCCGGCGTGGCGCCGGGAGGAAGTATCCCACGGCAGTGCTGCGCAACATCGCTCGCGAGCTTTTGGCGCTACTCAATCAGCAGGGCGCCGAATTGAGTGTGGCGTTGGTCGGCGATAAGGAAATGCGCCCGCTCAATGCCAAGTATCGAAAGAAAAATCAGACTACAGATGTGCTGTCATTCTTCGTCGCCGATCAACCGAAGGCGAGTCCGATCATACTCGGCGACGTGATTATTTCCGTCGAACAGGCGCGGCGCCAGGCAAAAGCGCGCAAGAAAACCCTCAAAAGCGAGATGGTGACGTTATTGATTCATGGCATTCTCCACTTGCTGGGCTACGACCACGAGCGTTCCGAGCGTCAGGCCAAGGTCATGTTCGCCCTGGAACGAAAACTTCACGCGCGCCTTTGTGAGCGCGGCCTATTGAAGGTATAATCGAAACATCGGCAGTCAGGGATTGAAAGTAAGAATTCACTAGTGAGAATTCGGAATTGAGCCACGATGTTAGAAGAAACTTCAGAACAACTTACCCACCTCGAAGAGCGGCTTGAGCTACTGCGGAGGCGACTTTGACGTCGACGCCAAGCAGAAGCGCGTTGCGGAACTGAACCAAGCCACCGCTCAGTCGGATTTTTGGAACGACGCCGACAAGGCGCAAAGCGTACTCAAAGAACAGTCTACCCTCAAAAGCGTTCTCGCCAGTTGGGAGAAACATCAAGCCGATCTTGCGGAGGCGAGATTTTTTCTCGACGTCGCCAAAGACGAGAAGAGCGACGAGGCGCTCAGCGAAGCGGCCAGCAAGGTCGACGCGGTCACCAAGGAGATGGCGCAGACCGAACTGACGCAGCTGCTCGGTGAGCCCGATGACCGGCGCAATGCCATAGTCACGCTTCACCCCGGCGCCGGCGGCACTGAGGCGCAGGATTGGGCGGAAATTCTTTTGCGCATGTATCTGCGCTGGTGCGACCGACGCGGTTTTCGCAAAGAGATTCTCGACTATCAGCCGGGCGAAGAAGCGGGAGTTAAAAGCGTTACCTTCAACGTCACCGGCGACTATGCCTTCGGCTACCTCAAAGCCGAAGCCGGTATTCACCGCTTGGTGCGAATCTCGCCGTTCGATGCCAACTCCCGCCGTCACACTTCATTCGCTTCCGTGTTTGTTTATCCTGAGGTCGACGACGATATCAAAATCGAAATCAACGATGACGATCTGCGCGTTGATACTTACCGATCGAGCGGCGCCGGCGGCCAGCATGTGAACAAGACCGACTCAGCAGTGCGTTTGACCCATCTGCCGACCAATATTGTCGTGGCGTGTCAAAACCAACGGTCGCAGCACAAAAACCGCGCTATGGCGATGAAGATTCTCAAATCGCGGCTCTACGAATTGGAATTGGTGAAGCAAAAAGAAAAGATGGAGTCCTACCACAAAACCAAGAAAGACATCGCTTGGGGCAGCCAAATCCGCTCCTATGTGCTCGCTCCCTATCGCCTGGTCAAGGACCACCGCACCAACGTCGAAGTCGGCAACGCCGACGCGGTACTCGACGGCGACATCGATCAGTTCATCGAAGCCTACTTGATGATGGCGGACGAGCCGGCTTGAAACAGTGAAAGGTGAGCCGTGCCGCCTCAGCCTCGGCACGTTTAAGTCAAACCGCGCGGAACTTTTCCGCAACTTTATTGGTTCGGAAAGCACCGAATCGGAGCAGCGCTCTCGGTGTGCCGATTTTTTGTCTTGCACCGGTTCTACGAAGATGATCTCCTCAGCATCGAACGGGTTAGCACTGAATCGTGGGAGGGTTTATGGAAATGGAGATTCCAAACGCCGCTGGACACGTTACCAACCTTGAATCGGCCGTCTTAGAGCGATACGGCAACGCCGCTCAAGAAGTCGAAGCTTGTTTATGTCTACCGGTGAGCTACGACAAGGCGTTGTTGGAGGTCATCCCGGAGGAGATCATTGAAAAAGACTACGGCTGCGGCGATCCGTCGCGCTATATCGGCGCGGGCGAAACCGTTCTCGATCTCGGTTCCGGCAGCGGTAAGGCTTGCTACATTATTGCGCAGATCGTCGGCGCAAACGGCAAAGTAATAGGCGTCGATTTCAATCCGCCGATGCTGGCGCTGGCGCGCAAGTACCAAAAATCGATCGGCGATAAACTCGGTTATCACAATGTCGAATTTCGGCGCGGCAAAGTTCAGGATTTGCAAACCAATCTCGACTTGGTCGATGACTATCTGCAAACTAATCCGGTACGGTCCGTGGCCGAACTGGCCAAGCTCCATGAATTTGAAGCGAAGACTTGCCGAGAGCAGCCGCTCATCGCCGATGAGTCGATCGATGTGATTGTGTCCAACTGCGTGCTCAATCTGGTGCGCCCGGAAGACAAGACGCAGCTGTTTACCGAGATGTATCGCGTGCTCAAGCGCGGCGGGCGGATTGCCATTTCCGATATCGTCAGCGATGAAACAGTGCCCGAGCATTTGGCCAAAGATCCCGATCTGTGGAGCGCCTGCGTTTCCGGCGCGTTTCAGGAAGAAGAGTTTTTGCGCGCCTTCGAGGACGCGAAATTTCACGGCATCCAGATCGAAGAGCTGCGCACGGAAGCTTATCAGACCGTCGAAGGCATCGAGTTCCGCGCCGTGACGGTGACGGCTTATAAAGGAAAAGAAGGGCCATGCATGGAGCGCAACCATGCGGTGATCTACCGCGGGCCTTGGAAGCAAGTGGTCGATGACGACGGCCACACGTTGGAGCGCGGCGCGCGCACGGCGGTGTGCGCCAAGACTTTCAACCTCTACGCGCGGCCGCCTTACGCGGGGCAGTTCATTCTCATGCCGCCGCGCGAAGAAGTGCGCCTGGAGAACGCCGGAGTTTTCGATTGCTCGCGCGATCACAAACGCCATCCGCGCGAGACCAAGGGGTTGGAGTACAACGTCACGAAGCTTTCCGGCGCCGTGTGCGGGCCGGATTCGAATTGCTGCACTTGAAATAATGGACAATGGAAAATTGATAATTGAAAATTATCGGAGCAGGGCCGGCGACATTTCACACGTCAACGGCTCGCGATTCTCATAGATCGTCATGCAGCCGTTTGTCGAGAAACTGAGGCTCAACGGCGCCGGTCTTCGGCGCCGGGCCGTCGACGTGCTGCAGGTCAATTTGGGGCGCTACTGCAATCTGGCTTGCATTCACTGCCATGTCGAGGCCGGACCGACGCGCACGGAAATGATGAGCCGGGAAAACGTCGACGCGGTGCTGCGCTTGCTTGCCAACACTAGCATTCCGACACTCGATATTACCGGCGGCGCGCCGGAGTTACATGACGACTTCGATTACTTGGTTGAATCAGCGCGCCAACTTGGACGGCATGTGATGGATCGCTGCAATCTGACGGTTATCTTCGAGCCAGGTAAAGACTATCTACCGGAGTTTTTTCGTCGCCATGGAGTCGAGCTGGTTTGCTCGTTGCCTTGTTATTCGATCGAGAACGTCGATAAGCAGCGCGGCAAAGGGACGTTTGACGGCAGCATTCGCGCGCTGCAGATCTTCAATGAACTCGGCTACGGCAAACCGGGGAGCGGCTTGACGATGAATCTTGTCTACAATCCGGTCGGTCCGCACTTGCCGCCGCCGCAGGAGAAGCTGGAGCAGGACTACAAACGAATCTTGCGCGAACAATTTAGTATCGAATTCAATCATCTGTTCTGCCTCACCAACATGCCGATCACCCGCTACGCCACTCATCTCAAGCTGCGTGGTGAGTACGACCCGTATATGGAATTGCTCGAAACCAACTTCAACCCCGGCACGGTCGACCAAGTGATGTGCCGCAATCTAATCAGCATCGGTTGGGACGGTTGGGTTTATGATTGTGACTTCAATCAGATGCTCGATTTGCCGATTGCCAACGGCGACGGCAAACGCTTGCACATTTCATCACTGACGCTCGATCAGCTTGCCGAACCGGCCATTACGGTCGGCAACCACTGTTACGCGTGCACCGCCGGTGCCGGCAGCAGCTGCGGCGGCACGCTGATTTCAGAATATTCGGCAGTCCCATAAGACATACTGCGCCAACGACCACGCAACCCAACAAAGGCGTCTTGCATCCAACGACAATCATGACAAGAGGCAAAATTGTTCTGATTGTGTTGCTGCTGGTGGCGTTGGTCGTCGGATTCCTCTTTTTGCCGGTGCGCGCCTGGTTCATGCAGTTCGAAGGCTATGTGCAATCTCTCGGCGCCATCGGGCCAGTCGTCGTCGTGTTAACTTATATTCTCTGCACGGTTCTATTGGTTCCCGGCAGCGCTCTTACCATAGGTTCGGGCACTCTGTTCGGCTTGCAAACAGGCTTTATTGTCGTTGTTTTGGGCGCCAATTTGGGCGCGCTCTGCTCATTTTTATTGGCGCGCAGTTTTCTGCGCGAAAAGGTCATGAGCTGGGCCGCTGGCAATGCGAAATTTCATTCTCTGGATCAAGCCGTTGGCCAGCAGGGCTTCAAGATGGTTCTGCTCACGCGCTTGAGCCCGGTCTTTCCCTTTGTGCTGTTGAATTATCTTCTCGGCGTCACGGCGGTGCGCACCGGCGCCTACGCTCTGGCGAATCTGCTCGGCATGTTGCCGGCGACTTTACTCTTCGTTTACATCGGCGCGGCAGCGCGCGACGCCATCGCCGGAGAGGCCGCCGCCTCGGTCGGTTTCTATCAGCAGATTCTCAAATACGTCGGCTTGCTCGCCACGGTCGCGGTGGTCGTGATCGTCACGCGCATTGCGCGCAAAGCGTTGCGCCAAGCGGAACACGAGCAAGAAGGCAGCATCGCCACTGGCGTGGCGCGCTTGGACGCCCATCACCGGCCGACGACGTTCGATAAGATGATGTTAGTCGACGACCCACATGACAAGCAACTGATTGAGAACTGTCACCCCGCAAAACGAATGAATCCGTTGCCGGCGCGAAAATATAATTTAGTCGTCATCGGCGGCGGCACTGCGGGATTGGTGAGCGCCGCGGGCGCCGCGGGACTTGGCGCCCGGGTCGCATTGATCGAACGCAATTTGATGGGCGGCGATTGCCTCAACGTCGGCTGCGTGCCTTCGAAGGGCATCATTCGCGCCGCGCGCGCGGCCCATGACGCGCGCAACGGCGCTGAATTTGGCATTCAGCATGTCACTCAGCCCCAGATCGGCTTTGCTGCGGCGATGGAGCGCATGCGCAAACTGCGCGCCGGCATCAGCCACCATGATTCGGTCGAGCGTTTCACTAACCTCGGCGTCGACGTGTTTATCGGCGACGGTCGATTCGTCAGTCAGCATGCCGTCGAAGTCGACGGTAAACGGCTGGAGTTCGATCGCGCCGTCATCGCCGCCGGCGCGCGCGCGGCTGAGCCGGCCATTCTGGGTCTTAAGGAAACCGGTTTTTATACCAATGAAACGATATTCACTTTGACCCAACTGCCGCGCCGATTGGCCGTGATCGGCGCCGGGCCCATCGGCTGCGAGCTGGCGCAGAGTTTCCAGCGCTTGGGCAGCTCGGTCACGTTGTTAACCGACGGCACAGCGATTCTTCCCAAGGAAGATCGCGACGCCGCAGCGATCGTGCGCCAGCAGATTGAAGCGGACGGCGTAAAGATAGTTACCAGCGCCAAGATTCAGCGCGCGGCAAATCACAACGGCGCTAAGAGTTTGGTCTTCACCGTCGGCGACGATTCGACGAGCCTCGCTTGCGATGCGATTCTGGTTTCGGTCGGCCGTACGCCCAACTTGGAGAATCTCGGCCTCGATGCGGCGGGCGTCCGCTACAACCTACGCGGCGTCGAGGTTGACGAGCGGCTGCGCACGTCCAATGCGCGAATATTCGCCGCCGGCGATATCTGCTCGCGCTTTCAATTTACCCATGCCGCCGACGCCATGGCGCGCATCGTAATTGCCAACGCGCTATTTATGGCGCGACGCAAAGTGACCGATCTAGTCATGCCGTGGTGCACCTACACTGACCCGGAGATCGCTCACGTCGGCTATTATGAAAAAGGCGCGCAGAGCGCCGGCTATGAAGTGGCGACGCTCATGCAATCGCTCGGCGATGTTGACCGGGCGGTACTCGACGGCGAAGCGGCAGGTTTCGCGCGCGTTCACTACGACAAGAAAACTGGTAAGATTCTTGGCGGCACCATCGTGGCGCGCCATGCCGGCGAGATGCTCGGCGAGTTGACGCTGGCGATCACGGCGAAACAGACGGTCGGGGTATTGTCGTCGACGATTCATTCCTATCCGACCCAGGCTGAGGTGTTGCGCAAAATCGGCGACGCTTACATGCGCACCAAGTTGACGCCGACGGTAAAGCGGGTTTTTGCCAAGTGGTTGGCATGGCGCAGATGAGAAGACGGTGAGGAGTAAAGAGAAGGATTTCGTGGGGCGAATTTTTACTCGGGCGATTGTCGTAATTACGATGCTAGTCGGCGCTGATTGGGCACAGGCCGCGTCGAAGGCGGAGCTTTGGCCGCGATGGCAGAAACATGATCCAAATAGCCGGCAGCAAATTGATCATAGCGTGTGGGAAAGTTTTCTTAAGCAGAACGTTGTCGCGCCGCATCCTTCGGGAGTTAACCGGGTGCGTTATAACGGTGTCAGCCCGGAGGATCAAAAATCTTTGAAGAGTTATCTGCAGGCGCTCCAAGCGCTGGCGATTTCAAACTACAACCGCGACGAGCAAAAGGCCTACTGGATCAATCTATACAATGCCTTCACCGTCGATCTGATCATTTCCCGTTTTCCCGTGGCATCGATTCGCGACATCAATATTTCTCCCGGCTTGTTGGCGCGCGGACCCTGGGGCGCGAAGTTGCTGACGATCGAAGGGGAGAAGCTTTCTCTCGACGACATCGAACACCGGATTCTCAGACCGATCTGGCGTGACAATCGAATTCATTATGCGCTCAATTGCGCCAGCCTCGGCTGTCCGAATCTTCAGCCGCGGGCTTACAACGCTGACAACTGCGAGGCGCTGTTGGAAAAAGGCGCGCGCGAGTTCATCAATCATCCGCGCGGCGTGTCGCTCCAAAAGGGTAAACTTCAGGTGTCGAGCATCTACGTGTGGTTTCAGGAAGACTTCGGCCACGGCGCGGCGGATCTGATGGAACACTGGCAAGAATACGCGGAGCCGATGCTGGCCGGCGCGCTGGAAAAATACCAGGGCGGCTTGGTGCATGATTATGACTGGCGCTTGAATGGTGTCGAGACCAAGCCGTAACGCACATTTACGGAAGTTCGCGGATTACATAACCGCGTTGATTTTGATTCGCCCATTTGGTTCAAAGCGGAATTCCATCGCTGCTCTGGTCGTAAAAGCCGCCGATGAACATCTCGGTTATCGTTCCAGTTCTCAACGAGGAGAAAACCATCGCAACGACATTGGAAGCGTTGGTGACGCTGGCGCCCTACGAAATTATTATCGTCGACGGCGGCAGTGCGGATCGGACGCGCGAACTGGCCGGACAATTCCAGGTAAAAGTTATTTCCTCGGACCGCGGCCGAGGACGGCAGATGAATCGCGGCGCCAGCGAGGCGAGCGGTGATGTTTTGCTATTTCTTCACGCCGACACGCGTTTGCCGGCTTCGGCCCTGAACGACATCAAAGCGGCGCTCGGCGAGCCGCGCTATCTCGGCGGCCGCTTCGATGTCGAACTCGCCGGCGCACATTGGTTGCTGCCGCTGGTGGGCCGCCTGATCAGTTACCGTTCGCGGATTTCCAAAGTCGCCACCGGCGACCAGGCGCTGTTCGTGCGCCGCCAAGTTTTCGAGCGCATACGCGGTTTTCCTGATATGCCATTGCTGGAGGACGTCGCTTTTTGCCGGACGCTGAAACGTCTCGGTGAAGTGGCCTGCTTGCGTAGCCGCGTGGTGACTTCGGCACGGCGCTGGGAAGTGGACGGAGTTTGGCGGACCATTTTCAGAATGTGGATAATAAAATTGCTCTATCTC
Source organism: uncultured delta proteobacterium (assembly GCA_963771465.1). Lineage (GTDB taxonomy): Bacteria > Desulfobacterota > Binatia > UBA9968 > UBA9968 > DP-20. Next base: position 810,519 of record CAVYTU010000014.1, read on the forward strand.
GTCGGCGTTTCACCGGCGCGCTTGAAACAATTCTATGCCGACACGCGCTAATGCGCTCGCCGTTATGACCAAGGCGCCGATTGCCGGGACCGTCAAGACGCGTTTGCAGCCACTTTTATCCGCCGCGGAGGCGGCGGATTTGGCGTGTGCTTTATTGCTGGACCAATTACATCATCTGCGCGCGCTGGAAAGCGCCGATCTCTACGTCGCCTTTACACCGCCCCAACAAGAAGCGCTGGTGCAACGGTTGGCGCCCGCGCCGTTCCAGTGTTTTCCCCAGAGCGAGGGCGATCTCGGCATGCGCATGCACAATATTTTCTCAGTGCTGTTTGCCAAAGAATATAAAAACGTCGTCCTCATCGGCGCCGACTTGCCGCCTATACCATTGGATTATTTTGCTCAGGCCTATGACTATCTTGACGGTCCCCAGCCGCGGGTGGTTTTGGGGCCAAGCCGCGATGGCGGTTACTACTTGGTTGGGCTCAATTGTCCGATGCCCGCCATGTTCGAGAATATGACCTGGAGCCACGACCAGGTTTTCACCCAGACAGTCACCAGGCTCGCGGATCGGGGTATCGAAACGCGCCAATTGCCGAGCTGGTTCGACGTCGACACGCCCGCTGACCTGCAGACTCTGATGACCCGAGTGGACGATGCGCACAATGTTTCAATGAAAAATACTCTCGAATTTCTTCGCCGTCTCGGCCGGCGCCGTCGGCGCGAGAAAACAAAACCGTTGTAGTTCCCGCGCGCGGCAAATCGGGATCAAAACAGCGGATGCACTGGCGCGGCAACTTTGCGAATCATTTTTTTCCACCGAGGTTGTACTTTGTCCGGTAATATTCGATCTTTATTTAGAGATCATCGGTACGAAAAATGGCCGGGCGATGCGCTGCTTTCGGCGCTCGGGTTATTTGCAACTAGACTCGCGGAGACCCTGTGGCTTATCAACCGATTCAAAACTACGGACTGATTGGCGATCTGCATACCGCGGCTTTGGTCGGAACGGATGGTTCCATCGATTGGCTCTGTTTCCCGAGTTTCGATTCTCCGAGTGTGTTTGGCGCCATCCTTGACGACCACAAGGGCGGACGGTTCAAGATCTGCCCTTTGGCGGAAAATGCGACTTACAAGCAGGTCTACTGGCCGGATACAAATGTTCTCATTACGCGCTTTCTCTCCCCCGATGGCGTCGGCGAAATCGCCGATTTCATGCCGGTGGACGAACCGGACCGCTGGCATGGCCAGCACCAACTGATTCGTCGGGTCCGTGTCGTGCGCGGCAGCCTGGCTTTTCGCATGCTATGCCAGCCGGCATTCAATTATGCTCGAGACGACCACCGGGTTAAACCTTATCGTGAAGGCGTGGTATTTCACTCGCCGAGCTTAAGCCTCGCTTTGGCGACTAAAGTGCCCCTCAAGATTTTCGATGCCCATTCGGTTTGCGCCGAGTTTGTCCTTAAAGAGAACGAGACCGCAACGTTCCTGCTGCATCAAGTGAGTTCGGATACCGATTGCGGCGAGGGGTTGACCGACGGCGAAACTGAGCGTCTGTTCGAAGGCACGGTTGAGTACTGGCGGCGCTGGATTTCAAAGTGCAGCTACGTGGGGCGCTGGCGCGAGACCGTTCAGCGCTCGGCGCTGGTTCTCAAGTTGCTCACCTACGAACCGACCGGCGCGATTATCGCGGCGCCCACGTGCAGCTTGCCGGAAAACATCGGCGGCGGGCGCAATTGGGACTATCGGTATACGTGGATCCGCGATGCGGCTTTCACTCTTTATGCGCTCATGCGCATCGGCTTCACTCAGGAGGCCGCCCGGTTTATCGATTGGCTCGAAGCGCGCACGCACGAATTGGAACCCGATGGTTCGCTGCAGATCATGTACGGCGTCGACGGCCGTCACGATCTGCAAGAGGAGACTCTGGATCACCTGGAAGGTTATCGCGGCTCGCGGCCGGTGCGCATCGGCAACGGCGCTTACAATCAGCATCAGATCGATATTTACGGCGAACTGCTGGATTCGATCTATCTTTACAACAAATACGGCACGCCGATTTCACACGCGCTGTGGAAAGAAACCCGGCGGATGCTCAATTGGGTCTGCAAGAATTGGCAGACCAAAGACTTCGGCATTTGGGAAGTACGCGGCGAGCCGCAGGATTTTGTTTATTCAAAACTGATGTCTTGGGTGGCGCTCGATCGCGGGTTGCGGCTTGCGGAAAAGCGCTCGTTTCCGGCTGATCGCAATGTCTGGCTCAAGAATCGCGACGCGATTTATGAGGAGATTTTGACCAAAGGCTGGAGTGAAAAGCTGCAAAGTTTCACGCAATACTACGGCAGCGAATCCCTAGACGCCGCCAATTTGTTGATGCCTTTGGTCTTTTTTGTTTCACCCACCGATCCGTCGATGCTGCGCACGATCGAGGCGGCCGTGCGCCCGCTCGCCAGCGGCGGCTTGATGTCGAATAGCCTCGTCTATCGCTACCATTCAAAAAGAAAGATCGATGGCCTGGAAGGGGACGAGGGCACGTTCAATATGTGCACCTTTTGGCTCGTCGAAGCGATGACGCGGGCGGGACGCACCGATAGAACGGCAGCTCGAACAGGCGCGGTTGATTTTCGAGAGCATGTTGGGCTACGCCAATCACCTCGGTCTTTACGGCGAAGAAACCGGTCCCTGCGGCGAGACTTTGGGCAATTTCCCCCAAGCGCTGACCCATTTGGCGCTGATCAGCGCCGCGTTCAATCTCAACCGCGCGCTCGGCGCCAACGAGCATGATTGGCCGGGATTGCCGGGCTCCGGCCTGCGCGATGGCTCCGGCGCCGGCGCGGAAAGCAAAGGCGAAACGAAAAAATAAAAATACCGAATAACTGCGCTAAAAAGTTGGGCGCTGTGTTAATGAACCATTAAAAAAAATATTTTTGGCGATGCTGCGAGCGCAGCGCCGGGGGCGGGCCTTATCATGGCGGCATGAATGCAATATGATAAACCACGTAAACGTCTGGTTCGGAATATCGATCTTTAAGAAAGTAAGTGGAGGACGGGATGGCGAAGGAGCCGCTTGAGACGCTGTGCATCAATACGATCAGAACGCTGTCGATAGACGCTGTCCAGAAAGCCAACTCAGGGCATCCGGGCGCGCCCATGGGTCTCGCGCCGGCCGCGTATGTTTTGTGGACGCGCTTTCTTAAGCACAATCCGCGCAACCCGTCCTGGCCGGATCGCGATCGATTCGTCCTTTCAGCGGGTCACGGCTCGATGCTGCTTTATAGCATGCTTTTTCTGACCGGCTACGACCTGGCGCTTGACGAGATCAAACAGTTTCGCCAATGGGGCAGCCGCACTCCCGGCCATCCTGAGCGCGGCCATACGCCCGGCGTGGAGACAACAACCGGTCCGCTCGGACAAGGCTTCGGCAACGGCGTCGGCATCGCGATCGCCGAAGCTCACTTAGCGGCGCGCTACAATCGAGCCGATTTCGACGTCGTCAATCACTTCACCTATGCCATCGTCAGCGACGGCGACTTGATGGAAGGCGTGGCCGCGGAAGCGGCGAGCTTCGCCGGCCATCTGAAATTGGGCAAGTTGATTTATCTCTACGACAACAATCGGATTTCCCTGGCGGGCGCCGCCGATCTGAGCTTCACGGAAGATTGCGCAAAACGCTTCGAGGCATATGGCTGGCACACGGAAACTGTCGAGGACGGCAACGACGTCGCCGCGATCGAGCGCGCCCTCGGCGTGGCGCGCGCAGAAACCTCCCGGCCTTCGCTGGTTTTACTGCGCACTCACATCGGTTACGGTTCACCGGGAAAACAAGATAGCTTCGAAGCGCACGGCTCACCGCTCGGCGAAGCGGAAGTCAAAGCGACCAAGGAAAAGCTCGGTTGGCCGCCCGAGCCGGCTTTTTTTCTGCCCGATGACGCGCTCGCACACTTTCGCGAGGCGGTCGGCAACGGCGAAAAATCCGAAGCGAGCTGGAAGGAACGCTTCAGCGCGTACGCAGAGAAATTTCCCGAGCTTGCCAAAGAGTTCGAGCAGATCATGAGCGGCGCATTGCCGGCCGACTGGCAGGCGGCAATTCCAAGTTTTCCCGCCGACGCCAAAGGTGTCGCGACCCGAGCCGCATCTGGAAAAGTTCTCGCCGCGCTGGCCACCAAGCTGCCGACGTTGATCGGCGGTTCGGCCGATCTCAATCCGTCGACATTCACGGTGCTGCCCAAGCTCGGCGATTTCGAAAGCCCGCAAAGACCAGTCGCCGATAAGCAAGGCGCTGCGGGCGGCGAGTGGAGCTATGGGGGAAGAAATTTGCATTTTGGCGTGCGCGAGCACGGTATGGGCGCGGCGGTCAACGGCATGGCGGCGCACGGCGGCATTATCCCATTCGCCTCGACGTTTTTGATTTTTTCCGATTATCTTCGCCCGTCGATTCGGCTGGCGGCGCTGATGGGATTGGGCGTGATTTACGTTTTTACCCACGACAGCATCGGCGTCGGCGAAGACGGACCGACGCATCAACCGGTGGAGCAATTGGCGGCGCTGCGCGCCATACCGCGCCTGATCGTGCTTCGCCCCGGCGATGCCAACGAAACCGCGGTGGCGTGGCAGGTCGCGATTGAAAACCGCGCCTGTCCGGTGGCCTTGGTGCTGACCCGGCAAAACTTGCCGACGCTCGACCGCAGCCAATTCGCGCCGGCCGACCAATTGCGCAAGGGCGCATATGTCTTGGCTGACGCGCCGGGCGGTAAACCCGACATCATCTTGATCGGTACGGGATCGGAAGTGTCTCTGGTTGTCGCCGCGCGAGAAAAACTCGCCGAGCAAAAAATTCAAGCGCGGGTCGTTTCGATGCCGAGTTGGGAATTATTCGATGAACAGCCGCAAGCCTATCGCGACGCGGTATTACCGAAATCGGTGCGGGCGCGGCTAGCGGTGGAAGCGGCGCTGCCACTCGGGTGGCACCGCTACGTCGGCGACGGCGGCGACGTGGTCGCCGTGGACCGGTTCGGCGCGTCGGCGCCGGGAAACGTGGTGATGGAAAAATTGGGCTTCACCGTGAGCCACGTGGTCGAGCGCGCCAGCGCAATTTTAGGAAAATAGACATGCGCATCGTCATCGGCGCCGACCATGCGGGCTTTGATTTGAAGCAGACTATCGCCGCCGATTTGCGCCGGCAGGGACACGAGATTATCGACAAGGGAACCGACAGCGACGATGCCGTGGATTATCCCGATTTTGCCGAAGCGGTGAGCGGCGTGCTGCGCGCCGGCCAGGCGGAACGCGGCGTATTGGTCTGCGGCAGCGGCGTCGGCGCGTCGGTGTCGGCCAATAAGATTCCCGGTATCCGCGCCGGCTTGTGTCACGATACTTATTCGGCGCGCCAGGGCGTCGAACATGACGACATGAATATCTTAGTCCTCGGCGCGCGGGTTATCGGCGTTGAAATGGCGCGCGAGCTGGTGGACCATTTTCTGGCGGCGAAGTTTAACGGCGAAGAACGCCACCGAAGGCGCGTCGAAAAGATTAAGGCATTGGAACGGCGCTATGGCAAAACCGCTTGAAGGAGACATGACATGAATCCTTTGAAAGAACTTGGCGAACAGGGCCAGTCGATTTGGCTCGATTACATTCGACGAAATCTAATTCGCAGCGGCGAGTTGAAGCGCATGGTCGACGACGACGGCATCCGCGGCGTGACCAGCAACCCGACGATTTTTGAAAAGGCGATCGCCGGCAGCACCGACTACGACGACGCGCTGGGTGAGATGCTGGCGCGCGACGGTAACGCCGAGGTCGAAAAACTCTACGAGCCGCTCGCCATCGAAGACATTCAAATGGCGGCCGATGTGCTGCGTCCGGTTTACGACGCCACTAACGGTGAAGACGGCTACGTGAGCCTCGAAGTGTCGCCGCACTTGGCGCACGATACGCAACGGACGATCAACGAAGCCAAGCGACTGCGCGCGGCGGTCAACCGGCCCAACTTGATGGTCAAGGTGCCGGCGACGAGCGCCGGCATACCCGCCATCGAACAGCTGATCGCCGACGGACTGAGCATCAATGTGACCTTGATGTTCTCCATGGGCCATTACGAAGCGGTGGCGCGCGCTTATGTGAAAGGCTTGGAGCGGTGCGCGACGCCGGCCAAAGTCGCCTCGGTGGCGTCGTTCTTTGTCAGCCGGGTCGACACCGCGGTCGACAAGGAATTGGAAAAAAACGGCACCGCGGAAGCCAAAGCGCTCGCCGGCAAGATCGCCATCGCCAATTCCAAAGTTGTCTATCGCCGCTTCATGGAAATCTTTCACGGCGAAGGGTTCGCGGCGCTGCGTAGCCGTGGCGCGCGCGTGCAGCGGCCTTTGTGGGCGAGCACGGGAACCAAGAATCCGGCTTACTCCGATGTGCTTTATGTCGAGAACTTGATCGGCCCGGAAACGGTCAATACGTTGCCGCCCGATACCATCACCGCTTTTCGCGATCACGGCAAGATTCCCGGTGCGACAGTCAAAACGGGTTTTGACGAAGCCGACGCGGCCCTGGCCCAGTTGGCGAAGCTTGGCATCAATCTCGATGCGATCACGGAAAAACTGCAAGTTGACGGCGTAGCGGCGTTCTCGGCTTCCTTCGATCAGCTGATGGGCGCGTTGGAAAAAAAGCGCAGCGCCATGGTTGGCGTTAGGTTGAACCGCCAAGAGCTTCGTCTCGGCAAATACCGCAAGCGCGTGGAAAAACGGCTCAAGGAGTGGCAGGACGCGCAAGTCGCCAGCCGTATTTGGAATAAGGATCATACCGTTTGGTCGAAGGATACGCAGCCTGAACTCACCGATCGCTTGGGCTGGCTCGAACTGCCGGAGACGATGGCAAAACAGGTGACGCCGCTTCGCTGCCTTCGCCGACAAAGTCAAAGCCGACGGCATGAAACATGTCGTGCTGCTCGGCATGGGCGGGTCGAGCTTGGCGCCAGAAGTGTTTCAAGAAACTTTTGACAATGCGCCGGGCTATCCAAAGTTACGCGTGCTCGATAGCACGCATCCCGCGGCGGTCAAGGCGGTGGAGCGCGAGATCGATTTGGCGCGCACGATCTTTCTGGTGTCGAGCAAGTCGGGGACGACGACAGAAACCAATTCATTTTTCTTTTACTTCTGGGACAAACTAAAAAAACTCGGCGCCGATCCCGGCCCGCACTTCGTCGCCATCACCGATCCGAATACAGCCCTGGAAAAGCTCGCTAGGGAGCGAAACTTTCGCGCTATTTTCAATACGCCGGAAGAAGTCGGCGGGCGCTACTCCGCCTTGACCCTATTCGGCTTGGTGCCGGCGGCATTGATCGGCGTCGACATCGGCGCCGTGCTGGCGCGCGCCCAGCGCATGAGCGCAGCCTGCGGCGCGGCGACCGCTGACAGTAGCAATCCCGGCATGATACTCGGTGCCGCTTTGGGCGAGCTGACTTTGGCCAAGCGCGACAAGGTGACGTTTATTTGTTCGGCGTCGTTGGCGGCATTTCCTTCTTGGGTCGAACAATTGATCGCCGAGAGCACGGGCAAGGAGAAAAAAGGCATCGTGCCGGTGGCCAACGAGGGTGTCAGCGCGCCGGAAAAATACGGCAGCGACCGCTTCTTCGTTTATCTCAGATTGGCCGGAGATGAAAATCACACGCTCGACCGCCAAGTGGCGGCGCTGGAGGCCAACGGTCATCCGGTGGCGCAGATCGATGTGAACGACAAGCATGACCTCGGCCAAGAATTTTTCCGCTGGGAGTTCGCCGTGGCGGCGGCCGGCGCGGCGCTCGCTATCAATCCATTTAACCAGCCCGACGTGCAACTAGCCAAAGACTTGTCCAAGAAGGCGATGAGCGAAAGCGGCGCGAGCGGCACGAAATTCAAGGATGAAATCGCCGCCGCGGACAGCGCCGTACTGAGCCAAGCGGTAAGCGCTTGGCTCGGCAAGAAAAAGGCGCGCGATTATGTCGTCGTGCAGGCGTACATCGAGCCGTCAGCGGAAAATTCAAGCAGTCTGCAAGCGCTCTGCGCCACCATTCAAAGCCGATTGGGGGTCGCAACGACTTTGGGCTTCGGCCCACGCTTCCTCCATTCCACCGGTCAGCTCCATAAAGGCGGCCCCAATTCGGTGCTAGTGCTACAGATCGTCGATGTGCCCGTCGATAATCTTACTGTACCGGAGACGAACTATACGTTTGACGCATTGATCCAGGCCCAGGCGATCGGCGATTTTACCGCGCTGAAGCAAAGACGGCGGCGTGGGCTCAGAGTCAATCTCGGCGGCGATGTTGCCGGCGGTTTGACGCGCTTGATCGATTCGATACGCGGATAGTCCGAATTCTCCAGGGAAGGAGAAATTACAATGGAACTAGGCATGATCGGGCTCGGCCGGATGGGTGCTAACATGACCGAGCGGTTGGTGCTCGGCGGCCATCAGGTGGTTACTTACGATCGCAGCGCCGAGGCGATCCAACGGGTCGTTGACAAGGGCGCCACGGGCGCAGTGTCGCTCGCCGACTTCGTCAAAAAATTATCGCTGCCGCGGGCCATCTGGCTGATGGTGCCGTCGGGCGATCCGGTGGATCAGACGATGGATCAGTTGCTGCCAAACTTGACCAAAGGCGATATCATCGTCGACGGCGGCAACTCCAACTACAAAGATTCGATCCGGCGCGCCGAAAAAATGAAAGCTCACGGCATGCACTTCATCGATGCCGGCACCAGCGGCGGCATTTGGGGTTTGCAGAACGGCTACTGCCTGATGGTCGGCGGCGACAAAGAAATCGTCGGCCGTTTGGAACCGATTTTTCTCACTCTCGCGCCCAAGGATGGCTATCTCCACGCCGGACCGAACGGCGCCGGCCACTTCGTCAAGATGATCCACAACGGCATCGAGTACGGCATGATGCAAGCCTACGGCGAGGGCTTCGAGTTGCTCAAAGCTTCTCAGTTCGATCTCGATTTAGCAAAAATTTCTCACCTGTGGAATCAGGGCAGCGTGGTTCGCTCTTGGTTATTGGAGCTCTGCGAGAGCGCTTTTGAAAAAGATCCCAAGCTCGACTCGATCAAAGGTTACGTCGAAGATTCCGGCGAAGGGCGCTGGACGGTCATCGAGGCGATCGAACGGGGCGTGTCGGCGACGGTTTTAGCCCATTCACTCTTCGCCCGCTACGCGTCGCGCCAGCAGGATGCATTTTCCAACAAAGTTATCGCCGCGCTGCGCAACGAGTTCGGCGGCCACGCGGTGAAAAAGGGCTAGGGCTGATGGCGAGCGATCCGCACGATTATGTCCCCGCCGGTTTGAGCCAGGTGAAAAAGCCGCATGGCTGCGTGATGGCCATCTTCGGCGCTTCTGGCGATCTCACCAAACGAAAGCTGATTCCCGCGCTTTACAATCTGGCTTTGGAAAAGCGGCTGCCGGAGCGCTTCGCCGTGGTCGGGTACGCGCGCAGCGAGATGACCGATGAGTCGTTCCGTGACAAAATGCGCGAAGCGGTCAAAGAGTTTTCCCGCACCGGGTTGAAAGACGACGTCTGGCAGCAGTTCGCCAAAACGCTTTACTACGTGCGCGGCGGCTACGAGGATCACGATGGCTTTCAGAAGTTAAAAGAGTTCGTCGAAGGGTTCGACCGTGGCAGCCGGGTGTTGCCGGCGCGGGTTTTCTATCTCGCCACGCCGCCGGACGTCTATGAAAAATTGATCGAATGCATTGCCGGCGCGGGCTTGGCACCTAAGGAAACTCGATGGTGAGCCGCGCGCCCGCGTGGTGATCGAGAAACCGTTCGGCACCGACTTGCAAACTGCGCGCGAGCTCAATCGCCGCATTCACGAATTCTTGGATGAGCGGCAAATTTACCGGATCGATCACTACCTCGGCAAAGAAACCGTGCAGAACATCATGGTGTTCCGTTTCGCCAACGCGGTGTTCGAGCCGATCTGGAACCGGCGCTACGTCGACCACGTGCAAATCACCGCGGCCGAAACCGTGGGGGTGGAAAACCGCGGTGGCTATTACGAACAAGCCGGCGTGGTGCGCGACATGTTTCAAAACCATTTGCTGCAGCTCCTCTGCATGACGGCGATGGAGCCGCCGGTGGGGCTCGATGCCGACTCGGTGCGCGATGAGAAAGGCAAGCTGCTCAAGTCGGTTCGTCCCGTCGCGTCGGAGGAAGTCGCGGCCGCGGCGGTGCGCGGCCAGTACGGGCCCGGCAGGATAGACGGTCGAGGAAATGGTCGGCTATCGACAAGAGCCTGGCGTCGCGAAGAATTCCACGAACGTCACCTATGCGGCGATCCGGTTCTTTATCGACAACTGGCGCTGGGAAGGCGTGCCGTTTTATCTGCGCTCGGGCAAGCATCTGGCCAAGCGCGTCTCCGAAATCGCCATTCAGTTTAAGCGCCCGCCAATGCTGCTGTTCAAATCCCATGCCGTCGAAGACGTCAACCCCAACGTGCTGGTCATGCGCATTCAGCCCGATGAAGGCGTGTCTTTGACCTTCGAAGTCAAACCGCCAGGACACGACATGGTCATCCGCCCATTGAGCCTTGATTTTAACTACGAGGAATCTTTCGGCAACAGCCCGCCCGAGGCGTACGAAACGCTTCTGGAAGATTGCATCGAGGGCGATTCGACATTGTTCACGCGCCATGATTGGGTGGAGTTGGCTTGGTCGCTGGTGGATCCGATTATTCAGGTTTGGAATCTGAGCAAGCCGAGAAATTTTCCCAACTATGAGGCCGGCTCGTGGGGGCCGAAGGAAGCCGACGAGTTCATGCAACGCGACGGCCGGCGCTGGCGTAAACCGTGAGCGAAGAAAAATCAGCCGCAACTACGCAAGGCAGGCAAAAGAAGAAATCGCCTATGGCCCATAGAGATCTCGTCCTCGCCGGCGATATCGGCGGCACCAAAACTAATCTCGCGCTGTTCTCGGTGCACGGTGAAAAACTGCGTTCCGAATCGCTGCAGACGTTTCCGAGCAAACAATATTCAGGTCTGGTGCCGGTGTTGAAAGAATTTCTCGCCCGCGATGACCATAGCATCGACGCGGCTTGTTTCGGCATCGCCGGCCCGGTGGTTGACGGCAAAGTCAAAACCCCCAATCTGCCCTGGATGATCGATACGGCTGAATTACGCCGCGCCTTGAAACTCGATTCCGTCATCCTGCTCAACGATCTCGAAGCCGGCGCCTATGGGATCTTTACTCTGGACGATGATGAACTTTACACCCTCAACAAAGGCATCATGCGCCAGTCGGGTAGCAAGGCGCTGATCGCCGCCGGCACGGGACTCGGCCAAGCGATCTTGTACGACGACGGCCGCCACTTTCATCCGCTCGCTTCCGAAGGCGGCCACGCCGACTTCGCGCCGCGCGACGAGTTGGAAATCGAGCTGCTGCGTTACTTGATCGGCCGCTTCGGTCACGTGAGCTACGAACGGGTGCTTTCCGGTCCTGGACTTTTTAACATTTATCGCTTCTTGAAAGAGAGCCGCGGCATGGAAGAGCCGAAATCACTCACCGAGCAGTTCGCCGCCGCCGCCGATCCGAGCGCCGTGGTTTCCAAGGCGGGGCTCGCCGGCGAGGCCGAAATTTGCGTGAAGAGTTTAGAATTGTTCGTCTCGCTCTACGGCGCGGAGGCGGGCAATCTCGCACTACTCGCGAAATCGGTGCGCGGTCTTTACATCGGCGGCGGCATCGCGCCCAAGATTCTCGCCAAACTGAAAGACGGGACCTTCATGCGCGCGTTCGTCGACAAGGGACGCTACACCGACCTGCTCGCGGGTATTCCCGTTCAAGTGGTGCTCAACGATAAAGCGGCGCTGCGCGGCGCCGCCTACTACGCCGCGTATCTCGCCGGTGACTAACCGAGAAATTATTATCTGCCGCGACATCGGCGAACTCAGCCGCAAGGCGGCAGAGCAATTCGTCGCACTGGCGCGCCAAGCGATCGCCGCCCACGGACGCTTCAGCGTCGCGCTCTCCGGCGGTTCAACGCCGAAGGCGCTTTACTCGACGTTGGCAACCGCGGAATTCAATTTGCAGCTCGCGTGGCGGCAAATTCATCTTTTCTGGGGTGATGAGCGCTGCGTGGCGCCGGATCATGCCGAGAGCAATTTTCGCATGGTCAAAGAATCGCTGCTGTCGAAGATACTCATTCCCGCCGAGAACGTGCATCGCATGATCGGCGAATTGGAGCCCGCCGCCGCCGCGGCGGCATATGAGACCGAGCTGCGGCAATTTTTCTCGTTGTCAGCGAAACAGTTGCCCCGCTTCGATCTGATTCTTCTCGGACTCGGCGAAGATGGCCATACGGCGTCATTGTTTCCCCAGAGTTCGGCGTTGAACGAAACCGAGCGTTTGGTAGCGACGACGTATGTCGAAAAGCTCGACGCGCATCGGCTGACGCTGACGTTTGCCGTGATCAACAACGCCGCGCAGATCACTTGCTCGATCGCCGGGCAGAGCAAAGCGGCGATCGTGAAAGAAATTCTAACTACCGAAAAGTGCGACTACCCCGCCGCGAGGATTAGGCCCGAGAACGGTCAATTGATCTGGTTAGTCACTCAAGACGCCGCCAGCGATCTGGCAATCGGATCAACTGTCATTTGATTTTGGTTAATTCGCGGCGAATCTGCTCGTTGGTCGCTCGTTTCTGGTAATTCACTTCGACAAATTTCCACCGCACCACCCCTTTCGGATCGATCACGTAAGTCGACGGATGCGGCCAGCCCTTGCCGTCCGAGTTAAAAATGCCGTAGCGGTCGATCACTTTGTGATCTTTGTCCTCGAGCAACGGGAAATCGAACTCGCCGTCGAAACGTTTGCGTAGCATCTCGCCGAATTTCTTCGATTCCTCGTGATTGTCAACGCTGACGGCGAGGATTTGGACTTTGTCTTTCTGCGTTTTGGTTAAAAGGCTTTTCAGCTTCCCGAGCTGTTCTATGCAGAAAGTTCACCAATAGCCCCGGTAGAAAACCAAGACGACGGACTTCTTGGCGCGGAAGTCCGATAAACTAATCGCTTTGCCGTCACTATCTTCAAGCGTAAAATCAGGCGCCGGTTGGCCGACCTTGACACGGTCGATATCGGTCGCGGGTTGAGTCACGGGATCTTTTGGGCCCAACTGGGCTAACGCGGCGGCGCTCACTGTGCCGGCCAAGACTAAGGCTGCCAGGGTCAAAGATGTTTTCATCGAATTTCTCCTACCAATGAATAACCCACGCTGAGGTATTTAGTTCCCGGGAAACTGCCGTGAAATCGCGGCGCGCGCCGGTATGGTTACATAGGGGCGAAAGCGGCGTTGAGCGATGGCGCGGAATAAGCCCGGCGCGAACCGTTTGAGCGCGCACACGAGCGCGAGCCAGCGCGGCATGACCACTTCGAACTGGTTTTTCTCGATGGCGCCGATGACTGCGTGCGCAACCGCCGCCGGGTTGATGTACAGCTGGGGCGGCGATTTGGGTTCGCTGTCTTCGAACTCGTGGCTGAACTGCGTGCTGACGGGTCCGGGGCAAACCACCGAAACGTTGATGCCTAGCGGTTTGAGCTCGTGGTAAAGGCTCTCCGACCAGCCGTTCATGGCGAATTTCGACGCGCAGTAACCCGCCATGTTGAGCGTGCCGATCTTGCCGGCGCCCGAGGAGATATTGACGATATGGCCCGACCCTCTGGCGATCATCGATGGCAGGACTGCATGGGTGCAGTAGACGGCGCCGAGATAATTCGTCCGCATGATCGCTTCGATCGTTTCCACCGGCGTGTCGACAAAGGGTTTGCGCATGCCAATACCGGCGTTGTTAATCAAGATATCGATCCTGCCGAAATCGGCGAGCACTTTAAGCATCATGTCGTTAACTTGCTCGGCGTCGCCAATGTCGCAAGCGATCATCAACGACTTGGGATCGGATTTGCGAACTGCTTTAAGAGTTTCGACCAGCCGTTCGCGCGCCCGGCCGCAGCCGACGACAACGGCGCCTCGGGCGGCGAGATCGATGGCGAGCTGTTTGCCGATACCATCTGACGCGCCGGTAATGAAAATGATTCGATCCTTAAGATCCATGACTCACAGTTAAGGTTTTCCGGAAAGACGCTAAGACTACCAAGCTAAGACAAGTCCGAAGATATTTCCGCTGTAAATTTTGACTTGATGTGCGTGTGGTTTGTCATCCAATCTCCCTGAGGTTCACAGCGGCATGCAGGCTTGCAGGGCTTCGGGCAGATTCGGGAAGTCGAACTGGAAGCCCAGATTCTGTGCTACCACGGGAATGACTCGTTGACCGGTGAGCAGCATGTCGGCGATGTCGCCTAGGCCAAGTCGAAGTGCGAATCCCGGCACCGGCGCCCAGCAAGGCCGGTGCAGCACGTGGCCAAGAGTTTGGCAGAACTCTTTGTTGCGCACCGGATTGGGCGCGGTGGCGTTGATCGCGCCGCTGGCTTGTTGATTATCGATGACATGAAGAATCAAGCGCACTTCATCTTCCAGGTGGATCCACGACATCCACTGTTTACCCGAGCCGATGGGCCCGCCGAAAAAAAATTTAAACGGCTCGACCATTTTGGTCAACGCGCCGCCGCCGTGGCCGAGCACGATGCCGGTGCGCAGGCGGACAACACGCATACCGAGAGCTTCGGCTTTCTTCGCTTCCTCTTCCCAATCGCGGCAGAGCCGGCTCAGAAAATCCGCTCCCGGCGGCTCGGTCTCGGTGATCTCTTCGTCGTCGCGCGCGCCATAGTACCCAATCGCCGAAGCGTTGATGAGAAACTTCGGTTTCTGTTTTGCCTTGGCGCAAGCTTGAACCAGGCTTTGGGTGGCGTCGACGCGGCTTTTGACCAAACGGCGGCGCTGCGTGTGGGTCCAGTTCCTTTCCGCGAGCGGCTCACCGGAGAGATTGATAACGCCGTCTGCGCCGTCTAGTTCCACGTCCCAATCGCGCAGCGCGCCGGGCGTCCAGTGTTGCCAACGCTTAACACCGGTGCTGGCGTCGCGTGGCGTGCCGCGGGTGAAGAGAATCAAGCTATGGCCTTGCTCTAATAGCCGTGGGCAAAGGGCGCTGCCAATAAAGCCGGTTGCGCCAGTGACGACCAATCTCATGATGCGTTGTTCTCCAGTCCCGATGGCGGAAACGTTCGCCACCCAGCCATGAAACATTTTCCGCGAGGCGGAGTCAAGGTAAAGCTAGTCCGGGCGCGATACGGGTCATTGTCCTTGTTATTGGCATAGAAGCGAATAGAATGGCGGCACCTTTTTTTCTAGAGAGTCTACGCATGACCGCGGAGTTTTCTGCCGACGAAAAAAAACGGCTGGCGCCATTTTTCACCAATGACGACCGGCCGGTTTTCGGTCTTAAGTTGCCCCAGGAGGTGGCCGGGGCGCTGTTTTCCCGCTATAGCCGCTCGGTAAAAAGCTTGCGCCGCACTTTTCTCGATGAGTTTCTCGGCGATGCCGAGCTCGGCTTGGGCGAGATACTCGGCGGACAAACCGCGGCTGGCGATGACAGCGCGGCGCTCAAAAAAGCCCGGGCGTTCTTCGAACGCGTCCTGGTCGGCTACGGCGATGATTCCGTCGCCCAGTTGGGCGGCGCTCATATCGCCTGCGAAAATATTTCCAACGTCGCCGCGAAACTATTGGAAGACGCGCGCATCGGCATCGCGCCGCTGGAGAAATCGACGCGCTACGTGCGCTTCGATCAAAAGGACGCCGCCGGGGATTATCTTTTTTACCGCGAGCCCAAGATCATGGCGTCGCGTCACCGCGACCGTTATCTCGAAGTGATGAATCTGCTGTTCGACACCTATTCCAAGCAGATGGAGCCGATGCTCGATCACGTCGCCAAGGCGCTGCCCATCGAGCAGCTGGAAGTGCGTGATCCGGTTTCCGGCAAAGGGGTAAATTATGCCGACGCCGCCAAGGATGAACGGTTGCGCCGCTGGGCCGAGACGGCATACCGCGCAACGGTGCGGGCGCACGCGTGTGACGTGCTGCGCAGTTATCTGCCGGCAGCGACGCTGACCAACGTCGGCATGTTTGGCGTCGGCCAGGCGTTCGAGTATCTCGTCAGCAAGTTTTACTCACACGAGTTGAGCGAAGCGAAAGAACTCGGCGCGGCGATTCACGGCGAGCTCAATCAACTGATCCCATCCTTCGTCAAACGGGCGCAGCGCAATGAGTATCTCGTCGCGACCACGGCGGCGGCGAAAATGCTGGCGGCCCATTCGACCGCGCTAATTCCAATCGCCACCCAGGAACCGGTGACGCTGGTTGATTATGACACGGACGCAGAAGAAAAAGTGCTTGCGGCGATTCTCTACGGCCAAGCGCGCCAGCCGCTGGAGCAATTGCGCCAGGTCGCCGCGACGCTGAGCCAAGCCGAGCGCCGGCAAATCTTTCAAGAGTATTTTTCGAAGCGGCGTCATCGGCGCGACAAGTTGAGCCGCGCTTTCGAAAACGTTTATTACACCTTCGACATTCTCGGTAATCTCGGCCTCTACCGCGATCTCCACCGCCACCGCATTCTCACCCAAGAGCGCCAGGACTTTACCACCGTGCACGGCTACGACACGCCGCCGGAAATTGCCGAGTCCGGTTTCACCAGCGAGTTCGACCACTGCATGCAGCGCGCGGCGGAATTGTACGAGGAGATTTACCGCGATTTGCCTTGCGAAGCGCAGTATGTCGTGCCGTTCGCTTACAAGATTCGCTGGTACATGAAGATGAACCTGCGCGAAGCCGTGCACATGTGCGAGCTGCGCACCATGCCCCAAGGCCATCCCGACTATCGATTCATCTGCCAGGAAATGTGGCGCAAAGTTCAATCCGTCCATCCGGCGCTGGCCGAGTCGGGAAAATTCATGGACTGGCAGAAGTATAGTTTGGGGCGCTTGCAGTCGGAGTTGCGCACGGAGTTTAAGAAGTCGGCGCTCGAGAAATAGAGTCAGGAGAGTCGCCGAAAGTTAAAATCGAAGCAAGCCGTGCGAGGTCGTCGTAACATAGCCGCACAATTCCAGCTTGACTCTTCGCCGCGAGCGGCGTTATAGGTGCCGAGTTCATCGTGGCTGAGCCAACCATACTTTAACCTTCGGAGGAACCCGTAGATGGAATGGAAAGAAGCGTTTCCCCTGTTGCAAGAAAATCACACCGGTGTCGCGATCAGCGTCACGCCCAAGGGCCGGGCGCAGTCGACCATCGTCTCGACGGCTGTACTGGATGGTAAGCTCGGCTTCGCGTCCCGGCCGCGCACCGTCAAGGTCAAGAACATCCAACGGACAGGCCGGGCGACGGTCACTGTCATCAAGCTCGATACCCGGCGCTATGTCACCGTCGAGGGCCCTGCGTCCATCGAGCCTTGGCAAGACACGCCAGCGCATATCAAGAGATTGAAGGACCTTTACGTTTCCATGGGCCGAGGCCCCAAAGGTACAGACGAGAAATTTGCCGAGCAAATGCGGGAAGAGGAACGAAGCCTAATTCTAGTCACCCCCGAGCGCCTGTACGGCAGCCTCCGATCAGGCGCCTAACGTAATTCCCTTCGCCTCGCCAAGGCGTTGAAAGCCGGCCGCTTTCCGCCCAGCGGATTGGGTCGCGCAGGAGGTTTAAGACAATGATCGCCATGCTTGTCGCAATCGTCATGATGGTTTTGGGTTTGTTGCCACTGACTGGGGCGGCCTCTGCTGCAACGGTAACCGCTGCCAGTGTTCAAAAAGCCAAGCAAGCTGCCGAAGCCAAGGGCTTTGCGTTTATCTCCAACCGCGACGAAATCTTAAGCAACGCTAAAAAAGAGGGCAAAGTTCGCGTGCAGAGTTCGTTGGATCCCAATACGTTTAAGCCGCTGGCGGAGTCTTTCAAAAAGAAATATCCCTTCGCAGATATCGAGATTCAGGAATTGACGGGTACCGACGCGGCGCAGCGCTTCCTTCTGGAACTCAAAGCGGGAGCGAGCAAAGACTGGGATGTATTGCATCTCCCGGAAGATTTTTATACCGACTACGCGCCGCACGCGAAAAAACTCGACCTTTTAGGGATGGCCGAGCAGATGGTCTTGAATATCAATCCTAAGATGATCGACCCCGAATATCGCACCGTGGTGAGCGTCGGTTCCGGCATTTGCTCCATTGCCTACAATAAGAAGCTGCTTGCCGCCGACAAGGTTCCGAACCGGTGGGAAGACTTCTTGAAGCCGGAGTTCAAGGGGAAAAAATTTCTCGTCGATATCCGGCCCTACTGCGTCGCCGCTCTCGTGCCCGCTTTGGGTGAGGAGTGGGTCAAGAACTATGCCCGAAAGATCAAGGAACAAGAGCCCATCTGGATGCGCGGCAATACCCGGGCGATGAGCGGGATTGTTTCCGGCGAGTACGCGCTGCATCAAATGACGCAGTACCATTCCTGCGTTCGTGCCGCAGAAAAAGACGTCACCAAATCGCTTGGCTGCAAGACTCTTGAACCCGTCCCGGTGAAGCTCCAGGACGTCGTCGGCGTTATGCAAACCGCGTCGAATCCGTCGCGCGCGCTGCTCTTTATCGAACACGCCGCCAGCCCTGAAGGGCAAAAAATCATCGATGAATTCAACCCGCTCAAGTCAAACGTCTTTGCCGACGGCGAGATCGCCAGATTGCTCAAGGGCAGAAAAGTTTCGCTGAACGACTATCGCACCTATCACAAGTCACCGGCATTGATAAAAATGGTCGTGGAAGCTTATGGTTTTCCCAAGGCCGAAGCCAATTAACGAGATAAATCGGCGCTGACCCGGAGACCGTCCCCTCAATTTCAGAGCCTGACAGCGTCCCAAAAGACTCCGTTTCAATTTAGCAGAAACAAAAAGAGGGACAGCCGGTTCCCCGGCTATCCCTCTCGCAACGTGCATGCTCAGAAGATTACTTTGTGGTCGGTTTCTTCTCCGTCACGTCGGCTTTCTTCTCTGTCCTGGTTTCTTCTCCGTCGCTTTTTTGGCTTCGGCCTTGACCGAGCTGGCGATCATCTGGCCATCCTTCTCGGTGTAGGAAACCTTGACCATGTCGCCCACTTTGAGTTTTGCCAGCGAGCTTTTCGCGCTCTTGGAAGTGGCGCTCAGCTTTATCTCTTTGTCCTTTTCCTTAACTTCGAAAGTGCCCGCCTTCGCATCCAGCGACTGTGACCTCACCGGTAGCCTGATGGGTCTTCGTCTTCTCTGATTTCATCTCCGTTTTCTTCTCCATTGCCGGAGCGGCTGGAGTCGCGGGTGTAGCTGGAGTGGCCGGTTTCGCCTGCGCGAAGCCGAGCGCGCTAAAACCTAACGTGGTTAAAGCAACAACTAATATCTTAATCATGTTTTTCACAGTATCACCTCCTTCCTGTTTGTTAGACTTTCCTTTGTTAGACGTGATGTTTTCAAAATCCTTTCAAATCTTCACTAGACAATAGAAAACTTACGCTGCTCCGCACACTTGGCAGCTTTACGGCACTCGGTGAATTTGGCGTCCCGATCGCTGGTTTGCTACGCTCGCATACCAGTTGCTTGCACAGTCAACGCTCCCTAATCCTTTGGCGCCTCGCCGCCGGCCTTGATTTCTTTGCCTTCGGGACCGAAGCGAGAGTTGGAATAGGTTTCCGCTCTACTGCCCATGAAAACATAGCCGGTGTGGCTCGGCGCTTCTTGTTGGTAGTATTGCCCTTTGGGGATGACCACCAACACGCCCGGGGTAATCGATTGCCGCGTGCCGTCCGGGAAGTTTATGAAGCATTCCCCTTGAAGACCATAAAAGGCCTGATCCGCCGTATGTCTGTGCATGGGGCCCTTGTCGCCGGGTACACTATTGTGAATCCAGACATGAAAGTTGTCGGAATTGAAAAGGAGCCGATCATGCTTGCCGGCTCCCGCACTTTTCATCCCTGGGTGCTCGTTAATATCGATACGCTTAGCGGGCATAAACACCTCCACTCTTTTTATCTGCCTGAGCGATACTCTAAACAGAATTCTCGTGTCAACCAGGCAAGTTGATTCTGAAGCCACGATCACGGAACACGAACACGTCGCTTGAACATTCAGTCGCTAGTCGATCTTTTGGGTTGCGGCAAACTGGCATTCGTTACTCGCCCATAAGCTTTTTGATCTTTTGCACGACCTCGGGCGGCTGATTGACAATCTCTTTCATAATCGCTTCTTGTTCTTCACCCGTTGACGGATCGAGCTCCATGTTTGATTTCTTCGCTTCGGCCAACAGAGCGGGGTCGTTAAGCGCCTTGGTATAGGCCTCCCTTAAAAGTCGAACGCGGTCGGGCGGCGTCTCTGGCGGCGCGATCATCGGATGGCCATACTCATCACCGGCAAACATCACTTGAATCACTCGCCGGCTAGTGTCCGGCGTTTTGTACTTGTCCATCAGCTCATAAAGAGTCGGAACGGCTGCCGCCCGAGGATCGCGCTTCCGGCCGGTCTGCACGAGGTGCCGGTCGAAATCCTTTTTGTGCCACGTGCCAAAGGGCTCACGCCCGAAGTGAGCGTACAGAGTCATCCCGGCACAGACGATTTCGCCCTTTTCTATGGCCAAATCAATTTCCGAACCGCCGGGATATCCCAAGACCATGGTGAATTTGATACCCAGAGCCTCCTCCAAGGCGCGCACTAAAATATTGCTCGCACTCGAAGTACCTGAAGCGCCGCACTTGGGCGGCTCTTTGGCTTTGCGCAACGTCTTCAATCGTCCGATAGGGTGTGTCGGAACGGATAAACAAAATCGCCGGTGTTTTATCCAGCGCGCCGATCCAGCTCAATTTGCGCACGTCGAACTTGACCTGCGGCTTGCCAATAAGCTGGTCGAGATAGATGTAGCTGAGCGGCATGCCGATCGTTAGGCCATCGCTCTTGGCCACGGAATAAATGTAGTTGGTGGCTACCAGTGAACTGGCGCCGGGCATATTCTGCACGATGATTTCAGGATTACCGGGCAGATATTTTCCCATGTGACGCGCGAGCAGCCGCGCGGCGATGTCATAGAAGCCGCCCGGCGGCGAGCCGACCACGAGACGGATCGTCTTACCTTGAAAAAAGGGTGCTGGTTGCGCGCTTGCGAGACTGCTGGGGCCGATCAACAGCGCGAGCAAAAGAACTCCGCACGCTGAACGTGAACCGCAGCGTTTCCAGTCAATCATCCGGAGCCTCTTATCGCATAATGGTTTTAGGTCCAGCTATGTTTGTGCAACTCGGCCATCTGTTTACGTGGAACAATGACGACTCGCACGACGTGCAAATTGTCGATTATCACTAGCGGTGACAGCTTGATTCCGAAGACACGTTCACGGAACACGAACACGTCTCTTAAACGTCCGTCTATTTTTTTGGCTCGTAACCAACTTTCGGAAAGCCCCAGGCCTCAGTGGCGATGCGCTCCATCAGTTTGTCTTCTGTGCCGCGGCAAGTATCGCCGCAAAGAGAGACTTTGGCTCCCTTCATGAGCTTGTTAGTAAGTGTTCCTTCGATGAGAAAGGAGCCTCGTCCTGGCTCGAGCGATTCCGCCACTTGCTGCCCTTCTTTCGACGCCATGAACTCGATCCAGAGCAGGGCTGAGTGAATGTTCTTGGCGCCCGCGTAGATCGCTTCCGGTTCATGAAAAGATACGGGGAAGGGGTCTGGAACAACCATTTTGAGGTTCGCATCCTGGTTCAAAGCACGCTGCGTCGAGTGGACGTAATTGCCGCAATTCATGACGACCTCACCAGAAGTCAACATCGTTAGGTTGCGGGTATTGCCCCTGCTCCAAAGCGGATTGTTCTCTTTGATCCGGCGCGCGAAGCCGAGAAGTTTTTCTGCTCCCCACGCGGGAGTCAGCCAAGCCAAAACATTGGGTTTGGTATCGACGCTAAATTTGCCGTTAAAGTATGGATCATGACACGCCTCCCAACTCTTCGGTGCCTTATCGGGAGGAACGAGCTTGGTATTGTAGACCAATACACCCGTGTAGGACCCCAACCAAACGACTATTCCTGAATCGTCGATCATTTCGCGATGGATATTTAAGTGGCCGGCCTGAGCCATGCCATTGAAGTTCACCTGCTTCACTAGATTGTGCTTAAAGTACTCGCTCCAGAAAGCGATGTTGGTGCTGAACACGTCCAGGTTAGCGCGTCCGGCAGAAAGTTCAAAAATCTGCCTCTGGTAAGCGGGAATGCCGTCTGCGGATGTCCAGTTCACTTTGACGAAGGGATATTTCTGCTCGAAGGCCTTGACCAACACGGGGATCGATTTTTCATCGAACGCCGGAGATACATTCAACTTACCTTCTTTTTTGGCGCCTTCCATGATCTGCGCCTTTGTGAGCATGACTGCTGGTTCTTTTTTCGCCTGGGCCATCACGTCTTGGTTAGAGATGACCGCAGTCAGCATCACTCCGAGAATCCAAGCACTGAAAAATTTTATCCGTCTATCCATCGGTCTCCTCCTTGTTGGACTCGCCAATGTCGGTTTTCATACAGTTTAATGAGCCGTCCATCACGGCTATCGATCAATAGTTACTTTCGCTCGCTTTCCGGATCGCCAAGCTCCCGATCAAAAAAGTCGACGACCAGCGGCCAAACCTGTTCGGCGACTTCCGGCTGATAACCACCGCCCGATTCCGGCGAAGCAAATCCGTGGTTGGCGTGCGGGTAAAGATGCCACTCCAACGGCTGACCATTGGCCAGAAAGCTCGCCATGATTTTCTGCTGCATCGGCAGAGTGCTGATGTGGTCGCGGCCGCCATAGGCGATGAACGAAGGACACTTGATGTCGCGGGCGGCATCACAGGGATGACGCGGCCGGAGCTTGCTCGGCGGCTCTTCGTGGATGGATGCGTAATAAGCGGCATAAGCTTTGACGGCGGGAGTGGCGGCGACAAAATGCACGCCGATACGGCCTCCCATGCAATATCCGATCACTCCCACGCGCCCCGGATCGACATTCGACCGGGCCGTCAGATAGCGCCATCCCACGTCGATCGCGCGCACGAATTCGTCGTCCGTTCTTACGTCCTGAACTTCCTCTTTACCCTGCAGGGTTCCTGAAAGATTGCCGAAGCCCAACAAACTATACAGATCCGGCATGATTGTGGTGTAGCCAAGCTTGGCAAATTTGTAGGCCTCCGTTCTAAGGTATCCGGTTGTGCCCGACGAGTGGACGATCAATATGGCCGGTCCCCGCTCCTGCCCAACCGGATGGGCCATGAATCCGGGCAGGCCGTCTTTTTCCTCCGTCAACCGTCGTGAGACAATTCGCATGCTGTGAGTCCTCCTGTTTCAGTCATCTGTTAAGTTCCTTGTCGACCGCTAAACGTCTCCTCGCCTGCGAAAGGCATGCGACGCGACTCATGTAAGAATGCAGCGAAGTAAAATTAACGGCAATGTTATTTTCATCAAGACGGCGAGCCGGCGCATGCTACCTGTCGCGGTTTTCTCTCACCGTAATCAATCTGTTTTCATCATTCACGATCTGCACTCGTGTCTCACCGATACTCTAAACAGAAATCTTGTGTCAACCAGGCAAGTTAAATTAGCGGATCATCGTTCCGACGAACGCAATCACGGTTTCCCATGCGTCGAGTCGGTCGGCGACGATGGGCGACGAGCCGAGAAAACTCATCGCGGTCCGTTTAGATGCAAATTCTCACTTTGATTCCGAACACACGTTCAAGGAACACGAACACGTCCGCTGCGTGTTCGTTTACCAGTCAATGAAATACCAGGTGGCGCCATGCGGAAGGTAAGTTAGTCGAGACTCACGTCTGACCCTCATGCCTTTTCCCTAGTGCTTCTTGTCCCTTGGCGGAAATGGATCGTTTCCGTAACTGTCAGAGTCCTGAATTTTGCCGTTGCGGCCGTGAATAATGACATCAACGCGTTCTCGGCGGGCCTGCTCACGAGCCTGCTCCACCGCATCGGCTTTCGTATCGTGAACGGAACCCGCACGATCAGCGCCTTCTTTTTCTTGCCCAGCCGGCTAGTCCTTCCTTTTCTCTTATCGCGTGAAACGGTGCCGGTACGCAATAAGAAAGTAAATTTTCCAGGCGGCGACACTTCGCCAACCGTCGACACGCGTGATGAATCTTCGCCATTTCAAACCGATCAAATCATAAAAGTCTCTAGCTATCTGAATCTCACGAGATAGTATTGTCGATATCGACAGCGTGCGGCAACTCACGTGCGACTTTTGAATCCAATAATCAAGTATCAGGAGGGACATCGATATGAACGTAGCGACTCCACAAAGCGCGCAGCAGGAAAAAAGTGTTTCCCAAACGGCAAAAGCTTTTGCGGCCCAAAGTCCCACGTCAGGTTTGGCGCCATTGACGATTCGGCGCCGCATCCCCGGAGCGCAGGATGTGCAGATCGATATTTTATACTGCGGCGTGTGTCATTCGGATTTGCACCAAGTGCGCAACGAGTGGCAGAAAGCGATGCCGACAGTTTATCCCTGCGTCCCGGGTCACGAGATCGTCGGCCGGGTGGTCAAAACCGGCAACGCCGTGACGAAGTTCAAAGCCGGCGACATCGCCGCCGTCGGATGCATGGTCGACTCTTGCCGCAAATGCACCAGTTGCCGCGCCGGTGAAGAACAGTATTGCGACAGCTTTCCCACGCTTACTTATAATGGCGAAGACAAACATCTCGGCGGTGTAACCTATGGCGGCTACTCCGAGAATATCGTGGTCGATGAGAAGTTTGTCCTGCGGGTCTCGGAAAAATTGAATCTTGCCGGCACGGCGCCGCTGCTGTGCGCCGGCATCACTACCTACTCGCCGCTGCGTCACTGGAAAGTCGGCAAAGGCCAGAAGGTGGGAGTGGTGGGACTCGGCGGGCTGGGTCACATGGGAGTGAAATTCGCCAGCGCGTTTGGCGCGGAAGTCGTGCTCTTCACCACCTCGCCGAACAAGATCGAAGACGGGCGGCGGCTCGGCGCGCATGAAGTGGTGGTGTCAAAAAATGACGCGGAGATGCAAAAGCATGCACTCAGTTTCGACTTCATCTTGGATACCGTTTCCGCCGAGCATAATTTAAATGCCTATGTCGAGTTGTTGAAGCGCGACGGCACGCTGACCATGGTCGGTGCGCCGGAAAAACCGCTGCCGATCGAAATCTTTGGCCTGCTGCCGAAGCGGCGGCAGATCGCCGGCTCCAGCATCGGCGGCACTCTTGAGACTCAGGAGATGCTCGATTTCTGCGCCGAGCATAATATCACCTGCGATGTCGAAGTGATTCGGGCTCAGCAAATCAACGAAGCCTACGAGCGCCTGCTCAAGAGCGATGTGAAATACCGCTTCGTCATCGACATCGCTTCGCTGAAGTAAAAAATCGTAAGCGAGCCTCATGGAAGCTTGCTTTATCGCTGAGCGGATTTCGAATGTTTAAATCGTTCAAAACGTTCAACCGCGTTGCTCCGTTCAAGCCGTTTAAGAGTCCACCGGTTCCGCACGCGCCGGATGCTCGAATCTCGTTTTCTGCGCTCTTTTCCGCGCATTTCATATTACTGTTGCGTGAGAATTTTTTTTAAGCGGGCGATGGTCTCCGGCGGTTGTGTCATGACATCTTTGACGATGACTTCCAGCTCCTCGCCGCTGATCGGGTCAAGCTCGAAATTTTTTTTCTTGGCATCTTCCAGAAAAACCGGGTCCTTGATCATCTTTTGAAACGCTTCGCGCAGCATCTTCACCCGATCCGGCGGCGTCCCGGGGGAAGTGAATATCGGCCTGCCCAGAGTGCCGTTGGCGAGGATCACGCTTGCCAGGCGCCGACCATCCTCGGGCGTCTTATAACCGTCCATGACCTCATACAGCGTCTGTACATCGGCCAATCGCGCATCGCGTTTCCGCCCGGTTTGATAGACGTTGCGAACGAAGCCTTTCTTTTTCCACGTAATATAAGGCTCGCGCGCGAAAAACGTTTCGATCGTAAAGGTCCGGCACTGTATCTCGCCTCGCTCAATGCCGAGATCGAGCTCCGGCCCGCCCGGGTAACCCAGCACGGAGTGGATCTTGAGGGGCGGCATAATTTCTTCGAGCAGCCGCGCCAGCATATAGTCTGTGCCGGAAGTGCCGGTGGTGCCGCAGCGCGGCGGCTCTTTGGCCTTGCGAATATCGTCGATGGATTTGAAGGGCGCATCCGCGCGCATGGTCATCTGAGAATCACCCTTGACCGGCGAGCCAATCCAGACAAACTTTCCCCAGTCATATTTGACCTCCGGCCGCCCCACGAGCTGGTCCAGGTACATGCCTGGTAAGATGGATCCAATGATCGTCAAGCCGTCGGGCTTGGCCACATTGTACATGTAATTGGTGGCAATTTTGTGGCCGGCTCCAGGCATGTTCTGAATGAGCCCATCCGGATTGCCGGGGATGTGTCTCGGCAAATGGGCGGCAACCGTGCGCGCCCAGACATCATAAAGAGAACCTGCGGTGGTTCCGACCACGACTTTGAGGGTCTTTCCCTTATAGAAGGACTCGCTTTGCGCGTGGCCTAGGGAAACCGAAGCAACGTTTAGAGCGACGAGGACCATGAGAAAATATTCGCCTGCGAGAGTCGATTTTTTCATAACACCTCCTGCTCTCAACTAGCAGATTAGGGGTCTAGAATGATAGCGGAGTTGCGAATGTTCCGGAGGGATCAGTTTTAGTCGCCTATCCCGTCGGTCGGAATCCTGTGGAACGCAAGCGCGACGTGAAATACCGCTTCGTCAGATGTCGCTTCGCTGAAGTAAAAATCGTGAACGTGCTCGATGGAGCTTGCTTTGTCATCGGGGGGAATATCCAATGACCATTGCCGGTGACAGATTCTTTCGGAAAGTTCTCGCTCACGGCGCGTTGGTCGGATCCCAGCAGGTTCGCAGGTTTTCATTGAAGCCATCGAGGAGACGCATATCCTCTGCGCTGATTTCAAAGTCAAAGACATCGGCATTTTCGAAGATGCGTGTGCGATTGGCCGATTTGGGAATCACCACCAAGCCACGCTGCAGCGCCCAGCGGATGAGGATTTGCGCTGTTGATTTGGTTTGCGAATGGGGCAACAGCTTATCGACGAAAGGCAAGCGCGAGCGGGAACGCGCAGTCTGCGCTTCGCCTGTGGAATATTTTTTGGCCACTGCGACGAGTTTCGGATCTTTTAATCGGTCGCCTTTGGTTAAAGGACTGTAGGCTTCAATGACAATGCCTTTGCTGGCGCAGTAATCCAATAAATCCCGCTGATACAGGTAGGGATGAAACTCAACCTGGTTGACTGCGGGAACCGTCTTCGTCTGGGCAAGCAGCTCCGTCAAGTGCTTAATGGTAAAATTGCTAACGCCGATCGACCGCGCCTTGCCCTCCGCCTGGAGCGCTTCGAGCGCGCGCCAGCTCTGGCGCCGTTCCCGCACAGGATAGTGGATCAGGTAAAGATCGACATAATCCATCTTGAGCTTGCGCAGGCTCGTGTCCAGCGCCCGCTCCGGGTTGCCATGGTCGGAATTCCACAGTTTGGTGGTGACGAAAATGTTCTGCCGGGGAATGCCGCTTTTTCTAATCGCCGCACCCACATTCTCCTCATTACCGTACATGGCCGCAGTATCGATGAGCCGGTACCCCGCTTCCAATGCAGCAAGCACCGCCGCTTCACAGGTCGCTCCCGCGCGCACCTGCCACACGCCCAACCCGAGCTGGGGAATTCGCTGACCGTCATTGAGGGTTAATTTCGTCTCGATCGTCAATTTCATAAAAAGTCATTGGCTGTTCTTGTTAGACGGCCGTCACGGCATCGGGTTTGGATTGCGACAATGGATCCATTTAACTAGTTGACAGCGCTTTCCCGATTAACCTGCACAATTCTCGACTGGCCGCAACAAGATTGGTATTTGTATAGACGATGAGATCGCGGCTCTATACAAGACCCGTGAAATATCACACCAAAGGATCGGTTCACCATGCTGCTTGTCTTTGTCCATGGCTGGAGTGTAGTCAACACGGATACTTATGCCGGTCTGCCTGCCGCACTCGTCAAGAATGCGTCGGCGAAACTCGATCTTCAAGTCACCCATCTCTACCTCGGTAAATACGTGACCTTCGCCGATGAGGTGAAGGTCGATGACATCGCTCGTGGAATGCAGCACGCCATCGCCACGGAGGTCGTGCCGAAGCTCGCCAAGGGCGAACGCTTTGCCTGCGTCACGCACTCGACCGGCGCACCAGTGGTGCGTAAGTGGATCGATCTCAACTATCGCGGGAAACTCGACAAGTGTCCGCTTGGGCACCTGGTTATGCTCGCGCCGGCAAACCATGGGTCGGCGCTGGCGCAGCTTGGCAAGGGCCGCGTCGCGCGAATGAAATTCTTTGCCGACGGCGTCGAACCCGGCACGGGCGTGCTCGACTGGTTGGAACTTGGCAGCGACCAAAGTTGGGAGCTCAATCGGGAGTGGCTTGCTTACGACTGCGTGCCCGCAAGGTTGTATCCCTTTGTCCTCACAGGGCAGACGATAGACCGCGCCTTCTACGACAACCTTAACGCCTACACCGATGAGGCGGGGTCGGATGGCGTCGTACGGGTCGCAGCGGCAAACTTGAACTACGGCTTGATCCGGCTGGTGCAGACCGACGGCGAACTCGAGCTAAAAAAAGATGATCGCAGCGTAAAAACCGCCCTCGGTGTCCTGCCCGGGCGCTCTCATTCCGGCACGAACATCGGCATCCTCGCTAGCGTGCGCGCCGACGATGACGGCACGCACCCCACGGTTCAGTGGGTTTTGCGCTGCCTGGAGGTGGGCAGTGCCGCGGCTTACAACCGGCTGGTCAAAGAACTGGATGATCTCACCGCAGAGACTCAAACGGATGAGCGCAAGCAAAGCGTCAAACAGTTGTTCATCTTTAGGCGGACCTTTGTGACCAATCGCTACTGCATGCTCGTCATCCGGATCGTCGACGACCGTGGTTACAATCTTTCTGACTACGACGTGCTCTTCACCGCGGGACCGGCCTACGACCCGAACCATTTGCCGCCCGGCTTCTTTGTGGATCGCCAGCGCAATCATCTCAACCCCGGAAAGCTGACCTATTATATCGACTACGACGTGATGAACGACTGGCTGAACAAGCCCGAGCTGGCAGGAAAATTTGGCGTGCGGATTGCCGCGCGCCCGTCCGAGGGTTTCGCCTACTACACCGTCGCCGAACACAAGGGCGCCTTTGCCGCGCTCAAGCGATACTTTGAGCCAAACCAGACGTTGATGATCGAAGTCGAACTGCGCCGCCGTGTCGTCGAAGGCGTTTTCCGACTAACGCAAAACCTGACTCCGGAGGATTTCAGCAAGCAGCCGAAAGGGTCCGAAATCCCGTAACCGAACAGTGCGCGCGGCTCAATGTCAGTCTAGATCTCGAATCTCAAAAGCGCTCAATTCGCTTCAACTCTTCTTTGCATTCGTTTAGCACGGTATACGAAGCATTGAGGCAACAACACGTTCTTGGTCACCTTACCTGCCCGCATCTTCAGTAGCGTCGGAATACTTATTTCTTCCCGATACGCCCGCAATTCTAGTTCTTTAGCCGGCACTGGGACCCCGCCCTAGTAGTCTAGTGTTGGTGCGTCGCAGACGAACTCAACGATGGCTCAAACGACTGTTGACAGAAGGGCGAGGCAGCATGAAGCATGGGGAGTTAGCTATTCGGAAATCGGGGAATTGAGTGCCGCCTAAATAAGGGAACTCATCGCGGATCTTGAGAAGGCTGGTTTCGTGATCGCGGCGGCAAGGGAAGTCATCGAAATTATGTTCATCCCAAAGTAGCGCGACCAATTACGATTTCCGGAAGACCGGGAGACGACGCCAAGCGTTATCAGATACGGGCGGTGCAACTAGCAGTCGAGGAGGCGAAGAAATGAAGGACAGCGCGAAGTACGCTAAAATTGTTGAGTGGTCCGATGAAGACCAATGTTACGTTGGCAGTGCGCCTGGATTGATCCTTGCCGGTTGCGATGGCGATGATGAACAAGTCGTTTTCAGCGAACTTTGTCAGGTGGTCGAAGAAGCGATCGATATCTATCATAAAGATGGTAAGCCTCTGCCTGGCGCCAACTTCTGGACGTGACTTCGCTACCAAAATGCGGAACGTTGCGTGATGTTCTGCGAAATGACGTGCTACCAAACGGTTGACGAAAGTTCCTGCACTACTAATGGAGCGCGGTTTTTTGCTCGCCTAGCTATTTTCGCGAACGGAGTCAAATCTCTTTTTGATCGCCGATTTTATTAGCTGGCTTCTCCCAGAGCCACGGCCACGTCGTCCTTGCTCACCTCGAACTTTGTGGCAAAGCGGGCGGAGATCTTCTGTATGTCCTTAACCAGGTCCGGAGCCTGGGAAGGTTGAAAGAATTCAGGAGGGCCGTTCCCCTTGTATAGTCCGGGCACGAAGGAGAGACGTTGGATCTTGCCATCGTGAATATCGCAGCGCACCAACATGGACAGGAGCACATGGTTGGGGCGCTTCTGGTAGTGCAGGTCGTGAACGAAATTGCCCAGAGAATAAAGTATAGGCTTGCCCTTGTAGACCTCGATGGCCTGGAGAACGTGAGAATGATGGCCGGCCACCATGTCTGCGCCGGCGTCGATGGCGAAATGGCCCATCTCTGTTTGATATTCCACGAGCTCGCCGGTTCCCCCCGTCGTGGGTGACACACCCCAGTGCCAGGAGACAACCACTACGTCGGCTTCTTTTCGCGCTTTGCGAATATCCTCTTCCAGAGCCGCGCGGTCCGCGCCGCGATCAGGAACAGTGTGGATGATCGGTGGAGAGCCGGGCACATGGTGAACCCGAAGCCGGGGCTCGTAGAAAGTCTGGACGGAATAGTAGGCGATGCCTCCTCTGGTTTCTGTGGCTGCGGCCGTGATCGGATCGCACACCGAAGCGCGGCAGACGAAAGCGACTTTGGTGCCGTTGCGCTCGATGATGGCGGGCTTTCGCGCTTCAGCGAAATTGCGGCCGCCGCCGCCGCGCACGATGCCAGCCTTATCCATTACGTCCAGGCAACGCAAAAATGGATCTAGGCCGTGCCACGTGCTTGGATTGTTGGCGAGGTTCATGACGTTGAAACCCGCCTTGACGTAGGAGTCGAACATCCACTCATCGGTTCGAGGGTGGTGATCGGTATCATGGGGCGCGAGATACTTGGCATCAGCCACCACGGTTTCGAGATTGCAGAAGGCGATGTCCACGTCTTTGAGCAGCGGCTGGACCGTGGCAAAGGCGGAATCGGGATCGGGGCGACCGACGAAGGTATCGCCCACCAAAACCATTTTGACGTCACTCACGATAAGTCTCCTTCTCAAGAGCTGCGCTATCGATTGCTACTTTTGGGCGGAACAATATGCGGTAACAGGCAATGATGTCAAACTAACAAATCGGAATTTGTTATAGCAAAGCACCGAGGGAAGTTTCGGGTCGGATCAGCAATGGAAATTGCATCAAGGACGCGATTCTGTTCAGCGTTGCAACGCGTGGGTTTCCAACTCGCCTGTCCGTTATTCACCAACTCATGATTCAATGCATGAGCGCCAACGCCACCGCCACGAACGCGGTGATCAACGCGGTGCCGGCTAGCGCCAGCGCGATGAAAATTGCGGTTCGCCACTGCGACTCCATCGCACGCGCACTCATAACGGCATTGGCTGTTGCTATCCGGGTA
This sequence comes from uncultured delta proteobacterium, assembly GCA_963771465.1. GTDB lineage: Bacteria > Desulfobacterota > Binatia > UBA9968 > UBA9968 > DP-20. Next base: position 842,147 of record CAVYTU010000014.1, read on the forward strand.
TCGGTGAAGAGTGACTGCTGCATTACCGTCTTTGCCGCGAGCACCTCTTCGATGGCGCATTCGAAGTCCTGCTGCTTGATGCGCTTACCCAAATCCGGTCCCGGCTCGGCGGCGGCTAAGGCGGCGGCTTTGAGCACCGCATTCTTGATATCGCCACCGCTCAGTGTGTAGCGCTCGGCGAGCCGGCGGAAATCCACGTCGGGCGCTATCGGAGTCTTCTTGGGGTGAATTTGCAACTCCCAGATGCGCGCGCGTTCTTCCGGTCCCGGGATCTCAAACAGCACATGGGCGCGGATGCGGCGCTCGAAGGCGGGATCGAAGTTCGCTGCCAGATTCGTCGCAAAAATCACGATGCCATTGAACGCCTCCAACTCGTGCAGGATAACGTTAACCGTCAAATTGCTTTCGCGTTCGTGCGGCAGTCCGGCGCCCGAGGAGCGGCGCATGGCGATGGCGTCTGCCTCGTCAAATAATAGGACCGCATTTTGTTCAGCCGCCGCGCGAAACGTCGCGACTATATTTTTAGGCGTCTCGCCGAACCACATAGACTCGGCCTCGGCATAGTTGACCACGAGCAGCTTAAGACCGAGCTCGTAGGCGATCGCCTCGGCGCAGATCGTCTTTCCCGTGCCGGGCTGTCCGGCGAAGTTAAACGCCAGCCCCCGTCCCGAAGTATGCCGTTCGCCTAGGCCCCAGCGGTTAAAAATCAAGTGGTGATTGCGTACCTGCGCCAGCGCCTGATCCAAGGTGCGGCGGGTTTGTGGCGCCAATACCACATCCGCCAACGTACGCGCCGGTGTGACGGCTTCCACGACCCGGCGTGAGCCGAGGCCGGTGAGGAAAGAAATCAGAGGACTAGCCATAACTGATTGTGGTCAATTTCTCCCCGTGAATCTAGATCGCCGGGGATAAAAATTCATCCGCTTCTACCCAACCTGCTTGGGCCGGTAAAACTCAATCGCGTTTTCATAAAAAACATTCGCTGCTTTTTCTTCGCCTAAGGTTTCCAAGACCAGTGTGTAATCGCTATCGAGATACGGCCTCGGCGCGCGAGTGGACGGCAGGTCGGTGCCGAACATGAGCGCCCGTGGGTTGGCCGCGTAGAGGTCGGTCAGGGCGGAGCGTACATCGAAGTCGACCCGTCCGAACCCAGTGGCTTTTACCCGCACACCTTTTTCCACGAGTTTGAGCAACGTCGGAAAACCTGCTTTGGACAGGCCAAGGTGGTCGATGCTGACCGCCGGCAACGACACCAGCGTATCGAAAAGATCGCCAAGCTCGGTGGAGTCGACATACAACTCGGTATGCCAGCCGACCAGTTGATGGACGCGCCGCGCGAAGTTTTCCAGATGCTGGATTTCTTCCGAGCCGCCGCGCTTGACGTTGAAACGGACGGCGCGAACTCCCGCGTTGTTGAGTTCCCGTAACTCTTGATCCGACACGGTCTGCGGCACTTGAGTGACTCCGACAAAGGTCGGGCCGAGCACTTTCAAAGCGTGAAATAGATAGGATTGATCTAACTCCTGGAAAGAGCCGGACACCACGGCGCCGCCGCAGAGATCGACGGCTTTTACGCGCGCTAGATAATCCTCGCTGGTAAATGCGTCGGGCATGAATCCTTGATTGGGCACGACGGGAAAGTTCTTGTCGATGATATGAAAATGGCAATCGAAATATTTTTGCTGCAACGAAGTTCTCCTCTCAAGATTGTCGAACCGCTATATCGCAATAACGCGGTGCTGGCAAGTATTGTACGGCCGCCGCCGTTTCGTCCGTTGATCAGGTTCCATCACCCAGCCCGCAGCTTGAGCAGCGTCGGAATATCCGTTGTTTCCTGATACAGACGCAGCTCTTTTTCTTTACGCTGCACGGCGAGCATGGCCATGCGGTCGGCGAGTTCGTTGCCTTCGGTGCCGACGTGGGCGGCGACGTGGGTGAGGGTCAGTTTTTTCTCAATGCGTCGGTAGATCGCGTAACAGTCCTGGATAATTTCCAGGTTCTTGATCTCGCCGCCAGGTTTTTTCCAGCCTTTCTTTTCCCAGCTCGGTGCCCAACTGCGAATGCAGTTGATGGAATACGCCGAGTCGCTGCACACCTCGACGGTGTTGCCGGCGTTGATTTCCGCTTCGGCCATGCGCAAGGCGTGATAGAGCGCGTTCAGTTCGGCGGTGTTGTTGGTTCCCATGGGGTTGTACAGGCCATACCATAACTCCGCGAGTTTGCCGCCTCGATACACCACGATGCCGGAGCCGGCCTTGCCGGGGTTGGGTTCACAGGCGCCATCGCAATAAATGCTGACATCGAATTGGTGAGCGCTATGCATGGCAGCGCGTTCGCTGTCAGGTTTGCGGACCTTTTGCATGCCGGGCGTTTTGGCCGGAACGTTTGCGGCCGCCGTGAGCAAATGCCTCCTCTGCTTCCACACGGTTCGGGAAGGACTTGAAACGAGCGCCGGTATACTTGTCGACGGCACGCTGAGCAGTCGCCCAATCCGTGAATACACCGGTCTGCCGTCCTGACCATACGACGTAAAATTTTTGCGCCATGCTGAGTCGATGTGCCTCCTGGAGAAATTGCTTCTTGCGGGTTTCGCGCGAGGAAATTTTTCACCACAGTTCGCAGAGTTCGGAGTAACGTTTATAAAAACCTTGACTGCGAGACCTCAGCGCCTCTGCGGTGCAATCTCCGATCAGTTGTTGCTGGCGAAGCTGGTGAAAATATCGCGTCGCCCGGACGCGTTAATCAGGTACCTCAGAAAGTTCGGTAATGACCGTACCCTTCAGGCGGAGGTTCGGTAAAGGCGGCAAACTCGGGCTGATCGTCGAACGGGCGCGATAGGATATTCAGCAGCGTTTCGAAAGGCGCGTAGTCGTCGCGTTCCACCGCAGCACTCAAGGCTTCCTCTACTCGATGGTTGCGCGGAATGAACGCCGGATTAACACGCCGCATCGCTTGTGCGCGCGCCAAAGGCGCCACCGCCTCGCGTGCAAGCCGCGCGCGCCAGTGTCCACTCCAGAGATCGTAGGCAGACGGATCGGCAAACAGGGCGCGAATCGGTTCCTCGTTGCCTAAGGCCGCATCGGCGAGGTAACGGAAAGCCAACGTGTAGTCAACTTTCTTTCCCGCCATCGCGGTGAGAAACCCCGTGGCGAGGTTGAGATCGGCCTCGTCCTCGCTGACCAGTCCGAGCTTGGCGCGCATGCCTTTTAGCCAGTGGCGTTCGTATTGTTCTGTAAAGGCGTTGATCACCTCAGTGGCGCGTACGATGGCGCGTTTTTCATCAGCATCGATCAGCGGTAAAAGCGTCTCCGCCAGCCGCGCAAGATTCCACTGCGCGATGTTGGGCTGATTGGCGTAGGCGTAGCGACCCCGAGTGTCGATGGAGCTGAAGACGGTTGCCGGATCATAATGATCCATGAAGGCGCATGGGCCGTAGTCGATGGTCTCACCGGAGATCGCCATATTGTCGGTGTTCATCACGCCATGGATGAAGCCCACATGCATCCAGCTGGCAATGAGCGCCGCTTGCCTTTCGCACACGCGCTCGAGCAATCCGAGGTACGGATTCGCATGGCCCTTTAGCTCCGGATAGTGACGATCGATTACGTAATCGGCCAGGCGACGCACCTTGGCCGGCTCACCGCGGGCGGCGAATAATTGGAAGGTGCCGACACGGATGTGGCTGGCAGCAACGCGGGTCAAAACCGCGCCCGGTAGCGCGCCCTCGCGATAGACGGGCTCGCCCGTGACCACTGCGGCAAGCGCCCGGGTCGTCGGGATACCAAGCGCGTGCATCGCTTCGCCGATCAAGTATTCACGCAACACGGGCCCGAGTGCCGCCCGGCCGTCGCCAGCGCGCGAAAATGGCGTGGGACCCGAGCCTTTGAGCTGAATGTCACGACGACGTCCGTTGCGGTCGATCACCTCGCCCAGGAGCAGCGCCCGCCCGTCGCCAAGTTGGGGCGCGAAGCCGCCGAACTGGTGGCCGGCGTACGCTTGAGCCAGCGGCAGCGCTCCCTCGGGTGTCTGATTGCCGGCAAAGATTCTCGCGCCTTCCGCGGAATCGAGAGCCGTGGCATCCAGTCCCAATTCTTCAGCCAACTCAATGTTGAGCTTGACCAATCTAGGCTGCGCCACTTGCGCCGCCTTCCAGGGCACGTAGAAGCCCTCAAGTTCGCGCGCATAGGTATTGTCGAAGGCGAATCGCGCGGCGGCAGGGTTGTTCGGGACGTGCGTCATCGGGTGACTTCCTTGGTCGGGGCGATTAATGAATCCTCGTGCTATCATTCTTCTCGATATCGAAAGAAATATCTACACCTGTTCCAAAGAGTGTCCTTGGTTTTCAATACGCTTTGCGGGTTATGCTTTCGTAAACAAATCGACGGTCAGGGGTTGGTATACATCGCTCTGCGATCTCGCAGCGCCAGCCAGCCGCGACCGATTCGGTAGATGACCCACAGGCCGGCCGCGATGAAAACCACTATCGCAAGTGGAATGCCTATGAACGTCACAAACAAAAACCCGCCAAGCAGACACCAGAGCAGGCCAAACCAAAACGTCCGGATCTGCCAGCGAAAGTGTGACTCGAGAAAGGTGGCTCTGGCCTCCCCTCTCTTCAGGTAGTTGATGATAACGGCGATAATCGAGGGCATGCCAAAGACGAAGGCGCCGATGATCGTCGCCGCGGTGGTTATGCCGATCAGGAGGCTCAGAGCGTGCAGGGCATAGACCAAGTGGGTGACGTTGACGAGGGAGGAGGCCGGGTTGGCATCGGTAAGAGTTTCTTCGGACATCAGCGTTACCCCCTCAGCAAATCACATTCACATTCGCTCAGGCCCAGTGTTAGACTTCGCCAACCCGACTATCTTGGCCAGGTCCACGAACGAGTCGGACAATACTACTTTGGGTGGCGCCATCGGGAGAATCATGAGATTCCCCTTCGTACTGTCTCATGGCACGAGTGAAAGTCTCTACGGTTTCCAGCCGGCTTGGGTCAGCTCGCTGTCCGCTTTCTTCGCAAAGCTGAAATCGTAGGCGCGCTCGATGGGCACTTCCTTGGTGACTTTGAGAACCTCGCGAACGATGTCGAGATCGTTCTTTTGGGTTTCTTCATCGACCACGCCGCTAGTCGTAAAAGTTCCGATCATGCCGTCGTAAGTGCGCGCAGCCAATTCTCTGTCCAACTCGGAAAATTTCATCATCGTGTCCATGGCGACCGCGCGGTTCTGTTTGACCAGGCGCAGGGCTTTGAGCAGAGCACGCATGAATCCATGCATCAACTTGGGTTTCGCTTTGATGAATTGGTCGTTGGTGGCCACTGTGCCCCAGGAATTTTTCACTTCCTTGCCAAGGTACAAGATCTCCTTCATGCCTTGATCGAGGGCGGCAAAGCGTTCCTCGGAGCTTAATAGTCCCGCATCCACGACTCCCGACTGTAGCGCGGCAAGACGCTGGCCGGGAGGCAGCGCGAGAAACGTCAAATCCTTGTTGGCGTCGAGGCCGTACTTCGGCGCAACTTTTTTCAACATAAACGTCGCCACAGCGGCGATGCCGGTGACAGCGATCGTTTTATTCTTAAGTTCTTTGAAAGCGCTGTACTGGGGCCGGACCATCAGCCACTGCAGCACCTGATCGTTGACGGCGAGCACGGTTTTGAGCGGAGCGTTGCCTTGAGTGACGGCGACCAAGGCGCTGCTGCCGGAACCGGTGAAATCCATTTCTCCGGCGAGCACGGCTTGAAGGCCGGGGGTGGAAGCCATGACGACAATATTGAGATCGATCCCTTCCTCTTTCATGTAACCCCGCTCCTTGGCGAGCGGAAAGATAATGAACTGAAACGACTTGGACGGCAGGGTGACGTTGATTTTATCGAGGCCGAATACCGCTTTGGCGGGAAGCAGCAACATGCCGACCAGCAGCGGCGAAATCATCGACAGGATGATTTGTTTCATCGTTCATTCCTCCTGAAAACAAGCCACCGAGCAGGCGGCGAATCCGATCACGGCTGACTTTATAAAAGTCAGCTTTTTAAGTCGAGGGAAAATTTAAAGGTTCAATGAAGCGGCTGCTTTTCCACGTGAGTCATTTCCTCGTGTCATACGGCCAGCAATATTGTCGTTCGAGTAGGGATTCTACCGGCGGCAAGTTAATGCCAATGAGGATGATCGGGTTGTACCTTGCGGCTTGTACTTATTTCTAGACGAGGCGGATAGCAATTGACTTGGCTGGAATGGACAATAAGAAAATCCTTGCTGCTTCTCCTGAGCGTCCCTATGCTGTGCGTCTATCTTGAACCGGCGAGTTCGAGAAATTCTCCGGCGAGCTTGGGACCGATGCCTTCATCTTCATGCTTGAAGAATATGTATGCATGATCCCATTGCTGCGATAGGATTCGTTCTTTCCAATTCAACAGATCGGCGCGGCTATATTCGGAGCGCCGGAGCCGGACGTAGCCCCAGGTTGCAGTCGAGATCAGATTGGAACTTTCCGTCTCATCCATTTCGGCCGTGCAGAGCGCACAGTTATGTTCCCGTAGGCAGTTGTAGATTTCGTCATCGAACCAAGACGAATGGCGGAACTCAAAAGCAACCGATCGGTCTGCCGGCAAATGGGACAAAAAGTCTTGCAGCGTCAGCAAGTTTTTTCGTAGATAGGGCGGCAGCTGAAAAAGAACCGCGCCCATGCGCGCGCCTAACGTGGTTGACACGCGAAATAGATCGTCGACTTCGCGTGTGGCGTCTTTGAGCCGTTTCTGATGAGTAATTCTCTGCGGCGCTTTGAGGACGAAGCGAAACTCCGCTGGCACCTGTTCCGCCCAGGATTGAAGCACGCTTTCCTTGGGCATCCGATAAAAAGTATTGTTGATCTCGACGGCAGGCAGCCGTGAGGCGTAAAACTGCAGCAGCTCCTTTGCCGCGAGACGCTCGGGATAAAAATTTCCTAGCCAGGCTTTGTAACTATAACCGCTGGTTCCGACCCACAGCTTCACGGCAGTTTTCCTCCCCGAACAACTTTCAGAAACCCCTGTGCAGACGTATTGAATTGTACCATTGTCGGGCGACACGGTTCATTGCGGCAATGGCCGCCGCACCGCCGATAATCGACTTGGTTTCGCAATCAGATAGCCGGAAAACTTCCGCTATCAAATTAAGTTAACAGTCCATAGTTACTTCTTCTTGCGCGATTTTTTCGCCGGTACTTTAGCTGCCGGCGCGTCGCGCTTCAGATAAGCCAATGGCGATCGCCTGCTTGCGGCTTTTCACGGTCTTGCCAGAACGGCCGCTCTTCAAGGTTCCCTTTTTACGCTCATGCATCGCCCGTTTAACTTTTCGTGCTGCGCCTTTGCCGTATCGTGCCATAAGATCACCTCGATAATTCATTTGCTACGATGACGACTCTCTAATTCCTTCGTTATCCCTACAACACAGGACTCTAATATATTTGCGAGACGGCGGCGTTCAGCATTTCACCTAACGGGCTCACTAGCATGGACTTTTGTCCCCTGCGGCCGATACCAATCCGCCCGCGTCAAGGGAGGGCCGCTTCGGCCGTGCTCGGGTTTTGCCAGTAAGGTTTGGTAAATACTCAAGCGGCCGGAGCGGAATTCATAGGCTGAGCCGGCCAAGTACAAGCGAAAAACCCGGAAGCTCAGGCGATCGGTCAGCCGCTCGATCTCATTTTGCGCCGCTTCCAACCGGTGTAGCCAGTGCTCGAGAGTCAACCGGTAGTGCTCACGTAGACTCTCCACGTCGAGCGCTTCGAAACCGGCGGCTTCAGCGCTCGCAACCGTACGTCCGATGGTCGCGAGAAAATGATCGGGAAAAACATAGCGATCCATGAACGAGCGACCGGGGTGGTTTGCGACCGTCGGCTTGCTCACGATCGCGTGATGGAGAAATTGCCCGCCGGGCCGCAGCAACTCATACGCGCGGGTAAAGTATCCATCAAATAATTCTTCCGGCACATGCTCGGCGGCGCCGACACTGGCGATGCGGTCGACGGGTTCGATGCCCTGCAGTTGGAGAAAATTATCGACTTCGACGCGGCACCGGCTTTCCAACCCTGCTGCGCGAATGCGCTTGCGCGCAAAGTCGGCTTGTTGCGGGCTGAGCGTTAGGCCCACCGCCTCGACGCCGTAGTTGGCTGCGGCGTGCATGATCAGCGCGCCCCAGCCGCAGCCAAGATCGAGCAAGCGTTGGCCCGGTTGTAACCGCAACTTGCGGCAGATGTGGTCGAGCTTGCTTTTTTGCGCCTCGGCAAGCGACGCCTCTGGCGATTCGAAGTACGCACAGCTGTACGAGAGCGACTCGTCCAACCACAACTTCCAAAACTCCGCGGGATGATTGTAATGATAATTAACGGCGTCTCGAAGCCGCGCTGCGGTCGGCGCAAAGCGCCGGGAGAAGCCGGAAAAAATTCCCGCGCGCGGATATTTAATCGGTGGGATCGACCAAAGCCAGCGCGCCAATTTGAATCTTTTAGATGCCGGGTAGTGGATCGTCATCAGGCGGTCGGCCGATTCGAAAATATCGATAAACGAACCTTGTACCTCAAGGTCGCCATAGATGTAGGCCTCGCCGAAACTCAATGTGCTGACGTTGCTAAAGATACTGCGCACGACGTTGGGCGTGCGAAAGATGAGTTTGAAATCAGCCGGGCCGGCAGGCTCGGGCGGCCATTGTTCGCCATCCCATAGTTGAATGGCGAACCCACGCGGCCGTAAAGGGGATAGGACTGTTTCTAAAAGTGAGCGCGCTGACCACTCGACGGGATTTGCTACCGATGACGTTGTCGTTACCATTGCAGACCTCGCGCAGATAGCGAAATGTAGTTACGACCTTAGAGCAATCTCCACGCCATGAATGAATTGAAGCCGGACTCATTGATAATTCATTCACCAGCGACCACGGGCCACTAATCTTTGTAGGAGTTTTGCCTTCTACGAAGGTTTTGCCCCTACACGCGAAGGTTTTTGTTCCTACACGGAATGTGGAAGGAGATCAGGTGCGATTACGCCAGATATCGTTCGTTTGTCGTTCGCAGCTATGCGAGCTGCGAGCTAGGAAATCACTGGCAGATTTAAAATTGGCTACCAATGGTAGGCGAGTGCTAAAACTTTTCCGACCACGGCCGTAATTCAATGTGCGATGCCCACGAGCTGCGGTGTTGGCGGTGCAGGTGGAGATAAGTCTGAGCGATCGCATCCGGGTCGAGGCTACCGTCGGGACCGCGTGTAGTGAGACGCTCCGGGTTGGTAATTCCACCGTCGATCACCACCTGAGCGACGTGAATATTTCGCGGCTGGAGCTCGCGCGCCATGCTTTGCACGAGCCCGGTCAAGCCCATCTTGCCCATGGCGAATGCCGGAGAATTGGCGTAACCCTTGACGCTCGCGGATGCTCCCGTGAACAGGATCGTGCCGTTGCCCGCTTTGACCATTCTCTTGGCGGCCTCCTGGCCGATAAGAAACCCGCCATAACAAGTGATCAAGATTGTCTGGCGCACTGCGTCGGGATCGAGTTCGGTGATCGGACCGCGGACGCGACCGCTGGCATTGTAGACAACAAGATTGGGATCGCCGAAATCTTGATTCACCGCCTGGAACAGCTTTTTCACATCGGCTGGGCTGCTCGCATCGCACGTGTATGCGCGGCCGTCGATTTCTTTGACTAAGCCGTCCAGTTTCTCGACGCTGCGCGCGGCCAGCGCCACCCGCATACCTTCTGTCTTAAACAGCCTTGCCAGCGATGCGCTCAATCCCGGTCCGCTGCCGACGATCAATGCTATTTCTTGCTGTGCCATAACGACCCTCCAACGGCCGGATATCAAGCTGGTTTCAGGCTGTCAATCAATTCAACGAAAAGATGATCCGGAAATTGATTGCGTTGCGTCGTCACAAATCGATCGACGCTGCGCGCAGGCAACGCGCTGCCTCGATAAATACCGCTGCGTCCAAAGTGTTCAAAATGTCGGATGGCTGTAACCAGCCGCGCCGCGCCATGGCGATGCCGAAATGGAGATTGCCCATACCGGCGTCGAATGGGCGTCCGTAGACACGATAAATTTGATGTCCCGTTCGCGCGCAGCGAATCCAGCGCGGTTCCAAGTCAAGCCGATGGGGATCGCCATTGGTTTCGAATGGCACCGCGGGACGCGGCGACGTAAAAACGATCCTGCAATGAAAAGCCATCAGCTCGAGGATAGCGGCAGAAACATGTTTAGATCCGAACCGCCAAAAACTGAGTCGATGAACTGGCCGATCAGCCAGGCGAGTCCTGCCAAAATTCCAAAAATAATGACCAGCAGCCCGGCAAGCAGCGAAATGACAAACAACCCGTGCCCGACTGTGGATTTGCGGTGGTGCGCGCCGGCGTAACGTTCCAGTAGCTGTACGTTCTTGACGTTACTGCGAAACCAAATCGAGAAGATGTCGCCGAAGATTGGAATCGCGCCGATCATGGAATTAATCGCGATATTCAACCCCATGCGCAGCAAGACGATCTTGGGAATATTAAACTGCGCCGCGATTAACAGAATCGCCGAACCGGTCACATTGGCCAATAAATCGCCCACTCCCGGCACCAGGCCAAGAATTGGATCCAAACCGAAGCGAATCGATGTCCCGGGAATTGTAATGCGCTGATCGAGCAGGTCAGCCAAGAACCGCGCGATCCTCAGCCGCTGCGCGGCTAGGTCACTCCCGGCCTCTCGCTTAATCTCCGTTTCGATCACCGAGCCGACAGCTGCTCCCCGGTAATTTCCTGCTCGGCGTTTTTCCATTTCGCATATTCCTCTGCGCGTCGTTTGGCGTCGGGGCCGGAAAATCGCGTAATTAATTTTTCGCCTTGAGCCGCTTCGTTGACCGCGACCACAATATAGCTACCGGCGTGCTCGGTTGATTCTTCTAATTCGTACGTCATTGCAATCCCCTCCGTATCAGCGCTTATTTGCCTGCCTTCGAGCCGATTCAAGGTTGAGTCAAAGAGCAACGGTGAAATCCGCAGTGCGGGGCTTCTTTGCTCGACTTCGTGTATTCTAGCGTACCTCTGAATAGCGCCGGTTCAACCCCAAATCTTTACAATTTATAATTGGAATACCGGGCACGCGGCTGTATCATTGACAGATAGTGAGTCCTCAATTACGTTCGCTCTGAGACAACGATCAAAACCTCAACCAGCAACTGCAGCGCTAGCCCGCCGCATAGGAGCAACAATGGCATACGATCTGATTATCAAGAACGGCAAAGTGATCGACGGTTCCGGCCTGCCAGGATTTCACGGCGACGTCGCCGTCAGCGGCGGGCGAATCGTCGAGATCGGCAAAGTGAGTGGCGAGGCGCGCCAGGTGCTGAACGCGGATGGCTTGGTGGTGGCTCCGGGAATCATCGACAACCACACGCATTACGATGCTCAGGTCACCTGGGATCCGCTCTGCACTTACTCTTGCTATCATGGCATCACCACCGTCGTCATGGGCAACTGTTCGCTGGCGATGGCGCCCGCTCACCGGGAGGATCGCGAGATGCTTGCCGGAGTTTTGTCCCATGTCGAAGCGATTCCGCTGGAAGCGATCCAAGCCGGGGTCAACTGGTCCTGGGAAACGATCCCCGAGTATCTCAATGCTCTGGACCGACGGCTGGGCATTAACGTCGCTTCGCTCATCGGCCACTCGGCGGTGCGGCGCTATGTCATGGGTGAAGCGTCGCAAGAGCGGCACGCCACCGATGAAGAAGTTACGGCCATGAAGGCGATCGTGCGCGAGGGATTAGCGGCCGGCGCGGTGGGCATTTCCTTCGAGCGCAATCTGCGCCATTTCGACTGGAATGGCCGGTTGGCGCCGACCAATCTCGCCTCCGAGGAAGAGATTTTCGCCGTCGCTAGCGTCGCCGACGAGGTCGGGCATGGGGTGATCCAGTTTGGCGGCGACCGCACGATCAGCACAAAGCTAGCCAAGGCGAGCCGGCGGCCGGTTTTCTACGGCAACATCACGCAGCAGGCGGTGGCGCCAGACAAATGGCGCAAGCAGCTAGGAGAAGCCGAGAGCTTGATGCGCCAGGGACATCGCGCCTACCAGTTTGTCATGCCGCGGCCGGGAGATCTGCGTTATACGCTCAAGACCGCCCAACACTTCGACGCCATGGCGACCTGGAAAAACGTCATGTTGCTGCCTCACGACCTGCGCACACAAGCGTTCCGTGATCCCGAGACGCGCGCCAAACTGCATCGGGAGGCCGTCGAGACGCCGATGGATACCAACCGCGCCGGTGATTTCACGCGCCGCTGGGATTTACAATTTGTCTTCAAGCCGGCGCTGGCGAAAAACCAGCATCTCACGAGCAAGAGCGTGGCCGAGATCGCGCGGGAACAGAACAAAGACGTGCTCGACGCGTTCCTCGACTTGGCGCTGGAAGAAAACCTCGAAACCGAATTCGAGCGGCGCGAAGTCAACAGCGACCAAGCGGCCATGACCGCGCTGCTCACCAGTCCGTACACCGTCATCGGCCAGTCGGACGGCGGCGCTCACGTGGTTTTTCGCACCGATTATAGCTACTCGACTTATCTGCTGTCGCACTGGGTGCGCGAGAAAGAAATCATGTCGCTGGAAGACGCCATCCGAAAGCTCACGTTCGTGCCGGCATCGCTCTTCGGATTCTCCGACCGCGGGCTAGTGCGCCCCGGCTTGGCCGCCGACCTGATGATATTCGATCCTGCGACCATCAGCCCGTTAGAACCGGGCGAAGCGCACGACTTGCCCGGCGGTGCCAAGCGGCGCAAACAACTCGCGCAGGGAATCGAGTGGACCGTGGTCAACGGCCAGGTGCTGATGGAACACGGCAATCACACCGGCGCATATCCCGGCAAGGTGGCGCGCAGCGGCAGTGCCGCGTAGCACTAAAAATTATCAAAGTGAGAAAACTGAGTGGCAGGAAGCTCAAAAGCTTCTGCCACTCTTTTTTTACTCGAGGGAAACATTCACCAGTTGCTTGCGAATTTTATATTTACCGACTTGCTTCATGACCAGCGGCACGAGTCCTTCCGGCACATCGACGAACGACTTTTGGTTTTCAATGTGGATCTTGCCGATGACGTTGCCTGGGATATCGGCGTGATAGGCGATGGTGCCGACCAGGTCGTTCGGACCGATGCCATGGCTTTTGCCGATGTTCAAGGTGAGCCGCACCATCCCCGTTTCGTGTGAGTCGTCGTTGCCGCGATGGCGCGGTGTGGATTTTGCCTTGTCGCGTGAGAACGACGGCCGTGTCGAAGGTCTGGCGCGCTGCTCGACGCGATAGCCGCCGCGGCGCGGTTCGCGTTCGAAGCGTTTGTTCGGCGCTTCCCGGATCTCTTCGACTTCGACCACCTGAGCGATCGTGCGTTGCTTCTCGTCGCCGCGGGCTAGTTTCAGCGCGGCCGCCGCGATGTCCAAAGGGTCATGGCCCAGCGCAACCAATCCGTCGACGATGGCGCGTTCACGGTTGAACCTAGCGCGCTTGAGTCCAAGCGTCACTTGCTCGGTCAGCTGCGCGCTGCGCCGTTGCGTAATGTCTTCCACGCTCGGTAGTGTGGCGCGGAGAAATTTCTGCCGAGTAAACGCTTCGATACGGCGCAAATGGGCTTGCTCGACGGGCGCGATCAGTGAGATGGCGATGCCGGTTTTGCTGGCACGGCCGGTGCGGCCGATGCGGTGGACATAGACTTCGACTTCAGTTGGCAGGTCGTAGTTAAACACATGGGAGATGTCGTCGATGTCGAGGCCGCGCGCGGCGACGTCGGTGGCCACCAGTATCTGAATTTTGTCGTTGCGAAAGCGATGCAAAACTCGCTCGCGAGCTTCCTGGGTGAGATCGCCATTCAAAGTTTCAGCGGGGAAACCCTGCTGCGTCAGTGCGTTGGCCAATTCGGCAGTGCCGATGCGGGTGCGCGCGAAAATTAAAGCGCGCTTCACATCTTCGTGTTCTAGGATGCGTGTGAGCGCGGCGATTTTGTCGGACGGCCGCACCAGATAATAGCGTTGCTCGATGGCCAGCGCCGTGACTTGATTGCGTTGAATGGTCACTGATTGCGGCGCGCGCATATATTTATCGGCGAGGCGGCGGATCGGTGGCGGCATGGTGGCGGAAAAGAGCGCGGTCTGCCGCGTCGCCGGGGTCTTGGCTAAAATCGCTTCGACATCGTCGATGAAACCCATCTTGAGCATCTCATCCGCTTCGTCGAGCACGACCGTCTTGATGGCGCTCAAGTCCAATAATTTGCGCTCCAGTAGATCGAGCAGCCGTCCGGGTGTGCCGACGACGATATCGACGCCGCGCCGCAGCTGGCTGACTTGCTGGCCAAAACCCTGACCGCCGTAAACCGCCAGCACCTTGGCGCCGATGTGGCGTCCGTACCCTTGCACGGCTTCGGCCACTTGCAGAGCTAGCTCGCGGGTAGGCGTGAGCACCAAAGCTTGAGGGGTTTTGCGCGCTTGATAGTTGTTGAGAATTGGCAAGGCAAAGGCCGCAGTTTTGCCGGTGCCGGTTTGGGCTTGACCGATGACGTCGACGCCGGTGAGCATGAGCGGAATCATGCCCGACTGAATCGGTGTCGGCGTCGTGTAGCCGAGCTCGCTAAGCGCCTGCGTCAGTGCCGGATGCAAATTAAAATCAGTAAACTCTACGGTCATGGAATGGCTCCTTATACTTATGTGTAGACGTTGATAATGCTGCAACGTCTTTGCAGATACCGTTGTGGTTCAACAATCGGACCCATCACATAAGCACGAGCCGCTCTGTTGCATCTAAACGCCCGACCCAGGGGGCGGACTAGGCACTACCAAGCCCAGAAGATTTGCCACTTTCGGAAGGTAAGGCACAGTAGCACATTAAATCGCGAACTTCGAACCGTGGCGAATTGGAGGAAACTTATGGTTGTGAAAGCATCCCGAAAAGGATTCGCCCAAGCCGTTTGCCATTGGCGATGCGTACGGAGTACAAGAAATCTACGTTTGAATGAGCGTGCGAATTCCCCAGCAATGGTGTCGTTAAACGAGCCGCCGAAATGAACTGTCCGCGCTGCCAGCATGACAATCCTGCCGGTGTAAAGTTCTGCGGCGAGTGCGGGGCGCGGCTTGAATCCGCATGCGCCGCTTGTGGCGCGGCAAATTCGCCGGGAAATAAATTCTGTGGCCAGTGTGGCGCCTCGCTCGTTCAAGTGACCAACTGCCGACGAAGTTCGCGTCTCCCGAAACGTACACCCCCAAGCATCTCGCCGAAAAGATTCTCACTTCAAAAAGCGCGCTCGAAGGCGAGCGCAAGCAGGTCACGGTGCTGTTCGCTGATATGAAAGGATCAATGGAACTGCTCGCCGATCGCGATCCGGAGGAGGCGCGCAAACTGCTTGATCCGGTGATCGAGCACATGATGGAAGCGGTGCATCGATACGAAGGGACAGTGAGCAATTTGATGGGCGACGGAATCATGGCGCTGTTTGGCGCGCCGCTTGCGCATGAAGATCATGCCGTGCGCGCCTGCTATGCAGCGCTGAGAATGCAGGAGTCGGTGAATCGATATGCTGACGGAGTGCGGCGGACGGAAGGTGTGCCGATTCAAATCAGAGTGGGTTTGAATTCCGGAGAAGTGGTGGTCGGTGCCATCGGCAACGACTTGAAGATGGACTACACGGCGATCGGCCAGACGGTGCATTTCGCTTCGCGCATGGAGCAGATGGCGAAGCCGGATTCGATCATGATGACCGCAGATGCTCTGCGCTTAGCCGAAGGCTACGTGCAGGTGAAGCCGCTCGGCCCGGTCAGCGTCAAGGGATTAACTGAGCCGGTGGAAGTTTATGAAGTTACCGGAGTTGGAGCCGCGCGCTCTCGCCTGCAAGCGGCAGCCGCGCGCGGACTCACTCGCTTTGTCGGACGCGATGCTGAAACCGAGCAGCTTCGAAAAGCGCTTGAACAAGCGCGCGCAGACCATGGTCAGGTGGTCGGTGTCGTAGGAGAACCTGGTCTGGGTAAGTCACGGCTGTTCTTCGAGTTCACTCATTCCCATCGGACGCAAGGATGGTTGATCCTCGAAAGCGGGTCAGTTTCATATGGCAAAGCCACGCCCTATTTGCCAGTCATCGATCTCCTCAAAGCCTACTTTAAAATTCAGGATCGCGACGATCAGCGCGAAATTCGCGAGAAGGTGACCGGCAAGCTGCTCACGCTGGATAAATCTCTGGAGTCCACGCTACCGGCCTTCCTGGCACTTTTAGATGTGCCTGTCGATGACCCGATGTGGCAGGCACTCGATCCTTCCCAACGCCGTCAGCAGACTCTTGGCGCCGTCAAGCGGCTGCTGCTTCGAGAGAGTCAGGTCCAGCCTCTGATCCTGCTATTCGAGGATCTGCACTGGATCGATTCGGAGACCCAGGCGATGCTGGAGAGCTTGGTGGAAAGTCTGCCGACGAGCAGGCTGCTCCTTCTGGTCAACTATCGTCCGGAATACCAGCATGGTTGGGCTAACAAGACTTACTACACCCAACTGCAGGCTTGATCCGCTGCCGCCTGAGAGCGCGGGGGAGATTCTCAATTCAGTTCTGGGGAATGACCACGGACTTCAGTCCCTCAAAGAGCTTTTGATCGAACGAACCGAGGGGAACCCGTTTTTCCTTGAAGAAAGCGTCCGGACCCTGGTGGAGACAAAAGTTCTGGCGGGCGAGCGAGGGAATTATCATCTGGAGAAAAAGGTCGAGAGCACCCAGGTGCCGGCTACGGTTCAAGCCGTGCTGGCCGCGCGCATTGACCGGCTGCCGCTTGAGGAAAAGCAGCTCCTACAATCAGCCGCGGTCATCGGCAAGGATGTTCCCTTCTCCCTCCTGCAGGCCATCACTGAATTATCTGACGAGGAACTCCGTCGCGGCCTTACCCACCTCCAGGCGGCGGAGTTCCTTTACGAGACGAGTCTGTTTCCTGATCTGGAATACACTTTCAAGCACGCGCTCACCCACGAAGTGGCGTACGGAAGCCTTCTCCACGAGCGCCAGCGCGCTCTGCACGCGCGGATCGTGGAAGCCATCGAGACGCTATATCCTGATCGGCTGATCGAGCAGGTCGAGCGGCTCGCGCATCACGCAGCGCGGGGAGAGGTATGGGGAAAAGCTCTGACCTATCTCCGGCAGGCCGGCACCAAGGCGGACGCCCGCTCGGCGAATCGAGAAGCGGCATCGTACTTCGAGCAAGCGCTGACCGCCCTGGCGCATCTGCCTGACGAGTCGCGAGACACGTGAGCAGGCCATCGACCTCCACTTCAACGTGCGTAGTCTCGCTGGGGGCGCTCGGGGAACGCGAGAGGGTTCTTGAACACCTGCGCGCAGCCGAAGCCCTGGCAAATGCTCTAGGAGATGAACGCCGGTTGGCGCGGGTTAATGTGTACATCGCGAGACGAGCTCTCGGCGCAGGGTGAGCATGAACAAGCCGTCACGGCCTGTGAACGGGCAATCGCAATGGCCAGAACCCTAGACGACTACGGTCTGGAGGTTGTGGCGACTAATATCTCTGGGATCGGCTTACTATTGCTTGGGCAATTATCCTAAAGCAGTAGAGGCGCTGAGGCGCAACTTGGTGCCCCTTGACAGCCCAGTGGTTCGTGAGCGCTTTGGTGCGATCGGCCTCCCCTTCGCGAACTCGCGGGCCTCGCTAGCCTTAGCGCTGGCCGAGCGCGGGGAGTTCATCGAAGCCATAGCCCGATGCACGGAGGCGATCCAGATAGCGGAGGCGGTCGGCCATCCTTACAGCGTTACCGTGACCTATCGAGGGATGGGTCATCTGCATCTCAGGCGGGGAGATCTTCACCAGGCAACTCTTACACTCGAGCACGCCCTGGAGGTCTGTCAGGGAGTGGACAGCCCGCCTCTCTTTCACGCAGTGCGTTCCGCTCTAGGCTACGCCTATGCGCTCTCTGGGCGCAGTGCTGAGGCAATTCCCCTCCTGGAGGAGGCCGTCGAGCGCCCCGCATGGCCGCGACCACGAGGGCCAATCGCAGCGGACCATCTGGCTGAGCGAAGCGTATCTGCTGGCCGGGCGGGAAGCGGATGCCCGTGCCGCCGCACAGCGCGCCTTGGGTCTCGCCCGCCAGCACAAAGAGAGAGGACACGAGGCGTACACTCTTCGGCTCCTCGGCGAGATCGCGGCGCGCGAAGATCCCCTTGATATCGGGAAGGCGGAAAACCACTATCGCCAAGCTCTCGCCCTCGCTGAAGAACTCGGCATGCGCCCGCTCATCGCGCATTGCCACGTCGGTCTGGGAAAACTGTACCGGCGAATCCGGCAATTTGACAGACGAGCTGAAGAGCATCTCACCAACGGCGTCACGATGATGCGTGAGATGGAAATGGGACTGTGGTTGCAGAGGGCTGAGGCGGAGTTGAAGGGGCTCGAATAACAAGATCGTGCAGTAAAATTGTGACAAACTGAGCTCCGTATGACATTGAGCCGGTTACTGATCGTGGTGTGTCTGACTGGTTTGGCTAATGGCGTCGGTGAATCTTGACGCTTCAATGCTGATGGTGGTAGACCTTCCGGTATAAGCAATTGCGAGGATTCGCAGACTCAGTGCAAGGAGGAATTGGATATGGCTGGTAACGGAAACGACGCTGGTTTCGAAGTTATTATTTCGTCCGACTCCCACGTGATGGAGCCGTCGGAGATACTGGCCGAACGAGCGCCGCAATCATTCAAGGATCAAGTACCGCGCTTTCCCAAACTGGCGGTGGGTTCGAGTTTCCAAACTCATCCGGGCGGGTCGGACCCGACGCACCGAATTACCGAAATGGAAACCGACGGGCTGAGTGCCGAGGTGCTTTATCCAACTTATTTGCTGCCCCATTTCGCGATGGACGACGCCAAGCTGCAGGAAGTTAGTTTTCGCGCCTACAATGACTGGCTGATCGAGTATTGCAACGCGTCGCCCAAACGTTTGATCGGTATTGCGGCGATCTCGGTTTACAATATTGACGAAGCGGTGAAAGAATTGGAACGCTGCGCCAAAGCGGGCATGAAGGGTTCGATCATTTGGCAGGCGCCGCATCCCGATCTGCCTTTTCATTCCGAGCACTATAATAAGTTCTGGGCCGCCTCGCAGGATCTGGGGTTGCCCGTGCACCTGCACATTCTCACCGGCCACGGCTACCACAAGCAGACCGTGTTCGGAAACAAGCGCACCGGCGTCGAAGCCTATCGAGGCAGCGTGAATCTAAAGCTCAAAGAGATCATCGACGCCTTCTTCGAGCTGATTTTTTACGGTGTGTTCGAGCGTTATCCCAAGCTTCGGTTTGTCGGAGTAGAAAACGAAATCGGCTGGATGCCGTTCATGATGCAGCAGTGGGACTACTATTATAACCGGTTCAAGGGTGTGAATCCGCCGCCGATCAGCAAAAACCCGAGCGAGTTTTTCAAGACACAGATCTTCGGGACGTTTTTCCGCGACACCGTGGCGGGTCACAATTTCGAATGGTGGGGACAGGACAACTGCATGTGGTCGAACGACTATCCGCATGGCAACTCGACCTGGCCGGAATCAAAAAAATATATCGACCGCGATCTCGGCCACTTGCCGGCGGACATCCGCAAAAAACTGGTTTACACCAATGTGAAAAAGCTTTACGACATCGATATTCCTCATCCGGTGCAGTAACCGGCGATTCGGTCAGGGGTGAAACCGATTGGCGCGCTAGCGGACAACTAAAAGTCTGAGAGCGCGCCAATTTTTTTTGCTTAAGAAGAAGTCTCGCGCAACGACGCAAAGCTCGCCAAGTGACGGGCAAGGCCCGTCATCCCGAACGAATGTGAGGGATCTAAGAAGGATTTCTCCGTTCGGTCGAAATGACACGCTTGGCATTTTGCCGCGATATAAATTTTCCGTCGTTCGGTTGACGATTTTACAATTAAGAATCCAATAGGAGGAGGTCTTATGGCCGCACGCTATGGTTCCGATCTGATCGTCGATTTGTTGAAAGTTTTGGGAATTGAATACGTCGCGCTCAATCCCGGTTCGAGCTTCCGCGGCATCCACGATTCTCTGGTCAACTACGAGAGCGGCCACAAGCCCAATCCTGAAATGATTTTATGCTGCCACGAAGAGATCGCCGTCGCGGTGGCGCATGGCTACGCCAAAGCGACCGGCAAGATCATGCCGGCGATCGTGCACAACGTGGTCGGCCTGCAACATGCCTCGATGGCGATCTACAACGCCTGGTGCGATCACACACCGGTGATGGTCATGGGCGGTACCGGGCCGATGAATTCGAGCAAGCGGCGGCCGTGGATCGACTGGATTCACACGGCGCAGGTGCAGGGCAATCTGGTGCGCGACTTCGTCAAGTGGGACGACCAGCCGGTGGGTGTCGAAGCGTTTCCTTCTTCGATCATGCGCGGCTATCGCATCGCCATGAGCGATCCCGGCGGGCCGGTCTATCTCTGCTTCGACGTGACCGACCAAGAGGCTGCGATCGAAAAGGAAATACCGCTGCCTGACCCGAAGCGCTTTCGCCCGCCAGCGCCATTACAAGCGGACTACGACGCGATCAAAGAAGCCGCACAGTTACTAGCGTCGGCGCAAAATCCGGTGATCCTTGCCGACTACGTCGGGCGCAACAACGACGCGGTGATGGGCCTGGTCGCGCTCGCCGATCTTCTGTCTATTCCGGTGGTCGATTTCGGTGCGCGCTTGAATTTTCCCAATACTCACTCGCTTAATCTCACCGGCAGAAACCGCGAGTTGATCGCCAACGCCGACGTGATCATGGGACTGGACATGACCGATCTCTACGGCGCGCTGGTGCGCTCGGATCCCAACACTCACGCCAACGTTCCCGCGACCAAACCCGGCTGTAAAGTGATCAACATCACGCTCAAAGATATCGTAGTGCGCGGTTGGAGCAGCGATTTTCAGGAACTGGCGCCGGTGGATCTGCCGATCGTCGCCAACACCAAAGTCTTTCTCCCCGCGCTCGCTGAGGAAATCAGAAAGCAGGGAAAATTTTCCAAGAGCGTCGTCGAGGATCGGCGCAAAGCATTGGCGGCGCAGCACGAAGAAATCCACGCGCGCTGGCAAGCCGATCTCAAGAAACGCTGGGACGAGCGGCCGATCGCGCCGCCGCGGCTTGCCTGGGAAATTTGGGAAGCGCTCAAAAAAGAAGACTGGCTGCTGGTCGCCGGCGCGTTTCGTGGTTGGCCGAGCCGGTTATGGACATGGGACAAACCTGGGCTGTTTCTCGGCGGTTACGGCGGTGGTGGATTGGGTTACGGACCCGCTGCGTCGGTGGGCGCATCGCTGCCGTATCGCGGCACGGGCAAGATCTGCGTCAATCTGCAGCGCGACGGCGAGATGCTATACACGCCGAGCGCTCTGTGGACCGCCGCCAACACCGGCGTGCCGCTGCTGACCGTGATGACCAACAATCGGGTTTATTACAATGACGTGGAGCATCAGGAAAAGGTCGCGATCCACCGCGGCCGGCCCGTGGAGAACAAACTCGTGGGTATGGAAATGGCCAAGCCGCCGGTGGATTTTGCCAACCTGGCGCGCACCTTCAGTCGTTCACGGCGAGGGACCGATCACCGAACCGGAGCAGATTCGCCCGGCGGTGGAACGGGCGATCAAGGTCATCAAAGAAGAAAAACGACCGGCCCTGGTCGATGTGTATATGCAGATGGTGTGATCTTCGTTCTATTGCTCGAAGAGGAGAACGCAGAATGCTCGTGGCCAAAATTTTGTTTCTAGGTTTCCTGGTACTGATTGCGTCGGGTTGGCCGGATCGCGGTTATTCTCAACAGAAGCCGTTAAAAAAAATTCGCGTCGGCGTGCCTTCCGTGGGCATGGGCAACATCATCATCTTCGTCACCAAAGAAGGTAAACTGTTCGAGAAGTACGGACTCGACGCCGAGGTCATCACCGTCATGGGGTCAGGGATCGGCTCGAAAGCGTTGATCAGCGGCAACTTGGACATTATTCCCATCGCGACGCCGACAGTTATCGCGGCCAATCTGGCGGGCGCCGACATGGCCATTCTGGCGCATACGATGCCCGCAGTGGTTCACGCCTTGATGGTTCGGCCCGATATCAAGCGGCCGGAGGATCTGAAAGGCAAAAAAATCGGCGTGTCGAGTTTGGGCTCGTTGACGGATTTTTTGGTGCGCTCGATCGCCAAGAAAAAAGGGCTCAACCCCGATCGCGACATAACTCTGCTGACAACCGGCGGCAGCGATACCGAACGCGTCATGGCGCTCAAGGCCGGTGCGGTCGAGGCGGCGGCGGTGTCTCATCCCGGCTACGGTTTGGCGCGGAAAATGGGATTCAACATGCTTTGGGATTCGGCCAAGGAACTCGACTACCCGTGGATGGAAATTACCACGCGCCGCGCCGCGATCAAAAACGATCGCGAACTGATTACGCAGATACATGAAAGCACACCTGGAAGGCATCGCGCTGTTTAAAACCAACCGCGAATTTCGGCGTCAAGGTCATCAAGAAGAACCTTGAAAATGACTGATGACGAATTAGTCAATGAATCCTACGAAATCTTCTCAAAAATGTTTCTGCCGACGCCGTATCCCAATCATCCGGGGATGAAGATAAGCTTCGAGTACGTCGCGATGACGCGCAACGACGTCTGGGGTCACAAGCCGGAAGAGTTTACCGATCCGAGTTTCGTCACGGAGCTGGATAAAAGCGGCTTTATCAAGTCGCTGTATGGGAAGTGAGCGCTGACTGACTATCGAGCAGAGTACCGAAAAGGGAGATCCCGCGTCTGTTGCGCAAGATCCTGAACGATAATCCGTGAAGATTCTACGGGCTATAGGTAGTTTCCCTCAGCGCGGTCAGGGCGTCCGCAGTTCACTTACAAAAAGTTTCCCGCGATACGATCACTTTGTGGGATAAACGCTATACATCCGACCGATAAAGCCGCAGTCATCAGGTTTGCGGAGGGATGTATGTAAAAGTCCCTCAAGGCGCTTCACGCGTGGGCGTCGGCCCAGTTGGCGCCGCTGTGTACTTCGACCGCCAAGCCGCAGCGCAGATCGGCGGCTTGAGTCATTTCTCTTTCGATCAATGCGCGCGCTTGACTGACCTTGTCCGCCGGCACTTCAAAAACCAATTCGTCGTGAACCGTCAGAAGCATTTTGGCGACCGGCTCCTTGCGCAACGCGGCGTCGACATTGATCATCGCCTTCTTGAGAATGTCGGCGGCGCTTCCCTGGATCGGTGCGTTGAGCGCCATGCGCTCGCCGATTGCGCGCAGACGGAAATTAGACGACTGCAACTCGGGCAGATAGCGGCGCCGGCCGAACATGGTTGTGGTAAAGCCGTCAACTTTCGCTTTCTCCACCTGGGCGGCAAGAAATTCTTTTAGCTTTGGAAATTGCGCGTAGTAGGTTTCGACGAAGCTCGCGGCTTCATCCATTTCGACGCCAAGGCGCTGCGAGACACCGTAAGTGGACATGCCGTAGGCGATGCCGTAAGAAAACTGTTTGACCCGATTGCGCATCTCCGAAGTCACTTCACTCAATGGCACGTTGAAGACTTTTCCGGCGATGGTCGCGTGGAAGTCGTGCTTCTGGGCGAACGCTTGGCAAAACGTCTCATCCTCGGACAGATGCGCCAGCACGCGCAGCTCGATTTGCGAATAATCAGCCGAGAGCAAAACCTGTCCCGGCGGCGCAATGAAAGCGCGGCGAATTTGTCGTCCGAGATCAGCGCGAATGGGAATGTTTTGCAAATTAGGTGCGGTCGATGACAATCGCCCGGTCGCCGCCGTGGTCTGCTCGTAGGTCGTATGGATGCGTCCAGTCTTGGGATCGATGAGGCCGAGCAGCATTTCGCTGAAACCATTCTTGAGCTTCGAGACCTCGCGGTATTCGAGCAATGAAGCGACGATCGGGTGCCGGTCGGCGAGCTTCTCCAACTCGGCGGCATCCGTGGAATAGCCGGTTTTGATTTTTCTGGTTTTCGGCAAGGCTAGTTTGTCGAAAAGAATGCGCTGCAGCTGCAGGTTGGAGTTGACGTTGAACTCTTCGCCAGCGAGCTGTTGAATCGTCTGCTCCAGGCTTATTACCTTCTGCCCGAAGTCCGAGTTCAGCTTATCGAGATAGTCCCGATCGACTAGAATGCCGGTGTGCTCCATGCGCGCGAGCACTGGGATCAAGGGAAACTCGAGAGTCTTGGCAAGCTCCCAGGCGCCTTGCGCGCGGAGTTTCTCCTCGACGGCCGGCGCCACGGCGCGGACCGCCACGGCCTCCCGACATACGCTTTGCTTTTCATCCGTTTCAAAAGACAGCGTGCCCTGCTCACCAGCTTGCGGTTCTCCGTTCTGCAAATCGAGGCTGACGCCTAGATAACGACTCACGATGTCGCGCAGGTCGTACCCTGACGAGGAGCCGGGTTCGAGGAGATAGGCGGCGAGCTTGGTGTCACAGTGCAAACCTTCGATTTCTACGCCGGCGTTGAGAGCGGAACGGAAAAGCTTTTTGGCGTCATGGGCGATTTTTTGCCGGTTCGAATCCCTCAGTGCGCCGGCGATCCTGCGCATGGCATCATTACACGGCATAATGCGCGCCTCGCCAGATCCATCGCTCACGGCGAGCCACTGATCGTTCCAAGCGAGCGCAATCATTTCGCCCGGCCGCAGCTCGCTCTCCGAGGCGAGCTCCGAAGTCGAATTCACTTCCAACACGGGCGCCGCCGCCGCAGCGCCGTGAAATTTGAGTTCCTTCAGCCGCTCGTGCAGGCTGCGAAATTCGAGCGAGTGAAAAAGGCTGCGCACTGCTTCGTCATCCCATGCTTCCAGTCGCAGTTTCGCCGGATCGAGGTCGAGACGCACATCGTCGAGCAGATGCCCCAGCTCTTTATTGATCCGAACTTGAGCCGCATGCTTCTTGATCGCTTCGCGAAGTTTCGGCGTCAGTTCCTCTGCATGGGCTATCACCTGCTCGATATCGCCGTACTTATTGATGAGCTGCGCGGCGGTCTTGTCGCCGACGCCGGGCACGCCCGGTAAGTTGTCCGCGCTTTCACCCTTGAGGGCGACGAAATCGATCCACTTTTCCGGTGTCACGCCGTAGCGCTCGATCACCGTCGGCGAGTCATAACGGATGACGTCAGAAATACCGCGTCGGGTCATAATGACGGCGACACCGTCGCGAACCAATTGAAGGATATCCCGGTCGCCGGTGACGATAAGCACCTCGCAACCTTCTTCGCACGCGTGCTTGGTCAAGGTCGCCAGAAGGTCGTCGGCCTCATAGCCTTCCAACTCGACTATGGGAATCCGCAAGCTCTCGAGCACATCGCGAATCAAAGGTAGCTGCTGCTTGAACAAGTCCGGCGTCGCCGCGCGCCCAGCCTTGTACTCCGCGTAACGGTCGAGACGGAATTGCGGCGCGCCTTTGTCGAAGCAAACGACTACCCCTTGTGGCCGCTCGTCGGCGAGAAGCTTGATCAGCATCGCAGTGAAGCCGTAGACAGCGTTGGTCACTTGCCCGGACGACGTGACGAGAGTATCGGGCAGTGCAAAAAAAGCGCGGTAGGCCAGCGAATGCCCGTCGAGCAGCACCACTTTGTGCGCGTCCGGTTTGATCGCCGCCGCCATCGCGCGGTTA
This sequence comes from uncultured delta proteobacterium, assembly GCA_963771465.1. Classification (GTDB taxonomy): domain Bacteria; phylum Desulfobacterota; class Binatia; order UBA9968; family UBA9968; genus DP-20. The sequence goes on from CAVYTU010000014.1 coordinate 867,767, forward strand.
GACTTTATTTCAGTTCGTTTTTTGGCTTTGTCGCTCATGGAATGAGTCTAACCAGTGAATTCGTTCGCGGCAATATCGCGAGCCTCCAGCCGGGCGGAATCCAGTAAGATCTATGCTATATCCGTCGCTAAGTGCGCGGCCAATATTCGCTAGTACAACTTTCCTTCAAACACCCAGCGATCGAGATTGTCAAAGTACGCCCGGCGCAACAGTAAACTCATCGCCACGGCGCGGCCGGCGCGTTCCTGTTTCTCCGCCGTCGTCGCGTATTTGACGAGAATCTCAAATGGGTAATTACCATGTTCTTCTTCGTCTTCGTGGATTTTCTGATAGGGCGCGGTGACCCAGCGGGGAACTGTGCCGGCGTGTAAACTCTTGGCGATTAAATAATCGGCGACGCCTTCGCCGGCCATGGGGAACGCGGCGATCCTTTCGACTGTGTCGGTCAGTCCTTCGAAGGCGTTGAACATCGCCATCTGCGCGGGCAGCGCCTGATAGTCGTGCGGCGTGGCGCCTTTGCTGCGCAGAGCTTCTTCAAGGAATGTCGCGTGCTGGTATTCTTCATGAGTCGATTCAGCGAGGATTTTCTTCACGTCGAGTTCGGGTGTGCTCTTCAACCAGCCGCCGAAGATTTCGCCGGCGCGGATTTCATTAAACAGCCGGCTCTGCATGACTTTGATTCTCATTTCATCCGTCGTCAGCGGAATAAAGCTATAAGCCGGTAACTTCGCGTCGAGGTTCTTGCAGAACTCGGCGACATGTTTTTCCAGCGATTTGGCAAATTCACGGCTATCCATGTTTCACTCCGGAGGCGATTTTGTTTCAGCCATTCGCTATCAAGTCAAATCTTCAGGGTCAAGCAGGTTCAGCGATTGGTGATCAACACGACGCCGCCAACCATCAAGATCGCGCCGCAGATGATGCGTAGATTGACCGTTTCGACCTTGCGCAAAAACAGCGCGCTGAAAAAAACCGAGAACAGTGGCGTGGTATTGAGCAGGGGAATGATCACGGCCATCTGACCGCGGCCGAGGGCGATGAAGTTGGCGATTTGCGCGGCGGTGGCGACCAATGCGGCGGCGAGGAAGAACAAAAAGCTCGTGCGGTTCATGCGAAACTGCTGGCCACGGCCGGTGCTGAAGACGAAACCCAAGAGAAGAATCAGCGACACGGTGGTGACGATGGCGACCGCGACAAATGGATCGGGAATGATTTTGAGCGCTTGCTTGCGCAGCGTCTGCGAGATCGCCGAGATCAACGCGGCGCTGATCGGCAGGAGCGCGTCGATGACGCGCCATTTGGCGTCGTGCGGCTGCTTGCCAGAGATCAACCAGAGACTGCCGACGATTAGCAACGTGCCGACATACACTGGCAGTCCTGGTTCTTCGTTCAACACGAGCACGGCGATGGCCGCGGCGAAGAGCGGCTCAATACCGCGCAGCGGCCCGGCACGGGCAACGCCGATTCGGGTAATGCCTTCATAGAAAAGTGCGCGGGCAAAGAGCGGCTGCATACAGCCGCTGATCAGGTAGTAGATCATCGCCGGCGAAGCGAGAAACTCCAGCGAGGTGGTGGCGATCAAGTAAGTCCAGACGCAGGTGATCGAGACCGCGTAGCTCATCAGCATGGCGGCGAAGATGTTGGACTTGTGCAAGCCAAAACGGACGAGGATGGAGTCGATCGCCCAGCCCATGGCGGACCAGATGGCGATGATTTCAGGGACCAGTAGCGTCAAAGCTTGACTCAATTCGTTGGTGCTTCCAGATAAGCCGAGGAGCGGATTTATTGCAAACGTTGAGGCGCGCCGCTGCCGACGATTTGAACCGCGGCAAGCTGACCCTTGCAGCGATGCGACGGCGTATCCTAAGATCGCCCGATGTTGGCGACAAATTTCTACTGGAGGGATTTATGGAGAAACAAGCTCAAGTGGTTCAGCTAAAAACTCAGCTGGTAAAGGAAGGGCACACTCGCTTCATGCTCGCTGAGACCGATCTAATGACGCTACGGATTCACTGCTATGCGCCGGGCATCGGTGAAAATGCATTGCATGCCCATACCAAAGAGGATCATATCTTTGTCGTTTTAGAGGGAACCGCGCAGTTCACTACCGGGAGAGATGGAAAAACCGTCGTCGGTGCGACAAAGAATCATGCGGTAGTGTTGCCGGCGGGGAGTTACTATCAATTTTGTAACTCAGGTCAGACGCCGCTGGTGATGGCGCGCATCGGCGCCGGCTCCGATAAGGCGGACCAACGGCTCAACCCGGATGGCAGCGCGATCCCCGGCCGTGCGCAAGAACACGGCGCGGCAAAACCGGTTTTGATAGAAGGCGCCTTCTTCGAGTAGTGACAATCGATTGGAACGTGAGGGAGGGGACAAGCCCGTGCCGGTTGGGGGCGGACACGGGCTTGTCGGGGGAGCTTCCCCACTCGGGGAAGTTCGCAGAAACAAAATCAAGCGAAGTCGCGCATGTGGGAAAAGGTATGTTGCAACTTTCTCAATTCACCATTGATCCAGCGTTGTCGGCGGCGATGCTGGGTGAGATGGGGCTTAAGAAGCGATACCGGAAACATCTTGGCACCGCATTTTTCACACATCGCGCCGCGCAAGTTTCTTTTTTCGATGGAAATAATTTTTGAGCTAATTTGGGTTACTGGATTCATCCGCGTCCTCCTGCAATGCCTGGATTAGACAGCAAGGCTCATGCCAGCGCATTTGATGCATGAACTGCTGGGGAAACGCGCGACTTTGCTTGGATTCTCGCGATCAGATAGCCGGCCTTACGTTTGTGGATGACTCCTGAGTTGACAGTGCCTTGCCATAGGTGACAGCACAATGGCAGAGAGACGAATGAGAATAGCGGAAAATTCTAAAAGCGTGCGAGAAGCGTTACCAAGTTACACCAAAACCGGACAATTATCCCGACGGAAATTTCATGGTGTCACGATGTCGCGGGAACCACGCATCAGAGATATTGCTTGAAGCCGAAAAATTCAGCAGCAGTGCCGCCTAATAAGTTGTCAATGTCCTGGGAGCTCAGTCCTTGGTGAGCTTGCAGCATCGAGATGGTATTGGGTGAAGTGCCGTCCGGGTGGGGGTAGTCGCTGCCGATCATCAATCGCGCGCTACCAAGGCGTTTGACTACGTCGGGGAGCGTCGAGTCCTCTGAGCCGAAAGAGAAATAGAAATTATCGAAACAGTCCTTGGGCCGGCGTGGAGTCCGTGCGCGCGCCGCCGGCCGTGCGTCGTACGCCATCTCAAGGCGATCGAGCAGCCAGGGAATCCAGCCGATACCGACTTCAAAATAGCCGAACTTTAGCGCCGGAAAACGATTGAGAACGCCGCTAAAGATAAGCGCTGAGATCGCTGTGAAAACTTCGAAGGGAAAACCCAAACAAACATCGAGGTTGTAGCGCGCGAAGCGCTCGACGCCGAGCAATGGGCCGCTGTCGACGCCGTGGACCGATAGCGGCACGGCGAGTTTTTCGACGGCCTCATAGAACGGCCAGAGAAATTCGCTGTCCAAGTCTTTGCCATTAATGTTCTGGTACATGATCACCGAGTGGAGGCCGAGTTCTTTGATGGCGAACTCGGCTTCAGCGATCGCGAGCTCGATGTCTTGCAGCGGCACCGCGGCGATGCCGATGAATTTGTTCGGGTACTTTTTCAGTATTCGCGCGATGGCCTGATTGTAGGCGCGGCTGACGTTGGCGCCCATGACGGCGTCGACGTCGTAGTAAAACGGCGCGTTGTTGGGAATCAACACTTGCATATCGAAGCCATCCTGCGCCATCGCTTCGAGGCGCGGTTCGATCTCAAAAGTGGCTTTGGGACGGCCGTTGACGCGGAGCGGTTTGATATGTTCCGGCACAAACGGCGCGCGCGCCGGATAATCGATCCGATAATGGCCAGACGGCAACTCGACCAACCGTGGGCCTTGACCGACGTATTTTGGCTCTAAATCGGCGAACGCGTCCAGCGGTGTAAAATGAGTGTCGGAATCGATGCGGATCATCTTGCGCCTCCAACCTGTGGCAAGAAATTTAGCTGTGCAAAATCAATTTATCGCAGAGTTCGCTCAGCCGCCGCAAGGATAAGTTCTTTGCTCGGTAAAAACTGCTTTTCCAACGCCGGACTCGCGGGTACTGGCGCGAACGGCGCGGCGACCCGGCCGATCGGGCTGTCGAGATAATGGAAAGCTTCTTGCTGAACTCGGGCGACGATTTCGGCGCCGATGCCGCCTTGTTCGACGGCTTCGTGGACGACGATCATGCGGCTGGTTTTCTTTACCGAGTTGACCATCGTCTCGATATCGAGCGGCGAGATCGTGCGCGGGTCGACGACTTCCGCCGAGATTCCCTCCGCTTCTAATTCTTTCGCCGCCGCCAACGCTGGGCCAACCATGCTGGACAGTGCAACGATGGTCACTTGCTCGCCTTGGCGCAGTACCGAGGCTTTGCCGATCGGGACGAGGGATTCCTCGTCGGGAACGTTGCCTTTCGACCAATAAAGTCCACGGTGTTCGATGAAGACGACTGGGTTGTCGTCGCGGATCGCCGATTTCAATAGTCCTTTGGCGTCGGCCGGATTGGCCGGCATGACGACTTTTAGACCGGGAACATGGGCGAGCCACGATTCTAAACTCTGCGAATGGTGCGCGCCCATGGCGCCGCTGATACCGCACTGCACGCGGACCGTCAGCGGAATTCTCAATTGTCCGCCGGACATGTAGTGCAGCTTGGCGGCGTGATTGATCAGTTGGTCCATCGCCAGGGTGATAAAGTCGATGAACATGATTTCAACGATCGGTCGTAAGCCGGCGGTTGCCGCGCCGATGGTGATGCCCATGACCGTCGCTTCGCTGATCGGCGTGTTGACCAATCGGTTGACGCCAAAGGTTTCCGCCAATCCTTTCGTGACGCCGAACGGCCCGCCGAGGGCGACATCTTCGCCGAAAACATAGACCGATGAATCACGGCGCAACTCTTCTTCGATTCCCGTGCGGATCGCTTCGAGGTAAGTTTGTTCGGGCATGGTGTTTAGAAATTCGGCGATGGACACAGCGTGCCGCACCGCCATACGTTACGTTTTTGCGTAGACCTGACTGTCAACGTCCGTATCTGCGGGCCAGGGCGACGACAAGGAAAACTCCGCGGCTTTATCCGCCAGTGCGCGCGCCTCGCTTTCAATGGTTTCCAATTGCGCGTCAGTGATCGCTTTCTTGCTTTTCAACATGCGGGCGACCCGGGCGATGGGATCTTTTTTCTTCCATTCGGCGAGCTGCGACAACTCGCGGTATTTCGCCGGGTCGCCTTCGTAGTGGCCGCGCATGCGGTGGGTTAGACATTCCACAAAAACCGGGCCTTTGCCGGCGCGGCATTTTTCCACGGCCTTAGTCATGGCGTCGCGCACGGCGAACAGATCGTTGCCGTCAACCGTGCTGGCGGGCATGCCATAGGTCTTCGCATGCTGCGCGAGTCTTTCAATCTTGGTGTGAGCCGACAGCGGCGTGAACTCGGCGTAGCCGTTGTTCTCGCAAATGAAAATTACCGGCAGGCGCCAAAGGCTCGCGATGTTAAGTGACTCGTGAAACGGCCCGACTTGGCCGGCGCCGTCGCCGAAGAACACTACGGCAAGCTGGCCTTTCTTTCTCTCCTTGGCAGCGAACGCGGCGCCGAGAGCAAGCGGGATGGTGCCGCCGACGACGCCTGTGGCGGTGATGAAGCCGCACTCTTTGGCGACGATATGCATTGACCCGCCCTTGCCGCCGCAATAGCCGGTGGCGCGGCCGGCGATCTCGGCCATTAACTTATTCACGTCCGCGCCTTTGGCGATGGCATGACCGTGGGAGCGATGACCGCCGTAGACGTAGTCATCGTCGCGCAGCAAACTTAGCGCTCCAACCGCCACCGCTTCCTGGCCGATGCCGAGATGGAGAAGGCCGACGATCTGCCGTTCGGCATAGAGCGCTGAGACTTTTTCCTCGAAGGCCCGGATGAGCCACATACGGCGCAAGAGATCGATGATGACCTTGGAAGTTTCTTTTTTGGTGGCCATGAACGTGAGCAAATTGCGCCGCGGATGGTATCGGATAAACCCGAACTCAAAACTCGAAACCAGAAAATTTCTTTAAGCTACCGCCGCCCGTATGGCATCCATGATGCGCGACTCGGACGGACCGATATGCGCTTCCAGCGGTGGGCTGTAGGGCACCGGCACATCGAGCGTCGAGACGCGGCGGATGCGCGTCTTGAGTTTGTCGAAGCCGGATTCGGCGATACGCGCGGCGATCTCGGCGGCAACGCCGCAGCTTTGATGCGTCTCGTCGGCGATCACGACGCGGTGGGTTTTTTCAACCGAAGAAAGAATCGCAGCGAGGTCGAACGGCACGAGCGTGCGCGGATCGACGACTTCGACTTCGATGCCTTCCTTGGCGAGCTTGGCGGCGGCCTGAAGAGCGACCTGCACCGTGTAGGAAGTTGCAATCAGCGTAACGTCGCTACCAGGACGCTTGATGTCGGCGACACCGAACGGAATCGGTTTATCGTTCTCGGGAACCTCGCCGCGGATATCGAGCAGTCTGGTGTGATCGACAAAGATCGTCGGGTTGTCACTGGCGACGGCGGTTTTGAGCAGACCTTTGACGTCGCGCGGCGACGACGGAATGACGATCTCCAATCCCGGAACGTTCCACAGCATCGCTTGCGGACTGCCGGAGTGCTGCGCCGCACCGCCGCCGCGCAAGCCATGAAACAGATGAAACACAACCGGCACACGGGTCTGGCCGCCGGACATTGAGAACGCATTGGCAGCTTCGTTGGCGACCTGCGGCCAAGCTTCATAAATAAAACTGCCTGTGCTCAGATCGACGATCGGTCTGAGCCCGGCCATCGCCGCGCCGGTGGCGAGACCGCAAAAGCCCAGCTCGGAGATCGGCGGCGCGATCATACGCTCGCGGAATTTCTTTTGCAGGTTTTGATAAATGTGGCGGTGCGGACTGAGGCTTAGAAACGTGCCGTTGATCAAATGGACGCGCTCGTCGGCCGTCATGATTTCGTCGAGCGCCTCGAACTTAGCTTCGTAGTATGCGAGTTCTCTCATGGTCGATTCTTAGGCGAAGAAGCCTCGCTCGGCTTCTTCCGCTTTCGGAAACGGGCTGTTGACGGCAAACTCGACGGCTGCGGCGATGTCCGTTTTAACCGCGCGCTCGATGGTGGCGACCTCGTCGCGCGAAGCTTGACTTGCCTGCACCAACTCTCGAATGTACACCAGCAACGGATCGGCGCTGTGATACCACTCGCGGGCTTTCTCCGGCACGGCGCTGACGTCCCACGCCAGCGCTGTGTCGGTTGGCACCGGTATGGTGGGCCAATTGGTTTCGCTGCCGGGATAGCGAACCGTTTGAGCTTCGACGAACTGCGGCCCGCCGCCGGCGCGGATTTTTTCCACAGCCGCGGAAATCGTCGCGTGCACCAGGCCGGCATCGATGCCGTCAATCTGCTGCGCCGGAATTTTGTAGGCTTTTGGCAGATCGGTCAACGGATAAGCGGCCATCGAGCTTGACTGCGCCGCGGCGACCGCGCGCCCAGTGCCGTACTTACCGTTGTTCTCGCAGAGAAACAGCACCGGCAATTTTAACAGCGAGGCGAGATTGAACGCCTCGGGCGCCGCGCCTTCTTCGAGGGAGCCGTCACCGAACAGGCAAACCGTGATGCGGCCGTTTTTTTGCGCCTTGGCCGCGTAGGCTGTGCCGGTCGAGAGCGGAATGATGCCGGCGACGACGCCGGAGCTGTGCAGAAATCCTAGCGACGGCGCGACGGAATGAAATGAACCGCCCTTGCCTTTATTCAAGCCGTCGAGGCGGCCGAGGATTTCCGCAAACAGCCGCTTGGGCTCGGCGCCGCGGGCGAGTAGGTGGCCATGGTTTCTGTGGGTCGTGAAGAGATAATCGTCGGCGCGCAGACAAGCGAGCGCCGGCACGCCGGTTGCCTCTTGGCCCACGTAGAGATGATAGTGGCCGCCGAAAACACCTTTGTCGTGCAGCGTCACCAGACTTTCCTCAAAATGGCGAATGACGAACATGCGCCGGCACAGTTCCAACAAATTTTCCCGTGGCAAATTAGGCAACATGATGGCTCTGGCTTATTTCAATTTAACTGCGTTTGTCAACGCTGAGCCGGCGCATTGACATTGCGCGTGCCGCTCGACTAAATGCCGGGAAGAGAGTGCTCGTGACGGAGGTTTTTCGCCATGAACAGAGAACGGTTTTGGCTGGCGCTCGTGTTGACGACAAACTTATTGCTGCCGTCGATTCTTTTCGCCCAAGCAGGCGCACTCAAGAAAGTTCAGGTCGGCGTGCCGGCCATCAGCATGGGCAATATCGTCATTTACTTCACCAAGGAAGCAAAAATCTTTGAGAAGCACGGTCTCGATGTCGAACCGGTGGCGGTGGCCGGCTCAGGCATCGCTTCCAAAGCGCTGATTTCAGGGAGCGTACAAATCTCGCCCATTGCAACGCCGACGGTGATGAGCTCGGTGCTCGCGGGCTCCGACATGGTGATCCTCGCGCACACCATGCCGGGCGTCATTCAATACTTGATGGCGCGCTCGGACATCAAGCGCACCGAAGACATCAAGGGCAAGACCATCGGCGTGACGACCTTCGGCTCGCTCACTGATTTCCTGGTCAAGCATCTGGCCAAACAAAAAGGACTCAACCCGGACAAAGACTTCGCCATGCTCCAAATCGGTTCCGACAGCGATCGCTTCATCTCCATGCAGCAGGGCAGAATACCCATGGCTACGCTCTCCCATCCGAACTATATCTTCGCGCAACGGGCGGGGTTCCATGTGCTGTGGGATTTTTTCAAGGAAGTCGATTACCCTTGGAGCGAGATCGCGACCACGCGCACGCAGATCAAACAAGATAGAGACTTGGTGATGCGCTACATGCGCGCCCATGTCGAAGGGATCGCTCGTTTCAAGCAGGAACCGGAATTGGGTAAACGAGTGATCAAGAAAATGCTGCGCTTGAACGACGATGCGATGGCGCAGGAATCATGGGAACTCTTTTCCAAGCACCGCTTGGCGGCGCCGTATCCAAACATCAAAGGCATGAAGACGAGTTACGAATATGTCGCGGCGACCCGGCCAGACGTCTACAAACACAAGCCCGAAGAGTTCATCGACGCGAGTTTCGTCGAAGAGCTCGACAAGAGCGGGTTTATTAAAAAGCTTTACGAAAAGTAATCAGAGAAGATGAAAGTCCGCATCGGGATACAACTCGGGCAGTGGCCGAGTCGCGACATCCAGCCCGAAGCGGTGTTCGATCTGATTGACTTCTTCGAAGCGCTCGATGTCGATTCGATCTGGGTGAGCGACCGGTTGGTTTCGACGGCGCTGACCCTCGAACCTGTGACATTCCTTTCCTACATTGCCGGAAGACTGCGCAAGATGAAGTTCGGCACCAGCACGTTGGTTTTGCCGACGCGCAATCCCGTCGTGCTCGCTAAAGAACTTGCGACTCTCGATTTTCTTTCGCAAGGGCGTTTTTTTCCGGCCATCGGTCTCGGTGGGGAGGAGTCGAGAGATTTACAGGCGGTCGGCGTAAACAAAAAGGAACGCGCCGGCCGCACCGACGAGATGATCGTGCTCATGCGCCGGCTTTGGACCGAAGAAAATGTGACATTCACTGGAAAATATTTTTCTGTCGACGATGCGACGGTCACGCCGCGGCCGTGGCAGAAAAACGGCCCGCCGATTTGGATCGGTGGAAGAAGTGAAGCTGCGCTCCGGCGAACTGGACGACTGGGCGATGGCTGGTTGGTGTCGTCGGTGTCGCCGGCTGAAGTCGAAGCCGGGATTAAAACCATCCGCCGCTATGCGGCGGAAGCGAACCGAGAAGTTCCCGATGATCACTACGGTGTGCTGATTCCGTTTTATTTTGCCGACAATGCTGACAAAGCTTTCGACATTGGCGGGCGCTCAATCCGTCCGCGCGCAGATTTATCGATGACCGACTTCACGGCCTTCGGCACAGCAGACAACGTACGCGCCAAAGTCCAGGCTTACATCGCCGCCGGTGCGACCAAGTTCATCATGCGCCCCTGCGGCCCGTTTGCCGGGTGGCGGGAGCAAGTGGGAATCTTGGCGAAGGAAGTGATCGGGCCGCTGCAAACGTCCAGCTGATTAAATACAATCACTTCAAAAACCAGCCGGATCATTTACCAACACCGCCGCTCCCTGAATCGTTCCCGTAAGCAATCGATGCAACGCTTCGTTAGCGTCTTCTAACGGAAAGGATTCCACTTGTGTTCGCACGGGCACTTTTGGCGCGAGCGCCATGAATTCTTCGGCGTCGCGGCGAGTGAGATTGGCGACGGAGCAGATCGAGCGTTCCTGCCAGAGAATTGAGTACGGGAAAGAAGGGATATCGCTCATATGGATGCCGCCGCAGACGACCGTGCCGCCTTTGCCGACGGCTTTCAGAGCTTGCGGAACTAACTCGCCCGCCGGCGCGAAGATGATTGCCGCATCGAGCTTTACCGGTGGCGATTGGTTCGAACCGCCGGCCCAAGCCGCGCCGAGACTCATGGCGAAGTTTTTTGCGTCCGTATCATCTGTTCGCGTGAATGCGTAGATTTCTCGCCGTTGGTATTTCGCCACCTGGGCGATGATGTGGGCGGCGGCGCCGAAGCCATAGATGCCGAGCCGTTTGCCGTTGCCGGCTTTGACTAAGCTTCGGTAGCCGATCAAGCCGGCGCACAGGAGCGGTGCGGCTTCCGCGTCGCTGTAAGAGTCGGAAATTGGAAAACAGAATCGCTGATCGGCAACCGCATACTGCGCATAGCCGCCGTCGAGCGTGTAGCCTGTGAATTTCGCATCGTCGCAAAGATTTTCTTGGCCGTTCTTACAATACGCGCATTCGTCGCACGTCCATCCGAGCCATGGTATGCCGATGCGGTCGCCGATCTTAAAGCGCGTGATTGCTTCGCCTAGCTCCGCTACGACACCGATGATTTCATGACCGAGGATCAGCGGCAGTTTTGCTTGTGTCAACTCACCGTCGACGATGTGCAGATCGGTGCGGCAGACGGCGCAAGCGTGAACGCGGATTAAGAGTTGTCCTGGCCCGGGCTTCGGTGTTGGCACGTTGGCTGCCCGCAGCGCCTTACCGGGAGTATCGAGAACCATTGCCCGCATAATCTAATTCACTTCTATCCAAACCGTCAAAAGTGAAATTGGCCATCGTATCTGCAAGTATGACGGCCTCGACTTGAGAATCGATTTTCATAGTCGACTTTTCCAAGCGTCCAACACTTAACGTATACACCCACGAGAAGCATTGATAGGCAAAAGACTCTGGCACGAATATCATTATCTCGGCGATGACACTGAGCCGACGTGCAAGGAGGCGGATTTCAAAGACTGATTAGCAACGCCGCTACTAATCCAAGTCAATGTCTTTAAGCGGTTTTTCGAGCGGTTCTTCCTTGGCTTTCTTGAATAGTTCTTGGAACTTGGCTTCGAGGACTTTGGATTTATTTTTTTCTGCTTCGGCGAGCTGTTTGTATTTCTCGTCGCGGCGGCCGGCTTCTCCCTTGACCTGATTCAGGGCGTCTTGCATGTTCACTACCACTTGCGGCTTGACCGGCATTTTGTGGTCTAAGACGACGGCAAGCGTCGGATCGATGGTCAGCATGGCGTCGCAGCAAGGACAGGCGACATGGATGGGTTTGGTTTCGTTTATGGACATATATGAAGCTCCTCGCCATGAGGCGCGAGTTTCCTCGTGCCTCGTGTTTTTTATCCCCTCAACTCAATCTGCTCGCCGTCCGGGCCGCCAAAGACGACGCGGCGCCAGCCGTTTTCTCTCGGCTCGCGGGCGGCGGTGTCGTGCGGCGCGCGCACCAACTTCACGCCGTCTTTCTGAAGCTTTTCCACGGTGGCGTCGAAGCCGTCGGTCTCCAGGCAAAAATGAAATCCCTGCATGGCGCCGTCGGTGTGGTGAGTCAATTCTAGCACGGTATCGCCCAACTTGAGATAGGCGATCTGCAAGCCGCTGCCGGCGGCGTGCTGGAAATAATGCTTGAAACCGAAATGGCGCTCATAAAACTGCACCGAGCGGTCCAGATCCGAGACATGTAGGGCGACGTGATCGATGCGCTTGAACATGACTTGCTCCTTGACGAGAAGCATAGGCTTTCGGCCGGTGCCTTTGCAAGTTGATTAAACGAACGTGAAAATTTCCCACGGGCGAGTTAGAATGGCATCGCTAGTTGGGTTGACCGATGCCGATCTTTCGCCTTATCGACGATATGGTTTTTCCGCCGCCGGATTATGCCGATGCTAGCGGTCTGATCGCCGTCGGCGGTGATCTCTCCAGCGATCGGCTCTTGGAAGCCTATCGGGTCGGCATCTTTCCATGGTATTCGGAAGATCAGCCGCTGCTCTGGTGGTCGCCCGATCCTCGTTTGGTCCTGCATCTCGACAAATTCAAAATTGGCCGAAGCCTGCGAAAGACGCTGAAGAAGGACATCTTCAAAGTCACTTTCGACCGAGTCTTCGAGGAGGTTATAGCAGCCTGCGCGGCCGTGCCGCGAGACGGTCAACAGGGCACCTGGATCACCAAGGAAATGCAGGAGGCGTACATCAACTTGCATGGCTTGGGTTATGCGCACTCGGTCGAAACCTGGTTCGAGGGTAAGCTGGTAGGCGGGCTGTACGGTGTGTCCTTAGGCAAGGCATTCTTCGGCGAGTCGATGTTTCACCACAAGACTGACGCCTCGAAGGTTGCGTTGGCGACGTTGGTGGAGCGGCTCAACGCTTGGGGCTTTCGCTTTATCGACGCGCAGATGACCACGGAGCATTTACTTAGCCTCGGCGCCATCGAACTTTCCCGGCGAATATTTTTAAAGCAGCTTCAGTCCGCGCTACGCCATCCGACCAAGCGCGGTAAGTGGCGCATCGATCAATTGTGAATTAACCCGGCCGCAGATCGATTGCTTTTCAAACCCCGCGATTACTCCGCGTCTCGTAGCAGGGTTTCGATGGATTTCGCCGAGGGAAACTCGATGATCAACAGGATCAGGCTCAGCAGCGAAAGCAGAATCTGATCGGCAACGAAGCGGCCGAGGAATGCCAAGACAAAACCGTAGACCGCGATGGCTTCGATGATCGCGTAAAGCACGACTTTGCGCGTCACCAACGTCGAGACGATAAATGCGGCATTCTCTTCGGCGCCGCCTTGGAATTCTTCTAGAGCGCGAAACAGCTTGGATTTGCGGGCGTCGCGCTTGATCGCCGCGGCACTGAGATTTCGATCGCGCCAATAAAAATAGTAGCCGAGATCGATGAGCGTCAGCAGCCAGAAAATAATTCGCGCCGGCTCGGCGATAGCGGGATTGGTGCCGACGTTGGGATTCGCCAGCACGTAACTCGCGATGACGTTATAGATCGGAATTGAGATCACGAAGAAGCTCCACAGGATCACCGCCGCGCCGCGCTGGTCGAGTAGGATTTTTTTAAATTCAGGTCGAATCATCGGTCCTCCCGAACCGGCAAATTAACACACCCCATCATGATCTGTCTCGCGTATTCGCGGCTTACTGAACTGCGCCGCCGCGGATTCCTTGTCGGGTGTGGGCCGTGGTGATATAGCGACGAAGAGTAGTCAAAACAGGAGTGAAACATGGCTGAGTTCGATATCGTGATCCACGGCGGCAGGGTGATCGACGGCACCGGCAATCCCTGGTTTTACGGCGACGTTGGGATCAAAGACGGCAAGATTGTCAGCATCGGCAAGATCAATCCCGACGCCGGCAAGCGCGCCATCGCGGCGAAAGGTCACGTCGTCACACCCGGTTACATCGACATGCACACTCATAGTGACCAGCCGCTCGTCGCTGACGGCAACGCCGAGAGCAAAGTGCGCCAAGGTGTCACGCTCGACATCATCGGCGAAAGCCAGACCGTGGCGCCGCTGGAAGGCGCGATTCTTGAAGAGTACCGCGCCGAGCATCGCAAGCGTAACGGCATTGAAACCGATTGGTCGACGTTCACCGGCTACTTCAAGACGGTCATGCGCGGCGGGATTTCGATCAACGTCGCTTCCGGCGTGTCACCGCAGCAAGTCAAGCGTGTGGTGTGCGGTTTCGAAGAGCGACCGGCCAATTCCAATGAGCAAGAAAAAATGAATCGGTTGGTGGCGCAGGCGATGGAAGAGGGCGCCCTCGGCCTCACCGCTGCGTGGCATGCCAAGGGGCCGGAGAATCCCGAAGAAGTAGTCGAGATGGCGAAAGTCGCCAAGCGCTACGGCGGATATTACGGCGTGCATGTCGGCAGCGAAGGTTTCGACATGATGGAAGAGCTGGCGAAGATGCTCCGGGTCGCGCGCGGCTCGAGGATTCCCGTCCACGTCTATCATTTGAAGATGCGCGCCAAGGCCAACTGGGGCAGGATTCGCCAGGTCATCGAACAGCTCGAAGAGGCGCGCCGCGAAGGTTTGGAGATCACTGCCAATCAGTATCCTTACACCGCCATGCAGCATCCCTGGCGCCGGCTGTTTCCGCGCTGGGTGCAGGACGCGCCGGTGAACGAGACCATTGCGCAATTCAAAAATCCGGATTTCCGCGAGCGCGTGATCAAAGACAAGGAGTTCAACCAGTACGTCGACGAGCACGGCGGCTGGGAAGGAATCGTTGCGGCGCGGCTGGATACGGAGTCTTTAAAGCAGTACGAAGGCATGCCGATCGCCGAGATCGCACGGATGCGCGAGCGGGATCCGGTCAGCACAGTCTTTGATCTGATCTACGAAGAAGGCAGCTTCATCCACGGCGTGCACCACACGATGAACGAAGACGACGTGAAGGCGGTGATGCGCGTGCCGTGGGTATCGATCGGCTCCGACGGCAGCGCGCTCAATCAAAAATATCCTGGCAAACCGCACCCGCGCAGCTTCGGCACCAATCCGAGAGTACTCGGCAAATACACCCGCGAGGAAAAAGTTCTCACTTTGGAAGACGCCGTGCGCAAAATGACTTCTATGCCAGCGCAAGTACTCGGGCTCAAGGATCGCGGTTTATTGCGCGAGGGTTTTTGCGGCGATGTCGTTATTCTCGATCCCGACACCGTAGCCGACACGGCGACCTACGATGATCCCAAACAGTATCCCAAGGGAATTCCCTACGTCCTGGTAAACGGCACGGTGGTCATAGATAATGGCCAGCATACCGGGGCGCGGCCGGGGAAAGTCGTTTATGGGCCGGGGTATGTGGGAAAGTAAAAATTAAAAAGACAAAGTAAAAAAGGGAAGCTCGACCGCCGTCAAACCAGAGACCAGAGATAGGATACGAATTATTGTGAATGATACAGTCCAATCCGACCTCGACGTGTGCCGTGAATTGTCGAGGTCTTTCCAGGGAACTTTGACATGGAAATGGGATTCGCGCTTTGAGACGGTTTTGGCTGAGTTTGGTGTAGATAAGAAAGATAATATTCGAGCTACCTTGGAACAACATCTCAGCGCCGCTTGGGACAGCGCAAACGTCGGTAACGCCCCGGATACTGTTCGTGTAATCAAAGATGATCTCGGCGGTCTCATGGCCGGACAAATACTTTTCACCTCCGATCCGAACCGCGGCGTCGTGCTCTTTTGTGCCTGGTGGCCGTGGGGCAACGGTGAAAAAATTTCTATTCGCGTTGGGTTATGGTCTAAGCAATTATCGGATGCAGAGTATGCTGAGAATTTGCAACAGTTAAAGGTTTGTTTCGGATTGTAAGGTTTACCGAGAAGAATGAGTTAGCGCAAAGCGCGCCAAGTGCGCTATGAATTTCGGCAGCTTAAAGGGCGGGTTTCACACCCGCCCTTTTTGCTGTTGCAGCGGAGTGTCGAGTGGCGGGAACGAGTCTTTTAGCTCTTATCGATGACATCGCGTCGATTCTCGACGACATTGCCGTGTTGAGCAAAGTCGCCGCGAAAAAGACCGCTGGCGTACTCGGCGACGATCTCGCGCTCAACGCGCACCAGGTAGCGGGTGTGCAAACCGACCGCGAATTACCTGTCGTATGGGCAGTGGCCAAAGGCTCGTTCAAAAATAAAGCGATACTTGTGCCGGCGGCTCTCGTCATCAGCGCTGTTGTTCCCTGGGCGATCGCGCCACTGTTGATGATTGGTGGTGCGTATCTCTGTTATGAGGGCTGCGAAAAAATTGCTCATAAGTTAATGCATGTTGAGACGGAAGACGCGCATCGCGCGGAGCACTTAAAAGCGTTGGCCAACCCGGCTGTGGATTTGGTCGCTATCGAGAAAGACAAAATTCAAGGCGCCATCCGCACAGACTTCATTTTGTCCGCCGAGATCGTCGTGATCTCGTTGGGTACGGTGGCCAATGCCGCATTCGGCAAACAAGTCGCCGTATTGTGCGCCATTGCCATCCTCATGACCGTCGGGGTTTACGGCATCGTTGCCGGAATAGTGAAGCTGGATGATGCCGGGCTGCACTTGAGCCGAAAGACCGGCAATTTTTTCTGGCGCAAAATCCAGCGCGTTGTTGGCGCAGCGCTGTTAAACCTGTCGCCCTACCTGATGAAGGGATTATCGATCGTCGGCACCATCGCCATGTTCATGGTCGGCGGCGGTATTCTTATGCATGGTATCCCCGGCGCGCACGAGTGGATTGAACGCTTGGCCCACGGCGCCGGCGCGATTCCCGGCGTCGGTGGATTGCTAGAAACCGTCCTGCCCACACTGCTCGGTGTATTGGTAGGTATTCTTGCTGGCGCGCTCGTTCTCGTGGGAGTGACGGTCGCGAGAAGATTACTTCGAATGATCAAAAGAGCGAGCTAAGCGCGCTGCAATAGTCGAAGCTCAGAATCGTTGCTTCGCTCACCGACCCAAGAATATCTGGCTAAACTCCTTGCCGGTCTGGTCCATGATCGGGCCGATGAAGTCGACGTCGACGAGAAACGATTCTTTTTGGACTAATTCCGGAAATCTTTGTTTGACTCCCTTTCTCGCAACCACACGGCCGAAGGTGGTGATCATCGATTGTCCTTCTTCGGACAGGGACCAATCGTAGAACAGGGCGGCGGCGTGTGGATGGGGCGCGTGGCGCGCGAGCATGAGCTTATTGGCCTGGGCGAAGTAGGGATCGAGGATCACTTGATCGACGGGCGCGCCGGCGGCTTTCAGGTCCAACACGGTGTGGCCTGAGAGCACGATGGCGATGGGCCGCTCGCCGGCGGCGAGCAGCTGGGTTTGTTGCGTGCGGCCGCGCATCATGCGCAAGTCCTGCTTCGCCAGGGCTCTCATGTATTGCAGCGCTTTGTCCCGCCCCCAGTGTTTTTGCAATACCGCGGACCACTCGTACGCTTCGTCGTCAAAAAACATGTTGCTTTTCCATCTTGGATGGAGCAGGTCTTCATAGGTTTTCGGCAGCTCGGCGGGTTTGACCATTTTGGTGTTGTAGCCGAGCACGATGGGGATTACGTAGAACGAAACAAAGTAGCCGTCCTTGTCTTTATTCGGCCCAGTGTAAAAATCGCGCTGCGGCGAGAGGTAAGGATCGAGGGCGCCGATCTTTTTGATCGCCGATCCCTGTTCGGAGGAACCGTTGGTGACATCGAACAGATTATTGCCGGCGTTCAATTCGGTCTGAATCTTGAGCACCTGGCGATTGCCCGAGACCCGGTAGGGATTCACTTTGATAAACGGATAGCGTTTTTGAAAAACCCGGGTGAACGGATCGATCTGCTGGGCTTGGAGTGAGCTGTAGAAAACCACCTCGCCTTCGGCCTTGGCTTTTTCTACCAACACTTTCTGGCGTTGGTCCGGCGGAAGCTTGTTGACCCTGGCGAGAATCTGTCCGGCAGTTTCAGCCGCGGCACCCGCATAGGCTGGAGCCACGCTGCCAGCGAAGAAAACGGTAGCGAGCAACACTAAGGTTAGGTTCGTCATGGGTCGGGTCCTCCTAAAATCTGCCGGTCGGATGTTGAGCTGATCGCAATCCTTATCCCAGTGTGCGTGGCTTGTGTCAAGTGAGCTCTCCCTTGACTGCCAAGACGGGAGATTGTGTTGACACAAATTTGGCGATTCGATAGCGTCACGGCGGCTAGTTATAGCGAAGCTGGCGCCAATTCGGAGGCAATTTATGGGTGAGCTCAAGCCGGCCAAGAGCGGCAAAGTCAAAGTCGACGACGTCAATCTCTACTACGAAATCTACGGCCAAGGCGATCCGTTAGTGCTGGTCGCTGGCACCGGAATTAGCTGCGCGCCATGGCGCGTCGCGCAGGTGCCGGAGTTCGCCAAACATTATCAAGTCGTCATTTACGATCATCGCGGTCTGGGCCGCAGCGACAAGCCGGACATGCCGTATGACACGCGCATGTTTGCCAAAGACTGCGCCGGTTTGATGGATGCGCTTGGCATCAAGCGCGCGCATATGATGGGTCACTCCATGGGCGCGCGGGTATTACAATGGTTTGCGCTAGATTATCCCGACAAGGTTCGTAGTTTGACTCTCTCCGGGCCGGGCTCGGGAAAATACCACGAGTCGCTGGACTATCCGCGCGGCGTGCCGATGGATGCGGCGCTTGAGATGATCGAGAAAGGCTATCAGAAATACCAGAGCGATCATTGGGGGCCGGGCTTCATGTTCAGCGAACAGTTTTTGCAAGACCATCCCGACGTCGTCAAAAAGTACCAGGAGCTGATCGTCGACGAAGTGCCGCCGTTAAAATGTTACCTGCGCCATGTGGTGGCGCGTCAATGTCACGAGACGACTCATCTGATTCATAACATCAAAGCGCCGACCCTGGTCATCGTCGGCAGTAAAGACACGCACGAAGGCGGCACCGGCAGCCACGTCGAGTCCGCCAAGGTGCTGGCGCAAAAAATCCCCGGTGCCGAACTGGTTCTCGTCGAGGGCGGCCGGCATGGCTATTTGCGCGAGATGCCGGAGAAGGGACATCCACCGATCTTGGATTTCTTGCGGCGCCATTAGCGCAACGATCGCTGGGCTGACTATGAACAAAAAAGAGATCATCGAAAAGCAAAATAAGTATCTCTTCTCATGCGTGGCAACTTATTATGACGAGCCGCTGGTCATCGATCACGCCAAGGACCATTCGGTATTCGACGCCGATGGCAAAGAGTATCTGGATTTTTTCGGCGGTATTCTCACGGTCAGCGTCGGCCACTGCAACGACAAAGTGACCCAGGCGATCGACGAGCAGACTCACAAAGTCCAGCACCTGTCGACGCTCTACGCCAACGAGCCGCAGGTGTTGTTGGCGGAAAAGTTGGCGCAAATCACACCTGGCCGTTTGGAAAAATCTTTTTTCACCAACAGCGGCACCGAGGCGAACGAGACCGCGGTGTTGCTGGCGCAGATTTATACCAAATGCCAAGACGTGATTACGTTGCGGCATAGCTACAGCGGCCGTTCCTATTTGGCGCTGAGCTTGTCGGCGCAGTCGAGCTGGCGCTTGATGCCCAATGTCGTTCCCGGCGTGCACCATATCGCCAATGCGTATTGCTATCGCTGTCCTTTCGGTCTCACCTATCCGAGCTGCGATTTGAAATGCGCCAAAGACGCCGAGGAAGCGATTCAGACGATGACGTCGCAGGGGCGGGTGGCGGCGTTTCTCGCCGAGCCGATTCAAGGCGTCGGCGGTTTCATCGTGCCGCCCAAGGAATATTTCAAAGAGATCGTCGGCATCATCCGCAAATACGGCGGCTTGTTCATCGCCGATGAAGTGCAGACCGGCTGGGGGCGCACCGGCGGCAAGATGTTCGGCATCGAACATTGGGGCGTCGATCCCGACATCATGACGTTCGCCAAAGGCATGGCCAACGGTGTGCCGATTGGCGCAACCATCGCTACACCTGAAGTCGCGGACAGCATGAAGGGCAACACGATTTCGACTTTCGGCGGCAATCCGGTGACTTGCAGCGCGGCTAAAGCGACGATCTCGGTGATTGAAGAAGAAGGTTTAGTCGAGAATGCCCGGGTAATGGGCAACCGCTTGCGCGACGGTTTAAACGCCTTGCAGCAAAAATATCCGATCATCGGCGATGTGCGCGGCATGGGCTTGATGCAGGGCATGGAACTAGTCGGTGAGCAGAAAAAGCCCGACAGCGAAAGCACCAAGCGGGTCATGGAACTGACAAAAAATAATGGACTCCTGCTCGGCAAGGGCGGCACCTATGGCAACGTTTTGCGCGTCGCACCGTCGCTCAATGTCAATAAGGATGAAGTCGACCATGCGCTCAAAGTGTTGGACCAGTCGTTCGGTCAGTTGGGTCAATAGGTGCCGATCGTGATTTGTGCAGTGTTAAGAAAGTTTTTGCGATTATCGATCATCTGGTGGTAGATATCCCCAATGAACCGCCTTGTACGTAGAACCGTCGGCGCGATTCCGGTCATTATCGGCATATCTTTTTTAATCTTCTTGCTGTTGCATCTTGCGCCCGGCGACCCGGTGACGCTCATGCTTGGCGACAACGCGACGCCGCAAGATGTCGAAAATTTACGCCGCGAATTACGCCTCGACCAGCCGATCTTGGTGCAATACTGGGAGTTTGTCTCGCGCGCCGTGCGCGGCGACTTCGGCAAGTCGCTTAAGTTTAACGAACCGGTGATGAAGTTAGTCGCCGAGCGTCTGCCGGCAACTTTAGAACTTGCGTTTGCCAGTCTCTTGGTCGCGATCACCATCGCCGTGCCGTTGGGCGTCTATTCGGCGATCAAGCACAATTCCCTGCTCGATCATGCCGGCATGAGCGTCGCGTTGATCGGTGTTTCACTGCCCAACTTTTGGCTCGGTATCATGCTGATTTATTTTCTCGGCGGCCAGCTTAATCTTTTGCCGGTAGCCGGCCGGATCGAGTACGGCATCGAGATTAAGACGATCACCGGTCTATATTTGCTGGATAGTTTGCTGACGGGAAACCTCACGGCTTTTTGGAGCGCGTTTCAGCACTTGCTCATGCCGGCGGTAACGCTCGGCTCGGCACTGGCGGCCATCGTCACCCGCATTTCGCGCTCCAGCGTGCTCGAAGTGATGCGTCAAGATTACGTCGTGACCGCGAGGGCGAAGGGACTTAATGAGAAAACCGTGATCTGGCGTCATATCTTGCGCAACGCGTTGATTACGATCGTGACCATTTTGGGATTGCAACTAGGCGCGCTATTGAGCGGCTCGGTGGTTACCGAAACGGTATTCTCCTTTCCCGGCATCGGCGATTTGCTGATCCAGTCGATCTCGGCGCGCGACTACAAACTCACGCAGGTGTTGATCTTGATGTTCGCCGTCACCTATTTCGTTGTCAACTTGTTGGTCGATCTGCTCTACAGTTGGATCGATCCCAGGATTAAGTTCTAATGTTTTCACAGCGTTTTTTAAAAATCTGGGTCGGCGGCGCGATCCTTAGTTTGCTTATCGTTTGCGGCGTCGCCGCGCCGCTACTGGCGCCGCGCGATCCCCAGGCGCAGACCTTGGAAGATCGTCTGCGGCCGCCGCGTTGGCTTGAAAGCGGCTCGCAAGCCTATTTACTCGGTACCGACAATCTCGGCCGCGATATGCTGAGCCGGATTATTTACGGCTCGAGAATTTCTTTGATGGTCGGCGTCGCGACGGTGTTGTTTGCCGGACTGGTCGGCTGCACGCTTGGCGCCGTGGCTGGCTATTTTGGCAGCACCGCCGATGAAGTCGTCAGCAAGGTTTCGGAAATCTTTCTCGCTTTTCCATTTCTATTGATCGCCATCGCGATCATGGCGTTTCTCGGCCAAGGGGTCGGTAATCTGATCATGGCGCTGATGCTCAGCCGCTGGGTGCAGTATTGCCGGGTGGTGCGCGGCGAAGTGCTGTCGCTCAAGGAGCGCGACTTTGTCACTGCCGCCAAGGCGCTGGGCGGTAGAGATTTTTACGTGCTGTTTCGCCACGTGGTGCCCAATACCTTCGCTAGCGTTACGGTCATCGCCACGTTTGGCATGGCGATCGTGATCATTACCGAAGCGAGCTTGAGCTTTCTCGGTCTGGGAGTGCCGGCGCATATTCCGACTTGGGGTTCGATGTTGAGCGAAGGCCGGAGCTATATCAACCGCGCGCCGTGGCTGACGATTTTTCCCGGCATGGCGATTTTTATCACAGTCTTCGGCATTAACTTACTCGGTGATGGCTTGCGCGACGTTTTCGATCCGAAGCTGAGAAGGCAGAGATAGGAAGACAGATAGAGAATCGAGAATAGTTAGAGATACAGAATCGAAAATAGAAACAAGGGAGCGTTTTATGGCAACGAAAAAAGTCGGCGTTAGCCGGCGAGAGTTTTTGAAAAAAAGTTCGGCCTTCGCCATCGGCGCCGCGGCGTGGCCGCAGTTTTTACGCAGCGCGCATGGCGCATCGCGCGATCGCGTGACTATTTTTCATTCGAGCGTCGCCGATTCGATCCATCCGTATAATCATAGCTCGAGTCCAATCTACGGACAGTGGCAGCATGTCATCGAACCGCTCTTCGAGTACGATTTCAAGCGTAAAGACTATATCGGCGTGCTCGCCGAGTCGTGGCAGTTCCAAGGCAACAAATGGGTTTTCAAACTCAGAAAAGGCATCAAGTTCCACGACGGCACGCCGTTCACCTCCAAAGACGTGGCGTTCTCGGTGGAGAGAATGCGCGATGAAAAAGGCGGTAGCCTGCAGGCGCCGAATTTCAAAGACATCGTCGAAATCCAGACGCCCGACGATCAAACGGTTATCTTCGTCACCAAACAACCCAACGCGATTTTGTTGGATCGCCTGGACAATCGGCTGATCGTCAGCAAGGCGGCGGGCGATAAATACGGCGACAAGCTTTATGAAAATCTGGTCGGCACCGGGCCCTACAAGTTCGTCAGCTATCAACGCGGCGGCCATTTGGTTTTCACCCGCAACGATGACTATTGGGGGCCCAAAGCGGCGATCAAGGAAGTGATCTTCAAGAAAGTCACGGAAGATGCGGCGCGATTGGCGGCGCTGGAATCCGGTCAAGCGGATTTCATCAACAACGTGCCGGATCACGAAGTGCCGCGCTTGAAAAAACACCCGCGCATTCGCATCGATCAACTCGAAGGCACGCGGATGTTCTTCCTGGCGATGAATTTCGCCTTCAAACCTTGGGACAACAAACTAGTCCGCCAAGCGGCTAACTACAGCGTCGACGCGCCGGCGATCGTGCGCAATATTTTTGACGGCATCGGTTATCCCTGTAACGGACCGGTGGGCGCGAATGTGCTGGGTGCCGATCCCAAGCTAAAACGCTATCCGTACGATCCGCAAAAAGCCAAACAATTGCTGGCCCAAGCGGGTTATCCCAACGGCTGCGACATTCAGCTCTATTACTCTGCGGGACGGTATCCGAAGGACCGGGAAGTTTGCCAAGTCGTCGCCGCGCAGATGGTCAAAGGCGGATTTCGCGTCGAGTTGATTTCGCAAGAGTGGGCGCTGTTTTGGGACAAGCAGGGTGTCAACGGCGGAAGGTTGCCTTTTTATTATATCGGCCGCGGCGGTCTGATCGATGCGGATACGCTCTACGATCAATATTTTCGCACCGGCACGACCCGACGCACTAACTACAGCAACCCGGACCTCGATAAGTTGGTTGAAGAGCAACAGAAGACACCGGAAAGCAAAAAGCGCATCGCGCTGCTGCAGCAAGCGGGGAAATACATCATGGACGAGGCGCTTTTCATACCGCTCTATAATCTCGCCGATATTTATGGCACGGCGAAAAATTTAGATTGGAAAACCCGCCCCGACGAACGCGTGATGGCGCGGGACATGAGAATCAAATAAACCGGGATGGCGGGATTCCGCGCGTTACCGACTTACCGACGGGAGATGAGTATGGCTTTGAAGCGCAATGGGCCGATGCGCCGAGATTTCTTGAAGTATAGCGGCTTGGCTGGGTTTGGTGCCGCGCTGGGCGATTCTGTCTTGAACCTCAGTTACGCCGCGTCGCGCGAGCGGCTGACCATTCTTAGCAGCATCGCCCTCGACACGCTCCATCCCTATGCCCATAGTTCGAGTCCGCATTACGGCATTTGGAATAATATGCTCGAGCCGCTGGTGGAGGTCGACTACGGCAAGAAAACCTATTTCGGCATCCTGGCTCAGTCTTGGGAGTTCCAGGGAAGAAATAGATTTTCAAATCCTGGAAGGCGCTGCCGGATGAGAAAATTCTCGCCGGCACCATGAAAATCGCCTAACGATGCCGATTACGAAAGGAAATCGCCGATGAGCTTGGATCAGCGCGGAATCAAGCGCAGAGATTTTCTTCAACGCGCCGCGCTGGCGGGCGTCGTCAGCGCGGTTTGGCCGGGTCTGATCGATGCCGCATCCAAGGACCGAGTAACGATTCTTAGCAGCATCGCTCTCGACACGCTTCATCCCTACGCCTATAGCTCCGGGCCGCAGTACGGTATCTGGTTCAACATGATCGAGCCGTTGGTCGACGTCGACTTCGCCAAGCGAAGTTATTTCGGCGTGCTCGCCGAGTCGTGGGAGTTTCAAGGCAAGAAGTGGGTTTTCAAACTGCGCAAGAACGTGCGCTTCCACGACGGTAGCCTGTTCACCGCCGCAGACGTGATCTACTCTTTCAACCGAATCAAGAACGACAAGCTCAGCCTGCAAAAAGAGAACTTCCGCGATCTCGTCGAGATGCAAGCGCTGGACGATCATACCATCGCGTTTATCACCGAAGCGCCCAACGCGGTATTTCTCGACCGGCTGGAGAACCGTTTCATCATCGCCAAAAACGGCACCGAAGCGCAGGGCGGCGAACCCGGCGAGCAAAAGCCCATCGGCACGGGACCCTTTCGCTTCGTCAGTTGGCAGCGCGACGGCAACCTGGTGGTGACGCGCCACGATCATTACTGGAGGACCAAAGCCGGAGTCAAAGAAATCGTCACGCGCCGAGTCAGAGAGGACGCCGCCCGCGTCGCTGGATTATTGGCCGGTCAAGGCGATTTGATCAATAACGTGCCGGTCGAAGAACTGTCGCGCTTCGATAAACATGCCAAGATCAGGGCGGAAAAAGTCGAAGGGCAGCGGATGTATTTCCTCGCCATGAACGTGACGCACAAACCTTTCGACAACAAGCTGGTGCGCCAGGCGATCAATTACGCGGTCGACCCGACGACGATCATCAAGCATATCTATGAAGGTAACGGCTACGTCATGAACGGGCCCATGGGCACCAACGTGATCGGCTTCGATCCCAAGATCAAACGCTATCCGCTGGATCTCAAGAAGGGCAAGGAACTGCTCGACAAGGCAGGTTTCCCGCAGGGGTTGGAGGTCAAGCTTTATTTCTCGCCGGACCGCTATCCGAAGGCAAAAGAGGTCTGCCAAGTGATCGCCGATCAGTTGGCCAAGATCGGCATCAAAGTGGAACTGGTGTCGCAAGAGTTCGTTATTTTTTGGGGTAAGGACGGCGTCAACGGCGGTAAGCTGGGTTTTTACTACGTCGGGCGGCCGGCGACCGACGCCGACACGGTTTACGATCAATACTATCGTTCCGGCGTGAGCCCGCGCATTCAGTACAAAAACCCCGAGTTCGACCGGATCATCGACGAAGAACAAAGAACTGGCGATCAGAAAAAGCGCGTCGCGTTGCTGCACCAGGCCGGACGCATCTTGATGGAAGACGTTCCGTTCGTGCCGCTTTACACCTTGGCCGAAATCTACGGCGTCGCGCGCAACCTCGCCTGGAAAGCCCGGCCGGATGAAAAAATCCTCACCGGCGCAATGAAGATCGCGTAAACCACGCGCGACTGCGAGCGCCGCGTTGGCAATCACTCGGGCAAAGGCCGGCAAGAAAAAGCGCTACGTCGCCCGAAGAGCACGCTGAGTTCGGATTCTTAATGCGAGGTATCTCGCGCCGGCGAAATTTTTCATGCACACCCAGCCGACGAGATTGTTTTTCAGCCGGACAAAATTGCACGTCCGCGGCAAAGTTTCATAGTAAATTAGAGAATCCTTCGCACTATTCCTTGGCATGCGCGTTGCTCCTAAAAATGCCCATGGAAAATCAAGCATTGAACGTCATTCATCCGTTTCCGGCAAAGCTCCGCTACGCCTCGATCCTACGCTGTCTCGGTCAAGCCTTGGCGGCGATGGATTTAAAGGCAGTTGAAATCAAACGGCATGGCGAGGACTTCATCGTCCAGGCATGGAACCGGGGCACGTCGATGGCGATGGATGTGGACAAGCATTATAGCATCGAAGACATCCGTAGGATGGATATTGCGGCGCGGGCGCAGCGCAGGCCTTATTTAGGGCCGCCGGACCTTTTGAGCCTTTCGCAGGTGTTGCGACTGGCCGGCAACTATGTCGACCGGATGAGCGGCCGATTATTACGAGTTTCGTGGCAAGATCAGTCCGATAAAATCCAATCGGTCACGGTGCAGTGGGAGTCGATTACCGGCGCGCCTGAAACGAAAGAAACCAAGGCAACGACAGTCGAAGAACTGTGCATTCACATCTACAAACAGCGCAAGAAGATCAATCGATCGTCGGAGAAAGAAGCGCACCGGCCGTTTGTCAGCGTCGGCAGGGTTGGCCAACAGTCGTGAGTGCTGAGTTCTGAGTTGAGAGTCACGCCTCGTCCGCTTCTCACTCTCGTCATGCCGGCGCCATCCGGCATCCAGGTTTTGCGATTCGATAGGCTCAAGCCTGATACTTGACTTCGCCTCCCACCAAGGTCATCTCGACTTTTAGCTCTCTGATCTTCTCCGGCGCAATGGCAAAGGGATCGTCGGCGAGCACCGCGATGTCGGCGAGCTTGCCGATTTCTAACGTGCCCTTGTCGTTTTCTTCGAAGCCGACCCACGACGCCGTGGTGGTGTGCATGGCGAACGCTTCGCTGACCGTGATTTTCTCCTCCGGTATCCAGACCTCGCCCCAGCGCATCTTGCGCGAGGCGGCGGTGGCGATGTCTCGCAACGGATCCACCGGCCAGTAGCCCGGCGAATCCGAGCCGCCGGCGATGATCACGCCGTTCTTCAATAACGTGTGAAACGGAAACGCTTTGGTCAGCCGCCGCTCGCCGACGCAATCGAGAATCGCGTCGCCGATATAATAGGCGAAAGCGATGTTGGGAATCGCGACGATACCGGAGCGCACCATGCGGTGAATCAATTTCGGCGTGGCCAGCCAGTTGCCCATATGCTCGATTCGATGACGGTGATCTTTGCGCGGTGAGTGTTCAATGGCATTCTCATAAGCGTCGAGGGCCATGTCGAAGGCTTTGTCGCCGATGGCGTGCACGCAGCAGCGCAGGCCGGCGTCGTGGCAAACCTGCACGGTGTGATTCAATTCGTCTTGCTGAATTCTAATAATGCCATGATTGTGCTCGTCGTTTTCATAGGGCTCATGAAAGCAGGCGTTACGTCCGGTGATACCGCCGTCGATGCTCATCTTGACGCCGCCGATGCGCAGCCAGTCGTTGCCGAAGCCGGTAATGAGGCCGAGCTCGGTCAAACTCTTGGTTTCGATCATCGACTCGATCACCCGCGGCAAGATGCTCACGCGCGCGTGCATGCGGCCTTCCTTGTAGATTTCCTGATAGGCGCGCACCGGTTCGGCGTAGCGGACGATGTCGTGCACCGTCGTCACGCCCCGTTGGAGGCATTGATTGAGAGCGAAGACGATGCCGTCTTTGAGCTGCAGGTAATTGAACTCCGGCGCGACTTTTCGAAGAATCAGCTGGGCGCGCTCGTGCAGCTCGCCGGTGGGCTCGCCGGTTTGCGGGTCATGTTTAATGTGACCGCCGGCCGGGTCGGGCGTGTCGCGGGTGATTTTGCCGGCGGCGAGCGCCGCTGTGTTGCCGATGGTGACGTGGGCGCCGAATGAGATCGACAGGGGATGGTCCGGCACGGCACGGTCGAGATCATGGCGGTCGGGAAAGCGATGATCGTCGATGCGAAAATCTTGCATCGGACTGCCGTGGGCGACGATCCACGAACCTTTTGGCGCGCTGGCCGCGGCATTAGCAAGCCGCTGCAGTATATCCGCCACCGAATGCACGTCGACATAAAAGTCGCGGCAGTCGACCAGTTCCATCTCCGCCGTGCCTTTCTCCGAAAGATGCACATGGGTGTCAGTCAAGCCGGGGATCGCGGTGCGCCCTTTGAGATCGATCATTTGAGTATCGGCGCCGGCGAGCCGACGAACATCGTCGGATTTACCCGTCGCAACAATGCGCGAAGCCGAGCTGGCGAGGGCTTCGCAGGTTGAGTTGTCATTGGCAAAAGTGCGGATTTTGCCGTTGTAAAGGATGGTTTCGGGATAAGGCAGCGGACGGGATTTCATCGGTGGTGTCCTCCTTGTTCCATCGGCACTCATAGGCTATAGGTTGCTTCGTTTGGTGAAGTCAACAGCCCGAGTAGCGGAGGATTGCATCATGGCCCAGCAAGTTTTTCACTGGCCCAACAACGCCCGTGTGGCGTTCGTGCTCGGCATCGCCTTTGAGTGTTGGGATCGCAACAAGCCGTCGCGCGGCGGCGCGCTGCAGGCGCCGCTGCCGGCTAATGCGCTGTGCAAGCGCGATTATTCCACTGAAACGTTTCGCGACTTCGGCGGCAAGCTCGGCGTCAAGCGCTTGCTCGATATCTGCGACAAGCATGAGCTAAAAGTCAGCCTGCCGATCAATGGACTGACCTGCGAGTATTGGCCCGAGCTGGTGAAATACGCCCACGGCCGCGGCCATGAGCTGGTGGCCCACGGTTGGGACCAAGGCGAGTATCTTTACATGCTGACGCGCGAGCAGGAGCGCGACAATATTTTCAAGACCGTCGAAACGATTACCAACCTCACCGGTGAACGTCCGACCGGCTGGTCTTCGCCCGGCGTGCGTTCCACCGACAACACGTTGGAACTGAATCTCGAGGCGGGATTGCTATACAACTGCGACTATCACGATGACGAAATGCCCTATGCGAAAAAAATCGGCGATAAGACGCTGATCATGATCCCGCACCAGTACACGATCAACGATCACCGCATGCAGGAAGAGGGCACGCGCCATGATTTTTTCGAGAAATTCAAAGACGAGTTCGATTACCGCTACGCCATCGGCGACCGCGATCCGACGATGATGAACGTCATCACACACGGCTATATCAGCTCGCGGGTACCCTACATCGACACGTTTGAAAAAATCATCGCCTACGCTAAGAGCCACAAGGACGTATGGTTTGCCCGGCGCGGCGACATCGCCGCGTGGGCGCGCAAGTATTACGAATCGCAATAACAGAGTTAGGCAAGTCTGAGACGACTGAGTCCAGTGAACCCTGAACTTTGAACACGAATAGATTTAGTTGACTGAACAGCTAATCGTGGCTTCGCGACAAAGTTGCATCAATTCGAGATCCACCGCGCCGCACGCGGGACAGAGTTGCACCAGCGAACTGAATTCTCGATCCGATTCAATAGCCATCGTCAGTGGCTTAATCAGAAGTTCCTCGCAGATTTCGCAGATAAACGGTTTTCGCGCTGGTTCGAAGAGAAGCATGAGATTTGCTTTCATTGCATGTGCAAACCGCGGCTGGGAAACATCCAGCCGCGGTTTGCGTCGTTGAAGTTTAGTTAGGCAGAACCACTGAATCGATCACATGGATCACACCGTTGCTTGCCATGATATCGGTCGCCGTCACGCGGGCGCCGTCGACCATGACTTTGCCGTCTCGAGCGCTGATTTTGAGCGAGCGCCCGTTGATCGTCTTGGCGGAGTTTAGATTGACTACTTCGGCCGCGGTCACCCGGCTCGGCACGACGTGATAGGTCAGCACGGCGATCAACTTATCCTTGTTCTCAGGCTTGAGCAGGTTTTCTACAGTGCCCGCAGGCAGCTTGCTGAAAGCCTCGTCGGTCGGCGCGAATACCGTCAGCGGTCCCTGACCTTTGAGCGCATCTACCAAGCCCGCAGCCTGAACCGCGGCGACGAGGGTTTTGAAGGACCCCGCTGAGACGGCGGTCTCAACGATGTCCTTGTCCGGCATCGATTCGGCCTTCACCGAACCTGCCAAGCCTAACATTACAGCCAATACTCCTAATCCGATTTTGAAGACTCTCATTTTTTTCCTCCTTTTTTAATTTTTTTTGAATCTTCGGAAGAGCGTTAGAGCAACAGCGGGGCCAGGTGCGGCTGCGACCGCCATTCGGCGATTTTCACTAGCGTTTACAGTTCACCGAGCAATGGCAAAGAATCTTCGCAAACGATCATGAGACACTGAAGTGTCTCAACACCGTCTCAAGGCCGTCTCAGCTGAGACAGCCTTGAGACTACTTGTCTTCGGGATTGATATTGAGATCCGCCAATCGGCGGTAAAGCGTAGCGCGGCTGATGCCGAGACGCCGCGCTGCCAGCGCTCGGTTGCCGCGCGAACGGTTGAGTGCGTCGAGAAAGCGCGCCTTCTCATCGCTCAACGGATCACCGGCAATCGATCTGACAAAGGCCGCCGGCTTGACAATCTCGGGAGGCAAATCATCGGGCTGGATCACCGCGTGGCCACAGTGAATCACGGCAAATTCAATGGCGCTTCTGAGCTCGCGCACATTTCCGGGCCAAGGATGGGCCATCAGGAGACGCACGGCCTCATGGCTCAATTCGGTGACCTGCTTGGCGCCGGCGGCGGAAAATTGGCCGAGAAACGAAGCGGCCAGCAGCGGAATGTCCTCGCGCCGCTCGCGCAGCGCCGGCACCGCGATGCGCGCCACGCGAACGCGGTAAAACAGATCCGCGCGAAAATTGCCTTTGGTCACCTCGTCGCTCAAGCTACGGTGCGTCGCCGCCAGCAGTCGCACATCGATCTTGCGCGGGCGGGTTTCGCCCAGACGCACAATCTCGCGCTCCTGCAGGACGCGCAGCAGTTGATTCTGCACCGTCAACGGGATATCGCCGATCTCATCCAACAGCAGAGTGCCGCCGTTTGCCGATTCGAAGAGCCCCTGTTGATCTTCGATGGCGCCGGTAAATGCGCCGCGTTTGTGACCGAAGAGCTGGCTGCTCAGGAGCGATTCCGTGAGCCCGGCGCAGTTCACCGCGACAAAGGGTTTGTCGCTGCGACGGCTGGCCGCATGGATGGCGTGGGCGACCAGCTCTTTTCCCGTGCCGGTTTCGCCTTCGATCAGCACCGTCGAATCGACGCGCGCGACGGCGCGAATCTGTTGATAGACCTGCTGCATCGCGGCGCTCTTGCCCAGAAGATCGTAAAATTGCGCCCGCTCATCGAGCAAGCGGCGCAAGTCATGAACGTCGGTCACGTCGTAAAGAAAAAAGATTTTACCGCGTGGGTCGCGCGGATCGTCTTTCACATCGACTTCGAGCCAAAGGCGCCGGCCGTCGGTTGCGTCCAAGTGCAGCGGGATGCGATTTCGCTCGGCCGTCGGCATCTCGATCAGCGCCCGCAGGTTGCGCGTATTTTCCGCATCTAGACCGAATAATTTTTGCCAGGGCAGCTTGGACGCGGCGCTCTCCGGCCGGCCAAAAAGTCGGCGCGCCACCGCATTGAGAAATACCGCTTGGCCGTTTTCGTCGGTCATAACTGTGCCGATGCGCAATTCGTTGAGAATCGAACCGAGATCGTTGCGGCTTCGCTCCACCTGGCGATACATTTCCAACAGTTGCTCCTCGGCCAGCTTGCGCGCGGTCACGTTCCTCTGGATTGATAAGAAATGAGTAATCTCGCCGCTGCCCGCGCGGATTGGCGTGATGTCCCATTCGACGTAGTATTCGGCGCCGTCCTTGCGATAGTTGACGGTCTCGCCGGAAAACGGCTCTCCTCGGCTGAGCGCGTCGCGCAAGCGCTGCAGCATGGCGCGATCGGACTTCGGCCCTTGGAGGATGCGCGGCGTTTTATGGAGGATCTCTTCCCGGCTGTAGCTGGTCATGTCGCATAGGGCAGGGTTGACGAACAGTATCTCCGGACCCGGCGGATCGAGCTGCGCCGAGGTAATCAGCACGGCCTCCTTCGCCTGATCGACAGCGACATCGAGCAGCCTCATGAGCTGCTCCGCTACGAGCAGCTGGGTTTCCGCCATTACTTTAGCTCCTCGGCCCACGCGCCCGCCCGCTGACGATCAGCGCACTCTAAATAATGGAAAATTGATAAGGGATATTTCAAAGTTGCAGTGTCCCGTGTTCCGCCAATTGTGAATTGCTTGAAACGCGCTTGTCCATCACCGAATTTCGCCCAATCAAAACGCAACCTATCTTCCGAGTCAAGCTGGCGTCTCGCCGGCTTTTTGACGACGGTCGGCGGCAGAGTTCGCCGACTTCGAATGCGCTTGGGGTGCTCCTCTCGGATGGAGCCAGCGAGCCCATACCGCGAATTTTTCCCAGGGAGACACGGCCGAAAAAGTCGGCCCAAATGGTTTCCGCCAGGACCGCCGTGCCGCCCATGCCGATGCCGTAGATAAAAAAACCGGCATAGAGCGGCGCCATGCCGGGCAGCGACAGCGCTATCAACAGGCCGGCGCCTTGCAGCGCGCATTTGGCCATGTTGAGGATGCCGTTATCCATGCGGTCGGCGAGCATGCCCCAGACAATCGGCGTGCTGAACTGCATGATCGCGATGATGCTCATCACCGAGGCGGCCACCAGAGTTGGATGGCCTTGATCGGTGACATAAGAAAACACATGGAGATTGAGTCCGGTGACGCCGATCTGGGCGACCCCGAAGGTGCTGGCGATGAGTCAGAAGACCGGCGTGCGCAGCGCCTCGCGCCGGCTCCACTCGACTTCGTCGGCGCCGGTGCGCTTGGCGTGGCGCGTTTTTTTTGGCGTTGCGACTTGGGCTTTCACCCCCGCCGGTCCGCCGTCGGGCAGCAATCCCATTTCTTCGGGCGAGCGGCGCATAAACAGCAAGGCCGGGGCGACCACCAGAACCAGAGCAAAAACGCCGAAGACCACCCAAGCACCGCGCCAGCCGACGTAAAGCATTAAGGTCGCCGCCGCCACCGGCAGGCAGACTTTGGCCAAGCCATGGCCCATGCCGGCAATCGCCAGGGCGCGGCCGCGCATGCGCACGAACCAGCGTGCGATCGACACATTGACCACCATGGAGCCCATGAGCGAATCACCCGGACTGATGAGCAGCCAACGCACCAGCATGAACTGGATGAAACCCTGCGTTTGACCGAGGCAGATAAAGCCGGCGCCGGAAATCAAACCGCCGGCCGCCATCAGCCAACGTCCGCCGTAGCGGTCCATCAGCGTGCCGACCACGGGCGCTGCCGATGCGCCGATGAGAATCTCGCCGGAACGAATGAGCGAGAACATACCGCGGGAAATGCCGAGGTCGGCGGACAACGGTTTGAGAAATACGCTCAGCGTGCTGGAGATCGAAAATGCCGAAGCGATGTGGGCGAGAAAGCCGACGACGACGATCACCCAGCCGTAATAGAGAGACTTTCTTTTCGCCGGTTGTTCGAGCAGAGGAGCAACGGACATCTCTAGTTTGTAGCAAGGATCGCTGCGAAACTACAACGCGCGAAGCCGAAGCGTTGCACGTCATGGGAATGAACTCAAGATTATAACGACTGTCATGCTTCGATCTTGAGAATCATCGGCAGTGGCGTCATAGTCCTGGAAAACAGTGAAGCCCAAGGAGACGATCGCTGTGGTCCATACTATCGGATGCCTCGCGAGAATTTTTTCGTTGGCGCTGTTCTTAATCACAGCGACTTCTCACTCGGGAACCGCAGCGGGCTGGCAAGAAGAATGGCAAGCGACCGTCCAGGCTGCAAAACGGGAAGGCCAGCTTACTATCTACGTCAGCGGCTACGGCGCAACTCTCGATGCCGGTCATTTCCAAAAAGACTTTCCTGAGATCAAGCTTGTCACGGTTACAGGGCAATCCGGCCAATTGGGCCCGCGTATTTTAGCCGAGCGGAGAGCGGGAAAATATCTCGCCGATATCTCGAGCGCGGGCGCGAACCCCAACTACCAGCTTCTTTATGCGTCCAAGATGCTGGAGCCGATTTCGTCCGCGTTGATTCTCCCCGAGGTCACCGACACATCAAAATGGTGGGGCGGAAAACACTGGTACATCGATCCCGAAGGGCAATACATCTTTGTCTACGTGGGCAACGTGACCGGCACCGGCGCCTACGCGGTGAATGCTGTGAACCCCGCCGAATTCAAATCCTACTGGGATTTTCTCAATCCAAAATGGAAGGGAAAAATCGTCGCCCGCGACGTCAGGATCGCCGGTCCAGGCGGCGATAACATGCGCTTCTTCTACCATCATCCGGAACTCGGCCCGAAGTTCATCCACCGCCTCTTTAGCGAAATGGATTTGACCTTGACGCGGGATTTCCGCCAGGGGATCGACTGGCTGGGGCAGGGAAAGTTTCCTCTGGCGATTTTTTTCTCAGGCTCGGACGTCAAAGCGGCCGCGCGCCAGGGACTGCCCGTAGACGTTATCGACAACAGCCCCTTCAAAGAAGGCGTGCCCCTGGGAGTCGGTTTCGGCACCCTGAGCCTTTTAAAAAACGCGCCCCATCCCAACGCCGCCAAAGTTTTCATCAACTGGTATCTCTCGCGAAAGGCGCAGACCGCGCTGCAGAAGGACATGACCAAGGTCGCCGACGCACCGGACTCTCTCAGGATCGACATTCCGAAGGACGACGTCGCACCCAACAACCGAAGATTCGAAGGGGTGAATTATACGACGGTCTTTCGCTCCGAATGGACGGACATGAAGCCCATTTACGCGGTCGTTAACGAAGCCTTAGCTGAAGCCGAGAAGAAAAAGAGCGGCAAGTAAAGTCAAAAATAAATCGTGACCCATCGGTTTTCGACGTTCAAAAACTTGGCCATCGTTGACGTTGTGAAGTAGATCGGGTTATACCCGAGCCCGGGCATTGCGAGTGCTTGAAGCGCGAAATAATTCACCTGTGAGGTAAGCGATATGAAACGGAACCAGTTCAGTATCCTCGTCTTGTGCGCCACCATGGGAATTTGGCAATCCGCTTTCGCGGCGACGGTCAGTCCGTCTCTTGCCAAGGCAAAAACGGAAGCTGAAGCGAAGGGCTACATTTTTCTTACCAACCATGACGAAATAATTTCCGAAGCCAAGAAGGAGGGAAAACTTCGTGTCGTGAGTGGTTTATCGCCCGAAACGCTCAAGGTTATGGTCAGCGCATTCCGGAAAAAATATCCCTTCATCGACATCAGCGCGCACGAAACCACCGGCAGCGGCGAGCATCAACGCATTCTCCTGGAACTCAAGGCGGGGATGAACAAGGAATGGGACGCTATCAGCATGGCCAACGATTTTTACAACGAGTACGGTCCCTACCAGAAGAAATTCGATATCCTGGGGATGTCGCAGAACGGAGTCATACAGATCCAACGCAACATGATCGATCCAAAGAGCCGCAGTGCTGCATCAGTCACCGACATGATCCAAATAGGGGTAACTTACAACAAGAATCTCATCGCGCGGGAAAAGGCGCCGGAAAACTGGGAGGATTTTCTCAAACCGGAGTTCAAAGGGAAAAAGATCATGGTGGATATCAGGCCCACTGAAATCGCCGCCTTGGTTCCGGCATGGGGATTGGAAAAGACCTTGGATTTTGCCCGCAAGCTCGTTGCTCAGGAGCCCGTTTGGGTACGGGGTGGCTCCAGGGCGGTGGCGGCATTGTTTGCCGGAGAGTATCCCATGGCGATCGGCCAAAATTACCGAAGCGTTCGCCGGTCGCAGCTCAAGGATCGAACCGGAACGATTGCCTATAAAATGATCGAACCGGTTCCAGTTCGGCCCAGTGAATCTCTCGCTATTACTTCTACGAGTAGCCGTCCTAACGCGGCACTGCTGTGGCTGGAATTTCAAGCCAGTGATGAAGGGCAGAAAATCATGGATCAATTTGAACCATTTGGCGGCTCCGTCCATGCACCTGGCTCAATTCAAGGACAGGAAATAAAGGGCAAGAAGTTGTCGCTGGTGGATTGGGACCATTACACCAAGTTACGCGATTACCAGGACAAAATAGTTGCGGCCTACGGTTTTCCCAAGGAAACTAAATAAGGCAAAAGTGGAGACTGAGCCGAGCGTTAGCGCTTTTAAATAGATGTAAAGTCAACCCGACCGATCTCTCGTTACTCGGCAGGCGTTTTGCCGGGCTCGACGGGTAATCCCGAATAACTCGTCCGAACTGGGGACCGCGCTTGCCGCAACTTTCTTGCCTGTAGCCGCCGCCGGACGATTCTTGGATCAGAGCGTTAGCTTGTATAAATCGATCGCGTTCTGTCGCGTCACTTTACGTTTCGTCTCTGCCGAAATACCCTCGAACTGTTGATCCACGATCTGTTGAGAGTCCGGCCACGTTGTCGCGCCATGCGGATAGTCGCTTGCCCACAAGAACCGGTCGGCGCCATAGAGTGGCGTGGTCAAAACTCCAGCCCGGTCGTTCTCGAACGTGAACCAAATGTTCCTGCGAAAGTAATCGGCGGGCGCCAGCTTCAGTCCAGTCTTAGGATCGTGGTCCTTGAACTTGGCGACCATGTGAGCGACCCAGCCGATGTCCCACTCGGCAGCGACAATTTTCAAGCGCGGGAATCTGTCGAAAACACCACCGTAGATCATTTCCAGGAGAGATGTTTGAATTTCTCCTTCGCCGCGGATGAAGGTGCGAATCTTCGGATGGTGGAATTTAGATTTTTTCCAGGCGCCTGTCGTCGTGTGCAGCCCAAGCGGCACGTCGGCATCCTGGGCCGCGGCCCACAATCGGTCAAAACTCGCTTCGCCGTAATTCATCCCGATCGGTGTTGAGGATGCAATCATGAAGCCCTTCGCCCCCTGCTTCGCATACTGCGTCAAATCCTCAACGGCACCCTCCATGTTCAGGATCGAAAGAACCGGGAGGCCGACAAGCCGGTTGGGCGCGACGCTGCAGTATTCCATCAACCAGTCGTTGTAAGAACGAGCGATCGCCCGGAAAAAAGGTTCGTCCTTCACGCTCAAGCCATAAACATGACGTAGGTGACTTGCGTACAAGATATCCACTTCCACGCCATCGCGGTCCATGTCCCTGAGACGGGCGTTGGGCTCCCAGGGCCCCGGCCAGTCTTCAAACCGGAAGTTCTTCCGAAATTCGGCCGCCTGGGAAGAAGTGCGGCCGACGACGCTGCCGACGCCGAGCCCGCCTATCACCATCCCGAG
The DNA here is from genome assembly GCA_963771465.1 of uncultured delta proteobacterium. GTDB lineage: Bacteria > Desulfobacterota > Binatia > UBA9968 > UBA9968 > DP-20. Next base: position 904,966 of record CAVYTU010000014.1, read on the forward strand.
AAACTCCATCGCACAGGACTCGCGGTTTTTTCCTTCGAGACTCGTTTCCCAGTCGCGAATCGATAGGTAGGGACCGTGCTCGTCTTCGCTCGGATTCCACACGATCTCGGGAGCCCGGTCGCCATACTTCCGGCGGACTCGCTCCCAAGTGGCCGGAACTTCGTTTACATGGGAATCTGCGGAGATCAATTTGTACTCGCGCATGCGCACCTCCTAGTAGTTTTATTCCGTCGAGTCTCAAGTCGTAAAGTCTGATCATGTTATCGCGCACGACTTTCCCTCGGACATCCTTCGGCAAGTGTCCCGGTTCTGGCGACCACGCTGCGCGATGCGGCGCTAAAAAATGTCGCGTAAACCTGATCCTTGACGTCATCCCCCGGCAGCCTTTTCATGTAGCGCAGCGGCACTGTCGGGCTGTGGCGAATGTAGTATTTATCCCATTGGTGAACGAAAAAGGAAAGCCACCCGACTTCGATTTCGCTAAAGACAACTTTCTTTCTCGAGATAGTTGAGTCGTAGAAGTTTGACCCCGGCGATCTAATTCGCTTTGCTACTACCTTCGTCATTGACGCACAGGCACTACGGTTGCTATTGTGCCATTTCTTTTCCTGCACGCTTCGCGGCAAATATAGAATGATGGGTCACCTTGGTCAGCACGACCTCGCGAAATCGCGTGGCATCGGTAGCGTTCACAGCGCCCGGTACGTTCTTGCCATTTGTCCGGAGGTTCGATGCCGAACGTAGATAGCGATATCATCATCATCGGCGCCGGCGGATGCGGTCTGATGGCGGCGCTGGTGGCGGCCAAGAAGGGCGCGCAGGTGCTGTTGCTCGAGAAAACGGATAAGCCTGGCGGAGGGACGGCTTTTTCTTCCAAGGGCATTCGCGCCGCGGCAAGCCGGCGACAGCGCGAGTTGAAAATCGACGATAGCGCCGCTCTCTATGCGCAGGATATTTTGCGGCGGAACAACGGCGAGAGCGACGCTGTCCTAACCCGGCGACTGGCGGAAAACTCGGGGCGAGTGGCTGATTTTCTCACCGATGAAGCCGGCATCGAATTTCAAATCGGCGAGTTTGTCTTCGGCCACGGCGCCCAGCGATCACACTCGTGGAAGGAGGATAAGACCGTCACCGATTTTCTGTTCGCGGCGGTGCAGCGCGAAAAGAAAATTCAATTGCGCTTGTCCACACCGGTGCTCGCGCTCGAGCAAGACGACGGCGGCGCGGTGGTGGGAGTAAAAACAGCCAACGGCATTGTCACGGCGCGAAAGATTATTTTGGCGTCCGGGGGATACGGAGCGAGCGCTGAGTTGCTCTCCGAGTACATTCCCAAAGCGGTCGGCATTCCATTTCCCGGCCATCATGGCAGCACCGGCGACGGCATCAAGATGGGCTTGGTGATTGGCGCGGCGATAGAGAACATGGGCGCGTTCCAGCCGTACCCGGCCTACATCGGTCCGGGAAAGCGCGCGGTGGCGCCGGAGGTGGCGCTATCGGGCGGAATCATGGTCGACGCCGCCGGAAGGCGTTTTGTCGATGAGACTCGATATCCCGGCGGCCTCGGCACTAAAATGCTCGATCTTCCCGGCAAACACGCCTACGAGATTTTCGATGAGCGGATTTTTAAGCTGCATCGAAACGCGCCGGGGCTGAGAAGTTTATCCGGCCTCCTCGACGCGGGGCTGTTGCTGAAAGGCGAAACGCCGGATGAGCTGGCGGGCAAACTGGCAATCGCCGCCGAGGGGCTGAAGCAAACCATCCGCGACTGCAACCAGCGTGCGGCGAGCGGCGACCAAGACGCTTTCGGGCGCGTGCTGCCGCAGCCGTTCGAGGGGCCCTACTACGGAATCAAAGTGACCGTGGCGCTGTACCACACGCAAGGCGGCTTGAAAGTGAACGCGGACGGCCAGGTTCTGCGCGCCAATGGCTCGATCATCCCCAACCTTTATGCCGGCGGCGGCGTGGCTGTCGGTGTCTCCGGCAAGGGACTGGAAGGCTATTTGCCGGGCAACGGGTTATTGGCCTCGCTTGGTCTCGGCATGATAGCGGCGGAGCATGCGGTCGCGTCGTTAAGTAGCCTGTCACTAAAATAGTCCCATGCCGATTCAGATTGATCATAAAAGAACAGAAAATCTCGCACCTCAATTCGATGAAGCGCTCGAGCTCGTGCGCAACGAATTTGCCGGGCTCGACCCACACCGCCAGTACCGCAACGCCTTCGCCCGGCTGCTGAAGCCGGATCCGCTTGGGCGGGTGCTGATGATGGGCACCGACCAGCGCGACATGTTTGTGCCGGAGCTCCGCCGCGCCATAGAAACGTCGGTGCCGAGTGACGGTCACATCTTCGACTTCGGAGCGGGCGACGGTCAAACCTTCGCCCTGGTCGCCGATTCAGTGCCGCAGGGCACCCGCGTCTCGATCGAGGAGCCCAATCCCGAATACCTCGCAAACTACCGTGCTTTTCTAGAAACAACGGCGCATTTGCGGCCCGGTATGGCGCTGGCTGCAGAATTTGATGAGATCGACGCAGCGGCCGAGCGCTCGGGGGAAAAGCTACCGTCAGATGGCAGCATCGACCTCGGCCTCGCGTTGCACATGATCTATTTCGTCAACGACCTTCCCGCCAGCGTCACAAGGATGGTGCGCTTCTTGAAGCCCGGCGGTGTGCTGTTCGTCGTCGTGACCGACGAAACCGTCGGCTATACCGGCCTCGCGCTCAAAAGTTTTATCGAACACGGCGGCGACACCGGCGACAACGCGCGCCATCTCTCAGTCATCGCCGAGCGCCGCCGCCTGCTTGGACTACCCACAGAGGGCGGCGGCGCGATTGCCGAAGTGCTCGGTGCCGCGGGAACGCCGGTGGAAATCACCGTGCGGCGCCAGCCGAGCCGACTCTACGGACACAATCTCGCCGACCTGATCGCGCTCTCCTCGATTGCACTCCTCGCCAGCGTCGAAGGCCTCGAAAAGTTCGAGGCCGCCGCCGCGCTGCTGCGTCACAACCCCGAAACTCTGGACCTGCGCATCGAAGACGACGGCCCCCGTAAAGGCATGTGGAGCGTCACCCAACCGCAATGGGTCGCCGCCTTCCGCCGAACGCGCTAGCACCTATCTCCACACTGGGCCATGAGAATAACGCGTAATCAGTCGACAAGTCATGGAGTCATACCTCTGTTCACTGCGCGTGGCGCGATAGAACGTCATCGTGAGTTTTGCTAAACGGAGTTGCGGTAGCACCACCAACGGCAAAGACCAACCTGACAAATTTAAGGAGATTTCCCATGAGACAAAAAAAATCGATCACAAGCATTTTAATCCTTTTCGGAATTCTCTATGCGTTATCGTTTCCAGGGATTTCTGCCGAGTCGCCACAATCTGAGGATGCCAAACTTGTGGTGGCTCTCGTCAACAGCGCAGCAGCTTTAATAGAAAGTAAAGGAAAGAATGCCTTTGCTGAATTTCGCAAGAAAGACAGCAAATGGTTCACCGCGAAAACTTATGTCTTCGTTGATGACATCAACGGAATTGTCCTCGTCAATCCCCCCTCGCCCGAAATCGAGGGAAAAAATTTAATCGATTGGAAGGATGCTAAAGGGAAAGCGCTCTTACGGGAGTTTATAACGGTCGCCAAAAATAAAGGATCGGGTTGGGTGGATTATTGGTGGCCAAAACCCGGGGAAGAGAAACCGTCCAAGAAGATGAGCTATGTCAAGCGAGTGAAAATGCCTACCGGAGAACTCATCATTGTAGGTGCTGGGATATATGGTGAGTAACTCGATTCGATACAACTGAAAGAGCACCACAGAGGAAGGCGATTGGATCGGAACGCTTTTCAAAATGTCGGTGGAATTCTGGACGAACCTGCAAACGACCTACGACTGGCATAACGTGGTCGGTTAGAGAATTTCGTTGAGCATGTAGAAAGCGTTGTCTTTCAGTTTGTGCCACAGGCCGCGCTTGCGCCACGCCTCGAGCTCGATTTCTTTGCACTGCGGTGCGTACTTCTCGAAGACGGCATCGAGCCTCTGTGCCGTTGCTGCGTCCCGGATCGCAAGCGTGATTTCGTCGTTGGTCTCGAAAGATCGGTCGTCGAAGTTGCTTGAACCGATCGCACTCCACACACCGTCAATGGTCATCACTTTCTGGTGCAGCAGCGTGTGCGGATACTCGAACAGGCGCACGCCGCAGCGCAGGAGCTTTTCGAAGTTGCGGTGCCCGGCATGTTGCACCATCGGGTTATCGGACCCACCGGTCGAAGGCATGATCACGCGCACATCGACGCCGCGGGAAACGGCTTCGCCGAACGCGTCGATGGCTTCCGGCTCGGGAATGAAATAGGGATTCTGAATCCAGATTCGCTTGCGGGCGAGGCAGATGGCCGTGTGGTGAAGAATCTTCACGGCAGGCGCCGAGCCCTCCGGTTTTGCGAACGCCGCGTGGATCAACACGTCACCTTGAGGTTCCAGGGGCGGAAACACATCGTCGCCGAGGAACAACTCCCCCGTTTCCCCAGCCCAGTTCTCACTGAACGCGGACTGCACGCTGTGTACGATGGGGCCGCGCAACCTAACGCTGATGTCGGCGAAGTGTTCCTTGTCTTGGGCGTCACCCAGCCAACTGTCGACGATGCAATGGCCACCCACGAATGCTTCGCTCCCGTCGATGACGACGAGCTTGCGATGATCGCGGTCGTTCAGCACGCCGATGTTTAGGAGAGTCCATTCGTGGAAAAGAACGACCCGGCATCCGGCTTCTTCCATCTGTCGCTTAGCTGCCTCGCCGACTTCTTTCGAGCCCGTTGCGTCAAGCATGACACGCACCTGCTTGCCGGCGCGAGCCGCCTCCGACAACGCGTCCGCCACGCGCTGACCAAGCACGCCTTCCTTCCAAAGAAAGGTTTCGAAATGCACTGACTTTTGAGCCGAGCGAATTCGCTGCAACAGCACGTCATAAAAAGCGCCGTTCTCCAACACTTCGACGGAATTGCCAGCGACGGCTGTGCCGAGCGTCAGGCCAGCTAAGGAAGGAATCAACTCATCGATCGGCGAACTACATTCGATATGCAGTCTGGGATCACGGTGACGTCTAATCGACCAAATCACAATCGATAGCAGCAAAACCACGAAAACAAACGCCGCCGCTAAAATATTGGCCACCTGATTCATCGTTTCGGTACTCTATGAGGTCGAATGCAACGGAGCAAGTCATCGACGCCAAAAGCAAGCTCGATACAACAATTTAGTCAGGAAGAAGCATATGATTTTGATTCAATAGCTCCGTTCGTCAAGTCTTCATGATCTCTGCCGGGTCTGGTAAAGATAACCTCGCGCCTGCCTCGCCTACGCACGGCGTAAATCCAACGAAAAAAAGGAACCATCAATGCGAACATTAATAATTTTTTTCGTTCTCGCGCTGACCTTCTACGGCCATTGGGCGGCGGCGCAGCACCCGCATGGCGGTGCGACGACCCAGCCGGTGGAGCTTCATCCCGGGCTCGGCAATTATCAGCATCCGATCACGACCAAGAACGCCGACGCGCAAACTCATTTCAATCAGGGGCTGATCCTCCTTTATGGCTTCAACCACGACGAAGCCGCCCGCCATTTTCGCCGTGCCACGGAGCTCGATCCTGAAGCGGCAATGGCGTACTGGGGCCTCGCACTGGCAATCGGGCCCAACTACAACGATACCGCAGTGGATGAAAACCGGGCGAAGAACACCTATGACGCCGTGCGCAAAGCGCTGCAGAACGCGCCGAAGACGAGCGACCGCGAGCAGCACTATATTCAGGCTCTGGCGAAACGTTACCCGACGTCGAACGCGAAGTCAGACTGGAAGCGGTTTCACCTCGACTACAGCAAAGCCATGCGAAGTTTGGTACGAAAGTTCCCCGATGACCTCGACGCGGCTACGATGTTCGCCGAGAGTTTGATGATGCTGCGGCCCTGGCAGCTCTGGACACGCGACGGCAAGCCTGCGCCGGGCACGCTCGAGCTGGTCGCGGTGCTCGAGTCCGTTCTTAAGCGCAACCCCGATCACCCGGGCGCAAACCATTTTTATATTCATGCGGTGGAAGCTTCGCATAATCTCGAGCGCGCCGTCCCGAGCGCCATGCGCCTGATGACGCTCGTCCCCGGCACGGGCCATCTCGTTCACATGCCGGGACATATCTTTCTCCAAACTGGCGACTACGAGCTGGCCGCGAAAACCAACGTGAACGCCGCCGCGGCAGATAAGGCGTTTGTGCAGCGCACCGGGGCGACCGGTGTTTACCCGCTGATGTACTGGACGCACAACATTCATTTCATCGCGTATGCGCGCGCCCAGCAGGGGCGCTACGACGAGGCGCGAGAGGCGGCGCAGGAAATGACGCAAAACGTCGGCGACGCGGATTTGAAGATGCAGATGCTGGAAGGATTCCATTTGTATCCGCTAATGGTCGATCTGCGCTTTCATCGTTGGGACGATATTCTCCGCGCTCCGGAGCCCGGCGCCGAGCGCAAGTTACAGCGCGCCTTCAGAGCCTACGCGCGCGCGATGGCACTGGCCGTACAGGGCAAGGTCAGCGAGGCGACCGCGGAGCGACAACAATTCGAGTCTCTCCGCAAAGCGGTACCGGCTGATTCGCAGTTCCTGATCAACAATAAATCCTCGAATGTCTTGGCGTTGGCGGCAGCGACGCTCAACGCGCAGCTCGCGGCCGCGCGCCGCGAAGCTCCCAAAGCGATTCAGGAATGGCGTCGCGCGGTGGAGCTCGAAGCAAAGATCCAGTATGACGAGCCGCCGGCATGGTTTTATCCCGTGCGGCAATCCCTGGCCGCGGCGCTGCTGCGCAGCGGAAGACCTAAAGAAGCGGAAGCCGTTTTTAGAGAGGCGATTGCCAAGCAGCCGCGCGACGGCCGGCTGCTCTTCGGCGTGTGGCAGAGCTTGATCGCCCAGAAACGCGAGAGTGACGCGGCGCTTGTCGAACAACAATTTAACGCCGCATGGAAAGACGCCACGATTAAACTAACCATCGACGACCTGTAAATGCCGAACCTACCATCTGCTCGCGGACGGTACCTGGGTGCCGATGGCGACGGTGCAGTTTGCCGCAATGACCGCAGCACTGCTCGCCAGTTGGATGGCGATGCGGGCCGAGGGCTAGTGCTTTAAGTGACCGCCAATACCTGTTGGCTAATAGGTGAGTTTCAACGATTTGAACGGAGCGCAGCGATTGAACGGCTGGAACGGTTGGAACGTTTAGTTATTTGTCGGCGGTCGACGAAGCTGTACGGTGATAGGAGAGATCGACGTATTTCTCCATGGGCGGAATAGGAAGCGCCAGATAACCGAGCTCGGCTCGCACCTTGAGAGCGGCCGTGACGCCGGACACATTCACGGTGGCGTTTGCGTAGAGACCGTGCTGCAGATGGAGGAGAGCGTCCAAAGTATCTTCGGCGGCGGTTCCGTCGATCTCGTTATGTCGAGCGAGCATGTCGAGGCATGCGCGGCGATTCGATCTCTCAAAGCACCACTGCGTCGCTTCTCGGTACGCGCGAATGTACCGGACCAGTCGGTCCGGATGCTGCTCCGCCCATCGCCGGGATGCCGCACCGCACGTGCCTTGGTAAGACGGGATCATCTCGAAGTCTCTGGCAAGCCGATGACATCCGGCCCGCAGAGCATTCACGACGAAAGGTTCAGTTAACAGAGTCGCAGAGATTCTCCCTTCCATTAATGCGTGGTAGCGGCTTTCCCATCCGCCGATTTCGATGAGCTGATAATTGCTCAAATTTCTGGCGTGGAGCATGCTTTCCAGCACTAAGGCAAAGCCGCTGGTCCTGGCATCAACACCGATGGATCTGCCGAACAGCGTGTCGACGGATGCGCAATCCGGAGCGCCAACCAGAGTAAAGAGCCCGCTATGCAGCCCCATAAAAATGAAGAGGTCGGCGCTGTCATCGTTTTCAACAGCGGCGATGATATCGTCCGCGCCGGTATGGCCGATATCATATTGACCTTCTTTGAGAGCTTGGCTGATGTACAAGGAGCCTGGTGTGTAAGCTGTCTCGAGAGCGAGCCCGTAGCGGGTAAAAATCCCGGTCTCGATCCCCGCATGAACGGGCAAGTTGTAAGCGGCGCGAAACTGAATCAGCTTGAGTGTTGCGGTCATGGGATTGCGTCTCGCCATGCTCTTATCACTCCGCGCGAGAGAGTGACAATCGCTTCCCCTTGAGTTGTCCATTGAGGGAATTCCGGCGAACTCTAAACGGACCCTCACGGAACGTTCGCCCGCAGCAAGCCGGCCGGTGGTTTCACTTGAATCTGCATGAGAGCACTTAAGTTGACAGTTGTCCTACTTTCGACTACTGCGTAGTCAAAAATTGGAGGTGAGCTTATGCCAGTGAAGGTTATGCGCATAGAGGACGCGCCGGTGCGAGTCATGCGGTGGAATCGCGGCAAGGCGCTCCGGCTGGTGGATGAAGCCGACGGCGCCAAGAACGTCGATGTGCACATCAACCTGATTAACGTCGATTCGGGGCCGGGTCCTACCCACTACCATGCCAAAGCCGAGAATATTTACGTCGTGTTGGAGGGGAACGTGGAGGCCATCGTCGAGGGAAAGAAAATTCGCCTGGGCCCGGGCGAAGTTGCGTTTATTCCGCCCGGTGTACGGCATCAAGCCGGCAACTGCGGCGACAAGGTCGCGCGCGTCCTCGAAATTTACGCTCCCGCAGGCGAGGATTTTCACATCGTTGACGATTCGGAGAATAAGCCGCAAACCTAGGACAGAGAAAATTTCGCCGCCAAGAACTCGCAGTAAAGCGATCGCCGCCAACAAATTGGACGAGTTTTGGTGCACGGCTAGAAACGGTTGGAACGAATTCGAAGGATGAGACCCAAGGCGAAAATGCAGTTCGGCGTTTTGTTGCCTCACTTCGGCAAGGAGACCTCGCCTTCCCGGATCATCGATGGCGCCAGGATGTGTGAGGAGCTGGGATTTCATTCCGTGTGGGTGCGAGATCATTTGATTTGGCATCCGCATGGCATGGAAAGATCGGGGCTCAAATTCGTCGAACCCATCGTTACGCTTTCGGCGGTTGCTGCGGTGACCAAAAAAATCATTTTGGGCATCGCGGTGCTTGTCCCGGTGCGGTGGCCGCTCAAAGTCAGCCAGGAGCTTGCGAGTCTTTCCTATATCGCCGGCGGCCGGGTGATCGCCGGCATGGGTTTGGGGTTTAATCCGGCGGAACTTGCGACAGTCGGCTTGCGGATCGAGGATCGCGTCGAAATCCTGCGGGAAAGCGTCGAGATCGCGCGGCTGATCTGGAAGGAGAATAACGCGTCGTATCACGGCAAGATATTCTCGTTCGAAGACGTGACCATAGAGCCCAAGCCCGTCGAACCGATACCGATCTTTGGCGGCGGCAGTACTCGGGCCGCGATCAGACGAGTCGCGGCTTACTGCGACGGCTGGATTCCCGGTCGGGTTCCCATGGCGACTTTCGATGACAGGATAAAATATTTGCGGCAACTGACCGACCGCAAGATTACTTTGGGCAATATTCCGATCACGCGCATCGATAAGGACCGAAAGAAGGCTCGGGCGAGTATCAACGTCGAGGCGCTCGCGGAGAGCTCGGAAGGAAGCAGCCGCTGGATTAAGCCGCCCTCCGGAAAGTTTCAGACCATCGAGGATCTCGAAGGCCTGTTAATCGTAGGGAATCCCGATGACTGCGCTGCGGAGATCGAAAAGTTCCGCGCACGAGAGGTCGAACACCTGGTGTTCGATTTGAGACTTCAATACGACCGCTACGAAGAAAGCTTGGAACTGATCGCCAAGGAACTGCTTGCGAGATTCCAGTAAAAACTGACGCTTGGGTGGTGACGCAATTGACAATCACTCAAGCGTCACTTTTGCGCAAATCATTTGCGTGCCGATGAAAACCAGTCACTGGTGACGCTCGCCCGAGAAACTTACAAGACCTCGGTAGACGCCCCATAGCGAAGAATTCAGAGACCCACACGATGTGCTACAACACTAGAACTGATCTCATGTGTTAAAGAATTTTAGTGAATTTTGGCGGTTGTTCCGACCCAGGAACGAACCAGGGGCATTCGAACCCACCGGAACTATTGAAACGACTGGAACCATTGGAACAGGTTCCTGAACGGGTTGGCCGAGGAGGAAACCATGCAAAAGAGACATCTGCAACAAATCACGCTGTCATTGGCGATGACGGTTCCCCTTGCCGGGATGGCGCAAGCCCAGCCGGCCGGTGCCGGTAAAAAATTTCAAATCGTCGAAGCAACGATTGCGGATATTCACAAAGCGATAAGATCAAAACAGCTCACCGCAACCCAACTCGTCAACATGTATCTCGCCCGGATCAAGGCCTACAACGGAACTTGCGTAAATGAACCGGAAGGAATTCTCGGACCGGTGTCGCCGATTCCTCATGCCGGAGCCCTCAATGCCTTGATCACGTTGAACCTCCGACCCGCCGCGCGCAAGAAGTGGGGTTTCGACGATCGCAAAGCCCGCAGCATGACGGATTTGGTCGACAACGACCTGAACATGCCCGACGCCCTCGAAGTGGCGGCCGCGCTCGACGCCCGATTCGCCAAGACGAGGAAGCTGGTAGGACCGCTGCACGGCATTGTGCTGAGCATTAAGGACATGATCGACACGTACGACATGCGCACCACCAGCGGTGCCGATGCCGATTATGCCAACGATCGCCCGCCGCGCGACGCGACGCTGGTGAAACGCCTGCGCGATGCGGGTGCGATCATACTGGCGAAGGCGAATCTCGGCGAATATGCCTCCGGCAGCCGCAGCGCTTTCGGCGGCACCATGTGCAACCCTTATGCAACCGATCGTGATGTTGGCGGCTCCAGCGGCGGCTCCGCTTCTTCGGTGGCAGCGAACCTGGTGACCTGCGCGATCTCGGAAGAAGGCGGCCCTTCGATCCGCATGCCGTCGCGGCTCAACAACGGTGTGGGTCTATCGCAGTCGCAAGGCTTGGTCAGCCGGGATGGAATGATCGGCGGCGGTCCACTCAACGATCGCAACGGCGCAGCGTGCCGCACCGTCGAAGACGTCGCCAAGGTGCTCGGCGTCATCGCCGGTTACGATCCGGCGGACGACTTGACCGTGCATAGCCTCGGTCGCGTTCCCAAAGAGGGATATCCAAGCTTTGCCAGGGCGACCAGCCTCAAAGGCATCCGGATCGGCGTCCTGCGAGAATACATGGACAAGCGCCTGTTCACCCAGGCGGATCATGAAACCATCGATATCGTCGACCGAGCCATTGGGGATCTCCGCAAGCTCGGGGCTACGATCGTTGATCCCGGACCCGAGGGCGCGCTGTTCCAGAAATGCATCGATCAGCACATTCCGCGCAACCTGAATGCGCTCTTCATCAAAGAATTTCCTGCGCTGTTCCCCGCCGGGGCCGATCACATCGCAGTGCTGCGAGACATGTACTTCGACCCGGCTCTCGTGCCAGCCAAGCCGACGATCCGCGATTTCGGGACGAGGGCGGCGAACGTCGGCGAAGCGAAGTATTACTTCAACCGCTATCTCAAAAAGCGCGGCGACGCGAACATCAAGGACCTCACCGATCTGATCAACAAGTCGCGCTACTATATCGACACCTTCGGCCGCGACACCCGGTTCCGCGACGTGAAATCAGTCCTGCAGGAGGCCAACAAGCCCTCGACCTTGGACGTGCGCGATCGGGACGCCAACAGGTCTGCCATTCAGCAGACCGTTATGCAGTGCATGGCGACGCTCAATCTCGACGCCGTGACGTATCCAACCGGCAACGTGCCTGCGTCCCTCATCAAGGCGCCGGTCGAGCCGGACGTGAACGGCCGGTCGCATCAGGCTTGGACATTGCTCGGACAGATGGGCTTCCCGGCGATCACCGTCCCGGCCGGGTTCACGACCCAGGTCTTCGATCGCATCCGCGACAAGGATGCTCCCGGCGGCACGCGGCTGGTCGGCCCGGTACCGGCAAAGCTTCCCGTGGGGATCGATTTTCTGGCCATGCCGTTCGCCGAACCGATGCTCTTCCGGATCGCCTCGGCGTACGAAAGAGCGACACATCATCGGATTTCGCCCCCCGAATTTGGCCCGTTGGAAGAAAAGAAATGAATGACGGGCTAAATCAGCTTCCGCACGACCTCAAGTCCAGACCCAAAGGCGTATCGGAGGACTCATCATTCCACAGAACACCAATACAAGTGTGATGCTGCGAAAGTAGCACTGCTTCGCCAATCTGTGCTTAGTCTACAACATGACGATGCCCTTCCGACCGCGCTGGTATTTCTTTATCGCGCTCGTCTCCATCACCTTCATCGGACCGCTGTCGATCCATCTGTTCATCCCGGCCATGCCGGCGGTCAAAGAGGCCTTCGGCGTCTCGACCGGCATGGCGCAGCTCACGCTCTCGCTTGGCATGCTGTCGATGGCGTTCTTCACGGTCGCCTATGGCGGCTTGTCCGATCGCTTCGGACGCAAGCGCGTACTCTTGAGCGGGCTGGTGCTTTTCACCTGCGGCGCCGCTAGCTGCATGGCCGCCGCCAACCTGCCGATGTTGCTCGCCGGGCGCATATTGCAGGGAGCGGGTGCGGGATGCGGTGTCGTGCTGGCGCGCGCCATCGCCCGCGACGTCTACGGCCAGGACCGAGTTGCCCAGGTGATCGCCTACCTCACGGCCGCCTACGTGCTGGGTCCGATGTTTGCGCCGCCGATCGGCGGTCACCTGACCGTGCTGTTCGGCTGGCGCGCGCTGTTCGTGCTGGCGTCGGTCGTCGGGCTGTTGGTGATCCTCGCGGTGGCTTTCGCGGTGCCGGAAACCCGCGCGCGCAACACCGCCGCGCCGCGTGGCGTATTCGCCGGCTACAAGGCGCTGCTCAGGCGACAGCGCTTCGTCGGTTTCATGCTCCAGCCCGGCATGATGTCGGCCGCCTTCTACACCCAAGCGACCGCCGCGTCGTTCCTCGCCGCCGAACATCTCGGCGCTGATGCATCCGATATCGGTCTGTGGTTCTTCGCCTTCCCGGTGGGCTTCATGGTCGGCAGTTTCATCTCGGGCCGCGTCGGCGCCAACCGTTCGATCGAATTCATGACCATGCTTGGCGGCGTGATCGGCGTTGCCAACGGCGCGCTGCTCGCCGGCTGGCTCTATTTCGGCGGCGTCTCCATGGCCGCGCTCTACATCCCGGGAATGTTCTGCAGCCTCGCTCAGGGCCTCTCCATGCCGTATGCTCAAGCCGGCGCCATGGCAGTCGACAGTGAGCTTGCCGGATCAGCCGCGGGTGCCGTCGTGTTCTCGCAGCTCTTCTGGCCCGCCGCACTGCAGCAGCTCACGGCACTGCTCGCGAACGGTAGTTGGGTGCCGATGGCGACGGTGCACCTGGCCGCAATGATTGCAGCACTGTTCGCCGGCTGGATAGCGGTGCGCGCCGAGCGCTAGCGCTTTAAATAGATAATAAAGAGGCAACGCGGCAGATCTCTCGTTACTCGTCAGGCCTTCTGCCGGGCTCGGCGGGTAATCCCGAATAATTCGTACAAACTCAAAAAGACCGCGCTCTCACGCTGACCAGAAAGTCATGAAGTAAAAGTCTGATCCAAACTTTTCCACTGACTACCGTCTTGTCCATGGTAGCTCCAGTCGAGCAAACGGTTGGCAATCAGTGTCGGCGACCGAGCACCCGTACGCTGAACTTCAGCTCGGGGCCCGGCGTGGGGGCGACTTTCATGCGCATCTGATAGTCGGAGGGAGCGAGCTCCATCTGCAACCGGTGAAACAGCGTCGCCATCGTGAGCGCGATCTGCACCTCTGCGATGCCCACACCGAGGCAGGTGTGCTCACCGAGACTGAAAGGGGCGAAGGCGCCGGCTTTCTTGTGCTCGTTTCGTGGCGGCGCGAAGCGCGTGATGTCGAACTTGGTCGGAATCGAATAGAACTGCTCGAGAAAGTGGGACACCGTGATGGCAATGAAGAGCGGCTCGTCCTTTTCCACCAGGTGACCGGCGAACTCGAAGTCCCGGGTGGCATTGCGCATGGCGGCCACCGCGATCGGATACATGCGCAGAGTCTCCATGATCGCGCCGTGGAACACCGGCATGATGCGCAAGGACTCAGGGGTCACCGGGCCCGCGGCAAATACCCGGTCGACCTCGGCCAGAACCTGCTCATGCACGTCGCGATGCTTAAGAACCGCGTAGAGCATGGCCGAGGTGGTGTTGGCCACGGTGTCGAGGCCCGCAAAATACGGCCCCAGCACCGCCATCATCAGCTCCGCCCCTTCGAACAGGGTTTCGTCCTGTTTGGCGGCTGCCATGATGTCGTCGATGAGGGTAGGCTGCTTGGGATCGACACGGCTGGGGTCGTAGCTGTCGATCATTCGCTGGCCGAGCTCGAAGATGCGCTTCTTGGCGCGTCGGTAGTCGGGCATCCGCAGCATGATGCGCGGCCGCATGTGGACCACGAGCACGTTGAGCGCAAGGCGGATGAAAAGCCGCAGATCGTCGACGTACTCGCCCGGCGCGCGCCCGGCCACCATGATGCCCAGCTGCTCGGCGGCGAGATGCTGCATGGCCGGAACCACGCGCAACCTTTGCCCCGGTTGCCACTCGTCTTGCAGCATCCGATCAGTGATGTCGATGAGCTCTTGGTAGCGTCCGCTGATGGATGCGCGGCCGAAGCCGCGCTTCATCACCTTGCGGATCTTGTCGTGCATTTCGCCGTCGGTATTGATCAGGTTCTTCTTGGCCCCGAATTCGTTGACGAACTCTTGCCAGAATTCCTTGGAGCGTAAATGGGTGTCGCCTTCGCGTGCAATGAAGCGATTGGCTTCCGGGCCGGCCAGGACGGTGTATGGCTTGTTGAACAAACGAATGCGGAAGATGGGGCCGGCTTCGCGGTAGCACCTCACGAAGAAGGCCCCGGGATCGGTGCCCATCTCCCAGGCGTTGCCGATGAACGGTAGACCGCGCACGAACGGGGGTCGCGGTGCTCGGAGCGCCGTGGTGCGCGGCGCGGTTGCTGCGGACGGCGGCGGCTCTCCGGCGGGCAGTGCCACTGTCTCAATTCCCTGCGAACCGTTGGGTGTAGTCGCGAGCTCCATGGCAATCACTTCTCCTTTGCGTAACGGGTCAGAAAAGCCTCCACGCCGTCTCTCACCAGCAGCTCCTTACGCCGCGCAGGTGAGGGGATCCCCAGGGTGCGCGGCCAGAAGAGACCATTGATGGTCAGCCCCCAGAAATGCAGCGCTGCGGTCTCGAGATGCGGGATGCGCAAGCGGCCGCGCCGTGACTCTTCGCGCAGCAGGGGGCTTATCCCCAAGAGCTCGAAGGGATCCATCTCGGAGCGAAAAGCACGGCGCAAGGCGGGGGTGCGGATCGATTCGGCCAGGACCACGCGAAACAGCCCCAGCGCCTCGGGATGAAGCAGCCCGTCGAGGAGCGCAAGCGCGAGCCCCTCGAGACGCTCCGCGACCGGGGCCTCGGAATGTGCGCCTTTTTTGCTGGCCGCTCCGAGAACGCGCCCCCATAGATCGGCAACCACTTGGTCGAAGAGTGCATCCTTGCTGGCGAAGTGGTTGTAGACCGTGCGCTTGGATACGTGCGCGAGCTTGGCCACGTGATCCATGCTGGTGGCGTGGTAGCCCTGGTCGCAGAAGCTCTGCACGGCCGCGCGCAGCACGGCGGCGCGTTTTTTCTCGGTGCGTGTCTGGGATTCCGCGGGTGGCTGGCGCGAAGGCCGATGTCCGACGTCCATGGAGGGGATTGTAGCTCGGTTTGGACTAGAAGTAAACTACACAGTGTAGTTTACCAATGCTGCAGCGATTTCCCAGTTCAGAGCCTTACCGTGCAATATCAAGTGTCGGTTAACGGAACCTGGGAAGCAGTTCCATAGCTCGTCCATGGTCAGCTTAATGACCTGGAACCTTGAACCGTCGCAACCGCTGGAATGATCGGTACGCCTGGAACGAGTTCCCCTAATTGACCTTTGGATCGACTGGAACTATTGGAACGTTTGGAACAATTCGCTGCCTGTCCCGAGATTTCGACTTGCCGTAAGAGTTCTTTGCGGCCATGCGAATCTTTTGTATTCGACGCCGAAGAGTTGGACCGGTGATGCAGAGACTAAAAAATTCCTAGATAAAGTCGCAACAAAAATTCCATCGGTGGGTCGATGATCCGATCGACGATCCCAGTCATGAGCAGCACGATCAGGATCAGAAAACCGTAGCGCTCGATGCCGGCAACTTTAGACGCGAGCGGACCCGGCAGAAGACCGACTAGAACTCGACCGCCATCCAGCGGCGGCAGCGGAAGCATGTTGAATACCGCCAAAGAGATATTGATCAGCACACCACCCTGCGCCATCAACACCGGCAGCGTCAACCAAGAACCGGCGGACATCCCCGACGCACCATGCGGCATGAGAGCTTTCCAGACCAGCACAAAACCCAAGGCCAACAGCAGATTCATCGCAGGTCCGGCTGCCGCCACCCAGACCATGTCGCGTTTGGGATTACGCAGGTTGTAAAAATTCACCGGTACCGGTTTGGCATAGCCGAAGACAAACGGTGAACCCGAGAGGATCAGCATCGCCGGAAACAGGATGCTGCCGAACAGATCGATATGGGGGATCGGATTGAGCGTCAGACGCCCCAGGCGCGCCGCCGTCGAATCACCCAACCGATTGGCCACCCAGCCATGCGCCACCTCGTGAAATACCACAGCAATCACAAGCGGAATCGCCCAGATGGCAATCTTTTGAATAGTCTCTTCCAAATTGCTCTCGTAGCGAATGCTCTGATACGAATACGAGATGAAATCAGAAAAGACAAGTTAAATGGTTTCACGATCTAGCGCAGTAAGTTTCTCTCGGACCTCCGATTTCGGTGGGCGAACTATGGTGAATAGAAATGTTATGTCAGGCACACGCATCGGGTAATGTAGAGCGAATCTGCATCTCGCCCGTTATTCACGTTACGCAAATTAGCCAAGTCTGAACTTGGATTTCTTATGAATGTTGACAAGACTCGGTTAGCTAATGGATAGTGAACAAATCCAGCGAAGACTACTGCCACCCGTCACCGACCAGAGGAGGAATATGACATGGATACGATAGACCGGAACGATGCCTACACCGTTACTTCGCTGGACGATCTCGCGAAGATTTATGCCAAGCCGTTGCCCCACATCGCCACCAAGGAAACCGACTACATCACCGAGGTCGGGCGCGGCTTCATCGCGGCATCGCCGTTCCTGGTGCTCGCCACCTCGAATGGGACCAGCATCGACTGTTCGCCCAAGGGCGATCTGCCGGGCTTCGTGCAGCTGCTCGACGACCGCACGCTGCTGATCCCCGACCGGCCAGGCAACAACCGCATCGACGGGATTAAGAACCTGCTCATCAACCCGAAAGTCGGTATCATTTTCATGGTCCCAGGATCGGACGAAACCTATCGCGTGACTGGCAGTGCGACGATTAGCACGGACCCGGAGTTGCTGAAGCGATTCGAGGTTCGCGGCAAGCGGCCGCGCGTAGTCATGGTTGTCGCTGTCGAGGAAGCCTTCAACCACTGTCCCAAAGCTTTCGTGCGGGCGAAGCTGTGGGAAGCGACGGCGCGGCCGAGCGGCGCGCCAAGCCACGGCGACTTCGCCGCCGCCCGTGACGGCAAGGATGCCGCATACGCCAGGGAATATAACGCGAAATATGCCGAGCGCATAAAGACCGAGCTTTACTGACCAGGCCGCAAAACGAGAGGGCGGCGACCAAAAATCCGGGCCGCTGCGCGTATCAATCAACTGTGATCACGCCAGAAGGATTCGACAACTTTGAACTCGCCTTACCTGATATCTATCATGGCCGCACTTCCCATGCGGACATCTGTACTGACTTTTTAATCTAGATTCCGAAAAGCTCCGCAGCGCAATGGATATGCCGGACGGCAATGGAGCGTATCATTCTTGTTACAGGGGCGAGCAAATTTGATTTCAGCTAACGAGCTTTGGAAGTCGAAATAGTTCTATTTGCTTTTCGCAAGCAAAGTTTCCAAAACATTCAACGCACACAAATTCGTTCTGGTATTTGCTCGGAACCACTGCCTTCCACACATTATCCGGTACGTCGAAATCAACCTTGGCTAGCCCGCATGCGTGGCAAAGGTCGGAGCCAGGGTCATTGTCCTTCGATCTTTGCTGCCGCGCCATGACAATGACCCTGGCGGTATTTCCCCATCTGCGTCGGTTCTGCTCCATTAATTCAGAGGCTGTGGCTCGCCGTAGACAAAGTCGTCCATCATAACGATGTCGTTCTTCTTATCATCATCCGGCCCCGGGGGAACGTCGCCGGTTGTGATCCGGACCCGCGCGATGCGCGCGTCCTCAAACACGATGCCGAAGAAGGAAAGGCTCCCATCGCCCGGCGAGGCCGGAACAAAGCTGCTGAACAAAAGTTTGCCGTGAGCGTCGAAGTATTCCATCAGCGTACTGGCCCCGCGGTTGCCCTTCTTCGTTCCAGGGCCGCTCCCATCCGGCTGATCAACGTCTGTGAAGACCGCGCCGAAGCCACGGACGGTTGCCGGGTCACGCCCATTAGTGCCGGGCACGAAGAACAAAGCTTCGGTGATGTTGCTGCCCACTGGAGTGAACAACCGTGACGCGCTGAAGACACTGAAGATGTCCTCATAGGTCAAATTGTTGAAGAGTCCTGCAAGGCCCGAAAGAGCAACCTGCGAAAGACCTATCCCCGGTGTGGTGAACTGGCTGCCGCGGGTGTTCAGGAACGTGGTGAACGGCGTCACCGGCAGGGTTGTGGCCGTAATGGCGGAGTTGCCGCCATCCCAGTTGATCTCGCGCCGACCGCTTCTGTCGAGCGGTGGTGGATTATTACCGTTGTTGGGATCGCCCAGAGCGTCGCGGAACGCATCGACCGTGCTCTGAATCGAGTCGGCCGTTGACCCTGCCGCCTGGAACACAATCGGCGCAACAAAGTCCTTGGATGTGTTGCCCTGCGCGTGCACAGCCTGGCGGACTGGGACTAGCAACGTCATGAACAACAAGCCAAACGCGAGTACGTGAGTTAAAGATACATGCCTCTTCATGATTGCATGATCTATCGAGCCCCCTGGGCAGGGATGGTTATTTTCGACTTCCTCAATTTTCGTTGTAACTATGGTATTCATTTCTTCTTCCTTTCTTATTTCATATGGGTTATTCGTGCTTTCCAATTGGACGTGAGCAAATCTTATCGAAGCTCATTCGATTCTCCGGTTCGCGATTAAATAATTTTTCTTTGGACAGAGGTGGTTGATGGCCGGATGAATGATAACGATCACAAGCAAAAACGACTCGCTCATAAAAATTCTCCTATCTCCTAACGTAAATCTCGTTTCGCAAATCCATTTTCCCTGATTAACGGTCTCTGATTTCTCGGGGTCTTTTTTCCAACCCCAGCGACATGCAAAGTGAACCGTGTTCAGTGGACGTGCGGTATATCCCTCTGCGTAAGCAAAAGGTTCTAACGCGTCCTAGTTATATAGACTTGCAAATGGGACGCGGCCTATCGATCGCGGGCAGGGAACGAGTAGGGGGACTTGACGTTATTAGCTTCGTCTAACGCCAAGGATTAGGATGTAGCGCGAAGACAGTGAGTCAGTTGCAAGAAGGCCATTTTTGGCAGGAACACGTATGTAGGGGTCTTCAGAATCATCAAGTTAGATCGCGAAAAAATATCTACGAACATGCGTCACGCACAACTCGCCGCAGCGCCTCACAAGCATCCACATGACGGAGTGACACGGATTCTGGATCATTTTTATTCACGGGGCGGCCAGTTTCGACTAGTAGCTCTCTCACCTCGCGCGGCGACAATTGTGGATTTGCTTCGAGCAGTAGAGCGACAATCCCGGAAACATGAGCTGCGGCAAAGGAACTGCCGGAGAGAAAATTGTAACCGCCATGGGGCACCGTGGTCAGCACCTCAATGCCGGGTGCAGCCAGTGTTGCTGGATGTTTGTCCAAGCGCGCGCGCACGTTCCCTTGTGCGTCACTGGACACCACAGCGATTACTGCCGATAAGCTGCTGGGAAAGCTAAGCGCCGGATCTCCACCTTCCATCACGGCAGCCACTACCGTGATGCGTTGCTCATCTATGGCTTTAACGATCAGCCGCCTTAGAAGGGGATCGGCAGGTCCGGATAAGCTGAGATTTAGAACCCGCACCCGCTCAACAATGGCAAAGTCGATCGCCTTGGCGAGGGTCCAGCTGCTACACGACGCCTCCGGGTTCCCGGGCCGGCGATGCCAGCACGCTTTTACAGCCAAAAGGTCAGCATCAGGAGCGATTCCGTAGATGCCGAGCCCATTGCCGGCCCGCGCCCCGATCACACCAGCAACAGCAGTGCCGTGCTGATCGGCCGTGAACGTCTTTTCGCCTCCCTCGACAAAGTTAATCGTCTTGACAACTCGATCCGCGAGGTCGGGGTGGTTGGTATCAACCCCAGTATCAACAACAGCTACACGCACACCTCGACCTGTTACCCAGGCTTGGGCTCGATCGGCATGGACCGCGCGCGGCCCATATTGAAGAGGCGCGTACGGATCTTGAGCGCGCGCTCGGAGACTCTGGAAAAATTGGTTCTGCTGGACTGATTCCACGCGAGGGTCAACCGTTAACTGCGCCAGCACATCATCGAGCGGACGACTTTCGCTTACCTGAAAAACAACACATTGCACGCCGAGAGAGGTAAGTGGGAAAGCGCCGACTTGATCCAGGCCATACTCGCCTGAAAGCTCTTTGGCGAGGGTGGCCCAGACCTCTGGTGCGGCGGGAGCAAGGGTGACAATCACCTGCCGAGCCTGTAGCTGTCGGGGAAGTGCCTCAGCCTCTTCACCAACTCCTCTCTGTAAAGCGAGACCGCTGCACCCGGCAGTCAAAAACGCTAATCCAACGAGAAGAGACAATATTCGTATCATCACGGTTGTTTCAGTTCGGCAAAACGCACTTTGGGATGTGCGCGCAATACCGTGAGTGTCTCCCGAGTTCGCGCAGGGCCTTCGCGATCATCACCGACTAAAGCTACAATGTAGACGGCCATCGGGGTTGGCCCTGCCACAATCGTGGCTCCCAGGCTGCTGAGCAATGTCCTGATTTCCCGCTCGGTTATATCGTCAGCAAAAACCACTTGAAGATGCACTCGACCCGGCTCCGGACCGCTACCCGCGTCCGACAGTGTCCGATAAGGAGCGACCGAAGCCTGCCACATAATGGCTGCGGTTAGGAGGACAATCGCCGCGGTCTGTGCGGCCAATGCCCAACGGAATGAGGACGGTGTCTCCTGGAAATGAAGCCGGATTTTTTCAATCCACTCGCGGACACGAATTCGCCAGTGCTCCGGAGCAGCCGAAATGCTTGCACGGTCGACGCGCTCCATTAGACGCGCAAGATGCTCCGGTGACGGCGTCCACGCAGCCTCTTTGGCGCTGCGGACTGCGGTGGCGATCGACTGACATCGCGTGACCTCGTCCGCGCAGCTCTGACACCTCAGAATGTGGCGAGCGACAAATTGCTGTTCGTGACCTTCCAAAGTGCCGTTGACGTACCAGGGCAGGATCTCCCACGCTTTTTGGTGCTGGTTCCCATCGGCTTCATCACTTGGGTCTCGCATATTGTTTAGTTCCTTCTTCTGATCATGATCTTTTCGACTAAACGGCGAAAAGTGAAGCCAGCCGTCGGCGGGCATACGACATTCGGGTTTTCACAGTATTCACAGGACATCCAACAATCTTTGCGATCTCTGCATAGGACAGGTCGTGATAGTAAGTTAGCTCCACAACCGCACCTTGCTCAGGAGGCAGGCTGTCAATGGCCCGCGCCACAGCGCCAGCCAACTCACGGTGGGCCAAGGAATCCTCAGGGCCAGTGGGCTCGACTCCGTAGGGCTCCGCCTCTCGGACCTCAGTATCGAACCTAGCAGACCGTGCCCGGGCCTTGAGCGCCTTGTTGTAAGCAATACCCAGTATCCAGGTTGAGAGTCGCGAGGTTCCGTTAAAGCGCGACGCGGTTTCCCAAACCACCATCATCACGTCATTCAGCGCTTCCTCAACACTTTCTCGCTGGCGGATTAATTTCCACAAGTAGCGGTAGACGACGGGCGAATAGCGGTGATAGAGAGTCTCGAACGCTTGGCGATCTCGTCTGACCACGCGCCGAATAAGTTCCAAGTCGTCCTCAGAGGCGGAGGGTTGCATGGGGGTCTCTCCATGCATGAGCTGGCCCACCGTGGGGCCATTCGCTCCTGCACGCACAGGGACCCTCAATGTAGGGTAAAGGGGTTGCTCCAGCAAGTAAAAGATTCGTAGAGGGCCGTTATCTCGTCCAATGCAATGGATGGCCTCCTACTTTACCCCCTGTCTTACTCGCTCGGTTTCCATGTCTAAGGCGTATATCCCGCGAACCGGCGCTTAGGTTCTATATCAATATGAGAAATGTCTCTGGAACCAGAGTCCCCAAAACTAAAGTTGTGAATTTTCTTACGGAAATTAAAAGAAAATCCGAGCGAAAAGGGACGAGAAAAGAGGACGCGAACCTTTTTTCACTTCTTGAACGGTTGAAACATGGAACCACTGGAACGAGTTCCCCTAGTTGAACCGCTGGAACGATGGGAACGACTGGAACTATTGGAACCAATCTTTAGTGAAACGTCTGGAACCAACATTTTTCAACGGCTTGAACGGAGCGCAGCGATTGAACGACTGGAACGGTTGGAACAAATGTTTTCGGGTCAGGCTGACCTGCGCACGATTTCACGGACAGTTAATTAAGCGACACTCCAACGAACTTCTACTGCAGCGTGTTTGATAATTCAATGACTGATGCAGTCGTTTGCGATTGTAAAACAGTTCGATGTACTCAAAGATTTCTGCTCGTGCCTCCGCTCGCGTCTCTTACGTCGCTGACCAATTTCCGAATTCATTGATCCCGCACTGTCTCTATGACTTTTGGCCGGTACTGATCTATCCCTTCGCTTGATGGTGAGAAATAGGCATACTCGGCATAACCATCGGCTTTGCGCGGTCCGCACCGACGCAGATGAGCTGATAACGATCAGCGCTCTCGCGCACCGGAACCCATAGTTTGTCCAGTTGCTCGTCTGTTAAGTCTAGTAAGTAGCTCCATTCCGCGGTTAATCTATTACGCCAACTGGGTCTGTATGCAGCCATACGAGCTTGCGAGAAACATGCATGTTCGTGGATGAATTTTTTGGCCATTTGTTTAGTGAATCCACCCTCCGCCACCGGACGAACTACGTCCGGCGGCATAAAGATGATCGTTTCCCAGATGCTGTCTGACCGCCATTGACTGAAAATGCTGTTGTAACCGAGCATGCGAAGCAAGCCTTCCGCCGTCGTATTGCCCTGATCAGCTACATCGACTTCTCCCTTGGTCCCAAAGACGGTCACAACACTATCGTTGCGCGGGTAGCCTTTCTCCTGGTGAAACGGTTCCCACGGCTTGGCTTCTTCGTTCTCACCCACACACGCGGTGAACTTATGGCGTACTGCCGATTGTATCCATGTCCATGGATCCCGGATACCAGTGGCCGATGTTTTTCAAACAAAGCGTATATGCACGACCTATGGTTAGATCGACACGGTTCTGCCGGCCTGGGCCGATGGCAGCTTGTGCATTGATTCCGAGTTCCATGCGGATAGGCCCATTTACCAACAACAAAGACGCGTGAGAGCTAGTTGACAGGAGGAAATTGCGGGCGGCTTTGGGGTCCACGTTGGAGAGCGCCTTGAGGGCTGCGAGAATCACGGGCATATGCTCCGGCTCCGCCCCCGCCATTGCGGCATTAATTGCAACTTTTTCCACAGTAGCCAGGCCGAATCCAGGAGGAAGATCACATAGAACATGATCTGGTCGTAGGCAAGTTCCGGTCAGCAACCGCTCCACCACTTCGACGGTTGGAGGCCGAAGGGGAAAGCCATCGCCCCAGTCCCGCTGAAAAACTCCCGGTTCGTTGCCTCAGCCGCTTCGAACGATGCTCCGGGAATGTTCTGTATCAGCAGTCGCTCAGGCTGCCTGGCTCCATGCCGTATGTGTCAGCTCTCGTCAAGCGGGTGCGATGGCGTTGTTCGTTTGTTCCTTAACGCGCTGCAGATCAAGATTTCGATAGATCCAGGGTACTACTACAAACTGCAACTCAGGCATCCCAAAGACACGTGCGCTGCCGATTGCATCATCTTCGAACCGACACCGAGACGATCGTCACGGCGGGCCGTCCCAATTTTTCCAACTCTACTGCGCCGTGGATACTCCACGAGCAACACGAACCTCAAGCGGCGTTAGCGAGCATGACGGCATCGCATGACTCAGCGACCTCGCGGATCAGTCTTCCGAGAACGGGTGCTTACCGGGAAAAAATCGTGTTCGCGAAGCTGGACTTCGCTCACATAGCAGCGCTGCAACGCAGCAATGCCAGGTCGCCATTTGCGTCCGGACCACAATAAACCCAAGGTTATTCCGTCTAAGCTCGCCGGGCGGGGGCTCACTGTTTGTGCTCTGAGATCGCTTGAAGTTCTGCGACTGAATTGAGGACCGAAGTAACGTCACTTCAGGTTCTCCTTCATACGGGATTGGCGGAGGCTTACACTTAGCAACGCTAGCATTTAGAGTGTCAATCATCATAGACGGACAGTCATCCGGAAGATATTTCGTCATTTGCTATCAGAAGCGGTCGGAAATCCGTAGGCTTCTACGATCTTTGGAATCCACTGTTCCATGCTGACGTTTTCTTCCCAGCTGACCACTGACAGTTTTTTACCTCTGAGTTCCTGCTCCACGGCCGAGCCCTGAACATACAGGGAAGATGCCAATGGTTCATGTTGGTCGATGAGAGCTTGTGCCTCTCGCGACGCCACCCATTCCAGCCAAAGAAGAGCCGCGTGGGGATTGCGTGACGTGGAAGAATCGCGTGCTCGCCGCTTATCCGCACGGGCACCGTTTCCAAAATGACGTATTGTATAATTCCCAGGGGATCACGGCACTGAAATCTTTGACGCTGTGGTAATTGGGGCCAAGGAAAAGTGGAACTCGCCGGATCAGCCGCAGGGGCGTGGTCGTGTTCCGCAGCTCTTCTGGTCCGCTGTGCAGCAGCTCACCACTGCTCGCGAATGGTAGACAATTGGGTGCCGATGCCGGCGACGGTGCAGCAATCTCTTGTGGATGGATATCTACTGCGAATTTTCTGTCTTTAAATACTGGTTTCAGAATATCCTCCCAGGTCTTTGGCACCTGGTCCGGCAAGGAACAAGAGTCTTATTGTAAGCAGTGACTTGAACACGACTTAGGATCGCCAGAATGTTTCGATGCCGCGGGTCGATCATTTTCGACGGGATGTTGAGTATGCCGGCCTCGGACATGCCTACCAGATGAAATCTTCTCAAGTGAGCTAAATATTCGCTGTATAAGACGGGATCCACGCGTGCGATGTCCCAGCCTGTCGCCACGCCGGATTTGATCTCCAATAAGGCGCGCTGATTCTGGTCAATCGTCCTAGTTGTGACCATCTCCTGGACGTCTATAAACGGATACTTCTTCTTGAAAGCTTCGGTCGTTGGTTTTATGGCCCCCACTAATGCCGTCATGATCCGAAGTTTACCCTCTTCTTTTGCCTTGCTCAGAATTTCATCCCGAGACTTGAGTACAGTGTACCCGGTCGCCTCTGCTTGCACCGGCTCTCTTGGGCGAGACTCCGCGGATGCGCCGTATGCCTGAGAAAAAAGACAGCCGGCAAGCCAGAAAAGCCCGGAGCCAAGAAACAACCGGTTACGCTTCATCATTCCGCTATTCTCGCTCTTAAATGAGTGCCATTTATGATCAACCCATCCTTCATAATCCAAAAGTGCTGCTAAACCACAATACCGCAACAAGCAAATCGAACGAGCCAGCTTCTATGGAGCCTTCAGGGGTCAAATTGAGCTGCCCCGGGTTTCACGGACAGTTAATTAGGCGACACTCCATCGGGCTTGTAACTGCATTGGTGTTTGATAATTCAATGACTGATGCAGTCGTTTGCGATTGTAAAACATTCCAATGTATCTGAAAGATTTCTGCTCGTGCCTCGTCGCGAGTGTGATTGCCCCGGGTGGTGAATGATCTCGTTTTTCAGCGAACTGAAGAAGCTCTCCGCCGCATTGTCATAACAGTTTCCCTTGCCGCTCATAATACGCAGATTGCCGTACTGTTCGAGTGGATAACGTGCGCCGCGACCGCCGCCAGCAATTACCGCGGGATCGGGACTGGCTCGGCGGGCGCGGCTTCGGCATAGTATAGGCATAGGATTCTGAACAAGCGGGCAGCGCATTCAGAAGCAACCGAATCTTACATTCACCTGATGGACGGTGGTTTCATCATATGAACGGCCAATTCAAGATGGTTGTGAATATGGACACCATGACGTGATCGATTAGGGGGAATCCATGGCCAAAAAAACTAGTGCTGGACTTTTGTTGTATCGTCGTTGTCCGGAGCTTGAGGTTTTTCTTGTCCATCCCGGTGGACCGTTTTGGACAAGGAAGGATGCTGGGGCATGGTCAATACCGAAGGGCGAAGTCGAGGATGGCGAGGACCCGCTTCAGGCCGCCAAGCGTGAGTTTACGGAAGAGACCGGTTTTACTATTTCTGGAGAGTTTCGTTCTCTCGATTCGCTAAAACAACCTAGCGGAAAAATAATCTATGCATGGGCGATTGAAGCTGACTACGACCCTGGGCAGATTCGCAGCAATTTATTCTCGCTGGAGTGGCCGCCCAAGTCCGGTAAAATGCAACAGTACCCAGAGGTCGATCGCGCGGCATGGTTCAACATCTCTGAAGCCAGGAATAAGATTTTGGCTGGTCAGGTCGGGTTCATCGAGCAACTCATCGCGGTTCTCGGGATAAATAGGTCGGAGTCGCAACTCTCGAAAACTGCAAGTTCTCAGGGGTCGCTCTTTTAGATCGTCCTAAGGCCAAACGGGGCAAAGGTGGAAACCACTGGGCTCAGACTTCTATGACCCGACTACCTCGTCATTCGTGGTAAGACCGACGAAATCCAAAATGTCAAAATCAAGACCTGACCCCGACTGCGTGTTTGCAAAAATGTCAGAAGTAAAACTTTGACGTTTGATTTCTATCGATGATGTCAAGATTCAAGATTTGGCCCCGATCTTTTTGACCCGATCGTTTCTGCTCTGCCTTGACACAAAGTTAAACGCGATGTTAGAGCTCAGCGGCAAAGGACGCTTCCATGCCGAACTATTTTCATTCTAACTTTGGCGGGTGAGCTCGAACGCCGTGGGAGAGTAAGATTAATCACTCTATGCTGCCCGTACTCCTAGCCGTGATTGTAAGTGTGAGCGTGTCGCTCCACGGCCTTGACCGGGCATGGTCGCAGCCAACTGATGCGGCGGCGATTATCGAAGGCGCAAAGAAGGAAGGCGAGCTGGTCATCTACGGCACCACCGACCTGAGACAGGCGACCATCCTCAACGATAAATTCCGTCAGAAATATCCCTTTATCGACGTCAAACTGAACCGTCTGACGACCGACAGTCTCTATCCCAGGTTGATCGCTGAGACGCGTTCCGGGAAATTCCTGAGCGACGTGTTACAGAACAACACTCTGGTCATGTATTTCCTCAAGCGAGGGAAGTTTTTGGCTCACTACCTTTCAACCGAGGATCGCTATTATCCAAACGATTTCAAAGACCAAGGATATTGGATCACCAGCGGCACGAACATTCACGTCGTCGGCTACAACACCCGAGCCGTTAGCCGCGACAAGCTGCCAAAGCGATGGGAAGATCTGCTAACCCCTGCGTGGAAGGGGAAAATGCTGCTCAGCCCCCGAGAACAATGGTTCGCCTGGATATTACAGATCATGGGTAAAGAAAATGGCCTCAATTATATGCGCGCACTGGCGAAACAAAGCCTGACGATACGTCGCGAGTCCAACGCGATGAGAGCTCAACTCATTACCGCCGGTGAGGCCGACTTAGAGATTGACTCGACTTTAAGTGTCATAACTCCGTTGATGAAAAACAGCGCGCCGGTCAGCTGGACGACGCTGGGTCCTACCCTCGTGGTGCCGGTCGCGCACGCGCTGGCCGTGCGCGCGCCGCATCCCAACGCGGCAAAGCTCTTCATCGACTTCGTCCTCTCTAGAGAGGGACAACGGATCGTTTTGGCGTCTGAACGAAACTCCGCCCGCGCCGATCTCGCCCAGGAGCAGGGCGCGTTGAAAGATGCCAAGTTGATCCCGCTCGATCCCTCTCAAGGCGATAACTTGGAATTCTACGCGCGCCAGGCTCACGAGATCTTTGGCAAGTAAGACGAAAGCCATCCGAGCCAAAGCCAATTTTCAAAGCCTAAAATCGCCGCCGCATCCGCGCTCCGTTTCCAGCGGCGCGTCGCGGGGCACGATTCGATGTCGTGAGATCAGCGGCAGCAGCCGATCTAAGTGCTTCAATACTGATCGTGCCGGCGTAGCCAATCCATCGAGAATTTGAAGCCGTCCTCATCGCGACCTTTGGGCACAAGGTCGAGGAATGGATAGGCACTTATTTCTTGATGGCGAAGTCCGCCTGGTCGAAAATCTGTCGGATCTCAATCACGTCGCCTTCGTCGGCGGGGCACCGCTGCGCCCATTTCACCAGCTCTTCTTTTGAGTCGGCTTCCACCAGCCAATAACCGCCCAGCACTTCTTTCGACTCGATGTACGGCCCATCGGTCACCGTCGGTTTCCCTTTGCCGAACGAAACACGCGCGCCGGTGTTGAGTGGATGCAGGCCGTTCAGCGAGAGGATTTTGACGGCCTTGCCCAACTCCCCATTATAGCGGGCCATCTCTTCAAGTTTCTTTGGGTCGGGCACAAAGCCGGGGTCCATCTTCTTATTGCCTCTGTAAACATCGGGGATCATCAGCATCATGAATTGCATAGGTCATCTCCTTGGTTTTTAATTTTGGTCCTGCACCTTAGTCGTTTGGCAGCCCCCAAATTCGACACACATCCAAACATATTTTTTTGATCTCCTGGAGCCGCCGTTCCAAGTACCGCCGCTCAGGAGCGTAGCCAAGACAAAGGGTGTCGACCGCGAAGAAGATCTGCATGGTACATTGGTTTCATCATATGAACGGCTAGCGTAATCGATTAGGGGAATCTATGGCCAAAAAAACTAGTGCTGGACTTTTGTTGTATCGTCGTTGTCCGGAGCTTGAGGTTTTTCTTGTCCATCCCGGTGGACCGTTTTGGACAAGGAAGGATGCTGGGGCATGGTCAATACCGAAGGGCGAAATCGAGGATGGCGAGGACCCGCTTCAGGCCGCCAAGCGTGAGTTTACGGAAGAGACCGGTTTTACTATTTCTGGAGAGTTTCGTTCTCTCGATTCGCTAAAACAACCTAGCGGAAAAATAATCTATGCATGGGCGATTGAAGCTGACTACGACCCTGGGCAGATTCGCAGCAATTTATTCTCGCTGGAGTGGCCGCCCAAGTCCGGTAAAATGCAACAGTACCCAGAGGTCGATCGCGCCGCATGGTTCAACATCTCTGAAGCCAGGAATAAGATTTTGGCTGGTCAGGTGCGGTTCATTGAGCAACTCATCGCGGTTCTCGGGATGAAATAGGTCGGAGTCGCAACCCGCCAAAACTGCAAGTTTTCAAACGTTCCTCTTTTAGATCGTCCTAAGCCAACCGTGACAAAGTTGGAAACCACTCGGCCCAGACTTAATGATCCGACTACGTCGACAATTAGATTTGCGGCGGCAGGATGTTGACGGTGCATTGCCGGCTTGATACTCATCGGTGGATTTAAACTTTAGAAATTTGGAGGCTATTTCATGCTTGACGGAAAACTTCGGATCGCTCCCATGTGTTATCACGTGCTGCATATGTTCCCTGTCATATCGGCGCACGAGATGAATTATTTTTACGATGAAGGTCTAAAGACCGCGGACGGCTCGCTCGCTTATGAGATTATTCGCGATCCCATGGTGCCGTTTGGCCTGGAGAAGTTGGGAATCTCGCAAGCCATGAAAGAGAAGTCGGTCGATATCGCTCTTGACGTCCAGTCTCGGACTATTTTCTTTCAACGGTCGCGCGGCGCGGACATCTACATCATCGCCGGCTGGCGCAACCAGCATACGTCGACCTGGGTTGGTCCGCCCCACATTAAGTCGCTCCAGGATCTAAAGGGAAAACGAGTCGGTATCAGCGATTTCAACAGCATCCGCCACTGGGGGATCCAGGTCCAGCTGCGCAAGGCCGGCCTCGATATCGAGAAAGATGTCGAATGGGTGCGCTGCGGCGTATCGACGCGCGTCCTGGTAGAGGCGCTGCGCCAAGGCAGAGTTGAATGCGCTCCGGTATCCAGCGTGATAGCGGAAAACCTGAAGAAAGAAGGCTGCAATATCTTGGTTGTGCCGCAGGAGACATACCCGAACGGACGGCCGGAGCGTGTTATCGCCGCCACCGGACGCATACTTGAAGAGCGCCCCGATCTGGTCAAGAACTTTCTCAAAGGGCTCATTCGATCTTACTGGTTCGTGCGCGATATGCCGAAGAATTTCGAGTACATTCACCAGCTCGATAAAAGGCTGCGGATACAAACTGCCGATCCGGAAGAGCGTATCCATGATCCCAATCGCTACACGACGGACGATTTGGAGTCGATGCCTTTCCCACTCGACGGCCTGGCCACGGGATTCGAAGATATGCTGCGCGAAGAGAAACTTATCGACGGCCTCGAGTATGACGTCCCGCCAATCAAGGACGTTTGCGCCCAGGACTTGGCGGAAGACGCCTACAAGGAATTGAGAGGCCGCAAGGAATTGGACGCTGAGTATCAGCGCGTGCAGGCCGTGGCGAAGCGTTGGGGCTACTGAAACGGTTCGAAATGGCTGGAAATCAGGGGTCAGACTTTTACTTCTAGAGTCAAAGTCTGACCCCGAGTACTGTTCCGATTCGGTATTTTCACTTGTCCGCCCTGGGAAAACCGAAAGCCTTCACGATCTCCTCCTCATACTTTCCCATTTGGGAATAATGTTCCCAGCCCAACAAGGAAAGCTTCCTGCCCCTCGTCGCCTTTTCATGAAACGAGCCCGCAGTTAAATGCGAGGCCGCGCGGTCCACTTTGTCGAGAATGGCTTGAGCTTCCGGGCCTGACTGGAACTCCAACCATAAAAGTCCCGCGTAGGGGTTTCGCGCCATGGCCGAGACACCCTCCGCCTCCGTCAACCGCACCGGGATGGGCTCCAGAATTTTTATGGCGAGGACATCTTGAACGTCTTTTTCCTTGAATCTCAGGTAGCCTTTGTAATTCAAGCCAAGATTCATAAGGATTTCTCCCCCCGTCATAAGAGGCAGGGTGCGGGTGTCCCCCCGAGTCCAGATGGGCTCTTGGGCCGCCAGTCGTTTGGCATAAGCCACCACTTTCTCCAACCCCCAAGCCGGCACGAGCGCGGCAACAGCTCTCGGCCGGACGTCCGTGGCAAATTTTTTTCCCTTGAATTCGGGCTTCAGCATGTCCTCGTAGGTGTCGGGCGTCTTATTCTCCGGCACTAATTTTTTGTTGTATGCGAACCCTGCGATATTGGTCTGCAGAGCGAGGATGTGGCGGTTGACCGGATCGACCATTTCCGGCGGTATCCGCAGCACTCCGTGCTTGGTCATGCCGAGCAGGTCGAACTTTTTCTGGTGCGGAAGATACTCGGCATAATAGTCAAAGGCCACATAATTGACATCCCAGGCCGTGGTCTTGCCGAGCTTCAACTCTTGGACCATCCGGGTGTAATTATCCGTGCCGCCAATCTCGGTCGCCTTTACATCAATGAACGGGTATTTTTTCCGGAAAGCGTCCGCCGCGGCCCGGAGGGGCTCCGCATCCTGGGAGCTGAAAACTACGAGCTTACCTTCCTTCTTCGCCTTTGCCACGATTGCGTCGTGGTTAGTCTCAAAGATATAGCCTTTCGTCTCCGCCTCAGTTTTTGCCTTTGACAGCATCGCACTGCTCTGCGCGGCTGCAGTCGTGGCAAAAGCCCACGCGCCTAGGAAAAAAAAGACTACGGCTGTGCTAAGAATTTCAGTTTTCGTGGTTCACCTCCAATCTTTTCTTTTGCTGGGCTTCCCTGGTATCCAATATTCCCTTCAGTTCGCACGTTTCCTTTTTGACATTGGCTAATCTCTCCTCGGGAAAAAATCCGGACTCGCGGAGCAATTCCAACCTGTTTATCCCTTATCATAATATTTCATCCTTTATATAGTTCTAATCCACTTTCGCTCGCGCCGGCGGTGCAAGCTTGGATTGCTGTTTTCTTGATTCAACATCGGCTATTTCATCGACGTCGAGCCAGGAATAAGATTCGGGCTGGTCAGGTCGGGTTCATTGAGCAACTCATTGCGGTTCTAGGGATAAATAGGTCGGAGTCGCAACCCTCGAAAACCACGGCGGGCGGTGCGGGCTAACCGCTAACGTTTTTTAACTCCTGAACGGACCACTCTGAAAAAGCTTGATGATTATCTAACGCGCTTTCTCCAACTCCGCCAAACGAGTCTTCGCCTGATTCGCGTACGGCGAGTCGGGATATTTTTCTACGATCTGCCGATAAAGTTTCGTAGCGTGCGGCTTGTTGAACTGCTTCTCTTCGAGCTGCGCCGTATCGTATAAATCCTTCGCTTTATCACCGCAGCCCGTGAGCAGTAGAAGCAGGCAGGCGGCAAGAAATCTTCGCATGAAAATTCTCCTTGTCGAATAGCCGTGAGACGTGAGGCCTGAGGCGATTCGGTTGATCGTGCAAAGCTCAGACTCACGCTTAACACCGATCCGGACTTACACTCTGAACTGAGCAATCAGGTCATCTTCCGGATCCGCGCCGAGACCTGGGCCCTGCGGAACTTCAACTCCGCCGTTGATCACCGGCACGGTCTTGGAGAACGGAGTCGCGCCAAAGTCGGCAAACATCCGCTCGAGCGGAGAATCTTTCTCTTTCGCCGCGAGGCAATGCAACACCGCTAGAAAAGCCGGTCCCAAATAAAAGGCGTTCGGCACGCAGAGGGCGCCCGCTTGCTCGACCTCGGCCGCTACTCTTGCCAAGGCGGTGATGCCCAGCTTGACCATGGCGGGCTGAACGTAATCAGCCTTGCCGATAGTGACCATGCGGCGGAACTCGCGCAGACTGGTTGAGTTCTCGCCAATCCCCATGGGTACGCCGGTGACCGTGCGCAGCTTGGCAAGTGCTTCGAAGTCCTCCGGAGGATAGATCGGCTCCTCGACCCAGAACGGCTTGTACGGCGCCATCGCCGAGACCGCCGCCTCGGCTTCGACCGGCGTCCAAGCGCAGTTTGTATCCACCATGAGCGGAATGTCCGGCCCCGTCACCTCGCGCGCGGCAGCGACCGCCTCAGGGAGTGCGCTCATGCAGCTTAATCAGGCGATAACCGCGTTCGAGAGCGCGAGCGGTGTTGCGCTTGATGTATTCTGAGTTGCCGGAATATTGCAGCAACGAAGCATAGCATTGGACGTGCGTTCGCTTGGCGCCGCCAAGGAGCGTCGACACCGGAACACCCGCAAGCTTCCCCCGAATGTCCCACAGCGCAATGTCGAGTCCCGCGAGAGCGTGGGCCAGCGGACCGGAGCGGCTCATTGAGAGCAGCATCCGTTCTATGCGTGGGACGAGTTGCTCATCCGAGGCGCTCTGTCCAACGGCGAGACGCCTGATCCAGTTGTCGAACGCTGCGACGACCATGGGACGGGCTGTGCCGAATGACTCACCCCAACCCACCAGGCCGCCACTGGTCGTCACGCGTACATAAAGGCTTTCAACATGCGTGCGTGGTATACCTTGAGCCATCGGCGCCGGAGCCCAGATGTCCAACGGAATGCGCAACGTGATCGTTTCGATCGCGGAGATTGTCTCGTCCATGGCCGTCATTCAAAGCAAGAATTCGTGAAAATGTCGAGCCGCATTCCTCCGACGAAAGTGCGGGATATGGGCTTGCCCTAGTGCTCTTAAAGAATTAACGCGACCGATCTCTCGTTACTCGTCAGGCTTTCTCGCAGCCTCGGCGGGGAATCCCGCATAGTTCGTCGAAACCGAAACAATCGGAACGCACCCCGACGAAGACCACGTGGAGAAACCGACGAAACCCGAAACATCAAGATTCAAGACTTGACCCCGAATCTCTGAATCTGACCCCGAATCTCGTTGACCCCGAATCTCCGTTCCGGGTCGGTCTCGCCGTTAGCACCATTGATGCACTCCTGCATCTCGGCGCTGGGCCCAGGGACAATCACCCGTTCTTGTTCACACCCGCCACGCCGGGAGAACGGCTCATTGACCCGAAATGTCTGTAGCACCGGCAGCGGTCCACAATCCCAGCCGAGTTTGGCGGTGCGTTGTGTGCGGTAATGTCAACTTTGGACCGGAGCGAATTCGGCGCAGCGAGTGCCGCGGGACAGTTGGCTGCAGCTGAGGAGGAATAAACCTATGGCATTCGCTGATTCACGGCTGGATATTTCGGGACTGGGTCAGCTAGCGGCTGCAATTGGGGCAATCCCTGCTTCAGAGGGGAAGAGATCGATCTTACGCCTGCAGACAGTGGCCCGACCGCGAGTTACTAGCCGCAATGAGACTCAGACAGTTCCGACGTGCTGTGATATTCGTCCGGCCCGAACTCTACTCACCCTAAATTGGCAATTTATCGACGACCACGGCGGCCTCGTCTATCGCCTCATGTGCCGCATCGCCCGCGACAGGCACGATGGAAGTCACTGCGCCAACCACGCGCATCGGCACGGTGACTAATTTGGTGAGCACACAACCGGATAGCAGGATCGTCCCGATCAGCAAACATAACGCTCTGATGAATCGCATAATAGCCTCCTGAGTAAAACGCATATAGCTCAGTCAACGCTAGCACTGCAAACAAATCCACGACGACACGAGGATTGCAGATTCTCGTAGCACGTGTAAGTAGACGAAATTACACTGCGCTGCAATATACAAAACGAATCCATCAGTATACGGAACCAGACGCTGAGGATTATTTTTTCCGCCTCCTCCGTATGCCAGCCGCTTTATTTTGACCCCGTTGATGCTTTGCTCGGATCGGAATCACTCGGCACTGAGCTGTGAGTGAAGCCAATTCTCTGAGAGCCCTCACCAGCTAACCATTCCAACCCCGGGTCATAGGTGTCATATCTCCTTGAATTCTTCATAAAGTATTACGCGCGTGACCCATGTGTCAGATTTAACAGCGTGAAGGCCGACAATGAGAAACCCGTCGTGGACAGGCGACTGGACCGACCCGACACGAGAATTGATGATGCTCTGCCCAGGGAAATCAGAATCACGGATGTGCACTTGATTTCGAGTGTCGTGAAGACTAGCAAGACGGACAACCACCAGCAAAAACCAACAGAAAATCCACGCCTCTCTCCCCTCTTCTCCGTCTGTGAGTGCTCCTTGTTGCTGAAGGAACGAGCACAAAACTAGCACAGCAGGGATCGCAGAGTCGCCCCTCGCCTTGCACGCGGTCTTTGCCGATACTAATATCGGCTGGGCGGTATACTCCAGTTAGGCGCACCGACGAACGTGAGTCGGAGATAACGGAAATGAATAAATCTGTCCCCATTTTCTGCTCACGGTAGATGACCGTGAATCTCCGCGCCATGACCTACAACATCCACAGTGGCTTTGGACGGCACGGCCACGACCTTCACACCATCCTTCGGGTAATCGAGGCCGAGCGGGTGGACCTCGTGGCGCTGCAGGAAGTCGATTTTGCGTTGCGTCGAAGCGGGTACGTCAACCAGGCCCAATGGCTCGCCGATCGTCTCAGTATGCACGCGATCATCGGCGGTACGCGTCGTCAAGGCCGTTACGGCAACGCGCTGCTCACGCGCTGGGCGACCACCTTCGTGATGAACCACAGTCTCACCGTGCGGCCGCATCCCGGACGGGCCTGCCTGGAGGCGCACCTTACCACCCCGAAGGGCACGCTTCGCTGTTACGTGACGCACCTGGGGCTGGTGCCTCAGGAGCGCATGGCCCAGGTGAAGCGGTTGACCCGGGAGATCATCGTGGCGGATGGAGGCCATGAGCCGGCTCTCTTGATGGGTGATTTCAACACGGTGTCGCGAAGCCGCGTCTCACGCCTTCTACGGAGGCGCTTCACCGACGCGTTCAAAGTCGCGGGGAACGGTCGGGCTGCGACCTTCCACGCACGGCTGCGAGGGATGCGGTTCGACTATATCTATGCCGCCGGTCTGACGCCGATCGCCGCTCACGTGCTCGTGACACGCTGGTCCGTCAGGGCATCCGACCACCTTCCGCTCGTCGCGGTGTTGCGGGCCGATTTCGGCGGAAAGCACACCCCTGATCCTAACTTGAATTAATGGAGACAGATCTATTTTTCACAGACGCATCACAGTTTCGTTTTCACAACGATCCAAAGACTGTACATGGGGTTTTGAAAAAACTTCCGTAAGGGACAAAGATTGCGGTCGCACAAAGATTTTGGGGTCAAGTCTTAATCTTGATGTTTCTGGTTTTGTCCTCAAAAAAGATTTGGGGTCAAGTTGAACTAGCCCAGATTTGACGGACACCGAGAAAGGGGTCGCCACCTAACGCTTGCGCTTTCGATGCCGGCGAATGAAATCGAGAACGATATCGTTAAAAATCTTTGGATGCTCCCAATAGATCGAATGACCGCATTCGGCGAGGGTAACGAGTTCACTCCGGTGGATGCACTTCGCAACTATCTGGTCATGATCGCAACAGAAGAGTTGAGATCTATGCTAGCTAGCCCCGATTTGACGGACACCGAGAAAGGGGTCGCCACCTAACGCTTGCGCTTTCGATGCCGGCGAATGAAATCGAGAACGATATCGTTAAAGAGCTTTGGATGCTCCCAATAAATCGAATGGCCGCATTCGGCGACGGTAACGAGTTCGCTCCGGCGGATGCACTTCGCCACCATCCGCATGATCGACGGCGGCGTTGAAGAATCCGCATCGCCGGTAACCAGCAGCGTCGGGACTTTCATCTTGTTCAGGACTTGCGGCGTAATAAAGTTGTTGTGCGCTTGTTGGACGCCCTGGTGCTTGGTGGCGTCGTCGGCCAGCTTGTCCCAGGCTTTAAGGCCTCTCGGGTTGGCCGCAATATACGAGCAACTGAATTCCCGATACCAGCGCGGCATCTCGTTCCACTGTTTAACCCGGACGACTCGGCCATCTTCAAAATATTACCCTTGCGGATACCGGCATAGTTGCTGGTGATCGCCAAGCTTAAAGTCCTTTTGGGATAGGAAAGCGCAAAGTCCGCAGCAATGCTGCCGCCGGCGGCGCTGCTGACGATATGAGCCTTTTCGATGGACAACGCGTCGAGCAGGCCGTTGAGGTCATCGGCGGCCGAGTGCTTGTCGCCTTTGCGCAATTTGTCGGACTTGTAGTAGCCGCGCCGGGCATAACTGATCACCCGATAGCCGGCCTTGGCAAAGACCGGTTGCTGGTAAGCCCAAACCTTGGGATCACCTGTCGCGGCCGGATGCAGAAAGACCACAGCCTCGCCCTCGCCGCCGGTGTCGGCGTAGAAAATCTTCCTGCCCGGCAGCTTGGCCAGGGCACGTTTGGCCGGCACCTGCTTGGGCAGGGGTATGGGATTCATTGGATTGGCGGCGTTATTGCGGACAAAGCGTTCGCTCATCGGATACTCCTTAGTTTCATTGCGGGATTCATGTTCTGTGGTAGGGGTGCGGGCGGCGTCACGTACCGTTGCAGTTTCGTTGAATCGCCCTATTTGACTGGCCGGTAGCCGCTGCACTTTTTGGGCTAGAAATTGCACAGATCGCGATTTGAGGTCAAGTCTTCAAGATACGACCCCGCTGGTAACTCGCGAACCGCTACCATCTTTGTTTGTGTAGCTCCGGCTAGCGGCTATCGCGGCGCCGGTTGAGCTTTGCGTCCGCACGTTGACGGCTAATCTCTTCACTTCCCAACGGATCGTAATCGCAGGGCCCGTAGAGGAATATTATATCGCCATCGGTCGAATCTTTGAGCCGGGGCTGCGACGAAAACAATGTGTCCTCGCGAATCGCTGGAAACCATAAGCGGCAGTAGTTGGTGTCCGCGACCGGAACCCTGCGAACAACCTCGTCCGCGTCGACGGCGGGTGCACTAAAGCACCCGGCAATGCTTGCAGCCATGACGAAGCCGCCTATTTTCATCTTTTTTGTAGCCATGTTTTTCCGAGAACGCGGCGTAATCTTCGGGCTTGTCGAAAAGTCGGCTGCGCCCATGACGGAGATGGATGTATGCGTTGCTCTATGCCTAGACAAGCACGCATTGCTCCCGGTGAAATAATTTATCACGCTCTTTACCGCGCCTCTGCAATCACACATTCCCGCTTCGCTCCTTCATCCGTTTGCGGCGTCGTCTCACGTCGGATGATCCCCGCGCTGACCCTGCGGATTATAATCGACTATTGCTATTATATCGAGACAGGACCTGTTATCCCGACCGGGCTGCGGGTCGGACCTGGGCAACTTCTCGCACGCGTGAAGGAGCTTGGCGATATGAGATCTTATAGGAGCATACATTTGAAACCCTAGAAACTCGATGCGACAACAAAACAAAGCGTTTTCATTCAACGACGCGCTTGGAAGTATTTGAGTACGTATTCTTTATTTTCCGGATACCATAGGTTGCCGAGATGTCCGCCGCGTGGATAAAGCATCACTTGGTCGCCCAGGGCTTCTTTGAGCGCTTCAATGGACGATTTCTCGGCGAAGAAATCATCGGCGTTGTGAATGATGTGCACTTTAGGATTATCACGCAACCGATCGTAGATGCTCGCCAATGACCCATGTTGAACGAACCTTTGCGGTTCCGCCTGCAAATCTCCTTTTTGCCTTCGCCATAGGGGGAGAGCGATTTTTCGGTCATAGTCATTGAACGTAAAGCTCTTAGCTTCCTCCAGCCGTTTTCTCTTGTCATTTTTCGCGGCGGTAAGCACTCTCTGGTCGTTAATGACCTGGGTGACGTAGATCAGCTCGGCGAGCTGGCTCTGTAGGT
Organism: uncultured delta proteobacterium; assembly: GCA_963771465.1. Classification (GTDB taxonomy): domain Bacteria; phylum Desulfobacterota; class Binatia; order UBA9968; family UBA9968; genus DP-20. The sequence continues at coordinate 944,097 of CAVYTU010000014.1, forward strand.
TTTCGGCGAATAGGAATTGCATGTCTTCTCTCTTGAAAGCAGCGAATTTTTTCGCTAATTGCTCGAAGACCTCGGGATCGTCCCGCTTTGCCTTGGCAAACGAATCGATGATGGCAAGCGCATTCGATACGATTTGCAGAGACTTCTCCTTGCCTAATTTTCTGTCCAACGCTTTCCATTCATCGATTTTACTGACGGCGTAAGCGAGATCGACGGGTGGGTTTACGAGCAGATATTTGGCGATGCCGATCTTGCCTTCGTCGGCGTCGATGACGCTCAAATGCGCGCCTTCAAGGGCGCCTAAACTGACCCCCATGAAATTGATCGCCGTGGTTTTGACGTTGTGTCGATCGCGCAAGAGCTTAAGGGTTTTTTGCATCACTTCGTAGAGATCGCGAGCGTCGTCCGGCGCGTAACCAGGTGCGCCGCTGCGACTCGCCGATAACGCGAAGTTCCAGCTCATCGGCGAGGGTAAAACCACCACGTGGGAACCCTCTCGATGGAACAGGTTCGCCAAATACGGCGCGATCCCGAAGTAGGGACTCGAGCCAAGGCCGGGAAGAATGAAAAGCAGCGGCGCCGCGCGGTTTTGGCGATAAAGCGCCAGACTCACGTCGCCGCGTCCTTGGAGAGAAGGCAGATTATTTCTGCCGCGAAGTCCCGGCACACGGACGATGGTCGATTGGGCGGCCGACGTCGCGCCGTCGTCGCTCAAGATCGCGAGAGTGGCGGTTGCCAAGTAGGGATCGGGATAAGGGTACCTATAGTCTGCCGGTTCGATTGCTCGGGCCGACGTCGCCCACAGGGCGACAAGAATGAGAGCGAGATAAAAGCGCATACTAAAACTCCTGTTGACTCGATGGATGCAGGCAATCCAGACGTTAAAGTTATTTTCATGGTATTGTCGGATCTATTCAAAAAGGAGACGGTCGGATTTCCTTCTTGCTCTGTATGCTAAAACTTTTACCTCGGCGCTGCTAGCCATTTTTTTGGGAAGTTTTCCCTGGGGTCAGGACTGGAATGCCGCCAGGGACTTGCAAATCCCAATTAGAGCTCGCATCTGATGGCAGCGGTAATGAAGCGGTGACGTTAAACCGTCGGTTCAACAAGAGCGATATGAGGTCAGCTCATCGTGACCCTCCTTTGCTCCTCTCTGGAAATCGGAGCAAGTCTAGAGTTCTATAGATTTTCACCTTCGAACAAATCGTGACACAGACAAAATACCGGAATCAACGATTCAACTCCGGACCCGACCCCTTTCTTCTGACTCGGATTCTTATCTCCGGTCTTTTCTCGGAGCGCAAACACGGCAACCGGTTAAACGGAATGGAAGTCGGTTTTCTGCGCGCGATGGGTTAGAGGAAAGCCTCACAACTGTCAACAAAAGACTTGAACCGATTCCTTCACACTTGCTCCGGTGGGGGATCAAGGATTGACAATTGTGCTTGCCCGGCGACGCTTTATTTTTCCATCGCCGCCAGCATCGCGTCTTTTTCAGCGCGTATTCTGGGGTGATAACAGTCGACCGGCTGTGTGCCGATGAGTCCGACACAGGCGTTGCAATCCACGCACCGCGGTCCCGAGGTTCCATCGTGCAAGTGGCGATACAGCAGCGGATCGGCGATAAACCCGCGGCCGACGGAAACCGCGTCGCACAGACTTTGTTCGATGGCGGACTGCATTGCTTCCCGGCTAAGAAACCCGCCGACGCATATGACCGGAATGGATAGGGCTTGTTTGAATTGGCGCGCGTAATGAAGGTTGAAGCCTTCACGACCTTTAAAGAGAAGATTGAACACAAGCGCCATCAACGGCCAGAACAAATTGAAGGCCATCCTGCGCCACAACGACAGATGGCGCACACCGCCCGACAGCGTATTGCGCAAACAGCGGCCGAAGGTGCCACGCACCATTGGAAAGCCGGACTCGTACTGGCCGACGGATACCTCGACGGCATCGATGCCTTCCTGCTCCATCGCCTTGGCGATCTTAACCAGCTCGGGCGTTTTCAAACCGGGCCGCAGCGGCAGGTAATCGGAACCGTTGAGCTTAATGATCACCGGGTAGTCCTTGCCGACACGCCCGCGCATCGCGCGATATAAATCGCGCAGGAATCGCAAGCGCTTCTCGAACGAGCCCCCGTAGTCGTCGGTGCGTTTGTTGGTGTACGGCGTGAGGAACTGATTGACCAGATAGCCGTGTCCGGCGTGAATCTGCACGCCGTCGAAGCCGGCCTCCTTGCAGCGGGCAGCGGCGTCAGCGAACTGTTGCACGATGCGTTCGATTTCCGCCACGGTCAACGCACGCGGTCGCGTGCCGGTTGACAAGTCTTTGACGCTCGACGCGGACAATGCCTCGGGTAATCCGGCGAAGCCAGGAATAACCTGGCGTCCACTATGATTCAGCTGCGCGAAGATCTTGGTGCCGTGCACATGCATTGACTCGACCAGCTGCTTGAGCGCCGGAATTTTACTGTCGTCATCTACGCCCATTTGCAATGGCGTGGATCTGCCGTCAAGACTGGGATAGACATTCCCGGTAATGATGAGTGGCACGCCGCCTTTGGCCATCGGCAGGTAGAAGTCAATATGCTGCTGCGTGGCAAAGCCATCCGCCGTGGCGCGGGTTTCCGAGGTCGCGGTCTTAATGATCCGTCCATTAATCGAGAGCTTGCCGATGGCGAGGGGTGTAAAAAGAATGCTTTCGTTCGGTGACATAACGGACCTCCGTAGTATCGCACGCCAGCGATTAAGCTTACATCAGCCCGGGCTGTACGCGCCATACAGGAAAAGGCGGCAGGGTCCTTCTGGCCTTTCTTGCTTTTTGTTTCGTTCATCCTCCACAGGCACTTTTGAATTCAACTCCAAGACTCCTTGCTCGCGATCGCCGCGTCCTAAGTCGATCCAAAAGCAAAACTAAAGATGTGAGTAGCCGGGATTTGACGGACACCAAACAAGGGCTTAACAGTTCGGGTGAGGCGTTCGATAGAAAAGCAGAAGCAATTTAGCGCTGAGTTTAAACGAGTAGCCGTACGACTAGTGGAAAGTTTATCGGTGGGGTGAAAATGGAAGAGGGTGTCACAATTGCCAAGGTGCCGGATTGAATGAAACTCAAGCCGAGATGATGCGGCATCTGATCAGGGAGCACGAGAAGCTTGGGCGCACCCTGACCGAAGAAGAGACAGTCACGTTGCTACGCAGCTTGGGATTCGAAATCAGTGAGCCGAAGTGATGAGGAACAAAGTCGGCTCTGGGGTCAGGTCTGCAATCACACATTCCCGCTTCGCTCCTTCATCCGTTCACCGTCGGATGCGCCGCGATCTCGTGGAGCCGTTAGCCTGAAACCGATAGCGGCTGTCGGTGTCCGGCCTTATTTATCACAACTTAGCCGCCGCCTCTTTCTCCTCCTCCGTAGCCTCACGCCCGGGCCTCGGTCCGCGACCATTTTGCGCGTCGGTGTACGGAGCGAAGTTCACACGGTGAACATCCTTGATCGAAGAGTCTCGGCTGGTGATGTGGTAAATCTCCAGGGGCTCTTCCTCTGTGTTATCGAACCAGTAAGGAACTCCTTTGGGTATGGCGACACCTTCGCCGGGCCCAAGCTCAGCGACCAGGACATCGTTCATACCGTAAAATCTCGCCCTTCCCTTCAGCACAATCCAGATCGACTCTACATCGGGATGCGCGTGGAGATTGTTCTCGCCGCCGTCCTTGTTGACTCTCATTAGGCCAACGGCGAGGTTTCCAGAACGCAAACGGAACGGGCTGCTCCACTTGCCTCTGCTCGGGTCTGACGCCACGTCTATTGGTTGCTGCCGTGCTACGGTAATACCTGCTACCTTGTTCGGCTGTGTCATTTCCGTTTACGCCTCCTTGATACCATGCTATCGGACGCTCGTGACTCCCGACTTAATGCTTTTCGGCTTTTGGAAAGCCGTAAGCCCCCGCAACCTTCGAGGTGTATTCGTCGAGCTTTGTATAGTGGTTCCAATCGACCAGGGAGAGTGTCTTTCCTTTGGTCTCTTGCGCTTGAACCGAATTGGGCAACAGTACGGACGCGCCATAAGGCCAGTGTTCATCCAGTAACTTTTGTCCTTCGGGCGATGCCTGAAACTCCAGCCATAAAAGGGCGGCATAAGGATTTCTGGCCGCGGCCAGGACGCCGTCGGTAAGATGCAGCCTGCCCACAACCGGCTCCAAAAACTTATATCCGAGCACCTTGAGGCGGTCTTTTGCCTGCGCTCTCTTCACCGCTCCGAAGTTGGTCCCGATAAACATGGGAATCTCTCCGGCCTGAACGGAAGCAATCACGATGGAATGGCCTCTTGCCCAGGCAGGCTCCTGTGCTGCGATCTTCTTGGCAAAGTCGAGAGTCTTCTCAAGGCCCCATGCAGGGACCAGCGCCGCAACCCCTACGGGCCGAATATCCGAGGCGAACTTCTTCCCTTTGAACTCGGGCCGCAAAAGATCCTCCCACTTCACGGGGACCTTTTCGGGAGGGATCAACTTGTTGTTGTAGGCCAGCACATGGAGATTGCTGCTAAGCGCCACGACGTGGCGGTAAATGGGATCGACCATCGGCGGAGGGATACTCAGCACCTTGTGCTGGGCCATGCCCAGAATGTCGAACTTCTTCTGGTGCGGCAGGTACTCATCGTATAACTCGGTCCAGAGGCGATTGGCATCCCAGTCCTTTACGATGCCGGCCTTGATCTCCAGGAGAAAGCGTTGCGCCGCTTCAACCGATCCTCCTTGCTCCTCCACATGGACGTCGAGAAAGGGGTACTTCGCCTTGAAGGCGCGAGCCATCGCGTCAAGCATCTTCCCGGACAGGAAGCTTATAGCTCGCATCCTGCCCTCTTTTTTGGCTGCGGCCACGATCTGGTCGTGGCTCGTCGCGAAAACATATCCCTTGGTTTCGGCCTCCTGTTTGGCTTTAAGCAACTCCGGACTCGCAGCGTCGCCATATCCAGCAAAAGCCGTGAGCCACAGCCCCAGGGCCAAAGCGAAATTTCTCGAAATCGCTTTCATACGCCCGTTACCTCCCAAAAAGTGTTCAAACCTGCGGTATGCAAAATCTTTAACACAATAATTCCGGCAAGGACAAACGAGTTCAGTTCTAAGCAACGGCAAACCAAGGGTTCAGGCGTCAGGCTTGCCTAAGTCTACTAACTTTCTAGCAGTGCCGGTATTCTCGCTAGGCAAAAATCTTCTGGCGCGTGACGATGCCGCGCGCCGATGCGGCCGACTCCTTCGGTCACGCGACTACTAACACCAGGAGGGATGAATGAATAGGCGTTCTTGCAAAGAAATCACCGGGAAGCCGGTCTAGCGGTGAACCGCTTGTTCGAAGCAAACACCCGCTTCCGACGCAACGTCGAAAAGCTCCCGCGCGTGCATCCAGGCCTGTGTCTTTTCGAACATCTCTCGTGTGTAAGGCTGCGGCACGACCCGTTCGCCGATCCCGAATCGCCGAACATCGACTTGGTCGCGAAACCGCTCGGGAATCTCGTTGATGAAGTGGCGCTTGTAGCGCTCCGGTTCGACGTCGATATCCGCTTGCGCTCTGATGAGGGCGCGCATGTAGCGTTCGACGTCTAGCGAATCCACATCGCGATGAAACATGAAGGCCATCATGAACGTCGTCGAGACGATTCTCCGAAAGCTGTGCTGTTCCAAAAGATAGAGTTGCGGTCCCCAGACGTTTACCGCCGGTGTCTTCCGCGCTAAAGCTGCATCGACGCGCGACCAGGAAGTGCCGACAAATTTGAGCGCGATGTCTGCGCGCGTCAGAAACACCTCCATCGCCTGCAGCGCGGAGTAGTGACTGCCCGAGTGGTATCCGACCGCGATGTCCGTCCGAGCGAGGTCAGCGGGCTCGAAAACACTCGAATCACCCGGCACGACGATGGCCGCCTCACAGACGCTATAAGCCTTGCCCCACATAATCCCTTCTTCCACTTTCGCCGACTGGTTTACCGTCCAATGACAGGCACAACTTACGTCGCCCGCGCCTTCTCCTTTACGTCCGTGCCCCTCCGCGTACCGTTCGAACGCACCAAAGCGGTTATCCTCGAGCGCGGCCGGCGAATCGCCGGTCGCGAGCCGGGGCGTGTTCTTGCGGCTTCCTTCCACATTGAGTTCGTAGTCGAGACCTTCCGCAGCAAAATAACCTTTTTCTTCGGCAACCCAATCGTTGAGCCTGCCGTGCGGCTGAATGATGAATTTCGCCATATCTTTCTCCCCGTCAGTTTATGACAGCCCGCATTTTGAATTTTCTAGTCGGCGCTTTGGATCACCTTGTAAAGCTGTTTGCGGGCTGTCTGTCAGACTGGCCTAAGTTTACTAACTTCCTGGCAGTGTTTGTATAGCGCTGCGCAAAATCCCCTCGCGCGCGCCGGTGCCGCCGCCGGCAATTTCAGCGAAGTTGGAAAATTTCGTTCCAGTGCTTCTCGTACTTGGGATAATTTTTTGTATCATCCGCTGAAAGCTTATAGGTTTTCGCCGGGAGAATTTTCTCGACCTTCTTTTGTGATGCCTGTTCGATAAAGTCCAGGGCCCGATCTTGGCGGACTGGTCCGTATGCTATCTCAGCCCCATGGTCACAGCAAAAGGCCTTGTAATCGCGGCGTTGTTCGGCCTATTTTTTGGTTGTCGGTCTAAAACTTCTCTGGAGGTGTGAATATGCCACGCTATCTCGTTTTGGCCAATCAAACCGCCGCGAGCCCGGAGCTGACCAGCGCAGTTCGGGAGATCGTGGCAAACGACGCAGATACGGAATTTGTCTTGCTGGTTCCCGCCACACCGGTAGAAGATCTCCTCGATTGGCAGGACGGCGATAGTGAAACGATCGCGCAGCGCACCGCTCAAGCGGCAAAAGGTCATCTAGCGGGAGTGGGTGCGAAAGTCGCGCGCACGGAAGTGGGTGACGCTTCGCCTGTAAAAGCAATCGAGAACGAGTTGGAACAGCACCAAGAAAAATATGACGGCATCATCATCTCCACTCTACCGCTGCAAAGGTCACGCTGGGTGGCTCTCGACCAGCCCCGGCGCATCGAGCGCCGCTTCAAAGTGCCGGTCCGACACGTGGTAGGCCATTCGGTTACTATGACCAGGGAGGATCTCATAAACGGTCTGAATGAAGATCTCAACCTTGAGCTCGAGGCGCTCCTGAGGAGCGTGTATCACGCCGCCGCCGGTCGCGGCATGCTCGGCCACGAGCTTCGCGAGTTACTGAAAAAGGAGCTCCCGGGCGAGCTTGACCACGCTACGTTTCTCGCCGATAAGATCGTGGCGCTCGGCGGCGAAGTGCGTATCCGGCCGGCCATGCCCGCAGAATTTGGCGCTGCCCGGGAGCTTTTGCAGCAGAATATTGCCGCCGAACGGAAGATCATAAACAATTACACGAGACGGATCGATCAGGCGGCGGAGTTTGGCGACAAAGGTCTGGCGATACGCTTGGAGAATATGCTGGCATCGGAAACTGATCACCTCGAGCAACTCGAACGTCTGGGACGCTAGTGCGCCGGACCGCTCACGTCGAACTTTGAGGACTGAACGCAGCGGAGGGCGCGGTCCGCGTGGCAGGCGTGCGGGCTGCTTGTCAGACGGGCCTAAGGTTACTAACTTCCTGGGAGTGTGTTCCGCGGAGAAAACAAGCCCGTTTTTCGGCTTAGTCTCGCAGCACCGCATTCATCCGCGCGATGACCTCCGGCGGCTGGGTAACCACCTCGCGCGCCAGGGCTTGAAGCTTCTCGCCGCTCACAGGGTCCGGTTCCCAGCGACGCTTTTCCGCCTCGGCCAAAAGCTCGGGATCTTTCATCACCTTCAAAAAACTGTCGCGCAGAATTTTGACCCGATCAGCGGGGATCGTCGGACCGCCTACGATCGGCCGGCCGAACGGACCGGGCGAGAGCAGAACGGTCGCGAGCCGTTTACCGGCCTCGGGTGTTTTATGTTTTTCCATCGCTTCCCAGATCGTTGGCACGTCCGCTGCCCGCGGATCGCGCTTTGACCCGCCGATGACAAGTATTCGGACGAATCCGTTTTTCGCCCAGGTGCGGCCCGGTTCCCTGCCGAAAAATGCGCTGGTCGTGCCGGCGCGGCATTGGACTTCGCCTTTCTCGATGGCGAGGTCGATGTCGTTCGCTCCGGGGTAACCTGCCACCAGGTTGAACTTCAGCGCGAGAACTTCTTCCAGGAGCCGCGGAAAATAGTGGCCGGGCGTGCCGGTGCCGGTGGTGCCGCACTTGGGCGGCGTCGATGCCTGGCGAATATCATCGAAAGTTTTGAAAGGCGTGTCGGAACGCATGGAAAGCATTTCGCTGGTTTCCTCGGGCGTGCCGATCCAGGCGAACTTTGCCCAGTCGAACTTGGCTTCTTTTTGACCGCCGAGTTGGTTGAAAAACAGCGCGGGGGCGATCAAGCCCAGGGTGAGCCCATCGCCTTTTTCGACTCCATAGATGTAATTAGCCGCGACCATGGTGGCGGCGCCGGGCATATTTTGCACGATGAAATTCGGATTGCCTGGAATGTACTTGCCCCAAAACCGCGCGATCGCCCGCGCCCAAAGATCGTTGGTGCCGCCGGCGGAGTAGCCGATCAACAGTCTGACCGTTTTACCCTTGTAAAAATCAGCTTGAGCGCCGGCGCTCGTGCTGCCGATGGACAAAAGCAATAGAGCGAAAAGAAATGTTCTCATTGTCTGAGTTCCTTTCGTTACGTGGATTGCGGCCATTGACCCAAACCCAGGTCCCCTGCCCAAGGGCACGTATAATTCATGCCGGCAGGAAGTCAACACCGCCAACGAAAAATTGAGAGTCAGACTTTTACTTCTAGACTTTCTTGCTTTTTGTTTCGTTCATCCCGCACAGACACTTTTGAATTCAACTCCACAACTTCTTGCTGCGATCGCCGCGCCGTCGCGCAGCTTGGCCCAGGCGATTTACGGATGAACGCGGCAGCGGTCGGTGCCGGCGATGACGTTTTCTCGGTCGACGATTTCAGCAAACGTAATGATACGATCGGCTACCAGTTCCAGGATGCTCGACGAGTTTCGCGGTGAGTTTGCCTAGATCACGGTAAGTCAACGACCGGCAGAGCATCGTCGTTGACTTGGCCACCCCTTCAAAGCTATTGGAGGCGGTGACGCTTTTCGCAATATCTGTTCTTGAAACTTCAAGGAGGTAGCAGAAATGAACTCATGGCGAGTTTTACCCGCGGTGTATTTACTGTGTCTTGCATCTAGCGTTGCCGTCGCCTTTGGGCAGAGCAACCCAACCTATATTCAATTTTCCCCCGCTGAAGTGAAGGGAGCGCTCTACAAACCCGACTCCGGGCCGGCGCCGCATGTTGGGATACTCGTGACGCATCGTACCTCGAATGTCATGGGAAGCTTGACCTGCACCGAGCTAGCAAAGAGAGGATTCGCGGTTCTCTGCTTGAACCCAAGATCCGATAACAACGAAGCTCTGGTCAGATGGGAGAGCATCGCTCTAGACGTGCGGTCGGGAGTGAATTTCCTGAGAAAACAACCGGGCATCACGAAAGTTTTGCTTCTGGGAGGGAGCGGTGGAGGGCCGACAATGAGCTTCTATCAGGCGGTGGCGGAGCGCGGTCCTTCGTACTGCCAGGGTCCCAACAAACTTGTTCAATGTAGCGGCGAGCTTGCCAATCTCCCGCGGGCCGACGGGATCATCTTCAGAGATGCGCATCCAGGAAATCCGGTGAACGGCATCAGGAGTCTGAACCCCGCAATCGTGAACGAGGGGCAACCTGGTCAAAAAAATCCTGAGTTGGATCCGTTCAACCCCGAGAACGGCTACAACCCCAAGGGACCATCGAAATATTCCGAGGCATTCAAGAAAAAATACTTCAAGGCGCAAGCAGACCGGATGAACAAACTGATCGACGACGCTTTGCGCAAGGTGGCGCTGATGAAAGAAGGCAAATACCATTATCCCGATGACGATGTCTTTGTTGTCGTCGGAGGGGGCGGAGCGCGACTCATGGAGCTCGACTTGAGTATTCATCACGGCACGATACAGCCGCAGAAATTGCTGAAGAACGACGGCGGCATCGTAACCGAGGTCGTGCACAGCGTTCGGCGCGCCAATCCAGCGCTCGCGAAAGAAAGCGCGACTTTCGAGAATGGGGCGCGGTTATTGACGGTACGATCTTTTCTCAGCGCCAATGCGACAAGAGCCGCGGATTCCATGGACGGAATCGATGATTGCTCCACCAACAACTCGACGCCATGCGCCCTGCGCAATATTTCTGTTCCGGTGCTCATTGCCGCCATGGGGGCGCACTATTTTATACGGGACAACGAGATCCATTACGAAGTAGCCGCCAGCTCGGACAAAGATTTCATCGTGATAGAAGGCGCAACGCACGGAATCACGCCGTGCGTCCGGTGCGAACAATCGCCGGGGCAATATTCGAACAGCGTGAAGAACTTTTTTGATTACGTGGCGAAATGGATTAACGCCCGGTTTTGATAGCATGGGAAGAACAGCGTCGTGGCGAGGTTTGCATGTACGCCAACGGCATCAATTTGCGAAAGGATGAGTGCGAGGTTCTAGGTTTCGGGGTCACACGAGTTTCGCACAGTTTCGGGGTCACGCACAGTTTCGGGGTCAGGTCTTTACTTTTGACATTCGTGGTTACTTAAAATCTGCAATAGAAAATCTCGCGGAGCCCACGCATCTACACCCTCGGTGCCGGCGTTACGATTTCGGTCAAGAGTAAAAATACGACCCTTAACGTGTCCATCATGACGATTATTACTTTGCTTGAACGAGCGCAAAAGCTTCATGCGCTTCCGACAGGAACTTTTTGACTTTCTCACGGCTCTTGCGGCCGATGGCGTCTTCGACGCCGGTGTGGGAGTCGACTCCGGCCGGGCGTACTTCCAGAATCGCTCGCCTGACGTTCTCCGCGGTCAGGCCGCCAGCGAGAATGATCGGGCGAGGGGAAAGTTCCACCAGGCGCCGGCTCACGCGCCAGTCGTGAGTCTTGCCGGTGGCGCCCGATGCGCCGGTTTTTGGATCGAAGGTGTCGGTGATAAACGCATCGACGAAAGGCGATAACTCTCTCAGCATCGCTTCGAGAGCCTGGTCGTCGCGCATGCCGACGACCAGACTTTTGATCACGGTCAAGTTCGGATCGAGAGTTTTCAAGTGCGTCAGCTCATCTTGGTCGATGTCGCCGTGAAGCTGCACGATCCGGGCACCGAGTGCATGACAGAAGGCGGCGATCTTGCTCGCCTCGGAGAGATACGTGATCAGCACGCCGAATACCGGCGGCGCCAGGTTCTTGATGATCGCCGCCGCCTCTTCCTCGGTGAGATCTTCGCGGTGAACCGGCAGCCGCAGGGGAAATCCCAAATAGCGAACGCCGCATTGCTGAAGCATTTGCGCTTCGGCGGCGTCGATCACCCCGGCAATCTGGACTAAATTCTCTTCGAGCATGAATCTATTGAGGAAACCAAGGGTCATACTTTTTGCTTCTAGACTTTTCTCGCTTTTTTGTTTCGTTCATACCTCACAGACACTTTTCAATTCAACGCCGCAACTCCTTGCTCGCGATCGCCGCGCCGTCGCGCAAAGCGCGCAGCTTGACCTATGCGATTTGCGGATGGACGCGGTCGCTTAGGCCGCAGTCGGTTGGATCAAATCTTTACCATATAAACTGGTCCTACTCGCAACTGATTGACTGCACAAATTTACTCGAGGCTGCTCCAAGATAAGGATAAGAGACCGACGAAAATCCGAAACATCAAATTACCAGACTTGACCCTGATGGTTTCACTGCCGTATACGAGAGCGAGGAAGGTGGCAAAAGTAACAAACATTCTGACGTGCGTATTAATTGAATCTTTAAAAGGCCGAGAAAATGACTGAGGAGTTTATTTTATGAAGGTTAAGTTCGTGACGGCCGGGTTTGTGTTTTGCGCGTTAGCCCTAGGAGTGTTGGCCGACAGCGCGGGTGCGGCGACGGCGTCAAGCGCAGAACTGGCTAAAGCGAAGAAAGAAGCCGAGTCCAGAGGGTACGTTTTCTATGCTAACCGGGACGAGATCGTTGCCAAGGCGAAAGCGGAAGGTCGCGTGCGGGTGTTGAGTAATATGGACCCGGACAATATCGATGCGCTGCGCAAAGCTTTCATGAAGCAGTACCCGTTCATTGACGCGCGCGCGGAGAGGATTGCCGGGGTTGACGGCGGGCAACGCTTTGCGCTCGAACTGCAGGCCGGGAGAAGCAACTGGGACGTGTTTGAAGTCGCGCAAGAATTGTATCAGGACTTCCTGCCGCACCTTAAGAAATTCGATATCCTGGGGATGGCAAAGCAGGGAGTGCTCCAGATCCCCGGCGAAATTATTGATCCGACAAACCGTAACGTCATCAGTCTTGCCAGCACGATTTACAGCCTCTCGTATAACAAGAACCTGATCGCCCCGGACAGGGTGCCCAACCGGTGGGAAGATTTCCTCAGGCCCGAATTCAAGGGCCGAAAATTCATGGCCGAAATTCGCCCGACAGGGATGGCAACCCTGGCGGCCGGGCTCGGCGAAGAATGGATGTTGGATTATGCGCGCAAGCTCAAAGATCAGGACCCGGTCTGGGCGCGCGGCATCAGCCGTGCAATTGTCGCGATCACGACCGGCGAACAGTCCATGCTGCATTTGTCTTACTATCACTCGTGTATACGGGCAAAACGAAAAGACATCTCCAAGTCGCTGGAGTGTAAGCTGATCGAGCCGGTGCCGGTGCGCACCCAGGAAATGACCACGATTGCGCAGGTCTCGCCCTATGCGCACGCAGCGCTACTGTGGCTCGAGTTCCAAATCTCGCCGGCGGCGCAGACGATTATCGAGAGCCTCGAGCCTAAAACATCGGTCTTTGTGGCCGGCTCCGAAGCGGCTAGAGTGACGCAGGGAAAGAAACTGGCGGTGAATAGCTGGGACACTCTGCCGAACAGCAACAAGTGGGAGAAGAATGCGCTCAACGCTTTCGGTCTTCCCCAGGCGATTTTGAAATAACGCGGGTTTCTGGCTGCTGACACCGGTGTATGGACTTCAAAGTACGTTACGAGCACACGGGTGCCAGAGCAATGAAAAGAAATAGGGCTTACCCGAGATAGTTGCGCAATGAAAGGAGACCAGCCTATGAAAAAGCCCCAATGCATCGCTGCGCTCGCAGTGATTATTTTGGCTGGACTGATACTGATGCCCGCCCTTGCTGATGCTCAGGCGAATTTCTACGAAGGCAAAACCATCACACTGATTCAATCGAGCGAGGGAGGTGGAACCGGCGACCTGCGAGTTAAGGCGGTGATCCCCTTCCTGCGCAAGTACATTGCCGGCAACCCCCACATTTTGTCGGAGTACATGCCCGGGGGAGGAGGGCGCAAAGCGGGCAACTACATGTTCGCCTCGGCTCGCCCGGATGGGCTGACCGTAGGTCACGTGGGAGGCGTTGTGGCCAACGCCATTCAGGGCCAGGCAGGGGTGCAGTACGACGTGGACAAGTTTATTTACTTGGGCGCCCCGAACACCGCGAGCCACTACGTCTTCGTGAGCCGCGGCGAACTCGGCCTCAACTCGCTTGAGAAACTGCGCGCCCACGCCGGCCTCCGCGTCGGCGCCCATGCCGTAGGCCATTTCGTTTACATAACCGGCCGATTGTTTACTTGGCTCATCGGACTCAGAGAGCCGCGCTTTGTGACCGGCTACTCGGGAACAGAGCTGGACCTAAACCTGCTTCGGGGAGAGATCGACTCGCGCGCCAACATCGCCGATACCGTGCTGCAACGCGGCGCCGATTCACTGACCAAAGGCTTGGTCAACGTCCACGCCATCTTGGAAATTCCCAAGGGGGATAAGCACCCCCATTCCCGTTTCGCATCCCTGCCGGAGATCGAGAGCTTCGCCCGGAGTGACAAGGAGAGCAAGGTCCTGAGCATGTTCCGCGCATTTCGCCTCGTCGGCTCTCCCTACCTTCTCCCTCCCGGCACGCCCCAGGAGCGGGCGGAGATTCTGAGAGAGGCATTCCGCAAAACGTTTCGAGATCCGGAGTTCCACAAGGAGTACAGAAAGCTCACAGGCGACGACGCCACGCCGCTGCTGCCTGAGGGGATGCAAAAGGCCGTCAGGGAGTTGCCCAGGGAGCGCGAGATCGTGGATATTTTCCAGAAGATTGCAGGCGCTGACGCTCTTCCGCCGCGGTGAAAAAATCGGGTCGGACTTTTACTTCTAGACTTCTTGCTTTTTGTTTCGTTCGGCCCGCACAAGCACTTTTCAATTTAACGCTCGCCAACAACAACTGGTGTGGAGGTATTTATGATTGGCTACGGATTGATTTCGGCCGATTCTCACGCAAATGAAGTTGCTGCAACCTGGGAGCGAGTCCGCCGCAAATACGGCGACCGGGCTCCGCAAATACTGTGGAATCCGAGCGCAGAGGAACCCGGTCCTTACCTGTCAATTCCGGAGTGGGATACGAGCCTGGAAGGCCATAACCGCGAATCCTGCGCGATGGAGTTCGTCGGCATGGTGATCGGCGGGCTCGGCATAGGCAGCGTTGTCGGTCGTACTTCGGGGAAAGCCGCCGAATTTCGCAAAAAATTCCGCTTCGAAGACTGGCCAGGGCCGTGGGAGCCCAACTCCCGGCTCAAAGACATGGACCGCGACGGAATCGATGCGGATATTATTTACGCCAGTCATCTGCGCCACATTTACGGGCTAAGCGTCAAGGACGAGCCTTTCTTTCGCGCCATCGCGCAGTCGTACAATGATTGGTTGATGGAGTACTGTAGCGTTGACCCTAAACGGCTCATCGGCCTGCCGGTGCTTTCCATTCTCGACGTTCAAGGCGCAGTGCAAGATTTAACCGACTACAGCAAGCGGGGGGCTAAGGGATTCATGATTGCATCGTCGACACCGCTCGGCAGTAGCTACGGCGACAGAAAGTTCGACCCCCTATGGGCGGCGGCGCAGGACGCCGACACCCCGCTCTCCCTGCATACGACGACCGGCGCATGGAAAAAAGCCAAGTTCCATCATCCGCGGGTTCGCACTTCGATCCGCGGCGAGGGTGAAATTCAAACGTCACTTCTCGAGATGATTTACGGCGGTGTTTTCGATCGCTTTCCTCGGTTAAAGATTGTTGCCGCGGAGTGGGACATCGGCTGGGTCGCCCATATGGTAGGTAAATTCAAAGACCATGATCCGAAAACCGGACTCCAATTGGCTCCCGCCGAGTATTTCCGCCGTAACATTTGGTTCACATTCGAGAACGACCGCGCTGGAGTGTTGACCACCCCGCTGTACGGTGCGGAGCGCTTTTTATGGGCGAGCGACTATCCACATGGCAATACCACATGGCCGGATTCCAAACAGATTGTCGAACAGCAGTTTGAAGGGATCTCGGACGAAATCAAACGTAAACTCACGCGCCAGAATGCCATCGATCTGTACAAGCTGGAATTCTGATCGTAGTATTGGCGAGCTTAGGTCATGGCAGATCCAATGGAGTCATTTATGAAACTGTTATGCCGGTATGCGGCTTTCTCCTGGTTAGTGTTCGGTGCTCTTGGCTTGCCGCTTTTCGCAGCGACGGCACAGACGAAACCAACCTATCATGTTAGTTCGAGCCGTGAAGAAATCGTCTCAGCAGCTAAGAAAGAAGGAAGACTGCGCATTCTCACGACCATGGATGACGCCGACACCAAAGCGAATACGGCGGCATTCAAAAAGAAATACCCGTTTATCGATGTCCACGCACAGCAAAGCCGCGGCACTGATTCGGCGCAGCGCTTGTTGCTGGAAATCAAAAGCGGCATGGCTAAGGAATGGGACGTAGTCCTGGTTTCCGCGGACTTCTACAGCGAATATCACCCGTACCTCTGGAAAGCGGATATTCTGGAGATGGCGAAAAAGGGAATCCTCCAAATACCGCCGCCGATGATCGACCCGCGCAATAAAAATGTGCTCGCGTCTTTCAGCTACTTTCAAGCGACCGCCTATAATTCCAAGCTGATTCCGGCCAATTTGGTTCCCAAAACACTGAACGACCTCCTGCGACCGGAACTCAAGGGGCGAAAATTTGCCGTCGATATTCGACCCAAGGATGTCGCCGGACTTGTTCCTGCATGGGGCATGGAGAAAACTTTGGATTTCGCCCGTAAGATTGCCGCCCAGCAACCGATCTGGGTGCGCGGCGGATCGCGAATCATGATGTCCATTATTTCGGGCGATATCCCGATGATGATGGGCAATAACTATGGCAGCGTTCGGGAAGCGCAGCGCAAAGATCCCGCTGGTGTGCTCCAGTATGCGATCCTTGAGCCCGTGCCCGTCAGGTTCGGCAACGCTCAGGCGATTTTAATGAGTGCGCGGCATCCTTACGCCGGTTTATTGTGGCTGGAATGGCTCGCATCCGCCGAAGCACAGAAAATCATCGACGACACTGAGCCCTATAGTTCTTCCGTTTACGTGCGCGGTGGTGTGGTGGAACAAGAACTGAGGGGCAAGAGCTTGTCTGTTGTTGATTGGGAACACTATCCGCAAATGGAAGACTGGCAGGCAAAAATCGTGGCGGCGTATGGTTTGCCTAAAGCCGAGACAAAATGATCGCGCAGTTTTACCAGGAGCGGCAGGTCGAGAGGAGCTTACATTCACATGTCTGAAGAAAAACCGACTACGCGGCTCAGAAAGCTGCTCAGCAGGAAAGATCGAGTGCTCGTCATGCTTCACCCTCCCACTGCCGCGCATGCGCGGATCATGGCAGCCGGCGGCGTCGAAGCATTGTTCGTCGGGACCGGCGCCGTGGTCGGGCCATACACTGGTCTAGCGGATGTGGGAGTGGCGAGCATGACCGAATGTGTAACCATCGCCGGGTGGATCGCGCGTAGTGTTGCGATCCCCGTCATGCTCGATGGCGATACGGGTCATGGTGGAATCATGGCCGTGCGGCGCCTGGTGGCCGAGTGCATCAGGGCCGGGATTGCCGGACTGCGTCTTGACGACCAACCGGGTGAAACCAAGCGGGGAACACAAACTGCCGGAATCGAAGTAGCACCGCTTGAAGTTGTCCTAGCCCGTTATCGGGCGGCAGTGGACATGAGGGACGAACTTGATCCTGATTTTGTGATCATGGCGCAGAGCTACGCGCGCGATGCGGCGAATGGCGGATTCGAAGAATTTTTGCGGCGCAGCAAAGCTTACAAAGAAGTGGCCAAAGTGGATTGGGTTCAATTCGAATCGCCCCACTCGATCGAGGAGATTCGCCAGGCGCGCGCGGCCGTGGCGGGAACTTTTTCGGCCCAGAAAGGAAAGCTCCCGCGCATTCTATCTCTCAAAGAGCATCTCGAATTGGGGCTCAATGTAGCCTGGTATTCCGGTCTTGCAACCGCGGTCACGTATGTGGCGCTGTGGGATTTTCTGCAAGATTTTCAAAAACGCGAGCTCGCAGCCTGGGAAGATTTCTGCGTGGCACACAAAGATAATCCGTATCTGCGTGGTGGTGGCCGAGCGCCAATTCCGGAAGGGCGCGAAAAACAACGCGAGCTAGAGGAACGCTATTACCCGAACGAGATGCTTCAGAAATACCGCGGCCCTTCCGAGAAAGGCTAATCTGCTGCAAGGTTTGAACGGACACTGGACCCGATCCGGTGGATTGAACCGCTTGAACAGTTCAGTATTGTTGTCTGTCTACTCTCGACTAGGCAAGCGGAAGCAGACGATGTTCCAGGGCTAAGAGCGTGTTCGCGTTTGGCAGTTCGCCCGGGATTTGACGGACACCAAACAAGGGCTTAAAAAGTTCGGGAGATGCGTTCGACAAGAAAGCAGAAGCAATTTAGCGCTGAGTTTAAACGAGTAGCCGTGCGACTTGCGGAAAGTTTCTCGGAGGGGTGAAAATGGAAGAGGGTGTCACGATTGCCAAGGTGCCGGATTGGATGAAGCTCAAGCCCGAGATGATGCCGCATCTGATCAGGGAGCACGAGAAACTTGGGCGCACCCTGACCGAGGAAGAGACAGTCACGTTGCTCCGCAGCTTGGGATTCGAAATCAGTGAGCCGAAGTGATGAGGAACAACAAGTCGGCTCTGGGGTCAGGTCTGCAATCACACATTCCCGCTTCGCTCCTCCATCCGTTCGAGGCGTCGTCTCACCGTCGGATGCGCCGCGATCTCCGCTATGAGTCAAAGTCCAGTCCGCTGAACTTCCCGTCCGCGTATTCGCACGACCAGTAGACGTCTACATCCGGTCCATCGAAGTCAACCAGGACAGGTTGCCGTGATCGCAGCTTGATCGAAGCGAGGCGCAGTGCGCTGACGTCGGCGCCCAATTCGGGATCCTCGGACGCCCACTCCTTCGCCGTCAGCGCGAGATAGTCGTTTAACCGGCGCTCGAAGGTATCGAAATCCGCCACTAGCTCGCGAGCACGGGCGACGAGTGCCGGATTGGGCTCCTGCTTTCCGTCGATGAGGATTTCCACCGTCCGGTCCCGCACCCTGAAGTCGCCCTCCCAAGCCTCCGCCTCGACGTTGCGAATCAGCGTGCCGAGCTGCGGATCCCTCCGCACGTGACCGCGCGCTCTGCTCATGATCAGGTGAGCGCGGGGGGACACTTTCGTCCAGATGACCGAGATCACAAACGCACTCATGACACCGACAAACATCAGGCCGACGCCGATGACGAGCCACCTCAGGATCCAGTATGAAATGCGCGTGCCGGCGTAAATCAGGAGCAGCCCAATGGCCGCGCCGATGAGCGCGTCGCGGACTGTGGGTTGAACCTCGTCGTGATCGTCCGTCGGAGGCGGATCGGCAGCCAAGCGGCTTGAATCTTCGATAGACATGTAGAGAGACTGCGAGGGTCAGGCATGAGTAATTGACTTATTTTCTTCGAAGCAGAGCTAGGAAAAACAGTTGCGCGCTACTGCCGATTCTTGGGTTGGGAAGAAGCGGAACTCTCGGCTTCCATCTTGGCGAGCACGCGGTTCAGGGCGGCGATCTGAGGGATGATCTTTTTGTCTTTGGTGCCTTGAAACCGAAGCGCCAACTCATCCACGCGCCATTCGATCTGGGCGCGGGTAAACTTCTTCGGCAGTATGAACTGGATCGGCATCGGCGCTGTATATCGCAGCATCGAGCCGAAGGTCAAGCACGATCGACGCGGCCGCCTAGGCCAAGCAGTGCGCGGCGCGGGGATCGCGAGTAAGAAGTTGTGGAGTCGAATCCAGAAGTGTCTGTCCGGAATGAACGAAAATAAACAAGCCGCTTTGGGTGGCTGCGAACGCCGACGTTCACCCGGCGACGCAACGGCGCTGGATCACCGACGAGCCTATGGGTGCGCCGCGTCCGGCGCAATTGCAAGTCGGCAGCGATTCAGGGCAATCGGGTCTTTGCTTCGGCAAAGAATGCCGACAACGTAGGCGCGATTTCGACCATCCCATCTGCAAGAATGAGATCTGCGTTTATCCCGATGTCATGATAGATCTGGATGAGCGGCGGATCGTCGCTCGCCCTTGTGTTGAGGAAGTACTGGTCACCCGATCCGTGTGCGCAACCGCCAACGCAGAGGTAGCCGTGCCGCAGCACCGCAGTTCCCGGATACAGCTCGAGTGATTCCGTATGGATCGAGTCAGGCCCCAGCCATAAGAGCCAACTGATTTCGTCGCCTTCGGACGACTCCGGCACGACGATGCCGAGTTCGAGGCCAATCAGAGGTACCGTGGCAAGAAGGTCACGGTACCAATCTGGCAGATGGGCGCCAAGGTCACGGCCAAGTCGATCAAGGTCGTCTGCAGCCGCGAGTCTGCCGGCCTGGCCGTCCCGTTCGGCGCGCTCTACAAGTTCCCGTGCTGCAGCGAGGACTTTCAGATTCATCGAGTTCGAGCCTTCAACGTGCTGTTGTCCACGAAGCTACGTCGCGGGCACCAGGGTCAAATATACAATCAATACAATTTGCACTGCTTGCATGTAGTTTGGCCAGTAGCAGTAGTTCCAATAGCGAAAGCATCGGCACTTCGCTTCACGCTCTCTAATCCTCGACGTACTTTGTGACTCCTCACCGTCCTGCCGTGAAGAGATTGCCGGCGCTATCGATGGCAACGTCGCAGAAGCGTGAGGGTCAAACTTTTGATGTTCGGAGAAGGATCGATTGAGGCGAAGCCGTAGATGTCAAAACTTAAGTTTCAACCCCGTGCTCCGCCGTTCTCCGCCCGTGCGAGGATTACGCGGCGACTGTTTCGCGCGGCGCGACCTTTGCGCGCCGCGATATCATCGCTGCGGCATTGTCGTGCAAGATCTTTGCGCGCGCGTCCTCGCCGATCTGCGCTTCCGCGAGCGCCTTGCTGGTCCACTCGCAGCCGAATTCGGTTCCGTCGGTGCCGCACACGATGCGCTCGGCGCCGTACAACCGTACCGCGGCCTCGATCGCACCCGGGCCGAACGAGTTGCAATCCACGTACACCTTGGCGCGGCGGAAGCGCGACGAAGGCAGTTCCTCTTTCGCTGAATCCAGCAGGCTGCGGTGATCCATGCGCTCGATCTCGTACGGAATATTGCCGCCGAGATTGTGAACCAGGACCATCGCATCGGGGTACGGCGCGAGGTAGTCGGTGAGACACAGCGTCACCATCACCGAGGACAGGCTCGCCTGCATGTCGAGCGTGCCGTTGCGGCGGCGCGCGTTGTCGGTGTCGCCGGCAACCTTGGGAAACGCGTCGCCAGGCCGCGGACCGTGGTGAATGAAGACGATCGCACGGTGCCGGTTCGCCACCTCCAACAGCGGGCGCATGTTCTCGGCGTCCTTCTTCGTGAGAAACCCGTTTCCCGGCACTTGCGCGCCGATCACGCCCGGCAGCGCCAGCGCGCGCTCAAACTCGGCGGCGGCAGCAGACATATCCACCAGCGGCAGCGCGGCAAACACACTGAAGCGCCCCTCGTATTGCTGGCACATCCGTGACAGTGCATCGTTGACCATCCTGCACAGCGGCAGCGAAACCTCGACCGGCTGCGACTCAATCCAGCAGAACGCACCGAGCAGCGACAACACACTGGTGCTCACGCCCTGACGATCCATCCTGGCGAGATGGAATTCCACGTCATCAAACGCCGCGGACAGCGGCTCCTCGCCGATCCGGCTCTTCAGCATTTCTACGCCGTCCTGATTGCGCACGATGCGCGGTTCCTTGGTGCGGGCGCGCAGGGCGTCGATCAGCTCGGCGGGCCGCCAATGGGCATGCATGTCGATCATGTCTGTCTCCTTGGTTTATCGTCCAACAGATTAACCCCGAAAGTCCCAGTGTGCGCGAGATTGTTTGCCAACTATCCCGCAATTTATTTCAACCGCCACAGCGAAGCAAGCGCTTTGCCGCACCCCTGCTGCTACTTCAACGGCCCTTTCGTTAACACCTACGCCGAAATTCACCAGGCGTTGGAAAATTTCCGCGCTGGTCGGTTCTGGATTCCGGTTTCTATGAGTGCGTGAGAAGGACGGTTGCCACCAGCGGAACAACCGCCCCTTCCGTGTCATCTATGTAGTCATCACGTCGATGATCGCCGGCTTGCCGCTTTGGTTGGCTTCGAGGCCGCGCTTGAGCGCATCCTGAAGCTTTTCCGGATCCGTCACCGTCTCGCCGTAACCGCCCACGGATTCAGCGACCTTCACGAAGTCGGGCGCATTGATGTGGGTGCCGTGGTAGAGATCGATTTCCGCCGCGATCCCGTCCGGGTACATCTTCTGGTGCATGCCCTGCATCGCGGCGTATTTTTTGTTGTTGAAGATGACCGCCATGATCGGCAGCGTGTAATCGCGCGCCGCGCCGAGGCTGCCGAGCGACGGATTGTAGAGGAACGCGCCGTCGCCGATCAGCGTTACCACCTGCCGTTCCGGCTTCGCCAGCTTGATCCCGAGCGAAAGACCCAACCCCTGTCCGAGCCCGCCTTGGCGGGTGAACAGGCACTGCGGGTCGTTCCATACGAGGTGTTGGCGCAGCGTGGCGGTGTGCGTAGTAACTTCGTCGATATAGATCGTATCTTTGGGCATCACGGCGTTCAGCGACGCGCACAGCCATACCGGATCGATCGGTGACGTCTTGCGCGCCGCCGCCTGCGCCGCATTTCTTTTCTCGACGAGCGCATCGTGCGCCGCGGCGAGTTCCTTGCGTCTCGTTTCCACGGCAGCCTTATCGATTGTCGCGGTATCCGCCAGATCGCGCAGCGTCTGCGCCGCATTGCCTTCCAGGTACATGTCGGCCTGATGGCTTTGATAGACCATGGCCGAGTTGTGCGGCGCCTCGTCCACCATGGCGATCACGGCCTTGGGCGGACGGTTGCTCGGCGGATACCAGGGGACGCGCGTGCGGACGACGATCGCAAGGTCCATGTCGTTCCAGAACGGTTTGATGTCGGTTCCCTGATAAAGCGGATGATCCTTGGGGAAGTTGGCGAACAGAGCGCCGGGCTTCTCAACCACCGGCAGAGCGAACTTCTCGCACAGCGCCATCAGAGCCTCGTAGGTCGCGACCTCCTGGCCGGCGCCCTCGGTGAGCACGACCGGGTGCTTCGCCTTGGAGATCTGCGCGGCGAGCTTTTCAATGTCTTCCGGCGCAGTCAGCATGCGCGGTGCGGGCGGAACCGTGCGTGGATTGGCCGGGGGTGTCCAGCCATCCATCAGCGTTTCCGTCGAAACGGACAGATAAGTGGGTCCGGTCGGTTGCCGCTGCGCCAGCTCGCCGGCGCGGATGACGCTTTCATAAAGCGTGTAGGCGCTGCCAGCGACGGAGGCGTACTTGACGATCGAATCGACCAGGTGGGTCGTGCCGCCGACGATGCTGAGGTTGTTAATCCACTGGGCGCCCGGATCGAACTCCGGTTGCTCGCCGTAGGTCATCGACTCGCCGGAGATCACCACCATCGGCACGCCGGAAACAAAGGCGCCGTGAATACCCATGGCACCTTGCAGCAGCCCGGAACCCGCATGCAGCAATACGCCCTGCATCCGACCAGTGGCTAGTGTGTAGCCCGCGGCCATGTCGACGGCCAGCGTTTCGTGCCACACATCCAGGAGCTTGGGACCGCTCTTGCGCCGGTGGATCTGGTCGGCCATGGCTTCCCAGACGGGCGCCCATTCGGTGCCCGGCGAGGACAAGATGTACTCAACTCCAAGCTTGTGAAACGCTTCGACTATAGCGTTGCCGCCGTCGAACTGTTTTTTCATGTTGCTCCCCCCAACGGTTATATTGTCGTGTGTATTATCTCACGCCTGAACGCGCAAGCCCCCAAGGCGGGCTATCGATATCTCTGGAATACCGCGATCGCGCCATCCTGCAGCGGCGAATCTTTACCTTTCAGATTGCTACAAGTGCTGGATCCAGGAGAAAAATAGCAGTCAGACTTTTACTCTTGGACTTTTTTGTTATTTATTTCGCTCAGCCGGCACGGGCACTTTTTAATTCAACTCCACAACTTCTTCCGCGCGATCGCCGCGCCGTCGCGCAGCGCGCGCAGCTTGGCCCGCGAGATTTGCGGATGGACACGCCGCCTAGGCCGCTGTCGGTGCCGGCGATATGTTCCATGAACTCTCATGCGTGTTGACCCGTGCCTGGGATTACGTTTCAATTTAGCCATGAAGAAAAAGATTGCGCTGGTTTTGATCCTGCTATTCGCTGGATTGAACAGCTTTGCTCAGACGAACTCTACACCCGGCGCGCCGACTGCAGGTATCATCGCTGCCGCCAAAAAATTCCTCGCTACACTTGATGATGCCCAGCGCGGTAAAGTCGTCTTTGCTTTCAAAGACGAGACGCAGCGCAAGCGCTGGTCGAATCTTCCGACAGGAATCTTCAAACGCCAGGGCTTGCGCATGGGCGACCTCACAAAATCCCAGCGCGAGGCCGTGCTGGCGGTGCTGGCAGCAGCGTTGAGTCCGCAGGGCTACACTAAAATTCTACAGATCGTCGAGGCCGACGAGTTGTTGAGAAAATCGAGCGGCCAGACAATGTTTGGCCGCGAGGAATATTATGTCTCTTTCCTCGGCCAGCCTTCCACCGCCGAGCCGTGGATGATTCAGTTTGGCGGGCATCATCTCGGCCTCAACATCACGCTTGCCGGCGCGCAGCGCACGCTCGCCCCGAGCCATACCGGGGCGCAGCCGGCGATTTACGAACTCGAAGGCAAAACGATGAGCCCTCTCGGTCGCGAGACTGACAAGGCGTTTGCCCTGCTTAGTTCGCTGAACGAAGCGCAGCGCAAGCAGGCCATCCTTGATTTCCAGATGCGCGACCTTGTGCTCGGGCCCGGCCGCGACGGGCAGACGATTCAGCCGGAAGGAATCAAAGGCTCGGCCTTGAGCGAGAAGCAGCGTGAGATGCTGCTCGATCTCGCCGGCGAATGGACCGGCATCCTGCACGAAGCTGTCGCGAAATCGAAAATGGACGAGATGAGAAAAAATATCGCCGAAACCTGGTTCGCGTGGAGCGGCCCCACTGAAAAAGGCAGCGCCGCTTACTTCCGCATCCAAGGGCCGACGGTAATCATCGAATACGCGCCGCAGCGCTTGGGCGGCGACGCGACAAAGCACATCCACACGATTTACCGCGATCCAACCAACGATTACGGAAAGAGATGGTGGACGCCGTGATCAGGAGACTTTGTCGTCTGCCGCTGCTGCTCGCATTACTGGCGTTTCCGTGCGCCGTTTTCGCGCATCGGGATGATCAGTATCTGCAAGCGACCCTGGTGACCATCGAACCGAGCGGCGTCCGGCTGCAAATCAACTTGACGCCGGGCGTGGCTATCGCCGAACAGGTGCTCGCCGAGATCGACCACGACCGTGACGGCGCGATTTCCAAGAACGAAGCGGCAGCCTATGTCGAGTTGCTGAAGCGCGCTCTCACGCTGCGCATGGACGGGCGAAAGTTAGCATTGAAACTCACTGCGTCTGAATTCGTCGAACCTGCAGAACTGCGCACCGGTTCGGGAACAATTCAGATGAAATTATCCGCAATCCTCAGCCCGCTCGCGGCCGGTGCCCACAAGCTCACTCTCGAGAACCGGCATTTAACCGCGATCAGTGTGTATCTCATCAACGCTACTCAGCCCAGGTTTACCACGGTCCAGATCACCAGGCAGAAACGCAACGATGAACCAGAGCGCAGGTGAAATCGAATTTACCTTTCATCCGTTTCGCCCAAAGACTGCTGTATCCGGTGCGCCGACTTGAATTCGGTTGGGGCGAAAACATTAGATTCAGGTCAAGTTTAAATCTTGACGTTTCTGTTTTGGGTTTTGCTCTCAATAATCGCTTGAAAAGATCTGCTGGCAGTCTTGAAATGGAAATGGGCCAGCAGGATTTGGCTCTCCCCACGACGCGTTTTCTCGTTCCCAAAAGGCACCGCGAGATACTTCGGCTTCTCAGAGCGGAACACGGACCCTCAATGGGTCCAAAGTCATAAAGTGTGAGACATGCGGGCTAGCAAAGTTGTTCAGCCAGTTGGGCTATTGTGGGGGCATCGAAAAAAGTTTTTATCGGCAAATCTGCTCCGAAAACCTCCATCAGGGACGCAATGACCTGCGTTGCGCGCAAGGAGTCGCCCCCCAGTTCGAAAAAATTGTCATGAATTCCCATTTCATCGATACCCAATACGCCGGACCAGATTGCCGATAGCTCGATC
This sequence comes from uncultured delta proteobacterium, assembly GCA_963771465.1. Lineage (GTDB taxonomy): Bacteria > Desulfobacterota > Binatia > UBA9968 > UBA9968 > DP-20. Next base: position 969,778 of record CAVYTU010000014.1, read on the forward strand.
TCCAGCGGCGTATGTGGTGATACGAATGGGTTATCTAGCGCGGGTCGGTTTCGAGACGGAGGTGGCAAACGAAGCCGATCCGTTTTCCCGTTCGGAGTCTGTGGAAACGCATCCATGACAACAAACGATGACGGAATCATATAGTCAGGTAATGTTCGAGCGAGACTTTGACGAAGCTGCGTAATTGTCACAGCCGGATCGGTCGCTGGTACGAAATAGGCAACCAGCAATTGCGCGCCAGCCCCGTCTTGCCGTCCAACCACGACCGCATCAGCGACCGCTTCAATGGCGCGAAGGGCGAGTTCAACTTCCCCAACGTCAATTCGAAAACCACGGATCTTTACCAGGAAGTCCTTGCGACCAACGTGGACCAGGGGACCGTCCGCTCTCCTCAACCCGAGGTCGCCAGTTAGGTAAATTCGCGCGCTGGTGCCGGCGGGGTCAGGCAAGAATACGCGTTGAGTTCGTTCAGGATCGCGCCAGTAGCCCGGCGAGATATACCGGCTCTTGACCGCAAGCTCGCCGACTTCGCCGACGCCGAGTTCTCTAAGATCCTCGTCGAGCACGAGCACTTCTTTATCCTTAAGAGCATAACCTATCGGCAGTTTAGTGTCCGCTATGTGCGTGCCATGTGGGATTAGCGCCCAACAAACGGTCAAGCACTCGGTCGGTCCGAGGGAATGGGCTAAGACGCAATGACCCAGAAAGTGGCGATTAAAATAATCAAGATCATCGCGCAGCATCGGCTCTCCGCCCACCGATAACACTCGAACCGATGGAAACTTCTGTTCGCTTTCCAACGTGGTCATAAAGTTGCGAAAGGTCGTTGGCACGGTGCGGATAATGGTAATCTTGTGTGTCAGCAGCAGGTTCGACAACTCACCAAAGCCGGAAGCTTTAATGTCATAGGGGTAGATGGACGCGCCGTTTAGGAGAGAGCTGAAAATCGCGCGCACTGAGTTCGCGAAACCAACCGAGGTATGCAGCAACCAACGATCTGCCGCACTAACACCCCATCCATTTGTAAGGTTGCGCGCGTCGACGAGCACATTGCGATGCGTGTGCATCACTCCCTTCGGCTGTCCGGTAGAACCCGAAGTGTAAAGCAGCACCGCTAGGCTGTCCGGTTTCGGCAAAGCCGCCAGATCGTGATCGGGAAGACTGACATCCGGATTCGTAAAATCGATAACATCGATAGAGCCGCCACAGAGCTCTCGTACCAGAGCGATGTTGTTTGGGTCAGCGACGATGAGTTTGGCACCGCAATCTCGCAGTATGTAATCTAAGCGATCTCGCGGATAGCTGGCATCCAGGGCGACATAGAATTTTCCGGCTTTTAACACCGCCATGATCGCCACTAAAACCGCCGCACCATGATCGAAAAACAAGGCGATCGGCTCCTCAGCGCTGCCGCGCCGCGCCAATATCTCTCGAGCTAACCGGTTGGCGGTCCGATTTAGCGAGTCAAAAGTGTAGAGCTCCCGGCCTGACCTTATCGCGACACGACTGCCGCCCGCACGGACCTGCTTCGCGAGGCGCTCCGGAATCGACTGTTCAATCTCGTCATCACCAAACGCGATGAAACCGCTCGCTGGCTGCACGGTGACGGGTGAAATCGCGTCCTGTTGTGTCTCTTCAGAGTTCATGTCTTCTCCAGAAAATTGGCGATATTTTCAATTAACACCCGTTTGCAGTATTCGAGCAACCTCCGCCAATTCCTCGATGGTCGGAAAATCGAACATATCTCGTAGTACTATTTTGCTCCCGAACGTCCTTTGCAGCCGCGAGACGACCTGCGTTGCTTTGAGCGAGTGGCCGCCCAAGTCGAAAAAATTGTCGTGCACGCCAATCCGCTCGAGGTTGAGCACTTCGCGCCAGACCTTAGCGATTGACTCTTCAAGCGAGTTGCGCGGAGGAACGAACGTGTCATTGGCCTGTTCATGACCATACTGCGGCGCTGGCAATGCTCGGCGGTCGATCTTGCCATTGGTGGTGCGGGGCAGGAAATCTAAATGCACAAACGTCCGTGGGACCATGTAATCCGGGAGCTTCTTCCTAAGATGGTTTTTCAGATCGTCGTTCGCCGGAGTTAAGTGCTCGACCGGCAAGATGTAAGCAATTAAAAATTTATCCTCGGAGTCGTCTTTCTGAACCAGCACCACCGCTTCTTGAATTGCCGGATGCTGGCGTAGAACGGTTTCGATTTCTCCCAACTCAATTCGATGGCCGCGGATTTTGACCTGATCGTCCATCCGACCCAGAAACTCGATATTGCCATCAGGCAAGTAGCGAGCCAGGTCTCCGGTCTTGTACAAGCGCTTGGCCGGTTCATCATCAAAAGAGTGGATGATGAACTTCTCTGCCGTAAGCTCGGGCTGGTTGAGATAGCCCCGCGACACTCCGTCGCCGCCGATGTAGATCTCTCCAACTGCCCCGATGGGAACAGGATTGCGATGAGCATCGAGTATATAGACCTGGCTATTCGGGATCGGCCGCCCAATCGTTTGTGGGCCATCAGCGCCCCGACACGTCCACGTTGAGTAAGTCGTGGATTCGCTGGGCCCGTACAAATCGTGAACTTTGTGCACCGATGTTGACTCATAAAGTCGCTTAACTAACTCGATCGACAATGACTCCCCAGCAAGATTAATCACGCGCACGGAAGGTAGGATTGCATCTAGTCGCAGCAGTTCATCAATCGCTGATGGCACGGTATTGACGAGGGTCACCTTGGATCTATTTGGGATTGCGGTCAGAGCAAGCGTATTTTCTGCCACAATGATCGTGCCGCCGCAGGTCAAGGGAGCAAATATCTCGAAGGCCGAGAGGTCAAAACAGATTGACGTGGAGGCTAAAACCCCGGATAGCTCTTCTTTACTGAAACTAGAATGCGCCCAGGACAAGAATGCCACTGCGTTGCGGTGTTCAATGGCAACTCCATGGGGTTGGCCCGTAGAGCCTGAGGTGTAAATGACATAGGCGAGACTCTCTGCGGTCATGCGGGCCGTAGGATTCTCGTCGCTCTCTTTTGAAACCACTGCCCAGTCGGTGTCCAGATAAATTACCCGAGCAGTATCTTGGGAGAGAACCTCAAACAGTCCCTTCTGGGTTAAAAGGACACCCACCTTAGAGTCTTGCAGCATAAACTCCAGCCGTTCTTTTGGATAACTCGGATCGAGCGGCACATAAGCGCCGCCCGCCTTGAGGATCCCGAGCAGTCCAATGATCATCTCCAATGACCGCTCCACACAGATCCCCACAAGCGTCTCGGGACCTACTCCAAATTTCCATAAGTAATGCGCCAGCTGATTCGCCCGCTGATTCAGTTCGCGATAGGTAAGCTGCTGATTTTCGAAAAGGACGGCGACGGCATCCGGAGTCCTCTCGGCCTGATTCCCAAATAACTCATGGACGCATTTGTCCCTCGGATACTCTGTCTTCGTGTCGTTCCATTCCACCAAAAGCTGGTGCTTCTCCGCTTCGGTGAGAACTGGCAAATCCGAAATCCGTCGATCGGGATCTGTGACGATCCCTTCAAGCAAAACCTGAAAATGACTAAGCATCCGAGCGACCGTAGCGGCCTCGAAAAGATCGGTAGCGTACTCCAGGGTTCCCGCCAGCCCACGTTCGCTTTCCCACAACGATAGAAGTAGATCGAACTTGGAGGTCTCGCTGTTGACAGAAACCGACCGTGCCGAAAGCCCTTTCAGCTCAAAATTTTCTCGCGGGTCATTCTGCAGTACGAACATCACTTGAAACAGAGGCGAAATATTGAGATCGCGTCGCGGGCTCAATTCCTCCACCAGTTTTTCAAACGGCACATCTTGATGCGCATAGGCTTCCAGAGCAACATCGCGCATCCGGCGCAAGAACTCTCGAAACGTGGGATTGTTTGAAAGATCTCCACGCAGCACCAAAGTATTGACGAAAAACCCTATCAGTCCCTCTAGCTCGCGGGTGGACCGCCCTGCGGTGGGCGAGCCGACGGCAATATCCTCCTGCCCACTATAGCGACTAAGCAATAGTTGAAATGCAGCCAACAGAGTAATGTACAGCGTGGCGTTCTCATCACGGCTCAAAGCGCATAGCTTCTTTGTTAATGCGGCATCTAATGTGACGCGCTCTCTCGCGCCCCGGTAACGCTGTACCGTAGGTCGCCGCCGATCCTTGGGTAATTGCAACACTGTCACATTCTCCAGTTGTCTGCGCCAATATGCGAGCTGTGATTCGAGAACATCGCCTTGCAGCCAGCCGCGCTGCCAAACCGCATAATCGGCATATTGGATCGGGAGGTCGTCCAATGGAGATGGATTGCCGCGCGCAAAAGCCCCGTAGAGTCGTGAGAGTTCTCGAAACAGCACTCCCGTAGACCAGCCGTCTGAGACGATGTGATGCATGGTGAGCAGCAGAACATGATCATCATCCGAGAGCTTTAAGAGTTTCGCTCGGAGAAGTGGCCCTCGGGCAAGATCGAAGGGCTTTTGAATTTCTTCCTTAACCTGTAGCTCAACCGTTGATTCTCTTTCGTTGTCACTAAGCCCAGCTAGATTAATGAGGTCTAGGGACAGCGTCATGAACGGCTGTAATTGCTGAATGGGCTGCCCATCGACGATGACAAAGCTGGTTCGCAGCACTTCATGTCGCCGAACGATTTCATTGACGCTCCGCTGCAGCGCGGTAAAATCAAGAGGTCCACTCAGTCGCCACGCGGCGGGAACATTGTAAACCGAACTTTCCGGTTCAAGCTGATCGATAAACCACAACCGTTGCTGGGCGAAGGACAAGGGAAGATCGCCACCTCGGTTTGCCGGGCGGATCGGCGGGAGATGACGTGTCTGGCCAGATTGACGTTCTGCCGCAATAATCGTGGCCAATCCACGAATCGTCGGGCCTCGGAAAAGCCGCCGCAATGGCAACTCAACATTAAGAGCCTCGCGAATCCGTGCTACGACCTGGGTGGCCATCAGGGAGTGGCCCCCCAGTTCGAAAAAGTTATCGTAGATGCCGACTTTGTCGAGCTTGAGAACCTCCGCCCAGATATTTGCCAGCAACTCCTCAGTGGGTGTGCGCGGTACGGAAAACCCTTCGTCCAGCTCAGGTCTACTTCGTTCCGGTGCCGGCAGCGCCTGTCGGTTCAGCTTTCCGCTGGCAGTGAGTGGTAGCGACTCCAAGAACATCCAAATCGAAGGGACCATGTACTCAGGCAGCTTCTGTCGCAGAAAGCTGCGCAGTTCATTCGTCGAAGGGATGCACCCGGGAATAGCCACAATATAGGCCACCAGCCGCTTGTCGCCTGGACTATCTTCTCGCGCGAGCACGACACCCTCTCGTATCGCCGGATGTTGACCGAGCACGGCCTCGATCTCTCCCAACTCGATTCGATAACCACGAATCTTGACCTGTTCGTCCATTCGCCCGAGGAACTCGATATTCCCGTCCGGCAAGTAGCGCGCCAAGTCGCCTGTCTTGTACAAACGTTTGCCGGTTCCACCATCGAAAGAGTGCGTGATGAACTTCTCTGCCGTAAGCTCAGGCTTATTAAGATATCCCCGCGCCACCCCGTCGCCGCCAATGTAAATCTCTCCGGCGACGCCAACAGGCACGGGATTGAGATGTCGATCCAATAGATAGATCTCGGTGTTCGCGATCGGGCGCCCGATTGGCGGCAGATTGGACCAATCGGACGGCCTGCTTGCCAAGGGGAAAGATGTTACGACGTGGCTTTCAGTCGGACCATATTGGTTATGAAGACGACAGTTGGGTAATCGATTGAACAGCTCCATTATTGGCCGTGTTATTTGCAGCTGTTCCCCAGCCGCAATGACCTCTCTAAGGCTTTCCACGGCCGCACAATCATCTAGCGCCCCTTCCGCCAGCTGCTGCAAAGCGACAAACGGCAAGAAAATTCTTTCTATCGATTTTTCTTTAAGCAGTCCTAACAGTTCCTTCGGGTCACGACGCTCAAGCTCGTCGATCATGACCAAAGTTCCACCGAAGCAAAGCGTAGAAAAAATCTCTTGGAATGAAACATCGAAACTCAGGGGCGCAAACTGCAGAGTTCTTACACCCGCTTGACAGCCAAAGTTTTCCGCTTGCCATGACAAAAGATTGACGAGCGGGCGGTGTTCCATAAGAACGCCTTTTGGCACACCCGTGGATCCAGACGTAAACAGGACGTAGGCAGCGTTGGCGGGAGAAGACACGTTGTTCAACCCTTCCGGACTTTCTTGGAGAAGAAGTTGATCAAGGATATCCAAGCAATAACACGCCGATGTTACTGGAATCCGAGAGACCAGGCTGTCTTGGGTTAGTACAGATGACGTTTCGGCCTGCTCCAATATCAAGCTTAACCGTTCGGGCGGGTAAGATGGATCCAACGGAAGGTATCCGCCGCCAGCTTTTAAGATCGCAAGTAAAGCCACAATCATTTCGGGAGAGCGTTCGAAACATACACCTACCAATGATTCCGGTTTGACTCCTTTTATTCTCAAGTAGTGCGCCAACTGGTTGGAGCGGGTGTTCAACTCTTGATAAGTCAACTGCTGATCTTCAAAGATGACCGCCACCGAATCGGGCGTTCGCTTTACCTGCTCCTCAAATAATTGGTGTAGACACTTCTCCTTGGGGTAATCTCTTTTCGTCTCGTTCCACTCCACCAAAAGCTTGTGATTCTCGGCGTCGGTGAGGATGGGTAGATCAGAAATACGCCGATCCGCATCTGCCACTATCCCTTTCAGCAAAATCTGAAAGTGCCCAATCATCCTCGTAATGGTAGCGTCATGAAATAAATCCGTGTTGTACTGTAGCGCACCGCTCAGGCCGGGTGCTGTTTCGTGTATAGATAGAGTCAGATCAAACCTTGCCGTCTCCGTGTCAAGCCGTACAGGACTTACGCTCAAACTCTGAAATTCCAGTCCCGCGTTTGGAGCATTCTGCAGAACAAACATCACCTGAAACAACGGCGAGTAACTGGGACTACGTTCTCGGCTGAAGCTCTTCCACCAGTTTCTCAAACGGTAAATCCTGATGCTCATAGGCACCCAAGGCCGTCTTTCTCACCCGACCCAGCAGCTCCCGAAAGGACTGGGATTACCAGAAACATCCGTCCGTAGAACTAAGGTGTTGACGAAAAACCCGATCAATCCTTCAATTTCGGTGCCGGTTGCGATCTGCAATCGGAGAGCCCACCACAATGTCTTCCTGGCTGCGTATACCGATAAAGCAAGGTCTGAAACGCCGCTAAAAGAGTCATGAACAGCGTAACTCCTTCTTTGCGGCTCAGCGCTTTAAGTCCCTCGGTCAGTTCCTTGGTGAGCTCTAAATATTGTGCCTTCCCTCTGTAGACCCTGCACCGCCGGCCGGGGCCGATCGGTAGGAACATTGCTGACGCAGGAATCCCCGAAGCTGGATCTTCCAATAGGCGATAACCGTCTTTCAAGGACCTTCCCTTGCAACCACTTCCGCTGCCATTTGGCAAAGTCCCCATACTGAATGAAAACTCCGAGAGCGGTGAGGGATGGCCAGCTGAAAAGGCCGCATAAAGGCCTGTGAGTTCGCTGGAGAGGATTCCCATCGACCAGCCATCCGAAACAATATGATGCATGCTCAGGATCAAAACATGCTCCGCCTCCCCTAACTGCAGGAGCGTAGGCCGAAAGAGTGGACCTTTAACCAGATCGAACGGTTTGCTTTGTTCATCCTTAACCAACCGTCGGGCTTCGGCCTCCCGCTCGTTCTCAGGGAAATGCTGGAGACTCCTCACGGGGAGGGCGAATGCTTTAGGCGAAGCAACGACTTGAACCGGTTGTCTATCTACAATTGCAAATGTAGTCCGCAGTGCTTCGTGACGTCGAAGGATTTCGTTAATGCTTCGTTCAAACGCAGCAAAGTTGAGCAGACCAGTCAGGCGTACGGCCGTGGTGAGATTGTAAGTTGAGCTGCCAGGCTCCCACTGGTCGAGGAACCATAGTCTCTGCTGAGCAAAAGAGAGTTGCAGAGGTTCTTTAGATTGCCGCCGCGGAATTTCTTCGGCAGAAGCTTCTCCTAGTTCCTCCTCTTGGAAGAGCAAATCAAGCAACGCTTGCCTGTCTGCGCTAGGGTCGGACCTGTTGTCGGGAGAATGGCTCATATTATGTGATCCGTTGTGAATATGCCGATCTCTTTTGGTCAAGCATTTTCGCCACCTGATCATCGGAAAGTTGATCTACCTTTAGAAACAGTTGTGCCCTCCGTTCGGCCCTTGCTCGCAGGTCCGAGTCTTGGTCCATCGTCATCACCCATCCAGCTATAGTAGGTCTTTCGAAAAGGGTGCGCAGAGGCGATTCGACTCGCAATGCTCGATTAATCCGCGATATGACCTGCATTGCCAGCAGGGAGTGTCCTCCTAACTCGAAGAAATTATCGTAAATGCCCACTCGCTCAACTTTCAGAATATCGCCCCAGACATTTGCCAAGACTTTTTCGACCGCCGTCCGAGCAGCCACAAACGCATTCTCCAAGTCAGGCCTGGACTGATTGGGCGCGGGAAGCACCTGGCGGTCTACCTTGCCGTTCGGTGTTAGAGGCAGAGCGTCCAGGAACACAAACGCCGAGGGCACCATGTAATCGGGAAGCTTCTGCTTTAGAAAGTCGCGAAGCGCGTTTATCTCTACTTGGTTACCACCGGTCAAGACATAAGCCACTAACCGCTTGTCGCCGGGACTATCTTCTCGGGCGAGCACAACTGTTTCTCGAACCGTGGGATGCTGACCAAGCACCGCCTCGATCTCTCGGAGCTCGATGCGATGACCGCGGATCTTCACCAGATCGTCAATTCGGCCGAAGAACTCGATATTGCCATCGGGCAAATAGCGCGCCAGATCCCCCGTACGATACAACCGTTCGTTGGAACACCCGGGGAAGGATTGTTCAATAAACTTTGCGTCAGTCTCCTGCGGCCGGTTGACATATCCTGCGGCTACACCAACTCCCCCAATATGAATCTCTCCGACGATACCAACCGGCACCGGCGCGCCATGTCGATCAAGAATGAACACCTGAGTTCCGGAAATCGGCCGGCCGATGGGAATGGTCCGGTCCCCTCTGCGGACGCCTTTCACGGGATAGAACGTTGTAAACGTCGTCGCCTCGGCCGGACCGTAGACGTGAATCAACTTTTCTGGCGCGCCTGCCTCCATCACTGCCTGACACGCTCCGGATCGCAGGCTTCACCGCCGAACAGCAGTTGCCTGACCCCGCGAAATGCTTCCGGCATTGCAAGACTGACGGGGTTAAAGAGCGCAGTTGTCAGGAACAAACAGGTAATCCGCTGCCGGTCGAGCGCAGCGACGAAAGCTTCCGGGGTGAGCACTGTATCCTGTTCGATAATCGCCAGGCTGCCGCCATTGAGCAGCGCTCCCCAAATCTCGAATGTCGCCGCGTCAAAAGCGACGTTTGAAACCTGCCCGATAGTCTCCTCCGGTGACAGCACGACATAATTGGGTTTGCACACCAGCCGGATCACCCCACATTGGCGTACGGCAACCCCCTTGGGTGTGCCGGTGGATCCGGATGTATAGATGACGTAGGCGAGGTTTTCGGCTGTCGCGCGGCAGGGAGGATCGGTGTGCGGAAGCGCTGAGATCACTCTCCCAGTCGCTATCCAGACACACGATGCGTGCCGTCATAGGGCGGCAACTGCCCGAGCAGCGCCTGCTGGGTGAGCAGCACCGGGGCTTGCGTATCCGTCAGCATGAACGCCAGGCGCTCCTTCGGATAGCCCGGGTCGAGCGGCACATAAGCACCGCCGGCCTTGAGGATGCCCAGCAAGCCGACGATCAGCTCCAGCGAACGCTCCAGGCAGATGCCCACCAGCACTTCGGGCCCCACCCCCAGAGCGATCAGGTGGTGGGCCAGTTGGTTGGCGCGTGCGTTGAGCTCGGCGTAGGTGAGTTGCTTATCCTCGAACACCACCGCCACGCCTCGGGCGTGCGCGCGGCCTGTTCCTCGAAGAGCTGGTGGATGCAGCGATCTTCGGGATAGTCGGCTGCGGTATCGTTCCATTCCACCAGCAACTGGTTGCGTTCCAGCCTCAGTGAGCAGCGGCAGCTCACCGATGCGGCTGCTCCGGATCGGCCACGATGGCTTCGAGCAGACGCTTAAAGTGCCGCGCCATGCGCTTGATAGTGGCGGCATCGAACAGATCGCTCGCATACTCCCAGGTCGTCTCCAAACCTTGCGCCGACTCACGCACCGACAAGGCCAGATCAAACTTGGCGCTGTAGCTTTCGAGCGGCAGGCTGCTTACTTTCAGACCCTCCATGCGCGAGCGCGGCGTCCGGGACGTTCTGCAGCACGAACAGCACCTGAAACAAGGGATTGCGGCTCATGTCGCGGTCTGGGGCGAGCTCCTCGACGAGCTTTTCGAACGGCACATCCTGATGAGTGTAGGCGCCAAGCGCTGTTTTTCGCACCCGAGCCAGCAGCTCGCGAAAGCTCGGATTGCCCGAGAGGTCGGTGCGCAGCACCAGGGTGTTGGCGAAGAAGCCGATCAGCCCCTCCAGCTCGGTGCGCCTGCGTCCGGCAATGGGCATGCCCACCGCAATGTCCTCCTGCCCGCTGTAGCGATAGAGCAGCACCTGAAAGGCCGCGACAAGCGTCATGAACAGCGTCGCGCCTTCGCGCCGGCTAAGCGCCTTGAGTGCCGCAGCCAACGGCGCAGGCAGATCCAACAATGAGATGCGCCCCGTGATGACTGGCTACCGACGGGCGTGGCCGGTCGGTGGGGAGTTCCAGCTTGCTAAGCCCCGCGAGCTGGGTTCTCCAGTAGCTCAGCTGGGTTTCCAGCACCTTCCCCTGCAGCCACTCGCGCTGCCACGCTCCATAATCAGCATACTGAACCGGCAACACCGGCAACCGCGGTTCCCGTCCCTGCACGAAGGCGCTGTAGACCGCGGAAAGCTCACGTTCGAAGATGCCGCAGGTCCAGCCGTCGGAAACGATATGATGAGCAACGCGCAAGAGCACGTGCTCTTGCTTACTCAGGTGCACCAGCAGCATGCGCCATGGGGGGCCGGATTCCAGGTCAAAAGGTTTCTGCATCTCGCTCAACAGCAGAGCTCGCAGCGCCTCATTCTGCTGACTCGATGGAACCTCGCGAAGGTCAGCACGTTTGATTTCGACAGCAACGTCTTCGTTTATGATCGGCTCCGGCTCGTCATCGACCAGCGAGTAGCTTGTGCGGAGAATCTCATGGCGCCCGGCTATATAGCCTACGCTCTGATCGAGCACATCCACGTCGATTTCACCCGCCAGCCGGTAGGCACGACTTTGGTTATAGCTGGGGTCGTCCAGATACAGCTGTGCGAGAAACCACATCCGTCTCTGGGTATCCGAGAGGTGTGGGGCTTCGCCTTCTTGCCGGCGTGGAATCACTGTCGGACGCGTCGCGCTTTGTTTATCTGCGGCAGCACGTAAACGAATTTCAACTATCGCCCGCGCCATTCCGGCTACGGTCATCGCATCTTGCGGTAGCGATTCAATGTTGAGATCGACGCCAAACAGGGAGTTAACGCTCGCAATTAACGAATCCAAACCAGGACGATCACCACCGAGCAACAGAAAATCGTCGTTCCTGCCTATGTCGTTTACCCGGAGGATCCTCGACCACAACCTGGCTAGCGCCGCTTCCAAAGGTGAGGTGATCACGACAGAATCCTTCACGCTGTCCTGGCAGGGGTATCCACTGGCTTGTCCAATCCCAGTAACCTTGAGTTGCGTGCGATAGTTTCGAGGACCAGTGTGATTACCGTTTCCGTGTTGTCCCTCCTCGACGGTGGCGATGGCTGAATTCTGTATTTCAATTAACGGCGCGCATAGGAAAATTAAGCGACCCTTTTTCTCCGACGGGAGCTATATCGCCGCACCTGTGAGGAGTCAATCGCACGACTGTTTGGTGAAATCGCTTTTTGCGTCCGGTTCGGGCGATGCAGAAAGCTTGGGGTCAAATTTTAGCTATGATATTCGAAAATGTAGGCACGTCTCGCCAACTGCGTGTGTCTGCGAAAACTCGATAGTTGCCTAGGTCGTCTTAGCAAACCGTTCATTCAATTCTTTCTCGTAGGCGAGCAGCTTCTTGACGCTCGCGCGCTCCTGCATGCGGTTGAAATGTGCGACGACGTTCGGGAAGGCTGAAAGGTCTACCTCCAACTGTGTGGCGCGGCGGCAACACCAAAAAAAATGCGCGTCCGGGGCGGTGAAGTGGTCGAAGAAGTACTCTCGCCCGGCCAGCAAATCGTCGGCGATCCGAAAGTTCTCGAACAAAAATTCCGTGGCAATCTTGATGACGCTGTCGGACACGCCCGCTGCGTCGCAGACTTTGGCCGGGTTGTTGATCCGGCTCAGATAGGGATGGATGCCGCTGGCACACCAGGCATGCAGCGAGATCGCCTGCAACTCGTCCCACGGATCGGCGGGCAGGATCTTCGCGTTGGGGAAAGTTCGATGGACCCAATTATGAATGGCGACGTTCTCGGTCAATATCTTGCCGTCGACGACGAGCGCAGGCACTTTGTGCTTCGGGTTTATTTTTAGATATTCGGGCGAGAAATTCTGCCGCTTGCGGAAATTGAGCGGCCGGACCGCGAAATCTGCGCCCGCCTCGGTCAGCGTGACATAGGGCGCGAGCGCGCAGGTGTTGGGGGCATAGTAAAGAGCGATTTCCATTTACGTCTCCTGATTAGTTTGCTTGATCCTTGGCAAATCTAGTACCAGCGTATGGTAAGCGCAACGTGACCAGCATCTTCTCCGCCTGCGGTCCGCCGTTCTTCGGCCTGCTCTTCGATTACACCCGAAGCTACTACCTGTCCTTCAGCATCTTCATCGCCATGCTGTTCATCTCCGCCGTGCTCAGTTTGTGCCTGCGGCCGCCGACAAAATGACCTGACCTGCGCGCGAAAGTTGAAGTAGCGGAAATAGGAGCGGAGCCGAGCCGAGCCTGGTTCGTTTGCCGACATCGTTAAGTGTCCGCGACGGGCGCTATGGTTTAGGCGAAAAGTATTGAGGCAATCCCCAAATCGGTTGAGTCAAGAAGCTATCAGTGGTTGAGTGGAAACAATCGTCGAAGCGATGGGCTTTGCCAAAGCCAAATAAATTGCTGCTGAGCTTAGATTGAAAGGATCAAATCACGTGCACGCCCCTAGTCGTTGGCAAAAGTTGTTCGCCGCTTTGCTGCTGGCTTTTTTGTCTGCTCAAGTTAACGCTCAGGAGCCGACGTTGAACCGGCTCATTTCAGCCGCCAAGCAGGAAGGCAAGCTTGTCCTCTCAGGTCCTGCCGACCCGCTTCTCCGCAAAGGTCTGCCGGAGAAATTCAAAGACCGCTTTGGCATCGTCGTCGAGTATATCGGCGCTTCCAGCAATGACGCCATCGGACGACTGCGCCAGGAGCGCCAGGCCGGCCTTTACACGATCGACATGATGCTTGTGGGACCGACCGCTCTTGTCGGCGTCTATTCGGAAAAAATGCTCGATCCGTTACGCCCGCTCCTGCTCGATGAGGTTCTCGATGGGCGCCATTGGAAAGGTGGCAAGCCACGCTTCAGCGATCCGGAAGCAAAATATAGTCTCCGACTGGCCGAGCGCGTGACGGCGCTCTTTATGATCAATAAGTCTGTCGTCAAGCGCGAAGAGTTTCGCTCCATTCATGACTTGACCAACCCGCGCTGGAAGGGAAAAATTGTTGCGGAGGATCCGACTCGGGGCAGCGCCGGAACCGGACTTCCCATGGTTCTTTATGCGTCTTTGGGAGAGGAGTTTCTCAAGAAGCTCTACATCGATAATGAAGTGATCTTGAGCAGCGACCGGCGTCAAATGGCTGATTGGCTTGCCCGCGGCACCTATCCGATTTCCATGGGAGTGCGCGAAGAAGATTTGCAGCGCCTCCAGGCCGAGGGTTTTTCCCTTGAGATTATCAACTCACTCGCCGACTTTCCCGGCTACCTAGCGGTAGGCGCAGGTCATCTGGTTGTGGTCAATCGAGCGCCTCATCCCAATGCCGCGCGATTGTTCGCCAACTGGCTCGCGTCCAAGGAGGGACTGCAGCTTTATTCGCGTCTGATGGGCGAGCCCTCGATGCGCGCCGACGTCGATGAGTCTCACATACCGCAATACATGATCCCCAAGCCCGGCGTGAATTATATCGATAGCGCTAGTTGGGAATACGCTCTCAAGCGGCAGGCGGTTTCGCAGCGATTGCGGGAACTGCTGAAAAGGAAATAAACGGGCGAGTCGTAAGCCGAGTTGACTTAGGCAAGTCCAAGGGCGGCCGCTTCGGTAACTCGCAGTGAAAGGAACTCTAACATGACAACGATAAAAGAGATCGTGCAGATTGGTGTCGGTATGCCGGAGCGCGAAACATTCGCGCATTTTTCCCACGACATGCTTGGTCTGCCGACCACCACCTCGCCGGACGGAGCCGTGACGTATATGCGAGTCGATCGCTATGGACACCGCCTGGCCGCGCGTACGGCTGCCGAGCCGGTGCTTAATTACATTGGTTTTGATGTCGGCGGGCCTGACGCACTCGCCGAGTGGAAAACCACGCTCGCGGTCAAAGACATCGATTGGCACCCAGGCAGCAAGGAGGAATGTCTCGAGCGGCAGGTGGCTGACTTTATCGAGTTCAAGGATCCCGATGGTCATGCTCTGGCGTTATCGTATGGCTTCGAAATCGACAAAGAGCCCGTGCGTTACACTCGCGAACTCAACGTCGTTGGCTTGGGCCATGTGCTGCTCACGGTCCAAGATACTCAGCGGTCACACGACTTTTACACCGGTGTGTTGGGCTTCCGCTTGAGCGACTGGGTATGCATCGACGACCATATTCGTTTGTGCTTCCTGCGTTGCAACGCGCGCCATCACAGCATCGCGTTCGCGCCGTGTATGCCGGGTAAGTCTCCCCGGCTGCAACACGTGATGCTCGAAGTTGAATCACTCGATGACGTCATGCGCTCCTATCACTTCCTACGGACCCACGGAGCGCCCATTGGCATGGGACCAGGCCGCCACCCCAATTGTCAGACCATACACGTTTACGTGCAAACGCCGGGAGGATTTGCCGTGGAGTTTGGCTGGGGCCACCGACGTCTCGATGACGCCACTCACCAACCGATCATCTATCCCAGCGGCACTCCCGTCGACGTCTGGGGCGGCGACATCCAAAGTACGGAATTCGAGCTTGGTTAACTTAAACTCGCAAACTCCGCTCCTACGCAAACGCCGATTCGGCCTCGCGCACTTCCATCTTCGCAACGTTGCTTCCAAGTTTGACTCCGGCGGCCGCGACTGCGGCTTGGAACTCTTTGCTCTTCGCTTCGAGCTCCGCCTTGTCTTTGTAGGTCCTGACCCAAATAAATTCGTTTTGTGGCCGATTCACCCACGTGCCAACGATGGGTACGCCGATCTTTTGGTGCAGCACCATGATGTCTTCTTTGAAGTGCTTCAGAAAATTATCCATCTCCCCCTTATTGATGGTGTAAATACGTATCTGCGATATCATTATATTTCCCCCTCCCATTTGCTAACCTTTTCCATTGCTCGGACGACACACCATGAAAGCTATCCGAGTACGTCGCCAACAGTCAAACAAATCGCGCCGTTCGCTAACAGAGTTTTTTTGTATTCGCGCAAAAGGTCCTGCGGGAAAGTGCGGATCGACTGGAGCCGAGGACGCCAATCCGATTTGCACCCTAGATCGAAACCCGATAGTGAAGCGGAATGACGAATATTCCAAATGGCATGTTGGCCGAGGCAAGACAGATCTGGAAAGCGATCAAGTCGCTGCGTAGAAAACATGTTATCGATGGCCTGATTCGCCGTGGTATCGCTCCAGATAGAATCGAACAGACGATCAGGGATGCCGAAGTGGCCGCAAACGTGATTAGCACCAAGGCAAGGTCGCGTATCGCGCACCGAAAACGCGCAAAGCTTAGATTGGTGAAGTCATAATCGTAGACCGCACGAAGTAATTGTCTTTTAGAAATATTTGCCCGGAGGGATTGCCCTCAGTCGAAGCTGCGGTAAACTTAACTCATGCTAAGACCTCATGGCTATTACTGGGTTAAGTTTCCCACCGATCCACAGCTTCAAATCGTCTTGATCCAAGAGGACGGCAACGTGTGGGTGTTCGGCCAGAATGAACCTCAACACGTCGCCGAGGACGAGCCCGGGTCGGTGAAAGGTCAGTCGTTCGAAGTAGTGGCTGGGCCTCTTGTCCCGCCGGAAATTCCGAAACTGCAAACCCCGGACGCGCATGCATTAGGACGCACTTAAATCTCGCTGACTATTTACAAGTTGACCTTCTTGAGAGCTGTCACGTCATCTGACGTTGCGCCTCTGCGGGCAGCGCGTCCATGTCGTCCAAGAAGAGTTACCGTTCCATCGTCAACCTGCGAGCATTCATCAATCCCTCGCTGCGCCATTCTCCATCGCGTTTAGTCACTACTGTCAGTTGCATTGAATTTCGCGACGATCGAGTGTTTCGATAGCGCGAGAAGCGTAGGACGTTATTGCATCAGATTTTTGAATCTCCTCATGGTGAAACGCTCATATCGATCTTACTTGTGCCGTCGATTCTTCCGTTGAGATTGTCAGTGCGATAATGTGACGCGATGGATTGGCGAGTCGCGCAGGTGCCGTGTCGCATCATCGCGCTGTGTACGGCTTTGACGTAGGGAACTTTCGATAGTGAATGTACGGAGCGAAGAGCGGCTATCTGCACTGGCCATGACCTTGTATCGCGGCTCGGCGGTTTTCTTGGCCATCTATGGTTTCGGCTCCACTATCAGCTTTGGCGTTCATCTGCTTATGGCTCGGCTGCTGGGTGCCAAAAGCTACGGCTATTTCGTCTACGCGACTAGCTGGATGGCCATCCTACTGCTCGGTTGCAACATCGGTCTCAAACCCACGGTCGTCAGATTCGTCGCGGCGTACAACGCGCGCGGCGAGTGGGGTTCGCTTCGGGGTCTGCTGCGCTGCTCGACAGCATGGACAATCGCCGCCTCCGCTGTGGTCACAACTTTGTCGGCAATCGCGCTTTGGCTTTTGCGACCCCGTTTTGACGAACTCGGCACGACGCTCGCACTGATGGCGTTGGCGATGCCGTTCATGGCGCTCGCGGACGTCTGGAGTTCGGCTGTGCGCGGGCTGGGAGCGGTCGCACGTTCCCAGTATCCGGCTTCGATTGTCCAGCACGTTTTGGTCGGCACTACACTGGTCGTCATTGTCTTTGTCGTTGGCGAAAATGGCGGGGCTGTCTCTGCGGCCGCAGCGTTTCTTTTCGCAACCATCGGCGCGATGACGGTGGCGCAGATTTTTCTGCGGCTCGAACTGCCCCGGCAAGTGCGGACATCGCCGCCCAGTTACTTTCGCGCCGAGTGGCTCCACGTCGCCGGCAGCAATTTGTTGATCTCGTTATTCCAAGCCGTTCGCGCCCCGCTCATTGTCGTCATTTCCGGCGCGTACCTCGACGTGCAACAGATTGCTTACTATGTCGCCGCGCATCGGCTCGCCAATGTGATGTCCTTGGGGCTGCTTGGAATTTCGGGATTCGTCTCGCCGCAGATTTCGCAATACTTCGCGCTGGCCGATTTCTCCAAGCTGCAACGCCTCGCCCATCTGGCGGCGCGCGGCGCGTTTGCCGGGGCGTTGGCAACGGCGCTGGTCCTGGTCGGTTTCGGGTACGAACTTCTCGAACTCTTCGGCTCAGGGTTCACGACGGCTTACACGCCGCTCCTGGTTCTGCTTTGCGGTGAATTGTTCGCCGCGGCGGCAGGGCCGGTGGGCTTTTTCATGACCATGACGAATCGACAGATGAGCGCCACCCGAATCGAGGCCGCCACCAGCGCGATTGCGCTCGGCCTCGCGCTTGTTCTCATTCCTCGTTATGGAATTCTCGGCGCCGCCATCGTCGTCGCCGCGGGCAGCGCGGTGCGAAATATTTCCATGTTCGTCGCCGTTTGGCGGCAATTGGGACTGCGTTCGACAATCTTTTAACAGCGCGCTGGCACATGCGGATCAAACACTTTCTCGAAATCGGGTTTCTTAGCCGCGCTGCCGGCGGCTGTGCGGGTGGCGCGCCGGCAAGCCGGCTCAGTCTTTGGTTCGGCCTTGTGCTGGTTATTTTGTGCGCCGTCTATGCGAGCCACTCGCGCTTGGCCCAACTTTCCGCTTGGCACAGCGACCCCGAGCAGTATATCGCCGCCGGCGTGCCGATGATGACGACTCTGGACGCCTATTACTCCTTGAGGCTTGCGCGTTTGCACGCCGCGGGAAAATTTATTCCTTGGGGTCCGGTGCC
This sequence comes from uncultured delta proteobacterium, assembly GCA_963771465.1. GTDB lineage: Bacteria > Desulfobacterota > Binatia > UBA9968 > UBA9968 > DP-20. The sequence goes on from CAVYTU010000014.1 coordinate 988,109, forward strand.
GGCGCGCCACTATTCCCGGCCGGAGCTGGGAGATTCGAGCGAATGGTACGACCAACGCGAGCCCAAAGTTCTGCCGCTGCTCAGCCGCGTGCTGGCGCACGCGGCAACTTTCTTTGACGGCGATATCGATAAGACCGCCTTGGTGCTCTCGCCGCTGCTTGCGAGCCTCTTCATGGTGCCGCTCTTCTGGTACTGCTGGCGTATCGGCGTCCCCGCTGCCGGACTGATGGGCGGGCTGGTCGCAACTTTTTGCCTTGAGTATTACCGGCGCACGGGCGTCGGCTGGATCGACACCGATTGCCTGAATTTGTTTTTTCCTTGGACGGTTTCATGCCTCATTCTAGCGATGCGCGGCGAGCTGCGCCGGCAAACTTTGTTGCTGTTGTCAGCCGCGGCCGGAGCCGTGCTCTACATATTTTTTTTGTGGTACGGCAAACCGGGTCTTACCCTCGCTTACCTCGGCGCTCTGGTCATCCATCTCAGCCTCGCCGGCGTATCATGGCGCCGCATCTTGCTCTGCGCGCTGACGTTGATCGTCTTCGCCAACCCCATGCAGCTGGGCAGCGCCCTGGGCAATCTGCAAGACTTCGCCCATCACTACCTCTGGCCATCGGCGGCAACCACAACGGACACGGCCTCGGCCGTCCGCTTCCCGCAAGTCTGGTCAACCATCAGTGAAGCGAGATCGCTGCCCTGGTCCGATACGCTGAAGCTCATTGCGCCGCGCGCCGACGTGGCCGTAATCGGGTTGAGCGCATTCGCACTTTTCGCACTGTGGCGCTGGCGCGCGATACCAGCGCTGAGCCCCATCCTGATGTTAGGGGCGCTGGCCTTGCTGTCGTCGCGCCGCTTCATTCCATATCTCGCGCCGTTCGTCGGAATCGGCTGGGGCGTCATCATTTCTTTGGTCACGAGGGCGCTGTTCGACCGGCTTGGCGGAAGTTCGGACGAACCAGCCACGGCGCCGCAGACTCCTCGGTCTGCGGCTTGGCTCCGCGCGGCACGTTCCTTATCGAGCACGCCAATGTTTCAAACCGGCGTCGCGTATGTTGCGGTCATCGCTGTCTTCTTTGTCTGGTTCGCGCCGACGTCAGACAAACAAACCGCGCCGCGTCCGGCGATCCCGGCGCAAGTTTTTCGCAATCTGCAAATCCTCGCAAAGCAGTTGCCCGCTGATTCTCGAATGTGGACTTGGTGGGACAACGGTTTCGCCATTCTCGACGCGACCGGCTTCGGGGTTTATCACGACGGCTCAGCGCAGTACACGCCGCAGACCAATCTGATTGCGGCAAGCTTCGTGGATTCCAATCCCCGCGTGATGCACGAAATGATCGTTTTCGTCGACCGCCAAGGCAATCAAGGCATTCGCCGATTGGCGGCATCGGCCAGCAATTTTAACGACCTGCTCCTGCGCGCGCGCAGCGTTTCGCCGCCGCCGCTGGATGTGCCGGTTTACGTTTTATACACGCCCGACATGCTGCTCAAATATTCGGCCATGCGATTTCTCGGCGGCGCGGATCAAACCTGCCGGATCGCAGCGCGGGTCGGTTGGGATTCGCTGGTTGTCATGTGAACAGCTCGTTGACGACAAGGTGTATTGCGCCGGAGAAATTTTCGATCTTCGCACCGGATTGATCGAACGACAGCGCGGACCTTCGGGACTAACGGCGAAACCGGTAAGCTTGCGCCGGTCAGTGATGGTCGAAGGCGGACGCAGCGTGCGCCAGCGTGACTACCCCTATAACCTGGACAACGCGCAACTGACGATAGAAATTATTTCGGTTTCGGGGAAAGTGGCAGGCATCTATCTGCTCGATGAGCCGGCATTCGAATCAAACCTCAACCAGATGTTCATGCTGGGTCGATTCGACGGCGAGCTTTTCGAGGAGGTTTATAACGATTTCCCTTACGCGCGCGCTTTCCGCGTGCGCGCCGGCCCGCAACCCCAATGAGTCGGTCGAGATTCCGAGCGAACGAGTGAGCGAGATCAGATCACTAGCTTAGTTTATGGGCGACGTCGCCGCGATAGCGCAATACCGCCGAGACCGGCGGCGAGAAGATAGAGGCTCAACGGCTCGGGAACCGGTGTCGTGAAGGGATCGTAAGTATATTCCACTTTGACATTGCCGGCCCAGTTGTGGGTAAGGGTGCCGTCGAAGGTCGAGTTATCGGCAAACCCATTAGGGTTGGTCTCGTTATCCGGGTCAACTCGCGGAGCCAGAGCGCTCGAAAGTGTAGCGGTCAGGTTGAATGTGCCGGAGCCGCTAAAAGAAGCCAGCATCGCGCGCCAGACTAGCAGTGCCATTGAAGACGTTGTTATTGCTCTATTTGGGAACCACTATCACACATGTCATCATCGTCGGGTGGGGCGTTGACGACGCAGTGGCACTGAATGGCTGCGATGGCAGCGTCGACAGCAGAGCCGAAATTAAACGCTGCCAGTCAGCTTATGACCAAAGGGGCTTGTCGTCTCGGCGAAAAAAGTGACGTTCATCTCGGACTAGTGGTCTCGTGCGCTCACAGTGACAGTGACATCGTAGTCTGACGTGAGCGTGATGGTTACTCCGGTAAGGGTTCCCAGCGCGGTATTGAAATGATTGAATCTAAGTGTCGTCGAGAATAGTCGTTGAATTCATGACGCGGTGGATCGTTGGTGGTGCGTGACATTGGCCATTCCTCACCAGTAGTGACTTGGAATGTGACTTGCGCGGTAGTCAGAGATTGAACGATTCAGTTTCGTGTAATGGTGAGCCGCATTCGCCACGGCCCATTGCACTAAAATCGCAAACACGCCCGCCAACAAACCTAAGCAAAAAAATCTTGCTTTCATGCTATGTTCCTTTTTCTCACCGCTATTTTCCAAGTCACCGAAGCCTCTGCCTTTATCATGACTACTATTGATGAGCAACACTACACAGTTGATTTAGTTGCCGGTGGCGACCGGGCAGATTTATTCGACTCAAGATTTAACCGAAGCGAAACCTAGTTTTCACTTAACACTCGTGCTCTTGACGAATCTCCGGTTCGTGAATATAGCTCCGGTCAGCGAAACAGCAGTGTTTAGATTTTCCCTACAGATACATGCCGCTAGGGAGGTTGTCATGAAGTTCTGGGCGCGAACCATTACAGTCATGATCGCCAGCATAGCGGGGGGTGCCATGTCGCACGCGGCTGATCTCATTGTCTTGGCCAGCCAGGGCAATCTGCCCGGAGTGAACGAGCTCGCCGCCGCCTTCGCGCGCGCGAGCGGGCACAAGGTGACGGTCCTTCAGGATGAGGGCAAGGCGCTGGAGCAGAGACTTAGCAACGGTGCTGCGGATTTGATCACGGGCAACCCGCCGATGATGGAGGAGTTGCTCAAGAAAGGTCAACTCGTGGCGGGCACCGCTACGCCCTTCATGCTCGCCGATCTCGGCGTCTCGGTGCGCGCCGGCGCGCCCAAGCCCGACATCAGCACGGTCGAGGCATACACGAAGACATTGTTAGCGGCGAAGTCGATCGGCTATTCGCGCGGCTGCAGCGGCCGCCATGTCGCGCAGGGAATCGCGCAGCTCGGCCTGACCGAGCAGCTGAAGCCAAAGATCGTTCTCACCGGCGGCGGCACCGGCCCGGTCACTTTCTTCCTGGCGCGCGGCGATTTCGAGCTCGGCATTCAGCAGAGCAACATCATGGTGGGTGCGCCGGGGACCGATTTTGTCGGGCCCGTGCCCGGATCCGTGAACATACCTTGTCCAGGCAGCGTCGGTGTGCTGACTGTTTCTAAGGAGCGGGAAGCTGCACAGGCGCTGATCAAGTTCATGATTTCGCCGGCGGCCGCGCCGCTCCTGCGCAGGGTGCATGAGGCGCCGGCCAAAGGCTAAAACACGGAGATGGCGCGGGTATGCCGTTCATCTCCCGGAGAATTATTTCCGTCTGATAAACAGCTGCTGCATCAGCTTGTCCCACTCGGCGTATTTTTTCTCGGCTTCTTCGACGCCGTATTTTTCGTCGATGTAGGATTTCTTAAATTTCTGCGACACCGAGCCGACGTCTTCGCGCGGCGACCATAGGCCGCCCTTCATGATCATCTGCTGGCCTTCTTTGGAATGGAGCCAGTCGAGGTACAACAGAGCGGCGTGGGGATGGGGCGCTTTGAGTGTTAGCGCGGAATAAGCGACCGTGGTTACGACAGGCTCCAGAGGACGCCAATCCACCGGCGCGCCTTTTTGTTTGGCTTGGGTGATGTTGGCATCGAAGATCGTCGGCGAGAGCGGCACTTCGCCGGAAACTACCAAACCGGCCAAGGCGGCGCCGGCCATATTTTGCACCTTCACATCTTGCTCGGCAATTTTTTCAAGATATTCCCGGCCAAAATTATCCAGCGTGCTGCCGATCCAACGGGTTCCCGTGGTCGTGTTGACGATGGACATCTTGCCTTTCCACTTTGGATTCAACAGATCGAGCATGGTCTTGGGCGCTTCCGCCGGTGGAATTAGCGTCGTGTTGAATCCCAGACTCGCATAAGTCTCGTAGTGGCCGATGAAGAAAAAACCATTCTTGCCTTTGTTCTTGACCTCTTCCGGAAAGTTGCGGGCTTCGGGAACGTGATGCTCCAGAAATACCCCCTCGCGTTTCATCAGGTCCATCTGCTCGCCGGTGGTGGCAATTATGTCGGCGATATACTGGCCGGCGCGAATTTCTTCCAGCGCCCGTTTAATCAAAGTTCGCCCGTCCGTTCGATATTCGGTCACTTTGACGAACGGATATTTGCCTTCGAACGCCTTGGCCATGGTGCGATACCAAGTATGCGAGCCGTAGTGCGTGAAGGCGCCTTCTTTCTTGGCGCCTTCGATAAGAATTTTTTCCCGATCGGCGCCCTGATAGAGCGCGAGTTGTGAAATCGACATGGGCGCGCTGGCGGCCAACACGCTTACGCTTCTCGCTATACATAGGATCAAAGCCGCGAGAGCTGTGATTACCCATTGGCTGGGGATAAACGACATGGTTTTTCTCCTTTGAAAACTCCTTGGCGGGCCAAACTGAGCAGTTGATTGGTCTCGATTTGCCTTAACGCTTGCGGATAAACAGCTGGCGCAGTAGCGTTTCCCACTGGCCGAGTTTCACTTCCATCTCCTCGGACGAATACTTTTCATCGAGATAGTTTTTCTTAAACTTTTGATCCAAAGAGCCAATGTCTTCGCGTGGCGACCACAGGCCGCCTTTCATGATCAGTTGCTGACCTTCCTTGGACAAGAGAAAATCGATGAACAGAAGCGCGCTGTGCGGGTTTGAAGACTTGTTTAGCAGCGCCGCGGAGCCGACCGTGGTGACCACCGGCTCCAAGGGCCGCCATTCCACCGGCGCGCCTTTCTGCTTGGCGAGGGTAACGTTGGCGTCGAAGATCGTCGGCGATAGCGGAACCTCGCCGGACACGACCAGATTGATCAAAGCCGCGGGCGCCATGTCTTGCACGCTCACATCCTGATCGGCAAGCTTGTCTAGAAATTCGCGTCCGAGCGACTCGAGGGCGTTGCCGAGCCAACGCGCGCCGGTCGTCGTGTTGGTGATCGCCATCTTGCCTTTCCATTTGGGATCGAGCAAATCCTTGAGGCCGCGCGGCGCGCTCGCCGACGGGATCAACTGGTTGTTGAAGCCCAAGCTGTTGTAGGTTTCCCGGTTCGGCAGGTAAAAAAACCGTTCTTGCCTCTAGGTTTGAGATCGTTTGGATAGTGGCGCGCTTCGGGCGAGAAATACTCCTGGAACAATCCTTCCCGCTTCAATACGCCCAAGCCATCAGCCGTCGTTTCCACCACGTCGGCGAGAACCCGCCCGGCTTTTACTTCCTCGATGACCTTGCGAATGACGTTTTTGGAATCGTTGCGCCACTCGGAGGCTCTGATAAACGGATATTTCTTTTCAAACTCCTTGACGAAAGTCTTGAACCAGGTGTGCGAGGTGTAAAGCGTGAATTGACCTTCGCGCTTGGCGCCTTCGATAAGAATTTTCTCCCGGTCGGCGTTTTGATAGAGCGCTACCTGGGCCGAAGTCATCGGCGCGTTGGCGGCGCGCGCGTTGTTTGCGACGAAGAGCGAAAGGAAGAAGCCGAGCGATACGCTGACGCGCCGAAGGAATCGCAACCAAGACATAGTCACCTCCGCAGACAACTTTCCCGATAGCCGGGAATCTATGGATTGCGGTTCTAACTGTCAATCAGAAACTGAACGACACGTTTGAGATACCAAAGAGCAAGATGTTGCGGGCTTTAACGCTGCGCGCGTTGACATAGCGTGCGTTTGTCTAATAGTCTAACCACAGCTAATTTTGTCGCTAATGGCGGGATCGCCTAACTCAATCATGCCTTTATACGAATTTCGCTGTAAAAAGTGTGGATCAATAACCGAGGCGCTGATTCGGCACATCGATTCCAGTGATGAGACTGTAAATTGCGCGCATTGCGGCAGCGCGGCGATGAGCAAGGTAATTTCGCTGGTGCGCTTCAAGGTTGCGCGGCGGGCCAAGTATAGCGACGAATTTCTCGACAAGGCAACGCCCTTCCTTAAGACCCAAAGAGAAACCGCTAAGTATTTCGCCGAAGGAAAAGGCTCGGAGGATGCCAAGACGTTCAAGCTCGCGGAACAGATCGGCGAACGGATCGATCGGACGCTCGCGAGTGTGCCGGCGCGCAAAGATTAAGCGCGCTGTAAACTAAATTCGGCTGCGGCCGTTAAACCCATACCGAAAGATTTTCAGGAGGTAAGCATGTGGAACGGATTTAAAGTTATCGACTCGGACGCGCATCACCACGAGCCCAAGGACATGTGGGATCGCTATTTAGAGCCGGCGTACAAGGACCGGGTACCCAAAGTTATCGGCATGCAGCGCAATTTTTTCGTCTATGCTCCCGACGGCAAGATATTCCCTGCACTCGATTCGGGAGGAAATATTCCCGCCCATCACGATCAATGGATGGCCGAAAAGTACGGCACCGCCTACGATCAATGGTGGTCGCCGGAGATTCGTCTGAAAGACATGGATCATTACGGCTGGGACATTCAAGTCATCCTGTCTACTAACGGCAACCGCGTCATGGAAGCCGCGCTCAAAGATGCCGAAGTGGGTGCGGCAATGGCGCGCGCATATCACAACTGGTGCCGTGACTATGCCAGCACTAACCCCGCGCGCATCAAGTTTACCGCCACGCTGCCGGCCGGCGATACCAATGCGATGGTTGCCGAAGCGCGCCGCGCGGTGGAGAAACTCGGCGCGGTCTCGACGCGCAATCCGCTGTTGCCCAAAGGTAAGTGGCTGCACGAACCGGAATACGATGCTTTGTGGCAGTTGGCCAGCGATCTAGATTTTCCAATTTCGGTCCACGGCGAATCGCGTCATTTGCGCGCGGCGCCGTTCCGCGAGCTGCGCGCCGGCGGGACGTTCAGCGCGCTCGACCATATTATTGGTTTTCCGATGGATAACATGGTGACCCTGGCGCACTTCATATTCGGCGGCGTGTTGGAACGCTTCCCGAAACTTCGCCTTGGCATTTTAGAGTCAAACGCGGGCTGGGTGAATTTCTGGCTGCCGCGCATGGACGATCACTCCCATGGCCGCCGGCTCATTCTCGGGGCGGGTTTGCCGATGAAACCGAGCGAGTACGTGAAGCGCCAATGTGTAATTTCCGCGGATCCCGACGAGCCAGGTCTAGATGACATCGTCAAATTCATGGGCGACGACAATCTGGTGTGGAACACCGATTACCCGCATCCCGACGCGCCCGATCCGGATAAGGTGCTGCCCTGGTTCGGCGCGCAGCCGATTTCGGACGATAGCAAACGCAAAATTCTCTGGGACAACGCGGTGCGGCTCTACGGGCCGCGGTTGTTGGAAAGAACCGCGTAGCAGTAAGAAGTCTCACCTTCATAAGCGCAGGCTCGCTCGGTGGTTTTGCAGCCACTGAGCGAGCCGCGCGATGCCTTCTTCCAGATAAATCTTCGGTGTCCAGCCGAGCTCTTTTTTCGCCAGCGAAATATCCAGCGGGCTACGTAATCGGTGCGGCGCGACTTCGGCGGCGTTGGGATGCTCGCCGATTGCGAAATTTAAATCAGGCAAAGCTTTCTGGATCGCACGCTGCAAATCTTCGCTAACGTACGCTTTGTCTAAACCGATGTTGTAAGCGCGGCTGAGCGGCTTTTCCGTAAACAGCGCGCGGCTGACGGCGTCGGCGACATCGTCGATGTAAATCAAATCGTCCAGCGGGCGCGTGAGAAACGGCCGGCAAGGCTGTCCGAGGATGCCTTTCTTCAGCTCCAGCGGAATGCTGCGATATAGTCCCGGCCCGTACACCGATGAATAGCGCAAGGCGACGAAATCGACGCCGTGTTTTTCCTTGTAGAAATTGCCCATCCATTCGGAAACTGTTTTTGCGGCGCGGTAGAAATAAGTTGGATAGATCGTCACCGCGTCGTCTTCCTTGACGAGGCTACCGTCCGGCTTGCTCAACTGGCCGTAAATGGACGCCGAGCTGGAGTAGACGACGCGCTGGATTTTTAAATCCTTGGCTGCTTCCAGAATATTTGTCATGGCGTGGTAACAGTAATTGAGCACTGTTGGCGTCTCGTCACGCGGCGGATGGGCGGCGTGAAAAATATGGGTCGGTCGTTCCTTTTCACAGAGCGCGCGAAACGCATTGGCGTCGGTGACGTTCATGATGTGGCTGGTCGATCTTATTCCTAGCAGCGAGAGGTCTGGCGAGCGCGGCACAACGTCGATGGGCACAATCTGGTGGCCAAGCGACTCCATATGTTTGCTCACATGCGAGCCGATAAAACCATTGGCGCCGGTGATGAGTATTTTGGCCATTGCTTTAAGCCTCCGATCGGAGGAGTTGATATCAAGCCTGCATCGCGTTAACGCAGTCGCGGATTTCCGCCTCGCTGAGAGCTCTGCGTTTGTGCTCTAACTCTTTTTGAATACGCCGCCAAAGTTGCGGCAGCCTTTCTTCCGAAACCTCGAGACCGATTTCCTTAAGACGCATTCGGAGCGTGTTGACGCCAGATTTTAAGTCGAGATGGCTCCGCCTTTGGTTGCCGACTGATTGAGGTGTGACCGGCGCGAACAATAACGGATCGGCTTGCATGAGAAAACTGTGGGTGTCGCTGGCATCGGTGAAAGCGTAATCGCCGACCAGCGCTTTGTCCTTGGGTGTCGGCCAGCTGGATAACTCTTCGAATAGTTTCGATAGGCCGGTCAGTTTGCTCAGGTCGATGCCCGTGGCGACGCCATAAAGCGACTCCAGTGCGACCACCACTTCCGCCATCGTCGCGTTGCCGGCTCTCGCGCCAACTCCGTTGATCGTCACATCGACTTGCGCGGCGCCGGCCTCGACGCCGGCCAGAGCGTTGGCCGTCGCCAGGCCCAAGTCGTTGTGCGTGTGCATACCGAGGGTCAAACCGGGAGCCGCTTTTTTTGCTTCGCCGATGACGTAGCGGCAAGCGGCCGGCCCCATGCTGCCCGCGGCATCGACGAAGTTGAGCGCATAGACGCCGATTCGTTCGCAAGTGCGGGCGAGGTTGCGGAGAAAGTCGATGGACGCCAGGGAGAAGAAATTGGCGATGGGGCGCGCCTTCATGCCGCGTTTTTTGATCGCCGCCGCGGTCGCTTCGACGTAATCCATCAGCTTGGCTTCGCTGTCTGGAGCAGCTGATGATGCCGCCGCATTGCTCATGTCAGCGCCCTTCCTCGACGCCGCGTAGATCGGTTGCCATTCCGGCAAAGGAAAAATCGTGTAGGAGATAATTTCGACGCCATGATCTCGCGCCAAATCCATCTGCGATGGTGAGCTGACGCCGTAGAGTTGTAGCTTCGCTCTGAGTTTCAGCTTATTCAGCTGGCTCAAAACTTTTATCGCCTGGCCACTTTCCTCGGTGCTCTTCGGTGCGAGAAACTGGATCACCGTGACGCCCGCTTCATCCAACGCGCGCGCTAGGGCGAGGTATTCGCGTTCGCCAAAGTAGGCCTGCGAAGCCTCGCGCAGCGTGACATCGCAAATCTCAACCCGGGCGGGTAGGTTCATCGCGCCACGCACGTCGGGCGCAAAGTTTAGCGGGCCGACGAACCATTTGCCGGCTTGATACGCGGGCGCGACTCGAATCTTGTCCAAGGCGGCGTGCAGCGCTGCCAATTGGCCACCGGGGATCATGGATTTCGCCATAACAACCCCTTTCCTTCGGTTACTTTTCCGCCAGGTCGGCGTCGGCGACGTTGATGTAATCCTTCGGCGAAGGTTTCCAGATAAGGCGCCGCTTGGCTCCGTAAATGTCGATGGGGTTATACAGCGGCACGATCGGTGCGTCATCGAGTAGAATTTTCATCGCCGCTTGGAGAACCTGCTGGCGTTTCTCGACATCGAAGATCTGGCGTTGTTGCTGCAGCAGGCGGTCGAAATTCGGATTTGAGTAGGAAAGTCGTTTGGAAACTCCGGACTCGAAATACTCGTTGAAGAAATCATCGGGATCGACCACGGTTCCTCGGCCTCTAAAACAGATCGGACACTTGCCGGCTCGATGCAGATCGTTGAACACGCCCCATTCGGGAGTGTGCAGACGCGCTTTGATGCCGACCTTGGCCAACTGGCCGGCGATCGCTTGAGCGACTTCGCGATCCTTGGTGTAACGACCGGTGGAGGTGAGAAAGTCAATTTCAAATCCGCCGGCAAAACCGGCTGCGGTCAGCAACTCCCGCGCCTTTTGCGGATTGTAAGAGAAAGGCTTGAACGTTAGAGTCTTCACCGAAACCATGCGGACCCAAGATACCGTCGAGACGATAGGCTTTACCGTCCAGGACGTATTTAATGATGGCATCCTTATCGAGGGCGTAGTGGATCGCTTGGCGCACCAGTTTGTTGTCGAGGGGTTTATGCGCCGGATCGAGCAACAAGAATATAATCCGCGCGCTTCTTGCTTCTTCGCTGCGCAGCGCCGGCTGGTTTTTGAAGCGATGGGTTTCGTGCGGCGGCACGTTGGCGATCAAATCCGCTTGACCCGATTCCAAAAGAGCCAACCGCGCCGCATCTTCGGCAACCGGTTTCCAAATGATGCGGTCGAGCTTAGGCGCGCCGCGCCAGTATTGCGGGTTTTTCTCGGCGACGACTCGGTCGCCGCGCACCCATTCGACGAACTTAAACGGCCCGGTGCCGATCGGCTTTCTACCCAAAGTTGCTTCATCGCCGGATTCTTTGGCCGCCGCTTCGCTCAAGATGTAAGCGTTGTCGAGATAGTCGAGGAACGAGACCACGGGTTTCGCCGTGGTCACGACCACCGTGTAAGGGTCAGGCGCCTGCATGGATTGGATCGCTCTAGCGAGCGTGAGCTGGCGGCTGAACTTGGGATCCATGGATCTCTTGAGGCTGTAAATCACATCGGCTGCGGTCATCTCGGCGCCGTTGTGAAACTTTACGTTTTTTTGCAGCTTGAACGTCCAACCTTTTTCGTTGCCGGTCCATGATTCCGCCAACACTCCCACATATTTCTTTTGGGCGAAATCATATTCGGCCAGAGGCTCGAGGAAGTGACGCCAGACGGCGTAATTTGCCGTGGTATTGTGCCAGTAGGGATTGATCGATTCGAGATCGACGCCGTGGGCGATAAAGACTGTTTTGCCCTTGCTCTGTGCCAACACTTTGAATGCTGGGATCAAAGCGAGGCAAACAACAAAGGCGGCGAGGAGTTTAGACCAACGGATTTTTGCCAAGACCGTCATCGTTAATTCTCCTTTCCGTTCGCGACCGCAGCTTCGGAGCTGACGCGATGGTTTCTACTTAGAGCGTGGCTGCAACGCTTCAGTAAGAGAACGCACCGAGGAAAGCTTCTCCAACTGAGCTACCATATCGACGATTGCCGAGCGCTGAGTTTTTGTTAATTGCTCGCCGGTGCACTGATCGAACTTCGTGACGACTTGATCCCAACCGTGAAGATCAATCACCGGCAAAATCGGTTCGGAAATTTTTTCGCCGTTGCTTAATGTGACCGTCAATGATTTTGCGTCATCATGGTGGCGAACTTTGGCGATGAGGTCGACGATTCTTTCGTCGCCGGCTGGCGCTGGAGAAAAATCGTCTGGCGTGAGGCGGCCGCAAGCCACGGCAACGGCGAGACAGTAAGCCATGCTGAATCGGCCCTCGTCGCCGCTTCGAGGTGATAGTCGGAGAAGCGGGTAGGGCTTAAGGTGACATTCGATCGCCGCGATGTCTTTGGCAACGAGTGGTCGCTTGGAGAGCAAGCGTAGCATCGCCTCGACGGGAGCGTGCGTCGCAGCGGCTGCCGGATATCTTTTGACTTTGACGTCTTTACTTTCCCAGTCAAATTCTCGACCTAGTGTCTGCCCCAAATTTCCCAGCATACTTTCATCGAGCGGGCCGAGAGCGGAAAAGAGACCGTGCGCGCCTTCTAATGCTTCGGTGTCACCGGTGCAGCCATCGTGAGCGAGGAGGGCAGCGGTTACGCCCGATGCGGCGGCTTGCCCGGCTCTCAAAGGCTTCGCCATGGTGCCGCCATCGCGGCCGAGGGCGCCGCAGGACCCGGCGGCGATGCCGATAGCGTTGAGGGTCTGCCTCAAGTCCGATTTCACAAGCTTGCTGGCGGCGCAGGCGGCGGCCACGGGACCGAGAATTCCATTGGCGTGCCAGCCCCGCGCGCCCGGTCCGCTGCCTTCGAAGCGGTTCGAGAAAAGCGCGTCCATGGACATGCGCACCTCACGGCCGGCGATGAACGCTGTGAGAAGTTCCGCCCCCGAGGCGCGTTCACGTTCGGCCATCGCGGTGGCCGCGGCTAGAATAAACGTCGTGACATGACCGCCATCGTCGTAATCGAGAGCATGCGCCAGCGTTGCGTTGGCAAAGGCGGCATCGCGCGCGCTGGCTGAAATGTGCGATCCCCATACCTGACACGGGCCGCGCCACGAGTCTTGTTCGGCCAGGCGAAACAGTTTTTTTGCCAGTTCATACCGTGTCGCAAGCACCGACACGCCCAGACAGTCGAGAATTGCCAGTTTGGCATTGGCAACGACGCGGGCTGGAATCTGATCCAGCGCCATTCCGACTGAGAACTCGGCGAGTCTTTTTGAGAATCCGTTTGTGCTAGCCATGCGAATGTTGATCCGGCGGCAGCGCAATTTGCCGCAAAATATTTTGATTCTATTCAGACTTCCGAAATAATCGCTAAGACCAGCCAAAAAGTGTTTTCGCGTTTTCCGCTAAGATTTTGTTCTTGGCTTGCTCGGAAATATCTTTGCGTCGCCGCAAATTCGCCACCGCGCCGGGCAACGGGCTGTCGGTTTCGGGATAGGCCGAGCCAAAGAAGATCTGATTCTCGCCGATGGTTTCTAAAACGTAAGCGAGCGACTGCTCGTCGTAGGTGCTGGCGAAGTACCAATTGCCGCCGCAAAGATGTCGACTCGGCGGCTTTTGCAGGAACGGTGCTTCTTCGTCGTGTTTCCCTTCGAAGTCTTTATCCATGCGCTCCATGAGAAAAGGCACCCAACCGACGCCGGCGCCAAAAACAGCGATGCGCAGCTTGGGAAATTTCTCGGGAATCCCGCCATACATCAACGCGGCGCAGGTATGAAAAGTTTCCATTGAACCGCCCACCGTATCTTGAAAAAGGAAAGTATCGGCGCGCAGATCTTGTCCCGGACCTTGGTAGGAAAGATTGTGCACCAAAAGGGGCACGTTGAGCCGTTCCATTTCTTGATAGATCGGCCAGTAAGTCGGCGCGCCGACATGCTCGGCAAGTCCTAAGGACGAAAGCGCTATGCCGACCAAGCCAAGCTCGGTTACCGCACGCTTTGTCTCAGCGACCGCAGCCTCAACGTTTTGAAACGGAACCACAGCGGCAGCTCTAAGACGAGAATTGTCTTTGCAGAGATTTGCGGCGTAATCGTTGTAGCCGCGACAATATGCGGTCACAAGGTTTTCATCGCGGGCGCGCGCCGAATAACCCGTGGGCGAACCATGCCGTGGCACTTGGCTCAGTAACAATGCGCGCGTTGGGAACAGGACCGAAAGGTCGACACCTTCTTGATCCATGGCCCGATGATAGCGATCGATCGTCCAATCGTCCGGCTTGATCCGGCCATATTCGCTGGGGTCCCAACCGGTGGTCGGTAGCAGCGAACCGGATTGATCGCTGTAAGGGACGCCCATGAACGGGCGCACGTCGGAGTCGTCGGTTTTTTGAATTAAATGCACATCCGCGTCGATCACTGAAAAATTCGCCATGTTCAATCTCCGTAAAGCTCGCTCGCTTTTTTACTGCGCCGTTCTGTTAGTTCCAGCCGAACAAGCGTTTGCCGTTGTCGTGCAGGATTTTGCTTTTGGCCTCCTCCGAGATGTCGGTGCGGTCGAGCAAATCGGCGGTGAAGGCCGAACCGCTATGGGGATAATCCGTGGCAAAAACAATCAAATCATCGCCGATCCTGTCAAGCACATGGGGCAGCGCTTTTTCTTCGGGCTCGGCCGAGTAGAAAAAATTTCCACCGGTCATGTAAGCGCTCGGTTTTCTTTTCAACAGCGGCGCATCGCCACGGCGTTTCTCCCATTTGGCGTCGAGAAAATCCATCCAATAGGGCACCCAGGCGACGCGGTTTTCCAAAAATGCGACGCGCAAACGCGGGAATTTCTCGACGACTCCGCCGTAGATCAACGCCGCGCAATCGTACAAGGTAGCGACCGGCCGCCCAACCGTATGCTGCAAGAGAAAACTATCGGCGCGCCGGTCTCCCGTCGGGCCTTGAATCGAAGCATGTATCATCAATGGAACATTGAGCCGTTCCATCTCTTCGTAGATTGGCCAGAACGTCGTCGAGCCGATGTGCTCTTTGAGGCCGAATGACGAGAGCACGACGCCGCTAAGCCCAAGCTGGGTGACGGCTCGTTTAAGCTCAGCGACGGCGGCCGGGACGTCTTGAAATGGCAGCAGGGCGACGGCCTTGAGCTGTCCAGCTTCACGGCAAAGCCCGCCGATAGAATCGTTGTAAGCGCGGCAAAACGCCCCTGCGAACTGCTTGTCCCGTTGCGTCCCGACGTCCATCGCGCGGCTGGGAAAGAGCAACGAGTAAACGATTCCCTCGTCTTTCATCACCGATAAACGTTTCTCCAGATCGCCGGGTGCGCGCGGCCGGCGCCGCACCCGCACATGCCATTCATCCATGCCGAGCAGCGGCCCCTGTTTATTGCGAAAAGGCTCCGGCATGAGCGGGCGTAGGTCGTCGTCGGATTCGATGACGTGGGCATCCATGTCGTAAATCTGAATCTTAGCTTTGAGTGCCTGGCGTGTTTTTTCGATCGCTTGCTGGGCTTGTGTTTCCATCGCCACTCCTTGTTTCAGAAGATTTGCAAATTATTATTACGCGGCGTCATTTACTATAAATCTCGTTCATGATTTTTTGATATTTGTCGGCACCCGTGCGCGCTTGGGCCGACAAGAAGAGCAGTTTCTTACGATCGATGCCGTCCTTTATGGAAATGTCGTCTCGCATCACCGACTTGCCGGATTTGGCCATGACCGTTTGCCCTTCCTTGGACAAAACATAATCGACCAGGAGCCGAGCAGCGTTAGGATGTGGCGCCATTCCTAAAATCCCAATGGTTTGAATGTCCGCGTAAAGCGGATCTTCGAGACGAGCCCATTCAACTGAAAGTCCTTTCTCAGTGAAACTCTTGATGCCGTCATGGTTCAGCGGCAAAGCGATCTCCACTTCTCCGCTGCCGAGCCACTGTTGAACCATCAATGTCGTTCCACGCCCTGGACGGGGATTGAGTCCGGCAAATTTGCGCAAAAAATCCATTCCCTTCTCAGCTCCGAAGAAATCCAGCATCGCATAGATCCATCCGTAGTTGTTCAAATTGATAGCAGCTTTGCCTTTCCACCGATCGCGCAGCAGGTCGTTGTAACGTTTGGGGACATCGGCCCCGGTGACCATGCGGCTATTATAGGCAATCGTCAGAATCGTAAAGTAAACACCGCTGTAAAACCCGCGATCCTCGGGCGGACGTTCCGGCGAGCTATATTTTTGAAAAATGGTAGGCGTTTCCATGAGCATGAGGTCGAGAGAATCGGCGCCGGTGAGAACGAGATCGGCATTGTCCCGCTTGCCCACTCGCCGTTCCGTCAAGATCTTGGTAACCAGTGTCGAGCTTCCTTGCCGGTTTACTTCCACTCTGATGCCGGGATATTTAGCGGAAAAAGCATCGACCAACGGTTGTGAATCTTCTAAATTGAGTGAGGTGTAAAGAACCGCTGAGCCTTCTTTTTTCGCTTCCTCGTAGCCGGCGCTTGCAGGTCCTGTGTTGCCGAGGAAGCAAACCAGCGCTCCCGCCATAATTATGATGCTTACTTGCGCCGAAGTTTTCATGGTCGCGCCTCCTTGCTCAGCCTATTTGGTAAATAGATCGACCATCATCTTGTCGTATTCTTCGACCTTGGCGCGCGCTTCCGGGCCAACGATTCGAAGAGTCTTGCGATCGATTTGCAGTTTTGTCGCTACATCATTTCGCACTGTAAATTTATCCAGACCAGCCAGTATCGTTTGGCCTTCCTTCGAGACGACGAAATCGACTAACAACCGCGCTGCATTGGGATGTTGGGCATTTCCCAAGATGGCAATGCCGTGCACATCCGCATACACCGGGTCTTGGACCGCTGACAACGCTACCGGCGCTCCCTTGTTGATAAATGCGATTACCCCATCGTGATTGAGGGCGATGCCGACTTCCGCGTCGCCGGCGATCACGCTCTGCATGAGCTGGGTGGTGCCGCGGTAGGCGCGTGGTCCTGTCGCGGCCAATTTCTTGAGAAAGCTTATGCCGTTCTCGTTGCCGAAAAATTCCATCATGGAATAGATCCAGGTCGGATTGCCGAGGTTGACGGCAAGCTTGCCGCGCCAGCGTTCGTGGAGCAGGTCCTGATAGCGGCGCGGCGCGACGTCGGCGCCGACGAGGTTTTTGTTAAAGGCGATGCTGTGCACGCTCATATACGTGGCGGTCCAAAATTCGCCTTTCTCGGGTTTTGATTCCGGCGAGCTGTATTTCTGGAAATAGCCGCGGCCTTGCAGCAGATCGAGATACTCGGCGCCCACCATGACGACGTCGGCGATGTCTTTGCCGGAGCGACGCTCGGTCATGACCTTTTGCAGTACGCTATTGGCGCTCTGACGATTAACCGTTACCTCGACGCCGGGATATTTCTTCGTGAACGCGGCGATAAGTTTTTCGCTATCCTCGACGTTGAGCGAGGTGTACCAGAGCGCCTGTTTTTCGCCCTTGGCTGCGTCATACCAGTTAGCGACAGCGCCATTTACATTGCCAGAGAAAAACACAATGACGAAATGACACAAAATGAAAAGAGCCGAACGATTCGAGTTCAGAGCCATTCTGTCCTCCGTGTTTCTCGATTCTATTATTCGTCGAGAGTCAAATCTCATGATTACACAGGCCCGCCGGCTTGCAGCAACTGGGTCAACTGGCGGACGGTGGGCAGTTCTTCCAGGTGACTGACGCGGTCGACGATCTGGTCGGCCCGCGGTTGCGAGAATGCGCTGCTTACAGACTGCATGAATTTTTCGCGAACCGGCGGCCATTCGGTGAGATTGGCAATCGGTTGGAACGGTTCGGAGAATCTTTTGCCGTTTTTCAAAATCACTGTCAGTATTTCTTCATTGCTGTGACTGGTGCGTTGAATCAAGTTTTGTATGCGCGGATCTGCCAATCGTTCGTTGACAAAATCGTCCGGCTTGACCGTGCCGTGGACCAGAGTCATCGCCAGGCAGAAAGGCATGCTGAAGCGGCCTTCGTAGCCGCGGCTTGGCCGCGCGCGCACCAGCGGATAAGGGCGTAAATCGCATTCGATGGCGTCGACGTCGTCCGCGGTGATTTTTTCCCGTTGGCGCAAACGCAGCATGGCTTCCAGCCCGCTATGGGTTGCCGTGCAGGAGGCAAAGGGTTTGATCCGCAAACTGTGAGCGAGATCCCACTCGACGCCGAGGTTCTTACCGAGGGATTCGAGAATTTCATCACTCAAAGGCCCGACCGCTTCTAATAGCCCATAGCGGCCTTCGAGCACGGTGTCGTCGCTGGAAAATCCTGCCTGCGCGAGTAACGCCGTTGTCACGCCGGTAGCGGCGGCGTGGCCACAGCGAAACGGCTTGGCCATGGTGCCGCCGTCGCGGGTGAGCGCGCCGCAGGCGCCGGCCGACAGACCGATCGCCGCCAGTGTTTGCGTTGGATTTAACCGATAGATTCGGCTCGCCGAGCACGCCGCGGCAATCGGGCCGAGTATTCCATTTGAATGCCAGCCGCGCGCGCCCGGGCCGATGCCGCTGGAGCGGGACGAGAAGATGCGATCCAAACTCGCGCGTACTTCACGGCCGATGATGAATGCTTCCAATGCTTGTCGCCCCGTGGACTCGGTGCTTTCCGCCGTCGCGATGGACGCAGCAAGGGTGTAAGTCGTCGAGTGATTTCTGTCGTCGTAATCGAGGCCATGCGCCAAGGTGCCGTTGAGAAACGCCGCGTCACGAGAGCTGGCTCTAGTTTCCATACCCCACACCGTGCAGTTGCCGGCGCCGACATTCGCCTTGGCAAATTTGTTCAAGCAATCGCCGATCTCTTGCTGGGTCGCCAAAACCGACACACCTAAACAGTCGAGTATCGCTAGCTTGGCATTGCTGATTACCGCCGTCGGCGCCTGCGTTAGCTGAAAATTTTGCGTGAACTCGGCGAGCTTTCGCGATAAACCGTCGATCGCTTTGTGCAAGGAATCGCTCATGAATAACCTCGAAAAAATGTCTTAGCGCTTGCCGTAGAGCGCGTCGATATAACCGCTCTCGTCGAGCTTGCGAACGAAACGGTTGTCGATAAGATCGTCGACTTTGACGCGGCTCACATTGGCATTCAAGCTGCCCATCATGCGCTGGATATTGCGCAGCCCTTCGGCGCTACCGTAGGGTTTTCTCTCGAAGCCGACGAGCAGATCCTGATAGCCCTCTTCCAGCGTGATTGGATCGTTGAGTTTCATTTGCTGCATCATGGTTTTCAGCACGATGTTTCGGTTGGTGGGAAGCGAAATGAACGCTTGCGCTTCGAGCAAACCCTTGAGCATTGCCTCGACGACATCCGGCCGATCGCGCAGGTAGTTGCCGTTGACCACGAGACTGGTGTTGACGAACGGAATCTTGGCGTGCTGGAGCTCGACGAGAACCGCCAGCCCCTTCTGTTTCATCCGGCGGCTGAGGAAGGGATCGAGCAGTGTGGCATCGATGTTACCGGCCTCGATGGCTTGCGCAAGAATCGTCTGATTGCCAATGGCGTTGATGCGAACATGATCGCGGTTGGCATCCAAGCCGAGATGTTCGAGGGCGAGTATCGCCGCCATCCAAGTCGTGCCGCCGATGTTGGTGACGCCGAAGCGTTTGCCGCGTAGATCTTTCGCTTCCTTAATCTCGGGACGGACGACGACATCGTAGGAAAGTCGATTGCTCGGGCTGGCGACGATTTTCAAATCCTGTCCGCCCGACACCGCCGAGAGCACCGGCGCGCCGCCGCTGCTGCCAAACTGCACATCGCCGGTGGCCATGGCGGTCATCTGCAAGTTACTGCTGCGCAAATAAATCGTCTCGACGTCGAGGCCATGTCTGGCGAAAAATCCTTGGCCCTTGGCAATCCACAGCACCGCGGAACGGGTGTTTACCGCGGACTGACTCATGCGCAGTTTGGTCAACGACGGTTTGGCGGTTGTCGACGACGCGGCGGCGAAGCCATCGAAAGCGCCGAGCAACAGCAATAAAAGCGCGGATAGTTTTATAAATACACGTATGCTCACGAGAGCGCCTGTTCGAGACTGCCGAAGAGCCCGCCAATCGTCCTACGCTACATTATAGAACTTGGCGCAGTTGTCCCAGATCAGCTTCTGTTTAATCTGGTTTGGAACTCCTTTGAACTGGCTCTCTATCACTTCCGGTGAGTGCGGCCAGGTGGAACCGCCATGAGGATAGTCGCTTGCCCACATATAATTGTCGGCCATGTCGAAGACTTCGGTACCAAGCACGCCAATGCGATCGTCTTGGAATGTGATGTACAATTGCCGCCGAATGAGTTCACTGGGAAGCAAAGAGACGGTTTTACCATCCGGCACTTCCGAGCGAGCTCTTTGCAGGGTGCCGTCCATTTTGCTGATGAACGGATGGAGCCAGGAGAGATCGTACTCAGCGAGCACAACGCGGAGCTTGGGAAATCGTTCCAACACGCCACCGAACACCAGGTCGGTGGTGAGTTTCAGCGGCTCGAGAATCGCGCGATTAACGGCGTTGCGGCCCTGTTGCACCGGAGTAATAACTTTAAGCCGCGCCGCCATGCGATCGCGGCCTTGGACGATGTTAACATGATAGTGAATCGGAAAATTCATGTCCTGAGCCAGCGTCCACAGTGGATCGAACTCTGGATCACAATAACTCATGCCTTCAGGCAACGCCGACGGCAACACTACGCCCTTATGGCCGCGCTTGGCGCAGCGTTTCATTTCCTCTAAGGACCATTCGACATCGAGCGCAGAGAGCAAACCCAAAGCGAGTAAGCGCTTGGGTGCTACGGCGCAATAATCCAGCAGCCAATCGTTATAGGCGATGAGTCCAGCTTTTTGCAGCGGCGTTTCTTCGCCTTTGAGGCTATAAAAATTGCGCGCCATGCTCGGATAGAGCACTTCCATTTTGACGCCGTCTAGATCCATATCTCCCAGGCGCGCATGGGCGTCCCACGGTCCGCGCCAATCTTCCCAAGTGAAATTCTCAATGACCTTGCGAATCGCGCCGCCGCTTTTGTCTTTGCCTGCAGTAAACGTCATTCCCACCGGGTCGGGCTCGTGGCCGTCGAAAACCATGTAGAGGCCTTTCTTTCCGGGCGGATCTTGGACAAAACGCGGCCCATGCTCGCGCAGATTCTTCGGGATTCGTTCCCAAGCTTCAGGTGGTTCGTTGACGTGGGAATCCGATGAGAAAAATGTTGGTTCCACTTGTTTACCTCCAGCGAGTTACTGACTTATACAATTCGTTAATTAAAATTTTCTGGTCATTTTAATACTTGATGAATTTCTCAACGCACAATCGGTTATTCCACAAAAGTCGCTACCGGTACAAACGGTCGATAAATTGGCTCTCTTCTAGTTTGCGATAAATGCGCTCGTCGACGAGCTCTTCGGCTTTCACTTTGGTGACGCCCGGGTTGTAGCGCATTACCCGCTGAATATTTTTCAGTCCAGCCACGTCCGGGTATGGCTTCTTGGCGATCAATTTGTCGAGATCCTGAAAGGTTTCCTTAGCGGTAATCGGGTCGGTGATTTTTAAGCGCTCGGCCAAAAACCTGAGCACAATATCTCGGTTAGCAGGTTTATACAGAAACGCGGTGGATTCGATCATGACCTTTAAAACATTCTCGACGACATCCGGCTGCTGCTGCAGGTAACTGCGGGACACCACTAGACCGGAGCTGGCGAACGGTAGTTTGGCGCTCGACAGCTCGGCCAGGACGCGAAATCCTTTTCGCTTGAGCTCTCTGGAGAGCGCGGGTTCGACTAAGATCGCGTCGACTCTGCCGGAATTAAGTGATTGGACAAGCACCGTTTGATCGCCGATGCCTTGCAGTCGAATGCGATCCCGCTCGGGACTGAGACCGAAATGCTCCAAACCTAAGATCGCGCCGATCCAAGTGGTGCCGCCGATGTTGGTAACGCCAAGGTCTCGGCCGCGCAACTCCTCAATGCTTTTTATTTCTGGTTTGGCGACGATGTCCCAATAAACACCCTGGCCGAAGGTGGCGACGATTTTCAGATCATGTCCCGCGGCCGCAGCGCTCAGTGTTGGCGCGCCGCCGGTATGGCTTAGCTGCACTTCATTGGTGGTGAGCGCCATCATCTGAATGGTGCTGTTACGCACATAGACTGGCTCGAGATCGAGATTGTACTTCTTGAACAAACCTTGGCTCGTGGCGATCCACAGGGGCGCGGCGGTGACGCCGACGTTAGATTGGCTCAAGCGAATCCTTGCCGCGGCGCCAAGATTCTGTGTCATGATTATCGGTAGCAATGAAGCGATCAGGACCGCGATCCTGGCGAGTTTGTATCGGTGTCTCGACGAGAGGAGGCGAAGGCAAGTTGTATTCGGCCACAGTTGCGTTTTCATAATCTCCCGTCAGCGCTTGCTGATGAACAGCCGGCGCTTGTATCCTTCCCATTCATTAAATTTCTTCTCCATTTCGTCCGGCGGGTAGCGACTTTCGATATAAACCTTTTTGAACTTTTGCTCTTGCGAACCGATGTCGCTGCGCGCCGAACTTAAACCGCCCTTTAAAACCGTCTGTTGTCCTTCTTTGGAGTGGAGAAAGTCGAGGAAGAGCAGCGCGGCGTGAGGATTAGGCGCTCTAACAACCATTCCCGAAGTGCCGGTGGTCGCGATCACGGGATCGATGGGGCGCCACTCCACAGGCGCGCCTTTTTGCTTGGCGACGGCGATGTTCGAATTGAAAATCGTCGGTGACAAAGGCACCTCGCCAGAAGCCACGAGTTGCGCCAACGCCGCGCCGGAGATGTTCTGCACGTTTATTTCCTGCCCGGCAATTTTTTCGAGAAACTCACGGCCAAAAGTTTCCACCAGGGCGCCGATCCACTGAGTGCCGGTGGTTGTGCCCGCGATGGACATCTTGCCTTTCCATTTAGGATCGAGCAGATCCTTCATCGTCTTGGGCGCGTCGGCCGGCGGAATGATTTTGCTGTTGAAACCCAAACTGATGTAAAGCTCGCGACTAGTCCAATGAAGATAACCATTCTTGCCTTTGAACTTGACGTGGTCGTCGTAGGGACCGAGCTCGGGAGAAAACACTTCTTGAAATCCATTGGCAGCGACCAAGAGCGCCATATAGTCAGGACTGGTTTCGACCACGTCGGCGATGAAGCGGCCGGCCGCCATCTCATCGGTTAAACGTTTGAGCAGCTCTTTGGAGTCGCTGCGCCAGACGTTGGTTTTGATGAACGGATATTTCTTACCAAACTCCTCGGACACGTGACCCGCCATCCAGGTGTTGGAGGTGTAAAAAGTTACCTGCCCTTCCTTCTTCGCGCCGTCGAGCAAAATTTGACCGCGATCTTTGCCTTGATAAAGCGCCAGCTCTGCGCCGGCGAGGGTTTTAGTTTGCGCCGCGTTCAGTGCTGCCAACGGCCAATGCGCGGCCGTTATGATGATCGCGAGTAGAATACCGTTGAGAGTTCTAAGCGTCATTGATAATTCCTCCTGGAGGCGACACGAGTTTAATCGAAGTAACCTGCTTTGTAGGCCCACAACCATAGATAGGCGATTTTTTCGTTGTGGAGCTCAGCATAGCCGACATGGCCATAACGTGGGATCAAGACGACATGAGCGCCGCGCGTGGCCGCGGCGTACTTGGCGCCCATAAACATCTCGCGCTTATTTTCCAGCGGCGCGCCGCCGTTGACCCAATGGCCTTTGTCGTTCTCGCCGGCGACGAGCAGCACGCGAATGGTTTTCAGCCAACTCGCGTCAGGTTCTTGTAGATGGTCGAAATATTCTTCCCGGGGCAGGCCGGTACGCTTGGGATACTCTTCCAATATTCCCAGTGCCGCGTTGTGCTGATTGTCGCACAGACTGGTTTTCATCTGTGAACGGAGCGGTGTGGCCAGCCGGATGTAGTCGTCGGCGCCGCCCCAGGGCGTCAGGTCTTCGGGGTCGACGTAACCCGAATTCTTGAACGAATCCGGAGAACGGCGCGAGACATGGTCAACCGGTTTCTCGCCATATTTTTCTGCGCTGGTCTGGTTACGCCACTCCAAGCGCCAACCGTCGGGGCCGCCGCTGCCGAAGCCGACGATGCCGATCACTTTGGTTTTCTGAGAGAAGCGTGTCAGGTGCGCCGCCATCGGCCCGCCCGTCGAGTGACCGAAACCGATAATTTCGCGTCCGGCGAGATGTTGATCGGTGAGCAGGCCGGCGCCCTGAAGAATGACGTTGAAGGTACATTTGAGATTGCGATCGAGAATTTCCTCCCTCGGCAATTCTCGATCGAGCAGATAAATCGGCATGCGTTCGGCGACGGGAATATCCCAAATCCCGCCCGGCGGATAATGGCCGGGATAGGTGAGCGATAAAACTTTGAAGCCTTGGGCGGCGAGCACGCGCGCAAGCCCAGGCCGGCCATCGGGCGTGAAGTCCATGATCTTTTCGCTGGCGGCGCCGCCGTGAAAAAAAACGAAGCCGCGTATGCCGTCGAGCTCCCGCTCCGGCGCGTAAAGAGTGCCGTGCATGTCCCAGTCATAGCCGTTGCGCCGGTAGCGGGTAGTAACATCTTGGGTGCTGAAATTTCCAACTGGATACGGCGGCGCAATGGCGAGCCAATCCTCCCAGCTGAGTTTCAAGAGTAACTGTTTTGAGTTAAGGCCGTTTAGATAGGTTTCGATGACTTCAGTGGCTGCCATAATTGCCTCTCGCTTAGGATTGACTAACGTAGTGGTCGAGATAGTGCTTGGCGATCTCACCTTTGGTGGCGAACCAAACTTCCGGAAAGCCCTTGGCGTAGCGGATACATTGTTCAAACACGCCGATGATGTTGGGTCGGCCGCCGATATGGGCGTGGACCAGACAATCGATGAGCTTGGGCGCGCCGGCTTGGCCTTCGGCGTAAAGACAATCGAAAGCCGCCTTGAAGCTTTCGAAGTAAACCGTCGGCGGATTTTTGTGCGTAAACAGCAGGCTCAAATCATTGGCATAGTCGAGCCGCGGCATGATGACCAGCGGCTTGCTATTGACTATGCGATGCTGCGGGATATCGGGGCCGGGCAAATCGCCAGTCCAGAAAATTCCTTCGTCAACGAAATTCCTCAATGTGTAGTCGTTGATTCTATGCCCTGGGCTGACCCAACCGACCGGCCGCTTGCCGGTTACCGCTGCCAGGCTGTCGAGAGTTCGCCGGATGAGTGCTCGCTCCGAGTCGGCATCCAATGCAGATAGAGCCGTGTCATTGACCCAACCGTGACCGACGATTTCGTGTCCGCCCGCGTGAAGTTCTTTCAGCGCGTCGGGAAAGTCCTCGGCGATACGGCCGTTGGTGTCGATGGTGCCCTTGACGCGGTTGCGCGCCAAGACATCCATGATGCGCCAGATGCCGGCTTTACCGCCGTATTCACCGTATGCGAGCGATGCGTAGTCGGGTTTATCGCCGCCTTGACGGTATTGCGAATACTTTTCAAAGGCTTCAAACGCGACAAAAAAGCTGACGGCGATCTTGGCATCATTCGGCCATCGGATTGACGCAGGTCTCATGATTTTATCTCCTTAGGATTTTCGCCGCGCCGGGTCGTCATGCGGCCGAAGGTTGTGATGCCTTCTTCTTTGTACCTCGATCGGCGAATCGAACTGGATACTATCAATGCGGAATCGAAAGGGTCAACCTAAGAGCGTGAAAATAAAAAAGGGCTGTCCCGTGACATCCCTTTGGAATCGATCGGCCTTTTGCCGATTCAATTGACCGGACATTTGCCAGTCGTGAGATGGGCTTCGAAATCGGCTGGGAAGAGTTTGAGCGCGCTTTCGATTGGCGGACCGGGCATGGCGATCAAATTGCAAAAACCTTTACCTTTATTAAACGCGAGAATCTTGCCGAACTGTTCGAGGATCGGCTGTCCGCCCTGGCCTGATTGGACCTTTTTCATCATCATCGACAGCGCATTGGTTTCCATGCGGCAAGCCGGACACTGGCCGCAGGATTCCGCGGTGAAAAAGTCGGCGATGCGGAGAACTTCTTCGACAATGCACGTTCCTTGGCTGATGAGTTTGACGACGCCGCAGCCTAAAGCGGAACCTGCGTCGCGCATGGAGTTATGATCGAGTGGCGTGTCGATTTTATCCGGCGGCAAAAACGCCGACGACGGCGCGGCTGGCATAATCGCTTTGAGCGGCTTGCCGCTCTTAAGTCCGCCGCCGCATTCTTCGATTAAATACCGCAGCGGCGTGCCGAACGGCAGTTCGTAAACGCCCGGACGATTGACGTCGTCGTCGAGGGAAAAAATCATCGTGCCGGGACTCTCAATCGTGCCGAATTGCCGGTACCACTCGGCGCCTTTGAGCAAGATCGGCGCGACGTTGGCAAGGGTTTCGACATTATTTACCGAGGTCGGTTTGCCAAACAGGCCGACCGTCACGGGGAACGGCGGTTTTTGCCGTGGCCACGGCTTGCGACCCTCAATCACTTCCAGCACCGCGGTGTCTTCACCGGCGACATAATTATGCGGCGCAGAAATGATTTCTATATCGAGATTAAAATCGCTGCCGAGAACTTTTTCTCCCCAGTAAGCTGCGGCTTTTGCTTCAGCGAGCGCATCGGTAATGCTTTTGATGGCGACGTCGTATCTTGCGTTAATGTAAAGGTAAGCTTTATTTGCGCCGATGGCGTAGGCCGAAAGAATCGTGCCTTCAACTACTAAGTGCGGTAAGTTCTCTAGCAGCACGCGGTCTTTCTTGCTGCCGGGTTCGTCCTCGCCGCCATTCAAGACAAGATAGCGCGGCGTTTCCGCCGCTTCCCGGGTAAATTGCCATTTTTTTCCGGTTGGGAATCCCGCGCCGCCGCGGCCGCGCAGGCCGGCATCCGAGACGATTTTTACAATTTCTTCGGGCGCGCCTTTAATCGCTTTGGCGAGCGCATCGTAACCGCCGCGGGCGCGGTATTCCTTCAATCCCTCGTGCCCTTCAGGAACCGCGTGGGGGAAAAGGATCCCTTCCATGAATTAGAAAACCCCCGTGTCGAGCAGTTGGTAGATCAGCTCCTTGAGCGATGAATCGATGGTGTCCAAACGTTTGACATGGGGTCCGCCGGCGAGGTGTTCGACGATCTCGTCGAGATCTTCCGGCTTCACGTGAGCGTACCAGTTCTTTTCCGGGTAGATCACGATGTTGGGGCCTTCCTGGCAGGCGCCGAAGCACATGTAGGATTTCACTTCGACATCGGTCAGCCCTTTGGCGGCAAGTTTTTCTTGCAGCGCCGCCATCAACGGCTCCGACCCACGCGCTTTACAATCGATGTTCTGACATACGAGACAAGCTTGGCTCACGGTTTCTCCTTAAACGCTACATATTAGTCTCCATACTATATGCAACATATCTGCGCCGAGCTCAATTCACCTGCATTTGAGACACCCAGTCTTTGCCTTTGATGATGTCGGCTAAAATCTGTTCGTCTTCGGGCGTCGGCAACGCTTCGAGCAAGTGTTGCTTGTAAGCCTCCGGCGACAGTGGCTCGCCGGTAACGCTGTGGTTCTTGCCGATATGCTCGCCGATGGAGCGGTTGAACTTCAAGTCGGGCGCTTTGAGTTTGGCTTGCCCTTCTGGAATGAGTTGGTTGAGCTGATCGATTAGTTTCTGCGATTCGGCCATGTAATGTTCACGAGCGAGATCATTGAGTCTTTCTTTCTGAGCTGGAACCTTGGCGTCATGTTCGTCATAGCGTCCCTTCAAACCCCAGGTGTAGGCCCAGTGGGCCGAGGAGGAATGATCGGTGCCAAACAGATCATAGGCGGTCGAAAGCCATTTATTAAAATACTTCTGCACGATTGGAATAGGAATCTTGCCGGCTCGCATGATCCGCGTCAGTCCGGTGTGACCGGTGAACATATGGAAAAATTCTTCCTTGAGCATCGCCGTCACGCTTTCAGCAAGCGGCGCAAACGCCGAGTGCGAGAGCATCGTTAGCTGGTATTTGCCGTCGCGGTCGACGAACTCTGTATAGGTGAAAAAGTCGAGCCAGTTATTCACAGGTGCATTGAATGAGCCGAGCAAGCGGTCGCCGCGGAAAGCGCGGCGCTCTAACATTTTGCGCGCCTCGAGTTTTCCCGAATCGCCAAAATAATTCACCAGCAGATAACACATCTGCCAGCCGTGGCGCATTTCTTCGCTATTGACCCGGATCAACGCCTGGCGGTCATATTCCGTCGGCGCGGTGTCGAGCAGGTTTTTCTGCTGTTCGACTGACGCGAATTCCGTATCGCCTTGATAGACGATCAGGTTCATCAACGCATCGCGGATGGACTGATTGGGGATTTGGCTGACCCGTTGCCACTTTTGTTGCCCGGTGAAATCGCCGAACTCGATTTCCGGCGCATGAATCTCACCGAGTTTGGTCTCGAATTGGTAGTCGCCCAACAGAGTGGGATCGTAGCCGATATCTTTTTGCCACTGGCGGAAATAATCAACCCAGTCATCAAAAGTAGAAATCTTGATCATAAGAAACCCTTTCGCTAAATTCGAACGATCGTTCGAATTATTTATAACCTTTTGGATTTCCGAAATCAAGGCCCTGGCAAAGGGGCAGGAGCATGACGGGGCGATAGGTTTCCTCGTCGGTTTTGCGGATCAGCGATACATCTCCAAGATCTCGACCATGCCGAGTTGGCGAATCTGGTCGAACAGGTAGCGCTTAATTTCGCCCACAGTGTCCATCTCGAGAACAATCCGCGCGGCGGTTTTAGCGGCCTGGTAACTGGTCGAGCGCAACGCCTTTTTGATCACCGGGATATAAAGCGAGCCCATGCTGAACTCTTCCAGTCCCATGCCCAAAAGCACCAGCGCGCAAAGGGGATCGGCGGCCATTTCACCGCACATGCCAACGCGTTTTCCTTCTCTCCTACCGGCTTCGATGGTGGAGTTCAACGCCGATAAAACCGCCGGATGAAGGGGTTCGTATAGACTGGCCACTTTGCGATTGCTGCGGTCGACCGCCAGTAAATATTGGATCAGGTCATTGGTCCCGATGCTGAGAAAGTCAACTTCGCGCAAAAAACGATCGGCCAATTGAACCGCCGAGGGAACTTCTACCATGATCCCCAATTCCATTTGCCGGTCGAAAGGCGTGCCATCGCGAGTCAGCTCGTATTTAGCTTCACCGAGCAGCTCTTTTACCTTTTGAATTTCCTCGAGGCTGGAAATCATCGGCACGAGCATTCTGACTCGGCCTAAATCGCCGACCCGGAGAATCGCCCGCAACTGGGTTTTGAAAATCTCTTCGACCTCAAGGGAAATTCGAATGGAACGCCAGCCCAAGAAGGGGTTTGGCTCGGTGGCCACGCTGCGCATGTAGGTCGGATACTTGTCCGCACCGATATCCAGAGTGCGGATCGTCACGGGTTTTTCGCCCATACCCTCAACAACGCGTTTGTACAGTGCGTACTGTTCCTCTTCGCTGGGAAAGTCGCGATGGGATAGGAACGGAATCTCGGTTCGGTAAAGGCCAATTCCCTGCGCTCCATGCAGATTGGCGAAGGCAACATCGCCTAACAGGCCGATATTGGCGTAGAGCGAAACGCGGTGGCCATCGGTGGTTTCCGCCGGCAAGTCTTTGAGCGCGCCCAACTCGCGGTTCAGGTCGGCATAATCGTGTTCTAACCGATCGTACTCGCGAATGACTTCGGGATTCGGATTCACATGCACGCCGCCCGAATTGCCGTCGACGATCAACAGATCGCCTTGATGGACATTTTCCATCAAGCCTTCGACGGCGACCACGCTGGGAATTTCAAACGATTTTGCCAGGATCGACGCATGCGAGGTCACGCCGCCGGTGGATAATACGATGCCTTTGAATTTGTCGCCTTCGAGCATGCTCAAATCCGCCGGCGATAGATCCTGAGCGACCAAAACGGCGTCGTCGGGAATATCGTATTGCTGGTCGACGCCACCGGAAAGGTTTTCCAACAATCGCTGCGCGGCGTCTTTGACGTCGGTGCTGCGTTCGCGCAGATAGGGATCGTCGATCTTTGCAATCGAAGCCAAATAGCGTTCGAAGACGGCGCGCACCGCATACTCGGCGATAAAGCCTTCGCGCAAGATCTGGTGCTCGATCTGCTGAATGATCTTGGGGTCTTCAAGGATCAAACGGTAGACGTCGAAGATCGCTCCTTCCTCAGCGGAAATCATATGGCTCATACGGTTTTTGACGACGGCGATTTGATCGATGCCGCGCTCTACCGCGCCGCGAAAGCGCTCTATTTCATGGCGCGGCTTGCGCGATTTTTTCTTTCGTATCGCACTCAAGTCCATGCGCGGTTCGAGCACGAACGCCTTGCCGCGGCCAAAACCCGGCGATGCCGCCAGTCCGTCGAGCCGTCCATGCCAGTGTTGTTTGGTTTTTGCCGTGCGCCCGCGCCGACTGCCTTCGTAGGAACGCAGCTTGCGCATCGCTTGATTCATGCGTTTCTGAAACTCTTTTTGCTCCTCCTCTTTGTTTTTGAGCGTTTCGGCGAGGCGCGCTTGCACGATGATGCTCGCTGCCTGCGTCGAGATTGTCGTCAGCAGACGAATCTCATCGCGGGAAAATTCCCGCCGCCGGGAAGTTTGCACGACCAAAACTCCGAGGGGTTGTTTCTTTTCGATCAGTGGCACGCCGAGGAAAGAATGGAAATGCTCTTCGTGGGTTTCCGGAAAATATTTGTATCGTGGATGTTTGAGCGCGTCGAGGACCATGACGGGTTTCATTCGTTCGAGCACCATACCCGTGAGCCCTTCGCCGGTCGCCATCGTGACTTTGCCGACAGACTCCGGATCGAGGCCCTTCGTGGCGCACAAAGTCAGGCGGTTTTTCTTTTGATCGAAGATGTAAAGCGAGCAAACTTCGGTCTCCATCCGTTCGGACACCGTGGCGACGATATTGTCGAGGGTCTCCTGCAAATCATGCGAATGGCTGATCAGCGTGCTGATGTCGGCCAGGATGCCGAGATGGGGATGAGTCGTGCGCGCGATTTTTCTTGTCTTAGCCATGGCTGTCCATCGAATTGAACGCTATCTATAAAACATATATCGCCGTGATTCGCCAGGGAGAACGCGCAGCGCTGGTTAGCGTACCGTCACGAAATATCGCATTTGCGCGGTGGGACGCCGGCGTTGTAACTGCATGGCCGCGTTGAAGAACAATTGGCCGGCACTATGCTATAGTGCGGTTATGAGCCGGATCGCTGGACTAATGGGTATGCGCCACATTGCGCTTAAAGTGCGCGATCTGGCGCGCGCGAAGAAATTCTATCGAGAGATACTTGGCATGGAGATCGTCTGGGAGCCGGATGCGCAGAACGTTTATCTGTCATCCGGCTGCGACAATATTGCGCTGCATGAAATCACCGAACCTTTCGTTGCTACGGCGGTCGAGAAACAACTCGATCATTTAGGTTTTGTCGTCGAAACCGTGGAGCGCGTGAAGGAATTGGAAAGCGAATTTATTGCGCGTGGGGTTACCATCGTCCATCCATTCAAGATTCACCGCGACGGCAGCGCGTCGTTCTATTGCGCCGATCCGGACGGCATCGTCATTCAACTCCTCTACGAACCGACGCTAAGCCGGCAAAACATTATCTGAGGATCCTATGCTCTACGAATCCGAGCAGGGCAATTTTTCCATGATGTTGCTGGGCGACGTGATGCCGACGCGTCGATTGGCGATCTTCGGCGAGGAGCGTTACTTGAAACTGCGCGAACTTTGCAGCGGCGCCGACGCTACTTTCGCCAACCTGGAAACCGCCGTGCATCAATACCTCGAAGGGCACCAGAACATCACTGGCGGCACCTACATGACGACGGAGCCGCATCTGCTTGAAGACTTGAAATGGTTGGGGGTCAATTTAGTTTCGACAGCCAACAATCACGCCTTCGATTACGGCGAAGAAGGCATCATGGCCACTTGCGGTTATTTGGATGCCGCGAGCATCGCTCACGCGGGCACCGGCAGACATTTGCGCGAGGCGCGCGCCCCAGCCTATCTCGATACCCAACGTGGCCGGGTCGGGTTGATCGGCGTGACGGCGACCATGCCCGGCCATGCCATCGCCGGCGCGCAGCGGCCGGATACGCCGGGACGATCCGGCGTCAATCCTCTACGCCACAGTTTAACTCACGTCGTCGACCAACGCGGCTTCGATGAACTAGCTCGTTTGGGCGCGGCGCTGGGTTACGACGCGGCGCGCACGCGGCGCGAGAATTTAGGCGACGCGCGCTCGCGCCTTGGCGCTCAAAGCGCGAGCGAATACAGTTTAGGCAACATGCGCTTTGAAAAAGGCGACAGCTTCGCGCTACGCACCGTTGGCCATAAGCGCGATGTTGAAGAAAATCTCCAGCAGATCCAAGAAGCGCGGCGCATGTCCGATTGGGTGGTGGTCAGTTTGCACTGCCACGAGCTTGGCGGGGACAAATTGTTGACTGCGACACATCGGAGCGAGATCGACGAGTTGGCCGATTTTGCCGTCGACTTCGCCCATCGAGCGATCGAAGCGGGCGCGGATATTTTTGTCGCGCACGGACCCCAGGAGCCTTTTGGCATCGAGATTTATCGAGGACGGCCGATTTTTTACAGCTTGGGCACGACGATCTTCGAGCTCGAAACGCCGCGCTTTCTCGCTGAAGAAGCCTATGCGCGCTACGGCCTCGGCGGCGCCGCGGGTCCGGCCGACTTCGCCGATGTACGTTATCAAAACGATCGTGTTGGCCACCCGGCCGATCCGAACTATTGGAGGCAGATGGTCGGCAAGTGTGAATTCCAGGAGCGTAAACTGGCGCGGGTTGAGCTCTATCCGTTGGATCTTGGTTTTGGCAAAGCGCGCTGGCAGCGCGGCCGGCCCTTGTTGGCGGATGAAGAACTCGGACGAGAGATCATCGACAAAGTCGCTAGCCTGTCGCGGCGGCGCGGCACTGAGGTCAAGTGGCAGGACGGGCGCGGCGTGATTCTAGTCGATTGATACTTCAAAGTTGCGTTGGCTGACGATCACTCTTTTCCCATCTTTGGATTGAGCATGTCGCTATCGTCAGGCCGATTACGGATCGAACGAAATTCCGGTGGTAGTGCGGTAGCAGCCAAATTATTTGCCGCCAAAAATCTCACCGAATAGTTTCTGGTAGTCGCCGAACTTATCGCCGATCTCGGGATCGTTAATATGGAGCTTCAGATTCTTCGGTACCCAAGCGGGGGCTAGGCCTCGCCGCGCCGGCTGCATGTTTTCACCCAAATAAATCCGCTGGCCTTCCTCGGAAATCAAAAAGTCCATAAATAACTTGGAGGCGTTGGGATGCGGCGCGTTACGGTTAATTCCGGCCGTTACAGTGTGCACGATGGCGGGTTCCAGGGCTACCCAGTCTAAGGGCGCCCCGGACTTCTTAGTACGCTCAACATTGTACGCGTACAGATCGATCGCCAGCGGAAGCTCTCCCGCCGCAACCAAATTGCCCAGCAGCGTGGTGCCTGAGCGCAAGCTGACATTTTGGCGCGCCAGACGCCGCATGTAATCCATGCCCTGTTTCTCGCCTTTGATTTTTATCAGGTTGACGAACCAGACATAGGCGGCGTCTTCGAGACCGAGCTTGTCTTTCCACTTTGGATTGAGCAGGTCGTCGTAGGAACGCGGCAGATCGCTCTTGGGCACCATTCGAGTGTTGTAAGCGGTCACATGAAGAAACATGTAGAGCGCGGTATAAAAACCGTCCCGGTCCTTGAGCTCGTCGGGAATTTGTTTGCGTTCCGGCGAGTCGTATTTCAGCAGCAAGTTTTTTTTCTTAAAAATATCGATATACCAGTCGGTGGTTCGGAGGATGTCCGCCGAGTGCTTGCCGGCGCGGCTCTCGGTCTCGAAGCGCACTAAGAGCCGCTGGCTCTGAATGCGAAATTTCTTGGCTTGAATGAAGGGATACTTTTTCGTGAAGCCGCGATTGATATCCTCATCGATCTCGCTGGAGCCGCCGCCGTACCAGTTGATTTCTCCCTCTTTCCTGGCGCCTTCGATAACGTCGGCGCTGGCCGCCTCGCTAGTGACCGTGCGCAGTAAGCAGATAAAAAGAGCGGCAAACGGGATGAAACGATTAATAGGCATAGACTGACGTCTCCATGATTTTAAAATTTGACGGCATTCGATTTGTACTCTTATACCGGGAGTGACTTACTTTTTGCCAAACACCTCAGCGAACAGTTTCTGATACTCGCCAACTTTGTCGCCGATGTCGGGATCGTTTACGTGTAATTTAACGTTTTTCGGCAGCCATGGCGCGCTGATGCCGCGACGAGTCGGCTGCATGTTTTGGCTCTGATAAATGCGCTGGCCATCTTCCGAAAGCAAAAAATCCATAAACAGTTTGGCCGCGTTGGGGTGCGGCGCGTTCTTGTTAATGCCCCCGGCGATGGTGTGGACGATCATCGGATCGAAGGCGACCCAGTCGAGCGGCGCGCCGGCTTTCTTTAGCCGCTCGATATCATCGGTGTAGAGATCGATGGCGAATGGAATTTCGCCGGCGGCGACCAAGTTGGTAAGTAAACTCGTGCTGGCGCGTAAACTCACGTCTTGGCGCGCTAGCCGGCGCATGTATTCGATGCCCGGTTTCTCGCCTTTCATCTTGAGCACGTTGACGAACCAGACATAGGCCGCGTCCTCGAGACCGAGCTTGCCTTTCCACTTGGGATCGAGCAGGTCGTCGTAAGAGCGCGGCAACTCGTTCTTGGGCACCATGCGAGTGTTGTAGGCGAGCGCATGCACTGCCAGATAGAGCGAGGTGTAGAAGCCGTCCCGGTCCTTCATTTCGTCAGGGATATTTTTTCGCTCCGGCGGATCATATTGGAGTAGCAAGCCTTTTTTCTTGAAGATATCGATATACCAATCGGTGGTGCGGACAATGTCGGCGGTGTGTTTGCCGGCGCGGCTCTCGGTTTCGAAACGCACCAGAAGCCGCTGACTTTGTACCCGGGTTTTTCTTGCTTGGACGAATGGGTATTTCTTCATAAAGCCGCGGTTGATCAGTTCGTCGACCTCGGCTGAACCGCCGCCCATCCAATCCATCGCGCCTTCTTTTTTCGCCCCTTCTATAAGATCAACGCTGGCGGCGAAACTGGTAGCCGCGCTCGACAAACAAAGCGCCATTGCAGCAAGTAAGAGGTAACGGCGAAACGACATAAAGATAAGCCTCCTTAATGACCGATTAGATCCGGCTAAAACATAGCACAGACAATGGTGGCGATTCCAAATGAAACTTGTGTTGTCAATGTTCTTTTGAAGAGGTAAACCAACGCTTGACCGGTTGAACAGTCTTCAATAACGTCGTCGGCAGGATTCACGCAAGGACAAAGGAGCTGTCATGTACGATCTCTTACTTAGAGGCGGACGCATCTATGATGGTTCGGGGATGCCGAGTTACAACGGCGATATAGGCATTGCCGATGGCAAGATTGCTGACATGGGCCGATTAAGCAGCAGCGCCAAGCGCACGCTCAACGTCGATGGCCTGGCGGTTTCGCCGGGCTTCATCGATCCGCATACCCATTTGGACGCCCAACTGTTCTGGGACCCGCTGGGCACATCGTCTTGTTTTCACGGCGTCACGTCTGTGGTCGTCGGCAATTGCGGTTTGAGTCTGGCGCCGGCGAAAGTGGCGGATCGCGAAGCGGTGATCAAAAGCTTCGTGCGCGTCGAGGCGATCAGCCGGCGCGTGCTTGAAGAAGGCATTCAATGGCGCTGGACTTCCACCGCAGAGTATTTGAATGCCCTCGGGTCAAGTCTCGGCATCAATGCCGCGGCGTTGGTCGGTCATATCGCCGTGCGCCACTATGTGATGGGTGAAGATGCCGTCGAGCGCCAAGCGACGCCGGAAGAAATCGCCCAGATGAAACAGCTCGTGCGCCAAGGGATGGAGGCCGGCGCGGTGGGCTTCTCCACCAATCAGAATCCGCGCCATATCCGTGAAGACAAAAAACCGGTGGCGAGCCGGCTCGCATCCGACGAAGAGTTGGGTTCATTGTTAGACGTATTGGGCGAGATGAATGCCGGTGTGGTTCAACTGAGCGGCGGCGGCGCGGATTCCCGCGGGCGCATCGCTTACGCGGCGCAAATGGCGCGGCGCACGGGACGCCCGGTGTTGTGGCAAAGCATCAGCCATAGCTGGAGCCGGCCGCACCACTGGCGCGAGATGCTCGCCAATACCGAGCAGGTTTTCAAAGAAGAGGGATTGCCCATTTACGCGATGACCCAAGCCAAACCGTTCCAGAATCGTTACACCTTGCGCGACGCCCAGTGCTTCGATGAATTCCCGACCTGGAAGACGGCACTTTTTAGCCCACTGGAAGCACGCAAACAGATGTTCGCCAATGGCGATTGCCGCAAAAAACTCCGCGCCGAAGCGATCGAGGATCAGTCCCCTTCGGTCTTTCCGCGCCGTTGGGATGTGATTTTCGTCGATGCGGTGAAGCTCGCCAAAAATAAATTGCTAGAGAAAAAATCCATTGAAGAGATCGCTAACGCGCAAGGCAAAGACGGTCTGGATTGCTTTTTGGATCTCTCCCTCGAAGAAGATCTCGAAACCCGATTCGTTCATACTAACACCCAAGGCGACCCTGAGGCCGTTTGCGAGATACTCAAGCATCCCGCGGTAATGATCGGCCAGTCCGACGCCGGCGCGCATATGGGCTACGACGCACGGTTCGGCTACTCCACGGCTTTTCTCGGCTGCTGGGTGCGCGACCATGGCATCATGGGTTTGGAAGAAGCGGTGGCGAAACTAACTTTCCGGGTGGCGTCGGTATTCGGCCTCAACGATCGCGGTTTGCTGCGGCCCGGCATGGCCGCTGACATCGCGGTGTTCGATGCGGCGACCGTCAACACGCAGGAGCCGGAGTACGTCAACGACTTGCCGGCCAACGAGACGCGCATGATTCAAAAAGCCACCGGCGTGCCCTACACGGTGGTGAACGGCGCCGTGGTGATCGAAAACGGCGCAGCGACCGGCGCGCGGCCGGGAAAGATTCTCAGGCCGACGGCGTGGAAGAATTAGCCCGGATTCTTCGTCGTGCAAAGGCGATCGAGGCGAAACCCTTCCGGAGCGAAGGCAAAGCGATCTGCTTAAGGGCAAGGGGCGATCTGCTGTGAAACTGACTGTGAGAAGGTCAAGTATAGTGCCGAACACCGTGCATGACGATGAAACCTTTGGCGCTGATGCCTTCGCTCCTCCAGGGTTCCACCTCGATCGACACTCTATCCCAGGCTTTCTTAGTCGTACGAATAAATCCGGAGTTAGCAAGATTGGAGTGTGCAAGTCATGGGTGATCGGATTGCTCGGAGCATGATACGGGTGGCGCGCGGAATCGGCTCGGCTGTCGCGTTGATTTTTCTTTTCGGCGTCAATGCCGATAGCTTAGCCCAAACGAATTTCTACAGTGGCAAGACCGTCACTGTCGTCGTCGGCTCCGCGCCGGGCGGGCTTTACGATTTGTGGGCGCGACTCTTGGCTCGGACGATGGGGAAATACATTCCTGGCAATCCGACGATGCTGGTGCAAAACATGCCCGGCGGCGGTTCGATCGTAGCGGCGAATTATCTTTACGGTATCGCCAAGCCGGACGGGCTGACCATCGGCATGTTTCAAACTCACTTATATCTTGAGCAATTGGTCAGCCGGCCCGAAGTCAAGTTCGACATGCGCCGGTTTAACTGGCTCGGTTCGCAGGAAAAAGGCCAGATGATGCTCTATATCCGCGCCGACTCGCCGTACAAATCCATCGACGACATCATCAAAGCCAAAGAGCCGCCCAAATGCGGCGGTTCGGGTACGGCGGATCAGTCGTCTCTGCTGACCCGACTGCTCGAAGAAACCATCGGCGCCAAGTTTATTCGCGTGCTCGGTTACAAAGGCGGCGGCGAAGTTGATTTGGCGATGGAGCGCGGCGAGGTGATTTGCCGGGCGACTCGGATCACGGTTCATTTCAGTCGCGAGCCGTTTCTGTCCTGGGAGAAAAAGGGCTTTGACCGTCATTTAATCCAAGCCGGCAAGAAACGTGATCAACGCTTGCCGGACCTGCCGACGATTTACGAGCTGATGGATAAATACAAAACCTCGGAGGTCGGCCGCCGATTGACGCAGATATTTCTTGCCGGCGACGAATTGGGCCGTCCGATGGTGGCGCCGCCTGGTGTGACGGCGGACCGGGTGAAAATTTTACGTGAGGCTTATGCGAGAGCACTGAAAGATCCTGATCTGATCGCCGAGGTCGACCGCCAGCGGCTGGACATGGATCCGTCCAGCGGTGAAGAGATTCAAACTCTGATCAAAGAACTGATGGAGCAAAAGGGCGAAGTGATCGAGCGGGTGAAAAAACTCATGGAGAATTAATCAAGAGGCTGCGAACGGACCTCACTGTGTTTTTGCCTTCTCCGCGAAGCTCCAGTCGCGCACGAGCTGCGGCTTGGCGATGATTTTTTCCTTGGCGCGAAAAGTTCCCACAGCGATCCATTCCTCGGTGACCGCATCAGGGACTGACAGCTCTGGGTTATACTGATCGCGGTAGATCGCATAAAATTTTTCCGCGGCTGGGCGGTCGAGCTTCAATAATTTTTCTAAAAGACCGACGCCAACCTCGCGCTGGCTCTGCAAAAACAAGATGGCATTGCGCAGCGCGCGCAGATAACGGACGATCTCGTCGGGCTCCCGCTCAATCTTTCTCTGGGTAGTGCTCAAGCCGACGATAGGTATCTTGACGAACTCCGCGGTCTCCTTCACCGATAAGAGCGTCTTAAAACCTTTTTGCTCGGCGCGGTATTCGAATGGGCTATTGACCACGGTGGCATCGACGGCGCCGCTGAGCAGAGCGGCAAAGCGCGCGTCCGGGCTGCCGGCGACCGCTTGCAAGGTGACATCCTTGTTGGGATCGAGGCCGTTGCGGCTGAGCAGTTGATAGATCGCGAAGTCGGCGGAGCTGCCAAAAGTGTTGATGGCGATTCTTTTTCCCTTGAGCGCTTTAACGCTATCGATATCGGGCCGCGAGACAATGGCGTAGCCGCTGGTTTTGACGGTGGCCGCAACGATCTTCACCGGCAGACCGCGAGTTGCTGCGCCGGCGATGAACGGCAGGATCGTCACGTAATCGAGCTCGTTGGCCATCAAGGCACTGAGCATCAGGTTGGTTCCCTGGAACTGGATGTAACGAACCCGCAAACCTTCTTTATCGAAAAAGCCGCGCTCCATGGCGACGCGATCCGGCAGAGCGGTCCAGGCGGTGCCGCCGGTCCAGCCGATGTTAAGGATTTTCGGCTCGGCGCCGTTGGTCGTGGTTGCCAATAGAGTGGCGCAAAGCACCAGCAGGATGAATAGCGATGCGCGCAATTTCTCCGTCGAACCGATCACGCGCTAGCAGCTTTTTTCTGTGCCGACGGCGCCAGGTGGGTGGCGAAGAATTCCAACGTCCGTTGCCACGAAGTCTTGTCGGCTTCCGGACGATAGCTCTTCCTGCCGGCGCAATTGAAACCATGGGGCGCGTTATCGTAATAAAAAAATTCATGCTGTTTGCCGAGGCGATTCAGTTCGGCGTCGAGCTTGTGCATTTCCTCCGGCGACGGGCTGGTATCGAGCATGCCGAAATGTCCTTGAATCGGACAGGAGACATTGGCCGCAAGCGTCGACGGTGCGGGCCGGTCGCTGCCCCATTTCGAGTAGACGCCGCCGCCGTAATAATCCACCGCGGCAATGAACGATGGGGTTGCCGCGGCGGCGAGAAAAGCAACCCGCCCGCCCATGCAGAAACCGACGATGCCAAGCCTTGATGTGTCGGTCTTGGCGCAGCCTTTCAAGAAATTTATCGTCCCGTTCAAATCGTTGATCACGTTGGTGTCGCTGCGGGCGGGCCGAATCTTTTCGATTTCTTCCTCACTGTTCGGCTCGCCGGTGCGGTGATAGAGCAGCGGCGCGATACCAACGTAGCCGGCTTCAGCGACGCGGCGGGTCATCTCTTGGGTAAATTCTTTGACGCCGTACTTGTTCTGGATGACGATGATGGCTGGAAACGGTCCAGGCCCGTCCGGTTGGCTCAAATATAGCTTCATTGGGCTGTTATCGACGGTGACGGTTTCCCAAGTGTTCTGCATGAAAATCCTCCAATGGTTCGGCACACAGTATTGACCCTTCCAATAATCTGTTAATGTAGTGCTGTCAAACGCGCACGGCGCAAGCGTTGCGCGGCGGCTAGTGTAATTTCCTTGTGGTGCGCGATGATGCTAGAAATAAGCGATGTGGTGTGACTTTAAAATGATGCGAACGGGATCGCATGGAAGGCACGCGGCAAGCGCGATTGCCGCCGTTTTGGCTTTATCTTTTTTTCTCGGCGCCGTCGCTCTCGACGCGGCGCAGACGCAAGCCGTCAAACGGCGCAACCCGCCAGCGAAAGCGGCTGACGGCGCAAAAGCTCAAGCGACCAAGAAACCGACCGAAACACTTGCGGCAGCTAAAGCGGAGCAAAGCGCCAAGTCATTCGCCATCGACTTCAAAGAATTCAAACTCAAAAATGGCTTGCGTGTCCTGCTCGCCGAGGATCACCGCGCGCCGACCTTTTCGATTTGCATGACTTACAATGTCGGTTCCCGCGACGAGCGTCCAGGGCGCACCGGTTTTGCCCATCTGTTCGAGCATATGTTGTTTCAAGGCTCGGAAAACGTCGGCAAGGGCGAGCATTTCATTTTAATCCAACAAAACGGCGGCAGCGCCAACGGCACGACCAACGCCGACCGTACCAATTATTTCGAAACCTTGCCGGCGAATCAGTTGGAGCTGGCGATCTTTCTCGAAGCCGACCGCATGCGCGCGCCGGCGATCACCCAGGCCAACTTCGACAACCAGCGCGCCACCGTGCAAGAAGAGCGGCGGCAGAACTACGACAACCGCGCCTATGGCAAAAGCTACGAGGCGACCATCGACCTCGTCTACGACACGTTTCCTTACAAGCACTCGACCATCGGTTCCATGGAGGACTTGAACGCAGCGACCATTCAGGACGCCGAGGCCTTCTTCCAAACTTATTACGCGCCGAATAACGCGGTGCTCTCTCTGGTCGGCAACTTTCAGAGCGAGGCCGCGCTGGCGCTGATCAAGAAGTATTTCGAAAACATCCCGGCGCAGACGCCGCCGCCGGTACCGGACGTGCGCGAGCCGGAGCAAAAAGGCGAAAGGCGCAAAGTGTTGGAAGACAACTTCGCGCAAACGCCGCGGCTCGATGTGGTATTCAAGATACCGCCGGGAAACACGCCCGACTGGTATGCACTGGAAGTGCTGGGAAATGTATTATCCAACGGAGTCTCGTCGCGGCTGTACCAGAAATTCGTCAAAGAAAAAGAACTCGCGGTGAGCGTCAGCGCCGACGCCAGCGAGCAACGCGGCCCGGCGCTATTTTGGTTCAGCGTGATGGCGCGGCCAACCACCGATCTCGCCGAACTGGAAAAGTTGTTGCTGGAAGAAATTCGCCGCGCCCAGGAAATCCCGGTGAGCGATGCTGAGCTCAGCAAAGTGCGCATGCAGCTACGCCGCCAGCGCGCCCAGCAGCTTTATAGCACGCGCTCGCGCGCCAATTCGCTCGGTCACTTTGCCGTCTATTACAACGATGCCGGCTTGATCAACAGTGTTTGGGACCAATACGATCGCATCACTAAAGCCGATTTGCAGAATGTCGCGCGGCGATATTTTACCGAGGCCAATCGGTCGGTGGTGACGACGATGCCGAAAGCCGCGGCCGCCACGGGGACGCGTTAGCATTAACCGCAATCACAGCGCCGGCAAGACGAGACTTTGGACAAGTGAGTATGCCTAGACAATTTTCTTTTCGACAACGACTCATGAGCGTTTTCTCGTTGATTGCGCTGCTCGGCTGGCTCGTGCCGGTAGCGCCTCTGGCTCAGGACGCGGCGGTTGCGCCGAGCAAGGTCGAGCGCAAAGACCGCGCGCCGGTGTCGCGCGAAATACTCCAGGTCAAACTGCCCAAACCCGTGGAGGCAAAACTCAAGAACGGGCTGACCGTGCTGATTGTCGAGGATCGCCGTGCGCCGTACATCTCGATGCAGCTTCATATCGGCGGCGCCGGAGCGCTGTTTGAACCGGTCGGGATGGCCGGCTTGGCGAGTATCACGGCGCAGATGCTGCGCGAAGGGACGAACTCTAAAACGAGTCTCCAGATCGCCGAAGACATCGACCGCCTCGGCGCATCGATTAATACCGGAGCATCGTTCGGTTCCCCGGATGTCGTGCTCAGCGCGGCCGGCTTGAGTGATAACTTCGATGTTTGGTTTGCCATCGCCACCGATATGTTGTTTCAGCCAAGTTTTCCCGCCGACGAGTTGGAGAAGCTCAAGCAGCGCTTGCGCGTGCAACTGCGCGAGCAGCGCTCGGGAGCGAACTTTTTGTTGAACGAGCGCTTCAATCGCGCCGTCTACGGCGACCATCCGGCGGCGAAAGTGTCAGCGACGGCGGCATCCCTCGACGCCCTCAAGCGCGAGACCTTGGTCCAGTGGCAT
Source organism: uncultured delta proteobacterium (assembly GCA_963771465.1). Lineage (GTDB taxonomy): Bacteria > Desulfobacterota > Binatia > UBA9968 > UBA9968 > DP-20. The sequence goes on from CAVYTU010000014.1 coordinate 1,030,459, forward strand.
CGACAACGGTTCGTACCGCAAAACGCTATCCTCGGCATCGCCGGGGATGTGAGCGCGAAAGATTTGCTCGCTAAACTGGAGAAGCGTTTGGCCGGCTGGAAGAAAACCGAGCTGCAGCCCACTTGGCCGGCCAATCCGGTGGCGGCAAACGCGCGCCATGTTTTACTCGTGCACCGGCCCAATTCGGTTCAGACCACGGTGGCGCTCGGCAATATCGCCATCGACCGGCGCAGTGCAGATTATCCGGCGATGATCGTGATGAACGATGTCATCGGCGGCGGCGCTTCGGCGCGGCTATTTTTAAATCTCCGCGAGGAGAAAGGTTACACCTACGGCGTCTATAGCGACTTCTCCGCGCTGCGCTATCCCGGCCCGTGGCGCGCCGGCGGCAACATGCGGACGGATGTAACTGATGGCGCGCTGGTAGAATTTTTCAAAGAGATTCGGCGCATCCGCGACGAAAGCGTGCCGAGCAAGGAGTTGGATGAGAGCAAGCGTTCCATCGTCGCCAGCTTCGCGCTCTCGCTGGAGCAGCCGTCGCGGGTGCTGAACTTCGCCATCACGCGCAAACTCTACGGCCTGCCTGCCGACTACTGGGATACTTATTCCAGCAAAATCGCCGCGGTCACGGCCGAAGACGTCCAAAGAGTCGCGCGCAAATATTTAAATCCCGAGACGCTGCAACTGGTCGCCGTCGGCGACGCGACGAAGATAAAAACCATTCTGGAAAAGTACGGCACCGTGGATGTCTACGATACCAACGGCGCTTCAGTGGCCGCCGACAAGTTTTAGCTTCATTGCCAATCGATCCGGCTTTTAAATCATGGCTGCCGCGCGTGATGGCGGTAAGGGATGATGCTTGGACCCTTCTCCTTGGCTCCTTAAAATAATTTCTCTCGGATCCCATCTCTTGTTTCTGGTGGCGGTATGCAAATATACTCCGGCCACTTTAACGATCATGGAGTCGGCATATGGCGGATGAAACGAATAGTTCCACCGGTGCGTTATCCGGTTTGCGCGTGTTGGACTTGACCGGACGGTTGGGCGGTTATTGCGGGCTTTTGCTGGCGAACCTGGGCGCAGAGGTGGTCCTTATTGAACCGGTTGACGGCGACCCGATGCGGCGTGAGGGACCGTTTAAGAACGCTATCGCCGATTCCGAAGCGAGTTTGTCTTTCGCGGCCTATCACACCAACAAGCAGGGCATCACGCTTAACTTGGCGGAGCAACGAGGCCGCGAGACGCTACGCCAACTTGCCCGCCACGCCGATGTTTTGATCGAAGACAAACCGGTCGGTTATCTCGAGCAGAATGGACTTGGCTATGCGGCGCTGCACGATCTCAATCCGGCACTGATCGTGACCTCGATTACCGGTTTTGGATTGAGCGGCCCCTATCGCGATTTCAAAGCGCCGAGCATCGTTGCCTTCGCCATGGGTGGGTTGATGAATCTGTGCGGCCATCCGGGGCGCGCGCCGCTCATGGGACCATGCGACGTGGCGGATCATTTAGGATCCGTGCACGCAGCCTTCGCGACTTTGGTTGCGCTCTTCAATCGGCGCGCCACGGGACAGGGTGAGCATGTCGACGTGTCGCTGCAAGATGTTTTGGTCGCCGATCCATTCTTGCGTATCCTCACGCGCTACAGCGTTACCGGCGAAGTACCGGAGCGCACTGGTCACAGCCAGTCGACCACGGTGGCCGAGACCTATCAATGCCGCGACGGCTATGCGCGTATCTTCGTCAATCAGACCGACCATTGGAAAAGGTTTGTCGAATGGCTCGGCCGTCCGCCGGAACTGCTCGATCCGAAATATGAAACCGTTCAGAACCGCTTTCCGCTGCGCCAGATCATTGACCGGCTGGTCGAAGCGCGCACGCTCAATTATGACGTGAAGAAATTTTTCGACGAGTTTCAAGGACTGCGGTTGGCGGCGGCGCCGATCAATCCACCGAGTGGTTTTCTCGCCGACGAGCAAACCCGGCACCGTGGTTTTGTCACCGAAGTCGACCACGCCAAGCTTGGCCGCCATCGTTTCCCCGGCGATCCTTATAAATTTTCCGAAAGCCCGTGGCACATCGCCCGAGGCGCGCCGCTACTCGACGAGCATCAGGCCGGGGTCGATCGAGAATGGTCACAGCCGTCGGCTTGGCTCGCAGAGTCGAACTCGGCGCGGCCAGCGGCGGCGCGCCGGCCGTTCGAAGGGATTCGCGTCATCAGTTTTCCCACCGGCATCGTCGGTCCGGCGCTGGCCGGCCTGCTCGCCGAACAGGGCGCGGAGGTGATCAGCATCGAAGCCGGTCGGGTGCCGCGCAGCCCGCAGCGCGGACAACGTTTTCAGATCGCTTCGGATTTGGAGGCCAATCGGAACCGCAAGCGTATCGCCGTCGATATGAAAAATCCCGACGGCGTGGCGCTGGTAAAAAAACTCATCGCCAAGTCGGACGCGGTGGCCGAGAATTTTTCCGCCCGGGTGATGGGCAGTTGGGGATTGGACTATCCGCGGCTAAAAGAAATTCGTGCCGATATTATTCTGGCGAGCTTGCAGGCTTTCGGCCAGACCGGACCGCGGCGCGACTATGTCAGTTTCGGGCCGATTCTCATGTCCTTTTCCGGCATGGCTTATTTATGGCGCGATCCTGAAATCGAACGGCCCGGAGCTGGTTGTCAGACGGCGTTTCCCGACTACATCGCGCCCTCATACGGCGCGCTGGCGATACTTGCCGCGCTGCATTATCGCCAGCGCACGGGCCGAGGGCAATATATCGATATTTCCCAAGCCGAAACTGCGGCGGCGATGATCGGGCCAGCGTATTTGGATTACCTGATCCATGGCCGCGAACCCGCGCCCCAGGGAAATTTTAGCGCCCATGCAGCGCCCCATGGCTGCTATCGCTGCAAAGGCGACGACCGCTGGTGCGTCATCGCCGTCGCCACACAGGAAGAGTGGGTGCGTTTTTGCGAGATCGTCGGCCATCGCGAATGGCTCGCCGATGCGCGCTTCGCCGATCGCGATGCACGGGTCGCCAATCGCGCGGCGCTCGACGCCGCCGTCGAGGCATGGACCGCGAAGTATACGCCGCATCAGGTGATGGTGATCTTGCAGCGCGACGGCATCGCCGCCGGCGTCGTCCAGACCGCGGAAGATCTCTATCGCGATCCCCATCTGCGTGAGCGCGGCTTCGCCCGGGAAGTGTTTCATCCCGAAGTCGGCTGGGCCACCCGCGCTGGTCCGTCAGCGCGCTTGACCGAGCATGGTTTCGAGCCGAGCGGGTATGCCCACGTCGCCGGCGAAGATAATGAGACGGTGCTCGGCGAGTTGTTGGGACTATCGAGCGACGCGATTCGCGACCTCGCCGAGCGCAAAGTGCTGCGCTGAAGAGACTAGCGTAAAGAGCGCAAGCAGAATCGCAATACTGAACTTCGCGTCTCGGCGTCCCTTCGACTTGGCGCGATAAACTCGCAACTTTGTTTGCGCAAACTGTCGTCATCGATCGACGGAGCTTACGATGCTGCAAGGTTATCGCCTGTTTGATGCCGATGCTCACGCGATGATGAGCCCGCGCATGTGGGCGACGCTGCCGCACGAGTATATCGCGCGCCGGCCGCGGCCGACCCGCGTGCACGACGTCAGCGACATGGGACGTTGGACCAACGGTTGGCTCGTCGAAGGGCAAATCATTCCCCATGCGCTTGGCCCCGGCAGCCAGCCGGGCAATGAACCGGCCCGCGTACTCGAAGAGTTTGGCGCCGAGAGCCATAGCGCCGAATTTCCTCTGAGTGGCTTCGATCTATCGGATACCGACGCGCGCTTGCGCGGTCTCGATTACATGGGCATCGATCATCAGATGCTCTATCCCACCACACTCTACGCGCGCATGACCAGCGATCCGGGTTTCGAAGCCGCGCTGATGCGTTCGTACAACCGTTACGTCGGTACGCAGTGCGCACATGCCCCAAAGCGGCTCAAATGGGCTGGCTTGTTGCCGCTTCGCGATAGCCGACAGGGATGTGAAGCCATCGACGAAATGAAGAAACTCGGTGCCAGCGCCGCGGTGGTTTACGGTACCGCGGGCGACAAATTGCTGTGCCATCCGAGTTTCACGCCGGTGTGGGACGAACTCGATCGTTCGCGTCTACCGTTGTGCGTGCACATGGGCATGAGCTTTCCGCCTTTCGCTGAAGTGTGCAACGGTTTGCTCGATGCCCACGGCATCGGCATGAGCCTACCGGCGCAAATGGCGTTCGTCGCCATCGTCGGCCACGGAATGCTCGACCGTTATCCAAATTTGAAAGTTGGCTTTCTCGAATTCGGCGCAGAGTGGATTCTCTACATGGTGCCGCGCCTCGACCACTACCTGCCCATCGACCGCAGCCAGATGCCGATCAAGACCGAACTACCGCAAAGGACCATCGAAGAGTACGCCAAGTCAGGACGAATCTTTCTCGCCGGCGAAGCCGACGACAAGATGTTGCCGCAGGAAATTGACTTACTTGGCGAAGATCAGATTCTCTACTCCTCCGATTTGCCTCACGGCGAAGGGCGTCACAATGCGGCCAAAGAAATTCTCGCGCGCACTGACATTACGAACACTCAAAAGCGCAAGATTCTCTACGACAACGCGGTGCGGTTTTTCGGTGAGCCGTGAACGTGACGACACCTCAGCCAACATCGATCACGCCTCTTCATTGGAACGATCCGTGGTCGGCGCCGCGATTCGGCAAGCTGAAAGGTATTTGGCGAAAGTCGATCCGATCATGAAGCGCTTGATCGCCAAGCACGGCCACTGCCTGCTTGCCGAGCGCGAGTTCGAGCCGTTTCACATGCTCGCCAATTCGATTATCAGCCAGCAGCTTTCGACTAAAGCCGCCGCGACGATCAAGCAACGTGTCGGGGTGCTCGTCGGTTTGCCGTTCGAAACGAGCAGGGTGCTGTCGCTCTCAATTGAAGAGTTGCGCGGCGCCGGGCTGTCGCAGGCAAAGACCCGCTACATTCGAGAATTGGCAACACATGTGAGCGATAACCGGTTGGAGTTCAGTGGGCTCGTCTTACTCGACGATGAACTCGTGATTGAAAAACTCGTTGTCGTCCCTGGCATCGGCCGTTGGACCGCGGAGATGTTTTTGCTGTTCGGTCTTAAACGATTGGACGTGCTCGCGGTCGGCGATGCCGGTTTGCAGCGCGCAGTACGGATTCTTTACGGGAAGAAGCGGATCTCGGCAACGTTACTACCGCGCGTCGCCGAAGCGTGGCGGCCGTATCGGTCGATCGCTCTGACTCGACGATGAACTCGTGATTGAAAAACTCGTTGTCGTCCCTGGCATCGGCCGTTGGACCGCGGAGATGTTTTGCTGTTCGGTCTTAAACGATTGGACGTGCTCGCGGTCGGCGATGCCGGTTTGCAGCGCGCGGCGCGAATTCTTTACGGGAAGAAGCGGGATTCGGAAACCCTCTTGCCGCGTATCGCTGAAAATTGGCGGCCCTATCGGTCGATCGCTTCGTGGTATTTGTGGCGGTCGCTGGAGGCGTAGTATTTTGTGATGATATGCCGGGTTGCTAGGTGGACGGCCGACACTTTACCAGCAATCATAGCGTACGGTTGTGGCTAACGGCGATTTAAGTGAAAAAATCGGAGAGCGAGGTTTCCATCAGGTTTTCTTCGGATCCAAATAGTGAGAAAGCGTTGAGATTGAATCGATCGAGTACGAGTAGGACCTTTAGCCTTTCCGCTGTGGGAATGTTAAATTTCCATATAACGTCTTGTTCAGAATCGCCTTTACAAAATACATCCTCGTGGCATGCGTAGCTCCATTGATTGTCACTGCGCTTGAAACAGATCGTATATTCAGATTGCTGCAAAACGTGACGGGCATGGCTTCGAACTGTCGGCCCGAGGCCAATGAATGCGGGGTGCATTAGTGAGCCTGATGTTCCTTTCCTGACGCGTTCGATGTGAGCATAGATCGAAACTTTATCGGATATTGTCGCGTCATTAAAGGCGAAGAATGCTGCGACGAAAGGTGATTGTGACCAGTCCAATAAAGGCGATGGAAATCCATGGTGTCGAAGGTGAATTATGTAAGCATAAGCATCATTGAGGTTTCCAAATCCACGGATAAAGTCCTGCTTGGAATGCCAGCGATTGTATTCCTTCGGAGTTGGTATGTTCCAAGTACGATCGGTAAGGCTTTCGATCTGATAATTTTGCTTCATGAATTACTTGGTAGTACTTGTGTGCTTTCAGTGAGTCAGGTGCATATCTCTCAAGAGTTGTTTTGAGCTGCCAACCGGAGTTCGACTGCCCCCGGAACAACAATCTTGATCGGCGCGCTTTCCCTGCCAATCCGCGAGTAGACGTTTTACTTTTTTCTCAAATCCTTCCCAGCTCGAAAGCTCACAAACGATCATTTCAGTCCATCAAGAGCATTGCGGCTAATTTTTCCGGTCCTCCGGCTTCACATACTTCACCGATGCGCCGCCTTTTTGGGAGTGCAGATAGCCTTCCACGTCACTCAGTGGGTTGGTGTAGTAGCGCAGGCGGTGTTGGACCAGGTCGTCGGCGCGCAGCGCCATGTCGAAGGGCAGGTCTTTCTGCATATACGCGGCGATTTTGGCGTGCTCCAATGTCGCGCCGTTGCGGCTGGCGAGTTCTTTCGCCAACGTGTCGACGTAGCTGTCCAAATCTTTCTCCGGCACGACGTCGGAGACGAGACCGACGCGCTCGGCTTCGACGCCGGTTAGGTTTCTTCCCGTGAGCGAGATGAAGAAAGCTTTCTTGAATGGAATGCCCGCGTGGAAAAGCGATGGCGTCGCGGTGGCGCCGTAGCTGCCGCGAATGACTTCGGGCATGCCGAATTTCGCGGTGTCGGCACTGATCACCAAATCGTGGCCGTTGATCATCGCCAATCCGCCGCCCAAGCACCAGCCGCGCACTTTGGCGACGGTAACTTGCGGCAACTTGCGCATGATGTCGACGATCTCGGCGACGCCGCCCAAGCCGCGCGTGCGCCGCCGGTTATCCTGGCCGCGCATGTCGTAGAGGTCGCGACCCGATGAGTAAGAGTCGCCGGCGCCGGTGGAGACGATGCAGCGAATCTTGTCGTTTTCAGCGAGGGAGCGCAGCGTGCTGGATATCTCGGCGAGCAGAGCAATGCTTAAAGCATTTTTCTTTTCGGGACGGCTGAGGGTTAGCCACGCGATGCCGGCGTTTTCGTCGATGTTAGCGGTGATGAATTTCAATTCTGCCATGTGGATTCTCCGTGGGGTTAGTTTCGTTCAAATCGTTTCTCGGATTCTGTTCTGTCATTTCGAGGCCGAGCCGAGAAATCTTTCGGAAAGATCTCTCACTTCGTTCGAGATGACAACATTAGCAACGATGACTGTCGACTAAGCAAACCGGTAGAAAGCCTTAGCGTTATCGGCAAGAATCTTTTGCTTGGTCGTATCCGAAATATCCTTGCGGCGGACGACTTGGCTAACGCTGTGCGGCCATTCCATATCCCAGTGCGGATAGTCGGATGCGTACATCATGCACTCGTCGCCGAACTGCTCGATCACCAGCGGCAGCGCCGACTCCTCGCCTTCGCAAGTAAAGTAGCAGCGGTGCGCTTTGATATATTCGCTCGGCAGCATCTTGAGCGGCTCCATCTCGGACTTTCTGATCAGATATTTTTCGTCGAAGCGCTCCATCCAGTAGGGCAAGAAACCGACGCCGGCTTCGAGAAAGCCGACTTTGAGTTTGGGAAATCGGTCGAGCACGCCGTTGGAAATGATCGAGACGACCGACAGCATCTGCTCGAACGGATGGGACGTCATGTGCACGCCGATATATTTATGAAAGCGCGTGTTGCCCACGGCGACTTGCGCAGTGGCGTGAAAGCCGACGGGTACGCCGAGCTCCTGCGCCTCGGCGTAGATCGGATCGAATTGCGGCTGGCCCAAATCCAATCCTTGCTGCACGTAGGTCGGCATCATCACGCCGACGGCGCCTTTTGTCGTTACCGCGCGTCGCACTTCTTTGACCGCTTCCGCTACGACCTGCGGCGCGATGACGGCGGCGTACTTGACGCGATTGCCGCTTTGTTTGCAGAAGTCATAAGCCCAATCGTTGTAAGCTTTCGCCAACTCGGTGGCGAGATCGAGTTCGCGCACGAGACCGATAGCTAGCGCGTTGCTCGGATAGGCGACGGCGTCGCGGATCTTCTCAACGTCCAAGTCTTTGCAGTATTCGTCTGGATTGGCCGGCTTTCTTCCCGTGCTACCGTTGAGAAAAATATCCCAGCCGAAGGACGGGAAGTACGGCCCGCTGCGAGCGCGAAATTTTTCCGGCAAGTAGTCCTTATAGGCCGGGCCATCCAAGTGATGGGCGTCGGCGTCGATGATGGTAAATTCCACGATAAAGCCTCCAAAATCTAACCGGCGATCATTGAACCCTTGAATCTTTGAACGATGCCAGTCGCTCAAAGTTCAACCGGAGCATGCTAGTGCAATTAGTCCTGCAAGCCGTGGCGTTGCGCGAGTTTGAGAAAGATCGAGCCCACGACCACCGTACCCATGGCAATGATGAGACTAAACGCGGCGAGTTCGCCCACATGGCCGTTATCCCACAGTTCCCAAATCTTGACCGCGACCACCTGTGAGCCCGGCGAGTAGAGCAGCAGCGCAATGGAAAGCTCTCTGAACGTGATTAGAAAAATATAAATCCAGCCGGCGAGCAATGCCGGCAAGATCAGCGGCACGACCACGTGGCGCACCATCTGGAACCAGCTGGCGCCACTGGCCATGGCGCCTTCCTCGAGCTCTTTGTGCAGACTCAATAGCGCCGAGTGGCTGAAGCGAATGCCATAGGGCAAATAGCGCGCGATGAACGCAAGCACGAGAATCCAGATCGTGCCGTACACCGGGATCGGCAGTATGAGATACATTTTTAGGATCGCGATACCCATGACGATGCCGGGAAAGACCAATGGCAACATGGCCATCTGATCGAGCGCCCAGCGCGCTTTAATGGACGCGCGCACGACCAACCAGGCGGCGAAGAATGTGAGTATGATAGCGATGGTTGCCGACGTGACGCTTACCGTCAAACTATTCATCACCGAGCCGACGATGCTGCTGTCGGCAAAGGCCGTGCGATAATTATTGAAACTCAGCATCGATACCGCTTTCCACGACGGCGCCTGCGCGAAAGGCAAAAACGACGACCAGGTGATCGCCATGATCGGAAAAAACTGCAACGCCGGTAAAACCAACATCAAGCAGCCGCCCAGCCAACGCCACTTGCCCAGGTCGAAACGGTGCGGCCGGTAAGCCTTGCCGCTGATGGTGGTGAACTTATAGGTCTTGCTGGTAACGCGATAATAAGGAATGAGGCCGAGGGCGACTATTACTATGAGAATTATCGAGTATGCGCTGGCTTCGCCATACTTGGGAATCAGGCCGCCTTTGATCTGCAAATAGATTTTGGTCGTGAAGACTTCCACGCCGGCGGGAATGCCGATCAAGGCGGGAATTTCGAAAGCTTCGAGGGATCGAATGAAGGTTAAGATCAAAACCGCCAGCACGCTCGGCAGCGCCAGCGGAAAGGTGACCTTTCTAAAAACCTGCCAACCCGTACTTCCAGCGGTGGTGGCGGCTTCCTCTAGGGAAGGATCCATGGAGCGAAAGGGCGTCGACATCAAAAGAAAGACAATCGGTATCCAGAGAAAACTCTCGACCAAAATCATCCCTTGCATGGAAAAGATATTGAGCAGCGGCGCGCCCGTGATCGGAATGACGAAGGAATTGAGAATACCGGCCTTGGGGCCGAGTAACATGATCCAGCCGACGACTTTGATGATCCCCGGGATGGCGAATGACACATAGGCCGTGATGTAAGCTACGGTGCGAAACGGCGCGTTGGACCGTTCGGCGAGCCAGGCGAGGAGCGTGCCGTAACCGATCGCGATGCCCGCGCTGCCGATGGAAAAAATCATCGAGTTAGTGAACAAGACTCTAACATCGCCGAGGGAATCGACGATGTTCAAGAAATGCTTGATCGTGAAGGTGCCGGCCTGAAGCCCGCGGTCGGTCACCAAGCTGGTATGCAGGATGAAGAAAAACGGCGGCAGGACCAAATAGGCCAATGCGGCGCTGGTCAATACAAACATCACTTGCGCGGGGTTTCGCATCAGCATCGCGTACATAATTTTTCCTCCGGTATTCGCAGCTTCGAGTTAGCGTAAGAGTTGCAACTCAACTGATGACCAGAAACGCGAAACCAACTAGCGCCAGCTATATAACAAAACTGGCGGGCAAGACAATTAGGGAATCAGTTAGCGGGAAAACGTAAGTGGTGAGGGTGAGACGAATGGGAGGGAAGGGGGTTGAGCGGACGTCTTATCCCCTCCCCTTCACCCCTTGCCGCCTCAAGCCCACGGGCCGATGAAAGGTTCGCCGCTGTAAGTGTCGGATAGCGGTTCGAGCATCTCTGGCCAATTCGTTGGGTCGACTTTACGGCGCAGCTCTTTGGGCCGAGGCTTGCCGTCCCAGCCGAGCTGTTCCATGTAGTAGTAAAGCTCGATGCAGTGGCCGTCGGGATCGAAGGCGTAGGCGGCGTAGTCGATGCCCGGATGAAGCTCCGGCGGGATGATGTCGGTCTCGACACGCACGCCGTTGTCGCGGAGAAATTTTACCGCGTCTTTGAGTTGCTGATAATTGGCGAGCTGCAAGCCGAAGGACATATTCGACGTCATTTCGCTGAGGCCCAATTTTTTGCGCCACGATTTGGGGAAAATCCCAAGCGAGTGATGCTCGTTGTCGCAGCGCAGAAACGCGCCGCATTCGCCCTGCCACTCGACTTCCTCGGTCAGGCTAAAGCCCAAGACTTCCATGTGCCAGCGCTTCAACTTTTCATAATCGTCGACAAACAGTTTCACCGGGCCGACGCGGGTTATTTTAAACGGCTGCGCCAATAGCACGCCGTCGACGTTGTACTTCAAGGGCAGCTCGCTCACGCAACGACGGCCGTCGAGCACGCTGATGCCTTTCTTGATGTCGTTGGTGATGAGCTCGAAATCGGGTAACTGAGGCTCGCTGGGAGCGACGGCATTGCCGTGACGCATGGCGACTGGGCGCGCATAGCCGTTCCAACTGATCTGTTCGATGCCATAGTACAGTTCAAAAATCTGTTCATCCGGCGCCCAAACGTAAAGATGAAACTGCGAGCCGCCGCCGCCCGCGCGGCCTTGACGCATAACCTCGACGCCGAGATCGTGAAAATATTTGGTCGCTTCCGCCATCTCGGCGACGCTTTGCACCTGCCAGGTGATCTGGTTGATGTCATTCTCATCGCGAAAATGTTTGGCATTGTCGCCGGCGTATTGGCGTTGATTGAATTTCTTCTTGTCGAATAAAGCAAAGGAATGATGATCGCCGGCGTGCCGCCCGAAAAAACCGGCGCCGGCCGGCTCGGTGACAAAAAAGCCGAGCAGGTCGAAATAAAAACGCCGGCTCGCTTCGAAATCCGCAGCGTTGAAGCCAAAGTGGCCGAGGCGGCGAATTTTAAAAGGTCGATCGAGAGCGACGCCGCCGACGTTGTATTTAGATGTAGATTTTCCGCTCATGGCATTTTCTCCATTGATCCCACAACTTTCGTGACAAGTTAGTCTAGTCTAAATGCGCGGTTCAATTCAACGCTGAGCCACGTTCGATGCCGAGACCGCAGCCAGGAGCATGGCCGCCAGAACGACAAGGATGTTCAGAAATCTGCCGTTAGGTTGTAATTTGATTCCTACGGTTGTAATCGATTCTGAACTTTCGGTGAAGGGCGGCGTAATGGCACAAGCGGCAAATGGCAACTGGGATCTGGTAGCGGATGTTATCGTGATTGGTTCGGGAGCGGCGGGGTTGCCGGCGGCGATCAAAGCCGTAGAAGGCGGGGCGTCGGTGATCGTTGTCGAGGCGAATTACGATGTCGGGGGACATGCAATCCTTAGCGGCGGTCATATGGCTTTGGGCGGCGGCACGAGCGCGCAGAAAAAATTTAATATTCCAGACTCGCCGGACACGGTTTTTTCCGATCTCACCGACTGGTCCATCGTCCAACCGAACGGCGCGCCAGATTTCCGCTACAACGACCGCGCGGTGATGCGCGCGTTTGCCGATCATTGCGCCCAGACTTTTGAATTTTTGCTTGCCAACGGTGTCGAATTTACCGACAAGGCGCCGGACAATCACGGCGCGTCGACGACAGGCAATTCGGCGCCACGAGAGAATCACGCGTTCTGGACCAAAGGCGCGGGACTGGAAAGCCCCAACGCCGCCGCGGGCACGGGCGTGATTAGGCCCCTGGAAGCGAGCGCGCGCAAAAAGGGCGTCAAGTTTCTACTGAACTACAAGATGACGGGTATTATTCGCGCGCCTTCGACGGAAAAAGGCGCCGGGCACGTGATCGGGATCGATGCACAGTACACTCCGCGCATCATGCCCGGTTCATCCACGCCGCTCAAAAGCTTTCGCGCGGATGGCAATATCGAGAGCACGCAGCCGACGATGAAACTGCGCGCGCACAAAGCCGTGATCGTCGCCACCGGCGGCAGCACCAGCCATATCGAATTTCGCCGCATGTTCGATCCGCGCTTGACCCCAGTTATTCAAGTCGGCGGCGAGCCTTATACTTATCAAGATGCCAGCGGCGAGCTCGCGGCGATGGCGGTCGGCGCGGCATTATGGGGCCTTGCCAATCAGACGCTGGAAAACGGCGCGACCATGCGCACGCAACGCGCCCTGGCGACTAAGTATAATTACACGACCTGGAAATTGGAGAGCCCGATTTTTCCATTGGTGAAGGCGACCGGTTTCAACGTCAAAGATTGGCAAGACGTGATTCTCGTCAATCAGGTCGGCAAGCGCTTTTACGACGAGACCAAGGGCGACGTACCTCACGGCAATCTGGGCGGCCAAATCACGCCATGCACGCCCAACGATTATCGTAACGCGGAGAACGTCAAGTTTAACCCGACGCGATACAATTTTACCCACGCCGCATTGGCGATGAACGAATACTCGGAGCCGCCGGACTATTGTGCCGGGCCGCAGTGGGCTATTTTCGACGCCGACGCGGTGGAGCGGGAAGGTTGGAAAGTGGTGCCGCCGTACGTCGATCCAGACGGCTATTTTTTTAGCGCCAACACACTCGTCGAACTTGCCGCGGCGATTAAGAATGAATATCAGGCGAAACCGATGAAGGGCGAGATTTTGCAAGCGACCGTGGAGCGCTACAACTCCTTCGTCGACTCCGGTGTGGATACGGATTTCGGCAAACCGGCGCCGAAACATAAAATTCAAAGAGCGCCGTTTTACGCGGCGTGGGGAACGGTGATCGTGCACGATACGCGCGCCGGTTTAAGAATCAATGCCAGGTGCCAGGTGATCGACATGAACGGCCAGGTGATTCCCGGTTTATATTGCGCCGGGGAGTCCGCCGGCGGTTTCAATCAACACGGCATGGGTCGCTGTGCGACGCAGGGCTATATTTGCGGGGTTGACGCGGCGAAGTTGCCGCGGCGCGAATAGGCATGCTCGCCTCGCGGCGTAGAAGTGCGAGCGAAGCAAGTTGCAGCGCGGCGCGCATGGACGACTGCGATCTTAAAATTCGTCGCGCGCGCGAGCTAATCTTTTTTGCCGGGACGATTTTTAGGGCGCGAGAGGTATTCTTTCAACAGCGGCGAATCGTAATCGGCTTTACCGATTCCGTTGAGATGGCCGTAGTATTTCCCCATGGATTTTCCCTGCTCGTCATACTTGGTTCCCATATAGAGTAACGGATTGGCGTCTTCACGGTAGAGCTCGCCTTCCATGACGCCTTTGCGGATATGGGTCGCGAGCACTTCGCCGACGAATAGGTCCATGCCGTCGTCGAAGGGGATTTGGCGCACGACTTTGTATTCCACGTTGCCGATCGCTTCTCCGATCAGCGGCACGGAGATTTTCGATGGCTTGACCGCGGTGAGCTTGGCGGCTTGCCATTTATCCACGTCGTGGCCGGAGATGTAGCCGGCGAAGACGACCACGTCCATCATCTTATCCGTCGGCGCGCTCATGACGAATTCGCCGCGCTCGAGCAGAAAATCGTAAGTCAAAGTTTTTTTCTGGATCGCCACCACCATGCGCGACGGCTCGGCGCCGGTGGGCGTAAACCACATCGCCGTGAGAAAATTTAGCCGGTCGTTTTTTCCTCGGGTGACGACTAGCGACGGTACGCGGATCGCGAACGGTTTGTTGCCGTGGTTGCCGGCTTCGAAATCAATCGGGTCTTGCCAGTTCATAGTCCTACGTTTTTATCGAATCGGCGATTCAATTCAACCGTAACGCCTTGGCGGAGGTTCGCGATGGGGCGCGAAGCCGCTAGCGTTACGAAAGCCGAATTCCCAGATCGCAACGGCGGGGTTGCTCCGACACCCGACAACATCGTAAAGAATCAGTCATGCTCTACCTTTCACACGCCGATACCCAACGTCTCGATATCCGTATGACCGACGTGGTGCCTGCCATCGAAGAAGCTTTTCGCCGCGTCGGCAATGGTCAGGCTGTGGTCGCGCCGCGCGTGCGCGTGCTCCACCCGCCGCTGGAGAAAAACAGCATGGGCAAAGGCCGGCCGTGGGTGCGTGACCTGCGCATCATTCCCGGCGCTGTTGAAGACATCGGCTACGGCGTCCGTTTGGGAGCTTCGCTGCGCCGCCAAGGCGGCGGCGTGATTTTGGTTCTCTTCGACTGGCTGACCATGGAACTCGCAGCGTTGATCTCCGATCATTTAGTGCACGCGGTGCGCAGCACGGCGCCCTGCGGCGTGATGGCGAAATATCTCGCGCTGGAAAACGCTTCCACTTTGGCGCTCATCGGTTCCGGCCGTTTGGCTCGCTGGGCGGCTGAAGCGGTCTGCGCCGTGCGGCCGATCCGCGACCTACGCGTGTGGAGCCCGACTCCGGGACACCGACTCGAATGTATCGAATATTTGCAAAGCCGTCTTGGCGCTTCGATTCAAGTTCGCGAAGCTGAAAATAGTGAGACAGCGATCCGCGGCGCCGAGATCGTCGCCACGGCGACGAAATCGCTTGAGCCGGTGATGAAAGGCGAATGGCTCTCGCCGGGCTGCACCGTGCTCTGCAACACGCCGGAAGAGCTGGATCAGGAGACTTTTCTGCGCGGCAGAATCATTACGACTTACAACGATGGCATTCTTACCCATGTGCCGCCGTACCATTCGCTGGTTGAATTGGTCGAAGCCGGCAAGTTGAGCGAGGCGGATTTTTCAACTGAGTTGGGCGACATCGTCGCCGGCAAAATTCCGGGCCGAGTATGGAAGGATCAAATAATCGTCGGCTTGAATCCCGCGTTCGGCATTCTCGACGCGGCGACCGCGGAGTTCGTATATCCGGAGAGCAAAGCAGATGGGGATTGGAACGGAGTTGGAACCGTAGGATAGTATCGCTTCGCTCCATCCAATCTTACGGTGATGCCTTACAGCCCGCCGCGTCGTATTGTCTCTAAATACGCCACGTTCAACAAGCGATGCGATGCTGAATGCTTTGTTCGAATTGATCTTAGAATTCGTCATCGAGTTTGTTTTCCAAATCCTGGTTGAGTTGGGATTTGAAAGCTTTGCTGAATGATGGCGACTTTCTGGAGTGGTGCGCTGTTCGCGTTTAGTATGTCGTGGGTGCGCTGGCTGCGGGTGGGCAGAGTGGTTTAACAACCCACAGGCGCAAGCGCCGCGGTTTTCCGCGTTCCATTGATGTCATCCAATACCGCAATGCCGAGGAGTTTTACGGATTCAGATTTGACTAAGGCAGGCAGCTGCGGCGAACGAAATGGTTGCCAGCTGCCGCGCTAGCGGGCAGGAGCTGGCAACCGCAATCGTTATTGCCGAATCGGACTAATCGAACTTGACGATGCCGGCGGCGAACCAGTTGCCGCTGCCCGCGGTACGGATAAGCAGCATCGGGCTCGCGCATGTGGCCGGCGGTAACGGGACGAGGACATCGTCGATTTTGAAATCGCCATTGTCGGCGAGCGGCACGCCCGTAGATGTGGTACTGCGCTCGGTAAATGGCGCCGCAGCTTCACAAATCAGTGTGGCAAACACGCTTTGTCCCGTCGCTCTGCCGGCGTTATTGCCGCCACCCAAAACTAGCCCTCGCCCTTCGACCTTAATATCTCCATTCATCTTCACCTCTGCCTTGAGGTCGGCGATCACCCAGATCTGACCCGGCGGTTGAACGCCGCGGACAATATTCCGGTTCACGACCTCGGCGGTGGCAGCCGTGCCCACGCCGCTCGAGACCGGGATAGCGCCGATTCCGCCTTTAAATTTCGCCAGGATGCCTTCATCCGCAAGTACCGCCGACGCAAAAGAAACTCCGATGAAAAACACGAAAGTTGCGACGAAATAATTCTTTTTCATAAAGGCACCTCCATGGGTTATTTTTTTACTTCTTTAGAACCGGCTTCAATTGTCAGTTGCTGATGAACCTCAGTCAGGCAGTGATTCTACTTGAGATGCCACTAGTGCTGTCAAACCCCAATCGGGGGAATTATGGTGTTCCCGATTGAGACCTGTTCCGAAGATCTAGAATCGAGTTCTCTTGCGATGCAGAGTATGAATGACCGGGGCCGTTGCGGTTCCGAGCTTTGATTTTATAGCCGCAGATAATAAGTCGCAGGGAGAACCCGGCTACTGGGGATTCTTTCAGCAGGAAGAAACACGCCGGACTAAAAGATTACCCGCCACGTCGTTGCGAGTAGGTTCCGGCTCCAGTCTATTTCGGCGCGAACACGAGGAAGTATTGATGCGGCAGGAACGTGTGTTCTTTGCTCAGTTTAAACCCATTGGCGTCCATTTGCTTGATGAGATCCTCGCGGGCGATTTTCATTTGCATGGGCGGGCCGAACGGCAATTCTTTTTTATGAAAGTCGATCATGACGATCTCGCCGCCGGGTTTGAGCATCTTCTTCATCGACGAAAGATATTGGGTCTGGTTCTCGACGTGATGCCAGACGTCGCAGATGAAAAAGCGATTGACCGATCGATCCGGCAGCAGTGGGTCGTCGGGATCGGCGAGGACCGTGACGACATTCGTGGTCTTCGTCTCGCGGATGCGCCGGGTGACGTGGCGCACCATGTCGGGGCTCACGTCGACGGCGTAGATTTTGCCTTTGTCGCCGACGTGATGTGACAGACGGAACGTAAAGTAGCCGGAACCGGCGCCGATGTCGGCGATCACCTCGCCTGGTTTGATATTCAGCGCCGTTAAAACTTCGTGCGGTTTCTGGTAAGCGTCGCGCTTGGGATCATCCAGCGCGCCGATGTATGATTTCGGATCATTATGCAGCTCATGCATCTTATGTTGATCGCGTTTGACGGCGTCCTGGCCGCTAACTGAGAGCGGGAGCATAAGAAAGGTTAGAACAAACCACACAAGTTTCATTGGTATCTCCTTGGATGCGTACGTAGGAAGGTCGCGACCGTTCCCTACGTTAGCACTTCAGGAATGCGCGATTAATAGCCACCATGGGCGAAAATTATTTGCCTGTTTTGCCGTTTCCCTGTATTCCTAATCGCTATGGCACAGACTGAACTGAAACGACAACTGAGCTTGTTTGACGCCGTGATGTTGATCGCCGGTGACATGATCGGTACGGGGATTTTTATTTCTACCGGGGCGATCGCCGAAACTCTGCCGACTCCCGGCGGCGTCTTGCTCGTGTGGCTGTTCGGCGGCCTGCTCGCGCTCGCGGGCGCGCTCACTTGCGCCGAGTTGTCGGCGAGTTTGCCCTACGCCGGCGGCGATTACATTTACATCCGCGAAGCCTACGGCAGGCTGATGGGTTTCTTGTCAGGCTGGTCGTCGTTTCTCGTGACGTTCTCCGGGGCGATCGCTTTTCTTGCCGTAATTTTGAATGGCTTTGCGTCGTTTTTCTTTCCGGTGCTCGGTTCTCAAGACTTGCTGTTCTCGATCCCGCTGCCGCTGATTCCGATCAGCGCGACGGTGGGCACGTTGTTTTCCATGGCTGTGGTTTTACTCCTGTCGGGACTGCACTGCTTGGGCGTCAGGCAAGGAACGCTGACGCAAAATATTTTGACTACGCTGAAGATCGGCGCGCTGTTGGCAATCATCGTCTTCGGCGTTCTGTTCGGCGACGGCAACACGAGCCATTTTGAACCGCTCTTCGATTGGCAGAAGATCGGCAACTTCAGTTTGTTCGGCGCGGCCTTTATTCCGGTGATCTTCGCTTACTCAGGATGGAATGCGGTGACCTATATCGCCGGCGAAGTGAAAGATCCGGAGCGCAATCTTCCGCGCGCTCTGATGTACGGCGTGCTGATCGTGATGGCGCTCTATTTGGCGATCAACGCGGTCTATATTTACGCTGTTCCAGTCACTGAGATGAAAGGGGCGCTGCGCATGTCGGAGGTCGCCACGACGGCGCTGTTCGGCCTTAAAACCTCGGCTTGGATCACCGGCATCATCACGATCTCGATTCTCGGCGCGCTCAACGTCGTAACGATGATCGGGCCGCGCATTTACTACGCGATGGCCAAGGACGGAGTCTTTTTCAAGCAACTCACCTATGTTCATCCCAAATTCGGCACTCCCACCAAGGCCATCATGCTTCAAGCGCTGTGGAGCTGTTTGCTGATACTCACCAACACTTGGGGAACCTTGTTTACTTATGTCAGCGTCGCGATCACGCTGTTCTCGGCGTTCACCGTCGCCTCAGTCATCGTGCTGCGTTACAAGCGGCCCGAACTCAAGCGGCCCTATCGGCTCTGGGGTTATCCGCTCGTGCCGATCCTTTTTGTCCTCGTTCATCTCTGGATCGTCTGGGGCTCGGTGACGGAAAAGCCGACGGAATCGCTCATTGGGCTCTTCATCGTCTGTCTGGGGATTCCGGTGTATTGGATTTGGCGAAGACAGCCGAGCCGCTGAAGGCGGAATTGAGAATGGATAATGGATAATTGATAATGTCGGAAACGCCCTATTTTTAGTCTTTAATTATCCATTTTCAATTATCATTATCCATTTGATATGGTTCGCATCACCAAAGTTTACACGCGCACCGGCGACCGCGGCGAGACCGGGTTGGTCGGCGGCAAACGTGTGGCGAAAGACTCGCTTCGGGTGGAAGCCTACGGCGCCATCGACGAGCTCAACTCCATCGTCGGACTGGCGCGGGTGTTCAATGAAGAGGACCGCGCCGCTGGCGCAGCGCATGAGTTCTTGGACGAAGTGTTGTGCCAGATACAAGACGAGCTGTTCGACGTGGGCAGTGAGCTGGCCACACCGCCGGAATTTTTCACCGAGGGTATGTATCGAGTGGCCGACGATGAAGTCAAACGGCTCGAAAAACTGATGGATCGCTGTCAGAAAGACCTCGAACCGCTCAAGTCCTTCGTGCTGCCCGGCGGCGGGCGCATCGGCGCTTACTTGCATCAATGCCGCACCGTGTGCCGGCGCGCCGAGCGCGATATTCTCCGCCTGTCGCGCAGCGAAGAAGTAAATCCGACACTGCTTAAATATGTTAACCGGCTGAGCGATTTATTTTTCGTCCTGGCGCGCTGGATCAGCAAGCAGATGGGCGAGCAGGAATATTTGTGGCAGCGCGGCTTAAAGAATCAAGGCAAAAGGAAAAAGTAAAAAGAAAAGAAAACCGCAGAAGAGCTAAAATTGGCTGGGTATGAAACACATCATCGGACTACTGGTGATCTTTGCGACTCTGGTGGTCTGTGTGGCTGTGGCGGAGGCGCAGCAGCCGAAGAAAGTTGCGCGCATATGTTATCTAGGGAACACCGTTTCGGTCCACAGCGATTAATGATAAAGCCATTTCGTCAACGTTTACGTGAGCTCGGCTATGTCGAGGGGCAGAACATCACAATCGAGTACCGGTATTTTGAGGGAAAAGTTGAGCGCCTTCCAGATCTTGCCGCTGAGTTAGTCCGTCTCAACTGTGATGTCATCGTTACCCAAGGAACTGAAGCGGCGGAGGCTGCTAAAAACGCGACCAAGACGATCCCCGTTGTCATGGCATTCGGCGCGGATGCCGTAAAGCGTGGCATCGTCGCGGACCTCGCGCGCCCCGGTGGAAACATCACCGGGACTGACCAATATGGGCGCCGAGCTATACGGAAAACGGCTCGAACTATTAAAAGAAACGGTTCCCAAGCTCTCGCGGGTGGCTTTTCTCTGGAGTCCGACCAATCCCAGACGCGGCCGATGACGTTGAAAGAGATGGAGACTGTGGCGCGGTTTTTACGGGTAGGGCTTCAATCCTTAGAGGTGAAAGGGCCTGATGACTTCGAAGGGGCATTTCAAGCCGCAACCAAAAAGCGTGCTCAGGCGCTTATTGCTGGGAGGCGGCGGGTTCTTCGGCTGCTCACGAAAAACGGATCATAGAGCTAGCGGCAAAGAACCGGCTTCCAGCAATGTATATTGTCGACATCGGTATGTCGAGGCAGGTGGACTGATGTCTTACGGAGAGGATCGTGCAGAGATGTTCCGGCGCGCCGCTGAGATCGTGGATAAGATTCTCAAGGGGACAAAACCCGCTGACATACCTGTGGAGCGGCCCAAGAAGTTCGATTTCGTCATCAATCTCAAGGCGGCGAAGCAGATCGGCCTGACGGTTCCGCCCGAAGTGTTGGCGCGGGCGAGTAGAATCATTCGATAATTGCGGAGAAAGGCAAAAGTAAAAGGGTAAAAGTAAAAGAAAAGCCGAGTGATTGTCTGGATTCTCTTTCAGAGATCGGACGTCCGAACTCTGAATTCCGATCTCGGGAGGTCTACTGATGGGTTTATTGGACGGTAAAAAGGCGGCGATCTTTGGCGTGGCCAATGAGCGGAGCATCGCTTGGGCGATCTCGGAGGCGTTTCACGCCGAGGGCGCGGAGATGGCGTTTACTTTCGCCGGTGAGATTTTGGAAAAGCGCGTGCGGCCGCTGGCCGAAGGGATCGGCTCGAAGATAATTCTGCCCTGCGACGTGACCAAGGACGAAGAGATCGACAAAGTCTTTGCAGCGCTCAAGCAAGAATGGGGCGGGCTCGATATTCTGATCCACGCGATCGCCTTCGCCAACAAAGAGGACTTGTCCAATCCCTACGTGCAGACGAGCCGAGCCGGCTTTCAACTGGCGATGGACGTGAGCGCCTATTCCTTCGTTGCGTTGGCCCAACGCGCGGCGCCGCTGATGGAAGGCCGGAGCGGCGCGATTCTCACGTTGACTTACATGGGCTCGGAGAAAGTCATTCCGAATTATAATGTCATGGGCGTCGCCAAGGCGGCGCTGGAGGCGAGCGTGCGTTATATGGCGCATGATCTCGGACCCAAAGGGATTCGCGTCAACGCGATCTCCGCTGGGCCGCTGCGCACGCTGGCCGCGGCGGGCATTTCCGATTTCAAAACCATGCTGCACCATGTCGCCGAGCGCGCGCCACTGAAAAGAAACATCGACGCCGAAGAAGTCGGCAAGTCCGCGCTCTATCTGTGCAGCGATTGGGGCAGCGCGGTGACCGGCGAAGTGGTGCATGTCGACGCCGGCTATAATATTATGGGGATGTGAGTAGATTGGGGAATGGAGTGATGGAGAACGAAGTGGAGTCGTTGGGCTGATTTACCCAAACTCCATCACTCCATCTCAACATTCCGGAGGGGTTTTATGGCAATCAAAGAAATCACACCGCAAGAGGCAAATGCTACTCTCACTGCCGATTCGACCGTCGTTTACCTCGACGTGCGCACGGAGCGGGAGTTTGCCAATGGCCATCCGGCAGGCGCGGTCAACATTCCTATCGCCTTTCCCGATCCGGCGCGCGGCATGATGGCGAATCCGGATTTCGTCAGCGTCGTCGAGAAAAACTTTTCCAAAGACAAGAAAATTATCGTTGGTTGCCAGGCCGGTCCGCGATCGACCGCCGCATCACGGATGCTTGAGCAGGCGGGTTTTCAAGACGTTTCCAACATGCTCGGCGGCTTCGGCGGCATGCGCGATCAGATGGGCACGGTGGTGGCGCCGGGATGGGCGGCTTCGGGGTTGCCGGTGAGTAGCGATAATGGCGAGGGCGTTAGCTACGCTTCGCTTTCAGCAAGGGCGCGCTGAAAGCGAATTTCAAATTCCAGATTTCAGATTCCAAAACTAGATTGCCGATGAGTCCAGCGCTATATTTTAAGCAGCTCGAAATCGGTCCGATGCAAAACTATGTCTATCTGATCGGTTCGACCGAGACGCGCAAGGTCGCGGTGGTCGATGCGGCTTGGGAGATCGATACGATTCTCAAGATCGCGGCGCAGGACGAGATGGAAATCACCCATGCGTTCGTCACCCACACTCATCCCGATCACGTCGGTGGCGCGTTCGGCGGCGTCGAGATTGCGGGTATCACAGAGCTGCTGGAAAAGTGCAAAGCCAAAGTGGTGGTGCATAAGGCGGAAGCCGAAGTGCTAAAGGGGTTGGCTTCCTCCGATATCATCAAAACCGACAATGGCGACAAGATCGACGTCGGCGGCGTGGAAATTCAACTCATGCACACGCCCGGCCACACGCCGGGCTCGCAGTGCTTTCTCGTCGACGGGCGGGTGGTTTCGGGCGACACGATGTTTATCGACGCCTGCGGCCGAGTGGATTTTCCCGGGGGTAATCCGGAGCAGATGTACTATAGTCTCACGCAAAAATTGATGGCGCTACCCGATGATACGATTCTTTTCCCCGGCCACAACTACGCGCCAGTCAAGCAGGCCACAATCGGCGAGCAGAAGAAGACTAATCCCTACTTAAAATTCTCGTCGTTGAAACAATTTCTAGCCGCAATGGGCTATCGCTGAGCACATAACGCTCAGCGAATTAATATTCCAAATTTCATAACTCTGAAATCCGGATTCATTTTGTAATTTGGAATCTGCAATTTTTAATACCGAGCCCAGTGAGGCTACGGCTTGCCGACGTATTTATTCGTCCAGAGCACGCCCTCTTTATTCGACGGCGCTTGGGACATATCTTTGACGATGCCTGCGCCGGTGGCAAAATTTATCACCTTTTGCCATCCCGCGTCGCTCATGGTTCCCCAGGCTGGCATGGCGCCGGCGACCATGTTGTAAGAGAGCTCGAAGACGTCGTCGGCTAATTTGTCCTTGGTGGACAGCCGATGGCTGCGCAGCGCCGCTTTCGCCTCTTCGGGTTTACTGCGGAACAGCGCGCCGCCGCGCGAGATCGCGCGCGCCACCGCCATGGCGATCTTTGGGTTCGCTTCAACGTAGTCAGGGCGCACCATCAAAACCTCGTAGGGGTAATCGGTCAATTCCGGAATTTCTCCTTTTCCGAGTGGGATCAAGACGTAGCCCTTGCCGCTGGGTTCGGTGATTTCGGCGGAAGGAGGAGAGAGCGCGTAGGCGTCGATCACGTTGTTCATCAGCGAGGGGGGAAGTTCGGGCGCGCCGATGTAAACGAACTTGAGTACGGTACCACCCGCGCCGGCTTTTTTCACCAGAAATTTAAAAATCTGCTCTGAGGCCGCGCCCGGTCCGGTGGCGCCGATGGTGCCCAACTGTGTCAGCGCTTTCAGCCGCGCGCCGATTGGGCTTTCACGTGTCACCCCAAGCTTATCGACCAGCGCCTTGCGCAAGACGACGCTCAAGGTCATCGCGCGGTTGTGCGCTTGAATCGCTATCGCCGGCGCCCCTTCAAGGCGCGCCAGGATGAGTCCCTCTGAAGTGGACGCACAAAAATTGGTCGAGCGGCCGACCACTGCGTTCAAACAGACCGAGCCGCTGGGCGCGGGCGTGATTTTGACCCGCACGCCCTCCTGCTCGAAATATTTCAACTGCTCGGCCACCCAGATCGCTGCAAAAGCGAAATTGGGCACGGCGGTGAGCATGGAGACCTCGGGGAGATCCTTTTGTTGGGCCCTGGTTTCGGATGTTCCCGCGAAAAGTAAAAAAACGGTCGAAGCGATAATTCCGATGGTGAATCCGGCTCGTTTTTGCATCGCAAAATCTCCCTTCATCTACGCTTGGATTTGAATATGTTCCGTTTGGGTCTGCCAGCGCAACGCTCTGCGCTCAATCATTTCCGCGATTCTATCTATGATAATGACCATGATCATCAGCACGATGATGCCGACGAACACATCGGCGGTCTTGAATATTCCCGCCGACATTCGAATGAAATATCCAAGACCTTCGGTTGACGCAACAAATTCACCGACGATGGCGCCGATGACGGCGAATGGGATGCTGGTGCGAATTCCCGTGAAGACGTAGGGAGAAATAGCCGGAAAAATTACCTTGAACGTGAGCTTCCACCCTTTCACGCCCATCAGTCTCGCCAAGTCTACATACTCCTGGTCCATCTGGCGCATGCCCGTGTAGGTGTTAAAAAAATTGAGAAAGAATGTCAGGAGAAAAACCACGCCGACTTTGGACCACAGGCCGATGCCCAACCAAACGATGAAAAGCGGCGCCAGCGCTGTGCGCGGGATACCGTTGAGCGCAATAATGATCGGCTCGAAAATTTCCGCCAGCAGCTTGCTGCGTCCGAAGGCATAGCCAAGAGAGATACCGGCAATCGCCCCGACGGGAAAACCGATGGCGATCTCCACGAAAGTTACCCAGGTATGTTGCAATAGGTCGCCCGTCTGGAAACCGGCGATCAGTGAGGAAAAGATGCGACTCGGGCTGCTAATCAGAAAGGGCTCGATCCACGGTCCCGAAGCGATTTGCCAGAGCAGCAGAAAGCCGCCGATGATAGCGAAACGGACTACGATGACGCCCACCGCACGCTTCGAACGGCCGGCACTCCTGGAAGGCGTCCGTCGAGATTGCTCTTCGCTTAGGTCCGGCATAAGGCTGGTTTCTTAACGCGCGCTGAGATTAAGCTCATGGCGAAAAATATTCCATAAGCGGCTGTAGGCTTCGTCGAAACCTTCTTGGCGGTGAATCTCAAAAATATTTCGCGGCCGGGCCATCGGCACCTGGATGATGTCTTTGATTTTTCCGGGGCGGTGAGTCATCACGACCACCCGGTCGGCGAGCGCAACCGCTTCGACGAGATCGTGCGTGACGAAGACGATGGTCTGGCGCTTCTGCTCCCATATTTTTAAAAGCTCGTCCTGCAGCACCATGCGGGTCTGTGCGTCCAACGGACCGAATGGCTCATCCATCAAAATGACCGGCGGCTCGTAGGCTAATGCGCGGACAATGGAGGCGCGCTTGCTCATACCGCCCGACAATTGCGCCGGGTAATATTTTTCAAATCCGGCGAGGCCCGCCAGCTTGATGAATTGACTGACTTGCCGCTCTCGGTCTGCGCGCGAATATCGTTTGGAATCGAGGCCGAAGCCGACGTTTTCTTCCACGGTGAGCCAGGGAAAGAGCTTGCTTTCCTGGGGCACGTACCCGACTCGAGTATTGAGGCCGCGCACCTCATCGCCTTGAAAGAGAATGCGACCGGCGGAAGGCGGCGAAAATCCGGCGATGAGCTTGAGCAGTGTCGATTTGCCGCAACCGCTGGGGCCGACGACAGTTACGAACTCGCCAGGGCGTACATCCAATTTAATGTCGGTGAGTGCGCTGAGGTTGGGTTGGCTAGGCGTGTGAAAAACCTTGGAAACGCCTTCGACCTGAATGACAAATTCAAGATCGTTCTGCGCCGGTTTCAAAATAGCCTGTGCGCCCTCGGTCATCGAATGATCGCTCACGTTGGAGCGGACATTTATCCACGTGAAGGCAGTACTGTCAACCAACGATGCTTTCATTTCGCGGCGCAATCTTGCTTTAGCGGTGATCCTTCAGCTAACGTGCGAATAGTTCAATTCACCAGGGAGGCAAGCGTGAAAATCATCAGTGAGTCGATTATCAATAGCAATACGGGCATGACGTTCGTCGTCAAGAAAGGGCAAATCATTCGTGTGGTCGGTCACTCGACCGCCGACTACACTGTGTTCAATCTGCGCAACGTCAAAGAGCGTTTCGATCAGGCGCGCACCAAAGTCGATCAGGGAAAAATTTACGTCTCGACGGGCGATGTGCTGATTTCCAAATACAACAACGTCATGCAGACAATCGTCAAAGACACCTACAAAGGCACCCATGATATGGAGAAAGGCATGTGCAGCACGTCCTTCTACAAAAAATGGGGCGATGAGATTTTCAAGATATACGGCGGCGTGTGGAAAAGATTGGGTAGAAAAAAAGTCGTCGCGCCCAAACACGGTTGCTGGGAAAATCTCGCCAACGCGCTAAAACCCTACGGAGTACCGAAAGAAGACGTGCCGAGCCCGCTTAATGTGTTTCAGACCATGGTGATCAACGCCAAGACCGGCAGCATGCGTTACTCGATGACCCGGCCGCGGCCGGAAGGCGACATGGTCGACTTCCGCTCGGAGATGGACTGCTTGGTCGCCATCAGCGCCTGCCCGGAAGGCGGGCGAGGAAGAGATTTGCGCGTGGTGATCTACAAAAACTAAAAGCGTCAATAGGTGTTGCGGAAAACGAACCGGGCGCGGTTTGTAGCTGATAACTTTTGGCTCGATTATTTTTGATTGAGCGCGACAGTGTTTGAAACCGGGCAGTTGTGTATTGGGCCACCATGAATTGCACAGAGCGGGATTTTGTTTCAACAGGAATTGGACCGGCGAACTGAGTTCAAGACCCCAATGAAGTCGTTCGGCGTTGTACCAGATCAGCCAAGGAATCAATCGCCGATTAATTGATGCGCGGCGAGCTGGCGTTGAAATATCACTGACTCAGAAGGAGTCTACCCCATGATGGAGCTCATCATAGTCTATTTGCTTTTTCGTCGGCGACGTCTTAGTCGTTTCGATTCGTCTGGCGCTGTTCGTCGTGGGCCCGCGCGGCAAGAGCTGTCAACGGCAAAACACTTAGGAGGGCGCTCCAAGGTCGCATTTTACTCCGCGTTGACGCTCAGCTGCTTCCTCGGAAGTGTTTATCTGTTCTATGGTCACGTCACGCCGTGCGGGATTCTGAAGCAGAAGTTTAAAACCGACGTCGCGCATTTAACGTCCACCGTTGCCAATCCGTTCAGCGCCGTCGGTGTTGGGAGCAGCCTTGCGTTGGGGAACAATATGATCGACGGGATGTTTAACTCGTTGACTTTGTTTCAGTGCGTGAGTGGTCTGGCCAACTACGATGAGATCATCCAGGAAGCGTTGACTCCGAAGAAAGGCGAGCTGCTAGCCAAGTAATGAAACGCCTTTAGGGTTTGGCGATTCGATCCACCCCTAACGGGCTATCACCATCCGTTTCACATGGTTTTGAATCGGCGAGAACGATTGGAGCGGCTGGAACGATTGAGATGAGTTTTTATTTATACAGCTTGTCGATGTAGCCGCTCGATTCGAGCTCTTTCAGAAAACTCACGTCGGTAAAATCGCTCGGCTTGGCTTGGCCGGCTTTGGGATTTTTCGCTTTTAGTTGGTCGAGAAAGAGCTGGATGCCGGGTTCGGTCGGATAGGGTACACGTCTGGTCAGCTTGACGACGATTTCATTGTAAGCTTCTTCGACGGACTTTTCGTCTTTGATCGCCAGATATTTTTGCAGAATCTTCTGCGCGCCCTTGGCATTGGTCAGATTGTAATGGCTGCCCTCGACGTAAGCTCTCAAGAAGCGGCGCACGGTGTCGGGCCTTTTTTTGATGTAGTCGCGCGTGACGGCGACGCCGTTTTGCTGCCATTCGACGTCAAGCTTGGTGAAATCGAGGAGGGCGCGAAAGCCGAGCTCTTTGGCCTTGAGCGTTTCCGGTGCTTGCAACAAGGTCGCTTGCAGCGCGTTCCCCTGCATGGCGGCCAAGCGCGCAGGAATATTGCCGGCTTGCACGTAGGTGATTTCAGTCTCTTTGACGCCGAGCTTGTCAAAAACGGTGCTGGCCGCGGCGTGATCGGCGCTGCCGATGCGGCTCACGCCGAATTTCTTGCCTCTCAGGTCTTCCACTCGTTTGATTTCGTCGGTGACGAAAAGTACGTAGGGAAAGCGATTGGCTCCGCCCGCAACCAGCACGGTGCCGGACCCTTGCAGGTTGCTGGTGACCACTGCGGAAGCTCCGGCGTGGACGATGGGTGTTTCTCCCGAGACCAGGGCAGCGATCGCCAGCGGCGCGCCGACGAGCAGCACCAAGTCGACATCGAGTCCGTGCTTGGCGAACAGACCCAAATCTTTGGCGGTCCAGACGGTCGCCTGGGTCGGCGCGATCACCGTATACGCGACGCGCAGTTTCTCCATCGGGGTTTGCGCGGCGGCGAAAGAATGCGTCAGCGATAACCCGAGTATTCCTAACAACGAGATCAAAGGTCGAAAAAACCGAATCTCCATCGTCATTCTCCGTGACATACTCCGGCGCGTGATTGCGGCTTTGCGCTTTACTGTTTTCCCGTGATCGCCTTGTCGTCTTGGCCCGGTTCGTAAGGTCGAGTATCACGGGAGAGGTCGATTCGATTTAACACGGCGTCGGGCGCCTGGGCTTCCTTGGGGAAATCGTAGGGTGGCAATGGTTTCGTCGCATCGAAAATTAGTTTCGTCTCCATCGGGCCGCGCTCCAAGCGGTTGTAGCCATACGCTGTCGGATTTAAATGCGAGCCGATGATGTTCGGAATAATCACCAAGTCGCGGTCGGCTTGAAAGCGCATCGCCAACGCCCAGAGCACCTGGGTTTCGTTGAACACGTCGACATCATCG
Source organism: uncultured delta proteobacterium (assembly GCA_963771465.1). GTDB lineage: Bacteria > Desulfobacterota > Binatia > UBA9968 > UBA9968 > DP-20. The sequence continues at coordinate 1,059,177 of CAVYTU010000014.1, forward strand.
TCGACGACGATGACATGCTTGATATTAGGATCGGTCACTAAAGCGCCGAGCGCCGCCTGCTTGGGCTCGCCCTCGGCGCGCTTCTTGAGTGAAATGTAGCAGTGTGAGCGCGCGGCGCCGGAGATCGGCATGTTGACGCCGGTGGTGCTCGGCACGACTTCTTGGATGCGCTTCAGCAAGCTGCCCAATCTCGGCGCCGCGCCGATGATGTTGTGTTCGAAGTGGGCGCTGTGGATGCTCTGATAGATTGGATTCTTGCGCATGGTGATGGCGGTCACTTCGATGTAGGGTTGCTCGCCTTCCTTATAGTAGTAGTGCGGCCACTCGCCGAACGGTCCTTCGTAGTGACGCTTTTTCGGCGGCACGACCCCTTCGATGATAATCTCGCAGCGTGCCGGCACCATTAAATTGACCGTCTCCGCTTTGACGACTTCGAGGGGCTCGCCGAGAAAGGCGCCGGCGATCTCCAACTCCGAGCCGACACCGGCTTGTTTGCTGACCGCGGCCATATTCAACGCGGGATGATGGCCGATGCAGAGCGCGACTTCCATCGCTTCGTTGTGATCTTCGTATTCCGCGCGCACGTAATTGCCATGATTGGCCGGGTTGATCATCAAGCCGAGTTGTCTCTTGCCCTGTTTCTGATTGCGATAGATGCCGACGTTGACCGCGCCGGTGCCGCGCTCTTTGCAAATCAGCGCGGCGGCGTTGACATAGGCGCCGGCGTCGCCTTCGTTGTGCGTGAGCACGGGCAGGAGATCGAGGTCGGCTTGCTCGCCTTTCAAAATCAATTCTTTACACGGCGCGTCCTTGGCGGCGATTTCTTTCACCGGCAATGGATAATGCTCACGGTGCGCTAAGTCCTTGACCATCTGCGGCACCGAAGGCGAACCTAGCGACAGCGCGAGGCGTTCGTAGGTGGCGCCGAGATTGATTACGAGCGGAATCTTCGAGCCTTTGATACTCTTGAAAAACACCAAGGGAAATTTATTTTCCCGTTCGAACTTCTCGACGATGGCGCTGGCTTCGTAGACCGGATCGACTTCCTTGTCGACCACGACCACGTCCTTGGGACGCTTCTCCAACAATTCATCCAAATAAGTGCGCAGATCTTTCGCCATGGGAAAAACCTCAGCCTGCTAGAGTAAAAAGGTTAAACACTTACCATTCTCAGATACGCGCGATGTCTATGCTATGCTCGCAAACTCCCGCGCAAGTCAAGCTGGTTTGCTATGTCAGAAAATGGCTGAAGTAGCTGCCATATCCTTGGCCGTCCTGCCCGGGAACCCGGGTATGACAACTCAGGTTGAATTGACGACGCGATGGTTGATAGAAAAGAAAGCAGATACTTCGCAACGCTCAGAATGACATAGGTAGGGTGCTCGCCATTAGGCCATCCTCTTGAACGCAGTGAAGCATCTTGTCCGAAAATCGGCTCACTCACAGTTAGGACAAATTCATGTTTGACGATCTACGAGGTTTTCTCGCCCATTTGGAAGACTTGGGCCAATTGAAAACGGTCAAGGACGCAGTGAGCGTCAAGTACGAAATCGCCGCGGGCATGCGCAAGACTTCCGATATCGGCGGGCCGGCGCTGCTGTTCGAGAATGTGAAAGATTATTCCGGCTGGCGCGTGCTCGGTGGATTGTTCGCAACGCGAAAACTAGTCGCACTCGGCCTCGGCGTGCCCCAAGACGAGATGCTCGAGCGCTATCTGACCTTGGAAGATAAGCGCATCCCGCCCGAGATCGTCACCACCGGGCCGTGCAAAGAAATCAAATGGACCGGCGATCAGATCGATCTGACCAAACTACCGATCGTCACCCATGCGAGCAAGGATTGCGGTCCCTACGTTACGATTGGCGTGCAGGTCGGCAAGGATCCCGACACCGGGATTCGCAATCTCTCGGTGCACCGCATGCTCGTGCTGGGCAAGGATAAGCTTTCGCTGTGGGCGCCGGCGGATCATCATCTCGGCCGGATGATCTTGAAGGCTGAAGAACAAAATAAAGGTTTGGAAGTCGCCACCGCCGTCGGCGTCGACCCGGCCATCGTCGTCGGCTCGCAAGCGCGGGTGCCTTACGGCATCGACGAATTTCACGTCGCCGGTGGATTGCGCGGCGCGGCGGTGAAGCTGGTCAAATGCGAATCCATCGATGTCGAAGTGCCGGCGCTGGCCGAAGTGATTATCGAAGGCGTGACGATACCCGGCGAGCGCGTCGCCGACGGACCCTACGGTGAATATCCCGGCTGCTACAGCGAAGCCAAACAAGCGCCGGTGCTGAAAGTCACCGCGATCACGATGCGGAAAAATCCTATCTGGCAGACGGCACTGACCGGCATGCCCGTCACGGAGAACCACACGTTGATCGAATACGGCAACGCCGCGGTGGTGTATCGCGAAGTAAAAAAGATCGTGCCGGAAGTACGCGGAGTCAATATGACGCCGGGCGGAACCTTTCGCCATCACGTGATCGTTTCGATCAAGAAGCGCGCCGAGAACGAAGGCCGCAACGTGATCCTCGCATTGCTCTCGATGGGTATCGGCCTCAAGCAAGTGATCGTCGTCGACGACGACATCGATCCGTTCGATCCGATGCAGGTCGACTGGGCGATGGCGACGCGCTTTCAGGCGGATAAAGACGCGATCATCATCCCGCGCATCGCCTGCTCGACCCTCGATCCATCTTGTCCGGAGGCGCGCGTGACCGCGGGACTGGGGATCGACGCAACGGCGCCGATGAAAGAGCACTGGCGTTTCGAAAAAGTAGAAATCCCCGGCGTCGAAAAGGTGAAATATATTTAGAAAGTGGGAAAAATTCGAAATCCGAAATCGAAACAAATTCAAATGCCGAAACAGAACGCACGAAATCCGAAGCACGAAGCTCGAAACAATTTCAAATGACCAAAAACACAATGTTCCAAACAACGGTGATTCGGATTCGAGGTTTTGGATTTTCCGGTTTTGGGATTTGGCCGGGTTTGTTTCGGATTTCGATATTCGGATTTCGGATTTTCTTTAACGATACATGAAGAACTTCGATTACCTGGAGCCATGTACCGTCGCCGAAGCGTGCGCGCTGCTGAAACAACATGGCGGCGAGGCGAAAGTGTTTGCCGGCGGGTCGCATTTGACGATTCTCATGAAACAGGGGCTCTTGGAGCCCAAGTCTTTGATCAACATCAAAAAGATTCCTGAACTCAAAGGGATTTTCTACGACGCGACCGAGGGTTTGACCATCGGCGCCTTGGTGACGCACCGCGAGCTCGAAACTTCCGTGCTGGTGCGAGAGAAATTCCCCGTGCTGTGCGAAGCGGAAAGAGAAGTCGCCAATATCCGCGTGCGCAACATGGGCACCGTCGGCGGCAATCTCGCTTCCGGTGAACCGCTTACTGACTTGGCGCAAATTTTTATTGCCCTCGACGGCACGGCAAAAATCGCCGGGCCGAGCGGACAGCGGGCGATTCTAATCGAGGAATTGTTTCTCGACTTTTACACCACCAGCTTGGCCGAAGACGAGATTCTCACGCAGGTGGTGTTGCCGCCGCTGCCGCCGCGCTTGGGCATCGACTACATTCGCTTCTCCAGCAGCTCCGTTGTTGACAAGCCGTCGGCCGGCGTGGCGGTGCGGCTGACATTAGATAGCGGAGCTGAGACGATTCAAACCGCGCGCATCGTGCTCGGCTGCGTCGGTGCGACGCCAGTCAGAGCGCGCAAAGCCGAAGCGTTGTTAATAGGAAAAAAAATAACTGCCGAGTTGGCCCAAGAAGTCGGCAGCGTCGCGTCGCAAGAATGCAGCCCGACTAACGACCTGCGCGGCTCAGAGCAATATAAGCGCGCGATTGTTAAGACGCTGGTGAAGCGCGCGGCGGTGAAAGCATATGAAAACGCACCGGGGCTTTAAATGACAGTTGTCGGTCGGCAAGAATCTATTTGCAGAAAGAATATGAGAATGCCCACGATTAGAAAGACAATGGTCTGTCTACTATTTGTGGTGAGTTTGCTTACCGTTGCTCACGTTGAGGCGCAGCCGCAGGCAAGACTATTAAAGATTGGCTGGCTCGCAGTCCGTCCCGCCTCCGCGGCTTTCTCGATCGAGTCGTTCCAGCGAGAGTTCGGTAGACTCGGCTATGTTAACGGAAAGAATATAATCTTCGAGTATCGATACGCCGAGGGTAAGCTCGACCGGCTCCCTGCACTGGCTGATGAGTTGGTCCGTCGCAAAGTTGACGTGCTGATCGCGCCCAATACGCCTGCTGCCCTAGCCGCCAAGAACGCTACCAAGACTATCCCCATCGTTTTTATAGACGTTACTGATCCTATTGCAGCTGGGCTGATTGATAGCTTGGCGCGGCCCGGGGGAAACATTACCGGGTTTACCACTATTGGTTCGGTGTTGGTCGGCAAACGGCTCGAGTTGCTCAAGGAAACCGTTCCCAGGCTTTCCCGCGTTGCGGTGCTGTGGAATCCACAGGATGCAAGCTCTGTGCAGATTTGGAAAGAAAGCCAACTGCAGGCAAGAGAACTGGGGCTGCAACTTCATTCCATGGAGGTAGGGAGCGATGATAAATTAGAGGGAGCGTTCAAACAGGCGATTAAGGTGCGCAGCGAAGCTCTCGCCTCGATGGGGGGCCAGCTGGGCACTAGTGGAAACGATGCAGCAAAATTGGCGAATAAATATCGCCTGCCGGCGATTTACTCTCGACAACCTGTTGTCGAGAGTGGCGGCCTAATGTCCTACGGCCCCGACCGGGACGAAGGTTTCAGGCGAGCCGCCGTTTTTGTCGATAAGATCCTGAAGGGAACCAAGCCCGCCGACATTCCGGTTGAGCAGCCGATGACTTTTGAGCTAGCGATCAATTTGAAAACCGCCAAGGCGTTGGGCCTGACGATTCCGCCGATCGTGCTGATGCGGGCGACGAAGGTGGTCAAATAAGGCAAAAGTAAAAATTAAAAAGAAAAAACTGAAAATTGAAAAGGGCGCATCTTTTGTTTCTCGATCATGAAAAAAACTATTTCACTCAAGGTTAACGGCGGCGAGCGCAGCTTGGAAGTCGAAGCGCGGACGACTTTGCTCGATATGGTGCGCGAGCAATTCGGTCTCACGGGCGCGAAGCTTGGTTGCGATATTCAAGTTTGTGGCGCTTGCACTTTGCTGGTGGACGGCAACCCGGTGAGCGCTTGTTCGATGTTGGCCGTCGACGTGGACGGCGCGGCGGTTGAAACCATCGAGGGGTTGAGCAAGAAAGACGCGCTTCATCCGTTGCAGGAAGCCTTCATGGAGTTCGGTGCGTTGCAGTGCGGCTACTGCACTTCCGGCTTCATTCTTACCGCCAAGGCGCTGCTGGCTGAGTGTCCGCGGCCGTCGGAGGAACAGATTCGCGATTACCTGGCGGGCAATTTTTGCCGCTGTGGTTGTTATCAGGAGATCGTGCAAGCGATTAAGAACGTCGTGGGGAAGTCGTGATCGTGGCTCGTGCTCGTGATCGGACGAACACGAAGCAGGAAGCGCGGACACGAGCGCGATTGATGTGCGAAGGGCGCAACTGGAATACGGAAAAAGAAAATGGAACTGGCAGATATCGGCAAAACTTTTCGCCGGCTGGATTACGAGACTAAAGTCACCGGACGGGCGCAGTATTTGGCCGACATGAGTGTGCCGGGGATGTTGCATGGGAAAATTCTTCGCAGTCCGTATCCCCATGCGCGAATCGCGCGCATCGATGCGACCAAGGCAGAGAAATTTCCCGGCGTGATGGCGGTGCTAACGCGGGACGATATTTTGCACGATGAAGGCATCGAGCCATATTACGGGCCGGTGTTTAAAGATCAGACCATCGTCGCGACGGAAAAAGTGCGCCATGTCGGCGATCCGGTGGCTGCCGTCGCGGCATTGACGGTCGACGCTGCTGAAGCGGCGCTGAAGCTGATCGAAGTCGACTATGAAGAGTTGCCGGCGGTTTTGCATATCGACGACGCGATAAAACCGGGTGCGATGTTGGTGCACGATTCGGTTAAGTTGCCGACTTCCGGTTTCGCCGATCTCGCCGAGTTAAAGCCCATCGAAGGGACGAATCTCTGCACGCATTTCCGGCTCAACCGCGGCGACATCGACAAAGGTTTCGCCGAAGCGGATCATGTTTTTGAAGATACGTTCACTCTGCCGGCGACGCAGCATAGTTTTCTAGAGACCCACGCGTGCATCGCGTCGGTGGAGCCGGGCGGGCGGATTACGGTTTGGGCAACGACGCAAAATCCCTTCGTCGTGCGCACGCAGCTGGCGAATATTTTCAAAGTTCCGGTAGCCAAGGTGCGCGTCGTCGTGCCCTATCTCGGCGGCGGCTACGGCGGCAAGGTTTATCCGAAGGTCGAACCGATCACCGTCGCGCTGTCGCAAAAGGCCGGCCGGCCGGTGCGGATTATTCTGACGCGCGAAGAAGTCTTCTACACGATCACCAAACATGCCGCGGTGATCCGCATGAAGACCGGCGTTAAAAAAGACGGAACGCTGATCGCGCGTGAGTGCGAGATCCATCTTGACACCGGCGCTTACGCCGAGATCGGCCCACGGGTGGCGAAGAAGTCCGGCTATACTGCCGCCGGGCCGTACAAAATTCCCAACTTGAAAATCGATTCCTATTCGGTCTACACCAACAAGCCGCCGGCCGGGGCGTTTCGCGGCTTCGGCGTGTCGCAGTCGGCGTGGGCGGTGGAATCGCAAATGGACATCATTGCCGCTACGCTGAAGATGGATGCCGTCGCTCTGCGCAAACAGAACGGCTACAACGAAGGCGACAAGTTCGTCACCGAAGAGACGCTGCGCGCGGTGGGATTGAAAGAGTGCATCGACGAGGTGGCCAAGTCGATCGGATGGGATTCCAATCGGTTCAAGAATTCAAAAGCTCAAGTTTCAATCGGATCGAGTCTGCGGCGCGGTAAAGGGTTGGCTTGCATGATCAAGGCGACGATCACGCCGTCGATTTCCTGCGCGGTGGTGAAGCTTAACGAAGATGCGAGTCTATCCCTATATACCGGCACTGTTGAGATGGGGCAGGGTTCGGAGACGGTTTTGGCTCAGATCGCCGGCAAGGAGTTGGGCATTGCGCTGCAAACCATTCAAGTTCTTGGCGTCGACACCGATGTGGTGCCCTACGATTTGACCACTTCATCGAGCCGGTCGACCTTTCACATGGGTAAAGCGGTGCAGCTTGCCGCTCAAGACATCATGCGCCAGCTCAAGCAGATCGTTATCGATGAATACGGTGTGCCGGAAGATAAGATTAATTTCGCCGACGGCAAGATTCGCCTGCCGGAAGCACAGCTCGATTACGCCGAAGTCATGTTCAAACGCTTCGGCATGCAGGGTGGAACGCTCGTCGGTGAAGGGCAAGTGAAGACTTCGACCAAAGATGAATTTGGCGAGAAGAGCACCTCGGCGTTTTGGTTTCTCGCCGCCGGCGCTGCCGAAGTCGAAGTCGACGTGGACACCGGTAAATTCAAACTGATCAAATACGCCAGCGCCGTGGATGTCGGCAAGGCGCTCAATCCGCTCGGCTGCCGCCAACAGCTTAACGGCGCGGCGATCACCGGTATGGGCCAGGCCATGTTCGAAGAGATCGCCTACGATAACGGCCAACTAATTAACCCCAATTTCGTCGACTACGTGTTGCCGTCGCTCGGCGACATGCCGGCGACGATCGATGCGATCACCGTCGAAGTGCCGGATCGCAACGGTCCGTTCGGTGCCAAAGGCATCGGCGAGAGCGCTCTGATTCCAGTCGCGCCGGCGATCGCCAACGCGATCTATGACGCAGTCGGCGTGCGCATCAAAGATCTGCCAATCAAGGCGGAGAAGATCTTTCTTGCGTTGAACGAAACCAAGGTTTAGTCTCAAGTTTGTGAGAATGATTGTGAATTCCAAGGCTCGCATGCTTAGCGTGATCGCTTTTGTAATGCTTCTTTCAGCCTGTATGACGGAAGCCCTGGAACGGCAGGCCGAGCAGATTCGTCAACAGAACGAAGAGATTATGCGGCAGCGCCAGGAACTCGAAGCGCTGGCTGCTGGGAAACAGGTGCAGAATCGCCAGCAGCAGGACTGCAGCCGCGCCTTCCGCGAATATTTCGACAAAGCTCAGTTGTCGACCAACCGCGATGAAGTGATCTCGCTCTATCGCAAGGGATTGGAACTATGCCCGGACGACGACGTGGCTCACTACGAATTTGGCCGCGCTCTGGCCGACGCTGGACGGCGCGACGAAGCTGAAAAAGAGTTCGAAGCGGCGCTCAGGATCAATCCCGGTTTCGGAGAGGCGCGCCGCCAACTCGATGTCCTACGAGCCAATCGCTAGCGCTTTCACACTGTCGCACTTTACTCAGCACTCCGGTACACTTCGTGTACCACGGGTTGGATCATGAGAACGCTCGCTGCGATCACGTTTGTGCTGGTAATGGCATGCTCCGGGCACGCCCTCGATGAGAAAAAACTTGTCGATCTGACTTACGAATTCAGCGCCGAAACTCATCATTGGCCGACCGCGAAACCATTTCACTTTGAAAAAGTTGCCGAAGGCAGGACGCCCGGCGGCTTTTGGTATTCCTCCTACAATTACGGCGGCTCGGAGCATGTCGGCACGCACATGGACGCGCCGTTTCATTTCGCCGAGGGAAAATGGACCGCCGAGCAGATTCCACTTTCACGCCTGATTGGACCTGGAGTGGTCATCGACGTTAGCCGGCAAGCGGGGAAAGACGCCGACTATACGTTGCAGCTTGGCGACTTGCGCGCTTGGGAAAAGGCCCACGGTCGGATTCCTACCGGCGCGATCCTGCTGATCCGTTCGGGTTGGGGTAAATTCTGGGGCGACCGTAAACGTTACTTCGGCACCGACGCTCCGGGCGACACCGACAATCTCCATTTTCCTGGACTGGCCAAAGAGGCAGCTGACTTTCTGGTCAAACAGCGGCGCATCAAAGCCGTCGGCATTGATACACCGAGCATCGATCACGGGCCGTCGCGGGATTTTATCACCCATCAAATACTCGGCGCTGCGAACCTGGTGATTTTCGAGAATGTCGCCGGCTTGGAGCGGGTGCCGGCCAAGGGTGCGACGGTTTACGCGATTCCGATGAAAATCAAAGGCGGTAGCGGCGCGCCGCTACGCATCTTTGCCGTCCTACCCTAAGGCTTCGTCCTAACGTTTTGGCGTACAACGTACTGACTGTTAAGCTGTGGACATTGATTCGATTTTGCAATAATAGGACAAAGCCGATAAACTTTGCGGCGCTTGTAAAAGGGGGAAACTGTATGGCCCGGGGTACGAGGAATTTCACAGCCAGGATGTGCGCCATTTCATTGGCAGCGGGTTGCTTGTTTATGGTTTCGGCCCAAGCGGCGGAGATTCAAATGCAGGTTCAAGCGGCGCCGGCCACTCCCGGTTCGCCATCGCCGACGGGAAAACTTCTCACCATCGAAGATGCGGTGCGTATAGGCTTGGAAAACCATCCGCGGATTAAATCGGCCGGTGAGAGAATCCTTTCCCAGCAAGCTGTGCTCGGTCAACAAATGTCGGCTTATTACCCAACGGTCAACCTCAGCAATCAATTACGCACTAGTGTTAGCAGCTCCGACGGCGGCAATGATCATTCCGCGGATTTGGCATCGAGCATAGCTAACTTCAGCATGATTCTTTATAACTTCGGCAAGCGGGAAGGCAACGTACAGGCAGCGCGGGAGACCCTCGGCGCGACCCAGCAGGATTATGCCACGACGACTCAGGATACCGTTCTTGCGATTAAACAGGCTTACTATGTTTACTTGGGGAGTCAGGCGCTCGTCAAAGTGCGCCAGGAGACGGTGCGCAATCGCGAACTCCTGGTGAACCAAGCAAAAGGATTTTTCGAAGTTGGCACGCGCGCCAAAATTGACGTAGCGCGCGCTGAGGCCAACCTTTTCTCCGCGCAAGCCGATCTGATCGCTGCCGAAAACGGCGTGAAGATTGCCTGGGTAACTCTGCGCAACGCGATGGGTTCGCCGCGGTTGCCGGAGCAGCCGGTTGCCGCAGATTCCCCCGAAGTCGAGTTCTCAACGAACTTGGCGGGCGCAAGGAGCATCGCTTTCGACGCGCGCAGCGAATTGAAAAGCTTCGAGTCGCAAAGAAAAGCCTCGGATCAATTGATCGCTGTGGCGCGCCGCGGGCACTTGCCTGATCTTAATTTCGATGCCAACTATGGACGGCGGCATGTGAGCGACGAAAGAACGAACAGCCGCGGTCTAAGTCTCTTTCCGCTTCAGGAGACCTGGATGGTCCAGCTCAGTTTCAATATTCCGATCTTCGACGGCTTTCGCACCACGCAAAGAGTCGAAGAAACTTTGCACAACTATTATAACGTCCGGGCCCAGGAAGAGGACCGTCGCCAGCTGATTGCGCTCGAGGTCGAGCAAAGTTATCTTAGGGTGGTGGAAACCCAGGAACGGATCAAAGCTAACGAGTCCGCGGCCAAGGCCTCCAAGGAAAACCTCGATTTGGCCCAGGGCCGCTATCAAGTCGGGGTTGGTTCGATCATCGAAGTGACTGACGCCGAGACTCTTTACACCGACGCGCAAACAACCTATATACGGACCGTTTATGAATACAAAATAGCCGATGCCCAACTCGCCCGGGCGATGGGAGATAGCCGAGTCGGCGTCCTAAAGCCGGGATCGATCAAGTAGGCCAGAGCCGAGAAAGGGGTTAAGTTAGACCCTATGAAGCGTTCTCTTTGGATAGTTGCATTTCTTGTCGTCGTCGGCGGATTCGCCGGCTTTCAGCAGTATCAATCCTGGTCACTCAATAAACCCCAAGGCGATTCCGCCGCGAAATTACCGGAAGGGGTTGAAAGTGGGTCCGGCGGCGAACGCGGCGCTGGTGCTGGCCGTGGTCAAGGCCGCGCTGGTGGCGCGCAAGGGCAAGACCAAGGCCGCGGCGCCGGACGAGCGCGCGGCGGTGAAGCGGTGCCCGTTCTGGTGGCAACGGCCATCCAAAAGGCCGTGCCGTTACAAATTCGGGCCGTTGGTAACGTCGGAGCCTTACACCACTGTTTCCGTGAAAAGCCAAGTCACCGGTGCGCTCCAGCAGGCCCATTTCAAAGAAGGCCAGGATGTAAAGAAAGGCCAACTACTTTTTACCGTCGACCCACGTCCCTTCGAAGCGGCACTCAAGCAGGCCGAAGCCAACATGGCGCGCGACAATGCCCAACTCAAAAACCTACGGGAACAGGTTCGGCGCTACGCTGAGCTGGTCGAGAAAAACTACGTCTCGCGCGAACAATACGATCAAATTAGAACTAACGCCGATGCCGCGGAATCGGTAGTAGATGCGGACAAAGCCGCCGTTGACAACGCGAAAGTTCAGCTAAGTTATTGTTACATCTATGCTCCAGTGGGCGGCCGGGTTGGCAGCCTGTTGATCAACGAAGGAAACTTGATTCGGCTCAATGACGGCGCGCCGTTGGTAGTCATCAATCAAATCAATCCGATCAATGTCACGTTCGCCGTGCCCGAACAGAATCTGGCAGATCTAAAAAGGCATATGGCTGGCGGCAAATTGAAGGCGGATGCGCGATTCCAATCGGATGAAGGGCGGCCAGAACAAGGCGTCTTAGCCTTTGTCGATAACGCTGTTGATCGATCGACGGGCACCATTAAATTGAAAGCCGAGTTCATCAACCAGGAAAGACGTCTTTGGCCTGGTCAATTCGTTAACGTCGCGCTGACGTTGGCGACCCAGGCGGATGCCGTGGTGATTCCCTCGGAAGCGGTCCAAGTTGGTCAGGAAGGCCAGTATGTTTTCGTGGTCAAAGCCGATAAGCGCGTTGAAGTTAGACCGGTGACGCTTGGCAGCACGAATGAAGGCATAGCGATCATCGCCAAAGGCCTCGCCGTCGGCGAACAGGTTGTGCGTGAAGGCCAGTTTTTGCTTGGCCCGGAATCGCGGGTGGACATCAAGGACGCGAGCGGCGTGACCGAGAAAACCGCGGAAACGGGCAAGAAGGGTCGTGCTGAGAACCGCAAGAGAGATCGTACCAAGGCAGAAGAAAAAAGAGGTGAGTCATGAACATCTCCGGGCTGTTTATACGCCGTCCGGTAACCACCACGCTGATAATGATCGGGATTCTGATCTTCGGTGCCTTGGGGTACAAGTCGCTGCCGGTAAGCGACCTTCCCACGGTGGATTTTCCAACCATTACCGTCAACGCAAACCTGGCTGGGGCGAGCGCCGAAACGATGGCGTCGTCAGTGGCGACGCCGCTTGAGAAAAACTTCTCGACCATTGCCGGCCTCGATTCCATGAGTTCGACAAGCAGTTTAGGGCGGACGCAAATTACTCTGCAGTTTAGTTTGAGCCGAAACGTCGATGCCGCGGCTCAAGACGTTCAGGCGATGATCGCCCGATCGGCTCGCGACCTGCCGCCAAGCATGACAACTCCGCCATCCTATCGGAAGGTCAATCCGGCGAACAATTCCATCCTGCTATTGGCGTTGACGTCGCCAACACTTCCGTTGTCGACCATCGATGAATTTGCCCAGACCATCTTAGCGCAGCGGATCTCGATGGTGAGCGGCGTCGCCCAGGTCGATGTCAACGGCTCGCAAAAATTCGCGGTACGGATCCAGCTCGATCCCAATCAGTTGGCGGCCCGGCAGGTCGGCATCGACGATGTGGTCGCCGCAGTGCTACGCGGCAATGTGGACCTGCCCGTGGGGACATTGAATGCCCCCACCCGTGCTTACACTTTAGTTTCAGAATCGCAGCTGACGAACGCGGAAGCCTATCGCCCGATGGTCGTCACCTATCGCAACGGCGCGGCGGTGCGTATTCAAGACATCGGCACGGCGATCGATAGTGTAGAAAACACCAGAGTCGCGGCGTGGTTCAAGGATAAAAGGGCCGTCATCCTCGGAATCCAGCGGCAACCGGGCGCCAACGTCGTCGAAGTCGTCGATGCCGTCAAGGATATTCTCCCGGGTTTGCGTGCGCAAATTCCCCAGTCGATCAAGTTGGAGGTCTTTTTTGACCGCACCCAGTCGATTCGGGAATCGGTGCATGACGTGCAATTGACCATGATCGGAACGGTCGTGTTGGTCATCCTGGTGATCTTTCTGTTCTTGCGTAACGTGTCCGCCACGATCATTCCCAGCTTGGCTCTTCCTATGTCGATCATTGGCACGTTTGCTGTGATGACTCTGCTCGATTATAGCCTGGACAACCTGTCGCTGATGGCACTGACGTTGGCAGTGGGTTTCGTCGTGGACGACGCCATCGTCGTGCTCGAAAACATCGTCCGCCATATGGAGCTGGGAGAGAAACCCTACGATGCCGCGGTCAAAGGCGCTCAGGAAATCGGTTTTACAATCGTCACGATGACGATCTCTCTGGTAAGCGTTTTTATCCCGGTGCTGTTCATGAGCGGCATGCTTGGACGAATTTTGCGGGAATTTTCCGTCACTATCTGCGTGGCGATTCTGGTTTCGGGGTTTATCTCGTTAAGTCTCACGCCCATGCTTGCCAGCCGCTACCTGCGTCCGCCCCACGACCAGAAGCACGGCCGGTTTTATCATTTCCTTGGCCGTTGTTTAGACGCGATGAACAAAGGCTATGGAGGCTCGCTTGCCTGGGTGATGCGCCACCACGTCACGACCATGGTGACCTCATTCCTGGTATTAGTCGCGACTATCTTTATGTTTGGCTTAGTGCCCAAAGGCTTTATTCCGAGCGAGGATACCGGCCAGGTCATAATCAACTCCGAAGGCTCGCAAGGGGTTGCCTTTGAGCAAATGGTGCAGTACCAGCAGCAGCTGGCCGCCATCGTCGCAAATAATCCCAACGTCGAGGCTTACTTCTCGAGCGTCGGAGTTGGTGGTGCAGGCTTGACCGGCAACACTGGCCGCATCTTCATGAAACTCAAGCCGCGCTCAGAGCGACCAGTGGTCTGCTCCGAGGGCTCTTGGATCAAATCCTGTCAGCCTCTCAACGCAGATCAGCTGATTCGAGAATTACGTCCTAAGCTGGCAAGTGTCCCGGGTATTCGCGTTTCCTTGCAGAACCCGCCGGTGATCCGTGTCGGCGGACGACTCAGCCGCAGTCTTTACCAGTTTACCTTGCAAAGTCCGGACGCAGCGGAACTTTACCGTAACGCCGCATTATTCGAAGAGAGAATCAAAGCGCTGCCAGATTTTCGTGACGTCGGCAGCGATTTGCAGTTGAAAAATCCTCAATTGCAGGTCGTGATTGACCGCGACAAGATGGCCACCATGGGAATCACGGCTCAAGGCATATCGCCGCGGCAGGTCGAAGAGGCTTTCTGGAACTCTTATGCGACGCGGCAAATTTCGACGATCAATACACCCAACAATCAATACCAGGTGATTTTGGAGCTGGATCCCAAGTTTCAAAACGACCCGTCGGCGCTATCGATGCTCTATATACGCTCCACAAGTGGTCAAGCTGCGACGGCCCAGCCGATGGTGCCGTTGGGGAGTCTAGCGACTCTCAAGTATACTGCCGGACCGCTAACGGTTAATCACTCGGGCCAGCTTCCTTCGGTAACGTTATCTTTCAATTTGCGCGAGGGAGTGTCGTTAGGAGCTGGGGTGGAGACGATAAACAAGTTGGCACGCGATACCTTGCCAGGCACCATCAGCACGAATTTCCAAGGCACAGCTCAGGAATTTCAATCGTCCCTCAAGAGTTTATGGGTTCTCTTGGCCCTCGCGGTGGTCGTTGTGTATCTGGTCCTCGGTATTCTGTATGAGAGCTTTATCCATCCGCTGACCATTCTTTCCGGCCTTCCGTCCGCTGGTCTAGGGGCGCTCATCGCTCTTTACATCTTTGGCATGGACCTGAGCATTTATTCCTTCGTCGGTTTGATCATGCTGATCGGTATCGTCAAGAAAAACGCCATCATGATGATCGACTTTGCCCTCGATCGGCAACGAAATGAAGGCAAGACCCCGGCGGAGGCGATTTACGAAGGCGCTCTGGTACGCTTTCGGCCGATTATGATGACGACGATGGCGGCGATCATGGGCGCAGTGCCGATCGCCATCGGTTGGGGCGCCGGCGCCGAAGCGCGCCAGCCATTAGGCGTCGCGGTTGTCGGCGGACTGATCATTTCGCAACTCTTGACGCTGTATATCACCCCGGTGGTTTATCTCTATCTTGAGAAGAGCCAGGGATTGTTAGTTGGACTATCGACAAGAATGCACGGTAAGACGACGGCAGAACCGGCGCCTTTGGGCATCGAAAATCCCTCGCCACACAACTGACCTAAAGCTCTGCGCTCGCGTGGCGCATGAATAACCCGAATTCGGGCTGCCGCTTCACGTGGTAGCCCGAATTTTTTTGTCTGCGGCTAAGTTGGGTTAGAAGAGTAAAGTCGCACATCGAAATGAGATTCGGCTTCGGCGTATTAACCGCAAAGATCATAAGCTAAGCAAAGAGGAATCGAACTGCTAAGGGCAATCGCAGTGTTGCCGGTTCGTTTTGAGGCTTCGGCGCATAATGCACACACGTTGGGAGGTCGTTGCTGTTCTAGCGTTGACTGTTTCTCTTGTCTGGCTCGGAGCCGGCGGGCGTTGGCCGGACTGGTTGGGTGGTGAGCAAGAAATTCCAGTGAAAGTCGTGCGCGTAGACAAGCGCGCAACGCCGGTTACTCTACATGTCAGTGGCACCTTAGTGCCGACTGGCGAGACGGCGGTTGTCTCCCGGTTAGCCGGCCGTGTGACCCAGGTGCGATTCCAAGTCGGGGAGCGCGTCATCGCGGGTGCCGTGGTTGCGACCGTCGACGCGAATGACATCGCGCCGCGTCGAGTCGAGATCGAAAACTCCCTAGCCGCGGCGCGAAACGAATTGCAAGATAAAGGGCAAAAACTTGACGCTGCGGAAAAACTCGCGACTCGCACGCGCGAGCTATTCAAACAAGACCTGATTGCGCGGATCGAACTGGAACAAGTCGAAGCCGCCTTGCAAACCGCTCGGGCTCAATACGATTTGGCGCAGGCTCAGCTTTCCCAACAAGAGTCGATGCTGGCGCAGGCGCGGAAAATTCAAAGTGTGACGCAAATCACCGCGCCGGTCGCCGGCGTAATTAGCCGGCGCTGGGTCGAGCCTGGCGCGACCATCGCTCCGTCGAGCACGATTCTTTCGATTGCCAACACCGACGCGCTCAAGTTTAGCGGTCGAATGACCGGCGAACTCCCCGTCGGCGTACGCGAAGGGCTGAGCGCTTCAATAACCAGCGCGGCGGTTGCGGCTGCAAAACTCGACGGCAAGCTAACCCGGGTGGAACGTCGCACCGAGAATGGCGCGGCGATTTCTGAGTTTGAGATTCAAATCACAAACAGCACGGCGAGTTTTCGCTCGGGAATGGCGGCCGATGCCGTGATTGCGCTGAACCGCGAGGAAACAACTTTGCTCGTACCGCGCACCGCGGTATTCGCGAGTGGCGGCAAGGATTATTTATTTAAACTCGATGCCGGTCGTGCCATTAGGCAAGAAATCAAACTGGGCGCGGCACAGCATGACGAGATCGCGGTCCATCAAGGGGTGAATGTAAGCGATTTAGTGATCGCCGATGACGTCAGTCGATTGAAACCGGGAAGCCGAGTTCGCGTCGCCGCTGCGGTAGATCGATAAAGGCTATTTTATCGGCGGCCGCCGCGTTCGGGTGACGGTATTTACCTTTACCAGCGAAATGGGTTGAGCACTTTGCCGACGTTCTCCATGTCCTGACGCATCTGATCGAATACGCCTTTGGGCGCTTCGTCTTGGCTCGTCGCAGACTTCTTCGTCTCGGCGAGACTTGCGGCGGAAGTTGTTGTTGAGGGCTGCACCGGCCCTTTGACCAATGAACGAGCCGGTGGCGCGCTCGCACTATCGGTGCTTTCTGGTTTCGCTTCCGGCTTTTTGGTTTCTTGCGCTGGCGTCGCGGCAGGCTGAATTTCCGTTGGGTTGAGGAATAGCGGCCCTTTTTCGAGCACCAGTTTGGGTTCCAGCTCGACGTTTCTAGACTGGGGCTTCTGCGCGGCAGCAGCTTTGATTTCTTCCGCTGACGGCGGCTTGGTAAAACCTCCCGGTTCCATTCCCTGAGCTTTGAGTTTTTGATCGATGCTGCTGAGGATACTGGAGGATGGTACTTCTTGATGCGAACCCTGCTCGGCTCTCGCAATCGCGGCTTGCGTCGCTGCGGCGTTCCTAAATGCCTCCGCCGATTCGGGTGTCGGTGGCAGCTCGGTGGAGTTTTTGCCGCTGCGTTGCAAATTGGCGTCGATCGAACTTAACAGCGCCACCGGGTCTTGAGTCGGCGCCGGGCCGGGTCCCGGCTTGGGCAGGTCGACCTCTGGTGTTTGCAGCGCCGCTTGGCGCGCCTGCGCATCGATGCCTTTTTCTTTCAGCGACTCGTCGACTTGGGCGACCACGCCGATGGCATTCTTGTCGCTCTCTTTTTTCTTTTCCTCATTTCTTCGAGCTAACATGTCGAGGCCGCTGGTCGGTTTCTTTTCTTCCTTCTTCGCGGTTTCCTGCTTCTTGTCGTCGTCAGAAGAAGAGAAAGGATTGATCTTGTCAGCGAAGCGGCGCAGAAATCCTTTTTCATCTCCCGGCTCTTCGTGCACCACGTCTTTTTTCGCCACGAGATTCAAATCTCTGAGCTTGGCCAGCGCCGGATCTTCTTTCGCCTCCGGCGCGGCAAGAGCACCCGGCCGGCGGTCGCGCATGAGTAACAACGCGAGCGGATCGCGCTTCTCTTTCTCGACGACTGCGAGCTGGGTTCTCGCTTCAGCGGCGAATTTGCTCTGTGGATAATGTTGAATCAGCGCCTCGTAGGCGAGTGCGGCGCGCACACCGTTCTTTTCCAGGCGGTAACTCTCTCCCAGATAGAAAAGACTTTTCACCGAGGTCGGTGTGTCCTTGTATTTTCGGATGATTTCCTCAAACCGGTCCCGCGCGGCGACATATTTCTCTTGCTTGAAGTAGAATTCCGCGACGTTGAATTCATGCTCGGCGAGATACTCGACGGCTTTGGCAAGTTTCACTTGCGCTTCGGCGGCCTGCGGCGACTTTGGGTACTTGGTGACGACCGTCTCAAAATAGCCCTTGGCGATCTCGGTGGTTTTTTGGTCGCGATCGGTGGATGTGAATTGATCGAAGTGCGCTTGACCTAAACGCAGCGTGACCAGTGGCATATTCTCGTTGGTCGGATGCATCGATTGAAATTCTTTGAAGGCGTTGATCGATTCGGGATACTGCTGGTTTAAATAAAAAGCATCGGCCATTTTGAGCTCGGCTTGGGTGACCAACGGGCTGAACGGATTGTCGGTTCTGAGTTTTGAGAAGTTATCGATGGCGCGGACGTATTTCTTTTCGTTAAACGCGCGCGTGCCTTCTTCGAACAGCCCTTCCGCGGTTAGGTCGGCCTTGGGCGCAGAACTAAACCAGGGAATAGACGGTGCCGATGAAGAGCAACCGGCCGCGATGATGGCGGCCAGACCGAGCGCCGTATGAAAAAAATGTTTCATAGCGTTCACCTCTGATTCAATAACTATCTAGGCATTTTACACAGCCATATTGCCGAGTCAATGAATATACCGACGTTTTTACCTGGGGTGAGGCTCGCTTACGGGCGCTTTTTTCCCGATTAGCTGAAATTGTCCCTGAAGACTGATTCGCACTACGGCGACCTATTGCGCCGGTAAAACGCGGAGTTTTACCGCAGTCTGGTTCGAGCGCATGACAAACGGCCACACCGGTGGGAAAGCGAGATAGGCGGTGGTTTCCAAGAACGAATAAACGGGATCGCCTGGCGGGCCTTTGTCGTCGTGGATAGTTACCGTGTATTCGCCTGGCTGCAGATTGGGAATCTGGAATTGCAGCACTTTGTCTTCGATCCATACTAGATCCTCGCCGCGAACATCTTGCCGGGCGGGATCCTTCGCCAAAAGTTTTAGCTTCGACCAATCCATCATCTCATTACTGATCTCGACTCGTGGCCAGCCGACCAGATATTCCATCGACAAACTCACAACGGTGCCGGGCCGGCCTTCCGTGGGAACCATCTGCACGACGCGGGGTGCGCAACCGGGAAAATAACCGATAAGTAACAACAGCAGGGCGAGCCGGTTGAGCTGGTTACAAGTAAAGTATCGGGGCAGTGTATGGATCATTCCGTTTGATCCATGGATCGCACAAAAATCATTAACATCCAAGATCTACTGGTGGTCGTCGGATGTTCCATCTTTTAAACGTGCGTCACATGTCGGTTTAGTCACGGCGCGAAAGCGCCAGGGCGCGATTGCCTTCGCGGCATCAAGTTGCTAAAAGTTTGGGCGTAGTTGCATCCCGAACAAAGCACGATCAATGTCACACCAAAGCCAGCCGCTTGCATGTTCTGTCTGAATGTAAGGAATCGTCCGATGAATCATCGGTTGGCCGGCGCCGCACTCCTTTTCATTGTTTCGCTTACGTCAGCCTGCAATCATTGGGTGCCGCGCTTTGGCACGGGGGGACGGTACGAAGAGGGGCGGGATCAGTTTCTGCGTGGGCGAGCGGGAGATTTGGACACGGCGATTGTTGCCTTTGAGGCCGTAGTCAGCGTCGATCCAACTTACAAGAATAGCCTTACTTACTTGGGGCGGGCCTATTACGGTAAGGGACGTTTTCAGGACGCCTACGCGATCTTGCAGCGCGCCCTCGCGATTAACCAGGATGATGAGATCGCCTGGATCGCATTGGGTCTGACTCAAATGCGGCTCGGCCAGTTGGAGAAAGGCGTTGAAACGCTCAAAGGCGGGATAACATTGGCCAGTAGAGTCATGGTCAAAGGCTATATGAACTATATCTACTGGGACACCCGCGGATTGATCCGGGCGTCGATCCGTCGTTCGGCGTTCCTACTCGCCAAGGGCACCGAGGAACGCGATAATATTGTAAGGAACACGGACCAGCTTTTGGCTCTGGTCGACGATGAAGACAATTTTCAGCGCAACACCCACATACAGAACACGCGACCGCTTTATGGCGGTAGCTGACAAGTCAATTTAATTCCTCAATAGTACTCAACGGGCAATTTCGTTGCTCTTGATCGTGACCGGACCCACACGAGCAACGAACACGCGCCTTAAAATGGATTGTCTCTGCCGGAGCTCTCGCGGTTGCGATCGCGGGACTCGTCGTAGCGGGCGCGGTCGATTTCTTCCTCGATTTGTTTACCGACCCATTCGCCAGCGGCGATGAGTTTGTCCCAGTCGAAATCACGCCGGGAAATCATCGCCAGATCAGATTGAATCGCCCGGCGCAGCTCATGCGCGGGATCCCAGTACTGGCCGAAGGAAAAACGGTGTGTCTGGGCGATATATTCAATCGAATCGTGGATGCCCTTCATGCCGCTTTCAATTTCAGTTAATCCGCGTTGGCGGTCGCCGCTGCGGGCCAGGGTCAAGCCGAGGTACAAGCGCGCGGTGTCGTCATCTTTCTTGACGTTCAGGGCCTTTTCCAGAGACTCGCGCGCTTGCGGGAGTCTTCCGGTGGCATATTCGCTGCGGCCGACGTAGCCCCAGATGCCATGTTGGAGCGCCGTACCATAGACGTAACTCGGATCCTGCTGGGCGGCGCTTTGAAAATAGCCCAAGGCTCTTTCAGGATTGCCGGCAAGCAATGCTTGTCGCCCCGTCTGAACTTCGCTGCCGATCCGAGCGCTGGCGCAAGCCGAAAAGCCGATAAGAAATGAGCAGAGAATTAGATTAGTTTTGAACTTCACAAATCCCTCCTATTTCCGTTGCTGAGGATAGTTCTCTATATGGGGAATTTCAACCGAGCGTGCGTCAGTGAATTCAACGCTGAGTTAGCTGTCAAATCCAAGAATCGTAAGCCAGATTCGGACAGCAATGAGAGCGACCAGCACGGCATAGACGCGCCGAAGCAGCTCGCTAGATAGACGTCGATGAACGCGCTCTCCCGCTAGTGCGCCGAGCATGGCACCAGCGACTACGGTCCCTGCGGTAGCAAGTGGAATCTGTCCGGTGAGCAGCTTGCCGAGAAATCCGCTTGCGGTGTTCATCATCGCGATGAATAGACTGCTGCCAATAGCGATTCGTGTCGGTACCGATAGAAGATAAATCAACACGGGCACAAAGATAAAATTACCGGCGCCGAGAAAGCCGATCACCAAGCCGGTTACGAGTGAATAGAGTGCCAGGGGTAATTGCCGCACACGAAGATTCTCAATCGTCCTTGTTTGGCTCGCTCGAGCTCGCGCCGGCAACAACATGATGAGTACGGTGATGACGGTGACGACGCCGAAGAGCACTAGCAGGAAGCGTTCAGAAACCCATTTCGATGCGATGCTACCCGCGAATGCACTGGCAGCCGAAACGGTGCCAGCCGTTAGGGTGAGACGGCCCTGCACTTGGCCGCTACGCAGATGCGCCATACCGCCGGTGAGTGTCGAGAAAAAAACCTGGCTAGCCACGATGGCGGCGACGGTTTTAACGTCCATGGGTAGCAGGCCAAGCAGTGGCGGAACGTAAAACAGCAAGGGAAACATCAACACGCCGCCACCGAATCCCAACAACCCGGCGAAAAAACCGCCGACAAAACCGAGGCCGATTAAAGTGGCGACGAGCGTCACGCTCATCAAAGAGTCCGAGTACTGGAGCGCAAAATGGCATCGGCTAGGGTGGCGAGAAAGTAGCCGATACTGACGTAAGCGTTGTAGTCAAAGAAGGCGCGATTGATGCGCGACAAATCATTGGCGGAAACGATACGATGTTCCCAGAAAAGCACGATGGCGACGGCGGTGAAGCCCAGCCAGTAAATAATCCCCATGTGCGCGGTAAAGCCGACGAGGGCGAGAAAAACCACCGTGACGACGTGAAAGAAGTTCGAAAGGCGCAATGCGCCGGCGACGCCGAAGCGGACAGGAATCGAATAGAGCCCGTGTATCTCATCGAACTCACGGTCTTGCAGCGAGTAGATCACATCAAATCCCGCCAGCCAAAAGAGCACGGCGAGGCCGAGCAAGAGCGGCGTTACTAACTCGTTGAGGGTCACCGCCGGGCCTGCGACCGCGAGCCATGCGCCGATCGGCGCGATGGCAAGCGCCAGACCGAGAAACAGATGCGCCGCCCAGGTGAAACGCTTGGTGAACGAATAAAAAAAGACGATCCCGAGAGCGACGGGCGAGAGCAGAAAACAGATCCAGCTCAGTTGAAAAGCCGCGTAAACGAAGAGCAGCGAAGCTAGAGCGGTTAACGCCATCGCCTCCCAAACTTTGACCTTCCCTTGCGGCAGTTCCCAACCTTGAGTGCGCGGGTTGACCGCATCGAACCTTCTGTCCACTAGCCGGTTAAACGCCATCGCCGCGCTGCGCGCGCTGACCATGGCCACCAATATCCATAAGAGGCTGCGCAAAGTCACAGGATGACGCGGCCAGGCCAGCGCCAGCGACGCCATCGCGAAGGGCATGGCAAAAATCGTGTGCGAGAAGCGGACCAGGCTGGCGTAGTTGGCGATTTTAGATATTAATCCGCCGCGCTTTTTTGGGATTTTGGTTTCGGCGCGCGAGTCAGCTTTCATACCCCAAGTTTTTCCCAGATGGAGTCGATATATTTCTTGGTTTTCTCGTCCATGACGATGGTGCCGGGCCATTCGCGGTCGAACCCTTCGCTGCGCCATTTTCTAGTCGCGTCGATACCGAACTTGGAGCCGTAGCCGAGCATCGGCGCGGCGTGATCGAGGACGTCCACCGGGCCTTCGACGAACACCGTGTCGCGCTTGGGATCGATGTTATTGCCGACGACCCAGGTAATTTCGGAGAGGTCGTGCACATTCACATCGTGATCGACGATGATCAGCGTCTTGGTGAACATCATTTGGCCGAGGCCCCAGAGCGCGTGCATGACTTTGCGCGCGTGGGCCGGGTATTCCTTTTTGATCGAGACCAGCGCGAGATTATGAAACACTCCGTGCACCGGCAAATTCATGTCGACGATCTCAGGTAACGTCACCCGCAGCAGCGGCAGAAACAGCCTTTCGGTGGTCTTGCCAAGATAAGCATCTTCCATCGGCGGGCGGCCGACGATGGTCGTTGGGTAGATTGGATTTTTCTTGTGCGTAATGCAGGTCACATGAAAAGCCGGATAGTCATCGGCGAGAGAATAAAAGCCGGTGTGATCGCCGAAGGGTCCTTCACGCCGTAGCGGTTCGGCAGGATCGACATAACCTTCGATGACGATGTCCGAATTCGCCGGTACTTCGATGTCGACGGTGACGCCCTTGACCAGTTCGACGCCTTTCTTGCGCAGAAATCCAGTGAACAGAATCTCGTCGATCTGGGGCGGCAGTGGCGCCGTGGCGGCATAGATCATCGCCGGATCGCCGCCCAAGCAGACGGCTAATTCCATGCGGCCGGATTGTTCCTTTTGCTGCTGAAAGTGGCGCGCGCCGACTTTGTGCAAATGCCAATGCATGCCCGTGGTGCGCTGATCGAACACTTGCATGCGATAAAGTCCGACGTTGCGCGTGCCCGACTTGGGATCCTTGGAAAAAACCATCGGCAACGTAATGAAAGGGCCGGCATCCCCCGGCCAACAGGTGAGCACCGGCAGAATATTCAAATCCGGCTCGCGCTCGATGACTTCCTGGCACACGCCCGCGCCAACCATTTTCGGCGGAATCGCCGCGAGCTTGGCCAATTGGCCAAGCAGCGCAAGCTTATCTTTTAAGCTCTTGGGCGGTTTTGTGCGGATCAGTTTGTCGATTTCGCTGGCGATAGTTTCAACGTCATCGACGCCGAGCGCCAGCGCCATGCGCTTCATCGAGCCGAAAGCGTTGATCAAGAGCGGCATCGGTTTGCCGGTAACGTTTTCAAACAAGAGCGCCGGACCGTTCGCTTTCATCACCCGGTCGGCGATCTCGGCGATTTCAAGCTCTGCTTTGACTGGATAGGGGATCCGTTTAAGCTCGCCGGCGCGCTCCAAAACTTGCACGAACTCTGCTAGGTTGTTGTAGGCCATGACAATTTGTTCTCGACCGTAAATGAAAAGTAATAAGCGCGCAACCAGCAGAAATCACGCACGCCGAGTAAAGCTACGTCGACGCAAAATTAGCCCAGCTGGCCTGCGCCGCTGTTGGTTGCGCTGGTGACCGTAGTAGCATTTCTTCCTACCGCGAAGCGGTGCGATCATGAAAGCCGCGGATAAATCGCCCGGCAGCGAGTTGCGCGATTCGAAGTAAAGACTGTTGCAATGAAAAATTCCCAGCGCGCAACTGTCCGGCAATCTCGCAGCCCAGACCCAGCCGCCGATGTTGAAACCCAAGTTAAGTGGATTGCGTGGTTAGTCCCGCTGGTGGTCGCCGGCGTCACTTGTGCCGCGTTTCTCCCGGCCCTTTGGAATGATTTTGTCAATTGGGACGATGACCGCAATCTCATCGATAATCCGTTCTATCGAGGTTTAGGCTGGACGCAACTTAGCTGGATGTTCAGCACATTTCACGAGGGCCACTACCAGCCTTTGAGTTGGCTGACTTTCGCAATTGATTATCTAATTTGGGGCATGAACCCGGTCGGCTACCATTTGACCAACTTGGTATTGCACGGCGCCAATGCGGTTTTCTTTTATTTCCTCGCCCGGCGCCTGTTATACGCCGCGGTGCCGCAAGCGCGTGTCGTGGACAGCTGGCGGCTCCGCGTCAGTGCGGGGCTTGCGGCGCTGCTATTTGCCGTTCATCCGTTGCGCGTCGAGTCGGTGGCTTGGGCGACTGAGCGTCGTGACATGCTCTCTGCGCTGTTTTTTTTTGGCGCGATCTACTTTTACTTGCGAGCGTACGCGGCTGATCGTGATCAAGCGCGGCGCCGCTGGATGACCGGCGCAATAGTCGTATACGCGCTGTCTTTACTTTCCAAAGCCACAGCGATGACTCTGCCGATCGTTCTGCTGTTGTTGGATGTCTATCCGCTCAAGCGATTGCGCTTGGAATGGCCTCTAAGATTCACTGCCGCATTGCGTGAGGTGCTTTTAGAGAAGCTGCCGTTTTTTGTTCTCGCTGTGCTGTTCGCGGTCATCGCATTGATGGCCCAACAAAACACCGGTGCCCTGCGGCCAGTTGAGAATTATTTTTTCTCTTACCGGGTTGGCCAAGCGTTTTACGGGCTTTGCTTTTATCTCTGGAAAACGCTCGTGCCTGTTTCTCTCTCGCCGCTTTATGAACTGCCCTATGATTTCGAAGCATGGACGCCGGTGTTTCTCGCCTGTGCTATGACGGTGGTCGTTATCAGTGGGTCGCTCTTTTTGCTGCGCCAGCGCTGGCCCGCGGCTCTTGCTTGTTGGGTGTACTATCTCGTCGTGGTGGCGCCGGTGTTGGGCGTGGTGCAAAGCGGTCCGCAGTTGGTCGCGGACCGCTACAGCTATCTTTCCTGTCTGAGTTGGGCGTTGTTGGCGGGCGACGCTATTTACCAGTTGTCAAATTCTAGGCCAGAACTTAGCGCTCGCTCGGTCGGCTTCGCTGCCGTTGCCAGCTTGGCGAGCGCGTTGCTTGGGATACTCGGTTTTCTGACTTGGCAACAAACCCAAGTCTGGCGCGACTCAAAAACGCTTTGGCAGCATGCCATCGCGGCGGGAAACGATTCGGCGTTTGCGAGCTATAACTTGGCGCGGATACTCGAGCTTGAAGGCAAACTGCCACAAAGCGTGGAATCCTACAGCCGCGCCATAAGTATCAATCCGACCATGGCCGACGCACACCATAATTTGGCGCGGCTATTGGCCCAGCAAGGCAAGACGGATGAAGCGATTGCGCACTACCGTGAAGCCTTGAAATTCAAACCTCACGACGCCGAGACGCACAACAACTTGGCGTTCGCGCTGGCATCAAACGGAGAGCTTGAGGCATCGTTAGCCGAGTTTCGCCGCGCTATCGTGATCGATCCAAAATTCGCAAAGCCTTATTTTAACTTGGGGCGGTTGTTTGTTCGCAGCGGAGAACTCGATAAAGCGATAGACAATTTTCAACAGGCCGTGAAACTGGCACCGAACCAATCCGAAATACACGCCGGCTTGGCGGACGCTCTCGCGCGCGCGGGTAACGCAGACGAAGCGATTTTTCATTTGACGGCAGCGGTCAACCTCAGTCCTGGGTTCGCAGACGGGCATGTCGCGCTAGCGCGACTGCTCGCTCAACAAGGCAAGACCGAAGCAGCGGCCGAACACTACCAGGCCGCGATGAGACTGTTGACGGCTGCCGAAAAAGCCCGGTCGGCGAGATAATCTTTGACGATAGCCGTCTGATTACATTCCTAAAAAATGGCACGCAAGAGCAAACGCCGGGCGCTGACCGCAAAGATATCCGGCGCCGCAGAGAGTGGAAACTCGGCGCAAATTTCACCGACTCACGAAAACCCGCGTTGGCTATGCCCCGTGATCCTGGTTATTTTCGTGATCGTATTCAGTTTGGTCACGATCACCAGTCTGGTACGCAAGTCCGCCACCGTCGACGAGCCGTTACATCTCCTCGCCGGTTATTCCTATCTCAAATGGGGCGACTATCGCGCCAATCCGGAGCATCCACCGTTGGCGAAACAATGGGCGGCACTGCCGTTGCTCGCTCTCGACCTCAAGGATACGGGCCGCTCCAACCTGCACTGGGATTTGATTTCTGAATTCAGTCCGCATTCGTTGCACATCGACGCCGTCGCCGCCGACATGATCTTTGGCCATAACGATGCCGAAAGGCTTTTTTTTCTCGGCCGGCTGATGATCGTTACCGTGGCTGTCGTGTTGGGACTGCTGATCTTTCGTTGGAGCCGAGAACTGTTCGGTATCGAAGCGGCGATCGCGGCGTTATTTCTCTACGGCTTAGACCCCAACATTTTGGCGCACAGCCAGGTGGTGCACACCGATATCGCCTTCGCCACGATGTTTTTTATCGGTACCTATTTCTATTGGCACGCTTTAGAAAAACTTACCTGGGCGAATCTCGCGCTGACCGCATTGTTTTTCGGTCTCGCCTCGATCACCAAATATGGCTACCCGGTGATGTTGATCACATGGGGGCTTCTCGGACTGGCAAAAGTGTTTTCCTCGACGCTCCAGGTCTCGGCTCTCCCGGTTCCAGATACGTCAATCGGCCGCTTAGCAAAATCTAAAAACGTCGCGCTGATTTTGATTTGCTCGTTGGCGAGCGCTTATGTCTTGATTTGGTGTGCCTACGGCTTTCGTTTCGACGCGCTGCCCGGAGGAACTAAGCATTTGCCGTTGGCCACGGAATTGCCGGAGAGTCTTCTGCTCCAAACGGTAGTCAGTTTCATTACCCACCATCGAGTCTTTCCCGAAGCGTGGATCTACGGCCAACTCTACGTCCTAAAAAACTTGCACCGAGAAGCTTATCTCCTCGGCGCTTATTCCGACAACGGGTTTTGGCTTTACTTCCCAGTGGCGTTTGCGGTCAAGACACCGCTGACGACTCTCATCTTATTCGCTGCCGCCATCGCTCTTTGCATTACGAAGCGAGAGGAGCGTTTCGCGAGAGTGTTTCTGCTCATCGCCGTTGCGGCCTACTTCTCGTTCGCGATTCTCACCCGCATCAATATCGGTCTGCGTCACATTCTGCCAATCTATCCGTTCATTTTTGTCTTAGCGGGGGGAGTTGCCGCGGAGTTATGGCGAGGTCGAACTAGACTCAAACGGGGCGCGCTGATGGTTCTTGGCGTGTGGAGTCTGTTGTCTGGCGCCGGCAGCTATCCCCATTTCCTCGCCTATTTTAACGAACTCGCCGGCGGCTCGAGCAATGGTCATAAGTATCTGCTCGATTCCAACCTCGATTGGGGTCAGGATTTGAAGGAATTGAAACGCTGGCTGGATAGCAACGGCGTGAAAAGAATTCAGTTTCTTTATTTCGGCTTTCATGACGCCGCGGCGCCTCGATATTATGGGATCGACGCGCAATTTCTACCCGGGAGTTGGGTTGGCAACGAGGCGGTGCCCGCCAGCGTCAGTGCTCCAGCTGACTATCTTGCCATTAGCGCGAATCACCTTTATGGGGGGTTTTTTGTGCGCGGCGAGCGGCGGGAAGATTTCGTCAAAGTGTTTCGCACGTTGAAGCCGGAAGTGGTGATCGGCTATTCGATTTATGTGTATCGGATTTCTCTAGCCATCGCGGAGCTGCGCCGCCGAGCCGAGAGCAATCCTGCTACGGCGGAGAATTACGCCGATCTCGGCAGTCTGCTCGACAATCAGGCGCGGCGCGAAGAAGCCGAGCAATTCTATCGTCGAGCCGTCGCGGTTGATGGAAGTTCGACCAACGGAAATTACCATTTGGGAATTATTCTCACCAAACGTGGTCAACTGTCTGAGGCAATCACACACTTCCATCAAGCCGCGCAGGCGAGCCCGAAAGACCCCGACATTCGTTATGACCTGGCTGTAGTGCTCGCTTTGAATGGGGAGCTCAATGAGGCGGTTGAGCAATTTTGGGCAACGCTGAAAATCCACCCAAACTATACCAAGGCGCACTACAATCTCGGCGTTACGCTCGCCAAATTGGGCGACACCGCTGGCGCTATCGAACAGTTACGGGCTACTTTGAACATCGATACCATGTACAGCAAAGCCTATTATCAACTGGGCGTATTGCTCGCCCAGCAAGGCGAGGTTGCTGAAGCGATCAGTCAATTACGCCGGGCACTGCAAATCCATGCGGAATACGCCGAAGCGCACGATAGCTTGGGTCGATTGCTAGCGGCTCAAGGACAACGGGAGGAAGCGGTCAAACATCTTGAAACGGCAGTGCGCATTCTTAGGGCGCGCCAGGCGGCGCCAACGGCGCCGTGAACTTCATCTCCTTGCCGAAAAAAGTTTCGCAGAGCCGGCGGCGCTCGGCGGTTTGCTTTCAGTTCTACTCATGTACTTTGTTGGCGCGCGATTGTTCGGACAGGCTACCGGCATGATCGCCGCTGGGATCTTGGCATTGAACCCTTGGCACCTACAGATAAGTCGTCTTGGCGTTGAAGTGCTGCCTTGAGGCCGATCGGCTACGCGGCGCTCACCGAATTGCTGCGCAACGACCGGCTCGATCGGGTTGTCTTCCTGGTTCGCCCCGGCGAGCTCGGTTTGCAACGAAACGCGCGGCCGGTCTATGAAGCGCGTGGGCCCGATGGCAAGGCGACGCTCTGGGCTTTCGACATAAATTTGTAAGCGCTCTTAAAGCTGTGTCCAGGCGTGATAGATTCTGGTTCGCGCAAATCAAGAATTTTAGTTGACAATGAGTAAGCAGGAATCTCGCGCCGCGAGAAAACGTCGGCAGACCCGGCAAGCGCACGCCGGGGCGGACCGCAAAAGGTCGCGATCTTCGACATCGCTGTTAGGATTCGGGTCGGTTTTCGCCGCGGCGTTTTTTCTTCGGTTGATTTACCTTTGGCAGATCGAGTCGATCCCGCTCTTTTATCATCTCGCCGGCGACGGCCGGGCGTATGATGAGTGGGCACAGCGCATCGCCGCGGGCGATGGGTTGGGCCAGGGTATTTTCTATCAGGCGCCCTTGTATCCCTACTTTCTCGGCGTGTTGCAGTTCGTCTTCGGTCACAATCTTTGGCTGATTCGATTTCTACAAGTCATTGTCGATTCGCTTTCCTGCGCGCTGGTGTTTCTGGTCGGCGAGAAATTGTTTTCGCGGCCCGCGGGCATCGCCGCCGGACTGCTTCTCGCTGGCTACGCACCGGCGATTTTCTTCGCTGCGCTGATTGAAAAATCGGTTCTCGATCTGATGCTTCTTAGCTTACTAATGTTTGTGCTGCTTAATGGCGTGGACAAGAGTTGGCTGAAATGGCTCGGCGCCGGCGCGCTGCTCGGACTGCTCGGCTTGTCGCGTGAGAATGCGCTGATTTTGGCGCCGGTGGTGTCGTTGTGGATCTGGTTTCACTATTCGCCCCTGCCATTCGCGCAACGGGCTCGCTGGCTCGCATTGTTTTTCGCCGGACTGATGCTGGTTTTGATCCCGGTTGGAATGCGGAATTTGTTAGTTGGCGGTGAGTTCAAGCTGACGACTTCCCAGTTCGGTGCCAACTTTTACATCGGCAACAATGCCGCCGCCGACGGAACCTATGGCTCGATTCGCAACATGCTCGGCGAGACTCAACTCGAAGGGTCCGACGCGAAACGTTTGGCGGAACGTAAATTGGGCCGCGAACTCACGCCGGGTGAAGTTTCGAATTATTGGTCCGGGCAAGCGCTCGAGTACATTAAGGCGCAACCGTCACAGTGGCTGCGCCTGGTGGGACTGAAATGGCTCTTGGTGTGGAATGCGCGCGAGGTCGAAGACTCGGACGATTTTTACATTTATCAAAATTGGTCGTGGTTACTTTCAAGCTTGGCGCTTTTCAGCCACTTCGGCGTGCTCGCGCCGTTGGCCGCGATCGGTGTGATGTTCACGCTTGGCCAATGGCGTCGACTATGGCTCCTCTACGCAATGATTCTCGCCTTGACGGTGAGCGTAGCGGCCTTTTATGTGTTCGGCCGTTACCGCTTTCCGCTGGTGCCGTTGCTGGTGCTGTTTGCCGGCGCCGGCGTTATTGAAGCAGCAAAATTTTTCCAACGGCGCGCGTGGAGCAGCTTGGCGCCGGCATTGCTCCTATTGCTCCTATTGATTGGCGTCGGCGTGGTGGTCAACTGGCCGTTGCGAAAAGTAGCTGGCGCCGGCGCGGCCGGCTACAACAATCTGGCCAACGCTTTTGCCAAGCAAGGCAAAATCAGCGAAGCGATCAAGACCGCCGAGCGGGCGCTTGAAGTGGAGCCGGATTACGCCGTGGCGCAATACAATCTCGGCAATTTATACGCGCAGCAGGGCAAATTCGATTTGGCTAAACGCCACTTCGAGGCAGCGCTTCGGCTTTTGCCCAACTACGCCGAGGCGCATGGCAACTATGGCCAGCTGCTCGCCGAGGGCGGCGATATTGACGCCGGCATGAAGCATTTTGAAAAAGCCGTGACGCTTAACCCAACACTCAGTCGAGCGCAGCTCAATCTCGGCGTGGCGTTGGCGAAACAAGGAAAGACCGCAGCGGCGATCGAACCCTTGAAAGCCGCGGCTCGATTGAATACCGGCTCGCCGCAAGCGAGTTTTTTTCTCGGCAGCGTCTACGCGGTGCAGAATCGCTACGCGGAAGCCGAAGCTTCCTTCAATCGAGCGTTGCAGATCGACGGCAATTTCGCCCCGGCGCATCAAAGCTTAGCGCAGTTGTTCGAATTACAGGGCAATAAGGAAGCGGCGTTGCGCCACTACCGGGAAATCGCTCGATTGATGAAACAGAGCGGCGCCGCGCGGTGATCCCGTCGGATGCGTCGAATCCGTCTGCTGCGCGATTCACAATTCGGCGCGCAATATCAACGAAGCGGGTGGATCAATGATTTTAATAAAAGGAATCGGATCGTCGGCTAGTTTGACCGGTTCGATGGTGGCAGCAGGTTCACTCTTGAGGCCGGCAATCCAATGATATTTGAGAACAATGACCTTGCCTTTGAGCTCGCTGAGCTCGATGCGGTTGAGTGATGTTTTGACTTTACCTTCGCCTTCGATGAACCAACTGAGAGTTTGATCGACTTTCAGCAAATGCACCGGGCCGATGCGCCGGTCGAGGGTGAAGAGACCGGGTATGGCTTGGAACCGTTTGAGTGAGACGGGGTGAAACGCGACCACGGCGCCGATGTTGTAAAGGCGCAGATAACTTCGCAGCTCTTCGTCGGAGAAAGTAGCGATGTCGCGCTTGAACAGTTTGCCTGAGTGAAACTCGGTGAAATGGTGCCGGTCGTTGTAGAGATTGATCGGTCCACCGATGAGTTGGCGGCTGATGTGATGCGCGATGAACGACGAAAGATACATGCCGTCATAGACAAAGCCGGTTTCATCTCCCGACTCTTCGAACAAGACTCGCGCTTCTACTGAGGTTTCGCGTGCGATCCAGTCAGCGACCGCGGCGATTTCGGGAATCGCTCGGGTCCTGAGCTTGAGTTTGCCTGCCGCTTCCGTTTGGACAAGGTTTACCGCGAAGGCGCAGAGCGCTAGGCTCAGCAGCCACGGCACCCATCGCCAAAATCTTCCGTCACGCCCGTTCACCCAGCGGCTGATGGCGTAAGCCGCGCCGATCGCGAGAAACAAATCGTAGGGAACCTTGAAGCGCAGCGGTTGCCAGGCTTTGACACTCGGTAGGAACGCGCCGAAGTAGGTTAAGATGAACAAAACAGAAATTGCCCAAGCGAGCATGATGCCGAGCGCGCGATGTTCGCTTTGAATGAGCGTGCGGATTCCGGCCGCGCCGAGAATCAACAGGGCGATGCGAAAGCCCTTTTCGACAAATGACGGCCGGAAGGTCCAGTAACCTTTGGTGCCGACGTAGTCGATTACAAAAGTAAATGGATCGGTGCTGGCGAAGAGCGGTAGCTGCTCGACGATCGATTGTGAAACATCGTCGTTACGGTGGGCGATTGCGGTGAAGAGCCACGGTGAGTTTACCAGCAGCGATGCCGCAGCCGCGCCGAAGAGTGCCAAGAGCCGATTGCGTTGGAGCGATTTGGGCTGGGCAACCAGCAAGGCGATCATCGGCGGGGCCAGGATCAATATCGACTGCACATGCAGCGGCAAGATGACCACCGCGAAGAAGAGCCAGCCGATATGAGCTGGTGAGATTGCTCTGTCTTCACTAGCGATCCGATAAAATAGTGACACGCCCCAGATGCTCAGGTAGGAAGCGACGGGGAAGCCGATCATGCCGTAGAAAAACATCTCGCGCGGCAATGAGTTCCACCAGTAAATGATGCCCAATAAAGCGGCCGAGAGTGCGATTAGATTTTTCGAGTCGACAGCGTAGAAAAAATTCCTGGCGGCGAAAAACATCAGCCATGGCACAGCGGCCATCGATAAAAACACGCTTAGCTTAAACCATTGGAGAGCGGTGAGCGTTAAGGCGGACAAGACGAGCGCAGTGAATTCAAAGAACTTGATGCTCAGATCTTGAATCGTGTTCGACGGGTAGCCGGCCATGAACAACGGATTGTAACCAGAGAGTATTCGATCCCGCGTCCAGAATGCTTCCAGCGATTTCAAGTGGTGAAAGTGCAGCCCCCAGTCCTGATCGATGAGCGGATGGGTATCGAACAAGCCGCCGATGGATTGAAAGAGCAGCAATAGGCCGAGCAGATGAAGAGCAAAGACGACGCCCGTGGCAGTGATCGCGCGGCGGGGATGGTTGAACCCAATACGCAGGATCGAATATCGGCCAAGGTTGTCGTTCGCTGCACGATCAGCAGCGTTGCGGAGAT
The DNA here is from genome assembly GCA_963771465.1 of uncultured delta proteobacterium. GTDB lineage: Bacteria > Desulfobacterota > Binatia > UBA9968 > UBA9968 > DP-20. Next base: position 1,092,515 of record CAVYTU010000014.1, read on the forward strand.
TTCGGCTGCGTCGGCGCGGCGGTCTGCGCACGGCGAACTGAATGGCAACTGAGTCGACGAGGGACATGAGAACTATTTTTTCGCCAAGCCGGTGAAAAGGGTCGGAAAGTGGAAACCCCGAGAAGCCTATAGTAAGAACGTAAGGGATAGATAACAGCAACGAGATTTCTTGCCAATGAGCCAAACAGATATTTATCTCTCGGTGATCGTGCCGGCATACAACGAAGCGGCGCGCGTCGGCAAAACCTTAGAGCGATTGCAGCAATATCTCACCCACGCGCGATTCAGCTACGAGATCTTAGTCGTCATTGACGGTTCCACGGACGCAACCGCGCAAGTCGTGCGGCAACGGGCCGAGGGATTTTCCGGGCTTGGATTGATCGAGCGCGGCGCCAATCGCGGCAAAGGATTTACCGTGAGAGAAGGGATGCTTGCCGCCGTCGGTCAGGTTCGGTTGTTCTGCGACGCCGATAACTCGACCGACATCGGCCACTTCGACAAGATGAAGCCGCTGCTCGACCAAGGCTACGATGTCGTCATCGCGTCGCGCAACGACTCGGACGTGGCCGGCGCGGAGCAGGCGGTCGCGCAGGCCTGGTATAAGCGCGCCGTCGGCAGATTAGGCAATCGGATTGTGCAGCGGCTGGCGGTGCCCGGTATTTGGGATACCCAGTGCGGCTTTAAGGCATTTCGCGCCGTCGCCGCCGAGCGAATTTTTTCACAGACGACGATAGAGCGCTGGGGTTTTGACATCGAAGCGCTGGCTTTGGCGCAGGCGCTAAACTATCGGATCGGTATTATTCCCGCCCATTGGATCAATGATGACCGAAGCCACGTGCGGTCGCTGGATTATTTAAAAGTGCTCACCGACACCTGGGCGGTGCGGCGAAATCTGCGCGCCGGCAAGTACCAGCTGTCAAATTTCACGTGATTCGCTTTTCAATGCTCGAGCAGAGTGCCCATCCAACTCACGGCTAAGCCGAGCGTTAAACAAAGCAAGGTCATGGGATTGCGCTGCTCGAGGCGGTGCACTTGCGGCAGAATATCGGCGGTGGCGATAGCTAAGAACGTACCGGCCGAAACGCCGATGGCAACCGCGACGTTCGCCGGCGACAACGAGCGAAAGAATAAATAAGCGATCAAAGCGCCGATTGGAGTCGTCAGCGAGAACAATAAATTAAGCCAGCTGATTTTGCGCCGATCCCAACCGGCGGAAAGCAAGATTGAAGAAATCGACATGCTATCGGGCATCTTGTGAATGATCACCGCGAGCAGGACGACGGGGCCGAGCTGTGGCAAGAGCAAGCCAGCGCCGAGGGCAATTCCATCGAGTAGACTATGGAGCGAGATCCCGAGAAATGCGGGAATCCCCATCTGATGGATGTCGCAGGCATGCTCTTCGCAAGCGTGGACAAAGACGAAGCGCTCCATGACGAAGATGAGCAGAAACCCGGCCAAGATTGGCCAGCCCATCGCTTCGTTCAATACTTTGCCGGTCTCGGGCAGCATGTGAAAAAATACCGCGCCGAGTAACACTCCCGCGCTGAAGCTCAGCAAAAGCGCTAACGCCCGTTGCGACATCTCCCGGAGTAGCGGCAGAAAGCCGCCGACAAGGGAGATGAACATGACGGTCGGTAAATATATTCCTAACGTGGTCATGAGATTTCACCAACGGTGGACGCTAGCATACGCCCCTAGGGGTAGCAAATTGTGTGGCCGATGGATGCGATTGTCCGACGTTTAACTGCATGTTAGTTAATTCAATAAGAATTCAAGCGACGGGAGATTATCTAATGATCGGAAAACTATCGGCTGGGATTGCCGGTTTGTGCCTATTGGTTGGCTGTTCGATGGCCGCGCCGGGAACGCGGGCGAGCGCCGCACTGAAAGAAGATGAAGATAAGGATGGCAAGACCATTGGCACGGCAACGTTAAGGGAACAATCGGGTGGCGTGCTGGTGCTCGTGCGCGTGGAGCCCAAAGGACTAACGCCGGGTTTACACGCCGTGCATATTCACGCGGTCGGCAAATGCGACGCGCCGGCGTTCACTAGCGCGGCGGGTCACTTCAATCCGTCGGGGAAAAAACATGGATCTAAGAGTGCTGAAGGCGCTCACGCCGGCGATATGCCGAATATGCTGGTGACCAAAGACGGTTCAGGCCGCTTTGAAGTTTTGGCCGACGGTATCACGCTCCGCGCCGGACCGCTGTCGGTGTTCGACACCGACGGTAGCGCGCTGGTCATTCATGTAGGGGTGGACGATTATTTAACCGACCCTACCGGCAATGCCGGCGATCGCGCCGCCTGTGGTTTGATCGTCGCGAGCAATTAGATTCTCGATTCAAGGTAGTGCAGCCGAGCTCGACCGTGAGCTAGGCTAGCTTCGGCCTGCCGAATCCGTTCGACGGTTCCAAGATCCTGCCAGAAACCGTCGAAGCAAAATCCATAGAGCGCTTCGCCGGCGAGCAGCATTTGCGGATAGGTCTTCTGGGTCGTGCTGAATTTTTCACCGGCGCCTTGGGCGGCCATGTAAGCGAAGATCTTCGGCTCGATAATCTGCACGCCGGTGAACATGAGTTTGCGCAGCGGTCCGGCTGGCTGGGCGGCAATCTTGCTATTGAGGAAGCGATGGATTCTGCCGTCGTCATCGATGTCCATGGAGCCGTATTGATCGGCCATTTCATCCGGCCGAAGCACCAACGTTACGGCGGCCTTCTTTCGCTCATGGAAGGCAATCAGCTCGGCGAGATTGAGATCGATGAGCGCATCGGTATTAATGACGATGAAGCCGCCGTCGTGGAGAAACGATTTGGCTTTCAGCAAGCCGCCGCCGGTGTCCAGCAACTCTACTTCTTTGGAATAACTGATTCTGACACCGAGCTGCGCGCCGTCGCCGAGATGGCTCTCGATCTGGTCACCGAATTGATGCAGGTTGATGACGATGTCGCGAATGTCGTAATGGCGCAGCAATAGGAGCGCATATTCGATCATCGGCCGGCCGGCCACCGGCACCAGCGCTTTTGGTTTGTCGTCGGTGATTGGCCTCAAGCGCGTCCCTTGGCCCGCGGCCAGAATCATCGCTTTCACAGCATCGCCTCGAAGTGCTCGAGCAGTAAGGGTCGGATTGATTGGGTTTGCGCGGTCTCTGCCAAGTTACGCTGCAAACGCCGCACGGTGGGCGGCACGAACTTCATATAGCCCGGCTTCCCTTTGACGATATCGAGATAGTAAAAACGGCCGACAACTTTTAAGTCCCGTTGAATCGCCGAGAGCCGATAGATGTCGCTAAACTGGTCAAAATCCGCATGCTGTTTTTCCAGCTCGCACTTACGCTCGAAGAAGTAACGCACGAGTCGGGCCTCGATATCAGGCTGAATCACGCTGTCGGTGATGCGATCGTTCAATAACGAAGCAAGGTCGTATTGCGCCGGCGCCAACAGCGCGTCTTGGAAATCGATGACGCGCACGGTGTTCTCGTGGATCATGAGATTCCAGCTATGATAGTCGCGATGGTTCAAATAGACGGGTTGGCGCTCGAGAGTCGCCGCGATTTCGCTGAAAACTTTTCGCAGTGCGTCGGTGCTGACCTTGGCGATTTTTCCGCCCGGACGTTTTTCCAATCCCCACTCGATGAAGTGCTCGAACTCCCACATGTAGAGTGAAGCGTCGAAGCGCTGTTGAAAGGCGATACATCGATCGTCGCGCGCCGCCGTGCCGCGGAATTGCAGGTTGAGTAACTCGTCGAGCGCTTTTCGATACCAGACGATCACTTCGCTTTCAGCTAAACCCTGCACTCTGTCCCACAACGCGGTGTCACCCAAGTCTTCGAGAAAGAGCAAGCCATCACTTTCCCACTGGCCGAAGAGTTTGGGCACGTTGACGCCGATGGCCTCCAGAAAGCGATGCACATTTAAGAACGGTAGTTCTTGCGGGCCGTCTTTGAAGATCGCCAGCTCTTCGCTGGAAAGCGGCAGGGCGCTGCCCGCCGGCAGTTCCATGACGATCATCGTGGGCGGCGCGCCGGCGCCGCTCAAACGGGCGCGGTAGTAACGCCGGCTCGAGGCGTCGCCGGCGAGCGGCGCCAGTGACGTGAGCGATGCGCCGGGGCCAAACGCAGCGAGAACTTTGTCGGCGATGCGCTGAGTGATCGGATCAGTCAATTTTTGCCTACGGTCGAGCTTGGACGATTGCGACGGTTGAAGCGAAGATTCGCTGAGCGTGAAGTGCCGGCGACCGCCGGTGCGTTAGACTTCTCACGTGCCGCCGAAACCGACCGTGATCTTGCCGGCGTCGACGATGACCGGAATCTTGCGCCGGCCGTTGGTTAACTTGACCATGCGCTCGAGGCCGTCTTCGTCTTTTAGCACGTTGATATATTCGAATGGGATCTTGCGCCGGGAGAAGTCGGCGCGGGCCGCCGAAGTGTACTGGCAAAGATCCTGTCCGAATATGAGAACTTTTTCGTCCATGAGTCGATTCGCCTCGCGCCGTTCAAGGTTTGCCGCAGCTAAAAAATAAGCAGCCGGGGGCTAAATTGCAAGTGAGTCTACCCCTATGTTACTTTCGTGAGAATTTATTCAACCGGTTTACCCGTGGAGAGGAATTTGTGACGATCCGCACTGCCATCGCTCAGATCAACCCAAAGCTTGGCGACCTCCAAGCGAACCTTGCGCTGTACGAAGCGAAAATTCGCCAGGGAATCGAACATCGCGCCGAGCTGCTGCTGTTTCCCGAGTTGAGCCTGACCGGTTACTTTCTGCGCGATACCGTACCCAACGTGGCGCTGACGCTCGATTCAGTCGAAATGACCGCGCTCAAAAGATTGAGCCGCGAACTGCCCTTCGTCGCCGGGCTGGTCGAGGAAAGCGCCGATCACCGCTTTTTTAATTCTGCGGTCTATTTCGAGGACGGCGAGATTCGCCACGTGCATCGGAAAGTTTATTTGCCGACCTATGGGATGTTCGACGAGCAGCGCTATTTCGCCAGAGGTGACCGGGTGCGTGCCTTCGATTCCAAGTTTGGCCGCTTGGTGCTGCTCATCTGCGAGGATCTCTGGCACCCATCGACGATCTATCTGGCGGCGCTCGATGGCGCGTTGGCGGTGATCTGTCCGTCGTCGAGTCCGCTCCGCGGTGTCGTCGATGACCAGGTCCAAGACGACAACGCGCGCTACTGGGAGATGATCAACCGGGCTTATGCCGAGACTTATAGTTTGTTCATGCTCTACGCCAACCGCTGTGGCTTTGAAGATGGCGTCGGCTTTTGGGGCGGGTCGGAGATCGTCGATCCTTTTGGCCAGCGGCTGGCCAAAGCGAAATATTACGACGAGGATTTTATCGTCAGCGAAGTCGCCTTCCAAGCGGTGCGGCGCAAGCGGACGATGTCGCCATTATTGCGCGACGAAGATATGGATCTGACGATCAACGAGCTAATGCGCATTCGCGAGCGGCCGGCGGCGACCAAGGGGGTTCAAAAGTTCAAAAGTTCAAGGGCTCAAGGTTTCCGCAAACCGAAGAAGCGATAACGATCGCGCATCGAACGAATTGCCGCGAGCGACTCAGCTTGCACTCTCCCATGATCCAAATTCCCACCAACACTACTTTGTTGCGCGAGATTCTTACCGCGTTCATTCGTAACGAGGTGCACAAGACCGGCCTTAAGCGCGTGGTCATCGGTTTGTCCGGCGGCGTCGATTCGGCGCTGAGCGCAATGCTCGCCGCAGAGGCCCTCGGGCCGAAAAACGTCTTGGGTATTTTAATGCCGTACAAAAGCTCCAATCCAGACAGCCAGGAGCATGCTGAGCTGGTCGCGCAACAAAGCGGCATTGAAACTCTGCTGGTGGAAATCACGCCGCAGATTGACGCCTATTTTGCCAAGTTTGCGGACGCGGATGCGCGCCGGCGCGGCAATAAGATGGCGCGCGAGCGAATGACGATTCTCTACGATCACTCGGCGCGCTGGAACGCGTTGGTGTTGGGTACAAGCAATAAGACCGAGCTGCTGCTGGGCTACGGTACGCTCTACGGCGACATGGCTTCAGCGATCAATCCAATGGGTGATCTCTATAAAACTCAGGTGTGGGCGCTGGCCGAAGCGGTCGGCGTGCCGCCCGCTATCGTGCAAAAAGACCCGTCCGCCGATCTTTGGGTCGGCCAGACCGATGAAGGCGAGTTGGGGTTTACCTATCGTGAAGTCGACAAATTGCTCTTCTTAATGGTCGATCAGCGCTACACCCGGGCGGAGCTGATCGCCGCTGGCTTTCCCGAACGCTTTGTCGACGAAGTCGCGCTCGGCATTATGAATTCGCAATTCAAACGGCGTCTGCCGGTCATCGCCAAGGTGTCGCAGCGCACGATTGACCGTGATTTTCGCTATTCCAGAGACTGGGGCAAATGACGGTCGACGATCGAGAATCGATGATTGAGGATGGAAAAATCCAATTCTCATTCTGCGATCTCGGTCGCCGCTACAAAAAATTCTGTCAAGTAAACCGCGTTAACTCGGTCGCAGTTCTCGATCCTCCATCCTCAATCCTCGACCGGTCTGGGATTCTCTAATGGCGGGGCGGCTCTACATCGTCCCCACTCCCATCGGTAACCTTGAAGATATCACTCTGCGCGCGCTGCGGATTCTCAAAGAAGTCGATTTGATCGCGGCGGAGGACACGCGTCACACGCAGCATCTATTAACTCACTTCGGTATCGATAAACCGCTGACCAGTTATCACGACCATAACGAACGAGAAAAAGCGCTGGCGCTGGTGCAGCAGATCAAGAACGGCGCAAGCGTCGCGCTGGTTTCCGATGCCGGCACGCCGGCGATCGCCGATCCGGGATTTCGCCTGGTGAGTGCGGCGATTCGCGCTGGCATTCAAATCGTGCCGCTGCCGGGCGCGTCGGCGCTGGCGACTGCCCTAAGCGCCAGCGGTTTGCCCACCGATCGGTTTTTGTTCGAAGGTTTTTTGCCGGCGAAGAAGCAAGAGCGAAAGAGCAAGCTGCAAGAGCTGCGTGATTGCACCGCGACTTTGGTTTTTTACGAGGCGCCGCATCGGTTGAATGACACGCTGGGTGACATGCAGCAGATTCTCGGCGAGCGTGCCATCGTCATCGCGCGCGAAGTGAGCAAAGTTCACGAGGAGTTTCTGCGCGGTACAGTGAGCGAGGTGATTCACCAGCTCACCGGTCGGGAAGTAAAAGGCGAGATGACTATCGTCGTGCACGGCTCGACGGGTGAAGCGCGAGTCACTGAAGAGCAGTTACGATCCGATATCCAGCGATTGATCGGTGAGGGAGTCGGCGTCAAGGAAATATCCGAATTGTTCGGAGAACGCTATGGTTTATCCAAACGCGAGGTTTACCGTTTGACGCTCGCGATCAAGAGTCAAAAGGGCGCGAAATGACGGGCGCGCTTTACCCTAATTCCGTAGCCCGCGCGCATGGGGCGCAATCCATGGATTCATCGCGCGCTATGCGGCGGCTTGCCGACACCTTTGAAACATAACCGTTGGGTGCCTCCGCGACTCCAGGCTCACAGCGCGTTCGATCGAGGTTCTACCTGCAACTGCGAAATTCGCGCTTAGCGGCGAATGCTAAAGCCGTAAAAATTATTTTCCGGTTTTTCCCAACCAACTTCGACACTGGCGACGCGGGCGCCGGTGGGGCCTTGGCGGCACCAGGCGATTAGCTCATCAAGTTTTTGCCGCGCGCCCTCGGCGACCGCTTCCACCGAGCCATCGGGACAGTTCATCACCCATCCCGTTAGCCCCAATTTCTGCGCCTCCTGGAGCGTCGATGCACGATAGTAAACTCCCTGGACGCGCCCGTGGATTTTCAGATGCACGCGAGTCATTTCACCGGCGACAACCATGATCGTCTACGGATTGCTCTAGCCCAGAGCCAACCGCGCTACAAGTCCTGATACCGCGAGAGACCACAGCGCAAATAGATTTGACAAGCGACCGGCGACTTTTGTAGGCTGGCGCCGTTTTGCAAGGGTCCGGTTACCGAAGAGCGCGCCAACAGGTTCCCGTGCGTGAGACTGGTTTGAGGCCTTGCCCTTTGGCTACGTCGATCCCCGAGATTGAGCATTCGTCGATTCAACAAGGAGGGTCAGTATGGGAGCAAAGTTATATGTTGGAAATCTTCCCTACAACGTCACGGAAGATCGACTGCAGCAACATTTTGCACAACATGGCTCGGTGCTGAGCGCGCGCATCATCACCGACAAATTCAGCGGCCGTTCCAAGGGTTTCGGCTTTGTCGAGATGAGTTCGGATCAAGACGCCGAGAAGGCGATCAACGCGCTCAACGGCACCGACTTCGAAGGCCGCAACATCGTGGTCAGCGAAGCGCGCCCGCAAGCGCCGCGCGAACCGCGTTCCGGTGGTGGCGGGTTCGGCGGCGACCGGCCACCGCGGCGCGACCGCTATTAACCAGCGCGCCAACGGTAAGCACCCGCACGCCAAGCTCCTGAGTTTTCTTGAGCTTGCTGCCGCGGTCGCTGCCGGCAACCTCGTAGGTGGTGTTGCCACCGTACAAAGGTCGCGCCGGTGAGCGCGCGCAACAACTTGGCGACCACTTCACGATTTTCACCCTGGGCAAGAAGTGCGCGCGCACGATTTTAGCTGCGCCGTTGGGATCGAAACTAACGGTCGAGGTCACATATATTAGATGGCAATCGTGGATTCTCTTAAGCCGCTGCGATCAGAGCTAACCACTCTTCCTCAGTCAAAGTTTTAATCCCGAGTTCACGAGCTTCCTTGGCTTTAGAGCCAGCGCCCGGACCGGCCACAAGATAATCGGTTTTTTTCGATACGGAACTGGAGACGTTTGCTCCTAACCTTTCGGCACGAGATTTGGCTTCTGATCTCGTCATCTTTTCCAATTTGCCCGTGAAAACCACTGTTTTTCCTGTAATCGCACTTTCTGTACTCAGTGACTCGAAGTCGGTTATTTTCACGAGTGGTTCGTTCTTACCGATAGGTTTCGTTAGTTGGTCAAGCAAATCCTGCATCTGGGATTCGCTAAAGAACGCCACAATGTCTTCCGCCATGTTGGCGCCAATTCCGTTGATTGAGGTCAATTCCTTTCTCGCATCGGATTCTGGGTCGATAGCTCGGCTCATGCTTGTACGCCAATTGTTAAACGAACCATAGTGACGAGCGAGTAATCGCGCAGTTGCTTCGCCGACTTGTCGGATACCGAGCGCATAAATGAATCGGTCCAGAGAGATGATTCGTGCGCGATTAATGGCGTTGAAGAGATTCGTCGCTCGTTTGAATTGTCCGCCCTTCTTTTTATCTCCCCTCCAGCCTTTCCATGATGAAATTGGGTGTTCCGAAAGCTTATCCCGTTCCGCTAACGTAAAAATATCAACCGGGGTTCGTATGAGTTCTTTCTCATAAAAAAGATTGATGTTCTCTTCTCCTAAACCTTCAATGTCGAAGGCGTTCCGAGAAACGAAATGACGCAGTCGTTCCTTTGCCTGTGCCGGGCAAACTAAACCTCCGGTGCAAAAGGTGTCTGCTTCATCAGCTTCACGAGAAAGTAAACTATTGCACTCTGGGCAATGTGCGGGAAAGACAAAGGGCACACTATCCTCGGGACGCCTTTCCTTCATCACCTCAACGACTTGTGGAATGACGTCGCCGGCCCGTTGGATGACGACCGTGTCACGCTCTCGAATGTCCTTTCGTTCAATTTCATCCTGGTTGTGTAATGTTGCACGAGATACTAAGACGCCGCCGACATTTATGGGAGTAAGGTTGGCGACCGGAGTAATCTTTCCGGTGCGGCCGACTTGTACGGTGATTTGGTGAACGGTGGTTAGAGCTCGTTCAGGCGAAAACTTCCAAGCCGTTGCCCAACGAGGAGCACGGCTAACGAAGCCCAACCGGTCCTGCCAATCGAGGCGGTCGACTTTGATTACAACACCATCAATTGAAAACCCCAACGAAGCTCGCTGGACTTCCATGGACCGGTAGAAATCTAACAGAGGTGCACAGTTAGGGTCATCGACCGTTAATCGACTGGAAGGCTCGTTTAAAGTGAATCCCCATGCCGCAAGTTTCTTGCGGGCTTCCCACAATGTCGCAGCAAACGGCGAAGAAACTTCACCCCATGAATATGCAAAAAACTGCAATGGACGACCCTTAGTTATCTGGGGATTCTTCTGTCGCAAGCTGCCGGCCGCAGCATTACGCGGGTTGGCGAATAGCTTCCCTTTAGGGCCTAGTGATTCTTGTTCCGCGTTGAGATTCAGGAAGTCCTTATCGGTCATATAAACCTCGCCACGAACTTCGAGTATCTCGGGCCAATCATGGCCGACGAACTTGTGCGGTATGTCTTTGATCGTCTTGACATTGGCGGTTACGTCCTCACCTTCAATACCGTTTCCACGAGTCACTCCGTAAACCAATTGGCCACGCTGATAGCGTAAGGAACAAGACAAACCGTCAATCTTAGGTTCTACGATTAAATCAATGGGTTCATTCGGAGGTTTTATTTCGACGATAAAATTCCGCACCGTACCGATGAAGTCGCGAACGTCTTCTATGGTGAAAGCATTGTCCAATGACATCATGGGTACGGCGTGGCGGATCTTCTTAAACGCGGAGGAGGGTTCTGCCCCAATCCGGTGTGAAGGGCTATTGGGCAGTATAAGTTTGGAGAACCGAAGTTCTATGGCGTCGTTTCGCCGACGCAGCTCATCGTATTCTGCATCCGAAATCTCAGGTGCATCCTGTTTGTAATAGAGTTGATTGTGACGGGAGATTATTTCTGCCAGCTCGGACAGTTCGGATGAAGCTTGCGCTTCTGTCAGTTCGTTGACAGGGACATTAAACAGTGTAGTTCGGATTTTCTTCATGCTGATTTTCGCTCATCGATCCCTGAATCGCCGGGATGACAAGGCAAGCTGAGTAATGCCGCGCCATAAAAATTAGCATAGTTGCGCGATCGAATGAAGATCGACGATCGCTACATTGACCGTCTCAGACCAGCGTGTTAAACCATCGAAATGGGTACTCGCATTTTTCGGACGGCCGTTTTACTGGGCTTTTTGTCCGGCTGCACCACGACGGTACCTGAAGTCCAGATGCCGCCGGACGGCATTTCGTGGACGCCAGAGGGGCCATTCCGTAACCAACCGAAAGCCGACATTCCTGCCGAGGCTTTAGCCTACAATCACTTTCTCAGGGGCCACGCGTCGCTCGGCGAGGGCGACTTTGAGACGGCGCTCAAAGAATACGAAGCGGCAACCCAGGCAAAACCCGATGAAGCGTTCTTGCGTTTCCGATTGGCAACGATGTATTTGCGCAAGGGCGATCTTAAGAAAGCGCTCGTCGAAGCCGAAGCGGCGGCCAAGTTCGATCCGAAAAGCGTCGATCATCATTTGTTGCTGGCGGGACTCTATTCCTCTGTGGGCGACAGTCAAAGGGGCCTGGCTGAGTACAATGAAGTTCTCAAGCTCGATGCCACGAATCAAGAAGCGCTGCTCTATCTTGGCGCCCTGTACTTACAGTTGGACGACTACGCGCAGTCGACGCAGCGATTAGATGAGCTGCTCAAGCTCGATCCCAACTCAGCCCTCGGTCACTATTATCTCGGCCGCGTGCGCGCCAAGAGCAAACTCTATTTGGCCGCCGAACAGAGTTATCGCAAGGCGTTAGAGATCAATCCTAAATCCGAAGCGGTCTTGATGGATCTGGCTTTGGTTTATGAGCTTGACGGCAAGACCGAAGACGCGATTCAGACCTACCAGCGTTTGCTGCAAGTCAACGCGCAGAATGTTTGGGCGCGGCGCCGCTTGGGCGAGCTTTATGTCGGACAGAACAAACTCGATGACGCGCTACGCCAGTTCGAAACCCTTGAAGGCGCGGAAACCGATCCACGCGAAACTCGGATCAAGATCGGTCTGATTTCCTTTGAGAAGGGCGACTTCGAACGAGCTGCCACGGAATTCAACCTGGTTCTTGCCGGCGACCCCGAGAACGATCGGGCGCGCTATTATCTCGGCGCCACCTACGTCGAGCTCAAGTCCGATGACAAGGCGCTGGAGGCGTTCGAGCGTGTGCCGGAGAAAAGCGAGCTTTACGTCGACGCCCGCGTCCAGGCGGCTTACCTCTACGATCGCAAGGAACAGACTCGAAAAGCGATCGAGGTTTTGCAGCCGGCGCTTAAGACGCGCAACGACCGCAAAGAGCTGCACGCGTTCCTGAGCTCACTTTACCGCAAGTCCAAGGATTATCCGCGGGCGATTCAAGCGATGGAGCGGGTGGTCGTGCTCGATCCCAAGAGCGACGAGGCGCATTTTCAGTTGGGCGCGCTTTACGATGAGAACAAGAACAAAGACAAATCCATCGCGGCGATGAAGCGGGCCATCGAGATCAATCCCAAGAACGCCCCGGCGCTCAACTACCTGGGTTACACTTGGGCCGAAATGGGCGTCCAATTGGACGAAGCCGAGGATTTGATTCAACGGGCGCTGAAGATTACGCCCAATGACGGCTTTTATATTGATAGCCTGGGCTGGGTCTATTATCAGCGCGGCGATTTCGCGCGCGCCGTGGAGCACTTGGAGAAAGCCGTCGAACTCACGGTGGACGATCCGACGATCATCGAACATCTGGCCGACGCCTATGAAAAGATCGGTAGACAGGAACGCGCCGTGACGCGCTACCGGGATGCACTCAAACACACCAAAGAAGCGGAACAAACCAAGCGCATCCGCGAGAAAATCCAGCGACTGGAGAGAAAGATTTGATCTCGCTCCGTCGCTGCGCAACCGCTCCATTCGGGCCCATCGTTTTTTATCTGCTGGTCACGTTCAGTTTCTACTTGACGGGATGCGCGACGGTTGCCAAGACGCTGGCGCCCCAACCGCCAACGCCGCAGTGGGAATCGGCCAAGTTGATCGAGGCGCTCAGCCAGCGGCGCAAGCAGTTTCGCTCGCTGCGCGCATTGGCGCACGTCAATTATTCGGGGCCGGAAGGCAAGCATGGGTTCGACGAAGCGGTTTTGGTGCAGCGCCCCGATCGCCTGCGTTTGGAGACGCTGTCGATGTTGGGAGCGATTCTCATCGTCACCGCCAACGGTAAAGAGATTATCGGCTATCACCCGCGCGAAGGCGTGATGGTGCGCGGTCAGAGCACGAAAGTGAACTTGCTGCGCTACACGCAAATTCCCCTGGAGCTGGACGAAATCACCTCGCTCCTTGCAGGGTTGCCGCCGGTGGACGCTTCTGGCCCCTGGCGCCAGGAGGGAAACTCGTTGATGTTCTCGCCCAACGGCAATCTGAAAGACTCAGTCGCGTTCGAGTCGTCGCAGCCGTTGCCGACCCAGTGGCAGCGTTTCAACGGCAGCGGCGCGGTGGAATTGACCGCCCAGTTTTCCGACTACATCACGACAGCGGCGGGTTTATTTCCGTCCAAGATCAATATCGAAGCGCCGCTGCAAAAGAAAAAGTTGGAAATCCGTTTTCAAGGACCGGAATTGAACGCGACGATTCCCGCCGACTCTTTTTCACAACCAAAGCCGCCCCACGTGAAGGAGATTCCCATCGAGATGATCGGGAGTTGAGCAAAGATGCGACCCAGCTGGCGACTGATCGTTGCCCTGCTATTTATTATTGGCTGTGGTGACAAAAGCGAAGTCAAAGTCGCCGATGTCAAACCGGAAACGAGCACCGAAGACGCCGGCAAGCCTGTGACCGGGGATTGGCTAATTTATCACGAGCTCAGTGATCCCGAGCAACTTAACCCACTCACCAGCAGTGACGCGGTCTCCAGCGACATCAGCGCATTCATGTTTGAGGCTTTGCTTACCCGTGACCCGCGCACATTGGAAATCAAACCGCTTATCGCTGAGGCGCGGCCGGAAATTGCGCAGGATAAACTCACCTATACATTCAAGATTCGCAAAGATGCGCGCTTTCAAGATGGCCGTCCAGTAAGCGGCGAAGATGTCCTGTTCAGCGTTAAGGCCGTCAAGTGTCCGTTTGTCAACGCGCCGTTTCTCCGTGTCTATTACAATTCTTTGATTGATGCCGAGCTCATTGATCCTTATACCATCCGCTTTGTAACCAAAGAGCCTTACTTTCAGAACGAAAGCGTTTTGGGTGGCGTTCCGCTGCTACCGCGGCATTACTATGATCCGGATAACCTATTGCAGCGCGTATCGGTGAAGGCGCTCGCCCAAGATCCCGCTAAACTTCCGCCGGAAGTAAAGCAGTTCGGCGAGCAGTTCAATAAGAATTACAATCGCAATCCGCTGGGGTCAGGTCCGTACAAATTCAACGGCTGGAAAACCGGTAGCGATATCGAGTTAATTCGTAATCCCAATTATTGGGGCAACGGCAAGGAGAGAATTGATCAACCCCACTTGGATCGTCTCAAATTTCGCTTCGTGAACAACATGGACGCGGCGCTGAATCGGCTCAAAAGCGGCAGTCTTGACTACATGGAAGCGTTACAGCCGGTGCAGGCGGTCCGAGGCACAGCTAGCGAAAGGTTTAACCGCGAATTCAAAAAATACGAATACTATGCTCCGACATACACCTATATCGGGTGGAACAACGAGCATCCGATTTTTCGCGATAAGCGCGTGCGCCAGGCGATGACTTATTTAACCGACCGCAAGCTGATCGTCAAAAGCGTACTGTTTGGCTTGGGAGAAGTCGTCGACAGCCATATTTATCTTTTCCGGCCTGAGTACGACAAAAGCCTAGTTAGTTATCCGTTCGATCGACAAAAGGCGCTGGCCTTGCTCGGTGAGGCAGGTTGGAAAGATACGGACGGCGATGGTGTGCTCGATAAAGTGGTTGACGGTAAGCGAATTCCGCTGCGATTCGAAATCAAGGTGAACTCGGGCAACGCGCTTCGTAAAAGTGTGGCGCTGGTATTGCTGGATGAGCTAAAAAAGCACGGCATCGCCGCCAGTGTTCGCGAACTCGACTGGACGATCTTTCTCAACGACGTTAAGAATCATCATTTTGACGCGGTGGTTCTAGGCTGGCAGATGTCGACGATCGAACCCGATGCCTACCAGGTGTGGCACTCGACACAAGCGGCCAACAAGGGTTCCAACGCGATCAGTTATAAAAACTCACGGGTCGACGAAATCCTCGAAAAGTACCGGCGTGAATTTGACGCGCAAAAACGCATTGAAATGTACAAGGAGTTCCAGCAGATCCTGCACGAGGAGCAGCCTTACACGTTTCTGTTTGTCTCGAAACGGATTTCTGTGGTGCATCGTCGTTTTCAAGGCGTCGAGGTTTTTCCCGACGGTCTTCGGCCCATCGATTGGTGGGTTCCCACGAGAAATCAAAAATTTGCAACCACGATAGCTGCCCAATAACTATTCCTCATGACCAGTTATCTTTTTCAACGTTTGCTATTTATGATTCCGACTTTCATTGGCATTACGATGATCGTATTTCTCATTGTCCGTTTGGCGCCCGGCGATCCGGCCGAACTGCGCGCCGCAGGCGGGCTCGGCGCCGCTGCGGGCGGCGGTATCTCGGTGGAAAAACGCGGCGCGGTGGACGAAGCGATGGCCCAGTGGCGGGCGCAGTACGGCCTCGATAAGCCGCTCTATGTTCAATATGCGGTATGGTTGAAGAATATTTTTACATTGAGTTTCGGCGATTCGTTCAAGGACAGCCAACCGGTGTGGGGCAAGATCGCCGAGCGAGTGCCGGTAACACTCAAGCTTAACTTCTGGTCGATCCTGGTGGTGTATTTGGTGGCAATCCCTTTGGGTATTTATTCGGCCACGCACCAAAATTCGATTACCGATCAGGCGACAACTTTGCTTGCCTTCGTGTTGTTTGCCGTGCCGTTGGTTTGGGCCGCGACCATGGCGCTGGTGTTTATCTGCGGCGGCGATTTCTACTATTTCTTTCCCCCGGGCGGGCTGGAGTCGCTTGATGCTTCGGCGGATTGGCCGTGGTGGAAAAGATTTCAGGACCACGCCTGGCACTTGTTTTTACCCGTGGTGCTGCTGTCCTACGACGGTTTTGCCGGATTATCGCGCTACATGCGTTCGAGCATGCTCGAAGTCTTGCGCCAAGATTATGTCCAAGTGGCCAGAGCGAAGGGGCTGGACGAGGGCGTCGTCGTTTTTAAGCATGTGCTACGGAACTCGCTGATACCGCAAATAACTTTACTCGCGTCTATTCTGCCCGGACTGATCGGCGGCAGCGTGATTATCGAAACGGTATTTTCTATTCCCGGCCTCGGGCAACTCGGATTCGAGTCAGTCTTATCCCGCGATTATCCCGTGGTGCTTGCCCTTCTTGCGGTGACCTCGGTCCTAACGCTGATCGGCATTTTGATCTCAGATTTACTTCTGGCTGTCGTGGATCCGAGAATAGCTTTTGGCCGCAGAGCGCAATAACCCCATTTCAGTGAACATGGCATCGACGAATCCAACAACGCAGGACACGGTAACGCAATCTGAGGCCGGTGGACTATGGTCCGATGTCTGGCACCGTTTTAAACGCAATCCGATCGCGCTTACGGGCTTTTACGTTGTTTGTTTTTTTATTTTTATGGCGCTGTTCGCCGACTTCATCGCCAACGACAAGCCCTATTATACCGAGTATAAAGGCAAGTCGTATTTCCCTATTTTTCGCAGCTACTTGGTCCGCATGAAGCTTGGTCGATGGCCGGCCGAACTGCTAAACGTTGAGTTTAGAAAACTTGAGGACGCCAAATCAATTTTTCCGCCGATTCCCTATCGCCCGGGCAATATCAACTTGCTCGAGCCGCTCGAGCCGCCTTCAGAGCGCCACTGGTTCGGCACCGATAAGCTGGGCCGCGACGTGATGGCGGGGATGATTCATGGATCGCGCGTCTCATTATCGATCGGTTTTGTCGCGGTCGGGATCGCGGTCGTGATCGGTGTCGTGCTCGGCGCCATTGCCGGCTACTTCGGTTCATGGACAGATTTGGTCATCTCGCGTTTCTTCGAAGTGATGCTTTCTATCCCGACGTTTTTTCTGTTGATCACCATCGCGGCGCTTTTGCCGCCGAGCATTTTTTTGACGATGTTGATCATCGGCGCGACCAGCTGGGTCGGCATCGCACGCTTTACGCGCAACGAGTTTTTGCGGATTCGCAGTCTAGATTACGTGACCTCAGCGATCGCGCTTGGCGTGTCAGATCGTAAAGTTATGTTCCGACATATTCTACCCAACGCCCTAGCACCGGTGATCGTCTCCGTGGTGCTCGGCATCGCCGGCGCGATCCTGGTCGAGTCCAGTCTAAGTTTCCTCGGCATCGGCGTGCCGGCTGAACTGGTCACCTGGGGTTCGATCTTACACGAAGCCAGCAGCACAACTTTCGCCTGGTGGCTTGCGGTCTTTCCCGGTTTCGCCATCTTTATTACGGTGCTCGCCTATTACCTCGTCGGCGAAGGCTTGCGCGAAGTGCTCGACCCGCGCCTGCGCGGCTTGCGTTAGTTCGATGCTTTCTGTTAAGTCGGTCGAAGCCCATTGCCATTCCTTATTTTGGAACCGAATGTTGCTACTAACAGAACGTATGGCGAGCATCGGCGCGCGAACCGACCATGAGGTCGAAAGAAAATAAATATTTATGGCGGAGAAAAGTCTCGACGAAATTAAAACCGATATCTTGCAGCGTTCCGGACGGATCAATCCATTCGAGCGGGTGAAGCAAGCCGACGTCGAGCTGGTGGTGAAAAACTTGGCCAGCCTCGATTCAGAACTATGGGGCCGCGAGTGGGGTAAGTTTGGCGTCAAGTATGAGGCGGTGGCCCAGGAGCAGGAAAAGCAAGGCAAGTCGAAAGAGGCCGGCGAGACTTATTACTTGGCCTACGAATATTACCGAATCGGCCGTTATCCGGTGCCGAGCAGTCCGGAAAAAATGAAATGTTATCAAGGCGCGCTCAGGACTTTCACCAAAGCCGGCGCGACTATGGAACCGCCGCTGAAGCGCATCGAGATTCCTTTTGAAGGCAAGAAAGTCGTCGGCTACCTGCAAGTGCCCAAAGGTGTCGATCGCCCGCCGGTGGTGATGCATTGGGGCGGCGTCGATGGTTGGAAAGAAGACCGGCGGACTAACAACGACGTGCTGCTAAAGCTAGGCATCGCTTGTTTCACCATCGACATGCCCGGCGCCGGGGAAAATCCTTGTTTGGGTCAAGAGCCGAAAGCGGAAAGAACATTTTCGGCGGCGATGGATTACTTGGAAACCCGCAGCGACATCGACGGCAAGCGCATTGCCTGCATGGGCGGCAGCTTCGGCGGCTATTGGGCGGCGAAGCTCGCCCACACCGAGCCGAAGCGCTTGCGCGGCGCGGTCAATCATGGGGCCGGCGTGCATAGGACTTTTCAGGAAGAATGGTTGCGCCCGGCGCTGACTTTGACGGCATCGCAATATCTGATGGGGCCGGCGAGTTTGCTCGACGCGCGCTCATATATTTTCGGCGTCAAGAGTTTGGAAGAAGTGCTCAAGACCGCGCCGACGCTTTCGCTGGTGACGCAAGGTTTGATCGATCAGCCCTGCGCGCCATTGCTCTGCATCAACGGTAAGGACGACGATCAGCATCCGATCAGCGACTTCTATTTGCTAGCCGAGCACGGTAGCCCAAAAGACTTGCGCATTATTCCTGAGGCTGGCCATATGGGCCGCAAGAAGGGCGAGTCGAACGACGAAGTCGTCGGCATCGTGACGACCTGGCTTCAAGAGAAACTGGCATAATTTAGGCAGGAGAATACATGGCACGCATCGCAACGATCACTAAAAAAGAAGAGTTGGCAGCGGACGGGCAGAAAGTATTTGACGCCATTGCGCAGAGTCGTGGCGTGGTCGGCGGGCCGTGGTTGGCGTTGCTGCACAGCCCGGAGATGGCGCAGCGCACCATGCATCTTGGCTCCTACGTGCGTTTTGAGTCGACGCTGGAGCACAAGGTTCTTGAGTTCACGGCGCTGGTCGCCGCGCGGGAGCTTGAATGCAAGCATGAGTGGGCTGCCCATGTAAATCACGCCCAAAAGGCTGGCGTTCCGCTAGAGACGATTCGCATGGTGCACCAGAAGAAGGGCGCGGAAAATTTTTCTTCCGAAGATGCGCAAATCGTCAGCTTCGTGCGCGAGATGATTCAGACGCACCGGGTGAGTGAACCGACCTTTCAGGCGATCTTCAATCGCTTCGGTGAAAAGGGCATGGTCGAGCTCACCGCAACGATCGGCTATTACGCCATGCTCGCCTGCACGCTCAATACTTTCGACGTCTATACCGCCTCGCCGCCGGATGATCTGAAGATCTAATCTGACATGACGGCGTTTGCGCACTGATCGCGCACGGCAAATTTCAAGTTCCCAATGTTCCTCGAAGATCAAGTGTGGCCCAAACGCTGTGGCCATATGAAGGGAAAACAAGTCATTCATTTCATACTGACAATTGCGGTTTGGCCGTTGACAGCGTGCGCGAGGGACGGATAGTCTCGGGCGAAAATCGAGATCGCAGGAAGGGATTCAGGCGATGAAACTGAAAGATCAAGTGGCGCTGATTACCGGGGCGGGGAGAAATATCGGCAAGGCGATGGCTAAGCTGTTCGCTTCCGAAGGGGCGAAGATTATCGTTGCCGAAATGCATGAAGGGCGCGGTCAAGCGGTGGTCGACGAGATCAACCAGTCGGGTGGTCAAGCAGCGTTGGTGTTGGGCGATGTTTCCAAGTCGGCGGACGTGCAGCGCATGGTAAAGGACGGAGTAGGCAAGTTCGGCGGCATCGATATTCTCGTCAACAACGCGGCGCTGACCGACCACGCCAATATTTTTGACAGCACGGAAGAAGAATTCGACAAGGTCATCGCCGTGAGTTTGAAGGGACCGTATCTGGTGACGAAATATGTTGCCATGCAGATGAAGACCCAAGGGCGCGGCGGCAAAGTTTTGAATTTCGGTTCGACATCGGGATTGGTCGGTCGTTTCGACGGCATCGCCTACGCGGCGGCGAAAGCGGGCGTCATCAACATGACCCGCGCCATGGCGGTGCAGCTGGCCGAGTACGGCATTCGCGTCAACTGTGTCGTACCCAACCGTTCCGGTTCGCCGGTGGGTTACGATGATGACGTGGCTGGCAGCCGCACTTTTCAGAACCTCGCCGGCCGTCTCGGTACGGCTGACGATCAGGCAAAAGCGGCATTATTTCTGGTCAGCGACGATTCCAGCTTCATCATCGGTCATCCGCTGATCGTCGACGGCGGCGTGATGGCGACGGCGAATTTTCCGCGCGAGCAGTTTCAGAAATAAGACCGAAGCCGTTCAAACCGTTCAAATGGTTCAAACAGTTCAAGCCGTTTAAGGAGGATCGGTGCGTGGTTGGTTCGATTCTCCGGACACGAGTCAGCGATACAGCGGCAGCGCCGCGATGCGCCGTTCAATCTCCGCCATCATCAACTTGTATTCCGGTCCATCGAAGCCGCCAAAGACGCGTTTGAATTCCGCCTCTTGCATGTATTCCGGCAGGTCGGTGGTGTCTGGCATGAGGTCGTTTTCGCTTAACCCGGCGGCAAGTTTTTGTCGCAATCTTCGCGCCGACGCGCTCCTTGCCGCATACTCGCCGAAGCGCGTGCCGGCGCGGTCGGCGGCGATGTCGTTAAATGAAAAGCCGCTGCCGCCGCGCGAGTCGGCAATCTCTTTGTAGACGCCGACGGCGTCCGCTAACGGACTGCCGGCGTTGGCCGCGAGCGCCGCGGATACGATGAAATGCTTGGCGAAATCGTCACGCTTACTGAGCAGGACGTCATGCTTGGCTGGGCGCGGCCAATTCTTCGCAACAGGCAGGACTTTGTCCAAGCTCTCGCCGGTGATGTAGATCGATAATATCAAGATCGCCGCACGGTTTTCCGCTGGCGGATTTTTATCGGACCGCTCGGCGGCGAACTTCAACAGTGGCGCTAGCAACTCGATCATGGAGACATTCTTGGATTTTAGCGTACGGGTAACTTCCGCCAATCGCCCTTGGTAAGCTTTTAGACGATCTTGTTCCTCGGGCGGAATCAGCGCAGCACGCAATTGGTCTGGCAGATCCGCCTGCCACTCATAGGTCAGCGCGATGCGTCGTTGGTCGACGCGTATTTGCGTGACCACTTGAGC
The DNA here is from genome assembly GCA_963771465.1 of uncultured delta proteobacterium. GTDB lineage: Bacteria > Desulfobacterota > Binatia > UBA9968 > UBA9968 > DP-20. Next base: position 1,113,634 of record CAVYTU010000014.1, read on the forward strand.
GAATGCATTGAGATCGACAGAGCCGAATGCCAAATCGAAACCGCGCCAGAACAGCCACTGCGCAATCTGGGGTGGAAGCGACAATCGGCCGATGCGCAGGTATTGCCAGCTTAGACCGGAGCCGTCTTCCACCAATACCGCGTTGAGATTGATGAATAGGCCCATCGGTATCATCGGCAGTGACCGGCTGGCGCTGAGCTCGACGGCGCGATTCTTCAGCGCCACCCGCGCGCTGGCGCCGGCGTATTGCTGCGCCATATAATTGGCGGCGAGATCCAGATCGCCTTGGCTGATAACAACCGTGCGCCGCGCGCCGGATTTCAGTTTGCGCGGATCGTTTTGATCGAGAATACGCTTGGCCCGTTCGATGCTGCCCGGCGTGACTTCGGCGGCGCGACTGACCGTCGGCTGAGTCTCGATGATGAGAAAGGCGGCGCCGATAAGCGCCAATGGCAAGGCAAGGATCAGCAGCAGGAGCAGCTTGAATAAGAATCGCATCGCGTGACCTTAGACGAAATTACGCGATGCTGCGACCAAATGCGAATCTTACGTAGGCCTGGCGCGAATGAATCTAACTCAGCTCCTGCCTCAACCAACTGACGATAGTCGGGAAGGTCTGCGGCGTTTGGCCCATGTGGCCGCCGGGGAAGACCTGATCATGTTGGCACTCTTGGGATTTAATGCTATGGGAGATGCAATTCGCGATATTTTGGACCTGCGCATGTTGAATCGAGTGCGCGGAGGCCGTACAACGTGAGGGGACGCAACCGCGAAGTCGCAGCCATGGCTGATCTAATCCAGGTTAAAAATCTCCAGACTTCTTTTTTCACGCCGGAAGGCGAAGTGCGCGCCATCGATGGCATCAGCTTCGAGATCGGCGAGGGCAAAACCCTCGGACTGGTGGGCGAATCGGGCTGCGGCAAGAGCGTGACGTCACTCTCGATCATGCGGCTGATCCAATCGCCGCCGGGAAAAATCGTCGGCGGCGAGATTTTCTACCGTGGCAAGGATCTTCTCAGGCTCAACAATGAAGCGATGCGAAAAATCCGCGGCAACGAGATCTCGATGATCTTCCAGGAGCCCATGACTTCGCTCAATCCGGTGTTCACCGTCGGCAATCAGATCGGCGAAGCGATCAAACTGCATCAGGGATTGGGCAAACAGGAGACCCGCGCCAAGACGATTGAAATGTTGCGCTTGGTCAAGATCGCCGATCCAGAGTCGCGCGTCGATTCCTATCCGCACCAATTGAGCGGTGGCATGCGCCAGCGCGTCATGATCGCCATGGCGCTGTCGTGCAATCCATCGCTGCTGATCGCCGACGAGCCGACCACGGCGCTGGACGTGACGATCCAGGCGCAGATTCTCGAGCTGATGAAAGAGCTGCAGCGAAAGATCGGCGGCATGGCGCTGCTCTTGATCACCCACGATCTCGGCGTGGTCGCCGAACAAGCTGACGATGTCGCCATCATGTATGCCGGCAAGATCGTCGAGCGGGCCAACACCAAGGCGATATTCACCAAACCGTTTCACCCTTATACCGTCGGTCTGCTCAATTCGCTGCCGAGCGTCGGTGCCGCGAAGAAACATCGCTTGGACGCGATCCCGGGCGTCGTGCCAAGTCCGCTCCATTTACCGAGCGGCTGCCGCTTTCGCGACCGCTGTCCGAGAGCGGCGGAGCTGTGTGCTCAGAGCGAACCGGAGCTGGTCGAGCGAGAGGCAGGCCATACGGTGGCTTGTCATTTTCCGCATGACGAAGTGCGCGCTAGTTAATGGAAAATTGAGAATGGATAATTGAAAATGGAAGAACTGAATTTCAAATTATCCATTATCCATTATCCATTTTGAATTGAGCCAATTCATGAGCTTGTTAGAAATTCGCAACCTGAAAAAATATTTCCCCGTCGGCGAGGGATTTTTTTCGCGCGGCAAGGGCGCGGTCAAAGCGGTTGACGGAGTTAACCTGACGATCGAGGAAGGCGAGACGGTCGGTTTAGTCGGCGAATCGGGATGCGGCAAGTCGACTTTGGGCCGGACGATTCTCCGGTTGATCGAGCCGACCAGCGGCGAAGTCAATTTTCTTGGCAAGAATTTGCTGACGATGCCCCAGCGCGAGCTGCGCGATATGCGGCGCCAGATGCAGATCATTTTCCAGGACCCCTACGCTTCGCTCAACCCGCGCATGCGGGTCGGCGATATCGTCGGTGAAGGACTGGAAATTCATAAGCTCGCCAAAGGCAAAGCCAAGCGCGATCGGGTGATGGAGCTGCTCCATCAAGTCGGTCTGCGCGAAGATCACTTCGACCGCTACCCGCACGAATTTAGCGGCGGCCAGCGCCAGCGCATCGGCATCGCCCGCGCTTTAGCCGTGAGTCCAAAGTTCATCGTTTGCGACGAGCCGGTGTCGTCCCTCGATGTTTCGATTCAAGCGCAGATCATCAATCTCTTGCAGGAGCTGCAAGAGAAGATGCATCTGACCTACCTATTCATTTCCCACGATCTCCGGGTCGTCGAGCATATCAGCCATCGAGTGGCGATCATGTATCTTGGCAAGGTGGTCGAAATCGCCAAGAGCGACACGATTTACCGGGACGCCAAACATCCCTATACCCGCGCGCTGCTCTCCGCCGTGCCGATCCCCGATATGTCGCGCAAGAAAGAGCGGGTCATCCTCGAAGGCGACGTGCCGAGTCCGGTGAACCCGCCGTCGGGTTGTACGTTCCACCCGCGCTGCTCCTACCGTGAAGCGCTGTGCAGCCAGAGCGAGCCCAGTTTAGATTTTGCCGCGGACGGCCATGGTGTCGCTTGCCATGTCTTCGGGCCGATTAAACGGGCGTGATGTCCACGCGACCTTCGCAATGCCAAATCTGCCATTGCAAATTTCAAATTGAGAGTCTCGCCGGGAGTTGATTTAGGCGGTGCCGATGGTACAATCACACTAGAATTTAACAGCTTGGCGAGACCAACATTTAATTAAGGCCTCTCGGGAGCGATTCCGAGGGGTTTTTATTTTGTTGTGGAGTTGAATTTATGGCTGACGACAGCGTGCCAATGACGAACAAGGGTTACCAGTTCTTGATGGAAGAGCTGAAACGATTGAAAAGCGTGGAGCGTCCTCGCAACGTACGCGAAATCGAAGAGGCCCGCGAACACGGTGATCTTTCGGAAAACGCCGAATTCCATGCCGCCAAAGATCGCCAGTCCTTGCTAGATTTGCAGATCCGGGAGATCGAAGACAAAATCGCGCGGGCCCAGATCATAGACATTTCCAAGCTTTCCGGCGAGAAGATTGTATTCGGTGCCACGGTGGCGCTCGCCGATGGTGACACGGGCGATAAGGTGGTATATCAAATCGTCGGCGATCACGAGGCGGAACCGAAGAACGGTAAGATTTCCATTAGCTCTCCCATCGCTCGGGCATTGATCGGCAAGAACGAGGGAGAAGAAGTTCAGGTCCGCACCCCCACGGGCGTTCGTACTTTCGACATCCTTAGCGTCGACTATATCGAATAAGTCGCCGGTGCCAGTGGGGCGGGCCGTTCTGGAAAGGCAGCATGACCTTTTCAGCCATCGCGGTTGCACCCGCTCATTTCGCATCGGCGCATTTCGCCGCGCCCTACCCAGTTCACAATCGCTGCCGATTGCCATCGCGCCATACCGTGCGGTGGATTGCCGTGGCGCTGCTGATCGTTTTTTTCAGCGGTTATTGGGCGGTGCCAGCCCAAGGCGAAATTCAAATCGAACCGCGGGTCGGTTTCCACGGCGTGTTCCAGCTTGGCCGGCCGTTTCCACTCGAGATCGAGTTAAACAATAGCGGTCGGCCGGCCGAAGGCGTCTTAGAAGTGCAGGTTTGGAAGGGCGGCGCCACCAAAGGCGGCGCGCCGTTCGCGGTCAACTACCGGCGCCAAGTATTTCTCGCGGCCCAGGCGCGCAAGACCATTCAACTCACCGTCGATCCCGATTTTATCAGCCGGCCGCTGAGGCTTACTTTCTCCAGTCCCGCGGGCGCGGCCAAGCGCGAACTCGATCTGCGTCGTTATTTTTCACCGACCCCGCTGCTGCTGTTTCTGAGCGAGAGCAATTTATTACCGCCGATGGCGAGTGCGACGGGGCAGCATCGGCTGATCGCGCTGTCGCCCGGCGAGCTCGCTGCGGACCCGCGCGCACTGCTCGGCGTGTCCCACGTTATTCTCTACGATCAGTCGCTACGCGATTTGTCGCGCGCTCAACTCGCCGCCCTCGATACCTGGCTCAGTTCCGGCGGCCGCATGGTGATCATCGGCAGTCTCAATTTTGCGCTCTATCAAGACGCGGCGCTCAGCCGTTTTTTGCCGGTGCGGGTTAGCGGCACCCGGCGGATCACTTTCAAACCGAGCGCGGTCAAAGACGAGCCGCCGGCATCGCTCGGCGGCGTGTGGGCGCTGCAGTCGACGCTGGTCAACGGCAAGGTGCTGGCCGAAAGCGACGGCGTGCCGGTGTTGGTCGAAGCCAGCCGCGGCCGGGGACGAATTATTTATTTCGCTTTGGATATCGGCCGTCCGCCGTTAGCGCAGTGGAGCGGGCTGCCGAGATATTTGCAGACGCTGCTGGCGCCGGCTAGCGCTGACGATCAGCCGCTGCGCAGCGAGTGGAACGACGCGGTGTTTGCCCAGCTGATCGCGAGTCCGACGTTTATCTCGACCTACGTGCCTTCCGGCTCGATGTTTGTCGCGATGATTCTCTATTTGGCCGGTCTCGGCGGTATTCTCTGGCTCTGGCAGCGCAAGACATTCTCCGGGCGGGCAACCCTTGGCGCTTTGTTTGGGCTGGTGAGCGTCGGCACTGTTGCCGGCTATTTTCTCTTCAATCGCGGCGGCAATATTCCCGACGGTGTGCTGATGACTTCTACCTTGCTTGAGAGCAGCGGCGACGGTTACGTCGAGGCACAGGCGAATCTCGCGCTATTCTCCACCCAGCCGCGGCCCTACGATCTCGAAATGAATCGGGGATGGATGGAATTGACGCCGGTCTCCAACCGGGCTAGGGATCAGCAGGCGGCGGCGGTTGTACAACAAGACAGCAACGGTGTGAGCCGCTACCATCTGCCGCTGCGCGAATGGGACTATCGGCTGTTTCGCATGCGGCTCATCGACCGTTTTCAATTGCGCGCTGAGTTCGAAGCGCAAGGCGATCAACTGATCATGAAAATCGATAACCAGAGCGGCAAAGATTTGACCCACTGTTGGCTGTTGGTGCCGGGCCGACAATTCGATCTCGGCCGGATCGCCCATGGCGCCACTTGGCGCAAAACCTTTTCGTTGACGCCCCTCAAGAGCGCCGCCGAAGCGAGCACGGCGCGCAGCGAAGGGGTGAGCTTCCGCGAAGTGCGGTTTCCGGATAAGACCCGGGATATTTTGTTTCACTCGTCGTTTTTTCCGCGCGACGGCGACGCCCGCTGGGCGAGCGGGGCGGCGGTGTTTTTCGGTTGGGTCAACGATTTTGAACCGAAGGTGCGCCTGGACGATGCGCGCATCCAGCGCCAGGACTACGCGCTCTACCGCGCGATCATTCCGTTAGCCCAAGGGGAGGACGAATGAAGGACAATCCGGTCTGGCGCGAAAGCATCGAGGTTTTCTTTGTCGAGGGGCACGGCTATCAGGTTTATTTTTATCTGTTGATCATTCTCACGCCGGTAGAATTTTTCTCGTTATATATTCCTTCCCTCGACGCCCAAATGTGGAGCGGTTCGGCGAGTCTGTTCAGAGTCACGGCGGTGAGCGCGCTGCTGTTGATCGTCTATTTTTCCTTGCGAGTGGCCAATCAGGAGTTTGCGCCGTGGCGGTTTCGGCCGATCAAACATTGGCTCGGCCAACAAGGTCAGCCCGCCGCCGCGGTGCGCCGCGGGCAACTATTTTTTCTTTTGGCCCATATCGGCCTCTCATTGCTGGTCTCGGCGCCGCTCTTGGTCTGGGCCGGCGCCGTGGCGCGCACACCGCTCACGAGCATCGCCGTGACCTTTCTGTTGCTCTCCTTTTACGCGCTGAGCTACGGTGTCTGGGGGCTCGCCTCGCTGGCGCTTTGGGAGCGTCGCGTGGAGAACCGGCAAGTTTTTATCCGTTGCTTTTTTACCTGCTTGGTGATTTTGTCGGCGTTGTTTTATCTGCCACTCAACCCGATCGCGTTTCTACTGGCGTATCTCAGCCGGCAAGAGTTGGCACCGCTAACGATTTTCGGTTGGCAATGGCCGGCGCCCTATCTCCATTTCACTTTTCATCTCATGCTCGGCGCCTCAGGCTACGCCTTGCAACGTTGGGCGTTGCAAAGGGAGGCGTCATGAACCCGCTGGCCGTCGCGCTCCAGGAGAAATTTGCCGCGTTACTTAGTTGGGAGCGGCGCAAGCGCAGCGAGCAGATACTGCTCACCCTTGCCGGAGTGGCGCTAGCCGTGACGATCGCGCTGATGCCGCTGAACGGCTATTTGCCGATGGACGCGTTGCGCTGGCTGATGCCGGTGATCGTAGCGCTGGGGATCTCGCCGGTTATTTTCTACCGTCAACGCTGGCGCCCAAGAGATGTCACCCGCGCGCTGGCGCAGATCGACAAAGAACTTCAGCTTGACGAACGTGTGAGCACCGCTTGGGAATTGTCCGCGGCAGTCGATCAGAGCGCCACCGCTCAGTTAGTGATTAAACAAACGGAAGCCGGTTTGCGCGCAGTGCAACCGCGCGATTTGTTTCCACGTCAATGGCGTTGGCAAAGCTACGCCGCGTTGCCGTTGATGATTCTCTGGTTCGGTTTGCTGTGGTTTGATGCCGATCGCCCCGACTTGGCGCAGCAAAGTGTTAACGCGCCACGGACGCTGGCGCAGAAGCTGGGCGAATTTGCCCGTGACTTGCAAGAAAAAGCCAAGAGCGAAGGTTTGCCGGAAAGCTTTAAAGCGGGACAAGAGCTGGAAAAGGTTGCGCGCAAGAATATCGAGGCTAAAACCGGCGACGAGCAGCTCAAAAAAGAAGTTTCCGGCATGGCCAAAAAATTTGAATCCGCGGCAAAGACCGGCGCCGAGAAGAATTCCTTCACGGCCGGCGAATCCGAGCAGAGCTTACGGGATCTCAAGGCCGAGTTGGATGCAGCGCACGATCTGTTGGAGCTACCCGACGGCGTCAAAGGGAGCCAAGAATTGCCGCAACAGTGGATGGATCGCTTGGCTTCATTGCCACAGCTCAAGAAGCAATTGGACAAAGAGCAGCAAGCCGGGCCGGGCATGGGTCAAAATCAACTCAAGGCATTTCTCGACCGCATGAATCAGCAGGCGACCGGCGCCCTCGACCGGCGGGCGCTCATCGACGCGCAAAAATTTCTCGACCAGATGATGCAACAAGGACAAGGCCAGAAATCTGACAGCCAGACGCAGATGGCCGGCCGGGGCGAACCAGACGGCAGCGACGACGGCGCGCGCGAAAAAAATCACAGCAACTCGCCCGGCAAAGAGCCGGGGAAAAAAGACGACGGAGCCAATTCGTTGCCGGAGTTTCGCGGCGGCGCACAGACGCAAATCAAAGGATTGCTTGGCGCGGGCGAGAGCAGCGGCGTGGCTTTCAAGGGCAAGCCGCCGACCGGAAAAAGCGCGCTCAGTCAGCAAGCCGTGGTGGCCAACTATCGGCGCCAGGCTGAGCAGGAGCTGAATTCGGAACGTGTTCCCGAAGCGTTGAAAGAGACGATACGGAATTATTTCTTGTCGCTGGAGAATAGTGAGCCAAGCAAGTGAGTTGCCACAGGGAGTCCCATCATGGAATCGGTAGCTGATATTGAAAAGCGCATTGAGCGCGCCCGGCGCACTTTCGATGAATTACGCAGTGAGATCGGCCGGGTGATCGTCGGCCATCAAGAGCTGATCGAGCAGGTGTTTATCGCCTTGGTGTGCGGCGGTCATTGTTTGCTCGAAGGCGTGCCGGGATTGGGCAAGACGCTGTTGGTGCGAAGCTTGGGCGAGACTTTGAGTTTGAGTTTCTCGCGCGTGCAGTTCACGCCCGATCTCATGCCCGCCGATATCACCGGCACCAACATGCTGACCGACGATCCGTCGGGGCGCAAAGTGTTTGAGTTTCAGCGCGGGCCGGTGTTCGCCCATATCGTGCTCGCCGACGAGATCAACCGCGCCACGCCGAAAACCCAATCGGCGCTGCTCGAAGCGATGCAAGAACAAGGCGTCACCGTCGGCGGCAAGCTGCACCGGTTGGAAAATCCTTTCATGGTATTGGCGACGCAAAATCCGATCGAAATGGAAGGCACCTATCCACTGCCCGAGGCGCAAGTGGACCGCTTCTTTTTTAAATTGCTCCTACAGTATCCAAATCGCGCCGAGCTCGGGCGCATCGCCGATCTCACCACAGCCGCGCCCCCGGCGGCGCTCCGCGAAGTCTTGGACGGCGCCGGCATTCTCGAAATGCGCCAATGGGTCAGAGAAGTGCCGCTGGCCGAGGTGGTAAAAGATTACGCCGTACGTTTGGTGCTCAGTACCCATCCGAGGGAGGAAGGCAAGAACGGCGGCGAATCCTTGGCCCAGCGATTTGTCCTTTACGGCTCCAGTCCGCGCGGCCTGCAGAGCTTAATTCTCGCCGCCAAGGCGCGAGCGCTGTTGGCGGGCCGGCCCAATGTTTCTTTCGACGACATTCGCGCCACGTTGTTGCCGAGCTTGCGCCATCGGCTGATTCTTAATCTGGAAGCGGACGCCGAAGGAGTTAGTTCAGAGAAAATTCTTAGCGAATTAATCACCCAGGTTGCCGAAGTGGAATGACGATGGCTTTGGAGTCAAGGGTAGCGAGTCTCGAGTTGAGGTTCCAGCGCTTTGCGGCGCTATTGGCGAAGGTTGCTCGTCGCGCGCGTGGGAAGGGTTTTCGCTTCCCGCGCAGTGACAGGGACAGGCACGAAGAAAATCCACGCCTGGCTGTCTCCCAAGGCAAAACTCCAGACAGCCATCCGGAAACCTTCTTCGACACCGACTTTCTGCGCAAGCTCGAACGCTTGCACCTGATCGCCAAGCGGCTAAGTTGGGCCGGCGCCAAGGGCGAGCATGCGGTGTCGCGCAAGGGATTTAGCTTAGAATTCTCCGATTACCGGCGCTATCAGCCGGGCGACGACCTGCGTTACGTCGATTGGAATATTTATCGCCGCCTCGATCGGCTGCTATTAAAGGTGTTCACCGCCGAAGAGGAGTTGAATATTTATCTGCTGGTCGATACCAGCCGATCGATGGCAGTGGGGGCCGAGGGCGCGCCGGTCAAAACTCGACTACGCCAAGAAAGTCGCCGCGGCGTTGGGCTATATCGGGCTTAAAAACCTCGACCGCGTCGGCGGCGCGCCGTTTTCAACGGCGCTGCATAAGCCGCTGACTCTCGGCCGCGGGCGAAAACAGATTCTCAGCATGTTCAGTTTTCTCAACCACCTGTCGTGCAGCGGCGAGACCAATTTGCGCGCGTCGATTCATGCCTTCACCAATCTGTTTCCCCATCCGGGATTTGTCGTGATCGTCAGCGACCTGTTCGATCCTGAAGGTTGGCGCCGAGCGTTGGAAGAGTTGACGGCGAAACGATACCAGCCGCTAGTGATTCACATCGTCGATGAACAAGAGCTGCAACCCAAGGCCTGGGGTGATGTCGCCCTCATCGACGTCGAAGGCGGGCGCGAGCGGAAATTTTTTCTTGACGACGATTTAGTCCGGCGCTTCCAAGCGGAGCTGGCGAGTTATTTCAAGGATATCGAAACGGTGTGCGCCAGCCGGCGCATCGATTACCTGCGCACGACGACGCAGGTGCCCTTCGACGAGTTCGTCTTGCAGACGCTGCGCCAGGTGAGCAGCGTGGCGTGAATCAATCCCGGCTCGATTATGCTCTGGTCTTTGCCCTCCGCGCTTTTCCTGCTCGCCGCGGCGTTGCCGCTGATCTTGTTTCTCCATAGCCTCAAGCCGCGCGGCTTGAAGATCGCCACGACCACGTTGTTTCTTTGGGACCGGGTCTTGCGCGAGCGGCCGCTGCATGCCCGCCTCGGTTGGCTCTTGCGCAAAAATCTTTTACTGATTCTGCAATTAATTGCGGCACTCGCGTTGATCGCGGCCCTGGCCGATCCATCGTTACTGCATTTCGGTGCACCGTCCGGCGATCTCGTCGTCGTGCTCGACCTGAGCGCGAGCATGAAGGCCAAGGGCAAAAGCGGTACGCGCTTCGACGCCGCGCGCCGAGAATTTCTCGCTTTAGTCGATGGCCTGGGCGCGCAACAAAAAATGCTCGTCATCGCCGCCAGCACGCAGCCGCGCCTGGTTGCGCCGTTTACTTCCGACCAACGCAAGCTTCGTGAGCTCGGCGCAAGTATCGAAGCGACCGATGCGCAGGGGCGGGTTAAAGACGCGATTCTTTTCGCCCACGGGTTTTTAAAACGCGCCAGCGCCGACCGCGTCATCGTTATCAGCGACGGCGCCTTCAGCGGCGCCGAAGAATACGCCAAAGCGGCGGCGCATTTGAGCTTCATCAAGATTGACGGCGTCAGGGACGGGACCGGCAATATCGGCATCATCGGTTTCGAAGTGCGCCGCCAGCCCGATCGGCCGTCGTCAGCCGAGATCATGGTGCATGTTCGCAACTTCACTAAGCGGGCGATCAAGGTGCCGCTGGTCTTGAGCTTAGGTGAGAAAACGTTGCTGCGCGACGAGATTGAAATCGGTGCCGACGACCGGCGTGTATTAATCTATCCTTTCGACGGCAGCTTGACCGGCGCGCTGACCGCGCGACTGGAAATCGACGACGACTTCGCCACCGACAACCGCGCCTATCTCGCCGTCAACGACGCGCCGACCGTGCGCCTGCTCTACATCGGCCCGGGAAACCCTTATCTGAGTAATCTCCTGCGGCTGTTCGCCAACGTTGAGGTGGTTGCAGCGGCGCGCTGGGAGGCCGAGCTCGTGCGCGCACAAAAGCCGTTTGACGTGGTCATCTTCGATCGCGTCCCGGTGCCGGCATTGACCCAGGGCAATTTTATTTTGATCGACACCGTCGCGCCCAATCTGCCGATCCAACTCCAGGGGAAGATTCAAGCGCCGCGCGTGACCGCGCCGCTGGCGAAGCATGCGCTGACCGAAGGTTTGGGTCTCGGCGATTTGCGCGTGCACGAGGCGTTGCGCGTCGCCCTCGCTGGCGATGCGACGGCCCTAGCGCGGTCGGATGAAGGACCGCTGCTGGTCGCCATGGAACGCGGCAAGCTCCGTCTGCTGTTCATCGGCTTCGATCTTGCGGCCTCGGACCTGCCGCTGCGCATCGCGTTTCCCGTGCTGATGCACAACGCGCTGGAATGGTTTCAGCCCCAGCGCGTGGAATTTCCCGCTCAGAGCGCCCAGGCGGGCACACCCTTGGCGTTACGCTTCCCAGCCGGTGACGGCGCGCTGGAGATTACTTTGCCGTCGGGCAAAAGCGAAAGTTTCAGTAATACGGTAAATCCGTTTCTGTTCGCCGATACTTTCCATAGTGGCTTTTACGGCTTTAAAAGTGCCGGGCGCGCAGGTCGATTCGCAGTCAATCTCTTCGATGAAAACGAATCGAATATCGCGCCGCGCCTAAGCGCGACGACAAAGGCCGCAGGGAGCAGCGAGAGTAGTGGTATCGTCGAGAACGCCTTCTCACTTTGGCCGTTTCTGCTCGGCGCCGTACTGCTGTTGCTAGGGTTGGAGTTATTTCTCGCGTTGCGCCAGAGCCTGGCGCTTTACCCAGTTCTGGTTCGCGGTACAGCGTTGGCCGCGCTCGCGTTGGCATTGTTCAACCCGCGGATTTTCAACTCAACCACGGCGCTCGATGTTATCTTCGGCGTCGATCTGTCGCGCAGCGTCGGCCAAGAAGGGCGCGAGAAAGCGCGCGATGTGCTCGAAGCCGCTGAGCGATTTCACAGTCCGATGACGCGTACCGGTCTGCTCGCTTTCGGCCAGGCGCCGGAGTGGGAGTTTTTGCCGCGTGAAAAGATCGGCGCCGCCGATTTCGGGGCGCGCTTGGCGCGCGATGAAACTGACATTCAAGCGGCGCTGCAAGCGGCGTTGGCGCAGATCGGCGAAGGGCGCCAGGGCAGAATTCTGTTGCTTTCCGACGGCAACGAGAATCGCGGCGAGACCGCACGGGTCGCGCCGCTGCTGCGCAGCCAAGGAGTGTCGGTGTGGACCTTGCCGGTGAGTTTATCGCGCGGCCGCAATGAGATTTATTTGAGCGACTTCACGTTGCCGCGCCAAGTCGACAGCGCCGAAGGGTTCGAGATACGCGCCGCCATCGAAAGCTGGCGCGATGCGCCGGCGCGGCTGCGCTTGCTGCGCGACGGTGTCGTGCGGATCGAGCAGGAGCTGCGCTTGAAAGCCGGCGCCAATGCGCTCAGTTTTCGCGACAACCTGACCGAGCGCGGCAATCATAACTACGAGCTCTTGGTCGAGTCGGCCGACGACACGCTGGCGGAAAACAATTTCTTGCAGGGTGTCGTCGAAGTGAAGGGGCCGCCACGAGTGCTGTTGCTTTCGGCCCACGCGGAAAGCCAACGGGTGATCTCCGGCGTATTGCAGACCCAAGGCTACGCAGTGGTCGCGTCTACGCCCGAGCGCCATTCGTTGTCGATGGCAGAGCTTTCCGCCTTCGATCTCTTGGTGCTCGACAACGTGCCGGCGTTTCAATTGTCCCACGCCAAGATGGAGAATATTGAAAAATACACGCGTGACTTGGGCGGCGGCTTGCTGGTCATCGGCGGCTCGCAAAGCTACGGCGCCGGCGGCTATTTTCGCACGCCGCTGGAGCGCATTTTGCCCGTCGACATGCGCCCGCCGGCGCGCCTCGACATGCCCCATGTGGCGCTGCTTTTCGTCCTCGACAAGTCGGGCAGCATGGGCGCCGGCGGGGAAGGTAGCACCAAACTCGATCTTGCCAAGGCTGCCGCCATCGCCGCCGCCGACATCATGAACCCGACGGATCAAGTCGGTATTCTTGCGTTCGACGCCAACTGGGATTGGGCTTTGCCGTTTCGCCAGGTCGGCAAAGGCGAATGGATTTCCGAGAAGCTGGCTAATTTGCAATCCGACGGCGGCACCGATCTCTACAAGGCGATGGTCGAAGCGCAGCGCGGCATCGCTGGGAAGCAAGCCGCGATCAAGCACGTGATCGTGCTCTCCGACGGACTGACGGACAAGGCGGACTTTCAATCTTTGGTCAGTAAGATGGCGCGCGACGGCATCACCGTTTCTACCGTATCGGTGGGCAGTGACGCCGATGTTAAACTGATGGCCGAGATCGCCAAAGAAGGCCGGGGACGCGGCTATGTAGCGCTCGATCCGCAGACGATTCCGCAGATTTTTACCACTGAGACTTTGCTGATATCGCGCGATCTGCTGATCGAAAAAACCGTGACGCCGACGATTGTGGCGCCGAGCGGGCCGCTTAAAGGCATTGCGCAAGCTAATTTGCCGCCACTGCGCGGCTATGTTTTAACCTATCCCAAGCCGCGCTCGGAACTGCTCATGCGCGTGGATAAAGATCCACTGTTGGTCTCTTGGCGCTACGGACTCGGTCGGGTGATGGCATTCACATCGGACTTGAGCGGCCGTTGGGGCAAAGATTGGGTCAGCTGGCGGAGCTTTCCTCAATGGGCGAGCCAGATCAGCCGCGACACGCTGAGAAAGGTTCTCGACTCCAAGGTGCGTGCGGAATTTAGCGCCGACGGCGAGTCGGTAAAGATAGTCACCGATCTGGCGGCGCGCGACGGCAAGTTTCTGAATCATCTGAAGCTGAAGGCCAATGTCACCGCGCCGGATCGCACGACGCACGAGCCGACGCTGCAACAAAGCGCGCCGGGACGTTACGAAGGACAGTTTACGCCGGCGGCCCGCGGCATTCATTTTGTCACGCTTTATGCCGAGGGCAACGCCAATGAGCCGCCCGTGGCGGTGGCGACCATTCCCTATATCGCGCCTTATCCCAAAGAGTACCGCGAGTTAAAACCCAACCTATCGCTACTGAGCCGGCTCGCCGAAGAAACCGGCGGGGAGATGCTCGATCCGGAAAAATTCACCGACGGCTTGAAACGTCTATACACACCGACCGTTGGAAAAAGCACCCAAGGAAAAGACACCTGGTGGCCGCTGGCGGGCGCGTCGCTGTTTTTATTCCTCGCCGATCTGGTGCTGCGCAGTTGGCCGCGCAAAGCTATTTTGACCTGACGATGCGATTCCACCGCTTGTGATATGAGCGCTGGGTAGGTATTATTTACCCGACGATTGGTATGACCAATTGGAGGTAGTCATGGCCCGAAAAGTTAAACTCACGCTCAGTTTAGACGAGGACGTCGTAGAGACCCTGGACTCTGTCAGCAAGCAAAGTAAGCAGCCTCGTAGCCGCGTGGTCCAAGATGCGATCCAGTTGTGGCAGCGCCGGCGGCTTCAGCAAGAACTGGCCGAAGGTTACCGCTCCATGAGCAAAGAAGATCAGGAAACAGCGGAACAACGATTGGCTGCGTTTCGGGAGATTCTCGAATGACCTCCCTGAGTCTGCGCCGCGGTGAGGTCTGGTTGGTGAATTTCAATCCCGGGCGAGGAAGCGAACAAAGAGGAATCCGACCGGCACTTGTCATTCAGAATGACACGGGAAATATCTACGCCTCCACGACGATCGTCGCTGCAATCACGACTACGATTAAAGAATTCCCCATCACGGTTGTATTAGCGGTGGGTGACGGAGGGCTTCGGCAGCGATCGATGGTGAATACCGGACAGATACTGACCATCGATAAAGCGCGTCTACAAAAACGGTTAGGCCGATTGAGCGATTCCAATATGCGTAGAGTAGAAACGGCGATTCGCGTGAGCCTCGATATCTGATAAACATTTATCGGTGCGTTCCGATGGCCAACGAAACAGAACTTGCGAGGCGCGCAACTCAATTTCAATAAGGAAGCTAGGTAGATTAACTCATGAGAAGAGCATTTGCTTCGGCATTATTTTTATTTGTTTTATTGCCTTTTTTTAGGTCTGAGGCGCAGCCACTGCAACGCGTGCGCGTTGCGTTGTCGACGCCGACGCCGCATATGGCGCCGCTCTGGGTGGCCAAGGATAAAAAGTTTTTCGAAAGGCATGGTCTCGATGTCCAGCTCATTCTGGTCAACAGCGGTTCGCTGGTGGCGCAGATGTTTGCCGCGGGTGAGTTGCAGATTACCGCCAATGCGCCGGCCTCGCTGGTCAATCTGGTCGCCGGCGGCGAGCGGATTGCGTTTTTCCTCGGTCTCAGCAACACGACGCCATTCTCGGTGATCACCCAGCCGAACATTCGCCGGGCCGAGGATTTAAAAGGCAAGAAGATCGGCACGGCGCGCTTCGGCGGCTCATCGCATATTTCCGCGCTGATCGCGCTGGAGCATTTGGGACTGGACTTGAAACGCGACAGGATTACGTTGATTCAAACCGGCGTCGATCCCGACCGCATGGCGGCGCTTGACGCCAAAGCGATCGATGCCGGCATGCTGCAGCGGGTTGCGACCAAAGTCATGACCGCCAAAGGATTTAACAATTTGCTCAACATGCACGCGGCGAAGGTGCAGTATCAGAACACCGGTCTGGCGATGAAACGGGATTACGCCGCGGCCAATCCCAAGGCGATCGACGGCCTCACCCGCGCCATGATCGAGGCTTACGGTTTCATCTTTCACAAAGACAACAAGCAATCCGTGAAGGAAGTCATCGCGCGCAATCTCCGCCTGCCGAAACTCGAAGCGGCGGAAGATTTTTATTTGGAAGCGCTCGAAGAGCTCGACCGCAAGCCCTATCCGACGCTCGAAGGTATGCGCATCGTAATCAAGTACGTCGCCGAGCAAAACCCAAAAGCCGCCGGCATGAAAGCCGAAGAGATCGTCGATCAAAGCTGGTTGAAGCGGCTCGACGGCGAAGGGTTTTTTGACAAAGTTTACGGCGGGAAGTTCTAACCGCTGATTGCCTCACGTTACATTTCGCACCGTCCATTCAATGCATTCCGCCGCGGAGTCTTGCGGCGGCGAGTTTTGGTTGCTTACCAAGACCAGAGACAGGCACGGGCAGCGGCCGTCCTACCGCTCAGTTTCTTTAATTTTTTCGCAGCGCTGCGTGTCGAATTAGGGTATAATCGATGGCGTGGTGAGTGACTTGATGAATACTTTTGCATCCGAGGAACGTCTAATAGGTAAGAGGATTAAAACTTTGAACAATGGTCCGATAGTTACGATTAAGAAACGCCGTAGCGGCGAGAGTAGCGCAGCTAAGGTTAACTCCGAAGAGGTGACGATGAAACCGGGAGATGGTTTGAAAACTACTAAACCGATTCGCTCGCAGAAAACCGGCACTCTATTGCCGCGCGAAGGAACCTTTGTCCGTGCCGTCGAAAACATGGGACGGCAGCTGATTCTGGTTAACTTCGGCACGGCGGGAGAAGAATATCTCTTCCCCGATGAGATTGTGCTGCAACCTGCCAAGGGCTAAAACTTCTTTCACTGCGACGGCACGAAGAACTCGTACGTCGTAAGGATTAGCCTGCTAATCCTTCACCCAGCGAAGTATCCTACGCTTGCGCGTGTATCGTCTTTTTGTCCTAGGTTCCCGCTGTTGGGGGGCGCAACCTGCCTGCCGCAAGCTTTGGCATCATCCTGCGAGATTTGATAGAAGCAATGACATTAGCCGGGAGGTATGTCATGAGCGAGCGAGTGATCAAGGGTTATCACGCGCACATTTACTACGATCCGAAAACGACACGTGATGCGGCGGCGAAGGTGCGCGCCGGGTTGGCGCAGTTTAACGTTCAGCTTGGCAGCTGGCATGATGAAGCGGTGGGGCCGCATCTCGATGCCATGTACCAGGCGGTTTTCACCCAGGAAGAGTTCGCCCAAGTCGTGCCTTGGCTTATGCTGCACCGCGAGGGGTTGTCCGTGCTCGTCCATCCGTCGACGGGAGACGGTTACGGCGACCATATGGAGCGCTCGCTGTGGTTGGGCGATCGATTGAAATTGAACGAGGTCGCGCTTACGCGCGGTCATTGAGCTTTGCTGAGTTGGCGATGAAACGCATCTACAGCGCCAAAGATCCGCTGATGATCGGCCACTTGAAGAACGTCATGGCGACGTTCGGCATCAAATGCGTAACGCGAAAACTCGATCTGATCAGCGCGGCGGGCCAGTTGCCGCCGACCGAATGCTGGCCGGAGCTTTGGGTCGTCGACGACGACAAAGCGAGTCGCGCGCGATCGATTCTCAAAAAAACTATGGCGCCGCTGGCTTCGGTGAAAAAGTCCTGGACGTGCAGCGGCTGCGATGAAAAGATCGAAGGCCAATTCTCCGAGTGCTGGAACTGTGGCTGCGACCGCGCCGGCGCAAAGTCGCGCGGCGTGGTCAAACTCGCGTCGCTGCCGCGCCGCCGCTAGCTCGCTTCGAAAGAATCAAAACAAAAAAATTAGCAGGGAGTGTTCATGGAGTATCGCCAATTGGGCAATTCCGGTGTCCGTGTATCCGTGGTCGGATTGGGCACCAATCGTTTCGGTGCGGCCGACGTGCCGCAAGCCGAGGTCAATAAGATCATCGACGCCGCGCTCGACGCCGGTGTGAACTTCTTGGACTCGGCGAACGTTTACAACGATGGCCGTTCGGAGGAGACTTTAGGCGTAGCGCTCAAGGGACGCATGGACAAGGTCGTGATGGCGACCAAGTTCAATTATCCGCGCAAAACCAGCGCCAACAGTTGGGGCGCGTCGCGCTATCACATGATGCAAGCGGTGGAGCAGAGCTTGCGCCGCTTGCAGTGCGATCATATCGATCTTTACTACTGCCATCGTTGGGATGACACGACGCCCATCGAAGAGACGCTGCGCGGTTTGGATGATCTGATTCGCATGGGCAAGGTGAATTACATCGGCGCGTCGCTTTACGCTGCGTGGCAATTGGCGCATGCCAACCTGCTCGCGGAGGTGAAAGGCTGGACACGCTTCGCCGTTTTGCAGTCCGAGTACAATATGCTCAAGCGCGGCGTCGAGCGCGAAATCGTGCCCTATTGCCGGGCGCAAAACGTCGGCTTGGTGCCGTACTATCCGCTCGCCGGTGGATTTCTCACCGGCAAATATGAATTCGGCAAACCGCCGCCGCCGGGCTCGCGCGGCGAGTCGGTGCGCAACGTGCAAGAGCTGATGGTTGAGCGCAATTACCACATCGTCACCAAACTGTCCGCGTGGGCCAAGCAACACGGCCGCGGCGTGAACGAATTGGCACAGGCGTGGTTACTCGCGCAACCGAGGGTTTGCTCGGTCATTACCGGTGCCAAGAAGGTCGAGCATGTCACCAGCAACGTCAAAGCGGCGGACTGGCATTTGAATGCCGAGCAGTTGAAAGAGATCGACGGGATTTTGAAGGCCTAGAAGATTCGGATTGGGAAATTTACTCGCAGAGAGCGGCAACAGCGCAAAGCTAAATCACGAACGGCAAAAACAATTGCGCGGAAGCGCTGAATTTTTCGCGCTTCGGTGCTTTCGCCAATTGGCGAATTTCCTGCTCTAACCAGCGGATGTATTGACGCTGGGTGTGGCGTTTGTCGATGGCGGCGATGCAGAGTTGGCGCACCGATTCGGCATATTCGGGCCAGCGTTCGCGCAGGTTGCGCGGCATTTTAATATAAGTCGGGGGGTCGTCGCAGAAGATTGGGTCGCGGGCGAGGGTCCAGATGTCGCATTGGGTTTCACCGGCGGGAATTCTATCCGGATCGGTGGCGCGCGACGCGGTGAGATTGCCGCGGCCCAAACCTTGGGTCAAGTGTGTCAGCTCGTGGCCGATGGTTTGATAAGTGAGCTTGCGCACTTTGAAGCGAATGATCAGGCGCGAAATGACTCCTTTGCGATACATCACGGTCGCGCTGCCCAAGTGCTTGCGCGTGTAGCCGATGGTGATCGTCGAATCTTTTAACTCTGGAAAATAACGCAGTGAGTGCTCGATCATCTCTGCAGCGCGGCGGGTGAGGCGTTGCTTCATCTGCGGGGTGAATTTGAGCTGCATGAACGGTAACTTTGGCGCAGATTCTCCCTACCTTGATCCACCGGTCGAGAGTGTCATAATGCTGTCCTTCTCAGGTTGAATTTATGGCAGAGGCAGAAAGTAAGCACAAGGAAAAAAGCGCGGCGCCGTATCGCTCGGGCTATATCGCCATCGTCGGGCGGCCCAACGTCGGCAAGTCGACGCTGCTCAATCAAATCCTCGGCGAGAAGGTTGCCATCGTGTCGCCGCGGCCGCAGACCACGCGCAATCGCATCACGGGCATCCGTACCACCGAGACTTCGCAGATCGTTTTTCTTGACACGCCGGGAATTCATCAGGGTCATACCATGATCAACCGGCGCTTGGTCGACACGGCGCTGCAGACACTCGATGAGGTTGACGGGGTCGTCTGGGTGCTCGACGCGCACGATCGGATCAAGCAGGAAGAAGAACGGATCGCTGAGACGCTCAGCGGCGTTGAGACGCCGGTGCTGATTCTCATCAATAAGATCGATCTGGTATCCAAGGGCAAGTTGCTGCCGCTGATGGAACGCTGCGCACAGTTATTGCCGGAAAAAGAAATCGTGCCGGTGAGCGCGCTCAAGGGCGACGGTGTGCCGATTATCTTAGACATCGTTGAAAAATGGTTGCCCGAGGGCGAAAAGTTTTTCACCGAAGGCGAGTATACCGACCAAACCGAGCGCTTCTTGGCTTCGGAAATCGTTCGCGAGAAAGTTTTTCTGCTGACTCGTCAGGAGATTCCCTACGGTGTCGCCGTGACCATCGATGAGTTTACGGAGAAGGAAGATAAGAATCTGATCGTGATCTCGGCGACGATCCACACGGAGCGCGACTCGCACAAGGGAATTCTCATCGGCAAGCGCGGTGCCATGCTCAAGGAGATCGGCCAGCGGGCGCGCGAGGAGCTGGAAAAAATTTTCGGCTGCCGGATATTTCTTGAACTGTTTATCCGCGTCGATCCCGACTGGACGCAGAATCCCAATCTACTCACCGAGATGGGGTTGTGAGAAGCCAGAAGGCGACTAGCCGCAAAGTACGCAGAAAAGAAAATTAGATGCATCGGACAGCAGCAGCTCCTTCTATAGTCACGCGCCGGTTGCCAGGCAAATTGCCGATTGTCGCCATCGTCGGACGGCCCAACGTCGGCAAGTCGACCTTGTTTAACCGGCTGGTCGGCGAGCGGCGGGCGATCGTTGACGATCTGCCCGGTGTGACGCGGGATCGGAACTACGCCGAGGCCGAGTGGGGCGACCGGAAATTTCTGCTCGTCGACACCGGCGGTCTGGATTCGGACAGCGACGGCGATCTCGAAGCGAGCGTGCAATCGCAGAGCCGCTTGGCCGTGGCTGAAGCTGACGTCGTGGTGTTTCTGTTCGACGGCAAAGACGGGCTCAATCCGTTGGATCGCGAAGCGGTGGATTTATTGCGCCGGTCGCAAAAGCCGGTGCTCTACGCGGTCAACAAACTCGACTCGCGCCAGCGCGCCGACAACCTCTATGAGTTTTACGGCCTCGGCATCGAGACGCTCTATTCGATCTCGGCCGAACATGGTCTCGGCGTGGGTGAGCTTTTTGATAGTGTGAGTCGGTATTTTCCGCCGCTGCCGGCGAATTTGCTGGGTGACGAATCAGAAGATGTCGAGCCAGAGGATACCGAGCCGGAAACAAAAACGGTCGAGCCGTTAAGAGTTGCCGTGGTCGGGCGGCCTAACGTCGGCAAGTCGACCTTGATCAACCGTTTGCTCGGTTTCGAGCGCTCGGTGGTCGACGCGACGCCGGGCACGACGCGGGATTCTTTGGACACGCCGTTCGAACTGCTTGGCGAGCCGTGTGTTTTGATCGATACCGCTGGCATTCGCCGTAAGGCGCGCATCGACGACCGCATCGAGCGGTTTAGCGTGAGTCAATCGCTCAAAGCGGTGGAACGCGGCGATCTGATCATTCATGTGATCGACGGACCGGAAAATGTAACCGATCAAGACGCGCAGATTTTGAGTTATGCGGTGGAGCGCGGCAAAGCGCTGGTTTTGGCCGTGAATAAATGGGATCTGGTGTCGAAGAATAGCAGCGACGTCCGAAAGTACCGCGAGGAAGTAAACTATCGACTGTCGTTCTTGGACTACGTGCCGATAACATTCATCGCCGCGGCCACCGGTTATGGCGTGCGCAAGATGCTCGAAACCAGCGCGCGCGTCGTCAGGGCGTACCGGCATAAAGTTTCGACGTCAAAGTTGAACCAAGCGCTGCAGCGCATCGTCACGGCCCACACCGTGCCATTGTTTCATGGCAGGTCGGTGAAGTTTTACTATGGCACGCAGACCGGCACACAACCGCCCACGTTTACTTTTTTTGTCAACGTTGCCGAGGCCGTGCCGGCGAGCTATCAGACCTATTTAACCGGTCAGCTCAGAGAGCAGCTCGGCTTGGACCATGCGCCGTTACGGCTGTTTTTTCGTGCGCGCCGGGAAGCCGCAGCGCCGCGGAAAAGGCCGCGCCGATAACGGCGCGACGAGCGCTTGCCATCGACGCGTTGTCTGCGTCGATGGTTATTCCCTATCCTCGTGGATTTGCCGCGCAGTAGCGCTTTCGCGCTCAATTTCAGAGCAAAAAAAGAAACTTCAATTTGCCAGAAAGTACCGCAAAAACAATCGTTTCGTCGACCGGCGAGGGGTGAACTCCAAGGCCCTCGGAGTTTCCCTTCTGGTCTTCAGGGATAAATTGCCTTATCATTTCTACCTTGATTGCTCTGGCCGCCACGGCAACGAGATTTCGCGCCGAGTGTGACAAAGCGTAAATGACTATGGTTGAGGCATCCTTAAATTCACCGGATGGAATTTCTTCGTCCGTGCCGATGGGCGGAGATTACGCGCCGTGGCTCGCGCTCTGTCGAGTCAACGGTTTGGGCTGTGTGAGTTTCAAAAAACTTGCGGCGCAATTCGGCGATCCGACCAAAGCCTTTGCGGCGTCCAAGTCGGAGCTTGAAGCGGTCGAAGATCTGCGCGCCGAAGCGATCGATGGCTTGATGCATTTTGACCAATGGGCCGAAGTCGAGAATGAATTAAAGCGCGTGCGCGCCGCCGGGGTAACTTTAATCCCGTTTAGCGATGCCAATTATCCGGCGCGCTTACGAACGATCGCCGATCCGCCGCCAGTGCTTTATGTCAAAGGTGAGTTGCGCGCAGACGACAGCCGAGCCGTGGCGATCGTCGGCTCGCGCAGCGCCAGCGACTACGGCCGGCGCGTGGCCCGCGATCTGGCGCGCGGCTTGGCCTCGATGGGATTCACCGTGGTGAGCGGCATGGCGCGCGGTATCGACGGCATGGCGCATGAGACGGCGATCAATTGCGGCGGGCGAACGATCGCGATATTGGGCTCCGGCGTTGAACGCGCGTATCCGCCGGAACACGACAAACTTTATCAGCGTATTAGCGACCAGGGCGCCGTGCTTTCCGAATTGCCGATCGGCACCCGGCCGATGGCATTTAATTTTCCGGCGCGCAATCGGCTGATCAGCGGCGTGTCTTTGGGCGTGGTCGTGGTCGAAGCCACCGAGAAGAGCGGCTCGTTGATTACCGCTTCGTTAGCCGTCGACCAGGGGCGCGAAGTGTTCGCCGTGCCGGGTGAAGTCGGCGCCAGCCGAAGCCGCGGCGCGCACCGCTTGATTCGCCAGGGCGCCAAGCTGGTCGAGAACGTCGAGGACATCCTCGAAGAGATCGCGCCGCAGCTTTTGCATCGCGGCGGCGCGGCGAATCCCGCGCCGTTGACTTTGCCGCAAAATGCCGGCGCCGAGGCGCGCAAAATTTTCGCCTTGCTCGAAGCGGGTTCACTGCAAATCGACGAAGTGATCGAGCGCAGCGGTTTGGTCGCGCAGCGGGTTTTGGAGATTCTCTTGGATTTGGAGTTGCAAGGCTATGTGCAGCAACTGGCGGGCAAACGATACGCCGCCGAGAGAACCAATTGAATCGATACCTCTGACACATTTAGGAATGAGTTACATGGCAGCAAAGAATCTAGTCATTGTCGAATCCCCGGCCAAGGCCAAGACCTTGGAAAAATATTTGGGGCGGGATTTTCAAGTCAAAGCGTCCATCGGCCACGTGGTCGATTTACCCAAGAGCAAGCTCGGTGTCGACGTCAAGAAAAACTTCGCGCCGGATTTTACAGTCATTTTATCCAAGAAAAAGGTCATCGACGAGCTTAAAAAGGCCGCCAAAGGCAAGACCAATATTTATCTCGCCTCCGATCCGGATCGCGAGGGCGAAGCGATCGCCTGGCATATCGCCGATCAAGTGGTGAAGAATCATAAGCGCGTGCATCGGGTGATGATCAACGAGATCACCAAGAAAGCCGTGCAGGAAGCGATCGCCAATCCGCAAGAGCTCGACCGCAACAAATTCGACGCGCAAGTGGCGCGCCGCGTGCTCGACCGCTTGGTCGGCTACAAGATAAGCCCGATTCTATGGACCAAAGTGCGGCGCGGCCTGAGCGCCGGGCGGGTGCAGTCGGTGGCGGTGCGCCTGGTCTGCGAACGGGAAAAGGAAGTGCGCGCCTTCGAGCCGGTCGAGTATTGGTCGTTGACGGCGTTGCTGGAAGGTCATCTACCGCCTTCGTTCAAAGCTAAGCTGGCGCAGTGGCAGGGCCAGAAGGTCGACAATAAGAAGTTCCGCCTTGAGACTGAAAACAGCGTTCAGGAAATTCTCAAATCCCTCGAAAATGCGCCGTGGGTCATCGGCGAGGTCGAGAAAAAAGAACGGCGCCGATTTCCAACGCCGCCCTTTGTCACCAGCAAGTTGCAACAGGAAGCGTCGCGCAAATTGGGCTTTCAGCCCAAGCGCACCATGCAGTTGGCGCAGCAACTCTATGAAGGCGTGGAGTTGGGCAGCGAAGGCTCGGTGGGCTTGATCACCTATATGCGTACCGATTCGACGCGCGTTTCCAACGATGCGCTGACGGCCGTGCGCGGCCATATTCAAACCCAGTACGGCAAAAATTATCTGCCTGATCGGCCGAATACTTTTCGTTCGAAGAAGGGCGCGCAGGATGCCCACGAGGCGATTCGCCCGACTTCGCTTGATTATTCGCCCGAGCGGGTGCGGCGCTATTTGCGGCGCGACGTGTTTCAGCTCTACTCGCTGATCTGGGATCGCTTTGTCGCCAGCCAGATGGTGCCGGCGGTGTATGATCAAACCGCTTTCGAGATTCCCGTCAAAGAGGCGCTGTTTCGCGCCACCGGGCAGCAGGTCAAGTTCGACGGCTTTATGAAGCTCTATACGGAGGGACGCGACGAGCGTACCGCGCAGGCCAACGGCGAAGATGAGGAAGATGATGACGCGCAGGATTTGGACGGCGTGCTGCCCAACCTGCAGAAGGGCGATATTTTAAAACTCCTATCGATGGAGCCGCGCCAGCATTTTACCCAGCCGCCGCCCCGTTTCACGCAAGCCTCGCTGATTAAAGAGCTCGACGAGAATGGCATCGGCCGGCCGTCGACCTATGCGGCGATCATCTCGAACATTCTCGATCGCGAGTATGTATCGCAAAACGAAAGCCGCCAATTGGTGCCGACCGATTTGGGCTTTTTGGTGACCGACTTACTCGTCGAGAGTTTTCCCGACATTCTCAACGTCGAGTTTACCGCCGGGATGGAAAACGACCTCGACAAGATCGAGGACGGCAAAGAGAAGTGGACCAAGACGATGAAGCGCTTCTACACGCCGTTCGAGCGCGATCTCAAGAAAGCCGCCAAAGAGATGCGCGATGTCAAACGGCAAGAGGTGCCGACCGATATCGACTGTGAGAAATGCGGCGCCAAAATGGTGATCAAGTGGGGCCGCAACGGCGAGTTTCTCGCCTGCCCGCAATATCCCGAATGCAAAAGCACCAAGAATTTCAAGCGCGGCAACGAAGGCGAGGTCGAAATCGCAGTCGAAGAAGAAGTCGACGAGGCGTGCGAGAAATGCGGCCGGCCGATGCTCTTGCGCTTCGGTAAGTTCGGCAAATTTCTCGGCTGCAGCGGTTACCCCGAATGCAAAAATATTCAGCCGCTGCAAAAACCGGTGGATTTGGGCATCAAGTGTCCCGAGTGTAAGGAAGGGAACATTAAAGAGCGCAAATCACGCTGGGGCAAAATGTTCTACGGCTGCGACAAGTATCCCGAATGCAAGTTCGCTTCGTGGGACAAGCCGTTGCCGACGCCGTGCCCGGACTGCGATAGCCCGATCCTGGTGGAGAAAATTCTCAAACGGACCGGCCGCACGCACCGTTGTTACAAGAAAGAGTGCGGCTACTCGATCCAGGTCGTGGAGCAATAGCGTCGAGAGCGCCGCTTCGTTCGTTCGCAGATTGCTTGCAAAGACTTTCGCTCCACGGTAGAGATTCCGCTGGCCGTGTTCGTGCCTCGTGTCTGTAGGACGAGCACGATTATGGGCACGGCGGATAAATTTCACTATCGATCCATGGATAACTTGGTGCGCATAATCGGCGGCGGCTTGGCCGGCACCGAAGCGGCATGGCAGTTGGCGCGCCGGGGGATCGCCGTGGAACTGTTCGAGATGCGGCCATTGCGCCGCACCGAAGCGCACGCGAGCGATGACCTCGCTGAGGTCGTGTGCAGCAATTCGCTCCGATCTGATTCCTTATCCGCTCCCGCGGGTTTGCTCAAGGCGGAGATGCGCCAGCTCAACTCCCTGATTATTCGAACAGCCGAAACGCATCGCGTACCCGCCGGTTCCGCTCTGGCGGTCGATCGCGCTGCGTTCGCGCGCGGCGTAACTCAAGCGATCGAAGCTTTGCCCAAAGTCCAGGTTATTCGCCACGAAGTTGAATCGATACCTGATGACGGCATCGTCATTGTCGCCACCGGGCCGCTGACTTCGCCGGCGTTATCGCGCGCATTGACCGCTCAATTGGGCGAAGAGCATTTGTATTTTTATGACGCGATTTCGCCCATCGTTACCGCCGAGTCGATCGATATGAACCTAGCCTATCGCGCGGCGCGTTACGGCAAGGGCGGCGATGACTATATCAATTTGCCGCTGACGCAAGCGGAGTACTATCGTTTCATCGACGCGCTAGTCGCCGCCGAGCGAGTGGCGACCCATAGCTTCGAGCGCTTTGTCCCGTTCGAAGGCTGCATGCCGATCGAGGAGATGGCCGACCGCGGCAAGGAAACTCTCGCCTTCGGACCCATGCGCGCCGTGGGTCTGATCGATCCGAGCACCGGCAGGCGGCCCTACGCGGTGGTGCAGCTGCGCCAGGAAAATCGCGCAAGCACGCTCTACAATTTGGTCGGCTTTCAAACCAAAATGACTTATGCCGAACAGCGCAAGGTTTTGGCGCTGATTCCCGGCTTGGCCAACGCCGAGTTCGTTCGGCTTGGGAGTTTGCACCGCAATACGTTTATCAACGCGCCGCAGCATCTATTGCCGACGCTTCAATGGCGCCAACGCCAGTCGCTATTTTTCGCCGGACAGATGACCGGCGTCGAAGGTTATATCGAATCCGCCGCCACCGGCCTGCTCGCTGGCATCAATGCCGCGAATTTAGTTTTCGGCAAAGCGCCGGTGGTGCCGCCGCTGACCACCGCGCTGGGCGCTTTGCTGGGTTACATTAGCGATTCCGAGCGCAAACGTTTTCAGCCGATGAATGTGAACTTCGGTTTGATCTCGCCGCTATCTGTTGGTCTACGCGGCAAGGCGAAAAAAGAGATGTTGTCGCGCCGCGCGCTGGCGGACATGGCGGCGTGGCTGAGCGAATTGGACGGCGGCGCTAAGGGCGCTGATGCCAATGACCTTGTAAGCGTGGAGACACTAGGCCGAATTCACGGCGAAACTTCGGTCGAGATGCAACCTTTGCGGAACGACGGCAAAGCAGTTGTGCCGTGAAGATGGCAGCGAGATAAGTTGCTTATGAGATTAGCAGCGAAAAGGTTAAACCTCGTGCCGAGCACAAAATGAAACATTCGCTCTCGTGCCTCTGTTTGACGTTTTGGTTCTCCAGGGTCACACCGCGATCGGCGCAGCGCCGCGAGATTTCCTCTTAGCATGAATAATCCGGGATAGCATTGCGATGAGCCCGCGGCGCAGCGCATTCATCGACGTCGGCACCAACACAGTTCTCTGTCTCATCGCCGACATTCGAGAGACCGGCCGCTTCAGAGTGCTCGCCGATCTCGCCGACATTTCTCGCCTCGGTCAAGGGGTCGATCGCACGCGCCGGATCAGCGCCGAAGGCGAACAGCGCACCCTCGAAATCCTCGAACGTTATCGCGATCACTGCCAGAGCCTGGGCGTTGAAGAGGTCTTTGCGGTCGGTACCAGCGCCCTGCGCGACGCGGAGAACCGCGCCGAGGTGCGCGCGCGTTTGCACACCAAACTCGGCTTCGAGATTCGCGTCATCTCGGGCGCCGAAGAAGCGACCTATTCATTTCTAGCGGTGACGCGCGGCCTGGCGCTCACCGGCAGGGAACTTCTCGTGATCGACATCGGCGGCGGCAGCAGTGAATTTATCCGCGGCAACGACGCCGGCGTTTCTCAAGTGCTCAGCGTCGACGTCGGTTCGGTGCGTTTGACCGAACGCTTTCTTCACGCCGATCCGGTGCGCGGTGACGAAGTCGCAGCGATGCTGGCCGCCATTGACCGTGGGCTTGCGCCGGTCATGGCTAGCTTGGCCAGCACCAACGCGGCGCTGACTCTGGTTGGCATCGCCGGCAGTTTCACGACCGTGGCGGCGATCGAGAAGCGTCTAGTGAATTACTCCCATAGCCAGGTGCACGGCAGCCGACTCAGCCTCGGCGAAGTGCGCCGGCAGATTCAGCTCTTTCGTGAAAAGACTATAGAGGAGCGTAAGCAGATCGCCGGTCTCGAAGCCAAGCGCGCCGATGTCATTTTTGCCGGCGCCTGCTTGATCGAACGGATCATGACGTTGTTCCACGCGGAGAGCGTCGTCGTGAGCGATCAGGGTGTGCGTTACGGTTTGTTGCACGAGCGCGCGCAATCGCTCTAAAGACAAAAAACCAGTTGACATTTTTTCTTGAATTGGGAATTATCGCGCGTGATATTTTGATTTTGGCAGTAGCTCTTGATCAACGCGGGGTGAAGAAAAATGACTAAGGCAGATTTAGTCGAGACCGTGGCCAAGGTGGCGCAAATCAACAAGCGCACAGCCGGTGAAGCGGTGGATGCGACGTTCGATGGAATTATCAAGGCGATCAAGAAGGGCAAACGATTTCAAGTTCCCGGTTTTGGCACTTTCACGGTGCGCGCGCGTAAGGCGCGTAAAGGGATCAATCCCCAGACCGGCGACGTGATCACCATCAACGCGAGCCGGACCGTCGCTTTCAAACCGGCGCCGGACTTGAAAAAAGTATTGTAACCGCTCGGCACACCGATCGAGGCCACCGCGGGCAACCGGGTGGCCTTTTTTTGTCCTACTTGATGCCGCAGCGGTAGGCACGTAGAATACGCAGAAATCAAAAGTAGGAACTCGCGTTCCGCGAAAGAACGATCATGGCGCTCAAAACTGAAAAAATTTGGCTCGACGGCGAACTCGTGCGCTGGGAAGATGCCAAGGTGCATGTGCTATCCCATGCGCTGCATTACGGCACGGCGTACTTTGAAGGTATTCGCTGCTACGAGTTGGCCGACGGCCGCTCCGCCGTGTTTCGTCTCGAAGAGCATATGCGGCGGCTCGCCGATTCAGGAAAAATTTTGGGTTTTCCGCTGCCCTATTCGGTGGAGCAACTTTGCCAAGCGACCAAAGAGGTCATCCGCGCCAACAAGCTTAAGGCCTGTTACATCCGGCCGCTGGCGTTTCTCGGTCTCGGCGAGCTCGGCGTTTACGCGCCGCAAAATCCTGTGAACGTGTGCATCGCGGTGTGGCCTTGGGGTGCTTACCTAGGCGACGACGGCATCAAAAACGGCATTCGCGCCAAGGTGTCGTCCTACACGCGCCACCACGTCAACGTGACGATGACCAAAAGCAAGACCTCGGCAAACTATGTGAATTCAGTTCTGGCCAAAGCCGAAGTGAAAAAAGCCGGCTACGACGAAGCGATCATGCTCGATACCGAGGGTTACGTTGCGGAAGCCAGCGGCGAGAATATTTTTATGGTGCGCGGCGGCAAGATCAAAACGACGCCGTTGACTTCTATCCTGCCCGGCATCACGCGGGAATCGATTATGACCTTGGCGCGCGATAAGGGCTACGAAGTGACCGAGGAGCGTTTCACCCGCGACGAGCTCTACATCGCCGACGAAGTGTTTTTTACCGGCACCGCCGCCGAGCTGACGCCGGTCCGCGAAGTTGACGACCGGCAGATCGGCGCCGGTAAACGCGGTCCGATTACCGAGGATTTGCAGACTACTTTCTTCGATGTCATCAAGGGAAAAGCGGTGGAGAAGTACGCCAAGTGGCTCGCCTACGTTTAGGCGCCGCGAGTCGCACTCATTTTTTGCCCCTTGCCACTTACCTTCCATAGTCATTCCCCATGGCAGATGCGCGCGAGCCGACGCTCAGGGTGACCATGCTGCCGCGCGACACCAACGCGCGCGGCACGATCTTTGGCGGCGTGATCCTCAGTCATATCGACTTGGCGGGCGGCATCGCAGCGTCGCGCTGCGCCGCGCGAAACTTCGTCACCCGGGCAATGCGCGAAGTCGAGTTCATTGCGCCAGTGTACGTCGGCGATGTGGTGAGCTTTTACACTTCGACGCTGCGCATCGGGACGACATCCGTGACCATCAAAGTCGATGTCGAAGCGCAACGCGCGAAAGATCCCAGCGCTAACGTCAAAGTCACTGAAGCCGAGGTTATTTTCGTCGCTGTTGATGAAGCGGGGAACCCGATTGCGTTGAGATGAGGGGGTCAGCCGCAAAGAACGCAGAATACGCAAAGTACAAAAAGGAAATCATAAGAATTCGAACTTCGCGCGCTTTGTGTTCATTGTAGTGAAGAGGCGAATACGTAGACGCGAATAGCTGTCCGCCGGCGATTAGGATGCACCGTCCGCACACGCAGAGCCGCCGTTGTCTTTGAGAAATTGCACCGCTTGATCTTTGATCGCACGGATCGACAGCCAGTGACCGTGCTCGGGATAGAGCACCAGACGATGCGTCTTGCCTAAACTTTCCAGCCGGTCGCGAAGCAGCGTGGCCTGGGAAACCGGGATCAATGAATCTTGCGCGCCGTGCAAAATCAGCGTTGACGCCTGCCAATCGGCGGCTTCCGGCAGCAGATTTCGCAGCTTCGGTTCGGCTTCGCCATTGGGATTCAGTATCATTTTAAGCGCGAAACTCGAAGTGTTTTTGTAAAGCGTTGCCAGATCGTAGGCGCCGGAGTGGAGCATTGCCCCTTTGAGACCGTCGATTTCATTGGCCAACGCCGCCGCTACCACTGCGCCGCGGGAAAATCCGTAAACGTAAATCTTGCTTCCATCGATCCACGGCAGCTGTTTCGCCCTGGCAACCGCGTCGAGAACTGCGCGGCGCGTCGATTCAGCCAGCGGGCCGTCGGGAACTTTGGTACCCCCGTAGCCCGGCAACGAGACGGCCATGCTGGCGTAACAGACCTCCTTGGCGAACGCTTCGGCGGCGGGCAAAACCCGGCGCGCGCCAATGCCGAACCAGCTATGACCGTGCAGTAAGACGATTAGTGGAAACCGGCCGTTGCCGCGCGGGCGCGCCAGATAACCTTCCACTAATCCACCAGCGCTGGGAAACATAAAACGCGAGGTAGAATTCGCCGGCAGGGCCGCGAGGTCATTTACGGAAACGGTTTCAAACGTCGAGCAGCCGCCAAGTAAGAATAGGGCCAGAGCGGTTAGGACGGCATTCACGCGCATGCAGTTTCATACCACCCCGGCCACCTGAATCAATACGTTTGCACCCGCGCCGAGCTTTCAGTATCAATGAACGCTGAATATGAAAAGCAACCTGATTCGCTGTTTTACCATCTTATCGTGGTTTGCGCTGTTCGCCTGCGGCGATTCGCCAAAAGCGCCCAAGACGCTGCGCGTTGGCTTTGTACCCGCCGAAGACGCCCAGCAGGTGATGCAAAACGCCCAGCCGGTTGTGGAGATCCTGCGCAAAGAACTGGGCATGGAAATCCAACCGTTCGTCGCTACCGACTACACCGGCGTGGTCGAAGCGTTGCGCGTGGGCAAGCTCGATGTCGCATTTTTGGCGCCGGCTTCCTACGTGCTGGCGAAAAGCGAAGCCAACGTCAAAGTCGTGCTCAAGTCCGAACGCAAAGGTATCCCGACTTATTTTGCGGCGATCATCACGCGGGCCGATAGCGGCATCAAAACCCTCGAGGACTTGCGCGGCAAAACTTTCGCCTTTGGCGATTCGCTGTCCACTACGGGCCATGTGTTTCCGCGCAAGATGTTTAAGGAGCGCGGCATCGATCCGGTGCGGGATTTCAAACAGATTCTTTATTCCGGCGGCCACGACGCCACCGTGTTGGCGGTGCTCAATCGCAAAGTCGACGCCGGCGCCACCTACGCCAACTCTCCCGATAGCCAGGACACCGCGTGGATGCGCTATTTGAAAGATCCGGCGGATATAAAAAAAATTCACGCCATCGCCTTCTCCGAGCCGATCCCCGCCGACAATCTGGTGATCCGCGGCGACCTCGATGACGCCATCGCTAAAAAGATCGTCGATGTTTTCATCAATTTGAGCCGCGATCCGGCGGGGAAACAGATGCTGCGCGAACTTTACCAGATCGATGGTTTCGTCACCGCCACCGACAAGGACTACGACTCGGTGCGTGAGGCTTTTAAGATTGCCGGCATCCCGCTCAAGGAAGCGCTCAAGAAAAAGAAATCGTGACCATCCTCGAAATCACGGACTTGCAGCAATCCTACAGCGCCATCGCGCCGGTGCTGCGCGGCATCAGCCTCAAAATCGAACAGGGAGAGTTCGTCGGCATTATCGGCTTATCCGGTTCCGGCAAGTCGACGCTGCTGCGTTGCATCAACCGGTTGGTCGATGCGACCGCGGGTGAAATCATCGTACCCGCTTCGATAGTCGATTCGACATCCAACGGCAAACCAAACGATATTCTCAAACTCAACGGCACCCATCTACGTTACGTACGGCGCAAGATCGGCATGATCTTTCAGCAGTTCAATATCGTCAAACGGCTGTCGGTCATTGAAAACGTGCTATCCGGCGGGCTGGGCTATCAGCCGTCAGTGAAAAGCACGCTCAGAATTTTCTCTCACGAAGAACAGCGCCGCGCCTTGGTTAATCTTAAACGGGTCGGTTTGCTCGAGCACGCCTACAAACGCGCCGACGAGTTGAGCGGCGGCGAGCAACAACGCGTCGCCATCGCGCGCACGCTGATGCAACGGCCGGCGATCATTCTTGCCGACGAACCGGTGTCTAGCCTCGACCCCAAACTCTCCCGCGTGGTTCTCGATATTCTCAAACGGGTCTGCCGTGAAGACGGCATCACCGCGCTGGTGAGTTTACATACGCTGGAACTCACGCGCGAGTACGCTGACCGGGTCGTTGGCCTCAAAGACGGGCAGGTTATTTTTGACGGTCCGACCCATGAATTGACCGAATCCATCGTCGATGCCATTTACCAACGCGGCGATTAGTGGCGGCGAAATTTAACCGCCTCAGTCGACGCCGGGATGGCCTGATTCGTCCAGCTTGCGAAGCGCATAGCGATATCCGACTTCGATAATTTTATCGACGCTGCGCCATTCGAAGACATTGAATTGGCCGACCGGCGGTTCGAAGCAGAGATCGGCTTGGGCCTTGGCGCTCGCGATGGCGCGGATGCCGCCGACGGTGGTGGTGCGATAGAGAGTATTTAGAATATTGGGGATGTCGGGTTTGTCGCTGAATGGACTCAGCTGTTGCCACAGGAGTTTCCAGCCCGAGACGGTGTAGCTCTCCGATAGCTTACTCGTGAATTCGACCTGCTCGCTGACATCGACGGCGCAGACTCGCCCTTGGCAAAATTTCTTCATGGTCTCCACCGGCAGATTGTCGACTAAGCCGCCGTCGATAAAAATCTCACCGTTTTCGATCGCCGGCGGGCCGATACCGGGGATGGACACGCTGGCGCGCACAGCTTTCCAGAGCGCCCCTTGCTGATGTATTTTCGCCGCAGCGGTGGTGAGGTTGGTCGACACACAGAAAAATTGGGTGCGAAGATTCTCGATTTCGGCGTTACCGAACATTCTTCGGAGCATTTGATCCATACGCCGCGCGGAGTTGAGCGCGACCAAAGGCAAGGTGTAATTTTTCTGCGGTTCGCAGCGCGGCCATTCGTCGCGATTGACGCGGGCCATGGTCTGCCAATCCCAGCCGAGCGCGTGTTGCGCGGCGATCACCGCGCCCATGCTGGTGCCGCCGATCATGTCGATCGGCACGCCGCGCTCTTGGAGCGCACGAATCACGCCAATATGGGCAAAACCGCGCGCGCCGCCGCCGCTCAAAACTAAACCGATTCCATTGCCGGTGATCAGGCGCGCGAGTCTGGCGACGTCGGCTGCTTCAGTGGCAACGATGTGGTGGTGTGCCGAAGTGCCCAATTGGGCGACCCACTTCGCCGTTGTGAAATCATGACTGACGTCGCGACCGTGCAACAGCACGAGCTCCATACGCGCAGTGATGGTGCAGGAATCAAAGTAGTCGCGCATTGGCTTGAGCGCGGCATCGGGACTCGCGACGTTGGCACGGCCGACAACCAAGATGAGGTCGGCTTGACGGATACAACGTTTAGTCCAAGCATTGAGATCCGCGTCCGCTTGGTAAACGATGGCGCGGTGATTGGCTTCGAGGGCGTCCAAGCGGACCGTGAGCTCGGCTTCGGCTGCGCGAGCTTCGTTGGCCGCGGAAAATTCAACCCCAGACTCGCGGCCGATGCTCTGTGGGCTCACGCACAACGTTGGAGCTATCTTCGTCAGCGCGTTCGCTAGCAACAGCGCGAACTCGTTCGCTTGATCGCTTTCGTCACAGGGAAGCACCGCAACGGTGCGCAGGTTACTTCGCGCCGTTGCTCCGTCGCTGCCTTGGCGCTGGCGCGACGCCAGCTGCACGGCGATTTGCCGGATCAGCGTCGGGTCAAATTGGATCGCCCGCTCAAATGCCGACTGCGAGAGCATTGCGAGTGTGGTATCGCGGATCGCGCGAATCGTCGCCGAACGCGCTTCTCCGGTGAGCAAGGCGAGTTCGCCTACACTTTCGCCGCGGGCAATTTCGCGAATGATTTCTTCTGCGCCGTCAGCGCGTTGGACCGACACGCGCAGCCGTCCTGAAAGCACGATGTACATCGAGTCGCCGGCATCGCCGGCGCGAAACAAAATCGCGCCGCCGGATAGACTTATGAATCGCAACTCAGAAAGCAGCTCGTCGAAAGCGCACGGAGTTAGGCCAGCGAAGAGGGGTGTGGCTATAAGCTCGGCGAGTTTGTCTTGGGAAAACATTTTGCCCGCTTCTGCGCTGAAATGAATCGTCCGGCCAGTGTTACTGTTGGGTGCCTAACGCACCAATTGAACCCAATCTAGGAGGGGATCAAATACATTATTGTGCCGGCCAAGTGCAAGCGGACGCCAGACGGTCGATCAACCGCCATCGCCGCCGACGACAAACGGCGCCCAGAACATCGGGTGCGCGTAGCTGTACGAGTTGCCGGCTGATTGCTGCATGACCGCGAGTGACGCAGCGCGCAGCGCTTGGACGCGGTTCAGTTTGGCGTCGGCCGATTGGCGCTTAAACAATTCGGTAGTGATAAGTTTCGCCGACACGGTTTCCACCGGCCAGTGGGATACGAGCAACGCCTTGGTGGCGGCGAAAAGGGCGGTTAGAAGATTCTCACGGGGTTGACGAGCTCAGGGCTCGCTGAATAAGTATTAACCGCGCCGCTGCGCATTGGCATCGGGATTCATACCGGTGAGGTGATCGCCGGGATTGTCCGTGCCGGTGAGCGTATGGATATCGACGTGACAGGCGATATGATAAGCAGTGTCGGTGATGCTTGGGTGATTGAGAAAAGGGGCTTCGCGGTGAATGAGACGAAGACGATCTTTGAATCGACGTTGCGCTCGTATTGTCCGAGCTCTACGACAAGATTGGTCTTAAAACTCTCGCTAATGAAGAGTACCGCGAGGCGGAATTTTTGGCGAAAGCGAAGCCGTAGCGGCCATGGTGAAGTTCCAAACTGCAATCTTGTACATTCCGCCGATGGTCCGCGATTTGGCGCTGAACGATAGTTTTCCCGTCAGGTGAAATCATTGGAATTGGAGCATGACATTTTTGCCGAAGCGCCGGCGCGGCCGCGCAAACGGCGGCTCAGTTTTATCGTTACGTGCGTTTTGCTTTTGATCCTGGCCTGGTCGTTTCAAGGTGCAAAGATTCGACCGGGTGAGTTATTCGAAGGCGTGCCGCAGATTTTTCACACTCTGAGCCGAATGCTGCCGCCGGATTTTGCCCGCATCACCGAGGCGAAACATTATTATTTTCCGGAAAAGCTGAGCTTGCCCGAATTGATTTTGCCCTTGCCCTTAGGCGAGGATGAAGCGCGCGCGCGCCAGCGTTGGTGGGATAATACTTTCCCCCAGACCGTGGTCGGCGCGACTTTGGAAACCGTGCAGATGGCTTTGGCGGGAACATTTCTGGCGTTGTTGGCGGCGTTTCCTCTCGGCTTTCTCGCGGCGCGCAATACCACGCCGCACCCCTTCGTCTATCACGCCGTGCGCACGGTGCTGAATCTAGTGCGCACGATTCCCGATCTGGCGCTCGGCTTACTGTTCGTTGCAGCGGTCGGCCTGGGCGCTTTCGCCGGGACCATGGCATTGGCGATTCACACAGCGACGGTTCTCGGCAAATTATTATCCGAGTCGGTGGAAAATATTGACGAAGGCGTGGTCGAAGCGATCCGCGCCACCGGCGCCGGTTATTCGCAAATACTGTCGTTCGCCGTGCTGCCGCAGATCTTGCCCGATCTCATTTCATTCACGCTTTACCGCTTTGAAACCAACATCCGCGCGGCTTCGGTTTTGGGCTTGATCGGTGCCGGCGGCATCGGTTACTTGATGAACACCAGTTTCCGCACTTTCCAATATCAAGAAGCGGCGGCCATTGTGTTGGTACTGATCGCGCTTGTGATGCTGGTCGATTACCTGAGCGCGCGGCTGCGCCGTCTGGTTGTCTAGCGAGGCATTAGCCGCAAAGGGCACCCGGCCACAGGGAATGAATATTCGGATTCGGAATATTAACCGCAAAGAACACAAAAAAGAATTCGGATTCGTTGCAACCGTTTGAAACCCGCCCTTTTGGCTTTAGCTGCGCTGCGTCACGGGCATTTTGTTTTTCGCTGTGGTAAGGTCGCGGCCGAGTGATTGACCGATGATCCGAACCGTTGGATTAGTTGCCAAATACCACGAGCCCAAAGCTGCGCAGATGGTGCGCTGGCTCATTCCCTGGCTAAAGAAGCGCGGCAAGCAGGTCTGCGTGGAAAAGGGTCTGGTTCACCGCGGCGCACGCGCGTGCAGCAAAAAAGAGATGGCGGCCGAGGCCGATCTGATTATTTCGTTGGGCGGCGACGGTACGCTGCTCAACATCGCGCCTTTGGTGATCCGTCCCGAGGTGCCGATCCTGGGTGTCAATCTTGGTGGTTTGGGATTCATCACCGAAGTCGCGGTGGGCGAACTGGAGGCGGTGCTGAGTAAGACACTCGACGGTGATTTCGAAGTCGAGCCGCGCATGACGTTGCAGGTGCGCGTGATCGGCAAGAAAGGCCGCACGCGCAAGTTTCGTATCCTCAACGACGCGGTGATCGCCAAGGGCGCGCGCAGCCGCATCATCGATCTGGAAACTCATGTCGGCGACGATTATCTTTGCACCTACCGCGCCGACGGCTTGATTATTTCCACGCCGACGGGTTCTACCGCTTATTCTTTGGCCGCGGCGGGGCCGATTCTCGAACCGACACTCGGCGCCATCGTGCTCTCGCCGATTTGCCCGCACACGCTGACCAACCGGCCGATCGTCGTGCCGAGTAATGCGGCGATCCGCGTGACCTTGCGCTCCCTCGGCGATACGGTTTTTTTTAGCCCCGATGGACAACAGGGGATACGACTGCACAACGGTGACCAAGTGGAAGCGCGCGACTACGGCATGCCGGTGTCGCTGATCAAGTTGCCGTCGCGCAGCTACTACGAGATTCTCCGAGAAAAACTCAAGTGGGGCGAGCGCTAGAAGAATAGTTTATGTTGCGCGAGCTGCGGATCAAGAACTTCGCGGTCATCGACGAAGTTGTGCTCGACCTGGGGGCGGGGTTGAATATCATCACCGGCGAAACCGGCGCGGGGAAGTCGATTATCCTCAACGCCTTGGGGCTGATCTCCGGTGAGCGCGGCAGCTCGGATATCATCCGCCACAAGGAAGATGAAGCGACGGTGGAAGCGCTCTTCGATGGTTTGCCGACGGCGATCGAGGCGAAGCTCGCCGAGGCAGGATTCGCGGCCGACGGCGAGTTAGTCATCAAGCGCATTCTCAATCGTTCAGGAAAAAATCGGATCTATCTCAACGGCAGTCTTTGTCCGCTCAATGTCCTCGCCGAAATTGGCAGTTCGCTCGTTCATATCTACGGCCAGCATGAGCACCACACCTTGCTTCAGCCGGAAACGCATTTGAACTTGCTCGATGCTTTCGCCGACTTGGCCGACCGCGGCGTGTCCATGCGCGAGCACTTCAACAAACTCTCCAGCGCCTGGCATGAGCTTAACGCCAGCCGTGATTCGTTGGAAAAACGGCGCCGCGAAAGAGCATTGCTCGAAGCTCAAGCAGAGGAGATCGCGCGGGCGCGTTTGCAGGCCGGCGAAGAGGAGGAACTCAAGGCGCGCAAAAATATTTTGGCCCACGCCGAGAAGCTGCATCAGGGCAGCCGCGAGGGTGAAGAACTGTTGTACGAAGGCGAAGCCGCGCTGGTCGGGCGCCTAGGGAAATACGCCGTGCGGCTGCGGGAATTAGCTGCCATCGATCCGAATTTGCAGCCGACGTTGGAGTTGATCGATTCTTCCTTGGCCCAGCTGCAAGAAGCGGCGGCGCAATTGCGCCGTTACGCCGGCCATAGCCATTTCGATCCGCGAGCGTTGGAACAATTGGAAGATCGGTTGGCGGAAATCCAACGGTTGAGGCGAAAATACAACGCCGATTTCGACGAACTGCTCCGCTTGCGCGGCGAGATCGAAAATAGTCTGACGAATTTGGACCAGGGCGAAGAGCGGATCGCGGCCTTGGAAAAGGAATTTGCCGCGGCACGCCGATCGGCATGGGATTTCGCCGAAAAGCTTTCCAATGACCGGCAGCGGGCGGCAATAAAGCTCAAACGCGAGATGGAAAAAGCGGTCCGCGGCTTGGGCATGGCTGACACCCTGTTCGAAGTACGATTTTTACTCCAGGACGACAAAGCCGATCAGCCGCCTTTTTTTATTGCCGGCAAGAAGCTTGGCGAGCGCGGTGTCGATCAAGTGGAATATTACTTTTCACCCAATCCCGGTGAACCGGTAAAGCCGCTTGCCAAGATCGCTTCAGGCGGCGAGCTCTCGCGGATGATGTTAGCGCTCAAGTCGTTGGTCTTGACGCCGGGAGTCGTCTCGACTCTACTCTTCGACGAAGTCGACGCCGGCGTGGGCGGCAAGGTCGCCGAGATCGTCGGCAAGAAGCTGAAACAAGTGGCGGCGCACCATCAAGTCATCAGCGTGACCCATCTGCCGCAGATCGCCGCCATGGCCGATGGTCACTTCGTCGTGCAAAAAGAAGTTGAGAAGGGGCGGACGTTTACCAGGGTGCAGCGGCTCAAGGATAACGAGCGCGTCGCCGAAGTCGCGCGCATGTTGGGCGGCGTCAAAATCACCGAGCAAACACGCCGCCACGCGGAAGAGATGGTGCGCGGCGGATTAAGTGGTGAATAAAAAGTCTTGCGTGCGGCTCTGAGCGTCTTTTACCGCCGATCGGTTCGCTGAGTTTGACTTTTGCTGCGGCGTTTCCTACTTTTACCGCAGCACTTTTCACTTTTTCCTTCCTTTCGTGGGGCCGTAGCTCAGTTGGGAGAGCGCTTGAATGGCATTCAAGAGGTCGAGGGTTCGATTCCCTTCGGCTCCACCAAATGATACAGTGTAAAGAACTCCTCCTTCCGAGGGTTTTCGCCTTTGGATGGCGGAGTTCTCACTGTCATGGGTAGCTTGTAAGTTAGTCGGACCGCATTACCTTTTACTCTCACTTCCTTCAAAATTTCTCTGATAAATTCCTTCCTGAAGCCGATATTTTTCTGTCGCAGCCGCATCTGCATTTGTCGGACATACTCGTTCATTAGGCGAGTTGGAATCGGTAAGATTTTAGCTCCCGCCCGAGCTTTCTTGTGCAATTCGACCTTGCGTTTGAGAAGGGCTTCCCGCTGGTGGCGAAGCTCTTTAATGCGGGCCGCGCAGTCTTCAAGAGAGAGAAGCCCACCTTCCAGGGTCTCTTCCCAGCGATTGAGCTTCGCATCAACATCCCGTAACGCCAATTCTACGGCCGTTTCATCGGCGCTTGGCTGGGTCTTGGGTTGTTGACTAGTCTGTTCTAGGACCAAGCTGATATATTTGCGGACATTTTCTTCACTTAGGATTTGCTCTTGAATCTGGGCTAGTACCGCTTTCTCAAGTTTTTCTTTGTTGAGCAGGGGCGCGCTGCAAGCATCCCGTCCGCGCCGTAGGTACGTACCGCACGAGTAATAGTGGTGCTTCCCCGACTTTGCCGACGTTCCCAAATAGTGGTGACCGCAAAAATCACAGACGACAAGGCGGCTTAAGAGGTACTCGGTCCGATGGGCAAAAGCGTTTTGGAAATTATCGCTTTCCATCTTGAGTTTGTTCTGGACCCGCTCAAACAGTTTCTGATCGATGATTGGTGGATAGAACCCAGGAATTGCAATCGGCTCTCGGTCGCCTCGGCCCTGGTATCGATTGTAATCTAAAATGCCAATGTAAGCGCGGTTGCGCAGGGTCCGTGAGATAAACTTGATCCGGAAACGATGGCCCTTGTTTGTCCGGAATCCTTCGCTATTAAGAGTCATAGCAATGGATTTGTAGCCCATTGCCCTGGTCATAAAGATCGAACATGCGCTGTACGAAGGGCGCCGTCTTTTCATCGACTGACCGGCCGGCTGATAATTCGGGTCCGCTTATGGCCTTCCTGCCTGTCGATAATTTCCTTTCGGTAGCCGAAGGGTGGCCCAAAGACCAAGTGGCCTTGAAGGGCGCGCTGCTTTAGACCCTTCATGATCTCACGGGATAGGTTGCGCGAATAGAACTCGGCCATCCCGACCAATGAGGTGCTCCATGAAGAAATCTTCCGGGCGTATTGGAGCCGACCATCGGTTCAGTCACCGAGATCAGCCGAACGTGCTCGCGCTTGAGGATCGCCCGAGCGGTGGAGGATTCCAGACTATCCCGAAAAAGCCGATCGAGTTTATGAACGATAATGAGCTGAAAGGAGCGCTGTTTGCTGACGGTGTCGGCAAGCAATTCTTTGAGCGCCTCGCGCTTTTCCAGATTGCGAAACGCTGATTGGCCTTCCTCAAGATATTCCTTGGCTACCGTGTAGCCCGTGCTTTTCCGCCCATTCGCGGCATGCCCGAAGCTGCGCCTGGATTGAATAACCCTGGACTTGTTCCTCCGAGGAAACGCGGGCGTAGATGACAGCCGAGGTTTGAGCCTGCTTGTTTAGCGGTGTTTGTATTCATGCAGATGTCGACACGACGATGGCTTTCGACACCGCTGTCGTGGTTCCTTTCTTGAGCCGGCTGACGTTTGAGGATATTGAGATTGGCCCATCTATTCTTAATAGTCGTGGGCGGTCCATGGTTGGCCGTCCCTGCGGCGGATTTTGTTTTCATTAAATTCGATCGCCATTTCCTTATAATTTAGCCCGCGTGCGCGCGCGTCCGCGATCGCATTGCGATGGATATCTTCGAGCAAGATAGGCTGTGTTGCCATCCGCTCGTAGCAGGCCATACACCATATCCCGAGTCCACGGCTTTCTCGATGCGCTTTTAAAGCCCTGCTCGTTGAAGTGCTCGGCAATCCACTCGATCGACTGCCCATCGCGATTTAGCTCAAAAGCCTTCTGCCGCAACGATAAATAGTCTGCCGGGAATCGATAGGGTTCAAGTCCCAGCTTGCGCAGTATCATGTAAAGCCTGCCGACCGTAATCTTCACAACTTGGCCAGTGGAGGTCTTTCCGGCCGCCAGATGCTCTTTTATTTCGAAAACCGTGAGCTTTTGCGCATGAAGCTCGCGGATAAGATTGTAGCGACCAACACCACGCCAGAGAACTAGCGCCGTTTGGCCGCCCGACTTCCAAAAAATCGTCGCATCGATTTTTTCCTTGGTCGCGCCACGACGATATGATCGATCAGGCAGCGCAAAATCTCCTTGCGCTCTTGGTTTGTCACCACCGCGTGGTGCCATAAGCTCGGCACATCGCTGGCAAGCCGGCAGAGCTCCTCCAACTCTTCCTCAGAATCGTTGGGTTTCGGCGCTGATTGCTCGAAAGCGATTTTACGCTCGAATTCTTCTCTTTCTTGAAGCACTTTTTCCAGTTTTTCGAGCGCATCGAAGTGTACCCGCGGGAAGACTACCACGAGTGAGATCAGCGCGCTCTCGTGCCCGATGTTCTTCATGCTTAAGCCGCTCGCGCTCCGCTTCAATCCAGTCAAGTCGCGCTCGCTCCTGGCTCTGAGATTCTTCCAATGCCGCCCTCAACATCTCAAGAGGCGGCGCTTCGAGAACTTTGAAAACTTCAGCAAGAATATATTGATCAAACTCATAACTGATAAACCGGGTACAAGGTTCTCTTTCCCAGCCGCAGCCATAGCTGTAACTCTTACCGCGATGATAATTCACACTGAGCATTTTCCCGCATACCGTGCAGCGTAGTAATCCCTGGGTGAGCGCCGGCCCGCGGCCGGCACGATTACGGCGCACGAAGTGGTTATTGCGCAAGATGACCTTGATTTCCTCCCGCTGCTCCTGGGTCATATAAGCCGGATGGTGATTGGGCCATTTCACCCAGCGATGCTCAGGAACCTTAACGCGAGCCGATTGGCCGTTGGCCGACACCGGGTCCACCACGTTGCGATTCTGTTTTCCCGAAAACATAGGTCCCGTCATAGGCGGGATTTATAAGAAGACGTCTAACCCCGTCTAAGCTTGGTTTGGCGAAGCTCAGTTTAGCCCCGTGCCGGCCGGGTATTTTGACGCCGGCCTTGGCGAGTTCTTTCACGGTGCGTCGAATCGACCGTACGCGGAAGAACGTATCGATGATCGTACGGATCGCGTCTTTGACTTCGGGATCGTAATCGTATTTGCCGTCGGCGCATTTTATCCAGCCGACCGGCAATGAGGACACGACGGCGCCCTGCCTTGGCTTTGGCCATTCTCGCATTACTCATATGCTCGGTGCGTTTTTTGTTTTCGTATTGCGCGATACTCGCCGTGATCTGGGTTAGAACCGATATCATTGGGATTGCTCGGATCGCTGAATCGATTATCCAGACATAGGAGTGTCCCGTGATAGGAGGCGAGCAAACTCAAATCCTCGACCGGCAGCAGCTGCCGGCCTAAACGAGAAATATTGGCAGCAAACACTACACCGACAGTGTGTGCGGCAATCGCATCTAGCATTCTTTTCCAGCCGGTTCGCCGATCGACGGTGGAACCGCTCTTGCCGAGATCTTCTTCGATGATTTCGATTATATCGTCCGGCCATCCATAAGCCCGCGCCAATTCGGCTTGTGTCCGTTGGAATGCTTGGCTGCCAGTATTTTTCTCAACCTGCTCAAGGCTGCTCTGTCGCAGATAGATCATGGCTTTGCGCCGCAGGTGCTCTGGCGTTATCAAGGGATGTGTAAGTTCGCTATTTTTCACTTGTTTTAATCCTCTCCTGGGCCATGATCCTGGCTGCGATCCTGGCTAACTGCCACTGAGCCGTTATTATCTCCGGCGTCGCGAGTTTCCGGATCGCTTCCGGTTTGGATCTTTGGCCGGCTTCAATCCGCTCTTTAATAGCCATGACGATCCTGCCGATCGTCCTGAGGCGCTTCGATATCCAGTATGGGTTGTTGGGGTTTTTCATCTTGGTTAGTATCCGTACCACACTTTTGAGCAGGTGCTTTCCGGATGCTAACAGAAGATAAATTTCTGCAACTTTCGTGACTTTTTTTCATTTTCGTTTTTGCTTTCGCTGGCTTATCTGACCGGTTGAACTGCTATGTTCGGCCTGGATCGCCTCCTGCACTTCGATCATCGTCTCGCGGATCTCCTTTTCAAAGTATTTCCAGACCAGTTGCGCTAGATCCTGACACTCGGGCGTATGGATACCTTCGCCAACAGCGCTGGCGTCGATGGTGCCGCCCCCGTCCGG
The DNA here is from genome assembly GCA_963771465.1 of uncultured delta proteobacterium. Lineage (GTDB taxonomy): Bacteria > Desulfobacterota > Binatia > UBA9968 > UBA9968 > DP-20. Next base: position 1,157,096 of record CAVYTU010000014.1, read on the forward strand.
AACGTCACATGGAAGAATTTTGGGTTTTGGGTTTCTATTCACTTCGTCATTGGTATTGCGCTCCTGCGCGGTGCGAAAATATTTCTTTTCACCGCCGCGCGAATTCGCTATTCTCCTTACTAAGGGAAAAGTTTTGACAGGCAGTTTCCGGGTTTTAGTAACGATTCTGCGCGAAACCACTCGCCACCATATTTCGGTCCCCCCATAAGGAGTTGCCGTGGACAGAGAGTCTCTAGATTTTGGTAACGATTCCGTATTGAACGACCCGGTGTTGGGTCAATGCGCGCATGGCAAGCGATGGGATTTGTGTGAGATGGCCGATTGCCGGGAGATATGGCAGCTCTTGCAGGAGCAGCGGAAAGAACAGCGCAAAGACGAGGAAGACTGGAGGATCTCTGAGATCTTCCCGAAAAGGCGAATGGAAGAAAATCTCAGTACGAAATAGCGTTGGAGCAGAAGTCGAAGAATCGGGTGGTAAGCAGTGACTATGAATACATTGCGAACGCCAAGGCTGACGAGCTACCGGACGCAATTCCACCCCGCGCCCGGAAACTCTTGCAGAACATTTTTCCAGATGCCATTACGCTTCGAGCTGCTATTCAGTATAAAGCAGTGACACTACGCCAGGGACAGATATTGAAGGAGTATTTCGTTTCCGATGAGAGGCTGCCTGCTCATAAGCGGTGGGAGTCGATCGGAAGAAAGATCGGATTCTCTGGAAAGACCGTCGAGCGTGAGTTCCGAGGTCTAGTGGATAAGTTTCTCAAAACAAATGCCACGACCTGGTGAACCCGGAGCTGCAATCGAAGTTGTCCATGTCCGCGGCGAACGCCGGCCGCGATATTACCGGAGACATTCGCTTCAGTTCGGCGAGTGGAGGCGCGAATGGTCCGAGTTGATTACGGACCGGAAGATCATTCAGCAACTCCGCAAGGAAAGCGCACCGATGATCCGCTCCGACAGGACTCCGATTCTCTCGAGTCCGGTCAATCGGCTCTTTGGAGCGCTGATACGACAGTTAGCAAACGATCTACCGAAAGATGAGATGATATTTTATACGGACGTCAGGGCATCGGATTGGGAGTTTAATCTGCGCCGGGCGCAGCGCATTTTAGCAGGGAAAAATCATTCCACTGGGCCGTGGACCGCATGCAGAAGTAGCGAAGAAACTCGTGCGCGGTGGTCGCATATGTCGCGGTTGCCGCACGTATCTGATTCGCGGATTTCGGATAAACGGCCGCAAAATCACGCGGGCACGCGAATTCTGCGATAACGCATGTAAAATGAAAGCTGAGCGGCGGAAGAAACGAAGACTTTTAGACGCTAGTCCAACCGTGCGTCGTTAGCATAACCAGTAAGAGGTTTTTCTGGCTCTGCCGGTTTCCTCGCCGTCATGCCCATCCACGGCGCTATCACACCCACGAACACGTGTTTCCCTGAAACATCTTGAATGAGGCGCCACGATTGAATGGATTGAAAGTTTTGAATCGATGTTCCAACTGTCAAACGCTCGGCATAATCCGATTCAACTTGGTACACCACCGTTAGCTGCACGTGTTGCACTTGAGGACCGCTCGGCTCTTCGGAGAAGCCCGGCGTATAAATAACGGCGGATTGGTGTTGCCGTTTTATTGCTTTGTTCGTGCTAATACTGATCTACGCAGCACGGACGGCGCAGATACCTCCGTGCCGGCTAGTTTCGGGTTGGATTACGCTGTCCGGTTAAGCTCGCTCCATCGGTCCACAAAATTGTGCGCCGTCCAAGGCTTGCCGTCCCGTCGAGAGATTTTTTCACCGTTACTTTAAAGTTGAGTCCCAGTTCACCGGCTTCCGCAATCGCCTTGCGATGAATATTCTCTGTTGTCGAGTTGTTTCGAAACGCCTTTCGTTAGTACCGCCAATGTCGAGATTGTAAAAAAAGCACGGGATGGTGCCGAGCATGACGGCGATCCTTGAGTACATCGAGGTGTTCTAAAATCGTGAGCACGGACATCAATCGCTGAATTATCTCAGCCCGCTGGACTATTAAATAAAACTCGAGGACTGTTGCTCAACTTATTGTCCTCAAATCTGGGCTAACCATAATGATCATCTTCGTAGAGAGCCGAATTTGGGAACGCTGCAACTTGTTTGTCGGTTCGACAAACTCTTCCCCCTTCTTTCTGCGAAATTTAACCGATCCTTACATCTGGCCAGTGCCGACATCGTCTCCCACACATTTTTTAAAAAGCATATACAATCTCTGTCCGATCGGACGGATTAGTCCGATAATGTTTGTGCGCCATTCTCTACTCACAAAAGTTCCAAGACGGCACTGGCCGTTACCTTATAATATAGAATGAAATAAATTTTGTTTTTCCATTGGGCAGGCCAAGCGTCGGACGGCCTTGTCCGATTCAATGCCGGTGTGGAATTTCTTAAGTTCTTCTTTCAACTCTATTTTGTAATATCTTTTTCGCTGGCACGGTGATTGCGGAAGGTTTGGCAGAAACGCAACCGCATTGAAAATGGCTAAAACTGAGAAGAACTGGTTTGCGGTCTACACAAAACCGCAGAAGGAAAAGTACGCTGAACTTAACCTGCGTCTCCGAGGAATCGATACTTTCTTACCAAAGCTTTTTCTGCCTAAGTCCGCGAAGCGAACGAAACACGTCGTTGCTCTTTTTCCAAGCTATCTTTTCGTTCGCTGTGAGATTGTTTCAGAGGAATATGGCTCGATAGTTTGGTGTCCCGGAGTAAAACGATTGCTCGTTTCAATGGAACTCCGGCGATCGTTGACAACTCGATAGTGGAGTTTCTTATGAGTCAAACAGCAGCAAATGGAGTGATCCCGTCTCGGTGTAACGTGGAAGTTGGACAAAAGGTTTCGATCGAAGGCGGTCCGTTTAGCGGACTGGTGGGAATTATCCAGCAACCTCCTAACACACGGGGCCGTGTGAAAGTGCTATTGCAGCTACTTAATAGAGAAACAAATGTTGACGTTCCCGTTCAGTTGATAAGTGCAAGTTGGGTAACTCAAGCCCAACCGGGATAAAGTCAAGAGTTGGGCACGAGTTCAAAACTCGCTCTCGTATGATTTCGAACACCTCATGTTATGAAAAAAATGTTCTCACGAACTAAGTTACGTAGTAACGACTGTCTCCGTCGTGTGCTAGAGATGAGACTCTAAAGGTTTCGCCTTCGTTGTTGAAATCTAAAAGAGGCTTAGGCCGACACGGCGGAGCTATATTCATGAAATCTCACCCCACCGTTGCTGTCCGGGCATATTTATCGGTGCTTGTTAATATCTGCGCACCCGGATTTCGCGTGTCCGTAGCATCTTGGATGATACTTACGTCCTGTACGCCAGCCGCTATCCGACCAAGCATGCCACAGTCCTCTAAAGTCAGTGGGACGGGGGCTTCGGAAATCAATAAAGCGCTAGCTAATTTGGCGACGCATACCGCTTTTACAACAGCAGACTATCACATCGGGCCCGAAGACCTTTTGCAGATTACGCTAT
>CAVYTU010000015.1:0-1000000 GCA_963771465.1 uncultured delta proteobacterium
ACGCTTCTCCCATTCTTTCCCCTCGCCCGCGATTCACCGAATCACTTTATCCGCCCGATGCCAGCATCGACTGCGGAATCGTCAGGCCGATCTGCTTGGCGGTCTTGAGATTGATCACCAACTCAAACTTCGTCGGCTGCTCCACCGGCAGATCGGCAGGCTTGGCTCCCTTCAGGATTCTGTCCACGAAATATGCGACGCGCCGGTAGCTGTCCGCGAGGTCCGCCCCGTAGTACATGAGCCCGCCGGCATCTACAGCTTCTCTGTTGCCGTACATCGACGGTAACCGGCTCTTTAACGCAAAGCCCACGATCCGTTTTTGGTTAGCACGCATTAGCGGGCCCGCCGGGCACATAGAGTCCATCCGGGCGCTGCTTGTTTAGCGCAGCGAATACCTTCTCGAAATCGTCCGCAGCTCGTACCTCCCAAGGCTGAATAGTCAACCCCAGCGCACGCGCCGCGACTGGGAGAACCTCTTTCACCTCGCGTACACTGGCCGGATTGGCCGGATCGTAGAGAACCGCGACACGGGCAAGTTTGGGAACGGCTTCTTTGAGCAGCTCCAGCCGCTTCCCGCCTAGTTCTCTGGAAAGGTTTGTAAGGCCGGTGACGTTGCCGCCGGGACGGGCAAGGCTTTCAACTAGGCCTGCCTCGACAGGATCGGACCCCATCGCCCACCATAACGATGGGAATCGTCTTGGTCGCATTCATGGCCGCCCGGATCCACGCGTCCCCTCCTGCTACCACGATGATATCAACCTTGAGACGCACCAGCTCGGCCGCAAGCTCAGGGAACCGATCGCGCTTCCCCTCCGCATATCGGTACTCGATGGCGATGTTCTGTCCTTCTATGTAGCCAAGCTCGCGCAGAGCCAGCCGAATTGCCTCGGCACGGGCGGACTCACTAGCTGGATCGGTCGACGATAGATACCCTATCCGCGGGACTTTCTTCGGCTGCTGCGCCTCGGCAAGCGAAGTCAGGAGTCAGAAAACACCAAGTGCCAGTCAACCAGATGAGTTACTTTCATGATCATGCTTGTGCCCGATGGCTGTATCACTATTGACCTTCCAACCCATACCTCTTTTATCGAATCACCTTATCCGCCCGGTACAGCACCGACTGCGGAATCGTGATGCCGATCTGCTTTGCAGTTTTCAGATTGAACACCAGCTCAAACTTCATCGGCTGCTCGACCGGCAGATCGGCGGGCTTGGCTCCCTTCAGGATTCTGTCCACGTAATATGCGACGCGCCGGTAGCTCTCCGCATGGTCCGCCCCGTAGGACATGAGCCCACCAGCATCTACAGATTCTCTGCTGCTGTACATCGACGGTAACCGGCTCTTTAACGCAAAGTCCGACGATCCGTTTTTGGTTAGCACCCATTAGCGGGCCCGCCGGAGCACGTAGAGTCCATCCGGGCGCTGCTTGTTTAGCGCAGCGAATACCCGCTCGAAATCGTCCGCAGCTCGTACCTCCCAAGGCTGAATAGTCAACTTCAGCGCACGCGCCGCGACTGGGAGAACCTCTTTCACCTCGCGTACAGCTGGCCGGATTGGCCGGATCGTAGAGAACCGCGACACGGGCAAGTTTGGGAACGGCTTCTTTGAGCAGCTCCAGCCGCTTCCCGCCTAGTTCTCTGGCAAGGGTTGTAAGGCCGGTGACGTTGCCGCCGGGACGGGCAAGGCTTTCAATTAGGCCTGCCTCGACAGGATCGGCTCCACCGCCCATCATAACGATGGGAATCGTCTTGGTCGCATTCTTGGCCGCCCGGATCACACGGTCCCCTCCTGCTACCACGATGATATCAACCTTGAGACGCACCAGCTCGGCCGCAAGCTCAGGGAGCCGATCGCGCTTCCCCTCCGCATATCGGTACTCGATGGCGATGTTCTGTCCTTCTATGTAGCCAAGCTCGCGCAGAGCCAGCCGAATTGCCTCGGCACGGGCGGACTCAGTAGCTGGCATCGAACGCCGATAGATACCCTATCCGCGGGACTTTCTTCGGCTGCTGCGCCTCGGCGAGATGAAGAGAGGCGACAATCAAAGTGGGAACTGCGCAGCAAAAAATACTTTTCTTCATGGGTTTTCGTTCGGCACGCCGCTCTCCTCCTGCTTCTTTCTCCCTTAATGCGACAGACACCATATCCTAAACTTCTGGCCTCCGTCATCCTGATTCAGTTCCAGTGAAACGACACTTATTTCTGGCTGAAACCTCTACTGATGAAAACCCTGGCGGAGAACGTGAAAAGAGTTAAAAACAGGATGAGCACGACTCCCAACGCCGCGGCGGCGGGCTGGTTCGCTTCCTCATCCCAGTAGTGCCAGAGCATGACCGCCAGCGTGCGATTTTCCCGGCTCGCCAAGAGCAGCGGAATTGAGAAAGCTCTCACGGCGTGTGCCGCGACCCATATCCAGGCTGCGATGAAAGCGGGCCGAATCAGCGGATAGGTGATTTGCCAGATGATCTGCAGGCGACTCGCGCCGCTCACCTCGCCGGCTTCTTCCAACTCTCGATGGATTTGCGTGATCGCCGCGTTGGTGGAGCGGCTGGCAAAGGCGACGTACTGAGTGATCATCGCCAGCGAGATGATCCAGACGGTGCCGTAGAGCCCGAGATAGCGGAACGGCGGCTGTAGATAAAGAATGATGAATGACAAAGCGACCACCACGCCGGGCACCGCGTGAGAGGCGAAGGTAAGCCCGTCGAGGAGAAATCTGCCGCGCACTTTCGTGCGCACGACCAACCAGGAGACGGAGAATGCCAAGGCAACCGTGGCGGTCGCCGTAATCACGGTGACCACGATGGTGTTCCACGCCGTGCGCAAGACTTGTGGCTCGTTGAACACGAGCCGGTAATTATTCCAGCTCGCTTGCGCGAGCGCTTCCATAGAAGGCGGCTGATAAGACGGCAACAGAGAAGTCCAGATGAGCACGCCGAGCGGCAGCGCAACGGCGACGAAGAAATAGCCAAAGAACAACGCCAAGGCGAGATAGCGCCAACGGCCCAGCGCCATGATTCGCGGCCGAAATCCTTTGCCGGTCACCGTGGCGAAGCGTTCGCTCTGGCAGCAGGATGGCGCGTTGATAAAAGTAGGCGAACGCCACCGCCATCAAAACGTAACTCGCGGCGAAGGTTGCGCCCAATCCGTAATTCGCTAGCGGCTCACGGGTCGAAATGTAGATCATCGTGCTGTAGACGTAGACGTTGCCGGGAAGCCCGACAACCAGCGGCGCCTCGAAGGATTCCATCGACGAGCTAAATTCATAAATGATCGCGGCCAGCAGCGCCGGCCAGAGGACTGGCAAGGTCACGCGCCGCAGCGTTGTCCAATTGCGCGCGCCGGCAGCCCAAGAAGCTTCCTCCAAGGACGGGTCCATCATGCGAAACGCTCCCACCACCAAAAGAAACACTGTGGTGACGCCGCGAATGCCGTCGAGAAAAATCATGCCGCCGAGAGAGTAGATGTTGATCGGCCCCTCGGCGACCTCCATGCCAAGTTCACCAAACAACGCGCGCAGAAAAACATTGACGATGCCGCTCCTCGGCGACAGCAGAAACACATACGCGATGGAGAAGAGCAGCCCGGGCATCGCCATGGGAATCAAGAGCAGGCTCCAGCACAGATTGCGCAGCGGCATGTCCGTGCGTTCGATCAGCCAGGCGAAGAGCACCGCGATGGAAACCGTGATCGCCGTGCCGGCGCTCGCGAACAGCGCGGTGTTGAAGATCATCCGGTAGGTCAGCGGATTGAAGTAAGCGGCGAGATAGTTCTTGAACGTGAACGGCCCCGGCGCCACCGGATGGCCGGTGCGAAAGCTGCTCACGATCATTTGACCGAGCGGGATTAAGATGAGCCAGAGAAGAATGACGACGACAAAGAAAAAGAAAAGCCAAGCGCCGGTGGAGCGCCCTTCTCTCATTTCGGCCTCACTGAACCACCGGAAGGCCGACGGCTTCCAATATTTCTTTCAGTAGGTCCTCGGCCTTGGCTTCCCATTGCGGCTCATAACTCGCGGTTTTTTTGCCTTTGAGTATTTTGTTCGGCTCGGTGCCGGAGATGAATGGACTGCCGTCGAACTCGACTGAGTCCAAAACTCTCTGGCCTTCCTCAGTCAGCGACCAGACGACCCAAAGTTTGGCGGTCTCGGGACTGGCCGCGCCGCGCGGAATAAATACGATGTCACCGTGGGGAACCGGCACCGGCTCGGCCAACGTGTAACCGATATGGCTTATCCCTCGATAGACGATCTGTTCCCGGTAGTGCGAGTAGTTGGCGCCGCAGATGATCGGATATTCGCCCAAGGTCAGCTTGGTGACTGCCGCGGAACGCGAACGCTCGAAGATCGTCTGATTTGCGCCGAGCTGGCGCGCGTGGGCTAGCGTCTTCTCCTTGCCCCAAACATGCGGTTGATAAAAAATCTCCAGATAGCGCGGCCGATTGTCCATGGCGACTTTTTTCTTCCACTTTGGATTGGCGCAATCCTCCCAGGTCAATTTCGACCCCACCGAATCGGGGATCAGCTTTCGGTTGTAGAGAATGCCGACCAATTGCGAACGGTAATAAACCCCGAAACGATCGGGATGGAGGTGGCGCGGATGAACGCCCAAAGCGCGCCAGTCCACCGGCTCGGCGAGGTTGGCCTTGTTGACGATGTCCAATTGCGTGCCGCTCAACACGGTCACATCGTAGGGAACTTTTCCAGCCGCCAACTCGGTCAGCACTCGTTCGCGCTCGCGCGAGCCGCCGACCCGCTCGTAATCAATCTTGACGAACGGATAACGCGCTTGAAACGTCTCGACGATTTTCTGTCCCGATGGCTTGCCCGCTTCCTGCCAGCGCATGGTCAGACCGATCCTTAGTTTGGCTTCTTTTTTTGCCCCTTCGATCAATTTTTGCAGGGCTTTATCCTGCTGCGCGATTGCCGGGAAAGACCAACCGACGAGGAGCAGTGTGACGAGCGATGTGGCAACGCACTTAGCGGTATTCATATTTTTATCATCCTAAAAAGTTTGGGGATTGCGAGTTTACTGTAAAATAGGTGTTCACCACGAAAAATACAAAGAGCACGAAGTTCGGAGTAATAATTTTTCGAACCCTTGGTGTCTTTCGTGCCTACGTGGTGAGTCATTTCTCCGTACAAAATGGATGACGCTCTCCCATCCTGCATGTCGCGCCCGCCTCAAACAGCGCCGCTTCGAATTGTGCATGGATTTTGGGATCTTCGTCCTCGTACTCCAACTGGGTGCCGCCTAACTTGATACTTTCACGCCGCGAACCTTCGACCATTCTGACAAACGGAAAGTGCCAGTTATTCCATCGGAGAGCCAAGTAGCGCGCCGGCTCAGCGCCCAAATTTTGGTGCATGTGCAACCACAGCTCAGGCGGCACGATCAAACTTCCCGGTCCCCACGGCACGCAAGTCTTTTCCTGGGCCTGCTGCGGCCAGAGCAGTGAGCGACCCTTGCCGCTCAGGATCAAGACGTGAGCGCCGGGGCCGTGAAAATGAGCTTTCTTATAAGTTCCGACGGCAAACTCGGAGACGTGGGCGCACATGATCTGCCCGGCGAGATCGAACTTCATGTTGCGCGCGCCGGGGCCGCGCTCGCTTTGCTCTCCCAGCGGCAAGCTATGAGTGTTGGGCACGAAGTTGACCGACATCCATGACCGGCCATAGAGCTTGGCCTGGCCTCCGAAATAGTTTTGATCCGCGGGATCGAAGCGATCCGTAAAACGGAAATCGTTTTGAAAAATAAAATCCGGATTATGAAACAGATTGATCATGAACGGCGCATTGGTCACGGCGAAGTAACGCGCCGGTTCAGAGCCGCTGCCGTTGAAATGTTGGTACCATGCGTTGAGCGGAACCGCAAAGAGACTGCCGGTCTGCCACTCGAACGAATGTTTCTGGCCGTCGCTTTGCCAGACGGTCGTCGCTCCCCTGCCGCTGGCGATATAAACCATCTCTTCGTAAAGATGCCTCTGCGGTTTAAGTTTTCCGCCCGGCGGAATCTCACAAACATAAGCGTCGGTTGCTTTACCGGCGCCGTCGAGACGAATGAAGGAGCCCAAGCCGCCTTTCAACTCCCACGGTGAAACTTCGAGCCGCTTTATGTCCGGCACATGGAAGCCGCGCACGACTGGAATGCCTTGAGCGGCCTGCCACTCTTGATAGGTATCGACACGAGGCGCCTGGGACTGATCGTAGTTTTCGATATTGAGCGACATGAGCTTCGAAGCTAGCTCGCAACTGACAGGTTAAGAAATCAAAATCCGAAATCCGAAGCACGAATTTCTAAACAAACCCGAAGGTTAATCTCAAATCCGGAAAATCTAAAACCTCGAAACCGAATCAGCTTGTTTGGAACATTGCGGTTTTTGATCATTTGAATTTGTTTTGAGTTTCGTGCTTCGGATTTCGTGCTTGGAATTTATTCATACCGCACCCAATTCCGCCAGTGCCTCTAAAGCTAAATCATTATTGACCACGCGATCCGCGCTGAACGACTGGTCGATTTTTCCTCGGGCTTTCAGCTCCGCGATGTGAACTTCGATGCCTTCCACGCTGGTGACGATGTTTCTGGCCGCCACCGCCCAAGTTTTGGGGATACCGCTCTCGACGCCGCTGCCGGCGAGGGAATCGACGTTGAGCGCGCGTTTGAGAATTTTAACCGATTCGACTCCCGTCGGATCTTCGTCTTTCAAAAAGCCATGACCACGCATGACGCCTTTAATAAATCCTTTGACGAGATCGGGACGTTGCCGCAGCATTTGTCCAGTAGTCGCCATCGAGCGCACGACATAAAAAGGAAAGAGGGTGGAAAGATCGATCACTTCTTCAAGCTCGCCATCGCGGATGAGCTCGCGCACCACTCTCCCCTGGGGGCCGTTGTGGTGGTAAAAAAGAAAATCGCTTTTGCCATCCTTGATCGCGGCGACCTTTTCGCGGATGCCTTCGTTATCGATCAAGACCACGTCCATGTCGCGGTCCGGATCGAAGCCGAGCTTTTGAAAAACCAGCCGCATGGTTCGCTCGCCCGCGCCCAGGCGCCGGTTCGTGGCAAATCTTCTGCCTTTGAGATCCTGAGGAGTTTTGACCGCTCCGGGCAAAGCAGCCACGCTGAAGGCCAAGCCGTTGCGGTACGAGCCGATGATATGGAGATCTTTCCCCTGGGCGTTGGCTTCGATCAGCATGGCCGGGTGCGCGTCCATGCTGAAGTCGGTCTTACCGTGAATGAGCAGATCGATGGAGCCGTCGTTATCTCCCGCGATATGTAGGTGGCTGTGGTCGATGCCATGTTTTTTGAAGTAGCCGTGATACTCCGCCGTGAGCGGCGCGAGCGGATGACCGGGGTGTTTCGGATAAAAATGCTCGACGGAATAGGTGACTTCTCTCTGGGTCGATACAGCCATCGTCGGTTCTCCTATTTCCTTAATTTAGAAGCCCACAATATTAAATCGCTCTTCAGTCTTCTCCGTGAGCAACCTAGCACGATTACCTCGATTTTTTTCACTACGAAGGGCACCAAAAGATAGAATCAATGAAAATTCCGAACTTCGTATTTTTCTTATGGCTTCGCCAAACTAGATTTAACGCACAATGGGAAGCCCGATGGCTTCTAAAATCTCTTTGAGAATTTCCTCTGCTTTGGCCCGATATTGCGGCTCATACCAGGCGGTTTTCTTGCCCTTGACGAGCTTGGCCGTTTGCGTGCCTGGAATCAGCGGGCTGCCGTTGCCTTCGACCTCGTCCAGTAACTTCTGGCCCTCCTCCGAGAGCGACCAGACGATCCAAAGCTTGGCGCCGTTCGGATGAGCCGCGCCACGTGGAACGAAAACGACATCACCCAGGTTGACCGGTATCGGTTCCGCTAGCGTGAAGCCAATACGTTCTGCCCGACCTGATCTCGTGTGCTCATAATAGGTCGAATAGAAACTGCCGCAGTCGATGGCGTACTCGCCCAACGCCAGTTTCGTCATGGCGCCGGTGCGGTCGCGCTCAAAGATCGTTTGGTTCGCCGCCAGCTGGCGCGCGTGCGCCAGAGTTTTTTCGCGTCCCCACACATGCGGTTGCCAAAGAATTTCCAGATGACGCGGTCGCGTATCCATCGCGACCTTTTTTTTCCACTTGGGCGCTGCGCAATCCTCCCAGGTAAGTTTTCGCCCGACATCGTCCGGAACGAGCTTGCGATTATAAGCGATGCCGTATAGCTGCGAACGATAGTTGACGCCGAAACCTTCGGGGTGCACATGCTGAGCGGTCACGCCAAGCGCTTTCCAATCGACTTTCTCCGTCACATTCGCTTGCAGGGCGGTCGGCACCTGAGTCTCGCTCAGGACCGTGACATCATAGGAAACTCTTCCGGCCGCCAGTTCCGTTAAGACGCGCTCGCGCTCTCTCGAACCTCCCACTCGTTCATACTCGACCTTGAGAAACGGGTAGCGAGTTTGAAAAACTTCGACAAATTTTTTCGCCCCGGGCTTGCCCGCCTCCTCCCACCTCACCGTAAGCCCCACCTTGAGCTTCCCCTCTTTCTTCGCTCCCTCGCCGATCTTCTCCAGACTCTGCGCCCAAAGTGGAGAAATAGATAATAGCGAAACGCCTATTGCCGCTCCAAGGATTGCTTGTAATTTCATTAGAGACCTCGCTGGCTTCACATCCTCTACGCCTGTCTTTGAATGAGCGGCGTAAGGTCCATGCGGACTCTAATCTTCTCGGGCTCGGTCAACAGCCGATAGTCAGACTCCGACAATTTGTCGATCTTGTACCAATCGACCATTCTTTGCGGCAGCTTCGCGATAATCGCGCCATCCTGTTTTTCAAACTCGCAATTCATGCGTAACAGGCACGCTTTATTCCACTCTTCCATCAGCACCGGAGAAATCCCGATGATGCTGCGATCCATTGCATAGACGTAAACATGGCGGCCAAATCCTTTGGCGCCGATCTCATCGGCTGGAATCTTGACGCGGATATCCGACGGCACGTTGGCGACGTAGGCGACCCGCCGCCCGCCGCTCGACTCCGTTCTCATGGTTAAAAAAACTACGTCCCGCTCGGTCGTGTTGGTAAAACCATAGTGAACTCCCGACGGGATCAACACGCCCTGGTTGGGTTTGAGAGTAAATCTTCCCGAAAGCCCTTCCACGGTGAGTTCGCCGTCGAGAATATAAAGAATCTGATCGGAATCCGGATGCTGGTGAATATGGGTCTCGCCGCCGCGCGGTCGCGTCTGAAATACCGCGATAAAACTATTGGGCGACCTGGCCATATCGACCCGGCCGCTCAGATGATCGCGCTTCTTCATCGCCTCGCCGACATCGAAAACCTGCACCTCGTCAACCTGACTGCTAATCGTTGTTGCCATCGTTTGCTCCTTTCAATTTTTCAGCGACGTGTTGAGCATTAGATTTCCCGGAATCCAAAATCGGCAATCTAAAATCCACAATGTTATCTTATGACCTTGTCCGCCTTCTGGAGCGTCCACTGCGGAATAGTCAGTCCGATCTGCTTCGCCGTCTTGAGATTGATGACAAATTCAAACTTCATCGGCTGCTCCACCGGCAAGTCGGCTGGCTTCGTGCCTTTTAAGATCTTGTCGACGTACGTTGCAGCGCGGCGGTACATATCTGGGATATCGGGCCCATAGGACGCGAGCCCACCAGCCTCAGGAAATTCCTTAAACCCGTAAATCGTTGGCAGGCGATTCTTTATCGCGAGTTCCGCGATGCGTCCCTGTAATGAATTAAAAGTTGGGTTCGTCAGCCCGACAATAGCGCCGGCACGCCCGGAAGTGATTTCCTTGAACGCCTTGTCCAAGTCGTTCGCTCCTCGAACTTCCACCGGTTGAAGCCGCAAACGTAATACATGCGCAGCAGCCTCAACTTCTTTCATCTGCACTCCGTATCCCGGAACGTCTCGATTCACGAGGACAGCCACGCGGGAAATTTTGGGAACGATCTCCTTGAGCAATTCCAACCGCTTCCCGCCTAGCTCCACTTGCGCGCTGGAAAACCCAGTAATATTTCCGCCAGGCTTCGCTAGGCTGGCCACAAATCCGAGCGCGACAGGATCACTGATATTTATCATGACGATTGGGATCGATTTGGTAGAATTCTTGGCCGCCCTGGTTGGAGGCCCCCCTCCTACCACGACGACATCAACCTTGAGGCGGACCAGTTCGGCTGCAAGGTCGGGGAGACGCTCAAATTTATCCTCCGCATAACGGTACTCAAGAATGATGTTTTTCCCCTCCTCGTACCCAAGTTCTCGCAGACCTCGTCGAAACGCCTCAATCCGAGGCGATTCAACGGAAGAGGAGCCGGCCAATAAAAATCCTAGGTGGGCAATCTTTTTCGGCTGTTGCGCGTTGGCGAGAGAAGCAGTCGTCAGTAAAAAAATCCCCAGTCGCCGGATGGCGATTCTTCTGTTCATTTTTCCTTCACAACTGTTCACTCTTCGCCCCGATTCGGAAAATCGCCATCCTCCATCCTCTATTCTCAATTCTCGACCCAGCTAATTCTTTCCCGCCGCCTTCAACGCTTCATTCACGACATCGATGATAGGCTTCATCTCGATCCACTCGGGCTTGCCGGTGTCGAGGTACTTAATGCCATCCAGGCGCCGACCAAGCAGCGGCACTTCATCTTTGGGAATATCGATGCGCAGGGAATCCGCCGGGCTCTCGCCGTTCATCATACGTTTCTGCAGCGCGATTTGCCCGTTGCGCGAGAGCAGCCAGTTGATGAATACTTTTGCGGCATTCGGATGCGGCGCGCGATTGAGCAATGCGACAGTGCCGAACTGCTGCACCAGCCCGCCGCCTTCTTTGAACACGCGCGGACCGAAAGTGTCCACCGGCAAACCCTGCTGCTTCAACGTATCGGCATCGCAGAAAAAACAGATCGCATACTTCCCCGTCGCCAGCCAATCCGGTCCCTGGCGAAAATCGCGAAACAAAGTCGCCTCCATTTCGCCGAATAGTTTTTTGATAAACGCTGGACCGAGATCGGCGTGATAGTAGAAGAAACGGGTGTTGCCCGCGCCGGGGCCGGCCTCGCGGATATCGCGTATGGTGATTTTTCCCCGCCATTTCGGACTGAGCAAATCCCAATAGGACTTGAACTCCTTCAGGTCGACCAGTTTGGTATTGTAGTGAATCGAACCGTAGGTCGCCGAGCCGACGTAGTTGAAGACGTGCTGGCCTTCCGGATCGGAATACTGGTGTTTCTTGAGGTACCACTTGGACGGGTCGGTCACTTCCGGCAAGATCAGCACCGGTTTGATCGGATCGAGCGCTTTGGCAAGGTGGAATTGTTGATAGTTGGGATTGGCGCCCGTGCTGGAAACGTCGGCGAGAAATTTCTCCGCGCGCCGTTCGGCGAGCAGCCGCGGCCCGAGCTGATTGCCGCGTCCGGTTACGGCGACAACTTTGATCTCAGGAAATTCCTTTTCGAAGTCCGGCAGGATCGCGTCGTAGCCGCTGATGTAAACGACAACCTGCCCTTCCTTCTTCGCGGCTTCTAAAGTTTTCTCCCATTCCTGCTGCCAGGGGACTTGGCTTCTGCAGCCAGTGTTACGGTAAAAGAAGCAAAAAAGACAACTACCAAAAATAAACTTATGACGGATGCCATCCGCCGACTGAATTCTCCATTATCCATTCTCAATTATCCATTAACTCTTCCCCGCCGCCTTGAGCGCCTCATTCATCACGTCGTGGACCGGTTTCATTTCCTGCCATTCGGGCCGGCTGGTGTCCAAATATTTCACGCCGTCGAAGCGCCGGTTGAGCACCGGTATTTCATCTTTAGGAATATCGATGCGCAGCGAATCGACAGGATTTTCCGTGTTGAGCATGTTCTTCTGCAGCGTCATCTGCCCTTTGCGCGATAACAGCCAGTTGATAAAAACCTTCGCCGCGTTCGGATGAGGCGCGCGATTGACCAATGTCAGCGTGCCGAACTGCTGCACCAAACCCGCGCCTTCTTTAAAAGCGCCCGGACCAAATGTATCCACCGGGAGTCCTTGTTTTTTTGAAACATCGACCTCACAGAAGAAGCAGATCGCCGCCTTGCCGACCGCGAGCCAGTCGCTGCCTTGGCGGTAGTCGCGGAACAGCACGGTATCCATGTCGCCGTATAATTTTCTGATGAACGAGGGTCCGACGTCCGGTAGATGGTAGAACAGTCGCGCGTTGCCCGAACCCGGACCGGGCGCGCGAATATCACGTGATATGATTTTGCCTTTCCACTTGGGGTTGAGAAGATCCCAATACGACTTGAAATCCTTTACATCGACGAGCTTGGTGTTGTAGCTCACCGAGCCGTAAGTCGCCGAACCGACGTAGCTGAAGACGTACTGATTTTCCGGGTCGTTGTAATGGTGCTTACCCAGATACCATTTCGTCACGTCGGTAATCTCGGGCAGAATCAAAGCCGGCTTGATCGGATCGAGCACCTTCGCCGCGTATAGCTGCCCGTAGGTGGTCACGCCGCCGGAATTAAAGACATCCGCCAAGTACTTATCGCCACGCCGTTCGGCGATCATGCGCTGGGCGACCTGCGAGCCACGGCCGGTAACGGCGATGACTTTGATCTCCGGGTATTCTTTCTGAAATTCCGGCAACACTTCTTCATAGCCGCTGATATAGATAGAAACCTGGCCTTCTTTCTTCGCGGCGGCCAAAACTTTCTCCCACTCCGCCTGCCACGACGGCTTCGCGTCTGCCGCGTGCGCCGCACCGGCAACTGCTCCGGCTGCGAGGACAAGAACGCCGACGGCGAGCATCGAAACGAAACCAGTCCGTAATCTACACAACCGTTGCATCATAGATCGATCACCTCAGCTGGCTTTTTTCTGCGTGTAGCTCCACTCGTAGTCGCGGTTACGATAGGCCTCATCCGGCATCACCGATTGCAATCCTTTGCGCGCCAGCTCGGACTCGAACTTCTCGCGGATCATCGGGTCTTCCGCGGTGTATTCGATCTGGTCGCGGGCGCGGTCTTCGACTTTTTCGCTAATGCCATTGAGACCGCGCGGCGGATGGATCGCCAGATAGCGCGCCGGCGCGCCGCCAATATTGAAGTGTTGGTGAAACCAGCGATTGGGCGGCACGAACAAACTCGCTTCGTGCCACGGGATGATAATTTTCTCGCCGCCCTCCGGCCACATGATCGAGTAACCTTCACCGGCGGGGATGACGATCAGATAGCCGGGGCCGTGGCGATGGCCTTTCTTGTAGGTGCGCGCGGGAAAGACCGACATATGCGCCGAGATCGGCGAGCTGGGAAATCCCACCCACACGACGTGGCCACCGGCGCCGCGCCGCTCGAAGTGATCGAGCCGGTCCCACGCTCGCATGTCGGCAAAGAAATTGCCGAACCAAATATTCCGTCCGTCACGCCCTGTGCCGGGCTCGTTCAGCGTCACGACTTTGGCTTCGGAATAAACCTCGCGCGCTCCCTGGCCGTAAAGCAATTCGTAATCGACCAGCGGATTGTTGAAGAAATAATCCGGATCGGGCAGCACCGACATCGCCAGCGGTAAATAACTGCAATGCAGCAGCTTGACCGATTGGTCGCCTTGCATGTTGCTCAGCTGGCAATGGTAGTTGCCCGGAATCAGAAACATCGCGTGGCTTTGCCACTCGAAAATCTTTTTGGCGCGATCGCCGGCCCAGATGCTCGCCACGCCGCGCCCCTGCAAGACGTAAACAACTTCGTCCACGGCGACGCGAAACGACGGCAAGGTCTTTCCCGGCGGAATCTCCGTGACGTAAGCGCCGGTCACGCCTTCCTGACCGACGAGCTGAATAAATGCCGCGTCGCACTCACGCTCCACCCAATAGCCAAGCTCCACCGTGCGGCAATCTTCGATGTAGTAACCGCGATGAATCGGCGCGCCGGTCGATTCGATCCAGTATTCATAGGCCGTCTTTTTGTCCCAAAAATTCGCCGCCGATCTAGCCATTCTTGCCTCCGTCTTCTAAAAACCGAGGATTGAGAATGGATGATCGAGGATCAAAAACCCATCCTAGATCTTCTATCCTCGGCCCGTCCGATTACTTCCTTCGCTGCGCCATCGCCTTCTCGACGATGTCGTAGATCGGCGCCATGTCGATATATTCCGGCTTGTCCACGAGCATATACTTCACCCCATCGATCCGCCGTAAGTCGCTGCGCACCATGTCCTTGGGAATATCGGTGCGCAATGATTCTTCGGAATTGTGCGGTGTGTTGGTTGCGCGCTGAAGCGCCGTCTGACCCTCGCGCGAGAGCAGCCAATTGACAAACACACGCGCAGCGTTGGGGTGCGGCGCCTGGGTCGGCAATATGACCGATCCCATGTTGCCTGCGGAAATCGCTCGGTTTTCTTTCCACTGGGCGGTGTGAAATTCGTCCACCGGCAACCCTTGAGCTTTGACCTTGAGGATTTCCGAGCAAAAAAAGCAGACGGCGAATTTTCCGTTGGCCAGCCAATCGGTCGCTTGACGGATTTCCTGGGTCAGCGTCACATCCATCTCGCCGTAGAGACGGCGAATGAACTCGGCGCCCAGTTCCGGCGTGTGATAAAACCCGCGCAGTCCGATGCGCTGGCTGCCGGAAATCTTCGGATCGCGCGACAGGATTTTGCCTTTCCACTTCGGTTGCAGGAAGTCCGTAAAAGAGCGAACCTCGCCCGCCTCCACCGACTTGGTATGGTAGGAAACATACTCGCTCACGTTGCCGACATAGACGAAGATGTACTGGTTCTCCGGGTCGATATAGTGATGCTGACCGAGCCACCACTTGGACTCATCGACGACCTCGGGCAAGATCAGCGCGGCGCGCACGCTATTCAATATCTTGCCGCGATAAAAAACTTCAAAGGCCGTGGTCGCACCGGCGATGTAAGCATCGACGAGATATTTCCCGGCGCGCCGCTCCGCCATAATCTTCGGCGCAAAGGTATTGCCCCGCCCGGGGGTCACCACCACGTTGATCTCGGGATATTTTTTTTGAAACAGCTGCGCCATCGCGCCAAGTTCCCCGTCGCCCTGGTACATGTAGAGCGACAGCGAGCCTTCCTTCTTTGCTGCCTGAACCGTCCGTTCCCATTCGGTTTGCCAATTGGGTTTGGACTCGGCGGCGTGAGACGCGGTATGCCAAAACGCCACGACGAGGAAACTTAAGACTCTCGCGACAAGATTAATATTCGCCGCGAATCCAACAAAACTCGATCTTCTCATGACATCACACTTCATAAGTTTGTTCACGGATCTAACCTCGGGCCGCGCGCGGGTCGGTCGGCGGCACGTGATACCTCACGGAGCCTGCCTTGCCCGCTTCCAGCGACTCGTCCATCTTGGTATCGATGATCGCGTGGTTTGGATCGCGCATTACATTTATCGGATCTAGGTTGAGCGCGACCTTGTCAATTTCGCGCCTGAGCATTTCCCGATACATGACCACGCCGCGATCCGAAGCCGCCAGCCGCTCGCGCGTGCGATCGAGGATCGGCCCCTGAGTTTCCCATGCCATAAAATCTTGGGCATCCACTTCGTCGAGTCGATGCTTGGTGAAAGGATGGCGCGCATCCGGCGGATTTTTGAACGGCTTACGGTAATTGACCGGCACCTCATCCTTGTTTGCCCGTGGTTCGGCAGAGTCCGGCACGAAGTGCACATAAACGATCCAGGTATGCGTGTCGTCGATGGGCACGCGGATTTGCGTGCGATTGGCTTGGCGCAAGACGGTTGGAAATAACAAGGGATGCTCCTCGATCTTGCCGTCCTTAAATACCCGCCGTTTGATGAGACCGTGAACAAACTCCTCGACCTCGAACTTTTCCAGATTGTCGATGGTTCCCCGCGTCGTGCTCTCGACTTTGAATCCGTCGGTGACCAGCTCTTGATGGAGAATATGCAGATGCGCGGTGTCGACGGAATTTTCCATCGCTTGCAGCCAGTTGCAGTCGAGCTGTGGCAACGCGCGCAGCCAATGCCAGCCGTCCGTGCGCGCCCACACGTCGTATTTGGGAATAACCGGCACAGGCTCAGGTCCGAAATAAGCCCAATAAAGACCGGCTAATTTTTGCACCGGATAAGCTTTATGCTTTACCGTCCGGCAAAAGTTGCTGTCCGCCGGCTCGGCCGGTGTTTCGAGACAGTTGCCTTTGGTATCGTAGAGCCAGCCATGATACGCGCAAGCGATGCCCCGATCTTCGACTCTGCCGTAGGATAGCGACACGCCGCGGTGCGAACAGCGATCGTGCAGCAACCCGACTTCATCCTTCGTCGTCTTGAACAGCACCAGATCCTCGCCGAGGATGCGCAGAAACTTCGTCGGATTATCCGGGGTCAAATCCGCCGCGATGGCGACTGGATGCCAGTAGCGCCTTAGCAATTCTCCCGCCGGCGTGCCCGGACCCACTTTTGAAAGCAACTCATTTTCTTCGACGGTTAACATGGTTCGCTCCTCCTTAAGATCGATGAACGGCGGGCAAAACGCCGACGTAATTTTCGACCTCAATCCTCGACCATTTATACTCGACCTAGATTCGTTACTTCTTCCCAGCAAAAATTTCGTCCATTAATTTCATCGCCGGTGTAATATCCTTGGTGTCGGGATCCTCGGCGTCAAAATATTTCACCCCTTCGCCGCGCCGTTCGGACGGCGGAATGTGATCCTTCGGCACATCGATGCGCCGCGAGTTTTTCGCGTCTCCCGGCGAGCTGACGGCACGCTGGAAGGCGCTTTGCCCTTCGCGCGAAAGCAGCCAATTGACGAACACCTTGGCCGCGTTGGGATGAGGCGCGCGGTTCATCAGCGCCAGTTGCCCGAACGCCACGGCGAGGCTGGCACCCTCTTTCATATGCTGCGGATCAAATTCGTCAACCGGCAATCCTTGCGCCTTGGCTTTAGCAGTATAGGAACTCTGCGTCGGCAGCGACAGCGCAAACTTGCCCACCGCGAGCCAATCCACCGCCTGGCGCACGTCGGCGGTTAAAGTCACGTCCATTTCTCCATAAAAACGCCGAATGAACTCAGGTCCGAGGTCTTTGTGATAATAAAGGTACTGCACCGACAAGCCGGAACCGCGCACTCTTCTAATGTCGGGCGAAACGATCTTGCCTTTCAACTTGGGATTGAGAAAGTCCCATATGGATTTGTAGTCTTTAGGATTGATCAGATTGGTATTGTAAGCCGGACTGGCGCCCGCCGCCACGTCGCCCTCGTAAACGAAAATATAGCGCCCCTCGCGGTCGACGTATTTATGTTTGCCTTCCCACCACTTGGTCAGATCGACCACCTCGGGCAAGATCAGCGCCGGTTTGATCGGATCGAGCATCTTGCCGAGGTAAAGGTTCTGATAGAGCGAAGTGCCGCCGCCACTATAAACGTCGGCGAGATACTTTTCACCGCGCCGCTCGGCGACGATGCGCGGCGCGAGCTGCGTGCCCGAGCCCGTGACGCTGGTGACTTTGATCTTGGGGTAGGCTTTTTGAAATGCGCCGGAATCGATCAGCGCGCCGTAGCCGGCGATGTAAACCGTCAACTGCCCTTCTTCTTCAGCCGCTTTGACCGTCCGCTCCCATTCCGTCTGCCACGCCAGTTTGGAATCCGCTGCGTGGGCGAAGGCGCTCAAGCAAATGGACAGAACCAGCACGGATAACGTCAACCCATGTCGCATGACAGTTTTCACCGCTTCCATCCTTAATAATACTCTAAACCGAAGAACTCTTCCTATCCTATTCCGGACTCGGCACCTGGTGCGAGAGATAAATTTCCTTGCGCTCCTTGGCCGACTCGAGCATCGCCAAGCAAACTTCCAACGTCGCCGCGCCCCAGCGCCCGCCGTGAAATACCGGTCGGCCATTGACGACAGCGTCATATAATTCCTCTACCTCCGCCTCACGGCCGCGGCTTCCCGCCGGCAATGAAATCTCGCGCTGCTCAGTTTCGCCGTAGATTTTGAGTCCGTCGGGCGTCTGGCGAATGTCGCCTCTCTGGCAACTTACCACCGTATGACCAAAGAACGGTTGCTTGCGCTCACCGCTCCAGACATGGCTGAATTCACCCTCGCGTTGACCGCCGAAACGCATGCCTTCTTTCAATTGTTCTTCTTGTTCCGCGCTCTGCACTTCGCGCAGCTTTCGCCGAACGGTCAAATTCGTCTCGGGCGCGCGATGCTGGCCGCCTTCGCCAACCCAGCTGAATAATTCCGCCGTGTCGAAAAATCCGTAGCCGCTATAAATCAACGTCGCCGGCGTGCCGTCTTCGAATTCCAAATAACAAGTGTAACTACCCTCCCACTCCCGCGCCGGATCCCAAACTCCCGTCATCGCGCGCACGCTGCGCACCATGCCGCCGCCGATGAGCCGCACGATATCGACGTGGTGCGGGCCCTGGTTGAGCACCACGCCGCGGGTCATCGCGAGCTCATGCTTCATCCGCGGCCGGTACATGAACTCGTTATAGTTCCAGCTATTGATCATGCATAGTTTGCCCAATTCGCCGCTCTTGACGATCTCGCGCATCTTGCGGATCGGCGCATCGAAGCTATGGGTGTGGCCGCATAAGAGTTTGACGCCATGTTTGTCGGCCGCTTCATTCATCGCATCGCACTCCGCCAAGGTCATCGCCATCGGCTTTTCGACGATGATATGCTTTTTGTGCTTCGCCGCGGTAATCGCATGCTCGGCATGGAGCGAGTTTGGCGTAGCGATATAGACCGCGTCAACGTTTGGACTGGCGCACAATTCATCGATGCTCGTGTAACCCTCGGCCTGGTACTGCTCGCGGAACTTCGCCACCGCGTCCGTGCGCGTATCCGCAGCGGCGCTGATCTTGATGAATGGCAGCTTGGAAATCGGCGGAAGAATCTGCGTGCTGGCTACGCCGAGGCCGGCCATGCCTAGTCTGAGAATTTCACTCACGGAACTTCTCCCCAGCTTCCTTCTCCCCACGGCGGAGCGGCGACAAAATCATATCGCGCTCGATGACGTGGCTGAATTCTGCTCGGCGATCTTTTGCTTGACTATCGACCTAATGTCCGCCGACCGCGGCGCCACTTCTGAAATCACGGCAATCTGTGAAAAGTGGTTTTGCTTGGGATCGCGCACGACGTGGAGCGGATCGCGTCCTTCTTTAACGTCCTGAATCCCCTTGAGCAAAAGTTTGCGCGCGGCGACGATCGCTTTATCCGACGTGACCAGATGCTCCTTGGTGCGGTCTTGAATCCTGCCCGCGCCTTCGATGACGCAAGCGTCCTGCGCCTGGAAGTTATAGCCGATGCCGCTGAACGATTTATTTTTCATCGATGCGCGGTCCTGCAAATAGCGGTTCGCCTTGCTGCGGATCATGTGGTAGTCCGGCTGTAACTCATCGCGCCCGCGCAGCATCAGCTCACGTTCGAGCGCGCGCTTGCGGCTGAAAACGATCACAAACTTCCAGTGGTTGTGATCGTCGATCGGCACATGCCAATTGACCGAGTAGCCTTCCGCCGCCGTTTGCCCGGGGAACGTACTGAAGTTGGGCATGATGAAATTGGACGTGCGAAAATAAATCTTGTCGTCCTCGATGTTGCGAATGGAAAAAATCCGTACGCCGAAGTCAGTCAGTTCGACATCAATGCGCGGCGCGATGTCGGCACCGAACAGGGAATTGGGCGAGCTCTCGCTGCCGGTCACGCGCCGTTTCTTGTCGGTCTCGGAGAGTTCGAGATTGCGGTGCAGGAACGACAGATGCACCGGATCGATATTGCCCTCGTTGGATTGCAAGTAATTGCACGAGTGATGAATCTTGGAGACGAAGCGCTGTTCATCGGGGACATGGAAAAATTCATAGTTGGGCAAGAGCGGCGGCTCGCCAGGTCCGATATAAGCCAGCACCACGCCGCCGATCTCGCGGCAAGGAAACGACGGCTGGCGATAGGCATCGCGATGCTCGCCGCCGTTGGGCTCGCCGGGCTGTTCGAGAATTTTTCCATTAACGTCGTAAAGCCAACCGTGATAAATGCAGCGCAGCCCGCCGTCTTCCAATCGGCCGTAGCTAAGATCCGTACCGCGGTGACAGCAATGCGCGTCGAGCACACCCACTCGTCCCTGCTCGTCGCGAAAGATCACCAACTCCTCGCCCATCAACGTCAGCGGAACCGGCGCGCCATCGGCTTTCAATTCCTCAGACAACGCCACCGGTTGCCAGTAGCGGCGCAACAGCTCGCCGCACGGCGTGCCCGACCCGGTTTGAGTTAGAAGTTGGTTTTCCTCTCGCGAGATCATAGCGCTGGTTTCTTGATTACCTTAGAGTTCGCATCACCCGAATCCGATTCTCTCCC
This sequence comes from uncultured delta proteobacterium, assembly GCA_963771465.1. GTDB lineage: Bacteria > Desulfobacterota > Binatia > UBA9968 > UBA9968 > DP-20. Next base: position 20,319 of record CAVYTU010000015.1, read on the forward strand.
CCTCGACGGGGAGAGTGAGAGTGGGGTGATCTCTGCGCGCTGAATGCACTTCACCCCTATCCTAGCCTTTCCTCGTCAAGGGGAAAGGAATCGGTCTATGAAAAGCGAAGCCACGAAATACTTCCTCGACTCACACCCCCGGAAACGGAATCACGCCTTTAAACTTCGCGATCGTCTTCTCGCGCAGCTCGCGGCTGGACCGACTCACCTTGGGAAATTTATCTATCCACGGGAACGGCCGTACCGCATAGAAGATCGCCCGCCCGTTGGTGTGATCTTTGTTTTCTCTTTTCTCCGGCGGCATGCGCGGATCGAGCGGCGTGCTCCAGCAACCGTCGATGATATCGATATTGGTCGGCGGATCGACCCGCGTCATCATCGCCCACAGCACTTCTTTCATATTGGTAGGATCGATGTCGTCATCGACTACAACCACGTAGCGCCCGTTGCGATTGGCCGCCGCACAGCTGAGTGCCGCTTGGCCCGCCTGCTTGGCATGGCCGGCATATTTTTGCTTGATCGAAACGACAGTCATATAAGAAGTATGATTATAGACGCCGGCGATGTCTTGAATGCCCGCGCTCTCCAACTGATCCCACAACACGCCCGCGGAAATATGCAGATCCATTTTCACCGCGCCCGGCCACAGCGGCGCTTCGTCTTCGAGGATCGGATCGTCGCGATGATAAATCGCTTTGATACGAATGATCGGCTGGTTCTCGCCGGTTCCAGTCGTACCGCCGGAATAGTAGCCCGGCCACTCGCCGAACGGACCTTCGGCGCGCGACTCCTCCGACGGCGGTGGAATCTCGCCTTCGATGGCGATCTCGGAAGACGCGGGGATCGGCAAGCCGGTGATCGGCCCGCGCAATACTTCCAGCGCCCGCCCCATCAATCCGCCGGAGATTTCCATCTCGGAACGGCCGTAGGGAAACTTCGTGTACGACGGCATGAACACCATCGGGTGCTGGCCGTAACTCGCCACCACCGGGCAGCTCTTGCCCTGCTCCCAATACTTGGCGCAAATCTGCCGGCCGTTTTGTCCGGGGCTCATCCACAGACCGAGCGTGTTCTTGTCGTGCAACTGCATCCGGTATGTGCCGGTGTTGACATAGCCGCTGTCGGGATCGCGATTGATCAAACCGCCGCCCGGACCGAAGTAGCGTCCGCCGTCGTTCTCGTGAAATCGCAGCGCGGGAAATTTGAGCAAATTGACATCGTTGCCGGTCAGCTTGTTTTCAAATAGCGGCGATGTGCCCACTTCCTTAGGCGCAATCGGCTGAACATTTTTGATTTTGCGCGCGGCGAGCCGAAGAATTTCCAGCTTCGGTTTGTCGGTCGGCAAGCCGAGCGCCAGCGCGACGCGCCGGTAAGCCGCATAAGGCAAACTGCAAACGCGATAGCCGGCCGGATAGCCTTTGACCTTGTCGAAAATCAACATCGGCGGCTGCGGCACCAAGCTCGGCGGTCGACTCGACCAACGCGCCGATCTCGGCATCCCAATCCGCCCCTTCAATGATCCGAAAATCGCTGATCTTCTTCGCCTCTTCGATGAAGCTGCGAAAGTCTGTGTAGGCAAGCTCACTCATGAAAACTCCTTGAATTTTTTTTCCGCCCTTTGCGCTCTTTGCGGCTAACACCTATTCTTCCACAACCGAGATCTCCGACTTCACACCGTTCCGTTTCAACTCCTCCAAATACATCGGATGAATCTCCGGCGGCTCTTCGTCGAGCGGGATCATCTCATGCAGTTTCGTTCGGAAACGGTCCTGGCTAAACTTTGGGCTGCGCCCGCGCATGGCGAAGTGGCGCAAGGTTGAATGGCCGGTGTTGAAATGGCCGTGGTACATCAGATCGCCCGGCGAATAGATCGAGCCCGGTTTGATTTCAAAGCGGACACGCTGCTCGCCTTCGCGCCAGACCATCGCGAAGCCAGTGCCTTGAGTGACGCAAACGATCGCGCCGGGGCCATGGCGGTGAAACAGGCTGCGGCTCCCCGCGGGGAATTCCTGCACATGGCAACCGTAGGTCGTGCCGGCCAAGACCGAAGCGCATGATCTTCACGCCCTTGCCTTTCATCGGATAATCGTCGAGCGGAAATTCGTTGATGTCGGGAACTAAATTGGACTCCCACGAGCGCACGGTCAGTTTCTTGTTCTCGTTGAAAAACTCCCGGTCGGGCCGGAAGCGGTCGCGAAACTGAAACGGATTGCGGAAAATAAAATCTTCGTTGTGAAACAGATTGATCACATGGGGCGCATTGGTTCCGGCGAGAAAGCGCACCGGCTCGTTGGATGCGTTGAAGTGCTGGTAGGAGACATTTAATGGAATCGCGAAGATCGCCCCCGCCGCCCACTCAAAAGTCTGTTTGGCATCGCCCTCGAACCAAACCGTCGTCGCGCCGCGCCCTTTGTGAATGTAGACCAGCGTCTCGAACATATGATGCTGCGGCTCGGTCTGTTTGCCGGCTGGAATTTCGCAGATATAAGCATCGTGCTCTTGTTGCTCGCCCATATTCAGATAGGAACCCAACACTCCCATGCGCGCCCATGGTTTGACCTCGACGTCCATCAGATCTTCAATAAAAAATCCCGTGACGGAAGGAATCCCTTCCTTTGCCTGAAACATTTCATAAGCTGTCGCCCCCAATTGAATCGGGTCGCGGTGTGGCAGTCGCATCGACGAAATACTCCTCTTTAGCACCAAGCGCAGAGAGTAACTCGCATCTTGGACGCATGTTTTCCCAGTAGTTTCGTATATGACGATGGCGCCGGAGGGTCAAGGCAGGATCCGCTGCACGGGAGCTGGACACACGCCGTAGCGCCAATGAACCGGAAACCTTTAGCCGAGAGCAACATGCGAAAATAACCCGCTGGCGAACAGTGCATCACTCGAAGCAATCAAGAGTTGCCCCAGCGAACGCCGCCAGGCTTTGAACTTTCCGCGCAGTCCCGATCTCCGTTTGCGGCGGGCGGCTAGGCCTAGTTCGAGCATTTTATCCACATAGAGCGTCGAATGTTCCGCCGCAATCCTCGGGTTGGGATTTAATGTCCAGTCCAGTTCGTAATCGTATTTAACGAGAAACTCTTGAAACAATGGGCGATAGAATTCGACGTCGACCGGAGTAAACCAATCGCGCCAGCCGCCGGCTTCTTTGGTGCGTTCCACCCGTCGATGTCTGGCATCCACCTCGCCGCTGAAGTTGATTCTAAAACCCAGGTACTGCTCCAATTGGTCAAACCGTTCAGCTATCAAATCCTCGTATTTATAAACGAAATAATTCGGATTGCCTGACCAAAACGCGCCCGTCGAGAGGAAAGAACTATGTCTGTCAACGCCGATGGTACCAAATAATTGAAACAATCGGCTCTGCAACTCCAAGAGGGAAATAGATGACGGGTCACGGCGCTTTTGCTCGACCCCGCTCAAAAAATGGTCGAGCTTTTCGCGATCCACGGGATCGTTCAGGTTGAAAAGGCGGTAAAGAAGATCACTGACGACAATATCGCGGGGGTCACGAATGAGGTAAATTCGCTTATCGAAGCGATCAAAATCTTCCGGCCGTTTGACCTTCGAGATGATAACCTTGGCGAGTACTCCTTCGCCGGCTCGTTTCGGCACATACTGTACCGGCTCGAACTTATAGACATAATCCTTTGGCAGAGACTGTTTGAGTGCGTAGTACAAAGCGGTCGTTCCCGACTTGCCGGCGCCGGCGATAACTATTTTCAATCTCTGAGGGACATTGGCGGAACCTGTCCCAGTCTTCTCCTTTACCATCGCCGCGGCGAACCCTGTCACGCTACGGCTGACAAGTTCAAGCAACCGGCCTGGAGCGAAGAAAATATTTTGTTTCATGCGATAAAATCCTGCTGAGCGAACGAAGCCGCGATTTACGTGCGGCAACGATCGCTGACGGTAAGCGATCAACGGCGGAATTGTCGATCAAATCATCTTGCTGCCCTTGCCAATATCACGCGACTTGGGCTAAGACACAATTTCAACAATAATCCACAAAGAGGCAATACCATGGAATATTTTGAACCAAAAACCGTCGGCGACGCATTGTCGCTGCTGGCCAAGCATGGCGCCGAAGCCAAGGTCATCGCCGGCGGCACCGACGTTATGGTCGACATAAAATTCAAGGAAGAACCAGGCTCGCTGGTAAACATCAAGAAGATTCCCGGTCTGACCGGCATTAAAGATAATGGCGCGAGCCTGCGCATCGGCGCGCTGACGACGATCCGTGAGCTCGAGACCAGCGCACTCCTGCGCGACAAATTACCGGTGCTCTGGGAATCGGCGCATCAGTTCGCTTCCTTGCAAGTGCGCAACACGGCGACCATCGGCGGCAACATCTGCCGCGCTTCACCCTCGGGCGAAACCTTGACGCCGCTGTTGGTGCTCGATGCCAAAGCGATTCTCGCCTTCTCCGACGGCGAGCGCAGCGAACCGTTCAGCACCTTTTTTCAGGGGCCGGGCAAGAGCGCGGCCGGCGCCAAGGGTTTGTTGACGGAGATCGAAGTGCCGATCCCGCCGGCGGGCAGCAAAGGCGTTTACCTGAAACACGCCGTGCGCGGCGCCATGGATATTGCCATGGTGGGCGTCGCGGTCATGCTCACGCCGGACGCTGGCAAAAATACTATTCAAGATGTCCGCATCGGTCTAGGCGCAGTCGCGCCGACACCGCTACGCGCCCCGAAGACCGAAGCGCTGCTGCGCGGTAAATCGCTTACCGCGGCGCTGGTTAAAGAAGCCGGCCTCCTGGCGGCCAGCGAAGCCAGCCCGATCAGCGATCAGCGTAGCAGCGCCGAGAATCGCCGCTGGATCGTCGAAGCACTGACCCGCCGCGGTCTGGAACAAACCTGGAAGGCCGCCACCGGCAAGGAGGTAGCGTAATGAGCGTCACGATCAATACAATAATTAATGGTAAAGCGGTCAGCGCCAGCGCCGACGCGTCGACATCGCTGTTGGAATTTATCCGCGACACGTTGGAAATGAAAGGCAGCAAGCTTTGCTGCAACACCGGCGAGTGCGGCGCCTGCACGGTGATTTACAACGGCAAACCGATCAATACTTGCGTGACCATGGCCGCCGATGCCAACGGCGCTGAGATCATTACCATCGAAGGCCTCGCCGACGGCGACAAGCTCCACCCCGTGCAGCAAGCCTTCGTCGACACCGGCGCGGTGCAATGCGGCTACTGCACGCCAGGTTTCATCATGTCAGTGAAGGCACTGCTCGACCGCACCAAGAAACCCACGGCGGAAGATATCGAAGAAGCGGTGTCCGGCAACATCTGCCGCTGCACCGGTTACAACAAAATCGTCGACGCGATTCATCTCGCCGCCGATCGCATCGCAGGGAGGGCTTAAGCCATGGCCAAAGCAGAACTCAAAATCATCGGTTCGAGCCCGGCCCGCATGGGCGGTATCGACCGCGTCGTCGGCAAGGGCGTTTACGGCATCGATCTGATGTTGAAAGACCAACTGCACGGCGCCATCCTGCGCAGCCAATACGCCCACGCCAAGATCGTCAGCATCGACACCAGCGAAGCCAAAAAAATCCCCGGCGTGCACGCCGTCGTCACCGCCGACGACGCCCCGAACGTGCGCTACGGCCGCAGCTACATCGACCGCCATATTCTCGCGCGCGGCAAAGTTCGTTTCATGGGCGATCCAGTCGCCGCCGTTGCCGCCGACACGCCGGCCATCGCCAAACAAGCATTGAAAAAAATCAAAGTCGTCTACGAGCCGTTGCCGGTGGCAATCGACCCCGAAGAAGCGACCAAGCCGGACGCGCCGACGCTGCACGACGACATGCCGCTGCCGAAAACAATTCCAGCCGACGGCAAACTTAAAAATATCTGCGGCCACGCCGTCGTCCATGTCGGCGATGCCGACAAAGCGATGGCCGAAGCCGATCTCGTAGTCGACGAAGTTTACGAGACGAAAATGATCCACCCGCAGTATCTGGAGCCGCGCATCGCGGCGGCGCAGATGGAGCCCAACGGCCGGCTCACCGTGTGGGCTAACGCCCAAGCGCCGTTCCCAGTGCGCCAAGAAACCGCAAAAATGCTCGGTCTACCGCTCAACAATGTGCGCGTGATCTCCGCCGGCTTGGGCGGCGGTTTCGGCGGCAAAGGCAGCGGTATCACCTCCGGCGGGGCCGTCGAGCCGATCTGCGGTCTCTTGGCGATCAAAGCCAAGCGGCCGGTGATGATCGTCCTCGACAAGGCCGAGGAAACGATTTCGACGACCATCCGTGCCGGCGCCCGCATGTACATCAAAACCGGCGTGAAAAAAGACGGCACCCTCGTCGCGCGCACCGGCAAAGTTTTTTACGACGCCGGCGGTTACTCGGGCTTTGGCGTCCAGGCCGGGGGCCGCTGCACCAACATGCTCGGCGGCTGGTACTTGATACCCAACTGCCACATCGAAGGCTACACTGTCTACACAAACAAACAGGTCTGCGGACCGGTGCGCGGCCCCGGCGGCCCGCAAGCGGCTTTCGCAGTAGAATCACATATGGATTCCATCGCCGCTAAACTCGGCATGGACCCGACGGAGTTTAGGCTAAAGAACACACCCAAAGCCGGCGACAAAATCGTCGGCGTGGCCAAGCTCCGCGATGTTTCGCTGGGTGAAACGATTCGTATCGCGAAGGAAAACATCGGCTGGGGCAAGGTAAAGCTGGAAAAAAACCAGGGCATCGGCATCGCCACGGGCTCTTGGATCGAAAGCGCCGGTCCCGGCGGCGGCGCCATTGTGAAAGTCAACGAAGACGGCTCGGTGACGGTGCACATCGGCAAGATCGACATGGGCACCATTCCCGGTTTCGGTATTCCCATGATTGTCGCCGAGGAGCTTGGCATTCCGGTGAGCGATGTCACCGTGCTCAACGTCGACACCGACGCGAGCCCGTGGGACGCCGGCACGGTCGGCAGCCGTGGCATCCTGGTCTCCGGCGGCGCATCTCGACTCGCAGCCATCGACGCGCGCAACCAGCTTTTCAAAATGGCCGCCGGAAAACTGGAAGCGAGCCCGGACGATTTGGAGATCATTGACAAGCAAATCCGGGTCAAAGGCACGCCGGCAAAGAGCGTGGCTTTAGCCACCGTCGCTACCGACGCGCACAACGTCATCGGCGAAGTCATCGGCCGCGGCTATTGCGACAACTTGCAGCTGGTGGCCGAAGAAAAAGCCCATGGCAGCTCGCAGCCGTTCACGACTCACGCCTGTATCGTCGAAGTCGACACCATGACTGGCAACGTGAAAATATTGAAATACGTTGCCGTCCACGATATCGGCCAGCCGATCCATCGAGCAGCCGCCGAAGGTCAAATCGAAGGCGCCGCCGCCATGAGCATCGGCCAAGCGCTCTGCGAACAAGTCGTCTTCGACAAAGACGGCCGGACGATGAATCCATCTTTCGTCGACTATCTGATGCCGACCATCAACATGATGCCGCGCATCGAAACGACTCTTGTCGAAGGCTACCCCGGCGCCGGCCCCTATGGCGCAAAAGGCGCCGGCGAAATCGCCTGCGTTCCACCCATGGCGTGCATCGCCAACGCGATCTTTAACGCCACCGGCGTGCGCATCAAAACATTGCCGTTGAGTCCGGAGAATGTGCTGCGGGCGTTGAAGGAGGCGGGGAAGGCGTAGCCCACACATACCTAGAAATAGTTCAACGCAAGGGGCGACCATCCGGTCGCCCTCTTTTTTAGTGGTCAAGAACCACATTCGAATAGAGGCTGGCACATGCTCGCGAGCTTCTCGCGGCTCATGAATTCCTCTCCTCGGTGCGATTGCGCCCATCGAGCTACACTCTGCGATGCAGCGGCGGTAGCGCCAAGGAGAAATTACAAGAACGAGCTACAATGCGATCGATTCTCGCCTAAAAACCAATCGCTCTGCGACACACCGGTGACAATTTGCTAATCGCCTCGGTGAAACCACGGTCACGAATTGACAATATGCCGACGCCTCCGATAAGAATGGATGTTGCGCGTCGCGTAGTCGCGAAGCGACGCTGAATATAATCTCGGGAGATACGTCTTGTTAAACGGCAAACTAAGAATCGCTCCGACCTGTTATCACGTGCTTCATCTCTTTCCGGTCGTGTCGGCTCATGAGATGGGTTTTTTCTACGATGCGGGACTTAAATCAGACGACGGTGAACCTGGCTACGAAATCCTGCGGCAAGCGATGGTGCCCTTCGGTCTGGAGAAGCTCGGGATCTCCCAGGCGATGAAAGAACAGTCGGTGGACATCGCGCTGGACGTGCAGTCGCGAACGGTCTTTTACCAACGCTCGCGCGGCGCCGACCTCTACATCTTATGCGGCTGGCGCAACCAGCACACCAACGTCTGGGTCGGCGCGCCGCATATCAAGACGCTGAAAGATCTAAAGGGGAAACGAGTTGGCATTAGCGATTTCAACAGCATCCGCCACTGGGCGATTCAGATCCAGCTGCGCAAGGCCGGCTTGGATTTGGAAAAAGATGTCGAATGGGTCAGGGGCATGTTCCATCCCGTCCATTTGCCGGCGCTCAGAAGCGGCCAAGTTGACTGCATCCCTTGTAAGCCGTGGCACGCGGAAATACTGATCAAGGAAGGCTGCAACGCCTTGGTCAAACCTGCGGACCAATATCCTAATGGGCGCCCGGAACGGATCATCGCCGCCACCGGCCGCATCCTCGAGGAACGCCCCGATCTGGTAAAGAGCTTTCTCAAAGGCATGATCCGTTCTTATTGGTTTTGCCGCGACATGCCGAAGAATTTTGAGTATATTCGCCAGCTGGAGAAGCGACTGCGCTACGCCAGCGCCGACCCGGAAGAACGAAAGATCAAAATTTCCAGCGCCGCGCCGGTGGATTTAGAGGCGATGCCGTTTCCCATTGACGGGCTCGCCACGGGATTTGAGGACATGCTGGCCGAAGAAGAGAAGCTCGGCGAGCTTAACTATGAAGTTCCGTCGATCAAGGACGTGTGCGCGCAAGACTTGGTTGCGGAAGCCTACAAAGAACTGATGGAACAAGAAGAGTTGAAGGAAGAATATCAGAGAGTCGCTGCTATAGCACAAAAGTGGGGTTACTAATAACAAGGCGACGTTAACTGACAGTCGCCAAACATAAAGGAGATAAGAAGTGGAATCAAAAACATTTCGGAACGGTATCTTTTCTGCGCTGGCGTTATTTTCTGACGCTGGCTTTTTCGCTCCAGCCGGCTGGGGCGCAGTCCGGCGATAGTCCCTTCAAGGGGCAAACCATCACGATCATCGCGGGCTCTTCTCCGGGTGGAGGAACTGACAGTTTGGCGCGGCTGCTGTCGCGCCATTTCAGCAAGTACATCCCTGGAAATCCCAAGATAGTCGTTAGCAACGTAGCCGGGGCCGCCGGCCTGATCGCCGCCAACAATCTTTACAACAAGTCGCCCAAGGATGGTACTGCGATCGGCACCATGGCGACCGGCTTGACGTTCCGCACCGCGTTGAAGGACTCGGCCATCAAATTCGAACTGGAGAAATTCACCTACCTGGGTCAAATCGCCTCGGAAGGCAACTTCGTCTACGTCAGAAGCGAGACGCCGTTTACCAGCATCGAAGCGATCAAGAAAGCCAACAAGGAGGGCAAGAAGCCCAAGTTCGGCGCCCAGGCGAAGGAGCACAACTCCAATGTCGTTCCCATGGCCATGGAGGCGATCTTAGGCATCGACGTCGAAGTCGTTTACGGCTATCCCGGAACGGCGGAAATATTGCTCGACATAGAGCGCGGCGCACTCGACGGGCGTGCTCATGCGCGCGGATCGCTGTTTGCAACCAGAAGCAACTGGGTGGAAAAAAACTTTATCAAGGTTTTGGCCGTCACTTCGCCCCAACGTGATTCGCGGCTGCCGAACGTGCCGACCCTTGAAGAAATCGCTCCAGCGGATAAGAAGCCCCTGTTAGAAGCGATGTACTCCGTGCAGGGACGGACTTTTGCAATGCCGCCGGGGGTTCCTGCTGACCGGGCTAAAATCCTGCGCGATGCGTTTGCCGCCATGTTCAAAGACAAAGACTTCCAACAAGACGTCGACAAACTGGGTTGGAACGATGAGCTCATTCGCGGCGAGGATCTGAACAAGAAAGTAGACGCGCTGGTCCACAATGAATCGGCGATGGGCTTTTTTCGCAAAATCTTACAATAGCGAGTAGCGATTCGTTTCGTTGCATCGAAGAACCCCCGGCCATGGGGGTTTTTCGTATTCAGCAATTTGAGAAACATCGGGGAGATACCCATTGCTTGACGCCATCGTAACCGCTACGGGAGAAATCTTTACCTTAAGCCGCATGGCGTGGCTTTTGGGCGGCGTCCTGTTAGGCAGCGTGATCGGTTTTGTTCCAGGGATTGGTGGACGGACGACGCTGGCGATTCTCCTTCCCTTCATAGTCAAGATGGATCCCGCCAGCGCTCTCGTGTTGATCGTCGGCATTCACGCCATCGGCAATACCGCGGACACCATTCCGGCTATCCTATTCGGAATTCCCGGTTCCACCTCGGCGACCGCCACCGTGATGGACGGCTTTCCGATGGCCAAAAAGGGCGAAGCCGAGCGCGCCATGGGCGCGTCTTTCCTTTCCTCCGGTATCGGCGGCCTGATCGGTGCCTTCACCGTTCTGGCCACCATACCCATGATTCGCCCCTTGATCCTGACATTTGGCAATCCAGAGTTTTTCATGACCGCGATTCTAGCCATTGTCATGATCGCGCTCCTTACCGGCGGCGCTCCGGTGAAGGGATTAATCGTGGGCGGGCTGGGGCTGCTGATCGGTATGATCGGTGACGCTCCTCAAACCGGCGTGCAAAGATGGACGTTCGATCAACTCTATCTTTCAGACGGCATTCCGTTGATTCCCATCGCGCTCGGCGTCTTCGCGATTCCTGAGCTGATCGATATGACGCTCGGCGCAACGGGAACAAGAATCGCCGCCGCTGCGCCGATAACGAGCATCTCAACCAAATGGCAAGGTGTCAAAGACGTTGCCGCGCAACTGGTGGTTGCTGGTTCGCTCCAGCTTCATCGGCAGTTGGATTGGGATATTGCCTGGCATAGGCAGCAGCTCGGCGATCTGGCTGGCTTACGGCCATGCGGTTCAGTCGGGGAAGGATAAGGAAAACTTTGGTAAGGGCGACGTTCGCGGCGTGATCGCGCCCGAGGCGGCCAATAACGCGAGCGACGCGGGAGACTGGTGTCTCACCTTGGCTTTCGGCATACCCGGGAGCGCTACGATGTCGTTGATCATGGCGGCGATGCTGCTGCTGGGTTTGACGCCGGGCCCAAAGATGCTCACCGACCACCTCAATTTGACCTTAGTAATAGTTTGGAGCTTGGTATTGGCCAACTTGATGGCCACCGGTCTCTGCTTTGCGTTTACCAAGCAATTGGCGGGAATCACCAAGCTGCCGGTGCACTATTTGTTTCCCGTGCTCATCGTGCTGATTTTTCTCGCCGCGTATCAGTCCACCGCCGATTGGGGCGACCTCGTCGCTCTGCTCGGATTCTCCGTCATCGGTGTTTGTATGAAAAGGTTCGGTTGGCCTAGACCGCCTTTGATCGTGGGCATGGTACTGCAGCGGCTCGCCGAGACTTATTTTTTCCTGACCATCAAACTCTACGGGTTCTCCTGGCTGACACGGCCCATCGTGATCATAATATTCGGTTTAACCGTCTGGACCATAGTCCACGCGGTCAGGCGCCACTCTAAAGCGAAGGCACAAGCATGAGCTGAAGCGTCCCGTAAAAATCTTGATCCGTCATTTTGGCTGTCACTTTTTTTTACCGCAGTCATTGCGCTATTGGTCGGCACCGCGTTGCGCTTGGACTGGGACACGCGACTTTTCCCGTGGGCGATCGGCATACCCGCTTTGGCTCTCGCCGTGCGCCAGCTGCTTACGGATTGGCGCGGCGCCGGTGCAACTACCGAGCAAGGCGAAGCGACGCCCTATGCCGGAGTCCTCGATATTCCGGTTGATCAGAGTATATCCCCAGAGGAAATGTTCCGGCATACGGTCAAAACTGCACGCTGGATATTCGCTTTCGCCTTCGGCATCTGGTTTTTTGGATTTCTAGTATCGATCCCGATTTTTGTATTTTTCTATTTGGTCTACGAAGCTCAAGCGCACAAGCTCTCCGGCTTAATCATCGCCGGGCTGACGTTTTTATTTGTCTGGGGTATGTTCGACCAGCTGATGCACCTCGCCTGGCCGGAAGCGGCGCTCTTCACACTGCTGGGAATTAAGTTCTAGCCTCGAATCTGTTCGCGGCTTCGCTAGCATCTTTATCAACGCGCACGACACGCCACCGCGCGCGCATCGACATTGCATCTTCGACGATGGTGTGAGGTTTAATACTGCCAATATTTTTTGCTCTGGGGATTCTTGGGCTCGATGAGCGGTTAAAATAAAAACACAATTGCCGTGCCTTTTGGTATAATGACCTGCATGTTTTACCGCGCGGTCCAAACGATCCACAATTGATGCAGATTCGTAGGGCAACACAAAGCTTCAAGAGTCACGGCACACGGCATGAAAACGAGATCGACTCCGGCACAGCACAATCACTGATCCGGTAGAGGATATCCTGGCGCTATCGACGCTTAGGCTCAAGCGCCAAAGAATTAGGCCGTGCACCGTCGGGCGCCCGAATTTTCCAAGCCACCGAGAAAACTGAATGAAACCGATACGGCGGATTTTGATTATTGGATATTGCTCTCTTTTACTTGCCACAATGATGGCAACGGCGTTCATGTTTCCGTGGAGCGTCGATCCGCAAGGCGACCAATCGTTTCAACCAGCGTCGCGGAGTTTTTACGACAAGGCGTATTCCAGCGATCCTCAGACCGGCAAGGACGAGATCTACAAGGACTCCGCCGAGCGCGCGACGCTGATTACGAGTAGTCCCAAAATCGCCGCGGATTTCGTCGACAAGTATGGCCTAAAAAACAAGAAAGTATTGGAAGTAGGTGCAGGGAGCGGTCTTCTCCAGGATATCGTCGACGATTACACGGCGCTCGAGATTTCCAAGTCAGCTCGGCGGTTTTTTCACAAACCTTTCGTCGAAGCATCCGCGACCAACATGCCGTTTCCAGACAATAGCTTCGACGCGCTCTGGACATTCCGAGTGCTCGAACATATTCCAAACCCTGAAAAGGCTTTGCTAGAGATGCGCCGTGTGGTCAAACCAGGCGGCTATATTCTGCTTCATTTTGCCAATGACGTCGATCTCTATGCGCCGCAGGGATATCGCGTGCGGCCGTACAGCGATTTCGCTATTTGGGGCCAAATTAAGAAGGCGATGATTCCGCTCTACGATTCAAACGCCTTTCTTAATTTGTATGTCCGCCAGGTCCGCTTGCTCCGCTCATTGGGGTCTCGCCTTGGAGGGGGGCCATCGCGGCTTCACTTTATCAAATTGGATGCGAACTATGATCACTATTGGGTTGGCGATAGCGACGCGTGTATTTCGCTTTCGTACCATGAAGCACGACTTTGGTTTACATCCCGGGGCGACCCGTGTGAGCACTGCTCAACTGAATGGGATCTGATTTTCAACATTCCTGTCATCGAGCCTTATATGTTCATTCGGGTCAACAAATAGCAGCCTCCTCAGTACCCCGAAGTTTAATCTGAATGTCCAAGCGTCAAGTTTGCGGCGTCACCATCGGTCGGACGGTGAATCTTTCATTTCCGGTTCGTCCACGCCACGATTCGAACCTCGAGTTTTGGGCAATTTGCTTACACGGCCACTCGACGGCCTTGCTTGCAGTGGCCGATCGAACCTGACAGGCTAGCGCGAAAGAAATTAATTCCGAGGTAAACGTTTCAACCCATGGCAACTGAACCCAACAAAGTTATTTATTCGATGGTCGGCGTCGGCAGGAATTACGACAAGCGCGCCGTGCTCAAGGACATTTATCTTTCCTATTTCTATGGCGCCAAGATCGGCGTGATCGGGCTCAACGGTTCGGGCAAGTCGTCGCTCTTGCGCATCATGGCGGGCGTTGACAAAGAGTTTAACGGCGAGGCGATGCTCTCGCCGGGTTATACGGTTGGCTATCTGGAGCAGGAACCGCTGATCGACGACGCACGCACGGTGCGCGAAGTGGTCCAAGAAGCGGTGCAGGAAACGATCCACCTGCTCAAAGAGTTCGAAGAGATCAACGCCAAGTTCGCCGAAGCGATGTCCGACGGCGACATGAATAAGCTGCTTGAGCGACAAGGCGAGGTTCAGGAGAAGCTCGATCAGCAGGACGCTTGGGATCTCGATGCGCGTCTGGAGATGGCGCTGGATGCGCTGCGCTGTCCGCCTTCGGAGACGCCGGTGAAAATTTTATCCGGCGGCGAGCGGCGCCGCGTCGCGCTGTGCCGCCTGCTATTGCAAAAGCCCGATATTCTTTTGCTCGACGAGCCGACCAATCATCTCGACGCCGAATCGGTGGCGTGGCTCGAACATCATTTGCAAAGTTATCCGGGCACGATCATCGCCGTGACCCATGATCGCTATTTTCTCGACAACGTCGCCGGCTGGATTTTAGAACTCGATCGCGGCCAAGGCATTCCGTTCAAAGGCAACTACTCTTCCTGGCTGGAGCAAAAGCAGGAGCGGCTGCGCCAACAGGAAAAATCCGAAAGCGAACGGCAGAAAACGCTGCAACGCGAGCTGGAATGGATTCGCATGACGCCGTCGGCGCGCCGCGCCAAAGGCAAGGCGCGCATCACGGCGTACGAATCGTTGCTTGACCAGGAGTCCCAAAAGCGGCGCGAAGATTTGGAGATTCCCATTCCACCCGGACCGCGCCTGGGCAATGTCGTCATCGAAGCGGACAGCGTGACCAAAGCCTACGGCGAGCGCATGCTCGTCGACGACATGACGTTCAAGCTGCCGCCTGGCGGCATCGTCGGCGTCATCGGTCCCAATGGCGCCGGCAAGACGACGTTATTTCGCATGATCACGGGTCAGGATAAACCCGATAGCGGCACCATCCGCATCGGTGAAACCGTCGCCCTCGCCTACGTCGATCAGAGCCGCACCCTCGATGCGCAAAAAAACATCTGGGAAGAAATTTCCGGCGGCGCGGATTTGTTAAAAATTGGCACGCGCGAAGTTAACTCGCGGGCCTACGTCGCGCGCTTCAATTTTTCCGGCACCGATCAGCAAAAGAAAGTCGGCGCGCTATCCGGTGGCGAACGCAACCGAGTCCATTTGGCAAAAATGTTGAAGGAAGGCGCCAACGTCATCCTGCTCGACGAACCGACCAACGACTTAGACGTCAACACCCTGCGCGCCCTCGAAGAAGCATTGGAAAATTTCGCCGGCTGCGCGGTGGTGATCTCGCACGACCGCTGGTTTCTCGACCGCGTCGCGACTCATATCCTCGCCTTCGAAGGCGACAGTAAAGTGGTCTGGTTCGACGGCAACTACTCGGAATACGAAGCCGATCGCAAGGCTCGCCTCGGTGCCGATGCGGCGCAGCCGCATCGCATCAAGTATCGCCAATTGACCCGGGCGTAAGTCAAAAATACGACTCTCAATCATCAAGTTGGCAACCCCATTTAAATATTTCCTCCCCAACATGCGGGGTTAATTCGAATTTGATTTTGGCAGCACCTGGCGCAGCACTCGGAGCAAATTACCGCCGAGGATTTTACCCATGTCAGCTGCAGAATAATTTCGCCGCTGTAGCTCCGCCGGTAAATTTTCCCGATCGAGTAATTTGACGCCGATGCCGCCGCGCCGGTGGACGCGATCATCGCTCCAATCGCGTTTTTTCAACTCCGCCGCATAGGTCGGCACATAGGCAGCGACACGCAGCGTATCTTTATGCGAGCGGTGAAAGTCATCCTGCGCCGATACACCGACGTGATCGACACCGACGAGTTGAATACAGTAGTCGACCCAGTCGACATATTCAGCGACCGTCGTGTTAGCGCGCACATCCTGGCAGATAACGCCGCCTGCCTTCGCCGCTGCGACGATTAACGAATCAGGCGCGCTGCGCGGCCGGTTGAACAACTTGCGGCTCGTCGAGTGGCTGAAGATCGCCGGTTGGTCGGACAATTCCAAAGCTTCGAGCGCCGTGCGGTCGCCCGAATGGGAGAGATCGACAACGATCCCCAGTTGATTCATGCGTTTGATCGCTTGGCGGCCGAGCGACGTAAGCCCCGTGTCGACCTCGCAAGCGTGGCCGCAACCGTAATAGCTGTTCTCGCTGAAGGCCAATGACAGACAGCGCAGGCCGAGATCGAAAAACGCATCGAGCAAACGCGCGCTATCGCTGAGCGCCTTGGGATTTTGTAAGCCGAGCAACACACCGATCTTGCCGCGATGCTCCGGTCGATCAAGATCGGCCGCGTTGCGCAGTAGGTAAGCATCGGGATGAGCGCGCACAGTCGCTTTCACCGCCTCGAAGTTTTCCAGGCTTTCAGTGGTATCGTCCCAAGTCTCATTGGCCGTGCAGCCGACGACGACGACGCCTTGGCCACGCAGTTGATCAATGAACGCCGGCGACAAATCCTCCGGCCACGGCGCGCCGAGACCATTGACGATGCCGTGCTGATTATTGGCTGAATTCATGTTCGTGTCCTCCGGCGAAAAAATTCTGGCAATCAGTTGACGCGTAATCGAAATTGAGCCCGCGTGCAAGTACGAAGCAACTCTAATTCCTTTGACTTCACCAAACCGGCCGTGATACCCGGACGGGTATGGCTAATTCTCCCGCAAATTTCGCCGGCGAGATCGGCATCCATTATCCGCTCCACGTGCTCAACCGCTATACACTGCCCGAACTCATCGGCCTCGCCGAGCGCGCGCTGCAAATCATGGGGCCGTTCGGCTTCACTCGAGTTTGGACCAACGATAATCTGGAATACCGCAGCGTACTCGCCAGCTCGGCCGCAATCTTAGCGTGCCTGCCGGTGAAGCTGGGTACCGCCGTCGCGGTACCGTACTTTCGTAATCCAATTGACGTCGCCATGGCGTTCGCGACTATGTCCGAATTGGCCAACGGTCGAGAAATTTCCCTCGGCTTAGGCCCCGGCTCACGCTCGATACTGGCGCGGCATGTGGTGCGGACCAAACCGCTGACAATCATGGCGGAAGTGGCTGTCGCATTGCGCACACTCTTCGCCGGCGAAACGCTCGACCGCCGCGATATACCGACCCTCGCCGACTATTTTCACTTGAATTCGGAACACTACGCGCTGCGCTTTAAGATCGCGGCGCCGATCCACCTCTATTACGGACCGAGTTTGCTGAAACCCGCCGTGCTTGATCTCGTCGCGCGCCACTTCGACGGTGTCATCTTACAAACGCTCTACGGTATCGGCGACATGGAAGCGTCGCTGGCGCGACTCGATTCAGCTCGGTCTGAGATCAGTTCCCTGCCACCGCTGCGCAAGACCATGCTCCTGAACGCATCGGTTTCAGGTAATAGCGAAGCCGCACGCCAACACGCCAAGCGTTTTGTCTCTCACATCGCTTCGGGCTGGCCGGATGAAGCACTGATCGCCAAAGGCATCGAGCCGCAAGCGATTCAAGCGGTGCGGCAAGCCTACAGCGAGAATCGCGGCATCGACGTTGCGGCGGCGCTGACTCCAGATGATGCCGTCGATCGCTTGATCATCGCCGGCACGCCGGAGCAATGCGTCGAACGGCTGCGCGAGCTTTTCAGCCTCGCGGCGCGCCACGGTTTCAGCGAAGTCGCCATCGGCGTTCCCCTCGGACCGGACGTTCCCGAGGCGATCGATCTGTGGGGCAAAGAGATTCTGCCCGCGCTGCGGCAATGAGCAACCCGCATCAGCCGATCCGATAAACCCGCGCCGCTGTGTCGTGAAACAGCGCCGCGCGTTCACCGGCAGAATATTCTTGGGTGATCCGTTTGAAACTGTTCCAAAGATTTACGTAGGAAGTCGAGAGCTTCTCTACCGGGAAATTGCTTTCGAACATGCAACGGTCGGCGCCGAGATTTTCAATGCACCACTCGAAGTAGGGTCTCAACGCCGCGGCAAGCTCCGCCGACGAAGGTTTCACTGCGCGCTCATGCCAATCGAAACCGGAACGAAGCGAACCCACGCCACCAAGTTTTGCAACGACGTTGGGACAACTGGCTAAGCCGGCGATGCCTCGACTCCAGACTTGGAAGACTTCATCGCGTTTGCCCGCATAGGGTCCGACGCCAAGCGGCGCGGCGATGTGGTTGAGAATGATCGTCACGTCCGGGAAAACTCGGGCCAAATCGGCAAGCTCCGGAAGCTGCGGATGATAGAGCCAGGCGTCGAAACTGAGATTAAGTTTACCCAGCCAGGCAAAGCCGCGGCGAAAATGGCTATCGGTGAGAAGTCCTTGATGCGCGTCGCTACGCAGTGCGTCGCTAGCGTCCCAAATCGTCGAGTGGCGTATGCCGCGAAAATGGCCTGGGCTCGCCGTCATGTGCTCTTCAAGGACCGCTGCCACCCCATCTCCCAATGTCAGGTTGGCGTGACCCACGATGGCGGCCGCAATGCGCGTCTTGATAGTCGGATCAGCGGCGACTCGGCGGGTCATGCTCTCAAGAAATTCGGTCTCACCGACTGGCCGTAACTCTTCGGGGCCGGCTTTGCGATAGGCGTAGCGACATTCAACCGCTACCGTTGAAACCACGTTGTGACCACTGCGCAAATCTTGCAGTAAGTCGTCAAGCAAATAACCTTTCGGCGGCCGCTCCCAGAGGTGATGATGCGCATCGCAGATCGATAGCTCAGGGTCGAGCGGCGCTTCCATTTCCACCGACGCTGTGGATTTCGATCCTTGATCTTCCATCCTCGAACCTCGAATCGATCCTCAGCGAATATGCCACGTCCGCGGCAAGCACAAGTGCAGCCCCAGCATCGCCAGCGCGCCGGCGCTACCCATCAGCACCACCGACCCCTGAGCGCCCAACAGCGCCGCTAACGCGCCGATGATTATGCTGCCCACGGTCATCACCACTTGGCTCATATGAAACAACGCGATCGTGCGGCCACGAAATTCCGGCGGCGAGAAGGTTTGCAGAACCGTTTGCACCAGCGCATGGGAGCAGACGTTGGCGAAACCGATGACAATCATCAGAAGCATGGAGAAATGAAACCAAGGCGACGCGCCGAACACCGCAGTTCCCACTCCGTAAAGCGCCACACCGCCAAGCATGATTTTGCCGCGCGCCAAACGCTCGCCGAAACCGGCGATCATCACCGCACTGCCGAGGGCGCCGATGCCCATCGCGGTCAGCAGCAAACCTTGACCGCTGGCGCCGACACCGAGAATATCGCGGGCAAAGACCGGCAGAAGCGTCGTGAACGGCACGATGAACAGCGCGGCCAACGTCGCGATCAACAGCGCCGCGCGCACAGTTTCGTTTTGCCAGCTAAAGCGCCAGCCTTCGACGATGCTGCGGCGCAGGCTCCCATGCCGACCGGCGTGACCATGCGCGCTCGCGGCGCTCCGTCCAACATCGCTGAGTCGAAAAGTCCAGTAGGTTGCCAAAATAAAAAAGCCTGCTTGCGCCGCGTAAGCCCCACCCGAGCCAAAGATAGTGATCAAGGCGCCCGCCAGCGCCGGTCCAAGGCTGCGCGCGACGTTAAAGACCATCGAGCCCAGTCCGATGGCGTTGGTCAGGTGAGTCGCCGGCACGATATCGGCGATGATCGCTGCGCGCGCCGGATGGTGAAAGGTCTGCGCTACCGCCATGCCAAAAGCCGTGACGTAAACATGCCACGGCTCGATGGCGCCGGTAAAGATGAGCAGCGCCAGCAAAGCGAACATTGAACCGTCCGCCAGTTGGGTGATGAGAATCTGATTCTTGCGTGAATAGCGGTCGGCGACACTGCCGGCGATCGGCGACAGGAATAGAATCGGAATCGCTTGCACGCCGCGGATCAAACCCAACTGCACCGTGGAATCGGTCAATTCGTAGATCAGCCAGCCACGCGTGACCTGATCCATCCAAAAGGCCATGGACGCGAACACATGGCCGAACCAGAGCAGACGAAACTCGCGCTGGCGCAAAACTTCCACAGCGCGATGTTGGAAAAGTTTGTCGACAAAATGCGCTGATCCGGGCGACGAGCCGGCGTCGTCGCGCTCGTTCGCAGGGCTGACACTTTCCTTATCTCCAGGGAATAAACTCAGGGAAAACTCCAAAGTCGCGCTAACGCCGAGTATCGTCGACGCCAGTTGTAATTCTACATTGGCTATAACACGCGAGAAATATCAGCGTCTACGGGCGCGCGAAAAGCGAGCGTGGAATTATCAATAAACGAAATCTCGTGATCCGACGTTTGAATCCGATTAAGAGTACAGCCGAATTGCATCGATCAAGGTGTGAGCCTGGAGAAACGAAGGCACCAGCGCGAGTGTTTCATCTTGTGCTCGGCACTCGGCGCTGTATTTGAACCGTGCACGGCGAATCTCATTAGCCGTTTGCCCCACTCGCAGCTTCAAGGCGCAACTGCTTTGCCTTCGTTCCGGAAGGGTCACACCTTGATCGCAGTCACACATGCACAATCTCCGAGCTATGGCTGGGGAGCATTGACCAACAAACCATCACACCAATTTCCCATCCCTAACGAATCTTCCGTGCCTGCGGGCTGAGCACGTACAAAGCGAAAAGACACAACGCACCGATGAAACTCATCAGCGCCGTCGCCGCCGGCGCGCCGACGGCCGATGCCAGCACGCCGATAACCATGCCGCCAGCCATCAAGATCACGTGGGTCTGGTGAAACAGCGCCATGGTTCGGCCGCGAAATTCGCGCGGCGAATAGGCTTGGATCACGGTCTGCACCAGTGCATGGGACGCCACGTGGCAAAGACCCATGATCGCCATCAGCGCCATCGAGAGCGGAAACCACGTCGACATGGCGAACACGACAACTAATAAACCGTACACGCCGACACCGCCAATCATCAGGATACCACGCGGTAAGCGGTCGCCGAGGGATGCGATCAACACCGAACTGGCCAAAGCGCCGATGCCCATCGATGTAAGAAGCAATCCTTGTCCTTTGGCGCCCACGCCCAGCAAATCGCGGGCGAACACCGGCAAAAGCGTGTTGAAAGGAATAATAAAGAACGACGCGTAGGTGACGACTAGCAGGCCGGTACGAACCTCGTGGTTCTGCCAACTGAACTTCCAGCCGCTGACGATGCTTTGAATAAACCCTTCGCCATTGGCGCCGTGGCCATGGGCGCCGCCGGACGAACGGGTTTCGGCGCGCAATTTGATCGTCCAGATCGTCGCCAAGACATAAAACACCGACTGCACGGCGTAAGCGCCGCCAGTGCTCCAGCCGGCGATGATCAGCCCGGCCACGGCCGGGCCGGTGATGCGCGCGACATTGAACATCATCGCGTTAAGACCGATGGCGTTAGTCAGCGATTCCGGCGGCACGGAATCGGAAACCATGGAAGCGCGCGACGGTTGCTGAAAAGTCCAAACCGAAGCCATCAAAACCGCGGTCACATAGACATGCCACGGTTCGATGGCGCGGGCGAAGATCATAACGGCGAGCAGACCGTATAAAAACGCATCGACCACCAAGGCGACCATCACTTGCGATTTGCGCGAGTAACGATCCGCCGTGCTGCCAGCGATGGGCGCTAACAGAAGTATCGGCAGCGCCTGGACACCGCGGATGAGACCTAACTGGAAAGAGGAATTGGTCAACTCGTAAATCAACCAGCCGCGCGTCACCTGATCCATCCAGGTCGCCATGGAGGAAAACACATTACCGATCCACAACAGGCGATACTCCGAGTGGCGCAGCGCTTCGAATATTTTCAGCTCAAGGAAGCCTATAAGCCACAAACGGACTTTGTCTATTACGGCGCCATTGGCGGGCTTTACCATCGCCTCCGTATCGCGGTCCTTCGGTAGCGGCGAATTTATTTGCGAATCCATGGCAGCAGAAACAAGCGGAAGACATCCAGGCTATATCACGCGCCATTCGCTAGCGTCCAGCCGATGACGCGTGGCGCTTGCCGACTTTTAAATTCTGAATTTTATCTTGCTGACGCAGCGGGTAGATCCACAACGAATCCCGCGGGCTGATTCAAGGTTGAGCGTGAGAAGAGCGCCGTCGCCGAGGACAAGTGCCACCCAAGGTGAAGTTCACCTTGGGCGGACGGCATGTTCAGTTGAGGGTCACGTAGCGCTCCAGCCGCGCCACTTCTTTCTTATCCACATACTTGCCGATCTCTTTGCGAAACTGTTCGATAGTCGTGTAGGGCCGATACTCTTTGAACTCGCGCAGCATGCGCTTGCCCGTGCCGGGGATACTGAGTATGTCTTCGTCGCTGGCACCATTGAGACTCACCGGCACGAACACATACTGTTCCAAGCGCGCTACTTCTTTGATGTCAACATATTTGCCGATCTCCTTACGAAACTGCGCCATGGTTTTATAGGGACGATACTCGCGGAATTCGCGCAGCATGCGGTTGCCGACCCCGGGGATCATGAGGATCTCTTCCTGGCTCGCCGTGTTGAGATTGATCTGCACGAACATCTTGGCGTAAAGCTCGGCAAGCTGCTCTTTGCTCAGCGATTTCGCCAAGAGCGCGTTCAAATCCGCCATGCGCGGGAACGGCCGCTGTTCGAGAATACTTTTAACCATCGCGGAGTTCATATGCGGCAACGCAAGCAACTCTTTCTCGTGGGCCAGATCCGGATTGACTAACAGCGATTGCCCGACTTGACTGCGAACGATAGTGGCCGTGGCAAGAGCGAATACGACGATGCCCAGAAGGGCAAGTGAAGTTATTTTCATTCGAACCATATTCATTCTCCCCTTTTCTCCAACCCGCCCAGTGCCGGGTGTTTGTAGGTGTAAACCAATCCGATTAGTCCGAGCTGAACCATGGCGCCCGGCGCCAACAGCGGCGGCGCTTTGCCGCGAATCGCTTCCCAGAAGAGCGCCATGCCGTCCAGTTTTGGGTTCGACTCCAGCTTGAACTCGGCGCTTCCCTGAAAGTGAAAGTAGACGCCGGCCAAACCGCTAATCACGAATGCCAGCATCAACCAGCGCAGCGCTTGAGTGCTCATGGCGCTGCGACTCGACCAATGCCACGCCAGCGCGATCAACGCCGCGGCGAGCAGGATCAATGGAATCCACTGGCGCCAATCCTCGGTGTGCGCGAGCAAAATCAATTCCGTCGTGCTGCCCACCATTCCGAGGGCCAGAACCGCCAGAAGAATTTTACGCACGACCGCAAGAATCGCCGCGGCATCAAACGTCACGGAGGTCATCGTAAGCGCGCTATCCTCGCCGTCGCCGTAGGACGACATACTTGGTTTGACGCTGGAACCACGCATAAGGTTTAGAACATGGTGCGATATTTTCAATCGTCGCTACGAAGATTATTTCGCACGAATTGGAATTGCCACCAGCGCTTTTCTCCAACATAGGAATTCAGCGACTGGAAAGTTGTGATTTTTCCCCTACTATTTCCGCCGACCGATTGGCCCCAGGCTTGCGATTAGTAACGGCGAGATCGAATTACTGGGAGGAAACATGAAACGACATCTCATCCAAGGCATTATCGTTGGCACGCTCTTCGCTCTACCGATCACCTGGATTGCGGCACTGGACGCGTGGGCGGATGGTACGTATCTCGAAATACTTTCGACCACCGTCTTCGGATTAGCCGCCGGCCTCTGCATTGGGGGTTTGATCGTCGCCAATTTTGCCATGCTCGATCTAGAGGACGAAGAAAAAGCCCACGCCCCGGCGCGCCGGCCCATCGAAGCCCACGCCAACGCGTGAGTTGGAGCAGTTATCCCGAAGCTAAACTCCGCCCACGCCGGCGATCTCGAATAGAATATCGACGAGCCCGCCGCAAGGCGATCGTCGAAGAATCGATCAGGTCAGACGAACAGCACGAACATTTTCATCATCAGAAAAATGCCGAGGCAGGAGTACACGTAAGCAAGAACGGTCAACCCTTGAGTCGCGACGACACCAACCCTGTGGCGCAGTAAAAAAATCAGAATAACCAGCGCGCAGCCGAGCACCTTGCCGTAAAGCAGCCCGCCCATCACGCCCCAGTTGGTAATAAACGTAGCGACTACCGGATTTTCTTCCGGCACACCGGCAGCGAGGATGTGATAGGACGCCAGTCCGTCCACGATCTGAAGTAACAAATTCACGACCAAGAGTTGAACGAGCGAAGCGTGCATAGCCGGCGTCCAGCAAGATACTTATTTGCCCAACGATCAGCTTGTCGCAATCTGTGCGTGCAAGCAGACCAGATTGTCGATGGGTAATTGCCAATGCCATGCCGCGCCAATTCGTCATCGAATGAATAGTTTTACTCCCAAAAATTGACGTAGGTCATTTTACAGATTGCCCGCAAATTCGCTTTTCTACGGCAGAACGGGCAACCATATCCTCATGCGCTCCACAGGGTTACTCCACTTGTGCTGACGCTGCCAACGCAAATAGGTTAGAATCACTCAATCCAGCTATCGATTTGCGCTCGAAGTCTATTTTTTCCAGGGAGAAATTCATGAATACTTGGCTAAACCCGCTGCGCCGTTCCGCACTCGTACTATTTGTGCTTCTTGTGTGCGCCGGCGCGGACGCCGGCGAGTCGACGCCGGTGTTGACCGCGCGCGACTATGACGTGCCGCTTTATGCGCGGCAGGATCCGGAAAGCGAACCGCTCGGTAGGCTTCAACAAGGCGAAGTGCTCACGCCCATCATCGAAAGCGTCGGCCAAGAAATCTGGTACATGGTGCGGACTAAACAAGGGCAGGTCGGCTGGGTGCGCGGCGCCGACGTTGTCGTCAGTAGCCAAGTCAAAGACACGTTTAGAGAAAAAGAAACGGCGTCATCGTCGTGGGCGGCGCGCACCGAGGACGGCCGGACGTTCGTCGGCACTTTCACCGTCGCGCCGAACCCAACGGCACGCGCCGCGCGCGGTTTCTGGACCCTCAAGGACGCCGGCGGCGCCACCGTTATGAGCGGGGGCTGGTCGGCCGAGATGCACACGACGGGTGTGAACGGCACTTGGCGAGCCTCCGCCGAAGGACGGCAGGGCGATTTTAGCGGCAGTTGGTCGGCTGAACTGGCGCAAGGGAAGAAGGTCGGACTGATGGAAATGTTCGAAGCCGCTATCCAGGACGCCGTCCGCGGCCTATGGACCGGTGGCGGCCAGTCCGGCAGTTGGACGATCCGGACTTTTAAGTAAATCAGCTCCAAGTTCACCTCGAATAGAATTGTCATTAGATCGTTCTGAATCGGCAAATATAGCAATTTTTTTTCCGCTCATAATGAGTCTGTGATACCATCGGGCGGCGTCTCGAGTTCTCGGCCACAAATCGAGTAGTCCAACGTATCTTGTCGATCAGTGAGGGCCGATCGAATTCACGAGTAACAACTGCTAGGAGAACACTTGATGGATTCGCCCGCCATGCCCCGTTTTGAAGCGATGACGTTCGGCGCCCTGCTCGATCGCGCCTTTCGGCTCTATGCTAACAATTTTGCTCTTTTGCTCGGCATCACAGCGGTTGCCTATGTGCCGCTTTACGCCCTGATACTGGTGATTCATGCGAGCCTCACCGGGGGCGTCAGCGCGACCGCTAGCCTGTCGGCGCTCGTCGTCCAGGTGATGTTTATCATCTTGTGGGCCAGCATCGCGCTACCGATCTCAACCGGCGCCGCCACTTTCGCCATCAGTGAACGTTACTTGGGTAATCCGGTTACCAGCGCCGAAGCGCTGCACCACGCGCTGAAAAATCTTTGGACGATGTCCATCGCCCAACTGAGCGCCGGGGTGCGCATCATGATCGGCTTCATTCTGTTGATCGTCCCCGGAATTCTCTGGTCGCTTTCGTACGCCCTGATCATCCCAGCGGTGATGGTCGAAGGCCTCAAAGCCGGCCCCAGTCTCAAGCGCAGCGCCGAGCTCGCCAAAGGCCACCGCGGCAAAGTTTTCGCGATCATGGTGGTGATCAATCTCCTCGTGATACTGCTTAGCTCCGGCGTCGGCAGCATCGCCAAGCTGGCGTTGGACGTGGAATCCACCGGCGGCGCGATATTCGCCAATGCCATCGACAACTCGGTAACCATCCTGCTTACTCCGTTAGGCATCGTCGCGAACATTCTGCTCTATTACGATCTGCGCATTCGCAAAGAGGGCTTCGATTTGGAAATGCTCAGCCGCTCCTTTGGCACCGCCAGCGCCAACCCCGGCGCCCCGGCGCTTGCGTCCGATCCATGAACTGCGGTCGCAATGGAGCGAGTCGCAGCACGAGAATTTTTTGGACGCCCTCGCCGCTAGATCTGCGGTGAATTACCGTCACAGTAATTACGTAAACCCGAATTTTTAATGGCCGCTGCACAAGTCCCCGATCCCGAAACCATCCGCAACGTCGCTCGGCAGATTGTCAATCAGCCGGAGTACAATGAGCCATGGCCGTGGCTCGAGAAGCTGGTCGCGTTCGGCAACATGATCAAAGACTGGCTCAACCATCTGGAAGCCTGGGCCGCCGCCAATCCGCAGCTAGCGCGAGTGCTCGCCATCGTGATCGTGATTCTTCTGCTGCTTTTGTTGATCCATCTCCTTTATCTTGCTTTTGGCGACTTGATGCCGTGGAAAAAAAATCGCGGCAATCTGTCGCCGCGCTCTTCGCGCTGGGAAATCTTGGAAGGGACCGCGACCAACTGGCGCGAGGCGGCGGCGCTCGCGCTACGCTTGCTGCAAGAAGGCAACCTGCGCCGCGCCGTGTGGATCGCCCATCGGGTCATGCTCGGCCTGTTGGACGAGCGCGGCGCGATCAAATTCGCCGGGTGGAAAACCAACTCCCATTACTTGCGGGAATGCGCCGCCAGCCATCCCTGGTACACCACCTTCGCCGAGCTGAGCTCGGTCTATGAGCGCGCGGTCTACGCGCAGCGGCCCACCGTCACTACTGCCGTAGAATCGCTAGTCCAGCGCGTTGACGCCATGACCAAGGAAATAGATCGAGAGATTGCCCATGACGCTCGATAAGCGCAACTGGATGCTCGCCGGCGCCGCGATTGTGCTGCTATTCGCGCTCGCGGCGGTCTTGGCATCGCTTTCCGGCGATCGGCGCTCGGACGATTTTCTGCGCCGCCCGTCGACCTATTTTACCGATCCAAGCGGCGCCCGGGCATTGTTGCTCGTCATGCGCAAACTGCTGCCCGCAGCCGAGCAGTGGCGCAAACCGCTGACGCAACTGCCGCTGCCCGATCAGCCGCACGCCGTCAATACTTTGATCGTCGCAAGCCCGCTCCTGCCGCTAGCAAAAACCGAAGCCGCACATCTCGATCGCTGGCTCGCCCATGGCGGCCAATTGATTCTCGCCAGCAGTGACGGCTGGCCGGTGCGCCAGCGGGCAGTGAATGAAAGCGGCAACGAGGGGACGAGCGAGCAAGAGAATAAACCGGATGTGAAAAAAACCAGCTACCTGTTCACCCACGCACCGGCGCTGCAATGGTCCAAAGCGAGACGAATCAACACCGGCGAAGTGAACGGCCCGTCGATACCGAGTAAATCGCTGAATCTAAGGTGGCAGCAACACTTCAGCACGACCGGTGCAGCGAAAATCCTCGCCGCGTCAGATACTGCCGTGCTGGCGGTGGAGTTACCCGTCGGCCAAGGACGCATCGTCGCCATTGCCGACCCGACCGTGCTGAATAACCGCGCACTGCGCGCCGCTGACAACGCGGTTTGGTTAGTGACCCTGGCCGCCGCCTGGGGCAACGGCGTGACTTACTTCGACGAATACCATCACGGCTTTGGCGTTCAAAAGAGCGCCGTCAGCCTAGCCTGGGCCTTTGCCAAAACTCCCTGGGGCTGGTGCGTTGGCCAGATTGCCGCCGCCGGCTTGCTCTACATCTTTGTCTATCGCCGGCGCTTCGGGCGCATCAGCGAAGCGCCGGCAGCCACTCATTCGAATCCCCTCGAACTGGTCGACGCCCGCGCCGGCATATTTCACGCCGCCGGCGCCCAGCGCTTGGCGGCGCAGTCGATCATGCAAAATTTATCGCAGGAGCTAAGCCAAGCGCACGGTCGGACGATCGATGTGGCGAGGGTAAGCGAGTACGCCGATAAGAGTTTGGCCGAGCTGCAAGCGCTCGCGGCTAAAACCGAGCGCGGTGAGAAGCTGAGCGATCGCGAGTTTATCCAACTAGGCCGCTTGGCCGGCGTAGTGAGCAAAGGACGCAAACCGTGAGCGAAGACGAGAAACCAGTATTCACCACGAAGGACACGAAGCGCACGAAATTCGAGTTTGAATTATCCTACGCTTCGCGGCCTTCGTGATCTTCGTGGTGAAAATAATTTCCGCGTAAAGGCATACTACATGAACGAAACCAACCTCGCACCGGATATGTTGAATCTCGGCCGCGCCGTGCAGAGCGAAATCGAGCGCGTCATCCACGGACAACCGGCAGCGATCCAGAATTTACTTGTCGCATTGACCGCCGGCGGCCACGTTTTGCTCGAAGGCGTGCCCGGCGTCGCCAAGACACTCTTGGCGCGCAGCCTCGCCGCCGCGCTTCGCTGCACGTTCGCGCGCATTCAGTTCACGCCCGATTTGATGCCGTCGGACATCACCGGCGTCAACGTCTTTAACGCCGCTGCGGGTAATTTTGCATTTCGCCCCGGGCCGCTGTTCGCCGATATCGTGCTCGCCGACGAGATTAACCGCGCGCCGGCGAAAACCCAGTCGGCGCTGCTCGAAGCGATGCAAGAGTATCAAGTCAGTATCGACGGCGAGACCCGGCCGCTGCCGCCGAGCTTTACAGTCGTCGCCACGCAAAATCCCATCGAGTACGAGGGAACCTACCCGTTGCCCGAAGCGCAGCTCGACCGCTTTCTCTTGAAGATCGTGATCGATTATCCCGGCGAGGATGACGAACGAGCGATGCTCAAGACCATGCAGTCGTTGGGCGAGCGGTCCGCCAAGCCGCATGGCGTTATCCAACCGGTCGCCGGGCCGGAGCAGCTGGCACAACTGCGGGCGCAGATGCACGCCGTCCGGGTCGACGACGCGGTGCTCGAATATGGGCTCAGAATCATTCGCCAATCGCGCTCGCTGCCGAGCCTCACCCTCGGCGCCAGTCCGCGCGCCGCGTTGATGCTGCTGCAAGCCGCCAAAGCGTTGGCGCTGCTGCGCGGCCGTGATTACGTCACGCCGGATGAAATCCAAGTGATGGCGCCAACCGTGCTGCGCCACCGCGTTCGGCTCACCCCCGAAGCGGAGATCGAAGGCTTGAGCGCGGATAGCTGCATTCAGTCGCTGCTGTCGCAAGTGGAAATTCCGCGCTAGCCCGAATTATGTTACGAGGAAGCCTGACGACACTGTGTTGATCGAGGTGTGACCCTGAAGGAACGAAGGCACCGCCGCGAATATTTCATCTTGGGCTCAGCGCTCGGCACGATGTTTGATTTTTTCACTGCTGTTCTCATGAGCAGCTCGCCGCGCTTGCAGCTTCAAGGCACGACTGCTTTGCCTTCGTTCCGGAAGGGTCGCACCTTGACCGCAATTTTGCCGCGAATAATCCACGCTAGCTGAGGTCAACCATTTCTCTCATACCGACACTGCGCTTGATTCGGCTGCTCACGCTCGGGGCATTTTTCTGGCTGCCCGCCGCGTTTATTGCCGGCGGCGCGCTGGCGGGAATATTGTTTCTGGCGATTCTGTTTGCCCTCTGTTGGCGTGATTGGCGAACGATTCCTGCTGCCAGCCAATTGAGCGCCCGGCGCGAACTGCCGCCCCGTTTTTCCCTCGACGTCGAGCATCAGATCAAGCTGACCCTCGCCAATCGCTCAGCTCGAGCACTGCCCATCGCCGTGCGCGATGAGTTGCCCGACGTGTTCGAGCTTGAAACTAAATTACCTGCGGGGCAATTACCGGCTAACGGCGAGGCACAGTTCACCTACCACGTACGGCCGCGCCAGCGCGGCGCCTTCGCTTTCGGCGACGTCGTCGTAAGGGTCAGCGGCGCCACCGCGCTGATGCAAAAACAATTCTCTCTGGCCGTCGCCGACAGTGTCAAAGTTTATCCTAACTTCAAAGGCGTCGAACGTTACGAGCTGCTCGCTAAAATCGACGAGCGCGCGGAGTTGGTACGCCGACCGCGCTATCTGCGCGCGCCGGGCACCGACTTCGAAAGCTTGCGTCCTTACATTGCTGGCGAAGATCCACGCGCCATCGATTGGAAAGCCACCGCGCGGCGCGGTGCGCCGATCGCCAAGAACAAGCAGGTCGAGAAGGGCCAGCAGGTGGCGATCTTACTCGACGCTGGCAGGCTGATGGCCGGCACGGTCGGCAAGTACGCCAAGTTGGAACACGCGATGAATGCGACGGTGATGCTCAGCTATGTCGCGCAAAAGCGGGGCGACGCCCTCGCCGTCGCGTCCTTTTCGAATAAGATCGAGTCGTTCCTACCGATGGTGCGCGGCCCGGCGTTGATGCCGCGAGTGCTGGAGTCGCTCTATCCGGTGCAAGTCCGGCCGGTGGAATCCGACTACTGGCAGGTCATCGCCGAGGTGATGAACATGCTCAAACGGCGCAGCCTCGTGGTCTTGCTCACCGACGTGCTCGACCCGTCGGCCAGCGCTGGCTTGATCAATAATCTCGCGCGCGCCGCCGATCGTCACTTGGTCCTATGCGTGGTCTTGACCGAGCCGAAGATTCGCGAGCTCGCGGAACAGATTCCGGCGACGGTCGTCGAGACCTATCAAAAAGCCGCCGCCGCTGACCTACGCCGGCGCCGCCGTCGCGCGCTCGAACAAATGCGCGCCCGCGGCATTCTCGTGCTCGAAACCGATCCCGAACATCTAAGCGTTCAGCTGGTGAAACGCTATCTGGCGATCCGCCAAGCCGACCTGCAGTAATGAGGAGTTGTCCAGGTTATTGTGACGCAGGGAAAGCTTCTTCCCGGTAAACGCCGACAAGCGATAAAATCATGGACGAAAGCGTTTTTATCTCGACCCCCGATCACGTCGCCCTCGAGTTCGAGCTCGCCGGACCGGGCTCGCGCTTTTCCGCTTACTTGCTCGACTTTTTGTTCAGTGTACTGATCATGATCGCGCTCATCGTAATCACGCTTGTGAGCGGCGCCGCCGGGTTGCGCAGCTTGTTCAACCTATTTCGCGGCGAAACCGGTTGGATCGCCTCATGGGGCACGGCATTGTTGATTCTCCTGCTATTCGCGATTCATTGGGGTTACTACGTTTTTTTCGAGGGTATGTGGCATGGTTCGACGCCGGGGAAAAAACGCTTGGGCATCCGGGTAATCCGTCAGGACGGCTTGCCCATCGGCTTTCGCGAAGCGGCGTTGCGCAATCTCTTGCGCGTCGCCGACATGTTGCCGCCGCCCTGTTACCTCTTGGGCGGACTGGTGGCGCATTTCGACCCCCAGGGCCGGCGCCTTGGCGACATGGTCGCCGGCACCTATGTGGTGATGGAGCGATTCGAACCGGCGAACCGCAGCGCTAGCGGCGCGGCCTGGGCCGCGCGCATCGAAAAAGGCCGTTCGCGTCAGGCGGTGACATTGCCGCGCGGCACCATCTCGGCGCAACAGATCGGCCTGATCGAACAGTTTCTCGCGCGCCGCCATCAATTGGCTGCCGAACGGCGCCAACAATTAGTTTGGCAAATCGCCGAACCGCTATTGCCGTTTTTAGGCGAGGATCGCAACGCTTTAGCCAAGAGCCTCGATCGCACCGAACGCTGCGAACGCATCTTATTGCAAATCATCGATATGGCGCAGTCCAACGAAGCGAAACCCGCTGGCGCTGTCAAAGCGGCCAACCCGTCATTGTTCTGAGGAATTGAAACTATGGCAGAGCGCGCCGAAGAAAAACATTTGCAGTGGAACCGCTTCGCCGATCGCGTCGACCGGCTCAACCGCCAAGGTTCGCGCGCCCTCGGTAAACTGAGCAGCGGCGAACTGGCCAATCTCATCGACGACTATCAGGCGCTGATCGCCGATCTGGCGCGGGCGCGCTCCATGGGCGCCGATCGCGCCGTCGTCGCGCAACTCAATCGTATCGCCGTGGCCGGCCACAATTTGCTTTACGGTCAAATGGCGCGCCAGACGATTGGCGACGACTCGCGCTGGTATTTGAGCTTTGCCCGCGCTGTGCGGCGCCACAGTTGGGCCGTGGCGCTGTCGGCGCTAATGTTTTTTGGCTCGGCACTGGTGAGCTACGTCGCGGTGCTATTCTATCCTGATTTGGGCTTCGAACTGCTCGACGACTCGTTTATCGAGTTCGATCCCGCCAGCTCGGAAAATCTTCATGACATCCCGAGTCTTTCACGTCCCATCGTGTCGTCGACGATCATCGCCAACAACATTCAGGTGACCTTTTTGGCTTTCGGCTTGGGATTGACCGCGGGGATCGGCACCACCGTGCTGCTTGTCTTCAACGGCGTTCATCTCGGTTCAGTGGCCGGCTGGATGACATTGAACGGCAAACAGCGCGCTCTGTGGGGTTGGATCATGCCCCATGGCGGTACCGAGCTGCTCGCCATTTGCCTCGCCGGGGCCGCGGGCTATCTGCTCGCTGCCGCCATCGTCGCGCCGGGACTGGTTCGACGCAGCACCGCGCTAAAAGCGATCGGCGGCGACGCGCTGGTCATCGAGCTTGGCTGCATGGCGATGCTCGTCTTCGCCGGCTTGATCGAAGGCTTCGTCTCACCGAGCGCCATCGACTTTACCACCCGCATCGCCGTCCTGGGACTCAGTCTCGGGCTATGGGCGGTTTATTTTTGCGCCGCGGGACTAGCAAGTTCCAGCCAACCCGGCGCCGTCGCGGCGAACCATAAGCTTGTTGCCACGCGGTAACTCTGCCGACGGCGCGAATCGATTGCCGCCGCCGTGTTGAAGATCAATGTCGCAGCGTGTTATTCAACCGACGAACCATTACCTGACCCTCCTGACCTCCTGACTCATCATGCCGCGCTCGTACAATCGTTTCATCATGCTGATCGGTGCATTGCTGATCTTGCTGGTGGCGATGACGTTCTTGTACATGCTCGGCATGTATTTCCTTGAAGGTAAATCGCGCGGCTTCTGGCAAGCGCTGCAATGGGCCGCCGGCACGGCGTCGACCACCGGCTACGGCGGCGACACGTCGTGGAGTCATCCCGTGATGGTTGTCTACGTGGTCTGCGCGCAGTTTATCGGCGTGATCCTGTTGTTTTTAGTTTTCCCCATCTATCTGATTCCGTTTCTCGAAGAACGATTCGAAACACGCCTGCCCAAGGATGCCGCCAACGCGAAAAATCATGTGGTCATTTTCGACTACGGCCCGGCTGTCGCTACGCTGCTAACCGAACTCGAACAGGCCGATATCGCCACCGTGGTCATCGATGAAGATGAAGCCGATGCGCGTCATCTCATGGAGCAAGGGCATCACGTGATATTCGGCAACCTCGACGAAGGCGTATTGCAGAAAAGTAACTTGAATCAAGCGCGCGCGCTGATCGTCAACAGCACGGACGACCGCAACGCCGCGACCATCCTCGCCGCGCGCCAGCTCGGTTACCAGGGAGAAATCCTCGCCCTGGTGGAAGATCCGTTTCACCGCCAACCGATCATCCTCGCCGGTGCCAGCGGCGCCTACACGCCGCGTCATGTGCTCGGCGCCGCGCTGGCCGCGCGCGCCAGCCAAAAAGTCAGCCCGACGGTGGCGGGCATTCAGCATCTCGGCAACAAACTGCAAGTCGCCGAAGCGCGCATTACGCGCGATAGCGTACTCAGCGGCAAGACCCTCGCCGAGGCCGATCTTGGCCAACACCCTGGCGTGACCGTCATCGGTCAATGGGTCGGCGGCAAACTAATTTCACCGCCAACGCCCGATATGCGCCTCGAACCCGGCGGCATTTTGATTTTGCTGGGCAACGACGCGAGCATTCAAAATTTTATGAATCTTTGCGCAGGAACAAAGCAGCTGCATCGTGACAGGCCGTTCCTGATCGCCGGCGGCGGCGAGGTCGGAAGAAAAGTCGCGGAACTGCTCGCCGACGCGGGTGAAGAGACTTTCATCATCGATCACCAGCCCGGACCCGACGGTGAATTTGGTGGGCAATGTTTTGGACACACAGATATTGAAACAAGCCGGAATAGACAATGTGCAAGCGGTGATCCTCGCGCTTAGCGCGGATTCGACCACGCTTTTTGCCACCGTGATCATCAAAGACTTGGCGCCCGACCTGCCGGTGATCGCGCGCGTCAATGGCGCCGAAAACGTCGAAAGAATCTACGCCGCCGGCGCCGACTTCGCGCTCTCGATCAGCCAAGTTTCGGGACAATTGCTCGCCTGGCGCTTGCTCGGCAAGGAGTCCGTCGCCATTGATCCGGAGTTGCGCGTGATCAAAGTTTCAACCCGCGGCCTGGAAAAATTCCATCCTAAACAATTCGAGCTGCGTGACAAAACCGGTTGCACCCTAGTCGCCGTCGAGCGCGGCGACGAGCTGATCGTGGAATTTGGCGCTGATTTCAAATTTGCCCCGAGTGACGCCGTCTACATCTGCGGCAGCGCCGAAGCCGCGCGGAAGTTCTACCAACTATTTCCGCAGGAATAAGCCCGGACAAATTCGCCGAATTCGAATCTCCTGCTTTCGCTAATTAACCCCGCGGCGCGAGGATGGGTTTGAGCTTCGCCTTGAGCGGCGCCGGCATGGACAACCCTTCGACGATCATTTTGTGCAGCTCGGTACCGGCGATTGGGTTCACGGTCAACCTGGTTTTCTCCGCTTCGGCGAGGAACTCCGGATCTTTTAACGACTTGAGAAACGCCGCTTGCACCGCGCGCACGCGATCCAACGGCACGCCAGGCGGCATTACGTAGGGGCGGGCGTAACTGTTCGGCTTGACCAGACCGAGCTTCAACATCTGCCGCTCTTCGTCGTTGCGCGCGAAGTTATAGATCGACGGGACATTTTTCTGCGGCAGGTCGGTCAGTGGCTCGTCGACCCACTGCGACAAAATCAGCCATTCGCCGCTCTCGAAGTCCTTGAAGTTGGAAACGCTTAACGTCTCCCAACCGGTGATCACGCTGTTCACTTCATCCGACTGCATCGCCAGACGAATCTCCGCAGTGCCTTTGAAGCCGGCAACCAATTTCACCTTGGCTCCCAGCACTTCCTTAAGAAACAGCGCCGAATGTTGGATGCTGGTATTGGGCACCGCGCCGACGACGACTTCTTTGGCGCCGGTCATGAAGTCTTCCATCTTGACGATACCGGAACGTTTCGTAACCACCATGATGTATTTGAAAATATCCGGCGCGCCGATGTAGTTGAACTTCGCCAGATCGAATTGCACGGCCGAAGAGCCATAGAGCTGCGACGGCAAGAGCCCGCCGTCGAAGCTGTTTACGACGGTGCCGTCCTTGGGCGCCTGATTATAAGTGTAGTTGGCGGAAACCATCGTCCCGGCACCGACCATGTTGTTGACGAGAACTGCCGGATTGCCGGGGATGTACTTGCCGAGATGGCGCGCGATCGCGCGCCCGTAGCGATCAAACCCGCCCCCTGCCGAATGGCCAACGACAATGGTAACGGTCTTGCCACGATAAAAATTAGCAACCGCTTTCTCGTCGAATCCCGCCTGGCCGGCAA
The DNA here is from genome assembly GCA_963771465.1 of uncultured delta proteobacterium. GTDB lineage: Bacteria > Desulfobacterota > Binatia > UBA9968 > UBA9968 > DP-20. The sequence goes on from CAVYTU010000015.1 coordinate 55,979, forward strand.
GCGCGCAGCGGGCGGCAAACAAACCGATCGTTACAGTCAAACCCAACGAAACTTTGCGTTTCACGATCGCCTCCGATCACCATTGCATGAACTGGAGTAATTTGTCCCGGAACCCAGCACTCCACTATTCCAATATTCCAACTTTCCCCGCCGCGAGTTTTTTTACCAGCGTCTGCGAATCCATCACCACGCCAAAATGCTTGTCGAAGTTATTGAGCGTCGCGGCGTGCTCTTGCGGCGAAAACGAAGCGTTGCAATCCGACAGAAACAACACTTTGAAATCGCGCATGGCGCCGTCGCGCGCCGTGCTGTCGCAGCATACGTTGGTCGCCACGCCGGTGATCGCGATGGTATCGCGTTTCATGGCGCGCAAAAGATTCTCCAACTGCGTGCCGTAAAAACCGCTGTAGCGAAATTTTTTAACGAGAATATCGTCCGCCGTCGGTTTTATCGGCTCATAGATTTCCGCGCCCGGACTGCCTTCGAAGTTGCTCCACTCATCGTCGGCGTCGTGGGTCTGCGGCTTAACGTCGGCGAAAATACCGACATCGGCCAAGTCTTTGCGCTTGGTCGTGTGCAAATAGATCACCGGAATTTTCTCGACGTGGCAGAAATCCAGCAGCCTGCGAATATTCGCGACAATATCCTCCGACGACGGCAAGTAGCGCGCGCCGCGCGGATGCACCCAGATATTCTGCATATCGACGACGATCAACGCGGTATTTTTCGCCGTAACCGGCCAATGATCGGCTGGCCGGCCTTGAGTTGCAGTCATATTTCCTCCTTTAAGATAGCAATCGGGTGACGTTGCGGGCATCTAAGCAGCGCGGCAGCGGCCTGTCAATGCGAGGTTGGTCCAAGTCGGTGGACACGCTCTCGGCGTCTATGCTAGCGTGCCGCATCGAGACGCACTAAACCCCATGGCTCGCGCGAACCCAAAGAAAAAACCCGTCCACTTCTCCATGCTGCGCGATTATCGCGCCGCCGATCTGATCACTCTGGCGAATGGCGGCGCCGGCATGGGCGCCGTGTTGAGCATGATGAGTTACTCGAACAGTCCGGAAGCCTGGCGTGTCTACTTGTCTGTCGCTCTGATCGCACTCGCACTATTATTCGATTTCGCCGATGGCCGGGTCGCGCGCCGGCGCGGCGAGCACTCACCCTTCGGCCAAGAACTGGATTCTCTTGCCGATACCGTTAGCTTCGGCGTGGCGCCCGCTACGCTCGGTTACGGCTTAGGCTTGCGCGGCGAGCTCGATATCATGATTTTGATCTTCTTTGTCGCCTGCGGCATCAGCCGGCTGGCGCGTTACAACGTCACTGCGGGTCAATTGAGCGACGACACGGGTAAAGTGAAATACTTCGAAGGCACGCCGATTCCTTCGAGCGTGGTCTTGGTCGCACTGCTGGCTTTGTGCTTTTACTTCCAACGCACCGGTGAGTATTTACCCATGGGCAGAATTGAGATCGCGAGCCTCGGCTTTCATCCGTTTGCGCTGCTGTTTTTTGCCAACGGTTGTACCATGATCAGCAAAACGCTGAAGATTCCAAAGCTGTAAAACTTACCTCGGTCGCCACGAGAGAAACATGCAGCGGTGGAAAGCGATTTTTTGTTTGGCTCTCGTATCCGGCTGTTACGTGACGACCGATCGGCTTGCCGCCCAGGAACGCGTGCGGGTGGCGATTTCGAATTTTTCCGCGTCCTACATTTCCATGCACATCGCCCAGAAGCGCGGCTTTTACGCCGAAGAAGGCATGATCGTGGAGATCATCCTGATGGCCGGGCTCACCAGCACGCGCGCGTTGATCGGCAACAGCGTCGAGCTCGGCTCAGCGAGCAATCCGACCGCCGCCGTGCAAGGCGCCAAGTTAAAAATCCTAATGGTGTTCAACGACAAACCGCCGGGCGGATTCATGGCGCAGCCCGGCATCAAGAGCATCGCCGAATTGCGCGGCAAACGGGTCGGCGGCTCCACGGTCGGCAGCTTGGATTACGGCTGGTTAAAAGAAGTGCTGCCGAAGTTCGGCTTGCAGCTTGAGAAGGACGTGAACTTCGTTCCGGTGGGATCGACCAGCTCGCGCTACACGGCGCTCAGAGCGGGCAGCATCGACGCCGCTTCTTTGAGTCCGCCTTCGAGCCTATTGGCTCACGTCCGCGGGTTATCCGACTTTGTTTCAGTTCGCCGATCACCTGGAAGACATCCAAGCCTCCATCGTCGCCACCGACGATCGGCTCGCGCGCCAAGGCGATTTAGTGCGCCGCTTCATGCGCGCGACGGTCAAAGGGCAGCGGTTTACTATCTGGCCAATCGCCAGGAGGGCATCACGGCGGTGATGGAATTCACCCGCCAGAAAGACCGCGATTTGATGTCGCGGGTCTACGACGATCACATGAAAACCATCGCCCGCGACGGCACGATTCCCGAACGCTTCAGCGCATCGTCATCGAGCGCAGCAAACGATTTACCGGCGTGACCCGCGATGTGCCTCCCGAGGAGATTTTTGATTTTTCCTTTTTGCGCAAGGCGCAAGCGGAAGTCAGTCAGAGCGGCTGGAAGCCGTAGCGATACGGGCAGGTTTTCGAATCCGCCCGGACAATTTAGAAAATATTTTTGCGCACTTTGCGTATTTTGCGCGCCAATTGATCCTGGCTTCCGTCCGAAGGCACGATGAATCACGCCCCTACATGACCTTTGTATCTCTTGGCTGATTCTTCTATTTCAACCATCCCGCTTCTTGATAAGCTTTGAGCGCGCCGGGATGTAACTCCACGCCGCCGAACTCAAACGCCGCCGAGCCTTTCGTGCGCAGCGGTTCGAACAAATCTTTCAGCCCTTTGAACAACGGGTTCATTTGCGGCAGCGCGTCGAGATGACTCGCGATGGTTTTCGCCATGTCGTGGACGATCCGTTCGTCAACGCTGGCATGGGTCACGATCACATTGATCACGCCGACCTGGGTGATGTCTTCGAGCACGCCGCGGAAGGCATTCTTTTCAATCGTAACCGGGCGATAGAACGGGACTTGGGCAAACAACCTGTCGAGTTGGCCGGCACCGAAGGGAATCACGCGGATATCGGCCCGCTGGCTCAAGTCGGTGAGAACCTGGTTGGGAATCGGCGGGTGAAATTGCGCATCGATTTTGCCACTGACCAGCGCTTCAGCGCCATCGACGAAGCTCATGTGCACCGCTGTAAAACTGTCGAAGGAAATCCCCAACACGTCGAAGATCGTATGAATATGCTGCTCCATGCCGCTGCCTTTTGCGCCGATGGCGATGCGCTTGCCTTTGAAGTCGGCGACCGAGTGAATCGGCGCGTTGGCGAGTCTGACGAAACACATCGGCCCGGCGTTGGCCGGCGCGACCATACGAATATCGATTTTCTTAGTGAACGGCGCCGCGGCGGTTTTCGCCCGGCCGATCCAGTTAGACGCCATGAAGCCAAACTCGATCTCTCCGCGATCGAGCTGCTCGGCGTTGTGGATGCTCGCATCGCTGGTCACGACGTTGCATTGATCCGTCGCACCACGGCCACGATTGAATAGCTCCGCCAGCGCTTGGCCCTGAGTGTAAAACGTTCCGCCTAGTTCTGAAGTGCCGATCCGTATCGCCATTTTTGGTCTTACCTCCGGAATTCCTATTACTTGCTTTCCTCTATCTCGATCGGCGCGCGGCTGCAAATCAATACTACCCGTACGGGTCGCCAGACCGCCATGCGACTCCAACTTGACGCCGACTCACCGGCTGTAATAGTTTCCAATCGACGCGGCAGCTTTGATGCAAAGTCGCAGCGGCTCCACTCATCAAGATAAAACTCATCCTGCAAACAGAAGGAGCATTTATGGCCATTATCGATTTAGATTCCCATCTGCGCGACGGTTGGTTGCTCGATGAAATCTATCAACTGCCCGAACCCTACGCAAAATATTCACCGCGACGGATCGGCGACGGCGGCAAGGCGCTGATCGATTTTTTCCTTGGCGAGGAAAACACGCGTATTCTCGCCAAGGCCGGCGAGTTCGCCACGCGCAAAGGCATCCACCCGCCGGTGCCCGACGCCGACAAGATCCAAGGCGTCGAGATGGACGACTTCGACGCCAATGAATTCAAAGAGAAAAGCCGAGAGCTGCAGAAAATCTTTTTGAAATAGCCCGAAGGAGTCGCGATCATGCGAGAATATTTGTCCGGCGACACGCGTCAGCGTCAGCGCGCTTACTCTCCTGCCGTCAAGGTAAGTGGCGGCACCACGATCTACCTTGCCGGACACGCCGGTTATCAAGACGATCTCGGCGAAACCTATCCGGGCAACTTCGACGGACAAGTTCGCGTCGCATTCGAACGGCTACGCCAGACGCTGGAAAAAGCCGGTGGCAAGTTGACAGATATCGTCACCATGACCGTGTTCATCACCGACATGGCCAACGGCACCCGCTTCACCCAGCTTCGCAAAGATTTTTTTTCAGATGACCGTTATCCTGCCAGCGCGCTGATCGGCATCAAGGAACTGGCACGGCCGGAAATGATGATCGAGATCCAAGCCATCGCCGTGGTGGACTAAGATGCGACAATAAAATCCCAAATCCGAAATTCGAAAAAATCCAAATGGTCAAAATGTACAAAATTTCAAACCAGTTTCCTTCCGATTCGGTGTTTTGGATTTTCCCAATATGAGATATATTTCTCTCTGAGTTTGTTTCGGATTTCGATATTCGGATTTCGGATTTTGCGTCGGTATTTACAAGGAGGTGGATTATGGGATCGCCGCTCAAAGTTTCGGGTATCGACCACGTCGTCTTTCACGTCAAAGATCTCGCCCGTGCGCGAAAGTTCTACGTCGACTTCCTCGGTATGGAAGTCGATCATGAACGCGACTGGCAATGTTTCTTGAAATGCGGCAGCCAGGGCGTTGCGCTGTTCGAAGTCGACGGCGGCAACGACGTTCACGGTGGCAGCGAAGTCAATCACATGGCGCTGCGCTTGGCGGATGGCGACTACGCCCGCGTCAAAACGACGTTGGAGAATGCCGGCATCGAAGTCCACGGCCGCCGCGGCGACCCGCACTGCATCTATTTCCACGACCCCGACGGCCATCAGCTTCAGCTATTGATGCCAAACGAATAACCGGACCAGTCTCGAGAGCTCGGTCAACTCTCGTGGGACAGGGACTATGTGTTCTCGGACGATAGTTTTTAGTCCTGGTGTAATCGCGCAGTTTTCCGAACAAATCGAGAAACGTTGATCTCGATGTAGGATATAAATCCCACTGACGCTTGCTTTTCGCCAGCTTAAGCTCGACCCTGATCGCCTATGAGCAAACGGTTTGATCCCTTCACCGTCGCTCTTACCGGTCAATTATCGATTATCCTGATCGTCTCGACGATTCTCGCATTCGTCGCATCCTATCTATTGCTGCGCCTCTATCGACGCGCCGTCATCAAGTCGATGCGGCGGCGCAGTCGCAGCGATATCCTTGAGACCCACGGATTCATCGCGCCCGAACTCGAACACCGACCGCACGACGGCGCGTTAAACTTTGGCTTCATCACACGCGATTCAAGCTACGGCGACGAGCGTAGCGCGAAACTTTACCGCGACGCCGCACGCAGCATCAGGCTGACGGCGCTCGTTCACATCATTGCCGGCTCGGTCTTCGCCGCCACCATGACTACGGCGTTTCTTTACGCCGGCAATCTGAAGTTCTTGCCGTTTCGATTCCTATATTTTACTTGGGTCAACGCCTGGCCGGTGGTAATCGCGGTCCATCTGGCCATTGGGCTGTCGCGCCGCGGCAGGCTGATCGCCGCAGCCATTTACTTTCTCGTCGGTATACTCATCGCCAGCATCTCAATGATCAAAAGCCCTGGCTTGACGTTGGGCCAGCTAGTTTATTTGTGGCTCGACCCCAACGTGCCGCCCACGCTGCTGCTGGTCATTTTTTTGAACCGCCGCATTCGCGCCATCGGCCCCTTAGTTTTGGTGTTTATGCTTTTTGGCGTGGCCGGCGCTAGTCTAGCGGTAACCTTGACCGGCAATAGTCCGACGCTGCTGAAAGCGCTCGCCGACGCCAGTTCAGCCATCGGCCTCCGTGCAACCAGCGCGGTGTCTCTACTTCATCTACTGGGCTTCGCCGTTTTCGCCGTTGTCGGCTGGTTGATACTCAGCACGCTGCGCAGGCTTTACATTGCTAAGTCGATCAGCGAGCAGTCGCTGATAATCGATGCGGTTTGGCTTGTGTTTGGCATCGTCAATTCCATCGGTTTAGTTTTCGAAGGACGCTGGTGGCTACTTAGCGGCCTGGTCGCCTTCGCGCTCTACAAACTCACCGCCATCACCGCGTTCCGCGCTGTCGGACTAGCGCGGCGCGCCCAATTGAACGGTCCGCGTTTGCTCTTGCTCCGGGTCTTCGCTCTCGGCAAACGCAGCGAAGCCCTTTTCGACAGTCTCGGCAAATCATGGCGCACCGTCGGCAGCATGCAGATGATCGCTGGACCGGATTTGACGACGAGCGCCATCGAGCCGCACGAGTTTATCGAATTTATCGGCGGCCGATTGGCGCGCCATTTCATCGACACCGGGCGAACCTTAGACCTGCGGATGAGCCAGATGGATTTGGCAGCGGATTGTGAAGGTCAGTATCGCGTCAGCGAATTTTTCTGCCACGACGACACCTGGAAAATGACTCTGGCGAGATTGGCGGACGAAAGCGACGCGGTGCTCATGGACTTGCGCGGCTTCTCGCCGGCCCATACCGGCTGCGTCTTCGAGGTTCACGAAATTTTTAATGTCGTGCCGTTGCCGCGCGTGGTCTTCGCCATCGATCAAAGCACCGATCAGACATTTCTGCGTCAAACCATGCAAAACGCCTGGCGCCAACTGAAGGACCGTTCGCCCAATCATCGGCTGGCGGAGGGACAAGTTGCGCTGGTCGAGCTTTCAGCAATGAGCGCCGCGACGGTTGATAATCTGCTTTACGCGCTCTGCGCGGCAGCGTCCACATGAGAAAGGAATAAATGAGCTGGGAAACGCGCGCACGCCGCACCCTTCACTCCTAAGTTTTTGATCGGCTAGTGCCGGTTATGTCCAAAGGTCTTGTCGTAGTCACGCTGCAATTCTTTGGGAATGAAATCGTCTTCAATTTGGATAATTTTGTTGGCCGGCAAAATCGGATCCTGAGTACGCGGTACCATGCCGTACTGGCTTGCCGTCGCCTTCTTGTTCCATTCGTCGAGCACCACTGGGCCGCGTTCTTTCAATTCATGCAGCACTTCCCATGTCGATTGCAGACCGTTGGCCGTGGTTAGACTCGGATACAACACCGCGGCGGCACCAAGCTTTTGGAACTCGGCAAAATCCGGCGATGGCTTTGGGCCGTAATACGGCGCGATCACCGGCGCCGGGATGCGCCGGCACGCTTCGGCGATTTGGTCGCGCTCGGTGAGAGTATTCATCCACACCGCGTCGACCCCGGCTTCTTTGACGTAGGCGATGCCGCGCTGTACCGCAGTTTCGAAGTTGCCGCCTTCCGAGCCGATGGCGTCGCAACGCGCGCACACGACAAAATCTTGATCCAAATCTTTTTTCGCCGCCATGGCCGCACGATATTTGCCGATCGCTTCTTCGACGGAAATCAATCGCCGTCCCGCTTGGGTGCCGGACTTCTTCGGCGCCTCTTGATCCTCGATGTGCAGGCCCGCCGCGCCGGCGCGAATATAGGCTTGCACCGTGTAGTAAACATTGACCGCGTTACCGTATCCGGTGTCGGCATCAGCAAAGACCGGAATGTCGGTGACATTGGTGATGCGCCGCACGCATTCGACCATTTCATTCAAACCGAGCAGACCGACATCGGGATAGCCAAAGACATACGCCGCCACTTGCGAGCCGGACATGAAGAAAGCCTCGTAGCCGAGTATCTCCGACATGCGCGCATGGAGCGGACTGAAGCCGCCCGACATAACGAGCAACTCGGGCCGTTTCAATTGTTGCAGTAAACGCGTAGTGGGTTTGGATTCCATAATGGCTTCCCATTATCACATCGCCGTAGCGCTGGGAACGATCACTGCGGCCAAAACAGCGAATGCCGAAGAATTCGTCGATAGCAGTTTTCTCGAAGAACTAAACACGTCACGTTACATCGACGGACTGTTTAGATAACGGAAAAATGGGGCTGATGGAGTAATGGAGTGTTGGTTGTGGATGAAGCTCATCACTCCAGTTCTCAAACACTCCAATTGTCCTTACTCCGCTCCTAACAATTTTTTCATCCGCGCAATGATATCAGCCGGCTGACTCATGACGTCCTTGACGATTTTTTCCAGCTCCTCACCTTTGACCGGATCGAGGTCGAAATTCCGCTTGTCTAAGTCAGCCAAGAACTCTTTGTCTTCCATGGTTCTATTAAATGCGTCACGCAATACTTTCACCCGATCCGCCGCCATCCCCGGCGCGCCAAGCATCGGCCGACCCAAAGCGCCCGACGCCAGCATGATGCTCGCAAGCCGCCGTCCCGCTTCCGGCGTCTTGTATTTATCCATCAGTTCCCAAACCGTTGGCGTCTCCGGCAACTTTCGATCGCGCTTCTTGCCGGTCTGAATGATGTTACGAACGAAACCGTTCTTACGCCAGGTATGATACGGCTCCCGCGATAAGAACGCCTCGATGGTAAATGCCCGGCAATGAATCTCGCCTCTTTCAACCGCCAGATCGATCTCCGGACCGCCCGGATAGCCTTGCACGAGGTTAAACTTCGTGCCGATCACTTCCTCGAACAGCTTGGGCAGATAATACGCCGAGTCCGATGTCCCTTGTGCTCCACAGCGCGGCGGCTCCTTGGCGCTTCGCACATCTTCGATGGTCTTGTACGGCGTGTCCGCGCGCATGTACATCTGCGAGTCGCCCTGTACCGGCGAGCCGATCCACATAAACTTCGCCCAATCGAATTGCGCTTCCTTGCGCCCGACTAACTGATCGAAATAAAGTGTCGGCACGATCGAACCGATAATCGTTAAACCATCGGGTTTAGCCTTGTTGTACAGATAATTCGCCGCGATCATATGACCCGCGCCCGGCATGTTTTGCACGATCATTTCCGGACGCCCCGGAATATGTTTCCCCATATGCTGCGCCAAAACGCGCGACCATTGATCGTATAACGCCCCGGCGGTCGTGCCGGCGACGACGGTAATGGTTTTACCTTTGTAAAAATCCGCTTGGGCGAACGCTGGCACGGACCAGCCGAGGATGGCGATCGCTAACGTTGCGGCGAAACATTTTACGTCCAGTCTCATGCAAACCTCCTAAGAGTAACCCAATGGAAGCGTAGCGTAACACGACATTGAGGACAATCAACGCAGAACGATCGCTTGAAAACAACGCGATAAACGGCGAGCCGATCCCAATCTTGCTGATGCGAAGTGAAAAATTCACCTCCCGCAAATTGAAAACAAGGAATCATCTATCGGCTCAACACGCTGTCGATCGACAATGGGCCGGCGCCGCCAACCATGACCGCCAACGCCATGAGGAATAGCGCGAGCGTGTACTCGATGCCGCTGCCCTTGCCGGGTGCCGACGCGAGAAAGAAACCGTGGCTCCAATGACTCAAGACCATCGCAAAGCCGATGAAAACGGCCAAGCAAAACGCCACCGGCCTGACGAAAAAACCCAGTGTCATCGACACCACCGTCGAAAGCTCGATCACCAGAGCGAAGACACCCATCGGCACCGGGATGTGATACTTATCGCGCCAGTTGGTCACCTGCGCCTTGGGTCCTTTGCCACCATGCCAGCCAAATGCGTGCTGCGTGCCATGCATGAAAAACGTCACCGCCAAACCGAACCGCAAAATGACAAACGCGAATGAATCATAGGTGTGAAATATCCAGTCCACTGTTCCTCTCCCTTTCTAGGAATCGACGAGCAATATCTTAGCGAGCCGCTCGACCATAGCAGAAGCTGTGAAAAGATTGCAAAACATCTTTGAAACAGCATAAACCTTGATGGGAGCTTGACGAGCCGATCGTGGATTAACCAAGGAGCTCATGCCATGCAAATCATCGACGCCGACGGACACATCAACGACCACGCTTGCGGTGACGAGATCGCCGAATACATGCCCAAGGGCAATCAGATGGCGAAACTGTTTCCTGAGTTCGATCATTTGCACTTTCGCTATTTGAAGCAGAACCGCCGCGCCACCGGCAATCCGTCGGCGCAGGATTGGAATGCATTCTTAGACAAGACCGAAATTAGCTGGACCGTGCTCTATCCCACCGCCGGTCTCGCGATTGGCAGAATCATGGCGCCGGATTGGGCGATCATCGCTTGCAGAGCTTACAACACTTGGCTGTACGAAAAGTTTCTCAGCAAGAACTCGCGGCTCAAAGGTGTGGCGCTGATTCCGTTCCAAGACGTCGATGCGGCAATTGTCGAACTGCGCCGCGCGGTCAAAGAGCTCGGCATGCTCGGCGCCATGCTGCCGTCCAACGGCGAAGCGATTCAAGGCCATCTCGGCAATAAACTATATTGGCCGCTGTACGAAGAAGCGGAAAAGCTCGGCTGCGCCCTGGCCGTCCACGTAGGCGCGCTCCATCACATGGGTCTCGACGCTTTCACGACGTATTATCCGGCGCACGCTCTTGGCCATCCATTCAGTCTGATGATCCAGGCCTCGGCGATGATCGCCCACGGAGTTTTCGATCGCTTTCCCAAGCTGCGCGTCGCGTTTCTCGAAGGCGGCGCCACCTGGGTGCCGTTCATGATGGACCGGCTCGACCGCTCCTATCACGACGGACACGTGCAGTTAGATGTGAACGGCAATCTGCTCGGCGGACCGAAGCAGGGTGAAAAAGCCAGCGACTATTTCAAGAAGCAGTTACGCGAAGGGAGAATTTTTGTCGGCTTCGATTGCGACGACGACGGTTTGAACACCGCCGTGGCCAAAGGCGGCCGCCAATCATTTCTATTCGGCAGCGATTTTCCTCATGAGGTCTTCGACGCCGCCAAGTGCCGCCACGAGATAGACGAGTTGTTGGAGCGCAATGACCTGACGCAAGAAGACAAGGAAGCTATCCTTGGCGGCAATGCGCTAAGGTTTTACCGCCCGGCGCTCTAGCATTCGTACCCAACGCTTCATTGAGTCGTGCCTTTCTTCTTCCCCCTTTTGGAAAAGGGGGACTGAGGGGGATTTGTTGGCGCGGCGGGACGGTGTTCATTGAAACGTAACGGGTAACTATTGAGACGTTAGCGCTAACTGCACAAAAGAAAATCTCCCCTATCCCCTCTTTTCTAAAGAGGGGGCATCAAAAAACTAACGCTTCGCTCTCGGTCGATCAGTGGTTGGCGTGTTTTCGACATCCAAAGTGTCAAGACACCAACTTTCGGTGGCGACTCAGTTTGCACGGTGAATTTTTTCGACACCACTCTCTAGCCAAGCAGCGATTTCGCTCCAGCCGCCGTCACCTGGAAACTGTCGCCGTAGAGAACGATCTTCCCTTCGGTCTCGATCGTCACGCGCAGCGCCAGCGTCATGTTTTCATTCAGCGTCGTCGCACCGACGGACGGCGCGCCTACCTGCGCGGCGTCATCGAGATTCAGAAACGGCGCTTCCCACTGATTGAGACCGATACCGTTGGCGAAACCGTAAACCGACGCCGTGGTGTAAAACTCGCCAAGTTCTTTGCGCGCCGTCTCATCAATCGCCGCGACGGCGCCCTTGGGTTTCAATTGTCGCATCATCGCCGCGACAATTTCTTGCGCCCTATTGTAAGTATTCTTGAGCTTCGCATCGTTGGACAGAAAGTAAGTCCGGCACGCTTCGGCCCAATAACGTTCATGCTGCACGGCGAAATAAACCGCCCAGTGCGATCCGACGCTCGCCGCTTGCTTGAAGCTCGGCGGATTCAAGCGCCGCTCGCCATAGAGAATGCGAATATCCTCGGCGCCTTTGTCGCGCGCCAGACGATCGATGTCGGCGACGATTTCATATTCTTTCCGACCCGGCTTGATAAAATCCCTCGCGCCGTCGCAAACCTCGTTGAGCAAGCGGCCGGCTTCGCCCATGGCGGCAAGTTCCCGCGCGCTCTTGTTGAGCCGCATCGGTTGAAACAACGAGGGCATATTTTCCCAGCGCACATCCGGCAGGGCATTTTTCATTTCCTCCAACTGCGGCAGCGGAAATCCCTGGCCGGAATCGACCAAGCCGAGCCGAGCTTTTTGGAAACCTTTTTCCTTTAACAACTTGGCGCCGTCGGCACCGACCAAGTTCGACGCGCGCACGTCTTCGACCCAGGTGAGCGTTTTAGCGAACGGCACGTCGCGGCTGCCGATATTGAGCAAGAGCGAGAGCGCGCCGTCGCGCGGCACCACGGCGATGCCGCCGCGAACCTTGGGAAAATAGTTGGTGAGATAACAAAGATCGGCGAAGGAATAGTTATCGCCGTAGATAACCAGCGCGTCGAGATCGCGCTCGGTCATTTCCTTACGCACCCGCTCGAGCCGCGCCTGGAACTCCGCCTGCGGCACTTGCGTTGAGTCCCAAGTCGAACACCCTCTTTTCAATACCGAATGTCGTCCGAAAATCATCTCAACCTCAGCTAGTCCGAAGCCGAATCACGACTTGAACATTTTGAACGGCTTGAACGATTGGAACGCGTTCATTCTTTTACAAAAATATCCCACGACGACTTCATCAACGATTCGGCTTTCGTCTTACCCATCACGACGGTATCACCGAGCGTTAAATAACCCGTCTCCGGCAAGTATTGATTGGGATGAATAATGAAAGTCATGCCCTCTTCGAGCTTGGTTTTGTTCTCGTCTTCCAAACTTCCCGGCGCGAAGGAGCCACAGCCGAGGCCGTGGCCGCGCACACGCATGAACGGCGGGCGGCAATACTGTTCGTAGCCGAACTCGATGAAAGTCCCGTTAATCGCTTTGGCCACCGCGCTCGCCGGCGCGCCGGTTTGTGCCGCCGCCATACCCAAACCCATCGCTTTGTGCAGGATCGAGTACTTCTCGCGCACCAGCGGCGGCGGCTCGCCCAATACAACGGTGCGGCATATCTGCACGAACAGTCCGCCGATACACGGCGTGATCTCGCCGATGATGATATCGCCCGGTTGGGTGACGCGGTCGGTGGCCGGATGGAGCGCTTGGTTGTGGCCATTGGCGACTACCATGCCAAAATTATCTTCCGCGCCGAGCGAACGCATGCGGTGCTCGACGATCGCCGCAAGCTCATACTCTTTCAAACCGGGGCGCGCGTCCTCGTGCAATGCCGTGACACCCGCATCGGCGATGGCCGCAGCGCGCCGCAATCGTTCCAGCTCGAGCGGGCCTTTGCAGCGCGCCATGGTTTCGATGATGTCCTTGGCGTTGACCGGGGTTTGCTTGAGCGACGTGGCGATCTCGTCGTGTAGGTCGACGTGCATCGCTTCGCGGCCGATCAAACCAACCTTGCCGGCAATTTGCGGCAAGCGTGAGTGAAATTCTTTGAACGGGCGGACATCGGCAACAAAGGATTCCTCGCGCGCGCGGGCGATATCCCAGACCGGCGCGAGATAAAGCACCGGCGCATCTTCCAGCGGCACGACGAGCATGGTCTCTGGACCGACGCTGATAAAATCGGTCAGATAGGCGACATAGTTCATGCGCAAAAAATTATGCCGCCCCGAATCGTGCACGAGCAGAGTTTGCAATCCTTGATCGCGCATCGCTTGACGAACTTGAGTTAAACGCTTATCGAATTCCGCTCGTTCATCCATATTCACCTCTAAACTTTTTTCAGAAAATCTCCCCTAACCCCTCTTTTGCAAAGAGGGGAACAAGAATTCTCTGGGTAAAATTCCCCCTTTGAAAAAGGGGGATTAAGGGGGATTTGATACATAATCTAAGCGCCGATCCCGCTCAATAAATTCACCACCACGTTCATCCACGGAACCGTATCCGCCGCCGCCCGCGGTATAAAACGTCACGCTGCCGCCTTGCTTTAGCGCATAGTTCGGTTTCTTGGTGAGCCACACGCCGGGATCGCCCGGCGATTGTTTGACCAACGCTTTCGCCTTCTCGCCGCATTCGCCGCCGAATAGTCCCCATGGCGCCGTGCGTTGGCGTTCGACGTTGATGTTGGTGGAGGCGTCACAGAGCACACGCACCGTGACTTCGATGCCTAAGCCGCCGCGGAATTTTCCGCCGCCGCCGCTGCCTGCGCGCAGCTGCTGGCGTTCGATGACGACAGGATAGTAAATTTCTTGCAGCTCCACCGGCGCGTTTTGCACATCGCCTTGGCACATCGACACGGTGGCGTTCTCGCCGTCTTCATGGGCGCGCCCGCCCCAGCCGCCGCCCATGATCGTTTGACAGAGAAATCGTCTGCCGGTTTTCGGATTGACACCGAAGAAGGCGTAGCCGCCCATATCGCCTTTGTGGCCCGCCGCAACTCGGTCCGGCAGCGCCGGCGCCAGCGCTTTGAGAATCAAATCGATCACCGTCGGCAAGGTGCGGCTCCAGTTGCCCACTGGAGACGGCGTCGTCGCGCTCAAAATTTTTCCCTCGGGGATAACAACTTTCAATGCGCGAAAACAGCCTTCGTCGATGGGCGAGTACGGACTGACCAGCGACTTGAATGCGACCCGCGCCGCGGCCACAGCGCCGGACTCGCCGGAATTGATCGAGCCCGGCACTTGATCGCTCATCTCTGAAAAATCGATCGTCATGTCGCTGCCGGCGACTTCGACTTTAACTTTCAACGGCACGGGCCGGTCGAGATCGACGCCATCGCTATCGAACAACGCTTCAGCTTCGTACTTGCCCGGCTTGATGCGTTGAACTTGTTGCCGCGCCAGCTCTTCGGACTGCCGCCAGATCGTCTTCACACACTGCAAAAAAGCTTTGAGGCCGTATCGCTGGACCAGCGCGCCGAGACCGCGGTCACCGATCCGGCAGGCGGCTATCTGGGCGCGCAGATCGCCGAGGGAGGATTCGGCGAAACGGACATTGTCGGTAATGATCTGAAAAATTTCCTGATTGGGCTGCTCGCCGCGGTAAAGTTTCAACGAGCGAAATTGCAAACCTTCTTCGTAAACTTCCCGCGTGCCGCTGAAACCGAATCCCGTCGGTCGGCCGCCGATATCGATCCAATGCGCGCGCACGGCGAGAAACGCCACCAGCGCGCCGTCGTGAAAGAACGGCGTGTAAACCACGACGTTGTTTAGATGCTGGCCGCAGACGTAGGGATGATTCATCAGCAGCACGTCGCCCGGCTGAAAGCCGTCGCGCCCGTGCATGCGCACGCCGTCGACGATCGCTGGTCCGAGATCTGCGAGAAAGATCGGCAGTGCGCCAAAATTTTGCGAGAGAATATTGCCGTCGGGATCGACGATGCCGACGCAATAGTCGCGCACCTCGTAGATCATCATGTTGTAGGAAGTCTTGCGCAGCACCGTCGCCATCTCGTTGGCGATATGTGCCAACCCGTTGCGTACGACTTCGACGGTGATCGGATTGACGGACGGTTGAGTCATTAGCTATCATCCAAGTTAACCAGATGTCGTCAGCGTTATCCCCAGGGTCTCGTCAAAGTCGCGTTGGGCAAGAGCAAAAATCCCTCTAAATCTCCCCTTTGAAAAAGGTCAGGGGAGATTTTCATAAAGAAATAACGCCATTTTTTTCTCGTCTGCCACACCGCCGACGCCGAGTGGATCGGCACCGTCGCTTCGCGCAGCGAGTAGAGATATTTGATCACGTCCTCGTTGGACATGTATTTGCTCATATCGTAGCGCTCGCGATGAACGATGTCGGCCAGCGGCCGGCGCACGCCGTCGCCGCGCGCGGAAACGTCGGGGTAACCGATGGGTATAATCAAGTAAAGTTTGAGCAGATCCGGCACGCCGAGAATCCGCTTGTGCGGCTCCTCGATATGGATCGATACCCATTCGGAAGTGAGTCCCAGCGAGGCGATGGCGAGATGAAGCAAGAGGCAGGCGTTGGCCAGGCCGTCGGTCAAGTGCGATTGATCGCGGCCGAACGTATGCGCGCCCATCACCGTGCCCCATTGGCGCCGGCCGTCGCCGAGCACGACGATCACCGCCGGCGCTTGATGCCAGTTGGCCTTGGCTTTGTTGAAGCGCAGCGACTCGTGCGCATCGTTTTTCACCTGATAGGAGGGATGGCGCAGATTATACTCGCGTTGCTGCTCCATCCAAAAGATCAAGTCGGTGTTGTATTCGGAGTAGGCGTCGCGCAGCTCTTTTTTGATCTTCGGATCGGTGACGACAATAAACTCCCACGGCTGCGAGTTCGCCCCCGACATCGCCCAACGAGCGACTTCGAGAATCTTGTCGATCGTATCGTCGGGAATCGGGTCGGGCTTGAACTTGCGCACGCTATGGCGCGTCCGCACCAGCTTGAGCAGCATGTCATAGGTTTCGTTGTGAATAATTTTATTGCTCGACATTGAGTTTCTCCATCAAACCGTCACAGAATTGCGCGCGCCATCACTTATCCATAGCGACAAAAATAAGTCAAAGCGTCTTCCGGCGGCAGCGTCCCGTCGTGCCGCGGGCGGTGCCGGCGATGCGCTTCGTGCTTTGATCGTCGCCCGGCCGATCAGTTGCCCACCTTCCGTTACCGCGTCGACCCGCACCTCAGCACCCGGCTCGATGACGTCGAATAAATAGTTCGTCCAAAGGCGAAAACCTTTTTCACGGCCGCCGGTGACTTCAATGAACGGCGAGGCCCAAACCAGCTTATCGTTCTTATGCCAGCGGTGCTGGACCGTTTCTTTTAGCCCCAATGGCGCCTTGATCGGCGTCAATACATGGAGTTGGCGCGCCTGGCCGGGTTCCACGACAGTCAGTACCGGCGCGACCGCCTTCGACTCCGCCAGATATTCGCTCCCGAACTCGGCGGTCCGTAGATGCAGCGGCGCCGGAGGAATAAACAAACGCCCCACTTCGACCAGCGCCCCAAACAGCAGCGTGGAGCACAGGGCAAAAGCGTATTGCCGGCGTTTTGCCTGCGAGAAGGGCTGATAGATCGTGGAAAAACCGAGCGCCGCCAACACGGCGCTGATACGGGTAGCCCAGTTGTTGCCGATGCTCCACAACACCGGCAGCATGACGTTGAACAAGGCGAATAAATTGAAGGCAAAAAACGGCGCGGTCAGACTGCGCCGCACCGACAAATGGCGATCATACACCACGTCGAGCGTCGACAGCAGCGCCGAGATCGCCAGGAGCACGACGAAAATAAAATTCCACGACCAGCCGGTCGCGCTGCCATAGTAGATCGGCAGCACGAAGAATAGCACCTGCTGATAGAGATTCTTATTGAATAAATTAACGAGCAGCCGCAGGCGCTCCGCCCAGCGCTCGGATAGCCATGGTTGATTCAACAGCTGCGGCAAATAAAGGCTGGAAATCCAGATGAAGCCGACGTGCAAAACCGCCACGCGCAAGTACGTATAATTGCGCGCGCCGAGCCACATGATACCGACACCCAGCAGCAGAGCATAAGTGCTGTGCAGCCACCAGAATTTATCTTTGTGGCGTTGAAACCAACTCAGCGACGAAGCTTGCGATGGATCAGCGGGATTTTCCCTGACGCTAGTAGACTGTGCCATGTTGAACGCAGTAATGAGTAACGAATTATAAGTAAGTCGTGGCGAATTCCCCTTACCATTTACCTCTAACTCCTTACGTTATTTTGAAACCTACGGATACAACTCTTTCAACAGACCGCTCTTCTCCAGCGTATCGAGAAAGCGTAGATCGACAAACTGCTCGGGCTTCGCCGTCTTGGCCGCTGGCACGGTCTTGGCCAAGTCTTCGAGCACGTTGACGACACCGGCCATATTGACCGCGGGGGTTTTTTCCAAAACCTTGGTCATGTAAAAATCATAGGCTTTCTGCAGCACCGATTGATCGGTGATCTTGGTGTATTTGGCCAGTGATTTATAGGTAAACTCGCGGTCCGTGCGCGCGCGATGAATGCCGCGTGTATAGGCGCGCATGAAACGGTTGATCACATCGGGCTTACTGCGAATGATCGAGCCCACGGCGACCAACGCCGGATTGGGAAAAGCATAATCCATATCCGTGATGCTGATCAGCTCTTTGAAGCCGGCCTTCTCGATGGCGAACTGCGTCGGCGGCGACACCACGCCGCCTTCGATGGAACCGCCTTGCAATCCGGCGGCGACCGTCGCCATGAAGCCGAGCTGGATCAGCGTCAGATCTTTGTCCGGGTTGATGTTGAATTTTCTCAGCGCGTAGCGCACCGAAATATCCGGCGCCGAGCCGAAGCGCGTGATGCCGATCTTTTTCCCCTTCATCGCTTCGACAGTTTTGATCTCCGGCCGGACATAGAGCGAAAAAACCATCTTGTTGCCCGAGTTGCCGATGATTTTCAGATCGGCGCCGGACAACGCCGCGGCAATCGCCGAGCTGCCGTTAAGCGAACCGATGTCGATTTCACCCGCCACCGTCACCTGCGCCAGCTGCGTGCCGCTGGGAATGAGAATGATGTCGTCTTGCAAACCTTCTTTGGCGAAGTAACCGGCGTCATGCGCAACCCAGATTGGCGTGTAGGCGCCGCTGATGGAGCTGTAGCCGATGCGTACACGATCCGCAGCGGCCGCCGATTGCTGCATCGAAAGCAGAACCAAGATTGTCAAAATGAATCGCTTCATTGGTTTCCCTTCCCGTTCGGTCAGATATCAGGTCGTGGCCACTATTCCAGGAATCGATTGTAGGGGCAACCGTCGGTCGCTCTGCGCATTGACGCAATTCGTCGCTTCGTAATATGGTGAACGCGATTCAAAGGAGATCCCCATGAGCAATCGCATGATCGTCATCGGCATCGGCCCCATCGGCGGCATCATCGGCGGCCGGCTCGCCCGCGCCGGCCAGGACATCACTTTCGTCGATATCGACAAGGCACACGTTGCGGCGATCCGTGAAAATGGACTGCAAATCGACGTCCCCGACGGACCATTCAACGTTAAAATCAAAACCGCTTTCCCCAACGAAATCGAAGGCAAGTACGACATCGGCTGCATCGCCGTGCGCTCCAACTACACGCCGGAGGCGTTGAATACGGTCCTGCCGCATCTCGCCGACGACGGCCTGCTCGTGTCGATGCAGAACGGCATCAATCCACCGCTGCTGCAAGAAAAAGTCGGCGCCGACCGCACCGTCGGCTTGGCGATCCGCATGGGCAGCAAAAAAATCGCGCCCGGCCACCTCCAAACCGCCACGCGCGGCCACCTTTACGTCGGCCACCTGCACGGCAAGACGACACCGCGATTGCAAAGTCTCCACCAGATTCTAAATCCGGTGATGGAAACGGAAATTTCCGACAACATTCTCGGCGTCCTCTGGAGCAAACTCACCTACACATGCTTGGGTTACTTCGGTTCATTGGCCGACGCGTCGCTAGCCACCAGTTGCGCCGATGAAAAATCGCGCCGCGTGCTCGCCGACTTCTTCGCCGAAGTCGTCGCGGTGGGCGAAGCGAAAGGCGTGCGCTGGATCAAGCTGGCGGAATACAGCCCGGAGGATTTTCACCCGCGCAATTCGCCCGACAAACGGCTTGTGGCAGTGAATGGATTTGCCAAAACCTGGAAGCCTGACGACCGTAGAGGCCCGTTCGTCTACGTGCAGAAAAAAATTCGCACGGAAGTCGATTTCACTCTCGGCTACGTTGTCAAAGAAGGTGAAAAGCTCGGCATGCGAATGCCACTCTGCAACAAAGTCTTGGAGATATTCCGCGAATTGGAAGCCGGCAATAGACAATTCGGCCAGCAGAATTATGATGAGCTAGTCACAACAGCGAGATGAGTCAGTCGGGTAACGCGACACCGAGTCATTTCAAAGCATCGACGGCGAAACCTTAGTGACAACTTTCTGGTTTCGCATAATACTACGGAACTTCTGAAAATTACGATTGTCGATAACCACACAAACTCTGATAAAGCGCACAGAATCCAGGTTTCCACAGACAGTCGAAGTCTTTTCCAGAGCATTTCTAGCTTCCATAAGCGTTGACACCGAAACGGATTTTCCACTACTGTCGGTGACGACGGGACCCCGAAACAGACTCGAATACCAATCAAGAGGGACAGCAAACCATGAGCCATCAATTTTACAAAGGTTTCCGCCCCGACGAGATGGAGTTTCAATTCAATCCGCGCGAGTCGGTTCCGGAATACCCCGAGCTCGCAAAAGTCCGTGCCGCGCAAGCGAAGAAAGTTCGCGAGAGTGCTAAGTCGTGGCTGAACGTTGCGTACGGTAATTCGCCGCGTGAGATGCTCGACATTTACGCCGCGGACAAACCCGGCGGGCCGGTGCTCGTCTACATTCACGGCGGCTATTGGCGCAGCGGTAGCAAGGAAGACAACTGTAACTTCGTACCGACCTTCACTAAGCGCGGCGCCACGGTGGTGTTGATCGAGTATGATCTTTGCCCACAAGTCACGGTCACAGAAATCGTCCGGCAGACCCGTGCGGCAATCGCCTGGGTCTACAAAAACATCACGCGCTACAGTGGCGACCCGGCGCGTATCTACGTGTCCGGCCACTCCGCCGGCGGCCACCTTACGTCAATGGCGTTAGCGAATGATTGGACGAAAGAAGGAATGCCCCAGGACTGCATCAAAGGCGCGGTGGCAACCTCCGGCGTCTTCGACCTCGGCATGGTGATGAAGATCAGCGTCCAGGAACAAGTGCGCATGACGCCCGAGGTTGCGAAACTCAACAGCCCATTTGAAAATCCGCCGCGCGTGAAATGCTCGCTGGTCGTCGCCGTCGGCGGCGCCGAGCCTAAAGGCTGGCAGCAGATGTCGGAAGATTATTACAACTACGCCAAACAACACGGCATGAACGCCGAATATCTCATCGTGCCCAGCGCCAATCACTACACCATGTCGGAGAAATTACTTGACGATAGCAATCCGTTGACGCTGGCGATGATCAGGCAAATGAACTTGCCCCGATAAATTCGAGACGGAAATCAATATGCCGAATGTAAATCTATCCACGGGCACGAATCTCTATTACGAAACATACGGTCAGGGCGAGCCGCTAGTGCTGGTGCCGTCGACGGCGTTCTCTTGTGAAGTGTGGAAGCCGTCGCAGCTGCCGCTGGCGAATTCCATACAGCTCATCATTCACGATCCGCGCGGCTGCGGCCGCACCACCGAGACGCAGAAAGTTTACACCATCAATCAGATGGCCAACGACATCGTCGCCCTTCTCGATCATTTGAAAATTTCCTCGGCACACCTCTGCGGCCACTCGATGGGCGGGCGCATCGCTTTGGAAATGGCGCTCAACTTTCCCGGCCGGGTGAAAAGCTTGATCATGGCTGCCAGCGGTTCGGGACAAGCGGCGCGGCCGGGCCCGGATTGTATCCCCGGCTTGCCGCATTGGCTCGTGATCCGTCTAGTTGAAAAAGGTTTCGAAAAAGCCCTGCGTGAAGAATTTTGCGATACCAGCGCGTTTTTCACCGACGACTACCGTAAGAAACATCCGGACAAAGTCGAAGCATTCTTCCAACTCGCCTGGGCGACTCACGCCAAGTTACCCGAGTACATTCATCTGATTATCGCGCGCCACAATTGGGAAGCGACGCACCGCCTCGGCGACGTGAGATGTCCGACATTGATCTTCATCGGCGACAATGACTCGGCGCGCAGCAACCATCTCGCCCAAGCTGAAGCGTTGAAGCATCGAATCCCCGGCGCCGAGATGCAAGTTCTCAAAGGCCAATCCCACGGCTTTTTCTGGCAGGCGGCCGACGAAACCAACGCAGCGATTCTAAACTGGGTAAAAAAGCACGGCGCAAAGTAGCGTCATGCCGCTGGCCAGTCTGCCGACGGGCGCAAATCTCTACTTCGAAACTCACGGCCAGGGCGAGCCGCTGCTGTTTTTTCCCTCGACGGCATTCTCCGGCGAAGTTTGGAAGCCGCACCAAGTGCCCGGCTTGGCGAAATCTCTTCAGCTAATTCTGCACGACCCGCGTGGCTGTCCACGCACGATGGTTTCACAGCAAGTCTACACCATCGAGCAGATGGCCAACGATGCGGTCGCGCTGCTCGATCATTTGCAAATACCCGCGGCGCACTTACTCGGCCACTCCATGGGCGGCCGCATCGCGCTGACCATGGCGCTCAATTTTCCCGGGCGGGTGAAAAGTTTGATCATGGCTGCCAGCGGTTCGGGTCTGGTCACGCGGCCAGGACCGGATTGTATTCCCGGCTTGCCCCATTGGCTGATGCTTGGCTTGGTTGAGAAAGGCTTCGAGAAATTTTTGCGCGACGAGTACTGCGAGTCGGATGTATTTTTCACCAAAGATTTTCGTGATCGCCAGCCAGAGAGCATTGAGGAATTTTTTAAGCTGGCACGAGCGACCCACGCCAACTTGTCGGAATATGTTCACTTGAGCATCGCGCGCCACAACTGGGAAGCAACCCACCGGCTCGGCGACGTGCAGTGCGCGACACTCGTGCTGATCGGCGATAATGACCAGGCGCGCAGCAACCATCTGCTGCAAGCTGAGGCATTGAAGAATCGAATTCCCGGTGCTGAACTCAAAGTTCTCGCCGGCCAATCCCATGGGTTCTTCTGGCAAGCGCCGGAGGAAAGCAACCAGATAATTCTAGATTGGGTGAAGCGCCACTCCGCAACCTGAGTGGCTCTAGTCAACTTCGTCTTTCGTCATACCGGCGAAATCCGGTATCTAATCTTTTTTGTGATTGGCTAAAGCAGCGAACCTGGATTCCCGCGTGCGCGGGAATGACGGACGAGCAAAATCCGAGTATTCGTCAGCGCGGTGGCAATCGTCCACTGCGAATCGATCATGCTTCAAACGACCGCGATATCGTAGCCGTCATTGCCCTTTTGTTCCGGCGGGAAAAGACCCCAGGATTCGATCCAATCGCGCGTGCGTTCGAAAGCCTGGCGTGGATAGGGCTCGAAAACGATGCGCTCGCCGGGACCGAAACGGCGAGTGTCGACCAGCGCGTGATATCGCTCCGGCAGCTCCCGCAAAAAATAGTGTTTGTACGCCTCGGGCTCCAAGTCGATATCATGCTGGGCACGCTGCAGTGCCTTAAAGTAGCGTCCCACATCCTGCAAGTCCGCGTGTTCCGAAACCAGATGACCGATCATGAAAGTGCTGTCGACGATTTTCTTGAAACCCAATTGCTCCGCGACATAGAACGGCGCGCCGAACAAACTTGCCGCCGGCACTTGGCAGTCGACCAGCAACGCCAAACGGTCGAGCAGCAATCCGCCAAAGTGCAATTTGATTTCATCCCGCTTGAGGAACGGCTCGAGGTTCTGCAACGTCGAGTAATGGCTCCCCGAATGATAGCCGACCGTCACGGGAATGCCGGCTAAATCTTCCGGCGTTTGAATAGTCGACTCCGGCGCCACAAATATGCCGGAGGGCGAAACCGAGTAGGCGCTGCCCCACATCTTACCGTGACCCGCGGAGGCCGCCATGTTCACCGTCCAATGGCAGGCCGAGCTTAGGTTGCAGTCGCGCCCAGCTTCGATGGACTCGAAAGCGCCCCGTTGGATCTCCGCCGGCGCCGACTCGACGCGCGGCGCGCCCGCCGACCAGGAGACGATGGGTGTGACTAAGAACTCGTACTCCAATCCCTCCGCCTTGAAATAACCTTTTTGCTCGGCCACCCACTCTTGTAAGCGTCCGTGGGACTGAATGCGAAATTTTGCCATAAGCAGTTCCTCTCGTCGTGAACGAAACGGATGTGACGGGAATCATTCCTTCTACTCTTAAACTCCGAATACAATCAAGTCTCGTGTCTCACCGCCGGCAGCCAGTGGACAGCGCCGCGCCGCTGGGCTAAAACGTGACGTGGAGAAATCGTAAATGCCCTATTGCTACCCGCCGGACCCAAACACGCGCAAACCGCGCTTCACGCCGCCGGCGAATTCATGCGACACCCATTTCCACGTCTTCGGACCGCCGGAAGTGTTTCCGTTCCTGTCGACCCATGAATACACGCCACCGGCAGCGCCGCTGGAGCATTATCGAAAGATGCTCGCGGTCATCGGCATCGAGCGCGCCGTCGTCGTCCAGCCGAGCGTGCACGGCCTCGACAATTCGGCGACGTTGGATGCGATCAAGAATGCCCATGGAAATTTTCGCGGCGTCGGGCGCATCGACGACAAGACGCCGAGCGACGAACTCAAGCGGTTGCATGCCGGCGGCATCCGCGGCGTGAGATTCAATCTGCTCGACCGCCCGCGCGGCAACGTCAAGCTCGACGTGCTCGACCGCTGCATCGACAATATCGTCAGCCTCGGTTGGTCGGTCGACCTGCACATCGACATGAAGAATCTCATCGCGCAAGAGAAGCGCATTCGCAACTCGCCGATCCCGGTGATCGTCGATCACATCGCACGGGTGAAGCCGGCTGAAGGTTTACAGCAAGCCGGCTTCCAACTCTTGCTCGATCTGATGAAACTCAAACATGTCTGGACCAAAGTCAGCGGCGCCGACAAGATTTGCGAGACCACGGTGCACTCGTATTACGGTCTCCCCTTCGTCGAGGTGACGCCCTATGCGCAAGCGGTCATCGCCGCCGCGCCCGACCGCGTCATCTGGGGCACCGACTGGCCGCACTCGAACAATTTCATGCCGGGCCATACGCCCAACGACGGCGACCTGGTCGACCTACTCGCTGTATTTGCTCCCGATGTGGCAGTGCGGCACAAGATCCTTGTTGACAATCCGGCGGCATTGTATGGTTTCAGCTGATTTCAGAATTCTTAGGAGGACCGAACCGTGATCAAGATGACCGACGAGATGAAACAACGCGTGGACAAAGCCTTCGAAGAAAAAAAATACTGCGTCTGGGCAACCACTTCCGACGATGGTTTTCCCGATATCAGCTTTCGCGGCAGCACGTTTGTTTTCGACGACGAGCATATCGCCTTTTGGGATCGATCTTTCGGCGCGAGCACGACGAACTTGGAAAACAATCCGCACGTCTGCATGCTGTTCTATGACAAAGAGAATCGATTGGGCTGGCGTTTTTACGGCACTGCGACCGTTTACAAAGACGGTGAGATTCGCCAGCAGATCATGCGCCGCACGGTCAAAGGCGAGCTGGATAAAGACCCCGAGCGCAAAGGCTACGGCGTGCTCGTGCGGGTCGACAAAATTCGCGGCTACAGCGGCTTTAACGTCGTGCAAGAGCGGTAGCCGACGGCAGGGCCATCTGATCTCAAATGACAAATCTCAGGTTTCAAATCCGGAACTCGTTTCGGTTTATCTTGATCGTCGCGATTGCGACCTGCATCTGCCTCGGCTCCACTAGCCACGCCGTCGATCGCATACGCGTCGCCGTGTCCAATCCCAACATGCCCAATCTGACGACGCAGATGGCGCTGAAGCGAAATTTCTTCAAAGACGAGAATCTCGACGTCGAGGTCATCCGCATGAATCCCAACGTCGCCATTACCGCGCTCGCCACCGCAGATATCGACTATTGCCAGCTATTCGGCGCGGTGGTTGGCGGCGCCATCGCCGGGCTGCCGGTTAGAATTGTCGCCGGCTTTCTCGACAACTGGCCGATGACTCTGATCGCCCAGCCGGAAGTGAAAACGCTCAAAGACTTGCGCGGCAAGACGCTCGGCATTAGCAGCTTCGGCGCGACGCCGGATGTCGCCGCGCGCATGATGATCAAGCAAGCCGGCATCGATCCGGAAAAAGACATCAAAGTGCTCGCTCTAGGTTCCGACGCCGCGCGCATGACGGGCTTGATGCAGCGCGTGGTCGACGTCGTCGTCATGTCACCGCCCGCCGACACACAGCTGGAAAAACAAGGCTACAAAATTTTGGCGCGCGCCTATGAGCTATTTAATTTCCCCTATCTCGGTCTCGGCACCAACACCCGCAAGATCAAGGAAAAACCGCACGAGATTCGCCGCGTCATCAAAGCGGCCATCCGCGCCAATCGATTTATCCGGGACAATCGCGACGAGTCGGTGCGCACCTTCATGAGCTGGGGTAAAGTCGAGCGCGAGTTCGCCTACGCGTCCTATGACGCGCTCAGAAATTTGTTTAACGCCGACGGCGCCGTGCCGGAAGACGGACTGAAGCTGGTGATCGACCAAGCGCGTCGCAGCAGCAAAGTCATCCGCGAAGTGGCGCCGAGTGAAGTGGCGGACTTAACATTGTTGCGCGACGCGCAAGCGGAGTTGGGGATCAGAGCGCGATGATTCTAAATGGGCAGCCATGATGTGAGATCGCCGCGCCTGACGTAGCAGTCACCCCTATCCCATCCTTTCCCCGTCGAGGGGAAAGGAATCTAAAGTCGGCAGCAGGCGGCGGTATATAGTGCGACGAGTCACAGAATTGCAACACGCCATTAAGGAGCAACGATTATGATCGTCGACTGGCATGCTCATGTCTATCCGCCGGAGATGGCGAAGGAACGGCGTTGGGGCGGCGCGTCGCCGCTGACCATCGAGAACTTGCTCGAAGCGCACGAGAAAGCCGGCATCGAGCGCTGCGTCGTCAGCAACACCATCCATTATCTCAAGGACAAATCGAACGACGAGTCGCTCGCGTTTCTGCGCCGCTGGAACGAATACGGCGCGGAGATCCAGCAGAAGTACAAAGACCGCATTATCGTCTTCACCAGCACACTGCCCTGCGGCGGCGAAGCTTTTTTAAAAGAACTCGAACGCGCCATCACTCAGAACGGCTTGAACGGCGTGCTGATCAATTCGAGCCATCAACACGCTTACCCCGACGACGATGAAGCCAAGCCGTTTTTTGAATTGATCTCGGGCCTCGGCATCCCGATGATGATGCACGCGCCGTCGGTCGGTTACGGCGAAGAACGCATGCGCGACTACCGTTTGGCGTCGAGCGTGGGCCGGCCGTTCGACGAATGTCTGAGCATCGCCCGGCTGATCGTCCGCGGCGTCTTCGAACGGCACGGCAATCTTAAATTCGTCGGCTGCCATCTCGGCGGCGGCATTTGCGATGTCATCGGGCGCATGGACTACGCCTACGAGCTCGGCGACCAAGCTTCCGGCTTGGGCACCTACGAGCCGATGTTGATCACCAAGAAGCCGAGCGAGTATTTGAAAAAACTTTACATGGACACCGTCGCCTATCACCCGCCCGCAATTATGTGCGCCTATCAAACCGTCGGCGCTAAGCAATTGCTCTTCGGCAGCGACGCGCCGCCGCTTCTGCCGCTCCTGCCGCGCGCGAAAAAGATTATCGAAGAGCTGCCGATCAGCGACGCCGAGCGCCAAGATATTTTCGCGGGAAATGCACTCAAGCTACTCGAGCGCGGCTAAAGCGATCGTCGCTACCGAGACACCTCCGCTGATTTGACGTTTCGGTTGCGCCGCATTATGGGAGTTTAATCGGATCTAAGGAGAGTTACATGCCGCGTTGGACAGATATTGAGAAGTTTTCGTGGGCGCCGCGAATTTGCGCGGTCATGACGTTCGTGGCGATCATCAACCTAACGGCTTTCGCCGTGTCAGCTCAAACTCAGTCGGTGCAAAGCTATCGAGAACTGTTCGAGCGCAGTGAAAAAGAAAAGAAAGGATTGGTTTTTTACGTAAAGGGTCAGACGATCTCCGGCATCGTCGTCAAGATCAGCACCGACGCGGTGGAAATTCGCAATCAAACCTACAGCCGGATTATCATTCGCCTCGATAGTGTCGATGCGGTAGCAATGAACTGAAGATTTGTGCAATAATAATTTTCACGCCGAGGAGGAGAGAAATGCCGCTATCCTATGAAGATTTAGTCGAACCGACGATTGTCAGGCAAGAATCAAAGAGCGTCGCCTACTGCCGCTGCACGCGCAGCAAGAACCTGCCGTTCTGTGACGGCTCCCATGCCGCGACGAGCATCCAGCCGGCGGTGTTGGAGTTCGCGCAACCCGAAACCATCGCTATCTGCCGTTGCTGGAAATCGAAAGATCATCCCTATTGCGACGGCACCCACGGCCGTCTCGTGAAACCCAAAGAGCGCCCGCCGAGAGCGCACGGTTGACGTCCGATATGAACCGCTGGAACGTTTTGAACTGACTTAGAATTAACAAGGAGGAATCCCATGGTCGAGATGAAAAATCCGATAAAGGAAGCCGATGCACATCCGGAGATCGGCCACTTAAGCCTGTGGCGCACCGATCTCGCGTATTTCTGGGTGATCAACTGCGAGCCCAATCTCCAGGACGACATGCACTACCATGAAAACGACGATCATATTTTCATGTGTCTCGAAGGCGAGTGCACCGTGCGCACGCCGCATAAAGCATTTGTGCTAAAACAGCACGATACCGTCCTGCTCAAGTCCGGCGAGTCTTATCAGCTCTGCAATACCGGCAAGGGCAGAATGCTGCTGCTTGGCGCGGGCAACACCGGCGTGAACGGCAACCCGCGCACCCGCGTGCCCAAGATCCCGAGCCACACGCAGCTCAAAGAAGCTGTCGTTGCGTAATCGCGTTACACCTCAACAATCGATCGCTGACATCTAGTCCAAAAAAAACCGGCAGCGCAGAACAAACTGCGCTGCCGGTTGGAATTGCATACTCGTATTGAAATTAGGCCTGCTGCACCGCCGTCAATTTCCACGCGTTCGGTCCGACCGGACGGGTGAATGTCCAAAACTCTTCGAACTGCACCGGCTGTGAATCATTGCCACTAACGACGCTGCCGTTGTCATCAACAGTGTAATCGAGCAGATTGGCGAAGAGTCGTACGGTAATAAAATCTTCGCCGTTTTCGGTCCACGCTTCGGTGATCTCGCTCTCGCGCAGCGCGATATTGTCCATGCGGTTTTTATGGCCGCGCAGCTTGAGTTGAGCCAACTCCTCTTCCCAGCTCTTCAACAATTCCGCGCCGCACAGCGCGCGCAATGCACCGATATCCTGCTTGTTCCAGGCGCCCTGGACTTTAAAGAAAATATCCTGCGAGGTTTTTAAAAACAGATTGGGATCGAAAGTGCGATCCATCATCGTCAGCGAGCGGTAGTCGATACCGTTGAACGGTAACGGCTCCTGAACCGGTGGAGTATTGGAATAACTCGACCCGGTCGGCACCTGAGACTGCGCGTCTTGATACTGCATCGAGCCGTAACCCGGCGCCGCCGCGGCCTGAGACGATTTGTATTTACGATAAATGAAATACGCCAAGCCCCCGAAGAGCAGAATTTCCATCATGCCAAAGCCGCTGCCACCTAAGCCACCCCCCAAACCGCCCATACCGGTCGCGTTGGCCAGGCCGGAAAAAAGCATTGAACCGAGGAATCCGCCCAGGATTGCGGTGCCAATACCGCGCATGAATCCGCCCGATTGCATCATCGGCGATGGCTGTTGCACCTGCTGCGGCGTCGCGGCGCGCTGCGGCTGGGACGGCTGCGCCGGCTTGCTCGGCGCTTGATAACTTCGCGAACCGCGAAAACCGCCAGCTCGGCCGCCGCCGGCGCGGGCATCCGCCAAAGTTTCTAGAACAATTTGCGATAGTCCGATAATCGCGAAAAGGCCGACGGCCATTAGCGATAGTCTCGAATTTCTACTGAACATATAAGCTTGCCTCCTAAATAAGGGGTTAACGGTTGGGTGAATGGTCGAAGTCTAGCCATCGCAGCGCGTTGAGTCAATGCCATATTTTTTAAATGTTCGCCCCGCCAATAGGTGAACCATATCGCCGTCAAACCAGCCGCCAATCGTTGCCTTTCACGCGCCGGTGTGGCACTTGAGCACAACCATGGCGGATTCCAAGTGGTATCAAGACCTCACCCCGTATCAGTGGCGGGTGCTCCTGTGCGCTTGCCTGGGTTGGGCGTTGGACATCATGGATGGCTATCTCTACGCCATTATCTTGTTCCCAGCCATGAGCGACCTTCTCGGCACCACCGAGAGCGCGGTCATCGGCTGGTACGGCGGCATCGTGCTGAGCATTTTCATGATCGGCTGGGCACTCGGCGGCCTCATCTTCGGGCCCATCGCGGATCGATACGGGCGCGCCAAGACCATGGCGATCACGATTCTAATCTACGCAACATTTACCGGTCTGTGTGGTGTGGCCAACAGCTGGTGGGAGCTGGCCATATTCCGGTTCTTAACCGGCTTAGGTATCGGCGGAGAGTGGGCCGCCGGCGCGGCGCTGATCGCCGAAAGTTGGCCGGCG
The DNA here is from genome assembly GCA_963771465.1 of uncultured delta proteobacterium. Classification (GTDB taxonomy): domain Bacteria; phylum Desulfobacterota; class Binatia; order UBA9968; family UBA9968; genus DP-20. The sequence continues at coordinate 86,174 of CAVYTU010000015.1, forward strand.
CAGTCCCGCGCCAAAGCTGCCGGCATCATGCAAGCATCGGGCGGCATCGGCTTTTTTCTCGCCTCAATGCTTTATCTTTTTATCGGTCCCTACGGTTGGCGCTGGGTCTTTGCGCTCGGCGTGCTGCCCGCCGTAGCGGCCTTCTACATTCGCAGATCGTTAGAAGAGCCAGAGCGTTGGGTCAGAGCGAAAAGTGCGAAGAATCCTTACTCCGGGCTCTTCGCCGGTTCCTTGCGCCATGACGTTGTGGTTTGCACGGCCATGGCGGTGATTGCCACCTTTGGATATCAAGGCGCGATTCAGTGGGTACCGAGCTGGATCAGCGCCATGCTTCAAGCCCAAGGGCCGCGCGCCGTGATCCCGCAAGTTAGTCTCATCACCAGCGTGCTCAACTTCGGCGGTATGTTCGGCTGCTTGGCGCTGCCCTTTATTGCTGATCGTTACGGGCGCAAACGCGCGCTGTTCTACTATTTCTTGGGCGCGTCCTTGTCGGTCCCGACGACATTTTTCCTGGCGCAAGGATTTACTCAGGCCGTGCTCGCCGCACCGATCATGGGATTTTTTGCCGGTGGGGTTTTTACCGGCTTCGCGATTTATTTCCCCGAACTGTTCCCCACCGCGATCCGCGCCACCGCCCAAGGATTTTGCTACAACTTCGCACGCTTTTTCTCCGCCGTGGCGCCCTTCGCCACCGGCGCCATCGTCTCGGCCTACCGCTCCTTCGCACCGGCCATCGCAATGGTCGGCTTGGTTTACCTGCTCGGTCTAGTCGTTCTCGTTTACGCGCGCGAAACTAAAGGCCACGCACTGCCGGAATAGGGAGGGACTGCGGATAATCCTCCGCATCCGAATCTTCTTCCCTACTTCGCGCCGACCGCCTGCGCTTTCGGGAAGCCGTAGGCTTCGAAAACCTTCTTCTGCAGCTCTTCGAGCTGCGGCGCGTGCTCCCAACCGACGAGCGTGACTTTTCTTCCCTGGGTCAACTGATGCGGCGTCGTGCCGGGGAAGAACACCGAACCTTTGTCGTCGCGATTGATGATGTTCTGGGTTTCCGCGCTGGCAAGGAACTCCAACCAGAGTAATCCGGCGTAGGGCGAGCTGGCTTTTCCTAAAACGGCCTCATGATCGGCGATCCGAATCGGTACCGGCTCGACAACTTTAAAAGCCAACGACCCGCTGCGATCTTTGGCCATGGCCCGCTTCGTGCTGTTCAGGTTGGCACCCAATAACATCGCATATTCGCCGGCAACGATGGCCGCCAGCGTGCGCGAGTGGCCGCGGATCCAGATCGGTTCCTGCGCCGCGATCGCTTTGGCAAATTGCAGCGTCTTTTCCAAACCCCAAGCAGGAATCAGATTGGCGACTTCCTGCGGGCGGATGTCGACTAAAAATTTTCTTCCCTTGAACTCGGGTCTCAAGAAGTCGTCCCAAACGCCGGGCACCTTGTTCTCGGCAATCAATTTTTTGTTGTAGGCCACCACTTGCGTATTGGTGCTGTAGGAAACGATGTTGCGATTGACCGGATCGATCATTCCCAGCGCCATTTGCAGCACGCCCTGCTGCGCCATGCCTAAAACATCGAACTTCTTTTGGTAGGGAAAATAGTCGTCATAATAATCGGTGGTGAGATAATTAACGTCCCAGCCGCTCGCCGTGCCGGATTTCATCTCCAAGAGCATGCGTTGATAGGTGTCGGTGCCGGCGATTTCCTCCGCCCGCAGCTCGATGAATGGATATTTTTTCCTGAAGGCATCGGACACCGGCTTGAGGCTTTCCATTTCGAGCGAAGTCACAACTCTCAGCTTGCCCTCTTTCCTCGCTTTGGCGACGATCTCGTCGTGGCTGGTTTCGAAGATAAAGCCTTTCGCTTCGGCGTCTTGCTTTGCCTTTTGCAGCGCGGCCGGCGCAGCAGCGGCATTAAGCGCGACTGGTATTCCGGAGAGTAGCAGAAAGGTCACGAGCAGCGTTTTGGTTACATTCTGAAACCCCATGGTAAACCTCCTGTGTTTGGCGTCAGACTGAGCAAAATCAATCACAGCGCCAATTGCGCCGCAAGCCCAGCCAAGTCGGTTAAGTTTTCCAGACTGCGTGCTGACTCGACAATCGCTTTGGAGCGCGCATCACCCAATACCGGCACGCTGAGCAGGAGAAATTTTTCCTCCACCTCGGCGGCGGAGAGCGGATTGTACGGCGCGCCCGGCACGCGATCGATGAGGATTTTGAAATGGCCGCCGTCGATCATATTGATCTCGACGATCGCCGGGCGCACGGCGGGAAAAATTTTCGTCAGTTCAGCGTCGGCGACGATCTCGACGCATTTTTTCCTTTCCAACACTGCCGGGTCATGCATGCGTGCGAAGTCATGGGAGTTTTGAAAATCGATTTTGCCGTCGATCATCGCCGCCGCCAGCATGTACTGGCAATTGACGTCGGGCATGTGGCGGTCGTTGATCGTGCGCGCCTGGGTCTCGGGCAGCCGCACGGTGATCTTGCGGATTTGCCGGCCGTCGAGACGATTCTCCCGCACCAACCGGAAGTAACCTTCCAGCGTCGCCTGCATCGGCTGCCCAGCGGGATATTTCTTGATGCTGGTGTCGAGCAATTCGTAGCGCGAACCCAACTCTTTGATCGTCTCTTCGGGATGCGCGTTGTCGGAGAACGCTTTGAAAAAATTCTCCTCGCCTTCGAACACCGTCGCCGTGCCGGTGAAACCCGCCTCGGCCATCAGCGCCGCGCTGACGCCGTTGCGCGCCGAGGCGCCGGAAAAACAGAGTGCTTTGTCGATGTGTTCGGGATCTTGACGCCAGGTGTTGATGCCGCTCGCCTGTGTGCCGGCGAGCGCGAGCGCATGACGCGCTTGCTGCGAATTCAAACCTAACAAGCGGCTCGCCGCGGCGGCGACGCCAAAAACCGCGCACAGCGATCCGGCATGCAGACCGCGCTGGCCCATCCAGTTACGGTCGAAGGCTTTGTTGATCCGGCACATCACGTCGTAGCCCAGAACATAAGCGTTGATCAGCTCGCGGCCCGAACGTCGGCGCAGTTCCGCCGCGGCCAAAGCCGCCGGTAAAATCACCGAACCGGGATGAGTCACCGTCGGGAAATGCGCGTCATCGGTTTCGTCGGCATGAGCCGTCATCGCATTGGCCAACGCCGCAAGAATCGCGCTCGTGCGCAAGTTAGTGGCGACGACGGTCGCTTGCGCCGGCCCGCCTTGCCCGCGCACGAATTCAATCGCCACTGTCCCCGGTTTCAACGTCGAACCGGAAATCATCGCGCCGAGAGTATCGAGAAGGTGAATCTTCGCGCGCTCGACGACCGCTTGCGGCAACTGCGCCGCACGATCGCTAACGATGTAGTTGCTAAGCGTTTCGGTAATATTAAGCTTCTCTGCCATTACGAGTCCTCTCTAATTCCAGAGTTCCAAATGTTCAAGTCGTTCAACCGCTGCGCTCCGTTCAATCGGTTTGAACGGTTACGACAAGCTATAGCCTTATCAAGTCCGTCAAGGCATTCACATCGGCAACATCTTCGAGTTTGTCCACAGTGGCGATGATCTTTTCAATATTCGGTTCCTTCAGCACACGCGCCGCGTTGTCGCGGAATTTCCCGACCCACTCTTCGCGCGGCAAAGGGTAGCGCCAGTGGCTGCGCGGCAGCGGCTCCGATGCGTTCACTTCCCTGCCGTCGTTGAGTTTGATCACGACCGTTTCGTAGACCAGATCGGAGTTGATCGGGATTGCCGCGTCGACCCGCAGACTCATTTTTTTCAGGAGCTGCTGTACGTCATCGGCCAGTGCACGTGAATCGTGAAAGCTCTCGATGGTCAATTTTTGATCCAAGATCGCCATGGCGACGTGATATTGGTAAGAAAATTTTCCTTCCAACCCGGTGTGCACGGTGGGTCGATTGAAATGACCGCGACGCGGCACAATAAGTTCGATGGCGTTGATCTGTTCAGGCCGAATGCTGTGCTGCTTGACCAGCTTCAACGCTGCTTCAAAAGGGTGATGCAGATGATAGCCGCTCGGGTACATTTTGACGCCGATGCCCGGCGTCGCCAGGTGAAAAGGTTTGCCCAGCGTAGCGGTCAACTGCCAATTTTCATTTGACCCGGTGCCATAGAAGGCCTCAAAAAACGCGCCGTCGAGCACGTTTGGATTCGCGGTAAAGCCGTCGGCGGCGAGCATTGCAGCGACCACACCATTGCGCGCGCCATGACCGGAATGAAACGGCTTGGTCATCGTGCCGCTGTGCGAACCGATACCGCTTGCTTCGGACGAAGCAATGCCAAAAGCAAGCTGCACACGGCGCGCGTCTAGGTTTAAAAGTTTTGCGACCGCAGCGGCGGCGCCAAAAGTGCCGAACACCGGCGTCGGATGCCAGCCCGCGCGCTTATCGGCGCAGACATGAAGCTTGCCGGTGATCTCATAGGCCGCCACCTGCGCGGCCAACAGCTGCCGTCCCGATGCGCGGGTCGATTCCGCAACGGCGAGCGTCGCTGGAAATGTCACGCCGGTGGGATGCGCACCCGGCAGCCACATGTCATCGTAATCGGTGGCGTGACAGAAGATACCGTTGGCAAACGCCGCCTGCGGCGCCGAAGTGCGCAGCTTCGTGCCCCACACCGTGCAGTCGGGCGTACCGCCCGTGCGCTCGACGAACTTGAGCGCGATCTTGCCGACCTCCTGCGTACTGCCCGCAAGGGCGACGCCGATGACGTCGAGAATCTGCCGTTTAGCGCGCTCGATCACCTCGCGCGGAATATCTTCGAACTTGAGCTCACTGACAAAGCGAGCGACATACTCGGTCGTGCGTTCCATTGGAGACTCCCTTTTGATGACGAAAAAATTTTTATCCTTATCATCAGCCGACTATCACAAAGAAGGTAACTAATGCCAGCGGCGAAAACACCATCACCCGCCCATTCCGGGCAGTTGCGTACGCGCGAGCACTCTGCGGGCGACGAGACCGATGATCGCGGTCAAGATGATCAGCACCACACCGATCGCCGAAGCTTGCGGAATAAAGCCGTCTTGCCAGTGGATCCACAACCAGACCGACAAAAGCTCATTATTTTTTCCCGCCAACACTAGCGGGGTGCCGAACGCTCTCGACGCATGGGCGACGACCCAGACCCAGCCGGCAACTAAAGACGCGACCATCAGCCGCGCGGTGATCATCCACATGGTGCGCAGCCGGCTCGCACCCGAAACCAAAGCAGCTTCTTCCATCTCTTTGTGAATTTGTAGCAAGCCGGCGTTGGTTGTGCGCGTGGCGAAGGCCAAGTACTGCGTCATTAAACCGATGACGATGATCCAAACCGATCCGTAAATCCCCAGGAAGCGAAAGGGTGGCTGAAGATAGACAAAAACCATGGCAAGTGCGACCACGACGCCGGGAATCGCGTAGGAGACAAAGGTGATGCCGTCGAGCAGAAAGCGCGCGCGGAACCGGGTGCGTACCGAGATCCAGGAAATCAGAAAGGCGACCACCATCGTCGCGCAACCAGCGGCCAGCGCGACGACCAACGTATTGGTCAAATCTCGGAGAAAGCGCGGATTAGCCAGCAGCGTAAAATAGTTTTGCAGCGATATCGTTCTTACCGCTTCGAGGGAAGGCACGACGTAGAATGGCAGAAGCGAAGCCCACACAAGAATTAACAGGGGCGCCAGAATCGTGAAAAAAAAGTACAGCGCAAACAGTCCTAGCGCGGCAAAGCGCCAGCGGCCGAGTCGGTAGCGAATGGGTTGGAAGCCCTTGCCGGTGATGACCGCAAAGCGCTCGCTCCGGCTGATCGTGCGGACATAGAACGCCGCCAACACCGCCATGATCGACATAAAAAAAACCGAATAAGCCGCGCTTAAGCCGTAATCGAAAGGCGCGTTATATCTCGAGGTAAAGTAGATCAGCGTGCTTAGCACGAAGATGCGCGCGGCCAGGCCGAGCACCAGCGGCCCTTCGAAAGAATCGAGGTGATCGACAAAGGAATAGATCCCCGCGGCGAACAGCGCCGGGCCCGCAAGCGGCAAAGTGACGCGGCGAAAAACCGTCCAAGGGCTGGCGCCGGACAGACGCCCGGCCTCTTCCAGTCGTGGGTCCATCATGCGGAAGCCACCGACGATCATCAAGAAAATCGTGCTAATGCCGCGCAACCAGCCGAGAAAGATGATGCCCCACAACGACTGAATGTCGAATGGCCCACGTTCCAGCGTGTAACCAAAAACACCTAAGAGCCAACGTATCGCGATGTTGACCAGCCCAACTTCCGGCATCAACAACAACATCCAAGTTAGCGCGAAGATCACGCCGGGCATGGCGATCGGCAGCAGCATGACCACCCAGGCGGCGCCGCGAAACGGCATATCGCTGCGCTCGATGAGCCAGGCAAACAGCACCGCGGTGGCAAGGCCACCCGCCGTGGCGATTACCGAGAACAGCGCGGTGTTGAAAAACGCGCCTAAGAAAAACGGATTATTGAATGCCGCGACATAATTTCTCAGCGTCCAGGTGCCGCCGAAAAACGACGGCGGACCAATGCGAAAGCTGTTCAAGACCAACAGCGTCATTGGCAGCACCACCAGCCACAACACAAAGACCAAGGCGAGGACTAGGACCACGGTGGCGGGATTTAATTTTAGCTGTCGCACGTTTGTGGTCTGAGAATGCTCGCCGCTTATGCTTTTATCTGGCGCAACGCTTATCCCGAGTCACGCGAATTCAAATTCGAGCTTGGTTTCAGCACACACCGAGTCCAGATTTATCGCGAGTGATCCGGACTCGGCGCTAGCGCAGAGACTGGAGAGCTTTACTTTTCCGCTCTCGGAAAGCCCCATATTTCGACGATCCGTTTCGACACTCTTTCAGCCTGCGCTACGACGTCCCAGTCCGCGACTTTGATCGTGCGTCCTTTGACTTGCTTGGCCAATTTGGTCTCGGGGTGAAAGACACTTTCACGCCCTGTGTCGAGGATCGGCAGTCCTTTGCTCGCGACCCAACCGACAAATAGTATCGCCGCATTGGCATTGGCTGCGCCTTTGACCGGGCTCAGAAGCAGACTCTGATCGCCCAAGATCGGTCCTTCCGGGAACACCCAGCCGACTGGGAAATTAGGATTGCGGCTCGCCTGCCGATACCAGGTGCCGTAACTGGTGGGACAGAGCAAGAGTATTTCGCCGGCGACCATCAGAGTCAGAGCGGCAGTGCCGCTACTCATCCATTTTGGTTTGTTAGCGGCAATTTTTTTGGCATAATCGACCGCCCATTCTTCTCCCTGAGCAGCCGCCAGTTCAGTAAATTGCTGGGGCCGCACTTCGGTTGCCATTTTCCCTCGGAAAAATGGATTGGTGCAATCGTCCCAAGTCTTCGGGATGTTCTCTTTGGGGACCTTATTTTTGTTGTACATGATCCCGCCGAGTGTGTTCGCCACCGCTACGCCGAAGCGGCGCGGATGAATCATGCGCGGATCGATCTTAAACAGTCCGTTCCAATCGATCGGGTCAACCAAGAAACCCAAGCTCTGGAACCGTGGGATCAAGTCTGCGCCGACATGGACCATGTCATGGGTATAAATCCCGGCTTGCATCTCCGATAGCAGCCGTTCATTTTCTTCCGGACCGCGCATGCGCGCGTACTCGACGCTCTTGATGAACGGGTACTCTTTCTGAAAGGCCTTGTTGAGCGCGACCACTTCTTCGTCCACCAAATTGGACGCCCAGGAAATTTTGCCTTCTCGCTTGGCGCCCTGGAGAATCGAGTCCATCGTCAGCTTCGCTTGCGCCGCGTTGACGACCGCCGCCCAATAGCCAGGTATCGGCGCAACGACAACACTGAAAATTAGCGCCATCGCAAACAGTTTCTTCGCCATAAACACCTCCTTAGCCCCTGTCCTTAAGTTTCTTTCCCCTCGGCACCCGCCACGCTGGGACTGAAGGGACAACTTTAAGATAAATCTCAACGCCGATCCCCGCACCTTACTGCGGGGCATTTAAATTTTTGAGTTTAGTATCGGAACCGATTATGCCTGCAAACGCGCAAATTACGCCAAGCACGAGATAATTGGAAGACATTAATTATCCCTCATTTAATGACTTTATTCGCCCGCGCCAACACCTCGGGTGGAATCGTTAGGCCGATTTGCTTGGCCGCCTTGAGATTGATGATGAACTCAAACTTCATCGGCTGCTCCACCGGCAGATCGGCTGTTTTGGTGCCTTTGAGAATCCTGTCGACAAAATATGCCGCACGGCGGTACTGATCAGGAAAGTCGATCCCGTAGCTCATCAACCCGCCGTCATCGACAAACTCTCGCGACTCGTAGATTGTCGGCAGCCGGTGCTTAGCTGCCAACTCGACGATCCGTTTTCCCGCTGCTAAAAAGTTGGGACCGCCAATCGGTATAACGCATCTACCCGCTTTCGCCTTGCCGTCTCAAAGGCATTCTCCAGACCTTTCGGGTCGCGTTTAGCCTCGATGTACGTGAGTTTCACTCTGAGCGCTTGAGCCGCAGGTTCGATCTCTTTGATCTGCCGCTTCATTCCCACGACTGGAACCGTCCCCTCGAGAAGAATACCCACCAGCGTGAGCTTCGGGACTGCATCTTTGATTACTTCCAACCTCTTGGTGTTTAGTTCAGGGGACAGGGTAACTGATCCCGGTGATATTGCCGCCCGGGCTGAGCCAGGCTATTAACGATTCCCGCGCCCACGGGATCGCCACCGCTCGTCATGACAATCGGGATCGTCGATGTCGCTTGCTTTGCCGCCAGGGCGCCGGTGGTGCCGCGCGGCACGATGACATCGACCTTGAGTTGAACCAACTCTGCTGCGAGCTCTTTGAACCGTTCACCACCTTTTCCTTCGCCAAAGCGGTACTCGAAAGCAGATCTGTTTTCCTTCGACCCAGCCAAGTTCACGCAGTCGCTGCCGAAACGCCTCCAAGCGTGGCGCGGCAGCTGAAAAAGAACCGCCGTCAAGGAAGCCGATTCGGTAAATCTTTGCTGGTTGAGCTTCCAGCTCGATGAACAAACCCAAGCACCGCTACAGCGACCACAACGGCAACGATTTTTCTATCCACGTGTCCGGCTCCGTTCATTTTGCCTTTTACATTTTGACTTTGCCTTAGCGAATTACCCTATCCGCTCGCACCAAAACGTTCGGCGGGATCGTGAGGCCGCTCTGTTTGGCGGCTTTCAAGTTGATGATGAATTCGAATTTTATCGGCTGCTCGACGGGTAAGTCGGCAGGCTTGGTGCCTTTCAAAACCTTGTCCACGTAGACAGCGGCGCGCCGATGCAGGTCCAATGTGTTCGCCGCGTATGACATCAGTCCACCGTCATCGACATATTCCTGATTTGAGTACATCGCCGGCAGCCGGTGCTTTGCCGCAAACTCGACAATCCGTTTTCGGTTAGCGCTCATGAACGCGGAGGTAACCGGGAAGTAGCCGTCGGGCCGCTCCTTGGTTACCAACGTAAACGCGCCGTCGAAATCCTCCGGAGCTCGGATCTCATGCGATTGAATACTGAATCCTAAAGCTTGTGCCGCTGCCTGCGTTTCTCTGAAAGCCGAGTCACTCGCGCTGTACCAGAGGACCGCGACGCGGCGAACTTTGGGGAAAGTTTCTTTGAACAGCTCTAGCCGTTTGCCGCTTAGTTCCTGTGAGATACTGGACAAACCTGTGACGTTGCCGCCAGGCCTCGCAAGGCTATCCACCAGTCCGCTTCCCAATGGATCGTCGCTGTTCAACATTACGATAGGAATCGTGCTCGTGGCCTTTTTCGCCACCAAGTTCACCTGCGTACCGCCGGCAACGATGACGTCTACCTTGAGGCGCACTAGCTCGGCGGCCAGTTCAGGGAGCCGTTCCGCTCTGCTATCGCCGTAGCGGTATTCGATGATGATGTTTTGCCCATCGACGTAACCCAGTTTTCGCAGGCCATCGAGAAACGCGTCGCGTCTCGCCGAGTTAGCGGCGAGCGACGATAGTGTTAGATAGCCGATCCGCGGATTCTTGCCCGCCGACAATTGTGCCTGCGACGAGGGCACACCTGCCAGCAGAAAGACTGCGAGCGCGATACGGGAAACGCTTCTACCCATGACTCTTCCCCCGAAGGATCGATGATAACTGAGTTCTGATCGCTAATTTCTACCCGTTGTCTCTTACCGCAACCTTGATACCAGTGTCGAGCGTATTGCTCGGGCGAGCGTGGTGGTTAATTATTAAGAAGTCTGCAAAATCAGCGGTGGGTCGGAGATTCGCAGTCTATACCAGAGTAGTCAACCTGCTACACGCTGTAACAGATTTGATACAACTTGGCCCAACGATGTCCGATCAAGATTGGAAATTCGAAGCTCGAAGAAAAGGTCCGCCGACCGAAACAGATCTTTGCGCCATGGCGATGCTTTATGCGAGATATTCGGGACAGATTCTTTATGCGTCCTTTGCGTTCTCTGCGGCCCAGTCTTTCCGAATCCGATGCTTTTACTTTGTGGCCTTTGTGATGAATTCAGAATCCGCCTTCTCAGCATTGGCGCGTTCCAGCAGCACTTGTTCCAAGGCGGCGAGCAGATGCGACGGCGAGAGTGAAATGTCTTTGCGATAATTGCCGTCGCGCAGGCCGACCAGTTTGGCTTTCTCGCAGATCGCCGAGAGATCGGCGCCGGAGAAACCTTCGCTGCGCTCGGCCGCGGTTGCGATCGCCTGGTCGAGCTTTTCTTTTTCAGGAATGCTCGACAGTAGTACCGTGAGTATTTCTTTGCGGCCTGCTAAATCGGGCAGGCCGACGTAGATTTCTAATCCAAGCCGGCCCGGCCTGAGCAGCGCGGGATCGAGCAAATCGCGCCGGTTGGTGGCGGCCAGAACAATCACCTGGCTCGCGGCGCGTAGCCCGTCCATCTCGGCGAGCAGTTGGTTGACCACTCGTTCGGTGGTGGCGTTGGCCGCTTCGCCGCGCCGTTTGGGCGCGATGGCATCGATCTGATCGAACAGAATTACGGTCGGCTGCACCTGGCGCGCCATCTGAAAGACATCGCGGATGGTCTGCTCCGATTCGCCGAGCCACATGCTGAAAATCTCCGGGCCGTTGACCGGAATAAAATTGGCGCCGCATTCATGCGCCAGTGCCTTGGCAACCATCGTCTTACCCGTTCCCGGCGGACCGTAGAGCAAGATCCCCGGTGAGCGGCGCAGGCCCAGCCGAGCGAAGGCGTCGGGATAGATCAACGGCGTTTCCACCGCCTCGCGCAGCTGGTTGATGACCTTGTTCATGCCGCCGATATCTTTCCAACCGACATCCGGCGTCACCCATAAAGTCTCGCGCAATGCGGAAGGCGAAGTTTTCTCCAGCGCGGCAACGAAGTCGTCTTTTTTGACGACGATCTGTTCCAAACTGCCGGCGCCGCGTAGCGAAGAGAATCCCGGGCCGGCGGCGGCGCGCAGCGCGGTGAGTCCGGCTTGGCGCACTAACTCCATCAGATCGGCGCCGACGTAGCCGTGGGTGCGGTGCGCTACCTCCGGCAAAAACGCGATCGCCTCTTCATCCATCGGCACGCGCCGGGTGTGGATGTTGAGGATTTCCAAGCGCCCTTCGGCGTTAGGCGGCGCAATGAATATCTCGCGGTCGAAACGGCCTGGCCGACGCAGCGCCGGATCGACCGAATCGACTCGATTGGTCGTGCCGATGACGACGACGTCTTCCATGCTGACCAAGCCATCGAGCAGAGAAAGCAATTGTGTCCCCATGCGCACGTCGGCTTGCGAGCCGCTCTCGCCGCGGCGCGGCGCGATGGCGTCCAACTCATCCATCATGACGATCGACGGACTATGTTCCATCGCCTCTTCGAAGACCCGGCGCAAATTGGCCTCGGTGCCGCCATGCACGGAGCTCACCAGCTCGGGGCCGTTGACGTAAAGAAAGTGCGCGCCGATCTCGTTGGCGATCGCTTTCGCCAAATAAGTTTTGCCGACTCCCGGCGGTCCGTAGAAAAGAATGCCGCGCGGCGCTTCGATGCCGAGGTGTTCGTAGACTTGCGGAAACTGGATCGGACACTCGACCAACTCGCGGATCGTCTCGATCTCGGCGGACAGCCCGCCGACATCGTCGAAGGTCACCATGTTCGCCGCGACGCCGGCGCGCAGCGCGCTGGTGCGCAGCACCACCCGGGTATTTTCGCCGACAAACGAGCGGTCGGGCTCGGCGGAGATGACGCGGAAAATAATATTGCGCGGAAACTCGAATAGCTTTACCGACAGCACCATGCCGCTGCACGTCAATTGTTTCTCTTCGACAAAGCGAGTTTGTAGCTCGCGCTCCAGCGTCGTCAGGTTGCCGGTGAGCGGCGCCATCGGTTCCAACACCAGTCGTTTGGCTTCGTCGATCTTTACCGAGTTGAAAGTGATTTTTTCGCGCAGATCGGGTTTTAGAAACTGAATCTGAAAGCGGTCCAAACGGACGCAGCCGCGCCCTTCATCCTGCGGCCGCGCCGCAACCCGCGCCAACAGCCGGCGCGCCCGCTGCGTGGTCAATTCCACCACACTGCCATCCGCGATGCCGTCTTGTTTGAGAATCAACGGATCGACAAAGGCGATATTGCGCCCGCTCTCCGCGCTCGGTAGCCGTTCCACCGGCAGTTGTGTCATTCGTAACGTCCTCCGATCAGTAGCCGGAATTTATCAGCGAGAAGGTGCCGCGTTTTTTCCTCGGCACACTGGAACATTCGGGCTTGAATCGCGCTCATGGCTCGCGCTCGTAGGCAAACGATTACGAGTCACGAGCAGAACACGAACACGATTTCACGACTTGTTCCAACTCGAAGCGTCGCTGATATGTTCGATGCCGCCGAGAAACTCATGGGACAGCTGGCGCGACCAGCTCGAGATCAGTCGCGCCGGGCTGCTGCCGTCGTTGAAATGCTGATGCGCCGTCATCGGCGGGATGCAGATCACATCGCCGGCTTCCCACGGATATTTGGTCTGCTCGTGGACATCGTAGCCTTTGCCCGCTTGCACGTAGATCATTTCCTCGAAGATATGGCGGTGTTTGCCGGTGTGGCCGTTGGCCTCGATCTCCATCGTCATCAGGTCCATGGCCCGCGCCGCCACCTCGGTCCACAGGCTGATGTAAAATTTGAGCTTGCCCTGCCGGGTGTTTTCCAGCGCCGTGTCGGCGCCCTTGATCACCCGCGGCCCTTTTACTTCGGTGTTGTTCTCTTCGACCAGTCGATCGAGAAACCAATCGTACTTGGTTTTTCCCGTGGCGCCTTGCTTCACCGCTCGGCGCGCCGAGAATACCGCTTCGCGCTTGCCGTCGGCGCCTTTGCGCACTTCCATGTCTTCTTCCAAGCCGAGCAAACCGCGCGGGACTTTGAATCCAACCAGCTGTCCCGCGTTATCTTTGATCGGCAGCGTTCCTTCGGGAATCGATTTGAAATCGAACTGCTCCTGCCACAAAAGACCGAGCACGTGCCAGAGCCGCACCTGCGGCAGCCAGGCGCGAAAGCCGGTTTTGTCGTCGGCAATGAACTCCTGTGTAGTGTACGGCGGGATGACCACAACGTCGTTGGCTGAGAAAGCGTAGCTCTGGCCGTCTTGCACCGAGGTGCCGCTGCCTTCGAGAATATACGCGGTCATCGACGGAATCAGCCGGACTTTTTCGCTCCGCTCGCCGGCTTTGAGATCGATAAAGCTGGCGGTCAAAGCACTCAGCGGCGCGACAGTGAAGCGCTCGAAGACACGCAGGTCGCCCAGGATATGGCCGCCCTTGGCGAACATCGGCGGCTTGACCACCCGCGGCAACAACTCCATGCGCTCGCGCTCGAGCTTCTGTTTAATGAACCGACCCTCGTAATCGTAATAGAGCTTTGGGTCGACTTCCGTCTCGCGCAAATTTTCTCGGACTCGTTCTTTCTCCGCCATGATTCCTATCTTCCTTTCTCGTTGTATTCGGGGGCGTCTTCGATTTGCTCAATGCCGCCGACGCCAAGATCGGCACACATGCTCGGCATGGAGCTCATCAGCAGCACCGGATTGTCGGGATCGCTGTTGAAATGCTGATGTTCGACCATGGCCGGAATATTGATCAAATCGCCCTTCTGCCAATTCCACCGCTCGCCGTCGTGAATGTCATAGCCGTTGCCGTTGATGATGAAGATTTGCTCCTCGGCCATATGACGATGTTTGCCCGACCGGCTCGCCGGTGGAATTTCTTGCAGGTAGAGCCACACGCGCCGCGCCGATGAGTCAACGTGGGGATGGGTGTACCATTTCAACCGTCCCTGCCGCGTCCACTCCCACGGTTGTTCTTCGTAGCGAATGACGTGGGTAATGGATTTGCAGAACTTGACCTCGTCGCCGAGCAGCTTCAAGTAACGATCGTAAGTATTTTCCGTCGGACCGCTCCACTCTTTGCTCTCCAAGCGGGCGCGAAACACGCCCTCGACGTCGGGTGATGGCCCGAGGAAAACGTCGATGTCTTCGGTGATTCCCAGGATGCCTTTTTTGATCCGGTAGCCGATCAGCTTCTTGTCATTGTCGTATAGCGGCTCTGTGCCCGCCGGGAACGTCGGCTTATCAGCAAACTTGATCTGCTCGCGGTGCAACAACCCGAGGGCGTGGATCATGCGCGACTGCGGCACGTAGATTTGGCAGCCAACGTCGCGGTCGCCGCCATGTTGATGAATCGTGTACGGTGGCACGATCAATAAATCGAATACTTCGAATTCATAAGTCACGCCGTCGTTCCACTCCCACCCCTTACCGGCGATGCAGAATAAAGTCGGCGCGCTAATATGGCGGTGCGCGCCGCGCACCGGCGCGTTGGCCGGAATATCGGAAAAATGACAAGTGAGGATATGCATTGGCGCGCGGTTCAGGATGTCGTAGCAGAGCAGATCGCCGGTCTGATGCGGACTGCTGTGACCGTTCATCGTTCCCTGCGGCGGAATTGGCTTTATCACTCGCGGCAGTTGATTGACGAAGTATTCCTCCCGATCCTGATGCACAAAACGCTTCAGCCGATCCGAATGAGCGACTTCCGCGTTACTTTCCCATGGTGTTAAGTCAGACATTCAAAACCTCCGAGTGTAGAAACTGGTCGAGGATAGAGGATAGAAGATCGAGGATGGCAAATCCGAACTCTGACGTCCGACCGCCGACCTCTGTCTTTCAATCTTCCATCCTCAATCCTCTATCGTCGACCTATCCACTAAACTCCGGCGCATCTTCCAACTGCTCGATGCCACCGACGCCTAAATTAATATACGTCGCCGGCATGGCGCAGAGCAGCTTCACAGGATCGGCGCCGGAATTGAAATGCTGATGCTCGGTCATGCCGGGGATGCAAATCAAATCGCCCTGCTCCCAGTTCCAGCGCTCGCCATCGTGGACGTCGTAGCCTTTGCCTTCGAGCACCAAGATCAACTCTTCCGACACATGGCGATGACGGCCGGAACGGCTGCCGGGAGGGATTTCGTGGAAGTAGATATATTTACGCTTGGTCGCGATCACCATTTCCGGATGGATAAGCCATTTGATTTTGCCCTGCCGGGTCAATTCCCAGGGTTCGTCCTTTTCCATCACGACGTGCGGCGCGTGACGGCAGAGATCAGCCTCTTCATGCATCAGCTTCATGTAGCGGTCATAGGTATTTTCCACCGGACTCGTCCAGTTACCCGCGCCGCGGCGCGCTTGAAAGCTCGCTTCACGGTTGGGCTCCGGCCCCAAGATGACTTCGATGTCTTTGGTGATGCCGAGCACGCCTTGCTTGATGCGGTAGCCGATCAAATTTCCTTCGGCGTCATTGATCGGTTCGGTGCCCTGGGGAAAGGTCGGCTTCTCGTTGAGCTTATGCTGCTCGCGCCAGATCAGTCCCAAGACATGATGGATGCGGCCATCTTCGGGAACGAAGATCGTACAGCCGATGTCCTTGTCGCCGCCGTGCTGGTGCACGGTGTAGGGCGGCACGGTTAGAATATCGTAGGTTTCGAAATTGTAAGTCTCGCCGTCGTTCCACTCCCAGCCTTTGCCGGTGAGGCAGAAGAGCGATGGCGCGCCGATATGCCGGTGGGCGCCGCGCACCGGCGCGTGCGGCGCAATGCGGGTAAAGTGACTGGTCATGCAGTAAAGCGGCCCGCGCGTCAGCATGTCATAGGAAATGTGATCACCGGTCTGATGCGGGCTATCCATGCCCATCACCGTCGGCTGCATCGGCAGTTGTTTCAGCGCATGCGGCAACGACTGTGCTTTGGTATCTTCCTGGCGCTGATAAACAAACCGCTTCATCTGGTCCGGCACGTTCTCAATTTCACGCCACGGTTCGAGCATTGCTTCGGCCTCTTACTAATTTTTATTCACCACGAAGGACGTGGAATGGAAAGTTATTCGCAAAGCTGCCGAGTTTGCGGTCTTTGCGGCAAACCTCTTCACTCCGGCGCGTCTTCCAACTGTTCGATGCCGCCCAGACCTAATTCGGCGTAAATGCTCGGCGCCGCGCTGAACAAAAGCGCCGGGCTATCGCCGAGAGAAAAATGCTGGTGCGTAGTCATCGTCGGGATACAGATCAGATCGCCCTGCTCCCAGTTCCAACGCTCGCCGTCATGGATGTCGTAGCCTTTACCCTCAAGCACGAGAATCAATTCTTCCGCTACATGCCGGTGCTGCCCGGAACGGCTGCCCGAATCGATCTGCTGGAAATAAATCCACGCATGATTGGTCGCGGTTTGCGTATGCGGATGAACCATCCATTTAATTTTTCCTTGGCGGGTTTGCTCCCAAGGCTCTTTGGTATCGCGCGCGACGTGATCCACCTTGCGGCAGAAGTCCGCCTCGTCATGCATGAGCTTGAGGTAGCGGTCATAGGTGCTTTCCACCGAGCCGTTGAATGAACCCGCCGTCCGGCGCGCCTGAAAGCTCGCTTCGCGATTGGGTTCCGTACCGAGAATGACTTCGATATCCTCGGTGATGCCGAGCACGCCTTTCTTGATTCGGTATCCTTTCAGTACGCCGTCTTCGCCGTAGATCGGCTCGGTGCCGTCGCGGAAAGTCGGCTTCTCGTTGAGCTTATGCTGCTCGCGCCAGGTGAGGCCCATGAGATTGCCCACCCGGCCGGTCTCAGGCACGTAGATCGTGCAGCCGATATCTTTGTCGCCGCCATGCTGATGCATGGTGTAGGGCGGCACGATGAGCAGATCGTAGGCTTCGAAATTGTAAGTTTCGCCGTCGTTCCACTCCCAGCCTTTGCCGGTAACGCAAAATAATGTCGGCGCGCCAATATGGCGATGCATGCCTCGTACCGGCGCCTGCGGCGCCACCCGAGTGAAATGGCTGGTCATGCAGTAGAACGGCCCACGGGTCAGCATGTCGTAGCAAACATGGTCGCCGGTCTGGTGCGGACTATCCATGCCCATCACCGTCGGCTGCATCGGCAATTGCTTCAAAACATGCGGCAATGAACGCGCCTTGGCGTCTTCCTGCTGCTGATAGACGAAACGCTTGATCTGATCGGGCTCACGCTGAACTTCACGCCATGGCTCAAGCATAGTATTTACCTCTGCCAAATTTGAATATTCACAACGGATCCCCCAAGCTTGGGGCCTGTCTACAACCCCAACGTCGCCGGCGCGAACAGCTCTTCGAGTTTGAACTTGTTCTTCGTCAGCCCCTGCTCGTGCGAAAAATCGACGATGGTTTGCAACATATTTTTATTCGCCTTGATACCGTAGGGGAACGGATCGTTGCCGAAAATCGCGCGCGTCTTGGCCAAATATTCATCGCGGAATATCAGACCGCTGGGAATGCTATCTTTGAAACGCTCTTGCCAATACTCTTTGCTCGCGACAAGCGCTTTGTAGAGATTAAATGCCAGCCAGGGATATTTGCGGTCGATGTCGCCGCGAATGATATAGGCATGGTTTGCCGGGACGTAACCGTGTTTTTTGAAATAACGTGTTCCCTCTTCGATGATATCGGGGAATAGCGGCTTCACCTTGCTCCAGTCGCCGCCGCGGGCGCGAATCTGCGTGGAGCGGTCGACGATGTTGCTCTCACGCGAAAAGGCGCGGTGCACAGACGCCACGTCAAGCTCATTGTTGACCATCATCGATGCCAGGCTCTTGTCGTTGGGGATCCGGTGGAACTTGATTCCCGGCGGCGGCGTAAAGCCGGTGGCGCCGCCGTGGCTTAGTTCTTCGCTTCGTTCCATGTACCAATCGACCTTGTACTGCGATACGCCGAAATCATGCTCCAATATACCGCGCACCCATAAGGACGCGGTTTGCTGATACTCGCCCACGCCGATGCGCTTGCCGACGATGTCTTCCGGCTTCTTGATGCCTGAATCGACGTGGTAGGAAAGCTGGCAATGCATGAAGCGACGCGATGGGAAGACGGGAATCGCAATCATGTCCATGCCGTTCGACTTGGCAATCAGATACGATGACAGTGACATTTCCGCAATCTCGAACTCCTGAAAGTTGAGCTGGCGCCAGAAGGTTTCCGACGGATCGGAGTAAGTCGTGATCAGCTCAGCGCCTTCGATGGGCACCGCGCCATTGATTACCGGCTCAACCCGCTCGTTTTCACCGGTGATGAAACTAAATTGCAATTTGGCCATGGTTATTTACCTCCTGTGCTTTCGCTTCCTGGGTCAGATGATTGTCCGTCTATGGAGAATCACATGGCTTCCGATATCCGCTCTCCGACACCGACGCGTCATTCTCACCGGCCTCACTTTATCTCGTTAACCAGCTTCTTCACCACGTCGCGATCCCAGACATCAGGCCCCCACAGCCGCTGGTATTTTACATTTTTCTGCCGGTGCGCCCAGGCAGGGAAGTCATCTTTGGGAATGTCTTCGCGTAAAGAATTGGGACCCGGGTCGTTTGGCTCGCCCTTCTGGACGGCGATCTGTCCCTCGCGCGAGAGAAACCAGTTGATCATCACCTTGGCGGCGTTTGGATGGGGTGCCTTGTTCAATAGCGCGATCATCGTCCCGCCAGCTTCCATCGCCACGCCTTCTTTCGACATCGCATGGGGATCCATCACGTCTACCGGCAGGCCCTGCTTCTTGGCTTCGTCGACTTCGGTCGCTTTAGCCGTGATCGCAATCGGCACTTTTCCCGACGCGATCCAGTCGGTCTGTTGGCGCTCGTCGCGCACTAAAGTAAGCCCGCCGACGGTTATAAGTTTTTTCAAATACTCCTGGCCCAAACTCGGATTATAGTAGAGAAACAGTAGCGGGCTAGCACCCCCTGGGTCGTTGGGATCCTTCGCGCTGACCTTGCCTTTCCATTTCGGGTCGAGCAGATCCCAGAACGATGTCAGACTTTTTGGATCGACCAGCTTGGTGTTATAAGCCACCATGCGCAGAGGAAAGGCGGCGTAGATGAAAATGTAACGGTTCTCACCGTCATTATAATGATGCTTGCCGTCAAACCATTTCGAAGCATCTTTCACCTCGGGCATGATCAGCGCCGGGGGGATCGGATCAAAGGCCTTGGCATTCAACATCGTCATCGCCGTGCCGCCGCCCGTTCGGACAACGTCGGCGAGATATTTTCCCGCACGCCGCTCAGCCATAATGCGCTGCAAGATTTGCGACCCGCTGCCGGTGATCAAATTGAGTTTGATCTTGGGATATCTTTTCTGGAAAGCATGGAACTCGGCATCCGTGGCCAGCTTGTAAACGGTGACTTGCCCTTCCTGCTCCGCCGCCTTAACTGTCCGCTCCCATTCATCGCCTGGCGAACTTACCGCCGCCGCAAAGCTCGTCCCATGCAGCAAGAACGTGGATAAACTAAGCGCCACCAGGCTTCTGAGAAGCATCATAAGACTTCTTCTCCTTTGAAGTTCGATATATGCATTTCATCACCAATATCCATTGCAGTAAAGCCGCAACCGAAACTGGAAGTCGGCGTACTTAAACCATCACTCGCCCTTGAAACCGCCAACAATCGCCGTATTGGTCTCACGCCAGAAACAATCGATGTCACGAAAACCGGCGCGCTTGAGCAGGCTAAACTGCTGCGCCAGACTCGGCGCGGCGCCGTCCATTTTCGCTGCGTGGCCGCGGGTTTTAATTTGCAGCTCGCGGAAGTGTCGGCGCAAAGCCGGCGTTGCAAAGTTAACCCGCTCGATATTCATGAAGACGCCGCCGGGACGGAGTAATTCATGAACCTGACCGTACACCGGACCGATGAGCTTGAGTTTGCGCAGATTGTGGATCGCCCGTGCGCTCACCACCGCGTCCAACTGCCGCGGCAAGTTCGTAATCCAATTCTCCGCGCCAAAATCAGCCTGCGCGTAACTTACTCTGTCGCCGTAGGATGCCAGACGTTGACGCGCGAGCTTCAGCATCTCATCGGAGCCATCCGAGCAAATGACGTGCATATCGGGAAACGTCGCGAGCAATTTCTCCGCCAATGTCCCAGGACCGCAACCCAGATCCATTACGCGAGATTGTCCGCCGACAAACACCGACAGCCAACTGAGCGCAGCGGTAAATTGCGCTTCGCGCTCCGCCGCGCGCCGGCTATCCTTGTCGACCCATTCTTGGTCATACTGTTGCGAGCCCCACTCATGTTCGCTTTTCGCCATCTTACACTGCTCCAATCAGTTAACCTTGAGCCACACTCCGCCTTGGCCCATGCCAACAGCGCGCTGAAAAGCGCGAAGTTTTCGTCATCTATTTAAGCCCTGTGTTTGGCTCCAGTTCCTTCCGCAGCCGCTCAGGACAAGCTTTGCGACTAATCCGACCAATTTCAGCGCGTCACCTGACAGTGATCGGGCGGCACGTGAACGTAGACCTGTTCACCGGGCTGAAATAGTTCATGGGGGCTCAGCAGGGCGCGGAAGATTTTGCCTTTGATCAGCACTTCGCCGTCGATAAAGCTGCCCAGGAACAGTGAGCGCTTAATCGTTCCCTCAAAACAATTATCGACAAACTTGCTGCGCTCGTGGGAGCACATCAATGCTTCGGGGCGAATTACGACAAAGACCGAATCGTTGACGTTCACTTCTTCGTTTTTGCTGAGATCCACCAAGATCGGCCCGAGCTCGGTATCCACCGAGCCCTTGTCACCGGTTATGGTCACTCGTCCTTGGAGCGCGTTGGCAGTACCGAGAAACTCAGCCACCAGTTTGTTCTTGGGCCGTACGTACATTTGATACGGCGTACCCACCTCGACCAACTCGCCATTCATGATCACACCGACGCTGTCCGATAGCGCCAGCGCCTCGGTCTGGTCGTGGGTGACAAAAAACGTCGTGATACCGACGGCGCGCGCCACTTCCTTTAACTCAACGCGCATCTCCTCGCGTAGCTTGGCGTCTAGATTGCTGAGCGGTTCGTCGAGCAAGAGCAGTTTGGGTTTGCGCACCAGCGCGCGCGCCAGGGCGACACGCTGTTGTTGACCGCCGCTCAATTGAGTCGCCGGCCGACTGGCGTAGCCGCCCATTTGCACTTGAGCTAAAGCCTCGTTTACGCCTTTTTCGACGTCAGCTTTTGAATGTTTTTTTCCTTTGGCGCCGTAGAGCAATGGGAACGCCACGTTGTGAAACACGTCCATGTGCGGCCAGATGGCGTAGGATTGAAACACCATGCCGATGGGCCGCTGTTCGGGCGGTACGAGAATCTGCCGTTTAGCCGAAAAGACGCACTCGCCGCCGATGTGAATCTCACCGTCTTCGGGCTGCTCCAAGCCGGCGATGCAGCGCAACGTCGTGCTCTTCCCCGAGCCGCTGGGCCCGAGCAAAGTGAAAAATTGTCCCTCGGCGATATCGATGTTCACGTCCTGCACGGCGCGCACCTCGCCCTTGTCAACCACGAAGCTTTTTCTCAAGTTGTCGATTCTTAGCATAGGTCTAATCTCCAATACTCAATTGTTACCGCCATATTGTTTTACCATGGGCCGCACGTTTGCTGACTGAGTCGCACGTCGCGTTTTTCCCGATCCGATTCGAGAATCGCCAGACAGACCTCGAGAGTCGCCTTGGCCCATCGACCATCCGGATAAAGCTTTTTCGGTTCAGCGATCGCTTCACGCAACGCTAGCAGCGCACCGGTCACAGAAGGTCTTCCCTTGCCGGGATAGCTCGAACAAGAAATCTCCTGGCAGCCCGCCGCGGTGTAAACATAAAGCCCGCTCTGGGATTGGCGCAGATCGCCCTTTTCGCAGCTCACTAATGTAAAGCCATAAAACGGTTGGCCTTTACCTTCCGGCGATCCGAAAAAATAATCCCGCCGCGGCGCCGCCTGATACTTGGTCGCTTCGTCCGCCGCCGCGGTAAAACGCTCGTCAGTCGGCGGGCCGCCCGCAGTGCTCATGCCGTGGGTAAGCTCCCGCGTACTGAAAAAGCCATAGCCGTTCATCACCATGGTGACCGGCGTACCATCCGCCATTTCGATGAACGCGGTATAGTTGCCTTCGGTATCTTTGAAATTTACATCCCACCGGCCGGTCATAGCCCGCACGGTTTTCACCATGCCGCCACCGATGGCGCGAATGATGTCGGCCTGGTGCGGCGCTTGACGAAAGACGACACCGCCGCCGGCATCCGTGCTGAGTTCGGAGGCCAGGCGCGCTTTACGCTGCAACCAGCCGCCGTACATCCAGGTGTTGATTTGAATCACTCGCCCGAGCTCGCCGCTGCGCACGATCTCCGCCATTTTTTTAACCGGCGGATCGTAAATGCGCGAGTGGCCGTAGACGAGCTTGACATTGGCCTTGTCCGCCGCGGTGATGAGAACATCAGAATCCGCCAGCGTGAGCGCCAACGGCTTCACGACGATGACGTGCTTGCGGTTGGCGATCGCCGCCAGCGCATTGGCAACGTGAAATTTGTTCGGCGTGGCGACGTAAACCACGTCCACCACGTCGCTGGCGCACATCTCGTCGACGCTGGTAAAACTATTCGTGCCGTATTTTTCATGGTGCGTGCGCAAGGCGTCCTGGCGAGTGTCCGCGATCGCGGTGAGTTCGAATCCCGGCAAACCGGGAACCGCCTGGACGACTTGGCCGCCGGCATCGCCCACGCCGGCAACGCCGACTCTTAGTGTTTGCGCCATAAATTCTTACAATCCCGCAATCGGCTCGCCCAAAAAAATTCAGCGATCCGTAATGTACCGATAATCAACACCGCGTTAAACAAGCTGATGATTGCAATTACTAAACAAACAGATCGTGGTCAACCCTCATGCGGCCAGAATAACGGCGCTGCGAGGAGAAGCGCTACTTCGATGCGAGAATCTCGCGCCAGAAGTGACAGGCGACGGAATGCTCGTTTTCGACTTTTTCCAAGGCCGGACGTTGCTCGCGGCAACGCTGCTGCGCGTAGGGGCAGCGGGTGTGATAGCGGCAACCAGACGGCGCATCGAGGAGCCCAGGGATATCGCCCGCGGTGAAACGCACCGCCGCGTTGAGCTGCGCGCGCGCCGTGTGGTCGGGACGAAGCACGGAAGCGATGAGGCCTTTGGTGTAAGGGTGAAGCGGACGATCAAAAAGCGCGGCGGCCGGCGCGGTTTCGACGAACTGGCCGAGATACATGACCGCCACCCGATCGCTGAGCGAGCGCACCACGCCCAAGTTGTGGGCGACGAAGAGATAGGCGACGCCCAGATCTTCTTTCAATTCCTGCAAGAGATTTAAAATCTGTGCTTGGATCGAGACGTCGAGAGATGAAACCGGCTCATCACAGACGACGAATTTCGGCCGCGTCACCAGCGCCCGCGCGATACCGACGCGTTGCTGCTGCCCGCCGCTCAGCTGCGCCGGCCGCTGATTGAAATAGGACGACGCCAACCCAACCTGCCCGAGCATTTCCCGCGCCCTCCGTCTGCGCTCGTCGCGCGCCGCCAATCGATGCACGCGCAGCGGCTCTTCGACGATCCGTCCAACGCTCCAACGCGGGTTGAGCGAACCGCGCGGGTCTTGAAAGACGATCTGCATTTGCCGGCGCATGGAGCGAAGGGCCGAGCCTGCCAGTTGGGTTAAGTCTTGGCCGAGAAAGCTGACCTTGCCCGATGCCGGACGAATGAGCTGCAAAATGGCCCGTCCCAAACTCGACTTGCCGCAACCGCTTTCACCGACCAGGCCGAGCGTCTCGCCGGGGTAAAGTTCAAACGAAACCTTATCCACCGCTGTCAACACGCGATTGGGCCCAAGTGAATACCGCACTTCCAAATTTTCCACCGAAAGCAGCGGCTCACTTTTGGCATTATTAGTAAGGGGAATTGCATCACTCATGGTTGCAATCGGATTTCTCACCCTAAAGGACACGAAGAGCACGAAGTTCGGTGAAATATTTTCCCGAACTCTTCGTATCCTTCCTGATCTTCGTGATGAAAAATATCTTCACTCTTTCTCCGCCGCTGCCGCCGCAAAACGTTCTTCCGCCAGCCAACAGGCGCTCACGTGATGGTTGCCGAAATCGTGTACCGGTGGATCGTCGCTGTGACAGCGCTCGGCGGCAAACTCACAGCGCGCGCTAAAGCAGCAGCCGCGCGCAACTCCAAAGACCGGCGCGGGTTGTCCCGGAATCGGTGCGAGCCTACGTTCAACCGGTGCATCGATGCGCGACACTAAACGCAACAGCGCGGCTGTGTAGGGATGATTGGGACGGGTAAGAATCTCTTCTATGTGGCCTCTTTCCACCACCCGTCCGCCGTACATCACCTGGGCGAAGTCGCAGGTCGCCGCGATCACGCCGAGATCATGACTGATCATGATCAATGCCATACCCAACTCGTCGCGCAGGCGATTGAGCAGCATCAGTACTTGCGATTGCACGGTCACATCGAGCGCGGTGGTGGGCTCGTCGGCGATGAGCAGTTTCGGTTCACATGCGATGGCGATGGCGATCATGATGCGCTGGCGCATGCCGCCGCTAAATTGTTCCGGCAGATCGTCGTAACGGCGCGCCGGCTCGCCGATGCCGACCAGCTCCATCAATTCTTGAGTACGCGCGCGCGCCACCGGCTTCTTTAAACCGCGATGGTAACGCAGCGTCTCGGCGATCTGCTCGCCGACCGGCATGACCGGATTGAGCGACGTCAGCGGATCCTGAAATACCATGGCGATTTTGCTGCCGCGGATATGGCGAAGGTCAGCTTGGGAAAGTTTGAGCAAATCGACGCCGTCAAACAGAATCTCGCCGCTGACGACGACTTTATCGAGCAGCCCGAACAAGCGGAGAATGCTCAACGCAGTAACGCTTTTGCCGCTGCCACTTTCGCCGACGATGCCAATGGCGGCGCGATGGTGCAGCGCAAAAGAGACGCCGTCGACGGCGCGGAGAATTCCATTGGCAGTACTGAACTGCGTGCACAGATTCTTGACTTCGAGCAGCGCGTCGCTCATGCCGCGCTGCCACTGGTCGCGGCGAAACGGCGCGACAGCATATTTAACGCTAACACGGTTAGCCCGAGCATAATGCCCGGCATAATCGCCAACCACCACGCCACCGCGAGATAAGCGCGTCCGCGCGCGATCAAGAGTCCCCAGGTCGTCGCCGGCGGCTGCACGCCGACGCCGAGAAAACTAAGTCCCGCCTCGGCAAGCATGACGTGGCCCAATTCAATGACGGCGAGCACGGCGATGCGCGGCGCCATGTTGGGAAGAATGTTCGACCAGAGTATCGTCCAATCGGTGGCGCCGGTCGCCACCGCCGCTTCGACGAATAGACAACCGCGCAACCGTAATGTTTCGGCGCGCACCATGCGGGCGAAGGCGGGCCAAATCAATGTTGGGAGAATCATTACCACGTTGAGCACTGTCGGTCCCAACACGGTCAAGAAAAAAATCGCTACCAGAAACATCGGCATGGCGGTCTGCGCTTCACTGAGCCGCATGACGAAACGGTCCACCGCGCCGCCGTAATAACCGGCGACTAGGCCTAAAGCGACACCGATTGCCATGCCGATGAAGTTGCTGATGAGACCGATGAAGAGGGTTAAGCGCGCCCCGGCGATCATGTTCGACAACAGATCGCGGCCCAGTTGATCGGTGCCAAGCCAATGAAAGCCCCGGCTCGATAAAGATAACGGCGGCATCAAGCGCGCCAACACCTGCTGCGCCGTCGGATCGTAAGGCGCAAGTTGTGCGCCGGTCACGGCGAACAAGGTAACGACCACCAAGTATCCGAGCCAGACAACTAAGCCCCAGCTCAGAAAAAGCCGGAGTGATGCAGTGTTGGAGCGTTGCAATAATCCACTCAAACCCCAAGACTCGATGACTTCATCACGCCATTTTCCCATGACTTTTCCTACGCCGCGCGAATACGAGTATCGAGATAGCGATGAAGCAAATCGACGACGCCGTTGGTGACGATGACGAACGCGCCGGCGATGATGACGGCGGCTTGCAGCACGGGAAAATCCTGGCGCGATGCCGCGTTGATCATCAGCTGGCCAATGCCGGGCCAGGCAAACACGACTTCGATGGCGAACGCCGCGCCGCCCATCATGCGCACGTATTCCCAGCCGATGGTCGTGAGCATCGTCACCGCGGTGTTGCGCAGAATATGCTTCCAGAGTATCAGCCGTTCCGGCAAGCCTTTGCTGCGCGCCACCAAGGCGTAGGGTTTGGTCATCTCTTCGAAAGTCGCCGAGCGCACCAGCTGAAACACCCGTGCGCCATGAATGATCGCCAGCGCGCCAGCGGGAAGAACCAAACCTTGCCACGACGCAAATCCGGATGTCGGCAACACACCAAGCTGCACCGCGAAGATCACGATCAAAAGCAAACCCAACCAAAAATTGGGCACCGATAATGCCGTAATCGACAAGAAGTTTGCCCCGCGATCAAGTGCGGATTCGGGCCGGGCGCCGGCGAGGACGCCGAGCAGCGAACCACCCGATCCGGCGAAAACCAAGCCGACCAGGGTGAGCAACACGGTCGCCGGCAAAGCCTCAAGCACGACGGTTAACGCCGGCCGGTCCTGCCACAACGATTGACCGAAATCGCCGCGCACCAACGAGCCGAAGTAAGCGGTGAATTGTTCCGCAAACGGACGGTCCAGGCCGAGCTGGCGGCGCAAACGGGCGATTTCTTGCTCGCTGGCATCCACCGGCGCCATCAGCGCCGCAGGATCGCCGATCATGTGGCCGAGGACGAAGATCACCAGAGTGACCAGGAAGAGAACGAGCAAGCCATCGCGCAGCCGCGCGAGCAGAAAAACCGGGAGCGAAGAATGATTCAAGAAATTGATCCGGCAATCATTGGCTAGCGCGCATGGCGGCGACGCGCACCTCATCATCGAGTCTCGGCTGCCACTCGAGCCGCTTGGACAAGCCGTAGATCAAATTCTGCTGCAGCAAATAGATCGCATGGGGATCTTTGTTCAGCATCGCCCACACTTCTTGATAGAGCTTATCGCGCGCCTTTTGATCCAAGGTCTGAATCGCCTTGTCCATCAGCTCGTCGATTTTTTTGTCGCACAGTTTACTCGACGTGCCGTCGCAGGTGATATGCGAAACGATGCGCGAGGCGTCGAACCATTCGTTGGAGTTCCAGCCATATTTGAGATCGAAGGCGTTGGCTTCCTTGCCCGGTATCCGCCCGAGCTTGCGGTAGGCGTTCCACTCGTGCAGCTGAATCTTGACCTTGATGCCAACTTCTTTAAGTTGCGCTGCGACGAACTCGGAGGTCTCTTCGCCTTTTAAATACCGGCCGATGGGCGCGTGCAACACCAGCTCGAAGCCATCCGGAAAACCAGCCTCCTTGAGCAACTGGCGCGCCCGCTTGAGATCGTAAGCATAGGGTTTGAGCTTGGCGTTGTAGCCCAACATACCCTTGGCTAAGTGCTGCGCATCCATTGGCCGGCCGTGACCCTGGTAAATCGTCTTGGCCAGCGTCGCTTTGTCGATGGCGAGATTGAGCGCGATGCGCACCCGCGGGTCGGCCAATTCTTTTTTGTGGGCGTTGAATTGAATGTAGCTAAACTCGGTGGCCGGCACGGAAATAAACTTCGGCGCCAGCTTGGCCTGTTCGGGCAGTAAATCGAGCACGAGATCGATCTCGCCGGCCTGTAACGCCGAGATTTGCGTTTGCGCATCGGGGATGACCCGCACGGCGAATTCTCTAATTGACGGCTTCTCGCGCCAATAGGTTTCGTTGACGGCGAGAACGATGTCGCGGCCGCGGTCCCAGCGAACAAATTTATAGGGGCCGGTGCCGATGGGCGTCACGCCAAAGTTTTTTTCCTTGGCCGCTTTCGGCGGCACCATGACCAATTGCGTCATCTGCACCGGCAACACCGCATTGGTGCCGTCGGTCATCACGTCAAGAGTGTTCTCGTCGACCGCTTTGGCGCCTTTGATATTTTCAATGTAAGACGCGCGCTGGGTCTTATACTCTTTGTCGACGATCCGGTTGACGCTAAACGCCGCCGCCTCGGCGTTGAACGGCTCGCCGTTATGGAACTTGACGTTCTTTTTTAGATTGAAGCGCCAGGTGGTATCGTTGACCGCCTTGTAACTCTCCGCCAACCAGGGAATCACCTGGCCATTGGCGCCGCGGTCCAACAAGCTTTCGAAGATATTGCCGCTGGCGACTCGAGAGTTTCGGTCGATGACAGCCTGGCCGTCCAAGGTCGAAGGTTCGGTGCTCACTGCTATCACGAGTGGCCGCGACGGTTTGGCCGCCGCTCCGGTCAGAAACACCAGAGCCGCGGCGACTATTATTAAGTGTCTGACAGTTTTCATAGCATCGACCTCCTAATGACTTCCGCGATAATTTTGCCAATGTGAACCGATTGAAGAGATTGCGTTTACTAGCTTTGCCGGAGTAATTCAACGATTTCCCCCGCGCCAAAGATTAGCCAACTGCTGTGCCGAGCGATCTCTCGCTTAGCCACTAAATATCAGAAATATACTATGGAGACTATACTCCCCAACCAACGGCCCCGGCACTATGATGCTCTTGCTCCAAGGCGTCGGTTCGCGGTAATACGCTTCCAGAAGATCTAATTTTCGATCGAATGCAATTGCTAAACGCCGCGCCAATGACTGCACTACGAAAAACAATCCTTTTACTCGGTTTAGCCGGGTCGCTGCCACTAATCTTCGGCTTGCGGGTCGCCCGCGCTCAGCAGGAGAAGCTCGAACGCATGGTTATCTCCTATGCCGGAATCACCGGCGGACGGGGGCCGGTTTGGATCGCCAAGGAGCTGAAACTTTTCGAAAAGCACGGCCTTGATGCGCGCCTGGTGCAAATCACCGCCGGCGCTACTTCGATCAACGCTTTGATCGCCGGCGACGTCGACATGGCGATGACGACGTCGTCGGCTGCCGTCGCGGCGGTTCTGCGCGACGCGCCGTTGTCGATCATAGCCACCGGCGGCGCGCCACCCTACAAACTGGTCGCCCACTCGGCTATAAATTCTGCGGCACAGCTCAAGGGCAAGGTCGTCGGCAGCAGTCAACTCGCCTCCGGCGCCGACTTCGCCATCCGCAAGCTCTTGCCCAAGTTGGGATTGACTCCGGGAAAAGATGTAACCGTTTTACCGACCGGCTTAAGCGAGTCGCATAAACGCATCCTGCTGATTTTCCAGGGACGCATCGATGCTACCTTGGCGACCGTTGAAAATGTCTTCCAAGTCGAGCTCGGCGGCCAAAAACTAAACGTCATCGCCGATTTAAAAGAAATGGGTGTCCACGTCAGCGGCACGGACATGTTGACGACCCAGCAGTTTTTGAAAACCCATCCGCAAAAAGTCAAATCGTTTTTACGGGCCTATATCGAAGGGGTGTGGACCGGCATACAGAATCGAGAAGTTTCTGACCGCATTTACCGAAAATATTTAAAAATCGATAACCCAAAACTGTTGGAAGCGATGCACAAAAGTTATTTTGTCGCCGGCAACGTGCCGCTCAAACCCTATCCGCAGCTCGATTCGGTACAATCGGACGTAGAATATTTAACCACGGCGAATCCCGGGCTTAAGACCAAGAAAGCAACCGAGATCGTCGACACGACGCTACTGCGCGAAATCGAGAACGAAGGCTTTTACACGCAGCTGCGGCGCTGACCCAGAGAATGAACGCATCGCCTTAGCGAATTTTTAGCGCAACAAAATAACAAGAGAACTCAAATGGGCTATCAAGGTTTTACCGTCATCGACGCCGACTCGCATTTCCGCGAGTATCTCGACGTCGATCGCACCTATCGCGACAATATCGATCCTGAGTATCGTGAAGCGTTCGAGCGGCTTTCCCGCGCCGTCGCCAAGCGACGTGAGGTAGGGCAATCCACCGATCTGTTCATGGGACCCATGGCGATCATCGAACCGTCGGACGAGTGGCGTCCACTCGGCGTCTACGATACCTTCGGCGCCGAGCGACCAACTCAGGCGCGCATGACGCGCCAGACGCCGATTCCGCGCGAGGTCAACTGGCAGCCGGAGCTGAGACTCAAGGATATGGACCGCGCCGGGATCGATATGAGCGTGATCTTTCCGAGCCACGCCGCCAGTTATTGTATTTTGCGCGAGGTTGGTTTCGAGAGCGCGCTGCACCGGGCGCATCACCGTTACATGAGCCAATACTGTGGCGGCGCCAACGGCCGGCTGCGCTGGGTCGCCATCGCGACCATGCGCGATATAGCCGCGAGCGTAGGAGAAATCACCCATTGGGCCGAGAAAGATGCCAATCTCGCCGGCGTGCTGGTGCCGCCGCTCTGTCCCGATGGCAAGCTGCTCGACACTCCTGATCTCCATCCGTTGTTTCAGCGCGCTCAGGAACTCGACCTGCCGATTCTGGTTCACGGCGGCGTCTTGCGCTCACCCCACGGCCCTGGCGCCAGCGAGCTCAATAACGCCGGCTTTATCATTCGCGCCGTCTATCAGCCTTGGGGCGGCATGACCGCAATCAGCGCGCTGATTGGCGGCGGCGTTTTCGAACTGTTCACCAAGCTCCGCGTCGCGGTTTTCGAAACCAGCGCGGGCTGGCTGCCGTGGTTAATTGAACGGCTCGACGAAAGCTATGAGTCAAAGCCGAATCTTGTGCCCCATTTGAAGCGCAAACCATCCGAGGTGCTCGCCGAAGGACGGCTGTTCCACTCCATCGACCCCGGCGAGCGTTACATCGCGCATTGTGTCCAAGAGTTGGGCGAAGACATCTGGCTGTTCGCGACGGATTACCCGCACACCGGCGTGGCATTTCCCGACGGCGCCCAAGCCGCAGTCGACCGGCCGGGACTCTCCGAAAGCGCCAAGAGAAAAATCCTCGGCGCCAACGCGCAACGCTTATTTGCCCGGCTCGCCTGAGCAGTCGCGCAAGACAGCACCCCGGTGAAATCGCTGATAAGAAGGATTGCACCCACGACAATTTAACCGAAGTCGGAGACTTCACGGTGACCCCCGCTTGCCGATTGACGCGAGTTTTTCTAAGATCACCCCATTAACTCGTAGAAATTCTTTGAATGAAGACTCCGAGAAAGCGAGGACACTGCAATGTTAACTAGAGAAGAGAACCAACTGGTAACTCGCGTCGGTCGCGGCACACCGATGGGCGAAGTCATGCGACGTTATTGGATGCCGGCGTTGCTCGCCGAACAATTACCGTCGCCCGATTGCCCGCCGGTTCGGGTGAAACTCTTGGGCGAAGAACTGGTCGCCTTTCGCGACAGCCAAGGCCGCGTCGGCCTATTGGAAGAATTTTGTCCGCACCGGCGCGCATCGCTCTTCCTGGGCCGTAACGAAGAGAGCGGCTTGCGCTGCGTCTATCACGGCTGGAAGTTCGACGTTCAAGGCCGTTGCGTCGACATGCCCAACGAGCCGGCGGCGAGCAACTTCAAAGACAAGGTTAGCATACAATCCTATCCCACGATCGAAATGGGCGGGGTGATCTGGACCTACATGGGTCCGCCGGAAAAAATCCCCGAACCGGTCGGTATGGAGTGGCTGCGTGCTCCAGAGAACCATCGCTTCGTGTCTCAGACCCATGAATTTTGCAATTACGTCCAATGCGTCGAAGGCGGCATCGATACCTGCCACGGCTCGTTTCTCCACAACAACGATCTCTCCGATCTCGCCGCGTTTAGCCGCATCGATCGGGCGCCGCGGCTGGAAGTGGAACGGACCGATTATGGCTTTCGATATGTCGGTATTCGCGATGTAGGCGAGATCGGCACCTATTTGCGGCTCTATCAATTCGTCCTGCCGTTTCATCAGTTCCGCTCCCAACAAATCGTTCGCCGTAAAGGCCAAGGCAGCGGCAACCGCGCCGATATCCCGATCATGAAAGGCCACATGTGGGTGCCCATGGATGACCACAGCACCATGGTTTACAACTGGATGTTTGCTGTCGACGAGGACAAACCGATGACTCAGGAGTTCATCGAGCAGCAGGAAAACAGCGGCGGCCGCGGTCCCGCAGGCGAAACTACCGTGCGCCACCGCACCCGCGAAAATGACTGGCTGATCGACCGCGAAGTGCAACGCACGAAGACTTACACCGGCATCAAGGGCGTCAACACGCAGGACTTGGCCGTGCAGGAAAGCATGGGCGCCATCGTCGATCGCAGCCTCGAGCATCTCGGCACATCGGATAAAGCGATTATTACCTACCGGCGCATTCTGCTCGACGTTCTCCGCGATTTTGAGAACGGCATCGAGCCGCTCGGTGTCAACCCGCGCACTTATCGCAATGTACGATCGGCCGATATCGTCATTCCAAAAGACGCGCGCTGGCAAGACATCGCCGACCAAAGTGTCGCGCACTGGTAGATACGGTAATGCCCAGTGTAATTGCACAGATGAGGCATCGGCGCGTCGTTACATTCTCGGTGCTCTTGGCTTTGGCATCATTTTTTTACTGCGCGCCGACCCTTCACGCGGACTGGAAAAGCGACTGGGAGAAAGTAACCGCAGCAGCGAAAAAAGAAGGCCAGCTCAATCTCTACGTCGGCCGGTACGGCCAGGCGGCGCTGCTGGACGAGTTCAAAAAAGAATTCCCCGAGATCAAGATTGTTTCGGTCAATGGCACCGGCGATCAATTGGCGACGCGCATCGCCGCCGAAGTGCGCGGCGGCAAAACCATCGCCGACATTTACAGCGGCGGGCCCAATTCAATTCAGAACGCGCTTTACCGCGGCAAGATGCTCGACTCGATCAAGTCCGCTTTTATTCTGCCGGAAATCCTCGATGAGTCGAAATGGTATGGCGGCAAACATGTTTTCATTGACCGCGAAGGCCAGTTCATATTTCTTTACGTCGCGCTGCCGGGCTCGCGCGGTTTATCTTTCAACGCAAGCTTGGTAAACCCGAAAGGAATTCAAATCGTATTGGGATCTGACGCTACCGAAGTGGAAAGGAAAAATCACTTCCCAGCGGGTCACTGAAACCGGCCTGAGCGCGCACTTGCAGTTCTACTACTATCATCCCGACCTCGGCCCCGAGTTCATCAAGCGCGCCTTCGGCGCCATGGACATCACGTTTGGTGATCGGCGCACGATCACCGATTGGCTGGCGGTCGGCAAATACGCCATCTGCCATGGCTGCCGCCAAGTCGACAAAGCCCAGAGTCAAGGTCTGGCGGTCGATGACTTCGACACTGGCGATTGGAAAGAAGGACAGCAGCTCAGCACGGGCGGCGGCTCCATCGGGCTGATCAAAGGCGGGCCCAATCCTAACGCGGCGCGGGTTTTTATCAATTGGTTCCTGTCGCGCAAAGGGCAGACGGCGATGCAAAAATCCAACGATCTTTACGGCGAGAATCCGCCGAACTCTCGCCGCATCGATATTCCCAAAGACATGCTGCCTAGTGAAAACCGTCTGATCGACGGTAGAAAATATCTAGACGTATCGAACCCGGAGTTTAGCGACATGGCGCCGGTACTAAAACTAGCGCGCGAGATCATGCGCGCGCGCGATCAGAAGTGAGGAGACTATGAAGATAATTGGTATCAGCAAAATTTTCTTGTTGGCTGCGAGTTGGTTCTTAGTCTGTGGCAACAGCTTTGCCGCCGCACCCAACGCAGCGTTAGTCAAAGCCAAACAAGACGCCGAAGCCAAAGGATTCCTATTCGAATCGAGCCACGACGACATCGTCGCCAAGGCCAAGAAGGAAGGCAAGCTACGCGTCATCAGCACCATGGAAACCGCCGTCATCAAGGCAATGCGCGATAGCTTCAAGAAAAAGTATCCGTTCATCGACGTGCAGACTCAGGAGCTCGGCTCGGTCGACGAGAATCAACGCTTTCTCCTGGAGCTCAAAGCCGGCATCGTCAAAAACTGGGACGTGAACCGGGCGTACACTGACTTCTACGATCAGTATTTTCCTTATCAGAAAAAATTTGACATCCTTGGCATGGCGGAACAGAAAGTGCTGAACATTCCGCCTAAACTCGTCGATCCACAGCAACGCAATTTGATCGCTATCGGCAGCAACATCACCGTGGTCGCTTACAACAAGAAGATGATCAGCGCCGAGAAAGTGCCCGATCGTTGGGAGGACTTTCTCAAACCCGAGTTCAAAGGCAAGAAATTCGTGCTCGATATCCGGCCGTTGCCGCTCGGTATGTTAGTGCCCGCTTGGGGTCAAGAGAAAACCGTCGACTTCGCCAAAAAATTAAACGCGCAGCAGCCGGTGTGGGGCCGTGGACACACCCGTGTCATGGCGTCATTGCAAGCCGGCGAATATCCGCTCTTCCTCGGCCCGAACTTCGGAGCGGTCAAAAGATCACAAATGAAGGACCCGACCGGAGCGATCGGCTATAAGATTCCAGAACCCATCCCAGTGCGATTGCATGAAGCCAATGGCGTCTTGGCCAACGCCGAATATCCTTACGCGGCGTTGCTGTGGCTGGAATACCAAGCGTCGCCCGAGGGCCAGAAAATCATGGACGAGCACTGGCCGTTCGGCGCATCGCTCTTCGCGCCCGGATCGGCCCAAGAAGAAGTCACCCGCGGTAAAAAACTTTCGCTCATCGATTGGGGCCACTACACCAAGCTCGATGACTATATAAACAAAGCCGTCGAAGCGATGGGCTTCCCGACGGCGACCGTGAAGTGAATAGTCGAGGATGGATCAGGATCGAAGATGGCAGTCCGATCGCAGATTTCTCGATTCTCCATCTTCGGGCCATCTGTCGTGATCTAACCCATTGGGCATCATTGATAAGGGAAACATATGAATCAAACGCGCATCGGCCTCTTGAGCCCCGAAGGAACCAACTCGGGACACTTTCGCAATTTGGAAAAACTCTTGCCTTCCGAAGTTCACGTTTCGATGGATGGCTTGGAGCTGGCACGTTCATCGCGCTATGAACTGGCTGATAAATCCGCGGTCATCGTTGCGCGCGCCCGTGATTTCGCCCAGAAAGAGTCGCTGCAAGGAATGATAGTCACCGGCGCCCCGGTGGCGATTCTCAATCCAGGAATTGAATTAAAGGTCTCACAGGCTGTGGGAATTCCAGTCGTCACGGCGGTTTCATCCTGCATCGCGGCGCTCAAAGCTATCGGTGCCAAAAAACTCGTCGTGATGACGCCTTTCGATGTACCGATGAATGAGAAACTTACCAGTGAACTCGAGCGGGCTGGATTGAACGTGCTCGCCTGCCCGCCGTTCAAAGATCCCACTTTCGGAGCCAGCTCAAAAATCGGCCCGGAGGAAGTCTTTGCAACCACAACAGCCGCCTTCAATGCGGCTGAGGGCGCCGACGCGATTTATTTCCAAGGCGCGCGACTCGATCCGCTGCCGGTAATCGACAAATTAGAAGGGTCGCTCGGCGTACCGGTGATCGCCAGCAATCCGGCGATGTTGTGGAACATCTTGTCGCTCTTGAACGTTCAATGCTCCATCAGCGGCTACGGCAAGCTGCTCAAGAATTGGCCGCTGCTGATCAAGTAAAAGTAACTACGCCTATGAAGATAAAACTATTTGTACTTCGTTTAGGGTTGATAATTGTTATTGGCAGCGGCGCTGCCAAGCTGTTTGCCGCCGACGCTTCGCTGGTTGAAAGAGCCAAGAAGGAAGGCACCTTCATGCTCTACTCGTCCATGAACCAGCCGGACGTCAATCACCTGTTTGACGGCTTCCGCAAGAAATATCCGTTTATTACGCCAAAAGGCTATACGACGAGAAGCGCCGCTCTGCTGGAGAGGGTTGTTACCGAGGCTCGGGCGGGAAAACAGTTCGCCGACGTCATCCAAGGCAACGCTTTTACCCTCTATTTGCTGGCCAAGCGAGGCCATACGGAAGCTTATTTTTCTCCCGAAGCCAAAACCTACGCCGACTCCTTCCGCGATCCGGCCAATGGTTGGATCGCGGTTTATCTGCAACTGAACGTCATCGGCTACAACAGCAAGCTCGTGCCACGAGCCGAAGCGCCCAAAGGCTACGAGGATCTTTTGAATCCCAAATGGAAAGGCCGTATGGGCCTCGATGACAAACAATACATTTGGTACGACGGCATGCTCAAAGCGCTCGGGCGTGAAAAAGGACTCGCTTACATGAAGCGGCTCGCCGGCCAAGCGATTAACTTTCGCAGCGGCAACTCGTTGCTGGCCAATCTGCTCGCCGCCGGCGAATTCGGCATTTTGATCAACACGCGGCCGGAAAGCATCGACGAGCTCAAGCAGAAAGGTGCGCCGGTCGAATGGGTCACGACCAAACCGATGACCGCCAATGTGCTTCCCATCGCGATCGCGAAAAACGCTCAACATCCCAACGCCGGCAAACTTTTCATGGACTACATGCTCTCGGAAGAAGGACAAAAAGTTTTGAGCGCCATGAGCCGCACACCGGTTCGCCCAGGCATCCCGGCCACCAATCCGCGCTTATCGCAGGGCCTTGAAATCGCCGTCAACGACCC
Organism: uncultured delta proteobacterium; assembly: GCA_963771465.1. Lineage (GTDB taxonomy): Bacteria > Desulfobacterota > Binatia > UBA9968 > UBA9968 > DP-20. The sequence continues at coordinate 122,977 of CAVYTU010000015.1, forward strand.
CGGCATGGCCGAACGCTTCGATCAAGTCGTCGAGCAGTACAAGAGTGTTTTTGGCTTGCAGTAGCCCTACGGGATATCGCATTACAAATTCCAAATTCTAGATTCCAAATCGCCGGTCCGAATTCTGAAATCTGGAGTTTGGAATCTGCAATCTGAAATTCCTCGCGTTAGCGAGGACGGGAGGCTTTATGAAGATCATGTTTCTTTCCTACTCGCCGCGCGGCAAATCACGCGACACCTTTGATAATGAAACTCAGCGTCAATTGGAAAGCTACGCTTCGCCCGGCACGGAGATTGTGCTCGCCGCGCCCGAAGATCAGGGTGGCGGCGCGGTCGACAAGCGGCTCTCCGCGGAGATGGCGATAAACGGCCTGCATCATCTTCTCCGTGTGCCGGCGTTGATCAAGAAAGTTGTCGAGGCGGAGCGCGACGGCTTCGACGCGGTGATCCAGAGCAACACCTACGACCCCGGCGTCGAGCAAGCACGCCTCGCCGTGCGTATTCCCGTCGTTGGAGTGCTGCGAGCCAGCTGTCACGTCGCCGCCTGCCTCTCCCATCGAGTTGGCATTACGATTTTGCTTGAATCGATGCTCCCCTACACACGCAGCATCCTACGCGAGTACGGTCTGACGTCCCTCATCAGCGGTATCAAAGCGCTCAACATGTACGAAACTGGCGATCTCGCCAAAGTGCGCGAACCGATCAAACAGAAAGTGATCCAGCTAGCGAAGGAACTTAAAGCGGAAGGCGCCGAAGTCGTGATTCCACTCGGCGGCCGAGTCTTTCCTGGAGCGATAAGCTGCGAAGAAATCGAAGCCGAAGCCGGCATCCCGATCCTCAACACGAAGGCAATCGGCATCCAGTTCACCGAAATGCTGGTACGCAACCGTATGAGCCACAGCCCGCTCGCCTACCCGTGCAAGATTCCACTTGCACCGGAGGATTTTACCAAGAAGATGTCTAGTTAAGCGGCTGTGAAGGATTGCGCATGACGCAACTCAAATCACTACCTCCCCAGTTCGTAAGGAGCGCCCTAGCGCGCGCTGTTATGATTTGCAAAATTCGAGTACTCGATCGCATACTTTCTGAGTCGTCTGCTCCGGCGGCATGACGTTCCAGAAATCAGACTTCGGTAGAAGCTCGCGCAGATAGTGCGCCCCAGAGGTCGCGTGGGATTGATCGTCGCCCGGAATAATCAATGACGGCGCTTTGACGCCCATTACTTCTTCCGGTTCAGCTCCCGGTGCCGTGTCGCGGTCAAACAGAGTGCGCCCGCTGGTGATGGTGATGCTCAGATAACGCTCCAAATCCTGACTCGCGAATCTGTGCGCAAAAGAATGATCCCTGGCGATCAAGCCCGCCCATGGGCCTGTTTCTGGGTCCTGCCAGAAATTTTTCTTGTCCCGCGACCGCTCGATGACGCCGGTCAAACCATTTTGCTTAGCGAAATTGGAATGGCGCACGAATCGGTCTTGCGCGGCAACCTTCCACCGATAGCCGCCCACCGGCCAGTGCAGAATCAATCCCCGCGTCGCTTCCGGATAGTGTACGCCGAAGGCCAACGCCACCGAGCAGCCCATGCAGCCGCCCATGATGTAAGCCGAGTCGATTTTTAAATGATCGAGCAGCGCTTTGCCCTGTTTGGTATACGTCGCCCAGCCGAGCCGCTCGATGCGCCCGCCGGACCGGCCACACTCGCGCCGGTCGTAGACGATCAACTGGTGCTCGGCGCCAAGCGCATCGAACGCATTGATCCCAGTCCATGCGCTCGCCACGCGCCACTTGTCGATGGTCGCGTCGAAGCCGCCCGGCGCGCACATCAAGATCGGCGTTCCCGAACCGTAGGTTTCGTAGTAAGTTTCAATCCCGTCGAGGGTCGCAGTCGGCATGGTTTTCTCCTCTGACTCTGCTATAGATTTTAACTCGACCCATGCTTATCACGGCGCCGGTTGGGAGAAAAGTTTCACTGCCAGCAGGACTCGGAGGTTAAGAAGTGAGCGATCGAGAAACCGAAACAAAATTCACCGAACTTTTAGATGTGATGGCGCGGTTACGCAGTGAAACCGGCTGCCCATGGGACAAAGAGCAAACCCATTTGTCACTCAAAGCGTGCCTACTGGAGGAAACCTACGAACTGCTCGACGCTCTCGACGACGGCGACACAAAGAAGCTTAAAGAGGAGTTGGGCGATGTTTTGTTGCAAGTTATTTTCCACGCACAGATCGCCAGCGAAGAGCGCCGCTTCACGATCAAAGACGTAATCGAATTACTCACCGACAAACTCGTCCGCCGCCACCCCTATGTTTTTGCCGGCGAACCGCTCCCCGAAGATCCCGCGGCCGCGCTCAAACAACGCGCGCAGATCAAAGCCAATGAAAAGAAGGATGGCAAAAGCCAATCTGCCCTCGGCAATGTGCCCAAGGCAATGCCGGCGCTGGCGCGGGCACAGTCCATCTCCCGGCGCGCCGCCCATCTCGGTTTCGAGTGGCCGAACATCGACCCGGTCTGGGCTAAGGTCGAAGAGGAGATGCGCGAACTTAAGGAAGCCGTGGCGTCGGGTAATAAAACTCATACCGGCGAAGAATTTGGCGATCTGCTTTTCACTATGGTCAATATCGCGCGCTTTCTCGATATCGAGTCGGAAGAAGTGTTAGCTCAGACCGTCGACCGCTTTACCCGCCGCTTCCATCACATCGAAGCGCGACTGCGCCAAGCCAATAAGGAATGGGGTCAGTCGTCCATCGAAGAGATGGATCGCTACTGGGATGAAGCCAAAAAGATCGAAGCTCAAGGGAAGTCGGTAAAATGAGCAAGCAGCAACTAAGAACCGTCTTTCTTGACGCCGCCACTTACGGCGACATGTCGCTAGAACTATTCACCGACAGTTGGAACTGCACAGTGCATCAAGTCACTGATCGCGCCGAAACGAGCGAACGACTCGCCGGCCACACGGTCGCCGTCACCAATAAAGTCGTTATCGACAAAGCGATTTTGAATGCTGCCCAAGCGCGCGAGTTGAAACTGATCGCCGTCGCGGCCACCGGCACCGACATTATCGACAAAGAAGAAGCGGCCAAGCGCGGCGTCAAAGTCTGCAATGTGCCGGGCTACGCGACCCAATCGGTGGCGCAGTTCACCATGGCGCTGATTCTAGAACTCGCCACCCGCGCCGCGAAGTACGGCAACGCGGTGAAGTCAGGTGAATGGCAGAAAAGTCCCGTCTTCTCGCTCCTGACTTTTTCGAATATTGAACTCGCCGGCAAAAAGCTCGGCATCATCGGCTACGGCAACATCGGACAAGCTGTCGCTCAAATGGCGCGCGGCTTCGGCCTGGACATTCTCATCGCGGCTCGTCCGGGAAGCACAGGGTCAATTCCAAAAGATCGGTTGTCGGTCAGCGACTTGCTTCAGCAAGCAGACATCCTATCGCTCCACTGCCCGCTCACGCCGGAAACGAAAGACTTGATTAACCGAGAGACGCTGGCGTTGATGAAACCGACGGCGTTCCTAATCAACACCGCCCGCGGCGCGCTCATAGACGAAGGCGCATTGATCGACGCTTTGCGCCGCAAAAGACTCGCCGCCGCAGCCCTCGACGTGATTTCCAAAGAGCCGCCGCCGGGGGATCACCCGCTCATTCAAGCCGCAGCGGAATTGGACAATTTGCTGGTCACGCCGCACACGGCGTGGAGCGCGCGCGAAGCGCGCCAGCGGCTCTTGGTGGAAGTCAAAGCGAACATTGACGCGTTTATACGCGGCAAGCCGCGAAATCTTGTTGCATAGAACTAAGTACCAACCGCAGATCGACTAAAAGTGAGCGCCGCGGCCGGCTCCGGCCGCGGCGCTCGCCGAGATTAAATCACCTCGTCAACATCCAACCCCAGCGCGATCCGGCCCGCGTAGGTTTGTTGCGCGCCATCGCGCAGCGGATGATAGCGCGCGGCCTGCGCGTCGCGGAACAGCCTTTCCAACTCGACCGAACGGTAGAACGCGCTGCCGCCCGCGGCTTCCATCGCCAGCTCGACGATTTTCAGCACACCGCGCGCCACTAATGCGCGGCCGATCATGACGCGATTGGTCGTTGTCAGGCCCGGATCGTTGGTCGCAGCGGCGGCAATCATCTCTTGGCGCGCCAACCGAGCCATCGTCAACTCGTTATCGATACTACCGATAAGTTCCACCGAACGATGATCCGCATTGCGCTTGCGGGTCTTCTCAACAGCGAGATCGCGCGCTGCCTCGGCGACACCGAGATAAGCGGAGTAAACTAATGGAAAGGCGATCATGGAAATGATGTGAAATAACGGGTGCCATTTGCCCTGTGGCCGCTTCCCGCCAATAGCCGCATCGGCGATGAAAACATCGGTCAGTTCGATATCGTGAGACCCGGTGCCGCGCATCCCCATCACCTTCCAGGTATCGAGCACCTTCACGCCCTCGGTTTTCATCGGCACCGCGAAATGCAACACCGACGGCCCACCCTCGGGGTCATCGTAAACCGCGCTGGTCATCAACAAGTCGCCGGCGGGCGCGCCACTCGAAAAGATTTTCCGACCGTTAATGCGATAGCCGCCCTCGACTCGTGTTGCCGTACCCGAGCCCTGCAGCCAGTCGGAACCGCCACTGCTCAAAAGCACGATATTTTCAGCAGCGACTCGCTTCAACAAGCCGTCCACCGGCGCTTTCTGATGACGCCAGCGCCACGCGTTGGTCGCCACCTGGTGGGTGTGCATGGAAAAGGCCAAACCCGTCGAACCACAATGATAAGCGATGCGGCGCAACATCTCGCACAGCTCGGCATGGCTGGCGCCGAGCCCGCCTAATTCTTCCGGCACACCGGCCGCTATCAGCCCTTGAGCTTTGAGTTCAGCGTAGTTTTCCAGAACAAAGCGATCTTGCTCATCGGCCGCCGCGGCCCGTTCGGCAAACCGCGGCTCCAGTTCGCTCAGCACGGTGGCAATCTTTTCGGGCGCTTTCATTTTGCTTCCCTCAGGTAATTTTATTGCTGATACAGACATATCAATCTCCCGTCGAAAGGTTGCGTTAACCGCCAATTTTTATGTCACACTAATTCCGTACATGTCTAGCAAAACGCCGGCGCCATGGCTTCGATCTGTTTTCTCGCCTCGGGTTTGATCCCTTCCACGGTGGCAAGAAAGTTCGGATGCGTCATCCCCGTGCCCAGATACGTCCAGCGCATCCCCTTCAATACCGCGTCAGCCATCTCCTGACGCTCACGCTTGGTCAGTTTTCTGCCGGTTGCGGTGATAAATGCCTCGACGTCGAACTCCGTCTGCTGTTTGATCCCATCGTCGATGAAGGCACCGATCTCCGCGTATTCCTGAAACGCCAGTTCGATCTCTTGCTCCGCAGCATTGGCCGCTAACTCTTCGACGATCAGAGTATCGAGCTTGGCATGCTGCGACTCTTCGAGCCAGTGATGCTTCAACAGGCTCTTGAACTGCGGATCGAGTTCCTGATTATCGCGCACCGCCTCGATGTAATGGCGCAGCGTGATCCATTCGATGTGAAGAATCGCAATGGCAACGCCCAACGGGCTGTGCGACAGTACGAATTTTTTCACGTCTTCTGCGGGTCCAATGAAGTCACAGCGGACGCCGAAGCCTTGTTCGAAATCGCGGCGAAATTCCTTGAACAGATGAATGTGTTTTGCTTCCTCACCGGCCAACGTCAGCAGTGCGCGAATCTTGTAATCGTCGCCCAACAGCTGCGCTCTTGCGTGGTCGAGTGCGTAGGGCAGAATAAATTCCTCCACCAAACCGAACATGGCGAGATATTCGTGGCCACGAATCTGGTTCAAAATGCGTTTCTCTTCGGCGGATAGAAATCCGAGGCCATTCACGTGCGCCAAAGCTTCAGGCATAAACAGCTTGGTAAAATCCAAGCGCTTGTCGGCACCGATGATGTCCTCGATGCGCCAGTTGATACGTTCCGAAGTCTCCAGCACTCCTTGATAACTATAATTGTGACCCATAATCTAATCTCCTTTTTGATTTTTGGCTTAGCGCTGCTTGCAAAGGAGTTAGAGCGGGAAACGTGCCAACGCGGAGAAAGTCTGAGAAGTGTGAAGAAACCAAGAGTTAGAAGACTTAAAGCCACGCAACGAAGTCACGAAATTACGTCAGCGATGAAATCTCGTGAGCCAAAGAAATGATTTTTCGTGAGCGGAACTTACGACTGACGCTGGCGCTCGATGCCGAGTGCCTTCATGCGCGAGCTGAGGGTGCTGGGTTTCATGTCAAGCAGCTTGGCGGCGCCGTTATCTCCGGCGACCTTCCATTGGCTGGTTTCAAGGGCGGATATTATATTGTTCCTTTCCATCGCTTCGAGTTCCTTGGCTGTGCGCACACGCTGAGTGTTATCGCTTCTGTCGGCGAGCACGGTGGCGATCGATCGCAAGCTTTCCGGCAGGGCGCGATCGAGGTTCAGCCGACCGTCGCGCGAGGTAATCACCGCGCGCTCGATGATGTTTTGCAGCTCGCGCACGTTGCCCGGCCAGCGATAGGCTTCCAGCCGGCGGATGCAATCGAGAGAGAGCGCTTCCATCGATCGGCCCATGTTCTTGGCGAATTTTTGTGCAAATGCAGCAGCTAGAATACCGATATCGCCGTGGCGCTCGCGCAGAGGCGGCAACCGGATCGGAAACACATTCAGCCGATAGTATAAATCTTCGCGAAACTTGCCCTCGTTAACGGCCCGCTCAAGGTCACGGTTGGTGGCCGACAAAACACGCACATCGACCGTGCGAGTCTGCGAGCTGCCGACGGGTTCGAACTCGCCTTCTTGCAGCACCCGCAAGAGTTTGGTCTGCAAGTCGAGCGGCAGTTCGCCGATCTCGTCCAAGAAAATGGTGCCGCCGTTGGCCAAGGCGAATCGTCCGTCGCGCTTTTTGGTCGCGCCGGTGAACGCGCCGGCTTCGTGACCGAAGAACTCACTCTCGATAAGCGTCGCCGGAATCGCCGCGCAGTTAACTTTGATGAGAGGTCTTTGCCGCCTTTGGCTCGCATGGTGAATCGCCCGTGCGATGAGTTCTTTGCCGGTTCCGGTCTCGCCGAGAATCAGCACCGTCGCATCGGTGCCGGCCACCTCCTGAACGTCCCTAAGCACACTGTGCAAAGCTTCGCTCTGGCCAACAATTTCATCCGCGCCAAACAAAGATTTGATCTCTTCGCGCAGATACTCCGCTTCCACGGTCAACGAGTGAATTTTCTGTTCGGCCTCGAGCCGATCGTTAACGTTTCTAAAAATAACGGTGTAGAAAGGTTCGCGCTCAATGTCGAACCGAGACAGCGTTGCCTCCGCTCGAAACGGCAAATCGCTCTCGGTAGTCGCGTCCAATCCGCCGGAAATCCATAGGGAGCGTTGACCGTCAGAGCGAGAATCGAGATCGATAATCAAGCGCGCCAGCTTCTCGCGCGAGTCGGCGGACAGAAATTGGGTAAACGTTCGCCCGATGATCGCTGCCGTGCCGCGGCCCATCACCTTTTCCGCTGCGGGATTCATCTGCGTGATCGTCAAATGCTGATCGAGCTCGATGATCGCGTCCATGGCGCTGCCGACCAAGCGGCCAAGCTTCTGTTCGCGCTCACGCACCTGCGCTTCGGCGCGCAGACGGCGCAGTTCAGCTCCCGCTCGGGCGGCGAAGATTTGAAATAGAGCTTGGGCGCGCGGCTCGGCAGGCATCGGCCGCAGGTCGAGCACCGCCAAGTGGCCGAGAACTTTTCCATCGAGATCGAGCAACGGCATGCCCATGTAGCTCGCCGCACCGATGGCCCGCACGTCCGGATTGTTGCCGTAAATATCGAGGAGATTGTCGGGGATATGGACAAGGCGACGCTCGTCGACCACCCGCTCACAGGCGGTTCCATCGACCACCATCTCCCAACCATCGAGCCATTGATCGCCCATCCGAAAGGCCAGTGCTTTTAATCGGCGTGATTCGGGAAAATACTCGGTGACCCACGCGCCATGCGTGTTTAATGCAAGGGCAAGATTTTTTACCAGGGCTTGAAAAAATTCCGTACCAGTCTGAGTCGCAGTGCCCTCAAGAATTGTTCTGAGTGCGGTATCGACATCGAAATCTTGCAGCGGTGAACGATCCATTGCTGAACAGGTGCAGTTACTTGAACGGACTGAGAGAACTCATCGTCGATCCAAACGCCCCTACGCGGCGGCTCGCAGGAGAGGTTTGATAAACAACGCAATCAGAATGGAATATCGTCATCGCCCGGTGGCTGGCCGCCGGGCATGCCGCCCATGCTCAAATCGTCGGCGTGGCCGCCTTCGGCTTGCGGCGCCAACCGTGTGCCGCCTCCGCCGCCGAGAAATTGAACCCGCTGGGCGACGACCTCGGTGACGTAGCGTTTGTTGCCGCTTTTGTCGTCATAGGAGCGCGTGCGAATGCTGCCTTCGATGTAGACTTGACGCCCCTTGGCCAAATATTGGCCGCAGTGCTCGGCCGTCTTGCCCCACACCACGATGTTGTGCCACTCGGTGCGTTCCTGGCGTTTGCCCTCGCGATCGTTCCAGACCTCGGACGTAGCGATGGAAAAATTCGCCACGGCGCTGCCGGTGTTGGTAAAACGAACCTCGGGATCCTTGCCGAGATTACCGACTAAGATCACTTTGTTGACCGACATGAGAACCTCCGAGTGGCAATCAGCGCCACCATGGAAAAAGTTTGGTTAACTTATCCCCGGTATTTCGCGGAGTCAACCAGCGATTGCGCATTTGCCGCGCGCGTTGATTTTTTACTGACCGTACTCTAACATGACTCAGTGTTTTGCGATCTCCGGTGCCCCTCGAGTTCTGATAAATCTCGATGCTCTATTTCATTCAGCTAAGTTTTTTTGCGCTGTTGACGGTTCTTCTCGCGCTTGTGACGATCGCTTGCGGCATCTTTGAAACCCATGGCAAAAAAGCCTACCGCATCAATCAATTGTGGACTTGGATAATCTTGCGTGTAGCTGGCATTAAGCTAAAAATCAACGGCTTGGAGAACATCGATCCGCAGCGCCAATATGTTTTCGTCGTCAATCATCAAAGCAACATCGATATCCCGGTACTGGTTCAGTCGCTGCCCAAGTTTCAACTGCGTTGGATCGCCAAGAAAGAGCTGCTTCATGTGCCTTTTTTTGGCTGGGCGATGTGGGCGACCAAGCATGTGACCATTGACCGTTCCGACCCTCAAGATGCGGTGAAAAGCTTGACCCGTGCCAAGGCGCGGCTCGGCGTGGGAATTTCTCTGGTGATTTACCCGGAAGGCACGCGCAGCCGTGACGGCCGTTTGCAGCGCTTTAAGAAGGGCGGCTTTTTGCTCGCCGTGCAGGCCAACACGCCGATCGTTCCCATTACCGTTAGCGGCAGCGCTCGAGTTTTACCCATCGGCGCTTGGCGCTTGCGGCCCGGAACCATCGACGTCACCATCGACAAACCGGTGTCGGTCGAAGGCTTTCGACCAGGAAATCTCCGCCTGCTGGTCAATCAAGTTCATACCACCATCGATTCGCGGCTGCGCGCGCCTGAGCGCCGCAGCGCGCACGAGGAGATAATGGAAAACAGCGTGATCGGCCACAAGCCGATCGAGAAACCGAGCGTGTAATATGGCACCCCTAAAAATCATTCCTCTCGGTGGTCTCGGCGAGTTCGGCCTCAATATGATGCTCATCGAGTACGGCGATGCGGCCATCGCCGTCGATTGCGGCCTGATGTTTCCCGACGCCAATCTGCTCGGCATCGACCTGGTGATCCCCGACGTGAGCTATCTGCTCGAAGACAGCGACAAGCTCAAAGCGATCGTACTGACCCATGCCCATGAAGATCATGTCGGCGCGCTGCCGTATATTCTCAAGCACATCGATGTGCCGATCTACGGCACGCGGCTGACTCTTGGCCTGCTCGCCAATAAGCTCAAGGAGCACGATCTTGAAGACAGCGCCGACGTGCATGAAATCACCGCCGGCGAGCCCTGGGACATCGCGCCGTTTCGCGTCGAAGGCATTCGGGTCACCCATAGTTTAATGGATTGCGTGGCGCTCGCCATCGAGACGCCGGTGGGGACGATCATCCACACGGGAGATTTCAAGATCGACAACACGCCCATGGAAGGCGAAATGTTCGACTTCCAACGCTTCGCCGCCTACGGCGAAAAGGGCGTGCTATTGTTAATGTCGGACTCGACCAACGTCGAGCGCAGCGGCCACACGCCGTCGGAACGTGAAGTCGGCACAACCTTGGAACAGATCATCGAGCACAGCACTGGCAAAGTGCTGGTATCGACTTTCTCATCGAGCATCCCGCGCATCCAACAAGTCATCGATATCTCCGAACGCTGCGGCCGCCGCTTGGTCTTAAGCGGGCGGAGCATGATTCGCAACAGCCAAGTCGCCGCCGACCTGGGCTATCTGCATTTGCCGCGCAGTTTCATGACCGAGAGCGAGCGCTGGCATGATCTGCCGGCGGACCAACTAACATTTCTCACCACCGGCAGCCAAGGCGAGCCGCTTTCGGCGCTCCACCGCATCGCCTTGAACGATCACAAATCGATCAAGGTCGAGCCCGGAGATACGGTGATTCTTTCGTCGAAATTCATCCCCGGCAACGAAAAAACGATTTCCAATCTGATCAATCATCTCTACCGGCGCGGCGCCGAGGTGCACTATGAGAAAGTTTCTGAAATCCATGTTTCAGGCCACGCCAGCCAGGAAGAGCTAAAAACCATGCTGCAGCTGACCCGGCCGCGTTATTTCGTGCCGATCCACGGCGAGTATCGCCACCTGGTGCGCCATCGCCGCTTGGCCCAAGACGTCGGCCTGCCTGAAGAAAATTGTTTCATTCTTGAGGACGGCGATGTCTTGGAACTGACCGCCAACAGTGCGCAGAAAACCCAACCGATCCGAGTGGGCCGTGTCTTCGTCGATGGCAAGGGCGTAGGCGATGTCGGCGACGTGGTGATCCGCGATCGGCGTCATCTGTCGGAAGACGGCATGGTACTCGTGGTCATGGCGATTCACCAGCAGTCCGGCGAGCTGGTCGCCGGGCCGGAACTGATCTCGCGCGGATTCATGCTCGCCGAGGAAAGCGAAGAGGTCTTGGAGAGCGCCAGGCACGAAGTCATCGCGACCTTGGACAGCATGAATCGGGAAACCCGCACCGATCCGGCGGAGCTCAAAGAAGAAGTGCGCAAGACCCTGCGCCGCTTCTTTCGCAAAAAACTCGAACGCCACCCGGTGGTGCTCCCGTATATTATTGAAACATAAACAAAGAAATCGCTCGCATCTGGACGTCAAGTTTGGCAATTAATATTCTTAACGTTGGCGCCATTGCGCGAGATCATCATTTCTTGAAGTGGCGTTTGAAAAGCGTAATTCTCATTGAAGGAAGTCAGCTATGCCAGCAGTGAGCGAAAAAGGCCGGCTCAACCGTGAAATCTGGGGCGTGATCGTCGGTCTCACTGCCCTATTGATCGCCATCAGTCTGGTCTCGTTCAACGTCAACGACCGCTCGTTCAATACGCCGTCGGGCGAGATCAGCGCGCAAAATTGGGGCGGCTTCGTCGGCGCCTTTCTCGCCGACGTGCTGCTTCAGGGACTTGGGCTATCGTCATACTTGCTGCCGGTGTTTCTTTGCATCGCCGCGGCGCAACTGTTTCGCGCCAGCTACCAAGGCGTGCGGATCACCAGGGCAGCCGGTTATTTGATTCTACTCATCAGCGTCGGCGTGATTTTGAGCGTCATTATCGACAGCGAGAGCGCGCGCGATTCCGGCGGCATCGTCGGCGGCTTTTTGAAAGAAAGCGTACTGGTGCCGCTATTCGGCCCACTGAGCGCGATTCTCATCGCTTTTTTCACCTTGCTACTCTCAGTGATGCTGCTGACACAGAACTCGCTACTCGACTTGATTGGCCATACGAAGAAAAACTTTTTCGAGTTCAAGAAATCCTTACTGCCGGCATTTAACGACCGGCTGAGAGAATTCAAAGAGAAAAAAGAAAAACGCAAAGGCGAAAACACCAAAAAAGACAAAAAAGATTACATCCCGCCGCCGATCGTCATGAAGGAGGATTTCAGCGACGAATCGAAAGGCGAATCCAAAAGCGATTTCTTGTTCAAAAGACCGGTCAAAAAACCACCTCTGCCGCCGGAGCAATTCAAGCTGCCTGAGGTTGGCGAAGGCTACAAGTTGCCGCCGTTGGATTTGCTGGACCCACCCGAGCGCGAGCAAATCAAAGTTGATAAAGACACGCTCCACGCCAACTCGCTGATCCTGCAAAAAAAGCTCGAAGACTTCGGCGTCGAAGGCGAAGTGGTCGCGGTGCGCCCTGGACCGGTTATCACGATGTACGAGTTCAAGCCGGCGCCCGGCGTTAAAGTCCGGCGTATCGTCATGCTCGCCGACGATCTCGCCATGGCGCTGCGCGCCGTCAGCGTGCGCATCCTGGCGCCGATCCCAGGCGAGGCGGTGGTCGGTATTGAAATTCCCAACCCGCGCCGCGAAACTGTCTATCTACGAGAATTGATCGAGAGCGAGACTTATCGCGGCTCCGATTCGAAGATCACGCTGGCGCTCGGCAAAGACATCGGCGGCGCGCCCTTCGCGACCGACCTGGGCAGGATGCCGCACCTGCTCGTTGCTGGAGCCACGGGCACCGGCAAGTCGGTGTCGATCAACGCGATGATCTTGAGCATCCTTTTTAAGTCGAGTCCGCAAGACGTCAAATTCATCATGGTCGACCCTAAAATGCTCGAGCTGACGGTTTACGAAGACATCCCGCATCAGCTCGTGCCGGTGGTCACCGACCCCAAAAAGGCGGCCGCGGCTTTGTTTTGGGCGATGGAAGAAATGGATCGGCGCTATCGTCTAATGAGAGACAAAGGCGCGCGCAATATCGACAATTACAACCGTACTCTGGAGCGGGAGGCAGGCAATAAGAAAAGCGTGATCGATCTCACCGAAGCAGAGACCATGGAAGAGTTGCCCACCCCGGCTATCGGCGGCAATTTATCAAAGGACGCGCCGCTGGCGCACGCCCGGCTGCCGCGCATTGTCATCATCATTGACGAATTGGCCGATCTTATGATGACCGTCGGCCGCGACATAGAAGAATACATCACCCGATTGGCGCAAAAGGCCCGGGCGGCAGGCATTCATTTGATCCTCGCCACCCAGCGTCCGTCGGTGGATGTCATCACTGGACTGATAAAGGCCAACTTTCCGGCGCGAATTTCCTTCCAGGTCACTTCTCGGATCGATTCGCGGACGATTCTCGACTCCATGGGCGGCGAAAAGTTGCTCGGTAACGGTGATCTGCTCTTTATGCCGCCCGGGACCGCGCGCTTGACCCGTATCCACGGCGCCTTCGTTTCCGACCAGGAAGTACGTAAGGTGATGAAGTTCATCAAGGCCCAGGGCCGGCCTAACTACCGCCCCGAAGTGCTTGAAGCGAAAAAAGAAACCGAAGCTGCCGCATTGGCGGACGAAGAATACGACGAGATGTACGATCAGGCGGTGGCGATCGTCACCGAAACCCGCCAAGCGTCGATCTCTATGGTTCAGCGCCGCTTACGTGTAGGATACAATCGCGCCGCTCGGATGATCGAGCAGATGGAGCGCGACGGCGTGATTGGTCGGGCGGACGGCGCCAAACCAAGAGAAGTGTATGCGAGAAAACTCGATGAAGACTAAACTGGCATTTGGATTTGTCGCTGCCTTAGGTTTTGCCGCTGTAACTCTGAGCGAAATGCGCATAAGCAGCGCGGCGGACAGCAACGCCGCAGACGCGGTCATCGACGCGCTCCAGAAAAGCTATGACGCTACCACCGATTTCGTCGCCGACTTCCGCCAAGACACCGAAGTCAAAACCCTTAACCGCACCATGAAAGCGAACGGCAAACTGACTTTTAAGCGTCCTGGAAAAATGTTTTGGCGCTACGAAGAACCGAAGGATCAGTTTGTCATAACCGACGGCAAGCATCTTTATTTTTATCAGCCGGATCAGAATCAGGTAGTTAAGACTCCGCTGAAGAATGCCTTTCGCGGCGATATTCCGCTGTCGTTCCTGCTTGGTTTGGGCAACTTGAAAAAGGACTTCAATGCGACGCTCAAATCTAGCGACGAGCGCGAAAACGTTTTGCGCCTCGAGCCCAAGGGCGAAGCCGGCGGCTTTAGCGAAGTCCTCGTCGGCGTGAGCAAGTCCGCTTCCGACATTGTCTGGGTGAGCGTGCGCGACGCCGCCGGCAATTTGACCACGCTGCGCTTTACCAATATGCGCAAAGGCGTCGGCGTCAATGACTCGCTGTTTCAAGTAAAGATTCCCAACGGCGCCGATGTCGTAGAGCTCGGGCAATAACTTTGGAAAAACGAAAATTCAGTATCGTCAGTTTAGGCTGCGCCCGTAACCTGGTCGACTCCGAGGTCATGGCCGGACTGCTGCAACGAAACCATTTTGAGATTGTCCAGGAGCCGGCCGACGCCGAAGTCGTACTGGTCAATACCTGCGGCTTCATCGGTGCCGCCAAAGAAGAGTCCATTGACACCATCGTCGAAATGGGCCGTCTGAAGGACGAAGGAAAAGTTAAGAAACTCATCGTCGCCGGCTGCCTATCGCAGCGCTATCCGGAAGAGCTCGCTCGTGAGCTTCCTGAAGTCGATTTGTTTATCGGCACCGGCGAGGTGCCGCGCATCGTCGAAATCTTGCGCGAGAATGAAGTCGACCCCGGCCGCCGCCAGCATGTCGGCGTACCGAGTTACATCTACGATCACGTGACACCGCGGCTTCGCAGCACGCCTTCGTACACGGCGTTTCTCAAGGTGTCCGAAGGGTGCGACCACAAATGCGCCTTTTGCATCATTCCCCAACTGCGCGGCCCGCACCGTAGCCGTTCCATCGACTCGGTGCTTGCCGAAGCCGCAGCGCTGGCCAAAAACGGCGTAAAAGAAATCAATCTCATCGCCCAGGACTTGACTGCCTTCGGCCGTGACCGCAAGGATGGCACGACGCTTTACGGCTTATTGCGCGAACTGGATCGAGTTCCCAATCTCCTCTGGATTCGATTGCTTTATGCCTACCCGAACTTCCTCGATAAACCCCTGCTCGACCTCATCCGGAACGGCGACAAAATCTGTAAATATATCGACATCCCCTTCCAACATGTCAGCCGCTCCCTGCTCCAACGTATGCGCCGCGGCAAAAGCGGCAGCGAAGTGCGCGAGGCGGTTAAGCGACTCCGCGAAGCGATCCCAGGTCTGACACTCCGCACCTCGTTGATCGTCGGATTTCCCGGTGAAACCGAGGCGGACGTCGAGTCGCTGCTTGACTTCGTTGAGGAAACCCAATTCGAGCGGCTCGGGGTTTTTAAGTATTCCGAAGAAGAAGGTACGGCAGCAGCCCGCATGAATGGCACTGTTGACGAAGAAGAAAAAGAGCGCCGTTGGCAGGAAGTGATGGATTTGCAGTCCAAATTGTCGCGAAAAAAGAATGAGGCCTTGATTGGCACCAATCAGAGAGTTATGATTAATGGCATTGATCTTGACGCAAACAAACTTTCGGGTCGCACTCAGGCACATGCGCCAGAAGTGGATGGCCTGGTTTTTATAGAGGAATTTGGTCGTTTGACCGACTCAAAACAACCCGAACCTGGAGCGATGACAGACGTCAGGATCACGACCGCATATGATTACGACTTAGTTGGTGAGATAACCCATGGCTAAAGCTGATCCAGATAAAGAAAAAAAACAGCGTAGAGAGTTCCTCAAGCAGGCAGCCGAGATGCTCCAGGACATGAAACGGGACCTGAGCAAGGAAATGCAGGACCGGGTCAAAGGCGAGACAGAGGGTGTCAAAGATGAGGGGCGCGACACCTACGACCTTGCGAGCGACGAACGCGACCGCGAGATCAACTTCATTCTCAACGACCGGGAACGGGAGAAGCTCGTCGCCATCGACGAAGCGCTGCAACGCATCAAAGAGAAATCCTACGGCATTTGCGAGAGCTGCGAAGGCGAGATCCAGCTGGGCCGCTTAAAAATTCTGCCGTTTACCCGGCTCTGTGTGAAATGTCAGGAAGAAAACGAGCGGGAAAGCAAGCGGCAAAAAACCCTCGATGAAGAACGCGGTTACCGACGGCTTGTGCTAACCGACTTCGAAGAGGAAGGCTCCTAGTCGTCCACAGCGACAATAGGCATTAAAAAAAGGCGCGGTGAAAACCGCGCCTTTTTTATTCTTCTCGTATAGATTGAGCGGCCTACTCGCCCTTGGCCGGAACGAATTCCATTTTGGATAGAAAATTCTTCTCACCCTTGGTGACATACTCCACGGTTGCTGATGATCCCAAGCCGACGTCCGCCATCTTAACTTTCGTCTCCTTGATTTCTGTGGCTTTGGTCTTTGCGTTGAAGTCCAGGGTGACGAGCTTGCCTTCCTTGGTTACTACGATCATGTAATTCTTCTCAGTATCTAGCAGACCTATATCACCCGCAATTTTCTCAGCCTTGGCTTTTGCCGGTTCGGCCTTCTTTTCTTCTGACTTTTTTTCTTCCGCCTTTTTTTCTTGCGCAATGACTGGCAGGGCGAGAACCCCCGCGACCAACAACGCGATCACAGCGGCAATCTTCGAATTGGCTCTCATTTCTGTTTCCTCCTGATTGATGACATGTCACGTAAAGTTCGGCAGCGCGTTACTCGCCCTTGGCCGGCAGGAATTCGATGCTTGATGCGAGGTTCTTTTCGCCTTCCTTAGTGTATTGAACCGTGGCCGATGACCCGAGACCGATATCGGCGACCTTAGCAGGCTCAAAGTCTTTCTGCGTCGGCTGAAACTTGGCATCGAAATCGAGCGTCACGAGCTTGCCTTCCTTTGTGACCAGAATCATGTAGTTCTTTTCCGTGTCGAGCAACCCGACATCGCCCGCCAACTTGGTCGCCTTGGCCTTTTCTGCCGCCTTTTCTCCCGGAGCTTTTTCCGCCGGAGCTTTGGCTTCGGCTTTTGCCGCAGGCGCCGGCGCGGGTGCTGGTTTTGGCGCCATCTCCTCTTGCGTCGAACAGGACGCAAGCGCAAACAAAGAAGCCGCCGCTAGTGCGCCGGTTGAAAACAAATTTTTCATCTGACCTCCGTACAAAACTAGGATTTACCTGGGATTGTGAGGATACTTATCGTGAGCCTGTTGTCATCTCAATACGCTTTAGGTAGGATTTTTCTCGCTCAGCCTCTGATTGATACGACTCAAGTCTTAACCCATCGCTGCGACTAAATAAAAATGTTCATTTGCATGACTAGAAATTTGGTATATGTCTACTAGCGCTACGACTAGAGACGGAACAGTAGCGGGAGAACTGAAGATGTCACCGATTAAAGCCGTAATAGCCGACGATCACGCGTTATTTCGCGACGGACTAAGAAAGCTTCTCGCGCTCGAAAAGGACATCCTCGTTGTTGGCGAAGTTTCGAATGGCGATGATATCGGCAAAGTCGTCGAGCGGATAAAGCCCGACATCATGCTCTTGGATCTAAAAATGCCTAAGGGCGACATGGTACAGAACCTTCTCGAAATCGCGGCACACAGCCCAGCGACTCGGGTTATGATCCTGACCGCCTTCTCTGATGAAGAAAACGTTCTCAATGCCGCCAAAGGCGGCGCCAAAGGCTACGTCACCAAGGGCGTGCCCTCGGCGACGCTGGTTCAAGCGATCAAAATCGTCTATGGCGGCGGCATTTGGGTCGACAAGGAAATTCCCTCCTGGGAGATATTTGAAGAAATCGCGCAGGCGCAATCGCAGTCGCAATCCCAAATCCGCGACGCGGCGCCGCAGGTGGACGAGAGCATCAAAGCGTTAACCAAACGGGAGTTGGAGATCCTACGGCTCGTCGCCGAAGGCCTGACCAACGAGGAGATCGGCAAGAAGATCTTCATCAGCGAAAAAACCGTCAAAACTCATCTTACGAATATATTCGACAAGCTAAAAGTGAATAACAGATTCAAAGCAGCGCTCATGTTGATGGGCCATGCACACTAAGCTGAACTAGTGGCGCAAAAGAAAAAAGAACTTACCGCGGTTTCGTTTCCGAAAGCCAATTTCAAGCATGGCGTTTAGCGAGAAACCCGCGATCGAGCAAGACTGGATTCTGCGGAGGGAAAAGGCGGTAACTTGGCTCCGCGTTGGATTCGCCGCGGTCGCCATCGCGGTCATCCAACTTAACCCGGACCGAGTCGCGCACTTTCCATCTCTTTCGGCTTTTACGCTTTGGTCGTTTTTCCTATACAGCGTCGTCGCGCTCTATTTGAGTTCGGAGAACTGGCGCAAAGCCAGCCGCATCGGTGCAATCTCCACATCGCTGGACGTTGTTTGGATCGCCCTGATCGTTTTCTCTACCGGCGGCACGCGCACGCCGTTTTTTTTCTACTATACCTTTCCGGTCATTACCGCGGGTTTACGTTGGGGTTTAAGAGGGAGCGTCCCCGTCGCGTTCATCGGCGTCGTCGTCTACGCCATCATGCGTCTGACCTTGACCGCCGAATCCGGCGATTCGCCGATCGAAATAGACACCATTGTCGTGCGCAGCTTCTATCTGATTTTGCTCGGGTGCGTATTCGGCTACATCAGTGAATTCGAGAAAAAACAGAATCAAAAACTCCTCGCCCTCTCGAAAACCGCAGGGCAAGTCGCCGCCTTGCAGGAACGGCGACGGATTATGTACGAGCTGCACGACGGGATTCTGCAGTCCCTGGCAACATTAATTTTACGCCTGGAAGGATGCCGCAGCCGGATGCCGCAATCCGAGGCGGAGATCGATCGAGAGCTCCGAGATATCGAAGAATTGACGCGCAGCTCGATGAAAGAAATTCGCCAGTTTCTTGCCGGCAGGGATACCCATCCACTGATCCACGGCACGCTCAGTGAACGAGTGCGCGATGAGTTGCAATTTTTGCGCGACGGATTGGGCGTAGGAGCGATCCTAGAAACCGAACCGGAAGATCTCGAACTGCCGCCTGATGTAGAACGGGAAGTCTATTATGTTCTTCGCGAAGGGTTGACCAATATCACGCGTCACTCGCACGCGGCGTGCGCCGAAATACACTTGCGCCAGCGCGAAAAAACTCTTGAAGGAACGTTAGTCGATGATGGTGTCGGAATGAATCTTCAGTCCAACAGCCCCGTTCACGGCGTGGGACTAAGTAGCATGAAGGAACGAATCGAAAAACTCGGGGGAGAATTTGTGATCAAATCCTCCCCCGGAACCGGAACAAAAATTACTTTTTCACTGCCGCTTTGACGCTGCGCCAAGCGGGTATTAACAGTTAAAAGTTGACCGCCGCATCAGACTTAAAATAGTGGTCCGTCAGCTACTCGCCCTTGGCCGGAACGAATTCCATTTTGGATAGAAAATTCTTCTCACCCTTGGTGACATACTCCACGGTTGCTGATGATCCCAAGCCAACGTCCGCCATCTTAACTTTCGTCTCCTTGATTTCTGTGGCTTTGGTCTTTGCGTTGAAGTCCAGGGTGACGAGCTTGCCTTCCTTGGTTACTACGATCATGTAATTCTTCTCAGTATCTAGCAGACCTATATCACCCGCAATTTTCTCAGCCTTGGCTTTTGCCGGTTCGGCCTTCTTTTCTTCTGACTTTTTTTCTTCCGCCTTTTTTTCTTGCGCAATGACTGGCAGGGCGAGAACCCCCGCGACCAACAACGCGATCACAGCGGCAATCTTCGAATTGGCTCTCATTTCTGTTTCCTCCTGATTGATGACATGTCACGTAAAGTTCGGCAGCGCGTTACTCGCCCTTGGCCGGCAGGAATTCGATGCTTGATGCGAGGTTCTTTTCGCCTTCCTTAGTGTATTGAACCGTGGCCGATGACCCGAGACCGATATCGGCGACCTTAGCAGGCTCAAAGTCTTTCTGCGTCGGCTGAAACTTGGCATCGAAATCGAGCGTCACGAGCTTGCCTTCCTTTGTGACCAGAATCATGTAGTTCTTTTCCGTGTCGAGCAACCCGACATCGCCCGCCAACTTGGTCGCCTTGGCCTTTTCTGCCGCCTTTTCTTCCGGAGCTTTCTCCGCCGGAGCTTTGGCTTCGGCTTTTGCCGCTGGCGCCGGCGCGGGTGCTGGTTTTGGCGCCATCTCCTCTTGCGTGGAACAGGACACAAGCGCGAAAATTGCCGTCACCGCTGCGGTCGAGCCGACCATTGAGATAATTTTTTTCATTGTTGCCTCTCCAAGATTTTAAGACTTAAGTCGGGTGTATAAGTCATAAGTCGTATACTTTACGTTGCCAAGTATTGTCAAGCGGATAAAAAGGGATTTTTCAAAGTTAGCGTCGAGCGAATGGGCTTCGCCGCTACCAGGAAATCAGACGTCGGATTATTGCCTCCAGCCGATGGCACAATCTTTTCTAGAGGGTTGGCCGCGGACGAATTTCAACGAAACGGTCGCGACGATTTCGTTGGTAACAAGCCTCCGAGGCTTCTCGGCACGCCGTCAGTTCCTCACCATAACTGATGGTTTCATGCGCGCCGGATTGACCGCTAACACCGCGAAATAATCCATCGCTGAGCGCGCTCGTTTCGCCCCAAGCGCTAAATTATATTCCGTCGTGCCGCGCTCGTCGCAGTGACCTTCGATCTCGACAGTGTAGCGGGATTCGCTTTAAGCCAGTCGGCGTTCGTCTTGAGCATCGCTCGTGCGTCAGCATTCAACGCGAAGCTGTCGAAATCGAAGTAGATCGATTTCATCGGCCCTTCGGCCGCCGCCTTACCGTCGCGCAGCGCATCCAAGCTGGACCCCGTGCGGGCGTCGCGCGCCGAGAGATCGGATTGCCCTGGAACAGGCTTGTTCGGAGTTTTCGCAAGAACCGGAGTTGCAGCTGCGCTGGCGGCAGGCTGCGGTTTTTTGGCGGTCTCGGCCGCACACCCGCCGATAAAGAGCGCCACAAAGATCGTCAGCACGCATCTGATACTCTTCAACCAAAATTTAGTCGGCTTGTTCTTCATAAGCCCTCCTTGCAAAGTTTCTGACAAAATATAATTTGTAAATCACTGGCAATTATTTTTTACGCCTTAAGGAGCACAATATCAAACCAAAGTCGCAGTTACTGCTCGACCCTGGTTGGTTTCGCCGCCGTCACCATCGTGCTTTTCTCGGAACACCGCATCGTTTCACCGAATGACTTTTCACGGATCAATCGCGCTTTCTTTGACTACAACGCCTACGTCAGTATCGGCCACATTCTCGCCACTCTCACCGACTCCATCCTGAACTCCAGAGGCGGCACCATGCGATGAGCCTAACGCTCGTCGCCACTTTAGTCGGTCTCGGCGCAGCCGGAGGCTTTTCCGCCGGCCTTTTAGGAGTCGGCGGCGGTGTGTTGATGTTTCCGTTGCTCTATTACGTCCCGCCCTTGCTTGGCATTGACCGTATGGATGCCAAGACGGTCGCCGCCATTGTTGTGAGTCAGGTGTTTTTTTCTACGCTTACGGGCGGCATCGCACATTTCCGCAGTGGCCGAGTACAAACCCGCATGGCCGTAACCGCCGGGATAATTTCCGCCATCACCGCGTTTGCCGGCAGCGTCGCCTCCCAATGGGCGTCCGAACGGTTCCTGCTCGTGTTGTTCGGCGTCGTCACGGTTATAGTCGTAGTCATGATGCTCTTGCCTGTCCCGAGCAGGAAAAGAACACGGCCGTCGGCGATGTCAGCGTACCATCCTTGCCGCTTGCCGTTTACTCGTCCTCTGACGGGCATCGTCATCGGATTTTTGGGTGCCGGCAACTTCATCTTTGTGCCGATTTTAATTTATCTCCTACGGGTGCCGACGCGAACTGCAATCGGCAGTAACCTCGTAGTCGCGATCATGAGTACGGCGAGCGGATTTCTCGGCAAACTGGTAACCGGCCAAATTCCATTGCTCGCCGCGGTGCTCGTGGTTGCCGGCGCCGTATTGGGCGCATTAGCGGGAGAACGTGTTCATAGACGCCTTTCGAGCGAGACGCTGCGGCGAATCTATGCCGCGCTGGTCGCTCTCATCGCTATCAGAATCTGGCTCACGATTCTCGGATTGGACAGTTAACTATGGTTTGAATTCGCGGCCCGCGCCCTTCGCGTGACGAGAGATCGAGATGCCTGCGGTTGCTTTGCTCGGAGCTACCGTGGGCCTGGAGTGGTTAAAGCGGTGGCGGCGCCCTACGGGTTTTTCGCGGCCGCGGTCGCACGACCACCGATCAATAGCGCCGCGAAGATTGTAAGCGCGCACGCTTGTGTTGCACCGAAAATCTCTTCGCCTGGTTCTCCAGAAGCTCTCCTGCCAAATTTCTTGTCGTCACCGTGACGCGCTCATCACCGACAAATCCTTTTGGCTAGAGGAGCGAGATTTCAAACTAAAGTCGCATTGAGAGCAGTAGAAATCACCACCTCCATGCGCTACTACCCTTGGCAAATCACTTCGCCAGTTCTTTTTGGACGTAGCCGATCAATTCGGCAATCACGCTAGTATACAACTCGCGGCTCTCCCGGCTGCGTAAAGCGCTGTGTAGCGGCAGCTCGATGTGAAAGCTTTGGCGCGCCAAGCCCAGAATGCCACGGTACTTGGCTGGCCATGCGCCGATCTCGATCTGATCGAAAGGCTCGATCAGCAGGTCAACTGGATCGGTGCCGATGGTATCGATCAACAGCCGGTCTCGGATGCGCTTGTAAGCCTCTTTGATCCGCAACGCCTGTCGAGCGTCAACTCCAACCGTCGCCACCTGAATTGTCGTGTCGTAGCCATATTGATGCACGTCGAAATGAAGTCGAAGATTGCCGCCCGCCGCATCCAGGGCTGTTTTTTTGAACGCTGTAAAAATTTCTCGTGAACGCGAGCTACTCACTTCGAAGTCCGGCGTTAGGTAGCTTTTTTCCGTCGGACGATTGACGTTGATACGCCAACCGCCGGCTTCCGTCGGACTAAAACCGCGCGCAATCACGGTTGCCAATCCGGTGCGATATCCCAACTGCTCGACGATCTCAGCCGTGTATTCATCGTAAGTGCCATGCGGCGCGCCAATGACAACCCCAGTGATGCCTTTGCGTGATCGGATCAAGTCCAATCGTCCAAAGTCCATGACTGTTACTTCTATCTGAGGCCGCTGCCGAGAGTTATCGCGCGTGATCCGTTCGACAGCTTTCACCCAGGCCGTGAGAATCTCCCCGTAAACGCCCAAATTAGCCCCAGAGAGAAGTTTTTCAGGGACACTGAGACTCAGGCCCTTCTCGGCAACCAATAACACTCCATGATGCTTTAACCCTGATCCAGGCCAACTTATCGCCGAGAGCGGATCAAGCGATATCGACATTTTGCCGATAGCTTTCGAATCGATGACTCGGTCACGGATGTCGAGGTAGGATTGCTTGATTTGCTCAACTTCTTCAATGCTAAATCCGCTTGTCACGACCTGCAAGCCTTCACTCGCGCCAGCGGGACGTTGACGGACACCTACATAGAAATCGATATCTAATTGGGTAATACGCCGGAGAATTTGTTTGAACTCTGCGAAAACGCTGCGCGGCTGCGCGAGATCGCTAAACACCGGCAGGTACGGATGGGATCGAATGAGCGGTCGTTCAACGCTAACTTGCCTCGACTTAAACCCATACGCCGCGACAAACCCTACCCCCATGCGCTCGCTGATTTGACGAGCTAAAGCGACCGTCGCTGGTGCACTGCCACCATGGGGGGCACCGACAACCATCCCTTTCATCCCAGGCTCGGGCTCACGGTATTCAAAGTAGCCGAGACCGTCGACCTCGTAACGCGTTGTCGGAAAATTAGTCGCGCAGCCGACGAGCAATGCAAGGAAAGTGAGCACCAACAGGATTTTGAGTCACCAATCGCTCAAAAAAGCGGGATTTGTCATGCAAGGGAACTGCGGTCACCAAACCCAAAAATAGAAAGAGGGGGAAGCCATTTCTGACTCCCCCCTCTTTCGTTATGGCCTAAGTTTTGACTAGAACTGAAAACGCCAGTTCAAGAACACATCCACCCAATCGCCGCTTATGCCGTTGCGGCAACCGGTGGCGTTGGTCACGTTCGGCGTGTTGCAGATACCTAAGTTGTGCGCCGCCTGGTTAGCGCCGTTACGCAGGTTCGAAGCAGCGTACCACAGCACGTTGACGCCGACGTTCATGCGCGGCGCCAACACGTACCATAAATCCCACTCTCTGAGCAGCATCGTGTTGCGGTGGAATTGAGTTAGGTGGCCAATGTTTGTTGCACCACTTCCGGTAAGTGCTAGCGCGGTGCACGGGATTCCGCTTGAGCCAGCGCAGCCCAACGACATATCGACCCGCTCGAAGTGCGTGCCTAATAAAATCGAACCGGGTTCCGTAGAAGATCCGGTCAAAAAGCCCTTTGGGCTCCACAGATATAAGTCATGCCCGATCAGGAAACTATGCGCGCTTTTCTTTCCTCTGAATCCACCACGGTCTTCGCTGGTCTGAAAATGAGCCATGGCACGAAGTGTGTAGGGACCGACGTTCCATACTAGGCCAGGACCATGTGATACATGTAACCCGTCACCGATGCTGCCGGCGCCGGTGCCGAACAACGTCTGGCGCCCGCCGTCCCCATGATCTTGCACCCGGTATTGGTCACAGCCATTACCGGCGGAACGATTATCCGCGTTGCAAAACCAGGCGCCATATTCAAACGTCAAGCCGCTGATCCATTTGTTCTTCACCTGTGAGAACGGCATTAGGCTTAGGTAAGCATTGAAGTCTTTGCGGTCGGTGTTGCTCTGTAGACCATCGTCGCCTTCGGCAAACGACGCCATGCCGAACTGGAACCGGCCGATGCGGCCGGGAATGCCGATGCCTGAAAGCGAACGATCATCCCAGTTGAGGATAATACCGCTGCCCGCGCGACCGGTGTTGAAACCGTTATTGCGGGTGTGCAAATCGTACTCGGCCTGGGCGCCGACGTTGCCGGAACCTTGGCGCGCTAAACTGCCGCCCGAAGCGCCTGACACTTCCATGCCGAACTGCACGGTTGGCATCCACGGGTGCAACTGTTCCGCGTGAAACTGTACCGCGGCGCGCTGTAGGACCGAACCGACGCCAGTGCCTTGAGCGTTCTTACCGTTACCGGTGCCCCAGCCATCTAAATCGAGCGTCGACTCGATCTCCCACAAACAGTTATTGACGCAGAAGATAACTCCCGGTCTAAAACGCCGCCCCATCAACTCACCCTGGGACCGACCGATCTGGTCGCGTCCGCTCTCGAACAGATAGCGGAAGTGCGTCTCGAGGGTATGCCTAAGTCCCCACGACTTATCAGCGGCTTCAATTAACAAACCGTTGCCCGGACGAAAACTAAACGATGGCATCGCTGCGGCTGCCGCCGTCGCCTCTTTCTTGAGCTCGATCTGCTGCTCTTTTAACTGCATCAGCTCCTGCTCGAGCGTCTTGATCTTGTCATCGATCGACTGCGCTCGAACCGTCCCCGCAGCTAAAAGAAAGGCGACGAGCATGCTCGCCAACCACAAACCTTTCTTAATCATCGGTGCCTCCTATCATCTCCCTCTAGACTCTCGTTTATGCCATGGGTAACTATTTTCGCTGGTTTTAGACCCGCAATCATTTTGTGTCAAGGAAAAACTAGTCATTAATGGAACTTTTGTCAGCCGACAATAGTCTAAGTAAAATTTTAGAGCCAAAATTTCCCAATTAATAGTCCGACCGACGCAAGCTAAGTATCTGAAACACCAGGCTTTTCGTCTTCACAGCTCTTATTAAACCGCACCAAACACCCAACTCAGCTTGTAGACTCTTTCCTGCTTCAGTAGAGTTTAAGATCATTATGCTCGCTAAACGCATCATTCCCTGCCTCGATGTCAAAGCCGGGCGGGTCGTTAAAGGAGTAAAATTCCTTGAGTTACGTGACGCCGGTGATCCCGTGCAGGTCGCCCGCTTTTACGATCGCGAAGGCGCCGACGAGCTCTGCTTTCTCGACATCACCGCATCCCATGAAAACCGCAGCATCATTCTCGATGTCGTGGCGCGAACCGCCGAGCAGGTTTTCATGCCGCTCACGGTCGGCGGCGGCATTAACAAAACTGAAGACATTCGTGCTCTCCTCAAAGCTGGCGCCGACAAAGTTTCGATCAATACCGGTGCCGTCAATCGTCCCGACTTCGTCCGCGAGGCCGCGGAAATGTTCGGCAGCCAGTGCATCGTCGTCGCCATCGACGCCAAGCGCGTCGACCAACACTGGGAGGTCTTCACCCATGGCGGACGAAATCCGACCGGGATCGATGCCTGTGAATGGGCTGAGCGGATGGAAAAATACGGCGCCGGGGAAATCTTGCTCACCAGCATGGACCGCGACGGAACCAAGACGGGCTACGACATCGCTCTCACCCGCGCGATCTCAGATCGTGTCGGCGTACCAGTGATTGCGTCTGGGGGAGTCGGAAACCTAGAAGATATTTACCAAGGCCTGACGGACGGCAATGCCAGCGCGGCGCTCGCCGCGTCGATTTTTCATTTCCAAGAGTATACCATCGCCGAGTGCAAAAATTATTTGCACAGCCGCGGCGTCGCCGTGCGCCCGGTGCGTTGAGTCGGCGCTAGGTGACGGACAAATCCTCGTCAGTATCTAGAATCGTTAAAGCGGCGCCTTGCGCGTACGGTGTGCAAGAATCTAACAACTAACTAGCATTCGACGCCGCCACAACCGCGCGTTTGCGTGGCGGATCGAAAAACGGGGTTTTGACGACTGTCACACTTGTCGTTCGCCGCGAGTACTGGATCAGAACTTCCATGTCGAGCAAGCTACCCAGTTCCGTAAAAGGCTTCTCGAGGGTCGCCAGCGCGAGGTATTTTTTTAACGTCGGCGACCAAGCGCCGGTCGTCGCGTGTCCGATCTGCCGCTCATCTTTGAAAACTGGTACGCCGCCGCGCCAAGCGGCGAGCGGAAAATGCGGCGCCAAGCCGGCCTGTTTGTATAGATATTCGTAGTCGTTGAGATTAATTTCGATTCCGACGATTTGGCGCGGCGGTCCGATTTCGTTCATCTCGCGCAGCGCTTTGGCGCCGATAAAATGATCTTTGTGCAAGTCCACCGTCCAGCCCAGACCGATGTCAAAAGGCGAATATCGCTGCGTCGGTATCACCGCCTTCTCGGCGCCGATGTAGTCGACTTCTAACAGGATAAAACCGGCCTCCAAGCGCGCCACGTCGAGCGCCAAAAGTCCTGCGGCTTTGATGCCATAGGCGTCGCCCTTTTCCATCAACACATCCCAAACACGCGCCGCATGTTCCGCACCGAACCAAAGCTCATAACCGAGGTCGCCGGTGTAGCCCGTGCGCGAAACAATAACCGGGATGTCGAGAATTTTCCCCGACGTGAGGCGAAAAAATCGTAACTGGCCTAACGGCACATCGACGATCTGTTCGAGAATCTTTAGCGCGTTGGGCCCTTGGAGCGCGAGCGCGGCGATCTGTTCAGAAACTTCCTGAATCGATAGATCCAAGCCGATCGAATTGAGCTTCAGCCAGCGAAAACTCGGGTCAGCGAGATGGAAGCGGAAATGGTCCTCGGCGAGGCGAAACACCGTGCCGTCTTGAATCACCGCGCCGTCATTTTCGCAAAGACAGCCGTAGAGAGCTTGTCCCACACCGCACTTGGCCGCGTTGCGCGTGATCACGCGGTCGACCAGTTTCGCCGCATCCCTACCGCGTACGTTGTATTTGTATAGCGGCGAGATATCGATCAGGCCGGCGCTGTTGCGAATCGCGTGATACTCGTAATCATGCATCACGTCGTAGGAGCTGGCGACGAAGTAGCCCGACCAGGTGCGCCAATTTTGACTGGCGCACAGCGCTGCGGTTCGCGAATGAAATGGCGTTCCGATCGGCATTACTAATTTGGATTTCCCAATTTAAATTTTGGCTTCACAGAATCATTACCTGCCACATTGACTTGAGGCAAGAAATTACCAAATATGCTGCCTTAAGCAAATCACCGCAATGCAAACCTACGACGCGATTATCATCGGCGCCGGCCACAATGGTCTGACGAGCGCCGCCTATCTAGCCAAGGCCGGCAAAAAAGTTCTCGTCCTCGAACGGCGCCATGTGCTCGGCGGCGCGGCGGTCACGGAAGAAATTTATCCCGGTTTTAAATATTCCGTGTGTTCTTACGTCGTCAGTCTGCTCCGACCCGAAGTCATCCGCGAGCTTGAGCTGCCCAAATACGATCTCGAAATCATTCCCCTCGACAGCACGTTTACGCCGATGCCCGACGGCGACTATCTTTTTCGCTGCGGCGATCACGCCAGAACCCGCCGCGAGATCGCGCGCCACTCGGTGGCCGACGCCGAAGCCTACGATCAGTACGGCCAGCTGATGGTACAGATGGCGATGGCGGTAAAACCCATGCTCGGCATGATTCCGCCCGAGCCGACGACCTGGAATCCTAAAGATCTTTTTCGCCTCGCCACCGTCGGCAATCACTTTCGCGGCCTCGGCGAGAAACTCTTGTACGATCTCACCAAGCTCATGACCATGAGCTCCGCCGACTTTCTCGACGAGTGGTTCGAGACCGATGTGCTCAAAGCAACCATGTCGGCGAGCGGTATCATCGGCACCTTCATGGGACCGCGCTCGCCGGGAACGGCTTACGTGCTGTTGCACCATTATATGGGCGAGCTCGACGGTGCGTTTCGCTCTTGGGGTTTTGCCCGTGGCGGCACCGGCTCGATCAGCCGCGTGATCGCCGAGGCGGCGCGCCACCATGGCGCGGAGATAAGAACCGAAGCGCCGGTCGATCAGGTGCTGATCAAAAACGGCCGGGCACACGGCGTCGTGCTTCAATCCGGCGAAGAAATCCAAGCCAAAGTCATCGTCTCCGGCGTCGATCCGAAAAGAACATTTTTAAAAATGATCGACAGCCAACATCTCGATGCGCCGTTCATAAAGCAGATCCAGGATTTTAAGATCCGCGGCTCATCAGCGAAAGTGAACCTGTCGCTGGACGGCTTACCCAATTTCACCAGCATGCCCGGTAACGGCCCGCACTTGGCCGGCGCGATGTCGATCAGCCCGAGCCTGGACTACATTGAGCGCGCCTATGACGACGCCAAGTACGGCGATTTCTCGCGCCATCCGTACATGGATATCATTTTGCCCTCCATGCTCGATCCGTCCATGGCGCCGCCGGGAAAACATGTGATGTCGATCTTCGTCCAGTACGCGCCCTATCATTTAAAAAACGGAACGTGGCCGGAGAAACGCGAAGCGCTCGGCGACGCCGTCATCGAGACCATCTCGGAATACGCGCCGAATCTGAAAAATCTCATTCTCCATCGCCAGGTCGTGACGCCGTGGGACTTGGAGCAAGAGTTCGGGCTTACCGAAGGAAATATTTTTCAAGGTGAGTTGACCCTCGACCAACTGTTCTTTCTCCGCCCGGTGGCGGGTTGGGCGAAATACCGCACGCCGATTCAGAATCTTTATATGTGCGGCGCCTGCACCCACCCGGGTGGCGGCGTGATGGCCGCGTCGGGAAGATTGGCCGCCCTGGAAATTTTGAAAGACACGCAAAGGAGCTTTCGCTAATCGCCGTGGCAAAATACGACGCGATCGTCATTGGCGCCGGCCACAATGGCTTGGTGACGGCGGCCTATCTCGCCAAGGCCGGCAAAAAAGTTCTAGTTCTGGAGCGCCGCCCCGTGATTGGCGGTATTGCCGCCAGCGAAGAAATTTTTGCCGGATTTAAGTACGCCACCTGCGCACATCTGGCCGGCTCCTTCGTCGCCGCGATCGTCACTGAACTGAATCTCCAAAAGCATGGACTGGAAATTCTCCCGCTCGATCCGCTGATCTTCGCGCCGAGTTTAAACGACAAACCCCTCTTCATTCCACGCGATCCAAATAAAGCGATCGAAGAAATCCGCCGCCATTCGTCGCGCGACGCCGAGAAGTTTACCGAGTTTTGTTCACTCACTAAAAAACTATCCGAATTTCTCTTTACCCTTTACTCCTTACCTCTTCCCGATCGCGCCACGCGCGGAGAATTGAACCCGATGGCGCTAGTCAAAGCAGTGTGGAAGTTTCACCGCCTGGGCAAGAGGGACATGTACGAATTTCTCCGCTTCCTGCCCATGGGCATGGCCGACTTGCTCAATGAATGGTTCGAGAACGAAGCGCTTAGAGCCGCCATCGCCGCCAGCAGCATGCTCGGCTCCTTTGTCGGGCCGCGCCAACAAGGTACGGTTTACAATTTTCTCTACCATCAGCTCGGCGCCGGAACCGGCGCTTTTCGCGCCGCCGGCTTTGTCCGCGGCGGCATGAGCGCCATTCCACATGCGCTATCACTCGCAGCCCAACAACATGGCGCCGAGATCCGCACCGGCGCCGAGGTCGTAACGGTCACCACCAAAAGCGGTGCGGCAACCGGCGTTGTGCTCGCCAATGGAACCGAGTTCGCGGCCGACAGAATAATTTCCAGTGTCGACGTCAAAAAAACATTTCTAAAACTGGTCGAGCCGACTTACGTCGATCCGCTATTTTTGCTCCAGGTGAAAAATATTCGCGCCCGCGGCACGGTGGCGAAAGTGAATCTGGCGCTGGACGCCCTGCCGAATTTTAGATCGTCCACGGGCCAAGCGGCCGAGCTCGGCGGCGTCATCCACGTTGGCCCGACAACGGAATATCTAGAGCGTGCAGCCGACGACGCCAAATACGGCCGCTTCTCCCAAGCGCCGTTTTTGGAAATCACGCTGCCATCGATCGGCGATCCGTCGTTGGCTCCAGCCGGCAAGCACGTGATGTCGGTCTGGATGCAGTCGGCGCCCTATCATTTGCGAGACGGCAATTGGAATAAGCAGCGCGACGCTGTTGGTGAAACGGTGGTGAAGGTGATTGAAGAGCACGCGCCGGGCTTTAAAAACTCGATTCTGCACCGCCAAGTTTTAACCCCGCTCGATCTCGAACAGACCTATGGTTTGACCGAAGGCCATCTCTACCACGCCGAGTTGGCGCTCGATCAGATTTTTTTCATGCGTCCCGTCCCCGGCTGGTCGCGCTACCACACGCCGATCGACAATCTCTATCTTTGCGGCTCGGGCACTCATCCCGGTGGCGGTGTAACCGGGCTGCCGGGCTACTACGCCGCCAAAGAAATTCTCAAGAGATCAAAGCGCAAAAGCTAACAGCGCCTGGGATTTGCGGGCCGTCCGTGATAGACGGAAAGCAAATTTATCAGAAGGTCCAATTGGATGAAACTTTATCTCGCCCTTCTCGAAAGCTCATATCCCGAACAGACTAGAATCTTCGCCGAGATTGACGGCAAACTCATCGATCTAAACCTCGCCTACGCTGCCATTCTCTCCCGGACGGCCAATCATGCCAGCGCCTATGATCTCGCCACATATTATTTTCCGCCAACGCTCGCGGCGTATCTCGAACGCGGCGAGCCGGCGAGAAAAGCGTTGGACGAGGTCGCTCAGTTGGCGCGCCGAGGCGGCGCCGGCGATTTACGCGGTCCGGCCGGCGAGAAGGTCGCTTACGATGCCAAAGAAGTTCACCTGCTGCCGCCGTTGCAAAATCCCGAGAAAAGCTTCGTCATCGGCTTTTCGGACCGCGCGAGGGTCGAAGCCTTGCCGCAAGCGGAAATCCCTACGGGATTTTACAAGCTGCCGCAAACCTTCGTGACCGACGGCGCAGCCATCGTTTGGCCCAAATTTTCCAATGAAGTGGACGCCGATGGCTGCTTGGCGATCGTCATCGGCAAGGCCGGCAAAAGAATCGCGCCGGAAAATGCTTGGGATCATGTCGCCGGCGCAACGTTGATGGTCGACATCACCGCCCGGGACGTCAATAAACGCGAAGGGCTTACGACCAACAACCTGCTCGGCAAAAATTTCCCTTCGAGCACTTGCCTCGGCCCAGCGCTGCTCGTTGGAAGTCATCGAAACGATTTCGAAGCGTTGGCAGTCGAGCTAACGCTCGATGGCGTGGTGAAGCAGAAGTTTTCCTTGCGTGATTGCGTTTTTACAGTCGAGCAAATCATCGCGCGCTGGTCGATCCTCGGCATCAAGCCGGGCGACTGGCTCGCCATCGGTGCCAGCATGGCACTCAAAAACGACCGGCTGCAAAATCCCGTGCCGCTCAAAATCGGCTCGACCCTTCGTTGCGCGTCGCCGGTTCTCGGCGAGCTCACTCATCGAGTCGTCGCCGCCGGAGGAATAACCCGATGAAGCTGGTAACTTTTCTTCTCGATGGCCAGGAAAGAATCGGCGCCGACGTCGAAGGCGCTGCCGGCCGCGTGGTCGATTTGCATCGGGCTTATGCTGCTTATCTGCGCGACGTCGAGAAAAACCTTAGTGCCGATCCGTTGGCCGCCGCTGTCCTCGGCCGCGACATGGTCGAGTTTCTAAAGCGCGGAGAAAAAGCCGTAGACGCCGCGCGCACGGCGCTGGCGCATGCAGAGAACAATCCGCGCGACGGCTGTACCGTCGACCGCCAACGGGTGCGACTCATGGCGCCCGTACCACGGCCCGGCGCGCTGGTGTCGGCGGGCAAAAACTTTTCCGATCACGTGTCGGAAATGTCGTCGAAAAAAGGTCCGAGCAATCCAGTGGCATTCTTGAAGCTGCCCGGAAGTGTGATCGGCCCGGAAGACGAGATTCCCCATCCGCCCGAAGTAAAAAATTTCGACTACGAGGTCGAGCTCGCCGTGGTCATCGGCAAACCTTGTGTCGATGTGAGTGTCGATGAAGCGCTGGATTACGTCGCGGGATATTCGGCATTCAACGACATCAGCGCGCGCGATGTGATTCGCGTTGAGAACAAAACCGGCATTCACTTGATGGGCAAAAGTTTTCCCGGCTTCGCGCCGATGGGTCCGTATCTCGTCACCGCCGATGAAATCCCCGATCCGCAGCGTCTTAAACTCTGGCTCCGGGTCAACGGCGAGACCCGCCAGGATTCCAATCTCGGCTATATGATTTTTAAGATTCCCGACATGATCGCCTACTGGTCGCAGATGGGGCTCAATCCCGGCGACGTGCTCACCACCGGCACGCCGCGCGGCGTCGCCGCCGGCAGAAAGCCGGATCAAACACCCTGGTGGTTAAAACCCGGTGACGTGGTCGAAGCCGAAGTCGAAAATATCGGCCGGCTTAGAAACCGCATCGTTGCCGAATGAAATTTCACAGCGCAACTTCGATGAATCACCGCGCTCCGAAGTTATCTGTCCGATCCGTCCGATCTAGCCTCAAGGAGCCCACATGACCGCAAACAGTTCCGTAATCAAACCGACCGGTCTGGTGCATGGCCATACCGAGGTCCGTTTCCTCGACGACACGATTCCCGTGCTGACCCAAGTCTCTAGCGCTCGAAGTGATCGAGCGCCGCGATCATGAAGCTGTGCTCAAACATCCCAACACGGGCTGGAAACTAGTCGTGCACGAAGGCGGCGCCGATGTTAAGGACAAGCCCGAGCGCAATCACTACGGCGTGCGCGTGGCAAACAACCAAGAAGTCGACCAGGCTTATCAATACTTGCTGGCACACAAGGAAAAACTGGGCCTGACGAAAGTAGTCAAGCGCAAAGAGCGCGCCGGCTCCTATTCGATGTTCTTCGTCGAGCCGGGGGGCAACTATTGGGAGATTGAGTCCTATGAGAACCGCCACAAAGCCGGCCTACCGGAGCACATCGCGTACCCGTGGAAAGAAAAGCTGACTGTGGAAAAACTTCCCGGCTGCGGCTACATCCCGCAGGCGATGACTCACGGCACGATGGAATGCACCGATTTAGCTGCGTCGGTCAAATTCTACAAGGAAGGACTCGGCCTCGATGTCATCACCCATGTGCCAACCAGCAAGCCGCACGATGTTAAACATCAGTCAACGCCCTGGTATATCGCTAGTCTCGAAGTGCCGCTGAAAAACAAACACTATTTATCGCCGCTACAGCGCTACACCGTTGCCGTGGAATCTGCCGCAGCATTAGCCGACGCGCATCGCGAATTGACCGAGCGGCGCGAAGAGTTCGGCATAACCGCCATCGAAGCGGTCGAAGAGACGGCCACCGGCGCGTCATTTTTGCTCTGCGACCTCGATCGCAATTGGTGGGAGATTGCCGCTCCATTTTCTTCTGGCGTAAGTTCGAATCCGAATCAATCTCATTTGACGGGAGAACCAAAATGAACATCCATCAAATAAACAGCAAAAAAACCGCCGTGCTCTTCTTCGACATGCTCAACGTCTATTTTCACGCCGTCCCCGAAGAAAAACAGAAAGCGCTAAAACCCGTGGTCGCCAACGCCGTGCGCCTGATGAACGGCGCGCGCCAGGCCGGCATGCTCATCTACTACGCCATGGCCAATCATCGGACTGACGGAGAAAGCCGCTACATGGCAATCACCGACACCGACATGCGGCTTCGCCCCTGGCCCAACGACGACTGCAATCCGACCGTCCACGGCGCGACGGAAGGATCGTGGGAGCAAAAAGTCATCGATGAGATCGCGCCCGGGTCCCAGGATTACATCATTCCAAAATATCGCTGGAGCACCTTTCATCAAACCTATTTCGATCTCGCACTCCGCTCCCGCGGTATCGACACGATCATTATTTCCGGCGGCGCCGTCGATGTCGGCGTCGCGTCAACCGTCTATTCGGCGCGCGACCACGATTACAACATCATCGTCGTGCGCGATGCGTGCAGCAATTCCCATGACGACTCCATGGCCGCTTTGATGAACACCGTCTTTCCCCGCCTGGCGCGGGTTAGAACCACCGAACAGGTGCTGGAAATGATCCGTAAAGACGCCAAGTAAAGCGATAACTGGCTCGGTAAGATTTTTGGGGATCGTACGTCTAAGTTACGAAGTGGTAGTTGTTGCAACGATAAGAAATATAAGCAGATGGATGATTGCGCTTTTGGCAATTCTTCTTACGCCGTTATTTCTAAATGCGCAAAACCCGCCCGCCGCCGAACAACAAAAGATCGAAGCATTGATCAAATATGTCGGCGACCTCAAGGACGCCAAGTTTGTTCGCAACGGCTCGACCTACGAACCGGCGACCGCTGTGCGCTTCCTGCGCGGCAAGTGGAATGCCAACAAAGCCGGGGTCAAAAGCGCCCGCGACTTTATCGAAAAAGTCGCGACCAAGTCAGAGACCTCAAGCAAGCCATATCTTCTGCGTTTCAGCGACGGCAAAGAAATCCACAGCCGTGAATTTTTCCTCACCGAACTTGAGAAAATAGAAAATTAGCTCGGAGCGCCGATCTTGCGCCACCCGATTTTTTCCTGTGGCGTTTTTGCGCCATTGCGCGAAATCCTGCCGATAATTCCATCACGCCAAAACACTAACACGTTCATTCGCCCGGGCATCGCTCTTGCTCCGGAGAATGATTGTGAGTCTGAAACCATTTTTATTGTTCCTTCTGCTGGCGAGCGCAACGCCAAGTATCTGTTTTCCGGCGAGCCGCTCAGATATCGTTGGCACTCCAGCGCAGTTTGAAGAATCCACCCCTGAAGCCGGTGAACTTAGAAAGGTCATCCGTGTCGTCGACGGCGACACAATCGTCGTCAGCCCCAACGAAAAAGTGCGTCTCATCGGCGTCGACACACCGGAAACGGTGCATCCGAAAAAGTCGATCGCCTGTTTCGGCAAAGAAGCCAAGCAGTTCTCCCGCGACGCCGTTGAAGGAAAAACTATCAGATTGGTAATGGACAAAGTAAACATCAAGCGCCAACATAAAGACAAATACCGCCGCACCCTCGCCTACGCCTATCTTATCGACGGCACGATGCTCAATCGCGAGCTCATCCGCCAAGGTTACGCCCACGCTTACACTCGATTCCAGTTTCGTTACCTTGTAGAATTCAGAGAATTGGAGCGCCAGGCCCGAACTCAAACGATCGGTCTCTGGTCGAGCTGCTCAGTGAACGAACAATAGGCGAAAGTACTCCGCTGACGGAGTATTTCACGTTTCGCTCATAAATTTTTTCTCGTCCGCAGAACATCATGGACAGAGCCGAAGCCAAATCACTCCTCGCAAAAGAAGCATCCAATTTGAGAATTTCCATAAGGGGTAGTTAGCAATGAACATATTTAAAGTGATGGCCGGGATCTTACTGGGTTTCATATCGCTGCTCACCTTTGCAATCTTGTCGTATATGGCTCCTAGGAACCCCGAACAGACACTCTTTCGGGCGGTATCCACGCAAAGCAACTCCCTGAAATCCGCCAGCTACTCATCCAAGGACGGCTCACATCAATATAATTATTCCTTTTCCTTTGTTGAGTTGAATGACGACGGACTCTTTGTCGAGCCGGCGCAAGTTGATCGGTTGATAACCGACCTACAAAGCAAGATAAGGCAATCCGATACGACGATTCTGCTCTACGTTCATGGATGGAATCACAACGCCAGCAGCACTGATACGAATGTCGCTTGCTTTGAAGAACTGCTCAAAGCGACGGCGATAATGCAGTCAACCTATCTATCAAGCGATGGCAAAACTCCGAGATCAGTGTACGGGATCTATGTTGGGTGGCCGGGCGTCGTTTACGAAAACGAAACGCTAAATACGACTTTAACTTTTTTTGGCCGGCAATCTGCAGCTGACCGAGTAGGCGAGCGAGGTGCGCTTTTAGAGCTATTTAGCAAAATCGGCAACCTTCGCGACCAACAGAAACCGCAAAAAACAAAATTCGTTATCATTTCTCACAGCCTTGGTGCGCGGCTGACCTATAAAGCGCTTAGACCCGTCATGCAATACTCGGCCTATCAAACAGGCAGCAGCAAAAGCCCATTTGTGGCGGATGTAGCCGTCATGGTCAACCCGGCGTTGTCAGCCGATGAACACACAGTCCTCGCAGCACTGATTAATGCGCAGGCTGGACAAGGCATTCGCAAGGCGCAACCGAGATTCATCATCGCCACATCGGAAAAGGATGAAGTACTCGGGGGAATATTTCCGTGGTCTCAACGTGTTTCAAGTTTCATACGGGGAGACTACGCGCTGGCCGACAAGCGCAGAACATTGCCGGTGGGGTTGTACGATGAATACGTTACTCATTTTCTTAAACTGGAAGGCCGCTACGACAATTCATCCGGTGGTAATGGCTGCCCAACTCTCAGTCACGATGAACTAGAAATCGTGAAGGGCAAGAAGCGAGCGCAAAATGAAGCGGAACTCTACGAATACAGAATTATCAAACATTACGATGAAAGTGCTAAAGAAAAATTTCGCACGGTCTTGACCGAATCCGAAAACAGGTCAATCGGACCGACTATGATCGTCAAGGTGTCCGGCGATATTATTCCCAACCACAACGACATCTACACCTCACCGTTTGTTGACTTCATTTCACGAGTTGTAAATGTTGGATTGTACCGTCCGCAATGAGCCAACGATGTTCAACTACCCGGGGAAGCGCCTGACCTTCGGTTGGATTTTTCCGAAACTCAACTCATCCTTCTTGATTCTCCAAAAATCTCTCCGCATCGATCGCCGCCATGCAGCCAGTGCCGGCGGCGGTGATCGCTTGGCGGTAGACATGATCCTGCACGTCGCCACAGGCGAAAACGCCGTGGACGTTGGTCTTAGTGCCGTCGTTTGTGAGGATGTAACCGGTGGGATCGAGATCGAGCTGGCCGACGAACAGTTTTGAATTGGGTTCATGGCCGATGGCGATAAACAGCCCGTCGCATTTGAAGTCTTCGGTCTTGCCGGTTTTTAACTTTTTGAATTTGACGCCGGTCACCCCACCGGCTTTCGCATCACCGTAGACATCTACGACTGCGGTGTCCCAGACGAAAGAAATTTTCGGATTCTTTTCGGCGCGATCTTGCATGATCTTTGAGGCGCGCAGTTTGTCGCGCCGGTGTACAACCGTCACTTTGCTGGCGAACTTGGTGAGAAACGTCGCCTCTTCCATCGCCGTATCGCCGCCACCGACCACTACCAATTCTCTATCCTTAAAGAAAAAACCGTCGCACGTGGCGCACGCCGACACTCCGTGACCCATCAGTTTCATTTCGGATTCCAAACCCAAAAGTTTCGCCGTCGCGCCAGTGGCAACGATCAAACTGTCGCAAGTAAACAACTCTTTGCTAACCGACACTTTGAATGGACGCTGTTTGAGGTCGACCGCGGTGACTTCACCGAACAGTGTCTCTGTGCCAAAGCGCTCGGCCTGTTTTTTGAATTCTTCCATCAACTCCGGTCCCATGATGCCTTTGGGAAATCCTGGATAGTTTTCAACATCGGTTGTGATCGTCAGTTGTCCACCGGGCTGCGATCCTTCAATGACCAGCGGTTGCAGATTGGCGCGCGCCGCGTAGATCGCCGCAGTGAGTCCGGCGGCGCCGGAGCCGAGAATGATTACGCGGTAGTGACTTTTCTTATCCATCCGAGTTCTGTAACATAATTTTTTCGAGGGAGAAAGAAAGCAACGCTATGGCACAACTCAGTCACTTGGACGAACAAGGCCGCGCGCGCATGGTCGACGTGAGCGAGAAAGAAATCACCAGCCGGGTCGCGCTGGCGCGCGGCACCATTCGCATGCGGCCAAAAACGCTCGCACTCATTCTCGGCGAGAAAATCGAAAAAGGCGATGTCTTTTCCGTCGCCCGTGTCGCCGGCATCATGGCGGCTAAGAAGACGGCCGAGCTAATCCCGATGTGCCACCCGCTGAACATCACGTCGGTCAAAATCGATCTCTCGCCAAGGCAAAAACCGGCGCGCGTAGAAATCGAAGCGTCGGTGCGCGTCAGCGGCAAAACCGGCGTGGAGATGGAAGCGATGACGGCAGTCGCAGTCGCGGGCCTGACGATCTACGACATGTGCAAAGCCGTCGACCGCGAGATGATCATCGGTGAAATCCGCCTGGTCGAAAAAAGCGGCGGCAAGAGCGGAACCTTCATGCGCAAAGAGTGATGCAGTGTTGGAATAGTGGAAACTCTGAAACCCAGCACTCCATGACCCCATCACTCCACTACTCTAAACTGATTTACCGCGCCCTACGTCCAGAAAATTGAACTCGCATGCTGCAACTATTCCTCAAGAAAGGCCGCGAACGGCCAATCATCAATGGTCACCCGTGGATTTTCTCCGGCGCGATCGAGCGCGTCGACGGCGA
Organism: uncultured delta proteobacterium; assembly: GCA_963771465.1. Taxonomy (GTDB): domain Bacteria; phylum Desulfobacterota; class Binatia; order UBA9968; family UBA9968; genus DP-20. The sequence continues at coordinate 162,131 of CAVYTU010000015.1, forward strand.
TGAGCAAGAAGTCGGCGTCGCTGATGTTCTCGATAACAAAAAGAACTGGCTCGCGCGCGGGCTTTACAATCCAAAGTCCCAACTCCGCGTGAGGCTGCTCACCTGGCATCAAGAAACCATCGATCAAAGTTTTTTTTCGCGCCGCCTATCACGGGCGGTCGCCTTTCGCGCCGAGCTGTTAACCGGCCCAACCAATTCTTACCGCCTTTGCAACGGCGAAGGCGACTTTTTGCCGGGGCTGATCGTCGACCGCTATGCCGACTATTATGTCTGTCAATTTTTTACCGCCGGCATGGAACTTTTCAAAGATGATATCATCGCCGCGCTTTCAGCGCTCATCGCGCCCCAGGGAATCTTCGAGCGCAGCGAAGGCCGCGTGCGTGAAGAGGAAGGGAGTGAAGCATCGGTCGGCACATTAACGGGCGAACCGCCGCCGGAGCTTATTTCGATTGAGGAGAACGGCCACAAATTTTTGGTCGACGTAAGACGCGGACAAAAAACCGGCTTCTTTTTAGACCAGCGCGACAGCCGCGCTTTTCTCGCTACGCTCGTACGCGAACGAACGGTTTTGAACTGTTTCGCTTACACCGGCGGCTTTTCAGTCTACGCTTTTGCCGGCGGGGCTAGGGAAGTCGTCACATTTGACTCTTCGCATCCAGCCCTCGAGCTGGCCGAAAAAAACCTGGCGCTCAATGGCTTCGAAGATAAACCCGGCGAACTCATCAAGGGCGATGCCTTTGCCTATTTAAAAGAAATCGAGCAAAAATTTGACGTGATCGTCTTGGACCCGCCATCGTTAGCGCCCAAACGCGGCGACATCGACGCCGCCACCGGCGGTTATAAGTTTTTAAACCTGCACGCGCTCAAGCATCTCAACCCTGGCGGCATACTGCTGACGTTTTCCTGCTCGCAGCATTTGCCCGCCGAGCTATTTCAGAAAGTCGTCTTCGGCGCCGCCGTCGATGCCGGAAGAAAAGTCGCCATCGTCAGGCGGCTGGGCCACTCGATTGATCACCCCGTGAGCCTGCATCATCCCGAAGGCGAGTATCTTAAAGGACTCGCCTTGCGTGCATTGGACTAACTTACCTCTGCTGTGGTAGACGGTTCACTCGCAACCGGAATCCGCTGTACCGTCGTCAACGCGCCGCGCGAGGTGTCCATGACTTACCAGACCATCAAGGATTGGCCCCAAGAAGATCGTCCAAGGGAAAAGCTTTTAGCCAATGGCGCGCACTCGCTCAGCGAAACCGAACTGCTCGCGATCATCCTTCGTAACGGCAACGCCAGCACCGGCGAGAGCGCCATCGATCACGCGCGCTTGCTGTTAAATCAATTTGGCGGCCTCAAAGGCATCGACGATGCTTCGACGAGCGAAATCTGTCTGGTTAAAGGCATCGGCCCGGCAAAGGTCGCCCAGCTCAAAGCTTGCTTAGAAATCGGCAAGAGAGTCGGCAGCCAAAAGTGGGAAACCGGCCAGCCGCTTCACTCCGCCGAGGATGTCTACCAGCACTTTCGCGAGAGTCTTGGGCGGGAAAAGCGCGAATTTTTCTACGTCGTCTTACTGAATAACAAAAATCGCAAAATACGGGAAGTCAAAGTCTCCGAGGGATCGCTCACAGCGTCGCTCGTGCACCCGCGCGAAGTCTACAATCCGGTGATCCGCGAGTCCGCTGCCGGCGTGATCTTCGTCCACAACCATCCGAGCGGCGATCCGGCGCCGAGCCCCGAGGACATCGACATCACCAAGCGGTTAAAAGAAGTCGGCGATGTCATGGGCGTGCGCGTACTCGACCACGTCGTCATCGGTCACGACCGTTACTTCAGCTTCAACGATCGCGGCATGCTTTGATGACCCGCCGACAGCCGCGCTCGCGACCATTCAACTGGCATTGAGAATTCGCATCGTTTGCTGATTTCGAACTTTCCGCTCACTTTTGTTGACATCGCTAGCAGCCGCGTTTATCTTCAGGAACAGAATCACTTGCAGTCGTTCTCCTTTCTAATCAAAACATGAGCGCTCTCGAATTCGGCAGACCCAGACGGCGATTCGTCCCCGGCATCGGTATCGTCGTCGCGATTCTTTTGATCGGCGCGGGCGCCGGCGCGTACTACCTCGTGCCGCGCTTCGAATGGCATAAGCCCGAGATCAAGATCACGCCGGATGTCGACGCCGTCGGTCTCGCGCCGTTGGAAGTCTCCGTTACAGACCAAGGCAGCGGGCTCAAATCCTTCAGCGTCGTGCTCAATGCCGGCGGCACCGATTATCCCCTCGCCAACGAACAATACGATCAGCCGACGATGCAGAAGAAATTTACCGTGGCGCTGTCTGCGAAACTGACCGGGCTCAAGGAAGGGCCGGCAGTGCTGCGCGTAAGCGCCAAGGATCGATCTCTGTGGAGTTTTTTCCGCGGCAACGAAACGGTCGTGCAAAAAAACGTCACCATCGACATCACGCCGCCAAGCCTGGAACTCATCGCCGATGACCGCTATGTTAATTTCGGCGGGGTCGGCTTGATTGTCTATAAGCCGTCCGCCGATACGGTTACGACCGGCATTAAGATCGGCAAATACTTTTTTCCCGGTTACAAAGGTCAGGTCAAGGAACACGCCGACTACTACCTCGCCTTCTTCGCCCACCCGTACGACACCGGAGAAGGCGACAAAGCAACGCTCATCGCCACGGACAAGGCCGGCAACACGCGCGAGATGAAGCTTTCCTACGAGCTTAAAAACGTCAAGTACAAAAAAAGCACGATTAAATTGTCCGACGAGTTTCTTCAGAACAAAGTCATCCCGCTCTTAAACGACGTCGGCGCGCGGCAAGGCAGTCCCAAAGATATTTTCATCAAAGTCAATAAAGCTCTCCGCAAAGAGAACGAGGAGAAAATCAAAGCGATCACCGAGAAATCGACGTCGACGATGCTCTGGCAGGGCGCTTTCAGTCAGCTGAGCAACTCCAAAGTCGAGGCCAATTTTGCCGACGCGAGAACCTACGTCTACAAAGACGAAGCCATCGATAACGCCTACCACCTGGGTTATGACCTCTCGGTCACCAAACACTATCCCGCCGAGGCGGCCAATAGCGGCGTCGTCGCATTTGTCGGCGATCTGGGAATCTATGGTAACACGGTGATCATCGATCACGGTCTCGGTCTTTTCACGCTCTATTCGCATCTAAGCGCCGTCGACGTAAAAGTTGGCGATAAAATCAAACAGCAGCAAGCGATCGGCAAGACCGGTGAAACCGGCCTCGCCGTCGGCGACCATCTCCACTACGGCGTATATTTACACGGCCTGGCAATCTTGCCAGTGGAGTGGTGGGACGAAAAATGGATCAGAGACAACGTCGAGCCCAAACTCATGGGCAAATCCAGCGAAGCCGTGCAGGAAGAAAAAGGCCACAAGCCCGCGCGCAAAGTTGCCCGCAAGCAAAAGCGCTAAGCAAATTCGAGTAATCGCCTTCAGTTCGCCGACCGCTGCTTGAGTTCAGCAGTTCTGTTGGTGCTCGCCGATGCCGCGCCGAAAATCAGAAAAAACCGTCGCGCAGAAAATCAGCGATTTCATCGGCCGTAACACGCTCAAAAATATTCCGGGCGAAGTGCGTGACATCGCCAAGCTTCATCTACTCGACGGTTTGGCAACTATGCTCGGTGGCGCGAAAGAACCATCGAGCCGCATTTTATACCGGCACTATTCACGCCTACGGAGCAAAGCGGAGGCCACGGTGGTTGGCACCAACGTTCGGGTCGCCACCGAACACGCGGCGCTGGTAAACGGCGTGCAGGCCCACGTTTTAGACTATGACGACGCGCAGCTGACGACGCTGGCGTCCCGTCCGCTAGGCCAACAGACTCATCCAACATCTCCGGTGCTCGCCGCGGTGCTCGCTTTAGCACAAAGCCGGCGCGCCACCGGCGCGGAGCTGCTCGCTTCGTACATTGTCGGCGTCGAAGTCGCGTGCCGCTTGGGCGACGCTATCGATCCGAGCCACTATCTCGACGGCTTTCATCCGACCGGCACACTCGGCACATTCGGCGCTGCCGCCGCTTGCGCTCACTTGTCGCGACTCACGCCAACGTCGATCCGTCATGCCTTGGGAATCGCTGGCACGATAACCGCAGGTCTCCGCGCCAACCGCGGCACCATGGCCAAAGGGTTAAACGCCGGGCGCGCCGCCGAGAGTGGGGTGATTGCCGCAACTCTCGCCGCTGAAGGTTTTTCCGCCTCGGAAAATATTTTCGATGACCCGATGGGATTCTTTGCCGCCGCGTGTAAGAACAAGGTCGACAGAAACCTATTACGTTTTGGCAAACCATTTTTCTTTGCCAACCCAGGCGTCGGCATAAAACTTTATGCTTGCGCCGGTGTGCTTCATCCCGCGCTGGATGTCGCGCTCGATCTTCGCCAGTCTTATGCCATCGCGGTAGAGCAAATCGACCGCGTCAAAGTCGCGCTCGATGCCAACGCCGCTTTGCCGCTGGTTTATGATCGGCCCAAGGACGCGCTGCAAGCCAAATTTAGTGTTCACTTCGCGGTGGCAGCGGCGCTAATCGACGGCGCGGCTGGATTGAAACAGTTTTCCACCGAGCGCATGGGCAATCCGAAGATTCGCAACTTGATGAAACGGGTGGAATTCATCCGCCGGCCACCACGAAGAGGCGCCGACAATGCGGGCATCGATACGAACGTGGAGATTGCTATGAAAGACGGCGCGGTTCATCGCGGCCATGCTGAAATCGCCCGCGGCCATCCGGCGCTGCCGCCTTCGCACGCCGAGATCGCCGATAAATTTCGCGAGTGTGCCAGCGGTGTCTTAGCAGCGAAACAGATAGGGAGATTCTTGCAGCAATTTGACAGCCTCGAACGCGCCGCGTCGATAGCAACTTGGCTCCAAGCGCTTTGTCCCGCGCGGCGTTGACTTTGCCAGTGCCGAGCAGGATAACTGGGACAACTTTGAGCGCGGAGGAAATCCGATGACCCGTATCGTCGATCTCAGCATGACCGTGGAAGAATGCGACTCCGCACCGTTTGCGCCCGACGAAAAATATTTCAAGTTAAAACCTATCATCACGTGGGAAGACAAAGGCTTTGTCTCTAATACCGTGCAGATGACCGTCCACGTCGGCACGCATATCGACTCGCCACATCATTTTTTCCGCGACAAACCCTCCATCGAACAGTTGCCGCTCGAAGCGATGATCGGTAAAGCTGTCGTTTTGGATTTGACTGCCAAAGGAAAAGCACGTGCCATTATCACACCGGATGACTTGAGCGCCGCCGAGCAAAAGCTCAACGCCGAGGGCATAGAGATCGCGGCAGGCGGCATACTGTTTTTGCGAACCGACTGGCCCAAAGGTCATGACACCAGCGATCCCAAATGGTGGAACGACTCGCCCTATCTCACCAAGGAAGCCGCCCAGTGGGTGGTCGGCAAGAAGCCATCGGTCGTCGGCTTCGACTTCGCCCAGGAAGAAAAAGGCGCGGACTATCAGCAAGCGGATCAAATTCTCGATAGCGCCATGCGCGTGCACCGAACGATCCTGCCGCGCGTGACTTTTCAGATCGAGAATCTGATCAACCTCGACCAGATCGGTTCCAGCGCGCAAGTCGTCGCTCTACCCGTCAAATGGAAGACGGAATCGGCGCCGGCGCGGGTGATCGCGATCCTCGATAATTAGCACGAGATGAAGGCAGTCCGCGTCCATGAGCTTGGCCCGGCGGACCTGCTCCGCTACGAAGAGACTGACGATCCACGACCGAAATCCGATGAAGTCTTGGTCAAGATCGCAGCCACCGGGGTAAACTTTCTCGACATCTACTATCGCTCCGGTTTTCACTGGGGCGGCCATCACAGCCGCGCGCTGCCCTATATTCCCGGCGCCGAAGCAGCGGGCACGGTGGTCGAGGTCGGCGCCGAAGTCAATGCTGTCAAAGTCGGCGACCGTGTCGCTTATGGGATTTCCAACGGCTATGGCTCCTATGCCGAATTCTATGCCGTGCCAAGCTGGCATTTAATCAAACTGCCGAACACCATCGACATGCAAACCGCCGCCGCAGTCATGCTGCAAGGCATGACCGCGCATTATCTCACGCACAGCACCTATGCGGTGCAGTCCCATGATACGGTACTTATCCACGCCGCAGCCGGCGGCACAGGTTTGTTGCTCGTGCAGATCGCCAAGATGCGCGGCGCGCGGGTGATCGGTACCGTGTCGACTGCAGAAAAAGCCCGGCTCGCGCGTGACGCCGGCGCCGATGACACGATCAATTACAGCGAAAAAGATTTCGCCGCCGAAGTGAGGAAACTCACCGACGGCAAAGGTGTCAACGTCGTCTACGATTCGGTCGGCAAGGATACCTACGAGAAAAGCCTCGACTCGCTGGCGCCGCTGGGCGCGCTGGTTATCTTCGGCCAAGCGAGCGGACCGGTGCCGCCGTTTGACACCGCGGTGCTAAACGCCAAGGGATCGCTGTCGCTCGCCCGTCCAAGCTTGACGCACAACGTCGCGAGCCACGACGATGTGCGTTGGCGCGCTGGCGATTTATTCCAGTGGATCGAAGCGGGCAAACTTAAAGCACAAATCGGCAAGACATTTTCTCTCGCCGCCGCGGCCGACGCCCATCGCGAGTTGGAATCGCGCCGCTCGCTTGGCAAGATACTGCTCCTTCCCGAATAGAAAAATGTACGGCTGGCGCGCTAAAATCGGACGCATCTCGCCTTCTCCCGAAACCGTCGGCTGCGAAGAGTGGCGTCGCGCTTTGCCCGAAGGCGTCTGTCTGGTTGAAACGCGCACGTTACTCCACGACGTTACCGTCGAAGGACTCGCCGAAACCGTCAAGCAAGTCGAGCGCGCCGCGTTAGAGCTCGCCTCCGCCGAAGTCGATGTGATTCTCCAAGCCGGCACCGCCATCGCGTTCTTTCGTGGATTTGGTCATGATCGAGAGTTAAGCGCGCGCATCAGCGCAACCACGGGAATCAAAGCGACCACGTCGCTCACTGCCGTGGTCGACGCGCTGCGCACGCTCGGCATTACCCGACCAGCCGTCGCGACCTCTTATCTAGCCGAGATCGACGCACGGCTGGTCGAGGTGCTACAGCAATCGAAGTTCAAAGTCGCCGCGATCCGCGGCATGGGACTAAAGAAAAGCATCGACATGGGTAAAGTGCTGCCAGACGCAACTTACGCGCTAGCAAAGGCAGTGGCGCAAAGCGCGCCGGATGCCGACGGCATCCTCATCTCCTGTGGCAATTTGCGCAGCTTCGAAGCGATCGAAGCGCTGGAAAAAGACACCGGCTTACCCGTGGTCACCAGCAATCAAGCGGGACTTTGGCAAGCTCTCAGAATGGTCGGGATTCACGACCCGCTGCCCAATCTAGGACGACTCCTAAGAGAGCATTGATCCGAGTTGTTTTTCTTTCTTCCCTTGGCGTCTTTGCGGGAGACAATTCTTATCCCAACCTTACAGCTAGGAATGCTCATCCTGACAAAACCACTCAGTCGGCAACTCTCTGCCTAATTTTCGTTCCTGCGCTAACACGAGAATTCGCGCCGCGCTGGCTGAGAACTGAAGACCAAGTCCGAGATGGTTGAGCATGCAAGTGACGTCATTATCGTTTCTCCGACCTGCAGCCTTGCCAGCCATGATCTCTGAGAGTTCCGGCTTGTTACGCCAGTCGGCGGCGGTGTTTTCCAACTCGGCGCGGCCATAGTCGCCCCTGCCGAACTCAGGAACTTTTCGCTCTTCACCGGGAAGCGTAAAGAGTTTGGCGGCCTCGCGGGTTGAAACCGCGATCAAGTCGCACCGCACCAGCGCGTCAAGCATCAGCTCGCTCGGCCTGACGGTGGTGATATGCATGCCACTGTGAATCCAAACTGCGGGGAAAAACGGCTCGAGCGCGTTGGTCGCGAGCGACACGATATCGGCGCCGCGCGCAGCTTCTTCCGGCGACGACACGGCGCGCAACTTCGCGCCGCTTTTCGCACGCATCTCATCAACGAACCCGTCACGATTCTCTCGGCTCGGGCTATACACTCGCACTTCTTCAATCGGCAACACCTTACACATTGCGAGCAACGCCGGGCGCGCCTGCCAACCGGAGCCGTAAAGCGCCATCACCGAAGAGTTCTTCCGCGCCAGATATTGCGCCGAGAGCGCGTTGGTGACGCCGACGCGGATCGCCTGCATGAAGCCATCGGGAAAAATCGCCAAGAGCTCGCCACTGGTAACGCTAAAGACAAATACCAAGCCAACATATTTGCTCCCTTGGGCCAACGGCACTTTGACGCGGCGCTGTCTGCCGCCAATGATCGGCCAGGTGAGCACATCGGAAGTGACCCGCATGGTTGTGACGCCTGCGCTTGGCAGCGATGCGCAGGAGGTTTTTAGCCCGTGGTAACTCCCCTCGATCGGTCCCGGCACGAGCAAATCCTGACGCGGCATGTTTACCGCCTGCCCATTCCCTAGCTCGAGCAGCGCGGGCTCCAGCGCAGCAAAGCATTCGTCGAGTGTAAAGATATTCTCAATTTCTTCATTGGTGAGAATAAGAGTCATGGCTGTACGTTATCTGCCGGCGATTCTATGAATGCGCCGGTTGGCGCAACACGAAGGTCAGCAACGCCGCGCTGAAGGGAAAGCATGCGATCGCAGTGAGCGCGGTCGGTAAGCCATAGGCATCGGCAATAAGGCCCGCAAGGATTGGCGCGGCGAACGATACGCTCATATTGGCGCCGTAGATGAACGCAACGATACTGCCGGAAAGCTCCGGCGGCGCCGATGACATCGCCGCCGAAACGACGACCGGCCTAAGCGCCCACAGTAGCGCGCCGAGCGCACCGAGTCCGACAACCAGTACCGCGCCGGAACCCAGATACGGAATCCCGACGATACACACGCCACTCAGCAGCGAAAAAACCATGATCAAGGATAGGTGGCCGTAACGGTCCGATATCCAGCCAACCAACGCCGGCGCGATGCCGGCGAAGAGAAATAGAATTGACATGTACGCGCCCGCTAGCGCCGCAGGAAGTTTTAGATGCAACGACAAGTAGAGCGGCAGGAACGACGCCAACGCCGTCTGTCCCATGGCGCGGAGCGTCGAGATCGCCACCAAGGCGCAGACCGATTTATTTCTGATCACGTCGTTCCAGATCGCGCGGCGGTAATCGCGCGCCCGGGGTACGGCGAGCGCGCCCTCCGCGCCCCACAGCGCATAGCTGAGGCCGACCACGATACCTGGAATCCCCCAAATCAACAGCGTCGTGCGCCAATCGAAAAAGTTTAGCAAGACGCCGATCGCTAGCGGACCGATGACTTCACCTAAATTGGCGCTGCTGTCATGCACGCCGAGGGCAAAGGCTTTTTTCTCCCGGTACTTTGCCGACAAGATCGCCAGCGACTGCGGGTGGAACCAGCCGCCGCCAAAGCCGCTGAGTCCCATGAAAATCATTAACAGTAAAAAATTCGACGACGCGCTCAAGCCGACCGTTCCTAGTCCGATCAGTGCGACGCAAAATCCTAGCGAGAGATTACGCCGGCTGGCAAGATCAGCAAAAAAACCGGAAGGAAAGCTTGCCACCCCAGCCATGAGCGTGCGCGCCGAAGCCAACGCTCCGGCCTGCGCCAAGCTGAGCCCCAATGTGGTCGTGATGATTGGCAAGATGACCGCAATGACCGCATTGAACAGATGCTCGGTCATATGCGCCGTCGAGTTGGCGGCCAGGCGGCCCCAATTCGCCAGCGGTAGGCTCACGGTGTTTGCGGTTTCAGCTTTGGACAAGTTGGAATCCTAGAAAAATAGATCGCCTAAGGCGTTTCAATTTGACTATACCAAACTTCCAGCGCCGGCAAGCAACCGCCAAACATGACGCGATGAAACCAACGGCGAATCTCGAAGCCAATCGTCGCGACCGAACGGGTGAGGCGGCGCGCATCAATCGAACTCGATCAGTTTTCTTCTCGACCTCTGGCCGCGGAGGATGCGGATTTTTGATTTGGCGGTGTGAAAATACTCGGCGAGCAGTTCAATCAATCGGCTGTTCGCCTTGCCTTCGTTGGCCGGCGCGTTAACGGACGCGAGCAACTCGCCGTCAGTGTGGAAAGCGACGTTTTCGTGTTTTGCCAGCGGCTTGACCGTCACCCAAATTTTTCGCGCCATGACTTACCATAACGCCAACCGAGTGGCGGTCAAGCGACGCTAGCAACTCGGCGAAACTCGGGTAGATATCAGCGCGGCTTATACATCATCTCAAGGAGTTGCTGGTAGGACTTAAGCAAATCGGTGGACGTGACGATGCCGCAAACGCCGCCGTTTTCCTCAACCACGGGAAGACAATTGATCCGTTTCGAAACGATCTTACTCACCGCCTCAGCGATCGGCGTATTACGCCGCACGGTGACCGGATGACGGGTCATGATCTGATCCAACGATTTGGATCGGGCGTTGGGGTTGCGCGCCAAGGCGCGCAAGATATCGCGGTCCGAGATGACCCCGACAATTTGGCCATGGGCATCGACGATAACACAGTGGCGAAAGTAGCGGTCATTCATCAAGTTCGCCGCCTCACTAAAGGTATTATGCGGGCTGAGGGTCACCACTTTCGACGTCATTACATCCGCCACTTCGCTGGCACCGACGATCATCGAATCGTTAATGGTACGCGCCAGGTCATCCGCTGATTTGGGGTTTGTCACTTGCTTCATAGCTTTCCTCCCACCACGCTCGTAGAGACGTAGTCATCGACCAGAAACTTAGCAATTCTCAAACCATGGATTGCTCGTGTAAAACCTCCGAGTGGTGCTGGTCCATGGAATTCCCATCCGGCGGTCATCGCTCGCGCAATGTCCTGAAACGTCACAAAAGTGGCTGCGAATACGCCGCGGCTGTACCCATTCAAAGTGTTCAAAGACCGACAAAACATGCCGAAACCGTTTCGACAATTCGTCATAAAGCATCCGCTGCCCCTCACAATCGGTCATTCCGCGGGCGCTATTAATACCATCGGCATTGCTAGTCATTTCTATTGGCCTTTGTGTACGATACCCGAAGTCTGTGATAAAAAATCGGAGTTATAACAATGGAGGATTTTCGATGACTTTGATTTTGAGTAATGACGACGTTCAACAAGCGCTCAGTGTGAGCGAATGTCTCGCCGTCATGGAGGAATCCTATCGCGAGCAGGCCGAAAGCCGCGCGGTCAACCGGCCGACTACCCAGACTTATCTACCCCATTCCCTACCGAAATCTACTTACAATTTTAAGTCAGTCGACGGTGGCGTGGGCAAATTCGGCGTCTTCGCGCTCCGGATCACCTCGACAATCGATCAAGAACAGCACGTCAATAATTCCGTCCGTCTCGAAAAATTGCCACTAGCGAATGGGATGTTCGTTGGCCTCATTGAGCTTTTTAGCGTGGCGACCGGCGAGCTGTTGGCGATCATGCCGGATGGTTTGATCCAACAGGTGCGCGTCGGTGTCACCAGCGCGCTGGGGATGAAAGTGATGGCGCGAAAAAATTCTCAAACCATGGGGCTGATCGGCAGCGGCGGCCAAGCCAAAGCGCATTATCGCTTTATGACGTCGGTCCTGCCGATCAAAAAAGTAAAAGTCTTTAGCCCCAACGCGGAGCACCGAAAAGCGTTCGTCGCCGAGATGGAAAAAGAGACTGGCGTCGCCGGCGAACCGGTGACGAGCGCTGAAGAAGCAGCGCGCGGCTCAGACGTGATCTGCAGCGCGACCAATTCGTCGCGGCCGGTGATAAAGCTCGATTGGCTGGCAGCCGGCATGCACTACAACTCCATTCGAGAATTCGAAACCGATCTCGACGTGCTAAACCGCTGCGATGTCATCGCCATCCACACTCGCTTTGGCGGCATCCAGCATTACCAGCCGCCCGGCATCGACGATGACATGCCCGGCGTGCGCCGCGAAAAACCGCGCGACTGGAGCAAGTATTCTGAGCTTTGCGACCTGATCGCCGGTAAAGCTCCGAGCAGGACAACCGACAAGCAGATTACTTTTTTCTTAAACAACGTTGGCACCGGCGTCCAGTTCGCCGCCATGGGCTACTGCGCCTACAAAGCCGCCAAAGAAAAAAACCTGGGCCACGAGATTCCGAGCGAGTGGTTCATGCAGGATATCAAACCGTGACGCGTGGATTTGTTAGGAATCGTGTCTCAAATTGCCGGTCTATTTCCCCATTAATTTATTGAGCCGCTCGATCACGTCTTTCGGCTGCGCCGTCACTTCACCGGCCAATGCCTGGACTTCCTCGCCGGTTGTCGGGTCCAAATCCAAGCGCTTTTTCTTCGCCTCGGCGATAAAGTCCGGATCCTTCATCGTCTTGTTAAACGCATCGCGCAGCATCTTCACCACTTCCGGGCGCATTTTCGGCGGCGCCATATAGGGGCGATGAAACTCGCCCGAAGCGAGCAAAGCAGTTGCGAGTCGCCGGCCCGATTCCGGTGTTTTGTATTTATCCATCAGTTCGTAAATAGTCGGCACGTTGGCGAGCTTTTCGATCCTCGCTCGGCCACCTTGAGCCAGCTCCCTGGCAAAACCATTCTTACGCCAAGTATGAAACGGCTCGCGGGAAAAATACGCCTCGGTGCTCAGCGAGCGGCATTGGATCTCGCCTCGTTCGACGCCGAGGTCGATCTCGTTGCCGCCCTGATAGCCGGAGATCACATTGAACTTTGCGCTCACGGTTTCTTCTAAGAGCTTCGGCACGAAATAGCCCATGTTGCTCATGCCGGTGGTGCCGCACTTGGGCGGCTCTTTGGCGGTGCGCACGTCTTCGATGGATTTGAATGGCGCATCCGCGCGCATGTAGAGCACCTGCGGCGATTTGGTCGCGTTGCCGATCCAGTTGTATTTCGTCCAGTCAAATTTTACTTCGGCGCGGCCGATCAACTGCTCGAAATATAGCCCAGCGTTGATGGCGCCCATGGTGAGTCCGTCCGGCTTGGCGACATTGTAAATATAGTTCGCCGCGATCATATGACCTGCGCCGGGCATGTTTTGCACGATGATATTGGGATTACCCGGCAGATATTTTCCCATGAACAAGGCAATCCCACGGGCATACAGATCGTAAAGATCACCGGCCCCTGTGCCGACGATGATCGTCACCGTTTTCCCTTGGAAGTATGGAGCTTGAGCGCGTCCGAGAGCCGCCGTCGCGAGCGCAATCATGATCACAAGAAAAAGCACTCTAAACATACTGGCCTCCAGCGCGCTTGGGCTATTCAGATAGGACTTTTTTCATGCGTTCGATAACGTCGGGCGGCTGATCCATAATCTCTTGCAGCAGTGTTTGTATTTCCTCACCGGTTGAAGGTTCCATATCCATCCGCCCCTTCTTGGCTTCGGCAATCAGTTCGGGATCTTTCATTGCTCTGGCGTAAGCTTCACGGAGCATCTTTACTCGGTCCGGCGGCGTCCCTGGAGTGACTAGCATTAGGCGGCCAAACTCAGCGCCGCCGAGCAAGACGTTGGCGAGCCGGCGATTTGCTTCGCTGGTTTTGTATTGATCCATCAGCTCGTAGATCGTCGGCGCCTCCGCGACAACCGGATCGCGTTTGCGCGTTGTTTGAATCAAGTGGCGGTCAAACCCTTTCTTGTGCCAAGTATCAAATGGCTCACGTCCGAAGTGCGGCAATATGGTGTTACCGCGGCATTGGATCTCGCCCTTTTCCACTGCCAGATCGATTTCGTTTCCGCCGGGATAACCCATCACAGTGTTGATCTTGGCGCCAAATACTACGTCCAAAACTCGGTCGAGAACATATCCGGCGCTCCCTACGCCAGTGCTGCCGCATTTCGGCGCTTCTTTCGCTTTGATGATGTCGCCGATGGTTTTGTACGGCGCGTCCGCGCGCATATAGAGCAACATATAATTTTTCTCTTGCGAACCGATAGCCGAGAATTTGCGCAAATCGAAGCGCACTTCTTTATGGCCCGATAGCTGCTCGATATAAACGTTGCTGTTAGGCATGACAGTTGTAAGTCCGTCGGGCTTAACCACGCCGTAAACGTAATTGAGCGCCACCAGCGACCCCGCACCCGGCATATTCTGGACAATCATATCCGGCTGTCCGGGAATATACTTGGGCATCGCTCGGGCTAGTAGCCGCCCCCAGCGATCATAAAAACCGCCCGCCGTCGCCCCGGTGATAATGCGAATCTGTTTTCCTTTGTAGAAGGGTTCGCCTTGAGCGTCGCACTGAACTTGCAATCAAGCATTGCCAAATCAGAACGAGCCCCAAGCGATCGCCAACTCAACGCTGAAAAATTCATCTTTCCTCCTTCATTTTTCACCAAGTCTCCGCCCGTCCGCCTTGCACCCACCAATTAAGGCGCGGCTCGATCCGCATCTCGTAACCTTTACCATGACGCCTTGGCCAGGTCGTAACACTTTTTCGCCAGCGCGATATCGACGATGCCCTGGCCGCCCTGGTTTTTGTAGAGAATAATCTGCTTGTCGTCCGTGCGCCCTTTGACCTTGCCGGCAAGCACATCGGAAATCTCCACGACTTTATCCCAAGCAATCACACCGCTCTGGACTGGCCAATAAATATCGCCCTGCTGCGAATCTATCGCCTGGGCTTTAGAAAGCGCAACAATGAAATCGCATCTTTTCAACGTTTCATCATCGATCTCCCGGCGCGGCGCCGAAAGATTGCCGCTTTTGACCAACTCGATATTGCTGCCAATGACGGAAATGATGTATTGCCCCGCTTCCAACCATGAGCCATCGATGACGGGAACATTGGTGTTGGTCATGCAGAGAATAATGTCGACATCCTTCGCCGCCAGCTCTGGCTTGTCGACCGGTTTCACCGCAACTCCGGTCTTGGCGCTGATTTTTTTTGCAAAACCTTCCCGGTGCGTTGGCGTCGGACTGTAAACTTTTGCGCTTTCGATCTTGCGCATCTGGCACAAGCCGGCAAATGTCGCCCAAGCCTGCTGGCCGGAGCCATAAATCCCAACTCGCTCCGCGTCCTTGCGCGCAAATAGATCCAGCCCGGCCAAGCTCGTCGCCGGTGTGCGCAAATCGGCGACGCCGGTAAAATCCCGCGGCCGATGCGCCATCACGCCGAGCAGGGAACCTGTATCAGAATCGTAAATCAGCGCCAGCTCGGTCTGATCGGGATTGAACGGCGGCCGCTTCTGCGTGTTCCCGTCGATCGCCTTTCGATGCAGCGCCACCTGCGCTCCGACCGCGCCATAGCTAGCCGAGCCGCCGGCGTAAATGTTCAGCACCGTGTCGAACGTCCCTTCTGCGACGTCGCGATGAAGATTGAGCCGCTTACGCGGTGCGCAAACCCCATCGGGTGAAATCATATCGCGCAGCGCATTCTCGGTTATCGTCACCGCTTCTTTAATCGGAATTAGCTGATCGACATCGTCGGAGTGAAAAAAGAGCGCCATGGAATCTCCGTGCTGTCACGCTGACAATTTCCCGAAGTCATTCCGCCACAGCACGCTAATCTCGCTCATCTGTTGATCCGACAGCGACGCCATTTCTGAGCAAGCAACTGCCTCATCGACATGGGTTGTATTTGAGAAGCCGACAAGCACGGTGGAAACTTTTTGATTCATCAGTCCGAAACGAATCGCGGCTTGCGTGAGATCTTTGCCGTCGACGCCGAGTGCCGCTTTTACTTTTTCCGCGCGTTGAAGATCGAGCGGATAATCAGAACCCGGTGACAGTGTGTTGCCGCTGCTGCCGCCGCTAGCGCCGGGATTCGCCGTCAGCGCGCCCGATGCTAAGACACGAATGACGAAAGCGCCCATGCCTTTAGCCGCGGCGCGATCGAGAATCAATCCGTAGTCCTGGGCGCTAAAATTCTTCGGCACCGGCTGGCCGGCGCTTGGATTAAGTAAATTGTAGTAGCACTGAAAGCCGTGAAACTCGCCGCTATCGACTAACTCGTGCAGCGCGGCGGTTTCGCCCAGCCCGCTGAAGCCGAAAAAACCGGCCTTACCGCGCTCGCGCATGGCCTTGAGCCCGGCGATGACGCCGTCGGCGCCGAGCACATCTTGCGGCGTCAAGCTGAAGCGTTTGTCCATGCCGCGCTCGCGCGTGACCCGGGTGTGGAGCTGGACGAAATCGACGCGCTCGCGGCCAAGGCGGTTGAGCCCCGCTTCGACTGCGCGGATCGTCGCGGCTTTAACATCGCCGACACAGTCAGCTTCGAGGCGAATCTTTGTCGAGATCACCGGATTGGCGCCGAGGTCTTTTAAGATGCGCCCCAGATTCTCTTCGGATTTTCCCAACCCGTAGGCGTATGCGGTGTCGAAAAAGGTTATGCCCGAATCGAGCGCGCGCCTGACGACTTTAACTTGCTCGTCATAGGGTGCTTTGACCATGAGCACGGCGTTATTACCGCAGCCAAAGCCAATCTCGGAGACTTTGAGGCCAGTATTTCCGATAGTGCGATATTGCATGATTTTCCTCCAGTGATCGTTACAGATTCGCAAGCTCCGTCAGCACCGCATTGGTATCACTCAAATCCGCCAGGCAGCCGTCCGGCTGCCAATATAAAAGCTCTTCTACAGGATAACGCCCGGTGCCGACAAGCAGGCATTTCATGTGATTTCCCCGCGCAGCTTCCAAATCCTTCGGCGTGTCGCCGACAATCACGCATCGCTCCGGCTCGATTCCGCGCCGCGCCAATTGTTCGCAACGCCGTCTCGCGATCGCAGGCAAGTCCGGCCGGTTTTCGGAATCGCTCGCATAGGCGCCGCGAGACAGATAACTCAAAAGCCCGGCGGCTTCGAGTTTGATCTCAGCGGTGGCTTCAAAATTGCCGGTAACCACACTTGAAATAAATGCTTCGTTGACCGACAGCGCCTTTAGCAATTCCACCGCGCCCGGCAAAGCACGCACGGTGGTTTCGCCCCGCCCCACATGTTGGCGATAACTCGCTCCCAAGTTCGCGGTAAACTGTTGCCAACGATCGGTGCCGATCTCGATCTCGACGTTCGCCTTGGTAAAAATGTCTTTGACAATCAGCGGATCGGTATTGCCGTCCGGCATCACGGTACGAATATCGCCGGCGATGCCAAACGTTTGCCAGATCGCTTCGTTGAACGGCAGATAACCGTTCTCGGTCCGCGTCAGAGTGCCGTCGATATCGAAAAGAATCAGCCGTTGCATAAATCGCCGACCGAGATGCATCTCTGTCTCTAACCGATGCCCGCCACGTTGACAATCCTAACCGTTCAAGATAGAAGTTTTTCGTAAGTTTTGCGCGACTGGCGAACGTGGAATCGACCACGAGGAAGTGCAAAGCACTAAGACGGCCGAACGCCTGGGTCTCTTAACGATAGAGGTCCAGGCTTTTTTGTGGACGATGCGCCGTAGAGCAATGCCGAACGCCGTGTGTTCCGCGTCTTTCCTGCCTCTTGTCGGATCTCAAATGGGTTTGCCAGTAGCCGAAGAGGAACCGTAGCCATGATCAAGCAATATCTGCTTTCCCCGGGCCCGACACCGATCCCCAACGAAGTCGCGCTGGCGATGTCGGAGACGATGATCCATCACCGCACGCCGCAATTTAACAAGATTTTCGACGAAGCGCGCGAAAGTTTAAAAAAACTGTTCGGCACCCAAAATGACGTCTTGATGTTGGCCTCCTCCGGCACCGGCGCCATGGAAGCGTCGGTCGCCAATCTGTTTTCCCCGGGCGATAAAGTGCTGGTGATCAACGGCGGCAAGTTTGGCGAACGCTGGCTGAATATATCCAATGCCTACGGCCTCAATCCCATCGAAATGAAAGTTGAGTGGGGCCAGGCCGTCAAAGTCGCCGAAGTCGAAAAGCAGCTCAAAGCCAATCCCGATCTCCAGGGTGTGATGATCCAGGCGAGCGAGACTTCGACCACGGTGCTCCATCCCATCAAAGAAATCGCCAAGCTGACCCAAAACGGCCCGTTGTTTTTGGTCGACGGCGTAACCGCGGTCGGTGTCGTGTCGTTGCCGCTCGACGCATGGAGCATCGATGTGTTGGTCACCGGCTCGCAGAAAGCTTTGATGCTGCCGCCCGGCTTGGGCTTCATCGCGCTCAGCGACCGCGCTTGGGAAAAAACCAAACAAGCTAAACTGCCGCGCTTTTATTTCGATCTGAATCTCGAACGCAAAAACCAGCAGAAAGGCTCAGGCGCATTCACGCCCGCGGTGTCGCTGATTTTCGGCGTGCGCGCGTCCTTGCAGATGATCGAGCGCGAAGGGTTGGCCAATGTCTACGCGCGCCACGATCGGCTGTGCCGCGCCACCCGCGCCGCCGCGACAGCGCTCGGGCTGAAATTGCTCGCGCCGGACAGTCCGAGTCCGGCGGCCACGGGAATTTATCTGCCTAACGGCATCGACGCTGACGCCGTGCTCGAATATCTGCGCGACAAGATGAACGTCACCCTCGCCGAAGGCCAGGATCAATTAAAAGGCAAAGCGATCCGTATCGCCCACATCGGCTATATGGGCGCCTTCGATGTCATTACGGCGATCGCGGCACTGGAAATGGCGCTAAGAAAATTCGGCGCCGAGATTCCCTTGGGCCGCGGCGTCGCCGCCGCCCAGGAAGTATTGATGGAGGCATTGCCCTGAAAACCGAGGATGGAGGATCGAAGATAGAGGATAGCGAATCAACGCCATCATCCATCCTCGATCATCGATTCTCGACCCAGAACCTACACATGGAACCGAAGATGAAGATTCTAGTCACCGACTCCCTCGCACCCGAAGGCTTGGCGGTGTTTCAAAACGCTGAGGGTTTTGAAGTCGATGTGAAGATCGGCCTCAAACCCGACGAGCTAAAGAAAATCTGCGGCGCATACGACGGCTGGGTGATTCGTAGCGGCACCAAGATTACCGCAGAATTGATCGAGGCGGCGAAAAATCTCAAAGTGATCGGCCGGGCCGGCGTCGGGTACGAGAATATCGATGCCGACGCCGCGACCCAACGCGGCATCGTGGTTATGAATACGCCCGGCGGCAACAACGTCACCACCGGCGAGCATACCATCGCCTTAATGATGGCCATGGCGCGTCATATTCCCCAGGCGGTCGCTTCGCTCAAGGACGGCAAGTGGGAGCGCAACAAATTCGTCGGCGTGGAGTTATGCAACAAAACCGCCGGCGTCATCGGCTTGGGCAATGTCGGGCGCATCGTTGCCGAACGCGCCGCGGGCTTGAAAATGAAAGTGCTCGGCTTCGATCCCTTCATCGCGCCGGATAACATCGCGCGCATGGGTGTCGAACCCGGTACGCTGGAAGAGATTTTTACCAAAGCGGATTTTATCACCGTCCACGTGCCGCTGACGCCGGACACCCAAGGTTTAATCAACAAAGCGGCCTTCGCCAAAATGAAGACCGGCGTGCGCATCATCAACTGCGCCCGCGGTGGCATCGTCGATGAGCAGGATCTCGCCGACGCAATCAAATCTGGCAAGGTCGCCGGCGCGGCGCTCGATGTCTATGTCGACGAGCCGCCGGCCGCCGATCATCCGTTGGTCGAGTTGGAGCAAGTCATCACCACGCCGCACTTGGGCGCCTCCACCGACGAAGCGCAGCTAAACGTCGCCATCGCCGTCGCCGAGCAGATGGTCGATTTTCTAGCCAAGGGCGTTGTCCGTTACGCCGTCAACGTGCCGTCGGTGAGCCCGGAACTTTTAGAAGTCCTGCGGCCCTATCTCAAGCTCGCCGAAAAGCTCGGCAGCCTGCACACCCAGATGGCCGGCGCGCTGCCCAAGGAAGTTCAGGTCGAGTATCGCGGCGAGGTGACCCAATACAACATCGCGCCGCTCACCGTCGCCGTACTCAAAGGACTGCTCTCGCCGGTGATGGAATCCGCCGTGAACTACGTCAATGCGCCGGTGGTCGCCAAAGAACGCGGTGTAAAAATATTGGAATCCAAGGGTGAAGGCGTCGGCGATTTTACCAGCTCCATCGTCGTCAAGGCGAAAACCGGCAAACGGAACTTGGAAGTCGAAGGCGCCATTTTCGGCGCCAAGCATCCGCGCATCGTCAGAGTCAATGATTTTTATCTTGAAGCAGTGCCTGAAGGTTATATTTTGGTTTTGCAAAATAACGACGTGCCGGGCGTGGTCGGCGCCGTGGGAACGATTCTCGGCAACAACGGCATCAACATCGCCGGTATGGAGCTCGGCCGCAGCGAAAAAGGCGGTAACGCGATATCGTTCACCCACGTCGATGAAATGGTTTCAAAAAAAGCCATCGACGAGCTGCTGGCGCTGCCGCAGATCGTCTCCGCGGAACTGGTGAAACTGTGAGAAGAAGGCAACAGGCATTAGGCAGAGTCATCAGGAAGGCAATCTTCTTGACTATTGCCTGTTGCCTAATGCCTATTGCCTAATAAATATGTCAAACGTCGCAATCATCGGTGCTCAGTGGGGTGACGAAGGCAAGGGTAAGATCGTTGATCTCTTTACCCACGACGCCGATGTCATCGTGCGCTTTCAAGGCGGTAACAACGCCGGCCACACCTTGGTCGTCAACGGCAAGAAAACCGTTTTGCACTTGGTGCCTTCCGGCGCGCTGCATCCCGACAAACTCTGCGTTATCGGCAACGGCGTGGTCGTCGATCCCGAAGTCTTGATCGATGAAATTAGCGCGCTCAAAGCCCAGGGCCATCTCGCTAACGACGAACAGATTCGCATTAGCGAGCAGGCCCACGTGATCATGCCCTACCATAAGCTCATCGATCAGGCGCGTGAACGGCTGCGCGGCGAAGGCATGATCGGCACCACCGGACGCGGCATCGGCCCGGCCTACGAAGACAAAGTCGCTCGCGTCGGCATCCGCTTTGTCGATCTGTTGGAAGAAGACACTTTCCGCGAAAAACTCGAGCGCAATATCCAGGAGAAGAATTTTTATCTCAAAGCGATTCTCAAAGAGAAAGCCCTCCAGTTTGGCCTGATCCACGACGACTACTGCAGGTTTCGTGACCAGCTCCATCGCTATGTGACCAATACCGGCTTGCTACTCGATCAAAAAATTCGCGCCGGCAAGCGCGTGCTCTTCGAGGGCGCCCAGGGAACGCTCCTCGACGTCGACCACGGCACCTATCCCTACGTCACCTCGTCGAGCACCATCACCGGCGGCGCCTGCTCGGGCTCCGGCGTCGGGCCGCAGCATATACAGCAGGTGATCGGCATTTCGAAAGCTTACACGACGCGGGTCGGCAGCGGCCCGTTTCCCACCGAGCTAGACGGACCCGAAGGAGAGACTCTGCGGCGTGAAGGCGCTGAATTCGGCGCCACCACTGGACGCTCACGCCGCTGCGGCTGGTTCGACGCCGTCGGCGTGCGCCACGCCGTGCGCATGAACGGCATGACCGGCATCGCGCTCACCAAGCTCGACGTGCTCACCGGATTTAAGAAAATCCCGATCTGCACGGCGTATCGGTATGAAGGGAAAAGAGTCGACGAATTTCCCGCCAGCTCCAAAGTGATGCAAGGCGCCGAACCGGTCTATGAAGAAATGGACGGTTGGGACGCGGCCCTCGACAACGTCAGAAAATTTACCGATTTGCCGCTCACCGCCCGGAACTACGTCAAACGCATCGAGGAAGTCATCGCCAGCGAAATCATCCTGGTTTCCGTCGGTCCCGGCCGCGAGCAGACGATCCTGCTCAAGAATCCCTTTGAAAATTAGGTAAAACGGTAGGGGGTGCAGGGAAGAGACTTACCCTTCCCTACGTTTCATCCCCTCACGTCATCTCTTTTTAGTGGTAATTCAATATTGACCTTGAATAGCCGCTGGCGCGTGCTTATCATGTTGGCAGTTGGAAGCTGAAATTACGGGAGGTATCATGGACGGCGAAACTTTTAGCAGCAGGGACAAACTCGTTAGCGATTTCAAATCTCTCGTCGCTGACGCTGAAGAGCTACTCAGAGCCACCGCCAGCCAGGCAGGCGACAAGATCGGCGTGGCGCGCCAGAAGATCGAGCAGAGCTTGATCGAGGGCAAGAAGGCATTGGCCGACGCCGAGAAAAACTTGGTGCAAAAATCCAAAGAGGCGGCCGACGTTGCCGATGATTACGTGCGCGAGAATCCCTGGAACGCAGTCGGTATCGCCGCCGGCGTCGGCTTGGTGATCGGCTTATTGATCCGCGGCAAATAATCTCGCGCTCATGGCCGATCGAG
The DNA here is from genome assembly GCA_963771465.1 of uncultured delta proteobacterium. Classification (GTDB taxonomy): domain Bacteria; phylum Desulfobacterota; class Binatia; order UBA9968; family UBA9968; genus DP-20. Next base: position 184,294 of record CAVYTU010000015.1, read on the forward strand.
ACCGCCGCCCGGACGAGGAAAGCTCACCCGGTTATGTGCATTCGTTCAAAGCCGCTATTGCGACTCTGAGCGCTGCATTGCGCACTCGCGCCGAGATTTTTGTCACCGAGCTCGAAGAAGAGCGCGAACGGCTGAAGCAAACGCTGGTTCTCACGCTCTTAGTCGTCTTTGGACTCAGTCTGGGGTTTATTCTTCTGACGATTTTTTTGGTCGCGCTATTTTGGGACAAAGGCTGGATCGGCGCGATTGGCGGCCTATCTCTCGTTTATCTCGGCGTCGGCGCCATCGCCGCGTTGAAGCTGCGCAACGCAATTCTCAAACGGCCAGGACTATTCCCGACAAGCCTTGCCGAACTGGGCAAGGATCGCGATCGCCTCAAGGCTTGGTCCAATGACTAGTCGCTTGGAAGAAATCGCCCGGCGCAAGCAAGTATTAGTCGACCAAGCCGCCCGCGAGCGCGCCGAACTGGCACGCATCTGCAGCCAATTAAGATCGCCCCCAGCTATAGGCTCAACATTCTTGGGAATCGGTAGAGCGTTAAAGTCCCATCCAATCATCGCCGCAGGCGTATCGAGTTTCCTAGTCAGCGGTTACGCCGGAAAACTCGTGAAATCCACTAGTGGACTACTCAAAGTCTGGCATCTCGCCGCGCCGCTGTGGAGTTGGTGGCGAAAAAAACGTAAGGGTTAGCAAACTGCCCTTGCGCACTTTGACTTCTGATCTCTGACAGCTAATCTTCATTTGGCTATTCCGTCCTCGCCCTTTCGACTTTTCTCGGATCGACAGCGCCGTTCAACGTCGATCCGTCCCAAGTAATGGCCTGCACGACACCGAGAGCGTTTTGTTCACGAATCGCATGACCGCGCTGTTGGAGCGCCTTTTTCTGCTCCGCATCAATTTTAGTTTCCACCCCTAGCCGATCGGGGATCCACTGATGATGGATACGCGCGGCATCGACCGCTTGTTTCACCGGCATCTTGAAATCGAGCACGTTGAGAATCGTCTGCAGCGTCGCATTGATAATCCGCGGCCCGCCCGCCGCTCCGACGATCAGCTCGGGCGAATTGCCGTTGAGAATAATTGTCGGCGACATGCTGCTCAGCGGCCGCTTCTTCGGTTGCAGTGAATTGGCCTGATTGCCGATCAACCCATAGGTGTTGCCCGTCTCTGGATGGATGGCAAAATCATCCATCTCGTTATTGAGCACGATACCGGTCTTTGCCGCCAGCAATTTTGAACCGAAGCGGGTGTTGACCGACTGCGTGCACGCCACGGCGTTGCCAAACCGGTCGATCACGCTGAAATGCGTCGTGCCGCCCTTTTCGGCATGGTAATCGTAGTAGCCATAAAAACTCGGCGGCTTGGTATTGTCAGGAGCGATCCGACCGCGAATCCACGCGGCGTATTCTTTCGCCGTGAGTTTTCGTATCGGCACGTGGACGAAATCGGGATCACCCAGATGCGCCGCCCGGTCGGCAAAGGCGTGCTTCATGGTCTCGCTGATCAAGTGCAAATAGGCGGCCGAGTTGTGTTTGAACTCGGCGAGCTTGTAGCCTTCCAATACATTAAGCATCTGGAGCAGCGCCACGCCGCCCGAACTTGGCGGCGGCATCGTGATCACCGTGCGATTTCTATAGGTCCCGACCAGCGGTTCACGCCAGATCGCCTTGTAGTTTTTGAGATCGTCGACGGTCATCACGCCGCCGTCTTTTTTGATCGCTTCGACGATCGCTTGACCGATCCAACCCTGATAGAAAACCGACTCACCCTGCTGAGCGATCGCCCTAATCGTTTCAGCCAGCTCCATTTGGCGCAGAATCTCGCCTTGTTTCGGCACCTCGCCATTGGGCGTGTAGATTCGCCCCAAGTCGGGGAAACGCTTCATGTTCGCGAGACCTCGTTCAACGGCGATCCGTAGCGTCACGTCCACCGCGAAACCTTCAGCCGCGAGTCGGATCGCCGGCGCCGCCAGCACGGACAGCGGCAGCGTGCCGAACTTCTTGTGCGCTTCAATTAGCCCGGCAACTTCTCCCGGTACGCCGACCGCCAAGGTCCCGGTAAGGCTCAGCTCGGGCACCGCTTTGCCGTCCTTCAAGTATTGCTCGCGGCGCGACGCCGCGGGAGCGGTTTCGCGAAAATCCAAAGCGAAAGATTTCTTGTCTTTGGCCCGGTAAATCACCATAAAGCCACCGCCGCCAAGTCCTGACGAAGCCTGATCGACGACGGAGAGCGCAAGCGCGGTGGCAATGGCGGCATCGACCGCATTGCCACCGCGCTTCAAAATCTCCATTCCCGCCTGACTGGCGTGCTCACTGTCGGCGACCACAAGGCCGGCGGTGGACGCCAGCGAACGGGGATGAGCATCGGCGGGAAGAAAACTTACGAGAAAATAGAATGAAAAAAGGATGCCAAACTTGGTGAATGTTTGCATGAGTTGGTTTTTGGTTTAAATCTTTGCCGGCGCATTTGCAATCTCAACGACGCGCTTGGTTCTCTCAACCGGTCCTTCCCTTGCCAATCCTCACACCCTATTTCATAGTAAGCCAGGCATTCCTCATCGGCGGCGAAAACCAATCATGCGAACCATTCTCGGTCCATTTCATGACGATCTCGAAAATGCATTAGTGGATGAAATCTGCCAATTCAAAGCCGGCGACCGGCTCACGCCGCTGCTGATTCTTACGCCCTCCGATCTCATGCGCCGCCGTTTGAAAATCCTCTTGAGCCGAGAGCGCGGCCTGTCGTTGCTGAATGTTCAACTGCTAACTTTCTACCAACTATCGCTGCGGCTCCAGGCCGAGTGTGCAAGCGCGCCCCTTGAACTTCACAACGACCTGTTTTTCGAAGAAGCGCTGCGGCAAATTATCCGCGCGCGCCAGCCGGGCGCTGAGCCCTTCGCCGGCATCGAAGATCGCGCCGGCGGCTGCGCCGCCCTGTGGCAGACACTGCGCGATTTGCGAGACGGCCTCGTCGATCCCACCGTCGCGCTCGAAGCTTTGGGCGAAGGGCACTTCAGCCAGCGCGCCAGTGAACGGACATCGCAGTTGTTGGTTCTGTTTCGAACCTTTCAAACCTTCTGCCGTAAAAAAAACCTGGCCGATCAAGCCAACTTGGACCGTTACGCCACCGAGCACGCAACCTCATCCCGGTTTCTCGCCCAGTTCAGCCAGGTTTTTTATTACGGTTTCTACGATCTGACCCAAATCCAAATTGATTTTTTTCACGCCGTGGCTGGCCACTACCCGACGACGCTGTTTTTCCCGCTGTTGGCCGCCAAGCCGGCGCATGAAGCATGGCGCTTCGCCGAAAACTTCTACGAGCGCTACGTCCAGGGCCACAGCACCGGGCCGCATACCGAAGCAGCAGAGAAATCTCCGCTACCAACCAGCGCGCGCCTGTTCGATGACCAGAAAGATAGAATCTACGCTGAGCTGCCAAAACACTGGCAGTGTCAAATCACCCATACCTTCGGCATCCACGATGAAGTGGCCACGGCGGCGAAAGAAATTTTGCGGCTGATCGATGAGCGTCAGTTGCAATTTCACCAGATCGGCGTCGTCGCGCGCGGTCTCGAATCCTACGGCAGCGTCGTCAAGGACATATTTCACCAACATTGCATCCCGCTCGCCGGCAGCCTCGAAGAACCGCTCGTGCAGTCGCCCCTGACCAAAGCCGTGATCCTGCTCTTGAACTTACCGGCGAAAGATTTTCTCCGCAGTCAGGTGATCGATCTCGTCTCCTCGCCGTATTTTAATTCGCAAACTAGCGCTACGGGCAATTCCCTACCACGCCCGGATCTTTGGGATCTCGCAACCCGTGAGCTCGCGATCTGTAAAGGCATCGCAGAATGGCGCCGGCTGAGAAATTACCACCACCGCGATTTGCTTCTTGCAGAAATCTCCGACGACGACGAACCGCGCAAAATTCGCATCCCCGCGGCACAGTTGGTGGCATTAGCCGAAACCGTCGAGGCGCTGATCGCCGATCTTGTGGGGCTGCCGCCTCAAGCTTCGTGGCACGACTACGCATTGGCATGGAAGGAATTGCTGAGAAAGTATCTAGGTATCGCGTCAAGCGCCGGCATCGCGAGTTCTACCGAGACAGTGGATTCAGCGACGATCCATGATGAGATTCTCGCCGTCTTAGATCAACTCGCCGCTCTCGACGCGATCCAAGAGCAAGTCGCGCTGGGAGATTTTAGCCACACCTTTCAACACTGGCTCGAGCGTTCGACGGCCGGCGAGGACAGGCGTAACCGCGACGGCGTCACGCTGCTCAGCGCCACCGCAGCGCGTGGCCTGTCGTTTCGCGCGCTGTTTTTACTGGGAATGAATGAAGGTGTCTTTCCCCGTACGATCCGCGAAGACGCCTTCCTGCGCGACCCTGATCGAGAAGTTTTGGAGCGCGACTTGGGTTACAAGGTCAACCCGAAACTCACCGCGTTCGATGAAGAAAAACTGCTTTTCACGCTGCTGGTCGGCGCCGCGGGCGAACGCCTCTACTGCTCGTTTCAAAGAGCTGACGACGGTGGCAGAGCATTGGCGCCGTCTTGGTATGTCGACGAGCTTAAACGCGCTCTCGAAAGCGCCGGTCACAAAGTTGCGACGGTAACGATTCCGCGCAGCATCACTGAAAAAGCCGCCACGGCGCCCTTCCACCGCCCGGAGTTTTTATTGCCGGCAGAACTCGCGATTCGGCTGACGCTCGAAGGCCAAGACCCCACGTCGCTCATCGATGCCACAGCGCCACTGCCGGCGCTTTACCAACAAGGGCGAACAATCGTCAGCGCGCTCGACCAAGCGAGTGAGCGTTTGCTGGCCTACGACGGCATGCTCGGAGACATTGACAACTACTGGACACGTTTCTCCGCGCGCGGTCTGTCGCCCACGGCGCTGGAAACCTACGCGCGCTGCCCATTTCAATTTTTCGCGCGCCACGTGCTGGGCTTGGAGCCGCTCGATCGCCCCGAAGAAATCCTCGGTCCAAGTCCCGCCGAGTTCGGCGAGCTCGGCCATGAAATTTTGAACCGGTTTTACCGCACGCTGATTGACAGCGGCTACTTTAACGGCAGAGCGAGCGCAACCAACGTAGAGACGATTCTGCTCGACGTCGCCGCCCACGCTTTCGCCGACTACCAAGGGAAAAATCCGGTGGGCTATCCGCTGGCATGGGAGAGCTTGAAGGACGGTCTGACTCAACTGCTCTGCCAAGTGGTCGCAAAAGATCTTGCCGAGCTTTCAATATCAGGCTTTGTCCCGGTGAGTTTGGAAACCGGCGTCACCGGTCGATTGCCCCATGACTGGCCCGAGCCACTAAACAACCTGGCCATCCGCGGCCGCATGGACCGGATCGATCGTAATGACAACGGGCTTCGGGTAATCGATTATAAATTCAAATTTGGCGCCAGCCCGGCGACGGCGGATAGAAATCTCATTCGCGCCGCGTTGCGCGGCGAACGTTTGCAGCCGCCATTTTATTATTTGCTGGCCCAACATTGGTCCACCGAGCAAAGCGATAATCCTGCGCCGCCTGCCATCGAGGCGGATTTTTACTACATCGCACCGCGCTGGGCCGACGGCCCGCTAATCGCGGCGCCCTACGGCAAAGCCGGCCTTGATGGCAAAGTCGGCGCGTCGACCCAACAAACCATCGCCTACTTGGCCGAGGGCGTGCGTCAGGGACGCTTCTTCATCAACCGCGGCGAATATTGCGGCCGCTGCGAGGTGGCAACCATCTGCCGTAAGAATCATCCGCCGAGCCTGTGGCGCGCCGAAAACGATCCGCGCACCGAGGCCCATCGCGCTTTGCGCGAAAAAGATCCGAAGGAGTTATGAGCGTCAAACAAGCCAACGTTGAGCTTCCCGACGCCAATGACCGCCAGGTTGCCGTCACAACGTTCGATCGTAATCTCGTCGTCACCGCCGGCGCGGGCACCGGCAAAACCACATTGTTGGTCGATCGACTGGTGCATTTGATCTTGCGCAATCCCGAACCGCTCAAAATCACCGAGATCGTCGCCCTGACGTTTACCAACAAAGCCGCCGATGAAATGAAGCTCAGGCTGCGCGAGCGTTTGCAGACTTATCTCGCCGTCGAGCTTGATCATGAGCCGGCGAACGACGGCGAGAAAAAAAATAAGCAAGCGGTCGAGCAGTTGATCGCTCTCTATCAGCTTTCCAAAGCTGAACTGGACAGCCGTATTCACGACGCGCTGAGAAATATGGAGCGCAGCGATATCGGCACGATCCACAGTTTCGCCGCGACGTTGCTGCGACTCTATCCGCTCGAAGCCGGCGTCGATCCGCAGTTTCGGGAAGACGATGGTCGAGAATTTGACCGCTTGTTTGACGAGCAGTGGGATCAGTGGCTTGACGTGGAACTCGCACTATCGAGTCAGCGCGCCGAGGAATGGCGGAAAATTCTCGCCCGCTGTCAGCTCGATCACATCAAAGTCTTGGCCAAATCGCTCAGCGCGGAAGCGGTCGATCTTCAGCGCAACAGCGATACGGTAAACTCAACGCCAGCGGCGCTAACCCACTGGATCGCCCGACTCGATCGCGATGCCCGAGCTTTGAGCGCGCGCCACCCGGAGGACCGGGTCAATGAGAAGTTAGTGCGCGCCGCGGGCAAAGTTTTAAGCGAATTCAAACGCACTGGTCAACGCGGCGAAACCTGGGCCGACGAACTCGCGTCGCTGAGCGATCAGTCGATCAGTCGAAACGTGAACGGTTGGGACGAAGTGGACATCGGCAATGCCCAAGAAATGGTCCGCGCCGCCAAGGGACTCCTGAGCGTCGATGGCGAGACGACCGAGCGGCTGTGGCGCTTGCTCGCGCCCTTCGCCGAAGATTGCCGCGAACGCTTCATCCGCGACGGCCATCTTTCATTCGACGGCCTACTGGTGCGCGCGCGCAACCTCGTGCGCGACCAGCGCCGCGTGCGCGCCGACCTCAAACGTCGCTATCGGACGATCCTGATCGACGAGTTTCAGGATACCGACCCGATTCAATACGAAATTCTTCTCTATTTGGCCGAACGGTCCGGCCAGGCCGCGGCGGATTGGCGCCAGGTCAAAGTCGAGCCGGGAAAAATCTTCGTTGTCGGCGATCCAAAACAATCGATCTATGCCTTTCGCCGCGCCGACATCGAGGCTTATCTGGAGGTCGTCGAGAAAATCATCAAAGCGCAAAACGGCCTGGAATGCCGCCTGACGACGAACTTTCGCAGCGACGCGGCGATCATCGACGCCGTCAACGGCATTTTTGAAAACTTGATTCAGGCCCAGGACGGCTTGCAGCCGCCCTACATCGCTATCCAGCCGGCGCCGGGCCGGGCCGCAGCGAGGGCCGGAACTCTCGCCAAGGTCGCTGTCAGAAAAATCGTCACCGAGAAAGAAATCAATGCCGAAAGCGCGCGCCGCCTCGAAGGCGAGAGCTTGGCGCGCTGGTTAAAAGAAGTCGTGTTAGACAAGGCGCGGATTCTCAACGCTGGCGGTGAAAGCGTCTACGTTCAGGCGAAAGACGTCGCCATTCTATTTCGCAAGCTGACCGACATTCACGACTATTTGGAACCGTTTCGCCGCCAGGGTATTCGCTACGTCGTTGAAGGCGAGCGCCATTTTTACGCCGCCAAGGAAATCATCGACGCGGTGAACCTGCTGCGCGCGGTGGAAAATCCGTTCGATCGCCTGGCGTTAGTCGGCGTGCTGCGTTCGCCTTTGGGCGGGCTCACCGATCAGCAGATTTATGAACTGCATCGGCAAAACTTGCTCGACTACCGCGCCGCCGCGAAACTCGACGTGAAACATTGCCCGCCAATCCTCGCTCAACTTTACGACACCCTGGCCCAACTCAACGTCGAGACTCGCACCTTGGCGATCGGCGCCGCGGTGGCGCATGTGTTCCAGGTTTTGCCGGTGGAACTGCTCGCCGCCTGCCATTTCCACGGCGAGCAAGCCGTGGCGAATTTGGCAAAGCTCAAGCAACAGGCTGACCAGCTTGGTAGTGAAGGATTGACCACGCTCAAGGAAGCGATCCGCCAACTCGAACGGCGCGTGCTCGACGTTAAAGAAGAAGGCGAAAGCGTGCTCGCCGAGGAAAATCTCGATGCCGTACGCATTATGAGCATTCACAAATCGAAAGGGCTGGAGTTTCCCGTCGTCGTCTTAGCCGGCTGCCAAGCCGGCACCGAGGGCAGACGCAGCAGCGACGCGGAATCGACCTACGACTGGTCGACCGGCCTGACCGGGTTACGCATCGGACAGATCGCCGACCTCGCCGGACTCTTCATCCGTGAAAAAACCAGGTTGAGAAACGCCGGCGAGCAAAAACGCTTGCTCTACGTCGCCATGACCCGCGCGCGCGAGCATTTAATCCTCTCCTGCGCGCCGAGCAACCGGCGCTCGAGGGGTAGTTTTCTCGCCATGCTCGACGACACGTTGAACGGCGCCATCGGCGCCGCCGACGCAGCAAAAAGCGTTTCGGTCGGCAACGGTACGATCGAGATTGAAGTCGTGAGCGAAACTCTCAGCGCACCGAGCCGGTCGAACAGTAAAACCCAGCGCGCCAGGAAAAGTCCCAATTGGCAACCCTTCGTCGACACCTGGGCGCGCCGCACGGCGAACTATGAAAAGGCGCAACAAATGGCGCCCTTCATAACCCCGACGAGTTTGAAACGGCAAGAAGAAACCACAACTGAAGCGGGTAATAAAGTTAGCCGCCGCATCGAGCGGCAAACCCCGGCTCTCGTTGTCGGCGATCTCGCGCATCGATTTTTGCAAAATTGGCGGTTCACTGGAGAAAGCAAAAACTTCCACGAACATCTACGGCAATTCATCGATCACGCGCTGCCGCAAGAACTCCAGGCGGCGCGCGCGGGGATCGAATCGGAACTGCACGATATTCTCAGCGGCTTTTTTCAGTCCTCCGCTTACTCCGAACTCAAACAAGCAAGTATCCTCGGCCGCGAAGTGCCGCTGCTGATGCCCTGGAACGGCCGGATCATGGAAGGCGTCATCGATCTCATCTACGAGAAAAATGGCTTGCTTTACCTGGCTGACTATAAGACAGATAGGATCGAATCCAGCGAACTCAAACGAGGCGTCGAGCGCTATCGTCAGCAGGCGGAAATTTATGTCCAGGCGGCAGAAAAAAGCCTGCAACGCCAGGTGGCGGCGTTTAAGTTAATTTTTCTGCGGCCGGGCGAAGCCATGGAAGTCGGAACAAAGCTGAATAAAGAATTGACTCTGTTCTAAGTCACGGTTGCCCAACGAGGGTCGAAAACTTATGAAAATCTTTTTCTTCGACATCGAAACCGTGCCGACCGAAAAGTCGCTTCAGGAGAATGGTCTCCTCGAAGAGCAAATCAAGCTTGACGAGCCGGAACTCATTAAAAAGCTCAGTCTGTCGGCCGCCACGGCAAAAATCATCTGCCTGTGTTACGCCATCGACCCACCCGGCGACGCGCCGATCCAAGTCCTCCAAGGCGAGGAAACCGACATCATCAGAAACTTCTGGAAGCTTGCCATCGACTGCAATCTCTTCGTCGGCCACAATATTCTCGACTTTGACATGCGCTTTCTCTACCAACGCTCGGTGATCCACCAGATCAAACCGTTGCGCGATATCCCGTTCGCCCGCTTCCGCAACGCGCCGATCTTCGACACCATGCAAGAGTGGAGCAAATGGGGCCGCGAACACGTGAGTCTCGATACCCTAGCAAAAGCCCTCAGCATCCCGTCGCCGAAAGAAAACCTCGACGGCTCTAAAGTATACCCCTACTATCGCGCCGGGAAATTGCCGGAGATCGTCGAGTATTGCAAACGGGATGTCGATTCGGTCCGGCAGGTTTACAAGCGGCTGACGTTTACGAAATAGCTCCAGGCTCAGCGTAGGTAGATCTGCGGGCGCGTGTTATGAGGTAGGTTGACGGGCATTTTTCACCGCCTAATTGGTCACTTAATAGTTAACCATGAAGAAACAACGCCAAGAGTGCCGCGCCCAATGAAAATTCCGCTTTCTCTACCGGTGGGACCATGCTGGGAACTCGAGGAAGGTGCGGTCGATAGCATGATTTTTCTACAAGCGCTTCCCTCGGCATTTCCTGAAACAACCGCCGTTTTCCTCGAAGGTTCATCAATCGCCGCGGATATCGTGCAGATCTTCGAGCAACACATCGACGCTGGTTCATACCTGCCAGAGCCACAGACGCTCTGGTCAACGGGTACGATCAAGCGGTTCCGCTGTCGCTTTACCCCTTCCCTCTTTGAAGCGCTTGCCAGCGCCTCTCAGCACCACGCCGAACCAGAGCTTTTCGATCACATCTTCGTCTACGCAGACCGCCAGGCTGTGCTTGAGTGGCCGGACGCGTTCGCGAACTGCATGTGGATCGCCGATTCCATTTCAGAGACACGTGTTAGCGCTTTCGCCACCAAACTAGGCTTGAGCTACAAGTTTGTAGGTCACAGCTAACCGCGCGTTTGTGAACGGCGGCACCGAAGATCGGCAACGCGCCGACTTAACTTAACGTCCCCATAACTAGAATGGTTTGCCCGCTCGTTTGACTCCCTTTCCGTCAGACTATAAATTGATTGAATACATGCGCCGATCTTAAGCAGTTTGTTCTTTGCCGAGTCCGCAGATTCTGATCGATATAAGATCGTCACGACAACAACATCTTCTAAGGAGGCATTATGGATCATCCGACCGAGCAGGCATTTAAGGAACCGACAGACAATAAAACCAGGGCCGGACTAGGGAAATTTCTCCGGCCCAACACGCCTTATGACAACTTCATGGAAGCGCAGGGGATTCCGATTTATCGCGATATCGGCGTGCGCCGGGTGCAGGACTTGCCACGCAAACCGTGGAAGCGCATGGGCGGCAACGGCACGTTTATTCAACTGCTCGGCACCGAAGGGCTGTGGGGCAGTTATGTCGTCGAAGTTCCCGGCGCCGGGGCGTTGAATCCTGAAAAGCATCTCTACGAAGAGCAGTATCTCGTCGTTGACGGCCGCGGCACGACGGAAGTCTGGGTAGATGGCAATCCAAAGAAGCTAACCTTCGAATGGCAGAGAGGTTCGATCTTCGCCATTCCGATGAACGCGACGCACCGCATCGTCAACGCCACTTCCAGTCCAGCACTCTTATTAGCTGGGACCACGGCGCCAAACATTATGAACAACTTCGGCAATGAAGATTTTATCTTCAATTGTCCCTATCAATTCAAAGACCGCTTCGATCCCACCGACGATTATTTCAAATACAAAGAAGATGTGACGCCTGACCCCTTGCGCGGTCTCGCCATGCGCAAGACCAACATCATTCCCGACGTCATGAATTGCGAACTGCCGATGGATAACCGCCGCTCGCCGGGCTATCGGCGCATCGAACCGCATATGGCGGGACAGCATTTCTATTTTTGGATCGGCCAACATGAAACCGGCCGCTATTCCAAAGCTCACGCGCACGGCTCCGCCGCGGTGCTGATCTGTCTCAGCGGCAAAGGCTACACTTACACCTGGCCGTCGAAGTTGGGCACGCATCCCTGGGAAAAAGGCACAACGGAAGAAATCCGCCGCCAAGATTACGAGCCAGTCGGCATGGTCAGCGCGGCGCCGATGAGCGGCAACTGGTTCCACGCCCATTTCGGCGCCAGCAAAGAGCCTCTGCGTCTTACCGCCTGGTTCGGCCCCAATGCGCCAGGACGTGACCGTGGCCGTCCCGGCGAAAAAGCGATCGACTACGGCGCCATCGACATGAAAGACGGCGGCACTGCGGTTCCATACAACGAAGAAGATCCCTTCCTGCGTAAAGAATTCGAAGAGACGCTAGCGGCCGTTGGCGCCAAGTCGCGCATGGAGCCCGATCTTTACAAGAACTCCTACTAAACTCGTCTCGCGTCCAGCGTCTGGGTTCTAAGGTACCAATGAATTCCAGACGCTGGACTCTTAACTTTTTTACTGAATAAGGATTTCAATGGCCACCGCACCTAGAGGTTCGTTTTCCAATGCCAACCGCCACATGCAGGACGAAGAAAATCTTCGGCTCACCAGCGTCGGTGTCGATATCGGCTCCTCGACATCGCATCTGGTATTTTCCCGGCTCGAACTGACCCTCGAAGGTTCGCGTTATCGCGTGACCAAACGCGACATCTTGAACGAATCGCAAATACTGCTCACACCCTACGTCGACGACACCCGCATCGATGTCGAAGCGCTCGGCGCGTTTATCAACCAGCAATACAAAGACGCAAAAATTCGCCGCGAGGAAGTCGACACCGGCGCATTGATTCTGACCGGCGTCGCCGTGCGCCGGCGTAACGCCCGCGCTATTGCCGATCTATTCGCGCAGGAGGCCGGCAAATTCGTCGCCGTTAGCGCCGGCGACGGCCTTGAAGCCACCATGGCTGGACACGGCTCGGGCGCGGTGGCGCACTCGGGAAAGATCGGCGGCGTAGTTTTGAATATCGACGTCGGCGGCGGCACGAGCAAGTTTGCGCTTTGTAACAATGGCAAGGTGCAAGAAGTTTCCGCCATCGACATCGGCGCGCGCCTGCTGGCTTTCGACAACGACGGCGCCATCGTGCGCATCGAAGAGGCGGGACGAAAACACGCCGCCTGGGCCGGCTTCGCCGTCGAACTCGGACAGAAAGTTTCAGAAGAAAATCTGCGCAAGATGGTCGCGGGGATGATGGATAAGCTTTTTGCCATGCTGAAGCCGGAGCCGCTTAGCGATGACGTCAAGAGTTTGCTCCGGCTGCCGTCGCTTACGTTCAAGGGCGAAATTGATTGCGTGATGTTTTCCGGCGGAGTATCCGAGTTTATTTACAATCGGAGTAAATCGACTTTCGGCGATCTTGGGCCGCTGATCGCCGACGAGGTGCACCGGCGCATGGCCGACTTGGATCTGCTGGTGATGGAACCCAACGCGCGCATTCGCGCCACCGTCATCGGCGCCTCCCAGTACACCGTCCAGGTGAGTGGCAATACCATTTTCATTGCGCCCGACGACGCTGTCCCGGTGCGCAACGTCGGCGTCGTCGCGCCGGAGTTCCCGCTCAACCAAGAGGATTTCACCAAAGAGCAGGTTCGCGATGCGCTGCTCAGCGCGCTGCGCCGGCTCGACCTGCTGCACGGTCGCCAGCCCGTCGCCGTGGCGTTTCACTGGGACGGCTCAGCGACCTTTCACCGGCTGCAAGCGTTTTGCAGCGGTGTCGTCGAAGGGCTCAAAGATATTATGGCCAAAGGCCACCCGCTTATTCTGGTCAATGACGGCGACATCGGCGGCATTGTCGGCCTTCACTTCCAGGAAGAGTTAAAAATCGACAGTGCCATTGTGTCCATCGACGGCATCGCGCTCAACGACTTCGACTACATCGATGTTGGCGCTCTGATTCCCTCGTCGGGCTCGGTACCCGTCGTCATCAAATCGCTGATCTTCCCCGCCTCGCCGCAAGAATAGCGATCGTATCTTCACTGCGAATCCAAAATGCCGGGAAGGTTTTTTAATCTCCCGGCATGGACGGCGCCAAGGCCACAGTCTGCACAAGCGATTGGCCGTGATGCCGGCGACTACCCCATCTCATCGGTGGATCTTGGCAGAAAACTATCCAGGCCCGATTTAGCGCCAAATGTGCGCACAAATGTCTCCCGTTGGACAAGAAGTTTCCCGACTCGGGGTAATCCGGGCAAGCTATTGGAAACTCGTCAGATTTATCACGCGAACGGGCGAATACTCGCTTGACTTTGGGGGCGCATACGCATAGATAGTTGCGCCAATAACTGAGTCAACTGCATGTCCAAGTACCGCGCCCGGCTTTGTCCGAACTGTAATTTCTTTATCGGCTTTGCGATCACTCAACATCGCACCCACGGGATCAAGTCCTCGCTGACGAATTTTTGTCTCAATTGCAACTATAAGCTGCCTGTGCTTAGTATTATTCGTGGGGTTAGAAAATCATCCCGACCGACACGACACCACTCGAAGCTTCGACTCGTTGGCGCCACGCCGCCGTCCGCCAGCGTTGGCGTTGGAACTAAAACTATGGAAGCGAGAATAAGCCCAAGCGATTATGCTCGTCATCTAAGAGCGATCGGACAGGACCTGGAAAATCTCCATTTGAGGGCATTCAATCTCGAATGTACCGGCAGCGCCTATTTGGTTTGGGTTCGTTTCGAGGAGCAGCCCGAAAGCAGCAATCCGCTCTTTCGTATCAGCCGCAACCGGCTGCAAAAACTATGGCGTAACAAGATTCCGCCGCGCGTCCTCGGCCAGGAAGAACCCTATCAGCTTCCCTCTGCCGAGACTGGCAGGAGATTACGTTATTCGGTCGCCGAGCTGGACCGCATTGAGCGCGAACAGCGCGCCCGGCGGCGCCAGCAAAGCGGCACCGCCGACGGCCATTCGCTCTCCCAGTTACTGCGCACCATTGGCGATCTGGCTGGACGAAAGAACGAACGGTTGTTAGGCATTTCCTGGCAGGAACTTTCAGTCAGTATGGTAGTTGAAACGCCGGAAGGCCGTAAAGAGATCGATGTTTTCCGGCCAGACAATCTCTACGATCAGTGGGTTAGAATGTATCTGCGGCGCGACAACCTCGCGTTTTCCGACCCGTCACGCTAGGCGCCAGACCGGCGCGCTTGCGCAACTCTGAAATTCTCCGTGCAGACAATTTAGTGTTGGCGCATCGCCGCGCCGGCGCGTTCTGTGATAAGCAATAACTGTTCGTGCCCGGTCACGAGCTTGGCCAACGGCGCCGGAATTTGCAAAACAAACGTCGACCCCTGCCCAGCGCGACTCTCGACATGCACCTTTCCGCCGAGCAGATCGACGTACTTCTTGACTACGTAAAGTCCGAGACCCATGCCGCCGCGCTGCATCCTCGCATCGGCGTCGTGAACTTGGCGGAATCGTTCGAATACCGCGGCGATCTGTTCCTCAGGAATCCCCACGCCGGTGTCGGCGATGGTAAAATACAACATTTTTTTAGCCGCTAGATACTTGGTCGAAACGGTAATCGTGCCGTGATCGGTGAATTTGATGGCGTTGTTGATCAGATTTTCCAATATCCGTTTGAGCTTGCCCCGGTCACCCTGGAGAGTGGGAAAGTCGTCCGGATAGTCCCAAACGAATTTTACATTTTTCCCCAGCGGCTGGTCATATTGCAGTCTTAACTCGGAAAGGAACTCCCAGAGGCTCATGTCCTGCAACTGGATGCGCAATGTCTCCGCCTCCATGGAGCTCACCTGGAGCACGCTGTTGATTAGGCGATTAAGATCTTTGGACTGGCGCGCCACGGTTTCGATCGCTTTTTCCTGGATCGGCGTCATCGAACCGAGCAATCCATCGCGAAACATATCTGTGTAACCGGTAATCACACTAAGCGGCGTCTTGAGCTCGGTGGTCACCGCTTTCAAAAAATCATCTTTGATGTGATGGGCATGACGCAGTTCTGCGCCTTGCTGCTGGCTGCGATCGTATAATTGCACGTGATGGATAGCGATCGCCGCTTGTCCGGCGAGGGTCGATAAAAAATCCACTTCATCGGCGCCAAACTGATGCGCCTCACGGGTGAAAAACGCCAAAGCGCCGAGCGCCTCATTGTTGGCGATCAGCGGCAAATCGAGAAACGCCACCAACCCTTCATCTTTCAATAATTGGAGGTGCGCGACCTCGGGGTCGGCAAAAGCATTGCCAACGGTCAATGGGATAGCTTCGGTTACGACACGATCGATGAAATTGAGCAGCTCTTTTGACTCGCTAAAACGCGTCATATCAACGCCCCGCGTCGCCGCCGTTTCAAGCAGCCCGGTATCATGGCTCTTGAGCCGCACGATCGCCGCCGCGTAGGGCAGATGAATCAGCGCGCAGTCGAGAAATGCCTCCAGAATCTTGGCACTATCGATCGTCGAGGTCACCGACAAGTTAACTTTATGCAAAACCTCCAGGCGCTCCCGTTGGCGACGAATTTCTTCCGCCGTTTTTTGTTGGCGCTGGACTTGTTCTTCCTTCTGCCGAGCGCTGCGCCGCATCCGTGCAACTTGGGCGAAATAGCCGTAGAAAAGCGAAATGACATAAGGAAACGGCAGCCGCAGATAGATTTCCGGCGGTAGCACAGCGGCAGAACTAAACACCGAGTACGCATATATGGCCGGCGCCAGGAAGGTAACGACGAGCAGTCCGCGAACATCATTACAAATCGTGCTCAACACCAAAGTCGTAACGCAAGCTATTAAGAAATCGGTGTTGGCAGTGCCGCTAAAACTAAGCGCGACGGCCAGAACCAGCGAATCAAACACCAGTAACGGCCCGTAAAAATAGGGCGAATCGAATAAGTCGTCGGCGACAAAATACAAGGTGGCGTGACTCAGGAGATAAAGACTCAAAATCGCCTGCACTTGATTCGCGGTCAACCACGCCGCCGGACTGTAATAGAGAAGATATGAGGACAGAATCACCAGCGGCCAGCGCAATCGGATGACCGTGTCTTTTTTAGCCGCATCGAAGATGCGGTCTAGACTCCAGCTGCGCGAATTCGCGTGTGTGGAGTTGATAGCGCGGGTTGTGTCCATAGCAGAATTTCTGAGTGAGTGCGCAGTTACGACAGATCAACGTCAATGACGTAAAACTGCATTTAACATGCCAGTGCTACCGTCTGATTGCACTTGGCTCGGTCAAAAATTCCACAAGGAATCCAATGAGTTGTCACTGTGGGAGAATCGATCGCGGAAAACTTCTAACGAGCCAACGGCCAAATTACACCGATGTGGAACATTTTTGTCAGGGCCGGGTGAATGACCGACATGATCGATGAATGGGGCGAATTTGTTCGGACATGTCCGAACAAATCGATCCTGCATGCGGCAATTCGGTAGACTATGCGCGCAGTTTTTCCTGCGCCGCGCGCACTGCTCGCAGGATATCGGCATAACCGGCGCAGCGGCAAAGATTGCCGGCAAGATATTCACGTATTTCTTCATCGCTAGGATTGGGATTCTCTTCGAGCAGCACTTTTACTGAGAGCACGAAGCCGGGTGTACAGTAGGCGCATTGCAATGCCCGCTCCTCGACCCACGCTTGCTGGATCGGATGGAGCGACTCACCGTCGCTCAACCCTTCCACAGTCGTAATATTGTGTCCGGCAGCGCGTGCCGCGAGTAAAAAGCACGAGCTCACCGGCTTGCCGTCGAGCAATACTGTGCACGTCCCACAGGCGCCGACACCGCAGCCTTCGCGCACGCTCCAAAACTTGAAGTGATCGCGCAAGACTTCGAGCAGTGTGTCGGCGTCGTCGATGGCGAAGCTCTCCACGCGCTGGTTGATCGTAAGTGTGATGTCGCGCTTCATCGTTTCAATCCCTTACCGCGGCCGCGATTGTCCGTACACTGCGAAGTTTGCCACGGGCTATCCGTTCAGTTGCTCGATCGCCTTTTTGGTAAACAACCGCGCCATCCGCCGCTTGTACCACTCCGAGCCGCGCAAGTCGGACGACGGCGAAATTTGCTCATCCACCGCGGCTAAGATCTTTGTCATCACCGCGTCATCGAGTGTCTGGTCGTGGGCGAATTCTAAACCGGAAAGCAAAAGCGGCGTCGCCGCCACGCCGCCCAGCGCGACACGCAACTCCTTGCATCGGCCGTTTTCCTTCAGCAAGAACGCCGCCACACCCACACAAGGCCAATCGTTCGCCGACAGTGTACTATAGCGGAGATAAACCGCTTTGCTGTTGGCCGGCATAAGAGGAATCTTTACTTCGGTAAGAATCTCACCGGGTTCGAGCACGGTTTCATACACGCCGCGGAAAAAGCTCTTGAGCGGAATCGTCCGCGCGCCGTTGAGACCAAAGGCCGAAACCTCGGCGCCAAGCGCCAGCAGCGGCGGCGGCGGATCAAGCCGGTAATCCGCGTGGGCGAGATTGCCGCCCACCGACGCGGTCTGGCGCACGCGCACGTTGCCGATGTGACTGAACGCTTCGGCAACGGCGGGGAACGCTTGGCGAATCATCGGTGAGAGCTCTACCATGCGATGCGTTGTTAAAGCGCCGATGCGAATGCCGTCAGCCTCTCGCTTAATTTCATTCAGTCCGGGAATCGTCTGGAGATCGACTAAATACGGATAGTAAAGCGCACGCTGCTTCATCAAAATCACCAGCGTGGTGCCGCCGCCGATGGCGCGCGCGTCATCGCCGTGTTTTTGCAAAAGCTCCACGGCTTCTGAAAGCGAGTGCGGTTGCAGCAATTCGAATGAGCGAATCGTCATAGCTATCTCTAAGATCGCTTCGGTTCTATCCTTCCGTCTTTTCAGAATCAAGGTCGTGTCGCCGGAAATTTATCTGCGAACGGCGTCGGCAGCACGCCAACTTTATCCGTTTGACAGATAAGCCCAACTTTGAGAAGTATCCGTGACAAGAGGAGGGTTTAAACCATGTTTACCAGCATTCGACATATCGCCGTGTTGACCGAAAATTGGGATCGTGAAGCAAAGTTTTATCAAACAATTTTCGGCATGAAGAAAATCACCAACGGCATGACTGATGAGACAGGCGAATACAACAAGAACCGCGGTCATTTGAGCGACGGCGTCATCGGCCTCGCCCTCCTGCAGCGCCAACCTGGCTCGAGATCGGGCCTGGATCATTTCGGCTTTGCCGTCGAAAACGTCCAGACCGTCCGTGATCGCATCAAAGAATCTTACCCCGATGTCTACATTACCGAGAGCCCGAGCCATGTGCCGTTTGCCGGCTTGCGCGGACATGACCCGGACGGCAATCAATATGATCTTTCGCAAAAAGGCATGGCCAACGTGCGCGAAGGCTACGTCGAATTCGGCTGGGAACAACCGCGCTGGATCAATCATGTCTGTATCCGCAGCGGCCGCCCGGCGCATATCGCCGAGTTCTACCAGAAAGTTTTCGATCTCGAGCCCGTCGAAGGCATGTCCGGCGACAACAGCTACTATCTGACCGACGGAAAAGTAAACCTAGCAATCCGTCCCTGGGATATGATCAAGTACCGCGGACACATGGCGGGTTTGGATCACTTCGGTTTTAAGGTCGACGATTTAGAACAAACGAAAAAAGATCTTGACGCCCTGGCTGCTTCCTCCCCCGCTTCCGCGCCGAGAAAAATCGCCATCGGCCGTGAGGGCGAAACGCGCCAGAAAAACCTCGAAGGCTGTAAGCTCTGCAAACAAAGCCTCGCCGATCCGGACGGCGTGCTGCTCGATTTGACGGACTGAAGGATCGTGGAGTTAGCAAACGGGATGGAAGCGTTCAACTAGGCTTAGAGATAAAAAGCTTGGGAGAGTTTATGGAATTTGCCAACATCAACGAAACCATGCGGACAGCGAAAGACCAGGACAAGCGCTTCATCCCTCTTTTCGGTTCCGAGACTTTTCGCTCGTGGATACTCTATTTTCGGCCCGGTGAACACACCGACATGCATTTCCATATGTCGCCGGAAACTTTTCTCGTGCTGCAAGGCAAAGCATCGGTTAAAGGGCTTAAAGGCGAGGAGCGCATCATTGAACAGAACGAAATCGTTTTTTTTGGCGCCAAGGATTACTATCAGATCACCAACGTCGGCACCGAACCGCTCGTGCTCATCGGCAACCGCTCCGAAGCGTTCGGCGGCGCCCATGTGACCGCGAAAGAAGCGTAGTCGCAAGTCTCACGTCGCTAACCGCAACGACACATGCCAGGATGAAAAAGTCATCCGCATTGCGTGTATGGGTCTCAATCTTTTCCCTCCTGGCATTTTCATCTTCTCTACTTAACGCCGCCGAAGAAATAAAGATCGCCTCCACCGGCGCCGGCCTCAGCACCTTGCCGCTTGAGATCGCCGCGCGCAAGAGTTTCTTCCGCGACGAAGGATTTGAAGTATTGACGATCACCATGCGCACCAATATCGCGGTCAATGCGCTACTATCTCGCAGCGTCGAATACGCAACTCCCAGCACCTCAACAATAAAAGCCGCCAGCGCCGGCTTGCCGGTCAAAACCATCGCTGTCCTACTCGGTCGTCCCGATTACTTTCTCACCGTCAAGCGAGATGTGAAAACCGTACGCGATCTCAAAGGCAAACGCATCGCCATCGGCAGTTTCGGCGCCGCCGCCGATCTCGCGCTACGCACGGTCGCCAAACAGGATGGCTTGGACCCCGACCGCGATCTCATTCGTTTGCAAATGGGCGGCGCCGCCGCGCGCTACGCTTCGCTAATTTCCGGCAGCGTCGACGCGACGATCTTAACTCTGCCTTACAACCTGCAAGCGGAAAAAGCCGGCTACAAAGACTTGCTTTGGTTCGGCGAACGCTTGGAGCTACCGCTCGCCGGTCTCGCGGTCCGGGACGAAACGATTCAGAAAAATCCCAAACAAGTCCTTGGCGTAATCAGAGCCGTTTTCCGCGCCATGGCATTCGCCGGCGCCAACCGCGAGGAAACCATCCAGATGCTCGTAAACTGGCTGCGTCTCGATCGCGAAGTCGCTTCTAGAAGTTACGATCTAGGTAAACGAAGTTGGTCCGACGGTGGAGTTGTCTCTGACACCGCCGTGCAATCCCTGGTGGATCAGTCGATGCTGGAACTGAAAAGCAAAGACCCCATCCCACTCGATAAAGTGCGCAACTGGAGTTTTGCCGGACAAGTGCGGCGAGAACTAGCATCCGCGGGAGAAAAAAATTGACGCCGAAATACGTATCGTTAGGAATTGCGCGGTTGCAATAATGAAGACGCGAAAATGACCGTATGGAAGACTCCGTTGGACGAATTATTCGAGCATACGATCCCGACTCTCCGCTAGAGGAAGCATCCACTCCTCCCTCCGCCTGGTACACCGATCCTCGAATTCTCGATTTGGAACAGCTGGCTGTTTTTTCGCGCTCGTGGCAACCCGCCGGACGCTCCGGTCAAGTTCGCAATCCAGGGCAATACATCACGGCGGAAGTAGCGGGCGAATCAATTCTCATCGTCAGAGGCAACGACAGCGTTCTGCGCGGCTTCTACAACGTTTGCCGCCACCACGCTGCGGCTGTCGTAACTGAATGCGAAGGCAAAGCCGAAAATCTCCGCTGCCCGTACCATGGCTGGACTTACGACCTCGAAGGCAAGCTGATCCTCACACCTGAATTCGCCGGCGTTGCCAACTTCGATCGAAACGCCAACGGCCTCGTTCCCGTCCAGATTGGCGAATGGCAAGGTTGGGTTTTTGTGAAACTTGACGGCGGCGACATCAGCTTGGAAAAGTTTCTCGATGCGGACTTGGTTGAACGACTTAAACCTCTGAATCTTGAACGCTTGAACTGGTTCGAGCGGCGAAGTTATTTTTTGAACTGCAACTGGAAAGTTTTCGTCGACAACTACCTCGACGGCGGCTATCACGTGCCGCATATCCACGGCGGGCTCAGCAGCGTTTTGGACAATAGCAAATACAAAATCGAAACCGGCGAGCGTTTTTGCCTGCAATCGAGTCCTCTCGTCGCGGGAAAAGGCGAAGCGTCCGCAGTGCGAAAAGGCACGCGCGCTAACTATATCTGGGTCTATCCGAACTTCATGATCAACGTGTACGAAGGTGTGATGGACACCAACCGCGTCATCCCGCGCGGCGTCGACAAGACCGAAGTCATCTTCGATTACTACTTTGCCGACGTTTCGGAGTCTTCACGAGGAAAGAATTTGGCCAGCATCGTCGTCAGCGAACAGATTCAGTCGGAAGATGTTGCGATCTGTGAGTCGGTCCAACGCGGTTTGAATTCTCGCGCCTACAATTCCGGGCGGCTGTCGGTTCGCCGCGAGGCCGGCGAGCATCTGTTCCACCGGCTGCTGCATGCCGATTTAAGCGCATGTCTGCAAACTTGACTCGCGGCAAAATCATTTTGTTTAAACCCGCTCCTGAATTCCATAGCGCGCGCTGATTTTCTGCGCGATGGTCACCAACACGATCAGCAGCGTGAACATAACGACGCCGAAGGCGCTCAACTGTTGAAAGGAACCGTTCGACCACAGGTCGAAGATGATCACCGAAGCGGTGCGATTGCTCGAACGCGCCAGCATTAACGAGATCGTGAGCTCACGGTAGGCGTGTACCATCACCCAGAACCATCCTGCCATCAGTCCTGGGCCGGAGCAGCGGCAGATAAATGTGATAAAAATTTCGCCACCAGCCGCCGCCGGCCACGGCGGCCGCTTCTTCCAACTCTGAATGGATCTGGACCATCGACGTAGATACGAAGCGCAATGCGAACGGCAGGTATCGAGTGAGATAGGCCAAGCCGATGATGCTCAACGTGCCGATCACCGGCAACGGGATCAGCAGATAGAGCCACATGAATGCCGAGCCGAGCACGACGCTCGGCAGCGCGATGGGCGCGAAGCCGAGAAAGTCGAGGAACTTCCGTCCGCGGATACGCGTCTTGTGCACGAAATAGCTGATGCCGGCGACCAGGAGCATCACGGCGCTCGCCGATCCGACGCCGAGCAGCGTGCTATTCCACAGCGGCTTCAAAGCATAGCCGTCGTCGGCAAGTAGGTTGAGGTAATTAATCGACGTCATCGCCTGGAACGCCTCAGCGGTCGGCGCTTGGAAGCGCGGCAAGAACGAAGCGTAGAGCATGGTGAGAAAAGGCAGGCCGGTGATGAGAAAAACCAGCAGGAGCGACAACGCGCAAGTGAGATACTTCCATCCACCGAGATCGATGCGGCGCGGCCGGTAATCCTTGCCGGTAATGGTTTGATAGCGCTCACCGTGGCGGACCAGTCGGAAATAGACGAAGAGCAGCACCATCGCACAGCAACAGCAACATCATCGAATAGGTGCTCGCCAATCCCCAATCGGTCGGCATGCGCGAGGTGTTGAAGTAAACTTGCGTCGTGTACACCGATACGCGGGCGCGCCCGCCGAGCAAGAGCGGCACCTCGAAGCTCTCGACGGTTTGGATAAATAGTAGCAAAGCCGACGCGGCCGCCGCCGGCAAGATCAGCGGCAAGCGTGACTCGGCGAAAAGTCGGCCAGGTGCCAGCGCCGGCGATGGACGAGGCTTCTTCGAGCCGAGGGTCGATGGACTGCAGCGCCGCCGACATGCAGTAAATAAGCCAGCGGCGTCATTTCGAGCGACTGCACCCACACCATGCCCCAGAACGAATAGATGTTGAGAAATCTGCGGCACGCCGGCGAGCGACTGAATGATGTGATTGAGGATGCCGATGCTCGGGCTCGCCATCAGGATCCACGAGATCGTGATGATTACACCAGGGATGATGATGCGGCCGAGGGTGACGAGGCCGATCAGCCGCGCCAGCGGCGTGTTGGTGCGCTCCACTGTCCACGCGAGAAACGTGCCCGCAGATAAAAGCGAGAAAAGTCGACGCCAGCGCAAAGTAGAGCGTATTGACACTCGCTTGCCAAAACTCGCCGATGCCGTAGGCACGGCTATAGTTGGCCAACGTAAAGCTGAAATCCAAAAACCCTGCCTCGCCGGGGCGTATGGTTTTGAGACTCGTCCAAATGATCAGCGCCAGCGGCACTGCGACCTGGTAGAGCAGGATGACGCTGAGGCCAATCAGAACGATGCCGCTGCCGCTTAACGATGGCAGCCGGGCGCTGGCTGACCAGCGCAACGAGTTCGTGGCCATGGTGGCGATGCGTGGCGGGTTATTTCATGCGGCCGATATACTGACCCCAGGCGTCGTGCAGCCGCTTGGTGATATCGTCGCTGACGATGTTGTAGGTCACCAGCTTGACGTTATCGGGAAGATACGGGTGCTTGATCGTCAGCGGGCCGCGCAAAATTTCATTGATCATATTCTGGCTATCCGCCGACAGCGTCCAGTCGACAAACAGCGCAGATGCGTAGGGATTCAGAGTATTCTTGTTGATGATCATGCCGCCGGCGAAGGACAGAATCGGCGCCGTCAGCACCATCGCGAAAGGCGCCTTGGGATCTTTGCGCTTGGCTTCCACGCCGGTATAAAAATAATTGTCCCCTTGCAGCGCATGGTCGCCGGTGAGCATGAGCTCCATGCGCTGGGTGTGGCCAGTCTGGATAATGATTTGATTCTGGCCCATGCATTTGAGCCACTCTTTAGTTTTTTCCTCGCCCATCATGACGTAAAGACCAGCCAAGAAACGGGTCTCCGACGGATCGAAGGAGACTTGCCCTTTGAACTCCGGCTTGCACAGATCGAACCAAGTCTTGGGCGCTTTGTCCGGCTTGATCAAGTTGGTGTTGTAAGAAATGCCATGTTCGGCCCAGTACCAGGGAATCCAGTGCTGCTGCGGATCGATGAAATTTTGATACTGCTTTAAAATCTTTTTGGTCGCCGGCGTGGGAAACTTGGCGACGAAATTATGTTTGAGGATGACCGCCATGTCGGGAACGCCCAGCGTCAGAATATCGGTCAAATGGCGCCCGGCACTTTCCTCGGCAATAAATCGTTCGGCGGCGTCTTGGGAGCCTAAATCGCCCATGTCGACTTTCACGAAGGGATAGCGCTTCTCGAACAGCTTGACATGATCGCGCGCGTTCTTGCCGCGCCAGGTATGGACGAAGTTGAGCTTGCCCTCTTTGCGCGCGCCCTCTTCGATGCGTTTTTCGCGCTGGTCGGCGGGGAGTTTCGCCAGGGTAGCGTACAGTTGTTCTGAGGAACGCTCCGCGGCCATCGTGCTCGAACTCTCGAAACCACACAGCGCAAGAGCTAAAAATACTCCCGACATTCGCGCCAATTTCGTCATCGAACAATCCTCCCTAACACAGACGGTTTACGCTCCCCTATATTCCAGTTGCTTGCGCCATTTCAAGTTAAGAAATTTCTGCTAAACTTTGGCGATCAGCATAGCAAGACTTTTAAATGGCAGCCAAAATATATATCGACGGCCAGGCGGGAACCACGGCGCTGCGTATCCGCGATTGGCTCGCCGGACGCAACGATCTCGAAGTCATCACGCTGCCGGAAGCGCTACGCAAAGATCCGGCGGCGCGGAAGCAGGCGTTGCAAGATGCGACGATCGTGCTGCTCTGCCTGCCCGACGACGCGGCAAAAGAAGCGGCGGCATGGCTTGCCGACACACCGGTGCGGATTCTTGACGCCAGTACGGCGCACCGGGTCAGTGACGGCTGGGTTTACGGATTGCCGGAGCTGATCGCCGGCCAGCGTGAGCAGATCGCCAAAGCGAAACGTGTAGCCAATCCCGGCTGCTATTCTTCCGCAGTGATTCTGCTGACTCGTCCGCTCGTCGATGCGCAGTTAATCGCGCATGACACGCCGCTGGCGATTCACGCGCTGTCGGGCTATTCCGGCGGCGGCCGGTCGCTGATCGAGCGCTGGGAAGATCCGAAAAGGAACCTAATCAATTTGCCGCACGAGGCGCCGTACAGCATCGGCAAGCTGCACAAGCATATCCCGGAAATCATGCGCTACGGCGCGTTCACCGTCGAGCCGCAGTTTTTACCCAACGTCGGACCGTTTCGCTGCGGCATGCGCGTCGAGATCATGATTCCGGCCAAGTCACTGCCAAAAGCCGGATCAAGCAAAGCGATGTGGGAAGCATTGGCCGCGCGTTACGACAAGGAATCATTTATTGATGTCGAACCGCTCACCGACGCCAGCGAGAGCGATGAGCTGAGCTTCGATCCGCAAGAGTTCAACGACACCAATCGAATCTCTCTGCGCCTTCTGCCGCACCAGTCGGGCCACGTGATTTTGACGGCGCGGCTCGACAACCTCGGCAAAGGCGCCGCCGGCGTGGCGATTCAGAATTTGAACCTGATGCTCGGTGTGTCGGAGGACACGGGATTACCGCGCTAATTCACCGGCGCACCGACTATGGCCACTTCCTTAGGTTCGTCCTGCCGGCGTTCGACAAAGGGAAGAATCCAGTAGCTCGAAATGCCTAACGTCAGCGAACCGATGCCGCACAACAGATAGAGCAAATTCACCCCGCTGTGATCGACCAACCAGCCGGCGGTCAAGTTCGAGAGAATGCCGGCCAAGCCGCTGCCGACCATGGAGAGAATCCCTTGCGCCGTGGAGCGCAGTTTTTCCGGCGCAACCACGTCGAGGTAAAGCGGGCTGCCCAGATTAAGTCCCACGACCATCACGCCATGCAATGCCTGCACAGCGAATAGGAGACTCGAATCGTCGATCAACGCCGACAGTATCCAGCGCAAACCGCCGATGGTCACACCAGCGGTGAGCATGCCGCGGGCGCCAAGCCGCTTTAGGCCGCTGCCCGTCGATAAGACCAGCGGAATTTCGACGATCAGCATGAGAATCCACATGTTGCGAATCGTGCTCAAATCGCCGCCACGCGCGCGAATGAATATGGGGAAAAGCCACATCGGCCCATGCATGAGAAAATGGGCCAGCAAGGAAAAGCAAAGAAACCGCACAAACGGACGATTGTGCAGCAGCTCGCGCCAATCGCCGCGCTCGGCGCGCAGTCCAACGGCACCTTTTTTCGGCAACGAGAAAGCGATGAACGCCGAGACAAAAACTAGGCTCGCAGTCAGGGGAAACATCAAGCCCAACCCAGGTTGCGAAATGTCGGTGCCCGCCGCAGATTGATTGAAATTAGAAAGCGATGCCAACAGCCACGGTAAAATGAGCACAAGGATAAAATAACCGACGGTGCCCCAAGCGCGCACCCGGCCGAAGGCGTGGCGGCCGGCGTCGCGCAGAATTGCCAAGCTCACCGAAGTCATCAGCGGAAACACTGCCGTGCCGACCACAGCGAGCGCGGAGGTGGCCAACATGATCGACCAGAAGCCCTGTGCGTAGCCGAGTCCAAGATAACCGAGCGCTGTACCCAATGTGAGAAAGGCCAACACGCGCGTGCGCGCGCCGGTGCGGTCGGCCACCTGCCCCCAAAATGGCTGCGCGATCATGCCGATCAATGGCGAGATCGCCAAAACAAACCCGACTTGAGTTCCGGTCAGTCCGGCATCCTCGCGCAGATAGAGCGTAAAGTACGGATAGAAGATCCCGAGGGAACCGAAATAGGTGAACCAAAAAAGTGTCAGCGGAACCGAATGCCACATTCGCCGATGATAGCATCAGTTCGGCGCGGTATCAGCTTTTGTCGGATGAAGATCGAAAGAAATCGAATTGTCTTCGCCGCCCGTGACATCGAGAATTGAGCGCACGACCGGAGCAACACAGCCTCGCGCGATTCAAAGCGTCAAATTTCGCCGCTTCCGCGTTACCCAGGCAAGGCGACTGCGATACCATCGCGGATTTCGATTCTCGTGCCAAAGTTTTTTGACCGTTCGCGCGACCGCTCGATGACCTGATTGAATTTTTCACTCCCGGCATCGGCGAGCCGGGGCACGCTAAGACGAGGACGCCGGCCTTCAATGATGTATTCCTCGGTCGGATAAATTCGCACCTCTTTTAACGCAGCGTTTGCGCCGAAGACAGCCACATGAACGGCACTACCGATACCAGAAAAAGCGTGCGTCTGGCCACCGGCGGCGGTTGCTCGTTCGCGGTTGCGATTTCGTTCTTCCAACAACTGACCGACGGTGCCGTCGATGCCAATGCCCAAGCGCAGCTTCATCGCCAAGGGCAGTTTGGTCACCTCGTTATTCTGCAAGTACAGCGGCGGTTGGCCGTAGAGAATCGCTTTGCCTTTGTAGAATTCAATGCCGCGCTGCAAACCGCCGTGATTGATGTAGACGTCGGCGCCTGCGTCGACACAGCCGTGCGCGAAGGTGTCGATATAGTCGTGCACGCCGACGCCGTGCGCTTGATCATGTAGCGCGACGATCACCACGTCCGCGTGCCGGCGCGCCTCGGCGATGTGTTTGTAAGTTCGCTCCAAATCCTCCTGATAGGGAACCGTGGACATACGGAATTTGTCGCTCAGGATGAATTTTCGGCCCATGAAAAAAAATTCACTGTCGGTGTCTTTCTCCCAGCCTTTGAGCGTCGAGCCGATCAACGTCTCGGTGCGCGCCGCGCCTTGGAAGCGGACAACTTTGCCGCGCTCCCAATTGAGCTCTTGGCTAATACGCTTGAGCTGATCGAAGGCGGCGCGGTCTACATGCGCTACCGAATCGTAACGCAGCAAATTGACTCCGGGGCGGCTCTTATAAGGCGGCAACTCGTCCGAACCCATATAGCCCGCCGGCCACGGAAACGGTAAATCCATCATTTGCCGTGGCCCCCAGTCGGCCAAGGCGATCAGCGCGACCCGGGCATTTTCGGTTTCCAAGTAAGTCGGCTGGGCCGCTTCGGTGAGGCTGGCGCCAATCCCAGCGTAAGGCATGCCGCCCCGTTTTAAATAGTCGATGGTGGTGAGAATCCCCAGCTCGCCGAAGTCGGCGACGTGGTTATTCGCGGCATAGACCGCTGAAATGCCCATGAACTTGAGTTCATCGATCATGCTCGGCGGCGCGCCCATGACCGTCCCAGCCCAGCCCATGCCCGAGCCAAACGCGGGCCAGTCCTCGCCGTCCTGAATGGCGCACTCCATGTTTGCGAAACTCAAATCGGAATTTTGCAAAAGCTCGATGAGCTTATGAAAGCCAGATTTGTTTTGATGCACCGACACCCGATGTTCGATGTAACAATTTCCCGTAAACGCCAGCTGTGTTTCATCCTTCGCCGCCATGGCCGCTTCTCCTGTTATTTTGTTTTGCAAAGATGACGCTATCAATGTTCATTCCACAGTTCGAACACAACTACAAGAATGGTTTTCGCGCCACGGCGTTGGAACTTCAATGAATTGTTTGTTATGACCCAAGAAAAGAAAGTGGGTGCGACGTGTCAGTGAAATACGATTTGCTGCTCAAGGGCGGCGAAGTCATCGATCCCAGTAACAAGCTCCGCGGTCAGCGCGATGTTGCGTTTAGCAACGCTAAGGTCGCGGCGATGGTGGAAAATATTAACCCAGACGAAGCACGGCAAACCATCGACGTCTCCGGCAAGCTGGTAACCCCGGGGTTGATCGATATTCACGGCCACTTTTTCCATGGCTATCAGCCGCGCTTCGGCCACCCTGATAATTTTTGTCTACCGACCGGGGTCACCACCGCCGTCGATGCCGGCAGCGCCGGCTGGAAAGTATTTGCCGATTTCCGCGACCAGGTGATCAGAAAATGCGCCACCCGTCTGTTCGCCTTCGTTCATCTCTCCGCCAACGGTTTGAATAAGGAACATACGCAGCAGGGCGAGTTAATGGACATGAAATTGATTCATGTCAAAGAGACTGCGCAATGTATTCGAGACAATCCCGAGAACGTTGTCGGCTTGAAAGTGCGCATTGATGACAGCGCGCTGCGCGCCGAGAGCGCTTTCCCGGCGCTTCAGTACGCTCGCGAGGCCGCGGCGCAAGCGGACTGCCGAATTATGGTGCACGTCAGCCGCTCGCCGATACCGCTGGGGAAAATCCTCGACGCGCTTCGCCCCGGCGACATCGTGACGCATCCATTTCACGGCTCCGCGAACGGGCCGCTCGATGACAAAGGTAAACTCCGCCGGGAGGTCATCGAAGCGCAAGAGCGGGGAATCATTTTGGACAGCGGCTGCGCCAAGGTTCATATGGACTTAAACGTTTGCCGCATCTTTTTGGACCAAGCTGTTTTTCCCGACACGATCAGCACCGACGGCGTGCGCTTGGATCGCTCCTATAGCTTGCCGCAAGTGATGTCGATGTTTCTCGGCTTGGGCATGTCGCTGGAACAAATCGTCGCTGCAACGACACACCGGGCCGCCGCCGCGATCGGCAAAGAGCGAGATTTGGGCAGCCTGCGCATCGGCGCCGCCGGCGATGCTACAGTGCTAAATTTAGAAGAGGGTGAATTCACCTTCGACGACCGCGCCGGCAACGTTCTTAAGACCAACCGCCAGCTCACGCCGGCGTTGACAGTCAGAAATGGCGTTTGCTGGGACGGAGCCGTTGCATCGGCCTAGCCCAGGAGGAAAACGAAGGACAGAGTGTCGTTCGAGGTGGAACCCTGGAGGAGCGAAGGCATCAGAGCCAAAGGTTTCATCGTCATGCTCGGTACTTGGCAGGTTGTTTGACCTGCTCACAGGTAAATTCAGAGTAGCTCGCCCCGCTTGTGCCATTAAGGCAGAACCGCTTTGCCTTTGCTCCGGAGGGGTTTCGCCTCGATCGACAACGCGCGGGATCAACAAGAGGAGAAAATGAAAAACTGGATTGGGTTTCTAACGGTAACTCTTTCTTTCATCATTCCCACCGATGGATGGGCCGCGGCCGCCGCGAACGTTACACCCACCGCGACGGAAAAAATTCTCGCCGACATTGGCAAATTGTCGCCCGCCGAGCGCATCAAGAAACTGATCGAAGGCGCGCGCAAAGAAGCGACGCTGGTTTGGTACGCTCCCGACCGCGAAGACTTGACCGAACTACGGATTGAATTTTTTAAAGAAATTTATCCGGACTCGATTCAAAAGTTCGTCACGCCGCGGATTCGCTCCGATGTCATGATCGACCGCCTATTGACCGAAGAACGCGCCGGCAAACATCAGGCAGACGTGGTCTGGATCAGACTGCCGCAGGTACCGGTGATGCTGCGCGAGGGATTGCTGGCGAAATATACCGCCCTTGAAGACGCCCAGATTCCCGCCAGACTCAAAATCGGCACCGAGTGGCGTTCGCTCGGCAACCGGTTGTTTCACATCATGTACAACACCAAGCTCGTCGCCGAGAAAGATGCGCCAAAAAGTTGGCAAGACCTGCTCGACCCCAAATGGAAAGGGAAGCTTATTTTGGACGACGCGTCCTACGACTGGTTCGTCGGGCTGCTCGACTTCATGGGCGAAGCGAAGGGCATAGAGTTTATGAAGCAACTCGCGCGTAACGGTCTCCAGATCCAGCAACGCCGGTCCAACGTCGAAAATATGG
This sequence comes from uncultured delta proteobacterium, assembly GCA_963771465.1. Classification (GTDB taxonomy): domain Bacteria; phylum Desulfobacterota; class Binatia; order UBA9968; family UBA9968; genus DP-20. The sequence continues at coordinate 215,152 of CAVYTU010000015.1, forward strand.
TGTCGGCCGGCGAAGTTCCGATCATGGTTACCAACAGCGGCACCTCCACGGCCGATCGCGCCGCGCAGGGCGAGCCGGTGGCGTACGTCAAAGACCCCAAGCCGCCGATCGCCTACGGCGAGGGACTTTCGATCATGCGCAACGCCACTCATCCGCACGCCGCGGCGCTGTTCATCGAAGGATTGTTGTCGGAAAAATGGCAGCGTAAGGCCGCGGAGAAAATTAAAATCCGCGCCGCCCGGCCCGGCATCCCCGATCCCTTGATCGATGCCAAGATCCAACCCCATTTCACCGATCCAGCCAAGTGGCCGGCGCAGCGCTATGAATGGGCACAGCGCGAGTACACGCGCATATTGGTCCGAAAAGAATTTTAGCGCGAACGTTGTCTTAAGCGGTAATCAGGAGGATTCACAAGATGGCAACCATCGCGCAGCAGCTCGGCGAATTTGTCAGCCATGATATCCGTCGATAATCTGCCTGCGGAGGTATTTGCCAAGGCCAAGTCGTGCCTGCTTTACGGACTCAGCGTCGCCATGGCTGCCCACGACTCGCGCCAGGGACAGATCGCCGAAGCGGCAATGACGGAATCGGAAACTTTGCTGCAAGGCGGCGCCACAACGATTTTGAGCTGGTAAAAAAACCACACCCGGCGCCGCGGCATTCGCCAATGGCGTATTGTTTCAGAGCCGTGGGCAGAGCGATGCTTACGGCACCATGGCGCATTTCGGTCCGGCGGTGGTGCCCGCGGTTCTCGCGCTTTCGCGAAGTGAACGATTATTCAGGCCGAGAGATTTTACCCGCATTGGTCGCAGGCTATGAAGTCGCCGGCGCGCTGGCGAAAGATCATATCAGGTTAACCGTGGAGCGCGGTTGGCGCGGCAGTCCGACCTATGATGTCACGGAGCCTCGGCGGCCTCAGCCCGGCTGATGGGACTCGATGCTGAACGTAGCGCCAACGCGATCAGTCTCGGCGCCGGCTTCAGTTTTGGCAACGTCGAATGCAATATCGCTCACACGATGGAGACGCAATTTCAGCTTGGACTGTCGGCGCGCAACGGCCTGTTGTGCAGCGCTATCGCCAAACAACAGGGAACCGGAGCGCCGACAGCGATCGAAGGCAAAGCCGGATTCCTCAATCTTTTCGCCGGAACTATCGAATTCGCGCCCAAGATTACCGCCGCGGCTGGGACGGGAATACGAAATTCTCAACGTGACTTTCAAACGCTATCCGACCAGCATGATCGCACAATCGCCGACCTATATCGCCACGAGGTTGGCGCGCAAGGAAAAGATCGCCGCCGATGACATTGAAGAGATCGTCGTCGAGCTCGATCCTTTCGAGGCGGAATATCCCGGTCCCGGCCGGCGCCAAAACGAATCGAGTCCGCCGAGCGCGGCGCCGGCACGGCGCAAGGTGTCGCCGTCGCCTTGGTCCATGGGCAAGCGAGTCGCAATCTTTTGCGTCAGCGCAACGACGCCAAGGTCAATCAGTTGCTCGAACGCATGACGATCAAGGGCGACCCGGCGGTTTTGCCACAGTGCGCCAAGCTGAGCGTGAAAACTGCCAAGCGCCAGTACTTTGAAGAGATCAAAGACGGCAGCCGCAATCATCTTTTCAGTTTCAACGACACGATCGATCTGGTCCGCGATCTGCAGCCGGAGATGCGGATAAGCGCCGCTGCGCTCGAAAAAATCATCGACATCGCCGATAACCTGGATAAGGTCAAAAGTATTCGACCGTTGATGGCGCTGGTCACTGGCCAAGCGAGTTAGACTAATGCGAAAAAATTTCATGTTGATAGCTGCAATGGGAATTTTCCTGGCGCTGATTTTCACTGCGCCAGCCAGTGTCGAGAGCGCTGCAGCACCAAAAACGGACTTGTCGAAATCCGAGCAGAGCCTTGCCGAGGTGATGGCGCTGCCCGCCAAGGAGCGTCTGCAAAAGCTCGTCGAGGGAGCAAAAAAAGAGGCGGCGCTAAACTTTTACGCACCCGACCGCGAGGATCTGACCAATCTGCGCATCGAGCTTTTCAAAGAGATTCACCCAGGCGTCATTCAAAAATTCCAAAGTCCGCGCGTTTTGCCGGACATCATGATCGACCGGCTACTCACCGAAGAGCGCGCCGGCAAACACCAAGCCGATGTCGTGTGGCTCCAGTTTCATCAGGTTTCCGCCCTCGAGCGAGATCGCATGTTGGCGCGCTACGTCGCCCTCGAAGACGCTGCGCTGCCCGAGGGTCTCAAGGTCCCCGGCTACTGGCGCTCTCTCGGCAACCGCCTGTTTCACATCATGTACAACACCAAACTGGTGGCGGCCAAGGATGCGCCCAAAAGCTGGGAAGAGCTCGTCGATCCGAAATGGCAGGGCAAAATCGTGCTCGATGCGGCATCGTACAACTGGTTTGTCGGCATGCTCGACCACATGGGAGAAGATAAAGGCTTGGAGTTCATGAAAAAGTTGGCGCGCAACGGACTGCAAATCCAGCAGCGCCGCTCCAACGTCGAGAACATGGTGTCGGCGGGTGAAGTTCCGGTCATGGTCGCCAACAGCGGCACATCGACAGCGGATCGCATAGCCCAAGGAGAGCCACTCGCGTTCGTGAAAGATCCCAAGCCGCCGATCGCCTATGGCGAAGGGCTGGCGATCATGCGCAACGCGCCGCATCCCTATGCCGCGGCACTGTTCATTGAAACCGTATTGTCAGAGCCATGGCAACGCAAGGCCGCGGAGAAAATCAAAATTCGCGCCGCGCGGCCCGGTGTTCCAGATCCGTTGATCGACTCCAGCATCAAACCGCACTTCGTCAATCCATCCAAGTGGCCGACCAAGCGCTACGAATGGGCCGAGCGTGAATACGTTCGCATCCTGGTGCGAAAAGAATTCTGATACGTGCTGCACCGAAAGCTCTAATCGTTTGAGTCAAACTTCGATCCAAAGGCCGTGGACTGCCAACGCCGCCGCTGCGCAAATCAGCAAGCGCGTCTGGCGCGTTGTCGATCTGCTCGGCAACGGTAAAACCCTCGCGCTGCTGTTTTTCTCGGCTCTGCTGATTTACCTCGTCATCGTGCCGCTGGCAGTTTTAGTCTTCGGCAGTTTCAAGTCGGTGGCGCCGGGCACGCCGGACTATTTCACGCTTAATTTCACGCTGGAAAATTATTCGCGCGCTTTTGCCAGCCGCTATTTGCCCAGAGCGACGGTCAATACGCTGATCTTTTCGCTGGGCTCATCGACGATCGCCTTTGTCCTCGGCGCTTTTCTCGCTTGGGTCACGGAACGCACCAACAGCCCGTTCCGCTCGCTGCTCTATGTGATGGCGATTAGCCGCGTGATTCTGCCCGGCGTCTTGGTGACGTTTTCCTGGATCGTGCTGATGAGTCCGGAAATTGGCATCCTAAATCGCTTGCTGGTCGCCGCTTTCGGTTTGAAGGCAGCGCCGTTCAATGTCTACTCCATGGCGGGATTGATTTGGGTCGAAGGGATCGAGCTCACGCCGCTCGCTTTTTTATTAATGGCGAGCGCTTTTCGATCGATGGACCCGTCGTTGGAGGAGGCAGCGATGGTCGCGGGCTCCGGACCGTTGCAGATTCTGCGCCGTATCACTCTGCCAATGATGCAACCGGCGCTGCTTTCGGCGCTGGTGTTGCTGTTCATTCGCGGCATTGAGAGTTTCGAGACGCCCGCGTTGATCGGACTGCGTGCGCGCATTTTTGTCTACACGACTGAGATTTGGTTGAACTCCACCCGTGCGCCGACGGATTACGGATTGGCCGGCGCTTATGCCATGGTGCTCGTCATTATTTCTGCTCTGCTCATACTGGTTTACCTCCGGCTGACCGCCAACAGTGAAAAGTACATGACGATCACCGGCAAAGGCTATCGGCCGAGAATGGTCGACTTGGGCAAATGGCGCATCCTCACCGGCGCCGTATCGATGTTTATCCTGTTCCTGGTTTTTATCGTCCCTATGCTCACCATCACTTGGATGTCGCTCGTGCCAAGCTTTCTGGCGTCATCGATGGAAGGTTTTCAGCGCATCAGCTTCAAAGCGTATCGCGACGCCTTGCTCTTTCCTCTCACTCGTCAAGGCATGCAGAACAGCATGATTCTCGGCATCTCCAGCGCGTCGGGGGTAACGCTGATCACCGCGGTCGTCGCCTACATCGTCGTCAAAACCAAGCTGCGCGGCCGGGGCATATTGGACTTCCTGACTTTCGTTCCCTACGTGGTTCCGGGAATAATCTTCGGGCTTAGTATTCTGTGGTTTTATCTCAACGTGATGCCGTTTCTTTACGGTACGCTGACGATTCTATTCCTGGCTTACATGGGGAAATATCTTCCGGTAGCCATGCGGATTAACGTCGCTTGCATGGCGCAAGTTCATTCCGACTTGGAAGAAGCCGCGGCGACGTGTCAATCCTCTTGGGCGAGAAGTTTTGTTAAAATTACTCTGCCGCTTATCCGGCCGGGTCTGGTGGCGGCGTGGATTTGGGTGTTCGTTCATTCCTTTCGCGAGATTCCGACGGCGATGATCTTGGCTTACCCCGGCACGGAACCGGTGGGCATCGTCATGTTTAAATACTGGGAGGACAGCACCTATCAACGGCTGGCGGCTTTCGGTGTGATGCTCTTCAGCGTGCTGCTGATCACTTCGCTCCTCGCCATGCGCATCGGCAAGCGCTTTGGAATTCGCGACGTTTAACCCATCCGTATTGGCTTTCACCGGAGAATAGCTTAGAAAAAATCATGGACTTGGGCATCGGCGGCAAAGTTGCCATCGTCACCGGTGGCAGCCAAGGAATCGGCAAAGCGATCGCTACGGAGCTGGCCGCCGAAGGCGTGCGCACCGTCATCTGTGCGCGCAATTTAGAAAACCTCGAGCAAGCTGCCGCCGAGATCGCTAGCCTGACTAAAGGCGAAGTCCTGCCGCTGCAGGCCGACGTCACCAGTCTCGACCAAGTAAAAAAACTTGTCGCCGACGCGGTCAGCGCATTCGGCGGCGTCGATATTCTCGTCAACAATGCGGCCGGCTCCGGCTCAGGACCGTTTGCCGAATTGACCGATGAAGACTGGCTGCATCATTTCAACGTCAAGCTGGTCGGCTACGTCCGCTGCGCGCGTGAAGTGATGCCGCACATGAAACAAAGGCGCTGGGGCCGTATCGTCAATATCGGCGGCGAGGCTGCCCGCGGCAACGGTGGTTACGCCTCGGGAGCGGCCAATTCGGCAGTGGTTAATTTCACCAAGAAGCTGTCTGACGAGCTTGCTGCATTCAACATCACAGTCAACGCAATCCATCCCGGCAGCACGCGCACGCAAAGGCGCGCCCACGCGGCCGCTCGAAAGGGCATCACCCTCGATGAGTTGGTGCAGGAGCAAATCAAACGCATCCCGATCGGCCGGCTCATCGAGCCTGAAGAAATCGCCTCCACCGTGCTGTATCTCGTTTCCACTAAAGCTGCGGCGATCACGGGCCAGGTGCTCGGCGTCGATGGCGGCTCTACGCGGGGAATTTATTACTGACCTGAACAATATCTGCGACAGCCGCCACACAGTTCACACCATCGGCCACTCGACGCGACCGATCGAAGAATTCATCGAACTGCTCAAAGCGCATCGAATTGAATTGTTAGTCGACGTGCGGCGCTGGCCGATGTCGAGACGGTATCCGCACTTCAACCGTGAAGCACTATCTCTGTCACTCGAACAGAATAGGGTCGGCTACCACTGGCGCCAAGATTTAGGCGGCTTTCGCAAACCGATGGCAGATTCGGTGAACACCGCCTGGCGGGTTGCGACTTTTCGCGCCTATGCCGATTTTATGCTGACTGAGCATTTCGTGGAGATCATGCAAGAGCTCGAAGCGATGGCGACCCAGCAACGGATCGCTCTCATGTGCGCCGAAGCGGTGCCGTGGCGTTGCCATCGCCAATTATTGGCCGACGCTTTTCTCGTGCGAGAATGGCCCGTGCTGCACATCATGGACGACGGCTGTCATGAGCATAAATCGCCGGCCTTCGCGCGCCCGCAGGGCATGAAGATTTACTACCATGTCTAAGGCAAAAGGTACCTCACGCTAACCATGTGCGTATAGAGCTTAGCCTATCTTGCGTCAGAGCCGCCCCGGTAGCATAGTTCCAAGACAATGGCGGCCGAAGCGAATACATCTAACTCTGAAGTGAACGACAAACTGCGCGTACTCGTCGTCGACGATGAAAAAAATATCCGCATGACCCTTGCGGTTTGTCTGGAACAGTTTGATTGCGAGGTCACCGGCGTCGCTTCCGCAGACGGCGCGCTCCAGTCCTTGTCGCGGCAACCCTTCGACTTGGCTTTCCTCGACTTGCGTTTGGGCGACGGCAGCGGTCTTGATTTAATTCCGAAATTTCTCGCCGAAAGTCCTAACCTTATCATCGTCGTTATGACCGCTTATGCGACCATCGACAGCGCCGTTGAAGCGATCAAGCGTGGCGCCGGTGATTACCTGCCCAAGCCGTTTCAGCCTGCGCAAATACGCCACGTCGTTGACCAGAGCGTCAAGCAGCGCAATCTGAAAAGGCAAGTGACAGATTTGGAAGGCCGTTTGCGCGAAGCTGCGCCCGAAACCGACCTCGAGTCGGAATCGCCCAAGCTCCGTGCTGTCTTTGATGTCGCAGAGAGAGCTTCGAGTTCAGACGCACCGGTCCTGCTGCGCGGTGAAAGCGGTACCGGCAAGAGCGTGCTCGCCCGCTGGATTCACTCGCTGAGTCCACGCAGCCGTCAACCATTCGTGGTGGTCAATTGCCCGACTTTGTCCGAAGAGTTGCTGACCAGCGAGCTGTTCGGCCACACGAAGGGAGCCTTCACCGGCGCCGTGCGTGATCAGCCGGGGCGCGTCGAGGCGGCCGAGGGTGGAACGCTATTTCTCGATGAGATCGGCGATATCTCGCCGTCCTTGCAGGCAAAACTTTTGCGCTTCATCGAGGACAAGGAATTCGAGCGGCTTGGCGAAAACAAGACCAGGCGGGCCAATGTTAGAACCCTCGCGGCTACCAACCGTGAATTAGAAGAGCAAGTGCGTAAGGGTTTGTTTCGTGAGGATTTGCTCTACCGGCTGAACGTCATCGACTTGCAATTGCCGCCGCTGCGAGAACGGCCCGAAGATATCTTGCGCTTGGCACGGCGCTTCCTGACATTCTTCGCGCGATCAGCGCGGCGCCAGACGCCGGAGCTATCGAGTGCCGCGGAAATTGCGCTTACTTGTTACAACTGGCCCGGCAATATCCGTGAGCTCCGAAACACCGTCGAGCGGGCGGTGATCCTTTGGCCTGCTCAAGTGATCGAGCCGCAAGCATTTCCCGCCCACATTTCCGCGCGGGTCAAATCAGCCGAAGCGCCCCAGGTAGGTGGAAATTTCTCATTGGAGGAAATCGAGCGGGAACATATCATTCGCGTGGTCGGCAGTTCGCCGACCTTGGAGGACGCCGCGGCCATTCTCGGCATCGATAGTTCGACACTTTGGCGCAAGCGAAAAAAAATCGAGAGTTGAACGTAAATCAAACCTGGATTCCGCAGCGTAATCGACCGAATAACCCGCCGCCTCCAAGACTATAGCCAAATGCTTGCGGATATTGCGTTCGTCGTCGGCAACCACAATCCGCGATTTTGATTCCATCATAGCCGGACTCCTTTCGAGCTGGTGTTTGCTACCAAGGGCAAGGTAAACCAGAAGGTGCTCCCTTTTCCCGGATCGCTTTCCACACCGATTTCACCGCCGTGGGCGCGGACAATTTCCTTGGCGATATAAAGTCCTAGTCCGGTGCCCTTCGGACCCGATTCCGGGACCTGGTAAAATTTTTCAAAGATGCGCTCTTGGTATTCCTTTGGAATTCCGCTGCCGGTGTCCATGACGGCGAATCGAACCAAGCTATCAACGACGGCCGCGTCCAACGTGATACTGCCGCCGTTCGGCGTATACCGTAGCGCATTGCCGATCAGATTAGAAAACACATGGCCGATGCGATCGTGATCGGCCAACACACTAATCGACGGCAGGGAGAGTGAAGTACTCAGGTTCACGCCTTTGACATCGGCTTCCGTCTTGGAGTTTTCGAGAGCATGCTTGATTAGACCGGCAACTTCGGTGGGAAGCGGATATAGCTCGACGCGTCCGGATTCGATGCGCGATAGATCCAAGAAATCGTCAACCATGCCTTGCAAACGATCACAATCCTCACGCGCAGCATCGAGCAGCTCGGCCTGCTTGTCGGTGAGCGGTCCCGCCACTTGCTCGGTGCAAAGATGAACCGCCATGCGTAGCGACGTAAGCGGTGTGCGAAACTCGTGGGCGACGGTGGCGACAATATCGTTTTTAAACTCTTCAAAACGGCGCAAGCGAGTGACGTCTTGCAAGATCACCGTGGCTGCGACGATCACCCCCCGGGTCTCGTAAACAGGGCGACCCCGGGGCAAAAAATAGCGATCGCCCATAAGCGTAGGGAGTTGCACCGCATCGTCAAACCCTCTGGGAGAGTAAGCTCCCTTGCCGCTAAGAACATTGCTGCGAACCCGCTCGAGCAGCGCGCGGGTCGACGCGTGGATGCTCTTGAGAGGATCTTTGGACGAAGAATCGGTTCTAAGTCCGAGCAATGTTTCCGCCGCGTAGTTAACGTTTTGCAGACTGCCTTCCACGCTGAAAATCGCCACGGGGTCCGGAATACTATCGATCGCCGCCTGCATGCTCAGGTGGGCTTGCAGCAAATCGCCCAGCGAGCTTTTACGATACTCAGCCAAACGCGCCGCCATCACGTTGAAGTCACGGGCCAGGCCCGCCAATTCGTCGTTGCCGCGCACGTGAGCGCGGGTATCGAAATTACCTTCGCCGATTATGTGCGTGGCTTCGCTGAGCGCCGAGAGCGGCTGCAACATGCGCCGGGTCAACAGTGTCGAAACGAAGAGTCCCAGCGCGAGTGCCGCCAGCGCCACCGTGATGGTGATCGCATTCATGCGTTCCGCCGTGCGCTGCACGTCGTCGCTTTTGCGCACCATGGTGTCCTGATTTATGGCCAGGATTGCGTCGGCGGCCGATTTCACTTTGTAAAAGGACGATTCCAGGTCGGAGAAGTAGATTTGTTTTGCCTCTTCGCTGCTCGTGCTTTTTTGCAAACGCGCAAATTTAGTTTGATAATCCATCCACGCGGCGCGCAGCCCCTCGGTGAACTCCTTCTCTCCCGACTCCGTAATATTCCCCGCTTGCACTTTCAACTCGGTTTCGAAGATCGGCCGATTTTTTTCCACCTGCTCAAGCCCCTTTTGACGCTCGCCCGCGACACTAAACAGCGCACCGGTGTCCATGCGCTCGAGGGCTTCCTTCATGCGCTGCGCTGCCAGCACGCTGCGATAATTGTCCTTCAAGATCGTTTGCGAATGCGATCCCAAATAGGAGATCGCCACCACTGAAAATATTCCCAGGCTGGCCAGCGCCAGCGCGATCGGGCTTTGCGCCAGCAAGAGTTTTTTGTAGAAGTTCATTCCTTGCCCTCCTGATCTTCCAATGACACGATGTGGAGATCGAATCCGGCCGCCTCGGTAACCAGCTTAAAGACCGGCGGTTGACCCAACAAACGACGCCACCAGGGCTTGTGCTAGGGTAAAACTCGCAGCGGTGTTAAACGTGAGCTCCGCGGGGACCGGTCCAAAATTCTGCGGATTCAACGGCAAGATATGTTGCAGCCGTTCGATACCATAGGTCACCAGCAACGTGATCGCGCTGAACATCAGCATCGCCACGGTATATTGTTTCCAGTCCTGTCGCTGTTGCGGATCAACACCGCAAAGCTTGTAGATCATTCGCTCGATCGCGCCGAACAAGCGTGGCAGCGGTTGCCGGTCGCCTTCGAAAACACGATACATGTAACTGCCCAGCGGCTTGGTGATGGCGAAAATGACCGCCGCAAAGAGCAGAATCTGAATCCATCCGTTGACTGTCATAACTTCTCCTGACTTCCCAGTCTTGAAAACCTAGTCAGAGAATCTTCGCTTAGCTGCAAAGCTTCTCGTTTCCACGCTCCCGTCAACCGCAAAACTTTGCCGACCAGAGAAGCGCGTAAACCAAATACACTAAAATGATTAACGACACGATCAAGCCAATAATATATTCCAGCCCCATAGTTACCCCTTACAGACGATCACAGCCGCGCACATAGAGGCATGCGATTATGAAAAACCAAACAGTTACGACGATGAATAGAACGTCAGCCATTTGATTACTCCTTGAATTGACTAATCCTATAGGTGGGTAGCGCAAGCGACATGCCAGTCTCCGCGCCGCGAAAACACAAAGCATTCAACCCAAGATCCTGCAACCGCCTGGCATTTCGCACGACGCCTGGTTGCGCGGATTGCAAAATGCAAATGTTAACGCTCGTCGCGCCGGAGGTTTGAATCAGCTGAAGATTTATGGCGACCGCCCGAAACTATCCGGAAGATGGAGTGAAATTACGATATCGCCGGGAACGAACGGAGGAGAAATTGAACGAGACTGCAAGGCTTTGAAGGGACCGGAAAGTGTCAGGTCGAAAACGACTCGGAACCGGAACTCCGCAGCCGCTGCGTTCTCTGCGCGCCTCAGCGGTAATAAATCCGAAACCGTTTCTCTGGAGAACAAATTCTCTATCAAATGCCAGCTTCAGATTGATAAGATGCCAGACCCCAAATGCCCCAGTTGACAAGCTCCAGGATTGTATGGATGATCGCGCCATGTGCCGAAAGTTTGTCGCCGTCCTCGTCATCCTGGGCTGGGTCAGTCTTTCTTGCTTTGATGTCGTCGAGGATCTCGACGGGATTCCCGGCCAGGGCGCGGTATGGAGCAGTTCTTCGGGCGATAGCTCCACGGCAAAGCGAGGTGGCTGGGGACCTCTTGCTAACAACATTATTGAGTCGGCAAACGAGACGGAACAGACTGCTGTTGGTCCTATCAGCTTCACCCCAATCGCTTTTAAGTTCAATCGAGTTATCGATCTCCGGCGACACTTTCAACTGCACAAACTCTACCGAGTTTTTCTGATCTAATCCCCGAGTCTCTTTCCCACAGTTTACCTCTTCGCAAGCGTTGGTGACCCCAACTCGCATGCGGCTTATTTTCGTTGGAACAGTCGGCTTGGGCCGAACTGCGTTGGAAAGGAACCCGTCATGGAAGACTTCCCTATCTGGATGAAGCTCCTCATTTGGCTAATTATCGGCGGCACGGTGGCCTACGCGGCAGGCATGATGATCTATTCTGCGATGTGACAGGGTAAGTATGGGGTAGATCCGCGAGGGATATTGCAACAGGATGTCGGGGGACGACCGCGTGAATCAAATATGCCACGTTCTGATTAGTCGAAGTCCATTTCACATCTTTGGCCTCAGCATGGATTATTTTTGGCCTCAGCCTGGATTATATGGATGTCCTAATAATAATCGTCCTTATGGCAGTCGTATTCTATTCCATTTGGTTAATAGGGCGATGATCCGCACAAATGGACATTGAGGCGTTAAGATCGTGCAAAACGTATTCATCAGAGCAATCTAGGAGCGATTGTGTCCACAATAGCATTTGAAATCTCTGCTATTTTCCTGCTGCTAATCGCAAACGGCATATTCGCGATGTCCGAAATCGCTATAGTGACCGCTCGCAAGTCGCGACTACAGGAATTGGCCAACAATGGTAAGGCCAAGGCGCGAGCGGCTTTAGATCTCGCCAATAACCCAAATCGATTCCTGTCTACGGTGCAAGTCGGCATCACGCTTGTAGGTATTCTCGCGGGTGCCTTCGGCGGAGGCGCGATAAGGGAGTGGCTCGCGACACAGCTACACTCGATCCCAATTATTGCGCCCTACAGTCGATCTCTCGCGCTCGGTATCGTGGTCATAACCATAACCTACTTCTCCGTGATCGTCGGTGAACTAGTTCCCAAACGTCTCGCTCTCGGTCATCCCGAATCCATAGCGATGTTCATGGCTCCGGTTATGCGTCTCTTGCTCGCGGTCGGCGCTCCACTCGTTCATCTTTTTACTTTCTCGACCGACTTAGTATTTAGGCTGGTCGGCAAGCGCTTCGACGAACGAACGGTGGTGAGTGAAGAAGAAATCACAACTCTGCTTCAACAAGGGACCGAGGCAGGCGTATTCCATGAAACGGAGCAGGAAATGGTCGAAGCCGTATTCCAGCTCGGCGATATGAGCGCGCGCGGCCTAATGACAACGCGAACTCAGATCATCTGGCTTGATCTGAATGACTCCGTCGAGGAGATTCGCGCAAAACTGTCCGATAGCGGCCATTCGAGGTTTCCGGTCTGCGAGGGCAGCCTGGACAATGTCGTTGGCATCGTGCAGGCAAAAGACTTATTAACGAATTTCCTGTCGGGGAAGAACGTCGAGCTTAAAGCAACCATGCAGCCAGCGGACTTCGCACCGAAAAGCATGACCGCCTTGCAACTGCTAGATCACATCAAAAAGACCAGCAGCCACATTGTCTTAGTCGTTGACGAATACGGCGGGACAGAGGGCTTATTGACGCACCATGATATCCTGGAAGCGATTGCCGGTGATATGCCGCTAGGCACGACTCCGATAGAACCAAAAGCCGTGCAACGTAAAGATGGTTCTTGGTTGCTCGATGGAATGCTGTCGGTCGAGGAGTTCAAGGAGCTTTTTCATATTGAGGACTTGCCGGGAGAAAAAAAAGACAGCTTCCAAACCTTAGGTGGTTTTCTTTTCACTCAGATGGGCCGCGTACCGTCAGTGGCCGAGAGCTTTGAATGGAACACCCTACGTTTCGAGATCGTTGATATGGATGGCAAGCGCATCGATAAGGTGCTCGTATCATCCCGATGAAACAACGCTCGGAAGCTGTCAAGAAACATTTCAGTTGTTGAGAATCTATATCGGACAAGTTCTCAAACGAGTGTAATATGCCCATTATTACATTGTTCATGTATCCTGGGGCGCCGTAATAACATTAGTTCTGTTGTTCATAGTCATGTATGTGCTTTTGACGACCAAAGAAGACGACAACACGGATGACGAGGCGTGGGGATGAATGACACCAAGGCGCCCAACCTTATCAAGGAAATGGATGGAAAACAGTGGAAGAGCGAATCAAAACCGAGATCCCTGACGCGAACTTGTGGCTAGCAGTTATCGATCAAGCAATCGAGGACCTTTCGCAACCGAAGCTGCGCCAAGCGGCGGTGGACTGGTTCACGTCGACCGCACAGCGAGCCGGGAAGTTTTCGCTGGGCCTGCGATCACCTCGATCTGAACCCTTCGGCGGTATGGGCAGCGTTGAAGAAGGCAAAAGAGTTGGAAAAAACATTCGCCACGCTTGAAAGCGATTTCCTGCGCCATGGCTTAAATCAAACGACTGGTGAGTTGTCGCCGACGAGGGGGCAACGGTCTGCTTAGTAATGGCGTGAATACCTAGAACTTCATAGACAATTTCTATTTTGTTGAGGAGAAAGGCCACGCCCCACAACCCCATACAAATCCTCTTTCGGACCTGGCGGTAGACTTGCTGCAGCGTGCTTTTATGGGGAAGTGGTTGGCTTTCGCACCAACCGGGTCACTACAATGATGAAAACTCCCGTAAGAGCTAGGTTCAAGCGCCAAGCTTAGCGCGCCGATGGTCATACTTTGCTGCACGGCTGATGAGTCGAGAATGTTCTGCTGGCGAAAGATTTCGAGTGAAACTAGTAGAACGCCAATGCCGACCTCGCCACGGGGGAACATTCCGACGCTGAGCGCCAAGCGTTCACGTAGAGTCGCTTCGTCTCTGTACGCCAACATCGGCACGCACTTCCCGATATTGCTTACGATTGTGATGAGAATTACATGGGTGAATACAGCTATGATGCTCATCCCACCTAATTGAATTGGCGGCAACGCCATGCCCGCGAGCAACATGAATCCGCCTTTGATGCTCCAGTCAGTATGCCTGTGCGGCAGATTCATGAGCACTCGATTCGTGGCTCGTGGCGGAGTACTCCGCCGAGCCGTGCAGATGATCGGACTTGATCACGCAACCGAGCGCAAATGCCGGCACCAAAACTTCTAGGTGCAAATCAGTCACATAGTCAAAGGCGTAAGTCACGCCCCAGATTAAAAGCGCATAAATAACGATCCAGGCGTTGTCGTCGGCACCGGCAACCAGTGGATGCAGAAATAGGCGGCCGCCAGGAACAGAAACACGGCGAAAATCAGAATGAGCAGTTTGGGCTCAAATCCGATGAGCATCATCTTGAGCGGAATCATCAAAAGCACCGTGTCGAGATCGTCGAAGATTGCCAACACGCGTGCTTTTTTGTAAACCCAGGTTGTAGCCAGCCCTGCAGCGGCAAGCATGGTAAATAAAATTCCCGCCGAAGTCGGCGAAGCAAACCTTCCGACTAGCAACGACTCATTGAAACCCAGGCCAAAGAACCACCAAAAATAAAGCGCGGCGCACAGCCAGGGCACCGCCGCTGCGGCCATGGCGATGCCGTAATCGACAGCGTACGAACCCAAGCGTGACTTGTCGATATCGAACTCCATGCCCACTTCGATCATGATGTAGGCGAGAAAAATCATCGTCAGAGTCGCGATGACGGTGTTGGACGATTGAACGATCGGCAACTGGGACAAAACCATGCCGGCAACCAGCAAAAGGCTGTAAGTGATAACTCTTCGCATAAAATACTCCATTGCTGAAGTGCGACGCGGGGTGCGCCGACTTCGTCACAGTCGTCCGGTCGAGCTCACGGCTCAGTGCCTATTATCAAAGGCATCGAGGCAGCAGTCGGACGATTCAAATTTTAGAAATCAGTAAACGGAGTCTTATACCGCGGAAAAGAAGGCGGCGAGCGGCTGATATCGCCGGCTACATTTGGCCAGCGACGAAGGTTCTGTTTGAAGTCGAACAACAGGAAAGATGCATGAACCGGTGGAGGATCTTCAGGAAATAATCCGATCCAGAGCGGCGAAGGTTGTGCGCTATGTTCCCCGTCTAAAACTTCGGCGTTTTGTAAACGACAAAGCCAGACGTCGATCCAAACTTCGTGGCGGGCCCATCGATGGTGCCAAGAAAAGCCAATAGAAATGTCAGCAATAAGAGACAGGTATGACAACGTCCGGCGCGGCGGACGATGATTCTTGTCATGTAGGGTAAGCCAACATTTGAAAGACCGTATCTCAATTGTTAACGCATGCTGGTCGACAAAGCAACGCACGGCAGTGACGAGCGAAACGCAGACTCAATGCCGATACTTCTACATGGCAGCACGATGGCACGATACAGCGCGCGCCAATGGCAGATTCAAATTCGCCACGAGAGAATCCGTTGGGTTGACAGACAGAGACATTCAACTGATCAGGAGCATCAGAGAATACCGCCATTCAGTTGAAGGATTCGGCGCCGTGTGAATTCACGACCTGATCTCCTGGTGTACAAGTAAGAGTTATTGTCTATAACAAAGGCAGCGAGGGTTAAGACCATATGCTGAGGATTTTTCTCGTTGGCGCCGGAGGATTTCTTGGCTCTATACTCCGTTACGCTGTTGGCGGTTGGGTACATAACCTATCGAACAACGCTTGGTTCCCTTATGGAACATTGGTAATCAACAGCGCGGGTTGTTTGTTGATTGGTTTCCTCTCGGGGCTGGCAGAAAATCGTTCAGTCTTCGGCCCTGAGGTCCGCCTATTCCTTTTTATCGGCGTGCTTGGAGGATTCACGACCTTCTCGTCGTTTTGCGTACGAAACCTTTTCGCTCTCGCGCGACACTCAAAATCTTGCTGCCGCGGTTAACATAGTTGCTCAGCTAATCCTCGGACTCGTGGGTGTGTGGTTCGGCAATACTTTAGCGCGTCTCATGTGAGGTGAATATGGTACTTCCCAAAGAGGGATCTCTGCTGCGGATTTTTATCGGCGAGAGCGACAAACACGAAGGTATGGCTCTTTACGAATGGATCGTACGGAAAGCAAGGGAACGGGGACTGGCTGGAGCAACAGTTCTACGGGGCCTAGAAGGGTTTGGTGCACATAGCCGAATTCACACAGCGAAGATTCTACGTTTATCGACTGATCTCCCGATCGTTGTCGAGATCGTTGACAGCCTAGAAAATATCGAAGCGTTTCTTCCCGCAGTCGATGACGCTATTCGAGAGGGATTGGCGACCCTGGAGAGAGTCCAAATTCGTTTCTACAGAAGTGGCACAGAGCAGACCGGTGTTTAACGTGCATCCCACCATTGAAATCGCCAAAGTGAGAGGGAACGGACAATCCGCCAACGGCGGCAGCATCAGCGGCGAAGCGGAATCAGCAGCAAACCGATAGTCGCCAGGACTGCGAGCGCGGCTCCGAAGAGAAACGGCGCGGCGGGACCGTACCAGTCCCACAAAAGTCCTGCGATAACGCTCGCCGGTAATGCCGCCACACCCAAGGCGGCGTTGAAAATGCCATAGGCCGTGCCGCGAAGGCGCTCGGACACTAAGTCGGCTACCACTGCGCTGGAGGCGCCGAGAAAGGCGCCGTAGTAAAGGCCGTACCCTGCATAAAGAACCCATATGTGCCAACGTTCCGACGCGAAGGCAAAGCCGAGATAGATCACTGCATAGATCAGCCAGCCGGCAATTATTAATCCGCGCCTGCCAAAAGTATCAGAAAGCGTGCCTCCCTTTGTCGAGGTCAGAGCGACGACTAAGCTGAATGCGGCGACGACCAGAAATATTTCAATGGTGGAAAACCCCACTGTCTGGGCTCGGAGCATCAGGAAAGCATCGCTCGAGTTGCCGAGCATGAATAAAGTCAGGACGGCAATGAAAGCCCAGAACCGGCCGTCCATTTCAGACCAGATCAAAGCCGGAGAGCTTTTGGTGGGAGCCTCTGGGTCGTTCCTCCACCCACCAGGCCATCACACCGATCGCCGCCAAACCAGGCAACACCGCAAGAAGCACAAGCCATTCGATAACTCTCTCGCGTAAGGGTGAGCGTGTCTTGCTGCGTCAGGTAAAGCACGGCGGCAGCCACGATAAGGCCGAGAAAGCCGCCGGTTTTGTCCATCGCTTTGTTAAAACCAAATGCCCGGCCGCGTAACTCCGGCGGTGTGATGTCGGCGATCAAAGCATCGCGCGGCGCCGAGCGGATGCCTTTACCGATCCGATCGAGAAAACGCACGGCAAGCACGAGGCTCCAGGATGTGGCGAGGAAGAGAAGCGGTTTGGTAAGGTTGGAAAAACCATAACCCCACAGGGCCAAGGCTTTCTTACGGCCGGTGCGGTCGGCAAGGTATCCTGAGGCAAGTTTCAGAAGACTCGCGGTGCTCTCAGCAATTCCCTCGATGAGGCCGATGATTCCGATCCTGACGCCCAAAACGTTGGCGAGAAAAAGCGGCAACGTGCGTACGGCAACTTCACTGGAGAAATCGTTGAGCAGCGAAACCACGCCTAACGCGCGTACCGTAGGGTCAAGCGGCACTACTTTTAAGTGATCATCGTGCGCTGTTACGGTTTCTGACACGGCTTCAGATATATAAGATCTGTCACGGCATGAGAAGCACCTCGATGAGTAATGGTTCAGTTTGACTCGAATTTGCGCGCACGATTGATCACCGCCCAATGCGACCGATCACTGAGTGGCATAGCGAAGATGGGTGGCAGTTCGTCTTCAATCCAGGCGATTCAAGAACGCGGGATAAAGGAAATGAAATAAGGCTTAGAACTCCCCAAGCTGTTTTCTGACAATGCATTCATTACAAATCGCGGAATTATCCGGCGGGACTTGGGTCGAGACGTAATCGTTCATTGGCCACTGAGAGCAAGCCGAGAAGCGGTGCCAAGTATCACCAGTCTTGGTTTTTCGATATTCGCCGCCGATTACCGAAATTAGCGCTTTCTCTATGTAGGGAGCCGCTTGGGGATAGAATTGGTTTGCGCGTTCAAGGATGAGTTTCGCGTCGTCAATTTCGCAGAGCATTTCTACAATAGAGGAATTAACCGTGGTCGATCTCTTTGAAGTTGTCAGGACGGTATAACCACGTGTTGATAACGGGAACCTACCCAGAAAATCTTTATAGATGTCTAACGGCATTTTTACGAGTACAACCATAACCAAAACTTATAGCAGCGAATCAATCTTTTAGCGATCTTGGCGGTATCTGCTAGCGAATAACTAAAGCAGATGCGATAAGTCCAAGTGGCTAATTTCTTCGATGGGCCGTTTCAAATGGAAAGCGAGAAGCTGGCCTACTAGCTTGCAGAAAGAGTGATTCGTCAAACATCAAAGAACCGAGCTAGCGCTCGCCATCGTAGTCTATGACCAGAAAACACCTGCTCGATACCATAGGATTAAAATGCACAGAGGTAGAATGGGCGACTTCGCCCATCTCCAGCTTTGAATATTCGACGGTCATGCGGCCAAGAGCGAGGAGGTGATCATCTTTTGTTTCCATTGTAGTTTACCGACTGATTAGTAGAACAAGTTTGCCCACGCGAATTTCAATCGGTTATTTTTCAAACGTAACCATCCCCAGCTTAGCCTTTCGATAACCTGACACCATAATTCCAACCAGCTCCTCAATTTTAAATATATTCTCCTCCGGTATGTAGAGGTCGGTGCTTTTCTTCAGAATTCCCTGCTGTCCAGAATCACTATGAGGTATAAATGGGACGAAAAATTCCAGCAGATAGCCGTTCACCATAAATATAAAAGACACATAGCGACTTCGAACGCGCGTTATCGGAGAAATGATTAATTGCTCCAGGTGCCTAGCAGTAAAC
The DNA here is from genome assembly GCA_963771465.1 of uncultured delta proteobacterium. GTDB lineage: Bacteria > Desulfobacterota > Binatia > UBA9968 > UBA9968 > DP-20. Next base: position 233,918 of record CAVYTU010000015.1, read on the forward strand.
CCGCCGTGTTGCTCGGGAGTTGGATCACAGAGGCGTATTATTTTGCAACCAAGCTTGAATGCACCTAGCAGCTTGCCGGAAAACAGTGAACGTCTAGCCTCTTCCGCCGATGGGCCAGGAAGAGCGACCTTCGCGAAGACGTCAAGATCGGAAACACCGGCCCGCCAAAGCAACGATGTAACGAATAATTTAAACGTTGCGTAATTTAAGTTCTTCAGCGTAATACCGCGGCCATGATTATCCTCTACTCCAGTAGGCGTTCCTCGTCGCAGAATTTCGAGACCGTATTTTTCATAGCCAGAGATAATGCCTTCGCAGTCACCACAAAGAAGATATTGCCACCAACTTTCGATGCTGTGCTCGACGGGTGTATTCTTTAAATCATCGAAGCTAACGAGCTTTCCAGAAGCTTCGTCGCTTTATCCTACGAAACAAGGCGTTGGGAAGGATATGTGAACGCCGCAATTCTGCGGGCTTACGACCGAGGGCAGATGTGCTTTTGTCCATGGACAAGCAAGACTTAGTTCTTCGCACCATGCTATCGAGGCGCTTCCTTCATTGCATTGACGATGGCGATCGTCCGCACACTCACCGTCGTCACGCGCATCAGCAAGTCAATTACTTTCTCTTTGTAATCGGCGAAGCGGTAGGTGTTGAACTTCTCGCGGATGGTTGGGTCTTTGGGTTTCTTTTCTTTGTACTGGTCGAGAATCCATTCGAGCGCGGAGCGGTTGCCGAGTCTGTAATCCCAAGCTTCGGGCGGGATGCCGGTTAGTGTCGTTTCGCTGTCGACAATGATCCGGCCGCCGTCTTTGTCGGCTTTCAGAATGCACTTTGGCGGGAGCCCGGCTTTGCGCGCTTTCTCGTCTGGCTACGTCGATTCGCTTGAGCTTGGCCGGCGCCACCGACTCGTAGCCGATGTGCAGGTCCATCAACTCCTTGCCCCACTCCGACCATCGCCAGAAGTCTTTGTAGAACGGAATACGCGGAAACTCTCGCTTGAGATTGAGCGCGTACTTTTCACGATAAATCGGATCGTGCAGCACCCCGTACACGTAGTGGAAAATCGCTTCTTTGGTGATCGTACTGCTTTTCTTGCTCCGATCAGGTTCATAGTGTTTTCGAAACTGGTCGAGAGCCCAATCGGTGATGTTATCTAACGGTCGTCACCGTTTTGCAATCGATAGCGGCAACGACATTCAAGCTGTCCAGCAGCTCGCGCAACGAAATGTGCAAATCGGCAGACGATCGACAGCGCCAACCGTGAAAGGCTGTCTTGGGAGCCTGGTCAGCGAAGACAATAGCCACGTTCTTGGATCCAGACCGGAAACAAAGAACGATTAGCTGGTAGGAACGGTGAGTGATAAATGGAGCGATAGTAAGTAAATCGTGTTACAAAACGGTCGATACACTGGCTCACGATGCATTCGGCGTCGAACACGAGCGGCGTGTACCGCGTGCGCAAGTGTGTCTCGAGTTCACTGTGTCCACTTGATGATCGGTTCACAAAATCCGCAGTTGCCGTTTTCCAGCGGACTTCCACCGTTAGCTTCGGCTTCATATGTTTTACAGAAGTAACGTTAATTTTCGTTGCAAGAGACTTCTCGCGTGTATCGTCATAAACCCATTCGTCGCGGTTGGTTACGACACCCGAGCGAGAACAGCTTGAAGATAGCCTTCTCCTGGCCGTGCTTCTTGGCTCGCTTTGGTTTCTTTGTCGCGATTGGGAGCAGCGAATCGAAATCGTTCTGCGTGAGATTGATCCAATTGTGTTTTGTGTCTGGTCGGATCTCATCGAAGCTCGATGCTCACGCAGCTTTGCATTGATCCAAGAAACGCAAGCTTTTCTTCCGCAGTCTCGAATTCTGGTCGGCGCGCGTAAAAAATGCGGCAGCCCTTGAGCTTTGGTGCGCTTAACCATGAAGCTGATCGCGACTCCGGTCTGAATGCCGAAGACATTGTGCTTAGTGCCCGAGAGCTTTGGGTTCGTCTCGCACGTCGCCGCCAAGATCAACATATCCAGATTTCGTTGAACTCATCTAGCAACCACCTTTGCGGAAGCCGTCAAAGTTACGGCTTATCAATGAAGCTGCGGTTGGTAATGAAGCGTTAGATATGCCGTTTTCGTCAAGCCGATCGCTGGCCCAGCGAAAGAAGCGCGCGTACATATCGTAGAGTTTTGTTTTCTGGGCGGTGCTCTCTCTCGATGTAGGTTTCCTTAATCCGCTTGTCGATCTCCGGATACGATCTCGGTTTTTGTTGTTCTCGTTCTCGTTGAGCTGATTAGCGTTGTACGGCGGGTTGCCGATGATCACGCTGATCTTTCGGCTATTCTGGCGGCGTAATGCGCACGGACGTTGTCGTCGCTCACCGAGCCAAACAAATCGTCCATGTGACCGCGGTACTTGCGCAGCGCGTAGGTGTTGTCGAGCGTGTCGACGAAGCAGAGGTTTGGATATTCGAGATATTCGCCGGCGATCGCGGCGTAGGTCGCTTCGATATTCAGGTTGGCGACGTAGTACGGCAGGATCGCGACCTCGTTGGCGTGCAGTTCTTCGAGATATTTGTGCTTGAGCTTAGCCGGCTGGCCGCGGAAGTGTTCCAGCATCTCGCAGATAAACGTGCCGGTGCCGCTGGCGGGGTCGAGGATTTCTACGTCTTTGTCGATGAGATTGCGGCCGAAGTGCTTTTCGCAAAGATAGTCGGCGCTCTCGATCATGAAGCGCACGATCTCGTTCGGCGTGTAGATAACGCCGAGACGGTCGGCGGCTTTGGGATTGTAGACCTTGTAGAAGTTCTCGTAGATGACTTTCAGAAACGTTTGCTTCTCGTGGTGCGTGCCGATCTGCGCGGCGGCGGCGCGGATGGCGGCGTAGTAGGGCGCCATGCCCTTCAGCGTTTGGTATTTGGTATCGCCCTTGAAGAAAGTCGCCTCCAGCTTGTAAAGCTCGCGGGCGACGTTGTTATCCTAATGAAACGGCGTGCCGGGAAAGACGGCGGTGAAAACGTCCTCGGTGAGAATGTGCTGGATCAGCATCTCGCGCACGTCGGCTTCGGTGAGGCTCGGATTGATCGCCTCCTGGGCGTGCTTGAGAAACTCTTCCGCCGCTTTTCTGAAATCCGGCTCGCGCTTGTGAGCGCGCTCGATCATCGAGCGCAGCGCTTCCAGCACCATCGGCAGGTCGGTCTTGAACTGCTCGACCGCTTTGCGAAACTCGGTAATCTCGGTGCGCTCGTAGTCGAAGAAGAGATTGAGTAACTTTTCCAGGTCTTTGACGTCATCGACCGCGCAACGGTAAACCTCGTGCTTTCTCCTGAACTAAAACCGCTCGGTTGAATCCTCGAAGATGATGTTGTCCTGCGGATAGCCGCGGCGTTTCTTGAGCTCGATCTCGGCGTCGAGATCGTCCTTTTCGTCCTTGGCCTCCCAGTAGCCGAAAGGCACGCGTAGCTTATGAACCAGCGCGCCGTCGACGTAGCGGCGATCTTTGGCGGGCGTGGCGATCTCGTATTCGGGGACGAAGATCAGATCGCGCGAGCGCGCCCAGCCCTTGAGGAGGTCTTTGAAGGCTTCGCGGACGACGGATTCGCGGTGCGTTCCCGAAACCTTGCGTAGGTCTTGGAGCTGGTTCAGGTATTGTTGAATGAGAACTTGGCTCATTGGCGAGGGATTATAGCGGCAATTGTCTTAATATCCTATTTCTTTTTCTGCATGTATTCCGCCTTAATCGATGCCCCCCGCGTAGTAGCGAAAACTCAAGCCTCACGCCGCCGGCTGCGGCGAAACATTCTGACTGCCAAACACTCGGATCGGCAAAATCATCATGTCCCGGCCGGCGAATTGCAGCTTTTGCTGCAAAGTAAACGGGGTATGGTTATGCAAAAGGCGGGTAAAAAGATTTTCTTCCTGGAATACCAGCTTGCCACTGAAAAAAATCGAGCGCGGAAACTCTTTGGCCACCGCTTCGCAGAGCTGTTCGAGCTCTTCGATCAGATCGACCCCTAACTCGTACCGGTACTCGGCATACCAACCGAGACAGGTTGCGAAATCGACATAGCTCTTGAGATCTTCTTCTTTTTTCCGTTTGAGATTTTCAATTTCCGCGTGGCCTTTGAACTGGCCGGTATCGATGACCCCGACGGATATGAAAATAATGTTGCGAAAGTGATTGGGAAACAGCCGTTGGATATTGAGCAACGTATGGATGCCGATACCGTCGAAATCGCGCACGATGAGCACCGCGGTGGGAGCGTTGGCATTTTTTGCCGGTGCGGCGGCCTTGAGGTCCGGCTGGAATGGAATTCCCGAGAAGCGTGTCATCAAGGCTTTTAAGCGCCAACTTAACCCGATCGTAATGCCAACGCACCGCCTGGCAAATCAAAACGAAGACGAGCGTGACTATGATAGTCACCCAACCGCCTTCGGCAAATTTGGTCGTGACCGTCACGACAAAGAATCGTACTGGTGGAGAGTAAACCCAGACCGTTAACGGCGAGTTTAAGTTTCCACGGCTCAGCAGTTCTTCGCACCTCCCACCAGTGGCGGCACATGCCCAGCTGAGACAGGGTAAAGGTCAGAAAAACGTTGATGCTGTACATGACCACGAGGAGCTTCACTGCTCCATGGCTATAAATAAGAAACGCGAGCGAAGCGATGCCCATGAACCAGACGCCGTTGCGGGTTACCAATTGATCGCTCAAGTGGGACAAACGATGCGGCGCCCAGGAGTCGAGAGACATATTCGACAACACTCGGGGACCGTCGAGAAAGCCGGCCTGTGCCGCCACGATCAACAGCGCCGCTTCGGTAATCAAAGTGACGATCACCAACGTTGCCGTGGTCGTTGAATCGCCGCCAAAAAACGCGCCATAGATCGTTGCAAATAAACTCGCGTTGAGCGTTTTTCCGGGCTCATGCATGACCCGATTGAGCAAATAGCAAAGCAAAATGCCGCCGGCCGTAAAGGCCAGCGAAGTCGCCATGTAAAGCATGGTCTTCTTACCGGTCACCACTCGCGGCTCGCGTAAGATCTGCAGGCCGTTGCTGACCGCCTCGATGCCGGTATAAGTGCCGCCGCCCAAGCTATAAGCGTGGAGCAGAATCGCCATCGTGGCGAGCAGGCCAAGCCCGGTGTACATCGCGGTTAACTTCTTGGTACGAGTTCGCAACCAGCGCCGGCATGTCCGCCGCGTGCGGCACCACGCCCATCGTGATCACGACGATGTGCATGACGATGAACAGCAAGAAAATCGGCAACAGAAATATCACCGACTCTCTGACGCCGCGCAGGTTGAGAAAAATCAGGCCAAAAATCAGCAGGACTTCGAAAATAAGTTTGTACGGCTGCCACCCGCCGGGCAGAAAACTAAACAATGCATCGGCGCTGCTGGCGATGGAGATCGTGATCGTCAACATGTAATCGACGACCAGCGCCGAGCCCGACACCAATCCGGCGCGCGCGCCGAGCAATTTGGTTGCCACCAAGTAGCCGCCGCCACCGGTCGGGAAGAGTTCGATAATCTGCGAATAGCTCGCGGAGATAATAAAAACCGTAACGGCCGTCAGAATTGCCAGCGGCAAAGCGAGATAAAAATGTTGCCCCAGCGCGAGATACGCTTCTTCCGGACCATAAGCCGAGGAGCTCAAGCCGTCGGCGCCAAGCCCAACCCAGGCGAGAAACGCGACTAGAGAAATCTGGTGAAACACTTTCGGATCGAGAGGATCCTTCGGCTTTCCCAGCAAAATATTTTTAAGTGAAAACTCCTTGTTCTTGATTCATGGATGTCCTTCGAGCGGGATACGAGAACAAAAGAATTGTTCGGGTTAGACAATCATAATAAATAAGGCTGGTCAAAGGATCGAAAAAATGTAAATGAACCGTGTTCTCAGATCGGTTAGAAAGGAACGGCAGCTGCGAACGAACGGATTGACAAATTTGGCGAGTGTCTAATCTTTTTTAGCACGGGTAGTTTTCGTTCTTAACGATACATCGCGTGGGGATCGACTTCGTCGCGGATCAAATGCAGCTCTTCACCGCTCGGTGCTGCGGTTTGTTGGATTATCTCGGCCTCCCTTAGAGGCCAACCCACTTCCGCCTGCACATCCTTCGCCGTAACGCCCGGGTAGAGCTCGCTCAACTGCATTTCGCGCTCAGGGTTGGCAAAGTTCAAAATCGCTTTGTCGGTGATCACCAGTTCGGGCCCGCCGCCGGGCAAGCCGAGCCGAGCGCGGCTGTCGCCGCCGGTCAAGTGGCCCGGGCTGGTGAGAAAATCGAGCTTGCCGACAAACGCACGGCGCTTGAGACGCATGATCATGAACGTGCGTTGCGCGTTGGTGGCGATTTCTAAAGCGCCGCCGCTTCCCGGCAGGCGCGTTTTCGGTTTTGCATAGTCGCCGATGACGGTGGAGTTTAGATTGCCGTATCGGTCGATCTGGGCGCCGCCGAGGAGTGCGATCTCGACCAGGCCCCTTTGCAAGTACAAGCCGAACAGATCTGCCATGGAGACCACCGACGTCGCGCCGCTCACTAAAGTTGGATCGCCGATGGAAAGCGGCAGCCGCTCGGGACGGGCACCGTAGACGCCGGATTCGTAGATCAACTCCAAGTCAGGCGCGACCGTGTAGCGCGCGAGGTTGCAGGCGACATTCGGCAGACCGACGCCGACGAAGACCGTGCGCGCTCCTTTCAACATGCGCGCCGCCACCGCGATCATCATCTCGGAATCGCTGTAGGTGACTTCGCTCATCGATACCTCCCATAGTCGACCGAAGGCGCCAGCAAAGGCTCGGGCTTGAGCCTGTCGAAATAATCTTGACCGAGTTTCCGCACGTAGGCGGCGTGATTTTCCAGGCCATAAACCCATTCATCGAGCCAGGCCAGGACCGCGCCGTGATCCTGAGAAAGCTTGTCCCAGGTAAGATAAGACTCGTTGTCTCGGTCGTAATAACCCTGGACATAAGAGGGATGTGCGCCGTAAGGCTCGTGCACCACGGCATCGACGATCAGGCCGGGAATCAAGGTGCGGTTGGGATCGGCGCGAATCACGGCTTCATCGACGATTTCTTCCACCACGATGATCACATGCTTGGCGGCAAACGCCACTTCTTTTTGCATGCCGAGCAGTCCCCACAATTGGGTGTTGCCGCGCCGGTCCGCGCGCTGCGCGTGCAGAATAGCGACGTCGGGATTGATTGGCGGCACCACCGCGATCTTGCCGGTGCCGTAGGGATCGTCGATCAATTTGATCAGCGGGTTGACCGCCAGCATTTCCGAGCCGACATAACTGCGCAGCGGAAAAAATGGCGCCTGCGACGCCCCAGCCGCATATCGCCCAACCAACCCATAGTGGGAATACTCCTCCCACTCCAGCGGGCAAGGAATGGATTTTTCCACCGCGCGGCGGATGCAGTAAAGCGAGCCGACACCGGGATTGCCCGTGTAGCTGAAGATCAATTTCCTCGCCGTGCCGGCGGCGATCATCTGATCGTAGATCAGGTCCGGCGTCATGCGGATCAAAGTGAGATCGCGCCGCTTTTGGCGAATGATCTCGTGGCCTGCCGCGAACGAAATGAATCCGGTGAATCCCTCGATCGCCAGCGAGCAGCCGTCGTTGACGTAGTCAGCGATGGCTTCCCGCATGGAGACGAGTTTATCGGCTTTTTGCGAATTGTTCATAACGTCTTGTGTGAAGTTTTCTCAGGACAAAAACTTTTCAGCGCTCTTGAGCACCTGCTCGATAATTTTTTTCGTCTCGCCAAGATAATTTTCCGGCTTTGCCAATGCTTCCCAATCCACGGTCCCGGCCTTAACCGAATCGCCAGCGAGATTCCTAACGACTTCGATGAGCGGTTGGTTTTCGCTTAACGCGATAGCGCACGCCTGCTTTACCAATTCCTCCGCCTGCGCCCGCGTCATCGCTTTGGCCAAAGCAAACACCGCCGCCTCGGCGAGGATGACGTCGTGAGCGCGCTTAATATTCGACAACATCGCCGCACCATCGACTTGTAGATTCTGCGCCAGATACGCGGCGTGTTTGAGCGCGCCGCCGGTGAGCATGATCATCTGCGGCAAGGTCAGCCATTCCACCTGCCAGCCATGGGTCGCGCGCTCGTGTTCTTGAATCTGCGCGTTGTGCAATGCCGCCAGCAATGACGCGTTCATTCGCGCCACCGCGACGATCAACTCACTGGTAATTGGATTGGACTTCTGCGGCATCGTGCTGCTACCGCCGCGCCCAGCTTCACCTGACTCGCCGATTTCGCCGACTTCAGTCTGAGCCATGAGAATAATATCCTGCGCCATCTTGCCGAGTGAGCCGGTGACGAGACTCAGCCAGCCGGCGAACTCAACCAAACTATCGCGCTGCCCATGCCACGGCATCGCCGGTAAGCCCAAGTCCAATTCCTTGGCAAATTCGCTTGTCACGGCCAAACCTTTATCACCAAGCGCGGCCAATGTGCCCGCGGCGCCGCCGAACTGCGCGACCAGCAAACGGCGCTCGATTTCGTCTAGCCGCTCGCGATGACGAATTAGCGGCGCCAACCAACCCGCGACTTTTAGACCGAATGTAATCGGCAAAGCCTGTTGGCCATGCGTCCGTCCGGCAAGCACGGTGGCGCGATGTTTATCGGCGAGCACGCTCAAGTCGCGAGCGATCGCGCCGATGCGCTCGCGCATCAGCTTAATCGTCGCGCGCCACTGCAACACGCACGCCGTGTCCATGATGTCCTGCGTCGTCGCACCCCAGTGAACGAACGGCGCGGCATCGGCACTGACTTGTTTACGCAGCTCTTGAACCAAAGCGATGATCGGAAAACCGGAGCGAATCGTGCCGCTAGTGAGCGCCGCGATGTCGACGCGATCCGCCGTTACTTTGCCGATGGCATCTGCCGCGCTTGCCGGAATCACGCCGACTCTCGCCTCTGCCCGCGCCAGCGCGACTTCCACTTCGACTAACGCGTTAACGAATGCCGCGTCGCTGAGTAAGTTCGAAACTTCCTCGTCGTTGAACAGCGGTGCAAAAATAGCCGAATCCAGAGGCGTAGTCATACTGTTGGTTCGGGCTTATCGACAACTGGTGGCTGTCCTATTCTGTCATTCCGAACGAACGTGAGGAATCTTTCTTCCGTTGCCATGATATCAACCTACCGTATACGAGAAAGATTTCTCCCTTTGGTCGAAATGCCAGAAAGACGGCTCACGAAAGCCACTAACATTACACTGACAAGCGACCCGCCGTTTTCCGAACTCCCTAACTCCACTACTGCAACACTCCAAACATGCTTTCCTCACATATCGAAGAAAACAGTCTCGTTTTCGCCTTGCAGCCGAATGTCGAAACGGTAAACCGTTTTGCCGTCTCGGTCGCCACCCGCCGCGATCAGAGTTTTGCGCCGCGCTTTGTTCTTGATCGATTGCAACACCGGATCACTGTCGTTCGCCGGCTCGTCGCTGAAGTAAATTCGCGTGTAGGCGTGTACCAACATACCGCGCGCGAAAACGACGGTGTTGATATGCGGCGCTTGCACCGTGTCATTCGCTCCTGGAATCGGTCCCGGCTTGATGGTCTCGAACCGGTAAAAACACTTATCGTCTGTGCCCGATCGGCCCCAGCCGGTGAACTTCGGGTCCAACGGCTTTTCTTGTTTATCGTCCGGGTGATTATAGCGGCCGTAAGCGTTGGCTTGCCATAACTCCACCATGACATCGGGAATCGCCACACCATCGCCGTCGAAAACCTGTCCTTCGATGAGAATCCGTTGGCCCTGCGTTTCGTCGGTAGCCATAACGTGCATCGGCGTGCGCGTCAGTCCGATGGCGTAAAACGGACCGACGGTTTGCGAGGGTGTTTGCTTGCTCATCGGGGTCCTTCGAATGGAGTCGCCTTGCGGCCGCGCAGCACGATGTCGAAGCGGTAGCCCAACGCGAATTCCGGCTCGCTCACGTCATGCGCGTAGCTTGACATCAGCCGCTCTCGCCCGCTCTTGGTCGGCACTGAATTTAAAATCGGATCGAGCGCAATCAAAGGATCCCCCGGAAAAAAAAATTGCGTCACCAGACGCGTGACGAAGCTCGGACCGAATAGCGAAAGATGGATGTGCGCCGGCCGCCACGCGTTGGGATGGTTCAACCAAGGATACGCCCCAGGTTTTATCGTGAGATAACGGTATTCGCCCCGATCGTTGGTCAGGCAACGCCCGGCGCCCGTGAAGTTGGGATCGAGCGGCGCGTTATGTTGATCGACGGGATGACGATAGCGTCCAGCCGCATTGGCCTGCCAGATCTCGATGAGCGTGTTAGGGACGGGTTTATCGTCTTCATCCAAAACCCGGCCGACGACGATGATGCGTTCGCCCAATGCCTCCTCGGCGCTGCCGGCGATGCGCGTGAGATCGTCCTCGCCCGCGTCCAGCTTAATCCCGCTAAAAAGCGGGCCGGTGACCTCGGACAAAGTTTGCTGGATCGGCACGAGCTTCTTGAGTGGCCCGCGTTTGATCGAAGAACCGTAAGCTTTGAAACTATACGGTGGATGGGATCGCCAGTCGCGCGGGTTATATTCGGGGATCTGCATGATGTCGCGCCCTCTGAATCTATTTGCTTTCGCTTTCCATCTCTTTGTAAACCCGCTTGGCAATGGCGAACGCCGAGTTCGCCGCCGGCGCGCCGGCATAGACGGCCACTTGCAGCAGCACTTCTTTGACTTCGTCCTGGGTCACACCGGTGTTACGCGTCGCTCGGATATGCGCGCCGAGCTCTTCAAGTCGGCCCAATGACGCGAGCATGGCGATCGTCAGCATGCTGCGGATTCGTTTTTCCAGTCCCGGCCGCGTCCACACCGCGCCCCAAGCGTGCTCGGTCACGTAATGCTGCCAGTCGGCGTCGAACTCGGTCTTGTTCGCTTCCGCGCGCGCGACGTATTCAGCGCCGAGCACCGCTTTGCGCACTGCCATGCCTTTATCGAAAAGATCGTCAGACAATTTGCACCTCCCGAAAAAATCGCATCATCCGTTCGGCGCGCGCAACCGGCATGCTCGACGCAAGGCATATGCGCACATGTCAAGCAAAGATCGCTACCTGCCGAGCCAGTTAGCGAAGATCAGCGCCGGCTTCTCCTTTGCCCCTTCAACTTTGTAGTGATGAACATAGTCGCCGATTTACAAGAATGGCATCGCATTGAAACTATCCGAGCCGTTGCTACAAAGTCAAATTAACCGGCTCAAAGCCTTTGACTTCCGCCGATCAACAACCATAGAATCCGAGTGAACTGTTGAACGGATTGATCGTATTGAACGATTTGAACTGGAGGAATTTATGTCCGAACCCTTAATCTTGGAAGTCTTTTCCGACTTCGTCTGACCCTGGTGCTACCTCGTCACCGGGCGTGTCGAGAAACTCAAAAACGATTACGGTCTAGGAATAAAGTTTACCAACTTCCCGCTTCATCCGGAGACACCGGAAGAAGGCAGCGTGCGCGGCCCCGAGATCATCGCGCGCAACGGCAGAATGAAAGTCAACATGGAGCGCGAAGGTTTGCCGTTCAACGCCGAACGCAACATGTCGTATAACAGCCGCCTCGCCCAAGAACTCGCCAAGTGGGCTGAGACCAAAGGCAAAGCCGAAGAAGTTACCAACGCGTTGTTCCGCGCCTACTTCGTCGACGTGAAAAACATCGGCAAGGCCGACGTGCTCGCCAAGATCGCCGAAGAAAACGACTTGCCGGCGGACGAAGCGACGGACGTGTTGCTCAGCCGCAAATACAAAGACGCCGTCGACGAGGACTGGCGCCGCTGCGCGTCGTTCGGCGTCAACGCCGTGCCGACATTCCTCGCAGGGAAATATTTAATGGTCGGCGCGCAGCCGTACGAAGAGTTAAAGCGGCTGATCGAGCATGTACTGAAAGAACCCGAGGCGCTAAGCCAAGGAAGCTAGACAGCGACGTACGTTTTTGGAGGCGAGACATGGCATTAGGGCTTTCCCACGGCGGAACCACGATCTACTCATCGCCGTCCCGCTCTGAGGAAGTATGGGTCGGTACCAAAGAAGGCATCGTCGTCATCGAACGCGCAACCGGCGGCACGGAATGGCGCGTATCGCGTCGCCTGCTTGAAGACAAGCATATCAGCGCAATCGTGACCGAGCCTAAAAGCGGGCTCACATTTGTCGGCGCGTTTCACGGCTCGCTGCAAGTTACTGGAGATAACGGCGAGACTTGGGAGCGCCGAGATAACGGCTTAACCGAGCACGATGTCTACAGTCTGAGTGCCATTCCGCACGACGGCGCCACGCGATTGTACTTAGGCACGGAACCGGCGCACATATTTTGTAGCGATGATCTCGGCCTCAATTGGCGCGAATTGCCGCACATGCGCTCGGTGCCAAGTGTTCCGAAGTGGAAGTTTCCGGTGCCGCCGCACATCGCCCACACCAAAAACATCACCTTTCATCCCAGCGATCCAAAGACCGTGTACGCCTGCATCGAAGTTGGCGCTTTGCTGCGCAGCCGCGACGGCGGCGAAACCTGGGCGCAGATCGAAGGAGTTTACGAGGACGTGCATCGCTTGGCGATCCATCCACAAGACCCGAATCGTTTGTACGTCGTCACCGGCCATGGACTGTTTGTCAGTTCGGACGGCGGCGCTAGCTTTGAAGAATGGGTTTCGCGACCTTCGCCAATCGCGGGTTACCCGGACGGCATCGTCATTCATCCGAGAAAACCGGAGTTGATGTTCCTGGGTGCCGCCGATGCCGGTCCCGGTACCTGGATGAAAACTCACTATGCCGGCGCGAAAATCTCGCGCAGTACAGACGGCGGGCGGAGCTGGGAGATGTTGCAGAACGGATTGCCTGAACGGATGCAGGCGAGCATCGAAGCGCTTTGCTTGGAAGACTGGGGCGAGTCCGTTTCGCTTTTCGCCGCGACTACCGCCGGCGATGTTTATTGCAGTGATGACGCCGGTGAGAGCTGGAGCCGCATCATCAGCGGCTTGGCGCCGATCTCCAAGGGCGGGCACTACCAAGCGCTCGCCGTAGCGTGAAGTCACAGAAGGTTTTTACACCCCTCACGTCGCAATCGAGATTTTCTCCCTGCGTTGGGAACACCCACAACCTTGTCTGCACCGCTGCCGCCGCCTGCTTGACACTCGCCTGCGAATGGCGGAAAAATCACGGTAATCGATTGAAATTCATTCTACGCAAACCAAGAGGAGATGACCGTGGACTACAAAGCGATTTCCGCCGACGATCACATTGACTTGGGATATTTGCCGAGAGACTTGTGGACCGAGCGTTTGCCGAGTGGGTTGCGCGAGCGCGCGCCGCACGTCGAAGACCGCGGCGAGAAGGGCGAATACTGGGTCTGCGACGGCGAGACTTGGGCAGACTATCGCGGCGAGCGCTGGTTTGCGCGGCAGAATCGCACCCGGCTCGCTCTCGATCGCGGCGGTGTCGGCGAAGCGCACCGTCCAACCACGACAGCGAAACGATTGGTCGACATGGACCGCGACGGCGTCGAGGCTTCGCTTATGTTTCCGCCGATCATCGCCATGCAGGTGGGCGCGCCGGAACTCAGAAACGCTTGCGTCCAAGCCTACAACGACTGGGCGTTGGACTTTGGCAAGACTGCGCCGAAGCGCTTTTTCCCGGTCGCCATGCTCTCTTCGGTCGACGCGGCAGCCGCCAGAGATGAAGTCATCCGCGTCGCCAAATTGGGTTTCAAGGAAGCCAACTTCTTGGTCAACGATGTCACCCTCGAAATGAACTTGAAGCCTTGGGACATTTTCTGGGACGCCGCCGAGGACGCCGGCATCGTCGTATCGTACCACGTCGGCGGCAGCACCCAGTCGGGAACCGTGCGCGCGACCATCGACGCGATCAAGCCCGGCGAGCGCCAAGGCGTCTTCGACATGGGACTGAGCAACGGCGCCACGTCTTTTTTCAATCCGTTCGTGAACATGTTCAACTTCGGCACGCTGGAGCGCCATCCCAAATTGAAATTCTGCCTCGCCGAATCGGCCATCGGCTGGATCCCGTTCGTCGTGCAGGAGATGGACTATCGCTACAAGCGGCAATTCGAGCGCCGTAAAGCCACGGAAATCCCACTGAAGTCTATGCCGAGTGAAATCTTCAAACGGCAAGTTTGGGCGACCTATCAAACCGACTTGGTCGGATTGCATCTGGTTGAATTTTTCGGCGACGGTCACATCATGTGGGGCTCGGATTATCCGCACCCCGACAGCACCTGGCCGTTCTCCAAAGAAGTCATCGAGAAAGACTCGGCGCACCTCGCTCCCGAGATAAAGAAAAAAGTGCTGCGCGACAACGCCGCCGCGTTGTACGGGCTGTCATAACGGCTTCGAGATTGCACCGCGGAGGCGCTGAGGGACGCAGAGCAAAGAGTTCTTGATCAAAAAAATTCTCCGAACTCCGCGATCTCGGTGTCTCTGCGATGCGCATTTCTTCAGAACAATCCGCCATGTCCTTCGCGCAGGAAATTGTCTGCGCGCGCTGCCAAAAAAGCTTCGCGCTGTCCGAACTCTTAAACCTCTGTCCTTGCGGGTCACCTCTCCTGGTTCGCTACGATCTGCCAGCAGCAAAAACGGCATTTCCAAAAACTTCTCTCGCCGGCCGAGTACCATCGCTTTGGCGCTATCGCGAGCTTTTGCCGTTACAAGATGATACGCACCTGAGCACACTCGGCGAAGGCTTCACGCCGCTCCTGCGCGCCGCCAATCTCGGCCGCGAGTTTAACCTGCAAAAACTCTGGATCAAAGACGAAGGGCAAAATCCCACCGCTTCGTTTAAGGACCGCGGCTTAGCTGTCGCCATCTCGCGCGCCAAAGAACTCGGCGTTAAGAAGGCCGCTATCCCGTCGGCTGGGAATGCCGGCGGTTCATTCGCCGCCTATGCGGCCCGTGCCGGCATAGAGGCCCATGTATTCATGCCGCACGACACCCCGAGCGCCAATCAGGTGGAAGTCCAAAAATACGGAGCTAAGCTCACCTTGGTCGACGGCCTGATCAATGATTGCGGCAGGATCATCGCCGAGCGGAAAAGCGTCGAAGGCTGGTTCGATCTCTCGACGCTGAAAGAGCCGTATCGAGTCGAAGGCAAAAAAACCATGGGATACGAGATCGCCGAGCAGCTCGATTGGCACCTTCCCGACGTGATCATCTACCCCACCGGCGGCGGCACCGGCCTCATCGGCATGTGGAAAGCATTCGATGAACTCGAGGCATTGGGTTGGATCAATGACAAGCGCCCGCGTATGGTGTCGGTTCAAGCCAGCGGTTGCGCGCCGATCGTCAAAGCCTTCGACGAAAACAAACCGACGGCAGAACCGTGGCAGAACGCGAAAACGATCGCCTCCGGCTTGCGCGTGCCGCAAGCGGTCGCAGATTTTTTGATGTTAAGAGCGATCCGCGACAGCCACGGCACCGCATTGAGCGTCAGCGACGACGAAATGCTGGCGGAAATTCCCCACGCCGGCAAAACCGAAGGCATCTTCTTCTGTCCCGAAGGCGCAGCCTGCATCGCCGCCCTGCGCCGTTTGATCGTGCGTCAATGGATCAAACCGTCTGACGAGGTCGTGATTTTCAACACCGCGTCGGGGTTAAAGTATTTGGATGTGCTCGGATCGAAGACGGATCACGACGCGCCGTAGATGTTTCGCAAAATTTGCTGATATTCGTTGAATCTTTCGAACGCTTCCGGCCGGACTGGATATAAATCCATGCCGGTAAGCAGTCCCGCAGGAGTTGTTGCAACGCCTTGCCGCGCCGGCACTTCGGCCACTGGGCTCAAAAGTGTCTGCCCCTCCTCGGACAGGACGAAATCGATATACAACTTCGCCGCGTTGGGATGTGCCGCGCGGGCGGTCATTCCGATCAGAGCGGGGATCGCGTAGTGCGGCTCTTTGGTGCGCACCCATGCCACCGGCGCGCGCTTATGTTGCGCTTCCAAGATCGAATGCACCGTTGCCGCATGCAAGATCGGAAACTCGCCGGCGCTCAATAGTTCGACCGACAAAGTCGAGCTGCCGGCTTTGTAAAACGTATCCTGGGCGGCGAGCCGTTGTATGTACGCAGTCGCTTTCTCTTTGCCGACACGCGCGGCATGGGTCATGAACCACTTAAGCGTGTTGCCCTCGTCGACGCCGATCTTCTTGCCTTTCCATTTTGGCGCCAACAGATCATCGAATCCCTTCGGCACCTCCTGCACTGCAATCATTCGGGTATTGTATGCCAGGCTGTAGAGCGGCACGAACCAGCTCGTCCAGTAGCCTTCCGTGTCTTTCAGATTGGCAGGTATGGCGTCGCGCTCAGGCGAGATATAGCGGCCGAACAGTCCGGCTTTTACCAGCGGATAAACATACAGCGCGCTGGTCGCGATCACGTCTGCGATGTACCGTCCGGCGCGATATTCCGTAGAAACGCGCTGCATCACTCTTGTGCCGTTGACGTTTACGAACTGAAGATCGATGAACGGATACTTTTCTTTAAACCGACCTAAAAACTTTCGCCCTTCGGTGCGCACCTGCAGTTGGCCGGTAAATGAGCCATAGATCGAAAGCGAGCCTTCCTTCTTCGCGCCGTCCAACAGCTGCGAAAGACGGGAATTATCCTGAGCCGGAACTAAACTCGGCGTGATCATGATCAGCACCGCGAGATAGAGATAAGAAGCAAACTCGATGCTTGTGCTTCGCAGACTGTAAATTTTCCGCTGTCATTGGCCTACCCGCGACTTTTCTTTGTTTACTATAATCTTATTCTCACTGCGAGCACCGCACGGGTTGACACTTTTCGCCGTCCATTCTTATATATTTGTTAACGCAAAGCTGAGGAGAAATCTTCGATGATAATCGATGCTGATGGCCATATCATGTTACCGCCGGATATCTGGGACAAATATTTCGAGCGCGGCGCGCTTTACGATCGCCGTCCGCGACGCGTACCGGATAACTTCGGTCGCACCCGGCTGATGGTGGACGGCGAATTTATCCCGCGCCGTTTCGGCCGTTGGCGCGGCAGCGGCGCCGGCGATCAACCCGAGCGGCGCCGGCCCGGCGGGCGCGATCCGGTCGAGCGCTTGAAGGACATGGACGCCGAGGGAATCGACGTCGCGGTGAATTTTCCCAGCGGCATTCTCGCCTTGCCGCAAGTGATCGATGCCGCGATGGCCGTGGCGATGACGCGCGCTTATCACGATTGGCTGCACGAATACTGCGCTCGCCGCCCGAGCGCCTGAAAGGCGTGGCCGTCGTCGCATTACAGGATGTACCGACTGCGGTTAAGGAACTCGAACGCTGCGTCAAAGAGTACGGCTTCGTCGGCGCCTTCGTCGCGCCCAATTTTCAGGGCAAGAATTTGGACGAAGCGATGTTTCAACCGATCTGGGATGCCTGCCAGCGCCTAGACATCCCCGCTCTGGT
The DNA here is from genome assembly GCA_963771465.1 of uncultured delta proteobacterium. Lineage (GTDB taxonomy): Bacteria > Desulfobacterota > Binatia > UBA9968 > UBA9968 > DP-20. The sequence continues at coordinate 251,345 of CAVYTU010000015.1, forward strand.
GCATTCCGGTCCGGGCGCCAACGCCGCCGGCACCGAGCGTTTTGACAATTTTTTCTACGTCCACTCGGTGCAGTTTCCTTTTGAAAACATGATCGCGCTCATGACCATGATCGGCGGCGGCGTGTTCGATGAGTTTCCCGCGTTGCGCGTGGCTTACTTGGAATCCGGCTGCGGTTGGGTGCCCTACTGGATGGAGCGGCTCGACGACCAGGCCAAGCTGGAAAAATTCGACACGCCGCTGTTGCCGCGCCGGATCAAACAGCGTCCGAGCGATTACATCAAGACGCGCTGTTTTTTTTCCTGCGAGCCCGGTGAAGAGAGCACGCCCTGGGTCGCGGAACAGATCGGCGCTGACCGCTTGGTATTCGCCTCGGATTACTCTCATTTCGACGCGAAATTTCCCAACACGGTAAAGCTGGTGCGTGAAACGAAAGGGTTGGCGAGCGCAACGGCGGATAAAATCCTCAGCGACAACTCGCTGGCGCTGTTTGGCCGGCGACTAATGAACGGCTGAAGGAAGAAAGCCTCGATGAATTTTCACAGACTTTATTTCGCCACGAGTCTGCTCCTATTCAGCCTGAGCACAACGGCGTCGACCATCGCCGCGGTGGATGCCCGTAGCGCGCTCATCGACGGCGCGAAGAAAGAAACCAAGCTGATGATCTATTCGAGCGTCAGCGCCACCGACACGGCGACTCTGGGACAAAGATTTCAGCAGAAATATCCGTTCATCAAGCCGGAGTTTCTCCGCCTGGGCAGTGAACGGTTGCTCACGCGCATCTTGCAAGAGGCGCGGAGCGGCAAACAGTTCGCCGACGTCTATCAAACCGGCGTCGTCGAGGTTTACTTGTTCAAGCAAAAAGGCATGCTCACCCATTACGCCTCGCCCGAACGCGCCGCCTACGCGGACTATTTTAAGGACACGGACGGCTACTACACAGCTTTTTTTCACACGTCGAAAGTAATCGCTTACAACACGAGATTGGTTCCGGCGGGAAAAGCGCCCAAGTCCTATGACGACCTGCTCGATTCACAGTGGCGCGGCAAGCTCGGACTGCCGAGCGGCGGTGGCGGCATCCGTTGGTTCTTGGCGATGATGAAAGAGTTCGGCGATGACAAGGGCGAAGCCTACATGAAGAAACTTGCCGCGCAAAAACTGATCGTCGGGCAGGATATCTCAGCAGTAACCGCGCTGATGGCGGCTGGCGAGTATCCGATCGCGGTCTTTTCCAACGCGCATCAGATCGAGCAGATGAAAAGCCAAGGTGCGCCGGTCGAATGGGTCGCCACCAGGCCGGTGCTCACGACGCAGACCGTGCTCGCTCTGCCGAATCGCGCGCCGAGCCCCAACAGCGCCAAGTTGTATATCGACTTCGTGCTCTCCAAAGAAGGACAAGAACTCTTACGCAGCTTCAATCGAATACCGGCGCGCGCCGATGTCGAAGCTAGCCCGCCGAGACTGACGCGCGGTCTTAAGTTTTCTCCCTACAAAGGCGAATGGGGCGAAGAGTACGACAAGTACGCAGAGCGATTTCGCAAGACCTTCGAGTGAGGGAAATCCTAACGCAATTATTCTGTTCACCAAGTAGGCAGGAAAAGCATGAGGATTTGCTCGCGCTAAGACGCAAAGACGCCTAGTCAGGAATCGTTTGATTTCCTTTGCGTACTTCTGCACTCGCGAGCACGAACACCAGCCTAAGCGACCGCATAGCACTTGAGCACGTCCGGATTCAACTCACAGCCGAGTCCCGCTCCCTTCGGCAATTCAAGATAGCCGTCTTTGAGCATGAGTTTTTCCGTGTAGAGCACTTCATGGTTAGGATTGTATTCCACCGTCAACCCATTCGGCGCGGCGGCGATTAGGTGAACCTGCACTTCCGGCTCGACGTGACTCGCCACCGGGCGATGCGCTGCATCCAACAGCGCGGCGATGCGCAGCCACGCGCCGATGCCGCCGACTTTTTGCACGTCGGCCATATAGCAATCGGCGGCGTTTCTTTCCAAGCAGGCGCGATACTCGCCAAGCTTCTCCAAAGTTTCGCCAAACGTCACCCGCATATCGAGGGCGCGGCTCACTTCGGCGAGTCCGTCGAAATCGTCGGCAGCCACCGGATCTTCGAACCAGTAGAGATCGAAGGGCTCAAGCATGCGTCCGAGACGGATCGCATCGGGCGGAGTTAAAGACCAATTCATATCGACCATCAGCGCCGGCTTGGGACCGATGGCGTCGCGCACGGCGCGCACACGCTCGACATCCTCCGCAAACGGCCGCGCGCCTAAGCGCAGCTTCATGCCGCCGAAACCGCGCTCGACAATATCGGCGGCGTCGGCGACCAACTGATCGGTGGTTTGCTGGCGTCGTAAACCGCCGCTGTAGTAACACGCCACGCGCTCGCGCCGCGCGCCCAACAGTCGATGCAACGGCTGATTGAGCGCCTTGCCGGTGATATCCCAGAGTGCGATGTCGATAGCGGCCAACGCCTGCAGTGCCGCGCCGCTATGGCCGAGGTCGGTGAAAAAAGTGTAGGCACGCTGATAAACCCGCTCATGATCGAGCGCGCTCTGACCCATGAGCAGCGGAAACAATTCGTGAACCATCATTTCCAGCGCGCGCGCCTTGCCGATCGTGCTGGTGTGCGCCAAACCGAAGCCGGCCAAACCGTCGTCGGTCTTGAGCTGTAAGATCACAAAGTTCGACGTTGCGCGCCGGCCCAGATACGGATGTCCCTCGACGGGCCGTTTCAAGGGAATGGAAAGAAGCGTGGTTGTGGCGTTGTCAATTTTCGCGAGCATGGATTTGGCATACTAACAGTTATGGCCGGGGTCAAGGTTTGGCCGACTATGCGGCCCATACTGCTTGACACTGATAGACGGTAGAGTGATACAACTTCCATGTTTTCACAGGCAAAAAATTTCAAACGCAAAGCGCGAGGGTTTACTATGACAAGAAGCCGCCGGAGAATTTGTCGGTTATTATTGTTCGTCCTTTTGGTTCAGATCACTTTTGTGAATCGCGCTGTCGCCGGCGAAGCGGCTTCGCCAAGCGAATGGGAGAAAATCGTCAAAGCCGCCGAACAAGAAGGCGAAGTCGTTTACTCCGCCAGTGGCAGCCACCGTTTTTTGGAGGAGTTTCACAAGAGCTATCCAAAGATAAAGACGACCAGCATCACAGCGTCATGTAACGATGTCGTCTCGCGCATCATGACCGAACGGCGTGCCGGCAAGTATCTCGCCGACGTGGTGCGCTGCGGCATGAGTTCGGCGCATTCACTTTATCGCGGCAAAACGTTGCAGCCGATCGATACGGCGCTCGTACTTCCCGAAGTGCGCGATCCGTCGAAATGGTGGCAAGGCAAACATCACTACACCGATCCGGAAGGAAAGTATCTGTTCGTTTCCGGCGCCAGCGCGTACGTGCGTTTCGCCAGTTACAACAGCGAGCTGGTCAATCCGGCGGAGATTAAATCCTACTGGGACCTGCTCAATCCGAAATGGAAAGGTAAGATCGTCGCCACCGATCCAAGAACCGGTGAGGGCCGCAACGGCTCGCGCTTTCTTTATTACAATCCCGACCTCGGCCCGAAGTATCTGCGCCGCTTGCTCGGCGAAATGGATCTGACCTATTCGCGCGATTATCGCCAGGCAACCGACTGGCTGGCGCAAAAACGCTTTGCGATTTTTCTCTTCAGCCAGTCTGACGACACGCTGAACGCGAAACAACAGGGACTCGCCGTGCAAGTGCTCGACACCACGGGCTTGAAAGAAGGTGTCGGTTTAGATCCGGTCGGCGGCGCCAACGCGTTGATGGACAAACCGGCTCATCCCAACGCCGCTAAAGTCCTGCTCAACTGGATGCTCTCCCGCGAAGGTCAGATCGCGCTCCAACGAGACCCCGAAGCCGCTGGGAGAAACGACTCGCTGAGAATCGACATTCCAAAAACCGACGTGCATCCCATGATGCGCCGGCGCGATGGTACGAAATACATCATCATGTGGAACCCCGAATGGATGGAGATGAAGCCCGTCGACGAAATCGTCAAACAGGCGATGGAGAAGAAGTAGCCAGTGATCGTCAATCGGCTGGATTGTCGCTTTATCCCGCCGTATATTACGCCCAAGCAAGGTGCGAGGTGAACCATGGCAAAGAACGGATTTAAGATTCTTGACAGCGACATGCATATCATGGAGCCACCTGACCTGTGGGAGAAATATATCGACAAGAAATTTCGTGATCGCGCGCCGCGTGGCGTGACCAGCCATAACGTGCGCGATTTGCGCCTGGTCCATCCAGACGGCAAAGAATGGTCGCGTAAAACGACACCGCAAAACGATCCTGCCCGCGGTCACAACTTCGACGAGAAACAGAGAATCCTCGGCAATGATGCCGCGCGCGGCTGGACTTCGGAAGTCCAACTCGAAGCGATGGATATCGAAGGCATCGACGTCGCCGTGCTCTATCCGACCCGCGGCCTGCGCGCGCTGGTCGACGATCGCATGGACCCACCGTTCGCCGCCGCGATGGCGCGCGCATATAACGACTGGATGTACGACTTTTGCCAAAAAGATCCGACTCGTTTGATCGGCGCCGGCATGATCTCGCCCTTCAGCATGGAAGATGCCGTCAGCGAAGCGCGCCGCTGCGCCGAGCAGCTCGGTTTTCGCGCGGTTTTTCTGCGCGCCAATCCCTTGGTCGATCACCAGTGGCAAAGCGAATACTACGAACCGTTGTGGGATGCTTTGGAAGCGCTCAATCTCTCTCTGGGCTTTCATGAATCCACCGGCACGGGCAGAAACCAGATCGGCGAGCGCTTGGAGCCCAACTTCATGCTGCGCCGCGTTTACGCCCAACCATTCGAGCAGATGCTCGCGCTCGGCGCCTTCTGTGCCGGCGGCGTGTTCGCGCGCCATCCCAAAATGCGTGTGGCATTTTTGGAGGCCAACTGTAGCTGGCTACCCTGGCTACTCTGGCGCCTCGATGAAGCTTGGGAACTCGACGGCGACGTTTGGGCCCCTGACGTCAAGCTCAAACCGAGCGAGTATTTTAAAAAACACTGCGTTGTCTCCATCGAACCGGACGAAGTCATCGCCAACAACGTCATCGAACAGGTCGGCAATACCCAATTGGTTTTCTCCACCGACTATCCGCACGTCGACTCGCGTTACCCCGAAGCGGTCAATCATTTTCTCAAATTGCCCTTCACCGACACCGACAAGCGAAAGATTTTGTGGGACAATTGCGCGGCGTATTATGCGATGTGAGGGCTAGATTGCGCTACGAGCTTGGCCAGAGGGAACCCGATGACGAGCTGCTTACCAGTGTGGGCATTTAGTCTTCTCATTGTCGCTCTTAGTTTCAGCGCGGCCCAGGGGGCGTCCAGCACGAGTACCGACGGCTCGCGGACGGATTGGGAATCCATGGTTGCCGCAGCCAAGAAAGAGGGAAAGGTTGTTATATACGGCGCTCCAGGAGTCGAAGTCGATACGCTGTTTAAGCAATATTTTGAAGTAGCCTACCCGGGAATCAAGATCGAGTCAGTGGCGGACCGCAGCGCCACGGAAAGGATCGTCGCTGAGCGGAGAGCTGGAAAGTTCATCCCCGATGTCTATTTGGGTTCGGCAAGCAGCAATGATTTCTCATCTCTGCGGGCCCAAGGCGTGTATCAGCCGCTGCGACCCTTTTTGGTTCTCCCAGAGGTCGTCGATGAATCAAAATGGTTCGACGGTAAGCTCTGGTTCATCGACAAAGAAGAAAAGTATAGCCTAGCTTATGCGGTGGCAGTGGGGACATTGATTGCGGTCAACACCAACATGGTTAACCCCAATGAGATCACCTCGTATACCCAGCTGGTGGATCCCCGATGGCGCGGCAAGATCGTCAGCAACGACATCCTTAGAGGCGCCAGCGGCACGGGAGGCGGGCTGATCAAATTCCTATATCTTCATCCCAACCTGGGTCCTAATTTTTTAAAGAAGCTCTTCGGCGAAATGGATATTACCTATGCACGCGATATGCGGCAGATGATCGATTGGTTAGGTCAGGGACGCTTCGCGTTCGCGCTTTTTCCGGCTTGGACCGACACTGAAAAAGCCGGTCGAATCGGCCTTCCGGTGGCCATGGTGAATTCGAAGCGGATGAAGGAAGGCTTCCCGGTGGTTTCGGGGCGGCGCAGCGTCATGGTTCTGAACCCTGCGCCGCACCCTAATGCGACAAAGGTTTTTGTCAACTGGTTGCTCTCACGCACAGGGCAAGCCAGCATGGAAAAGGTGCTCACCTATCCGTCGCTGCGCGTTGACACGCCGACGAAGAGTCTTCTTCCCGATCTACTGGTTCCGGAAAAAGGCATGGACTTTACATTTCTCTCACTGGAAAAATACTGGCATCTGGACAACGAGATTCATCAGCTACTAAAGAACTTGAAGTGATCTATTCACGCTTTATTTCTAATCCACCCGGCCGCTGGGTCCGTGATCTTTAGATTGTCGCGCCGTCGTCGCAGGATTTGTTATCCCACGCAGCAAAAGCTGTCGCCGCCTGATTGCCTCGAAGACGACCGGATGTATCCGGAAGAACTGAATAGGCTAAATTCCCGCGCTGTGATATGGAGTAATCATGAAGATCCCCCCAGCATTTATTCTCGCCGCCGCATTGTCGGCTATGCCCTTTACGTTTGGCTGCCAAACGACGACACCCGGCACTCCAGTGGAAATTCCGACTGTCGAAACTCCACAAGACCAGGCACTGTCGAAGGCCGTGCGGGATAGACTGCTCGCGGATAAGAAAGTGGATCTGACCGGCATCAACGTCGTATCCAACGGCGGCACAGTCTACCTGAGCGGAATGGTGCAGTCGTTGGATGCGCGCCAACAAGCCATCAAGATCGCCTGGGAAGTGCGCGGCGTACAGAGCGTCGTCAACAGTCTTGAAGTTCAAAAATAATCGCCGATGCTTTGGCGATCGCGCGAGCGATGACTGCCAGGAATCCGTAATGACTTTCCATTGACGACGCCGCAAGCCATCGGCCAGCGTCCATTACGTTCTTGAGTGAGGCGCACTATGAAAATGGATTTTTTGAAATCCCGCGGTTTAGCGTTCTTAACGGTGATATGGTTAGCGGCTGAAACTTTTGCCGCGGAGTCGGCGCCTAACCTGTCAAAGGCGAAACAACAGGCTGACGCAAAAGGCTACACCTTCATCACGAATCACGACGAAATAGTTGCCAAGGCGAAGAAAGAGGGCAAACTCCGCGTCACGGCAGCCATGGATGCCGCCAATATTAAAATCTATGGCGCTGCCTTCCAAAAGAAATACCCGTTCATCGACATCGATGGCAGGGAGAGCAATGGGCCGGATGTTGCCCAGCGAATTCTGCGCGAGATTCAGAGCGGAATGGCCAAAGACTGGGATATCGTCCTGGTCTACGCTGAATACCGGAGCGAATATACCCCACATCTATGGAACGTCGATCTTCTTGGCATGGCCAACCACGGAGTGCTCCAGATACCGCCTGCCATGATCGACGCAAAATATGGAAATGTCATTTCACCCCATACCCATTTCCAAGTCACGGCTTACAATCCAAAACTGGTTGCCGCCAACTTGCTACCAAAGACTTGGGAAGACCTCCTTAAGCCGGAACTGATGGGAAAAAAGTTTGCTGTCGATACTCGACCGAAGGATATCGCTGCGCTGGTTCCGGCCTGGGGCTTGGAGAAGACTTTAGACTTTGCCCGCAAGCTCGCCGCCCAGCAGCCTATCTGGGTGCTTAATCCAAGTAGAACCTTTGCCTCCATCATGGCGGGGGAGATCCCAATGATGATTGGCGCCAATTTCAAAGGGGTCAAAGGAGCCCAGCGCAAGGATCGCATCGGCGCGCTGCAATATGTCGTCACTGAGCCCGTGCCCGTGCGGTTTGGTAATTTGCAGGCGGTTGCAGCGACCACACAGCGTCCCCATGCCGCGCTGCTCTGGCTCGAATGGCTGGCCAGCCCGGAGGCGCAAAAATTAATCGACGAACACGAGCCATTCAACTCTTCGTTATCCGTAAAGGGTGGGGCGGTGGCAGAAGAATTAAAGGGTAGAAAGCTATCCCTGACAACCTGGGAGAACCACCATTACATGGAGCAGTGGGAAGCAAAAATAGTCGAGGCCTACGGTTTTCCAAAGGCTAAATAGTTCTCACTGAAAAAGTAAGAATGCTTCGACAGGGATCAGCGTGGACGAAACGAGATAAAATCAGTTATTTAGCGGTTCGTCCTGAGCATTATCGAAGGTTTCTTGTCGAGTTTGCACACCGTCTGCCAGAGCGCGGAATCTTTTCTTGCGATTTGCTTGGGAGAGTTAAATGGAAACAGTGGCGAACAGTTTGGCCGAACTTGTGTCAGACATCCGATTCAATAATTTGCCGCAGGAGGTTGTGAAAGAAACAAAGCGGCGGGTCCTGGATGCCTTGGGCTGCGCCTTCGGCGGCTTTGATGGCGAGCCGAGCGTCATCATGCGAAACGTGGCGGCTGACTTAGGAGGGAAACCCGAGTCCACCGTTCTTGGCGCTACCGACCGAACATCGTGCGAGAAGGCTGCTCTGGTGAATTCGACGATGCTGCGCTATTTGGATTACATGGACTCTCACGCGGGTCCTGATGCCTGCCATCCCTGTTTTAATATTCCGCCTTGTCTAGCTGTCGCCGAGCGCGTCAGCGCCAGCGGCAAAGATCTGATAGCCGCGATTGTGGCCGGGTATGAGATCCAGATTCGTTTCCAAGAGGCGTGCAAGATCGGCTCTCGCGGCTGGTTCAGCGGCACCTACCTGGAATTTTCCGTGCCCCTGGCGGTTGGCAAGCTTCTGGGTCTCGACGTTGATCGATTGACGAACGCGCTGGCTATCGCTGCGACTCACGCCAACGCCTTGAGCGTCAACAGTCGCACCATTCCTGCCAGCAAGAGCGTTGCCGATGGCATGGTGGCATCGACCGGAATTCTCGGGGCTCTCATGGCTGGCGCGGGGCTAACCGGGCCTACGGATATTCTCGACAGCGCGGGTGTATTTGAAAAAGCGGTGGCGGGAGCGATCGATATGGAGCGTCTGCTGGCGCCTGTGGTTGAGTGTAAGGTGATGGAAGTGAATACCAAGTGGTTCAACACTGTTCGTACCGCGCAGACTGCCGTAACCAGTATGTTTAGCTTGCTCGAAAAGCACCGCCTAAGCTGGCGCGACATCGAGGCCATTACTCTGTTTCTACCGACAAAGGAACACATTGGCCACGACGGAATATGGAACAGTCCATCCAGGCTGAGACCGCAGAATCGAGACACCGCCAATCACAGTCTGATTTACAGCTTGGCAGTCGCCACGGTGGATCGAGAACTCGGACCTGAACAGTACACCGATGCCAAGCTGCGCGATCCTAATGTTCTCTCTATTATTGATCGCACCATGCTTCAGTCGGACGCTGCTCTTGACAGCATTGGCCGGCAGCTGCCGTAAGCCGCGTGGTTCTTAGAACAAAGAACGGCCAGAGCTGTGAGGCGACAACTCTCTATCCGCCCGGGCACCACAAAAACCGCGTCACCGATGAACTAATCCAGCAAAAGTTTACCAAGCTCACGAGCCAAGTGCTCAGCAAAGAAAAGCAAGCAGCCATCATCCAAACAGTTGGACGCCTGGAGGAGCTCGATTCAGTAAAGGAACTCACGATCCATTTAGGCGGGGAATAAGCGAGCGCGAGAAGTAAGGATGGACGCGACCCTTGCCGTAGTCCGCTCTGCGCACTGGTATCTTTCAATGGTTTCGTCAACACTCGGCGCCCGCGCTCGTTGCAAAACGGTTGAACAATAAAATCGGAATATAAAAATGACTCTATATCCAGGCGCCAATCACCAGTTATATTAGCCTCATCAACGGAATCTCTCGACGCGTTCGTTGTTGATAGGTTTCGAACTGAGGGTATAACTGCACCAACCTACGCCAGATAACCTTTTTCTCGTCCGGCGAGAGCTTGCGTGCCGAAACCCTCCGGTGCTCACCCTTTACGACGACTTCGGCGTCCGGACATTGCTCAAGATTGAGATACCATGCCGGATGCATGTCATTTCCCCCGAAAGAGGCGACAACAATGAAGCTCGTTTCATCTTGGAGATAGAGAACCGGTGTCGTTCTGCTCCGTCCTGTCTTCCGACCCGTCGTGGTGAGCATCATCAACGGCAATCTTCCGAGCACGTTGTGTAGTTTTCCACCGCATAACTTCCACAACCAGGTGTGAAGTCGTCCCAGCCGGCGAATCGTGTTCGGCTTTAGGCCAGCCATTTTCTTCCAGCTTGGGTACGACAGTCGCCCGCTCGGTTACGCGACGGCGAAATCAGGGGAGTTGTGGAAAACCATCAACGGGTCGGGCCGCAGCGGCAAGATGGCAAACGCGCGACCATCGCGATCGGTGAACTTTGCTTCGCGCGCGCGACATATTCTCGCATCTGTCAGAAACGAGATCTACTTTTATTTCCGACTTTGTTTTCAGATTTGTTGTGAGGTAAAAACCTGCCTTCGAAATTTTACCCTCAACATTTCCTTGCACAGGAAAGACTTATACGTTGTTCGTCGTCTCTGTCGTGCATCCTTAGATCAAACAGTACGGGGGTGGCTCAAGATTCTGTGACGCCAGTTGAACGACGAGCAAAGTTGCACCGGTATCGCTAGAGGTGGCGGAATAAGGCGCATCAGCCGGATAATACATGCATGAGACGGCCTTGTAGCGGTCACCTTCATAGATAGCCTCACCTTCGATGATGTAGCGAACTTGCTGACACGGCGCAGTTCCTGGATGAGTGCTGGCTCCGGGCTCAATTTTGACTAGCTTAATATTTGGTCCAACCTCGTTGAAATAACCCAGGTGTTTTACCGAAACTCCCGCGGCCCCTTTCAAAGAATGCCAGGGATGATTGTAGGAACGCATGATCACAATGTCAGAGTAGCGCGCTGGCGGATACTTAAGTTCATCGCCCATGAGATGCTCGACCACCGCCTCGCTCCCGTCCTGTTTGCGTCCGTCAGGCCGCACGAATATGCCTCCTTCAAACTTTCCGATCTGTTCCAGTTCCCGCTGAGCTCGGGCGAGATCCTCTGGATGGGGTTTTGGGGTTCTCGATGGACCGGTGAACTGCATTGTGAGCCCAATCTTCTCCTCCGAAACGGAAGCATCTTCGGGCCCGTACGAAACTCCCTCTGGCAAATAAATACAATCACCCGGGCCATACACTTCACGTCCATACTTCACTTTGCCGCTCAGTATGAAGCGGACCTGATCGAAAATGTGCCTGTGGCGCGGTGTATAGCGTGTCGACTTTGTAATATTCACCGCCGCCCTGATGGCAATCCCCCGTTCGTGGTCGAAGAAACCAAAGTTTTTACCCCTTCTCCCATTAGCTCTATGCGCAGTCTCCTGCCACCCCGATTCATTCCCGCTAATAACTACGGGATGGGTAAGCGGGCCATTCATGGCAATTTTTTCCCAATTCTCTTTGTTTTGCATATTCTCCACGGCCAATCCCTCCACTCAAACTATCAGCGTCGACAGTGAAAGCTCGGTTAGTTAAAACCCCATGCAGCGTGAATCTTTTTGGTGATGGGCGGGATATATTGTGTTTCATCCCAACCGCCAAAGACAATCTTGGCGCCAGCTTTTTTGACCAATTCCCATTTCTCGCTTCCCTCCGCGAAAGGCGAGCCTTTGCCAACCGCATCGTAACCCTTTTGCCCCTGCGGCGACGCCAGATACCCCGCCAACAGCAACGCGGCATTTGGATTCTTGCTTCCTTTCATGATCCCGAGGGTTTCAATGATACCCGTAGAAACTTCCGTTGGAACAGACACGGCTATTTTGGCGGTGGTGTCACGCCGCAAAATTTGCTTAGCCGTTTGATAGAATGTGCCACACACCATCGGAAATTCTCCGATGGCCAACAAGGGCAAGGTTTCAGCAGGCGATCTTTTCCAAATCGGTTGGTTATTTTTGAGCTTGGTTACGTAGTCTATGGTCTTGGCTTCGCCCCAAGCCCGGGAAAGATTGGCAAATATTCGGGCGCGCGTATCAACCACAAACCTGCCCTTCCAATAGGGGTCTAAACAGTCGTCCCATTTTTTTGGCACTCGCTCTGGAGGAACAAGGGATGGATTGTACGCGAAGACATGGAAACCGAAGGCGACGCCGGCAAAATATCCGTCCGGGCTAAAATGGCTCTCCGCCACTTCCGGAAACAGTTTACGCCACTCAAACGGGCCGGCGAGCACTTTTGTTTTCAAGTACATTGTCCGCAGCTCAGAAACCACATCCACCAAGTCGTATCCCACAACACCGCCAATGGCCTCCGTCATAATTCGCTCTCGCGTGGATGAACCGCCGATCTGTTGAGTGTGCTCTATTTTGATCATTGGATACTTCTGGTAAAAGCCTTTAAAAACCACCGGCTCATCATCGGGGGCAAGGCTGCTGTCCATGCGAACTTTTCCTTCCTTCATTGCCAGCTTTGTAATCTCGTCGATGTTCTTGCCAATAACACTTTGAGCCCAGCCAACTGTGTGAGAGCCACAGACCAATAGGACGACCAAGAGGCCGGCGCTGAATTTTCCGGTGGACATCGCTCGATACTGAATCACCACAACAACTACCCCCTTTAAGAAAACAAAAACTAGATCAAACAAAAATCAGGCGGCTTTCCGCCGTGAACTCCCAATTGAATTACTAACAACGTCGCACCTGTGGAAGTGACGGTATTGGAATATGCAGAATTGGGAGGAATGAGCATGCATGAAACGGAATTATAACTCTCTCCCTCATACGTAATCTCCCCTTCCAAAACATAACGAACCTGTAAGAAGGGAACTTTACCCGACGGAGTTTCTGAGTTGGGATCCATTTTCACGATCTTGATATTAGGACCGCGCTCATTGAAATATCCTAGGTGCTTTACATTGACGCCCGAAAGACCATCCAACGGCTGCCAGGGAAATTTTTCCTGGCGCATGATGACGTAGTCGTGGTAGCGCGCCTCCGGATACTTTACCTTACCGCCGGTAAGATACTCATGAATGGCTTCGAAGGAATCCTGCTTGTGCCCATCCGACCAGATAAAGATGCCTTTTTCGAATTTGCCGATTCCCTTTTCCGGCATCTCCTTCTGAGCTCTCAAGATGTCAGGCACCACCGGCGTCGGGAGACCCGAGGGGCCGGGAAAATGGAAAACGATACGCCGGTTTTCCTGGTGCCCCTCAGCAGTCCGCGTGGGGCCGTAAGAAACTCCTTCCGGAATGTAGACGCAATCACCTTCCTGTAGAACATCCTTGCCGTAACTTTCCGCCCCGCGATAATAATAGCGCACGACCTCATCCACGTGCTTGTGGCGCGGATTTAACCGTTCAGGCGTGTACGTCGCAATGCTGGCTCTGACCGTTATTCCATGCTCGGGGTCATAAAACCCGAAGAGTTTACTATGTCTGCCGCCGCCTCGATGCGAAGCTCCTCGTGTCGGGCCTTCATCTTCTCTGATAATGACAGGACCTTTCAGAGGATCCTTGAAGGGATCAACCTTGGGCATTACTAGACTCCTTTTTGAATTTTCTGTGCGTGGCTTTGTGCGTGGCTCTCATCTGGGCGGATACCACACACCTCTCGACTGAGTCAAGGAACATGCGTCTGTTTTCATTTCATTTGGGGTCAGGCACTGTTCCGCACCGTCATCCATCAGGATCAAGAAATGGAGTGCTCCTTGATAGAAAAAGTCTCCCAGTCTCCAACGGCTTCTTATCATCCGCAAAATCTCGGTTGAACTTTAGCGCGGTTGCGAACTCTTGAACGTTTTGAACCTGGGACGGGGTCTACTCATACCTCAACGCCTCGATCGGATCCAAACTGGCGGCTTTCTTGGCGGGGTAGAATCCGAAGAAGATGCCGACGGCGCCGGAGAAGAGAAAGGCGATGGCGACGATCTCCGGCCTGACTAATGTCGGCCACTGGGCCCACTCTTTTAAAACTTCCGAGCTGCCGATGCCGAGAACGATGCCGATCAACCCGCCGGTGGCGGCCATGACGACGGCTTCGACGAGGAATTGCAGCATGATGTCGCGGCTGCGCGCGCCGACGGCCATGCGGATGCCGATCTCGCGGGTGCGCTCGGTGACCGACACCAGCATGATGTTCATGATGCCGATGCCGCCGACCAAGAGCGAGATACCGGCGACGCTGCCGAGCAGGATCGCCATTACCCGCGCCGTGCTCTGCGCCGCTTCGGCGATGTCGGACAAATTGCGCACGGTGAAATCATCTTCGCGGCCTTCCGCGATGCGGTGGCGCTGGCGCAGCAGCAGCGCTATTTGCTCCTCCGCTTCCTGCACGCGCTCGGCGTTGATCGCCCGAACGACAATGCTCTGCACCCAAGTAATCCGCATGAGCCGCTTTTGCATCGTGGTGTACGGGATCATGACCGTGTCATCTTGATCGGTTCCCTGGCCGGTCTGGCCTTTGGCCACCAAAGTGCCGACGATGCGAAACGGGATATTGCGGATACGGATGACAGAATCAATGGGATCGTCCCTGCCGAACAACTGACGCGCCACGGTCTGGCCGATGACGGCAACTTTGGCGGCGCTATCCATATCGCCTTCGTGCAAAAAACGTCCCGACTCGACCTGCCAATCGCGAATCTGCTGAAACTCCGGCGCTACGCCCTGGGCCAGGCTGCCCCAATTCAAATTGCCGGCGATCAACTTGTTCCTGGCGGCGCATGACCGGCGAAGCGAATGCAACTGACGGTAGCTCGCGAGCGATCGCGCGCGGAATCGCCGTCGACCAATGTATTCACATTGCCGGTGCCGGCGCGCACACCGCCTTGGACGTTGCTGCCGGGCAAAATGATCAAGACATTGGTGCCCAAGCTGGCGATCTGCGAGCGAATCGTCGACTTGGCGCCTTCGCCGATGGCGACCATGGCGATCACCGCGCCGACGCCGATGATGATGCCAAGCATGGTGAGAAAAGCGCGGAGCTTATTTCTCGCCAGCGCGCGCAGGGCAATTCTCAGAGTCATTAACCACTGCATCTACACCTCCAGCCGAGCGATCACCTGCTGATTGGCATGATCGCCCACCACCTGGCCGTCGCGAAAGACGATTTGCCGCTTGGCGTGCTCGGCGATATCCGCTTCATGGGTGACGAGAATGACGGTGATGCCTTGCTCGGCGTTCAATTGCTGAAACAGCGCCATGATATCGTTGCTGGTAACGGTATCGAGATTGCCGGTCGGCTCGTCGGCGAGAATCAGCGACGGCTTATTGACCAAGGCACGCGCGATGGCGACCCGCTGTTGTTGCCCGCCGGAAAGACGATTGGGCGTATGATCGAAGCGCTCGCCGAGGCCGACGAGGGTCAAAACTTCCACCGCCCGTCGGTGGCGCTCCTTGCCGGCGTAACCGTTGTACATCATCGGCAGCTCGACATTTTCCAGTGCCGTTGTGCGCGACAGTAGATTGAATCCCTGAAAGACAAAACCGATGCGTTTGTTACGGATATGCGCCCAGTCGTCGGCCGATAGCGAGCCGACTTCTTCGCCTTCGAGAAAATATTTGCCGCGGGTCGGCCGGTCGAGACAGCCGAGAATATTCATGAAGGTCGACTTGCCGGAGCCGGACGCACCCATGACCGCGACGAATTCGCCGCCCTCGATGGTCAAGTTAACGCCGCGCAGCGCCGGCACCTCGACGTCGCCCATGCGATAGATTTTGTGCAGGTCCTCGACGCGAATGACTTCGCTCATCGGCGTCCTAAACCGCGCGGCGGTTGCGGCTGGAACGGATTGGCCACGCCGCTCTGCGCTGGCGCGCTGGCGCTGCTCGACGTGCCGATGATCACCGGATCGCTTTCAGCGAGCGCGCCGGCGATCACTTCGGTCTTCGACCCATCGGTGATGCCGACTTGCACCTCCACCGGCTCGGCTCTGCCCTCTTTCATCACATAGATTTTCACCTGGCGCACTTGGCGCCCCTCGCCGCCGCCGACACCGGAGCCGCCGCCCCGGCTGGTCCGCCGTTGGCCGACGCGCGGCGCCGTTCTACCCTGCTCCTGGCGGAGCACGTCTTGCGCTTCGTTTTTTTCTTCCGGCGGTCGGAAGCGCAGCGCCATGTTGGGGATCGTCAGCACGTCTTCTTTTTGACTGACGAGAAACTGCACGTTGGCGGTCATGCCGGGCTTGAGCAACAGCTCTTTATTGTTGATCCGAACCACCGCATTGTAAGTCACCACGCCTTGGACGTTGATCGGCGCATTGCGCACTTGATTGACCTTGCCGCGAAACCGGCGCTGCGGATGGGCGTCGACGGTAAACGATACATCTTGTCCGTCGTGGATATTACCGACATCCGCTTCATCCACGTTGGTATGCACTTCCATCTTGGTCAGATCGTTGGCGATGGTGAACAACGTCGGCGCCGACAAGGACGCCGCCACGGTCTGACCGACGTCGATACTGCGCGAAATGACGATGCCGTCCACCGGCGAGCGTATCACCGTATAGCCCAAATCGATGTTCGCTTGATTCATCGCCGCCTGCGCCTGGCCCACTTGGGCTTGGGAAACGTTGAGCTGCGAGCGCGCCGAATCGTATGCGGTCTGCGCCGCGTCCAACTCGCTTTGCGACACCAGTTCGCGCTGCTTCAGCTCTTTGGCGCGCTTCAAAGTTCGCTCGGCGTCTTCCACGGCAACTTTCGATTTCGCCGCGCTTGCCTGGGCCGCCAGAATATTGGCGCGGCTCTCTTCGACTCTCGCGGCGAATTTCGCCTGATCGAGCTGGGCGACCACCTGTTCCTTGGTAACTTTGGTGTTGTAGTCGGCGTGCAGCTTGGCGATGGTGCCGGAAACTTGGCTGCCGACGAGAACCGTCGTCACCGCTTGCAATGTCCCCGTCGAGGAAACCACCTGGCGGATATTGGCTTTGCTCGCCGGCACCGTGAGATAGGGAGCTTCTTTGGGACCGTTGCCCATGCGCCAGTAGGCATAGCCGGCGCCGCCGGCTGCCAGCAACAATACGATAACCAGCAAGGTCTTTTTGAGCTTCATGACTCCTCGCAAAGCAGACGAAAAACTTTCACGGCGAAATCATTTGAATCACGCTGGGTCATGCGCCGATAGGTGAGTCCCGTGGTGATCTCGGCGTTGGGTTCTTGATCCTCGATCACTTGCTCCAAAGCGACGCGGAAGCGCGACACCGGCGACGCACCCGGCATCTCGTAATAGAGTTCGCGCACGCTGCCCTTGAGATAATAATTCACGCCCTTATCGGAAATCATCAAAGTGACCTTTGCCGCCTGGCGCAGATTCTTCGAAGTCGAACTGTCCTTCCATAGCGCCATGTCCAATGTGGCAGCATTCTTCGCCGCGATCTCATAGTAGGAGAGCAAAGCCGGATGCGGCCAGCCGGAATCGTCAATCGTAAAAATCGGAATAATCTTCCCTTCGTGCGATTCGACCTCGGCGCCGCTCAAACGTTGAAGCAGCGCCGCTGGTAATTCTTTGCCCAATAATTGTGACATGTTCGCTCTAACTCCTTAGACGTTTGGCAATTTCAATCTCTGGGGATCGATTCTCCGCTACTTGCTGGATTGCGTTAAGCCGATCCGAAGTCCGACATTCCCGCATGCCTTAAGCGGGAATCCAGACGAATCCGGAACTGAACCCCGATAAAAAAATTCGGGGGTGACGCCTTTAAAACAATCTCATCGCCTGATACCGCGAACTTGCTGCGGGGTCGTTCATTCGGTTAACTCCCCGATCGCAAGCTCCTGCCGCTTGCCGAACCCCTGTTCGTTGTCGATAAAAAACAGCTTCTCGGGCAGGACGCAATAGAACTTCACCTTGAGAAAAGCCTTGTGAAACACCCCGCTCGATGGGTCGGTAAAAAGCTTGATCACTTCCGGATATTTGATCGCGTAAACCGCCATCGCCTTGGCCTTCTCCAAAATTCCATCCACCAGCATAACCCGGCCTTCGAGCTGGATGCCTTTGATTTTTCGCCAGTCCTTATAGTCCTCTTGAATCGTCACCGCAACCCGTGCGTTGGCCGCCAGGTTTTGGCAATGGCGCGAATCGGGCGACGAAAAGAAATAAAGATTCAGCCGGTCGCTGGCGAAAAACACCGTCGCCGCCCATGGCGCGTCGCCGGCACAGGTAGCCAGTGTCATGGTGTTGTGAGTTTTTAGATAATCGAGGACTTGCTGTTTCAATTCGTCAGCCATCGGCGTGACCTTCGTCTGGCATGAACTCACGAGCGCGCTGCGACCGGCATCGTTGCCGGCGGCTAGTCAATCTGAACTTCGCACCAAGGGAGCGTTTCGAAGCGCTTGAAGATTGACCGCGCCGACACACAGCATGCTGACTTTGAGCTCATGGATAATGCCGGCGATAAATTCTACCACCTTCGCTGAAGACTCCAAAGCCACCTCTAGGAGCGGTTGGCCGAAGGCTCCCATGTCGGCGCCGAGCGCAATCGACTTGGCGAAATCGACACCGGTACGGATACCCCCGGACGCAATCAATGGCATATCCGGCAGCGCTTGGCGCACGCTCACCAACGCTTCTTCCGTCGGGATACCCCAATCGGTAAAGGTTCGGTCCGCGGGGTTGCCGTGTTGCGCCGCGCGCCGCGCTTCCACCGCCGACCATGAGGTGCCGCCGCGGCCGGCGACGTCGATGGCTTTCACGCCCGCGCGTTGCAGCCGCCGCGCAACGTCCACTGAGATGCCGTTGCCAACTTCCTTGGCGACGATGGGAACTTCGAGATCGCGGCAGAGCGCGGCGATTTTTTCCGTCAGCCCTTTGAAGTTGCGATTGCCTTCCGGTTGCACCGCTTCTTGCAACGCATTGAGGTGAAGTATCAGCGCATCGGCGCCGATCATTTCCACGGCGCGGCGGCATTGCTCGATGCCGTAGCCGTAATTCAATTGCACCGCGCCGAGATTTCCGAGGAGGAGAATGTCGGGGGCAATATCGCGAACCTGGAAGGAAGCTGCCGCGGACGGCTCTTCGATCGCCACGCGTTGCGAGCCGACGCCCATGGCGATACCCAATTTTTGTGCCGCCGCTGCCAGATTGCGATTGACCTTGCGCGCCAGATCGAAGCCGCCGGTCATCGACGAAATCAAGATCGGTGCTGTTAGTTTCTTGCCGAGAAACGTCGTGCCGACATCGATCTCGTCGAGATCGAGCTCAGGCAGCGCGTTGTGAACAAAACGGTAGCGGTCGAGGCCGGTGCTCAGCGAGCTCGTCACGCTCTCAGTATCGAGGCAGAGCTCGAGATGCTGTTTTTTTCGCTGCTGAGTTTGAGTGAGGGCTTTTTTTACTCTGTGCGGCGGCATGACGTTGAGGAACCAAGAAACTCACCGCTGCTTCTTGGCGGCTTGCCGTTCTTTGGCGGCGCTAATCGGCGTCGGTTTGGCCTTGGCCGCGTCAGGATGACGGCTCATGCCTTCATCGTCCCAGCGGTGAAACAACTTGACGTCGATGTCGAACTGATCGAGAATCCGCGTCACCGTCTGGTTGATCACGTCATCGAGAGTCTTTGGCCGGTGGTAGAACGCCGGCACCGGCGGAAATATAATCGCGCCCATGCGTGTGAGCGACGCCATCGCTTCGAGATGGCCGAGATGAAGCGGCGTCTCGCGCACGACCAGCAGCAGTTTTTTCCGTTCCTTTAAAACCACGTCAGCGGCGCGAACCAGCAGATCGCCGCCGAGAGAATGGGCGATGGCGCCCATGGATTTCATCGAACAAGGCGCAATCACCATCCCTTCGGTGCGAAATGAGCCGCTCGAAATGCTCGCGCCGACGTTATTGACGTCGTGCACCACGTCGGCCATCGCTTCGACGTCTTTGACCGAGTAAGGCGTTTCGACTTGAATGGTCATCTTGCCGGCTTTACTCAAGACCAGATGAGTCTCGATGTCGCCGATCTTGGAGAGAATTTCCAACATGCGCACGCCGTAGATCGCGCCGGTGGCGCCGGAGACGCCGATGATGAGCCGCTTTTTTTTATTCAATTGAAAAACTCCAGTGTCAGTTGATCGCCGTCGTGAACCTGGAAATGATCTTTCAAGCGCATCGGCGCGACGATTTCAATTTTGTCCTGCGGATAATCTTTCACTTCCGGCAACAAAATCGCGCCGCCGACCTTGACGCCGTTGGCCGCCGCGTAAATCTCGACGCGATACAACTTCGCGCTGCAATGGCCGTCGGACGCCGCTGTCAATGCCGTAGCGGCGTGATCGCTCTGGACTCGGCGCCAAACCTGGGCATCTTCGGTCCCCTTGGGCCGGATGTTGAGGGTCGCCGGAAACGGATGGTAGCCAAGGCGTTGGTTTAACAAATCCTGCACCCAATCGAGCGCCATAAATGACGACGCTTGGCCCAGGTCGGAAAAAATCACTCCGGTCATCCGTTCCATCGCCGTGGCATTGGTTCAATGGCCCGACAGCGACGCGGCTTTGCCGCCGCGCCGGACTTTAATCACTTCGGCGAGGATCGAAAGGGCAATTTCCGCCGGCGTTTCGGTGGCGATGTCGAGGCCGATGGGCGCGTAGATTCGGTCGATCGCTTCCTCGGTAACTTTCTCCTCGTCGCGGAATCTCTGAAAGCACGCCTTGATGCGCCGCCGGCTGCCGATCATGCCGATATATTTCGCCTGGCCGTGCATGATCTGGCGCAGGCAAGGCTCGTCGTAGGCATGACCGCGGGTGATCAGCACAATGTAGCAAGACGGCGTGATCGTCATTTCCTTGAGCATCTGCGCCATGTCACCGACCAAAACTTCATCCGCGTCGGGAAATCGCTCGCGGTTGGCATAGAGCAAACGATCGTCGATGACGGTGACGTGGAAGTCGAGAACCTTGGCGATCCTGGCCAGCGGCACGGCGATGTGGCCGGCACCGACGACGATCAATTTCGGCGGCGACGGCATCACTTCGAAGAATACTTCCAGTTTTGCATCCGCGTCGGGGACAGCGAGCGAAACCAGCTGCGACTTCTCAGCGCGCGCATGGGTGTCGCTCTCGCGCACGATCGCTTCGATGACCTTGGCGTTACCGATGGTCTCGGCACGCGCTCTACCGTCGCGGATCAAGCACTTGGAGCCCGGCTCTATCTTGGCGCTGCCATCGGCTTCGACCACGGTGGCGAGCACCGCAGCCATGCCCTGCTCGGTGATCTCGACGAGTTCTTGAGCTAGCGAGCTCATTTTGCGCCGACCGCCTCCTGATCGCGCTCTTTCCACCATGGATCGATGAAGACGTTCATGATGCCGCCGCACACCGCGGGACTGTCGGAGGAAATGTCGTCGAGCAAATCGACGCGCACGGTGCGCGGCTTCTTGGTGCGGATCGCCTCGATCGCTTCGCGCTTCACGTCCGCCTCGCCGCAGCCGCCGCCGATGGTGCCGAGGATCTCACCCCAGGCTGTTACGACCATTTTGGCGCCGACCTCGCGCGGCGTCGACCCCTTGGTCGAGACAATGGTCGCCACCGCCACGGTCTCGCCGTTATCGAGAAACTCCCGCACTTGGTGGTAAATCGTATCTTTTTTCTTCGCCTCTAAATCGGCTTCTGTGTAACAAGCGCCAGGTCCAGCCATGATCGCACCTCCTGATTGTCAATTGATAATGGAGAATTGAAAATGGAGAATGATTTTCCATTATCCATTATCCATTTTTCAAGCCACCATTTTCTGCAACGTCCGTCCCAACGACACCAGACTGTTGACGTTATGGATCGACAAAAACATATCGAGATACGGCAGCGCCGCCTGCATGCCTTTGCACAGTGGCTCGTAGTTCTCGCTCGCCAGCAAGGGATTGAGCCAGATGATTTTTTTGGCGCGCCGTTTGATATCCTGCATTTCTTTTTCGAGCAAGCTCACGTCGCCGCGGTCCCAACCGTCGCTGATGATGACGACGACGCTGCGATGCGTCACCATGCTCGGCGCGAAGTTGCGGTTGAAGGTATGCAGCGAGCGGCCGATGTTGGTGCCGCCGGACCAGCCGAGGATGCTGCCGGAAATTTTATCCAACGCGTCGACGATATTTTTCGTGCGGATCAAGTGGGTGATCCGGCTGAGCGACGTGCTGAAGACGAAAGTCTCGACGCCCCAGAGCTCGTTTTGCAGCCCATACATGAACTGGATCAAAAACCGGCTGTAACAATCCATCGAACCGCTGACGTCGCACAGCAAAACCACTTTGGTTTTCTTGATGCGCCGTTTACGATGCGATAACTCGATCACTTCGCCGCCGTATTTCATGCTGCGCCGCAAGGTCGAGCGCGGATCAATGACGCTGCCTTTGCGGCCGATTTTTTTGCGCCGGCTGATTTGCGTCGCGATTTTGGTCGCGATCAATAGGATCGCCCGCGCGATGGCGCGGCTTTCCTCCACGCTCATCTCGCTGAAATCCTTGCGGTTCATCAGCTCCTGCGGGCTGTACGTCGGCACGGCGAATTCATCGAGATTTTCCAACGGTAAGTTTTCATTGGCTATGGCCTCGGCCGTGGCTTCTTCCAAACCGCCTTCCTCATCGCCGCCCTCGGGGGTCTGGGACTCGGTCGGCGTGCCTTGGATATCCATGGTCTCCATCGGCATGCGCTCGTAGCTCTGCTCACACCAGAAGCGATCGAAGAGCATATCGAAAACGGGAAAATCTTCTTTCTGCAAAATGAGATTCGCCCTGAGCAGCGCGCGAAAATCGCCGCGCTCGGCGAGATCGACTAAATCCACCGCGCGCGACGTATCGAGCACCTGGCTGAGACTGACTTTGACGCCGAGCTGCTTTAGCGCGCGGCCAAACGCCATCATGTTTGGCAGGGTGCCCTTGCCGCGCACCGAGGCGACGCTATTGACCGCGGCGGCAACCGATTCCGCAGTGATATCCATTGAAGCTTAACTCACCATCTCGGGCGAAGCGCGCAGCAACGCATCGATGCTGAACTGGCGGTTTTCCACCTGCTCGCGCAGATGGTGCAGGTCCTCGCGATATTTGAATACACAGCCCATGGTTTCGACCACCGAACGATCATCCAACTGTTTGCGGTTGAGAGCGATCAGAGCCGACGCCCAGTCAAGAGTCTCGGCGACACCTGGCCGTTTGTAGAAATTCATCTCGCGCACTTTTTGCATGAAAGCGCAGATCTGCTGCGCCATCTTGCTTTCCACTTCGGGAAATTTGGTCGTGATGATCTCATATTCCTTGTCGAAGGTCGGATATTCGATCCAATGATACAGACAGCGGCGCTTGAGCGCGTCGTGAATTTCCCGGGTCCGGTTGGAAGTCAAAAACACGTAGGGACGATGCTTCGCCGCGATCGTGCCGAGCTCGGGAATGGTGATTTGAAAGTCGGACAGCACTTCGAGCAAAAACGCTTCGAACTCCATATCGGCGCGGTCGATTTCGTCGATCAGCAGCACCGGCGGATTGGCGTCCTCGCTTTGGATCGCATCGAGCAAGGGCCTTTTGACTAGGTAATCCTGGGTAAAAATTTCGGTCTCGACTTGCTTCTTGTCGCCATGCTCGATCTCTTCGAGCTTGATATGAAGCATCTGCTTGGGGTAGTTCCATTCGTAGAGCGCCGTGTTGGCGTCGAGTCCTTCGTAACATTGCAAGCGAATCAGCCTGGAGCCCAGCACTTTGGACAGCACTTTGGCGATCTCGGTTTTGCCGACACCCGCCTCGCCCTCGAGCAGGAGCGGCTTGCCCATCACCAGGGAAAGATAAACCACCGTCGCCAAGGCGCGGTCGCAGACATATTTTTCCTTTAGCAGTATTTCTTGAACTAGCTCGATGGTCAGTTGTTGTGGATTCACGCTCGCCTCACTGGTTAATTGACTCGCTCGCTGGTCCCCTGGCAGGATTTTTCAGCCTCTGAATGAGGGAAAATCGCCTCGACAACCCCTCCGCCAATGGTCCTAACCTTGCCCGAAATCGTGTCACAATACTCCGTTTCAAACCCCGGATCAACGCGCTAACCTTCACGCCGGCGCCGATCCTAATACCGCTGAGATGCGCCGTTCTCCTCGCCATCTCGCCGCCGTCCGTGGGATTCGCTATCATCGTCTGCCCTACTCAATAACATCATAACAAAGCAGATCGAGTTAACAAAACGGCCGCGCGCGAAGAAACGCGGGCCGAGCCAGGTGAAGTCTACAGCGGAATCTGAACGAGGTTTTTGAAAATGCCGGAACTAACGCGGGATCATTGGGCGACTAGTTAAGCGCGACGTAAGCCCGTTGAAATTGCCGGTTGGCGGCTAAAGCTTTTTGCAATTCGCTGGCGTCACGGTGATTTTCGAACCGGCCAATCCGGACTCGATGCCAGATCTTTCCCTCTCCTTGAAAGGTCATTACATAAGCTTGGTAACCAGTTCTGCGCAGCTGGTCGGCGACCGACTCCGCCAACTTGTTTTCCGCCAAGGCCGCCACTTGCACCGCCCAAATTCGATTCTGTTTTGGTTGCGTTGGCGGCGGCTTGGGTTGATTGGCAACTCTGCGAATCGGTCCGACGGGCACCGGCGCGAAGGACAGGGCGTAGAGTGGCTGCGCCGGCGATTGCCCTTCGCTAGGAGGTTCGGGATTTTGATCACGCCCGAGTTGACCATAGCTACGATTTTCGCCAACTCTGAGACTCTGGGTTTCCAGCCGTTGGCGCAGCAAGTCACCGTTTATTTCGCCCGCTACCAGACCGTAATTGGTAAATGCGTTCACGTACCCCGGTGCCGGCGCCAGCGACGCACCACGGTCAGGGACCACGGCGCTAGGCGCAGGCTGCGGTGGTATTGGCGGCACCAAGTCGGGATTAGGCATTGGCGGCGGCTCGACCGCAGATCGTTTGGGCTGCGATTTGGCGCGCTCGCGGGCCTCGCGCTCGAGCTCGTTGCGCAGGTTGGCCAGGCTATTTTTGAATTCTTCCGACACGTTCCGCGCTTCGTCGCGGCCGCGAATCACTCGCGGACTAATCATCATGATCAATTCGGTGCGTTCGCTGGTGTCGGTGGTCGTGCGAAAGAATCGACCGATCACCGGAATATCCATGAGATAGGGAACTCCCGAACGCGTCTGGTTCTTACCGTCGGTAATGATACCGCCGATAACCAGCGTATCACCGTCTTGCACCACCGCGGTGGTTTCGGCTATACGACTATCGAAGGCGGGGAACGTATCCTGCCCCACTTCGACATTTTTCTCACGTCTTTGACTCACTTCGGCGAGGATCTGTAGATTGACCAATCCCTGAGAATTAACCTGCGGAATGATCGTCACGATTCGACCGGTATTGCGATATTGGATGCTGGTGCTGTTAGCGACCCCGCCAACGGCCTGTGAAATCGTGCCGGTGGCAATCGGCTCCTCAGTGCCTACTTGAATGCGCGCGGGCCGGTTGTCCGTGGCTAAGATCGACGGCGTCGACAGCACCCGGAAGCGCGCATCCGACTGCAAGGCATTGATGAATGCTCTGATGTCCTTGCCGCCAAAAATGCCGCTGACACCGCCGCCGAACGTATTGTTGGTTGGAAATAGCTCGCCGAGCGTTCGGATGGCGCCGGCTGAGCCAAATTTTTGACCAAAGATGCTACTGGGAAAATTTTTCGCTATCTCGTAATCGACGCCGAGCGACTGATTATCCGAAAGCGTCACCTCGGCCACCATCACATCGAGCAGCACCTGACGCGGAATGGCGTCGAGGTCTTTGAGAATATTTTTTATGTTCTGGAATTCCTGTGCCGTCCCGTAGACGATCAACGAATTGGTCGCCGGGTCGGCGACGATGCGCAATTGCTCTTGCTGCTGCGCCGGTTGCGTTTGACCTGCTGGCCGGGCCACGCCCGGAGCCTGCGGCTGCGCCGGCTGCGGCGCGACGATCGCCGGCGGCTGGACTTGACCGGGCACGGGCACGGTGGCGAAAGCGCCGCTGGGATTTTGAATTTGCGCTTCAGCTAAAGCCGCGCCACCGAACCAAATAACCATCACTGCGGTGCAAATTTTCATCGTATCTGCCCCTGACCCTGATTGTATCCCGGACCGAACTGACCGCTTGTGCCGGATTGTCCTGAGCCGCCAAATTGGCCTGGGTTGCCAAATTGGCCGCCCCCAGTCCCAGCCGATGAGCGGTGTAAGTTCTGCAATGTTTGGTAGTTACTTCTTCCACCGCTCGAAGCCTGACCCAGCGCCTGATTGAGCACGTCGGCTAGATCGGTCGCTTTGCCATTCTCCACGGGATAAATAAATATTCGCCGTCCCGGTCCCTGGGCGATCACATCGATGCGATCGAGCCAACGTTTAGTATACGTCCAAGCGGCTTCACTATGGCTGATCACCAAGAGCTGATTGATTCGCGGCAGCGGGATGAATTGCGCGGTAAAGGTATCGGTCTGCGGCGTTGACGCGGCAAATGATTGCATCACTTTGGTCATTTCCACCGCCAGTTCCTCGGCGCTGGCAATCTTAGGCTGGTAGATCTCCATGCGCGTGCCGGCGAACACTTGGACGTCGATCAAATCGGCGATTTCGACCAGCCGCTGAATATTCGCCGGAATGTCCATGACCACGAGAAAGTTTCCGCGCGGGTTATCGATAATCTCGGCGCCCGGCTGAAGAAATGGGGTCAGCACTTTTTTCATCTCTGATACTGAGAAAAATCGCACCGGGATGATTTGCAGGGCAAAGCTGTCTTCGCGGTTTTGTCCCACCGGCCGGGCCAAGCCTTTGCCGTCCTTGATCGGCATAATGTGATAGAGGTTGCCGGTGCGCACCGCCACCGCGCCGTTCATACGTAACAGCTGATGAAATATCGGCAATAGATCTTCTGCGCGTAACGGTTCAGCGCTGTTGATCGTGACCGTGCCTTTGACCTCGGGATCAATAGTGTAAGTGAGTCGAAGCTGCTGCGCGATGATATGGATGATTTCAACCAAATCCGCGCGATTAAAATTGAGCGAAACCATCCCGCCTGAAGGAATCGACGGTGGCTGGGACAAACGTCGCGGCGGCAAGGGCGGCTGGGGTGCCGTTGGCGGCGCAGCTCTCTCTGCCGCGCCGGGTAGCGGTTGCAGTAGCTGAGGAGGATCAGGTTGCGGCGCCGCAACTGGCGTCGGTGTCTGGGCTTGCGTCGTACCTGGCTGCGACCCTAGAAACCCTGGAGGTTGCGTCGGAGCGGGAATACGCCGCGGAATGACCGGGGTGCGCCCGACCGGGGGAGTTGTTGAATCACTCGGCGGCGCGGGCTGAGATGCACTTGGATTAGATTGCGCTGGCGCCGGGGATTGCTGCGCCGTCAACGGAGTGATCGACGTCAATACGTAAGCCGCGGCAGCACAGCTCATTAGCCATTTTTCCGACATCTATGCATCCTCCACCTCATGAATCAGAACTAGGGCTTCCCGGCACCGGAATTCGACCGCGTCGCGGCAGATTGGGGAGAACCCGGGGGACCGGTGCCACAGTCGGCGGCGCCGGTACTTGACCGGGAATGGCTGCTGGCCCCGGTGGTAATTGACCAGGAGCGGCAACCCGCGGCGGCGCCGTTTCAACTTTGCGAAAATAATCCAACAAGACCTCGACCCGCGCCGCATCCTTGGAGAACACCACGCGCCTGTCGGCGATCTCCGCCAATCTAAACCCTTCTAAATTGTCGCCAACTTTGAGCCGCATCACTGAAGCGGGCTGGCTGGGAAGGCGCGGCGTGCCGCTGGACACCGGTCCATCTTGCAAAATGGCAACGCGATCGTTGCCGACGATAACTGTGCCCACTAAAATCATGCCGCGCACCCGTTGAAACGCGCGCGAGCTTTCTTCCGCCTCGCGCGTCGCGCTGGCGCCCCGTTCGGGATCGAATAGGTTTTTACTGACGATCATATCCGTATTCACCGGCGGTTTAGCTGCCGTGGCTGGCGATTTTTCGGTGCTGCCAGCGAGATCGCGCCGCTTCGATCCAGTGGGTAGGTCCCAGGGGCCTTCATGCCACGAGCGATAAGCGCTCCATGCGAGCAAGCCGATGGCAACAACAAACAAGACACTTACGAGTGATGATCGCCCGAGAATAAAACTTCTCCGTCAACCCATTCCAACTGCACTCAATAAAACAGGCTCAACTTACTATCTCGATGATGGACCGTCAAATTAGTGCGGAAATCATACAGTTTCGCTTCAAGTTTAGAAATAATATTTGTGAACGGCGAGCATAACAGCATTAACGTCAGCCCCCTCGCAGTCTAGACCGGCTTCTCGTCGGCCGCCTTTGCCGGCTTGCCGGAATTGCTGCTCGGCGCAGCCACCGCTGGCTGCACCCGCGCAAAACCGGTTACGGTTAGGCTGATCCGTAAGTTCTGAGTGTTGACCTGAGGCACGCCTTGGGGCTGGGGAAAACCCAGCGGCCGAAATAATGAACGGACGTTGACCTCATCGATGACCAACAGTTTCGGTGCGGTCTCGATGCCGCGTATCAGATTAGCCACCTGCTGGATCTGGCCGCCGATCTCGAGCTGAATGCCAATTTTAGAAAACGAGCCGGCCGGTTCGGGATTGAGCACACGCGTGGTAATCACCTGCGTCCCCTCCCGCGTTGCCAGCGCCTGAACCGTCTCTTGTAAATCGGAGGCGCTCACCGACGGCGTATCGCCGGTGAGCAAGCGCGGCTCCTGCGCCTTGATCTGACCACGCGCCGCTTCCAACGACCCCAACAACGCTTCTTTTTGGCCGAGGTAGCGGAGGTTTTTCTGCAACAATTGGGGTTGGCTCTCGAGCTGACTCTTGACCCATTCGCGGCGCTCGAGGAACGGCGTCACTGCGGCGTACTTGCCGACGAACACGACAACAATCAGCAAGGTCAAGACAACTAAGCCGCGCTCGCGCTTGGACAGTCTCTGCCAGAACTTGCTCATGATTTGCTCTTGGTATCCTTCGCCGGTTCTTTGATCGGTTCCTTAGACGGTGCGCGGGCTGGTTCCTTGACCGCTTCTTTGACCGGCTCTTTGGTTTTTTCCAGCTCAGCCTTAAGCGAGAAGGTCTCGCGATTATCCCGGCCACGATTCGACGGCGCGTTAAATCCGACATTTTCAAATAAACTCGAACGCTCCAGGACTGGAATCAGCGCTGATGCGTTCTCGGCATTGCCTTGCACTTCGAGCACACCGGCGCGGTAGCGCAGGTTGGAAAAATAGGCGTTGCTCGGCACCACTTTGGACAATTCATCGAGGATACGCAGGACCTCGCCGCGACGCTGCTCGAAGCCGGTCAGAAAACCGGCTTCCTTACGCAACTGCTGCATTTGGTTCTCTTCTCTGCGCAGCGCTTCGATCGACGGTTCGAGTTTCTGGTTTTCCCGTTGCAGCTGGCGTAAGCGCAGCTCGTCCTTTACCGGAAAACTGACGCCCCAAGCAACCAGGCACAGCACGAACAGCCCGCACAGCACGCTATTGAGCATGGAGAGCGTCCGGTTGGCGCCATTAACACCGCCTTCGGGCCGTAAAAAGTTTGCCGCTAACGATGCTTCGCGGACGCCGCGCAGCGCCGCGCCGATGGCCGGCAAAGCCTCAACTTGATTAATTTGTCGGCCCGTTTTGAGCCGCGTCGCACCGCCGGCGACCAAATCCTCGGCCTGTGCCAACCGAGCATCAACTGCGCCATTCAAAGCCGTCAGTTCACCGCAACGAAAAACCTTCGGCACTTGACTTAAACATTCCTGCAACAACTCTTTGCCGCTGCCCTGGGCCCAGCCGTAGGCGGAGAATTGATGGGAGAAGAGCAGCTGGGGTGCGGGCTTCCAGCCGTTGGCTTTGGCACTGACGGCGATCAATTCCCAATTCGAACGATGCGCGGCGACCAGTGCCGCGCTCTCGCCGCCGGCACCATTGGCAAAAAGCAAATAATTGGCCAGCGCCGACACCGTGGTCTCGACACCGCTTGGCTTAATTCCAAACGACTCGAGCAATGTCAGCAATCCGTCGAGAGCTTTCTTCGGCGTCGCAAATACATAAACGCAAAACTTCTCGCCTTTTTTACCGACGGGGAGAAAGTCGTAATAAATCTCGTCGCGTTTAAATGGCAACTGCCGTTCGATCTCGTATTCGAGCACCTGCTTGAGATTCTCTGCTGCCGCCAGCGGTAAAAATACCTGCTGCACGATGGTCTGCTCTTGCGGCACACAAACATAGACCGCATCCCGCGCCGGGTTAAAATGGGGTAAGAGCGAAACCATCGCTTGGCGCAGCGCTCGGTCGCGCGAATCGTGTTCGGCCTTGAGTGCAATCTCTTTGACATCCTCGGCGACCCAACCGGTGAGCTCGGATATCGCTTGGCGATGATCGCCTTCAGGCAGTTCGCGATCTTCCAACTCGAGCATGGATAAACTGAGAAAGCTTTTTCGCAGCCGCACCATGACGACACGGTCGGTCAAAAAATAAAGCCCGACGCTGCGCAAGAAGTCGGCGCGGGTAAGATCTTGCAGTCGGTTGAGAGCGTTCATTCTATTTCAGAAGTAGCTGGCGCGGCACATCGCCAGAACTTGGCGCCATTGTAGCTTATGATCTAGCTTTTCGGTAGCGTAAAGTCACGATCGAGCCATCGTAGGAGTTCATAGCCCTGAGCGCCGCCGAGCCGGACGACGCCTTTAATCCGGCGCGGCATGCGCGCGTCCGCCAATTTTCCCTCGGATTCGACCGCCACGACCGTCGGATTGGTAAAAATAAACAGCTGCAGGGCCGGATCGCCGGAACCGATACCAAGCAGCGGTAGCAAATCAGCCAGAGTTTTTTCCGACGACTTTTTCCGCTCTTCGATAAAACTCCGGCATTTTTCCAGCGGGATTCCCATCACCGCATGGATCACCTCCGCCGACGCCGTGCGCAGATTGACCCGGTCGATGGGACTGTCAACGGTAAAAATATCTTTGAGCGCGATGCGCGGCGTGTTTTGCTCAGTTGATTGGCTCGCCGGCGCATAGCCAAAAAACAACTCCGAGGTCATCCCCCTGATCCAAAGCAAATCTTCGACGCTGTCGAGCGGACCGTTCTTCGCGCTGTACGACGGTGACTGGATTGAATAGTACTCGTTCTCGGCGCCGTTGATGCGGTGTAAATCGTCCGGGTCGCGCCAATCCATGATCGAATCGACGAGCATATCTCGGCGCTGATCGTCCAGGCCGAGATTAGTCAATATCCGCCTGAGCGCCTCTTCGTTCACTCGGTTGATATTGATTTTGCCGCCCTCGTCGACCAAACGGACGCGAAAGACACCGGCGCCAAAGTTTTCCTCGCGCCAACCGCCGTCGAAGAGATCGCGCTTATTCGGGTCGGGGAGTTGCGGCGTGCCACCGGGTTGCTGCTGGAGAAAATCGTAAAGGCCGCGCTGGAAGCCGGCTAGTGCCAGGTAATACCCCTGAGTCTCATCGCTAAACCGCTGCGCCGCGGTCGCTTCCTCGCGCACCGAGGTGCTAAAATCGAAGGCGACCACGAAGAGAAAAATAAATATCCATAGAACCACGATCAGCGCCACGCCGCGCTGGTCGCCAAGTCTGCCCCGCGGATTGAAAATTGCCGCGGCGTTCATTGTGCCAGTACGCTCATCATCACGGGAAACGTCCAGCGCACCTCTTTGCCGCTATCGTTCAGATAGCTCAAGCGCACGGCGCGCGGCAAGATGCGCTTCTCTCTGCCATCCCATCGTTCTTGCCAATTCTCTTCTTCCGCCTGCGGGTCCAAGTAGGCTAAGCGGAACTCGCGAACGTTTTCCTGCATGACAACACTGTGACTCTGGCCCGACGAGTCGGCGTCAGAGTTTAGCCGCACCGGTGCGCTTTCCTCAAGCTTGAGCGCCGCCCGCCCGTCAGTCGCTTCGTCGACGACAATGCTGATTCGCGCCATGCCACGCCCACCCATCGCTTGCGAATAGGCCGAGATAAACGTCAAGCTATCGATCTCGCCGTCAAAAAAAACGCTCTGATCTTGCGGCGAATCACGATATGGGAAGGTCGAACGAATGTAACTGCTGAGGAGATCAGCGATGACGCGCTGTTTTTGATTGCGCGTGGAATTGGCATCCGATTTTGCCACCGCCGTATGGCTCAGCGAAAAGGCTCCGTAGAGAATCGCTCCCATGAGCGCGAAGATCGATAGCGCCAGCACAACTTCGATGAGTGTAAAACCACCGGCTGCGGTCATCGATCGCGCGCCGCACCGGCGCCGATTATGCGGACCGCTAATCGCTGCGAAACCTAACCGAAGCCACTTCGCGGGCGGGGTATTGATCCCACCCTCGACCCAAGGGCATGCTCGTCCGCTTTGGAATCCCCATTTAAATGGCTCCATGTTGCCAACAGCGTGGTCAACCAAATATTTAGGGCTCACGGATTGCCCTTCTTACTGAGTCGAAGAGTTTTTATCTCGATGCGGCGCTCGCGCCCGTCATCGTTAACGGTCATATCGAGAGCGACTTCCTTGATTTCCCAGGGACTCGACAAATTAAGCGACGGCGTATTGTCGCGCAGCGCATGCACCTGCGCGCTCCAACGCCCACCCGCGCCGACCGTGCCGGACTGCGCGCCGTCGGTGAGCTTCTTACGCGCCAGTAGCTCGTCCATCACGCGCGCGCCCGAGGTCAGCGTCTCGGTGCGCGCCGTACTGCGCGCGCCAAGCTGTAATCCTTGAGAAAAAATTTGTAACAGAGTCACCACTCCGAGTCCCAGGATAGTCATCGCGACCAGAACTTCGAGCAGTGTGAAGCCGCTAGCAAAACGGCGTTGAGACAAATTATTCACGACTAATCGCCGCGGGAAACTTCGATCTTGCCGGTAAGCGCGTCGAGACGTATCTGATAGGATATCGCTTTCTCGCTGTCGGCGAGAACGATGGCGCCGCCCACCGTGCTGCCGTTGGGGAAAAAGTAAAAACGCTTGCTATCGCGGTCGATGGCTTCGCCGCCGTCCACCGAAATGAATTTAACTTCGCTCGGCAAGTGCACCTCCCGAGTGCGCGCCACCAGGTAGCTATTCTGCGGCAGGTTGACCACGAGTTGTTGCGGCACGCCGTCGAATAGCGCTTGGCTGCGTAAATCGCGCGCCACGGCTGCTAAGCTCAGCGCCGAGATCCGCACTTCGCGATCTTGGAGTCCCTTCGCGATGTTGGGAGCGACGATGGCCATGCTGACGCCGATCAGCAACAGCACGACGACCAGTTCGACGAGAGAAAAGCCGCGATTATCTTTCCCAACTGGTAATGTCACGATTGACGTCTTGACCTCCAGGAGCACCATCGGCGCCGTAGGAAATAATGTCATACGGTCCGTGATCACCGGGGTTCTTATAAACATAGGGCTTTTCCCATGGGTCGGGCGGAACATCTTTTTTTAGATAAGGCCCATCCCATCGATCGACGCCGCCTGGCTTTTGGGTCAGCGCCTGAAGACCTTCCTGTGTGGTCGGATAGCGGCCAACGTCAAGGCGAAAGGTGTCCAGCGCCACGCCGAAACTCTCGATCTGGGCTTTGGCCGCTTTGGCCGTGGCTTTCTCGCCTTGCTTGATGTACTGCGGCAGCACCAGTCCGGCCAGTAAAACAATAATCGTCGCCACGATGATCAACTCGATCAGGGTGAAGCCACTTTCGCCATTGACGAGTTTTCGATTATGATAAGTCATTGATACTAAATATCGCCAGCAGCATCGAGATAACAACCACGCCGATAATCAAACCCATCACTAGGATCAACGCGGGCTCGAGCAGAGAAGTCAGTCTTTTCGTCGTTCGTCTTACTTCTTGGTCGTAGTAGCTCGCGACCTCGGCGAGCATGCCATCCAGTTTACCGGTTTCCTCCCCCACCGCAATCATGTTGAGCGCCAACATCGGAAACAGACCGCTCTCGCTCAGCGGCCGCGCCATGCCCTTGCCTTCACGCACCCGCAGTTGAACTTGGCCGATGGCGAGCGCCAACAAACGGTTACCGACAACGCCTTGAACTGTCCCCAGCGCTTCGAGCAGCGGCACGCCGCCTTTCAACAAGGCAGCCAGGGTGCGGCAAAAGCGCGCGGTTTCGAACTTCCGCACCAAATCGCCAAGCAGCCAGCTGTGCAAACGCAACCGGTCCCACTCGCTCCTGCCCTCCGGGCTTCGGATATAAAAAACTCCGCCCGCAACGAGCGCGAACATGACCAACAAAACAATCCAGCCGTACTCTGCCAAAAACTGGCTAAAATCTATGACGATCTTGGTGATCAACGGAATCGCCTTAGTATTACCGCGAAAAATCGTGGCAAACTTTGGAATGACGAAGATAAACAAAATCATCAACGAAAGGCCGGCGGCAGCGGCCAAAATGACCGGATAGATCAGCGCAGATTTGATGTCGTCTTTGAGCGCCAAGGTGTTTTCCATGTACTCCGTTAGATAGCGCAGCACGCTTTCCAAGATACCGCCGGCCTCGCCGGCCCGGATCATGTTAACGTAGATTTTCGGGAAAACGTCGGGATGCTCTCCCATCGAGATGGCGAGCGACTTGCCGGCGCGCACCGCTTCGACGAGAGCATTGAGTATTTTGCTAAGCTCGCTGCCCTCGAACAGACCGCCGAGGATAGACAAACTGCGGTCGAGTGGCAGGCCGGCGGTAAGCAGCGTACCGAGCTCACGGGTAAACTGCAGCAACTGTTGTTGGCTAACCCTACGCTTGGAAAAAATCGCCTGCTGGGGCGACGTGCGGATCGCCCGATCGCTCGGCACCGCGATGCGCAACGGCACGCAGCCCATTTCGCGCAACCGCAGGACTACGCCTTGCTCGGCGTCGGCCTCCATCACTCCCTCGACAACCTTGCCGGCGTGATCCGCGGCGCGATACTGAAAAAATGCCATGATAAATTAGCGTGGGTTCAAAGTTCGATGGTTCATAGGTCCCAGGTAAAACGTCGGAACAATGTCTCCATTGAATTTTTGCAGTCTTGAACCTTCGAACTAGTTCTACGCTTCTTCCCGCGTCACACGCAGCACTTCGGCCAACGTCGTCACACCTTTGGCGACTTTATCCCAGCCGTCGTCTCTGAGGAGCCGCATGCCTTGCTGGACGGCCAGGTTGCGAATGACACCGGCGTCGGCGCGCTGGACGATGACTTTGCAAAGGTCGGAGGTCACCGGGAGCAGCTCGAAAATACCGACACGGCCGAGATAACCCGTACCGCTGCAGGCTTCGCAACCCGCCGCCTCGAAGACCGCCCGTGGGACGCTACCATTAGTAAACTCTGGCGGCATACCGGCCATGCTGGTAACCGGCATTTGTCTGCGGCAGCTGGGACAGAGCCGGCGCACGAGCCTTTGCGCCAGCACACCGAGCAGCGATGACGAAAGCAAATAATCTTGCACACCCATCTCCAACAGCCTGGAGATCGCGCCCGCCGCGTCGTTGGTATGCAAAGTCGAAAAAACCAAATGGCCGGTCAGCGCCGCTTGGACGGCGATCTCGGCGGTCTCGGCGTCGCGAATTTCACCGACCATAATGATATCGGGATCTTGGCGCACGATCGATCGCAGACCGTTGGCGAAGGTCAAACCGATCTGCGGTTTGACATGGATCTGGTTGATGCCGCTCAGTTGATACTCGACGGGATCCTCGATGGTAATAATTTTTTTGCCCGGATCGTTGATTTTTTGCAGCGCGCCATAAAGCGTCGTCGTTTTGCCGCTGCCGGTCGGGCCGGTGACCAATACCATGCCATGGGGCTTTAAAATCATCTCGTCAAAGCGCGATTGCAGCTCGAGCGGAAAACCAAGGGCGTCGAGCTGGGTAAAAATCTGGCCGCGCTCGAGCAAGCGGATCACCACGCTTTCACCGTAGAGCGTCGGCACCGTTGCGATACGCAGGTCGACGTCTTTTCCGGCAAGCCGGGTTTTGATTCGGCCGTCCTGCGGCAAACGCCGCTCGGCGATGTTGAGCTGGGCGAGAATTTTTAAGCGCGAGATCACCGCGGCTTTCAACTGCCGCGGCGGCGACTCGGTTTCGTGGAGAATGCCGTCGATGCGGTAGCGCACCTTGAGCTGATTCTCGAAGGGCTCGATGTGGACATCCGAGGCGCGACTCTCGAGCGCGCGTACGAGCATCTGGTTGACCAGGCGAATGACCGGCACTTCAGAGGCCATGTCGCGCAGATGGGCGACGTCTTCATCGTCGCCCATGCCTTCCAATGGCTCGGCGATCGCCTCCTGACCGCTATCCGCCGCGTAGCTGCTGCTATACAGCGCTTCGATACGCGCCAGGATTTCCTTTTCCCGCGCTAACACCGGTCGCACGCGCAAACCGGTTGCCATCTCCAAGGCATGCAGCCGGGAAAGATCCATGGGATCCCCGGTGGCAACAATCAGTTCATGACCGTCGATTTTCACCGGCACCATGCGCGCCAGCTTAAGAAAATCACCAATGCCCGACGGCAGCTCGATCGGCAATGGAGTATTCGGCAAGTCGCGCAACGACAAGACGGGAATATCGAAGTGGTCGCGCAGCACCGGCAACAAATCGTCTTCCGAAAGCAAGCCCAATTCGACCACCAGCCGGCTAAGCGGCGCCTGTTGCTCTTGCTGAAGTTTCGTCACCCGCTCGAGCTCTTCAGCGGAGATGAGCTGGCGGGCAACCAGCAAGTTGGGGAAATTGATCGGTGCGTCCATCGGAAATGTCGCTCGACTATTTTGCGCCTTGGGAACCCGCCCGGCCATAACGGTCTTCGAGGCGCACCACATCGTCGAGCTCCGGCGTAGAGACTTCCAAGACATCGCAGTCTTCCAGCGCGATCATACGATGCTTCATGCCCGGGGTAATGTGCAGACATTGGCCCGGGGTGAGCCGCAGCTTACCCCGTTCGCCGTTGCTTTCGATATCCATTTCGAGCCACCCCGAGAGTAAACGAATCGTTTCGTCTTTGACGACGTGATACTGGTAGCTCAGCGACTCGCCCTTTTTGATGTGCAGAACCTTGCCGACATAGCGCTCGGTGTGCGCCCAGATCAGTTCGTGGCCCCACGGTTTGTCGACGACTTCTCCCGAATGTAAAAGCTGTGTTACAGGCATGAACCGTATGATACCAGATTCCGCCATCCGGGGGAATCAATCCTTCACCAATGCGCGGCAAAACCAGCTCATGGGCCAACGGCTTGCAGTCACCTCCGAATCATTTGCCCACGCCGGCAATTCGACGAGATACTATTGCCGGCCAAACGTCCCATTCACGAGCGACGAGCGATCGGCACCTCGGTGCGAGCATCACGCGCGTACAAGTAAGCCAAGGCGATTAGCGAAAAAAAGAAAATGCGCGATTCATGATGGTAAAACGGCACGTCGCCGAGGCCGGAGACCAGAGCCGCGCTCCAAGATGCGGCGAGCGCGATGCCAACTACCGCGTCCGGTGCACTCGACGCACGCACACCGCGCAGTAGGCGGTGCAGGATATCTCCGGCGAGCCAGAGAAAAATCGTCAGACCCACGAATCCGGTTTCGACAAAAAGCTCAATATAAACGTTATGGGTATGCCAGATTGGGCTGTTCTCGTCGACCGTTCCCTGGTAGCGCTGGCGCAGCGCCTCTTTCAGTCGCCCGCGGCCAAAGCCAATGCCAAGGACCGGCTTATCCATGGCGAGTCGCATGGCATCGTTCGCAACTTGTACCCGATCGCTAATCGATGGATCGCTCTGTGGCCGTAGCAGCGTGGCCGCGCGCTGGCGCAGCGACGGAAAAGCGGCGACGCTGACGGCGGCAAGTAAAAGGATACCGATCAAAAACTTCCATTTTTTGGCGAGGGAACCGAAAACGATTATTGCGACGCTCGAACCGAGCCACGCGCCGCGCGAATAGGTTAACATCAGAGCCGGCAATTGCGCAGCAAGCGAAACCAACGCGATGCCGCGCCACCAACCGCCCTCGGCGCTTACGGCGAGCAAACAAAACGGCAGACTCATCGACAGCAAGTACCCAGCGGTGTTCGGGTGATCCAACGGAAAGCCGAACCGCGACGCGACATCGAAGCTAAACACACCCGGGTCGTGAAAAAAACCGCGGGCAACCAGCACCAAAGGCGCGACTCCCATAGCATAAATCAGCCATTTTCGCCGCGCTGGTTTGGCGAACAGATCGGCGACCATCAAGGCGTGCGCGCAGGCAAAAACGAAATACCGATAGTCACCGGCGACGCGCAGGTTGGGCAGCAACGAGATTGTGACGATCAGGAAGAACGCAAACAGCGGCGCCCATGGAGCCAGCTTAGCCCAGTCGAGCCGCGGCCGGCCTCGACTTAGCAATATAAGCAATCGATAAATGATCCAGAAAAAAAACGTCGTGCGCGAAACGCTCCACGCGCTCATGCTTGCTTTAGCGGTAAACTCGATACGGCCAACGCCGAGCAGGATGGTGGCCACGCAGAGCCCGGCGAAAGTCCCCTTCTCGCACAGATCCACAAGTTTTTGCATGGATCGAGCAGGCGAGCTAGGTAACGGGATGAATTGAATGTTGTCGGCTCCGGCGGTGGCGGACAGCAACCGCTAATGATGCTTTTTACGATCGTCGCGGAAACCACCCGAGAATCGTTAGATAGAGAATTTTAACATCGCGCCATAACGACCAGTTCTCGATGTAGTCGAGATCGTAGCGTATGCGGTTCGCTAGTGAGGTGTTGCCGCGCCAGCCATGAACTTGCGCCCAGCCGGTCATGCCGGCTTTTACTTTATGGCGCAGCATATACTTGGGAATCGTCTTACGAAACTCGTCGATCAACGGTGGTCGTTCGGGTCGCGGTCCAACCAGACTCATCTCGCCGCGTAAAACATTGATCAGCTGCGGTAATTCATCGAAGCTCCAGTGCCGTAGCCACCGACCCAAGGAAGTAATGCGAGGATCTTCATCCGCCGCCCACACCGGTCCGGTGTGCCGCTCCGCGTCATTGACCATGGTGCGGAATTTGAGCATTTGAAATCTCTGGCCGTCCAACCCCATACGTTCCTGCCGATAGAGTACAGGCCCCGGTGACGAGCAGCGAATCGCCAGCGCTACCAATGCCATGACCGGCGCGCAGATCAGCAGGGCCAAGCCGCCGGCGACAAGATCGACGCCGCGCTTCAACAGTGAATTCCAACCGGTGAGCGGCGATGACTGCAAGGTCACAATCTGCAGTCCGTCGAAATCTTCGATATAGCCGCCCAATGTCGCCAGCGCGTGAAGATCGGGAACAAAATGGAGCGTCACCGGTTCATCGCCTAACCATTCTTGAATTTCACGCAACTTGGCGGCCTGCTCCAAGGGCAAGGCAACAAAGACCTGATCGATCTCGCCGGATCGAACCGCCTGCGTCAGTTGGTTTGGATTATTTATTCGCTCTGCGTCGGTCGCTAATGTCGAATCATCGGCATCGTCGAGCAAAAATAACCCGCGTACCCTTAAACCGAGATATCGATAGGCTTTAATGCGCGCGAGTAAAGCCTCGACCTGGGCTGCGGCGCCAATAATCAGCACGTGGCGCAGATTGTAGCCGCGGCGGCGCGCGATTCTGAGTGCTTCGCGAAAGAAAATATGACTGAGACTCAAGAAAAATAAACTGGAAAACCAGAAAACCACGACCACGATACGCGACAGGATCAATTCGTGCAGTAGAAAGATAATTCCTAAAAAGACCATTGCGGCCAGGCCGGAAGCCTTGATGAGCTCGACTGTTTCATGCTGGTGCGTCGACAAACGGCGCGGCCGGTAAAAGTCGCAAAGCTCGAAGACGATTGCCCACACGCCGAGAATCACCAGCCACGCGGTCACATAATGACGCAGCACATAGGGCTCCGCTTCGATGAAAAGATTCGTATGAAAGCGCAGCACGAAAGCGCACCACCAAGCCATACTGACGAAGCAGAGATCACTCGCCAACAACAATCCCTTGAATAGTTCGCTATGAGTTTTCAGCATGGTTCAAGAATCGCCGCGATATTGACTGAGACAACGTTCGACATGCTCGACAATTTCACGCTTGAATCGGTCTCGGCCGAACTTACCCGCATGTTCACGAATGGAGTGGGAGTTAAATTGATGTTTGTTTTGCTCAAAAAGCCGCACCGCCGCGACTAGGCTTTCGATATTCTGTTCGTCAAAAAAAAACCCCGTGGGATGCGCCGCGGGTAACAAGCCATCCAGCCCGACAACGGTTTCCAGCAAGCCGCCGCGTTTAAACGCGATCACCGGCCGGCCGCTCGCCTGCGCCTCTAAAGGAGCGATACCGAAGTCTTCCTCTCCGGGAAAAATAAAGGCTTGGCACGTCGCATAGAGTTCGGCCAGTCTGACATCGTCCTGCCAACCGAGGAATTCAATGTTGGTATTGGCTTGCCGCGCCAAGCTAGCGCGCAGCGGCCCTGCGCCGACGATCTTTAGTGGTATTTGTAACGCATTGAAGGCCCCAACGGCAATATCGATACGCTTGTAGGGCACCAGCGCCGATACGATTAGATAAAATGATTTTAATTCACGGTCGATGTGGAAGCGCGTCAAATCCACCGGCGGATAGATCACTGTGGCCGTTCGTCCGTAAAATCGGTCGATCTTTGCCGCGATGTTTTTCGAAATCGCCATAAAACAATCCACCCGCGCCGAGCTGCGCACGTCCCAGCGCTGCAAATAAGAACGGCACAGCGCCAATCCGGTGCGGTTCATCATCGAACCGTTGGCGCCGTCAAGGTAAGCGTCGTGGAGATCCCACACATAACGCATCGGCGTGTAAGTATAGGCGAGATGGAGCGCGCGATGGGGAAACACACCCTTGGCCACACAGTGGCTGCTCGAGAGAATCAAGTCATAAGAGCCGAGATCGAATCCCTCGATGGCATGGGGGAAAAGCGGCAGCAAATAGCGAAAATGCTTTTGCGCTGCGGGCAATCGATTTAACCAGGACGTGCGAACGTTCATGCGCCGAATCGTCGCTGAAACACTCTCCGGCGCATAGACCAGCGTGTAGAGATCGGCCTCAGGGTACAGCTCGCAAAAGACTTCGAGACATTTCTCGCCGCCGCGCATGCCGACCAGCCAATCGTGAATCAAAGCGACCTTCATGGGCAATCCGATTGGAATTGGAGCATCGCGCAAATTTGCGAGCGGCTATCTTGCAACGATCGTCCGTGGCAAGCTTTCTTTGTCCCGCGATACCCCTTGCAGCTTCTCCGCCTCAGCGCGGCTCGCCAATCGACCGACTCGAACCCGATGGAACTTTTTCCCGTGGATGTCCACCACCACGACAAACGGCTCGTAGCCCTTATCGGACAACTTATTGGCGATCCTTGCCGCTGTCTTATTTTCCGGGTAAGAACCCACCTGCACGAACCAAGCGTCACCGGTTGTTTGGCCAACGGCCGTGGTTCCGGTGGGCTGCCCTTGCGCGTTAAGACCTATGGTACTTTGCGCCGATTTCGACGCCGACTTCTTGTCTCGGTCCGGTAATTCGTCAACGCGCTTCGACACAACCGACTTAGCACTCTTCATCGCGCCCGCCCCGGACGCGGCGGACGAATCCTGCTCAGCTTCTTTCGTCGCCAATGATGCAGATGGCGCAACGGTGACGGGAAGCGACAGCGCTGCGCCACCCTTTTCGTCGAACCATGCGAAACCTTCCTGCACCAGCGTAACGTCAATGACATAGCGGCCCGGCCGCGCCGGCGCCGCAATATTCATCTTGAGCCGAACCGATTCGCCCGGCGCCAGATCTTGCGGCAGCGGCGTTCTCAGTCCATCCGCGACTATGACTTTGCCCTTGAGATCCTTCCAGCGGTAGGAAAGATTCACATTGTTACGATTCTTGGCGTTGGCCCGGCTGGGCCAAGTGTTCTTGCTGATGTTACGAATAACCACGTCGCCGACAACGTCCTTCCCCGCCGACATTCTGTTCGGAATTGTATTTTCCAGAAATTCAACGGCGAAGCCTGAATCGGGCAACCGCCTCGCTTCACCGCCACCGCAAGCCCCGAGGGTGAAGGATGCCAATGCTACGAGAATGGCTTTGATCAATACCGACCGGTTCACCCGCTAACCTCGTATGTGCTCAATACATGAGTCGCGGCGCGCCGGTCTTTGGAGTTGAGCTTGCTCGGGCAAGGCATGTGGTCAACGCTCATTGACTGCCAGTTTTAGAGACAACTATCATGGCCGAAGCAATCCAATGCAACACATCGCGTTTTTTTGCCACGCGGAAAATTCCATCTACAATGATTGTCTACCGAATGATGAAATTTAATCTATCGCGATTTGTGCAGAGTGTGCAACCAAAAATCCCAAAGCGTAATCACGTACTATCGCCCCAAAGATTGATTTTCGCCGATACTTCAGTACGATCACGGCGTGGTACCGGCAGTTCCGTTTGACGCGAGTTTGGCTTCGCCATTCTCTCATTTTCGATTCACCTCTCTTCTGGACTTGGCAAGCCCAGAGGAGGGGCTGCGAAATCCCTTGGACCTTTCTCACTCACTGAAGCACCGGGATGGTTTCACTCTCGATCAAGGGATCGGCCTCTGGCTCCAATACACGTCCTCATCGTTAAAGTCGACGTCGGCGAAGCCACGCGCGATCATTAGTTACGATGATATCCGAAAAACGAAATGACCTAATAAAGCTGCTCTGCAAAATCACCGGAAACCATTCTCTTTCCGAGGATACCTTTAATACGATCAAAGGGCTCATTGATCATGATTTGCGCCACCATATACCGCATCGACGCAGGATTGGAAAATTCTCAGTGAAACTTGCCGGCGCACGCGCTTTTTTCAGCCTTGCATCTTCCTAGTCGAGTAAGCGAAGTCTCGGCAGATCGGACAATTGCTGTCGATCAGGAACTCCAGGCAGCTTTCGACAATCTCGCGGTTGTCGTCACTCAGGCTCACTACAATCGAATCATCGAGTTGAATGATGCGATTGCCAAGAAGGACCAATACGCTCGCGACTTGGAGATCCTAACCGCCCAACAAGGAAGGCTTTGCTGGCTTACTACAAAATGCGAGATTTGATTTTTTCCCAGGCTGCACGTTGATCACAAATGGATAGATCTTGTCCCAGGGCTTTTTGACAAGGTTATGATACTCAGGGACCCGGGATATGACGTAGCTTATTGGAACCTACACAATCGCTCGATCCGCGTTTTAGAGGGAAGAGTCGTCGTCAACGGCGGCCCTTGTCGACTTTTTTCATTTCAGCGGATTCGATCCTTCTAATCCTTCCGTATCTCCAAACATCAGAACCGGTTTTAGTATGAAAGACATTGGCGACGGCGCTCGACTCTTCGAGCAATATAGCGAACTCGTTAATGCGAACGGCTATCAGAATTCGCACGGCTGGCCCTATGCATTCGGGTATTTCAACAATGGCGTCAAGATCCCAGACATTGCGCGGCGAATGTATCACCGGTTAGGCAAAGATCGGAGAAAATTTGGCAACCCATTCGCGACCGAGTCAAAAAACTGTTTCTTGAACTGGCTCAATTCGCCTGCGGACGGGACTGCGCAGTCCGGCGAGTTAGTTGTGGGCCGAGATTTATTCGACAAGACCGGATGTACAAAACGCGTTTCCTGATCCGTGTGGCCGGGACAATCTGGCATTTCATCGCTGGGTTGTAAGTACCGGAATGCACCAACACCAAATCGACGAACGCCTCATTCGCCAGGGGCCGCATTCCGACGTCCCTGTTCCCCTGCAACGATCACCTGTGCGTTTATTACGCAACTCTACGTCAACTATATTCGCTCTTGGGGAAGCGGTTCTAAGGACTCCCTTGAAACGTACAATCGGTCGCCACCACCATGTTCGGACCGCGCTCAAGAAAGCGCGCAACCGATTGATATTTGGCAAGCAGTCTTCTGCGAGTACGCTGAAACATAATCGGGGGATCATTGGTCCGCGCGCCTTCGGAGTCAATCTCGCGGGTCATTTTAGATCTGAGAAGGGTGTGGGAGAAGCCGCACGGGCCGCGGCTCGGGCCTTAGAAGCCGCGTCGATTCCGTTCGCCTTAAACGATGTCGTTGAATCTGGGTCAATCAACCAAGACTCGGGCTTCACAAAATTCACTGACGATAACCCTTACAACGTCAACTTGCTGCATATCAATGCTGACCAGGTTCCAATCGTTGCTATGCAAAAAGGTAACGACTATTTCAAAGGACGCTAC
The DNA here is from genome assembly GCA_963771465.1 of uncultured delta proteobacterium. Taxonomy (GTDB): domain Bacteria; phylum Desulfobacterota; class Binatia; order UBA9968; family UBA9968; genus DP-20. Next base: position 295,539 of record CAVYTU010000015.1, read on the forward strand.
AACATCGGTTGTTGGTTTTGGGAACTTTCGCAATTCCCGGAGGAATGGTATTCAAGTTTCGCCTACTTCAACGAACTCTGGGCGCCCACTAGCTTGAGCATCGCTTTTGATAGCTTGCAAGCGTTGCCGAACCGCTAACGACCGCGCGCTTCGATTACGGGGAGCATCAACATAGCTGTTTGAATCAACCTGCGATGAATTGCCGAATTTTTTGCCGAACGAAATCCCAGGTAAACATCGATGTCATTAGCGTGCGAAGGTACCCGTTCGATACCCGCCGCCGCGCCTGAATCGTTCGCCGTTTCTTCCACATGACGGGCAGCATCTTCAGCGCATCCCGTTTGGCTCTCAGATAGGGCACCAATTTCCCGTGCCGCAGGCAGAGATAGCAAAACGAACCGATCTCTTGAAGCAATTTCTCGTGCGCGAATCGGAGCATCAAACCTAGCGGCATATTTTTAATCCAGACAAATTCCAAATTGCGTGTGTGATAATAAACATGCGTTTCGCTAAGGCGACCCGAAGTGGCATTGCCCTTGTGATACGCGACCGCGTTCGGCACGTAGACGCACTTCCAACCCGCATGCTGCGCCCGAAAGCTCAAGTCCGCGTCTTCGTCGTACAGAAAAAAATCCTCGTCCAGAAAACCGATCTCTTCGATCATCCGGTGCCGGTAGAGCACAGCGGCCCCACAAGCACCGAACACCCGACTCGGAGAGGCGAACCCTTCGGCACCTTGATTCAGACCTTGATTAAACCCCACAGCCGCCGTGGTTATACCACCGCCCGCACTATCGAAAGATCCATCCGCTTCAAATAGAATCCTTGATGCACAAATGCCCACATTCCGGTCAGCGAGCATCGGCTGAATCAGGTTTTCAAGCCATCTCTCGTGAACACGCGTGTCGTTGTTTACGAGCGCTAAATATTCTCCGTTCGCGACCTTGACACCCGCCGCGTTGCCGCCGGTAAAGCCGGTATTTTCCCTAAGCTCAATTACATTAACCGCGGGGAATCGTTCCTTTACGTAGCTAACAGAGTCATCAGTCGATCCGTTATCGACAAAAATGATTTCACGGTTCGCATAGGTCTGGAACAAAAGAGAGCTCAAACAAACTCGTAAATATCTTTCTCCATTCCAGTTGACGATAATAATGCTGACTTTTTTGTTCATTCCGAAAGTTATTTTTACTAAACAACCCTATGCCACGCTGTCTAAAACATCTCGACCCCGTGCGACTATGCACTCAGGGCACAATTTGTTTTACCAGAGAATTAAATGAGTGGTACAACGAACCTGCTCGCAGATTTGGTTAGTCTGGTGACATTGACCCGCTTGTGCTGGACTACTAAGATTTCTCTCGTAAGTGTCGAAAAAATAGTGATAGGTCATAGTGATTGACTCTGTTGAGATAATTTCAAACAGCTGGCGTACATCGGACGGAACTCGCTATTAACCACTGGATACCGTCTCCCTGACCCAGACCAAGGTACGTTTAAGACCGTCGTGGAATGTTGTTTTAGGTGCCCAGTGAAGAGCATCTTTAGCGAGGCTAATATCGAGAACATTCTCCGGCACATCAAAGCTCCTTGAAGGAAGATAACGGCACTTCACGCGTTCGCCGATAAGTTCTTCAATGTCAGCGATTATCTGGTTCAAACTTTTGCCGACGCCGGAACCGATATTGAATACTTCGTGCTCTCCCTGGTAATCCATTACGCGGAGAAACGCCTCCACAACATCTGCAATGTAAATATAGTCCCTCACAACACTACCATCACCCCAAATTTCAATTGTTTCTTTTCGCAACGCCTTGCTCAGAAATACGCTCACAGCTCCTTGCTTTGCCGCCACGCGCTGTCTCTCACCGTACGGATTGGAGACGCGCAGCACTTTATAATCTAATCCGTGCATTGATTTGAATAGTTTTAGGTACTTTTCTATGGTCAACTTGACGATGCCGTACGAGACCTCCGGATTCGTCGGGTGGTCTTCCGGAATCGGTATGAGTTTGGGAACACCGTAAATTGTACCTCCGGATGAAATAAACAAAACTTTTTTGATCCGTTGAGTTACGGCTATGTTTAGCAAGCGCAGCGTTCCGACAAGATTCGTCTCGACATCGTAAATGGGACTTTCATTCGAAGATTTGGGCAACGTAGTCGAAATTAGGTGAAAAACAATCTGACATCCTGTCACAACCTTTTTTAGATCTTCCTCGTTAGTAAAATCACCCTCACACCATTCGATCCCCTCACGGATTGAAGCTGGCGCTGCAATAGCAAGTCTCGGGCGGTCTAAGATTCGCAATTCATGGCCTGCACCCAACAACGCGTCGGTTAGGTGGGATCCGATGAATCCTCCACCACCAAGGATTAGGCACTTCACTTGAAAATTCCTCCCTAAAAAACCGAGGCTAAGGGATGTTCCCTTAGCGAGTAGCCAGCAGTTCGTCGTAAACAGCGCAGAGCTCAGCACCGTACTGTTTGATCGACTTCGGTGGCCGAGCACGCTCTCGAAGTCTGGCGATAAGGCCCGGTTCAACAATCAAGCGTCGCAGAAGTGTGGCCAATGCACCCACGTCACCCATTGGAAACAAAAGTCCGTTCTCCTCGTGTGCGACCATTTCGGATAATCCTCCTACGTCCGCCACAATAACGGGACATTTAAACGCCTGGGCCGCGTAGACTACAAGCGGGCTATTCTCGTACCAAACCGAAGGAACCACCAGGACGTCCATCTCTGCAATAACACCGGCGATTTCGCTGTTCGGAAATGTACCCAGGAATCGAATTCGAGGATCACTGCCCGATAGTTCGCGCAGTTTGGCGACATAATCGGGAAATTCTTCCAAGGAACCGTAAATCGTGAGCATTATCGGCTCGTCCTTCAAGCGCCTCACAGCCTCGATCAGGATATGAGCGCCTTTGTGATCGTAAAGCGTTCCGATAAAACCGACACGCAAGGCATTTTTCGTAGATTCGAAGCGACGACCGGGCGATTCCCTATGAGAAGGTATATCGATACCATAGGGACAGAACCGTATTGTTTCAGGGTCTAACCCGTATTCCACCAGCATTTTCTCCATGAGTTTCGTTGGAACCAATACTCGATCGAGCATATTCAATCTGCTTCGCAAATAATTGGGTCGATTTGCGAGCGCTTTTACCAGTCGAGGGTACGACCACGGGCCAAATATTCCCATACGACATCCCGCAATTATCGCTGCTAACGCAAAGTATGGGAGTTCCCTCACTCTGGACGCGACATGGGGAGGCTGGGTCTGTTCCACCATGTGCCTTAGACAATTCACCCCTGTGCGATCCGGCCCGGCGCAAGGCGAATTGTCACTTAGCCGAAGTTGACTCATCGGGCACATAAACCAGAAGTCAGTCGCTGTGAAAACCATGGGAATCCCTTCCCCTCGACAAACGTCGATAAGGGATGCCGAAAGCCGTGCCAAGTGAAAGAAGTGCACGATCTGGGGGTGGAACCGACAGATTAGTTTCTTGAAACACGTCGCGGCGAAGCGGCTTTTGTATTCCGCCTCCATTATATTTGTCTGTCCACCAATCGCCACGTGAGCGTGATTGAATCGCACGACTTGGAGGCCCTCGTATTCATATTGTTCAATACGAGCGCTGTCCGGAAAGCTCTTCTTCGCCGGAGAGCCTGTGACAACAAGAACTTCGTGGCCCATATTTTTGAATTCCCGCGCCGTTGAGTAGGTGAGAATCTCGGTTCCTGCCAAGTGCTCAGGAAGAAACTGGTGTGCGGTGAGTAGGATCTTCATGCGTACACTTCTCTGCGGAACAATCGGACCGTTCTCCTGTCTGTTGAACAGCAGCGCAATCCCCCCTTCACAGGAGGCATTGTTCAACTCGGTTCTTTAGGACCCTACTCCAAGGCGTAACCGAGAACGTCTTCAACATACTACGGATTGTCCGATGATAGTGCGTAGACCGAGACATGCGTCCGGCGAGACCAAAATCGTTGACAAAACGCCGTAAGGCTTCGGCATCTCCAGCCGGGTCTTGTTTCGTAACTTCATGTATGGGCCCAGGTTAGATGAAACACGACGTTGATCCCGGTTACAGCTTCCTTGACTAGGTAGGCTTGGTTTAAATCGCCCTTAATAAAATGCGCTTCAGACGGTAGGGGATCGTACCGCCGTTCATTTAGATCAAGAACAACTGCGTCACAGTCGGCGTTCGACTACCTGATCCACCAAATGCTCGCCGATAAAACCATTGCCTCCGATCACCAACACTCTCATATTAGACATTGCTCAGTTGTCCATCGCGAAGGTTCGATAGGCTACCTCCAACGTATCGACATAACGCTGGAAAGACCATCTTTCGCGCACGGTGACATTGGCTTGAGCGCTAACCCGGCACCTGAGAGAGTAATCCCGCACCAGCTTTAGGATCGCTTGAGCTAGGGCCTGTGGGTCGCCGGGAGGCACGAGCAGACCCGTCCGTTCGTGTTCAATTGCCTCTGGATTGCCCCCAGCGGATGTGGAAATGACGGGAATACCACAGGACATCGCTGAGAGCAGCGTTAATGCAAACGGTTCATCCCAGATGGAAGTAAACAAAAAAATGTCATGGTTGTAAAAAGCGTCGGCAAGTTGTGCGGCCGGTACAAACCCACAATAGCGGATCCGATCATTAACCTGTAAATCTGTTGCTAACTGGATCAGATAATTCTTAAAATCTGGCGCTCCGTCACCATACAGGTCAATAACAAAGGTGGTTTCTGGTGCTAGCTCTTTTAATGCAGCTAAAGCATGGATGGCGATCTGTGCTCCCTTGCCCGCCCATAATTGGCTGGCGTACATAAGTCGTATAGGAGTGCCTAACTCAATCTTTTGGTGATGATTGGGCTGGTAAGTTTCCACATCAATGCCCAAGTGGATTACCCGTAACTGCTCCGGCTTGACGCCGCTCTCGATATAAGCGTTCTTCAGAAAGTGTGAGTTGACAAAAATAGGAACATTTCGGGCCACGCCCCTAAAAATAGGCTGTACAAGAGATTGCAACAAGGCAATGGTTGACGTTTGCCTAGGTGGAGTATGCCAAAGACCTTGACCGGCAGTCCTCAAACCATAGATTAACCACTTGTCGTTGGCTTGCACCACTGCTTTAGATCTGGCCCGAGCAGCGGCAATCAATGGCGCCACCGAAATAAGCGAAAAATTGTCAACAATCGTTAAGTCGGGCCTCAGGTGATTTAGGATCCGGACTGCCGCCCGGTAAGTAGTTGAAATCGAAGATATGCCAACGCATGGACTCATAAAGTGACGGAGTACGTGTTCCTAGAAAACGTTCTCCCATGCGGTCGAGATCAAAGTTTATTGGGCTCAAATGGTATACATCCCGCGGCAAGTTCTGACCCCGGCCAGTCAGGACATAAACTTCGTGCCCTCGGGCCCGCAGCTCTAAGATTACATTTTGGGCAAGGATTTCATTGCCACCCATCATGTAAGGTGGATAGAGATTGATCAGCCACGCAATCTTCATCGCTTGGCCACACGATTAGCTACAAGTTGGCAGTATTGACTTAATTTCTCCCCGATGATGGGCCATGCATAAACATTTTCGACGAACTGTCGAGCTTCAGCGGCTATGCTTTCAGCTAGCCGGGGCTTGGTTAATATTTCAATTACGCTCTCGGCGAATTGAGCCGGATTGTTAGCAACGAGAAGGTGTTTACCAGCTTGAGAATCTAGTCCTTCAGCTCCAATGGACGTTGAGACAACGGGTCGCCCGGCCGCCATAGCCTCCAGAACTTTTAGCCGAGTGCCATGTCCAATTCGGAGTGGGACTGCAACTACATTGCTTTGGCTTAAATAGTCGCGCATATCAGGGACGCTTCCAGTCACAATGATTTGATCGACGCGAGCGAGACGTTGGATTTTCTCAACTGGATTCTGCCCCACAATTAACAACTTGGTTTTGGGTAGATGACGCAAAATCAATGGGAACATTTTTTCGACAAACCACACTGCAGCATCAATATTAGCGTAATATGACATCGTCCCATTGAGTAATATGGTAGGGTCTTGGCTCGTCGGTAGTGGCGTACTTTGGAAATGCGAAATATCGACGCCATTGGGAATCACGGCTAAATCTAGTCTCGGATTTAGTTTCAAATAAGTCTGGCGTTCTATTTCGGAGACAACCACGCCCCTCTCAAAACGGCGCCATAGTTTGTTTTCGTAAAGTCTAAACCAAAGCCATTCTCTCAGCGCGTTTGCTTTTTCTTTTCCAAACGGAGCTCTTAAGAAAACATCGCGAAAATACAGATGATCTACTTTTTGACGCATTAAAATACATGGTCTCTGCGATAACGGCCAAGCATAAGGAGCTAAAGGAGCCTCGTCAATAAGAATCAAATCTGGTGACTCTCTAGCAACCTTTTGCTGAAATTCTGCTACCGTCTGAGTTGTTGAAAAACCAGCTACCGCTGCCGGAACCCCTCTGATTATTTTTGACCGGTAGCTTTCTCGGCTGAAAGAGTGACCCAGCTCATATAGAGTAATCGAAGCCATGATGTCGCGTAAATGAGAAGGAATAGCCGGGGCTTCAAAGAAAGGAACATGGAGATGGACTTCATGATGTTGAGCGAGATAGCGGAGAAGATTATAGCTGCGGTTTTTACCCCCACTGTCGGGAGGGTAGGGGATCGTCCAGGTTAGGCAAGCGATTTTCAAAGACGAGTCTGAAAGTCGATATTCTAATTTTTCCCCCGTCAACGTTTTAGCAAGCAGCTCGTAATCGAGAGACACAGCTTCCGGTGTGTTAAATGGCTCGCTGCCTAACCCGGGCATCTCACCAGGAATAAGGTCGGATCTTGGAGAATCAGAAGAGACCAGAGCCCTAAGTGCGCCTTTTACAAAACCGTAGGATTGGCGACGTCTCGTTCCGAGAGGAAGAAGCCGATCGCGTAAACCTTGATATTTCGCAATCGACATCCATGCCAAGCTATTTTTAATTTCACGGAGCTCGAGCTGTAAGGAGGTTTTTTCACCCAGCTCCCATCGGAACGCACTCTCTAGCACTTCAAACTTATTTTCAATTGTGGCAAGCCGTTCTTCTAAGCCCTGAATTTGACACTCCTTGAGAGTGACAGCTTGAGTTAAATTATTCGCGCGGGTCTCCAGATTCCCAATATGTGTTTCCTTGTCCGCTAAAAGCCTGCTGCAAATTCCTCGTATGAGCTTGCACATTGCTGATGTGATTCTCCAGATTGCCGATATGTGTTTCTTTGTCCGCTACAACCTGCTCTAAATTGCTCGCATGAGCTTGCACATTGCTGATGTGAGTCTCCAGATTGCCGATATGTGTTTCTTTGTCCGCTACAACCTGCTCTAAATTGCTCGCATGAGCTTGCACATTGCCGATGTGAGTCTCCAGATTGCCAATATGGTTTCCCATCTTGCTGATGTGCGCTTCTTTGTCCGCTAAACCCTGCTGCAAACTTTGCGCGTGAGCCTCCACGTTACCGAGGTGATTCTCCAAATCACTAATGTGGATTCCCCTCTCAGTCGCGTGAGATGTCAGCGACTGCACTTTTTCAGAAAACGAGTCAACCACTCCGCCAATAACGAGAGCCTCCACTCTCGCCGGAGACCATAGTTTTTCCTGGAATCGTTCAAAATTATCTGCTCCATCCGCCGCAAGCAGTAGTTGCTCGAAGATATTTGCCCTAAGATTTTTATCAATTCCCCGCTTCTCGCATTGTTCGTGAACAAGATAAATCGTTTTATAAAAGAGATCAGATCGGTTGATCTTCATTAAATAGGGTTTCAGCTGGGTCTGAATGTATGCAATTTCCACTAAGCTGCGGTCAGGATTTTTATGGGTCACATTGCCGCCGTGAGCGCGATAATATGTCAATTTTTCCGGTAAAACGTGAAAATGACCTCCCGCGATTAGACATCTCACCCAAAATTCATAATCTGCCGTATAGGGCAATCTAGGGTTGGTTACACCAACCCGGTCATGGAACGCCTTGCGAATCAACGCTGATGAGTGACAGAGGTGGTTTTGCCAGAGCCAACTATCGGGCCGGTTCAAATCGATCTCCTGGTTGAACCACATCTGATGCAATCCTTCATCCCCGACTATTTGTCCGCTTGCATCCACTTCATGTACGAGCGTGCTTAGAATATTAACGTCAGGATGCTCCTCAAGATATTTGACCTGCTTTTCAAGCTTGGTTGGCACAATGTAATCGTCGGAGTCCAGGCTGGTGAAGTATTTGCCGTGGCAGAGTTTGTAGGCCTCGGCATAAGCCACAGCTCCTCCTCGATTCGTCTCTGAAGTGATGAGAGTGATTCGGGGATCGGTGAAGGAGCGAATGACTTCTATGGAGTTATCGGTCGAGCCATCGTCGCTGACAATCAGTTCCCAGTTGTCATAAGTTTGGGCCAAGACTGAGCCGATGGTCTGCCCGATGTAGTGGGCATAATTATAGGAGGTGACTACAATTGAAACCAGGGGGCTGTCCGAAGTCATATTGAATTTGCTTTTTTCACACTCGCGCAGCCACATTTTCAAATCGCTTATTCACAGCCTTTGCACCTTCGAGGGCTACGCGAATAATTTCGCAGATCACGGCGATATCCGTCGGAGAAACGCTCATGCCCGTCGGCAAACAAAGAACGCGCTCGGCGATCTTCTCTGTTTCGGGCAGCAGCAGCGTGGCCTGAGAATAGTACGAGCGATAAGGTTCCATTCGATGGCAGCCTGGATAAAAGTAACGCCGAGCCAAAACATTCTCCGCCCATAGCACTTGCATGAGCCGATCACGGCTGAGCTGTGTTGCCGCCTCGTCAATTTCCAAGGTGATGTATTGGTAGTTCCCTCGTTCCGTTTCGTTATGTGGAAAAAGGCGAATCCCTGGTAGGTCGGCCAGTTCGCGCTGGTAACATTTATAGTTGCGATAATTGCCGGCGATGAATTCCTCTAAACTCTCCAGCCCGGTCAATCCCATGGCTGCCGATATTTCGCTCATCTTGCCGTTTGTGCCCACGTAAACCACCTTGTCATAGCCTGCGAAGCCAAAGTTTCGCATCAAGCGAACGGTCGCTGCGAGGTTATCGTCATTAGTCACAATGGCTCCGCCTTCGAAGGTGTTCAAAAACTTGGTGGCATGGAAGCTAAACACCTCGGCGTCGCCGAAATTACCGATCAGACGCCCTTCATATGAGCATCCAAACGCATGGGCCGCATCAAATAATAATTTGAGTTTGTGACGGCGGGCGATATCCGTCAACGCCTTGACGTCACAGCTCTGTCCCCATAAATGCACGCCAATGATGCCACTCGTGCGCGGTGTGATCATTCGCTCTACTCTGGCGGGATCGAGAGTATGAGTTTGAGCGTCAATATCACAGAAGACAGGCGTAATTTGTTGCCATTGTAGAGCATGGGCCGTTGCAACAAAAGTGAAAGATGGGACGATTACCTCACCCGCCAAGCCGCTAGCTCGAATGGCAATTTCCAGCGCGACCGTGCCGTTACAGATAGAAATGCAATGCCTGACTCCCAGTACGTTCGCGACGCGATCCTCGAACTCTTGCTCAAACGGCCCCCCATTGGTGAGCCACTTGTTATCTAGCAGTTGGTTGATCCTTTTCAACAGATGCTCTCGATTGCCGATATTAGGACGGCCCACGTGGAGCTTCTCTTTAAAGGCTGGTAGACCTCCACAAATGGCTAATTCATTCAGAGAGACTTTCATGAGTACTCAATTAAGTCTGAGCGAGAACAGCGTAACCAAAGCCCGACTTACCAAATCCATTGCCATTGTAGAAGAGATAATTTCGCCCATGATGTTCGTGCAGAAAACAGTACTCGATCATTTCCGAGTCCCAGCCACTGTCTGATCTAGCGATTCCCACTTCGCTGTCTTTTCTCGTCCAATCGAGCCCATCGGTCGACTCAGCATAGCCGAGTCGATAACTCTGCTTTGGATCCGTACGATAGCTGATTGCGCTGCGATAGGAAAAAAACAACTTATACAAGCCATTGTCCAGATAAACACACGGGCGACCAATACCGTCGGTAAAGGCATCATAATCTACGCAGACCCGTCCTGACTTTAGCCAATGAACGCCGTCCCCCGACTCGGCATACCTCACGTGGTAGAACGGTTCAGGCCACCCTTTGACGATTTCCCATTTGGTGCATGACACATACCACATTCGCCAGAGGTTCCGTTCCACCACCACACAGGGCGCTGTGTTAAAATATGGCTCGTCTAATGCCCGATCACAGATTGGTCCCTCAGAATATTTGTGATAACTCCGTCCGTTATCTTCGCTAATCGCTAACCCGATTGACATCCGATAAGAAACGGTTACCTGGCGGTTCCAACCGATGTAGTACAGATATTTCCTATTGTTGTGGTTGACGATCCATGATGGCATCACGCCATCGTCATCGAAGGTACCGAGCTTACCCAACGGTAGGACGGGTTTGTTGTGGGTGTACAGTATGTTTTGAGGATTATCAGGCTCAACCTCAATATACGCCGGTAATGAACGTCCCTGTTTATCCCGGGTACCGAAATAAATTCTCAACCGGTCATTGCCAACCTTGTCGGCAATCGGAATTGATGCATGCGAAATCATCCAGTCGAAATTGTTGTCAGGGGCAAAAATGAGACCCTTTTTGATCCACCTCATCGAAGCTTCGCCTTAGTAGCTCTAAAAATCCAAATCGTTGCTCGACATTTTCCTTTTCTGAGCTGGAACTCCGTCGTAAACTCCCCAAGGTTCTGTATCTTTGGTAACGCACGCTCCCATCGCAATTAGGGAGCCTTCCGCAATACGAAGGCCGTCTCGGATAGTCGAGTTGACCCCAAAGAAAGAGTACGGTTCGACCATACAGTGTCCTGAAAGTACAACGTGAGAGGTGAAGAAAACGTGGTCTCTAATCACGCTATGATGCCCGATGTGATTGCCACTCCATAAAATCACATTGCTGCCAACAGATGTATATGGTTGGATAGTGTTATCTTCCAAAATAAAACAGTTGTCGCCAATTTTTGCGCCCGGAAAAACGCTTGCCTTCGAACTAACATAGCTAATCAGTTCGTAACCCTTGGCTTTCGCCTGCATATAAATGGACTCGCGGAGACGATTCATTTTCCGATGCGACATCGGCGCAAAAAATCTAAATTCAGGCGGCCTGTAAGTGGTCTCTATCTCTTCAAATGGAACAATCGGTAGGCCCTCAAAAATTCTCTCTTCAGGTAGATAATCTCGGGTAACAGTAAATGCCTCCACCTCGTACTCACTATCATGATTAAGATAGAAGTGAGCCAGAGAAGCAAAGTCTTGCGCGCCAAAAATTATGACCTTCGCCATCCACTAAACCGTTTATTTGTATACGTATGTCGTATACTCATAGAGCCCGTAGTCGTTTCTTATGACAAAACTTCTGCTCAATTCTTTGATTAGAAAATCAGCCAGGATATCTAAAGGAAGGTGGAATAAATCCTCTCGTTCCCAATCCACCTGCTTGGACATAACATTAAACGCCAGACCCATACTGCTTTTATTGAATGCCGTCTTGAGCATCAGCTTGAAATAGCCAAGCATTTCATCGAAAGAAAGCTCCCTCTTTTCCGTGAAAACCCCGTTCATAACTACATAATCAAAGCTTGGGAGCTGCCTGCTCTGGTCTAAAATGTCCAGGCAGTAATAGTTATTTTGGGGAAACTTGTTTTTCGACAATTGGATAAACTTCTCAGACAAATCGAGCCCCGTATAGATGATGCCACGAATATTTCGCTTCAGAATATATTCGTACAGATGAGACGCACCGCAGCCAAAGTCAAGGAGGCGAACGTCATGGTCAGTATAGGGTTTGATGATTTCAAGCATAATTCGGTAGCGGGTCTCGGCGTCCTCTTTTTTGGGCCAGTCAACGCCCAAATAACTATCGCCGTTCTGTGCAAGACAATTTTCATAGTGGGATACGATGCTCAGGTATTTCTTATTCATTACGCTCAACTGAACTCGCCTTGTCGATAGGCCGGAAAATATTTCGTGATGCCAAGACCGCTCGCTTTTAATATTTCCTCGTACCGCGCATGATTAAAAATGCGCCCACAGAAGTAAACGGTGCGCGTATCGGTAGACCAGCCGCGCTTAAAGCGACTCAAGCCATCCGTATTATCTCCTTTGACACCGGCCCCAGCGCCAAGGTCGAGCCAACGCAGCCCATTAGCAGCGAAATGCTCAATGGCAAACGAAAACAAACCAAACGAAACCCGCAGCTCGTAGCCAAACTCACTATAAGCCCCTAAATGATAATAGCCGACATTCCCTTGGATGTACCATAAGAGCATTCCAACTGTAATCACCTTCATGTCTTGCTCGGAACGCTACAATACCAGGAACACACAGCTGCTTCGCAAATGAGTCTCGCGAAAATGCTGCGATGCCAGAGATTTGATGTCGCCGGATTAGATTCTTGTACAAGCCTACCCATTCGTCGAGATGAGCTGCAGGGTTGGCGCATCGTTCTACACGAACCCGCTGCGACACTTTCTTGGTATTGCGACGGTGGTGATCACTGATAACGCTGTCTATAGGACGGCTTCAGATCAACAACGAAGTGTTCTTTGAAGGGCAATACTACGTCATTGAAGCATAGACGCAAATAATCCTCATCGTAATCACCAAACGGATCCGTGATTAAGGCTACACTGATCAATTCCTGCTTTATCTCATCCAAATCCACGTGTAAACTCGACCAATCTCGACAGGCAAACAGTGGATAGGGGCCCATCGCGTCACGATCGGCAAACCCAGGAATCTGTCGCTCCAATATCCAACCTCGGCTACGAGGCAATTCACGGGGGCTGCCGAACTCTATCAGCGAATTTGTATAATTCGGATGTTGATAACCGTTCACAGGAGTTTGCCGTGCTTTTTTATCTCCACTATGTATAGAACACTCTGCGGCGTAATGCCGTACTGCTTGAACACTTTTTGGCCAAAAAATTTCTGACCAAGCTGATGAACGACAAATGCCGCCTCTTCTACCCTTTTTAAGAATCCTTGCTTTGAATACAAACGCAGTCATCTTGGCCGAACCGCCTCCACCGCTCGGCGACATCGGTCACTGAAGGATCTTCATCAATTTCATCAATGCTCAGCACAATCGGCACAACCAGAATACCTTGTCTGTCCCATTTTAAATTCTAAATAATTCTCGCAGTGCCCTCCTATCATCGATGACGTGCTCAAGCATGTGCGAGCAAATAAAAAAAATCAAAGTGATTGTCCGAGTAGATTGTCATGTCCACTATATCAACGTTGTCATCGACATCCTGCATAAGCAAATTGGCTGTCCGATAGACGATGAGGCGATTTAACGCAATAGCCAGATTCTTGATAAAGGACTTTAGCAGCGGTGACGGCGCAAAATCAACGATCCTGATAGCACTTTCCTGTCGGGCCTTGGCAAAGTATTGCTCGAGATAGAAGGGTATAATCTATCACGAGCACTCCCCCACACGCAGGACATAAATAATTTTTTACGTTACAGAATTCGGAGTCCTCAAACTTATATTTCAACCGTGCTTTCTGAGATTTTCCAAGAAAAACTCAGGTAGTGGCAGAAAATTTTTTACCGGATGGTTGCATAAGGAACAGTAATGCTTTGCGCCAAAAAATACCGGCCGTTAACTGAATCCTTGTAACTGACGATTTAAGATTTTCGCCTCAAAATGCCATCTTGCCTTCGCAAGTCATTTTAGCGGTTCACGGTCCGTGCTTTACAAGTGAATTCACTTTTATCTGGTCCACAGCGAATCCTCGAGCCCTGGAATTTCTTTCTAAATTTGCATCGCATTGAATTTAGCCTTATCTGTATTGTGAGTCATGGCCGGGATTGAGATCAGTATTATTTCGCGGGAGGTCCTATGAGTGATCCACGTGATGAGTACCTGAGCCAGATCGTTAAAGGCAAGTCCTTTGCCGACGTAGGGGGTCTGTGGGGTACAGTAAGCGAAAAAGTGTCAGTGGCACATCGATACGGCGCGAGTGCCTTAACCATGATCGATGTTGCTCCACCGCCAAACGAAGAATGGCGGTTATTTGAGGAGCGCAGACGAGACCTGCGGCTTCCTCCGGTGAATTGCATCAGTGGCGATGTCGTGTCGTTAGTGGAGAGCAATACATGCCCTCAATTCGACGTGGTGCATTGTTCTGGGGTCCTCTATCACATTCCCGACCCCGTGCGTTTGGTGGCAGCACTACGCAAAATTACCCGGGAATATCTGATACTTTGCTCCGTGGTCACTGCAACAAGAGTCGAAAGTGATGAGGGCACTCTGGAACTTCCTAATGCTGCTGCCCTTTTTATTCCGGCTCTGCAGGACCGAGAACACAGAATCCTATCGTCTTACTGGAGGCGCTTCGTCGGTGATCAAGCTCTCGGCATCACTGGCCCGCAATCATCTTGGCAGTTAGATGACTTCTCTCCGTGGTGGTGGTTGCCAACGGTGGAGTCGCTCAAGTCGATTTGCACGGTTGGCGGCTTTCGTTTTCATAAAGGTGCTCACTTCTGGAATGACAATACCTTTGTCTTGCTTCTGTCGTAGGCGACGACACCGAGTGGACAGATGTCGTCAACTCCACAATTGAAATCCTCTGTAACAATTCTAACTGAGTTTCGTCAGGCGGGCCCATGTTGGGTTCCTGCCTCCTCTGAATTTTGGCTTTAATAACGGCCGTCATAGCCACTACAGCATCCTTCGGCGTGACCTCGGCTGCGTGGCTATTCAGCTAGCAGTTCTCCCGGCGTAGCTCCGGGGTTCTGGATTAGCCCCCGTATAAGCCTCAAATATACGTCGGCGTATCCGCGTGAATCGTGACGCCTACGAACCAAAGCTGCGCCGTTCTTGGCGACCCTCCGGCGTTTTTCCGCCGGCTCACTCAGCACACGCTCGAGGGCAAGCGTGAGCGCACCGAGGTCGCACGGGCGACACAAGTAACCGGTTTCCCCATCGTTGATTAATTCCGGTAGTCCAAATACCTCAGTCGCAAGGACAGGGACTTCAAACGCCATTGCCTCGAGGACGCATCTGGGCATCGATTCTACGTCCGATGGGCAGACAAACAGATCGGCCGACGCATACCACTCGTAGGGTTCCGGAACCACCGGCGAAATGAGAACACGGTGCTCGAGTCCAGCAGCCATAACATAGGAGCGCACTGCCTCTCCATACGGGGAACCCGTATCGCCGACCAGGACAAGAAAGGCATCAGAATGCGCCTCAGCGATCTCTCTGAAAGCCTGGAGCAGGATAACTTGCGACTTGCGCGGTTCGATGGTGCTCATGCACAGAATAACAGTTGCGCTCTTGGGAATGCCGAGTCGCCCGCGGGCAGCGTCCTTGTCAAACGAGGCCCGGTAATGATCTATTTGCACTACGTCGATACCGTAGGGAACAATGATGAACCGATCAGGATCACCGTACGACTGATACAGGATCCGTGTGGCTTCGGCTTCGAACACAACCGCCGCGGCTTTGCCTAGCGCGTCGGTGACGTTTCGCCGGATTTGGGGATGCGCGCCCGGGGGCGCGTGAGCCACGGTCCAGAGTACATGGGGTTTATAGCTCTCGTGGATGGCCCATACAAAAGGAATCCCCAAGCGGACGGCCACCTCGGGGCCGGGAAAAGAAACCACCGTGTTCACTAGTACCGAGTTGAATCCTTGGGGGCGCGCCCAGGCGACGAGTTCATTGACCTGACCTTCAAACGTCTCGAATTGTAGATAAGGGTATCCGTGGATCACATGGACCGGAATGCCCAATTTTTCGAATGCTGAACGCAATGGGCCGTCGTCAGGTGCCACTACCGTACTGGTAAAGTCATCCCGGCAAGCGAGTTGGCGAAGAAGCTCGTACAGGTACAGCTGTCCGCCTCCGAACCCCAGATGATGGGTAAAGGCAAGAAGTCTAATTTGTTTCTCGCCAGTCTGGGAGCGCACCGACACCGCGCGCTCGCGCTGTGCGCGAAGCTGCTCCGCTCTCCAATTAACCTCGTATGGGGGTTCTCGAGGTTTTACGTGCACCGTGAGCGGGGGAAGCGGATAACATGAACCGTCGAGGTCGTAGACGTCCGCGGCCAACGTAACAGAGCGGCGTTCGTCCGGCACGGTGGTAAGGTCAAGAACATACTCGAACCCGCTCACGACAGCGTCCGGTCGCCCCGGGAACGACGCTGCCAGGTCGGGCCGGTAAACACCAAGACGTGCGGCTCCCTGAACCTCCCCGTCTACGATGATGTCAACCCGCGTGAGGGGCGTGGCGAGAACCGCCCAGCCCCACACCCGTATCGCCTCGCGGGGCCGCGTCTCATTCGCCAAGGGGCACTCGATAAAGCCGATTTCTGAAGTGCTCAACATCCGCCTGCCAAACCTGTGAATGTGCTGACGCGTAAGGTCGGATGTTGGATCCTTAGGCAAGACCAGAGTCCTAAGACTGCGTTTTACAAGATCGTAGGAATAGCGTCGTCTCGTCCCGAAAGGAAGAAGCCGGTCACGTAAATCTCGAAGTTTCACAATGCGCCCACGCGAAGTTATTTTTGATTTCACGCCGCTCGACTAGGGGGCTATTTAGTCTATCCTATGTTGCAACGCATGCGCTAGTACTTCAATCTTATGCCGCAAATAACAAGATTTTCCTCATGACCCATCAATCTGTGACATTGTATCGATCATACCAAGAGAAATACTAAGGAAACTTTATTCGAAGCAAGCGGCAGTCGAGTAGGTGTCAGAGAACATATCAATAAATTTTTTCTCTAGAAGCGGGCTTGATACTCAGGGGAATTTATAAATGCACCAATCGCCGATGTGAGCGGCACTCCTGAGTTCAACACTCCAACCCATCCAGAAAAGCCTCCGGGGTCAGGGTCCCGCCGCAGCATATCAAAATACAAAAGCGAGATGTCCACCCGGTTCTGGCTTGCACTGAGATTCTGAAACTCACCCGAATCCAAAAAACCTAATGCCACCTGTGCCCTAGTTACCTGTCCGCTATTGAGTGCCTGCGCCCAACCATTAAATCCCCCAGGGTCCGATGAACGGAGCAGTATATTGTTGTACATCGTCTCTACAAATTGCCCGTTGGTTAGATTACTGCCAAACCTAGACTGAAACTCGCCTGAGTTCAAAAACACCTGTACAATCTGCTCTCGCGATACCCCCGCCACCAATGCCCCTAACCAACCCCGAAACCCAGCATGGTCGGCGTCTCGCGTCAAAATTCCTAAGTAGCTCTGGGCGATAAACTTCCCCTCAAAGCGGAATTCCCCGGAATTCATGAACGCTTCAATCAAATCGGCCTTCGATAACCCACTGTCCAGTGCATTCACCCAGCCAGAAAATCCCCCAGGGTCGGGCTCGCGATCTAGAAAATCCAAATACTGCTCACGGACGAACACTGGATGATCGTTTGGAAACTGACGGGAAATGACAAAGATCTTACCCTGTCCAAAGGAAAGGACATAAAGCAAGCCATCTGGACCCACCTTGAGATCTGTGATTCCACCGAAACCCGTTCCTAAAATGAGCTCTTGAAGTTCTCCACTACTGTCAGCTACCAGATCGGTGAGTCCGAGACTTGTAAATTCAAAACCATCTCGGGTCGCATTAACTTTGAAATAATAGAGGTTACCGTTATTAATATCGCCAACAAAGACATCGTTCTGGTAATCGACTCCCAGAAGAGGGGATTGCATGAATACGATAGCGGTTGGCCCTACTGTATTAAGCCATGAGAACTTCGGATCAGCATAATGCGAACCAGGGAAAAGCACCAGATCGCCAACGCCCTGAGGGTCGCGGCTGTTCGGTCCCATGATCTTTTCCCATCCGCTATTAAACCCTGGCAGGACCAAATTAACTTCATCGTAACTGTCCGGCCCGTTCTCGGTATCCCAAAGTTCGCCGGTGAGTGGATCAAAGGCCAAGCCAAAGCTATTTCGAACCCCATAGGCATAATACTTTGCCAGTTCTGCCCCAAAAGGATTATCGTTCGGGATGGAGCCGTCGTCGTTGATGCGGAATATTACGCCGGTATCGTCCGGGTCCGGCCCAGAGGAGAAGTTCTGCAGCTTGCCATCGCGGTTAAGATCCCCGATCACCACATAAAGCTTTCCATCGAGGCCAAAGGTTATGGTTCCACCATTATGATTCGGCCCTGGTGTGACAGGCAAATTCAGAATCAGAGTAGGCGTTACAAGAGCGCTGCCATTCCAAGTATAGCGATAGACGCGGTTTGCCAGAGGAAAGCCTGTACTATCGTTCCCGGTATTGCTCTCCGTGTAGTAGAGGTATACGAACGGTATAGCCGGAAAATTCGGATGGACTGCGATACCCAGTAGTCCGCGCTCGCTATTGTTATCAATAGCGACATCGAGCACTTGACCGGGTTGGAGCACTCCGTCAATAACCCGCCGAACCCGCCCGTCACCCTTTTGCAACACCAGAATGTCGCTCGGCCCAATAAAAGCCATCGCCGTCGGTTGGCTCAACCCCACCACGACTTCACTTACTTGAAGTGCAGGATCAGTCAGAGCTTGACCGCGTGAGGGAGACGAAAGAACCTGTAACCAGGATAGACTGAGCAGTAACCAGACAATTGTCTTGCGCAACCGCACGTTTCGAATTCTCCTCCAGTTCACAAAAAGATGTGTGACAAGGCCGTCGGTACCCTAGAAGCGAGCTTGATATTCTGGGGAGTTAATAAATGCACCAATCGCCGATGTGAGCGGCGCTCCTGAGTTCAACACTCCAACCCATCCAGAAAAGCCCCCGGGGTCAGGGTCCCGCCGCAGCATATCAAAATACAAAAGCGAGATGTCCACCCGGTTCTGACTTGCACTGAGATTCTGAAACTCACCCGAATCCAAAAAACCTAATGCCACCTGTGCCCTAGTTACCTGTCCGCTATTGAGTGCCTGCACCCAACCATTAAATCCCCCAGAGTCCAACGGACGCAGCAATATGTTATTGTACATCGTCTCCACAAACTGCCCGTTGGTTAGATTGCTGCCAAACCTAGATTGAAATTCACCTGAGTCCAAAAATACCTGTACAATCTGCTCCCGCGATACCCCCGCTAACAATGCTGCTAACCAACCCCGAAAACCAGCATGGTCGGCGTCTCGCGTCAAAATTCCTAAGTAGCTCTGGGCGATAAACTTCCCCTCAAAGCGGAATTCCCCGGAATTCATGAACGCTTCAATCAAATCGGCCTTCGATAACCCACTGTTCAGCGCATTCACCCAGCCAGAAAATCCCCCAGGGTCAGGCTCGCGATCTAGGAAGTCGAGATATTGCTGGCGGACAAAGGTTTCGGTATCCAAAATGGATGGAACATACGTCAGCGTATCGCTGACGATTGGCGAAACATTGCCAACACTGTTGATGGCGCGGACTTGGATGGTATGGGTCCCCGATGTAAGAACTGGTGCGAATTGAAAATCCTCGACATCCTCATCGAATGCACCGTCGATTGCGCTGGCCAATTGCCACGGCCCGCTGTCGACGCGAAACTCGACGCTAGTGATAAAATTTATCGTCACGTCAGTCTCCGTGGGTGAGACGAATGGCGTATCAAAAGCATAGCCGGTGTAGGTTGGCGTCGGGTCCATTGTCGGATCGGGACTAAAATGCGTCAACACCGCCGTCACCGTCGTGTCGACCGGATCGTAGCGTTCTTTACCGTCGCCGTCCGAATCGCGCCAGCCGACCATCTGGCGCGCCGGCAGCGACACTAGATGATTAGGGAAGGCTTGGAATTCTTGAACCGAGGCGTCACCCATGATCGACGGTGCCGGGTTGGAAACTTCGGCCTCACAGTTGGTATTAGCAATATTGAGATAGCCCGATCGTTCCGATGTCGTGCAGCCGCTCGATGCGTATTCATCGAGGGCGCCCCAGATGTGACCATGCTCGTGCGCGATGACGATCTCGGAGTCGTTAATGCCCCAACCGTCGTTGTCGTAGGTCAACACCATGAACGGGCCGTTGAGATACGCATAGGCGAAACTGCCGTCGAGAAATGAACCGTCATTGTCATTGTTACTGTCGGCGATGAATATCGCGAACGCCCAGTCAGTGCCAAGCTGATTGCGTCTGTCGTTTAGATAGTTCCTCACCTGCGTGAAATATTGATTACTACTTCCAGGATAACCCAGGTTGCTCATCACTTGACTAATCCACAGGTCTTCGTCCGAGCTGCTGAGCGTGATCGGCTCGAATGTCGTCGCTACGCTGTGGTGAATGTCGTAGACAAACGTAAGGTTGGCAGGCGCTAACGCATTGTCCTTCCACCACTGCAAACCCTCGACGATCTTAGCGACGACTAAGTTTTGTCGCGAAGAACTCCAGTTCTCGCCGCTGCCGGTGCTCTCCGGTGTCATGATCCCCACGGTCATCGAGCCGATGAGATAAGCGCTGGTGTCAAAAAAACCCGGTGCGTTGCTCGCCACCGGCGCTGCCAATTTTGAACCGTCAAGGGCAACTTGCCGGTCCGGTGCAATGCGCACATCGTTAGGCGGATGGCGGCGAAGTCGCCCGGGCTTGCGGCTCGGTGGCGGCGCCGACGCTTTCATAAACGCGGCATTCCACACCGCCGCCGCAATCGGCCCGGCGTCGGTCGATTGATTGATGTCGCCGAGTTCCACTGCGCCTTGGTGGATTTGCAGCCCGGCGATCCGATTCTTGAGGTCGGCCATTTTCTCGCTGGGCACATAAACGATCGCCGCGTTGGGAGGGAAAATATGATCGACCCGTCCGCCGACGGCGACAATTTCACCGGCAACATCTTGAATCGTCTGAGACGCTTGCCAAACGATCAGCGAATTGGCTTTCGGCGCGTTTTGCGCCGATACCCCCTGTGGCGTTATCAGCGACAAAACAACGAAGAAAAAAATTGCCGTTAATCCGCCACCAGCCGGCAGCGACAAATGCCAACTTGTCGAGGAAATTGGCGGGTGTGAAGTCATAGGACGGGTTTGATGAATGATCTACGGCACATGCTGCCAACCATCAAAAGACGAACCAAATAGTTTTGACATGTTCGGCGCCTTTCGCACTGGATAAGCGCAATCCGGCCAATCGTGCAAAAGCGCCAAGGATCGCCGAAGTCGCTGATTTTTAGTCCGCTTGGCACCTTGGCATGGCAATAATTCTTAGACTCCTCAGTTCAACCTTTAGAATCAGACGATCAATCGATTTGGCAGAGTACAACATCGTCGAGCCGCCCGTTCCACGGTATCCAGGCTGGCGGAAAAATCAACCTATCGAACAGAATCTGGAACCGATCAAAGAATAGCCGATAGATTTACCGAACCCGGCCGCGGTTAGCGGCCGCTCTACCGCGCCACGTGGGAGGCGCGCGCGTTGAACGCTTTACGCGTGTGGTCGTTCGAGCAACTCGTGGTAGCAATCCGTTGCGGCGTCGGTTGCGCCGTGAAAAATCATCGAGCCGTGATCGAGGACGCAGGCGCGGTCGCAGATAAGTTTGACCAAGCCAGGTTCGTGGGAAACGACAATGATGGTTTTTCCCACGGCGCGGAAACTTTGCATTTGTTTCAAGCATTTCTCGCGAAATTCTTTGTCACCAACCGCGAGAACTTCGTCCACCAGAAGCACATCGGGATTGAGATTGACCGCCAACGCGAAACCCAGCCGCGCCTGCATGCCGGAGGAATAGTTCTTAACCGCCGTGTCCATGAATTCTTCCAACTCCGAGAACTCGACGATGGCGGGATACACAGCCTCGATTTCCTTGCGGCGAAGCCCGTGGATCGAAGCGCCCAAAAAGACATTTTCTCGCCCGGTGAGCTCGGGATGAAAGCCCACGCCGAGCTCGATCATGGCGCCGACGCGGGTATCTTTGGGCATGCGAACATCGCCCGACGAAGGCGGATAAATTCCCGCGATGACTCTCAAGAGCGTGCTCTTACCGGAGCCGTTACGGCCGATGATACCGAAGAATTCACCGGACTGGATCGTCAAGTTGATATCACGCAGGGCCCAAAACGTTTCCACGCGCTCCTGATAGCGCGTGTGAAAGATTCCAACGAAAGACGATTTGATCGAATTGGAGCGATTGTGGCGAATCGAAAACGCCTTGGATACATTGACGATATCGATAAGTCCTGCCATGTCCTCAAACCACTTCGGCAAACCGAGCTTTATAGCGAAGATGTACGCGGTAGCCGATCATGAACGACGATGCCGCCAAAACTATTAAGATCGCGACTCGAGAATATTCCGGCGCCACTTGACGGAAAATAACGTCCTGGTAACTTAGAATAAAGTAGGACTGCGGATTCAAGTAAATGACCGACAGCAAAGATTGTGGAACATTGCCAATATCGTAGATAATCGGCGTGAGCCAGAATAACTGCATCAGGGCGATCTCGACAAAATGGCGCACGTCTCGATAAAACACCGTTGCCGTCGAAATCATGAAGCTCAAGCCTACGATAAAGAGCGTGTGCAAGATCAGCACGGGAAAAAACCACAACGTTACCCATGCCATCGGCACCTGAAAAAATAACAAGGACATGGGCACGAAAACCACTAAAGCCAGAGCAAATTGCGCCAAGTTGAAGAGTACGGTTGCCACGGGAAACACCTCCATCGGCATGGCAACCTTGCGAATGAGTCCGCCATTTTCTAGAATCGAGCCGGTCGACATCATGACCGACTGAGCGAAAAAATTCCAAGGCAAAATGCCAATCAACAAGAAATATGTGAAGTTCGGTATGCCGCCCTTCAGAATGTGATTGAAAACGAAGGTGTAAACGATAATCAACAACAATGGATTCGCCAGCGACCAGAGGAACCCGATCGTCGAATCTCGATACTTAATCTTAAGATCCTTGACCACTAAGTTGCGAATCAGGTCACGGTACTGAAATAGCGATTCCATGGGACGGTAGAGGGTCGATCCTGATTTCGCGCGCGGAAACTTGGGTGCATTCAGAAAGACGGTACTAACTACTTAGCAAATCTATTACGGTTTGTCATCTCCGACGCATGCTGACGTAGATCGAGTCAAAGCAATCTGCATTACGGAATTTACAAAATAGTTGGAGGAAACGAAAATTCGGCTCACGATTATCATCCCGACTAAGAATCGCGCCAAAATTATCGACGAGCTGCTTGGAAGTCTCCGACGTCTTGATGGCTTGAATCGTATCCGTCCTGAGATCATCGTCGCCGACAATGACTCTACTGATGATACCTATAATTTTGTTGCCGCGGTCGCAACCAATTTTCCGGCGGCAATCCAAGTGATAAAGGTTGCCAAACCGGGAAAATCTGCCGCCATCAACGCTGCGGCCAAGTTGGCGCGCGGTGAGGTCTTGGCATTTTTGGACGACGACGTCGTCGTCGACAACACTTGGCTCACGGCGGTGGATACTTTTTATCGCGAAGGCAAATTTGAGGCCGGACAGGGTTTGATCCGGCTGCAAGCCCCGGAGCGGGACGATCCGGAAATTGTCAAATTGGTTCAACGCTACCGCACGATTCCAAGTCTCGAACACAAGCCGGACGTAAAGCCTCTTCATTCCTTGAACGGCGCCAACTTTTTCGTCTCACGTAACGCGTACGAGCGGGTTCGTGGCTTCGACGAACGCCTCGGCCCCGGCGCATCGGGCACATCCGAGGACGTCGACTTTGCGCGCCGCCTTACCCGCTCAGGCATCGCCATCGGCTATGCGCCTAGAGCGATTGTTTATCATCGGGTCGACCGCCATCGGTTGACCGAGGAATACTTCAAGCAATTTCACTGGCGCCAAGGCGGCAGCCGATTCCTGATTCAAAGGCGTGGCGCGGCGGCGATACTGTGCGATCTCACGCGCGTCGGCATCCAATATGTTTTTTACACGCTGATAGGAAAAGAGCGAAACCGCTACCGTAGCAAAGGCCGCATCTATCACTACCTTGGCATGATCGCCGCCAAACGAAACGGCAGCGCCAATCTCTCATCCCATGAGCTACTTTGAACCCGGATTCCGCAGTGGAGATATCCGCGGGAGACCAGATCCTAGAGTGAAGACGCCAATCGGTGCAGTTACAAATCATTTTACCGGGCAACGAGGGTTCGCTCGCTGGATGCGGAATCCGGGTTGAACGGCGGGTTATTTGAGTGAGCTCTTAGACGAGCCCAGCCCAAGTAGGTTGAAGTCGAAACGGAAACTGGTTTTGGCCGGATTGATGTCACGTTTCAATCCTAGGGTCATCGACCAACACTCACAGGAAGACAAGATTTTAGTAGCGGTGCGAAATCCAATGAATTTACTGTTGAGCGCGTCGTAGGTGGAGCTCGCGGTGAATAGCAAGTTATCGGTCAAGTGATAGAAAAGTGTGTTGTTTAAACTCCCGCCAACATTGCGGTTAAAACTGCTTCCCGGGCAGCGTGGGTCGGCGACATGGGCCGCACAGTAGGCCGGGGTGGCGGGAGCATCCAAATCAACATTGGCGTCTTCGGCGAGAAACGCATTGGTGCCCAAGCGAACGACTTGGTAGCTCAGCGAAAAGTAGTTTGGCTGGTTAAAGTCAGGATCTAAGCTACGGCGCGTTATTGGCCGGGGATCGGAGATCGACAGCGTGGTTTTGCTATTGGTGAATTTCCACGCTCCTGGATCGACGCCACCGTCATAGCGGATAAGTAGATAATTCAAAGGACTCAGCTGTAACTTGATGTCGAGATCGGTCAGGCTATCGCCGCCCTTTCTTTCCTTGTCGATATCGTAGCCGAGCGCCAAGCGTAGCGACGCCAGCTCTCTAACCGGTCCGGTCACCACCGGATTTAAGAATTCAGTATCCTGCTCGGAGGGCGCTCCCAACAGTGGATTGATGGACTTACCCCAGACTCGGTTGGCCAGCGCCAGTGTAACCACGTTGCGGCGATTGACGCGGTCGATACCGTCCATGATCGGAATCCGGCTTTGGTTGACGCTCGGGACAAACAGATAGCTCAACTCAGGCTCGACAATATGTTTGATCTGGTTCAACCCGAAACTGTCGAAGCCGAATAGCCGGCTCACTGAGGTGCCAATATTGGCACGCATTTCCACCAGCTCGCGGGAAACATTGTGATCGTTGGACTTAACCGGCGAATAGAGGTGATAAGCGGTCTCGCGGGGCGCTACACCCAAAGAGCCGACCCAGTGTGACGCTAGTCGAAACGGCAGGAAGAGCTCGGGCCGCAAATCCAGCCGAAAGCCGTCGCCTCCTTCCCGGCGCAAGTAATTAACCGCCTCGGCACGCCAGCGAAACTCCAGCGGCAAGTTCGACAAAAACCGCCGTCCCCAAAACGACACCTGCGGCGTGCGCTGCAAAGTGATTTTATCGGGTTGGATGAAATCCTGATACAGATTCATTTCAGTCTTGAAGAACGTGTCGCTCCAGCTCTTGAACACGCCGAATTGCGACTCGCCGAAGCGGCTGCGGCGAATATTCGACTCGATCGCGCCGCTGAGATCGAAACGCTCGATCAGTTCACGGGTAAACAAATCATCGCGATAGGCGGCGAAATCGCTGAAGGTTAGCCAGTCGGAAGCGGTGGTATAGCGGTGCGTACCGATAATACTCCAGCGATCTTTCGGGATGTGCTGATCGGCGATGGTGCGGTCGACCACCGCGTCTCCTGCATCGTGGCGCAGGTTTTCGTTGAAGTACGAAGTATTGATCGCGAAGTTGGAATCACGATCAAACTTGGTACGGAATTCGCCGAGCATGCCGATCCTGGCGCGGCTCTCAAAATCGAACTCCAAAGTGGCGTCGGTGCTCCGCGAGATGGCCCAAAAAAACGGCTGCTGGAAGCGAAATCCTTCTTTCGTCGATTGCCCGAACTTGGGAAAAAGAAAACCAGTTTGTCGCTCGCTACGGAGCGGGAAAACGCCGTAAGGCAGGTAGAAAACCGGCACATCGAGCACATATAAATATCCGTTCCTAATCGTTCCACTGCCTTCGAGCGTAAGGTCCATTTGCTCCGCGGAAAACTTCCACGACGGGCTTCCCGACTCACAGAGGCAGGTGGTAAAGAATCCGTCGTCGACGTGGTAGGTCTGACCGCCGAATTTTTGGAAACGCCGGCCGGATATACTGACGTGGCCCTCTTCCAGAAACAGATCGCCGTTCTCGATGGCGCCGATTTCCGTCGCCATGTTCATTTTGATCGAGTCGGCAGACCTGACCTTCCACTCCGGGTCTTCGACACTGACCCTGCCGCTTGCTTCGACTTCCTGAGTTTCGCGATTGAAGCGCACCTCGCCGGCCTTCAGCGTCATTTCCTGACGCTTGATTTCGACGTTGCCGCTGGCCTCGATCTGATTGGCGCCATTGGCCGCCGATATCTTATCCGCGGTGACGTTGATCTCGCCGCTTTTTTCCGGGCTAGCCTGGGGGATAACTTCAGCGGCGTCAGCGCGTGCCGCGAGAACCAATGTCATGGCAGCAAACGCCATTGCCAAAAAGCCAAATTTAGATTTCATCTTCGTAATTGTCGCCAATTCGCCTAAAGTTCTATACCGTTGTCGCTTCGGTGATGGCAATATTTTGTAGTAATGGACGAATTTCACCAAGCAAATAGAGCGATCCGGCGACGACGATAATGTCATTGTCCTGCGCTTCGTCGAGCAGCGTTCGCAATGCGAGCCGAGAGTCGTCAATCGCGCGGCGCGGAATTCCCGCCGCGAGTTTCTCCGCTAATGCTTCAGGCGCTGCGCTGCGTTCCATCGACACGCGGGTGAAAATGATTTCATCCACCGCTTTCCCCAGCGCAGCGAGCATCAGCTCCCATTCTTTGTCCGCCATGGCCGCGAACAGCAATTTAATCCTACGGCCCTGGCGCAGTTCATTGAGTTCGCTGACGAGTGCCGCAACTCCTTCACTGTTATGCGCCCCGTCGAGGATAACCAGCGGCCGTTCACGCATCACTTCCAGCCGCCCTGGCCACTGCACGGTCGCCAGTCCGTCGCGGCGCGCTTGCTCGCTTACGGAGTAGCGATCGGCGATTAATTCCAGTGTCGCTAGGGCGACCGCCGCATTCGCCCTTTGATGCCGTCCACGAAGCCCAAGTGCCAAATTTGAATAATGGTGTTTTATACCTGTATAGTCGAAAAGTCCTTCGTTTTTCAAGGAAAATCCGAAATCCACGCCGAGAAAATAGCTACGCGATAAGCGTACGTCGGCCATAGTTTTGAGTAGCTGTGAAACTTCCGGCGACATTTTGCCGAACACAACCGGCACTGCCGGTTTGATGATCCCGCCCTTTTCGCGGGCAATCGATAGCTCATCGGGTCCGAGATACGCTTGGTGATCTTTCGAGATCGTCGTGATCAGCGAAACCAAGGGACTGACAAGGTTCGTGGCATCGAGCCGCCCGCCCAAACCTACTTCGATGACCGCGATTTCGACCTGCTGGCGGGCAAAGTAAACAAATGCCATGACGGTAACGAATTCGAAGAACGTCAACGGCACCCCAGCCGCTTCAGTGCGCCGGCGCACCTCGTCGGCAAGCGTAACGACATCGTTTTGACTGATCTCGCAGTCGCCGATACGCATGCGCTCGGTGAACGAAACCAAGTGCGGCGAAGTGTAAAGCGCGGTGCGGTAGCCAGCCAAGGAAAGCATGCGATGGAGCATCGCCGACGTCGAGCCTTTGCCGTTGGTGCCAGCGATATGGAGCGACGGAAAAATTTTTTCCGGGTGATCGAACAGCGCCAAAGCCCGCTCCATGCGGTCAAGGCGCAAATCGATCATGCCGCCGCGCAGATTATAGATTCGCTCAAGGGTCTCTGAATAACTATCCATCAGCGATTGTCCGTCGCGATTGCCGACAAGTAGCAGAGATGATCAAACCTTCGACGGAAAACTCAATGCTACTTGGGTTTATTCGCCTGACGCATGGCACGCTTCAGCCGGGCGGCAAAGATACCGGCTTGTTTAACCTTGGCGTTTTTACTATCGGCGCGCTCGATTTTTTCCACTAAGGCGCTACCGACCACGGCCGCGTCAGCGAACCCTGCGATCCAGGCAGCCTGCTCAGGCGTCGAGATGCCAAAGCCGACCCCGACCGGCAACGCACCGGCTTGGCGCACCCGCGCTACTTGCGCTTTGAGACCATCGTCAAAGGTCCGGCGCGCGCCGGTCACGCCGGTAACCGAGACGTAATAAATAAAGCCCCGACCCTGGCGCGCCACCAATTTGACCCGGTCCGGCCCGCTGGTCGGCGATAGGAGAAAAATCAGATCAATCCCCACCTTATCGGTCCAGCGCTTGAGCTCGCCACTTTCTTCCGGCGGTAAATCGATGCACAGCACGCCGTCGGCGCCCGCTGCAGCCGCCGCGCGGGCAAACTTTTCCAAACCAAAGCGAAAAAATGGATTGAAGTAGCCGAACAGAACCACCGGAAGTTGCGAACTCCGGCGAAACTCGCGCACCAACCGAAACACCGCGGCTAATGGAATCGGATGTTTTAACGCGCGCTCGGAAGAACGTTGAATCGTCGGCCCATCGGCGCTCGGATCGGAAAACGGAATGCCCAACTCAATGCAGTCCGCCCCGCTCGCCTCAAGGGAACGCAAAATTCTAAGTGTCGTCGCCAAATCAGGGTCGCCGGCGGTGATGAACGGGATCAGCGCCGCCTCACCGCGTCGTTTTAGCTCAGCAAAGGTTTTTTGAATACGGCTCATGTTTCGATTTAAACCGCTTACGACTTCAACGTGCCAGAGTTCAAAGTTATCGGCGTGTTTCCGCACCGGCCTTGAACTTGAACCCTGAAGGATTCTTACAGTTTCACTCCCAGATAGTCGCCGACGGTCAACATGTCCTTGTCGCCGCGGCCGGAGAGATTGACAATAATGATCTGGCGCTTGGACAGGCGCGGCGCCAAGCGACGCACGCTGGCAATCGCATGGGCGCTTTCCAGGGCCGGTATAATGCCTTCCACTTCGGCGAGAAATTGAATCGAGTCGATGGCGTCTTTATCGGTGGCGGAGTCGAATTGCACGCGGCCGCAATCGCGCAGATAACTGAGTTCGGGTCCGACACCGGGATAATCCAGGCCCGCCGCGACTGAATGGGTCTCGGTGATCTGACCTTTATCGTCCTGCAAAACATAGCTCTTGCTGCCGTGCAGCACACCCACGTCGCCGCGTTGGATCGTTGCCGAGTGTTTGTCGGTGCCGAGCCCGAGGCCACCGGCCTCGACGCCGAGCATTTTTACCTTTCGATCGCGCACAAATGGAAAAAATAATCCCATGCAATTGCTGCCGCCGCCGACGCACGCGACCAGATAATCGGGCAGCCTGCCCTCTTTCTTGAAAATCTGGCGGCGCGCTTCCCGGCCGATCACCGACTGAAAATCGCGCACCATCATCGGATAGGGATGCGGCCCGGCCACCGAGCCGATCAGATAATAAGTCGTGCGCACGTTAGTCACCCAATCGCGCAACGCTTCGTTCATGGCGTCTTTCAAAGTCTGACTGCCCGAGGTGACGACGCGAACTTTGGCGCCCAATAGCTTCATGCGAAAAACATTGAGCGACTGGCGCTGGACATCCTCTTTGCCCATGAAAACTTCGCACTCCAGGCCGAAGCGCGCCGCCACCGTCGCCGTCGCCACGCCGTGTTGGCCGGCGCCGGTCTCGGCGATGATGCGCTGTTTTCCCATGTGCCGCGCCAGGAGAATTTGGCCCATGGTGTTGTTGATCTTGTGCGCGCCGGTGTGGCAAAGGTCTTCACGTTTGAGATAAATCTTCGCGCCGCCCAGTTTTTCGGTCAGCCGTTGGGCGAAGTAAAGCGGCGTCTCGCGGCCGACGTACTCACGGAGATAGTAGCGCAGCTCCTTGCGAAACGCCGGCTCGCGGCGCATCTTGGCGTAGCCGCGTTCCAGCTCGGTCAGCGCCGGCATCAAGGTTTCCGCGACGTAGCGACCACCGTAGGCGCCGAAGTGGCCGCGCCGGTCAGGCAGCTTTGATGGCAGCAATAAATTCTTTGAGTTTCCCATGATCCTTGACACCTGGGCGCGCTTCCACGCCGCTACAAACATCGACCCCGTAGGGATGTATCCGCTCGATCGCCTGGACGACGTTGTCGACCCGCAAGCCGCCGGAGAGAATCAACCTGCTCGGGTCGATGCCGTCGAGCCACTGCCACGGAAACTGCGCCCCCGAACCGCCGTAACCAGGCGAAAACGAATCGAGCAAATAAAAATCAGCCGAAATACTTTTCATGCTATCGAGGGACGACTGCTCTTTCACGCGAATCGCCTTGATCACTTTCATGTCCCAGCCGCGGCAATACGCCGCGCTCTCCTCACCGTGGAACTGTAAGCCGCGATACGCCTGGCGGCCATCGGCCAACTCGCCGCGGGCGACCGTCTCGAGAACTTTCTCGCGCGACTCATTGACGAATAGCGCGATGTTGAAAGAGTCGGACGGCAAATATTCGATAATTTCACGTGCCTGCTCCGCTGCAATCGAGCGCGGGCTCGGCGGATAGAAATTAAACCCCAGCATGTCCGCGCCGTACTCCAACGCCTTTTCGGCATCGGTCAAAGAAGTGATGCCGCAAACTTTGATTTTCACCGCTGTCATGACCTTCGCTAAGCTAGAATCCCTGCAACTTCCTCGCGCCAACGACAAATATTGTCGAACCTGCGTCGACCGTCCGCGCTTTCGTCATTCCCGCCAAAGCCGGAATCCAGTCCTTCAATGGCGCTCGTCGCATTCCAAACTGGATTCTGGCATGTGCTGCGATCACGGAATTTGCGGCTCGACCTAAAAAAGTTACCGACTGCACGCGCTTTCCACCAAACACAGGTTCAACCATTCAATAACTCCGCCAACTTCTTTCCCGGCTCGGGCGCGCGCATTAGCGACTCGCCGATCAGAAAAGCGTGAACCCCCAACTTCTCCACCCGGCGAATTTGCTCGAGACTATCGATACCGCTCTCACACACCGCCGGCTTGCCGGCCGGAACCAGCGGCGCCAAACGCTCGGTGGTTGCCAAACTCACCGCGAAGGTTTTCAAATCGCGATTGTTGATGCCGATCATCTCCGCGCCAGCATCGATGGCCGCTGCGAGTTCGTTTTCCGTATGCACTTCGACCAGCGAATCCAGTTGTAATGCCGTCGCCTGCTGGCGCAACTCCCGCATCAAACTCGGCTCGAGCATCGCCGCGATGAAAAGCACCGCGTCGGCGCCATAGCTTTTGGCCTCGTCAAGTTGGTAGCCATCGAGCATGAAGTCTTTGCGCAGCAACGGCACGCTGACCGCGGCGCGAATCTGCTCTAGATACATAATATCGCCGTGAAAAAAACGGTCTTCGGTCAACACCGAGATTGCGCTCGCTCCATGCGTCGCGTAGTCCTTGGCGATCGCCACCGCATCGAAGTCGGCGCGGATCAAACCCTTCGACGGTGAGGTTTTTTTGACTTCGGCGATGACGCGGCGGGTGGCGCCGCTTACGGCGTTGGCGAAACCGCGCGTCGGCGCGCGGTATAGTGGGCGCTCGCGCAGCGCCGACAACGGCAGCTCGCGCCGCCGACGTTCGACGACGCCGCGCACATGCTCGGCAATAGTGGTGAGTATTTCGGCCATGGGAGTTCAGGCGGCATTGGTGAGCTCGGCCAATTGCTGAAGTTTTTGCCGCGCTTTACCGGAATCGATCGACTCCGCGGCAACTCTGATCCCCTCTTGAATGTTCGCGGCTCGACCGCTGACGTAGAACGCCGCGCCGCTGTTGAGCAAAACCACATCGCGCGCCGGACCTTTGTTGCCGGCCAACACGCTGCGAACGATCTCGGCGCTCTGCTCGGCGCTGCCGCCGTGGAGATCCTCCAGCATGCAGCGTTTGAAACCAACTTGTTCGGGTTCGAAAAGATATTCCTTAACCTGGCCATCGCGCAGCTCGGCAACTTTGGTGGGTCCGCAAAGGGAAATCTCGTCTAGCCCTTCCAAGCCGTGCACCACCATGGCACGCACGCTGCCGAGATTTTTAAGCACGTTGGCGATGCTGCCAACAAGGTCGCCGCTATAAATGCCGATCAATTGATGGCTCGCCATCGCCGGATTGGTCAGCGGGCCGAGTATGTTAAATATGGTCCGAATGCCGATATCGCGGCGCGGTCCGACCGCGTATTTCATCGCTTCATGAAGCAGCGGCGCGAACAGGAAACCGATGCCGATGGTGGCAATACACTGTTCGACCCGTTCTTTTGGCGCGTCGACTTTGACACCGAGAGCGCCGAGCACATCGGCGCTGCCGGATTGGCTCGATACTGAACGGTTGCCATGCTTGGCCACGTCCACGCCGGCGCCGGCGACGACCAACGCCGAGGTGGTAGAAATATTGAAGGTACCCTTCTGATCGCCGCCGGTGCCGCAAGTGTCGAGCACGGTTTTGCCGCCGACGTTTACCCGGTGTGCCTTCTCGCGCATCACCCGCGCCGCGCCGGTGATCTCCTCGACGGTTTCACCCTTCATGCGCAGCGCCGTGAGAAACGCCGCCACCTGCAACGGCGTCGCTTCACCGGTCATGATCTGGTTCATCACGTCGACGGTGTCCGCCTCGGAAAGATCGATGCGATTGACCAGCTTATCGATTGCTTCGCGAATGTTCATGCTGATGCTGGTGATTTATTTGCTCGCGGCGAAGGCGTTCGAGTGATTCTCCTTGGTCCTAAGCGCATCGGCGATTTTCTCTGCCTGTTCGCGGCTGTCATAACGGCCTACACTGACACGATACCAAGTTTTGCCGCGGTTCTGCACGTCGCTGACATAGGCGTTGTAGCCTTTATTTTTTAGCCGATCAACCAACTGGATCGCCGAGCGCTCGTCGGGAAAGGCATTGACCTGGGCGCGCCACACTGTACCTGGATCGCCGGCTTCGGTGCCCGCCGCCGACTCGGTCTTCTTCGGCGCCGTCTCGGCGGCGATTTTCTCCGTCTTCTTTTCTACTGCCTTGGGGGCCGCTTCGGCTACGACGATTTTCTCGGTTGGTTTTTCCTTCGCTTTCTCCTCCGCCACACTCGGCGCGGACGATTTCGCCTCCGGACCGTTGAAGGTAATCTCGTCTTTCCTTTGCGCGGCGCCGCCGCCCGGTGCGCCTTCCGGTTTCACCGGGATCTTCACAAGCGGCTCGTCCTTCTTTAAGATTTTTCTTTCCTCGATGCCCTTGCCGACGAACATGCCGAGAAAAAAAATCACCACGGCAGCCGACGTAAACGCAGCGCCGAGTAGAACCATCTGGCCGCGGGTGTAGTAATAACGATTTTCTTTACCCCTGCGATTTTCCGCCATGAAAATTTCCCCTCGTATCCAGAACCGGGCAAAGCCCCGTCGACTTGAGCTAGTTAAACCGCAATCGACTACTTATGACGACAGACTGACGTCAATTGGACACTTGACCCTCCGCCTCAACTCGTGACGCCATTTTGTAGGGCGCCGCCACGCCTAAAATCTCCAGCCCCCGGCGAATCGTCTTTTGCACGTTCTCCAGCAATAACAAGCGCGCCCGGCTGAGATCGACGTCATCCGAAATCACCCTGTGGCGGTTGTAGTAGCGATGAAACTCACCGGCGAGTTCGAGCAAGTAAAAAACCATCCGATGCGGTTCGAGCTCGCGCACCGAATCCGCCAGAACATCGTTGAATTGAATCATCTGGCGCACCAATTCCAATTCCTCGGCGAGCTCCAAGCGCTCCACGGGAACGCTGTCATGGGCGCCGAGCGCGACGCCGCTTTTGGCCGCCTGCTCAAAGATGCTCGCTACCCGCGCATGGGCATACTGCACGTAAAATACCGGATTCTCGCTCGACTGTTTTTTGGCCAGCTCCAAATCAAAATCGAGATGGCTGTCCGATTTACGCATTAAAAAAAAGAACCGCGCCGCATCCGCGCCGACTTCGTCCAACACTTCTTCCAGCGCGACGAATTCGCCGGTGCGTTTGCCCATGCGCACCGGCTCGCCGGCGCGGGTGAGCTGGACCATTTGGACAAGCACCACTTGCAAAGCGTTGGGGTCGTAACCCAACCCCTGCATCGCCGCCTTCAAGCGCGCCACGTAGCCGTGATGATCGGCGCCCCAGACGTTGATCAGCTTGGTGAATTTACGCTCAAACTTGTTGCGGTGATAGGCGATGTCGGCGGCGAAATAGGTCAGCTCGCCGTCGCTCTTGATCACCGTGCGGTCCTTGTCGTCGCCGAACTGGGTCGAACGATACCACTCGGCGCCGTCTTGGGCATAAAGCAAGCCGAGAGCGCGCAAACGCGCCATCGACTCGGCCACTTCGCTGCGCTCGCGCATGGCCTTCTCGCTGAAATAGGTATCGAAGCGAATGCCGAACTGGCCAAGCTGCCCGCGGATCGTGTTCAATAGGGAATCGCCGCCGTATTGCCGAAAGAAATTTGTCGCCGTCTCCTTGTTCACGTACAAAAACTTATCGCCGTCGCGCGCTTTCACTTCGGCAGCAAGCTCTTTGACGTAATCGCCCGGATAGCCGCCTTCAGGAAACTCGACTTGCTCGCCGAACGCTTCCCGGTAGCGCGCGTAAAGCGACAGAGCCAAATTCTCCATCTGGTTGCCGGCGTCGTTGACGTAGTATTCCCTTTCGACATCGAAGCCGGTCGCTTCGTGCAAGCGCGCCAGCACGTCGCCGATCACAGCTACTCGGCCGTGACCGACGTGCAGCGGCCCGGTTGGATTGACACTGGCAAATTCAACTTGCACTTTTTGTCGGTGGCCGATGTCGAGTTGGGAATTCGTACCGGCATCGATGACGCGCAGTTGCTGGAAATAAAATTTCGGCGCGAACGCGAAATTTAAAAACCCCGGCCCGGCGATCTCCTTACGAGCGAGAATTCCGTCGGCATCGTCGATGTTTTTGAGAATCGCTTCGGCCAACGCTCGCGGCGCTTTTTTCGCGCTCTTCGCCCAAAGCATGGCGACGTTTGACGACAAGTCGCCAAACTCACGCTGCTTCGGCGGCTCAAACAACAAGGGCGGAATCTCCGTAATATTCAGCCCTTCAACCCGCGCCGCTTTCTCGACGGCTGGGGCCAAAAGCGTCTTAAGGTGACTTCGCATCGTTTCTCTTAAAAATCCGTTTCCGCTCCCGGCGCTGGCGTCAGAGAACGAGAAGTTTAGTAACTAAGTAACGGGGAATTACGACCGACAACGAAAACAATTTAACGTAATGAACTGACCTGTGCAAACCAGGCTCTTCACATTCTGGCAGGCGTCCGCCTCACCTCTTTTTTGAATCCTTCAATAGCCGGCGAATCTCCGGAGGAAACTCGCGCTTGGGCGAATTGTCCTTGGGCCTAAATGGCGGCAGCGTCGCATCTTTGCGCGCCGCGGCGACATACTGCCGCTTCGTCACAGCTTCATCGCGAACCCAATACTTCGGATAGCCGCGTCTGAGTTTCCCCGCAAAATTCCACTCACGGTTTATGCCATGAGACTTTCCTTCGTACCAATGTTTTTCATCCCAAACGGACTTCTCGTCATCGTTTAGCCACCAAACAAATCCATGTAACAATCCATTTCGAACAGAATGTATTTCACACACGTAGTAAGAGGGACCGTGGAAACTCATATTGCGCCAAAGATCATAGCCGGTGCCGTGAACCATCTTGTAGGTTCCAATGACTCGGCCATCTCGACCGTATTGTTTGGCTGTACCGTGACATTTCCCGTCCCAGTAGGGCTCCACGGACAATAATGTCCCGTCATCATCCCAGGTCAGCTCGCGACCGTGCTTCTTGCCATCCTTCATCGGCGTTTCATTGATGAGAACACCGTCGGCATTATAGTAGCGGTAGCCGACAATTTTTCTGGCAATGCGATACGCACGGACTTCCGGATGAAACACACCACCACTGCTATGACGCTGTTCTTCGCTATAAGAACCAATCATTTCTTCCTTCGCGTCTGCGGGGATATCAGACTTATGCCGTCTCATATAAATTTAGGATTGCGATCGGAGCGACTGATGGCGGCAAGAATGAGCGGCGAACTCGTGCCTAGCGCAACGACAAAAACTTCGCCGGCACGTTCTCGACCAGGAACAACGGCCCGGACTCATAGAAGCGAATCCCTTCGGCATGGGCGGCTTGTGCGGCAATAACGAGTATCGTCGGCGATGGATCATGCCGGCGCGCCACCGACTCGGCCTCGTCGGCGCTAAGGCTTAGATGAACGTATTGGCGATCACGCGGCTGCAATCCGTTATGCAGCATCGACTCGGCCAGATCGCGCGCCGCCCCGAAATAAAGTTCTGCCGGCGGCTCCGGCGCCGTAGCGCCAAGATCGATGGGAAAAGAATGACCGTAGGTGGCGCGCACTTTCTCGCCGCGAATCTCGAAGCGTTTTTTCTCCGCGCCGGCGATCAGCGAGCGAATCTGTTCTTCGCTAACGTCGTAAAAGCGCTCCTGCACCATGTCGACGACTTCCGGCCAACGCGCGAAGCCCTCGCGGTCGATCGCCAGGGGATAATCCTTGGGCCTGTGACGCAGGAGAAAAGTCAGAAAGCGCGACAGTCGTTCCGGCGCGAGTGCCAAGCGACCCTCGCTATTTTTTCGCCCCGGTGATGATGTCGTAAACGTTGCAGGCGATACCGGTCGCTTCGTAGCCGTCCTGGCCGGTGGCCTGGGCGATGGAAAACATCTGATAGGCCAACGCGACGAACGGCATGGGCACCTCCATCTCACGCGCCATGTCGAGGCCGAAGCCGACGTCTTTGGGCATCCAGGATTTACGTGGTTTGTATTTTTTGCTGACAATGATTTCCATGATCCGGTCGATGGCGACGGAATCCTGCTGCGAGTTCTTTAGGATGGTGCGAAAAGTATCTTCGTTGAGGCCGCCTTTTTTCAACCAAGCGCAAGTCTCCGCCAGCGTCAGATGCACCACCGCGGCGAACATCGCCATGGCGTTCTTCACCAGCTTGGCGTTACCAAGCTCGCCGACGTGGATAATCTTATTGCCCATCGCTTTGAACACCGCTTGGTGCTGATCGAAAATTTCCTTCGACCCCGACAACCAGAGCGACAACGTGCCGGCCGCCGCCGCTTCCTCGACGCCGCCGGCCGAACCGTCGAGAATAGTCCAGCCTTTCTTCGAAAGCTCGGCGTTGACGCCGACGATGGTTTTCTTGTCGATGCTGCTAAAATCGATCCAGAGCTTTGCGCCGCTCGCCGCTTCATGCAACCCACCTTTGCCGAGTCCGACCGCATGCACCGCCTGGTTGTAAGGCAGCATCGACAACACGATCTCGCACGACTCCGCGATCGCCTTGGGCGAATCTTTAAATAGCGCACCCTGGCTTTCCAAGCCTTGGCACTGCTCCCGGCGCAAATCGGTGACGACCAACTTGTTGCCCGCCTTGATCAAGTTCGCCGCCATGCCGCTGCCCATGCCGCCGGTGCCAATGAATCCCAATGTAGCCATGTTGCCTCCCTGGAAACCCAAGTGAATTGATAATCAGTCGACCATCCGCACCCCAGCGGGCCACACAACCAGCACAACGGTCTCGCCGATTGCCCGCGGCGTGTGCACGGATAGTGGATCGAGAAACACCACCTCGCCAGTTTCGTACTCGCCGGTCTCGTCAGCGATCTTGCCCTTAAGCACGAGGTAAAACTCGCCGCCTAAATGCTCGTGTTTGAGAAAGGCGTCGGGGGAAGCGCCGGCCGCGATGCGATAGAGCACCAACTCCCGCTTTCCCTGCCGGGCCAGCCGCGACATCTCCAAGCCGTTGCCAAAGTCGCGCCAGGTCAAGCGATCCAGCGCCGCTTCGTCGAGCTGAATCGAGAGGATATCGTTAAGCGAGCGGCGCAATACGCCAGTGCCAGTTTCTGCCACGGCGTTTAGTTATCATGACTTGTGGGTGAACGAAAGACTGGCAGGCGTTATCGACAACTATCCCGGATTCCGCAGTTGAAATTAGTTACATGCGCGTCGATCGCTACTTCAATTTCAACTGCGAAGTCCGGGATCGAATTGCGACCGAAGCCATTCGAAAATCCGCTCGACGCACAGGTCCGGACTCTCCGCCATCGTACGCAAATGAATCTCCGCTGACTCCGGCGGCTCGTAAACGCTATCGATACCGGTGAAGTTTTTTAGTTCGCCGCGCCGGGCTTTGGCGTAGAGGCCTTTGACATCGCGCCTTTCGCACTCTTCCAACGGCGTGTCGATGAACACTTCGACAAACTCACCCGGGTCGAACAAGCCGCGCGCCAGCTGGCGTTCGGCGCGGTAGGGAGAAATAAACGCGACGATGACGATCAGTCCCGCGTCCACCAGCAGTTTTGCCACTTCGCTGACGCGGCGAATGTTTTCAACCCGGTCGGCTTCGGTGAACCCCAAATCACGATTGAGACCGTGGCGCACATTGTCGCCGTCGAGAATGTAGGTATGCTTGCTGGCGGCATGCAGACGTTGCTCCAACAGGTTGGCGATGGTCGACTTGCCCGAGCCCGACAAGCCGGTAAGCCACAGACAGCGCGGCCGCTGCTGTTTCAAAGCCGCGCGCGCCGGCTTGGCCACTTCCAGGGCTTGCCAATGCACATTGACGGCGCGTCGCAAAGCAAAATGGATCACCCCCGCGCCGACGGTCTCATGGGTCAGCTTGTCGATAATAATAAACGCGCCCAACCGGCGGTTGTCACGGTAGGGAGCAAACGGCACCAGGCGGTCGAAGCTGATGTTGACCGTGGCGATTTCGTTTAAGTCCAGGGTTTTAGCGGCAAGGCGGGCACCGCTGTTCATGTCCAGGCGATGCTTGATGTGGCTAATGCTCACGTTGGCGGACTTGCTATGAACCTGCGCCGCGTAGGATCGCCCCGGCAACAAGGGATGCTCGCTCATCCACAGAATATCCGCTTCGAACTGATCCGCCGCTTCGACCGGTCGTTCAGCGGCGGCAATGACGTCGCCTCGGCTGGCGTCGACGTCGTCGTCCAGAACCAAGGTCACCGACTCGCCGGAGCTGGCCACCGACTTGGTGCCGCCCCAAACGGAGATTTCTTTCACCCGGCTGGCTACCCCTGACGGACTGATGCACACACGACTCCCAGGCTCAATCGTACCGCTGCCGATGCGCCCGGAGAAACCGCGAAAATCCAAGTTGGGCCGATTCACCCGCTGCACCGGCATGGTAAACGGCTGGTTATCGGCGGGCTCCGCGCTGGGAACCGTTTCAAGCCAGTCGAGCAGGCTTTGATTCCGGTACCATGGCATCGCCGCCGCAGCTGAGTCGACAATGTTATGTCCTTCAAGCGCGGACAGCGGAATCGCCGTGATGTTGGAAAAATTCAACTCGTGAGCGAATTGCCGGTAAGCCGTATCGATTTCATCGAACACGGCTTGCGACCAGCCAACCAGGTCCATCTTGTTAACCGCCAGCGCGATATGCCGGATACCGAACATCGCGACGATCCGGCTATGGCGTCTGGTTTGAGTCAGTACGCCCTTGCGGGCATCGATCAGCAGCACCGCCGCCTGCGCCGTCGACGCGCCGGTGGCCATGTTGCGAGTGTATTGTTCGTGGCCGGGAGTATCGGCGACGATAAAGCGCCGCTTGGGCGTGGTAAAATAACGGTAGGCAACGTCGATGGTGATGCCCTGCTCCCGTTCGGCCTGCAAGCCATCAACGAGCAGCGCAAAATCGAGACGCTCGCCTTGTGTGCCAAATTTTTTCGAGTCGGCTTTGAGAGCTTCCAGTTGGTCATCGTAGATCAGCTTAGTTTCGTAAAGCAGCCTGCCGATCAGGGTCGATTTGCCGTCGTCGACGCTGCCGCAGGTAATGAACCGCAGGCTATCCATCAGAAATACCCTTCCTGCTTTTTGCGCTCCATGGAGCCGGCGCCGTCGTGATCGATAATGCGCCCTTGGCGCTCCGAGGTCGTCGCGCCGAGAGTCTCGGCGACGATTTCTTCAAGTGTGGCCGCCGTGCTTTCAACAGCCGCCGTCAGTGGATAGCAGCCCAGGGTGCGAAAACGCACCAAGCGCAGTTGCGGTGCCTCGCCCGGCTCCAGCGGCAGCCGATCGTCGTCAACCATGATCCATTGGCCATGGCGTTGCACCACCGGGCGCGGCGCGGCGAAATAAAGCGGCACGATAGAAATTTGCTCCTGCCGGATATAGCCCCAAATGTCCGCCTCGGTCCAGTTTGAAAGCGGAAACACCCGGATGGATTCGCCACGGTTGATCCGCGTATTGTAGAGGTTCCAAAGTTCTGGACGCTGCGCTTTGGGCTCCCAACGATGGCCGGCTGAGCGGAAAGAAAAAATTCTTTCCTTGGCGCGCGATTTCTCCTCGTCGCGCCGGGCGCCACCGAAGGCGACGTCGAAACCGTGCAGATCGAGCGCCTGCTTGAGCGCTTCGGTTTTCATCACGTCGGTGTGATACGCGGAGCCATGAGTGAGCGGACCGATCCCCTCGGCCGCACCGCGCGGGTTGGTGTAGCGAATCAATTGACAGCCAACTTCTTGAGCAACCCGGTCGCGGAAGGCGATCATCTCGCGAAATTTCCAGCCGGTGTCGATGTGCAGCAACGGGAACGGAATCGGCCCAGGGTGGAAGGCCTTCTGCGCCAGGCGCAGCATTACCGACGAGTCTTTGCCCATGGAGTAGAGCATCACGGGTTTGGCAGCCGTCGCCGCCACCTCGCGGATGATTTCAATGGACTCTGATTCCAACTCTGCAAAAGCGTCGATAGGCATCACGATATCCTCATTTTATCAGCTGGCTTTACCGCCGCTTTTTTATTCGCGGATCGTTACCCATTGAGAGGCACAGATCCATCATCTCCACGACGGCAGCATTGCGCCACGGCAGGAACTTCAATTTCAACTGCACGATCTAGGTTACCGCTCTCGGCGGACGGATCGCAATGTCGAAGAAGCGCCGCTTGCATGATTTAACGAATATTTGACCGATGATAACATAAGCGCGCAAGCGCCGAATGCCAAACCAAACGCACAACAGCCCGCCGAATCCTAAGATTAACGGCGGGCTGTTATAAACCACGATGTTTTCGGCGTAAATACTAAGCGGCCGCCTCCTGTTGTTGGCGCTCGCGGCGGCGTGCGCGGCGGCCTTTTTTCTCACCGCCTGTTGCGGCTGCGCCGGCGCTTTCACTGCCAACTAATTCGATCAGCGCCATCTGGGCTGAGTCACCATGACGAACGCCGAGTTTGATGATCCGCGTGTAGCCGCCGGGGCGGTCTTTGAAGCGCGGGCCGATGCTGTCGAACAGTTTCTTAACCACGGTTTTGTCGTAAACGATGCTCAGGACTTGCCGGCGCGCGTGCAAGTCGCCGCGCTTGCCCAGCGTGATCACGCGCTCAACCCAGCGGCGCAGTTCCTTGGCCTTGGGGTCGGTGGTTTGGATTTTTTCCTCGCGCAACAGCGCGGTGATAAGATTACGCATTAACGCCCAGCGATGGCTGGAATTGCGGCTTAGTTGTCTCCCTGATTTAAGATGACGCATGGCCTAGACCTGTTCTTTCTCAGCGGCACGCTTGCGCGCGTCGATCTCTTCACGCGGCGGGAAGCGATCGACTTTCATGCCCAGCTCAAGCCCCATTTCTCTGAGAATTTCTTTGATTTCGTTGAGTGACTTATGGCCGAAATTTTTCGTCCGGAGCATTTCCTGTTCGCTTTTCTGCACCAGCTCGCCAATGTATTTAATATCGGCGTTTTGCAAGCAATTTTGCGAGCGCACCGAGAACTCGAGTTCGTCGACGCTGCGGAACAAGTTATCGTTGAGCGGGATCGACGGCCCGTCGTCGCGCTTTTCCGGCCGCGGCTCTTCCTGGAAGTTAACGTAGATGCTCACCTGATCTTGCAATATCTTGGCGGCGTAAGCCATGGCGTCGTCCGGCTTCACGCTGCCGTCGGTGTGCACTTCGAACGTCAGTCGTTCGTAGTCGGTACGCTGCCCGACGCGCGCGTTAGTCACCGTGAAATTGACCTTCTGAATCGGCGAAAACACCGCGTCGATAAAGATCGTATCGACCGGCGCGCCTTCTTCTTTGTTGCGCTCCGCCGGCACGTAACCCCGGCCGAGCTTGACCAACATTTCCATTTCCAACTTGGCGTCGCGCGACAACGTCGCGATCTTGTGCTCCGGGTTCAGAATATCGATGGCTGCCGGCGCGATGATATCCTTGGCGTAAATAACTCCCGGCCCTTTGGCCTCGATCTTGAGCGTCTGCTGTTCGGTCTCGTTCAAGCGCAAACGCACTTCTTTCAGATTGAGAATGACGTCGGCGACATCCTCGGTCACGCCCGGCACGGTGGAAAACTCGTGCAGGATATTTTTAATCCTGACCGCAACGATCGACGCTCCCATCAGCGACGACAGCAGGATGCGGCGCATCGAGTTGCCGACGGTTTGGCCAAAACCCCGTTCATAGGGCTCCGCGAAAAACCGGCCGTACGTCGAGGTTAGAGTTTTCTCTTCGACCTCCAATTGTTTAGGCTTTAGCAAATCGGTCCAATGCTTGTACACTGTCGACATAGTCTCTCCCAAAATTCGAATCTTACTTCGAATACAATTCGACGATCAGTTTTTCGTTGATCGGCATGGTGATGTCGTTGCGCGACGGCAAGATCTTGATGCGCCCGCTGCACGCATCGCGGTCCACGTCGGCCCAATCCGGCACGCCGCGCCGCTGCGCGCCGTCCATGGAGGTCAACACGCGGCCGATCTGCCGGCTCGACTCTTTGACGGACACGACATCGCCGACTTTTACCGTGAACGACGGGATGTTGACTCTCCGGCCATTCACCAAAATATGGCCGTGACGCACCAGCAAGCGCGCTTCGGCGCGCGAGCTGGCAAAGCCCAGGCGGTAGGTAACGTTATCGAGACGCCGTTCAAGCAATATCAACAAAGTCTCGCCGGTGATGCCTTTCGTGCGCGCCGCCTCGGTGAAGGTCCGGCGAAACTGATTTTCCATAAGCCCGTACATGCGCTTGACCTTCTGTTTCTCGCGCAACTGCAAGCTGTACTCCG
This sequence comes from uncultured delta proteobacterium, assembly GCA_963771465.1. GTDB lineage: Bacteria > Desulfobacterota > Binatia > UBA9968 > UBA9968 > DP-20. The sequence continues at coordinate 338,643 of CAVYTU010000015.1, forward strand.
AGAACTTCGGCCGGCCTTGGCCGTGCTGCCCGGGCGGATAGTTGCGCCGTTCGATGGCGCACTTGTCGGTATAGCAACGCTCGCCTTTGAGAAAGAGCTTCATATTTTCGCGCCTGCAAAGCCGGCACACAGAATCCGTGTTTCTAGCCAAACCTAATTCCTCCTATATCGATCAAACGCGTCGGCGTTTGGGCGGACGGCAGCCGTTGTGCGGAATCGGTGTCACGTCCTTGATTAAACTGATGTTGATGCCGGCCGACTGCAACGCGCGCAGGGCTGATTCGCGACCGGCACCCGGACCGCGAACGAAAATTTGCACACTGCGCAAGCCATGATCCATGGCTTTTTTAGCCGCGCTATCGGCCGCCTGCTGCGCCGCAAACGGTGTTCCCTTGCGCGAACCTTTAAATCCCATCGCCCCTGCGCTCGACCAAGAGATCACGTTGCCCTGGTAATCGGTGATGGTGACAATGGTGTTATTGAATGTCGAGTGAATATGTACCACACCTTCGGCGATATTTTTCCGTCCGCGCTTTTTGCGCGCGGCGCGGTCTGCGGCTTTTTGCTCTGCTTGCTGTTTATCGTCAGTGGCGTCTGCCATGGGAATCTCCTAATTGCTTCGAATACCTATTTAGTCGGCGCCGTTTTCTTGCCCGCCACGGTCTTGCGCGGTCCTTTGCGGGTGCGCGCATTGGTGTGAGTACGCTGGCCGCGCACCGGTAAATTTCTCCGGTGGCGTAGGCCGCGATACGAACCCATGTCCAGGTGGCGCTTGATATTACCGGTCACCTCGCGGCGCAGGTCGCCTTCGACCTTGACGCCCTGATCGAGAATTTGGCGGATTTTAGCGACGTCGTCGTCGCTCAAGTTGTCGCTTTTCAAATCCGGCGAGATACCCGCCTGCTTGAGAATATCCCGCGACGAGTTGCGTCCAATCCCGTAAATGTAAGTCAGCGCGACTTCCATGCGCTTGGCTCTCGGCAAATCTACCCCTGCGATACGTGCCATGTTCTCACTCCGTGTGAAATTTTAAATTTCAGATTACTGATGATTTACAAAAAAATTAGCCTTGGCGCTGTTTGTGTTTGGTGTTTTCGCACAGCACCCGGACCACGCCTTTGCGCCGAATCACTTTGCACTTGTTACAAATTTTCTTAACCGATGCTCTAACCTTCACGTCGGCTCCTCTTCTTAGCGTTCACGGAAGATGATACGCCCGCGCGCCAGATCGTAGGGCGACAGTTCTATTTTCACCTTATCGCCCGGCAGTATCTTGATGTAATGCATGCGCATCTTGCCCGATATATGTGCCAGCACTTTGTGCCCATTTTCCAACTGCACTCGGAACATCGCATTGGGCAGCGTTTCTAGCACCGTCCCCATAACTTCAATGGCGTCTTCTTTTGGCATAGGCAGCCTGGTGAATGCAGCTCTCCTCGTGACTAAAGTTGACTCAAAATATAGGGCCCGTCTTTGGTAATGGCTACCGAGTGTTCGAAATGGGCGGCCAAGCTACCATCTTTGGTTACCGCCGTCCAGCCATCGTCTTTAATCTCGACCTCAAAACCCCCGACGTTAACCATCGGCTCGATTGCCAGCACCATGCCTTCTTTCAAACGCAGGCCGCGGTCAGGCTCGCCATAATTCGGCACCGGCGGTTCTTCATGGAGCTTCTTGCCGATACCATGGCCGACAAATGCCCGGACCACGGAATAGCCGGCGCCTTCAGCAATTTTCTGCACCACCGAACCGAGATCGCCCAGCCGTTTGCCATCATGGAGCTGCTCGATGCCCTTATAAAGCGATTGTTCGGTAACTTCCATCAAGCGCTGCGCCTCCGCGCTCACCTTACCGACTCCGACCGTGATCGCTGAATCGCCATAGAAACCCTCGAAGATCACGCCGTAATCGAGTCCGATAATATCGCCTTCGCGCAGAACCCTGTTCGACGGGATGCCGTGAACGATCTCGTCGTTGACCGAAGCACAAAGGCAATGACGATAAACCCGGCCGGCCACGTTATAACCCTTAAAGGCCGGAATCGCCTTACGCCTGAGCGTCTCTTCTTCGGCGACCGTATCCAAGTCTAGAGTCGTCACTCCAGGCGCGACGCGCTTCTTGAGTTCTTGCAGCACCTCCGCAACGATCACATTCGCGCGTCTCATGATCTCGATCTCTCGTGCCGACTTGAGCGCGATCACTGCACGAGGTCTCCTAAGGCTGCAATCACCCGAGCGCGAATCTGAGCAATCTCGCCGACTCCATCGACCGTCCGGAGCAAACCGCGCTGGCTGTAATAATTGACCAGCGGCGCGGTCTGATTTTCGTACACCTGCAAACGATGGGTGATCGTCTGCTCCCGATCATCGTCGCGCTGATAAAGCTCCCCGCCGCAACGGTCGCACACGCCGGCCTGCTTCGGCGGGTTAAACACGACATGGCAAAGCGCGCCACACTTTTTGCAGGTCCGCCGCCCGGCCAATCTTTCGACGATGATATTTTGCGGCACCTGAACCAACAATACACAGTTCAGGTTAAACCCCATCGTTTTGAGAATCTCGTCCAGGCTCTCAGCCTGCGGGATCGTGCGCGGGAAGCCGTCGAGGAGAAAACCGCTCTGGCAATCTTTCTCCCGCAAGCGTTCGGCGACTAAGTTCACGATCAAACCGTCCGGCACGAGAGCGCCGCGATTGATAAATTCCCCGGCCTGCTTGCCAAGCGACGTTTGCTCCGCCACCGCTTTGCGGAGAATGTCCCCGGTGGAAATTTGCACCGCGCCGAACTCTTCTTGCAGCAATTTTGCTTGAGTTCCCTTTCCCGCCCCTGGCGGACCCAGCAAGACTACCCGTGCAGCGCCGGCCAAGACTTAACCCCTTCTACCGCGCAACCGTCCCCGCTTCATGAATCCCTCGTAGTTGCGGGAGATCAGATGGGTTTCCATTTGCGCCACAGTATCCAACGCGACGCCGACGACGATCAACAACGCCGTGCCGCCAAAATAGAAAGGCACATTGAACTGGCGCACTAAAATCGTCGGTAACAAGCAAACCACACAGAGATAAATCGCCCCGCTCAGCGTGATGCGCGACAAAACGCGCTCGACATACTCGGCAGTTTTTTGCCCCGGCCGAATCCCAGGAATATAGCCGCCGGCTTTTTTCATATTCTCCGCCACGTCACTCGGGTTAAACACCACCGCGGTATAAAAGAACGCGAAAAAGATAATGAGAATGACAAAAACCATATCATGCAGCACCGTCCCCGGTGCCAGAGCCCCGGAAACCGTCTGCACCCAGGAATGACTGGCGAATTGTGACAGGGTCGCCGGGAAAATCAAAATCGACGAGGCGAAGATCGGCGGTATCACGTTGGCGGTGTTGATCTTGAGCGGCAGATGAGACGTCATGCCGCCATACATTTTCCGGCCCACCACACGCTTGGCATACTGAACCGGAATACGCCGCTGTCCCCGTTCGACGAAAATGATCGCGCCAACCACGGCCACGCTCAAAACCAAAATCAACAACGCCACCAGCGGACCGAGCTCGCCTTCGCGCATGAACTGGAGAGTCGTCGACACCGCCGATGGCAAACGCAGCGACAATGCCGGCGAAAATGATCAGCGAAATGCCGTTGCCGATACCGCGTTCGGTGATTTGCTCGCCCAGCCACATGATAAAGGCCGTGCCGGAAGTGAGCGTGATCACGGTCATGAAGCGAAAACTCCAACCGGGATTGAGCACCAGATTGTGGCCGCCCGGCCCTTGAGTGCCCTCCAGCCCGATGCTGATCATGGTGCCCTGAATAATCGACAAGACCACGGTGCCGTAGCGAGTATATTGAGTGATCTTGCGCCGGCCGATTTCGCCTTCTTTCGACAGCCTTTCTAAATACGGGAAAACCACGGTCAGCAGCTGGAGAATAATCGACGCGCTGATATAGGGCATTATGCCCAGGGAAAAAACTGAAAATTGTTCCAGCGCGCCGCCGGAAAATAAATTGAGAAAGCCGAACAGAGTGTTTTTCTGAGAATCAAAAAACGCCGCCATCGCCTGGCGGTCGATGCCCGGCGTCGGCACGTGGACGCCCAGGCGATAAACCGCCAGCATCCCCAGTACGAATAAGGCGCGCCGGCGCAGCTCGGGGATGCGCGAGGCATTTTGAAAACCGCTAAGCATGGATTGCGATCAGCTCCACTTTGCCGCCGGCGGCTTCGATCATCGCTTTCGCCTTGGCGGAAAATCCATGGGCCCGTACCGTCAACGCTTTTGACAACGAACCGTCACCGAGGATTTTGATCCGTCGATTTTTGCCGTTAACCAACCCGTGCGCCGCCAAGGTTTCCGGTGTCGCTTCGCTCCCGGCAGGTAAGTTCTCCAGCTGGGCGAGATTGATCACCGTCATCTCGACACGAAAGATATTATGGAAACCGCGCTTGGGTAAGCGTCGCTGCAACGGCATCTGACCGCCCTCGAATCCGGGCTGGACATTGCCACCCGAGCGCGCGCCTTGGCCTTTGTGACCGCGACCGGACGTCTTGCCATGGCCCGAACCGTCGCCACGGCCGACCCGTTTACGTTTCTTGGTTGATCCGGGTGCCGGTTTTAATTCATCGAGTCTCATGATTAACGAATCTCCGCCAAAACTTTTCCGCGCCGTTCGGCAATCTCTTCAGGCGCGCGCAGTTCGCGTAGCGCTTCGATCGTTGCCTTGACCATGTTGTGCGGGTTGTTGGAGCCCAAACATTTGGTCAGGACGTTCTGAATTCCGGATGCCTCGACCACCGCGCGCACGCCGCCGCCGGCGATCACGCCGGTACCATCCGACGCCGGTTTGAGAATGACATATCCGGCGCCGTAACGGCCGATCACTTCGAACGGTATCGTGCCATTCATCACCGGTACGCGAATCAGGTTTTTTTTGGCTTGCTCCAGGCCTTTACGGATCGCCTCGGGCACCTCGTTGGCTTTGCCCATGCCGTAACCGACGACGGAGCGGCTATCGCCAACGACTATCAACGCGCTGAAGCTGAAACGCCGCCCACCCTTGACGACTTTGGCCACCCGGGCGATGTTAACCACTTTTTCTTTTAGTTCTAATCCTTGAGGATCGATACGTTCCAAATTCACCTCTCGTTTCAGTGCGTCGCTAGAATTCTAATCCGCCCTCCCGGGCGCCGTCAGCTACCGCCTTAACCCGGCCATGATAGAGAAAACCGTTGCGGTCAAAAACGACCTTGGTGATATTTTTTGCCTTGCACGCTTTGGCCAGCGCCAAGCCGACCTGTTTGGCGGTTTCGACGCCTTTGGTCTGCTTGGCTGCTTCCGCCAGCACCACCGACAATGTCGATACCGACGCCAAAGTCTTGCCTTGATTGTCGGAGATCACCTGCGCATAAATATGCCGGTTGCTGCGAAATACACAAATCCGCGGCCGCGCGTCGGTGCCAAGAACTTTCTTGCGCACCCGCTCTTGGCGCCGCCGTCGGCCAATGTCTGCTCGTTTAATCGCCATCTGTCGTCCTCAATCGACTACTTTCCGCCCGCCGACCCGACCGCTTTGCCGGCTTTGCGCTTGATAAATTCTTCGCGGTACTTGATCCCCTTGCCCTTATACGGCTCGGGCGGCCGGAGACTGCGAATTTTAGCTGCGGTCTCGCCGAGCAACTGGCGGTCGGCGCCACTGAGTGTGATGACGATTTGGCGCTCCACCGCTGCCGTCACGCCTTGCGGCAAGGGAAAGACCACCGGGTGGGAATAGCCCAGGGTCATATGGATGTCTTGCCCCTTGACCTCCGCGCGGTAGCCGACGCCGTTGATATCAAGCACTCGATTGAAACCCTGGCTCACACCTTGCGCCATGTTGGCGATCAGTTTACGGGTGAGACCGTGGAGCGCGCGCACTTTACGCTCTTCATTATCGCGCGCGACTTGCACGACACTGCCATCGACGATAACCTGCACGCCCGCGGGAATCGGCGCCTGGAGTTTGCCCTTGGGCCCTTCGAGCTTGACGGCTCCGGGGTCCACGACAACTTTCACGCCGGCAGGAATCGTTACGGGCAACTTTCCGATACGTGACACATTACACCTCGATATCGACTACCAAACCGAACAAATAAGCTCGCCGCCGACCTTGGCGCGCTGCGCTTCCCGGTCGACAAGAATACCCTTGGGCGTCGACAAGACGTTAATGCCCAAACCTTTGCGCACCGGAATGGCCCCATTAGCACCGACATAAACCCGGCGCCCGGGAGTACTCACCCGTTTCATGCCGCCGATGATCGGCCGATTCTCGCGGTCGAATTTGAGCTGAATAATTAACTCTTCGCCCCAGCCCACGGCCGCCTTCGCCTTCTTTTGGTCTTTCAGATAGCCCTCGGCGATTAGCACCTTAACGATGCTTTCCTTCAAACGCGACCACGGTACAGCAACTTTTTGGTGGCGCGCGCTCGAGGCATTGCGAATCCGAGTCAACATATCCGCGATTGGATCGGTCATTGCCATAATTTGCTCCGCTTACCAACTGGCCTTAATCAGCCCTGGAATATGCCCTTTGCGCGCATGATCGCGAAGGCATAGCCGGCACATCCGAAAGCGCCGGTAAAAAGCCCGCGACCGGCCGCACAGCGGACAACGATTGTATTCCCGCACTTTGAACTTATTGGGCCTCTCGGCTTTGATTCTGAGACAAGTCTTGGCCAATGGTCTTCTCCCTCTCGATTAACTGGCGAACGGCATCCCCATCAGTTTGAGCAGCACGCGCCCTTCCTGATCGGTCTTCGCGGTCGTGGTGATCGTAATCGTCATGCCCCGGGTTTTTTCGACTTTATCAGCATGGATCTCGGGGAAAATAATTTGCTCCCGTAGACCCAATGAGTAATTGCCGCGGCCGTCGAAGGAGCGGTCCGAGATCCCTTTGAAGTCGCGCACCCGCGGCAACGCGACGTGAATCAAGCGGTCGAGAAACTCAAACATATGTTCCCGGCGCAAAGTCACCATGCAACCGATCGGCACGCCTTCGCGTAATTTGAAATTGGCGATCGCCTTTTTGGATTTTGTCACCACTGGCTTTTGCCCAGCGATGGCCGTGATTTCCGCCACCGTGCTGTCCATCGCCTTGGCATTTTGCGTCGACTCTCCGCCCAAGCCGACGTTCAAAGTGATCTTCTCCAGGCGCGGCACCTGCATGAAGTTCTTGTAACCGAACTCCTGCATCATAGCCGGCACCACATCAGTTAAATATTTACTCTTTAAACGTGCCATCGGTTTTCACTTATCCGCTCGATTCAGTTAATCGAGAGCCTCCTGGCAGCGCCGGCAGATGCGAATTTTTTCGCCGTCCGCCAAAATCTTGTGGCCGATCCTAACCGGCGCATTACACTTATCGCACATGATCATGATGTTGGAAGCATGAATGCGCGCTTCCTTCTCGACGATGCCGCCGGGCTGCTGCGGACCGCGCGGCTTGGTATGCCGCTTGACCATGTTGGTTCGTTCAATGATGACAGCGTCTTTATCCAACAGAACTCGCAGAACCTTCCCGGTCTTGCCCCGTTCCTTGCCGGCGATCACCATCACGCTGTCGTTTTTTCGAATCTGCACGAGCAACTTCTCCCCCGGTTTTCCCGCCTAGAGTACTTCGGGCGCGAGCGAAATGATCTTCATGAATTTTTTTGCTCTCAGTTCGCGCGCCACCGGTCCAAAGATACGCGTGCCGACCGGTTCTTTTTGATTGTCGATCAAGACCGCCGAGTTATTGTCGAAGCGAATATAAGTGCCGTCGGGCCGTCCCAGTTCCTTGGCCGTGCGGACCACCACGGCTTTCATGACATCGCCTTTTTTGACCTTGGAGTTCGGTATCGCCTCTTTTACCGAAACTACGATGATGTCGCCAATGGAAGCGTATTTGCGCTTGCTGCCGCCCAAGACTTTAATGCACTGCACCCGGCGCGCTCCCGAGTTATCCGCCACGTCTAAATTCGTATGCGTTTGAATCATGAATCAACCTCGACCACCTTCACTCGTTTGCGTCCCTATGCCTTGGCCGCAGCGCCTTCCGCGCTGCGGGTCCGCTCGACCACTTTGCTAACGCGCCAGCGCTTATCGCGGCTGAGCGGCCGGCACTCGACGATCACGACGCGATCGCCGACATGACACTGATTGCTCTCGTCATGCGCTTTGACCTTGGTGCGCCGTTTCAAAACCTTCTTGTAACGCGGATGCAGCACGGAGCGCTCAATCGAAACCACCACAGTTTTTTCCATCCGATTGCTGACGACTAATCCGCTGCGCTCTTTTCTGATCCCTCTATCGTTCATGCTAGCCTTTCGTATTCCGGAGCGCCCGCTCGCGCAGAATGGTTTCAACCCGCGCCAAATCTCGCTTGGTCGCTTTGAGCGACATCGGATTCTCCAAACGGCTGGTGGCGCGTTTGAGTTTTAGGTGGCCGATTTCTTCGCGCAGTGAAACCAGCTTTTGCGCCAGATCGTCGGCGCTCAGGTCGCGCAGCTCTTTAGCTTCCATGGGCTAGCCCTCGCCGTTCGATGGTAATCGTCGGAATCGAAAGTTTATGCGCCGCCAGGCGGAACGCCTCCTTAGCGAGGGTTGCCTCGACGCCTTCCATTTCGAACAAAATCCGTCCCGGCTGCACCACCGCAACCCACATTTCCGTCGCGCCTTTGCCTTTTCCCATGCGGGTTTCGAGCGCCTTCTTGGTCAGCGGCTTGTCCGGGAAGATGCGAATCCACACCTTGCCGCCGCGCTTAAGGTAACGCGTCAAGGCAACTCGCGCCGCTTCGATCTCACGCGCGCTCATCCAGCCGCGCGCCACCGCCTTCAATCCATAGTCGCCGAATGCCAAGGTCGAGCCCCGGTGCGCCGTGCCACGGCGCCGTCCCTTTTGCAGTTTCCGATATTTTACTTTTTTAGGTTCCAGCATTTTCGCTATTTCTTATGTTGGTTAAATCCCGGCTCAGAGGTGTGCATCAACCGCCCATCATCGCCTTCTGCTGTTCTTCTTCCGCGGTCAAAACTTCGCCTCTGAAAATCCACACCTTAACGCCGATAATCCCGTAGGTCGTGCGCGCTTCGGCAAAACCGTAACTGATATCGGCGCGCAACGTGTGCAGCGGCACCCGCCCCTCACGGTACCATTCCGTGCGCGCGATTTCAGAGCCACCCAGCCGGCCCGCCGATTGGATCTTCACCCCTTGGGCGCCCATACGCATGGCGCGCGACACGCTTTCTTTCATGGCTCGGCGAAAGGCGACGCGCCGCTCCAATTGGAGCGCGACGTTTTCCGCCGCCAGCTGGCCGTCCAAATCGGGACGGCGCACTTCGTGGATGTTGATATAGGTCTCACGATGGGTGAGCTTGGTAATCTCTTCTTTAAGCTTTTCGATTTCGGCGCCCTTCTTGCCGATGACGATGCCCGGACGGGCGGTGTGAATATTGATCTTGGCTTTGTTGGCGGCTCGCTCAATTTCTATCTTGGAAATCCCGGCGTGATACAACCGTGTCTTCAAAAACTTGGTAATGCGAAAATCTTCGTGCAACAGCTTGGGATAATCGTGGCGCGCGAACCACTTCGAATCCCACGTTTCGATCACGCCGAGGCGAAATAGTTTTGGATGTGTTTTCTGACCCATCAGGCCTTAGCTCCTCTCGGCGGTTTCATCGACGACGATCGTAATATGGCTCAGCCGTTTGCGGATGCTGGTCGCTCGCCCCTGCGCCCGCGGCATGAATCGCTTGGCCATCCCGGCGCCGTCGACTTTCGCCTGTTTGACGAACAATCGGTCGACGTCGACGCTTTGGGTATTTTCCGCGTTCGCCACCGCCGTTCGGACGGTCTTGGCGACGAAGCCGGCAGAGCGTTTGGGAATAAACTTGAGAATATTCAGCGCCTCTTCGACACCCTTACCGCGGATTAGATCAACCACCAGACGCACCTTTTGCGGTGAGACCGGAATATATTTGGTAGTCGCGCGTGTTTCCATAAATTGACTGACTTTGTCTCGCCGATGCTTAACTCAGTAACGTCTCAATCTTCGCAGTACCGTAAATTCGAAAACTAGCTTTTCACCGCAGGCGCTGCGCCCGGCGCCGCTCGCGGCGCCGCCGGCGCGCCACTGGTCTCTTTCGCATCCGCTTTGCGGTCGCCCGAATGGGCATAAAAAGTCCTCGTCGGCGAAAACTCACCCAGTTTGTGGCCAACCATGTTCTCACTGACAAATACCGGAATAAACTTTCGGCCGTTATGCACGCCGATCGTCAGGCCAACCATCTCCGGCGTTACCGTGGAACGCCGTGACCAGGTGCGAATCACCTGGCGCTGGCGTGATTCGTTCATCGCGGCAACTTTTTTGCTCAGATGCTCATCGATGAAGGGTCCTTTTTTAACCGAACGCGCCATCTCTATCTACCCTTTCTTCGTTGCACGATATATTGATCCGACGAATGATTTTTTCTCGTCTTATAGCCTTTGGTCGGCTTACCCCATGGGGTCATGGGGTGATTGCCCTTGGACCGTCCTTCGCCACCGCCATGAGGATGATCGACGGGATTCTTGGCAATACCGCGGGTCGCGCCGCGAAAGCCCAACCAGCGCATCCTTCCCGCCTTACCCCAAGAAATATTTTCTTGGTCCGCGTTACCAACCTGTCCAACCGTGGCCCGGCACTCGGCCAAGACTCGGCGCAACTCTCCGGAAGGGAGCTTGAGCAACGCGTAGGTGCCTTCTTTCGCCATGAGCTGTGCACCCAACCCCGCGCTCCGCACCAGCTGTCCCCCCTTGCCGATCTTGAGCTCGATATTATGCAGGACGGTGCCCACGGGAATAAATTTCAGCGGCAACGAGTTGCCCGGTTGAATGTCGACGCCGCTGTCGCCGGCGATCACTGTCGCGCCGACTGATAAGCGCTCCGGCGCCAAGATATAGCGCCGCTCTCCGTCCTTGTAGCATAGCAGTGCGATGCGCGCTGAACGGTTGGGATCGTATTCGATCGCTTCGACTTTGGCCGGCACGTTAAACTTATTGCGTTTAAAATCGATCAGTCGATACAAACGCTTGTGGCCGCCGCCCCGATGATCTGCGGTGACTCGGCCTCTGTTGTTGCGCCCACCGCTCTTGGTAATCCTTTCAGTCAACCCCTTTTCCGGCCGGGCCTTGGTCACCTCCTCAAAGGTGAGCCCGGTGCGAAAACGCATGCCGGCGGAAGTCGGCCGGTAAGTTCTAATTCCCATGATTGATGCTCTCTGTCTTTAGTCGCCCGAATTACGGATTTTATGCGCCGCCAAAAAAATCGATCTTGTCGCCCTCTTTGAGAGTAACGTAAGCTTTCTTCCAGTCCGAGCGCCGCCCCATACTGCGGCCGACGCGGCGTATCTTGCCGAGATAACGAGCCATCCGCACATCGACCACTTTGACTTTGAATAACGTTTCCACCGCGTACTTAACTTCGATCTTGTTGGCGTCCGGCCGAACCCTAAACAAAAACTGATTGGCGCTCTCGGCCAAGGCCGTGCCTTTCTCGGAGATCAGCGGCGCTTGAATAATATCTTGCGGCCCCTTCATTGAGCCAACCTTTCTTCCAATAGTTTGAGCGCGCCTTCGGTGAGAACCAGGTGGTCGTAACGCAGCAGATCGTAAACGTTCACGCCTTCGACGCGCAGCACTTTTACTTTTGGCAAATTGCGCGCGGAGCGTTCGATAGTAGCATCCGCCCCAGCGATCACAATAAGCGCGCTGGTCACTTTTAGCTCGGCGAGAGCTTGGGCCATGATCTTGGTTTTGGCCGCTTCGAGTGAAAACTTATCGACGACGATAAGCTTGCCGTCGCGATTTTTGACACTCAATGCCGACAGCAACGCTTCGCGCCGCGCCGTGCGCGGCATACGATAGGAATAATCGCGCGGCGTTGGGCCGAAAACCGTGCCGCCGCCAACCCAGATCGGCGAACGAATACTCCCAGCGCGCGCTCGCCCCGTGCCTTTTTGTTTAAATGGCTTCTTGCCGCCGCCCCGAACAAAACCTTTGGTTTTGGTCGCGGCGGTGCCGGCGCGTCGATTGGCCAACTGCATCACCACGGCCTGATGCAGCAAATGGGCGCGGGTTTTGGCGCCAAAGATGGCATCGTTGAGCTTGGGCTGAATAACGTGGACGTCCATGATGATTTACCTAATTATCTTTAACTTACTTTTTCACCGCAGGGCGTAGAACCACCACGCCTTGCTTCGAACCTGGCACCGCGCCGCGCACGAACATGAGATTTTCCTCAGCGCGAATGTCGACCACGAGAAGATTTTGCGTTGAGATTTGCTCATTGCCCCAATGACCGGCCATCTTCTTGCCTTTGCGCACGCGCCCCGGATAAGAGCGGTTACCGATGGAACCGCCGTGGCGAAAATATTCATGGGTGCCATGGGATCCAGGGAAACCGGCGAATGACCAGCGTTTGATAACGCCGGTGTAGCCGTGGCCCTTTGAAATGCCGGCAACATCGATCAAATCGCCGATCTTAAACAGATCGCTCGCTTTGATCTCCTGGCCGACTTCGTACTGAGAAACATCATCGAGACGAAACTCGCGCAGCACTTGGAAGGCGCCTTTGCCGGCCTTTGCCATATGGCCTTGGGCCGCTTTGTTGACCCGCTGCGCCTTCTTGCTGCCAAAGCCGACTTGCAGCGCCGTGTATCCGTCAGTGGTCACTTCTTTCTTCTGCACCACCACACACGGACCGGTCTCAACTACCGTCACGGGAATGACATTTCCCTGGGCGTTGTAATACTGCATCATGCCAATTTTTCTGCCGATGAGCCCTGTCATATTAAATTCCAAACTGCGCCAGTTACGAGCTAGGTAGACTTGCCGTTACTGAAGCTTGATCTCTACATCCACTCCCGCGGCGATATCGAGTTTACCCAAAGCGTCGATGGTCTGCTGCGTCGGCTCGAGAATATCGAGCAGCCGTTTATGGGTACGAATTTCATACTGATCGCGCGACTTCTTGTCGACGTGGGGCGAGCGGTTGACGGTGAACCTTTCAATGCGAGTGGGCAGTGGGATCGGTCCCGCCACTCGCCCCCCGGTGCGTCTAACCGTCTCGACAATCTCACCCACCGATTGGTCCAGCACGCGGTGGTCATAGGCTTTCAGCCGAATTCTAATTTTCTCGTTCATACATCATCATCCGACTTGCCATCAAACTTGGCGATAATTCCTTCAGCAACCGCTGCCGGAACCGGTTCATAATGGGAAAACTGCATCGTATACGTCGCTCTTCCTTGGCTCATCGATCGGAGATCGGTGGAATAGCCGAACATCTGCGCCAACGGCACCCGGGCATCGATCGCCTGTGCTGCGGGACGCGTGTCCATGCCGAGCACCTTGCCGCGCCGCGAACTCAAATCGCCAATCACATCACCCATAAAGTCTTCAGGGACGACAACCTCCACTGACATGATCGGCTCGAGCAGAACTGGACTGGCTTTGCGCGCGGCTTGCTTGAACGCCATCGAGCCGGCGATCTTAAAGGCGATCTCCGACGAGTCGACGTCATGATAGCTGCCGTCGAACAGCGTCACCTTGACATCGACGATCGGGTAGCCAGCCAACACGCCGTTCTCGGTCGCTTCCTTAATACCCTTTTCAACCGCTGGAATATATTCGCGTGGGATAGAGCCGCCTTTAATCGCGTCGACGAACTCGAATCCGCCGCCCGCGGTTTGCGGCTCAAGCTTGATCCAGACGTCGCCGTATTGACCGCGCCCCCCGGTTTGGCGAATGAACCTTCCCTGCTGCTCGACCGCTTTACGAACCGTCTCGCGGTAGGCAACCTGCGGCTTGCCAACATTGGCACCGACACTGAACTCGCGCAGCAAGCGATCGACGATGATCTCCAGATGCAGCTCACCCATGCCGGAAATAATCGTCTGGCCGGTTTCCTCATCGGTGCGAACTTTAAACGAAGGATCTTCGGTCGCTAGCTTCTGTAACGACAAGCCCAGTTTTTCCTGGTCGGCTTTGCTCTTGGGTTCGATGGCAATGGAAATAACCGGATCGGGAAAATCGATCGACTCGAGCACGATCGGTTCGTCTTCGTCGCAAAGCGTGTCACCCGTGGTGGCCGTTCTAAGCCCTACCGCGGCAGCGATATCGCCGGCGTAGACTTCTTTGATCTCTTCGCGCTTGTTGGCGTGCATTTTGAGCAGGCGGCCCACACGTTCGCGTTTACTTTTGGTGGAATTGTAAATGCTTGCGCCGGACAATAGCTTTCCGGAATAAACCCGGAAAAAACTCAGCGTACCAACGAAAGGATCGGTCATAATTTTAAAAGCGAGCGCAGAGAACGGCGCTTCATCCGTCGCCGGTCGCTCCTCAACTTTATCGGTGCCTGGTTCGACCCCTTTGACCGGTGGAATATCGAGAGGCGAAGGCAGAAAGTCGACCACGGCGTCGAGCATGGGCTGAACGCCTTTGTTGCGGAAAGCTGTGCCACACAAAACTGGCACGATCTTGAGCGCTAGGGTCGCGCTGCGCAGTCCGTCGCGCAATTCACCTTCGGAAACTTCCTTACCCTCGAGGTACTTTTCCATCACCGCTTCGTTGCCATCGGCCGCGGCTTCAAGCAATTTATCGTGATACTCTTCGGCCTGAGCTTTAAGATCTGCGGGAATCGGCTCTTCGTGGAATTTCGCGCCGAGACTTTCATCTTCCCACACCACCGCTTTCATGGTGACGAGATCGACGATCCCAGTGAATTTATCCTCGGCACCAATGGGCAATTGCAATACCGCCGGGCGCGCTCCTAAGCGGCTTTCAATCATCTTAACCACACGGAAGAAATCCGCGCCGACGCGGTCCATCTTATTGACGAAGGCCAGGCGCGGCACTCCGTACTTGTCCGCTTGACGCCAAACGGTTTCGGTCTGCGGCTCGACACCCCCAACCGAACAGAAGACGGCCACCGCGCCGTCGAGCACGCGCAGCGATCGCTCCACCTCAATGGTAAAATCGACATGGCCAGGGGTATCGATAATATTGACTCGGTGATCGCGCCAAAAACAAGTCGTCGCCGCCGAAGTGATGGTGATACCGCGCTCCTGCTCCTGGACCATCCAGTCCATGGTGGCGGTGCCATCGTGTACCTCGCCGATCTTGTAGTTGATCCCGGTGTAATACAGGATCCGCTCCGTGGTCGTAGTCTTGCCCGCATCGATATGCGCCATGATTCCGATGTTGCGGGTCTTCTCTAATGAAACTGTTCTTGCCATTTTCGTAGCGCCGGAAAAAAAGGAGGCGGTTTACCCGCCTCCTTCTATCCAGCATCATTTATGCTGCAACGTTACCAACGATAATGCGCGAACGCCCGATTGGCTTCGGCCATTCGATGGGTGTCTTCCTTTTTCTTAATCGCGGTGCCGCGATTGTTGGCGGCGTCGATAATCTCCGCCGCCAATTTTTCTTCCATGGATTTTTCCGCCCGGCCATGCGCGGCGTCAATCAACCAGCGCATGCTCAGTGACAGCCGCCGCTGCGGCCGTACTTCCACCGGCACCTGGTAGGTCGCGCCGCCGACGCGCCGCGAACGAACCTCGACGGTGGGTCGGGTATTCTCAATCGCGCGCTTGAACACGCCCAGAGATTCCTCTTTAGTCTTCGCCGTCACGATGTCCAACGATCGATAGAGAATCGACTCGGCAACGCTTTTCTTGCCTTGACTCATGATCGTGTTGACGAACTTGGCCACGACCTTATCGCCGTACTTGGGGTCCGGCAATATGTCTCGTTTTTTTACTTCACCTTTGCGCGGCATAATGCTTTACTTCGGTCGTTTCGCTCCGTATTTGGAGCGGCTCTGTCGCCTTTCTTGCACACCGATGGAATCCAAGGTGCCGCGCACGATGTGATAGCGCACGCCCGGTAAGTCTTTGACGCGGCCGCCGCGAATCAGCACCACGGAATGTTCCTGCAGATTATGCCCCACGCCGGGAATGTACGATGTGACTTCGATGCCGTTGGTCAAACGTACGCGGGCAACCTTACGGAGCGCGGAGTTGGGTTTTTTTGGCGTTGATGTGTAGACGCGCGTGCAGACACCGCGCTTTTGCGGGCAACCCTGTAAAGCGGGCGCAGTGTTCTTGCGCCGTTGCTTTTCTCTGCTTTCACGCACCAATTGGTTAATTGTCGGCATAATCTCTCGTTGGCAATGTAAACTTTGATTATGGGAAGCTCGTCTTACTTAAACTTCCCCAGGAAAATCCTTTTACTAACAAAAATTCCCACCGAAGTCAAAGCTCAAGCTCCAACGGCGTCAGGAATTTCTGCTCCCGGACCTTCCGGTTCATCGATCTCGATCTCCGGTTTAGAGTATCTCCCAACGCCGGTGCCCGCCGGAATGAGCCGTCCCATGATGACGTTCTCTTTGAGGCCGCGGAGCAAATCGACTTTGCCATGGATCGCCGCTTCGGTGAGCACCTTGGTGGTTTCTTGAAACGATGCCGCGGAAATAAAGCTCTCGGTCGACAGCGATGCTTTGGTGATACCGAGCAATAGCGGCTCGGCGATTGCGGGCTTCCCACGCTCGCCAATGGCGCGCTGATTCTCTTCTTCAAAGCGCCATTTCTCGATCTGATCACCGACCAAGAAATCGGTATCGCCGACTTCTTTAATGCGCACCCGGCGCAACATCTGACGCACGATCACTTCGATGTGCTTGTCGTTGATGCGGACACCCTGCAAGCGGTAAATTTCCTGCACTTCATCGACGAGATACTTGGCCAGCGCCTTTTCGCCGAGAATATTGAGAATATCGTGCGGGTTGGACGAGCCGTCCATCAACGCTTCCCCGGCCCGGATGCGGTCGCCGTCGAGCACGCTGATATGCTTGCCTTTGGGAATTAAATATTCCCGCACCTCACCGACTTCCGGCGTCACCACAACTTTGCGTTTACCTTTGGTATCCTTGCCGAACGATACAGCGCCGTCGATCTCGCTGATAACCGCGAATTCCTTCGGCTTGCGTGCTTCGAAAAGCTCGGCCACGCGCGGCAGACCGCCGGTGATATCCTTGGTTTTGGTCGTTTCGCGCGGGATTTTCGCCACCGCGTCGCCGGCAAAAACCATCTGCCCTTCTTGAACGTTGATATGCGCGCCCACCGGCAAGAGATAGCGCGCTTCCGAGGTCGCTGTTAGCCGCGCCGTTTGACCCTCGACTTTGATCGAAATGCGCGGCCGCTTATCGACATCTTTGGAATCGGTGATGACTTTGGTGGATAGGCCGGTACGTTCGTCGACCTTTTCCTCCATGGTCACCGCTTGAATGACGTCGCCGAATTTAACCACGCCGCTGACTTCGGTGAGGATTGGAATCGTATAGGGATCCCACTCGGCCAGGAGCTCGCCGGCTTTGATGCGCGCGCCGTCCTTCTTCTTAAACTTGGCGCCGTAAACCACCGGATAGCGTTCGCGTTCGCGTTCGCGGCCCTTTTCACCTTCGGGATAATCGATGATGGCAACCTCGCCGTTGCGGTTCATCACCACCAAATCGCCGTCTTTATTTGTAACGGTGTTGACGTTAATGAATTTGATAAAACCCTCGTTGCGGGTTTCAAGGGTCGTCTGCTCGGCACGCCGGCTCGCTGTCCCGCCGATATGAAATGTGCGCATGGTAAGCTGGGTGCCCGGTTCGCCGATGGATTGGGCAGCAATGACGCCCACCGATTCGCCCATGTTGATCATATGACCGCGCCCCAGGTCGCGGCCGTAACACATGATACAAACGCCGCGGCGCGACGCACAGGTCAGCACGGAGCGAATCTTAATCCGTTCCAAGCCGGAGTCTTCGATACGTTGGACCAATTCCTCATCAATTTCCTGGTTGGCTTTGACGATGACGTCGCCGGTAAATGGATCGACGACGTTTTCCAGCGCCGTTCGGCCGAGCACCCGGTCGCCGAGCGG
This sequence comes from uncultured delta proteobacterium, assembly GCA_963771465.1. Classification (GTDB taxonomy): domain Bacteria; phylum Desulfobacterota; class Binatia; order UBA9968; family UBA9968; genus DP-20. Next base: position 356,607 of record CAVYTU010000015.1, read on the forward strand.
CTCGATGATCTCGCCGCCTTCCATGAGCGGTGTCATTTCAATGCCGTCCATGGTGCCGCAATCTTCATCGCCGATCACCGCATCCTGCGCCACGTCGACTAATCGGCGCGTCAAATAACCGGAATTGGCGGTTTTGAGAGCCGTGTCGGCGAGGCCTTTGCGCGCTCCGTGAGTGGAGATGAAGTACTGCAACACCGTCAACCCTTCACGGAAGTTTGCCGTTATCGGCGTTTCGATGATCTCGCCGGAAGGCTTGGCCATCAGACCGCGCATACCGGCCAATTGGCGGATCTGCTGGGCGCTGCCGCGAGCTCCCGAGTCCGCCATCATAAAAATCGGGTTAAAGCTCGGCACCGAAACTTCGTGGCCCTTTTCGTCGGTAACTTTTTCCGTGCCCAAGTCGCGCAACATCTCATCGGCGATTCGGTCGGTAACCTCGGCCCAAATATCGACGACCTTGTTGTAACGTTCACCGTCCGTGATCAGACCGTTTTTGTATTGCTCTTCGATTTCACGCACGTCGTCATGAGCCTTCTTGAGCAGCTCTTCCTTGCTCGGTGGAATCATCATGTCTTTGATCGAAATGGAAATTCCGGCACGGGTCGCATTGCGAAAGCCAATATCTTTGAGCCGGTCGGCAAGAATAACCGTCGCCTTGTTGCCGGCCAAGCGGTAGCTCACGTCAATCAAGTTCGCCAGTTCTTTTTTCTTCATCACCCGGTTAATTTCTCTAAACGGGATCACCTCGGGAACGACATCATAAAGCAACACGCGGCCGACCGTCGTTTCGATCCGCTCGCCGCCGATGCGAACCGTCACCGGCGCCTGTAAATCGACCTCTCCTTGATCGTAGGCGATCCGTGCTTCGGTCGGATTGCTGAACACACGCCCGCTGCCTTTGGCGTTAAGCCGGTCGCGCGTCATGTAATAGAGTCCCAAGACGATATCTTGGGTCGGCACGATGATCGGTTTACCGTTGGCTGGCGATAAAATGTTGTTGGTCGACATCATCAAAGCGCGCGCTTCGACCTGCGCTTCGACGGACAACGGCACATGCACGGCCATCTGATCGCCGTCGAAATCGGCGTTGTAGGCGGCGCACACCAGCGGATGAAGCTGAATCGCTTTGCCTTCGATAAGAATCGGCTCGAAGGCTTGGATGCCGAGGCGATGCAACGTCGGCGCGCGGTTGAGCAGCACCGGATGCTCGCGAATCACTTCGTCGAGAATATCCCAGACTTCCGGCAGCTCGCGCTCGACCATTTTCTTCGCGCTCTTGATGGTCGTCACGAGGCCGCGCTCTTCAAGCTTGTTGTAAATAAACGGTTTGAACAGCTCGAGGGCCATCTTTTTCGGCAAGCCGCACTGGTGCAGCCGTAGCTCGGGTCCGACGACGATAACCGACCGGCCGGAGTAATCGACGCGCTTGCCGAGCAAGTTCTGGCGGAACCGGCCGGTCTTGCCCTTGAGCATGTCACTCAAAGATTTTAGCGGCCGGCGGTTTTGCCCGGTGATCGCCCGGCCACGCCGACCGTTATCGAACAACGCATCGACCGCTTCCTGCAGCATGCGTTTCTCGTTGCGGATAATCATATCCGGCGCGCTCAATTCCATCAGCCGTTTGAGCCGGTTGTTACGATTGATCACGCGGCGATAGAGATCGTTGAGATCCGAAGTCGCAAAGCGGCCGCCATCGAGCGGCACCAGCGGGCGCAGGTCGGGCGGAATCACTGGAATCACTTCCAAAACCATCCACTCCGGCCGATTGCCCGAGGTTTTGAACGCGCTCAAAACTTTTAACCGCTTGGCCATTTTTTTCTTGCGCACTTCGGAATTGGCGTCGCGCATCTCTTGGCGCAGCTCTTCGGAAAGCTTGTTGACATCGATCGCCTTGAGCAGCTTACGGACCGCTTCAGCGCCCATCTCGGCGATGAATTTACCGCCGTACTCTTCGACCGCTTTGCGGTAGCGCGTTTCGGTCAAGAGTTCTTTATAGGTTAATGGCGTTTCACCGGGATCGACGACGATGTAGGACTCGAAGTAAAGAACTTTTTCAATCTCTTTGAGCGACATGTCGAGCAGCGCGCCGATGCGGCTCGGCAAGCTCTTCAGAAACCAGATATGCACCACCGGCGTGGCTAGCTCGATATGGCCCATCCGTTCACGCCGAACTTTAGATTGGATAACTTCGACGCCACATTTTTCGCAGACCACGCCGCGGTGACGCATGCGTTTGTATTTGCCGCAATTGCATTCGTAATCCTTGGTCGGACCGAATATCTTGGCGCAAAACAGACCATCGCGCTCCGGCTTGAAGGTCCGGTAATTGATCGTTTCGGGTTTTTTCACTTCGCCATGGGACCAAGAACGAATCTTGTCCGGCGAGGCGACGGAAATCTTGATCGCGTTAAAACTGAGCGGGTTTTTCGGTTTCTCGAATAAATTAAACAGATCTTCCATTAAGGATCACCTCCGGTTAGAGTGCCACAGCCTCACTGGGGTTACCTACTTCTCTTCGACTAGATCGACGTCCAGACATAAGCTTTGCAGTTCTTTCACCATGACGTTGAACGACTCGGGCAAGCCGGGCTCAAGCAAGTTGTCGCCTTTGACGATCGCTTCATACATGCGCGTGCGGCCGACCACGTCATCGGATTTGACGGTGAGCATTTCTTGCAACGTATACGCCGCGCCGTAGGCTTCCAACGCCCACACTTCCATTTCACCCAAGCGCTGGCCGCCGAACTGAGCCTTACCACCGAGCGGCTGCTGAGTGACCAGAGAATAAGGTCCGGTGGAGCGTGCATGAATCTTGTCGTCGACCAAATGATGCAGCTTCATGATGTACATCACGCCAACGGTCACCTTGCCGTCAAACGCCTCACCCGTGCGGCCGTCAAAAAGCGTCGCTTGACCGCTGGCGGGTAAGCCCGCTTTGCGGAGCAAATTAAAAATCTCTTCTTCAGCCGCACCGTCGAAGACCGGCGAGGCGATGCGCACGCCATCGCGATACTTCTCGGCGAGTTTGAAAACTTCCGAATCTTTGGCGCCGTCAATGAGTTCGTTGGCTTCTCGGCTATTTAAGTACTCTTTCAGCCGGCGCTTCACCGTGTCGCCGTCGTTGCGGTGGGTTTTTAGGAGTTCGTCGATCTGGTGGCCTAAACTACGCGCCGCCCAGCCAAGATGAGCTTCGAGGATTTGGCCGACGTTCATACGCGAGGGAACACCGAGCGGATTTAACACCACATCGACCGGCGTGCCGTCTTCTAAATAAGGCATGTCTTCCTCGGGAAGAATGCGCGAAATAACTCCCTTGTTGCCATGACGGCCGGCCATTTTATCGCCGACTTGCAGCTTGCGCTTGATCGCGACAAAGGTCTTGACCATCTTGATCACGCCTGGAGGAAGCTCGTCGCCGCCTTTGAGCTTTTCTATTTTATCTTCAAAAACGCGCTTGATCAGATTGACTTGGCTGGTCGTGCTTTCAATGATCCGGCCGAGCTCATTCTCCACCGACTCGTTGTCGATGCGAATTTCGCTCCAGTAAGACATCGGCAACTGGTCGATATCGTCTTCGGTTAGCTCCTGTCCCTTGTTGAGCAGCACCTTGCGGCTATCGTCGCTGATTCGGGCGGCTAAGCGCCGACCGGCAAGAAGTTTTTTTAAACGCCTAAGCGCGCCCTCTTGCAGGATGCGGACTTCGTCGTGCTGGTCTTTTCTGAGCCGGGTGACCTCTTCATCTTCGATAAACTTGCTGCGGTCGTCTTTGCCTAACCCTTTACGCGAGAAGATCCGCACGTTGATGACCGTGCCTTCGACGCCGGGCGGCACCCGCAACGAGGTATCGCGCACTTCACCGGCCTTCTCGCCGAAGATCGCGCGCAATAGCTTCTCTTCGGGCGACAGCTGAGTTTCGCCCTTGGGGGTAATCTTGCCAACCAATATATCGCCGGGTTTCACTTCGGCGCCGATGCGAATAATGCCACTGTCATCGAGATCGGTGAGCGCCTCGTCACCGACGTTGGGAATATCGCGGGTGATCTCCTCAGGGCCAAGCTTGGTATCGCGTGAAACGCACTCGAACTCTTCGATGTGAATCGAAGTGTAAATATCTTCCTTGACCACCCGTTCGCTGATCAAGATCGAGTCTTCAAAGTTGTAACCGCCCCACGGCATTAAGGCGACGACCACATTACGGCCCAGAGCGAGCTCGCCCATTTCCGTCGACGGGCCGTCGGCGATGACATCGCCGGCTTTCACCTGATCGCCGACGACGATAATCGGCCGCTGGTTGATACAGGTGCTCTGGTTCGAGCGCTGATATTTGACCAAGTTGTAAATATCGACGCCGGTATCCCGTGGACCCGAAGCCTTATCCGCCTTGACGACGATGCGGGTCGAATCGACGCTCTCGATCACACCGTCGCGCCGCGCCACGATCGTCACACCGGAATCGCGCGCCACGGTCTTTTCCATGCCGGTGCCGACGAAGGGTGCCTCGGTGCGCAACAGCGGCACCGCCTGGCGCTGCATGTTGGAACCCATCAAGGCGCGGTTGGCGTCGTCGTTTTCCAAGAACGGAATCAATGACGCCGCCACACTCACCAGCTGGTTCGGCGACACGTCCATGAAGTTTATTTCTTCCGGCCGCGCCATGACAAACTCGCCGCCTTTACGCGACGAGATCAAATCGATGTCGAAATGGCCTCGGCTATCGATCGGCGCGTTGGCTTGGGCAATCACGTGATCTTCCTCTTCCAACGCAGACAGGTAACGAATCCGGTCGGTCACTCGGCCATTTTCAACTTCACGATAGGGGGTTTCGATAAAACCAAAATCGTTGACTCGCGCATATGTGGTCAACGACGCGATTAGACCGATATTCGGACCTTCCGGGGTTTCGATCGGACAGACTCGGCCGTAGTGCGTCGGATGAACGTCGCGCACTTCAAAGCCGGCGCGTTCACGAGTCAAGCCGCCTGGACCGAGGGCCGACAGCCGCCGCTTATGGGTAATCTCAGAAAGCGGATTGGTCTGATCCATGAACTGCGAAAGCTGGCTCGAACCGAAGAATTCTTTGAGCGCGGCCGAAACCGGCTTATAATTGATCAACTCCTGGGGCATCAAGGTTTCGATGTCTTGTAGGCTCATCTTTTCCTTGATCGCCCGCTCCATGCGTACCAAGCCGACGCGGAAATGATTTTCCACCAGCTCGCCGACGGCGCGCACCCGGCGGTTGCCGAGATGATCGATATCGTCCACCGAGCCGTTGCCGTTCTTGAGCTCCATCAAATAGCGCACCACCTCGAGTATATCTTCTTTCCGAAGCGTCCCTTGTTCGAGCGGCACGTTGAGCTTCAGTCGGTGGTTGAGCTTCAAGCGGCCGACTTTGGAAAGATCGTAGCGGTCCGAATTGAAGAATAAATTATTGAAAAAATTGGTCGCCGACTCCACTGTGGGTGGATCGCCCGGACGCAAGCGCCGGTAAATCTCCATGATCGCATCCTGGGGGGACTTAATGCGGTCCTGAAGCAGCGTATTGCGAAGATAAGGTCCGACGCTGGAATCATCGATGAACAGCACCTCGATCTGATGGATGCCTTTGTCGCGGATTAGGTCGAGCTTGTCTTGGGTAATTTCATGATTGCCCTCGACTAGCACCTCTTTGGACTGCGGATCGACGATGTCATGGGAAGCCACGCGGCCGAGAATATCTTCCAGCGCGATCGGCACCTGCTTAACCTTGGCCAACTCCATCTGGCGCAGCACCGGCCGGGTAAATTTTTTGCCTTCCTTGACGATGATGTCGTTGGACTTGGGGTCGCGCACATCCGCGCTCACCTTGGCGCCAAACAAATGGTTCGGATTGAACGTCAGCGCGGGCTTGCGGCCGTCGAAAACAATCGTATCGCTCTTGTAGTAATAGTTGAGCAGGTCTTCGGCGGTCATGCCCAAGGCACGCAACAGCACGGTGGCGTGAAACTTACGCCGCCGGTCGATGCGCACGTAGATGATATCGCGCGGATCAAACTCGAGATCGACCCAAGAGCCGCGATAGGGAATCACTCTCGACGAGTAGAGCAACTTGCCGCTCGCGTGAGTTTTCCCTTTGTCATGTTCGAAGAAAACCCCCGGCGAACGGTGCAGCTGGCTGACGATCACCCGCTCGGTGCCGTTGATCATGAACGTGCCGTTAACCGTCATGAGCGGGATTTCGCCAAAATAAACTTCCTGTTCTTTGACGTTTTTGATACTGCGCGAGCCGGTCTGCGGGTCGACGTCCCAGAGCACCAATTGCACCGTGACTTTCAACGGCGCGGCGAAGGTCATGGTGCGCTGGTGGCATTCTTCGACGTCATACTTGGGTTCGCCCAGCGAAAAGCTGACGAACTCCAAGGAAGCCGTTTCGTTAAAATCCTTGATCGGAAAAACCGACTTAAAGACTTCCTGCAATCCCATATTCTGCCGTTCTGTCGGCAGAGCATCTTTCTGCAGGAACAGATCGTAAGAGTTTTTTTGGATTTCAATTAAGTAGGGAAGATCGATGATCTTTCGAATCCTCCCGAAACTGCGCCGAAAACGTAAGTTATTGGCAACTTGAAACGCCATGCGTTCTCCTCTCTCGAACTTGCGGTCGACAATCCGTCATTGAATGCTCAACGAAAACTCAACGACAACAACCACTGCGAGAGTCTTACTTGATCTCAACCTTGGCGCCTTGCTCTTCGAGCTTCTTCTTGATCGTTTCGGCTTCAGCTTTGGGCACCGCTTCTTTCACCGGCTTGGGCGCGCCGTCGACGAGATCTTTGGCCTCTTTCAAACCCAGGCCGGTAAGCTCGCGCACGACTTTGATGACTTGAATCTTCTTCTCACCGGCTTCGGCAAGAATGACATTAAACTCGGTCTTTTCCTCGGCCACCGCGGCCGGACCCGCTGCCGCCGCCACCGCCACCGGCGCCGCCGCGCTGACACCCAACTCTTCCTCGAGCTCTTTGACCAGCGACGCCGCATCCATCAAGGTCATGTTCTTGATGAAATCTTTTACCTGTTCTTTTGATACGCCTTCCATAACGATCCCCCTTTTATTGATACCGTGAAAATTTTGTTATTCGCCCTTAGTCTTACGTAACGATTCGAGTAAGCGGACCATTTGCGCGCCCGGTTCTTGAATGGTGCGCAACAACTGGGTCGCCGGTGCGTTGATCATCGCCAGCAACCTCGCCTGCAACTCCGGCTTGCTCGGCATTTGAGATAAAACTTTGACGCCCGCCGGATCCATGAAGCGGCCTTCGAACACGCCGCCTTTGATGCGCAGTTTGTCGTTGTCGTCGGCAAACTTGACCAACGCCTTGGACAACACCACCGGATCACTGTAGGCAAACACCCAACCGTTGGGCCCCTCGAGCAGTTTCTCAAGATCTCCGAAGCCAGTGTCTTGGAGCGCCCGGCGCACCAAGGTGTTCTTGATCACTTGATATTCGCCCGAGGCATCGCGAATTTCCCGGCGCAATTTAGTCATCTGCGCCACCGACAAGCCGCGATATTCCGTGACGATCGCCATCTTGGCGGACTTTAATAAATGGTGAATGGCGTTGACCGTTTCAGTCTTCGCGCCGTGACTGGCACGGGCCGATTGCAATTCCGACATACCTTCTCCCTAGACTCGATCGAGTGAAATTCGCATCGCGCTGTTGTTGTGGAGCGAGCTTATGCAGCCATGGTGCGCACCTGCGCGAGATCGATTTTAATACCGGGCCCCATGGTCGTGGCGACGGTGACGCCCTTGACGTAATTGCCCTTCGCCGACGCTGGTTTTGCTCTCAAAATCGACTGCAAGACGGCTTTAGCATTGTCGATGAGCAGCTCGGCGCCAAAGGAGGCCTTGCCGACGGGCACATGTACGATTCCGGCCTTATCGACGCGAAACTCCAACTTGCCAGCCTTGATTTCCTTAATCGCCTTGCCGATATCCATCGACACCGTACCGGTTTTGGGATTGGGCATCAGGCCGCGCGGGCCAAGCACCTTGCCGATGCGGCCAACCGCCGCCATCATATCTGGCGTGGCAACCGCTTTGTCGAAGTCGAACCATCCCTCGCTGATTTTCTTGATCAGTTCATCGCTGCCGACAAAATCTGCGCCGGCGTCCTGAGCTTCTTTCTCTTTTTCGCCCTTGGCAAATGCCAGCACCCGAACTGTTTTACCCATGCCATGGGGCAAGCTCACCGTGCCTCGGACATTTTGATCGGCCTGGCGCGGATCCACACCGAGCCGAATCGCCAACTCCACGGTCTCATCAAACTTGGCTCGCGCCGTCTCTTTTACCAAGCGCAAGCTATCTTCCAGCGCGTAGCGTTGACTGCGGTCCACTTTGGCCAACGCCGCACGATAGGATTTTCCATTATCACTCATGGCATTCCTCTAAGAGCTAAATTCCAGTTATCAAAAAATTTGTCATCAATTGTTGCGACCGGCCGCGCCAAATAAATCAGCCTTCGACTTCCAGGCCCAGGCTCCGCGCGGTTCCTTCGACAGACTTCTCGGCGGCTGCCAAGTCCTTGGCGGTCAAATCTTTTAGCTTGAGTTCGGCGATTTGGCGGACTTGAGCACGGCTAACTTTGCCAACTTTGATTTTGCCGGGTTCGGCAGAACCCTTTTCCAGTCCAGCAGCCTTCTTCAACAGGATCGACGCCGGCGGCGTCTTGGTGACGAAGCTAAAAGAGCGGTCGGCATAAACCGTGATGATCACAGGCGTGATCATCCCCAGCTGCGCCTGAGTCGCGGCATTGAATGACTTGCAAAACTCCATGATGTTGACACCGCGCTGACCGAGCGCCGGTCCAACCGGAGGACTGGGATTCGCTTGTCCGGCAGGAATTTGTAGTTTGATTTCGCCAATAACTTTCTTCGCCATTTTGATACTTTCCTTGGAACTAGTTGCGCTCCACCTGGACGAACTCGAGCTCAACTGGGGTCGCACGACCAAATATGCTGATGAGGACTCTGAGCTTGCCCTTGTCCGGCTTGACCTCTTCGACGACGCCGTTGAAATCTGCAAACGGCCCATCGACGACCTTCACGTTTTCGCCGACAGAGAACAGCACCCGCGGCTTCGGCTTGATCGCGCCCTCTTCCATCTGTTGCGTGATCGCGCGCACCTCGTCGTCGCTCACCGGCGGCGGATTCGTGCTACCGCCGACGAAACCGGTCACTTTGGGGGTTTCCTTGACCACATGCCAAGTCTCGTCGTTCAGTTCCATATGCACCAAGATATAGCCGGGAAAAAACTTCCGCGAGGAAGTCTTCTTCTTACCCTTGACCAGCTCAACGACCTTCTCCACCGGCACCAAGACCTCACCGAAGAAATCCTGCTTGCCAAGCATCTTGACCCGCTCCTCAAGCGCGGCTTTGGCCTTCTGTTCGTAACCCGAAAAGGTGTGCACGATGTACCACTGTTTCGCCATAGGATGAGTACTTTCAGGATTAGCCGAGCATGGCCTGAATCGCCTTGGTCAGAACAAAATCAACCGCTGCTAAATAGACCGAAACCAGGATGACGACGATGATCACCACCGCAGTAGCCGCGTAGGTCTCCTTGCGCGATGGCCAGTAGACCTTTTTTAATTCCTGCCACGCCTCCTGGACGAAATCGACGCCATGGCGCACTCCATCCTGAAGTTTTTGAATCCAATCACCCATGCGGCTCCCAAATCCTATGAGATGGCGGGTCAGGCAGGACTCGAACCTGCAACATCCGGATTTGGAGTCCGGCGCTCTACCAATTGGAGCTACTGACCCCCCGAATCTCGGTTACACTTTAACCTCGCGATGCAGGGTGTGGGACCGGCAAGAAGCGCAAAACTTCTTGAGCGATAGTTTCTCCGTGGTCGTCTTCCGATTCTTTGTGCTGGTATAATTTTTCCGCTTGCATTTGTCGCAAGCAAAGCCAATCAGTTCACGCATAGCAAAATCCTCCCGTGTCCAGGATTGTTCTACTGAAGAATCTTAGTGACAACACCCGCGCCCACGGTCCGACCGCCTTCGCGGATAGCGAATTTCAAACCGTCGTCCATGGCAACCGGCGTGATGAGTTCGATCTCGACGTTGATGTTGTCCCCGGGCATAATCATCTCCGTGCCTTCTGGGAGTTTCACGACGCCAGTCACGTCGGTGGTTCGGAAATAAAACTGCGGCCGGTAACCGTTAAAGAATGGGGTGTGCCGCCCGCCTTCCTCCTTGGTAAGAACGTAGGCCTCAGCATTAAACTTCGTGTGCGGTGTAATGCTTCCTGGTTTGGCTAAAACCTGTCCCCGTTCCACTTCCTCGCGCTTCGTTCCTCGGAGCAGAACACCGATATTGTCGCCGGCTCGCCCTTCATCCAAAAGTTTGCGGAACATCTCAACACCCGTTGCTACGGTCTTCTGGGTTGCCTTGAAGCCGACAATTTCTATCTCTTCGCCAACCTTAATGATTCCCCGTTCAACCCGACCGGTTACGACGGTGCCACGACCACTAATCGTAAAGACGTCTTCAACCGGCATAATGAAAGGCCGGTCGACATCTCGAACCGGCTCCTTCACGAAGGAGTCCACAGCCTCCAAAAGCTTCATGATGGCGCCTTCGCCCATTTCAGAAGTATCGCCTTCCAATGCCTTTAGCGCACTGCCGATAACGATCGGCGTGTCATCGCCTGGAAATTTATACTTGGATAGCAGCTCCCGCACCTCCAACTCGACAAGCTCCAGAAGCTCTTTGTCGTCGACCATGTCCGCTTTGTTGAGAAAAACAACGATAGCCGGAACTCCGACCTGACGCGCCAACAGGATATGCTCCCGCGTTTGCGGCATGGGTCCGTCAGCGGCAGAGACAACGAGAATCGCTCCATCCATCTGTGCAGCTCCGGTGATCATGTTCTTAATGTAATCGGCATGACCTGGACAGTCGACGTGAGCGTAATGGCGCTTCTCGGTCTCATACTCAACATGAGCGATATTGATCGTTACGCCGCGTTCTCGTTCTTCGGGCGCTTTGTCGATCTGATCGTAGGCCAGGAATGTAGCTTTCCCGGTCTTCGCCAACACCTTGGTGATCGCCGCGGTCAAGGTAGTCTTGCCATGGTCGACGTGACCGATCGTACCGATATTAAGATGTGGTTTTTTACGCTCAAACTTTGCTTTACTCATCTGCTCCTCCTAATTGATTTGCCAATCACTCATCGCCCCAAAACTAATAATCACCTTCACCCAAACTTGCGCACTGAGCAAAGCCCAGGAGCGGGATCGAACCGCCGACCTCGTCCTTACCAAGGACGTGCTCTACCGACTGAGCTACCTGGGCATGTCAGTCGATGGTTTCAAGGCTCTGGCCCATTGTCCCAATTCGGAGGCGCCAGCGGCCATTTGCCACCACCATCAGCCATTCGCAAAATGGAGCGGGAAACGGGACTCGAACCCGCGACCCCAAGCTTGGAAGGCTTGCGCTCTACCAACTGAGCTATTCCCGCAATACCAAAATGGTGGAGAGGGAAGGATTCGAACCTTCGAAGGCATTGCCGGCAGATTTACAGTCTGCTCCCTTTGGCCACTCGGGAACCTCTCCTTGTCTCTCTTCACCCACAAACCAACGACGATGCAAGTTCCTAATCCGCTCAAGATTTCTCAAAAAACGGGAAACGTTGGCTGGAGCTGGCGATAGGACTTGAACCTACAACCTGCTGATTACAAATCAGCTGCTCTGCCGTTGAGCTACGCCAGCCTACTCCGCGTCGAGATTTTCACGCGCCAGCGCAAACCATGCCATTTCGCCTCTAAAGCGGCCGCGGGAAAGACTACTTAACAGCTCTAACCAAAGTATTTAAGTATTGATCCTTTACCGACGAGGCACAAATGATGGCACAAGGGCCATTTTCCCCTTTTGCAAACGGGTATTTAAACCACCTTCAACGAAACATGTCAACAGCTATTCCATACTGGGTGTGTTTTGGCGCAAAGTCACCTAGCCACAGGCTTGTCAGCGCTTCGACTTTGGCGCAAAAGTTCGTAGAGAAAGACCGCCCCCGCCACCGATACATTAAGAGAGCTGATCTTCCCGAGCATTGGAATGGCCACCAAAAAATCACATTCCCGCAGGATCAACGGGCGCACCCCTTTACCCTCACTCCCTAAGACAATTGCCAAACGATTAGGATAAGTCCTCTGGTAAATGCTTTCCTGGCTCGCTCCGTCTAGGCCGGCAAGCCAATAGCCGTTTTCTTTGAGATCGGTGATGGCGCGGCGCAAATTGGTTACCTTGGCAATGCTTAGATGGTGCGCCGCACCTGCTGATGCTTTCACAACGATAGGCGTGACATCCACCGAGCGATCTTTGGGGATAATAATATGTTTCACACCGACCGCTTCCGCGGTTCTGAGCAGAGCACCAAAATTGCGCGGATCAGTTAGCCCATCTAAAACCAAAACCCAATGGGCACCGGAACTCGTAGAGACTTGCCTTAACAATTCGCCGAACGGCAAATAGGAATACTCCGCGACTTTCGCGACCACGCCCTGGTGCCGTTGCCCACCGGCTAAACGGTCAAGCACATTCGGCGCCACCGGCACCACACGCAATCCGAAGTGCGCGGCGGATTTCGTAATTTGACGCAACGCTGAACGTTCATAACCATCAGCAACCAAGATCTCCAAGATGTCACTAGCAGAACCGTTGAGTTTCTCTAAAACTGGGTTGATTCCGAATATGACGTTATCGCTGGTTGACATGGACGGCTATTTTACGGCTACGGGATTTTACAAAGCTAGACTCACCAGCTAACATGCTCAGACCGTGAAGCGCAAAACTATTTCCCGTTACTTGATCTCTGAAGTGTTGCCACCGTTTTTTCTCGGTCTGTTTGCTTTTACGATCATCTTGCTGATCGCGCGCATCCTCAAGCTGATCGAACTGGTAATCACGCGCGGGGTCCCGCTGCTTCAGATTGGCAAACTTTTTTCACTTATTCTACCGACGTTCCTGGAGCTCACCGTGCCGATGTCGTTTCTGTTGGCGATTCTTCTTGGTTTCGGCCGGCTGTCCAATGATCAAGAACTGTTGGCGATGAAGGCCGGCGGGATCAGTCCGGCGCAAATCTATTGGCCGATCTTTCTTTTGGCCGTCGTGGTCGCGATCATCACCTTGTTCTTGACGCTTTTCGCTCGGCCAGCGGCCAACGCGGCGCTAAAAAAGGAGCTGTACAACGTCGCCAAGTCGCGCGTCGGCACCGCACTTAAGGAAAAGGTTTTTAACGATGATTTCCCGCGAATCCTTATTTACGTCGAGGAAATCAAACCGCCCGGCAACACTGCGCAAGGCATCCTCATCGTCGACAGACGGGACAAACTCAAGGAAGATATCATTCTCGGCAAAGTTGCCTTGATCACCACCGATGACACAACCAACACTTTGGGGCTTCGATTATTCGACGGCTCGATCTATGAGCGCGAAAGCAATCGGTCCGGCTTCAGCCAGACGCGATTCAATATCTATGATTTCAAATTTGATCTTGACGAGATCGTCGGCCCGGTGCGGCAAAAAGAAGCCGGCCCCAAGGAATTGCCGCTCGGCGACCTAATGGATGCCATCGATGGGAAAAACAGACTGGGCGTCAAAGCCATCGCCGAACGCATGGAGCTGCATCAACGAATCGCCTTCGGCTTCGTGCCCCTGGTCTTTAGCTTACTCGGGGTCGCTTTAGCGTTATTACCGCGCACTTCCCGGGCTAACCGTTCATGGGGATTGATGCTCTGCCTCTTTTGGCTGATGATTTATTATGTTTTACTTTCTCTGGGCAAAGGTTTAGGGGAGAAAAGCATGCTTCACCCGATCCCTGCAACTTGGCTACCCAACATCGTCGTCGGTGCCATTGCCGCGCTCTTTTTTCGCAAAGCGATGCGGGAATCGCCGTTGCTGATTGCATCCACGATCGAACGGACAGCAGCGCGGGCGATGGAATATTTCAATCGACTCCGCAAACCAGAAAAGACCCACAGCGTATGAACGCCGCGCGCATCCGATTCTCCACGCTCCCCGTTGGCGGGATTCTTGACCGCTATTTGGCGACGGGATTCCTAAGAATTTTTTTCATAAGCTTAGCGGTCATTACGTCCTTGTACGTCACCGTCGACTTCTTCGATCGAATCGGATCTCTGCTCGACTCCGGTGCGCCGTTCCTGACCGTGGTCCGTTATTTCTTTTTCAAAGCTCCTTTGCTGATATCGCGCGTTATCGGCTTCGCCACGCTTTTTTCCACGTTATTTTGTCTCGGCATGCTCGTACGCACTCACGAGATCACGGCGATCCGATCCAGCGGCATTAGCGTCCAGCGAATCGCCCTGCCATTACTGATTTTATCGTTATTCATTTGCGCGTTAGCTTTTGTCTGGAATGAAAGCCTGGTGCCTGCGTTCGCCCACCGTGCGCAAACCATTTATCGGACCGAAATTAAGAATCGACAGCAACAGAGTCTAATCGGCACCCATGACATCTGGATCCGCGGCGATTCTAGTTTTATCAATATCGATCGCTTCGACACCCGAAGCGGCACCTTGGAGAGTATCACGCTGTTTCTCCTCAATCGCGACTTCAGCCTGCGTGCCTTGGTCGAGATTCCCAAGGCTCAGTGGATCGAGAATCGCTGGAAGACCAACGAAGCGACCGAGTGGAATTTGCAGGACGACGGCAAAATGGTGAAGCGTGCAACCAGCGTCGCCTTGCCGATAACGGAGACGCCGGCGGATTTGACGGCGCTGGCGCGCCTTGCCGATGAATTCACCTTTTTCGATCTTCAAAAACAAATCGCGGATTTGAAAAGTAAAGGAATCGATGCGACGGCCTATGAGGTAGACCTCCAGTCAAAGTTGGCCATTCCACTGATTTCACCTCTGATGGTGATGCTGGCGATACCGTTTGCGCTTAAGCGTCAAATGACCACCAACCTGTCACTCAGCTTCGGCATCGCCATGCTGATCGGTTTTGGCTATTGGGTCCTCCTAGGATTTTGCACCTCATTAGGTCATAGCGGGGCGTTACCACCAGTTGCGGCAGCGTGGATTCCTAACACCATCTTCGTCCTGATCGGGCTTTACTTCATCACCGCCGAACAATAGCCTCATCCCTCCGACTTCCCGCTGGCGGCAAATTCGAACTACTTCTGGCCCGTGTCTCACTCGGCCGCGCAGCTAACCCGGATTCCGCGTTTGAAGTAATCGCAGGCGCGAGCCTAAAGTAGTGAAGACACCGAACGGTGCGGTCGCAAAGTAAATTGGCCTAGTTGGGACATTCCAAATGACTACCAAGGATTGCTCGGCGGGCAACGATGTCGGTTGCCCGCGCGGAGTAACAAGCCCAATGTCGTCACGGCGGCAGGATCGCGCCTCGCTCGCTGCTTCAATTTGAATTGAACTGCGCAATCCGTGTTGATGGGCGAACACCAAAAAAAAATCGGCACGGTTTCTACCAACCGTGCCGACGTAAAATCTCTTTGAACAATTAAGAAGGGCCGATTGAATGAAGCTTCTAGCGCTTGGAGTACTGCGGCCGTTTGCGCGCTTTGTGCCGGCCGTATTTTTTGCGTTCCACTGCACGCGGGTCGCGGGTCACGAAGCCGGCCTTTTTTAGCGGCGCGCGCAGGTCGGCGTTGAGCTTCATCAAGGCACGGGTAATGCCATGGCGAATAGCGCCGGCCTGGCCAGAATTTCCGCCGCCGGTGACGTTTACATCGATGTCGAAGCTGCCGCCGGTCTGGGTAACATCGAATGGCTGCATGACGATCATGCGCGCGGTTTCGCGGCCAAAGTATTCCTGCAACGTCCGGTCATTGATCGTAATATTGCCTTTGCCTGATTTTAAAAAGACCCGCGCCACGGAAGTCTTTCTTCTGCCAGTTGCGGTAAACACTTTATCTGCCATCGAAGTTTCGCTCCTACGCTACGATTGCCAAGGGTTGGGGTTTTTGCGCGTCATGAGGATGCTCAGCGCCAGCGTACACTTTGAGTTTCGTGACCAGCTTGCGGCTCAACCGATTTTTGGGAAGCATGCCCTTGACCGCCAATTTAACCAGTTCCTCGGGTTTTTCTTCGAGCATCTGTGCCGCGGTTCGTTGGCGGATGCCTCCGGGATACTCGCTGTGGCGATAGTAAATCTTCTGGTCCAGCTTGGCGCCGGTCAACTTGAGTTCTCGGGCATTCACGACAATGACAAAATCACCGGCATCCTGATTGGGCGTAAAAATCGGTTTGTGTTTGCCTCTGAGCACTTTAGCAATTTCAGTGGCCATGCGGCCTAGAATCTTGCCACGCGCGTCGATCACATACCATTGCCGCTGCATCAGCGCATCCGCTTTGTTCATGTTCACTCTCTCCACTCGCTGATAATCTTTCTACTGCATCCGACGAAGTAAGTGGCGGGGCCGACGAGACTCGAACTCGCGACCTCCGGCGTGACAGGCCGGCGTTCTAACCAACTGAACTACGACCCCGACAAAATTCAATTTAGAGTTTCATGTTTCGAGTGCCGCGTTTTAACTCGAAAACTCAAGACTCGGAACTCGAAACCTTAACCTTTCTGGTGGGCGGTACAGGATTTGAACCTGTGACCCCCGGCTTGTAAGGCCGATGCTCTCCCGCTGAGCTAACCGCCCCTTCGCCAAAAATTCTCACTCGCAAGTTGGCCGAGGCTCCTTCGACCCTAGTTGTATATGTCACCTTCGCTATTGCTATTTAATTCACGAAAAAAACTTTAAGAGGCGAACATGCCGAGGTTTTACCGTCATCCCAAGGCCCAGGCTGACCCAGCGCGTTAATTTATCCTCACTCAGCCATTGCGATTCCAAAAATTTTTGTTTATGGAGATAGGCTTCCCGAAACTTAAATTTATCAAGAAGGCGATAATTCACTTAGCGCACCGGCCCAAATATCCCTAATGCAAGGCGCTTTTATAACAGTCACGCTGCCGGGTGTCAAATCACCCGGCAGCGTTCGGAAGTGAACTAGTAGAGTTATTGGGGCAGAATTTCGCTCGCGGGAACGTCTTCGACCTTATCTGGAAATGTCGGGGAGTCATCCTTCGCCTGAGACTCGAGTTCCATATGGCGAAAGAGGCTATTCGGATCGTCGAGAATAAGGGCCTTCTTCAAGACCTCGTCTACATGCGAGACCAGTTCGAGTTCGACGGTCTTGAGTACGGCAGCGGGAATTTCTTCGATGTCTTTCTCGTTATCCGCGGGAATTAGGACTTTCTTTATACCAGCGCGATGCGCCGCCAACACTTTCTCTTTCAAACCGCCGATCGGCAACACCGAACCGCGCAGGGTGATTTCTCCGGTCATCGCCAAATCGTTGTGCACCGGGATTTTCATCAGTGCCGACACCAGCGAAGTCGCCATGGTGATTCCGGCTGATGGGCCGTCCTTAGGAATCGCACCCTCCGGGACATGAATATGAATATCGAGTTTCTGATAAAAGTCCTTTTCCAGACCCAACTCGGCCGCCCGAGAACGAACATAGCTCATCGCCGCGCGCGCGGATTCTTGCATCACGTCGCCGAGTTTTCCGGTAATAATCAACTGGCCTTTGCCTGGCATGACCGTCACTTCAGTGGCCAGCAATTCGCCGCCCATCTCCGTCCAGGCCAAACCCGTGGTGACACCGATTTTGACCTCGGTATCAACCTTGCCATAACGAAACTTGATCGGGCCTAGATACTTATGGAGTCCCTTGGTGCCAACTTGGATGTGGGAGTTGCGATCTTTGCGCACGACCTCTACAGCGACCTTGCGGCAAATCGAGGCGATCTCGCGTTCTAGATTGCGCACGCCAGCTTCCTTCGTATAGTGCCGGATGACACCAAGCAGCGCATTGTCAGTGAAAGCCAGATTCTCCGGCGTTAAGCCGTTGGCTTCCTTTTGCTTTTCCAGTAAATATTTTTTCGCTATGCTCAGTTTCTCAAGTTCGGTGTAACCCGCGATGCGAATGATCTCCATACGGTCTTGCAACGGCCGAGGGATACGATCCAACGAATTGGCAGTTGTAATAAACATCACTTTCGACAGATCGAAATCGAGATCGAGATAGTGATCGTTAAACGTCGTGTTCTGCTCGGGGTCTAATACTTCCAGCAACGCCGACGACGGATCGCCGCGGAAGTCGGTCGACATCTTGTCGATTTCATCCATCAAAAACACCGGGTTGCTCGATCCGGCTTTCTTCATCGACTGAATGATTTTTCCGGGCATCGCGCCGATATAAGTGCGCCGATGGCCGCGAACTTCCGCTTCATCGCGAACGCCGCCAAGAGAAACCCTGATAAATTTTCGGCCGGTGGAGCGAGCTATGGAACGGCCCAGAGAAGTTTTGCCGACACCCGGAGGGCCAACCAGACAGAGAATCGGCCCCTTGATCTTGCCGACCAAGCTTTGCACCGCAAGATATTCGAGGATGCGCTCCTTTACTTTTTCCAAACCGTAATGATCTTCCTCGAGAATTCGCTCCGCCTCGTTGATATCGAGTTTATCGTCGGTAAATTCGTTCCACGGCAAACTGATAATCCAATCGATATAGTTCCGCACCACCGTCGCTTCCGCCGACATGGGCGACATCATTTTCAGCTTCTTGAGCTCTTTATCGACTTTGTCCTTGGCCTCGGCGGAAAGTTTTTTCTGCTTGAGCTTTTCTTCAATTTCCTGAATCTCGTTTTTGAACTCGTCTTTTTCACCAAGCTCTTTTTGGATCGCGCGCATCTGCTCGTTGAGATAGTACTCTTTTTGCGAGCGCTCCATTTGCTTCTTGACGCGCGAGCGAATGCGCCGCTCGACTTCAAGAATCTCAATTTCGGCGCGCATATGGCCGAGGACTTTTTCCAACCGCTCCGCGGCGTTGAAAGTTTCGAGCAGATTCTGCCGGTCGTCGAGTTTAATGCCGAGGTGAGCGACGATGGTGTCACCCAAACGGCCAGGATCGTCGATGGATGAAACCGACATGACCATTTCCGGCGGGATCTTTTTCTTGAGCTTTACGTAATTTTCAAAAGTGGTGTGAACTTCCCGCACCAAGGCTTCGATTTCGGTGTTACGCTCGACGATCTCCGGCGCCTCTTCAACTTCCACCAAGAAATAATCTGGGTTGGCAACAAAGCGTGCAACCTTAGCCCGCTTCTTGCCCTCGATTAAAACTTTGACGGTGCCGTCGGGCAGCTTAAGCATCTGCACCACCGAACCCAAGGTGCCGATCTTATAGATATCGTCCTCTGCCGGCTCGTTGGTTTTGGCGTCTTTCTGCGACGACAAGAAAATCAAACTTTGTTTCTGCGTCGCTTCCTCCAGCGCCTTGATCGAGCGCTGTCGGCCGACAAATAGCGGCACTACCATATGGGGGAATACGATAATGTCCCGTAGCGGCAATAGCGGCACGCGGGTCACGCCGCCACCGGGGTCCTTGTCGTCTTTTTTCTCATTGCGAAACAGCATAAACCCTCCTAAGCGCTCTCCGCTGCCTTGGTGTATACCACAATCGGAGGATCATGTTTTTCCACGACGTCCTCGGAGATAACGACTTCCTTGATATTCGGCTGCGAAGGCATGTCGTACATGATATCCAACATGATGTTTTCCATGATTGCCCGGAGCCCGCGCGCGCCTGATTTCCGCTTCATGGCGTCGCGGGCGATCGCCCGCAGCGCCTCTTCAGTGAATTTCAAATGCACCGATTCCATGTCAAACAACTTCGAGTACTGCTTGGTCAAAGCATTCTTTGGTTCCTTCAGGATACGTACCAACGCGGATTCATCCAATTCATCGAGGGTGGCGATCACGGGCAGACGGCCGATAAACTCCGGGATGAGGCCGAACTTGAGTAAATCTTCGGTTTGCACCCCATGTAATAGATCGCTCGCCCGGCGTCCATCTTTGTCTTCCAGCTGACCCCCAAAGCCCATGCGCTTACGGCCGATGCGTCGGCGAATGATATCATCCAGGCCGACGAACGCGCCGCCGCAGATGAAAAGAATATTGGTCGTATCAACCTGGAGAAATTCCTGCTGCGGATGTTTACGGCCGCCCTTGGGCGGCACACTCGCCATGGTGCCTTCGATAATCTTCAATAAAGCTTGCTGGACGCCTTCCCCAGAGACATCCCGGGTAATAGACGGATTATCCGATTTCCGGGAGATTTTATCGATCTCATCTATATAGACGATGCCGCGCTGTGCTTTTTCAACATCGTAGTCGGCCGCCTGCAAAAGATTGAGAATAATATTTTCGACGTCTTCGCCGACATAACCGGCCTCGGTCAAACTGGTGGCGTCGGCAATCGTGAACGGCACTTGAAGAAACCGCGCCAGGGTTTGCGCCAAAAGGGTCTTGCCCGATCCGGTGGGACCGAGCAGTAAGATATTGCTCTTCTGCAACTCGACGTCGCCAGTCACCATCTGGCTATCAATGCGCTTATAGTGATTATGCACCGCCACCGCGAGAATTTTCTTGGCGCGCTCTTGACCGATTACGTACTGATCGAGGACGCGCTTGATTTCGGCGGGCTTGGGAACGTTTGACGACGAACTTAGATTTTCGTCGTGATCGCACTCCTCGGCTATGATGTCGTTACACAGGTCGATGCATTCATCGCAGATGTAAACCGTCGGACCGGCGATCAGCTTGCGAACTTCGTCTTGGCTCTTGCCGCAAAATGAGCAGACGAGATTTCCTGATCCATGTTCGCCATGCTTTGCCATAGACCCCCCGGTTCTCCCAAACGGCTACTTCTTGACGCTATTTTCGGGCCGAGTCGCGATGACTTCATCGACCAAACCATATTCTTGGGCTTGTTTGCCGGTCATAAACATATCGCGATCAGTATCTTTTTCGATTTTTTTCAAGCTCTGCCCAGAATGCTTGGTTAAGATGTTATTCAATTCCTCGCGCATGCGAAGAATCTCTCGGGCCTGGATATCGATATCCGTCGCTTGCCCCTGAAAACCGCCCAGCGGCTGATGAATCATGATACGCGCATGTGGCAAGGCGAATCGCTTAGCTTTGGCGCCGGCGGAAAGTAGGACCGCGGCCATGCTCGCGGCTTGGCCGACGCAGACCGTGGAAATCTGCGGCCGAACATATTGCATCGTGTCATAGATCGCCAAGCCGGCCGTCACCGCCCCTCCTGGGCTGTTGATATAGAAAAAGATATCGCGTTCGGGATCTTCCGATTCGAGAAAAAGCAGCTGCGCGGTGACGAGGTTAGCAACGTCATCGTTTATGACGGAACCGAGAAAGACAATTCGATCTTTAAGGAGACGCGAATAGATATCATATGCACGTTCGCCACGTCCGGTTTGCTCAACGACAATGGGGATGAAGTTCATGAGTAGCGAAACCCCTCGTACATGAAAGCATTCTAGCTTTTTTCACCCGGCTCATCAACCTTAGAAGCCGGCGGATCCACTTCTTTTATTTGCGCCCGTTCGAGTAAATACCCAAGAGTTCGGTCAAATACTATCTGTGCACGCAAATCGTCGCGTGCTTCAGGCCGCGCATAGTACTCACGCACACTTTTGGCGCGATCGCCGGCGGATCGCGCCAGGTTATCGACGCGCTCTTGGATGTCTTGCTCGTTAATTTCGATATTTTCTTGTTGGGAGATTTTTTCCACCAATAAGGTCGCTTGCACTTGCCGCGCCGCACGCCCTTCCAAATTCTTACGCGCATCCTCCATCGGCGGCGCCGCATCGGCCTCCGCGCCCGCTTGCTGGATTTGACTCTGGTAGCGCTCCATCAAGTAACGGGTTTGCCGCTCAACCATCGAGGGTGGAATCGTCAGCGCGTGGTTCTCAATCAAACGGCTCATGATCTTTTCCTTAAGATCCTCGTCCTGATAATGCTTGAGTTCTCCCTCGAGGCGCTGGCGGATCGCCGCTTTCAGCTCGTCAAGCGAACCGTGTTCGCCGTGATCCTTGGCGAATTCGTCGTCGAGCGTAGGCAACACTTTTTGCTTGATCTCACGCGCGACAATGGAAAAATCGACCGTTTTACCGGCAATTTCCTTATTCGGATAGTTTTCCGGATAGGTCACGGGCACCGACTGGCGCTCGCCGATTTTGAGGCCGACGACGGCCTCTTCAAACTTCGGCAGGGCCTGTCCCGAGCCCACTTCGATCGTATAGTTTTCGCCCTTGCCGCCCGAAAACGGTTTGCCTGCGATAGTACCTTCGAAGTCGAGGGTGACAAAGTCGCCAGTTTGAACAATATCCCGACCCTCGACGAGTTCGAGCCGCGCGTGACCTTCTTGGATACGCTTAAGCGCGTCCTGCACCTGATCATCGGCGACGCTGATTTTAACTTTCTCAACTTCGACGCCCAGGTAGTCCTTTACTTGGATCTCCGGTTTGATTTCGAACACCGCGGAGAACGAAAAATCACTGCCTTCGCTGAGATCGTTGGCCTCAACTTCCGGGCGCGAGACGATCTGCAAGCCGCGCTCCTTAATTACTTCGCCCAAGGATTCTTCAACTAAATGGGATTTGACTTCGCCTTTGACCTCTTCACCGTAGATGCCTTGGAGCACGCTGCGCGGAATCTTGCCGGTGCGAAAGCCTTTGACTCGCACCCGGTTGCCGAGATTCTTGTAGGCATGAGCAAACTCACTGGCAACGGCTTCCGCCGGCAACTCGACGCGGACTTTACGCTGCACCGGACTCAATTCATCGATATCGATTTTCATCGCGAAATTTGACAATTGGCTTTTTCGTCAACTATGATCTGAAGATAACAGGCTGTCATGAGCGCCCCAAAACATTCGACGATCGGCCACAAAACCTTTCTTTGGTATTTTGATCGGTCAATTTATCGGCACTTTGCTGGTGCGAGAGGGGGGACTCGAACCCCCACGGTTGCCCGCTAGATCCTAAGTCTAGTGCGTCTGCCAATTCCGCCACTCTCGCCAACCCCAACTTTGCCGACTAGGAAAGGAGAGTAAGAATTAGCTACTGCTAAGTCAAGCGCAATCAAGCTTATGTGCGCGAAGTGTCGCACGTTTTGCCAAACCCAACGACGCAGAATTTTCGCCGCACGCTGCGGCAACGAGGATGATATCGTCGACGCGGCTAACCGAGCCTGTCGAACAGGTCAGGCGAGCTACTGCTGCCGGTGAGAATAATCGCCGCGTTACCGACTTTCTCTATGTACGTCATGGCAGTGTCATGCTTTGGCAAGGCAAAGCCGGGGAAAACAATCGGTGACGCGATTATGATTTTTATTTCGCCTTAACAGCGCAATCCGTACAGGGACAAAGGGCGCGCAGGTAATCGAAACTGTAAATTCCCGTAGTGTGGCCGTCGTGCCAGTGCAGTTCGACGGCATAGTTGCCAACTCCGCGGATTCCATCCAGCACCGCGCCGGGAACAACGACAAAGCGGCGCTCCGGTCCATGTCCTTGACAAAGCGCGCAGGGACAGTGACCACGCAGATATTCT
This sequence comes from uncultured delta proteobacterium, assembly GCA_963771465.1. GTDB lineage: Bacteria > Desulfobacterota > Binatia > UBA9968 > UBA9968 > DP-20. The sequence continues at coordinate 380,097 of CAVYTU010000015.1, forward strand.
TGTTCATACTCGCCGACATGTCCATCGTCCCACGAAATACGCACCGCGCCGCGCGCCTTAATATGGTTAATCTCGGTTGGAAATGCAGCGGCCATGACAGCGGCTCAGAGTTCGACCAGACCATCGTTGATGGCGGTCATAAATCCGATTCGGTTTCGGTTGAGTAGATAAGTTCGCGGCGCTATCTCTGGACGATCCACTATAGTCGCCGCGGTCACCGGAAAAAATCGGCTTGTCTCGACCAATAGATCGTGCAATGCCGCGCCGGGAACCAAATGGACATCGCCGTGAAGTAAATAAGGTCCAACGCTGAAAAGCGCCTTGCTCGTTTCTTTCTGCACGTAAAAGCTTTCGATGCCCGCGCGCTGGGTCTGACTCTGCGGGCTCAGATCTGCGATGAGAAATACTTCGCGCATGTAAACCAAATATTCATCCGCGCCAACCACTAGCGGTTTACGATTGGCGCTTTCCATCGTGACATCCTTGAGCGAAAAGATCTCCTCACCCTCGCGCAGCACCAGATAGTTGCTCAGCCGTTCCTGATTGGTAACGAGCACGCCGCGCACCACAGCCGCTTGGAAATAAACCTCCAAGGGCATGGTGTAAGTTAGACCTGGATCCGGTGACACTGAATTATACCCGCCTAGGTGAGAGATTATGTCACCGCGAGTCGCGCTTCACAACTGAATTTGTCACTGGCCTCGACTAACGGAAGAAGATGTCGCAACCCAATTGCCAATGACGGAAGGACGCAACGAGGAATGGAAAAAATGGTGGGCCGCCGGAGACTCGAACTCCGGACCCGCTGATTAAGAGTTCTCAATGAGTCATCTCATGAACCGATATGACCCAGACATCCCCAATGATTTTCGACAGCTTGCTGTGTGATCGTTGGGTTTGTTTGGGTCTCTTTGGGAATAGTTCTCGGACAGAAAGCGGACAATTTTAAGCGGGGTTGGCTTGCGACGCTGAGAGCAACTTCTTGAAGGCTAATCTCAATCTTTCTTCAAACTTAGCTAACTGAGAATCGCACAAATATTCTGTGGAAACTCCCCGGTCATGTGCTTGGGCTAGAAAATTCCGCACTAACTGGTCAACCTTCTCATTAGACTCAGTAGAGAGTTTAGCAGTCAAGAATTCCATGGGCATATTCTATACGTGAATGAGAGGCTGAGTCAAATCGTTCACAGCTTTTACGAGAGCTTCATATTGCCCAAGCTTTACTGCGTTTGTTCTGTCTGTATCGATCCCACGGTTGATCGCCTCATTTATAAGAAAGCTGTAAAACGTCTCTAGGAGCCTATCGATCCCCGATTGATTCGGCAATAAATTACCCCAATACATTTGCCAATTAAAATTCTTAATAACCTGCGTGTAATTGAAGTGGTCTTGTAGCCCTTTACTATATCCATTGCTAGTCATTTTTGAATTGACTGACGAGACTCCGACAGAAAAATAACCGTTCAAATAAGTTCGAAGAGCCTCCTCAACTGTATGGCTTGGCACCACCTTTATAACTATCCCCTGATATTTATAAAGATCATCATACACGACAACCGTTAAGGCATAGAGCGCGTCAGCGTTTTTAGCATACCACTGATCCAATTTAGCGTTCTGTAGCGCCGCAATATCCCCTACTGACAGAGTTGGTCTACTTAGTGGCATGAACCTAGTTGTGAGTCCTCCAAAGTAGTACCAACGCTACGAGCAGCAGAAGGCCACAACCCACCGGAAGAATCACGTATACAGCCTTGAGACACCATTCAACACCTATGAGAGCAAACCAGGAAGTTAGTGCCAAACCACCGATCAAAATTAGTGCTGCACCCACAGATCGAAACAGAGGGTAAAACGTTGCCTTTTTTTCATCGGAGTCCGCGGCACGAATCTGGCCATAGACGGCAAAAAACCATCCCGAAACGATGGCCATTATTGTTAGGGAACTCTGAAACGTTAATTGGGCTATAGGGTCCACAGAAGCCATGCGTTAGCGGACTGACTCAACTGTGTATATACAGTGAGGCCAAGAATTCTGTCAACAATCGATTACGGCAGTGGTTCAGTTAGAAGTTGCATGACCCAACAAACTACCAAGCCAAATTCCTGCTAGGCCGAGACCTAATTGTAGGCAAACGTTCATTAGACTGGTGATACTCTGAGAATTTCTCGCAAGTGCAAATGTCTCCCACGCGAACGCAGAAAAGGTTGTGAATCCCCCGATTACGCCGACAAAAAGAAACAGCCGGGCATCGATGGTGAATGTCACACGCGATTCCGCAAGGCCCGCCAAGAAACCGATAACTAGGCACCCGAGAACATTGACGGCTAGCGTCCCGTACGGAAACGACGGGTCAAGGGTTTTATACGTCCAGTTGGTGAGCAAATATCTAAAAACGCCGCCGATGAAACTACCGGCTCCAACACAGAGAATAGAGCGCATCTCTAAATTCCTTTCCCTAAAAATAAGAAACCCCTACTTCAAAAAACACTGAAGTAGGGGTTATCAGTTCCACCCAGCGGAACGGTTTAGCTGGCGAACTCCATCGCCGTCGAATTTGACCTATTTTAGCTTAAACCATTTCATTCTAAAAGCTGTGACTCTGAGACCTGAACCACGACCCGAATTGTGCTTACCCTGAAGCCATTAGCCCTTCTGATACGCAATCAGCGGCGCACTTTATTCGTTTCCGCGTTGGTCGATGCTTTGGCTGGCCAGCCCGTTCGATTACTCACGCGTTTTTGTGGCGATCCGCTGGAAGGAAGGGGTATACCGCTGCCACTACTTCTTCTTCTCTGGCATCGCGGAGGAGTGATGACTGGTAATGAGCCACTTCGAACCATCCCATCGGTACGTTTAGCTATACCGGCCACTGACTACTGCGCCTGTCTTGGCGAACGTAAATGTGTAGAGGCCAGCATCAACGGCGGTATTGCAGCCAATCTCTACGAAGCGCAGATCAATCTTTCCGGAGGGGCGATCCTCTACGAAATGATGAAAGTAGTCTTCTTTTTCCGCCGGAGTCAAGCGTGGTTTGTTCGAAACCGTAGGCAACAGAATGGAGCGTTCGGCATAGTTGGCAACCACCTTATGCGGATCGCCCGTCTGCAACGACTGATTCCAACGGTCAAACAATGATGCGATCTCCTTTTCGGTGGTGACCTTGCAACTTTCCGTTCGTGTGGGCTGCGCGCGTTGGAGGCAGATGCTACAAGGACCACGTAACCAGCAAGCCAACGTAAGGGCGGATTTAACACATTCCTGCCATCAGCCCCGAGCCGCGTCTTTGTGGCTTTTACTTTTCTCGGAGAACGCCGGTTCGTTTGTGTAGGAACCGGATGACTAGATATGAGCCGAAAGCCAAAGGGAGAAATATCGCCCATAGTGTATCGATTTCGAACCCGTGCCCGAGATATAGATCGCCGGCAGCTTCAAGCAGGAACATACTAGACGCGATCGCGATCAGTCCGTGATATTCGCGGCGAAGGACCTTTCTCCAACGAAACGGCAACTCGGGAGCCTGCCACCGATTAAAGCGGGGTAAGAAGGCCGGCGTTTGCGATGCCCAGTCCATGTACCGCGCGCTGAACTTATTTCGGAGAAACTTTTCCTCAGCAAAAATAATCCGCTCGTAATAAAGCGCGAACACAAGCATATAAATCACCGGAATCCACCAGACTCGAAGAAATAACATCACGCCCAAGACCATGAGGAAATTCCCCATATATAAGGGATTGCGAATGATGGAATACATCCCCGTGGTATTCAGATCGGCGGCAACCTGCCCTTTGGTATTCCTGCCGGCGGTGCCGCTCGTCGCATAACCGATCGTTAGTGCGCGAACCGCTAGCCCTGAAAACGAAATCATCAAGCAGAGTACTTCCCACAATTCATCGAGCAAATGAGAGCCGTACGGATAATTGAAATACTCAATCCCGCCCAGCACGAACGCGACGGTTGCGAGCGGCAAATAACTGCGCCAGCGAAACAACCAATGGCCTGTGGATTCGAATTCCTCGATCAGCGGCATGCGCGGCGCCTCGTTCGGAACAACAACCATTACGACTATCCGGTTCGCGAACTACCCGCAATGGAACCTTTAACCGACTGCCGCAAGCGACGACAAAATGAAGCCCTAGGACAAGCCGCCGCGATGAACAGCGGGCGGAAATCTGAGCAATAATCTTTTTGTCGTGAGTCCGCTGGAACTAGACTGCCAAGAGCCATCGCGGCGCAGGGGGTTTCCTCGGACCTAGAGGCACTCGACGCAAAAATGGCCGCCAGAAACGCATCGCCAATCTATCGTAGAGCGCGAAAGAACAAGATCAGAATCGAACGCGCGGGAAAGGTAAGAGGCATGGGAAAGAGAAAAATATAAAGGCGCTATTCGCGCCGAACCTCACTCGCCTCTTTATCATTTCGCATCCCGACAAAACTCGAATGTCTCAAGTGACCGTCTTTTGGCGGACAAGCTCCTAAGTGCTTGAAAAAAATGGTGGGCCGCCGGAGACTCGAACTCCGGACCCGCTGATTAAGAGTCAGCTGCTCTACCAACTGAGCTAGCGGCCCACGTTTCGTTTCAGTCGAAATTGCAAATCTCAGATGACAAATCCCAGATTGCTGGAAGCTGAAATTTGCAATCTATCATCCCGAAGGGAATGGGGTGAGTGAAGGGATTTGAACCCTCAACCCCTGGAGCCACAGTCCAGTGCTCTAACCGTTGAGCTACACTCACCGCAAAAACAAACTCAAGCTGGCGCGCCAGAAGGGATTCGAACCCCTGACCTACGGCTTAGAAGGCCGTTGCTCTATCCAGCTGAGCTACTGGCGCAACAAGAAAGTACTGAGTAACGAGTGCTGAGTTATGAGTCGGCTCCGCCTCTTTGTCCCCAACACTTAGCACTCATCGCTCAGCACTTCGCGATGGTCGGGGCGAGAAGATTCGAACTTCCGACCCCCTGCGCCCAAGGCAGGTGCGCTACCAGGCTGCGCTACGCCCCGTCAATTTTTAACCAGCGGTCATTCTACACAGCGACTTGGTGAAATCAAGGTTGCGCCGCGAAATCCACCAGCTTTGGCAACATCTCAGCGAGTTTCTTGAGCGCCTTGCCGCGATGGCTCACGGTTGCTTTGGATGCACGATCGATCTCGCCGAAGGTTTTGCCAAACGGCGGGTAGAAAAATAACGGATCGTAGCCGAAGCCATGGGAACCCGTCAGAGAAAACGCGATGCGTCCTTCGCAGGATTCCCGCACAGACCATTCTTTCATGGCGCTTGAACCCGGTGCGCATAACGCAAGTGCGCAGACAAAGCGGCCGGCGCGCTGATCGGCCGGAACGTTGGCCAATTCGCGCAGCAGCTTGCGGTTGTTAGCATCGTCGTTACCCTCTTCGCCACAATAGCGCGCCGAATAAATCCCTGGCGCGCCGCCGAGAGCATCCACCTCAAGGCCTGAATCGTCAGCTAATGTCAGCAAGCCGGAGAACTGCGCCAACGTCCGCGCTTTTTTAAGCGCGTTCGCTTCAAAACTGGCGCCGTCTTCGACGACCGCGGGAGGATTCTGCAAATCTCTCAAAGAGAGAATCTGCAGCGGCAGCTTGCCGAGAAAAGCTTGCACTTCGGCAAATTTGCCTTGATTGGTGGTAGCAACGAGCAGATCGATCACAAAAGTTAATTTTACGTTCATTGCGGTTAAAACTACCCCGATCTCAAGCGAAGCCGGCGATCACTTTATTTTGCGCTTTGAGCAAATCTTTAATCCCGCCCTGGGCGATCTCGGCCATGCGCTCCATTTGTTTCTTGGTAAATGGCGCACTTTCCGCCGTACCTTGGACTTCGATGAATTTCCCCGAACCGGTCATCACGAAGTTCATGTCGACGTCGGCCTTGCTGTCTTCTTCATAACAAAGATCCAAGAAAATTTTCCCGTCGACGATGCCGATGCTCACGGCCGCGACCGAATCTTTCAGCGGCGTGACATTGATCATGCCGCGCTGGAGCCAGCCGCCCACCGCTTCCGCGAGTGCGATATAGGCGCCGGTGATCGCCGCCGTGCGCGTGCCACCGTCGGCTTGAATCACGTCGCAATCGATCCAAACCGTACGCTCCCCGAGACTTTTCAAGTCCGCGATGGCTCGCAAACTGCGGCCGATCAGGCGTTGGATCTCGTGCGTCCGGCCGCCCACTTTTCCGCGCGACGACTCGCGGCCGATGCGCTGCTGCGACGACCCCGGCAACATGCCATACTCGGCGGTAATCCAGCCCTTGCCGCTATTGCGCAAAAACGGCGGCACCCGCTCTTCGAGCTTCGCCGTGCAAATAACTCTCGTATCGCCCATCTCGATCAACACCGACCCGTCCGCCGTCTTGATATAACTCGGCGTGATTTTCAAAGTTCTTAATTGGTTCGGTTTCCGTCCGTCAGTTCGCAATTTTTTGATCATCCTTACGTGATTTCTTTCTGAGTGTTGGCTGCTGCCTATTGCCTTGTTCAACTATTCAAATGAAATACCACCATCTTTAGCTCGCTCATCTCATTCACGGCGTACTTTGGCCCTTCTTTGCCGAAGCCGGAATCTTTGAGTCCGCCATAGGGCATCAGATCGACGCGCCACTGCGAGCCCCAGTTGACGTGCAGATTGCCGGCTTCCGCTTCGCGCGCGAATTTCATTGCCCATTCGACGTTGTCGGTGAAAATCCCGGCGGCCAATCCATACACGCTGTCGTTGGCCAAGGCGATCGCTTCTTCGATCGTCTCGAATGGCGTCACCGCCAGGGCTGGTCCGAACAACTCGTCGCGCGAGATGCGCATGTCGGGATGCACGTCGGCCACCACCGCCGGCAAATAGATCGCGCCGCGTCGCCCGCCGCCGGCGACCAATCTTGCGCCGCCGCTGACCGCTTGATTGATCCATTCATCGACTCTCACGGCTTCGCTTTCTTTCACCATCGGGCCAACTTTATTTTTCTCGTCGAGCTGATTGCCCGTGGTCAAGGCCTCGACCTTGGGTTTGAGCGCACTCAAAAGATCGCCGTAAACTTTATTTCCCGCCAACACACGCTGGGTTGAGATGCAAGTTTGGCCCGCGTTGCCATAACCGGTCATCGCCAAGACCGTCGCGACTTTTTCCATGTCGGCGTCTGGCATGACAATAACCGGGCTGTTTGAACCTAACTCCATGGTCACTTTTTTAATTCCGGCCGTGCGGCAAATGCGCTCGCCGATCTCGCGGCTGCCGGTGAAGGTAACTTTGCGCACGCGCCGGTCGGCGACTAACGCATCGCCGATCTCGCCGCCTGAACCGGTGAGACATTGTATCCCTTCCGGCGGTAAACCCGCTTCGAGCAATATCTCCGTCAATTTGATTGCCGAAAGCGGCGTGTCGGAAGCCGGCTTAATGATGACCGTGTTGCCTGCCGCTAGCGCCGGCCCGACTTTGTGGCAGACGAGATTTAAGGGAAAATTAAACGGCGCGATCGCCGCCACCACGCCGCAGGGCACGCGCAATGTGAAACCGAGTTTCTTGCTGCCGGTCGGATCGGCGTCTAGCGGCACGGTCTCACCGTGCAGCCGTTTCGCCTCCTCCGCAGAGCCCATCATGGTTTCCACCGCCCGATTCGCTTCGCCGCGGCCTTCTGCGATGATTTTGCCTTCTTCTTTGGAAATGATTTGGCCCAGCTCCTCGTTACGCGCCGCCATCATATCGGCCGCTTTGCGAAGAATCTTCCAGCGCTCGTAGCTCGAAAGCTTGGCCATCACCTTGGCGCCGCGCTCGGCAAAAGCTAAGGCCTTCTCCAAATCGCCGGCATCCGCCTTCGGCACGGCGTCAATCACCGAGTTGTCGAACGGATTGGTGACTTCAATTTTTTTCGCCTTATCGATCCATTGACCCGCAACAAAATTCTTCACGGCGAATATCCTCCAACGTCATCCATGCTATTTTTTTATTTTGCCTTTTTAATTTTTCACTCGCCTTCTGTTTTGCTCTTGTAGAAACTCCGCCCGTACGCCCGATGAAACGCCGTCCATTTCGATCCCGGCTCTTTCTCGGGCATGTTCTGGATCGCTTGAATCTTGCCGTCGAGATCGTCCAGAGAATGCAAGATAACGGCTTCCAAGGTCTGCGGCAACTTGGGCGAGCCGAATTCATACGCGCCATGATGGCTCACGAGCATATGCTTCACTAACAGCGCCAAATCCGCCGGAAACTCCGGCAGGGTTTCAATCTTCCGGGTCACCAGCTCGACTTCCATGACCAGATGGCCGAGCAGTTGGCCGGCATCGGTGTAATCCAGCGCGCGGTCGAAGGTGAATTCGTAAATCTTACCGATGTCGTGCAGAAAGCCGCCGATCAAAAGCATATCAACGTCGACGCCGCGATAATTCTCGACGACTTTGAGGATCAGCTTGAGCAGCGACAGGGTATGTTCCAACAAGCCGCTTAAATAGGGATGATGAATGGTCTTGGCGCCGGGCGCTTGCTTCAACAGGCGCATCATGTCGTCATCGGCGAAGCACGCCTCGGCTAGCGCGAGCAGATGCGGATTCTTGATCGCGCGCAGAATCGCCTGCAGCTCGGCCAGCATCACTTCGGGATCGTTGGCGCTCCTCGGGAGAAAATCTTCGGCAGCGACTTTCGACTCTTCGACGCGGATGACATCTTGGACGCGAATTTGAATCTTGCCCTGATAAAGCGTCGCTTGGCCGCGCACCCGGACGAAATCGTTCTTGTCGAAGCCGCGGGCGAGATCATCAGCACGGTCCCACACCCGACCTTCGATCTCACCGCTCCGATCGAGCAGTTTAAGGGTCAAGTAACTTCTGCCGCCTTTGGTCACGCCGTGATTTTTCGACGCCACCAAAAACATCGCATCGACGAGTTGGTTCTCACGGATATCGGCAGCGTAGAGAGATTTCATGTGAACACCCTCCATGGGTTACCTGATCCAATTTGCCAAATCATAAAACGTGTAGACGACGAAGCGCTGCAAAAACACCGCCGCGATCCAGACGATGATCGGTGTTAGATCGAAACCCCTGACGGCGAGCGACAGCCGCTGGCGCACCCAGTGAAACACCGGTTCGGTCGCATTGTAGAGAAAGCGCACGACGGGAATCGTCGTGTCGGCGTTTGCGATCGACACCACCACCCGGGCGATGATGATCCAAATATAGGCCCACAACACATAGTCGAGCACCTGAGCGACGGCGAACAAAAGATTAGCGATGACAAACATCGGCTCAGCTGCTCCGTGGCCCGAACAAGGCCGTGCCGACGCGCACGATGGTCGCGCCTTCCTCGATGGCGACGGCAAAGTCGTGCGTCATGCCCATCGATAATTCGGTTAGTCGAATGTTGGCAATACGCATTTCATTGACCTGATCGCGTAACTCACGCAGCTCGCGAAAGTACGGCCGCACCGCTTCGAGATTTTCCCGAAACGGCGCTACGGTCATCAAGCCATCCACACGCAGGTGCGAAAGCTTAGTCAATTCTTGGAATAGCCCGCTCACTTGCTCCTTAGCAATCCCGGACTTACTTTCCTCGGCGCCAAGATTGACTTCAACGAAAACCCGGAGGGTCTTGCCGCACCGCACGGCTTGCCGATCCAACTCGCGTGCCAGCGCGAGATTATCCAACGACTCGACGACGTCGAACAGTTCCACCGCCAGCTTGGCTTTATTGCGCTGTAAGTGGCCGATCATATGCCACTCGACCGAGTCGGAAATATCTTTTCTCTTATCCGCCGCTTCCTGGACGTAATTTTCACCGATCAAAGTCACCCCGGCGGCAACGGCTGTGCGCATCGCCGCGACGCTTTGCGACTTCGCGGCGGCGAGCAGCCTGATCTCGCGAGGATCGCGTCCGACCTTCAGCGCTGCTTCGGCAACGAGGTTAAGAACTCTCCGACAATTTCCGCCAACGTCGACCATGAGGGCAAAATGCTTACCATAACGAGAGCGAGATTTCACTCGTAAGCGATTGACCCTTGGGATAAATCTGCCAAGAAGCGATTTTGGCCGCTGCCAATACGCGAATTATCGCGAGCGCGCCATTGTTGACTCAAAAACCAACCGCAGGATATAAGTCGCGCAATCTTGAATGGCACTGAAGTCCCGACACAGCTTGAGGTAGCTCCATGGACCCGGACCGCTGGCGATTGATCGAATCGATCTTTGAGCAAGCTCTGCAACGCGAAAGCACACAGCGTCATGCCTTCGTGCAGGCTGAATGCGGCGGCGATGCCGGGTTGATCAGCGAGATCGAAGAGTTGTTAGCGCATCATGATGAGGTCCAGAAACAAGATTTCCTCCGCAGCGGCCTAAGCCTCGGCGAGACACCGCTGCTTGCAGCTCAAATAGACGATCCCTACATCGGCATGGAGCTCGGACCGTACGTTATCAAACGGCGCCAGGCGAGCGGTGGCATGGGCAACGTTTATTTAGCCGTGCGCCAGACCGACTTTCGCCAGCAGGTCGCCATCAAAGTTCTCAGACGCGGCATGGATTCCGAGGACATTCTGCGCCGCTTCCGCAACGAGATTCAGGTTCTGGCGGCGCTCAGCAAGCATCAGAATATCGCCGCTTTGCTCGATGCCGGAAGCACCAAAGAAGGACTGCCGTTCTTCGTCATGGAATTCGTCGACGGTGAGCCGTTGGATTCCTACTGCGACAAACACAAACTCTCCATGAGAGAGAGGGTGGAGTTGTTTCTGCGCGCCTGCGCGGCGGTAGAATTCGCGCACCGCCATATGGTTATTCATCGCGATCTAAAAATGAGCAATATCTTGGTCCGCGCCGACGCCATGCCCAAGCTCATCGACTTCGGCATCGCGAAACTGACCACGCCAGAGTTTAGCGCGCAAACGCTTACGCCGACCACACCGGAACGACGCTTCATGACGGTGGATTATGCCAGCCCCGAACAAACCCGCGGCGAATCCCTTACCGCCGCCAGCGACGTATATTCGTTAGGAGTTATCCTTTACGAACTTGTGACCGGTCGCAAGCCGTACAAGCTCGGCGGGCTGCCATTGCCGGAGCAAATCAAAGTCATCGCCGAATGCGATCCCGAACTGCCCAGTCGAGCGGTTAAAGGAACCCAGTCCAATGTCGGCTCGGAGGTTGACAGCTCCGCCTCTGAGGCGAATTTAATCGCCGCTCGGCGCGGCACCACGCCGCTCAAACTCGCGCGGCAGCTCGCCGGCGACCTGGAAAACATCGTCCTTAGAGCGCTACGCAAGGACCCCCAGCAGCGTTACAACACGGTGAATGATCTATCGGATGATCTGCAATGCTATCTGGATGGCAGTCCTGTTCAGGCGCGTCCCATCGGCAAGGCTGAGCGAATCTACCGGTGGTGTCAGCGCAACCCGGTTCCCACGGCACTTCTGGCAACGATGATGCTTACCCTCGTCATCGGCCTCTGGCATCTGTCCCGCCTCTCCGAACAGCTCATACAAACAACCGCCATCGAAGGCGCCGCCTTCGAAGCCGAGACCCTCGCCATCGTGCAAGACTATTATTCCAAGGTCGTGGTCGAAAGGGTGAAAGACAGAGTGCCAGCGACCCATCGATACGCCGTGGTCGAGGGTGCGATCCCGGTACCCGCCTCCTTCACCATCGATCTCGGTGAACACATCAGGAAATCGCAGATCACCACCATGTCTATGCGCATGTATAGCGACTTCCCATTCAAACACCGCGAGGGAGGCGGCGCCAAAGATGAGTTTGAGACCAGCGCATTGCGCCGGCTACGCGCCCAACCCAACGAACCTTACTATCGATTTGAGAATTACGACGGCCGACAATCCCTGCGCTACGCCGCCTCACGGGTCATGAAAGAGGCCTGCGTTAATTGCCACAACTCGCATCCGGACAGCACCAAGAAAGACTGGAAGGTGGGCGAGGTTCGCGGCGTCTTGGAAATCATCCGCCCCTTGGATCTGGACATCGCCCGCACGCGAAAGCATCTGCTCGAGACTTTCTACTTCATGGGCGGATTTTCCGCGCTGCTGATAGCTCTGGCGATATTCTTTTTGCGGGTAGGGAAACGACGGTGAGAGATGTTGTATTCAATTTATCTGGAGCGGGAAAAACACGGGATGAAAAAAAGACCGCGGGCCTTCTTGGCCTCGCGGTCTTCAAGCGTTACGCCGTGTGATGGATTTAATTTGTCGAAGCCTTATACCCCTTCGCCGCGCAAATGCTGGCGGTGGCCGCGACTTTGATTTCGACGACTTGACGGATGGTCTTAATCACGAAGCCGATCGTCTGAGTGGTTCCTTTTGCTGGATTCTTCACGCTGGTAGTCGCTCCCGGGCTGACACCTACCGTCTTGCTGTCTTCCATGGTATCAGCAAGGTCCCACAAAAAGTCGCCAACATGTTCCAGGGTTTTCGCCAACAGATCAATGTGCGGCTTGCCAGTATTGAGCAGCGCATTGCAGTAGGGAAATTCCGGGATCGGCTCTTGAGCAGCGGCGGCGGGCGGAGTGCTGGACGGGGGCGTTCCGCCGTTCGGTGAGCCACCCTTGTCATTGCTAGTCACGCGCACAGAAGAACTAGCCGAAGCGTCACTCAGTTGGGCCATGGTTGGGAAACGGGGAAGCTGGCCGGCGGCATAGCGCACGAGTTCCAATCGGTATTGAAGTTCTTCAAATGCGTTGCCGAGCACCTTTTCGGTGGCATAAAGGATTGGCGGCGGCATAACATCGAGCAACTTGACTACATTCCCCAGCTTGCGCGCCGCGGGCGGAACGTGCTCGATGAAGTGTAACTCTTGCGGCAGTGACATAACGCTCTCAATCAGGTTCCGAAAATCAGCGCGAAACGCGCCACAGGGCGAGCTGGCGCCGCATTTATCGCTGCCGACGAAGGTTTTGTAATCCGCCTGAGACTGCTTGACGAATCGCACCATGGATTTCACCGTTTCCAAAAATTCTTCGAGATTTTCGCCGTCGAGATCACTGACCTTTTCTTTCACGTTCTCGACCTTCACTTGGACCTTGTTCTTGAGTTCGGTGACTTTGTCCATCAGCCCCGCTGAACTGTTACCCGGCATCAGGACGAAGCCGGCAATCAGCGCGCTGGCGGTCATGGTGCGAACGGCCTTGGCGACTTTGGCGTCGGAATTGATTGTTTTCATGACTGTCTCCTTTTCTCGTTTGAGAGTGCTACGAGCACCCGGAGTTGATTTGCGGCTCCATCGAGCCTTCACCCCGTTAAGCGATGCTCCGGGGCAAATCCCCTCATGGTTTTCTGAAAAAATTAAAAATATTTTGGAATGAAGGTAACTCGCTGAAAAATCGCTTAAATTTAGTTCAGACTGGCGACCCGGGAGTTGGGCAGGAGGCCACCGGGGCTGGCTTGAAGCCTTTTCGGTTGCCTCCGGACGGTTAGTTGAGTATAGGCAACGCACACGGCTGATAGACCCAACGATTCGGCAAGGCGCGATTAAACTCAGTTCGGGGACTTAAATGGCGGAAAACTTTCCAATAACCCAGCGGCTTTTGGACTGGCGCATGGGGCGTCCCGAAGCTCTTGACGAGGTGATGCCGCAGGTCTACGAGACCCTGCACCGGATCGCGCAGAAGTACATGCGCCAGGAAAACCGCGGCCATACACTGCAACCCACCGCCATCGTCAACGAAGCCTACATAAAATTGATCGACGCGGATGTCGATTGGCAAAACCGCGCTCATTTTTTCGCCATCGCTGCCCGGCTCATGCGCCGGATTCTTGTCGACCACGCCAAGGCGAAGCACCGCAGCAAACGTGGCGGATCGGCGACAAAAATTTCCATTGATGAGGTTGCCGTAAAACAAGCCGAACCGGAGGTGGACATCGTCGAGCTCGATGTCGCGCTGAAACGGCTCGCCGAACTCGACGAACGCAAGAGTAAGATTGTCGAGCTGCACTATTTCGGCGGGCTGAAATACGATGAAACCGCCGAAGTGCTGCAAATCTCAGCGGCAACCGTGGACCGCGAACTCAGGATGGCGAAAGCCTGGCTGCACAAAGCCATGAAGGAATCGTTTTAGCCGCCGGGTGATTTAGCGCTGCTTGTGCGGTTGGCGCCGGCCAGACAGTTTATTCTAATCAGTCCGCCATGATCCTTCGGTTGAACCGCGTCAATGACTGAAGTAGAACGACCGCAACGGAAATTAGCGATTCATGCCATTTCAATATCTCCCCATCATGGCGCAAAACTCCGCTCCCAAGCCGCCGCGCGTATTGGCGGCGCCGTCCAAGCCAGCGTGGTGTCCGATCACGAAACCGGTCAGCGAATCGAGAGTCGCGCTGCTCAGCAGCGCGGCGCTTCGTTTAGCGCATCAAACACCGTTCATTCCGCGCGAAGACTCTAGTTATCGGCGCGTGCCGTCCGATCCAAGCGCGGGTGAAATCATCATCGATCATCACTCGGGAATCGGTAAAGTCCCCAAGCAGGACCCGGAAATCGTTTTTCCGCGCACCGCAATCGCTCTATTGGCTGAGAAAGGAATCATCGGCGCGCTGGCGCCTTTTCATTTCTCGTTTATGGGCGGCCTGCGCGAACATGGAAAAATCGAAAACGAACTCGCGCCCGCCATAGTCAGCGATTTGAAGCAAGCCCAGGTCGATCTCGCCCTGCTGGTTCCCTACTGACCGTTTTGCCACGAGACCGTCGGTCTCATCGCGCACATCATTGAAGCCAGTAGCATTCCGACACTAGTGATCGGCACCGCTCACGATATCATGAGTAAAGTCACGCCGCCGCGCGCTGCCTTTGTCGATCATCCAGTCGGCCGCACCTTCGGTCCGCCCCATGATCGGCCGCGCAACGAGACCGTACTTACGAACGCATTGGCGGAAGTTCCGCACTTCGCGCGCGCTCGCGAGATTCACGACCTCGGCTGCGACTGGTCGCCCGACGGTAGCCGTACTTGGGAAGACGATTTGCGCGCTGAAATGGCGCACGACCGTTGACTCGAAGCAAATTTTAATAGTTAATTGCGGGCGAGAAATATTTCAGCTTGAAGGAGTGTTGAATGTCGAAACATCTCACGAGTTTCTGCGCGTCGGTCGTATTATCTATAATGGTGATTTTGCCACTCTATGCAGCCGCGCCCTTTTACGAAGGCAAGACGATCAGAGTCGTCGTGGGTTTTTCCGCTGGCGGCGGCTTTGATACCTATTCGCGTCTGATCGCACGTCATTTGGGTAGACATATTCCCGGCGGTCCAGCGGTTGTCGTCGAGAACATGCCTGGGGCCGCCAGTCTCGTTTCCGCCAACCACGTCTATAATGTCGCCAAACCCGACGGACTCACCATCCTCAACTTTCACGGCAACCAGGTCATCAACCAAGTGATCGGCAGTCCCGGCATTGAATTCGATGCGCGCAAGTTCGAGTACATCGGCATCCCGACCCAAGACAACGTCGCCTGCGCCTTCACCAAAGCAAGCGGCATCACCACTTTTGACGCGTTGAGAAATTCGAAAACCCCCGTGAAAGTCGGCGGTGTGGCGCCGGGCGACACAACCTACAATACCGCCAAGCTTTTGATCGCCGCGCTCAAGCTGCCGATTCAGCTCGTCGCCGGCTACAAAGGTACGGCGGAGGTACGTCTTGCCGCAGAGTCGGGTGAAGTGGCCGGTGGCTGCTGGCAGTGGGAGTCGATTAAATCCATCTGGCGCCAGGGACTCGATGCGGGGAATGTCGCGGTCATCCTGCAGGTCAACCCAAAACCCCATCCGGAATTGCCCAAAGTGCCCAATGCCATCGATTTCGCACCCAATGAAAACAGCAAACTGTTGCTCAAGTTCGGCGGTCACGATCCGGCAGCGATTACCCGACCTTACGCCGTCGCACCGGGTACGCCAAAAGATCGCGTACAGATGCTCCGCAAGGCCTTTGTGGAAACTTTGAAGGATCCCGATTTCAGCGCCGACGCCAAGAAGTCGCGTCTCGATACCGACCCTCTCACGGGTGAAGAGATTGAAAAGATCGTATCGCAACTTTTCAAGATCGAGCCGACGGTCGTCAGCCAGCTCAAAGAGATCCTGAAGTGATCGAGCCCGGCTTGCGTCTAAATGCCGTACTAGGAGTTTTCATGAAGAGAACATCTTCCTACCTATTGGCGTTTTTGTTTCTGGCACTGAGTATCTCAAGCCGAGCCGCCTTGGCTCAAGACAGTTTTTACCGCGGCAAAACCGTCCGGGTCATCGTCGGTGCCTCAGCCGGCGGCGGTTACGATACCTACGCCCGCACCATCGCACGCCATATGGGCAAGCATGTCGCGGGCAATCCAACGTTCATCGTCGACAACATGCCGGGTGCCGGTTTTTTGATCTCCGCCAACTACATATACAAAGTCGCCAAACCGGACGGCCTCACCATCGGCCACTTCATCGGCGGACTTTTTTTGCAGCAGCTGCTCGGCAAACCCGGCGTCGAGTTTGACTCGCGCAAGTTTGAGTTTATCGGTGTCCCGGCACAGGACAATTACATGCTCGGCGTCCACAAGAGCACAGGAATCACCAGCATCGAACAATGGTTGTCGTCGAAAACGATGGTCAAGTTTGGCGGCGTCGGCGCCGGTTCGGCCACCGACGATATTCCCAAAGTTCTTGGGCCGGCCATCGGCCTGCCATTTCAGTTGGTCTCCGGTTATAAAGGCACCGCCGACGTGCGGCTCGCCTTTAATAGCGGCGAGATCAACGGCATCTGCAATTCTTGGGAGTCTTTCAAAGCAACGTGGAGCAAGGAGTTGGCGGCGGGCGAAGTAGTGGTTGTCTTGCAAAATGTCGCCAAGCCTCACCCCGATCAGCCCAAGCTTCCGCTGGCGATTAATTTTGCCAAGACCGAAGAAGGTCAGAAGCTGATCAAAGCGCTTGTCCACAGCGTCGGCCCGACGGCGCGACCGTTCATGCTGCCGCCGGCAACACCGAAAGACCGCGTGCAAATTTTGCGCAAGGCGTTCATCGACACGATGAAAGATCCGGACTTTCTCGCCGACGCGACCAAAGCGCGCTTGGACGTCAATCCACTGGACGGCGCCGAGCTGGAAAAAAACGTTCGCGAAGTTTTTAACCTAGACAAGTCGCTGATCCCGCGCGCCAAAGAGATATTAAAATGATTGCCGCCACGCGGCTATCATCAAAACGAAGCGAAGGATCGCGCACAAACGATGTCGCACTGGAGTGTTGGAGTGATGGGATGTAGCGGTGCGGCTAGAATGCTTCGCTCGAGCTCCCCACTGTACTGAGAAGCGCAGTCCAGGGTCATCGAACCTGGACTTGGACATCTGCTTATTATTCGCCCGGAATTTTTTCGTAATCGTCGAGCCTTGTCCTAAGGCGCTTTCGGCATAGACGAATCTGCTCGGATTCCTATTGCGATGTAAACTCCAATTTCGCAGCGCTTTGCGAGTGGACGAGCCGTCCCTTTACATGAATATTTCGAAGATAGCCGGCTGACTCCCCTCGGGTATGCCGATCGCTCCCTTAAGCGACCGGCGGAGGCTTTTAATAAAATGTCGAATAATTCGCCGAGCCGATTTTCTCAGTGACCTCTGCTCGCTAGGCCGCGCGGCTGACTGCCGCTTTAGGTTGCATTGGAGCCGTCGGCAGCAAGATCGTGAAAGTTGTCCCTTCGCCAAGTTCGCTTTCCACGGCGACGCTGCCACCATGACTTTCCACGATGGTTTTAACGATGAAAAGCCCCAGTCCGGTGCCTTCGATGTTCGCAGCACCATCGAGCCGCCGGAATTCAGAAAATAGGCTGGAGATCTCGTCCTTGGCTACCCCAATGCCGGTATCCTTCACTTTGATGGCGATATTTTTCTTGGTCATTGCCGAAGTCACCGTGATCTGGCCGCCGGTTGGTGTAAACTTGATGGCGTTGCTAACCAAGTTCCACAATACGCGCTGCAATTGATCGAAGTCGCCCAAGATCGGTTCGAGATTCGCGTCAAGTTTGAGCGCCAGTATTTGCTCTTTCTCCTGGGCCGTGACCATCTGTTGTAGAACAACTTCTTCGGCGATGACATTCATCTGAACCAGATCTTTTGCGCCATCCAACTTCATTGTTTCTAGTTTCGAAACATCTAAAAAGTCGGTGATCATTTTGGTGATGCGGTCGACATTTTTGCGAATGCATTCGAGACACGACAGCCTTTCCTTGGGAGTCGAGTAGCTAATGGACGGCTCGGCGAGTAACTCAGCATAGCCGAGGATAACGTTGAGCGGCGTCTTGATGTCGTGCGCCAGGGCAGACACCAATTGACGCTTCAACCTTACCGCTGCTTCGATCTTCTCGGTTCGTCTCTTTTCCCGTTTCACCTGACTCGCCAGATGACCATAAAAGATAGAAATACCGAACATGAACGGCACGCGAAATAGAAAATTTGGGCTGATCGTAGATATAGCTGCGCCGTTCGGGGAGACGAACAGGACAAATACCAAGCTCAGCAGCACGCAGAGCACGCCAATTTGAACGAGGTGCTCGCCAATCGCCGCGATGAAAACGCAAAAAAAGAAAAGAATAAGCAAATCCCACGGCACTTCCTGCGAAGTCGTAATGGCGCCAAGAATGAGAATTGAATCGACAACCAGGAGTCCCGGTTCAATCAAGCGTCGTTCGAAATATGTCTCGGGAATACGCTGGAGCAAAACCGCGGACGTGAGACACGTTAACACCAAAAGCGCCGGCAGCGGATCGGTTACATTATGTTCATGCGAAACGATAACCAGATAAGAAGTGGCGATTGCAACCAGCCACTGGACGGCGATAATTGCATTTCTATCCTCGCGCAGTGCGCTACTTTCGCCGTTCTCCGAGCCCACTATATTTGCCCACCACGAAGTTATCCTGAAGGTTCCGTTCAACGTCAGCCGTTCTAACAAAGCTCTACTTAGCAATTTCCGCCTCTATCCCCTGGTAAGTTTTTACCCGTACTGGAGCAAGTTTGGTAATCAATCGGTATTGCATCACGCAGCAAGCGTGCCAAGTTTTTCCTATAAAATAATTGCAGGAGTTCAAGAAGTTAGCTCCATTCCGAGGGCATCGCGTTGGAGCTGCCGGCGCGTTTTTGACAAGTTATGCCAAAAATGAACTTTCGGGAGATTGACCATAAGCTCCCACTGCTCGAACCGCGCACCGTGCTTTTTCTCGCGTCGCATCGGGATCATCGAAACTGAATCTGTTGGGTGTCGTGCTGTTGGCAAGGAATTTTTATCGTAAACGTCGAGCCTTGTTCGACTACGCTTTCGGCTTCGATGGACCCGCCGAGAAGCTCGGTGAACTTTTTTGCGATGTAAAGCCCCAGTCCCGCACCGCTGAAATCTCGGGTGGACGAGCCGTCCACTTGCTTGAACATGTCGAAGATGATCGGCAGGCTCTCTTCGGGTATGCCGATGCCGGTGTTGGAAACCTGGAACTCGAAATTCTCGTTGACGCGCGCGGATACCGTCACGGTGCCCGTTTTGGTAAACTTGATGGTATTGTCGATGAGTTTGCGAAGGATGTGGGTTAGAATCCCTCCGTCAGTGATCAAGGTAGGCAGGCTTGTGAATATTTCCAAACCAAAGCAAGATTTTGGTAAAATTATTTCGAGGCTTCTAGGACGTTGGCCATGAGATAAATGGTCTTGTGTACTTGACTAATAATCGCGCCATCAAACAGTATCGGGATTTTCTTAAGTTTTACTCTTAGTGACCCGTGCTATTTTGGCAGGGAAGTGGTCGTGCGGGAACTGATTCCACCCACGAAATCTCTAAAATGGGGCAAAAAATTGGAGCGCTGGAGTGTTGGGGTAATGGAGTGATGAGTCGCCCAATACACCCGTGTTCCACTTTCCTCAGTCCGCTAAAAGCCGCAGTCCGCCGGAGTTACGTCCACCGTGGCGACATGCTGCTTGTCCTTATCGAAATAGGAGTAGCGCAGCGTCACACCCTGCTTGAGAAAATCTTCCCGCGTCTCCGGCGCGTTACAGGCGCCTTGAGCGACCTTTTGTTTGGCGCCGGCGGCGAACTTTTGATGATCCAACTGGCGGACTGAGTAGGGCACGAGCCGATATTTATAGATCAACATACCTTCATGGCCCTCAACAGCGGTAAGTTCGGTTTCCTTATCGATCATCACCGGCACCGAACGATTGACCTCAGCGGCGATCTTGCTGAGCCGCGCCTGTGAACGTGGATCCAATTTCTCTTGGAACAGTTCAGGTAGGGCCCAGAACACCAGGCAGCCGGCGATTACGCCGACGGTAATCCATAGCAGCGATTTTTTCATGTCCGCTTCAGTCCGTTATGCATTCGCAAAGCCGAAAGAAACTGTTAACCCGCCGGCGGCGCCTTCAATTCGACCAGATTCCAAGTCGTGCTGCCGGTCGATCGGGTGAGCACGACCCACTGCGGTGCTACCATGTTCAAGCGTTTTAAGTCGCGTTCCTTGATCAACATATAACTTGTTGGTGCCCCGCCGAGCAACTTTTCGATGGCGGCGGGCGACGACAGTAGCGGCATCGCGTCGCGCTCCAAGTAATAATTGAACTCGTTCATGCTGTCAGCGTAAATATACAGCGGCGCCGTCGCCGGAACGATCCGCTTGATCGCCACTGCCAATGGCCTGGGCGATTTGAATTGCTCCAGATAGGGAAAAACCCACAGCGCTGAACTGGGTAAAAGCATTGTCATCATCAGTACAATAGACGTTATAGCCTTAAGCGGGTCGCGCTGCCGAAAAAAGCGAACAGCGACTGCGCCGCCAAGCGCCAACGTCAAGCTGCCGGGGACGAAAATCCAGAAAGCCTCGGGACGGACAATCCACGCCACGGCGGGCAGGGCGACGCCGATAATGACGACGATCGTGAAATTGACTGAAGCTAACCAACGAAAAATCGCGGTTTCGTCAATCGTACCAGCGGAGAGATCGTTGAAGTAATTGCCGATCAACAACGCCAGCACGGGCAGCAGCGGCAGCAAGTAAAGCTCGCGCTTGGTGGCGGAAACGGAAAAAAACAGCAAGACGCTGATAAACCACAGGACAAAAAACAATAAAACCGGGGTCTGCCAAATTCTTCGATAGGGCCGGTAGGCGATTAGCGCCGGGACAATGAAGATCGTCCAGGGCAATACATCGACGGGCAGCGTGGTTAAGTAATAGTAGAAAGGTTGACGGTGTCCAGCGCCTGCAGTGTAACGTTGAAAATGATGGATGAAAAGAAAATCGTTTAGCCACCTGCCATCGGTGGCTTGCTGTACCAACCAGAACCACGGCGCCGTGATCAGCAGAAATAGTGGAATTCCCAACGGCAACTTGGCCGCGGCGATCATTGGCCATTCGCGCCGTGCGACCATGAATGAAATCAATATTAGCGCCGGCAGGACAACACCAATCAGCCCCTTGGCAAAGTCGCCAGCGCCATGAAGACATAGACCAAAAGCATTTCGTTGCTGCGGCCGCGGCCTAACAAGGAACGCGCGGCGAAATATATCGACAGCACGAAGAGAAAGCAAAACAACATGTCGATGTGGGCCGAGCGCGCTTCCCAGATTACCCGGTTGGATGTGGCTAAGATAGCTGCGCTCAAGAAACCGATCCGCGCGGTGAAAAATTCCTTACCCAACAGGTAGGTCGCCCAAATCAAGCCGACGCCCCCGAGCCCGCCGGCAACCGCAGGGTCCACTCGTTCACCGCGCTAAAAATTTTACCGGCGAGCAAAACCAACCAGAAATAGAGAATCGGTTTGTCGGTGTAGAGATCGCCATTCACCGTCGGCACGATCCACTCGCCCTTGGCGAACATGACCCGAGCAATTTCCGCATAACGCGGCTCCACCGGCGCCCAAAAATCGCGCCAACCGAGCCCAAAGAAAAACAGCAAGACGCTGAGACTGATCAAAATCAGCGGATAGTTTTTTTCCGTAAGCAAAATCGCCGGCCCGACAAGGATTGGAGTACAGTCAGGATTAGCAGTCGCGGCAAATTTTTTCTCGCGGGTTAATTGTTGTAATGGTTCGCTCACATTTGGGGCGGAAAACTAGAGGGTAAAATGACAGCTGGGAACCGCCTTACGGCGGTTCCCAGCGGGTACAAAGCGGATTCTAGCGAATTAGAAGGTGTAAAGTAGCTGCAACCCGAGGGTGGTTTGATTGCTGTCGGCGCTACTCGCACCCTTTTTGAAAACCCCACGATCGGCCCAGTCCTGGCGAAATTCGGCTCTACCGATCAGCATCTTGGTAAACTTATAACTGCTGGTCAGGGTCATCTCTCCCAGAGTAACGCTTCCCGGCGGGGTTACCGCCGCCAGACCCGCTGTTCGCGCCGCTTGGCTGTCGATGAATACCTCGCCACGCAGGGCGGTCGTGAAGCGTTCCGTCCAACCGTAGGAAGCGATTGCTGCGATAGCATGCCAATACGCTTTTTCCGTGTTCGTTGGCGTCGTCACTTTGGACTCCGCACCGAAAGTATACTCAAGCAGCAGCGTCAATGAGTCGGCCGGCTTGATGGTTGCGACATTACTCCAAGTGAGCCGCTGGCGACTCGAATTACCGGTCTGTTCGGGCCCGATCAATAGGTTGCTGGCCAATGCGAAGGTGTCGGACGGCGTAAAATTGACGCCGAGGAGCCCCGACGGTGCGCCGTTATTATCGCGCGGATTATCCCATCCCGTGACGATACCCATGCTTGCCGTGACCGTCTTATGGAATGGGTAGCTGAATAGCGTGCCCAAATGGCGCAGCGGCACGCCGAAGTTAAAGGCGAAGGAACGAGAGATGTTATCGTTATAAGCACCCGGTGCATTCAGAATCTCCGTGCCCAAGGGCGTCACGAACAAGCCACCCTTGATGCCGATGCCTTCGCCAAGCGGAATCGTGGTGGTGATAAAAGATTCGCGCAGTTCAGCGGAAGGCTCGTGATGGAATCTCTTACCCCACAGCGTCGCTTCTCTCAGTAGCTCGCCACCACGGCCAAAATCCCCGGAGAGTTTGAAACCGACGCCCCAGTCTTTTTCTGGCTTCTCCACCGCGATGTGGAAATAATTGAAAACGACCTTGTTGTAGTCCTTATCGAAATAGCGCCCAGAGATATTACTCGGGCTATCGGGATGATTGGAACTCCAAGTGTAACTGGCATCGAAGAAGCCGCTGATGGCGATGCCCAGAGCCTTTTCCAAAGCGCCTTTCCCATTAGCGATGGCACTATCCAACGGACCGACGCAGCAGTCTAAACTAAGCCAGCCCGGCCCTAACGGCTTATCCTCCGGTTCCGCTGGTTTCTGCTCCGTTGGTGCCGGCTTCTGTTCCTCGGCTGCCTTGACAGTCCCCAACGCCAAGAAAAACATCACCAGTCCCAATACTAACCCCGTCAATATTTGTTTCATCTAGTGATCTCCTGCTAAACTAGGTTGCGAAATTAACACGCGGCAGAATGAATGTGAATAGGCCCTTAATGTAATGAGCAATAAAAATGCCACGAAAACAGCGTCAGAAAGCATTTTACCCTATCGTAATCAAAGCGATTTTTTTGACCAAACAGTCAAAGGAAAGTCTCCATTGCTTAAAATTTAGCCACCCATGTCAATTTTTTAAGCAGCAACGGACACAACCGTGCAGTTAAACAGAAAAATGGCCGAGCGGTTCGGTGTGGCTATAACTTCGTGCTGTGATTCCCGCTACGCTCTTTTGGAACCAGGCCAAGTCTCTGGCCAGCTTCACCACTTCGCCAACCAATATCAACGTCGGTGAGCAAAAGTTCTGCTGCCGTCCCATGGCCGCGATGGTGGCGACGGTGCCGAAAGTGGATTTCTGCTGCGGAAGGGTCCCGGCTTCGATTAGCGCCACCGGACGATCATGCGGGCAGCCCTCTTCTAACAAGCGGCTCATGATCAGACCGAGGTTTTGCAGCCCCATCAAAATCACCAAGGTATCCACCGAGCGCGCAAGATCGCCCCATTTCACTTCATCCCCCGAAGCCTTGTGGCCGGTCACGACCGCGAAGCTTGACGCAAGCGAACGGTGCGTCACGGGAATACCGGCGTAGGCCGGCGCGGCGATGGCCGAACTAATTCCCGGGACGACTTCGAACGCAATGCCCGCCGCGTGCAAGGCCAGCGCTTCCTCCCCGCCACGGCCAAAGACAAACGGATCGCCACCTTTCAAGCGCACAACTGTTCGGCCCAGGCGCGCATGGCGAATCAGCAACGCTTCGATCTCCCGTTGATCGGCGCAATGCTTGCCGGGTTTTTTGCCGACGTAGATCAGTTCCGCCTTGGCGTCGGTGAACTCCAACAGCTCATGGTTCGCCAGCTCATCGAAAAGGATCACGTCGGCAGCTTCGAGGCAGCGTTTGCCCTTGAGCGTGATCAGCTCCGGATCGCCCGGCCCGGCGCCGACGAGATAAACTTTGCCGACGGTAGTCGCGGTCATCGCTGCTAATTGTCCTCCAGGGGAAAATCCAAAACCTTGCGCACGCGCACGGCGCAGGCTTTGAGTTCCGGCTGGCGCGAAACCGGATCGCGCGCGCTGTTGGTTAAATTATTTGCGGCTTTGAAGAATCCCTGATCGCGGCCCCAGTGAAACGGCAGAAAGCAAGTGCCGCGGGCGATTTCTTCGGTAACGCGGCACTGGGCCATCACCTTGCCGCGGCGCGAAGTGATTTCAACAAAATCGGCGTCGTGAATCCCGTAATGTCGCGCGTCGGCGCGATGCAACTCGAGCATCGGTTCTGGCGCGCATTTGCGCAGCGCTTGGTTTTTACCGGTCCGCGTCATCGTGTGCCAATGATATTTCGATCGTCCCGTCGTCAACACCAGAGGGTAAGCGCCATCGGGTTTTTCCGCCGGCTCGACGTGTTCGACAGGGATCAAGTTCGCTCGGCCATCCGCTGTCGGAAAAAATCCTTCACTGTAGAGCTGAACGGCTGGAGCGCGCATGGTCTTTGGATAAGGCCACTGCAACGGACTGGACTTGAGCTTAGGATAGCTCATGCCCGAGCAATCGCACGGCGTGTTCTTGGTTAGCGCGGCGAACTCGGCGAAAATATCTTTCGCCGAGGCGTAGGCGAAAGACTCGCCGAATCCCATCGCTTCGGCAAAGAGCGAAATAATTTTCCAATCCGGCAAAGCCTCACCGGGCGGTTCGACGAGTTTGGCCATGTAAGAGACGCGCCGTTCCGAGTTGGTCATGACGCCTTCTTTCTCGCTCCACTGCGCCGCCGGCAAGAGCACATGAGCGAACTTACTCGTCGCGGTTGGGTGATAGGCGTCTTGGACGACAACCAGTTCCGCTTGACGCAGCGCCTTCTCGATCAGATCGATGTCCGGCGCCGACGCCGCCGGATTGGTGCAAAGAATCCAGATCGCTTTGACCTTACCGTCGGCCAAGGCTTCGAATTGCTCCAACGCCGCCAGGCCGGGCTCGGGCGCGATGCGACCGAACGGCACGCCCCAATAGCGTTCGACTTCGTCGCGATGCAGCGGATTTTGCACCTCGCGATATCCGGGCAGCAGATTGGCCAGCCCGCCAACTTCTCGACCGCCCATTGCGTTGGGCTGGCCGGTCAACGAGAACGGCCCGCAGCCGGGCTTGCCGATTTTACCCGTGGCAAGATGCAAATTATGAATCGCATTGTTTTTGTGCACGCCCACCGTGCTTTGGTTCACTCCCATACTCCACAGTGACATGGCGCGCTCGGCCTTGCCGAAGATCAGCGCAGCCTCGACGATCAAACATTCAGGAATGCCGCAGATGTCTTGCACGGTTTTCGGCGCATAATCCTTGATGACTTTGATGAGCGCGCCAAAGCCATTGGTGTGTTGCGCGATATACTGGCGGTCGATCAAATTCTCATCGAGGAGCACGTAAAGCATGCTATTGAGCAAGGCGATGTCGCTTCCCGGACGAATCGGCAAATGCAGATCGGCGAAGTCGGCCGTCTCGGTGCGCCGCGGATCGACCGCGATGATCACGACATTGTCAGGATCGCGCAACTTGCGCTGCTTGATTCGTTTGAAGATCACAGGGTGGCAGTCGGCGGTGTTGGTGCCAATCAAGAATAAACAATTGGCCTCGTCGATATCGGCATACGAATTGGGCGGTCCATCCGAGCCCAGCGACGTCTTGTAGCCAGCCACCGCCGACGCCATGCACAAGCGCGAGTTGGTATCGAAATTATTCGTGCCGATAAAACCCTTGGCCAGTTTGCTGGCGACATAATATTCTTCCGTGGTCAATTGCCCCGAGCCGTAAAACGCCACTGCGTCGGGCCCATGCTCGTCGATGATTGCGCCGAAACGTTTGGCCAAATAAGTCATCGCTTGTTGCCAGGAGGCGCGCTTGAACGGCCCTTCCTGGCACGAGCGTATTTGCGGATGGAGCAAACGGTCTTCGGTGTGTAAGGTCTCCGGCAAATAAACCGCTTTGAGGCAGAGGTCGCCGCGACTCGACGGATGATCGGGGTCGCCTTTGACCTTTGTGACCACGCCGTTTTTCGTGCCGGCAAGCAGTCCACAGCCGACGCCACAATAAGGGCAATACGATTTTTGCCAGCGCTCGATACTGTTGCTGGGAATTGTTGGGTTGCTATTTTCCACGGCCATTGACACGGCGACAGTCTCGTATCAACTCAGCGCCTTTACGTCGGTGCGCGCCAAGTGAGCGGCGAAATCGTCCATGGCCGGCTTTTTTCGAAACTCGCCGCGGAAGCGGTTGAAGCCGGTAAACTTTTCAATTACGAACAGCTCTTCCGGCGTCGGCGCCGGACCTGCCGGAGCCGACCGCTCGCTAACCGGCCGAGTCGGAACGGCGCCATGCATCGCGTGTTGATCGAGGAAGCCCAGTAGTTGGCTACGCAGCCGATGATAAGACGGATCGTCAATGAGACTCAGGCGGTCGCGCGGCCGCTCGAACGGCACGGCGAGGATCTCACCCACGGTCGCGGCTGGACCGTTGGTCATCATCACCACGCGGTCGGCGAGCAACAGCGCTTCATCGACATCATGGGTCACCATCAACACCGTCTTATGTTGCTCTGCGCAAAGCTGCATCAACTGGTCTTGCAGCTCCATGCGGGTGATCACATCGAGCAGGCTGAAGGGCTCGTCGAGCAACAACACGCGCGGCTCGAGAGCAAACGCGCGCGCGATGCCGACGCGCTGACGCATGCCGGCGGACAGCTCGTCGGGATAACAATCGGCGACGCCAACCAACCCCACGGCGTTGAGAAACTTATCCGCCAACGCTTGACGAACTTTCGCCGACAAGCGCTGGTCGACTTGGTCGACAGCCAGCAGGACATTATCCCGTGCCGTCAGCCAAGGTAACAACGCCGAAGATTGAAACACGACACCGCGGTCCAAACCGGGGCCGACGACTTCCCGTCCGCCGATAATGATGCCGCCTTCGCTGGCGTCGTTGAGACCCATGGCGATCGACAACACGGTCGATTTGCCGCAGCCGGAGTGGCCGATAATGCAAACAAACTCGCCCTCGGCGATTTTGAGATTGAAATCCTTGACGATGACCGCCCGGCCCTGGTCGGTGTCGTAGCTCTTGCCAAGTTGGGTGATCTCGAGTGCTGGTATCATGGACTGTAAGATTCCTGTCTATTGGAGTACGAGCGTTGCGCCGTTCTTGGCGCGGGCCGATGATGGGTCGGCCACGCCACCGGTGAGCAGCCGGAGCGTCTCTCGTCGGGCTTTCTGATAGATCGGCTGGCCGGTTAATTGAGTTCGCGTGCGCGGATGCTGCGTATCGATGGCGATCGGCGGCCCGAGCGTCGCCCCAGGCGCGGAGGTCAAGGTGTAAATCGTATCGGCAAGTAGAATCGCCTCATCGATGTCGTTGGTGATCATCACCACCGTTTTGCGCGTTTCCATCCAAATGCGCGCCAACTCCTCCTGCAAGCTGCCGCGGGTCAACGCATCCAAGGCGCTGAACGGTTCGTCCAGCAGTAAAACTTGCGGATCCATCGCCAGGCCGCGCGCCACCGCTACCCTTTGACGCATGCCGCCGGAAAGCTCACGCGGATATTTTTTCATCGCCGCGCCGAGATTGACCAGCTCGATGTAATGCTCCGCGCGCCGGCGCTTCTCCCCCGCCGCGAGTTGCGGCGCCACCGCATCCACGGCCAAATAAACGTTCTCGAACACGTTCAACCACGGCAGCAAAGAGTAATTTTGAAATATCACGCCGCGGTCCGGACCGGGGCCGGAAATTGCCTGGCCGCCGAGGAGAATGCTGCCGGTGTCCGGTTCGATGAGTCCGGCGATCAACGAGATCAACGTCGTCTTACCCGCGCCGGAACGGCCGATGATGCAGACAAACTCATTCTCGTCGATCGATAAGTTGATATCGCGCAGCACCGGCAGCACGGCGCTTTCGCCCCGGCTCCCACGCCGAAAGTTTTTACTGAGTCCGGTGATTTCAAGCAACGCCATAGCGCGCCCTCACGCGGTCTTGAAGCGCCGCTCAACCACGCCCATGAGCCGGTCGAGAGTGAAACCTATGAGTCCGATTGCCAGCACGGATAAAAGAATATGCGAGTAAACCAGGCTGTTGTATTCCTGCCAGAGAAAACCACCGAGCCCCGGAGAGCCGGTGAGCATCTCCGCGGCGACGATCACCAGCCACGCCATGCCGAGACTCAGACGATAACCGGTAAACATAAACGGCAGCGTGGCAGGGATCATGATCTTCCTAAGCGTCTTCATCGGCGATAGTTTAAGCACGCGGCCGACGTTTAAATATTCCGTGCCGATGCTGCGCACGCCCATCGCGGTATTGATCACGGTTGGCCACATGGCGCACAGCGCGATGGTGAACAGCGCCGCCGGCTCCGACTGTTTGAAGATCACCAACCCCAGAGGCAACCAGGCTAAGGGCGAAATCGGCCGCAGCACTTGAATCACCGGATCGAAGGCTTGATGAAATTTCGGCGATAGACCGAGCAGAAAACCCAACGGCGTGCCGATGACGATCGCCAAGAAAAATCCTTTGGCGACGCGCACGAGACTTAAGAAAGCGAAGCGCAAAATCCCTTGATTCATCTCGCCGTCTTTGAAAAAAGGGTTGAGAATATACTGTTGGCTTTCTTGCCAGGTCTTGAGCGGTGACGGCAAATCGGGCGCGACTTTCAAGCTGATCGCAGTCCAAATCATCAGCATCAACGACACACCCAGCAGCGGCAAAATCAGCGCATTCGCATCGATACGTTTTTCCATTGTCTAAATAACCTCTAAGCAAGATTGCTGACTGAGAATTTTTTCACGTACTCTTCCGGCTTCGCCGGATCGAACTCGACTTTGTCGAAGAGCGTTTCTTTTTTCATGTCTTCTTTCGGCACGGCGACGCCCAGATCTTTGGCGACTTCGCGGTAAATATCGGGTCGGATGACCTTGTTCACAATGCCCGCGTAATCCGGCGCGCCTTTGACCATGCCCCAGCGGCGGAACTGCGAGATCCACCACACGCCATGCGACTTCCAGGGGAAATTGGTGTTGCGGTCGAAAAAGGTCATGTAGTTGGGATCTTTCTCCTTGCGCCCGTCGCCGTAGTCGTAGTCGCCCAACATCCGTCCAAGAATGACTTCCTTCGAGGTATTGATGTATTGCGGTTTTGACACCACCTCGGCCATGTGCGCGCGGTTTTCCAACTTGTCGATATGCTGGCTCGACTCGGTGACGGCGCGCAGGATCGCTTTGACGGTCTTGGGATTTTTCTCGGCGAATTCTTCGGTGAATGCCAAAACCTTTTCGGGATGATCCTTCCAGATTTGCTGGGTCGTCACTGCCGTGTAACCGATGCCGTCGGCGATGGCGCGCGCGTTCCACGGTTCGCCGACACAGAATCCGTCCATCTTGTCGACTTTCATATTGGCGACCATTTGCGCTGGCGGGATCGTGATCAGCGTCACATCTTTGTCCGGGTTGATGCCGCCGGCGGCGAGCCAGTAGCGCGTCCACATGGCGTGGGTGCCGGGCGGGAAAGTCATCGCGAAGGTCATCGGCTTGCCGGCCTTCTTCGCTTCCTCGACGATCGGCTTCAGCGCCTGCGGCGTGCGCACGCCCTTGGCCTTTAAATCATTCTCAAGTGTGATCGCTTGGCCGTTGCGATTGAGCACGAGTGGAATGATCATCGGCTTCACCGGCGAACCGAGCAGTCCCATACTCGATGCGAAAGGCATGCCGAAAAGCATATGGGTTGCGTGATTTTCACCGAGCGTGAGTTTGTCGCGGATCGCCGCCCAGGAAGCTTCCTTGGAAATCGTCGACTCGATGCCGTATTTTTTGAACAGGCCGAGCTCATGCGCCATCACGATCGACGAGCAATCGGTCAGCGCGATAATGCCGAGACGAATCTTGGTCGTCTCCGGCGCGTCGGCGGCATAGACGCCGCCGACCCAACCGCTCGGCAGATGGCTCAACAGCATGCCCAACGAACTGGCGCCGGCCACTTTGAGAAATTCGCGCCGGTTTGGCTGCTTAACTCTCTCCATCTCGATCACCCCTCCACGGTATAGTTTTCGCCCTGCGCGGCGAGTTTGAAAATTTTCGCTTTGAGCTTGGCGTTGGTCGCACAAGCGCCGCTGGTTAAATCGAATTTGTAGCCGTGCAGCGGGCAGACAACGGCGCCTTTTTCGATCCAGCCGGCCGACAGCTGGCCGCCTTCATGAGGACAAGCGTTTTGGATCGCGCAAAGTTGACCGTTATGTTTAAAGACTGCGATCTCGTCGTTATTCACGCGCACGAGTTTGGCTGATCCTTCTTTGATTTCGTCGGCGCGAATGACCGCTTTGACCGGTTCGATCTTGGCTTCCGGCTGCGTGCCGGTGGCGACCGGTATGGGAATTTTTCTAAGCTGCTGGCGCATCGCTTTGAACGCGCCATGCTTTACTAAACCGGCCAAAACATCCGGCAAATCATCGCACGGGACATCTTCTAAAAGTTTGATTGGAAAATTCGCCTCACATCCAGCCGCGCCGCCGGCAAAAACGTCGACTGCTTCGACCACTTCGCCCCCGCGCTTGATGTTTTTGCCGAGCAGTCCGATATCCGCCAGGGTGTGATTACCGCAACTCGCCGGACAGCCCGACCAGTGCATGCGCAGCGGTTGGGTCTTGCCGAGTTTTGCTTCGAGCGCGCGCGCGGTCTTGAGCGCCCAACCTTTGGTATCGATCAAGGCGAAGTGGCAATAGTCCATGCCGGTGCAACTCACCAGACCGCGCATGACTTCGGAGGGATCGTAACGTAGCGCCTGAAGCACCGGCGCTTCAGTGAGCTCGCCGATCCTGCGGTCGGGCACGTTGGGAATAATAATATTTTGCCCAACGGTCAGACGCAGCTCGCCGCTGCCGTAGTTCTCGGCCGCAGCGGCAACCTCGAGCATCTGCTCCGAAGTCATGCGTCCCACGGGCACGGCAAGACCGACATAATTCAGTCCGGCCTGTTGCTGGCGAAACACGCCGACATGGTCGGTATGCTTCGGCGCGCGTTGATCCTTGCCGGCCGAGGCGAGCGGGCGATCGACGCGCCTTTCCAATTCTTTGCGAAACTTTTCCACGCCCCATGCTTCGATGAGAAACGCCAGACGCGCCTTGGTGCGCAGCTCGCGCGCGCCATGGTCGCGAAAGATCATCACCACATGGGAACAGACTGACACGGCTTCTTCGGGCGTGACGAATAGATTTAACGGCGACGCCATGCGCAAACCGCCCGAGCCGAGTTTGCCGCCGACGGCGACGTTGAAGCCAGCCACCAGCGCTCCGTCCGTTTCCTTCAGCGCCGGCGTCAGCGCTAAATCCTGCCCCTCGGCATGGGTGCAAGCTTCTTTGCACGCGGTAATGGTGACGTTGAACTTGCGCGGCAGATTGGTGAACGACTTGTTGCCGATGAACATCCGGGTGAACTCGCACGCCACCGGCGAGGCATCGAACAATTCATTAGGAGTGATACCGGCCACCGGGCAACCGATCACGCCACGGATATTATCCATGCCGGTCTGTAATGAAATCAGATCGACGGCGCGCAAGCGCTGCCAAATTTCCGGCACGTCGTTGATCTTAAACTCACGCAGCTGCATCTGCTGGCGCGTGGTAATATCTGCGAAGCCTTTGCCGAAGTCACGGCTGATCTCACCGATGGTGCGCAGCTGCGCCGCGCTCATGAAACCATTGGCGAAGCGCAGCCGCATCATGAAGCGGCCGGGAGTCTGGCGGCGAAAAAATACTCCCGCCCACTTCATCAGCTCCTTGTCGCCATCGGTGATTTTCTCCCAACCCTCTGCGGCATAGCGCGGTATGTCGTCGAGAATATCGAGACCGTCTTTCTCTCTCTTATATTCTTCGATCTTGTTCATCGCTCGCGAAGTGGTATGAGCAACGGGTATGCCATCAAGGAAATCCGCAATACCTGAATAAATTCAGAGCTCTTAATATTAATCGAGATTGATATGCTCACGATTCATTCGCATGCCGCCCATAAATTCAGCAGACGCCGCAAGAACGGAATCGTCACATGCCAGGTGACTAATAAACCGGCAGCTGCAACCAAATTAAGCTGCGCCAGGAAAATCATACCCTCGGCGACTGCAGCGTTGGGCCATTTAGTATTGATCCGGCTCCGCATCGCCGGAACCGAAGCGACCGGAACAATTTTTTTTCTAACTATCTAGAACTTCGTCCCGCACAACCGGTTCTGATTTGGCCTGCGAGTCTTGATAGAAGACGCCCGCAGCCTGGTCTGTCTTGGCTCCGAGTAACGCTTGAGCATTGCCCATCGCCCGCTCGATATCTTGGATCGGCGTATCGGAGATTCGCCCATGTCCCGGATAAAGCGCGTTGAGAGCGAAACAGCGCAGCCGCGCTAGCGAATCCAAATAATCGCCGACGCTGCCCGACTCGGCGATGTAGGAAAGCGTGCCGCCGGCAAAAACACTGTCAGCGGAAAAGAGCAGGCCATGGTTGGTTTCGATGAGCGAAATACAGCCCGAGGTGTGTCCCGGCGTGTGAAAGACGCGCAAACTGTAATTGCCGAGATCGATGCGCGTCATATTCTCCAACCAAAAATGCACTCGCATCGGCAATTCGTTGAGATCGTTGCCCTTGTACATGGTCACGTAGTAGTCGCCGGTGGTCATTTTCGATGCGGCCAGCCGGTAAGCCGCGATCATCGCCGACTCTTGAAAGTAGCGATTGGCGCCGATGTGATCGCAGTGCTCATGGGAGTTGATGACCAAATTGATATCGCGCACTTTCATGCCGATTTGCCGCGAGTCCTCGTTCCAGCACTGGAAAATTTTGATCCGAGCCGGTATCGATCATGACGTTCATGTAATCGCCCTTGATAACGTAACTATGGCTGCTGCCGTTCAGGCCGCGAATCTGAAATATGCCTGGATTGAGTTCGTTAACCGCGTTGATTTTTTTGTCCCATGCAGTTCAACTCCTTGTTTCCTTCATCGCTCCTTCGAGGTCATCGTAGATTTCAAACTGCTCGGCGAAACGGTCGTCGTGAAAATATCCCTTCAGTTGCGGATTGAGATGACACAGCCGCAACACCCCGACGCGCTGATCGACTTCGCGTTTGAACGAGGTCAGCACGCCGACTTCCCAGACACCGAACTGCTCCAATTGTTTCAAGTTCACGATCACGCGAATCCCTTGGCGCGTGAGCCAGCGTCGAAACATATGGCGGACCCGCAGCGGTTCATTGTTTTCCGCCTTTCCCGACGGCGTCACGATCACCCAACCGGCAACTTCGCTGATGCGATACCTCACCGCGTTCATTTCCATAGCGGCCAGTCCCGCGGCCGGCGGCGTATCGGCGGTGCCGGCGGTAGCGCAAGATTGAAACATTTAGCCATTTCCAGCACGGGGATCTGCGGAATATCTTTATCGGCGCGGTCGCCGAATACGTCCGCTAGATAGATGACATTGTCCAAGATCTTTCCCGTCATGGTTTTCTGCCCAATAATATCCATGGCAATCTCCTTTGTCGATAAAAATAAAAAGGCGCTCCACCGCGTAACGGTGAGCGCCTTTGCTCTACCGAAGGCAACGTCGCCTTCGTGAAAGTTACACTACGCAATGCGTTATGCCATCAGCACCCTGCCTCAAAGTACTGCCGATTTCTCAATTGAGTAACTGTCCATAAGGTCGCTGCCAATGGATCGATCAATTTGCTGCTCAAAAGCGCAGCAGCGACTCTTGCGTCGATCTTTATTTATTATGCTGGTTGATTTCTGCGGCGAGCAGGATCGCTTGAGCGACATCCGCCATCGGCTTGCGCATGTTCATACTCGTCTTTTTGATCAACGAATAGGCTTGTTCTTCTGACAGCCGGCGCTGCTCCATCAACAGACCTTTGGCCCGTTCGATGATTTTGCGCGACTCCAAGTTTTCTCGCAGAGACTCGTTTTCCTGCTGCAGGGCGTGGAAGTCCTGGAAGCGCGAAATTGCCAATTCGATCGCCGGGCTGACCGCTTCCACGCGCACCGGTTTTAATAGCAGAGCCATCACGCCCGCTTTGGTGGCGCGCTCGACCGTCGTGGCATCGTAATGGCTGGTGATCAGGACGACGGGGAGGCGAATGTTCGCCAAGATATCGCTCGCCACGTGAATCCCGTCGAGATCGGCTAAACCGACTGCCATGAGCATCACATCCGGCGTCGTCGCCCGTGCCAATGCCACCGCGAGTTTGCCGCTACTCCCTTCGCCGACGACCTCGTATCCGCTCGCGAGTAAAATGTTGATGAGTTGCCGGCGGGAAGGTTCATGGTCGTCGATGACCAAGGCTTTTCTCATAGCCAGGGCCTGGCCTCGATCTCTCTGTCGGCTGCGCGCTCCGCCGACGCGGCGGACAAACTCGCTGAGAAATCGTTCGCCGTAATATTTCAGCGTGGGTCCGTACTTCTGCGTGTCCGCCAATATCTTGTCGGGCAAGATGTAGGGCGCAAGGGCGAGATCTTTCGATCGTTGCTCGATCCAACGTTCGATCATGGATGGCGTCACCTCGAGATGAAATTGCAGACCGTAGATCGACTTGCCGACGCGAAACGCCTGATTCTTGAAATGGACCGATGACGCCAATCGTATAGCGTCGCTCGGTAATTCAAAGCCATCGCCATGCCACTGAAACACCGTAGCATTTTCCGGCAGGTAACCGAGCAAAGAATCGACTTGGCCGTGGGGCGTAATCGAGATTGGACACCAGCCAATCTCTTTGACGGGTCCGTGAAATACCGCTGCGCCAATCGTCGAAGCGATCAGCTGTGCGCCGAGACAAATACCGAGAATCGGTACGGCTTCATCGATGGCGGCGCGGATAATTCTTTTTTCCCAGCGCAGGAACGGAAAGTCGTCCTCGTCGTCGATGCTCATCGGGCCGCCGAGAACGATCAGCGCTTTAACCCGTTGCCAATCCTCGGTCGGCATCTCACCGTGAAACAGTCTCAAGACTTGGTATGCCGCGCCTTGCTTCTCCAGCACTTCGGCGAAGAAGCCAAGATCTTCGAAAGGATCATGCTGGAAAACCAACACTTCTTCCATTGGCTGCTCAACCCATATCCTCGCGCCCTCTCGCGGGCGGTTGCGCGCGAGAATCAAACTTAGATATCGAAATAGAGAGCGAACTCCCAAGGATGGGGACGGAGCCGGATGGCATCGATCTCGTTCTTTCTCTTGTACTCCAGCCAGGTCTCGATCACGTCCTTGGTGAAGACATCGCCTCTCAGCAAAAAGTCATGATCCTTCTCCAAGGCGTGCAATGCTTGATTCAACGACCCCGGCATCGATTTCACCTTGGCCGCCTCTTCGGGTCTCCAACTCATACAAGTCCTTGTCGATCGATTTGGGCGGCTCGATCTTGTTTCTGATCTTGTAAACATTAATTTGGTAAGCGGAGCCGGCTCGGATTTGATTCAATCCTCGCCGGTTCCGCTTAACGCAATCGTCACGGAACTCAATGCTCGACTAAACTATGCGTTCTTTGGTATGGCGGTGCCGTAACCCAGACTCTTTTCAGCCTCAGGCATATCGGTATAGCCCGGGACCCCAACTTCAGCCATGTCGAGACCTTCGATTTCGATTTCTTTGCTTACACGGATCGGCGTGATCAAGTCGCTGACTTTGAACCACACGTAGGCCATGACAAAACCGAAGGCGAGCACAACGCTAGCGTTGATCGCCTGCATGACCAACTGGGAAGGATCGCCATAGAGCAAACCACGCACACCGTCTGAACCGTAGGTTTTCACAAACTCATCTCGAACAACACCATTCCAGCCGGCGCCGTAAGCACCGTTGGCAAAAATTCCGACGGACAACACACCCCAAGTCCCGTTCACGCCATGGACCGAAATGGCGCCGACTGGATCGTCGATGCCACGCGCTTCCCAGAAAAAGACGCTATAAACAACTACCAAACCGCCGATCGTGCCGATAAGCGCAGCCGCCCAAGGGTCAACGAAAGCGCAAGGCGCGGTGATTGCGACTAAGCCAGCGAGCATGCCGTTACATAACATTGTCGGATCGGGCTTCAGTCCTTTGATCGCGAGCGCAACATATGCCCCGAGTGCTCCCATAACGCCGGCGAGCATGGTGTTGACCACGACAAAGCTAATCCGCAGATCGGTGCCGGAAAGCGTCGAGCCGGGATTGAAACCAAACCAACCAAAGGCAAGAATGAATGTACCGAGAACGACCATGGGAACATTATGACAAGGAATAGCCCGCGGCCGGCCTTGCGAATCATATTTTCCGATGCGTGGACCGAGAATCATCGCACCGGCTAGCGCAATAATCCCACCCATCGCGTGAACCACACCGGAACCGGCGAAATCCACCGCTCCATGTCCGAGTCCCCAGTTGATGCCACCTTGGGCCAAGAATCCACCGCCCCAAACCCAGTTCGCGTAGATGCAATAAGGCAGCGCCACCCACAAGCCAAAAAGGACGAAATTTTTCCACGCCCAGCGTTCAGCCATGGCGCCGGTAGGGATCGTCGCCGTGGTGTCCATGAATACCATCATGAAGAAAAACAGCGCCATCACGCCGACGTCGCCCACTGCGCTGCCGAGAAAAAATCCTTTGGTGCCGAGCAAGCCATAGGTGAATACACCCGTGGCTTTCCCCGCGGCATCGACCGCTGCGCCGAGACCCCAACCATCGTTTAACACCGCCAGACCAGGACCTAGCGACGCATACCATCCCGGTGGCACCGGACCGTTGAACCAATTGCCCCAACCGATGGCGAAGCCATATACCCAGAACGCAAAGCAGCCGAGGGGATAGACCAAAAAATTCATCGCCGAAGTATGGGCTGCATTCTTGGCCCGGCACAGACCGGTTTCGACCAACATAAATCCCGCCTGCATGAACATGACCAGGAAGCCGGCGATCAGGACCCAAACGTAATTGATCGAATAAAGATTGTGCGCGATGCGGTCGTAGAGATCATTGGCTTTGAGCTGATCCGGAACGTCGCCCTTGCCATCGCCTGCCGGTGTCGCCCAGACACCGGTCGCGGCGCCAGTGGCGTCAGGCCATGCCGGCTTTATTCGGATCTTCGCTGCTGCCGGAAAAATAAGCCGGCAATTTTGGCGCCGGCGCAGCTGCGGGTGCGGCCGCCGCCGGAGCTTCCACTTTGGCCGGCGCTTCGGGCGCCTTGGTTTCTTGGCCGTAGGCGAATCCTCCGAGCAAGCACAAACTCAGCGCCGCGCCGGCGCCGAGCAAGCGTACTTTCGAATCGATGCTTTCCATATTCTCCTCCAATTATTTTTTTTGATGATTAAATCGCGTCCGCGCCCTTTTCCCCCGTGCGGATGCGAATGACATCCTCGACGCTGGTGACGAAAATTTTTCCGTCGCCGATCTTGCCGGTCTTCGCGCTATCGGTGATCACCTCAACAATCTTTGCGGCCATATCATCTGACACGAGGATTTGAATTTTTACTTTCGGCAGGAAGTCCACCGAATATTCAGCACCGCGATAAAGCTCGGTATGACCTTTTTGGCGGCCAAATCCTTTGACCTCCTCGACCGTCATCCCCTGAACGCCCGCCTTCGTTAGCGCCTCTTTTACTTCGTCAAGCTTAAACGGCTTGACGATCGCTTCGACCATCTTCATAAACACTCCTTATGGTTATCTGCCGATAAAAAGGTCCCGAACGTTTGGGTTCGTAAACGCTCGGAGCAACTGCGATGCCAGCGCCAATCGACGCTACTGTACGATCGGATAATCAGCGGAAAGGTTGGACAAAAAGGAATGTCAGCGAGTGAGATGGATTTGCAACCAAGCTGCGATTGCCTAGCAATTAATCGCGGCGCTCAATTTCTAAGCAGAGGAGAATTGAATGAGAGAACCGAATCAACTACAGCCGACGATGCGTTAATGCCGGCAGCTCGGCGCGCACTTTGGCGAGGTATTCGAGATCGACTTCGGCACTTATCACACCCGGGCCGTCGGCGAGTTCGGCGAGAATCTTGCCCCAGGGATCGACGATCATCGAATGGCCGTGGGTTTCGAAACTCTTAGCGCTCTTGCCGAATTGATCGGGAGCAATGATGTAAACTTGGTTCTCGATGGCGCGCGCGCGCAGCAGCGTTTCCCAGTGCGCAGCGCCGGTAAAAGCCGTAAACGCCGAAGGGACAAAGATCAACTGCGCGGCTTGATCGGCGAGGCCACGATAAAGTTCAGGAAAACGGAGATCGTAGCAAACCGATAGCGCCATCGTCGCTAATTCCGTCTGCGCCACGACAACATCGGCGCCATGGGCACGGGTATCGGACTCCCGCAAGGAAACGCCGTTGGCGAGGTCGACATCAAACAAATGTATCTTGCGATAACTCGCGATGAGTTTGCCGTTGGGATCGATGAGCAAACTGGTGTTGTAGGCTTTCGCGCTGCCGGGAATCTCCTCGAGAATCGAGCCCGCCAGTAGATAAATTCCAAGTTCGCGCGCCAGCCCGGCCATCGCCGTCGAAGTCGGACCGGGAATCGGCTCAGCAGATTCCCGTTCAAGTTTCTTCGTGCCGCGCCAGATAAAAACTTCCGGCAGAGCAATGACCCGCGCGCCGTTTGTCGCAGCTTGGCGAATCCAATGTTCTGCCTCTTTAAAATTGGCCGCCTTGTCATCCGAGGCGAGCATCTGCACGGCGGCGGCGAGAAACTTCATGACCGTGAACCTGTGAACGGCGGGAGCTTGATCAATGCCTTCAGCGATTCATCAATAGCGGACAAGGTGCGTTGCGCAGCACATATTCGGTGGTGCTGCCGAGAACCATCTCGATGATGCGGCGGTGGCCGTAGGCGCCGATGAACAAGAGATCGTGATTCAAGTTGACTAAATACTCGATGATTTTTTGCTCGGGAAAACCGCGCGCGGTTTCATAGGTCGCCTCAATGGCATAGGAGCCGAGATAGCCCTTCGCCCGTTGCAATACGGTTTGCGCCTGAGCTTCTTCCTTGGCAATGGTCAGCACCGTTAATGGCAGCTTGAGCACAGAGCAAAACTCCGCCGCCGATTCCATCGCCGAGCTCGCCCGCTGACTGCCGTCGTATGCCAACAGCGGCCGTGTAACCGGCTTGAACAGTTTGGTTGAAACCAAGATCGGTCTGGGACATTTGCGCGCGATGCTTTCCGCGGTGGTGCCGAGCAAACCGGTGGAAAACTCCTCGTTGACGCCGCGATGACCGATCACCACCAAGTCAGCGACTTTGGCGCGCTCGCAGATTTCGTTGGCGATCAGTCCCATATCCAAGAAGGTTTGATAGCGGATGCTTTTCTTGGCGCAAACTTCAGCGAAATCGGCGAGAATAATTTTGCCGCGCTCGTCGAGAATTTCCCGCATCTTCGAGGAAAAATCGAGATAGGGCTCGAAACCGAGCGAGCCGGAGATATCGTGAAAGAACGTTCCTTCGATGGATATCGTGTCGATGACGTGCTGGCCGAACAGCGTGCCGTCGAGTCCTTGAGCGAGCCAGACGGCGTAGTCGAGCGCAGCCTTGCAATGATCCGAGCCATCGAGAGGAATGAGAATGTTTTTGATCATGCGTCCCTCCAGATGGGTGGGTTTACCGGCTCTATGCTGCGAGCCACTTCGACTCCATATCGGACTGATTTAACACGCGGTTCGGATTACACTTAAACAGGCCGCGGACTTTTTGCAAGGCGAAATTCGCCGGGACCGTTTACAATGCGACGACTTTGCGCGATACTCACGACTCTAAGTTGAAGCTATGGCACAATCGAAGAACCGACAGGAAGCCCGCCTGCAAGATCTGATCGTCAACGCGAAACGGATGAATATCGAAGTGCGTACGGAAAAGCTGCTGCGCGAAGCGGGTTACCGTGCTCACAGCGGCCGCTGCCGCATCAAAGGACAGGATGTCATCTTGATCGACCGCGACGCACCGATCGCCGACCAGATCGAATTTTTAGGCAACGAGTTGGCTGAGCGACAAAAACAAATCGTCGAGACCAGTGAGTCGGCACGACAAGCCACAAGTACCTAACCTTGGGCTAACTATTTCCCAACCTCAGTGAACGCGAATTTTCTTCGCCGCCTCGATTCCCAAAGAAAATTGATCGTTAGCGACCTTCAAGGTCATCATGCCGAGCGACGGCGCGACGTCGACGACATGAACCTTCGCGCCCGGCACCAGTCCATGATCCTGCAAGTAGGCTAACAAGCGCACATCGCGCTCGCCGCCTTCAGTGATCGAATCGAGTTCAACGGTTTGATCGTCAGTTGCCTCATCCAATGGAATAGTCTTGGTCGGCGAAGCCTGACTTGCGCCAGGGATCCGATTGCCATGGGGGCAGGTTAAGGGATGTTTCAGCAGCGTCGCCAAGCGTTCTTCAACTTCTTGCGAGATCGCATGCTCCAAGCGATGCGCTTCTTGATGGGCTTTGACCCAATCGAGTCCCAACAAATCGGTCAAAAAACGTTCGGTGAGAAAGTGGCGCCGAATAATTCTTTCGGCGATGTTCTTACCTTCACTGGTTAGGTGAATCTCCTTGCGCCGGTTAATCGTTACGTAGCCATCTTTTTCCAAACGTCGCAAAGTTGCGAAGATGGTTGATGCTGAAACACCGGCCTCGGCGGCCATGCGGGCCGCAATCACTGGCTGTGATTCTTCCCCAAGTACGTAAATCGCCTTGAGATAATCCTCTAACGCGTGGGTTACCTTGGGCTCTTCCATGGATTTGACAAACTTTTAAGTTTCGATTATACGAACAATTAGTCTTGTGGCACACTAATGATAAATATGTTTAAGGTCTAAACTATTCCCTGCTGGACACCTTATAGTAAATTTGTCGTAGCAGATCAACCAAGAAAAGAGGTGTTATGAAATCAAAGTTTCAACGGTCACTAACGGGCGCAGTTATGGTTGCAGTCGCGCTGTGGATAACTTCTTACAAGCAGGCGCTGGCGCAAGAAAAAGTCGTTATCGCAATCCAACCCACGGTGGCCAGCGATGAAATGTTGAGTAAAGCGAAACCGCTGCAAAATTTTCTCGAAAAAAGCCTTGGCGCTCGCACCAAGGTCGAAATTTACGTCCCAACCAGTTACGCAGCCGTGGTCGAGTCGCTGCGCTTCGGTCACGCTCAGGTCGCTTTCATGTCAGCCTGGCCGTCTCAATTGGCGGTACGGCTCGGTGGCGCCGAAGTCGCATTGGCTGAGATTCGCCAAGTGCTGCACGGCAAGGAAAAAGTCGAGGCGCCTTACTACTATTCCAATTGGGTCGTAGCGCCGGACTCGCCGTACAAGGATCTTCAATCGCTCAAAGGTAAGAGCGCCTGCTTTCCCAGCCCAATCTCTACTTCCGGTTTCGTTGCGCCGATGGGACGCATGGTCGAGCTAAACCTGCTCCCGGCGGCGGACGGCAAGGAAGCGGATCCTAAAGCATTTTTCAAAGAGGTGTTGTTCGGCGGCGGCTACGGCCAATGCTGGCAAGCGCTCAAACAAGGCCAAGTCGATACCACCATAATCGCCGGAGACGTCCCGGAGAAACTCTATAATGAAGTCCTCGGCGCCACCCGTACCATCGAAACCCAAGGCCCGATCCCGTCTCATGCAGTGGTGCTCAGCAAGGAACTGAAAGACCCGCTACGCTCTCGGGTGATTCAAAGCATCGGTAAACTGAGCGCGCCTGAGCAGCGCGACCTGATGAAGACTTTTATATCGAGTCTGTTTGTCGGCTTTAAGCCGACCAATGCCAACGAGCATCTCGGTGCGTTACAGAAATACTTAAAGCTCGCCAACCTCAAATTCACGGAGCGCTTGTGACCGCTAACGGCGATGCGCCGATTGCGCTCAGCGCCGAGCAAGTCTGGTATTCCTATCCGCATCACGACGCGGTGTTACGAAACGTTTCGCTGTCCATTCCGGCGGGAAAACACACCGTCATCATGGGGCCCTCGGGCACCGGCAAAACCACCTTGCTGCGGGTTCTCGCGGGCATCTTAAAACCAAGCCGCGGCCGCATCACGGTATTCGACCAGCCGGTTGACGGTCGCGGCCAGCGCCAGCTGAGTCCGTTGATTGGCTACATTCCACAACAGCTGGGATTGGTGCGTAACCTTTCCGCCCTCGATAACGTTCTAATGGGCGCGTTGGGCCGGCTCGGCGATACCAAATCGCTTTTGGGTCTGTTCCCTCGGGCTGAAATCGACGCCGCCCACGCGGCGCTGGATATGATGGGCATCGACCACAAGAGCGAGGCGCAAGTCTTTCACCTAAGCGGCGGCGAACGGCAGCGGGTCGCGATCGCGCGCACGCTGTTGCAACGGCCGCGCATCGTCATCGCCGACGAGTTCGCCTCCGACCTCGATTTAGCGATGGCCTATGAGATCCTCGACCGCATCCGCAACGCCGCTGAAAGAGAAAACATCACCTTCATCATGAGCATGCACCGTTTCGGTCTGGCGCGAAGATTCGGCGACGATGTCCTCGCCCTGGAAGATGGCGCCAT
This sequence comes from uncultured delta proteobacterium, assembly GCA_963771465.1. Lineage (GTDB taxonomy): Bacteria > Desulfobacterota > Binatia > UBA9968 > UBA9968 > DP-20. The sequence continues at coordinate 423,053 of CAVYTU010000015.1, forward strand.
CGTCCGCGGCTTCATCGGCAACGAAATACTCGAGACCGCCCAAGAGGCCGCACCTTTGTGATATCCAAGCTTTTCTTGCCGATAACCACAGCGTTATTTTTGCTCGCGGTGCTCGCCCACTTGGGGTTTTTCGAGTGGGACCGGTTGGCGCGCGGGTTTCGCAATTTAAGAATTCTCGGCGCCGAGATGGTGCCGCCGGATGTCTCGATCTTGCCAACGGCGGGGGCGGCGCTGTGGGAAACCGTCGAGATGTCTTTCGCCGGAACGCTGCTCGGCTTCATGGCGTCGCTGCCGCTCAGCATTCTCGCCACCCGTCGCTTATTTTCCGACTGGGTGTCGCGGCTAGCGCGCTTCGTCGCCGCCGGCATTCGCACCATCCCGGTGCTGCTGTGGGCAATCGTCTTTGTCATTCTCGTCGGCCTCGGCCCATTGGCCGGCACCTTCGGTATTGCCGCCTACACGGTCGGTTACTTGGCGAAAATCTACGCCGATCTCTTCGAAGGCACCGACCCCGAAATCATGGAAGCCGTACAAAGCACCGGCGCTTCGAAGTTGCAGTTGGTGCGTTACGTGATCGTTCCTGAAACCGCCAATGCGATACTGGCGCAAGTGCTATTTATGCTCGAATACAACATCCGCGCCTCATCGATTCTCGGCTTCGTCGGCGCCGGCGGCCTCGGCTTGGTCATTCAAATCTATTTGCAGAATCTGAATTATCGCCGTTTGGCCACGGTGCTGTTACTGGTTTTGGTGATCGTTCTGCTCATGGACGGCATGAGCGCGTGGCTGCGAAAAAGGTTTCTGTTGTCAAGCCAGGGAACCTAATCAGCGTCATGAGTCGACAATTTTCCCTGCCGTTCATTGGCAAAAACCGCTTCGGCAATTTTCTCTGTTTGCCGATACTTCTATTCGTCTTCATCGCCAGCCCGGCCTTCGGCCAAGAGCAAGCCAAGAAACTCATCGCCCTGCTCGATTATCTCGGCAGCGACTACAAGAACGCCGTCATGGACGGCAAGGTCCTAAGCCAAGACGAATACACCGAGATGCAGGAATTTTCCAAACGCATCTCAGAGCTATCCGCGCAGTTAAAAGAACTGGACAAGGGTGACAAGGCCGGTATCGACGCCGAGATAAAATCGCTGACGGCCCAGGTCGATCAGAAAGCCGATCCGAAGGTCATCGCCGACCTGGCCAAAAGCATCAAAGATAAACTGCTCGCGGCATACCAAATCGTACCCTATCCGCGCCGGCTGCCGACGCTGGCAGACGGCAAGAAACTGTACGATGACAATTGTGCCCAGTGTCACGGCGCCACGGGTAAAGGCGACGGTCCCGGGCGCCAATCGATGAATCCGAAAACCCCACTGCCGGCAAACTTTACCGACCCAGAACGGATCGGAGGCCTGTCGCCGTTCAAGGCTTTCAATACCACCAGCTTCGGCATCGAAGGCACAGCGATGGCTTCCTTCGCGGCTCTTAGTGAAGAACAGCGCTGGCAGGTATCTTTTTATGTTCTTACTCTGCGGTTTTCGCCCGACGCCGCAAAAGATGGAGCAGCGCTATTTCGATCGAAGAAGGTGGCCGGAGAATTCACCACGGTTGCGCTGTTAGCGACCCATTCCGACGAGCAGTTGCTCGAAAAACTCAAACCCTACGCGAGCCAAGAAGCCGAGGCGTTAAAGCTTTTGGCCTATCTACGCCGCGGTGTTCTGGAAACGAAGACCCAAGACCCGCTCTTGATTGCGCGCGGGCTGATCCGCGAGGCGGTGGAACTCTACGGCAAAGGCGACAAAGAGAAAGCTTATCAGAAAGCGGTGGAAGCTTATCTCGATGGATTCGAGCTCGCCGAGCCGGCGCTGTTCGCCAAGGATGCGTCGTTCGGCCGTGCGCTGGAGGGGCAATTCACCCAACTGCGCAACGCCATCAAACAGGGCGAAGCTGCCGACGCGATCGGGAAACGCCAGCGCGAGATCGAAGCGAAGCTCGACGAGGCGACGCAAATGCTTGCCCGTGAGGACAACTTCTCCACCTATTATGCGTTTATCAATTCAGCGCTGATTATTCTTCGAGAAGGCCTCGAGGCAACGCTCATCTTAGCGGCAATACTAGCGATGCTGAAAGTGATGGACGCCCGCGCCGCCATTCGCTACATCCATTTGGGCTGGATTTTGGCCCTAGTGATGGGTGGGCTGACGTGGCTAGCAACCCAGACTATTTTGACGCTGAGCGGTCAGCACCGCGAGAGCATGGAAGGATTCATTTCGATTTTCGCGGCGGTGGCGCTGTTCTACGTCGGCTATTGGCTACATACCCGCTCTGAGGCCAAAAGATGGCAGGCATTCATACAAGACAAGGTCAAGAACAGTCTTTCGAGCAAAAGCATTTTCGGTTTGATGGGGATTTCGTTTTTCGCCGTCTATCGTGAGGCTTTTGAAGTCGTGCTCTTTTACCAAGCGCTCTGGCTCCAGAACGAGAACAGCCATCAGGCGGTTTTGTGGGGTTTCGTAGCCGGGCTCGCGACCCTAGTCGCCGCGACCTTCGGCATCTTGAAACTAGGGCTCAAGGTTCCGCTGAAATATTTCTTCGGCGCCACCGGGACGTTGCTCTACATCGTCGCGTTCGTTTTTGCCGGCAACGGCATCAAGGAACTCCAAGCGGCGGGTTGGGTACCGACGACGCCGCTCAATTTTCCGCTGCAAGCGCCGCTGTTGGGTATCCATCCGACGGTAGAAAGCCTGGCCGCCCAAGGAATCATGCTCGGCGCATTCATTATTACGTCCATCTGGATGGTGCGTGAACGGAGGAAGGCGGGATAAATGCCAAAGCGCGAGCAACGGACGGAAGGCGAGCCCGTTACAACGGTGATTCGCGACAAGAATTCGCTTCGCTGCGACTGCGGTAATCTTTTAGCCCGTCTCGTTCCTGGCGGTGTGGAGCTTAAATGTCGCCGCTGTAAACGCCAGGTCGTGATTCCGCTATCGGGCGGCAGCAACTTCGCAGAAAACCATCTCAACCGTTGGGAAAGGGCGACTGATAAATCTTAATTGGTCATCATTCTAGCATCTTAGACTCTTAAATTCGTATGTGATAATTTATTTTGTTAGTGTTGACAAATATTCAATATTTAAATATACGAACTTAGTCAGCGGCCAGCGGTCTTGAATCCAGAGCCCGGCGCACCGTCCATAGTGGGCGGCGCTCAGGGCTCTTTATTTTATGGAGGTTCAGAATGTCCGCAGAGTTCAAGAAAGGTTTGGTTCTATAGTCATGACCCAGGTTGTTTCCATCATTATCAAAGGCGGGATCGTCATGATCCCGCTGCTCGCTTGCTCCTTGATCTCCCTGGCGCTCACCATCGAGCGCATCATGTTTTGGACCAAACTGAAGTCCAAAGAGGTGCTCAGTCAAATTCTAACACTAGTAGAAAACGGTGAATTCGAGCAGGCGCTAAAGTTAGGAAAATCATCCGGACAGCCCATCGCGCGAGTTTTGTCTGCCGGCATCGCCCACCGCAATCCCGCGCCGGCCAAGGCGATGGAAGCCGCCGCCCAGGCAGAGATCCCCGTGCTCAAAAGCCGCCTCGGCATTCTCGATACCATCGTTACGCTTGCCCCTCTGCTCGGATTGCTCGGCACGGTAGTAGGCATGATCGGTTCCTTCGACGTGATGTCCGAAGCGGGCCTGGGGCAACCGCATGCCGTTACCGGCGGTGTTGCCGAAGCGCTCATCGCAACCGCCACCGGATTGCTGATCGCGATTCTGACCTTAATCGCCTACAACTTTTTCACGGCTCGGGCCGAACGGGAGATGGATCAAATGGAACACTTCAGCTCATCGCTGGAGCTGCTGCTGCAGGAACATGTGGGGAAACATTGATGCGCATCCAACGCCGCAGCTCGAAGAAGGCGCGCATCGAGATCATCCCGATGATCGACACGATTTTTTTCTTTGGTCTTTTTTATGATTTCGACTTTATCGATGTCTCAATTCAAAGGCGTGCCGGTTAATCTGCCCAAAGCGGCATCCGGCCAACAAGCCCCAGCCGAAAGCGCCGCGGTATCGATCACCAGAGAAGCGCAGATTTTTCTCGACAAACAGGCGGTCGATAAATCGGCATTGAACGATTTGCTGCGCCAAAAAATTGCCAAGAACCCCGATCTCCTAGTGGTCATCAACGCCGACGACGGCGTCGAGCACGGGCGCGTTGTTGAAATCATGGATGTCGCCCGCAGACGCCAACGTGGCCAAACTTGCGATTGCCGTAAAGCCAAGGGAGCCAAAGCGATGAACCATCAGTGGCTCGTGTCGTCATTTACCGTCTCATCGTTGATTCACTTGAGCCTGATTCCACTGGCAGCGCTGATCATGCACACAAAGCCGCTCAAGCCGATCACAGTTCCCATCGAACTGGTTGACGTTCCTAACATCGAGCAACCCGAGAAAGTCGTGGTCGCGCCGCTGCCTTCGGCGCCAAATCCCCAGCGGAAAAATATTTCCGCGCCCAAATTACTATCCAAGCCGGTATTGGAAAAAAGTTTCGTAGCGCCGACGGGCAACACTAAGGACGAAGTTAAACCAGAGAAACCGCGCGAAGAAACCCCGCAGCTTGCATCATTGCCGGACAAGGCCGGCGACAGCAACGCCGGCTGGAATGCCGGCAGTCGTGTCGCAGAGGCTGAAGGCAGCGCCGCCGGCGCAGGCAGTCTCTTCGGTAACGGCGATGTCGGGGTCGTTGGCGGCAGCGGCGTCGAAGGCGGTGGCGGCGGAAAAGGGTCAGCTGGATTGGGTAGAGGTATTAAAGGTGACGGCACCGGCGGAGGCGTTGGCGGCGGAGAAGCACTCTCGGGCATGGCTCGGCCACTCGGTGGCTATCAAGTCAAGCCGCGCTATCCGGAGTCGGCCAAGCGAGCTGGTGCTCAAGGCGTAACAACGCTACGCGTGCGCGTGCTTGAGAACGGTCGGGTTGGCGATGTGCTTGTCGAACAGTCCGCCGGTTTTCGCGATCTTGATTTCGCCGCAGTGGATGCGGTCAAGAAGTGGCTCTTCGAACCGGCGCGGCGCGGTAAGGACGCAGTGTCGGTCTGGGTGATGCTGCCGGTGAAGTTCGAGCTACACTAGGAAATCCAATGGGACAAACGCTTGTGAATCACACGGCTAAACGATCGACCACTGCGGCTGTAGCCGCATCCAACGGAAAAAAGCCGCGCATCGAAAGCAATCATCTTTTTCAAGGCGGTAGCGAGATCGTCATCGTGCACCAAAACGAGGAGTACAACTTGCGCATCACCAGAAACGGCAAACTAATCTTGACGAAATAATTTTAATCAAACCAGCCAGCCAGCATATGAGCCGACTCATGCCAGCCAGCGAAAACATTAGCTCCCTTGGAGGAACGCATGAGTCGACAACAGAAACGCGCGGATGAAAGAAAACGGCACAAGACAGCTTTGCAAAAAATCTGTCTTGCGGCGGGCGAAGGCGTCGGCCGGGCGGTAGCTTTTTCTTTCGCACTAGCCAGCAACGCTTTCGCCGCGGAGCCGAAGAAAGAAGAGACGTTCGACCTGCCGCCGGTGGTGGTGGAAGACCAGGGCAACTCCTACGTTGTGCCCGAATCCTCTCTATCCAAGTTCCCGGTACCGCTGAAAGACACCCCGCAATCGATCACTATCGTGCCGGAGAAACTCATCCAAGAACAAGCCGGCACAACATTACGCGATGCGCTGCGCAACGTGCCTGGAATTACCGCCACAGCCGGCGAAGGCGGCGGTGCTCAAGGTGATGTTTTCATCCTGCGCGGGTTCAACGCACGCAACGATATGTTCATCGATGGCGTGCGTGATTCCGGCTCCTATTTTCGTGATTCTTTTAACTTCGATGCAGTCGAAGTATTAAAGGGACCTTCGTCGACTTTCTTTGGCCGCGGCTCTACCGGCGGCATTATCAACCAGGTCAGCAAAGGTCTCCGCCTCGACCCCAGTTACAACGGTATTTTCAGCGGCGGAGCCGGCCCGCTCTTCCGCGGCACTGTCGATGTCAACCAACCGCTCTCGCAAGTGCTGCCCAACGCCGCCCTCCGTATCAATCTCATGGCGCACGGTGATGATGTCGTGGGACGTGACAAGATCGAACTCAGAAGGCAGGGTTTTGCGCCGTCGATCGCCTTCGGTCTCGGAACGCCGACACAGATTACTTTGAGCTACCTGCTCCAACACGAAGACAATATTCCGGATTACGGTTTTCCTTACATAAATGGCGCGCCACTGCGCACCGATCGCGACACCTTTTATGGGTTGACCAAAGAGGATCATGAAAAGACGTTGGTAAACGTCGGTACGCTCCGGTTGGATCACCGCTTCAATGACATATTCAACCTGCGGAACACGCTGCGGTACAGCCACGTTGACCGGGATTCGGCGGTAACTAACGCTACCGTCGTTCTTCCCAACACGATTACCCGAAGCCGGCCTCAACGCGACACTCAGGAAAGCATTCTCAGCAACCAAACGGATCTAACCGCCAAGTTTGACACGTTTGGCTTCAAACATACTGCTACCACGGGCCTCGAAGTATCTCGCGAAACTTTCGATCTCGTACGCTGGGCGAGTACCGGACCTAATACAACCATAAACCATCCCAACAACAACGCATTACCGAACCCGAAGGTGCTAGCTGCAGATTCCGACACGCGCGCTATCGGCTTTGGCTACTTTGCCGCGGATCAGATCAAGTTGAATCAATATTTTGACATCGTCGGCGGCGTCCGCTGGGACTACTTCGATACCGACGTCAAGGATGACTTCCTTGATGACAGGCGAAAACAGGTCGACAAGGCGTGGAGTTATCGAGGCGGATTGGTTTTCCATCCTACGCCATCCCAAAGTTATTATTTCTCCTACGGCACTTCGTTCAACCCTTCCGCCGAAGGCATTGCGCTGAGCCCCGCCACCAACGGCACGCCCCCGGAAAAGAATCGGATTTTTGAAGTCGGCGCAAAGATCGAATTCTTCGAAGGCGCGCTCAATCTTCAGAGTGCGGTATTCCGAATCGATAAGACCAACGCACGCACGCCAAACCCGCTTGACGATACCTTGCCGAACGTAGTGACGGGTAAACAGCGTTCGCAGGGCTTCGAAATTGGCGCAACGGGCCGTGTGCTTCCCGGATTGAATGTATTCGGCGGATATACGTTCCTCGATACAGAAATTCTCAAAGATACCGTCACCGCTAATATTGGAAACGAAATCCAAAACGTTCCCAAACACAGCGCGACCCTTTGGACCACCTACGACTTCCTCGAGAAATGGCAGGTCGGCGGTGGCCCGACATACGTCGGCAGTCGCTACTCGAACAATGCCAACGCCAACCGAGTGCCTGGTTTCGTCCGTTGGGATTCGACGGTCGCCTATCAGATCACAAAAAATATTCAGCTGCGGGTCAACGCGATCAATCTCACGAACCAGCTCTATTTCGATAGCATCTCTGGATCGAAAGCCGTGCCGGCTGCCGGGCGCACGATTCTCGGCAGCGCGAGTTTCAACTTCTAGGGATTTTTACAAGAATGATCGTCCAGGTTCCCAATGTGCTTAACTCTGACCAGATCGCGCGCTGCCGCGAAGTGATGAATCGCGCGAGCTGGGTCGACGGCCGGGTCACCGCTGGGTATCAGTCGGCCGTGGTAAAGGACAATCGCCAGTTGTCGGAGAATAGTCCGGAGGCGCGGGAGCTCGGCGACATCGTTGTGGCGGCCCTCGAGCGCAGCCCACTGTTTATTACAGCGGCCTTGCCGCTGCGGGTCTTTCCGCCGCTGTTCAATCGCTATGAAGGCGGCGAAAAGTTCGGCGCGCATCTGGATAATTCGATTCGGCAGATCCCCGGCACGTCCTATCGCATTCGTACCGACATCTCGGCGACGCTGTTTCTCAGCGCGCCGGAAGACTACGACGGTGGCGAGTTGGTGATCGACGACGTTTACGGCGCCCACGCCGCAAAGCTTCCCGCCGGCGACATGGTCGTCTACCCGGCGAGCAGCCTGCACCATGTGAACCCGGTGACCCGCGGCGTACGCCTCGCATCGTTTTTCTGGGCACAGAGCATGGTGCGCGACGACGGTCAAAGAACATTGCTCTTCGATCTCGATATGGCGATCAATAAGGTCAATCAGACGATACCTCATCACGGCGCCGTCGTGGAGCTGACGAACTGTTATCACAATTTGCTGCGGCGTTTTGCCGAGGTGTGACCTGAATCTGCGATTGAAAATAATCTCGGTAGTTGGCCCCTTGCTGGTTGCCGGCTGCACCACCACCGCGCCGTTGGATCAATCGCCTTCGCGCGTTTCCGTCGCCTTCATCGAACCGGAGAAGTTCACCGACGCGCGCCGCGCTGAATTGGAGCCGACTTCTTCGGGAGTTCTGCGCGAGCTGGAAAAATTTCTGATCGAGGCCGGCGCGCGCTACGTGCCCGAAAACATGCAACTGAACATCCGGATTACCAACGTCGATCTGGCCGGCGACTTCGAATTGTTTCGCGGTCCACAAGCGGAACAAGTGCGCATAAACAAAGGTCTCTACCCGCCACGCATCGCGCTTGAGTTCGAGGTCGTCGATAGCGCGATGAAGGTGATTAAAACCGGCAAACGCGACATCACCGACATCAATTACCAATTACGCAGCGTTTACCCGAGAGAAGACTACGTGAGATACGAAAAAGACATCTTGCGCGACTGGCTGCGCGCGGAATTTGGCGAGCTTAAGAGCCGCATCGCAGGTTAAACCGAGACGGAGAATGCCGACCATGAAACTGCTGCACAAAATAATCTTCTGGAGCCACCTGCTCGCCGGCGTGGTCGGCGGTTTGGTGATTTTCATCATGTCGTTCACCGGCGTAATCCTGATGTACGAAGCGCAGATCACGGAATTTATCGAGCGCGACACGCGGCGAGTGATTCCGTCCACCGACGGCAAGCGTTTGGGTTACGACGAGTTGATCGCTAAAGTGCGCGCCGCGAATCCTAAGGCGCGCCCGGCAATGATCATGGTGAAGGCCGATCCAGCTGCCTCGGTGGCGGTCAATCTGGGCCGCGAGAATACTGTTTTCGTAAATCCCTACAACGGCGAGTTTTTGGGAGGTCAGTCAGCCACTTACAATTTCATGCGCGGCGTCGTCGATTGGCACCGCTGGCTTGGCACCGAAGGAGAAGGCCGCGCCACCGCTCGTGCGATTACCGGCGCATGCAATTTGGCGTTTTTCTGGCTCGCCGTTACCGGAGTCTACCTTTGGTGGCCGCGCAGCTGGCAATGGCGCGGATTGAAAATGAGCCTGCTGTTCAGCCCTCGCTTGCGCGGCAAAGCGCGCGACTGGAACTGGCACAACGTCATCGGATTTTGGTCTTCATCGGTGCTGGTCGTGCTCACGCTGACGGCCGCAGTCATGTCTTATCCGTGGGCAAATGATTTGTTGTATACGCTTACGGGCAGCGAACCGCCGCGCCGGTCCGAAGGGCCCGGCGGGCTCTCGTTGCTCAGGAAGCGCGGGCACGCGATCAACGCGGCGAAGCGCGCGCGGCCGCCTCAGCCGCGAGCTTCGATGTTTTATTGACGCGCGCACAAGAGCAGGTCCCCGGTTGGGAGATGATCATGTTGCGCTTACCACCGCGCGGCGATGGACCGGTCACCGTTTCGATCCAGGGGCCCGATGCCTTTCATCGTTTCGAGCGCTCACAACTCACGCTCAATCGCACCACCGGAGACGTGGTGAAATGGGAACCCTATGCCAACAACAGCACAGGGCGAAAATTGCGCACTTGGGTGCGCGCGCTTCATACCGGCGAAGCGTTTGGATTTATCGGCCAGACCGTCGCCGGACTCGCTTCTCTCGGCGGTTGTTTTCTCGTCTGGACCGGGTTGGCCATGGCCTGGCGCCGCTTTCGTTCTTGGCGCCGCACACCGAAAGAATTTACTGTTGAGGAGTCAGTGATGAATGCAAATACCGATCAAATCAATTTTCCCAATCCACATCAGCCCGAGACCGAAAGCGTTGATGGCGGACTCGCATACTCATTGAGCGAAGCCCAAACCGTCGCGCCCAACGGTGCCAACGGTCACGCCCGCGCGGTGCAGGATCTCGCGCGCGAGCGAGCGACGGCGCCGTTCAACGGCGAGTCGGTGTTGATTCTTTACGGCACCGTCACCGGCAACTCCGAGGCGCTCGCCAAGAAATTGGCCAACGCACTGCGCCCGACCGGACTCACTGCACGTGTTAGCGATATGGCTCACTGTCAACCGGACGTACTCAAGCAAGCGAACTGCGTCCTGGTCGTGGCGAGCACCTACGGCGACGGCGAACCGCCCGACGACGCAGCGCCGTTTTGGCAAGCCATCGTGCAAGGCAACGGCCTAGATTTGACCGGCGTAAAATATTCCGTACTGGCACTCGGCAACACCACCTATGATCACTTCTGCAAGTGCGGCCGTGACTTCGATGCCGCCCTTGAGCGCCACGGCGCCATCCGAATCTATCCGCGCGTCGATTGCGACGTGGATTACGATGACCAAGCCGGACGCTGGATCGAGGGCGTGCTCGCCACGTTGCGGCAGGAGCAGAACCATTCCGCATCGGCGTAAAAGGAGAACTACAATGGTGCAATTGATTGTCATCGCGGTTTTACTCATGGCGTTGAGCGAAACCGCTCACGCGCATTTTCTCTGGCTCGAACGCGACGGCAACGGCCCGGCGCGCGCCTATTTCGGCGAATGGATCGACGACATCCGCGAAAAAACCGGCGGCCTGCTCGACCGCTTCAAAGCGCCGCGCGTGTTTCTCGGCACAAGCAACGAACCGCTGCAGGTAAAGCGAAACGAAAATAATCTCGAAGATCAACAGCAAAAGGCCGCGGCGACGTGCGCTTCGTGGAAAGTGGCATTCCGCCGCGCGAAGACAAAGAAAAAGGCGGCGCAACGAAAACGATTATTATGCCAAAGCCGGGCGATCGGAAACCGCCGCGAGGCTCGATTTAGAGCTGGTGCCGACGGCAGCGAACAGCAATACTATTGTTCTAGTTTTTCTCGGCGCGCCTCTGCCAAAGGCCGAGATCACGATCATCGGCCCTTCCAAATGGGAAAAACCTTTAGTCACCGACGAGCAAGGGCGGGTGACTATGCCGACGCCCTGGGCCGGACGGTATGTATTGGAAGTCACTCACTTCCACGAGAAGCCCGGCGGCAGCGGCGAGGAAAAGTTCAATCGCACGCGTCACATCTCGTCGCTGTCGTTCGTGCAACAAAGCGGCATTCGTTGGACCGACAAACGCTGACTATTTTGATCGATAGGTGAGCGATGAATACCCTTGTCAACATCCAAGCGAATCTCAATCTCGATGCCGACGGCAAGATCGTCGCGCGCGAGGTGGGCGTAATTGCCACCGTGAAAGTCAAAGCGCCGGCAAGCGAAGCAAAGCCGTGATCGCGCCAACAATGCTCCGATGAAATCGGATCACGCCATTCTACGCGTCTCTTATCCTCGAAATTAAATGGGCCTTGTGGCCACGCTGAGCATCGCCGGCGTCGTCTTCTGGTGGAAAAACACGGACGATGAGAACGAGAGGAAGCGCGCTGCGTGAGGATTGTGGCGTGAGCCACGAGGATTGAGGATTAAGACGCGAGGAAGGAATTCTGACGCTTCGTCTTCCTCATTCGTCATGGCCGGACTTGATCCGGCCATCCATCCTCGGAATAAATCCGAGGACAGACTCTTGTGCTATCAGTTATGCGCGGAATCGTTCCGCTTATCCACGCTATTCATAACCCGTGGATGCCCAGATCCCGGGATCAAATCCTGGGAAGCGCGGGAATGGTGGAAGAGAAAGTAAGAATTAGCGTAGCTAACTTTTCTTAAAAATCTGCTGCGCCAGGTAGTTCTCGTAGCCGACTTCTTTAATCTGGTGTTCTGGGTTTCAATCCAGTCGATGTGGCGCTCTTCGTCGACCACAATGTGTTCGAGCAGCTCCCGGGTCGCGTCGTCGTGAGCGTCGAGGCAGGCTTTTATTCCCGGCTTGAGAACCGTCAAAGCCGCTTGTTCAAGTCCCAGATCGTTATCCAATTGCTGCTTGACGGTCGACCCGACGGAGATTTTGTCGTAAGCTGAGAGATTGGGCACGCCCTCTAGAAAAAGAATCCGTTCAATGAGTTGATCAGCATGTTTCATTTCGTCAATCGATTCATTCCAGGCGTGCTCCGCGAGCACAGTGTAGCCCCAGTTTTTGCACATCTTGGAGTGAATGAAGTATTGATTGATGCCGGTGAGCTCTTTGCGCAGCACTTCGTTCAAGACTTTGATAATTTCAGGTGCTTACCCTTCATGATAATACTCCTTAACGAGCTTTTTGCGCGTGGTCAACTTTACTCGGTGAGCATACGACCGTTAGATCGACTGGTCAAATACGAAAAAGATCTTTGACGTTCTCTGAGGTCACTCGCGCCACCTCCTCCAATTCAAGGCCTTTCACTTTAGCGATGGTCTCGGCAACGAAGCGCACGTAGGCGGGCTCGTTGCGTTTGCCGCGATGGGGAACTGGCGTAAGATAAGGCGAGTCAGTTTCAACGAAGATTCTTTCCAGCGGCACTTTGCGCACAACCTCGCGCAAGGGTTCGGCATTTTTGAAAGTAATGATGCCGGTGAAAGAAAGATAAAATCCCAGGTCAAGATAAGCCGACGCCGCTTCGTAGTTGCCGGTGAAGCAATGAATGACACCGCGCAGTTTCCCCGCTCCTTCGCTGCGTAGCAAGTCCTCGGCTTGCTTGGCCGCGTCGCGCTCGTGGACGACGATCGGCAACTCCGTTTCGCGCGCCATGTGGATGAATTGAGCGAAAACCCGCCGCTGCACTTCATGCGGCGAGTGATTGTAATAATAGTCCAGGCCGGTCTCGCCGACCGCAACAACTTTCGGGCTCGAAGCCAATTCCCTGAGCGACTTCAGTTCGTCCACGCCGACATCTTTGGCGTCATGGGGATGCATGCCGACGGTGGCATATACATTTTCGAACTGAGCCGCCAAAGCCACCGCTTCGGTTGTTGCTCGACATATCGCCGGCGCCGCCGACGGCGATGATCGTCTCGACGCCGGCTTCGCGCTGCGCGCGCAATCACGGCCTCGGTTTCACCGGCGTATTCTTTGCCCTGGATATGAGCGTGGCTGTCGATCAGCATGCTAACTGGAGTAGCTGGTTCTTGGGTCGGTCTCAGTGCGTCACAAAACTTTAGGTGAATTAGTTCCAACTTTAGCTCAGCAGTCCCCGGTATGATTATGCGCGAGAATAAAGCTATCGGCGGGTTGACCTTATGACCGACGGCGAATCCTGGCCCCAAGGCGCATTCAATCATCATCACCAAGGGCGAGCAAGTCGCGTAGCTGGAGCACAGTTTCCGGCATGAACGGCGCGAGCACGCGAGACAACGTTCGAACAGCTTCTAGCAGGTGATGCAGCACTTCGCCGACGCGCGCTTTTTTCTCGGATCTTTAATCAGCGTGAACGGCGCGGTTTGCACAATGTAACGGTTGGCGTGATCGAGCGCCGACCAGACGGCCTCGAGGGCGCGATGAAATTGCAGTTCCTGCATGTAGCCCTTGAGTTCATTCTCCGCCTGGGCAAACTTGTCACGCAATTCCGCATCTTCTGCCGCCCAGTTTGAGCTCAGCGGCTGCACCACGCCGGCAAAATATTTTTGCTGCATCGCCAACGCCCGGCTGACCAAATTGCCCAGATTGTTGGCCAGATCGGCGTTGATCCGCGTGACCAAGGCTTCCTCGGAAAACTTCGCGTCTTGGCCGAAGGCCATTTCGCGCAAGAGAAAATAGCGAAACGCATCCATGCCGAAGCGCGCTTTCATTTCCAGCGGCCGAACCACGTTGCCCAAACTCTTCGACATTTTTCCGGAATCCATCATCCAGTAGCCGTGCACGTTTAGATGATCGTAGAGCGGCAAACCGGCGGCCATCAGCATCGTCGGCCAATAAATCCCATGCGGTTTGAGGATGTCCTTGGCGATCAGATGATTGCGCCTTGGGCCAAAAGCGCTGGCAACAGAATCGCCGCCGCGGTGTTCCAGCGCGCTGACGTAATTGAGCAGCGCGTCGAACCAAACATAAGTAACGTAGTTAGAGTCGAAGGGCAGCGGAATGCCCCACTGTAACCGGCTGGTCGGGCCGCGAGATGCAAAGATCTTCGAGCGGCTCGCGCGAGAAATGCCAAGACTTCCGTGCGGTAACGTTCCGGCCGAATGAGATCCGGCTTGCTCTTGTATCGCATCGATCAGCTGCTGCTGATACTTGCTCATGCGAAAAAAATAGTTTTTTTCGCTGATAAATTCCGGCGCTGTCTGATGGTCGGGACACTTGCCGTCGACCAGCTCCTTTTCGGTATAGAAACGTTCGCAGCCGTAGCAGTAAAATCCGCCGTACTCGCCGAAATAAATGTCACCGGCATCGTAAATTTTCTGCAGCACGCTTTGAACGAAATCCTGATGATACGAATCCGTCGTGCGGATGAAATGGTCGTAGGCGATGCCGCAAGCTGTCCCAAGTGGAGCGAAACAGATCGCTGACCCGGTCGGCGTACTCTTTGGGCGCCGTGCCGTTGGCCGCGGCCGCCTGTGCGATCTTGTCGCCATGCTCATCGGTGCCGGTGAGCAAAAACGCGTCGTAGCCGATCGAACGGTAATAACGCTTCAACGTATCGGCAACGACGGTCGTGTACGTGTGGCCGAGATGGGGCTCGGCATTGACATAGTAGAGCGGCGTGGTGAGGTAAATCGTTTCCATCAGCGCCCTCCGACCACGCCAAAAAGAAACTTCTCCAACACCATGCGGCGATTGAGATTGCGCTGAATGCGCGCGGCGGCGCCAGCGCATTGGGAAAATGCCCGCAGATTGCGTTCGACGTTATCGCCGGCGGATTGTTGGGCAATTTGGTCGCGCATATCCAAGTTTACCAAATCATCTGAATGATTATCGATCGCGTGGATCAACAAATCCCGATACCAGCTTTGCGCCCATTTGAGAAATTTAAGCGCATCGTCACGATTGCTCGCCAGCGCCTCGGCGGCGATCATCGCGCCATGATAGTCTCTGCCTTTCAAGGAGCTTAACATGCCACTCCAGATCCGCCGTTTTTCGCTCAGATCGTCTTTTTCCAAACTCAACGCTGCGCCGATGCTACCCATACCAAGCGCCGCGACGAACTCGGCATCGGTACTGTTCATGCCGTGGCGCGTCACTAAGTAGGCGGCGACCTCTTGGCGCGCCAGGGGCGCGAAGGCGAGGCGTAGACACCTTGAACGCAGAGTCGGCAAGAGGCCACCCGAATTGGGCGCGATCAGAATGATCAAGCAATCCGCGGGCGGCTCCTCGAGAGTTTTCAAAAGCGCGTTTTGCGACGATAAATTCATCAGCGTGGCTGGATCGATGATCGCGACCTTGCGTTTGCCGGTAAAGGACCGATAGTTGAGCTCGCGCTCCAGCTCGCGAATCTGCGCGATGCTGATTTCTTTCTTACCAGATAGCGGTTCGATCACGCGCACGTCGGGATGGTTGCTGTCGGCAATCCTCTTGCAATTGGTGCAGCCGCCGCAAAAATTGTTGCTCAGCTCGGAACAGTGAATCGCCTTGGCAAACGCTACGGCGGCAGTGTGTTTGCCGACTCCTTCAGGGCCGAAAAATAAATAAGCGTGGTGCAGCCGCCCATTGGCGAAAGCCGCACGCAAGGCGGCTAACGGTTTGTCCTGCCCAACTATGTCTGCGAAACCCATTAAAAGACTTCCTCGTCGACGATTTTTTGAATATCACGGGTTACTGGTTCAACCGCTTGCGCGCCGTCAATGACTCGGAAGCGCGCCGGCTCGGCGCGCGCCATGGTGAGAAAGCCGGCGCGTATTTTTTCGTGAAACTCGATTTTCTCACGCTCAAAGCGGTCTTGGCGCGGCTGTCCGGCCACGCTTCCCCGCTGATTCGTACGCGCCAGCCCGAGCGCCACCGGACAATCCAGTAAGAACGTCAAATCAGGTCTTACACCATCATCCGCGATCTCGTTAAACTGGCGCAAGATTTTGACATCGAAGCCGCGGCCATATCCCTGATAAGCCACCGTCGAATCGGTAAAGCGATCGCAGAGAACGATCTTGCCAGCGTCAACCGCGGGTTTAATGACTTCGCGCACGTGCTGCGCCCGGTCAGCCAGATAAAGAAACAGTTCGGTAGACGGCGCGATCTCATGGTCGCCGACTTCCAAGAGCACTTGGCGAATCAGTTTGCCCAGCGACGTTCCGCCCGGCTCGCAGGTGACCACGCACGAGCGCCCGCGGCGGATCAGGTAATTTTCCAGGGCGCGAATCTGCGTGCTCTTGCCGGTGCCGTCGCCGCCTTCAAAGCTAACGAACCGAATCATTATAAATGAGAATGAAGAAAACCGAGGGAAGATGCAAATCGCGAAAACCAACCGGCGGCGAACTCAGGCAAGCTACGGAGAAGAACCTGTGGCGACCCGATTAGGCTTTGGCCTCGCCGAGTAGCAAATTGATACCGTTAACCAGCTGGGTGCTGGTAAAAGGTTTGGTGATGTAATAGTCGGCGCCTAGCTTATAGCCGCCTAACACATCTTCGTACTGTACCTTCGCGGTGAGCAGGATCACGGGAATGGTCGCGGTTTCGGTTTTACCTTTGAGCCGGGTGAGCACTTCGAGACCGTCCATCTCAGGCATCATAATGTCCAAGATGATCAAGTCGGATTTATGGTCGGGCAGCATGTTGAGGAGCTCGGGACCACTTGAAGCGCTGAAGACCGTGTAACCGCGCCCTTCCAAAATGGTTTTGACGATGGTGATGATGTCCGGGTTATCGTCAACGACCATTATGGTTTTCTTTGTATCCATGCTCACTCCCTCTCGCGCCACGATCACCTGGTCACAACCTGTCTAATCTCTCAAGTCCTAATAGCCAAAACTTAATCGATTTCGCTCATCTCAACGGCAGTTGCCAAATTTACCATCTTAGTCGCGCAATGTAAATTACGGATTTCGCTGAAAATACTCAAGGAGTGACGCTTCGCCAGTAATTCTGGGTAATTAGCGCGGGCAACGCGTCGTAAGTTTGATTGAGAATGGACGTTGGGATTAGCGTCGCGGCTTGAGATAGAGATTGTCGGCTAAAAAGTAACTGGAAGGTGCCTTGAATATCCAAAATCGCCTTATTAATGCCTGGAGTGCCGCTTTCGTTCAGAATCACACCGCCAAGGATCTCTTTGGAACTCGAACCCGTCACCTTGAGACTGATCTCGTTGCCGGTAACAATTACCATCCCCTCCCAGCGTAAACTGCCAGTCAGAATTAAGTCAGCATTTTTAACGATGAGAATGCCCGCTCCGCTCATGGTTCCCGCCAGCGTTACGCTATCGCCAGTCGATGCCAATCCATCGATACAGCGAAGCTGCGGCAGGCTTGCGCTCCCCCAGGTTTGATTTTCATAAATTAACGATCCGGTCAGCGGCACTGCGCTTTGAATTGCCGAAGCCTGGCTACAAAGATCGTTGGCGAGCTGGGCCACAACACTCGCTGGCAGATGTTCGCTCTGAGTGATCGCCGGTTCACTGCTTGCGCTATCAATAGACTGAGGCGATATCGTGACCGCTGCTTGATTGACTAAATCAATCATCGATTGACCCACAGCCGAAATCCCCGCCCGTGGGCTTGCACCAGCCACGCCCAGCCCGGTTGACGGATCACGGTCGACGCCTGAGATGAAAATCCCACTACCACTGAGATTCACTCCAGCGGGATTGCCACGCAGAGCGATAGCGCTATCGGCAAGATCGTAGCTTTTAGTTAGCTGCGCCTGGAGAGTGTGCGAAGATGATCCGAGTGTGCCGACGGAACGAACCACAATTTGCGCTTTCAGCGGGCTTGTGACCACCGAAGGCAAAAACGAAACCGCGAAGTCTCCTGCGGCAAAACTTTCCGTCCGGTTGGCCGGCGCCGGAGGAAATGCCACAGTGCGGGCAATTTCATGCTTGCTCCATTCCAAGCCGGCCGCCGCGATATAAAAAGTTTCAGTGCCGCTGCGCAGGTTGGTCAAAATGCGATAGTCGTTGCGCACCATGACCCGGCTGGCGATACCCACCGTTAGCAGAATCGAAAGGATCGCCAGGGAGGTGAAAAGGATTATGCCCTGCTCACCAAGCCGACGGTTAAAGCCAGGATGCATCGCCACGCTCGCTAGTTACGAAACTCTACGCTACTCGACAACATCGAGGTCAAGTTGCCGCCGAATCGTGGGTCAGGATTTTTGACTTGAACGGCGAAGGCGATCCGAACAAGCTTAATCGCCGCAGCTGGCGGCGCGTTGCCGAGGTCGTTACCGTCAGCATCGTAGTAACTGAACAGCTTCCCCGCGCTCGATGGTACCACGTTCGCCACCAAGCAATCGCCATTGCGCCGAATGATCTGTGCGCCGGGGCAAGTCGACGTCGGACCGGTAAGCTCGTAGCGAATACTCTCGCGCGGTTCGAGGTCGGCGCAATTGCCATTGCCGTTGAGATCCATTTGCACGTGAATCAAGCCGGCCCCAGCCGCGTAAACCCGATTGCAGACGCTATCGGCGTCTTGATCCGGATCGTCGACGCCGCCGGCTTCGACTGGCGCGCTGCCGCCTTCCCACGAACCGGCGTTTTTGAGTTCGCGCAGCATGATGTCCAACGCGCCGCGAGCATCCTCCAAAGTCCCGGTCTTGGTTTCAACAGCCATGAGTTGATAGAGATTGCTACGAAAATAGCCGTACAAAGATGTAATCATCACCGAGCCGAGCAACAACGCGACCAGCTGTTCGATGAGCGTCACGCCGGCGTTCGCGCGAAATCGTCGGCTCATCATTACTCGCCGCTATACCTTAACGATGATAGCGTCACTTGATGAGCGCTGTGATCGCGCCACGATACCGTAACATCGAGCTGTTTGAGGTCACCTCCGAGTGCCGATGGCATCACTCGCCAGCAGCGATCGAAAATTCCCGGAGCTTTGCCCGTCGGCGAGATACCGTGGTCGCCGCCGCTCGGGCAAAGATCGCCATCCGGTAAATTTTTACGCGCCAGTAATTCTTCAATCTTGTCCTGAGCTAAGTGGATGGCGACCGTCGAGTGGTCGCCGACGGTTTGGCGTCGTAGCACGTCGAAGCTGCTGAGCGAGTATCCAAACACCGCGACGACGACGATATTCATCGCCACTAAAAGTTCGTTGAACGTAAAGCCGGCTTGTCCTCCGCAGAATCTTCTTTGCAATGTCATGGCTAACAATCCAGTGCGCAGTTGTTAGGCGTGCAAACCCGCACCCGGCCAGTGGCGCTGACAACGATCTGCCGGCACTTGCCATCGGCGCTACCTAGCCGCACCCGATTGGCGCTCGCCGTACCGCGCGGTGAGAACGAAATCGTTCCCGCTTTTGCAATCGTGGTTCCGTCGGCTAATGGCTTGCTCACCAGCGTCTTGCCATCGCGTTGAATCGTATAGGCATTGGCGCTCTGCAAATAGGCGAATTGATAACCGATGTTTTCGGCGGCCGCACGCATCTTGATCTCGTGCAGTTCAGACTGCACCTGGCGGGTCGAATTGTTTAGCGAGTAATACGAAAACCAGCCGCGCCAGTTGGGTAGAGCCATGGCGACCACCATCCCCATGATGGCCACGCCGGTAAGCAGTTCGATGGCCGAAAACCCATCTTTTGTGTGCGCACTCCACAAGGGCCCCTCCGAGAGAAGGGGCGAACATACTGCCGCCAAGAACCACGTGTCAAGGGCAATGAGAAAAAGTCAGTGCAGCAGAAATGGCAACAGATTTTTACGGCAATCCTCAAAAAAAATGCCCCGCACGGTGCGAGACCGTGCAGGGCGTTGAAGAAATAAACTTTGATTAGGCTTAGGCTGGCCGCTTGTAAAAATCCGGATTCATCTTAGTCGTCGTGCCGGACTTGGCCAGCTCTTCTTCGAACATCTTGCGGATATTTGGATTCTCGTCGAAATACTCGATCTGATTGCCGCCCGCCTTTACGTCCTTGTCGACCTTGGTGATATCGCCAAAGCCCTCGCCCAAACTGTACTTGATGCCGCCCAGTCTTGGCGGCAGATAGCGCGCCCCAGTAGCGCCAGTATTAAAGTGCTGGTGCCACATCATTGCCGGCGGAGTAAAAACGCTACCGTCCTGCCAATCATAACGTTTGGGCTCTTCGCCCTGGCGCCAAAACATCGAAAAGCCTTTGCCTTTGATGATGATGACGTTGAAACCGGGTCCGTGGCGGTGCGCTTTCTTGTAAGTGCCGACGGGAAATTCCGAGATATGCGCCGCCATCGAGCCGTTGGCCATCTCCAACATGACGTTTTTTCCCCCGCCACCACGCTCAACCCAATCTTCGAGCGCAAAACTGCGCGCGTCGGCGATGAAATTGGTATCCCAAACCCGGCCCGGATAGGCTTTGCCCTTGCCGCTAAAATATTCCGGATCGCCGTCGAAGCGGTCGGAGAAATCGCGCGGCGTGTGGAAAACAAAATCCTCGTTGTGAAACAAGTTGAAGACAATCGGCGCGCTGTTGACGGAGAAAAATCGTGCCGGCTCGTCGCCGGAACCGTTAAAGTGCTGATAGGTACAATTAAGCGGCAAAGCGAAGAGACTGCCGTCATGCCATTCAAACGTTTGCTTGGCACCCTTATCGTTCCAAATCGTCGTTGCGCCGCGTCCTTTGAGCACGAAGTGCAAATCCTCATAGAGATGCTTCATCGGATTGAGCTGCTTACCAGCAGGAATCTCGCTGACGTAAGCGCCCGTGGCGCCTTCCGCGCCTTCCATATTGATAAACGCGCCGCTACCACCGATGCGCGCCCAAGGTTTGAGTTCGACCTTTTTTAAGTCCTGGACGAAAAAGGTTTTCAGGATGGGAATCCCTTCACCCAGCTGCCACTTGTCATAGTAGGGGATATTATCCATCACCTCATCTAACTGCGTTGCCGGTTTAGACATAATTTTCCTCCGAAATATCTATCACGTACTTATCGTATACCTTGGGTAAACGCAAGATTACGACCGCCGGCTCGATCGCATTCGAAGCCCCGAGAGGGTCGTCAAAAATTCTGACAGGGATCGCATAGTGCATTGACTTTGAAGGGGAAACTCTTCTAAATGGCGGCTAAGTAACATTCTGGCCGAAGGAGTAACCGTCTTGGCGACAACCGTTGAAGCCCCCATGGTAGGCAAGATTTTGAAAATTGAAAAAAACGTTGGCGATCACGTGGACGAGGACGACGTCGTGATCGTCATGGAAGCGATGAAGATGGAGATCCCGATCGTTGCACCGGCAAGTGGCACTGTCAAAGAAATCAAAGTGTCTGCCGGTCAAGCCGTGGAAGCCGAACAAGCGCTCGCGATTATCGAATAGGCCCGCAAGCCGTCTCACCCGTTCGCTGCTACATACTCGAGGAAAACCGATGGACACATGGACGTTCGGCTGGACGCTGGCGTTGATCGGCATGGGCGGAACCATGCTGGTCCTTTGGCTGCTGAGCCTGCTCATTTTATTAATTAAGAAAATCTTCCCGCACCAGCCCGAACCCGCGGCAGCTAAGAAAGGCTAGCGTCACCGCATGGAGTCTGCTCTCGTTAATGGCATCCAGGGTCTGTTTCTCGGCGTCATGAACATCGGCATCGGCCAAGTGATCATGATCGCAGCCGCTTGTGTGCTGCTTTATCTCGGCATTAAGAAAGGCTACGAACCGCTCCTTTTGGTGCCCATCGGATTCGGCGCGATCTTGGTCAATATCCCAGAGGCGAACATGATGGCCGAAGGAGGCTTTCTGCGCTTCTTTTACGACGCCGGCGTGCGCACTGAAATATTTCCACTGTTGATCTTCATCGGCATAGGCGCCATGACCGACTTTCAACCGCTCTTGCAGAACCCGAAAATAATTCTGCTCGGCGCGGCCGGGCAGTTCGGCATCTTTATTACTCTGCTGCTCGCCTTGGCTCTGGGCTTCGACAAACTCGACGCCGTCGCAGTCGCGGTGATCGGCGCATGCGATGGGCCGACGGCGATCTATGTCAGTTCGAAATTTGCTCCCCACATGCTCGGCGCCGTCTCGGTTGCCGCCTACTCTTACATGTCCTTGGTGCCGCTGATTCAACCGCCGATCATGCGCGTCCTGACCACCGAGAAGGAACGACAAATCGTCATGGGCGCGGCGAAACTGGATCCGATCTCGAAAACCACCAGAATTGTCTTCCCCATCGCGGTGACGATCTTCGCGTCGATCCTCGCGCCCAAAGGCGCGCCCTTGATCGGCACGGTCATGCTCGGCAACTTGCTGCGCGAATGCGGCGTGGTGGAACGCTTAAAGAGCGCTTCGGAAAATGAGATCGCCAATATCGTCACCTTGCTGCTCGGTTTGTGCATCGGCGCGACCATGGAAGCGGATAAATTTCTCAAAGCGCAGACCCTGCTGGTTCTACTGCTCGGCTTCATCGCCATCAGCCTCGACACCGCGGTCGGAATTCTGTTCGGCAAAGCCATGTGTGCCCTCACCGGCGGTAAAATCAATCCGTTGATCGGCGCCGCCGGCATTTCAGCGTTTCCCATGTCGGCCCGCGTGGTCCAAGCCGAGGGGCAAAAATACAACAAAAAAAGTTATCTGCTCATGCACGCCATGAGCGCCAACGCCGGTGGTCAGATCGGCTCGGTCATCGCCGCCGCCGTGATGCTCTCAGTGTTGCAAGGCATGGGTATCGTCGGCGGATAAGGCAGGTGCGACCATGGCGCAATCACGCGAAGAATTAGCAAAAAAACTCTCCGGCCAAGAACAAAAGGTCATCGCCGGCGATCCCAAAACCGTCGCCAAGCTGCACGACCAAGGTAACTTAACAGCGCGCGAACGGGTCGACAAACTTTTAGACGACGGGAGTTTCGTCGAAGAGTTCATGTTGGCGGAAACCCAGTCGACCGACTTCGGCATGGCGGAAAGACGACAGCCGTCGGACGGCGTGGTCACCGGCTTCGGCAAAATCGACGGCCGGCCGGTCTATGTCTACTCGCAGGACCGCTCGGTGCTCGCCGGTAGCGTCGGCAGCGCCCACGCGGAAAAAATCGCCTACGTGATTCAGACCGCGCGCAAGCTCGGCGTGCCGGTGATCGGCCTCAACGACTCCGCCGGCGCGCGCATTCAAGAGGGCCTGACCGTCACCTCAGCCATCGGCAAAATATTTTTTGAGAATAGCATCGCCTCGGGTTGCGTCCCGCAGATCTCGGCGATCATGGGCCCCTGCATCGGCGTCGGCTCCTACTCGCCGGCGCTGACCGATTTCATTCTGCAAGTACAAAATACCAGTCAGATGTTCATCACCGGTCCGGCGGTGATCAAAGAAGTGCTGGGCGAAACGGTGACCATGGAAGAATTGGGCGGCGCCAAGATTCACTCCGAAGTTTCCGGCGTCACCGATCTGGTCGCCAAGAACGACGACGAGTGTCTGGCTGCGATTCGCAAGCTCATGGGCTTTCTGCCAGCGAACTTCGAGCAACTTCCGCCGCGCAAAGAAACTAAAGACGATCCGGCACGCGCGCTCGAAACACTGGAAAAAATCGTTCCCGAAGACACCAAGCGCGCCTATAACATTGTCCAAGTGATCAAAGCCATCGTCGACGACGGCGATTTTTTTGAGCTGAAAGCGAAGTTCGCGCGCAATCTGGTGATCGGCTTTGGCCGCCTCGACGGCTATCCGGTGGGCTTCGTCGCCAACCAGCCAATGTTTCTCGCCGGCAGCTTGGATGTCGACGCGTCGGACAAAGCGGCACGCTTTATTCGTTTCTGCGATGCCTTCAACATTCCGATCATCACGCTGATGGATGTGCCGGGCTTTTTCCCCGGCAAACAGCAAGAAGAAAAAGGCATCATCCGCCACGGCGCCAAAATGCTTTATGCCTACGCCGAGGCGACCGTGCCCAAGATCACCGTGGTACTGCGCAAAGGTTACGGCGGCGCCAAGCAGGCGCTTTGTACTCGTGAAATGGGCGCTGACCAGCTATTGGTTTGGCCGGGCGTGGAACTGGCGGTGATGGGCGGCGGTGGCGCGGTCAACGTTCTCTACAAGCGCGAAATCGAGCAGTCGGCGGACCCAGCCAAGACTAGAGCCGAAAAGATCGCGGAGTATCAGGAGCGCTTCAACGGTCCGTTTGAAGCATTAGCAAAACAATTTGCCCAGGCCGCAATCCGTCCGGCGGAAACCCGCAAGCGGCTAATTCAGTGCTTGGAAGTTTTGCGCTTTAAGAAAGAAGAGCGGCCGCGCAAAAAACATGGCCTCATGCCGGTATGATCGAGTCTTGGCCGATGATACTGCTTCGATCCAGTACGATCATGGCTGTATTTGCCTCGAGGTCGTCGCCGATTGCTCGTCGCGCTCGTCGGCTCTTCCAGGTAATGAAAAGTAAAAGGTGCTTCCTTTCCCCAATTCACTCTCGACCCAGATGCGTCCACCGTGCGCTTCGACGATTTTCTTGCAGATCGCCAGGCCCAAGCCGGTCCCCTTGCGACTGAATTTTGCACCGCCTTCAACTTGGCCGTAGAGTTCGAACATGTGCGCCAAGCCGTTTTGCGGAATACCCATGCCGGTATCCTTAACGGCAATCATCACCCCTGACGATTCGTCGCCGCGCGCGTTAACCTCGATGGCATCCCCAGCTTCGGTAAATTTAAAAGCGTTGCTCAGGAGATTTTCCAACACCTGGTCAATGCGCTGGTAGTCGAGGACCGTGGTCGGTAAGTTTTCCTCGATCGTAATGTTAAACCTAATGCCGCGTTTATCGGCTTCGAGCGCATAGGCCTGCAAGCTCTTGTGCAGCAGTGCTGCAAAATCCACCGGCGCTTTGAGCAG
The DNA here is from genome assembly GCA_963771465.1 of uncultured delta proteobacterium. Taxonomy (GTDB): domain Bacteria; phylum Desulfobacterota; class Binatia; order UBA9968; family UBA9968; genus DP-20. The sequence continues at coordinate 447,991 of CAVYTU010000015.1, forward strand.
GTGGAGCTTACCGGCATCGATTTTCGAGAGATCGAGAAAATCGCTGACATGATGAATTAAGTTGTGGCAGTTGGCATGAATCTTTGACAGCCATTTTTGTTGCAGCTCGGTCACCGGTCCGAATAAGCCGTCGCGCAACGATTCACCGATGGAAATAACGCTCGCCAGCGGCGAGCGCACGTCATGAACAACCATAGCGGTAAAATCCGCTAAGGCCCGCTCCGCCCGTTTGCGCTCGTCGATCTCCCGGCGTAGTTCGCCATTGGCCTGCACGGTTGCGCCATAAAGCCGGCTATTCTCGATCGCCAGCCCGATTTGGCGCGAAAGCGCGTGAAGATACTGCGAGTCCTCGGCACTGAACGTTCGGACTTGGGCACCGAACAGTGTCAACGCAGCGTGATCTTGACTGCCGCAGTCGAGCGGTAAGACGGTCATCGAACGGAGCGCGTCGGCATGGCCAGGCGAAGTGAATTCCGGCACCGCCGCCAAATTTTCCACGAACCAGGGGTTGCGACACTGCGCAACGCACTGGCCGAAATCCTCGCCGAGCCATTGCCATAGCTGATCCAGTTCGGCCATCGATCGGGGCTCGGCGCTGGCAGCGAAAAAATGGCGACCCGCAACGGGTTGCGAAAAATGCACGAAGGCGTAGTTGAAGCCGCCGACGGACACAAGGCGTTCTAATGCGCGCGGCAGGATTTCGTCCATGGAGAGCGTACCGGCCAAATCTTGCGCTACGAGATGAAGTGTTTCTAAGCGAACGGCGTGCGCTTGCAACTGGTCTTCACCCGTACGCAACAGCGTGATGTCTCTGGCAATGGTCGACGCGCCGACCACACAACCATAAGCGTCATGGATCGGCGACAAGGAGGCTGAAACATAGAGGCGTCGGCCATCCTTGCGTACGCGTTCCGTTTCATATCGGTTGAGTCCGTTGCCGAGCTTGACGATCTCGAGCAGTTCGGGAATCTCGCTTTGCCGATCCGGCAGACTCAACAGTTCCAGCGACCGGCCTTTGACCTCATCAGCTTGGTAACCGAACATGGTCTCGGCGCCGTCGTTCCAACTGGTGATGATTCCATCCAGCGACATACCGATGATCGCGTCCTCCGACGATTGCACGATGGCGGCGAGCTGGCCGCGCGCCTCTTCCGCTTCGGCGCGTAACCTAACAAAACCGATGACCGACTGAGTGCCAATTAACCAAGCGATAATTGTGGCTGACAGCGCGACAAAAAGTACTAGTAGCAAATTACGCGCTAAGCGCTGATGGATCTCGCCAAACGCGACGTCCTTCGGCACGCCGACCATCACGTAGATATGTCCGAACGCGTTTGGCAGCGAGAGCGGTTTGAAAGCATAGAAGCGTTCCACGCCGTCGAGTCCAACCAAATCCTTCGCCGTTTGACTGCGCAATTGCAACATTTCAAACAGCGCCGCATCGGGAAAATGCTTGCCGCGCCATTTTTCCGGTTCGGGAAAACGCGCCAACACCGTACCTTTGCTATCGAGAATTGAGAGCGCGACTCCTGGCTGGAGTTTATTGTCCTGGGCCAACTGGCTTATCCATTGCACGTCCAACGCGGCCAAGATCACCGACTCAACTCGCCCTTCGGGGTCTACCATCGGATACGCGAAGTTGAGACTCTTGCGGTTCAGTTTTTGATGTTCTTGATAGTCACCGATGGCAAAAGTCTGCGACTCCAAGGCGGCATTAAAGTAGTTTTTCTTCCTTAGGTTCAAATCGGTTTCAGCGCTATCGTTTAAGCGGCAAATGACATCACCGTTAGTGTCGGCGACGCCCAGATCGACATACATATTGTTGTGTGCCGCGACCTGCTTGAGAAAAACCCGGCAGCGCGTGGCGTCGCCGTCGATGAGCTCAACTGTATCCGCCAGCAAGGTTAAAACCTGTTTTGCCGCATCGATGAAACGGGCCTCGCGGATAGCAACGTTTTCCACCGTTGTCCAAGCGTCTTCGAGAACCTCGCCGACCTGGACGTCGCGCGCCAACCTGGCTTGATAAAGAAGCATGCAGAAGATAGGCAAGACCGCCAGCAAGATCATAATCAGCAAGCGGCGGCGCAGTTGAAGTAGAAACGAGCCGGTTGTAATAAATTTAAATTTATCGGGTTTTCGCATTGCTAATCGATGCTGGCGAAACCTTCGTCTAACGAAATCGCCGCATTGCCCAGTTGCGGCGACAATAGGACTAGCATCCTCATTCGGTCTGGCTGGGCTTCACTTGGATTGCCTGTGCGCCGCGGCGCTCGATCCATTCAATTAGCAGGGTTTCACGCAAGCGCCATTGGCCGCCGACTTTGCGCGCCGGCAGATCGTGGTTACGAATCATGCGCTGTAACGTTCGCGTCGAGACATGCAGCACACTCGCCGCCTCTGCTAGAGTTAGCAATCGAATCTGATTAAGGCTCGGATCCATGATTAGGGGTCGCTCCGACAAGTTGCCTTCCGCAATGCCGATGCCAACCCAGACGAATAGGTAAGTATTCGATTTAGCTGGGAATGCGATGATGCGTAAAGGATACCGTAAGTACAAAATTGGACAGATCGAGACGACGCAGGCGTTATCGGAGTGCCACTCAGAACCACGACTGCGTGCTGAAAAGTAAATATCAGGCGCGTGCAGGAGAAGTTGGCAGACGAGAGCGGATGTCGCAGTTGAAGTGGCGGCGTTGGCCAGGTATGCCGCGAGCGTGGAATAGTGTAGACATCCGGTGCTTTGGCAAACTCATTTTGCGTGGATGGCAAACGGTTCCAATGTCTACGTGGAAATGCCTGTGCGACGCTGTCGCTTGGCCGCGCAGCGCCAGAAAACGATTGACTCCACTACCGGAGGATCGCGCTGCGCTGATTCAAATTCAGCCGCGCAATCCGGGATGAAGTCGGCTCGGATCAGAAAAACAATTTGCTATTGACGATAGAGAATCATGCCGGCCTGGGCGGTGTCGTAGCCGCCAAGTGCGCCAACCGCTTGTTTGAAGCTGGCGGCGGAAATAGTCTTGACCAGCTCTGCGCCGCGCGCCGAGTCGAAGAACGTGCGGCTTATGAGCAAATCGTATTCTTCGTTGGCGACCGGAATAAATTCTAAGCCTAAAGCGATGGCCGCCGCGCGCACCGCTAACCCTGCGTCGGCAAGTCCACTAGCGATGGCGACGCCGACAGCCATATGCGTGAACTCTTCGCGCTCATATCCGGCGATCGCCGCCGCATCGATGCGCAATTTTTTGAGCTGGTAGTCGAGCAACACGCGCGTGCCGGAGCCGGGTTGCCGATTGACGTAGCGAACGCCGTTGCGAGCGAGATCACGCAGACTTTGAATCGACTTGGGATTGCCGGCGGCGACAAGAATCCCCTGCTCCCGTTGGGCGACGTGAACCAGCACCACGGGAATCATAGGCATCGTCCGCTGGATATCGGGAATATTGTAAGTGCCAGTTTCCGGATCAAGCAGATGCGTTCCCGCCATATGCGTTTCGCCGCGCTGCAGCGCGAGCAAGCCGCCGAGACTGCCGACGTTGGTCGCGGCGATCTTCAATTCTGGATGGCTGCGCCTAATTTGGTCTTCGAGCACGCCGATGGCGAGATCGTGGCTGCCGGTACAGAGAATCGTGTTCTCTATATCGGTGATCGGTCGGAGCAGTTCCACTTCAGCCTCATCGCCGGCGTTGAGTCCTTCGACGAGACTGGGAATCCGCATCAGTCCGTCGGCATGAACCATCGTGGTGATCACGCCGGCGCCGCGCGCTAACGGGATCGCTACCACCTTCTCGCCGATTCGACCTAAAGTCACCCGGATAAATTCTTCTAGGCCAAGATGAGAAGCAATTTTCTTCGGCACGACGGCGCGTACCGTCGGATAGGACAGCGCCCGAATGCTTAAAAACTTTTCTAAAGCCGGCCGGAGAATTTCCCGCGCGATGACAATCGCCGACACCGGATATCCCGGCACACCGAGCACCGGCTTGCTCGCGGCGTAACCCAGCACCGCGGGCTTGCCCGGCATGACGTCGATGCCGTGGGCGAGCAATTCGCCGGCATCCGCGACAACGTCGGCCGTCAGATCATGTTCGCCCGCCGACGAGCCGGCGATGATCGTCACCAGATCGCACTCTGCGGCGGCCCGCAGTAGCGCGGCCTTGAGCAAATTTGCCTCGTCCTTCGCCCGCGGATATCTTACCGGCCTGCCGCCCCACTCAAGGACAAAGGCTGCGAGAACAGTGGAATTGAAATCGATCACCGCACCGGGCTTCGCTTCCTCACCAGGCTGAATCAGTTCGTCGCCGGTTGGAATAATCCCAACTCTTGGTCGCGCTTTCACGCGCACGCTCGTATGGCCAGCCGCCTGCAATGCGCCAAGATCGTAAGGCCGCAAACGGTGCGCGCGCGGCACTAACAGTTCAGTGGCCACGACATCCTCGCCGACCAAGCGCACATGATTCCACGGCGCGACGGATTCGAAAATCTCGATGGTTTGAGAATCGATCTGGTGCACTTTTTCGATCATGATGACTGCGTTAGCCCAACCGGGCAGCGCATTGCCGGTGTCGACGTATTTAAATGTGTCGGCGGCGGGCGAGTCGGAATCCGCCAAGCCGAGCTTTTTGCCGACAAATTCGGTGGCGCCAAAAGTATCCTCCGCGCGCACTGAGATGCCGTCCATGGCCGAGGCATGATAGTGCGGCGAGGAAATCTTGGCGAAGACTGGCTCTGCGGTGATACGGTCAAGGGCGTCGTCGATGGCAATCTCCTCGGCGGCGAGACGCGACGGATCGACAACCGACAAAAATAATTCGCGCGCTTCAGTGAGCGCAGTTTTTTTAAGATAACGTTTGCGTGCCATGATGCTTGTACATACCAAATATTGGAGTTTTATGTCTGGCGTTCCGAAACAACGCTAGACTAGAACAAGATCACATCCACCTCTTCGCCCGGTTCCAACCCGTCCTGATTCATCTCGATACGCACCATGCCATCGGCCTTCACAAGTGTGAATATCGCGCCCGACTTGCTCGGCAATGGCGTCGCAATCAAACCGGCATCCTCAGTTTCCAAAGTCACGCGCACGTAATCTTCGCGCCCAAGCTGCGACGCGATGTTGGTCTTCAAGCGCGCGCGCGCCGTTCGAGTAAAACGTTGCAACGCCGTTACGCTCTCGCCGCCCAAGCGCTTTAACAACGGCGCGCCGAACAGATCGAAGATGACGAGCGCGGAAACAGGGTAGCCGGGCAATCCAAGAATCGGCTTGCCGCACGCCTGGGCGAAGATCGTCGGCTTGCCCGGCGCAACCGAAATGCCGTGAAAAACAAATTTCGCATCCGGGAAGGATAAAATTGTTTCCAGCGCGATATCCTTGGCACCCATGGAGCTGCCGCCGGAGAGCAGCACAACATCGGCCCACTCCAACGCTGCGCCAATCGCTTGAGTGAGTTGAGCGCGGTCGTCGCCGATCACGCCCCAGTCTTTAAGCTCGCCGCCGACCTCCTCGATCAAACCCGCCAGTGAATGTTGATTGATGTTGCGCACCTGTCCCGGCCGCGGTTCGGTTTCCGCATCGACGATTTCATCGCCGGTGGAAATCAGCGCGACGCGCGGTTTTTTATAAACCACGATTGCAGAGATACCGACGCCGGTGAGCGCGCCGAGATCATGGGCACGCAAGCGCCGGCCGCGCCGAAAAACCGGCTCGCCTTTTTTGATGTCGTCGCCGATCTGAATCACATTCTGCCACGGCGCGACACCGCGGTGGATTTCAACCAAGCCGCCGTCGGTTTCATCGGTGTACTCGACCATTACCACCGCGTCTGCATCCGGTGGCATCATACCGCCGGTGGAGATACGGATGGCGTCGCCGGTGTTGAGCGTCTGGAGCGCTTCTTTGCCCATTTCCACAACACCGGCGAGTTTCAAATAAGCGGGCAGACTTTGACTCGCGCCAAAGGTATCCTTCGCTTTCACCGCATAGCCGTCCATGGCGGCGCGATGGAAATGCGGCAGATCGACGGCTGAATGGAGATCTTCGGCCAGCACACGGCCGCGCGCCCGTATCGAGGGAACTCTCTCGGTCCCCACCGGTTCCACCGCCAGCAGCGAACGCAACGCTTCCTGTGGCGCCAATACTTTGAAGAATGTCTGTGCCATCTCGTGCGGATCATAAGCAGAAGAATTTCCCGGAATCAATCGCGCAACTGAGCGCGCTACCAACCGAGCGCGATACGCTTGACAGATTTACCGCTTAGGAAGAGAATCACGCCCGCAAACCTAGAGAGAGGAGTGTCACAATGAAATTACAGAAAGTTTATCACATGGGTATCCCAGTCGATAATTTGGATCGCGCCAAGGCATTCTACACCGAGGTTCTCGGCATGGATTACCTCGGGCGTGTTGGCGGCAATCCGAACAATCCCGATTCATTTCCAGTGCACGGCGTGGCGCAGAAGCTCGACCGCTATCGCTGCGGCGACGATGACGTCGTGCTGTTCGAACGGCCGCGCGCAATCGATCGCGACGCCATCGATCAGGACGGTATCTTCCATCAAGCCTTCAGCATGAACTGGGACGACTACGAAGACGCGCTAAAAACGGCCCAAGACCTCGGCAGGTTTCACCGCAAGGTCGAACGCGACAGTGGCAACACCATTTATATGTTCGACACGGAAGGCAATTACTTAGAACTCCACTTCGCCCGTCCCGGCGGCCGGCGCCAGCGACAATAAGAATTCAAACTCCACGGTGAAATAACGACTATGAACCAACCGATCAAGCTCTCCATTGCAGCGACATCGAAGCGGGTCGACATCGCCAACATCGTCGGCTTCACGTTTTTCAATCATGCGGAATTGCCGCGCCAATCCCAGCTCGATATCGCCATGGGCTGGCGCGATTCCGAATTGGGCGGTACCGGCCCGGCCATTCTCGTGGGCAGAAAGCAATACTCTTTCGGTTTCGGCAATCCGGTCGGTCTCGCGGCGATGGCCTATCTCGGCCGCGGCTTTTATAAAAAGAAAATTCCCTTGCGCGCCATCGGCGTCTTTCCCACTTGGGATCGACTGATTTTCGCCGTGCGCAGAGACATCGGCATACAATCGCTCGAAGACATAAGAAAGCAGAAATATCCCTTGCGCATCTCGACCCGCCGACGCGGCAAACTGGCCACCACCATCTACGCCATCGAAGAAGTGCTCAAGGCTTACGGCATGAGCTACCGCGACATTGAGAAATGGGGCGGCAAGATCATCGAAGCGCCCAATCCCAGCGGCCCGGAACGGCGCGACGCGATTTTATCCGGCAAAGCCGACGCGGTGTTCGACGAAGGCGTGAAAAGCTGGGGACCGACGGCATTGAAGGCCGGCATGCGCTTCTTGCCGATCAACGACGCCGCGGCAAAGCATATGGCGCAGCTCGGATTTCCCAGTGCCATGCTAACACGCACGCACTACGCGAATTTGGCACAAGACATTCGTTGTGTCGACTTCAGCGGCTGGACGTTTTTCTGCCATGCCGATTTACCCAACGCCATCGCTTACAACATGGCCCAATCCGTCGACCTTTGCCACAAACATATCCCCGTCGATCATTTCGACAAACGGCCAATGACGATCCGCGAATTCTGTCGCGGCGGCGAAGCCGGACAGTTAAATATTCCTCTCCATCCGGGCGCTAAGAAATATTTTCGTGATAAGGGATATATCAAGTAGGATGTCCGGAGAGCTTCGACGATTCGCCCTGGCCGCTTTCCTAGCAATTTTCTCGATTGGCCAGCCGATCGCAGCCGGCGCTGAACTGTTCCGCGTCGCGCTCTCGACCAAAGACTTCGGCTATCTGCCGCTGTTCGTCGGCATGCGCGCCGGTCTTTTTGCCCAGGAAAACTTGGAAATTCAATGGATCGTAGTGAATAGCAACGTCGTCGTCACGGCGCTTCTCGCCGGGGAAATCGACGTTGCTGGCATCGCTGGTTCTTCCATGCGCGCGGCGGCGCGCGGCGCGCCGTTGAAAGCGAATTTTTTTCCCTACGATAAATCGCTGTTCGTTTTGATGGGCGCGCCTAACATCAAGCGCGTGCAAGACTTGAAAGGCAAGGTGATCGGCACCACCGGGCCGGGCGCCACTACCGAAGTCGCCGCGTCCATGGTCTTACAACATCACGGCATGGACCCTAAAAAAGACGTCACGTTCATGACCATTGGCGGCGCGGAGACTTCCATCGTCGCTATGCGTAACGGCATCATCCACGCCCGCGCGTTCAATCCCGACGCGGCATACATCATGAAAAAACAAGGCTTCACCGAGCTCGGCGTTCTCGCCGACATGGGTCCTTGGCCTTGGGCCGGCTACTCGACCAGCGACGCGCATCTAGCGAACCGGCGCGACAAGCTCAAACGCTGGACTCGCGCCATGGTAAAAAGCCTGCAACTCATGCTCACGCGCAAAGAGGAGACTTATAAATTCGCCCAGGCCGATTTCACCCACCCGCGCGACGTCATCGAAGGCGCGGCAAACGTCTGCATCAAAGCCATCGACCCGAAAAATCCCGGCGGCGCCACCGACGACGCCATGCGCAAAAATATCGATCTGACGATCACCCAGCCGCTCAAGCTTCCCGCGAGTCCGCCGTTGGCGCAACTGGTCGACTTTTCCTTGCTGCGGGAAATTCACACCGAGCTGTCGATTGCGGGACGAAAATAATGCGGCAATTCATCATCTCCATCGACACGGCGGCGTGAAGCGGCTAGGAGTAATTCCAGATTACAAATTCCAAATTGCAGATTCAAAAAGCGGTCGGCCCATTTTGGAATTTGTAATTTGGAATCCTTAAATTGAAATAATGAAAGGAAACTTCATGACAATTAAACCGCGCATCACACTTGGCCTCCCCGATCACCCGCGCTGTCAAGCGATCATCGACGGCACAGTCGGCATCGACGGCTATGAGCTCGCCGTCGATCCACACTTCGTCTCTTCCGGCGAGCGTCATTACAAATATCTCCACGGCGAGTGGGACGTCGGCGAAGTCTCAGCGGCGAGCTTGCTGCGCGCCATCGAGAAAGGTCAGCCATTGGTCGCCATTCCGGTTTTTTTCGAGCGCGGCCCGCGCCAGCGCAATATTTATCACTGTGAAAAACATCTGACGCATCCATCGGAGCTCAAAGGCAAAAAGTTCGGCTGCTTCCGCTACGGCGCCACTGCCGTGGTTTGGGCGCGCGGTTATTTGCTCGACGCCCACGGCATCAAGACCACTGACATGCAATGGTTCGTTTCCGGCCGCGAAGTCTTCATCGGCCACGAGCTGCCGGTCAAAGTGCAGCGCATCGATCCGCCGCCGCCCTTCGGCGGCGAGAAGCTCGTGCTGTCGAAAATGCTCAGCGAGGCAGAATTGCACGGCGCAGTCGTTCCGGGCGATAACGGCTACACCGGTTTTTTCGGCGGCGGCGAAACCCCGCCGATGATGGCCGCCTATCCGGGCGTGAAGCCGCTCTTCGCAGACAATCAAGAAATCGTCGACTACGTGAAGAAAACCGGCATCAACCCGATCATGCACGTGCTATCGATCCGCAAAGAAGTCGTCGAGCGCCATCCCGACTTGCCAGCAAAGCTCACTCGCGCTTTCATGGAAGCGCGCGATGTCGCGACCCGGTACATGCCGGCGGAAGAGATCGCCGGCTACCAAAAAGAACGGGACGTGCTCGGCGAAGATCCTTACGACTATGTGATGGGTGAGAACGAAAAGCGCACGCTGGCGGCGATGAACCGTTACCAGATCGAGCAAGGCTTGATGAAAACCACGCTGCCGATGGACGATTTGTTCATTGGCCATGTGTGAGCCGCGAGGAAATCTGTGATCGCTCGAATTGCATTCGTCCTGTCGGTCCTGTCCGTCCTATATTCCTCCGCCCACGGCGCCACCCCCGAAGAGGACGCGCGCGCCGAAGGCGAAGTCGTCTTCTACAGCTCGCTCAACAATGAGCAGATCGTCACGCTGGTCGACGCTTTCAAGAAAAAATATCCGTTCATCAAGCCGTCTTTTTATCGCGGCACCAGCGAGCGCGTGTTGCAACGGGCGAACACGGAAGCGAAAGCCGGCCGCTTCGCGGTCGACGTCATGACGTCCGCCGGGTTTCAGGTGCAACTGATGAAGGATTCCGGACTCACCCAGCGCTTCGTGCCACCAGAAGGCGCGGCCTACGATGAAGGCTTCAAAGACGCCGATGGCCATTGGGTCAACGTCCACTCGCTGCTCAACTCCATGGCCTACAACACACAGCTGGTGAAACCGAATGACGCACCGAAGAAGTACGAAGACCTGCTGGCGCCCCGTTGGAAAGGGCGCATCGGCGTCAATCTCCAAGACCCGGAGTGGTACGTCAGCCTGCAGCGCCGTTGGGGCAAGGACAAGGCGCGTAATTATCTAAAAACTCTCGCGGCCCAACAACCGGCCATACGCGATGGTCACAATATCACCGCGCAACTTTTGGCCGCCGGTGAATTTCACGCCGTTAGCAATACCTACGCGCACATCGCTGCGCGCATCAAGTCCCAAGGCGGGCCGGTGCAATTTGTTTTCGACGAACCGGTGATCACCTACGTTCATCCCATCGTTTTGGCGAAAGGCGCGCCGCATCCCAATGCCGGCAAACTGCTGATCAGCTTTATTTTATCCGTTGAAGGCCAACGCATGCTGCGCGATCAAGGCCGAATCCCCGGTCATCGCGAAGTCGAGCCGCAAGTCTTTTCCTTGCGCAATGTGAAACTGCAGGCCAGCGATCCGCGATCAGGCGAAGGATTACGGGCCGGCGGGCGAAGAGATGCGTGCGATTTTCGGAACACGGTGATCCGCAACGGCTTGAACATTTTGCACGATTGGAACGAATTAATCAGCGCGAGGTTGCAACGACGATGAACTTATTTCCGAGCCAGCGAATCACCCCTCTTCCCGGCGGCTACATGGGCAAGATTTTGCGCGTCGATCTGACCACCGGCGAGTTGAAAGATGAAAATCTCCCCGAAGAACCGATCCTGAAAAAATTCATCGGCGGTCAAGCGCTCGCGCTTTACATTTTAATGAACGAGTTGCCACTCGACGCCACGCCTTTTGGTGCGGAAAACAAAGTGGTCATGATGACCGGCCCGTTGACCGGCAACGGCTTCACGCCCGGCGGCACTAAAATGACCGCGGTCTATTTGAGTCCACTCACTAACAGGACACTCGGACGCGGCGCCACCAGCGGCTACTGGGGAACTTATCTCAAAGCCGCGGGCTACGACGGCATCATCGTTCAAGGCGCGTCGTTAAAACCCGTCTACCTTTACATCAAGGACGGTAAGCCGGAGTTGCGCGACGGCGGCACAAAGTCTGGGGCCTCGGCACGCGCGACAGCGAAGATCGCTTGCGCGAAATCGTCGGCAACCGCGACGCCAGAGTTCTCTGCATCGGTCCGGCGGGTGAGAATTTAAATCGCGCCGCCATGCTCGCCAACGACTACAACCATTTCGCCGCCCACAGCGGCGGTGCCGTGCTCGGTTCGAAGAAATTGAAAGCCATCGTCGTCAGCGGCAGCCTGCGGCCGAGCTATCGCGATAAAACCAAGCTCGCCGACGCCGGCCTGCGCTGGCGCAATGTCTTGCAGCAACACGACGTCAAGAAAAAGCAAACCAAATACGGCCACGGCGACGCCTGGGGCGCGCTGAATAATCTAAATTGGCGCAGCACCGACATTCAACCGGCGCATATCAAAGGCTTCGATCAAAACGACGTCGTGCTCCGTCCCTGTTTTCAATGCGCCCGCATGTGTCCCTGGGACGCCAAGCTTGGCGAGGGCGAGTTCAAAGGCACCGTGGTTCACTTCAACGCCGGCGGCGAATGGCTCGATACTTTTTTTAACCTCGGCATCAAAGGCAACGCCGTGCTTTACCTCGCCGAGAAGATCAATAATCTTGGCATCGAGTGCAGCCACTTTTCCTGCGGCGCCGGCGTGGCATTTGAAGCGTGGGAGAAAGGCCTGCTCGGACCGGACCGTACTAACGGCTTGAAGCTCGAATGGGGCAACGTCGAAGCTGTAGAAAAATTGCTCGACATGGCTGCTCACCGCGAAGGTTGGCTCGGCAACTTGCTCGCCGAAGGGCCCAAGCAATTGGCCGAAGCGCTCGGCGGCGACGCGCCCAACTGGGCGGTACACACCAAAGGCGGCACGCCGGCAATGCACGAGTGGCGCCCGCTGCTCGGCCAAATGCTGCGGGAACTGGTCGCCAGCGGCGGCATGAAGCCACAAGGCGGCGGTTCGAAAAATCCGCCGCCGGATTTACGCGGCAACGAAAAATGGGGACCGCTCGAAATGGACAGCCCCGAAGGCTGGGTGTGGTCCCATGTGTTGTCGGAGCAATACCGGCAATTCACCGGCATCTTCGGCGGCTGCTGGTTCGCCCAGGAAGCACACAAAAAGGACGGTTTGAATTCCATCGTCGACGCCTTCAACGCCATCACCGGTTGGAATTTTTCCATGGACGAAGCGCTCGCGGCCGGCCATCGTAGCATGATCCTGCAAAGCCTTTTTGGCACCCAGCGCGGCTGGATCGCCGACTTCGACTGGCAAGACGTCGGCCCCAGATTTTTAGAACCGATCCCCGACGGCAAGTACAAAGGATTTACCATCGCCAAGTGGCTGCCGGATATGATCTGGGAATATTACAAACTGTCCGGCCGGCACGAGCGCACGGGAAGGCCGTTCAAGGACACATTGGAGAAACTCGATTTGCTAGAATTCGCCGAGTGGAGCCAGCTGGACTAGAACTGTAACCGTAGGGTTGACTAAGGTAATTCTTCCAACAACCGGCTCGCGCCCTTCAACGGATTCTTCACTCGCAGCAGCTTCTGCACGTACCAGATTCTTGCGGCGACGGGATGAACTACGGGAATCCCGAGATCGTTTTCCGCCGTGAGGATGTCTTTCACTCCCCAAGCGCCGGAACCGAGCAAATAAATTCCCTGTGCGGTCGGGTGTTTGTTGAACGAGGCTTTCAAATGCTGATAGATCGTTTCCGCGGAGATCTTGCCGGCTTCGTCCGGCGAGGTGTCCATGCCTTCCATGCCAAGCACTTCAAAGCCGGCGTCGGTGAAATAGCGGGTAAAAATATCGTTCATCTTCTGATCACGATAGTAGGTACAGCCGACAAATTTCTTGATACCCAGCGCGCGCAACGCTTCGGCCTGTGACATGCCGGAAGTGAAGATAGGAATTTTGTACTTCGCTTCCCAAGCATTGACGATTTCCTGCTCGGCCTTGTGACCGCGCACCATGAACGGCGGCCCGCCTTCCGGATGCATGAGATCGACGCCGATCTCCGCCAACTCCGCGACCTTGGCATGATAGGTTTCCATCGCGCCGAGATAGCCGCGCTCCGAATGTTCCTTGATCCCTGCGTACATCGGAATGCAACCGACGCCTTCAGGCAAAAGCCGAATGAACTCCACCAACGATCCCGAGCCATACGTCGGTTTAATCACGCCAACAATTCCTCGCCAGGTTCCGGAAGCCATATGATCGCTCCTTTCCTGCCCGTTTATTGAATTGATTTATGCTAGTCGGAACACGCAATAAAAAACAAGAGCTCATCGTCCGACGCGATCATCCATCGTCAACCTCGATCCTCGATCCAAATATCGCGCCATTTAGTTGACGTCGGTAAAAGTTAAGTGGTACACCCACGCTGAAAGTTCCTCGAAAGGACCGGCATGGCCAACAACCCAACGGACACATTGACACGAGAATACGGCAATCTGGTTCCCATCGCTCGGCTGCTCGACGGCAAGCCGCGCAGCATTCTGTTCGACGCGACCAAGTGCATCGGCTGCCGCCATTGCGTGCAAGCCTGCAAAGACTGGAATGACCACGACCGCACCAGCCTCTATGAACTCTCCAGCACCAACTGGATCACCATGGAGCCGCCGGTGCTCGAAGGCATGGCGCCGCTATGGGCGAGAAATAGTTGCATGCATTGTAACTTCGCCGCCTGCGCCGCGGTCTGTCCAGTGGAAGCGATCACCAAATACGAAGAAGGCCCCGTGGTCATTAACAAAGAGGTTTGCATCGGTTGCGAGTACTGTATCCACGCCTGCCCCTGGGAAGTGATCACCAAAGACCACATCACCGGCAAGGCGAGCAAATGCACCATGTGCAGCGACCGCATCAGTGAGGACAAGCAGCCCTTCTGCGTCCAGGCCTGTCCGGTGAACGCCCTGGACTTCGGACTGTCGGAAGAAATTTTCGACAAAGCCCAAAAGCAGGCCGAAGCGGTCGGCGGTTATATCTACGGCGACAAGGAAGCGGGCGGCGGCAGCGTCGTCTACGTGCTTAAAGACAGCAAAGAGAAATACGGTATCCGCAATATCAGCGGCGAAAAGTTTCCCAAGCATAAAATCCCGCTCGGCCTGATGCTCAAAGATCTTTTCACGCCGCGCTGCGGCATCGCCGGCAAAATGCGCGCACTCTGGCTCGCGGTCACCCATCCGAAGCGGCTGATCTACCGCTACTTCTCGTAATCCGCGACGATTCATCGATGCCCAGCCTGTGTTACTACAATTTTCCTAATCCGTCATTGCGGCGAAAGCCGGAATCCAGGCGCAGCTCGATCTGGATCGCCCCCGTCAGTTGCGGTGCTAACGCTTGCGTTCAGCAATGTCGCCCACGCCGAAAAAATCCGTACCTCGATCCCGCAGGCCAATTTAAATTATCTTTCCATCCACGTCGCCGACGCCCGCGGCTTCTTCAAAGACGAAGGACTCGACAACGAAACGGTGGTCATCTCCGGACCGTTGTCGATCGCCGCTTTGCTCAGCGGCGACGTTGATTTCAGCGGCGCCGGCGGCAGCGGCATGCGCGCCGCGCTCAAGGGCGCACCGCTGAAAGGTATCTATTTTCAGTCGGAAAAAGTTACGTTCTACTTGGTCGACCGATCCGAGCATCAAAACCGCCGCCGATCTGAAAGGCAAGAAAGTCGCCATCGGCAGTGCCGGCGATACCCAAGACCGCATGATCACCATGTTCGCCGAGCGCGGCGGCGTGAGCAGCCGGGATATTGTTCGCATCGCCGTCGGCGCCGATACAGCGACGAGAATTCTCGCGATCAAATCCGGCAACGTCCACGCCACCACGGTGGATCCTGGCGGGCTGGTCTTCGCGCAGAAAGAAGGTCTGGTATCGCTCGGATTTCTCGGTGACTTGTTTCCTATGCCGTTTCAAGGTTTCGTCACCACAGACAGAAAAATTCGTGACAATCCGGCGCAGATCAAGCGATGGCTTAAAGCGGCGATTCGCGGTTTGATGTTTGTCCGCGAGCGACCCGAAGACGCGGTCGATCTCGGTATCAAGAAACTTCAGCTCGGCAAAGCCTCCCGGGCGATGATCGTCGAGGGCACGAAGAACTACGTGCGCGCATTGCCGCAGGGAGTGCCGGGACTGCCGACACCCGAAGGCGTGAAAAATTTCCTCGAATACGATATTAAGATTCCTCTGCAAATAAAAGACGACATCCCGTCCGACCGTTTGCTAAACTTGCAACTGGTCGAAGAGGTGAAGAAAGAGCTGGAAGCCACACAACAAAGGAGAAACACGAAATGACGTCGGAACAAGATTTACGCGATCAACTGGCAACCTGCACGCGCATTTTTGCCATGCAGGGGATGATCGGCGTATTCGGCCATGTGAGCGTATATCAGCCCGAAAGGAAGACGGTCTTGATCACACCGGGCATGGGCTCCCACAAAGGCAAACTTCAAGGCAAAGACATGGTCGCTACGGACCTTGACGGCAAACAGCGCCGCGGCACGGAAGGCCCGCCGGTGGAGTGGCCGATCCACACCGCGCTGCACGGCGCGCGCGCTGACGCGCTCGCTGTGGCCCACTTGCATACACCCTATGCGACGCTGTTCTCCATCGCCAAAAGAGAATTCAAGCCGGTAACGCTCCAAGGCGCGATTTTTAGCGACGGCGTGCCGCTTTATCCAGAAGCGCAATTAATCACCAATCCAGAACGCGGCGATGCACTGTTGAAGTCGATCGGCGACAAACGCGCCGTGCTGCTGCGCGGCCATGGCATCGTCGTCGTTGGCCAAACTCTACCGGAAGTTCTCTTTGCATCGTTGGTCTTGGAGGACGACGCGAAGAAGACCTTGCAAGCCGCGACCCTCGGCGAAGTCGGCACCATCAGCCCGGATGAATGTAAAGCCTTCGGTGCCGAGATCGCCCTAGAGCGCCGCGCCCAGCGCGCCTGGAACTATTTTTGTGGCCTGGAATCCCAGTGGGATAAGCAAGCCTCCACCGGGCGGAGCGAACTGTTTCCATGAACCGGAGAAATTCCGTACAAAACATTCAAAACGTTGGAACCTCCGAAAACGGTTGAACGATTTGAACGGCTTGAACGAACGGGAGGTTTTATGAGCGAAGGAGTAAGACTCTACGCCGGCACCCAACATGGATTGATCACCTGGCGCTCGACCAATAGCGGTTGGCAAGAAGTCGCGCGTCATTTTGACGACGGCATCATCGATTCGATCCACGGCTGCAAGCAGTCGCCGGAAATAGTTTTCATCGGCGTTACTCACGACGGACTTTATCGAACGGCTGATGGCGGCAAGAGCTGGATAAAAGTATTCGACGGCGATATTCGCTCGGTGACTGTCGATCCGACGGACGACAAAGTCATTTACACCGGCATCGAACCGGTGGGATTGTTTCGCAGTGATGATGGCGGCGACAGCTGGCAGGAAATTGCCGCATTGAAAAAGCTGCCGCAATCGGTGCGCAAAAACTGGTGGTATCCGCAGGCACCGCATCATGGCCACGTGCGTAACATTCATATCCATCCCGATGACCCGCAAACGATTTACTTATGCCTCGAACATGGCGGCATCGTGCGCAGCTTCGACCGCGGCACGAGTTGGGAAGATGTCAGTAAAGGCATCGACTATCTCGACATCCACGTGATCGCAAACTTTCCCGCTCGCACCGATCGCTACTACGTCGCCAGCGCCCGCGGCTTCTTCACCAGCGACCAACCCGAAGACGGCTGGGTGCGCGCCGAGAACGGCATGACGCGGGACTATTTTCACGATTTTCTCTTTCTCGATCCGCGGCGCGACGGCGACCAAGCGACCATGCTGATCGCCACGGCCGACGGCTCGCCGGGCTTCTGGCGCAGAGAAAATCGCGGCGCACGGGGGGCGATCTTCAAGAGCACCGACGGCGCCGAATCGTGGAAAAGAATCACCAACGGCCTCGCCGACGATCTCGACTCGATGATCTGGGCGCTGGTGCATCATCCGACCGATCACGAGTCGGTTTTCGCAGGCTTCGGCAACGTCGCCCGCGGCCACGCCTCAGGCGCCGGCGGCGCCGGCGATCTAATGATCAGCCGCGACATGGGTGATAGCTGGGAGCGTTTGGATATCGAGCTACCAGCCGATCGAGTGTTGTGGGCAGCGGCGGAGTGAGCGAACCCCTGGCGTTGGCGTTCAAAACGTTCAAGTCGTTCAAATAGTTCAAAACGTTTTGAACTGAAGGTATTGAACGGCTTGAACGAAAAATGATTGAGGCTCGGTGATGTCAAATAATTCAAATCCGGACTACAAGAATTTCTTTCCAAGCGCGCGCACAACGCGTTTGCCCGGCGGTTACATGGGGAAAATCCTGCGCGTCGACATGACGACGGGAAAATTCACCGATTTGAATCTCCCTGAAGAGCCGCTGCTGCGAAAATATTGGGGCGGCCAGCTTTTCGCCGAATACGTGCTGCTGAACGAATTACCATTCGACATCGATCCCTACGATGCCAAAAACGTGATCGTCGGCATGACCGGGCCGATCACCGGCACCGGCTTCACTCCCGGCGGCACGAAAATGTGTTTCGTTTACTTAAGCCCGGCGACGAAATACACCCTCGGTCGCGGCGCCACCAGCGGCTATTTCGGTACGTCGCTCAAAGCCGCCGGCTACGACGGCGTGATCGTCACCGGCGCGGCGCAATCGCCCAAGTATCTTTATATCGGCGAAGACAAAGTCGAGTTGCGCGACGCCAGCATAGTTTGGGGCAAAGGCATCCGCGATACGGAGGATACACTGCGCAAAGAATCCGGCCATCTCGATGCGCGCGTCGGCGCCATCGGTCCGGCAGGTGAAAATCTGATTCGCGCCGCGATGCTCGTGAACGACTACAACCACACCGCGGCACATGGTTTGGGCGCCGTGATGGGCTCGAAAAAACTCAAAGCCTTCGTCACCTGGGGCACTAGGCGGCCGCGCTTGCACGACAAGCATCGCTTGATCGACGCCGGCGCGCGCTGGGCCAAAGCGATTTCGTCGCGTAAAACCACGGTCAAAAAGAGATTGACCAGCGTCGGCCATGGCGAAGACTGGGGCGCGATTACCAAATTGAATTGGCGCAGCACGATCATCACCGACGAGGCCAAAGGGTTGGATCAAAACCGCGTCACGCTGCGTCCCTGCTTCCAATGCCCGCGCATGTGTCCCTGGGATGTCGAGATCGGCGAAGGCCGCTTCAAAGGCAAGGTCGGCCACTTCAACGCCGGCAGCGAGTGGATGGACACTTTTTACAATCTCGGTTTCAAAGGCAACGACGTGCTTTATTTGTCCGAGCGTATCAACGATCTCGGCATCGAGTGCAGCCACTTCGCCTGCGGCGCCGGGCTCGCGTTCGAAGCCTGGGAGAAAGGTGTGCTCGGCCCCGACAGGACGGACGGATTAAAATTGGAATGGGGCAATATGGAAGCCGTCGAAGCTTTATTGGAACGCTGCGCCCGGCGCGAAACCTGGCTCGGCAATATTCTTGCCGACGGCCCCAAAGAATTGGCGGAAGAATTGGGCGGTGAAGCAAAAAAATGGGTCGTACACACCAAGGGCGGCACGCCGGCGCAGCACGAGTGGCGGCCAATGCTCAGTCAAATGCTCCGCGAGCTGGTCGCCAGCGGCGGCATGAAGCCGCAAGGCGCCGGCGGCACCGAACCGCCCGCAGATTTGCGTTACCGTGAAAAATGGGGCCCGCTCGATCCGAATCAGCCCGATGGTTGGACTAGCTCGCATTTAATCACCGAGCAGGTTCGTCAAGCGTGCGGCGTCATGGGCGGCTGCTGGTTCGCGCTCAACGACAAACCGCCCGACGGCGTGCAGAGCATGCTCGACGCGCTCAATGCGACGACGGGTTGGGACGTCACACTAGACGAATTAGTCGACACCGGCCACCGCGCGATTATTTTGCAAAGCGTCTTCGGCACCCAACGCGGCTGGATCGCCGAACATGACTGGCAAGATGTTGGCCCGCGTTTCTTGGAACCGATTCCCGACGGCAAATACCAAGGTTTTACCATCGCCAAGTGGCTGCCGGAACTTGTTTACGAATATTATAAAATCTCCGGCCGCCACGAACACAGCGGCCGACCGTTCATGGACACGCTACAAAAGTTGGGACTCGAAGAATTCAAAGAGTGGGGCCAGTTGGATTGATGTGATTTACGAGGTTATGAAAATGAGAACAATGAAACTAACAGCCCTCTCGCTGTTCACGCTGGTTTTTGTTGCGTTACTCGAACCACGCGCGCAAGCCCAAGCGTTAAAAAAAATCCGCCTGGCCAGCTCGTCGACCAACGTCTCCTTCCTGGCGCTTTACACCGCGCTCCATCGTGGCTTTTTCAAGGATGAAGGCATCGACCTGGAAATCATCTTCATGCCGGCAAATCTCGCCAGCACGGCGGTGCTCAATGGCGACGCCGATTTCAATGGCGCCGTCACCGGCACCATCGGCGCGGCCGTCCAAGGGCGGCCGATGAAGGTCTTGCTCTTCACGGTGTCAAAGCCTCTGCTGTTTCTGATGAGCCAGAAAAATATCAAAGACCTCAAGCAACTCAAAGGTAAAAAAATCGCCGGTAGCTCGCCTGGCGGCTCGGCGACGCTGCTGGCCAATCAAGCGCTCAAACAGATCGGTCTCGAACCGGGCAAAGATGTTTCCGTGCTGCAGATGTCCGGCAGTGCTGCCAGCCGGTACGCCGTCTTAGAGTCGGGCGTGGTGGAAGCGTCGCTGTTGTCGGTGCCGGAGAATATCATCGCCGTTGAAAAAGGTTACAACGAATTGCTTTTTCTCGGCGACGTCATAGAATTTCCCCAGAACGGCTTCGGCACTTCGGACAAACGCATTCGCGAACATCCCGATGACGTCTATCGCATGGTCCGCGCCACGCTGCGCGGATTGCAATTTGTCTGGGATAAAAACAACAACGAAGCGGTCACCCATATTTTGATGAAGCAGTGGAAAGTAAACGACCGCAAGATGGCCGCTGAAATGTCCCGCCAAGTCGGTCGAGTCTTGACCCGCGACGCCTACGTCAAGCCGGAATCCGTCCAAGTGCTCATCGACCTCGCCCGCGACAGCGCCAAGGTGACCCGGCCCGTGTCGGTATCGGAAGTCGTCGATTACAGTTTCTTGGACAAAGCGCGCAAGGAGTTGGGAATCGTAAAATAACTTGTAGCAGGAGGTGCAGCAGGCTGCGCCCTTTTCTAAAGGAGAAGTTAAAGCATTGGATCGATGATCACCTTGATCGAATCCTGCCCGCTCGCCGTCAACTGAAATCCCCAGCCGGTCTCGGCCAAAGGCAAACGGTGCGTCACCATGTCGGCGACTCGCACTTTGTGGTCGCGGATCAGCTCCAATGACTCTTTTAAATCATCGCCGCTGCCGGCGTAGGAAGTCACTACATTAATCTCGTCGCGCCAATAATCGAAGAGCGGAATCGCCACGTCGACACCAGCCGCCGTCGGCGCAAAGAACAGCAACGTGCCACCGCGATCGACGGATTTCACCGCCTGCTCAATCGCCGGCATCGCTCCGGTGCAAACGATGACGAGATCGGCCAGTCGGCCGCCATTCAGTTCTAAGAGCTTTGCAGGCACATTCTCTGAACCATGAATCGTCGCATCGGCACCAAACTGCTTCGCAGCATTCAAGCGAAAGTCACTGATGTCGGTGGCAATGATGCGCTCAGCCCCGCATGCACGAGCGAGTTGAATATGAAGCAGCCCCGAAATGCCACTGCCAATCACCAAAACCGATTGGCCAGCATTCAGTCTCGCAAACCGCTGCGCACGCACGACGCACGCCAAGGGTTCGATAAACGATCCCTCATCGAAGGTCGTGGAGTCCGGGATTCGCAAGGTACCAAGCTCGACGTTGATCTTTGGTACGCGAATGTACTCGGCAAAGCCGCCAGGATCGAAGTGCGTCGAGCGCAGCAGATCGCAAACCGACTGATGGCCCGACAGGCAATAGCGACATTGGCCGCACGGCACATGATGCGACGAAAAAACCCGATCCCCAACTTTGAAATTCGTGACTCCCTCACCTACTTCCTCAACCTCTGCGGTAATTTCGTGCCCCAACACGAGGGGCGCTTTTTTGACGCGATACCACTCCATTAAGTCGCTGCCGCAAATCCCGCTCGCGCGCATACGCAACAGCAGCTCGCCAGGACCAATCTTTGGAACGGGCAGCTCTTCGAGACGAACATCCCGATTGTTGTAATACATGGCGACGCGCATTTTAGAATTTCGAGGGATTAAGGACTGTGTAGGGGACGGTCGCGACTGTTCCGTAGCCGGTAATTGTCACAATGATGTTTCATGACGCCTTCCTGCGGTTGCGTTTCTTTTCGCTCTCATAAATCTTAAACGCTTCTTTCACCGAGACATTCTCATGCACGATCGCGCGCACGGCTTTGATCATGCCCACAGGGCGAATCGGATTGAAAAATATTTCGCCCCATGTCGACTCCGACCGCGCCGCCTTTGACCGCGTTGTACGCCAACTCCAAGGCTTCCATCTCGGGAGTTTTTTTGCCGCCGGCGACGATGACGGGAATCGGACAGCTGCCGATCAGCTCTTCGAAATTGTCGCAGTAATAAGTCTTGACGATATGCGCGCCCATTTCCGCGGCGATACGGCAGGATAGGCCGAGATAGCGCACGTCGCGTGCCATATCTTTGCCGACCGCGGTAACGGCGAGCACCGGGATGCCGTACTTCTCGCCTTCGTCGACGAGCTTGGCGAGACTGACCAATGTTTCCTTCTCGAAGTCTGAGCCGACAAAGATCGACAGTGCCATCGCGGAGACGTTCAAGCGAATGCAATCGTCGATCGATACGGTGATGTCTTCGTTGGACAATTCTTTGAGAATACTCGTGCCGCCGGAGACTCTGAGCACGATCGGCTTGTCTGCCTTGGCGTCCACGGAGGTGCGCAACACGCCGCGCGTCAACATGATCGAGTCGGCGTGCGCCATCAAGGGTTCGATGGTCTTTCGTGGCTCTTCGAGTCCGCTGGTCGGTCCGAGAAAATAGCCGTGATCGACCGCGAGCATGACCGCTCGGCCGTCCGCTTTGATGATCCTCGCTAAACGATTCGCCATTCCCCAATTCATCGACATGATTTCCTCCCAGGAAATAATTTAATTGGCCCAAAAGTTATCACAAAATCGCCGTAAATGTGAATCGGCAGCACCGCGCCATTTGACTCTTCGCCGCGCCAGTATTAGGTTGACGCCGAATCATCAATGGGAGGAACTATGCCGATCGAAGTCATTCGATATGATCAAGATGGCCAAGGAAGAGGGCAAGCGCAAGAAGATTTTCAACACCAACCGCTTTCACTCTTGGCTGCACGTGTACCCCAAGCCCGGCGACAAAGACGACATGCACTGCCACAACGCCGATCAAACCTTTTATGTCATCGACGGTGAATGCACCATGCATTTCCCTGATGGCGGCAAAGCCGTCATGAAACCGGGCATGGCGGCTACGATCACCGGTGGGTCGTTCTACCAGCTGGAGAATACCGGACCGGATGCCATGGTCTTGATGGGCAATCGATCCGGCGCGTCGGAAGCGATCCAGCATATCAATTACGAGCTGCGTAAAGACCTAAAGTCCCTGGCACCCGAAGAGGCGGATCGCATCCGCCATCAAGGCGGTTCGCGCAGTTCGGCTTAACGCCGGCCGATCACGTTCGCGATGCCCTTTGCGCCGCTGCCGCGGACTTGTCGAACGTCGGCCAGAGGTAGCGCACTCCGAGGCCAAATAGAATGACGGCGCCGCCGACCAGCGTTGCTGCGGACGGTATCTCGCCCACGACCAGCGCCACCCAAAGCGGATTGAGCACCGGCTCGACCAACGCGATCAGCGACGCTTCCTGGAGCGAGACGGTTTCAAGCCCCTTGGAGAAGAGAAAATAGGGCATGCCCAGTTGCACCGCGCCCATTACCGCGAGAGCCAGTGCCTGATCGAGCGATAGCCCAAGTTGAGAGCGCACCACCATCAAGAGCAGCAGGGCGCAGACCAGATTGTTCAACCATGTGAGATAAACCGGCTGCACATGTTTGGTGCGCTGCAAGTTGATCATGTAAACGGCGAACAGCACGCCGCTCAGGAGCGCCAGCAACACACCGGCCATTTCCGGCTCGCCGGCGCTGTCGAGGGAAATGATCGCGACGCCGATCATCGCCACAGTCAGAGCAAAACTATTGAGCCGAGAGATCTTCTCGCCCCACACCCATCGCGTGAACAGAAAAACAAACACCGGCGCGGTGTACTGGAGCACGATCGCGTTAGCCGCCGTCGTCAATTTGTTCGCCGCGACAAAGGCGCTGATCGCCGCCGTATAGCTGAGCACCGACAACAGGATCGCGCGGTTGAATTGAAATTGCTGCCGCCGCAAAAACGGCACGAACACCAACGACGCGAACAAGCTGCGATAAAAGACAATCGTTAGCGGATGAAGGTCGAGGAACTTAATAAAAACACCGGCCAAGCTCCAAAGCAAAGCGGCCGAGAGAATCAGCCAGCGGCCGCGATCAAAATCGCGTTTGGTCGGAGAGCTTGAATGGTCCATCGCCGGGTCGCAACGGTAGCAACAGTGAACTGACGGCGCAGCGCCGCGGCACAAGGGCGCCGATCGGCGCTCAAAAAAATGGGATGAGACGCCGCAGCGTATCATCCCAGTCGCACATTACCGACGGAAATCTCAGTAAATGAAATTTATCAAGCGTCGGAAACCACCGAGACTTTGAGTGGCACGGTGATATCCCCCGACAAGCGCACCGGCACATCGTAGTCGCCGGCGCTTTTGATCGGCTCGGCGAGCTGAATCTTGCGCCGGTCGACGTTTAAACCTTTAGCCTTGAGCGCCTTTTCGATGTGGATGTTGGTCACCGAGCCGAAAAGCTTGCCTTCCTCGCCGACTTTCATCGGAATCACCAACGACACGCCGTTGAGCTGGTCGCCCACCGACTGGGCTTGGCGCACGATCTTTTGCTTCTGATCGCCGACGATTTTCTTGTGGTGCTCGAAGGTTTTCAGATTCTTCTTATTCGCCTCCAGCACCAAGCCGCGTGGCAACAAGTAATTGCGCGCATAGCCGTCGCGCACTCTGACGATCTCGCCGATCTTACCGAGATTGTCGATATCTTCTTTTAGAATAACTTCCATGACTCCTCCACTAAGCTGTTTGGCTTGGCGCGGCCTTGTTCTTGCCCAAACGGCGAAAATCTCCCCATAGGTCGAACAAGCCAAGCCCAACGACCAACAGCGTAAAGATTTGTTGAAACACAATCAGCACGTAGGTCAAACCGCGCAAAAAGCGCGGCACGTTGTTCTTGTGAAAAAAAAAGCCGATCACGGCCAAGCCCTGAGCGAAGTAAAACGCGCCGATCACCAGCAATAAATTCAACGCGACCATTCGAAGCAGGCCGAGATCGGGAACGAACAAGGCAAAGCCGCAGGCGATAAACCCCCAAACCAGGACCTCCGGCCCTTTCCATTCGCGTAGATGCTCGAGGGTGAACCACTGGGCGCGCCGATCTGGGAAGCGCCGGCCGAGATATAAAATATTGATCAACACGATAAAGGCAAAACTCAACAGCAGCAGCGCCGGCAGGATTTGTAGCATGACGTCGACAATCTGCGGCGCCCGCTCTTTGAGCATCGCCAAACTTTCTTGCGAGAAACCGAATTTTTCTTGCATACGCATGGCGGAATCGAGCTGTTGGGTCATGCCCTGGCGAAAATCGCGAAACATCGCGGCCCAGGAGCCGAAAAAATACAGCGATAAACCCGCCGTGAGCGCCAACATCGCAGCGGCGACTCCGGAAACCAAAAACTCGATGACGCGAATCCGGCCTAACAAACCCAACAGCATCCCGGCCATGAGCGCGAAAATGCCGTAAAGAAATGCCGCCTCTTCGCCCGCGAGAACAGCCAACAACAAGAGCGCGACACACAACACGCCGATGCCGCCGGCGACGCCAAACTTGAAACCGAACATGAGCACGGGCTGGGCAACCAAGGGCAGCACGATCACGCCCAGCGGCGGCATGGCGATGCCGCTCATAAACAAAAACACAGTGGCGGTCAAAGCCAATAGAAACTTACTGATGACTTCGAGCCGCTGCATAAGATTGGACCGAAACAGAATCTTAGTTGTTAGCGGTCGTGAAGGGCAGCAGCGCCACGCTGCGCGCGCGCTTCACCGCGGTCGTGAGCAAGCGCTGATGACGGGCGCAGTTTCCCGTGATCCGACTGGGCGTCATCTTGCCGCGCTCAGTAACGAACTGCGTAAGGGTGCGGAGATCCTTGTAATCGATCTTGAGCGATTTATCAGCGCAAAACCGACACACCTTGCGTCGGAACATCGGCCGTCGGCGCTGTCCGCCTTTGTCTTCGTCCGATCGTTCCCGGCTTGGTCTCGCGCTCCGTTCGTACTGTGCCATAGATTAAACTACCTCTTTCTCCGAATTCACTGCGCATCCCGGCTCATCCAATTCACGCGGATAATGCAAACTCATATTTCGCTCGGCAAATCGAGCCACTGCTGAGAATGCGACTTCGATTCGATGCTCGGCGGCCGTTGCCCGATCGTTTGGTAACTAGGCGGAAGGCTCGACCTTTGGGGCGCTCTCTTCAGTGTGACGCCGCGGCTCATCGGGACGCCGTCCCCGGTCATCGGGATACCGCCGCTGGTCATCAGAATATGGCCGAGGCGCCGAAGGACTTATGGTCGGTGTGCTGGCGTCTGCGCGCACGGTCAAATAGCGCAAAATGCCGTCGGTCATCCTGAGATTTCGCTCCAGTTCATCGACGGCGCGGCCGGACGCATTATAGCGGATCAAAGTGTAATAACCGCGCGCCTGCTTTTCGATTCGATAGGCGAGATCTCGAGCGCCCCACTCATCGATATCGGTGACGCTGCCATCCTGACCTTCGATCACCTTTTTGAATCTCTCGATGAATTCCTTCATCCTCGGCCCTTTTTCGGGATGAACCACGAAAAGGGTTTCATATAGAGTCACGATATGTTTATCCTCCGCAATAAGTCGTTTTATCTAACATAGCGATGGGCCGTTTACAATGTGACGGCGGTCACTGTGCCCGGTTAAAAACCTCCATGGCGCGCTGTGTACCTTCGCGCAACAGGCAATCCACTGCGGCCGCGGTGCGATCGATGACATCGCTCAGATGACTAATCTCGTCGGGACTAAACGGTTCAAGCACATAGTCGACGGCGTCTTTCCCCTCAGGCGGCCTGCCGATGCCAACTCGTACGCGGCAAAAAGGCGCGCCGGCCAAACTTTCCATGATTGAAAGAATGCCGCGGTGACCAGCCGCGCCACCTTGGGGTCGAATGCGCATCCGGCCAAAAGGCAAATCCAAGTCATCGTAGACAATGACGAGATCGTTGGCCGTGCCACCATACTCATGCAGTAAGCTTTCGACCGCCGCGCCGCTACGGTTCATGAAGGTTTTCGGTTTGGCTACGATTACCTTCTCGCCGTTCGTAAATCCTGCACCAACCCATGCGTCGCAAAGATTTCGCTCTACTGCGATGTCATACCGCTTGGCGAGCTGGTCGATGACTAAGAATCCGAGATTGTGCCGCGTGTTCTGGTATTTTATTCCCGGATTGCCGAGACCGACGACGAATTTCACCGATCACAACTCGCGTGCCGGGAGAATACCAAGAACGACTATTCGTCTTCCTTTTTCGCTTCCGCTGCCACCGGTGCCACAACTGCGCCCTCTTCCGGCGCTGTCGCTGGCGTCGGCTCTTCTTCAACGGTTGGCGTGACCACGGAAACCAATGCTAGATCCGATTCGGAAACTGCCGTTACACCATTCGGCATCTGCAGTTCCTCAACATGCACGGAGTCGCCGATATCCAACGCGCTTACATCGACGTCAAAAAACTGTGGGATGTCCAGTGGCAAGCATTCGACTTCAATTTCACGGACGTTCGGTTGCAGAATGCCGCCGCGAGTCACGCCGAAAGCTTTACCGATAAAATGGAGCGGCACATGGACCTGAATCTTCGCGGTCAAATCGACCTCGTAAAGGTCGGCGTGAATCACATCGCCGCTGATCGGATGGTATTGCATGTCCTTGACCAGCGCGACTTTTTCCGCCAGTGAG
Organism: uncultured delta proteobacterium; assembly: GCA_963771465.1. Lineage (GTDB taxonomy): Bacteria > Desulfobacterota > Binatia > UBA9968 > UBA9968 > DP-20. The sequence goes on from CAVYTU010000015.1 coordinate 475,518, forward strand.
GTCGCGGACGACTTCAAGCGCACTAGATGAGAGCCTTCTAGGCCAGCGACGCGGCTGGTGAACTCGCGTTTGTCGAACTCCAGCGCCACCGCTTGGGTTTTCGGTCCGTACAGCACGCCGGGAATTTTGCCGCCGCGCAGTAAGCGCCTGGCATCGCGTTTATGTTTTTTGTCACGGGCGTCGACTTTTATTTCAAGAGTTTCCAAAGAACTTTCCTCCTATCGCTATACGAATAGCGAACTGATCGATTCTTCTTCGTGGGTGCGTCGGATCGCTTCGCCAATTAAATGAGCTACCGATAAAGTTTTAATCTTGCCACAGCCCTGCGCCTGCGCGCTTAGCGGGATCGTATTGGTAACGATCAATTCCTCCAACGGGCTTTCCTCGATACGTTTGATCGCTGGGCCGGACAACACCGGATGGGTACAGCAGCCGATAATTTTCTTTGCGCCTTCTTTCTTGAGCGCTGCGGCGGCCATGGTCAATGTCCCTGCGGTGTCGATCATATCGTCGACTAGAATCGCCACACGGTCGGCGACTTCGCCGATGATATGCATCTCGGCGACGACGTTGGGTCCAACCCGCCGTTTATCGATGATCGCGAGCGCCGCATCCAAGCGGGTCGCAATGGCGCGCGCCCGCTCGACGCCACCGGCATCGGGCGACACGATCGTCACTTCATTATGATTCAGCTGTTTTCTCAAATGTTCGAGCAGCACCGGCGTCGCATAGACGTTATCGACGGGAATGTCGAAAAAGCCTTGGATCTGCCCGGAGTGAAGATCCATCGTCAACATGCGCGACGCACCCGCCGTGGTAATGAGGTCGGCGACCAGCTTGGCGCTGATCGGCACTCGAGGAACGACTTTGCGGTCTTGGCGCGCGTAACCATAGTACGGCATGACCGCCGTTATCCGCATCGCCGAAGCGCGCTTGAAAGCATCGAGCATGAGCAACAACTCCATCAAGTTGTTGTTGCCGGGCGCCGAGGTCGACTGCAGCACAAAGACGTCGGCGCCGCGAACATTCTCCTTGATCTCAACCTTGCTCTCGCCATCACTAAACGTGTCAACGGTCGCTTTTCCCATCGGCACCTTAAGATACTGGCTGATCTCCGCGGCCAATGGCGGATTGGAATTGCCGGCGAAAATTTTTAGTTCAGTTGTGTGCTGTGCCATGGTTGGGATTTGCCCTGATAACACCATTTATTACCCGATTCGAGCTCGCCGGTGTTCCCGCATTCACCGGCCACGATCTGTACCCGACCAAAATAATGAGCGCCGTTCCTCCGTGAACGGCGCCCAGTAGAACCAGATAACTTTGGACGACCAGCTAAAGCGCTTTAAACTGGCTGGGCGGGAAGGATTCGAACCTTCGATACCGGCTCCAAAGGCCGGGGCCTTACCGCTTGGCGACCGCCCATCCCCGAACCTCTTTGTGAGAAGTTCACCGGCCCACGTAGAATACTTTATCTGTCGTCATCGACGGCTTTTGGGCTCCCACCTTCGGTGAGCACTTTATGATATTCTGCGATTATTTTCTCTTCGATCATCCGGCGCGTCTCGTTATTGATCGGATGCGCGATATCCTTATAGGTGCCGTCTTTGCGTTTCTTACTGGGCATGGAGACAAAGAACCCAGTGGCGCTGTGAATGATTTTCAAGTCGCGAATCACGAAACAGTGATCGAATGTGATCGTGACATAAGCCTTAAGTTTATCTTCATCGACAGGAAAGACCCTAACTTCGGTAACCTGCATAGGGACCCCCAATTGAGACGAGCCAGATGTTTAGCTGGCGGCTACTATAGGCTTTCTTAATCTATCGACTAATTCAACACCCGCACAAGAAACGCTTGAGCCTCCTCCTCTTGCCGCAACCGCTGAAAGGCCTCCTCTGCCCTCCGTTTGGAACGAAACAGACCGAACACAGACGAACCGCTCCCCACCATTAAACTCCCGACGGCCCCGAGACGCAATAGTCTTTGCTTTATGGCGACAATTTTTCGATAGCGCTTGATGGTCACACTTTCCAGATCATTGACCAGCAGCGTAGCGAGATCGTCCAAGGCCGTCGGCGAAGCCGGAATGCTAGTATTTACGCTATGTTTTGTCAACTTTCTTGGCAGATTTCCATACACCCAAGCGGTCGATACCGCGAAACCGGGATAAACGATCACGATCCATGGGCGAAATATTCGGCCGAGGGGCGTTAGGTGCTCACCGATGCCGCGCGCCCGCGCGGGCCGGCCACGAATGAAGAACGGCACATCTGCACCAAGCCGCAGCGCGATCCGCTCAAGTTGCTTCTCTGACAAACGCAGCTTGAGTAAACGATTTAGACCAACCAAGGTCGCTGCGGCATCCGTACTGCCGCCGCCTAAACCGGCGCCCACCGGAATCCGCTTACGAATCCGAATTTCGATCGGCTGATCGCTTTTCGCCCGGGCGAGCAACAGACGCGCAGCCCGATGTGCGAGATTGTTTTCATCCTCCGGCACCGATGGATAATGACAGACCAATTTGATTTCGGGCCGCGCGAGTTTTTTGGTCTTTGGCGCGCGGCGCAGCTTGCGGATATCGAGGTCGTCGTAAAGCGACACCGGCAGCATAATCGTATCGAGCAGATGATAACCGTCGGCGCGCCGGCCGACTACTCGCAAGCTTAAATTGATCTTTGCCGGCGCTCGAATCTTCACGCGCCATTAGGTAACATAGCCGTGGTTGAATTGCCAAGAAACGCGCCGAGATGAGTAACGAATGGGTCGATTATTTAAGGGCGGCATGGCAAGCCGCGAACGCAGCGGGCGAAATCATCCGCGCTAACTGGCAACAACCGAAAAATATCGACTACAAAGGCGCCATCGACTTGGTCACTTCGGTGGACCGTGAGTGCGAGCGAAAAATCGTCCGCATCATACAGGAAAACTTTCCCGGCCATTCGATCTTGGCCGAAGAAGAGACGAATGTTGAAGCTCCCCAGAGCCCCTACCGCTGGATCATCGATCCGCTCGACGGCACAACCAATTTTGCCCACGGCTACCCGCAGTTGTGCGTCTCCATTGCGCTGGAGCAAAACAGCGAAATCATCGTCGGCCTCGTTTACGATCCACTGCGCCGCGAGTGTTTCAGAGCGGTTCGAGGTCAAGGTGCCACACTCAACGGCCAGCCTATACAAACTTCGCCGGTCAAAGAATTAGACAAAGCTCTGCTCGCCACCGGTTTTCCGTACGATCATCGCGAGCACGCCGATTTTTACCTGAGTTATTTCAAAGCGTTCATGACCCGCTGCCAGGGCATCCGTCGTAACGGCGCGGCAGCGCTCGATCTGTGCTACGTCGCCTGCGGCCGCCTCGATGGTTTTTGGGAGTTAAAGCTAAAACCCTGGGATATCGCCGCCGGCGCGCTTATCGTCGGCGAAGCCGGTGGCAAGCTCAGCAACTTTTCCGGCGCGCCGTTGCTACTTTCGGGCAACGAATCGCTGGCCGCCAACGCCCAACTTCACGAGGAAATGGTGCGGGTTGCGAGCGCAGTAACGCGATCGCACGTTGACTGATGTGCCACCCGATGATAGAAAACTTCACCGCGCGCCCGTAGTGAAAAGGATATCACGAAGGCCTCCGAAGCCTTAAGTCCGAGTTCGAGTCTCGGCGGGCGCACCACCTAATTCCCAAGTAAATTTTTCGCTACGCATTTAAGTCGAGCCTACTGGTGCCGCTAATCGTGTCGCCGAGATCGTCGTTACGGCGATAACGCAATTGATGGATATGCCGCACCACCTGGCCTTCCGGCTCCGTTCGGCTGGCCACGGCGGTTGTGGAATCGATCTCTTGATGAACAGCCGCCACCGTTTCGGCAATGGATCGTCCGGCACTCGCGGACTCGTTGGCCGCTACGCTCGTGGCCGTGACGGGATCATTAGCCATGACGGATGTGGAAAGAAACCGGCGTGCAGCGAAACTTAACTTGCGCGCTCGCAACGGCGCGGGACTGCGAAGTATCGATGGCACTCAGCCAATGATGGAAGTAAGAAAGTTCAGCGCGGCGAAAAATGGACAGGCGACCGTGGAATCCAGGCGGCCATGCCAGAGCGAGCGCGGATCGCACAAGACGCAATACGAACGCTAAAGCGATCGCTGGAGAAACCCTGGCAAGCCGGGGCTGGCATTGTTGGCGAGAAATTTTCTAAGACGCCGCGCCGTGGCGATCTCGCCGCCAAGAAGCGTCAATCGCGCATCGAGTCGGGAAAGAATTGTGGCGTCGAGTCCAAGGATCTCGTCGATCAGGGACTTCACCAAGCGCTGTTCGCTGTCGTCGAGCGGCGCGCTATCAAGCTCACGAAATATTTGGTCGCGTTGGCCGAGCCAATCTTGCAGCCACGATGGTTCCAACTCGACGTTGGCGACCATCTCGACGCCACCGGCGATGACTCGTTCAAGATCTTCAATGATTGTACGCATCAAGCACCCCGAGAGCGATTTTCTTACGTTGACCGGCGACCGCTTCTTCCCAGCCCGACTTGAGCGTCGTCAAAAGCGTTAACGCCGTAGCCAGCGATAAGCGCATTAACGTCGAGTCCAGAAATCAGTCCGCCGATTTGTACGTTGGCAATATTGCGTTCTCTGAAATGTAAATCGGAAGAATCGCGACAGTCTTTAGCGCAAAACAACCCTGCGGTTCAGCAAAAGCGAGGAGCCACCGAGTTGTGAGTAGTTTCTTCATGAGACGTTTTTCAATTTAATTGAAAAATTCTCTGGCAGCCACGGCTAGAGCCGTGTCTGGAGATCGGGAGAAATGCTTGGCTAGCGGCTGTAACGGCTACCTTGCCAAGCCTTTTACACACAGGGAGTTGGATGCCGCAATCAGGAAGTTGGTAACGTAATCCCGCTTACGGTTTTCCCAATCTATGATTTAAAACGGTAAAGGGGGAATAGAGGTGTTTACTGTTATTATAGCGCCTGTTGCCAGCCGACTTTGTCGGTAGGCTTCAACGTCAATGGCTCCCCATGCTGCTACTCAACAGCGAAAGCGACCTTTTTATCCCGACAGCGTTTTATCTGGACACACCGTTGTTCGACGTTGACACCGAGCGCTGCGCGCAGCTGTGTCACCACCTGACCGAAAATTTGGCAAATGCGTCCTTCGCTGAGGTTCAAGATCTCGCCGATTTCGCGCAAGGTGTGTTCTTCATGATAGTAAAGCGTCATGATTAAGCGTTGCCGTTCGGGCAGGTTTTCAATGGCCGCGCTTAACTTGACGATGAGGTCATTGCCTTCAACGGAGTTGAATGGATCAGAAAAGCAATTGTGGTCGAAGTTTTCCTGGGCGCATTCCCAATCCGCCGCCGAATCGATCGACCAATCTTCGAGGCTCAGAAGCGTCGCGTCGTTTACCTGTTGGTCGAGTCGAAAATAGGTTTTCAGCGGGATCACAAGTTCTTTGGCCATCTCGTCGGCGTTAGGTTCTCGGATAAGTTTTGCGACGAGCCTGGTCCGGGCGGCTTCCATCTTGCGTCCCCAAGACCGCACCGAACGGCTCACCCAATCGAGCGAACGCAGGCACTGTATCACTTCGCCATGGATACGATAACGGGCGTAGACTTCGAACTCTACGCAGCGCTTGGGATCGAAGCGCTCGAACGCTTCCAAAAGGCCGACCACGCCGGAATGAATCAGCGACTCCAGGTCGACACCTGGCGGCAGCCGGCGGTAGATTTTTATCGCGATGAAACGAACCAACGGAAGATATTTTTCGATCAGCTCTTCTTTCGCCGTCGCGTCGACCTGACTAGAACGCTGCGGCTCTTCGGATTGCTGTTTTTGCGTAACCGTCATCGTTCTTCCTTCCCTGCCTCCAACATACGGCGAAAGAAAAATTGCAGATTGCCTTTGACTTTGACCCGCTCAACGGTTCTCTGAAGAAGTTTTTCCGCCAGGCGGGCAAAGGCTCTCGCTGACGGCGTCGACGCATCATTGCCGACCACGGTTTGCGCCCGCGCCACCGCCAACAGGAGTTTCGGGTCCCGGGGAATCCAATCAAGAAAGTCCAGCGAGACATTTAACAAGCGCAATGCCGTGCGAGACAGAGTGTTGAAAAGATGACGTGCATCCTCCTCATCGGAGACATTATTGGCAAGCACCCAAAAACGCTGCTTGCGATACTGTGACAACAATACTTTTACCAATGCGTAGGCGGCGGTCATCGATGCCGGCTCTGGTGTCACCACCAAAATAATCTCCTGCGCCGCGCTAATGAAATAGGTGACCGCATCCGAAATACCGCTGCCGGTATCGACCAACACCAGATCCATCTCATGGGTGAGCAGATCGAGCTCAGTCAACAACGCGACCTTTTGCTCGGCGCTCAGAGTTGTGATTGCTTGGACGCCGCTGGCGCCGGGCATGACCAAAAATGCCGTCTTGGTTAGTTAGGATAATTTCATCGAGCGCGGCCTTGCCGGCAAAAAAATCAGCCAGGGTAAACGTCGGCTTAACGCCGAGAAGCAAATCCAAATTGGCCAAGCCGAGATCGGCATCGATCACCAGCACTCGCTTGTTCAGATGGCTGAGCGCGACGGCGAGATTGGCCACTACATTGGTCTTGCCGACGCCGCCCTTGCCACTCGTAACGGAGAACACCGGCGCGACCCGGTGCGGCTTGATGTCGGCGCGGGAAGCGCGCCGCGCCGGCACAGCGATTGGCGCCAGTGAGCTGAGCCGTGGCTGGATTTCGAAATGGGTGGACTCACTCATGCTGATCTCCCGTTACCAGTAAGCTAGCGAAACCACGGGCTGTGCGGCCGCCAAATCCTCAACTGGTCATTGCCCGAATGTGCTGCGAGAAAGCGGCACGGTGACACCGATGGATAAAACTCCGCGATGTTGTTGATAATCATTTTCATGACTCCGATTCGCTCGCTCTTCCTAGAGCAACGCAGATGCCATCGGCTAGCACTTGAAAATTATTGAAGATTTCGAAGTTGAGCGGGGAATTTACCAATGGGCAGCGTCAATAAATCCAACCATGGCGTCAGTAAATTGGCGCTGCGAAGGGTTAACAACGGCTCGCCGCCAGGCAATCGGATAACCGCGGCACTGTGTGATTTAATGGAGGCTAGTAGAGAAACTTTTCGACAGTTTGGACTCTTTACAACAATCTTGGGAACATGGCGCAACACTTCGAAGTCATCGAGCTTGAGAAGCATCAAGTCGAGGGAGGCTAACCGCAAAGCGAGTGCCACCAAACCCTTGAAAGGATCGTGGCAAGAGACTCTGCTAGCACAAAAGGATCGCAGCTTGAAAGTAAAAGCGGTGATGAGAGTTTAGCGCAGGCCCAATTGTTGTGCGGAGAACTTAGAACGTTCGCAAAGCGTCAAAGTCGTCTTTGATGCTGGCGTCGCCGCTGGCTTCGCGGCAGGCCGCCGCTCGCCCCTAGGCCTTGGCCAATTCTTCTACCTTAATTGGCTTGCTCAAGTAGTCGTCCATGCCGACGCCGAGATAACGTTCACGGTCGCCTCGTAGCGCGTTGGCCGTCAACGCGATGATCCACGGACGTTGCTCGCCGAATTGATCTCTGATTTTGGCAGTCGCTTGCACCCCGTCCATCTCCGGCATCTGCACATCCATCAGCACCACATCATAACTTTGCCGCCCCACTGCATCCACCGCTTCTTTGCCGTTCGACGCGACATCGGCCCGATATCCCATCCGATCGAGAATCTTGAGCGCCACTTTCTGATTGACCACGTTGTCTTCGGCCAGCAAGATACGCAAAGGATGATTCGCCCCAATACTTTGATCGACCACCGTCTTCACCTTCACCGCTTCACTCGACCGAGCGCCAAAAACCGATAGGGCGTCCAATAGCTGCGCCTCCTTCACCGGCTTGGTTAGCACCGCGTCGAATAGATCGACCATGATCTCGCGCCGTCCCATCGAACTCAGCATGATCAGCGGCAGCGATCGGCAATCTTGCAGAGTGCGTATCTTGGTTGCCAACTCCACACCATCCATCGCGGGCATCTGCATGTCGAGTATCGCTACGTCGAACTTGTCGTTACTCGCCAAAATCGCTAACGCTTCCACGCCCGACGCCACTGCAACCGCGCTCATCCCTTGGGATTCCAGTTGGTGCTTGAGAATCCTTCGGTTCACCGCTAGATCATCGACCACCAAGGTGCGTTTGCCTTGAGTTCCGAGCGATCGGTGATGGGTCGCAGCGCGCGTTCTTCCTTACTGACGATGGTAAAAGAGAACGTCGATCCCTTTCCCTCTTCGCTCTGGACCCAAATCCTGCCGCCCATCAACTCGACTAACTGCTTGGAGATCGCCAAGCCAAGACCCGTGCCGCCGTACACGCGCGTGGTCGAGGAGTCGACTTGGCTGAATGATTTAAACAGCCGGTCCATGCGCTCCGCGGAGGATGCCGATGCCGGTGTCCTTGACCGAGAAAGTGATTTCAAGATTGCCGTTGCTCTGCTCGGCACCGCGTTTCACTTCGATCAGCACCATCCCTTCAGGCGTAAATTTCACCGCGTTGTTGGTCAGGTTGACCAACACCTGGCGCACCCGGGCGAGATCGCCCAGCACGCCCCACGGCACAGTCGGATCGATCGCGTAAACCAGCTCGATATTTTTCTCCGTCGCCCGCGGCAACACCAGATCGGCGGTCTCTTCGATGCATTGACGGATATCGAACGCTGCGCGCTCGACCACCAATTCCCCGCTTCGATCTTGGAAAAATCCAAAATGTCGTTGATCAGATCCAACAGAGCGTTGCCACCGTTGCGGATGGTATCGACGAATTCGCATTGTTCGCTATTCAAATCTGTATCGAGCAGCAAACCCGTCGTGCCGATCACAGCATTCATCGGCGTGCGAATCTCATGGCTCATGTTCGCCAAAAAATCGCTCTTGGCTCGGGTCGCCGCCTCCGCGACATCTTTCGCTTGCGCCAATTGTTTGGTCTGCTCCAGACTTTGCTCGTAGAGCTGCGCGTGGTGGATCGCGACCGCCAACTGGCCAGCGAGAACATGCACAAACTCCAGCTCTTCCTGAGTGACTTTGCCTTCCTGGGTTGTCGCCAGTGACAAGACTCCGATCACCGAATCTCTGTTTGACAGCGGCACACCGACGTACCATGACAAATTGTGGCGGCGGTAGTATTCAGGAATGGCACAGCTGGGTCATTTGCCGCATCCGTGATCAAAACGGCTTGCTTACTATCGACGACCGACTGGGCGAAGCTGGCCTTTTTTTCGCCCACGAATAACGGGCCGTGGTCCTCACCAAACAGATCATGCGAAGCTTCGAGTTCAAGTTCGCCGGTGTTTTGATTGACCAACCGGATCGTCGACAGCGCCGAGAACGACAGGTAGGATTCAATTCTTTTTAATACCAGGTCGAGAATTTCATCCAACCTTAAGCTTAGTTTCATCGCCAATCTTTTGCTCGATGTGATCGCCGCCGCAGGGAAGTTTTTTGACCGTTGTTGATGCGCATGAGCCTAAGGCTTGAGCTAACCCATGCGCCGGACCTAGGCTTTTCGGAGCTCCACCGCGCCGGGTGCGGGGACAAGCCACTCGACACGGTTTCGCCCCAGTTCCTTGGCGTGGTACAGCGCCCTATCCGCCGCGACAATAAGCGCTTCAGAATCTCGCACCTCGCCCATTGTCGTCGCGCTCACGCCGAAACTAGCGCTAACTTCGATCGGCCCGCTCGAAGATTGAACCGGCGTGGAGCAAAGGTTGCTCCGCACGCGCTCGGCGAGTTTGAACGTCTCGGCCAAATCACAGTTGGCCGCGACAATCAGAAATTCCTCGCCGCCGTAACGGCCCACTCTGTCATAGGGGCGGATGGACTCGGTCAGCCGCTTGGCCACCTCCTGTAAGACTTCATCGCCGCGCGCGTGGCCCAAGGTATCGTTAATCCGTTTGAAATGATCGATGTCCAGCAAGATCACGCCAACTGGACTGCGCTCGCGCTCGGTACGCGCCAATTCCTCCTGGAGACGCGCGAGCACGATTCTACGGTTCCACAAACCGGTCAGCGAATCGCGATCGGCCAAGATCTGCAGCTGCGCTTGGGCCGCCAACAGTTCACGTTGCAAGTCCAGAATGCGCCGCCCCGCCCGCAGCCGCGCGTTAAGTTCGGCGGGTTTGAACGGCTTGGTCATGTAATCGTCGGCGCCCGCTTCTATTCCTTTCACCAAGTGGTCGAGTGTGTCCATGCCCGTAAGCAAGATCACGTAGACGTAGACCGCATCCTTGCGCGCGCGCAGCTTGTGGCAGATATCGACTCCCGTCATGCCCGGCATCATCCAGTCAAGTATCGCAATCTCGGGGGCGTTGGGTTGCTCCAATACCGACCAGGCCTGGTCGCCGTCCTCCGCGACCTCGACCCGATAGTCGAGCCGGGTCAGGCCCGACAGCAGCAGCGTGCGCATTATCGAGTCATCGTCGGCAATAAGTATTTTCATGTTCGGCTGATTTGTCGGAACAATCACTTCAAAGGCTTCCAGCGCTACACGCTGGGAACCGCAGTCACATTATCGCTCGTGGGCGATGAATTGGTTGGTCGCCGCGATGACGCGCACGTCGACTTCGACGCCGTGATCGCTGCCCACCGGTTCGAATTGGCGCTCCTGCAGCACACGCAGCAATTTCACTTGCAGTTTGGGACTCAATTCGCCGATCTCATCGAGAAACAGCGTGCCGCGGTGGGCGAGCTGAAAGCGCCCTGGCGGGCATTGACCGGTAAACGCGCCGCGCACGTGGCCGAATAGTTCGCTCTCCAATAACTCTTCGGGAATCGCGCCGCAGTTGACCGGTACAAAAGATTGATCGCGGCGCAGACTCAGGTCGTGAATCGAGTCAACCATGATAGTAACCGAGCAGGCAGCCGTAGCCAAAAGTTAGCAGCCGTTCAACCCATATTGTGTAGCTGAAATTCAATCAGCGCGTGAGCCCAGATCCTGCCGTAGTGAAGCCAATGAGCCGCTGTCGCTGATTGAAATTAGAACTGCGGAATCCTACTTAAAATTTGGCGTGATCGTGCAGTAACTTGAGTCGCGATTCTATCGTGTCGCTCAAACTAGCCGCCAGCACGTAATCGGGCATCGGCTCGGGCAATGCACCGAGGCTCGCTAGCCGTCGGTTCAGGGTGGTCAGAAGTTCGTGGCGCTTTTGATATTCGTCCATGCGATCGACACAGGTCAGGATGCACCGATCAATTTTCGTTAGACATTCGTTCAGCGCCGCTTGATCGTGCACCGACTGCTCACGTAGTCGCGCCACTTGCAAGTCGACGACTTGACGCGCGATGGGCTGCACGCGTTGCTCGATCTGGGTTTGCATATCGCGGAGCGCCCGTTGCAAGCGGCCGTAAACTTGATCATCTCCGGAAGGTTGCGGCGCGGCTTCGGTTACCGGCGCGGCCGGATCCGGGGTGGACGATTCGCTCCGGCTTAGCGACCCGAGAACGGAATGAATGCTAGAAATTTTTTCCAGCACCTTGCTTCGGTCGTCTAAGAGGCTTTGCAGTTGCTTGATCGGATCGAGATCCATCAGTCAACCAGACGGCAACTCGAACAACTATTTGCCGCCGTTGGCCACGGCGCGCATTTCGCTCTCGCCATTGTCCGCCATGCCCATGGTGCGGCTCGATACCAGCTCCAAAACATCGTTGCGGCTAAAACGCCAGCTACGGCCGATGCGGCTACCCGGAATGACGCCTTTTTCAGCAAGCTTGTAAACTGTTTTTAGATGAATCTTCAGAAGCGTTGCGACTTCTGAGGGTGTCATGATTTCTTCCATCCGATGTTCTCCTTTTGCTAACTATATTGGCCCGAGGCTACTCATTGCTGGTGGAGAAACAGCAGGTCTCGTGCCAAGCCCGATTGACCAACTAATTAAGCCAGTTAAGTCTTTAAATTTCCAAAGATTTCCCACTTGAGGCGGAGAAATGTGGGTAACGCCACAGAAGCGCGATGACACACCGCTTCTGGACAATATTGGCCAACTAATGCGGTTTACGGCCAACTTCGTGGCCAATTAAGTCAGGTTCTTGCACGGATCGTGGGGACTCAACTGTACGTACTGAGGCACCTTGAAAGAATCTAGTACCATTGCGCCACCATTGGCAGTCTCAAGTTGAGCCAAACTATCATCGCAGGCGCTACTCGCCGCGCGCGCGCAATACCGCATGACGCGCTTGGACCTGTTCGAGCTGGCGATGCCACTTCGACGCATACTCTTTGCGCGTCTCATCGGTGATGGCGCTGGTGGCGGGAAACTTATCGCGCCACTCCCACGGCCGGACCGCTTCGATGATCATGCGCGAGTTGAAACCCTTCTGGCCGGGCTGAATGATTGGGTCCAAAGGTCCGCTCCAGCAGCGCCGCAAGAGGTCTACTGACGTCGCAGGATCGCTACGAGTGCAGATTGCCCAGAGCACTTCGTTGGTATCGGTGATGTCGATGTCATCATCGACGACGACGACGTAACGGCCCAGATAAGCGCCGGCGTGGCATTGACAGGCGACCAACGCAGCCTGCTTGGCATGGCCTGGGTAACGTTGCTTGATGGCCACTACGATCATGAAACGCTGCGCCGGCGGCGGCAGGTAAACGCCTTTGATATCCGGTACGCCGGCTTGTTCCATGCCGTTCCAAACCGTCGCGGCGCGCAAGCAGGATCGATACATGCCGTGAATCGTCGGCTTGAACGGCGCCGCGCCGGTAATGATCGGATCGTTGCGGTAGTAAAGCGCTTTGACGCGCACAAACGGCTCAGCGCGCCGCGCGCTGGCGTAATATCCCGGCCACTCGCCAAATGGACCTTCCTGCATCGATTCGCCGGGGATAATTTCGCCTTCGATGACGATTTCGGAATTCGCTGGAAAGCGTAATCCCGTCACCGGCCCTTCGATGACGTCGATCGGCTGGCCGATCAAGCCACCCGCCCAATCATATTCGTTGACGCCGAATGGCACGGCCTGGGAAGCGGCGATGTAGAGCAGCGGATGCTGACCGAATGCCATCGCGACAGGAAACGGCTTGCCGGCTTTCATCGCCTTATCATAGTGAATCTTGCCGTGTTTGCCCGGCGAGATATACAGGCCGACTTTGTCCTTGTCTTGCAGCATCACCCGGTAGCAGCCGATATTTTCGACGCCGGTTTCCGGATCGCGGGTCACCACCAAGTGAGCCGTGCCGAGATAGCGGCCGCCGTCGCCGGCGTGCCAACGCGGCACGGGAAATTTCGTCAGATCGACCTGCTCGCCGTGCTCGACGTTCTCAAAGACCGGACCAGTGGAGACAACGTTCGCCGTGATCGGTTGCATCGTCCGCAGCTTGGCACGTAAGGCGTCGATCAGTGGAATGATTTTTAGATCGAGCGGCAAACTGAGCGTCAGCGCCGTGCGCTCCAACGTTTCCAGCATGTTCACCAGCACGCGCCGGTTCGGATCGAACCCGGGAACGTTGTCGAACACAATGGCGGGCGGCGTAGCAATTCTTTCAAGAATTATTTCCGTCAGCGCGCCAAGTTCCAGGTCCCAATGGGCGCCGGAAATCTGCTCTAATTGCTCCAGCCGCTTGACGTCTTTGAGCCAGTCGCGCAGATCAACGCTATTGGTCGCTTTCATCTGAGTTGCCGCCGCAGTAGCCATGGGGACTCCTTCGTTCAGCTGTAAAAGTTATTCGGTTAAGCCGTGTGTGCTCGGATGAAAAATCTCTTTGGGCGTGATTTCTCGCCCGGAAATCCCTTGAGCATGACAGTAAGTGAAAAACTTATCGAGCACATGGCGGTTCGCCGCCAGACCATAGGCCCAAGGATCGCTTTGAAACAAACCCTGCTCTTCGGCGAGATAATGATTGGGCCAGGCTTCGACCAAACTCGGAATCGTCCGGCGCCAGCGCTGCGCCCAGCGCTTTGCATCACTGTAGAGTTGAAACAATTGCGCGGGCAGTTCGGGATGCTGATCGACCAAATTTTTTTGCAGCGCCAGCACGTGCATGATCGGCAAGATTTTCGTATCGCGAAAATAGCGCGCTTCGACCTGATGAGAATTCTCGAACAGCTTCTTGACCGAATCGTTGGCGAGCAAAATCGCCAGCTGGGATTCAGTCACGCCCAAGGCGTCGACTTGACCGTCGAACAGCGCATGGCAAGCACGCTCGGAAGTGTTCTTGCCGCTGTTTTCGATCATGCGGATCACTGAGCCATCGCGTGGCTGCACCGTGGCGCCCGGATCGTGATCGTCCCAATGGTGCATCGAGGCGACGTACCACTGCGAATCTTGGACCGACACGCCATAGGAGTCGACCAGCATGCCGCGCATCCAGATCGCCGCGGTTTGCACCCAGCGCAGAAAGCCGATTTTTCGGCCGCTCAAATCGGACGGCGTCTTGATACCGGAATCTTTACGGCAAAAGATAAAACCATGGCGAAACATGCGCGAGGGAAAAACCGGGATAGCGATGAAGTCGGCTTTGCCCCGGGAAGTGTAATAGATCAACTCGCCGAGGGACATCTCTGAAACATCGTACTGTCCCTTGAACATACCGGCGAACATCCCCGGCACATCCTCGGTCTCGGTAATGTCGAATTCGAATCCGGCAATCGCCATCTGCCCGCGCAAGATCGGCAAAACCCCATCGTACGCTCGGTTGGCCAGGCGAATCTTTATTGCTGAAGTCATGGTTGTATGCCCTGAGTCTCGTCGAAATGGAGGAGAACGCAATGTGTCTAAGCGGCGGTCTCTTCCCGATAGAGCTGCAACGCTTCCATCACTGGCCGGTCGTTGATGGAAAAAAGAATTGCTTCGTCATTGCCAAGATTCTCATGGCCGTGCCACTGCCAGAGGGGAATCACAAAGCTGTCACCCTTTTTCCATTCCAGATACCCTTCGCCGACCTTCGTGCGTCCCTGACCTTTAAAGCAATGATAGAGCGATGTGCTGGTGTGACGGTGCGCCTTTGTCGACTCTTTCGCATTGAACAGCTGAATCTCGCACGACATCGTCGGGTAGGTGTAGCCGCCGGTGGCCGGATTGATGTAACGCAGCAGCGTACCGTCATAAGGATCGCGATCGTCCTTCCCCATCGCTTTCAGTGCCCGGTAAGTTTCTTTGAAGGAATAACGAAACGGCACGCCGCGGCGGTATGACGCTTCCTGTTTCGGCGGGCGTGCAAAGCCCATGCGGCCGAGCGACTCGCCGGTTTGCCGGGTGATTTTTTGTTCTGGCGTTGCCGAATCTTCGAAGAACAAAACGTTGAGCGACTGGATCAGCGGACCATCCAGACCATCAAGCCAGATGATCGGATCTTCCGACTCATTGTGATGATCATGCCAAGTCCAGTTGGGCGTCAGAATCAGGTCGCCTTCTTCCATGAAGAATTTCTCACCGTCCACCGCCGTGTAGGCGCCCTTGCCTTGCACGACGAAGCGAATTGCCGCCATGTTATGGCGGTGTGCTTTGGCGACTTCGCCGGGATTGACGATGGAAAAAGTGATCTGCAGCGTGTGCGAAGTAGAATTTCATCGGCAGATGCGGACTGACCAAACGAATCGCGCGCCGCTCTGCTTGTTCGATGCCAATCGTCTCGCTCGCTTTGAGCAGCCCGTCGAGCAGCGGTTCCCATTTCCACAAATACGGCGCTTCCGAAGCATGCCCCGGCACACGCGTACGCCAGAACCCGGAGAGCTGATTTTTTTCTAGCTGGCTATCGAGTTCTTCGAGCTTCATCGCCGCTCCCCCAGTTTAGGCCGCTTTCTCCATCGCCTGCGCCATTCCGCCAAAGTAAGCGCGGTGAATTTCCATGGATTCTTTCGCGGTGGTGAGCACGTCTTGCTCTCGTCCCGGCGCGACGTACTTCTCCAGTACATCGATGAACATGTCCGAGTGTTTCACGTCGGCCTTGCTATGCGCCGTGAAGTTCGGCATCTGCGCGTCGGAGAAATTCAGATCCCGCTGCCAGTTCTTGTAGAGCCGGGTGCAGTTTCCGCCGCCAAGATCGCCGAGCAAGCGATCGTCATTGGTCCATTCGGCGATCGTCGAAGCGGCGATGGATTCCTGCCAGGCGCGATTGCGCGCGATCCACGACCACGCGTAGATCGCCGCCGTGGTCGTCGGCAGCGGCGCGGCGGCGAGAATATCCTCGACACTCAAGCCAACTTCCTTGCCTTGGCGAAAGATCAGATCGAGGTGGCCGTGCTTGGAGTGTTCGTCTTCGATCAACTCTTCATATTCATGGGACATGATGCGCTGCTTGACATCGAACTCGGGACAATTCGCCGCTACTTGAGGCCAAAAATCGCGCCGTTTGCGGACGTAGAGACTCAACTGCAAGAGATAAATCTGCGCCCGCCGCTCGGTCATCTTTACTGAGTAAAACTGCTCCATCTCGGGCGATTGGAACAAGTCACGCACACATTCGCCCAACTTTTGTCGCCATTCCTGTGGTTTCATGATCGTTCCCTCCATCGACAATCGATTACATGAATGAAGCGTAACTCAATACTTGGGTTGGTCGTCGGCACAAACCATCTGAAAAGTTTTTGCGCCACGCCCCCGTAGACGTAATCAATCCGCTAATAAATTGTCAAGCAGAGAGACCCATTGGCACAGGCGGCGATCCGCGACTGACACCCGGGACATCGGCGGCGGTGACAAAAGCTGGCTGAAGGGAATTGGCTCGAATTACGTGGATGGTTGAGTAACTACATTGACCGAGCACGGCGAGAGCCGGTGCGGAATACGTATTCAGCGAGAGTCAGATGCGGATATTTGGCAAAACGAGACCGGCAAAAATCGCTCACAGCTCATCGATGGCGCTCAAAAGTTCTTGGAGGTCCACGGGCTTGGTAAAAAAAGCCGAGGCGCCTTTCCCAAACGCTTGGCGCCGGGTATCGGTGGTGGGAAACGCTGTCATCATGATGACTTTAATTTCAGGTTGGCGCTGCTTCATTTCCCCCAAGAGCGATAGTCCATCCATCGAACCCATTCTAATATCGATTAATGCCAGGTCCGAAGCCGCTTTTTCAACGAGCTTCAAAGCGTCTTCACCGTTCAGTGCGGTGCGAACCTGGTAACCCCTAGTGGTCAAAAACCAATCCAAAAGGTCCACAAAGTTTTCTTCGTCATCGACGACCAATACAGACTTGACCATCGTTTTATCCGCACTTAATGTCCCTACACTATTCATAAATCCTGCATCGCGCACATACTGACTGCCCTGGCTTCAGCTGCCTCCTATTTAGCTAAGCAGAAATCATTCCAGTGCCCCATTTACCCAAATAACGTAAAATTGGTAGGTTTTTTGTTTCCAATCCATCGTAATGGAGATTTAATCGAACAACATCTAGCGCTTTTTGAACGAATTTTCCGGACGGAAAGTTCGCGATATGAATAGATTTTCCCCACATACATTAGCTTCTTTGCCTTTACCCCGGTGTGTTTGATTTATTGCTGCATGGGTCCGCCGTTGCACGGCCACTGCTGACTGTGTCAGCCAAAACACGCCGGGCTGACGAGCAGAATTAATAACTTATCCGGATTGTATTAGCAGCTGCAGAAGTCGCGGCGTGAACCCAGAGTTTTGTCACCAGATCGGCCACGGTCTTGGAGAAGATGGGACGGGAACCGCGCTGTCGCTCGGTTCCCGTCCCACGGACGGAGAGGCTAGTCTTTTCTTCCCCTCGCTAATCGTTCTTGTCGGACCTGCTAGCTGCACTCTCTCCTGTCTTTTGTCCAGACTTCGTTATGGCGTCAGCCAGTAACATACCACCTTGATCTCGATAGGTAACGCTTACGTTATCGCCAATTTTGATCGACTCAAGGGATTCCTTAGCCGCGCTCGCTTGTACATTTAGGTTGAGGTCTTTCTCGGCCGTCTTGACCGCAAGTTTGCCGGTTTTGACATCGACGGAAGTTACTTGGCCCGTGGCGCGTTTTGCGCTGGCTTTGCTTTCCATGCCGGCTTCCGCCGCTGGTTTTGCGGGTTTCGCCGGTTTGTCTTCTTGCGCAAAGCTCATGGCAGAAACAGCCATCATTCCAACACCTACTAAACAGGACGTCACAAGTTTATTTCGCATAAAATATCTCCTTCTGATCATTTGTTATTTATATTCGATTTCCGGCTTCCGTTGTCTTGTGGGAACTCTTTTCGCACCAATCCTCGGCCCAGCGCTCCACTTCCTCTTTCCGATCACCGTAGCGCTTTTGCACAACGCCGAGGAATTTATCGTAATCACCCTCAGCTTCCACAAGATCGTTATCGGTAAGCTGACCCCACTTTTTCTTCACCTCTCCTTTAAACTGTCGCCAATTCCCTTTGAATTGATCTCTATTCATCAAATCGTCCCTCCTTCATTAATTATTCAAACACTCTTTCTCCTGCTGCCCTTAACACCACCAATAGTTTGGCTGACCGTAATGCCCGTAGAGTTCCGTCTCGTACGAGCGACTGAGCTTTTCTGGGTCGTACTCGGGACTGGTCTTAATCGCATGACGCGACAAATTGACGTAGAGGTTGGAATTTTTCCAATCGACGTTCGCAACCCATTGAGGAGCGATCAGCACTTTTTTACCTGGCCACCAATCGCGCGTGTGGGCGATCATATAGCGGATAGTCCAGCTCTCATCGTCGACCACGAAGTCATCGACGTGACCGATCTCTCCGTCGGTTGCCTGGAGCGCATACCCAGTCACGTCTTTCACGCTGCGCAAATGTGACTCGTTGATTGCTTGGGTCAGCGCAACCTTTCTATCGATTCCTTCAGTGATCAAGTCTTGCGGCAACGTCACGGGACCCCATACGTCCCCACCCTCCCAATAATAGGGCCAAGCATAATAGTCGTAGTACTTGATTTCATCCTGTGCAGATAGGCTCTCGTCCATACTAATGTCAGGGCTGTTTCTTACTTGCTCTTGGGTCAGCAGAACGGGGAGTCGTTTCTCTTCCCAATCAGCGCGATCGATTACAATGGGTGAAATCAACACTTTTCTTCCAGCCAGCCAACGATTGGTATCGGCCACCAAGTAACGAACCGTCCAGTTTTTGTCATCGAAGATGAAGTCGCTTGCTGCGCCAATATCGCCATCTTTAGCTCCTATCGAGAAACCTTTCAGGTCTTTCATTTTTCGCAGCATGGTCGGTTCTCCATTTTCCGTGAACGCGCGCGGACGTAATTCCTACCCCTACCTAAACGCACATACGATGCCAACGGTGTCGCATTTGTGTAAGGTTCGTTTTTTCAGCCAGTTATAAATCTTGAATTCGTTGGCTGAGTTGTCAGAAGCAGAACTATTCCCTACACAAGCAACGGACAGCGTGAGGAATTTTCATGAGGCAGACAACGAGCTCCGTGAAGAAAGATGTGTTGAGCCGATTTCGTAGCGTCTCTAAAGACTGCTTTCATGTCTGTGACTTTTTCTTGCTACTGAGGAAGGAGGTCCCGATCTCGTGAAGAGACCGGGACCCTAGGCAGGCAAAATTACCAGGAAACTAAACAGGAGGTCTTCGACCCATCACGAGACCCACAACAAACAGGATCATGAACACGACGAACAGGATCCATGCGATCTGAGTCGCCGCACCGGCCACGCCGCTGAGACCCAACACACCGGCGATCAGAGCTACCACTAGAAATGTTATAGCCCAATTTAACATAGACAGGCCCTCCTTTCCGCGAAAGTAGCTTTCGCCGATTTCAGTTTTCTCTTCGCCTTCTGCTTCACATTCGCACCAGTCCCAAGATGCCGATCACGATCAGATAGATGGCAACGATGTAATTCAACAATCTGGGAATCATCAGGATCAATATTCCTGAGATCAGTGCTACCAAAGGCTGAAGGGCGACTTGTATTTGCATCACCTTAAATCCTCAACCGCGCTCGCGTGACCGAGTCAAGTAGACTCGTTCCATTAGCATTCTCCATCACAACAGCTCAACAATTCGATTCGCCCGATCAAGTGCAGCCGCGAACTAAAAAAAGTATTAACAACAGTGGAATCGGCACGCCGATCCCCACAAAAGTATCCATCCAATTGCACCTTTTTCGTTATGCATTGTTCTCCTCAATTTTATTTGTGACACCAAATTTAGAATGCTAAATCAATCAGGCCGCCGACCGCCCGAAATGGCAACGCCAACGTTTTGCCGACAATATCCACAGTGCCACTGAGGATGCCGCCTGATTCGGTACTGCTTTTTTCCGTCTCAGTGGTCTCGGTTCTTCTCACCACAGGGCCAGTCGCGGCATCCGTATGATCGCGAGTGGTTTCGTAGGATTCGGTTTTAACGGTCTTGCTTTGCGTCGAGCAAGCCGACGTCAATAAAATTCCCGATATCAACAAATATCCTAGCGTTTTCACGGCAACCTCCTCTACGCGATTTTTAAAACTTTGCGCCGCTTCAATCGCACTCGTCGCTTTGCGAAGAGATCCTTCACAATAAAAGACACCAAAAAATTGGTATTGACCGAGCCGCGAGTTAACGGCGAAATTTCCTCGGTCACGGCCGCAATCAAATCTCCTAACGTCGCCTTCTTCGGTAGAGTCATAGTCAAGCCTCCTGAGTTCTCGTACTTCCCAAAACGAGTGCGCTCAATGTCGCCCAGGTTTCTGCAGACCCGATTGAGCAACCACCATGCCAGGACCTGACAAATCAGAAATTCTCTTTTGTTTAATAGATTCTCGCGATTTTATCGGTGCGGAGAATTAGCCGCGCGAGCGGTTCTTCACCTGCAATTTGTCGGGATTTCTCTTCTTAGTAGGTTTTCGGCCGGCGATTTTTCAGCACGTGAATTCCGAAACTCGCGTTGAATGGCCGATTTGGCAGAGCCTAGGCAAACGATGTTCCCGTTACTCTTCCTGCCCGCCCAATCTCTAAGGAGAGGGGTTTAACTTCTATGTTAGTATTTTCCCTCTCGCGGAGAGCGAAAAATCAGACAAGCAAAAGGTTTAAGATATCTAGTAATCGGCTAAGTGATCTACAGCACAGCAGTATCGAAGGTCGATAGGTCTGGCATGTCATTTGTTAGGTAATAGATTATGACGAATTTCGTGTCGTCATAATTCGCAAAAAAGTAGGGAAAATAGGAGGACCAGATGAGACATTCATACTGGCTCACGCCAATCGTTCTGAGTTCGGTTTTGATTTTACCGGGTTGCGATAAGGGAAAGGATCAACCCACCCCGACATCGGAAAGCGCACCGAGCACCGCGACTACGAAAATGTCGGATTCCGATTTGGAAAAATCAATTCGCGCCAAGTTAGAAAGCGATGATGCAGTCAAACAAGCCAACTTATCGGTTAAAGTCGACGTAAACGATAATAAGGCGACTCTATCAGGAACCGTCGTTTCCCAAGATCTCAGGAGTAAGGCGATCGATCTGGCGAAAAGCGCACAGCCGGGATTGATCGTAGAGGACAAGATCGATGTTAAACCAGCCGCGTAATGTAAGCCGAGCGCCACGGCAAAGAATCGGCGGCGAGGCCGCCGAACTGGTGGCGGACAAAGCCACCAACTTCACCCGTATCGATGTAGATACGACTAATCATGTGGTCTCACTAACCGGCATGGTCGAGTCGCCTGAGCAAAAAGCGCGCGCCCGGCAAATTGCAATGGATGTCAGTGGCGTGCGCCGAGTCGACAACAATTAACGGCACGGACCGTCGTGAAAGACTCGGAGAGATAACATGAAGCTGGTATTGCCTTGATACTCCTAGGCATCGTCGGTCGACATCGGTCCAATCCAGGCGACTGCCGAAAGAGAAAAATCGATTCCACTGCCGCCCCTGTTGGGCGGACTTGTTTTGGTCGCCGGGATCGGCCTGGTGGCCGTCGGTTACAAGAAATAGCGCTGGCGGCAAATAAAAATTGACACTAGACCAGAATTCGTGCACCAATAAAGAAATCTTTGAACCTCAGCGCGATTGATGTCGGCCCATGCAGAGATCCGTATTGATCGTTGACGATGAAACGAATTTGTTGGTACTTCTCGACTCCGTCCTATCTAAAGAAGGATTCCAGGTAAGTACGGCAAGCAACGCCTACGAGGCGCTCGAAATATTCGATCACGGACGCTTCAATATTGCGATACTCGACATAAAGATGTTTCCCGTTGGCGGCGTTGTCCTCCTCGCCGAAATCAAAAAAAGATCGCCGTCGACTCAGGTCGTAATGATTACGGCTTATCCCACGGCCGACACTCGTAATGAATGTCTGCGCTTTGGCGCCGCCGACTATCTTACCAAGCCACTCGATATCCAAACACTCACGACCGTCGTTCGAAACCTGGTGGAACTTTGAGTTTATCTCAGCATCGGCAGAAGAACTGATTCTGTGCCGAACCGAGGCGCGAAGGGGACCTCTGGCCGAGTGACGACACTCAACACTGCGGCTGCAAAATCAATTTAATTGGTGGGTAACCAGTCGGCAACGGGATAGCTCTCGATATCGGGCCACCTCCGTGCTGAGTTGGCTTAGTCGGATTTCTTATAGTCCGCCAATTTGATTTCATGCTTTTTTAGCAAGTCATAGAAATCGGCGCGATATTTCCCGGCGATCTCGGCGGCTTTAGACGCTTTACCGTTGCAGATCTCCATGAGCCGCATGAGATAAGCCTTTTCAAAATCGGTCCTCGCCTCTTTGAGCGATTTGAGTGCACCCAGCACCGGCATCGCCTGGGATTGCGGCGTAGCTTCTACGGCCGCCGTAGCCACGTGACCGGCCGTTGGCAGCACCAGATCGTCGGTGATCACGTTCTGCGGCGCCATGGTCACGGCGTATTCCAGAGTATTCTCCAATTCCCGTACGTTTCCCGGCCAATCATGCTGCATCAGCTTCTGCATCGCTTGAGGTGTTAGCCCGGTGACATCCTTCTTCAATTGTTGGCAAATCTTCTTGAGCAAATGATCGACGAGATGCGGGACATCTTCCGGTCGCTCTTTCAGCGGCGGTAGGATTAAGGGAATGACATGAATTCGGTAGAAGAGATCTTCGCGGAATGTTCCCTTTTTCACTTCCTCAATCAAGTCTTTCTTGGTCGCAACAATCACCCGAACATCGACTTGGACGGGTTTTTCGCTCCCGACGGGATAGAATTGACGTTCTTCTAGTGCTCGCAAGAGTTTTACCTGGATGGAAAGAGGCATGTCGCCAATCTCATCGAGAAAGAGCGTGCCTTCGTGAGCCTGAGTAAATAACCCCTTGGTGCTGCGCACGGCGCCGGTAAAGGCACCTTTCTCATGTCCGAAAAGTTCGCTTTCGAGTAAGGTTTCCGGAATAGCGGCGCAATTGATCGCGACGAGTGGCTGATCCTTACGCTCACTGGCGAGATGAATCGCCTTGGCGATCAATTCCTTGCCTGTGCCGCTTTCACCGTGAATGTAAACTGTTGAGTCAGCTTTGGCGATTAACGAAACCGCTTCGAGCACTCTCTGCATCTTATCGCTCTTGGCGACGATGTTGGCGAAATCATACTTTTCTTTCAATAGGCCTTTGAGCCGGATGTTTTCGGTCGTGAGTTTACGGCTTTCCAGAGCTCGCTCGATCTGCAGGAGCAGCTCGCGCGGATCGAACGGTTTCGTAAGATACGTGTAAGCGCCTCGCTTCATCGCCTCGACGGCACTCTCGACACTTGCGTGGCCGGTGAGAATAATAACCGGCATCGCGGGATTCATGGCGTGCAAGCGCTCCATGAGCGTCATTCCGTCTTGGTCCGCGAGACGTAAGTCAACGATGGATAAGTCGAAACTTTCGCTCTTGGTGGCGTTCAACGCCTCCTCAGCATCGACGGCCACGGTCACCTCGTAATTGGCGCCGTTGAGTCGGCTCCTCGCCAATTCGAGCAGATTCTGGTCGTCGTCGACCACCAAAAGTTTTGCTGCCATGATTTTTCTCACGTCATTGGTCTTATTTGTTTCCGGGTCCGAGCACAAGCGCCGTAAGAGCCCAAAAAGGCTGGCAATCGCTCATCACCTATGACGGCTTACCACTCGGCTATCGTGATACCGTCCTGCAACGATTCAAAACTGATCAGCATTGATCAGTAAATAATCGAACCGGACTCGATCTGACTTTTGCGGGATTCATATTCCCGCCGTGAAATTCTTTCGCTCCGATAATCATCTTCCAGTCTATCCATCTGGCGTTTGGCGTTGAATTCATAGCCCGCGCCGGTCGCGAGCGCGCCGGTCGCCGCCCCGCCGATAAACGCGCATCCCCATTGGCTTACAATGGTCAATAACAACAGTGCTAAATATTTCTTCATGGGCGTTTCCCTTTATTTTATTACCCACGTTCGTATCTATCTAACAAGTCGCATGCCAGAGCCAGTGCACGATCTAATTCACTAATTTTGCACAAATATTGCTTCAAGACCTTCAAGGTGACAAAATCCACATTGCAGGATTTTCGCCAATATGTAGGATTTTCACTATCAACTAGCGGGACATCGACTCAGAGATCATGCTAAATGGATCTTAACCAGGCAAATTTGCTCCGGTGCTAAAGCTGATCTTGCATTTGCCTTCGCTGATGTAAGACAGAAATGCATTTGGCACGGCAATCGAATTGCGAACAATAAAAGGTGTGGCCAGAAGCACACGATTTGCACCAATCGCCAGCGCGAGCTTAACGTCCGAAAAGCCATACATGCCTTAGGGGAATTTCAAAACGTTCACACCATTTTTCCATATCGGCATCGCCGACGTCATCGATATCCTCGTGGTGGCGGTTTTGCTCTACACCGCGATTGCGTTTCTCAAGCAGACCCGCGCAGCGTTCATCATTCGCGGCATTTTTATTCTCGCCGCGATTTATATTCTCGCCCGTTATCTCGACCTGCAGCTTACGGCGTGGCTATTTCAAGGATTTTTCGCGATTTTTCTAATCATCATCGTAGTTATTTTCCAGGAGGAACTTCGCCAGATATTCGAACGCATCGCGGTTTGGAGTCTAACCAGCGATGACCCGTCCTTGCGCTCCGACGCTGCCGATATTTTGATCGGCACCGTTGCCGATCTGGCCAAGGACAAGATCGGCGCTTTGATCGTCATTGAAGGCAAAGATCCCATCGCTCGCCACATCATGGGCGGCATCGAACTGGAAGGAAAGATCAGCGAACCGCTTTTAAAAAGCATCTTTGATCCTCATTCGCCGGGCCACGATGGCGCAGTCATTATCAAAAAAGATCAGATCGCCCGTTTCGCCGCGCACTTGCCCCTGTCAAAGGATTTCCGCCAACTCGCCCGTGTCGGTACCCGTCACGGGGCCGCCCTTGGCTTGGCGGAATTGAGCGACGCCCTGTGCATCGTTGTTTCGGAAGAGCGCGGTAAAATTTCCGTGGCCCGCGACGGCCGCCTTCGTCAAGTGGACAATACACAGGAGTTGGGTTCGATCCTGCAGCGATTCTTGGGCGACAAATATCCATCGGCGGAACATCGTGGATTTTCTTTTTCGCTGGTGCGCGAGAACTGGCTAGTAAAACTCGTAACACTCTCACTTGCGCTGGGGCTTTGGTACGTCTTGGTGCCAGGGTCTAGTACCATCGAAACTACCTACAAACTTCCCGTGCAGGTGGAGAATTTGCCGGCAGAGTTGCGCGTCGAGGAGCTTCAACCCAAGGAGGTCAGCGCCACTTTTACCGGGCCAAAGCGAACGTTTTACTTTTTCGACGCGGGCCGGCTCAAGGTCACCGTCGACTTATCCAGCGCCGAACCCGGTCACAAGACCCTGCGGCTTTCCGAACTAAACATTCGTCATCCACAAAATCTCACCCTACAACAGCTCAACCCGGTCACGGTGAGAATCTCGATCGTAAAGGCGTTGCGCGACGAGAAAGAAAAAGGTTAAACCCCGGAGATCCCGAAGGATCGCGGCTTGCTCTCTGATTCAATTTCACAGACGGAATCCCGGCTTAAAGAAGCCTGCTTTTGCGGCGAACATCGAGCGCGCTTCACCGTGTGCATTAGAGCGCACGGCGCAATCAGGGTGACGATTGGAGAATCTCCAGCACCCCTGTAATTGGCACATCTACCCAATCGGGTCGATTGTTGAGCTCATAGCTCAACTCGTAAATCGCCTTCTGCAGGGTACACAGGTCGAGCAAGGTCTTAACCTCGTCCATGGAAGCTGGCAGGAACCCTCCGCCATTGACCGATTTCACATAGCTTTCGAGAAACATGGTCGACACCCAAGTGACCCACAATTGCGCCCACGGCGCCAAACGCGGCTGATCCTCCGAACGGAATTCGCCGGTCTTTAGCCCGTAGGTTGCAGCATAATCGATCGACCGCAGCATTGCCGCGACGTCCACCAATGCCGAGCGTTTGCCGCGCCTTTCGGCAAGCGGCCGCGCCGGCTCTCCCTCGAAGTCGATGACGACAAAATCTTTGCCGGTAAAAAGCAACTGGCCGAGATGATAATCGCCATGGCAACGTATGCGCATGGCCGTGATCTTTCTGTCCACCGCCAGGCGAAACCGCTCGAGAATGACGTGTTTCAAAGGTAAAAGAATTTGCGCTTTTGCGCGCACGTCTTCGGGCAAGGCGGCGAGGCGTTCGCCGAGCAGCGTCAGGGCGCGATCCGTTGCGGTGCGCAAACTTTGATAAAGCGACCGGCGGTAGAACTGCGTAAACGGCTCAGGGGCGAAATCAGGATCTTGGTGGTCCGAGGCGAGCGCCATATGTAACTCGCCGGTGCGCTGACCTAAAAGACTCGCCGACGTGAGAAAGGGGCCGATCATTTCTCGGGGCAGGGCCGGGACTTCTTGACTTAGATTATCCAGAATATGGCCGGCCGGCCAGCTCAGGTCGTCGGGTTTGACGCTGCTCGCCACGCAGGCTTCAAAATAATCGGTGAGATGGTCGAGCGTATAGCTCCACGCGTCACCTTCGTTGCTCACCCAGGCTTGTAAGATCCCGACAGTCGCGATTGCGTTGGTACTTTTGCGATACTCCAGACTTCCGGCCAGAGGAGGAGTATGCTCATAGGTGGTTTTGTCGGTGATAAAGCGGCCGATTTCAAGATCGGGATTGACCCCTTCGTGCAATCGCCGAAAGATTTTCAAGATGAAACGGTCGCCGTATGTAATCGAAGTATTGCTCTGCTCTTTTTTCGCCAGCGTAGGTTCCAAGGTCGCATCCGAAGGCCCCCTAAGACTACGAAAATGTTTCGATGGAACCGCGGATATCTCCGACGTCTGACCGCGAAAAATGCGCCGCCGAGTCACCGCGTCGAGCAGGGCATCGAGAAACAGGCGATCAAACACGGCATCGTAAAGTATTCCATCAGTGCCCCTACCCGACCCTGTCGACTTCGCTTTGAACTGCGCGACGACCGCCTCGGGATGAAACTGGCAGAGCTCGGCGGCGCGATCACCGGCAGCGAATGCCATGGGTAAAAGATAGGTTTCAGGATCGCCTTCGCCGTAGGCAAGCTCCACGGCAACAAAGTAATCCCGGGTGGAATCGACCGGCATGGCGATGGCATCGATGATCTTGACCGAGCGAATCTTGCGCGCCTTGCCGCCAAACCACCGGCGGTTTTGCAGATAGCGCGGCAATATTTTTTCCAGCGCCGCCTTGGCGCTACCGATGATCACCTGATCCCATGCGCCGGCGATCTCAATGACCGGCGCCTGGACATCCTCTGCGGCCCGCAACTCCGCCTGCGCCGTCTCGAGCTTGAACCAATAGAAACCATGAGGACCCAGGGTAACAAAATAAGGCAAATCGCCGATCGGCGGAAACTCGGTTTGGCCAAAAAGCTCCACCGGAACTTTCCCTTTAAATGCCGAAAGATCGATCTCCACGCACTGTACGAAGCGCGACAGATTCGCCACGGTCAGAATAACCTCGGCTTCCAGGCGACGGATGAAAACCAGGACGCGGCGATTGTTGGGATAAAGAAATTCCGTGCTGCCGTGGCCGAAAGCGCGAAAGCGTCGACGCAACGTGATCAAGCGTTTCGTCCACCACAGGATCGAACTCAAGTTTTGCTGCTGCGCCTCGACGTTGACCGCCTCGTAATGGTTTTCCGGGTCGAAAATGATCGGCAAATAAAGCCGCTGTGGATTCGCTTGGGAGAAACCCGCGTTGCGGTCCGCGCTCCATTGCATAGGCGTGCGCACGCCGTTGCGATCACCGAGGTAGATGTTGTCACCCATGCCGATTTCGTCGCCATAGTAGAGCACCGGCGTACCCGGCAGTGAGAAAAGCAAAGCGTTGAGCAACTCGATCTTGCGCCGATTGTTGCCCAGCAGCGGCGCCAAACGGCGGCGAATGCCGAGATTGAGCCGCGCCTTGGGATCATTGGCGTAGACTTTGTACATATAGTCGCGGTCTTCATCGGTCACCATTTCAAGAGTCAGCTCGTCATGGTTGCGCAAAAAAAGCGTCCACTGACTGTTATCCGGAATCGCCGGCGTCTGATCGAGGATATCGATGATCGGAAAACGGTCTTCCATGTGCACGGCCATAAAAATCCGCGGCATCACAGGGAAGTGAAAA
The DNA here is from genome assembly GCA_963771465.1 of uncultured delta proteobacterium. GTDB lineage: Bacteria > Desulfobacterota > Binatia > UBA9968 > UBA9968 > DP-20. Next base: position 504,035 of record CAVYTU010000015.1, read on the forward strand.
GCCATATGGCACTCATCGCCGTCGCCGAAGTAGGTTACCGCCTCTTCGGGCCACTGGTTCGCTTCGGCGAGTAACATGCGATCGTTGAATCTTTGATCGACGTGGTGACGCAGCTCTTTTAAGAACTGATGAGTTTCCGGCAGATTTTCGCAGTTCGTGCCCTCACGCTCGAACAGGTAGGGCACGGCGTCCAAGCGCAGACCATCGACGCCCATGCGTAGCCAAAAATCGACGACATCGAAAAATGCTTGCTTGAGCTCGGGATTGTCGAAGTTCAGATCCGGCTGGTGCGAATAAAAGCGATGCCAGTAATAGGCCTTGGCCACCGGGTCCCAGGCCCAATTGGAAGTCTCAAAGTCTTTAAAGATGATGCGCGCTTCCTGATAGCGATCTTGAGTGTCGCTCCAGACGTAGAAGTCGCGATCTTTGCTGCCTGGGGCGGCGCGCCGGGCGCGCTTAAACCAAGGGTGCTGATCGGAGGTGTGATTGAGCACTAACTCGGTAATCACCCGCAGCCCGCGCCGGTGCGCTTCGCGCAAGAAGAGTTTGAAATCTCTCAGGGTACCGTAATCCGGATGGATCTCCGTGTAGCTCGCGATATCGTAGCCGTCGTCCCGCAGCGGCGAAGGGTAAAACGGCAGAAGCCAGAGCGCGGTGACGCCGAGGTCGCTGAGATAGTCGAGCTTTCCGGTCAAGCCGTTGAAATCTCCGATGCCGTCGGCGTTGCCGTCGGCAAAGGCGCGCACGTGCAGCTCATAAATCACCGCGTCCTTGTACCAAAGCGTGTTATCGCTCAATGGTGTGGTGGCCATGTTTGCTTTCTCCGCACGCAATTTCTAGCTGAAATAATCGAAGTCCTGCTCGCGCCGCACGCGCCAGCGGAGCCGAAACACATGCGCGGGAGCACTGCGCGGATCGAGCTCGACGTAATTTTTCCCGGCTTGCCAGAGGAAACGCGCGCCGGTTAGCAGATCATGCGCCTGATAGGACGGCTGGACGTCGAATCCCAAAGTCTTGAGATCGAGGGAGAGCCAAGCGGATTGAACGTGATGCGGATCGAGATTGACCACGACCACGACGACGTTGGCGCGGTCGGCGCTTTGTTTTGAGTAGCAAATGATCTGATCGTTGTCGGTGTTGTGAAAGCGTAGGCTAGAATCGTTCTGCAGCGCGGCATTCTCCCGGCGAATCCGGTTCACCCGGGCGATGAATTCTTTTAAGCTGTCGGGCGCGGTCAGTGTGCCAATGTTTGATCTGGTATTTTTCCGAATTGAGATATTCTTCGCTGCCGGGCTCGCGCGCTTGGTTGTCACAGAGCTCGAAAGCCGGACCGTAAATTCCATAGTTGGCGCCCAGCGTTGCCGCCAGAACCAATCGCGTCATGAACGCCGGCCGGCCGCCGAACTGTAAATACTCGGTCAAGATATCCGGCGTGTTCGGCCATAGGTTCGGACGAAAATATTCGTGCACTTCGGTTTCAGTGAGTTCGCGGAAGTACTCGGTCAGCTCCTGTTTGGTGTTGCGCCAAGCGAAATAACTATAAGATTGGCTGAAGCCCAGCTTGGCCAGACGGTACATGACCTTCGGGCGGGTAAACGCCTCGGCGAGAAAAATCGTCTCGGCATGATCTTTTTTTACTTCGGCGATCAGCCACTGCCAAAACGGCAGCGGCTTGGTGTGCGGATTGTCGACGCGAAAAATCCGCACACCTTGGTCGATCCAGTAATCCACCACGCTCTTTAGCTCGCGCCATAATTCGCGCCATTCGTTGGTGTCGAAATCGAGTGGATAGATGTCTTGATATTTCTTCGGCGGATTTTCGGCATACTGGATGGACCCATCCGGCCGATGGCGGAACCAGTCGGGATGTTGCGTAACGTAGGGGTGGTCTGGACTACACTGAAAGGCGATATCCAAAGCGATCTCGATGCCGTATTCCTTCGCCTTCATGACCAGCCGGCGAAAATCATCGAGGCTGCCGAGCTCGGGATGAATCGCCTTGTGACCGCCCTCCGCCGCGCCAATCCCCCACGGACTGCCGGGATCGTCGGCTTCGGCGGCGCCAGTGTTGTTCTTTCCTTTGCGCTGGGCGCGCCCGATGGGATGGATCGGCGGCAAATAAAGTGTATCGAAGCCCATCGCCGCGATGTGCGGCAAGCAACGTTCGCAATCTCTAAAACTGCCGTGGCGTCCCGGTTCTGCTGCACACGAGCGGGGAAATATTTCGTACCACGAGCTAAAACGAGCCTTGTCACGCTCGACAACGACGGCCAGTTCGTTGGCGTATCGGGTGGCGAAACTTGTGTCGGGATATTTTTCCAACAGCGCGGCCAATTCACTGTCGAGGGCATAGCCGATTCTATCCGCCAGGCTGTGATTTTTTGCCTGCAACTTGCGCGCCCAAGCTCTGAGTTCTTTGGCATCCGCGTCTGCGGCACGCTGGTTTGCCGCTTCGATCAGGAGAGCGCCCGCCGCCATATCCAATTCAGTGTGTTGCGCCGCCTCGACTTTCTTCAGCAGGTCGCGGCGCCAAGATTTGAAACGGTCGACGTAGGCGGCGAGCGTATAAAAATAGCGGCCGATCTCGGTGACGACAAACGCGCCATGCCAGCGATCGTTAACGCTAAGTTCCATCGCTGTTTGACGCCATTGTTTTTCTTGCTCGTAGCGAAACATCAGCACGCAAGAAATGGCCTCGTGGCCGTCGCCGAAAACATCGGCCTCGACCCGCACCGCTTCGCCGGGGATGCGCTTGATTGGAAAAAGTCCACCGTCGATTTCCGGCTCGACGCTTTCGATGACGACGCGGCATCTTTCTTCATCGAGCATGTTCGACACTTGACGCACTCGACCGTACCTCGCTAAGAATCGGTTCATCCGTCATGCCGATATTGGAGAGCAGCGCGACGGGAAAATCTTTGCACACCGTTTGTACCGGCAGAAACTTCTTATCGCCAATGAGCAAGGCGTCCACCGCGCCGCCGGTAATCGTATTGACCCAGCGGGACGGCGCCTCTTTCGGCAGGTAAACCGCCGTGGAGCGCCAGAAATCGGCGTCCAGCGGAGCGGCGCCGTTAAAAACCGCGGCGCCGATCAAGCGCGGCGCCAGGGCCACCGCCCAAGCTGCTCCCGAGCGCCGCGCGAAAGCGCAAACTCGATCGCTCAACTCACCGGAACTTTCCAGCGGCACATAGTCGCCTTCGACCAGGACCTCGGAGTGCAGACGGCGAACATTGGCCAATTTGTAAGTCAGATAAAATTTAATCCGCCCGTCCTGCCAGTGTTGCAGCAGCTCGCGCAGCAACGCCGGGCGGTCTTCTGCCTCCGCACTCTTGAGAGCCTCGAGCACCTCCAACCGCTTGGCGAAATTCACCGGCCGGCGGTTGTCCGGATCGACCAAGCTCAAATCCCACAGCTCGGTTCCTTGATAGCAATCCGCCACCCCAGGGACCGCAAATTTTAGCAGAGTCTGGCCGAGGGAATTGTACATGCCGCAGTGAGCGATCTTTTGCGCGAAGGGTACGAACTCGGAGAGGAAGCGGTTTTCCTGCGCCGGCGCGAGCAATGCCGCGGCGAACTGGGTAAAAGCTTCTTCGTAGGCGAGGTCGGGCTTCAGCCACTCGGTATGCACTTTGGCTTCGCGCACCGCTTTGACGAGATACTCACCCAAGCGGTTCAAAAGATCGCCGTCCGTTTCACCCACAGGATAGCAACCGATCAGAGTTTGATAGAGAAAGTATTCGTCGTTGCGGTCCGGCGCCTCCTGGCCCTTGATCTTGATCTTCCACGCGCGGTTCATTTTACTCCAAGACTTGAGACATTCGTCCCACTCCTCCGCCAGCTCGGAGAGCACGCAGATTCTCGCCCGCGCGTCCTCACCCCGTTTGGTGTCGTGGGTTGCAGTGGTGTTCATCGCGTGGGGCCAGCGTTTTTTACGCCGCTGGATGAAGGCGTGAAACTCATCGACATCGACACCAAATCGATCCGGATCGCCGCCCACGTCGTTCAACGCTAAGAGCCGGTTGTAAACGTACAAGGTCGTGTCTTCAAAACCTTTCGCCATCAGCGGCGCGGTGAGCTGCTGGAAGCGCATTACGAAATGGGTCCAGTGCGCCTTTTCGTCCGCGCTCAAATGGGTGGCGAACTCAAGCTGCAAAAAGCGTTCGATAAACTTAAGCTCGAGCAGCAAGCCGGCGTTGGCATCCTTGGCCCGCGCGATGGCGGTGGCGAGCTCACGGCGGTCCTGCGCAGTGAAACTTTCCGCGCTGACGTAACTACGATAGACCGGGAAAAACGTCAGCACTTCCACCAACGCACGTTTGAGGCCGTAGAGCGTAATGTCGGCGGCGTGACGATTTCGGCTCGAGACGCTTTTGAGCAGATTAGCCAGGTTCTCGATATCACCAGCCATATACTTGCCGATAATCAATCGCTTCTTTTCGATCATCAGCGCCGAACAGGGCGAGTCCATTTCGGCGAAGCGGCTGTAGATTTGGTTGAATTTGCGCCGATGGCGGCGCGCGCAAAAAATTCCGCCGACGAAGTTGAGAAAATCGTAGCCGGTGGTGCCCTTCGACCGGCCATGGCCCCGGCAATTCTTCCTCGAAAGCCAAAATCTTCTCGACGGCCAGGTACACATCGCCGGCCTCGCGCCGCAGTCGCTGGAGATAGCCGAGCGGATCGTAGAGTCCGTCGACGTGATCGATTCTTAGGCCGGTGAACTTGCCCTCGCGCGCCAGCTTGACGGCAAGCGCGTGGGTGTGGCGAAAAACTTTTTCCGTCTTCGACGCGGAGAGAAATTAGCTCGTTGATGTTGAAAAATCTCCGGTAGTCGAGCTCTTCGGCGGCAACTTTCCAAAACGACAAGCGATACCACTGCTGGGCCAACAAGTGGTCGAGCAAATTGAAGGATTCAGGCTTGCCGGGTGTGCCATTGAAGCGATGGACGTTAGTTTCGATAAATTCTTGAATTTCCCGGTTCGCGCTGTAGAGCTCCCAGAGCATTCGTTTGATGAAAACGAGTTGATCAGCTCCGTTCGCCGCTCTCCTCTTTCGGCACGATATTCTTGAGCGCGTAAAGCACGCCGAGGAGTTTAATGAAATCGAAGTCGCCGGTGCCGAGCCGTCTGCGGAGTTGCGCCAGATTGTGGGTCAACACCTCGGCGTAGGATTCGATGCTCAACGGTAATTTCATCGCATAGTAGCGGACGCTGAGACCGGCCTGATCGTAGCCCAGCGTGATCTCGCCCTTTTCCAAACAATCGCCGTAGAACTCGCCGAGAAACGGCGCGAGAATTTTCGCGCGCATGTTTTCGTAGGGATGGTTCCAATCGATGTCGAAATATTCGGCGAACTCCGACGCTTCGCCGTTTTCGAGAACGTCCATAAGCATGCGGTTTTGGCCGTCGTAGGCCATGTGATTGGGGACAATATCCTGCACCCAACCCAAATCGTGACGCCGCGCACGATCGATCAGCGAGAGGAATTCTTGCTCGCTGCCAAGCTCCGGGTTGACCCGGTTGGGATCGACGATGTCGTAGCCATGCATGCTGCCCGCGCGCGCGTGAAAGATCGGCGACGCGTAAATATCGCTGATACCGAGTTCGCGCAAATACGCGATCACCGCGTCCGCGTCGGCAAAGCGGAACTGCGGGGTGAACTGCAGCCGATAGGTCGTCGCCGGAATTTTCACGACAATGCCCTATGAGCAGTGGCGCCGCGCCGCGCGCGCCGCGATACCGGAAGGCCTTCGCCATTATCTTCCTCGACTTCAACATGCTTGGGCAAGCGCAATATCGCCAGCGACCGAGGGTTAAGCTCGTAGGCTTCGCCGCCGCGCATGGATCGCGGCTTGTTATCGATACTGCTCGGATCGTAAGTATCGAGCGCCACTTCCCAACGCACTTTCCGCCGGTGCGCCGGCAAGATGAAGGGGATGGTTTCGTGATACGAATTCAATAAAATCAGTAAAGTATCGTCCACGATCGGGTTACCGCGCTCGTCCACCTCTTCCATTCCATCGCCGGCGAGACGCAGGCCGAAGCAGCGGTTCTCCGAGTTATTCCAATCCTCGTCGGTCATCTCCTTGCCGTCGGGACGAAACCAAACGACATCTTTGACCTCCGATCCACGGATCCGCCGTCCTTGAAAAAAATGCCGGCGGCGCAATGCCGGATGCGCCCGGACCAGCCGAATAAGATGGCGGGTAAACTCGCGCAGCTCGCGCCGCGGCCGGTCGAGTTTCCAATCGATCCAGGAAATCTCGTTGTCCTGACAATAAGCGTTGTTGTTACCCCGTTGAGTGTGGCCGATTTCATCGCCAGCCAGCAACATGGGCACGCCCTGCGACAACAGCAGTGTCGCCAAAAAATTTCTTTTTTGCCGCTCGCGCAGGGCTAATCACCTCGGGGTCGTCCGTGTCCCCTTCGGTGCCGCAGTTCCAGCTAAGATTCTCGTTGTGGCCGTCGCGGTTCTCTTCCCCGTTGGCTTCGTTGTGCTTCTCGTTGTAGCTGACCAGATCGTGCAGGGTAAAGCCGTCGTGCGCCGTGATAAAATTGATGCTCGCATAGGGCAGCCGGCCATTGTGCGCGTACAGATCGCTCGAACCGGTCAAGCGAAAACCGAGGGCGCCGACTTGCCCGGGGTCGCCTTTCCAGAAGCTTCGCACGGTGTCCCGGTAGGCCGCATTCCACTCGGCCCACAGGATGGGAAAGTTGCCGACCTGATAACCGCCCGGCCCGAGATCCCAGGGCTCGGCGATCAGTTTGACTTGAGAGATGATCGGATCCTGATGGATGATATCGAAAAACGCACCGAGCCGGTCAACGTCAAGAAGCTCGCGCGCCAGAGCGGCGGCAAGATCGAAGCGAAAACCGTCGACGTGCATCTCCGTGATCCAATAGCGCAAGCTGTCCATGATCAGTTGGAGCACTCGCGGATGGGTCATATCGAGGGTGTTGCCGCAGCCGGTATAGTCCATGTAGTAGCGCCGGTCATCCTCCACCAGACGGTAATAGGAAGCGTTGTCGAGGCCGCGGAAAGATAGCGTCGGACCGAGATGATTACCCTCGCCGGTGTGATTGTAGACCACGTCCAAGATGACTTCGATACCCTCACGGTGCAGCGCGCGCACCATGCTTTTAAATTCGGCCACCTGCTCGCCCGACGTGCCGCAGCACGCGTAGCGCGCCACCGGGGGCAAAGAAACCGATCGAGTTATAGCCCCAATAATTGCTCAGACCGCGGTCCTCCAAATGCTTGTCGATGAGAAACTGGTGCACCGGCATCAATTCCACCGCGGTGATGCCCAATGCTTTGAGATAGTCGATCACCGGCGGACACGTCAGCGCGGCGTATGTGCCGCGCAATTCCGGCGGCACCGCCGGATGACGTATGGTGAAACCTTTTACATGCAATTCGTAAATAATCGTCTTATGCAAGGGCGTATTCGGCGGCGCGTCGTTGCCCCAACTGAATGCCGGGTCAATGACCACGGACTTGGCCGCGCCGGCGGCACTATCTTGATCGTTGCGCGAAAGATCCTCATCGGGGTGGCCGATCGTGTAACCGAAAAACGCGTCGCTCCACTGAAACTCGCCAGCCACCGCTTTGGCGTAGGGGTCCAAAAGGAGTTTCGCCGGATTGAATCGATGGCCGTTTTGCGGCTCGTAAGGTCCGTGCACGCGATAACCGTATAACTGTCCCGGCCGCGCTTCCGGCAGATAGACATGCCAAACTTGATGCGTCTGTTCGCTCATCGGGAGACGCATTTCATTGTCTGCGCCATCGAACAAACAAAGCTCGACCTTGATGGCATTTTCAGAGAACAGCGAAAAATTCACACCGGCGCCGTCCCAGGTCGCACCAAGGGGATAGGGTTTGCCAGGCCAGACTTTCATGGTGCTTGTTCTTGCTTGCAGCTCAGGCAACTTTTTCGCGAACGAATTGAGCAAACGACCACGGCACCAATGACAGGCTGGTTGTGGATTCGGCGCTGAAGTCACGGGGCAGCAAACTGCCCTTGCCGCGCCAGGTTTGGTCGGCGGAATCAACGACGTTGCGCCAATGACCGCGCGGAATCGACACTGCCACCGAGGCTTGTGCCGCACTCAGATTGGCAATGAATAATGCACAGGCCTCTTCCCGCCAGCGCTGCACGATAATCACTCGCTCGGTTTCGCAGTCTGCCACATTTATGTCGCCGTCAGCCAGCGGAATTTGGACGCCGATCTTTTTCCTCAAACTGATCAGCTCACGGTAGAATTTCATCATCACAAGATGTTCGTCCGCGGTACGAATTTCATGTTTGAGCTCGGCGCGCAGAAAACGTCTTAGCGTCCTGGGGATCGGGTGGGTCGCCTTGCCAACCAAAAGCGGCCAACTCGGCGCGTCGTCCACGCCGGACCGCTTCAATAAGATCGGGATCTGAATGGCTTATGAAATAAGGAAATGGCGCCCTCTCGGCATATTCCTCACCCATGAAGAGCAAGGGAATAAAGGGCGAGAGAAGAACCAAACCGGCGGCGAGTTTTAACGCCTCAAAAGAAACCGCTTCACTTAGCCGGTCACCGAACAGGCGATTGCCCACCTGGTCGTGATTCTGCGCGAACACGACAAAGCGGCTCGGGCGGGAGATCGCGTGACACAGCTGCCGTGGCGGCGCCGGCGAAAGCGGGAATGCTCGCCGCAATAGGCAAAGCCCTCGCGATAGGCTTTGACGAACTGCGAGAATTCGCCATAATCCTCGTAATAGCCGGTGCGCTCGCCGGTCAGGAGCGTGCGCAAACAATGATGAAAATCGTCATTCCAGAGAGCGTCCAAGCCGTAACCGCCGGCGTCGCGCGGCCGGATGAGACGGGAGTTGTTGTCGGCGCTTTCAGCGATGAGAAAAATTCCGCGGTCGAGACGCTCAGCCGCATGATGAACTTCTGTGGCAAGTTCCTCGATAAAGGTAATCGGCGAGTGATCGAGTATCGCGTGCACGGCATCGAGGCGCAGCGCATCGACGTGAAATTCAGTGATCCAATACAGTGCGTTCTGAATGAAGAAGTGCCTTACCTCATCGCTGTATGGTCCGTCGAAGTTGAGCGCCGGCCCCCAGGCTGTCTTGTAGCGTTCGGTAAAGTAGGGGCCGAAGTCGGCGAGATAATTTCCTTCGGGTCCCAGATGGTTATAGACCACGTCGAGGATCACCGCGAGACCGCGGCGGTGACACGCGTTGATCAATCGCTTCAAGCCGCGCGGTCCGCCGTAGGAATTTTGCACGGCGAACGGATACACGCCGTCGTAGCCCCAGTTGCGGCTGCCGGGAAATTGGGCGACGGGCATAAGCTCGATGGCGGTGACGCCTAGCTGGACCAAATACTCGATGATAGGCAATGATCGCGTCAAAAGTGCCGGTCGGCGGGAACCTGCCGACGTGCAGCTCGTAGATAATATAATCCTTGAGCGGTGGACCGACCCAGCCCTTTTCGTCCCAACGAAAATTGCCATCGACCACCTGGGACGGACCATGAACGCCGTCCGGTTGAAAACGCGAGGCGGGATCGGGTCGCTGCTTATCCGCTGCCAATTGGTAGAAATAAAGCGCGCCATCATCGACGTTCTTGACCGTCGCTTCATGATACCCGCGCGCAGCCTTTTGCGCAGCGCGACGATGCGCTCGCCATCGAGCAGGCGCAGATTGACTCGCTCCAGCGACGGCGCCCAGACGCGAAATCGGCAAGTATGATTTCCTAAATAAACGGCGCCGATGGATTCGTCATGGATCGGGGATTTCGGCCCTTTCAGCCGCCGGCTTAGGCGCGCTGAGATCTTCCGAATGTTTCATTTTCCGCCACTCCCGAGTTGGCGCTGAGGGTCTTCGGTAGCCAACGAATCCCGGTTGTGAAGAAACAAGATCGACAGCGGCGGCAAAGTCAGAAAAAGCGAATGGCGTCTACTCAAGGAACGGAATCGGCGCGGCTTCCACCTCGCCCATATTGCCAACGCCGCTGCCGCCATATTCCTTGGCGTCGCTGTTTAAAAGTTCACGCCAAATCCCGCCACGCGGCGCGCCGACACGATAATTGCTGCGCACCACCGGCGTGAAATTACACACCACTAACAACGTATCGTTGTCGCCACGCCCATGGCGCAGTAGGCTCACGACACTGGCGTCGGCGTCATTACAATCGATCCATTCAAATCCTGCCGGATCGAAATCCACTTCATGGAGCGCCCGCGTTGCCGCGATAGAAGCGGTTGAGATCGGCGGCCCAGCGTTGCATTCCGGCGTGGAGCGGCTGTTCCAACAGTTCCCATTCCAGACCTTGATCATGCTGTCCACTCTCGCCGTTGGCCGAACTCGCCGCCCATGAACAGCAGTTTTTTTCCCGGCTGCGCGTACATATAACCGAGCAGCAGTCGGAGATTGGCGAATTTTTGCCATTCATCGCCCGGCATTTTGTTTAACAGCGAGCGTTTGCCGTAAACCACTTCGTCGTGGGAAAGCGGCAGCACAAAGTTCTCGTGAAAAGCATAGACCATTCTGAATGTGAGTTGGTGATGATGAAACTTGCGATAGATCGGGTCCTGGGAAAAATAGTCCAGCGTATCGTGCATCCAACCCATGTCCCATTTGAGACCGAAGCCCAGTCCGCCGCTGATAAATCGGCCGCGAAACCAGCGGCCAGGCAGTGGATTCCTCGGCGATCGTCTGCACGTCGGGATAGTTCTCGTAGACGGTCTTGTTGAACTGCTTGAGAAAATCGATCGCCTCGAGATTTTCTCGGCCGCCGTGACGGTTCGGCACCCATTCGCCGCTCCGGCGCGCATAGTCGAGGTAGAGCATCGATGCCACGGCATCGACGCGCAATCCATCGGCGTGGTAACGGTCGAGCCAAAAGAGCGCATTGCTGATCAGAAAGCTGCGCACTTCATGACGGCCATAATTAAAAACATAACTGTTCCACTCGGGCTGCACTCCTTGGCGCGGGTCGGCATGCTCGAAAACATGGGTGCCGTCGAAATAAGCGAGACCGTGCGCGTCAGCGGGAAAATGGGACGGCACCCAATCGAGGATGACACCGATGTCGTTTTGATGCAGCGTGTCGATGAGAAACATCAGGTCCTGCGGCGTGCCGTAGTTGGCCGATGGCGCGAAGTAGCCGGTAATTTGATAGCCCCAGGAACCGAAGAAAGGATGGTCCATCAGCGGCAAAAATTCCACGTGAGTGAATCCCATGCGGCGCACATATTCGGCGAGTAGCGGCGCCATCTCGCGGTAGGAAAGCGAGCGGTTGCCTTCTGCGCCAATGCGCCGCCACGAGCCCAAATGCATTTCGTAGATCGACATGGGCGCAGCCAGCGTTTGGCGCGCTTTGCGTTGCGCCATCCAAGTATTGTCATCCCAGGAATAGTCCAAATCCCAGACGATCGATGCCGTCTTCGGCGGAATCTCGTTGAAGATGGAAAACGGATCCGCTTTCTCCACCCGATGGCCCATGGCGCGGGAATGGATGAAATATTTGTAGAGCGCGCCTTTGTCGACACCGGCAACAAAACCTTCCCAGATCCCCGAATTTCCGCGCGGATGAAGCCCATCGCTTTGCTCGTCCCAATGGTTAAAAGTGCCGGCCACGAAAACCTGCTCGGCATTGGGCGCCCAGACGGCGAAATAGGTTCCCTCGACTCCTTCGCGGACGAACCGGTGCGCACCAAATTTTTCGTACGCGCGCGCATAACTCCCTTGGTTGAACAGATACAGCTCTTCGTCGGTGAGGACGCCACTGCCGCACGTCCAACCGGTTTGCCTGCCGGTCGGTGGCGATATTGTCACCGAGATTGTTTGGCAATCTTCTGGAGCTCACGGCACGCTCATAACTCCGCCGAATACCAGTGAGACGTTTCGCTTCGACGGTTTTCCATGATTTTGTTGTCTCGCGAGTAGCGCGAACTTCTCAACTTTGTTACCCCGCCGCGCGCGGCACAAACGCGTATAATCTGGATTTCTAACGATGCATTTCAGTCGTCCATCGAGTCCGACAGTCGCGGCGACCCTTTAGCATCGATAATTCAAATCGAAGTAAACCAAGGAAAACGCAAAAAAGATACCACCGCCGATCGTGGTGCAAGTGGTTTAAATTAAAGGAAGCGGTTTGTGCTGGGGAAGCCCATCACTATGTGCGCGTAGCGGGTTTTTTCTGTCTTGCAAGGAATTTGCCTACAAACCTAAGTCGCTCTCATGGGCCATGATTCCAGATGCATTGTGTTCGCTACGGAACTATCAGCGTGCCATTCGCTGAGTCAAAAAAATTTCAATCGTGGAATTCGGGTTCACGGTGGGTCGCTGGCGCGCGTCATCGTCGCTGCTGGCTTCACAGGGAAATGGATTTTGAAAATCGTTCCTCGACCCGGCTCACTCGACACTTCAATTCTGCCGTTGTGAGATTTGACGATACGATCGCAGATCGGCAGTCCGAGTCCCAAGCCGCGTCGCTTCTTCGAGGTAAAAAACGGTTGAAAAATTCTCGGCAAAATCTCAGCGTCGATGCCGATCCCGGTATCGGCCACGGTAACGATGATTTGATTGGCGCCATTGACCGTCGCCCCAAGGGTGAGAATGCCACCCTTTGGCATCGCATCCACAGCATTCAAGGAAAGATTCAACAACACCTGTTGCACCTGCTGCGGGTCCGCGTAAATTCGCGGCAATTGCCCATCGATATTGAGCGCCGTTTCGACGTGGTTTTTTGCCGCGTGCGTCTGCACCAAATCGACCGTCTTCTGAACAATCTGCTCGATATCGGTCGGCACAAAATCAGCGTCTTTCGGACGCCCGAATTCGAGAAGTTCTTGCACCAGTATTTCGCAGCGCTTGGCCTCTTCGGCAATGATCTGAACATGATGATAATCCGCGTCGGCGGGATCCATGTTGGCGAGCAACGCTTGGGCGAAACCCAAAATAATTCCCAAAGGATTGTTAAACTCATGGGCCATGGACGCGGTCAGCTCGCCGACCGCCACGAGTCGGCCTGAGGCGAGCAGTTGTAGCTCTAGTTCCTGCGCCTGATTGCGCAGGTGCTCTTCGCTCTGACGCAGCGCCGCTTCCGCCCGCATACGCTCGACGAACTGGCCGATCTCGCCGCCGATCGCTTGTACCACCTTCAAGAGTTCCTCATCCGGTTCCCGAAACGCCGTGCTGAAAAACTCGATAACCCCGAGTACCTCGTTGCGCATGTGGATGGGAAAAGCGAAAGCACTTTGCAGGCTCTCAGTCACGGGAAAGGAAAGCTCTAAGCGTGTCGGCATCTTTCTTAACATCCGCGATCCAGATGGATTGCTCGCCGGCCCAAACGCGGCCGGGAAGCCCCACACCACGGGCCAGCGGGGGACATGCATTACAGCCGGCAAAATGTTTCGACGGACTTTGCCAAGTATCCATGCACTCGATCATCTGGCTACTTTTATTGACCATCCAGAGCGCGCCGAGCTCCCAATTGAGTCCCTCACCCATCACTTTCAGGATTCTGCTCCACGCCGCTTCCAGCGTTTCCGATTCGGCCAGCGCCAACGTCACCGCGTGTTCGGTCGACAGCCGCCGAGCAAATTGTTTCCGGCCAGTAACGTCGCGAATGCACTCCAACAAAATTCGCTCGCCGGCCCGGTCATAGATTAACTTGAATCGACTCTCCACCTCGAGAACTTGACCGTGCCTGGTTCGCTGTTTCAATTCGCCGGTCCATTCTCCCCGCTCCAGCAACACCGCCTGTAAATTTGTCCAGCCATCGGGAAATTCCGTGGCGAGCAGACCTTGGCTTGAACGACCGATAGCCTCCTCCTGCGAGTAACCGTAGAGTTCCTCCGCGCCGCGGTTCCAGTAAACAATCCGGCCGTCGAGCTCTCTCGCAAAAATCGCTTCGTTTGCCAGATTCAAAAGATCGGCCTGGCGTTGTAAGAATGATTCTTGTTTGCGCAAAGCGGCTTCGACTCGGTCCCGTTCATTTCTACGATCGCTCAACAGTTTGCCGGCACGTTCCATCTCCTGCGCCAGTCCTTCCAGTTCCGCGATGTGCGAAGTCGCGGCAAGCGAGATCGGTTCGCCCCGCCCCAGATCATGGGCGGCGCGCGATAAGGCTTCGATGGAACGGGCAACCTGGCGCGCGAAGATCAACGCGACGCCGAGGCCGAAGATCAAAAGAAATAAACCGCCGCCGCCCACCATCGCCAGCGAACGGTATAAAATGGCGTTCACCTCCGAGCTCGGCACCGTCACGGCAACATACCAACCCGACCGCTGCGAGCGGCTGACGGCGGCAAATGAGCGCCGACCGCCTTCGGCGACACCATCGATGAATTGTTCCGACGCCTGGAGATTGACCTGTTCGAGCAAACCCCCGATGGGTTTGCCAACCCGATTTGCCGCGTCGAGAGTTATGGCGACGATATTTTTTTTACTATCGAACAACGTGCCGAGCCACTCACGCGGCAATTTTTGTTTAGTCAAAATTTCCGTGAAAATCCCAGGCTCGATCGCCGCGGTGAGAACGTAAATGATGGTCTGTTCACGCACCACCGGAACATGAATATTAATGCCGCTCTCGCCTGAAGTCGAAACAGGAAAATCGCTGATCACGGGCTGACGCGTGCGCAACACTCCGTTCAGGCTCTCGCTATTTATGCCGCCCGAATCCTCGGAGAGGGGTTTGGCGATGTTCGTTAGCCGTCGGCCGCGCGGATCGAATAACGACACGCTTTTCCAACTGTTCTGGGTGCGGAGGAAGCGTCCTGCAACGACGCGGAATTCTTGCACGGCGCCAAAATCCAAGGGTTCGGAAGTAGCGAGCGCCGTAAGATTCGTTACAGAAGACTCGATTTCCTGGTCGATGGCGAGCGCCAAAGCGCGGGCGGTATCTTTGAGTCCGCGCTGCCGGTCGGCTTGCTCCTGGCGCGCAAAGAGAACCATCATGAAGACTGAAAAGCAAAGCAGTGGAACTAGCCCTGCGATGATCAATCTAATCAGATATGAATTGAGCGTCGTGGGACGGCGGAAAAACCAGCCGATCAGGGAGGAGTCGGAACTACCGGCAACAGTCTCCATGCTTTCAGCCATTGCCTAAGACTCAGGTCGACTGGAATATCGTATCATACATAAGCTCGACATCACTGAAACAGTGCAATTAACGCGCGACTGGGTCACTTTCAAGACAGCCTTCGCTCTCAAAGAGAATTTGATGGCACGCCGAAACGATATTACTAAATTCTACGAGGCGCGGCGAGACCGTAGTCCCGATAAACACCGCGAGCGGATAGAAAATTCCATCGACGCGGCAAAAGCGAGATTCTTTGTTATCAATAGTTTCGACCCGGAAGAACACTCAATTTTTCCTCCCCCGCAGCGGTCCACTGAGCGGCTTGCTCGGCGGTCAGTGGACCGCGCGGCAGTTGCCGGCCATCTTCGTATCCCCAACTCTCCACGTCGTCGCGATACTGGGTGCGCGATAGCAGCGTGCCCCGGCAAACTCGATTTCGAGAGAGTGGCTCGTCTTTTTCCTTCTGTAGCTGGTCCAGCAGCGATTCCATTACCGGCGTAGGGACTAGGGATCGGTCTGACTGATATATGAAACCGAATAACACGAGGTGGCTGAGAAGCACCCGCCAGTGCGGTCCGAAACGTTCCAACAGCCGTGGCCAGTCGAGCCGGGTCGCGCAAGCATGGATGAGATGGGCGACATCGGCGCCGTCATAGCGCTCCCGCTCCATGACAAACGCCTTGGCCCAAATCATTTCTTCAGGTGGGCAAAACATTACCGGAATGTCGAACACTTGTCCCGTCACCGCATGTTCGAACCAACCATCGTCGACTGTGCAGACACCGTTTCCCGAACTGAAAATAAGGTCGATAAAGTCTCGGTGGTAATAGATCTTGCCGAGCCAATGCGGATAGCATAGCTCCGTCTTGTAGTGCTTGTCGGCGAGTGTTTTTAGGGTAATCTCGACGTCCGCTGGCCGCACGAAGAGATCCATATCTTTCGTCTTGCGACTGCTTCCCGAGTACACCGCAAAGGCGTGGCCGCCGCCGACCAAGAAACTAATCTTCGCTGCATTGAGCGTCTCAAGTACATCACGATAGAATATTTTCTGGTTGAACGTTCTTATGGAAAATAATCCAGCAGCTTTACTGTTCATTTCTCGGCTCCTAAGACTCCGGGATTTCCATAATTCGAAACGCTGGGCGATCCGGAAAGACCCGTTGTAAGAGTTTCATGGCGACATTGTAGACGGGCACATCGGTTTTCGTGCGTCCCTCCGGAGCGCCGTGATGCGCGTGGCCGTGAAAGACGGCGGTTACCGGATAACGATTAAGCGGTTCCTCAAGTCGGCTCGAACCCAGGAACGGAAAGATCTCCGCGGGTTCGCCGATGACCGTGGCCTCGATCGGCGAATAGTGAAGCAAAACAATCCGCTTATCCGAGCGCAGCCGTGCCAGGGCAGATTCGAGCTTTAGTGCCTCATCGATCGCTTCGTGGACAAAACGTTTGATCGTTTCCTCGCCCCAGGGACCGAGCGCCCGCTCGCCAAAGCCACCGGCAAACCCTTTGACGCCGACAAAGCCGACCCCATCAACCTCACGCGCGTCACCGTCCAGAAGCATGGCACCGGCATCCGAAAAAATCCTTTTGACTTCGTCCTGTTTGCCGGACTCAAATTCATGATTCCCGAGCACCGCCAGGACGGGGATTTTCAGGCTGCTTATTTCCTTTGCCAGAACTATCGCTTCCTCGGGCAGACCGTAATCGATAAGATCGCCACATAGCAACAGCACGTCGGCGCTCTGAGCGATTTGCATAAATAGCGGACGCAACATGTCATGCGATGTTTTGTTGCAATGAATGTCCGCGAGCGCCGCGACACGCATGTTTTTCTCCCGGTATTTTCTTGTCGGACCTCGATAGATCTGGCATGGCGTAAGGCAGTCCCATGATAATCAGTTTTCTCATGAGTTCTGCTTCATCTTAGGATATTGTGAAAGATAGGTCGCCGGGTTGGCTAAGGCATTGCGATGGGTTAAGACTTCTTTCTTTCGTCTTCGACTTTTTAAGAACTTTTTGGCGTAGATCCGGGTTATTATTATCGCGGCGATTCTTGTCGCAGCCGTTCATTTTCTGCTGCTTGCCCCGAGGCCTAAGCCGAAGAGCCCGCCAGTGCAGGCTCAACTAGCCAGGACCACAAACACCAGTACCAAACCGAATATATGTTTTTTATTCATTTCATCTTCTCCTGACTAACGCGCTCTAGCTCCGGCAACGCCGATTTTTCCAATCTCAACGGTGCGCAATCGTTGAATCAATCTGCCAGCCCGTTGAAGCTATGCGTCGCAATTCGTGGCTACCGCAAGGCGTATGCCAGTAGTCTTCGCTGATCGGCTGGTTGGTAATGGTAGGAATTCACATTATCGGCTCATTAGACTTGAGCCGTTGGAGGATTTTTACAGACAACTAGAAAGTGATTTCCCTCTCTTTGGAACGATTTGAGCCGCCAACCGCTTCAATCGTCTCGCAGTTCCCGGCGCTCACGTTGTGCTGTGTAGTGGGCCGTGAGCATGGGCCGCAATCAGGTCCAGCAAGTTGTTTTCGGAAAACGGTTTGCGCAGGACGCGGGTATGGTGAACTGTATTTTCCACTTCCAGCTCTGAGCGGTAACGGTCCGGGTCGCCGGTCATATAAATCGTTGCAATCTCAGGCTCGTGAATTCGTATGCGCTCGACTAACTCGATGCCGGTTTCCTCGCCCATGGAAATATCCGTGAGCACGAGATCCGGTCGAAACCGGAGATAAGTCAGATATCCTGCGGCGACGCTTTCGGCGCTGCGGACTTCGTAACCTTCATTGCCCAGCCTTTCCCCAATCAGAAAACTCAGATTGTCATCGTCATCTACGACTAAGACTTTGAACAGTTTCATAATCGTTACTCCTTCAATGACGGACAGACCTGTCTGAATATTCACGCTATTTATTCAATCAGATTTCTTGGAAACAGTACCTTGGCACGCTTGATCGCTTCCTCCGCTTCATAATGGGGCTCCATTCCAAGATCCTTAACGCTCGCCAATGGGCCTTGTCGACGCAAAGTTTTGCGCCGTGGCCGACCAAGGCCGAAACCTTCGATCGGTCGGTCAGCAACGGCGTGCGTTTGTGAAAAGTAATTTCATCAATGCCGAACGCTTCGCGGAAATTTGCTAACAGACCGATCAACGGTTCGCCGATGGTGCCGGTACCTACAACGTGCACAATGTTTTTATGCATAAGTATCCTTTGGTGTCGTTGTTTGCATAGTTCGCATCGACGCGCTTTGCTTGACCTGCGCGCAGGGCATGAATAAATCGTGGTCGAGACCCAACCGGCGGCCGGCGCCAACGTTTACGATTTCGCCTTTTCATCTTCGATTAGTTTAAGAACCTTTTCACGTAATCGATCATTGCCATTGACGGTTTTATAGAGCGCGGCATAACGTTCCATGGTCAAACCTTCCCGTTCGAGCACCGAACCGAACTTTGCCACCGCCTCTTGCTGTATCCTGGTCTTTTCCTCCGGCGTCTTTGCGACGCTCACCTGGGGCTCGTAAATCGTCCTCATTTTAAGAAACTCCACGTAGGATTTCGCAAAGGCCTGCAATTCTTGGTCGCTAACTTCTGACGACGCGCCGGGAGACTGTTGAGCCGGCGCTTGGGTCTGAGCACAAACGGCCCCAACCGATAGCGGGAGCGAAACCCCAAGCGTCAAGCCAAGCACCAGAGAATTTGTAAACTGTTTTTTCATCGCACCTCCACTTGATTAAAAAGTAAACCGAACCATCTCGATTCCACACAAGACGGTTCGGTTCCCGTTTGAGAATTCGAGCAACGGCTATGCCAACCGGGCACGCGCGTCGGTTTCTTGATTTGAAGGTATTTTGAGCAAAAACTGCGCGGCAAATTAGCTGGACTTACAGGTGCAATTCATACACCCCAAGAAGAGTTTCCCTTCAGCCCGAACACCGAGTGGGAAGTGATGGCGTGGGTCGAATGAGACGTGAGCCTGGAGTAGTGAAGAAAGCAACACGGCGGTTGGAGAATCAGGTTATCTGCCGATTACATAATCGTGATGCCTCCTGTTGGTAGCGCCGATGCAAACGCTTTATAATTCGTGTTTGAGCAAGAAACTGTCCGCTAATCCTCGGCGCTTAATGTCACGGCGAAATCAACCCCGAAAGAATTGAGAATTAGAAACGTGTAAACACGTATCGCGGTGCGAGTCGCGATTGCACTGGCTTTGCGAACTTCTCGCGCCACGGCGGAGGTTACCTGCTCGACTTTTTCCAGGTCGTTGTTGTAGTGCACCCACAATTGAACGAGAATCGTCGAGTCAGTATCCCCCGTGTGAAAATTGACAATGTTGTTCTGCACAAGCTTGCTGTTTCTGCGTGTTACGCCAGCCGATGCGCTCCACGTAACCTTCTTCCTGTCGAAAGTTTTACGAAATGGCCGACCTGCAGCGGGCGGTCGGCTTTAATGTATAACCCGGCAAAGAGATTGCCCAGCGTGTCTTGAAGCGCGATCGCGACCGCTAAACTGCCGATCTCTAGCGTAGTCACCGCCGAGATTTAAGGACGATATTGATTCAAATAAACCCGGATTCAGCCGCTGAAATCGCCACTCAGAAGCACAGACCCACCGTCTTCTTCACGACGAAAGGAGCGCGCCCCACTCGCCGATTCAATTTCAACTGCGCAGTCCTCCGGGATGAATAGTAATTGGCCGATTTCCACCGCGGTAACATTCCATGGGGGAGCGCGTACATGCGCTCGGCATCTTTGAGTGAATTAGCCTTTTGCGATACTGACAGCGCCGCCAGACCATCATGCATGAGTCACCTTTGCGGTTCGGTCGTGAGCGATTCCAACCCGCTTGGAATGTTATGAACCCATAGGGAAATCCCCTACAGGTTCAAATGTAGAATACTATCGCTCTGAATACCGGACAGCGTGAAATTTCAATGATTTACACCGGCGAACTGATTGGCACTTCACTTGCTCTAATCAAATGGATGTCTGGTTTGAAAAGAGGCATCACCACTACCCATGAGCTACAGTCAATTTGAATCACGGCGGGATTCGCCTTTCACCGGTGTTGTCGGTGCGCGTTCGTTTTTCAAAAGTTCCCATTACCGCGAGGCGCTGGCGACGCTTTACCATGGTGTTGAGACGCGGAAAAAATTAATCCTTTGCACCGGCGAAGCCGGCACGGGTAAGTCCACGTTGCTGCAACAATTTGCGCTCGAACAAGGTGCCAACGTTAACTGCGTGCTGATCTCCGATCCGCATCTCGGTTTCACCGAGATAATCCGCTCGATCCTGGGTCAATTACAGGTCGAATCGGCATCGACGGCGGAACCGGCATTGCTCCGACAATGGCTGAAGGTGATGCGTTTAGAGTGTGAATCAGGCCGGATCATTTGCCTGGCTTTCGATGATGCGCATCATTTGCACGACCGAGTGCTCGAAAAGATATTGCACGAGTTTATCGGAGTGAACCCGGTAGACTCGCAGAAACATTTCGCGCAGGTCATCTTGGCGGGACGGCCAAAACTGAAAGACAGATTATTTCGACCGCCGCTCGGATCGCTCGGTTCGTTGCTGCTGGGTAGCGAGTGTCGATTGGCGGTACTGAACGACAAAGAAATAGGCGAGTATATTGAACATCAGCTGCGCGCCGCCGATCTACCGGTGGACCTCTTCGGCCACGAGGCGATCCAACGCATCGCCGTTTATTCGGGCGGCAACCTGCACCATGTCAATGTCTTATGCGACCGCCTTTTCCAGGCAACCGGCGCTTCGTTAAAACGGCAGATTTCAGTTGCCGCGATTGAAACAGCAGCGCAAGATCTCAACCTTTGGCAGCCTCGCTGGACTAGCATGGAAAAGCCGACAAAGGATTTTACCTTACCGAAGGAACGAGACGAACCTTTTGGTTTCACGCTCGACGACAACGACACGACGGAAGCCGTGGGCCAAACATTCATGAATTATAGCGACGACAGCAGTCCGACCCAATCACTTTTGTCGCGGAACGGACATGGTCGGCGAATTTCGATATGGGTGATTCTCATCGCGCTTGTGGGAGCGGGCGCATGGTGGCAAGGCAATCAGGTGGAAGACCGTCGTGATAGCTCTGACAACAATAAAAAGTATGAAGCTGTGCGCTCGGATTATTTGCCATTCTCGGCTCCGACAAATGCCGACCGAAAAACCGATTCCGTAGCCCAGGAGTTGGAACCCAACACGCTGCCCCCGGATAGCAAACTTTCTCCTCCTCCACCAGCGGGTGAGGCGGAGGACAAAAACCAAGTAGCTTCCCTACCGGAGACCGGCAAACAGAGCGAGCCGCCAACCGCCGCCGCGCCACGACAAAACCCGCCGATTGCGAAGCCCGATCCCGCGCCAAAAAAAGTTACTCCAGCGGTGAAACAGAAAGGGCCCGAGAGTCATCCGCCAGCTCCTATCGAAAACGCCGAAATCCGCAGAAAGCGTCTAGAAATAGAAGTTGCCAAGGCGATCGAAAACCGGGCCATTGCCGGCGTCGCTGTCGCGGTGATCGACGAAATCATTTTTCTCGACGGGCGAGTCGCCACCGAGAGACAGCGAGCCGCCGCGGAACTAGCCGCGCGCAGCGTCGCCGGCGTCGAAAAAGTGCGCAATCGCATCGGCGTCAATGTCAGCTAAAACTTAAACCCGGATTCTAGCCGGTGACCCGTAGGAGCCGGGTCTTGGCTTCGTCAGATCTGGGAACCATGGACTGACCCCCTGATCGATGAAAAGCCGGTGCCAGATTTCGAACGTTAGCAGTGCCCATAAACGATGACCATGGTCGCGTTTGCCGCTCATGTGCTCACCGACGAGCGTTCGAACCACGGGCTCTCGGAAGTAACCGCGTTGCAACGCCTCCGGCGACAGAATCGTGTCGCAGAGAAAATCTTTTAAGCCAGCGCGAAACCAGCGTCCCACGGGTACGCCAAAGCCATGCTTTTTGCGCCGGACAATTTCGCGCGGCAAGATCCCTTCGAAGGCACGCTTTAGAATGTAATTCGTCGTCATGCCTTTAAGCTTGAGTTGTGACGGAATTTTACTGGCGCGCGCGAGCAGTTGATCGTCGAGAAAAGGACAGCGCGCTTCGAGCGAGTTAGCCATCGTCATGCGATCCATCTTGACCAGTGAATCGCTCGCCATGTTTAACGTTAGCAGTTGAGCGATTGGATTGGCGGCTTGGCGCGCATCGAAATAGCCACGAAGGTGACCGGCTGTATCGATCTCAGTGGAGTCGAGCAAAAGCTCGTGTAAAAAGTCGGGCTTGAAAATGCCGACCCATTCCAGATAGCGCTCGGGCAAAGGCAGCGACGCCCTCTCGACAAATTGGCGCGCGCGGCGCACAAGCCCAAAGTACGACGTGGATTCCGGCAACGCGTGAACGAGCCGGCTGACCGCGCCGCGCAAAATCGGCGGCGTGCGCCGATGAAACTCCGCCATACGCGCGGCGGCAAATCGCTCATAGCCCACGAAAAGCTCATCGCCGCCGTCGCCGGTGAGTGCAACCTTGACATGCTCACGCGCGAGTTGCGCGACGTAATAGATCGGCAGCGCCGAAGAGTCGGCGAAGGGTTGGTCGTAGTGCCAAACGAGCTTCGGCAAAAGTTCAATGACGTCGGGTTTGACTATGAACTCGTGATGATCGGCGCCGAACTGCTGCGCCACCAGCCGCGCGTATTTCAATTCGTTGAACGAAGGTTCGTCGGCAAAGCCGATGGCAAACGTGCTGACGGAGTGACCGAGCAATCGCGTCATGACTGCGACGACTGCCGCCGAATCGATTTCGCCGCTGAGAAAAGCACCCAGCGGCACATCGCTCACCAGACGAGACCTGACCGCATCTTCGAAATGGGCGCGCACTTCGTGGAAATACTCCGCCTCGGAGTGCACCGGCTCGATGACAGGATCGCGCGGTAGCTCCCAATACCGGCTGACGCTCACACTGCCATCTTCGACAATCGCCGTGTGGCCCGGCGCCAGCTCGTAAATATCCTCGAAAAAAGTCGCAGGGGACGGCACGTAGCCGTAGGTGAAATAAAGCGGCACGACGGCGCGATTGACCCGCGGGCGCACGCCAGGATGCGCCAAGATGGCCTTGATCTCAGAGCCAAAAATGAGCTGTTCCTCGTCGAGGAAATAAAAGAGCGGCTTCTCGCCGACTCGATCTCGCGCCAAAAATAAACGAGCGGATGGCGCCGTAGCCTTGCCTTGATGGCCATTCGCCCTTCGACGATCGCAGATGGCGAACGCGAACATGCCGCGCAACCGGCGCACACAATCGAAGCCCCATTCTTCGTAAGCGCGTAGAATCACCTCCGCGTCGGATCGGGTGCGAAAATGGCAGCCGCGGCCTTTGAGTGCGTCGCGCAGCTCCTTGACGTTGTAAATTTCGCCGTTGAAAACGATCCAACAATCTTCCGCTTCGTTGGCGATCGGTTGCTGGCCGCCTTCGATGTCGATGATGCTGAGCCGAGTCATGCCTAGCACCGCGTCATCGAAAACCACTGCGCCGCGGTCGTCGGGGCCGCGATGCGTCAGCGAGGCGTTCATCGGCTCGAACCAAGCTGTCGAGGTTTGAATGTCGATTTTGCCGTTGAGTTGAATCCAGCCGCAGATACCAGACATGATTTTCCGATCCTCCGTGGGCTCCGTCAATTACGCCAACCAGCGGAGAACTGAGATTTTGCCGCAGGCTTTGCAGTAACAGCGACGTAGTCGCGCCACATTCATACGAGCTTGCTATTCTCTTGATATTTCGGATTTGTTTTTTCTTACTAATTTGTTCCGCGACATTGCCATCACCTACGCGCAGTTCGGCGCGGCATTTCCTCCCCGTGAAGCGAAAAAACTCATCTGAGATCGACGGCAGAGAATTGGAATTGGTCGAACATTGAGTTGATCAAAAAACTGAAGTGATTTGAGCCCGTGTTGGTGGACTCGGCGAGACTACGCGAAATACCCCCGGTGGGCTTCATACGCCACCGAGCCAAGGCGCGTTGCCGCCTTTTTGATCGGGCATTGCCGGCAATTCTGAGAATTGCGACAGCGGATCAATGCCAACTTTTAGAAATCGGCTCGGTATTATGAAAAAGGTCCGATAGGATATAGGCGACTAGAATATTTGCCGCCTTTTCATCATGCACATGCCGGGAGGTTTCTTCAGTCAATGCTACGATCAGCTCTCCCAAAGTAGTCTCGCCATTCTCTCGTTCCATGTCCGGCCTCCTGGTAGATTTGCGTGCCTTATTTACGCCGCGTCACTGCCAACAAGAACTGTGAAGATGGCTGCGACTCCTGGTATTTTTTGCGATTCATCGAGCTACTTTCTCACTTTCGCGCCATGACTCATGAAATTTGAAATCCAAGTATGATAGATTCCAGTTTCATACCTGGTTCAGCGTGAAGCTTGACGATACGACCCGGAGAGTCCACGGCTATGAAGGCGGTGGGACTACCCACGATACAATCGCCAGCGGTGCACACACTGGGATAAATCACCACGGCAAACAATCCCTTCGCGGGATTTTGAAGCACGGTCGCGATGTAGCCATCTTGGACCGCGCTTACCGCGCCCTCGACAAATTCAAAGTCGCTCAGAAATCTCCAAGGGTTTTCCTCTTGAGCATGCAATGGCGATCGATCTAATAATAGGATGGCAACAACGATAAGCGCGGAACCAATTTTTATTAAACGAGAGTGCATGACAAAAGCTCCATCCGTTCTCCAAGAGCGAAAAATCCAAAAAATCTGACGTCCTCGGCTTTGTCTCACATGCTGCGAAACTTGGTCTTCCGCGTTCGTGCTCGCAAAGAATTTTTCGGATTCTATTGAGCGCAAAGCTCGTGCCAAATAATCCCTCGTTGCATAACTGTTGATTCCAGTGCGAATTTTGGCATTACTCGATGATGCAGCCAAAGCTCTTGGAGGAATTCTCCCTAAAAAAATAGGAAACTGGAGGAATTTTGAATTTTGATAATTTTTAACCTGGATTCCGCGGTTGGAGTCGGTTGCTTATTGCGTCTTCACCACGGAAGCCGTGCGTCGCACTCACCAAGCTACTAACGCGACCTACCAGATCAGGAAGCCGCCGCGATGGGTTTGAGATTGTTAGACGGCGCTACGATCTCTGCGAAGTCGTGTTCATCAAGCCACAGCTTATCGCCATCGATGCCGCCTCCCGGATAGCGTTCGTCAAATTGCACCAGCCATCTTCTTTTTTGTCCCTGGCTTTGCTCGTCTATTACCAATCCGGTTTGATTGGCGCGTAGGCCATGATTCGGTGAGATCGTCACACGAGCCCAGACACTGACAGTGCTTTTTTCCTTGGTGTTCATTTCAGGCCTCCTGACATGCCATCAGCGCTACTTCACAATGACTGAAGACATGAAAAGGCAAGCAGCGTGCCATGCTAACCAGGACAACGCTCGTGTATTTTTCAAGGAATTTATGTGGCTGAAGTTATGAAAATCCCGTCTTGAAGGGAATGTCCGTACAATCCCGCCGCTCGAGTACCGGGAAGGTCATTGCTGGGGACCCGGGACCTTTGCAGTTTTACCTCCCGCAGTCCCTCTGAATCCTACCTTACTGAAATGGAATGATTTCAGTAAACCCGGCCACTGACACCACTGTCTCGTATTGACCGTCCGTCCGAACCGTCGATGTCGTACCTTGTCGATAAGTGAAAGGTATGGCCGCGCCAGCAGGTATCGTTTTTTCTACCGTGTAATACGAAGCCGTTCCCAACTCGTCGCTTCCCGGGTGGAACTCGTTCTTCCAATGCCAGATGTGTCGGACAAGCAACTCCACGTTTCGAACGTCACGGCGCGAACGATTCACAATCTCGCCGGATACAACGCTATCGCGGAACGCCAGGTTGCGAACCTCGATACTTTCAGCGGACTGTTTCACCGATACGAGCGGCTGCGCGGCGCTGGCCGATGCCGACGCTAATACCAACGTCAAGCCGATTAGTAGAGTGCGACATTTCATAAAAGACTCTCTCGCTTCGCTTTCCTGGTTGCCGTGGCGCCGCAGCAGCGCGTTTACTATTACCCCGCTGCGGCGCCACCACCCTCATCTAATGCGCCTAATGCGCCATGATAATTGCCCTAATTTATCAATATTCCCCGCGCTCGCGTCTTAAGCGCTCAGTCTCACGACGCTGCCGATCGATCTCAGCCTGATTGCGGTTGATCTGTTCCTGTTGCCGGTAGTTTGTATTCTCCTGTCCCTGGAGTTGGTCGCCAACCAACGCGCCCGCGCCGAGTCCTAGGCCGCCACCGATCGCGGCGCCCGCTCCAGGGTGGCCAACGGCACTGCCGACGATGCCTCCCACCGCGGCTCCGCCAAGGGCACCTATCCCTGCGCCTTTCTCTCTCGTCGTCAACGACCCACCGGCACAACCGGCACCGATTAGAGTCACGCCAAGAATTGACGCTGTAATGAAGTTTCTACCGATGTTCTTGTTGTTCATAAATCTCCCTTCGTTACTGTAATGTAGTTTTCGCGCTCAACCCTATTCCCGACTTCCTGATTCGGGAAATCTCCTGTTCGCCTATGGAAGAAATGCGTTGCAATTTTGCGTTTTCAAATTTCCCCTCCTTCTGACTGACTAACTGAAATAGGTAGTTGGCCAACCTCCAGACCAACTCCTAATTCTAGTCGCCCCGTAAATATTCCGGAAGCGGCTAACACTAAGTAGCGCAAGCTGCATGCCAATCGTTAATGGTTGTTTCTAAAGAAGTTTTCGCCAGGCCGATGTTGGGAATTTCCTCCGGGAAAGGAATTTCCGTACGTGGGTTAGAAAATTTTCATGGCGCTGCTGCGAAAACTCTCTGAATGATCGATGTCCAGCCTCACTCTGACGGGAACGCGCGCGATACCGTGATACTAAAAACAATTAATCGCTAGTAATTCCGAAATAGCCAAGGTTCATGTTTTCTGTTTTTTCACAGGCGCGTCGAACTGCTTTTCCTTCATCTTGCTCAAAAGATCTTCGTAGGAAGACTTTGCGATAACGCGGTTGAATTGAGAACGGTAGTTATTAATCACGCTGACGTTCTCAAGCACCACGTCGTAAACTTTCCATCCGCCGTCGGCCTGATGAAGTTTGTATTCGACGGCGAACTCCTCACCTTTTTTCGTCATGACTTTGCTGGTGACATCCGCAAAGGTTTTGTCCTGGGTGTCTTTAACGATGACCACTTTCTCACCGTTATAGGACTCGATCGAGTCCAGATAAGCCCCTTCAACAAGTTCAGTGAACAGCTCGACAAATTTTTTCTGTTCCTCAGGGCTTCTGCGCTGCCAGTGCGAGCCGAGTGAACGCTTGGCCATCTCGGCGAAGTCGAATTTAGGGTTAATGACGGCCCTAAGCTTACTGCGGCGATCTTTTTGCTTATCCGGGCCCTTCAAATTAGGATCCTGAATTATTGCCAACACACTCTCGACCGTGGCGCGCATCTCATCGCCCGGAACTCCGGCTGTAACAGGCACCGCCACCGCCAGGTAAATGATTCCAAGCACCGGCACCCACCATTTGCGCGTAAGAATTCGCTTCATTTTTAAACCTCTTATCGTTCCGGCCGCATGTCCGACTGTGCGGTTCATGAGAATTCGCCGTTTGCCGAAAAACCAATTCGTTTCCCAACGGGTCGGATGAGCAAGCGAGGTGCCAGGGATAATAAAGCGCTACGTCCCTGAATTTGAAGATATTTCGAAAAAGCCCAGCTCATGCAGGGATCTCGAACAAGAGTTTTTCATACAAATAGAAGGAATTTCTCATTCATTGGATTTCGTGATTTTCTCGGTTATTTGCAGCCATTTATTCTTTAACGGATTCATGGAAGCCATTAATTTTTCCGCGCCATCCGCCGGTTTCTCCACCGCGCGTTTCAATAAACTCTTTGAAACGCTGCAGATCTTCCTGCACGCGATTTGATGCGATGCCCAATTTATCACCCGTTTCTTCGAGAAACGTTTCCGGCTCGTAATCAATACGCAAAACGACTCGAGTGACAGAGTCGTTCACCGGATTGAAGGAAACGATCCCGTTGCGCACTGGACCTCTAGCGCCGTACCAAGCTATTCTTTTATCTGGCACCTGTTCCGATATCTCAGCGTCCCACTCCACCTTAACCCCAGCGATTTTAGCCACCCAATGGAGGCCTGTTTCGTCGAGCTGTTGGACGCTTTCAATATTTTCCATGAATTTGGGAAATTCTTCGAACTGCGTCCATTGATTGTAGACAGCTCGTACAGGAACATTGACATCAATATATTTTTTTATCGATTTCATGCTGGATCTCCGCAACGACAGATCTGCTAATACAGAAAATCGAGCAAAGCCGATGCCAGCCAGCAGCAACGAAATGAACACGCTGATCGCCAGACAAGTTGTATATCTTGGCGCAGGAATGAAAGTTCAGAGATTGGGGCTTTTACCGAATCAACGTACTAAGGCCTTCGCGAGTGAGTACGTCGCTCAGGGTCAGACTCATCATGATCAGCAGCCAGAATAATCCGGCGCCGGCGAAGACCCATGTCAGGCGACTGCTGTAGCGAACGTGCATAAAAAATAGCAGCACCAACAAGGTCTTTACGAGCGCGATGGTTAGCGCGACGATGCTGTTCAGTTCTCCGCCGAGATCAACAAACGCGGCACCAGCTGTCGCCATGGTCAGCAGCAGTAAAGCGCCGAAGATCGTTGCGTAGAGTTTGATTGAAACAACGTGCGGCGAATTCATCCCGCGTGCCTTCCCACTAGATAAAGCAACGGAAACAGGAAAATCCAAATAATGTCGACAAAATGCCAGTACAAGCCGATCATCTCTACTGGCGTGTAATAGCTCCTGGAAAAGCGGCCGCGCGCTGACTTGACGATGAGGGTCGCGAGCAGGCCCAGTCCGATGATCATGTGCAACGCGTGCATGCCGGTCATGGCAAAATAAAGCGAAAAAAAGAGTTCCGCAGCGGCCGCGTGCGGTCCCGCAAAAGCAAATGCGCGGCCTGGCACCAGGTGTTCGGCGAATTTGACGTGATACTCGGTAAACTTTATGCCGAGAAAAGCCGAACCAAGAACAACCGTCAGAGCCAGAAAGATAATCACGATCTTGCCCTGCCCGAGCTGCGCAGCGCGCACTGCAAGAGCCATGGTGAAACTACTGCAAATCAACACCGCCGTGTTGATGGTGCCGAGCCACACGTCGAGATGATTGCTCGCGCTGGCAAACGCTTGCGGATTGACGCTGCGATAGATCGTGTATCCCAAGAACATGCCGCCAAAGAACATCACTTCGGTGGCCAAAAATATCCACATGCCGAGCCATGACGCTTCGTGTTGCTGGACGAGATCGTCGAACTGATGGGCATGAGCCGAAGCGGTTTCAGACATCGGCCGGCCTCCCCGCAGGATAGGTAATTTCAGGCTCTACACTTTCATAGGCGTAGGCGTCGCACACAACCGTTGGCGTGACGGCAAAGTTATTTGTCGGTGGCGGCGATGGAGTTTGCCATTCCAACCCGCGCGCCTTCCAAGGATTCATTCCCGCGATCGCGCCGTAGCGCAAAGACCAAATCAGATAAGCCAGCGGCAGCACGTAGCCGACCCCGAGAATCGATGCACCGGCGGTGGACAACACATTGAGTACCTGAAACTCCGGTGGATAGACGTGATAGCGACGCGGCATGCCGAGATAACCGAGTACGAACTGTGGGAAAAAGGTCAGGTTGAAGCCGAGAAAAATAATTACCGCCGCCAACCGCGCTAGCCGTTCAGGATATTTTCTCCCGGTCATCTTGGGCCACCAGAAATGGACTCCGCCTAGATACGCCATGACCGCGCTACCGACCATGATGTAATGAAAATGGGCGATCACGAAGTAGGTGTCATGCACATGAACGTCCACGCCCAACGTCGCTAGAAAAAGGCCCGTCAATCCGCCGATGGTAAACAGTCCGATGAATCCCAGCGCATAGAGCATCGGCGCGTCGAGCGAGATCGAGCCTTTGTATAGCGTCGCCGTCCAATTAAAAACTTTCACGGCCGAGGGGATCGCCACCAACATGCTGAGGAGAGAGAAAATCATACTGGCATAGACCGACTGCCCGCTGACGAACATATGATGCCCCCAGACCAGAAAGCCCAGCACCGCGATCGCCAGGCTGGAGAAGGCGACAAAGTCGTAGCCGAAAATTCGCTTGCGGGAAAAACAAGTAATCAACTCGCTGATAACCCCCATCCCCGGCAGGATCATAATGTAGACCGCCGGATGGGAGTAAAACCAAAAAAGATGTTGGAACAATAATGGATCGCCGCCCAGTTCGGGATTGAAAATCCCCAGGCCAAAAAGCCGCTCCAGAGCTACCAACGCAAGCGTGATGGCGATGACCGGAGTGCCTAAGATAAAAATGATGCTGGTGGCATAATGCGCCCAAACGAACAATGGCATCCGGAACCAGGTCATGCCCGGCGCGCGCATGGTGTGAATCGTTACGATAAAGTTGAGGCCGGTAAGAATCGATGAAAATCCGGTGATGAAGATGCCAACGACGGTGAGCGCAACATGGGTATTGGAATAAATGCTGCTGTACGGTGTGTAAAAAGTCCAGCCGGTGTCGACGCCGCCCGCCGCCGCCGCGGTCAGCGTAAAGAGACCGCCGAGAACGTAAATATACCAGCTCGCCAGATTGAGGCGCGGAAACGCCAAGTCCCGCGCCCCAATCATGATCGGAATCAAAAAATTGCCCAACACCGCCGGAATCGACGGAATGAGAAAAAAGAAAATCATCGTGACGCCGTGCATGGTGAATAATTTGTTATAAGTTTCCGCCTGCACTAAGTCGCCCTGCGGCGTCAGCAATTCCAAACGGATCAACATCGCAAACAGCCCACCGATGAAAAAGAAAAAAGTTACGGACAGCAAATACAGCCAGGCGATGCGTTTGTGGTCGGTCGTGAGCAGCCACGACTTGAGACCGTAATTGACGTTCAAATAGTGCGGTCGCCGCTCCGCCGTTGCTTCACTCATTGTGTTCCTTGCCTCCTTTCTTCCCGCTTGAGAGATTTGACGTAGGCAAGGATCTGGGTGATGCCGTCCTCGCTGATTAGCCCCTTGAAGGTCGGCATGATCGGTGCAAAGCCGGCGACGATTTTGGCTTGCGGATTGAGGATCGATTCGCGGACGTAGTCTTCGTCCGCGGTCACCGACCGCCCGCCGTGCAGCGCCACCTGCTTGCCGATCAAGCCGACGAGAGACGGGCCGCGGCCGGAGTCGTTGGCCTGGTGACATGCGACGCAACCTAATCTTTGAAAAAGTTTTTCACCGGCGCCAGCCATCGACACGTTAGCGGCGCCACCACCGAGCCAAGTGGCAAACGCCGCCGGCGCCATGACGATAATCCGGCCGACCATGCCGGAGTGCTGCGTGCCGCAATACTGCGAGCAAAACAATTGAAAGGAACCCGGTTTGGTCGCTTCGAACCAGACCGTCGTGTAGCGTCCCGGCAGCACGTCCTTCTTGACTCGGAATGCCGGCACAAAAAAATCGTGAATGACATCTTGCGAAGTCATCACCAGTTTGATCGGCCGCCCTGCCGGGATATGCAATTCATCGATTTCAGACTGTCCTCCGGGATGCTGAACTTTCCACATCCACTGCTTGGCGATAATGGTGATCTCCAGCGCATCGCTGGGCGGGTAATTCATCTCAAAAAACAGCCTGGCGCCCCAGACAAACATGACCATGGTCAGTGCCAGTGGAATCGTCGTCCACAAGATCTCCAGCCGCAAATCGCCCGGAATCGCTTGTGGCCTTTCATCGTCCTGGCGCCTTCGGTATTTGACCGCGAAGGCGACGATGAGGACACAGATCAAAGTCGCGAAGCACACGCTGACGGCGACGAGAAAAAAGAATAGCTCGTCGACGCGGCCCGCCATGGTTGACGCCTGCTCCGGAAATAGCGGGAAACCCAACGTCGACATGACCGCTACGTCGCTCCCCTGCCCACCGACGCGTGTATGCGCTCGCGCCGCAGCATCGCGAAGATGAATCCACCCAGAGCTAGAACCGTGACACCACCGGCGAGCTTGATCACATTGGTGACCAGGAGCCCGTATTTTCCTGTGATGGGATCGTAGTGATAACAAAACAGCAGCAGTTGATCGATCGGCGAGCCGATCTTACCCGTGGCGGCTTCGATGAGTCCCAAACGCAAATCCCGCGGCGAAAACTCGATACCGTAAAAATAGCGTGCGGTCCTGCCGTCGGGCGTCAGCAGCACAATCCCGGTGGCGTGAGCGAACGCGCCGGTCTGAGGATCGTAATGGTGGCGAAAGCCGACGGCGCGGCTGAGTCTTTCGATGTTGGCTTCGTCGCCGGTAAGAAAATGCCAGCCGGATTTCGCCCCAGACCTGGCGTAGCGTTGGACAAAATCCTGCTTCTTAGCCGCCGCCGATGGAGTGTCGTCACGAGGGTCGAAACTCACGGTTAAAACATCAAACTGGTTGCCGATCTCGAAAGCGAGGGCGCGCATCGTGCGGACCATGCCGTCCAAAAGCAACGGGCAAAGGTCGCGGCACTTGTAGTAAACAAAGTTTAGAATAACCGGCTTGCGGCCGAAGTAGCGGTTTATCCCGACAGCCGCACCCGTTTCATCGCGAAACTTGAGATCGAGAGGAATTTGCTGGTCCAATTTTTGGTCAAAAGCCACGTCGCGCAACGCCGCCGGTCGGCTGGAATCGTGCGCACCGGAGACGCCGGCCAGTGTCACCACGAAGGCCCACGTTAATCCCATGGCTCGCAACCATTTAGCAAATTTAGTCTGCATCGAATTCCCAGTCTATGGGCGTTGAAGACAGCGGCAATGCGCCGACTCGTTCATGTCCAATGGCGTCAGCGTATCTTTGTCCCCGTTCGTCGTGGCGGCTGTTTCTCAGCAGCCGCCTTCTCACTCTTTTCCGTTCGCACCGGTAGTCCTCTGTCGGCGAGAATCTCGATGGCGCGCTCGATCGGAATCCGCACAACGCCATGGTCTCGATCGACCCAGTCGTAGCTAGATAGAATTTTGTTTTCCTCCGCCCGCATTGCGCTCAATTCGTCACCTGGCCTTTGGGACAATCGCGGCGCCGCCGTCGGCTCACGGCTATAGGACAGCGGGCTTGGCACCGGCCTTGTTTTGGTTATGCTGGTGTTGAAAAACCCGAATAACCCGTAGGCCGCGACCGCCACCGCGGCTATTATCGCGGCCAGCGCCGCGCCGAACAGCGCGATGTTCTTGGGCTGTATATCGCTCAGCTCGTGGCCCGGTGCATCACCGCTGGCCGAAATGTTTTGCTCAGCCATTTTGCGCCAATCCATGTTCTTCGACGATAGCGATGAAACGGGGATCGCGGAGCGGCAATAACGGCAGCGTTTTCATTTGCGCTAAGAACGCCGCCAACCAAATGCCGCCCACTCCTATGGGTGCCAAGAAACGTCAACCCATGAATCGCGAAGCCGTCAGGATGAAATGTCGGCGCGACGAACCAAAACAACTCGATCTGGTGCATGAGCGCAATGCTGAGCGCGACGGCGCATAGCGTCGCCGCTTTACGCTTCACCGTTCGCGACAACAGCAAAATAAGCGGCAGGGCGAATTGTAGCGCAATCAGCAGCACTGCGATCACGCCCCAGCCGCCGTTCGCTCGATGGAGATACCAGGGAATTTCATGTTGGAGATTTTCAACCCAGATGATCAGAAACTGCGAGAAGGACAGGTAGGCCCACAACATTACGAAGGCCAACAGCAGGTTGCCCAAGTCGTTAAACACCCAGGGCGCCAGGATGCGCGAGAACGGCTCACGGCGCGAGAGAAAATAACTCACACTGATAATGAAAGCCAAAGCGACCAAGCCGTGACCGACCATGAAGATCATGCCGAAAATCGTTGAATACCAGCGGGGCTCCAGCGACATTAACCAATCGATGGCGGAAAATGTCACAGTCAGCCCGTACAAGACTAGTCCGGGACCGCTCAGCGTCTGCAGCCGTTGTGTCAACGCCGGATCGCCCGTGCGGTCCTGTTCTTTCGACCAACGAGAGAGGAGAAAGCCGAGAACGATCCAGATCGCGAAATAAACTGCCGCGCGCGCGATAAAGGCCGGAATATTAAGGTACGCGGCTTTTTGCTGCAGGATCGGATCGCGCGCGACAACCTCCGGCTGCGCCCATAAAAATAACTCAGGGACGCCGAATAAAAGCGGCACGAAGAGCAATGCCATAACGGGAAAGGTCCTGATCGACGCCTCCAGCGAGCGCTGGATGACAAATCCCCAAGTTCCGCCGACCAGGTGATGAATCATCAAGATGGCCAAACAACCGAGCGGGATGCCGAGCCAAAACACATACGCAATCAGGTACGACCGAAAGAATTGTTGGCGGTCGAGAAAGGCCCCGACCAAACAAAGCAGCAGCGCGGCGCCGCCGATGGCGCCGGATTTTCGTACCGTCGGTTCCAGTTCACGGGTCAGTTGGGTAGCCAAGTCGCTCATGGTTTTTTCTCGAGAATCGCGCGACGTTCCGGCTCCGGCACATCGCCGACCGCTGCGTTCTGACTCAGCTGCAAGGCGCGGATGTACGCGACGATCATCCAACGGTCGCGCACCGAAATCTCCGCCGCATAGTCCGGCATGACACCGAACCCATGTGACATGACATCGAAGAAATGGCCCGGCGGCGCAGCGCGCAAGCGATCGATGTGCAATGACGGCGGCAGCCGATAACCACGCCGCACGATCATGCCTTGTCCCATGCCGACTCGGTCGTGACACGGCGAGCAAAAAATATCGTAACGCTCCTGGCCGCGCCGCAGGACCTGGCGATCGATCGGAAATGGAAAGGCGGTGACCGGCTTGCCATCGCTCTTGCCAGTGCGGAACGGCTCGTCGCCTTCCAGTTGGCCGCGCGCGACTGTGCCTTCGACGAGCGGACGCGAGGCGCGCTCATCGTCGAACAAACTGCTCTTCTGCAACGGTTCGTAGCGCGGTTGATCGGCCATTTTTTGCTGGCACGAGAGCAAGCAAAAGCAGGCAATCCACCTGCACCACCGCTGCCGAATATTTGTCACGTTTGGTTTCATCCTCGTCACGGCTCGACTTCGTAGACGCCTTGGGCACCGACCGAGGCGAAGAAGCGGCTCACGCTTTCCGGCTCAAACTTGGGATCGCTCGCTTCGATGCAAAGAAAAAAGCGGCTGCTGCTCGCCAAGGCAAATCGTTCGACGTTAAAAACCGGATGATAGGGCATCGGTAAGCCATTGAGCGCTAACACGCCGAAAACCGCCGCCAACGCCGCAACGAGAATGGTCATCTCGAATGTCACTGGAATGAAAGCGGGCCAACTATTCAAGGGCCGGCCGCCGATGTTGATCGGATAATCGATGACCGCCACCCAATATTGCAGGAAGAAGCCGCCGAGGCAGCCGAGGATACCGCCCACCAGGACGATTAAGGGCACTCG
The DNA here is from genome assembly GCA_963771465.1 of uncultured delta proteobacterium. GTDB lineage: Bacteria > Desulfobacterota > Binatia > UBA9968 > UBA9968 > DP-20. The sequence goes on from CAVYTU010000015.1 coordinate 539,629, forward strand.
CGAACCGTGAATCCCGAGGGCTTCAGCTAAACCTTCCACCGGGAAAGGCGAATAGCCATCCATGCGGCGGAAGCCTTGGGCAAATGCTCCGCGCGCCGCGGCGAGCAGCGCTTCCGGACTGTCGAACTCGCCCATCAGGCCGTAGAGAGAAGAATTATTCATCGAAGCGCTCGCGTTCGTGCTCATCTTCTTTACTCGCTCCGGGTTTCTTCTTCGTGAACCAATTCGCGCATCTCAAAAATCGAAATCATCGGCAACACCCGTATGAAAAGAAACAAAAGAGCGACGAAGAGACCCAGGGTGCCCGCGAATACGCCGTAATCGAAGATCGTGCCCGAATACATTCCCCAAGCCGAAGGCATATGATCACGGTGCAAACTGACAACGACAATGACGTAGCGCTCCAGCCACATGCCGATGTTCACTGAGATGGCAATGACAAAGAGCGCCATCACGTTGGTCTGCAAGGAGCGAAACCACAGCGCCTGTGGAATCAAAATATTGAAAAGAATAAGCAGCCAGTACATCCAGCCGTAGGGACCGAACATGCGGTTCATCATCATATACTTTTCAAAAATATCGCCGCTGTACCAAGCCATGAAGGTTTCCATCAGATAGCCATAGGCGACGATCATGCCGGTGGCGAGCATGACCATGCCCATGTTTTTCAGATGGCGCATGGTGATCAAGTCTTCGAGCTTGTAGAGTCGGCGCAGCGGAATCGCAATCGTCAGAACCATGGCAAAGCCGGAATAGATTGCCCCGGCGACGAAATAAGGTGGGAAAATAGTCGAGTGCCAGCCCGGCACCAGCGCCACGGCAAAATCGAAACTGACAACCGTGTGAACGGAAATCACCAGCGGCGTTGCCAGGCCTGCAAGAAGCAAATAAGCCATCTCGTAGCGGTGCCAGTGCAGCGCCGAACCGCGCCAACCCATCGCCAGCATGCCGTAAATGAAACGCGGGATCCGACGGCGCGCCCGGTCGCGCAGCGTGGCGAGGTCGGGAATCAGACCGAGGAACCAAAACAACAACGAGACGGTAAAGTAGGTGGATACCGCAAAGACGTCCCAAACCAAGGGGCTGCGAAACTGCGGCTGTAGCGCCATGGTGTTCGGATAGGGCAGCAGCCAATAAAAAAACCACGGGCGTCCCAAGTGTATCAGCGGATACAATCCAGCGCAGGCGACTGCGAACAGGGTCATCGCTTCGGCGAAACGGTTGATCGACTGGCGCCACTGTCTGCCGCAGCAACAACAGAATCGCGGAGATCAGGGTTCCGGCGTGACCAATGCCGATCCACCACACGAAATTAACGATATCGAATCCCCATGCCACCGGGATCATGATGCCGAACAGACCGACGCCGACGGTAATCACCGCCGCGATGACAAAACAAAAGCACCAACACAAGCATGAAAGAGATCCCGAAACCGACGTACCAAAACTGCGGTGTACGGCCGGGTGAGAACGATGGCACTGATCTTGTCGGTGATCGAACCGAAAGTATGCCCCGGCTCGATGACCGGCAAAGAGGCGCCCGTTTCGGCGGATTGATTCTGTGAGTTGGGCTCCATTCGATTAGCTCTCGTCGAGCTCCGGATTGGGATTTTTGAGCTTCGCCTGATAGGTGGTTCGCGGCTTGGTGTTCAATTCGGTCAGTAGTCCATAGTTGAGTGGCTGCGCTTTCAACTTGGCAACGCGACTTTCGCGGTTCATTGATATCGCCAAAGACGATCGCCTGGGTCGGACAGGCTTGCTGGCAAGCCGTGACGATTTCGCCGTCGCGCAGCTCGCGGTTTTCTTTTTCGGCGCCGATCTTCGCCTGATTGATGCGCTGCACACAGTAGGTGCATTTTTCCATGACGCCGCGGGAGCGTACGGTGACGTCAGGATTGCGCGACAGCTTCACGCTCTCGGTCGTGAAATCGCTGTACAGGAAAAAATTGAAGCGGCGGACTTTGTAGGGACAATTGTTAGAACAATAGCGGGTGCCGACACAGCGATTGTACACCATGTCGTTCAGCCCTTCCTCGCTATGAGCGGTCGCGCCGACGGGACAAACCAACTCGCAAGGCGCGTTCTCGCATTGCATGCAGGGCACCGGCTGATGATAGGTTTCCGGATTGTTTAGCTCGCCTTTGAAATAGCGATCGATCCGAATCCAGTGCATCTCGCGACCCCGCAAGACTTCTTTCTTGCCCACCACCGGACCGTTGTTTTCGGCCTCACAGGCGACCACGCAGGCATTGCAACCGATGCAGGCGTTAACATCGATGGACATGCCCCACGCATGGTCGTCGTATTTGAAACCCGGATAGAGACTGCGCGGCGCTTCCCGTTCGCCGTCCATGGCGTGGATAAAATCAGGATTCTTGCGGTATTCGCTCAATCGTGCCGGCGCGCACCAGCTGACGACCTTCCATCAAATGATGGAACTGTGTGCAGGCGAGCGGATAAGTATCGCCGGCTTTCCGGAGGCGCAACCCGGCGCCTTGCAAACCCGTCGATGACGTCAAGAGCGCAAACGCATTGAAGCCAACATGGCTCCCCACTTTGCCGGCCCGGGTGCGTCCATAGCCCAAATCGAGCGTAACGCAGTTGTCGGCATGACCCGGCAATATCCACGCGGGTCCGCGCAGTGTGCGTCCCTGAAAACTCATTTCAACGACGTCCGCATGGATTGTGCCGTGCTCGCCGCCGGTGGTACCGACGCGATAGGAAATGCCGAACTTCGCCGCGGTTGCCGGACTCATCACGACGGCGTTATCCCAGGTCAGCTTGGTGAGTGGCTTGGGTAACTCTTGCAGCCATCCGTTGTTGGCAAATTGGCCGTCGAGAATAGTCGAATCGCAGCGAAAAACGATTTCCAGAGATCCTTCCGAGCCGGCCGCCGAGCTCTTGGCGCCGGCCGTGGAATTTGAAATCTTGGAGTCAAAGCTGCCAACCGCTTGGACTCGCACCGGCTTTGTCGCAAATGCCGTGCTGGCGACCACGCCGTCATGCAACCAGCGGCGCCACGAGGCGTCAAAATCGTTGCCACGGTGTTGGAGCCGCCAGTATTCGCGCACAAGGTCATAGCTTGAGCGTCCCGGATCGCCGGCGACGGCGCCGAGAACTTCATGGGCCGTGCGCCCTCCGTAGAGCGGCGCGATCAAAGGTTGCAGGATCGTCGCCGTACCATCGAAGGCGCGCACATCGCTCCAGGATTCCAGATAGTGCGCTTGCGGGATATGCCAATGGGACAATGCCGAAGTTTCATCATCGTATAACGACAGATGGACGTTAAAGTTCGATTTCACCAAATGGCCCGCGAAATCGAGATCGGCAGGCGCGCTATACGCGGGATTGCCGCCCAACATGATCAGGACTTGGACCGCGTTGGCTTCCATATCGCGCACCAGATCGCGCAGTGAATCGACTTGCTGGATCGGATTGGCCGCCACCGGTTCTATATGGTTGACGGTCGCGCCATGGTTGCCCAAAACGTGATTGATCGCGTGAACCAAGGCGTGAACCATGGCCGGCTGCTGATCCCCAGCTACAACGATGACTGCGGCCGCGATGACTTTGCAGATCACGGATCAAAGCGCGCAGCCATTTTTCTTGCTGCTTAAAAGTTCCCGGATCTCCGCCGGCGACTTGCAAACCTAAACCGATCGCCAGCTGCTTCGTGAACGACTCGATGGCGCTCGGACTCAGGGCGAATCGGTGATCCGCCATCGCTCCGGTGACGCTCGGCGTGGTTTCCACAACGTAGAGTCGATTCATTTCGGCGCCGGGTCCGTTGACCCGACGCTTGCCGGCAAAATCATGGGCGTAACGCACACTGGCGGGACCGTAAAATAAGAAATCCGCGCCGATGGACAAGACTACGTCTGCGGCATCGAATCGATAAACGGTATCCACCACCTCAGTGAATGCCAGACGCGAGCCTTGACGCACGTTGTCGCTCCCGGCTGGTTGATATTGATGCCACTTGGCTTGGGGAAATTTGCCTAGGAGATTCTTGATTTGCTGTGCCAAAGTCGGCGACGTCACGGCTTCGGTTAGGATTCGCAAGCCTGCGCCTCGGCTCAGTCGTTGCGCTTCGAGTTCGACGTTCAAGGCGGCAAAGAAGGCGTTCCACGTGCTGATGCGACCGGCGTTGTTGATCGCGTGGGAGCGATCCGGATCGTAGAGGCCGAGCACGGAAGCCTGGGTGAACGCGTCCGTCGCGCCGAGACTCGCCGGATGCTCCGGATTCCCCTCGACCTTGGTCGGACGGCCCATATGACTCTCCGCCAAAACTCCACGGCCGTAACCCTGGAGCGGCATCGCCGTGGCAAAATACAGCGGTCGGCCGGGAATGATCTCTTCGGGTTGTCTGACGTAGGGAACAATTTTTTCGTCCGGCGGCGCCGGAGCCGAGCTCAAGCAACCGCTCACACCGGCAAGCGCCAACGACGCGCCCATCAACCGTAAAAAATCCCGCCGGTCCATGACTTCGGACCACGCCGCCGCATGGCGCGGCGCCTCGCGACTGACCAACGCTTTGAACTCCGCGCTGTCGGCGAGCTCTTCCAGACAGCGCCAATACTCCGGCCCGCGGGCGCCGGAAAGACGTTGGCGAATGGCATTCAGGTCGTCCACTTTGTCACTCCCCTGTGTTGCCCACTTAGCGATGGCAGGTCGAACAGCTCGTCAGTTTTCGGATTTGGTATTCCTTAACCAATTTCGCTCCCAGAGCGCTTTGATCTATCGGCGGCTGATACGCCATGTTGAAAACCTCGTGGCGCGGACGCACGAAGCGTTCCGGCGCACGATGACAGTCGAGACACCAATCCATGTAGAGAGTGTTTTCCCGCCACGTCAGCGGCATCCGGTCGACCCGACCGTGACAGGTCGAACATCCGACTCCCTTGTGAATGTGAATACTGTGATCGAAATAGACGAAACCGGGGAGATTATGCACGCGCGTCCATTGAATCGACTGATCCGTGCGAAAACTTTCGCGCACCGGCTCAAGCACGGGACTGTCGGACCAGATCTGCGTATGGCAATTCATGCAGGTCTTGGTCGGCGGGATGCCCGCGAAAGAACTTTCTTCCACCGAAGTATGGCAGTAGCGGCAATCGATGCCGGCCTCGCCGACGTGATGTTTGTGGCTGAACGGGACAGGTTGACTGCGCGCGACGCCGACGTCGGTAATATAAGGCGACTCGTTGATCGTCGCGAGCGCCGCCACAAATGAGATGACGAGGATGGCGCCACCGAAGATGGTGACCCTAGAGATCGTGTTCGTGCTGCGATGAAAAATCTGAGCCATCAGACCTATGACCCAATGAAGCGGTGCGACCGCGCTATTCCGGATTACTTTTCGTCGAACCGATGTAAGCCGACTCGATGACACACACCGGCGCAAAGATTTCGCTTAGCTGCTTACCACGTCGCGACTCAACCGCAAAAAATAGGCCAATATTGCCATGCTAAAGGTACCTGGTTGCGAGCGAACTAATGAAGGTTACTTGGAGGGAATTCCCGTACGCGCTGGAAGAAATCGACTACCATCGCACAACCGTTACAATACGCAAATATCAAACATACGATCCCCGCCGGTCGCGCGTGCAGGCTCTATCGTGATTCTGCGAATGTTGATGCGCCGCCTGCGATCATCGCATCCTCAAGGGACACGAGCCGGTCAACATCAGATTATTGAAACTCTAACGGAAGAATAATTTGTCCGGACTATGAGAATTTCTGCGCTCCCGCGACTAGTCATAATTTTTAATATCGCGATTTTACACAAGTCCCTGGTCAAGTGGGTCACTGGCATATCCGTTGCTTTATATTTTTTATTGATTGGCACATGCCAAAGGTTTACCGGACCCCTTGCAAGCGTGACTGGCGGAATTAATTTAACACACTATTTTTTTAAGGAGGGCCGAACATGGATCTGCGAGATGTGATGACCCGTAACGTTGAAGTTGTTAGCGGCAGCGCTTCGTTACAGGACGCCGCGATCAAGATGAAAAATCTGGATGTTGGTTTAATACCGGTATGCGACGGCGATCGGCTCAAAGGTCTCCTAACGGACCGTGATATTACCATCAGAGCCACGGCTCATGGACGCAACCCGAAAGAAACTAAGGTCACTGAAGTGATGTCGACCGACATCGCCTATTGCTTGGAAGATCAAGAAGTCGAAGAAGCGGTTAGCCTCATGGAAGCGCGGCAAATTCGCCGACTGCCGATCCTGAACCACGACAAGCGATTAGTCGGCATTGTCAGTCTAGCCGATATCGCAATTCATGTCGGCGACCGCGATCTGTCAGGGGAAACTTTGGAGGAGATCTCGGCGCCGGCGGAGCCGAAGCGCTAGGTCAACTTGATATGGCTCGACGACCACGGACTAGACGAAAACGGCAATCTCAGGGAGCGCCAGCAGACCGAGATTTGCGAGGGCAAGCGGTGAAAGTAAGACCTCGGCGGGACTCCACTTGCACGACTAAAAACGCAAAACCCCGAACCGGAGGTCCGGACGGATTGGTGAGATTAAGTATGGCGCGTAAAATGCGACGAAGGCGATCCTCGAAAGCGCGAAAAGAGCGCGTCACATCGCGAGCGATCTGGAAGGGTAGTATCGATTTTGGACTAGTCAATATTCCTGTTCGGCTATATTCTGCCGAGTCCCCTGGGCGAGTGAATTTCGATTTGCTCGATAAGCGAGACTTCGCTCGAATCCGTTATCAACGGGTCAATGAAAAAACTGGACGCGAAGTGCCCTGGGAGCAAGTCATTAAGGGGTATGAATACAATACGGATGAATATGTTGCCCTTTCCGACGAAGATTTCGCCCGGGCCAATGTCGAAGCAACGCAAACCATCGCGATAACCGACTTTGTCGATGCTCATGATGTAAGCCCGGTTTATTACGATAAGCCTTATTTTTTGGAGTCTCCTAAGAGTGGTTTTCGGGCCTACGCCTTGTTGCGGGAGGTACTGAAAAAAACTGGCAAAGTCGGCATCGCCAAGGTTGTCATTCGGACGCGCCAGCACTTGGCGATGCTATTTGCAGACGGTCCAAGGTTGATTTTAAATTTATTGCGATTTCCAAACGAACTGCGCGATGCCTCCGGTCTAGAGATACCTAAGAGCAGCGCGAAAAACGCCGCGGTCTCAACCCAGGAAATGAAAATGGCTGAACGGTTGGTCGAGACTATGGTCAGCGAATGGAAACCGGAAAAATATCATGATGAGTATCATGATGACCTGATGAAAATCATCGCCAAGAAAATCAAAGCGGGCAAAACCAAAGTCATCGAAACAACCAACACCGCGGCAAAGGCGCCGGAGCGCGGTAAGGTCATCGACATCATGCACCTGTTGCGCCAGAGCATGAAGCAGGCTGACAAAAAATCCGAACGCTCGCACCAGCGTAAAGCGAGCTAGAAGCTTGCCCAACTGTCCCAATCATGGAACTGGACACCTATCGTCGAAAGCGGAATTTTCAGAAAACTCCCGAACCCTCCGGAAAAAAACGCTCGCGCGGCGCCAAACAATTGTCTTTCGTTGTGCAGAAACATGCGGCAAGTCAGCTGCACTATGATTTTCGCCTCGAGATCGACGGCGTTTTGGCAAGCTGGGCGATTCCCAAAGGACCCAGCCTCGATCCCGCCCAGCGCCGCCTCGCTGTTCATGTAGAGGATCACCCGCTCGAATATGGAAAATTCGAAGGGAAGATTCCGAAAGGTCACTACGGCGCTGGCGAGGTCAAAATTTGGGATCGCGGCGTGTGGATCCCGCAGGACAATCCGCGTACGGCCTTGCGCCAAGGGAAACTCAAATTTCACTTGCAAGGGACGAAACTTTCCGGAGGGTGGAACTTAATTCGCATGCATGGAAGGTCCGCGAAGGAGGATAAGGACAATTGGCTGTTGATCAAAGAACGCGATGAATCCGCCTCGGCGGCTTTGGTCAATATCGATAGCGCGGGAAAACAGAGTCAGCAAACTCACTATCGCCGCCGGCGCGTTTCACGCCGTGAAAATGGCGTGAAAACCGCTTCGCCGCGTCGGCTAAAGAAACCCGAGCTGCCGCCGTTTCTCCGGCCACAATTGGCTACCCTGGTGGACGCCGTTCCACAGGGGGATGAGTGGCTGCATGAGATTAAATTCGATGGGTATCGGGTGCTGTGCCGAATCCAAAACCGCCGCGCGGCTTTTCTGACGCGCGCAGGCAACGACTGGACCGATCGTTTTGATTTCTTGACCGAAGCCGCTCTAACGCTGCCCGTCCGCGAGGCGATATTGGACGGCGAGGTGGTGGCGTTGCGCGACGACGGGTCGACGGATTTTCAATTGCTGCAGAATTCTCTAAAAGGCGAGACCGGTGCAGATCTAGTTTATTTCGTTTTCGATTTGCTCCATCTCGACGGACGCAGCTTGCTGGATGAGCCGTTGGTTGCTCGTAAAGAGATGCTCGAAAAATTGCTCAAGGCAAATCAGGATAGTAAAAATCGCGATTTGATTCGCTACAGTGCGCACTCCGTCGGCGGCGGCGAGCGGTTATTTAAACAAGCTTGCGAACGGTCGCTGGAAGGAATCATTTCAAAAAGAGGAGACCAAGCGTATCGTTCAGGTCGAAGTCTCAGTTGGCTCAAAATCAAGTGCACTCAGTCACAGGAATTTGTGATTATCGGGTTTACCGATCCCCGCGGGTCGAGAACCGCATTTGGCGCGCTGCTGCTGGGGGTCTACGACGAAGGCGAGACTTTGCGTTATGCCGGCCGGGTCGGCACTGGATTTACCGACCGAACTTTGGACGAACTGTATCCACGTTTGATGAAGCTATGCCAAGCGCGCTCGCCGCTAAACCAACCGCTGACCGGAACGAGTTCCAAGGGCGTTCACTGGATCAAGCCGAAGCTAGTCGGAGAAGTTGCTTTCACCGGTTGGACCGAGGATGGGCTACTGCGCCATCCGTCTTTTCAGGGGTTGCGCGAAGACAAACCAGCGCGCCGAATCAGCCGCGAAAGGACCCAATCGGTCAAAGTCGCTGCGAGCGCGGCAGCTTCGTCCGCTGACAATTCACGACCGAAGTCAGATGCCAAAGGCATCCAGATCGCCGGCATCACGCTGACTCATCCCGATCGTGTGCTTTATCCTGAACAGGGAATTACCAAGCGCGAGTTGGCCGAATATTATGCGCAGATCGCCGACCGGATCTTGCCGCACGTGAGCGGTCGGGCACTGACTCTAGTGCGTTGTCCGGAAGGACAACAAGGGCAATGCTTTTTTCAGAGAAATGCCGAAGGCGCCATTTCTCCCGCGATTCGGCGATTGCCTTTGCATGATGGAAAATCGGTGAAAAACGCGCTGATGATCGACTCCATTGACGGGCTAATCGCTCTCGTGCAAATGGGTGTTCTGGAAATTCATACCTGGGGTTCGACGGCGAAAAAAATCGACCAGCCTGACCGGCTCACTTTCGATCTCGACCCTGGGCCAAAGCTGTCATGGCAGGTCGTACGCCAAGCGGCCTACGAGTTCCGGGCGCATCTTGGAGAATTGGGCTTGCACGGTTTTGTCAAAACCACCGGCGGCAAAGGACTGCATATCGTCGTACCGATCGCGCCGACACTCGACTGGGATCGCGCCAAAGCATTTTCCAAAGCGATCGCTGAGCGCATGGTTGCCGCGGCGCCGGAGCGTTACGTCGCGACGATGTCCAAAGCTAAACGCGTTGGCAAAATTTATATCGACTACCTGCGCAACGCACGCAGCGCCACGGCGATCTGCGCATACTCGACTCGAGCTCGCCCAGGTGCGCCGGTGGCGTTGCCGCTGCGCTGGGACGAGCTCAAGACTGATCCGCGCGACGACCATTTCAATATTCGCAATGTGGCGGCGCGACTGCGCCGGTCGCGCAGCGATCCGTGGGAGGATTTCGAATCCGCGCGCGAACCGATCAATGCGGCCAAGCTAAGACTCTTGGGGGTAAAATAAAATCTGCCTTGATTGTTTGGCCGCGGTGCCAATTTCGATCGTCTGAAAAAAGGCATTTCTCCTGAGTCCTTTCCCGCCGCTTGTCGCAAAAATTCCTACGGCTTGAATGACTTCATCTTTCGGCGCTGGGATTACTGTCCGAAATTATTGAGTTTTAGTAGTGGCATAGGGTTTGCGTTTTTTGCAATCAATCATTCATCAACTACCCAGTGATGAACGGTTTTTTTCACCTAACGTAGCGAGGAAATCATTATGCAAACTGTCACCGGCATTTTTACTTCCTTCGAGCAGGCCCGGCGTAGCGCGCAGGAGCTTAGTGCGCAGGGATTTTCCGATGATCAAATCAATTTACTTGCCCCGGGTTCATCAGTCGCAGATATCGAGACGATTCCATCTACCGAAGGCGAGCAGCCGGGAATGGGCAAGGCTGTTGGAGGTGTCGTCGGTGCCGCGGTTGGGACCGCCGCCGGCGTGCCGCTTGGCATGTCGATCGCGGCCGCGGTCGTTCCTGGAGTTGGACCCGCCGTTGCGATCGGTTTGGCGGCAGCGACTCTATTGGGTATCGGCGGGGCCATCGGCGGCGGCGCCGCCGGCGGCAGCTTGGAAAGCGCGCTTACCGACGGATTGCCGAAGGATGAGATCTTCGTTTATGAAGATGCTTTACGTCAGGGACGGACCGTCATGCTCGCGTTGGCCAATGATGACGATCAAACCGAAAGCGCTCGGCGAATCTTGCAGCGCAACGGCGCGGAAAGTATCGATGCCGCACGGGAGCAGTGGTGGATCGGCATGCGCGACGCAGAGAAAGAGCATTACACCAGCCAGGGACAAGACTTCGCGCAGGATGAAAACGAATATCGTCTCGGATTCGAGTCCGCGCTTCGCTCCCAAACGCGCGGTATTTCCTATGACGAAGCTAAAAGCTATCTGAAAAATAGCTATCCAAATATTTATCAGAAAGAGGCATTTCGTTGCGGTTACGAACGTGGACAAGTCTATCGCCGCAGTCTGACTGTCGAGCCCGTCGACCATCCAAGAAATAATTAGACCATGGCCAATACAGCTGCGGATATTCTTCTTGATACCATTCACGACTGGGGTGTGGAGGTCATCTTCGGCCTCCCGGGTGACGGTATCAATGGCATCATCGAAGGATTGCGCCAGCGCGAAAAACAGATTCGTTTCATCCAGGTACGCCACGAAGAGTCAGCGGCCTTTATGGCCTGTGCCTATGCCAAATACACCGGCAAACTCGGCGTTTGTCTAGCCACGTCCGGACCCGGCGGTATTCATCTCTTGAACGGTCTGTACGATGCCAAGCTTGATGGCCAGCCCGTACTAGCGATCACCGGACATCATTTCCATGATTTGATCGATACCCATGCCCAACAGGACGTGAATCTCGACCGACTTTTTGCCGACGTTGCGGTTTATAACACCCGGATTATGGGTGCGAGCCACGTCGAAAACGTCGCCGACCTTGCCTGTCGGACCGCCCTGAGCTACCGCGGTGTAGCGCACATTAACTTTCCGGTGGATTTACAAGAACAGACCGGTGGCGAACGTTCCAAAAGAAACATCCCGGCACATACGTCGCATGCTCAAGGCAGGCGCGCGCGCATTCCGCTAGAAGCGGACGTGCGTCGCGCCGCAGAAATCTTAAATGCTGGAAAGCGCGTCGCAATCCTGTGCGGCCAAGGCGCCTTGCAAGCCACCGCACAACTGGAGGAGGTTGCGTCGCTACTCGGCGCGCCCATAATCAAAGCGTTGCTTGGCAAAGCAGCTGTGCCGGACGATAGTCCATATACCACCGGGGCCATCGGCTTGCTGGGCACCAAACCTTCGCAGGAGGCTTTGGAGGACTGCGACACGATTCTCATGGTTGGCACATCGTTCCCCTATATCGAGTTCTTACCCAAACCGGGCCAAGCGCGCGGGGTGCAGATCGATCTCGATCCGGCGCGGATCGGTTTGCGTTATCCGGTCGAAGTCGGTCTCGTCGGTGATAGCAGCGATACGCTCGCGGCGCTGTTACCGTCTCTCGAACGTAAAGAGGATCGCAGTTTTCTCGATCGAGCCCAGGCAGGAATGAAAAAATGGTGGAGTCTGATGGAAGAAGTGGGCACCCGAAAAGACAAACCCATGAAACCGCAGGTGGTCGCGTGGGAACTCGGCCGTCGCATCGCCGACGATGCCATCGTCTCCTGCGATTCCGGTACGATCGCCACTTGGTTCGCGCGCCAAATACCAGTCCGGCGCGGCCAGATGTATTCTCTATCCGGTACGCTGGCATCAATGGCCAATGGGCTCCCCTATGCGATCGCGGCCCAAGTCGCTTATCCCGAGCGTCAGTGCATCGCCTTTGTCGGCGACGGCGGTTTCTCGATGCTGATGGCAGAGTTCGTCACGGCGGTCAAATACCAACTGCCGATCAAAGTGATCATCATCAAAAATAATAGTTTGGGGATGATCAAGTGGGAACAAATGGTTTTCCTCGGCAATCCGGAGTTTGGTTGTGAGCTACAGCCGATTAACTTCGCCGCTTTCGCCCAAGCCTGTGGCGGCATCGGCATGACCATCGAGGATCCGGAACAGTGCGGTTCTGTGATCGATCAAGCGCTTGCGGCCGAGGGACCGGTCATCGTCGAAGCGATAGTCGACCCATTTACGCCGCCCGCACCGGCGAAAATCACGATGGAACAAGCCGCTCATTTCGCTCAGTCCCTCGCGCGCGGCGAGCCTAATCGGAGCAAAATTGCCTGGACCGTTTTGTCCGACAAAGTGCGTGAGATTGTCTAAGCGGTCGAGCAATTCGTACTTCAACCCTGTGAATAGTCGGTAAACCATCAAGTCATCCACACTGCACGGGATAGGTCTGCGAAACTATGAGCCAGCGATTGGCTTATCGGCCTTTTACCTTACGGCAATGATGAATGTTAGGAAAATTCTGCCGATAATTTCCTATAAATCCCATCTATTTTTCTTCACAACAAACCTTTCAATAGAGTTTTTTTGCGATTTGCCATTGGCACGTTCTTTGAGAACGGTCCTAGTAGAAGGAGAATTACACTTATGAAGCCGTTGAAATCATGTTGGCGTTGGCATGCTCGGTCATTATCTTCAATCGCCCTAATCGCAGGTTTATTCGCATTGGCCAGCTGCGTAGCAATAGAAACAGAAACCGTAAGACCAACGTTGGATGAAGTGCGAATGGGCAATGTTCGAGGACCGGCAATTGAAGACACTGCTTTGCGACCGGGCGAGATCGCGGCCGATATAACCGAAGTGAACCGCTCGCGGCAGGAACTCTATCTGGTTACCGACAACGGCCAACGGCAAGTAGTGCCTTTTGATTACAAAATATCCAGAGTAATTTACCATGGCCGCGAGTATAACGTGGACCACCTTGAGGCGGGCGATCGCGTCGCGTATCTACCGACATCGCGTGGGCGTAGCTTCATCGACGTCATTCGAATTCAGGAACCGGTCCAAGCTCGTTCCGGCGCGCGCTTTGCGCGCTCGAATCCGCCGCCCCAGCCCAGAACCGACATCGTGGAAGGGACTGTGGATAGAGTTGACGCAAATCTTGGAGTCTTCGATGTGACGCCTCGAACCGGTCGAAGAGTTACCGTATCGGTTCCATACAATGCCCGTCAATCCGACGTCGAAAGTTTTCGAAGGCTGCGACGGGGTGACGTGGTGCGAATCGAGGGTGAGTTTGTCAGTTCGGAAAATTTACAATTACTGGCGTTTCTATCGTCGCGTGATCGATAAAGTATTTAATCAACGAATTCTTTCGAAAAGGCGTTCCTTTGGGAAAACCTTTTTCTAGATTGTCACGGCATGGATTTTCGGTTCTCTATTTTCTGCTAACTTGCTAACACTCGAAGTTGAGGAGGGCATTATGAACACGGTTCGACTGATTTTCGTCAAGGTGGATCCAGCACAGGCTAAAGAAGCGGAAAAGATTTGGAAGCAGCACTGCGCGCCGTTGATGATCAAGGAACCGGGATGCGTCACGGAAAAGCTCTTACGCTGCACGGACGATCCAGGCGAATTCATCTCCTATTCGGAATGGCAGGACCAGCAAAGTATCGATAAATATCGCGCCGGCAAAGCCCACGAAGAGATTAAACGTCACTCGGACTCTCTCAAAAGCGGACGGCCAGTGGTTAAACGCTATGACGTGGTTTGATTGAGTGAGCCGACCAGCGGTCTTTCTTCGGGTGGTGGTTACGCTTTTTACATGAAAGTCTTGATCGAAATGTCGCCAGAGCAATATGAATTGTTCGTGGCAGAATGTGATATAAAGTCTCCCGAGTATTCAATTTTGAAAAACGCGATCGTGCCCCGGGAGGGCGATCCGGCTTACGACGGCCGTGCGATTAGCCTCCTATGCGACAAAGACGAGGCGACCCAGCTGCTTCAAGCCGCCAGACGGTTGTATCCCGACGCCGCGGCCTCTATCGCCAAGGCTATAGATCAAGCGGGGGAGTCATGACCATCGAATGCAGATGTCCAAAATTTCCTTGGGCATTCTGCCGCGGTCTCTCTTCACTGTATTAATTGTCCTCGCGCTTCAAATCGACACCAAGCTTCGCGGCGGTCTTGTCGTCCAAAACTCCGGTTGCTGGCAAGTTGTTCTGTTTTTGGAACTTCGCCAACGCTTCCTGAGTGCTTTCATCCAATTTGCCATCATTTCCTGGGTTTAACCCTCGGGCCCGAAGCGCTTCCTGTGCGAGCTTAATATGGGTCGGCTTAATGACCATTTTTTCTTCGATGATCTCAGCCGGACGACTGGTCGGCGGAAGCGGCATTTCTTCCGGAAGACCGGGGTGCGGACGGGGAGTCATCGGTCCAGGAATGTCGCGCCCAATGTCGGGTTTGCTCTGTGCGCCCACTGGAACACTTGCGCCTAAAACCATAAAGATCAGAAATACTTGATCGCGCGTTTTCATACTGTCTCCTTTCTTCCCCGCACTAATCGTCTGATTGATGCGGGGCCCTTCGATTGCTGAAGTACAATCCAGAATCACAACGGATCATAAATACTTTCGCCCTGCGATCGGATCTGGAACGTCCAAGCCCATCTGTTGAATGAGTGGGTCCACTTCTTTTTTAAATTCCCAACGTGCCTGAGTATTGTTCCGGCGTTTTAAGCCCCAGTGACAATATCGATTCGACCGATCTGAATCAGAGCGGCCGAACATGTCGAGCGCTTTGACGTACCAAAAGTCAATGCTCTTTTGAATGTTTTCTTTTTGTTCGCCTCCCTTGAGGGCCAACTCTGCAACTTGGTTCGTACCAAAACCGATATGACCCACTTCCTCTTTGAGGATTTCTGGCAAAATTCTCTGCAGCGGCAAGTAACTACAGTCGAGAAATTCTTCCAGTTGAAAACGGCCGACGCGATCGATCAAAAATCCGAACGCCGCGAAATCCTCCCATGATTGAATCCACCCGCGAAATGCTTCTAAATAGCGCTTTTGATTTGGGATACTGAGCAAATAAGAAGTGTCTACACCGATCTCTCCCGCGAGCAATGCGATTTTTCGGTAATGGTCCATTTCTTCGGCCGCGGTACGAGCAACAATTAACTGATCAACCTTAGTCGGCGCGGTCAGAAGTATATCTTTTACATACAAATGGGGCCCGCCGATTTCGCAATCCGCTTGAATCGTCAATACTCGAGCGAGAAGTTGTTGGTATTCGTCGGGCATCGTATTTAGAGTATTACGATCGATTTTGTCTTCAAACATTTTCTGCTCCAAATCGTCCTTACTCCCAAGAGAAGCAAAGGGCATACCAAAGGGACGTCGCGCAAGTGCCAAAAGGGCTACTTTTTAGTGCTGCATAAGAGCCAGATTGCCCTCACCTTGAACAAAAGTTACGCGAGAAAAAGGCCGGACGAAATGGTAAAAAAAGGCCGACGAGAAAGAGGCTCCTAGAGAGGAGAGTGCGGACGATTCAGCTAACACCGCTTTAACGGCCGCTGTCGAGTAGATAATTAGCGACTAATTTCATGTCAGCCAGAAAGTGCCGATACTCTTTTTCTTGCTCGCTCTTATCGCGCTGTCGCAAAATAGCTGAAGGATGGATGGTGACTAGGACAATCCCATCCTTCTCGTCGTCGAGAAATTTGCCTCGCTCCTTAGCAATCCCTATCACTTTCCCCAACATCGCTTGAGCAGCGGTGACGCCCAGGCACACTACCAGTCGAGGCTGAACGACTGCTAATTCTGCGCGTAGCCATGGCTTGCACGCTATCACCTGCCGTAGCACCGGTCGTTGATGCATGCGTCGCTTGCCTCGCTGAATCCATCTGAAATGTTTTACCGCGTTGGTGACGTATACATCTTCGCGCCGGATATCGGCTTCGGCTAGTGCTTTGTCTAGTATCCTTCCGGCTGGGCCGACAAATGGGCGGCCTTGTCGATCTTCCATGTCGCCTGGCTGTTCACCAACTAAAGCCACTCGCGCTTCTTTTGGCCCATCACCGAATACCGTTTGTGTAGCGTTTCTGTAAAGGTCGCACCCTTCACACGAACGAGCTGCCTCGCGCAATGATTTGAGTGAACGCCTAGTCGGTAGGAACTCTTCAGCTGAAGTTTGTCGATGTGTCGTCAGCATGTCTTCCCGCCATGATGCCGAGTAACGGATATGGCAGCACATTTTTAAGTGAGCAAGTAGGAAGCCAAACCTCGCCGCGACATCATGGCCGAGAAAGAGTGTTCGGCGACGCTCCGCAGAACGCACATCAAATTGATGATCGCTTATCGCTTTCAATTTAAACAAACTCATATGACAGCCGCTAAAACCAAAGACGTGCACACCGAAAGTTAACTGTTGTATGCCCCATGGTTTGATCCATAGAAGGATGACCCGTTCACGTTCGTTCACGCCGTAGCGATAATTAGAGTGCTAATGACACGCTGTCTGTCATTCACCTACTTCCTTGCTTTTTTTGTATGTAAAAATCCTCGGCTTTTTTTCGGCGCTCGACTGAGTTTTAGAAAAGCTAAACAAAGCACGGTAGTACTCGGGGGCGAATTTTTTGGCATGTTGGTTGCGTTACTTTGTAGTAGGGCTTGAATGAAAACAGTCGCGGATACACGCGGCGTTAACCAAGGAAAGGAGATAATTATGGCAGGTAAGAACACCGCTGCATTTGGAATTTTTCCAGATGAAGTGAGTTTAAGAAATGGTGTGGAAACTTTGCAGAGAGAGGGATTTCGGACAGAGGATATTTCGGTGCTTTTCCCTCAAAACCAAGGCACCAAGGATTTTGCTCATGAGAAGGGAACAAAAGCGCCGGAAGGCGCGGCCACAGGCGCTGGCTCTGGCGCGGTCGTAGGCGGCGTGCTGGGTTGGCTTGCGGGAGTCGGCAGCATTGCTATTCCCGGTGTAGGGCCATTTATCGCCGCTGGACCGATCATGGCAGCCTTAGCGGGTGCCGGGGTTGGTGGAGCGGTGGGGGGATTGACCGGCGCCGTTATCGGCGCGGGGATACCCGAGTATGAAGCAAAAAGATACGAGGGGCTTGTTCGCAATGGCGGCATCCTCATATCGGTACATTGCGACAACTCGAAGTGGACGTCGAAAGCTAAGGATATTCTGGAAAGGACCGGAGCCGACGACGTTTCTTCTACAGGGGAGGCGAGGGCGGACTTTGCAGAGAGCGATAAACCGCGACCTCGTGCTAACTTTTAAGGCAGCTAGATAAAAGCAAGTGCAAAGAGGGGTTCGCCGCTACGGCGAACCCCTCTTTATTGAACGTGCCTCTCTCACCGCGTTGCTTCGCCTTATTGCTTTTCTCGCTGTGGCGCTAGGGTTTTTATGAAGATACCAATTGAACTAACCGAGGAATCCCGAAACCTGCTGGCGAACCATTTTAAAGAAAACACGGACCTTCACCGAATTCTTGCCCACGCCAACCGCGATGAAGTGGCCGGCGTCGCAGTCTATGGATTTGAGTGCGAGCCAGCGCAGGCAGAGGCATTACTTGATATGGCGCGCGACCATTGCCCTCCTGCGGTGAAAGATATTGAGCATGCAATCTTTGCGGCTACTGCGGGGTGAGCCGTTTGAATGATCGTTGTGCCAAGTGAGGCCAGAGCCGGGAGAAACACTTCGCCTTGGAGTAAAATATGAAAAGCCCTTTTGCCACGCGCAGGAAAGCGGGCGAGGCGCTCGCGACCAAACTGGCAGCTTACGCGAATCGAGCGGACGTGCTTGTGCTTGGATTGCCGCGAGGCGGTGTGCCAGTTGCGTACGAAGTCGCACGAGCCTTGTGTGCGCCTTTGGATATTTTCCTCGTGCGCAAGCTTGGCGTGCCTGGACATGAAGAATTGGCCATGGGTGCTATTGCCACCGGTGGGGTGCGCGTTTTGAACGATGAAACCATCGCATTACTTCACATTCCCGTGTCTGTAATCGAAGCCGTCGCGCACCGGGAACAACAAGAGCTGGAAAGACGTGAACAGCTGTACCGTGGAGACCAGGCTAAACCGGACGTGCAAGGGCGCACAGTCATCCTGGTCGATGATGGACTAGCCACGGGCTCGACCATGCGTGCAGCGGCAATTGCGCTCCGCGGAATGGGGCCATCCAGAATAGTCGTGGCAGTGCCGGTTGGCGCCCAGGAAAGTTGTGACGAATTTTGCGAGGAGGTCGATGAAGTGGTATGCGCGGTCACGCCCGAACCGTTCAGGTCAGTCGGCGCATCATACGTGGACTTTTCCCAAACGAGCGACGAAGAGGTGCGCCGCTTGCTGCAAAAAACCGTAGGTGATGAGCGGCGGGTTTTTCACCTCGCGTGATCCGAGAGCAATTTAATTACGGCGCGTAATTGTATGGATAGGGTTTGAAATGCTATTTCGCCGCTTGTACATAGCCACAGCGGTTTCACGAATTGAACTCATATCTAGGGTTTCCGATTGCACGTCTCCAGCCCTGGTCTGATATTCCAGCTCGACGTCCCCAGCCTTGGAGGGGCAGCAGTTGCTAAGACGCCGCAGCTCTCCTCGTTTACTATCAACGTATTTACCGGTGGCCCGAAGGATTTCAGGCAAGCTGTCGAAACGAAGTTCGGACTTGGTTTGACGACGCCGGGCCTGACCTTCACGATCGATAATTTGGATGCTATCGCTTGAAAACTGAAGCTTGAGCATACCCGTGTACGGTGGATTGGGATCGCCGCATTCCACGATAAATTCGTCGGCCTCAGTGGTAATCAATTCGAAAAGATCGATGTTGTGGTTTTCCAACGCTTGACCGATGCACCTAAGGGCGCTGGCATAGGGAGGACGATAAAGCATATCATGTAAGAAAGTTTCCGGTTGCCTATGCCGCCGGATAGTGCGCCTCGATTCAGTTGACGATTTTAAAAAAGCTCGCGCTTAGATGAGTGATCCAGCAAAGGAGTTGCCTCCTGTACCCATTCTTTAAACTCCTTCTTCTCTGTAACTGTCTTAATCTGCTGTAACTCCTCGATCCAAAGTGTGTGAACCGTTTTACTTCTCGCGATGCAAATCAACGCTAAGCTTCTCTAAGGTTTTATCGTCCAACAATCCCGTCGCCGGCAAGCTGTTCTGTTTTTGAAATTTCGCCAAGGCTTCCTGAGTCTCTTCGTCCAATTTACCATCATCACCGGGGTTCAACCCCTTTGCCCGAAGCGCTTGCTGTGCACGCCTAACATCTGTGGGGCTAATTACCATTTTTTCTTCGATGATCTCAGCCGGACGACTGGTCCGCGGAAGCGGAACTTCCTGCGGAAGACCGGGGTTTAGACGCGGAGTATTTGGCCCCGGAATTCCAGGATCTGATTGAGGCGGCCGTGGAAATATAGGATTGGGCTGCGGTACTTTTGAGGCAGGTGTCTGCTCGTTGCCCACCTGCGCCATCAGATCCGTCCTGAATCCGAGGCCTAGCAAAGATGAAACGATCAAAATAAGAGTTCCCTCGCGCGTTTTCATATTTCTATCCCCCTATTGTCTAGAATGAAAACTCACTTCGACCTATCACTACAGGTTAAGGGGCAAACTATATGCCAAACCAAATCCTTAGATTTGCAGCGGATTTTGATCAGACTAACCGATATCTGTCGGTGTTTTTCCGACTTGGGTGTAGGGATGAACTAGCACTCCGTCACCGGCGATAAAACCGCTGCACATCGCTTTAACTGGCAATACGAGGCGGGCGCTCGCAGATGGGGGCGGAGGAGAACAGGTAATGTTCGTTAAGCCCTTGGCCTGAAATCCCCCAGCCCCTTCCGAAGCCCATCCACGATTGGGCAGGTAACATGTCGCGTGGAAACTCGATCGATTACTTCCACTTCGTGCAGGCGTTTAGTGTTTATTTCCCAGCATTTCGGAGCGGCTTTGCTTAGCACGAGCAGCTCCTATGGCAGTTTTGACATCCTTTTTTTCTTCAGGGGGTGGGATCACAGCGGGAAAGCCCATCGATTGCATCCACAATTCCCGACTCCATCCTTTGGTATGATATAGGTGCTCGTCTTCCTCGTCCTCAACCTCTTTGTGGGCCTCTTTCAACGCTTTACCATTTTCACCCTTGACCTTCTTGGCGGCTAGACCAATCAATTCCCAGTTCAAATGATCCTTGGTCTCCGCTTCTGCCACACACTCGGCCGCAACAATTTCAGCGGCTTCCGGCTTCCCCGATTGCTGGGCCATTTCCATAGCCTTCACAAGCGACTGCCCGATATGACGCACCACTTGGCGGCCGGGTGTTTCCGTTTCAGGGTCGAGCCCGAGTTTTTCGAACATGTCGCGCACGATCTTTACGTGGTTGGTGGTTTGCTCTAAATACTCTTCCCACTCCGTCTTCAAATCTTCATTCACGGCGCACTGAATCGCCTGTTCATAAACTTTCACACCGCCGAGTTCCGTCTCCAAAGCCTCATAGAGAAGCTGGTTCAGCTCTTCGTTTTCCATTTGTAGCCCCCTTAAAAATTTCTTCTATGATCGTTGGCAGCAACGGTCGTGCCACATGGCCGGCACTATTGGAGCTCAGCTAGTACTGTGCAAGTGAAATTTATTTTTGGGGCCCGTGTCTGACATTTGGGAATAAGGCGCAAAAATACATCCAAAAAATGAGACACGTTCGACGC
Organism: uncultured delta proteobacterium; assembly: GCA_963771465.1. Lineage (GTDB taxonomy): Bacteria > Desulfobacterota > Binatia > UBA9968 > UBA9968 > DP-20. The sequence continues at coordinate 560,743 of CAVYTU010000015.1, forward strand.
CATCCGGCATAAAATTCACCCAGCTGATTGCGATATACACGTGTGCAGGAAAGACCCGATAGATTTCACGGGCTACCTCGAATCATGGAACTAGAGGCGGTCGGTGAACTTGAATGTCGACGATGGTTAAATATATCCATCAACTCGAGTGTTTTTCTCTTGGCAAATTCCTTCAAGACAATTGGCAAATTTCCATTTGCATACCACTAACCGGTAGAAACGAGTAACCGGTAGAAACGAGCTTGGCACAATCCTTGGGTAATTATTCGAACAATCGAGTCGATCCACACGCTAAATCGGTGTGGCATCTAGATCAGATGCAGACGCTCTAGAGGCTCTGCCGTAGCCGTATTTGAAAAGAAGAGGAATAAGGATGAAGCCTTCGATGGACAAGTTATCCCGCTCTCCCCTGGCTCTTGCCGGCTTGATAACTGCCTCAGCCGTTTATGCAGGGCGTCAAGTCGCACGGCGGCGGCGCCGGATCGATTTCGCCGGCAAGACCGTGGTTATTTCCGGCGGCTCGCGCGGCTTAGGATTGGAACTCGCTCGCGCGTTTGCCTCCGAGGGAGCTAATATCGCGCTGTTAGCGCGAGATGAAAACAATTTACAACGCGGCGCGAGTCAACTGCAGCAATTCGGTTCGCGCGTGACTCCTTTGGTATGCGATGTTGGCGACCACGATCAAGTGAAACAGACAATCGCCTTCATTCTTGGCCAACATCAACAGATCGAAGTATTGGTCAATAATGCAGGAATCATTCAAGTCGGACCGCTAGAAAACATGGCTCGTGAGGATTACGAACGGAGCATGAGAACGCATTTCTGGGGTCCGCTTAATTTAATGAACGAGGTCATTCCCGCTATGCAGGCGGCCTCCTCTGGGCGAATTGTAAATATCGCTTCGATTGGCGGACGAGTTGCAGTGCCTCACTTGCTACCCTATGTCGCAAGCAAGTTTGCTTTAGTTGGGCTGTCGGAGGGTATGCGGGCTGAGTTGCTGAAAGATGGTATTTTCGTAACGACGGTCTCTCCCGGTTTAATGCGAACCGGATCTCATTTGAATGCTTTTTTCAAAGGACAACACAAGAAGGAGTATGCGTTATTTGCTCTTGCCAACGCGTCGCCGTTGCTTTCGACGGCTTCGCTCACCGCGGCACGCAAAATTCTCGAAGCCTGCCGTTATGGTGCAGCCGAGATCACAATCACGCCCCAAGCTAAGTTGCTGCGGGTTGCGCACGGTCTTTTCCCTTCGCTAGTCACCAACGCACTCGGCTGGGTCGGGCGTTTGCTTCCGGAGGCTGCTAGTCAAGGAATGAATGTTTCGAAACCAGGGTGGAAAAGCAAATCATCAATGGCGCCGGCATTCCTAACGCGATCCGCCGACCGTGCGGCACACCGCAACAACGAGATTGCGGGGGAATAGCCGTCATTTCAGCCACCTTCGGCCAGCGTTAATAATCTGTTCACCATGTGTTGCTTTCCAGCCACGATGTTAAATGTCACTCCGTCGAACCGTTCTCAGCGACGGCAACCTTTTTGCCCTCGATTAAAGTCTCTGGCGGCAGCTTGCGCAAGTTGTAGCGATATACGGCGAAAGCATGCGGTACATCGTCGCTAAGCTGAAGACGTCTCTCGCTTCCAATAACGCAATTCACCGCACGCTTTGATAAAGTTACCAGCATCGGCAGGGACCGTTAACACCAAGCACGCTTCGTCGAGGTTACCGGCGATGCCGGCCTTTTCCAGCAATGGCTGGGCTTCCTTTGAGTACCCAATGAATTTCAAATGAGCGAATGCGTCAGCGACAAAATCGCGAGCGCTGGGTTCTTTTGCCAATAGGTCGGACGCCGTCTTGGAAGCAAGTAACGCTACTGCGTCGAATAGTACAGAGGGTCCCCCTGCGAGCTTGTGCTGAGCTTCAACCCATGTGTCGTCGCTCATTTTGACGCCGCCGATCATCGGCGCGATTATTTCTACGACCGCCCCTTGCTTGGCCGCCGCTTGTTGGAGCGCAGTCAAAACCCTGGCATCTGCGCCATCGGTCAGCAGCACGCCCAACTTTCGTCCTTTAAAGCTCTTCGGGCCGTTCAGTAGAATACTGAGAGCCGGCGACTTCGTCAGATCACTACGTGTCGCTCGCGCCGCCTCAGCTGGAGGCGGCATCGTTTTTAGGCGTAACCCGTCGGCAACCTTTTTCGCCAGCTCTTTGTCTATGTTCAGCAAATGTCCAACAACGCGCTGGCGAATTACTGGACGCTCGACCTTGCTCAGTTCGAAAACCAACGCCGCCGCAATATGGTTTTGCTCATTGGGAGTTTGACTGATATAAAATTGCCGCGCTTGGGAATAATGGTCAGCGAAGCTTTCCGATCGGATCCGCAATTTCGGTGCCGGATTCCTGCGCTTGATAACTGCCGAAGCCTTGCGGCGTTTCCCGGGGACCCACATCAGCGTTAATAGAATTAGGTTCATAATTTATCTGCCCCATGGGGTTATGCATCGCCATGTGGCCGTCCTGCTGAAAGTGGGCGAACGGGCATTTCGGCGCATTAACTGGAATATGGGTAAAGTTCGGACCACCTAAACGTTTCAACTGGGTATCGAGATAAGAGAAATTGCGCCCTTGCAGTAGCGGGTCATTGGAGAAATCGATGCCAGGAACAATATTCTGAGTGCAGAATGCTACCTGCTCGGTTTCAGCAAAAAAGTTACTGACAACCTTGTCGAGAACCAACCGCCCGACAATGCGAACCGGAACTTCTTCTTCCGGGATCAATTTCGTCGCGTCGAGGACATCGAAATCGAAACGCTCGGCAAAATCCTCATTGAAAAGTTGCAGACCCAATTGCCATTCGGGAAAATCGCCCTTTTGAATAGCATTCCATAAATCACGGCGATGAAAATCGGGATCAGCGCCATTGATCTTTACCGCTTCATTCCAGACTACTGATTGCAAGCCAAGTTTTGGTTTCCAATGAAATTTAACGAAGGTCGATTTTCCTTGGGCGTTTACCAACCGAAACGTATGCACGCCGAAACCCTCCATGAAACGAAACGAACGTGGAATGGCTCGATCCGACATAACCCACATGATCATATGCATACTCTCGGGCATGAGTGATATGAAATCCCAGAAATTGTCGTGCGCGGAAGCTGCCTGAGGAAAACCGCGGTCTGGTTCTTCTTTAACCGAATGAACCAGATCGGGAAACTTCATCGCATCCTGGATGAAAAAGACCGGTATATTATTGCCAACAATGTCCCAGTTACCTTGCTTAGTATAAAGTTTTACCGCGAAACCACGAACGTCGCGCGCCAGATCGGGAGAACCTTTGTTACCCGCGACAGTGGAAAAACGCACGAAAGCTGGAGTCTTTTCCCCGGCGCGCTGGAAAATATCGGCTGAGGTTATATCCGAGAGCGACTCGTAGGTTTCAAAATAGCCGTGGGCGCCAAAACCGCGGGCATGTACGACTCGCTCAGGTATCCGCTCGTGGTCGAAATGAAAGATTTTGTCGCGCAGAACTTGATCTTCCAACAGTGTCGGGCCGCGGGCGCCGATTCTAAGTGAATTTTGATCGTCTGAAACCGGCGCCCCTTGCTGAGTAGTCAACAACGCTGCTTTTGCGCTCGCTAGTTGATGAGTCTCGCCTCCGACCCCCTGCTTAGTGTTTTGATTACCAGACCGGGCGTCTGTCAGTTTTCTTGCGGACGAACTATTTTTGCTCTCGCTCGCTGTCTTGTTCCGGGATTTTGTCGCTTTCGCCATCGACGACTCCTTATAAGTAAAATGAGGAATGCTTTTTACCAGCGACGGCGCAATTAGCATGCCTGTGATTGAATGGGTGTTTGTCGAATCGAACACTGCAACTAAGCGAGTCTATGTCTTGAATATGGGATTATGATTCAAGCGATGTCTCTATTTTGGCACGAACATGGAGGAAGGATCGTAGAATCGCTGGCATGTCAGTTGCTCATTCGTTCACTAGCAATCTTAACACTGAGGAATGCATACAAGCGTCAAGCGAAACCCCAAACCGCATTTTGACTTGGTAGTGAAAAATAAAATTTTAAAACTCGGGAGGGAAAATCAATGAAATCTAAAGCACTGTCCATTACGGGATCCGTTTTGGTGGCGGTCTGGATGACTAGCAATACGGTCCACGCACAGTCAAAGGAAACCAAAAGCGAAACAATCCATCCGCCGCTATCTGGACCTGGAGCATCGGTTGGAGGATCCCGATCGGAACGAACTGGTCCAGGAGTGCCGTTGCCAGAAGGAAGTCGTGAATCCGGTACAGTCGAAAAGGGTCCAAGTGGTAACTCCAATAGGGCAACGAATGATAGTAGCGAGAATCTTAAAGCAGTCCAGCAAGCGCTTAAAGATAAGGGTTATGATCCCGGTCCGATAAATGGCGTAATGACGCCACAAACGACCGCCGCGATCAGGTCATTTCAGAGCGCGAGTAAAATATCACCGACCGGCACTCTCACCGCGGAAACTTCAGCAAAGCTCGGAGCACAATCTAATAGCTCAGGGAGTGGGTCCAGTGGCACGCGTAATACGAAGTCAAGTGATACGACGGTAGGAAAAGATACTGACCAACCTAACAAGAATCCCTAAATATAGAATGACGATAAAGCCTGTTATTTGGGCGGCCACCGCGGCAGCCGAACGCTGCGCGGTGGTCCGTCACAGAGTGCAATGTGGCATAGTTCCTACCAATCCGGTACAGAGCCGCACCTGCCCAAACTCAGACCGACGACGAGCCCGGTCTACGATAACTACGAGACATGCGCATGTTGTTAAGCAATGACCAGAATATATTGCTTAATCGCGACCTGGCATGGCTCGAATTCAATCGGCGTGTTTTACACGAAGCTAAAGATTCCGCCGTTCCAATCCTGGAACGCGTTAAGTTCCTCGCCATTTTCAGCTCAAATCTTGATGAATTTTTCATGGTTCGAGTTGCCGGCTTGAAACGCCAGGTCTACACGCAACAACTGAGTCCCGCTGCTAATAGCACCGACGTCGCTTCAATACTAAACGCGATTTCCCGAAGAGTTCATGAACTAACGGACGAGCAACATCTCTGTTTTCTCGACACTATCCTCCCAGAGCTCACACGAGAAGGCATCCATTTCGTGCGCCCAGATGAAATGACTGGTGATCAGGAACAATGTCTAGAAGAGTTCTTTCACAAGAAACTTTATCCGATTGTAACTCCTTTGGCGGTGGATCCCGGCCATCCGTTTCCATATCTGACCAACAGATCCCTTTCATTGATCGTTTCACTCCGATCGAAAGGTTCTTCACCCTTGCCCTACACTGAGCTTTCCATCGTCAATATTCCGGCTCAAGTCGTCCCGCGCTTTCTCCAGCTTCCGACCAAGGAAGGACAGTATGCGTTCATGCTGCTCGAACATGTCTTACGTCATTATTTACCGCGCCTCTATCAGGGTTTCGATATCCTTTCGGCGCACGCCATTCGAGTTACCCGTGACGCCGAGTTCGGTCTTGTGCGGCGGCGTGACGAGGACTTGCTGATAAGCATTGAAAATGGAATCAGAGAACGACGCAAGGGTGATGCGGTACGGTTACAGTACGATCCAGATCTACCCAAAGAATTGTTGACCGAATTAGTCGAGGAACTGGAACTTAGCGTGGAGGATCTCTATCCCGGAAAAGGTTTTACCGCTTTTACCGATCTCTTTCAGCTTTACGGCGCCGTGCATACGCCTCGATTGCGAGATCGAATTCAAACTCCGATAAAGACGTCTTTGTTCGAGCGAGGACTCGATATCTGGAATACTATTCGGAGCGGCGACTTAATGTTCTTTCATCCATACCATTCGTTCGACGTCGTCACACACTTCGTAGAGGCGGCTGCCAAGGATCCCAAGGTCCTAGCGATTAAAATGACTCTATATCGTGTAAGCCCCCATTCACCCATTGTGCACGCCCTAGCGTATGCGGCTGAGGCGGGCAAAGAGGTATCGGTCTTGGTCGAGCTCCAGGCACGTTTTGATGAAGAGGCGAACATTATCTGGGCTAGAGCACTCGAAGAAGTAGGAGCTCATGTGGTCTATGGATTGGTCGGCTACAAAACCCACTGCAAAATATGCCTCGTAGTCCGTCAGGAAACAGACGGAATTCGGCGTTATTGCCATCTCTCAACGGGCAACTACAACGCCCGCACTGCGGAAATCTATAGCGATCTCGGAATCTTCACTTGTCGAGAAACCTTTGGCGAAGACTTAACCGAGCTTTTTAACCTCCTGACGGGATACACAAGACCCCAAAAGTTTCATCATCTAGCTCTGGCACCTATCGGCTTACGGAATCATTTTATCGCTCTGATTAACAAAGAAACTGAGAACGCCCGCGCCGGTAAGGAAGCGCGGATCATTGCGAAGGTTAATAGTCTCGTCGACGAGGCCGTCATTGAACAGATCTATCTGGCGAGCAAAGCCGGTGTGAAAATCGATCTTATCGTGCGCGGCATGTGCACTCTCCGTCCGGGCATACCGGCGATGTCGGAAAATATTCGCGTGCTTTCGATTATCGACCGGTATCTTGAACACGCGCGAGCGTTCTATTTTCATAACGGCGGAGATCCGACCTTCTGGCTCGCGTCGGCAGATTGGATGCCGCGAAACTTCGAAAGGCGCATCGAAATCGCTTTTCCCGTCGTGGAACCCGCGCTGCAACTCAGATTAAAGGAAATCCTGGAACTGCAACTCGCTGACAACGTAAAAGGCTGGTGGATGCAAGCAGATGGCAGCTACATCCGCGGGCCCAACGAAAAAAGAACCATAAGATTTCAAGAGCGGCATTACGAGAAGTTACAGGCCGAAGTCGGCTCATCAAGCTTCAAAAGCACAACGCCATTGAGCACTGCTTTAATGTCATAGCAAGTAGTCGCATTAAAATCATAATTACCATCCATCCGCGCGAAGGTGAGAAGACGCCCATTAAAATCACATTGATCCATAACCCCGCCGCCGGCGATGGTTCACACCCATCGGGTGACCGAATTGTCGAAATGATTGAGTCCGCCGGGCACAAGATTAAATATCACTCTATAAAAGAGAAGGATTGGAAAAAAGCGCTTAAGAAATCTTGCGATATCATCGCCATCGCGGGCGGTGATGGTACCGTCGGTAAGGTCGCCCGCCGGCTCGTCGGCAGCACCACCCCTGTCGCAATCTTACCTATGGGCACGGCCAATAATATCGGCCACGCCTTAGGGCTGACAGGCAGAGCGCTAGAATCTTTGATCACGGAATGGGAAACGGCGCGTCGTTTAAACTTCGACATTGGCGAAGCTGAGGGTCCGTGGGGATCGCAGTACTTTGTCGAGGGGGTCGGAATCGGTTTATTTGCTGCGACGATTTTGAGCATTGAAGAACGAAACGATCCAGCACTTGCGGCTGCGGTCGGTCGCGAAGATGAAATCACGCGGGTCCTCGAGATATTTAAAGAGCAGGTACGAAAACATCGACCCAAAAAGATAAACGTCCTTTTAGATGACGAAGACCTTTCGGACGATTACGTTCTAATACAGGCATTGAATATTCGATATGCTGGGCCCAACCTTGATCTAGCGCCTGGCGCGGATACGAACGACGGACTGCTCGACGTAGTTTTGCTTCGCCGCGGCGAGGAAGACAAGTTGAGCAGATATCTCAGCCATTGCATAAACCGCAAACGCGTAAAAGCAAATCTAACTGTCCATCGTGGTCGACATTTACAAATTGAGTCGAACGGATGTCCCATTCACATCGATGATAAAGCGTGGCCCGTAGAGAATGACAGACACCAAACTCGGCCGAAGCCAATTAATATCAAGGTCGCGCCTCATTCCGTCTTATTTATCTGCCCTCAGAGGACAAGGCGGCGCCCGCAACGTCCGCGAGTCGTTACGCGGGAAAAATAAGCGTTGGACGCGTTACACGTGAAAAGATTTACCCGCAGGCACGCTTAGAAAATCACTGGAGAGCTTAATAAATTCTGGCGTAATATCTCCCAACAGTGTGCGTTCGTGATTCTATGAAGCAACGGTGGTCTTGGCAATTCGTGAAAGATGTAGTTTCTCAGTGGATTGAAGACCAGCCATTCCAGCTCGCGGCTGCCTTATCGTATTACACGCTATTTTCGCTCGCGCCTCTATTGATCATCGCGATATCGGTCGCCGCCCTCGCCTTTGGCCGGGAAGCCGCACAAAACCAGATTGTTGAAACCATCCAAGGAATGATCGGCAAAGAGAGTGCGCAAGCGATTCAGGAAATGATTCAACATGCCGGCAATAAAACGACAACCGGAATTATCTCGACGGTCGTGGGTATCATTGCTCTGCTCTTCGGCGCGGGAGGTGTGGTGGGACAGCTACAGACTTCTCTTAACACGATCTGGGGAGTCGTGGCCAAATCCGGCCAAGGAGTCTGGGGGTTCATTCGGCAGCGTTTTGTCTCTTTCGCCATGGTTCTGGCGATCGGGTTTCTTCTGTTAGTATCTCTCGTAATCACTGCTTTAGTGACTGGGTTAACAAAGTACGCGGGCAATTTGATCGGCGGAGCTGCCTTGGTCGCTCATGCAGTCGATATCCTGCTGTCGTTCACATTTGTAACGATTCTGTTTGCGCTGATTTATAAATTTCTTCCCGATGTACGGATTCAATGGAAAGACGTTGCGGTTGGGGCGGCGCTGACTTCGTTTCTCTTCACGATAGGAAAATTTTTCATAGGGCTTTACTTAGGAAGTAGCGGGGTTACTTCTGCTTACGGCGCTGCTGGATCGCTGATTACGGTGCTCTTGTGGGTCTATTACTCGGCGCTAATATTTTTCCTCGGCGCTGAGTTCACTCAAGTCTATGCGAGCCAATATGGATCGGGAGTTGTTCCCGCGAAGAATGCGGAAAGTATCGCCAATGCTAGACCGGAGGAAAAACGAGCATCGCCTCCGCCTGCGAGTCGAAGCGGAAGCCAAGCCCAACCCCGTCCTATCAGGGATCAAAGCCAAGAGAAATTCCGCAGAGGCGGCCGATAACCCACTATGGACGATTGATGGATTGAGCGCTATTGCCCTCGACTTGTCGCTTCGGTTCCAGCAAGTGTTTGGTCATCGCCCACAGCGTGCTGGCAACCGCCCTAAAAAAAGCCTGTCCCTTGATCGTGGCAAGTTCGTTCTTGACCTGACTTTTTACTGCGCTCCCAATAGTTTGCTGGGGCAGTGCACACGTGGACGGAGCGCCTGGCGGATCAGCGGTTATGTCTGGCACATTTCCTTGGCGTCCGAGTACATAACCCACCAGGAGTGCCCCGCCCATGATTACCCACGGCCGCTGCTTCACTTGAGAACGAAGATCGAAAGTGTCTTTTACCCCCTCGACGGCCTCCTCGACGCGGTGATCCAACATCGCCAGCTTCTTTGCCATTGCCGATCGTGTGTTCGCGATATCTTGACGGCCTTTTTTTATCTCTTGTCGGATGTCGTCGGATTCGTCAGCCATTGCGCAGTCTCCTTCATCCTCGCCACGGTCGGCTCAGGTACCACATCGACTGCCTCAGCCTTTGTTTTGCCCTTAGCGAATAGTCCCCCGCCCAGGACGACAAGCAGTCCCCCAACGATACCGTAACAGCCCCAGAGCGGAACCGTTGTGAAGGCGTCCAGTGCGTGGACCAGCATGAGCATCAGCAATATTCCACCCATAGCCATAGTCCCGATGCCAATGCCTAGGGCGATCGCCGCGCTCTTTGCTTTGTATAGCTCGTACTTCACCTCGAGCTTTGTCAGCGTCATTTCCTGGCGCAGTAACTCTGTGGCGTCGTTGGCGATACCGCCCAACAACGATACGAAGCTCGGTTCTGCGGCCGGTGGCGATCCGGTGTCCATGCTTTACCTCGCACGCCGGGCGAGCAAATAGCCAAGACCAACACCAATCAGTATAAATTGGATCGGGTAAGTGCGGACTAGGGCGGTGACGTCTTTTGCCAGATGTTCAAATTTTTTCTCGCGTAGGTAAAAGCTTGTCGATTCCAACCCATCAACTACCGCTGTTGCCGCTGTAGCCACCGTGCCTTCGCGCGGCGCCTTTTCCCTGATAACGTTTGCCAGCGAGCCGATCTTCTCACCAACGACTGTGGCCGCTTCGTTCGCCTTGTTCGCGGCCGTTGCACCCAGCTCTTGCGCCTTGGCCGTAAGATTGCCGATGGCCCCGCCCGTTTTATCGTTAAATTCTTTTAAGCGCTGCTCCACCTCATACACGGCATGATCGCGAGCATATCCGTATCTCTCCTGCACTAATCCAATCAGCTTGTCTTTATGACCGCCGATTAAGTCCAGCTCATCATCGGTGAGTCTGCCCCACCACGATTTCAGGTCGCCGCGCATTTGCTTCCACTGCCCTGCAGAAATTTCTTCGTTCATGAGCTTGTCTCCTTATTATTTCGTTGATTAGTTGCGATTTCTTGAACAAAACCAATTACGGATACGTAACGCAAAACTAGCGCCATTAACTAGCTATGAGAAATCGTAGGGATTAAGACGCTGCAACAGAACTAATGTCCCGAAATCAAGAAACCATTTTCTGAAGCGTCCCGAGAAAGAGATGTCGCCAAACGCGGTTTTACAGCTTAAGAGCCTGGACGACGCAGCGGCGCTTGGATGAGAGACAAACCGCTGCCAGGAGTTCGTCATCGGCGGCTATACCCTGGCAATCCGTTCGATGCACTGATCGTAGGTAAGGTCCTACTTGAAAAGCGACGAACGACGCGGGCGCCGACTGCGGATGAGATGAAAGAGTGGCGGTGGCTGAAGCCGGAGCTTGTCGCTCAGATCGAGTTCACGAAATCGACGCCGGACACGCATTTGAGGTACGCTAGTTTTGCTGCGTTGCGAAAGGATAAAGAGGCGCGGGAAATCGTTCGGGAATAATTAATTTGATTTGCATATGAGCCCGTCAACTGCCGCTAGAAACGCCGGTGCATCAATAGGCTTAGGAATAAATTTCACTCCACTCCATCCGGAAATGACTTCGGCTATCTCCTCTGAAAGGTATGCCGATATTAAGAGTATTGGCATATCTGGCCACTTTTGCCGAATGTGCGCAATAAGCTGAAAGCCGCTCACATTGGGCATGACAAAATCGGTGATCACAAGCTCCAAATGAACGCTATCGAGAATTTTTAGTGCTTCGTTGGCGTCGGCCGCTTCCATGACTTCGTGTCCATGAAGTCGAATGATCTTGGCGAAGGCTTGTCGGCTTCCTGCGTTATCATCGACGAATAGAATCATTAGTTAACCTCGTGGACTTGTGCATGCTCTTCGCATCGCAAGTAGTCTAATGGATACATGCTTGATGCCAAAAACCTTCCCTCCAAACTAACGATAGCATTGCGTCTGCCAGGAGAGGGCGGTGTGAATACGACCCCGACGCTCCAGTTCGTTCGATGTGGAAGCAGCTGGGCAATGGACAACACGGGCGGAGTATCGGCCATCGGCCATCAACAATGACAAAATGGTTGACACATTGTCACATCACTCGTTGCCAAAGCTGGCGTCCACAATAACCCAATTGACCGTTAGTTCTTCTCGCCACATGCCGACGTTCGGTAATTTGGCGGAATTTTTAAGACAATTCAAACTCGGATTGCGACATTTCTACCCCGAGCCAGTCCAGACGACGATATAGGTTCCGAGCTGGCACCTCTTGTGCTTCTGCTTTTGGTCGGGCGCACGAATAAGAACGAGTAATCGTACTATTCGTAAAGGAATTTTTATTAATGTCCACGAGTTTTTGCTCAGAAGCCTTACGCATCATCGGCCATGATCTAGACCTACGGGGTATCAAAACCTTTTTTCTACGTTGTGACGCTGACTTCTTTGTTGTCGAGGGTGGTTATCAATCACCCCCGGCAGTCACCCCTGTAAGTTTGCACTATGCCTCAGTCGATCTCGAGCATCTCGAGCGCAAGGAACGAGAGAGAAACGATCATCTTTCGGCGCTTAAGGATTTTTTAAGCTTGTCACAAATACTGTGGACGATCGGGACTTACGTGACTGTTAAAGGGTCTCGCTTATTTAGCGTTTGCAACAATTTATCGACCGAGACGATGCCTATCATCAAGATGGACTACGAGACGGATCAGGGCGACCGAGTCGTTGAGAATCTCACGGGCTCTGCCATTTACGAGCTAAGTGTTAGCCTTTATAAGCTGAGACGAACATCAGATATTAATAACATACGCTATCGTCGTTTCAGCGGCCTGCTGGAGAGTAATTAGGCCGGCACACCCTTTTGGTAAATGAGATTTCTTTTCGTGCTGACAGTTCTGGCAAATTCTCCATCCAGACGCTCCGACCACTCCCGAGGATTAGCGACGCGACGGCCTACAGCCATCTGCGATTGAGTCAGTAGCACTCCCGTAACATTTCTCCGGTTTTGTTTTCTCATAGAACTCGCCGCCCGGTGAATGGAATATACAACGATCGCCGCTAGATGCAGTGAAGTTGCCTTTAATCGGGTGACTCGTCGGGCATTGATCTGCGCTCAGCGGAGCAGCGATTCCGAATTCTTGTTCGATCTGTCGGGAAGATGCTGCCTCACTCGTCCAGTGTCTGCTTAACCCCGCCGCAGCCGAAAATAATAAGAAACTAGCTAAGAACCATTTCATACGACATCTACCTTTCGCTCCTGTAGTTAGCGAAAGGCATGCCGCGTGGGAGCATTACTCTGACTTCTCGAAAGTCTTAAGGATTCAAATTCTGATGCGTTTTTGCTGCCAGAATCTGGCATCTTGTCACGACATGGCGGCACCCTCTTGCACAACTATTTGATTTCACTACGACCGTAGGCGCGGGCGTTGCTCTATGAGAACGTGACGAAAATGATCGAAGAGGTAAAAATGCAGACCGTTTCGTTCTTAGGAATCGCACTATTCTCCAGTTGGCTTTCTTTAGCACAAGCCCAGGTCTCGATTGATCCTGCTGCAAGTCGGGTTGCAACGGATGATATCCAGGAGCCAAGCTGGCACAACTCTAACGGCAGTTTCTATAACAGATTGAATCCGGCGGACATCGTCCGTTCCGTTGAAAGACAAGCAACCCGTAATCCGATCCCTACCTAGATATTCATAAGCGACCGGGCGGCAAGATCGGAAACGGTATCGTCGATGTCGCTACAGTACTGGTCCCGTTTATAACCCTATTACGATCCATTGGAAGTGAAGGAAGTAGTTTCGCATAATGCGGGCGCAGTCGGGTTGAGTGTGATTGCTGGAAAGCCAGCCACGTAGACATTCCGCATAGCGTCCTGCTTCCGGCTGTTAAGAAGAATACAAGGTACGATGTGCCAACGTCGAGCGCCGTTACTCCTCGCAATACTCGGTTACCGAGTGAGCGCTCGTTGTGTTGGTGTAGTCTGATCCTTGTTTTTCTCCGAACGAACGGTCCCAAGTTGGGCGGTTGATATCAATCCTTCCGCGGCAGCGTGCACAGCCGCAAATTCACTGTCCGGCGCAAGCACCAACTGAGTCCCCGTATTGCGGACTTCTTCTATGAGCTTGTCAATCGCTGCCAGCCTAGAAGGATGTTGAGTGATGCTGCGGATATAAATGGCACGAATCCGAGTGGGATATTCCTTCACTACGTCCCTATAGATTTCCGGGTCTCGCTCGCCACTATCGCCGATCAGCACGAACGGAAGATTCGGAGAATGAGTCTAATATGATTTTGATATTGCTCTTCTTGTGGCTCTCGGGATCTTTGGTAAACAACGAATGATCGCCAAAATCCCGCAGAAGTAATGGTCCCAAGGGTATCTTCTGCAGTTTCAAGAATTCGAGTAAGAGGGTGTAAAGGTTCCACGGACTATTCGAGACATAGAAGATAGGATTGTCATCGCCGCCACTCGCGCCCTTCTGCAATGCGCAGTACAAGCCCGCAACGCCTTCGAAGGGCTTACGGGTATGCTCGTTGGATAGAATCACCGTCAGGATCATTTTCAATTTGTTGCCGACATTGCTCGATATGACGGTATCGTCGATGTCGCTGATGATGCCAAATTTGGCGGCTGCGGAAGGGACCATCACCTTAGCGATGGCGCGCACCGGAGGTGTCTCGGCCAACGACGGCGCCAAGAGCTCCAATTCAACTTCTTGCCATCGATTTGCATCCAAGCGCCGAATCGGTTGAATCGCGAAACTGAAGTAGCCTTCCTCATCCGTGGTCGCTTCGCTTTGAATCCCCTGAAAGCGAGCACGTATTCGAGCTCCCGGCACTTCGTCAGATTCAAAACGCTTGTACATGTTAATGAGATTGCGCCAGGTACGATCAGCGCTTGCGGCAGGAATAAACCCTTCGTCCTCCAAGACTCTACCGCCGAATAGGAGTTTGTCCGGGGTACCATAGCCTACATAGGGAATAATCATTAAAGGACTGTTAAATCCCGTGATTTTCCTCAGGCGTGAGCGGACGTTGTCGGACAACTTATCGGCTCGGTCGATCGCAGTGGAAAGCCGCGATTTCCAATCCTTCATGAAGATAGCTTACCAACTCTGAATGGCAGTGGAAGGCGCCGGGGACGCCTCGGCGTTATGCGCTGAGAACTGACTACCGTTTGGCTTGCAGAAACTTCAACTTGAGATGCAGAGATGGGACTTCCAGTGTTGATACCGCCCGGCGCGATGGCATTGATTCGGATTCCCAAAGGCCCTAGTTCAAAAGCCAACACTCGTGTCATTTGAATAATCGCTGCCTTGGACGCCGCGTAGTGGACGCCTTGCCCACGGCAATAAAAAATCCCGGCGTGAGACGCGATATTGATGATGCATCCGGTTCGCTTTGCCATCGTGAGACGGGCCGCCCGCTGGGAGTACATGAAGGTTCCCCTATAACGATTGTATAGAACTGTGTGGTACTACTGGAAAGGTAATTAGTGGAGGCGGGGCAATTTAACTATAGTCCTAAGTATTTGACTTTACTTATGATTTTAAGTTCAGATAACCTCTGCTGCCCCCACTGTTGCCCCTACAATTCGCTTGCTACGGTATGATTAATTTTCGAGCGTCATTCGTTGTCAGCGGAGAATTTGTCTGATTGAAAGTCCAGTGTTCCGCAGTCAGACACTTAAACAACTCGCACTTCAATTTTTATGATCAGTCGGTAGAGCAACTGACTACCATTCAGTCTTTCAAAGGCCAATTATAATTGATCACCGGCGCGCGTCGGCAGATGCTATGCACGAATAGGCGCTTTTCCGTCATCAATCCACTTTTTTGCAAATTGTACTCCCCATGATTCGGCCTCTCCAAGAGAAGGGAAGCCCGCGATCGGTCCATCGAATTTTCGCAGCTGCTCTTGATTTGTTTCGGACCAGGTTATGCTGACCGTTGCTGTCCAGTGATCACTGTTTGGGATTGGATTAGCGACGGATTTGATTAGATGATTTTTGTAGTTGGTATCCACGGAATGTCTCCATCTCCGATTTCCCTTAACGTTTTGCCGACTAGCGTGCGCAATTCTGGCTTATTCGATCGATGATGTGATTGAAACAGTTTAGGTGGAACTTAGCGGATGGCCTGATCGGAGGCCGGAGTTGAGAGCGCTCACGCTGCTTGAGGATGATCGGCTAAACGTCCAACTCGCCAACTTCTCCCAGCCTAATCTTTTTAGCGTTCACGATCGCGATGAGAGCCCGTCCGTGTAGATACTCTGGGAGAACCAAACCTACTAAGTATTTGCTTCCGTCCCTTTTGCGGACGTCGAGAGCGATGTGGTCGTTAGATTGGTTACGTCGCTGGGCGCTCACCACCTCGTCGCCCGCCTCAGCGATAGCTGCGTGTCCAAATCGGCCAGCAGCTTGCGGCGGCCATTCTCGGGCGAGTTCTCTGATCTTCATAAGAAATCCCCCTTTGCATAGGGCCACACCTTGGTTACGCTGGAATCCATAGCGAAGTTGCCCAAGCTATAAAAAATGACCTTGCCTTTGTAGACTTCAATCCCCTTTAGGATATGTGGATGCGTGCCAATGATAAGGTCAGCGCCCGCATCGATCGCAGCATGTCCAACTTCCCTTTGATACGTCGCTAGTTTGGCGGGCATGAAATGTATTCCCCAATGCATGGATACGATGACAACATCCGCCGCAGCTCTCACTTTCTTAATGTCCTCCACCATTGCTTGAACGTCTTCGCTATAAGCAAAGGTAAAAACTTCGGCCGGACTGCCCGGTTGGAAAGGCTCGGTCGGCTCATAAAACGTTCGTACCCTGATAGGAACACAACCAGGCCTGTCATCCGTTGCCCAAAACCCCGGCGGAAGAATCGAGTTATAGGCGAGGAAAGCGACTTTCACACGTTTTCGCTCGATAATCGCTGGCTGCCTAGCTTCTTTGATTTCTCTTCCGGCGCCAACCAGTGTTATGCCGTTTTCCTGCGCTATATCGAGCGTATCTATCAATCCGTCTGCACCCCAGTCCAGTACATGGTTACTGGCGAAAGACATCACATCAAAACCGGCCGATTTAAGTACCGCTCCAATAGTCGGGTGAGGTCTTTGCGCACTTTCTGTTTTGGGGGAACCTTTTTGAGAAAGGGTCGCTTCAAGCTGACCGAACAATATATCGGGCTCGTTGAGAACCGATAATGTCTGGGTGAATGCCGATTCTGGATTGTCTCGAGTGACAGCCACATCGCCAACGGCATAGATAGAGACATTTTCTTGACTAGGCACGTCTTTCTCCTGCTCAGGTCATTCTCTCAAAGCCTGCATTCAAGGGTTGTATTTACTTTGTGACCCATCGATCGAATATAAGTCAAATAAATTCTTGTTATTTTAATTATTATTATTTGTTATAGGTTGCCAAAGATCGTGATAAATTCTAATTTCGTCAGCACCTGGAGGGTTTCGATGCGTGGCGCTTACTAGCGGGCATCCTTTTCCAAAAGTTGATCGCGAGGAAAAAATACCGCAAAAAATCGAGCGTCGGCGGTATAGCACGGGTTATGTAGAATTTTTGCCGTCCCGTTCGCTTCGGCCTATTAACGATGCTCGACCTCAAAAAAACCATCGATCGGCAATCAATCCTTCAACAACTGCGTGCACTCAACGCCGAGAAAATTGAGCGGGAAACAGCGTGGATCTGGTTTTTTTGGAATCGTTGCTGCTGAACCGTGGGCGCCACGTTCAACCGATTGCGAATCACGTGGGAATTTTTCGCCGGCGTCTTTACTGGCCAGCTCTTGATAGCGTAGTCCCGGCACTTCGATTTGAATATCGATGCGATCGCGCAGTGAACCACACCCTTTGGAGCGATAGCGCTGAATCTGCAGCAGCGTGCCGCTGCATTCCGTTTTGCGGATCGGCATACAGTTGCTTCGCTACAATCCGTCCAAAGCATTTCGGCATGGGCTTGATCAACTTCGCGGCTCACCGTCTATAATGTCGCAGCGTTGACATCGGTTGATGTTCTCAGATAGTTTTCAATCGTTATCCGACAAACAATTTTGACTAGAGCACTGAGTTGACGTTGCAGCTACCGAGACGGAGGAGAAGACGATGACGGCGCAAAGTGGAAACTATCAAGGGGTGAGCGGGTTTACATTTACCAAGGAGGAGAACGAACAACTGACCCGCGTCGGCCCGGGGACGCTGATGGGCGACTTGTTCCGCCAGTATTGGCAGGCCGTAATTCCGTCGTCCTTTCTTTCAGAGTCGAGCAACAAACCCCTCCGAGTACGGCTGCTATGCGAAGACTTGGTGTTGTTCCGCGCCGGCAACGGCAAGATTGGTTTGGTCGGCGCTTACTGTCAGCATCGTTTGGCGCCTCTTTATTTTGGCCGAATCGAAAATGATGGCATTCGCTGTCCCTATCATGGTTGGAAGTACGCCACCGACGGCACCTGCATGGAGATGCCGAACATTCCCGCCGAGCAGCAATTCTGCGACGCGATCCATCATCCCGGTTATCCTTGCGTTGAGTACGGCGGCATCATTTGGACCTACATGGGTCCGGCGAAAGAGCTACCGCCGCTGCCGGAATTCGAATTCGCTCTCGTGCCTGACGAGCAACGCATCTACCGCGTGTTTCACCAGGAGTGCAATTATCTCCAGGTGCTCGAAGGCGGCATCGATCCGACCCATGTGATGTGGCTGCACTCGCCGTACAATTTGGCTGATGACAAATTAGCCGAAGAACACCAGCCCTCGCAGCACTTGGTAGCTAATAAATCGGGCATGCGGACGCCGATGGCGATCGAGATCGTCGACACCGCAGCGGGATTCATGTATGGCGCCAAACGCCCGTTCGGCGAGGGCAAGGATTTGTGGCGCGTCAACCAATTCATCATGCCATTCTATTCGATGCCACCCGGCAGCGAATTGCGCGGCGCACGCATTTATACTCCGATCGATGATGAAAACTCGATTAAATGGCAAATTAATTGGTACCCGACCAAAGAAATTATGCAGTCGGTCAAAAAAGGTGACCGATTGAATTTCGCGGAAGAGGATTATCTACCGGCGACCCATGAACCCTATAGTTTCATCCGTCCCAAAGCGCTTAAGTCAAACGACTATCTGATCAATTGGGATGTGCACCATAGCAAACGGATGGGCATCACCGGCGTAAATCTTCAAGACCGCTGTGTCACAGAAAACGAAGGGCCGACACCGATCCTCGATCGAAGCAAAGAAAATCTTTGCAGCGGCGATTACGCCACCATCCGAGCACGGCGGATGCTACTCAAAGCTGCCAAAGAGCTGCGCGAGCACGGCACACCTCCGCCGGGAGTAAACGATCCGCGCGTTTACCGATTGCGCGCGACATCGACAATCGTTCCCGACAAGATTCACTGGGTGGAGGGCGTGAAAAACGAAGTGCTTATTTCAGGCAGCACCGCGTTAGGTTGAGACTTGGCGGGTAGCGCATGCACCGCTGGTCCCTTCGGTTTACATCGATCCGAAGTTCGGCCAATCAATAACCATACTTCTCGACGATAGGCTGCAGCCGTTCGAGGTTGCGCTTGACCTCATCGGTCTGGGAAATTTCCCGCCATGCTTCTTGAGCCAATTCTTGTTTGATGACTTCTTTGACATCTTGACGTGTAATCGCGCGCGATAGCACGCCGGCGTCTTGATGCTCTTGCAAAATCCGCCACACGCCTTCTTCGCTGACGTGGCCGTCTAATGGCACAAAGTAACTCTCCATCAGCGTCTGCGACAGCAGATCGCGCATGCGTTCGGACTCGTCAGGATTTTCGACTCTGAGCTTGGCCTCGACATAACGGTGAAATGGAAAATTCTCCGGCGCCATGCGCATGGAGTGATAACCGCGAATCTGCGCTTTCCAATAGCGGACAATCAATTCCGGGTTTCGTTCAATAAACGATTTGCGCGCTATCGTGACCCGATCCGGCCGCCCATGGGGCTTGGTGTCTTCGACAAAATCATAGAGCTTGTTGAATCCCTGTTCCAGCAGCGTCGGAACAAACGGGTTGGCGACAATGGCCGCATCGGTCTCGCCGCGTAAAAGCGGTTTCCACGCTTCACGCATGGAGCCATAGAGGTACCCTACTTTCCACTCGACTTCACTTTGAGGATCGATGCCCTCCTTGCGCAGTTGGTGCTCGAACCACATGGTGGCGATGCCGCCCTTGTACCAGTCACCGATTCGTTTGCCCTTGAGTTGGGCAATCGATTTGATGCCAGGGGCAGTCACGAGCGTGCCTGAAAACCAATTGCGCCAGCCGCCGATGATGCGCACTTCGTCATTGCCTAAAGCCCGCTCGGCAAAGGGCGTGCGCACGTGGACATCCGGAATAATATCGATTCGAAACGCAATCATGTCGCGTAGGACCGTGCCGACTTCATCATATCTTTCCCCGTCAGGACGGCTCGATTCGATCGCTTTGGGATTGACCTTGGCGTGGACGATCTCGACGTCAAGCCCCTCCTGAGCGAAAAGTCCTGCTTCCAGCGCGTAAGTCGCCGCTCTTACATGTCCCGCATGCCAACACCCGTTGCCTACGCGTAGCTTCATGATGACTCCTTCAATCTTGCTAATTCTTTCGCCGCAAATTACTGCTATCGTTACGTCCAACCTATCAATACATTCAAATCACGGTCAAGCTTACATCGAAGATTCAAAAATTTTATTTCGGTTCTTTTGAATAGTTCCTCGGCATCAATCATCACCGCATGAAAAGAATGATCGACCAATTGAATCTTCAAATGCGGGTGGCTTGATTATGAAATTGTCGTGCTGGCGATTGTTGTGTCATCAACGCTTCAGTTGATCGAAGAAGCCTTCTTTATCCAACTCAACGACTAAACTCGAGTCGGTGAAGTCAGATGCTTTCTTGCCCTTGAGCTCAGGGATTGCGGCCGTCATATCTTCAATCGCCGCTTCCAGGGTCTCTCGGATGGGATAAGGTTTGTCAGGGTGGAGTCTAACGACATAGTTAGCGTGGGTCGACTCGAGGAAGCGCGCGTCGACCTTAAGAACTTTCTGTATTACGCGGAAAGCTAACTCTTTATTGATTTTCGCCAGCCAAATGCCCTCGGATACTGCTTTGATAAATGCCTTTAGCTGTTGGCGTTGTTTGGCGAGAATTTGTCTGGATGTCGAAAAGTCGACCGTCGAGTTCACGCCAAAGGCCAAAGCGTCGGCGAGGACATTGAGTGGGTAGCCTTTGTGTTGGAATTGCGAAACCGTCTCCTGATTGGCGAGCGTGGCGTCGACTCGTTTCTGTAAGAGCACGTTAATTCTTTCTTCGGATACTAACAAGCCAGTTGGCAAGAGTTTTACGTCCTTCCCCGGAGTGAGACCGATGCGCGGCAAAAGCCGTTCCAAGACGAAATCGGTCGAAGTTCCCGGACGGCTAGCACCGATAATTTTCCCTTTCAGTTGATCGACAGAATTGATCGGCGGCAAGGCGACGAGTTGATTGGGCGTTGAAGAAAAATTGCTGATGATGACTACCGGCGCGCCGCGCGCCGCGGCGCCGATGGTTCCCTGCCCGCCGCCGACAACGAGCTGCACCTCCCCGGCGAGCAGCGATTGCAGCGAAGTCGACGCGCCCCTGATGTAAACGATGTTGACCTCCAGACCATGTTTCTGAAACAAACGCTGCTCCTGCGCCACCAACATCGGAATGCGGCCTAATCCCACCGTCGAGGTGGCGAGGGTGAGCCGGTCATTTTTTTTCTCTTGGCTGTAGCCAAATTGTCCAAGCATCAGGATATGCCATACGGCATAACTCACTAACAGCGATCCCTTCATAAATTCACCTTCAATGGCGCGAGAAAAATTTTACCTGGCAGTAGCCTGCTCATCCAGGCGCGACGCAGATGCCCTTAACACGTTTACGCTTACCGGATGACTTGGCTCGGAGTCTAGTGAAGCGCGAGAATATTAACAACGAACGTCGCATTTGCAACTCTGCTTGACACGCTTCGATGACAAGTAATATGACTTACTATCGTCGCCGTTAGGGGGAGAGCACCGATGATCAGTTATGCAGGAATGGATATCCTCGATACGTTGGACGAACTCGTCGATCCCAAACATACGGCGTTACTTTTGTGGGACTTCGCGGAAAATGTCGTCTTGAACCGCTACAGCACCGACGATCTCATCCGTAACAGTTCTCGTCTGCTGGCGGCGGCCCGCGAACACAACGTCTTGAGGATCTTCTCACATCAAAACAACATGCGTATCGTCGGCGACACTGGCGCGCCGACAGTGCGCATGAGACTCACCCGAGCCGGCAAAGCGGTGGCGGACATCGTGCGCGAGCCCGAGCCCAAAGGATTTCCCGCCAAACCGCAGTTGGTCGAGGCGATGCGGCCCAAGGATAACGAAATCGTCTTTGAGAAATTCATTCCCAACGCTTTTCTCGGCACGTCCTTCGAGTGGACGCTGCGCAAGCACGGCATCAAAACCATCATTCTGACCGGGGTAAACGTGGCGACCGGCATCAACGGCACCGCGCGCGAGGCGATCTGCCGCGGCTTTTACGCCGTCATCGCGCGCGACTGCGTCGGCACCAACTCGCCGGAAGATTACGCCGCCGCGGTGACCTACCTGGAAAAAATATTCGACGTGCACGATTCGAGCGAGATCATCGATTCGTGGAAGCGACGCAAAAGTTGAAGCACTAACTCGACACCCGCATCCGTCTAGAGTTAATGCCGGTGCAAACCGGTTCTAGGCATACAACGACGGCGCCATGCTGGTTTTAATCCCTTCCTCAGCCAGCGCCTTTTCGTAAAGCCGCCTGATCTCCGGATCCTCTTCTTTATAGTCGATGCAGTCGCCGCCTTTGCTGACGCTCAGCGTGGTCTTGTATTTTCCCTCGACGCCAAAGCTGCCACGCAGCGCCAGATAGCGCGTCGGCGACGTGCTGGTGGGAAAATGAAAGTGGAACCAGCCGGCCGGCGGCACGATGATTGTCCCCTTCTTCCAGGGAATCGTCATTTTTTCATTCTCTCTGCCAGTCGGCCACATGAGCGAGTAACCTTTGCCGTTGAGCAAGATGATATGCGCGCCGCCGCCGTGACGGTGCGCCCGTTTGTATTTGCCCACTTCGAATTCCGCGGCGTGACAGATCACTGTGTTGTTGGATAATTTGAAATGCATGCTGGCGAAGCCTTCGCCGGCACCGGGCATTTTCTCGACTTCGACGCTGCGCACGTCGGCGATGAAATTGGTCCTCAGCGTGTTTGACCGCGCCGGCTCTTTTCCCGCCTCGAAGTCTTCGACGGAGTTCCAGCGCGCATAGCTATCGTCCCAACCGAGCGGCGTCGTCTTGGTGCTAAAATAATCGTCCTCGGCGTCGAATCTATTTCTAAATACGTAGTCGTTATGAAAAACCAGATCGAGATCGCGGAACAAGTTGAGAACGGTAGGCGCCATGGTCATGGCGATATACTTGGCGGGCTTGTCGCCCTGACCGTTGAAGTGCTGATACCAACAGTTGAGCGGCGGCGAGAAGAGGCTTCCTTCTTGCCATTCAAAAGTCCGTTTCGGGCCGCCCTCGTTCCACACCGTTGTCGCGCCGCGCCCTTCGAGAACATAGATTTGCTCTTCATAGAAATGGCGTTGCGGTTTGAGCTGTCCGCCCGCGGGGATTTCACAGAGATAAAAATCATTGATCTCCTCGGAACCGACGAGGTTGATAAAGCAGCCTTTGCCGCCTTTGCGTTCCCAAGGACCGAGTGTGAGCTTTTCAACGTCTTCTACAGAGTATCCCTCGAAGACCGGTATTCTCTCGCGGTCCTGCCATTGTTTATAAAATGTTTTTTTGACCTGGCGCACCTGGCCGGCGGCGTCGATAAAGTATTTTTTTTCCATTCAACTGTCTCCTCAAACGATCTTGTCTTGTGCTTGTCACCGCTGCATAGCTTACCGCGATCCCGGTAGCCCGAGAATCTTGGCGTGCTCTTCGCTGTACTGTTCTGATTTTAGCGCGCAATCGGCGCCGCATATCGCCATGTATTTTCCTTTGGCCATGGAATACTTCCTGGAGGTTGGAATCCAGGGAAACTCACGATAGCTGGTTTTTTCGATCAACGGCTGAGCGCGAGTTGCCAGCCAGACCGCGAAGAGTTGAGTAGCGGCCGGGGTGGTCGACCAACGCACGACATGCATCTCGGTGGTGATGTCCAATATGTAGGGATCGGGAAGGACGAACACGAGCGGCGCACCTTCGTCGATCATCGGCATGGCGTTGTGATAGTTTGCCGCGCAACTGATGGCATACTCACCGGCCGCGACCTTTTCCAAGTTTTCACCCATTCCGCGATTGAGCACGACTTTGTTGGCGACCAACCCCTTGAGCCATTTCAAAAACCAGTCCCTGGTTTTTGGATCATGTTGGAAAGCCGCCAAAGTGGCGCGGGGATCGTAAATAATTTTGCCGCGCCATTTCGGGTCGACGCAGTCATCCCAACCCTTCGGCGCCTGGTCGGCTCGAATCAGATTCTTGTTATAGGCAATACCGCGCGCCCCTCCGGTGCTCGCGAGATAAAGCCCCTTCGGATCTAGGCTTCGTGGATCGGGTTGATGCCAACCTTGAGGCAGTGAGCGAAAAAGATCTTTGTAGGGGAAGCGCGGCGTGAGGAACATTTTCTCTTTGATGTATTCGGGCCATAGCTCGTTTGAAATGAATGGGATGTCGATATCCGGCGCGCGCCCCGAACGATACTCCATCAACATGCGCTGCATCTGTTCGACCGTGCGCAGCCGCACGAAGCTGATCGATTGGATGAAGGGAAATTCTTTCTTGAATTCTTCGAGCACCGGTTTCGCCTGAGCGTCGGTCCAGGTGATGCCAACGATCAGTTTCCCGCTCTTTTTTTCTACTTCGCTCTTAGCCGCGTCGACGAGCTGGGTAAACAAATTGCTCTGGGCGTTGGCGATGGAAAGTAGACAGGCGATGTTGAGGATGAACCATCCTGTCGCAACTACACTGCTCATTCGCGTCAATCTCATCGGCACACCTCCTTTACCACAACGGCTAACGATCATAAGCGCCAGAACTACTCTTTGACTGTTCCCATTGTCAAGAACTGGATGGCACTCAACACGGGTTTGCAAGCCGATACCTTGCGCAGCGCCGCATCCGCGCGTGAATCTGGTAAAAGAATTCCGATTGACACAGGCGCTCCGTTTGATAAATGCTCGACCAAACGTAAATCGTCGCGAAAACTTTCAGGAGGTGGATATGGCAGTATTCGTTGGACGCTGGAGCGTCGGCTTGATCTCATCAATTTTCACGGCCGGGTTATTCATCATGTTTTCTTCGGCGCTCAATGCCGCTGAAAAATCCATCGCCGATCGCAATTTCACCGATGTTATCGAAGGCGCCAAAAAAGAGGGTAAATTGGTTGTCTGGGACACGACGAGAGGCAAAGGCAAAGAGCACTTCCGCGCCTTTGAAAGAAAATATCCCTTCATCAAAGTCGAGCAGGCATTGGTCCACAGCGACGAAGTTGTGCAGAAAGTCACTATGGAACAACGCGCCGGCCGGGCGCCGACCGCCGATGTGATCGCTTGCAACAGCGTGTCCTATGAACAAGGCAAGCTCGACGGGGTTTTTACCAGTTTTCCATGGCGCAAAGTATTTAAAGACATTCCCGCCCAAGCGGTCGACAAAGACAACTTCGGCGTCGGGGCCTATGGGAACATATGGACGATGGCGTACAACACCAAATTGGTCCCCAAAGAGAAGCTACCTAAGAGTTACGACGATCTGTTGAGCCCAGAATGGCGCGGTAAATTGGCCGTCGATATTCGAGTCAATCCCTGGGCGTATATCGCTTCCTCAGGGGTTTGGACGGTCGAAAGAACCGAAGCCTATGTAAAAAAAATCAAAGACAACCAACCGAAGTTTGGCCGGGGCGGCACAGCCATCGCGCAGCTCTTGACCGCCGGCGATTTTCACATCGCGCCGGTTTACGTGTTTAACATTATCGAAGCGCGCAAATCCGGCGCGCCGATCGATTGGATTCCCATGGAACCGATTGGCGGCAACATCGCTGGTCGCGCAATTCCAAAAGGCGCGCCGCGCATCAATGCCGCGGCGTTGTACATCGGCTGGCTGGTATCCCCCGAAGGACAAAAAGTTTACGAGGACACCGAAGGCCGCGCGTTGCCGTATGAAGGGTTAGGCACCGAAATGTCGAAGATGCTTTCTGGCAAAAAGCTTGCCGTACTCGGTTGGGGCGATACTGAGAAAGCGCTCAAGCATGATGCCATCGAAGACAAACTCATGACGCTGATTGGCTCCAAGAAATGAGCTGATTTCGACGGGCATTTTCTTGCAAGATTATCCATCGTCTCTCCTCTTATCGCGGCGCGCACGCGGTTTTGCGTGGCCTCGATGGTCCAACCTATTGATCCCCGGCTTGGTGGGGTTGGTCGCCTACCTTGTCGTTGTGCCTCTGGCGTTGTTGATTGTCGGCGGCTTTATCCGCGGCTCTCCCGGCACTTTCAGCCAGCTGACCTTTGCCAACTATGTGCGCGCCTACG
Source organism: uncultured delta proteobacterium (assembly GCA_963771465.1). Lineage (GTDB taxonomy): Bacteria > Desulfobacterota > Binatia > UBA9968 > UBA9968 > DP-20. The sequence continues at coordinate 586,776 of CAVYTU010000015.1, forward strand.
GCGGTCCGGCGCTCTTGGAGCTGTTTTACAATTCATTCGTCTTTGCCGCCGGATCCGTGTTGCTCGCTTTGCCTGTGGCGATTCTGTTCGCTTGGCTGATCGAACGCACCAACACGCCGCTGCGCACCGTAGCCTATGCGCTCGTCATCGCGCCGGTGGCGATGCCGGGCATGTTGCTGTCAATGTCTTGGGTGCTGCTCTTGAGTCCCAATGTCGGCATCATCAACAAGGCGACGATGTTTGTCTTGGGCCTTGAGAACGCTCCATTCAACATCTATTCGCTGGGCGGCATGATTTTCACCGAAGGGTTGCGCTTGGTGCCGACCACCTTTCTTCTGCTGGTCGGCGCTTTTCGCGCCATGGATCCCTCGCTCGAGGAAGCCGCTTTGGTATCGGGCGCGACAAAATGGATCACCACCACCCGGGTCACGCTGCGCATCATGCTGCCGGCGATTCTCACCGCGAGCATTTATATATTCATGACGGCGATCGAGAGTTTCGAGATCCCCGGCGTACTCGGCTTGCGCAATGGCATTCTCGTGTTCAGTTCGAAGATCTACTATGCGACAACCTCCACGTACGGTGGCGGCGCTAACTATGGCGAAGCCAGCGCGCTCAGCTCGACATACCTCGTCATCAGCATTTTTCTCATCTACCTTTACCAGCGATCGACACGCCACAGCGAACGATTCGCCACCGTCACCGGCAAAGGATTTCGCCCGAGGTTGATCGATCTCGGCTTTTGGAAATACGTCGCTCTGGCTTTTTTTGTCGGCTATTTCAGCCTCGCCGTGCTGTTGCCGATTCTCATCATGTTCTGGGCAAGCTTGATCCCTTTCTATCAGGCGCCGTCCATGGAAGCCTTGTCGGTGGTATCGATGTCAGGTTACCGAGATCTTCTGGAAGATCCTGAAGTCGTCAAGGCGGTCGTCAACACTTTCTGGCTGATGGTCGGTTCTGCCACGATCACCACTCTGCTCGCCGCCGCCGCCGCTTGGGTCGTGTTGCGCTCCAAATTTCCCGGGCGGCGCGTGCTCGAGGTTTTGACGTTTCTGCCGCACGCAGTGCCGAGCGTGGTTTTGGCTTTGGCGCTGATCTACGTCTATCTTACGTTCGATTATCTGCCGATTTATGGCACATCCCTGATCATTCTCGTCGGCTTCGTGACCAGCTATCTACCTTTCAGCACTCGTACGCTGAGCGCCAGCATTATCCAGATTCACAAGGAACTTGAAGAGGCCGGGCGGGTGAGCGGCGCTACCTCCGCCACTGTGTTCGGCAGAATCGTCGTGCCCCTGCTGCTGCCGACTTTGGCGGGAGTCGCTATTTGGGTCGCGGTTCACGCGATGCGCGAATTGTCGATGGCGCTCATGCTCAACTCGACTTCGAACAACGTCGTATCATTTCTCATCTGGTCCCATTGGGAAGCCGGCGACTTGCGCCACGCGGCAGCGTTAGGCGTCATGTTAATCTTAATCATGCTGGCGATGACTTTTGGCGGCCGCTTTCTCGCCACCAGACAAATGAAAGTGAGATAATTCCCATGCTCATCGCCCTTCCCTATCCAACCATGACTTTTCTGCCGCTGTTGGTCGCGGAAGAAAAAGGCTTCTTCAGTGCCGAGGGCGCGAGCGCCCATTGCGTGCAAGTGCAGAGCCACGGCGGCCAGACGCTGGCGCAATTGGTTGACAAGGGAGAGGTTGGCTTCCTCTGTTCCTTGACCAATGCGATGGAGGCGGTGCTGGGCCACGGTCACGCGCTCAAATTTCTCTGCGCCACGACGCTGACTAAATTTCCTTGTGTGGCGCGTCCGGAGATCCAATCGATCGCCGACCTCAAAGGTAAGAAAGTCATGTCCGGCGGCGGCCGGTCGAATACTGATTTTCGCTTTCTCTGTTCGCGTTACGGTTTGCAACCCGGCGTCGATGTGGAAGTGGTTCAGGGCGATAGCATCGGGCGCGCTAAGGCGTTCGAGGACCCGACCATTTCTGCGGTGTTCGCGCGCAGTCAGTTTCTTTACTGGGGAACCAAGGCGGGCTTTAAGCCGCTTTACTATCCCGACCCGGGCATGGGTTGGTACGAAGGTGGATTAGCCGCGGGCGTTGCGCTGATCCAACAACAACCGGAAACGGTGCAAAAAATTGTCACCGCGGTGGTCCGCGCGACGGAATATTTGAAAACTCACGAGCAAGAAGCGGTCGAGGTGGCGCTCAAGCGGATTCCTAATCTGAGCCGCGACGAAGCCGACGGCAACTATAAAATTCTCCGCCAAGGTTTTGTCGGCGAGCTTGAACCGTCGGTGATCGACTATATGGCGACCGTGGTCGGCACGATCAAGTCCACCGATCGGCGGGTGACTCTCGAGGAGGTTACCGATCTGTCGTTTCTGCGCGCCGCGCACCGGCAGCTCAATGCATGATCTTGTCTTGCCGACTGTTCCGATCTCTAGTGGGCGCCGGGCAGTTTGAGAATCTTGGCGTGCTCTTGATCGTATTTGTCTGCCGACAGACGCAAACAATCCGGTCCGCACACAGCGATATATTTTTTTTGCGCCATGGCGTATTTCCGCGATGTCGGGTCCCAGGGAAAGCCGCGATAACCGGACTTTTCCACTATCGGCTGGGCCTTGGTAGCGGCCCACAGAGCGAATAGTTGGGTGGTCGCCGGCAGCGTCCATTTGGTGACAAACATCTGCGTGCCGAGCTCCAGCGGAATCGGATCGGGGAGCACAAAGCCGAGCGGCGCGCCCTCATCGATCATCGGCATCGCGTTATGATAGTTGGCGGCGCAGTTGACCGGGAACTCTCCCGCCGCGACCTTCTGCAAGTTTTCATCCATGCCGCGGTTGAGCACCACTTTGTTTTCCATCAGCCCTCGAAGCCATTTTAGATGCGCCTCACGGGTTTTGGGATCATGCTGTAAGGAAGTGAGCTTGGGGCGCGGATCGTAAAGAACTTTACCGCGCCACATCGGGTCCAAGCAGTCTTCCCATCTTTTAGGCGCTTTGTCGGGTGGCACAAGCGTAATGTTGTAAGCGATACCTCGCACCGCGCCGGTGGTGGCGAGAAAGTAGCCGTTCGGATCGATCACGCGGGGATCGAGCGAGGGCCAACCTTGGGGCAACACCTTGGCCACCCTTTGATATTCGAAGGGCGGTTTTACAAACGCGCCGGCCTCTTGATAGGTAGGCCATACTTCGTCCGAAATTGTCGTCACGTCGATCTGCTGTGGCCGTCCCGCTTTGAATTCCATCAGCGCGCGCTGGGCTTCTTCGACGGTGCGGACGCGCTCGAACTTGGTCTCTTTGATGAAGGCGAAATCTTTTTTGAACTCGTCAACGATCGCCTTGCCTTGAGGATTGGTCCAGTTGAGCGCGATGGTGAGCTTGCCGCCTTTCTTGCCCACTTCGCTTTTCGACGCATCGACCAGTTGATTGTAAAGATTACTGGATTGGGCGAAGAGCGATGCGCTGCCGGTAAAAAGTATTACAACGACGACGCTGAACATGTGCCGCCATGTTTTCATCTGAGATCTCCTTTGGGCGCGACGATGACTACGTTGAGAACTAACCCGATGTCATGGAAACTGTCAATTGTCCAGCCAATGATTTGACTCACCGCAGCACCGGTAGTAACTATGCTAAAATATTCTGTGCGCGTACAGCAAAGGAACCTAAGCGTCATGGCCAAATCAAGTTATCAGGAATACGCCTTCGAAGAATTCGTCGCTACCGAGCAGCCGTTCTATCTGCCCGTCGGCTCGGAAGTCGAAGTGTTCGAAGCGGCCTATGCAAAAAAACTTCCGGTGCTGCTCAAAGGTCCCACCGGTTGCGGCAAGACGCGCTTTGCCGAATACATGGCGCACCGGCTCGGTCCGGTGCCGCTAATCACAGTCGCCTGCCATGAAGATTTGACGGCGACCGATTTAGTCGGCCGCTACCTGCTCGAAGGACAGGAAACCCGCTGGCTCGACGGTCCGCTGACCCGCGCGGTGAAAGCGGGCGCGATCTGTTACCTCGATGAAATCGTCGAGGCGCGCAAAGACACCACGGTATTGATTCACCCACTCACCGATCATCGGCGCATTTTGCCCCTCGAGCGGCGCGGCCAGGTGGTGCAGGCCCATGAAAATTTTCTCCTGGTGATTTCGTATAATCCCGGCTACCAGACGGTGCTCAAAGATTTAAAGCACAGTACACGCCAGCGCTTCTTAGCCATCGAGTTCGACTATCCGCCGGAAGAGCGCGAGCGCGAAATCATCCGCCATGAAAGCGGCCTGTCGGAAGAAGACGCCGGCCGACTGGCGTGTTTGGGCGCCAAGGTGCGTAACTTGCGCGAGCATGGGCTTCAGGAAGGCGTCAGCACGCGCTTGTTGATTTACGCCGGCACGTTGATGAGCACGGGTGTCGCGCCGCGGCTCGCCTGCCAGGTCGCCGTGGTGCAGGCGCTCACCGACGACAAGGAAGTCGCGCAAAGTTTGCAGGAAGTCGTCGACGCGATCTTTCCGGAATAGGCTGAATCATTCGCGATGAAACCGCGATCGAGGCGCGACCCTTCCGGAGCGAAGGCAAAGCGGCGCTGCCTTGAAACGGCTCGCGTGGCGATGTGCTGTGAGACTACCGCGAATAGTTCAAACATCGTGCCGAGCACCGAGCATGTAGTGAAACATTTGCGCTGATGCCTTCGCTCCTTCAGGGTTCCACCTCGATCGACACTCTGCCGTTAGTTTTGCTGGTTGGGCGACTATTCGGGCTAAAGCGATCACGCTGTAATCTTCGGATACGCGGTGAGCAAACTGATCGGCAGCTCTTCGACGCGAGTCACGACTTCATAGGGCAAGTCTTCGCACATGGCGCGCATGTAGTCGGCGCCTTCCTTATCGACGGTCAAGCAAAACGGGCGAATCTTGCGGCGCGCCGCCTCGCGCAACGCCTGGCGGGTGTCATTGACGGCGTAGTCCTGATCGTTGGCGTCACGGCCGTAATCGCGGTCGTAGGGCCGACCGTCGCTGACGAGAAATAATAATCGGGTTTGCGCCTCGACACGCTCCAGCTTTCGCACCGCGTGGCGAATCGCCGCGCCCATACGCGTGGCATGGGCCGGCGCGATGCCATCGACCCGGCGCGCAATGCGCTGGCTCAACGGCTCGGCGAAGTCTTTGACAACGTGAAATTCAACGTCGCCGCGGCCGCTGCCGGAAAAGGCGTACACCGCGTAGTTGTCGCCGATGCTTTCCAGCGCTTGCAGCAAGACGATGGCGGCCTGCTTTTCGATATCGATGGTGCGTTTGCGCAGCGGTTTGCCGCGCGCGTCGACGCCGCTGGCGATTTGGCGCAGGTATTCGCTGTAACTCTCAGCCGTCGATAAGGTCGGACGAACGGCGCGGGCGGCTTCCAGCTCGACGTATTCATTAGTCGTCGCGCTCATGTCGAGCAACAGGGCGACGGCAACGTCGCGCTGAGTGCGTTCGCGCCGCCAATAAATTTTTTCCGACGGCGTGACGCCGGTCTTTAGATCGACCACCAGATCGACCAGTTGATCGAGATCGATATCTTCGCCGTCGTAGCGGCGGGTTACTTTGCGGAATAGCTCGGGCAAAAAATGTTCAAACCGCGCACGCACCTGGCCGACCAGCCAGCGGTATTCATTGAGCGTCTCGGTATAAAAATCCGAAGTGCCTTCTTCCATGATACGCTCGCGTACGCGGCACCAGCGATCTTTGAACGCGCCGGCGCGAAAATCCCACTCAGGATACAAATAACAAAAAGGCTCATCGCGCTGCAGCGGACCGTCGGCTTCGCTTTCGACCATCGCGTCCGCCGGCTGATCTTCGGCGTTGGCTTTTTGTTCTTTGCGGTCGAGCAGCGACTCATCCATCTGTAAACGAAACTCGACTTCCGGCGGCGCTTTAAAAGGAACTTCTTCCGGATCGTTGACCGACTCCTGGAGCCGGTCGGGCGTCTCATCGTCGTCTCTGTGGTGCTGATGCTCGTGATCGTGATCATGACAGCAGTCGTCGTCAGCGACGATGTTGGGCAGCGTAGCGGCGATCTGATAGATACGCAGCGCCGCTTCCGCGGAGTCTTCCACCGTGGCGCTGGCGTCGTTGACGCGCGACAGATGTTCGAGGGCGCTCGCCAAGGCGGGTTGCAAAATCTCCGGCGCCTCGCCCAATGGAGTGCCGCCGAGACTCGACTGCAGCAAACCCTCGATCAATGCTTCGCGCAGCGGCAACGCACCGAGCCGCGGCCGTTCAGCAAGAACTCGCAGTGCGACCTGCCGGTATGCGCTCTCGATGCCAGGATAACGCTGTAAAACTTTACCATCGACGCGGGCGTCTTCGACACAATCAAAAATCGTCATGCCCAGCACAGGGTCGGGAAAAAGTTGGCGCAACGCTTGGCGATCGTCGCCGATTTGATCGGCGGAAAGTTTTTCCGCCAGCCCCGGACGCCAATCTTGAAATAGCCGCGACGCGCGGCGCAAGGAAAATTCAAAGGTGCCGAATTCAGCGTGGCCGGCTTGGTGGGTGACGATGACTTTGTACCAAGCGAAATTCTCACGCTCGGATGGGAAGCGATCGATTTTCGCCGGTAGCATGAGCGAAATCGCCTTGCCGTCATTGCCGGGTGTGGCCCAGCCGGCGCCGCGCGCGCTTGCGCCGGCGCGCGGAATCAGGCGAATCTCGTGGCCGGTTAACGCTTTAGTATAGAGCCGCAGTACCTCGCCGACTTTTTCTAACTCGGACGGCGTCGTCAGTGGACTTTCTGTAACCGTCATACTTTGTCTTGCCAAATTACCTGCGGATAAATCGCCAAATCAGAGATATTTCGATTAGCATAGGTTGTGAAACTGTATTCTCATTCCGCGCCCGGTCGCGGCAAAACCGCGCCGTTAATTCAGTCGTATCCTCAGTCCAGCCGATGCAGCCGGCTGACCAGCCAGCGGCCGCTAATTGTTAGTAGCGCCAATCCGACTATGAGTAAAACGCCGAGAGCCGCAGTGGGTCCGGCGCGGCCGTTGTTCCACAAATCCCACATGACCACTGACAGTACGATGCTGTTCTTGCTCGACAAGATCAGCGGCACGGAAAAGGAACGTAGTGAATGGGAAGCGATCCAGATCCAACCGCTAACGAAGGCGGGCAACAGCAGCGGCAGGATGATGCGGCGCATGATCGTCGCCCAAGAGGCGCCGGAAACTTTTCCCGCTTCCTCGAGCTCACTGTGGATTTGTGTGATCGCGCTGTTCATCGCCCGGCTGCCGAATGCGGTATAGCCAACGCATAAACCTAGCACGATGATCCAGATCGTGCCGTAGAGCGGCAGAGCATTTAGCGGCGGGTTCAAATAGAGAAAGATCAGCGCGATACCGATGGTCACTCCAGGGATCGCATGGGGCAGAAAGGTCAGGCCGTCGAGCACCGCGCGACCTTTGAGCTTACTTCTGACGATCACCCATGCGACAACGAGGCATAACAACATGGTCAAGGTTGCCGTGGTCACGCCGACGATCAGTGTGTTGATTAGAGCCGGCACGATCTGTTCCTCGCCAAAGACCTCCCAGTAATTTTTCATCGTCACCTGCGCCAACGCCGACCATGAAGGCATGACGTAGAAGCGCACGAGCGATCGCCACAACAGGATCAGCGTCGGCAGAGCGATGGTGAGCATGAAATAGAGCACAAAGGCGCCGAACGCCGGGTAGCGCCATTTGCCCAACGAGATCAGGCGCGGCCGATAACCCTTGCCGGTGATCGTCGCAAAGCGTCCGGCTTGGCCGGCGATGCGGCGATAGCCGTAAACCAATAAAATACTGACGAGTAGAAAACTCGCTCCGAGTGCAGCCGACAGGCCGTATTGGGGCGGCATGAAGCGCTGCGCGGAAAAGTAGATATAAGTCGGAAACACGTAAATCCCCGACGGAAATCCGATGATGATGGGAATCTCCAGCGCTTCCAGGTTGGTCATGAAACTATACATGCCGGCCGCGAGCAGCGTCGGCGTCAGCATCGGAATAAAAATGCGAAAGAAGCTGGTGCGATTCGATGCTCCGGATACTCGCGCCGCTTCTTCCAGGCTCGGGTCCATGGCGCGGAAGGCCCCGACGACGATCAGAAATGTCGTCGTCACGCCTCGGATTCCTTCCAGGAAGATCATCCCCCATAGGCTGTAAATGTTCAGCGGACCTTCGCTGACTTCGACGCCAAAGAGCGCGAACAGGGAGCGCAGCCAAATATTGATCAAACCGATTTTCGGCGAGAGCAGAAATATCCAGGAGATCGCGAAGAGGATACCGGGCACAGCCATCGGCACGAGCATCAACCCCCAGGCGAGGTTTCGAAACGGCATGTCCGTGCGCTCGGTAAGAAATGCGAAAACCACCGCGATGGTCAACGCCAGCGTCGTGCTGGCTGCGGCTAAAACCACCGTGTTGAAAAACATTAGATAGACTTGCGGGTCGGAATAGGCGGTCACATAGTGCTGCAAGGTAAACGCGCCGGGCTGCCAAGGCGTGCCCAGTCTGAAGCTAAAGACCAGCAGCGTGATCAGCGGAACGACAATCAACCAGATGGTGATGACAACGCCAAGGAGCGGTAGCGCATGGCTGCGCAGTTGCGGCCAGCGAATGCTTGAGCGCGGCGCCGCGCGGGTTTCTATCGCGTTGTCCATGGTGAGCGACCGCTGGTGCGGTAAGTCTTTTAGCTTCGTGTTGTCTTTTACTGCAAGCGCAGCGGATTTAGTTCCTCTTGATCGTCCCTATTCCTAACGGGGAACAACTAACAGGGAGTCATTCTCGCCCCACTGTCCAGCGAATAAATTGGGGCAGTGATTCGTTTTTCAAAAAGGAAAAACGTTGCGCTCACTGTCCTGCCATCCGATCGGTCAGAAAGTTTCTTCAATACCCCACCCGTTCGATCACCGGTTGGAGCCGTTGGATGTTTTGTTTGACCTCGTCAGTCTGGGAGATTTCCGTCCAGGCTTCTTGGACGAGTTCCTGGCGCACAACGTCTTCGACGTCCCGGCGCGTGATCGACTTCGACAATACGCCGGCGTCTTGATGTTCCTGCAGGATGCGCCATACACCTTCGACGCTCAGCTGGCCGTCCATCGGGTGAAAGCGGCCTTCCATGACGTCGATAGGGCGAAGATCGCGCATGCGTTCGGAGTCGTCCGGGTTATCAACGCGAAGCTTGGCTTCAACGAAGCGCTGGAAAGGAAAATGCTCCGGCACGATGCGGATATATTGATAGCCGCGAATGGCCGCTTTCCAGTAACGCTTGATGACTTCCGGGTTGCGCTCGATGAACGATTTGCGCGCGACCGTTACGCGATCGGGCCGGCCGTGGGGTTTGGTGTCTTCGACGAAGTCGTAGAGCTTGTTGAAACCCTGCTCTAAAAGCCGCGCCACATAAGGCGTTTGCACGATGGCGGCGTCGGTCTCGCCGGCGAGCAGCGGTTTCCAGGACGCTTTCATGGCCCCGTACTTCCAGCCGATCTTCCAGTCGATTTCGCCATCGGGATCGACGCCGGCCTTACGCAACTGATGTTCGAACCACATGGTCGCGATGCCACCTTTATACCAATCGCCGATGCGTTTGCCTTTGAGGTCGGCGATGGACTTCACCCCTGGCGCGGTGACCAATGCGCCCGGAAGCCAATTGCGCCAGCCGCCGATGATTCTCAGCTCGTCGTTGCCCAAGGCTCGCTCGGCGAAGGGCGTGCGCACGTGCACGTCGGTGATGATATCGATGCCGAAGGCGATCATGTCGCGCAGCACCGTGCCGATCTCGTCGTAACGCTCGCCGTCGGGACGGCTCGAACTGATTCCTTTGGGATTCACTTTGGCGTGAACCACCTCAACATCCAACCCTTCTTGAGCATAGAACCCTGCCGCCACACAGACCGAAGCATCAAGTACATGTCCGGCATGCCAGCAACCGTTGCCCACTCGCAATTTCATCTGTCGAATACTCCTCTCAATCGCCCGCGGTAAATTCCGGCGCGTCTTCGAGTTGCTCGATGCCGCCGAGGCCGACGTCGACGAAGGGACTCGGCATCGCGCAGAGCAGCAGCACCCGGCTGTCGCCGGAATTAAAATGTTGATGCGCCGTCATGCGCGGGATGCAGATAAACTCGCCGGCTTGCCAGTTCCAGCGCTCACCATCGTGCATATCGTAGCCGTTGCCTTCGATGACGAGGACTTGTTCTTCAGCAACGTGCAGATGTTTGCCCGAGCGGCTGTGCGGCGGAATTTCTTGCAGATAGGCCCAAACCTGCCGCCCGCCGGTTTCAATATCCGGATGGACGAACCACTTGAGCTTGCCCTGCTGAGTCCACTCCCAGGCTTCCCTGCTTTCATGGACGACGTGATCGACCCGGCTCAAATACTGCACTTCATCGTGGTAAAGCTTCAAATAACGCTCGTAGGTGTTGTTCACCGGAACGCTCCACGGCACCGAACGTTTACGCGCTTGAAACACGTCTTCCAATTTCGGTTCCGGCCCGACCACCACTTCGATGTCGTCTTTGATGCCGAGAATACCCTTTTTGATTTTGTAGCCGCGCAGTTTGCCGTCGTCGTCGTAGAGCGGTTCCGTGCCGTCGGGAAATACCGGCTTCTCAGTCATCTTGTGCTGCTCGCGCCACATGAGCCCGAAGCTATGAAAGAGCCGAGTCGCTAGCGAGATCATCGCGCAGCCGACCTCAGCGTCACCGCCATGCTGATGCACCGAGTACGGCGCGAAACAAACCATGTCGTGGGTTTCGAATTGAAAGGTGACGCCGTCGTTCATCTCCCAGCCTTTGCCGCTGAGACAAAAAATCGTTGGCGCAGCGATATGGCGATGGATACCACGCACCGGCACATGGGGCGCGATATCGATGATATGTGACGCGAAGCAATAGAGCGGGCCGCGAATCAAAATATCATAGCTAGTCAAGTCGCCGGTCTGGTGCGGACTTCCCTTGCCCATGACCGTTTGTTTCGACGGCAGTGGCTGGAGCACGTGCGGCAGCGAGTTCACCTGCCAATCTTCCTTAACTTCAAAGACAAAACGCTTCAACTGATCCGATTCTGCGGCCTGGCTTTTTTCTTCCCATGGCTCGAGGTAAGACATTTATTCCTCCGATTTGCTTTCACGATTTTCGAACCGCATGGCTACTTTAATTTCTCGGCCTGCGGCAGGCCGAAGGCTTTTTCAATCATTTCATACCAGCCGGGAATTTGCGCGAAGCTATCCCATTTGTCGATGGATAGTTTTTTTCCCTGGGTTACTTTCGCCAATTCAGAACCAGGCCCGTAAACCGAAGACTTGAGCGGTTCATACTTGTCGATGATGCGTTGGCCGGTTGGCGTGGCCTGAAACTCCAGCCACAACAGCGCGGCGTAGGGATTAGACGCTAAACGGGTAACGCCTTGCAGCTCGATCAATCGCACCGGCACCGGCTCGATGACTTTGCAGACGATCGATTTCTTCGGATGTTTCTCGGCGACCTCGACACAGGACTGATAATTGGCTTGCTGGTGCAACGCGTACTCGCCCACCGACATGGACGCCAGCGCGCGCGCATAGCCGCGCACCCAGATCGGTTCTTGCTCCTTGAGTTTAGCCGAGTAGTTTTTCACCCACGCTTCACCCATGCCCGGCACCAACGACACCATGCCGTGGGGGCGAATGTCGATCAAAAATTTTCTGCCCTTGAGCTCCGGTCGAAGAAAGTCTTCCCAAGTATTGGGAACTTTTTCCGGCGCGATCAACTCCTTGTTATACACCACCGCCTGGATGGCGCTCGCCTCGGCGACGATGCTGCGCTTGTTGGGATCGATCATACCGATAGGAATCGCCAGGACGCCATGCTCGGCCATGCCGTAGATATCGATTTTTTTTACGTGCTCGGCAAATTCATTGTAGAAGTCGCGAGAGAGATGGATCGAATCCCAATTTTTGCCGCTCCCCGCCCGAAGCTCCATCAAAAAGCGTTGGGCCGCTTCGCTGCCGTCCACCGGGGTCAATGCGAAATCGATGAACGGATATTTCTGCTTAAAAGCTTCGGTCAGCTGCTTGTAAGTTTCCTTGTCCAGGGAGCTGATGACTCTGAGCCTGCCCTCCTTCTTGGCCTTGGCGACAATTTCGTCGTGGCTGGCTTCGAAGACAAAGCCGTTTGCTTGCGCCGCTTGCCTGGATTTGAGCAACGCAGGAGTTGCGGCGTTGGCGCCTCGTGAAGCCAGCAAACCAAAAACGATTAACGCCGTAATCGCGAACTTTGGTCGTGCTTCTTTCATGGTTAATTCTCCTCGCCTTTCTTTCTTGGACAGCAGCCGAGCCACTATTACGATTCATCAATATCCCAACCGTTCGACCACCGGCTGCAAGCGGGCCAAGCTCCACTTCACCTCGTCGGTCTGGGATAGTTCTTCCCACGCCTCCTGAACCAACTCTTGACGCACCGCTTCTTCTACGTCGGCGCGCGCGATCGACTTCGATAGCACGCCGGCGTCCTGATGTTCCTGCAAAATCCGCCACACCCCTTCGACGCTCAATTGACCGTCCAGGGGAACGAAATAACTTTCCATCAAGGCGGGCGATAGCAGATCGCGCATGCGTTCGGATTCATCCGGATTACCGACGCGCAGCTTGGCCTCGACGAAACGTTGGAAGGCAAAATTTTCCGGCACGATGCGCATGAAGTGATAGCCGCGGATGGTCGCCTTCCAGTAACGCTTGATCAATTCCGGGTTGCGTTGGATAAACGACTTGCGCGCCACCGTTACACGATCGGGACGGCCGTGCGGCTTACTGTCCTCGACGAAATCATAGATCTTGTTAAAGCCCCGTTCGAGAAGCTGGGGCACGAAGGGGTTGGCAACGATGGCCGCGTCGGTTTCGCCCGCGAGTAAGGGCTTCCACGCTTCGCGAATGGAGCCATATCGGTAGCCGATCTTCCAGTCGATGTCGCGATCCGGATCGATGCCGACTTTGCGCAACTGGTGCTCGTGCCACAGGGTGGCGATGCCGCCTTTGTACCAGTCGCCGATGCGCTTGCCCTTGAAGTCGGCGATCGATTTGATACCGGGCGCGCCGATCAAGGTGCCGCGAAACTGATTGCGCCAGCCGCCGATAATCCTAAGCTCGTCATTGCCGAGCGCGCGTTCGGCAAAAGGTGTGCGCACATGGACGTCGGGAATGATGTCTATGTTGAAGGCAATCATGTCACGCAAGACCGTGCCGATCTCATCGTAGCGCTCGCCGTCGGGGCGGCTGGATTGGAAGCCAGCCGGATTGATCTTGGCGTGAACGACTTCGACATCAAGACCTTCTTGAGCGAAGAGCTCCGCCTCAAGGCAAATGGCGGCGGCGCGCACATGGCCGGCATGCCAGCAACCGTTGCCCACCCGAAGTTTCATTCTTGTATCACCATTTCGATTTTGAGCGCTGAGCCGTTCTTCTTTTTGCGGTTTTTACGTTGTTTAATAACCGAGCCGTTCGACGACCGGTTGAAGCCGCTCTAAACTTTGCTTCACGTCATCAGTCTGCGACAGTTCGGCCCATGCTTCTTGCACAAGTTCTTGGCGCACCAATTCTTCGACGTCACGCCAGGTGATGGACTGCGACAACACCCCCGCGTCCAAGTGCTCTTGTAAAATCCGCCATACGCCCTCGACGCTCAGCTGGCCGTCGAGCGGAAAAAAGCTCCCTTCCATGCCGTTTAGCTGGCCAAGGTTGCGCATGCGCTCAGCTTCATCAGGGTTGTTGACGCGAAGCTTGGATTCGACGAAGCGGACAAACGGATAGTGTTCCGGCGCCATGCGCATGAAGTGGTAGGTACGGATCGATGCTTTCCAATAACGTTTGATCAGTTCCGGGTTGCGCTCGATAAAAGACTTGCGCGCAACGGTGACGCGGTCGGGCCGGCCGTACGGCTTGCTGTCTTCGACGAAATCGTAAAGCTTGTTAAAGCCGCGCTCCAAAAGCATCGGCACGTAAGGGTTTTGCACGATCGCCGCATCGGTATCGCCGGCCAATAGCGGCTTCCATGCCTCGCGCATGGAGCCGTATTGATAGCCGATCTTCCAGTCGATTTCGCGCGCCGGATCGATGGCGCGCTGGCGCAATTGGCGCTCGTACCACAAGGTCGCGATGCCGCCTTTGTACCAATCGCCGATGCGCTTGCCGCGCAGGTCAGCGATCGATTTGATCCCTCCCGCCGCCATTAGCGTGCCGCGAAACTGATTGCGCCAGCCACCGATGATACGCACTTCGTCGTTGCCGAGCGCGCGCTCGGCAAAGGGCGTACGCACATGTACGTCGGGAATGATGTCGATGCCAAACGCGACCATGTCGCGCAGCACGGTGCCGACTTCATCGTAGCGCTCACCGTCCGGGCGGCTCGAATCGATACCCTTCGGATTGATCTTGGCGTGCACCAGCTCAACGTCCAATCCTTCCTGGGCGAAAAAGCCAGCCTCAAGGCAAACCGCCGCGTGCTGAATATGAAAGGCATGCCAGCAACCGTTGCCCACTCGAAGTTTCATTTTTCTAAAGCCTTGGTATATTTCCGGTGATTTTTATTGCAATTAGTAGCCGAAGCGCTCGACCACGGGTTGGAGCCGTTCGAGGCTTCGTTTTACGTCGTCGGTCTGCGACATTTCGACCCACGCTTCCCGCACTAGGTCCTGGTGCACTACATCTTCGACGTCACGCCGGGTAATCGACTTCGGCAACACACCAGCGTCTTCATGTTCCTCCAAGATTCGCCACACCCCTTCGACGGTCAACTGACCGTCGAGCGGATGAAAGGCGCTGTCCATGATGCTCATCGGCCTGAGATCGCGCATGCGCTCGGACTCATCCGGACTGTCGACCCGCAGCTTGGCTTCGACAAAGCGTTGAAAGGGAAAATTCTCCGGCACGATGCGCATGAAATGATAACCGCGAATCGCCGCTTTCCAGTAGCGCTTGATTATTTCCGGGTTGCGTTCGACGAACGACTTGCGCGCCACCGTGACGCGGTCAGGTCGACCGTGAGGTTTGTTGTCCTCGACGAAATCGTAAAGCTTGTTGAAGCCGCGTTCCAGCAATTGTGGCACGAATGGATTCTGCACAATTGCCGCATCGGTTTCACCGGCTAGCAATGGCCGCCAGGCATCGCGCATGGAGCCGTATTTGTAACCGATCTTCCAATCGATCTCACGGTCCGGATCGATGCCCGCCTTGCGCATCTGATGCTCGTACCACAGAGTGGCGATGCCGCCCTTGTACCAATCACCGACCCGTTTGCCGCGCAAAGCGGCGATCGATTCGATGCCCGGCGCAGCGACCAACGTGCCGGTGAACTGATTGCGCCAGCCGCCGATGATGCGCACTTCGTCGTTGCCCAGCGCGCGCTCGGCAAAGGGCGTGCGCACGTGCACGTCGGGAATGATGTCGATGCCGAAAGCGACCATGTCGCGCAGCACCGTGCCCACTTCATCGTAGCGCTCGCCGTCCGGGCGGGTGGAATCGATGCCGCCGGGATTGATTTTTGCGTGTACGACCTCGACGTCAAGTCCCTCTTGAGCATAAAAGCCCGCTTCCAAAGTCACCGCAGCGTCAAGTACGTGCCGCGTGTGCCAGCAACCATTGCCCACTCGAAGTTTCATTGGTCTGTTACCTTATCTGTATTAGAATCTCGCGCCGATGATTTTTTGCCTCATTACATTTTAGTTTTTGCTTGTTTTAATAGCCGTGCCGTTCGATGACGGATTGGAGCCGCTCGAGGTTGCGTTTGATTTCGTCGGTTTGGGAAATTTCCGCCCATGCTTCGCGCACCAGCTCTTGTTGTATCATCTGCTCTACGTCGGCGCGGGTGATCGACTTCGAGAGCACACCGGCATCTTGATGTTCTTCAAGAATTCGCCACACGCCCTCGATGCTGAGCTGGCCGTCCATGGGGAAAAATGCGCCTTCCATCAATTCCATCGACCAGAGATCGCGCATGCGTTCCGATTCGTCGGGATTGGTGAGCCGGAGTTTGGCTTCGACAAAGCGCAGGAAAGGATAATTCTCCGGCGCGATGCGGATGAAATGGTAGCCGCGAATGGAAGCTTTCCAATAGCGTTTGATCAGTTCGGGATTGCGGGCCACGAAACTGCGGCGAGCCACGGTGACGCGATCGGGCCGGCCGTGGGGCTTGCTGTCTTCAACGAAATCGTAAATCTTGTTGAAGCCGCGCTCGAGCAGCATCGGTACGTAGGGATTTTGCACGATCGCCGCGTCGGTATCGCCGGCAAGCAATGGCTTGTACGCTTCGCGCATGGAGCCAAATTTGTAGCCGATCTTCCACTGGATTTCGCGGTCGGGATCGACGCCCGCTTTGCGCAGCTTGTGCTCATACCACAGTGTCGCGACACCGCCTTTGTACCAATCGCCAACGCGTTTGCCGCGTAGATCGGCGAATGTTTTGATACCGGGCGCGCCGACTAACGTGCCGCGAAACTGATTGCGCCAGCCGCCGATGATCACGACCTCGTCGTTGCCGAGCACGCGCTCGGCGAACGGCGTGCGCACGTGCACGTCGGGAATGATGTCGATACCATAAGCGACCATGTCGCGCAGCACGGTGCCTACTTCGTCGTAGCGTTCACCATCGGGACGACTGGCGTCGATCCCTTTGGGGTTGATTTTGGCGTGGACGATCTCCGCATCGATGCCTTCCCGAGTAAAAAACCCAGCTTCCTGACAGAGAAATGCGTGTTGGATATGAAAGGCGTGCCAGCAGGCGTTGCCAATTCTCAATTTCATAATTGTCCCCTTCCGCCGGCACGCTATCGTTCTCGCGTTGAAACTGTCAAGAGTGAATGACTCTTTTCATGGTGATTCGTCGCACGCGGCGCACCGTGGCGACAATTGCATCGGCATGATTGCTTGACAGACCGTTTTTAACAGTAGTAATCCGGCATGTGGAAACGAGTGTCGTTTCGCAGGAAATAAACCTTTGGCGTCAAAAGGAGGAGAGCGATGAAACTTCGAGTCGGTAATGCTTGTTGGCATGCCTTCCACGTGCAACACGCATTGCTGTGCCGCGAAGCCGGCTTCTACGCTGACGAGGGCATCGACGTCGAAATTGTTCACGCCAAAATCAACCCCAAGGCGATCGAGTCGAGCCGGCCCGGCGGCGAACGCTACGACGAAGTCGGCACCGTGCTGCGCGATATGGTCGCCTATGGTATCGACATCATTCCCGACGTGCACGTGCGCACCCCATTCGCTGAACGCGCCCTCGGTAATGACGAAGTGCGCATCATCGGCGGCTGGCGCAATCACTACGGCGGCACGGCGATGGGCGCGCCAAGCGTCAAATCGATGGGTGATTTGAAAGGCAAGCGAATCGGCGACTGGTACAAAGGCGGTATTCACACCCTGTGGTGGGAGCGCCAGCTGCGTCAAGCGGGTCTCAGTCCGGAACGAGACGTGGAATGGAAAATCGGCTATCTCTTTGGCTCCATGCGCGAAGCGTGGAAGCCGCTGCAACGCGGCGAAACCGACGCCGCGATTGTGCAAAACCCGTGGGTGCCGATGCTGCTCGAACAAGGCTACAATAAACTCTACGATTTCGATCACGAGACCAAGCCTTATGGCCGGCCCGATCGCGTCACCGTGGCGCGCAAGTCGTTCATCGAGCGTAATCCAGAAATCATCAAACGCTTTTGGAAGGCGGCGATCCGCGGTTATCATTTCATGCGTATCGTGCCGGAGAACTTCGCCTTCCAGCGCTACATCGAAGCCAAGTTGCGCACCGATAATCCCGACGAAGCCGAGTGCATGCGCGACTTGACGCCGATGGCGATGATGGAGAGCCATTTCTTTCCGCTCGATGGCCAACTCACCGAGGAAGGCGTTTGGCGGATTCTTGATGAACATATCGACGGCGGCGTGCTGGATAAATCGATTACCCGTTCCGATGCTGGCAGCCTGATTGATCAAGGTTTAGTCCAAGAGGCTTGGGCCGAGATTTCCCAGACCGACGGCGTGAAACGCAGTCTCGAGCGGCTCCAAGCCGTGATCGAGCGTGTCGGATACTGACGACGAATACTCAACCATCGAATGGCCCGCCAGCAGATCGGAGTTCGCTTGACAGGCTAATTGCAACTTTAGTAATGGCTGAATGTGTAAAGAAAATTTCCGGAGGTCACAATGTATCGCACGAGCAAAGAAGAAAATGAAATCCTAACGCGAGTCAGCGCTGGCACTCCGATGGGAGAACTGCTTAGGCGCTACTGGTGGCCCATCGGCATCTCCGCTCACCTCAAGGAAAAACCAACATACATTCGCGTGCTCGGTGAAGATTTGGTTTTATTTCGCGATAGCGCCGGACAGCCGGCGATCATCGGCGCCAAGTGCGCCCACCGCAGAGCCAATCTTTGTCTTGGCAACGTCGAGAAGGACGGCCTGAGATGCCGCTATCACGGTTGGCTTTACGGTAACGACGGCCGCGTGCGGCAAACACCGGGGGAACCAGCAGGCAGCAAACTCAAAGACTCGATCACCCATCCGGCTTATTCCGCACAGGAACTCGGCGGTTTCATTTTTACTTACATGGGTCCCAAACCGATACCGCTGCTGCCGCGTTATCATTTTCTCGCCGCTGAAGGCGAGCGCCATTCGATCGTGCAGGGTTTTGGCCGGTGCAATTGGCTGCAAGCGGTGGAAAATGGCATCGACCCGCTGCACGCGGGATTCTTGCACGGCGATATCTGGGACGCAGTTTCCGCGGAGCCGGAAACAACCTGGTTCGAAGAAACCGATTTGGGGATCGTTTACAAAGTTATTCGTCCTGGGCGAAAAGCGGGCGAGTATAATTACCGTGAGCATCACTTGTTTATGCCTGGCATCAGCTCAGGCGGCGACGCATCGGTCAGCGAAGGCGCAGACAATCCGCCGCCTGACGAATTGCCCGCGGTGACAGCGCGTTGGAGCGTGCCTCTCGACGACACGCGGATGATGCATATGCGGGTATTCTTCAAACCCGCGAGCAAAAACGCCAAGCCGCTGCAGTTCAAAACGCTGAGTTTGGCGCAGACCCGCACGTCGCCGTTTCAAGTCGAACCTTACGGCGAGTACACCGGATCGGACACGCCGACGCTCGGTTATACGATCCCCAGATCGATCGGCGGTGAGGACGCCGTCATGCTCGACAGCATGGGCACAATCGTCGATCGGGAGAATGAAAATTTAACCGTCGCCGACGAGAGCATGGAGATGCTGCGCAAAATGTACTTGAAGCAGATCGCTGTGGTGCAAAACGGCGGTGACCCGCTCGGCGTGGTGCGCGATGAGAAAAAAAATCAGCTGATTATCGCCGGTGGCCTGTATCGCTGGGTCTCGCCCGAGGAACGCAAACAGTTGCTCGAGAAAGCTGCGTAAATCGCTGACGCCACTTGGCGAGACAGAGGTTGACTCCATGGAAATCGAAAAAAAACTGAATGCGCTGGGATATCAAGTTCCGAGTGTTCCTGGCGCTGCCGGCAACTATATCGGCTGTGTCAGAGTCGGCAATCTGCTGTTTGTTGGCGGCAATACCGGACGGGTCAACGGATCGCGCCGCTACGAAGGCAAAGTTGGTGATAAGGTCAGTCTTGAACAGGCCTATGAGATGGCGCGAGATTGCGCACTCAATCATCTGGCGGTGATCAAAGCGGCTCTCGGCGATCTCGACCAGGTTGAACGGATCGTAAAGGTGTTAGTGTATGTCAACGTCGCGCCGCAGTTTAACGACATGGCTAAAGTAGCCAACGGCGAATCGGATTTGCTGGTGAGCCTGTGGGGTGAGCGCGGACGCCACACCCGCGCGGCGATCGGCGTCGCATCACTGGGCGGCGATGCGCCAGTGGAATGTGAAATCACGGTGCAAGTTCGTGATTAATTTCGCTCTGGCAAGGCTTGTTCTGAGCGCGGTGACACGACAACCGAAAAAGAAATTTCGCAATCGCAAGTTTAGCCACGAGCAACGCAAAATAGATTGGCAATTGTAATGTGATCGCCGAGCCGATGCATGACCAGGCGAACATTACGATGAGAAGCAAATAAGGAGGACAATTCAATGGGAGCAGGACCGAATTTGGAAGGCATGGCGTTTACCAAAGAGGAAAACGAGCAACTGACCCGCGTCGGACCGGGAACGCTGATGGGCGATTTGTTCCGTCAATATTGGGTCGCAGTGGTGCCGACTGCCTTATTGCCTGCATCGGCTAGCAAGCCGCTTCGGGTCCGGCTTTTGTGCGAAGATTTGGTGTTGTTTCGCGCCGGCAACGGCAAGATCGGTTTGGTCGGCGCCTACTGTCAGCATCGTTTGGCGCCGCTTTATTTTGGCCGAATTGAAAATGATGGCATTCGCTGTCCCTATCATGGTTGGAAATACGCCACCGATGGCACCTGCATGGAGATGCCGAACATTCCCGCCGAGCAGCAATTCTGCGACGCAATCCATCATCCCGGTTATCCTTGCGTTGAGTACGGCGGCATCATTTGGACCTACATGGGTCCGGCGAAAGAATTGCCGGCATTGCCGGAATTTGAGTTCGCTTTGGTATCGGACGATTTGCGCCGCCATCGATTGTTTCGTTCGGAAGGAAACTATCTACAAGTAATGGAAGGCGGCATCGATCCGACTCATGTGATGTGGTTGCATTCGCCCTATAATTTGGCCGACGATGAAGTGGCACAAGTCCATCAGGGCCCGCAACAGGTGGTCGCCAACAAGTCGCGCAAACGCACCCCCGATCAAACCGATATCGTCGATACTCCCGGCGGCTTTATGTACGGCACGAGACGGAGCCTCAATGACGGTACGAGCCTGTGGCGTGTGAATCAATTCATGGTGCCGTTTTACAGCATGCCTCCGGGTGGCGATCTGCGCGGCGCGCGCATCTATGTGCCGATCGACGATGAAAGTTGCGTCAAATGGCAGATCGCCTGGTATCCGAACCGAGAAACCAAGGAAAAGAGCCAGGAGACGCCGCGACTGATTCAAGACAACGAGGAATTTATGGAGGCCACGAATCAGCCCTTTGGCTTCATTATCCCCAAGGCTAACAAATCCAATGATTACCTGGTCGATTGGAATACTCATAAAAGCAGAAGAATGGGAATCACCGGGGTCAATCTTCAGGACATGTGCGTCACCGAGGGCCAAGGGCCGACGCCGATTTTGGATCGCACTAAAGAAAATCTTTGCAGCGGCGATCAGACTGCCGGCAAAGCGCGCCGCATTTTGCTGCGGCTCGCCAAGGCGCTGCGCGAGCGCGGCGCTGCACCCTTGGGCGTGCGCGACCCAGAAATCTACCGGGTGCGCGGCACGTCGGTCGTCGTGCCGGACAATCTCAATTGGGTCGATTCGGTTAAAGAGCGCGTAACGGTGGCGAAAACCGCGGCGTGATTCTTAGTCAGCAAGCAAACCGCGTTCAGAAGACGACTCGTGCTCGATTGGAGAAGACCGAATGGACCTTGGTTTGACCGGACGAGTCGCCATCGTGGCAGGCGCCAGCAAGGGTTTGGGCAGGTCGATCGCGGTCGGATTGGCGCGCGAGGGAGCGCATGTCGCGATCTGTGCCCGCAGCCAAGACCTCATAACGAGCACGGCAAAGTTTATTGAAGCGACCTATGCCGTCGCAGCGCTGCCCATCGTCGCGGACTTGCGCCATCCCGCCGATATCGACCGCGTGGTCGACGCGACCATTCAACGCTTTAACCGCGTCGATATTCTTCTCAACAACGCCGGCGGCCCGGCGCCGAAGAGTTTCGAAGAATCTAGCGGCGATGACTGGGAAAAAGCCATGGGCCTAAATTTTCTCTCCGGAGTGCGACTGATTCAGCGGGTGCTGCCGCCTATGAAAGCGCGACGCTGGGGCCGCATCGTCAATATTCTATCTTCCGGCGTGAAACAGCCGATCGATGGGTTGGTTCAATCCAACGCGGCGAGAGCCGCGATGGCGGGCGCGGCGAAAACGCTCGCGCGCGAAGTGGCGGTGCACGGGATTCTGGTTAACAACATCTGTCCTGGGCGAATCCAAACCGAGCGAGTCAACGAAGTCGACGCCGCCACAGCGCGGCGTAAAGGGGTGAGCGTAGAAGATGTGCGGCGCGAGAGTTGCCGCGAGATTCCCATGGGACGCTACGGTCAACCCGAAGAGTTCGCCAACGCGGTAATATTTTTGACGTCCGAGTGCGCCAGCTATATCACCGGCTCCACGCTCCAGGTCGACGGCGGCTACATCCGGTCGCTATGGTAAGCGACGATGACCGATGGTTTCGACGCGATGAATAAGATTGTGCGCCTTACCATTCGCGCGTGATCTCGGCTGAGTCGACGACGTCGAAGATTCTTTCCAACGATTTGAGCGCTGCGTCGTAGGTATCTTTGAATGGACTGCCGACGCAGTCGCGCACGATCACCGTATAGTAGCCGAGATTGAGCGCGTCGCGCGCGGTGCCGTCGATACCAGTCTCGATGGACGCGCCGGCGAGGATCAGAGTTTTGAGGCGATATTTGCGCAGCCACCATTCGAAACTTGTGCCGAGAAACGCGTTGGGCAAGAATTCCTCGAAAACGATATCGTCGGATTGGGGCTCCAGACCCTGAGCGAAGGTCGCCGCACCGGCCGTCGGAATTGTTAACGCATTGGGATCGCTCAGGCGCATTTGTTTCATTCGCATACGGATCATCGGCGCGCCGAGGCTTTTCCAGTCCACCGGTCCCGGCGTCGAATACATCACGCGGACGCCGCTTTCTCGCGCCTTGGCCAGCAGAGCCTTCGTGTTCGTCAGCATGGCCGCGCCGTTGTAGCAGCGAGCAATCGCTGCCGCTGATACATTCCACAGCAACAAGCCGGAGTGTTTGGGCTCGACCACTTCGGCGAATTGCTCCAGAATCTCCATACCGGCCCAACGAATCATGCTTCTGTCCTCCTACGTGGTGCCATCGCCGCCAGCGTTACCATCTCCGTAACACCGCACGTCGCGTGGCCGTAAACATATTAGCGCTGTGGGCCGCCTGTCAATCGCAACTTCACCACAGTGATCGATATTTCGTTTGACAACTAGGCGCGCCATTATGGTAGCTATGACTTTGATCAGGGACTTGATGTCGCGCATAGTAAAATTGCGCCAACCGACCCCGATCCTGCCTGTTTGCAATGAAGATCGACACGTTAGATGGGTCACCGGTGCAAAGCAAGATTTTTTCTTTGCGCTTCGATGGGCGGACACTTTTGCTGTCGTTGTTTTTGGCGTTTATCGCATTGCTAGTATTCACGCCACTACTTTTCCTTCTGTACGGCAGCATCGAGATGGCGCGGCCGGACGGAACCACGGTATACAGCTTACAAGGTTGGCGCCAGGCGCTGGCCAATCCCGGCATCGCCGGCGCGATTTACAACAGTTTTGCTTTAGCCGTCGCGCGCCAATCGCTCGCCATCGTCATCGGCATTTTTCTCGCGTGGCTGATCGCCCGCACCGACATTCCCTTTAGCGGTTGGCTCGAGTTTTCTTTTTGGCTGTCCTATTTTATTCCGTCCTTGCCGATCGCTTTGGGATGGATCCTGCTTTTGGATCCGAAGTACGGGTTGATCAACCAGTGGCTGGCCGCGCTGCCATTTATCAGCGAAGCGCCGTTTAACGTTTATTCTTTTTGGGGCATCGTCTGGGTGCATTTGAGCGCCAGCACCATCGCCATCAAGGTGATGTTGCTGACACCGGCGTTTCGCAACTTGGACGCGGCCCTCGAAGAAGCGTCTCATGTCGCCGGCGCCGGCCCGCTCAAAACGCTCTTGAAAATTGCCGCGCCGATCATGATGCCGACGATACTCGTGGCGTTTATTCTCGGACTCATTCGTTCGCTCGAAGCGTTTGAAATCGAGCTGATCTTGGGCCGGCCCATCGGGCTCCATGTCTTTTCGACCAAGATTTATAGCTTCATGACCATCGAGCCACCGCAGTTTGCCCCGGCGTCGGCGCTCGGCAGTTTTTTTCTCATCGTGCTCGGCCTGTTAGTCGCGTTGCAGCGCGTTTTTCTGCGCCAGCGAACCTACACGACGATTTCGGGCCGCGGGTTTAGCGCCCGCTCGATCCGCTTGGGCCGCTGGCGCTATGCAGCTCTCGCTTTCGTTGCCGTCATCGCTCTCTGCACCACGGCGGTGCCCATCGCTTCGCTTTTTTTCGCGACCTTTATGAAGCTCTTCGGTTATTTTTATATTCCCGAGCCCTGGACATTGGATAACTGGCGCCAGGTTATGAAAGACCCGATTCTCTTGCGCTCCTTGCAAAATACTTTCGTGCTCGGCATCTCGGCGGCGGGACTCGGCATCCTATTGAGCAGCGCGATCGCTTACATCATCGTTAAATCGAAATTTTTCGCCCGCGGCTTCCTCGATTTTATTTCTTGGATACCCTGGTCGATTCCGGGCATCTTGCTCGGCATGGCGCTCGCATCTTCACTGCTGTTGATCCATAAAATCGTGCCGCTCTACGGCACCATGGCCGCGCTGGTGGTGGCCATGACCATCGCCGGGTTGCCGCTGACGGTGCAGGTGATCAAATCGTTTCTCATGCAACTCGCCGACGAATTGGAAGAAGCGTCGCAGGTGGCTGGCGCGACTTGGCTTACGACGTTCCGCCGCATCCTGCTGCCGCTGCTGCTGCCTTGTGTGATCGTCGTCGGCTTGCTTGAATTTATCGCCTCGGCGCGCAACATCAGCACCGTGGTTTTACTAGCCACCGGTAAGAATCGAACGTTGTCGCTGCTGATGCTCGATTACACCGCGGGCGCGGAACTGGAGAAGGCGACGGTGGTGGGCGCGATCATTGTGTTGATGGTATTGACCGCGGCGATCGTCGCGCGCATTCTCGGCGGCAAGGTCGGGATCCGCTGATGGAGAGAATTTCCAAAGCACCAAAGGAGTCGCGAATGAGAAGTTCCATTTGTAAATTGACGACATTACTTTTCGTCGCCTACGCGCTGGCTTTTGCAGGTGCGGCGCGGGCACAATGGCAGACGGAATGGGAACGGGTGCAAGCCGCGGCGCGCAAGGAAGGCAAGTTGGTGGTGAGTATTCCACCGAGCGCCGAGCTAAGAGTTGCGCTTGAAGGCGCGGTCAAGCAAAAGTTTGGCATCGAACTGGAAATCGTCTTGGCCAGCAGCACGACTCTGACGAAACGGGTCGGCGATGAGTTCAAAGCCGGCGTGCGCTATTTCGACGTCATCACCAGCACCTGGGATTCGCTCTCATACAACCTCTTGCCCATGGGCGCCATCGAGCCGCTGGAACAGTATTGGATACTTCCCGAAGTTAAAGACCCGGCAAACTGGTGGGGCGGTCATATCTGGACGGACTCGACCAAGCGGTTCGCGTATTCGCCGCTCGCGTATATGCTCGATAACATCTGGTACAACACCGGCCACGCTAAAGCGGAAGAGTTGCGCACCTACGATGACTTGCTCAATCCGAAGTGGAAAGGAAAAATCGCCGTATGGGATCCGCGGACGGGCGGCGGCGCGGCGCTTGGTATCTGGAGCTACCTATGGCTGACCAAAGGCGAAGCCTATCTTCGGAAACTCGTGCAGCAGAATCTCCAATTGGTCGAAGATCGGCGCTTGGTAGCGGATTCGTTAGCGCGCGCCAAGGCTGCAGTTGCCATCGGCGCGACCTATTATAGCTACGCCGCATTCATCAAAGCCGGTTTGCCGGTGAAACCGTTACCGCCTTCGAGAGAAGGTACCTACGTTTCGGTCGGCAACGGCGGGCCGGTCGTGATCAAGAACCCGCCTCATCCCAACGCGGCGAAGGTTTACGTCAATTGGTTGCTCAGCAAAGAAGGCCAGCAGCTTTACACTAAGGTGTTCGGCCAGGCAACGCGCCGCCTCGACGTCGACACCAGTTCGATGGCGGAGTTCGGCGTGCGCGCGGCGAAAGACAGCATTAGCATTGATAACTTTTACAAGTGGCAGAATGCGCTCGAAGACAAGGATTTGACGGTGCGCCGTCCGTCATTGGAATTCGCCCGCAAAATTTTGCCTTGAGCATCGAGTTCTTACAAAACGTCGACATGATTGTCAACTCCACTGGAAAGGGGCCGCCTGGAAGGTGGCTACGGTTATTTTGGCTCCATGAAGATCCAATTCAGAAAAGCGAACCAATTTGGGTCCAATTTTTTTCGTGAAGATTAATCTCTTTCCGTTGCGGTAGACCCAATCTCTCGAAACCGGCAGCCGAGCTCGAAAGAACGCATTATTTCCAGTTCGAATGGTCAGCGAGGAACAGGCGGGAACTCAAATTGGTGGAGGCAACGGGACAGTGTAAAGATCTCCTCGCGGGAATCCCATAGCCTTTACGATTTCCTGTACGTACATCTCTGTCTTTGGGAAATGCTGCCATGCAAGAAGGGAAATATTTCTCCCTTGCGTCAAGCGCCCATGGGTCGACCCCGAACTATAGATCGATGCTGCAAGATCGATTTCATCCAAAATCTTCTGACCTTCTGGGCCGGCTTCAAACTATTTGTCCCCTATTTAAGGTGTCCGTCAAACCGGGGCTAACTCACCTTAAACGCGGTGTAGAATTTGCATTAAAAGAGAACAGTTATAACCCATGGACACATTGGACACATTGCATTTGTCTTTACCCCGCGTCGCGCACATGCTAATCATTTGTTTTCGCAAACGGAGAAGGAAGGTACCGGGAAAGTTTGACTTCCTCCTCTCCGCCAGGAAGAAATTCCCATAGACTTTTACGTCCACATCAAAGCGATGTTAAATGGCGATCAACAAGTAGCTGGGCGTTGACATTCTACCTGCTGACATTAAGAAGTTTATTTGCCGTGAAAAATCTAATCGCAGAAACCCGAGCTGCCTACTACTGTGTTTTTCCGGTACCATAAAAAAGTTGAGTCGACGCGAAGAGGCGGACGATTGCCATGAACCGCAGTCATTTTGATTCACAGGCAGCGGATCTCAGCGCAAAAAATGAAGCCCAGCCGTTCCACAGTAATCTTCATTTTCAGGAAGTACTTGCAACCCTGGGCTACGGCATAATCGCTCGTAAAGGTCTCATCCTTCTCATCGGCGATGCGGGCACCGGCAAAAGCGCGCTGCTGCATCAACTCACGCGCGAGCTGGATAGCAACGTCACCTACATCTTTGAGTCTGAGCCCGAGGTGAATTTTACGGATTTGCTTCGACTTGTTCTCAGTCATCTGGAAGGCGCCGGCGATACCCGGGGCGGACTTTCGATGATGCAACGCTGCAAAGCCATTTTGCGCTCCCAACTGGACCAAGGTCATATCATTTGTTTGATCATCGACAACGCGCAACGTCTGCGCGATGAGACCCTTGAATACGTACTACACAATTTCTTTAGCGCCATCTCAGCCGCTGGTGATGAAAATCTGTTGCAAATTGTCCTGGCGGGGCGACCTGAGCTAGGGGAACGACTCGCCCAGCCGCGCCTGCGCTCGCTTAAACCTTGCTCCGACCTAGTGTGTCAACTTCAACCGTTGCGGGACAAGGACGTCGCCGCCTACGTCGAGCATCGGCTTCGCGCTAGCAACCTGGCCGTCGATATATTCGGTGGCGCGGCAATCCAACAAATCGCTGCTTATACCGGCGGCAATCCACAGAAGGTCAATGTCCTTTGTGATTGTGCGCTGCAAGCTACCGACAGATCGCACTGCGAAGTTACCCCCGAGATGATCACCCGCGCCGCGCGAGAGCTCGATCTTTCTGAGGCCCGGCCTCCGCCCAGCGATAGGGTGGCGCCCAGGTTTGAAATACCCAGCGAACGCGACGAACCTTCCCGCTTTCAATTGGTCGATGGCGACGTGAACGAAATGGTCAGACAAACGTTTCTGAACTGCACCGTCGACGCCCGCAGGCCATGGCTTTGGCCGTCGGGTCGAAATCGAATGGCGGTTCGAATCTTGGTGCTTCTCATCCTTCTCGGCGGCGCCGCTGCATGGTTGCAAAGTGAGACAGGAAAAAGCCAACTGGCAGCCTGGACCGGGAGGCAAAGCGGGAACGAAGGTTCAAAACAAGGATTACCGGCCGACGCCAACGCACCGCTAGTCGCGAAGCAAGACATCCCCGCCTCACCCACCACGCCAGCTCCATCAACTCGGCCGGTGCCCAAAAGCGCAGTTCCTTCATCGCCAATGAGCGATTCTGGGACCAGGAGCCTTCCCCTTCCCAACAACGAAAAATCCGCCGACCTGCCGTCTCCGGTGCCAACGGAGAAAGCTGCAGAAAACTCCTCGACAGCAAAACCCGCGCCGAGAAAGGCTCCTGCGCCACCGATTAACGACCGCTGGCCGGCGGCGGAGAATCGCGCCGTCCAAAGACAAATTCTCGCGGCGCAAGTTTCCCGAGCGATCGGGAATCGCGCCATCGTCGGTGTCGACGTTTCCATGACCAATGGCACCGCCGTCCTCAAAGGCCGGGTGGCCACGGAACGGCAGAAAACTGCCGCTGAACAAGCCGCTCGCAGCGTTGCGGGAGTAAAGCGAGTGCGCAACCGCATTGCGGTTTCTGGAAGCTAGCCGAATAAACGTTCGGCCACATAATCCTCACTCGGTCGCGACGATTGCGACAAAATTGAAATTCTCTTGAACCGTCTTTCATAGATCGAAATCTCTCATGGGTCTGCGCATAGCCGTCGGCGCCGCCGTTAAAAACATTGAACTGAATCGAGATTCCATTTTTCATTTCCGGCTCTCATTTGTCTAACGCCAACTCGGGCCCCCATGACGTCCTGGAACAGCGAAAACGGTTCCCGCGCGAACCTCCAAACATGTTGCACCAAATTGCCAAAGACTAGATTCTGCCCAACACCCAGAAGGCCGGGGACATGCTCATGACGAAAAGCCCGCAAGGACAAGTTATTCAAATCGAGTCCGCTTTTTTCCTATGTCACTGGTTGATCTAACTCTCAATGACTATTTCGTTCGATTTTTGATATATCCGCTGCTCGGAAGACGGTTAACCTTTGATGTGAAAGTACGGATATCAAAGCCATCCGTGCACGCTTCTCGAATTAGCCTGAGTTCTCCACATCACGCTCGCAATTTTGATTGCCGTTTCGATGAAACTCTGCGGACAACCTTTACTGTTGACCGGAATTCGACGTTTTTTTTCTTTTTAACTCCCGTTCGGGAACGCGTTGGGCGAGTACGGTTGAACGAGAATTCCACGCAAACAGTAAAGTAGCAGAGCGCTGGAGAAGATTTAACGAGACTTCATTCACTTCCTGCAGCATGACCGGTCAGGTCGCTTGGAATCTTTCTGTCTCGAAGCATTTTACATGACACGTATAGCCAAGTCTTGTTTCTTTAGTCGTGAACAGCGTGTGGGCGTATTTTCTTATGGTCATCAACCGAACAAATTTCGTCGTGGTGGAGATTCAAAATTGTCTAGCGGGCACCGTGTGGTTGCTGAAATACAATCCCACTTTCCTAAAGAATACTGCGCCACGATCGTGGCACAACTCCTGCTCTAAGGCACAAGTTACGAAACGCCCGAGGCCTCATAAATGATCCGCTAGGCTCACCGACTCTAATTACCCGAATAGCAACCGGCGCTTGCCCTCTCGTTGGATCAGTCGAGATCTTGAGCTGAGACGCGTGTTCGACTATGGCCGCTAACACGATGAAAGGTTCCTTGTGAAATGAAACAAAAGCTCTTCAAACTTTGGACTCGATATTTTTCGTCTTTACGGCTCTTTTATCTTTGCCGATCGGCGCCCTTCTTTTTTATTCTCTGTTTAGCAAACACTTCCGCCGCTGCGGTGATCGATGTAAGAACCTATGGCGCTCTGCCGGATGATTCCGGCGACGATAGCGCCGCGATCCAAAGAGCCATAGACAACGCGCCGGACAAGAGCACGATTTACTTTCCTCGGGGGACTTATTTGGTCGCCGGCGTAACGATCAACTATCGGAATGGTTTGACTCTATCAGGCGACGGCTCGACATTGACCATCTTGAAACGTTCTGGAAGCTACCCAAACATTTTTGAGAGTATCGGCTCAACGGATATCCTCGTCACCCAATTAGGTTTCGATGCCAATGGCATCACTGCCTATGGAGGATTCAATTTTTATGACGCCAAACGAATCACCATCACGAAAACCCACTTTTTTGACGGCAATAAGCAGCCGGTCGGAGGATATGATCGTTACTCGTGGGTGTTTGGTCGAGGAAGCGTTCCCAGCGAAGACATTCTGATCACTGACAATTTAATTGAAGATCTCCAAGTAGAGATCGACTTTGGCCTTAGAGTCCGCATCGAAGGCAATACCGTCGTAAGACCCGTCGCGACTTCTGGAATCGGTGTTTTCACGATCAACGACAATACCGCCGCACAAGAATATACGATTCAGAAAAATACGATTGTCGATCCCGTGGTGAGCGCGGGAGGCATTGTCCTGCATCTAGATCCCCCCAGTAGCAGTTATTCGACGATGAAAACTTTTCGAATTCTCGACAATCATATTGTCTATACGAAATATATCGGTGGCAACCACGCCAGCGCGATCCGTCTTGGAACGGGTGATAACAGCCAAGCCACCAGGGGAAATGTCTTCGATAACATAGTCATCCAGAATAATGTAGTCTACAAAGATCCCGATAGCTCATACGATTTCGGCGACGTCAATGCCATCATTTTTGGCAACAGCTCTGCCGTTGCCAATTTTAGATTCGATAATACCAACGTAAGCAACAATCTGATTTACTATGATAATAGGTTTGGACTAGCTGGAATACCTAGCATTGATATACGTCAAAAAGGCATCAACTATAGTGAAAGTAATAACCCGGCGTATGCTATTTCGTCTGATATCATGCCGCCGTCGGTTCCGACGGCTCTAACGACCACGTATGTTTCAGGTACGGAAATACAACTGGCGTGGAATCCGTCAGTCGACAACATTGGAGTATACCGATATCGCATTTACAGAAATGGAGTGGCGAAAAGCTACAGCACTAGCACATCTTACGCAGACAAAAGCCTGATCTCGGGAACTACCTATACCTACACGGTAACTGCTTTCGATGTGGCTGGAAACGAATCGGGTCAATCCTCTGCCGTCACAGCCACAACCACCTCAACCGGTACAACCTCAACCCATGGACGTGGCCGTACCAAGAAGGTTGCGACTCGGTGAGGATGGAGTTTCTGAACTCTTCCGAACTTTGCGCCCTTGCGTCTTTGCGGGAGATACTCGAGTTCGGAACAGAGACATGAAAAAAAGGCCCGGTCTAGGAAATCCCCAGCCGAGCCTCAATTGGAACAAAGCAGCGACTCGATGATTTTGCGTCACGCTGCTTAAACTGTGCTGTTTTTAGAGGGTCTTTTCTTCCGCGGCCAGACTATCGCTCCGATTCTGAGGTCCCCTTCTCTAATCGATTGCATGTCGCGGCCGAACCCGTTTATTGTTCAACCGCATCCGATGCTTGCAAATTCGACGACATCCATCCTTGTCTGGGTTTACCGACAATTCGGTTATTACTCGTCTTATTCCCGCCCAACGAACCTTCTAGCCTATAGGCGACCTCGGACGCCTCAACAACATTGTTACGAACCTCATTGGATAGCAGCTCCCCACTCAAAGAGATGCCACTCGTGAACCCTTTCACGGTATTGTCCGCCACAAGAGATTTTTGGATGCGTCTTAGATCAATCGCGTATCCCCTACCGCCCGGCCCTTCATTTTCAAACTTGTTGCCACTGACGGTCAGTCCATTGAAGAGGATCCCCGCAGTAGCCGTTGTGTTGGCAAAGATCATCTGACTTGGTTGTGGCGCGTTGGCTTCGATGCGTAGACGATTGTTTTTGATCACGAGATCTTCAAACACATTTCCTGTGGTCTTCTATAGAATTATTCGGCGTGCCAATGCGGACGCCGTATCCGGCTGTCTTGGTCCGGATGACTTGATTGTCGGCAATGGTAATTCGCCGGAACACGCAATGGCTGTCGGTCGGCGGATCGATGCCAACACTAAAGCCCGCGCCAACGGGATCGATCACAATGTTGTTGGTGATCTGATAGTCCTCCGCAATCGCCTTATCTCCGACCGTAAATATGCCGATTCCGGCCGTCGCAACCGCACGCTTCACACTATTTCGCTCGATCACCACTCTTTGCGAGTGATTCACTTCGAGCTGCAAGTCCTCGATCACATTGTTCAGAATCTTTATGTCGCGGCTCGGCACTGAACCCCGCGCAAAGACGAACGAGTAGCGATCCGTCCTACCGACGGGTTTCGGAGCGCTGTCGATGAACCTGTTATTTTCAATGCGAACTCCCGTTACCGCATAAAACACCACACCGCCATAGGACACGATGCCGTTTGCGTCAAACGCCAGATTGGAAATCACGATATCGCGAGACGCCTCGATCGTGGCCAGCCGCGCCGCGCCAGCCCTCTGCCTGATTACCGATTTCTGTCCTTCTCCGGCGAAGGATAAACCTGAACGATTTTTGACAACAAAATTCGAGACATCGTAGATGCCGGAGGGAAAATAAATCGTCTCCCTAGCTTTCGCAGCATTTATTGCCGCTTGAATAGCCGCTGTATCATCCGCGGCCCCATCACCTCTGGCCCCAAAATCCCTAACGTTGACGATCCTGCCACCTTTGGGTTCCGACTCTGCTGATACCAGGCGACACGAACTTAAGGTCAGCACCAAGAAAACACTTATGAGCATTCTAAGACTCACATTACCTCCGAACCAACGAGATTTTCTGTCGTAGACCCGTGATCGCTTTATCCGCGAGCAATGGGCTGTAGAGATGATCCATGTCGCCGAGCAGACGGCGCACCGTGAAGCGCTGCCGGGGCCCCGTAGTAAGTCGGAAACTGCATTCGCTGATCTGGTTTTGCAAAGATTACAGAGCCGCAGAGGAGTGCCGGGAATGGATATCATGCCAACCGGGGATGGGTCTGCCCAGCAACCATCTAAGCCCCTGTGTAAGCTTACGGCCCCAGGTGATCCGTCTCAAACGAGAGTAGTCTCCGAAACAATGATAAAGAATAAATATTCCTTTATATTCTCTCAAAACACTGTCCTTTGTTTTCCATTTTCCTGGAAGATCTTCGCCAAAAAGGCCGGATGAACCAGAAGGAAACTGATAATTTATTGTCTTCCCTTCTTTAGCGGGATCAGGCAATACTTGGAATGCAATATTTTCTTGCTGTACCGACTTGAACTGCCCATATCCGAGTTGCACTAATAAGTCGATTTGGTCTTCAAGCGCCCTGAAGGCAGTCTTCTCCGATTCGATCGAAACGTAATTCGGTTTGATGTCAAAGTCGAGCAACGATTCGAGACAAACAAGATCGGAGCCTTCAATATCGATTTTCATGTAATACGGAATTCCGTATTGTCTCAGACACTCTTTGAAATCGACAACCTCAACTTCAATGACCTCGTTATCGGTTCCCAGGATTTGATTCCTATGGGCCCAGTCATCATTGACGGTTCCCCATGTCGATTTTTTCCGATTACGGTAGAACTTAATGCTCTTTGGCGCGTGCGCCTGAAGCTTAGGATCCACAATAGCCCCTTCAATTATGGTCAGCTCTTTCCGGTCCATTGCTTTCGCAAACCTGGTTCTGCAGAGGTTCACGAGGTCTGGATTGGCTTCGAAAGCAACGACTCTGAAGCCCTTCTGTAAGTAATAGTCGGTATCTTCTCCTTTATGCATCCCGACATCATAGATCAAATCCAAGTGTTTTGGTGGTGGGTTCATAGCTTGACTCTAATCATTCAGTATTCAAGAGAATCGGTCGTTTTCAAATTCCCCAACGTCCGTCCTGGTATCGGTTATCCGAGAGTTCGGTTATTGGCCTTTCTACTTCTGCCCAACGAACCATCCGCCGTTTTCGATCGAAAAGATTGTTTGTGATCAAGATATTCGCAAAATATTGCCACTAGTTCGCGTGCGCTGTTTGGCCTGTCTAGGCGAATACCCCTAACTAAAAAATGATAGCCAGAACTATTTTGATTCGCCCGCTGTCCAAATTATTTTCTCCCGCGGCTGAACCCGCTCCATCGTCGGAATAGCGATCGCCTTCTCCTCGAGAAGTTCGGTGTAGAGATGCTCCATGTCGTCGAGCAGACGTCGCACCGTGAAGCGCTGCCGGACGAACTCCTGTCCGTTCCTACCCAACTCTCCCGCGGTGTGCGGGCTCTGCAGTAAGCCGCCGACTGCACACGCGAGCGCGTCAGCGTCCCGCGGCGGAACCAACCGCCCGGTCTTATGATCTTCGATCAGATCCGGCAGGCCACCGACACGAGTCGCGACCACCGGGCAACCCGCGGCCATCGCTTCAATCGCGGAGACCGGAGTGCCTTCGTTATCTGACGACACGACAAGAACGTTCAGGTCAACGCAGATACGCGGCAGGTCGGTGCGCCAGCCGGTGAACACAACTCGATCGGCGATACCTAGCTCCCGCGCTTGATTTTCCAAAGTCGGGCGCAAGACACCGTCGCCGACGACAACAAAACGTGCCGCCGGTTCTTGAGCAGCAATATACGCGGCGGATTGCAAAAAGAGTGCATGGTTCTTTATAGGAAAGATTCGTCCGACAATTCCGACCAACTTATGTTCGTCGCTCAAGCCCATTTCTCGTCGAAACTCGCCCTGCTGAACCTGAGAGTTCAGGAACGGATCCAGATCGAAGCCCAAGGGCACGACGGAAATTTTCTCGCCCTTTGCAATACCGTAACCGACCAAATCATTCTTGACTTGCTCGCTCACTGTCACCAGTCGGTCGCAAAGCCAAGCCAATGACTGTTCGACGCGGCGCAACAATTCATTTTTCGCCGGGCCGTAGTAACCGTGCAGCACATGGCCATGAAAAGTATGAACCACCACCGGCACACCCGCCATTCGAGCGGCAAGACGCCCCAAGAAACCCGCCTTGGCGGTATGGGTGTGGACGATGTGAGGCCGCTCTTTGCGCATCAACGAGTACAACTTCCATAAAGCTTTGCCATCTCTTGGCGCTAGGCTGAAAGCCGTTACGATTTCCGGAATGACTGTAGGTTTCACACCGTGCGCCAGCGCAAAGTCCAACATCGAACCCTCGGCTTCATTTTCACTCCCCGCCACAAGCAGCGACAGATAACGGTTCGGGTTCAAACCTGCCGTTAGATTGACGACGTGGATGGCCGGGCCGCCGACGTTCAGCCGGCCGATGATGCGAAGGATCTTGATTCTGTCTTCGATGTTTCGGACAGCCAATGACTCTTCTCCTGGTCGATGAAGATTCGATGCCAAATCTCGAATGTCAGCAACGACCAAAGCCTGTGTCCGTGGTCGCGCTTGCCGCTTTCATGCTCGGCGATGAGCCTGCGCAAGGTTGGTTCGTGGAAGTATCCGCGCGCCAATGCCTCACGACTCAGAAGCGTCTCATGCAAATAGCTGTTCAGACTGGTGCGAAACCACCGGCCCACCGGCACGCCGAAGCCATGCTTTTTTCGATGAATAATTTCTTTGGGAAGGATATCCGCAAGCGCCGCCTTCAATATATATTTCGTGGTCATGCCCTTGAGCTTGAGCGCCGAGGGGATGCCGGACGCGAACTCCAAGAGTTCCTGATCGAGAAACGGGCAGCGCGCTTCGAGCGAGTTGGCCATGGTCATGCGATCGGTTTTAACCAACAGATCTCCCGGCAGATAAGTCGCCATATTGACCGAAAGCAGCTGGCCGATCAGATCATCGCCGCTAACCGAATCGAAATACCTCTGGAAATGCGCCACGGGAGACGATTCCAGGTCATCCACCAGGAGTTCACCGATTAGCGTCGGTGAAAAAATCCCGACCCAGCCCAAATAACGCTCGGATAAAGGCAACGCCGCGCTGTCGACAAATCGGCGCGCGCGCCGGACGAAGCTGCGGTAGGTCGTCGCTTCCGGCATGAGGTCAAGAGTTTGTTTCGCCGCGTTGCGCAACAGCGCGGGCGCGCGGCGATAATTTTCCGCCAAGCGCGCGGCGACGAAACGCTCATAACCGGCGAATAATTCATCGCCGCCGTCGCCGGTGAGAGCGACCTTGACATGCTCGCGGGTCTTTTGCGCGACCAAGAAAGAGGGAATCGCCGAAGAGTCGGCAAACGGCTGATCATGATGCCAAACCAGCTTCGGCAGCATCTCGATGGCGTCCGGACTCACCATGAACTCGCGATGCTCCGATTTGAATTGCTTGGCGACCCTCCGGGCATATTCCAGCTCATTGAACGACGGATCATCGCTAAAGCCCATGGCAAACGTCTTGACCGGCTGTTTCATGATCCGCGACATGAACGCGACAATCGCCGCCGAATCGACCCCGCCGCTGAGGAATGCGCCCAAGGGCACGTCGCTGACCAGCCGCACTCTGACGGCTTCTTCAAACAGCTCGCGCAATCGTTCGATATATTGTTTCTCCGAAAGAGCAGGCTCGATAGTTTTTTGCCGCGGCGCTTGCCAATAGCGATCGACAGTTACCGCGCCATTTTCAACCACCAGTCTATGGGCCGGCGGCAGCTCGAAGATATTTTCAAAAAATGTGTCGGGCGCCGGTACATAGCCGTAGCTCAGATACAACGGCAAAACGCTGCGGCGGACCTGCGCTTTTACCGAGGGGTCGGCCAAGATCGCCTTAATCTCGGAGCCGAAAATGATCCGGCCGTCATGCTGATAATAGTAAAGCGGTTTCTTGCCGACCCGGTCGCGCGCCAGCAGCAATCGTGGACCTTGGGTGAGAGTCTCGGCAGCGCCGCTGGCTGCGGATCGGGAGTCATAGATGGCCAGCGCGAACATGCCCCGCAGATGATGCAAGAACTCGTCGCCCCAGTTTTCGTAGGCGCGCAGGACGACCTCGGTGTCGGAGCGAGTCTTGAAACGATAGCCCTGGCCTTCCAGTTCTTTGCGCAATTCTTTAAAATTATAAATTTCACCGTTGAAGACGATCCAACAATCCTGGCGTTCGTTGGCGATCGGCTGATGGCCGCTGTTGAGATCGATAATACTCAACCGGGTCATGGCGATGCCGGCGTCTTCGAACTCCGCCTTGCCCCAATCGTCAGGGCCGCGATGCTCGATCGCCATGCTCATCTTCGCCAGACTCGGCCGCTTCCGGGGAGAATCCCGCCGCGTATCGATGTCTATCCAGCCGCAAATACCGCACATGGTTTTTCAGCTTTCCTAGTTTTCAATCGCGACAGATCTAGCGAACATTTATGGGTGTCCATTCGCGGACGAACTTTGCGACGCTGCATCGTCCCTAAACTTAGACACACTTGTTGAATCAGTCGATTTCTTCCTGACCTGCAAGTAAATCACTAGAAAGTAATTTTTCACCTTGTCTCTAACGGCCGCGTCATCATTAATGAACTCCTCGAGCTCAAGCCAAAGACGCATAAAAGCATTTTTTTTCTCCGCGGGCATTAGATGATTGTGAATCCACTTGAGAGGGGGCAGATTGTAATATCGACAATCGACAACCTCCAAGCCCACCTCGTTGCATGCCGCGATTACTTCCCGATCGAGCCACGGCAAATCGTAGTGCCTCTCGTTGCCGAGCGAGCCTAAGCTATTTTTGACAATGTTCTTTGCCAATCGAACCGGTGCTTGAATATCAAATCTCGGTTGCCAATGCCCCGAATCCAACGTAAAAAACGCTTCGCCGCCGGCTTTCAATACGGTTTCTACTTGCCGCATAAACGGAATGATCCGGGCCACGTGTTCGAGGACTTGGGTCGCGACGACGATATCGAAGGAATTCGCCGTGAAAAGGCTTTCGAGATCGTAGCCGCTGCCTTGACGCAAGGTGACCGAAAGTGACCATCCGCGTCGCGCCACCATCTCGCGCGCTTTCTCGATCCCATCAACGTCGATTCCGGTTAGGCGGAAACGCGCGTCCGTCCGGCTAAGAAGCGGTTCCCAAAATGCTAAAGGTTGAGGTCCGATACAACCGATATCAAGGATGTCGACTGCCGGAGCGTTGGCAATGTGATCATGAAGCTTTTCAAGCACTTTGACCTTAGCGACATTTCCAGTCAGCACACTGTTGCCGGCGAAGGCTTCAGACCACGGCTTTGTGCTCATGATTGTATCTCTCCATTTCCTCGTAGAGCGCCAACGTTTGTCGCGCCATTCTCTCTGCGGTAAAAAGCTTTTTCACCCGTTCCTGTCCTCGTCGTCCCATGCGATCGCGCTCAACGGGATCTTTTATGAGCTGAATCAACGCACTGGCGAAAGCCTGAGGATTATCGCGCTCGACGAGGAGCCCAGTCTCGCCATCGAGTGCGATTTCCGTCAGCGGCGGAATCGCGCTGGCCACCACGGACTTGCTCATCGCCATCGCTTCAACCAGCACTTGGCCGAATCCCTCCGACTTGGTCGCGAAGGCAAACAGGTCAATGGCGCTGAGAAATGACACGACGTCATTTTGAAAACCGACCAATCGAACGTTTTCGCCCAAACCAAGTCCGTCGATCTGCCGTTGCAGCGTCGCGCCATAATTCCAGGGATCGTGGCCGGCGATCAGCAGGAGCGCATTGGGAATGGCTTGACGGATCTGCGGCATCGCCGCGATCAGGCAGTCATGGTTCTTGCGCGGCTCCAGCCGGCCGATGGAGCCGATGACAACCTTGTCGTTGGCCCCCCACTGTTCTCGCAGATGACCTGTCGATTCAGAAAACCTGTCCGATTCGATGCCGTAGTGAATTACCCTAGCCTTATCTTCAGGCATGCCGCGACCCACCAGCCAATCTCGCACCGCGTGCGAAATACATAACATCGCGTCGGCGCGCCGCCACAGTAAATTGAACAGCGGCAAACTCCATCGCCCTGACCAGTCTTCGCTATAGATCGCGTGAACCGAGCAAACCCAAATTAGGCCAGGATCGACAATCCTGGCAAAGCCGCCGGCGAAATCGGCGCGCGGCAAGTGGGTGTGCAGGATATCCGGCTTTTCCGTACTTAAGATCTGCCCCAGCCGCCTTAGGAAGAGCGAGGCGTAGCGGCGATCAGCCTGCAAGTTGAGTATTGGAATATTGTCCCGTTCAAAGTCGGCCCGCAGGGAGCGGCTGTCTTTTACCTGTTCGCGCAAGCACGCGACCGTGACGTCGACGTTGAGGCGCTTCAAGTAACGGCAGAGCGTCAACAGATGCAGCTCTGCGCCACCGGCCGAAAGCGTGTTGATTAGATGTAGAACTTTCATGGGGAGAAAATTTCTTTTCCGCTCATTATCAAGTCGGCGCGCGGGTCACTCGCAATACTGTGTTTCCAAGCCAGATCAAGAAACCCGTAAAACTCACGGTTGACAGGGCCTGAGGCCAAACATCGATGGACACCCAAAACGCTTGCACGGCGCTGAGCAACGCCAAGCAATAGATCGCGCTGTGCAAACTGCCGTCG
Organism: uncultured delta proteobacterium; assembly: GCA_963771465.1. Lineage (GTDB taxonomy): Bacteria > Desulfobacterota > Binatia > UBA9968 > UBA9968 > DP-20. The sequence continues at coordinate 626,212 of CAVYTU010000015.1, forward strand.
CGAAATTTGAGATAAAGTATCTTAAGCACAACTCCCAGTAGTAGCGTCACGACCGCCACGCCGGGGAGACCGAAATTCAAGTAAGCGTCGCCGATTAACGACGCATTGACCCCCCATCTTTCCTGGTTTTTTCCAAAGCCAGCGAGCTCCTCTACGATAAACACACCGGCACTTCGCCCTGGAATCGGCAACACCGAATTTAACGGCCAGGACAGCGCGCCATAGAAAGTGTCGCCGTTAAGAACGCCCGGGCCGATGGCGACGGCACCCGCAAGCGCGTGCAACTGGCCCAAATCCGTGAAGATACTGCTCTGAAGATGCTGCCAAAATCGATGCACCGACAGCGCTTCCGAAATCGCCTTGGCGCCAAATTCTCCCCGATAAAGCAGGCCCACATAGGACAACCAGAGTGCGCCGGCAATGACCACCGGCAACAATACAACATAGCGCATGGCAATTTTTATTTTTGGCCACGACGCCCGATCGCGCTTAAAATACCAAAGTAAAAGGAGTCCCGCCGCGATTGGGGTCATGGATCGAGCTCGCCCGCCAAGCACGCCATACAACAATCCCGCTATCAAAACAGGAGCCAATGAGATCCAGCCCCGTCCTTTGTTCAAAAAATCGCAGGTGAGAAGCGCGCTTCCCGCTATGAGCATATAGGCCAGGAAAAAAAACTTGCCGCTGCCCACTTGAATGACCGTTCCACGAAATCCGCCCGTCAGGATGACACCTAACGACGCATTCGAAATTACGAATGCAACTAGCGCAAGAGCCCCAATGAAACATCCAACAAGACCGGCTGCCCAACCGTTGCCGACAACCTGCAGTTTGAGGCGTGCTTTCTCGACAACTTCGCCCTGAACTAAGAGCCACCCGAGGACGACACCGGAAAGTCCCATGAGTGCAAGAGACCATCCCCACTGCCAATCGTAATCTGACAGTTTCAGCGAGTTGAACACCGCGCTCACATCCTCCGAAAGTTCCACGTCGCTCAGAATCAAAGCCCCGGGCACTAGAAAACGAACAAACCCGGCTGCAATAATCAAGCAAAGCGGATTGAACGGATCTCTCCAAGTATTCAAGGTAAGAATAAAAGCGGAACCGATTGCCAAGAGAGCGATCGCTTGGAACCAAGATAGCAACCACTCCTGCTGCGATTCAAAAGCAATCAATCCCAATATTAACGCCAGCGCGGCGGTCCATACACTAAACGCGCCCCGGTTGTGCCTTATCAAAACCGGCACATACCGCTCACCAGAATCGGCTTGTGCGACCCTAAACATCTTTTGGCCTCAGCGCATCCGGGTTAGCCACACCCTGGCAACAAGAATCATTGCCGGGAAGTGCCGCATCAAACAAACTCACAAGCTTTTGCGCGAGCCGGCTGAGACCATGGTTGGCTTCGACCTGTTTGCGAAAATACCCACCGATCGCAGTCCTTTCGCTATCTGGGAGCGATAGCGCCCACTCGAGTCGATCCGTCAATCGATTCCGCGTTGCCGTAATCGTAGACACAGCGATCCGCGTAGATGCCCAAAGTATCCTTAAATCCCTCATTGGCAACAACAGACATAAGACCGCAGGCCATCGCTTCCCAGGCAACTTTGTCGCCTGAACCGGTCGGTGTCATGTTCACGTAGACGGTAGCCCGGCGATACCAAGCGGGGAGTTTATTGAGCGGCACGGCCGATTCGAAGGCAACAATATCCTCCAGGTTTAATTCCTTAACTTGTTGGTGAAGCGATCGCACATACTCCCTATCCCGCGCAGTAGCGTTGTCCCCGAGAATGATCACTCGAAAAGGCTCGGTCCATACTTGCCGCAGGCACCACGCCGCTCTGATAAGCGTTGGGTGATCCTTAACTGGAGACAGGCGTCCCACACAAAGAATAATCGGACAATCGACCTTCTCTACGTTCGCGTCCGGACAAAACAACTCGGTATCGATCCCTTGCCCGACCGCAACAAGCTTGTCGTGCCTGTAGCGATAGGCGGATGACAAGCTAGAAATCATTTGAAACGAGAACCAATGGGCAATCTTCAGCATTCGCGTTACTTTTGAATGGGCGTACCACGTAAATATGGGGATCTTCCTAGTTTTTAGAATAGGCCCAGCGAGAACGGTAAAAAGAGGGTTCATGTGGGAAAAACATGCATCAACGCGATCTCCTCGCAGAATCCGGGCGAGTATTTTGTAGAACTCCCAAAGCCGCCGCAGTTCACTGTAGCCTTTTTCCTTGCCGAGGGAATGAACTCGCACATTCCCCGGCAGCGCAAGCCGTCCAACACGCATGGTCACGACGTGAACGAACTCGACTCGCTCCGCCAATGCACGAATCCAGGACGTGGTAAAGCCCAACACCGTATCATCCGCATCGGTCGCCAGATTAAAGACTAGAAGCCGCATGCTCCCCCTGCTCTAACGTCGGCAGACCGAGCTGAAAAATCTGGCGATAACCCTTCACATAGTCCTCCGTCGAAAAAGTTTGCTGCGCAAAGACGCGCGCGGCATCGGCCCATCGCACGAGCCTTATCGGGATTTTTGAGCACCCAGCGGAGCTTTTCGGCCAGGGCTTCTCATCTCCTGGCGCAATCAAAAAGCCGTTGACACCGTCTTTGATTAACTCCGGAATCCCGCCGACCCACTGCCAATAACCGGAGTACCGTTGCCATGGCTTCGATAATTACTCGGCCCAGTCCCTCAGACATGGACGGCAACACCAAAACAGATGCTTCTGCCATCCGAAATTGCCAGTTCTGACTGAGGCTGATGTGCCAGGAACTGTACGCGATTTTCCAACCCGAGCTTTCTGATTTGATGCCTCAGATCGTCTGCATAGCCGACGTTTTCTTCTTTGCCGATAATTAGTAGTTGAGACTGCCGGAACTCCTCAGCGGTGAATGAGAACGCATCGATCAGACAATGAATCCCTTTAAGCGGACTCACCACCCCGGCATAAAGGATCGAGAGGTCTCATTTGTTTTTGTTTTTCCAGCTTCCAAGAAACGTTTCGATATCGGTCCAGGCGGGAAATTGTACAATCGTCGTCTCCGGAGCCCAACGCTTCAATTGGTTCGTCGTAGACGATGGAAATCGCCCGCAAGACATCGGCTTGCGCCAATGAATAGAGCGCCGCTTGTTTCATCAGAAAACGGTGCAGGGATCGAAACCGGATCTTGCGGTACAAGAAAAGACTTTCTTCAAAATCGCCATGGACCTCGACCGCCAATCCCACTTTATATCCAAACCAAGCTGCGACACTTGATGGCCAACGCGGCGACGAATCCTTCATAAGGGCTTTGGGCAACGACAACTTGAATGTCGGTGCCGAACGATTAACCCAAATAGAAGGAATTGGCCGAAAACGAATATCTCCAGATAGCGCAAGATCGGAAATGGCAGTTGGGGTAGCAAATAAAAGTGAGCGCGCTCGGCGAACATTCGAGGTCGAAGATTCGAGGAAAAACCAACAACAAATATTTCTCCAAGAGAACTGATCGCGAGGAATTTTTTTTCAGCGGTCTCGTCGAGCGGCCGAGTGTAACGGGCGCTGCCGAGAAAACAAACTTTAAGGCTCATGCGTCAGCTCATTAGAACTTTTTTGTAAATCGGCACTAAGACCGACCAATCAAGCTTCGTCTCCGCGTAGCTTCGACCCGCATTCCCAAGTGAAGCGCGTTTTTCCTTATTCCTTGTGAGCTCGACCAACGCCTGAGCAAAATCCTGCTGCGTTTTGCACACGATTCCACAGTGGGCTTCTGTAATGACAAAACTCTCGTCCAGCTCTCGTGCAACCACGGGAATCCCGCTTGCCATAAACTGCGCAATCTTCACGCTGAACCGCGCCGGCGGCGGCGTCCAGGTTCTCGGATAGACCCCAATGTCGACGTTCGCGAGATAGTTCAGCATCTCTGAAAAAGGCACATAGCCAAATAATTTTACCGACGATGGGTGCTCCCGATCGACGTGTTCTTTTAGCGCTTCGCTGGGGTTACCGAAAAGCCAAAGCTTAAGCCGCGGCTCCGATTTTCGCGCGTCGTCGAAGGCGCCGAAAAGGAAATCCAGATCGTCCTGATCGCTCCGCCGGCGATTCGATCCGTCGGCAGCCATGGTCAACGTGGGAGCATGATACCCAAGGATTACATCATTTTCGTTTTTGATGTCGTTACGGATCGCCGCCACTTTTACCGGGTCGGTTTGGCCGACAGGCACTCCCTGGGGCACGACGTGGATAGGGCGCACTACACCCATTTGCTCGAAGATGCTTTTGGCTTTTTCGGTGGTGACAACGATTGCTTTAACTTGCGCCAGGTTGAGTGCTTCGACTTCCTCGGGCGAAAATACCGGATCGTCGATATCGACGACGACACTTTTAAGTTTGGGCCATGCTGCGATCTGATCGTAGCTCACGGTAAAGAGTGTGTCGTATTTGCGCGCCAAATACTTCAGCGCGGCAGGATAAATCAAGCAATGACTGACGAGATTCCAAGCGCGGTATTGGAGCCCACGAATAATTCGCTGGCGGCTCAACGTCACTTTGTTAAAATCGATCACCGAGGAAAGTCTCGGGAATAGATCAGCATAACGGGGGTTGGTATGGTGGGGGAACCACAGTGTAAAACATATAACTTTGCTATTACTTGTCATTGTTGGATTTTTTTGTCTCTCAAACACGAACACTATTTTATCGTTGGGCTAAAACCGGGCTTATGGTTGCATCACACGCCCCATGCCTTTCATTACTGCGGAAGTACCCAACAAACGATAATCGAGCTTTAGCGCCCGCACCACGATTGGTATCGAACCAAGCCTGCTGAAACGCGATGCCTGCAGCGCCAGAGATGCCACTCTCTTAGCGGCGTCCCAAGAGATCTCTCTTCGCTCATTGAGAGTCAGAACATTTTCTCTCACGAATTTTTTGTGAAGTTTTTGGATTAACGCAGCGGTTAAACGAATTTGCCTTAAATCCTCGAACGGAGGGCCAACTCGCGTTTGCCGGAGTCCGATCACAGCTTCAATCGGAGGATCGACCTTTAGAAACTGCTTGATAAAAGAAGCTAGTAATTGGACATGCGATTCCCTTGCAGGTTGGCGACGGTTCTGGCTTACGCTTCCCTCCCATACACGATACTTAAGGAGCAATTCTGGGACATTGCCAAATTCCGTGATTGCGCTTGCCCGCAACCACAGATCTACATCCTCCGTATAAACGGCATAGTTTCGGTAGAAACCAAGTTCTTCTAAGATTCGGCGCCGCATAAGCACAGAGGGATGAGCGACGCAGACACCAAAGAAGTGCGTCCATTTGAGCACTTTGGGATTCGGGGGCGGACACCAGGTTCCGATCATCCGGCCGTTCTCGGCGAGTTTGCAGATCCAAGTGCCCAAGATCCCGATTTGAGGATGTCTCTCGATATATTCCAACTGTTTTTCAAGCCTATGGGCGTAGCTAATATCGTCTGCATCCATGCGTGCGATGTACTCACCGTGTGCCAACCGGCAACCGCGGTTCAAGGCCGCGATCATCCCCTGATTTTCTTGATGAAGGACCCGTATCCGACCATCGGACTGCTCGTATCGTTTGAGGATAGAAGCCGTATCATCCGACGAGCCATCATTGATGATGATAAATTCGAAGTCATGAAACGTCTGTTTTAGTATGCTGCTAATCGCTTCATCTATATATGCGCCGGCATTGTAAGCCGGCATCACGACGCTGATTTTGGGAGCTGAGGTCATCGTTCAAATACCGCGCTTGACTAACCGGAGCGCGACAGCCGCGCCAACAATGTTCATCGTCAGATACCAAATCGCCGCACCAACATACCCGAATCGCACCACCACAAGTGGGTAAATCGCGCCAAATAAAAGAGTCACTACGCCGCTGGAAAGAAACCAATATCGATAGTGGCCTTGAGCGAGGAAGAAAGGTCTAACCCAGAAGAAAACCAGTCCGAGAGATGAAGCAATCAGCAACACCTGGGTCGGAACAATTGCATTCTGAAACGCTGCGCCTGCCAAAACAGGCAATACGAACGGCACAACTGCGACGGATAACAGGCTCACCAGACCCAAGGGCAAACCTATCTTTAGAAAAAGAACCCGCACTCGGCGACGAAACGACTCTTTGTCGCCCGCTCCCCACATCTTCGTTATTTCTGGATACGTGACCGCCGCAAGCGGCGCGGAAATGTATCCCGTTACAGTGGCAAAGGATTTGGCAAGCTTATAATAACTCACGTCCAGTGGTCCTCGAAAATAGCCGAGAACGAGTAGATCTAGTTGCTGCGGAATCATAGCTATGAGAACGGTCAAGTCGCTATACGCAAGAAATCGCAATATCTCACGGCGTTGGCCCTTGAGCGCCTGCCATCGACCCCTTAGAGGCGTATTGCCGTAGAGGCGGTAGATCAAACGCCATGTGATACCCAGTTGAACGACTCCGGCGACGAATAACGCGATTGCGCTTCCCCAAATCACACCCTCCACACCCAACCCGAGAAAAACTAGAGTCAATACCAGACCAGTGCGAAACACTTGAATAGTGATATCGGTCCATCCAACTATCGCGAAGCGTCCGAGACTGTGCAATGTCGCTTTACATGTGCGAGTCAATGCCGACGGTAGGAATGATGCCGCAAAGACGATGATGAGCACAGCCATCTCGGAGTGTCGGGCGATATTGGTAGCTGCCCACTTAGCAGTCAATGATACGGCCAAAAACGCCGTGATCGCTATTACGAGATCCAATACATGGCCAAACTTACACAGAGCCAAGAACCGCTCACGGTCATTGCGAGCATACGACTCGCTTAGGTATTTGACCAAGGCATCACCAGACCGCACATCAAAAACACCAAAGATAAAATTTGGATAGCTCATCACCAGCGTTACTAAACCGTAAAGTTCGGGCTGAAGCCATCGAGCGATCAAAATGCCTTGGCCTAGCGACAGGGCCGCCCCCGAAACGCCAGCGACACTTAGTATTCCAACGTCCCGGAAAAACTTTTCGCGGCGGACTCTGACAAGAACTTTTGATATGGAGTAACCGACGACTTGCTTCATGCCGTCTGTTTTTATGGCCCACGCGGAGTAGTCAAATCTGGACTGTCGACCGGAATGTTGCATGATACAGCTCGAATCAGTGACTAGATGAGCGTCTTTCACCAAACAAACGTCTCTGAATCGTTTCTCTCAGAACACGCGGCAACTCCCCCAATACACCTCTTAGAGTTTTATATCGGTTAAGAAACTCAACATAAATCACGTCAAGCTCTGCGAGTCTCTCTTCCTCTCGCAATGCCTCCGACTCAATGATCGCATCCCGCGACGCATACAAAAAAAGATTTTGTCGATACCACCATTGGACATGGCTGTTTCTCCAGATGTGCCGCCTTATCGGATCTAATCTTTGAAAGCCATTTTCCGTGAAAAGCGCCTTCCAGTACGAGGGCCATTGTTCGTTCACATGGCCCGGTCCGCGCTGACCCGGGATAGCAGCGGAAAAGAGAACAAAAGGTGCGACAGTGGTTAACATGCGGACCAAACCGGGAGCGGCCGCTTCTGGCAGGTGTTCGGCCACTTCCAAGCAGATAGCCAGATCAAAGCGCTGGTCTATTTCTATCGGCTTCGCCAGATCTACTGCCGTAAAGCAGCTCGGCTGCACCAACAGTTTTGATCGGTCTATGTAGTCTCCATCAAACCCACGAAACATCTTTATGCGATGTTCCTCGCAGACTTTAAGCCAGGCGCCAAGTCCACAGCCAATGTCAACCACACTTGCAGGGCTAATAAGCTTTAATAAGAGCGGGACGATAATTCTCGCAGATTCAACCGTATCTTGTGTAACTCTTGCGAAGAACGTGTCGTCGTAGACAGCTCGGAATTTATCAGCCATCTCGCCAGTGGAAGACTGCTCTGCTAATACTCGGGGAAAATTATCGGAAATAGTTCTTATCGTTTCATTCGCTGCATTCATATAGTCCTTTTCCTGTTTGCTCTGTTCAAGCATTTTTCACCAGTTTGTAGGTCATGACTCGAACTAAAGCATGCCGGGATCCAACTACGAATTAGCGATACTATCGATTGAGATGCTCTAGTTGCTACTGCAAATGTCCGAAGCCAGCTCTGGTTGTTTCGTATACCGATCCATTTTCGTCTGCGCTGTCAGATTACCACTGACGGTTTTTTTAATGAGGAAGCACACATCGTTGTCATACTGCCGGATGCGCCCGGCCAAAGATGACTCCGAGAGGAAGTCATGCAGTGCCCGCGCACAACCGTCCCAAGCGTAATAATCGTCCAAGATTATCAAACCACCCTCAGCGACAAAGGGGTAGAGACGCCTTAGACAGGTCAGGGTAGAGTCGTACCAATCGGCGTCGAGCCTTAGAACGGCAATGGGTTGGTTCGGCGTAAAAGCAGATAGGCTGTCCTCGAACCATCCTTCAACGACCCGAAAACTGTGGACACCGGCGAGCTCCATGGCTTGCTTGGCACTGTTAACCGATGCCTTGCAGTTGTCGTGGTAGGCAGGCGAGCTTTTATCGGCCTGCCAGGTCAGTGCCTTTTCGCCATCGATGGCTTTTGCCTGCGGTAATCCATCAAAACTATCGAACAGGAAGTACTCTCTTCGTGGGCCCAAGATGCTGGCGATCCCGGCAATCATCCCACCCTTCCAGACACCGCATTCGACGATAATGCCGGGAACGACCCCATACTTCTCCACCACGGCTAGGTTTTTCATGTAAGTTATTGCTGGAATCATTGTAAAGTCGCGGAACCTGCGAAAGACCCGGTAAAACTTCCAGTACGAGATAATTCGACGGCCGAGATAGCTTGCGCCACGGATGAATCGCTTCGCCGTCGGAGCGCTTTCCGCCCAGTCCACTAGTGTTCCGAACACTCTTTTCCTTTCATCCGCCCGCGTGAATTACCTTGGCGCGTAATCGAATCGGCGCACAGGATGTCAAAACCGCTTCGGTACTACCGATCATTTTCGACGCTTGAAAACTTTGCAGGGTATTCTGGATACCGGAGACCAAACGTTGCCTTTTGTCTCTGGATGACATTAGGTTCGCGAGCGTTTGCGCCAATGCTCCGCTAGCATTGGGGGATATCAAGATGCCGTTTTCGCCATCTCGCACCAACTCCGGCGTGCCACCCACCGCAGTCGCAACAACCGGTAATCCGGCAGCCATCGCTTCTATCACGACATGGGGAAAGCCTTCATAGGTCGAATTCAGGACAAAGAGATCGCAGGCCGGCCATTAGGTCATAAGTTTCTTGCTTGCTTTTTTGCCCCGCGAAATACACTCGATCATTCAAATTATTTTCTCTTGTGAGCGACTCCAGCCGCTGACGCTCTGGTCCATCACCGACGATTACCAAACCCGCGTCATGAAGCTGCCCGAGTGCCTCGATAAGCCGATCAATCTGTTTCCATGGCACGAGCCTGCCGACCGTCACGATCTTGAATCGCGTTGTCAACGGAACGTTAATCGGAGCCGCGGAAGGAATCTCCACCGCGTTATAGACGATGGAAATCTTGCTCGCGGTCACACCCCACTTGCCAACCGCGCGAGCCAGGTACTCGCTTGGGGTAATCAGGGAATCCGCCCGACGCACGCAAAACGTTCGAAGGGTTTTTAACAATTCCACTTTGAATCCGTAGGCGCGTTTCTGAAATTCCTCGAAATTATCTTTGATCCATCCTTTATTGGTCGACCGCTCCCAGGCCCAGTCGCCGACGATTTTTTGCACCATCGGTTTACGCAGAAAGAAGTTCGCGGCCACCGCCTCGAGCTGAAGCCCGTTAACGTAAAGCACCTGAACCTGTCGACCCTCGCGCAAGATGGCTGCCACAGTGCGCACAAATCGCCAGGGCTTGAAGGTAGTGCGCCGGATACGTCGTACACGGAATGGATAGGAACGGTCGTCGTGATCGAGGGAGTCACTGAGAGTCAGAACCGTAATGTTGTGGCCGCGCTTGACCAGCTCGCTCGCCATCGTCGGCACGTAGGTGGCGGGCCCGCCGATATCCGGCGGGAAGATCCCAGTGATCATTAACAAGTTCATCGGAGAAACGAGGTGTTCCACTTTCATACTATGCCCGAATATCATCGCAGCCGAGTGATTCTTGAGTTCAAACCTTTGAACGGAGATCGCGAAGCGATCGGTTGAACGGAGCGTAGCGATTGAACGGTTTGAACGTACTTGTTTCCTACCGTTTAGAGACTCCAGTACAGCAAATCTTTTTTCGCGCGCAGCGCGCTCATCGCGCCTTTCAGATCGACAAATACCGCCGGGTGGTCATGGTTTGCCAGCAACTCGATGTAGGTTTCCGCGTGTGTGTCACGGAAAATTTTATGCGGCACCGCCAACACAACCGCGTCGAATTTTTCATTGCCGCCAAACGGATCGGCGACGACACGAACGTTGAAGAGCTCCAAGTCTTTTGGGCGGACCAAGGGATCGGCGACCGCAACTTCAATTCCGTGCTCTTCCAGCTCGCGCATCAAATCAGTGACGCGCGTATTACGCACGTCGGGGACGTTTTCCTTGAACGCGCCGCCGAGCACCAGCGCTTTAGCGCCGCGCACGACTTTACCCGATTGGATCAGCAGCCGGATGGTTTCCTGGGCGACGTAGCGTCCCATGGAGTCATTGATGCGCCGGCCGGCGAGGATCACGTCGGGGTGATAATCGATCTCCTGGGCTTTATGCGTCAGATAATAGGGATCCACGGGTATGCAGTGACCGCCGACAAGACCCGGCTCGAAGGGTAAAAAATTCCATTTGCTGCGCGCCGCCTTGAAGACCGCCGCGCTATCCAAATCCATGCGATGAAACAGCACCGCCAGTTCGTTCATCAGCGCGATATTGAGATCGCGCTGGATGTTTTCAATGACTTTGGCCGCTTCGGCGACGCGAATGCTCGGCGCCTTGTGAATCCCCGCCTTCACCACGAGTCCGTACGTCTGGGCCAATACCTCGGCGGTTTCCGGGTCCTGTCCCGAGACGATTTTCATGACGTTTTCAAAGGTATGCTCGGTGTCGCCGGGGTTGATGCGTTCCGGCGAATAACCGACTTTGAAATCGCTGCCGTATTGCAGCTTCGACTCGCGCTCCAGGATGGGAACGCAGATCTCTTCGGTGCAGCCCGGATAGACCGTCGATTCGTAAACGACGATGGTGCCGCGGGCCAGGTTTTTTCCGATCAAGCGGCTGGCCTCGACCAGCGGCGCTGAGATCCGGCTGCTTCGCCTTGTCGACCGGCGTCGGCACCGCGACGATGATCAGTCCGGCGCGCTTGCAGTTGCGCCGGGTCTGCAGTCATCTCCAGGGGCGCAGCGGTCAAGTCGGCCTCGGTCATTTCACCATTGCGATCCAGACCCTTTTTCAGCTCAGTGATGCGCTCCTGATTGATGTCAAAGCCGATAGTCGGCAAAACCTGGCTAAAGGCTGTCGCCAATGGAAGTCCCACATACCCTAAGCCGACGACGGCAAGTTGTGACGGTAAATTTTCGGTCATAGTTTCGCCAGCGTCCTGTTCGACAAATTCAACCGCAATTGCTTGACCCACAGTCCTTGTTCCTCGCATACAGTGCGGATCTGCTCGGCGTGCCCATTCGCCAAGATACCGGCGAAGAGATGATGCAGCCTGCCACTTTTTCGCGTTGTAGGATTTCGGCCAGTTTGTCCGCACCGCCGAAAATTCGTAGCCCCGCGACGGAGCGACCTTGCTTCACGGATCGTCGTCCAGGAAGCCGACCGGCTGGTATTCCACCTGGTCGTTCTTGCGGCACTCGCGCAGCACCACTTCGCCGCCGTCGCCGGCGCCGTAGATGAGCACGGGAACCTTTTGTTTCCTCGAGCGATGGATGAGCGAAGCGAACAGGCGGAACGACAGACGGCTGCCGGCGACGCCAACGAACAACAGCTACACCGTAAACAACCATAACGATGCGCGAGTAGCCGTCGAACCCGTAAACCGCTAGCAAGCCGGCCATAGAAAACAGCGTCGCGCACATTACCGCCTTGGCGATGCTAACTAAATCTTCGATACCGGTGTAACGCCACAGGCCCCGATAATTACCGAAAAGAAAAAATGCCGAATACGAGGCAATCAAGACGACCGGCAGCGAATCGACGAATAAATTGAGTTGAAACTGATTGAGGTGAAATTCAAAACGCAGCGCAAAGGCAAGATAATAAGCGGTAGAAATCACCGCCATGTCGAGCAAGACCTGCACGAGCCGCCGCTTGTACGTGAGGGTTGACAGCAGCATGGTAAATTTCTTTTCGGTTGCGCGGCGACGCGCCTCGTCCGCCGACACCACCTCGACCTGGGCCAGATAGGCGGTGAAAAGTGTAAACACGATCAACACCAGAGGCAAAATCGCTAAACTAAGGCCATGAGAATATCCTTCGATGAATATCGCGGTCGCCCCGGCGACTATTGCCATCAAATAGAGCAGTACGACGGCATTGGGTTCGCTCAACCCGAGAGTAACCAGACGATGCGATGAATGGTCCTTGCCGCCCTGGGAAATCGGCTGGCCGCGCAGCAAGCGAGTGACCGTGACCAGCGTGGTGTCGAGGATCGGCACCAGCAAGATGCAAGTGGGCACCGCGACCAAGGACAATATGTTAGAGGCTTCGCCGTTGGCGTGAACCGTTAGGATACTTAGGGAAGCGCCCAAAAACAGACTGCCGGCATCACCCATGAACAGCGAAGCCGGGTAAAAATTATGAAACAGAAAGCCGCCCACCGCGCCGGCGAGCGCCAGAGCGATGACCGTATAGGTGACGTCGCCTTGTTGGTGAAAAAGCAACGCCAGATAGAGCGCTGCGATCAAGCCGATGCCGCCCGCCAGCCCGTCCATGTTGTCGAGTAAATTAACCGCGTTGGTCAGGCCAACAATCCAGACCGCGCTTAGTAATGCATCAAGCGGAGCCCAGCCAAAAACGTACAGTCGGTAGTCAAAGTAGATGGCAACGGCCGCGCTGGCGATCTGGCCGATGAGTTTGGTTGCTGGATTGAGCCGGTGCAGGTCGTCGTAGATGCCGACCAGGAACATCAGAGTGACGACCAGCAAAAACGGCAGGGCCGATGTGAGACTCGGAGAGAAAAGCGCAGCCGTCGCGACAAAACCGGCGTAGAACGCCACCCCGCCGAGAGTCGGAGTCGGGCGCGAGTGCCAGCGATCTTTTTTCGGCAGCGCGACACAACCCCAATGCACCGCGAGACGCCTCACCGCCGGCACGCACCCGAGCGTCAACAGCAAGGAAGTCGCCGCTGCCAAAAATATCAGTGTGTTATCCCAAACTGAAAACATCCGTCATCTCCGACCCGATGACTCGTCGTTCAAGCCGTTCAACCGCTGTGCTCCGTTCAACACGTTTGCACGCTGGAATGATTTGAACCTTTGGAACTCCGCCATCAACGTTGCTAAACCCTCGCCTCGAGCGTCGCCGGCGCCTTATTGGTGCGGCGGGGTTTTAGCGGCGCGCTGAAATAGTCGATCACACTTTGCACGACCTGCCGCGTATCATGGGTGATCCGAAAACCCACCAGATTTTTTAGTTTGCTGGTGTCCGGCACCCGCCTCTGCATATCTTCGAAGCCCGCTTCGTAGGCCTGGTCGTAGGGAATATATTGAATCGGCGACGCGCTGTGCGTCATTAACTTGACCAGTCGGGCGAGCTTGCCGATGGAGATCTCCTCCTCGCTGCCGACGTTGAAGATCTCACCCACCGCCTGAGGATGCTCGATCAGTTTCGCCAGCGCTCCCACGGTGTCGTTGACGTGACAAAAACAGCGCGACTGCTTGCCATCGCCGAAAACCGTCAGCGGTTCGCCCGCGAGCGCCGCGCGCACGAAGTTGGGCAGCACCATGCCGTAGCGGCCGGTCTGGCGCGGGCCGACGGTATTGAACAGGCGCACGATCACGACCGGCAAATCTCTTTCCTTCCAGTAGGCCAGCGCGAGAAACTCGTCGATGGCCTTCGAGCAGGCATAGCTCCAGCGCCCTTTTTGCGTGCCGCCCATGACCAGGTCATCGTCTTCACAGAAAGGAATCTTGGTCGATTTGCCGTAAACCTCCGAGGTGCTGGTGATCAGCACTTTCTTTTTCTTCTTGCCGGCAAACTCCAACACCGCCTCGGTGCCCTTGACGTTGTTCTCGATGGTTCGCACCGGACTCTCGACGATTAGCCGCACGCCGACGGAAGCCGCCAGGTGAAATACCGCGTCGGCGTCATCGATCAGCTCCGCCAACAAATGACGATTGAAAATCGACTCGACGATATAGCGAAACCCGCGCCGGCCTTTCAGCCGCTCGATATTTTGAATCGAGCCGGTGCAGAGGTCGTCGATCACGGTCACTGAATGGCCCGCGCTCAAGAGTCTTTCGGCGAGATGGCAGCCGATAAATCCCGCCCCGCCGGTAATCAAATAGTGCATGGTTGTCTCTCCATAAATTTTCGTTTTTCCGCTCGACGTGGCCTTGCGGCCGTTCACACGAGTCGCGCCGAGGGAAAATAATCTCCCGAATTGTAATAATGATAGTAGTTGCGATATTCGCCGCTCTTCATGTTGACCCGATTGAGCACCAGGCCAAGGATCTTCGATTTCCGGTTGCCGAGCTGTGCAAGCGCATCCCTGACGATCGGTTTCGGAGTCATCTGCCCGCGCACCACGAAAATCAAGCCGTCGACGATCGTCGACAGCACCACCGCATCGCTCACCGGAATCACCGGCGGCGAATCGATAAAGACATAATCATAGCGTTCTTTTAGGTACTCGAGGGTCTCGGACATCTTTTTTGAGCCCAACAGTTCCGTCGGGCTGGGCGGCAACGAACCCGCCCCCAACACCGAGAGATTGGGAATGGAGGTCGGCTGGATCACCTGATCCAGAGGCGCAAGATTCGCCAGATAATCGGCCAGGCCGCTATCGCTCTCGACCCCTAAAGCTCTCAAGCAGCTCGGCTGGCGCAGATCAGCATCGAGCACCAGAACGCGGCTGCCCATGCGCGCGAACATGATCGCCGTGTTGGTCAGTGTCGTCGTCTTGCCCTCTCCGGGCGTGCTGCTGGTAAATAGCAGCGTCTTGGGCGATTCATCGGCCCTGGACATCAGGATCGCCATGCGCAGCTTGTGATAGACCTCGGAGATCAATGAGAGCCGGCGGTCATTGGCGGCAAAATTCTTGCGCGGCAGGCAGAGCTTGGCTTCTCTTTGTACCAGCCGGCGCACCAGCGATGATTGGGGATGCGCCAAGCCACGCGGCAGCGTGAACACGTCTGGCACCAAGGCGAGACAGGGCACGCCCAAATAGCGCTCGCTCTCTTCCGGCAGGTGCATTGTATTGTCGAGATGTTCCAGGAGCAGCGCCAGCCCCAAACCGCCGAACAGTCCCAAGAGCGCGCCTAGCATGAGGTTCAAACGCTTATTCGGTTTCGCCGGAACTCGTGGTATCTCGGCGCGGTCGACGATCGATACGTTGGAGGATGGCAACTCGCCGGCCACGGAAATTTCTCTGAACCGCTCCTGCACGCTATCGTAGAGTTGCTTGTTGGTATTGGCCTCGCGCGCCAGAATCGCGTACTGCACGGAGGCGTCCTTGAGGGCGAAGGTCTCGGACTTCTGCTTATCCATCTGCCCGCGCAGATCCTTTTCTTTTCCGACCGACGCAAAGTAAGCCGAGTTGATGCCTTCGACGACGTTCTTGATCTGTTGTCCGAGGCGGGTTCTAGACTCTTCGAGTTGGGCCTTGACCTGGGCCAACCGGGGATAGCCCGGCAGATACTGCTCGCTCAGCTTGGCCTGCTCCGCTTCGAGCTGCACGATCTGTCCCCTGAGACTCTGAATCAGCCCGTTACCGATCACCGCGGGAAGCGAATCGTACTGGCGGCTTTTGATCAATCGCGCCTGGGCTTCGAAGCCGATGCGCTCGGCTTCCGCTTCGGTGAGGCGTCTGTTGAGATCGGCCAGGCGCTCGACCACGATATTTTCCTTATCGTCCAGCGAAATGATTCCTTTGCCGCGGCGAAACTGGTTTAGAGTCATTTCCGACTTTTCAACTCGGTTTTTTAATTCGCCGAGTTTTGTTTCCAGGAATTTTCGTGCTTCTTCATTGGCCTGGCTCTTGAGCTTGAAACCGTACTGGATATAGGCCGCGACATGCGCGTTGGCGATGCGCGTGGCCAGCTCAGGATCGGGCGAACTGATGCCGACCGTGACAATCCGGCTGCGTTTGACCGGATCGACGCTGACCATGCCGGTATAAGTGTTGATGATCCCCGAATCGACTCCCCCGATGGACGACGGCGCAGAGATTGGCGCAACTTGCGGCAATAGGGTATTGAACCAGGCGATGGGGATGGACAGGATCTTTCCGATCGAAAAAGTGCTTTGCTTGAGAAACTTTGCGTCTCTATCGAGTTTTTGCGCCTTGATGACCTCGGCGGCGAGGCTCCGGCTTTGCAGGACCTGGTATTGGCTCGCATAAAAGCTGCTCTCATCGCCTTCCTCGGTTTCGCCAACCACTTGTTGGATCTTCACGACCTGGGGCGTTTTGCGCTCGATCATCAAGGTCGCCCTGGCGACGTAGATCGGCGTGGCGGTGAACGCGATCACGCCGCTCGTGATCACCGCGAGGGCAAAACAGGCGAGGATCTTCCACTGGTGCTTTCTCACGACCTGCCAATAGTCGCGAAAGCTGGGCGCCTCGCCGACCGGTTCTGAGCGACGGCTGTCACGCACCCCATCGTCCTGTTCGAGGAAAACGACGCGCCGCGCTGATGTTGGCAGGACTTCCTTCATGAACGATCTATTTCACGTCGCATGCGCCTATTGAATCGGAAAACTTGCGCTCGCTCCGACGTTAACCACGGTCGTAAAGAACCGATAAAATCCCCAAGCGAATAGTTTCGGGCTTGACGAAACGACGTTGACCACGTCGCCTTCACGCAATGTAAGATCGGGACTGGCGCCGTTTTTAATCGCATCGAGATCAGCGATCATTTTCGACTTGTTCCCGGACGGGTTGGTGCGAATTAATTCCACGGCAGCGGCATCGGCCGGAAAGCTCAGGCCACCGGCGGCGGCAACTACTCCTAACAGAGTTAGCCCCGGTGTGATCTTGTAGGCTCCAGGCTTTTCAATCCAACCCTGCACCAATACTTCCCCTGCTCCGGGAATCATTACGATATCGCCGGGGCGCGCCGGCATGTTCAAATAAATCTCTTGGCCGGTTCGATTGACACCATTGAGGGCAATAACCAAGGGCTCGGTATTCTTGAGAATCAGCGGCGACGGATTCTGACTCAGCATCTGTATCGGCATCGCCGAAATGACTTCTTTTGCTTTGTCGGGTTCGGCCGGCTCGGCAGGTATAAACAGTATGCGCTCGGCTGCCCCCGCGGTCGTGCCGCCGGCTTGCGAAATCATGCTAAGGATCGTGTCGGCCGAACTGGTGAGATTATAGAGTCCCGGTTTTTGCACGGCGCCGATGACGGCGACCTGGCGGCTGCGAAATTCCTTGACGAACAGGCTCACCTGCGGATTGCGCACGTAGTTTGTCTCGAGCCGGCGACGGATCTCGGCGCGCAACGTCTCATCCGTCATACCGTTCACCTGGAGCATGCCGACGAAGGGCAGCACCAGAGTGCCATCCCCGGTGATCCGCTGGGTGAGATTCTTGATCTCTTCCACGCCGGCCACGTTGACCTCGATGACATCGCCCGGACCGACTGGGTACTCGCTACCGTTGCTCTCCTTTTTGCGCTTCTCCCAAAGAGCCGCCAAGCGCTCGAGGTCGTTGTTCGCTTTTGCGCTTTCTCTTAAATAAGCGGTCGCGGTTGAAACTTTTTCATCTCCCACTGTCTCGCCGGACTTCGAGGCCGTCGTCGAGCACCCAACGGCCAACAAGCAGACTCCCAACGTCCAAGTAATTAAAAATGTCTTCATCGGTTCAGTCGAGAACTGATCGAATTCGCCGCTAAGCTGAGATAACCTTGCCTTTGACCATGAACGGACGGTGTTAACCCGCGATTAAGAGCGAATTAAAATTCGCCGTCTGAAACGGCCAAAATCTGCACCGGGGTTGGTTAATCTGACGCACCAGATCCACAGGAGCCTAATCAGCTCGTTGAGGGTCCTTCGCCAAAGTCTCCCGCAAAAAGAGCGCTAACTTCTCCGTTGCTTACCTTCATACAATTATTTCATCCATTCCCTGTACGTTAGTCACTTCAGATAAGAACAGCCATTCAACCATACGATCATCAGCAGTACAGTCGTCCAAGAGCCACGTGCTACCGATTCCGCCAGAAACCAAATAAGGCGCGATGATCAAAGATTAGTCCGGACTTTCGCGCCGGGCGCGCACGTTGCTCATCCTGATACATCGCACAAGAATCTTCGATGGCGCCGAATCTGTGATAGGGCGTCGCGCTATGATTATTTTTTATAGATAAAATGGCTAAAACCACGGTCACTCAAATAATTTAGCTGTTATGGCTTTCTTCGGTAGCGAATGTCGAACTGATCCAAGCGTGCAATCATCTGCCTGCAGATTTTTCTAGGCTTCCGCTCCGCGGGCACGATTCCCAAATACACCTTGATTCGAGACAGCCATCTCCCCGATGCGTGCATAAGCTTCTGATTAAGGGGCCACTGCGAAAGGTAAGAAACTCTCTTCCAAAATCCGAAACCAGACTCGCAACTGCGTTTACTATTGATAGCTAACTCTGCCCCTTCTTTGAAGTGATCGCATACTTCGTTTTTTCTAAATTCCTATCTTAAGTCATAGCTTAATTTAGAATGCCATTCAGGCACCTCGTAACTGCTCGTCTTCTTACTCTAAAAGGTTCGCTTGGGTTCGCCCGGGCTCTCCGTGGCGGCACCTGCATCCAGTGCCTTCAGAAAAAAACAGTTCAATAGACGCAAAACTTGCGTTCTCGGCGAAGGAACGCGCTAGAGGTATGCTAAAAATTGATTTGGTCGAATGGGCAAACACAGCGCATCAGTGACGTGACGGTCACTTCTCTCGCTGGTTCCGTTTTCAATCGCAACTGTTTCGGTGCTTATCGGCAGGGACGGTAATAACCTAGAATGGTCGATTCTTATTGCTGTATTACCGTTACGAACTGATCGAGAATTTGTTTTTTCGCGCTTTCATAGACCTCAGTAAGGTAAGAAAATTATTGCTAGCGGATGACATTGGCTTTTTTTTGCTATACACGATGTAGCTACTTTCTACGATTTTTGGTAAACTCGGAAAGTGCAGAGCTTTGAAATCTTTTCTTTTAATACCCTCCTGAACGAGATTGTAAAATAATATCCCTAGCCCCGTTTTTTTCCGGACAGCCGCTTTGACGGCGTCGAGGGATACACATCGCAAAGTTATGTTAGGTATCACACCTTGGCGCTTGATCTCTTTAAGCATTTTGTCCGTGGCATCTAATCCATCTCTGACAATTATCGGAATATCTGTAAGATTAACTAAATCTAAAATTTTCTTTTTCGCCAACCAGTGTGTCGGATGAGCGAAAAACGTGAGATGGTCATCGGCAAAATGCTCCATATTTAAATCGGGAGATTTAGACGGGCTGTGGAGAATAGCGATATCAACATCAGCGTCTCGAACCAATTGTTCAATACGCGGTCCATCATATGTTAGAAATCGCACTTCGATATTAGGATGTTTTTTTTGGAAAGCCGCTATCGCTTCAGGTAAATACTTCACGGAAGGATTATAACTTCCACCAACAATCAATGTTTGACACGCTACTTCTGATGGATGCAATGTTTTCCTCAGAGTTTCAAGCTGAGTCAACATCTCATTTGCAGTTCCTAGAAAAAGCTGTCCCGCCCCTGTTAGTTCGATACCCTGTTTATTTTTTTTATATAGTTTGGCGCCGAATTCATTCTCGAGACTTTTGAGCCGCTGGCAAACCGAAGACGCACTGACGTGCATCTGGCGGGCGGTTTTTCCGAGGTTTTGATGTTTGGCGACATTAGCGAAAAGCTCGATGCGATCGAGTAACATAGCGGGCGACTTCCTATTTAAATATTGTTATTGATCGAGCGCAAGGACAATCAATGCAGCCGAGGGCGCGGTCGTAACCGATTTTATTGCAGCGACGGGACAATTCCGCTACCCTCCTCGTCTACCTGCTGACTCGAAACAGTCCCAGATTCGCCAAAGTCTTGCTTAATATAGCATTAGCGAGGTCAGCACACCCCGCCACGCTTACGTGAGGAAACAAATAGTAATTAGTGTTGTGAAGACGAGAAGACTATTCAGAAGGTGACCATTTCCCTAACCCCTATTCTAGACCAATGATTTGGGATTTCAACTCAAGTGAGGATCGTTAACACGATATTAACACGACGACCGCTGGCCGGAAGTGACATCTGTCATCGACTTTTCTGAATCCATGGCTAAGAACTTGCCATTCGATCGATCATGACTTAGTTGAGCTCGCGCGCTCTTTGGATCATTGAATTGCCCAACATTTTTCCGAATGCTCGGTCGCCCCCCACCGGTATCCGCCTGCCGCAGCATCACATGCGTGAGGAACCGGCCGATACGACCATTCCCGTCCATAATAATAGGATGAACATGGACGACGATGAAATGGCCGAGCACCGGCGGCTGTGGGCCCTAGCGGATTTCGGGACGAAACAAAAATGTGCGACCACAAAAACAAAATTTGGATGTTGATTTCTCCAGCCATGCTGCCGTGGAGAATTCCGCCGCCGTTTTGGATACCGACCAGTCAGCTACCGGGCTCGTTGAGAGTTTCACCACGTCGATGCGCATCTCTGCACCTCGTCGCATGGCCCCCAACACGAATAAAAATATTTGGGCCTGATGGTCAAAAACTTCCGCGCATAAATAATTGTAGAGCCATGCCATGGGAGGATCCGCAGGCATCGCATACGTAGATGAAAAAGAACGTTACGCAGCCACCTAAACAAATCCTAAATATTTATCCCGGTGATCACATCCCGGTCGGGACCGGCAATATGACAGCGGTGCTTGCCAGGATCTAACGCAACCTACGATCTCGGCCTTGTTTTTCCGGAAGCGAACGGCAAGCTCATTCAGCTTGTCCACGAGCAGCGCAGCGCACACCTGTTGAATGCCGCGTGTCGCGATTCGAAGAGCTTCACGGAGCTGTTCCTTGTCTCGTTCGTTGCGCCGGTCCCCTGATAGTTGGCGCCGATAACGTTTAACAAGCCACGTTGGCTCGACTGTCTGCTCCAGATAATCGAGTGCTTCATAAAGCTTTAGCCGGCGAATCTCTCTTATTGCACTCATCAGCCGCGCGCCGCAGGATGTCAACGGCCCAGCCGATGTTCATCGGAGTGAGGTAATACGCCGGCGGTGGAACAAAAGTGGTCGACGGCGAGCTCGGCCAGGAATAGCCCGACCAATCGCGCCTCATCCTCGTCGTCGAATCTGAAAAGGTGATCTTGATCACGGTAGGCTTCTACACAAACCATATTCGCAGCGTGAGCAGCACGCTTGCGTGAGCGAAATAAAGGCCGCTATCGTATGTACCGACTCGGCGCTACCGCAAACGGTGTAGCCTCTATACTGTTGCTGTACGTGGTTGTTACCGAACATTTGGACTTTTTCAAGGGACAATTGCGCGTTTGGATTTCGCACGGGCGTTTAGAACTTAACCGACGGCCCTTGCCAGGTTGCTGTTCGCGGGCACGCGCGCGAGATCGCCTGTTCCGCCTCGCGCCAGCCGTCGCAACCATTGCGCCCAGGGCGACGTCGGCAGAAATTGAGTATACCTTTGCACTTTGAATAGAAGTGGAAAAAGCGAAGCACCCTGCGGCGTTCTGCGGGGACCAGCGGCCGACTGCTGCAAATTAGCTTGTCGTCGCTCATCCCATGATCGGTGAGGGTCACGGCACCCCACGCTTTCACCCGCACCTGACTACCGAAGGGCAATCGCGGACCCAGCACCACCGCGTCCAGTAAATCGCCTTCCAGGCCCAGGTACTGCGGCACCGAGCCGTAGTTAAAAGGGCACGGCAGAGGCGAGATGAAATCGACCCGGCCCGTAGACCCGCGCTTGAGAAAGCTGCCGCGCGGAACCTCCACCACCACATCCACTTCAATGGGCTTCGTAGCATCCTCCCGGGACGGAAAACGGTTGCGTGGCGATTGTACAAAGAAAGGATTCGTCCATTCGCCAGCGTTCAATCCCCGACCGGTGCTCCGCAATCCGGCTCGTTATACCTGGAATTGTTGACCCCCGTAGTAGTGACATGCGCCGCCATTTCATCGGAGGGAAACGGCACGAGCAAAGGCTCGACCTTTTCAAAAGGATTGCCCGTGCAGTTAAGCCAGGTCTCTTCATCATCAGGATGTAAAATCGCCGGTATTCTGTCGTGGATCGGCCGCATGAAGTCGTTGGCCGGCAGCGTGATGATGGTGAATGAATCGAGAATGCCGCCGTCCGGTTTCTTCCAGCTATCCCAAAGTCCGGCAAGTGAAAAAGGCTCTTTCGATTTGAGATAGACAAACCATGGTATCTTAGAACCCTTCTCGCCCTGAAACTCATAGAAACCATCAACCGGAATAACACACCTGCGGTTTTGCAACAGCCTTCGATACGTGCGGCTTTCGCGCAGCCGTTCGACCTTCGCATTTATCGTGCTGTAGGAAAGCTTCATGTTTTTTTCGTGGGACGGAATTAGTGGCCAGTACATGAGCCGGCCTTCGTTGCCGCGCTCTCCGCGCACGATTGCTAGTACATCGGCTTCTTTGCGCCCGGGCGAGACGTTATAAATCGGCTTGAACTGCGGCAGGTCGTTGATGAGATCCCAGCGGAGCTTGATCTCGCGAAACTCGAAAGAGGCTCGGACCCTGTTACACATGAAACGATTCTGGATTTTCCCGGTTCACTTTGTCCCGGATAAATTTTTTGATGACCCGAACCAAAGTTTCTGTGTCGACTGCTCAGAGTGAACCGTCCCGCAGGCCATAGGCTCTACATCAATTCCTTCACAATCGGGATGCGCAGCGGAGTCGAAAAAGGCGGCTTCTGATACGGTTGCGACCATGCGCCGGCCGCGGTCCAAGTCATCGAACATGACCGTAAAAGCTAGAGGACTCTCGTCCTCGTGAGTCTGGAGACCAACGATTTTCAGGTTCATTCAGCCCCTCGCGTTCCTTATGGCAGAAAAAAATTTCCCATTATGCAGGGTCGTTTTCAAGGGATTATCGATAATTGCAGCGCGTCGGTGTTTTTGCGCTGGTTGTAATCCAAACCGATCAATGCATGAGGTGAATTATGCGTACCCTGTCCAATCTTCTTGGTCTGTTCATGGTGGTTTTCGGGGTGTTCCTTGTGATCGGTTCATACGCCATGCCGCATATTGATGTTGAGGGCGTGAGCATTATCGTTGTCTTGGGGATGGTTTTGGCTGGAGCGGGGGCGATGATCAGCAACAGGGCATCACACAAAACTTGCCCGCAGTGCTCAGAGCAGGTGAAACTGACCGCGCTCAAATGCAAACATTGTGGTAGCCTATTGTCGCTAACATAATGATCGCGATCGATCCCAGCGAGTGGCTATCGCACAATGGCAAACGTTGCAGAAAATTCACCGGGGTTAAAGTAATGGTTTCTCAATTGCCGGTTCTCTGACATTGGCGATTTGACACGGGTGGGCGATTTTTATATGAGTCTGCGCCGTGCACGCCACCATTCTGATGTCACTGCTCGTTTATGACTGCCTTATCGATAGGTGCAACGAGACCTCACGGGAATTTGCAATTCTCAATAACGGCGTCATTATTCGCAGATACAAAGAAGATCATTTCGAACGTATACTAGAAATTCGCTGCGATATATCAGACGCTGACAGACTTCTGTACTTAGCTACGACAGCCTATCCCGAAGCCGTTGAGGAAATCGCAAAGGCTATCACGGCCGCGCGCAACTCAGATTAACAACACCTGATATGTCACTACCTTTGTTCGTCACCTTCAGAGTTCCGTTACCTTTAATAAAAGCCGCTGATATGTCGCCCGCTCTTCGGCGATCGTCTCTAAAAACTCCTGTCTCGATTAAGAGCTTTGCCATCGCGTCATGCGCGAAATACTACCCTTGGCGTAGCATCATAACGGGGCACTGCATAAACATACTCTTAGTAGCGTATAGGTGTAAACGGCGACCTAGTCGCCTTTTTATTCCCACGGCGCACTATCACGACAGTGACTTGGCTTCACTGACGAAGCAGCGAACGTGTCAGAATCCGACTGTTCCAATCTCGCTATCATTATCCAACAGAAGTGGTAGCCTCTAACCACTATGGAACTACGAAACCATGATTGTATGTCGCATGGATGGGTTCCTCTTTGGCCACCGCACTGGAAATGGACATTCGGAGAGGACAATACTTATCCGGTCGGCGAGATTGGAATACTCGAAAACGTCCAACGATCAAGCATCGACCCCAACCTTTGCTATTTGACCATGAACCACGCTGGCTCCAGCTATGTTGGTCATCTGCATTTTGATCGTGAGGGATGTTGCGGCCTGCTCTGTGAGCTGTTGCCACATCATTATGGTCGGTCCCTTCGAGAAATCGGGGAAATAGATATTCCTAGCCTTTAGCGTCCATCCCCACAGTATCCGCAGCATTCTCGCTATCGAATTTTTTAAAAAAGCTGGTTCACTATTGGACAGAAATCTCGTGGCGGTAGGTTTAGCGTCAAGAAATGGAACAGGCTTACAAAGGGTTCTTGATCCGGTCCGGTGCCGCCGCCATTCGCGACAGCGTTGGTTTAAACCTATTGCCCAGATTAACTGGACCGAGAACGGCCAGGAGCGCGTTAAGCTCTGGATGAAGTGGACCTTCGTGAGAAGTTTTGCCACATACAAAGACGCTGAAAGGGAAGCCAATATTTTCGCCAAAGACTGGGTTGACTGCAATATGCGGGAGATGAAAAACCAATAATATTATGTTTTCTTTATCGTGTTTTCGTACCGACAGTTGGGTTCTCCGGTTCAACTCTGCCGCGACATATATTTGCTCCTATGCGGTAGGTGTTAGCGATCTTCGCGATAGGGCTTTTGGGGTCGTCCTCGCGTCGTTCGCCCACGCAAAATAGCCTTTTGGGAGACCGCGATATATTTTTTTTGAAGTCGCGATGATGCGGGCGGATTTGCGCATCAGTTTTTGAGCATCTGTCTCTTTGACCACTTTAGCCAGCTTTTATCATTCTCAATTTGAATCGCCGCCTTTATTCGAAGGTTATCCGAAGCAGACGAGCGATGCTTCGCGGCCTTCCGGCGGAACTGGCGGTTGTGAGTCGATCCAAATCTTGCCAGCTCGTAACGCGCAGATTATCGCTTCTTCCTTGGTTACGAAACTGCCGGGTAAATCATCAAGGCGGTGAAATTTTTGCGTGGTGGTCTTCCAGAAAATGGAACCCACCGGTTTCCATTGATGAGTGATTCGATTTAATTCCCCAAAAGCAAACATTCGTCCCTTCTTATAAAGCCAGGTGGCCATAGGTTTACTAATACAAGTGGGCCAAGTCGCTAGCTGCCCAGTACGCCGATTTCGCCGAGCGTTATCTTTCGCCTAGGCGCTCATCGATTCAAAATTAAACCGAAAGAAGTGGAACGTCATTAACTAAAATATTAACGACAAATCTCTCTTCGCACGGAGGACATTTCCCCCAACGATGATCTTTGACGTATTGGCACTTATCTGCTTCCACCTCTTCGTAGGGTCGGCAGCATAAAAAACACATATGCTGGTGAGATATTTCTGTGTCTTCTTTAATTTCCACCGTTTCTTTTCCTACCTTCTAATGTAAAAATTTATGCTACCTAACAGAGAGCGTAGCGTAACCGGATTTTCGCTTGCCGACACGAGCAATTTTCCGCTGAGTTTATCTAGGCGAGGTGGACAAGAGTTTTCTGTCTAAAATTAGACATTTTTAAAAAAATTATTAGGATTATTTCCGATCCGCAGACAACGCATGACATCACGGGGCATTTTGGAAACAATTTAGAATCTTGAACGGCTATATCGGTGCATCCGCGACGATGATCATCTCAGACTGAACCACTATTGGAGCGATTGTCTAAAATAAGACAGCAATCGTTTGCTGGACGTGACACTCTCCACGAAGAAAGCCGCGTAAGGAAGTATGACCAAAGGTCTCACATGGATGCTGAAATTCGCCAAGCTATCGGTGATAAAAAATTAGTCGAGTTCAGTTTTCAGAATTTTATCCGCATTGCGGAACCTCATGCTTATGGCAGCATGGGCGGAGTCGACCACATGCTTGTTTACCAAGTTCGCGGCGGAAGCAGGTCGAAGAACCTCCCAAAATGGGCCAGTGTGCCACTTTCACAAATGACCGACTTCCGAGTTCTTGATGAAATGTTTGCTGGAAAGCGAGTGATTTCTCGGACTGAATACCGCTTTTGGGAAGCGACGTATGCCATTGTCCAATAACTATCGGCAAGCGACAGCCGACCTTTTCGGCAAAGATTGACGATAATGTCCGTACAATGGGGTCGAAGCAACAAGGATTTCAGATGATTCGCTCGCATTATTAAGAATCGGGCGATCTTCGAGTCTGCGGAGTTAAATGAAAACAATGGTCAATGGAAACCGATGGCTTCTATTGTCTGGTTTATCACCACACAAAAATTTCACTCAATCAACGATATGGTCGGAGGCTTCGGAACGGAAAGAGAGGCGGTAGACTTCGCTTTAAAAGCGGGTAAAGCTTGGATCGATTTGCAACCGCCAGTTCCGCCCTGTCGTGACCCATGATGATACGTAGAAGCTGTCGGCTAACAAAGATACCAGCGCATCTATTGTTGCGGTGATAGCGTGGCTACCAATGGCGAGAATCTGATTGCTCAAATCTGGTGACGGTGATGGAAGCTCGCTGCCGAGAAACCGCTAGAATTTTGTTACGAGACTTTAGGTCTCCGATTGCGACACCGACTTGACCACCAATCTCTGGTAATCGGCACCAAAGATCCCGCACATCGCGCCGTCCCTTGACTTGCGTTTTAATGTGGTCGACGACGTCACCGAGGATGATCTCACCCTGATGAACGCGGATGGCAAATCGGATACTACTTGTTGGACAACAGCGCGACAGAAGTCCGAAAACTTTTAGGAATTTACTAACAGCTCACGGTCTCAGACCGAGCGTTGATCATCAATCTGTCCGAAATAACATGATAGTAAGAAGGGGAATCCCGCCAACTCCAACGCGTCAAGCTAGATGCGCGTGTAGCGGCCACTTCCACGCGGGGGAGGCTTCAATTATCTCGAAACGCTCTGCATGACAATCGCTCTGATGTCGGAGGACAAGTTCCAGCACTCGCAATCAACGAGGACCTAATCCCAAAAGATCGAGAAAGCGATCGGCGACGTATGACGCCGACGCAAACCAACGGCTGTCGAAAACCCGGATCATCCTCTCGTTACCCGGAAATAGACGAATATCGCCGCAATAACCGCAATCAATAGCAAAATCTCCCCATAATCCATATCGACATCTATAAGTTAATCGGCGCAGAGGGGTTATCTGGTGGTCTCTTTGTTCTCCAGAATAGGTACATCAAAGACTGCGATATCGGCCGACTCCTGAAATCAGGCGTTCAAGGTGAGTAACGGTTCAAGTTTTTCAAACGGCCGTGGCATCAAGGACGTGTGCGATTTCCGCCACGGTGTCCATCTCCGCCCCTAGACCGATGCGTGCTTTTCGGTACGCGCCCGATACGGTCGTCGGTCTTGTTGAGCGCTTCGAGCAGATTCAACACCGCCTGCGAATTTCCCCTGCCGCAGTCAGCCTGTAACAACAACAGAAACATTCCCGCTTTAACGGTAGCGTAAACCACCTCGCTTTCGAACGGCGCCGCACCATTGAAGACATTCACGAGTTTATCGATGATCAACAGCTTTGCCTTATCAATCGATGCATCGAGAGTTTCACCGGAGCGTTGATACGCCTGACGGGCCTGCTTCCATGTACCCTTAACCCCCCAGCTTTTAAGAGTGCCTATCGGTATCCGCATTGCGCGCGCAATCTCAGGGTAAGTCAGGCCCTCGTCTACAAATAGGCGTCGGGTCTCGTCGCGCTTTTCCATTTTGTGCATCGCTTTGCTCCCCTACTAACGGCGCAATCTGCCCCCGCACGGTCTCAACATCTTCCGCGCTTACAGCTGGTCAATATACTCGCCTCTTTTCTGTGAGCATGAATAATGTGATGCGGGGGATCATCGATGTTTAGGACCTCATCAGTCGCGAGGGGACTGAGCTTGTCGGAACCCAGATGCAAGGGGAAGCACTGCTTCCCCTTTTTGACGCCAATTCCAGTGCAGACGGATTAGTTCACGCTGATGGAGATTTGGCGAGGCTTCGCTTCCTCGACTTTGGGCACGTGGATCTCCAGAATCCCGTCACGATAGGTGGCCTTGATACCGTCCTGCTTAACGGTCTGCGGCAGATAGAAAGATCGCGAAAACCTGCCATGCACCCGCTCGGTTCGGTGATACTCGACACCGTTGGTCAAGCCTTCGGGTTTGCGCTCGCCGCTCAGCGTCAAAGTGCCGTCGTTGACTTCCAAGTGGAAATCTTCCTTTTTCATTCCCGGTAACTCAGCGCGAATCAGATACGCGTCTTTGCTTTCGAGAATGTCCACCGGCGGTAGCCATGCACCCGCGGTCGCTGACGGCAGCGTGCGTGCCCGCCCGACGCTCTCATCGAATAGATCGTTGATCCGGCTGTGCAGCCGGCTCAAACCCTCAAATGGTTCCCATTCCATAATTTCCCCTCCTTTCAAGGGTGTTTATTAAGATGAGGAAAAACTAAGTACGCATTTCCCGACTGTCAATTGGCTTGACAATCAGCTTGCGCGTTCCTAACTGTAATTAGTTTTATCAATCTAAGAATTCGAGGAATCGATGGCTGAACCAAGTCACTCACCGCATTGAGATCTACAGGTTCTTTCGTCCGAGCAGCCATCGACCGAGCAGAATGGGAGATACGTCAAGATCGCCGCGCACGATAGCTAACATCCCGCGGTCCAAGTCGTCAAACGTAACGTATAGTGAGCTCTCGTCCGGCGTGGGATTGGAGAGAAATAATTTTTAGGGTCATGAAACAGCTTACATTTATTGCAACTGAGCTTCCGATCTTGCTACTGGGCGCGGGCCTTAGCGTTTGCTAGGTGTGCGCCGCTTGCGAAGGTAGTTTGTTGTGATTGCAATCCTTGCGGTGCTATTAGGGTTTGTTTTAGGTGGCGCATCAACGCTAGCCGTGCTCTTGTTCGCCGCGGTCATAATCGAAGACGACGAGAAGCAAAAAAGAGCGAAGCGTAGCGCTGTAGCAGTAACAGTCCCACAGGGAATTAACGAATCGTCGAAAACCGGCATCATTGCATCCTCTTCTTCCGACGATGTGACGTATCACTGAAGCTTCATTTTCGCCTCCAGCGCCTCACGCTCTAGCAGTTTTAATTTTTCCATGCGCGAAAAAGGAAGACGAATCGACAGCTTAGCCTGATTATATTCGCAGTACCGTTCAGCTGGCAAAGTTGCTATTTAATGAACGAGAATGCATCTCCACTACAGGGCTTTAATACCGCCATGTTTACCGAAACTCATCTCGAAAGTAAGGGTATGCTCCTTGCTCAAGCTCACGGTGCACGGACAGGAAACATCTTGGAATAGGCGAGCGTCTTTTTCCGTGAAGGGAATGCCGCCTTGTTTTTTCCTTGTTGCCGTCATGCGTCAGTGTGTTGATGGATTGAGCAAGGCTTGATATGTAGCTCGCTCTGAGGCGATCTTCTGCAAGAACTCCTCCTGCATGATGACGCCTTTTTTGATGAGCAGCTTCGCTAGCGCGTCCGTTTGCGCAAGGCTAAGGCTGGAAACTAAAAAGCTCCTCTAATGCGACCGGTTTCTTCTTTGAGCTAGCCATAGTCCCTCCTACGGATTGATCGCTCACAAGCCGCGCCGTGCCTCCCGCGCCTCACCCTCCCGCAAATTCTTCCAGGCGCGAAAACGGAAATTGCGTGTAGGCGTGACCATACGCCTGTTTTATGATCTCGACATTTAGTAGCGTTCCATCTTCAAGAAATATGAATGCGAGCGTGCGCCCGTACCGGTCCTTATGGCCACGGGCTGCGTTGGATGGATCGTACTCTAAACGAACTCGCTTGCCTTCTACCATTTTGCGAGTAAACGCGCTTGCTTCCTTGCCGAATTGCTCCACTGGCTTGTTCGGGTGTTTCGTTTCCGGCGTACCAACACCGATCAGTCGAACACGTTCGCCGGTGCCGAAAAGCGTGTCACCGTCAACGACGCGCTGAACGTATTCAATATCCGGCGATGTTACAGCTGAGTCGGGTGGATTGAAGAAAGCAGCGAGTAGCGCGACAAAGGCAAGGCTAAAATAACGACCACTTCCAAGAGCGACGGCGGGCCCGCATACGAAAGCGCAAAACTCATCGGGGTAGTAAGTATAACTCCATCTATAAGCGGTGGAGAAAAACCGTAGCCAGCCATCAGGATGGTGGTCATGGTTCCGGTCCACGCGAACATCGCGGTCTCCTGATTACGCACGTGTCGGAGCGATCGAGCGGGTTGCATTCCGCAGTCCTACTGAAAGTTTGTTAATGTATCAACTAATACGCCGAATTTCAGAGGAATGCCTGGTGTTGCACAATCCTACCAAATTTGACATTAGTAGCGCCCAACTATGGAGGTTTCCTATGAAGAACGAATGCGGTTGGTGCGCGAGCCTGGCAAAGGCATGTAAAGGCTTTACCGGATAGTTTCCCGCCGTGCTGGGGATGCTGTTTTTACCCTGCCATCGTTCGGCATGGCGGCGCTAATTGTCTCTGTGGGCTGAGCTGCTGACCCCGTTGATTATCAAGGGCGATCATGGCAACCAGAATTCCGAAAGCCAACATTCTAGTTTTTCCTCATGCTGACAATTGGCGGGTCATTGCGGAAGGTCGTTTACGAAATCCCAGCGGAGCTTGATTTCGCGAAACTCGAAGGAGGCTTGCACGCAGTTGCACATGAACAACTCTGGGTTTTCTCGGTTCGCTTTAGTCTCGGACAAATTTCTTGATGACCCGAACTACGGCCTCAGTCTCGTATTTCTCATAGTGAACCGTCCCGCGGGCGATAGGCTCGACATCAATTGCTTCACAATCGGGATGCGCGGCGGAGTCGATAAGAGCGGCTTCTGATACTGTTGCGATGCTCACAAAAGAACTTTCAAAATTGCCAGCGCTGCGTCCCGCGTTCATCGAACCAATGTACGCCCAAGCGGTTAGCGAGCTGCCGGAGGGCAACCTTTGGAGCTATGAAGCAAAGCTCGATGGTTACCGCTGTCTCGCCGCTAAGCACTCTGGCGGTGTTGTGCTCTGGTCGCGTCGGGGCAACCGATTCACAACCCGGTTTCCTGCTATCGCCAGAGCGTGCGCGAAGCTCCCGGCAGACACGCTAATCGACGGCGA
This sequence comes from uncultured delta proteobacterium, assembly GCA_963771465.1. Lineage (GTDB taxonomy): Bacteria > Desulfobacterota > Binatia > UBA9968 > UBA9968 > DP-20. The sequence continues at coordinate 657,767 of CAVYTU010000015.1, forward strand.
AGTGGTGGCGGTCGACGACAACGGGCGGGCTTCTTTCAATGCATTGCAGCACAGCCGTTCCTCTCTCGTTCAGTGCTACTACGCCTTCGACATATTGACTTATCGCGGCCGCAACACCCTTCGGTTACCGCTGAAAACTAGACGGGAGCTTTTAGCCGAGGCACTGGCTAAAGTCGAATATCCTGTGCTTCGCTGTCCTGCCTTTACTGCCAAGCCCGCGGACTTCGTCCGTGCAGCAAAGGAATTACAGCTCGAGGGTATCATCGCTAAACGCAAAGACTCACTTTACGAATCTGGCCGACGCAACGGCGCTTGGTTGAAATACCAGATTAACCGCTCGCAGAAGTTCGTTATCGGCGGCTATACGCCCGGTAACCCATTCGATGCGCTTATCGTCGGATGCTACGACGGCGCCGACCTGAACTTTGTGGCTAAAATCCGCAATGGATTTGTGCCGCACATTCGCCGCGAAGTTTTCAAGAGTTTGCGCTCCCTGCAATCTGACCGTTGTCCATTCGCCAATCTGCCGGAGAAGCGGCGCACGATGTGGGCGCTATCTGCCAGTGAAATGAAAGAATGCCGTTGGCTGAAGCCTGAGCTTGTGGCCCACATTGAGTTTACGGAATGGACACCGGACGGGCACTTGAGGCACGCTAGTTTTGCCGGTTTGCGTGACGATAAAGAGGCGCGACAGATTGTGCGGGAATAGCCTAGCCCACGGCGTTATCGTTATCGGCAAAAGCAAGCGGCTCACAGTAGAACAGCGATAATGGCTATGATGAGCCAGCGAATTGCTTGGGGGAATCGTATTGCAGACCTACAGAGTCTTCCGATCGAACAACCACCCCCCCGGCGTAAGTCGCACCGAAAGCCAGGACGAAGTTCTAACGGTTCCTAACGGTGCGGTTGGGCTCTATTAGTCCCTCTGTCGGAAAATAGTCTGTCCGGTTTCCAAGTTGTATCCCCAAAGTAACAATCTCCGACGGGACGTTGCCAGGCGATAAGCTAATACGCATAAGAACTTCCCCTCTGCCGGCGGGAACGTCAGTTGTCCTAGAACAGATCCAAGAGCAAATCCTAAGCGAAGAAAATATTCATAAATATATTAGCTTGGTCCTAGAACAGACTAGTCAACAACCCAAGACCGAGCCAAGCGCCGATGAAACGGCCGTAGAATAGGCGCTACGGGACATTGATACGAAGCTCAATCGCTGGGAAAAGACACTGGAAGGTGGGCTTCTCTCTCTTGAAGATTGCGCGGCCCGCATTAAAGAGCTTCGTCAGCAGCGGGAAGCCCTTCTCGAGCGCAAGGTCGAATTGCACAGGAAAGCTCGCGTGGGAGCTAAAATATTACCGATTCCAACTCGCTTAATGAACGAGTATGTCCGACAAATGCAGATGCGGCTGCGACAGAAAAATATCGGCTTCAAGAAGGAATTTATCAGAGAAATTTTGAAGGAAGTGAGAGTAAAAGGTAATGCGGTTCGATTGACTTACAAGCTGCCCATGACAGTGAGAACTCCACCGTCCAAAAGCGGAAACCCTCGGACGGGGGAGTTCTTTACACTGTATCAGATGGTGGAGCTGATGGGAGTCGAACCCACGGCCTCTAGAGTGCGATTCTAGCGCTCTCCCAACTGAGCTACAGCCCCACTTATTCGATGGTGGATTTCAAATATGCGTGTACTTTATCTTTTAGATCGGCTCTTTTCAACGCATAGGCCACGGTGGCGCGGACGAATCCGAACTTGTCGCCGATATCGTAGCGCTCGCCCATAAACGCGCAACCGAACATTTTTCTCTGGTGCGCTAGTTGCGCCAACCCGTCGGTCAACTGAATCTCGCCGCCCCGTCCCGGCGGCTGGTTGCGTAAAATCTCGAAAATTTCGGGACGAAGAACGTAGCGGCCGATGATCGCCATGCGCGACGGCGCTTCGCTCGACACCGGCTTTTCCACAGTCCCTTCAATCCGGTAAATCCGCGGTTCGATTTCCTTACCTTTGATCACACCGTACTGATGCACCTCCTCGAGGGGAACTTCCATCAATGCGATGACCGACTCCTCGTCGCGGTTGAATATGTCGACTAACTGTTTGATGCACGGTACCTCGCTATCGACCAAATCATCCGCCAACATGACGGCAAAGGGTTCATTACCAACGAGGTCGCGCGCACACAACACCGCATGACCCAAGCCGAGCGGCACTTTTTGCCGCACCGAAACGACCTCGATCATCTCGGCGATGCGGCGCAGCATTCTGACCATCTCGTGATTGCCGCGGTTGCTCAGGATCTGCTCGAGTTCCGGCGCTTCGTCGAAATGATCTTCGATGCTGTCCTTGCCCCGGCCTGTAACGAAAATGATTTCTTCGATGCCGGCGTCCACCGCCTCCTGCACCACGTACTGGATCGACGGAATGTCGACGATCGGCAAGAGTTCCTTCGGAACGGTTTTGGTCGCCGGGAGAAATCGAGTGCCCAGCCCGGCGACCGGAATCACGGCTTTTTTTACTTTCATACGAATCGATCGATCTGTTTAAACGACACGTTTGGCTTTGCGCTCGGCCTGCTCTTGGTTGGATTTACATTCTATGCACAACGTCGTCACCGGCCGGGCTTTGAGACGTTCGATGCCGATCTCTTCGCCACATTCTTCGCATAGTCCATACTCGCCAAGATCGAGGCGTTGCAAGGCTTCCTGAATCTTGAAAATCAATTTGCGCTCGCGGTCGCGTATACGCAGAATCGAATTGCGGTTGGACTCCATCGTCGCACGATCGGATGGGTCGGGAAAATTCGCGTCATCATCCATGGTTTCGACGGTCTTACCCGCTTCCGAGCGCAACTCGTCGATGCGTTGGTTGAGGAGAGTGCGAAATAGTGCAATGTCTTTTTTCTTCACGATTGACCTGCCGTACGGGCTAGCGAATATGGCGCCATTATAGGGTAAAGCGTCAAAACATCAATCGGCTTGAAGCGCGACTACGGCGAGGATGTATCGGCGCAACCGCGGCGGGTCAATCGCTCGAATAGCGCGGGTGGGCGAGCACGTAGATCTCGGTCGCCTTCGGCAGCATGGAACGATTCAAGGTAAGTTGCGACTGAGAAATCAGTTTGATGGGAAAATGCTCCCGGGCAAAGGCGGCGAACAGGTCCGCCTGGCGCGACTGATCGTAATGCATCGGTATGACGATCGGCGGTTTGACCTGGTTGACGACTTTGATGATGTCTTCGAAACCCAAGTTCGTCATCGCGTCGATCGGGATCATCATGATATCGACCCGCTGCAAGACTTTAGTCTGCTCCTCGGTCAGCAAGTGGCCAATGTTACCCAGATGAGCGATGCAGAGACTACCCATTTCATACACGAATATCGAGTTGGCAATGGCGCCCCAACTGGCGCTCCGCTGGCTCGGGATATTGACGATGGTGACGTCTTTGACCGTGGTTCGGATCGGTTGCCAGGTTTGTTTGAACGTAATGCCGCGGAGAATAACCGGGTTGCCGGTGACGGCGCCGGTATTGTTGTGTGTGAAGTGATCGTTACTCACGGTGACCGCGTCTGCTTGAATGCCGGGGGTGACGTTGAAGTTGGGATCGGCGACCACTTTGGTCTGGCTGCCGGAATGAATCAGAAAACTCGAATGGCCGTACCATTGAATGAAATACGAACCAAACGCCGGACTCTTGCCATTGCCGCCGCGCGCTTGAACAAGCTGGCGTCCCTTGTTGAAAAGCTGGACCAATGATGGATTGCAAAACGCGTCGGCGATGCCACGTAATGGCAAGAGTAAAACGCTGCCGGCCATGGCCATGAAATTTCGCCGTTTCATGTTTCCTCCTCGATCAGCGCGGTAAAGCTCGACATCCCCGTAAACGGTCGATCGATCCCGTTACACGCCGAATCGGCGTTGAGATTAGCGTCGCCGCCGGGCGATTACAAGAATGAAATCAAGCCGAGCAGTGCTTGCAGACACCGTAGAAAGCGAGCTGGTGCGACGTCACTCGGAAGCCTTCGTGGGGGAGTTTAGCCGGCGTGATCTCTCGTTGGTGATCGATCATCACATCAAAGACCCGATCGCAGCTCTCGCAGATGAAATGCTGGTGGCATCCAACCAACGGATCGAAATGCTGCGCCCGGCCGAGCATCAACACTTGTAGTTTATCATCGGCCACCAGTTTCTGCAGATTGCGGTAAACGGTGCCGAGACTGATGCGGGACGACTTTTTCCGCACCCGATCGTAGATCTGATCGGCGGTGGGATGAGACGAGTCGTCTTTGATAGCGTGCCAGATCAGCTTGAGCTGCTTGGTGTTTCGGGATTGACCGCGCAGCTTGGACATAACTAATCCGTTAAATCTGCCGCCAGCGACTGTTGCTGGTCCGCGCTTAACACCGCGCTGGCGCGATAATTGGCGTGCTCGATCGCCATCTCGGCGCGCGCGCCGGCGATAAATTCTTTTTTCGCCTCGGCGCTGAATGGGAAGCGCACGTACTGCACCGCGCTGATCTTATCGTCTTTGCTGCGCCCTTCTTCGAATTGGCCGCGAACGGAATGGCCGCCGACTTTCAGGACAACCACCTCGTCGATGCCGAGAAACTTAAGCAGATCGTCGCGCAAGTGGGTCTGATCCTCGATCTCCAAAAACATCGTCGCGCTAAGCTCGCCCGGGTTGGGAATGAGCTCGTTATAAACCGCGATCTCCTCGCGTATCTTGTCCAGATCGGTTATCCGCTCGGCGCGCAGCATCTCTTGAATTTGGAAGATCACCGTATCGCGGTTCTCGAACACCAGTGACACCTTATCGCCCACCGCCACGCGCCGGGATTTTTTCTTGTCAATAATTTGTTGACGATACTCCTGGCGCACTTTTTCGTAGGCCGAGAAGCCGAGAATATCGTCGAGGGCAATTTTTTTCATGGATCGTCGCGAAACGGGCAGTGGCGGATGGCTCACGCCATCCACCACTGCTGAGTTAGTCAGCCATTCATTAACTGCCGAGGGTATCGAGCCCCTTGGCGAATCTACCAGCATGGGACTTCTCCGCCTTGGCGAGAGTCTCAAACCATTCGGCCAATTCGGGCAAACCTTCATCGCGCGCCGTTTTAGCAAAACCAGGATACATTTCCGTGTACTCGTAGGTCTCGCCTTCGACGGCGGACTTTAAATTCTTCGCCGTCGTGCCGATCGCCACACCGGTGCAAGGATCACCGACTTCCTTGAGAAAATCGAGATGACCGAACGCATGGCCGGTCTCGGCTTCCGAGGTATCGCGGAACAAGCCGCCGACATCCGGATAACCTTCAATATCCGCCACCCGTGCGAAATAGAGGTAACGTCGATTGGCCTGAGACTCACCCGCAAAGGCGCCCTTCAGGTTTTCATGACTCTTTGTGTTCGCTAAACTTTTTGCCATAAAGCTTCCTCCTTCAATTAGTAATGATTACTAATATGAAATGGTAAGGACCGAGTCAAGAAACCTGTCATTTTTTTTGCCGCAAGCGACCAGTACTTGGCTAGCGCCGAAGGTGCCGACCCTCTTCCCTCTCCGTAAACAAAACTGGATTCCGCGTGCGCGGGAATGACGAAACTTCCATGCAGCAGCGAGAAAATGATGGATTTCAACCTATGAGACGTTGACTTCGAAAAACTCCCTGAAACTTTTCTCACCTGAAAAACGTCCATGTCTATGGACCCGTTGGACGGGCCGGAGTATTTTATACTGTAATAGATTATTGAAGCCTCGAACTGGTGCGGTATTTTTACCTCGCCAAATCGCAATATAAAAAAGCCGGCGAAAGTGATTCCTGGCGAAATCTAACTGATAAATATATCGACGTGACTGGTTTGATGCTGCTTACTCAATTGCTCGGAATGAGCACGGCGCTTCTGCGAGCGACCCTACGCGTCGAGCTTTTGAACAGTCGGCATTATGCGGAGCTGCAAGCGCGGCGCGTGCCGATTCTTTATGTTCTTTGGCATGGACGCATGTTTCTGCCCGTCATCGATGTCCTTCGGCATCAAGGCATCGTCACCATGGCTTCCCAGTCGCGGGACGGTAACATCATTGCTCGCTGGCTTGAGAACAACGGCTATCTGGTTACCCGGGGTTCGACGAGCCGCGGCGGCAGCGAAGCGTTGCGCCACATGGTCCGCCAAGTACGTTTGGGACATAGCGGCGCTCTGACCGTGGACGGCCCGCGAGGGCCGGCCCGAGTCGTTCAATCCGGCGTCGTACGGCTGGCGCGGCTAACCAAAGCGTGGATTCTACCGATCAGCTTTTCGAGCACATGGCCGTTGTTCCTGCGGTCCTGGGATCGCTATCTCCTGCCAAAACCTTTTTCCCGAAACGTGATTATCTATGGCGAGCCGTTCGCGGTTCCTAAAGATATGTCCGACGAAACCGCCCTCGCGAAAATCCGCGCGGCGCTCGACGAAGTCACCGCGGAGGCCGACAGAAACACCGGCACCCGCCCACCGTCATGACAGCGATCCCGCAATGGAACCGACCTCGACCCGTTTATATTCCGAGAACTAATCCAATTTGCGCACGATACCGTCGTCGGTGAGTCCGGGGCTTTCATTTCCCGACTCTTGCTCAACCGTTTTCAAACGATCGCGTCATTTCAACGGGAAAAAGCCCGCGTCGAGCGTTGACCAAGCGACTGAAAGAAACCCGCACGCGGAACTAAGCCACGCAGCTCAGGCGCCGAGCGAGAGAACACACCGCGAAAAGGGAGTTTGTTGCAGCAAGCAAACATTCTAGCAGTACGCTACGCGCTACACGCCGCGCACCAAAAGCGGAGGTTCGTCGTTGACATAACGTTCCGTTGGCCGATACTATCCGCCATAATGGGAGGCAAGTGATGAGCTATAATGGACATGTGGTGATCGACATGGATTCCCACATCCGGCAGTACTGGGATCTCGACCGTACGTACAAAGAATACATGGCTCCGGAATACCGGGAGACGTACCTGCGATTTAGCGCAGCGGCGCACGCGCTCATGCAGCGGGCTGGCGATCGTGGCTTCTCCGAATTTCTTTGGCCGGCCCTGCCGACCCGTCCCTTAGGCGTCTATGAGGCGTACGAAGTTCAGGGGAACGGTTCGCGCTCTGAGCAAGCCGTTGCCGGCGATCGAGCCTCGACGCATGCTGGTGTCAAAATCGACCCAGCTTGCAATTGGGACCCAGCGATTCGCTTGCGCGACATGGAAACCGCCGGTGTCGATATCAGTGTCATCTTCCCCAGTTCGGCTGACAGCTTTTGTGCGCTGCGCGATGTCGGTTTCGAGAGCGCGTTACACCAGGCCTTTCACCGTTTCATGAGCAACTATTGCGCTGATGCGGGTGGCCGTCTTTGGTGGATTGGCGCTGCCACCATGCGAGACATTCCGAAGACCATCGCGCAATTGGAGTACTGGACCAAGCACGACTCCTACTTTGCAGGGCTGCAAATACCACGCACCTGCCCGGATGGCAGGATGCTCGATAATCCCGACCTCCATCCGCTCTACGCAGCCTGTCAAGAACTCAACATGCCATTGTGGGTTCACGGCGGCGCCAACCGGCCGCCTTTTACTCCGTGGGTAGAAGCGCCCAACGGCCTCTACCACAGCATCGGTGGACAATATGCGCTCGCAGCACTGGTCGGCGGCGGCGTCTTCGATTTTTTCCCGAAGCTCCGGATCGGGCTATTCGAGAGTTTCGGCGGCTGGATGCCCTACTTGATCGAAAAACTGGATGACGGCTACAAGCCACACTCGTCGCATACTCCCAAGCTGAAGCGTACGGCCTCCGAAATAATAAAAGATGGAAACCTGTTCTGCTCGGTCGAGGCTGGTGAAAAGCACATAGCGTACGCTGTCGAAACCCTGGGCGAGCACCCCTGGCTCTTTTCGACTGACTACCCGCACCACGGCAGCGCATGGCCGGATGCTGTGCCGCTCATCTGGGAAAAGGCGATGTCGGAGAGTGCCAAAATCAAGTTGCTCGGGAACAACGCCGTCAGGTTCTTGCCGCGCTTGGCCTCATCGGTTGAGACTTGCGCGCGCTCAAAGTCGTGAGGCGGCCTTCTAGATAACCGCGACAAAAGATCAGGAGAATTTTATGAATACTCATACAACTACCATCGGGATATCGGCTTTAGCCGCACTGCTTTTGCTGGCGGCGCTTATACCCGACTATGGTTTCCCCCAAGCGCCGTTTTACCAGGGGAAAACCATAACGATCATTGCCGGTACCGCGCCCGGAGGCATCGGCGACGCCCGCGCTAAGTCTCTGAATCCTTTTCTGCGCAAATACATCCCAGGAAATCCAGCCATTGTGGTCGAGTACATGGACGGCGGCGGCGGCCGGCAGGTGGGCAATCACATGGCCCGCAACGCCCGGCCGGACGGGCTCACGATCGGCGCATTCAGCAGCGGCGTAGTTTCATTGAATATCCTGCGCGAGAGCGGAGTGATGTACGATATCGATAAATTTTTCTATCTCGGCTCGCCGGAAAGCACCAGCCACCTGGTCTTCTACTCCAGAAAGGAAGCCGGCTTTAACAATTTGGAAAAACTCCGAGCCGCGTCCGGGGTCAGAATTGGCGCCCGGCCGGTCGGACACAGCGCCTATATAGCGGCGCGTTTCTTTGCCTACTATTTAGGTTTGAAAGACACCAAGTGGATCCCTGGCTACGCGGCTCCTGAACTGGACGTAGCCATGCTGCGCGGCGAAGTCGACGCCAGAGCGAACACATCCGCATCGGTGTTACAGCGCAATCCGGATTGGTTGGAAAAAGGTTTGATGGATTTCCATGTTGCCTTGGAGGTTCCCAAGGGGCTCAAATCGCCCCGCTTCGCCCACGTCCCGGAAATCGAAAGTTTCGCCAAATCCGAGAAAGAGATAAGACTCCTCGCCATGTCGCGCACTTTCAGGATGACCGGCTCGCCCTACGTTATGCCTCCGGGAACGCCGAAAGATCGGGTCGACATCATTCAGGAGGCGATGCGCAAGGCGCTTAAAGATCCAGACTTCCACCGCGAATACCGCAAGATCGTCGGCGAGGACGCCGATCCCTTGATGCCAGAGGAATTGGCCAAAACTATTCGCGACACCCCGCGCGACCCTGAATTGATCGAGATGTTCAAAACTCTCTCAGGTCCCGCGCCGCTACCGACGCGCTAGACGCGCGCGTGAGGAGGCCGCGCCAGCGCACATGCGTAATGGCGGCAAGAAAAAGTATTGGCGAAGGGAACTCTACAGTAAAGATATCTCGCAAAGTGTCACGTTGCTTTTTTTGTCGCGCTACTTCTGATATTTTTGCCGCATGGAAGCTGAAACAACCCCGGCAAAAATCTCCATCGACGATTTTCGCAAGATCGAGCTCAAAGTCGCGACGATTAAATCGGCGGAAGCCCATCCCAACGCCGATAAATTGCTTGTCCTGCAAATCGATCTCGGCGGCGAACAGCGGCAAATTTGCGCCGGCATTAGAAACAGCTACACGCCGGAAGAACTGGTCGGCAAACAGATCATCGTGGTGGCCAATCTGGAAACCGCCAAGCTGCGCGGTTTGGAAAGCCAGGGCATGCTGCTGGCGGCTTCCGACGACGACCGCGTGATCATCATGACGCCGGAAAAATCCGTGCAAGCCGGCGCGCAAGTCAAATAACCTTCTGTCGCGACACCCGATTGCTCGCGTTACATGACTAAGTTTCCCGAAGGCCGCCCGACACACTGCGGCATCGACCACGCCGCGCTGCGATGGAATCTCGGCCAGATCAAGAAAGCCGTCGGACCGCGGGTCAAAATCCTCTCGATGGTGAAAGCTAACGCTTACGGCCATGGCGCGGTCGAAGTCGCGCGCACGCTCGCCAAGTCCGGCAGCGATGCCTTTGGCGTGGCCACTGTTGAAGAAGGCATCGAGCTCAGGCGCGCCCGCATCAGCCAACCGATTTTGGTTCTTGCGGGAGTTTATCTCGAACAACTCGATCAGTTTTTGCGCAATAAGTTAACGCCGGTCATCCACGAAGCGGCGACACTGCGAGGGTTGGACAAAGCGGTACGGGCGCATAAGCAGAAGCTCAAGGTCCAGCTTGAGGTCGACACCGGCATGGGGCGGATCGGCTTGCCAACCGCGGAGATTGATTCCTGGCTGCCGACGCTTGGCCAACTCAAAGCGTTAACGATTGGATGGTATATTCTCCCATTTCTCCGACGCTGAAACCGCCAATGAAAAATACACGCTGGGGCAGTTGAGCGAATTCCATCAAGTGCTCGATCGTCTTAAGAGCGCGAAAATTTTTCCGGTCGCCAGCCACATGGCCAAGAGCGCCGCACTGATCACCATGCCGGCATCCCATCTCGCGATGGTGCGTCCAGGGCTGATTCTCTACGGCATGTATCCAGCGCCCGCGATGAAAAAACAGATCGCGCTAAAACCCGTGCTGAGCTGGCGCACTCGCATCATCCAACTCAAACGCTCTCCCGCCGGAACGTCCATCGGCTACGGCCGCACCTTCGTGACTAAGAGAAATAGCCTCATCGCAACACTCCCCGTCGGTTACGCCGACGGCTATCGGCGGCTGTTGTCGAATCGCGCCGAAGTCATCGTGCGCGGTAAACGCGCTCCAGTGGTGGGCAGAGTGAGCATGGATTTGACTACCGTCGATGTTACCGATATACGAAATGTTCAACAGGGAGATGAAGTTGTTCTCCTTGGCCGTCAAGGCGGCGCGGAAATCAGCGCCGATGAGATGGCCGCCTGGGCAAACACAATTTCTTACGAGATCTTCACTGCCATCGGCGCTCGGGTTCCCCGCTTTCACAACAATCTTTAGGAGGACGACCACCAGTGGGCAGGATCGAAAGGGCCCTGATCAGCGTTTCTGACAAGAACGGCATCGTCGAGTTTTCCCGCGCGCTCGCGGCGCTTGGCGTCGAACTCGTCTCCACCGGCGGCACGGCATCGTTGCTGCGCGATAATAAAATTGCCGGTCAAAGATGTTTCGGAGGTTACCGGATTTCCTGAAATGATGGATGGCCGGGTGAAAACCCTCCATCCGAAAATTCACGGCGGCATATTGGCGCTGAGAGACAATCCCGAGCATGTCGCCAAGATGAAAGAGCACGACATCAAGCCCATCGACTTGGTGGTAGTGAATCTTTACCCGTTCGAAGCCACGGTGGCGCGCGGCGCGGCGTTCGAAGAGATCGTCGAGAACATCGACATCGGCGGACCGAGCATGGTGCGCGCCGCGGCGAAGAATCACCAGCAGGTCGGCGTGGTCGTCGATCCGGCGGATTACGATTCGATCCTTGCCGAATTGAAAGCCAATAACGGCTCGCTCCTGCCGGCGACGCACTTTCGGCTTTTTTTGAAGGCGTTTCAGCACACGTCGCACTACGACGGCGCAATCTCCAATTATTTTTCGTCCCTCGATGACAGCAAGAAGCCACAGCGCTGGGGCCAGACGGTCAACATCCAAGTGAGCAAACTCCAAGACATGCGCTATGGCGAAAACCCGCACCAAAGCGCGGCATTTTACGGCACCAAAGGCGACGCCGGCCCGTCGATCTCCCGCGCTAAACAGTTTCAAGGCAAAGAGTTGTCCTTCAATAACATTCTTGACGCCGATGCGGCGCTCAGCACCGTGCTCGAATTCGCTGACATCGCCACCGTTGCCATCAAGCATAACAATCCCTGCGGCGTCGCGCTGTCGGGAAAATCCCTGGCCGACTCGTTCCGCAAAGCCAAAGCCTGCGATCCGGTGTCGATCTTCGGCGGCGTCATCGCCTTCAACCGTCCGGTCGACGAAGAAACGGCCAAAGAGCTTAAAGATATTTTTCTGGAGATCGTCATCGCGCCGAGCTTCACCCCGGAGGCGAAAGCCGTGCTGTCGTCGGCGAAACGCTTGCTCAACATCCGGCTTTTGGAATTGGACATGAGCCAGCCACAAACCGGCGGCTACGATTTGCGCCGGGTGCGCGGCGGCATGCTGATGCAAGACTGGGATACCGGCACCGTCGACGTCCGCGCCTGCAAAGTCGTCACCGAAAGAAAACCGAGCGATGATGAATATCGCGCGCTCGACTTCGCCTGGCGCGTCTGCCGCCATGTGAAATCAAACACCATCGTGTTCGCCGCACCGGACCAAGTGCTCGGCGTCGGCGCCGGCCAGATGAGCCGCATCGATTCGACCAAGATCGCCGTCTTGCGCGCCGCTACCCACGGCCTCGATCTCAAAGGTTCGGCGGTCGCTTCCGACGCCTTCTATCCGTTCCGCGACGGTCTCGACGAAGCCGCCAACGCCGGCGCCAAATCGGTCATCCAGCCCGGCGGCTCGATCAAAGACGACGAAGTCATCGCCGCCGCCAATGAACATGGCATCGCGATGATCTTCACCGGCATGCGCCATTTCAGGCATTAGCCGAGGATGAAAAATAGTGGATCGAAGATTGCGATCGTCTATGGTTTATCCTCCATCTTCGACGATTTATGAAAGTACTCGTCATCGGCAGCGGCGGACGCGAGCATGCGCTGGTCTGGAAAATCAGCCAGAGCCCGCGGGTGACCAAAATCTACTGCGCGCCGGGCAGCGCCGCCATCGGGGAGTTAGCCGAATGCGTCGCCATCAATCCAGAAGAGATCGTAAAGCTCGCCGAGTTTGCTGAGAAGGAACAAATCAATCTTACCGTCGTCGGTCCCGAGTTACCGCTGACCCTCGGCATCACGGATTTATTCGAATCCCGTCATCTGAGAATTTTCGGACCGAACAAAGCTGCCGCGCAGTTGGAGGGCAGCAAAGCTTTTGCCAAAGAGATTCTTGCCGCTAACAATATTCCGACGGCGTCGTTTCGTACGTTCACCGAATCAGAACCCGCCAAACAATTCATCCAGCATCAGAAAAACCCGTATGTCATAAAGGCAGACGGCCTCGCTGGGGGAAAAGGAGTGGTGATCGCACTAACGATTGAGGATGCTATAAACGTCATCGACGAAATCCTAGTTCGAAAGGTTTTTGGCAATGCCGGCGAGAAGGTCGTTGTCGAAGAATTTCTCGACGGTGAAGAAGCCTCGTTCATGGTGCTTACCGATGGCGACCATGTCCTGCCGCTAGCGACATCGCAGGATCACAAGCGTGTCTTCGATAACGACGAAGGCCCCAACACCGGCGGCATGGGCGCCTACTCGCCCGCGCCGGTGGTGACGCCCGAGGTCCATGAGCGAGTGCTCCGCGAAGTGCTTACACCGCTGCTTAATGGCTTGAAGCAGCAGAACATCCAATACCGCGGCGTGCTTTACGTCGGCTTGATGATTACCAAGGACGGACCGAAAGTCGTGGAGTTCAACGCCCGCTTCGGCGATCCCGAGTGCCAGCCGATCATGATGCGGCTAAAGAGCGATTTAATTCCACTCCTTGAAGCCACGATCGACGGGAAATTGCACGAAGTACAAACCCGAGTGGCACGACGAACCGGCGGTCTGCGTCGTGCTTGACCGCCAACGGCTATCCCGGCGCTTACGACAAAGGAAAAGAAATTCACGGATTGGAAAATTTGAAAAACTGGTCCGACGGCTTCGTCTTTCACGCCGGCACGGAAAAAGAGCAAGATCGTTGGCTGACCACCGGCGGCCGCGTGCTCGGCGTCACCGCGCGCGGAAAAAATATTGCGAGCGCGGTCGGGAATGTTTACGCCGCCGTCGCTAAAATCTCCTGGGACGGCATGCATTACCGCAAAGATATTGCACAGCGCGCATTGAAACACGACTAATGTGTGACTTAAATTTGTAGATTTCTCGACGGATGTCGTAGACTTCAATCATGAACGGATCGGAGGAAGTAACCGTGGCAGACACACAACCCAAAGTCGGCATATTAATGGGCAGTGATTCCGATCTCGACGTCATGCGCGAAGCCGAAAAGCGGCTCGACTCGTTCGGCGTCGCTTACGAAACTCACATCATGTCGGCGCATCGCACGCCGGAACGGGCCGCTGAATATGCGGCAACGGCGGCAGAGCGTGGTTTAGAAGCGCTCATCTGCGGCGCCGGTGCGGCGGCGCATCTGGCCGGCGCCATCGCGGCCAATACGACCTTGCCGGTGATCGGTGTCCCGATTGACGCTTCGAGCTTGCAAGGCTTGGATGCATTGCTCGCCACAGTGCAAATGCCGGCGGGCATTCCGGTGGCGACCATGGCGATCGGCAAGGCCGGCGCGGCCAACGCGGGAATCTTCGCCGCGCAAATCATCGGCCGCAAGGACGCCGCGGTGGCGGCAAAATTGGTCCAGTTTAAAAAAGACCTGGCCGCCGGTGTGGAAGAGCGCGACCGCAAACTCCAGAGTGAACGAAGGAAGAGTTGAGCGTTAATCAATTTCAAAATCTCCCCTAACCCCTCTTTTGCAAAGAGGGGAAACTATCCTCATCATCAATTTCCCCCTTTGAAAAAGGGGGACCAAGGGGGATTTTCTTCGAAGATTTTCCAGTTATTGATTTAACACCTAACTTAAAGCGCAATGGCTGATAATTTATCAGACGCCGTCAGCGCGCTTAACCGCGGCGAGGTTATCGTTTTTCCAACCGAGACGCTTTACGGTCTCGGCGCCGACGCGCTCAATTTCGACGCCGTCGAAAAAGTTTTTCAACTCAAAGGCCGCGATCCCACCAATCCCTTTCCTGTGATCGTCTCCGACCGCGCCATGTTGGATCGGGTGGTCGCGGCGACTTCTCCGCTCGCGGAAAAATTAATGGCCCATTTTTGGCCCGGTCCGCTCACCTTGGTGCTACCGGCGCGCGCCGATATCCCGCCGCGGCTTGTAAATGCTACGGGGGGCATCGGCCTGCGCATTTCCAGCCAGCCGATCGCGACGGAACTGGTCAGAACACTCGGCCGGCCGCTGACGGCGACGAGCGCGAATCCGTCGGGCCAAGCCGGCGCGCGAACCATAGCGCAGGCGAAACACTATTTTTCCGGCAAGATCAACATATTCGTCGACGGCGGCGAGTTACCCTCGATCACTGGCTCGACAGTCGCCCAAGTGACGACAAGCAAAATCAAAATCATTCGCGCCGGCGAGATCGCCAAACGCGAACTGGAGAAAGTAGTTGGGAAAGGAAGCATCGTAACGTGAAACATTTTAATCACTCAGCGGCGCTGCTCTTGGTCTTCACATTATTAGTTATGGGTTGTGAAGGCAAAAATGAAACCGTCGGCCAAGGCCGGGAAGCCGTTAAGGAAGTGGTTACTCAGCCGTTCAACACTCTCAACAGCGCCAAGGACTCGCTGCAAAAAAACGAAGACAAACAGAAGGCCGCGTTCGAAGAAGCCGACAAAGAAAATAAGTAAACCCAGCCGAGCGACGGCCATTTGGTCCGTTGACGCTTGTGCACCACTTGCACGGTCATTCACGCCCGCTACGGTTTTCTACGCTGGGTCAGGATACGCTCAACTTCTTTGCCATCTTCGCCGTCATAGTAATTCACGTTGGTGTCGCGCACGTAGAGCGCGCGGAATCCCACCTGCGAGCCGCCGGCCGTATTGGCGTAGGCGCCGATCTTGTTCGAGTCGGGATACTGCGAGATGTCCGGGTACTCCATCGTGCTAACGACGAAATACGTCAAAATTGTTTCACCCGTGTTGATCAGCTGGTGCGGAAAATCCGCACCCGGCGGACAGGCGATCACGTCGCCGGCGCGGATTTGTATCTCGTCTTTACCTAACCGCAAGGTCGCCGTCCCATCGATGATGTACATCATTTCTTCGTTACCGGTGTGAGTATGATACGGAAACGAAGTTTTGCTGGGCTGTACGCTAAAGAAGCTGTAGCCGAGTTTCTCGGCGCCGATTTTCATGCCGACCCGTTTGCGCTCGCCGCCGAATCGAGTGCCCTCGGGCCCGTTGATCTTGTCCCACGCCATCTCGGCGAGATTGATCACATGCGGATGTCTGGACATAACGCCTCCTAGTTTAATACTCGATCGCGAACCCTACCACTGCGCGCGCTCTTTATGCTATCAAACTGACTGATGCTGGTGCTATCAGAAAAACAAGTTCAAAGTCTGCTCGAGAGCGACGAACTCATCGCCGCATTATCACAAGCCCATATTCAATACTCCACCGGCAAAGCCGTCATGCCGGTGCGTTTGGTCGTGCCGCTGCCCGACATCCAAGGGCGGATCACCAGCATGCCGGGGTATTTGAATGAAGACCAAGCCCTGGGCATGAAAGTCGTCACTTATTTCCAGAATAATCCGCAACGAAATTTACCGGCGATCCTCGCCACAATCATGCTGTTCAGCGCTAAGACCGGCCAAACGATTGCCGTCATGGACGGCGCCTACATTACCGCGATCAGAACCGCATGCGCGTCGGCGCTGGCGACCAAAGCGCTGGCAAACCCCGAAACACCGATACTGGGCATCCTTGGCGCAGGCGTCCAAGCGCGCGCCCATATTCAAGCGCTCACCCGAGTTCGGAAAATAAGTCAGATCAAAATCTATAGTCCATCGGCAACCAGCGCGGCGAGCTTAAAGCGCGCGATGGAGAATGAAGTTGGCGTCGCCATCGAAGTTGCTAAGGGCGCGGAAGCAGTTGTCCGTGGCAGCGATCTGCTCGTAACCGTCACCACCGCCAAAGAGCCGATCATAAAACCTGAGTGGCTAAAGCCCGGTGTCCATATCAACGCCGTCGGCTCCCATCGTCCCGAATCGCGAGAGATCGACGGGGCGACTTTGGCGCAAGCCAAAGTCGTGGTTGATTCGCGCGCGGCGATCCTGGCGGAGTGCGGCGATATCCTGCTGGCATTGAAAGAAAAAAGCGTCAGTGACAACGTAATTCACGCCGAGATCGGCGAAGTTCTCGCCGGCGCCAAACCGGGACGACGCAGCACGGACGAAATAACGCTTTACAAATCCGTCGGCATCGCGATCCAAGACGTCGCCGCCGCCCATCTCGTCTATCGCAAAGCGTTGGAGCGCAACGTCGGCAGCCACGTTGAAATCTAACTACGACCATAAATCGCTGTGTTTAGCCTGTCCGAAAAGCGTTTTCGTCTTAACTCGAAACACGGAACTCATAACTTAAAAAGAGCGCGGAGGCGCGATGACTTGGGATCTCACCAGTTACTTCTCTGAATTCCACGGTCCAGAGATGCTTCGCTTCAAGGAAGCCATCGGCACCGATGTGGCTGCATTGCAAAGCGCCGCGGCGAGTCTGCCGCAACTCACTGTGGAATCGGCGAGCGCTTGGGAAGATATATTGCTGCGCAATGAGGATCTCTCGCGCCGCATGTCCCATTTCGGATCCTATATCGGCTGTCTGGCATCCTCCGACGCGCGCAACGAAGCGTACATGAAAGAAGAAGGCGAGCTGACCCGCATCCGCGCCGAGCTTGCCAAGGTGCGAATCGAGTTGCTGCGCGGGTTGAAACACAGCAGCGACGCTGAATTCGCCGCCTTGTGCGGCAAACCCACCCTCGCCGGCGCTGAAAATTATCTAAACCGACTGCGCGAAGAAGCCCGCCGCGCCATGTCGGTGGAAAAAGAAATACTCGCCACCGATCTCGGCGTCGACGGCATTCAGTCTTGGGGACGACTTTACGACACCGCATCCGCCAAGCTGGAATTCGATATGCTCTATCCTGACGGCCGGCGCGAGCGTGTGCCCATGTCGCAACGCCGTTCGTTGATGGATCATCCCGACCGGCGCGTGCGCCAAGCTGCTTTTGAAGGCGGCAATGCGGCGTGGCAGACGGTCGAAGACACCGCCGCCGCTGCGCTCAACGCCATCGCCGGGACCAGGCTGACGCTCAATCGCCACCGCGGCGTCGATCATTTTCTCGACATCGCCCTGTTTCAAGCCGCCATCGGTCGCAAGACACTCGACGCTATGTTCGAAGCCTTGTTCGCCAATCTAGAAATTCCACGGAAAATTTTGCGCTTGAAAGCGCAGGTGATGGGGCGCGAGCGTGTCGCGTGGTTCGATCTCGGCGCGCCGCTCGACTTGCCGCACCAAGAAAAGCTGTCCTGGGTCAAAGCCTGCTCGATGATCGGCGCGTCGTTTAACCAAGCCTATCCCGCCCTGGGAAACTATTTCGCGCAGCAAGTCATCGCCAAGAACTGGGTCGATTGGGAGCCTCGAAGAGGCAAGCGGCCGGGCGGATTTTGCACCAGCTCGATGCTCAGCAAGGAATCGCGCATCTTCATGACCTACAACGAAGCGCTCGGCGACGTGCTCACCCTCGCCCATGAATCAGGCCATGCCTATCACGGCTATCTCATGGGCGATGTGCGTCCCTATGCGCGCGGTTATCCGATGACGCTGGCGGAAACCGCTTCGACCTTCGGCGAAAATGTCCTGATCAACGGCATTCTCGACGATGTCAAAGTCAGCGAGGAGCAAAAAGCGTTGATCCTCGACATCGAACTCGGCCATGGCGCGGTTTATCTCTTGGACATTCCCGTCCGCTACGAGTTTGAGAAGGTATTCTATGAAGAGCGTGCCAAAGGATCTCTCAGCGTTTCGCGGCTCAAAGAATTAATGTCCCAGACACAGCGCCAAGTGCTCGGCGATGTCCTCGAGCCTGGCGGCGAAGATCCTTACTTTTGGGCATCGAAGCTGCACTTCTATATCACCGGCATCACTTTCTACAATTTTCCTTACACCTTCGGCTACCTGCTGAGCCGCGGCTTGTACGCCATGTTTAGAAAAGAAGGCAACCCTTTCTTACCGAAGTACGAAGAATTCCTCCGCCGCGCCGGCAGCGACACGGCTGAGAACGTCGTCAAGCAAACCGTCGGTAGAGATATCGAGAAAACTGAATTCTGGAGCGAAGCGATTCGAAGCTTGGAAGAACCGCTCAAACAATTGCAGGCCATGCTGCCAAAAGTAATGACTCGAAACTCTGCTTAACTCATCCCTTCCAGCAGCGCCGTCCTCAACAAATCGATGGCGTTGAGCGTCATGCGCGAGCGATCATAAGCGCCGCGGCCGGCGCTGGTGCTTTCGCGGCGCAGAAACTTCGCGCCATCGGTGAGCGAAACATAAGTCTGGCCGCGGGCGAGATTCTGAATCTTACTGTTGGGGTCGGCGACGGCATGCAACGCCAGGCCGAAATCGCAGTGCGACAGTTCGCGGGCGGCATTGGCCATCGCGTCGGTGAGCGCGATCGGGTCTTTCAGTGCTTCGTCAATCTTCCCGCCGTTCTGCGATCTTTTCAGTAGAACCCGCAGCGACCGCTTCGTTGTTACAGATAAAGCCTGCGCCAAAATTTTCGTTGCTCGCCGTCTGCATCCGCTCCGCTAACTGGCCGCAAGTCAGATCTTCGCACACCGCCACGGTCTGGTTTTTCTGCCGCAGCAATTTGCCCGTGACATGTTCCATCGTGTCTTCGTCGGCGGCAAAGATCGCGTTGCCTAACAAGCCGCGCACTTCCTCCTCCACGGGCGCGATCATCTGCATCGCCGCAGCGCGATTGGCTGCCTTGGCGGCGATGCGCACGTCGACTTGGCCCGGCAATGCCAGCACGCCGACCGTTGGATTGCTGGAATTGGCGATCAGATGACCGACTTTGTCATCGACAGCGCTCTCGCCGATGCCGACGATTTTAAGCACGCGGTAATGAATCACTTCGGCGAGATTGAACTTCTTTCTGAGATAAGGTTCGACTTCGTTCTCGAACAGCCACTTCATTTCCACCGGCACGCCAGGGAGCGAGAAGATAACCGCGCGCGGATCTTCGACGATAAACGACGGCGCCGTGCCGTTGGGATTTTTCACCGGGATCGCTCCTTCGGGCATGTAGGATTGGCGAATATTGTTGGGAGTCATCGGCCGGCCGCGCCGGCGAAAATGTTCTTCCACCTGCTCCAGCATGCCGGCGTCTTGAATGAGTTTGCGCCCCACTACTTCGGCGACAATTTCACGGGTCAAATCGTCCTGAGTCGGACCGATGCCGCCGCTGGTGATGACGATATCGGCGCGTTCCAGGGCGCGTGCAATGACTTCTTTCATCCGCGCCGGATTGTCGCCGACGACCGATTTGAAATACAAATTCACGCCCAGCGCGGTCAATCGCTGCGCCATCCACGCCGAGTTGGTATCGACGATTTGACCGAGCAATAACTCTGAACCGATCGCGACGATTTCCGCGTTTGCCATGGAAACTTTCTCCTTAAAACGAGTAAAATTTATATCCCAGGCGGTGTGGCTGGCACAAGATCGCCCTTTCTACGTCCGCGCTCAATCAGCAAACTTTCCTCCACTCGCATGTTCCCGCTTTTCGTCACAACCAGCGCCCCTCGCGCCAGCGCGCCAACCGATGATACGGTGAGACGTGATGATGAATTCACCGCGCGATAACCCTCGATTGAACTTTAATTTGGAGGCCGAGTCGAGCGGTTCCAGAGCGCGCGCCGCGACATTTCAAACTTTGCACGGCGAAATCAAGACGCCGATCTTCATGCCGGTCGGTACCCAGGCGACGGTCAAAGCGCAAACGGTGGAAACTTTGAAAATGACCGGCGCGCAACTGTTACTGGCCAACACCTATCATCTGCTGCTTCGTCCCGGAGCTGAAGTTTTCAAGAAATTCGGCGGCATTCACCATTTCATGAATTGGCACTGGCCAGTGCTGACCGATTCAGGCGGATTTCAGATTTTTTCTCTGCGCCACTCGAGATCGATGGACGAAGCGGGCGCGCGATTTAAAAGCTATGTGGATGGCAAGTCGTATTTACTTTCACCTGAATCGAGCCTCGAAATGCAGCGAACCATCGGCAGCGATATCATGATGGTGCTCGATCAGTGCATCCCTGCCACAGCCTCTTACGCCCAAGCGCAGGCGGCCATGGAGCTTACGCACCGTTGGGCTCGACGCGCGCTACACGCCCGCGGCGATTCTCCAGCGGCGCTTTTTGGCATCGTCCAAGGCGGCGCCCATCAGGAGCTGCGAAAAGTGAGCGCCGAATGCTTAGGTGAGCTGCCCTTCGATGGCTTGGCCATCGGCGGCCTCGCCGTCGGCGAAACTCGCACCGAGCGTTACGACCTGACTGAATGGGTAACCGCGCTTTTGCCGGCCCACCGGCCGCGATATCTCATGGGCGTGGGCACGCCCATCGATATTCTCGAAGCGGTGCATCGCGGCGTCGATATGTTCGACTGCATTATCCCGACTCAACTGGCGCAACGCGGCGTTGCGTTCACCTCTCAAGGCAAATTACAGTTGCGCCGCACCGTGTATAAGCTCGCCGACAAGCCCGTCGACGCCGGCTGCGATTGTCCCTGTTGCCGGCAATATTCCCGCGCCTACATTCATCATCTGATCAAATCAGGCGAGGTATTGGGGTGGCATCTTTTAGGCATGCACAATCTGTCGTTCTACCATCGTCTAATGCGGCAAATGCGCGAGCGGATCTTAACCGGCACCTTCGCCGTTTACTATAAGCAAAAACGACTCGATCTAGCGCGCATTGACGAAGACAATCCAACTCGCGCACCAAAAAAAGCCAAGGCCGTCAATTCCGTACGGTTGGGCGATTATGAACTGCACCAGTCGGCGCAGGGGAGGTTTTACAGTATTCGTCAGATCAGCTCCGGGGAAATCATGCACTCGGTGACCGCGCCAAGTGAAGAGGCCAACAAACTATATGTCGAACAGTCAGCGCTGGCGGCGCGGCTCGTCAAAACTGACGACCACGCCGATGAGCTGGTGCTCTGGGACGTCGGCCTCGGCGCCGCCGCCAATGCCATGGCGGCGATTCGCTGCTTCGAGAAATGCTACGATCAGGTTAGCGGCAAGGATTTGCGGTCGATGCGCTTGCTCAGCTTCGAACGCAATCTCGATCCGCTCGTGCTCGCGGCCAAGCATCCTGACTGTTTGCCGCACATGCGCCACGGCGCGCCGGCGAAAATTCTCACCCACGGCAGCTGGCAGCACGCTTCGGGGCAGCTCCAGTGGAAGCTTCTTAAAGGAGATTTTCGCGATTACATTGAATCTGCGAAGCACCCCGGGCTGATTTTCTACGATCCCTTCTCATACAAAACCGACGCTGAACTTTGGACCGGCGAAATCTTTGCGCGGATTTTCGCCCGCTGCTCGGAAAAACCGGCGGAGCTTTACACTTACTCGGCTTCAACCGCAGTGCGCGTGGCGCTACTGAGCGCCGGTTTTTTCGTCGCCCAAGGCGTCGCCATCGGATCGAAGACCGAAACCACCATCGCTTTCACCCGCGCCGATGGCGCCACTCAGCATCCGATGAAGCCGCCACCGCTCGACCAGAAGTGGCTCGCGCGCTGGCGCCGCAGCGAAGCAAAGTTTCCCGCAACCCTTGCAGCAGACGAGCAAGCGCGCTTTGCCACACTGATTGAAAGCCACCGGCAATTTTCCAACGCTGGCTAAGCACGACTGAATCTAAATGAACGGACTGTTCGCGTGTCACCCTTGTCCGCTCACAGCTTCTTTGCGACAATGTCCGCATGATCATTCTGCTCTCCAATGATGATGGTATCCAATCCGAAGGCCTCACCGCTCTGGAAAAAAGCCTCGCGAAACTCGGCGAAATTTACACAGTGGCGCCCGACCGCGCGCAAAGTTCAATGAGCCACGCCTTAACGCTGCACCGGCCGCTGCGCGTCCACGAACTGAGCCCACGGCGAATGTCCGTCGATGGCACTCCCGTGGATTGCGTCAAACTCGCGCTCACCGGTCTCCTGCCGGTTAAGCCGGATCTGGTCGTCTCGGGCATAAACAAAGGACCGAATCTCGGCGACGACATCATTTACTCGGGCACGGTTTCCGCGGCCATCGAGGGGACGCTTTTGGGAATTCCCGCCATCGCCGTATCGCTAGTGACTTTTGAAAAGTTCGATTTTGACGCCGCGGCGGATTTCACCGCGACGTTGATCGAAAGTATACAGCGGCCGGGCATACCGCCGGGAACCTTGCTCAACATCAACGTCCCACATTTACCCAAGGAACAACTTCGGGGTTGGAAGTTGACTCGTATGGGCAAGCGCCACTACAGCGAAAACATCGTCGAAAGAATCGACCCGCGCGGCGTCAAATATTATTGGATCGGCGGCGACGATCTGGGCTTCGCCCATGACGACGGCACCGATTGCATCGCCGTGCACGAGGGTTTTGTCTCGGTCACACCATTGCAAGTCGACCTTACCGACCACAAGCTTTTGCATGAAGCGCCGCTAGAGCAATTTACTTGGCCGTAACAACGGGCAAATCATGCACGACGACACAGAAAACCAAGAGATCAGACTCGACAAGTGGCTTTGGGCCGCGCGCTTCTTCAAGACCCGGTCGCTGGCGGTGCAAGCGATTGCCGGCGGTAAAGTTGAGATTAATGACGACCGTGCAAGACCGAGCCGCCTCGTCCGCCTTGGCGACAGACTGAAAATCCGCCGCGGCCCGTACGAATGGACCCTTGTCGTCAAGGCAATCTCCCGCCTGCGCGGGACCGCGCAGAAAGCTCAACTTCTCTATAACGAGTCCGAAGAGAGTGTGCGCAAACGCGAAGTGATGATTGCTCAGATGAAGCTCGAACGTCCGCCGGACTTCGACAGCCCCGGTCGTCCATCGAAACGAGACCGGCGCGAGATCGCCAAGTTCACCAAGCGCAGCTGGTAGCTTGCGGCCCGCTGGCAGCATGCTACCGTGACTAAACTGTTGGCAATGTTATGGGACTCGCTTGGATTATTCATGCTACGAGGGAAACGCATGGCAATGCGTCGATCGAGGTGTGACCCTGGAGGAGCGAAGGCACCCCGGGCAAATGCGTCATCGTCCTGTTGGCGCTTGGCAGGAGGTTGGACCTTTTCACAGCTAATCGCATAAGCAACTCGCTAGGTTTGCATCTCAAAGGCACAGGCCCATTGCCTTCGCTCCGGAAGGGTTGCAGCTCGATCGCTGTTTCAGCACCGATAACCCAGGCTAGCAGTCGAAATCACGGAGGACCTATGCGCGCAAAATTGACACTAATCGGTATTACAGCCTTCATCGCGATGGCGATTAATTCACCGCTCTTCGCCCAATCAACACCGTACTTCCAAGGCAAGACCATCCTGCTGATTCAGGGCCGCGAACCTGGCGGCACCGGCGCTCTACGCGTCCAAGCGGCGCTGCCGTATCTAAAAAAATATTTGCCTGGCGAGCCGATCATCGTCACCCAGTTCATGCCCGGCGGCGGCGGCCGCAAGGCGACAAACTACGTCGCGCGCAACGCCAAGCCTGACGGCTTGACCCTTGGCAACGTCGGCTCCGGTCTAGTCGCCAACGCGGTGCTCGGCTCCACAGGCGTCGAATACGATATCGACAAGCTCATCTATCTCGGCACGTCCAATAGCTCGGCACAGTATGTTTTTGGGTCGGTAGCGAAACTGGGCTTGGACAATTTAGAGAAATTGCGCGCCCGCCCCGGCATTCGCGTCGGCGCGCAGACAGTCGGACACGACATTTACATCAACGGCCGGCTGTTTTCCTGGATACTGGGTTTGAAAGATCCGAAATTCGTCACCGGTTATTCTGGACCCGAGCTCGATGTGGCGATGGACCGCGGCGAGTTAGACGCTCGCGCCAATATTCCCGACACCGTATTGCAACGCAATACAGACTTCGTCGATAAAAAACTGCACAATTTCCACGCGATCATCCAGATTCCCAAAGACGATCGTCATCCCCATCCCGCATTCAACAAGTTGCCAGAGCTTGAGACTTTCGCCAAGAGTGATCGCGAGCGAAAAATTCTGACCATGTTCCGCACCTTCCGGCTGGTCGGCTCGCCTTACATTCTGCCGCCCGGCACGCCGGCGGAAGCGGTGAATCACTGGCGCGAGGCGATGCGCAAAACTTTTAGAGACCCAGCGTTTATCAAAGATTTCAAAAAGCTCTCGGCCGACGACGCCACGCCGCTGACCCCGGAGGCACAGGATAAAGCGATCAAAGATATTCCGCGCGACGCTGAAGTCATCGCGCTTTTCAACAAAATCGCCGGCGGCGATCCGCTGCCACCGCGGTAATTGAAACTCCGTCGAAGGACGCAAGCGAAGCTTACCTTGGCGCAGGAACTTCCCGGCTACCGGATCACGCGAAACCTAGGCGTGGTGCGCGGCATGACCGCGCGCTCGCGCAGCATCGTCGGAAATATCGGCGCGGGCTTGCAAACGCTCTTCGGCGGCAACATCACGATCTACGGTGTATGCAGAGGTTGCGCGCGGTTAGTCCGGCGAACCTGTTGGATTACGAACTAAACACGATGCCGCGGTCGGCGACGATGGTGAACGGATACTGCGCCGGCTCCAGAGCGGTGCCGCGCATTTTTTCTACGGTCAGTCGGCGCACGAAACGGCCGTTGACCGGCTCCATGCTCAGGGCGATTGTTCCAGCGACCAAATATTCTTCAACCCCACGCAGCTGCTTGTCCGACGAATAAGTGGTAAGCAAATGAGTCGTGTTGGTGTTGGCTTGCAAGGCGTAAATCAATTGACGCGCCTGGTCCGGGTTGCGCGATCCCACTAACGGCCCCACCGGGTCGATCACGACCCGCGCCGCGCCCATGCGCGTGATATAGGTGTTGAGATCCGTCGCTACCCGTTGCACGTCGACACTTTTACTGGTGTCGCCCGCCCGGGCGACAAAATAGGCTGAGGCATCGAGAATCAAGAATTCTTTGGACTCGATAAACGGCGCCAAGTCCCAACCGAGCGAAGCGGCTTGTTCGATCACATCGGCGGGCTTCTCGTCGATGGCGACGTACAATCCCTTTTCTTTATCCATCAGACCGCGGACGAGATACTGCAAGCTCAGAACTGACTTGCCGGTACCCGGATCGCCGACGACGAGATAGCTTTTGCCTTGCCTTAGCCCGCCTTCGATCAACGCGTCGAGTTCCGGGACTCCGGTTGGTATGCGTTTCCCACTCATAATTGATTAACTCATCCGGTCGTAGACGTATCGACAACGGTCATCGATCCGCACTGACGTTTGCTTTTGAGGTTATCGTCCGACGCCGACTCGTTTGCGTAGTTCGGCGCGCGCTCGTTCGATATCAGCGGAGAGACGTTGCTGCAGTTGTTTGCTCTCATCTTTCGGCCCGCTGGCGGGCGTCTGCTGGCCAGGCGCGACAGCGCTAGACTCGCCTACCGATGACATCGGTGTCAATACCGGTATCGCTTCCGCTGGCGGCTTCATACCGCCCAGTCCAGCGTTAACGCCAATGGGGCTTGGCGGCCGGCTCGCCACGGCCGCTGTCGCCGCGCTTTTTTGTGCGTTCAACTGAGTAAGATGCTGCACCTGATTCTTGAGTTCGGCGATCTCCGCGCCGCGGGCATCGAGCATGGCCAATTTATGACTCAACTGATTCTGCACTTCAGAGATTTGCCCGCGCAGTTCGGCGCCCAAGCCTTCGATCATCGAGTCCCGTTCTTGCCTTTGGCTTACCTGGTCTTGCAGCACGCTAAGCTCGCCCATCATGTGCTCGCGTAGCTGCCCGGCCTGCGCCGCCTCATTGACCATTAGCGCGTGACTTTGCTGGGCATCGGCCTCGGCCTGAACCAGGCGTTGGACGACCATCTGCATTTCGCCGCGCAATCCGTCCAACAGCGCGTCGCGACCATGGCGATCCTGTCGCTCACTAGCGAGATATTCGCGCAGCTCCTCGATTTTTCCACCGAGCGACGTCTCGATTTCTTGGACCCACTGCGTCGCTGGCTGTTGTTGGGTCAATTCCATCTGCGCTACGCGGTTTAGCAACGTGTTGAGTTCGAGTTGTACCTGGCCGAGGCCGCCGTCAGTTTTTTCCATTTGGGCCAGCTTTAGGCTGAGGCGATTTTCGCCGTCACGGAGATGAGCCGAGATGAGCGCTTCAATCTTTTCGACCCACGCTGACTGATCCCATTGCCGCGCCACTGCGTCTTCGGCGCGGCTCGAAAGCGCTGCCAGGTTCGCGCTGAGCGCGGTGAGTCGCTGGGTGAGCGCGCCGACCTCGCCGTCGCGCCGCTCGACCGCGCCGAGCGCCCCGTGCAGTTGCTCTTGCAGCGCCGCGATTTGTTCACAGAGCGCGGCTTCAACTCGTTTAACCGCCGATTCATCCGCCTGTGGCGGAGTTGCTGGCGAGTCGAGCCGGGTCTTGAGCCCACTGATTTCCGCTTTTAGATCCGCCGCGGCTTGTAGCGTGGTTTGCTCTAGCCGCGCATAGCGGCCGGCCAACTCCGTCAGCTCCTTGCCGGAGTTTGCGCTCCGTCTAATCTCACCGCGCAATTCGTCGATCTTGCTTTGTAGTTTTTCCTCGTCCACGTAGGAGAAATTTTCCGCCGGCCGTGAATTCGCCAGCTCATCGAGAAGCTCTGCTTTGAGCTTGGCCAATTCATTTTGCATCGACCGTTGGACAAGTTCTTCCACGGGTTGACGCTCGATCGCGGCCTGCGCCTGGTGAGTCGAGAACTCCGCGCGCGCAACCCGGTCCGCCAGCAAATTGAGGTCCAGTTTGAGATCGCCAAGCGCGCCGCTGGCAGCGTTTTGCGACTGCTTTTGAATCTGCTCTTCGAATTCACCGAGCTTGACGCTGATCGCGGCGGCGAGCTGTTCGACGTTGACTTGGTCCACGCTAAACCGTTGTTGCCGCTCTCGGACTCGCTCGATTTCAGCCTTCAGAGCATCGACTTCCGCAGGATTCACCGCCGCGCCGCTGTTGCTGGTTTGCGTCAACTGGAGCTCGCGCATTTGACCGAGCAGGTTATCTTCAAGCCGTTTGATCTGCTCTTTGCGCTGGGACTCGCTCGCCGCCAGCGCCTGCGCCAGGCCGAGATCCGCCGCGGCTCGGCCAACCAGCCAGCCATATAAAACATCCGTTCCGCCACCCGAGTTGCTTCCCTGACTGCCCAAAGGCTGGTCGTTCGATTCGTCAAACAGTCCCACGGTTGTCGCTCCTTAGATTGCGCAAAGTTATTACGCCACCGTACCCGCCGAGAGGATTCACCGGGCAAGCACAAGCCAAATATATGCCACCTTCGCCGGAGATAAATTACCAACGAAAATCAACCTCCATCAATCCTGCCTGAGTGCCGGGTAGCAAGGTCTGAGCGCAAATGGACAATTTGGCACCGATATGCGCGAGCGGGCGGAATCGGTGGGCAATCCGCGACCGGTGCAATGGGAAATTGCGCGCGCTAATTTTCTAATTCGGACAACTTGGCGTCGCAATTCGGAGGATCGCCAGCCATTTTCCTGGCGATTGAATACCGTCAAAGGAGCATTGCTTCGATAACATCGCCGCTGTTTTTGGAAATTCGCCGTCATCTTTGGCACAGAAATTTGCGCAGCCTTGTACAGCTTTGTGATGCTTCGGCCGACCGAGTCAGCTATCGGGCGCACAAATAGCTGCAATTTCGCAGATTGCCTTAATGGCAGTCATCTTGCTTTCTGCTTACCGGTTGAAGCGCAGCTTTAGCCCGAGTCCTATCACCGTGTTCTTGATCGGCTCCTGCACACGGCTTGGCAAAATTTCGCAAGAAAGGAGGTCGCAACGATGCCATCAAGAAGGATACTGCTAGTCGATGATTCTGAAACCATCCTCATGATGGAACAAATGATTCTCAAAAAAGATCACTACGAGATCGTCACCGCGAAGAACGGCAAGGACGGTGTCGCCAAAGCGCTCGCGACCAAGCCCGATCTCATTCTGATGGACGTCATGATGCCGGAGATGAACGGCTTCGAGGCGGTCAAGCAACTGCGCCAGCAAGCGGCTACGCGTTCGATTCCCATCGTCATGGTCACCACCCAGGCGGAAGCCGAAAGCATGGAAGCGGGCTACGAAAGCGGCTGCAATGATTACGTCATAAAACCGATCGATCACCTCGAACTCGTGACCAAAGTTAGGAGCCTACTTGGCGACTAGACCGGATAGCAGTTGGCCGGGTATTTGAACCACGCGGCAACCATGCATTCAAGCTCAAATAGTAACACGTTCGATGTAACCGTCGCCGCCGATACCGAGCTTCAGCGCCGCGCCAAGTATTATCTCCATCCAGGGCAGCTTTTCGTTTCCAAAGAAAACCACGAGGTGACGACGATTCTGGGTTCATGTGTCGCGGTATGCTTATGGGACGCCGGCGCCAAGATCGGCGGCATCAACCACTATCTCCTGCCGAGCTTTGCTGGCGACGGAGTCGCGTCAGCGCGCTTCGGGGATACTTCCATCAGAGAATTGCTCTCCACGCTCATCGCCATGGGCTGCGACCGGCGCCGCTTTCAGGCAAAGCTTTTTGGCGGCGCCTGCGTTCTGGAAGCATTCCGGGTGCGAAAAAATCATCTCGGCGCGCAGAACGTGCGGACCGCGCGTGAGTTACTCGCAGCCGAAGCTATTCCTGTGGTCGGCGAAAATGTCGGCGGCGACCGAGGCCGCAAATTGATTTTTGCTACCGGCGACGGTTCGGCGTGGGTTAAAGAGCTTTAAGGAAGCCGGGCATGGAAATCGATATCGATCTTGAAGCGATCTTAAGAACCTTCTTAGCTGAGTCTGAAGAAGACCTCGGCAAGATGGAAGAGGCGCTGCTCGCCCTCGAAGCTGACCCGGAAAATCAAAAACTTCTCGACGCAATCTTTCGCGGCGCGCATACGCTCAAAGGCAACGCCGGCAGCTTGGGGTATCCGAAAGTCGGCGGGTTTGCCCACGTTTTTGAAGAAATGCTGCAGCGTTTTCGCAATCGCACACTGCCGGTCACCCAAGGGCGGATTACGCTTTTGCTGCACGCCGTGGACGCGCTTCGGCAAATGATCCCCGAGGCCATTGGCGGTTCCGAAGAATTGCAAGCGGAACATGTCGAGCTACTGCATCAACTCGCCAATGGCAATCCCACCGCGAAGGATTCCGACGGGAAATCGGCTTCGGTAGCGAGCAGCGAACGCAAAAGGCCGTACGGACGGCGTCAAGAAGACGTCCAAGCCTGGTCCGAGCGCGCCGACACGGTGCGCGTCGATATCGGCAAACTAAACCACATGCTCAATCTCGCCGGCGAGATCGCCGTCGCCCACGGTAGATTGCACCAAGTGTTGGAAACCAACCAGCAACCATCAGCGCCAGCGCTCGAAGCGCATGAGCAACTGGAGCGTCTTTCCCTGGATCTTCAAGAACAAATCATGAGAGTGCGCATGGTGCCGGTGGGACCGATTTTTCGCCAGTATTTGCGCATCGTCCGTGACACGGCGCAGGCCAATGGCAAAACCGCCCGCTTGCTGCTCGAAGGCGAAGACGTCGAAATCGATCTGAGCATGGTCGAGCACTTGAAAGATCCGCTCACCCATATGATTCGTAACGCCTTGGATCACGGCATCGAAGCTCCGGAAAGTCGCCGCGCCAAGGGCAAGGATCTCTGCGGCGTGATCACGATCAGAGCGCGTCATGACGGCGCCAATATCCTCATCGAAGTCAGTGACGACGGCAACGGATTGAACCGTCAGCGCATTGCCGAACGGGTGCGAGCGAGCGGCGCTGCCAGCGATCCCGACTCGCTCTCCAATCACGAGCTTTTCAAATTTGTTTTCGAACCGGGCTTTTCGACGGCTGAGAAAGTGACCGACCTTTCCGGCCGGGGCGTCGGCATGGACGTGGTCAAACGAAACATCGAAGCGCTGCGCGGCGCCGTCACCATCGACAGCCGCCAAGGTCAGGGAACGACGATCACGGTCCGCTTGCCTCTCACTCTCGCCATTATCGAAGGATTTGGCGTCGGAGTCGGCAACGACACCTACATTCTGCCACTTCATTCGGTGCGGGAGTGCTTAACTCTATCGCCGGCGGAACAGCACAATCGCGATGGTTGCGGCGTGATCAATTTGCGCGGTCTGCCGGTACCTTACTTACGACTGCGCGACTGGTACGGCTTGGCCGGGGAACGCCCAACGCGCGAAAGCGTGGTCATCGTCGAAGAAAATGGCATGCAGGCTGGCATCGCCGTTGACCGTCTCTTCGGCGCGCACCAGACCGTGATAAAGCCTCTCGGTGCGCAATTCAAGGAAATCCCCGGCATCGCCGGCTCGGCGATCCTCGGCAGCGGCCGCGTCGCGCTGATCGTCGACGTCGCCTCGCTCATGCGCGACGCGGTGTACGCGCGGACGGCGGAATTAAACGGCGTCAAGGAACTTTAGCAACGGCACCCAAAGTAAGCGACCGACTCGAGTCTCGATCAAATGAACACACACACTTCGCTCTCAAAGAATCCTGGGAATAGCCGTCAGATGGATCAAGTCACCCAGAGTAACGCTTCACGAGGCTCGCGATTTTTTTCCCTTCGTCGCAGAACTGCGGCGGGCCTGGACCATGAGTTCAAAAAACATTTCGCTTAAGGAGGCTGCCGTGACCAATACTCAGAGCAGCGATCAAACTCAATATCTAACCTTTCACATGGCCGGCGAGGAGTACGCCGTCGGCATTCTCAAAGTCAAAGAAATCATCGAGTACGGCCCGCTCACGCGGGTGCCGCAGACTCCGGATTCGGTCAGGGGCGTCATCAACTTGCGCGGCAACGTCGTGCCGGTCGTCGATCTGGCGACTAAATTTGGCATGCCCCAGTCGCCGCTCACCAACCGTACGTGCATCGTCATCGTCGAAGTCGATCTCGACGGCGAGCACAGCGTCATGGGCGTGATTGCCGACTCCGTGAGTCAGGTCATCGATTTGCCGCCATCGGAGATACTACCGGCGCCGGCCTTCGGCACCAAGCTCAAAGTCGATTTCCTCAACGGCATGGGTAAGTCGGGAAACAAATTCGTGCTCATTCTGGATATCGAAAAAGTCCTGTCCGGCGAGCAATTGAAGAGCACCCCTGCACTCAATTATGGCGAGCCGGCAATGGTTTCGGCAGAGGAGTTAGCCCAATAGGAATCTTTCCGAATCAAGGGTCGGACCAACGCAGGTGAGCGCGTTGGTCTTTAGCGGAATCGAGCATGCGTGTCTCGGAAACGTGAGGTGAAACTATGTTGCGAACACTCTCTAGAGCGATAACGTCAAAAGCAAAATTCTATTTGCTCGCAGGCTTCTTCCTGACCGGCTACATCCTAACCGCGCTGTTCGCGTATCTCGCACTCGGTCCGGCGGGATTTGCGGCGCTTTCCTCGGCCTTCACTATAGGTGTTGTGTTCGCCGCGATTGGCAGTTTTTTTTCTTGGTATTTCGCCGACGGCCTCAGCCGGCCATTGATCAATTTCGCCAACCGCCTTGAAAGCCTCAACCACGGTGACGCCGGCCTTTTGAAGTGGGTCAAAGCGACCGACCGGAATGATGAGCTCGGCGCGGTGGCGCGGGCATTTAACGGCTTCGCCGACCGGCTTTCGCTGATCGTCGGCGAGGTTCTGGAATCCGCCCGTAACTTATCGACGGCCGCTGCGCAGATTTCCGTCTCAGCACAAACCTTGAGCCTCGGTACGGGTGAGCAGGCCGCATGTCTTCAAGAAACCAGTTCGAGTCTGGAAGAAATCAACTCATCGATTGGCCAAAACGCGGAAAACTCCAAACACATGGAGCGCATGGCGCTTGCGGGTAGTCATGGCGCTGACGAGAGCGGCCAGGCGGTAGCTCAATCCGTCGCCGCCATGAGACTGATTGCGGAAAAAAACACCATCATCGAAGAGATCGCCTACCAGACCAACTTACTGGCGCTTAATGCCGCGATCGAAGCTGCGCGCGCGGGCGAACATGGGAAAGGCTTTGCTGTCGTCGCCAACGAAGTCAGAAAGTTAGCGGAACGTAGCCAGGCTGCCGCCAAAGAGATCGGCACCATAACTTCCACTAGCGTGAAAGTCACAGAGCGATCCGGGGAATTGCTTAAAGAATTATTACCGGCGATTAAGAAAACCGCCGAGTTGGTTCAGGAAGTATCGGTCGCCTCACGACAACAAGCGCAGAGTGTTTCCCAGGTGAATCGCGCCATGGCGCAGGTCGATCACGTGGCGCAGAGCAATTCTGCGGCAGCAGAAGAATTAAGCGCCACTGCGGATCAAATGGCCCATCAAGCCCAGCAGCTTGAGTGGCTTATGGACTTTTTCAAGGGCAAGGACGGCGCGGCGCGCGATCAAGGTCAAAAGTCGCAGCCATTCCAAGCCATGAATTTTTCGACACCCAAGGGGGATACGGCGGCGTCAACGGCACGCTCGATGCGAAAAACGAGTTCCTCACTTGCAGCTGGACCGAATTCCGCGGTGCGAAATGGCCGTGCCGACACCTCTGTGCCGCGCCGGGACGGGTTCGTGCGATTTGACGAAGACAGTCATCGGCGCGAGCGGTAGATCCATAGTGATCAAATGGAGGCGCTTCGTTGTCACGAGAATCATTTTGCCACCAAAGGAGCGGGTCATGAAGTTATGGCGAGAAAGTCTCAAATTTAAAGTTGCCGCAGCCATCGCCGCAATGCTGGTTTTGGTTTTGGGCGTCGGCACCTGGATCAATCTTTCACTATTCAGCGACGAGTACCTCGCTTGGTCGCAAGCGCGCGCCGAGGTGGTGGCAAAACCGCTGATTCAACGCATTCACGACTTACTCTCCCAGGTCGGCGACAACCCGTCAGCGTTCATCGTGCTCAGCGGCGATATCCACTTACTGATGAAGGAAAACCCAGAAGTCTCCCGGGTGGCGATCTTCGATCGCAGCGGCAAGTTAGCAACCGACAGCGACAAAGACGCAAACAAAAACCTCGACGCTAACGCGCGTATTCAACGAATCATCGAAACTAAACCGCACGGCAGCGTGACGCTGGCCGTCGGCGGCAATTACTACGCGCTGATACCGATCAAACATGACAAAACGACGCTCTATGCGGCGCTGCTGTCGCGTGGCGAGATCGTCAAGGCCGCCAGTGCGCGAGTGGGCCGAACTTTTTTCCTGCTCGCCGTCGCTTCCATCGTCCTTTCCGGCATCGGCGTGTATTTGGTCATTCAACATTGGGTTTCCAATCCCCTGCAAAATCTTCGCGCGCTCGCCGCCGCCGTGGCCCAAGGGGATTTAACCCAAGCGCCTGGGAACGCCAATGACGACGAAATCGGCGAGCTTGCCAAAGCCTTCACCAAAATGGTCGAAGGGTTGCGCGGCCTTACCTATCAAGTTAAGCGCGCCGCAGAAAATATGGTTGCGGCGTCCAGCCAGGTTTCTGCCTCGGCGCAGACCTTGTCGCGCGGCACCAGTGAGCAAGCCGCATCGGTCGAAGAAACCACATCCAGCCTAGAGCAGATGAACGCGTCGATAGCACAGAACGCGGAGAACTCCAGACAGATGGAAAACATGGCGAACCAAGGCGCCCATGAAATGACCCAGTGTAGCCAGGTCGTTGGCGAGTCGGTGGACGCCATGAAATCCATCGCCGAGAAAATCTCGATCGTCGAAGAGATCGCCTATCAGACCAACCTTCTCGCCTTGAATGCCGCCATCGAAGCCGCCCGCGCCGGCGAGCATGGCAAGGGTTTCGCCGTGGTCGCCACGGAGGTGAGAAAGCTCGCCGAGCGCAGCCAAGTAGCGGCACAAGAAATCGGCTCTTTGGCGGCGACGAGCGTCACCACCGCCCAACGCTCCGGCGACGCTCTCAAAGCGCTCGTGCCAACGATTAGAAAAACCGCCGAGTTGGTTCAGGAAGTCGCCACCGCTTCCAGAGAACAGTCCACCGGCGTGTCTCAGGTCAATCGTGCCATGAGCCAAGTGGATCAGGTGACCCAAGCCAATGCCGCAGCGGCCGAAGAGCTGTCGGCCACTGCCGAGCATATGGACGGACAAGCGACGGATCTCCAGGAGATCGTCAACCGCTTCCACCTGGACGGAATGAAACTTGCTCAAAGTGACGACGGGGCTTACGCGCCTGCGGGCCGGCGCAATGAAGATGCACGTAACGGCGCAGAATTACCTCGATCGACCAAGGACGGCTTCATGTCCAGAGCCGAGCCCGGTAGGTCAGTCGTACCATTCGGCGCACATAAGGTAACAAGCTTGGACGAAGTGGAGGAATTATGAACCGATTAGAAAAAACCTGTGCGGTGGCGATTACCACCGCTATTTTGGCGCTGATTTTGAGCGTCGCCTTGACCTCGGCTGAGGAGAAAATCGTCGTCGGCGGCTCGGGCTCGCTGACCGATGAGATCATCGACGCCGCCAAAGCGTACATGGCGAAAAATCCTGGCGACAATGTCGAAGTGCGGCCGGAGAGCATGAGCACCACCGGCGGCATTGAGGGAGTCCAAAACGGCCGCTTCGCCATCGGTCTGATCTCGCGCCGCCTCAACGACGGTGAAAAAAGCAAGCTCGTGTACCGCGCCATTGCCCGCTCCATGGCCGGAGTAGTGATCCATAAAACGATGCCGATCAACGCTCTTAGCGACGTCCATATCTGCGAAACTTTCAGCGGTAAAATCAAATCGTGGAAAGAAATCGGTGGCAGCGACGGCAAAATCACCGTGCTCACACGCACACGCGACGATAACAACACGGACACCTTCCGCAAAAGTATGGAGTGCTTCAAAGAGCTGAAACTCACCCCCGAGGCGTTGGGCCTGGCGCGCGGCAACGAGCTCTTGGACGCTCTCGACAATCGCCCGGGAACGATCGGCATCACCAATCTGGGTTCAAACTTCAGGGACCACAAAAACATTAAAGCTGTCGCGGTGAACGGTGTGTCGCCGTCCGGCGAAAACGTCAAGAGCGAGAAATACAAATTTTACCACGAGCATGGCGCCATCACGCTGGGCGAGCCGCAGGGTTTGGTCAAACGATTTCTTGAATTCATCAACACACCGGAAGGACAAAAGGTCATCGCCTCGCGAGGAGCATTCGGACTGCGATAGCTAACGGCCGAAAAATTACTTTGACCATGAGAATTCATTGATGAAACTCCCCATCAGCAGCAATAGGATTGGACTCGCGCAGGGTTCAAGCAGCTTGATCATGCGCTTCAGCGCGGTCACCGGCATCGCCCTGCTCGCGGTGGCGATGGTTTCCATGTTCGTTAGCCATTCCTTGGAACGTAGCGCCCTGCTCGCTGAGCTGGAAAAACAAACGACGCGTGCCGCCGACCTGCTGGCGCAAAACGTCGCCTCCTCCATGTTCACATTCAATAAAGACAATATCAGCGCCACGGTCACCGCGTTCGCCAGTGACCCGGCGATCCGCTTCATCGAGCTCAAAGATACTTCCGGCAAAGTGAGCGCGAGCAGCGGTCAACCCCAGCCGAACTCGACGATCACCGTGACCCGGCCGATTAAGTTCGACAAGAAGGAAGTGGTCGGTTCCGTCACGTTAGCCATGTCGACCGCGTCGGTGGATGAAGCACTCAGCCGCGATTGGTGGAACGTCGTCATACGTGAAATTGCCGGCTTGGTGTTATTGGCCTTGGTACTGACGGCACTCTTGCGCCGAGAAATTGTCCGGCCCATTTCATTGGTGGCTGACCGATTGAAGGATATCGCTCAAGGCGACGGCGATTTGACCAAACGAATCGACTATGACGCGGGAAATGAAATCGGCGAAGTCGCACGTGGGTTCAATCAATTCGTCGATAAACTCGCCCCCGTGATTGCCCGGGTGCACACCACGGCCAACTCCTTATCGAACGCATCGGATCAAGTCTCCGCCTCAGCGCAATCTTTGTCGCGCGGCACCAGCGAGCAAGCCGCCTCCGTGCAGGAAACAACCGCCAGTTTAGAACAAATGAACGCGTCGATTTCACAGAACGCCGATAATTCAAGACAGATGGAAAAAATGGCCACCGAGGGCGCCTTAGAAATGGCCCAATGCAGCCAGATCGTGGCCGAAGCCGTCAACGCCATGAAATCGATCACCGATAAAATTTCCATCGTCGAGGAAATCGCTTATCAAACTAACTTACTCGCGCTCAATGCTGCCATCGAAGCCGCCCGGGCCGGCGAGCATGGCAAAGGCTTCGCGGTGGTCGCCAGCGAAGTACGCAAGCTCGCCGAGCGTAGCCAAGCCGCCGCGCAAGAAATCAGCGCGCTTACTTCCAACAGTGTCAACACGGCCGAGCGCGCCGGCCAAGCGCTCAATGCGCTGGTACCGGTGATTCGAAAAACCGCTGAATTGGTCCAAGAAGTCGCCACGGCGTCAAGAGAACAGGCCACCGGCGTAGCCCAGGTCAATCGCGCCATGACTCAGGTCGATCAGGTCACGCAACTCAACGCCGCCGCCGCCGAAGAATTGTCCGCGACAGCGGAAACAATGAATTCACAAGCGAACGAACTCAAGCAACTGATGGCTCGTTTCAAAGTAAGCGAGATGGAATCGAGTCATGAACGTTACCCGGCAGCTCTTGATCGAGACGCTGTAGCCGAGCAGCCGCACCCGGCACGCGCGCGGGTAGACATAAGAAATACGGCACCGAGAAAGTTGGCGCCGCACGTAAGGATTTCGCCGGCGCCAAGCGAAAAGGACGACTACCGGCCGTTCTAATCGGCAAGCCACAATGAGCAACGACGCTAGCGATAGCCTGATAACGGTGCAGCCGATCTCGGATCGAGAGTTCGGTCTGTTTCAACGTTTGATCTACGGCGCGGCCGGCATCCATCTCGCGCCCCATAAGAAAGCTCTGCTTGAAGCGCGCTTAAGCAAACATATTCGCGAGTTGGGACTCCATTCATTCGGCGCGTACTACGATCATGTGGTCAAAGAGAATCGCAGTGATGAGCTGGTCCGCATGCTCGATCGGGTCTCGACCAACGAAACCCATTTTTTTCGTGAGCCGCGTCAATTTGAATTTCTCGAAAACCGACTCTGCACCGAGTGGAGTCAGCAAGCCGATGCCGGACAAAGGCGTAAGCAAATCACGGTCTGGAGCGCCGGTTGTTCCACCGGCGAAGAGGCTTATAGCATCGCCATGCTGCTGCTCGATCGCTTTTCACTGGAGCGCGGCTGGCAGATCGATATCCTTGCCACCGACCTCTCGACCCGAGCGCTGAGCACAGCCCGCGCGGGGATTTGGCCCATCGCCAAAGCCCAAGAGATCCCGGATAAATATCTCAAACGTTTCATGTTGCGGGGCACCGGCGCGCAGCAGAGCAACATGAAAGCCGGCCAGGAAATCGCATCGTTAATCAGATTCGATCGGCTCAATCTCAATGACGAAAGCTATCCCATCACCGGGCAGTTCGACGCCATCTTTTGCCGCAATGTCTTGATCTATTTCGATGCTCAGTCCCGGGCAAAGGTCATCGATCGCCTGCTCGATCGGCTGGCTCCGTTCGGCTACCTATTTGTCGGCCACGCTGAGAGTCTCAGCTGCGTCACCGAGCGCGCGCGGCATATTATACCAACCGTTTACACCCGCACGGCGGACGTTGCACGGCATTGGGTGACGCAGGCTGCGGCCCAATAGGAGCACGCGGAGAATCAGCCGAATTACGTCATGGAAAATTCATTGCATGTCCTCGTGGTCGATGATTCCGCGGTCGTGCGCGAAGTGATGACCGCGGTGCTTTCTCAAGAAGCGGGCATCAGCGTGGCGGTGGCGGCCGATCCGTTTATCGCCCTGAACAAGATCAAACAGAAGCGGCCCGATGTCATCATTCTCGACCTCGAAATGCCGCGCATGGATGGGCTTACTTTCCTCAGAAAAATCGTCAAAGAAGATCCCATCCCTGTCGTGGTGTGCTCGGCCCTCACCGGCCAGGAAACTTCCATCGGCCTGCAAGCCTTGGACGAAGGCGCCGTGGAAGTGGTCACCAAGCCACGCTTGGGCGTGAAAGAATTCCTCCACGAATCCGCCGTGACACTGATCGACGCGGTGCGCGCCGCGCACAAGTCCAAGCACACCATGCGGCGCGGGGTGAGCTTGAATCCGGCGTTGGGCCGCAGTGCCACTGCCGTACGACCAGCTCAAACGAGCAAAAATTTAGCCATCAGTACCAACAAAGTCGTCGCTGCCAGCGCATCCACCGGCGGCACGGAAGCCTTGCGTCTAGTCCTCGAGGCCATGCCGCTGGACGCGCCCGGCATGGTCATCGTGCAACATATGCCGGAAGGGTTTACTAGCGCATTTGCCCAACGGCTTAACCAGTCTTGCCGCATCGAGGTAAAAGAGGCGGCTTCAGGCGACCGCGTCATCTCTGGGCACGCCCTGATCGCGCCCGGAAACCGCCATATATTGGTCCAACGCAACGGCGCCTATTACGTCGTTGAAGTCGTTGAAGGCCCTTTGGTGTCACGCCATCGGCCCAGCGCCGATGTGCTGTTTCGCTCAGTGGCTCAGGCGGTCGGACCGAACGCCATCGGCGTCATCATGACCGGTATGGGCAACGACGGCGCCGAAGGCTTGCTAGAAATGAAGCGGGCGGGCGCCTACACCATCGCCCAGGACGAGGCTTCCTGCGTGGTTTTCGGCATGCCTAAAGAAGCCATCGACCGCGGCGCCGTCGATAAGGTCGTCGCCCTCGGACTAATACCCCATTGCATTTTGCGCCGCGTTGCTGAAAGCGAGCAGATTTCAATTCACAATTAGCCGTATTGAAGGGAAGGGACACACATGGAAACGAATGGAAAAAAGGTCCGAGTTTTAGCCGTCGACGA
This sequence comes from uncultured delta proteobacterium, assembly GCA_963771465.1. Lineage (GTDB taxonomy): Bacteria > Desulfobacterota > Binatia > UBA9968 > UBA9968 > DP-20. The sequence continues at coordinate 697,315 of CAVYTU010000015.1, forward strand.
TTCGAAAACGATGCTGGCGATGATGTCGGCATACTTGAAGAACAGCAGTTTCGAACTGGTGGCCACGGCCAGCAGCGGCTCGGAGGCGATCCAGAAATACAAGGACCTCAAGCCACAACTCGTGCTGCTCGACGTGGTCATGCCCGAAGTGACGGGAATCACGACGCTGGAGAAAATCCTCGACGATGATCACGAAGCCTGTATCGTCATGGTGAGTTCACTCGGCACGGAGGCGACTGTGCAAGACTGTTTGAAAAAGGGCGCCAAGAGCTTCGTGCAGAAACCGATTCAGAAAGACGGCATGCTGGCAACTCTCAAGTCCGTGTGCCAGGAGGCCGGGGTGTCTCTATGAGCGCAAAGTTCTTCGGCCAATACTTACTTGAAAAAGGGCGGATTACCTCCCAGCAGCTGGTCGATGCGCTGGAATATCAGAAATCGATCACTGCGCCGATCGGCGCGTTGGCCCTCGATCAAGGCTTGCTGACGGTTGACCAAATCAAACTGATACTGGGACGGCAATTGAAAAGCGAAAAACGCTTCGGTGAGCTCGCGGTGTCCTTGGGACTTCTCACTCAAGCTCGAGTCGACGAGTTAATTCAAACGCAATCCAGCCACAAACTCTTGCTCGGCGAAGCGTTGATGGTCAAAGGCTATATCAGCGTCGAGACGCTTGAGCGGGAGCTCAAAGAGTACAAGAAGGAAGAAGACAAGCTTTCCACCCAGCTCAACGCCACTTTCAATACCATCGGCAACAAACAGATCGTCAAGACATTTACCGATCTCATGGTGATGATGTTTAACAACTTCGGCCAACAAGATATCAAGGTGGAGCAGTGCGAAATGGGCAAAGAAAACATTCGGCTGTTTCGCTGGGTTATCTCGCAGAAAATTGCCGGCGAAAACGTCGAGTTCAATTGTCTCTTATCGGTGCCGCCCAAACTGCTGCTGCAAATGGCCTCGACGATGCTGGACGAAAACATCAGCACTGCCGATGAGCTGGCGCTCGATGCAACGAAAGAATTCGTCAACATCGCCAACGGCAACGCCTGCGCCAAGCTATCGGAAAACGGCGTCGCGCTGACAATGTTGCCGCCGGAAGTCTACGAGACCACCACCAAGCCGTACACCGTCCAAGCCCAAAATGTGGTTTGCGTCCATCTGGCTTGCCCCGACTCAAAGCTCGAAGTTGCCTTCGAGTTTTAGATGAGTAATGCTCGGAGGGCCGATCGAGAACCTGCAAGCTTGACCGCAACGGAATTCTAAAGCGAGGGTTGGATGACGAACGAAACTCTTAATTGCTCACAAATGCTTCGGGCAATCGGGCAGTTATTGGAGGCACTTAACATCGATTCTTTTACCTTGAGAGTTGACGATAACGACGTCCTCGTCCGCGACCGGTTTCCGCGCCGTAATCGAGAAATTAAAATTAGAGAAAGCCTGGTCTCCGCTTGGAATAACATCCGCTCTCGGGATTCTCGATTTGAAAATTCTTTCCACGAAACGGGTGTGCTGCAGTTCCGTGTCGCGCAAGAAGATGCTGCCCTATTGGAACACGACGGGCAGGAGCGGCGCCAAAATCCTGACAAGGTACCGGAATTAGGCGCCCCGTCCCAAATTCTTCGCGACGTCGGTGGTATTGTCGACCACAAACGCGGACGACTGCTCGAAGTCTCGAAACATGATCAAGATATCCACTTTGAATTCGAGCTGCCTTCTCGCGAAATTGTTACTGAGCGGTTCACGGTTTCTTCGCTGTATGACTACTGGGTGACGATGTACCTGAAAAGAAGTGACCGAAGCCCCACCAAACGCTAACGATCTCGTGCCGTACCGCCTTGCCTATTCCTAATCATTCTGAGCTGCGCTCGACGGACAAAGATCGCTTAATGCGCAACGCGCGCAGGCCGGCTTGCGGGCAGCGCACACGCGCCGGCCATGGATAATCAACCGGTGCGAGAACCCAGTCCATTCGGCCGGCGGAAGCAGCCGCGCCAAATCCTTTTCAACCTTCACGGGATCTTGCTGCCGAGATAGTCCCAGCCGGCGCGACAGCCGGCCGCAGTGAGTATCCACCGCGATGCCGGGAAAGTTGAAAGCGTGACCGCGGATCACATTGGCGGTCTTGCGCCCGACGCCGGCCAGGCGAGTCAGGTCATTCATCGCCGACGGCACGGCGCCGTTGAACTCAGTGACCAATTGCTGCGCGCAGCGTTTGAGCGATTTTGCCTTGGCGTGAAACAGCCCGAGAGTACGAATCAGAATTTCGATATCGCGAATAGCGGCATCGGCGAGCGCCGTAGGCTTAGGATAGCGCTCGAATAACGCCGGCGTGACCTTATTTACCGCGGCATCGGTGCATTGTGCGGACAAGATCACCGCGATCAGCAGCTCGAAAGTGTTTCGATGGCTAAGCGGACATTCGACATCGCCGTATAACGTAGCCAAGCGCGACGCCAGCCTATTGGCGCGCCGGGATTTCTCTTCCAGCGTCTCGCGTTTGCGTGCCGTCTGGCTTGGCATTTCTGCTCGAATCGACGCGCAGCAAGTCAGCCCCCACGCCGTACGGGAAAGGCGCGCTTGCCGGCGAAAACCGCGCGCTTGCCGAGGTCCTCTTCGATGCGCAGAAGTTGATTGTACTTGGCCGTGCGCTCACCGCGGCACGGCGCGCCGGTCTTGATCTGTCCGGCAGTTGGTCGCCACCGCTAGATCGGCGATGGTCACGTCTTCGGTTTCGCCGGAGCGATGCGACATGACGGTGGTGTAACCGGCGTCCTTGGCGAGCTTCATCGTCGCCAAGGTTTCCGTAAGGCTGCCGATCTGGTTGACCTTGACGAGAATCGAATTGGCGACCCCGGAATCGATGCCCTTTTTAAGCGCACCGTATTGGTAACGAACAGATCGTCGCCGACCAATTGAATCTTCTCGCCCAGCGCTTGGGTCATCATGCGCCAACCTTCCCAGTCATCTTCGGCGAAACCATCTTCGATAGAGATAATCGGATACTGGCGCACCCAGTCTTGGTAAAGACCGACCATTTCGTCGCGGCTTCTTTTGCGCCCGTCGGATTTTTTGAAAACATAGCTGCCGTCGTCGTAAAATTCGCTGGAGGCCACGTCGAGCGCCAACGCGACCTGCGTTCCCGTCTTGTAACCGGCCTGAGCAATCGCTTCGAGCAGAAGTTCGATCGCCTCGGCGTTGCTTTGCAGCCGCGGCGCAAAGCCGCCTTCATCGCCGACGCTGGTCGAGAGCGCGCGCTCGTGCAGCACTTTTTTGAGCGTGGCAAAAATCTCCGCCGCCGCTGCGCAGCGCTTCCTTGAAACTTTTCATGCCGTAAGGAACGATCATGAATTCCTGCACGTCGACGTTGTTGTCGGCATGAGCGCCGCCGTTGAGCACATTGAGCATGGGCACCGGCAGAGTCTTTCCCGCCGCTCCGCCGAGATAGCGATAGAGCGGCAATCCTTGCGCCCGCGCCTGGGCGTGAGCCACGGCTAACGAAGCGCCGAGGATCGCGTTGGCGCCGAGCTTACCCTTGTTCGGCGAGCCATCGAGATTCAGCATGATCTGATCGATCGCCGCTTGATCGCGCGCCTCTTTACCGCGCAAGCGCGGCGCGATTTTTTCATTGACGTGGGCAACCGCCCGGGCGACGCCTTTGCCGAGAAAGCGCTTGCCGCCGTCGCGCAGTTCAACCGCTTCATGGGCGCCGGTCGAAGCCCCCGAGGGCACCGTGGCACGACCGATCACGCCGCTCTTCAAAGTGACTTCCACTTCCACCGTCGGTTGGCCGCGCGAATCGAGCACTTCGCGCGCATGCACTCGTTGTATTTTCATCCACAGCCTCCAGATAAACTTAATCGGCGAGACAAATTTTTTAGATATGTTATATTAGTTTTATTCCTATGCCAATTCGTTTGCGCTTACCTGCCGCGTGGCCGCTTTATCTCGTCGGTTCGCTGATCTTGATGCTCGCCTTGGTGACCCTTATCGGCGAGCGCGGCGCATTGCATCTATGGCGCCTACGCGGCGAAAAAACTCAACTGGATGAACAAAATTATCGGCTACAGATGGAGAACCGGACCTTGCGCGAGCGCGTGAGCCGCATCCGCAATGACAACTCATATCTGGAAAAGTTAGCTCGCGAGGAGTTGAACCTGGTGCGCCCCGGCGAAGTCGTCTACCGCTTTCCCAAAGCAGAGCCGCGCCGCAACGTCGTCAGTGAGAGCGCTCGAATCGCTCCCGTCAAAGGGACAAAAACCACCTCGCTGAGGAATTCAACAATCTCCTTGTCGGCGCGCTTGCGGATACGCACCAGCCTTTGGGTTTGGCGCGGGTCGCCAAGCGGCATGATGATCTGCCCGCCTTCGCGTAGTTGGCGCCACAGCGGCTCGGGAACTTTTGGCGCGGCAGCGGTCAGCAATATCGCGTCGAAAGGCGCGTTTTCCTGCCAGCCAAAAAATCCATCGCCAACTTTGAATTGAACGTTGGTGGCGCCAAGTTCGGCCAACGGCGGTTTGGCGCGCTCGCTTAAGGCGGCGATGATTTCGATCGAATAGACCGCTCCGGCCAAGCGCGCCAACACGGCGGTTTGATAACCCGAGCCGGTCCCGATTTCCAAAACCTTCTCGCTGCCTTTGAGTTCCAACAGCTCACTCATGTAGGCGACGATATAGGGCTGCGAAATCGTTTGGCCTGCGCCGATGGGCAGCGGCCGGTCATCGTATGCCGATGAACGAAATTTTTCCGGGACGAATAGATGGCGTGGCACGAACTCCATCGCGGCGAGCACCCGCGGGTCTTTGATGCCGCGTGATTTCAAGTCGCGCTCGATCATCGTGCGCCGCGCGGTTAGAAATGGGTCGAGAGTTTCGCCTGAGCGTGAATCGGGTTGAGCCGCCGGCAACGCAAGCGGAAAATGAAGCAGAAGCAGAATCGCGCAGAAAAGCCGGGAACGGCTATTTTTTGTCCTTAAAGACAAAGTGATAATACTCATCCATGTCCATCAAAGTGTCGAGATCGGAATCGTCTTTCAAGCGCACTTCGATCAGCCAGCCGTCGCTGTAGGGATCTTCATTGATGATCGAGGGATGATCTTCCAGATGCGGATTGACCGCCAGCACGGTTCCGCTCACCGGAGAAATAAGTTCATGGACGGTGGACACCGATTCGATCTCGGCGAACGCTTCACCCTCTTCGATCTTATCGCCGATGTCGGGCAGGTCGACGGAAATCACCGTGCCGAGCGCGCCTTGAATATAGTTGGTGATACCGAGCTGAACATCCTGGTCCGCGACCCCGACCCAGATATGTTTCTCACTCACTTTGACGTCTTTTTCCATCGTAATCTTTCGGTTCACTCACTATAGACTTGTCCTCAGAGTGTCAAGAGCGGAATCGCGCCGCGCGGCGCGCTAACCGTGTCGAGCGAAACTTTCACAAGAGCAACCAAACGCGCCGCCCTGTTCTGACTGCGGCGCAATCATGATCCGCAGCGGCGCCTGTTTACAAATGCATGAATAGCGGCAGTAACGAATGCCGGCTCTTTTTGCGCTCACTATGATTATCTCAAAAAATACGAAAGCCCGGGTTCAGTGGTCGTCGCCCAACATCGTCGATGATCCTAAATATGCGGAAGTAGCTTTCCGCCTTTGTCGAATCGCGTCATCGCAAAAGGTTTTACAATCCATTGTTCCCAATGTAAAAGCGGTCGCATTACACGGTTGTGAGCGGTAATATACCGAAGTTGTATCGTTCTATACGGAACTAGATAATCATAGTTAGGCTGCCTACGGATATCGATATGACAACTCAATCACCAGTACTGCGGGAGTTCACCGACGCTACGCGTCGACATTTCAGTTTCCTGATTAGCGATTTTGGTTTCTCTGAGGCGGAATTGCCAAACGACAAGGACATCAATGAGTTCCAAGTCCGTTACCTGAGCGCTCGAGTGCTGGTCACCATCGAAGGCATGAATTGGGGCTACGGGGACCAGGTTCTTCTTTCGGTGCGCGAGCCCAGTGCGAACAAGGTCCGACCCGAGATTCCACTTTGGCCGATCGTTAAGTTGCGACAGCCCGATCTGTATAAGTCTCTAATGGTCGCCGATGGTCAGTTGGCACAGTTGGAGGTTTACGCGACAGCATTACGTTTGTGCGCCAGCGACATTGGGTGGCGATTTCACGATTAGCGCAGCCGCAGAGAAACTCATCTCGGAAGAGGCAAGTATTGCGCTCGGTCTAGAGGAACAGCGGAGGTATGACGCGGAGTCGGCGCGAGCGTCCGACGCTTTTCACCGGAAGGACTATGCTGAATTCATCAGACTTATCGAGCCGTTTAATAACAGGCTCTCCCAAGGTCAGAAGAAGAATTTGGACTATGCAAGGAGACAGATCGCATGATGGTCGGCGGCCTAACAAAAATAGCCGAGGCCGCCCCGCCGCTGCGCGGCGTGTCGGCGCGGCTGAACTCATGCGTTATGCGGCGTCGTTCTGAAGTCTTACATGACTAGCCTCCACTGTCTTGCAAATGAATATATCTGGAACTTCTAGGATGAGAACATGAAAAAGTCGGGCGCGAGCCAAGGCCAGTCGGCATCGGAGCTCATCTCCAAAAGAATCGCCGAGCTCGGGGACTGGCGCGGAAAAACCCTCAGCAGAATGCGCAAGCTCATCAAGGAAGCAGACCCGGATGTCGTCGAGGAGTGGAAGTGGATGGGCACTCCGGTCTGGTCGCACGACGGGATCATCTGCACTGGCGAATCCTACAAGAATGTCGTGAAGCTTACGTTTGCCAAGGGCGCGTCTCTGAAGGATCCGGCCCGTCTCTTCAACTCGAGTCTCGACGGAAACGTACGCCGCGCGATCGACATCCACGAAGGAGAAGAAGTTCACGAGTCCGCCTTCAAGGCGCTCGTTCGCCAAGCGGTCGCCTTTAACAGTACTGGCAAGTCGAAACCTTCGAAGAAAGCGAAGTCCTAAGGGATTCCGCCCCTGAACAGGTCCGACATCGGGCGAGTTCTGTGAAACTCAGGCAATTGCCGTATAATTCAGGCGCTAGGCAGACGCCAGATGCTCCTCATATCGCGCGAGATCACAGCAGAAATTGAGTCACTTCTCGGAATGAAAAAATTTGTCGATATTAATATCGCAAAAGGCAGATCGGTATATCATAGTTAGGCGAGCCCATTGGGCTTGGTCTGAAGGAGGCTACAAATGGCTGATTTGACGCGTCGCTCCCTGCTGATTCAGTTGGGTGCAGCAGCAGTAGTGGTTGGCACGACCTCCCGCGTATTGGCGCAACAGCAAGATGGCTTGATTCGCGGGGCGGTCAGGAAGTTCCACTCGATGATCCCGGGTTCGCGAATATCACTGTAAACGAGGTGACATATCAACCTGGCGCGAAGACGAGCAGAGCTATGCCGAACTCGATGATATGTGAGTGTACGACAGGCGCGCTCGAGGTGTCACAGGACGCCATGACCACAACGATGAACAAAGGCGACATGTGGACCTGCCACAAGGGAATGGTGGAGACGGTAGTAAACAAGGGAACGATGCCCGCCATCATGCGGTTGATCCAGTTGCTGCCTGCCTAACAGCGCGGTCGAGAGGGACCATCGTGTCGATCCCCGAGCCCGCAAGTGCTCTACTTCTACTTTTCGGCTTGACGTTCGTCCGTGGAGTTCGGAGTCGTGGCCAAGATGAACCGAAAGAACTCAGCGCGCGGCGACTAACAAACTTTTGAATTAGTTAGAAGTAAGAAACGGCAGCCCCTCATGGGGCCGCTGTTTTTGTTTCCGCGCACTTGCAGACAGTCCTTGTCCCGATATCCATCAATTCTCCCTACCACTGGTAAATTAATCGGCTGTCACAAATTTAAATAGTCATGTTATCAAAGTCAGACCCCGGGCGCCGTCCCTGACGATCTCGAAAATTCTTTCGTAAGCATGACGAGATTAGCGGGGACTAACAGGCATCTCAAGTGGAACGGCTGGCTAAACACGGCAACGCAAGCGATTAAAGTCGCTGATTGAGCTCGACGGAATTCCTGATCCTGTCGCCCAATTGGGACGAATGAAATTCCCAAAAGTCTGCAAGACTTTCTCTTCCATAATTCAGTTTTTGCACGTGCGAAAGTTAGAGTTATCTAGCATTTACATTTTGGTACGGTGATTGCGTTTAATAGAAACGGCGGGACGACGACCAGCCCGACGAAAGCAATAGCATAGCATAGCATGGACTTTCTAAACCGGAAATTTTGATGAAACTCGCTGCCTCCACCTTTCTCCTTTCCCTCGGCGCAGGCTTGCTGCTCATGGCAGTGCAAGACCCGCTGATGGGGCTAGGGTTGCTGGCTTGGACGGTGGGTGTCAATCATTTAGGGAAACGCATCTTGGAGGAATATCGCTAAACGGTGCCTGATGACCATGCCATTCCGTCAAATACTTCGCTGGCTCATCATAGCGATCATTGCCGTCGTTCTCTGGGCCGCCTACATATATCTCTAACAGCAGCCATTGATAGTTGACTATTCGGTAAAGCATGGCTTGTAACGTGGCAATCCAACGCACTGATCCCCTTGAAAACTACCCTGCGTAATGGATTTTTACACAAGGAATGCCAGGTGATATGAATCTACAAATCGTTGGTCTCCAGACTCACGCGGACGAGAGCCCTCTAGCTTTTACGGTCATGTTCGATGACTTGGACCGCGGCCGTCGCATGGTCGCAACAGTCTCAGAAGCCGCTCTTCGCGACTCCGTCGCGCATCCGGATTGTGAAGCAATTGATGTCGAGCCTATGGCCCGCGGGACGGTTAACTATGAGAAATACGAGACTGAGGCTGTAGTTCGGGTCATCAAGAAATTTATCCGGGACAAAGCGAACCGGGAAAACCCAGAGTAGTTCATAACTTTACTCATTTGATTCGCGGAATTCCCACCGCTCTGGTAGCCTTTCAAGCTCGCCTGTGAGACGGGCACATAGAGCTCGACGGGATGGTTAGCGCGGCGATACGGCGGGTCGATATTCCGGCCGCGGCGGCCAATCCTGGTCGCGGGTATTCCCAATTCGCTATAAACGTTGTGTCTGTCCAGTGGGCGCGGTCGGGCTGCGGCGCCCCCGTTGATGATCTCAGCGAGGCGAAAGTGTTTTGTGACGATAAACCGTAAATACTTGTTTATTGGTTTTATAGATATGTTGTAATTTAAATTGTCATTGTCGAGCGAAACTTGGCGATTTACAGTAGCAATAATGACGATAGCACGACGCGCGTCGACACAAATTTCCGATGCGCAACTACCCTGCGGAATAGGAAACTAGATGGCTAATGAAGACCCAATTGCGGCGGCGGCGCTGATCGTCGCCGGGCTGAAGAAGGCAGGCATCGATTTTGTCGCGACTCTGCCGGATGAAAAAATGCTCGAAGTGATTCGTGAGGTGGAGAAAAACCGAGAACTCAAACATGTGCCGCTTTGCCGCGAAGTAGAAGGCCTCGGCATCTGTGCCGGCATCAGAAAATTGGCAATCCGGTACTAATCGCAGCTCTGGATCGGGAGCGGCCTCACAATCTCAACACATAGCAGGAACAAATCGCGCGCTTTTGCATCCGAACCAGGTGATCAAAATCGCGACTGCGAAAAACTCGCGCGATTGACAGTTCGCCGGTGCGGCGATATGGGTCGCCCAGCAAAAAAGAGTGTCTAAATTTCCGAGTTGAACCCAAAGCAGAACTATCTCTGGAGAGATCATGTATGAGTTCGTCGAAGGGTGAACGACGGAGTCTTCAACAAACTCTGAGAGCTTGGTTATTTCTGTCCGTGCTCGCCATAGTCTGTGTTTCCCTCACGACCTCGGTGGTAGCTCAGACCCCATTCTACCATGGCAAGACGATCACGATGGTTTTTGGCTTTGCTCCCGGCGGAACCGGAGACATGCGCGGTCGCGCGGTCACGGCCGGACTCAAAAAACACATTCCAGGTAGCCCGGATGTTGTCGTCGACTACCGCCAAGGAGCAGGTGCGCGAGCGGCGGCGAATCAAGTTTACACCAGAGCCCAACCTGATGGACTTACGATCGGGGTCATGGGCAGCAACCTCATTCCGGCGGCCATTCTCGGGGAAAGTGGCGTGCTCTACGATATTGATAAGTTTATTTATCTAGGAACCCCTTACAGCGGCCATGCTCATATCTTCCTGACACGCAAGGGCGCCGGGCTCCGTAATTTGGAAAATCTCCGGGCCGCGAAGGGCGTCCGCGTCGGCGCCCAGGCAGTCGGCCACACGATATACTACACCGGTCGGATGTTTGCCTTCCTCATGGGTATGAATGAGCCCAAATTCGTTGTGGGTTATACGGGACAGGAGCTCGACGTCGCTATTCGTAACGGCGAAATCGATGCCCGAACCAATCACTGGGAAACGCCAATACGGCAGAAGATGTTCGACGAAAATCTTCTCGACGTCCATGCTCTTACCGAGATACCCAAAGGAACCAAGCCTCATTCCATTTACAGTCATGTGCCTGATCTCGAGACCTTTGCCCGGTCGGAGAGAGAGCGCAAACTCGTTTCTCTTCACCGAGCGTTCCAGGCTGGCGGAAGTCCTTACGTGCTTCCGCCCGGCGTGCCTAAGGAGCGCGTGCAGATTCTGCGCGAGGCGATGCGAAAGACGTTTTCTGATCCGGAATTTATCGCGGAGTACAAGAAGACGGGCGACGATTCCAGTTCTTTACCTGGGGAGGCGCTTGAAAAAATTATCAAGGATCTGCCGCGGGAGCGTGAGGTCATCGATCTCTTCAAAAAGCTGTTCGGTCCCGATCCATTGCCGCCGCGGTAAAGAATTTGAGTCGGCGAACCGGAACGGCAATAAAGTTTCGGTGATATTGCATCGATAAATTACTGGCGCAAAAACCGCTGCTGTAATCTAACTTCTCCCCCGTGCAGATAGCCAACACGATCAGCGCGTAGAGCTTCGCCGCGCTGACCATCACGTCGATACGTGTCTCCTGATGACGCGGGTCCATACTCCGGTCGCGGCGGCCGATCTTGATCGCGGGTATTCCCAATTCATTATCAGCGTTGGTGTCTGTCTAGATGTGGGCACGGTCGGGCTGCGGCGCGCTTTTGTGATGCAAAACCTCAAAAGCAGTGTTGTTCGTTTTATAAATATGAGCGCAATCTAATTCTTTATTGTCGAACGAAACTTGACAAGCTTGGGCGATTCACAGTAGCGATAATGACGATAGCACGACGTGCGTCGACACGAATTTCCGGATGCGAAACTTCCCTGCGGAATAGGAAACCAGATGGCTAATGAAGACCCAATTGCGGCGGCGGCGCTAATCGTCGCCGGGCTGAAGAAGGCAGGCATCGATTTTGTCGCGACTCTGCCGGATGAAAAAATGCTCGAAGTGATTCGTGCGGTGGAGAAAGACCGAGAACTCAAACATGTGCCGCTTTGCCGCGAAGAAGAAGGCATCGGCATCTGTGCCGGCGCGTATCTCGCCGGCAAGAAGACTGCGATCTTCATGCAAAATGCCGGCTTTTTGAATAGCTGCAACGCCCTCACCACGACGTCGTTACAGTTGCAGATTCCGATCCTCATGCTGATCTACTACGCCGGCGACATCGGCGACCGCGGTTTTACCACCCTCGGGGCGGTGACCGAACCGGTGCTGCATGCGCTGGGGTTTCGGAGTTACGTCCTGCGCAAGCAAGAGGAGATCGATGAAACTTTGCGCGGCGCACAGATATTGGCCGACGATTCGAAAAAGCCAGTGGCCGTGTTGCTCACTAAGAGCGTGCTGGGAGTCAACTAATGCAGCGCTATGATTATCTGAAACGGATCGCCGCGGACGCCAAGGACGCGCTGTGCGTTTCCACCGGATGGGGCTCGCGAGAATGGTGGGCTGTGCGGCCAAGCGATGGCAATTTGAAAACCCGCACCTTGGGATTAGTCTCATCGATCGCCGCCGGACTGGCGATCGCGTTACCGCGCCGCAAAGTGATTGCCATAGACGGCGACGGGGCGTTTTTGATGAATCTTTGCGGCCTGCCAACCATCGCGCAGCAAAATCCGGGAAATCTTATTCACCTACTTTTCGATAATGAAATCTACGAAGCTTCCGGCGGCACGGCGACGGCGTCGCGCAACTCCGACGCCGTCGCCATCGCTAAAGGCGCCGGCTACAAGCGCGCGCTGTGGGTCAGGTCGCCGGAAGAATTTCGCGGCGCTTTTGTCAAAGCTTGGGAAGAGAACGAACTCACGTTGATTGCGGTCAAAGTCGATCCCGGCCAACCGGAAGATTTGCCACCGCTCAAGCTCGACGAGATCGAGAATAAATATCGCTTTATGCGCTATCTTGAAGCGACCGAGAAAAAGGGCATCTTGAATCCGGGATTCGATTCGAAGCTGTGACGCACGGCTACTGGCCGCCAGACTAGGTGCCAGTCTTCTTTGCCGCCGCATTCGCTTCTGCGGCGCGGGCTTTTTTCGACGCTCGCGAGATCCGCGCCAATTCGGCGCGCGACATCGTGCCATTGCGGTTGGGCAGCCCGAGCCAATTCCACTGATCTGGATAACGGCGAATTGCCGCTTCGAGACAGGCGGTGTACAACGCGGTGGTCGCGACCACGCTGTCTTCCAGTTCGTCCCGTTCAACCGCCGGGATCGGCGCGCCCACCGACAACAGTATGGAGTCGTCGGGTTGCACGGTCGCAAACATTGGCAAGGTCACCGCGCCTGTGCGTATCGCCATGGTGGCCGGTCCACGCGGCGCCGGTAACTTCATACCGAAAAAATCAACCATCACGTCCCCGGACTTAAACTCATCGGCGACGATCAAGACGATGCGATTTTCGCGCAGCGCCTTTAGGATACCGCGCACGGCTTCGCGCCGCGGCTTGGCGGGAATGGTATGGAGCCCCAACCGGCTGCGAAAATCGTCGGTTAAGCGCGCGAAGCGTTCATCGCCAGGATGCTTGACCACGACGCTGAAAGGATACCCCGACGCCACCAAACGCGCGCCGATCATGGTAAACCGGCCCAGGTGCGCGCTTATTCCCACCACTCCCTTGCCCAAAGCTAATGCCCGGCGCAGATGTTCTTCGCCTTCGAATTTGACTCTATCGATGATGTCCCGTTTGGAATAGTGCATCACTGCCGCGGTATCGAGCACGCCAAGAGCAAAGTTGAGCCAGGCACGCTTCACGAGAGCTTTTCGGTCCTCGGCGCGAGGAATTTCCTTGCCTAAGGCGGCCGCTAAATTATCTTCCATCCGCTGCCGATAGCCGCGCGAGACGGCGTAGGTCGCCCAAGCAATAAACGGAGCAAATAGCCCGACCAGACGAAATGGGAGATAGGGCAGTAACGCGATAACGCCGCGCAGGGAGTATTCGCCGATGCGATAACGCAGAACGTACAGCTGGGAGCGAGTTTTAACTCGACTGGGCGACCTTGCCATCATTTATTATGGAGTCGTTTGGCGCGATTTTCAAGCAAAGACTATGGCACGGCAAATAAAGCGGCGGTAACGAGTCGAACTCATCAGCGCGCCGAGCGACGGGTAGAACGTCGTGATTGACCTAGCGGCTAGCGGCTCGCTTTAACCGTTGCGCCGAGCGACGGGACATCGAGACGCCTCGCCGCTGCTTCTTCGGCCGTGGAGTCAGTTGGTAAACCTTGGCTTTGACGTGTGCCTCCAAAGCGCTCTGCTTCCATTCGGCTAAACCGCGGCGCAGATAATTGGGATCGAATGCTAAGATTTCGCACACGCTATTGAAGGAAAAAATGCCGTCGCTTTCGTCCAATACCCAAGTTTCGGCTTCACGGAAAAACGTTTTCCCTTTGCCGTCGCGGGCGAATAAGTATTTCTGAAAGCAGGCGATACCGTCTTCCAAGATCGCCAGCATTAGCTTCTTCTCAGGCTCGAGATGCTGCTTGCGCCGAAACGTGTCCAGATACTGCTCCGGCAGCAGCGTGTCGGGCTGGAACAGCGATGTCACGCGTTCTTCCATATTCAGTCCACTATCGTAACTCATTTACCACCTCCCGTTGGGTTGCGGCTTGAGACCGGGGACCCGCTCGATGCTGATCAACCCAGTTAAGCCGCACTCGAAAGAGAAGAGGAGCTTATCAGCTCGTGGCACGGCGTTCGCTGCAACGCAGCGATGGTCGTGCGGCTCAATACCTCCGTAATATTACGCTGCACTTCGCTCCAAACACCGATCATGGTGCAACGCGGCATCTGATCGCAGCCCAATTCATGATCCAAGCACGCGTTGACTGCGATCGGTCCTTCGATCGCCTCAATAACGTCGCAAAAGGATATCGCCTCGGCGGAACGCGCCAAAGTATAACCGCCGGTAGAACCGCGCTTCGATTTTACTAGCCCGGCGCGGATCAAGTCTTGAATAATTTTTTCCAAAAACTTTTTCGGCACGCCTTGCTGCTTGGCAATTTGCGCACTCGAGCAGCATTTGTCAGGCTCTTGAGCGGCGAGATAAATAACTGCTCGTAAACCATAATCGACTCGCCGCGGTATCTGCATGAGCCCCATGCGCTACCCCCTAATTCCCGTCGGACCGCCGGCACCCCTCGCTTGGGCTGGGGGCCGCTGCGGGCTGCCTAACTGACCCAAAGCCGAAAGTCCCTGCAACCGTTGGACGATCGACGGCATGATTTCGTTGACATAGGTAATTTCAGCGTCGGTGTTGAATCGGCTCAAACTGAATCGCACCGCGCCTTGCAGCCAATCGGCGGGCACACCCATGGCGCGCAGCACGTGCGACGGTTCGGAAGATCCCGCCGTGCAGGCTGAGCCGGTGGACGCGCAGATACCGTGCTGATCTAAGAGCACGAGGATCGACTCGCCTTCCAGGTAACGAAAGCTGATATTCAAAGTATTCGACAGGCGATTTTCGCCGCCGCCGTTCACCCGGCTCTCCGGACATGACCGGAGGAGCAACGATTCGAGCCGATCGCGCAATTGCTTGACGTAAGTGCCGTCCACGGCAACACGCGGCATTGCGATCTCCGCCGCCTTGCCCATGCCGATGATACTGGCGACGTTTTCCGTGCCGGCGCGCCGGTTACGCTCCTGATGGCCACCGATCATAAACGGCGGGAAGGTAATGCCGCGGCGCACGTACAAAGCCCCGACTCCCTTGGGCGCGTGAAATTTATGGCCAGAGATCGTCAATAGATCGACCGGCAGCTCGCTGACCTGGAGCGGAATCTTGCCCGCCGCTTGCACCGCGTCGACGTGAAAAGGAATCTTTTTAGCGCGCGTCATGGCGCCGATCTTTTCAATCGGAAAAATCACCCCGGTCTCGTTGTTGGCCCAGAGGATCGACACCACGGCGGTATCATCGGTCAAGGCGCTACGAAGCTCGTCCAGATCGAGCGCGCCGTCTCGGTTAACGTTGAGCCAAGTGACCCGGTAGCCTTTTTTTTCTAAATGCTGGCACAAACCGAGCACGGCGGAATGCTCTACTTTGGTCGTGACGATATGGCGTTTGTCCGGGCGCGCTTCGAGCATGCCGCGGATCGCCGCGTTGTCGCCTTCCGTGCCGCAGCTCGTAAAGATCACTTCGATCGGATCGGCCGCGCCGATCAACGCCGCCACTTGAGCGCGGGCATCAGCAACCTTCTGCCCCACGGCGCTGCCGAAACGATGAATGCTCGACGGATTGCCGTAGTGCTCGGTGTAAAACGGCAGCATCGCTGCGGCCACCTCCGGCAACACCTTCGTGGTCGCGTTATTATCGAAGTAAACGTCCATGCGATTCACCCAAGCTTTCGGCAAACCTACTAGCCGACGCTTCCCTCAAGACTCACGCCCAATAACTTCTGCGCCTCAACGGCGAATTCCATGGGCAGTTCTTTAAACACCTGCTTACAGAAGCCGTTGACAATCATATTGACGGCGTCCTCGGTGGCGATGCCGCGCTGACGGCAGTAAAACAGTTGATCTTCGCCAATCTTCGAAGTCGACGCTTCATGTTCGACCTGCGACGCGTTGTTGAGCACTTCTAAATACGGAAACGTATGGGCGCCGCACTGATCGCCTAGCAATAATGAATCGCACTGCGAATAGTTGCGCGCGCCGCTGGCGCCTTTCATGATCTTTACCAGGCCGCGATAGGTATTTTGCCCGTGGCCGGCGGAAATGCCCTTGGAGATGATTGTGCTTTTGGTGTTCTTGCCGATATGGATCATCTTGGTGCCGGTGTCGGCCTGCTGATAGTTGTTGGTCAGCGCCACCGAATAGAACTCACCGATGGAATCATCACCCTGCAAAATACAGCTTGGATATTTCCACGTGATCGCCGAGCCGGTTTCCACTTGCGTCCAGGAAATCTTCGAGCGCTCGCCCAAACACTTGCCGCGCTTGGTGACAAAGTTGTAAATGCCGCCCTTGCCTTCCTTGTCGCCCGGATACCAGTTCTGCACGGTGGAATATTTGATCTGCGCGTCCTTATGAGCCACCAGCTCGACCACCGCGGCGTGCAGTTGGTTCTTGTCGCGCATGGGCGCCGTGCAACCTTCAAGATAGCTCACCACCGCGCCTTCCTCGGCGACGATCAAAGTGCGCTCGAACTGGCCGGTTTCGGCGGCGTTGATGCGGAAATAAGTCGACAACTCCATCGGACATCGCACGCCCTTCGGAATGTAGCAAAAAGAACCGTCGGTAAAGACTGCGGCGTTGAGCGCGGCAAAAAAATTGTCGCTATAGGGCACCACCGAGCCGAGATATTTCTGCACCAACTCGGGATGATCGTGCACCGCTTCCGAGAATGAGCCGAAGAAAATTCCCAGCTCGGCGAGCTTGCCCTTAAACGTCGTCGCCACCGACACGCTGTCGAACACAGCGTCGACGGCGACGCCGGCGAGCTTTTCCTGCTCCATCAGGGGAATGCCAAGCTTCGCATAGGTCTTGAGCAACTCGGGATCGACTTCTGCCAGACTCTTCGGTCCATCGGATTTGGTCTTCGGTGAGGAGTAATAGCGAATCGCTTGATAATCGATCGCCGGATAGTGCACGTTGGCCCACTTGGGTTCCGCTTCGCTCTTTTCTAGTTTGGCCCAATAACGATACGCCTTCAGGCGCCATTCGAGCATGAACTCGGGTTCGTTCTTTTTCGCCGAAATCAGCCGGATAACATCTTCGTTCAATCCCGGCGCCACGGTGTCGGCTTCGATATCGGTAATAAAGCCGTATTTGTACTCGCGCTTGGCTAGATCTTCGACTGTTTGGGTTGCCATATAGTTAATCCTTCACTCGTTCAAACCGTGAACGACGCGCCGCAGCCGCAGGCTTTCTTGACGTTGGGATTCTGAAAGACAAAGCCGGACTGCATCAGTTCGTCTTTGTAATCGAGCTCAGTGCCGGTCAGATAGAGTAAACTTTTCATATCGACCAAAACCTTGGCGCCGTCCTTCTCGAACACCTTATCGGTACCCTTGGGCATATCGAAATCGACTTTGTATTGTAGCCCCGAACAGCCGCCGCCGACCACCTTCACGCGCAATCCCTGGCCGTCGCGATTCTCCGTATTGACCAACTCTTTAATCCGCGCCGCCGCCCGCTCGGTGACGCTCACTCCCATCGCCATGATACTTCTCCTCTTGCCCTCATTGACTCAGCCAACGCGTTTTTGCAGCCGCGCTTTCTTAGCTTTGTAAACCGGCGAAATCTCTCTCAGCCGGCGCACTTCTTCAACGACGCGATGAATCGTGAAGTCGATCTCTTCCTCGGTATTGAAACGGCCCAAACCGAAACGAATCGCGCTGTAAGCCAGCTCGTCGGCCAGACCGATCGCCTTTAATACGTAGGACGGCTCCAAGCTTGCCGACGTGCACGCGGAACCGGTCGATACAGCGATCTCTTTCAAGCCCATGAGCAGCGACTCGCCTTCGATATCGGCGAAGCTCATGTTTAAGTTGCCCGCCAGCCGCTCGACCGCATGGCCATTGAGGTAAACCTCATCGAGCTCGGCGACAATGCCGTCTTTCAGCCGTTCCCGAAGCGCGATCAGCCGCTCGCCTTCCGCGCTCATTTCTCTTTGGGCAATCTCGCAGGCCTTGCCCAAACCGACGATGCCGGGGACGTTTAACGTGCCGGAGCGCATGCCGCGCTCATGACCGCCGCCGTCGATGAGCGGCGTGAGCTTGACTCGCGGCTTGGTCGAGCGCACGTAGAGCGCGCCGACGCCCTTGGGCCCGTACATTTTGTGCGCGGTCAGCGACAACAGATCGATGCCCATGGTCTCGACGTTGAGCGGAATCTTACCGACGCCTTGGGTAGCGTCAGTGTGAAACAAAATATTTTTCTCTTCCGCCAGCCGGCCGATCTCTTTAACCGGGTTGATCGTGCCGATCTCGTTGTTCGCCGCCATGAGAGAAATAAGAATCGTCCTGTCGGTCAGCGCTTCTTTGAGCTGCTGCACATCGATCAGACCGTCCGAGCGAACCGGCAGATAGGTTACGTCAAAGCCATGCTTCTGCAAAACTTTGCAGCTGTCCAAGACCGCTTTATGCTCGGTCACACAGGTGACGATGTGATTACCTTTCTCCCGGTAAGCATCGGCAACGCCTTTGATCGCCAGATTGTCCGACTCCGTCGCACCGCTGGTAATGACGATCTCTTTTGCCGCCGCGCCGATCAGTTTGGCGATCTGCTCGCGCGCCGTATCGACAGCTGACTCCGCTTCCCAGCCGAACGGGTGGCTTTTGCTCGCCGCATTGCCAAAGCGCTCGGTGAAATAGGGCAACATCGCTTCCAACACCCGTGGATCGACGGGTGTGGTAGCGTGATTGTCCAAATATATCGGTGTCTGAACGGTCATGGGAGCCTACGCTTTAGATTACAGACCTTATTGGTCTGATATCAAAGTAACCAAGACCCAGGCGGGAGTCAATAGCTAATTTAATCGGCGTAACAGACTGGAATATAAAAAGAATTCTAAACGGCGACCTTGCTCAATGCCGCTTTCAAATAGGCTCCGGTCGCTGACCGGCTTACCCCTGCGACCTCGGTCGGCGTCCCCCAAGCGATCAACTCGCCGCCTTTTGCTCCGCCTTCAGGGCCGAGATCGATGACATGGTCGGCGCATTTAATTACGTCGAGATTGTGCTCGACGATGATCATGGTGTTGCCTAAATCGGTTAGACGGTTGAGCAGCTCGAGAAGTTGCTTGACGTCATCGAAGTGGAGTCCGGTCGTCGGCTCATCGAGAATGTAGAGCGATCTGCCGCTTGAGCGGCGCGCTAGCTCGCGGGCGAGCTTGACCCGTTGGGCTTCGCCGCCGGAAAGCGTCGTCGCCGATTGGCCCAGGCATAAATAACCCAAGCCGACATCGCGCAGGGTGCGCAGCCGATCGTGTATCGGCGGCACCGCATTGAGCAGCTCCAACGCTTGATTGACGGTCAAATCCAAAACATCGGCGATGCTCAATCCCTTGTACTTAACTGCGAGTGTCTCGCGGTTATAGCGCCGGCCACGGCACGCTTCGCAAGTGACAAACATCTCGGGCAGAAAATGCATCTCCACGCGAGTCACACCGTCGCCGCCGCAGGCCTCGCAGCGCCCGCCATTGAGGTTGAATGAAAAGCGCTCCGCCTTGTAACCACGCACGCGGGCTTCCGGCAATTCGGCAAAAAGCGCGCGCAAGTGATCGTAAAGGCCGACATAGGTCGCGGCATTGGAACGCGGCGTGCGGCCAATGGACGACTGGTCGACGGCGATCAGTCGATCGAAGTTTTTCCAGCCGGTGATCTGCGCGGCGGCGGAATTTTTCGTCCCCGCGCGCTGCAGCCGCTGGTTAATGCCGTGGTAAAGCACTTCCATCACTAACGTGCTTTTGCCCGCTCCCGACACGCCGGTGACGCAGGTCATGGCGCCGATGGGGAATTCAACCGTGAGATTTTTTAAATTGCGCTGTCTGGCATTGGTAACGCGCAAAAATTCGCCGGTACCGCTGCGCCTCGACAACGCCGGCGAAATTTTCACAGCTCCGGATAGATAGCGTCCAGTGAGGGATACCGGATCGCGCGACAATTCTGCCGGGGTACCTTGGGCGATCACTTCACCGCCGAGCACACCGGCAGCGGGCCCCATGTCGATGACGTAGTCCGCGGCGAGAATAGTTTCGGGATCATGCTCAATCACGAGCACGGAATTGCCACCGTCGCGCAGGCGCTGGAGTAGCAAAATCAGCCGCGCATTATCCTTCTGATGGAGTCCGATGCTCGGCTCGTCGAGAATATAGAGCACGCCTGCCAAGCTGGAGCCAATTTGGGTTGCCAAACGCACGCGTTGCGCCTCGCCGCCAGAAAGCGTTGTCGAGGCGCGGTCCAAACTCAGATAGTCGAGCCCCAATTGCGCTAGACAAGTGAGCCGGCTGGTAATTTCCCCGGCGATCTTATGACCGACGGTCTTGCGCTGCTCGGCGAGTTCGAGCCCATCGAAGAACACCAAAAGCTCGGCGATCGATAGCGCAGCTAACCCGGCGATATTTTCGCCGCCGACACGAACCGAGAGACTTTCCCTTTTAAGCCGGCTGCCGTGGCAATCCGGGCAGGGCGTACTATTATTCGACCGATCGGCGCGCTTGGATTCCGCCGATTTAAAGCCCAAGCCGTTACACGTCGGGCACGCGCCCTGCGGGCTGTTGAAGGAAAACAAGTTAGGTGTCAATTCCGCCGCCACACTCCCGCACTGAATACAAACAAACTTCTGGGTAAAAATCATTTGGCGCGGCGCGGCAACTTCGTTCTCACCGAGAACTTCAATCTTGACCATCGCCTGGCCCGCGCGTGACGCGGTTTCCAAGGAATCCGCCAAGCGCCGCGAAATTCCTTCCCGCAAGACTAATCGATCAACCACCAGATCGAGTTCCCGGGCGGCGCGCACGGCTGCGGGAATGTCGCCCCCGAGTTCGTGCATTTGACCGTCGACGATGACGCGCGCGAATCCCTGGCGCGTCAGCTCCTGGAGAACTTTGCCGGCATCTTCGCTCTGGGGAAATCGCAGCGGCGCCAAGACGAGGATGCGGCTTTGCATGGGCAGCGCCATCAGCTGATCGACGATTTGTTCGATGCTGTGAGCCGTGATCGCATGGCCGCAGTCGGAACAGAATAGTTCGCCGACGCGGGCAAACAACAGCCGCAAATAATCGTAGATGTCGGTCATCGTGCCGACGGTGGAACGAGGATTGGCAAGCCCAGTTTTTTGCTGAATCGCGATGGCCGGCGAAAGTCCATCGATCAAATCGACGTCGGGTTTAGCCATTTGCTTGAGCAATTGGCGCGCATCGGCGCCGAGGGATTCGAGATAGCGCCGCTGCCCTTCGGCGTAAAGTAAATCGAAGGCGAGTGAGGATTTACCCGAACCGGAGACGCCGGTGATGACGACTAGTTGATCGCGGGGAATCTCCAGATCGATGTTCTTGAGATTGTGAACCCGCGCGCCCTTGATGACGATCTTGCCCGCCATCGCGAAAGCTATTCTGAATTCTTCATGAGGAAAACTGATGACACTCTGTCGATCGAGGGGTGATCCTGTATCCTCGCTGACGCTCGGAATTTCAAATCGCAAATTTCAGATTTCATATTTGGAATTCTAAATTTGCCATTTGCAATCCCGAAGGGCTTGCCTTCGTTACGGAAGGGTTGCACCTCGATCTCGGTTTTACTGCGAATAATCCAGGCTATTGCGGTTCGAAATCTTTGAGCTTGTTCTCGATCAGCGCGCGATACTCTTTGAGCTTGGCGTCGGATTGCGCTTCGAAGCGCAGCACCAGCGCCGGTTGCGTGTTGGAGGCGCGAATCAGTCCCCACCCTTCGGCAAACTGCACGCGCACGCCGTCGACGTCAATGACATCGTAATGCCGGCGAAAATATTCAGTGGCGCGTGCTGCGATAATAAATTTTTTGTCGTCGGGACAATCGACGCGAATTTCCGGCGTCGACACGCTCTTTGGCAGGTCAGAAAGCAACGATGAAAGCGGCTTACCGGAGTTGGCGAGAATCTCCAGCAGTCGCAGCGAAGCATATATCGCGTCGTCGTAGCCGAAATAGCGCTCCTTAAAAAACATATGGCCGCTCATCTCGCCGGCCAAGAGCGCGTCGGTCTCTTTCATTTTAGCTTTCAGTAACGAATGGCCGGCTTTCCACATGATCGGCTTGCCACCGTGCTTGCGAATGTCATCGTATAAGCGCTGCGAACACTTAACTTCGGAGATAATCGTCGCGCCGGGATTGCGTTTGAGCACGTCGCGGGCAAACAATACCAACAGCTCATCGCCCCAGAGAATCGTGCCCTTTTCGTCCACCGCGCCGATGCGGTCCGCGTCGCCGTCGTAGGCGATGCCGAGATCGGCTTTTTCTTTTTTCACCTTGTCGATTAGCATGGTCAAATTTTCCGGCACCGTCGGGTCGGGATGATGATACGGAAAGTTGCCGTCCGGCGTGCACGCAATCTCCCACACCTGACATCCCAGTTGGCGAAACATCGGCGGCGCCACAGGTCCGCCGACGCCGCTCCCGCCATCGACGACGACTTTCAGCGGGCGTGAAAGCTGCGGCACATCCGCGAGCAAGTGCTTGTGATAAGGCGGAATGATTTCGTAGCGTTCCACGGTGCCGCCGGATCTTTCCGTGAACACTTTGTGCTCCATCCGGGCGCGGATATCTTGGATCTGTTCGCCGTAGAGCGTATCTTTGCCCAGACAAATTTTAAATCCATTATATTCCGACGGATTGTGGCTCGCGGTGATTTCAATGCCGCCATCGACGTCGAGATGAAACAACGAAAAATAGAGCAGCGGCGTTGGGCAAATCCCGATATCGTAGACATGCAGGCCCGCGGCGACCATGCCCGCGATCACCGCTTCGGCATAGGCATCTGACGTGGCACGCACATCCCGACCGACAGTGACCCGTTTGCCGCCCCGCGCCGCGATCGCCGTGCCGTGCACTTTGCCCAGCAGCAACGCGAAATCTTTGTCGAAATCGATTTCCGCCAAACCGCGGATGTCGTATTCGCGAAACACCGATGGGTTCATAACTTAGTTGCCCCGCCGCCGACTCTGCCGCGCCAAGCGCGCCGCTAAAAGAATCGCTTCTTTCATGCTGGTTTCATCCGCTTTGCCTTTGCCGGCGATGTCATACGCGGTGCCGTGATCCACGGAGGTACGGATGAAGGGCGGCCCAAGAGTGAGCGCCACGCCGCCGTAAAAATGATGCAGCTTGAGCGGAATCAAACCTTGGTCGTGATACATGCACACCACGGCGTCGTAATCGCCGCGCGCCGCATGATGAAACAAACTATCGGCTGGAAACGGACCGAATACACCGACGCCTTTTTTGCGCGCCGCTTTTACCGCCGGCGCGATGATCTCGATTTCCTCAGCGCCAAAGATGCCTTGCTCACCGCCGTGGGGATTGAGCGCGGCGACCGCGATGCGCGGCCGGGGGATGGCAAAATACTGTTTCAGACAGCGCTCGGCCAGCACCAGCGTGATTTGAATATTTTCGCGGGTCAAACTGCGCGGAACTTTTGACAGAGCGATGTGACCGGTCACCGGCACGACCCTAAGTTTAGCGCCGATGAGCATCATGCGGGACTCCGGCGCGCGGCTCAGTTCGGCGAGCAATTCGGTATGACCGGGATAATCGTGCCCCGCGTCGATGAGGCTGTGCTTGCTGATCGGCGCCGTAGCGATGGCATCGGCGACCCGCGATAAAGCCAACTTGGCCGCCACGCGAATATAGCTAAACGCGCCATGGCCGGCGGCCTTGGAAGCGATCGCCGGTCGAGACTCCTTAACGCTCAACGTCGACAGGGAACACACGGTAAACGCGCGCGACTGATCGAGCATGGGTAACAACCGCTGCCCCGGTTGCCAACAGATGAGCTCGGGCGATTTTTTCAAGCGGCCGCGCGTTCGCTGTAGCACACCCCAATCGCCCAAGATCAGCGGTCGAGCCGCTTTCCTGATCGCCGGATCCGTCAATGCTTTGAGAATGATTTCCGGGCCGATGCCAACCGGATCGCCCATGGTAACCGCAATGATGGGTTCGCGAGACATGACTATGAGAAAGCTTTATCAAAAGAGCTTGCTCATGATTGCTGCTGACAGTTTATCGAGCAAGCGATCAGGGTTTTGTTGACGAGAACGGATTGATCGAGTCGACGATCTTGGAAAAGACACCTTTTTCCGCCGGGGGAGCGGGCGGCGCGAAGATGTCGGGAGCATCTTGCACCGTATCGGTGGTAAAGAGCGGCATGCCGAAAACACTGACGACGCTCTTCCCGGTCATTGGCCCTTTCTGATCGTCCTCATCGAACGGAGTTTCTTTGACGATGTAAGAAAATGGATTGAGATAACTGAGCACACTGCGATCTTCCGACCGAATTGGCCGATTGGTCTTGGCCATTAGATTATTGAGCGTGCCGTCTTTGGAGGTTTCCGGCTTGAAAACCACGCCTGCCACCTTGATATCGACCCGATGCTTTCGTCGCAAATCGCTTTTGAGCCAACTGGCGAAACGCTCTTCCAAGGACTTTTTGGTCAACTCATCTTTGATGCGGGGCGCCACGCTGGAGAGTGACAGCGTTGTGCCGGTGTCGCGCGCTTCGAGCTTGACGATATGCACTCCCATACTGGTGCGAAACGGTTCGCTCACCTGGCCAACGGACAGTTTTTGGAACGCGACATCTTCGAGGCCGGAAATTAACGAGCCGCGATTGACCCAGCCGATGTCACCACCCTGTGCGCGCCCGGCGCCTTCCGAATACTCACGCGCCAAACCGGCGAAGTCCTCGCCCCCGGCGATGATTTTTTGATACAGCTCTTTGCTTTTATCCATGGCGCCCTGCACCTGCGCGGGGGGCGCGCTTTCCGGCACGGCCAAAAGAATGTGGCGGATGCGTGCCCGCTCGGGGCTGCGGTAGTTTTTGCTATTGAGTTTGTAGTAGCGTTCAACGTCTTCGTCGGTGATGTTGACCTTGCGGCGCACTTGCCGCTCGATGATCTCGGATTTTTCCATTTCCGCTTTAACGTTGGCCCGGTAGCTGGCCATGGTCTGCCCTTCGCGGGTGAGCGCGGCATTGAGATCTTCATCGGACAGGCGGTTGGATTTTTTCACCTGTTCGATGTAGCGGCTGACTTCGTCTTCGCTGACGCCCAAACCGGCTTCGCGCACTTCGACTTCGAGCAACTTGTCAGTGATAAATTGTTCTAACACTTCGCGGTCGGCGCTATT
This sequence comes from uncultured delta proteobacterium, assembly GCA_963771465.1. Lineage (GTDB taxonomy): Bacteria > Desulfobacterota > Binatia > UBA9968 > UBA9968 > DP-20. The sequence continues at coordinate 722,585 of CAVYTU010000015.1, forward strand.
GATCTGCTCCAAGCTGCCGCTTGGAAACCCGCGCGACATCTTTTCCTTGGCGTAACGGTTCAAGTTGGAGAGCGTGTAGGGTTCCCCGTTGATCACCACGAGAACCTGCTCGATCACTCCGGCCGGAGTCAGGTTAGGCGCCGCCACCTGGAGCAACAACGATAGAAAACACGTGTGGAGGGTCTGCCAAATCCTAGATATTTCTCGCCCGTCACCAACGATCTGCATTGCCAAAATACTTACCACACCCAACACCAAAATCCAACCCGATTCGCTGTCGTTTTACCGCATCGTTAAGCGTTCTCGGGTTGTGGTCTGATAGCCGTTCTCGGGCTGACGGCCATCGGTGGGGCTACTCAGATATGGATAGGTTCCGGTTGATCTCTCTGCGCCGTGGGAATTTCTTCAATCGTGTGCAGCAACTCCACCACCTCGTCCACCAAGGGCTGCCAGTCTTGACGTTTCGGGGTGAACGACAGCCGGCCGTCAGGCGCCAGGCGAAAACGATTTTTTTGCTTACGGATCAGTTCGAGGAGCTTGTCCACCTTCACTGGCGATTCCGGATGGAACAGCAAGAATACCTTGCCGTCCGAAACGCTGATCTGCTGCACGAGGAATTCCTTGAGCACGCGGCGCAGATTCATCACCAGAAATAAATTGTCGACGATGCCGTTATAGGGCCCGAAGCGGTCTTTGATTTCTTCTTTAAGCTCGTCCAGCTCGAGAACATTACGCAGGCTGGCCAAGCGTTTGTAAAAATACAGCCGCTGGTTGGCGTCGGGAATATAACTGTCGGGTAGGTAGGCCGGGATGCCCAAGCGAATCTCCGGGTCGACCTCGGGCAGGACTTCTTCGCCCTTGAGCTCCTGTACCGCCTTCTCCATCATCTCGGTATAAAGCTCGAAGCCCACGGCGGTGATCTGGCCGGATTGCTGCGAGCCGAGCAAATTGCCGGCGCCGCGAATTTCTAGATCGTGCAGTGCTAGTTTGAAGCCGCCGCCAAGACCGTCGATCTCCTGCAACGCGCGCAGCCGCCGCTCCGCATCCGGCGTGATCGCTTTCTCGCCCGGAATCAGCAAGTACGCGAAAGCATGCCGGTGCGAGCGGCCGACTCGGCCCCGGAGTTGGTAAAGCTGGGCCAGGCCGAACTGGTCGGCGCGGTTGATGATGATCGTGTTGGCGTTGGGAAAGTCGAGACCGGACTCGATGATCGCCGAGCACACCAAGACTTGCGTCTTGTTGTCGAGAAAATCGACCATGACTTTTTCCAACTCTTTGGGCCGCATCTGGCCGTGGGCAACGGCCATCCTCGCCTCGGGGATCAATTCGGCTAGCTTCAACGCCAAACGATCGATGGTTTCGACCCGATTGTGCAAGAAAAAGACTTGCCCGCCGCGCTCGACTTCGCGCAGAATCGCATCGCGAACCACCCGCTCGTCGTAACGGGTCACGTAAGTTTGAATCGCCAGGCGGTCCACCGGCGGCGTTTCGATTATGCTCAGATCGCGGATGCCCACTAAAGACATGTGCAGTGTGCGCGGGATCGGCGTCGCGGTGAGACTTAAGACATCGACCAGCTGGCGCATTTTTTTTAGCCGCTCCTTGTGCGCCACGCCGAAGCGGTGCTCTTCGTCGACGACGACCAAACCGAGATCTTTGAACTCGACGTCTTTCTGCAATAATCGGTGCGTGCCGATGACGATATCGACCGTGCCCTTGGCAGCGTCCTGCAAGACCGCGGCGATCTCCTTGCCGGTTAAAAAGCGGCTGACCATCTCGATCCTGACCGGATGATTGCGGAAGCGATGACGAAAGGTTTGCAAATGCTGCTGCGCCAGAATCGTCGTCGGCGCCAACACGGCTACCTGTTTGCCGCCTTCGACGGCGAGAAACGCCGCGCGCATGGCGACTTCGGTCTTGCCATAACCGACGTCGCCGCAGACCAGCCGGTCCATGGATTTTTTCGCCTGCATGCTCGCCAGCGTATCGTCGATGGCGCGCTGTTGGTCGGCGGTTTCTTCGTATTCGAAGCTCGCTTCAAATTCTTTGTACAAATTGTCCGGCGGCGCAAAGCCGGTGCCGGCGCGCGCTTCGCGCAGGGCGTAAAGTTGGACGAGTTCCTCCGCCATGGCGAGAATAGATTTGCGCGCTTTGGCTTTGACTTTTTCCCATGCCGTGCCGCCCAAACGGTCGAGCGCCGGCGCTGCGCCGTCGCCGCCGATATATTTCTGCACCATGTTGATGCGGTCCACCGGCAGGTAAAGCCGATCGCCGACGTCATATTCCAAATGTAAAAACTCGCCTTCGATGCCGGCGACTTTGAGAAACTTGAGACCGCGGTAAACCCCGACGCCGTGATCCAAGTGGACGACGAAGTCGTCTTGCTTGAGCTCGCTCAAGCTGGTGAGGAAGTGGCTCGGATGTTTTTTCCCAGCCGCGCGCGTCGGTTGGCGCTTGCGCGTGCCGAAAATCTCATCGAAGGTGAAGAAAACTAAATGCTCGTCGGCCAGACGAAAACCTTGGTTCAAATCACCGCGCACGATCGCCCGCCGGACATCGGCGCGGCCGATGACGTCCGACACCGGCGCATCCAACGACGCAAAAGGCAGATCGTGATCCGCCAACAGCTCGCTGAGCCGCGCCGCGTCGCCCTTGGTTGGCGCGACCAGGATCACTTTTTCATCTTGCCAGCCTTTGATCCGTTCGACCAACGGCGCCAGCGAAGCGTCTTTGCCGTGCAGCGCGGTTTCTTGGCGCACATCGGTGGTGAGAAACGACGCCACCGTCAGGGTCGTCTCCTGAGCACGCTCGGAAGCGGCCATGATATTGAGCGCCTCGCCATACACCTGGGAAAACGGTTGCAGCGCCGCGCGCCACTCATGTTCGTTGAGGTAAAGACTCTCGACGGGGGAAACTAGGCGATGATCCTCTTTGGCGCGCTCATGGCGATCCCAGGTCAGTCGGCCGTAGCGCTCGCTTTCCGCCTCGACCCGGTCGGCGCCGTCGAACCAGATCAAAGTTTCCCGCGCTAGATAAGAAAAGAGCGGCACCAGTGTCGAGCAGAAATAGGGCGATAAAAATTCGATGCCGGGAAAGGCAATGCCCTCGCGAATCGACTCGAGCAAACTATTTTTCTCGCGCCGATCCACTTCCAATTCCATCGCCCGCTGGTCCAACCGGCGTAGCGCATCTTCCAAGCCGCCGCGCTTGAGGGAGAACTCTTTCATCGGCAGCAGCAGCATTTCTTCCAAAACCTGCTCGGTGCGTTGATTCGCCGTGTTGAACTCGCGGATCGACTCCAAACGATCGCCGTCGAATTCAAGCCGTAGCGGCCGCCCGTAGCCGGGCGAATAGACGTCGACAATACCGCCGCGCACGCTAAAGTCGCCGCGCTCTTCGACCAGCGGGACATTTTGAAATCCCCACTGGCCGAGATGATCGAGCAGAGACTCCCGGGGCAAGTCCTGACCGGTAACTAAATAGAGATAGGAGCGCTTGAGTTCAGCTTTGGGAATCACCCGCTGCATCAACGCCGCCGGCGTCGAAATCAGGATCGGCGCCGACTCTTCGACCAGTTTGTAAAGCCCTTCCAAGCGGCCGGCGATGTTGTCGGGGTGCGGCGAGAGATTCTCGAATGGCAGCACTTCCCAGGAGGGCAACAGATGCAAGCGTTTGCGAAACGGCGGCAGCGCGCGCTCTTCGCCGAGAAAAAAACTTAGGTCGTCGTAAAGATTTTCCGCTTGGGGCGCGTTTGCCGTGATGATCAATAATGGCCGCGCTATCCGCTCAGCCACGCGCGCGAGCACAAACGCGCGGGCGCCACCCTGGAGACCTTGGATGCGCTTGCCGCCCGGCCAGGTTCCGCGCAGGAATTGGTCGAGCCGGTCGCTGAGTGGAAGATCGCTCATGAAAAAAAGCTGAAGTGCTGCAACTGAATTTTGGGGATCGTTGCCGTCGATGCCGCAGCATTGGCCGCTTCCGTGGCTTTGGCCCAAGCTTCGGCGCTTTGGCAAAGCTCTGCGACGCGGACTTGCAAGAACGCCGGCTGAAAATTTTCAAAGCGGATCAGCGCCTGGTAAATCATCCGCACCGACCCCTTCACTTCGCCAAAGTCGCTGTACATGCGAAACGCCGCGGCGAGCTGAATCAAACCTTCGAGAAACGGCTTATTCTCAGCTTCGGTATCCTGATAGAAATGTTCCAAGACTTCGTGGCTGGCAAAGAATTGCCGGTCGTTAAATAGACGTATACCCTCTCGCAGCCGAGCATCCATAAGTTTACTTCAACGCTTTAACTTACCAACTTCCCGTCAGAGCCTCAACGGTTTGAACGATTTGAACTGCTTGAATGGATTGGATGGAATTAGTTTTCGTGCGGCCACAGCCGTTTATCGTAGTCGGCAACCCTCGGCACCGACGCGAGCCAGATACAAATGTCGGAGAGCGCCAAAAGCAAAGTCGAGAGCGTGAATGAAACCGTATAGCTGCCGGTCCAATCATGAAACGCGCCGCCAAAATACGAACCGAGCGCGCCGCCGACGCCCACCGCGACGGTCGAATAGCCGAGGATCGAGCCGAAGCCTTTGCCGGAAAAAATATCCGCCGTCAGCGCCGAGAAAATCACCGCGCGCGAGCCAAAGCCGATGCCGAAAAAGATTACGTACACGTAGAGCAGCCAAATCTGGCTGGGATCGCTGAGAATCATCAGCGCACCGACGCCGACAACGGTCATGGCGACGTTCAGCGTGTAGGCCGCCGGCTTGGACAAACGATCGGCGATGAAACCGAAGATCACCCGGCCGAAACTGCTGGTGATCCCGGCCAGGCCGAAGATCGACGCCGACAGCAGTTTGCTGAACCCGATATCGACCACGTGGGCGACCTGATGCGTGACGATCACGGTGGTCCCGGACGCCGCGCCGATACGGGCGATGAAGAGCAGCCAAAATTGCAAGCTTTGCAGCGCTAGCTTGGCGGTCCATTGGTTGGCGTGGTCGACCTTCTGCGCGTGCTGACGCGGCTGATGTCCGTGCGGTCCATGGGAATAGGTAAACCAAACCACCGGCAACATGGCGATCAAAACAATCGCCGAATAAATCTCAAAGGTGCGCGACCAGCCGTAACTTGAAATCAGCCACTCGCTCAACGGCGCCAAGAGCATGATACCGACACCGCTGCCGGCGTAAACAATGCCGATGGCGGACGCGCGGTTGGACGAAAACCACTCCGAGATCAAAAAAATATGCGGCACCATGCCGGTGAAGGTAAATCCGGCGGCGAGCACGAGTCCAAAACAGATGTAGAGCTGCCACAGCGCGCTCACCCGGCTGCTTAAGAAAAGTCCTAACACCATCGCGGCGCAGCCGGCGGCGCAAATTTTTTTCGTGCCGTAGCGGTCGAGCAAATAGCCGGCGGCAGGCGACAGCAGTGCGTCCATCGTTAGCACGACGGAAAAGATTCCCGCGGTCGCGCCGCGGCTCCAACCGAAAGTGTCGAGCAGCGCGACATTGAACACGCCGAAGGAAGTATGCAGTCCGCGGGAAAAGCCGAGAACCCCGAAAGCGATACCTGCGATCAACCAAGGTGTCGGAGAAAAACGCATGAATAAAACCAGCTACCGTGTTTAGCAGAGCGAGATGACGTCCACAATCACGCAGCTCGCCTTTACCGAAAAAACTGATTGATATATATAAAGTGTCGCCAACTGTAATAGCGTTCTCACCCAAGCGAGATGTCATGGCCAAAAAAAAATTAACCGCAGCGAAAAATTCGGCGGCGGTTGCGGTCCGTCAATATCCCGACCTGCACGATCACCTGGAGCGACTCGAAAGCGAAGGCTTGCTGATTCGCGTCAAAGAGCCGGTCTGTAAAGATCAGGAAATGCATCCGCTGGTGCGCTGGCAGTTCCGTGGCGGCATTAAAGAAAAAGACCGCAAGGCATTTCTCTTCGAAAAACCGGTCGATGCGCGCGGCAAATCATACGATATCCCGGTCGCCATCGGCATTCTCGCGGCTAATCGACAGATCTACGGCATCGGCCTAGGCGCCGATCCTGCAAAGGTGAATGAACTCTGGGCCGAAGCGAAGGCGAATCCCATCGCGCCCGTGGAAATCCCATCCGAGGCCGCCCCGGTGCATGAAGTCGTTTACCAGGGCGCGCAATTGCAACGGCCAGGTCAAGGTTTGGACGGCATTCCGGTGCCCATTTCCACGCCGGGTTGGGACAACGCACCCTATATCAGCGCCGCGCATTTCATCACCCAAGATCCCGACAACGGTATCCAGAACATCGGCACCTATCGCGCGATGATCAAAGCGCCCGATAGGGTCGGCTGCAATCCGTCATTGGAATTGGGCCAAGGCATCTACATTCACTGGGAAAAATACCGCGCCCGCAAAGAGAAGATGCCCGCGGCACTCTGTATCGGCGGCGTGCCGGCGATCTCCTATGTGGCGGCGCAAAAACTCAACTACGACGTCGATGAATTTGCCGTCGCCGGAGGATTGGTCAATGCGCCGATTCGCGTCGTCAAAGCCAAGACGGTGCCGCTGATGGTGCCGGCCGACGCCGAGATCATCATCGAAGGCTATGTGTCCACGGAGTTTCTCGAACCCGAAGCGCCGTTCGGCGAGTCGCACGGCCATGTGAATCCGAAAGAATACAATCCCTACATGGAAGTCACGGCCATCACCCGGCGCCATAAAGCGATTCTCTGCTCGATCATCAGCCAGGTGACACCGTCGGAATCGAGCGTGATCAAAAAGATGGCCTACGAGCCGCTCTATCTCGATCATTTGAGAAATGTTTTGGGCATCAAGTCCGTCCTGCGCGTCATGTTGCACGAGCCGCTGACCGCGACGCAGAAATTGACCATTATTCAAATGCGCAAACCGAGCCCAGCCGAGGTTTGGCGCGCGCTGATGGGCGCGGTGACGTTTCGCCCGTCGATGTCGAAGATCGTCATCGCCGTCGACGATGATATCGACCCGGACAATCTCGACGCTGTCTTTTGGGCGCTCGGGTACCGTTCGCAACCGCATCGCGACGTGCAGATTATTCGCGGCACCGACGTCGGCCACGCGCCGCGCCACGACGCGCGCGGCGGCGCCGACGACTCCTGTCTGCTATGGGATGCAACGTTGAAAGAAACCTTCCCGCCCATCTCGCTGCCGAAGAAAGAATATATGGAGCGCGCGCGCAAACTCTGGGAGCGACTGGAACTACCCAAGCTCGAACCTGAATCGCCTTGGTACGGCTACTCGTTGGGTGACTGGAATCCCGAGCTCGACGAGGAAGCCAAACTCGCCATCGCCGGTGAGTTCTGGCGCACCGGCGAGAAAATCGCGCGCCAGCGCAAACGCACCGACGAAGTCGCGGTCAACACTTCTTACTACGGCCAGCAAAAAGAGAAATGACCGATTCGCCGCCGTGGCACGGTTCGAAGGAACACGTCCCCGAGGAGCTTCGATGGAATACAAAGCGCTAAAATGGTCCGTACACGATTATCCCCAAAATCCCGGCGAGCCGTGCATCGGCGTCGTCACGCTCAATCGTCCCGAGCGGCTCAATGCCGTCGACCCGCTCATGCGTCTTGAGCTCGACGCGCTGTGCAACGAGATCGCGCGCAACTCGATTGTCAAAGTCGTGATTCTCACCGGCGCGGGACGCGGCTTTTGCGCCGGCGGCGATCTAAAATCCGAGGGCGATGTGCTTGGCGCATTCGACGGCTCCATGGGCATCACCGGTCCCTACAAAGAAATCGCCGAGTATTTTTTCAACGACTTACGTCACAAAGTATTGCAGAGCGCGATGAAAAAGCTGGAGGACTTGCCGCAAGTCACCATCGCCGCCATCAACGGACCGGCGGTCGGCGTCGGCTTGGAGATGGCGACCCTGTGCGATATGCGCATCGCTTCGGCCAACGCCCGTTTCGGTGAAGTGGCGGTGCCCGCCGGATTTGTTCCCGAAAGCGGCGGCGCGCGCAACCTACCGAAGCTGGTCGGTATCGGACGTGCTATGCGTCTGATTCTCACCGGCGAAATCATCGACGCCAAAGAGGCATTGCGCATCGGTTTGGTTGAAGAAGTCGTAAAGCATGGCGAGCTGATGAATGCAGCATTCGCGCTCGCTGGCAAGATCGCCGCCAACCCTTATCTCTCCGTGCGTCAAGCCAAGCGCTTGGTAAAAATGTATTGGAATTGGAACCGCACCGATGAAGGCTATCAACAGGAGCTCGACGCGGTGCTCGAAATCACCCGCACCCGAGATTGCCAAGAAGGCATGCGCGCTTTCGTCGAAAAGCGCCCGCCCCACTATACCGACCCCTACGGCGCGTACTGGCCGTTTCCATCCAAGAGTGACGCCAAGAAAAAGCAGAAAAAATAAAGCGCCATGAGCGACGCATCAATCCCCTGGCCCAGCTATCGAAGCGCGCCTGAGCGACTCAATCTTGCTGCCGAAGTGCTCGACTCCTCGGTCGCTCGTGGTTGCGGGCCACGCGCCGCGCTCGTCGGCGAGCATGGAGCGATAACCTACCCATCGCTCTTGCAGCAGGTGAACGCCGTAGCCGCCGGTCTCAGCGAGCGCGGCTTACGGCGAGGCGATCAGGTACTGATCAAGATGGGCAACTCGCCCGAGTTCGCTATGGCGTTTCTCGCCGCGGTGAAACTCGGCGTCGTTCCGGTGCTGGTGAATTCATTACTATCCGCGGGCGAACTGCGTCCCGTCCTGGAACAATCGCAGCCCAAGTTGATTTTTACCGAAGCGGCGTGCGCCGACGCGGTGCGAGAATTGCGCGCCAGCGGCTTGATCGATCAAGTGGTCTGTCGCGATGGCGCCGGCAAGAATGAGATTGCGTTCGAGTCGCTAACCGCGAATCGCGGCGCAACGATCGCTAACGCCGATACTCGGGCAAACGAACCGGCCTTCATCGTCTACACCTCCGGCACCACGGGCCAACCGAAAGGCATCGTTCATGCGCACCGCTGGATCATCGCCCTGGGCGATTTGAACCGCTACCGCTTACCGCCGCAAGACAACGACGTCGTCCTGGCCACCGGCGAATGGAGCTTCATCAGCGCGCTTGGCCACAATTTGCTTTTTCCGCTGCGCAACGGCGTCACGGGCGCCGTCTTATCCAGCCGCGCCACGCCGGAAAATATCCTCGCCGCCATCGAGAAATACCGCGTGACCGTGCTTCATTCCGTCGCCACGGTCTATCGCCGCTTGCTGGCGACGCCGGCCTTCGAAAAGCAGCATGACCTTTCGACGCTGCGCTGCGCTCATTCCACTGGTGAAGCGTTGGGCGCCGCGATTTACGAGGAATGGAAACAGCGCGTCGGCTCCGAGCTCTACGAGCATTACGGTGTATCCGAATACCAGCTCGTCATCGGCCATGGCGTGCGCCATGCGGTCAAACCTGGGTCGGTGGGAAAACTACTTCCGGGAGTTGGCGTGGCGATTCTCGACGATGAATTCCAGCCCGTGCCGACCGGCGCGCTCGGCCAGTTCGCTATCTCAACCGAAGATCCGGGTCTGTTTCTCGGCTATTACAAGGATCAAGAACGAACTCAGACCGTCGTCCGACTCGGCTGGTATTTCACCGGCGATCTCGCCTATCAAGATAGCGACGGCTACTTCTTCATCGCCGGCCGGCGCGACGACTGCTTCAAAAGCCGCGGCATCTTCATCTCGCCGACAGAAATTGAAGACGCGCTGCAGAAACATCCCGCCATCGTCGAGGCTGTGGTGGTCGCTCAACCTGACACTGAAATCGGCAACAAAATCCGCGCTGTGGTCGTTTTGGCTGAAGGCTTCCGACCGTCAGACGATCTCACCCGAACGATCCGCGCTAGCCTGCGTTCGCAAATCGCCCCGTACAAGATGCCGCACAAAATCGAATTCGCCGACAGTTTGCCCAAGAGCGCGGTCGGAAAAATTGTGCGCACCGCGTTGTAACCTCTCATCGATTCATAGTCACCGCGGATCAGCTTGACAATTCCTACGGCCAAGTAATACATCCAACCCAGCAAGGAGGAATTTTCATGCGTGTCATCGATGCCGACGGTCACGTCGAAGAAAATTTAGAAACTTTTAGCGACAAATATCTCGATCCGGCGTTTCGCTCATCGCGGCCACGCGTCACCGGCGTCGATGGCCTGGCCTACTGGGTGATCGAAGAGCAGCTCTATCCGCGCCGCGTCGGCCCCGGTTGCCACAATCTCGGCACGCCGACGAATGTGAATGGCCAGATCGCCGCGCATTCGCAAGGTAAATCCGACAGCATCGGCAGCATGGAGCTCACCGATATCACGGCGCGCGTGAAAGCGATGGACGATGAAGACATCGCCGTGCAAGTTATTTACACGACGCTGTTTCTCGCCTACCCGCTGACAACCAACGTTCCACTGGCGACCGCACTCACGTCATCTTACAATCGCTGGATGGGCGACCGGCTTTCGGGCCACCCGAGAATCAAGTGGGCCGCCGTCGTCAATCTCGATGACGTTCAAAGCGCAGTGCAGCAAGTGCGCGAAGCGAAAAAACTCGGCGCGGTTTCCGTCATGGTTCTCGGCACTGCTGGCAACGACATGCTCGACCATCCGCGCCTCGAGCCATTCTACGCCGCGCTCTGCGAAGAAAATCTGCCTCTCGGCGTCCACGTCGGCTGGTCCTGCCCGTCGGTGAATAACCTTTACTCCCATATCTACCCGTCCGGCGTGATCGCTTTTCACGTCCCGCTGCTCATGGCATTCACCGCGCTCGTCAGCGGCGGCGTGCTCGATCGCTTCCCCGACCTGAAAATCGTCTTCCTCGAAGCCGGCTGCCAGTGGGTGCCGTTTATACTGGAGCGAATGCACCACCGCTACAAAAACCAAGGCTCGTCCTTGAGAAAATTCTTGCCCCAGACCGCGCCAATTCAGAAACAGCCGGTCATGGACTACATCAAGCGCGGCAACATCTATTTCAGCACCGAAGTCGAAGATGAAATCTTGCCGAACGTTTTGAATCTCGTCGGCGAAGGCCAAGTCATCTTCGGCAGCGACATGCCCCACGGCGATCGCGACCGTTGCGCCGCCGCGATCCTGCAGAAACGCAGCGATATCAGCGAGTCGGCGAAAGGAAGTATACTCGACAAAAATCCGGCGCGACTTTACGGCTTGCATTAGCAGTTACCAGTTGTCGAGTCTCCGTAGTGTAATCTAGTTGTGTTTAGCGTAATTGACGCTTATTCTATGCAAGAACTGCATGAGACTCGAAAACTCGATAGTTGCTTGTATATTTCTCGCTCTTGTCGGTTGCGCCACATTCGGCACCGAAACTGAATTTAGTTTCGGGCGGCAAGCGCTCATGCGCGGCGAGCCGGATAACGCCCTGCGCTATTTTGAGCGGACCGCCGCCGCCGATCCGAATTACGTGTACAAGGTTGGAGCGCTGCACGAAAGCGTTTGGACCTACATCGGCCGAGCACACTACAATTCCGGTAAGTACGCTGAGGCCAAAGTGGCCTTCAACCGCGCGCTGCAGCAGTTTAACGACGAACATTTGGCGCGGCTGTACGGCGGATTAATATTGCTCCGACCGGCGCCCGCCAAATCCGCTATGCCGGCGAACCCTTTCACTTTACAGGAGGTGACCTATGCCTTGCGCGAAGGCGTCGAGCCGCGCCGAGTCGCCACACTCGCGCGCCAGCGAGGAGTCGGCTTCGATTTGTCCAAAGAGACCGAGAGCCAACTAGCCAACGCCGGCGCAGATACCGCGTTGCTCGGCGAAATCAGGAAGATCCGCGCAGAGCTTACCGGCCGAGGAAGCACCAACGATGCGCAGATCGCCCAGGGAGCCAAAGAGATTCGCACCGCCTTGGCTGGTCTCGAAGAGTGGATGAATTACACAGTTTATAATACGCCGCAGGGAGCATACTGGGATCCCGGCGGAGATATCCGCAAACAGATCAAGAATGGGTTGGCGCTGTTTTCGGCGCGTCAGCTGGATATCCCAACGATCATCGCCAACGGCGAGATGGTCGCGTATCTATTTATCGAAGAGCCCGACAGGGCACGTCGCGACGAATCGCAAGATATGCGGCGCCGGCAACAGCGCTAACATCGAAACTCACCGCTCCACGCGATCAGAAATAATCTCAGCAGTTCACGGATTGGCCGAGATTCTTCTCGGCATTGCAGGCGCGCCGGGTTTGCTCGCTCTCTTGGCGAATCTCCGCGCTCGACGGGTCAATGGCGCGAGCCCGCTCAAGTTCTGCTAGTGCTGCTGCATAATTGCCGGTGGTCCGATATTCTCTCGCCCGGTTGAGAAAAGGCGCGATCCTTTGCCGTAATTGCTCCGCTGACGGCGGCGCAACTGGTCTCGGCTCTGGATACTGTTGAACCGCCGGCTCATCCGCTTTGACAGCCGAGGTAAGCAATTTTGATGGCTTAGTTTCCGGACGGGTTTTTACGGGTGGATCGGGTTTGACGACGGTAATGACCCAAGGGTTACTTATCAAATCGCCATGTCGCGCCGATATCTTGGCGACCCCGGGTTGGATAGCTCTGACCTGCCCGCCGCCATCCACTCTGGCAACTTTGGACTCCGTGGTATTCCACCCTACTGGAGCTTCGATCTGACTGCTGGTTCCGTCCGAGTATTCACCTTTCACGACGACCTTCAATGTTTCCCCTGGCTTAAGCTCTGATCTGTCCGCGTTTACGGCCAGCTTGAGTAAACTCGGTGTGGTCGGTGCGGTTGGTGCCGTCGGTGCGGTTGGTATTTCCACTTTCTCGATTGTTGTCTGCGTGATTTGCGGCACTTGGTGGGGCCAAAATAAATACACGCCGAACAAAATAATCAGCCCAGCGCCGCCGGCGGCAATTTTCCAGGTGACTTTCCTGGAATCAGCGACCGTTTCCGTCCTCTGCGGTTCGGTTACCTGAATGGTTGGCTGCGCCACAGGCTCAACCGCCAGCGAGTGGGATGCGCTGACCACTGGTATTTCGCTAGGGGGGTCAATGGCGTGGGGCTTTGACTCGGGCGATTCTGAACTTTTGTTCTTGACTGGTTTAACTGGTTTTCCTAGACGGGATTCGAGATCACTGATCAAACCGCGCGCGCCTGGAGCGTCGCTGGAACCGTCCCAATCGATCAGATCGGCGGCTTGGATCGCGCGAAATCCCACCGGCGGTTTCACCGGTTCGATCAGAACCGGCACGAGCTTTTGCACCATCCGCGCTTCTTCGGCTTCTTCCTTTACCCAATCGCTGACGATCGAATTGGTCGACCACAACACGACCATACAACGCATCTCATTCAACGCGCCTTCAATCACCGAACGCCAGGTGCGTCCGGCGGGGATACGCCGGTCCCACCACACGGTCCACCCGGCCGATTCGAGGAGCGCGGCAACTTGAAGAGCTGTTTCTCGGTCTTCGTTGGCGTAGCTTAGAAAAATCTCAGCCATATGAGGTCAATTATCACCAGCGCGCAAGCGTGACTCTGCACTGTCAAACGGTAAAAATCGCTATGAAATGTGATTGTAACAGATCGCACGCTATTTGTAATTGAAATCCGCTTGCCCGGCTACGGTTTCCACCCGCTCAATTTCAATTCTTCATTGGTCTTGCGGACAAAGCTGAAGTCGAAGACATCGGCGAGCTTTAGATCTCTTTGCGATTTGACCGCTAACTTCATTTCATCGATCATCGGTTGAAGAATTTTGGCTTCGCTGGTGCCGTCGCGCACGGTGAGTCTGACTTCTTCGTCGTAAATGGCTGCTGCCATCTCGCGATCCTTGATGCGCAGAATGTCCATCGAATATTTGATCGCGGCGTCGCGCTTGGCGAGAAAGAAAGCCAAGCCTTTCATGCTCGCGCGCATGAAACGGGCGATCTTCGCCGGTTGCTGTTTGATCTTTTCTTCCGAAGTCGCCAGGCCGCCCTGTATCGTGTTGACGTACTCGCCCGCCGACGTGAGCTTAACGAAACCATCTTTCTGAGCGCGCAAACTCGCCGCCGTGTTAAACAGCGTCGCTTGGATCGCCTTCGCTTTCAGCGCCGGAAAGCGCACGTCGTCGCCACCCATGACGACGAGATTGGCATCCTTCGCCGGGTCGAGACCGTTCTTCTTGAGAATCTCGCGCGTCACCACCGCCAGGGAACCTTCCGGCGACATGATCGCCACCGTTTGACCGCGCAGTTGCGCGATGGACTTGATATTCGGCAAAGCGATCAAGTCCCAGCCCGGCTTGTCTTGAAACACCGCGAGGATTTTCACCGGCACGTTGCGCGCTACCGCCGCCAACGCGCTGCCCGCGTTGGTAAAAAAATCGATCTCGCCCGCCAGCGTCGTGCGAATCGCGATCTCGCCGCGAATACTCAGGAACTCGACGTTGATCCCTTCTTCCTTGAAATAACCCTCCTTGTTGGCGATCATCAGACAAAGCACCGACGCCGAAATCGACGGATGCGCCACCCGCATGTTGTCGATGGCCCAAGCAGGGTTGATGTTGGCAGACAGGATCACCAGAGCCAACCCAAGCAACCGAACGTTGCGCGGTAACTTCATGCGAATCCTCCTTGTCGGAAACCGTTTAATCCCGCATACCCAAAGCGCCGCCGATTGGCAAGCGATAATTATTGCTCCGAAGCCTTTGCAACTCTTTGCGGGTATAATCTTCTCGTGGTTTGACCGCGTCCCAACAACAGTGATAAATCCTCGACCATCGACTCGATTCTAAGGAGTTCCCGATGGCCAACTCAACTCGACAAACGGATGTCGTCATCATCGGCGGCGGCGGCGCGGGGATCCCCGCGGCGATCGAAGTGGCCCGCGCCGGCGGCAAAGCGATCGTGTTGGAAGGCGCGGCCGAATGCGGCGGCACCGCGGCAATTTCCGGCGGCGGCTGCTGCATCGTCGGCACGCCGTTGCAAAAATCCCAAGGCATCGAAGACACGCCGGACATGGCGTTCGAAGATTGGATCAAGTGGGGCGGCGGCCAGGCTGACGAAGTGTGGGCGCGTTACTATCTCGAACATACATTGCACGATCTCTATCATTGGGCCGAAAGCTGCGGCGCCAAGTGGGTCGACATGAAAGTTCAGGAAGGCAACCGGGTACTGCGTTGGCACAGGCCGGATAATAACGGACTAGGCTTAATGACCGCGCTGATTAAAACCGCCGAAAAGATTCCCAACATCACGATCATGACCTCGACCAAAGGCGGCAACCTGCTCACCAAAGACGGCCGAGTCTGCGGCGTGACGGCGATCAAAGGAAACGAAGCCGTCGATATTCACAGCAAATCTGTCGTCGTCGCCACCGGCGGATTCAATTCGAACTTGGATATGGTTCTCGAACATCGTCCCGAGTTCGAAAAATTTAAAGTGATGGAAGGCTCGGGCTTCGGCGCCAAAGGCGAAGGCCACAAGTTGATCCGAGAGCTCGGCGGCTACTTCACCCACATGGACTGCATCTGGTTTTACGTCTACGCCACGCCGGATTACCGCGATCCGCAGCAGCGGCGCGGTTTAGTTTTCCGCATGGTGCCGGGCTACATTTGGTTTAACCAGCAGGGTAAACGGTTTCATAATGAATCTCTGACGGGCGGCGCGTCGGCGACTCCCGCGTTGCTGGCGCAAACGCCCCCACACGCTTGGGCGCTAGCCGACACGCCGATGTTGGCAAAGATCGACGTCGCCGATCCATATTATCGCCGCGGCGATGTCATCGACCGGGCCAAAGTCGAAGAGCTTTTGCATAACTCTCCGTACATAAAGATGGCTGACAGTCTCGAAGATCTCGGCAAGCAGTGCGACTTCGAGGACGTGAAAAACTTTATCGGCGAAGTCGAAGAATACAATCAATGCTTCGCCGCCGGCCTCAAGAAAGATCCGAAGTTCGGCAAGGCGCTCAATGCTTCGAAGAAGTTCGACACGCCGCCTTATTACGCGATTCAAATTTTTCCCTTGGCGCGGAAAAACTTTGGCGGCGTGAAAACCGATCTGCGCTGCCGCGCGCTGAATAAATATTTCGAACCCATCCCCGGTCTTTACGCAGCGGGGGAAGTTTCCGGCATGGCCGGCGGCCACATCAATGGCAAAGCCGGACTCGAAGGCACCATGCTCGGCCCGTCGATCTTCAGCGGCCGCGTCGCCGGCGCCTGGGCGGCCCATGAAGCCGGCTTCGGTCCCGGCTTCGTCGGCAAACCGAACCGGCCGGAGCTGGACTGAAGCAAGGGCGTCTCCAATCCGAAACGATTTGAACGACTTGAACGACACGCATCATCTGCCTGGAGCATAAATGTCGAATGCCGCTGAACAAATAGAAGATGTTAAGCAAGTGCGCGGTTATTGCGCGCTTTGCACCGCGCACTGCGCGACGATCGCCACTGTGAAGAACGGCCGTGTAACAAAACTTGATCCCGATCACGATCATCCCAACGGCGGTGTCATGTGTCTCAAAGGCAAAGCCGCGCCCGAGCTGGTCTACAATTCCGATCGCCTCAATTATCCGCTCAAGCGTACCAGGCCCAAAGGGGACACCGATCCCGGCTGGCAGCGTGCCACTTGGAACGAAGCGCTCGATGACATCGCGAACAGATTAAAAATAATTCGCGAGCGCGACGGCGCCAAAGCGATCGCGCTGGGCAAAGGCACCAAGAGCGGCACCTCGGTCGATGACGTCGAGCGGTGGCTCGGCCGGTTTCTCTATCTTCTTGGCAGTCCCAACTGGATGTCGACCACCCATGTCTGTAACTGGCACAAAGACACCGGCTTCAGCTACACCTTCGGATCAAATATCCCAACTCCCGATCTCGCGCACAGCAAAGCTTTCTTGCTCTGGGGTCACAATCCCAGTTCGACTTCGCTCATCCTCGCGCACGACATCGTCCAGGCGCGCTCGCGCGGCATGAAAACCGTCGTCGTCGATCCGCGCCGCATCGGCATCGGCGCCAACGCCGACATTCTTTTGCAGCCGCGCCCCGGCAGCGACGGCGCATTGGCGCTGGCTTTGATTCACTGCCTACTGGACGAAGGATGGTATGACGCGGGCTTTGCGCGTCAGTGGACCAACGGAACTTTCTTGCTCGACTCTGTAACGAATAAAGTTCTCACCGAAGCTGATCTCACGCCAAACGGTGATTCGAAAGTTTATGTCCTATGGGACGAATCATCGAACAAACCGGCGCTCTACGATTCAGCCACGGGACTTCATGAACGAGACGGCGTGTTGCCTGCCCTCTTCGGAGTGCGAACGATCAAAGACAAGGACGGCAAAAATGTTTCCTGTAAACCGGTCTTCGAACGGCTCGCTGACATCGCGGCGGAATTCGCGCCGGAACGTTCTGAAAAAATCCATTGGGTACCGGCGGACAAAGTCTGGCAGACCGCACTACTGCTAGCACACAACCGTCCGCTCAGCATGTACATGTGGAACGGCGTCGGCCAGCATACCAACGCAACCCAAACCAGCCGCGCC
This sequence comes from uncultured delta proteobacterium, assembly GCA_963771465.1. Classification (GTDB taxonomy): domain Bacteria; phylum Desulfobacterota; class Binatia; order UBA9968; family UBA9968; genus DP-20. The sequence goes on from CAVYTU010000015.1 coordinate 740,054, forward strand.
ATCGCATCGCTTTACGCCCTGCTCGGCGACTTCGACCACCAAGGCGGCAATGTGAGTTTTCCGAAAGTTCCGATCAACGATGTCGGCGGCAAAGAGTTTCTGCCGAAAGAGGCCAATGCGATCCGCGTCGGCCGCGAGCGCAAACCGCTCGGGCCGCCGGCCAAGCCCGGCAACTGCGCGCCCTACGATATTTTCAATGCGATTCTCGACGGCACGCCGTATCCGATCAAAGCGTTGCTCAACTTTGGGTCGAACACGGTGATGTCCAACGCCGACTCGCGCCGTGGCCGAGCCGCGATGTGCGCGTTGGAACTTGGCGTCGTCGCCGATCTGTTCATGACGCCGACCGCCGAACTGTGCGACTACGTATTGCCGGCGACAAGCTTTCTAGAAATGTCAGCGCTCACCACGGCATTCGAACATCGCCCCAACGGCAAAACTCATTTGCAGTATCGTCGTGGAGTCGTCGAACCATTATACGAACGGCGCTCCGACACCTGGATCATTTTTGAATTAGCCAAGCGCATGGGTTTCACCGAACAATTTTTCGACGGCGACGTCGAAGCCGGCTACGCCCACGAGCTGCAACCGAGCGGCGTTTCCCTCGATCAGTTGAAGCAGGCCGAGGGCGGCATCTCGCTACCGGCCGAGCCGACCTACGAGAAACATGCAAAGAAAAATAAAGAAAACGCACCGCGCGGTTTCGCCACGCCGTCAAAAAAAGTCGAACTCTATTGCCATCCCTTTGCAGACAACGGGATTTCTGCCATGCCGGAATATATCGAGCCCGCGCTAAGTCCCATCAGCCGGCCGGATATTGCCGCCGAGTTTCCTTTGATATTGACCAACGCCAAGAACACAAACTACGTACACAGCCAGCAGCGTGCGCTGCCAAGTTTGCGCAAAACGCTGCCCGAACCGAGCGCCGACATTCACCCGGAAACCGCGCTTCGCTATGGAATAAAGAACAAAGAATGGATGATCGTCGAAAGCCCGCGCGGCGCGATCAAAGTGAAAGCACGGGTGACGACGAATATCGTCGGCGGCGTCATCTGCTGCCAACATGGCTGGTGGCAAGCATGTAAGGAATTGGAACTGCCAGGCTACAACGCCTTCGAAACCAGCGGCGCTAATCCTGCGATGCTCATCGGCACCGACCTCGCCGATCCCGTCAGCGGCTCGCTACCGCATCGCTCCTACCTCTGCCGAGTGCGACCAGCGGAATACGAAACTGACCGCAAATAACGCAAAAGATAGGTCGGGTTTGAAACCCGCCCCCCCTGCAAATCCCGATTCATATTTTGTGATTTTTGCGGTCTTTGCGGCCGATGCAACTCGTAGTTTCAGCGACAAACCGAAAACAGTTGGGCCAGCTTTCTCGAGACCGACTAATTTCCCGCCAAGATTTTCTGGAATTTCTGCCGAATGCGCGAATGCTCCTCGGCGTTCTTGACGACTTCGGACACGGAGTACGCCGTGAATTTGACGCCGCGCTTTTCTTGCTCGGCGATGAATTTCTGCATAGGCGTTCCCTTCACAAAATGCGAGCTGCTGCGCTCGGTTTTGTACAGGAGATCTTGTCCGTCCTTGCTCAAAAGAAAAGCCGCTAGCAACGTAGCCGCATTGGGGTTGCGCGAGTTCGCCGGCACCGTCACGTACCAGTAGGAAAGAATTCCCGCGTCGCGAAATACCTGTCCGTCCACCGGGCCGCCTTTTTCTTTGGCTTCCTGAGGTGCGGCGAGATCGCAGTTGAAAACCAGCATGGCGAACTCGCCGGAAGCGATCCGTTCATCCTCGCCGCAGCGAATCAGTCCAGCCACTTGCTTGACGAATTTGTTGAGAAAACCCGTCGCCTTCTCCTCGCCCCAGATCATCGCCAGCCGGTCGAACGACGCCGCGTAGGGCGTCGAAGCGATCTTGCCTTTCCATTTAGGCAGGAGCGTGTCTTCGAGTCTCTGCGGCACTTCCTTGGCGCCGACCAGTTTGGTGTTGTAACTAAAGCCCGGCGTGCGCGTGGTGACAACCAAGACTCTGTTGTCGTAATCGATCATCGGCGCGGTGATATGTGGAAATGCCTTGGTCCATTCGATGCTTTTGAGCGGCATGCGCGCAACATGATTTTCCGAACCGACGAAAAGATCGCTCGACGAGGGTTGGCCGGCTTTCGCTTCCTGAATGATCCGACTGGCAAACTGCGGCATCGCCGGCCCCGGAGTAAACTTGAATGGCAAATTCAATCCATAAGTTTTGTTAAATGCCTTCTCCATGGCGTCGGCGCCTTCGATGCCGCCCATCGTCCCGGTGCCCCAGCTGAGAATGAGCTGGCCTTCCTTCTTTGCGCCATCAATAAGCTGCGGCAATGTCTGAGCGGAGCCTTTGACGGGTGTCACCATCAGCCCGGCCATTATCAAGCTCATAGCTAACAACCACAATCTCGATTTCACCATCACGATTCTCCTCGTGCCCGAAACGACTTGAACGTTTTGAACGGCTGAAACGGTGCGATCTTATAACTCCATCCGCTTGCCGAGGCCGCGCTTCACCGCCTCTTCATAGAGCCACGCCGCGAACGCCATATCACCGTAGCCGCCTTGGGATTCACGGAAGATATTGATCTCGTCGTCATTGGCCCGGCCGATGGCTTGGCCGGTGACGAGTTCTCCCAACTCCGCGATTCGGCTCCAAGAGAGTTTGCCTTCGGCGGCGAGCTCGACCAAAGGCAACGCCGCCGACCTGTCGCCGTAGTTGCGCTCCTGCTCTTGGCTGCCGACGACGATGCGATTGGCTTTCAAATGCAAGCCGCGGCCGAGCTCGGTCGGTTTCCCCATGCTGCTGACATGCGTGCCCGGCTCGACCCAATCTTCAGGAAAGATCGGCCTCAACGAATTCGTCGCCGTGAGAATCACATCCATGCCGCGCACCGCCTGTTCCGGTTCGTCGACACCGCGCACGGTGATACCGAGCAGTTGCGCCGCTTCTTGGCAAAACTTTTTGCGCCGCTCGGGATCGCGGCTTGAAACATACATCTCTTTGATCGGCCGCACCGTCAGCAGCGCTTTGAGAATGCCGAAGGCATTTCGACCGACGCCGAACAAGCCGAGCTTCTTGGAATCCTGCCGCGCCATATGTTTGGCGGCGATCGCCACCACCGCGGCAGTACGCAACGTACCGAAAGGAAATCCCATGAACGATAACAATTCGCCGGATTCCGTATCGAACAATAGCGCATACATTTTGTCGCCGCCGCCCAGTCCGCTGTTTGGCCCCAAGCGCACGCCGACGCGCCGGTCGCCGAGCACCGCGCCCGAGACGACCCGCAAACCTTTATTCGCGCCGACGGAAATATGATAGGGTGCATGCGGCACCACCAGACCGTTGGCTTGTTGCCTATGCGCATGCTCGATCAGCTCGATCGCTTTGGTCAGATCGAGCAACGGTTTCAGTTCATCGCGGCTAAGCAGTAACGGCATTCATTTCTCCCCGATCATTTTCGCAACGTGCCCAGTTCCGAGGCACCGACAGACCGTCATGCGAACTTTCAACAATGGGCAGGCATTCCATCTAAAACGTCACCTGAGCCATTCTTCCACTCACTCACTTCGACGCCGATGCCTTGTAAAAGCCGTCTTTCTCCAGCTGTGCGACAAACCGGGTGTCGAGAAAGTCTTCCGGCTTGGCGGTCTTTGCTTTCGGCTCGCTCGGCAGCAACTCGCCGATGATCGTTTCCATTCCCCTGCGGGTCACGTAGGGAACCGTTTCGATGTAAGCGCGTGCTTCGCCGTAGGTCGCTTCAAGAATCTCGGGATCTTTGATGCGCGCGTACTTTTGGATCGCGCGGATGCCAGCGGTCTTGTTTACTTTGAGCAACTGCACGCCTTCACTGTAGCCACGGATGAATCGTCGGGTCATTTCCTCATTCGCTTTGATAAACGAGCGCGTTGAGCCAATGGCAACGGAAACATATTCCGGTCCATCCTTGGTGAGGTCCACCAATTCGTTCAAGCCCGCTTTGCGCGCGCGGAAGTTGGTCGGCGGCGACAGCGCGCCGGCATCGACTTGGCCGGCAATGATGGCGGTGAAAATATTGGGCACGTCGACCAATTGCAGCATCTGATATTCCTCAGGCTTGATACCGGCTTTACTCATCACCCACAGCGTCACGCTGTGCGTCGACGAGCCGAGCCGCGTGATGCCGATCTTTCGTCCCTTCATGTCAGTGAAATTTTTGATCTCCGGACGCGCCATAAAAGAAAAAACTAAGCGATTGGCCACGCCGGCAAGAATGACCACGTCGGCGCCTTTCAGCGCCGCTGTCACCGAATTGCGCCCGTCCATGTAGGAATAGTGGAGCTCGCCAGCGAGCATTACTTGAATCGCTCTAGACGTCGACGGAATATGCACCAATTCAACTTCAAGACCATACTTCTTAAACAAACCTTCTTCCTGCGCCACCCAAGTTCCGCTCATATTGCTGGCGAACGAAGTCCAGGCCACCCGCGCCTTCATCTGCGCTCGGCTATCGAGCGGTGACAGCAGTGTAAATCCAAGGACGATTAGCGCCGCAATCCAATATCGCAACCGAAGATTCATCAATAGTTCTAGCGATGCGTTCATAGATCTGACCGAGAACAGTTCGTCGATTTGCGTTTTCTCGATCAGCTGGAAAAGAGCGGAAGAACCATAGAAATATAAAATTACAATTTGCCGGCGGGCGCCAACCGATCCCTTCCCCCTCGCGACAGGTTAGGATAGGGGTGCTCACTCAAAGCCCCAAATCGAAACAAATCCTAGTTCGGCAGCCAGCACACTGCCGCAATTTCACTCAATTCTCTTCTTAACTTCGTCCATGATTGCGCACCGTCATCACTGCGATAAAGATAACCGTAGCGACTGGCGGCAAAAATTGTATTCGGGTCATCCGAATTCGTCCCGAACGTCCACATGGTTGAATTGGGCTCCTGCGGCAGCGGCAAAAGCTTCCAGCTTTTACAAAAGTCGTCGCTCTGCGCGATGGCGCCGGACGTTCCCGGCGTGAAGTCGCCAAAGCCCAACAAGATTTTCTTCGGGTTGGCGGGATTGACGGCTATGCCGCGCAGATAGTTTTCTTTGCGCGGATATTCCCACGGCAGACACTTTTGCATGTTGCGCGGCTCCCAGCTTTTGCCGTTATCGGTGCTCGCATAGATCTCGCGATTGACCATAACGAAAACGGTTTTCGGCGGACCAACGGTTACCGCGACGTTATGAATGTCGAGCCGGCCGGTGACCTCGACGATGCTCCAGGTATCGCCACCGTCGCTGCTGTGCCTGGCGCCGTCGACTTCGAGGCTGGCCCAAACATGGTTCGGCTCCAGCGGATCGACGGCGATGCCGGTAAACCTGGGCGTGCCCACCGCCTCGCATTCCGAAGCCACTTCCACGGGCCGCTTGTCCCAGCTCCGGCCGCCGTCCTTGGAACGAAACATCATCGCCGGCGTCGGCGTGCCGGTACCGACGAACATGTTGTCTGGATTCACCGGGTCGATGCCGATCGCCCAGACATAGTGCGGATTGAGCGCGGAGTCGATGTACTGCCAATTGGCGCCGCCATCCTCGCTGCGATAGAGCCCGCGCTCCGTGCCGGCAAATAGACGCTTGTGCTCTTTTGGGTGCATGGCGATGCAACGCACCGACGCTTCGTAAGCAAATCCGCGCCGCGGTCCGATGCGCGCCCAAGTTTGGCCGTTGTCCTCGCTGCGCATAATGCTCTGGCCGATGGTGCCGACGACGATCGTTACGTCCTTCATAATACCTCCTAAAAAGATTTAAACGTTTTGAGCCGCATTGATCGAGGTGTGACCCTGGAGGAACGAAGGCACGGCGCCAATGTTTCATCTTGGATTCGACGCTCGGCACGATGTTTGACCTTTTCGCTGGTGCCCTCATAAGCAACTCTGTCCGCGTACAACCCCAAGGCACAACTGATTTGCCTTCGTTCCGGAAGGGTTGCACCTCGATCGCAGTGCTACCGCGAATAAATCGAGGCTAAACGTTGACCCGATGCAAATCCCTGGTCCGCGGTCCCGCCGCCGCTCCAGTTGGGAAAATCCCATCGAGGCGCGCCAAATCTTCATTGCTGAGTTTGATCTCGGTCGCCTTGATGTTTTCTTCCAAGTGCGCGCGAGTTTTATTGCTCGGGATCGGAATCACCTCACGTCCCTGCGCCATCAACCAAGCCAAAGCCAACTGCGCGGTGGTACAGTTTTTCTCGCGCGCCATTGCTTCGAAGCGCGCTAACAGCGCCAGGTTTTTTTCCAAATTGCCCGCTTGAAAGCGCGGATGATTGCTTCGGCCATCGCCGTCGCTCATGTCTTTGGCATCGTGCACCGCGCCGGCAAAGAAGCCGCGGCCCAGCGGCGAGTAAGCCATGAAGCCCATGTTGAACTCGCGGCAAGCCTGCACGTTGCCGCCCTCGGGATCGCGCGACCAGAGCGAATATTCCATCTGCAAGGAAACGATCGGATGAACTTTGCGCGCGCGCCGTATCGAGTTGGCGCTCGCCTCCGACAAGCCGATGTAACGCGTCAATCCGCGCTCGACCAGTTTGGCCATCGCGCCAACCGACTCTTCGACGGGAATATCAGGATCGACGCGCGACATGCAGAAAACATCCAACGCATCGACGCCCAGACGCTTGACACTCTGTTCGCAATTCTGCGTCAAGTATTCCGGCGTGCTGCCGCTGCGATTGCCACTCGCGTCGGGCGCGCGCGGGCTGCCCGACTTGGAATGAATCACGATGCGCTCGCGCCGGCCTTTGAGCGCTTTGTTGAGCAACTCGTGATTATGTCCCTGACCATAGCTTGCCGACGTGTCGAGAAAGTTGATGCCGAGATCGAAGGCTTTGTGCAGCGTCGCGATCGATTCATTATCATCCGCCGGTCCATAGGCGCCGGACATGCTCATGCAGCCCAACGCCAAGCGCGAGACTTTGAATTCCGTAGAGCCAAATTGAACGTATTCCATGCTGACCTCCGTATCGCGCCCAGAGTTAGCGCAGGTGGAAGGAAGAAGTCAAACTTCTTACCTTAGATTAACCGCTAGAATCGAATTTGCGATAACTGACCAGCTCGCCGTCGTCCTAACCCAGCCAAACCGCGAGTGACGTTAATATAAACCGCAGTGCAACACTCCCAATCATTTCCCCAACAGCTTCTTCATTCGCTCGATCACCTCAGTATCTTTCGTAATCACTTCCTTGGCGAGCCGTTCCAGTTCCTCACCCGAAGTGTACTCAATATCGATCCGACGTTTCTTCGCGTCCGCCAACACTTCCGGGTCGCTCAGCGTTTTCATGAACGCTTCGCGAAGAATCTTCACCGGCTCGGCCGGAGTCGCCGGCGGCAAGACGTAGGGACGGCCGAATCCATTGGACGCGATCAACAAATTCGCCAATTTTTTGATCTGCTCCGGCGCTTTGAACTCATCCAATATCTCGTAAACCGTCGGCACGTCCGCGAGACGCGGATCGCGCTTGCGATGGGTCTGCACGATGGCGCGGGCAAAGCCGGTCTTACGCCAGTTGGCGTAAAGGTCGCCGGTGAACCAACCGGCGATGGTAAACGCGCGGCACTGAACCTCGTTGCGCTCCGCCGCAAGATCGATCTCCGGTCCGCCGGGGTAGCCGCTGATAATGTTGAATTTGGCGCCGATGCCGTCGTTTAGAAGCGTCGGCAGATAGTGACTCGTTGAACCGGTGCCGGTGGAGCCGCACTTGAGTCCGTCCGTAGCCTTGCGCGCATCAGCCATGGTTTTGAACGGCGCGTCGCTACGGAGGTACATCATGTCTTCCGAGCGATCCGGGCTGCCGACGTAAATATACTTCGACCAGTCGAACTGGACATCTTTGTTGCCGCCGAGCTGGTTGAAATACAGCGCCGCGTTAAGGGTACCGAACGTCAAGCCATCGGGCTTCGCCACCGAGTAAACATAATTCGCGCCGATGATATTGCCGCCGCCAGGCATGTTCTGCACCACGACCTCAGGCTTGCCTGGAATATGTTTACCGATGTACTGCGCCACCAGCCGTCCATAAAGATCGTAGTTGCTGCCCGCAGTGCTGCTGACGATAAGCCGCAGGGTTTTGCCCTGATAGTAAGGAGTCTGCGCCTGCACGACAGAAACAAGGGCCAAAGAAAAAAGAAATAGTCCGCCGAGACATCCCATCGGTTTCTCCTTTTCCGCGTGTAGAGCTGCTAACCGAACGTCGTAATATCAAGCCGCCGAGCCGAGTCAAGCAAAAATTTTGCGACCGCGACGCCGATCGCATCAAGCGCACGGTCGGCCGACCGACATCGTCACGGATGATTAACGCTAAACTTGGTCGAGAAACGCCGCCCACTGCCTGATACGAAAATCACCAGTTGAAGAATTCGAGCAGGAAGTATGCTTTACATCTCACGCGCCGCCGGCATCACTGCCTCAGCGCACAATCGCATGGACTGCAACACCTTGTCCTGCGACAAGCTACCCGAAGCGATGTTGAGCATGAGCTGCTCGGGATGCATCGCGTCGACGTAGAATTTTAGCTTTGCGAGGCACTCTTCCGGCGTGCCCCAAACCGCCATGACGTTGGGGCCTTCCGTCTCAACGGCTTGGCGGGCTTTTTCCGGCGTGCAGAGTTTTTCAAAAGCTTCTCGCGACGTGCTCTTGGTGGTGTAGGTTTGAATCTGTTCAGCTTGTACCGGCCGGCTCAGCCGGCCGCGCAGAAACACCTCGGCCTGGCTCGACAGCGCAAGCGCGCCGTTCGCGGTCGCTTCTTCGCGGTCGCGCGCGACATGCAGGTGAATGCCGAGCACGACGTCGCTGTTCCTGCCAGTCGGCAAGTTCTTTCGATACGTCTCGGTCAAGCCGCGCACGAGGTCGAACGGAATACCGAGATATCCAGGCTGAACTAGACCTTGGCCGACTCGACCGGCGAAGCTGGCGCTGTCCGGCGTCGTCGCCGCAGCGGTGTAAATCGGCGGATGCGGCTCTTGCACCGGTGGCGGGCTGAGTTTGAAATCGCGTATCTGCCAGAATTTGCCGTCGAGCTTCTCAATGTAATCGCCTTTAAAACACTCGACGAGCATGCCAATGCCTTCTTCGAAGCGCGCACTGCTCTCGGCGGGATTGACGTTCATGCGATTGATCACCCAGGGATGGCCGCGGCCGATGCCGAGCATGATCCGTCCCTCGGTGAGCAAGTCCGCCGCCGCGACTTGGCTCGCCAACATCGCCGGATGATGGATGGGCATGCTGATGATACCGGTGAGAAAGCGAATGCGCCGCGCCCGCTGCGCCGCGGCAACATATAAACCCAAGGGAAACGGCGAGCAGGAAAATAAATCCTTGCCGTAGCTCTCCGTGATCGAGAAAAAATCATAACCAAGCTCATCGGCGACCGCGATCTGCTCCAGCACATCGGCATAAGTCTGCTGCTCCGACTTTCCGGGATAAGAGAATTCGGTAAATAATCCAATCTTCATGTTCGCAACGGTTTGAACTGCTTGAACGAGTTGAACATTTTGAACTGCGGCTTACGCGCCGATCACCATCGTCGTACCGACGCTGTTCGGCGTAAATGCTTGGGGAAATTCCTGCGCGATCAGATGCGTTGCCTTCCAGCCGGTGCAATGCTGCGGCACGATGATGCTGGGATTGAATTCCTTCAATGCTTGCACGGTCGGTTGAATGATCGGCTCGAAAATCGGTCCTGTGAGATGGAAGCCGCCGATGACCGCGTGGAGTTGGTTCACACCAGTCATTTCCCGCGCGCATTTCAAAGTATTCACCACACCCGCATGGCCACAGCCGGTCAGCACCACGAGTCCTTTGCCCGTCACATTCATCACGATCGCCTGATCGTCGTGAATCCACGGATCGGGCTGCCACTTGCCATCGATCAGCGCGACTTGATTGGGACTGCCTTTTTCGAACGGCGTCGTGCGCGGAATCTGTCCAGTCACCAGCGCGTGCTCGCCGATCAGCATCGTCGGCCCGCACTCCTCGATAATCTCGACATCTTCGGCTTCGAGATCTTTCTTGCTAGGCGGAATATGCTCCGACTCGTGGCCGTCGCCTTGGATATTCTTACGCTTCAGGTACGCATCGGGGTGCAGCACGATCGGCACTCGCGGTCGACCAAAGCGTTTGATGAAACCGATCAAACCGCGCGTGTGATCGGTGTGGCCATGGCTTAAAACCACGGCATGTAATTCGTTGCCTTTGACCTCCAGCACATCCATGTTGTGCAGCACGCCGTCGACGGTGACACCGGTGTCGAAGAGAAAGGAATCCTTGTTGCCGCTGGAATACGTCGTCACCAACATCGACACGCCATGCTCGGCGCGCAACTGCGGCCGGCTGTGCGCGTCGCTGGCACGTTTATGACGCTTGGCGATGGGCGTGTTGCCCATCAGCACATCGATGGAGTTGTCCATCACGCTGAGGATTTCCACGCGGTCGACGGGTTTCAGCGGCACCATCGCCATTTCGTCTCCTATTTCACTTCGTAGAGAAATGGTTTCTTGAGCATCCAGTTTACGATCTGTTCCACGGTCTCCGATTCCTTGCCGAGAAAGCCATGCTGACTGCGCGCGTCGCAAGGCCCCGACTGCGGCGGCGGCCCGCCCCACACGGTGATCAGCGGATATTTTTCCGATAGCCGAGCGGCATCACCGTAGGGCGTGAAGCGGCATTGATCGCTGACATGGTGTGCGAATAGAAGCGGAATGGGAATCGTCGCGAAGTCGAATCGGCTAAGTCCGGGGCCGGGCTCTTTGCTGTTTCGCCCAACCTCGCGAAATATCGATCGCTGTGAGCACAGACGCCAGCGATATTCGTTCCGGAAACGCGCGCCGAGCGCAGCCGCTGAGATCGTTCCACGGCTCGTTCCGATCAGGAAAACACCGCAGACGCCGGGAAGCGCTTGTTGAGATCAGCAACGACCGCACTAATGTCCGTGAAATGATCGCCGCCAAGCCGGAATTCGTCCGTCATACCCCAGCCGCCTTGCTGATCCGACGGCGCGTCGATGATCGCCGCGATCAACATCGCTCTTGATGAACTCGCTGCGGCTGCGGACCAGAAAGTTACCTCCAGCGAATTTGACCTGGCCGCCCTCGTTGCGCAATTGAATCGTACCGCCAGAGCCAGCAAACAAAACCGCGATCGCTTGCAGCTGTTTCGCGGCGCTCGGTCAGAAAATAGGACTGCGTGACTTGGGCCGGGTCGGCAACATGACGATCTCCTGCGCGTAAGCGGAACATGCGCCAACAGTGAGTGGCAACACACGGTGCAAGGATCGCTTGCCGACGGCATGTGTCAAGTCACACATCGTTACTTCTTCACCGCCTTGTACGCCGCGTCGATGTAGAGACCTAAACGGTCCTGGCCACTGCCAGTCGGCGTACTCTGGCATCTTAAGTTCTGTCTTGATCTCGGCGAGAGATTTCCCCTGTGCCGCCATCTCGCCCACCCGTTTGAGCAGCAAGGTGTAAAATCCTTCGTACTCGTCGAAGGTTTTCGTCGTGGTTACAGGACCATGGCCGGTAACAACAATTTCCGGGTTCAATGCTTTCATTAGCTTATAGCTGGCGAGCACGTCAGCGATCACAACCGACGGCCGAAGATTTAGAATCCCTCTTACGTATAGCCGCCGACGCCGCGAACAGCACGCGCTCTTTCGGCATCCATATGGCTGTGTCGGCAATCGCTGTGGACATTCTTCAAATAGATCAATTCGAAAGTCCGCTCGCCGAGATTGATCGTCATCCGGTCCTTGTACTCGATATGCGGCACGATCAGTCTCTCGCCCTTGACCGCTTCACGCAATTCGGCAGACTTCATTGCGAGAGTTTCGGCGCGTTTGGGATTGTACTCCTTTCGCATTGCTGCTCCCGCTCCAGTGTGATTGATGACCGTCGCCGGCGGCGAAAAGACGTAGTGGTTGGCGGTGTGATCGCCATGGGTCTCGGTGTCGATGAGAAATACAATCGGCTTATCGGTGACTTTTTTGATCGCCGCCAACATGTTGCGAGAATGGATCGGGCTACTGCAGCTATCGATCATCACGACGCCTTCCTGAGTGACAATAAAGCTGCACGTCGTCGTGGTCGCGTCCGGTGCGAAGACATAGATGCCGTCTTTTACCTTGGTGAAACCCGGTCCAAGATCCTGCGCCGAGGCGGAGAACACCAAACCTAAGCATAGCAACGTAAAAAGATAGGCTAGCTTGAAATGGTTTTTCATGGTTTTCTCCTTTGGAAATTATTTAATGTCCAGCAGGCTACGCGAAACTCCGCTAAATCGTCAAGCGGCTGCTGACAAAGGATTTGACCGCTAGCAAGACTTTGTACTAAGACTCCGGCTGCACTCTCACTGGAACGATTCCGAGCGGACCGTTGAAACCGTAGGAGGCGAACGATGAAGAGTATATTTGCCGCGCTGTTGTGGCTATTGGTCGGTATTGGACCAGCGCTCGCCCAGACGCCATACTTTCAAGGGAAAACAATTCGTATCGTCACCGGCTACCCTGCTGGCGACGTGAACGACATGTGGCCACGGCTGATCACGCAACACATGGGCAAATACATTCCCGGTAATCCGATTTTCATCGTGCAGAATATGCCGGGGGCGAGCTCGATGATCGCCGCCAACTACGTCGCCAGCGTGGCCAAGCCCGACGGGCTGACGCTCGGCTGGATCGCGCCCACGCTTTACTTCGACCAACTGGTCGGGCGCAAAGAAGTCCAATACGATTGGGCGAAATACACATTCATCGGCTCGCCGTCGCCGAGCGATCATTTGCTCTACATGCGTGCCGATTCGCCCTATCAAAATATCGAAGATATCCGGCGCCATGCGGAGCCGCCCAAATGCGGTTCCGGCGGCGCCGCCGGCACGGGCTTTTATTTGCCGAAGTTGCTCGACGAAACCCTCGGCACCAAGTTCAACATCGTCTTAGGTTACCAAGGCGGCGGGCCCATCGACCTGGCGGTGGAAAAAGGTGAAATCCATTGCCGCGCCATGACGATCGAATCATTCTTCGCGCGGGAGCCATTTCACACCTGGCGCAAAAACAATTTTGTCAAAATTCTGGTTCAGTCTTCAAAGAAGCGCGATAGCCGGTTGCCGGACACGCCGTCGATCCACGAGCTGATGGATCAGTACAAGACTCCCGAACAATCCCGTCGAGTCGCGACAGTGATTCTCGCCGGCGGCGCCTTTGGCCGTCCGCTGGTCGGTCCCGGCGGTGTGCCAGCGGATCGCCTAAAACTATTGCAAAGCGCGTTTCTCAGCGCGCTGAGAGACCCGGCGCTGAAATCTGAAGCCGAGAAACGCGGCTACGAGTGGGACCCGGTGAGCGGTCAGGAGCTGGGGAAATTGGCCAAGGAGGTGATGTCGCAACCGCCGGCGGTGATTGAGCGAATGAAAAAAGTTCTCGGTCAATGAGCCGATTAAACTCGGCACAACTCAGGATTCCATAAATCCATGCTTTTTGAGAAATGCGAACACGTGCGCATCGAAGGTCGCCGGATCTTCGAGACAGCAGGCATGGCCCGCGCCGGCGATCGTTCGATGCTCGGCGCCGGCGATGCGTGTGCTCATGTCTTGGCTGCGTTTTAAAGAATTGTCGAACTCGCCGTTCATGATCAGCACCGGCATTTTTAGCTCAGTTAAACGTGCGGTCAGGTCACGGTGCTGCAGCGCGTTAAAGATCTCGGCGATCGCCGGCGCGTTCAAGCGCGAATCCATTTCGGTGTGCATGCCGAGCAAGTATTTGCCCAAAGGCGATTGCGCAAATTCCTTGCTGACCAGATCGGTCAAGTGCTGGATGTGAAACTTCTCGACGCCTTGTTGCATGTAGCCGTCGATGCGGCTCTGATAACGGTTGCCGGGCATGCTGCTGCAACCGACTAGAATCAGCGCCTTGAAAATCTCCGGATGATCGAGTCCCAGTTGCAGTCCCATTACACCGCCGACGCTGACGCCGGCAAAGATCGCTTCGCGTGCGCCTTCCTGGCGGCACACGGCAACAACGTCCTCGCACAGATCCGCCACGGTAATCGGCATCGCCGGCTTGTCCGAGTAACCGTAAGCGCGCAGATCGATGTTGATGACTTTGAAGTAAGTCGAAAAATGCGCCGCTTGATAGACGAACATGCGCCGGTCAAACGGATTGGCGTGCATCAAGACAAAGGGAAATCCTTCGCCGGACACTTCGTAATAAGTCTTAACGCCGTTCCTGGTGCTGTAGGGCATGTGAGCTACGTGGATTAATGAAAAATTCTATCTCACCACGAAGGCACGAAGGACACGAAGTGTTTGGAAAATTTTATCCTTTATCTTCGTGCCTTCGTGCCCTCGTGGTGAAAATTAACCGTTCGCATTCACCGGTTATGTTCAATCATTGGCGTGCGCCGCGAACGTCGCCGAGTCTTCGTTGGTAATTTGCAAACGGAAGCCGCTCGGTTCTCTGAAGTAAGTGCCCAATTGGTCATTGCGGCGTCCCTCGCGCTCGCCATGATCGTCGCGCTCTTCGATGCCTGCCGCGTGGAGCTTGTCGACGATGGCGCGGAAATTCTCATTGGTGACGTTGAACGCAAAGTGGCGGCCGCGCCAAGTCGCCTTGGTCACATCGCTGAGCTCGCTCACCTGATTGAGAATCACGCATTGTCCCGAGGGCAAGGTGAGCGTTGCCATGCCGCTCTTCGGTTCCTGCACGGTGCAATTGAGAAATTTCCGATAGAATTCTGCGCTCGCTTTCAGATCGGTGGAGTCGAAGTGCAGATGATGCAGCCGAGTTTTGGCGATGCCGTTGGCTGGGGTGATCTCGACGAAGTTGCCTTCGGAATCTTGGAAGACCAGACCTTCATTCCAGCAGCAACCCAAAGAGTCCTCGCTCTGAATGTCGCGCACGAACGGGCTCGCGGCGCGTATTTTCGCCGCCATAGATTCGTATTCGCCCGCCGGCACCTGAAAGGAATGACGCGGAAACGAGTTGGCGCTCTCTCGTTTCGGCAGGACGTTCTTACCTTGAGAAAATAAGCCGACATGGTTCTCGCCAAGCTTCATGAAAATGCGCGTCATATTCGGCTCGTTTTGACTCTTCAATGTCCGCGCGCCCATGACCTCGGTGTAAAATTTTTCGGCCCGGTCCGGCTGCATCACCGCAATGACAAAATGATCCAAGTGATGCACATCGCCATTTGCTTTTGTATGATCGCCCATAACTCTGACTCCTTTCTCTCGACTATTTATGATCCAAATCTCCTTGCGTTGCGGTTTCGGGAAACACAACGATCTTTTCCTTGGGTAAATGGACTACAATCGCGCCCGCGGGCTTGGCATCGTCAGGCAGCGTCTTCGCCAGCAACCGTTTGTCTTTGATCTTCACCTCGGAGGTCGCTTGATCGCCAAGAAACGTTGTCGAAAGCACCGTTGCCGCAAACCGATTCTCCATGTCGACCGCGGCCGGGACCAACTTTACGTCTTCCGGGCGCACACCGACGACGACATTTCCTTCATACTGCCGCGAGGCCTGGATGACAAGTGTACCGATCTCGGTCTCGACCCGACCGCCGGCGAGGGTTTGCCCGCGTAGCCAGTTTATCGAACCAAAGAACTCGGCGACCAGCGCATTGGCCGGAGCGCGGTATAGTTCGAAGGGATTACCGATCTGGAGAATCTCACCCTGCGCCATGACCGCGATACGATCGGCGAGCACCATCGCCTCGACTTGATCGTGGGTCACGTAGAGCACGGTAATGCCCAATTGGCTGGTCAACTTCTTGATGTTCGTGCGCACTTCTTCCCGGAGCCGCGCATCGAGATTACTCAATGGCTCGTCCATTAGCAGGAGTGCGGGATTCACCGCCAATGCCCGCGCCAGCGCGACCCGTTGCTGCTGTCCACCGCTAAGTAAACGCGCCGGGCGGCTCTCGAAGTCGTCCAATTGGACCAAACTGAGCGCGTGGCGAATCCTCGCGTGCGCCTCGCTCTTGGGCAGACGGAAACGGCCGTGGGTCAATACCAAGCCAATATTTTCCGCGACGGTGAGATGCGGCCAGATCGCGTAGGATTGAAACACCATGCCGATGCCGCGCGCTTCGGGCGGTTCGGCGATCCGTCTGCGGCTGGAAAACATGACTTTGCCGTTGAGCGAAATTTCGCCGGCGTCCGGTTTTTCCAGACCGGCGACGCTGCGCAAAAGCGTGGTTTTACCCGAGCCGCTCGGTCCGAGCAACACGAAGAACTCGCCTTTGCTCACTTCGAGATCGATACCCTGGAGCGCCGCCACGACGCGATCGCCGGAGTGAAATTTTTTGCGTAAGCCGACGATCGAAATCATCCGGCCTCCGTAAACCGCGTGCGCCGGCCAAAATAGAGATAGAGAATCACCACAGGCAGCATGAAGGCGAGGACAACGAGATTGGCCGCTGCCGCTTGATTGAGACTACCGCCCAACCAAAGGCCCCAAACGATCATCGGCAACGTCACATTGCCCTGGCTCGTGACCAACACCGAAGCCATGGTCAGCTCGCGAAAGCACAACAGCGCCATCCACAGCCAGGCGTACACCAACGCGGGTCTTAGCAGCGGCAAAAGTATCTTTCGCATGACGTGGTAGAGCGGCAAGCCGCCGACAAACGCCGCTTCTTCCAGCTCGGGATGAATTTGTGCCAGCGAATTGTTGATGATGCGGGTTGCGAAACTGATGCGGCTGATGGTGTAAACAAAGATAAGGATGGTCAGACTGCCATAGAGCGAAAAAACGCCGGGCAAGAGAAACAGCGCGGCGAACACCGCGGCGATGGCGAGAATCAGGTGCGGCACGGCGTGGGGCAGGAATGCGACGGCGTCGAAAGTGAGGCGCCACTTCAATCCCGATCGCAATACCGTCCAGGAGATCGCCAAGCAAACGATCAAAGTCAACGTCGGCACCGCGATCATCAAGATAACTGTGTTCCAGGCGCCGTGCAGCAACAAATTCCACGGCAGGCCATAAAAATTTCTGAGCGACACCTGTTCCAGCGCGGCCCACGACGGCGGCTGAAAGAATCGCAGCAGCGATGCCCATAGGAGCAACAAAAACGGCAACAGCTTGGCGACGATGAAGTATGTGCCCAAGAATATCCAGGCCAACAGCCAACCCTGTTTGCCGAGCTCGATCAGCCGCGGCCGGTAGCCTTTGCCTGTGACAACGGCATAGCGATGAGAAAAACGCAGCGTGCGAAAATAGCCCCAACTCAATAACAGCGCCAAGACGACGAGAATGCTGCTCACCGCGCCGGCCATACCGTAACTCGGCAGCTCTTCCTGGGGCTGAATTTTGTAAAAGATAAACGTCGAAAAAGTGAAAATCTTATTCGACATACCGATAATCGCCGGCACTTCGAAGGCCGAAAGCCCGATGGTAAATATATAAATCGACGCGGCGATGATTCCGGGGAACGTCAATGGCAGCGTCACGTAGCGAAGAGTGCAAAATATTCCCAAGCCGTGCACCCGCGCCGCTTCTTCCAGCGCCGGGTCCATGGTGCGGTAGGTCGCCACGATCATGATGAACGCGATGGACGATAAACCTAACCCTTCGACCCAACCCATGCCGAGCAGTGACGCGATGTTGAACGGCGGCTGCGCCAAGCCAAACCATTCCATCAGCAGTTTATTGACGATACCAATGCGGGGATGGAGCAGAAATACCCAGCCCATGGAGGTAAAAAATGTCGGCACCAGTGCGCCGATGGTCATCAGCGCGAAGATCAAGTTCTTTCCCGGCAAGTCGGTGCGCTCGACCAACCATGCGATCGGCACCGCAAAGAGTAGTGAAATCAAGACTGTGGTCGACGCGAAACCGAGCGTGTTGAGCAGCGTACGATAGGTCGACGCATCGGTGAACAGCTCGCGATAGTGTTTGAGCGTGTAGACAACCGGCTCGCCCGGACTGCCCTGCCAAAACCCCATCCAAAAAACGATCAAAAGAAACGCGATCACCGGCACTAAGCCGATAGTGGCGATCGAGACAAAAAGCCAGCGCCCTTTCAACGGGAATTACCTGCCGAAAAAAAGCATCTGAAGCATCACGGCGTGAGACTCTAGGCGCGATAGATTTCCGACTCGGGCGGTATCTCCATCAGCTCGATGCTGTTGCCGTCCGGGTCTGAGATAAACGCGATGCGCTGCTTGGCGCGGCCGATAAATTTTCGTTCCGGCGTCACGCTCAGCGTCGCCAGGTGCGCCAGCGCCTGTTCCAGGTTATCGATCACCAGGCAAAAATGAATGTAGCCGATCGGGTCCGGCGGCGATGGCAGGATATTTTTCCCGCCGGGAAAAAGCTCGACGCACTGTCCTTTGGCGAACTCCAAGAACATCAGCTCCGGACGATCGCCGCTTGGAGCGACGCGATAGATCACTTTCGCGCCGAAGGCGTCGCCGTACCAACGAATACTTTTTTCTACATCGGCGACTTTGAAAGCCACGTGGCCAAATCGAACCCCGTCAATCGCCATATGAATTCTCCACTTCTATTAGCATTCTTATGCAATCAGTCTTGCGCCAAAAGTTTCCATTCGGTGGCGCCGTCCGCCCATCTTGAGATGCCGAATTGGCACCTCAAGTCATGGACTGTGATTTACTTTACAGCCATAGGGTCCGGCGATCTTAAGCAATAAAGCCACCAAACGGCAAGACCAAAACGGTCTGCGTGGTCGGTTAAGAATTGGCGGACGGTCGTGCTAGGGTTTTCTACAACCCGACTGCTTTCAAAGAATAGAAATCAATGCAGTTGTCGCGCAGGATTAGTTTCTTTACCCGCTCCGAAAGATCTTTCCGCGTGCGAAAGTGGGGAATGTCGGCTAAGAATTGATCCAAGGTCGGGCGCTCATGCGGAAAATCTGACGGGTAGAGAATCTTTCTTTCCAAACCCAAACCGACGACGTAGGAAAGAATTTTTTCTTCCAGTTCGCAGGAAAAATAAATCGAACCGTCCTTGACGTACTCGCTCGGCGCTTTGGTAAGCAAAGGCGCCTGCTGCGGCAGCTTTTCATATTTCTCGTCGAGCCGTTCCATCATATAAGGCACCCAGCCGGCGCGTAGTTAGGGATCATTCCAACGTTCATTCACTTACCCCAGAGTAAAGACTGTGAGCGGATGCTTTTCACTATTCGATAGAGACTCACAATTTAAGCCTTGACAAGATTTGAGGAACGCAAGAGAATCCCTCGCGGTAACATGAACTTGCATTACCATACTCCTCCGTCGGGTATTAATTTTCCCCTGAAATATTGCTTCCATCTTTCGTGGCACACTCGACATCGTCGTCATGCCAAACAACCCACAGTAGGGTGCGGCACTATACTCCTCAATCGTCAGGATCGTTAAGGCGAAATTCGGAACATGGGCAATCGTAGAGCGCTATTAATCGGTCCTCACAAGTACGGCGAAGGGTTCGCTCCCTTGCCGGCGGTAAAACATGACGTTGAACTCATGGGTTCCGTACTGGAGGCCTCTGGATATGAGATTGAGATTTGTCCACAAGATACACTCAGCAACACCGCCACGTTGGACCAAGCCATGCGTGATTTCTGTTCCACCGCTGGCCCGGAAGATACCCGGATTGTGTATTTTACCGGACACGGGATACGCGGAGATGATAACGTGGATTCGATTGTTCCAGCGGGAACGACTCGAACGGCCGCGTTTTCCAGTGCGAGTCAGCGGGTATCTACCGACCTCAGCAAAACGGTTGCCGCTTCGAAAGTCGGACTTGTGCTGTTCATTATCGATGCCTGTCGTGACAAAGAAGACGTTCCGATAACAAAGGGCGGTGCCGCATGGGCCGATCCGGAGCGGCTAGCGACACCAGAGGAACATCGGTTCGTCAGGTTTTTAGGCTGTGCCGCTAACGAGGTCTGTCAAATTCTACCTTCCGGCTCAGATGAGCCGTCTTTGAGCCTCTTCACAAAGGCTTTTGCCGAAAGCATCTCGGAGTCAGACTGTGTCTCCCTAGAAGAGCTATTGCCGCATGTCGAGAGGCGATGTACCGAGCTGCGATCCCAAAGCATCTCTCTGCAACCTCAAAAGCCCCGATTGAGCTATGGTGAGCTTTCAGTCGAAAAACAAAGGATGCTGCAAAAGCCCATCTTTGACCCCATCGGTCGGGCTGCTCTATCGACCATCTGGGAATCGTTCGATCCCAACAAATTTCACTGCCTCGTAGTTCTATCTGAGTACGAGCATCAGAGAGTCTCCGCGCGAGGATTGGAGGATCTCGTTCGTGACGCGATCTCGGGAGAAACCGGCGAGAGAATCTGGAAATCCTTTCAAACCGCTTGCAACCTTCGGATCCTTGTCTCGGGCAGGCGGAGGACATTGTCTGACGCATACGACCCGTCAGCGGTATCGTTTGGCTCCTTCTCGGTCCTCGACGCATTTGCAAGCGCCGAAGCTCTCGATAGGGCGGTGCGCGCCATCGTCGAAGCCGATCTCGTTATTTTCGACGTCACCGGTTTCGAGCCAGGCGTGATGATGTTCGTCGGGATCCGGTCTGCCTGCTGTAGGTCGCTCAGCATCTGCAGCCACGGAGGCGCATGGAAGGAAGGGAAGCCGCTCGAAGTGCCGTTTAACTTGCAGGACCTCAACATCAATTCGCACACGCGCCCCGACGATCCTTCGGCTGGTATGGATCCCGTGGTGGAGCGATTCGTGCGTCGAGTCGAGACCGGCTTTCATCAGGTAGCCAAACACCCGCGCTATCTGGATCTTCCGGCTTACGACGCATTGAGGCAATTGGGATCGCCTTACGAAGCTTCGTCCACTATTGATGTCAGCGATCGGATACTCGTTCTTTGTTCGTATTCGGCAGAATATTGGGACAATTGGGGGGACGTAAGTTCGCGCCTCAAACGGGTGCTCTCAAACAAAAAGAATTACAAAACGAAGATCGAAAGAATTATCGATTATGGCACGCCTCAGCTGATTTGGCAGGGTCTATACGAGCAAATCCGCCGGACCGCCGGTTGCGTAGTTGATTGGTCGGAATACAACGCTTCAGTGTTTTTGGAACTCGGCATCAGGCTAGCAGTCAGCGAGTGGGGAGCACTACAGATCATCGATGAAAGGTATCTTCCCGGCGGAACAAAAGCGCCGGCATTGACTCAGGTCGAAAAAATGCGCCGCTTATTTAATCCGATTGATATCGCATTCGGGTTAACTCTTCGGATGCTATTGAAAAGGCATGCGAGGCTCTGCTACAGCGGACTCCGCACCTGGACGAGAACGCCGACTACAACCGCATTCACCGCGTATTGCTTCCGGTGATCGAAGAAATACAGGAGGCGCAACCCGGGCTCGTCGACGAGCTTAAAAACAAAGCTGACGCTCTCCATCACCCGCAGCAGGGGCGCATGGGAGCACCGCAGATCCTGTTCCACCGCAGTCGGATCGTGAAACAGAACAGCGAGAAGGCTGCTCTGGAACTGCGCATTGCTGCGTGGCTCTACCTCGAGCACCGCGTGAAAGGCACAAGGGTTAAGGAAGATGCCTCTTCACGAAAGCTGTACCACGATCTTGG
This sequence comes from uncultured delta proteobacterium, assembly GCA_963771465.1. GTDB lineage: Bacteria > Desulfobacterota > Binatia > UBA9968 > UBA9968 > DP-20. The sequence goes on from CAVYTU010000015.1 coordinate 761,649, forward strand.
TCGCACGGTGATCGACGCCATTTACGATCTTGGCGACGATGAATCTTTGCGCTGGCTGAATTCATCGAAGACCGTCTGACGCAAGTTGTAGAAACCGCCAGGGAATGGCAGGAGCAGGCAAAGTCGTATCGAAAGAAAGGCGATGCCCTGCGCAAATTTGGGCGGGAAAAGGCTGCCCAGGATGCATATCAGGCTGGAGTTGCAGCCTTAACGAGCGCGCTGCAAATACTTCGCCCAGAACCCGATCCCGTGTCGTCAATGATTCTCCCTTTGAGTGGAAAGCAGGAAGCGGCACTTGACGAACTTGTCGAAACCTACGGTGCGCGAGGCGGTATGCTGTTACGCCTAGGAGCTCCAAAAACAGGCTTTATCCAGCTACCTGGCAGGTGCCGAACTTGAAGAACGATTTGCTCGTTCCGGCACGTATAATCGCTTGCAAGCGATCAAAACCGCATTGCTTACGGGCGACAAACACTTGGAACAGCTTGAATCACAAATTCAGACGCTCGCCACACTGATCGAAACGAACTACGAACGAAAATACATTGAGCGACAGCGGTTGGCATGGGCAGATCTCGGCGATTCCTTCGCCTTGCTCGGCAACCCGGACGATGACGCGCAGGGCCTACACGACTTTCATAGCAAAAGCTGAGATCAAGTCCCCGGAAAGAACACTCGATGTGCTGAAGGAAATTGCGGTAAAACTCGATGAGTCAAAGGATCCTGATGCAATGCGACTGCGGTTAGCATCGATGTTTTGGATAGCCGGCTAGCCGAGAAGAAGTTCTCTCAGGAGGCTTAAATGAACGAAACTGACGAACTGTCACAGGCTATTTCGAACACATGGGACCAGATAATACCGTTACTTGGCGGAGATCGCGAGCTCTTCGAGTGTCAGCTCACCACACTTTTGCGCCGGCTCGATGCTACGGTCGACCAGGGACAAGCTGCAGTGATCCGATCAATTATTGATTTATTCCAGAAATATGATGCTGCCCACAAACTGCTCCTTAAAGCGATAAGCCAAGCCACTTCCCATCGAAACAAGGGGGCGGGCGTCCAGGCAGGATTTGTGAAGAAGGATCGGCACTCGATCGTACCAGTGTTCTACGGCACGGATCGCGCCATATCATCAGATACTTCCGTGTCCTCTCCGGCCGAACGCGGCGATCTAACGTTCGGCATCGCCGACGTGAGTATACCGGATGATCATCGAATGGGAGAAATCAAAAGCCTAACCTTGAAGCTACAATTTCGGGAAGATCCGAATAAACACATCGTTGTGCTCAGTCTCGAACCTCTATCGGCCACTTCGTTCGCCGAGCGCGCACGCAACACCTTGAATCGGAGCGCCAAGAAGGAGGTTCTGCTTTTTGTTCACGGTTACAACGTCAGTTTCAGTGACGCAATCGCCCGCACAGCACAGATCGCCTACGACTTACATTTTGAAGGCATTCCAGCGCTTTACAGTTGGCCATCGGAGGGAGCGGTACTTAGGTACGCGGTGGACGAGACGAACGTCACCTGGTCTCGCCCGCGGTTTGCGGAGTTTCTCGCCACAATTAAAGAGAAGTTGGGAGCTGAAACCGTCCATATCATCGCCCATAGCATGGGGAACCGTTTGGTTGCCGAGACTATCGCTACCATGCCACCTGCCGCTTCGAATCGAGGTGCTCGCATAAGACAAATCGTGTTCGCGGCGCCGGACATCGATGCCGCGACTTTCAAAGATTTAGCGATTGGCTTTTTGAATAAGGCCGAGCGTTTCACGTTGTACGCGTCGTCAAATGACAAAGCTCTCATGATCTCTCGGGGGATTCATAAACACCCACGGGCAGGTGATTCAGGTGTCGATCTTGTCGTTCTTGACCCCCTCGATACAGTCGACGCGACAGCCATCGACACCAGTTTGTTAGGACACTCCTATTATGGCGATAATCGATCCGTAATAACGGACATCTTTGAATTGGTTCGGCGTGGCACGGCGCCGCATGAACGGTTCGGACTCTCCGCCAAAAGCAAGTACGGCGCACGCTATTGGTTATTCAATCCATAGCCGAGCCGGTATTCGCAACGTTATCAGCGTCCGAGCAACTGGTCTTCCTCCAAGCATCGCGAGGCACTAACACATACATTTAGGAACCGACTCAACAATCGCAAGCGTTGATGATAAATATAAACGTGTCTCGTCTCTCGATTTGAAGTCCTTCAAAGCAAAACCGACCTGGTTTTCCGCTATTTATTCCAGCAGCTTTCGCGCATCGAGATGGACAAACGTAGCGCCCGCTATCTTGGGCTCGTTTAATCGTGTCTTCGGTACCGCCTGGCGCCATCGCCCGTGGCGCCGTTCCACAACGCAATCAAAGTCAAATGATCCTGCGAAATAGAAAGCGCGTTGTGGAGCATCCAGAGATTGGAACGCTGCCAAATATCGTAATCCTTCTTCGCCCGAAGCCAGCGGGGCAATCGATCTGAATCGGAAAGAATCTTTGGCTTGAGTTTGTCGTAGAGGCGATTGAAGCGCTCGACCCAATCCGGCCCGCTGTCGCCACCGAGGCCTTAATGTAATCGCTCTTTCGGCAAGCACCAGGTACATCTGGCTTGGTAATGTTTAACTCTTCGCAGACTTCGTGAAACAGAATATCGCCGCCGGACGCGCCGCCGGAAATACCGAGTAATTTCCGTCTTTGATCGCTTCTGCCTCCTTGTCACTGCTTCGAAAATCATCGCCCGCGCCTGCTTCTCCTTTAGCCGCAGGAAAGCGCGGGCTTTGCGATCCGGAGCGTCGATCGCGATGGCCAGTAAACAAAATCACTCGCGGCGGCGGCTTCCTGATGGCTTTGCACGGCCACCGGCGCGATACTTTCGAGACCCGCTTGAATATTTTCCTTTAGAATTCCCGAGACGCTGATAAAGCAACAGTTGCCGTCGCACGGCATCGCGCGCGTGATCCGACGCATCGGTGAGAGCTTTGTTGTAAGCCTGCGCGACCCGATTCGGTCGTCGTGGAGGTCAAACAAATCAGATCCGCGGTGCTGATGTCGACCCACACGTCGGTTTTATCAGTGCGCTGCAACGCGACTTGTTTCGACTCGATCGCGAGCCGAACGCCGGCAGCGAGATCGTTGCGCAACTCTTTGAGCTTCTGCAATCTTTGTTGGCATCTTCTTCAGAATCGAAGTTGTCTTGCCAGATGGTTGCTTGACGTTGAGCCAACTCAACCATCATCGTCACCATCGCCAAAGCGTTCAGGCCCGAGTAAAAATGATTTCGGTCTTCGATAAACCCGGCGCGGTAAAGCTCGAAAGATTTCTCCAAATACTTCGAGGTCAGAGCCGCCTTCTGTGCGGCGTCAACATGTCGTCAAATGTCGTCCAGCTCTGCTCCCATTGATTCTTGGCGTTTCGCCCTATCAACGCACGAATTTCCGCGCGTCCATTCGCGGAAATCTCTTGGTTTTGCAGTGCCCGTTCGACGGCGTGATCGGAGCTGACCAGATCGCCAAGGCGTTGAAAGATCGTTCCCAGCATCGTGTTGGCTTCCACGTCCATGTCGTCATACTCGCGCACCGCCGTCCAAGTGACCTTGGCGCCAGGCCAGTCTTTGAGGCGAAATTGAGCGTTGGCCGATCAGGCGCAAGCCGGCAATCTGCCAGGCGAAGCCGTCGACCTCGGCAGCCAACAATTGCAGATCACCGCAATTTCTTCGCTGCCTCGACCCGTTCGATCTCTTCGCGAAAATCGAGCGGAACCACCAAAACATCCTCCGGATCAGCTGGCTTCAAGGCGGGCAGCAATTGATAAATCGGGCTGTCGGCTTTTTGCGAATCCATAGTGAGTTTGAGCGCCGCAGCAAGAATGTCCACAGCCCCGCCAGTTGATTTGGATCGTAGACCAGATAACGGTCGGTTTTCAGATCGAACGGCACGTCAGTATCCTTGGCATCACGTTCTCCCGGTGTGAGCTTGTTTGGATTTGATAAGAAACGTGCGTTTATCGCGCAATGCGTGACGAATGCCTAGTTCGTAAAATGCATTGGCATTGTGTATCGAGATGTCGGCAATCACCAGATCGGCGACGAGCAATTGCTCGAACATATCGGTTCGAATGTTGCCTTGCTGTATGAATTCGACGGTGGTGCCGCCAGTCAAGCCGGCCTGCGCCATTGCCGGGCGAATGAGATCTTTTTCGACTTGATCAAAGTTGATGCCGCTTTTTGTGCCGAATGGACGAACGATAAAAACGTTCTTCATGGTCTCACTCCTCATTCCGCTTAGCCGAGCATCTGCGTCAGTCTTGAGAATTGGCCCCTAATTCCAATTAGCAACCGACGAGATCGAAATTCGACGGAAAATCCTCGCCGCGAACTTGCTGCTTTGCCGCCCGCGCGCCGACTTCTTGCAACGTTGCCATGTTGGCGGGATCGTCCATCGCGCTCAAGGTTTCGAGCTTGTGCATGGGGCAGAGCCATACCAAGCGACGTCAGCGAATCACCAGTTAGCAAACATTGTAACGCAGATAAGTGATCAGCGGCGCCGGCGCGATCGAATCATTGCGCAAGTCGCCCATCTCCCGATCGATTTCGCGCGCGGTCCGGCTGCGCGACATCCACTGCAGCAAGAGTTCCATCAGATCGGCGCAATCATCCATCACCGAGAATCACGCCTTCAACGCATTGTCCGTCGGCCAAGATTGCCGGCGCAATTTTCGGGTCCGCGGCTGCCAGTGCCGACGGAAACCAGCAAGCAACTTGTCGGCGCCCATCGGCCAACCAATACGGTAGCCATCGAAAGTCGCATACATAACCGCCTGAAGCGCGGGATTATTAAACGGGCTGACGCCGCCATCGACGAACTCGCCTGACGGATCTTGCTGATCCAGTTGCCCTGGAGCGATTACGATTTTTTCCGGATTGAAATAGCGCGGCGCCGCCGTGGAAGCGCGCACCACTTGCCAGAGTGGATATTCGGAATTGGCGCACGACGCTCTGATTCGGTCGCACATCGTAATACCGGCCGCGCGGATTATTCGAGATCGGCCAGGGGCTGCCGCTATCGAGTCGCTTGGTGATCACCAGCAACCCGGTCTGCAATCGACGCATCGCCCATTGTCGTATTGGCTGCCATAGACTTCTTTCAGCTCTTTGATCAGTTGCGCTTCGTCATAGAACGCCCGGACATAGCCGTCGCGAAACCAGCTTTTTTGAAACACTCTTTGCCCGAGGTCGATATACTTTTTGATGATCTCCGCCACGCCATGCCGCAGCGCCAACGCCGCCGCAATAATCGCACCGGTGGACGTGCCGGCGATCAGATCGAAATAGTGAGCCAAGCGAAAATCATTGCTGCCACCGTGCCGCTGTCTGAGCAGCGACTCGATTTCGGCGAGATACGATAAAGTGAGAATACCGCGCAGGCCGCCACCGTCCAAAGCTAAAATGCGCTTCGGGCCGGCGTCGTTGAAAAAATGTTCGTCACGGTTTCGGATTTTGTAAGCCACAGCCGTCTCCTTAACTTTGATGCCCTTAGAATATCACTCTTTGAAATTGTTGCGCAGCTCAATTCCATCGTCAACGGATCATTTCGATTGACACAGAGCACGTGCGGCGGTATGGAAGTCACGGTTTGATTCGGATGAAGCCAGGAGAAGCAAATCGGCAAGGAGGACATATTCAGTGAATGCCTCATCACCCACGCGCGGATTGATTTTGGCTTGCTTGATCGCCACTTTTGCGATCGGTCTGGCCGAAGTTTTTGGCCAGACTCAAATTCTTGGCGGCGCCAAAGAACACCAACCGAGTTATGGTGAGCTGCAGGACTTCACGATTCTCTCCTACAGCGATCTCGACGGCTGGGATCAAGCCGCCGAGTTTCGCGTCAGCAAGGACGGCAAGCACGCTTACATTTCCAATTATCAAGGTTTCAGCATCGTTGACGTAAGTGACCCGTCAAAACCGCGTGTGATCTCGAAAGTCAAGAATGATCCCAGCGTGCAGAGCCAGTACATTGATATCCTGGGAAACACTCTAGTCATAAACCAGGACGGGGTTCGCGACGAGAAGATCAAAACTTGGGCCGGCGGTATTCGCCTGTACGATATCAGCGATCCGACAAAGCCGCGCGAAGTGGGTTTCTTCAAAACCGACGTTACGCCGCGGCGCGGGGTCCATGGGTTTTGGCTCCACGAGGATCCAAAACAAGGAAAATTCGCATTCCTCGCGACGACAAAGGAAGGTTACTACGACAATATTCTAATGATCATCGATATTAACGACCCAGCCAATCCAAAAGAGGTCGCAAGATGGTGGTTTCCGGGTCAGTGGACCGCAGGAGGTGAAAAACCCGGCGACAACTGGGTCGAGCCTGACCGCGGGTTACGTGAAGGATTGCCCAAGATTTGGGTCGCGCTGCACGATATCACGACTTACAAAGACCGCGCCTATCTTGCCTACCGCGATCAAGGCGTGATCATTTTAGACATCAGCGACATGCGTAAACCTACCATGATCAGCCAGATCAAGTGGTCGCCACCTGAGGAAGGCAACACCCATAGCATCGGCATAGTTATTCCTTCCCACGGCGGCCGACCCGATCTCATCATCGCTACCGACGAAATCAATTCCGTCAAGCAATGTCCGTTTGGTTATATGCACGTCATAGATGTTCGCTATGAGAAAAATCCGGTACAGATCTCAACATTTCGCCTTCCCCTGAACAAAACATGCCCACCGGACCGTCCCGGCCGCCGTTTTGGCATTCACGATATCGAGCGCATGGTGAAGGGCAATATCGTCTTCAGCGCCTGGGAAAATTCCGGTTTCTGGGCCATCGATATTTCTGATCCCTACCATCCCAAGGCCGCCGGCCATTTCGTGCCGCCGGTGTTTCGCCGCGCAAATGGCGACGCCGGCCACGCCGACGATGTATTCGTCCATGAAAACGGTTTGGTCTTCGCCAGCTCTTCCGATCCCGGCGGCGGATTTTGGATCATGCGACACACTCCCGGCGTCAAAGGCACGGTCGCCTGGACCGACGACAATAAAAATGTGACCGTAAAGTATGACAAGCGGCCGGAGAATTAATCACAAGCTCGTCATCCATCCTGTTTGTGCTCAATGTCTTTCATGCCATGGCTGCTTTTGCCGGCCACGGTGTGGAAGACACCATCGATATGATTCCCGCCGAACGGGTGAAGCAGCTGTTGGATGCCGGCGAAAAGTTAGTGTTCATCGACATGCGGCCGGCCAAGGAGTACCAGCAAGACCCGCTTGCCCGGCGCGCGCTCTCTGCCGATCGCTGAAGTGGCCAACCGTTTCAGCGAAATTCCCAAGACCGGACGCGTGGTGCTTTATTGCGACTGCAAAACCTACGATATCGCCGATCGCGCCGTGTTTCTGGAATATCGCGGCTATCGCAATATTTTCGTCATGCCTGAAGGTTACTCCGGCTGGGTAAAACGCGGTTACCCGATAGAAACCGCGCGTCACTGACATTTGGTTAATGGCTTGACGCGCGATCGCTAGCGCGAATCTCTCACAAGAACACGCTGATATTCTTCGCGTCGAGCACGGCCTGGTCGAGAATGATTGTGCGGCGGGCGATTTTGAAGCTGCCGCCGGAGCGCCGGAGAATATCCTGGCGTGCGCCGACAAAGATATCTTTGTCGGTTTCCATACGAGTGCGGTAGAGGAGAAAATTGCAGTGAACTTCGATTTCGTTGCCGTCGTCCTTCTTAACCCGCACGTTGGTAATCAGGTGGCGCGTGCGCGACGGCGGCATTTCAGCCCAGGCGACTTTCGAGTACGCCCGTTCGACTCTGATTTTGAGACTCGTGATGTCATCGTCGAAATAGTAGCCTTCGCCGGGTTTGGATAATTCCTCAACCACGTCGCTCGGTCTTTCCATCGTATTGTGGCGAAGCGGCATCCAGTAGCGCACGTCTTCGGTGAGCAAGTTGAACCACTCGCGCAACTTGCGCTCGTCCAAGAGCTCGGCTTCGAGATAATAGAAATCTTCGATCTGGCGACGCAGCTCGCTAGCCATTTTGCCCGCTCGTGATTTCGCCCCAGTTTTTCGCTTCGAGCATTTTCGCCCAGTGCATATAAAGGCTCAATTGGTTGTTGTCGCTGAAGCGGCTCTTTACCGTTCCGGGTAGTTCGAGTTCGATGGGCGGCTCGTTGCCGCTCATTTGATAATTCGCCGGAAAGCGCTGGCCGATTAAACTACGCGCCGCGCCGGTGACTTGAATCCAGTTGTCCATGTCGTCCTGCTCGAACACGCCGCTCGGACTGAAACGATACTGCGAGACAAAACGCATCACGTCTTTGATCTTCGGCGGCGCCGCTTTATCGACGATCGCCCAACTCCAAATCTCCATCTTGTCCGGACCGCGCGGCTGCCAGACTCGGATCGTCCGTGTGAGCCAATGCACCGACAAGTTCGGAAATACGGTGCCAGCCGAGGGTGAGATTTTTCGCGCACGCAAAGGCCCGAGCCGATCTTCGATCTCGGCGGCGTGTTCTTTCATGTAGTCGGCCAGTTGATCGTCTGGTTGCGCAAACCACGGGCCACCGTCCGGCGGCGTGAGCCAGGAGACGAGAATGTGGCCATTGTCGCAGGCGATCTGGCAGCCTTGGTTCCATTGTCGCGTCTGACTTGTCGTCGTATCGATGCCGAGCTCGCGTGCCGAGCCGTGCGTCGAAGCGATATGATAACCGTCGCCGCCGAAATTTTCCGCGGCGGTTTTCCAGTTGGCATCCACGATCCAGCGGTGCGGCCCGCTAACTTCCGTTCCCCCTTCTCTGCGGTCGAGCAGAATATCGAGATACCAAGCCATATCGCCGAGATAATCCCGCAGCGCCGGCGCCTCGGCATCGAAGGTCGCGAAGATCAGTCCTTGGTAACTGTCGATCTGCGCGGCGGGAATCAAGCCCCACTGCGAGCGATCGAGATTGCCAAAGGCCTCGACCATCGGCACCAACGCCAGCTTGCCATCCGTCGTGTAAGACCAACCGTGGTAGGAGCACTGAAACAATTTGGTGTTGCCGCGGTCGGCGCGACATACCCGATTGCCGCGATGGCGGCACATGTTTAAGTGTGCGCGCAACTGACCGTTCAAATCGCGCGCCAAAATCACCGGATCCTCGCCCATGTAGCGGGTGACGAAATCGCCGGGCTTCGGAATCTCGCATTCGTGGCCAAGATATAGCCAGCAGCGCGCGAAGATGCGCTCGCGTTCGAGCTGATAGATCTCCCGATCGGCAAAAATCCTGCGATCGATGAGACCGCCTTCCGGGTCGACAAGTGATTTGATGTTCATTTCGGCACCTCGCTTACGCCGGGAGCCTGCTCGGTGATAATAACTGAGCCGCCATTCTGTCAAGCCAGTGTCCAATTACCAAGCGAATTCGCCAAAAATAACTTTGCCGCACCGGCTCGGCTGATGCTATAAACGAAAGAAAGGAGAACTACCATGGGCGCACATCCAACGAACACCAGCCGGCGGCGATTTCTGCAACGGAGCGCGACCCTCGGACTCGGCGCGATGTTCGCGCCTGCCATCGAGCGAACCGCACTCGCCGCATCTAAAGACCGCGTCGTAATCTTTCAGGGCGTCGGCCTGGATTCGCTCCATCCCTACGGCTATAGCGGTGGCGGCATAAGCAACCTCTGGCAGCACCTGATCGAGCCGCTGGTCGCTATGGACCATCGCCGCAAAGAATATGTCGGCGTGCTCGCCGAGTCATGGGAGTTTCAAGGGAGAAAATGGGTTTTCAAGCTCAAGAAAAACATCCGCTTTCATAACGGCGCGCCGTTCACCGCCAAAGACGTGGCCTATTCCATCGAGCGCATGAAAACCGACAAGCGCAGTCTTCAAGGCGGCGACATCGCGGACTTAGAAGTAGAAACCCCCGATGACTTTACCGTCGTCTGCACCACAAAGAATCCTCACGCGCTGCTGCTCGACCGACTCGATACCCGTTACATCATCAGCAAAGCCGCCGCCGAAAAATACGGCGACCAAGCCGACACCTACGCCATCGGCACCGGCCCGTATAAGTTTGTTTCTTGGCAGCGCGGCGGCAATCTAGTCTTGGCGCGCAACGACGACTATTGGGGCGCCAAAGCGGAAGTTAAGGAAGTTATCTTGAAGGGCGTAAAGGAAGAATCGGCGCGCGTCGCCGGCTTGCTTTCCGGCCAGGCCGACGTGGTCAGCAATCTGCCCATAGAAGAAATCGACCGCGTGGCGAAACATCCGCGCGCGCGGGTCGAAAAGGTTCCCGGCTTTCGCATGTATTTCCTGGTGATGAATGTGACGTTCAAGCCCTTCGACAACAAGCTCGTGCGCCAAGCGATCAGTCACGCCGTCGATCCGGCGATGCTAATCAAACATATCTTTGCCGGCAACGGCGAAGTCCTCAACGGTCCAGTGGCCTCGAACATGATCGGCTTTGACCCAGCCGCCAAGCGCTATCCATACGATCCGAAAAAAGCGCGTGAACTACTCGCCAAGGCAGGCTACCCCAACGGCCTAGAGCTCAAGCTTCATTTCTCGCCCGACCGTCATCTCAAGGGTCGAGAAGTTTGTGAGGTCATCGCCAATCAACTGGGGAAAGCTGGCGTTAACGTCGAATTAGTCGGCCAAGAGTACGCCGTCTACTGGGGCAAAGATGGCGTCAACGGCGGCAAGCTGCCCTTTTACTACGCGGGCCGCACCGCGCCCGACGCCGATACTCTTTACGATCAATACTTTCACACCGGCGTCACCAAGCGTGTCGGTTATAGCAACCCGGAAGTTGACAAGCTCATTGAAGAGCAACAGCGCATCGCGGATCAGAAAAAGCGTGTGACCATCTTGCAGCAAGCCGGACGCATACTCATGGATGACGCGGCCTTCGTGCCGCTCTATACACTCTCGGAGATTTACGGCGTAGCGAAAAACGTTAACTGGAAAGGCACACCGGACAACCGCATACTCGCGGCGGAGATGAAGATCAGGGGTTAATCGGAAGGCATCTGTCTGAGCAAAAATTTATAAAATAATCTCCATGTCCCGGCGGCTCTTTCGTATTTGGGCCGAGTGCGGTTGATGACCAGCGCCATCAAGCCTCCAAGTACAAGCGACTATCAATAACCAGGCACCTCCCGATAGAGTAGGTAAAACACCAGACGTTGCGACCCCGGCACCAAGCAGGCCAAAAATCACGACCGTCAGCGTGTAGATCGACCAGCTAATACAACGATCTGGAAATTCAGGTATATCTAGATTTTCAGCGGGCATAACGAGCCGAGCTATTGGTTCATCGGAGACAAGCGGAACGCTCCAATCCCCGGTGTTTTGACCCCGAGTTTGCAGAGTGAACCTCGCGGGGTGAGATATAGCGTGCGAAAGTCCGGTCCGCCAAAAGCGAGGTTGCGAACTACGTCCGGCATCGAAGCGATGCCGATTACCTCACCGGATGGAGCGATAACCCAAATGCCGCCGGAGCCGACGCAAAACACTCGACCCTCGGTATCGACTTTGATGCCGTCGGGGACGCCGGGATCCGCCGAAGACATATTACAGAACACACGGTTGTTGCTTAGGGTCCCATCCGCGGCCACGTCAAAAGCTCGGATGCGCCGATGTGTACAAACCTCACCACGCTCCGCCTCCTGGAAGCAGCGCTCGTCCAGCCGGCTAATCGCTACGTACAGAATCGACTCGTCGGGCGAGAACGCCAGCCCATTGGGGTATTCACACTCATCGGTGGCCAGGTGCACGCGCCCCGCTGGATCGATGCGAAATACACCGGAAAATCCGATCTCCCGCAGTTCTGCTGAAACGCGCAGCCCGGGGTCAGTGAAATAGATGCTGCCGTCGGAACGGCACACCACGTCATTGGGCTTATTGAATCGCTTACCTTGCCAACGCTCGGCAATGGCCGTGACGGCGCCATGTTCGTCCATGCGGGTAATGCGCCGGTGATCGGCGCCTTCGCACATGATCAGACGGCCGTAGCGATCCAGAGTGCACCCATTACCCTCTCCGGTATTCTCCCGCACTACCGTTACCGAACCGTTCGAGTCCCAACGCAAAAGCCGGTTCCCCTCCAGATCCACAAAGGTAACATACCCTTCCGCATGCCAGAGGGGTCCTTCGGCGCGGCCCCAGCCAGATGTGAGCAAATTGGGCTCAGTGGATTCGAATATATCCGACAGACTTTCCGGCATCCTGCGCCTCCTCAGATTCCGACCTATACTAATTTCTTCTTGTCGCCGTGGGTGGGAGTGTAGGTATTCCTGGAGCGCGCGCCCCAAGGTCGCCGCGTGAATTCCATTTTCTTGGAAATTGTCGGTAACATGCTGAAACGCCCATAGCGCCGCATCACGATAGATCTCTTCACCGGTCGCCCCGGCAAGCGCGAGGAAGAATGAAGCGGCAGCACCGTTTTGTTCGATCAAAGTTAAACGAAGCTTGAGCGAAGCCGAATCCTGCGCACGAATATCGTAGAAACCGCCGGCGGGATTTTTCAGTTCTGCTAAAATGAACGCCGCCATCTGCTGCGCGCGATCTAAATACATACCATCGCCGGTTGCGTCGTGAGCACGAACAAGCGCCATGCCCATCTGCGCTTGATCCTGAAGTAGGCCCGGCACATGCGGCGCGCCGTCGAAGTAGTGAGACATCCCGCCGCTGTCGCTGCGGCAATGCTGCCAGAGAAATTCCAGCGCGATCAGCGCCCGTTCGCGATAAGCCGGCTTTTTTAAAAGCTCCGCGGCATCGAGATACGCCGCGCTGACGATCGCATTGGCATCGGTGTATAAGCAACGGTCGATTATGGTAAAAAATTCTCCGCCTGCGGCAACCGGATTTTCATTGCGGAGAAAATCTTCGCAACCGAAAAATGCGCCGCTCGCTGGATCCAAGAGCTTGGCATCCAAGTACTGAATGATCTCTTCGGCCATGCGGCGAAACTGCTCCCGGCGCGTGACACGATAGACCGCCAGACAATTCGCCAGCAGGCCGGCCTGTTCCATAAGCAATTTTTCCCGATGCGGATGGCTCCAGTCAGCATTGGAAGAAGTTCGAAAATAAGCGCCGCCTTCATGATCGTAAATCTCTCCGGCGCGCATGCGGCCGAGAGTGAGACAGACTTGATCGAGATATCGCTCATCTTTGGTGGCCTCGTAACGCTCCAGCAGAAAATCATTGACCGTCGGATGAATGAATTTCTGGACGCGATCGTAACCGCCGTTAACCCGATCGGCGAGTTTCATGATCGTCTCGGCAATTTCGTCAAGCGCGGCCAGATTGATCCCAACCGCCGGTTCTGCGCTAACGGCGGTCGACACCGGCGCCGATTCTTGCGCCGTTGTGGGCTTCTGCTGATAGGCGAGATAAACGCGAAAGAGAATGTCCTGGAACTCGGCCGGCGGCAGATAGTTGACGACGCTCAAAAGTTCGCCCTCCGGCGTCATGAACGCAATCGTCGGCCAGCCGTGGAAGTTATAGCGGGCGTCGACGTCGGGCCGTTGGGCGTTCTCAACCCGCAGTGAAATGAAGTAGGCATTGAGCAGCGCGATATTTTCCGTATCGGAAAACGCCTCTTCGTCCATGCGCTGGCAGTAACGGCACCAAAACGCCGCGAGAAAAAGCATCACCGGCTTGTTCTCGGCGCGCGCGGCGCGAAACGCCTCATCGCTCCATTCCTGCCACGGAATCACATGCGCGCGGTTCGGATTGGGTGAGAAACGAAGCATAAATTCGCCTTCTTCAGGATAGCTTTAATCAGTCCATATCATCGATTCCCGCGCCGCTGAAGCGGTCAGTCCAATCGATTGCGTTGACAAGCGTAGCCACCAAGAATTAGATTGGTTCAACTGAAAGCGAAGCCGTTATGCAACTAACTCTCGCGCGACATCCAATCACAGACATCCGCTTCGGCACATCGACCTGCCTCGACGGCAGCGTGCTCGTCGTCGATGAAAAAGCTCTACGTGAGATCGTGCTTCAAGATGCGTCGCTGGCCGGAGTCGATTTCGCCATCGCCCGACCGGGGGAGAGTTGCCGCGCTGGACCGATCTTCGACGTCGTCGAGCCGCGCGCGAAGGAACCGGGAATAGGATCAGACTTTCCCGGCATAATCGGCGCGCCGACGACCGCCGGGATCGGCACGACTCACGTGCTTACCGGCGCAGCGGTTTCGGTCCTGGGGGAGATGAGGCCGGACCCAACCCGCCCGGCCACCGGGCGTCTACTGGAAATGTCCGGTCGCGCCACCGAGGGCAGCCATTATTCGACGCTGCAGCATCTAGTAGTTTTACCGCACACGAAGCCGGGCCTCGCGCGCCAAGCGATTTTGAAAGCTTACCGTATCGCCGGCGTTAGAGCTGCGATTTATCTCGCCCAAGCGGCGCTCGACCACACGCCTCAGTCGCTGCATACTTTCGATCCCATCGGGCCGTTGGAGCCGGGACGAGAAGGATTACCGCGGGTCGCTTACATCGGCCAGATCTTTTCGCGTCAACGCCGGCCCGCGGTTGACGAACCTATCCTCTACGGGACAAATACCGAAGGCATGCTGCCGCTGTTGCTCCATCCCGACGAATGGCTCGATGGCGCGCTGTTGCCGTCGCTCAGTTCATGGTTTGGCGGCACCGAGACCTATTTTTATCAGAATCATCCGGTCGTTCTCGAACTGTACCAACGTCATCACGCGCGGGAAATAAATTTCGTCGGCACGGTGGCGACCGTCGCCGGCTCGGAACACTTCGACCGCCAGCGTCAATGCCACGCGGCGGCAAGTCTGGTTAAATGGACTTTGAACGCCGACGGCGCGGTGCTGACAAAATACGGCGGCGGCTTGCCTCACACCGACTTGGCTGAAACCGCGCGGCTCTTGGAAACCATGGGTGTAAAAACTTCTGTATTGGTTACCGACGCGGCGCGCGACCGCAGAGTCGAGTCTGCGCTGTTGTTCAACGTCCCCGAAGTCAACGCGATCGTTTATAACGGCGGCCACGGCACCGAATATGAGATTCCTAAAGTCGATCGAGTCATCACATCGTCCCCAGAATTAATTGAATTGCTGGCTGGACCGCTGAATGTCCGTGCATCGGAAATACTCGGCGTCACCAATCAACAAGGCGCATCGCGTATGAGATCGTTGGTATATTGAGACGGCGTTGAGGCGGTAGGCATGAGGCGTGAGTAAGAATCCGAACTCATGCCTCGTGCCTCAAGCCTCATGCCTATTCGAAGGAGTTTAGCATGCGAGTCGTTCATTATCTGAACCAGTTTTTCGGCGGCATCGGAGCGGAAGAGCATGCCGGCGTAGGGCTGGAATTTCGTGACGGCGCCGTCGGCCCAGGAAAGCTCCTTGAGCAACAGTTGGGCGACGGCGCCAGAAGTGTTTTTAACCATCGTTTGCGGCGACAACTACGCCGTCGAACATCAAGAAGAAATTACCGCCGCGGTGTTAAGAAAACTCGGCGCCACCGGCGCCGATCTTTTCGTCGCCGGGCCTTGCTTCGATGCCGGACGTTACGGCATGGCGGCGGGCGCCTTGTGCGCCGCCGATTCAGTCGGAGCTAAAAATTCCTGCCGTCACGGCGATGAACGAAGAAAATCCCGGCGTCGATCTATATCGCGAAGCGGTCCATATCATCGATTCGGGAACGAGCATCACCAAATTGCGCGAAGTGGTGGCGTCGATGGCAAAGCTTGGAAAAAAACTCGTCGGCAAAGAACCGATCGGCCTACCGCAAGAAGAAGGCTATTTGCCGCGCGGCCTGTTGCGCGATCAGTTGGGTAGCGAAACCGCCGCGGCGCGTTTGGTCAACATGCTCCTGGCCAAAATGCGCGGCGAAAACTTCCGGTCGGAAATGTCCCACACCGCGTTTGCGCCGGTGCCCATGCCCGCCGCCATAAAAGATTTATCCAAAGCCAAAGTCATGCTCATCACCGACGGCGGTTTGGTTCCCAAAGGCAATCCCGATCGTATCGAAGGCACAGCGGCAACGCGCTGGGGCGCGTACAACATCAAAGACAGCGATAACTTGCGCAGCGAAGACTACGAAGTCTCCCACGGCGGTTACGACACGCGCTTTGTCCAGGACGATCCGGACCGCCTTGTGCCGCTCGACGCCCTGCGCGAGATGGAACGGAGCGGCGTCATCGGCAAGCTGAACGATGAATTTCTCTCCACCTGTGGGCGCTCCAATCCACTTTCGAACACACGCCGGCTCGGCCGCGAGATGGCCGAAAAAATTATTAGGGAAGGTATCGACGCGGTGATCCTCACCTCCACGTGAGGCACCAGCACTCGCAGCGGCGCTGCGATCACAACGGAACTCGAAAAAGCCGGCATCCCCGTCGTACAAATCACTTCCGCTCTACCCATCGCAAAAATGGTCGGCTCCAACCGCGTCGTATTAGGAACCGGCATCGTTCACGTCACCGGCGACGCCAAGCTAGCGCCCAACGACGAAAAGGAATTGCGCCGCAAACTCGTCCGGCAAGCACTCGACGCGCTGCAGTCGAACGAAAAGCGCTAGTGGTCCCTGCGAAATGACCCCGAGATAGTCGCAAATTGCGGCCACCTGAATTCGCGCCGCTGCTCTCAAGCGAGCCAATGGCGGCAACACTCGACAACCAAAGCTCCGCGCGCTCGCCCGATCTCTTGAGACCGCATCCATCTCGTTATATGACTGTGCGGACTGCACTTCTCTGTGCCGGGTTGTTGCATCCAACGGCGACGCCTTGTGCGAGATCAGTTCCACCAACTTACTGACGGAGGAATCACAAGCATGGCTGCTGAGGCCCAGTACGCAGCGCTACCGGTGAGCATTACGGTCAACGGCGTCAAGCACGACGCCTTGATCGAACCGCGCACGCTGCTGGTTTATTTTTTGCGCGAGCATTTGAATCTAACCGGCACCCACGTCGGCTGCGACACCAGCCAATGCGGCGCCTGCACGGTGCACTTGAACGGCCGCGCGGTGAAGTCCTGCACGATTCTTGCGGTGCAAGCAAACGGCGCTGAGATCAAAACCATTGAAGGTTTGGCCGACGGCGACAACTTCCATCCGGTGCAGGAAGGATTTCGCGAAAAGCACGGTCTGCAATGCGGCTACTGCACGCCCGGCATGATCATGACCGCGGTGCATTTGCTCGAAACCAATCCCAATCCCACGGACGATGAGATCAAGCACGCACTCGAAGGCAATCTCTGCCGCTGCACCGGTTACGTCAACATCGTCGAGTCGATCAAATGGGCGGCGGCCAAAATGCAGGAGGCCGGAAAATAATGACGCAAACACTCAAGCTCACAACTTCACGCCTTATACCTCACACCCCATGCCTACTTCAGAGGGGAGGCGAGAATGTTTCCCGCTAACTTCGGCTACGTGGCGGCGCGCACCGTCGAGGAAGCGTTATTACTTCTGACCAAACATGGTGAAGAGGGAAAGCTGCTCGCCGGCGGTCACAGTCTAATCCCGGCGATGAAGCTCCGGCTGCAATCGCCGCAGATGTTGATCGATCTCGGCACCGTGCCGGGACTGCGGGGCGTGCGCGCCGACGGAAATCAGCTAGTCATCGGCGCGCTCACCGTTCACGCCGATGTCGCATCATCCGATCTCGTGCGTAAACATGTGCCAGGGCTGGCCGAAGCGGCGTCGTTGATCGGCGACGTGCAAGTGCGCAACCGCGGCACCATCGGCGGCAGCGTGGCCCACGCCGACCCGGCGGCAGATCTGCCGGTTATCTTAACCGCGCTCGACGCAGCCTTCGTCGTCCAATCATCGTCCGGCAACCGCACCATCGCCGTCGACGAATTTTTCACCGACTTTTACACCACCGCGATCAGCGCCAATGAAATTCTCACCGAGATCCGAGTACCGCTTCCTGGCGCCCGCTGCGGCACGGCGTATGCAAAATTGCCGCACCCGGCTTCCGGCTATGTGGTCGTCAGCGCCGGCGTATTGGTCACACGCCAAGCTTCCGGCTCTTGCACCGCCGCTCGTGTGGCGATTGGCGGCTTAGGCAGCGGTCCATGCCGTGCCATCGCCACGGAAATCGAGTTACAAGGAAAGCCGCTGACACCACAAATCATCGCCGCGGCCGCAGCGAAAGCCGCCGAAGAAACCGACCCTGTGGAAGATTCCTACGCTAGCGCGGAATACAAACTTCACGTCGCTACGGTCTATGCGCGCATGGCGATCGAAGCGGCGCTGGAAAGAGCAAGAAACTAAGGCAATGACCGTGTTCGTGATCGTGGCTCGTGTTCATAAGAAACAAATCTCTCGACAATCTTAACGAGCACGAACCACGATCACGTTTCTTGAGAGGAAAACCATGTCAACCGAACACGAAGTTATCGGACTCATCGGCGCATCGCCCAAACGGGTCGAAGATCCGCCGTTGATCACCGGCAAAGGCTGCTACACCGACGATATCCATTTGCCTGGGATGCTTTACCTAGCATTGCAGCGTAGTCCGTACCCGCACGCGAAAATCATTTCCATCGACACGAGCAAAGCCAAAACCATGCCGGGCGTAGAACTGGTCGTCACCGGCAGCGATCTCAGTGAAAAATTAAATCTCGCGCCGTCGCAGGTGTTGCCGAACATGAAGATCCCGGCTCATCCCGTGCTGGCGCGCGGCGCGGTTCACTGTGTCGGCGTGCCGGTTGCAGCGGTCGTCGCCAAGACGCGCGCCCAGGCCGAAGACGCCGCACACGCTATCGAAGTGGAATACGAAGCGCTGCCCGGCGTGTCCAACGCCGAAGACGCGCTCAAGCCCGGCGCGCCGCTGGCGCACCACGATCTCGACAGCAACATCTGTTACACCATGACCAAGAACGGCGGCGACGTCGATAAAGCCTTCGCCGCGGCAGATCATGTTTTCACCATGCATATCGCCAGCCCGCGCCAAGTGGCGTTGGCGATGGAACCGAGAGGCGTCGTCGCGAGCCCCGATCCCTTCGGCAAAAATTTGACCGTGTGGCTGTCGACCCAAGGGCCGCACCGCGCCCGCGCCGAAATCGCCGGCGTGCTCGGCTTTCCCGAGCATCGAATTCATCTCATCGCGCCCGATGTCGGCGGCGGCTTTGGCAGTAAAGGTCCGGTCTATCGCGAAGACATCATCGCCTGCCATCTCGCGCTCAAGTTGCGCAAGCCGGTCAAATGGATCGCCACCCGTAGCGATGATTTCATCACCACGATTCAGGGCCGCGACCAGGCGATGACATCCGAAATGGCGTTAAGAAAAGACGGTAAAATTTTGGGCCTCAAAGTCAAAGTCGTCGCCAACCTCGGCGCTTATCTTCACTCCAGCACCGCCGGTCCGCCGCAGCGCATGATGGGCATGGCTTGCGGCAGCTATCAGATTAAAGACTGCCGTGTCGAGATCGTCTCGGTGTTCACCAACACCTGCCCCACCGGCCCCTATCGCGGCGCCGGACGACCCGAGTCGGTATTGAACATCGAGCGGCTGCTCGACAAAGCCGCCGCGGTGCTCGGCATGGACCGCTTGGAAATACGCCGGAAGAATTTCATTCAACCCGATCAGTTCCCCTACACCACCGGCACCGGCGTCGAATACGATTCCGGCGATTATGAAAAGCCGCTCCGCGAAGCGCTCAAGATTTCCAACTACGACGAACTCCTGCGCCAGCGCGATGAGCGGCGAAAAAACGGCGAACTGGTCGGCGTCGGCTTCTCGACATTCGTCGAACCGAGCGGCGGCGCGGGCTTTGAAAGCGGCACCGTGCGCGTCGAACGCACCGGCGAGATCACCGTGCTCACCGGCTCGAGCTCGCACGGTCAAGGACATGAAACTTCGTGGGCGCAAATCGCCGCTGAACTCATGAAGACAACCATGGATCATGTGACCGTTCTCCACGGCGACACCCATGTGAGCCAGCAAGGCACCGGCACATTTGGCAGCCGCAGCGCGGTGGTCGGCGGCGGCGCTCTCGCCACCGCGGCTGAGCGGGTGATCGACAAAGGCCGACGCATCGCCGCGCATTTGGTTGAAGCCGCGCCGGAAGACATCGTCCAAGCCGACGGCGGTTTTGCCGTCAAAGGCGTGCCCGACAAAACCGTCACTTGGCGCCAGATCGCGGCGGCCGCCTATGGCGGCAGAGTCCCAATGGGAATGGAAATCGGCCTGCAAGAAACCAGCTTCTTCGATCCCAAGCGCGAAGCCTGGGGCTTCGGCACCCATATCGCGCTGGTCAGTATCGAGCGCGACACCGGCAAGTTCAGCATCGAAAAGCTCGTGATGGTCGACGACTGCGGCGTGGTGATCAATCCGATGATCGTCGAGGGACAAATTCACGGCGGCGTTGCTCAAGGTCTCGGTGAGGCGCTGCGCGAGCAGATGCTCTACAGCGACGACGGCCAGGTCGAAACCGGCACATTCATGAACTATGCGATCATGCGCGCCGGCGACATGCCGCCGATGATACTCGGCGAAACCATTACGCCCAATCCCTTCAATCCCTTGGGCGTCAAAGGCGTCGGTGAATGCGGCACCAACGGCGCCCCGCCAGCGGTGGCCAATGCGCTGATGGACGCGCTTGCGCCCCTCGGCATCGACCACGTCGACATGCCCTACACCGCGCCCAAGTTATGGGAGTTGATTCGTAAGGCGGAAGGAAAGAATTAGCTGGCAGGAAATAGGCGATAGTGAAGACAAAGGGGGCTACGGTGTCATACCGTAGCCCCCTTTATTTTTTCACGGCGTCGATGCTCATACCGAACGCAAGTGAAGGGAGTCAACTTCTCGCCACGCTCGAAATAACACAACTGCGACATTGACATCCGTCGGTCTCATCGATTATCCCGAACTTCAGTGTCGTCGCGAATTCCTGTTTCGGACACCGAGAGGAGATCGGTCATGTCTACACGAACGCTTCTGCCAGTGGTTATTCTCACTTTTCTGTTTTCTAGCGAAGCGCGAGCACAAACGACCGCTCCGGAAAAAGTGGTCGTCAGTTATCCGAGCAAGTCGATCACCAACTTTCCGATCCTGGAAACCGGTCAAAGAAGAGGTTTCTATCAGAAAGAAAACTTGAGCGTGAACCTCGTCTACATGCGCGGCGGTATCGATATTAAGGCGCTGCTCACCGGCGACGCTGACTTTGGCACGGGCAGCACGACGGCGGTCACAGCGTTTGTTGCTGGCGCGCCGTTGCGCGTGATCATGAGCATGAATTCCTTCGTCGACCAGGCACTCTATGCCCAACCGAAGTATCGGAACCTCGCCCAACTCAAGGGTCAGTCCATCGGTTCGCTCAATCCCGGCGGTTTGGTCGACACCCTACTTAGAAAAATCATCGCGCAAAACGGCCTCTCACCCGAGCGCGATTTCATTATTCTCAATATGGGCGGCACGCCCGAACGTTATGCCGCTTTGAAGTCGGGAACTCTCGCCGCATCGATGCTCAGTGCCCCGCATAGCTTGCGCGCCGAAAAAGACGGCTTTACGCGCATCGCCGTCACGCGGGATTATGTCGACGTGCCCGGAACGGCCTTCGTCGTCCACGCCGACAAGATCAAAAAACAACCGCAAATGGTCAAACGATTCTTGCGCGCTTCGTTGCGCGCGATGAACTACATTCGCGAGAACCGGGCGGACACGACGCAGATGATCGTGCGCGAATTTGGCATGGATCAAGAAATCGCCGGGCTCGCTTACAAACAATTGCTCGAATTACTGAGCGCCGACGGCAAGAATCGCGTTGAAGGTTATCAGCTGCTAGTTGACTACGCCCGCGCCGCGCAAAAAATCGACCGGCCGATCCACGCCGCGCAGATGATTGACGAAACTTTGCTCGATGAGATGATGCGGGAAGGCGCTCGATAAAGAAACGAGACAGATAGAGAAATCCGGCGGGAAGAGGCGATCTCCATGGCAAATCTATCGACCGACCGTGCAACTTCTGTTAGTCTTGCGACGTGAACTGGCAAGCTAATCTTCTTTCGACCACTGAGCAAATTCGCGACCTGATCAATCACAGCAAACGTATCGCTGTCCTCGGCATCAAGACCGACGCGCAGTCCGACCAGCCGTCGGTTTATGTGCCGCAGTACATGCAGCGCGCAGGCTACGAAATCATCCCGGTGCCGGTTTACTATCCGGATGCGACGATGATTCTTGGCGAGAAAGTTTTTCGCAGGCTTGCTGATATTCCAGGCGACATCGACATGGTCGACGTCTTCCGCCGACCGCCGGACATTAACGCTCACGTCGAAGATATTTTGGCGAAGCAGCCCACATCAGTTTGGTTTCAGTCAGGCATCCGCAATGATAGCGCGGCCGAGATATTCGCCAAGGCGGGAATCAAAGTCGTGCAAGACCGTTGACTGATGGTCGACCACCGGCGGTTCGCCGGTTAGATGCCATTTAAAATTCCGTGTTCGCTACGCCGCCAATTTCTGCGCGTGGAGTTGTTTGGCGATGAACGTTTTGATCTGTTCGTAAGCGCGCTCGGTCTGCGGTCCCGGCTTAGCGACCCACCGGTGCTCACTGCCCTTGAATACCTCGAACTCGCAGTCACCGCCTGCTTCTCGATAGGTAGCGACAAAACGCTCTTGCACGGCGGGCAACACGTTGTCATCTAACTCACCTTGGAGAATATACATCGGCGGCATTGAGACCTTCTCACCGCGCTCGAGGATTTTCTGTGGGTTGCCTTCGTGAATGCTCTCCCACGGGTTGAAGTAAGTCTTGCTGTTCTGAATCATTTCCGCCCACTGCTTGCGCTCCGCCTGCTGGTAGCGCGCGAACGGGTCGCTCACTGGCGAGCGCGCCACGACATAGGGCAACGTTGCATCGATTTTGGGCGCTTCCGCCAAAACATGCGCGTTATAGCGGGGATCATGCGGCCGCAGCGCAACGAGTTCGATCTCGTGGCCGCCGCTCGAGCTTCCCAGTGCCGCGACGGTGGCCGGATCACCGTTCCATTCCCGCGCCTTCGCTTTGAGCCAACGAACGCCGTAGTTTGCATCTTGCACCGAAGCCGGATAAGGCGCTTCAGGCGCGCGTGTCAAGTCGATGGCGACGACGAGCAGGCCGCTGCGCGCCAAACTTTCGTCCATCGGCTGATTGGCGGTTCGGTCTTGATTATTCCAAGCGCCGCCGTGGAGGTCGAGCAATGTCGGGAACGGCCCGCCACCCTGCGGCTGATAAATCCGCGCCATCAACTGCCGAGTGGGGGTTTTGCGAAACTCGATATCCCAAGTTTTGATCTCGAATTTGTTTGCAGGATTATAAGTTGTCGCCATGTTTGCTCCCTCCTTAGTTCTGCTAGCCAGAAGAGCGGGCTTCAAACCTGCCCTTTGTTACATTGCCAAAATATTCTTTGCGCTCTTTGCGATTAAATTCCGCTTCCGGCTTCTCTTGCTTCGTGCCTTGTGGTTAATTCTCTAACTCACGGCATTGCGATCACCTCGCCGACCTTCCAAATATAAAGCGTGCGCGACTCGGCGTAGTCCGAGGTTCCGTCGGTCGGCGGGCCGACATTTTCGATGCGCGTCGGCTTCCAGTCGTCGATGTCGAAGTCATGGGCAACGACGCGCGAGCCGGGTTTCAATTTTTGCAGCTTTGGCTTGAGCGCGTTGTTGAACCATTTAAACATATAGAGCGTCACCACTGTCGCTTCGGAAATATCCACCGTGAGACCGTCCTGGGCGCGAAACTCGACGAGATGACTCACGCCTTCCTTCTCTGCGTTTTCCCGCGCCTTGGCAACTAGCTCCGGATTCAAATCGATGCCGACGCCCTTAATGCCGAATTTCTTCGCCGCCTCGATAACGATCCGACCGTCACCGCTCCCCATATCGTAAAGAATGTCGCCTTTCCTGATTTCCGCGACCTCGATCATCTTGTGCACCACATGCATCGGCGACGGCACGAAAGGAATCGAGTCTTGCGCCAAACTCGCCCGACTCGCCGTCACCAGGAAGCCAACAACTATAAAGAATTTAGCAACGCTCCTGATCATGTATTCCTCCAGGTCTATTTTTTCGCGCGCCCCCCAAGGACGGCATTTTATGCCGAGCCTGCCGCGACTTGTCAATGGCAAAGCATGCTTTCAAAGAATCCTGGACTGGGCAAACTCTTTGGGGTGTGGTAGAGGAGCCGAAGACAAGATCGGACGGGAGCAATTGCGATGACCGGCAACACCAGATGGCAGTTCGTTAGTGTACTCATCGCTATCGTTCTAAACAGCGCGAATGCCCGCGCCGCCGCGCCCACTCCCATGCTCGTCGCCTACGGCGGCCACAATGAAACCATGATCCCGATCTGGGTCGGCGCCGAAAGAGGATTGTTTCGAAAATACGGCATCGACCTGCGCGCGCTGCAAACCCGCAGCGGACCGATCATGATGGCGACTCTCGCCTCGGGCGGCGCGCCACTGGTGTGGTCGGCGCCGAGCAGCGCGCTCAGCACCACGGTGAGCGGTTTGAAGCTCGGCTGCTTCAACGTCGGCAACAACCGCGTGCCGCGCGAAGTCATCGCCCGCAAAGGCATCGAGTCGCTGGAAGATTTGCGCGGCAAAATCTTCGGCGTGCAATCGATCGGCGGCGGCTTTTGGCTGTCGACGATGGTCGTCCTCGACGCTCTCGGCATCGATCCCGACAAATACAAACTCAACATGCGCGTCATCGGCGATACCGCCACCGTGACCCAGGCGCTCATCACCGGCAACGTCGACGCCATGGTGGTGCCGTACAGTTACTCCGACATGGCCAAGCGCGCCGGCGCGCGCTCCCTGGCCGACGCGGGAAAATTGAACGTCGTCTATCAAGCCACGGTCATGTGCGCGCAAAAGGAATCCAGCGCCATCGGCAATGACGCAATGATCGCGCTGACCAAAGGCGTCGTCGAATCGCTGGTCTATATTCTCGATCCAACCCACAAGCGCGACGTGAGCGAGATCCTTAAAAAGAATCTACGCTTAAGCAGAGATGAAGATGTCGAGGCGTCCTACCGAGTCGCACGCCTGCAAATGCCGGACATCGATATTGCGCTCAACGTCGAAGCCTGGCGCACCGTCAAACGCATCGTCAGCAAAGTCAATCCCAAAGTTCAGGAAGTCGACCTCGATCAAGTCATCGTCAACGGCCCCGTGCAGAGTTTGGAATCGAGCGGCTTCCTCGCCGAGATGAAGAAAAAACTGCCGCGATGACGGGATACTATTCACCACGAAGGTCACGAAGGTTTCGGAAAATTAATTATCTGAACTTCGTGCTCTTCGTGTCCTTCGTGGTGAAAAAAAAGTTTGACGACTCAATCAAACGACACAAGTTGTAAAAATAGCCATTCAAAGGAGAACCATCATGCACGGCGGACAAGCGATGTTGAAAGCGATCGAACGGAGCGGCGTCGAGTTTATTTTATCTTCACCCGGCTCGGAGTGGCCGCCGGTGTGGGAAGCGCTGGCCGAAGCCGCGGCGCGCGGCGCGAAGAATCCGAAGTATATCAATTGCCGCCACGAAGCGGTCGCCGTCGCCATGGCGGCCGGCTACACGAAGGTCACTCATCGGCCGCAGGTCGTCATGCTTCACGCCACCGCCGGGCCGTTGAATGCCGCCATGACTCTGCGCGCGGCGCTGCACGAGCGCACGCCGATGGTGATTTTAAGCGGCGAGATCGCCGCCTACGGCGAGAACACCAAGGTCGCCGACCCCGGCGGCCAATGGCTGCACGATCTCACGGACTTGGGCGGGTCGCCCGATCTTTTACGCGGATGTGTCAAGTGGGCCGACCGCATCTCGTCGGCGGAACTGCTCGGGCCGACCATCGAGCGCGCCGTGCGCATCGCCATGGAGCCGCCGGCTGGACCGGTGCTGATCGGCATTCCGTTCGAATGCATGATGGAACAGGTCAATGATCTGGATCATGGCAAAGCCAATGAAGTGGTGCGCGCTCACACGGTGGACGACGCCAGCATCGACAAAGCGTTAAATCTCATCGCCGCGGCGAAAAATCCCATCGCGCTCACCGAACATGTCGGCGGCGAGCCGCGCGCCGTGGAGCGTTTCGTCGAGCTGTGCGAACTATTCGCCATCCCGGTGATGGAAACCTATCGCCCGGCGTTTATGAATTTCCCGCGCACTCATCCGCTCTATCTGCATCACGATGCCAAACAAGTTGAGGCGGCGGATTTGATTCTCATGGTCGACGCCGTGACGCCTTGGTATCCGGCGAGCAAGACGCCGAAGAACGCCAAAGTGATTTCCATCGCGGATGAATTTCCCAACTCGCGGCTGCCGTACTGGGGTTATAACGTCGATCTCGCTCTGGTCGCGCCGCCGGTATCGACTCTCGGACAGTTGGTGAAAAAGGCCAAAGCATCGGAACAAGTCGCCGCCAATCGCGCTAGTTATGAAGCGCGGCTGGCGCGCACGCGCGCCCAGCACGATAGTTATTTCAGCAAACAGAAAGAGGATGCAGAAAAACACGCTGGCGATACGCCCATCGATCCGCGCTGGGCGGTTCATGCGTTGGGACAAGCGCTTCCGGCGAACGCAGTCATCTCGGAAGAAACCACCGTCTATCGCAGCCTGATTCAGGAAGCGATTGGACGCGAGCAGACCCAATCGTACTTCGCACGGGTCACCGGCGGCCTCGGCGTTGGTCTGAGTTACGCGCTGGGCGTCAAGCTGGCAATGCCCGACCGGCCGGTCTTCGCCCTCATCGGCGACGGCGCATTTCACTACAACGCGGTGCCGTCCTGTTTGGGCGTCGCCGAAGAATATCGGCTGCCGATCCACTGCGTGGTGTTTAACAACGGCCGCTATCTGTCCATGGAAACCAGTTTGATCAAATATTTTCCCGACGGCGCGGCGAAACAAACCGGCGTCCACTTCGGCGCGGAAATCGGTCCCCGGCCGGATTATCAGCAGTATGCCAAAGCTCACGGCGGCTACGGCTACCGGGTGAACTAACCCAGCAAGAAATCAAACCCGCCATCGAGCAGGCCTTGAAAGCGAGAAGCCGATGGCAAACTGACGGTGATCGATTTGGTGCTGAGCGATTTCAATCCGCGATGACGTGGTCGCATATATCACTTGGTGGCTGAAAAACCTTTAGAAGGTTATTTGGATTTTCGATGAAGGAGAGATCGGAAAAACGTATCTCGCGCAAAGGCGCAATGAACGCCAAGGTTCGGAAAACTCGAAGCACAAAACCCGAAACTCGAAACAAATCCAAAATGATGAAAAATCAAATTCAAACTAACTCGATTCGGATTCGAGGTTTTGGATTTTCCGGATTTGTGATTTATTTTGACCCGGTTTGTTTCGGATTTAGATAATCGGATTTCGGATTTTGGTTACGTGGTGTCTTGGCGCCAGCATAGAATTTTAGGCTTTATCTTCAATCCAAAATCGAAAATCCAAAATAGGATAGGGAATGCCAACTACTAAGCGACCGCCATCAAAGAAGCGACGCCCCTCCATTAAGGAGGCAAAGCTGGTCCGCGAGAACCGGCAGCTACAGCGCGAGCGAGATGAGGCCCGCGAGGAGCAGTCCGCCACGAGCGACATCATGCGCACGATCGCGCGCTCGCCCGGCGAACTCCAATCGGTGCTCGATACGATCGCTCAGAATGCTGCCAAACTTTGTGACGCGGCGGACGCCGCGGTGTGGCGGGTCGACGGCGATGTTCTTCGCCTTGCGGTGCACGCTGGTCCGATTCCGTTCCCACTGGTCGCAGGTGAAGGCCACCCACTCACGCGTGATACACCGACGGGCCGAGCAGTTGTTGATCGGGAAACGATCCATGTCCACGACCTCCGAGCTGCCATCGCTGAGTTTCCATTATCCAAGAACCGCGGCATCGCATCGGGCCTTCGCACAGTGCTCGCAACGCCGTTGCTTCGTGACGGTTTCGCGATCGGTGCTATCCTAATTCGCCGCACGGAAGTCCGTCCTTTCTCAGAGAGTCAAATCAAGCTGCTTGAAACCTTTGCCGACCAGGCGGTGATCGCGATTGAGAACGCACGGTTTATTCACGAGCAACAGGTGCACAATCGTGACCTTACCGAGGCGTTGGAGCAGCAGACCGCGACGAGTGAAATCTCTGGGCGTCATCGCCAGCTCGCCGACAGACATTCAACCGGTATTAAATATCATTGCTGAGAACGCGGCGCGCATTTGTGGAACGCCCGATGTCGCCATCTGTCCGCGTCGAAGATGATGGCTATCGATTCGTCGCAACTTACGGCTCCGCGCCCGTGCAAGCGGCCGGAGAAACCCGTCCTCTCGATCGCGGCTCCGTGGTTGGACGTGCGATGGTAGAACGCCAGACGATACATATCCATGACGTCCGAGCAGTCCAAGACGACTTCTGGCGTGTTAAGACTGGTGCGGTGCAAGAGGGTTTACGGACAATGCTTGCCATCCCGTTACTGCGCGAGGGCGTCGCAATCGGTGCGATCGTAATGCGCCGCACGGAGGTCAACCCATTCACCGATAAACAAATTGCTCTGCTAAAGACCTTCGCCGACCAAGCTGTGATCGCCATCGAGAACGTGCGCTTGTTCAAGGAACTCGGCGAGCGCAACGCGGAATTGCGCGAGGCGCTGGAGCATCAGACGGCGACGGCCGAGGTGCTCGGCATCATCAGCCGCTCGCCGACGGACGTGCAGCCGGTCCTCGACGCCATCGTCGAGAGCGCGGCGCGGGTTTGTGGGATCGATGACGTGGTGCTGCGACTCCGCGAGGGCAACTGTATGGTTCCGCGGGCTCATTTTGGTTCCATACCTATCGCTGCCGCGTCGAGATCAGTATCGATGAGCCACAGTATCGCTGGATGCGCGAGCATGGCACGCTCCATATTCCCGACGTCCACGCGCAGAACGATTTCCCAAGGTTGGGTTCCGTCGGCGGCTTGGCGCACCTTTTTGGTCGTTCCCCTTCGTCAGCAGGGGGAACTCATTGGAACACTGAACGCACGCCGCACCGAGGTGCGCCCTTTCACCCCGGCGCAGATCAAGCTTCTTGAAACCTTCGCCGATCAGGCGGTGATCGCCATCGAGAACGTGCGGCTGTTCCAAGAACTCACCGAAGCATTAGAACAGCAAACCGCGACGAGCGAGATCTTGGGCGTCATCGCCAGCTCGCCGACGGACATTCAGCCGGTGCTGGATGTTGTTGCCGAAAACGCGGCGCGGCTATGTGACGCAACTGATGCTCAGATCATTCGTGTCGAGGGTGATTTCACTCGGACTGGCGGCTCACTATGGGACACAATCCCGGACATGCGGCGTGACGGGAAACGCCCAATCACCCGTGGCTGGGTAGGGGGCCGGGCCGTCACAGACCGGCAGACGATTCATATTCACGATCTCGCCGCGGAGACGCGACAGCGAATTTCCGGAAAGCAAGATCTTCAAAAGCGTTACGGCACTCGGACTATTCTTGCTACGCCTTTGCTGCGTGAGGGCGTACCCATCGGCGCGATCGTCATTCGACGAACGGAAGTCCGTCCGTTTACGGAAAAGCAGATCACGCTGCTTAAGACCTTCGCTTCTCAGGCCGTGATCGCCATCGAAAACGTGCGGTTGTTCAAGGAATTCAGGAGCGCAACGCGGAATTGCGCGAGGCGCTGGAGCATCAGACGGCAACGGCCGAGGTGCTCGGCATCATCAGCCGCTCGCCGACCGACGTGCAGCCGGTGCTCGACGCCATCGTCGAGAGCGCGGCGCGGGTTTGTGGGATCGATGACGTGGTGCTGCGACTCCACGAGGGCGAACGCTATGGTTCCGCGGGCTCATTTTGGTCCCATACCGACTCGCGCCGCGTCGAGATCAGTATTGATGAGCCACGAGTATCGCTGGATGCGCGAGCATGGCACGCTCCACATTCCCGACGTCCGCGCGCAGAACGATTTCCCAATGTTGGGTTCCGCCGGCGGCTGTGCGCACCTTCTTGGCCGTTCCCCTTCGTCAGCAGGGGGAACTCATCGGAACACTGAACGCACGTCGCACCGAGGTGCGCCCCTTCACCCCGGCGCAGATCAAACTCCTCGAAACCTTCGCCGACCAGGCCGTGATCGCCATCGAGAACGTGCGGCTGTTCCAAGAACTCAAGGAATCGTTGGAACAGCAGACGGCGACGAGTGAAATCTTGGGCGTCATCGCCAGCTCGCCGACGGATATTCAGCCGGTATTGGATACGGTGGCTGAAAATGCCGCGCGGCTGTGCGATGCGATGATGCACAGATTCGATCTCGTCGAAGGCGATCATGCTTCGGATGGTCGCCACCTATGGCCCGATCCGTGCTAGCCGATCGGAGTTGAGCGCCCATCGATCGCGGCTTCGTGACTGGTCGAGCCATAGTCGACCGCGAGACGATCCATATTCACGATCTCGCTGGCGGTGCGAAGACGAATTTCCAGACGCTCGGCGCTTCAGAGCGACGGGCATCGAACGATGCTTGCCACGCCACTGCTGCGCGAAGGAGTCGCCATCGGTGCGATCATCATTCGCCGCACTGGAAGTTCAGCCGTTCACGGACAAGCAGATCGCGCTTCTCAAGACCTTCGCCGATCAAGCCGTGATCGCCATCGAGAACGTCCGGCTGTTCAAAGAACTCAGCGAGCGCAACGCAGAACTGCGCGAGGCACTGGAGCATCAGACGGCGACGGCCGAGGTGCTCGGCATCATCAGCCGCTCGCCACGGACGTGCAGCCGGTCCTCGACGCCATCGTCGAGAGCGCGGCCCGGGTTTGTGGGATCGATGACGTGGTGCTGCGACTCCGCGAGGGGAACACTACTGATTGTCGCGGGCTCATTTTGGTCCCGATACCCATACCCGTCGGCCGCGATCGAGATCAGTATTGATGAGCCACAGTATCGCTGGATGCGCGAGCATGGCACGCTCCACATTCCCGACATCCGCGCAGCAGAACGATTTCCCAATGTTGGGCTTCCACCGGCGGCTGGCGCACCTTCTTGGCTGTTCCCCTTCGTCAGCAGGGGGAACTCATTGGAACCTGAATCGCACGTCGCATCGAGGTGCGCCCCTTCACCCCGGCGCAGATCAAGCTCCTCGAAACCTTCGCCGACCAGGCCGTGATCGCCATCGAAAACGTGCGGTTGTTCCAAGAACTCAAGGAATCGTTGGAGCAGCAAACGGCGACGAGTGAAATCTTAGGCGTCATCGCCAGCTCGCCGACGGATATCCAGCCGGTGCTGGATGTCGTCGCCGAAAACGCTGCGCGGCTTGTGCGGCGCAAACGATGCTGTTATCTTTCGCGTTAAGGGTGACGTGCTTGCGACGGGTCGCGCATTATGGGCCGATTTTCTGGCGGGCATCGGTGAAGAGTCCTTGTCAACCGTGGATCGGTGAATGGTCGTGCCGTGCTCGACCGACGAACGATCCACATTCACGACTATGGCGGCAGAGGCGAAGACGGAGTTTCCGGAGCAAGGTTTGAGTCAGAGACGTCGGGACTCGCACGATACTGGCCACTCCGTTGCTGCGCGAGGGAATCCCCATCGGCGCTATCATGATTCGCCGCACCGAAGTTCGTCCTTTCACCGACAAGCAGATCAAACTGCTGGAGACTTTCGCTAGCCAAGCCGTCATCGCCATCGAGAACGTGCGGCTGTTCAAGGAACGGAGCTCAAGCGAATCGGAGGCTTGGAGCAGCAGACAGCGACGAGCGAGATTCTGGGCGTCATCGCCAGCTCGCCGACGGATATCCAGCCGGTGCTGGATGCGGTTGCCGAGAATGCGGCGCGGCTTTGTGGATCGACGACGTGATGCTGCGATCATCGTGTCGAGGGCGACGCCATTCGAGTTCGTGGGCTCATTTCGGGCCCATACCGGCCAGTGCCGCGGAGATCAGTCGCTGATGAGTCACGATTCTGGCCGAGCATCATCGAGCACGGCGAACGATCCACATTCATGACCTGCGGCAGTGCTAGAAACGAGTTTCCAGCAAGCTTTGCCAGAAGCTTGGCGTTCGGAACGCTTCTTGCTACGCCCTTGCATCCGCGAGGGGATTCCCATCGGTACGATCTGATCGCGCGTCGCACGGAGGTCCGTCCTTTCACCGAGAAGCAGATCAAACTGCTTGAAACCTTTGCCGACCAAGCCGTGATCGCCATCGAGAACGTGCGGCTGTTCAAAGAATTGGATGAGCGAACCAACGAATTGACACGCTCGGTGGGCGAACTGAAAGCGCTCGGCGAAGTCGGTCAAGCGGTCAGCTCCACGCTCGATCTCGAAACCGTGCTGACGAGAATCGTCTCCCATGCGGTCCAGTTGAGCGGCACCGACGGCGGGGCGATCTACGAATACGACGAGCCGTCCGAAGAGTTTCTCCTGCGCGCCACCGATCACATGGAAGAAGAACTCATCAACGCGTTGCGCGCCAATCCGCCACGGCTCGGAGACGGCGTAGTCGGCCGGGCGGCGGCCAGCCGTGAACCGGTGGAGGTTCCCGAATATCCTCGAAGAGCGCGCTTACGCCCCGCGCATGCGCCAGATGCTGGAGCGCTTCGGCTTCCGTGCCAGCCTGGCCGTTCCCTTGTTACGCGAAGACCGCATCATCGGCGGCTTGGTGGTGCGGCGAAAATCCACCGGCGAGTTTCGCCCCGAAGTGATCGAGCTTTTAAAAACCTTCGCCACCCAATCCGTGTTAGCGATCCAAAACGCCCGGCTGTTCCGCGAGATCGAGGACAAGAGCCAGCAGATCGAAGCCGCCAACCGGCACAAGTCGGAATTCCTCGCCAACATGTCCCACGAGCTGCGCACGCCGCTCAACGCCATCATCGGCTTCTCGGAAGTCTTGCAGGAAAAACTATTCGGCGAGCTAAATGAAAAACAAGCCGAGTACACCGACGACATTCTCACCTCCGGCCGCCATCTCTTGTCGCTGATCAATGAGATACTCGATCTCTCCAAGGTTGAGGCCGGCCGCATGGAACTGGAGCTGGCTACGTTCGATCTTCCCCTGGCCATCGACAATGCGCGCACCTTTGTGCGCGAGCGCGCCACGAGGCACGGCATCACGCTGGATGTAACAGTTGACGAGCGTCTTGGCGACTTCGTCGGCGACGAGCGCAAGATCAAGCAGATACTGCTCAATCTGCTATCCAACGCGGTGAAGTTCACCCCGGAGGGCGGACGGATCGGAATTAACGCCAGACAGACTAACGGCGCAGTGGAGATCTCGGTCAGCGACACCGGCATCGGCATCGCCCCGGAGGACCAGCCAAAGATCTTCGAGGAGTTTCGCCAGGTGGGAACCGACTACGCGCACAAGGTCGAGGGGACGGGACTCGGGTTAACCTTGGCCAAGAAGTTTGTCGAGCTGCATGGGGGAAGGATTTGGGTGGAGAGCGAAGTGGGCAAAGGCATCAACGTTTATTTTTACGCTACCGATTGGATAAGATTATTCTCCCGCAAAATTAACCACGCGGGTCGAATCTGCGGTTGGCAAACGATGAGCGGCCGTTAGCGTCAAGTATAATCGCTGGGGAAATTTAGCTCGCCAAACCGACCGGCGCGGCGCTGTCGCCTTGGGCGACAGCGCGAATGGCGATTTCGGCGCCAAGCTCCGAAGTAACGGCGTTGCCGCGAAATGCGCCCGCCACCGGCGCCGCTAGCAATGGAGTTCCCGCCGCGGCCAACGCCACATGGCGATCGGTGACCGCAACGCCCAGGCTCGGATCGTAACCGCGCCAGCCGGCGCCCGGTAAATACACTTCACTCCACGCTGCCAAGTACTGCAATTCGTTATCCGCGCCGTTGATCCGATAGCCGCTGACATAGCGCGCGGCGATACCGACGTAGCGGCAGGCTTCGATGAAAAGCACGGCCATATCGCGGCAGGAGCCGCGTTTACGCAGGAGGGTATGCTCGGCGCCCAGTTGTCCACCGGGCTCGGGTCTAGTCTGCTGGCAGCACTCATAAATTTCCCGATTGAGCGCGCTCAGAAAACGCAGAGTCTTCCATTCGGTCTGGTTGGCGATTTGGCGCGCAAAGCGCTCGACCAAATCGCTATCGCCGAGCCGCGTGACATACGGCATCACGTAGGGCTTGATCAGGTCCATGTAACTGATCGGCAGCCGGTCAGCCCGGTCGGCGAGGATGTAGAGAAACGGGTTGCGGTATTGAGTGCATACCTTGGCCCGGCTCTCGATGACAAATCGCTCGGTGAGCCCCTCGAACCAAATATTCGAGACCACGTTGCCGTCAAGGTCTACGCTGTCCGAATATCCCGCCGGCCGTGGCTGGACCTGCGAGTGGAAGTCGATCAAATTTTGCAAGCCATCGCAGCGCGGACGCACGCGCAGTTGATGCGGCTCCAGAAAAACCGGGCGGCTATAGGTATAAGTGGTTTTATGGCTGATTTCGAAATACATAGGTAAAATTTCCTGCTTGTTGCGCGGAACCCGTTCCCCATCCGCTTATTGACCAACTCGATCCGGCGACCGCGATCCGACGGGCCGGAGCGCGAAAAAGGTGTCGTAAATACACTGATCGACGTGATTCAACTTGGTCTGAAACGCGTCGAGAAATTCATGCGGTCCGCGCGCGACAATCTGGCGCGTGTCGGTATACGCCAACTCGGCGCGCAACTGGCCAAGGCGCTGCTCGGCGGTATTACGAAACATTCCGATGGGCGTGCCTGAAATCGCGTGCAGCGAATCATTGGCGCTCGTCAGGCAGTAGTGAATCGAGCGCGGAAACTCATGATCCAAGACGAGAAAATTGATAATCTGTTCAGGCGCGATGTGGCCGTGGCGCTTGCGATACATTTCCAAAGCGCTGGCCGACCGCAACACCGCGGCCCATTGAATATCGTCCAACGGCGTACCCACATCGCTAACTGACGGCAGCAGCATGAAGTATTTTACATCGAGCAACCTCGAGGTTTTATCGGCGCGTTCGAGCAAACGACCCAAACGATAGAAGTGCCAAACTTCGCCGTGCAACATGGTGGCGTCGGTAATACCGTGAAACAGTTGGCTAGCCTTTTTGACGTCGCTAAAAAAACTCGAAGGCGACATCATCAGTCGCTGGTTCGAGGCCGCCGCGTTGACCATCAAATAACAGCTGTTGACCTGCTCCCACATCTCCGGCGAAATCGACTCGCGAATCGTCCGAGCATTCTCCCGCGCCGCGCGCAGGCAGGACACGATCGAGTTTGGGTTTTCCCCGTCAAAGGTGAGAAACTTGATCACGTTGTCCCGCGACGCCACGGAAAAGTTCGACAAGAACACGTCGTCGTCGCCGGAGATGCTCACCAGCGGATGCCATTGCTCCCGCGAGCCAATCGGCAGATCGAGCATCATTTGCAGGTTGACGTCGATGAAACGCGCGACGTTGTCGGCCCGTTCCATGTATCGGCTCAACCAGTAAATCGAATTGGCGACTCGGCTTAGCATGATTGCGATTCTAGAAGTTCCTCGGTGGCGCGCCGTTCATGGCTGCAGTACCCAGGTGTCCTTGCTCCCTCCGCCCTGTGACGAGTTAACCACCAAGGAGCCCGGTTTGAGCGCGACCCGGGTCAATCCACCTGGCATCACGTAGATGTCGCTGCCGTAGAGCACATAGGGACGCAGATCGACGTGACGGCCGACGACGCGGCCGTCGGCAATCACCGGCACCCGCGACAATCCCAAGGTCGGCTGGGCGATATAGTTGCGTGGATTCGCTTGAATGCGCCGGGCAAACTCAGCGCGTTCATCGACCGTCGCGTGCGGTCCCACCAGCATGCCGTAGCCGCCCGACTCGTTGACCGCCTTGACCACAAGTTGGTCCAAGCTCGCCACCACATAAGCTAGTTCCTTAGGCTCGGCGCAGACATAGGTCGGCACGTTGGGAATTAGGATCTTCTCACCGAGATAGTACTCGATGATCTTCGGCACATAGGCGTAGATCGACTTGTCATCGGCGATGCCCGTCCCCGGAGCATTCGCCAACGCCACGCGCCCGCTCTTATAAATCTCCATGAGCCCCGGCACGCCGAGCAAGGAGTCCTCTCGAAACACTTGTGGGTCGAGAAAATCATCGTCGATACGCCGATACAGCACATCGACGGGTTCAAATCCGTTGGTGGTGCGCATCATGATCCGGTTATTGACCGCTACCAGATCGCGCCCTTCGACCAATTCGACGCCCATTTGTTGCGCCAGAAATGAGTGTTCATAGTAAGCCGAATTGTAAATGCCCGGCGTCAGCAGCGCGACTTTGGGCGAGTCCATCGCCGCGGGAAAGAGTGACTGCAGCGTCGACAGCAGGCGACTGGGATACTCATCCACCGGCCTAACGTGCGACGCTTCGAAGACCTCGGGAAAGGTCCGCTTCATGATGCGGCGATTTTCCAGGACGTAAGAAACGCCTGAGGGACAGCGCAAATTATCCTCCAAGACATACATCTGGCCGTCGCGGTCGCGCACCAGATCGGTGCCGGTGATATGGCACCAGACCTCTTGCGGCGGATTGAGTCCGACGCATTCTTTGCGAAAAGAGCTCGCCGATTGGATCAGGTATTCAGGAACGACTTTGTCTTTGACGATTTTTTGCTCATGATAAATATCGTCGACGAATAAATTGAGGGCGTAGACGCGTTGCTTCAAACCCTTTTCGAGCCAATCCCACTCGGCTGCTTCGACGATGCGCGGGATAACATCGAATGGAAAAATTTTCTCGGTGGCCGCGCTATCGCTGTAAACGTTAAAGGTAATACCGTTCTGCAGCAGCAGGCTTTCAGCGGCAGCTTGGCGGGCGAGCAGCTCGCCGTCCGGCAGTGACTCGATCCGCTCTTTCAGCAAACGCGCGCCAGGCCGAGGAGTGCTGTCGGAGACAAACATCTCGTCATGAAAATCAGCCGTATCGTAATGGGCAAATTTCATAGCCGATGCCGGCGCGAGCGCAAAGC
The DNA here is from genome assembly GCA_963771465.1 of uncultured delta proteobacterium. Taxonomy (GTDB): domain Bacteria; phylum Desulfobacterota; class Binatia; order UBA9968; family UBA9968; genus DP-20. The sequence goes on from CAVYTU010000015.1 coordinate 798,550, forward strand.
CGCTGTAACCTCCGTAAGTTAACACAAACGCAGCGCCTTTTGTCCACCGCAACGACCATGCCATGACAGCGCGCGAGATTTGCGTTGGTTAATTGCCTGCGTGTGCGGCGAACGACTAATTTTTCGGCACTGGGCTGCCTGACCTTTGGTCAGCAAGCGCCGCCGGCTAGTTGGACAATGAGTTATAAAAACCGCGCAATTGACATCTCAATCGAGCCGCCGGACGTCTCCTAATCGGGTGTGGAATCCTCTGTGACCAACTCTTACGCCGCTTTTTTAAGCGACCGCTGCTTAGTTTTTGGCATTCGCAGCGATCACTGGTGGTAACCGCCCTGCGAAACCCAGGGATATTGAGGAAAATGGCGTCTCGTTATGCTGGTACGTTTTCTGCACAGGATTTTCTCCGCAGGTTTTGCGGGCTGATGGGTGTCACTAGTGATTTAGTAATCTGATCAGGAAAACTTGCACAGCGGCCTCATTTCTCGAATGGACCAAAACGCCGCGTCAGTCAGCGCGCGCACACCGGTGAACGCAAATGATGCCAAAAGAAATCCGGCCCAACTATATCGCTTACTTTTCCATGGAAGTTGGCCTCGATTCGGCGATGCCGACATACAGCGGCGGGCTCGGTGTTCTCGCCGGCGACACATTGCGCGCCGCCGCCGATCTTAACCTGCCAATGATCGGCGTGACGCTCCTACACCGCAAGGGATATTTTCGCCAAACTCTCGACCGCAACGGCAATCAAACCGAGAGCCCAGTGGATTGGGACTACGAAGAAGCCTTGGAACCGATGGTGCCGCGCGCCTTCGTGCCTATCGCCGGAAGGGCGGTGGTGGTTCGTGCCTGGCGTTATGTCGTGCGCGGCGTCTTTGGTCATACGGTGCCGGTCTATTTCCTCGACAGCGGGTTGAAGGAAAACTCTCCCTGGGAACAAAGCTTGACTGCGGCGCTCTACGACGGCGACACGCGCCATCGTCTCTGTCAGGAAATCGTTTTGGGTATGGGCGGCGTAGCGATGCTCCAAGCCCTCGGCTACAAGAATGTTAGCACGCACCATATGAATGAGGGCCACGCCGCGTTTTTAACCTTGGCCCTTTTGGAGCGCGAAGTGGCGCGCGGCGATTTGACCGCGGTGACGGAAACCGATAGCGAGGCGGTGCGCCAACGCAGCGTATTCACCACTCACACTCCGGTGCCGGCCGGTCATGACCAGTTTGCCGTCGACCTTGTGCGCGAGGTTTTAGGCGCCGAACGCTTGACCGCCTTGGAAAAGCTGCAGTGCATTGATAACGGCATGCTCAATATGACCTATCTGGCGCTGCATATGTCGCGTTATGTGAACGGCGTCGCCATGCGCCACGGCGAAATATCCCGCGACATGTTTCCCCATTATGCCATCGATTCGATCACCAATGGCGTGCATGCGCTCGACCTGGACCGCGGCGCCGTTTCGCAATCTGTACGACCGATTCATTCCCGAATGGCGGCGCGATAATTTCTATTTGCGCTATGCGATTAAAATCCCCCTCGCCGACGTGCAACGGGCTCATGTGCTCGCCAAACGCGAAATGTTGGCCCAGATCGCCCAGCGGACGAAAGCGCATCTCGCTGAAAATGTCCTGACGATTTGTTTTGCCCGGCGCGCGGCCGGCTATAAGCGAGCCGATTTGTTGTTTACCGACCTTGAGCGGCTGCGATCGATCGCCGAGGAAGCCGGGCCATTTCAGGTTATCTATAGCGGTAAGGCGCACCCCCACGATGAAGCGGGAAAAGCGATGATCCGGCGCATTTTCGAATTTTCTGAAAAACTGAAAGGCGTGCTGCGCGTCGTCTACTTGGAAAATTATGATATGGATCTGGCCCGCGCCCTCTGCGCCGGCGTCGATCTGTGGTTGAACACGCCTGAAAGACCTCTGGAAGCCTCCGGCACCAGCGGCATGAAGGCCGCGCTCAATGGCGTGCCGAGCCTCAGCGTTTTAGATGGTTGGTGGATCGAGGGCCACGTCGAGGGCGTGACCGGTTGGGCGATCGGCGCAAACGACGGCGGGCCAAACCGATACGCTGGCCGAGGCTAATTCGCTCTACGACAAATTGGAAGATGTCATTCTGCCGCTTATATTACGCCAAGCCGGAAGCCTACACAGAAATCCGGCGCTCGGCGATCGCGTTGAACGGCTCGTTCTTTCACACCCAGCGCATGGTGCTGCAATACGTGCGCAACGCCTACAACGGTGTCGAACCCTGAAAGGAGTCGACGATAGATCAGGATTCGACTCTAACGACATAAGCACCCGATGCGCTATCAACCAGCACTGAAGAGCGACGACGTCGAGTCGAATTTCTCGCCGATTCACTCTGCTCTGTTTGAGATTTACCGCGAGTATCGCGAGAATTTCAGCGGCAAGGTCGCGTCCTATATTCCCGAGCTGGCCAAGGTGAATCCGGCGCTGTTCGGTATCGCGCTCGCGACCGCCGACGGCGAGATTTACGAAGTCGGCGATGCGCGCCAGTTATTTACCATCCAATCGATCTCCAAGCCCTTTGTTTACGCCCTCGCTTTGGAAGATCACGGCGTGGAACAGGTTCTGAAAAAAATTGGCGTCGAGCCAAGCGGCGAAGCGTTTAACTCGATTGTGTTCGACGAACGGGGCAACCGGCCGTTCAATCCAATGGTCAACGCCGGCGCCATCGCCGCGACGGCGCTAATCCAGGGAGAAAACCATAAACAGCGCTTAGAGCGCCTGCTGGGAAAATTTTCCGATTTATGCGGCCGCCCGGTGCAGATCGACCACGCGGTATACCGCTCAGAGCGCGCCACCGGCCATCGCAATCGGGCCATCGGTTTCCTCGAGCTCAATGCCGGAATGATCGCCGAGCCCATCGATGAACATCTCGAGCTCTATTTCGAGCAATGCTCGATCCTGGTCAGCGCCCGCGACTTGGCCGTGATGGCCGCCACCGTCGCCAACAACGGGGTCAATCCGTTGACCGGGGCGCGGGCGATCGAGGAATGCTACGTGAAAAACGTCCTCGCCATAATGCAGAGTTGCGGCATGTACGATTACTCCGGCGAATGGAGTTATCGTATCGGGTTACCGGCCAAAAGCGGCGTTGGCGGCGGCATTATCGCGGCGCTACCTGGCCAATTGGGTATCGGAACCTTTTCGCCGCTTCTCGACGAGCAAGGCAACAGCTGCCGGGGCATTCAAGTTTGCGAAGATATTTCCGAACGATTCAAGCTGCATATGTTCGATATCCGCTCAACCACCTCGGTCGCCGTGCGCAACACCTACCGCGGCGACGCCGTGCGCTCGAAACTTCTGCGCGGCAATACCGAGCAGGAAATACTGAACCGCAAGACCGCGGCGATTTGCGTTTACGAATTACAGGGCAATCTTTTTTTCGCGACCATGGAGCGACTGTTGCGCCAGCTCACCGCCGATATCGATTCGGCGGAGTATCTAATTTTTGATTTCAAGCGGGTTCTGGAAATGGATAAATGCGCGCAGACGCTGTTGGAGCAATTGAACGCCACCCTCGCCGACAAAGGCAAAAAACTCATTGTCGCTCATCTGCCGCAAACCGACTCGAAACGAATGCCAGACCCAAATGCTTGGGAAACGGTGGACATCTTTCCCGATAGCGATTCGGCTTTGGAGTGGTGCGAAACCCAGCTGATTCTCGAAGATCGTCCGCCCATGACCCGCATCGACGAGCCGGTGCCGGTTGCAGCGATGAACATCGTCGCGAGCTTGGACGCCCGAGAGATCGCCTTGCTCGAATCGGTGTTGGAAAAAAGAACCTACGCCGCCAGGGAGAAAATCATCCGCGAAGGCGAATCGGCCGACTCGCTCTTCTTGCTCGCCGCCGGCACCGTGAGCGTTTATCTCAAACTGACAACTGGAGCGCGGGAGAAACGCTTGAGCTCCATCAGCCCCGGCTTGGCCTTTGGCGAGCTGTCGTTGCTTGACGGCCGCGCCCGCTCCGCCGATGTCGTCGCCGATGTGCCAGTGGTCTGCTACATCCTGTCCACGCAAAAACTTAATGCGCTTGCGCTTGAACACCCTCAGATCAAGCACAAGCTAATTCTCAACATCGCCAGAGAATTATCAACGCGATTGCGCCGCGCTGACGCTGAAATCCGCACCTTGGCTGAATGACCGCTCAGTTTTACCCAGGAATATTTTAGGGCTGGACTTCCGCGCCAATTCTAGCCCAACAGCAAACGATTAAGCGACTCTCGGTATTGCGTTAAAGCCCGCCACGCAGCTCGTACACCACGTGGGCAAATTGTTTTTTGAATACTTCCGTAGACACGTTGATTTCACTGCTGGAGGCAGCCCGCGCCAATTGCTCCAAGCGTCCGGGAATTTCAAAATCTTCCCGCTCCAAGCGAATCATATACTCGCGGGCGACTTTGTATGATGGCTTAGTGATATCGACGCTGCGCACCGAAGTCTTTTTGGTCTTGGCGTCCAGGAGATTTTCAAATTTGAGATATTGCAATTCGCCATCGACGATACAAACCAGGGCGCCGTCAAAGGTTGCAGTCAGCGCAGTTGGGTTGAGCAAAAACTCGACCGCACCGTAGCCGAGAGTTTTGACGTAGTCGCAATCGAAGGCAACTGGCGGCGCACAGCGCAGCTCGTAACCAACGGTCTTATGGACGATGGTCAGATTCTGGCCCCGCGCCGCGAAGCGACGTTCAACGAAGGTCTTTAAAATATAAGCGAGATCAAGCTCCGCCAAGCGCAAATGGCCGTAGCTGTCGCGTTGGATTTGGACGCCGTCGATCGCTGTCAACTCTTGTTCCGGCATCCGTTCGAGCAAACCTTCGGCGATCAGCGCAACGCCGTCACTGCGCGCCCAAAGGGCTTGGCGCTTGAGGATTGCGCCTTCGAGAATATCGCCGATCGTTTCAAGATGGACAGGGCCGGGAAATTCCTCAGGGATCACGGCTAACGTAGCGCCCGCGGCTTTGCCGACGCCGAGCGTCAGGTGTCCCGCGGTTCGCCCCATGACGACGACGAAGTACCAGCGCCCGGTGCTGCGCGAGTCTTCCATTAAGTTATGGACGATTTCGAAACCGTACTGGCGCGCCGTTTCAAAACCAAACGTCGGCGTTTCTCCAGGCAGCGGCAGATCGTTATCGATGGTCTTCGGCACGTGGCAGACGCGAATCTCTCCCGCCGAGGCTTTCGCCACCTGGCTCGCTGCGTACATCGTATCGTCGCCGCCGATGGTGACGAGGTAGCGAATACCGAGAGTTTTTAGTGAAGCTACGACCTGAGCCAAATCGGCGCTATTCTTCGTCGGGTTGGCGCGTGAAGTAGCGAGAATCGATCCGCCTTCGAAATGGATGCGCGAAACGTCGTCATGATCGAGTTGCTTGATGCGGTCGGTGCGCCCGGCCATCAAATGAGAAAACCCGTCATAGATGCCGACCACCTCATGACCCCGGTTGCCGGCTTCTAACGTTACCGCACCGATGGCGCCGTTAATTCCCGGCGCCGGGCCACCACCGACGACAATGCCGACACGTTTCGATTCAGTTGAACTAGATTCGATCGCCATGGCCATCGCTCCCCTCATGAACAGCCGTTGCAAACCGGCGCAATCAACCTTGATGCCGTCACTCGATTCTAGGTTGTTGGAACTTTACGCGCAATGATTATGCCAGTCTACGAGCCCAAACTTTCGGCCATCGTCGCATAACCGTTCTCGAACGGTGCGTCGCATGACTTGCGAATAGCCGTAGTGCTACAAAAACATGCATTCTCTGATCGATTAATTGGCACTTCCGATTCAGCGAAATGGATTCGCCATGAATCGGTTTTAAAAAGATAATTCATCCGAGGAACAAATCTTGCTCCTATGCGCTTTGGCGCGAAGATTTTGCCGTCGCTACCATCGACGGTCGCCGCTTGATCCCGGTCGGCTCATCTTCTAGATTACATGTTCGTCCGTCGACACATTCGCTATCATGTCCATCCACGTCGCGCTCCATCACGTTACCCACTACCGCTACGACCGTGTCATCAATCTTGGGCCGCAAGTTTTGCGCTTGCGGCCGGCGCCCCATTGCCGCACGCGCATCCTCAGTTATTCGCTCCAGGTTTTACCCAACGAGCACTTCATCAATTGGCAGCAAGATCCCCAGGCAAACTATTTAGCGCGCCTGGTTTTTAACCACCCGACGAACGAATTTCGCATCGGCGTCGATCTAGTCGCCGAGATGGCGGTGATCAATCCATTCGATTTTTTTCTTGAGCCCCATGCCGAGCATTACCCCTTCGAATATGAGTCCTGGCAACGCAACGAGCTCGCGCCCTACTGCAAACGTGAACCGCTCACGCCGTTGTTTGAAAATTATTTGAATTCGGTGCCGCGGCAGAAATCCCGCAGCGTCGATTTTCTCGTTGGCTTGAACGCGCGATTGGCGCGCGACATCAAATATTTGATTCGTATGGAACCCGGCGTGCAAACGCCGGAGGAAACTCTCGCCAAGGGGTCGGGCTCGTGCCGCGATTCGGCGTGGCTGCTCGTGCAGCTGCTGCGCCATTTAGGATTGGCGGCGCGTTTTGTCTCCGGCTATTTGATCCAACTCACCGCCGATGTGAAATCCCTCGACGGGCCTGCCGGTCCGGCAAAAGATTTCACCGATCTGCACGCGTGGGCCGAAGTGTACTTGCCCGGCGCCGGTTGGATCGGTCTCGACGCGACGTCAGGATTGTTCGCCGGTGAAGGCCACTTGCCGCTCGCCTGCACGCCCGAGCCGGGATCGGCGTCTCCGGTAACCGGCCATGTTGACCCATGCCAAGTAGAATTTTCCCATGAAATGTCGATCACCAGGATATGGGAAGCGCCGCGCGTCACCAAGCCCTACAGCGAGGAACAGTGGCAGGCCATCGATCGACTCGGTCAAGCCGTCGATATCGAGCTTAAGAAAAACGATGTCCGGCTAACTATGGGCGGCGAACCGACTTTTATCTCGATGGACGATTCCGAGGGCGAAGAGTGGACAACGGCAGCGCTCGGGCCAAACAAACGACGGCTGGCAGCCGAGGTGTATCATCGCCTGCGCAGCCGCTACGGCGCTCACGGTCTGGTGCATTTTGGCCAGGGCAAATGGTATCCCGGCGAGCCGTTGCCACGCTGGTCGCTCAACTGCTTTTGGCGCGCCGACGGCGAGCCGATTTGGCGCGACCCAGCATTGATCGCCGACGAGGCTCAGCCCGGCAAGGTGATGGCGACGACGGCTGAGGACTTTCTCCGCGCTGTCGCCCAACGGCTCGGCCTGGACCAACAACATATTTTCCCCGCCTACGAGGATCTGTTTTACTACCTATGGCGCGAGCACCGCTTGCCGGCCAATGTCGATCCCTTCGACTCTCGGCTCGAAGATGCGCTCGAACGGCAACGGCTTATGCGTGTGCTGACTCAAGGGCTAAAACAAATCGTCGGTCACGCGCTGCCGGTGGCGCGCGACTTTGCGACCGGGCGATGGCGCAGCGGCGCTTGGTTTCTGCGCTCTGAGCATTGTTATCTGTTGCCCGGCGACTCGCCCATGGGCTACCGCCTGCCGCTCGACTCGCTGCCGTGGACCAGCGCCAACGACTACCCGGATATTTTTCCACCGGATCCAACCCAGCCGTTCCCGCCCCTTGCCACTCATGCGCAAATCCGTTTTCAGCTCGGCGCAGTGAAGTCCGCGGCTGGCGAAAGGCCTAGCGGCGGCGCGGAAAATCGCGGCCCAACCGAACGTGCGCCCGCCAAGCACGAGAGCGCGGCCTGGATTTCGCGCACGGCGCTCTGCGCCGAGCCGCGCCACGGGGTGTTGTACATTTTCATACCGCCGGTGAATTCGGTGGAAGATTATCTCGAGCTCGTTTCGGCCGTCGAAGCCAGCGCCGAAGCCTTGCGCCAGCCGATCATGTTGGAAGGCTACGAGCCACCGCGCGACCCGCGGCTGGCCAATTTTCGCATCACCCCGGACCCGGGCGTGATCGAGGTAAATATTCATCCGTCGTCGAACTGGGATGAGCTGAGCGAGCGCACGACTTTCCTCTACGAAACGGCGCGCGCCTGTCGCTTGTCGACGGAAAAATTCATGCTCGACGGCCGCCACACCGGCACCGGCGGCGGCAATCATTTCGCCCTCGGCGGCGCCACGCCGGCGGATTCGCCGTGGCTCCGGCGGCCGGATCTGTTGCGTAGTTTGTTGAGCTTCTGGCACAACCATCCGTCGCTGTCGTTTCTTTTCAGCGGGCTGTTTATCGGGCCGACTTCCCAGGCGCCGCGCATCGATGAAGCGCGTAGCGACTCCGTGCGCGAGCTCGAAGTGGCGTTTCGCGAGATGGAGCGGCGCGCGGACGCCAAGGATTGCCCGCCTTGGCTCATCGACCGGCTGCTGCGCAATTTGCTGATTGATGTCACCGGCAATACTCATCGCGCCGAATTCTGCATCGACAAACTCTATTCGCCGGACAGCGCTACCGGACGTTTGGGGTTGTTAGAAATGCGCGCCTTCGAGATGCCGCCGCACGCGCGCATGAGTCTGACCCAACAGTTACTGATCCGCGCGCTGATCGCGCGTTTTTGGGAAACGCCCTACGCGCCGCCGCGTCTGGCGCGCTGGGGCACGGAACTGCATGACCGTTTTCTGTTACCGCATTTTGTCTGGCTCGACTTCGAGGACGTGATCGCGGAATTGAATCAAGCCGGCTATAGCTTCGATCCAGCGTGGTTTGCGCCGCACTTTGAATTTCGTTTTCCTAAATACGGCGACTTCGCCGCGCGTGGCATCGAAATGGAACTGCGCGCCGCCCTTGAGCCGTGGCATGTGCTCGGTGAAGAAGGCGCCGCCGGCGGCACCGCGCGCTACGTCGACTCCTCGTTGGAAAGAATTCAAGTCAAAGTCATCGGACTACCGCCGGATCGCTACGCGATCACCTGCAACGAAGTAGCGCTGCCGCTACGATCGACCGGCACCGTCGGCGAATTCGTCGCCGCCGTGCGCTATCGCGCCTGGCAGCCGCCTTCGGCCTTGCATCCCACCATCGGCGTGCACACGCCGCTAACTTTTGATATCGTCGACCGCTGGATAAAGCGCAGCCTCGGCGGCTGCCAATACCACGTCATGCACCCCGGCGGCCGCAGCTATGAGGTCTTTCCCGTCAACGCCTTCGAAGCCGAGAGCCGTCGACTCGAACGGTTTTCCCGCATCGGTCACACGCCGGGGATTATGGAAATCGACGAGGCGCGCATCGACCCGGAGTTTCCCTTCACCCTCGATTTGCGTAAAATCTAGGGCGACCGCCGGGTCACTCCTACCTTCGCATGGCAAGAGCAACGGAGACCGTGCAGCGCGAGGATTATCGATCGAAACTCTAAAGCAACATTTTGGCCCATGGCCCGTTCAAAAGCGTTAATGAATTATCTTCCCACGCCCGATCGTTACGACGAAGTTTTCGATCCTCAGGGACGCCCACGGGTGCATTGGGCGCGCTTGGCCCAAGCGGCGCGGCGCGCCAGCCGCACGGCGTTGTCGCGCCGCGCCGGGACGATTCGCCGTGCCGTCGAGCAGGATGGCGTGACCTACAACATTTACGGCGATCCCAAGGGAACCGACCGCCCTTGGGAAGTCGATTTATTGCCGTTGGTGATTGCGACGGAGGAATGGCAATTTCTCGCCAAAGCCGTCGAACAGCGCGCGCGCCTGATGGATCGCCTGCTCGCCGACCTCTACGGCGCCAATCGCCTGCTCGCCGAAGGGTTGATCCCGCCGGCGATCATTCACGGTCATCACAATTATTTATGGCCCTGCCGCGGCATCGAGCCGCCGGGCGGAACCTTCCTGCATCTCTATGCCTGCGATCTCGCCCGCTCGCCCGATGGCCGCTGGTGGGTGATCGGCGATCGCACCCAAGGTCCTTCGGGGGCGGGTTACGCGGTACAAAACCGGCTCATCGTGACGCCCCTGTACGAAAACATTTTTCGCTCTCTCGGGGTGCAAAGATTGGCGAATTTTTTCCGCACCCTGCAACAGCAGCTTGCCGCGCTCGCGCCCACCGATGGCGAAGCGCCGCTGGTCGCCCTGCTGACGCCGGGGCCGTACAACGAAACCTATTTCGAGCATGTTTTTCTCGCCCGCTATCTGGGTTACCCGCTGGTCGAAGGATCGGACCTGACGGTGCGCGACAATCGCGTCTATCTGAAAACCTTGCAAGGTTTGAAGCGCGTGCACGCGCTGGTGCGCCGTTTGGACGACGAATACTGCGATCCAGCCGCGTTGCGCACCGATTCGACCCTCGGTGTCGCCGGCTTGATCTCGGCGGCGCGCGCCGGCAACGTGCTGCTTGCCAATGCCCTGGGCTCCGGCGTGCTGGAGTCGCCGGCGCTACTCGGCTTCTTGCCGGCCATTTGCGAGCGGATGCTCGGCGAGCCTCTGGCGTTGCCGTCGGTGGCGACCTGGTGGTGCGGCGAAGCGCCGGCGCTCAAGCATGCGATCGACCGACTTCCCGAACTGGTCATCAAACCGGCCTTCGCTTCGATGAAACTCGAACCGACTTTCGGCCATAATTTAGATAGCGCCGGGCGCGCAGCGCTGGCGGAACGAATGCGCGCGACGCCCCACGCCTTTGTCGCTCAGGAATGGGTGCGCTTGTCTCAGGCGCCCACCTGGTCGAACGAGACCCAGCAGTTCGAACCACGGGTCGTCGGCTTGCGGCTTTATGCGACCGCCAACGGCAACGGCTACGACGTCATGCCCGGTGGGCTCGCCCGCGTCGCTCCCGAGTCGGCCATCGAAGTCATCACCATGCAACGGGGCGGATCAAGCAAAGATGTTTGGGTGCTAGGCGCCGGCGCGACGCCGTGGCAATCGCTGCTGGTGCCGCGCCTCGGCGCCCGCAATCTCGTGCGCGGCGGGTTCTATTCGCCGTCGCGCGCGGTGGAAAATCTGTTCTGGATGGGGCGCTACGCCGAGCGCATCGAAAATATCGGACGCTTGTTGCGGGCCGTCGGTCAACGCCTTACCGAAAGCGATCCGGCGCATTTGCCAACGCTCAAGGTGCTGACCCTGTTATCGGATAAAGCGCGCTTGCGCGAGCCGGTCGCCAACGGCAACGCACCGCCGCCGGCGAAGAAAAAACTGCCGCTCAACGTTGGCCCGGAGTGGGTGCTAGCGGCGGTGGGCGACCCGAAGGTTCAAAATGGCATTCCCGCCAACACCGGCCGGCTGCTGTTCTGCGCCACCCAACTTCGAGAGCGCATGTCGCTCGATCATTGGCGCACTGTGCAACGGCTCGCCCATGCGCACGAGCCGGTGGCGCAAAGTCTGGAGGCAGCGTTGACCGTTCTCGATCGCGTGATTCCCGTTGCCACGGCGCTCGCCGGCTACGCCTTTGACGATATGACCCGGGATGACGCCTGGCTCTTCCTCGTCATGGGGCGACAGTTGGAGCGCATGGCGTTTTTGAGCTCGGCGGCGACCCATGTGCTCGGGCTGCCGGACGAAGATTGCGACGCCGTGCTGGGGGCGTTATTGGAAATCGGCAACGTCAGCATGACCTATCGGGCGCGCTACCAGCGTCACCCCGAACTGCTGCCGGTTCTCGACCTCTTGGTGCTCGACGAGCAGAATCCGCACTCGGTCTGTTTTCAGCTGGCGGCGCTCTACAACCATCTGAAACAAGTCTGGGCGCGGCTGGAATTTCGGCCGGTCAATGATCCGGCCTCGCTGTTGCAGGCGCTCAGAGGATTCGATGTCGCCGAATTGGAAAATCTGCGCATGCGCCAAGGCGAACCTCTCGCCGCGCTTTTGGCGGCTTGTGAACGCTGCGCCTACGGACTCTCCGACGAGCTCACCCATCGCTTTTTCATCCACGCCGGCGAACGCCCACAGACGAACGTAGCAGCATGAGTCAAAACGGCGCGCGCCATTATCGGGTCGAACACTACACCGCGTACCGTTACTCGGAGCCAGTGATGCTATCGCATCAGCAGCTTCATCTGACGCCGCGGCCGCTGGACTACCAACCGATCCAAGACCATGAAGTGGCCATCAAACCGACGCCGACGCAACAGCGCAAAATGATCGACGCCTTCGGCAATCCAGTGACCGAGATCGCCATCGAAGCGGCGCACACCACCTTGGATATCATCGCCCGAACGACCGTGGCGGTGGCGCAACGGCCGCTGATCGATCCAGCACAAACGCCTGCCTGGGAATCCGTTCGCGACGGCCTTGCCTACCGCGCCGGCTGGCATCCCGAGCCAGCGATGCTCGATGCCACGCACTTTCTGTTCGAATCCCCTTACGTGCGAGTGAAACGTACTCTTAGAGCCTATGCCGGCGATTGTTTTGAACCGGGCCGGCCGATACTGGAAGTGGCGACAGCGCTGATGGCGAAAATTCACGGCGAGTTTAAATTCGATGCGGCAGCGACCAACGTCACCACGCCGGTGATGGAATTTTTCGAGCAGAAGCGCGGCGTGTGCCAGGACTTTACCCATTTGATGATCTCGTGCTTGCGTTCGAGCGGCTTGGCAGCGCGTTACGTGAGCGGCTATTTGCTCACGCGCCCGGCCCCCGGCAAGCCACCTCGCGCCGGCGCCGACGTGTCCCACGCGTGGGTATCACTATTTGTCCCTGGAAATGGCTGGATCGACTTCGACCCGACCAACAATGTTGTGCCATCGTGGGAGCATATCACCCTCGCATGGGGCCGCGACTTCTCCGACGTGACGCCTTTGCGCGGTATCATCAACGGCGGCGGCGAGCAAACTCTGGAGGTCAAGGTGGCCGTCGAACCGCTCTAGCAACTCATTGCGCCCTCGTTGCGCTCTCTACAGTGTGACCCCGCTCTACTGGGTCAGCGTCAGCAGAACATCGGCATACCAGGCGCAGTTGAGATCCAAGCGCTCGTCCTGAGCGACATCGCGGTCGGCCAAGTCCATGCGCGCCGAGTGCACGCCCAAGAGCATCCAGGCGAGTTCGCCGCGACCGGAACGCTCGGTCGTCATACGCGCGACGACGGGCGCACCGCTGGTACCGCGGTGCATTCTGGCGTCGGTCAAAAAATAGCCTTGGCCTTGGAAACGAATACCGAACGCGGAAGCGATTACCGCCTGGCGCGCCACCGGCAAGTGATGCAAGTTGTCATGAAACCCCAAGGGAAAACCGACGATCAGCACCGGCGTTCCCACTTCGACTTGATCCAATTCGGCGACCAGATGAGCCGGCGTAAAGGCTGACAGAACGATCGCCTCGGGCAATGCTGGTCGTTGAATCTCCACGGCGGCGACGTCGACGCTGCCGCCGGAGTCGACACTCTGGCGCCAAAGTGGTTGGTTTCCGCCGTACAGCGGCATCGACCACTGACACACCGCAGCTACGTTGTTGGAATCCATGTGCAGCTCGACGTCGAGCCGGTCCGGCCGGTGATTGCTCGCCTCATCCAATACGACATGACGGCTGGTCACTAAAAATAACCGGTCATCGCGTTGGAAGAAAAAACCGGTGGCGCCGGTCAACGGCTTATCACCCAACATCGTCGAGACTCGGGTTACCGCCAACAGCAATGATTCGATCAAGCAAGTTCTCCTAAGCAATCCTGACTCTTGGACAAAATTAATTTTAGCGCAGATTTTGCGATCGGTCATTGTATCCGCACGAGGAGTTTGTTTTGAATATCGACCCAATTGACTGAGTTCCGGAACAGCCAGCCAGACCGGGCTAAATAGTCAGAGAACCTCAGCCGCTCCCTTTCGTCATCAGCTTTATCGTTTCAAACCGGAGAAAGATACGCCGGCAACTATCCGTAGCATCCATGCGGAAACAGCATGATCGAAAATGTGCCTTAGATAGGAGCGCCGATTGCTCGGCACGGCAGATTGGCGCGGACGTACAGCAGCGCTTCACACGACGCTGAGGGACCGATCTATAAAGACCTTTGAGCGGCTTGAGCTTGCTTAGGAAGCCAACGCCAACTCGATGTTTGACTGGCGCTGTGGGCTGATCTCTCCCGGCTTGACACCCGAAACATTTTCCTCCTTGTAACGCACCAGCATGCGCCGGATGTAGCCCGGGTCAATGTTGAGAATCCCGCACACGTTGTAAAGACTGAAGACGCCGTGATCGTCACCGCTGAAAAACCATTCCTCCGCTTCGCGGTAGCTTCTCTTTTTGTGCCGGTTCACAGTAAAACAATCAGTAGTGTAGCAATCGATGGCGTCGCGCAGCACCGCCGCCATTAATCTTCGCTCCGGTGTGTAATTCGGCTTGCCTTGATAGACGTGCAAATATTCGTGCATGCAGAGCACGTCGTTTTGGCCGAACCAGCGTTGCGTTTCCTCCTTAGAGTATGGGTCATCGCCGCTCTGTTGATTTGCCACGTAATCTTTCTGCATCATGATTCCCCTCCCAGGCCTCTTACATGCGCCACAGGATCGCACCGCGGACCAGCGTATCTCTGTGGAGTCGGCAGTTATTCGTAAACATGCCGCAACTCCATCGCTGAGCAACTCTTATACCGACAATCGATGCGCCGGCTGACTATCGGTAAGTTCCTGGAAAAGCTCGATTGGAAGTTGAAGGCGATTTCGAAAAGAGAAGGAAAATCAGAAAGGCTGTCCGAAAATTACTTACACTAAATAACTACAACGCGATCGTTCTTGTGCGCCAATCGCGCGACAAGCACCGAGAGCGCCAACACTAGAATTATATTTCCAATAATCGCTGCACCGCGAAATGACCTCTGCTCCTTTGCTACTTCTTCCGCCGCCTCTGCCCGAACAATATCTTCTTACCCTCTTCGGTCATCCCCGCGGAGCCGACGTTAATAGTTTTCGCGAGGTCGTAGGCGCGCTGCACCGCCGGTCGCTTTTGAATCGTCTCAAACCAGCGCTTCAGGTAGGGAAACTCGTTGAGATCCTGGCCCTGCCGTTCGTGCAGCACGATCCACGGATAACAGGCCATGTCGGCGATTGAGTAATCACCGGCGACGAACTCGCGGTCTTCCAGCCGCTCATCAAGCACGCCGTAAAGCCGCTCGGTTTCTTTCGTGTAGCGTTCGATGGCGTAGGTGATTTTCTCGGCGCTATAATTTCGGAAGTGATGATTCTGTCCGAGCATCGGGCCGAGCCCGCCCATTTGCCAGAACAGCCACTGCATCACTTCCGTGCGCCCGCGCACGTCGCTCGGCAAATAGGCGCTGGCTTTGGTCGCGAGATATTCGAGGATCGCGCCGGATTCAAAAATGCTCAACGGCTCGCCTTCGTCCGCCGGCTCATGATCGACGATCGCCGGAATCCGATTATTCGGCGAGATTTTTAGAAACTCCGGGTTGAACTGTTCGCCCTTGCCGATGTTCACCGGCTTGATCGAATAAAGCAGCCCCGTCTCTTCGAGAAAGATCGTGATCTTGTGCCCGTTGGGCGTCGTCCAGTAGTAGAGATCTATCATTGTTCCTCCAAAGAAGGCTTGAGTAATACAATACGAAAGCTGGCGACCCTCCATCCCTCCGATCTGTCAGCGGAAGTGATCACCTTTATTTTTACTCTCATGCCTACTTGCCGTATACCCGATCGATAAATCCGTCCTTTTCCAATTCGCGCACGACGCTGTCGTCGATCAGACTGTCAACCGTCACCTTGCTACCCGGCGTTTGCTTTAAGGCGTCGTCGAGCTGGATTTTCATACCTTCACGTGTCGTGTACGGGACACGCTCCAGGATCTTTGCCGTCGACTCGTAGGAGCTGTCCAGATACGCCTTGTTCGCGCCGCGTAGATATTTGGCAACGACTCTTTGCGTACCCTCTCTATTGGTCTTGAAATAGTGTGACGCTTCGATCAGCGACATCATGACTCTGCGCACCACCGAACGATTTTTCGCCAGGTAGCTTTTGGTCGTCACCGCGCAGATAAACGGCAATGGGTAAGGCGTTTTGAGGTCCGACATATTCGCCAGAATGCGATGCGGCAGCCCGCCTGGAATGAGATGGACATTTCCGGGCGGTGATGGGAATCCCGCGATCAGGCCGCGGCTGAATCCGGCAGCGCGCTCCGAGGCGCCGCCCACTTGCAGGATCTTCACATCTTCCATCGCCCGCAATCCCAATCCTTTTAGTAATTCACGCGCAGCCACGTCGGAGACGCTGCCGAAGCGGCTGATGCCGATCGACTTGCCTTTTAGGTCTTCAGCGGTTTTGATGCTGTCGAGAACCACCAACTCATAGGCCAAAGCATTGATCGTGCAGCCGACGCTCACTGTGTCTGCGCCGCGCACGTTGGCGTTGGCGACACCACTACCCGCCGCGTTACCGATTTGAATGTCCTGGGCGATGATCGCCGAGATGCCGATGGTGGTGCTGCCGATATAAACCAGCTCGACGTCGAGACCATTTTTTTTGTAAAGGCCTATCTCTTGCGGGATGGTCCAGATTTGATTGAGCGTATCGGTCGAACTATAGGCAATCTTGATCTTGTCCTGCGATCGCGCGATGCCCGCCGAGATCATGCTCAGCAAGACAGAAACAAGAATCAAGAATTTTCGCCGCCTGTAACAGTTGCCCTTCATAATCCCTCCTGCCATTGCGCCAAGTCGAAGACGGGCATCGCGTGCGGTGCCCGTGCATGGCTGTTCCCTATTGCCAGAGCTGCCTAACGCCTGCCTTGCAGCGCCGCATAAACCTTCTCGGCCGAGACCGGTGTGTCGAATATCCGCACGCCGCAAGCATCCTGCACAGCGTTGGCGATCGCCGCCGGCGGTGTAACGTTGGCGTGTTCGCCTATGCCTTTGGCTTCGTACGGTCCAGGACCGTTGTTGCCTTTAACCAGTACGGTTGTGAATTTTGGAATGTCGACAATGTTGGGAATCTTATATTCGCCGAGATTGGTCGTCGTCACCTTGCCCTGGTCGTCGAGTAGCTCTTCCATCAAGCCTGAGCCGATCGCCATGATCGCTTCACCGTCGATCTGACCCTGATGGCCAAGCGGATTGATAATCGTGCCGACGTCATGGGCGCTGACGAATTTAGTCAATTTCACCCTGCCGGTTTCGCGATCGACTTCGACCTCGGCGACTTGGGCGATGAACGATGTCGACGAACCTTTGCGCGCCACTTCAGTTTCTATACTGACGGCCATCGGCGCGTTCGTCGAATTCACCACCTCACTCAATGTCAACAACTTGCGTCTGCTTCCCTTGCTGGAAAATTTGCCTGACTCGTAAACCACTTGATCTTCCGCGCAGCTGAGCAGAGTCGCCGCTTGGCCGTTGAGTTTTTTGCGCAGCTCAGCCGAAGCTTGAAACGCCGCGGCGCTGTTAATATTGGTCGAGCGGCTGCCGCCGAAACCGACATCGACGCTATAGGAAACATCCGCGGTGTTGCCGATGCGGCAGCGCACCTGGTCGTAGGGTACTTGCATTTCCGTGGCGACGGTTTGACAAAGAACGGTTTGCAAGCCCGTTCCCTGATCGCCGGCGACGGTGAACACGGTCAAACTACCGTCGAGTTCAGCGGTTAGGTTGACCCAAACTTTGCCGGCGCCCGTGCCACGTTCATACATCGCCACGCCGCGGCCGACGTTGGGTCGTTTTGGTGATTTCCAATCCGCCGCATCGAGCGCGGCCGTTAACGTTTCTTTCGCCTTCACGCCGGTCCAGGATCTGCCCAGCGCATTTACTTCGCCTTCGCCGACCAGATTCATCATGCGAAACTTCGCCGGGTCCATTTTCAATTCTTTGGCGATGAGATCCATATGCGACTCAGAAGCGAACACTGCTTGGATCGCGCCCGGCGCGCGCCAGAAACCGCAGGGCACCGTGTTGGTGTAAACCTGCAAAGCTTCCATGTAACTGTTGTCGATCTTGTACGGCGTCGCCGAGCCAGCGCCGCCGATGCTGGCGCGCCCCGGCTTCATGCCGGCGTAGGCGCCGGTGCCGTGGATCGCTTGCAAGTAGCGCGCGGTCATTCGACCGTCGCGTTTCACGCCGGTCTTCACTTTGACCACGGTGTAGTGATCGGGATTCATCGCCGTCAACTCTTCGCTGTGAGTCAATACGATCTTCACCGGCCGCTTGGCCTGTTTGGCGAGAAAATAACAGATCGGCAACTCGCCCGCGCCGCTCTTGCCGCCGAAGTCGGCGCCGACGTGCACCGCTTGCAGATGAATCTGTTTCGGCGGAATACCCACCGCCTTGGCGAACTGGCCGCGCGTGCCAAACGGACCTTTGGTCGACGCCCACGCATTGACCGTGCCGTCGTCATCGATCTTGACGAGAAAAGACTGCGGCTCGAGATAACCTTGATGATGGATCGGCATGCGAAAAGTATGCTCCAACACCAGATCGGCTTCGGCGAAGCCCTTTTCGATATCGCCTTTGCCGAAGGTCAGTTTGTTAAGCACGTTGCCGCCCGCCGGCGCCATGATGTCCGCCGGCGCGCCGTCGTAGGCGGGCGCGTTATCGTGCAACACGGGCGCATTGGGCTTCATCGCTTCAAGCACGTCGAAAACTGCGGGCAACTCTTCGTACTCGACGTCGATTAAATGAATCGCTTCTTCGGCTGCGTCCTTGTCCTCGGCCGCCACCGCCGCGACCCGGTCGCCGATGAAGCGCACCTTATCCCAGCAGAGCACCGGAATATCGCGAATGCTTTTGCCCTGATAATGCTCGGGTTCATCTTTGCCGGTGACGATCGCTTTCACGCCGGCAACTTTCCACGCTTTGGAAGTATCGATACTTTTGATCCGCGCATGGGGATACGGACTGCGCAAAATCTTGCCCCACAGCGCGTCGGGAAAATGCACGTCCGCGCCGTAGGTCGCCTGGCCACTGACTTTGTCCGCGCCCTCTACCCGTCCAACCGCTGCGCCGATGATTGAAGCCGTCTTCGCCATCTTTAACTTCTCCTTTGACCTCGTTATGCTATGGTTTTTGTTGACGTATCTTAATCTGATCGTGAATCGTGAATTCTGAACATTCGGCCCACTGCCGCGCCTGTAAAGAGCGTGTGGGCGAATTGCTAACCGCCATCTACGGCGCCTGCGGCGCAAACCACCAGTTTCCCTGGCCGTCTCACACACAAAACTACGCGAACACGGCTATTGGAAATAGGCTGGAGCAAATCCGTAACGCGCTCGGGGACTGGCGCGGCCACCGCGATTTTATAAAAAGCGCGCAAATGCCGCCTTGCGACTACTTCATACCCGACCCGCCTTTTATCGTAGAATTCGACGAGAACCAACACTTTTCTCGCGCCCGTTTGCTCACCCTAAACAATTATCCGGCGAATGCTCAACTGGGCTTCCCTATTCCCCGTTGGCGCGAGCTTTGCCGCGAGATCGACGCCAGGGACGACAAACCATTTGACCGCGATGAGCGGCGCGCCTGGTACGACGTCCTGCGCGATTGGGTTCCGAAAATCCACGGTTTCAATCCAACCGTTCGGCTGTACGCAGGCGAATTTGACTGGTGTACGCTCGCCGCCGCTTCAACCACAGGAACCGAGCGATTTATGGCTTGGATCGGGGACCGGTTGCCGGATCGGATTCGCTAGAACCGATGGCTCAGGACATGGATGGAACCGCGCCGCGCACCACCCGGCTCACCGGAATGTCACGATATCACTAAACAATTTCAGGATGCACGACGAAAGCTTTCAATTGCGCCGCCGGCCAGCGAAGACTTTCTGCGCTTCGTTCGTATCATCGATTAACGGAGCAGTTTATGGAGCACGTTGGCTCCTGAGATGGATGATGTATGATCGAAACGATCCACCACACGTTTAAAGTTGTCAGAAGCATACTATGCCCGCGCCGTGGCCTGAGAAAGACGATCATGAACTGCTTGCGTTGGTTCAGAGCGGCAGCCACCCGGCCTTTGCCGAGCTGGTTCAGCGCCACACTGCGCGTTTTTACCGGCTCGCCTTTCGCTATCTGCAAAACAAAGAGGCAGCGGAGGACATGGTTCAGGACGCGTTTCTCAAACTATGGGAAGATCCGGGCAAATGGCAGGCCGATCGAAATACGAAGTTTACCACCTGGTTTTATCGGGTCGTGGTGAATCTATGCCTGGATTGGCAGAAACGAAAACGACCGCTAGCGATCAACGAAGAAATGCCCTTGGCCGACGAACGGGAGTCTGTGGATCAAACCATGCTGCGCGACGAGGAGCAAAGAATTTTGGAGCAGGAAATTGCCGCCCTGCCGGAGCGTCAACGGACGGCGTTGAATCTCTGCTTCGACGAAGGCTTGAGCAATCAGGACGCCGCTGACGCCATGGGCGTAAACTTGAAAGCACTGCAGTCGCTAATCATGCGCGCCAAGACCACGTTGAAAGAACGTATGAAAAATTATCTGTGAGGATCGTATGAGCGAAAACCAAGACGAAAAATTAGACCAGATGCTGCGTTCACGACGCATCGAACCGGCGCACCGTGATCTCGCGGCGCGAATTATTCTCAAGGCGCAAACCGTGCCGCAGGTGCAAAATCTTTCGCTCTGGCAGGCGGTGCGCCAATTGTTCGCCGAATTTCACCTGCCGCAACCGGGCTACGTGCTCGCCACCGCCCTGGTTTTGGGTATGATGCTGGGGTTCAGCACGGCACCGGACAATGCTCAGATGAGCGACGCCGGTTCTGTGACCGCGCAGAGTTACATCGCCAGCGACGAGGAGTTGTTATGAGCCAGAAAACTAAACTGGCGTTTATTGCGTCGATAGTTTTAAACGTGCTTCTGGTCGGCGTGCTGCTCGGACAATCGCCGCGCCGTTTCGAGCGCGGCGCCATGCGAGAGCAGCGCATGGAACAGGCGATCAAAGACATGCCCGAAGCATCACAGAAACGCATTCGAGACAGATTTCAGCAACTTCGCGCCGCCGCCGAGCCGCTATTCAACCAAATGCGCCAGGTTCAAGATGAAGCAGCGCGGCTCCTTGGCGCCGAGCCCTTCGACGAAGCCGCGTTCGACGGACAGCAAGCCAAGATCAACGAATTGCGCGCCAATATGACAAAGAAATTATCCGAAGTGGTTAAAAATACCGTCAAAGACCTGACCCCCGAGGAACGGCGCCGTTTTGCCGATCTTTTGCGCCGCCCATCGCCAGCGGCCCAAACGTAGAATTCCCCACAAAAACGCTCATTTCCAATAGCGCCGGCAATCCCGGCGCTTTTTTTTCGCCCGCTGCGGAGATTTAGGTTGGCTAGGTCGTATTAACAGTTAACAATCGCCCATACGAAGGGAAAACTCTATGAAATGGCTTAAGACAGCGCGCAACAAAATTATCGCCGGCATCACCGTCTTGGGGCTCACCGCCGGCGGCTGGTATTGGTACGCCAGCATAGCGCAAAGCTCGCAAGGCGAAGCGGTTCAGCCGATCACTGTGAGCCGCGGCAACATCGAAGAAGTCGTCACCTCCCAGGGCAAGCTCGAAGCCAAGCAGTACGTCGACGTCGGCACCCAGGTTTCCGGCCAGCTAAAAGCCATCCACGTTGATATCGGCGATACGGTGACCAAAGGCCAACTACTCGCCGAGATCGATCCACGCGTTTACCAGGCTCAGGTCGAAGCTGGGGAAGCCAAGCTAAATAGTTTGCGTGCTCAGCTAAACCAGCAGAAGGCCGAGGCGGTTTTGGCCGAACAGAATCTCAAACGCAATCAAAATCTGATCGCCGTCAATGCCGTCAGCCAGCAGGCTTTGCAGGAGACCGAATCCCAGGTCGCAGTCGCCAAAGCCCAAGTCGATTCGATTGCGGCGCAAATGCAGGAAACCGAGTCCAATCTAAAAGCGAGCCGAACCAATCTCAGTTACACAAAAATTTACGCGCCCATGGCCGGCACGGTAACGACGTTGCCGACCAAAGAAGGACAGACATTGAACGCCAATCAGACCGCGCCGACGGTTTTGCAGATTGCCAGTCTCGATCTCATGACCGTGCGCGCCCAGGTCGCTGAGGCGGATGTGAGCCGAATCAAAGCCAACATGCCGGCCTATTTCACGACGCTCGGCAACAGCGAGCGGCGCTGGCCAGGCACGGTGCGGCAAGTATTGCCGACGCCGCAAATCGTCAATGACGTAGTGCTCTACGATGTCTTGATCGACGTGAAAAACGAAGGCCGAAAGCTTATGACCGGCATGACAACCCAGGTATTTTTCATCTTCGGCAAGGCGGAAAATGCCTTGATCGTACCCGCCGAGGTGCTCACGCGCCGCGCCGCGCGCGAAGACAACGACAAAGGCAAAGCCTATCGCGTCGCAGTGATCACGGCAAAAGGCCGCGAGCAGCGCGTCATTCACGTCGGACTGCAAAGCCGCACTCAGGCGGAAGTCGTCGACGGACTCAACGAAGGTGAACGGATCGCCGTCAATCGTCCCGCCGGCGCCGCTAACCGGACCGCCGGTCAAGGCAATAATCCGCAGCGCGGTGCCGCCAATCAGCCGCGCTTGAACCGAGGACCACAGCTATGAACACGACCATCCTAGACCTGCGCGACATCGAGAAACATTACAAAAACGGTGACACCACGGTACGCGCTCTCGACGGTGTGTCGCTCAAGATCCGCCGTGGCGAGTTCGTCGCGATCATGGGGCAGTCCGGCTCCGGCAAGTCGACGTTGATGAATATAATCGGCTGTCTCGATCGCCCGACCGCCGGCAGTTATAAGGTGCTCGGCAGAGAAGCGGCGAATCTCGATCCCGACGAGCTGGCGTCGCTACGGCGCGAAACTTTTGGCTTTATTTTTCAACGTTATAATCTTCTCGCCACGGCCACGGCCCAGGAAAATGTCGCAATTCCCTCAGTTTACGCTGGGCTGGCAAAACATAAACGTAAGAGTCATGCTAATGAGCTATTGAAACGGCTCGGCCTGAGTGATCGCACCGAGCACCGGCCGTCCGAACTGTCCGGCGGCCAGCAGCAACGCGTCGCCATTGCCCGTGCCCTGGTCAATGACCCGCCGGTGATTCTCGCCGACGAGCCCACCGGCGCCTTGGACAGCAAGAGCGGCGACGAAGTCCTCGCGCTGCTCAAGCAACTTCACGCCGAAGGGCGCACGATCATTCTGATCACCCATGCGGAGAACGTCGCGCAGCACGCCGGCCGCATCGTGCGCATCCAGGACGGCCAGATTCTTGAGGACACCGGAGTCTTCGCCGACGAACCGCAAGAGAAACTGCCGCGGCAACAATCGCAGTTTCGAAAGCGCCGTCGGCTTGATGGCGAGCGTTCAGGAAGCGCTCGTCACCGCCTGGCGGTCGCTGCACGTCAACATCTTTCGCACCATGCTGACCTTGCTCGGAATCATTATCGGCGTCGCCGCCGTGGTCGCCATGCTCGCCGTAGGCGAAGGCAGCCGCCAGAAAGTCCTCGATCGCATCAGCTCCTTCGGGACCAATTTAATGTTGATCCGCCCCGGCGCCGCCGGCATCCGCAACGCCGGCGATATCGCCACGCTGGTGCCGGAAGACGCCGCCGCGATCAAAGCTCTGCCCAACATCGAAACCGCTCTCGCCGAGCGCAACAGCCGCGCCACGGTTCGATTCGGCAATATCGATTATCAGACTTCAGTGCAGGGAACCGGCGAGGACTTTCCCACGGCGCGCGATTGGCCGGTAGCCGAAGGACAGTTTTTCAACGCCGACGACATGAAACAGTATGCCGCCGTCGTCGTGCTCGGCCGCACGGTCGCCAAAACTCTCTTCCCCAACGGCGACAGCCCGGTCGGTAAGTACATTTTGATGAAGAGCGTGCCGTTTGTCGTCATCGGCGTCATGACTGAGAAAGGCGCGTCGCCCAACGGCAGCGACCAGGACGATGTCATATTCGTGCCGATCAATACCGGGTTGGTGCGGCTATTCGGTAAAAATTACTTGAGCAGCATTACCATCAAAGTCAAAGACGCCGCAGACATCGACGCCACCCAGGCGCGCGTTGAGACGCTGCTTAAGGCGCGCCACAACGCCGAGGACTTCAGCGTGCGTAACATGGCTTCGTTTCTTCAGGCCGCGATGGAAACCCAGGATACCTTTACCCTGCTGCTCGGCACCGTGGCGGCGATCTCGCTGCTGGTCGGCGGCATCGGCGTCATGAACATCATGCTGGTCAGCGTGGTCGAGCGCACCCGTGAGATCGGTATCCGCATGGCTACCGGCGCGCGTATGCGCGACATCATGTTGCAGTTCAACATCGAGGCCGCGGTGGTGTGCGCCGCCGGCGGATTGTTGGGGATTGCCGTGGGCGTGATCGCCGGCCTGGTACTGCGCTATAGCGGCATGACCGTGGTATTTTCGGTCACGCCGGCGGCGCTCGCGTTCGCCTGCGCTTCCGCCACCGGCCTGGCGTTCGGTTATCTGCCGGCGCGCAAAGCGGCGCAGCTCGATCCAGTCGTTGCTCTAGCTTCTGAGTGAGGTGATTTTTATGCGAAAGCATTTTTTACACAGTACCATCGCCGTTTCATTGGCTTTGTCGGCTTGCAGTCTGGCGCCAAAATACCAACGACCAGAGATGGCTCTGCCCACCGGCTGGACTAGCGTCGCCGGTGTTGGCGCTACGGAACAGAACACTACGTTGTTTTGGCAGGAGTTCGGCAGCGCCGATCTCAACCGTTTGATCGACACTGCACTGGCGCAGAATCTCGATCTCGAAGCCGCGCTGCATCGCATCGAGCAGGCGCGCGCCCAGGCGAAGAGCGCCGCCGCGCCGCTCTACCCGAGTGCCAGCGCCAGCGGCTCGGCTTCACGCACCTTCCAGGATCAGCGCGACACCACTTCGGTGCGGGGCGGCGGGAGCATCAGCTACGAAGTGGATCTGTGGGGGAAAAATCGCAACGCGGCGAAGTCCGCCGACTATCGGATCAACGCGAGCGAGTTCGATCGCGAGGCACTGCGCCTAGTCGTCACCTCGGACGCGACCAATTTTTACGCGCAGATTTTGAGCCTCAATGACCGTATCCGAATCGCTGAGTTCAATCTCAAAAACGCCGAAGAGATCCTGCGCATCATCGAAGCGCGCTTCGGCCAGGGCAGCGTCTCTGGTCTGGAAGTCTCCCAGCAGCGCGTGGCGGTGAACACCTTTCGCTCTGCGCTGGCGTCGCTGATCGAACAGCGCAGCACGACGGCGAATGCCTTGGCGATCCTGCTCGGGCTGGCGCCGCAGAATTTTTCCGCGCCGACCGCCGAGCTGGCGACGCTCTCCATGCCGCCGGTAAACCTAACGCCGCCGGCCACTCTGTTGACCGCGCGACCCGACATCGAGAGCGCTGAGGCCGGCCTGCTTTCGGCCAATGCCGATATCGGTGTCGCGCGCGCCGCCTTCTTTCCCTCGCTCACACTAGGTTTGGATACAGCGATCTCCGCCGGCTTCGGCGGACCGGCCGCCGCAGCCACCTCCATCGCGTCGAGCTTGCTCGCGCCGATTTTTACCGGCGGCAGGCTTACCGGCAATCTGGAAAATGTCACCGCGCGCCAGAAAGAGCTCGCAGTGCAGTATCGTCAGATCGTGCTCCTGGCATTTCAAGAAGTCGAAGACGCACTAGCCGCGCTTAAAAGTAACAACGATCGCGCCGTGCTGGCGCGCACCACCGTGGCCGAATCGCAAATTGCGTACGACATCGCCAAAGCGCGCTTCGACGCCGGGGCCATCGATTATCTCAACCTGCTCGACACTCAGCGCACCCTCTTCCTGGCGCAGGACAGCCAGATCTCGATCAACCAGGGCCAGCTCGCCGCCTTCGTGCAGCTGCGCAAAGCGATGGGCTCGTGAGCCTGAACAGCTCAATGACTCGGGTACGGCCCCCTTTGCGGACTTAGAAAAAAGTTTGCCTGGCCCAATTCGGGCCTAGTTTCGCCGCTGGCAATTGGTAATATCAATTGATGAGAGATAAGCGTCAGCGCGATATGATAGTGAGTTTTGCATCGATGGAGCGACTCATGAAACTTAGCTTGATTGCGGCGCTGCTGTTTTTGTTGCCCGCTTGTGCCACCCAGCAGCCCCCTCCGCCGCCGCCCCCTCCAACAGTGAGCAACGCCAATCCGACAAGCAGCGCCAATCCGACGCCAAATACTTTTCGCACTGATACCACCGATTGTGAGCGCCAGGCCGCTCTTGCGGGCGCTGGCGGCAAATCCGCAGCTTTCGAGACCTGCATGCGCGCACGCGGTCGCACGCCGAGCCGATAAGCGATCGCGTTGAAGATTTTCACTCGAATCGGCAGGCAGCAATTCCAATTGAACCCAGCCTCCATAGCTTTCCACTGCACCACTGACCGGCCAACGCAACAAGCCATCCGCCATGCGCTGCTCGATTTACTTGCAAGTCACCGCTCGATGATTATCTTGTAGGGATGGCGGACCAGGATTATTACAAAATTCTCGGCGTCGAGCGCAGCGCCTCGAAGGATGACGTGCGCAAGGCCTACCGTAAACTTGCGCGCAAGTATCATCCCGATATCAATCCCGGCAACAAAGAGGCCGAG
Organism: uncultured delta proteobacterium; assembly: GCA_963771465.1. Lineage (GTDB taxonomy): Bacteria > Desulfobacterota > Binatia > UBA9968 > UBA9968 > DP-20. The sequence continues at coordinate 825,029 of CAVYTU010000015.1, forward strand.
AGCAAATTTAAAGATCTTTCGGTCGCCTACGACGTCCTGAGCGACGAAAAAAAACGCAAGCTCTACGACGAATTCGGCGAGGCTGGCCTGGCCGCGGGTTTCGACGCCGACAAGGCGCGCAGTTACCAGCACTGGCAGCAGCAATCGACACGCGCCGGCGGTGGTTATAATTTCAACGTGGACGACCTCGGTGACCTTTTCGGCGGCCTCGGCGGTATGTTCCGGCAAGGTGCGCGCGCGCCGGCCGGACCGACTCGCGGCGCCGACATCGAATCGAGCATGGACATCGACTTTCTCGACGCCGTGCGCGGATTTCAAACCGCGATCGCGCTTGAGCGACCGGTAACGTGCGACACTTGTCATGGTTCCGGCACGAAAGCGGGCGGCACGCCGACAACCTGTCCCGAGTGCCACGGCAGCGGCAGCGTTGCCATCGCCCAGGGGCCGCTGCAGTATCGCCAAACCTGCCGGCGCTGTTCGGGCAGCGGCAAGTTGCCCGGCGATCTCTGCACTGTCTGCGGCGGCAGCGGCCGTGTGCCGCGGCCCGAAACCATTCGCGTCAACATTCCGCCCGGAGCCGAGCCGGAGAAACGCATTCGCCTGCGCGGCAAAGGCGAAGCGGGAATTCGCGGCGGTGCTGCGGGCGACCTATTTTTAACGCCGCGCATCCGGCCTCATCCGATACTGTCACGCTCGGGTCGAGACTTATCCATGGACGTGCCGATCACGGTTGGCGAAGCGCTGCGCGGCGCCAGCGTCGAGGTGCCGACGCCCAGTGGCTCGATAAGCGTGAAAATTCCCGTCGGCGCCCAAAGCGGTCAACAGCTGCGCATCAAAGGCAAAGGAGTCGCCGCCCACAGGCAAACTCCGGCCGGCGATTTGTATCTGCGGCTGATGGTGCATGTGCCGAAAGAAGAACTTGCCGAAGATGTCATCGATAAAATCGACCGGGCCTACGGCGATGACGTGCGTAAGAACCTGCGGCTGTAGCGAAGGAGGAAAAAAATGCCGCGAAAATATCTGCGTATTACCGAAGTGACAAAAATCTGCGGCGTTGACGTCAGGTTTGTCAAGCGCTTGGAGCAGGAAAAGGTCATTTACCCCATCGTCCGCCGCAGCGTGAAGTTTTATCCGCTCGATCAGGTCGACCGCGTCCGCGTCGCCCGCCTGCTCATCGAAGAAATGGGCGTCAATCTGGCCGGCGCCGAAGTCGCGCTGAACATGCGCGAGCAAATGATCGCGATGCAGCGTCAGTTTAATGAAATACTACGTTTGCTCGGGCGGGAGTGGAAGAAGTAGGCCGGTGCCGCGCAGTCCTTCTCTGATTCTCGTCTTGGTTTGATTCCATTCCAGAAAGCTATTTTTCCGCTCGTGGAAATCCATAGGCCTCGACGACTCGCTTCATGTACTCCGGCATCTTTGAGTAGTGACGCCAGTCAACCAGCGATTGCTTTTTTCCGCGCACAGCTTTCTCCTGCACAGTGCCCTGAATAAAGACGGAGCCCTCGTAGGGCCCGCCGTCCTCCAGCACTTTTTGGCCATCGGCAGAAGCCACGTACTCCAACCACAACAGCGCCGCGTAGGGCCGCTCGGCCGATGCCAGTATACCTTCCGATTCGTTAAGCCGGATAATCACTGGCTCCGTGAGTTTGTGTCCCAGGATATCCATCTTGTCTTTGTTTTTGGCTCTCAGAACGGAATCGTAATTGGGGCCGAAGAAAAGCGCGTACTCGCCGGCAAGCATACTGGTGATGGTGCGGGTATCGCCGCTGACCCAAATGGGATTTTGCGCGGCCAACTTGCGCGCGAAATCGAGAGTCTTTTCAAGACCCCATGCCGGCACCAGGGCGGCGACGTCTTTGGGACGAATTCCGAGAGTAAATTTCCTGTCTTTGAATTCCGGTTTTAAGAATCCTTCCCAGGTATCGGGCACCGAGTCGGCCGGAAGGAGCTTTTTATGATGAGCTGTGACCTGTATGCCGCTGCCGACGGCCACGATGTTCCGATTGATCGGGTCCACCATCTGCAGCGGCATCTGGATTACCCGGTGCTCGGCCATGCCATACATATCCACCCTTTTCAGGTGCGGCAGGTAATCGTTATAATAATCGTAGTCGACTTCGTTGACATCGATGCCCTTAGCCAATCCTGCCTGTAATTCCTGAAGCTGGCGCGTATAAGCGTCGATGCCGCGGATCTCGTCTGCCTGGACTTGAATGAAAGGATACTTTTTCGTGAAACCTTCGCTCAATCGTTTGAGAATGCCGGCGTCGAGAGAGACGATGACGCGCAATTTGCCTTCCTGTTTTGCCTTACTCACGATTTCGTCATGGCTGGCGGCAAAGAGAAATCCCTTGGCTTCAGCCTCCTTTTTCGCTTTGAGTAGAGCAGAGCTGGGTTCGGCGGCGTAAACATGCGCAGCGGATATAACGGAGCTCATCACAAGCAGCGCCACCAAGCGACCAGCGATTTTTCCGGGCAGCAGAATCATCGTTCACCTCGATTGGGTCGAATTCGAACAACGGGATGGATAGCGCCCGGACTATATCCAGCCTTCAACGATCTTGTCAATTTGTCATTTGAGCGATCCCAGATCGCATCAGTTGCTCTTGACGCCTCGCGCTCGATTGTATTACTAGCCTTGCGAACATCGGTGCACATGGGGTTGGTTTCATTGATTCGGTCCCTGACTAACTTTGTTACAAAGGAAAAGATATGAACCAGATGGTTTTTATTCATGGGCCCGGCGCGGGAGGATGCGCCGATTCGTTTGTCCATCAGCTCAAACACTATCCGGGCAGCCTCGCGCCTACTTTGCCGGGACATCCGGAGGGAGAACCCTGTGTGAATGTGGAACGATATACGGAGTGGTTGAGAGGATGGTTATGGTCCAAAGGCAAACAGCAAGACTTGGTGCTCGCCGGTTTCACGCTGGGAGGTTGTATCGCGCTCCAGTATGGCCTCGACTATCCGAATGAGGTCAAGGCGCTAGTATTGATGACCACAGGGATGCGACCCAGGGAGCGACGGCCGGGCACTCTGGAGTTTCGCCTGAAGGCCGCGGAGGATCCCGAAGTGTACCGGCAATGGTTGGAAACCATGCGCCATCAATTCTTGTTTATGGAGCCGGAGCTACGCGAACATCTTGTGGAGTGCCATCGTCGTGTCGGACCATTATCGCAGTACCGTGATTTCGTCGTTATCGACCAATTCGATGTCAGGGACCGGATTAACAAGCTTAAACCGCCGCTCCTCTTAATAAAAGGCGCCGACGATCCCGCGGCACCGCCGGAGTATGAACTGGAGATTCATGAGGCCGTGCCCAGTTCCCAGTACTTGAAATTTAAGAACGCCGGCCATTTTCCTTTCGCGGAGAGGCCGGCGGAAGTTAACCGTGCCATTGACGAGTTCCTGGCAGCCGGCACGTGACTGGAAGCCAAAAAATCAAAATCGAAATCCGAATCTCGAAACAAATCCCAATAATCAAAAATCAAAATTCCAAACAGCCTGGTTTTGGATTGTTGTGTCATGCAGATAAATTTGGCGCCACCGTTAAGGAAATCAATTCGCCGATCTGCTCGACTTCGTCCAACCGGCGCAAGCAGGCCAGGAGGTCGTCGATTTGCGTTTTTGGCAGCAGCGGCGCTGCTAGCGGCCGAAATTTTTGCTCCTGTTGCTCGTCGGTCATCAAGCGTTTGAAATGGCCAAGGTGGTAAGCCACTTTCGTTGAGAGAACTTTTCCTGATTTCATCTCGACGTCGACGATGTTCAAGGGGACTTCCGGCCAGGCGGCAACGGATTCTTCGCCAATCCGCACGCTGATTTTTTGCATGAGCGCCCGCACATCGGCGCGCCTGTAATACATTTGGTCGTAATGGCGAATCTCCAAGTTGCCTTCCATCAGCGCGACGGCCATCACGAAGGGCAGACTGTGATCGGCGCTCTCCCGGGTCTCTGGCTGCCAATTCGCTTCTCCCGAACCCATGACCTCGTAACCGGCGGGAAAAGTGTCGAGGCGAATCTCTTTAACGTCGTCGAGATCGGGAATTTGCGGTCGCAAATTAACAATCGCCTCGATCGCGCTTTGTGAAAAATAGCCCGCGGGAAATGCTTTCAACCGTGCTTTCATGATGCGGTAGCCGTCGGCAGAATCCGCGAAAGGCGTGAGATCAAAGCGGATTCCCGTGCTACTCAGGAATCCGGCTTTGCCTTCGAATACTTCCTCCGGTCCGGTCATCCCTTTGGCGGCCAGCATGGCGCAAAAAACGGCGTTCCTCGAAGCATTGGCCAACGCGCATCCCTTCCAATGGGAAATCTGCCCTCTTCTAATTTGCTCGATGCTGATATGAGACGAGACTGCCAAGCTGATCGCATTGGCCATCTGCTCCTTGGTATGGCCGAACAGTTTGGCCGCCACCACCGCGGCCGCGATGACGCCGTAGGTCGACTGATCCCAGATATGCCCGCGCTCGTTTGCGCCGGCGTCGATGAGTCCACAAAGCACCTCATAACCCAAAACCATTCCGAGGATCACGTCTTTACCATCGCCGTGTCTTGCGTCCACGACGGCTAACACGGGAGCAAGGAGGTCGCTTGGGTGACAAGTCGGTGAACTGGCGTAGGTGTCGTTGAAATCGAGATAGCGGATCATTACACCATTGACGAAAGCTGCGATATCCGGCGAGGTTTTCTGACCACTGACCAACACGGTAGACGGGACGGCCGAAGTTATCTCCGATGCGGCGGCTCTAGCGATCTTGGCTGGCGGACTTTCGGCCCCACCGAGCGCGCAGCCCACAGTATCCGTAACAATAAACTTGGTCCGTCGTGTCACCTCCGGCGGCAGGTCGCGATACGACAGCGTCAGCGCATAGTCGCAAAGATGATGGAGGATTCGGTCGAGCATTTTCTACGGGTCAAACCTTTACCGAAGGTCGGCTCAATACCTTCAATCGACGCCACGCAAACACTACATAACTCGAAGCCACCGACCACCGCAAATGCGCCAGGTCCGCGCCGCAAAGAGAGCTTCCACGAGTTGAAGTTCTGCGCAGCTCGATCTTTGCTTAGCGGATTTTTTCACACACTCTGAAAGAAGAAGGTAATCTCTCCTGCGGGAATTACTGACTATACGTCTGCGCCGAATCGGGTTGACTTAGCGGCGCACCGTCGCGTAGTCTCAGCAGCGAAAGACGCATAGGAAGCGCTAGGTCAAGACCGACGAAAGACTACCAAGACTGAAGGTCCTTTGTGAAAAGAGTATTGGCGATTATTTTGGGTGGCGGCGTCGGAACCCGGCTCTATCCGCTAACCAAACTGCGCGCCAAGCCGGCCGTGCCTCTCGGCGCCAAGTATCGCTTGATCGATATCCCCATCAGTAACTGCATCAATTCTGAGATTCAGCGCATTTACGTCTTGACGCAATTCAACTCCGCCTCTCTCAATCGGCATATTGCGCGCACTTACGCCGCGTTAGGCGCGGGCTTCTCCCAGGGATTTGTCGAGGTACTGGCGGCCCAGCAAACTTCGGAAAGTCCGAGCTGGTTTGAAGGAACGGCCGACGCAGTCCGGAAGTATCTGCGACTCTTCGCCGAATGGGACGTCGATCAGTATCTGATTTTGTCGGGCGATCACTTATATCGGATGAATTACGCGGAATTCATCCAGCACCACCGGAATACCAAAGCCGACATTACGCTGTCGGTCGTGCCGGTCGATGAGCAGCGCGCGTCGGACTTCGGCCTGATGAAAATAGACGACAGCGGACGCGTGCTGTCGTTCAGCGAAAAACCTAAGGGTCCGGCGCTCAATGCCATGCGGGTGGATACGACCATTCTTGGCTTACCCGCTGACAAAGCGCAGCAGTCTCCCTACGTCGCTTCGATGGGAATCTATGTCTTCGAGAAGCAGGTGTTGCACGATTTATTAAACCAAGCCCCAGACCAAACTGATTTTGGTAAGGAAATTCTGCCGGCTTCAGCTAGTGAGAAAAATGTTCACGCCTATCTGTTCAAAGATTACTGGGAAGACATCGGCACCATCGAGTCATTCTACAACGCCAACCTCGCCCTCACTTATCAACCCGATCCGCCTTTCAGCTTCTACGATGAGAAGGCGCCGATCTATACCCACTCGCGCTATTTGCCGCCGACCAAGTTGCTCGATAGCCGAGTCATCGAATCGATGGTCGGTGAGGGTTGCATACTTAAAGAATGCACCGTGGAGCGTTCGGTAATCGGCATTCGCTCGCGCATCGAAACCGGTTGTGTGATCGATAATGCCCTGCTGATGGGCGCCGACTACTACGAATCACCACTGCAACGCGCGAACGCTTTGGAGAGTGGAAAGATTCCCTTGGGAGTAGGCGCGAACTCGACAATTCGACGAGCGATAGTCGACAAAAACGCGCGCATCGGCCGCAACGTGCAAATCGTCAATAGAGACCGCGTCCAGGAAGCCACCCGCGAGGAATTGGGCTTTGTCATTCGCAGCGGCATCGTCGTCGTTATTAAAAACGCGATCATCGCCGATGGCACCGTTATCTAACCTGACTTCGATCGAACATGACCCAACAACCGATGGCAAACGTTAAGAAGAATACTCGACTGATTTTTTCTTGCGCATTCCGCCTTCGACCATCTTGTACTCGAAGAGGCGGCATTCCAACGCGCCGTTGAAGAGTGGCGTGCGCTTGGAAACCGCCAGATGGATGAGTTTAGGCAGTCGCATGTCGGCGCTCAAGAAATAGGCGCGCCAGCCGCTGAATTGTTTCTTCAACACGTCGCCGAGTTTCGGATAGAACTCAGCCAACGCTTCCTGTTCGCCCAGGCGCACGCCGTAGGGTGGATTGCTGACGATGATGCCTTCGGTCGCGGGAGCCGTGATGTCCAAGACATCGGCGCGTTTTAAACTGACGACCTCTGCCAAACCAGCTCCGGCTAGATTGGCGTTGGCCGCGCGTAGTACGTCGGCCGAAAGATCGCTGCCGTAAATGGCTTGCGACGTTCTGGGCTTGCGCCGCGCGCCACGCTTCTGGATCAGTTCGCGCCAGCGCCCAGAATCGAAGTTCTTGAATTTCTCGAACGCGAAGTGACGCCCCATACCGGGCGCGATGTCGAGCGCCATCTGCGCCGCCTCCAATAGGATCGTTCCGCTACCGCACATCGGATCGAGTAAAGGAACGCCCGGAGTCCATCCGGCCAGGCGGAGCATCCCGGCGGCAAGATTTTCTCTCAGCGGTGCTTCGCCGGTCGCGATGCGCTGGCCGCGCTTGAACAACGGTTCGCCGGTGGTGTCGAGATAAAGCGTAAACTCGCGCTCGGTCAGATGGCCTTGGATCGGAATATCCGGCGCGCGCGTGTCCACGCTCGGCCGGCGGTTCGAAAGTTTACGAATTTTGTCACACACCGCGTCTTTGATTTTGAGTGTAACGAAATTGAGACTCGTCAACGGGCTTTTGGTCGCGGAAATATCGACGCGAATCGTGCACTCTGGATCGAACCAATCCGTCCACGGCAACGCGAATGCCGTGCGGTACACATCGTCCTCACTGCGGTACACGCTCGTTGCCACCTGCCATAACACCCGGCTGGCGATGCGGCTCTCAAGATTGACTCGGTGGCAGAGGATAAAATCGCCGACGAATTGAACGCCGCCGCCCACCGCATGCATTTTTTCTGCGTGGAGTTGGCGCAGCTCGTCAACCAACAGCAGCTCCAAACCGCGTGGACAAGTCGCGAAGAAGTTTTCCATCAGAGATTATCGCAATGTTATTCAGCCAGAAATAAAAAGGGCAACCCAATGGTTGCCCTTTTTGCAGTTAATTCGTTAAAGAAAAAACTACCAGCGGTTACCCCGGCCACCGCCGTCACGATTACCCCGGCCACCACCACCACCGCGATTGCCACCGCCACCACCGAAGCCTTCGCGCTTCGCCATTGGCTTGGCCTCGTTGACCGTCAACGAACGCCCTTCGAACTGCGTGCCGTTGAGGCTGTCGATGGCCTTTTGCGCTTCGCTGGCCGAGCTCATCTCGACGAAGCCGAAACCGCGCGATTGACCGGTGAATTTATCGGAAATCACGCTGGCGGATTCCACCGTGCCATGTTCCGAAAAGATTTCCTGCAAGCGGTCGCCCGTAACTGAATACGGCAAACCACCAACGTATAATTTACTACCCATGTTCTCCTCCTATTAGAGAATGTTATGGTCTTTGACCCTGAGAAATGAACTGCTAATGGCTACCGAACATGGGGCTAACTGCTAAACCGCTCGCTGATCGGATTTTCCTTTAGGATCTGTTCGCAAGGAGAGACTGACAGGGGCCTTCAAGCCTGATTCTGTCCTCTATCAGAAGGCCGTTTACTGATGAAGATGATAAACAGTAACCGCTCGCCTTGGTATTGTCAACCTGCATGCCAAAGAAATGTTCCTGGAGGCTGACGCCGCGAAATCGGCTTGCATCCCGTAGGGCGCCCACATAATAATGCGGCGGCAGTTACGGGTAGACGCTGGGAGGTGCGATGAAAATAATTGCGATTGCCATTGGGATAGCTCTGAGCTGCATGCTGAAGTTTATCACGCCGGCCAATAGCTTGGCTCAGGAACGCGTGCGCATCGGCGTGCCTTTGTTCCCGACCGTTTCCTTTCCGGTTTTGATCGCGCAGGAAAAAGGTTTCTTTGAGCGAAATGGTTTGAAAGCGGAGATCATCCGCATCAACAGCGAGCCGACGACCTATCAAGCGCTAATCTCCGGCGACATCGATGCGACGTCGGGCGCGCCCACCGGGCTCGTGCAGTCAAACATTCAGGGCGTACCGGTGGTTTCGCTCGGCAGCTGGGACAACTTGGTTTCTTATACGATGGCGACTCGGGAGAAAGTCGATGATCTATCGCAACTCCGCGGTAAGAAAGTCGGCATCAATCGCCTCGGCGGCAAATCGTCGTTAGTTCTCCGTGTCATGCTCGAAGACGCCGGTCTCAACACTTCGAAGGATATCACCTTGCTGCAACTCGGCGGCTCGCAGGAAAGACTGGCGGCGCTCATGCGCGGCGGCATCGACGCGGCGCCGGTGGATTTTGTCTTCGAGCCGAAAATGAAACAGCTAGGCTTTCACCTGGTCACCGCCAAAAAGACCGCCTTTATGAACGGCCCGATCACAGTCACCGTGGCCCAGTTGAAAGCGAACCGCGGCAAATGGCTTAAGTTCGTCAAAGCCTATCTGGAAGCCACCCATTACATGACGACCAACCGTGAAGGCGCCACGGACGTTCTCAAAAAAATCATCCAGACTGACGAGCGAGAAACCCTCGACCACGGTTACGAACAAATGCGCGCCCGCGCCACCGTCGATCTGGTGGCGCCCGAGCCGGCCATCGAAAATCTGGTGAGGATGATGACCTATGTCGACAAGCGGGCGGCCACCGTCGACCGCAGCAAGCTCGTCGATTACTCAATCCTGAAAGAACTTGCAGCGACCAGACAACTGCCGGTGAAAAAGTAGCGAAGTGCACTGGCGACTCCAGTACTCCATCCTGCATAATGAGGACCGTTCCTCGCAATGAGTGAAATATCTTTCATCGACACCACCCTGCGTGACGGCCAGCAAAGCCTCTGGGCGCTCGGCATGAAGACCGACGCCATGCTCGGCGCGGCGCACGATATGGATCGCATCGGTTTCGAGTCGATGGAGTTCTTCGTCTCGATCATGATCAAGAAGTACGTCCGCGAGCTCAAGGAAAATCCTTGGACTTGGCTCCGCGAAGGAACGAAACTTTTTCGCCGCACGCGACTGCGCAACCACGGCGGGCTGCACGGTTCCGGCGCCATGGAAAAGTTGCCGCAGTCGGCGATGAAGCTTTTCGCCGAACGCGTTGTCTCGTACGGCGTCACCATGACGCGCACGTCGAATTGCTGGAACGACTTCGAAGAGCTGCGTGGCGAAGTTATCGAGCTTCGCCAGATCGGCATGGACACCGTCGTCAATCTCATCTACACGGTCTCGCCGCGCCATAGCGACGAATACTACGCGCAAAAAACCCGCGACGCCGCAGCCATCAGTCCCTACCGCATCTGTTTCAAAGACGTCGGCGGCTTGCTGACACCCGAGCGCGCTCGAACGCTAATCCCCGCGATCATGCAAAACGCCGGCAAGGTTGCAGTCGAATACCACGCCCACTGCAACAACGGCCTGGCACCGCTGTGTTATCTCGAAGCGATCAAACATGGCATCACCTCGCTGCACACGGCGATCCCGCCGCTCGCCAATGGCTCGTCGCAGCCGTCGATCTTGAACATGGCGAGGAATCTCCGCGCCTTGGGTTACACGCCGGTAGTCGATGAGCAAGCAGTTAAACCCGTTGTAGAATATTTTACCGCCATCGCCAAACGCGATGGCTTGGCGATCGGCAAGCCGTTCGCTTACGACGAGTCGCAGTATCGCCATCAAGTGCCTGGCGGCGTGATTTCCAATCTGCGCCATCAGCTCAAGCTCGTCGGCAAAGAGGACAAGCTCGCCGAAACACTCGAAGAAGCCGCGCGCGTGCGCGCCGACTTCGGTTATCCGATCATGGTTACGCCGCTGTCACAGTTCGTCGTCAGCCAAGCGGCCATCAACGTGATCGTTGGCGAGCGCTACAAAGAAGTCACCGACCAGGTGATTCAATACGCGCTCGGCATCTGGGGCAAGGAAGCACCCTCACTGATCGATCCCGACGCCAAAGATAAAATATTGAATCGCCGGCGCGCCAAGGACTGGCAAAACTGGTCGCCGTCCGATTTGAGCTTGCAGCAAGTCCGGCAAAAACTCGGTGGAACCGTCTCCGACGAAGAACTCTTGCTGCGCGTCTACGCCGGTCCGGATGCGGTCGATGCGCTGATGACCAACGGCGCGCCGAAAGCGAAGCTGAATGCCAAAGGGCCGCTGATGAATTTGATCGAAGAGTTGACCAAGAAAAAAGACTTCGGTCACATCTACATTCGCAGAGACGGCGTGTCGCTTACGTTGCGAAGGTCCGCCGAATCGTCTCATAGTCATTGACACTGCAATGGGACGACGCGGCGTCGTTTAGCGAACATGGTCCATTTTTTTCTTCTTTGCGTTCTTTGCGCCTAATTTTTTTTCCATCTGGAGCTTCAATGAACTACGACGGCTTGCGCGATTGGCTCGACAAAGTCGACGCCCTCGGCGAACTCACCACGTTGGAAAACATTGACTGGAACTTGGAGATGGGAGCCGTCGTCGACGTGCTCTACCGCGAGCACCCGCCCTACCCGCCGGCGTTGATCTTCGACCGCATCAAAGACCACCAGCCTGGCTATCGCGCGCTGTTCGGCCATTTTGCCTCGCCTAAGAGAATCGCGCTTACGCTTGGCGTCACCGAAGCATTCGATCACGTGCTGGAATTCACCCGCATCTATCACCAACGCATGAAGCGTTCGACGCCGCTACGCATGGAGGAAGTGAAGAGTGGCGCGGTGCATGAAAACGTCGAGGCGGATGCAGACGTAAATCTATTAAAATTTCCCGCGCCGTTGTTACATGAGAAAGATGGCGGCCGTTACCTTGGCACGGGCCATCTGGTCATCACCAAAGATCCCGACTCCGACTGGATCAATGTCGGCACCTACCGGATCATGTCGCAGGATCATAACACGCTTAGCATCTACATCGGTCCCGGGAAGCACGCCTTCATTCACAAACAGAAATATTTTGAGAAAAACCAAGCGATGCCCGTGAACGTCGTTCTCGGCAGCGATCCGCTCGATTGGTTCGCCGCATCATGTCCGGTGCCGGCGGGAATCAGTGAATTCGACTACGCCGGGGGCTTGCGAGGGACACCAACGAAAGTCATTCGCAGCGGCATCACCGGTTTGCCCTATCCCGCCGACGCGGAGATCGTTCTGGAAGGCGAAATTCGGCCGGGAGAATTCAAAGAAGAAGGCCCGTTCGGCGAGTGGCCAGGCTATTACGCCAGTCCGAAAAGTTTGGAACCCTTCATCCGCGTCAAAAGAATCCTGCATCGCAACAACCCCATCGTCTCCTGCGCCAATCCGGCGCGCCCGCCGCACACGCTCACCTTGCTGCGCGCGATCACACGTTCCGCGCATCTCTGGGAGGAAATCGAGAAAGCCGGCATTCCCGATGTCCAAGGCGTCTGGTCGCACGAGCCCGGCCCGCGGCAGTTCACCGTCGTCGCCATCAAGCAGCGCTATCCCGGTCACGTAAAACAGGCCGGCGTCATCGCCTCGCAATGTTTTTCCGGCGGCTATCAAAACCGCTTCACCATCGTCGTCGACGACGATATCGATCCGACTAGAATCGACGACGTCGTTTGGGCGCTCTCCACACGCTGCGATCCTGGAGAAGATATCGACATCCAGCGCCGCAGTTGGTCGAGCGCGCTCGACCCGATGATTCATCCCGACTCGAAAGTGTTTTTAAATTCGCGCGCGGTCATCGATGCCTGCCGGCCCTTTGAATGGATGGATAAATTTCCCGAAGTCGCCGAAACCAGCCGCGATTTACGCAAAGCCGTGCTCAGCAAGTTTGGCCGTGGCTTTTTCGGACTCAAATAATTATTTACTGCAAGCGGTCGCCCTTTCTCAAAATAGCGACCAACTCAACAATTTTAATAGTATTGGGGAATTTTTACGCTGGCCAATGCAGGAATTTCTCCTATGTCCGAGCTACTGAGAAATTCGCAATCTCTGGAATTTCAACCGGTTCCCACTGGCCCGAGGATTGCTCCTCTTAGCCCGTGGGAGGAAAAACTATGAAATACGGAATTTTTGCAATTATTCTCGTGTTTCTCCTCAGCGCTGTTCCAACGTCTGCTTTTGACGTGAAAAACAACGAGCCCGAAGAGCGCAGTTTGCGCATCGAGCTGGAAGCGGTTCCAGCGCCAGTGCAACAGGACTTTGACAAGTATATCCAAGATCTTGCAGCCTCGGCGCAGAGGGATACGCGCGCGGAAGAACAAGCGCGAAAAGAGCAAGTCGCTAAAGACTACCAAAGAAAAGTGTTAAACCCGATGGTGCTATTCAGCTGGTAGCCGGCCTTGTTTGCGTCGTGGTTCGGACTCATTCCTTCATCTTCGAATAACTGTTCACCGTCGCGTGCAGGTTGCGCGCGAAATCGGTTGCAGCCTGAGGGGTCATTTCGAAAGCGGTCTTGGCGTATTCTTTCGCGGCGAGGAGCGCGGGCAACGGGGTTTTCTTGAACTGAGTAATAAGTTTGGCAACGCTTGCGTCCAATTCGCTTGCCGGCGCAACACTGCTCACGAGACCATAGGCGAGCGCCGTATGCGCGTCGACTTCCTCGGTGGAGTAAATCATGTAGGTTGCGGCCTTGCGTGACAGCCGATCGACCAACGCGGAGAAAGCGATCGTCGGCATGATCCGATGCGCCATCTCGGGAAAGGAAAACTTCGCCTTGTCGCTGGCGATGGTGATGTCGCACAGCGCTGCGAGGGCGCAGCCCAGCCCGGCGGCGCGTCCTTGCACGACGCCAATGATCGGCGCCTTGCAGTTGCGAAACGAGCCGTAGAGATTGAAGATCGTCTCGGCCCGCTCCCGCACACCATAAGCTTCGAGCACCGGGCCGGGCGCGCCCATGGCCGCCCGGCCGAGACAGAAGTCATCGCCCGCGCCTTTGAAGACGACGGCGCGGGAGTCCGCCGATGCGGCGTTGAACATTTCCGTCACCTGCGCCCAGACTTCATCGGTCTGGCGATTTCCCGCTTCGGGTCGATTGAGAGTGATCGATCGTAACATCGCCATCTTTTTCCTTGAGTACTGCGTCTGCCATCGTGCCTCCTCAACTTTCTATCTGATCGAAATTGGAATATCAGCTATCACGGGAACAATTTGCCGGTCAACTAAATCACGATCACAGGTTTTCAAACAACGTAGTTTAAGTCTCCGAGTCATTTAAGTCTCAAACTATCGTGCCGCCTGATTGACACTCACAAAGCCTAATTGTTATAGCCAGTCAGGTCGTCGCATACGCATTAACTTAAGCTCGATAAAAAGTGACCGAGGGAGTAATCATGGCAACCGATAGCATGCAGCATCATGAGCAAACGTCGGCAGTCAAAGGGCCGCTCGTCTGGCTCGACATGGATCAGCGAGGGCTTGACGACGCCTATGACCAGACCGTTTACGCGCCCAATCAGCCTTTGCTCGCCGCGCGCCGCAAAATCGCCAGCGAGTCGGTATTGAAACGATTTCCACCCCTGCGCCGCGCTTACGGCTCCAAGTGAAATTGAAAAACTCGATATCTACAAAACCGCCAAACCCAACGCGCCGGTGATGGTCTTCACCCACGGCGGCGCCTGGCGCAATGGCACGGCCAAGGATGCCGCCTTTCAAGCCGAAATGTATATGAACGCCGGAGCCAATCTCGTCATTGTCGACTTCGTGCAAGTTCAAGATGCCGGCGGCAGCTTGCTGCCGATGATTCACCAAGTCCGTAGCGCCGTCGCCTGGGTTTACAAAAATAGCGCGAGCTTTCGGCGCCGACCCCGATCGTATTTTTGTTTCCGGCCAGTCATCCGGCGCCCACCTCACCGGCTGCCTACTGGTCACCGACTGGCAAAAGGAATTCGGCGTGCCGACAAACGTCATCAAAGGCGGATTGCTGGTTAGCGGCATGTATGACTTGAAGCCGGTACGATTATCGAAGCGCAGCAAGTACGTGAATTTCACCGATGAGATCGAACAAGCGCTTAGCTCCCAGCGCCATCTCGATAAACTGAACGCGCCGATCATCGTCGCCTACGGCACCCAGGAGACGCCGGAGTTCCAGCGCCAGAGCCGCGACTTCGCCGCCGCAGTTAAAGCCGCCGGCAAACCGGTCGAGTTGATCGTGGGCGAAGGGTTCAATCATTTCGAGATGCAAGAAACACTCGGCAATCCCTACGGCATCGCCGGCCGCGCCGCGCTCAAGCTGATGAACCTGAATATTTGACCGTAGAAGATTAGAGCGACCACAAAGAGAACAAAGCGCGATTCATCGCGCCCTCGGAGATTTTGCACAGGAGGAATCATGAGCCGCATTCCCCACGCGAAGCGCGATGAATTGTCGCCGGAGCATCAACAAATCTGGGATCACATCCACGCTGTGCGAAGCGGCGGCGGCGGACCCTATTCGATGTTGCTCCATGTGCCGGCGCTAGCCGGCTACGTCGCGGCCACCGAAGATTATTTTCGCCTGGATTCGGCGCTCAGCGACGCCGACCGCGAGATCGTCATTCTCGCCGCGGCGCGCGAGTTGGGCGCGCACTATCCGTGGATGCGCCACGAGGCGCGCGCCCGTCAAGTCGGCGTGCGATCGGAAGTGATCGAGACGTTGCGCGGCAAGAACTCGCTCGCCGGTTTTACACCGCGCGAGAAGCTTTTGGCCGAAATTCCTCTGAGCCTCTTGCGCGAGCACGGCTTGTCGGATGAATTGTTCGCGCGCGCGGAACGTGAGCTAAACCGGCGGCAGCTCGTCGAAGTCATCGCGCTGGTCGGGCACTACAGCACTATCGGTTTTGTCGCCAACACTTTCCAAATACCTGCGCCCGAGGGCAGCCGGACTTTCTAGAAAGGCAAATATGAGCAAACTACCCAACGCGACACGCGAATCCATGACGGCGGAACAACAGAAAATCTGGGACAAGATCCACGAAGGCCGAACCGGCGGCGGCGGGCCCTATTCCATGTTGATGCACTCGCCGGCGATGGCCGAGCACTTCGCCGGCACGGAAGATTACTTTCGTAATCACTCGCTGTTGCCCGACGCCGACCGCGAGATCATCATCCTCACTGCCGCCCGCGAGGTGGAAGCGCATTACGCCTGGACCCGACACGAAATTCGCGCCCACAAAGTCGGCATTCGTCCGGAAACCATCGAAGCGCTGCGCGCCCGCGCCGGACTCGATGAATTTAGCGGCAAAGAGAAGTTGCTGGTCGAATTCACTCGAACACTCATGCGCGAGCATTTTCTGTCGGATGAATTGTTCGCTCGCATGGAAACCGAATTCGGCCAGGCGAAGTTCATCGAAACCGTCGGCCTGCTCGGCCACTACATCACCATCGGTACGGTAATTAGAATGTTCGACGTCAGACCGCCGGAAGGAAGCAAAACGTTTTAGTTTCGGAAATTAAGAATTCGCTGAAAATTATTCACCACTCTTCTCCGTCATACCGGCGAACGCCGGACTCCATCCCTGCTGCGCTTAAAAGATTGTATCGCAATGTCCTGCTGAACGCAGCGAAGCAAGTGCATTGTTTTTCGACATCGGAAAAAGACATGCTTCGCTATCCTTAGGATGACTACTGTAGGACTGTGTGCATTGCGACTCAGTCGCTTGATAGAGGAAGACGTTCGCAGGATTTTCACCGGCGGAGAAACGCCAGCTAACCCTCAATCGCGCGCCAAGTAGGCGCCGTGCAACCCCTCGTTGGTTCCCAGTTCTTGGCGCAACTGCTCCGCGTCTGCGCGCGCCGTCAAGCGGCCAACGCGCACGCGATACCAGGTTTTGCCATTCACCTCGGTCGCGACCAGGTAAACTTCATTGCCCTTTGCGCTCAGCCGCTGCGCCATCATCGTTGCGACATCTTTCTCGACTGACGCGGCAACCTGCACTGACCATGGCTTGTCTCTGTCGGCGCCGTGCGACGCTGGCGCGACATCCACGTTCTTCGACGTTGTCGTGGCGCCGCTTCCATGGCCGACATTCGCGTTCCCTATGCCCGTCTCCGCCTGTGGCGATGTTGGACTCGATGCCGGCGACGCTTCCGGAACTTCTGGTTTCATCGCCAGCAGCGCGATCTTGCTGTTGGCCGCTTCGTTCGCCGCCGTGATTGCAGAATTACTTGGTGGCGCACGATCGAGCGCCGGCTGCTTCGCCAGCGGAGCTACGAGTGGGACCCGTGCCTTTGGTTTTTCGATCACAGCAACCGTCCTTTTTTGAATATTCATTCCCGTGAGAATGCCAAGATAAAAAATAACGCCCGTGCTAACGACAAACGCTGCCGCAAACCCCACGCCCCGCGCGTGCCCGAAATAAAAACGTCGACGGACCTTTGGCGCGATTTGCTCGTTAAGTAAGTTCTGCTCCTGCGAATTGAGTTCATTTTTATCCGCCCAAGCCCTGAAGAACGCTTCAATCGCGCGGTCGTCGAGTGGTAGCGCAAGGTTGTCCGATAACGCCAACTCGTTTTGTCGCACCGGCTGATACTGCTGGATCAATGCCTCGGCGTTGCGCCCGCGCAACTCGGCCGGGCAAGTTTTGAACATAAAGCCGGTCGGCTGAAAGCGCGGCGATCGAGATTTATCGCGATCTAAATGCCGCAGCAAAGCTTCGCGAATATTATCAGCTTCGCCAATGAAGAGTTGGTAGTCAAAATTGTACAGTCCATACACGCCGGACACCGCAGGTGCGAAAGCGTGGATCGCTTCCTCCTCGAAACCATAGTATCGTCCGTCCGGCTGCCAAGTCATGCTAATCCCTCACTACGTTGAGATGTAATGCGGTACTAATCTTTGTCATAAATTTTCGTTCCTGGCTAGACAATCGATACGAGCCCATGATCGCGAATAAACAACGGCTCACAACCAGTCTCGTGGATAATCACGGCGCCGCCCGAAGAAAATTGTATCCGTTCATCCGCCGTCATCGCCATCGGCTTCCAGATAAACACGTTGCCTGCTTCGATGCGCAAGTCACGCGCGCCCTTACCTTCGAAACGGCGATTGAAGAGCGGCCCGTCGTCACCATAACCGCAGCCCTGCAATTGCATCACTGTCTTCATACCGCGCCGCGCGCCGAAGCCGTTGACGAAATCGGCGAGTTGGCCGAATGTCATGCCCGGCTTGAGCAACGCCAAACCCTGCCGATAAACTTCCCCATGTAATGCGATGACCGGCTGCCATTCACTGCGCACCTTACCGAGCAGGACCGGCTGGCAAACTTGCGTCAGTTGGGCTCCCATGATCGCATGAATCTCATTGGTGAGCAGCGCGTTCGCCTCAAAGCGTCGGCCCAGCGGCGGGTTAGTGTAGCGCTTCGGTTTCGCCGTGTTGATGCCATCGATGGTCAACGTCATCGGAAAATACTCGCTGCGTTCCTCCAGCATACGCGCCAGGACGGCCGCATAGACCAGACCCGCGTCCGCACCAGGCCGCGCCAGTGTGATCAGCTCGTCGAGCCCAGCGTTGGCGACTTGAGCTGAACGTCGGACATTTTCAATCTCCTCAGCGCTCTTCACATAGCGCACTTTGCCGATAACGTCGGTGGCGTCGGCGAAATGCGCGTTGGGCAATTTGCCCATCACATGTTCGAGCGCGGTATGATTGGCCACTCCTTCGATCGACCGACAGTGGGTCAGTAAGCCGCCTTTGAGGCCGGCAACGCCGACCCGCGCGGTATGCATACCGAGATCGAGCAGCGCCTCCGCCATCGGCTCGGCCCACTCGCGGCCGGTCTGCCAAGGGTCGGGGATCCAGGAATTGTTCGACCGCCGATCGGCGACCACGATCGGCGCGCGGCCATCGGTCGGCAGCGCTAGCGCCGAGCAGCGTAGCTGCGTCATATAGCGCGCGTCGACGCCGTCGCCCAGCGGCACGAGAATACAGTCGAAGCCGGCTTGGCTTGCGTTGGCGCGCACGGCCTCCCAACGCCGGTCGCGCTCCCCGATCGAATAGCCGTTCCAGATATGAACCGTCGCACCGGCGCCCGGCGGAGTTGTCCAAGGCATTACGAAATCTCCTTCGATGAAAGGATAAAGGCGGAAGGATAAAGAACGGAAAACCAGCAACAGCGGTGAGCCGAGATTATCCTTTATCCTTTATCCTTTAGCTTATCGACACCATTCCCGGCGTGCGTTTGACCAGCGGCTCGCCGCCTTTTTCGCTGCACAGCACACAGCCGCCCCAACTGGTATCGAAAGTGCCGTCGGCGCTGTGGGCGATCGGCTTGACGATAAACACGTTGCCTTTTTCAATCCTAACGTCGCGATTACGCGCGCCATGATTTTGCGGTGTAAAAAGAGGCCCGTCGTCGCCGTAGCCGCGCCCATGCATCAGCAGCTGGCTCTTCATGCCGCGTTTGGCGCCGAAGTTATTGATGATATCCATGAACTCGGCAAACGGCCGGCCGGGCGTGAGATATTCCAAACCGGCGTAATACATTTCCCGCTGCATCTCGATGGCCGGCTTCCAGGAATCAGGAATCGGCCCGAGCAAGATCGGTTGCTGTTCCTGCGCGATCAAACCGCCGAAGACAGCGTCGACTTCGTTGGCGATGCGATACATCGGCTTGCAGCGTTCGTCCTTCGGTGGGATCTTCGAAGCGCGGCAAGCGGCCGCTGCCGTTGAGTCCGCTGTAAAACGCCATCGGATAATACTCGCTGCCGAGCTCGATCATGCGCTGCATCACCCGCGTGTAGAGCAGTCCTTCGTCCATGCCCGGCCGCGCCAACTCGATCATCTTGTCGATACCCGCCGCGGCGATCGCCGCGCCTCGTCTAAGGCAGGCGATTTGTTCTTCGCTTTTGACGTATCGCGCATAGCCGATCACCTCGGTGCCGTTTTCAAAATTGGCGTTGGGCAAACGGTGGAGCACTTCGGCGTAGGAACTGTGATTAACCACACCGTGAAACGCCCGGCCATGGGTGTAAAAACCGCGCCGGATGCCCGACACGCCGATGCGCGCGCGCTCCATGCCGGCATCGATCAACGCTTGCGCCATGCTCTCACCCCAGGAATTTTCCATTGGCCGAAACTCTGGAATCCAGCCATTGCCATCTTCTTGACCGTCTCCGAGATCGGAAATGACGATCGGCTGGCGTCCATCGGTGGGCAAGATCACCGCGGCATTATCGAGATGCGTCAGAAAACGGCAATCGGACCTGGTGCCGCGGCGCCTGTTCTAAGGATAAATGCAAATTGCGTCCATCGACACACAACGGCACGAAGATGCACTCGAAGCCCGCCTTCGCCGCGTTGTCGCGCACGCGCTGCCAGCGCCAATCGCGCTCGGCTAATGAATAACCACTCCAATTAATATCAGCCGCTGCTTCCATCGCTGCTGCTCCTCATGGGTCATCGTCGCAAGATAGTGGCGCTAGAAAATCCCAAATTTGTGGTTAATCCCCTTCTTCCTCCCCGAGCATGGTGCCGCGGCAGCGCCGCGCGCCGCACAAACAGGCGTGGTCGCGCTTGGCCTTCTTGGTATGGCGCTCGCCGATTTGCAGATTGTAGTCGTAGGCGAGTTCCTCTCCCGGCTTGATGTCGCGGCGCGCTTCGATGAACACTCGATGATCTTCTTCTTCGATCTCGCAGTTGGGCGCGCAGGAGTGATTGATCCAGCGCGCCGAGTTGCCGCCGCGCGTGGCATCGATGACGAACCCGTCGTCGACGGAAAAGAGCATCGTATGGGAGGAATTCTCATGCAGCCGGCCAAAGCGCCGGTCGGCTTCTTTGTCGGTGATGAGCTTCCCTTTGTATTCAATAATCCTGGTGCCCTTTGGAATCCGCCGCAGGGCAAACACGCCGCGTCCATGGATCGGCGAGGTGCGCACGCCAATGCGGCGGCGTTTATTTTTGCTTACAGCCATCTTTCCTTTCAGGAATTCGCTACCAACCTTGGCTCTCGTTTAACGATCGTCCTCCATCCCCTTGACGAACTGCATCATCCGCTCAGCCGGTGCCTTGTCTTGGTATTGGCCGAACAGCCGTTGGCGCATGCGGTCGACTTCGCCGCTCTGCAAGCGCTCGTATAATTGGCTGCGCTTGCCGAACGGCGTCATCACCATATCCGCGGCGATCGCCATCAGACGTAAATGGTCCTTGGTATTCGGCGCGCCGCCGCGAAAGTAGCGCTCGACAAATGGACCAAGCTCCGTGCTCTGCAGATCCGACGCGCCGCCGCTGAGCATCAATGTGCTCGTGAGCAAAGCTTCCATCGTCTGCTCGGCGCGGTCGGAAGCTTCGATGCTGTGGACGCGGTACGCCGCACTCAACAACGGCGCCCAGGTGCCGCCGCCGGCAGCGTACCCATTAGACTCACCGACTTGAATGCACGACCGGAGAATCTCGATATCCTGAATCAAACTCGACAAAAGAATTTGCGACGGTAGGCTGGTGTTGCGCTTGGCGTATTGGGTCAGCAACTGAGCAACGCCCAAGAACGCTTCAAGCTTCGTCACTAACCGAAGCATGGTCGAATACTGCCCCCAGGTGTGAATGTACATGATTCCTGACAGCAGCTTGGGATCTTTGTAAACGAACAGCCGTTCCCACGGCACCACGACGTCATCGAAGATCAGCGCCGCATCGACTTCGTCGAAGCGCGTCGTCAGCGGCTGGCGCTCGGGGTCAGCGTTCTCGGCGTAAAGATCGCGACAGAGAATTTTCAGACCCTTGGTGTTCATCGGAATGGCGAACGCCATAGCATAGTCAGCTTCATCCGGCTCCCGCGGCCGATTGGGATAAACGATCACTTCGTCGGCGATCGGCGCCAAGGTCGCCAAAGTGCGCAGGCCGCGCACCACTGGGCCTTCTTTGGTTTCGCCGACGATGTGCAGAATCAAGTCGGGATCATCCTGCTTCCCTACGGGCCTCGTGCGGTCATAATATTGGTCGGTCAGCGCGTGGGTGAGACAAAGATCGTTGCGGCTGACGTAGCGATGATAGGCGCGCGCATTGTCGGCCCACTGTTCGTTGGTCTTTTCGATCACATGGGTCCAGTCGAGCAATCCGACGATCAACTCCGCGACGAATTCCGGATAGCGCCCCATCTGGCCAAACGTTTGTTGCGCCCAGAATTCGATATTGCGCCGCTTGAGCAGCAGCTCCTGATGATTTTTTGGCGGCAGGTAACTGTACGAGATACGCTCGCCGTCGTGCTCGCAGGTCATGATGTCGCGATACTCCGGGGTATGCTGCTTGTCGTACATGTCGGCGAGCGTCTTGATCGTGCCGGTAAAACCCGTGTGTGCGGTCACGTCGACGATGCGCTTGCCCGCATGCCAAACCTCCCGGCCATCGCGCAACGCCTTGATATAATCGGCCCCTCGTCTTACCGCCATGAAAAACGACCTCCAACCTTGTTGCTGCTTGTTAGAGCACGAAGATTTATAGCGTTAATCTTGCACCGCAAGCAAGCTTACGATGGAACGGTTGCGCGCAACATTGCTGGCGCCAGTGCCGAGAGTGTCGTTGTAAGGAATGACCCGCATGCACGCGTCAAATTAAGACGCGGCAAGGGTCAATACTCGAAGGAAGTTGAAAAGATATCGCGTCGATTTATCACGAGGCGACGCTCAGCTTGGAACGATTTCCCTTAGTTTGATTTGCATTCTTTGCGGTCAATTCTCCAATCCTCAGTTTATAACTGTCTCGATCTTAATTCTTCTTCCCCGGCTCGGCCTGATAGCCTTGGTCCTTCCATTTGCTCACCGGGCAAAATGTCGTGCTCTGAAAACCCATCTCTTCTGCTAGCTTCGCAGCCTGCGAGCTTTGCGCTCCGGTGCCTCAGGTGAAAACGATATAGGTTTCCTTGGACATTTTCTTGAGATGGCCTTCAAGTTCTGCCAACGGAATATTGATCGCGCCGGGAATAGTTTCTTTTTCGAAACTGGCCGCAGCGCGCACGTCGATGATCAACATTTTGCCGGCATCGAGTCGTTTCTTTAATTCCTCGGCCGGTGTTTGCTTGGCGCCAACGGCCCATTTCGTCTGGGGATCGACCGGGTAGCGCGGTTGCGCCTGGGCGGCGAATGAGGGTTGAGCCCACAATATTAGTGCGGTCAGACTCGCGCCTGCGACAAATGATCTCACAAATACTCCTTTCTCAATTTGACCAAGAAGCTTACTCAATCCCGATCCGACATTTCAAACGCCAGCGTCGCGTAACGCATAAAAACGCCGCCGCGCGGTTCCGCCAGCGGGCCGTTAGCCACTAAGCAAGCAATCACATGCTTGGCGCCGGGCTGCGCTTTGGTGCTCACCTCTACTCTCTGTTGTGCGTTGATGCCGACGATCGTCCCTGCCGGCCGTTCGAGCTGGCCATCGACCCAAATCTCACCGTAGTTATCAACGTTGGTCTCGAACCATACGCGGTAATCGCGCAACGCCAGGCCATTCACCTGCTCGGGCAACTCGACGGTAATCCGATACCAAGCAAAGGTAAAACCCTTGGAAATACTTCTGCGAATATCGGCACACAGGTTCCATCCCGAATCATCGAAGTCAGCCAAACGGGGCGGCGCTGCCAATAGCTGTGCGGTGAGACCTTCGTTCGGCTGGCCGGGCACCAATCCGGGACCGATGCGCCACTGTCCTTTCACCTTTCGACAATCCTCCGCGCTATTCAAATCCAACGCGACCCTCGGCATGGATGCCTCCTTAGACCCAATTTTTGCGGCAATGCGAAAATTTTTTTCACCACGAAGTTCACGAAGGACACGAAGGCTTCGGATGACCAATACTCCGAACTTCGTGCTCTTCGTGTGCTTCGTGGTGATTACGATCTTTGCCTTTTTGCTTGCTGCTATGCCGCGCTCGTTAACCTCGAAGAATCTCCGTCAGCGACCTTACGTTCTCTACTTTTTCCAAGCCTTCGATCTGCGCCAACGCGCGCTCAGCAGCGTCAGCGCTCAAAGTTTCGCGCGCGCACTGGGTAAACTTACCTCTCAGCTCGTCTTCCGACATGGGAAACTCCGAGCTGCCCCTGGAATGCTGCGCTTCGCGAGTAAGCACCTTGCCGTCCTTCAAGCGCACCGTGACGCGGCACGGGCGTCCGCCGGGGTCGGTTTTTCTCAGATTATTATCGAGATTCATTTGCACTCTTTCGGCCAACTTCAAAACATTCCGGTCACGCACGGCGGCGTCGGTGAATGCATGCAACGACACCTCGCCGTCGATTAGCGCCCGCGCCACCAAGTAGGGCATGCAGAATTTCCCCTGGATGCTTGTTTGCGGCACTTTGAAAACGATTCGCTCGAAGGTGTGCTTGACGACATCGACGTCGACGCGCTCGACCATCTCCGGCGTCAAGCCGTTTTTAGCTCTGAATTCCAAGATGGAATCGATCACCTGGTGGGTAAGTCCACCGCAAGGATAAGGCTTGATACGGATGCCGTCGCTGAGCAAGGCATACGATTGGCCCAACTCTTCGATCGGCTTCTCGTCGATGGGCGTACCTTGATGCAAAACTTTGTAAAAGCCAAAGCCTGATTCGATCGCTTTGCCGTTGGCGGTGTATCCGCCGGCCGCGAGCTTGGCGGCGAGCACGCCGTTGCGCGCGCCGAGACCGGCATGCAACGGTTTGGTCATGGTGCCAAAGTTTGCGACGATGCCGCCGGCCATCGATGCCGACATGCCGAGCGCCATCTCAACCTGCGATGCGTTGAGACCGAGCAATTTCGCGCATGCGGCCGCGGCGCCAAAAACACCTACCGTGCTCGGCGCGTGCCAACCGTCATGTTCGCTGTCGCGCAGGGAATGCACGATCTTAGCCGTAACCTCGTAACCGGCGGCGTAGGCTTCGATAATCTGCCGGCCGCTGGCGCCGAGCGCTTCACCCAGAGCAAAAGTCGCCGGAATGATCGGCGAGGTCGGCTGGCCCATCAATGTGAAGCTGTGATCGAAATCCATCGCGTGGGCCGCCGTGCCATTGGCCAGCGCGGCGTTGAGCGCGGAAGATTTGAATCCTTGACCGATGACCGTGGTTTCTTCCTTAGCCTGTTCCAGGCGGGCAATCTCGGCGCAAATCTTTGCGTCCTCTTCTTTGCTGCCGGCAAGGGCCACGCCGAGGCAATCGCGCACCGCTACTTTGGCCGTCTCAATTGCCTTTGGCGGTAGGTTTTCATACTTCGCACTAACAACGAATTGAGCGATCTTTGCAGTTACGTCCATAATTCCTCCTCACTAAATTCGGAATGGCAGATTTAATATCTCATCTGGCAGCGCGCAACATTTGAAGGCGCGAAATGTGGCGGCACATAGTCTCAACCACCAAGAATTTTTCGCGCCTGCTCGATCACTTCAGCCGGTTGACCCAAAACTTCTTTGACCAGCGCTTCCAAGTCCTCACCCGATGCATATTCCACTTCCATGCGGCTCCGCTTCGCTTCAGCCAAGAGCTCGGGATCTTTGAGGACGTTGCGAAAGCTGTCACGCAGCAGCTTCACTCGATCGGCCGGCGTCCCTGGCGTCACCATGACGGGCCGGCCGAATTCACCGCCGGAGAGGAGCGCTTGCGCCACTCGCCGCTTGGCGCTGGGAACCTTGAATTCCTCTAACACCTCGTAGACCGTCGGCGCTTCGGGCGCGCGCGGATCCCGTTTGCGCCCCGACTGAAGTAAATGCAGGTCGAAGCCCTTCTTATGCCACGAGGTGAACGGCTCTCGGCCAAAGTGCGCCGCCAAGGTATGAGCACGGCAGACTATCTCTCCTTTTTCGACCGCCAGGTCCGCTTCGGTTCCGCCTGGATATCCGGAAACCGAATTGAACTTTGCGCCCACCGTAAGCTCGAGCACCTTTCCGACGATGTAATCGGAGCTATTGGTTCCCGATCCGCCGCAACTGGGCGGGGTTTTAGCTTTGACGATGTCACCGATGCTTTTAAACGGTGTATCGGCGCGCATGTAGAACATGATCGAGTCCTGCGATGACGAGCCGAGCCAATGAAATTTGCGCAGGTCGAATTTCACTTCCTTCCGGCCGATCAGCTGCTCGATGTAGATGCTGTTATTCGGCAGCACGACATGGAGACCGTCCGGCTTTACAACGCCGTAAACATAATTCATCGCCGTCAGCGATGCCGCGCCTGCCATATTCTGCACAATGACGTTGGGGTTGCCCTCGATATACTTGCCCCAATAGCGCGCGATCAGCCGACCCCAGACATCGTAGAAGCCACCGGGCGCAGAACCCACAACGAATCTCAGTGTCTTGCCCCTGTAAAAAGGCTCGGCCTGAGCGCGACCGAGAGAGACGGGAAGAGCGCAAAGTGTCAGAACCCCAACTCCGATAAAAAACGCCAAGGCTTTCGATCGGAACTTCGACATTGTGACAAACTTCATCCGAATCATGTGCGCGAGCCTAGTCGAAGTTCCGCCGATCTGTCAACTTACAATGCGTCGACGCGCGCGGCTTTTCATGCTACCGATGAGCAGTCATTCGCCGCTCGCCATGGAAAGGGACACCGCCCAACAATCTCGCGCCAACGTCGCCCGCAACGCCGGTATCGTCAGCTTGGCCGTGATGGCAAGCCGCGTCCTTGGTCTGGTGCGCGATCAAGTCTTTGCCGCGCTGTTCGGCGCGGGACTGCAATACGACGCCTTTCTCACCGCCTTTCGCGTGCCCAATTTACTGCGCGATCTGCTCGCCGAAGGCGCGCTTTCGGCCGCATTCGTGACGACCTTCACGCAAACTCTGCAAAGCCAAGGCAAAGAGGCAGCGGTTCGCCTGTCCAACCGCGTTGCCACACTTATCATTGCGATCATTGCCGCGCTTTCCATCCTGGCTTGGTTTTTCACGCCTGAAATCGTCCGCCTCCTCGCGCCGGGATTTTTTGCCGTGCCGGGAAAAGCTGAGCTGACCATCGATCTCACCCGCATCATGATGCCATTTCTGTTACTGATCGCGCTTGGCGGCGCAAGCGATGGGCATGCTCAATGCGTTTAATATTTACGGCGTGCCGGCGCTCGCTTCGGCATTTTTTAACGTTGGCTCCATCGTCGGTGGATTGCTGCTCGGTTTTCTGCTCGGTCCGACCGTCGGCCTGAGTGCCATCGCCGGCATGGCTTACGGTGTTGTCATTGGCGGATTTCTGCAGCTCGCTGTGCAATGGCCGAGCCTCAAGCGCTGTGGTGTAACCTATCGGCCCGCTATCAGTGTCCGTGACCCTGGCGTGCGCCAAATCATTCTTCTCATGGGCCCGGCGATCATCGGCACCGCCGCCGTGCAGATCAATGTCTTCATCAATACCAACTTCGCCTCGGCGATCGTCGATCCAAGCACCGGCGCGGTAATCAACGGTCCGGTGTCTTGGTTGAATTATGCGTTCCGCTTTATGCAGTTTCCCATTGGCGTTTTCGGCGTCGCCGTCGCCACCGCGACCCTGCCGACTCTCTCACGCAGCACGGCGAGTCCTGATTACGTTGATTTTCGCCGAACTCTGGTTCACTCGCTGACGCTAGTTTTTCTTTTATGCATACCTTCGGCGGTAGGCCTGGCCGTCTTGGCAAAGCCGATCGTCGCGCTGGTCTTCGAGCATGGAGCGTTCAACGCCTTCGACACGGCGCAAACAGCGAAGGCGCTAACGGCTTATGCCATCGGCCTCGCCGGCTACGGCGCGATCAAAGTGCTCTCGCCGGCATTTTACGCACTCAACGACGCGCGCACGCCGATGCTGATCAGCCTCGCTTCCATCGCCGTCAACTACGTTATGAACTCGCTGTTGGTAAACCGTTTCGGCCACGTCGGTCTGGCGTTTTCCACATCCGCCGTAGCGTTGGTCAATTTTTTGCTGCTGGCGCTTTTCATGCGCCGGCGCTTGGGGCGTCTCGACGGCCGCCGCCTCGGCGCTGCGATACTGCGTATCTGCGCCGCGGCGATCCCTGTGGCGATCGTCGCGTGGTTGGCGAACGAGTTCGCCAGCGCTCTACCACTGCAAGGTATCCTTCGCGAATTCGTCCAAGTGGCCACAGCGATTGTTCTAGCCGCAGTGACATTCTATTTAGGCTGCCGCCTCTTGAAGATTGAAGAATTGAACGAAGCCATCACCGCGATCGGTGGTCGGCTGCTGCGCTCGCGGCGGAATAAATAGAAGTTTCGCCTTTCATCCACCAACACGCGCGCGAAAACGCCGTTGACAACTTTGTTGTCGCCGTTTAACAATTCATTGATCGAAGGAGGCGTCATGCCCAAAGTCACATCCCTCGGACACATGGGTTTTTACGTGCGCGATATCGAGCGCTCGGTCGCTTTCTACCGCGACATTCTCGGACTCAAAATCAGCGACCGCAGCCCGCGCGGCGCGGTGTTCATGACCGCTCAAGACCGCTTGGCCGAACATCACGAGCTTTATCTGGCGCCGGGGCGAAATGATGACGGCAAGGCGAATGTTTTGCAGCAAATCTCCTTCCGCTGCTCCACCGTCGCCGATGTCAAGGAGTTCTATCGTATATTTGTCGAAAACAAGGTGCCGATTAACCGCTGCGTCAGCCACGGCAACACCGTCAGCATTTACGCCGAAGATCCCGACGGCAACCCGGTCGAAGTGTATTGGCCCAACGGCGTCGACGTGCCGCAACCGTTTGGCAAGCCGATGGATTTGTCGAAGAGCGAAAGCGAAATCATGGCGCAGCTCGAAAATATCCTTGCGGAATGGCGCGCCAGTCACACGGGAGCGGTAAGTTAGAGATTCGCGATAGAGACAGGCAACGGCAATATGCGAGTCGACATTCACAGTCACACCGCTCCGGCATCGTATGTTGAAGCGATCCGGCGCGATCCGAAAAGCATGGGCTGCCGCATCGAGAAAGACGCCCAGGGACACGAAGCGATCGTCCAGGACAACGGCCGCTCGACGCGCTTGCGCACCAATTTGATCGATCCGGAGCTGCGCCTTCGCGAGATGGCCGCCGAGCAAGTGGACGTGATCGTCGAATCGCTCCTGCCGCCGCTGTTGCCGCTGTGGGCGCCCACCGCCATGGGCGTACGCGTTTGCCAAGTGGTCAACGATGCGGTGGCCGCGGATGCCGCGCGCTTTCCACGACGTATGGTGGCCATGGGCATCGTGCCGTTTCAGGATGCCGGCGAGGCGGTGCGCGAGCTCGACCGGGTGGTCAAACAGCACCGTATGAAGTCAGTGCTCATTCCCGCCAGCCATGCCGGCAAAAATCTCGACGAGCCGGAATTTTTTCCGTTCTTCGAGCGCGCCCAGGAATATGGCGTGCTGGTTTTTATCCATCCCCACGAAGTCGCCGCCGCCGATCGATTGAAAAAATACGCCCTGGGAAACTTGATCGGCAATCCGTTGGAAACCACCATCGCGCAGGCGAGTCTGATCTTTGGCGGCGTGCTCGAACGCTTGCCGGGACTGAAGGTTTGTTGCGCTCATGGCGGCGGCTATTCGCCGTGGATTCGCGGCCGCTGGCGCCACGGCCACGGCAGCCGTCACGAAGCGCGCGACACGATATCCAGACCCGTCTACGAATACTTAGGCCGCCTGTATTTCGACAGCTGCATCTTCGATTCGGCGTCGCTGGAATTTCTGATTGAAACCATGGGCGCCGACCATGTTCTCCTCGGCACCGACTATCCCACGCCGATGATGGATGCGGGTCAGGTTGCCGTCATGGACAAGATCACCGGACTCAGCGCGGAAGACAAAGAATATGTCATGGGCGGCAATGCCGCGAGACTGCTTGGATTGCAGTAACCGTGGCGGCTTATTGAGATGACCGAGGCTAACCAAACGAAATCTCATCTCCCAAGCAAATAACCTCGGAGAAAATCGGAAGGTGTTTGATGCCACATATTCCCTACGTCGATCCTGACAATGTTGCGGACCCGGAGATCAAAGGCTATCTAGAGCGCGCGCGCCGCGAAGGCACACCGCGCCCCGAAAGCCAGGCGGTGCGCGCCAACGTGCCCAACGTCATCCGCGCTTTCTCCCAAGCGTGGGATCTCACCTTTCGTAACGGTGTCGTCGATCACTCTCTCAAAGAGCTTTGCCGGGTTTACGTTTCCAAGTCGATCGATTGCGAATATTGAGGCGTGCAGCGCTCCGTCCAGGCTGGACGGCAAGGACTCACCGAAGCGAAGTACGACGAGCTGCTCAACTTCGCCGACTCAGACAAATTCACCGAGCGGGAGAAAGTCGCATTGACTTATACCAGCGCCATCGCCTGGAACTCCGAGATCGCCGACGACGCACTGTGGGCAAAATTGCACCAGCACTTTTCGAATCCCGAATTGGTCGAGCTCGGCTTTTTCATCGGCCTGACGCTTGGCCAACAGCGCTGGATCAAAACCCTCGGCATCGAGCACGGCGCCGTGCTCGGCGATACCACAACCGGTTTGGCGCCGGCGAAGTGAGCAGCTCACCACGAAGCAACGAAGATTTGGCCGCAAATAACGCAGTTAGGATCGGGCTTGTCGCCGCGAGTTCGTCTATGGATTCACCAACGCGTACTGCCGGCTCAACGCAGCCGATCGGCGATTTTCGAAACATCGTCAACCGCATAGATCGCCAGCGCTTCGCGCCGGTTGCGCACGGTCAATTCGTGGCGTGGCAAATCGGCAATACTCAATCCCGATTGCTGCGCGACGACTTCCGAGATCACCATTTGACACTGATATTCCTTCGTCGAATCCTGCAAGCGGCTGGCGACGTTGACGGTGTCGCCGATGGCGGTCAGGTGGATTGAGGCGCCGTAACCCATACGTCCGACGACGGCCGGCCCACAGTGAATACCGACGCCGATCCGTAGCGGCTCGTCGAGATCTTCGGCGAGCATGCGGCTGAGCGCGTCGACTTGTTCAACCATCGCTTGGGCGGCGGCTAACGCTTGACGGCAACCTTCCTGCGGCCCGCTGTCGACACCGAACAACGCCATCACGCCGTCGCCAATAAATTTGTCGACAATGCCACCAGCCTTGGTAATCGCCGCGCCGACCGATTCGAAATAACGGTTCAGCAGGAACACCAAATCGTAAGGTAGTTTATGCTCGGCGATCCCCGTAAACGTGCGCAGATCGGCGAACAAGACGGCGATCGTGCGCTCCTGGCCGGCGAGATACGCCGGCTGCGCATAACCGTCGCTCGCCTGCGCATCGGCGGGGAGTAGCCGGGTGGCGGTCACATCGGTCGTCGGTCTAAGTTGGCACGCCAGCCGCACGTTCGCAGCCGCGCCGACGCGCTGAAGCACTTTCAATTCACCGGCACTCGGCGGCGGTAAGGTGGACAATCCTTGCGACACACGGATGCGGCAAGTCGAGCAGCGTCCTCGACCGCCGCACACCGACGCATGGGGAATCCCCGCCAACCGGCTCGCTTCGAGGACGGAAAAGCCGCGTGGCGCCAGCACTTCCCTGCCGTCGGCATAGCTGATGCAAATTTGGCTGCTCCGCTCGTAAAGAGAACGCGCGACGCGCGCCAAGAGCGCCAGTGTGATGGCGACGGCGAAGGTGATCAGCGCGCCGTCGTTGACGAGATAGATGATTTGGCGTTCGCTGCGCGGTGGAATTTTGGCCGCGGTGAGAAATCGCTCGACCCAGTCCGGCTGGCGGGCGATCAGGTTCGACAATTCGCGGCCGGCGTTGACGAACCCCATCAATCCGCACAGCGGAATGAGCAATGCCAGGACAAGAAAGTAAGGCGCGACGCGCGGGTACCAAGGTTTCAATCTCAACCAATAATGAAAGCCGATGCAGCCGTGCGTCCATGCGACGAGAATCAGTATCGACTGTCTCAATCCATCCATCGGCGAGGCATGCCAAAGCGTCAGAACGATCAACGCGTAGGAATCATCGATGCCGAAAAGCTCGTGGTTCAAGCGCGTGCCGACGATGTGAATCGACAGCAGCAGCGGAATCGTCAAGCCGAAGAGCAATTGCAGCATCTCCGCCAGCGCCATGCGCAGGTGCCGGCGTTGATAGAGCGCCCAGATCGCGAGACTGAGATGCGTAAGCAAAGCACCGTATAGCGCCAATGTGCCGATCGGATTGCGCCAGAGCAACAAAAACCACTGCCGCCCCCACTCCATCGCGTCGAGGGAGATCAAACCGAGCCCGTGATTGAGCAGATGCGTCGATAGATAGGTCAGCAGAATCAGACCGGTAACCAGGCGTGTGCGGCGAACGTTCATGAATTGGGCGCCAATCTACTACGAGTCCGCGCCTCGGTCCATGTTGTTGTATGACAGCGCGGCAAAATTCACATGGCTGTCGTTCATTCGGCATCCGATCTATTGCCTAATGGCTGTTGCCCATTGCCTTCTTGCTGTTGACTCCCTCTACGAACTCGTCCTATTTATGAACCGACCATTTTCATAAGAGAAATTTTTTGAGCGCGCTCGCGCGGCCGGGCCAGACCAAAGGAGCCAAATCATGCGAGACGGATTTAAGATCATCGACGCTGACCGCCATGTGCTCGAGCCGTCGGATCTGTTCGCCAAGTATTTGCCGGAAAAATTTCGCAGCCGCGTCGACATCCAAGGACCGAATCAGTCCTATCGTCGCGTCGATGGCGAGCTGATCTCTGACGCCGACAAACTGCGCGACGTCAGCAAGCAAGAGGACTTTGGCTTTACCTTCGCGGCCTCGAAAAAGTGGCGCGAGACTTTCGCCGACGCGCTGGCGTCGAAGTTCGACACCGCGTCCAATGTCCGCGACATGGACAAAGAGGGCGTCGATGTCGGCGTGCTTTTTCCCACCGTCGGCCTCTACATCATGTGGCGCGACAACCTCGATCCCGACCTTAACGCCGCCATCTGCCGCGCCTACAACACTTGGCTGTCAGACTACTGCAGCGACAGTAACAAGCGGCTCTACGGCGTCGCGCTGATCCCATTGCAAGATCCCAAGCGCGCGGTCGCAGAGCTCAAGTACGCCAAAGAGAAACTTGGCTTGGTCGGCATCTTCTGGCGGCCGAATAAATTATCTGGGCGGACGATGTCGAGCCCGGACTATGATCCGATCTATGAAACGGCCGCCGATCTCGGCGTCACCGTGTGCGTCCACGAAGGCGCGCGCACCGTGCTGCCGCAAGCGGGTTCGGATCGCTACAGTGAATTTGGCCGTCATATCGCCTGTCATCCCCTCGAACAGATGCTCGCGTCGTTAAATCTTTGCGCCGACGGAGTTTTAGAAAAATTTCCCGCGCTCAAAGTCGCCCATTTGGAATCGGGCTGCGGCTGGGTGCCGTTTTGGTTGGAACGCATGGATGAACACTGGGAACATGAGGGGCATGGCCAAGCCAAGACGACCAAAGAAAAACCGAGCTACTATTTCAAACGGCAATGCTGGACGAGTTGCGAAGCCGGCGAAGAGCTGGCGCCGGTTTATGTCGAGCATGTCGGCGCCGATTACTTATTGGTCGCGACGGATTATCCGCACAGCGATTGCATCGGTAAATTCCCCGATCGTACCGTCGGCGATCTCACCAAAAACGAACATCTCTCACAAGAAGCGCGGCGGAAAATTTTATGGGACAATCCGAAGCGCTTTTACGGACTGGAGGTTTAAGTCACATGGGTAAGTTTCACGTAGTGTATTTCGGCAGCAACGACGTGCCGGTCGATTTGCTCAAGCCGATCTTGGCTGAGATCGACGCAGACATGACCATCAGGCGGCCGACCACCGATGCGGAAGTGATTGAAATGGGCAAGGACGCCGACGGCATCATCATGCACGGCTCGGTGCCGCTGTCGCGGGAGATCATTTCGCAGTTAAAGCGCTGTAAAGTCGTCTGCCGCACCGGCGTCGGCGTCGATCGAATGGATCTCAAAGCCGCCCAAGATCACGGCATGATTATCTGCAACGCGGCGGGCTGTAATTCCATCGAAGTCGCCGAGCAAGCGATCGGCTTGCTGATCGCCATCTCGCGCAAGCTCATGCGCATGAACCAATACGTCCATGACGGCAAGTGGAAGCGACACACCGCGGAATTGCACGCCTACCGCGGCCGGGTTTATCGAATTCAAGGTCGGACGATGGGCATTGTCGGCCTCGGCCACGTCGGCAAACAAGTTGCGCCGCGCGCCCAAGGCATGCGCTTGAACGTGCAAACCTTCGATCCCTATCTCGATGAAAAAACCGCCAAAGAATACGGCGTAAAGATGGTGTCCTTCGAGGAGTTGGTGAAAACTTCCGACTTCATCAGCGTGCATGCGCCACTGACTAAACAAACCCGCCACATGTTCAGCACGGCGCAGTTCAAGGCGATGAAAAAGACCGCCTACCTTATTAACTGCGCCCGCGGCGGCCTAGTGGATTCCGATGGCTTGTACGATGCCCTGGTGGCAGGCGAACTAGCGGGCGCCGCTCTTGACGTAACCGAACCGGAACCATTGCCGTCCGATCACAAACTGCTAACACTCCCCAACGTCATCGTCACGTGCCATACCGCGGCGAATTCAGACGAGTCGTACGCTGACTGCCAGAGCCACGCAGCGAGAGAAGTTGTCGGTGTGTTAAGCGGCAAAGGTCCGACAACTGAGATCAAAGATCCGTGGCTGTTGGCCGAAGCGCAGGAGGAGGGGTTTGGCGGAGTGTAAGAAGGATGCTGTGGAGTTGTATTTCCAATACCTGGAATGTTGCTTAAACAGTCTAAAGTTGGATTGCAACGATCGAGTCATGACCGCTCGCAACAATCTAATCGAGGCCGATCATTGTTGGGTGATTTGTGGCGATATACACGCTGATCAATCACTTCAGAGGAGAGCCTTGTCATGAATCGATTTAAATCTTCGATCCTGGGATTTTCTCTTTTATTGGTAATCGGCAGCATTGCTCAACCCGTTTCATCGCAAGAGACTAAGCGCTTCCACTTCGCAGTCAGCACCCCGGTCCACTACCTGCCCATTTGGGTCGCAAAGGATATGGGACTCTATTCAAAGCACGGAATCGATGTGGAGGTCATTTGGATTCGCAGCGGCGCCATGGCAACGCTTGGGATCGTCAGCGGGCAGTTGCCGCTTTCCGGTGTCGGCGCGGCATCGGTGGTCGCCGCCAGGGCAGAAGGAGCGGATATTGAACTGCTCGCCTGTCCGTTGGATGGGGACGTGGTTTATTTCATCGCCCGGCCGGAGATTAAATCACCCGAGCAGCTTAGGGGAAAGGCAACCGCGGTTACGCGTTTGGGCACGAGCGTGCATTTTTACCTGCGCACCGCGCTAAAGCAGCTTGGTATGGACGCGGACAAAGACATGACGATCCTGCAACTGGGCATCGGGGCCGAGATCGCCTCGGCATTGGAGTCGGGGAGAATCGCCGCTGCCACCCTGAGTTTTCGTGACTCCTTATCGTTTGTGGAGCGCGGTTGGCCGATATTGGTGGATCTGACGAACTCGATCAAATATCCTCCCTCGTGTGTGGCCAGCACCAAAAGTTTTGTCCGCAACAATCCGAATACGGTCGAGCGCTTCTTGAAAGCGTACACCGAAGCGATTCACGTGATTAAAACTAACCCGGCCCTCGCCAAACGGGTTTATGCCAAGACCTACCGAGAGTCGGACACGCGGGTTATCGACAAGGTTGTGGACCATTACGCCGTAATATTCAAATCGATTCCAACGATTCCTCAGGGCGGCCTGGAGACCGTGATCCGCGACTTGGCGTCGAGAAAACCGTTGGCAAAAGAGTTTTTGCAGCCAGACCTTTACAAGGACGACGCTCCGTTGCAGAAACTCATTAAGGAAGGTTGGTTCGAACAGCTGCGAAAGTGATCGCGCGTCGATTCGAGGAGCGGTTCGTCTTACACGCCGCCAAAACCTTCGTCCAGCCCGCAGTTCAGCCCAACTGATCCGAGACACGGCGAATTCGCTATTGAAATTATAGATTCATCGCTGCTTGCTGATGAATCGTACGTCGATTGTCAAAGCCGCGCTGGCATATCTCGATCCGGAAAGCTGGAGCCGAAAGTGTATTCTAAACGTGGCACGCATGGGAAAATTTTCAAGCGACCGGACGATCTCAGAATACGCGCGGGAAATTTGGCAAGTAAAACCGGTCGCGGTAAAATACTCCCGGCTGTTCAGCGACAGTGAATCCGCCAACGATGAACGCCTAAGAATCGCTCGACCACTGATCAGAGAAGATACCGGCGGATCACAAACTGATCGCCGTACCCAACGTCATTGTCACTTACCACTGCGGCGGCCTCCGACAAATCCTATATCGAGTGCGAACCCCGCGCGGCAAGTGAAGTCGTCGGTGTTCTATGCACCATTGGCCCGAATCATATTGACTGAGCCTTTGCTTTGCTCAATTACCTATTGCGTAGGATAGTATCGATGGTGAATATACTTTGAGGATTATTCGGATGGCCCCAACTTGCATCATTATCGCCGGCGCTGGTCCTGTCGGAGTCGTCTCGGCACTCGCTCTCGCGCAGCACGGCTACGCGGTCACGTTGCTCGAAGCGGACACCGTAATCGACGACAACCCGCGGGCGGCGACGACCCATCCGTCAACCTTAGAAATGATCGCAAGGGTTGGGCTCGTCGATCAGTTCATCAAAGAAGGTCTCGTCGCGCGCTATTTTCAGTTCTGGGATAAGCCGAGCCGAACGAAGGTTGTCGAGTTCGATCACGAGCTGCTGCGCGATGAAACGCCATACCCTTTCGTTGTCCAAACTGAACAGCATAAGCTCGCGCGTATGGGCATCGAGCGGCTGAAAAGTTTCGCCCATGTCGACGTGCGATTTTCTACTCGGGTCACCGGCGCAACCCAAGACACCGACGGCGCAACCGTATCGGCGAACGGACCGAACGGATTAGAAATTCATCGGGGCGATTGGGTGATCGGCGCAGACGGGGGTCGCAGCACGGTGCGCAAAGCGCTCGAGATCGAATTCGAAGGCTTCACGTGGCCGGAAAACTTTCTCGTGTTGACCACCACGGAAGATTTTCAACAATTGCTCGGCGGCTGTTGTTATCGCAACTATCTCGCCGACCCGGATGAATGGACGAATCTTTTCAAAGTCGCCGGTGACGACGGCAAAGGGCGTTGGCGCGCAGTGTTTCCGACAAAAGTCGAAGAAAGCGACGAGCAAGCGCTCGGCGACGAGTCGACATACTCGCGCCTGCAACGCGTCTACCCGTTGAATCGCAAATACAACGTCGTGCATCGCAATCTCTACAAAGTTCATCAGCGTGTCGCCGCCACTTTTCGCAAGGGCCGGGTCATTCTCGCCGGCGATTCGGCGCACGTCAACAACTCGGTGGGCGGGTTGGGTCTTAACAGCGGCATCCACGATGCCATGGAGCTTGTCGACACCTTGCACCAGATCATCACCAAACAAGCCGATGATTCCTTGTTAGACCGTTATTCACGCCGGCGGCGCATGAGCAATATCGAGTCGGTCCAGGAGCAAACCATCGCCAATAAAAAACGCCTCGAAGAGCGCGATCCCGCGGCGCGCCAAGCCAAGTTCGACGAACTGCGCGCGATCGCGGAAGATCCGAAAAGGCACAAGGAGTTCTTGTTACGCACCTCGCTGATTGCCAGCATGCGCAAGGCGCAAAGCATGGATTGAGCAACTGCCAACCCTCGTGGTTCTTTTCCAACATCGCGCGCGGCAGAAGAATTCGAACTCAATTGTTACGTCTCTAACACAAAAATGTCCGGTTCCGGCCCTTCTAAGGCTGTTCTAAGGAATATCTGAGCCAACGCTGCGACATCTAGGCATGTCCGCCCCTAATTAAAGAGGCATGAGGCTTGCTCCTTTAGTTCCCCATCGAGGTGAAGCCAATGCAGCCGTTGCAAAAATTCCGGTTCTTTCTAGCCGTTGTTGTCACGCTTCCCGTCGTCCCGGCGATTGCACAGACCGACGTAGACGAATACTACCGGCAGTGGATCGACTATCGTAATGGCGAGATCTCGGTCGCTTTCGAAGACACGCCGCTCCAGTTCGCGCTCCATGCCTTTCAAGCCCGCACGGGATTTCAGCTCGTCGTACCGACACCCATCGAACGGAAGGTTGTCAGTCTGCGCATCGACCGCCAACCGCTGGAGCCGGCGGTGCGTTCGTTGATATCCACCATCGGTTTTAGAAACTTCGCCGTTATGTACGACGACAACGGCCGGCCGCGCCGAGCGGTCGTTCTCGGCGCGCAACCGCTGCCCGTGCCAATTGTCGAATTAGCCGTAGCGCCTTTAACCTTGCCGGAACGGGACCGGCTTAAGAAAGATATGGAGCAATGGAGCAAATTGAAGTTGGAAGAACGCGGCAAGATCGAAGACCGCCTGAAAAGCTTGCCACCCTCCGACGATCGAGAAATCTTGGTGAAAGAGTACGGCCGCCAGCTCTTGGAAGCCAAATAGCCAGGATCTTTTAACCCGTCATCATTTTCAAATCATCCGCCCCACAATTCTTTGCTCGCGATGCGCGCGCCTTCGGCCATCGCTTGAAACTTCGCCCAGCCCACTTGTGGATGACCGACGCGCGAGCCGATGCCGCAGTCGGTGCCGGCGATGATGTTTTCGCGGCCGAGGATTTTAGCGTAGCGCACCAAACGGTCGGCGATCGCTTGGGGATGTTCGATGAAATCACTGTAGTGGCCAATCACACCGGGCATGAGCATCTTGCCATCGGGCAGTTTCACTTCTTGCCAGACGCGCCACTCGTGATCGTGACATGGGTTCGACGCTTCGATGGAGTAAGCGCTGGCGCGCACCTTAAGAATCAGATCGACGATATCCTTGAGCGGGATATCGTACTTGTGCGGTCCATGGTAACTGCCCCAACACATGTGAAAGCGGATACGATCTTCCGGCAGGCCTTTCAAGGCGTGATTCAACACATCGATGCGCAGCTCCTGATACTTGCGATAATCGGCCAGGCTCATCGCCGGATGCATCTGCCACGCATCGGCCAAGTCCGGATCATCGATCTGCAGCACAAATCCCGCGTCGACGATCGCTTGGTACTCGACACTCATCGCCTCGGCGATGGCATAAAGATATTCCTCGTTGGTTTTGTAAAATTCATTTTTCATCCAGTGCTCCATGGTGCCCGGAGCTACGGCCGGTAGAAATGCTTCGGCGCAATGCTTCCCTTGGAGAGCGGCCTTCAAATTGGCGATATCGGCATTCACTTCATCTTGACCGATATATTTCAACGGCTCGACGCAGTAGAACACTCGCGCATGATGACCGATGGAAGTTCGGCCGCCGCGGTTAAAATACTCGGTAAATTCTTTCATATCGCGGCCAAAGATCGACGTGGGTTTGAAATCCGCACCGGCCTCTCGTTCGACGAAGCCGCCAAGCCGTTCCTTGGTATAACGTGAAAAATTCGACTTGCCCAATTCGCCGTCGTTGACCACGTCGATGCCGCACTCGATTTGCTTGGCGACCACTTCAGCCACTGATTCGCGCGTGCGCTGGGCAAGCGCATCAGCATTGTACGGCTTGCCGTCATTGCGCGCCACCAGCATTTCCATCAAATCTTGGGGCCGCGCCAGGCTGCCGACGTGGGAAATCAGAATTCGCTCCGTGCTATGTTTCATGCTTCGTTCTCCCCTGGCAGATAGTTGGAGTGGTAGAGAATTGCAGTAATGGCGGTCCGAATACCCAACACGCCAATTTATTTGTCTATGTCACCTGTAAAGTCTCCGCCTATCGTTTCGCCGCCGAAACTTTTCTTTCCATCACATACTTCATCAAGAACGGCCAGACCTGCGTCGCGTCCGCCAGCATCTCGGCGTAGATGCCGTTTTTGTCGGCCTTACGCCATGATTCGTTTTCGGAGTAGGTGCAGCCAGAGAGATGGCCGAAGTGGGGCTTGTCGGGGCAAATTCTCACGCCGTAGCTGAAGCGGCGATTGGGAAAGGTCGGACCCAAGCGCTCGTTGACGATCTCGATCAGCGGCGCGACGTTTTGCACGTTGTTGCGCGGCACGCCGCCGCCGATGGAAAATATGCCAAAGCGCTTCGAGCCCGTCACCAAGCGAATCAATTCTTTGCTATCGCGCTCCAAGTCCATCAAGATCGGCTTCTTGCCGCGCCGCCGCCGTTTGATGTTGTGAATATAAATGTCGTTACCCAGTTCGGAATCGACGAACGCCGGCACGAAAACGGGAACGTCACGGAGAAATGCCGACTTCAGAATGCCGCGATCGTTGGGATAGCTTTCCGCAAGATGCTTGCCGATTAGTTTATTGAGCGCCGTCGGGCTGAGCATGGCTTTGCCATTGATCTTCTCGACCACTTTGCCGATGACTTCCTCGACCGTATCGAGATTTGTCTCCGGTTCCAAAGTGTCGGTCACGCGGTTGAGCTTGCGCCGAGCCAGTTCCGTGTCGTCGTACTTGGGATTGTATTTATAGTGCTTGAGTCCGATCGACGACACCAAGCCATGAGCCATCAGCGCGCCGGTGGAAGAGATCGCGTGGATCAAACCCAGCTCGATCATGTCGCAAATGATCAAGTCCATCTTGCCGACCGTCATGGCGCCGCTGACGGTGAGAAAGCGCACGCAGTGCTTATCGTTCATCATCGCTTCCAGCGCCTTTGCGCCGCGGGCGACGTGCGCGGCCAGCCCGCCATGGGCAGCGAGACCGGAAACAAACGAAGTGACCGAACTGCGGCGGCCGTTCAACCACTCATCGAGCGCGGCGTAAATCACCGGCATTACAAAACGCGGATCGGCGAACACCGCGTCGGGGAAAAAACCGTCGCGCACTTGTCCGGGGCGTGCCATGTCGAACGGGTTGATGAATATTGCCCGCTTGGGCTTTTTAAACATCGCTTCGCCGTCGCGCTCGGAGAAAGCACCGATGACGATAACGTTTTCACCGCGAGTTTTTTGTTTGGCGTAAGCCGCCGGTCGAACCATGCGCTTGCACCAACCGTTGGCGACAAATTTTTTGAGCAAGCGCCCGAGCGGCGAGCTATCAATACCGTCGTAGATCAGCAGCGGTTTAATATCGGCTAAGGCCATGTCGCGCATCGTCGTCGCGACTTCGCCCAGCATGCGCGCGCCGAAAGCGCAGTAGCGCATAGCGTCGACGATGTCGCCGACGCTATGGCACGTCTGTAGATCGAGTGATTTCAGTTCTTCGAATTGCAATGTTTTTGCCGAATGTTTCATAGGAATAAGTTTGTGCTTGGTAACATGGCGACCGCGTGCAGTCAATTTCGTGCGGCCCATGGAAGATGAAAAATGGGTAAACTGTCCGTGCCAGCTAAACGCATCAGCGCAACCCAGCCAGCACCAACTTGGCGCAGCGCTCCATCGACTTCAGTACTTTGTCTTGACCCAGGCCGCCGAAATGAAAAGTCAGACCGATATGCGTCGTGCCGACGACCTCGATGATACGCTTGATGATTCGCGCGCAAGTTTCCGGCCCGCCGAACACGCCGCGGCTGTCGCGCACCATGGCATCGTAACTCAGGTGCGGCAAGATCCGCTCGTGGGCCGGCGTTCCAGGCGCGGCGCCCACCGCATCCAAGGCAAAACCGCGCCAGCGATGCCAGTGCTCGATGACATCGGCTTTTGCTTGTTCATCGCTTTCGGCGACGTAGACAGGATACATGGTGAACACGTCTTTATCGTCAACCGAATGGCCGGCGGCGCTGAGCGCGGACTGATACATTTCGACGCGCGGGCGCTGCTCTTCGTTGGTGGCGATCCACGGCAAGGTCATTAAATGGTGGCCGCGCGTGCCGATCATGTTAAAACTTTCCGGGTCGCGGTTCGCGGTGATGTAGATCGGCGGATGGGGTTGCTGCAACGGCTGCGGATAGACTCGCAGCTTGGGGAATTGGTAATGCTCTCCCTGCCACTCGAATTCCGCGCCGCTCCACGCGCGCACGATGATGTCGAGAGCTTCGGGCAATCTTTTCTGCGCATCGTTCCAATCGTAGCCGAACACCGCGTATTCGGTCGGATGCATGCCGCGGCCGGCGCCGAAGTTAAGCCGTCCGGCAGAGAGCTGATCGACCATGGCGAACTCTTCGGCGATGCGCAGCGGATTATGCATGGGAATAATCGACACCGCCGCGCCCAAGCGCATTCTCTTGGTCCGTTGCGACGCCGCCGCGAGGATCACCGACGGACTCGGCATCTGGCCGCCGAAGTGGCGAAAGTGATGTTCCGTTACCCACAGGGAATCGAAGCCCAGCGATTCCGCCCCATCGATTTGCTCGAGCCACTTCGAATAGACTTCCCGGCTCCCGCCGTCGTGCTCGGGAACATAGGTGTTAAGAATGTAATAGCCGAATTTCACGCGCGAAGGCTTTCTTTCAATAACAACCAGCATGCTGGTAGCCCGGCCGAATATGCCGATGAAAGTATGAGGAATTCCTCGTCGGGTCAAGCAACGCAGTCAGGCAACAAACTCTTTTTTACCGAAGGAATCATCGTCAATGTGCAGCACCAACTCGCCCGTTGTGACGAATGGTGAAAGTCTAATTTTTCATAGATTTGCAATCGTACGGCAAAGTAGGATTATTATGCATTGACGAGCCAAGGAGAATGGAATGAATCGAATTAAGACTTTGCGCGCTTACGGTGTCGCCATTGTGTGGTTTGCTCTCGCGGCGGGCCAGGCCATGGCTCAGGAGCTCAGCAAGCTGCCCTATGTGCCGACCCCGCAGATCGTTGTCGATGAAATGCTGAAGATGGCCAACGTCACGGCCAAAGATTTTGTTATCGACCTCGGTTCCGGCGACGGCCGGATGGTTCTCACCGCAGCCAAAACCTTCAAAGCCAATGGTCTTGGCGTCGACATCGATAGCAAGCTGGTCGAGCTGTCGAACAGCACCGCCAAGTCGCAAGGACTCGATGAGCGCGCCAAGTTCATCGAGCAAGACATGTTCAAGGCTGACATCAGCAAGGCGACGGTGGTCACGCTCTACGTCCTGCCGGACTTCATGGAAAAGCTTCGCCCGAAGCTATTAAAAGAATTGAAACCCGGCACGCGCATCGTCGCCCATGATTATTACATGAGCGGCTGGTATCCCGACCGGCAAGCAGCACTCACGGTGCCGGAGAAAGTCGCCGCCAACGGCACCGATAAGGCTTATCTTTATCTATGGATTGTGCCGAGCGTGGTCAGTGGACACTGGCGCATGGAACTCGATCTCGGTGCCGGCAAGCCGCTACCCGTCGTTCTGTCGTTCAATCAAGAGCACCAAATAATCAATGCCGCCGCGGAAACCATACTTGGTTCGCTCAAAGTCGAAGGCGCGAAGCTCCAAGGCGAAGAGTTGGATTTTTTTCTCACCGTCGGCCCAACGAATTATCGTTTTACTGGTCGAGTTCAAGGCGACAAGCTCGAAGGCGTGGCCGTTTCGGGAACGACACCGAAACCGATCCCTTGGCGCGCAACCAAGCTGGCGCTGGACCGAAAATGAATTTGACATCGCCGCCGAGGTTTCGTAGGGAATAGGAGATAGTCGCGGCTCAACAACCGCTTTGCGAAACTCGACGATTGCGAAGCAAGACTAAACAAGTTGAAAGCGAGGAACTAGAATATGAGTACAGCGCCTTCTATCTACACGCCGGAAACCGTTTTGGCCGGTGAAAAAATCATCTCGGCCGACTCGCACATTCAAGAACCGGAAGATTTGTGGATTGATAATCTGTCGCCATCGTTGAAAGACAAGTATCCCAAATTCCCCAAGCGCAACTCGCCCGGTGAAAAACCCGGTGGCCGGGATCCCAAGGCGCGCATCAGTGAGATGGAAACCGACGGTGTGTCGGCGGAAGTGCTTTACCCGACTCTTGGATTGCGCCTGTTCGCGATGGAAGATGCCGAGTGCCAGGAGGCGTGCTTTCAGATCGCCAACGATTGGATGATCGACTACTGCAAAGTGACACCCGGCCGGCTGATCGGCATCCCGATGATCTCGCTCTACAACACCAAGAACGCAATCAAAGAACTGGAGCGGTGTAAAAAAGCTGGCATGATCGGTTGCTTGATCTGGCAAGTGCCGCCGGACCATCTGCCGTTTTCGAGCGACTACTACGATCCGTTCTGGGAAGCGGCGGCTGAACTGAACATGCCGGTGAACCTGCACATCCTCACCGGTTTCAACTACAGCCGCTTCGAGCGCAAGGGACTCGACACCTATAAAACTGCCGTCAACGACAAAGTCAACGATGCGGCTAACACGTTATTCGACATCGTCTTCACCGGAGTGCTATCGCGGTTCCCGAAATTAAAAATCGTTTACGTCGAGAACGAGTGCGCCTGGCTGCCGTTCTACACCCATGAATGGGACAAGTATTACGTCCGGTTCAAAACCAAAGTGCCGCTGCCATTCATGAAAAAATTACCCGGTGAATACATCAATGAACAGGTTTACGCGACGTTCTTTAGCGACCCATGCGGCGGCCAGCTCATGAATCGTTTCGGCCAGGACACGTTCATGTGGTCCAATGATTATCCCCACGCCGCCTCGCCATGGCCGCACTCGCGCAAGGTGATCGCCGAGGAGCTCGGCCACTTGCCGAAAGACGTGCTGCGCAAAGTGGTGCGCGAGAATGTTATCAAGCTGTACGATCTGAAGATTGACGGGATAAATAATTGACGCCTTGCGGGCATTGGGTATCGAGTTAAACGAAGTGAAAATTCAGCAATAGCCGCAACGAAAGGAAAAACTCCATGCAAAAAAGCGTAACCGCAGCTGTATTTAAGAATTACGACCAACCTAAAACTCGGCTCTTTTCCCTGAAGACGCCGTATATGGAACAAGGACGCGTCACCCAGCTGGTCGCCGAGACGCCCAATATGTGGATCCACACCAAGGTCAACGCCGAGGGCGGTGAGAACGAGATCCACAAACATCTCGACGAAGACCATGCGTTCATCGTGCTCGAAGGCCAGATGAGCGTGTTCGA
This sequence comes from uncultured delta proteobacterium, assembly GCA_963771465.1. Lineage (GTDB taxonomy): Bacteria > Desulfobacterota > Binatia > UBA9968 > UBA9968 > DP-20. The sequence continues at coordinate 869,605 of CAVYTU010000015.1, forward strand.
TGAAAAAGGCGGCGAGATCGAAGTGAAACAGTATCAGGGCGTGATGATCCCCAAAGGCGCCTATTATCGTTATCACAACACTGGCGATAGCAATCTCGTCGTCATTCGCGTCGGCGCCGGATGAAAGGCCAACAGCAAGGCGGCCAAGAGATGCGCCTGGGCGCCGACGGCAAGCCGCTGGTCAGCGGCACCCCGGAGAACCGCAACAAGCCACCGATTGAAATGGTCGGCAAGTTCTTCGCCGAAGCGGCGGGGTGACTAAACTCAGAATCTCACGACAAGTCTGTTACAGGAACGGGTCACTCTTATGAGCGACCCGTTTTTTTTGAAAAGGATTGACCCAGTATATCGAGCCTTCTCATCACGCCGATAAAAAAGATTTTTACTTTGCGTTGATTGTGCCCTTTGTGGTTAGAATCTCCGAAGCAGGGGAGGAACGCGTATGCCGATCATCGACGCCGACACTCACATCGACGAAACCGAGGCGACTTGGGAGTATCTGCGCGACTTTGAGCAGGAGTTCAAACCGATCACCCAATATCCCGGCCGCGCTGATCCGGGCAAAAGACCGTCGCGCTACTGGTTGGTCGACGGCCACCGCCAGATGCGTTTCGTCCGTGATGACGGCAACACGCGCACCACTGTCGAAACTCGCGAGCTGTTGGACGTTCAAGCGCGCCTGCGTGATATGGATGCCATGGGCACCCAAGTGCAGGTGCTTTATCCGACTTTATTCTTGATGGAAGCCACCGAGCGCGCGGAAGTCTCCACCGCGCTCAGGCGTAGTTACAACCGCTGGCTCGCCGATCGCTGCGCCGAATCCCACGGCCGCTTACGTTGGGTCTGTCTGCCGCCGCTGATGAACATGGAAGAAACAATCCAGGAGTTGCAATTCGCCAAAAACCACGGTGCTTGCGGCATTCTTAAGAAAGGCGATTTGGAAGCGGGCAAGTGGCCCGCCGATCAGTATTTCAATCCGCTCTATGAAGAAGCCAATCGACTCGATTTGCCGATCTGCGTGCACATCGGCTCCGGCACACCGGACTTCGTGCCGGCGCGCGAATTCTCCTTGGGCTCGTTCATGCGTTCGCAGTTGCCGACCGTGCACGCCTTTCACACGATCATCCGCCATCAACTGCCGGTAAAATATCCTAAGCTCCGTTTCGGAATTATCGAAGCCGGCTGCTCGTGGATTCCGTTCATCGCCTGGGAGCTCAAGCGGCGCATGGAAAAAGCCGCCGACGGCGCCGGCTCGTTCAGCCAGTTCGCCCGCTACACGCTGTCATCAGAATTACTCAAAGCCAATCGCATGTACGTCACCTGCCAAGTCGACGAAGACCTGCCGTATATTCTCAAAGTCGCCGGCGAAGATAGCTTGATGGTCGGCTCCGACTACACCCACCGCGATTCGTCCATGGAATACGAATTTCCGCGCCTGCTCAAAGAACGCGCGGACCGCGGAGAGATCGAGCAATCGGCCGTGCAGAAAATATTATACGATAACGCCAAAGCGTTTTACGGGCTGTAGAACATCCGAAGGAACCAACCAACTGCGTCTGCTTTATCCGAAGAGCTGTCACGCCTTCCGCGTCGCCGCAAGCTTCTGGTAATTCCACGTTCCTTCGCGTTGTGGCGCACGGCCCTTGAGGACATTCTTGAAATGCGGATGTTCGGAAAGCGGTGTGCGATTCGACATGTCGTCAATCAAATTGTTAGGCAAACAATTGTAATCCTTGCCTTGCGCGGAGTACGCCAGGTAATTCATGCGCGCCTGTTCTTCCAAGTGCGCCATGCCCATGACCGCTTCTGAAAGATTCTTTCCCGTCGTTACCGCGCCGTGGCCGTAAAGCAGCATCGCTTGACTTTCACCTAGCAAGTTTGCCACCTCCATGCCTTCAGCATCGCTCTGAATCGTTTTAACGTGGGGATAAATTGGCAGCGCTCGGCGCACCAGCTGCGCTCCTTCCTGACACATCGGCTTTAACGTACCGGTCAAGATGCTCATGAGAATCGTGTAGCGCGGATGCACATGCACGACCGCCTGCACGTTCGGATGGGTCTTGTAGATGCAGGCGTGAATTTTAACTTCCGAGCACTGCGTCAGTCCGGCACGCCCGCCGATCAAAAATCCCTCGGTATCGCACATCACCATATCGTCGGGCTCCATCACGGACAGCGCGTCGTATTCATACTCGCGGCCTTTGACGAAAAAATGTTTGGGCTCCGCGGGAACGCGCATACTCGCATGCCCGAGCGCAGCCGTGAACCCGGTTGCTAATCCAAGGTTAGCGAGCACGCGGTTCGCCGCCGCCACCTCGCGCTTTACGTCTTCAATATCTAAGGCCATTGCTTGCTCCTTCTATTACATGTTCTGTTCAGACGAATGAGTCGTGCCAAAATTTATTATTATTTGTCATTTTTGATTTCAATCCAAAATCCAAAACTATTTGATTCCCATCTCCCTCAACGCCTCTCTGACCAGCGACAGATCGGCGACTTCATTGAATGGAACCTCGCGAGTAATTTTGAGCGTCTGCTTTCTCTCTTCGATCGTCACGCGCAACCCTTTTTCACAAATGTCAGGATCCTCATTGTAGACTTTAACCACGCCGTCATAGGTCGCCGCGGCGACATCTTTCTTAACCTTCAGCCAGTCCATGATGAACTGAATCGTGCCGTCGCGATTGCCGCGAATGTAGCGGTTGGCCTTGATGCCCGCCTTGATGACGCGCTTGATTTCATCTGGCTTGTCTTGGATTTTTTTGATCCCGGCGACCAAACCCGTCTCGGGGAAAATGAGAATGTCCTCGGCCCTCACAAGAATGTTAAACCCCAGCTTCTTCGCCTCGGCATCCAACGGCGGCGCCAGCACCGCGGCATCGAGCAAGCCCTGGGTCAGTCTGATGAAACGAGATTCGACTGCGCCGACGGCGACAAACTTCATGTCTTTATCGGGATCGAGACCAAAATGCTTGCCCATCAACCGCGCCGCGAAGATCGAACCGCCGGCAAAGGTGGAAACGCCGATGGTCTTGCCTCTGAGCTCCTGGACTGACTTGATCTCGGGCCGAGCCACCATGGAGAGCACCGGCGCCGGCACGAAGCAGGCCACGACCTTAACCGGCAATCCAGAGATCGCGCCGCCAAGAGTCATGCCGGTGCCGTAATCCAGATCGCCACTGCTCAACGCCGCCCCGGTCGCGCCGCCGGTGACGCGAATAATCTCGGAGTCGATTCCCTCTTCTTTAAGGAACCCTCTTTTGTGTGCCAAGGGAAATGTCATGAACTGGCCGCTCAAGTTGCCGATGCTGATGCGAATCTTGTCGGCCGCATCGATCGCGGCCGTGAAGGTAGAAAGCATGAGCAAAACCAACCAAAGCTTAAGCAAAGTAGAGTGCATGGCGCCTCCGCTATCTACTGCCATCCGCCGCCGAGTGAATGTCTGAGTCTGTAAACTAGAAAGTTGAGAATGGCATCGAGTGAACTTGCGAAGGCATCCGACCGCTCGTCAAATACCATTTCACAATCCACATCGTTCAGACGTGCTCACCGCAAAAACTCTTTCTCAAAAAAATCCGACCATTCGTTGCTCTTATCGAATAGTATTTCCGGCCCCAGATAATTCACTTTTTTGAAGCGCACGCCGGGTTTCAAGTCGGCTTGCAGCGCGGCAACCTCGGGATGGGCGGGCAAATAATTGGCCGCTTGAAATACCCGCTGTCCTTTGCGCGAAAGCATGAAGTCGAGAAACAGCATCGAGGCGTGCGGATGGGGCGCATGCTTGGCGATGCCAACGGCATTGTTTGTTGCGGTCACCGGCTCGAGCGGATGCCACTCCACCGGCGCGCCAGCGGCTTTGCTGATGTAAGCGTGGTGATTGAAAATCTGGATCGCCATCGGATACTCGCCGGCGATGACGAGGTCGAGTATCTGGCGCGCGCTGGCCGTGCTCTTGGCGATATTTTGCTGCTTCAACTTTTGCAAATACGATTTACCCGCTTCCTGACCCTTGGAGATGAGAATGTTGCCGATAAACTGCGGCGCGCCCGACCCGCGGCTCGTCGACCACAGGGTCTGGCCGCGCCAACGCGGATTGAGCAAGTCTTCGTAGCTTTTCGGCAGCTCGTTGGGTTTGACCAGGCGTGTGTTGTAACCGAGTGTCATGAAGTAGACGTTGGTGCTACCCCAAAAACCTTTCGGATCTTTGAGTTCCGGCGGATACTCAGCAATCGGCGGCGAGTAAAATCGTTGCATCAGTCCGGCGCGCTGCAAGATCGTCGCCGCCGAGCTGCCGCTCACCAGATCGACTTCGTAGCGTTTGGACTGATACTCGGCGAGCATCCGCTGCGCCAAGCGTTCAGCGTTGGCACGAAAGAAGTCCACTTGAATGAATGGATATTCTTTTTCAAAAGCATCCTTCACCGGCCGCACAACCTGGTCGACGATCAGGCCGGTATAGAACATCATCTTGCCTTCCTTCTTGGCGCCTTCGATGAGAATCTTCTCGCGGTTGGGCGATTTCATCAGCGCGATCTCTTCGACCGATGCCGCAAACGAGATCGAACGAGACAATCCCACGATCGCGATGTAGCATGCCGACAATAACCGCCCGAGCCGATACCGATTCGCTATCATATTGCCTCCTTTTTATTTTAGGAGCTTCGTCTGCGGGACCGCTTTTAGAGTGCCTGAACGAGAAACCAAAAATCGATTTAGCCAGATTTTGATCATGCGCACCGAATTCTTAGATTCTCGCTGCCTAACGCCTCAATCGCTATCGTCGCACGCTAGTCCCGCCGTTGGCCGCCTGTCAAGTTTCGTTCGCAGTAAAACACGCTTCTCACACGCAGGTTTCTGTTGTCTGGTAGATAATTCATGCTATGTTCCGGCGAAATAAGATGATCGATAACCTAGCAAGGAGGCAACATGCCCGGCGCACTTGAAGACATTCGCGTGATTGATTTTACCCATGCACTCAACGGCCCGTTCTGCACCATGATGCTCGGTCACTTGGGCGCGGAGATTATCAAGATTGAACCGCCCGCGGGCGACGGCTTTCGCCGTTCTTGGATGCCGCCCAACACCAAAGTCGACGCCTACGAATTTTTGTGGGTCAGCGCGAACAAGAAAAGCGTCGTGCTCAACCTAAAAGATCCACGCGGCGCGGATTTGGCGCGCCAGTTAATTGCGAAAGCCGATGTCGTGGTGGAAAACTATCACACCGGGACGATGGAAAAATTTGGTCTGGGTTATGAAGATTTAAAAAAGATCAATCCGCGCATCATCTATTCATGCTCGCGCGGCTTCGGCGAGACGGGGCCGTACAAAGACTACGGCAGCACGGCGCACACCAACAACAGCATGACCGGTTGGACCCACACCGGCTGGGGTTACAACAAGGCTCCGGGAACCAAAGCGATAGGTATCGGCGACGAAGCCGCCGGCGTCAGCATGGTGTGCGGCATCCTCGCCGCGCTGCACGCGCGCGAACGTACCGGCGAGGGCCAAAAAATCGTCGTGTCGATGCAAGAAGCGTTGCTCGGTTTCATGATCAGCGAGTTTCATGAACACTTCATTGGCATTGAGATTGGCAACAAGCCCGTGCCGGCGGCCGACGGCTTTTTCACGCTGCGCGTGCCGGACTTGAGCGACGCCGGTTGGGCCAAGCTTACCAAACTCATGGGCCGCGAGGATTTGCTTCAAGATGCACGATTCGCGACGGCGGCTGCGCGAAAACAGCATCGCTCTGAATTGTACGAGCTGGTCAAAACGTGGGTGAGCAGCAAAACTCGCCAGGAACTGTGGAACGGACTACGCGCCATCGACTATTTCGGCGCGCCAGTGTTGTCGATGGGCGAAGTGATTGACGACCCGCATATCAAAGAGCGAAACGCGTTTATCGATAGAAATCATCCGACCGCCGGGCCGACGAAATTGCTCGCGCCGTGGATTCACATGTCGAAGACGCCGGCGAGCATCCGCACCGACTCCCCTGCGCTTGGCCAGCATACGGATGAAGTGTTGGGCGGGGTTCTCGGCTTGAGCGCAAATGAGCTAAACGATTTACACACGCAAGGCATCGTCAAATAAGCCATAGTTCGGATTGCCGTAAAACTTTCATTTCATGAAAGTCTTCGGTTGCGGCGCGTCGAAGAAGGCGTCGAGAAGTTCTAACTTAGCTAGTTGGGCTTCCAGATAGCGGTCAGGCGGAAAATTTCCGCGTCGCGGAAAACTTGCAGCAAAGCGCCGTCGATCAATCCCTGTTTCGCTTCATCGTGCAGAATATCGAGCGCCTGATCCCAAGGCACGGCCTTTTTATAGGGCCGGTCCTGGGCCGACAGCGCATCGTAAATATCCGAGATCGTCATCATCTTCGATTGGAACGGGATCACCGGCGCGGCTAAGTTATGCGGGTAACCGGTGCCGTCAAGTTTTTCGTGATGCGCCGATGCGATCGCCGGTATGTTTTTGATCTCCCGAGTCCAGGGAATTTGCGACAGGAAACTCAAGGTATGACCGACATGCTGCTCGATTTGCCGGCGTTCAACTTCGTCTAAGTTGCCGCGGCGAATCGACAGCATGCTAACTTCCTGGAGCGTGAGTAGCGGTTTACGCCGACCCTTACTATCGACGTAGTCGCGAGATGCGACCTCGGCCAAGCGCTCGAAATTGCCTTCGCGCAACACGGTCGGTTCGTTGCATTTCACGATGAAGCCGAGAAAGTCATCGATCTCGCGCAGATTGGCTTCAAGCTCGCGTTGGAAGTCATTTTGGCGCAGCAAAAACTCTTCGCGGCCGCGCTCCAGAAGATAGGCCAGCTTGCGCTCGCTCTGTTCATACTCAAACGCCTTGCGCGCGTAGGCGAAACGCTGCTTCACCAGCTCGAGTTGCAGGGGGTAAAGCTTCTTGGCTTTGACCAGCACTTCTTCGCGCACGCCGACTTTGCCGAAATCATGCAGCAGCGACGCGTAACGGATCTCCTTCATCTCAGCCCGGCTAAAACGAATATCACGAAAGACTCCACCGTCAGCCCGATCCACCGCCTCGGCCAATCCGATCGTCAAGTCGGCGACGCGAAACGAATGGCCCGAGGTCGCCGGGTCGCGCGACTCGATGGCGCCCACCGAAGCGCGGACGAAGCCTTCGAAGAGAGTTTCGATGCTCTCGTCGAGCCGGTTGTTCTCGATCGCCACCGCCGCTTGGCTCGCCAAGGAATCGAGCAATGGCCGGCAATGCGCCGGATAAGGCACAAACCCTTCGTCGCGCTCGTTGTCCACGTGAGCGCCGTGCGCGCGCTTACAATTGATCAGTTGGACGACGCCGACAATTTCTCCCTGAGGATTTTTTATCGGCACGATGAGCATTGACTTTGACCGGTAACCGCTCTGCTCGTCGAATTTGTGATTAAAATGAAACGGCAGCGAAGCCGGAATAGCGTAGACGTCCTGCAAGTCAATCGCTTCGCCGGTAAGCGCGACGTAGCCGGCGAGGCTCGTGCTGTCGATCGGCAATAGCGATTCTCTGAATTCCACCGCGGTGCTGTCGTTCTGGGTAATTTTGAAACGCAGCCGCCGCTCGCCGCGTTCGTTCTCTTCAATCAGATAAAGCGAACCGGCATCGCTGGCGGTAATTTCGCGGCACTTTTGCAGAATGATGCGCAGTAGCGAATCCCGATCGCGCTGCGTCGAAAGCGCGATGCCGATCTCGTTCAGCTGCTCGATTTCCCAACGGGCGCGCTCGAGTTCCTGCTCCAGGTCAGCCTCACGGCGCGCGCTTGCTGCGCTGAACGTGCTCGCTTTGATTGCGAGATTTGTCTGAGTTGATTGTGGGGATAAATCCCGGCGCTGAGACATAAAGAGGAACCCGACAAGGAAACCTATCTGAAAACCAGCCATAGCGTCAACCTGTCACACGAGGTGCGCGACTTGGTACGATTTGCCTGGCATTGATGGCGTGTTTTCTCCCTTGCTTGCCGAGAAACTGCGACACCGCGCGCTCACATTCATGGGGCGGAGTTCGGCATGGATTCTGCTCATTTCCCTGCGCATCGCAGCATTCTTATGTCGCCAACCAATCCATCGATGGAAGTAAGCTTCATGCGCATCGCAATTCAATCCTTTCTGTCTCGTTTGATCATCGCAATATTTCTTTTCTGCGCCGCGAGTGTAAGCGCGCAGAACGCGCCGGTAACGATCAACGTCGACGCCAATTTGAACCGCCGGCCGATCAATCCGAATATTTACGGCGTCGCCCATGCCACGACGGCGCAGTTAAACGATTTGAACAGCCCGCTCAACCGCAACGGCGGCAACAACACGACACGCTATAACTGGCAGCTGAACGCCGACAATCGCGCCAACGATTGGTACTTCCAGAGCATTGCCGAACCGAGCGCTGTCGCCGGCGAGCGTGGCGATACATTTATAGCCAACGCCAAAGCTGCCAACGCGCAGGCGATGCTGACGATTCCGATGATCGATTGGGTCGCCAAGCTCGGTGCGAATCGCAGCAAGCTCGCAAGTTTTTCCATCGCCAAATACGGCGCGCAAACCGGCAACGACTGGCAGTGGTTTCCCGACGCGGGCAACGGCATCCGCACCAATGGCCAGTACGTCACCGGCAACGATCCTAACGACGCTAACGTGCCGTCGAACTCGACATTCCAACAAGGCTGGACGCAGCACTTGGTCAATCGCTGGGGCACGAACTCCGACCGGCGGTTTGCGCTACTACATTCTCGACAATGAACCGAGCATCTGGCACGCCACCCATCGCGACGTCCATCCCACCGGCGCGACCATGGATGAGATCAAAAATAAGCTCATCGACTTACGCCGGCAAGATCAAAACCGTCGATCCGTCAGCGCTGGTCGTCGGTCCGGAAGAATGGGGTTGGAGCGGTTACACGTTGAGCGGCTTCGATCAGCAGTACGGCAGCCTGCACGGCTGGAGCAATTTGCCCGATCGTAACAACCACGGCGGCTGGGATTATCTGCCATGGCTGCTCGATCAGCTGCGGCAAAATAATTTGGCTACCGGTAAACGATTACTCGATATTTTCACCGTGCATTATTATCCGCAGGGCGGCGAGTTCAGCAACGACACTTCCAGTGCCATGCAGCTTCGGCGCAATCGCTCGACGCGCTCGCTCTGGGATCCGAACTACGTCGACGAAACCTGGATCAACGATCGCGTGCAGTTGGTGCCGCGGCTGCGCAGCCTGGGTGAATAGCTACTATCCCGGCACACTCACCGGCATCACCGAATACAACTGGGGCGCCGAAAATCATATCAACGGCGCCACCGCGCAAGCCGACATCTATGGCATCTTCGGCCGCGAAGGTTTGGACATGGCGGCGCGCTGGACGACACCGGATGCGACCACGCCGACGTACAAGGCGATGCAAATGTATCGCAACTACGACGGCAACAAATCGACGTTCGGCGACATGAGCGTCGCCGCCACCGGGCCAAATCCGGATAATGTCGCCGTCTTCGCCGCAGAGCGATCCGCAGACGGCGCGCTGACGATGATGGCCATCAGCAAATTTCTTTCAGGCACCACCGCAGCAACCATCAATCTCGCCAATTTCCCGCACAACGGCAGCGCTCAAGTGTGGCAGCTGACCGCGGCGAATACGATCAATCATTTAAGCGACGTCAATTTCATCGGCGGCGGTTTTAATTTCACCCTGCCGGCCCAGAGCATCACGCTGTTCGTATTGCCTGCGGCGAGCGGCAACCAGTCGCCGGTGGCGGCGCTGTCCGCTCAACCCAGTTCCGGCCCGGCGCCGTTGAATGTTTTTTTTAATGCTAGCGGCTCATCCGATCCGGACGGATCGATCGTCTCCTATGCGTGGAATTTTGGCGACAGCGCCACAGCATCAGGAGCGGCAGCCAATCACAGCTACAGCGCGCCGGGAAGCTATATCGCCCGCCTTACGGTTACGGACAACCAGGGCGCGAGCAGCTCGATGACGACGACGATCGAGGTTAACGCCGATTTACCGAGCGCGCCAAGCAATCTTGCGGCAAGCACGCTATCACGCAGTCAAATCAATTTGAGCTGGACCGACAACGCTAACAATGAGAACGGCTTTAAAATCGAGCGCTGCGCCGGTGTGACGTGTTCCAACTTCTCACAAATCGCCAGCGTAGGCGTCAATGTGACGAATTTTTCGAACAGCGGGCTCAAGCGCAACACCGCCTATCGTTATCGTCTGCGCTCCTACAGTGTCTCGGGAAATTCGCCTTATTCAAATATTGCCGGCGCTAAAACGACGAAATGATTTCGGTCAAAGCAAGAACAGAGTCAAACTCGGCAAACCTGCCCGTGGCTGCCGAGAGGCAAGTCAAAAACCACGTCACCTGGCGAAGCTTTGCCATGACTGTCCATCTTCGAGCCCCCGAAAATTAGTCGGAGCAAAACATTTTGTGACAACCCGGGTCAACGTCGCATGGCACGGCTCCTGCTCATGTTCCCGACACTTCCGAGATCGTGAGCGAACTGCGCACCAAGAAGATTTTCGGTAACCGAGGAAATTGATCGAACCCCATAGGTAAAATTGAGAAAGGACAAGATTCATGAAAACATTCGGCACACTGCGGCAACGGGTCTCGCTATTCGCGAGCATGGCGGCAATATTTCTCGCCGTCGCCTTGGCCCAGGCGCAAAACCAGCCGCATCTTTTTCGTCAGGCGCCTACATCAACTCCACCGGGGCGTAATGCCACCGCTGCCTTTATTGGTGATATTGACTCGGCTCTACTGTCAGCAGCGCTCGACGGTCTGACGATCTCGCTTCCCGGTAAGCCGGACATCTCAGTCCAACGCCACAGTCACGTACAACGCGGCGGCGATAACCTCGTGTGGCGCGGCAAGATTGCAGACGACAGCAGAAGCAGGGTCACTTTGACCTACCATGAAGGTTTGCTGTTTGGCCGTATCGAAAGTGGTAGCGATATCTTCTCGATCCGCACCGGCGCCAACGGTCGGACGATCATCGAACGAATCGATACCGATAGTTTCAAACCGGAGTGGGGCCATGATCATGCGACCCATGGTCATGATCGTATTCCCCCAGCCACTGGCGCCGCTCCGTCTCAAAGTAGCAGCTCCAGTGGTAGCACTATCCAGTCGACAGCCGCGGACGGTACCGTCGAAATCACGCTCTTATCAGTCTATACACCACAAGCCCGCACCGGCGCGGGCGGTCCGACACAGATCCAGGCACAGATACAGGCGGCAGTGGATCAAGCCAACACGGCGTTCATCAATAGTCAGATGACTGCTCGATTTTTTCTGGCGCACAGCGCTGAGGTCGCCTATAACGATACCGGCAATATGAATTCCGACTTGGATTGGGTGACGGCTGACGCTGGTGTCGCCGGGCTGCGCAATACTTATTCGGCAGACATGGTGTCATTAATCGTTGAAAACGGTGGACCGTACTGCGGTATCGGTTGGGTCCAACGTAATCCCGGCAGTGGCTTTTCCGGTTATGCCTTTCAAGCCACCGACCGCGGCTGCTTACCGAACAGCACCTTTGCCCACGAGCATGGCCACAACATGGGCATGGAGCATAATCCCGAGAACAGCAGCGTTGGCCACAATCCCGCCGCTGCCTCGTACGATTTCTCCTTCGGCCATTGGGTCAGCGGCTCGTTTGCCACGATCATGACTTACAATTCAATCTGCCCGGTTTACTGCCCGCGGATTCTGAATTTTTCCAATCCCGAGGTGCTCTACAATGGATTGCCGACGGGTATTCTGAATCAGCGTGACAACTCCCAGACCGGCGATTTAACGGCGCCGATCATCGCCGCATTTCGCGCCGGCGGCGGTTCGGGAACCAATAACCCGCCGGTGTTCACCAGTGATCCGATCGCAAAACCTAACGCTACTCAAGGCCAGTCGTACTCCAGCAGCATCGCCAGCAATGCCAGCGATCCTGATGCCGATCCGCTCAGCTTCGCCAAGACCGCTGGTCCAGCATGGCTCTCAGTAGCCGCCAATGGTGGCTTGAGCGGAACACCGGGCTCCGCCAATGTCGGTTTAAATAGTTTCACAGTCAGCGTGTCGGACGGCCGAGGCGGTTCGGATACGGCAACGTTGCAAATCACCGTCATCGCGCCCTTAACCGCGCCGACCAATCTCGTCGCCACTCCCGGCGCGAAGCAGATTAACCTAACCTGGTCTTTTGCCGGCAGCGGCATCAGTGGTTTCAAAATCGAGCGCTCGACCAATGGCAAGAGCTACTCGCAATTCACCACCGTCGACGCCGCAACCACCAGTTATCTCAACACCGGTCTGCGCTCCGGGCGCAAATACTACTATCGAGTACGCGCCTATACCGGCTCAACCAACTCCGGATACTCCAATATCGCAAGCGCGACGGCAAATTAGTCGCCAACGATAAATCAGCACTCCACCGGCTCGGCGTAAACCGCCGAGCCGGTTTTTTTTCGCATTCATCCGAATCCCTCAGTTAGGGTATCCCGTGCGCCGAGCGAGGTGCGATCCTGGAGTAGTGAAGACACCTAACGCTGCGGCCGCAAAGTCAATTTCTTGGCAAGCAGTTCCAATGGCAATTAAAGATTACTCGCTGGATAACGATGTCGGTTGCCTGCTCAGAGGCGCAGGCCCATTGTCTTCACTGCGGAAGGATTGCGCCTCGCTCGCTGCTGCAATTCTCGCGGAATGCGGGCTCTCCTAGAAATCCTCCCCAGCGCGACCTAGCCGTGGACATTTTCCCTCCCATAGCATAAGAAAATTGGCACGGATGCTGAGGGAAGTCTGTTAAATGGACAGCGAACAGCTCAAACAAGACATTGTCACCGCAAGTCACATTCTGCATCAGCAAGGCATCGCCGCCGCCTTCGGCCATGTGAGCGCGCGCATTCCCGGCACGGACACGTTTATCTTTCCGCCGCGCATGAGCCCGGCGCTGGTGCGGAAAGATAATCTGTTGACCCTTGATGTCGACGGCAATCAGCTGTCGGGCGACGGCCGGCCCAATACCGAATTTTGGATTCACGCGCGCATTTACAAAGCGCGTCCCGATGTCCAGTCAGTCTGCCATGTCCATCCGCCGAGCTGCGTCGTGCTCGGCTCCCTCGGCGAAACCATTCGCCCACTGCACGCCTCCGGCGCCGTTTTTAAGAATGACGTGCAAGTCTTCGATGCGATCACCTTGATTCGCACCCGTGAGCTCGGCGACGATGTGGCCAAAACATTGGGCCAGCATGGCGCCATGATTTTGCGCGGCCACGGCGTCAACGTCGCCGACAAAGATATTCGGCGCGTCTGCATCATGACGCTGTGGATGGAAGAGGCGGCGAATTATCAGCTGCGCGCCATGTCGGCCGGCAAGCCGCGCTACTTTACGCCCGAAGAATTGGCTGTCATTTACCCGCAAGTCTCCGGTGAAGAAGTATCCAACCGGGCGTGGGAGTATTTCAGCAGCCGGGTCGAATCGTTGGCGCGCGCGACTTGACTGCTCTTCAGCGCTGACGCGATAGTGTCCAAGCGGGAACGAGAGGAACGACTCTATGGCATTAAAACATCACGAGCTGCGCCAAGCGGTGATCGATGGCGCGAACTCTTTAATCAACGCCGGCGCGATCTCCATGAGCCATCACGGCAACTTTAGCGTGCGCGTGCCCGGCACGGATACGATTCTTCTGACAGCGACGAGCTCATTCGACAATCTTAAACCTGAGAACCTCGCACTGCTCGATCTCGACGGCAAACTGATCGAAGGCGAAATCAACCCGACCAATGCGGAAATCGTTCACATGCACGCCATCGTCTACAAGGAACGACCTGAAACTGGCGCGGTGGTTCACACTCACTCGACCTACGCGACCAGCTTCGCGATCGCGAGCCGCGCCCTCGGCTGCTCCTACGAGGCGCTGGTGCGAAACGACATGGCGGCCGGCGTGCCGCTCGCCAAGTACGGCCCGCGCGGGTCGGCAGAGTCGGTGTCGAATATTGCCGACGCACTGAGCGCGACGAAAAATACCAAAGCCGTGCTGCTGGAAAATCACGGCGTGCTCGCCTTCGGCGCCAACCCCGCAGCCGCGGCGCGTGCGAACCTAATCGTCGAGGAAGCGGCACAGATGGCGATCTTCGCCGAAGTGCTCGGTGGCGCCAAGAATATTCCCATGGAATTACTGCAAGCCAGCGTCGGCCGCAGAGACGCATTCGCCCGCGCGGGCGTGCAGAAAGCATGAACGTCATCTACCGAACCAGAAAGGAACTAGAACATGGAAATGACCGCAAGTGAAAAACGCAAAGCATTGAAGGCGATGATGCAGCAGTCCGTCTGCCATCTGGCGCCGAGCTGCAACGACGGCATTCAAGCGCGCTTGGTCGAGTGGCTCGGCTTTCCCCTCGTGCATATTTCCGGCAGCGGCCAACACCGCTCTCAAGGCTTCGCCGACGCGGGGTTACTAACGCTGACGGAAATGATCAACAAAGCGCGCGAAATCGCCGACTCGGTGAACATTCCCATCGTCAGCGACGCGGAAACGGGTTACGGCAACGCGGTCAACGTCTATCGCGCCGTCAGAGAATTCGACCGCGCCGGCGTCGCCGCGATCCACATCGAAGACCAAATGACGCCCAAGCGCGCCGGCCACGAAGGTTTCGACGTCGGTCTGATCTCGCGCCAGGAATTCGTCGCCAAAATCAAAGCCGCGGTCGACGCGCGGCGCGATGAGAATCTCGTCATCATCGCCCGCTCGGAAGCCAAAGATTCGCTGCAAGAACGTCTCGAACGCACGCAAGCGTGCATCGAAGCCGGCGCCGACGCTTCATGGGTGAGCGCGCGCACGGAAGAAGAGGTTCTCGCCTATGCGAAGCTTGGCAAGCCGCTGGTCGGCGTGCCGCCGCGCGGCGTGATGCCGATCCAGCGTTGGGGCGAGTTGGGCGGCCGTGTCGGCTGCATTCCAACCGTGCTGCAAGTCGCCATGCTGCACGGCATGCGCCAATGTCTGGAGGAATTGAAAAAAAGCGGCACCGAAGCTGCGTACTTCAAAAACACGCCGGGCATCGACGACACGCGCAAGTGGTACGCCAATCTCGGCAACGCGGAACTCAAAGAGCTGGAAAAAAAGTATGGTTATTAAACCGCTAGCGCAACACGATCCATCCGCGTTAGCGCCGCATTCGAACCGAACAGGAGAGCATATGCTGAAAGCAAGAAATCTTGCCGGGATGTTTTTTGCCCTAGCGCTATCACTAGCCGCTACGCAATCGGCGCTGGCCCAATTGACGAAGATCAGCGTCGGCTACAGCGCCATCAGCGGCGACGCTTTGCCGGCGTGGCTCGCCAAAGACGCCGGCATCTTCGAAAAGAACGGTCTCGATGTCCAGCCGGTTTTCTTCACCGGCGGCACCACCGCGGTCATGGCCTTAGTCTCGGCCGACACGCCGATCGCGCAGTTGGCTGGACCGGCGGTGGTGAATTCGGTGATGGCCGGCTCCGACGCCACGATTATCGCCGGCGGCGTGACATCACTGAATTACTATCTGCAAAGCCGGGCCGACATCAAAACCCCCGAACAACTGAAAGGCGGCTCAGTCGCCATCAGCCGTTTCGGCTCGTCGTCGGATTTCATCGCCCGCTACGCGCTGACGAAAATCGGCTTGACGCCCGGCAAAGATGTCACTATCGTGCAGATCGGCAGCACCACGGCGCGCGTCGACGCGGTCATCGCCGGGCGCGTGCAGGCCACTGTCGTCAATCCACCGGCGAGCATCATCGCGCAAAAGCGGGGTATGAATACGCTGGCCGACCTGCCCAAACTCGGACTGGTCTATCAACACACCGCCGCCGCCACATCGAAAAAATATATTCGCGAACATCGCGACGTCGTCCGGCGCTACGTGAAATCACAGATCGAGGCTGTCCATCGAATTTATACCGACAAAGAAAGCGCGATCAAAGCCTTGGCGCGCTTTATCGGCCGTACCGTCGAGCGCGATGTCTTGGAAAAAACCTGGGAGAATCTCTTAAACGAAGCGGTGCTACCGAGAAAGCAATATCCGTCGATCGAAGGTCTAAAAACCATTCTCGCCTCCGAACCGAAAGCCAAGTCACACAATCCCGAAGACTATTTCGACGCCAGCTTTGTTCGGGAGTTGGATCTGAGCGGCTATACCGATAGCCTCTACAAAAAACGCTAACTGGGATTATTCATACTACGAGGAAAATAAAATGACAGAGTGTCGATCGCGGTGGAACCCCAAAGAAGGAAAACGTCGAGCGAAGGCGTCAGCGCCAAATGTATCATCGTGATGTTCGGTGCTCGGCACGATGATAAACCTTTTCACAGCTAATTTCACCGCAGATCGCTTCGCTTGCCGCTGCAAGGCAGAGCCGCTCCGCCTTCGCTTCGCGGAAGGGTTTCGCCGCGAGCGCGTTTTAACGCGAATAATTCGGGCTAACAAGACGTCAATTGTTTGCCGGCGTCGTGATCCGCGCCGCGATAGCGCCAGCGCAAGAGCCGTCGCTCGACGGCTTCCGCGCCCATGAACAGCACCAGCACAAAGGCCATGATGAGAAAGATAAGTCCCATGGTCAGGGCGGCGTTGTACGTACTCTGAGCGAACTGGAGCAGATAACCGAGCCCACGGGTCGCCGCTACGAACTCGCCGACCACGGCGCCGGTAAAAGCAAATCCAACTGCGACTTTCAGGCTCCCCAACACCCACGCGGTAACCGACGGAATATAGACTTCGCGCAGCAACACCAAGCGGCCGCCGCCGAGGGTGCGCACCCGGTCGACCAGCAACTGATTGACGTCGCGGATGCCGCTATAAACGGCGAAGAAGATCAACACCGCGACCAGCACCACGGCCAAGGCGATTTTCGAAGGCAGTTCGATGCCGAGCCAAATGACGAATAGCGGCGCGAGGATCACCCGTGGGATCGCGTTCAGCAGCATCATGATCGGTTCGAGAATATCGGCGAGCAGCGGAACAAGCGCGGCGGCAAAGCCGAGCACGATGCCAAGCGCCAAGCCAATCACCAGGCCCGCGAGCGCGGCGCTAAAGGTCGCCTGCAAGTGACCGAGAATCGTGCCCTCGGCAAACAGGGTGAAAACCACTCGCAGTATGTCACTGGGCGCCGGCACATAAAAAGGATTGACGATGCCGACGCGGGCGCACACTTCCCAGAGCGCGGTAAGCATCGCCAGCGACAGCAGCCGGCGCACCCAAATTTTATCCAACTGTGATTTCATGCCGCGCCCTCGAGTTGCGGCAGGCTCATCACCTCGGACATGTCATGCCAAAGTTGCTCAAGCAGAGGAGCAAAACTCGGATGGCGGCGGCAGGCGAAAATATCGCGCGGTCGGGGAATCGACACCTCATACGAGGTTTGGACTCGCGCCCTCGGACCCTGCGAAAGCAGATAGACCGTGTCGGAGACGGTCAACGCTTCTTCAAGATCATGGGTCACCAAGAGCACGCTCAAGTGCTCGCGCTCCACCCAGTTTAATAGTTCCTGGGTGATGCGCGTTCGAACGATCGCATCGAGCGCCGCGAAAGGCTCGTCCATCAGCAGCAATTTTGGCTTCAAGGCGAGGATCTGCGCGATGGCGACCCGCTTTCTTTGCCCGCCCGAGAGTTCGTGAGGAAAACGCCCACCTAAGCCTTCGAGTCCAAGTCGCGTAAGCCATGCGTCGGCTTCGGCGTGCGCGTTACTTTTGGTGAGTTTCCGAATGCGCAAACCGAGCGCGACGTTTTCCCGGGCCGTACGCCAAGGCAAAAGCGCATCGTCCTGAAACAGAAAACCAAGCGACTCGCGGCTGCCATTCAATTCGATATGGCCGGCGCGCGGCGTGAGCAGGCCATTCACCGCGCGCAGAATGCTGGTCTTGCCGGAGCCCGATGGCCCGACCAGACTGACGAATTTCCCCGCGGCAACTTCGAGGCTAACTCCTTCGATAACCGGTTCTTGCCCATAACCCAAGGCGAGATCTGAGACGCGAAGCACTTAATTCCCGACTATCGATAAATCGAGCAAGGGTTTGAAATCGACGGATGCAGCCAGCAGACCTGCGGCCTTATGGGCTTCCACGACGCGAGTAACGGCAGCGGTATCGATTTTGACGTTGTCGGGATAAAGAGATCGCCGGTAGCGCTCCAGAATCCCGGTAAGCCGATCCCGATTGGCACCGGTGATGAGCTCTTTAGGCAGCGCAGCCACAGCTTCCTTAGTAGGTATGTTGCGCGTGTCTTGCAATCCCTTCGCGAGCGCGCGGGCAAGCCGACCCATTTCGTCGCGCCGCTGCTGACGTTCCTCGAGGCGCACGGCCACGCCCATAAATTCGTACGCCCCGCCGAGATACCGGTTCGCTTCCTCGATGTTCATTACATTAGCGATCACACCACCACCCGCGCCGGTGATTAGAGTCAATGCTGGCTCTTGCACCATACCCGCATCGACTTGTCCAAGCCGGAGCGCATCATAAAGGTTGGGGCCGAGAGTCGCGAAGCGCACCCGGTCTGGATCAGCACCCGCCCGCTTCATAAGGTGAATGACTAAGATGTGGTCGCCGTTGCCCAGACCCGAGACCCCCACCGTCCGGTTCTCAATATCCTTCAGGCTCCGTATCTCTTTCGCCGTTTTCGGGCCGGTTGCGAGGGCAAAAAGCGGCAATCTTCCGGTCGAGGCGAAGCGGGCTATTTTGGCACCGTGGGCAAAGGCCTGAAGCGCCACATCAAAAGAAGTCCCCGCGTAGTCCACCGCGCGCCCGACCAGCGCCTGCATCGCCACGTTGCCGCCGCGGGTGTATACCAGCCTGACATCGAGCCCTTCCTCGGCAAAATGTCCTCGCGCTCTGGCTACCTCGTAGGGTACGACGCAGAGGAGCTGCCCGCAGAATGCGAGCAATACTTGCCGGCCTTGACCGTGGGCATTTTTCTTGGAGACGAACATGATGCCGCTCGTCAAACCTGCCAGGCGCTTTAATGCCGTGCGTCTGCCAATTTGTTTATCGGCGCCCGTGATTTCGGCTTCTTCGGAAAAATCAGGCGTTAACTTTTCACAACAATCCATCTTGATCTCCCTTCACGACGAGAGTTGCGATATACCCTGTCGCAGGATTTCCGAGACGGTTAAAATACAACAAACGGCTCAAAAGACAAACCGTAATCGAGGAGCGGCCTGCCGGTTCAAAGCAAATCGCTCTGACACGGTTGCGATCCGTGAAAACCGATTATAAAGTTTGCCACTCGACCGGCTCGATCATCCGCCACCAACGCCGCAGTCGCGGCCATAGGAGTCACCATGAGCGACTATCAACAACTAGCCAGTGATTTGATGACCTCATTGGCGTTGACCCAACCGCCCATCGCCATAGCGTTCGCCGACGCGCCGCCGCTGAATGTACCGCCGTTCGATGGTGTCGTTCCTGCCGGTTGCTCCTTTTGGCAGCAGGCGGCGGCGAGAATGTTTTATACCTCGGCCCAAGATCACGAGCTTTGCGCCATCGGCGTCCATACGCACCATTTGGCCGAGCCGTCGGCGACGCATCAAACGGAGTTACACGACGTGCTGCAGGTGATGAGTGGACTCGATTACGTGCGCGCCGACGAGATCGCGGCGATTCCCGTCGTCGAGTGCAAAGTGAAGCATGTCGTCTATGGCCCTCTGGCGGAGTTCTCGAGTGCTCCTGAAGTCGCGCTGCTTTTCGCCCATGCTCAACAAGGACTGATCATCAGCGAAGCGGTCAGCCGCGTCGACAAGGGGATTCCGCCGGCCATGGGGCGGCCGGCCTGCGCCGTCGTGCCGCAGGTGATCAATCAAGACCGCGCGGCCATGAGTCTCGGCTGCTGCGGCGCGCGCGCTTACCTCGACATTTTGGCCGACAGCGTCGCCATGTGGGCGTTTCCCGGCAGTAAGCTTGAGCAATACTGCGCCGAAATCGTCAACCTCGCCCGCGCCAACCAAACGCTGGCAACCTTTCACACGCGGCGCAAAGAAGATGTCGCGTCCGGCAAGCGTCCGACGGTGCGTCAATCTCTGGATCGGCTTTAATCCTCGAAGAAATTCAGCCGAGGCCGGCCGATGAAATTCGCCCACTTCTCTCATGTCTGGAACAAGCCCGGCATGAACCCGGCTGGGCGCTACGCGCAACTGTGGCGCGAATTGGCGCTAAGCGACGAATTGGGCTTCGACTACGGTTTCTGCGTCGAGCATCATTTCAATCCCAACGAAAGCTGGATGCCGTCGCCGTCGATCTATTGTGCCGCGGCAGCGGCACACACGCGCCGGCTGCGCGTCGGCACCATGGGCAATGTCGTGCCCCTCTACGATCCGCTGCGAATAGCCGAAGACGCCGCCGTGCTCGACAACCTCGCCAACGGTCGCTTCGAACTGGGCCTGGTTTCAGGCATCGTGCCGGATTTCTTCGGACCCTACGGCGCTGATTTTAACAATCGCCGCGCGCTCACCCACGAAGCGCTGTTATTCATCAAGCAAGCGCTGGCGAGCGACGGCGCGTTTTCCTTCGCCGGGGAATCGCGCCACTATGAAAACGTCACACTCGGGGTAAAGCCGCTGCAGAAGCCCCATCCACCGATCTGGATTCACTCGCGCGACAACGACACCCTGGCGCTGCTGGCGCGCGAAGGCGTGCACACCGGTTATCTCTTTTTGGTGCCGCGCAACGAAGTCGCACCGCGCTATCGCGAATATTTGCGCCTGTGGAAGGAAGCGCGTCACCCCGGTAAGCCCAATATCGGTTACTGGGTGTTAGTCTACGTCGATGAGACCGATGAAAAAGCCGTGGCCAAAGCGAAACCGCATTTCGAACATTGCTTCACCCATGTCTTCGGCACGAGAGCCGACGGTGGCATCGGCTATCTCAGGTTGGCGGAGAACCACGCCAAGCGCGGCAATCCGGGCGGCGCCGAGATCGCCCGTCACGCCATCGATGTCGAATTTCTGCGCGCGCGCAATCTCGCCTTCGTCGGCTCGCCCAAGACCGTCATCGCCCAGATCAAGCAAGCGGCCAGCGAAGGAGTGTTCAACACCGTCATGGGCGAGTTCAACATCGGCGCCATCGAAGAAGCCGATCTGATGCGCTCGATCAAACTGTTCGGCAGCGAAGTGATCCCGGCACTGCGCCAATTCGAGCCGTACTGAGCGATCGCGATAATGTACCAAATCGGCTTACGCCACGTCGAAGGAGTTGGGCAATAAAGTTCAGTAACCAGCGGCGGAACTTTCACACGGAGATAAAAACTGGAGAGCTAAATTTCCCAGGTCGCCGCAGTTTCGCCGCGGCGACCTGGGAGGCGTGGTTCGTAAGCGCTAATCACGATGGCGATCATCCCGGTCACGGTACACATGCCGGTTGTCTCGTCTGTCCCTCTGGATATCATCCAAGATCGCCTGAATCTCGGCCTGATCCTGAGCGAGCCTTCTCCGGCTAGCGTGATGACGCAGGTCATACCTGAGCTTTGCTCTTGCTCGTTCCAACCGTGCGCGATCGCCGCCTAACTCGCCGTAATTCCCGTATCTCTGATTCTGATTCCCCCATTCTCGATCGGTCGCAAGAGCCGGTGCGACAGAGGCTAGCAGAGTTCCGGCAATCAAACCGCCCAACACCACATTTTTTACCTTGTTCATCTAAATCTCCTCCTGTTAGTTGTTGCCACCACCCGCCTCAATTCCCTCACCTTGTTAGACGGGAATGGGACGAAAGGTTTACAGGGCGATAGCGGATCAGCCAGCAGGAAGCTGCCCAATTGGTAAACAAATGTTTGGCGTGAATAACTTAGTGACCGGCAACGTCTAAGGTTGCTCCGAGACGCGCCACCGTCGGTTAGGCGGTCTCTTAGATGGGAAAATTACCCGGATGGCTTGACGCGGTTCTTTCGGAGCAATCCGGGCTCATGACACTTTCCACTCTCTTTACTCTCCCTCTTCCCGATACAACGCCAGCGCTTCTGTCGCAGGCCGATCGCTGATCGAAAACAGGATCGCGTCATCACTTGTAGTATTTTCGTGCGAGTGCCATTGCCACGACGGCACGACGAAAATATCGCCTTTGCCCCAGTTGAACTCATTGGCCGATACTTTGGTCATGCCACTGCCGCGGAAGGAATAATAAACGGTCGTGCTGGTGTGGCGGTGCGACTTGGTTTTTTCCTTGGGCCGAAGCAACTGGATCGAGCATGAGCAGGTCGGTAGCGTGTGGCCGCCGTCCACCGGGTTGGCATATTCCAAGAGAATGCCGTCGTAAGGATCGCCGGCGCTTTCTTTCAAGCCCTGCAGAGTCGCGTTGGTCTCTTTCCAGGGATAACGGTACGGCGGTGCCTGAAATGAATTTCTGATCCACGACGGGCGCGCGTGGGAGAAAACTTTCGCCGAGTAACTTTCCGGCTTTTCCACCGGCTGCTGGGCCGCTTTGAAATTCTCCTGGATCATCGCGCCCAGATGCGTCACCAAGCGCACGTCCAAACCATCGAGCCACATAACGGGCTCGGTGGCGTCATTGAAGTGATCATGCCACGTCCAGTTCGGCGTGGTGATGAAATCGCCTTCGAACATGGGAAAGCGTTCGCCTTCAACGATGGTGTAAGCCTTGGGTGTGCCTTTGACGATAAAACGGACCGCCGCTGCGGTGTGCCGATGCGCCGCAGCGACTTCACCCGGCTTCACCAGTTGCACGGAAATATGCACGGTGTTGGTCATGCCGGCGGACAATCCGGGATTGCGCATCTGAATCGTCCTTCGCCCGGCTTCACCCGTGGTGATCAACTCGCCCGACCAGTTGAGCGCCTGCATGATTTCTTCGCCCTTCCATAAATAAGGCTTGACGCTCTGCGACCATTCCGAGTGCTCCCAATGGCCTTTGAGATTTCGTTCTTTCATCCACTGACTGAGTTCTTGCAAATCCATTAGCATCCTCCACTGCGTGCCAAAGCCCCGCTTATAGTAATTCCATATAAACGGCGCTTGACGCTGTCAAGCTGCAACAGGATTTCGCGGCCAAATGAAGCCGCAGTCAGGAGTGCGAGCAAAACCGTGGGATTCAAAACTGACGAAAAATCTTGAAATAGCCCAATCCGGAGATAGAACGGCGCGCGTTCTGCCATACGCTGGTTTTCCGCTTGTCGATCTCATCGAGATTCGGCGTACTTTTTTCTTCCGCATCGTCGAGCGCGCGATCGACGATCGCCCGAGCCGCTACGAGTGCCCACTGATCCGCCTTGAGTTTACTGTTAAAAGTTAGCTGCTCGGCGCCGAGGCAGTGCGCGAAGCTATGGATCCACATGCGACGCAAGCCGCTTTCGGTGGGCAGCCAAAGACATGCCTCGGGCGACCAGGTGTGCGGCGCGATCTCATAAGAGGCGGCGCGGATGCCGCAGCCGCGGTGCTTCATACAATCAAGAATCAGTTCTTCGGCCGAAATCACTATATCGTCTCCTTGTCATCGACCCTTCAGCTGCACTTAGGGCTATGCGCAATCTGCGTACCAAAAGCCATGCCAATGTTTTGGACCATTTAGCGGTGGAGCGCAGCGCCGGCCCGCGTAAAAATGTTAGCCTGCGGTAATAATTGCCGTCGATCTAGCTCCGTTTGACAGGTCGCGCCAATAATGGAAACTGCTAGCCACGAGAGGTAATTTGCATGAATCGATGTGATTCCGCGCGGCGATTACTAATTCTGATCGCAGGATTATTTCTGTTGTCCGGTTGTCTGATCGATCAGATTGGCGGCGCTTTCAGCAAGCAACCGGAAGAGCTTGAGCGTAATGGATCGGCAACGGCACTGAAACTTATCGAGCAATCCTTTGAAGGTATCGATCCGACACGGATCGTCGATTTTCACACTCACATCCTCGCCATCGGCACCAGCGTGCGCGATGCTTTCGTAAATCCGAAAATGCGCAGCGGCGTAAATCTCGAACGGCTGAAGTTTTTAATTTATGTCAGCGCCGTTGGGGTAAAAAACATCGATGACGCCGATCGGGAATATGTCGCGCGCTTGATCCGGCTCGCCCGCGGCGTCCGACGCCAAGGGAAATACCGCATCTTGGCGTTCGACAAACATTACAACCAAGACGGCAGCGTCAATCTCGCCAAGACCAGCATGTACATTCCCAATCAGTACGTCGTCGATCTGGCGCGGCAATATCCAGAGATATTTTTACCGGTGATTTCCGTTCACCCCTACCGGCCGGATGCGATTCAGGAATTGGATAGTTGGGCCAAGGCCGGCGTGAAATACGTCAAGTGGCTGCCCAACGCCATGGGCATGGACCCGGCGAGCAAGTCAGTTGAACCGTTCTATCGCATGATGAAAGAGCGCAATATGATTCTCTTGTCCCACGCCGGCGAAGAACAAGCGGTGGAAGCGGACGAAGATCAGGGACTCGGCAATCCGCTGCGCTTGCGCAAACCTTTGGACATGGGCATCCGCGTGATCATCGCCCACGCCGCGAGTCTCGGCACTTGCGACGACCTCGATCGTCGCGAAGCAAAGAAGGCTGACTGTTTCGACTTATTTCTGCGTCTGATGGACGAAACGAAATATGCAGGCCTCGTCTTCGGTGAGATCTCGGGAATGCTTCAGTTCAACCGTATGCCGGTGCCCTTCTCAACCTTGCTCAAGCGCCAAGATTTGCACTCGCGTCTGGTCAACGGCAGCGATTATCCGCTGCCGGCAATCAATGCGCTCATTCGTACCCGTTCCCTCGCCAGCGATGGCTTCATCACGAGCGAAGAAAGAACGGCGCTCAACGAAATCTACGACTACAATCCGCTGCTGTTCGATTTCGTGCTGAAACGTACCATGCGCCATCCGGAGACCAAGCAGCAGTTAGCGCCGTCGGTTTTCATGGAGAATCCTGGGCTGGAAAACTGAGGAAGATAGAGACTAAGGATCTGATGATACGCCGTATTCTCAACTTGCTAGAGGATAGCGACAGATGACGCCGATGCAATGCTCTCTCATTCTCCTTGACGCCCCAGGTGAATCTCACTATTTTAGGCCACCTTTGAGAGCTCTGGCTGAAACTATTTCATGTCCATCTTGACGCTCTGCAACGTCAGTAAAGTTTTCGGCGATGCTGGCAACGGCGCGGAGCTCATCCCTGCCGTCAACGACGTTTCACTCGATGTTCAAGCGGGCGAGTTTTTCTCCATCATCGGCCCGTCGGGGTGCGGCAAGTCGACGTTGCTCAGAATTATCGGCGGTTTGATTGCCGCCACGGCGGGAGAATTGACCGTTGGCACCGAGGAAGTCACCGGCCCGCATCCTTGGCTGGGCATGGTGTTCCAAGAAGAATCCACTTTTCCCTGGCGCACGACGTTGGGAAACGTCGAGTTCGGCCTGGAAATGCGCGGGGTGGCGCAAGAGACGCGGCGTAAGCAGGCGCGCGCCATGATTCATCTGGTCGGTTTGTCGGGATTCGAAGATCGTTATCCGTCGGAACTTTCCGGCGGCATGAAGCAGCGTGTCGCCATTGCGCGCGCGCTCGTACTCGAGCCTAAAATATTGCTTATGGACGAGCCCTTCGGCGCGTTGGACGAGCAGACACGAATCATTCTCGGCGAAGAGCTGCTAAAAATTCGCGCTCAGCTCAAGCAAACGATTATCTTGGTCACGCATAATATCAACGAGTCGGTGCAGCTCTCCGACCGCGTCATGATCATGACCGCGCGACCGGGCAGAATAAAAGAAATCGTCGCCATCGACTTGCCGCAGCCGCGCGACTCATCGATCATCTCTTCCGACCGCTTCGGCAAATTGGTGGCACAAGTCTGGGGCGCGCTCAGGGAAGAGTCGATTAGGAGTTTCAAACAAGCCGAGCAAAGAGCGTAAGGAGATTCGCCGATGAAAAAATATTTCGTCTTGGGCTTATCGATTCTCTTCGTCTTATTTCTAGTCGCGTCTGCTTCTTGGGCCGCCGCCGCGCGCACTAAAATCATCGTCGTCGTGCCGCATCGCGTGTTCTTCACCGTCGCGCTGCCGGTCTACGTCGCTCAGGAAAAAGGTTATTACCGGGAGAACAATATCGACGTCGACGCCGTCTTCACTCGCGGCGGCGGCGAGAACGTTCAAGCCGTCGTTTCCGGTGACGCCCAAATCGGCCTCGGCACCGGAACGGTGGCGGTGATCAGCGCCTTTGTCCGCAAGGCGCCGATCAAAATCGCCGGCGCCGAGATCACGGGCATGGATACGTTTTGGTACGTGCAGAGCAATACCGCGATCCGTAAGCTCGAAGATCTCGCCGGCAAGAAAATCGCCTTTAGCCGGCCTGGCTCTTCCAGCCACATGGCCGTGCTGGCGATCGCCGACCAGCTCAAAGCGAAAGGTTTGAAACCGAGCGAAGCCGTGTCCTTGGGCGGCTATCCCGAAGCTTATATCGGCATGAGAACCGGCCAAGCTGACGCTGGCTGGTCGGTTGCGCCGTTTCAATTGGATCGGGTAGAGAAAGGAGAACTGCGCGTGGTCGTGAAAGGCGAAGAGATCACGGCGATGAAAGAACTCACCGCGCGGGTGCATTTTATCAACACCGACTTCGCCGCCAAAAACGCCGAAGCCGTGCGCGGCTTTTTTCGCGCCCAACAGCGTGCCCTCGACTATATGTTCGAACACAAAGAAGACACGGCAAAGATCTGGATTCGCCGCGCCGAAATGAAATTCCCGGAATCTGCGGTGCTCAAGACTTGGGACTATTACAACAGAGCGGCGCTTACGTTGAAACCGATCCGCGGCCTACAGACGATCATCGAAGACGGCATCAGGAATAACTTCCTTAAACAGCCGCTAACCCAAGCCGAGTTAAACAGTCTCGTCGACCTGAGCTATTTGCCGTAATGGGTCTTATCCCGTCGCCCGCTTGCGGGAGAGAGCGAAGGTGAGGGCAAGTAAAACACTCATGTCCGAAACCACAAGACTCAACGCCTGGCGACTGGGTATCATCTTCGGCGCGCTCTTGATCGTCGAGGCCTCGGTGCGCGCCGGCTGGATCAGCACATTTTTTCTCGCTGCGCCGACCCGCGCGGTGATCGTGCTCTGGCAACAACTGGTGCACGGCAACGCGCTGGTGCTCACCGGCATCACGCTCTTCGAGATCGCCGCTTGCCTGGCGATCGCCACCGTCTTCGGCGTGCTCGCCGGTTTTTTTCTCTGGCGCTACAAACTTATCGGCACGAGTTACGAGACCTTGCTGGCGGCGCTATTCTCGTCGCCGATCATTCTCGCCTATCCGATTTTTCTGGTCACCTTTGGCCGTACCAGCGCGGCGGTGATCGCACTGTCGTCGATCTTCGGTTTGATCCCGATCATCATTACGACCAAAGGCGCTTTCCAGAACGTCAATCCGATCTTGCTGCAAGTCGGCGCCAGCATGAATCTCAACCGCAAACAGATGTTCCGCCACATTTTGATCCCGGCGGTGGCGCCGACGATCTTCAGCGGTTTTCGCTTGGCGCTCACCTACGTTCTTAAATCGGTTCTCGGCCTCGAATACGTCGCCCAGGTCGGCGGCGTCGGCATGTGGCTGTCCGATGCGGCGTTCAAGTTCGAAGTCGAAGAGGTTTATGCCGGGCTGTTCGGTACCATCATACTGTCAATCCTGTTTCTCTATTTGATCAACCGCGGCGAGAGTTGGTTTCGGAAGTAGCGATGGAGTTGGCCCGACCACATTCGCCAGGAGTCGCCGACAAGCTTCAGACACCCCTCGGCGTGCAAGCGCTCACCTTGCTCGGCTTGGTCGTCGTCTGGGAATTCATCGGCCGGGCGGAACTGATCTTCCCAGAACTTTTCCCGTCGATCACTGCAATCCTTCAATCGCTTTGGACCTACGTCACCACACCGGTAATGATGCCGCATCTCAAAGCCAGCCTCTACGAAGTCGGCGGCGCCATCGCCATCGCCGCGCTCGCCGGCGTCCCATTGGGAATACTCTGGGGCAGCAAGCGCAGTTGGCTCGATATCGTCGAACCACTGATTCTCTACGCCGCGGTGGTGCCCAAGATCGTCATCTTTCCGGTGTTCATTTTGTTCTTGGGAATCGACGTCCACTCGAAGCTCGCCGTCGGCGCCATCGCCGCCTTCTTTCCGATCTCGCTGCTCACCATCGCCGGCATGCGCGAAGTGAAAAAAGTCTACATCGACGTCGCCCGCACCATTGGCGCCACGCCGGTACAGATCGCGAAAAGCATCTATCTGCCGGCCATCGCCGGCCAGGTATTCACCGGCATCCGCATCGGTCTAGGCGCCGCGGTCACCGGCGCGCTGCTCGCTGAAACCAAAATCGCCAAAGCCGGCTTGGGTTTCATGATCGTCGAATACTACGGTCAATTCCGCATCGCCGACATGTACGCGCTGCTGCTGTTCATTTTCATTCTCGCCTCGCTGGCCAATTGGGCGATGAAGTCGTTGTTCGGTTTTCTCTCCCCGATGTCACGCAAGGGCGGCGACGCGGGGATGTATTTCTAATTGGCTTGTTTTTAGATAATTGTTTCGAACTAGCGGCGCTAACAGCAGTCGTCAATCATCGCCAATCAAAAAACTCCTCATCGGGATTCGCCGCGCCGTTGGCACAACCAAGCTCGCCCGCCTGCTCCATCGCCATCTCCCTTCGGGCAAGCGTTGCAAGGAATGTCTCGTGCCATTCCTCGGCGTTTTCGCGCTACCCTACCGTTTCTTGCAAATTCGCCCGTCGCGGAAAACTCCCCATCTCTGTACGCTTTGATACGAGCTCGCTCCTCCGGGCGGGGAGACCAAAAACATCTCGGTCCTGTTCGTCGACATCCGCGGCTTCGCCGCGCTGCGGAACAGATGAATCCCGCCGAAGTCGCCACGCGTCTCAATCGTTTCTATGACATCGCCACCAACGCGATCTTTCGTCACGACGGCACGCTCGACAAGCTCGTCGGCGACGAAGTGATGGCATTCTTCGCCGCGCCACTGGCAAGACCACGCGCGCCGAGCGGTAACGAGAGCCCTGGAAATTTTGCGCGAGGTTGCAGCCATGCCTGAGGACCACCGGCCGGAAGTCGGCGCCGATTCAGTACCGGCCAAGCGTTCGTCGGCAACGTCGGCGGCAAAGACGTGACCGACTACACCGTGCTTGGCGATACGGTCAATGTCGCGTCGCGACTCCAAGGCGCTGCCGCGCCGGGTGAAATCTTGATCGCGTAGGAAACTTTCGGACAAATCGAAAAACAATTTCCCAACGCCACGGCGCCGGGAGCTGGAACTTAGGGCAAGAGCGATACGGTCGTCGCGTGAGAGATCGCGCGCTAATGGTGTCTCCTTGCCAATTTAGCTGATTGACAGCCGCTCATCGCGTCATCTAGTGTTAGGCCATCGAGTTGGAATGGGAGGCGAACATGGAGAGCGTAAAAAAGAATTTAATCGTTGACGCCGACGCCCACGTCGTTGAGTGCGCGCGAACTTGGGACTTCATGGACAAGTCCGAGCAGCAGTATCGCCCGCTGCCATTGGAGGCGCGCGAAGAAGCCGGCGTGCGCCAGCAGTTTTGGCTGATCGACGGGAAGGTGCGCGGCTTTCGCTTCGCGGCATTCTCCGATGAAGAATTGGCCAAGCGCCAACAACAAGTGGGGCGCAAATTCGCCGATCAGCAGGAGTCCCGCGAGCTCGGCAACGTCGACCTGCGCTTGCAGCATATGGACGACACCGACGTCGACATACAGGTGCTGCACAATACCATGTTCATCGAGTCTTGCGCCGATCGTCCGGCCGTCGACGTGGCGCTCTGCAAGGGTTGGAACCGCTGGCTCGCCGATATTTGGCAACAGAGCAACGGACGCCTGCGCTGGTCGTGCATGCCGCCGCTCTTGAGCATGACCGACGCGCTGGATCAAATTCGCTGGTCCAAGGAGAACGGCGCGGTGGCCGTCTGCCTGCGGCCCGTGGAAGGCAACCGGTTGCTCGCCGATCCGTATTTCTATCCGGTCTATGACGAAGCGCAGAAACTCGACATGGCGATCGCCATTCATATCGCCAACGGCAACCCTTGGCTCAGCGATCTGTACAACCATCCGACTCGCATCGCGTCCACATTGCACCGCTTCCGCGTGCCGACGGTGGCGTCGTTCAACGACATTCTCTTGAGCGAGATTCACGAACAGTTTCCCAAACTTCGTTTCGGCTTCATCGAAGCCAGCGCCCAATGGGTGCCGTGGGTGATGCACGAGGCCAAGAACCGCTTCAAAACCCTCGGCCGCCCGTGGCCCGACAACGCGATGAAAGAGTACGGCATGTTCGTCACCTGTGAAAACTCCGATGACATCCCCTACATCGTGCGCGAGGCCGGCGAAGATAACTTGGTGATCGGTACCGACTACGGCCACACCGATATTTCCAGCGATGTCGATGCGATAAGAATCTTTCGCGAGCGCAGCGACCTGACGCCGGCGGTCAAAGCGAAAATATTGAGCGATAATTCCCGCGCGCTTTACGCCCTATGAGATTTTGATAATTCGCTTAAACAAGAATCATGCAAATCGCCGTCGTTCTGCTGCTCTTTCTCGCAGCCATCGCTGCGCCGACCCATCTCGGTGCGCAGAGCGGCGGGAAAAAAGTCCGTCTCGGCATCCAGTCCAATAACATCGGTTTTCTGCCGTTTCATCTCGCCTATCACAAAGGCTTTTACCGCGAGCAGGGCATCGATCTTGAAACCATTTTCATGTCGACTCAGGCAGTCAACGCCGCCTTCGTGCGCGGCGATATTGACTACAGCGCCGCCATCAACGGCATGGTACAAACCATTGTGCGCGGCAACCCGGCCAAGATACTCGCTTGCGCCGTCGATCGCCCGCTGATCTCGCTCATCGCGCGCAAAGAAATCCGCGTCCCGCAAGATCTCAAGGGTAAAAAAATCGGTGGCAGCACGCCAGGCGGCACCGCGACCTTGATGGCCGACACCGCGCTCAAACATTTGGGCTTTCAGGCGGTACGTGACGTGACGATTGTGCCACTGAGGGAAAATCGTTTGGCCGCGCTCGAATCCGGCGCCGTTGACGCCGCGCTCCTCGGCGTGCCGGAGAATATTCTCGCCGTCGACCGCGGCTACAATGAGCTGCTCTTCGTCGGCGACATCGTTAATTTTCCTCAGAACGCCATCGGCGCTTCAGCCAAGAAAATTCAAGAAAGCCCCGACGAAGTCTACGGCATGGTGCGCGCCGCGCTACGCGCGTTGAATTTTGTTCTAGAGCCGCGCAACCGCGAGGAAGTCATCAACATCATCGTCAAGCAATGGAAGCTCACCGACCGGCGCATCGCGACGGAGATGCTCCGGCAATTTAACCGCGGCATGGCGCGCGATCTGATGGCCAAGCCCGAGGGCATGCAGCTGATGATCGACTTGGTGCGCGAAGATTCCAAAGTCGCCCTGCCGTTTACGATCGCGCAAGTCGTCGACTACAGCTTCCTCGAAAAAGCCCGCCGCGATCTGGGCGCGAATCGTTAAGGCGGCCACTCTAGAATTTTAAACTCTCGGAACTGCTACGGCCAAGCATATCTTTCACCTCTCTTCTCCTCGCGCCTTTGTCGTACCTCGGTGATTGTGTTACAGGCAAGCCATTACAATTAGCAGGAAACGGCCGTGCATTTTTACATCAACATTCTCACCACCTATTTCTCCGACATCGATCCGCCCTACGACGTCTATTACCGCCAGATTCTTGAACAGATCGAGCTCGCCGAAGAACTTGGCTGGGAATGCTTCATGTTTAACGAGCACCATTTTCTCGGCTACGGCGGGCTAGTGGCCAATCCGGCCGTGTTGCTCGCCAGCGCGGCGGCGCGGACAAAGAAAATTCGCTTGGGCCCGTGCATCGCGATCCTACCGCTGCGCCATCCGCTGCACACGGCGGAAGATTACGCCATGGTTGATGCCATATCCGGCGGGCGCTTGGAGTTCGGCATCGGCTCGGGCAACACGGAAATGGACTACCGCGTGTTCGGTGTCACGCGCGACGACGACCGAGAGCGCTCAGCTGAGGCGCTCGAAGTGATCTTGAAGGTTTGGTCCAATGAACGGGCGAGTCATCACGGCAAGTTCTGGCAATTCGAAGAGCTGACGCTTTATCCACGTCCCATACAGCAACCTCATCCGTCGATCTGGGTTGCCGGCACTTCTGCGGCAGGATTAGGTTGGGCCGGACGCAACGGCTATCACATCATGACTGTGGGCCATCCCCATGCGCCAGAAAAAGTTCGCCTCGGCGTTGATGCGTGGAAACAAGGACTGCTCGACGCGCGCATCGATCCGGCCACGCGCCACTCTCAATTTCACGTCCGCACCCACGTCAATGAAAATGCCGCGCGCGCCCGCGAGATCGGCATGGCGGCGGTAACGCGTTACGACGAAATCTCCCGCGTCGGCAGGCGCTCGCTCACGGCGGCGGCGACCGAATATGACTGGGACATGATGCTCGCGACCGGACGCAATAACTACGGCACGCCTGAGCAGGTTATCCGCGGCATCCACAACGCAGCGCGAAACTATTACTTCGACACGCTGACGACGACGTTTAACTTCGGCGGCATTGCGCACGGTGAGATTCTCAAATCCATGCGGCTGTTCGCCAAGGAAGTCATGCCGGCGTTTGGTTAGCGATACGCGAGCCGGGGCTCAAAGGATAAGTGAATAACCAGTCACTTCAGGGCTGAATCAACCGGAGGGTTCGATCCCAGAATTTCTATTTTCACCGACGTCATGCCGCGCGTGACAAACCCAAGCAAGCTGGCCGCCCGCCGGGTAAGATCGATGACGCGATTTTTTTGCAGCGGCCCGCGGTCGTTGACGCGCACAACCACGCTGCGAAGGTTAGTTAAATTAATTACCCGCACGAGAGTGCCGAAGGGCAAGGTCTTGTGCGCCGCGGTGAGCGCGTTGTGGTCGAAGGATTCACCGTTGGCGGTTCGGCGCCCGTGAAAACTCCCATGATAGTACGCCGCCAAGCCCGTCTCGGTTTGAATATTATTCTCACTAGGCTTTGTCGGTTCCTCTACGGCTACCGGAGCGGGTTCGCTTTCAGTTTCCTGACAGAGTGCAAAATCAACTTTCGCAGCACCCATCGCAGCGACGAAGATTGCCAACACGAACGGCTTAGTTAAATCCATGGATGCTATTTTAGTATATCTTTGAGCCGCGTGACTAGAGAAGAATCCAAACGGAGCAATTCTTTCACATTGCGCTCCAATTCTTCGCCAGATGCGGCGTTGATTTCCAATCGCGCGCGATTCGCTTCAGCGAGCAATTCCGGATCACGGATCGCTTCGATAAATCCCTGACGCAGTATTTCGACTAAATTTTTCGGCGTCCCTGGCGGCAAGAGATAGGGCCGCACGGCGGCGCCATGGCTTTGCGTTACGGCACCATGCTTTCGCCGGACGGCCAACGGCTTTCTCGTAGACATCAAGCGTGCGCCAAATCACGGCGCGCTCTTCCTCCGGCGTGTGCGCGTAATCGGAGAGCAGATCGTTCTGCGCCCAATTGTGCGGCACTAACTCCCAGCCGCATTCGTTGCAGGCGTCGACGATGCGCCGCCGCTCGGTCATGGTCATGCCGTTGATGGTGCAGGATGGCTTGACGCCGAGCTGGTCGAACACCTCGATCACGCGCCAGATACCAATGCGCTGCCCGTATTCACGCCAAGTCCAGTTCGCCGTATCGAGCACATTGCCCGGCAGTCCATGCGGAATCGTCATCGGCCCGCCGGTGAACAGCGGCTCTTTTTGTCCTGGACGAAAGGGTTCCCAATACTCAATGTTGATCGTGATAATCAGCGCCAACTGCGCGCCGTCGGGAAAGCGCAGCGGCTGACGATCAGGCAGTGGAACATATGGATAAAATGACGGTAGCCCGTCGTCGCCCATTGGGTATACCTCAGTCAATCTGTCGCTACAGGTTCCACAAAAATTGCGGATGAAGGGCAAATTACACGAGTGTTGGATCAATACCAAGGCAAAATTTTGCGGGAATTTGACTTATTGTGTCTTAGAACTGCCCGCTTTAGTGCGCGCCTCCAGCGTTGATGAATACTCCTCGAATGTCGTTGTTGGATCGACTTGCGGCACAATGCGCCGTTCGTGCATGATCTTTGCTACATCATCGAGCTAAATCATTGGTTCGTCGCGGTTCATGGCGGGAATTGGCGCTTGTTATGACGCTGGGTCGCATGACCGCATAATTTTTACTTGGCGGATAGAAGCGCAATAAAGCACTGTGTACGAATCGTTCGCCGGGGGATGACATATCCGCACGAATTACGACGCTTTGGATCACCTGTCCTCTCGGTGGATTTACATAAGGCATTGTTGTGAGAAAGGCCACAATCCTAGGAAACAAGGATGAATACTCAATCTTCCGCAGCGGAAAACATTGGCGAGATCCTGACCCACGAAGGGCTACTCAGCCGCGACCAATTGACGCATAGCTTAGAGATTCAAAAGCAACAGTTGCCGCCCCAGCCGCTCGGCAGGGTATGCGTCAGTCTGGGTTTTGTCTCCGAGGCCGATCTAGCGACCGTTTTGGTCAAACACCGCCGGCGACTTCAACTCGGTGAGCTTTTGGTCCACCTCGGTTTGATCGGCGGCGATCAACTACACAAGATACTCGAATATCAAAAAAAATCTCATTCGAAAAAGAAGCTCGGGACTCTTTTGATTGAGATGGGGCTGATTGACGATGCCGCCCTGATTCGCGCTTTGTACAAGCAATCGCAACAAGGCGACCCACCGGGAAAACGCACCGGAGGCAAGTTCGCTGCCTTGGTCATCTCCGGCCGACTGCAGCCGGATCAACTCGAAGCCATCATCAAGAAAGCCGAACGCGAACGGCGCCCGGTCGAAAACCTCTTGATGGAATAAAAAGATTTGACAAAACTCGAATTGGGCGCAGCATTGAGCGCGTATTATCAATGCCCGTTCCAAGAGTATGACGAGAAACTGCTGATTGATCCGGTCTGTGTGAGCGGGATCAATCCCCATTATCTCAAAACCAATTACTGGATCCCGCTACGCGTCACCGACAAAACCGTCGACGTGCTCATTGACGATCCCCACGCCCATGACCGGATTCAGGACATCAAGCGTCTATTTCCGCACAAGCGAGTTAAGTGTCGCGTCGGTCTGCGCGAGGACATTCTCCAATACGTCAATAGCTTCAGCATGGACCCAAGCGGCGCACTCGCACGCGTGTCCGTCACGACCATCCTCGGCCAACTCGATACCGAAGATGAAGACCCGGCGGAAAGCAAAGATGAACTTCTTATCAGTGAAAACGACAGCGCCATTGTCCGCCTGGTCAACCAAGTGATCGCCGATGCCTGGAAGCAACGCGTCTCCGACATCCATATCGAACCCCAAGGCAGCGAACGAAAAACGCGTATCCGTTTTCGCGTCGACGGCCAATGCTTTGAATATTTGCAAGTACCCGCGAGTTATCGGCGCGCGCTGATTTCCAGACTCAAGATCATGGCTGGCTTGGATATATCGGAGCGACGTAAACCTCAGGATGGCAAATTTAAGTTTCAATTGGCCGACCGGGCCATCGAACTGCGCGTTGCCAGCGTCCCGACTGCCGGCATCGGCAACGAAGATATCGTACTGCGCATCTTGGCTTCCCAAGAACCGATTCAACTGTCCCGTTTACAAATGACACCGCGCAATTTGACTGAGTGTCGCGCCCTGCTCGATAAACCCTACGGCATGATTCTGTGCGTTGGCCCAACGGGTTCGGGAAAAACCACTACGCTGCACTCGGCTCTGGGTGCGATCAATGTCCCCGCCCGAAAGATTTGGACTGCCGAAGACCCAGTGGAAATTACCCAGCCGGGTCTGCGCCAAGTGCAAATTAATCGCAAGATCGGTTTCGACTTCGCCGCCGCCATGCGGGCGTTCTTGCGTGCCGATCCCGACGTGATCATGGTCGGCGAGATCCGCGACCACGAAACCGCCGAAACCGCCGTTGAAGCATCGCTCACCGGCCACTTGGTCTTGAGTACGCTGCACACCAACAGCGCCGTCGAAACGGTTAATCGTCTGCTAGAAATGGGGGTCGACCGGTTCAACTTTGCCGACTCGCTGCTCGGCGTCTTGGCGCAACGCCTGGCGCGCACGCTGTGCCCGGACTGTAAACAGTCCTACCACCCACCCAAAGAAGAATACGATGCCCTAGCACGCGGCTATGGCGAGACCGCGTTCGCGCAATTGGAGTTTAAATACAACGATCAATTTTCGCTGTACCGCGCCAAAGGCTGCGCGGCTTGCCGCGAGACCGGCTACAAAGGTCGCATGGGTTTGCATGAACTGTTGTTGGTGACGGACGAATTCAAAAAGCTCATCCACGCGCGCGCAACGGTGGCGGACATGTTCAATCTGGCAACCGCACAAGGAATGACCACATTGATGCAAGACGGCATTTTGAAAGTTCTCCAAGGCTACACCGATTACGCCCAAGTCCGAGCTGTGACGACACGGTGATCAATAAAGACGCTGCAAAGCTCGATTCCCTAGCTCCTTGCTGTTTCACTTTGTCGATGCAACCACCCTTCTTGAGTTCATCGAGTATCCCGGGCTCGTGGGAAAAGAATCCGATTTCAAGTCACCAACACGAGCCAGAACACGAATCACGAATTAATGATCTCTTCATACGTCGGCGTCGGCATGCCCGGCTTCCAACTCTGATCGCGCAATTCGATTCGATTGCCGCTGGGATCGAGCACGAAAAGCTGCCGGCCAGTAAAGAATCCGCCGGGACGGTAATCCACCGGCTCATGAATCTTGATGCCAAGCTCGTGGAAAAGTTTACAGGCTTTGGTAAACATTTCGGCGCTGACATCGAAGGCATGATGCAAACGGCCATCTTGCTCGACGGTCCTGACGAGGGGTTCTTTGCGCTTACAGAGTAGAATGTTGTGGTTGCCGAGTTTGAAGCAGGACATCGGCGAATTGGCCAACCGCCCGACATGTTCCAAGCCAAGAATCTCACCATAGAATTTTTCCGACTCTTCCAGATTGTTCACCGGGATCGACCAGTGCACCACGGCATCGAGTTTGAGCATGCCCATAAGATTTCTCCTTTGAAACCTCACTTAACGCATTCACCATAAGCTGTCCACCTCACTAAGCAGATAGTGATTTGAGATAGAGACCGGGCACAGCTCTTCGCTTGATCTGTGCCACAATTCTCTATCGTTATCTCATTTCTCGATCTCGAATCTCTCACCGCCCGATTGACTTCATTCGCTGTTTCCATCTACATTTGCGTCGCTCGAAGCGGAGGACCTATGGCGAATCGGACCATGACGATCGGCATGCGCGACTACGACCACACCCGCGCGTTGGCGGACGGCAGAGTCAAAATCGACGGCGTGGATCTCAAATTCGTCAACATTACGCCGCCGTCGCAGATTTTTCTACGCATGCTGCACGACGAAGAATTCGACGCCTCGGAGATGTCGCTGTCGAATTTCATGATCGCCATCGGCAAAGGCGATCGGCGTTTCGTCGCGCTGCCGGTTTTCCCGTCGCGCGTATTTCGCCACTCCTACATTTGGGTGAATACCAAAGCCGGGATTGCCAAGCCGGCAGATCTCAAGGGCAAGAGAGTCGGCATCGCGGATTACTCGATGACCGCGCTGTTGTTCGTGCGCGGCCTGTTGCAGCATGAGTACGGCGTCGCGCCCCAAGATATTCACTGGTTTCGCCGCCGCTCCGAGCATGTCGCCATCGACCTGCCGCCGGACATTCGCATCGACAACATCGCCAAGGATCAAACCCTCGACGATCTGCTCGAATCCGGCGAGCTCGACGCCGTTGCCGTGACCTCGCCGCCGCGCGCGATTCTCAAAGGCTCGCCGCTCGTGCAACGGCTCTTCCCCGACTGCCGCACGGTGGAAGCGGAGTATTACCGGCGGACAAAAATCTTTCCGATCATGCACATGGTCGTGCTCCGCCGGACCATTTACGAGCAGGACCCGTCGTTGGCGGCGCGCCTGACCCAAGGCTTTGAGTCCGCCAAGAAGTTAGCATTCGAAGGTTACGAAGAAGACTTAACCGCGCTGCCATGGACAAATCTGAATCTGGAATACGCGCGTCAGGTTCTAGGCCCCGACGTTTATCCATACGGTGTGAGAAACAACTCCGCCACACTCGAAGCCGCGACGCTTTACTCGCACGAGCAAGGGTTGACCAAAACCAAATTTGCCGTGAACGATTTATTTGCTCCAGAAACATCGGAATTATTTTCTTGAAGGCGTAACGGAGTCTCGCTCACAAAACGCAGCAACCGCTATTTAATCTTCTTTCGCAACTCGCCTATGTAGCCACTGGTTTCCAGCGTGCGCACGAAGCTCGGGTCAATGATCTGATCGAGATCGACCTGAGCGATTTTCGGATTAACCCGAGCGACAATGCGTTGCACGATCCGAAACGCCGCAGGATTAGGCGCCAAGTCGAGGGTCGACATCAAGCGCAGCACTTTGTACGACGACTCGCCTTCGTCGGCTCTGGTCAGTCGAAGATTCTTCATCAAAGTCCTGGTCACCTCGGTCTTATTGGTGCCGTCGAGGATAAACGCCGTCGCTTCGGCGAGCCCCTTAGTCAGACGCAGGAAAAAATCCTGCCGGCTCGCCAGCACTTCTTTTAATGCGCAGATACTTGGTCCCTGGTACGGCGCCTTGATCTCGGCGCCATCGACGAGTGAGCGAAAGCCGGCTTTAAGCGCCGCTTCGCTGAGGCCGTAGGTCATCGCGGCAACTTCGATGTTGCCGGCCAACAGCGCCTGCGTGATCACCGGGCCGTCGCCGATGACACGGATTTTCAGGCCATGCTTATCCGGATCGACGCCGAGATGATCCAAGATGATCATGGTTTGCAGCCAGAAGCCGCCGCCGATGCTCTGCACACCGACGACTCGGCCGCGCAATTCCTCGACGCTGGAGATTTCTTTGCGCACCACGAGCAAGCGCGGAATCTTGTTGATCGCGCTGGCGATACAAGTGAGCTTGACGCCGCCCGACACCGTGCTCAAAATCGTCGACTGCGCGGGGTAAACCGCTTCGACTTCCTTGGCCACTAACGTGGCGATACTCAGCGCACCGTTGCGCACTTGAATCATCGACGCATCGATGCCGTATCTCTTGAAAATACCCTTGTCGATGCCGACCCACATTGGCGCCGCCGATTCATTGTAACCGCCGTAAGAAACACGAAAGAGTTCCTGTGACTGAACCGGCGGGCTTCCAACCATCCAGCCGAGAAGAAAAACTTTGCCGATCACCGCGGCAATTCTCTTAAGGTACATCATTCGTCCTCGACGGTTGTTGAACTGGCCCGCCAGTGTTACTGCCGCACACTCGACTTGGCGATTCGCTTTTCAATGTTGCCATCAGCCTGCTGGTGTCCAACTTGCAGTCCATTGATTCGCACCGACCGACCCGCGAGCGCCAACCGTATCGCATATTTTAAATCCATTTTGATCAAGCGCTTTGAGCGATGCTTCGCCCATGCGAACCGGGAGCGACCCTAACAAAGCCTTCGCGCTAGTGTCAATTCCGCGTCATTGATATTCCACCGAACTGACGAACCGTGGGCCACACTAAGGTGGCCCAATTGATCATCGTCCTACCACCGTCAACGTTTCACTTTTTCAAATCGTTGCCTTGTTAAAACGCAAAAGGCCCATGTCTTTCGACACAGGCCTTTTTTTGCGATTCGGACGATTGGCGATTATTCGCTCGACGACTTACTTTGCCGCCGTCACCACGAAACGTCCGCGGCGATTCTTCACCCAGCAATCTTCCGTTTTTTCTTTGCAAACGGGAATCTCTTCGCCGTAGCTGATCGTCGACATTCTGTTGGCGGCGATGCCGAGAGTGCCCAGATAGTCCATCGCGGCCTGCGCGCGTTTGGAGCCGAGCGCCATATTGTATTCAGCCGTGCCGCGCTCGTCGCAGTGTCCTTCGATCTGGATACGCGATGAGCCATTGGCCTTGAGCCAATCCGCGTTGGCTCGCAAAGTCGCGCGGGCGTCTTCCGAAAGCGCTGC
The DNA here is from genome assembly GCA_963771465.1 of uncultured delta proteobacterium. Taxonomy (GTDB): domain Bacteria; phylum Desulfobacterota; class Binatia; order UBA9968; family UBA9968; genus DP-20. Next base: position 909,666 of record CAVYTU010000015.1, read on the forward strand.
GCTATCGAAATTGAAACCGATATCTTTCATCGGCCCGCCGGTAGCCGACTCACCCCTTTGTAACGCGTCGAGGCTCGAAGAGGAACCCGGATCGGGTTTGGGTGGTGCCGGCGGTTTTGGCGGTGCCCCGGTGGATGCACTGGGATTTTCTGCGGTCCACTTTGGCGGCGGTGGGTTAGCCGTCCCCCCGCAGGAAATTAGAAACGTCGCCGCCAATAAATTCACTCCATAGCGTAACAGCCGATTTTGCTCCCTCATGAATTCCACCTTTCCCGCTCCGTCACGAGCCGTTTTATGGACCGATTGTGAAGGATTGCGATTCACCTGTCAACTATTTCGATGGTCAGAACGAGTTTATATCAATCGCTTATTAAGGTCACCAGGCTACAGCAAGTTCTCAATCCGACAAGATTTTCCGGGCCTACTCCCTAGGCTGCCGCGATCAACCGCACCCCGTAGAGCTTGGGTTGCGACACAACTAACCGGCGCCAGCTCGCTCCCGCATCGCTGCTCGCGTAGACCGAACCATCGGTATAACCAACGCAAAGGGTGTTGGGGTCGTGTGGATGACCGGCAAAACCGCAGGTCATATGTTCGTGGCCGGCGGGCAGGCCGTCAGTCAATCGGTGCCAAGTCTTGCCGGCATCGTCGCTGCGAAGAATTTGTGTCTTGGCGCCACCGGTCTGCGCCGTCGCATTACGGCTAAACTTGACCGTATTATACGGTCCCGCGCGGACTGTCCGGTAGCCGGCCCAAGTTGCCGGGCCATTTTCCGCCGCACCGAGAAAAATGCGCTCCGGCACGGATGGATGATTGGTCATCGGAATAGCGTAAGCGCGTCCCATGCCGTACTCGCATTTTGACCACGTCTTAGCGCCGTCATCGGTTCGATAAGTACCGATGCCTGTGCTAGCAAAAAGGGTTTCTAAGCGCGTCGGGTGACGGGTCACCCAGTGCACGTCGCGATAAACGCGTCCCTCTTCATGCTTGCCCATCTCGTAGGGCACGATACCAGCCGGATCGTTGACCTGCGGGTAAGCGGTCGGGCTCGCCGGTCCGCTGATGTCTTCCCAACTCGCGCCGCGGTCGCGGCTGCGCGCTACACCTCCCTCTTCGATGCCGACGATAATTTCGTCAGATACTCGTGCGTCAAGCACGATGGAACGAGCATGGGCGACGTGGGCTCCCGGCGGAAACGTCCACTTGTTGTAGTCCGGCAGCTCGCGAAAGGCGGAAAGTTCGCGGAACGACCGGCCGCCGTTTTCACTCACGTAAACAGCAGCCGGAAGTGTACCGACGTAAATCTCGTTGGGCCGAGTCGGATGCACCGCCATCGTCCAGATATCGCGGCGGTCGATGCCGCCGGACGGCAGCCACTGCCAAGTCGCACCGCCGTCTTCACTGACGTGTATCTCGGTCAAGGTCGCGGCGTATAATTTTTTCGCATTGAAGGGATCGCGCGCCACCTCGCGCACCGTCTCGCCGTCCAAACCGCTGTTGAGAATCTCGACGTTCTCGGTGCGCCCATCCCAGCGGCAACGTAGCAGCCGATCCGCACTCAACAAAAACAGTTGCAAGCTTTCACCAACCATCGTTCACCTCCAAGCGTATCAACCTATCGATAGACGACTACTCGGATTGAAAATAGGGCAAGAGCCAAAGCACCGTCAAGCCCGTGACTAACGATTTGTTATTATCGCTGGAAATTTCGCCCACGCTTGGATTAGATTAGCGGCATGGAAAAACGACCCGTCAAACCGCACAATCCGAATACGCACGCGCCGCGCTTCAAACTGCCGCTTGGCGCTTGCGATACCCATCTGCATATCTACGGTCCGTTCGACCGCTATCCGCTGGTCGAAGAGCGCGGCTACGACCCCGACCCGCGCTCGACCCTCGATGACTATCTCAACGTCCATCGCAAGCTCGGCTTGGAGCGCGCCGTGATCGTCACCGGCAGCGGCAACGGCACCAACAACCGCATCACCCTCGACGCCATCGCGCGCATGCAGGGAAAATTCAAAGGCGTCGCGTTGCTCGACCCGGCGATCAGCGATGCCGAGTTGCGCCAACTCAAGGACGGCGGCTTCACCGGGTTTCGCATCAAGGCGGAAGGCCGAGGCGGCTTTTCATACGACGACGCCCAGCGCATGGTCGCGCGCAGCGCCGGCTTCGGCTGGCATATCGAGTTCATGCCGCAATCAATGGCCGAGGTGATCGCCGGAGTGCCGTTTCTGAATTCGCTCAAAGTCCCTTATCTCATCGATCATGTGGCTCACGCCGAACCACACATGACAAGCGACGATCATGAATTCAAAGAACTGCTGCGAATTCTCAAAAACGAAGAGCACGCCTGGATCAATCTCTATAGCTTTTACCAATTGTCAGAAGCCGGCCCGCCCGATTACAGCGATATGATCGGCGTCGTTCAGGCCATCGCCGCCAACCGCTCCGATGATATCGTCTGGGGCAGCAACTGGCCCCACGGCGGCGTGAGCGTGCCAATCCCCAACGACGGCGACTTGGTCGATTTCCTGCTAGCCGCAGTACCGGACGAAAAAACCCGCAACGCGATACTCGCCGACAATCCGGCAAAACTCTACGGCTGGCCCGATTGAACCTGGAACCTTAAGCAAATCAACTTTTTTGAACGGCTTGAAAGTTGGAAGCTTAGAACTAAGGAGTTGAAGTTATGTACGGTTGGCGCGCTCGCATCGGTCATGTCGCTCCATCGCGCGGCGATACTTTGGTTTATGAGTTTTACAAAATGTTTCCCGAAGGCTTCATGATGCTCAACACCACCGGCAGCGTGCGCCAGCTGGTCGACGGTGATTTTGAAAAGCAGCTCAGCCGCATTGAAGAAGCGGTGCAAGATTTAGTCGACAACAATTGCGACTCGATTATTTTCAGCGGCTCGCCGCTTTTCACCCGCTTGCCCTTCGGCGCCGACCGCGACCTCGGCAAGAAATTATCCGACAAATTCGGCGTCCCCGTCGCCGCTGGGTTGACCGCGGAAGTCGAAGCGTTGAAAGCGATGAACTGCCAGAAGCTCGTCGTCGGCACGCCCTACGAGGACGAGATTAACCAGCGGCTCAAACGCCACCTAGAACGGTGCGGCTTCGATCCTGCAGATCGCCGGCTACGGTGTGCGCAAGAACTCCCAGCTCACCGACCTGCCGGTGCACGCGTCGTATAAGATCGCCAAGCGGCTCTACGCCAAAGGGCGCGACGCCGACGGCATCTTCATCCCCTGCCCGCGCTGATCGACGATTACTGATGTCCAGCTCCTGGAAGACGAAATCGGCAAGCCGGTGATCACCAGCAGTCTGGCCTGCATCTGGTACGCCTTAAAACTGGTCGACATCAAGGAAATCGTGAAAGGTTACGGCCGTTTGATGGAAAGTTTGGGAAACTAGCTAGTCCGAGCCGATGAAGGCGCGAAAAATTTATAGCTATCTTCGGAACGGATCGTCTAAACTACGCAGGAACCACAAAGGAGGAAGTTATATGGCATGGATAAAAGCAGCGTTATTGACTGGTTTTTTGAGCATCCTGATGATGGATAGCGTTCCCGAGGCGACCGCCGCGGATCGAGACCGGGGTCGCCCTAGTAGCTGCCGGCGCGGGGAGCGTTTAAACATCCAAGATCTCGACATGTTGCCCGATCCTGTGATCGACGGGCAGCGCGTTCGCGCCTGGAAGGTGCGCATCAATTTCGCCGGTCAGCGCGAGTGCGACACCAATATTATTGTCCGCGAAGGCAATAACGTCGTCGGCCAAGCCCGGGACTTCAAAATGCGCCCTGGCGAGAACGCGGTCGAGATTCCCGCCGCCGACAGCTTCCGCTTCCGCGGACGCGAGACCTGCTTCAATGTCCAGGTCGATCTCGAAGGTTCGCGCCAGCAGGTCGATGCCGATCGCCGCTTCTGCGCGCGCCAACGCACCACGTGGAGCATGAGTGAAGCCACGAAATAGATGATGGAAGTATCCATGCAGAATTGAGAGCTGAGATAGAGAGGGTCTCTTTGACTTCTCTCTATCTCTGTCTCACTTCATCCCCAAACTTTTCCCGCCGTTTCCAGCATCACGTCAAGCTTGCGGAACTGTTCGTCTTCGCTAAGCAGATTGCCGCGAATGCTCGAAGCGAAGCCGCACTGCGGGCTGATCGCCAGCTGCTCAAGCGGCAAGAAGCGCGCCGCATCATCGATGCGCCGGCACAATTCATCGACAGTCTCCACGCGACCCACCTTGGTCGTGATCAATCCCAAAACGGCAATCTTCCCTTTGGGTACGAAACCGCAACGGCTCAAAACCGCCGGCGCGTTCGGTATCGTATTCCAGGAGCAATCGCTGATGCTTGAGACCGTTGAATAGCGTTTCGGCAATCGAGTCGTACTTGCCTTCTCGATGCCACATGCTTTGCCGATTGCCACGGCAGATATGGATACCGAACGTCATGTTAGAGAAATCGGCGATGACTTCATTGTCGGCCGCAATCGAGCGCTCCATGGTCGCCATCGGTTCTTCGCCCCGCCCACGCATCGCGGCGACCGAATCGGCGTCGACGTACGCTGTATAACCCGGCCCGTCAATGCCGACGTAGCGGCAGCCCGCCTGCGCGAGCTCCGTTAGCATCTGCCGCTCTACGGCAACTACGTCACTCAGGAATTCATCCGTATTCGAATAAACGGCACGTGACGCATCGGCGTCATAACACTGTTGAATCCGATCTGGGCCGATCAGAGTTACTTTCACCGGCCGGTCAGTCAAACTTTGGGCGAAGCGAAAATCATCAACTAATGTATTGCGAACCAACTTCAGCCGCGCCGTGACACGCTTGCGATTGAGCAGGATCGGATCTTGGCCTTTATGCGTGCTTTCTTTGCCGTCATCTTTTCGCGCCAGGATTTCGTGATAAGTTCTCGCCCCCGCCTGCCATTCTTCTACGCCGGCGACCACGGCGAAACTCTCCATGAAACTGGTCCGGCGAAACTCGCCGTCGACCACGATCGGCAAATTGTGTGCGACTTGTTTCGCGACGACTTGACGAATCGCCAAGTCCTGCGCACTCTTTAAATCCGCTTCACTCGCTTTGCCCTGACCCCAATCGGCAAAAGCCTGTTTCAATTTTTCTGGCCGCAATAAGCTGCCGACCAAATCCACCCGCATTGAATCGAGATTCAGCTCCATTGCCATCCTTTCTTCGTTCCTAGATTACCCAGCGCTCAGCCGAGCTCCTTGATTGCCTGCTGCAATGACTAAACTCTATCGATCTACAAGCCTCGTGATACGTACTCCAAGCGCGTCACGAGCGTCAACCTTGAAGGAAGTAGCAAGGTTATTATGTCAGGGTGGAAGGACGACAGCTCGCCGTGGGACTCGTGACGGCAGCGCAAACTTGACATGAGAGTTGCGATCATGATCTACGGGAATCGTCCGATTCTGGGAGATCCGTTTTCATGATGGAGCAGATTTCAGAATTCCGCGCCGAACGGCTGTGGGAAGCGAAAAAACTTGCCCTGAAAAAACTCTACGACAACTCGTTGTTGCAAAAAATTCAGAAGAAAATGCAAAGTAAGGAAACCTCATGAAGCTCGGACTCTTCGATCACATGCAAAAACACGACAACCCGGCCCGTACCTACGTCGACCTGTACAAAAATCATCTCGAAGTTGTGGCATGCGCCGATCAGGCCGGTATGGATTTTTATTTTGTCGCCGAACACCATTTCGACATGGGCTTCTCCGAGTGCCCCAGTCCCGGCAGTTTTCTCGGCGCCGCCTCGCAGCGCACGAAGCAAATTCGTCTGGGCCCGCTAGTCTACGTCTTACCGCTGTGGCATCCGGTGCGCGTCGCCGAAGAAGTCGCGCTGCTCGACAATCTCACCGAAGGGCGCTTGGAGTGCGGCATTGGCGCCGGCATCGGCCCTTTTAGCTTCGCCGCTTACAATATTCCTTGGGATCAGAAGCGCGAGATGACACTGGAAGCGTTGCACATCATCAAAGGCATCTGGACCCATGAGACGTTCAGCTACGAAGGCAAATATTTCAAATGCAAAGACATCGACTCCTCGATCCCGCTGGTGCAAAAGCCTTACCCGCCGTTATGGATGCCGACGCGCAGCAAAGATTCGATCGAAGAAGCCGCCTCCACCGGCGTCAGCACGGTTCAGTGGGTGCCGGCAGGGATGAAGGCGGCGCGCAAAGCGTTCGATGAATATCGGGAAGTCTACCAAAAAGCGAAACCCCCTGGGCCAAAGCCGCATATCGGTCTAATGCGCGAAATCTACGTCGCGGAAAGCGATCAGCAAGCACGCGCCGACGGCGAATATCACTGGAAGAATTTCTGGCAACGGCGCGGTGGCGCGCGTACCTACGGCGCCCACGGCTCCACGGGGCTGTCGACGATTCTCGATGGCGGTCGACGACAGGAATTAATGGACATGGAACATTCCATCAGCGAAGGTTCGTTTATCTGTGGCTCGCCGGAAACGGTGGTGCGGCAAATCGAGAAAATCGCCAGCGACGCCGGCGCCGATACGTTTCTCGGCGAGTTTACCTTCGGCGAACTGACTCAGAAGCAAGCCCTGAACTCGCTCCGTCTGTTCACCGAACAAGTCATGCCGGAGCTGAGAAAGTTCGACATCGATGCACTGAATTATCCGAAGGCGGACACGTAGCAATGTCGCTCACTCCCCAAACAACTCATTGACCAAAAACGTATACGCCAGCGCCGACATATACGCCAGCTGCTTGTTGTCCGCCGCGCCGCCGTGGCCGCCTTCGATATTTTCGTAGTAAAGCACATCGTGACCCTGTGCCTTCATCTTGGCGAACATCTTGCGCGCGTGCGCCGGATGGACGCGGTCGTCGCGCGTCGAGGTGGTGAACAGCACACGGGGATATTTTTTACCGCTGGCGACATTGTGATAGGGCGAATACTTACGGATGTATTCCCACTCCTCCGACTTGTCGGGATCGCCGTACTCATCCATCCAACTGGCGCCGGCTAGTAATTTATTGAAACGCCGCATGTCAAGGAGCGGCACCTGGCAGACCACGGCTTTGAACAGATCGTGCCGCTGTGTCAGCGCCACGCCGACCAGTAAACCACCGTTGGAACCGCCTTGGATGCCAAGGTGATTCGGCGAAGTCACTTTGCGTGCGATCAAGTCTTCGGCGACGGCGATGAAATCGTCGAAGGCGCGCTGGCGATGTTCCTTGCGCGCGGCGTAATGCCAGTTAGGCCCAAACTCGCCGCCGCCGCGAATATTGGCGACCACGTACACGCCGCCTCTTTCCAGCCAAGCGGCGCCGACGCTCGCGCTGTAATTGGGCAGCAATGAAATCGCAAATCCGCCGTAGCCGTAAAGCAGGGTCGGATTTTTGCCGTTTAGTTGAATCTCCCTCTTGCCCACGAGAAAGTACGGAATTTTCGTTCCATCTTTTGAAACCGACTCATACTGATTGATTTGCAAACCATCCGCCTTAAAAAAAGCCGGCAAGTTTTTTAGCTTTTCCTGTTCCGCTCGACCGATTGCGCCTAAATAGAGACTCGACGGCGTCAAGTAGTCATTGGCGGTCATAAAGTAATCATCCGATTCATCGGCATCGACTCCACGCGCGCGCACGGAACCGAACGCCGGCGTCGCCAATTGAATGCGCGCCCACTGGCCGCTATCGCGCTTGAGCGCATAAACTTTGCTGCGCACGTTGTCGAGCTCGTTGAGAATCAAGTAGTTCTTCGTCGCACTCGTGCTCGATAGCGCTCTGCGCTCACTGGGTTCGAAAAGGACGGCGAACTCCCGCGCACCGCCCAAATACCTCCCGAAATCAGCGGCGAGCAGAGATCCGGCACGGTACGTTTTGCCGCCAACCGTCCAATCCGAGCGCAGCCGCAGCAGAATCTGATCCATGAAAGTTTCGACGCGCGCATCGGCCGGTTTGTCGATCTTGACCCACTCATCGCGGCGACGAATCGACAGCTCACTCGTGAAAAATGTCAGGCCACGCGACATGAATTCATAAATTCGGCCATGATCGTGGATCACGCTCGCGGTGACGCTCACGTCTTCCACTTTCCCTTCGAAGATTGTTTTCGCTTCTTGGATCGTCGCGCCGCGCCGCCACTCTTTAACGATGCGCGGATAACCGGAGCTGGTCAGCGAACCGGCGCCAGCCTCGGTGCCGACATAGATCGAATCACGATTGCGCCAGGCCACCCGGCTCTTGGCCTCAGGCAACTTGAAACCATCGGCGACAAACTGCTTGGCATTGACATCGAACTCGCGCATCACCGCGGCGTCGGCGCCACCGCGCGAGAGAAAAATCAACGCGCGGTCATGGGTCGGCAGCAGAATGTCGGCATCCTTCCAAACCCAGTTTTCCTTCTCTGATTCCGCCAGCTGATCGAGATCGATTAGCGTTTCCCACGCGGGCTCGGCCTTGCGATACTCCTCAAGAGTGGTTCGCCGCCACACGCCGCGGACATGCCGCGCATCACGCCAAAAGTTGTAATAAAACTCGCCGCGCTTGCTGATGTTAGGAATGCGCTCGTCGGATTCGTAGATCGACAGCAATCGCCCGCGCAGGCGGTCGAAACCATCGGCCGTTTCAAGTGTCGCCTGACTCGCTGCGTTTTGCTCGCGTACCCAAGCCAAGGGGCGATCGCCGCCGACATCTTCGAGCCAGAGAAATGGATCTTCATCCGAATTTTGGTTTGGCGTTGACACCGGTGACGCGCTCATCGACGGATCGATCGAAATCTGAGTTAGCAGAGCCAAAGCGACAGCAACGATTAAAATCTTAATAGTTCCTATCATCGAATGGCCGAAAGCGGAACGCCTATAAAATCGGCGTTCATAAAAATTGGCGGCGTGGGAAGTATAGTATCTTGTTGGGGTCGATTGAAACTGTCTATTGCGTCATTTCGATCGCCACGCGGTAACTCGGCAAGCGCTAACCTCCGGAAAAATCCTGTGGGTAGATCAAAAAAGCGTCTGGTAATTCCACGGCACGCGGTCCTTGCCTTTGTAGATCGCCGGGTAGAGATCGATCAAATGAGTTCCCGCTTCGCCGGTAGCGATCCGGTAAGAAATGCTAATCAACCGGCGGCGAACTTCTTCGGCCGAATCACCGCGCGACGGTGCTTGCCCTCGCCGATCTTGACCCCAGCATCGTTGATGGCCGACACGGCGTAGCGAATTTTGTTGCCATCGATCTCCAATATTTCCGCGGTCACGGTCACGCTCTGGCCGATCTTGGTCGGCGCCAGGTGATACACGTCGACGTGCATGCCGACCGTATTTTCGCCCTCGTCCAAGTACGGCGCCGTCAAACGCACGCAAGTTCCTTCCATCAAACCGATCATCGCCGGCGTCGAAAACACATCGGCAGTCAATTGCGTCGCGCGCATCTGCGCAGTCGTCTCGTAGGTCTGCGTATGCGTTAATCCGGGTTTGAGTTCACTCTTCATGTTGCTAATGACTTAGTTGGCGGCGCCGTTATTTTTTGCTGGGCGTTAGCACCAATAACTGCTTCTCTGAATCCACCGCAATTTGAAAGCGGCTAAGGAAATCGAACCCTAACAACCCTTCGTAACTCGGATCAGGCGAAAAATCGTGAACGCTCACCCGCATACTCTTCTGTCCGGCCGTGCCAACCTTGATCGCCTCAACCAGGCCAACGTCCGTTGACACAGTACCGCCAATTCCATAACTTCGTCCCGAAGCGATAGATAGCAACCTCAACTCTCTAGCTATTCGCTTCGATATCGTCGTTTGGGACGCACCGGTATCCATCACAAGATTGCCAATGACACTGCTATTACCGTTGTAGAATGTGACCGGCACTACCACCAAGTTACGTAGGATCTTGACGGGAATCGTGATTGCGCCCGTCGCAGACGCTGTCGTCGCAGCCTCTGGTGCGCTGCTCGCAGGTCCAATCATCACCGCATTCCTCGGCATCGCGCGAAAGTGATCGTCAACTTTCCTCGCTTCAGCGTTGTCGCTCCCCTTGATCCAGCCGACGTTGCCCGCGCTAGTCTTCACCATAAACCATTTCATTCCGCCCGGACCCGTGGTCTCGGCGATCGGCGAAAACGCGCCGCCATCGCGGACCGATTCAATTGGCAGTGAAAATTCGTCGGCTGCCGTATAAACCATCACTTCGTTCGCTTTCGCCGGCGCCTGCGCGCTCGCCGCCGCGCGCGCATCGCGCGGAGCGGCACTCACAGAAGTCAAAGCAAAGACGGCAACGGCGCTTAAAAGCGCCGCGCGGTCGAAAAAAGATTGCTGGCGATCACAGCGAATTATCATAAACGATATTCTCCTTTTCGTTGCTCACTCGAAATGGGTCAACAGCGGCTGCCGATAGTTCATCGCCGCGCAGCCATCGATTTATTAGGTGGTGCGATGATACCACGCATTCAGACCCGAAGGCTCGAAAAATCTTAACGCTACGCGCCGGCCAGTTCGACCACTTCGCCCAACTCTGATTTCTCCGCATTGCGACGATCGATTGTGAGAGCGAGGCATGCGGCGACGAGTCCCAGGCAACCGCCGATCAGAAAAGCGTAATGATAGTCGCCGAAGTGAACTCTGACCCAACCGCCGAGGATGGCGGCGGAAGCGCCGCCGAGCTGATGGAAAACAAAGACCGTGCCGAAAATGCTGCCGACGCGCTCCGAACCGAAGGTGCGCGCGATGATCGTCGTGGTCGCCGGGCCCGAAGCGTACCAGTCGAGACCGTAAAGCACGGCGAACATGAATAATCCCGTCGACTCGGAAACTTGCGTTAACAAAAGCAATGCCGTGCCACGCAGCGCGTACACGACCGCAAGGACTTTCCGCGGATCGATACGGTCGACGAGATAACCGGAAAATGTCGTGCCGATGAAACTTGCGCCGCCCATGATGCCCACGGCCGCAGCGGCGGTGACTTGTGGAATGCCGCGTTCAATGGCGTGGGGAATGAGATGCGTGCCGATGAGACCGTTGGCAGTCACGCCGCAGATGAAAAAGCAGCCGGCAAGAATCCAAAACGTCGAAGTTCTAATCACCTCCGACATCGCCGTCATCGACATCGGCCGAATAACGCCACGAGTGTAACCGCCGGATCGTTTTGGCGAGACGCTTCCCTGGCCGGATCGGTATGGCTCAAGACCAACATCGGAAGGATTGTCGCGCATCCAGAACCAGATCGCCGGGAGCAGCAAAGCCGCGGTCACCGTGATCATCGTCAGCGCGCTGCGCCAGCCGGCGACAAGGATAACCGACATCAGCAACGGCAGAAAAACAATTTGCCCGGCGGCATTGGCATTGGTCATGATCCCGATCGCCAAGCCGCGCCGGTCGACGAACCAGCGCGCCGCGATACTTGCACCGAGCGCCGGCGTGATGCCCGTCGCGATGCCTAAAACGACGCCCCAGAGTAAAATCAGTTGCCAAAGTTGCTGCACGAACACCACGCCGGTGAGTCCCACCGCCATACTCATGAGACTGCCAAGAATGACGCGGCGCGGGCCGAAGCGATCGATCAACCAGCCGCCCACCGGTGCGAACAATCCCAAAAGCAAAAGATTGAGACTTGCAGCCGAAGCGATCTCCGTCCGGGTCCAACCAAACTCAGCTTCGAGCGGATGGATCAGCACTGAAGGCGCCGACCGAATGCCAGCGGCGGTGAGGTTAGCAAAGAAACTTAGGAGAACAACGAACCAGCCGTAATAGATAGGACAGAGGGTTAGAATGCGCTGCGATTTTTGATCACTGTCCATCTGCACCCTGTAACACAAAACCCGAGGCCGTAGAATCGCCAGCGCAGCAGCCGACACATCAGAGCGTTTTCGCTTTGGCTAGACTTGCGAGCTTTCTGATCCTGCGCCAGTCAGGATTTTTCCCGGAATGACATTTTAAAATGTTTTGCGGCGCGACTTTTACAAATCTTTGAGCGCCGGCATCACCCGCTCGGCAAACAAACGAAGATTCTTCAGCGCCATCTCCTGGGGCATGCCGCCGAAATGAAAGGTGCCGGAAAAAGTCGTGATGCCGGCTTCTTCATGCCAGCGCTGGATGGTGTCGCCGCACCGCTGGGGATCGCCAATGATGATAAAGCCGCGCGCCATGTCCGCGCCGATGTCGCGCTCGCTGAGCTTGCGCGTCGGATCCACCGCCGTGTGAATGTCGCTGTAGTTTTTCATGAACGGCGCCGCCTCGCGCATACCACGCTCAAAACTATCCGAGACATAGATGTGAAACTTGCCGAGCACTTCGCGTTTGACGAAGTCGTGGCCGGCGCGCGCCAGCTCGTCGCGGTACATTTTCACTAATTCGCGCAGCGCATGAGTGCTCGGATGCACGAACGGCACGGTCATCAGCTCGTAACCGCTTTTGCCCGCCCAGCGAAACGTCTCTTCGCTACGCGTCGCTCCGACCCAGATATTAGGATGCGGCCGCTGCACCGGCTTGGGTAAAATGTCGACACCGTCGTAATTGTAAAACTCGCCGTGAAAGTTTACCGGCTGATCCGACCAAGCCTGGCGAATGATCTCGGCGCATTCGGTAAAGCGCGCCGTCCCCTCGTCACGGTTCATGGCGAATTTTCTATACTCCACCGGCTCACTGCCCTTGCCGATACCGAAATCCAACCGACCGCCGGAGATCACATCGGCCATCGCGTAGGCTTCGGCCAGCTGTAGTGGATTGTGCAGCGGCAATACCGCCACCGCAACGCCGAGGCGAATACGCGCCGTCTTGCACGCGACCGCCGACAGGAAAGTCGGCGGATGCGGCAAGCTGCCGCCGTAGCCGCCAAAATGATGTTCAGTGATCCAAGCTTGATCGAAGCCGAGCTTTTCCACTTCGATGATCTGATCGAACATTTGCTGGTAAAAATCCGGCAACGGACCTTCGACTTCCGGCATGTAGGTCGGCAGAATGTGAATGCCAAATTTCATCTAATCTCCATCGGTGGTCTATCCGGACCGGGCGAAATAACATCCGTCATCTCCCTTGCCGGCCCGCTCGCCTCCGCCAACGGCGCCGGCGCGCAAGGCAATTGACTAACCCAGCGAAGCCGGGGGCATCATTCGAGTACGCCTCGCGACTCTTAGAACAGAATCGTTTTCAGTTTGGCTAAAATCCCCGGGTCCAGCTTGAAAATCCCGTCCACGGTTTTCTTCATGTCATCGGCGGTCACCGGCGCCAGCCCGATCTTGGCCTTATCCGCCTCTCCGATGAAGTCCGGATCTTTGACCGTCTCTTGCAACGCTTTTTGCAGAATCTGCGCGCGATCGTTCGGTGTCCCAGGCGGCAGTGCTAGTGTCTTGGTGATCTTACTCGGAAAGTGTATGCCGACCTCGATCAATTGCTTTGCCTCCGGTGTCTTGGCGAAATCGATGGCAAGCGGAACCTTTGCCAAGTCGGGAAATGGTTTCGGCACGGTTTGCAACACGACGACCACCGTTCCCGTGTCGAGCGCTTTTTGCCATGTGCCGCGCATCGAGTCCCAACCCCAGGTCGTACCGTCGATCTCGCCGCTCTCTGCGGCCAAGCGCATGTCCGCCGTGCCTTTGTAGCCGGAAATGATTTGGATCGGCAAGTTGAGCGCCGCTTTGATGACTTTGATGACGTTGTCGGTGCCGAAGGCGCCCGGTCCTGTCGTGCCGAGTTTTACTGGAGTCTTAGCAGCGAACCATCGCTCCATGCTGGTGATGCCGCTCGCCTTGGTCAGCGCGATGGCGCTTTCGTCGCGCGCCACGGCGCCGACGTAAACGAATTTCTGTGTGTCGAGTTCGATTCCCGGCTGTCCCATCACCTGATTGAATGCGAAGCCGCCGCTGAAATGACCCATCGTCAGGCCATCAGGTTTGGCGACTTTGTAGATGTGATTGGCCGCGAGCAAGCTTCCCGCGCCGGTCATGTTCTCAACGAGAATCGTCGGCTGGCCGGGAATATATTTGGGCATATGGCGCGACAGCATGCGCGCCAAGGCATCGTAGCCGCCGCCGGGCGAAAAACCGACGATAATACGAATCGCTTTACCCTGATAAAAATCGGATTGCGCGATTGCAATCGTTGTGCTCGAAAGAAACAAACTCGCCAGCGCCGTCAGCGCAAAGAATATTTTCACCATGAATTCGTCTCCTTGTCTCCGCAACATTCAATAGCGTTTGCGATGGCCAGTCGAGCAATTCAGCGTCATCTGCTCACCGCAATCCTTCACGCCTTTCTCCGCTGCCAAACTCTCAGAAGGGCAGCGAGAATCGCGGTCGAAAGCGTCACGCGTACGAATCGATGCATGCAATTCTCCGTGCCGCGAAACTAGTGCAAAACCAGTCCCTCCGTCAAATCGAAAGGCCCCTGCCGAAAGTATTCGTCCGATAATTTGAAATCTGAAATTATCTGAAATTTGTAATTTGGCATCGCGTCGCGCGCCGGTTGACGCCACTTCAGTTCTTTTGTTAAAGCTTGGTCAGCTTCGTTTTAAAGGGAGGCACTGCCATGTCCTTTACGCTCGAATCGTTCGCCTCGGAATGTCAGCGTATTCTCAAAGCGGACGCCGGCCGCGCCGGCAGAGAAAAAGTCGGCGCTCTCGTCCAGGAAGCGCTCAAAGACGAAAAGTTCATCGCCGCCTACGTGAACGACGACACGCCCGATCGCCAGGTGATCTACGAAGACGCGGAACTTGGCTTTTGCGTCTGCGCCCACGTCAATCGCGAAGCGCGCGAAGCCAATCCGCACGATCATGGCAGCTCTTGGGCGATCTACGGACAGGCTTGGGGTGAAACGGAAATGAGCGACTGGGAAGTTCTCGAAGCCGCCGCCGAAGGCAAGCCCGGAAAAGTCCGGCGCGGCCAAGTTTACACGCTCAAACCGGGCATGGCGCACATCTATCATGAAGGCGATGTTCACTCGCCCAAACGCACCGCCGCCACCGGCCTCCTGCGCATCGAAGGGAAAAACACCTCGAAGATGAAACGCTATCCGTACAAGGCGGTGTAATAAGACACCGACAGTAGCTGTACCCTTGCGGCGTCGATGCCACTACTAGAACCAAAGCCGCGACATGCTCACAGTGCGACAAAACTAACTGACGCACCATTCCTGCTTGTTCTCTGCAAGCGTTCACGACTTACCTCCCCGCGTGTTGAATCACTTCATGCATCTCGAAAACATTGGGACCGGCGAAGATTTCGGATGGCGGGCGATTGCGGTGCGCCTCCTTAAACTCAGCACTATCGGTCCAGGCGCGAAACGAGGCTTCGTCCGTCCAGTGCGTAAGCACAATGTAGTAATCGCTCTTGATCGGACGAAGAATTTCCAAGCGCACAAAGCCCGGCATGTTCTCGACTAATCTCGCCCGGCCTTCAAAACGTTTTTCGAATTCCGCTTCCTGTCCCTTGGCAACTTGCAGGCGATTGGATACAGCGATCATGCTACTATCCTCCTTTCCCTGTGAATCACGCCGCAGATGTCAATTTGTAAAACCGCGCCACGTTGTCGTGCAGCATCTTCTGCTTGATGTCGTCGGAAATATCTTTGCGCGCGCGAATGCCCTTGACCGTGTGCGGCCAGTCGCCGTCCCAGTGCGGATAGTCGGAGGAATAGAGAATCGTATCTTCCAAACCCCAGCGCATGGCGTCGGGGATGGTCTTCTCTTCGCACTCGACGCCGAAATATATGCGTCCGCTCTTCACGTACTCGCTCGGCAACTTGGTCAAATACGGCGCTTCGACGGCGCCGCGCTTCTCCACTTCCTCGTCGAGCCGGTCCATCATGTACGGAACCCAACCGATGCCGGATTCGAGATAGCCGATGCTCAACTTGGGAAAGCGCTCGAACACGCCGCCGACAATCGTCGCGATCAGCGCCATCATCTGTTCGGCCGGATGATCGATGGTGTGAGCCGACAGAAACTTGCGAAAGCGCTGGCCGCCGAGGGAATCCGCCGACGTGCCGGTGTGAAAGCCGATGCCGACGCCAAGCTGTTCCGCCGCGGCATAAATCGGATCGTAGAAGCCATCGCCGAAGTCGGGCATCTGCGGCAGGTAAGTCGGCAGCACGCCGGCCAGCGCGCCGCGTTCCTTTACTGCGCGCGTAAGCTCGTCCGCTGCCGCGCTTGGGTCCTGCGGCGCGAGTAGCGCGACGAACTTTAACCGACTCGAATCTTTCTTGCAGAAGTGAAACAGCCAGTCGTTATAAGCACGCGTGATCCCGGTCGCGTAATCCTTTTCGTGTAGCGCGCTCACGTGCAAGCCAGCCGTTGGATAAAGCACCATGACGTCGATGCCGTCCTCGTCCATGGCGTTAAGCTGGTCCTGTGGCCCTTCAGGCTTTTGCCCCAACTTGCCGTGCAGATCGCGGTCCCACTCGTCGTTGGGAAATAAATTGCGCCGCTGCCAGCGCGGCTCCAAAAACTCGCGCAAGCCGGCGCTGGATTCGCGCACGTGCCCATCAGCATCGATCACAGTATAGTTAGCCGCCATGACGACCTCCTTCTTGGCTGGTAAGGCGTAAACAGTCAGGTGTGAGCGAGCCCCACCCAGACCAAACCCCTCATCCTTACCCCTCACCGATCCTTCAAATAATTCTGCCATACATGCTGCGGCTTAAATCCCAACATGCGCCGCGCTTTGGCCGAGTCAACGCAGCTCCAATGGCTGCCGGAAACTTTTTTGATTTTTGCCCCGCGCGGCAGATATTCTTTCACTAAAGACAACGTCGGTTGAATCATGCAATTGAGCGGCGCCGAGGCGATAAAAACTTCGTGCCCGGTGAACTTCGCGTCCAGCGCCAGCCGGCAAGTTGTCGCCGCGTCGCGCGCGTCGATATAAGTCCAAAAACCGTTCGCGCGTGTCTGCGGATTGCGCCAGCGCTCGCGAAAGCTCTCATAGGACAGATCGAAGTTCACCCCGGGAAAGCGCAAGCTGCTCACCGTCATTTGCTTATGCACCGATACGATCGAGTCGGCGATCTGCTCGCCGAGAACCTTGGACAGCCCGTAAGAATCCTGCGGCTTCGAGTGATGTTCTTCGTTCAAAGGCAAATAGTCCGGCGCCCACAGCCTGTGCGCGTAGATGAACCCGAAGGCCGCCGTGCTCGATGCCATGACGACCTTTTTTACACCCATGTCCGCCGCAGCACGCAACACGTTGTAACTCGCCGACACATTGTTGCTCAGCGTCTCAGCATCCGGCGCCAGATTAGGCGCTTGATACGCGCCGAGATGAATAATGCCGTAAGCATCGCGCAGCGCCTCGAATAGATCGCCGGAATGACGCAGATCGACCAGCCAGCTCATGCATAACTTTTCCCGCGGCGCGACGCGATCGAGACTGAGCACCTGATAGCGATGTGCCAGGAGTTCACGAATCACAAACTGCCCCAAGCGCCCACTGCCGCCGGTGACAACGATTTTTTTCATCCGTGGAGAATCTCCGGTGGTAATTTCATGCCTCAGGGTGCTTGCGTCTTCGAGTCAGGAGTAAAGTAAATACTAATGACTCAGAGGACTTCTGACTTCGGACTCCAAACGAGCTACCGCTTCGGTATTAGAATATCTTTCAACTTCGCGATCAGGGTCGGATTCAACTCATACAAACCGGCGAACGTCTTTGCCGTCGTCGCACCATCGATGGGCGCCACTTCCAACTGGGACTTATCCGCCTCGGCGTTCAGTTCGCGATCTTTGAAGGTTCTCACGAACGCTTGTTGTAAAATCTGCAAGCGGTCCGGCGGCGTGCCTGGCGCTACGGAGAAGGGGAATTGATAGACGTGCACGTTGTCGGCCACTCGCAGCAGCGTTTTGGCTTCTTCAGACTTGGCGTAATTGATCGCCAGCGGGACTTTTTTCAATTCGGGATGCGACTTGAACGTCGCCTGCAAGACAACGTTGATTTTCCCAGCGTCCATCTGACTGCGCCAAGTTACTTTGGTCGCCTGCCACGAGGCGCACAAACCGTCGACTTCGCCGCTCTCGACGGCGATGCGCGCTTCGGCGCCGCCCTTGTAGCCCTCGACCATTTCCAGCGGCAAATTGAGCGCGGCTTTCAAAAGTTTCGGCACATCCGATAGGCTGGTGCCCGGACCGATGGAAGCGATTTTCATCGGCCGTTTGGCATTGATCCAATCGTCCATGGATTTGATGCCGCTCTGACTGTTGAAATGACAGGCGGTATCGTAAGGACCGGGAATGCCGAGCCAGCCGACTTTGCGGCCGTCGAATTTGATCGCGTCGTTGCCCATGATGTGTTGAAGAATCAGCGGCGACGCCCAGGCGGCGATGGTCAGTCCATCGGGTTTGACGCGATTGTAAAGATGATTCGCGGCGATAATGCCGCCCGCGCCGGTCATGTTCTCGACAATGCGCGTCGGATTGCCAGGTAGATATTTACTAATGTGGCGCGCCAGCAGCCGAGTGTACTGATCGTAAGTCCCGCCCGGCGAGTAGCCGACGATAAAAGTCAGCGTCTTATCTTTAAAGGCATCCTGCGCAAACGCTGACGGCGCGAAACTGCCGGCAACCAATACAATGATTACGAGGAGAAAACCTCGAGTTTTACCAACCATGTTGTCCCCCATAAATTCACTCGGAAGCTACTACAACTCTCCCCTTTCCATCGATATCACTCAAGCCATACCTCGTACGGTGCGAATTTTTGGAATCTGAAATTGGCAATTTGAAATGCGCGGCGCTAGCGGCGCTACTTGAGCGCATCGCGCAATTTCCCGATCAGCACCGGCGACAACTTGAACATTCCCGCGACCATTTTCTGCACTTCTTCACCGGCGATCGGCTCAAGATCGATCTTCGATTTTTTCGCATCAGCGACGAACTCGGGATCTTTCATCGTCGCGTTAAACGCGTTGCGCAAAATCTGCACGCGCTCCTTCGGTGTCCCCGGTGGAACAACGTAGGGGCGATTGGTGATCGCCGGGATCGTCACGCCGTATTCGATCAGTTGGCGCGCGTCTTCCGTCTTCGCATAGCTGATCGCCAGCGGTACTTTCGGCAAATCCGGGTGAGGTTTTGAAACCATTTGCACCACCATGACCGCCTCGCCGCTCTCGAGTGCGCGCGGCCAGGTTGCCTTGATCGAGTCCCAGCCCCAGCAGCCGCCGGCCAACTCGCCCGACTCGGCGCCGAGACGAATGTCCGCCGTGCCTTTGTAACCCGAGACTAAATGGATCGGCAGTCCCAGCGCCGCTTGAAGTATCTTCGGCCCGTCGTGCACTAAGTCGCCGGGCGCGGTGGCGCCGACTTTCACCGGCGTTTTGGCTGCCATCCAGCGTTCCATGCTGGTAATGCCGCTCGCTTTGGTGAACACGCAGGCGCGATTGTCCTGCACCGGGACGCCGAGGAACTCAAACTTGCGCGCGTCAAACTCGATGCCGACGCCGCCTTTAAGCTGTTGCATGAACAGGCCGCCGCCGAAATTGCCAATCGTCAGCCCATCCGGACGCGCCACCTTGTAAACGTGGTTGGCGGCAATCAAGCTTCCCGCCCCGCCCATGTTTTCCACGATGATCGCCGGGTTGCCGGGAATGTGCCGGCCCCAATAACGCGCGATGGCGCGCGAATAAGTATCAAACCCACCGCCGGCGGCAAAACCGACGACGATGCGCACCGCCTTGCCACGGAAAAAAGGCTCCTGCGCCAAAGCCGAAAGAGGCAACAGCCAAACAACTGCACCAAGGAACAAAATTATCCTTCCAGACAAATTGCTCTGCATCATGAAAATCCTCCGCCGCGAAAAATTAGCCGAGCAACCGTAAAGCTACGCGTGCATAGCTTTTTTCGCGGTCCAATATTTCCGGTGATTGCCGCATCGCGTTGCAGCCTAGTCAGCTTGCGCAACTACGTCAAGGCATTAGAAGCAGCAGGACCGTGATGGTGGATATCTAAATTGCTGATCACGGCTCTGGTGAATCGAGACAGGGTCGTGATACAAGGCGGGCAAGTGCTTAAACGATTTTCTGGGCATGAAAGAGTTCTGTCAAACAAAAATTCTTTACAGTAACGCCAAACGGCTTTTTAACTTGTAGATGAGAAAGAAAGTTGTCACCGCAAAGGACGCGAAGTTAGAACGTTTGATATTCCCAAACCTTCTTGCCTTTGTGCCTTTCGTGGTGGAAAAATGATCGATGCAAACCGGTAATCAACAACCCACAAGGAGAAAAAACATGAGCCCGACAAATTCCACAATCAATGATCCGATGATTCCCGTGCCGATCCCGGAACAGGTTCCGGCCAAAGAAGGACTCGCTGAACTTCCAGGCACTCGGCTTTGGTATTGGGATACCGGCGGCGATGGCGCGCCGGTGGTATTTCTCCATCCAGCGACGGGCAGCGCGCTCATCTGGTTGTACCAGCAGCCGGTCTTCGCCAAAGCCGGCTATCGCGTCATCGCCTACTCGCGCCGCAATCATTACGGCTCCGATATGGCGACCGAAGCGAATCCCGGCATCGGCTCGGAAGATTTGCACAATCTAATGGATTTTCTCGGTGTGAAAAAATTTCATGCGGTGGCCTCAGCAGCCGGCGGCAGCGTCGCCACGGACTATGCTTTCGCGCACCCGGAACGGCTGTTCAGTCTGACGGTGTGCAGCAACAATCTCTCCGCCAAAGACGGCTACATCGCCGATATCGCCGCCAAGATCAGGCCGAAAGAAGAGGAAGATTTGCCGCGCTGGTTTTGGGAGTTGAGCCCGTCTTATCGCGCGGCCAATCCCGAAGGCACAGAGATATGGAGCGAGCTCAATCGCAAATCCATCCCCAAAAGAGGGCCACGGCAAAAATCCGCCAACGTGGTCACGCCGGCCAAGTTGGAAACTCTAAAAGTGCCGACTTTGCTGATGTCCGGCCCCGCCGATCATTCGACACCGCCATCGATCACGCGCATGCTCGCGCGCCACATTCCCGATAACGAAGTTGTCATCATTGAAGAAGCCGGCCACTCTTCATATTGGGAGCGTCCCGAGGCTTTTAACCGCGCCGTGCTCGACTTCATCGGGCGACATACAAAATAGCCCCAGGTCATGCGCCTCAGAAGAACGAATACTAAGAAGCTCATGAGGATTTACGCTGGCGTAATATCGATCTGGGCATTTCTCCTCTGGCTTAACTTAGCTTCCGTACAAGCCGGCGAAGCCAAACCGGCGCGGCAGAGCGAGTGGGACGATACTGTCGAGGCAGCCCAAAAAGAAGGGCAGATCGCGATCTACCACACCCGCGGCCCTTTCGATAAGGTCTTCGCCGATTTCAATAAGCGATATCCCGCAGTCAAGGTTGTGTCGGTCACAGGACGAGGCGGCGATCTGATCGCTAGGATAATGAGCGAGAGGCGAGCGGGAAAATTCCTCGTGGACATGTATCTGGGTTCGACAGGTACGCCTCAAGACGTTCTAT
Source organism: uncultured delta proteobacterium (assembly GCA_963771465.1). Classification (GTDB taxonomy): domain Bacteria; phylum Desulfobacterota; class Binatia; order UBA9968; family UBA9968; genus DP-20. Next base: position 931,073 of record CAVYTU010000015.1, read on the forward strand.
ACCCGGCGAAAGCTCTCGATGCTGTCCCGCCTCTTTTGATTTTATCTGAGGTCAGAGAGCAGTCGAGCTGGTTCGGCAAACGCCATCACTACGGTGATCCCGAGGGAAAATACATCTTCGTTTTCGAAGGCGTGGTCCGTTCGGATATGGCGCACAACACTACGCTCGTGGACGACAGAGAGTTCACTTCCTATTGGGATCTGGTTAAGCCCAAGTGGAAGGGAAAGATCGCCGCGATGGATCCCAAGCTGCCTGGTTTTCCAGTGGGACTTCTTCAGTTCGCGTACTACCATCCGGATCTCGGCGCCAAATTCATAAAACAACTCTTTGGCGAGATGGACATCACCTTATCGCGCGATAGCCGCCAGCTCGTGGACTGGCTCGCCGTCGGCAAATTCGCCATCGCCATCGCACCCTCCGCCAGCGATGTTCAAGCCGGCATGAAGCCGGGCCTGCCTTTGGCTCGTTTCGAGCCGCGCTCGTTCAAGGAAGGCATCTACATGCGCGCCACTCAGGGGTCGCTCAGCGTCTTGAACCGCCGGCCCCATCCCCAGGCGACGAAATTATTCGTAAACTGGCTTTTGTCTCGCGAAGGCCAGACTCATTATCAAAATCATTTCACGCGCATCGATCCCGTTTTTAGTCTGCGGGACGATATTCCGGTAGATCCCGCCGTCGAGCCGTACCGCCCCAAGCCAGGCGACAGATTCATGTCCGTCTATGGTTCGGAATTCAGAGATCTCCAAGGCGCGTATAAAATAATTGACGAAGTGCTGAAACGATAGCCGTCCGAGAAAAAGCACGCGGCTAGGTCGGCGCAGGCAATGGGCTTCGACCGCGGCATCCAGGTTAAGGCAACGAGGATCGATATCGAAGCGGCTCCGACGATCATCGTTTCTTAAAAAGTCTATCGATAAACCCTTCGCGCACCAGTCGGTCGATGATGGAATTGTCGGCGACGCTCTCAACGGCGATCGGTTTCTTGCCCATGAAATCGACGATCGGCGCGATGGCTTCACCGAGCCGCGTATATTTTTGAATCACCCTCAACGCTCGATCTTTTTGCTCGTGCATCGTCGCCACGCCTTCAAGAGAGGCCCGCGCAAAGCCGTCCACCGCCTCCGGCGTGCGACGCTGGAAGTCCCGTGTCACCGCGATCACCACGTTGGAGTAAACGAAATCCAACTCGGATAAGTCCACGAGCATGCGCATCGGCGCGTCGACTCGCAGGGCCGAGATGACCGCGCCGGCGATCTGCTTGAGCTGAAACGCGGCAGCGATCTCCGTCGTGCCGCCGAACTGGCGCACGTTCACCGCGCCTTGGAGACCCTTTTTGCGTAGCAGAATACGCGTCATGTTATCGGTCACCGAACCGAAGCGCGATATGCCGAGGGTCTTGCCGCGCAGCTCTTCGACGCTCGTGATCTCCGGCTGCACCCAGAGCCGATAATACGGACGATTGACTAAGCTCATGACCGCCACTAGAGGCGCGCCGGCCATTACCGCTGCGACAACCGCATTGGTTGCGGCAAATCCGCCTTGCAAGTCGCCGCCGATCAGCGCCTGGACGACCACCGGTCCGGAAGAAATAAAAATGAGCTCGGTTTGCAGTCCATATTTTTCAAAAGCGCCAACCTCCTTCGCCATCCACAATCCCGTGCCCGCCGGGCCGACGGTCGAATAGCCCAGAGTAAGTTTTCTCGACTCGGCGGCATTGCCGACAGCGTAAAAAAATGCCGAAGCCAGCGTGCTCACCATTGCTCGCGCAAGGAATTTTCGCGTGCGGGTCATGAGATGCAAATACCTCGTTACGGATTGTTCCATCAACGCGACACTTACCAGAAAAATAGTGACTCAACCAAGATCAACTCGCAGGCGCCGCCGCCGGCATCGCCGCGGGTCAGCGAACTTTTCCAGCGAAAGCCATCCTTACCGGTTGCCTCGACGAGATACCCCTTGAGATGGACCATGTTGCCAGCACGAATCGATTTGAGCTGGCGTTCGATTTCATCATTGGCGGGGATCATGTGCATGTTTGCGCTGTGGGTTTCGATTTCCGCCCTCGGCAATGGAAGTGTACTAACCCACCAGCTATAGAAGCGCCCGCCCTGAGAGATGCTGATCTGTTTTAGCACCGTACTATCGGACATCGCGCCCCAGCCGAGTACCAAATCCACCGGCGACAAAGGCGATCCGCGATCGAACCAATACCTCTCGGATGCAATTACCCGCGCGCGAATATCGAATGATGCCAGTAGCGATAGACGGTAACCGCTTTTTTCGCGAATCGAGGTGGAATTAACTTCTCGCTGATAAGGCTCATCCGGGGCAAGGACTCCAGACGGACGAGAGATTTCCCGGCCGCTCCAATAATAGAGCGCCATGATCAGCGCAAGCATGATGCCGAACTGTTTCACATGACACCGGCCGCCGTTGAGATTGTAACTGACCTCGGCTTTCCTGAGAAGAATTTGACCTTGCGCTCGGTGAACCACTTATGATCTGTTTTGAGCACGGGAGAGAGTCCGGTCGATTTTCATCAGGGAGGCACTATGAAAAACCCGACATTGATTAGCGTCGCGTTTGTGATTCTCCAGCTACAACTTAGCCCGGCAGCAGAACTCTCAGCCGCTGAAAAAACCGCCTGGCAACTGGACTGGCAAAAAACCGTCCAGGCGGCCAAACAAGAAGCGCAGATCCTCATCTACGCGGCCATGGGTCCGTACCACCCCCAAATCTTCACTGAGTTTCAAAAGGATTATCCGGAAATAAAAGCCACCGTTATCCACGGCAACAGCAGCCGGATATCACCGCGCCTGCTCGCTGAGCGCCGCGCCGGGAAATATCTCGCCGATGTTTATCTCGGCGGGCCCACTTCGCTTTACAGCTTTTACCAGAACAAGCTATTTGATCCGCTGTCACCGCTCCTCGTCTTACCGGAAGTTGTCGATACCTCGCTTTGGTGGGAAAGCAAACATTTGTATATCGACCCTGAACGCAAACATATCTTCGTCAACGAAGGCAGCGTCTCCGGCTTTACCATCACCTACAACTCGCAGCTCGCCAAAGCCGCCGAGTTCAAGTCCTACTGGGATATGTTGGCGCCCAAGTGGAAAGGCAAGATCGTCAGCCTCGACGCCCGCGATCCGGGCTTTGGCGCCAGCGAGCTGCGCTACGTTTATTATCATCCTGAGCTGGGTGGAGAATTCATCCGCCGGCTCTTTGGCGAGATGGACGTTACGCTTAGCCGGGAACACCAGCAGGCGATGGATTGGATCGGCATCGGCAAATTTGCGCTGTGCGCGTTTTGCCGCGACGGCTCGGCGACCAAAGCCAAAGCGCAGGGACTGCCGGTGGACTACATCAACCACAACGACCTCAAGGAAATGCCGCGGCTGCGCGGCAGCGCCAGCGCGATTACGCTGGTCAACCGAGCGCCGCATCAAAACGCCGCCAAAGTATTTATCAACTGGTTTCTTTCCCGCCGCGGCCAGACCGTTTATCAAGAAAGCCACGGCGACCGTGATTCCCTGCGCACCGATATACCCAAAGACATTGTCCCCACCGCTCAGCGGCGCATCGCCGGCAGGAAATACTTTTTCGTCGAATTGCCGGAATATATGGAAGTGAAGCCGGCGGTGAAAATCATCGATGACGCGCTCGGTGGCAAAGCGCGGGGCCAATGAACGATTTAAGCAGTCCTCGCCGCGGCGACGCTCAGAACGCGGAGAAATGAGACTGAAAAACCCCGGCGATCTCTTGTGCCTCTGCGGTGAGTTATCGGGTACGTGTTGCCGATGCGCCACCACACGCACCGGTTTATTTCGCGTCTACCGCAGCGGCACCATTCCCATGACCAGCTTTTTCGTTTTCATCAGGGGGCGGCTCTGCACCGATCCACCCATGCTTGGTGATATCGATCATCACTGCGTCCGGCCCTTTATATTTCTCTTCAAAGAAACTCGTCGTCGCACCCTCGGGGCGACCGAAACGATACTCTGCGCCCGACTCGTCTAGACGACGCCGGGTTTCCTCCAGGTCGTCGACCCAAAAGCCAAAGTGATGCAGACCAAACACCGGCCCCAAGCCATCCTGCCGATCAGCAGCTTCGACCGTTTTAAAGCGCAGCACCGCCATGTTGATGGTGCCGTCGCTTAAATAAACTCCCTTGGCGATCGGCGAATCGGTGCGCCCAACTTCCTTCATGTCAAACACCCGCTTATAAAACTCCGCCGTCTTCTCCGGATCCGGAGTGTGCACCGCGATATGTCTTAACTTCGCCATAATGCCTCCTCTTGAAACATACTATTCAATTCGGTCAGAAATACGTCTGCCTCTTTTAATTCCCGCAACCGCCAAGAACATAAGTTAGGATATGGATAATCGTCAAGCCATCGGGCAATAGGAAAGATTAAAGGAAAACCCGGCATCGAATGCTCGTTGGCGGCAGAACTTCACTATAGCCGCTGTGTATCCGATCGTTTACACCACATCCACTCGTTTACACTTACCGGTAACGGGCCGAGCAATCATTTTATTTGCCGTCAGTAATTTTTCCCTATCAATTGCTCCGAAACTCGGACAGTCACGGCGCAGCCATCATAAATGGCCGCAATTTCTCCTTATCAATCGATCTTCTAGCGCCTCCGGTACTAATCGACGCAGGCGGCCCGAAGTTTGCGTAACACCTTGGCAAAGCAAAATCAGTTGGGGGGTAATGATGGAAATTGCCGAAAATGACGATGACCCGTTTAGAGAATCACACGCCGATTCCCGCTTGCCGAAGTTGGTGGAAACCCACCCAGTCTTGTTGCAATTGCTGCAACAGGCGGAACTTGAGTTGATTCTCCAAGAACTTGACGAGTTGATCGAGTCCGAAGGCGGAATACTAATTCCGTAGCCGAACCTTCAGTCATCCAGCTACAAGAATTCCCCTACAACGTCGATCACCTAGGGTCGGACCCAGCAAACTCACCGCGCGTGCTTAGGAAATCACCGCGATCGCATTGATCTCCAGCAACAGCTCCGGACGCGCCAGCGCCACCACTTGAACCATCGTGCTGGTCGGGAAGTTCGTGCCCAACACTTCACGGCGGGTTTCATTGATGTCGCGATGATACTTCACGTCCGTGCTAAACACGCTCATCGCAACAACGTCATTGATCGTCCCGCCGGCGGCTTCGACGGCGCGTTGAATTTTTGCCAGAATAAATCGTGTCTGCGCGCGGGCATCGCCAGCGCCGACAACTTTGCCATCATGATCCGAAGCCGTTTGGCCGGCGATAAACACCATACGGCCCGGCTGCGCGATGTTTACTAGGGAATAACTCCCACGCGGTACCGGCAGCCCATCGGGATTGAGCGTCGTCTTGGCCATCCAATTTTCCTCCTGTAATCATAAGTTTTGTCCCCTTAATAGCCCAAATTAAACCAGGGAAGTAGCGAAAATTCAGGAATGCCAGGAAAACCGCAGCAACTTGGCGCTGCCGGTGCCCCATTCGCCTTAAGAAAAAAGGGTATTGCGTCAACTGTGGCCAATCTGTATAGAACTATCGTCTTCACCCGAGGACAGATAAAGGTTTAACCGTGGCAGTATCTTGGCAACGTGCTCGACTAATGGGAGATCAAATGAAAACCGCAGGACTGGTAGCAATTTTGTTTCTCGGCGTCGTGTCATATTTTGGAGAAGACGCGCGGGTCTATGCGCAAACGCCGTATTATCAAGGGAAAACGATCAGATTGGTCCAGGGCCGCGAACCGGGCGGCTCCGGCGACACGCGTGTCAAAATGGTCGCGCCTTATTTGAAGAAGTACATTCCCGGCGGCCCCACCGTGATCAGCGAGTACATGCCGGGCGCCGGTGGCCGCAAGGCGGCAAATTATCTTTTTAACACCGCTCGCCCGGACGGCTTGACCTTCGGCCATGTCAGCAGCGGCATAGTGACCAGCGCCGTGCTGGGCGAGAGTGGTGTCCAGTACGACCTTGATAAATTTATTTGGCTCGGCGCCACCGATAGCGCTTTCCACTACGCGTTTCTCACCAGAAAAGAATTGGGCCTAACCAATCTGGAAAAGCTGCAGGCGTATTCCGGCCTAAAGATCGGCGCCACCGAAATCGGTCATACCACCTATACGTTTGGTCGCACGTTTGCTTGGGTGCTCGGACTCAAAGATCCCAAATTCGTTCTTGGCTACGCCTCGATAGAAATTGACGTTGCCATCCAGAGCGGCGAAGTCGATTCGCGCAGCAACAACACCGCCGAAGTGATGCGGCGCTTCCCAGACGCTTTTAAGAAAGCGCCATTCAACATTCTCGCGATCTTCAAAATTCCTCGGGAAGAAAAAGAACCGGAGTTCGATCACCTGCCGGAAATCGACACCTTTACAAAGTCGGAGAAAGAGCGTCGTTTGCTCTCGTTGATCCGCTCAACCCGTCAGGTTGGAACCCCATTTCTCATTCCGCCTAACACCCCCAAGGAACAGGTGCAGATACTCCGCGAAGGCATGACCAAGACTTTTCGCGATCCGGAGTTTCGAAAAGAATACCGAAAGATTACCGGTGACGAGGTCAGTCCGATGTCGCCGGAGGCACAGCAAGAGACCATCCGCTCAATCCCGCGCGACGCGGAGACTATCGGATTGTTTAATCTAATCAATGGCAGCAAACCTTTGCCGGCACGCTGAGAAAGGAATTGTCGAGCTACGCTTCGGTCTAACCCAGCGCCAAGGGAGCAACCGATGAGTCGATGGAGACGATGCGAAATTCTGCTCCTGATTTCTTGCCTTGGGATTCAGCTCTCGCCGGCAAACGTTTTCGCCGCCGATAGCGGCGATAAACTGACCCGCATTCGCATGGGATTGGCGGCCAGGAGCACGACCTCGATGCCGTTCTTCGTCGCCAAGGAGCGCGGCTTTTTCCGCGAGGAGGGATTGGAAGTCGAGCTGATCGTCATGCAGGCTATCCAAACGATCCAAGCGACGTTAGGCAACAGCACCCAATTCGCATCCGCCACCGGCAGCGCCGTCAGCGCCGCCGTGAGAGGCGCCGGTATCAAAGTAATCCTGGCGGTCACGGATCGGCCATCCTTTGATCTTATCGCCCAGCCGGGGATCACTAGCGTGCAGCAGTTACGCGGCAAGAAGATCGGCACCGGCGGCGTCGGCTCGCTGGCGGAAATCCTCACGCGGCGAATTCTCGTCGTTAATAACGTTCGCCCCGAGGATGTGACGATTCTGGCAACCGGGCCAAGTCATGTGACATATCTGTCACTCAAAGCTAAGGTCATCGACGCCGCGCCGTTGCAGATGCCTCTGACGTTCACCGCGCAAGACGAAGGGTTTCGCAAGCTGGTAGCCGCCGGCGACGTTTATCAAACGGTGCAAGGTGGCCTGGCGACGACCAGCGCCCTGTTATCGGAGCAACCCGAGTTGGTCACCAAAGTGGTGCGCGCGATGTTGCGGGCGACTCGTCTGATCAAGTCGGACAAGAAATACGGCGTGGATTTCATCAAGGGACCTTGGCTGGATATCGGCAAGGATCCGGAAAAGATCGCCGCGCGCGTCTATGACATCGCCGCTCCTGCGCTCCTGGAAAACGGCACCGTGAGTGAGGATATTCAGCGCCAGATGATCGCCGATGCTGCGGCCCAGATTAAACCGAAGCAGCCGGTGCTCACAGAGCAGGTTTTTGACTTCAGTATCGCGCAGCGGGTGAGCCAGTCGTTGCGCTGAGAAAACACGACAAGCAGCCCGCCGAATACCATTTTTAAACCCCGAGTCGCCCCTCAGAGGAACAGACCCATTGTCTTCTACGGCAGCATCGCGCCGGCTCGCTGCTTCAATTTCAACTGCGGAATCAGAGTTTATGTATGCGGCCGCCACATGTGCCAGGACGTCGTGCCGATAACCTCTTCTTCGCGCTGGACGATGAAACCGAACCGTTTGTAGAATTCGACGTTTTCCCGCCGGTCGGTTTCGAGATAGCCGGCGATTTTTTCTTGCACTATATGCTCGATATAACGCTCCATGAGCGCGCTGCCGACTCCGCGCCGCTGCAGTTCGGGAGCGACGGCGATGGGCCCGAGATGCACATGCGGTTGGTCAGGATCGAGGTGACACCAGCGGGTAAACCACCTGATGACTTTGGGGATCGCCTCGTTCAACGGTCTGAGCAAAGTCGCGAAAACCTGCGGCAATTCCTCCGGCGCAGGGAGACAATAAGGCGACTCATTAAAGTGGACAAAGCCGGCCACCGCGCCATCGACTAGCGCGACATAGGCGGGGCCGATAAACATATGCCTAAGGCCGATGCGAAAGAACAAGCGATTCTGATCGATACGGCCGGCGCCGAACGCGGCAAGATGAAGCGGATTGGTAACGAATGCGTTAGCGAGTACGGTCACGCACTCGTCCAATCGATCGGCGGAATATTTTTTTACTTCGACCACCGGTTTGAACAGGCGGCGCGGTTACTTGAAAGCCTTGAGCCGCTCTTGCATCTCGCGCGCGGAAATCTCTTGTCCATACAGCGGGCCGCCTTGGGCGAAGAGCTTGGTGCGTTCGAGGGAACCGACGACCACCGGATCGAAACCGGCGTCGCGCACCAACCGCGACGCCACCTTTAACGCCTCGGGGTCATCACCACCGATGGGAATCGCCATGCGCTCGCCGGCACGATTCGCATTGCTGGCGAGGCGGCGAAAGCTCATTAGGTTCAAAGCGCGCACGATGCGCGCGCCGGACAAATATTTCGCCGATGTGATCCCCACGCCGACTTCGCGCGCTTCCTTGGCAACCTCGCCGTCGCGGTTCAGCACCGCGTTGGTGGCATCGAGGACGATCTTGCCGGCGAAATCCGCCGCGTAGTCCCTGCCGATCTGCGGTATCGCGCCGTAGGGCACGGCGATGAGCATCGCGTCGCCAAACGCCAACGCTTCTTTTACCGTACCGGCGCGCGCCAGCGGTCCGAGTTTATCGACCAAGGGTTTGAGCTGTTCGGGATTACGCGATGAAAACAGCACCTGATGGCCGGCCTTCACCCAAAGCTCGCCCACCGTGCCGCCGATGTTGCCCGAACCAATGATGCCAATCTTCATGGCGCTCGGGCTCGGAGTCGATTGCGCGAGGAGCGAGCGCGGTGAAATCGCACAGGCAAAAATTACTGCCGCGAGCGCGACGGTGCGCCATAAACGTTGGCAGCGAATATCCAAGCGCGCATATTTCGTCATGACAGACTCCCTTTCAGAGCGTTTCTCGACACAAAGTGGCAAAATTCCATGATTAAGATTAATCACAATCAAACTTCCTTTTCGAACGGCGCAGCTGCCCCATGCCGTGCCAGCTTTCCTCTACTTCTGCGCCCGCTGGTTACGTTTGGTGCCGAGCTCGTCGAGAATCGAAAAATCCATGACTCGAGTGGCGCTCAAGGCGCCGAGCTTTTTGTCCATGTAGGCGGACATACGGATGAGATTCTTGACGGCGTCCTCCGGCGGGTAAAGCGTCGGCTCGGAATTGACATGGAGGTATTGATAGGCGAAGTCGAGATTCTCGCTGTCGTTGGTATTTAACAATTGCGTCAAAGGCCGCATGGTGCCTTCCCGGTTGTCGACCAGATAGCGCGTGGCGTCGGCAAACGCTTTGACAAATTTCTTGACCGCGGTTCGGTTGGTTGCGGCGTAGGAACGTTTGACCGCGATCGGCGCGTTCATGAACGGCGTCGGCTTGCCGCGCAGAACGAAGAAGCCGCGTTTCTTCATGATCGGTTCGAGCAGCACGTCGGCCAGCGTGGCGTCGATGCCGCCGCGCATCAAAGCCGCTACCCGCTCCTGCGAGCCGCCTCCCATCTGCAACAAGGTTAAATCTTTCACTGGATCGAGGCCGGCGTCTTGGAGCAAAACCTGGATGATCAGCCACGGCTTGCTGCCGGCGCGATTGACGCCGACTTTCTTGCCGCGCAGTTCGCGGATATCGGTGATTTTTTCCCGCGTCACCCAAACATAAGGCACCAGATTGTCCCAGCTGCCGAGCACGACTACATCCGCGCCTTGCGCATGGCTCGGCAGCAATCCCGTGGGCGCCCCGGAGGCGGCTTGAACATCGCCGGATATCAGCGCTTGATAAGTCGTCGGCGCACTATTGATCCTGATCGGTTCGACGGTCAAACCCTCGCGCTGAAAAAAGCCTTTGTCACTGGCAACCAGTAGTGGAAAGGCCGCTGTTGGAAACAGCGGAATAGCGACACGCATGGTCTCCTGGGCCGCCACGTTTCGCGCCATAATTCCGACGACAAGAACGATTAACGGCCAGCCGTAAATAGTGACGATTCTCATTCGAGCCTCCGGCTATAACTTGGCAAACCCAGAACCGTGAATGCGACAACCTGGACAATTTTGCCACCCGATTCCTACATAAGTTCATAAAACATACTCGAAGCTTACAGGGTTTGCGCCATCCTGCCCTGGTATGGTTTATGCCTGTTTATTAGCGACATGAGACGGTCGATGTGGCTACGACGTGGTTTAGCGATCGCGTTCCTCTACGCCATCGGATTGGCCGAAGCATATTATCTGCCCCGCTACGGTATGGAAATCTTCCTCGGCTCGCTCGCCGCTACCGCTTTTCTCGCCGGACTATGGTTGCGCACTCGCTGGTACTTCTGACCGGTACGATCGCGCGTAAGCCAAGATCGACTTGCGTCAAATCGCCAAGCTTGGAAAAAGTTGCGTACTTTGCAGCCAAATTTCTGAATCCGAACTCCGTCTTGCCCTTGCCACCGCTACTTGCCCTTGGCCGCGCTCGCTAGCGCTTTCTTGATAATATCGCGGATCGCATCGAGCTCGCCGATCCACTCCGGGTTGAGCCAAAGGAACTTTGCGCCTTTCACCCGGCGCGCGCGCTCGCTGACTTTGTCCTTGGAAATGTCTTCGCGCAAAGAATCATAAAGCCCGCCGGTCTTTTGATTCGAGTCGAGCCACGCCGTCTGACCTTCGCGCGAGAGTAGCCAGTTAGCGGCAACTTTCGCAGCGTTGGGATGGGGCGCGCGGTTGAAATAGCTCAAGGTGCCGTTATAGGCCGTCACCGAAGAACCTTCCTTGAGCGACGCAGGGAGAAATTGATTGAGCGGCAGCCCTTGCATCATGGCGGTATCGACATCGCGCGCGCCAATGCCAAAAGCATATTTTCCTGCGCTCAGCCAATCGAGCATCTGTTCATTGGAGCGCACGATGGCGATCTCGGTATCGGCGTGAAAGCGGCGCAGAAACTCCGGGCCGAGATCGGGATGCTTGTAAAAGAAGATATGCGCCGCGCTGATCGGACCGGAAACCAGCGGATCGACCGAGACAAACTTGCCTTTCCATTTTGGGTGGAGCAAATCCCAGTAGGATTTGATCTCCGTAGAATTGACCAGCTTGGTGTTGTAAGTAATCTCGCCGCTGCGCGGCGTGCCTTCGAAGACAAAGATGAAACGGTTCTCCGGATCGTCGTAGTGATGCTTGCCCTCGTACCAAACAGAAGTATCCAGAACTTCCGGTAATAGCAGCAACGGTTTGACCGGCTCTAGAATCTTGGCTTTGTGAAATACCGTCAGCGGCGAAATATTTCCCGAAACGTAAAGATCGACGGCAAATCTTTCCGCGCGCCGCTCGCTCATGACGCGCTGGCTGAGATCGGGGCCGCGCCCGGTCACCAAGGTGACTCTTATTTTCGGAAATTTCTTCTGAAACACCTCGCGAAACACCGGCTCGAACGCTTGAGTCATGTAGATGACCAGCGCGCCTTCTTCTTCCGCCGCTTTGACCGTCTTCTCCCACTCAATTTGCCACGCCGGCCGCGAGTCGGCGGCATTGGCAATGCGCACGGATGACGCTGAAATCCAGACCCCAAGTGAGCCGATCAAAGCCAGCCATTTCCTCGCCGCGTTTACCACAGTGGCTCCGTTTGATAGCCTCCTGTCCGATCACTCATCGCGGCCTTATGCTCCGGCAGCTGTAAACACCGCCTGTAATATCTGCCGGGCTTCGGATTCAATAGTCTTCAGGTGATCCTCCGACAGCAAACTCTCCGCGTAGATCTTGCACAAATCCTCAGTCCCCGAAGGCCGCACCGCAAACCAGCCACTGCGCGCCGACACTTTGAGGCCACCGATGGAAGCACCGTTACCCGGCGCGTGAGTCAACTTTGCGGTGATCGGCTCACCGGCGAGCTCGCCCGCTGTTAGCGAATCGGGACGAAGCGCCTTCAACGCGTTTTTCTGCGCCGCCGTCGCCGGCAAATCGACACGCGTATAATAAGGCTTGCCAAGTTCGCGTGTCAGTTCCTCGTAGCAACTCGCGGCATCACGACCGGTCGTGGCAATCATTTCAGCTGCGAGCAAGCAAAGAATGATGCCGTCCTTGTCCGTGGTCCATACGGTTCCGTCTTGGCAAAGAAAACTAGCGCCGGCGCTCTCCTCACCGCCGAAGCACACCGAGCCATCGAATAGCCCAGGAGAAAACCACTTGAAACCGACCGGAACTTCGAAGAGTTTGCGATCGAGCTTTTCAACCACTCGATCGATGAGACAACTGCTGACCAAGGTTTTGCCGACGGCGGCGTCTTTGTTCCACTGCGGCCGGTTCGATAGCAAATAGTAAATTGCCACGGCGAGATAATGATTGGGATTCATCAATCCCATGGAAGGCGTGACGATGCCGTGGCGGTCCGAGTCGGCGTCGTTGCCGAAAGCGACTTGAAAGCGATCTTTGAGCTGAACCAAACTCGCCATCGCGTATGGACTCGAACAGTCCATGCGAATCTTACCGTCGTGATCCAACGTCATAAAGCGAAACGTCGGATCGACTTGCGAATTCACCACGGTCAGATCGAGCTGATAGCGCTCGGCGATCTTCTGCCAGTAACCGAGCGCCGCGCCACCCAAGGGGTCGACGCCGATCTTAACCCGCTCGGAACGAATCCGTTCCATGTCGATGACAGCGGTCAAATCGTCAACGTAAGGACTAACGAGATCTTCTTGATGCGTCGTTGGAGCTCTAAGCGCCGAAGCGTAGGAAACATGCTTTACACTGCGATTGGCTTCGCGCAGCAGAGCATTGGCACGGGCTTGGATCCAGTCGGTGACATCCGTGTCCGCCGGCCCGCCATCCGGCGGATTATATTTGAAGCCGCCATCAGCAGGCGGATTGTGCGACGGCGTGACGACGATGCCGTCGCCCAGTCGATTTTTTTTGCCGCGGTTGCAAACCAGAATCGCGCGCGAAATCGAAGGTGTCGGGGTAAAACCGTCATCACGCTGAATGATCGTGTCCACGCCGTTCGCCGCCAGCACTTCCAGCGCTGTTCGCTGCGCCGGACCGGACACCGCGTGGGTATCTTTGCCCATGAACAACGGCCCGGTAATATGCTTACTCGCGCGGTACTCGCAGATCGCCTGGGTGATGGCAAGAATATGCGCTTCGTTCAGACTCGCACTGAGCGAACTGCCACGGTGGCCACTGGTGCCGAAAGCAACTAATTGCGCTGGATCATCGACATTTGGCGCCTGGTCGTAATAAGCCTTCTCAACCGCGGCAACGTCGATCAAGATCTCGGCGGGCGCCGGTTTGCCGGCTAACGGATGAATCGACATCTCTTTCCTACCCTTCTCTAAATCTTTCGTCTCCTAGTCCGTTTGTCAGTGCAACAAATTTTTGCGATAGAAGCTAACCCCCGGCAGCATCATAAACTCAGAACTTTGCAATTGCCACGCGCATTCGGTGTGCAAGCGCACGCACGGAAACAAGGTCAAGTTGACAATTTCCATAGCCGGATGGTATCTGCAAACTTCCGTAGGGCATAGTCTTACGACGACACAATGCGTGATGTCGAGCGCGGCGTATCGGCGACACGACGAAGTGTTCGTACAAGCCTTGAGCGCCGAAACGCCGGGATATAAACCGGATGGCATAGGAGTATCCGATGAAACAGCAGCCAAAAATCATCGATGGCGACGGTCATATTTTCGAGGACGGCGACGCCATCGCCCGTCATTTTCCCTACAGCGCGGTTGGCGGCCGCCTGCGCAGCGGCGTATTTCCGCTCAATAGCCATATCCAGTATTCACTGACTCGCACTCCGCCCGGCGCCTTCGCGACAAATTCTGAAGGTCGGTTTCAAAACCCCGGACCCGAAGGATGGATTGAATTCATGGACCAGGTCGGCTTCGATTATGCGGTTCTCTTTCCGACCGCCGGGCAACGCATCGGCCGCATCGTCGACCGCGACTACGCTTGCGGCGCGGCCCGTGCGTACAACGACTGGCTGGCCGAAACTTATCTGCGGCGCGATTCACGTTTCAAAGGCATCGCCTTGCTGCCGATGCACGATGCCGACGCCGCGTTGGCGGAATTGCAGCACGCTCATCAAGAATTGGGCATGTGCGCCGTGCTGTTCCCGGCCACTGGCGTGCATTTAAACCTCGGTGCCAAGCACTACTGGCCGGTGTACGCGGAAGCGGCTCGGCTGGGCTGTCCCATTGTCGTTCACGGCGGCGGCCACTGGGATCTCGGCATGGACACGATGAACGTTTCCACCGGCGCCAATGCCATTGGTCATCCGATGTCGCTAGCGATTGCGTTGGCGGAGATGCTCTTCAACAACCTCTTCGAGCGCTTCCCCGGCCTGCGCGTGGCTTATCTCGAGGGCGGACCGCTCTGGTTTCTCATGGCCCTCGAACGTTTTTCTCGATCTTATGAGGCGGGGATTCCGATCAACCCGCGCGGCGAGCTGTTGCACTTACCCGAGGGTCAATCAGTCGCTGATTATCTCCGCGCGCTTATTCAGGCCGGCCGCCTGGTTGTGGGCATCGAAGGCGGGGAATCAGACCTTGCCTACGCGATCAAAGTTGCCGGGGAGCAAGCGTTCATGTTCTCATCAGACTTTCCGCACGAGGTGAACATCCATACGATCAACAAAGAAATTCGCGAACTGCGCAAGCGTGAGGAGATCAGTGAAATGGCCAAGCGGGCGATTCTGTGCGAAAACGCCGCGCGCTTCTACAAGTTAGATTCGGCGTCAAACTAGACGCCGGCAAAAAGAGTTGCGCCCCGTTCCTAAATCCGTGCGCTTTCTTTTGGACTTCGTCGGACGCTGTTATCCGAAAGCCAAATGCGTTAGCGAAATCGAATTCACCGACCTGACATTGCTGGATAAAATCCAGCGTTCCAATTTTCCATAACAGCTGGGCAAGTAAGCGTTCGCAGATTTGCTAACGGGTGAAAAGCAGGATCTGGCCCGAATTCTTTGAAAAGGTCAGAATTTGTTTTGCAGCAAGGCGTGTCGTGCAGGCATTATTCGAAACGCGAGACGCGCTGCCGAACCGGCGAGGTTTGAACGCCGAAGATAGTCGAGGAGTAAAAGACAGACCCCGTTCCCAATTATTATTGACAGTTTTCGGCTCTAGGATCGCGACTCACCCGGCACGGGCCAAGCTCAGTTTGACAGAGCGCTTCGTTACCGGATACTTTTCCAGCAAAGATGAGCGCAGGTCTGGTTCACTTTTTTCAGGTGGTTAGCTAAGGCTGTCGGAAACTGGCTCGCAAAGCTTGCTCGGGAGGAGCTGCAATTTGTGTCGGGGCCGACCTACTCAAAAGGAAATTTCTATAATCTGTCAATTGAAGGAGAGCTGCATGGCGAAACGACGAAACCCACTGATGCTTGCCATCATCACCTGCGCCCTGGCACTGTCAACCGGCTGTGCGACGCAACAGGAGTTGACGCCTATACAGTCCGCCGAGACGCCGCTGATCGCCAAGGGGCGAGCGCTCTTCAATGACGTGAAACTGTCGGCGGACGGCAAGTGGTCGTGTGCATCCTGCCACCCGAATCACGGTCACACCAACAACAAGACCTACGTCGGCCTCAACGTGGTGCCGGACGGCGACCCGAATGGCCGCAGCACGCCGACGCTCTGGGGCGCGGCCACCCGGCAGGCCTTCTCCTGGGCGGGCACCGCCCCGAGCCTGCAAGCCAACATGCGTGGAATCATCGTCAACCGCATGAAGGGGCCCGAACCCTCGCCCGATACGCTGGACGCCCTGGAGACCTATGTCAGATCGCTCGGTTATCCGCCGAACCCCAACCTCAACGCCGATGGAACCCCGTCGACCGCCGCGCCTACCGCAGCCAAACGCGGCTACGCCGTCTTCATCCAGGCGGGCTGTCAGGCATGCCATCTGCCGCCGACCTTCGACAAGAAGGATGTCGAGGACGTCTTAGTTGGAGGGAAGTTCAAGGTTCCCTCGCTGCGCGCCGTTTCCCACACCGCTCCCTACTTCCACGATGGCCGCTTCGCGACCCTTGAGCAAGCGGTGCGTTACATGTGGGAGTACCAGCAGAAGGCCGGGACGACCGAGAAGCTCACGGAAAACGACCTGAGGGACCTGGTGGAGTTCCTGCGCATCTTGTGAGGCACCCGCAAAACGGCAGCTTTGACAATTTGCTTATTCTAGTTGGGCAGAAATGATGAATCGAAATCAAATAATCAAAGCCTGATAAGCGTCTCGTGTCTATTCAGTGGCTTTTAAAGCGCGTCGGGATCGAACATCAGGTCAGCGTCCAGTTAAATGATTTTTTCACACGCCGTTCCCAGACCCAAATAGTGTTTTTATTTGGCACAGGATAGGGATTAGGCCTGAGTATTAACTATTTAGTCAACACAACGACGAGCTTCTCCTCCATTTGTTTATCTCGATGTCCCTGATACCAACCGTACAACCGGCTGATCATCGACACGTCCCGATGAAGCCGTCGCCCTAACTCCTTGGTCGTTAGTCCACACCACTCTCGCGCAAGATAGACTAACTGCGCTCTTGGCGCTACCCACTGGCGCTGCCGGCCCGCCTGCAACAATACCTTACCATGCCCCCGCTTCATCCCATCTTTCATAAAACTCTGGTAGCTCCACCTGGCCGCTCCGAGCTGGGAGCTGAATTGGCCGAGCATTTCTTGCGTATCGACTTTGACCGAACTTGCCTTACCGAGATACACGCCGTTACTGCTCCATTGATAGCAGAAGCCGGGGAAGCGCTTTTACCGCGGTCTCGAAACTATGCCAATGTCAAAATTAAACGAGTTGTTCATACGAGTCGCGGCAATGGCCTCGCCGGCGCGATCAGAAATCCTCTCCATCACCGTGAGCCGCGGTCCGTCGCCGCTTGTGCCGCCGTTATTGGCAGCGGAGTTTCGGCGCTAATTCCAGATATTTACATCGTTCATCGCGCCGCGACCGTGAGTGGCCTCGATGTCAGGCTTTGACAATTTGCTCTAGTTAGGCAGGGACGATGAATCGAATATCAAATAATCAATGCCTGGCATGCATCTCCCACTCGGAGGAATATATCCCTAGATAAGCTTAAAGCGAGCATACGATTGCGGTAAGATCGCATCGATGCAGCCGATTATCTCGATCTCGAATCTGACCAAGACCTACGCTTCGGGCCACCCGGCGCTTAAGCGCGTCGCCCTTGAAATCCGCAAAGGCGAAATCTTCGCTCTCTTGGGTCCAAATGGCGCCGGCAAAACCACGCTGATCAACATCGTGTGCGGCATCGTCACTGCCACCGAGGGTGTGGTCGTCGCCGACGGCCACGACATCGTGCGCGACTATCGTTCGGCGCGCGCGAAGATCGGTCTGGTGCCGCAAGAACTCACCACCGATGCCTTCGAGTCGGTGTGGGCGACGGTGAGCTTCAGCCGCGGTCTATTCGGACACGCGCCTAATCCGGCTTACATCGAGCGAGTGCTGCGCGATCTCTCTTTATGGGACAAGCGCGACGATAAGATCATGACGCTCTCGGGCGGCATGAAGCGGCGTGTGATGATCGCCAAAGCGCTGGCGCATGAGCCGCAAATTTTGTTTCTTGATGAGCCGACGGCGGGCGTCGATGTCGAATTGCGCCGCGATATGTGGGCGCTGGTGCGGCGCCTGCGTGAAAGCGGCGTGACCATCATCTTGACCACTCACTATATCGACGAGGCCGAAGAGATGGCCGATCGTATCGGCGTGATCAATAAGGGCGAGCTGATCCTGGTTGAAGAAAAGATCAAGCTGATGAAGAAACTAGGCAAGAAACAACTGACGCTCAATCTGCTCGAACCGTTGGCTTCAATCCCGCTGGAACTAAGCGACTGGGACTTGGCACTCAAAGCCGGCGGAACCGAACTGGAATATACCTTCGATGCCGACCAGGAGCGCGCCGGCATCCCGGCGCTGCTCCAGCGGGTGAGCGATCTGCACATCCGCTTAAAGGATCTCAACACGCGCCAGAGTTCGCTGGAAGATATTTTTGTTAGCTTGGTCAGTGATCGTGACGGAGATCAAAGATGAGCAGCTCGGCAATCAACCGCCACAGCGTGTGGGCGATTTATAAGTTCGAGATGGCGCGCGCGCTGCGGACACTGTTCCAGAGTGTGGTTGCGCCGGTGATCACGACGGCGCTTTACTTCGTGGTCTTCGGCTCCGCCATCGGTACGCGCATGGCGCAGGTGGACGGCGTCGCCTACGGCGCGTTCATCGTGCCGGGGTTGGTCATGCTTTCACTGTTCACCCAGAGCATCTCGAACGCCTCGTTCGGTATTTATTTCCCCAAATTCACCGGCACGATCTATGAGCTTTTGTCGGCACCGGTGTCTTACTTGGAAATCGTCATCGCCTACGTCGGCGCCGCGGCGACCAAGTCGATCGCCCTCGGGCTGATCATTTTGGCCACGGCCGCCATGTTCGTACCGGTCCATATCCTGCACCCGCTGTGGATGATCGCCTTCCTCGTGCTCACGGCGGCAACCTTCAGTCTGTTTGGTTTCATCATCGGCATCTGGGCCAAAAGCTTCGAACAGTTGCAGTTCATTCCGATGCTGATCATAACGCCCTTGACCTTTCTCGGCGGCGCCTTCTATTCCATCGACATGCTGCCGCCGGCCTGGCGCACCGTCACCTTGTTCAACCCGGTGGTTTATCTTATCAGCGGCTTTCGCTGGAGCTTCTATGAATCGTCCGACGTGAGCGTCGAAGTGAGCCTGGCGATGACCCTGGCATTCTTCGCGCTCTGTCTGGCGGTGGTCGGCTGGATCTTCAAAACCGGGTATCGTTTGAAGAGTTGAAGCGCAGCGCAAGAAAAGCCCGGGCCCATACGTTCCTCGCAACGATATTTGCTTGGCAAGCCCGGCTTGGCAATACTTGACATATCGAGTGATTCAACTACAACGATTATTGATCCGTCCCGCGAAAGCTCAGAAAAATGGCGTCAGTTAGCATGCAATTTTGCCGGCGTAGTGGAAACAGAAAAATGCCAGTCCAGATCATCATCGCGAGAAGTATTTTATCAGCCATGCTGTTTGGTGTGCTGATATTCGCGCCCGCCGTTGACGGCCAACAAAGTAAAGCTGCAGGCTCGGCGGAATGGGACAAGTTGGTCGATGCCGCGAAGAAAGAAGCCAAGGTAACAGTATCGCTTCCGGCCAGCGCTGAGTTGAAAAAACAAATCGAGGAGCAGTTCAAAAAACGCTACGGCATCGAAGTCGAAACTTTCACGTCGCGCGGCAGCACGGGCGTGCGCCGCATGGCGGACGAGTTCAAAGCCGGCGTGCGCAGTTTCGATTTGCACATCGGCGGTTCTTCATCGATCGTCTCCGGCATGCTCGACGAGGGCATTCTCGATCCCATCGAGCCATGGCTGGCGTTGCCCGAAGTCAAAGATCCGAAGCAGTGGTGGGGCGGTCATCTGTGGGTCGATAACGCCAAGCGATTTGTCTACACGTTTCAAGCGTATCTGTCGGAAGTTATGTGGTACAATAGCGAACTGGTCAAGCCCACCGAGATCCGTTCGTTCGACGATTTTCTCAACCCGAGATGGAAAGGCAAGATCGGCTATCTCGACCCGCGCACGCCGGGCGCCGGAGACTCCACCTGGGCGTTTATGTGGAAGGTCAAAGGCGAGGAGTATTTAAAAAAATTGGTGGCTCAGGATCTATATCTCGGCCGCGATCAACGCATACTTGCCGAGAATTTGGCCAGAGGACGAATCGCCGTCATGATCGGTAACTCCTATTATTCTTATTTGCCTTTTCTCAAAGCCGGATTGCCGATTAAACCCCTGCCGACACTCAAAGAGGGAAATTACGGGACCGGCGGCAGCGGTAATTTAGCGATCATCAAAGCACCGGCGCGCCCGAACAGCACCAAGGTTTTCGTCAACTGGCTGTTGGGCCGTGAGGGACAGGAGATCGTTTCCCGAGCGCTCGGTCAAGCGACGAGGCGTCTCGATGTCGATACCAGTTTTCTAAGAGAATCCGGCACAATCGCGGCTAAAGACACGATGTCGGTCGGTGATTTTTTACAGATCGAAAATCAGTCGGAGGAAAAACTCGACAAGGTGCGCGAACCGGCCTCCAAGGTTGCCCACGCGCTGCTGAAGTAACACGGATAACGAGCGCGCTGCGAGAGAGGGCAATTATGAAACGTCAAGATCGAAAGGATCCGCGCGATGGGTAATATTTCGACGGCGACCGAATCAAGCTTCGACGTTTTGGAATCCTATTTCAAGAAATATCCGGACGTTCCCAAGGAGACGATTCTCAAGCAACACATGCTGAGCCTCGGTCATTGGTTCAGCGATGCCGCGCTCGATGCCTCGGCCGGCGCGTTGGTCAAATCGTATAGACTATTCTCCTATGATCTCGTGCCGATGTCGGAGTTCAAAAGAAACGAGCATCGGCGCGTGCCGGAGCACTTCGTTCTCTTAAACGGGCCGTACGACATGCGCCCGGTAGCGATTCAGACTTCGCTTTCGCCCTATTCGCCCTACCTGATCGATGTCGTTGATGGCCGGCTCGTCTTGACCGTGGATGGGCAAGTGGTGGCGCATGTGCGAATTCCCAAAACGCCGGACTACTATTTCAAGAACTTGCCGGACGGCACACCTTATCATGAGATTGTCGCCTTCGGCTCCTTCATCACGATCTTTCGCAACTGCCAATACTGGGGCGCCAAGGAAGAGTGTAAATTCTGCGATATCAATGAGAACGCGCGCCAGATGAAGCTGTCGCGCGACTTCACCTTGAACGCACCGGTAAAGTCGGTGGCCGATGTGGTCAAGGTATGCGAGCACGTCGCCGGGGACGCGCAAAAGATCGGCGCCGGGCAAAATTTCGTGCTCAGCGGCGGTACCATCACCAAGACGCTGCATAGCAAGAGCGAGGTGGACTTCTACGAAGAATATATTCGCGCCATTAAGAACATCGCGACTAAGCCGCGCATCACTTTCGAGGTCAACGCGCGGCCGCGCGAAGAAGTGCAACGCTACAAAGACGCCGGCGCCGATCACATCCACTTCAACATGGAGGTGTGGGACAAGACGCTCTTTCCGTGGATCAATCCCGGCAAGGCCGAGCGGGTCGGCTGGGACAACTGGGTGCGCTGGATGGAAGACGCGGTCGAGGTGTTCGGCAATGGCATGGTGCAGCCGAGCTTCGTCTCCGGCGTCGAAATGGCGCGGCCGCATGGGTTCAAGACTGTTGAGGAAGCGGTCAAGTCCATGACTTCCGGATTCGAATACTTGATGTCGCGCGGGATCTTTCCGCGGCCGCAGCAGTGGCGGCGCGAGCCGTCGACTGCGCTATGCAAAGAAGCGGAGCAGCCGCCGGTGCCTTTGGACTATTACATTCTGATGACGCGCACGTGGTATGAGCTCTACCAAAAATATCGCGACAAGTTGCCGAAGTTCGGTACGCGCAAGCCGGGGCTCCTGGCCGAGCGCAACCTACTCGGCCCGGTGCATGGCGCCTACGGCGACTTCGCGATGATAAAGGAAAATTTATTTCCCGCGGACGTCGAGGAACAGATCAACCGGCGCAGCGTGCCGTTCGAGAACATTGCAGGAGCAACCCGTGTTTCATGACATTTCACCGCGCATGCAACAGGTGATGCGCGCGCTCGAAGAGCAATTGGAGCGCGATCAACGCTCACTGCGCAGCGTCGACGGCGATGTGGCGCGCATCCTCACGCTGCTGGCGCTGTCGGCGCCGACGGGCGCGTTTCTCGAGCTTGGCAGCAGCGGCGGCTACTCAAGCCTGTGGCTTTCCTTGGCCGCGCGCGCAAAAGGGGTCACGCTTACAACCGTCGATCTCGATGAAAAGAAGGTCGCTCTAGCGCGGGCAAACATTGCCCAGGCCGGTGCCGATGGTTTTGTCCAGGTCTTTCACGGCGACGCGTTCGACTATGCCGGCCGGTCTGAGCCGCTGGCGTTTTGTTTTTCCGATATCGAGCCGCCGGAAAATAATGCCAAGATTTACGAACTGATCGTGCCGCGCCTGGTGCCGGGAGGCTGGCTGGTCGTCGACAACGTAACATCGCCACGCTACCAGAAAGAGTTGCTGGAACGCGCGCACAGCGATCCGCGCGTAGACTGCGTGCATCTACCGTTTCCAAAGGGCGATCTTATCTGCCGCAAGTGCTGAAATCCGAGCCGTGAATCGACCTTGCACGTAGCCCGGATTTCGCAGTTCGAATCAATTGCGTCCGCCCAGCGAGGTGAGAGCCTGGAGTAGTGACAACACCCGATGTTACGGGTTGCTGGCGCCAAAATCGTCAGCCGCCAATCTCCGGTTCAGCGTCCAAACAAACCTTTGAGGCCTTGGCGAATCAATTCTTCGGTGGAGTTTTTCTTCTTCTTTCTGTCATCGGCGGCGGGTTCGTTGTCCTCAGGCGCGGACGCCGGCTTGCGGCCGAAAAATCTTTGTTGCAAGTCGTCCATGCCCCTGCGGGCAAATCCCCGCTGTGCCATCTGCGCCAAGTAATTAGTATCGGGCTTGGGTTTGACATTGGGCATTGTGCCGGTGAGCGCGAGCGGGATTTCGAGTTGGCCTTGATCGTTGAAGAGATATTTTATTTCTCGCGCTGACTGGCTCAAGTCAGTCGACAATCGCTGGGAAAAGGCGACCGTCGAGCGGACATCCACCCGGCGCGTGAAATCGGCCCAGCCTTTTCCCCGCGCACTGAAGTCCGCCGCAGCCATGCGCAGATCTTGAATGTTAATCCGGCCGTCGGCGATCTCGAAATTGGCTTTCAATTCCTTGAACTCGGTGTCCTTAGCGGTAAACGTCTCCGGATATTTTTTTCGCAGCGCCGGATTGAAGGCGTTGGTCAAGCCCGGGATGCCGGTGACACCGCTCAGGGCACCCTCGGCGATATTGAAATTGAGCAGCGCCCCCTGCACGACCTCCGCGTCGCCTTGACCGCGCAGCGTCGGCTTGATCTCTTCCCAGCTCCTGCCGCTGCCTGCAAGTTTCATATCCGCGTTCATGCGGCCGCGAACATCGCGCTCGGCCTTGCCATCGAGGGCGGTGTAGAGTTCTTTCACATCGATGCCTTGCACCTTCGACGTAACAACAAAACTTGGCGTTTGCTCCTTGAACGAATACTGACCGTCCAATTGCACTGTGCCCGCCAGCGCATTGATCTTAAGACCGCGAACGGTGACCACCTTATCGGCAACTGATCAGCTTCGCGTCGAGCCCTTTGTAAACGACGTTGTAGAGCGTGCCGTCCGCGGAGTTGAGTGTTCCTTGATAGGTCACGTTGCCGCCGGCCAGGGTGAATTGCCCTTCGCTGCGCAAATTGCGAATGATGTCAGCCTTGCGATCCTCCGGCAGACCGACGCGGTAGTCGCCCGGCCAAAGTTCCGGCGTCGACATTTTGTAGGTAATCGCCAAAGGCGAAAACTTCTCGATCGCCGCAGCGAGCTGGATCTTCGATTTGCCAAGCCTTAGAGTCATGTCGGAAATATCGGCGCGCTGGCCGGTGAAATTGATCCGGGTATCGATATCCTCGATGGCAGTGGGAAAGTCCGGCGGTTTCGCGCTCACTTTCTTGAGCGTGAGCGTGCCTTGGATCTGCGGTGTCGCGCCCTTGCCGGCTTGGCCGCGCACCGTCGCCTTGATCGCCATGTCGCCGGTCAAATCATAGCGCGCGATGGCCGGAATAATCTTTTCCCAGCCGGCGAGCGCGGCCGGTTCGGAATTGACGTTGAGATTGAGTACGGTGACATTGCCGAGCTGGACATCGCCCGCCGCTGCGATTTTTAGATTGTTGAGCGTGAGATTGGCCTTGCGTAGCGAAATCTTATCGCCGGCGTAGCGCGCCTCCGTCGAAAGCGTCAGCGCAATACCCGCGGGCTTTTGAAAGCCGCTGCCATAACCCACGGCGCCGCGACTGCCGTCGATCTCGCCGTTGAGCGCCAGGTCCATCAGCGTGCCATTGAATTTCAGCGCTTTGACGCTAAACAGGCCGGCAAGTTCGAGATCCTTGGGTAGAACATTTTTCAATTTGGGTAGCGCTTTTTTGAGTTGGGTCATGTCGAGCGGATCGAGATCCAGTTCGCCGCTCACCGGCACTTGACTAAAACCGGCGTTCGAACCGAGCGGACCGATCTTGCCGGTGAGTTTTACATTTTGCTTATCGGCGAAAACCGCGCCGGCGAGCTTGACCGAAAACGGCCGGTCAAAATCGAAGTCCTCGACTGCCAAATCTATTTGCCGGGCGCGCAGATCACTGCCGTCTTTCCTGTCGATGTAGCGGATATCGCCGCCGTCGATGTTCACCAAGGAGAATTGCAGCGTGGCGCCCTCTTTGCCGTCCTTGGGTTTCGCTTGCGCCGGATCTTGCTCGCCCCGCGATTGCTTTTCCTTTTCGCTCTTACCAATGGTGGAGAAATTGAACTCGCCGTTGGCGGCGCGGACGATCTGAATCACCGGTTCGTGCAGCACTACGGTCTTGACCTGAAATTCTTTTCTGAGCAGCGGCCAGAACTGGAGTTTAACTTGGAGATCCTTGGCACGAACGAAATCGCCGCTGGAATATCTCGGATCATCGGTCATGGTGAAATTCGTCAGGCGCATGCCGACACCGCTAAATAATGTGGTCTCAATCTCGCCCACGGAGATTTTCCGTCCGAGCGCCTGCTCGGCCTGGCCGATCAGGAAATCTCGATTACGCTGAACCAACGCGTTGAGATTGATCAGCATTGCGACGCTAACAGCCGCTAGCGTTACCGCGACAACACCGGCGATGATCCATTTGCGCATGCCTGTCCTCCTGACGACGAATCCGCGCGCCTTTTTTCGACCGCTACGATAAAGTTTAAGTGGCAATGACGAAAGAAGAAAGAAAAAAACCGCGACGACCGACGGCGCGCGCGCTATTTGCTAAGGAAACCCTAACCAGTAAAAGGCACCGCATCATCCCCAAGCGCGCTTTGCTTATCCCGCCTAAGAACGAATAGGTAAATGAGGGCGCACTTTGTCTCGAATGGAAATTTCCTTGCGAGGCGCTCGATCCGTAGCGAGAATTAATGGCGTTAGCCGTGCACGGCGGATTTACCGGCTACGCTGGGGGTCGTTGATCGCTGCTTAACTTCCAACATACGCGGTGACGGCCGCCCGACGTGAATGTGCGCGCCGGTCGACATGCCCAGCACTCGGCTGCGAAACGCCATGAACGGGATACCGTTGGTACGTAAAAAACTCATCAACGCGCGGCCTGGTCCGCTTTCAGGTTGGAGCGCAATATCGAGAGCGTCGCGATGATTCAAACCCATACTATCATGGGTTGTAGACTGACCCAGCGCGCTGATCGGCAGCGGTTGGCCAAACCGCGCTTGAAAAAACTTGGCAATTTTTTCGGCCCCGGCGAGCGACCAGTTCGAAGTACCGCTGTAGCGAATCAAAGTCTCCGATTCCTCGTATTCTCCGGGGTTCATTTTCGATACTTGCGCCAATTTCTCCCGGACAGCGTTTTCGGCCAATGAAAGCGACACATCGTCTTCGGCGATCCATTCGCGCACGCGCTGCAATTCCAAGCGCGTGTTGGTCATCGCCCGCTCGCGATTTTCCAGTTCCGCCCGCGAAATTAAATCTTCAGCGTAGAGTTTCTTGCTCGCTTCATAATCGGCGCTTAACTGAGACAGCTTTTCTTCATAGAGCGGCAAGGTGTTTTGCCTTTGGTGCAGCGAAGCTTTTCTTCGATCGATGAGCATCATCCTCGTGGTGACGAGTTTCGTTGGTGAGGACCCGGGAGCTGTGGATCGAACAACCCGAGTTGTCATGGCTTTCTTCTTTATCTCCGCTGCAATGCTCGGCGCGGACCAAAACAGCACGATTGAAAGGATGACGGCAAGACAAGCAACGGATTTCATCACCGAACCACGTGATCCCTATGAAAGAAGCAACCGGCGAAGGATAAACCCACACAGGCGTGCGAGCGACGAGCTCGATTGGGTTTTATCGCCGGCACCTCTTTATAAGGTACAAAAATTATGCCAGGAATTGCTTGCTTTTCTTAACAACCACTTGGCGCGTCTATGACCGAAGAAGAGCAGTGGATTTCCTCTCGACAGAGTAAATTGTTGGAGGTTTTGCCTTACATTCAAACCGAATCGCGCCCTACCATCGCTCCGTGCCCGGTTCGCCTTTCCACGGTCCGACAATCTCGTCTGTCACCCAGCCGCCATAGAAATAGCCTGGCTGCCCCCGGACACGCTGATTATTTACGAAACACTCCACTCGGCCGGGATAGAAAGAAAAATATTCCGCGATTAGTTCATACGGCGGCTGCGCGGTCGGATAATTCCAAGCCATCGCTTCACGCGCTGGCGCCGAAGTTTTTAGCGCCCAGTACTTTGCCGTCCCTTTCCACTCACACACCGACGTGCCCGGAAAGGGCTGCAAAAGCTCGCCGCGAACGTCTTTTGGCGGAATGTAAAACGTCGGCGGTCCGGCGGTTTCCAGAATCCGAACGGTTGCGCGCGAGTCGGCGATAATCGTCTCCCCCAGCCGAACCACGACATGACGTTGGTCGGCGACTAATCTAGGCGGCCGCGGATAATCCCAAACCGATTCCTGACCGGGACCGAGCGCTTCGGCAAAAGGTGGCCGCTTACGGCCGATGAATTCCCACATGAATTCAAGTTCCTTTGTGCGGTCGTGCAGGCAATCGCGGCGCCCGATGTTTAAGCAATGTCGCAGCGATGTTGAAAACTCTGCCGACGCCAACAACCGATTAATGCAGCGCGACGAGTAAAGCACGTTTACAAGAATGCGCGTGATCGACCGCGAGTCAGCCGAATCAGTTCATTTCTTTTTCTTGCGCACACCGCCGGTGGCGCGATTACCCTTCCATCAAATCGGGCAAGCGTCTCGGCCTCTGTACTTATGTCCCCTGGAGCAAGTCTTCCAACCACCTTTGTTGGCAAGTGGCATATGTGAACAACCTACGAATGCGTTTAACCGTAGAATACGTTTCCGTGCTATTTAATCATTAGGCTGAGAGATCCGCTAGATCAATGGCCCCGCCCGCGTCGTCCACATCCAGGGATCACAGCACCGGATCATGCGCCGCTCCTAAAACATGCTCAACTGAAGGGGTTCTGGGAGGTGCTATTGCAGTATTCCCAGGACTGAGCCGTGCGCGGAATGTCAGAATCGGTCTTTTCATTCGCAGTAAAAACTCGCTACTCTGGGTCAATCCCTGGCGATCGATTCGGCAGGACAGGAGAGGTGCACCATGAAGATAAATTCCAAAGATTTTCGCGTGCGCGAGGGCAAGCAAGTTAATTTGAAAAAGTGGCCTACGAAGGTCAAGCGATACTACGATTCAAAAAAGCATTTCCAGGAGATTTTACGCCAGCGCATTGAAAAGCTGAGCGATCTGCAAAGCATTCTCTACGCCGCCGACAGCCACGCGGTATTGCTGATCTTCCAGGCCATGGACGCCGCGGGAAAGGATAGCGCCATCAAACATGTGATGTCCGGCGTCAATCCCCAAGGCTGCCAGGTTTTTAGTTTCAAGCATCCAAGCCCGGAAGAACTGGACCATGATTTCTTATGGCGCACGACTCAGTGCCTGCCGGAGCGCGGCCGCATCGGTATTTTCAATCGTTCGTATTACGAAGAGGTGTTGATCGTTCGGGTGCACCCCGAACTGCTGCACAGCCAGCGGCTCCCCGAAGGAGCGCGACAAGAAAAGTCGGTCTGGCAGGATCGCTATCGATCGATCCGCGACATGGAATCGCACCTGCATCGCAGCGGCACTCGGATCATCAAATTTTTTCTCCATCTGTCCAAAGAAGAGCAGCGTAAACGCTTCCTCGCCCGCATCGACGAGCCGGATAAGAATTGGAAATTCAGCATGGGCGATATGAAAGAGCGGGAACTTTGGAACGACTACATGAAGGCATATGAGGCCTGCCTGAGCGCCACCAGCACGCGCCATGCGCCGTGGTATGTTGTGCCGGCCGACGACAAAGCAAATGCCCGGCTGATCGTTTCGCAGATCATCCTGGACACACTCGAGGGAATGCCAATAGACTATCCGAAACTCAGCGCTGAGAAGCAAAAAGAACTGCGCTCGATTCGCAAACTGCTCGCCCGGTAAAATGAAATATCAACGTCTTTGGTTGGAAGCTCGGTTTAGCAGAATGAAGATCCGAACGCACCGTCTCCTGACTCACATTCAAAAACTACTAAACCTTGCTGAGTTGAAGTTCGGACGGTATGGAAAGAAAATCCCTATAAATAGCGAGGACATCATCGCTCTCATTGTGCAAGAAGTGTCCCACATCCGGCACGATTTTTACGACACAATTCGGGATCTGGGCGGCCGCGAGGGTAACATCGTCTAAATCCATGACGGTATCCAGTGCGCCATTGATTATTAGAGTTTGCGCTTTGATGTGATGGAGGTCGACAACTTCGTTGATATGCTTGGTCGTTTCGAGTAACTGGCCATGCGCACGAAAATTATCCATATGCTCTTTTTTGATATTCTTAAATTGATCGTACATTTTCTTTTTGAACGATTCGCTGAGATGCTGTCCGAAGTACTTGACGATTACGCCGGCCACCTGCTCCCCGGTTGCGTTTCCATTTAATTGTTGGCCTGCTTTAATCGCCTGCACCAACCTATCGTTCACTCGGATGCCAAAACTGGCCAATATGATTTTGTCGACTAAGTGAGGAAAGCGCGAGGCAAAAACTGCAACCACAATCCCTCCCCAGGAAGCGCCGGCTATGATCGATTTCTCAGGGGCATTTTGTGCCAATAGAACTTGCCGTAAGACTTCGACCTGCTCATCCAAATCTACAACGGCAGAACCGGAGATGATTTTAGCTCGTCCCTGGCCGGGAAAATCGAAGAGCAACAGCCTGTAATCCTTTGAAAAATAGGTTACGACAGGTCTCCATGCTGCCATGCTTTGCTGGGCCGCGTTCACGCAGACCATGATTCGGCTGCCTTGACCAAAGAGTCGGTACGGGATCAGGAACCGACCGACGGCTATTTCGCCTCGAGTTTTATTCATGGATTGTCCAGTGGCGTTTTAGTCCTAAACCTTGGCACACAAGCGTCGGGTGCTATCGAGCGTTTAAGTTAGTGGAACTTAATCTTTGCGCGCCAAATCTTGATTTGGCCTGGGATTGTCTTGCCGGAGCTGATCGGCTTGCTGTCACCGATGCGCCAACGAATATAACACGGACACTAAAGTTTTTCTTGCGCCGCTACTCCTCCGCATAAATCACAGGTCATTAAGATAGCATTTGCTTATTCTACTAGGTCTTGAATGGGGTGTTAATGATCTGAATAGATTTTTTCATCATGTCGATCCGCGGATTCAGGGCGCGTTTTCCTTTTAGATTAACGCTACGCTAACCCGGCGAGGACTGCTGTCTAATATTGAACGACTTTTGATACAATTAGAAACCAAGGCCTAGCTCTGGCGCCCCGCTATCACATAGAATGTGGCAGCGAAATTAACTTATGTCACGGCCCACTCGTCTAAGCACATTGCAGCGCATGAACTGCGACACCATGTCACAAACATCAAGGAATCATCGTGGCTGAGAACGCGCGCCCTAACGGACGACTCAAACGCTGGTACGATCGGCTTGCGGCTTATTTCAAAGCCGCGATGGATCCGGCCTCGAGCATCCGGGTCAGGATATTTCAGGCGGCGAAGGGACTGGCGGTATTGGGCGCACTCGGACTGACGCTGTTGGTTGCGTACAGCATCATTTTGATACCCTTTACCCCGAGTATCTCTGATATTCGCAAAGCCAAGATCGACCAACCCACCGTGCTGGTTACCGCCGATGGTCGGCACCTAGCGACTCTCAAGCCGATGAATCGCGAGTGGGTGCGGTTAGACCAGATCACTCCCCATGTCATCAATGCCCTGATCGCCACCGAAGACCATCGCTTTTACCAGCACTTCGGGATTGATCTGTTGCGCATGGTGACGGGCGTCCTGCGCACGTTGATCGGCGATCCGCAGGGCGGTTCCACTCTGACCCAGCAACTGGCGCGCAATTTGTTCCCTGAGGAAGTCGGCCGTCAGCGCACGCTGCCGCGGAAAATAAAAGAGACGATCACGGCGATCAAGATCGAGTATACCTACACCAAAAAAGAAATCTTAGAAACCTATCTGAATACCATGCCGTTTTTGTACAACGCCTTCGGCATCGAAATGGCGGCGCGCACCTACTTCGACAAGCCGGCGCGAAAACTTACGCTGATCGAAAGCGCAACGCTGATCGCCATGTTGAAGGGCACCAGTTATTATAACCCGGTGCTCAATCCCGAGCGTGCGTTCCAGCGCCGCAACGTCGTGTTGGCGCAAATGGTTAAGCGCGGAACCTTGAGTCAGGCCGAATTCGACCGGCAAAAATCGTGGCCGATACGCCTCGACTTCGAACGTCAGCCGGATTCCATGGGCGCCGCGCCTCACCTCGCCGTGCAGATTCGCAAATGGTTGATCGATTGGGCGGACCGCAACGACAAAGATATTTATACCGACGGCTTGATCGTGCACACCACCATCGATTCACGTTTGCAGTCCGTTGCCAATCAAGCGGTACAGCGCCAGATGGACGCTTTGCAGGCGGTCGCGGACGTCGAGTGGGGCATGAGCTCAGACCGTCTGTTTTCGACCAGCGTCTCCGCCTACGTCGATCAGCGTCGGCGCGTCCAGCCGTTCAGTTACTATTGGAAAACCCACGCCGCCTTGCTCGACGTGTTTATACGAGAAACGCCTGCTTATCGCAGCGCGCTCGAGGGCGGCGCGAAGGCTGACGCCGCGCTGGCGCAACTGAAAGGCACCAAGGAATTCATGGCCAAGCTGCGCGCCGACAAAACCCGTTTGCAAGCCGGCTTCGTCGCCATCGATCCAGCCACCGGTCACGTGAAAGCCTGGGTCGGCAGCCGCGACTTCAAGACCGACCAATTCGATCACGTGGCGCAAGCCCGGCGGCAACCGGGCTCGACGTTTAAACCGTTCGTTTACGGCGCGGCGCTCGAGCAGGGCATGCCGCCCGATCAACGGTTTGTCGATCGCGCTGTGAAAATTTCCCTGCCGGACGGCACGGTGTGGCGGCCCGCCGACTTATCGCCGCCCACCGGCCAAACGATGACGGCGCGCGAGGGTCTCATCTATTCGAAAAACACCATCACCGCACAAGTCATGCAGGAAATCGGCCCGAGAAAAACTGCCCAGCTCGCGCGCCTGATGGGAGTTACCCAAAGCAAGCTCGACGAGGTGCCCGCGTTGGCGCTCGGCACCAGTCCGGTTACGCCGTTGGAAATGGTCTCCGCTTACAGCACCCTCGCGGCCGGCGGCCAATATCGCGCGCCAATTTTTATAACCCGCATCACCGACAAGCAGGGCAACCTGCTGGTCAGCTTCATCAGCGAAAATCAGCGCGTGATTTCGGACAGGACCACCGGCGATCTGATCAACATGCTGCGCGATGCTGTGGACCTGGGCACCGGACAAGCGGTGCGAGCGCGGTTCGGCGTGCGCGGCGATGTCGCGGGAAAAACCGGTACCACGCAAAAAAATACCGACGGCTGGTTTATCTTGATGCATCCGCGGCTGGTCGCCGGATCGTGGGTCGGCTTTAACGACTCGCGCGTCACCATGCGCAGCGACTATTGGGGCGAGGGCGCGCATAACGCCTTGCTGCTGGTGGGAGATTTTTTTCAGCGCACTCTCAACACGCATTTGATCGACGGCAGCGCCCGTTTCCCCTATGAACGACCGTACAATTCCATCCTGGAGCCAGTCCTCGACTCAGCGAAAGAATTGTTTTGGGACATTCTCAAAAATTGGTGGCTCGGAGATAAAACCACACCAGCGCCTTCGTCGCCGCCTCCACCGCGCCGCAATTTTGAACGTGAAGCGCCGCGAGACTGATTCGAGGATCGGCGCGAGCAGCGGAAACTGGAAACCCGACGCGAACGAGAGCGACGTCAGCCGACTCGGATCCCAAGCTGTGCGTCCGTTGTCGCCTTTTTACCTTGATGCTTTTCCCTCGTTGGCCTCGGTTTCCAGAATGATGCCGCGGGCAGCCAAGATCGGCTTTGCCGCCTCGCGCAGCCGGGGTAATTGCCGGGCGAAAATGATCCCGGCGACGGCGCAAAAACCCCCACCGATCGCCACAACCAAAGGAGCCCCCACTTGGTCAGCTGCCCAACCGGCCAGCAAACTGCCGAAGGGCGCCATGCCGACCAGCATCATCGAGAAAAGGCTCATCACCCGGCCACGCATATCGTTGTCGGCCAGGGTTTGCAGCGCCGTATTGCTCGCCGCGATCAGCACCATCCAACCACAGCCGACACCGACGAGAAGTAGGAGCGAAAGCCAAAACACTCGCGCCAGCGTGAAAATAATTAACCCCACGCCGAATCCCACGGTAGCGATGACGATGACGCGGCCAAGTCCGATAATGTTTTTTCGTTGCGCGAGAAATAGCGCCCCGATCAGCGCGCCCACCCCGACTGCACCGAACATCATTCCTAGGGCATCGGCGCCGCTCCGATGTACATGAGCCGCAAAGACCGGCATCAGCGTCATGTAAGGCATTCCCACGACGCCGACCACGCCCAAAAGTATCAGCAGATCCCGAATCGGCGTTATCGCCACAACGTAACGGTAACCTTGGATCAGCGACCGACCGATGGAAACAGGCGCCGTCTCCCGCCGTGGCGGGGCAGCGAGCTTCATCATGAGCAATGCCACGATCACCGCGATGTAACTCACCGCGTTGATTATGAAACAAACACCCTCGCCGTATTTGGCGACAACCAGACCCGCGAGCGCCGGCCCGACGATTCGAGCCGCGTTGATCATGGAGGAATTGAGCGCTACCGCATTCGCCAAGTCTTCGGTGTCAACCATTTCGTGCACCAAAGCCTGGCGCGCCGGCATGTCGAAAGCATAGACAACTCCAAGCGCGATGCCGAGCAAGATAATATGCAAAGGTTGAATCCACCCTGTCAGCGTCAGCAACGAGAGGAGCAGAGCTTGGGCGAGCGCGGCGCATTGCATCCATACGGCGACCCGATGGCACGAGTAGCGGTCGCTGATGACGCCACCGATGGGACCCAACGCAAATATCGGAATCTGCGATGCGAAGCCGACGACACCGAGCAAGGTTGCCGATCCGGTTAGACGGTAGACCAGCCAGCTCAGCGCGACCTGCTGCATCCACGTGCCGCAGACCGAGACCAGCTGGCCGGTGAGATACAGCCGGTAGTTACGATGGCGCAGCGAACGCCATAATGGCGATGAGGTGGACAATTTGAATTGCATCGTACGCAGCGATTTACGGAAATTCGAAGCACGGGTGCTTTTGATTGGTATCCGATTATCCCATGCCTAGAAAGGAAGCAGAAGAGTTTGCGCGCAGAATGATTATTTACGGCAGCGGTGTGGTTGAGAATAAATCAAAGCCCGATACCACGCGAGGAAAAGCGTCTCCGATTCGACGACAGAGTGAATCCACAACAAGTTTTGAACTTGCAAAATCTAGAAAGAAAAAATGAAGCTGAGCGGATTCGTGCGCAATCAGTTGACACTCAGGTTCGAACCCGAGTTCACGGGCCGCGCAGATCGGGCAGCTCCAGTGTAGCGGCCGGCAGCGGATTCGCCGCCGGCGAGTGCACCGCGAACGGCGCTACTTCCACCGAACACGCTCAGATCGCTCTCAATATTAGGCCGGTTGCGCTCCCGGTTCACCGTCCAAAACCACGAAGGAGCGTTCGGTGTAACCGGCGCCATCGGTTTTTCAACGCTCGTGACAAACCGTAGATCAAGGCGCATTTGTTGCGGCGTCAACGTCGCCACGAAATAGCCGCGCCGGTCGCCCTCGTAATATTTGATGTGCGGATTGTACGGAATCATGGGCGCATAGTACGGCCCGTAGGGCGTGTCATCGCCGCCGCTAGTGATCGCCGGCGTAACGAACTCGGTGGCTACGGTAGGCGCGCGCGGATCTTTGAAGTCGAGCTTCAGATCGTTGACGAAAGTTGAGTGCCAGTCGCCAGTCAAAAACACGGGATTTTCGACGTTGTACTTAACGACATCGCTCAGCATGCGCTGGCGCGCCAGCGGATAGCCGTCCCAGGCGTCGTTCCAGTAGCCGTCACGTTCATAATATGGCCGATGCTCTAATTCGGCGATGAGCAGTTGCTGGCCAACGATATTCCAGCGCGCGAAGGAGCGCTGAAAGCCGCGTCTCAGCCAATCCTCCTGTTCGCCGCCGAGCATCGTGTAATTGCCGGTCAAAGCGGCAGGGCAGCGCAGCGACTCGCCGTCGCCGCAAGGGTTGTCGCTGCGGTATTGCCGGTCATCGAGCATGGTGAACTCGGCCAGCTGGCCGTAACGGAAACTCCTGTAGATGCGCAGCTCGGATTTCGGCAATCGCGCGACCGATGCGCGGATCGGCATGTGTTCGTAATAAGCCTGGTATGCGGCAGCCCGGCGCGCCGTGAACTCCGGCGAAGGCGAGCCGTACTCCGGCGCCAGACCGGAATAATCGTTGGCTACTTCGTGATCGTCCCAAATGGCGACGAAAGGAAACTTCGCATGAACGGCTTGCAGGTCGGGATCGAGCTTGTAGAGTGTGTGACGCAAACGGTAGGTGCAAAGATCCAAACATTCCTCTTCGAATCCCCTTGGCGTCTGCCCTCGGCGCCGGGTAAATCCGATGACGTACTCGTAGGTGTAATCGCCGAGGTGGAGCACGACGTCGAGATCGTTGCGTAGCATGTCCCGATAGGCGGTGTAGTAGCCGCTCGGCCAATCCTGGCAAGTCGCGAATGCAAAACGAATTTGCTGAACCATCTCGTGCTCCGGCGGCGCGGTGCGAAAGTGGCCCACCGGACTTTCCCCATCGGCCACCGAGAATTGATAAAAGTAATCGCGTCCCGCCAGCAATCCCTGCACTTCCACATGGATTGAATGGGCCAACTCGGCAGGCGCCATAGCGACGCCGTGTTGGACAATCTGGCGCATGCGTTCATCCGTAGCCGCGCGCCAGGTCACCGCCACCGGCGCGTTACCCATGGCGGCTGTGTCTGTGGGATCAGGCGCTAGGCGCGTCCACAGAACGATCCCGTCCGGCGTGGGATCGCCGGAAGCAACCCCAAGCGTGAATGGATTGGTCGAAAATCTGGAAGCGGCAAATAGCCCTTTATCCGGCACAAGCGCCAGAGCGAGGCTGGCTCCCACCGTGCGCCAGGTGAAATCTAGAAAGCGCCGCCGGTCAATCGACGAAGGCTGTGATTTTTGATTCATCGACATCTCTCCTTGTGTTAGCTCGAGTGCTCGATCGAGAAAGCTCCTCGGCGATCGGACCGTAGCAAGAGCTGCGGCGCGGCGTCTTTACGCAAAGGAGTCGTTTAGGTGAAATTCCGATGACAGCGACAAGCATAATGGCGTGAGCGACTCGAAAGGATTACCGATCAAGCCACAAGGCGTTTAGCCAGCGGTTAAGTTTCTTCTGCCCTTAGGGATTCGCCGAGACTGGCGGCAAGGGAATTTGCAGTGGGCAGAAGCTATAACGCCGCACAATTTGAATAGCGACGCTCGCGGCTATCGTGTGTCGCTTTGGGGCGCGTGGCGGAGATACTTTAGCGTTCGCTGACAAGTACTTTGCCGCTCATATAGGGGTGGATTGAACAGACATAATCGTAGGCGCCGGGGCGGTCGAAGTTCGCCGTATAACTGGAGCCCGGCATCACTGTATCCGAGGCTGCGCCGTTCTTCACGGCGACGCTATGCGGCGCGCCGTCGTCGTTGATCCAAGTCACGGTTTCTCCTGAACTCACTTCGAGAAGCGCGGGATTAAAAGCGAACCCGCTGATCGTAATGCGACTATTTGAAGATTGTCTCTGCGCCACCGCCGATTGCACGACAATTTTTCGCGGCGCGTTGCCGACAGCAACCGTAGTCACGACGCCGCTCTCCAAATCGACGATGGAGACATCGTTGGAGTCTTCATTGGTGGTCAGCGCGGTTTTGCCGTCAGGCCCTGGCGCCACCCAATGGGGCCGCGAGCCGACTTTGATCGATTTCTCGATACTGTTGGTCTGCGGGTTGAACACGGCGAGCAAGCTCGGACCTTGAACCGCAATCAGGCCGCGTTTGCCATCCGCCGTGAAGTTCGCGTAATGCGGCGAGACGCCCACCGGTATTTCACCGGCTATGCGATTGCCGCTCGGATCGAAAACGACCACGGCATCGATTCCCGCTTGAGTGATGTATAAGTATTTACCACCGGGGCCGAACTCCAAGCCGCGCGGGGTCTTTTCCAGCGGCACGGTCGCCGCAAGCTTGCGCTCCGCGACTTCGAGGATCGCCAGCGAGAATTTGCCCGGAGATTGTGATCCGACGTAGGCAAGCCGTCCATTGGGATGGACGGCGATGTTGTGCGGCTTGCCCACCGTAACGCTGCTGATCACTTTACGAGCGGCGGTGTCGATGAAAGCGACTGAATCGGTGTCGTAGACTCCGACGAGAACGAATTTACCATCCGGAGTGACCGCGACTCCATGGGGGTTCTTGCCCACTTCGATGTTTTCGACCAGCGTGTCCGTCGCAGTATCGATGACGCTAACGGTCGATGTGGCGTCGCTGGCGACGTAGACCCAGCGGTTATCGGGCGTAATGGCGATGCCATGGGGACCGGGCGGCACCGGGATCGTCGCCGTGACTCGCTTCACCTCAACGTCGATGACACTGATCGTATTGTCCTTAAAATTGCCGATGTAGGCTTTTGGTCCAGCGGCGATCGCGCCATTGGCGATCAAGAATATCGCTGCCAGCAACAGAAATGTAATCGAGCCGCCATTGCGGAACGCCGGCAATTGTACAATCTTCAGTCTTTGCGCCATGTCCTTGACCTCTTTTGGGTTGAGAATTGTGCACCAGCTACCGGTAAGACTACGGTGGAAAAATTTTATTCCAGCGCAGAATCTAGGGAATAGAATCGCCCTAAAGTCAGTCTTGTTTTAATGGGGGGATAGGGTTGGATTCGGACAACAAGAGAGCTCGTTTCGAGACTAACGTGTCGCCGCATGTCGATGCCGCGTACAATTTAGCCCGCTGGCTCACCCGCAACGAGCACGATGCCCAGGACGTGGTCCAAGAAGCGATGCTCCGGGCGTTTAGATTTTTGGACGGCTTTCGTGGCGCCGATGCCCGTTCGTGGCTGCTCAAGATCGTCAGAAATACTTGCTTTACCTGGCTGCGCAACAATCGCCCCAATGAGATGGTCGAAATCTTCCCGAATCAGTTGAACGATTTGGAAGTTGACCTGCCGCCGCCTTTTTGTTCCGGATTGCCTGATGATCCCGAGGCACTCGCGCTGCGCCGAAATACCGCGGCGCAGATCGATAATGCGTTATCGACATTGTCGGCGCCGCTACTCGAAGTCGTCGTCTTGCGGGAGTTGGAAGGGCTCTCTTACAAGGAGATTGCCTCGGTGATAGATGCGCCGATTGGGACCGTGATGTCACGGCTGGCGCGGGCGCGAGCTGATCTGCGGCGCACCCTCGCCGGCTCGCAGTGTGTGCTAGGAGCGAGAAAATGACGTCAGAGACCAGCGGCGTTTTATTGCACGCCTTCCTCGACGGTGAACTCGATGCCGCCTCGACCATCGAAGTTGAGTCTCGCCTGAAGGCGTCCACCGCGTTGCGCCAGGAATTGGCGCGCTTGTCCGCGCTCCAGATATCGGTTCAGAGCCGCGCTACGCGCTTTACCGCTCCGTCCGCGTTTAGGCAAAGTTTGTTTGTGCCTTTACCGGCGAGTCAATCCAGCGCTGCACCGATCGGAGTTCCGCGTTGGTGGCGTGGGTTAGCGATCGGAACGAGCATCGCTGCTCTGGCAATCGTTGTTGCAAGTCTTGGTTTTATCTTTACCGCTGGTGACAAAAGTTCGGCGCTGGTGGAGGAAGTCGTCAGCGCGCATGTGCGCTCCCTGCTCGCGGATCATCTGACCGATCTCGCTTCGAAAGAACGTCATCAGGTCAAACCTTGGCTATCCAATCGGCTCGATTTCGCGCCGCCGGTGCTTGATCTCGCAAACGAAGGCTTTGCGCTCGTCGGTGGCCGGTTGGATTACCTCGGAGGAAAACCGGCGGCGGCGCTGGTCTACCTTTATCGGCAGCACATTATAAATGTATTCGTTTGGCCATCGGCGCCGAGCCGCGATCACTCGATTCGCGCTTCGACTCACCGCGGTTACAACACCGTCCAATTCGCCTCCGATGGCATGAGTTACTGGGCCGTATCCGACTTGAATCCGCACGACCTGGATAAGCTCGCCAAACTATTCCAACTTGCGCAGCCGGCCAATTAAAACCGCGTCCAAAGGTCACTGAGAATTCACCGCCGAGTCTGTCGCCGCTCGGTCCCAGGCGCGCAAGTGTTTGCGTATGCGCTGCGCGTTTAAACCAAGCACCGCGCAAACCGACTCGAAGGAAAATAATCCGTCACGATCATTGGAAAAAAACCAGCGCCGATCTTCGTCCAATGATTTTTTCGGGTTGCGCAAATGTTTGCGATAATTGCGCAGGGCATCTTTCAAAAGCGCCAGCATGAGATCTTGTTCAGGATGACCGTGGCCGTTGTATTTGACGGTGTCCCAATAGCGCGCATTGTCGCCGTCGTCTATATCGACGCGCTCGATCGGCGATTCCAATTCCATGATCCGCTCCTTTAATGCATCATGAATAGCCAGTTGTTGACGATGGCCAGGGGGCAACCGCAGACGGTTGCCCCCATTCGATGGCAGACAGTTACTTCAATCCCATACAGTTGGCGTAATAAGTCACCGTGCCCGGCCAATCGGAAAAGATACCGAGAATCCCGACGTCTCGAGCTAGGACGTCGAGCAGTTCGTAGGTGTCGCCGGATTTATTGATGACGGGAGTTATCGTCTGGTAGTAAGAGCCGCCGCCGTCAGTCAGCGTTCCCGAGCGCTCCAGCGTCCACGTAATGATATCCAGTCCGGCGGCTTTGGCATTGATGGTATATTGGGAAGGCACGATTTTGTTTCCCTGCAATCCCACCAGCACCCACGTCGGCGGCGCGACGATTTTTATGCCCTGCTGGGCGTAGGATTTCAGATCGGCCGCCGAAGGCACATGGCTCCGCACGTTAGCGTCGTCCAGGTAAACCGCCTGCTTGCCGAATGCCGGTTCACTTTTGATCCAGTAGAGGACATCGGGCTGATTGAACGACTGCGGCCACACATCGCTCGGTGACACGCCGGCGGCTTTATACTCATCGATCATCTTTTGCGCATATTGCTCCTGGGTGAAGCCGTTGAATGGCATCTGCACGGTGGGAAACTTGAGTTCCGGTGTCATCCTCACACCGAGTTTTTTGAATAGTTCGATGCTTTCGGCATGGGTCATCAACGTGCCCCGGGAGGCGTACAAGTCCGTGCGAAAGTTTGGCGTGCCGTCCAAGAACTCGGCGACATTGGTCGCACTCGGATTGAAGGCATCCATCTTGCCCTTCAGCGTCTTGAACTCGGCGAGCGTAATGTCACTGGTGCGGCACTCGGCCGACGCCGGCTTATCCAGCGAGCCGTCGGCTTTTAAGGTCGCCGATGTAAATTGCTTGAAGCATGTCTTTGCCAGCGGCGTATCCAGGATATTAGTAGTGGTATGAAGATCGTTCTGTGCATGGCGACAGACGAGTTGCTTGTCCTTGGTAAATGTTACATCGCACTCGACGATCCCCGCGCCCATGCGCGCCGCCGCTTCGTAGGACTCCTTGGTATGCTCTGGAAATTGCAAGGCCGCGCCGCGGTGGCCGATCGAGAAATCGGTTTTTTTAAGCGGCTTCTCGCTGCACTGCTGCAGAGCCGTCTTGAGCGGCCCCGGATCCATATCGTCAACAAGAAAATATGGCCGAGGTCCCACCTGGATGTTGCGAATGTCCTCTTTTTTGCTATCTGCCGATGAGACGATCGAATAACCGGGAAGCGCCGCAAGGGCGGCCGCGATTCCAACCATTGCCAATTTACTACCCATAGAAATTCTCCTTCCAAATTTTGCTCACGCCGTCTGTATACGGTTGGTCTGTTTCGATCCGTTGGCGAGTCGATTAAGTATCGATGACGTAAGAAGGAAATTGATGGGGACCGCGTCGCCTCGAGTGGAACGAGAATTATCAGAATTTAAAGGAGGAGAGATAAGCTCAAGGAGCGGATGCCGACGAATACGATCGCGCTGGCTCAAGACGGCGACGAGTAATAGCCGCGAGCTGTTACTATTAGAAATCGGACAGCGCGAAGATTGCAGTGATTGTTACATCGGACCTGGTGCTCTTCCCCACATCACCGTTAGGCATCGCCAAAGAGTCGGAGCGCTTGGTTAACTCTACGTGACCTGAAAGTCTGTCTATTGCGTTTTTATGCTCGTTTGTGGCTCATAATATGAATGAGAGAATGCCAGTCAGCGGCGCGACGGAGGGCGTAAAATGGCCTACGAGCTCAAACATCGCACAATGAAGACCGTCGAGCGGGGCAAAAGCTTTCCGCTCGGCGCCACGCTGGCGGCCGATGGAGTGAATTTCGCCGTCTACTCGAAGCACGCGAAGGAAGTTTTTCTCCTGCTCTTCGACACGCCTGATAGCGAGCCCAGCGATATCATCCAACTGAACAACCGCGATAAATTCATTTGGCATGCGCGAGTAAACGGCGTGCGTGCCGGCCAGCTCTATGGCTATAAAGTGCGCGGCGAGCACCTGCCGGAGTCGGGCCTGCGCTTCAATGATGCCAAGCTGCTGCTCGACCCCTATGCCAAGGCCGTCAGCGGGAAAGTGCGCAACGTCGACAATCTTTTGCTGCCCTACGATCCTCGGCATGAAGCGCGAGATCTTTCCTTAGACGCGCGCGACAACACGAACATCGTGCCGAAGGCGATCGTCGTTGACGACGCGTTCGATTGGGAAGACGACATCTCTCCCGATCTTTTGCTGGAACAGTTGATTATCTATGAGGTGCACGCCAAGGGATTTACCGCGCACCCGTCCTCTGGCGTCGAGCTTCCCGGCACCTATCTCGGTTTCATTGAAAAGATCCCGCATCTCAAGCGGCTCGGTGTTAACGCCGTGGAGCTCTTGCCCGTCCACGAATACGTCGTCGACGACTTCCTCGTCGAGCGCGGCCTGACGAATTACTGGGGTTACAACTCCATCGGATTTTTCGCGCCGGAATCGTCTTATTCCACACAGCGAACGCAGGGCTGCCAGGTCGCCGAGTTCAAAACCTTGGTGCGGGCGCTGCACAAGGCCGGGATCAAAGTCATCCTCGACG
The DNA here is from genome assembly GCA_963771465.1 of uncultured delta proteobacterium. GTDB lineage: Bacteria > Desulfobacterota > Binatia > UBA9968 > UBA9968 > DP-20. The sequence goes on from CAVYTU010000015.1 coordinate 972,760, forward strand.
TCGTCTATAACCACACCGCCGAGGGCAATGAGTTCGGTCCGAGCATCTGCTTTCGCGGTCTCGACAATCTCTCCTACTACAGCCTGACCGGGCCGGCTAACACGCCGCGCCGCTACTACATGAACCACACCGGCTGCGGCAATAGCCTCAACTTCGACAGTCCAGCGGTGATCCGGCTGGTCATGGACTCGCTGCGCTACTGGGTCGAGATCATGCATGTAGACGGATTTCGCTTCGACTTGGCGTCGGTGCTCGGGCGTGGCGAACAGGACGGACATTTCCAATCATCGGCGTCGTTCTTCGACGCCGTCGCACAGGATCCCGTGCTGACCCAGGTGATCATGGTGGCGGAGCCTTGGGATCTCGGCACGTATCAGGTCGGCAATTTTCCCGTCGATTGGTCGGAATGGAATGGCAAATTCCGCGACACCCTGCGGCGCTTCGGCAAGGGCGATAGCGGCCAGCTATCCGACGTCGGCTGGCGGCTTACAGGGTCAGCCGATCTTTACGGCGAGGACGGACGCTCGGCGTACAACAGCATTAATTTCATCACGTGCCATGACGGTTTCACGCTGCACGATCTGGTCGCGTACAACGACAAGCACAATGAGCCCAACGGCGAGAATAATCGTGACGGCTCCAACGACAATCATTCGTGGAATTGCGGCGTGGAAGGCGACACCGAAGATGCCGCCGTTTTGGCGTTGCGTAAGCAGCTGATCAAAAGCAACGCGTGTTATCTCCTTTTTTCATCGGGAACGCCGATGATTCTCGGCGGTGATGAGTTCGGTCGCTCGCAGCGCGGCAATAACAACGCTTACTGCCAGGACAACCCGATCAACTGGTTCGATTGGACGCTCATGGAGCGCAACGCGGAGATTTTCGATTTCTTTCAAAAGGCGATCGCCTTTACGCGGCGCTTTCCGGTGCTGCAGCATCGCAAGTTTTTGCTCGGCAAGGACCTTGACGACGACAACGTGGCTGACCTCACTTGGTTTGCGCCGGACTTGGGCGAACCCCAATGGCGGGATGTCAACACGCGCACGCTTTGCTTCCAACTCGACGCCAGCGAGGACGGATCTCATCTCGGCGTCGATCGTCTGTTCTTTATTCTCAACGCCCATCACGAGTCGCAATGGATTAAGCTGCCGCTGCTGGATGCCGGGCGCGCTTGGCACCGAGCGATTGATACGAGCATACGCGGCAAAGAGAGCTTCACCGACGCCGGCTGGGAAATCCTCGTCGATCCGCCGGATCACTACATTGCCAATGCGCGCAGCACCGTAGTGCTGCTCGCGCGCGCGCCGGTGTGACGACACTTTCGGATTTTGTCAGCGGAAATCGAGGCACCCGGAAAGTGAGAACCAAGGAATTCGCTACGCTAGCCGCTGACGCAGAACAAGAAAAAATAAAGAACATAGGCCAACGCAACAGTGTGTCGCGACCTTCTCGTTGAAGCTCTGGCACTGTGAGATAAAATTTGTTATCTCCTGCGCGACGCTCACGGTAACAACGACCCAATCGCCGACGCGACGCGGCGTGAAAGGATAACCCAAATGATCGACGAAACTTACCAGGCGGTCAAAAGCGATTTCATCATGGCGCTGCGAATTATCTATCGCGAGGGATTGAGCGATGCCTTCGCTCATTTGAGCGCGCGCAGCACAGACGGCAATGAGATGATGTTTATGCCGCGCAAGAGCCCGGCGCTGGTGCAGAGCGACGAATTGTTTTTTGTCGACTTCGAAAAACCGGTGCCGCAATCTTCCTTGCACCAGGCGATTTATAAAGCCCGTGCCGATGTCAAAGCGGTTTTTCACTTTCATTCTCCTGCCGTGGTGCTGTTGAGCGTCGTCGGTCAAAGCATTCGCCCCATGCACAACTACAGCGCGATTTTCTACCAAGGCGTGCCGCTCTACACCGGCACGGGGCAGGTCGAATCGCCGGCACGGGCCGGGGAAATGGCCAAGTTGCTGGGCGATGCTAAGGCGTTGATGCTGCGCGGCCATGGCGCCGTCGTCGTCGGCCAGTCCATTCGCGAGGTTTGTATGCTAGGGCTTTTCTTAGAGGAGTCGGCGCGGCTGCAAACCGAAGCGATGCGGCTCGGCACGCCCATGTTCATGGAGCGTGACGAGGCCGAGAAAATCGCCAAACGAACCTTCAAGCCGGCGTCCGTGGAGCGCGCGTGGGATCATTTTGCCGCGAAATGCGCCGAGTTATTGATGCACCCGACAAAGAGACGTCCCATTCCCGATGACAGGCAGTAATTATCGGTCCGATCACGGATACGAAAGATAAATTTCACGAGAGCGGCGCAAATAAACCTTTGCATCCGTCAAGCAATATTTTCACCGCCGCTTAGCTGAGGAGAGGTCATGAGCGAAAAAGATGTCGAGATCGTTTTTGTCGGCGACGCCTACGTACAACGGCCCGATCCGGACTCGGCTTTTGAACATGTCGGCCCCTACCTGCGCGCGGCCGACATCGCGTTCTGCAACCTAGAAACCGTGGTTGCCGATCCCCAATACCTCGTTCCGGAACATCGCCGTAAGGGCCCGCGCACGGATGAGTGGATGCTGCCGGCTTATGTGCGGGCCGGCTTCAAGATCGTCAACCTGGCCAACAATCCGAGCATGTACCAGGGGGTGGAAGGGTTGCTGCGTACCATCGAGTTGCTCGATAAAGCGGGAATTCCGCACGGTGGCGGCGGACGAAATCTCGCCGAAGCACGCCGGCCGGCGATCGTCGAAAGCAAGGGCATCCGCGTGGCATTTGTTTGCCGCACCTCGGTTTATGCGCTCACCGCGCCGGCGACGGCTGATCGCGGCGGCGTTGCGGTGGTGCGCGTGAGCACGGCGTACGAGCCACCGCCGCGCTTCTTCGAGATGCCGGGAGCGCCGCCGATCATTCATACCGTCGCCAACCCGGAAGATGTGGCGGCCATGCAGGAGGATGTGCGCGCCGCCAAGAGTCAGGCGGACGTTGTCATAGTGTCGTGGCACTGGGGCGTTTCCCCAACCGGCGGCGGTACCGGCGAACTCGTAGGATACCAAGTGGAAATGGGCCACGCGGCAATCGATGCGGGAGCGGACCTGGTCGTGGGACATCATCCACACCTAGTTCAACCCATTGAGGCCTACAAAGGAAAAATCATTTTTTATTCCATCGCCAACCTTGTGCACGACCTATCCGATCAGCATAAAAACCGGCCGACGATCCTTGCACGTTGCCGGATTCGCGATGGTCAAATCCGCGAAGTCGCGTTCATGCCGGGTTGGATTAGCGCGGAACACCAGCCCAAGTACATGAAGCCGGCCGAGCTCCCCGACGTCGTCAAGCACGTCGAGCAAGTGTCGAGCCGCTTTGGATCTCAATTCGAGGTGAGAGACGAAGATGTGGTCGTGCGAATGTAACCGTGGTACTGCTTGGGTGTCTGGTTTTGAAACTCACCTGTGTGAGCGGCGATATCCATCACAGCTGTTCCTTTATCGGGAAGGTAAAAAATTCAACGAGTCGTTCGACGATACCTCGTGACCGCCACTGTTCGTAACTTATTTGCTGGGAATACTTCAAATCTTCTTTAAAGATTTCTTCGAGCCGATGAGCCATCCCGCTATCATAGACCGCGAGATTGAGTTCCTGGTTCAAGGCGAAAGATCGATTATCGAAGTTGCAGCTGCCGATCGTTGACCAGACGCCGTCGATCACTATGGTCTTGGCGTGCATGAGGGAAGCTTTGTACTCAAAAATCTGAACGCCGCCGAGGAGAAGTGGGCCATAATGGCTGCGGCTTGCCGTGTAAGTGAGATGACTGTCGATCTCGCCCGGCAGTAATACGATGACCTGAACGCCTCGAGCGGCCGCTTTCACCAGAGCTTCAGTCATGACGCCGTCGGGGATGAAGTACGGGTTGGTAATGAGGATTGATTTCTTAGCCGAGTTGATTGAGAGCAGAAAGAGCATGTAATTTTGAAAGCTGCCGCCGGTGGGCGAACTCTTGACGATTTGTGCCGGCAGATTTCCCCGTGGCTCAAGCCGGGGAAAGTAGCCATCGCCACCAATGGCGATGCCGGTGGTTTCGAGCCAGCTTTCGGCGAAGGCCGCCTGCATGAATCTCACTACTGGACCCTCGATTCGAACGTTGGTGTCGCGCCAATGTTCCGCGGTGCGACCATCGCCCGTCCAAGCTTCACTTATTCCATACCCCCCGGTAAACCCAATTCGACCATCAACCACCAAAATCCGGCGGTGGCTTCGATAGTTGTAGCGTAAAAATTTCCACGGAAAAATAACTCCAGCCGCATCAACTCGGCGGAAGTATTCCACATGACAGCCAGCGTCCTTCATAGTCGCAATGATATCGGCAGGCGCCTTACCTGATCCGTGGCTATCCAGAAGAATATCTGCCTTGATACCAGCTCGGCAGCGTTCGGCAAAAGCCTGGGCCAGATCGCGAGCTATAGAACCGTCTTCGTAGAGGTACTGCGCAAATGTAATCGTGGACTTCGCGCTGCGTATATCTTGTAGCATCCTGGGAAATGTTTCATTGCCGTTGAGTAAGATTTCGACCCGATTGCCGCTGATGATGGGTGCGTCAGTATGAGCTTCGATCGTCGGAAAAAAGGTTGCTTCGCCGAGGGTGATCTCGGGAATTTGCTTTACGGCTAAAACAGACGAGCAACTCCACAACACGAGGACGGCAAACAGCCAATATAGTCGTTTCATTAAAAGTCGTTTCATTGTTTTGAAGTTTGTTCCAGCGATCGAGATTTCGCGAGCACGGCGTTTATTGTGATGGCGCAGATATGGGCCGGAACGGGAACTTAATCAAGATGTAGTTATCAAGTGCGGTTGGTTGCCCGCCCCGGCAACAGCGACATGAGCAAGAGACGTACCCTGATCTTCGACGGACGGTTTTGTAATTATCACGGAATCAGATCCCCCTAGGGGAATTTGATGCTCTTCCGCTAAATGGCAACCTCGCCTGGCAAAGGGCAGCGCGAAGGGAATCGGGTTAGAATGTCGACTTTTCTTTGCTAAAACAGAACAGCGGGTGCTTCGAACGTTAGTGCTGCGGGGCGGGATTTCTGAAGCGCAAAACGACGTAACGCATGGCCTTGGCTTTGAACAGTTAAAACAGCAATCAGAACATTTCCGACGGAGAGTTGACAGGAAAGCGCGTTAGCGCATACGCTGTGCTCAAAACAATTCGACAAGGGAGGAATCGTTTTTATGATGACGCTTTATTTCAGTCCTGGCGCATGTTCTTTGGCCTCTCATATCGGTCTCGAAGAAACCGGCGCGGCTTATGAGGCAAAGCCGATCCTGCTCGCCAAGGGGCAGCAGAGGACCGCGGACTATCAGAAGATCAACCCGCGCGGCAAAGTACCGGCGCTCAGTGTCGATGGCAAAATCCTCGTCGAGAACACGGCGATACTCACGTACCTTGCGCGGCGGTTTCCGGAAAAAAAACTGATGCCGAGCGATCCGGTCGAAGAGGCGCGCGGCATCGCGACAATGTGCTGGTTCTCCAGTATCGTGCATCCCTCGTACCAGCGCGTGAACCGGCCCGAGCGTTTTGCCGAAGGCGAAGCGGCGCACCCAGGGGTAAAAGAAAACGGACGGAAATCGTTCTGGGCCAATTGCCAGGAAATCGACTCGATGATCCAAGGTAACGAATGGATTATGGGCCGAGATTTCACGGTCGTCGATGGCTACGCGCTGGTTTTCTACGGCTGGGGCATGCGCGGCGAATTTCCCATGAAAGAGCTCAGCGCTTACACGGCATGGCAGGAACGCATGATGAAGCGGCCGACGGTGAAGAAAACTGTCGACGCCGAGCAGAACGTTTCGACGTCGTAGTTTCACTCAGATGAGACTCTTCATCGTAAACGGTGCGCGCGCGCCAATGTTCAACTGGATTTGGCTATCGCGAGCATGATCGAGTCGAACACAATAGCGAATAAAAAGAGGAGCCCTTTACGGGCTCCTCTTTTTTAATGCGCTGAGCAGGGCTGCGGTCGAGATATGAGCGAACAAAGGTCTTGAATCATTGTTATACCGCGGGCCGACGCGCGAGCAGGACGCGAGATGACGCCAATTAATTAATCCGCTAGATACCCCACTACTTTTGATTTCTCGACTCGGTCGCTTTCCGTGACGCGACCTCCGCCTGCTCTCGCTTGGAATACCAATCTTCTGTCCAGTTTTTTAGTTCCTCTTGTTTATCGCCATACCTTTTTTGAATAACCCCTAAGAATTTGTCGTAGTCGCCCTCGGCTTCTAAAAGATCGTCGTCCGTCAATTGCCCCCATTTACTTTTTAGCTCGCCTTTGAACTGCTTCCATTGGCCCTTAAATTGATCGTTATTCATAAGTGCCTCCTTCCATGATCGATGTAGAAGCACATACGGTACCAACTAAAATCATTCGCTCCACAAGCTAAACTATCTATAGGACGCTATTTGTGGGACAGCGCGGATGAAGATGTCTCATCCGTGAGACAGTCCTCGAAATTGGATTGCGGGATAAATAGCGCTCAAATGCGCTGCAAAGCTCTGTGACGAATTTTTGTAGAGTCGCGCAGGATTAATTGGGACATTTGTCTGAGATTTCTCCTACGGCTTGTACTCGCCGTATCAATAATTCTTTAAAAATAAAGCTTCAGCGCGCCGGTATCATTCTTGCGAAACATTAATTCATTGCCTCCTAGGTGTTCGCAGTACAATTATTTTTGACCGAAACGCGCAGTCTCGCCGAAATAAATGAAAGGAGAGAATCATGTCCATTCAAACAAACAGCGCTGGTAAAGTTCAGGAAGCCATCAAGCAAGGTGCGATAACTCGCGAGTACAAAGCAGACATGGAGCATGTAGTCCAAGCACTGAACAGTTTACGTTCCACCGAAATTATGAGCTACCTGCAATATATGCAGCACCAATACATGGCGGTGTCTCTGCTGTCGCCGGGCATGAAAACCGAGTTCGGCGCCCATGCGACTCAAGAACTCGACCATGCCGATCGCCTCGCGGCTCGAGTGCAGCAATTGGGCGGAGTTCCTATCTACGATCCGAAAGAAATTTCTTCCAAGGCTGCCAATGTCGGTGTCGCTCCAGAGCAAGGCACTTCTTTGGCAGAAATGGTTACGGAAGATTTGATACTGGAAAGGCAGCAAATCGAAGCTTACACCGCTCTCATTCGCGAGCTCGGTGACCAGGATTTGGTAACGCGGCAAGTGCTATTAAGCATTCTCGTCGAAACGGAAAAGCACGCCAGCGAATTGGCCGATTATCTCAAAAGATCTCCGAACCAATAAGATCGAACAGATGCTCCATCTACTCTAATGTGTGGCCGGCGCCCGCGCCACCCGCGCCGGGTAGCAGGACCGGCTGGACAAGAAGGAGCAGCCGGTGCGACTGGAGCAGCTGCTACAGATGGACGAAATTCCAGGTAGGGTTTAATTGCCTTATCTGGTTTAGACGACCAAAAAAGGGGAAGGGAAAACCACCTTCCCCTTTTTTTATTTGTCAGACCGATCCATGAATCTCTATTTCTCTAGAAAGCGAAGGTTGGCTCCGTAAATGTAAGTTGATTTCTCCGTGCCGCAGTCCACTCACCCACCTAGCGATTGACGAAAGCCGGGAACGCGGATCTATACGTAGACACACAACTTAAGAATCATGAGTCCCAACTTCATAATTTCACCGCAAGGAAAGCGCAGTCAAAAACCCAATAACTGCCGCCACCCGCCGCAAAAAAAATTGACACTTCGCCCTCCCAGCGATACAAGAGTCATCTATCTTGTTCATTCTTAGTCCTTTGTTCGTCACTCTCTAGTTTGTTCGCTAGCGGCCACAGGGAGGTTTCTATGCGTCAGATCAAATGCAATCGGGCTTTGGTCCTCATGATATTTTATCTCTTGCTTGCGCTAATTGCGGTGCGCGGGGTCGGCCCCGCTTTTGCCCAAGCTCCGTTTTATCAAGGCAAGACGATTACACTCATCGTCGGCGCTGGTCCCGGCGGGATGGGTGATTTGCGGGCTAGAGCGCTAGTCTCGGTCCTCGCCAAACATATCCCTGGAAATCCCACTATCACTTTTCAATATATGCCGGGCGGCGGCGGTCGAACGGCTGCCAATCGTCTCTATACTAACACTCGCGCCGACGGTCTCACGCTATTTCGTATTTCGAGCAGCATCATTCCCTATGCCGTCCTCGGCGAGTCGGGCGTTCAATACGATATCGACAAACTCATTTACCTCGGCACCACCGAACACATCCTCTACTATCTTTTCAATACGCGCGCGGAAGCGGGTTTCAACAGTTTGGCTAAGCTCCGCGCCGCCACCGGTGTCCGCATCGGCAGCGCCCCTGTGGGCCATACCGGCTACATACACAGCCGCTTGACTGCTTACCTGCTCGATTTGAAAGAGCCGAAGATCATTCCGGGATACGAAAACGAGGACCTCGATGTCGCTTTCGCGCGCGGCGAAGTGGACGCGCAAGTCGCTTCGACGGGCACGGTCGTCGAACAGGATCTAGTGAACAAAAAGCTGGCGGATTTCCACGCCGCCATCGAGATACCCAGAGGCAGGAAAGATTCCCGCTTCGCCCATCTCAACCTGCCGGATATTGAAACCTTCGCCAAGTCGGAAAAAGAGAAAAAGCTGCTGAACATGACGCGCGCGTTCAGATCCATCGGCACCGCTCTGCTTCTGCCTCCGGGAACCCCCAAGGATCGCGTCGAGATATTAAAGGAAGCCGTGCGTAAAACCCATACCGATCCCGCATTCATCAACGAGTACCGCAAACTCACCGGTGGAGATGAGCCCACGCCGCTGATGCCCGACGAGCAAGCGAAGGTGATCAAAGAAATCCCGCGCGACGCTGAAACGATAGAGCTATTCAAAAAATTCGCCGGGACCGGACCTCTGCCGTCACGATAGAAGCGACTTGAACGAAGTGTAGCGACTGAACCTTCGGTGAGCTTCCCCTAGGAGCGATCCGGGCTACCGCGCGGGGAGCGCGCCATGGTCAGACATTTTCTTGTAGAGGTCGAGGCTCTCCCGATCGCGCGGCAAATCCTTAAGAGCGCTGTCCATCTCTTCGCCAGTGAGTGGCGATGGATCGCTGCCCATGAGCTTTTTAAATTCCTTCGAAAACTCAGGGTGATTGAAGGCCTTCGCGGTGGCTACCCGCAAGGTCTTGACGATTTCCGGGGGAGTGGCGGGCGGTAAAACATATGGCCAACGCAAGTAGAGAAACGAACGAAAGACCTGGATCAATTGTCGCTCTTTTTCATTGCGCGCGAAGCTGTCCAATTCCGGAACTTTGGTAAAACTCGGATGGAACTTCCCTCTGGGTATCGTGATGGTTGCATGGATATGGAATGCGCCTTTTTCCAGCGCTTCATTATTCCGGCGCACGACCGTATCGGCGCTGTTTGTCCGCCCGTCGATTTCGCCGCGCGCCAGCGCGATGTCGAGTTCCGGGCCGCCGAAGCCCACGACGAACCTCGGATCTTTGAGCCCCAGCAGAAAGGCGAAGATGCGGCCACTGGTGTAAACCGAGTGGCCCACCGTCTGCGCGCCGATTCTGACTCCCGATGCCGCGCGCAGTTTCTCCAAGCTGTCGAGTCCAGCCTCACGCCGGGTAAGAAAAACATAAGGATCGCCGCTCTCCGTAGAGCCGAGAAAAATGAGTTTGTCGAGATCGTACCTTGCCCCTACCGTGCCAAGGAGTGGGCCGGTGATGATCGGCGTCCCCGCCGAGGCGATCGCGAGTCCGTCGGGTTTGGCGGATGAATAAATGTGGTTCACCGCTTTCATGCCCGCGGCGCCAGGCATGTTTTCGATGACGATATTCGGTTCTCCAGGAATATTTTTCCGCAAAAAAGGAATCAGCGCCCTGGCCTGCATATCGCCAGAGCCACCAGGCTCCCCACCCCTGATGATGGTAATGGTTTTCCCCTGGTAGTACGGCGCCTGAGAATAAGAAGAGCCGGGGAAAACCCATGCGCTACCGAGTCCTAAAGCCAATATCGCTACCCTTAGCGACGTGATTTCAAATCGCACGATTTCACCTCCGCCTTCTGCCGATTTTCGGGCCACTCTTATCATCGCGCCCCATGAAAGGGAATGGATCCAAAATTTCTGAATGGATAGTGACTGTAGTGAATTTTATGTCTGATTCTAGTTGTCCTAGTCCTCCCTCAAGTACTATTGATAAGGCGCGTTATCAAAACTTCTTATTGGACAGGTCGTGTTCGATTTGCTTATATTGCTCTGGGTTAGGAAAGGTGAAGGTGACTCATGGGCGCCACTGAGAAAATTGCTCGGTTCATATTCGACACCAACTACGAGAACATATCGCGCGACGTCGTGGAGAAAGCTAAGCGCACGGCGCTAGACTGCATGGGCGCTGCCCTCGCCGGCATAGTCGAGCCGGTCAGCCAAACGATCACCGCTTACGTAACGAAACTCGGCGGCCAGCCTCAGACATCCGTATTTGGTGCTGGTCTTAAGGTTTCGGTGCAAGAAGCTGCCCTGGCCAACGGCGTCATTGCCCACGCTCTGGATTACGACGACTGCGGTGTGAAGATCGGCCACCCCAGCGTCTTGGTTTTGCCAGGCGTGCTAAGCCTCGGCGAGCATCTGGGAGCCTCGGGGCGGGATATACTGACGGCCTACATCGTCGGACTTGAGGTCGAAGGCAAGCTCGCGCTCCACGCCGACTTCAAGCTCATGCAGGCCCGCCTGAATCATCAGACATGGTACGGTTCCATCGGCGCGGCTGCCGCCTGCGCCAAGCTCCTCAAGTTGGATGTCGCCAAGACGAGAATGGCTTTGGGCATCGCCGCCAACTTTGCTTGCGGCCTGTCGGCCAATCATGGCAGCATGGCCGGGGCGATGGCGGCGGGCAACGCCTGCCGCAACGGCGTAGTTGCCGCGCTCATGGCCCAAGAGGGAATCACGGCCAACTCCAACATCATCGAAGCGAAGAACGGCTTCTACGACACGCTGGTGGGAGCAGGCCACTACGACGCCGAGCGCATGGCGGAGAGTCTGGGCAATCCCTTCTACCTCGAATCTCCGGGCATCGGGCTGAAGAAATATCCAAGCTGCTATCACACTCACCGGGCTCTCGACGGAGTGTTCCAATTGTTAGGCGAGCACCGCCTCAGCGACAAGGACATCGCGGAAGTCGACGTGGGCACCTCGGAGCGCGCCATGCGCGTGCTTTCCTTTTCCGAGCCGGAAACGCCCTACCAGGCCAAGTACAGCATGCCTTACTGCATCGCCGCCGCAGTGGTGGACCACAAGGTGACGCTCGAAACTTTTACAGACCATAAGTTCGAGGATCGCAACATCGTCGAGACAAGAAAGAAGATTCACCTTTCCTTCCCCGATGTGCCCATCTGGCCCGGCCTCGCGGACGTCGGCCCAGACACCGAGTTCGTCGGCAATCCAGTAACGATCCGGACGACCGACGGCCGAAGCTACGGCGCACGCGTAGACATCCCGCGCGGCGACCCAGCTCTGCCGCTGACCGACGACGAGTTACTAACTAAGTACCGCGACTGTGCGTGCAGTCAATTGCGCCCGGACGACATAGAGCACAGCGTAGGCTTGGTTCTCGGGCTAGATAGTGTGGCAGACATCGGAACGCTGATGGCCACTCTTGGGTCGGCCTTGCACAAGGCTTAATATTTGAGGCGCTAGTTAACTCTAGAATCACAAATAAAGTTTTGAGCCCGTTCCGATGCGGCTGTAGCAATTGTGGTCGAGTCGACCAAGAATAATTCAATACTCAAACGCGACGACCGAAAAATCGATGCGGCGAGTTAATTCACGCTTATCCGCGTCACCATTCCTTTCGTTTCTGGGCGACGTTTTTCCAGATTTGGGCAAACTCGGGATGGTCTCGTAAATAACCGGCGTAGCGTTGTCCGAATCCAGACATCATCTCCGCTCTTCTCGGCGGCTCCGCAGGATACAAGCGGATAACGAACCGACCCCGCTCATCCGACAGGGCGAAGCAGGGTAATACTAGCGCCTCTAAATATTCGATGGTCTCAATCAGCCGCCCATCGAGAAAAAACTTTCCGTAGAAAAATGGGATCTCGAACTGCGGCTCGCCTTGAGAAAATCCGCGTATGGATAGATGGACGACCTCATTGCGCCCAAGCGCGCGCTGGATCTTTGCGAGTGCCTGCAAACGTTGGCGGCGATCGTCGCCGTAGTTGATATGCCCCCAACGGGCATAGGCGAATGCGGGCCATGATTCGCATGGCCTGCAAAGATTCGCCGCCAAGGTCATAGAAATGGTCATGGACATCGACAGCCTCGTGCTCGAGAATTTCCGACCATATGCCAGCAATGGTTTTTTCCATCGGTGTTCGAGGTAACGTAGCGGGACGGCTGTTATCACGGTACGGACGACCCGGTGCGGGCAGCGCCTGGCGGTCTATCTTTCCGGAAGTTGTCCTCGGCAAAGCTCCTAGAACCACGAACGTCGATGGGATCATGAAATCTGGCAGAGTTTCTGCCAGCGCCTGGCGCAAGGTCATGTTTGTCGGGCCAGGAAAATTGGCTGGGACAATATAAGCTATTAAATAGTCATACCCGGCATGGTTCTGGTGCGTCATCACCACAGCTTCCTTCACGCTATCCAAGCTTCCCAGCGCCATCTCGATCTCGATCAGATCGACGCCATGACCGCGGATTTTAACTCGGGCGTTTTTTCGTCCTAGGCACACGAGACTGCCATCCGGATTCATCCGGCCGAGATCGCCGGTGTAATATGAACGCGGTCCTCCCGGAGCATCTGCGGGGCGAAAGACGGCATTTGTCAGCTCCGGCCGACGCCAGTATCCCGAGGCGAGATAACGGCTCATGACGACAATCTCTCCAACCTGGCCGGCTTCGACCTCCTTCCCATCGTCATCAAGAAGCAAGATTGTCTTGTCCTCCACGGGATAACCCACCGGTACAATTGGCCCTGTAGTAACCGTGTCGTGATTCATGCAGTAGAACCTGATCGTTTGCGTTTCACCGGAAGCCAAGCCGTTCACGAGCAGACAGTGCGGAGGAAAATGTCGTTTGTATAGTTCGACATCCCGCTCTTGTATGGTTTCACTGCCGAGGCGTATCAAACGAAGATTGGGAAACGTATCCGCGTCACCGAGAACATCGACAAACGAGCGGAAAAGCGACGCGCCCATGACGGTTATCGTGATCTCTTCGCAGCGCATCAACGCGACCAATTCATCCAGCCCTTTTTGCCTTACTTCGTACGGAAAAAGTGATGCGCCGTTGAGTATCGCCATGAACATGTTTTTCATCGCTTGAGAGGTACCCAAGGCAAGAAACGTTACGCGATCCTCAGCAAGCCCTTCAACGTGGACGTGGACCTTCAGTGCTTGGTAGATGCTCCCACGGTGGCGGAAATGTCAGTCTATATCACCAAGTGTTTAGTGGCAGGAATGGAACCTCATGAACGCGATCTCTTACTGAAGAACCAAAAGGAGGAAAAAAGCGATCGAAGTACGGAGTGGTCCTACCTAGTGCCGATACAACCCGGCAGTCATAGACCGATATTCGTATGTCCCGGTGGTGTTGGAGGCGGAGGGGGAGAATTTTTTGTGTACGCTCGGTTAGCGCATCACGTCGGACCGGAGTATCCCTTTTATGGCTTGAGGCCACGCAGCGCCGACGGGAAAGAGGCATCGCACGCAACCATTGAAGAGATGGCTCGCGACTATCTTGCGGAGATTCGATCGCTTCAGGCTGAAGGACCTTACACGGTGCTCGGAGAATGTGGCGGCGGACTCATCGCTTATGAAATCGCGCAGCAGCTACGCAGCTAAGGGCAAAAGCTTGCTGCGTTAATTCTAATGGATACGCCGCGACCCGATGCGTCGATGGATTTTGGTAAGCGCATGCGTTTCTTTCGTGGACACATTGGTTTCTTTCTTGATCGCTTCCGCGGCAATTACTATGTCGAAAGACTGGGCATTCACCGCGAGCGATTACGGGCGCTCAACGGGAAGGGGAAAGTAAGTTATTTCCTGAAGAAAGGAAGCACGGTCTTTGCCGAACTACCACAGATTCAACAGAGCCTGATGAACGAAGCCCGGAGTCGGGACGTTGAATATGTTCAAAGAAGCTATACCCGGACCATCTATAGTTACCGCCCGAAACCGTACTTCGGCAAGGTGACTTTGTTGATCAACGAAGAAACGTACCAGAGCAGCCCGAATCTGGGTTGGGAGGGTCTGTTGAAAGGAGAGATTGAAGTCCATAAGCTCCCTGGTGATCACACCTCCTATATCCGAGACCATGTCCGGATCGCTGCCCAAAAAATACGAGAGTGCCTCGAAAAAGCCGAATCTCAGGTCGGCAGTCAAACTTAAACGTCATACTGGCGGCAAAGGCACGCACGGCGCCCGGCTAGCCTCTTCTTTGGAATGCGCGAATCGTATCCTGAATCTCAGTGGCTTCGGACTTCCACAACCCGTTCACAAAAATCGGCTGACTCCCGCCGGAGGTTTCGATGCATACATCGGATAGGAAAATGCCATTGTTAATCCGAACTGAAGCTACAGCGCGATAGTTGATGCGTTCCTCGCTGGAGCCGATCAACGCGCCCTTTCGGAATACCATGCCATCGCTCGCCAAGGTCAAAATGTCCCGAAAAAAGAAATTGCCGGACGACCAACGGCTCGATCGATAGCTCTTCTCGGCGAATTGAACTGATGCTTCGGAGGTCGTTGATGGCGTGGGCGGTTCGTCGCGGCTCTCGGCAATAAGACGCCGCTTCGCATCCGCGAACTCTTGATCGTTAAGATGTCCTTCTTGGTGCAGCTCGGCGAGCTTACGAAGTTCGTCGGTGAGATTCATACTCGTTTGAAATACTCTCAGTGTAAGCTACTGACGCACTGTGTATGATTTTATCAATGCCTCTGAGATATCGGCCACCCAAAAAGCAAATTGATTCGAATTCAATCGATGGTTAGTTGTTCTCCACACCTCTCTGCCATTGATCACAAAAACCAGGGCGCTTCCGCTCTTGGTCATTTGCAGGGTGTCGAAACCGTTTTCGCCATTGATGCTTATATCTCCTTCTGAAAACCGTGACCACGGCGCGTAGGTTCGGCTTCTTCCGGGGCCGATCGAATAATATCCTGCTCCATTCGTAGAGTGGAGAGTAAACAGGAGAAAATCATCGGGACTGTAATTCCAAGCGATGCCGTAGCGGGTCGAACCGCCATTTTTGGTCGATCTAATTTGAAAATCGATGGAAAAATCCTTGCTGAGATCCAAATTGTCCACTCTAAATGGACTGGGCATGTAACTACCCGCGATTACTTATCTTCAATTGGAAATCGGATGAATTAAAATTGTGCGTATTCTCCTGCCCGCCGCGCTTATCGACAAGACCCGAGTTCGCGGGTTTTCTCTCGATCGGCGATGAGTCGGGTAGATTCTTCGGGGTCGACGGCGGCGCCGCGGCCACCTTCGGAGCGTCGGCTGAAAGCTTGCCTTTACCAGCCGCAGCGTTTGCTCTAGCATTTTCCGCGTCAGGACTGAGTTTGTTCGCTTCACTGTTGGCAGCGGCAAAGCGAGCTTCGATTTCGGCCTTCAATTTTTCTTGAGAAATTTTTTCGTAATACAAAAATCCACCGACCGCGACGGCGATCGCGACCGCACCCGCTCCGGCAATTGCGAGCCAAGGCTTCTTCGCGGGTTGTGGCGTCGGCGCGGCTGAATCGGCCTTGGCGCCTGACGGCGTGTCATTTCGTGTGACCAGACCTAACCGCTTGAACAACTCCTGGACATCGGAATCCCAACGGTTGTGGCTGAGCTCGAAGCCATTGCGGTACGGCAGGTCGCTAAGGTCTTCGGGTAATTGTTCGGCGGTGGGCATTTGCGCGCCGTGCAGCAGCAGCGGTGTGACCGGAATATTGCGCTTGAGCGCCGCGGCGATCTCTATGCGCACGAAATCGCCGGGATTGTCGAGTCGGCGCCGACCTGCCTTGTCCTTGCCATCAACCCAGTCCCGTCCAATCAGCGCCAACATCACATCACAAGTCGCCAGCCGTTCCTGAAGGACCGCGCGGAAGTCCCGTCCTAAGCCAATGCTGTCCACGTCCATAAACACCGAGTCCCGGCCCAGCCTGGCCACCAGATCCTGGAACAACGCTCTGGCTTGACCCTCGGTATCTTCCCTTCGGTAACTGATAAAAACTGAACCCACAAATGTCTCCTAACTTGTCAACTCATGGTGAACGATAAAGCAACCGCGGTAATATTTCTAGTTAAAAAAAGCGGACACCGCCCTCGTCAGAGAGCGAAACCGGTTTTCGCGGCGCTCACGTCACGGCCGGTCATCCAACTCTGGATAGTGGCGAAAGATCCCTTCCTGATTAAACGGCAAGCGCCGCTCGGACGCGAGATAGTGCGGCGAGCCGCGGGCGCGCTGCGACTCGGTCATGCAGCGCGATCACGCGTCGATGTTTGCGTTCCTGCTTGGTCATCGCGCGTGGAAAGGCGTAGCGCAACCCTTCGATCATCTGGAACAGCGAGAGATCGACATAGGACACCGCGTTGCCGACGAGCACGCGGCTGCCGTTCCGTTCCAAGACCTGCTCAAAGTAACTCAGGAACTTCGGCAGACGCTCGGCCCTGAAATTCGCCGCGCGCCGCTTGGCTTCGCGCTTTTGCTCTTCGTAATACAAGCTGCCCGCAACCGGATGATGGCTGTCGTGAACCTCGCCGACCCAATCGGCGATGGTGAGCTGCAATTGATGCGCCCAAAGACGGCCGGCGTCTTGTTTCGGCGCGAGGCCAAGGCGCGGGCCGAGGAAGAATAAAATGTTCGCGGTCTGGGCGATGACCAGCTTGCCGGCTCTTAAAAACGGCGGCGCGAACGGCGGTAGTTTGACTGATCGGCTTTCTATAAAGCGTGACATCGCCGCCATGCCGCGCGGTCGCCGCGCGACATCGACGTAATCCCCGCCGGCGTCTTCCAAGGCGAGCCGAACAAATTCTCCCCGTCCCTGTATGCCAGGCCAATAATACAACTCGTAGCGCATGATTTTCCTCCGCGAGACTCCAGTCTAGATCAATGAGAAGACAAACCTATCAAGTAGCTAAGCTTTATTCGTTTACCAAGGGATTGGCGCGGAGCCATTCCACAAGGATGTTCTGGAAATCGAGGAACGTCAGTTCGGCGACTGAAAGTTTCAGCGACATTTCGGCGGTGCCGGCAAACTTAGCGCGAGGATGGCGCTTTGAAGAGACGGCGCAGCACGAAATGGGTTGGCAAGTAAATCGCCACGGCCACGGCCATGAGGAACAGTAACCACAGCCGTGGCGACATCATCGTCTGCGGATGCTTGTCATCGAGTCCGTAGACGTAATTGATGTTGACCGCCCAGTTGGGGTGATCGGCGGAAGGTGGCGGCGCCGGCGCGAAAAGGTAGGAAATGAGCAAGACCACGATGGCGACTACGGACTGTGCGCCAAGCGCTCGCCGGTCATAGCCCAACCGCGACACCAACCACAATAGAAAGAAGGGCAACCAGCCGTGAAATAGCGAGAGTGCCCGGAGAAAAACCGGGATGCTCGAATCGAGCATATAAGCTGTGACGCCGGTGATGTGCACGCCGGCAATGAGCCGACAGAGAAAATCGGCCACCCAGATCATCTGAAGGACCGTAATGGCGAGCGCCTGCATACTGACCAGCAGCGGGCTTTCGATCCAGATCGCCACGGCGGTAACGAGCAACGCGATGTCGCAAAAATAGAGAAAGTTCCACGGGCTATAAGTTACCCAGTAGAACGGCACAACGAGCGCCACGAAAGCGGAGTACGCCACCTTCACCCAGATCGGAATGACTGGGTGGTTGGTTACCATTGTCATGATGGACGATTGCGGATCGGCTGTGGAAGGCAAAAAACGCTTGCCGTGAAGGTGACGATATGGTTTTAGTCCGCTAAATCGCTGCCAATTAAAATTGTTTTCGCCCGTTGCGGCTTCGATCGACTAAGTTCCGCCGGCCCCAATGTTCGCCTAGAGCCCGTAGAATCTGCGCGGATTATCGTCGAGGATCTTGCGCGCAACCGACGCTGAGATTTCTCCTTTTTCGGCGCGCTGCTCGATAACGTCGAGAGCCTGGATCTCCGCGGACTGGTCCGCATGGCTATAGTCGGTGCCGATCATTAAGCTGTCCTCGGTGCCGTACTTTAGAATGTAAGGAAGATCGTCGTTGGTTTGGCATGCGACATAGAAGCGGTTGCGGCGGAACAAGTCTTCCTTGAAGTCGATGGGAAGAAACGTTCGGCGAAGTTTTTTTGCCACCAGATCGGCATAGAGATACGGCACCCAGGAAGCGCCGGTTTCGATGAATCCCACTCTGAGTTTCGGAAACATATCCGGAATGCCATGCTCGGCGAGCGCGCTGAACGCTGCGATGGCAACCATTCCTCCTCCCAGCCCGGATCCTTCCGCGGTGGCGGACTCGACGTTCCCCGTCGCATTGTGGATGCAGATGGGCAGGTCGAGGCGGCTCGCCTCGTCGTAGACCGGGAAGAAGTATGGATCGCTGGCGGCGCGGTCGCCGCATTCGATACCTTTCTTGAATACGCCGCAGGCGCCGTGATCCTTCGCCCAGCGCAGCTCTTCCACTGACTTGTCGATGTCGAGCAGCGGCAAAACCGCGACCCAGCGCAGCCGCCCGCGGCTCTTCTCCGTGGCATTGGCGATCCAGCGATTGTAAGACTTGCAAAGCGCTACGTCGATTTCAGGTCGAGCGGTGAAAGCGTGAAGGAAAAGAGTCGGGTAAAGAACCTGCACGTCGACGCGCAACTCGTCCATGTGGCGTATTCGGGCTTCGACATCCAAGAGCTCGCGGGTCGCCTGCACAGTTCCGGTTCGCTGGTCATCGCGCCAGCGTCTGAGTCTGATGGTGCCGTCAATGAGCCAGAGGCGGTGCGGCCGGCTATCACCCGGCGCCGTCGCAGCGCCCGGATCGAGCGTGACCGGCTTGAAGCGGCGCGCGCCATCATCGAGGTATTCCCAGGTAGCTTCCGATTCGTCTATATGAGCATCGACGTCTACGCGAAACATGTTTCCTCCTTGCGCACTCATCAAGAATTGCCGCGGTTGTGATTTTCATAAGTCTGACAAACGTCGTTTATGGCACAGCAAGGGAGCTGTCAAGGAGAGAAATCCTGCGGCATCTCTTCGCTTCCCACTTGCCTTCACGGAAATTTTTGGCGGGGATGCTTACGCGCTGGTGATCTGAAATAAAAGTATTTTCCCACAATGCCCAGCTTTTTCCTCATTGTAGCAAAGCACCGCGCTGCTTTCTAAAATTTTCAAGACTTTCACCAGCTTGTCGGATGGCTGGATTCAATCACTCGATTTTGTCAGCTCTTGGGTCCGTCTACGTGTCTTACCAAAGCTATCGATGGCGTCATTAACGCACTCGTCCAAAGATATATCGCAGCTTCGAACCAACGACACTCCCTGGACACCGGAGAAGGCGTCGGCGTTGTGCGCGGCCGCAGGCTCTTTCCCTTCGCAGAGGTCTTTGGCTGAATTTAACAGTAGACGGCGCATTTCGATGATGCCAACGTCGGTTACCCCAGTTGTTCTTTGGTCCTGTCGGTGACCGGTCCCATACACACCTGAGCTGCCATATCCTGATTGCCGGTGCCGACGATACCGGTGAAGTTATAGGATCGCTGCACTTTGCGATCGATCAAGAAGTCATTGGACTTGTTGTGCAGCGGAAAATAGTTGTCGTCCACTTCCGCTCCGAACGGCCCGCTCACCGTGCCGCGCTTCATGCCGAGAACCTCGTCGACGGTGTAGGGCCGATCGAGTTTGCAGCCGAAGGTCCAAACCCAACAGTGCTGATCATCGATCGGCACGAAAGCATGACCGCCCGGGCTGCGCGGCGGCATCGTATAGAAGGGCAGCAAAAACTGATTGAAGCGCCAGTAATATTGATCGCCCAGGTTCCGCTGCGCCGCGACCATGAGACCGTAATCGGTATTCTTGGCCATGACTCGCGGCGCCTTGTCCAGGGTGCGAAAAAGAAAATCTAAATCCTCCGCCTTGAGGTTTTGCGGATCATTTTCAAATCTCGCGCGCAGCGCTTTGGCCTTTTCGAGATAAGATTCTGTGCGCCGATAGAAGTCGAGGGTGGTATGCAAATAGCTCGTGTGAGCCGAGTCTATGCCGCCTTCCAGCGCCTGCGCATAGTTACATTCCTGGAAGCGTTTGATGACAAACCGATGGGCCGCGGGAACCTGGGTGAAGGTTAGCTTGGGCAGTTGGGGAATATTTTTCTTGGGCCCCATGTACGCCCATAAGATGCCGCCATGTTCGCGCAGCGGATAGGATGTCAATTTCACCTTGTCTTTAAAGTTCGATTCCGGCGGCTCCGTCGGCAGGTCCACGCAGTTGCCGTCCACGTCATATTTCCAACCGTGGTAAATACAGCGAATGCCGCACTCCTCGTTTCGGCCAAAGAATAGATGAGCGCGCCGGTGCGCGCAGTAGGCATCGATCAGACCCAGCTTGCCATCCGTATCCCGAAACGCCACCAAATCCTCCGATAACAATCGAACTCGAACCGGCGCGCAGTCTGAAGCTGGCAGTTCATCGGGAAGTAGAGCCGGCAACCAAAATCGCCTGAGCAGCTCTCCCATGGGCGTGCCCGGACCGGTTCTCGTCAATATCTCATTCTCTTCCGCGCTGAGCATGCTGCTGCGCTCCTTTCGCTTAACCCTGGCCGCCGATGATTACGTTTGCCGAATCCATATCGCCGATCGGTTGGCATGCGCAAGGGTTGTTTGAAGTGCATTGCGGACAGAGTTTCAAAGTAATAACTTGGGTGCACCTGTCGAAGGAGCTTCTCATGTTGCGGAGGTCGCATATGAAAATGGTTTCATGCACGCGAGTCCTATCGTTTCTTCTCTTTGGATGTTTCGGCTTTGCTACCATCGGTTCGGCCGGCGAATCCAGCGGCGCTTTGTTGAAGGCGAAGAAAGAAGCGGAAGCCAAGGGCTTTATTTTCGAGACCTCGCGCGATGCCATTGTCGCCAATGCAAGGAAAGAAGGGAGCGTTAAAATTCTGAGCGGATTGGATCCCGCCGCTTATGCGCCGATGATGGCGAGCTTTAAGAAAAAATACCCGTACCTGAAAATCGATATGGTCGAGGTCACCGGTCCCGACGGCGCGCAGCGCTTCATTATGGAGTTAAAGGCCGGCGCGCGGAATGATTACGATGTCGTTCACGCCTCCACGGAATTCTATCCGGAATACATTCCCTTTGGGAAAAAATTCGATCTCCTCGGCATGGCCGAAAATGGCGTCTTGCGCATGCCGCCCAAGATGATCGATCCTAAGCAGCGCTCCTTCGCCGCGCTCGGGAGCGCAATCTCGGTGGTCGGCTACAATAAGAATTTGATTTCAGCCGACAAGGTGCCAAATCGCTGGGATGATTTTCTCAAACCTGAGTTCAAAGGAAGAAAATTTTTGGTCGACATGCGACCCCACCCCTTCGCCGCCTATCCGGCCTGCCCGCAAGAAGGCCTGGGTTTGGAGTGGATGTTGAAGTACGCCAGGGGCTTGCGCGAGCAAAATCCGATCTGGTCGCGCGGCCATAGCCGTGCTTTGAGCTCCATACTGGCCGGTGAATATGCGATTCATTCCGGCACCCATTATCAATCTGTCATGAGAGCGATGGCCAAAGACCCGACCGGCGTGCTGCAATTCAAAATGGTCGAACCGGTGCCGGTTCGGCTCACAGCTTTGGAAACCGTGCTCGCCTCAGCTCAGCATCCCTACGCCGCGCTACTTTATCTCGAGCACGAGGCCAGTGCGGAGGGTCAAGACGTAATTGACAAACAAGAGTTCGTGGGTTCCATTCACTACCCGGGAAGCAACATGTCGAAATCGCTTCAGGGCAAAAAACTTTGCGTCAATGGCTTCGCCGACTTTCATAATTCCGACAAGTGGATGGCGATGGCCGTTGAAGCCTTCGGTTTTCCCAAAGAGAATACGAAATAGTCAGGAAATCGGAATTCGTCGCAGGCATTGATGATTTGATATTGCCTTGCTCTTCCCTGGCGCTGTCGAGCAGAGATATCCTACAATCGTTGGCGCATCCTAGAACTCTCGCGCCGAGTCAGTCTTTGACAAATCAACAAAGGAAATCACGTGCTCACACCGCCAACTGCGCGGTGATCAAGCAATCACCGATCGAAGTATGGAGCCTTGGAGGAAACTTCCTTCATAAAAACACTTCTTTGTCGGGATAATCCGGAAACAGTCGCCAAAAATCCAATAGTTGCGTTGATCCCCTCTTTGGCATTGAGATTGCTATTTGTTATTAAGACAGAAGGGAAGGTGAATTATGATTACGATTAAGAAAATTCTCGTCCCTATCGATCTTTCCAGTGTTTCCGTGCCGGCTATCGGATATGCCAGTTCCCTCGCCAAGGATCATCACGCCGAGGTCATTCTCTGTCACGTCATTCACCCAGAATCATTTAAGGAGCACTTTGCGGGTGGTTATGGTGAAGCCGTGCCTTTTCCGCTGGAAACTCCGATGAATGTTCGGCATGAGACCAGCGTTGAAAACATTTTCGAGTCCAAGAAGCAGCTTGTGCTGCGGTTCCTCGAGCAAACGATCCAGCCCGATCTCCTGAATGTGGTCAAGATCAGACCTCTTGTAAGGCTTGGGAAAGTCGTCGAAGAAATCATGGCCGCGGCCAAAGAAGAACAATGCGATTTAATCGTAATGACTAGCCGCGGATCGAGTCTCAGGCGTCTGTTCGGCGGAAGCATTACCGAACGAATAGTGCGAAATGCTCCGTGTCCGGTCCTTTCGATGCAGCCGTCCGCCGAGGTCAGAACAGAAAAGGACGAACGATTGCAGATCAAGCTCATTGATCAGTGGGCCGCTTAACGCCGTCGCAGCGCTTTGTGAAATAAAAGCGGCGGTCTGTTGATTTCTGCCATTCGCTTTCAGTTGGGTCAGCTGCGAAGGATTTGAAATTCGCAGCAGCGCCAGCCGTGACACTAAGAAAGGATGAGGCCAAATGCGCTTCACCATTTTTCCTTTCGTGCTTCTCGCGGTTTTTTTCTCAACCCCCGCGTTCACCCAAGTCACCCAATGGAGGGACGCAAAGGGTACTGTCCACTTGGAGGCGATCGGTCCCAAAAGACCTCAGAATACGAATTCGCCTCAACCCAAACCCAACGCGCTTCGACCGATCGAGAGAAATTTCGCCAACCTCCGGCTAGGTGACGATGAGTCTCCGTTCACCGCTAGCAAAAAAGGCGTCCCTATCGGCAACAACGGTTATGATGGCAATTTTTACAGTTACTCCGGCGCTCTGCCTGAGGGAGCGATCGATATGGGAGTAGTATTCAGCACCGGTCGATTGGCGCTCATCATGATCGAGTATCTCGATTTCGGATCAGGCGGGTGGGAACAGCTCGTCACAGAAACCACCAAGAACTACGGGCCAGCTCTCGGCGATACCCGATCGATGTTTTGGAATGACGGGACGACTCTTCTTACTCTACAACACGAGTCGAGCGGTAATATCACGGTCACACTGGAAGATTTTGCGGCGATGTCGAAGTACTCGGAACAAGCTCGGGCTGCGCTGCCGAAATTTTGAGTCTGCTGCCGGTCACCTGTCTGTCAGAAATTCTGAGATTCACGTCGGTATCAAACTCAGTGGTGAAGAACCGACGCTGCGGTCGCAAAGTCATTTGCCTGGTTGGCAAGCCGTTCCAAGGGCTCTACTGACGATTGCTCGATCGGTAACGATGTGCTTGGCTTACAACGGAAGGATCGCGCCTCGCTCCCTTAGACTTCTCACTCGAACTAAATGTTTCCCGGAGTGCCCTCGGGCTTGTCCGTCACATCGATCAGGACGCCGTCGGGATCGGCGAGATGGTACATGCCATGAGGACAGGTGGTGAAAAGTCGCTGGCGCGCGTCGCCCTCGGGAGCTTTGCGCGCTCGCCTGGGTGCGAGGGACGGATCGCTCTCGGCCAATGCGTTAAGATCATTTTGCAAAGCCTGAATGCTTTCCACATGAAATCCCAAGTGGTCCAATGCCGGCCGCTCGATCCCTGAGCCAAGAAAATCGGTAATATCCCACGGCATAATCGTGAACGTCAGCCTACCGTCGCTCAGATAATAATTGGCATCACCGGCCGGTTTTTCCAAAGCTTGCAGCTCAAAAACTTCCGTGTAGAACTCCGCGAGATTCTCAGGATTCACCGCGCGCAGCGCCAAATGGTTGAGGTGACGCGGCTGCTGCCACTCGCCTTCCTCGTACACGCCGCGCCGGTTGCCCACGCCTTTCGACAGATCGAAAACGTTGCCGGCAGGATCATGGGTGCTGATGCCGGCGAATGATCTGCCGCCAGGCCGCTGCAGAACTTTTATTTTCGGATATTTGGCTTTCAAGCGCGCGAACACAGTCTCAACATCCTCGACTTCGAAACCAAAATGGTCGAGACCGCTTTGTCGCCCCGGGCTTCTCGAGTTGATGTTTAGACCGACGTAACCGTCGCCGACGGTGGCGGCGCCGCGCGGTTCGGTGGTGGCGGACGTAGACGACTTCATGCCAAAGATCGTTTGATAGAACTTGCCGAGCAGCGTAAATCGGTCGCTCACGATCGCCACATGTTTCAGTTTCGCAAACATTTTTGACTCCTCCTTAGAGCTCGGATGAATTTTGATTTAGCGCGTCGGCAGAGGGCCGGGGCCCGCCAGTGCCTTGTAGAGATCAAGGATTTCAGTCTCCCGCGGCGCTCCCTTGACCATCTTTTGCTGCTCTTCGGGAAATAGCGGCGTCGCATCGACACCAAAAGATGTCTTGAAGCGCTGGAAAAACTCAGGGTCTTTAAGCGCCCGGCGCATCGCCTCGCGCAATATTTCCACTCGCTCCCGCGCCGTGCCGGGCGGCAACACGTAAGAATCACCGACCGCTCTGAAGACCTGAAACAGCGCAAGCAGCTTTTGTTCCCTCTCAGTTTTTGCGAGATCGACAATGTGAGGCAACGAGCGGAAACGCGGGTGCGGATGTTTGTACTGGTTGGGCGTGTGGAAAACCAAATGAAAATGAGCGAACTCAGTCTTGATCTCGTCGTCACTGGGATCTTCCACCTGGGCGTCGGTCTCGCCTTGTCGGAACGCCACTTCCATTTCCGGAGCTGAATAACCGGTAACGAATGCGGGATCTTTCAATCCGAGCATCCAAGCCACCAATCGTCCGCGCACATAAACCGGATGTCCCACCGACTGCGCGCCGATTCTCAACCGTCCATGGGACTGGAGTTTCTCCAAGTTGGTCAATCCGAGTTCCTTGCGGGTGTAAAACACACTGGCCCAGCGGCTGATGGGCGAGCCCATGTAGACGAATTGGTCGATGTCAAAGCTTACGCCGGGGTCGCGCATCACCGCGCTTTGGACGTGACCGGGACCGATTCTGCCAATCGTGAGTCCGTCTGTCCGCGCACTCTTAAACATATAGTTTGCTGCTTTGATGCCACCGCCGCCCGGCATGTATTGCATCAAGATGGTCGGATTTCCGGGGATATGCTTGGCGAGCGCCGAGGTAACCGCTTTAGTGCGCAAATCTCCCGACCCGCCAGGTTCCGTGCTCTGGACGACAGTAATTGTCTTGCCCTGGTAGAAAGGAGTATCCGCAAATGAGCTGGCTAGGCTTGAGAACTCGCACAGCAGGAGAATTGGTAAAAGAATTAAGGCGCGCTTGTCGACCAACATGGCATCCTCCCACAAGTCGGTAATGCAGCTCTTACTTGAGCTACTCCGAGCCGCCGGTCAAAATGAACCTAGTAAAGTCGGCGAGTCGGAGTCAAGTAAAAATCCCAACCGCATCGCGTAGGGGGCTTTTCCGTGATCCCACTTCAAACTACGGAGCAGGTTCTTACGCGCTTGGCAACGAAGCTCCATTGCAAGGCTGAATTCTACTCTGCATACTGACTATACAAATCCTCGATTTCCCGTTTTACCTGGCTGATTTTCGTCGACAGCTCGCGCATCTGAGCGAGATTGTTCCGATTGGCTTCGAGCACGAGTTGCTCGTGGTATTTCTTTAACGTGTCTTCACTTTTGATAATCTGTAATTCGAGCTTCTCGATGCGCGCTTTTTCTTTGCGCTCGGCTTTTTCACGCTCTTTTTTCTCGTTGTGATTACTTCGCGTCGTCGGCTTTTTCTGCGCTCCGTTGCTCTTGCCATTACTGTAGCCTTCATCCTCCCAGCCGATCTTTTCTAAGAACTCATCATAACCGGTGTCGAAGACGTCCACTCGTCCGCGATGAAAGACAATAAGTTTGGTCGCTAGAGCGCGCAGAATCCCTTCGTTGTGAGTTACGATCAGCAAAGCACCGGGGAAGTTTTGTAAACTCTCGGTCAGGGCGTCAATGGATTCCATGTCGAGGTGGTTGTTGGGTTCGTCGAGCAAAAGTAAATTCGATGGATGGGCGAGGATCTTTCCCAAGAGGGTTCGACTTTTTTCACCGCCCGACAATACGGAAATTTTCTTTAGAGCCAAATCGCCGCCGAACATCATGGTGCCGCAAATGTTTCGCACTTGGGTGCGGGTCAGCGCCGGATTGGTGTGTTCGATTTCCTGTTCGATGGTCAACTTGGGATTGAGCCGTTGGATATTGGTTTGGCCGAAGTATCCCAGTTTCATATCGGGGTGAGCCTTGATCTCGCCCGTCACCGGTTTGAGCCCGCCGGACAGTACGTTTAACAAAGTCGATTTGCCTTTGCCGTTGTTACCGATCACGGCGAACCGGTCGCGGGCGTTGATGGTCAGATTGATCTGCCGAAATAAGAGATGGTCGGCGCTGTAGCCAAACGAAATATCGCGCGCCTCAAGCAAGGTTTTAGCGGCAAATGGCGCATGTCTAAATTCGAAATCCAAAGACTCGATGGCGGCAAGGTCGTCGAGTTTGGGCAGCCGTTCGAGCATTTTGATGCGCGACTGGACCATCTTGGCTTTAGACGCCTGGGCGCGAAAGCGATTGATAAAGGCCTCGGCATGAGCCCGTTTCTTGTCCTCGTTGGCGCGGGTCTTTTCGTGGATCTCGTCTTCGAGGACGATTTGCCCATAAGCTTTTGCGGTGTCGCCTTCGAATTTGCGGATTTTTTGCCGATGGATCACCGC
>CAVYTU010000015.1:1007500-1265356 GCA_963771465.1 uncultured delta proteobacterium
GACCGAGCTCCTGGAACTGCTTCATTTTCTGGATCAACACAGTATGGCCCAGATGCAAATCCGGCGCGGTCGGATCGAAGCCCGCTTTGACGCGCAGCGGCCGGCCCTTTCTTGAGCTTGGCGACGAGCTCTTCCTCGGGAAGAACGTCGACGGCGCCGCGTTTGATGATTTCGAGTTGGCTTTGCAAATCCGCCATCATCAATGCTGGGCTTCCCAATGCTGTCTCAGCCGACGAATCGCGCGTGCTTTGCCGCTAGCTTCGTCGACGTCAACGATAATCCCCTGGAGAACGACGTTGTCTTCAGCGACTTCGAACTGCCTCGGCAGCTGGGTGATAAAGCCGCGGATAACCGTTTCTTTCTCCATGCCGATGACAGAATCGAAGGGGCCGCACATACCGACATCGGTGATATACGCCGTGCCGTCGGGGAGAATCCGGTCATCCGCGGTCTGCACATGGGTGTGCGTGCCAAATACCACCGATGCTCTGCCGTCGAGATACCAACCCATGGCGTTTTTTTCCGAAGTCGCTTCGGCATGCATGTCGACGATGATGACTGGAGATTGCGCACCCTGCTGTTTAAGAATTTCATCGACGCAACGAAACGGATCTTCCACGTGGTTCGGCATAAAGACCCGTCCCTGCAAATTGATCACCAGAGCACTAAAGCTGTTATGGCGCCAAACATGCCAGCCCTTGCCGGGTGCCCCAGCGGGAAAGTTGGCCGGCCGAATCAAGTGGCTATGTTCGTCCAGGTAGGAATAGATCTCTTTTTTTTTCCAGATGTGATTGCCCGACGTGAGCACGTTGACGCCGGCGGATAACAGTTCCTTGGCGCTTTTGATGTCGACGCCCATACCGCCGGCTGAGTTCTCGGCGTTGGCAATCACCAGGTCTAACTCTTCCTGCTTGATCAGCGATGGGACGAGATCCCGCACGGCGCGCCGCGCAGGCCGTCCCATCACATCGCCTAAAATTAAAATGCGCATGCAACTGGCGCTCGTGAACCGCGCCCGCACTTAATCCGTGACGAACACGAGCCACGAGCGCCATTACTTCCTTTCAATCACTTGGCAAAATCCACCGCGCGCATCTCGCGAATGACCGTCACTTTAATTTGGCCAGGATAGGTCATCTCATTTTCGATTTTGCGCGCCACGTCACGCGCCATGCGCGCCGCTTCATCGTCGGAAACCAAATCATGTTGTACCATGATGCGGATTTCCCGACCGGCTTGCACGGCGTAGGATTTTTCCACGCCTTTGAATTCGTTGACGATTTTTTCGAGCTCTTCCAGTCGACGCGTGTAGGTCTCCATAATTTCTCGGCGCGCGCCGGGCCGGGCGCCGGAGAGCGCGTCGGCGGCGTCAACTAACGGCGCCAAGATCGTCTCCGCACGCACGTCTTCGTGATGGGCGGCGATTGCATTGACGATCTTTGGCGACTCACCGTACTTGCGCGCCAATTCGGCGCCGATGATCGCGTGCGACCCCTCGACTTCGTGGTCCACGGCTTTGCCAATATCGTGCAGCAGCGCCGCGCGCCGCGCCTGCTTCTCATTCAGACCTAACTCCGCCGCCATAGCGCCGCAAATAAACGCCGCTTCGATCGAATGCAGCAAGACATTTTGCGCGTAGCTGTAACGGTACTTGAGCCGCCCAAGCAGCTTGATGATCTCAGGATGTACACCGTGCACGCCGACATCGAAGATCGCCTTTTGGCCGGCCTCTTTGATCGACTCTTCGAGTTCTTGCTCGGATTTGCGCACCACCTCTTCGATTCGCCCCGGATGGATACGGCCGTCGGAAACCAATTTCTCCAATGACAACCGCGCGATCTCGCGGCGTATCGGGTTATGACCCGAAATCACCACCGTCTCCGGCGTATCGTCGACGATCAAATCGATACCTGTGGCGGCTTCGAGAGCGCGAATGTTGCGTCCCTCGCGACCGATAATCTTACCCTTCAATTCATCGTTGGGTAACGGAAATACGGTCACCGAACGTTCGGCGACAAAGTCGCCGGCCAACCGCTCGATCGCCAAAGCGACGATCTTTTGGCCCTTGCGCACCGCCTCTTCCTTGGCTTCTTCTTCGATCACCCGCAGCCGCTTCGCCGACTCGTGTTTCGCCTCGTCGACCATTTGCTCGATGAGATTCTTCTTGGCTTCTTCCCGAGTCAGGCCGGCAACTTGCTCAAGCTGGCGGCGCGCTTCGTCCACCTGCCGGTCGCACTCCAGCGCTTTTTCATCGAGACCTTTCTCCCGCGACTTGAGCGACTGCTCGCGGCGCGACAACTCGCTATCACGCTTGTCTACGGCCTCGATTCGTTTATCGACGCCTTCTTCTTTGCCGATTAAGCGTTTCTCCTGATTTTGCAATTCACGCTTGGACTCGCGCACCTCCTTTTCGAATTCCCCGCGTTCTTTGAGAATACTATCCTTGGCGTGGATCTCCGCTTCTTTCTTGATCGCCGTGGCATCTTTTTTCGCTTCGTCAATGATCCGTGCGGCGCTATTTTTTGCCGCGTCAGCCTGCGCCTGTGCCTGCTTGGCGCGCATCCACGCAACCATCGCAACGAGAACCGCTCCGGCAATCAACCCAATGACTCCGAACACCATACTCTGATCCAAAAAAAACACCCCCCTTCAAATATATCGACCGATCCCCTTGGACTCATGCGGCGTGCTGCCGCAGTCGATTACGGATTTCTCGGTAATAATAAAATGAACCCTCTGATCCCAACTTTCCGCCGCCAAGTCATCGACAACCTGAAACTCATAGGCCAAGCCGACGAAAATCCCAACACTCCCCAGCTTACTCAGAACGCGATCGTACCAACCTCCGCCGCGCCCCAACCTGTTACCGTAGCGATCGAAAAGTACGCCCGGAACGAATACGATCAAATTGTTGGACGCGCCCAGCGGAATTGAATCCGTTCCGGCTGGCTCAGGGATACCGAAACCTCCAGCAACGAAGTCGGCAACGGAATGAACCCGGGCAAAATCACTCGACCCAGTCGAATTCAGCTTTGGGTAAAAAACCATCTTTCCGGACGACAACGCGTCGTCCAAAATCATCTGGGTAGCGACTTCGTTCTCGACTGGACTGTAGAGGGCAACGCAATGAGCAGCACGGTAGTGCGATAGCGCAATAACCCTAGCCTGAATCGAATGGCTCCAAGCAAGGCAGTCAGCCTGCGCCAGCGATCGGCGGTGAGAAATTGTTGCGCGGCGCAACTTGTCTCGGCTCTCTACCATGACAGCCCCTGTATAAAATCAGAGCGGCCAGGAGAGATGAAAGCGGATTTACTAACGGAGAAATGTGCGGCTATAGATCCAATCGACGATTCACTGTAGTCAGCCCCCTGGACAATCGTCCGCAGCTTTGGCTCCGAACTGGAACTAAACTTCCTCTTGCCAACGGGTTCGCCGTTTTGGTTTCAATACTTGCCGTAACGGACTGCCGCATTCTCAGCGAATCGAAGAATAACAAGACCCAACGGATTAGATCCATTGCTATCGATTTTCTCCATTCCCTCATCTTTCCACGCCGCCGCAGTTAAGGCATTTTCCTGGCTGACAATAGGCCAGAAGAATCAGTCGCCTTAACCGGACTTAACCCTCCTCAGTCATCGTCGTAGACAGTTTCTTGGACAGCTGGTCCAATCTCGCTAAGATCGCGTCATGCGAATCTTTCAAGCGATGATATTCATCCGCGATATTGAGCGCCGCCAACATCGCTACGTTGTTTTTCGCCGGCGACTTCGACGCGCGCATCAACTCCTGCATCTTGCCGTCGACATAGCCGGCAACTCTGAGCATATGCCCTTCCTCGGCATCGCTGCTGATCGTAAGTTTCTGACCGAGGATTTCGACCTCAAGGGCCTTTTTCATTGCCGTTAGCTCTTAGTCGGAGAGATCAATGCCGGAAAATTGGCCGATGATTTTGTCGAGTTTTTCCCTGAATTCAATGCGTTCGCGCTCATACTGGCGTAGCTGGCCTTTGAGATGATGCCACTCGCTGTCTTTTTGCTGGAGCTTTTTCTCCATCGCTTCGTGCGCTTTTTTCATGCGCTCATGCTTTCGATCAGACGATTGATCGTCGCTTCCAGTTGTTCAACGCTATCGACAGCCATGATTGCTCGCGCTGGTAATTTTCGAATTTGAGTCTAGTTTTAACCTACGACCTTGTCAAGCCGATAGTACACCGGCATGGGGCACGGAAAACCTTGGCAAATAAAGCGGATAGCGCGTTCATGGGGCTGGCGTACAAACTCGAAAACGCCGCCCGCAACGAAGCGGCGTACTAGCGTGGGAAACGGCGAATCTGAACGGAATTGCAAATTCTTGACGCCGGCTAACGCTCGGTTAGCAGCGATCGAATGTCTTTGAGAACTACCGCCACATCGGGCGATGGGCTAATAAAGGCAAACCGCAACACTCCATGGCGATCGACGATGGCGGTGAGCGGCGTGTGATCAACCAGCCCGCGGCCTTTGCGTTTGACCCCGACGCCAAAATTTTTCCAAACCGACTTAAGAGCCGTCTCACTGCCAGTTAGGAATGACCAGCCGTCCAACTCGGCACCGTAGCGCTTGGCGTAACCCGCTAATACTTTCGGTGAATCGATTTCCGGGTCGGTCGTAACTGTCAGTAGATAGCTAGCTTTTCGTTCATCAACGGATAATTTGCTCTGCACCTGGCGCAACGCCGCGGTAATCAACGGGCACACATCGGCGCAAGTCGTGTATGCGAAAGCGACGACCACAACTTTTCCGCGCAGCGTTTTGAACTGGAAAGAGTTGCCCGCCTGATCGGTGAGGGTGAAATCATCGATGGGTAAATTGACCTGACGGCGCTCGACCAGCTTTACTGAATGAGGTGCGCTCGCGGCACCGGCTAAACTCGTAGAACTCAAAAGCAACGCAAGTCCAATTGCGCAGAATCCCCAGCCCCGCAATGCGTTCACAATTTCTTCTCCGTCGAGGGTTCATCGTAACCCAGCACCGCTTCCCAAGGGATGCTGCAGTGAGCGACGACCAGCGCGTCGAACTTTTCCCACCAGCTAATCTGCCGACCCTCGCGGCTCAAAAAGCGAACCATTTGAAGCATGTCGTTGATTTCGGAAGCACTCAGCGCCGGCTCGAACGCTGGCATTAACCCTTTTCCGTCCGCGATCAGCCGACGAATTTGCGGATTGCTCTTACGCTCCACCGTGTCGCGAAAGTCCGGTGGCACAGCAGGCAAAGAGGCTGCCAGCGGTCCATCGCCACGACCGCTTATGCCATGGCAATTTAGACAACGCTGCGCATAAACCGCGTCCATCCGTTGGTTGCGACCGCACCCCACCAAAAGCGTAGTTAGGACAAGGCAGCAATTAAATAATCGCATCACTGCCCATAAGACGTAACACACGAAACTTGCGCATCCAACTCGCGAACCTGGTCCGTCGTCGTGAACCGCTTGACACGATTTTTCGCTTCGTAGTACATATTCGGCTGAGACAGGACCATGCATCATCTCTCGCGCTTCGGCGTTTCATTGGAAGAAGATTTATTGGCCGCATTCGATCTCAGCATCGGCGGCATGGGCTACCAGAACCGCTCGGAAGCGATTCGCGATCTTATTCGGGATCACTTGATCCAAAGAAAAGTCGGTCAGAGCGATACTAACGTAATCGGCGTCGTCACCCTGGTATACGACCACAGAATTCACCACTTGGGAGATCTCCTAGCCGACCTGCAGCACAAAGCGTCGCTGGCGGTCAATGCCAGCCTGCATATTCATCTCGATGAGCATAATTGCCTGGAGGTCATCGTGATTCGCGGCCGCGCCGACAAGGTCCATGAGGTTGCCAGTAAACTAATCGCTACCAAGGGAGTTCAAAACGGCAAGCTGGTAACGACGACGCCGGAAATGAAACACTAAATTTTTTTGCACTAAGGTAACACGAATTTTAAATTCATACTATTAGGAAGAATTTCGGGCTATGCGATCGCAACTTGCTAGCACTGTCATTTTATCGTTCTGTCTTGCGCTTCAAAGCCAACCAGCTTCGGCTCAACAGACTCAGGCGAACCCGAGTTCTCCCGTCGAAGTTTACGTTTGGGGCGAGCAGCCGACATCGGCGGCAACCGAGCAGACGCGTTGGCAAAGAGATCTAGAGCTCCGTCCAACAAATACCCCTAGCGACGTGATGCGGTTGACGCCGGGACTGATCATCGGTCAGCATCATGGCGGCGGTAAAGGCGATCAGATTTTATTTCGCGGTTTTGACTCCGACCATGGCACAGACTTCGCCGTTTTCGTCGACGGCATACCGGTTAATATGGTGAGCCACGCTCATGGGCAGGGCTACGCGGATCTTCACTGGTTGATTCCCGAAACCGTTGAACGCGTGGAAATTTATAAGGGACCCTACTTTCCTCAACTGGGTGATTTCGCCACCTCCGGCGCGATGAACATCATCACCAAGAAGAGAGATAAAGACAGCACGCTCACGCTTAGCGGCGGAAGTTATAACACCCAGCGTTATGTCGGCATATTTGCGCCGCCCGAAGGAACAATTTTAAGACCGTATATCGCCGGTGAGATATATATGAACGACGGAGCGTTCAAGAATCCCAATGATTACATTCGCTACAATGTTCTTTCCAAATTCGGCCTCTTGCAGACCGCCAATTCCAACCTAACTTTCCTCGGAAGCTTTTTTAAGACCAGCTGGAATGCGTCCGGCGAGGTTCCGGCAAGGGAGGTTCGCAGCAGAGAGATCGGCCGCTTTGGCTCCAACGATCCGAGCGAAGGTGGAAAATCGGAACGGCAAAATTTGAGCCTGATCTATAACTACACGGACGCCAATCAGAGTTTCAACGCTCAGACTTATGTCTCCTGGTATCAACTCCAACTCTGGTCCAACTTCACTCTGTTTCTCAACGACGAGGTGAACGGTGACGGCATCGAACAGAGAGATAAACGATTTTTAGCCGGCAACAACATCAATTACCGGCGCAATTACAAGCTGGCCGGTTTACCCATGGAGACCTTCGTTGGTTTTCAAAGCCGCTTCGATCACATCCGCGTCGGCCTCTTCAATCAAACCGACCGACGGCGGCGGGAAACAGTCAAGAACAACTACGTCAACCAAACCAACTTGGGCTGGTTCGTTCAGCAAGAGATCCGTCCCACTTCTTGGTTGAGAACGCAGATCGGCGCGCGCATGGACAATTTCTGGTATGACGTCAAACAGATCGGTGAAGTCACCGAACCGATCTCGGGCGAAGGTTCTGCGACCATCGTCAATCCCAAGCTCAATTTTATCTTCACGCCGTTCGCTGATAACAACGTCGCCAAAGCGACCAATCTATTTCTCAACTTCGGCGGCGGCTATCACAGTAACGACGCCCGGGTATTCGTCCAGGATCCCGATAAGAAAATTCCCCGTTTCTGGGGCGGCGAGCTCGGCGCCAAGTCACGTTTCTTTGACCGCTTGGACATGACGCTGTCTTACTGGCGCTCCTATCTTGACAGCGAGCTGGTGTTCGTTGGCGACGCGGGCGGCTTCGAGCCCAGCGGCGCCAGCCGCCGTCATGGCGTGGAGAGCGAGTTTCGTTATGACATCCTGCCGTGGCTAACTTACGATCTCGATCTCTCGTATACCTGGGCAAAGTTTCTCAACGGCGACAAGGTTCCTTTAGCGCCGCGTTTCCTCGCGTTTACCGGAATTACCGCGCGCCACGACTCCGGAATTCAGGCACGCTGGCAAATGCGTCATATCGGGCGGCGCTATGGCATTGAAGACGGCAGTATCATGACGCCCACTTCGACGATATTCGATTTGTTCCTAAAATATGTTTGGAAGCGCTATGAGTTCTTCGTCCAGTTCCAAAACTTGGCAAATACGAAATGGCGCTCGGCAGAGCACGTGTTCGAGTCGAGACTTGCGACCGAACCTTCCGGCATCGCGACTCTTGATTCCCACTTCACACCCGGCGATCCGTTCACGGTGAAGGCGGGGATTACAATTCACATGTGGTAAAGCGATGGCTCTCGGCGACGGCAATTTGATTTCCGTAGCGCGGCGAAATAAGAAACGAAGATTACTTTGAATTTTGAAAGCTCACCCGATCAAACATGGATGAAACAGTAGTTAAACAAGACAGCACAATTCAACGCCAAACGATTTTCGCAATCGTCTGCGGCGGCCACTTTATCAACCACTTCCAGTCCGCCATGCTCGGCGTGATCTACCCGCTGATGATGAAAGAGGTCGGCATGAGCTATTTGGCGATCGCCTCGCTCGCCAGCGTCTACAACTCGCTCGGCAGCATCTTGCAGGCGTCCTACGGCTTCATCGTGCCCTATCTCCCTCGCGGTGTGATCCTCGGCATCGGCAATTGCCTGCTCGGACTCTCGGTCGTCGCCACGGGTTTCGCATCGACGTTCAATCATTTTTTCACCGCGCGCTTGATTGGCGGCATCGGCTCGAGTCCGCAGCACCCGGTTGGCTCGAGCATGCTCGCCAGCCATTTTGGTGCCGCCCGTGGCCGCGCCTTGGCGTTTCACACGACCGCAGGACAGATCGGTGGACTTTTAGCGCCGCTGTCAGCCGCGCTGTTGGTCACCTGGTTCGGTTGGCGTGGAGTCTTTTGGTTCATCGGCTCGTTGACCATCATCGTCGGGCTGATCTGTTTCGTGTTCCGCGATAGTCTTCGCAACGCGACGCAGAACAAACCGAAATCGCGCCTCGCGCCGGCCGGCTGGGAAGCCTATAAAACCTGCTTGAAGAATAAGAATATTATGCTTGTCTCGCTGGTGTTCATGGCCGGCGCCGCCGGACGCGGCCAAGATATTAACGAGGTCTACATCATCCCCCATTTCGTCCATGATTTTCATTTGGAAATTACCCATGCCGCGTTTCTATTCACGCTCGTGCAAATCGGCAGCTTAACCGGACCGTTTGTTTGGGGCTGGATCTCAGATCGTTGCAATCGCAAGCTGGTTATCCAGGCTTCACTGTTAATGTCGGGCCTATGCACGCTCTGGCTCGCATGGCAAGAAACGGTCTCTGCCGGTCTGTTCGTCAATTTAGTGGTTTACGGCGCGGCCGTCACTTCGCGTCAGACACTTACCCAGGCTTTACTCGCCGACCTCGTCGGCGAAGAGCTCTACGACGCCGCCTTTAGCCTTTACTATTTTATCGGTTTTATCTCGATCCCGTTTTGGACCGTGATCACCGGCGGCGTTATGACCAAGTACGGCTTCGGTCCGGCCTTCAGCGTGATTTCAATCTCGTATCTGCTCGCGATGAGTCTGCTGATGCTGCTGCGTATGCCGCGCCAGGAACAGAGCTTTGCTAATACTTGATGACCACGCCGAATATATCCTATGAAAGAACAATCCCTCGGCATTTCGCTAATTTCTTCGCTGCTCCTCCATGCTTTGGCCTTGGTCGGGGCCGCCGCATTAGTGCACCACGACAGTTTAACCAAACAAGAATTTTTCAGCGTAAAGCTAGTTGATATTCAATCATTGAGCGAAACCGCGGCAACGCCCGCTGAGAAGAAATTGCTAGCTATCGCCGAAGCGAAAAGGCCCAACGAAATCAAACCTGCGCTGAAAAGCCAGAGTTCCGAACCTGAACCGCCAGCGACTCCCAGCGCCAAAGATGAGACCAAACCCGCCTTGCCGGCCAAGGCTGAAGCTCCCACGCCGCTCGCTACCGCTCGCGTCGAAGGCGGCGGCAGTGAAGCCGGCACAAGCGCGCTGTTTGGGCGCGGCGACGCTGGACTTCTGCCGGGCTCAGGCTCGGGTGGCGGTGGCAGCGCAGAAGTAGGATTGGGCCGCGGCTCAGGCGCGCCGGGATTTTCCTCTCAACAGGCAATCCTTAGAACCAACCGTGAAGCCAAACCGATTCAAACCGCACGCGCGATGTATCCAGCGATGGCGCTCCGCGCCGGCCTCGAAAGCGACGTGACCCTGAGAATCGAAGTCGATCCGCAAGGAACCGTCATTGAGGCGGAAATCATTAAAAGCGGCGGCGCCGGCTTCGACGACGAAGCGCTCAAAGCAGTAAAGCAATCGCGCTTCGAGCCGGCGCAAAAAGGTGGACAGACTGTGCCAGCCGAATTTACCTTCGTCTATCGTTTTCGTTTGCAGCGCTGATTGAATCCGCCCAAGTCAGACAAATCCGAAACAGTCGCTTACTCGCTATTTCAATTTCAATTGCGGAATTCGGGTTAAATGATTCCAAGCTGGAAACGCATGGTAAAGCTCAAATCAATTCCCTTGTCGGGCTGTAGCGCTTTCGACCGCACCGAATTTATGGTGAAATAGCCGCCAAGGAGATTGTCGCATGAACCATCGCTCACTAACGACCGCAGCCGCGTTGATCCTCGCCCTACCGTTTTCCGCCGCCGGACAACACGACCACGGCAAAAGCACGACGCCGGCGGCAAAACAATCGACGGCAAAGAAATCGCCGCCGGCGCTCGCACCCGCCGAAGGCGCGAGTATCAAGATACTCACGCCCACCAAGGGACAAACTTTCAAGGGCGACAAAGTAGAGATTAGTTACAAACTCACCAAGGGTAAACGCGGCCATCACGCGCACGCCTACATTGACGGCGAGCTCATGGGCATGTTTGAAAGTGACAAAGGCACGCTCAATGGCATTAAGTCCGGTAAGCATGTTTTGGAATTGCGCGTGGTCGCCACCGACCACAGCACCGAACTGGACGCCAGCGACAAAGTCGAGTTCACGGTGAAATGAACCCAAAGTCCGTGCTGCCCATAGAGCTTGCGCTGATGGGTTCGAACGACTAACATCGCAATCCACGATGTACAGCGGCCAACACATATCAAGTTTCATGCGCGGCCTGTCCTTGCACGCCGCCGTCGCATTGCTGCTTTTCTTGGTTCTCTCGCCACCCCATCGGGTGCACCATATTTTCGAGCAATTCACTGCGCCGCAATCGATCGGCCTTGCTAACGCAAGCGTTCACGATCATGGCGACAGCCACCACGAAAATCATTCACCGGTGCCAGCGCCCACTGCGCAGCCAAACGATTGCGCCGTACTCGCTGCAACACAAAACGCCCATTCGCTGGCCGCCTGGTCTTTCGATTTGACAGTTTTCACCGCGGCAGTCGAACACACACAAATAAATTCGACCGAATCTGCGTTCTCATTCAACTTCGCACCCCGCTCCCAACGCGCGCCGCCGCGCGTCTAAGCTTTCATTCGCAACTTGCATTCTTAACCCGGGCAAGCCCAGCGCGTTTTTCACTAAACCCGTTGGGCAACACGCCCGATGAGAAGTTGTTCCAGCGCGTCCAATGCGATGCGATTCCATGCGATGGAGGAAGGCGATGATTGGAAAATTTAGCAGGGTATCACTGTTTATATTCTCATTGCAGGTTTATGGTTGCACCTCGGAGCTAATTCACCCCGCCACTGCCTCTCGCTCAGCGTCAGTGGAATTCACCGAGGAAGTCCGCCTCGGCGACAGCGAGCGAAATCCCTCTACACCATTTCTGCGTTACGCCCCCGATGGCCGCTTGTTTGCGGTCTGGACAGAAGAGCATGAC
Source organism: uncultured delta proteobacterium (assembly GCA_963771465.1). GTDB lineage: Bacteria > Desulfobacterota > Binatia > UBA9968 > UBA9968 > DP-20. The sequence goes on from CAVYTU010000015.1 coordinate 1,019,090, forward strand.
AAACCTTGGCCCAATGGCCGCCCTACGGGTCACCAGCACGGCGGTGACCGCGCCGCATCGCCGCTGCGCAACGCGATGGTTGCCGCATCCGTCGACAGCGGTAAGACGTGGTCCGTGCCACGGCGTGTCAATAGCGCTGTCGAAGCGGTGCAAGGCGAAGAAAATGGTCCTAAGATCGCCGTCGGCGGCGGCAAGCGCGCTTACATCGTCTGGTCGATTCCCGGCGAGAAAGGCGACAAGACCCGCGCTAATATTCGCTTCGCCATGGATGACGGCAACGGCGGCTTCACGCCGGCGCAAACTTTGAATGAAGTCAAAGATGCCGGACGCTTTCCGATTATTGAAATGGCTCCGGACGGCAATCTTTTAATCGCTTGGATCGACCGGCGCGTGGACGGACCCAATCCGCGTCAGCTCTATCTCATGCGCCTGAATCCAAATGGCCGGGCGATGACGAAAAACTATCAAGTTGGCGAAGGACTTTGCGAGTGCTGCAAGCTGGGCATCACGTTCGCGGACGGCGGCAAGACGGTCTACATGGTTGACCGTGAGGTGGATGGCAAAAAGATTCGCAATCACGTACTGCGAAAGTCCACCGACGGCGGCACAACTTTCAGCACGCCGGTGGAAATCAGCAATGACGGCTGGCAAGTTCCCTCCTGCCCGCATTCCGGTCCAAGTCTCGGCCGCGATAGTCGCGGTCAACTCCACGTCAGTTGGTTTACCCTCGGCCGGTCGGAAGAAGAAGCAGGAATTTACTACAGTGTGTCGCGAGACGATGGCAAGAGCTTCTCGCCGCGCCAGCTCGTGCACGCCAATAGCGCGCCGGAAACGCTCTACAACAACCTCGTCGTCGGGGACGACGACACGGTCTATTTGGCGTGGAGCAATCTCGATGGCAACAACAAAGCGCAAATCTATTTTCGCACGCTTGCAGCCGATGGCCGAACGTGGAGCGCGATCCAGCAAGTGAGCAACGCCAATGGGAATGCCAGCCGGCCAAGTCTGGCGCTACACCGTAACCAGCTCCATATCGCCTGGACTGAAATCGACGGCGAGGATTCGCGAGTGGTGATAAAAAACGCTACGGTCCAGCGATGAAGTTATCAAGAATGCACACTGGCTTATTCGCAGCACTTGTCAGCACCATGCTGACATCGGTGTGCGCATCATTGAGTTCAGCCCAACACTCGCACGAAATTAAGACTAATGCCGCGCCTAGCGTAGGTGCGCCGGCCATCGCTTTTGATCTGAAATCTCTCGACGGCAAGTCGGTGGGATTAACAAGCTTCCGCGGCAAACCGTTGGTGCTCAATTTCTTCGCCAGCTGGTGCGATCCCTGCCGCGACGAGATACCGTTGATCAACGATCTCGCGTCCAAAGCAGCCAAAGACGGCTACAGCGTGCTTGGCATTGCCGTCGAAGACAGCCGCGCCGCGGTGAGCGAATTCGCCAAAGAAACCAACCTGGTTTTCCCCATCGCTCTGGACCTAAACAGCACTGTCAAACGCGCCTATCGAATCTTCGGCCCGCCGGCGACGTTTTTCGTCGACGGCCAAGGAATCATTCGCGACGTCGTTCTCGGCCCGATAACACCCGAGCGCGCCAAAGAAGCGATGAAAAGAGTGGGTGCTGTGCGTTAAAGTTTGTCTCAAATTTTAATCATTTACCCGAGCCATGATTCGCTACCGAGTTCTTTTTTACAGCCTTTGCGTGAGCGCCGTTACCATCGCTGCATATCATTTCGGATTTAGTTTCGACTGGCGGACCAACGATGCCACTCAAACGGTTAAGGCGTACTTGCAAAAGACTTACGCCCGCGACTTTAAAAATGCGTATCAATACCTATCGATCGCTGATCGACAGTCTCGCGGCGAAGCCAGTTATGTCGAGAGCCAGGATGCGTATAGCGGATTCGCGCTGGAAGCGGTAACAAAGCTCGCCAGTTTCATGCAAGTCTGGCCGATTGAACAGAGTCGAGACGACGAGCGCCGTCGGATCAAGGTCGGCTACCGAGTTCCCGCACCGGCGGATCTTGCCGGTCTGCTATTGAACTGGGATGAAGCACAGCTCAACGCTCTGCCCCGTGATCGGCAGCAGCAAATCCTAGCCGAGATCGACGCGCGCAGAAAGGATAGCAAGCTGCTTATGATCGAAGGCCAGGAATCCCTTGAACTCAGGAAAGACGGAAAAGCCTGGAAGATTTTTCTCGATTGGGCGTCAGGAACGACGGTGAAGCTGAAAACCCAACTGCCTAAGTCCGGCGAGCTTGAAGTCCGTTTTGCCCAGACCGAAGTGATCGCCAAAAACGACGAGTTGTTCCTGGTAAATTTGGTTATCAAGAACCGCGGTTCTCGCACTGTAACGTTTACCGTCGGTCACTTGATAGACCCAGATGCAATCGCAAACGATCTAGAATTGGTTGAATGCGGCCTACTCACTCCCGTCACACTTCAGGCTGGGAGCACACAAGAATTTTCCATGGCGTATCTGCTCGGCAGCGCTGCGCGGCAAAACTACCGGGAGTTCAGCCTAACCTATGAGTTCAAGCTCAAGTAGCGATGTTCTAGCGAGCGGTCATGCTGGTGACCATTAGAAATTTATGGTTAATTGCTGAAGTGCCCATGGTTCTTGGCGCGATCCGTCCCCGCGTCACTAAGAGGGCGATCGCATGATGGAAACAATCCGCAACAAGATGCGTTCAGAGGAATATGCCGTGCCGCTAATCGCCGGCCTGAGAACCTGCACGTTACAAGCAGCTATCATTCTCATCGTATCGTTGTTCGGAAACTGCACCATGACCAGCACAGCTGCGCAGGCGCAAGCCCCGCGCGATCCGGCGCTCGTGCTGCAAACCTACCTGCGCGCTACCTATGCGCGCGATTTCGTTGAAGCGTACCGCATCATCTCGACAGCCGACCGCAATGTTCGGGACCTGAACCGATACGTCCAGCAGCGCGGTCCGTTCGCCGGCTTCACCTTGGAAGCGGCAAAAAAGCTCAGCGAGTCGATTCAAATCAAATTCATAGAGCGTAAGGACACGCCAAATCGCATGCAGGCGGTTATCAACTACAAAGTTCCCGACCCGAGCAAACTTTCACCCTTGTTGCTCAATTGGGATGCCCGCCGGCTGAACTCCTTGGTGCCAGATGAGCGCAAAAGAATTCTTGACACCATCGACAAGAAAAAACACGACGGCTCCTTGGAGATGAGCGAGGGCGAAGAAAAGTTGGAGCTCGTCAGAGAAAATGACGAGTGGCGGATATTTTTGAATTGGGCTGCCGGCGTCAAAATCCCGTTTCGAATGGATCTGTCAAAGTCGGCTGACTTGGAGGTGAGCCTTTCGAAAAACGAGATTGTCACGCAGCCGGGCGAGTTGTTTGAAATAATCCTGACTATCAAAAATCGAACCAACCAACCGATCACCGCGCGCATCGGCCATGTTGTCGAGCCGAATAATCTCGCTGACTATCTGGATTTCGTCCAATGCGGTTTTCTTTTGCCCGTGACTCTTGGACCAGCCAGTGAAGAGCAATTTTCCGGAACCTATTTGCTTAGAGGCAGCCTTCCCGAAGGCGTGCGCCAGCTCAATCTGACCTACGATTTTCGCCTGCTGAAATAAAAGCATGATCAGCTTGGCGCCGCTAGCAGCGCAGTTTTTTTTATGTTTAATTGATTCAACGGAAACGTTTTCCATTTTGCGCATTGGATGAATGGGGAGGTAATTCTATGATCCGCCGCAAGTTGCTTGTCGTTCTGCTCACACTCGCCGTCGCTAATATCGCCGCGCTGAATGCTTTGCGCGCGCAGGACACGATCTCCGAGAACAAAAAAATTGTCCCGTATGTCCCGTCGCCGCAGTTCGTCGTCGATAAGATGATTGAACTCGCCGGTGTTAAGCCCGGAGATTTAGTCTTTGACCTCGGTTCCGGCGACGGCCGCATCGTTGTCACCGCCGCGAAGAAGGGCGCCAAAGCGGTCGGCTTTGAGATCGATGGCGATCTCGTCGGCGAATCGCGGGCGAATATAAAGAAAGCCGGCGTCGAAGCGAACGCGGAAATTCGCAACCAAGACATACTCACCGTCGATTTTTCCGACGCCACCGTCGTCACCATGTATCTGCTGCCCGACGTCAACTTGCAACTCAAACCGAAACTGCTGAGTCAGTTGAAACCCGGCGCGCGCATCGTTTCCCACTCCTTCGACATGGGCGACTGGAAGCCCGACAAAGTCGAACGGATCGAAGGACGAACCATTTTTCTTTGGACCATCCCGGCCAAGGGACGTTAAAACGTGCGGCGCGTTGAAGCGATCGCGCGCCATCCGCGTCAAACCATCTGCCGATGATCAAGAAAATTATTCTTGCGTCACTGAGCTGCCTCCTGCTCACTTTGCCGCTGCTCTATTGGCTTAACCGGATCGCTGCCTTGCCGCAGCACGAACCGATTCAGACGCTGACTCAGTACGTCCGCTTTCTCTACGCGCGTGACTTTCGCCAGGCCTACCGATTCATCTCTGTGGAAGATCAGCGGCTTAAAAAATCGCACGACTACGTGCGCGAACGCCAGCCGTTTACCGGCTTTGCTCTGGATGTGGCGCGCAGGCTCGCCGGCCTGATCGAAGTCCGACCTTTGTCGAGCGCAGCGGACGGCGAACGCAACCGGCTCACGGTCGCCATGAAACTGCCGGATGCCAACAGTGTTGCTCCCTTGCTGCATGACTGGGATGACAAACGGCTCAACACTTTGTCGGCGACGGAGCGCAAGCATATTCTAACCACCATCGACAGTTGGGCCGACGCTAAGAAACTGCCAATGATCGAAGGCAAAGAAAGTTTCGTCATGATCAAAGAAGGTTCCAAGTGGAAAGTCTTTGTCGACTGGGCCGCCGGAGCACAGGTACAGTTTGCGGCCGCGCTGCCGGCGGGAAATGAAATCAGCGCCGAACCGACAACCAAAGAGACGGTCGCGCGCTCCGGCGATTCGTTTACGATCGGCTTCAAAGTCGCCAACCCAACGAGCAAAGAGATCGTGACGCGCATCGTTCATCGCGTCGAACCCAAAGAGCTGGCGCCCTATTTGGATTTGGTCGAGTGCGCGCTCTTACTGCCGGTGCGAGTGGGGCCGGGTGAAGAGCAGCTGTTCAACAGCACCTATCTCGTCCGCGGCGACTTACCCGACGGTGCGAAAACGCTCAAAGTCACTTATGAGTTCAAGGTTGAGAGTAACTGAACAGCTTGGCGCCGCGATGCTCGCGGTCGCTTTGCTACCATCGACAGCTCGGTCGCATATCCCGATCCCGCCCAAACAGCCAAGCGAAATCGGCCGGCGCGTCGTCAAAACCGCTGTGCCCGATTTCAAACTGACCGATCAGAACGGTAAACAATTCCAACTCAGTAGCAAACGGGGAAATCTAGTTCTCACGACGTTTATCTTCACCACCTGCCCCGACGTATGTCCGCTATTTACCGCCAAGTTTGCCGCGATCCAGCGCGCCTTGGACGACAGAAAATTCAAAGACTATTGGTTGCTCAGCATCACCACCGACCCGGAGCATGACAACGCAGCGGCATTGAAGGATTACGCCAACCGGTTCAAAGCCGACTCAGCCCACTGGTCGTTTCTCACCGGCACGCGGTCGGATTTGACAAAAACGTGGAAAGCCTTTGGCGTCAACGTCACCAGGACCGAAGCTGGACAGGTTTTTCACACTGCACTCACCACTCTCATCGATCGGCGCGGCAACCGCCGAGTCGATTATTACGGTGACAAATGGCTCGACCAAGAAGTGCTCAAGGATATCCAGTGGCTGAGCTCGCAAAAATGATCCCGCGCCGAGCGTTAACGCTTTTTCTTACACTGCTATTCACTCATTGCCTTGTAACACCGGCAAGCGCAGCCCAGCGCGAGCAAGGCGTGCTGGAGATTCAAATCAAAGATCATCGCGACGCGATCGGCGATTTCGCGAAGCTAAATATCACCATCGAGAAATTCTCAATTAGCCCGAAACCAGCGTTAAAGATTTGGCAACCCAACTGGAAAGAAATCAGCTCCACATCCTCACCGGTTGACTTGACCCAATATGTAGGAAACAAAACTGCAAGAATATTTCGCGGCACGATTGATGCCGGATCGTTTGATGCATTTCACCTAAAGATCAAAACAATCGACGGACTCTTGAAGAAAAAACAGCGCTCCGTACGGGTGAAAGACAAGACCGGTCCGGTTAAACTTTCTTTCGACATCAAACCAAAGGGCGAAACCATTTTGATTCTCGACTTCGTGGTATCGGATATGTCCGATCACCCACCGCTCGGTTATGAACTCGGAATACGGGGGCTCGAACTTTTTACCAACGGCAAGCTCGTTGAGAAAATCCCGCCGGGGTAAATCATCAATCCAGAATGAAGGTTCTTTTCTGTTTTATCTTCTCCTTTTTTCCTTCCTCCTCATTCGCTTCTGGCAATATTGACCTTTACTGCCTACCCATCACACGCTAGCGTGAGAGGATCGCACCAGCATCGTTGTCAGGAGTTCATTCGCCGATCGACCTCGGTTGACTGGTTTCTCCACCGCTCGTATCTTGTAGCTTACTGAAGCTCGGCCGGCTCAATGACAGTGTACAAAAATCCCGAGAACATCTCCGAATCGGCAACGCCATGGTTACTGCTCACATTGCTGTGTCTCGGGGGAGGCTTCCTTCGGTTCTACAACTTCTGGAATTCCCCGATGTGGGTTGATGAATACGGGAGTTGGTGGATTGTATCAGCTCCTACTTGGAGTGAAGTGACCGAGCGAGCCCTGAAAACTCAGGGTCAGTCCCCTTTTTATTATGTTCTGGTCAAATTTTTCACAAATTTTTTGGGCGAAGGCCCTTTTCAGTTGCGCCTACCTTCTGTCATTTTTGGTATCGCTAGCCTCGCCCTCGTGTACCCCATAGCAATTCGAACATTTCAACACCGACAAGTAGCGCTCACGGCAGTTGTGGTATTTAGTCTTAGCGAGCGTCTCATATGGTATTCTCAAAATGCCAGGCCCTACGCTCTTGCACTTCTTTTAACAATGCTCTCGTTTTTGTTTTTTCACTCCACCGCACATGCCAAGTCGATAAGCCACAAAATCGGATACGTGCTAGCGACCTCATTACTGATCTATGCACATTTTGTGTTCTGCTTTATCGCTATTATTCAGGTTATCTACCTAATATTCACAAAAGGTTGGCGCGAGAGCTTCTCTAAGACCTGGCTCCTTCCATTTCTCTGTATTGCATTTCTTTGCCTACCTCTTACCAGCCAATTGATCAGTTTATTTAAGCGGCGAGCTACTCTAGATTGGGTGCCCTACGTAGATCGACCAAATATAGTTGTTCAGTCTTTTTTGATTCTATTTGACCTATGTCACCCCTGGATATTTCTGGTCACGATTGCTGCCCTATTTTCCGTCGGCTTTAGACGCAATGAGCCACACGAGTTGAGCCGACGAGAAGGTCTTCGGCTTTTTTCGTGGTGGTTTATTTTCCCCTTCGTCGTTTTTAGTACAATTCCGTCGTTGCTCGGGATAACACTTTTTCACCCCCGATATTTACTTTTCACCTATCCCGCAGCGTTTTTCCTGTTAGCTTGGTTCATGAACCATGTAAAACCAACTGATTGGCGCAGATGGATCCCAACTCTGGCATTTGCGATGTCGAGCACTATCTTTATCTTGATTCCTTCGCTCGGTAGGTCCGGTGCCTTCAGTTCCGGTTCGCGATGGGATTGGACCGACGCAGTGCGGGTGTTGGCGACATCAGCCAAACCCACAGATCTGATTATATATCGTACTGGGTTAGTTGAGGCTGATTTGTTTGCCGCCGGTTCTCCAAAATCCTATCTACAATCCTATGTTGGCTGGCCGATAATCGCCAACCTACCAACAGGTCACTCGTACGAGCTCGTCAGTTTACCTTTTCGATTGGGCGATCACACCCGCGCGTATTTTGTCTCCGTCGCGAAACTGGCAAGTCATTACAATCGTGTATGGGTCATAGGTGAGGGAGAATTAACAGCACTCTTTGTCAAAACAATGATCTCAGACTATCGATTTCGCGGCGTACATAACTCCTCCCATGAGAAAGTGCAAGTCACGTTGTTGGAAGGAACTTTACTCGGTCCTTAGGCACATCAATGCATAATTTTCCATCACAATTCTCTGCTTCAAGATGACCTAAAAAAGAGCAGCGATTACAAACAACGCGTTTCCAGAAACAAGGGATGACACCATGGAAACTCCGATGTCGACCTGTAAAGCAATTTAAGCAATAAGCTTGGCGCGTGCTCGAGAACGTTGAAAGTTACCTAGAGCGAATGGGCATCATTCTCCGAGAGATTGTGCTTGCTACAAAAGTGGTACCCAATCGAGAGCCCGTCTCTACACAAACCGTAAAATTCTAGAATGCCTTCTGTTCAGATTTTTCCCGATCATGGATGCTTCAAATAACCTATTTCTATTATTCAGCGCCGCGTCGTCGTCCTGGAGATCGTGCTCGGAACGGCGCTTCGGCTGAAGTTTGAACCACAACCTCTGCTTGGGCCGTGGAATGACAACGGCCCGGACGGGCTAAAACAGTACGGTGCGGTGCCAGATTTTAGCTTGATGGAGCGGCGCGTTGCATGCAATTGAGAATATTTCCCAACGTGTAAACCCCCGATAAGTGCCAATCCGAGAATGTACCCACTCTGAAGGTTTGCCCAAAGGACCAGGAGAATTGGAAACAGGGAGTAGTGGAATTTCTTACTCTCGGTTTGATGGGACTCGATAAATTGTCTAGCGAGCCAGTGAACAAAGAAGTCAGCGGTGGCTTGAACTCTACACAAACGGTACGCTAATCGAATTTCCGTCGATATATGTTTTGCAAGAACAGAACGATCGACCAGTGCGCACAGCTAGTTTTTTACAACGCGAATAATCATGATGGGATTATAGGATTCATCGCCAAACGCTAAACTCCATTCACTCGAACAGTTCAGACATTGATCACCACGTGAAGTGAACCAAAGCAGCACTTCATGATATGAGACCGAAGTACAAGCATCGCTATCGTTAACCCAGTATTGCTCATAGTTCGCGTCTAACTTGATAAAGTGCAGACGTGATGGCCCACCGCCAAACCGAGAGCCCAGAGAGCGCAAAAAGCGCACCTGGCGGGATTGAAGGTTGTAGAACGCTGAGGAGTCGGCGATCAAGGTCGTCGCTTTCTTGAGCTTGCCCCAAATGTTGAAATCGCTGTAGGGCCGCACACGATAGCCTTGTGCGGCGTAACGATCGACGTCGTTGCCGACGAGAAGAAGAATATGTCCACCCGGTTTAACGACACGTCGCATTTCCAGGAGCGCTTTTTCAGGGTTGGGAATATGTTCCAGCACCCAGATCGACCACAGCGCGTCAAATGAATTATCTGGAAACGGCATATTGGTCGCCGACGCTTCGACAAATGGTTTATGAAAAAAATGACGCGCGGTTGCCGAAATATCCAGAGCCGTGTAATCATCGACGATATCTTGGAGAAGGCCGCTTCCAGCGCCAACTTCCAAAACTTTTTTGTCTTTCAATCCAAACTTCGCAACAAACTCAGCGACGGTTGCCGGAATCTTCGCCCTGAAAGCTGCATCCCGCGCAATGTCGATATAGAATTTATCCTGTGCCGATACGGGCACAGTCGAGGATGGTGGGATTGTGTCCTTGGTCAGCTTGGATTCGCTGGAATAGGCCTGCTCATAAAAGCGACGAGGCTCCGAGTTCAACGATTCATCACCTTGTGGATCGATACTCCAGGGAAAGGTTATCGCGGTTGCGATGGCACTGGCGAGTACTAGGCATGTATAGCCAATTATCAAAAAACACCTGATTGGTTTCATATAATCGTCACCGCGGGTTGACTAATCTTGCGCGAAAAAGCTGTAGCAGAGATTAGATCTCGCATCCCTCGGATCATCGTACTGAATTCTAACAGATGATGAGCCACGACGTCAGCAAAAATACTCCCACCGGAGAACTAGACACAGCAATCTTTCCATCGACTCTACACAAACGCTTAATTTCCCGATAAAATCCCGTCTGGCTAATCTGCTCCGCTCATGAACGATTCAAAACGTTTCTTGTTATTCAGCACCGCGGTCGTCGTCCTGGGGATCGTGCTCGGCACGGCGCTTTGGTTGAAGCTCGAACCGCAGCGTCAACTCGGGGCGTGGAATGACAACGGCCCGGACGGGCTAAAGCAGTACGGCGCGGTGCCGGAATTTTCCTTGATGGAGCGGAGCGGCGCCGGCGTCGATCTTGCCCAGTTGCGTGGCAAGATCTGGGTTGCTGACTTTATCTACACGACTTGCACCGACACCTGTCCGTTGCAAACCGGCATGATGGCAAGGTTGCAAGAAGAGTACGCCTCCAAGCCCGATGTCCATTTAGTTTCGGTCACCGTCGATCCCGAACGTGACACGCCCCAGACTTTGTCGCTCTACGCCGCAAAGCATGGAGCGGATGCCAAGCGCTGGTTATTTTTAACCGGACAACGAGATCGCATCATGAATCTGATTCGCGACGGTTTTCATTTAAGCGTGGCAACCTTGCCCAACAGCGCCGAGCCAACCGGCATGATCCCGCACAGCCCGCGCTTTGTTCTGATCGACAAAGAGGCGCGTATCCGTGGCTATTATGACAGCCGCGAACTCGAAGCGTTTGTCCGGCTGAAAAATGACATTGACACGTTATTGAAAAGTTAAAAGGAGCCTGTCCCGATGGCGCAAGAGACCAGAAGCAAGAAAGGTAAGCAACCGGCGGCAAAAGGATTATTACGCGCCGGACCGAATTGGCCGCTGTTTATTCTTGCTCTGCTCGGCATGGTGTTGTCCGGCTACCTCACTTTTACCGCTTGGCAAGGCAGGCTCGTCGCCTTTTGCACCGAAGGCGCCGGCTGCGACCTCGTGCTTAACAGCCGTTGGTCGACGCTGTTCGGCATGCCGACATCTTTTTGGGGTTTTCTCACCTATGGTTTGCTCGCCGCGGTGGCATGGAACCGTTATGCCGATAATCAGTGGCGCTGGGCTTGGGTCATTTCGCTCTTCGGCTTGCTGTTCAGTTCCTATTTGACAGCTATTTCATTTTTTGAGCTCAAGGCCGCTTGTCCCTATTGCCTCGCGTCGCTCGGCATTATGGCGGCGATCTTCGTCATGACAACCCTGCAACGTCCGGCGAATCTACCCAAATTTTCTTGGGGGCCATGGCTCGGCAAATCACTCGGCGCGGCGGCCGCAGTGATCATCGCGCTTCATCTCTATTTCGCCGGGTATTGGGGCGACGCGCCGGGACCGGAAGATCCCTGGGTCAGGAATCTGGCTGAACATTTGACCCGGTCAGACGTCAAATTCTACGGCGCCTCATGGTGCCCGCATTGCCAAGATCAGAAAAAATTGTTCGGCAGCTCTGTGAACCGAATACCATATATCGAATGTAGCCCAGGCGGGCCCAATACGCCCCAAGCAGCGGAATGTAAGACAAAGGGTATTCAGACCTATCCCACTTGGATCGTTAACGGTCAGCGGCATACCGGCGTGTTACCCCTCGATACCTTGGCCCAACTGAGCAAATTCAACTACCAGGGAGGAAAGCCGTAATGCACGTGTCGTCGGGGAAACAAATATTAATCTTCGCTCTCGTCCTGAGTTGGAGTGCGATGGCAATCCAGACAAATGCCAATGCCGATCCGTCGAAGTATCCGGAGTTTGCCCAGCAAACTCTGCCGGAAAACGTTACGCCGGCTTTTATCAACGTCGACGAATTGGTCGAACTGGTGAAGGCCGGCACCAAGCCGATGATCATCGATGTGCGCACGGACGAAGAGTTCAAAGAAGCGCATATCCTAGGCGCCATGTCCGCGCCGCTCGCGGAATTCAAAAATTTCGTCAAAGACATTCCTCGCGATCGGCCGGTCGCGCTCTATTGAGCCTGTCCCCATCACCTGGCCAGTTTGGCCTATGGCATTCTTTATGAAAACGGTTACCGCAACATGAAAGTGCTCGACGAAGGCATCAAAGGTTGGCACGAAAAACGCTACCCGATGGCCGGAACCCTGTTCCGTTAAGCGTGACCGATGGCCGGCACAGACGCTGTTATCCTTTTGAGCGGCGGCATCGATTCCACTACTGCCGCGGCCATCGCTATACAACAAGGCTATCAACTGCACGCTCTGACCTTTTGCTATGGCCAACGCCACCAACGAGAAATCGAGTCGGCCAAGCGCGTTGCAAGTTTTCTACCGGCCAAAACGCACCGCGTCATCGAATTCGATCTGAGGTCGATCGGCGGCTCCGCGCTGACCGATCAAATCGCGGTACCCAAAGGACGGAATGACCAGGAGATCGCCGACGGCATTCCGATCACTTACGTGCCGGCACGCAACACGATTTTTTTATCCTTCGGTTTGGCGCTGGCGGAGCGCGTCGGCGCGGCGGATATTTTTTTTGGCGCCAACCAACTCGACTACAGCGGCTATCCGGACTGCCGCGAAGAATATATCGCGGCTTTCGAAAACATGGCCAACCTTGCCACCCAAGCCGGAGTCGAAGGCAAGACCCGACTAAAAATCCACGCGCCGTTGCTCCAGATGACTAAAGCGGACATCATTAACAAAGGCTTGGAACTCGGCCTCGATTACGGCCTCACGTGGAGCTGCTACGATCCGGGAAATAATGGAATAGCCTGCGGCCTGTGCGACAGTTGCCGGCTGCGGCTCAAGGGATTTCAAGCAGCCGGCCGCGTCGATCCGATCGCTTACGCGCGCTAAGTCTAAATATGTTGCCCGCGCCGTTCACGCCGCATTTTCTCACCCAGTTGGAAACTCTCCGGCTGCGTACCCGAAAGGAATTTCTCGGCAGCCATACGGGCAGTTATTCCTCACCGCGCCGCGGCACAAGTTTGGAGTTCGCCGACTACCGCCGCTATGCGCCAGGTGACGATCTGCGTTATCTCGACTGGGGCATCTACGCGCGCACCGACCGGCTCTATGTGAAAGTTTACCGCGAAGAAGTCGACCTGTTCGCCTACGTCTTTATCGACGCCAGCGCGTCGATGGCGTTCCCATCGCGCGAGCAAAAGTTCCTGCCGGCCTCCCACGTTGCTCTGGCGCTTTCGTATGTCATTCTGGCGAATCACGATCACGTCAAGTTGCATCTGCTGCAGGATCGCAGCAGCGCCTCGCCGTTTTATCGTGGCCGGCGACGTATGGCGGATTGCGTCAATTTCGCGACCGGGGCCAATGTCGGCGGCGCGCTCGACTTAGCCACATCCTTAAGCGACCACTTGCAACGCTTGCGTCGGCCGGGGAAAGCGATCTTGATCTCAGATTTTTTAATGCCGGCCGCTGCCTACCAGAAGGGACTCAATCTGCTGCGCGCGTTTAATCTCGATATCGCCGCGATTCAAGTGCTGACGCGCCAGGAAGTCGATCCCGATTTCCCCGCCGGTAGTTTGGCGCTGATCGACAGCGAGAGCCAACGAGAAATTCGCTATCAATGGAACGGCACCGCACGGCGCGATTATCAAACGCGTCTGGCCCATCACAATCTCGAGCTCAAAAGTTTCTGCCATCAAAGCGGCATTCACTACTCGCTCTACGTCAACGATCGCGACTTGAGCGATTTTATTTTCGCCACCCTGCCGGCCATCGGACTATTTAAATAAGGCCATGGAATTCTTGAATCCCAGCGCTCTGTTCGGCCTGCTAGCCTTGCCGCTGTTGTTGCTGCCGTATCTCATCCGGCGTAAACCGCGCCGTTTGGTATTTTCCAGCTTGCTCTTGTTCATGGACGCCGGCGAAACGGCGAGCCGCCGTCCCTGGGGCCGCATTCACTTGCCTTGGATATTTTTTTTGCAGTTGCTGATGCTGACTTTGTTGATCTTGGCGCTCAGCGAACCGATGTTTTCCGTGCGCCCGACTCATATCGCTATCGTCCTCGATAATTCGGCGAGCATGCAAGCGCTGGAAGGCGGCAAAACGCGCTTCGCACTGGCACAAGCAAAAGCCAACGCGCTGCTTGACGAAGTCGGCGCCGCCGGCACGGTCGATCTTTATGCCACTACGCCGCGGTTGGAAAAAATACGCGCCGCGTCACTGACGCCAGCCGAGGCCAAGGGCGCGATCATGAGCATGGAGCCCTTCGACCTCGCCGACCCGCCGGCGGATTATGACAACCTGCTCAACCAGCTGGCGCGCGAACAGAAGTATGAGCGTATCTACTTAATTAGCGATCACCCGGCACGCGGCCAAACCGCGGCGATCCGCGTCGTTCAAGTCGGCCAAACGCAAGCCAATTTCGCCATCACTCAGTTCGATATCCAACGCTCGTCATTAGTCAACGCGGGGTCGGAAGCGACGATTGAAGTCACAAGCTTTTCCGACCGTGATGAAAAGCTCAAAGTTCGCTTGAAAAGCGGCGCGACGGACCTTGCCACCCGCGATCTCGTGGTCAGCGCCGGCAAAAGTGCCAGTTTAACCTTCCAAGGTTTTGCCGACCATTCGTTCTATGCAGCCGAGATCGACGTTCGTGACGGCTTGCCGCTCGATAATCGGCGCTATGCGGTGGCGCCCGCCACGCGCGGTCTGCGTGTCCTGGCGATTACACCGCGGCCGCGGGCGTTGGAAAGTTTGCGGGCGATCCCGGGCATCATGATCGAGATTGTTTCTCCCAATGATTATGAGAAATCGTCGCGCACCGGTTTCGGTTTGGAAATTTTTCATTTCGCCGCGCCGGCCTCGTTACCGCAAAACAACTCTCTGTTTATCTTGCCGCCGGAAAGCAACTCGCTGGTCGATCTCGGCAACCCGGTTAACGATGTCAACGTAACCAACTGGCGCGATCCCCATACGTTAACTCGTTATGTGAACTTCAATCTCTTTCGGCCGAGCTATGCTCGCCCGCTCAAGCCGCAAAGCACGGGCGAAATCGTCATCGAAAGCAGCAAAGGCCCGCTCGCCTTCAGCGTCGAGCGCCAGGGATTTCGTTATCTTACTCTCGGGTTTGATCCGTTTCCCTATTTGGGCCGCGACAATCTGCCGATGTCGATCTTCACTCTTAACTTGCTCGACTGGCTTTTCGAAAGCCAAGGCGAACGAGGCCGAGCCACGGGCACGCCGATCCCACTGGGCAAGGTCGGCGCAGGCGACCGCATCATTACGCCGCCTGGGCAAAAAATTGCCGTGAGACCCGGCGCTAACTATTTCGCCGGCGCGTTTTTTCAAGGCATCTATCAACTGCAGCACGACGGCGAGTCGCAGCGCTTCGCCCGTAACTTGCAGGATAGAAGCGAATCCGACTTGCGCGCCCCGGTGCCCATCGAACTGCGCAGTCGCGCGGGAGTTAACAACGAGACGTCAGCGCTGTTTGCCTTTTGGCCTTACCTTTTAATTGTTTCGGTAATCTTGCTCATGCTCGAGTGGTTTATTAACCCGCGCATGAGGTCGTACAGTTTCTGGCGACTGGCAAAACCGCTGCCGCAGCGATCATGAAAGCGATTTTTTCAAATATCGAATTCACCCGGCCTTACCTTTTTTGGCTGTTTTTGTTGCTGCCGGTGATCTGGGCTCGCTTTGGCGACCGCCGTCTTTGGGTGATCGTCGCGCGCACGCTGGTTTTGTCCCTGTTGATTCTGACTCTCGCTGACCCACAGCGAGTGTCCGAGCAAGCACGCCGGGAAGAGCGGGTCTTCGCCTATGATGTGTCGCGTAGCGTTCCCACCGGGATGCGTCAGTGGATGGAGAAGACCACGGCAGCGCTTGCACCGCGGCGTGACGACCGAATTTATGCTTTCGCCGCCGCGGCCGACGAACGCGCCAGTTCCAGTCAAGCGCTGAGCGGAGATATCAGCGCCGCCCAACCCGAGAAGACCAATCTGGAAAATCTCTTGAGTACGGTGTTGGCGTTGCCACCGGCGCCGCGCAGCCTGTTGCTTTTTTCCGACGGTTGGGAAACCGATGGCAACGTCGAGCGCTTGCTCCCCGCGGCGGCGGCCGCCGGGCTCAAAATCTATCCGATGTTGCCGGCGGAGCGCCAGGCGCTCGCCAACGTCGCCGTAACCCGCCTCACGACTCCAAGCCAGGGGAATAGCGGCGAATCGCTCAATCTCAAAGTGGTGCTCGATAATCAAAACGATCGCGCCGTTGACGGCACATTAACGCTCACGCGCAATGGTCAGCCGTTTAGAACCGAGGCGGTCAGACTCAATCCGGGCAGTCAGACGTTTAGCTATCAAGCCAATCTCAACGACGGGGCGCTCACCTCGTTTCAAGCGAGCTTCGCCGCCCGCGACAAAAATCTCGACGGCTTTACCGCCGACAATCACGCGCTAGCCTGGGTGAGCGTGCGTTCCAAGGCCAAAGTCCTGATCGTCAACGGCCCAGGCGGCGCAGGGCGTTACTTAGACGAGATCGTCAAGCGGCAAGGTTTTGAAGTCACCGCGCGCAGTGCCGAGAACGCGCCGCCGCCAATCGGTTATAAAGTAGTCATATTCAACAACGCCGAGCGCGATCGATTTCCCGCCGGCTATCTGGCTAGCGTCGAACGCCATGTTGCGCAAGGCAATGGTTTTATCATGCTCGGCGCTGATGCCAGTTTCGCCCCGGCGAGTTACCGCCAGACGCCCATCGAAAGAATTTTACCTGTTGAGCCTAAAGAACCGCCCAAGCGCGAAGAGAAAAACCGTGCCGTAGTTTTGGTCATCGACAAGTCGGGAAGCATGCGTGATGACAACCGGATCATCTACGCCAAGGAAGCGGCCAAAGCCGTCGCCCGCCAACTGAAAGACATCGACCTTCTTGGCGTCATCGGTTTCGATGACACCCCTTCGTCGTCGTTTATCTCGAAACCATGTCCCGGTTGCGCGGCGTGGTCGAAAATCAGATCGATCGTCTCAAACCTGGCGGGCAAACCTATTTCCTACCCGCGCTGCACGAAGCCCGGCGTCAGTTGGAACGGGTCAATGCATCGCGCAAGCATATTATCTTGCTCAGCGATGGCGTCACCCGCGGCAGCCAAGGCGAGCTTGTCGATCTGGTGGGCCTAATGAAAAACGAGCTAAAAATCACCGTCTCCGCGGTCGCCATCAGTAACGAGGCCGACGTGAGAATCATGAAACGGGTCGCCCAGTACGGTGGCGGTCTGTTTCACCACACCATCGATCCGTCATCACTGCCGCAGGTCGTCTTAGAACAGCTGCAAGACAAGCCGAAAGACGATCCCCAGGACAACCGACCGTTGATCCCGCAGCAAGCCAACGGATCGGAGCTGCTGGCGGGCTTCGCACAGCGATACTTTCCGGCTGTGCTCGGCTACATGGAAACCGACGTTAAACGAGGCGCACAATTGGATGTGCTGATCCAGCGCGACGACCGGCGCGCGCCGCTTCTGGCGTCATGGCGTTACGCCAAGGGTAAGTCGGTGGCGCTGACCACAGACTTAGAGGGTCGCTGGACCAAAAACTGGGTTCCATGGGGCGGACTTCAGTCGTTTTGGGGCAAAATACTCGAATGGCTCAGTCCGCCCGAAGAGAACCTAATTCCAATTCATGAAGCGCGGGTTAGCTTTTCCGATGGTCAATCGATTTTGGATCTCTCGGTCTATGAAGATTCCAGTGCCAATAGTCAGTTCCGTTTTGCTCTGAGCGGCGCCGCCAAGGCCGAAGGCTTCCTAACCAAACTTGCCCCCGGTCATTTCCAAGCGCTCCTGCCCATATCAACCACGGGCGATTACCGGATCGACTTGGCTGAGGATCGCGGCGGGCGGCGCGTTGCATTTCCACCAGTCGGTTACCGCCTCGCTTTTGACCGGGCGAGCGAGGTTCCTCGACCTAACTTCAATACTCGACTGTTGTCCAAGCTCGCCGAAACCACGGGCGGCGAAATAAATCCACAATCACTAGACACCCTTAAACGGGAATCGCTTTCCAAGAACTACCAACCGGTACGCCAGCCGCTGATCGTTTTAGCGTTTTTGTTGTTCCTCGGTGAGATTGCGATTCGGAGACTTATTCTATCTGAATTGGACTAAAACCTTGGGGCAGCCCCCCTATCCACAGCCCCCCCGCAGAATTCCTGAACAAATACGCGGATTTTTTCGATTGACAGCCAGGGGATAACAAACTATAAAGTGAAAGCTTTGTTTACTATGTGGCTTAACCCAACAGTGGGAACTAAGCCCGATAAAGCGCTCTCTCAAATCGCTTTTTCTGGGTTAGTTCACGGCTTGGTTCACGCCGGAGTCATGATCTCTTTACTGGTTATGACGCCGATTGATTCCCAAGCCGCTAAACAAAAAGCTGCGCGCAAAGAAGTCGCGCGCGGCCGGACCATCCCCGCTTCAGCCCAGCCAGCGCCTCCAAACAAACGACTCACTAAGGCCCAGGCACATAGCGCGCTTGTGCGCCATCCGAGCCCACAACCGATAGATTTTCCCGACCGATGGGAACGGGTGGTCTATCGGGTTCATGCCGGCGAAACATTGGCCGATCTTTTGGCTCGGCACAATGTGTCCCAAGCCGAGCGCACGCTTTGGACGCGTACGATGATCCGTAATACCGGCAGCCAATTACTACCTGCCGGCAAGGAGGCTCACCTTTTCTTCAGCAAATTGATCTTTCGCAGGCGCGGGAGCGCGCTCGCCGGCCAGCTCAGGGCGGTGGAAATCGATCAAAATGATTCATTTACACTAACCCTAGAAAAGGGCATTCGAGGGATATTCGTCCAGCAGCGCGAAAAGCCCTTTGATGTGGAGCTTAAAACCGTTAGCGCAACCATTGACAGTTCATTGTCTGAAGATGGCCGTCGTGCCGGAGTGCATCCCGCCTTGCTGTCGCAACTTGCCGATCTCTTTACCTGGGACCTCGATCTTGAAAAGGAAATCCAAAAAGGCGACAGCATCAAAATTCTTTACGAACAGCGCAGCCGCAAAGGCCAGGAAACCAAGACCAAATTACGCATTCTAGCGGCTGAACTGATCAACGCGGGTCAAAAATTTACCGCGATCTATTTCGAGCGGCAAAACGGCGTGGGCGGCTATTACAATCATGAAGGCAGAAGCTTGGCCCGTTCATTCTTGCGGTTCCCGTTGGAATTTACGGCGATAACATCGAAATTCTCCGAATCCCGCTTCCACCCCATTCTGCGAACTAATTTACCCCACTTCGGAGTTGATTTTGCCGCCCAACGGGGCACACCGATCAGAGCCGTCGGCGACGGAATTATCGCGGAAGCTGGCTGGAACGGCGGTTACGGCAAAGCAATCGATATCAAACATGACTCTAACATTCTCAGCCGCTACGCCCATCTCGAGGGGTTCGCCGAAGGCATCCAGCCCGGCACCGTCGTCAGTAAAGGCCAAACCATCGGTTATGTCGGCTCCACGGGTCGCTCCACCGGTCCCCATCTCCATTTCGAGCTTTACAAAGACCAGCAATTTATCAATCCGCTCAGTGTCGACTTTCCTGCCGAAGATCATCTCGAACCTGCGTTGCATAAGCTCTTTGAGAATCAAATGCGCACCTATCTGGTCGAACTGAAATCGGCGCCCCAATCTTAAGCCCCGACCTGGCGACAAAAGTTAGCCTCCTCCCGTTTCGGTTTGTTTAAGCCCTGGCGTTTTTGCGGCTTAGTGAATATTATTCCTCTGCTCGTGAGCAGCTTGCAGCGAAGATATACATTATTTATCGTCAGCGGCGCCGGCGTTGGGTATTCACCCTATTTTCCCGGAACCAAGGGAACCCTGTTGGCGATTCCGATATCCATCGGATTCAATGGAATCGCCGCGCACGCGCCACTGTCGTTCGGGTTGTTGCTCGCCATCTTAACCGTGGGGGCGATCAGCCTGTCGACCACGGCCGCCGAGTTGCTCAAACAAAAGGATCCGCAGATGATCGTCATCGATGAGGTGATCGGTTTTTATGATCGCCAACTATCTCGCGCCGGCTCGATGGGCGTCGTTAATCCTCGGTTTCTTGCTTTTCCGTTGCTTCGATATCGCGAAAGTTTTCCCCGCTACGCGTTTGGAAAAGCTGCCCGGCGGCACGGGCATAGTGCTCGATGATGTCATGGCAGGCCTATATGCCTTTGTGATCGTCCAAAGCGCGCTCCATTGGGAGTGGATATGATCGAAAAAGCAGTAATCCTCAGCACCGGCGATGAGCTTACGACCGGAAAGGTCATCGATACCAACTCGGCGTATATTGCCGACCGCTTGTTCGCCCTCGGTATAAAAGTCTCGGCCGTCCTCAAAGTTGGCGACGATCGAGAAAAGTTGCTCTGGGCTTTCCGCCAAGGGCGGGAGCTTGGCGATATCATCATCGGCACCGGCGGCCTCGGCCCGACCGCCGATGATCTGACCACGGAAATGGTCTCACAGTTTCTAGGCGTGGAAATGATCGAGGATCAGGAAGTTGCCGGCAATCTAAAGGCTCGCTTCGAGCGCCGCGGCGTGCCATGGACGGCGAACAACCTCAAGCAGGCGCTTTTCCCACAAGGCGCGTCGATTATTCCGAACCCGGTCGGTACAGCGCCCGGTTTCAACGTCGATATCGGGCAAGGCAAAAAACTGCTCTGGCTCTCCGGCGTGCCCCATGAGATGACGGCGATGCTCGGTCAAACCGTGCTACCGTGGATCATTGAACGAAATGGCCGCCAGTCAAAAATTCACCAGGCGGTCTTTAAAATCCACGGCATCACCGAATCGAAACTTGACAATCTTGTGAAGCCGCTGGAACTTGGCGACTCGGCCAAACTGTCGTTTCGTGCTCACTTTCCCGAACTCACGCTACGGCTGACGGTTAGCGGCGGCGACCCACAGCTGGAAAACTTTAATTTGCTGCGCCAGCAGCTGTGCGCGATCCTAGGTGATTACATTTACGCCGAAAGCGATGCGACGATGGAAGAAATCGTCGGTCGTTTGCTGGCCGAAAAAAACCAGAGTTTGGCGTTAGCGGAATCTTGCACCGGCGGGCTGATGGCCCACCGCATCACGCGCATCGCGGGCAGCTCGGCGTATTTCCTCGGCGGCGCAGTGACTTATTCGAACCAAGAAAAAATCCGTGCCTTAGGTGTTAGACCGGCGACCTTGGAAAAATTTGGCGCGGTCAGCCGCGAAACCGCGTTGGAAATGTCCCATGGCATCAAAGAGCGCACCGGCGCGAGCATCGCGCTCAGTGTCACGGGAGTCGCCGGTCCGAGCGGCGGCACGCCGGAAAAGCCGGTCGGCACCGTCTGGGTCAGCATTGCGCGCGACGATTGGCATGAAGCGAAACTGCTCACGCTCCTGGTTCTCACCGACCGCGAGCGGATTATTCAAGGCACGTCGCAGGCCGCGCTCAACTGGCTCAGGGTTTCGCTTTTGGAACTGTAAACGTCAGTGATCCGCGCGTTTATTGCCATCGAATTCGCTGCCGCAACCGTCAATCGGATCACCGCGGCGATCGAGCAGCTAAAGCCACACATCGTTGGCATTCGTTGGGTGGCCTCAGCGAATTATCATCTCACGCTAAAATTTCTCGGCAACATAGACGAGAGTCAGATCGAAACCATCGGTCCGGCGCTCACCGACGCACTCCGCCCCTTTCAGCGCTTTACCATAAATGCTAAAGGATTAGGGGTATTTCCCAACGTAAAACGACCGCGCGTATTGTGGGTCGGCTTAGTTGGAAGTCCATTAACAACCTTGGCGCTAGCGGTGGAAGCGGCGTTGCTGCCGCTCGGTTTTCGCCGAGAAGAAAAAGCTTTTACGCCGCATCTGACCATTGGCCGCTGGCGCCAAACCGAACGTGCCGACCGGGTGCTTGGGGAAGCGCTAAAGAGTTGGACCTATTTTGATTTCGGCGCGACCGTGGTGGATGAAATTATTTTATTTGAGAGCGTGCTCAAACCCGCCGGAGCTATTTACAACCGGCTTAAAGTCGTCACGCTTAAACCTGACCGGGGGACGTGAAGGAGACAGCAATGGACGCTAATCGTGAGAAAGCTATCGACCTCGCCGTAAGCCAGATCGAAAAGCAATTCGGCAAGGGCGCAATCATGAAACTTGGCGAGGGCGGCATCGTCAAGGACGTGCAGGTCATCTCCACCGGCTCTCTGGGACTCGATGTCGCCCTCGGCATCGGCGGCGTGCCGCGCGGCCGAGTGATGGAAATCTATGGACCGGAATCGTCCGGCAAAACGACTTTGGCACTCCAGATCGTCGCCGAAGCGCAGAAGCTTGGCGGCATGAGCGCCTATATCGACGCCGAGCATGCGCTCGATTTGGGCTACGCGCAGAAACTCGGCGTCAAAACCGACGATCTTCTCGTCTCGCAGCCGGACCACGGTGAACAGGCGCTGGAAATTACCGAGACGCTGGTCAGGAGTGGCGCCATTGACGTCGTAGTAATCGACTCCGTCGCGGCGTTGGTGCCGAAGGCGGAAATCGAAGGCGAGATGGGCGACTCCCATATGGGACTTCAGGCCCGTCTCATGTCCCAGGCGCTGCGCAAGCTCACCGCGACAATTGCCCGCTCCCATACCGTGGTGATCTTCATCAACCAGATCCGCATGAAGATCGGCGTCATGTTCGGCAACCCGGAAACCACGACTGGCGGCAACGCGCTCAAGTTCTATGCCTCGGTGCGCTTGGACATCCGCCGCATCGGCGCCCTCAAAGACGGCGACAACATCGTCGGCGGGCGCACACGAGTCAAAGTCGTCAAGAATAAAATGGCACCGCCGTTCAAAGAAGCCGAGTTCGACATCCTCTACGGCACCGGCATATCGCGCGACGGCGAGATCGTCGATCTTGGCAGCGAGATCGGCGTGGTCGAAAAAAGCGGCGCTTGGTACTCCTACGGCGGCGAGCGCATCGGCCAAGGGCGCGAAGCGGCCAAACAGTTTTTGAAAGATCATCCGGAAACCGGCCAGACCATCATGAACAAGGTAATGGAAAAGATGGGCTTGAAAAGGCCCGAATCGGAAGCGCCGGCCGAAATGGTAGCGGTCGAGAAAAAAGGCAAAGGCCGGTAGGCGAGGCGCTTGCAATCGCTGAAGCAAAGAAGCCGCGGCGCACGGCCGATCGATTCGACCGACGCGGCATTTGCAAGCGCGCTCCGTTATCTCGGCTACCGGGCGCGCAGCGCCGGGGAAGTGAAAAATTATTTGCGCCGGCGCGGCGCCACCGACAGCGTCGTCGACGCGACCATCGAGAAGCTCAGCGGCTTCAACTTCATCAATGATGAAACCTTTGCCCGCAATTGGGCGCTGTCACGAGCGCAAAGCCAAGGCTATGGCCCGCGGAAAATCGAACAGGAGCTGAGAACCAAAGGCGTCGTCGATGCGGTCATCGGCGCAGTGGTAAAAGAAATCTTCGATCAAGAAGGCGAAGAAAAAAGGGCGCGAAACATTCTCGAAAAAAAATTCACCAGTGAAATTCTCCAACAGCCTCGGGCGCTGCGCCGGGCCGTCGCCTTTTTGCAGCGGCGCGGCTACAGCAGCAAAGTGATTTTCACTTTGCTGCGCTGCCCGATGGACGACAACCGTTGAGCCTATGATAACCGCAAGTGAAATAAGAAAATCTTTTTTAGACTACTTCGCCAAACAAGAACACACGGTGGTGAAGAGCTCTCCGCTAGTGCCCGATAAGGACCCGACGTTGCTGTTTACCAACGCTGGCATGGTTCAGTTCAAGAATGTCTTCCTCGGCCAGGAACGCTTGCCTTACGTGCGCGCCGCTAGCTCGCAAAAGTGTCTGCGCATCAGCGGCAAGCACAACGACCTCGAAGCGGTCGGCCGTGACACCTATCATCACACGTTTTTTGAGATGCTCGGCAACTGGTCCTTCGGCGACTATTACAAAGCCGAGGCGATCGAGTGGGCCTGGGAACTCTTGACCAAAGAATGGGGCTTGCCCAAGGACAAGCTCTACGCCACCGTTTATAAAAATGACGATGACGCCGAGCAACTGTGGTTCAAAATCAGCGGCCTGCCACCCGAGCGGGTGAGCCGCTTCGGTGAAAAAGAAAATTTCTGGGAGATGGGCGAGACCGGCCCCTGCGGGCCGTGCAGTGAAATCCATCTCGACCGCGGCCCAGCCGCTTGCGACAAGCCCGGCGTCACCGGCCATGAATGCCGCGTCAACGGTGACTGCGCCCGTTATATTGAGCTGTGGAATTTGGTTTTCATTCAGTACAACCGCGCCGAGGATCGCAGTCTCTCCGAACTGCCGGCCAAGCACGTCGACACCGGCATGGGTTTGGAACGCATCACCGCCGTGCTGCAAAAAGTGTTGTCCAACTACGACATCGATTCCATGCGCGCTCTCACCGCGACCACGGAAAAACTCGCCGGCTTAAAATATGGCGTCGATCAGACCTCGGATATTTCCTTTCGCGTCATCGACGATCACGCCCGTGCGGTCAGTTTTCTGATCGCCGACGGCGTCACGCCGAGCAACGAAGGGCGCGGCTACGTACTGCGCCGGTTGCTCCGCCGCGCCGCACGCCACGGCCGTTTGATCGGCTTGAAAGAACCGTTTTTGCACGAAGTGGCGAAGTCGGTGACCGCCGTTATGGGCGACGCTTATCCTGAACTGAGGAATGAAGAGCAGCGCATTCGCGAAGTCATCCGCGTCGAAGAAGAACGCTTCGGCGAAACTCTCGACCGCGGCTTGGTTTTGCTCGAAGACGCGACGGTGAAACTCAAGTCGGAGAATCAGCGCACCCTCGCCGGTGATGTCGCCTTTCGCCTTTACGACACCTACGGCTTTCCGCTCGATCTCACCGAAGACATTCTGCGCGGTGAAAATATTAACGTCGATCAGACCGGCTTTGAAAAACTCATGGAAGAGCAGCGCACCCGCGGCCGCGAAGCGCGCGAGACCGTCAGCATGGAATCCAAGATCCAACTCGATGGTCGAGTCCGCTTTACCGGCTACGACCGCCTCGACGACGAATCTTCTGTGATTGGAATATTCGGCAGCGGCGGCAGCAAAACCGAAGCGGTCGAGGGCGAAGAAATCGACCTGCTCACCGCCGAGACGCCTTTTTATGGTGAATCCGGCGGCCAAGTTGGCGATCGCGGCGCGATCAGAACCGCGCGCGGCGATGTCGTCGAGATTTTCGACACGCAGCATCCGACGCCGCAGCTCACATCCCATCGCGGCAAGGTCAAGAAAGGGCGCGTTCAAGTCGGCGACAAAGTCGCATTAATCGTTGATGCTAGGCATCGCCGTAAGATCATGCTCAACCATTCGGCGACGCATATTTTGCACGCCGTGCTGCGCCGAGAATTGGGCCAACATGTGCGCCAAGCCGGTTCGTTGGTTACGCCCGAACGGCTGCGCTTCGACTTCAACCACACCGGGCCGATCCCGGACGAGAAACTCGCGCTCATCGAAGCGGAAGTGAATCAGCATGTGCGCGAGGATGCTGGCGTTTTGACTCAAGAGCTAAGCTACGACGACGCCATGCGCCAAGGCGCGCTCGCATTTCTTCGGCGACAAGTACGGCGACCGCGTGCGCGTCGTCAGAATCGGCGAGATTTCCACCGAGCTCTGCGGCGGCACGCATATTCGCGCGTCGGGTGAGATCGGTTTGTTCAAGCTCAATTTCGAAGGCGGCGTCGCCGCCGGCGTGCGCCGCGTCGAGGCCTTCACCGGCGAAGGCGCGTTGGACTTGATTCATAATTATCAACTCCGCCTCAAGGAAATCGGCGATCTCGTCCGCGGCAGCGCCGATGACGCCGTCGACAAAGTGAAAAGGCTGCTCGATCGGCAAAAAGAGCTGGAAAGAGAATTAGACAAACTGCGCGGTCAACTCGACAAAGATCGCGTCCCTGATCTGCTCGCGCGGAAACAATCGGTCGACGGCGCCAGTTTTCTCATTACCCAAGTCGACGGCGTCGACGGTAAACAGCTGCGCGACATCGCCGATCAAGTGAAAGAAAAACTCGGCTCCGGCGTGGTGGTCTTGGCCAGCGCCGGCGAGGCAAATGTAAATTTGGTCGCGTCGGTAAGCAAGGATTTGACCAAGAAGTTTCATGCTGGCAACATCATTAAGGAATTAGCGGCCATGGTCGGTGGCGGTGGCGGCGGCCGTCCCGATTTCGCTCAGGCCGGCGGCAAGGAACCGGCAAAAATCGATGCGGCGTTGAAACGCGCCGAAGAACTCGTCCGGCAGGCAAAATGATTCTCACCGTACAAGCGCAGAGGGCATTTCGCTAGCGTGATCACGATTGAAACCAAAAAGATCATCGAATCCACCGCCGGTTTCTGCGCTATCATCGACATTACCGCCAAGCTCAAAGAGCATATTCAGCGGGCCAAAATTCGCGCCGGCACGGCGACGCTTTTCGTCTCCGGCTCTACAGCGGCGCTCACCACCATCGAACATGAACCGGGTTTGATTCAGGACTTAAAAGAATTCGTCGAGAAATACATCCCGTCCGATCGCCGCTATCATCACGACGATCGTTGGGGCGATGACAACGGCTTCTCCCATCTGCGCGCCTCGCTCTTCGGTCCTTCGTTGGCGATACCCATCGAAAACGGCGCACCCAGCTTGGGCACTTGGCAGCAAGTGATCCTGCTCGATTTCGACAATCGTCCACGCACGCGCGAGATTATCGTCCAGCTCATAGGAGAAAAAGAGTGAAAGACGAAAAGAGCCAAACCGCAGCCGTGACCGAGATCGGCGTCAATCAAATCGAGTTTCACGATCCGCGCTTGTTCCGCGATCTGCTCGGTCAGCATGATCAGCACGTGAAAATCTTGCAAAATACTTTGCAGGTAAAAATTCGCGTGCGCGGCTCGACGATGGAGATCGACGGCGATCCGCTGCAAGTCGAGCTTGCCGGCCAGATTCTCCGCCAACTCTACAGTCTGTTGGAAAAAGGCTACCCGGTTTATGCCAGCGACGTCGATTACGCGATTCGTATCTTGAGCGGCGATAGTCACGCCCGCTTGCAAGACATCTTTCTCGACACGATCTACATCTCGGCGCACAAGCGCACCATCACGCCCAAGAGCATCGCCCAGAAAGCCTACATCGATGCCATCCGTCGCTACGACATCGTCTTTGGTATCGGTCCCGCGGGCACCGGCAAGACCTATCTGGCGATGGCGATGGCGGTCGCCGAATTGATGAAAAATAATTACGTCAGAATTATTCTAACCCGACCGGCGGTCGAAGCCGGTGAGAAACTCGGCTTCTTGCCCGGTGATCTGGCGGAAAAAGTGAACCCGTATCTGCGCCCGCTCTACGACGCGCTACACGATATGGTCGATTTTGACCGGGCGCGAAAGTTAGTCGAACGCGGCACCATCGAAGTGGCGCCGCTGGCGTTCATGCGCGGCCGAACCTTGAACGACTCCTTCGTGATTCTCGACGAAGCGCAGAACACCACGCCGGAGCAGATGAAGATGTTTCTCACCCGCCTGGGCTACGGTTCGAAAGCGGTTATTACCGGCGACGCAACACAGATCGATTTGCCGGCAGGAAAGCCCTCAGGTCTGAAAGAAGCCGTGCGGATCTTGAAAGGTGTCCACGGCATCCGCTTCATCACGTTCACCGAGAAAGACGTCGCGCGTCACCACCTCGTACAAGAGATTATCATGGCCTACGAGCGCGACGAGAGCCACGCCAGCGTGAAAGACTTGCTGGAAAAAGGCTAACGCAGAATCCTACTGCACCGGGTCTAGGGTGACTTTGGTCTGCACCGTGCGGCCGTCGCGCAACGATGTCACGTTCACCGCGTCGCCGACTTTATACTTCTCCAATGCGAGGTACATGTCGTTGGGCGATTCAATTTTTATACCATCAATGGCAGTGATGACATCGCCGAGAATCACTCGGCCCTGAGCATCGCGCCGCGTCGGCAGCATCCCGGCACGCGCTGCGGCGCTTCCACGGGCGACATCGATAACCAGAACTCCTGTCACGCGCAAGCGTTGAGCGATCTGCTCGTCGGCGATTTGAATGCCGAATCCGGGGCGAATAACTTTACCGCTGCGAATAAGCTCCGGCACGATCCGGTTAACCGTGTCGACGGGGATCGCGAAACCTATCCCGGCCGACGTGCCGGACGGACTGTAAATCGCCGTGTTGACCCCGATTAGCCGCCCCGCGCTGTCGAGCAGCGGACCGCCGGAGTTTCCCGGATTGATCGCCGCGTCGGATTGAATCACGCCCTGAATCGGCCGGCGCGTCACCGATTCGATCTCGCGGTTGAGCGCGCTGATGATACCGGTGGTGAGCGTTTGATCGAGGCCGAAGGGATTGCCGATCGCGAAAACATTCTGGCCCACCTGCAAATCCTTCGACGTGCCGATGGGAATCCGCTGTAGTTTATTCGCCGGAGCGTCGATTTTCAGCACGGCTAAATCTTTATCCGGCGCGACCCCGACAACGCGCGCTTTCCAGTTCGACTGATCGGCAAGTGTGACCTGCGCCCCGTCGGCATTTTGAATCACGTGAAAATTGGTGATGATGTTGCCCGCAGTGTCCCAGACAAAACCGGAGCCTGTGCCCTGCGGGATCTGATATTGATTCAACGTGAACATATCCCGCTCGACTCCGAGAACGGTGATATTTACCACTGCCGGCGACGCCTGTTTGAACAATGCAATGTTCAATTTTTCTTCCGCGCGTAATTCGCCGCGCGGTGTCACCGTCCGTGGCGCTGCCTTGGGATCGTTGAGTGCGGCGCCATTCAACCAAGCTCCCTTGGTAATGAAGAGCGTCAGCGCGGCGAAGGCCAGCGCTGGCCAGAAATAATTTATCGCACGTGAGCGCGGTTTAGCACTTGGTTCAGCCATCGATTCCTCAGTTTTTCGTTTGATAAACTAATTAAAGCTAGGGATGCAGGAGCTCATTGTCAAGCCGATTGACAGTCGGGAAATCCGTACTTAGTTTTCCCTCATCTTAATAAACACCCTTAAAAAAGGAGGGGCAATTATGGAACTAGTAAGATGGGAACCGTTTGACGGCATGAGCCGGCTGCACAGCAGAATTAACGATCTATTCGATGAGAGCGTCGGGCGGGCGCGCACGCTGCCGTCAGCGACCGCGGGTGCATGGCTACCGCCGGTGGACATTCTCGAAAGCAAAGAGGCGTATCTGATTCGCGCTGAGTTACCGGGGATGAAAAAGGAAGATTTCAACTTGGAAGTCAACGACGGTACTTTGACGCTGAGCGGCGAGCGCAAATCCGAAGGCTTGAACAACGATGTCGAGTATCACCGAACCGAGCGGGTGCATGGCAGGTTTTCGCGATCCTTCTATCTGCCGCAGACCGTCAAGCAGGACGGTATCAAGGCCACCTATCGTGACGGGATTCTGGAGATCCACGTGCCCAAAGTCGAGGAAGCGAAGCCTCGCCAAATCTCCATCAGCGTGAACTAATCCGTCTGCACTAGAATTGGCGTCAAAAGGGGAAGCAACCGCTTCCCCTTTTGCATTTGCGTTCAACCCCGGATTCCACCGTTGAAGTAATTGCATGCGCCGACCGAGGCGCGGTCCTGGAGTAGTGAAGACACCTAACGCCGCGGATACAGAGTCAGTTTGCGTGGTTGGCTAGTCGTTCCAAAGGCTACCAATGGTTGCTCGCTCGGCAACCATGTCGGTTGCCTGCTCATCTATGAAAGCTTTGTCAAGGTGGCTGTTAATTCCCGAATCGAGCACTCCTCGAATGTTTCTGAGTAAACCTATTCCCGTCGTCTGTCATTCTAACCCGATGGCGGCAAGGTGCGCTATGGGCGGGTGAGAAAGGACGTGAATCTTTATCTCAAGTGGGCCTTTACCGAGGCGGCCAACAGCGCGGTGCTCAACCGCGAGCGCTGTGATTACCGACACGTTGCCCGGCTGTATGAAAAACGTCAAAGCCAGACGGGGTCACGGCAAGGCGATTATCGCGGTAGCTCGCCACCTGGCCGAGGCCGCTTTTTGGATGTTGACAAAAGGAGAAAACTATCGCGAACCGATGTTATCCACACAACGCTAAGCGCAGCCTGCTCATGGGTCCACTGAGACCCGCCCTCTGATTGCGACAGCGTCTCCGCTGCCACCGGGGTGCCGGGACTCCACTGCTTGGCAAAGTTTTTAATCGTTCCACGACGGTGCGCCAATTTACATTCCTAGACCTTGTGGCCTTGGTCGTTTTCCACTCGTGCCCAGGTGTAATGTTTGTGAACATCCAATGCGATATATTCCATTTGCGATTTCCTCCTCCAGCCGTCAGTCTATCTACCGACGCTGCGGATTTCATCGCTTTCATATTAATCAGAGGCACAGACCCATTGTCTTCACCACGGAAGGATCGCGCCTCGCTCCCTGTTTCAATTTTATCCGGGGAATCGGGCTAAACGAAAAACTTAAAAAAAGGGGCTCTCAGTTTCCCGAGCGCCCCTTTTTGCTCTGACGAACAATCGATGTCTAGAAGTCGTCGTGATCGTGCGGCATTGCCGGAGCGTCTTTCTTCTTTTCCGGTTTGTCGGCGATCATCGCTTCGGTGGTCAGCAGCAGACCGGCAACGGAGGCCGCGTTCTGCAGCGCCACACGCACAACCTTGGTCGGGTCGACGATGCCGGCCTTGACCAGATCCTCATATTCTTCGGTCGCGGCATTAAAGCCAAATGCGCCTTTGCCGTTTCTCACTTTATCGAGAACTACCGAACCCTCAGCCCCCGCGTTGCTAACAATCCAACGGAGCGGTTCTTCGATCGCTTTCTGAATAATCCGCACGCCGATTTTCTCATCATCCGTCACTCTCATGTTGGCGAGAACAGCGGAAGCCCGAATGAGCGCCACGCCGCCGCCAGGAACGATGCCCTCTTCGACCGCCGCGCGGGTCGCATGCAGCGCGTCTTCAACACGCGCCTTTTTCTCTTTCATCTCAATTTCGGTCGCTGCGCCGACTTTGACCACGGCAACACCGCCGGCAAGCTTAGCCAAACGTTCTTGCAGTTTTTCACGGTCATAATCGGAAGTTGTCTCATCGATCTGCGCGCGGATCTGTGCGATCCGGCCTTCAATCGCGGATTTCTTGCCGCCGCCCTCGACCACCGTGGTGTTGTCCTTATCGATGATGATCCGTTTAGCGCGGCCGAGATCCTTCACGGTGACGTTCTCTAGCTTGATGCCTAACTCTTCGGCAATCATCTTACCTTCGGTCAGAATCGCGATATCTTCAAGCATCGCTTTGCGCCGGTCACCGAAGCCAGGAGCCTTGACGGCGGCCACTTTGAGGGTGCCACGAATCTTGTTCACCACCAAGGTCGCCAACGCCTCGCCCTCGACTTCTTCAGCGATAATCACCAGCGGCTTGCCAGTCTTGGCCACCGCTTCCAGCACGGGCAGCAAATCCTTCATGCCGGAAATCTTCTTCTCGTGAATCAGCAGATAACAGTCGTCGTAGACGCATTCCATCCGCTCGGGATCCGTCACCATATAAGGCGAAAGGTAGCCGCGGTCGAAACGCATGCCTTCGACTAAGTCTAGAGTGGTTTCCAAGCCTTTGGCTTCTTCCACTGTGATGACGCCTTCTTTGCCGACCTTGTCCATCGCTTCGGAAAGAATCGCACCGATAGTCTTGTCGTTGTTGGCGGAAATGGTTCCTACCTGAGCAATCTCATCGCGATCCCGGGTCGGTTTGGAGAGCGCTTTGAGCTCCTCGACGATTTTAGCGACCGCTTTGTCGATACCGCGCTTGATGCTCATCGGATCATGGCCGGCGGCGACCAATTTCAAACCTTCGCTGAAAATCGCCCGCGACAAGACGGTCGCGGTGGTCGTGCCATCACCGGCTAGATCGGAGGTCTTGCTGGCGACCTCTTTGACCATCTGCGCGCCCATGTTTTCGAACTTGTCTTCGAGCTGTATTTCTTTAGCTACCGAAACCCCGTCCTTAGTCACGGTCGGCGAGCCCCACGACTTTTCGAGAACGACGTTACGGCCTTTAGGACCCAACGTTACGGTTACGGCGTCAGCCAATAAATTTACCCCGCGCAGAACTCTGCCGCGTGCGTCTTCGCTGAAGCGAATATCCTTTGCAGCCATATTACAGAACCTCCTTATTCAATTACGCCGAGGATATCTTCTTCACGCATGATCAGATGCTCCTCGCCGTCCAGTTTAATCTCTGTGCCGGAGTACTTCCCAAATAGGATTTTGTCTCCCGCTTTGACCCCAAGAGGTATTAGCTTCCCGTCATCGAATCTGCCGGGTCCAGCCGCAACCACTTTGCCTTCTTGCGGCTTTTCCTTGGCTGTATCCGGGATGATAATACCCCCTTTGGTCTTCTCCTCTTCTTCAATACGCTTCACAATCACCCTATCATGTAGGGGACGAATCTTGGTCGCCATAGCACCCTCCTCAAAAATAAAACAGATATTTAGCTATCCAGAAAGAAATGGATGCGGAAAACTAATTCTCCCCAAGCCAATCGTCAAGGGGGGAACGAAAGAAATTAGCAATTATTTACTTGGATGCCTAGCTCTCAGGCTTGTATGGGGGCACCGCCAAGCTACGAATATAAGCGACGATATCACGAATCTGCTTATCGTTGAACGAATTGCCCCAACCAGGCATAAAACTCGATTTTCCAACCGCACTGCCTCCTTTAGCAATCATGTCGACGAGAAATTTGTCGTTCATCTGATTCATTACCGCCCCGTTAGTGTGATCAGCGGGACGGACCGGCAAGGCTCGTCCGGACGGTCCATCGCCCTTACCGGTATCGCCGTGGCATGCCGAGCAAAAATTTGTGTAGAGCTTTTTCCCCTCGCCCTGATTCTGTCCGTAGCTGACTCCTGCGGCAGCACCGACCAAAATAAGCGCCAGTGATAATGCCATCGGTCCCGTCTTCATCTTCCCTTTTGCCTTTCAAATGATTTGGGATTCCGTCTTTCCTAGCAGATTCCATCGTAAAACGACAGAGCCAGGCCGCCTCGTTTCGCCGGCCGAAAAGCTACCCATTAGACGGGAATAGTGATAAGTACTTCAGCGCAAAAGCTGAAACCGAGGGGGCGTCATGATCAAAATCTGGGGCAGAACAGACTCATCCAACGTGCAGAAAGTGCTCTGGTGCCTGGGCGAGCTTGGCTTGCCCTTCGAACGCCAGGATTGGGGCGGCAAATTTGGCGGTAATAAGGATAATGACTATCTGGCCATGAATCCCAACGGCCTCGTGCCGACGATGAAAGACGGCGAGTTCATTCTTTGGGAGTCCAACAGCATCATGCGCTATCTCAACGCCAAACATGGCGATGGCAAACTCTTGCCGGCGACGCCCGAAGGGATGGCCAACGCCAACCGCTGGATGGATTGGCAACTGTCGGTCTTGAATCCAGCCATCGTGCCGTTGTTTTGGAACCTCATTCGAACGCCCGAGGATAAACGCGATCCAAAAATCGTCCAAAACGCACTGGACAAAACCAGCGCCGCGTGGCAAATGGTCGAAAATCAACTGGCGCAATGCGCTTTCGTCGCCGGCGAAAATCTGTCCCTGGGCGACATTCCCCTCGGTGTTTGGGCCTACCGCTGGTTCAATCTGCCCATCGAGCGCCCACGCCAGCCGAACCTCGAAAACTGGTACGAACGGCTAAAACACCGCAAGCCGTACCAGACTCACATCATGATCCCGCTCACCTAGAGACTGGGAAGTGGCTGCATGAAATAATCATTGCCGGCACTCAATGATAGCGCCAGGAGCGCGGACGGATCAGCAGGCAGATTTCGCCAACCGAAATACAGTTCACTTGCTGCCGGGAAACGTGACATCGATTTTCGCACCGCCCGAGCGCGACTCGGAAATTTGGATTGAGCCACCGTTGCGCTCGACAAATTTCTTGGCTAGCGGCAAACCGATACCGGTTCCACGCGACTTCGTCGTAAAGAACGGTTCGAAAACTTTCTCTCGGCTCTCGGCGGGAATTCCCTCACCCGTGTCTTCAATGGACACAACTACCTGCGGCGCCACGCCGTTGCCCGGTTCCGCGCTGGTGCGGATCGTCACCGTGCCGCCTTTGGGAGTCGCCTCCAGCGCGTTGGTAATCAATCCCATAAAAATCTGTTCCGCGTGGTTCGCGTCCGAGCGGACTTTAGGAATATTGACGCCAAGGTCAAGGCTCAGCGTAACCACTGATTCGGCAAAACGCGGCCGCAGCGTCTGGACCACGTCATCGATCAGCGCATTGACTTCTACCGCCACCGGATGCGGTTCCATGGGTTTGGCAAAGTTGAGCAATCCCTGCATGCGATTTTGCACCCGGTCAACTTGCTCGATGATGCTTTGCAGGTTCGCTTTCATCTTGCGGCGCTGCTCGATGCTACTCTCCGGCCCGGCATCCAGCATCGCCACTTGCGCTGCGGCGCGAATCGATGACAACGGGTTGCCAATCCCATGCGCTACCGCCGCCGCCATCTCGCCCACCGCGGCCATGCGCTGGGAAGCGATCAGCTCAGATTGCATCGTCAACAGATTTTGCTGCTGTTCGTCGATCTTGCGCCCGGCTTGCCGCACGATGGCGAACAACGACAAGTACAACAGGAGTCCGCCGCCAAGTGCACCCAACAAAACCACCAGTCTGGCTTCTCGTAGGTCACGAGTTATCGGGTCGGCGCTTTTGTAGGTTTCAAACACGCCTAATAGTTGGTTGCCGGCGGCGGAAAAGATCGGCACGTAAACTTCCACGGCTCCGCCAGGAGAATCGGGCTCGAAAACATTCTCGGTTTTGTCTAACGAGCTGATGTCCGCGACGATGTTTCCTTTGAGCGCCTGCTGTAGCTCGGGGTTATCGGCGAACGATTTTCCGACCAAACGCTTGTCGTCCGACCAAATGACCACCCCTTTAGGATTGTAAACCTTGAATCGGATAATATCGGGCATGCGCCGCATGTGAGCCAGCAAGGCGGCGAACTTATGCCCCACCGATTTCCGGTCTAGCGCGGTGAAATCGTAGTCGTCGAGCAGTTGTTTAACATCGCCGCGCACCATTCGGGCGGTCGCTTGCCACTCATGTTCAAGAATGGAATTGATCAAGTAA
This sequence comes from uncultured delta proteobacterium, assembly GCA_963771465.1. Lineage (GTDB taxonomy): Bacteria > Desulfobacterota > Binatia > UBA9968 > UBA9968 > DP-20. The sequence goes on from CAVYTU010000015.1 coordinate 1,054,158, forward strand.
TTTGAAACAAAAAACCAAAGCGCCGCGGCCATAATGCCGATGCAAAGAAAGCTATGAAAGGCGAAGCGTGTCGTCAGGCTCACGTTCGACCACCGGGACCCAATCGAGCTAATTCCGAACTTCATGACCGTTCACTCGAATTACCGCGTCTACTATCATCACTCCTCCTACGGGTTTGCCAAATCGTCGACGTCACTGCGCAGGCGGGGTACCAATTCTGCCGCTGTTTAAATATCGCAAAGGGGCTGCTCGCCTTTTTGGAAACCCATTTAAAGGGTTTCACGCTGGGAGCAGCCAGGACGAAAGCTGAATCTCCGAAACTCGCCTCGCTCTTTATTATTTGGCCGGTCATGAATTTTCAAGGCGATTCAAACAAGATCGCTATCTGGTTCATCGGCGTTGCCGCTGTCAGAGACCAAAGCGCAAGCCGTGTTTGATAATGTCGAGTTAGCTGATCGGGCGTTTACTTGCTCTGAGCTTTCCGTCTAGCGAAACGCTCAGCCAATACTTAGAAGTCCCGCGCGAGCCAAGACTAGCGACGATGGTCCGGCACCGGGCCACTGCTAGTTCCACCGGTATCCCCATTGGTCGTGCCCGGAGTACAAGCCTCGGGAGTTCCGCTCCTGTCTTTTTCACTGTTGCAAAAAAAACCCTCCTCGTAACCGTCTTCTTGCGGATAAGGTTCGCCAAACTTCGAGTGGAGAGCGAGTTGGGTATAGGTTGGATTATTCTGTAGGATATTCTGAAAAAGCCAGTCGGGAATTAGTAGCATCAACATATTACTCGATCCACTAGCAGAATTTAAACTGGAGTCGAGCTTGATCGAATCGTCATCTCCGTTCTGACCCTTGGGACGGTCTAGTTGGAAAAGCGGAGAGGAGTTTTTTGAGATCAATTCATTCTTAGTCCCATTTTTTAGTGATGACACACTCGACTGATCACTTATATCGGTTAAGAAGACCTGAATGTCGGATACGGAAAGGAGTTTATCATTCGCGCTTTTAGGCTTGTTGATGTCGAGAACAAAATCGCGATGAGTGGTTCCACCGGTGTTGACGGTTGGCTCCTGGCTCAATAGTAGCGCGTGATTAAACGTATCGGTCGATCCATTGAAGATTACATTGTTGACCGTCGTGTTGTACGCATCCTTGACTAGTGTGCTACTCGAGGCCTTGATGCGGGTAGGCGACAACCGTAACGCTTCTTCATACTCATGCTGCGCCTGCGCGAACTTGAATTGCCCGACATAGACACCGCCCAGACCCATATGAATCGCTGAATCTTTAGGGTGATGCTTCTGAATGCGTTGGAACAGCTCCAACGTCTTGTCGTAATCACCTTTCTTATATAGAGCCCCGGCAGCGGTATACAGAGCTGACCGGTGATCGGGGTATTTTTCTAGAACCTTTTGTGCTTCCTGCAATGCCAAACGATCGTCGCCTATGACCAGGTACAAGGCGGCTAAGTCTAATCTGGGCGTGAGCCAGTGGGGTCGTAGTTTAGTAGCTTTCGTTAAGGCCGTTCGAGCCTCGCCCGTCCGTCCGGTGCCCAACATCGCAATACCAAGAAAATAGTGAGCCGGGGCGTACCCAGGTGAATCGCCCGTCACCGTGGTCAGCAATTGGCTTGCTTTTTCATAATCCCCAGCCTCGATAAGCTGCCTGGCACGAAAAAACCGACCGACAATATCCTCGGGGTAAGCGTTCAAAATAGAATCCGTGTATTCTTTCGCCTGCTTCAGATCTCCTTTACCAAAGGCGAGCTCGACCAAAACTTTTTTAGCTGCCATCGAGTCGGGCCTTTTCGCAAGTAAGCCACGATAGAGTTTTTCGAGGTGGTCAAATTGCTGAGTGCGCGAATAAAAGTTCCCCAATACCGAGAGCAACTCGTCGTTGTCTGGGTCAAGCTTGATGGCATTAAGCAGTTCCTTTTCTGCTTTGTCGCGGTTTCCCTGGTTTAAAAATATCGTCGCGAGAGCCGTGCGCGCGACCACTGATTTTGGATCGAGCTGTCGAACTTTTGTGTAGCTAGCTTCAGCAGCGGTATAGTCACCTTTAGCAATCTGAACAGCCCCGACGTTAATATGAAAGACGATATTGTTCGGCGACCCGGCGAGAGCATCCCGCAAGATGGCAAGAGCTCCATCAAGGTTCCTCTGTGCCAGTGCAATTTCAGAGGCAAGCAGAATCCCTTCGATTGCAGTCGGATCCAAATCGCGAATCTTGAGGAGCTGTTCACCAGCCTGCACCAAGCCCTTGCTCGACGCATACAAGCGCGCCAACTGAAAGCGTGGCTGAATCAAATTCGGATTGAGCTGAACCGCACGCAAAAACTGCTGAAACGCTTCGCGCTGATTACCAGCGTGGAGATGGACGACACCTAACTGATGAAAAGTTTCTGCTGAACGCGGATCGGCGTCCGTCGCATTGCGTAGGGCGATGATTGCGTCGCTGAGTTTGCCCTGGCTCAAGCTCGCACGCGCTTGATTGACGAAACGCTCGCGTTTGACTTGCGGCGAAACGGCGACTTCTAGAAACCAAGCTGCTACGCCACCTGCGACGACCACGACAGCGAGCAGAACGAGCAACAGCGTCTTTAACGAAGGGCCGCCGGTTAGGTGCTCGCCCTCAAGATTTGCAGTGACATACCTCTCGGTCTCTTTTTCGCTCATGATCGCATGCCCAACATCATCGACTCACTAGCGGCATCATTTTGCACGAAGTCTCCGTCGGTGTTGATTTCTATCACCCGGATTTGCTCAACGCTAGCATCTAGGTCGAATAGAATCATCAGCTTCATGGGAGCATTGAGCAACAGCCGTACCATCCTTAGATGCGACCGACATCGGCTGACAAATGGAAGGTCGGCAAGACCGCCTCTTAGCGAAGTATTTTCCACTAAAGTCGCTATGACACTCCTGTATGACAGGAACTTTCTCCGGCATTAATTAGCCACAGCAAGTGACCGCTTCGTCTCGATAAGATCGGGAGAGAATTGTTGATTAGCGCAGGACAGGTCGGTGTCGGACTCTCAACACCTCTCGCGCTGCGCCGGTCATCGATTTCGAATGATTGGCGCAAGTTTGGAGCGAAGTGCGATTGGCTGTGCTCAGCTTCCAGTTGCCATCGGTTTGTTTATGTTTGAACAGGTCAACTTGTTCACGGACTGCTTCTCGATCGGCGAGTATTCTGACACCGGCTGGCTTTATCGATCGGTGTAGCCAGATATTCGATGTTCAAGGCGAGTCAAGAGAGACCGGCTTCTGCTTTATATCACGTTCCGGGTGACAGCGATAAAACCGCAACCGGCGTTCGAAATTGTCGATGCTGTCCATCTATTGAACACCTGCGTCATCAACTACTCTGAACTACCGAACGAACTTCTTGTGACTTTTGATCACCCGTTGAGTAATTGAAGGACAACTATCTCCTCTCAATATACAGCAATACGTAATCCAGGAATCATTCGTTGCCATCTTTGCCATCGCCAATTTTTGGGAACGCGCCTTGCACAGAATACCGAGCAAATCAACAAGCCTCCTTCTCGACAAAGGCAAACCAGCCGCGAGGCTGAAACGCAAAGCCACGGGTCAGGTCACTCCTGATAGCCGGGTTACCGAAGGAAGGATCTAAGAATTTGGCCCGCCAAGATCGCAGATCCACCTGTTAGTTGTAGAGGTTGGCTCAGAACAGCGAGGCGAAAAAATGTTCAGAAAGTGGTTCGGTACTCTTGTCTTGTCTGGCGCGTTACTAATTCCACCAGGAATCGCGGCTGCTCAGTCCGCACGACCCCATGGTTCCCACGTTGAAGGGGAACTGTTAGTCAGTCCACGGCAACGCGGCGCCGATTCGGAGCTGGAAGCGATCTATAGTGGTCACGGCGGAAAAAAAATTCGCACGCTCTCGCAGATCAATGTCCACCAGATAAGTGTACCTGCACATGCCTTGGAAGCGATCGAAACAGCGCTTCGGAGAAATCCCAAAGTTGCTTTTGTCGAGAAAAATCTAATCGGTGAAGCACAGCTATTCCCGAATGATCCTGGCTTCCCATCACAATGGCATTTATCACAGATATCCGCTCCCCAAGGCTGGGACATTAGCATCGGGTCCACCTCCGTGCCGATTGCAGTCATCGATTCTGGTGTCGACCCATCGCATCCTGATCTTTTGCAAATTCAGGGTCATAATTTCCTCTATGGTGGCGATCCCGGAGACACCCGCGATGTTTTGGGACACGGCACATCGGTAGCGGGAGCCGCCGCTGCGTTGGGCAATTCTGGAATCGGCATTGCCGGGGTCGCATGGATCAATCCAATCATGCCATTGGTTACGGTCACCTCTAGCAACACGGGGACGATTGCCGACACCTCTGCGGCGATCACCTACGCTGCCGATCATGGTGCACGGGTCATCAACATCAGCCTTGGCTGGACCGGATACACATCGACGATGGAATCAGCGGTCAACTATGCATGGAATAAGGGACTCGTGATCGTCGCATCAGCTGGAAACTATGGTAATAATAATCCGATTTACCCAGCAGCACTCAACAACGTCGTTAGCGTTTCAGCGTCGGACTCCGCCGACAATTTGGCGAGTTGGTCAACCTACGGAGCCACAGTTGATGTTGCAGCGCCGGGGGTATCAATCTACACGACAGCAAACGGCGGCGGGTATCGCTCCGCGAGCGGCACTTCCTTCTCCGCACCGATTGTATCAGGGCTTGCAGCACTGATTATTTCGGTCAATCCCAATTTTACCAATTCCCAAGTTGTGGACTTGATCCGTAATAATGCGGATGACATGGGCGCGGCAGGGTTCGATCAATATTTTGGCCATGGCAGAGTTAATTCCTATCGCTCATTGCTGGCAGCGCTCAGCACCAACACTGGAACACCGCCACCTCCGCCTCCCCCACCTGGCGATACCACTCCACCAGTTGTGGAAGCGGTCGCGATGCAATACGACGGCAAGTGGTTAACCGTAAACGTCTCTGCGTCAGACGCTGAATCTGGCGTCGCTAAAGTGGAGCTCTATGCGAATGGTAAACTGCAGGCCACCGACAGCTCCAAACCTTATAGTTTCAAAATGAACACAAAGCCGTGGGCCAAAGGCACATACCAAATCCAGGCGAAGGCTTACGATACTGCCGGCAATTCGAGCAGCTCCGTGTCCACGACACTCACCATCCAGTAGTCAAAGACACCCAGCTCACCGACTAACGTCGGTGGGCTGGGTAGTCCCGAAAAACACATTCCGCTAGCAGCACCAATTATTTTTTTTCACCACAGGAATGTTCCGTCACGAGGTAGCGCTTAGGAGCACCGGTTTGATTGTTTGGCAAGATTTCTTCTGCCAGGTTCACGACCCGCACACTCTCCAAAGTCTGGCTCAGATACAACGGACGGCTCCGTGCTCGGCAGACATACGAAACATACTGATCCCATGACCGACCGTCCCCTAGATTCGATAGCGCAAAGAAATATTTCCACCAACGATAGCTCGGAAATAGTGCTGGTATCGAATCCGGGTGCTCCCAATTAACGCTCGCGCCGTTGCGCAAGATGTCGACGACTTCGCCGCTTTTGAGAGTTCCCACGACGACGTACCAGCTATTATGTTTTGGCGCACTGGCGAACATGTTCCAAATCTGATCGAGTCTTAAAATCGCACCGACTGCTTTGGCTCGTTCAGAAAGTTTGACGGGGCTGTTGGGAAGAGACGCAACATTCCAAATCAGAACATACCCCAAGAGAAGAAGAATGAGCAGATTTAGCGTGAACCCGAGTTTAACGCTCCGTTCGCAAGGGCTGGGCGAAGGTATCGCTAGCGAGCAGCCCAGGCGCCGACGGTGGTTAGCCATGAATTGATAGCTCCACTCGCCCGCGCGCTTAATCGGCTCCCATCGAAGAATAGCCGCGATAGGCCAGAGCAGCGGTGAATGCGCTACGATCACTACCATTGCTGCGAATCCGTAATGCCGCTTGCCTTGCCCATCCACAACCAGCCAGGAGTTGCGCGAGCGCATGTCCCTTTCGATTGACGGGTCGCACTGGGCCGGCTCCACAACAGTTTCCGGTATTAGCAAAAATGTCTTTAGTAGCCGGACTGTCGCTGAAACAAAACAAACATTCCTGATCGTAGTAGATTCGTAACGCTAGCCTCTCCTTTGTTCTTAATCGGTCTGCTAACTTGTTCCACACCTCTGTTGGCAGCAGACCAAGCATACTCAAGGGTGCAACCCAGGTAAAAATCCCGATGTTCATAAATATCCCAATGCCCGCGTGCATAAGCACAAAGGCGATGATAGCGACCATCCGCAGGCGGGTCGTCCAGAACGGCGAAAACAATAACAGGGGGCCAATCAATTCAAACCAATAAATTCCCCGGGTTAGCCAGCTCAACAATACCGGATATGGACGGAGATACTGTGCCCAGGGCGTGAGGAATTGTTCAAAATGCAAGCGTGTAATAAAGCGCGTTGGCATCCTGCATCCATTCCGCTCCAACCTTATGCAGGACGGAAAACCAATAGACAAAAACAATCTGCGCTACATAAGCGAATGTTGCGGCAGAGAATGTCGGTCTAGGAAGCTTCACTGTCGCTCGGGCCTAGCCTAAGCGCACGATCGATGGACCAGCAGGCGCCCCAGGGCAGAAAAATTGCCCAAAACAGCGTAACCCGGAGCAGGACGTCCCCACCATCGAGGAGCAGAGGATTACGAGCATGCAACGAGGCGAGCATAAACCATGACGCTATAGTTACGACGCGTGTCCGGTAGCCAAGCAACAGCGCAACGGCAAATATCCCAGCAATTGTGAATAGCAGTGCTTGAAATTCCCACGTCCCGTTAGCCAAGTGGAGAGAGATTCGCCATCGGCTGTATTCCTCAATCAGGGCGGTCCTCGGAAGTACTCCGAAGTCCGTGTAGTGCGCAACCAAGTCTCGCGACCTCCGGATCAAGTCGATGATAATCAGCATCGCCATCGCCACGCGCAGCGCCGCTAGCGACCGCAGATCAACCCCGAAAAGCTCGGCAAACTTTTCCCTGAAACGGGCCTGTTGTAAGGATTTCACTGTCAGCAGAGTATAATCGATGTCCGCGCTGTTGTCTGTTACTGAGACTCAAAGAGCAAGGATCTAACTTCGGTGGGATTGGAGAAATGACATCGCCTGTTGCAATGTCCTAGAAATGAAGAGGGCGCCGATTCACGGCGCCCTCATAGAGGCTAATTATTGACTAGCTGTAGCTATTTCGACAAACGACCAAATCCACGCGTCGCTCTACGGACCAACAAAAGACCAGAACCGAGAAGGATAAACGTAGATGGCTCAGGAACTTCTTGACTGGGGCCGGGACCGGGGCCAGGACCGGTGCCCACCGAGCCGTAAAGAGTCATATGAGAGAGATTGCTCGGAGTTGTATCACTCGGACTATTACCCCACATCGACCAGTTGCCACAAATATCGGCTGGCGAAATGCAGGTAGCGTTAAGCGTCTCGTCTAAAATATACCATACCCAGTTCACTTGATCCGGGCCTGAACCATCTCCAGTTCCGCCGTCCTTCATGACCAAGAACAACTTGTCATAGGTGTTAAGGCTGGCCAGATCTACAGACCATGTTCCAGACGGTGCCCCATTGGCTACTACGTCGAGGGCGCCAGGCACAGCGCCAGAGATCGCATCGTCGCTCTTATCAATGAGCGTTACCGTTGTACTAAACAAGCTGTTGAGTAAGCTTATTTGGCCAGCAGTGGTATTACTACTATCTCCCATCCCACAACCATCCGTGGTTTGGAATCCGTTAGAATTATTGTCCGTCGAGATAGCGCCAGTAATATTCGGATCTGGCTGGTTGGCGACGATGACGGTGCACGTTACCGCTTGGCTCAGCGACGGCAAAAACCCAACAGCTAACAGCACAACCGTGAGCGATGTTAGCGCAATTTTACTAATTCTTAGACTCATATTTTCTTTACTCCTCTACTACAATTTTCGCGTTGCGATGAAGTAGACGAGAGCAAAGCGTACGCCAGACCTGAGGATTTTATTCCCTTGGCGTCCAGTCAGAATCACACACTGCGGGATTGTAAAAACAACTGACAGAATTCAAATGTCTCAGTTGTTACTTAAATACCGTTCCCCGGGAGTACTTTAACAAGGTAGTCAGATTTTTGCTTTCGAAGTTGTCACTATTCGCTGGTGGGAACGTTTTTGGACACGCGAACGGATTGGTCTGTAGTTGAGTTGATGACCGACAGAAAGTTCGGTTTAAACTGCCCGTTTGATCAAAGCCGGGGGAACACAGGGCGTGTCTTACCGCGAAAAAGGGCCTACTCTTCCTGCGCGCGGACTAGCGAAAAGCTGCGGGTATGTGAGCGAACAAGAAACTATTTCACGAAGAAGCGAAGCGATTGATTGGTGTATTGAACTAATGGCCCGAAGTAAATGCCGAACACCACCGTCAGCACGGCGAGCGGCAGTAGGAGGGTGAAATCATTGGCGCCGACGGAGATTGTCTTATCTTCCGGATTAGGTGAGTCCAGGAACATGGTTTTGACGATTTTCGCGTAGTAGTACAGCGACACGACGCTGTTGAGCGCCGCCACGACGGCCAGCGCCGCAAAGGCGCCGCCTTGTTTCAAGACAGCGGAGAACAAGAAAAATTTGCCTATGAAGCCGGCGAACGGCGGCAAGCCGGTGAGCGAGAAAAGAAAAACTGCAAAGCATACGGCTGGCACGATGGCGCCGCGCCAGGCCAAGCCGCGATAGTTATCGATGTCCTCATCGCCGGTGACGTTGGCGATCATACCGACGACGAGAAAGGCGCCGACGTTCATGATCAGGTAAACGACGGCATAGAAGAGAACGGCGGCCAAGCCTTCGTTGGTGAGAATCGCCAGGCCCATCATCATGTAGCCGGCGTGAGCGATGCCGGAATAGGCGAGCATGCGCTTGACGTTTCTCTGATTGAGCGCGCACAGATTGCCGACGGTCATGGTGATCATGCTCAATATTAGGAGCACATGCGGCCATTCGACGCCGGCGAGAGTCGCCCAATCGCCGCCGGGCAACATGCGTGAGACACCGGGATAAAAAAAGCGGATCATGATCGCCATCCCCGCAGCGTTGGAAGCCACGGACAAAAACGCGGTGAACGGCGTCGGCGCGCCCTGATAGACGTCAGGCGACCACATGTGAAACGGCACGAAGACGATCTTGTAGCCGAATCCGGCCATGATGAAGACAAAGGCCATGAACATCGCGGCGGCGTTGTAGCCTTTTTCGCCGAGCGCGGTGTGAATCGCGGCGTAGTCTAAGCTGCCGGTCATGCCGAAGATCCAGCTCATGCCGTAAATCATCGTTCCCGAAGCGACGCCGCCATAGATCAGGTATTTCAGCGCGGCTTCCGTGGAGCGCCGATTGCGCGGCAAGAAGCCGGTGAGCACGTAGGACATGAGACTGACCAATTCCAACGACAGATAGGCCATCAGCAGATTGCTCGCCGAGGCCATGAAAAACATCCCCAAAGCGCAGGTCAACAGCAGCGTGTAGAACTCGCCCTGGTGCACCAGCTTGATCTCATTGCTGCCGAGCGCCATCCAGATGCAGAGAATGGTCGCCGCCATGGTAAAAACTTTGAAGAACAAACTGAAGTTGTCGAGCACCATCATGCGGTGAAACATCCAGCCCGGCGCCGCGCTATACAAGTCGAACGTCGCGATCAGCGCGCCGGCGCAACCGACCACGGCGATCAGCGCCAGGCTGCGCTTATTCTGCGCGATCAGATCGAGCACGATCAACAGCAAGATCGTCACCGAGAGAATCGCCTCGGGGAGAAAAAAAGTCAGGCTGGCGACGTTTTTCAGGTCCATGACTTCGTGGCTTAACTATGGAGATGTGGAATCACGATCTGATTGAGCTGGTCCAACGACGCGCGCAACAGATCCAAAACCACCTGCGGATAGATGCCGACCAGGATCACGATCACACCCAGCGGCACTAACGTGAAAATTTCCCGGCCGTTGATCTCCGCCATATTTAGGTATTTCTCATTGGGTGGACCGAGATAGACGCGCTGAATGGTCCAGAGTAAATAGCCGGCCGTTAGTATCACGCCGCTGGCGCCGAGGATCGTCAGCACCGGATATTTCTGCCAAACGCCGAGTAAGACTAAAACCTCCGATATAAAACCGGAGAGTCCCGGCAACCCCATGGACGCGAAGAAAGCCAACGCGGTTACCCCTGTATACACCGGCATGATCGCCGCCAAGCCGCCGAAGCCATCGATCTCGCGATGATGCGCGCGGTCGTAAACCACGCCGACGAGAAGAAAGAGCATGCCGGTGATCGTGCCGTGGTTGAACATCTGCAACACCGCGCCGTTGAGTCCCTGGGTCGTGAAGCTCGCCATGCCGAGCATGACGTAGCCCATATGGCTGACGCTGGAGTAAGCGACCAGTTTTTTCAAATCCTTTTGCGCCATGGCGCAAAGCGCGCCGTAAATAATATTCCACGCGCCAAGCGCGCCGAGAAACCAGTAGGCTAAATCCGCGGTGGCGACCGGCAACATCGGGAAATTGACGCGAAGAATGCCGTAGGTGCCCATCTTCAAGAGCACACCGGCGAGGATGACCGAAATCGCCGTCGGTGCTTCGACGTGGGCGTCCGGCAGCCAGGTGTGAAACGGAAAGGCAGGAATTTTAATGGCGAAACCGATGAATAGCGCCATCCAGATCACATGCTGGAAGCCCCAGCCCCAGACGTTGAACGGCCACATCGCCAGCGGCTGTGTGCCGTATCTATTCGCCTGCGCCATCAGCACGGTCATGTCAAAGGTATGCGGCTCCACGGTAAAATACAGGGCGAGAATCGCCAGCAGCATCAATACGCTGCCAAACAGCGTGTAGAGAAAAAACTTGATCGCCGCGTATTCGCGCCGCGGTCCGCCCCAGATGCCGATGAGAAAATACATCGGCAACAGCATGACTTCCCAAAAAATATAAAAAAGGAAAAAATCTAGAGCGCAAAACACGCCCATCATGCCGGCGTCGAGCATGAGAAACAGTGCGAAATAACCCTTGACCGCTTTTTCGATGCCGAAGGAGGCGAAAATACAGATGAAACTCAAAAGCGCGGTGAGCAACACCATGGAAATACTGAGACCGTCGATACCCATGAAGTAACTAATATTGTAAGCGGGAATCCACTGATACTTCTCCATGAATTGAAAGCCAGCTTTGCTGCGGTCGAAATTGTTGAACAGCCAAATCGCCATCAGGAGCGGCGGCACCGTCACCCCGGCGGAAAACCAACGGATCAGCTTGGCGTTGTTCGGCAGCGCCAAAACGATCGCCGCTCCCGCCAGCGGGATGAAAGTCATGTAGGTGAGCACGTTTTCCATCTTGTCGATTCTCCCTGCCGATCAACTCCAGTAACGAACTTTGACGTAAATGGCCAATGCCATCGCCATCAGAATGCCGTAGAGATAGCTATTGATGTTGCCGGTCTGCACCCGGCGAACCTTGTTGCCGACCCAAAAAGTGAAGTTGGCCACCGCATTGACGATGCCATCAATGATGTAGGCGTCGAACAAACCGTTCAGCCAGGACGCGAAACGCGTCAGAGCCGCGGCGCCATTGACGATGCCGTCGACGATGTAGGCGTCGAATGCCGACCAGAAGCGCGCTAGAACCAATGTCCCGTTGACGAACACCGCTTGATAAAACTCGTCAAAATACCACTTACGGTCGAAGACTCGATAGAAGAAACCGCCGGCGAGATTGCTAAATAGCTCTGGCGAGAGCGACTCGCGCCGATACATGAGATAGGCGAGGAAGACGCCGAACGCCGCGACGGTCACCGAAACCGCCATCAGGCCCCATTCCATCGCATGCGACGCGTGCCCTTCTGCGTGGGCGTGAATCACCGGCTCGAGCCAATGCGCAAATTGGCTGCCGCCGAGCACGCCGGGCAAACCGATCAAGCCAGCGAAGATCGCGCCGATAGCCAGAATCACCAGCGGCATCGTCATCACTGACGGCGACTCATGCAAATGTTCTTGGGTGTGATGGTCGGCGCGGCACTTGCCGTAAAAAGTCATGAACAATTGGCGAAACATATAAAACGCCGTCATGCCCGCGCCGCACAGCGCCAAAAACCACACGAGCTTGTTGCCGTGCTCACTGGTGAACGCCAGCCAAAGAATTTCATCCTTGGAGAAAAAACCGGCGAATGGCGGAAAGCCGGCGATGGCGAGCACGGAAATGAAAAACGTAGAGAAGGTCAACGGCATCCACTGCTTGAGTCCGCCCATTTTGCGCATGTCCTGTTCATGATGCATGGCGTGGATCACGCTGCCGGCGCCGAGGAAGAGACAAGCTTTGAAGAATGCGTGGGTCATTAAGTGAAACACAGCCGCAGCGTAACCGCCAACGCCGATCCCGATGAACATGTAGCCGAGTTGGCTGACGGTGGAGTAAGCGAGAACTTTTTTGATATCGTTCTGCGTCAGCGCGATGGTCGCCGCCAGTAACGCGGTGGCAACACCCACGAATGCGATGAGATGCATTGTCGCCGGCGCCATGGAGAAGAAAACATTCATGCGCGCCGTCATATAAACGCCGGCAGTAACCATGGTCGCCGCATGGATGAGCGCGCTGACGGGCGTCGGGCCGGCCATGGCGTCGGGCAGCCAAACGAAAAGCGGAATCTGCGCCGACTTGCCAGTCGCGCCGACAAAAAGGAAAAGCGTCGCCAGGGTGACAACTGAATAACCCCAAAGGGTCATGTTCTGAATCGACGGCGCCCACTTGACCATCTCGCGGAACGTCAAAGAGCCGTGTCCCTGGGCATCGAGCGACCAGAACAGCAGAAACATGCCGAGCACGAAACCGAAGTCGCCGACCCGGTTGACGATGAAAGCTTTGTTGCCGGCGCGCGCGTTGGCGTGATCATGATACCAAAAGCCGATCAGAGCGTAGGAACACAAACCGACGCCTTCCCAACCGACGAAGAGCACGAGCAAGCTATCGCCCAACACCAGCGTCAGCATCGCCGCGGTGAAGAGATTTAAATACGCGAAGAAGCGCCAGAAGGCTTTGTCGTCATGCATGTAGCCGGTGGCGTAGATATGAATCAACCCGCCGATGCCGGTGACGACGAGAATCATCACCGCCGATAAGGGATCGATCAAGAATGCCATGTCGACTTTGAGCGAGCCGAGATGGATCCACGTGTAAAGATTATCGATCAGGAAGCGCTTTTCCGGCGCGAGATTTTTAAGTATGAGCAACGCATTGAGCGAAAGTCCGAACGCGACGATCACCGGCGCACAGGCAATCACGCCGATGGCGCCTTTGCCCATGCTTTTTTGAATTTTTGCGCCGAGCAATCCATTGATGATCGCGCCAAGCAGCGGCAAGAACACGATCCAACGGATAAAATCTGTCTGTATCGGACTTTCCATCAACAAGCCTTGAACTTTTGGACCCTTGAACCTTGAATTAGTCTTTTAATGTTTCCGCCGCTTCGACATCGATGGTGTGGAAGAGCTGGAAAATCGCCAAGACGATCGCCAAGCCCACCGCAGCCTCCGCCGCCGCCAACATGATGACGAAGATCGCGTAAATTTGACCGGCATGATTGCCGCTGCCGAAATGGGAAAACGCGACGTAATTAATATTGGCGCTGTTGAGAATCAGCTCGACGCCCATCAGCACGCTGATGGCGTTACGCCGGGTCAGCACCGTGAACATACCCAGTGAAAAAAGAATCGCGCCGATGATGAGATAGGAAGAGAGCTCGTTGGGCGACATGACTACTCTTTGATCTCCTTGCGCGACAGCACCACGGCGCCGATCATGGCACCCAGCAACACCAACGAGGCGAGCTCGAAGGGCAAAAGATACTCGTACAAAAACGAATCGCCGATTTTGGCGGTGGTGGCGGCATAGACGACTTCCTTGGCTTTAACCCAAGGCGTCTCTCTTATCGTCTGAATCAGCAGATAAATAAACACGCCGATCACCAGTAACGCCGGCACTGTTCCCGCGGCGCGATTGGTGATCTCGACATCGGTGATCCGGTGCGTCAGCATGACCGCGAACAGAATCAAAACCAGAATGCCGCCGACGTAGATCAGCAGCTGCACCGCGGCGACAAAATCGGCGCCGAGAAAAACATAGATGCCGGCCACGCCCATGAACGTTCCCAGGAGCGAAAACGCCGAGTAAATGATGTTGCGCGAGAACGCCACCATGCCGGCGGAAACCACCGTGACGAGACAGATTAGATAAAAAACCGCCGTCGAGACATCCATAACTTTCTCTAGTTTGTGGGATCGCGGAAAAAGAAAACTTTTGGATCAAATACCGGAAGATCCAAAATGGATCAAGAGGCGTGGCTATTCAATCGCCGGTCGCCCCTCATCAGGTGTGCCTATTTCTCCTCGGCCGCCCCTCCATCCGGCGTGGCGAACTCATCCATGTACGCCTGGCCGATTTCCACCTTGGTGATCAACTTTGGCTCGGTTTCGCCGCCCTTCTTGGGTTTGTACAGATTCGCCGCCTGCGGCGCGAAGTGGCGCACCAGCCCGGCGGGATTGTAGCTCGCTCCTTCGAATTCCGTGGAATGGCGGATCGCGCCGGTCGGGCAAGACTCGGAACAGATGCCGCAGTACATGCACTTGCAGACATCGATATCGAAGTGGGTAAAGTAGCGCTGTTTGGTCTCCTTGTTCATGTCGATGCCGATGGTGATGCAGGTGATCGGACAATCGCGTTCACACGCCAAGCAGCCGGTGCAGATGTCTAAATCGACTTCGAGGATACCACGGTAACGATGCGGCAGAGTCTCTTGGATCGGCACCGGAATCTTGTCCGGATACTGGATCGTCATCGGCCGGCGCATCAAATGTGAAAAGGTGATCGACATTCCCTCGAACGTTGACGACACCGTGTCTTTGATATCTCTTATGTAACTCGCAACAACTCCCATAGAACCTCAGCAACTAAATATGCGGCCGCCAATAAAGCTCCGGCTTGGCAGCGCGAAACTGAAAACCGACCCGGCGAAAAAAATTAATCACCGTCGCAATTGCGAAGCCGAGCGTCAGCGCGCCGACAATACGCTGCCCTTGATCCGATATGAACATGAAACCGATGGTGCCCAGCAGGCAAATGAACGACAGCGGCACCATGTACTTCCAGCAGAGCGACATCAGTTGATCGACGCGCACGCGCGGCAACGTTGCCCGTATCCACATGGCGACGAAGACCCAAAAGTAAGCTTTTAGAAAAAACGTCACAAACTGCAAAATCGCCAACAGCACCGGGTTGTCGGTCACCGGCGGCACTTGCCAGCCGCCCATGAACAGCGTCGTCGCTACCGCGCCGATGACATAAAGATTTCCCCATTCAGCGAAGAAGAAAAATAGAAAGCGCATGCCGCTGTATTCGGTAACATATCCTGCGACTAATTCGGACTCGGCTTCGGGAATGTCGAAAGGTGTGCGGTTGCCTTCCGCTAAGGCAGCGGTGAAAAAGAGAAAGAACGCGCAAAAAGTAAACGGATTGTGGAACATGAACCAATCCCACGGTCCCCAGCCCTGGGCTTTGATGATGCCCTGCATGCTCAGCGTGCCGGCGAGGAACACGATGGTGAGCACCGACAGTCCCGCGGGAATTTCGTAGCTGACGATTTGCGCCGCCGAGCGCATGCCGCCGAGCAGCGACCATTTGTTGTTGGACGACCAGCCGGCCATCAGAATGCCGACGACGACCAGCGACGTAACCGCCAGCAGATAGAGAATGCCGATGTTGAGATCGGCGACGATCAAGTCGGCTCCGAAAGGAATCACCACGAAGGCACAAAGAAAACCCATGAAGACGATATAGGGCGCCAGCGGAAATAGCTTTTGATCGGCGGCCGTCGGAATGATGTCTTCCTTCATGATGTTTTTGATGCCGTCGGCGAGCCACTGAAGAATTCCCTGCGGGCCGACGCGGTTTGGCCCGACGCGCGACTGCATGCGCGCCCAGACGCGCCGTTCGAGCCAACTGGTCACGCCGGCCAACGGCGCGACGAAGACGGAAAGCACGACCACTGCGCTGAGGACCATGGCGATGGCGTAAACAACTTCTCTCGGCACGCCGGCGAAGGCGCCGTCTTTCATCATCTGGTCAAGTAAAGCTTGCATGATCGATTTCTAATTCTGGTTAACGGTCGATTTCCGGTGCGTCGACGTCGAGGCTGCCGATCAAGGCGATCAAATCGGCGACCATGATGCCCTTGCTGAGCTTGTCGATGATACTCATCGCCGTAAAGGAGCCGGTGCGGATGCGCACCCGGTAAGGATATTCACTGCCGTCGCTGACGACGTAAAAACCCATATCGCCGCGCGGTGCCTCGACTCGGGCGTAACATTCGCCCACCGGCGGTTTGAATTTTTTCGGCACTTTGGCGATGGCCGGCCCTTTGGGCAACATCTTGAGACACTGGTAGAGAATTTTTACGCTTTCTTGCATCTCGCGGATGCGCACCCAAAAACGATCGTAGCTGTCGCCCAGCGTGCCCACCTGTGCCGTGCCGACGGGCACCTCAAAATCTAATTCGGGATAAATGGAATAAGGAATATCGCGCCGGATGTCCCACTTGATGCCCGAGCCGCGCAGATTAGGCCCAACTAAATTGTAAGACAGCGCATCTTCCTTACTGACCACAGCCACGCCGGCCAAGCGCTGGATGAAAATCTTGTTACCGGAGAGCAATCGGTTGAACTCTTCGACAATGGGCCCAAAATGATCCAGGAACTCGACGATCCTGGTCAAAGTGTCCGGCAGGATATCGTAGCCAACACCGCCGATGCGGATGTAGTTATAAGTCAGCCGGGCGCCGCAAATCTCTTCCATCAAATTATTGATCGACTCGCGCTCGCGCAAAGCGTGGACAAAGGGCGTCATCGCGCCGATGTCCTGACCGAACGTGCCAACGGAAATCAGATGGCTGGCCAGGCGATTGAGCTCGCAAGCGATTATGCGGCAAAATTCGCCGCGCCGGGACACTTCGGTGCCGGCCAATTTTTCCGCCGCCATGCAGAACGCCTGATTGGCGAACATCGCGGCAAGATAATCCGCCCGGTCGGTGTACGGCACGTAGCCGTGATAGGTAACCTTCTCGCCGATCTTTTCGATGGAGCGGTGCAGATAGCCGACGTCCGGGATCGCTTCGCTGATCACTTCGCCGTCGGTCTTGATGACGAAGCGCAAAACGCCGTGGGTCGACGGATGCTGCGGCCCGACGCTGATCGTCATCTCTTCGGTAAAGAAACCCTGTGCTGGAGCCGTTTCGCTCATGGCAATCCTATTATCGCAACAACTTTTCTACTAACGGCGCGCGCTGGGTGCTGATGCCGTCGTACTCTTCCTGCTCGACGTAGTCTTTGCGCAGCGGAAATCCCACCCAATCTTCCGGCAACATGATGCGGCGCAAATCCGTATGGCCGTCGAAGATCACGCCGAACAGATCATAAACTTCGCGCTCGAACCAGTTCGCCACTTTCCAGATCTCTTCCAGGGTGGCGATTTTGGGATTATCCCGCGGCAAATCGACTTTCAGGACAATCTGATGATTTTGCGCATAAGAAAACAGATGGTAAACGACTTGGATCTTTTCTTCCTTAGGCCAATCGAGCGCGGTCAAGTCAGACAGCACTTCGAAACGATACCCAGGTGAATTGCGCAGGAAGCGGCAGATTTCGACAATCGCCGCGCTGTCGACGTTCAAACAAGGCTCCATCGCCTCGCCTTTGAAGTTGCCAACCTTGCCGGGAAAAAGTTTTTCCAGCGAGCCGTAGATTTCCTGGGCGTCCATCGTCGCTAATTTTTCTTAAGCCTCGGCCGAACTCGCCGCGCGCGGTTTTACCAGCCAGCGTTCACGCATGATTTTGTCTTGGATTCTGAGCAACCCTTCGGTCAATGCCTCGGGCCGCGGCGGGCAGCCGGGTACGTACACATCGACGGGGACGATTTTGTCGACACCTTTGCAGACTGAATAGGCGAGCTGAAACAAGCCGCCGCAGTTGGAACAACTTCCCATGGAGATAACGTATTTGGGGTCAGGCATTTGGTCGTAGAGCAGCTTGGTGCGTTTGGCCATTTTGTAAGTCAACGTGCCGGCGACGATCATCAAATCGGATTGGCGCGGGGTCGCCCGCGGCACGGCGCCAAAACGGTCCACATCGGCGCGCGGCCCGCCGGTTTGCATCAATTCAATGGCGCAGCAAGCCAGACCGAAAAGCATGTACCATTGGGAAGAGGCACGCCCCCAATTGAGCAGTTCGTCGACCTTTGTCGTGAAAACGGTTTCAGGCAGTGAATTGATTAATGGTTTCATGGCATTCCTCCAAAAGTCCCCTATATCAGGGTTGGACCTTCTTCACCCAGTCCAAATCGCCCTTGGTCCAGGCATAAATTAAACCAAGAAAAAGAATGCCGATAAAGAGCAGAACCTCAATGAGAGCATACACACCGACGCCGCCTTCAACCCAGCGCCGGAACACCGCAGCGACGGGGAAAATGAAAGCGATTTCAACCTCGAAAATGATAAAAATCAGGGCGACCAAATAGAAACGAATGTTGAAATTGACCCAGGCGCTGCCGGTAGACGGCTCGCCGCACTCATAAGTCGACAGCTTGCGCGTCTGCGGATTGGCCGGCCTGAGCAACTTGCCGATCAGCAGATTGACACCGACGAATCCAAGCCCTAATGCCGTAAATACTAGGACATTAGCAAAATCAAATAGCATCGTAAGTTTCCGTAGTTACACAAGAAGAAAGGCTACAATCACTAATAATCACAAATGCTCCGGAGAATCAACCAGCACTGGAAGCGTCAATCGCTGCAAAAAGTTTGCAATCCGCTGATTTTTGCCGAGAGTCGATACCCGGTCCTTCTTCCGGGTATCTGCGCGAGCAGCGCGATATTTCTTTTCGAGACTGTCTAGTACTGGACAGCAAGCCCTACCGAGTCAGCGTAGCCTAAGCGATCTTTGTCGGTCTCGGTCGATGGGATGTAGTGGTTCATTCTCCTGGGGACGCGCCACAGGCAAGCGAACAGTTTCACAGAGACATGACCTTATTAACAACGCGGCATGATGCCGCACAACCATACGAGTCAACCGCTTGGCGGTTCGCCTCGGTGAAGGAAAGGAGCACGGTTATGAGTGGAAAAACCGACCAGATCAAAGGGCGGATCAAAGAGGCAGCAAGTGCGCTATCCATTGTGACAGGAGGACAGACGACGAAACGAAGACTACTAGTGTCGCTGCTCCCGCTCTGCGCGGGGCTGTTGGTGGCGGTAGCGTGCACGGGGCCAGCCGGTCCAGCGGGTCCGACGGGGATGACGGGGCGCCAGGGTTCTACCGGGATGACCGGCGTACAGGGCTCTACCGGCATGACCGGCGTGCAGGGCTCGACTGGGATGACAGGCGTACAGGGCCCGACAGGAAGCACCGGGGCCCAGGGCGCGCCAGCGTCGTCGCCGCAGCCGGGGGCTCCCTGGATGTTGGTGAAGGAGTTCATGTTTGACTATGACAGGCCGGACATCCGGTATTCGGAGTCGAGAAAGCCCGGCGAAATTGCGGCCTACTTGAGCCAGTATCCGTCCGTACGGTTCGGGATCGCCGGCTACACGGATAGGCAGAGCACCGATCAGTACAATCTGCCGCTGAGCCAGCGCCGGGTCGAGAACGTTCGTGACGCGCTGATTCAGGCGGGGGTGCCGGCGGACCGGATTGAGACCGGCACGTTCGGTACGGATCGGTTCATGTGTAATTCGTCCAGCGAGCAGTGCCCACGGCGCGAGGGGCGAGTCGAAGTGCTGGCCCGCGCCAGCTACTAGCACACGCGGTCAGGGGATCTCCTTCGCGTACAGGACGCGAAGGAGATCCGCCGAGGTTGCCAGGTTTCATAGGCCAAGGACCACCAGGCGTCATTGCTGCCGCGCCGATAGACATAGGGAAGATGATTGGTGCCAGTCGCGATTGATAGTCGGAGGGCAGAGCTTTGGGCTCTGAGAGTAAGCTAATAATCTGCGCGTCAGTCAACGCAATTACCATCAGAGTTTCCGATGTCTATTTCTTCAAGCGCGCGCCTGTTCACCTTTCGCATAAAAATCGAAGATCGATGATTGTTATGCTGGCCTCGTTGCGGCGCAATCCGTGCGCTCGGCCTGGGGTTCTAATTTTCATTGGAGCACTAGCACGGTCGCATTCCCGTGCAAGTCGGCCGTCGTCAGCGCTCTGCTTGGCTATCCTGT
Source organism: uncultured delta proteobacterium (assembly GCA_963771465.1). Lineage (GTDB taxonomy): Bacteria > Desulfobacterota > Binatia > UBA9968 > UBA9968 > DP-20. Next base: position 1,074,476 of record CAVYTU010000015.1, read on the forward strand.
AGTTGCCCTCCAGTAATATTTTGTCTACAGTCGGTCACGTTTGCCGTGTCGCGCGGTCGATGGCAAGTTGATCGCTGCGCCATACAGAAATGAATCCAAAAAAACTTTTTTCCAGGGCGCAGCACTCACTATTTCACTGGTTTTGTTTTGTTTTTTTACTTCTAAAACTTTTACTCATTGAATCCGCTGTCCAAGGTCAAACGAGAGCAACTCCCGTGCGCACCGCTTACAGCGCGCTCTCGGCCGGCATCGGCACGCTCTGGCTAACCCAAGAGGAAGGATATTTTCGAAAACATGGCCTGGAGTCGAATCTAATTTACATCCGCGGCGGCACTACCGCAGTGCAGGCGCTCCTTGCTGGCGAAATTCAGTTCGGCCACCTCTCGCCGGCGCCGATGATGACCGCTTGGGCGCAAGGTGCTGACTTCGTCTGGGTCGGCACCACGACGCATCAGATGGTTTTTACCCTGCTCGTCGAGCAAAACATCACCAAGGGTATCGACCTCAAAGGCAAGAAAATCGGCATCACCCGGCTAGGCTCCGCCAGCGAGCTCGCCGTGCGAATGGCGCTCGAACAGTTTGGCTTGAGCGCCAAAGACGTGACGATGCTGTCGCTGGGAGGAATTCCCGAAATCCTCGCCGCCATGCGCGCCGGCGCGGTCAACGGCGGCATTCTCTCGCCGCCGACCTCAACCGCCGCGCGCGATATGGGCTACCGGTCGCTACTGCATATTCCTGACCTTGGTAGAGAATTTACCTTCTCCGGCATCGCGGCGAGACGCTCTTTCGTGCAAAGCCAACCTGAAGTTGTGCGCGCCTACATGGCGTCGCTCACCGATGGGGCCAAAGTGTATAAGGAAGACAACCGTGTGGCGTTAAGAATTCTGCGCAAATACATGCGTGCCGACGATCGTACTCTTGAAAGCGGTTACAAAGAATACGACAAAGCAATCTCCAGCCCGCCTTATCCCGGCCTGGCCGGGCTCGAAGCCGTGCGCGAGAGTTTACTCGACTCGACGCCGCCATTGAAAAATGTCGACTTGCGAAAATTCATCGACGACCGATTTGTCCGAGCCAGATAAGAAAGGTTGAACGATGCGCAGCGAAACCGAACGCAAAATGAAACGCTGGCGCGAGCAGCGCTGGATATTGGATCAAGTCATTCAAACCCGCGGCATCGACTGGGATCAGGCCCGGACCGGAAAAATCATCCGCAACTGCGGCCCCGGCGTCGAAAAGGATCTCGCAGAAGTTTGTAGCCGCATCAAGAAATTCGTCGACATCCCACGCGAATTCTCCCTCGCCGCCGCGCGCCGCGAAGAGCAAGGACGCGCTGCTGAAGCCGCTGGCAAATTGACCGACGCGCGCGGTCACTATTACGTCGCCTCGTGTTTTTATACCAATGCCATGTGGGCGATCTACGAAGACGGCAACTCACAGCGTATCGAATGGCAAGAGCGCAAGCGCGCTACCTATGACAAATTCATGCAATACGCGGGAAGGTCGATTGAGCGGGTCGAGCTGCCCTATGACGGCAAGAAAATTCACGCACTGCTGCACTTGCCTCCCAATCGCAAATCTGGCGAAAAAGTTCCCTGCGTCATGTACATCCCCGGCATGGACGGCGTCAAAGAAGATCACCCGGCGAGCGGCGATCCGTTCATCGAGCGCGGCTTCGCGCTCTTATCAATCGACTGTCCCGGCCAAGGCGAGACGCGCGAAGGCGGTATCAAATGCACCGCGGCAAACGTCGAAGAGGCCGGCAAACTTGCCGCGGATTATTTAGTCCGGCGAAATGAAATTGATGCCGATCGGCTCGGCGTCATGGCGTCGAGCATGGGCTCCTACTGGGCGCCGCGCGTGGTCGCCGCGGAAAAGCGTTTCAAAGCCTGCGCCGTCAGCGGTGTCTGCATGGAACCGGGCCAGTTCGCGATCTTCAATATGTCGTCGCCGACGTTCAAGCTCAATTACATGTACATGTCCGGCTACGACGACGAAGCGGCGTTCGACGAATTCTGCAAGTCGCTGTCGCTTGAGGGTGTAACGGCAAAGATCACTTGTCCTTACATGGTTGTCGCCGGTGAAGACGACGAACATTGCGATATGAAGTTCGTTTATAAATTAATGGGCGAAGCGCCCGCGCCCAAACTGCTCTACGTTTTCGAAGGCGAACGCCACTCGATCAGGAATCCCAAAGCCCGCCCGCTGGTCGTCAACTGGTTGATCGACACCTTGCTCGGCAAGCCGTTCAAGTCGGAAATCATCCGCATCGAAACCAGCGGCAAGGAAACCCATCGGGAGTGGTGAGGGTCGTGATCGTGTTCGTGTTTCGTGATCGTCCGGATTCCGAACACCAGCCACGAACACGAGTCTGATCACGAACACGACATGCGAATAGCCTACGGAGACATCATCGGCGGCGTTAGCGGCGATATGTTCGTTGCGGCGCTCATCGATCTCGGCGTGCCGCTCAGCAAGCTTAAGGTCGAACTTAGAAAAATTCCCACGCTCAAGTTCGAACTGAAAGCTTCAAAGAAACTCGTTCACGCCGTCCGCGCCGCCCAGTTCCAGGTCATCTGTCCCAGAAACGAAGCGCCGCGCGCGTGGAAAGATATTCGCCGCTTGATCGATCGCAGCCAACTGAATCCACAAGTCAAAGCAACTGGCACTAAGATATTCGCCGCGCTGGCCGAAGCCGAAGCGAAGATCCACGGCGTTGCCATCGACAAAGTTCATTTTCACGAAGTCGGCGCAACGGATTCCATCGTCGATATCATGGCGGCAGCCATCGGCATCAGAGAACTTGGCATCGACGCGCTGTACTTTTCGCGTATTCCCCTAAGTCGTGGTGTCACGCGCTCCATGCACGGGACGATACCTATTCCCGGCCCAGCGACGTTGGAATTGCTTAAAGGATGTCCCGTATTCGGTGTCGACGTTGACGGTGAAACCGTCACGCCCACCGGCGCGGCGATCGTCAGGACGCTAGGCGCAGGTTTTGGCGATCCGCCGCGAATGACTGTCGAAAAGATCGGCTACGGCAGCGGCCAGAAAGAGTTTCGCCATCGCCCCAATCTCTTTCGCCTCATCGTCGGTGCTAGCGCCATGGGCCTCAAGCAGGAAGACATGCTCGTCATCGAAACCAACATCGACGACATGAACCCACAGTATTTCGATCACATCATGGAGCGGCTGTTCGCCACCGGTGCGCGCGATGTGTTTCTCACGCCGATTCAGATGAAAAAAAATCGTCTTGCGACGTTGCTCACCGTGATCTGCGCGCCGGCGCGGCGCGATCCGCTGGTTGAAATCATACTACAAGAAACCACTAGCATCGGCGTTCGCCACTATCCGGTGCAGCGATCGATCCTCAAGCGCGAGAGCCAAAAAGTGAAAACTCGCTACGGCGAGGTAACCGTGAAAATCGTCGAACAGCCGGACGGCACAAAGCGCGCGACACCGGAGTATGACGACCTCAAACGAATTGCCGCGGCGAAAAACGTCACGCTGAAAACGATTCACGACGAAACCATGAGGAATCTCAAAAAGTAAACGGCGCGCGCCCAGATTATTCATACTACGAGGATATCTGGCGACACTCTGTTGATCGAGGTGTGACCTGGAGGAACGAAGGCACCGACGCGAATGGTTCATTTTGTGCTCGGCGCTCGGCACGATGTTTAACCGTTTCGCTGTCTCAAAAGCAACTGGCCCCGATGGCATCTTCAGGGCACAACTACTTTGCCTTCGTTCCGGAAGGGTTACGCCTCGATCGCAGTTTAACCGCAAATAATTCGAGCCAGATTTCTCATCATGTCCGAAGAGCAACCTGACAATCGCGGCGAGCTAGCGCGCCAACTGCCGTGGGCCTCGCTCCATTTCCGCCAGTATAATTATCTCTTCGTGCTCACGCTCTTTGTCACCATCGCGCAACAGATGCGTCAAGCGCAGATTTTCTATCAAGTCTACGATCTCTCCGGCTCGGCGTTCCAGCTTGGCATGACGGGCGTCGCCCAGGGCTTGCCGATCTTTGTCTTCGGTCTGTTCGGTGGCGCGCTGGCCGACTTCATGGACCGTAAGCAAATCATTTTGATCACGACACTGGGGAATTGGCTGGTCGCCGCCGCTCTCGGCATCTTGACCCTGAGCGGTCTGATTCAAGTCTGGCATATCCAGCTCGGCATGGCGCTGACATCGACAGTGAATATCGTGCTGACGCCGACACGCATGTCGATCATTTCCTTTCTCGTCCCACGCACACATCTGACCAACGCCATTTCGCTCAACTCGGCGGTGTCGCAGTGCTCGCATTTCATCGGCCCCATGCTCGGCGGCCTGAGTTTGGCTTGGATGGGCACGGGAAACGCCTATCTTTTTAATGCGCTCTTCTATGTTCCCGCCGTCATCGCGATCGCCTTTTTGAGAATCCCACCCATCGCTGGCAAGCTGCCGGAAAAATTTTCACTCGCCAGCATGCTCGGCGGATTTAAATTTCTCTTCTCCGAGCCGCTGGTTTTCGCCATGGTGATTTTGGACTTCGTGGTCACCGGTTTTGGCTATTTCCGCCCGCTGCTGCCGGTCTTCGCCAAGGACATTCTTTTTGTCGGTCCGGCTGGTTTCGGACTGTTGTCGTCCGCACCGGCCATCGGCGGCGTCATCGGCACGGTTATCCTGCTCGTTATCGGCGACGTAAAAAGTAAGGGCTTGCTAGTGCTGTGGTCGTTTCTCGCTTACGCGGGAGCCGTCGGAGTGTTTGCGGTGTCGACAAATTTTTTGCTGTCGCTGGTGCTGCTCGCCATCACCGGCTTGGCCAACTCGCTTCAAGCCGTCATGCGCCAGACCACGTTTCATCTTTTCACGCCGGATCAAGTGCGAGGCCGCGCCTTCGCCGTGTTTCACATGTTTTCCCAAGGCGCCAACGGATTCGGCGCCACCGAGATCGGCTTCGTCGCCGCCCTGCTTGGCGCCCCCGGTGCGCTGCTCTTCGGCTGCGCCGTCAGCTCGCTGCTCACTTTAGGCTGTTGGGTGGGGATGCCGGGACTGAGAAAATTTGGCACCGAGAATCACCGCCGATGATCGCCGGCTGATTATCCCGGATTGGGCAACTGAAGTTAAAATTTAGGTCGAGCGAGGTGTGAGCCTGGAGTCGCGCAGGCACCCAACGGTAATGTTGCAAAGTTCATTTTGGAAGTTGGCAAGCCATTACATAGCACCTGATCTTTGGCCACCGCGATTTGGGCCGGCAGAAACGCATAGCTCCGGCTGCCGTAGGAAATAATGACTTTGTCCGCCGTCGCGACCACATTGGCAGCGAGAAGAAACGCCAGCGCGACAAGCGTGAAAATTGTTCTTCGGTTTATCGTTGCAGCACCCAATCGATCAATCGCAGATCGAGCTCCGTTTCAAGTAACTCCTGCCCATCACCCTGACTCACAAACGGTATCTCACCTAGACAAGGAACCCCAGTCATGCCCGCAATCACCTCGCGATTGGTTTCCGCGGCAAGCGAAGCTTCGTGCGTGGCACGATTCAGAACGTAGCCAACCATGCGCAGCCCCCTGCAGCTCGCGTGCTCAAGCGTCAGCAACAGATGGTTGATCACACCCAACTTATTCGCCGCCACCACGATCAAAGGCAATTTCGCTACGCGCGCGTAGTCGGCGAAGGTAAAACTCGGCACCAGGGGCACCATCAAACCGCCGGCGCCTTCGACGAGAGTAATATCATGCTTGGCGCTAATTTCTCGGTAAACCGTCAGCAGATGATCGACATCGATCTTCACGCCGGCGCGCTCCGCCGCGACGCTCGGCGCGAGCGGTTCGGGAAAAAGGTACGGGCAAATGATTTCAATCGGTTCGGCACAACCGGACGCCGACTTTAAGCGCCAGCCATCCTCTGGAAACAATTTCCCATCTTTTTCCACACAACCGGTTTCCGCCGGCTTCATGACGCCGACTTTGTAACCGGCCGATTTCAGCAACACCGCCAGCGCGCAGGCAAAAAAAGTCTTGCCGACGCCGGTATCCGTGCCAGTAATGAAAATCCCTGTGCCCATTAGCTCCCCGTCACGGTAAGAATACTGTCGAAAACGACATCGAGCAGAATCGCGAGCTCGTTCTGCGTCATACTCAACGGCGGCATTAGAATGACGACATCACCCAACGGGCGAATCATCACGCCGCGCTTGCGCGCCGCCAGAATCACCTGGTGGCCCGTTCGTTTCTCCGGTGCATAGTTCTTGCGCCCGGCGCGGTCTTGCGCCAGCTCGATGCCGATCATGTAACCCCACTGGCGTACGTCGCTCACATGGCGCAGCGCGAGAAATTTATCGCCCAGCCGTTTTTGTAGATAAACAATATGCGGCTGCATGTTCTCGATGACGTTGTCCCGGTGGAATATTTCCAGGTTGGCGATCGCCGCGGCGCAACCGAGCGGATTGCCCGTGTAGGTGTGGCCGTGGAAAAACGTCTTAAACTCTCGGTACTCGCCGAGGAATGCAGAGAAAATCTCTTCGCTGGTCAGCGTCGCCGCCAGCGGCAGATAGCCGCCGGTGATACCTTTGGCCAGGCACAGAATGTCCGGCGTCACGCCGTCGTGTTCGCAGGCAAACATTTTGCCCGTGCGGCCAAAGCCGGTGGCGACTTCGTCGACAATAAAAAGGATACTATTGCGCCGGCAGATTTCGCTGAGCGCCTTCACATAACCCACCGGCTGCGACCACATTCCCGCCGCGCCTTGCATCAGCGGCTCCATGATAAAAGCGGCAACGGTGTTGTTATGCGCACTCAGAGTTTCATCGGCCTCTTTGATCGCGGCCTGAAGCGCGTCGGCTTCGCTCATTTGCTGGTAATAGCGAAACACATGCGGCGGCGTGATTCTTAACACGGGAAACAGCAGGCTTTTGTGGAAACGATGAAAAGTTTCGGAATAGCCAATGCTCATCGAACCGACGGTATCGCCATGATAGGACTCGGACAGCGAGGCGATTTGCGTGCGCTTCTCCTCGCCCTTGAGCTGCCAATACTGCACCGCCATTTTGAGCGCGATCTCCACCGCCGTCGCGCCGCTGTCGGAATAAAAAACCCGCTGCAACCCCTGCGGCGCGATTTCGATCAGCTTTTGCGCCAGCTCAATTCCCGGCACATGGCTTAGACCCAGAAAAGTCGAATGCGCGATGCGGTCGAGCTGATCTTTGATCGCGTCGTCAAGTTCCCTTTTGCCGTGACCATGAACGTTACACCAGAGCGACGACACGCCGTCGAGATATTTTCTACCTTGATCGTCGATCAAATAGTGACCATCGCCGCGGCTGATGATCACCGGATCTTCGCCCATCCACTCCTGCATCTGCGTGAACGGATGCCAAAGGTAGCGATGATCCAGTTGCTTTAGCTTGTCATGAAGAGTCGTCATGCTTGTGCTTTAACTTCCTCGAATACCTTCAACGCGCGCTCGATCTGTGCCGCCGTGTGCGTTGCCATCAGGGTAATTCTCAAGCGCGATGTGCCCGGCGGCACCGTCGGCGGGCGAATCCCCTGGGCAAAGACGCCGTTGGCGAGCAGCTGCTCGGAAAACTTCATGCATTTCCCTGCATCACCGATGATGAGTGGAAGAATCGGACTTTCACTTGCTCCCGACTCAAAGCCCAACTGATTTAATCCCTGCTTTAACTGTCGGCAGTTTCGCCACAACGCAGCGCGCCGCTCCGGTTCTTTCTTAACCAAATCGATCGCCGCTAGCGCCATCGCCATCACCGCCGGCGGCAACGAGGTAGTGAAAATAAAACTGCGGCAGCGGTTGATCAGCAAATCGCGCAAAGCGGCGCTGCCGGCGACGTAGGCGCCGAAGCCACCGAGCGCTTTACCCAACGTGCCCATTTGAATCGCTACGCGTTCGCTCAAACCCAGCTTGGCCACTATACCGGCGCCGGTGGCGCCGAAGATGCCGGTGGCGTGGGCTTCGTCGACCATCACCATGGCGTCGAATTTTTCCGCCAGCTCGACGATGTCGGTGAGCGGTGCTTGGTCGCCGTCCATGCTAAAGATCGTTTCGGTGACGATTAGCTTGCGCGCGCTGCTCGGCGCGTCTTTTAATTGCAGCTCCAATTGACCGAGATCGCAGTGGCTGTAAACTTGTGTCTTGGCGCGTGACAAGCGGCAGCCGTCGATGATGCTGGCGTGATTGAGCGCGTCGCTGAAAATCACATCGCCGTCGCCGGCTAGCGTCGAAAGAATGCCTGTGTTGGCTTGGAAACCGGAGTTAAAAACCAGCGCCGCCGGGGTGCCCTTGAACTCGGCGAGCTTGGTTTCCAACTCTTCGTGCAGCGCCATGTTGCCGGAGATCAGGCGCGACGCACCCGCGCCGCAGCCGTAACGATCGATCGCGGCTTTTGCCGCGGCGGCCAGGGCCGGATGATTGGCGATGCCAAGATAATTGTTCGATGAGAAATTGATCACCGCGCGGCCGTCGAGCGTGAGCGTGGCATCCTGATCGCTGTCGACGCGGCGCAAGCGGCGGTAAAGACCGGCGTCTTTGATCGACTGCAATTCTGAATCGATGAAGCTGACCGACATTAGAGTAGAAATTATTACATCAATGGTTCAATTACCAACCTAGCCATTTTCGCAATTTTCCTGCTATAGAACTCTCATGGCCAAAGCGAAATCCATCTACGCCTGCCAGAGTTGTGGCTATCAGTCGGCCAAATGGCTCGGCAAATGTCCCGACTGCAACCAGTGGAATACCTTCGCCGAGGAGCGATTTGAAAAAGCGACATCGCCGCGCGGCGAGTTGAGCCTGGGCAGCAAAGAAGATCCGGCGCCGATCCATGAGATCAACACCGCTGAAGAAGGCCGGGTTCAATGCGGCATCGGCGAGTTTGACCGCGTACTCGGCGGCGGCCTCGTGCCCGGATCGGTAATACTCATCGGCGGTGATCCCGGCATCGGCAAGTCTACGCTTTTGCTCCAAGCGGTTGCTGCGGTGAGCCGGAAAAACCTCACCTGTCTTTACGTCTCCGGCGAAGAATCCCAACGGCAAATTAAGATGCGCGCCGAACGGCTCGCCATCCAAGCGCCCAACCTGCTCGTGCTGAGTGAAACTTCACTGGAACGAATTCTCGACCACGTCAAAACAATTAAACCCGGTCTGCTCGTGATCGATTCCGTCCAAACTTTATTCTCTTCCACAATTCCGTCGGCGCCCGGGAGCATCGCGCAAGTGCGGGAAACTTCCGGCGCGATCATCGTGCTGGCGAAAAAAACTGGCTTGACGACTTTCTTGATCGGCCACGTGACCAAGGACGGCGCCATCGCCGGGCCGCGCCTGCTCGAACACATGGTCGACACCGTGCTCTATTTCGAAGGTGAGCGCGGCCACAGCTTTAGAATTCTGCGCGCCGTAAAAAACCGTTTCGGTTCGACCAACGAGATCGGCGTGTTTGAAATGAAAGAAGCGGGCCTCGCCGAGGTGACTAACCCATCGGAAATTTTTCTCATGGAGCGGCCGCTGCAAGTGCCCGGTTCAGCCGTGGTGTGCAGCATGGAAGGCACGCGGCCGATCTTGGTGGAATTGCAAGCTCTGGTTACCCGGTCATTTCTCGCCGTGCCGCGCCGCACCACAATCGGCGTCGATCACAACCGCGTCGCTCTACTGGTCGCCGTGTTGGAAAAAAAGATGGGCGCCAAACTTTTCGATCAGGATATTTTCGTCAATGTCGCCGGCGGCGTCCACGTCGATGAACCGGCGGTCGATTTGGGAATCGTCGCCGCCATCGCGTCGAGCAGCCGGGAAGAAGTACTTGACTCGAAAACGGTCATTTTCGGCGAAGTCGGTCTCGCCGGTGAAATCCGCGGCATTTCCCAAGCCGAGGCGCGGGTCAAAGAAGCCGGCAAACTAGGCTTCGAGCGCTGCGTGCTGCCGTCGAGCAACTACACGCAACTGAAGCATATCAATCATCCAAAGCTGGTAAGTGTAGGCTCGCTCAGCGAGTGTTGGAAAGTTGTATTCTAAGGATCGAGTCTAAAGCATTGCGCGCTGAGCATCGGCAAAATCTGAACGCAGCACTCATTTCTCAGCACTGATTAACCGCACTCTTGAATCCCGCGCTACTGTCCGTTATCAATAGGAACGCTCGCCAAACTCGCGTGCCGGAGTGGTGGAATGGCAGACGCGCCGGACTCAAAATCCGGTAGGGGCAACCCTGTGCGGGTTCAAGTCCCGCCTCCGGCACCATAAGCCAATGAGTTCGGTTAAGTCACTTCGCTCTAGTGCTTCTCAAGCCAATTTCGAATCAACGCGCCGACCGTCTCGGTATGATCCCGAATAAACGAATCGTGGTTGCCGGTGCCGCGGTAGATCTGGATTCCTCCGCTAACATACTTGCCCCATCCCAGAGTGTTATCCTGTTTACGACTCGACATCTCATCGGCAACCAACGAGAACACTGTGCCCCGATACTGCCGCGGACGATAACGCAAGAGAGCTTTGAGGTGGCTAGACTGATTATCGCGCAGCTCGCGCATGGATGGCAGCTGTTGAGCGCCAGCCGCTGTCTTGGCGGACTTCAGATCGAATACTTCTTTCAACGTTTCCGACCGGTGCGTGACATAATTTATTCCCTCCCTCCATTCTAAACTCCGTAGCTTTTCGAAGTGGTATCGAAATCTCTCCCGATAATAGTACTGCCAGTTCGGTATCAGCTTCTCGATCACTCGCCAAGCGCGATATCGATAGTAGCGCACCCTCGTGGGTCGAACCGTATCGAGGAATCCCAATAATCCCACCTCCTCCTCTTGATCTTGGAGTTGGCACGCTACCTCGTAAGCCACTACTCCTCCCAAACAATGTCCAAGCAAACAATACGGTCCTTCGGGCTGTATAGACTTGATCTCCTTAATAAAGTCCTTGGCCATCGCTTCAACACTTTCGTGGCCGCGCTCAGATCCTCGGGAACTCCGGGCTCTTAATCCATAAAATGGATATTCAACCCCCACAAAGTGGGCTATCTGCGCCAACGCCAACGCCTCGTTTTCACCGCCAAATCCACCTGGGAAGACAAAAACCGGAGATTTGCCATCCCCACCCTTTAACTTAAAAAGGTACGACCAGTTGCGCTCGCCGACCTTGTCCTGCGCGTTCCATTTCTCATCTCTGGCGTGTAAGTATTCCGCAACACCCGCAATCGTCGGAGATTCGAAGAAACTTCGTAGCGGCACTTCGCACTCAAATTCTTTTGCCATCAACGAAAGCAGTCGAATAGCCAGTAACGAGTGCCCTCCCGCAACGAAAAAATTATCATTCACTCCCACTTTCTCTACCTTGAGAACTTCGGCCCATATCTGCGCCAACCGCTGTTCCGTAACACTTCGAGGCGCCAAATAAACTTCCTCGGACTCACGCCGGCTTTTCTCCGGCACTGGTAATGTTGAATGGTCTATTTTGCCATTGGCTGTCAGCGGCAGCTTATCAAGGAATACGAATGCGGAGGGCACCATATAGTCCGGTAGTTTCTCTTTGAGATATCCGCGTAGCTCGCTGGCTGTCAGACCACCTGACAATTTGCCGGCGACATATCCCACCAATTGCTTGTCTTTGAGGCTGTCTTCCTGGACGGTTACAACCGCTTCTCGTATCGCTGGATGTTCACCGAGCACGGTCTCGATCTCGCCTAACTCAATCCGATAACCACGTATCTTCACCTGGTTGTCGATGCGGCCCAAAAACTCGATGTTGCCGTCCGGCAAATACCGCGCCCGATCTCCGGTCTTGTAAAGGCGGCTTGTGGGGTCAACATTAAATGGGTTGGCGATAAACTTCTCAGCGGTCAACTCAGGACGATTAAGATATCCCCGTGCCAATCCGTCTCCGCCGATATGAAGCTCTCCCCCCACACCGATGGGGACGGGCTTTAGATGTGCATCGAGAATATATACCTGGGTGTTGCCGATTGGCCTGCCGATGGGAATTGAAGATAAGTGGTGATCCCGTTGGCGCGGTATGGGATAGCAGCACGTAAACGTCGTGCTTTCGGTCGGCCCGTAGCCGTTGATAATCTTCGTGTTAGGTAACTCGGCGAGACCTTTTCTCACATGTGGCATCGAAAGCGCTTCGCCGCCGATCAGTAGCTGCTTTACCTCTGACAAGGCCTGCGGCTCTTCGTTGACCACTGTGTTAAACAAGGCTGTCGTCAACCATAATGTGGTGACTTGATGTTTCTTGAGAACTGCTCCTAGTTCACTCGGAGCAGGCACTTTCCCAGGAAGGATTACACATTTGGCTCCGTGCAGCAGTGCGCCCCACACCTCGAAAGTCGCAGCATCGAAAGAAATCGGCGCCAAATGAAGAAAAGTCTGCTCTCCGTCGAGTTCCACGTAGTCAACTCCAAACAATAAGCGCACGACGCCTCGATGGCGCACTTCCACTCCTTTGGGTTTACCGGTAGAGCCAGAGGTGTAAATCACATAGGCCAAGTTGTCGGCTGTGCTTTCGCTGTCTGGATTATCTCGCGGCTCTTTGGCTATCTCTTTCCACTCGCGATCAAGATAAATCACGCGGGCACTTGTTGGCGGCAGGCTCTTTAACGAAACCCTATCGGTCAACACTATGCCGACATGTGTGTCCTCTAACATGAACCTCAAACGCTCTTTGGGATAACTCGCATCCAAGGGCACGTAGGCGCCACCGGCTTTGAGTATGCCGAGAATACCGATCACTAATTCAAGTGACCGCTCCATGCAGAGCCCAACAAGAACATCCGGTCCAACCCCCAACTTCCGCAAATAGTGCGCTAGCTGATTGGCTTTGCTGTTCAGCTCTCTGTAGCTTACTCGCCGATCCTCAAACACCAGCGCAACCGCGTCGGGCGTACGCTCTGTTTGCTCCTGAAATAGTTGGTGCACGCAGTCCCCTGGATAATGCCGCTGGGTATCGTTCCATTCGACTAACAACTGCTGCTTCTCGACCGAATTCAACAACGGAATGTCCAAGAGCTTTTGATCCGGGTCTGCCACAATCCCTTCCAGCAGTGTCAGGAAATGTCCTGCCATACGGCTGATTGTTGCCGCGTCAAAGAGCTCCGTGCGATACTCGATGCGCAAACTCATCTCCCGTTCGCGGTCGATAAATGCCGCGAAGATATCGAATTTGGCAGTGAAAAAATCAATCTCCACAGGAGTCACTGTGAGTCCAGGGATCTCTAAGTTCGATCGCGGAACATTTTGCACCGCGAAGGCAACTTGGAATAACGGCGTCTGGCTCTGATTACGCCCAGGATTGAGTTCCTCAACGAGTTTTTCAAAGGGTAAGTCTTGGTGCTCATAAGCTTGCAACGCGGTTTCGCGCACGCACTCCAACAGTCCCCTAAACGTGGGATTGCCGGACAGTTTCGTCCTCAACACCATCATGTTCACGAAAAATCCGATCAAACCTTCCGTTTCTGGACGCGTCCGGCCAGCAATCGGTGAGCCGACCACGACATCATCCTGCCCTGTGTAGCGATGCAGCAAGATCTGGAACGCCGCAAGTAACGTCATGAACAAAGTTGCGCCTTCCCGATTGCCCAATAGCCTCACCTCATCGACGAGAGTTTTGGACAATGTGAAGAATTGTTTAGCGCCGCGATTACTCGATAATGAACTCCGTGGCCGGTCCGTTGGCAGTTCGAGAACCGGAAGATTTTGCAATTGCGCTGACCAGTAGCGAAGCTGCTTTTCCAATTCTTCGCCTTGCAGCCGTCCTCGCTGCCACACGGCGTAGTCGGCGTACTGAATTGGCAATTCGGGGAGCGGGCTTGGCAGACCCTGAACAAACGAGTTGTAAAGCGCAGTCAGCTCGCGCAAAAAAACCCCGCCTGACCATCCGTCGGAAGCGATATGATGCTGCACTTCGACTAGAACATGGGAATGGAGACTCAATCGGACCAGCATTACGCGTAGCGGCAGGTCCCTGCTAAGATCGAATGGCCTTTCTCTGAGCTCAGCAGCGATTCGCTGCACTTCATCGTGCCGTCGACTTTCAATAACGTCACTGATGTCGAAGACGAGCAAGTCAACATTCTCGACTGTGCCGATCCGTTGCACGGGTTCTCCACCCTCGATCAGACTGTAGGTGGTACGCAGCACCTCATGCCTATCGATGATGGCATGGACTGCACTGCGCAGCGCATCAATATCAAGCGGTCCGTCCAAACGAAGCGCCGATCTCTCGTTATAAGCACAACTTTCAGGATCCAATTGGTTGAGAAACCACAATCGCTGCTGCGCGAACGATAGTGGTGCTGAGTCTCCACGAGCTCGACGCGGGATGGTCAAGTTCTCACCTCGACTGCCACGGCCTTGCTGTAATTTGAGCTCAAGGAGCGCTCGCTTCGCCGGCGAAAGACCCGCAAGACGCTCTGTCAACTTGTCGGTTTCCATCATTGCTCCGTCTTCGTTAGCCGGTCTTTGTAGCCTTGCTCAGCATCGTCATTAGACATCGATTCTAGCTCCTCCAGAATTCGTTCCATTTCCGTTTCATTCATTTGTCCAGTCTGCTGCCGGGTTATGACCGTCGCTAAATCTCCTACCGTCGGCGCTTCGAACAGGCTGCGCAATGGAATATCCAATTTGAGAATAGCTCGCATTCGTGACACCACCTGCGTAGCAAGTAACGAATGCCCGCCCAACTCAAAAAAGTTGTCGTCCATCCCAACCCTATCCACGCGCAATACTTCCGCCCATATCTCCGCTATCTTTTCTTCCACCGGCGTTCGCGGCGCAATAAATTCACTGCGTTGAACTGATCCCGGCGCCGGCAATAATCCGCGGTCTACTTTGCCACTCGGAGTTAACGGCAATTCATCCAACCGCACTAGGGCGGAAGGAATCATATACTCGGGAAGTCTTTGCTTGAGATATTTCCTCACATCCGAAGCGTCGAACGACTGTTCCCGCCGCGCTACCAAATAAGCCACGAGCCGCTTGTCCCCAGAATGGTCCTCCCGAACCATTGCAATTGCTTCTCGTATCGCCAGATGTTGAGCGAGCGTCGTCTCGATCTCGCCCAACTCAACCCGATAACCGCGTATCTTTATCTGATGATCTATTCGTCCCAAAAACTCGATGTTCCCATCCGCTAGGTAACGAGCGTGATCGCCGGTCCGGTACAAGCGCCTGGGCGGCTCCCCGCCCAAGGAGTGATAGATGAATTTCTCCGCCGTCAGCTCGGGCTGGTTTAAGTAACCTCGCGCCAAACCGTCTCCGCCGATGTGGATCTCACCAACTACACCGATTGGAACCGGTGCTAAATATTGATCGAGAATGTAGATTTGCGTATTCGCAATCGGCCGGCCTATCGGCACCCAACCTGGTGAATCATTTTCACGACATTCGTAATAGGTTGCGTCAATCGCGGCTTCCGTCGGACCGTACAGATTGATTAACGGCACGTTTAGCTGCCGACGAAACCGAGTGTTCAGCTCCGCCGATAAAGGCTCGCCACCGCAAAAAACACGGCGCAAACTGCCACACTTCGCCATGTTTTCCTGCAGCATCATTTTGAGCAATGTGGGCCCTACTTGTAGAATAGTAATTCGTTCGTTCAGCAAAAACTTGGCCAGATATTCAGCGTCCCTATAGCCTTCGGGCCTCGCCAACACCAATTGTGCGCCGGAGATCAATGGAGCGAAAAACTCCCACACCGAGGCATCAAAACTGAGCGGCGTTCTCTGTGCCACACGATCATCCTGAGCCAGTGGAAACGCTTCGAGCATCCACATCATGTGATTACAGATCGAGCTATGGGGTATCGCTACCCCCTTCGGGTTTCCAGTTGAACCCGAGGTGTAGATCACGTAGGCGATATTGCCATTGTCGGCTTCGCTGGGAAGGTTCGCCGTGCTTTCGCCAGCGACTTTTTGCCATTCCTGGTCTAGGTAAACCGTCTGTCCGTCATACTTCGGCAGTCGTCGCGACAGCGCTTGGAAGGTCAATAGCACCGCGACCCCGCTATCGTTCAACATGTATCCCAGTCGTGCTTCTGGATAGGTTGGATCCAACGGCAGGTAGGCTCCACCACTCTTGAGCACTCCCAACAAAGCGATGACCATCTCAAGGGATCGCTCTAGGCACATGCCCACCACAATGTCTGGTCCAACGCCGAGCTTGCGTAGGTAACGCCCCAGTTGGTTGGCGCGATCGTTCAGTTCTCGGTATGTGAACTGCTGGTCTTCAAAAACAATAGCCACGGCTCCAGGCGTTCGCTCGACCTGCTCTTCAAACAATTGATGAATACATTTGTTCGAAGGATAATCCCGCTTGGTGTCGTTCCACTCCTCCAAAAGCTGATGCTTCTCCGGTTCGGTGAGCAACGGTAAGTCACTTATCCGCTGGTTCGGATTGGTCACTATCCCTTCAAGCAAGGTTTGAAAATGGCCAAGCATGCGACACACCGTGGTTGAATCAAAAAGCTCCGTGGAGTATTCAAGCTGCCCCTCGAACCCTTCCGTGGTTTCAGTCAAAGCCAAAGTGAGATCAATTTTCGCAGCGCTTTGGTGAATATTTATCGGGCTAACCACTAACTCCGGCACCGTAAAATCATTTCTAGGATAATTCTGTAATGCGAACATTACTTGAAACAATGGTGACACGCTCAGAATGCGCTCCGGCCGAAGTTCCTCCACCAGTTTTTCAAACGGCAAGTCCTGATGTGCATAGCTCTGCAGCGCTGTCCGCTTTACCTTGGACAGTAACTCGCGAACAGTTGGTTTGCCGGAGAGATCGCTGCGCAATACCAGCGTATTCGCGAAAAATCCAATCAAACCTTCCAATTCCACGTAATTTCGGTTAGCTATCGGTGATCCAATACAAATGTCCTCCTGGCCACTGTAGCGAGACAGCAATGTTTGAAAAGCCGCTAACAATGTCATGAACAGCGTGACGCCCTCATTGCGACTCAATCGCTTAATTCCTTGGGTTAGCTCCCTGGAAAGCTTAAATGCGCGTCGGGCTCCTCGATAACTTCGTATTGCGGGCCTAGGCCGATCCGTGGGTAGCTGTAGCGTGGGCAGATCTTGGAGCTGTTTTTTCCAGTAATCTAACTGGCTCGCTACAATCGTTCCGCTCAACCATTCGCGCTGCCATGCGGCGTAGTCAGCGTACTGAATCGGTAATTCAGGAAGTGAAACTGATTTTCTTTCCAAAAATGCTTTGTAGAAAACCGCCAACTCGCGCCACAAGATGCCGGAGGACCAGCCGTCCGATGCAACGTGGTGCATGACGACGACGAGAACATGGTGATTCAATTCTAAACGCAGTAACCCGGCGCGCAGCATTTGATCTCGCCTCAGATCGAATAGACGCTCCGTCAAATCAGCGATCATTCGCTGCACTCGCCCGTCTCGTTCGCTCTGGGGGCATGCAGATAGGTCGATGATGGCAAGTTCAACAGCTTGCGGCGGGCCAATCTGCTGAATCGGATTACGGCCTTCGTCCACGATATAGGTTGTTCTTAATACTTCGTGCCGCTCAACGATTGCATCCAGGGCACTCCTCAGCGCACCCACATCTAATGTTCCATCGAGGCGAAGCGCCCTCGCCATATTGTACGCGCAATTTTCTGGCTCCAGTTGATTTAAGAACCACAGTCGCTCCTGCGCGAACGATAACGGAACGAACTGTCGATCTGTTTTCCTCGGAATGAATTGTTTCTGCATAAAGTCTCGCCCCGCAACGGTTTCCCTATTCGGTCGGATAAGCGGCAAAGGGATCAACCGTCACATTGATGCAGGCCGCGCTACCCGAAGCCAAAGATCGTTCCAACGCTGGTTTTAATTGTTCGGGACGCACTACATGTTCGGCATGACCGCCGAAGGCACGCATAATGTTCTCGTAGTGAATGTCGGGTTGAAACATGGTGATCCGCTCCTGGCAATTTGGGAAGAAGGATTTCTCCATGATCGCACCCGTATTGCCCTCATTGTTGACCACGACGACAATGACGGGAATTCGATGGCGGACGGCCGTCTCCATATCCATAGCGCTCAACGCGAAACCCATATCGCCGCACACCGCGACAACCATCCGATCTGGCTGAGCGAGTTTCGCGCCGATTGCAAAGGGAACTCCGACTCCCATACAGCCATTACTCCCCGCGGTAAATCGGGACGCTGGCAAGTAAGCGGGTAAGACCTGCTGTCCAGCAGCCATGGAAACGTTGCCGTCGAGTACACAGATCGCGTCGCGCGGCAGAAACTCTTTGATCTCCTTGAACATGCGATGTGGTGACATGGGCAGCGCGGCACAACTCATATGCGCGTCCCGTTTGCGTTGTCTACGTTCTCGCTCCGCTTCGAGTTCTGTGAACCACGGCTGCAAATTCCCTTTCGGCGCGGCATTCATTTTATGCGTCAGACGAGCCAAGATTTTCTGCAGAGCCAACTTTACATCGCCAACGATTCCGATCGTCGGAGCGCGATTCGCCCCAATCTCACGCTCATGAATATCGATCTGTATCAATTTCGCATCCCGCGCGATCTGTGTACCGAAGCGAAAAGTCCAATCCAGCCGGGCGCCCAATAACAAAACCACGTCCGCCTTTTGCTGGAGGAGCCCCCGCGCATCGTTAAGACATCGCAGGTGATCGTCCGGCAAATAGCCCCGGCCCATGGGGGATGTGATAAATGGAATATCAAACTCATCGGCCATCCGTCTTAGTTCCGCGTACGGCTCGGACCAACGAACTCCCTTGCCGACAATCATGGCTGGCCGCTGCGCGTGCAAGAAAAGCTCGGCCGCCGCCTCTATCTTGCTCTCGTCGAGTTGTGGCATGTCGGCGGATACGACCGCGGAATCGTCGGACGACTCACCCATAGCCGTCAAAACGTCCTCAGGCATATCAAGGTACACCGGTCCAGGCCGTCCGCTCATGGCGATTCGGAAGGCCTCTTGGATGTGATCTTGAATTTGCGAAGTTTTTTCGACTACTGCGGCCCATTTCGTTATCGAATGAAAAATCGACACTGCGTCTAGCTCTTGAAATGAACCCATGCCGCGCATACTCAACGGCCGTCTGCCACCCAAGACCACCAACGGCCAACAGTTATCCTTGGCAACAAGAATGCCCGTCGCAGCGTTAGTGATCGCCGGTCCCGCCGAGAATAGCGCCACCGCGGCGATGCGTCCGATGACGTAGTTCTGGGCGAGCGCCATCAACACGCCAGCTTGTTGATTCCGTACGCCGATCGGACGAATACCCAGCTCAGCGCAATTCGAAAAAGTTTCTCTGACGGGTGTGCCCGCTACGCAGTACACATGGGTGACGCCTAAGCCCTTCAAGCTATGCGCCACCAATGTATGACCATTGATTCTGGTCAAACCGGCATTCTCCTTCCTTGGTGAATAATACGGCTCGGCACATCCGTGAGACTCGTGGTCTTTTCATGCGTATTCACCGAATCAGCGTCCGTGGCCGCTATAGCGCGCAAAATCTCATGGGCCAACTCTCTGACCGTCGACTGTGAAAAAATCGTCGCTATCGATAGATTTACGTCAAGCATGGCACGTATTCGCGCAATCACTTGAGTGGCGCGTAAAGAATCTCCACCGAGCGCGAAGAAATTATCCGTCGCACCGACTTGATCAACACCGAGAACCTCGGCATAAATTTTCGCCATCGCCGCTTCGAGATCGTTCTGCAGCGTGTCGAACTGTCCTTTGAATTGATCGGCGAATTTTTCCGCCAGCCCAATGCGCTGGGTTTTGCCGGTGGCACTTTTGGGAATCTCGTCGACGAACAAGATACGGCTTGGGATTTTGTATGCGGCCAGCCGGCCGCTCAGGTATTCACGGATTGCAGCTTCAGTTATCTGGTTTTTTTCACGCATGACGACGGCGGCTACAATATCCTCGCCTAGAGTTGAGTGAGTGACAGCAAACGCAATCGCCTGAGAAATGTCTGGATGGTCTAAAAGGGCGTCATCGACTTCCCGTGGGGAGATTTTTTCTCCGCCCCGGTTGATGATTTCTTTGAGACGCCCAGTGATGATCAGATAACTATCTTTGTCGAGATACCCCTGGTCGCCCGTCCGAAACCAACCCCGTACAAAGCTTTCGGTGTTGGACTCGAAACCGTTAATGTAACCTGCTGTGACATTAGCGCCGTGAATGACGATCTCGCCAATTTCTCCGGGGCATAGGAGGTTACCGGCTTCATCCATGATGGACACGTGCGGTCCCGCCGCCAATCCCACCGAACCGATCTTGCGCTGACCGGGCGGCAACGGATTGCTCGTCACTTGATGCGCCGCCTCAGTCATTCCGTATGACTCAATTACGGGCACCTCAAATATTTCCTCCAGACTCTGCAGGACTTGGGCGGGTAGCGCGGAAGATGAAGAGCGGATGAATCTCAGCGAATGTTTCCTAAGCGCCCTAGGATCCGCTCGTGCGCCCGAGATTACAGCGTGATGAATCGTCGGAACCGCCGTGTACCATGTCGGACGAAAAGCTTCTAACCACGGGAAAAACTGTTCGACGTCGAAGCCGGAAGTGCAGATGACGCCCGCACCGGCCATTACCGATGAAAGTAGCGCGCCCACAAGTCCATGAATGTGAAACAACGGCATCAGGTTGAGACAGCGATCTGTTTCGCTCAGCCGCAACGTAGCTGTGATGTTACCCGCTGACGCTAAAAGATTGGCATGAGTCAAGGGAACCATCTTGGGGCGGGAAGTTGTCCCAGAGGTATGTAGGATCAGCGCGATATCGTCTGCTCGGGAAAAGTCAAAATCTGAATTTTGCGGCTGCCCGATTGCTCTTAGAGCAAAGATACCTGCGGCTGCTTCAGCGTCTGGAACTAATTCGATGACCGAAATTCCGAACGTTTCAGCTATGGCGAAGGCCGCAGAATTCATGCCCGATTGAACAATCAACGCTTTTGGCTTGAGGTCGGCAAGATAAAATTCGAATTCATTGCGGCTATAAGCAGGATTCAACGGCGCACAAATCGCGCTGGCGGCGACGCCAAGAAATGCCGCCGCCATCTCTGGACCATTGGGCAGCACGATGGCGACTCGGTCGGTCGAGCGGATTCCTTTGGCAATCAACGATCTCACAACGCTATCGACCTGACTGAGCAGGTCACGGTAAGTAAGAGAGCGTCGGCCCGGCGCGCAAACTGCTACCGCTTCCGGAGCGTGCCTAGCCCGCGCTCTGAGTAGCTCATAGATTGTATGGTATTTTTCGTCGTGCATATTTTTTCGAACTCAGGACCAACCGTAGCCGGTTGCTTGTTTGAAACCTCCGGCACAAGAAAAATCGATTGACGTCGGCAACAGATTTCTCATGGTGATGCCTCTAACTAACCGTTTCCTTGGCGACCGACTGTTCCGCGTGTTTCTCTGCCATCGCCTCGACCTCGCGGAGCATTGCACTAGTTCTGGCCCAGACTTTCCATGGTCCGGCAAGACGTCTCGATCCAGTTTGCCAGGCGCAACAGGTCTGCTGGTCTTGAAAACTCCTAGCATTGTAGCAATGGCATCAGCCTCGTGATCGACCAACGCAGCGACTGGTTCCTTCTTCGCTCCACTCCGGCAGAATTTTAAACGTAACTTGGTTGACATTATTCATCTTCATCGGCCCGTCCGCTTCGCGCATTTTCCTGCGCCAGCCGTTTATTAGCTTCTTCATCCGACATCATTTCAATTTCGCTCAACATGCGTTCGAGCTCTTTCTCACCTAGCTGTTTTCCCTGATGCTCCGCAATCACGGCTGCCATCTCCGCGACCGTGGGCGAGTGAAACAAAGATTGAAGCGGTATCTCCAATTGGAATTGCTTGATGACTTGGGAAACCACCCGCATCGCTGCGAGGGAATGACCTCCTAGGTCGAAGAAGTTGTCATGGATGCCGATTTGATCGAGTCCTAATACTTCTGCCCAAATGCTCGCCAACAGCTGTTCGACGGGAGTTCTAGACGCGACAAACGGAGTATCGAGTTCCGGCCGACTCTTGTCGGCAGCGGGAAGCGCTCGTCGGTCTACCTTGCCGATTCCAATCACCGGCAGCTTGTCGAGAAAAACAAATGTCGACGGCACCATATACTCAGCAAGGCTTGCGGCAAGTGCAGTCCGAAGTTGGTTGGCAGTGGGCCCTGGAACGTTCCGCGCAGCGATGTAAGCCACGAGACGCTTGTCACCGGCGCCGTCCTCAACCGCAATAACCGCTGCTTCTCTCACTGTCTCAAGATTTAGCAGGGCGGTTTCTATTGCGGCCATCTCGACTTTGTTGCCTCTAATTTTGACTTGAAAATCTTTCCGCCCTAAATACGTGAGGCAGCCACCAGGACTCATCGTGCCCATGTCGCCGGTATGATAGACGCGTACTTGGTCGTTTAATGAATTTACTTGAAAGGCAGCGCGAGTCCGGTCCGGTTGCTGCCAATACCCCGGAGACAAATGACGACTTATCACAACGATTTCGCCGAGCTGGCCAAAACTGACCGGATTGCCGCTTTCGTCGACGAGTTGAATTACTTTGCCTTTATCCGTGTATCCCACTGGGACAATGTGATTCGAGATGACGGTCGCTTTGTCCATCAAATATTGACTAGAGTGTCCGGCTTCATTCGGACCATAGCGGTTGACGAATATGCAGTTGTCGGAGAAATGTTTTTGATAGAGCTCAAAATCGCTCTTGTGTAGCGTCTCGCCGATTACCTTTATCAGGCGCAGGCGGGGAAATTGCTCGTGAGAAGTCAGCGTGCCCGCGAAGTTGCGAAAGGCCGACGCCACGCAATTGAAAATCGTGATCTCTTCTTCCATCAGCCGACGGCCCAAGCCAGCAAAGCCTTCTTGCCGGATATCTATTGGGTAAACGACAGCACCATTGAGGAGGGCACGAAGGACATCTCTTCCGGACGAAGCGACAAACGTCAATTTATCCTCGGCACAGATATGAAAGTTGTTGGTGTCTTTCATCGTGTGATACAGCAGATTGCGATGATTCTCGGTCACACCTTTCGGCCGACCGGTGGAACCAGAAGTGTAAAATATGATAGCAAGCGTATCCGGCGACAGCGGGAGAGATGGACATTTGTCATTCGGGTTATTCCCTAACTCGTCGATATTGAAGCATCGATCATGCCCGGCCAAGTCATTAGCCAATACGAGACCTGAGTGATCGGTGACAAGAAGACGAGCTTGCAGGTCCTGGAACATGAGCGACAGCTGGGCCGGAGGGAGCGCCGGGTCCAACGGCACGCAGATTTTCCCAGCCTTCAGATTCGCTAGCAATGCGGTCACAAACGCAACACCTTTGGGGAAAAGTAAACCGATCGGCTCCGGGGTCTCGCCGCACCGCACAAGAATAGCTTGAGCGATGCGATTAGCAGCGCGATTTAACTCGGCATAAGTGAGCTGTTCCGTCTTCGACTTGACCGCAATCCGATGGGGATACCGCTGCGCAATCTTCTCGAACCGTGCCGGGATCGACTGCTCGACTTCTTCCTTCGGAAACTCCACAAACGTGCCCGACGGGTGAAAACACTTGTCCTGGATCGCCTGCTGCTCCGGCGGAAGTAAGAAACCTTGATTCGAACAGTCATTCATGTCGATCTCCCGTGAAGCTTGGCACGCTTCCCCGAGCAAGCTGTTTCTGCGCTTCTTCCTCCGTCATGGCTTCTACCTCGCATAGCATCCGCGTCAACTCTGCGTTACTTGCCTGCCTCAATTTGTTCTGCGTGATAATTGCTGCCATCCAGGCGACTGTAGGTGCATCGAAGAGCGCCTTAACCGGTAGCTCCAGCTGAAATGTTTGGATTACCCTAGCGATCACCCGGGAAGCTGCCAGCGAATGACCGCCAAGATCGAAGAAGTTGTCATGGATGCCGATGGGACGGATATCCAAGATTTCTTCCCACACTGCTACTAGCTGCTGTTCAGCTGCATTAGTGGCCAAGACGTACGCATTGCCGAGGTTAGGGCGTACGCGTTCGGGCCGCGGCAGTGAGCGCCGGTCAAGCTTGCCGTTCGTTTGGGGAAGAGCATCTAGGAATTGGAAAGTGGAGGGAATCGCGGATGCTGGGAGCTTATTTCTCAGGAAGTTTGCGATTTCACGCACGGTGAGAACGAAATGTTTTCGAGGAACAACATAGGCAATAAGTTGCTTCTCACCGTCAACTCTATCCCAGGGAACAACAGCGGTATCCATTACACCGGGATGCTCCATTAACGTCATTTCAATCTCGACGACTGAAACTCGAAAGCCGCGAATTTTGACGACGAAGTCCTTACGACCAACGTGAATCAAAAAACCGTCACGCGTCGTTCGCCCGAGATCGCCGGTAAGGTAAATTGGGGCGCTTGTATTCTTCAAATCCTGAGTTGTCCCGGTTTGCAGTGGAAAAGGAAGGTTCAGATATCGACTCCGAACTGCGATTTCTCCAACCTGCCCCGCTTCCACTTCATTGCCAATCTCGTCGACTATAAGCACCTCTCTCCCGGGACGGGGATAGCCAACCGGAACGCCACTATCCGGAAGCCTGAAATCCCGGTCGACAATAAAAGACGAAAATGTATGTGTTTCCGTGGAGCCTATAGAAATCTCGAAGACCGTTGTGGCCGGAAAATGCGCTCTATAAAGGTCTATTTCCAACTTGGATACGGGCGCTCCCGATAGATTGATCAAACGTAGCGTGGAAAGATCTATGTCGTCCGAGAGTGATTGCGCGAGCTGGCGAAAAACCAACGGAGTAGAATGAAAGGCAGTGATTTGCTCTTCATGTAACCATGGCGCAATCCGTATTACTCCCTCTGACTTAATGTCGAAAGGATGGATAGATGCTCCGTTCAGTAGGGACTGGTAAAGGTTTACGTGTGACGATCCAAAACCAATGCAGTGAAATAGGGTGAGCTTGTCGTCCGCGCGGATGCGATTCACATGACCGTGAACTATACCATTGAAAACAATATTCCTATGCGGACAAACGACACCCTTCGGTTTCCCAGTCGAACCTGATGTATACAGCAGGCATGCCAAGTCCTGTGCGGTCACCCCGAGATTGAGATTCTCGGAAGGTGTTGATTGAGCGATTTCGTCGATATTCAGCAAAGAAGTCGCATTTAGGACCGTGTCATTCGCCAGCTCCCAATTGTGGCAATTCGACACGACCATGCCCACGCCAGCGTCCTCTACCATCCGATAATTCTTATCCTGGGGAAACGATGGATCTAATCCTAAGTAGAACTTGCCTGCCTTCAAAACTCCCAAGATGGCAGGAATCATGTCGATGCCATGTTCAAACAGCAGCGCTATGGGCTCGCTTAGGGCGCCTCGCTTAGCCAAAAGGACGCGTGCGACGCGGTTGGCAGCACTGTTCAGTTGATCGTAGGTTAACGATCGGTTTTTGTCCTTGACGGCCAATCGGTCCGGATACATGCGCACGATCTTTTCAAACCGCGTCGGAATCGATTGCTCAACGTTCTCGATCGGAAACTCGACGAATGCCTCCGACAGATGAGAATACTTGTCCCGGATCACCTGCTGCCCCGGCGAAAGTTTGAAGCTATGATTGACGGTATCGCTCATATCCATCTGGCGTTTAGCTTCGCTCGCTTTTCCCAGCAAGCTGTTTCTGCGCTTCCTCCTCGGTCATCGCCTCCACCTCACTTAACATGCGATTGAGCGCGTCTTCGCTTGCCTGCTTGGTTTCGTTCTGCATGATGATGGCCGCCATCTCAGCTACCGTCGGCGATTCGAAGAGCGCTTTGATCGGCAGCTCAAATCGGAATTGTCTAATGACTTGAGAAACCACCCTTGTCGCAATCAGAGAATGTCCGCCTAGGTCGAAGAAATTGTCGTGGATGCCCACACAATCTAGACCAAGGGCCTCCGCCCAAATCCGCTCTAACATTCGCTCATTGAGACTGCCTGGAGCGACATAGGGTTCGGCGAGCTGCGGTCGCTTCAACTCCGGCACCGGCAACCTCGCACGGTCGACCTTGCCATTCACGAGCGGTAACGAATCCAGAAAAACGTAATTTGATGGGATCATGTAGTCCGGTATTCTAGTTCTAAGGAATTTATTGATTTCATTGACGGTCGGTGACGGTGAGACATGGGGTACAAGGTACCCAACAAGGGACATCTCACCCCGCCCTAGATCCCGCGCCACCACTGCAGCATTTTTAACTTTAGCGAATTCGGCTAGTGCGCTTTCAGCTTCGCCAATATTCACACGGTATCCCCGTATCTTGACCATGTGATCTTTACGACCAAGATGAATCATGAAACCATCAGGCAATATACGGCCAAGATCGCCGGTCATATGGGTTCGCTCTGCGCCACCAGCCGGATCAGGAAAATGCCTGTCACGCTCAGGTTGTGACCGTCTCCAGTAGCCTCGTGGCATATATCGGCTCTTAACTACGATCTCACCGACCTCGCCACGCCCTACTTCCTTGCCAGCATCGTCGAGTAGGACAACATGTTTGTCTGGTGCTGGATACCCCAGCAAGGTGCCTTCATTGGGAAATTTGAACTTCGCATCGACAACGGCGGTACTAATTACCAGTGTCTCGGTTGATCCCATATGTAGTCCTAAAAAACTATCGGACGCGAAAACTTGCCGGTAAAGCTCGAAGTGCTTACGAGTTATGGGTGAACCCGATAGATGTACAATCCGAAGATCTGGAAATGAGCCATCATGGGTAAGCAGGTTTGCGAGTTCGCTAAAGACTGCCACGGATAGATGGCATACCGTAATCTTCTCTTCTCGAAGCCAACTCGCCAACCGCTTAATCCCATCGGATCTAAGGTCGAAGGGGAATAGCGCCGCGCCGTTCAAAAGCGAGCCATACAAATGGATCTCGCCCGATGCGAAACTAACGGAATGTACTAGACTCAATCGATCAGCAGCAGAGATATGGTTTTGACCATTCGTGAAAACCATGACGTTGTGAAGACGGCAGCGATGCGTTTCGATGACACCTTTGGGGTTACCTGTCGAACCAGAAGTGTAAGTTATCGTTGACAGATCATCAGGCGACACGGCTATCTTCGGCTCTTCGAACGGCAATGAGTTGGGCAATTCGTCGATGTTGAGTGTTGCGCGGGTATTGCCGCGCAGTTGCCGAACTAAATATGACTTGCGCTCATGGGTCACTATCCATCTGCATTCCGTCTCGTCAAGAATGTATGCGAGTCTTTGAAGCGGAGCCGACGGATCGAGAGCGATGTAAAATTTGCCAGCTTTCAAAACTCCGAGGATAGCGCAGACGACCTCGATGTCATGATCAAACAAGAGCGCGATGGGTTCGCTTCTCTTGCCGCAACTTTCCAGAATTGCCCACGCAATCCGATTCGCTTCCTTGTTCAGTTGGTCATAGGTAAGCGCTCGATTCCCCTTCTTGATCGCGAGCCGATCCGGATACATTCGCACGATCTTCTCAAACCTCGCCGGGATCGACGTCTCGACGTCTTCGATCGGAAACTCGACGAACGTTCCCGAGGGATGAAAACACTTATCCCGAATCGCCTGCTGTTCGGGCGGCAGTTGGAAGCCCTGTCTTTGCGCGTCACTCATAACCATCTCTGTTGCGTCATCACGTCGTTAGCATTTTCTGCGCGTCTTCCTCCGTCGTCGCTTCTACCTCCCCCAGCAGCTGCGCTAGCTCGGCCTCGCTTGCCTGCTTCCATTGGCTCTGCGTGATTACATCCGCCATCTCGGCTACCGTCGGCGACTCGAACATGTGGCGGAGCGGCAGGTCGATGGAAAATGCACTGCGTATTCGCGACATGACTTGCGTGCCTAGTAACGAATGTCCTCCCACGTCGAAGAAGTTGTCGTAAATGCCGACCTTGTCGAGCTTGAGCACTTTGCCCCATATAGTAACGAGCGTTTCCTCGGTCGGTGTGCGCGGTGGCTGGTATACATTCGCCAATTGTAGTCCGTTTTGATCCGGCGCCGGTAGGGCTCGGCGGTCTACTTTGCCGCTTGGTGTCAACGGCAATTCATCCAATAACACCAAGGCGGCGGGAATCAGGTACTCAGGGAGTTTGTGCTTGAGATATTGTCTCACTTCAGCAGCGTCGAAGGTCTCTTTCAGACGCGCGACCACATAGCCCACCAGCCGCTTGTCTCCGGGCTCATCTTCTCGCACCACCACCACTGAACTCTGTACCATTGGGTGTTGAACGAGCACGGCTTCGATCTCGCCCAACTCGATACGATATCCTCGAATCTTGACCTGATCATCCATGCGCCCGATAAACTCGATGTTGCCGTCGGGCAAGTATCGAGCGAGATCGCCGGTCTTGTATAAACGCCGAGCCGGCTCTCCTTCGAAGGAACGATAAATGAACTTCTCTGCCATCAACTCCGGCTGGTTTAAATATCCCCGGGCTAAGCCCAATCCTCCTATGTGGATCTCTCCCACTACGCCGATGGGAACTGGCGCCAAGTACTGATCGAGTATATAAACCTGCGTGTTGGCAATCGGCCGGCCGATCGGCACGACTGTACGATCCCTATCCCCTCTGCACTTCCAGGCCGTAACGTCGATGGAAGCCTCCGTCGGCCCATATAAATTATGAAGCGGTGCGCCGATGCGCTCAAAGAACAATTGCTGCAATTCGTAGGACAATGCCTCACCGCTACAAAACACTCGCTTCAGACTTGGGCAATTCTCGACGCCGGCTTCCTGCAAAAACACCCCGAGCATCGAGGGAACGAAATGCATCGTGGTAATCCGCTTTGACTGAATAACCTGGAGAAGATAGGCGCTATCTCGATGACCGCCCGGTCGAGCGATGACAAGAGTGGCGCCACTGATTAGCGGCCAGAAAAACTCCCAGACCGATACGTCGAATGTGAATGGAGTCTTCTGTAAGACTCGATCCGCTGCGGTGAGCTGATAGCTCTCCTGCATCCACTGTAAACGATTGCGCAACCCGCCATGAACATTGATCACTCCCTTGGGCGTGCCAGTCGAGCCCGAGGTATAGATCGTGTAAGCAGCGGTTTCCCCGTCCACTTGGCTCTTGGGATTCTCTTGGCTCTCTCGCGAAAGTTCTTCCCAAGCGCTGTCCAAACAAATCCTTTGATCGACAAACTCTTCTAGATATGAGCTGAACCTTTCTTGGGTCAGTATCAGCGGGGTTTGCGTGTCCTGGAGCATGAACTTCAGCCGATCGGTTGGCGTGTCTGGATCGATTGGCACATAGGCGCCGCCTGCCTTCAGGACGCCGAGGATGGCGATCACCATCTCCAATGATCGCTCCATGAACACCGCAATTAGAGCTTCTGCTCTCACTCCCCGCTCGCCTAGATAGTGAGCTAATTGATTGGCTTTTTGATTGAGCTCTCGGTAGGTCATCTGCTGGTCTTCATAAACAACCGCCACCGCTTCTGGAGTGCGCTCCACCTGCTCTTCAAATAACTCATGAATGCTCTGGTCTTTTGGATACTCTGCTCTCGTGTCGTTCCACTTCACCAAAAGCTGATGCTTCTCGGCATCATTGAGCAACGGTAGTTTGCTAATCCGCTGCTCTGGATTGGCCACAATCCCTTCTAGCAACCTCTCAAAATGTCCGAACATCCGCTCGATCGTCGCGGCTTCGAAAAGTTCCCTTCGGTACTCGATGCGCACCGTCATCTCGCGCTCGTGTTCGATAAATGCCGCGGCGAGATCGAATTTTGCAGTGGAAGAATTGATTTCGACAGGAGTCACTTTTAGTTCTGGTATATCGAGATTGGATTGTGGAACATTCTGAACTGCTAAACTAACTTGAAATAGCGGCGTCTGGCTCTGACTGCGCTCAGGATTGAGTTCCTCGACGAGTTTCTCAAAAGGCAAGTCTTGGTGCTCATAGGCCTGTAACGCAGTAATTCGCACGCGAGACAAAAGTTCTTTAAACGTCGGATCGCCGGAAAGTTTGGTACGCAGCACTAACGTGTTGACGAAGAATCCGATCAGTCCTTCCGTTTCCGTTCGCGTCCGCCCGGCGATCGGCGAACCAACAGCAATATCGTCTTGGCCGGTGTAGCGATGGAGCAAGACTTGGAACGCCGCGAGCAACGTCATGAACAGAGTTGCGCCCTGTTGACTGCTTAGCGCCTTTAACCGATCGATGAGAGTTTTGGGCAGCGTGAGAGTCTTTTTCGCGCCAGAATCTTTCGCCAACCCTCCACGAGGTCGGTCCGTCGGCAAGTTGAGAGTTGGAACATCTTCCAGTTGCCCTTTCCAATAGGCGAGCTGTTTCTCCAATACTTCGCCCTGCAGCCATTCCCGCTGCCACACCGCGTAGTCAGCGTATTGAACCGGCAGTCCGGAAAGCGGGTTGGGCCGACCTTGGCTAACCGAGTTGTAGAGACTGGCGAGCTCACGGGAAAAAACGCCCCTTGACCAACCATCGGACGCGATATGATGTATGACCGCAACTAGAACATGCGAAATCGGGCTCAATCTGATCAGCGCCAACCGAAGCGGCAAATCATTGATTAGGTCGAAGGGCCGCGTTTTGAGTTCCAACGCGAGGCGTTGGACTTGGACGTCTTGTTGCGTTCTTGTGACTTCGCTGATGTCGAGCACAGGTACGTCGACAGCTCGTACGGCCATCAGAATCTGCACTGGAACGCCATTGTCGGCCAATGCGTATGTCGTGCGCAGCACTTCATGCCGTTCTGCGATTGTATTCAGAGCGCCTTGAAGTGCGTTGATATTTAACTCACCGTCCAGGCGTAGCGCCGAGGCTTCATTGTAGGTGCAACTTTCCGGTTCCAGTTGATTCAGAAACCAGAGCCGCTGCTGGGCGAAGGAAAGCGGTATAGCAGCATGTGTGCTGCGCCGTGGAATCGTCACACCCGTTGTGCGTTCAGTCCGTTTCTGCTGCAACTTCAGTTCAAGCCACTCGCGTTTCGCAGGGGACAGACTGGCTAAGCGAACACTTAAATCTTCGCTATGCGTCACGAACTCGTCTCTCCTTTCACATTTTCAAGAACTCTTCGCGCTTCTTCCTCCGTCATCGCCTCGATACCACTCAACATCGTCGCCAGTTCTGCGTCGCTTGCCCGCTTCGCTTGATTCTGCGTGATGACGGCCGCTATTTGAGCAACCGTCGGTGAATTGAAAAGACCTATGATGGGCACGTCTAGTTTGAATGTTTGGATCACCCGTGAGATCACTCGCATCGCAGCGAGTGAATGACCGCCGAGGTCGAAAAAGTTGTCCTGGATGCCTACCTGATCGAGAGACAAAACCTCCCCCCAGATACGGCACAATGCTTCCTCTATGGGAGTTCGCGGCGGGACATAGGGATTGTCCAGTTCAGGCCGGCTGTTGGTCGGCGCGATAAGAGCATTGCGATCGATTTTGCCGATCCCGATGACCGGCATCTTATCGAGAAATACAAAAGCCGACGGCACCATGTAGTCGGGAAGTTTTACTTTTAGCGCAGCGCGCAGTGCACTCGTCGTGGGAGTAGGGGGGCTCCGCAAAACAATATAAGCGATCAGGCGCTTGTTACCAAAAACATCGTCTCGCGCCGCCACGGCCGCTTCCTTAACTGAATCGAGATCCATAAGAGCCATCTCAACTTCAGCGATTTCGACTCTATAGCCGCGGATCTTGACCTGAAAATCTTTGCGCCCTAAATGCACCAGACAGCCGTCGGCAAGCAGCTCTCCCAAGTCGCCGGTTCGGTAGAGTCGCGATATACCGTCGGGCGAAATAGGAACAAATGCCGCGCTGGTGAGGTCCGGCCGGCGCCAGTACTGTGGGGACAGATAGCGACTCCTGACAGCGATTTCGCCTGGTTGCCGGAAGCCAACGTCGTTGCCATCCTCATCGAGAACTGAGACTTCTTTGTCCTTCACAGCGTAGCCAACGGGCATGACGCTGCTCGCGATCTGCGAAGCGTGATCGACCAGATAGCGATTGAGCAGCCCAGTTTCGTTCGGTCCATACCAGTTAACGAAGATGCAGCGCTCGGGGAAATGCTTTCGGTAAAGTTCGACATCCCTTCGATAGACCGTTTCTCCCATCAATTTTATCAGTCGCACGTGAGAAAATTGCTCGACTCCGTTGAGCGTGGAGATGAAATCGCGAAAAGCCGATGCGACAGAATTATAAATGGTAATTTTCTCATCGATCAGCCAACGTGCTAGGTTATTTAGCCCTTCCTGTTTTATCTCGAGAGGATAGACGGTAGCGCCATTCAATACGGCGCGAAACATGTCGCGTCCTTGGGAAGCGAGAAATGTCAACCGATCTTCGGCACAGATGTGTAGATCGTTTGTCTCGGTCATGATGTAGTGCAAAAAGTTGCGATGATTTTCCACGATACCCTTGGGCTCGCCAGTCGAACCTGAGGTATAGAGGATAAAGGCAAAGTCATCGGGCGTGGATGAAACCGTAGGTGCCACATCATCGAGACTGGAATTCAAGTGATCGATATTGAGGATAGAGAGTGTCGGGGCCAGCTCCGCGGCCTGCGAGCAAAATTCCTCGTCCACCACGATCAGCCCGGTTTGAGAATCGCCCAACATATAGCGTAGTCGCGCATGGGGTAGTGTTGGGTCTAAGAACACGAACATCTTTCCGGCCTTCAAGACACCGAGAATTGCGACCACAAGCGAAGCGCCTTTTGAAAATAGTAATGCAATAGGTTCCCGTCCGGCTCCTCGTCGAGCTAAAATCGCTTGGGCCACACAGTTGGCTGCGCTGTTCAATTCCAGGTAAGTGAACTGGCGGTTCCGCGTTTTCACTGCGATTCGATCCGGATACATCCGCACGATCTTTTCAAACCTCGCCGAGATCGATGTCTCGACGTCTTCGATCGGAAACTCGACGAACGTTCCCGACGGATGAAAACACTTATCCCGAATCGCCTGCTGCTCTGGCGGAAGATTGAAGCCATGATTTAAATAATCGTTCATCTCCATCACTCTTCGAGCTTGGCGCGTTCTGGAGCAAGCCGTTTCAGGGCTTCTTCCTCCGACATCGCCTCCACTTCGCGGAGCACTATTTGCGCTAGCTCATTATCGCTCGCCCGCTTCGATTGGTGCTGTGAGATAATGGCCGCCATCTCTGCAACGGTCGGAGCCTCGAAGAGCGCTTTGACGGGTAGTTCCAGTTTGAATGTTTGAATAACCCGAGAAATCACCCGAGATGCTGCTAGCGAGTGGCCACCGAGATCGAAGAAATTGTCATGAATGCCTACTTGATCCACTGACAACACTTTCGACCAGATCGAAGTCAGTTGGTCTTCCGTTGTCGTGGCCGGTGGTGCGTAAAGACTGCTTAAGTTAGGGCGTGCGTTTCCGGGATCAGGTAGCGCCCGGCGATCAACTTTACCGTTGGGTGTCAGGGGAAGGAAATCCAAGAACACGAAGACGGAAGGAATCATGTAGTCAGGAAACACTTCTCTTAAGTGATGACGCAATTCCCTTACCCGGAGAATTTCAAACTGGATGGGAGCGAGGTAGGCGATGAGACGGTCGTCTCCATTTTCTCCTTTTGCAATCTTAACGACACTCTGTCTGACGGCTGGGTGATTACTGAGCTGCGCTTCTATTTCCTGCAACTCAATGCGGATACCGCGTATTTTGACCTGAGAATCTTTTCGTCCGACGTATTCAAGACAGCCGTCCGGACGCATACGACCCAGATCTCCGGTAACGTAAATGCGCTCGTTTCCTCCTGTTGGATCGGGAAAGAATACAGCCCGTGTTAAGTCCGGGCGCCTCCAGTAGCCCGGCGAAAGATACCGACTCTTCACGCATATCTTACCAATTTGGTTATGGTCAACTTTGTTACCACTCTCGTCAACTAAGAACACCTCAGTGCCCGCTATCCCATAACCCACGGGCATAAACGTACCGCAAAGCTGCGTTTGCTCATCCAGAAAATACCATCGAATGTTACCCGTTTCGGTTGTGCCTAATCGATTCAGTAGTTTACACCCAGGGGTAAAATATCTCTTATACGAATCGACATCTTGTGATGAGACAGACTCGCTCCCCAGTACGATAGAACGAAGATTGGGAAATCGCTCATTATCAGCCAAAGAGTTTACAAACATGCGAAAAAGCGACGGCACCCAGTGAAAAATTGTAATGTCTTCGTCTTGCAGCCAGCGAGTCATATTGGGCAACCCTGTTTCTCGACTCGAGAATGGATATAGCCC
The DNA here is from genome assembly GCA_963771465.1 of uncultured delta proteobacterium. GTDB lineage: Bacteria > Desulfobacterota > Binatia > UBA9968 > UBA9968 > DP-20. Next base: position 1,108,632 of record CAVYTU010000015.1, read on the forward strand.
GGCCCCATTTAGCAGCGCGCCGAATATGTCTAATCGAGACGCGCTGAAACCATGAGAATGTAGAAATGTGAATCGATCCTCTGGGGAGATATGGAGCCCATTGGTATAGGTCATAACCTGATGGAGTATATTACGGTGATTTTGGGTCACACCTTTCGGGTTCCCGGTTGAACCTGATGTGTAAAATACGTATCCGAGCGTATCTGCGGAAATTACCAACTCGGGATTTTGATCCATCACACTTGAGTCCAGAGCATCAATATCAACGACGCGCGACGGCGCATGGGCAATGGCATTCGCCACGGGGAGATTGATTTTGTTGGTTAAAATAAGATCAGGTTGTACGTCTTCGATGATAGCTGTTAACCGGAAACTCGGATACGTCGGATCCAATGGGAGATAGAACTTACCCGCCTTAAGCACTCCAAGTATCGCTACGATCGCCGAGATTCCTTGCTCCACGATAAAGGCAATCGGTTCTTCGCCTTCTCCCCGCTCCGCCAGAATTGCGCAGGCCACACGATTGGCGGCCTGATTCAGGGCTCTATATGTAAGTGACCGGTTCCCCGCCTTGACCGCAATCCGTTCCGGATACATCCCAGCAATCTTCTCGAACCGCGCCGGGATCGATGTCTCGACGTCTTCCATCGGAAACTCGACGAACGTCCCGGACGGATGAAAACACTTGTCCTTAATCGCCTGCTGCTCGGGAGGAAGTTGGACACCACGTTTCGGAGAATCATTCATGCCCATTCTCCTTGGGGCTTCTTGCGCTTTCTTCAGCAAGCCACGCCTGCACTTCTGCTTCCGTGATGGATTCCGCTTCGCACAGCAATTGCGCTAAGCCGTCGTTGGTACGCTTCGTTTGGTTGCGCGTGATAATAGCCGCCATCTCTGCCACGGTCGGAGTCTCGAAGAGGGCTTTGACAGGCAGTTCCAGGTTGAACGTTTGAATAACCCGAGAGATCACCCGCGAAGCTGCCAGTGAATGACCGCCTAGATCGAAGAAATTGTCATGGACACCGATGGGACATATTTCCAAGACTTCTTGCCAGATCCCAACGAGTTGTAGTTCGGTTGCCGAGGTCGGCTCCATGTAGCCAACCTCCAGATTGGGACGAAGGGTCGCCGGGCTCGGCAGTCGCCGGCGATCAACTTTTCCATTGGGTGTCAGGGGAATTACGTCAAGTTGAACAAACCCAGAGGGAATCATATGGTCTGGCAATCTGTCCTTTAGAAACCATCGTAAAGTTTCAACCGTAGGCCCCGGTAACAGAGCCGACACAAAGTAGCTGACGAGTTTTTCACAACCGGCTTTATCGGTGGTGCCTATGACAACGGCATCCTTTACGCCGGAATGGCTTAACAACGTACGTTCGATCAGTTCAGGTTCAATGCGATAGCCGCGGATTTTTAGCTGAAAGTCTTTTCGGCCTAACAAGATCAATCCACACTCCGGTGTCATGCGACCCAGATCACCGGTTAGATAGAGTCGCTCGCTGCCGCCATTCGGATCAGAACGAAATCTTTCTTTGCTAAGCTCAGGTTGATTCCAGTAACCCTGAGCCAGAAAGCGAGTCTTAAGCGCAATCTCGCCAGTCTCGCCGACCGCAACCTCTTGACCGCTTTCGTCCAACAGCAGCAGCTGTTTGCCTTCAGGCGCCCAGCCCAGAGGTATCGGACCCACGCCCATCGCTGTTGTTTGATCCATCAGTCGCCAACTAATGGTTTGCGTCTCCGTGGCACCTATTCGATGCAAAAAAATACTGTCGCGAGAAAAATATTTTCGGTAATTCTCCACGTCGTTTTGGTTCACTGGAGCGCCCGACAGGTGGACTAAGCGCACCGACGGAAATTGAAAATCGTCCGACAGAGGTTCGATCATCCGACGAAACACCGTCGGAATGGAATGCCAGACGGTGATCTCCTCTCGCCCTAGCCAGTTGGCTAACCCAAACGATCCGTACCCGGCCACGTCAAAAGGAAATAACGTAGCGCCAGTCAGCAATGACCCGAAAAGGTGAAGCTCGGCCGCCCGAAAGCTCAAAGAGTGAAGTAACGTGAGCCGATCGTATCGACTCAAATGAATCTGGTTAACGAAACAGCGAATTTCGTGGAGAACGTTTACTTGATTTTCAGCAACTCCCTTAAAGTTGCCAGTCGATCCTGAAGTATGCAGGACATAGGCGAGACTGTCAGCCGTAATGGTTATCCCCGGATTTTCATCGAACTCTGACCTTTCGCCGTCCCCCATGACTAGCACTTGGCAGTCTTGTCCAAACAGCCCGACAAGACTTTGGATGTTTGCTCGGTCCGTGACGATGACTTCCGTGCCGCAATCCTGAATCACAAACTCATTTCTTGCTTTTGGATAGGCTGTGTCTAAAGGTAAGAAGAACTTGCCGGCTTTGAGGATCCCAAGAAGTGCGATAATCATTGCCGCCTGATCCAGCAAATAAATCCCTATAGGCTCTGGACGGTTGCCGCGTTGGGCCAGAAGTAGGTGAGCGACCTGATTGGCAGCTTTGTTCAGCTCGTCGTAGGTCAGCGATCGATGTATCGTCTTCACTGCTAATCGATCCGGGTAACTCCGCACGATCCTTTCAAACCGTGCCGGGATCGATGTTTCGACATCTTCGATGGGAAACTCGACGAACGTCCCTGACGGATGAAAACATTTTTCCCGAATCACCTTCTGCTGCAGTGGAGGTGTGAAGGCATTTTTTAGAGAATCACTCATGTTATTTATTGCTCATGCTTTTCGGACTTCCTGCAGGAAGCTGTTTCTGCGCTTCTAGCTCCGTCATAGCCTCCAACTCGCGCAGGATCTGCGCGAGCTCTTCGTCGCTCGCAGGCCTCGCTTGATTCTGCTTGATGATGGCCGCCATCCCGGCTACGGTCGGCGAATCGAAGAGTGCCCTCAAAGGCAGATCAAGCTGGAATGCTTTAATGACCCGGGAAATGACACTCGATGCCACCAACGAATGGCCACCGAGTTCGAAGAAGTTGTCGTGGATACCAACCTTTTCCAGTGATAACGCCTGAGCCCAAATTTGCACCAGCTGTCGCTCAGCGTCACTGCGCGGTGCAACGTACCCCACATCCAATTCCGGCCGAACTCTTGCAACATCGGGCAACCCGGCACGATCAATCTTTCCGTTCGGGGTTAGCGGGAACTCATCCAACCTGACAAACGCCGAGGGAACCATGTAATCGGGGAGTAATCTGCTCAAAAATTCCCGCAGCTCGCTTGTGGTCGGAGCTCGCTGTGCTGCTGAGATGATATACCCGATCAGTCGAGTCTCCGACGATCCATTGTCCCGTCCAACCACCACAGCGTCTCGGATTGCTGCATGGCGACGCAGAGTATTTTCAACCTCCCCTATCTCGACGGCGTAACCGCGGATCTTGACGCGAAAATCATTGCGCCCCTTATGGACTAGACAACCGTCAGCGAGCATCAGCCCGAAATCGCCAGTATAGTACAACCGCTCATCGGACCCCTGTGGATCGGCTTTGAATTTTGCTTCGGTAAGGTCGGGCCGACGCCAATACCCGGGCGAGAGGTACCGGCTGCGCACTACGATTTCGCCGACTTCGTTGACCCCAACCGCTTTGCCCTTGTCGTCAAGTAACAGAATGGTTTTCCCCTCAACTGCGTAACCTACCGGCAGTTCGTTTCCGGGAAACGGTACGTCTGCATCGATGAACAATGCGCAAAGCGGGCCCGTTTCAGTGGATGACAGTCCGTTGACCAGAGTACAGCTCCGCGAAAATTGCTTGCGAAATAATTCTACGTCACTCGTGTAGGCAGGTTCGCTTCTTAACCGCAGGAAACGAAGGTCGGGAAAGGCCCACGTATCGTCGAGATTTTGGCACAGGCTTCGGAAGAGCGTCGAGCTAATTAGACAAACTGATATTTTTTCTTCTACCAGCCAGTAGGCGAGGCGTCGTACTCCTTGTTTATTCACGTCGAAAGGACAAAGGGTCGCGCCGGTAAGCAGTGAATTGAAAATATTGGTGATCGCATTTGAAGTATTAGCTGGTAATAGCGCCATTCGATCGTGCTCACCAACACCGTTTTCGCATGTGTGTAAGCGAACGCGGTGCTGTAAGTTGCGGTGCGTTTGAATCACTGCTTTGGGCCGACCTGTGGATCCAGACGTGTAAACCAAATATGCGTATTCACTGGGCGGTATCGCCAGGCAAAGGTTTTGAGCGTTATGCTCATTGGCGATCGAATCGAACGCAACGCACTGGGGGGTAACGCTCCATCGTGGCTGCGTCGCCACGCCTTCGGTTTTATCGGAAATCACCAACCGCGCTCCGGAATCCTCTAATATTGTATTGATTCGCGATTGTGGAAATGAGGGATCTAACAAGACAAAGAACCCGCCAGCCTTTAGGACCCCGAGCAGGGCCGCGGTTTGTTCAATGCCTTTTTCTAGGAAAATTCCAACAGGCACCGCCTCCGCTAATCGCTTGGATTGGACGGAGTGGGCAACTCGATTGGCCAAGTCATTGAGCTCTGCGTAAGTAATCGAACGATCATCGGCCTTGACCGCAACTCGATTGGGATAAAGCTGTACGACCTTCTCAAACCGCTCCGGAATTGATTGCTCAACTTCGTCGATCGGAATGCCAACGCACCGATCCGCAAGATGGCAAAGGTCATCCCCGCGTTCTTGCTTTTCCGGCAGCAGTCCGACGTTCTGTTTTAGAGAATCACTCATGGCGATCCTCGCCTGCAGGTCGCGCGCGTTCTCCAGCAAGCCGCGTATGCACTTCTGCTTCCGTCATCAATTCCGCCTCGCCCAGCAGGTGCGCTAACTCGGCCTCGCTTACCTGCTTCCATTGGGTCTGCGTGATGATAACGGCCATCTCGGCTACCGTCGGCGATTCGAACATGTGACGTAGCGGCAGGTCATCAATGGAAAAAGCACTGCGTATTCGCGACATGATTTGGGTAGCAAGTAACGAATGTCCTCCCAGATCGAAGAAGTTGTCGTAGATGCCGACCTTGTCGAGATTGAGCACTTTGCCCCATATAGCGACGAGCGTTTCCTCGATCGGTGTGCGCGCTGGCTGGTAAACATTCGCCAATTGTAGTCCGTTTTGATCTGGCGCCGGTAGCGCTCGGCGGTCTACTTTGCCGCTCGGTGTCAATGGAAATTCATCCAACGGCACCAGAGCGGCGGGAATCATGTACTCAGGTAGTTTGTGCTTGAGATACTGTCTCACTTCAGAAGCGTCGAAGGACTCTTTCGCACGCGCTACCACATAACCCACGAGCCGCTTGTCTCCGGGCGCATCTTCTCGCACCACCACCACCGAACTCTGAACCATTGGGTGTTGACCGAGCACGGCCTCGATTTCCCCAAGCTCGATACGGTAGCCGCGCACCTTGACCTGGTTATCCACGCGACCAATGAACTCGATGTTGCCATCCGGCAAGTAACGAGCGAGATCACCGGTCTTGTACAAACGCCGGGCCGGTTCTCCGTTGAAGGAATGATAGATGAACTTCTCGGCCGTCACCTCCGGCCGGTTCAGATATCCTCGAGCCACTCCGTCACCGCCAACGTAGATCTCTCCGACGACACCAATAGGCACTGGATTGCGGTGAGCATCAAGTATGAATATCTGCGTATGCGCAATAGGTCGGCCAATGGTTTGCGGGCCATCAACGGTCCGGCAGGTCCATGTCGAATAAGTTGTGCATTCGCTGGGCCCGTAAAGATCGTGGACTTTGCGCACCGACGTCGACTCATAAATTCGCCGCACCAACTCGGGTCGTAATAGTTCTCCGGCAAGATTGATCACGCGTACCGTCGAAGGTATCGCTTCCAGTCTGAGCAGCTCATTTATCGCCGATGGCACGGTGTTTAACAGACTCACCTTCGATTTATTTCGGATTGTCGTTAAAGCAAGAGCATTCTCCGCCATAATGATCGTCCCACCGCAGGTCAACGGAGCAAAAATCTCGAAGATGGATAGGTCGAAACAGATCGACGTAGAGGCCAGAACCCCGGACAGCTCTTCTTGAGTAAAGGCGGAGCGTACCCAGGACAAAAACGCCACCGTGTTGCGGTGTCCAATGGCAACTCCCTTGGGTTGACCCGTCGATCCGGAGGTGTAAATCACATAAGCAAGATTGTCTGGCGTGATAGAACTTCCAGGATTGGCGTCGCTTTCTTTGGCGATCAACTGCCAAGCGCTGTCCAGGCATACCCGGCGCAAGTGTGGAACTAGAATAGATCGACGAGCGGTATCGTCTAGGCTCACCTCTCGATCTTCAAATGATTTTCCTCGCGTTAGCAGAAGCGCTGCCTGCGCATCGGCCAGCATGAACTCCAGACGCTCCGCGGGATAGCTTAGATCGAGCGGTACATAAGCTCCGCCGGCTTTGAGTACACCCAATACCGCGACGATCATTTCTATCGACCGGTCAATGCAGATACCGACCAGCACTTCGGGACCAACATTCCGTTTACGTAAGTAATGAGCGAGTTGGTTGGCGCGTCTATTCAGTTCGCGATAGGTTATCCGCTGATTTTCAAAAATCACGGCTAAGGCGTCCGGAGCACGCACCACCTGTTCTTCAAAGACTTCGTGGATGCATTTGTCCTTGGAATCCGCTCGCTTTGTGTCATTCCATTCGACTAGCAGTTGGTCGCGTTCTGGGTCGGTGAGGATGGAGAGGTCAGCGATAGGGCACTGGGGGTTTTCAACGATGCTTTTCAGAAGGGTTTGAAAATGGCCGGCCATCCGTTCGATCGTGGACGCATCGAACATGTCCGTACTATAAGCGATAAAGCCATGCAGACCGTTTTCTCTTTCCTCGAGGAACAATTCGATATCGAACCTCGTCGTGCCCGAATCGAGCTCCAGCTCCTGCACTTCCAAACCGATCAACGCAAGCGGACATGCACTTGAGTTTCTCAGCGTAAACGACACTTGGAACAGCGGGTTCTGGTTTATGTCGCGGCTGATCTGGAGCTCTTGGACCAATCTTTCAAAGGGCAAATCTTGGTGCGCATACGCCTCTAAGCATCGCTGCCGAACTCGCGCGAGCAGATCGGCAAACTTTGGATTGCCGGACAGATCGGAACGGAGGGTTAGCAAATTCAGAAAAAATCCGATCGTATGATCCAAGGCGCCATCTTGGCGAACGGCCATGGGAACACCGATACAAAAATCGTCTTGACCGCTGTAACGGGATAGTAGCGTTTGATAGGCCGCGAGCAACGCCATGAATAGCGTGACGTCGGCATCTCGGCTGATCTCTTTCAACGATTGGGTTACTGTTGGCGCAAGCGTGAACCATTGCCGTGCTCCTTTACCGTCACGCACTCGGAGGCGCGGGCGGTCCATCGGCAACCGTAGGTCCGCAATGCCGGCCAGCCGACCGCGCCAATACGCAAGCTGGAAATTGAGAGTTTCCGTCTGTAGCGAATGGCGCTGCCAGACCGCAAAATCGGCATACTGAATCGGCACGGATTCAAACTGGAGAGGCTGCTTGTTCACCAGCAACTCGTAAGCGATGGCTAGTTCGCGGCCTAGAATATCCATCGACCAGCCGTCAAAAATTAGATGATGGACCACGAGGATAAGCACAGATCGTTCGCTACTAAATCTAACCAATTTCACCCGCAACAAGGGGCCCTGGCTCAGATCGAAAGCTTGCTGGGCTTGGCTAGCGCAAAAACGAGAAATTGAGCCTGCCCAATTGGTGTCAGCTATAGATGATGACATATCTACGATCGGGACATCGATCGTTAGAGCGGCCAAAATTTCTTGATGCGGCTTTCCGTCCGTGGACCGAAAAACCGTGCGCAACGATTCATGACGTTTGATGATTTCATTAAACGCGCATTCCAATGCCGCTGTGTCTATGCGGCCATTGACCGCAAATGCAGCGACCAGATTATGCCTGCATGCTTCCGGCTCGAGCTGCTCGAGAAACCACAAGCGTTCCTGCCCGAAGGAGAGTGGGAGAGGAAGCGCTCGATTACTCGATGCCAGCAACGGCGCTCGTCTAATAGCATGGGCCAGCGAATATCGTGGAACAAAGTCTGCCAAAGCGTTTATAGTCGGCGCATTGAAAAACTCGCTCAACGGGATCTCGCTCTCTAGAACTTCATTGATCCGCACGACAACGCGCATGGCGGACAACGAATCACCGCCGAGGTCGAAGAAGTTATCATGAGCACCGATACCCCCGACTCCCAATACCTTGCCCCAAATTTCAGCCAGCCGCTGCTGCAACGACGATTCGGGCGCGACGAATCGCGTGCCGAGCCCCGGCCGCGTGCGATCCGGCGCAGGAAGCGCTCTACGGTCGACTTTGCCGTTAGCGGTAAGTGGCAACGACTCCAGTTGTATGAAAACCGCTGGAATCATATATTCAGGAAGCCTGCTCTTCAGAAAGTTCCGCCACTCATTGCTACTGGGCGCGATATTTTCAGTGGCAACGAAGTACGCGATCAGCCGGTTCTCATCAGAGGGTTCGTGTTTTCGCGCAACCACAACCACATCGAGGATCCCTGGGAATGGCCGTAACGCGGATTCAACTTCCGCGACTTCGACCCCATAACCGCGAATCTTGGCACGATAATCTTTGCGGCCTTTATGAATCAGGCATCCATCGGAAAGCAGGAGACCGAGATCCCGGGTGCGGTAGAGTCGCTTCGTTCCACCCAAAGGATCGGGCTCGAAGCGCTCGTCCGTGAGATCTGCGCGGTTCCAATAACCCGGCGACAGGTAGGAGCTGCGCACGACGATTTCCCCAACTTGATTGACGCCGACACTCTTGCCCGTGTCGTCCAGCAACAGGATGTCTTTACCAGGAACCGGGTAACCGATCGGAATCTCGTCGCTATCGATCATACTGTCATGATCCATGAGATAGCTGCTGAGCAAGCAGGTTTCAGCAGGACTGACACCGTTGCCTAATAGACAGCTTGCTGGAAAAAATTGCCGATACAGTTCGAAATCCGTTTTGCATGCAGCCTCACTCGATATGCGCAATAAGCGCAGGTCGGAAAACCGCTCGCGGCCCATCAGGCTCGCCGCAAGACTTCGAAACAGCGGCGCGCTCAACGAACAGACCGAGACTTTCTTTTGAATTAACCAGGTGATCAGAGCCTCGATCCCATGGCGCTTCACATCAAAGGGCAAGACTACCGCGCCAACTAGAAGCGCAAGGAATGGATGGAGCACGGCCGCCGCAGTTCCGGACGTAAGGTAACTCAACCGATCTCGGTCGCCGTGATGAAATTCATTGGTGAAAAGCATGACCTGGTGCAGCATATTACGATGCGTCCAGATCACTCCTTTGGGCTCTCCGGTAGAGCCGGAAGTATAAGAAATAGAAGCCAGCGATTCGGGAGATACGAGCAACCTGGGATTGTCCGCTGCGTAAAACCGATCCGTCGTTGCAAGATCCAGCAGTCGGCAAAGTCCGTCAGCAAGCTCTCGTCCCAACAAACCAGTCTGCTGCTCAACTAGTACGCACCGGGCACGTGCATCGGCGATGATGTTGCGGGAACGAGTCTTGGGGATAGCCGGATCGAGCAATACGAAGAATTTCTCCGCCTTCATAGCCGCCAGCATTGCAACGATCAAAGCTGGCTTGCTTTCGAACAGTAGCGCTACCGGTTCCGAACCGCGGCCGAAGCGTTCGATAATCGAGCGCGCCGCGCGATTGGCGCGCGCGTTCAACTCCCAATAGGTCAATGATTGCGAGTTGGTAACAATGGCCCAGTTGTCTGGATATTGGCTAACGACTTTCTCAAACCGCGCTGGGATCGATGTCTCAACATCTTCGATGGGAAACTCGACAAACGTTCCCGACGGATGAAAACACTTATCCCGGATCGCCTGTTGTTCCGGCGGAAGTTTGAAACCGTGATTGAGAGAGTCGTTCATCTTTGATTTCGAATCTGGTTCGCGAGTTCTCCGGCCAAAGTATCGTCAATCGCACCGCTGGACCTGTCAGATCCAAACCCATGAAAAAACGATCGTACTTCAGCGGAAAGCAATAGTTCAACAGCAATGGCTATGCCGGAGAAGACTATTTTTTCCTCGAATGAAACGGTGCGAGTTCCTGCATAACTAAGCGGACAAGTTTACGGCTAACCTGCGGCAACTGCCTCTTATAAGTACCCGCAAACTCTTGGGAATGCTCTCGGTGGAAGATCTCGGCGGGCAGTGTTGTTCGAGGATTCCGAACTGACCAAGCCTGTTTGCGAAGCGAACCCTTTGGGCCTTTATTACCGGCAGATGTTGCAAATCGGGCCGCTTCGCCTTGCGGAGGCGGTTGTCGTTAGCTGTTAAAAATGTTTGGTGATGGCGGCGCGATCGGGTCACTGAGCGCTTCGGTTCGCCCTTCTCGGAGTGAATCGCGAAGGGCGCCGGGCCAATCAACCTTGGCGATTTCCTTTCGCCAATGCTTTCAACTTGTAATCGGGATCTTCGTCGAGCAGCAACCGTCAGTCGATGGAAAAGACTATGACTCTTCGCGCATTGTCGGATCATCATTGATCAACGCATCGAGCAATACATTGACTCGCTTCATGCGCGTTTCGGTGTCGGATTTGCAGTCGCACAGAGCGCGCGACGGATTGACTCCAAAACATCGCTATATATGATGACGGCCATCGGGAGGACCGGACGATGGCGAAGAATGGCTATAAGATTCTCGACAGCGACATGCACATCATGGAGCCGCCGGATCTGTGGGAACGCTACATCGATAAGCAATTCCAAGCACGCGCGCCGCGCGGTATCGTCAGCGCGAATGTCCGCGATCTGCGCATGGCTTACCCTGACGGACGTGAATGGGGCAATCAAACCAGCGAAGGCAATCGCGTCGACCGCGGCCGCAACTTTCAAAAAAACCAAGGCATCTATCGCACTCACGCCGAGCGTGGTTGGTCGTCGGAGTGCCAGCTCGAAGCGATGGATATCGAAGGCATCGACATCGGTGTGCTCTATCCGACCCGCGGCCTACGCGCGCTGGTCGAGCCAGGCGTCGAGCCCGAGTTTGCCGCCGCCATCGCGCGCGCTTACAACGACTGGATGTACGATTTTTGTCGGATTGATCCACGCCGCCTGATCGGCGCCGGAATGTTGTCGGTTTACGATATTGCAGACGCAGTCACTGAAGTGCGCCGCGCCAAGGAGTTGGGCTTTCGCGCGGTGTTCTTGAGATCGAACCCGCTGGTCGATCACAAGTGGCACGATCCCTATTACGAACCGCTCTGGAACGCCATTGAAGAAAGCAATCTTTCCCTCGGCTTTCATGAATCCACCGGCACGGGGAGAAATCACATCGGTGAGCGCATGGAGCCGAATATCATGCTGCGACGCGTCTTCGGCCAGCCGTTTGAACAGATGTTGGCTTTGGGCAGTTTCTGCGGCGGCGGTGTGTTGGCGCGCCACCCGAAGCTTCGCGTCGCGTTCTTAGAAGCCAACTGTAGTTGGCTGCCTTGGCTTTTATGGCGTTTAGATGAAGGTTGGGAGCGCGAAGGCGATGTCTGGGCTAAAGATCTGACAATGAAACCGAGCGATTATTTCAAACGTCAGTGCGTCGTGTCTGTGGAACCGGATGAAGCGACGATCAAACAGGTCATTGAATACATGGGCGGCAACAATGTGGTCTTTTCAACCGACTATCCGCACGGCGATTCGAAATATCCCGAAGCGGTCAATAGCTTTTTCAACTTGCCGATTACGGACGAGAACAAGCGCAAAATTCTTTGGGACAACTGCGCGAACTATTACGCCATGTAAATCGCTGCCACGAAATAAGCGCGCCACTCCGGCTTGGGGATATGGCCGGAGTGGCGTGTTTTACGAGTTATCGAGAATAGTAGCCGTCTCCGTAGTTATTGCGGTGGTGCCGCCAGTGGCAGCCAGATGCCGAGACAACTGCCAATGCCAGGAGAGCCAGCAGTGCAATGGTTTTCATAATCCCTCCTTTCTACACAGTAATGGCTGCCGCTAAGATCGGCAGCCATCGAGTTTTAACCCGTTGATCGTTCTGTAACTTTAGACGCTTGCCAAGGTAGTTTGTGTCACTTGGGATCAACAATATTTCCTCGCTCAGCGGCAGAAATTTATGTAGTGAACGGTGTGGAGAGAACCAAGTTTGGTCCACTTTCACGTGCAAAAGTAAACGCAATGGGAGTAACGATTATTGGATTTCGGCACGCAGAACTGGGAGCGTCGGAATTCTTATCGATTTATTGATCTCGACACAGAAACAGTGAGATTTGCACCAAGCGACACCCTACGATTTAGCAATCCATATGGTAGCTCGTTTAGTCGTCGCGCCGGTTATTGCGTCGCTGATCGTCGTAGCGCTGCTTGAGACGGTCGCGCCGATCCTGAGGCAAACGTTGATAGCGGTTCCACTCTTCGCGTAGATGTTCTTTGTCCTGCGGCGGGAGTTTTTCCCAGCGCTGATAATTGCGGATAACCTTGTCTTTCTCTCTTGGGCTAAGGTTACGCCAGTTATCGTTTGCGGCCATAGCCGGTGGCGTCAACCACAACAGACATCCACAGATCAGTACTGCGATTACGTTTGTCTTCATATCAATTCATTACGTCATTACGCGCTCGCCGGCGCGTTTTGCCGGTTCATAAGTTTACTCGTCTTGGCTTCAGGTTTGTTGCTATCCTGGTCATCGAGCTTGTCGAGCGATTCAAGCATATCGAGGGATTGAAAAAACTCCAACTGATTCGAGTCTGCTAGGACGTCCTGGGGAATATTGACAGGATTCGAATCGGTAGAGATGTTGACTTTGCCCAACAGCAGTGTAACCGCCAGAACCCCCACAGCAGCCGTACCAAACGCCGGCACCATCCATGTTTTCATCGGCGCGAGCCAGGTGCGCCACCAATGTTTCCGCTCGTCCTGCTCGGCAAGCTTAGCGACGGTTTCGCGGTAGTAATTATCCCAAAAAGTCTGCGGCAGCTTTTGCTGCTCAGCCATGGGCGGCAGCACGCGATAGAGATCGTCGACGAAGCTCTGACAGCCATGGCAAATCGACAGATGCTGCTCAACACGCCGGCGCTCGACACTGTTATTTTCCCCATAGTAGTGGAGCACGAGATCTTCTTCGAAGGTCTTACAAGCATTGTCCAACGGTAACCCATTTTTCATAATCGATCTCCTACACGAACTCCACCAGACTCTGACGCAGCGCGGCGACCGCCCGGTGCAAATAGACGCGCACGGTTCCTTCGGTAGTCTTCATGACCTTGGCGATATCTGCAATCGATAAGCCCTGATCGTTTCTTAGCATAAACGCCGTGCGTTGTTTATTCGGCATAGCTTCCAACGCTTCGCCAGCACGCCGGGACGCCTCGCCGGCGATCGCTTCCTGATCCGGCTGCGATCGGGTATCGGCAAATTGCCGTTCGGCACCGGGAACTTCGCTCAGGCTGTCTAATGATTCCCAAGCCACTTTGCTGTGATGGCGTGCGTGGTCGAGACAAAGATTAACCAAGATGCGATAAAACCAAGTATAAAAACTCGACCGGCCATCAAACTGTTTAATCCGTGCGAAAGCCCGCAAAAAAGCGTCCTGAGATAAATCTTTGGCGCTCTCGGTTTCCCGTGTAAACCCGAAGGCGATATGAAACGCCTTTTGCATATATCGCTGCACCAACGGCTCAAAGTACTGACTCTGGCCGTGCTGGCAGAAACTTACCAACTCTTCGTCGCGGAGACCTTCGCTCTCAACCATAATGCTTGTTAGACGCCAACAGCTGCGATCCGCTTTAATTGATTAGACGCCCGAAACGGGCAAAGGTTAACCGCTCGGACCGGTTTTGCCGGTTCCGGCTAAGGGGTTTGAATCTTAGGAGAATCCTGCTGCGAGAGACGATCGGCGTGGGGCCAATCGACGACGGAAATTGGCGGCTGGCTAACGGCCGGTCACCAAGCCAATTACGTCTTCGATGATATCGAGAATCCGATTGGTGCGCCGGTCGATGAGAACAATATCGCGCTCCAAAATGACCCGTTCGTAATATTCCGGCAAACGCGGGAGCCGACGATCCAAGTCGACTGGCAACGGCTCCAAGCGCTTTTGTAAACCGGGTGGCAGCTTGCCGTCGCGATCGAGCTTTTTCTGCAAACCCGGCGGCAGATTGCCGCCGCGTTTCGCTAAGCCCGGCGGCAAACCTTTCTGCTTCGCTTTCTTTCCCTGGTGATAGAAATCTTCGATGATGCGACGTTCATCCGAGGAAAAGCGCTCCGGCCGCTTATTGTCCAGCGCCGCCGCAGACCCGCCATTCAAAGCCGATAGAGCGGTGCAGATCGATATTCCAAGAAAAATCCGTCGCTGTTTATTCACTGAAATTCTCCTATCGTAAACCAACCATAGCTTATTTGCTGTGACCTTTGCCGTTGGTCAAGCCGTTGCTGCCGGCACCCCTGGCCGAAACAATCCCGCTGGTCGAAGCCGCGGCACCGCCGCCGCCGCTGACAATCCCGCTTTGTTGCATGCCATGGCTGTTGCCATGATCCTTGCCGGAAGCGCTGACGATTCCGTCGCCCGAGCCTTTTCCACTAGAGATTCCATGATCCGCGTTACCGTGCGATTTGCCGCTGCCGGATATAATGGCCGAACCGGATGATTTACCCGCCGAACCGCTTGTCGTTGTAACTTTGTTACCTTTAGACGACAGAGCTGCGGTCGTTATGCTCTGATTGGCGCTTTTCATGCCGCTCATGACCGGACCGAGCTTGTAGCCGAGTTTCTGCGCGATTTGGCCCCAGCCCATGTTTTGGCTGCGGAGCGTGAGTATTCCATCTAACTGGGTCGACGTCGTCACTGCGGTTGCTCCGGTGCCGGTCGTCTGTGTGATCGTGCCGCCGGTCAACGCCGCCTGTAGTTGTTGCGGCGTCGGTTGGGTAATGCCTAGACTGCTCAATTGCTGCTTGGCCAGCGCCAGCGAGATGTAGACGTTGCCGTGGCCCATATGGCCGGTCGGCGGTGTGATCACCGTTGCCGTCGTCGTAGTTGTCGGCAAGCCGCCCGGCGTAGTGCTCGGTACGGTGGTTGTGCGTGTCAATGTAATCGGAGTTCCGTTTCTGAGACCGGTGACGACCGTGGTGCTATCGGAGCCAAGAAAAGTATTGAAGTCGCCGGCGATCTTGCCGGTGACCTTAGTTTCGCCATTGCTGGTCGCCAGGTTATTCATCGTCGTCGCCTGAGTGTTCAAGTCGCTGGTCAAATCCGCCCGCCCCAAGGCTGCCGTTCCCAAAACCATACCGACAGTCAATACCATTGCATGAGTCTTCATATCGTTACCTCCTCGCAATCGAATTTTTAGCTTAGGCCCAAAACTTTCTCGGTCTGAATAATGATTTCCGTTGCAGTCGCCCGGTCTTTGAAAAAGATTCCTTGTTTCGCCACAGTCCGGATGCGCGTGGTTTTTGCGCTCACCATCTCCAGCTCAATCTCAATCTCGCGATCATTGGAAGTTGCCCGTATCGCTTTCCCCTGCTCGCTCTTCGCCGTGGAATCGACTTTGATACCCATGCGGTCGAGCGCAGTTCGAGTCGCGTTTTCTACCTGCGGCAGAGATGCCGTGAAGGTTCTGTAAGCAATGCCATCTAGGGTATAGGCCACTGAAGTGCCGGTGGCGACTCCCGCGCCAACACCGAAAAGCGTCATGCCCACGCCAACGCAACCGTTAAGCCACAGTGTTACGACTAGACTTAATGCGAGTAATCGAGTTTTTTGTTTCACCATATGGCAGGTAGCCATAGGCAATTAGCGAGCCAGCGAGCGCCGACGACCATTTCGCGGAACAGTACGCAGTTCTTGTCGATGGGACGGATTGCAATCCCCATCCCGCCGACAAAAATGTTGAGCTGGCGGTAATTTCTACCTGGGAAAGATCAGCTTAAGCATGGCACGACTAGTGGGGGGCGATGCCGGTGATCTTGATGCTGCCATGCTTGGACTTGTATTTGCGGTTGAGCGCGATGATCACACCGGTCAAGCCTTCGATCACATAGGCATTGCTCGCCGGACCACCGTCATAGGCCGTCGCGCCAATGCGGGCGATGATCTCCATCACTTTCTGCTTCGCCTCGGCGTTGTCGCCGCATACCAGCACGTCGCCGAGCGGCGCATCGACATCGCCCAAATCGACCGCGGAAATATTATGCAAGGCGCCGATCACCGGCGCTTCGTCGCCGATAATCTGCTGCGCTTCCTGAAGCGCCGAGCCGGCGGGCGGCACAAACGGTTTGATTTTATTCAACGGCACCACGGTGTCGATGACGATCTTGCCGGCTAGTTGGCCTTTCAAATCCTGCACCATCTGCGCTTGGCCTTCGTAGGGCACGGCGATAACGACGAAGTTGGCGTCTTTCACCGCTTCCCGGTTGGTTGTGCCGATCATCTCGCCGGCGCGAAGACTCGGTTTCAAACTCTCCACCACCTTCTTGGCCTTTTCCGCGTCGCGCGAGCCGATGATAATTTTTACTCCTGGGGCACCGAGACGGAGCGCTAAGGCGCTGCCCAAGTTTCCCGTGCCGCCGACGATAGCTACAGCCAAGTTTTCCATTTCATATTCGATCTAGCGAAAAAGATCTTCCGCCTCGGGGCGCAAAAGCTCTTGCACTGATCCGTCCTCCTTTTTCTCTAATTGATATCCGCGCACGATCACGACGGGAACGCCGTCGCGCTTGCCCATGACCAACTCCGCCGCGGACGCGATCTCATCGGCGACCGCCGCCACCGCAGCTTTCAATTGGTAGCCATGGCGATCCTTCAATCCGCGCTCGTCTTTAATCGGTTTCATGCCAGCCACACCCACTGCCACGTCCGCCGTGCCCACACGCCACGCCCGGCCGAAGCTGTCGCTGATGATCACACCGACGGATTTTCCCGTGCGGGTTTGAATTTCGCGGCGAATTTCCCGAGCCGAATGATCGGCATCTTTCGGCAGCAACGCGACTTGTCCGAGACCGACATTGGACTGATCGACGCCGGCATTGGCGCAAACAAAACCCTGATGAGTTTCGACAATCAATGCACGGCCGCCGCTACGAATCACTCTACGGCTCTCGCCGAGAATCACTTCGACCAGTTCAGCTTCCTTGGCCAATTCCCGAGCTAACTGGCGCGCTCGCTCGCTCGGTTTCACTCCGGCCAGCCGCACCATTCGGCCTTCGGCTTTGGAGATCACTTTCTGCGCCACCACCAACACATCATCATCCATCAACTCCATCCCTTGACGCGCGCAGCCATCGCAGATTAGCGCGCCGATGGAGTCGCCGCTGTCAATCTCAGCGATTCCTTCGAGGCCAAATAGCTCCAGCCGTTTCATAAACCACCGGAACCGCGGCTCAACTCTGCGCCTTGTCGGCCCAAAAGCTCGCGCGCGACACGCGTCGAATCGCCGCCGGCGCAATCGTAGGAAAGGAACCGCTCAAGGTCCGCAGGCTCATCAATATCCAGCGCGATATGCTCATTTTCAAAGTAGCGCTGCGGCAGACCACTCTCGGTCACTTGCGCCGAATGAAAAGTGAAGCTGTCGTAACCGAAGCGTAGTTGAATCACATCCGGCGGCGCCAACAGCAAAGCGTTGGTTCCCAAGCGGTCATGAGAGGGCACGAGTAAAGCGAATGGCGCGCTCGCTCCGGGTGGAACTTGCGCGAGAACCTGTTCCACGTCGGTCGCGCTCGCCAACGGCATATCGCCGGGCAGAATCAGCACCGCTTCGCAACCCGCTTGCTTAAGCTCAAGCCGCGCGAAGTCGACCGCGCTGGTTTCTCCATTCTCGGCGCGCTCGCGCATCACTTCGGCACCGGCTGATGCAGCGATCGCAGCGACCCTATCGTCACCGGTGACGACAAACGTCGCGGTCAGTCCGCGCGCCAAGCGCACTTGGCGCAAAATATCGCGGAACATGGTTTCCGCCAATAACTCCCGCGCCGCGCTGCCCAACATCGGGCTAAGGCGTTGCTTGGCATTGCGAAATCCTTTTACAGGCATTAGTGCGGTGACGTTCATGGCAAACCAGAAAGAATTTTTTTAGACTATTTTCGCGCCAAGGCCAAGACCTCGCGCGCCAGCCGGCGCTTGTGAGCGAGATCGGGCATGCGAATGTCGGCAGTCACGGCACGAATCTTGAGTTGTTGAATCTCCGAAATCAGCTGTCGATCTTCGTCGGCAATGATCAACGTGTCGAGAAAATCGCGGTAACACTCGGCCACACCGCGTGCAGAAGCTTTGACACCGCTAGCACTCATCAGCTTATGTGCCGGACCCGAGATTGCCGATCCACCGATAGTTGGGCTGACGCCGACAATCGCTGCGGCACTTTTGGCTAATGCTGAGCGCATTCCGGGAACGGCGAGAATCGGACCGATACTAGTGATCGGATTGCTCGGGCAAACGACGATCGCTTGGGCGTTAAGGATCGCGGTAATCACACCAGGCGCCGGTTGGCTATTCTCAGCGCCGGCGAAACGAACCGCGCTCACTTCCCGCGACCAACGCTCTTTGACAAAATATTCCTGGAAAGAAATCTCTCCCTGCGCCGTCGTCACGCAGGTTTCAACGCGGTCATCGGACATGGGTAAAATTGTCGATTGAACGCCGAGCACGCGGCGCATCCGCTCGGTGATCGCGCTCAGTTTGCCACCTTCCTTCAGCAACCGCGTGCGCGTAATATGCGTCGCCAAATCTTTATCGCCGAGATTGAACCACGCCTCGTTACCCAGTCGGCGCAGTTGCTCCAGTACGGCGAACGTATCACCGGCGATGCCCCAACCTTTGCCTGGATCGCTCAAGCCGGCAAGTGTGTAAGTAATCGTGTCGATGTCCGGCGAAACGTAAAGTCCGTGCACGATCGCGTCGTCGCCGGTGTTGCAGATCACCGTCAGTTCAGCGGGATCGATTTCGGCGGCCAATCCTTCAACCAGCTTCGCCCCGCCGGTGCCGCCGCTAAGTGCGACGATCATGAAGTGAATTCCGCGGTCAATGAAGTGTTAGCGTGATCGGGTGAAGAAAAATTGCCCAGCGGACCGTTGTGCTTGACTAGCCCATCAGCGCCGCAAAGCGATTCAACAAGTGGTAACAACGCCGGCGCCAGGAATTTGTCGCCTTGATGAACGTATTCAGGATACACCGGCAGGCGCGCCCTAAGTTCGAAACCCGCTTTGGCGCTTTTTTGTTGTAAGATTTGTAATGCCGGCCACGGCGCTTCGGGGTTGATGAAGTCGGGCGTCAGCGGCGACACGCCGCCCCAGTCGTTAATCCCCGCGTCCAAATATAATTCATAGCCGTCCGGCGTCAGATTGGGCGGCGCTTGGATATTCATCGCGCCGCCGAGAATCAAACGCGCCAATGCGATCGTCTTCACCATGTCGTCTTTGCTCGCATGCGGATGCGACCGCATGGGGATCGTCGGCTTGGCGCGAAAGTTTTGCACGATCACTTCTTGAATATGGCCGTAGCGCTGATGTAAATCGCGAATCGTCACCAGCGAGTCGATTCTCTCCTGCCAGTTCTCACCGATACCGATAAGGATTCCGGTGGTGAACGGAATGTGCAATTCGCCGGCCAGCTGCAACGTTCGCAGCCGCGCCGCCGGCTTTTTGTCCGGCGCGTGGTTGTGCGCAGCGCCAGGCAAAAGCAAACGTTCGCTGACGCTTTCGAGCATCAGCCCCATGCTGGGGTTGAATTCTTTCAAGCGTTGCAAGTCGCTCCGGCCCATGACGCCAGGATTGGCGTGCGGCAGGAGCGCGGTTTCTTCCACGACGACGCGGCATGCTTCGAGCAGATAATCGAGGGTGCGCTGGTGGCCGCGCTCGGCCAAGAACTGTTTCATCTCGGGGTAAATCGCTTCCGGCTTGTCGCCGAGGCTAAAAAGCACTTCCGTACAGCCGAGCGCTTTGCCTTGGCGCACCACGCGCAAAACTTCATCGAGGGTCATCGATTTGGCGCCCGGTTCATCCGGCGCCTTACGGAAAGTGCAGTAACCGCAGAAATCGCGGCACAGATTGGTCAACGGCACGAAAATCTTGGGCGAAAACGTGACCACCCGCCCTTTGTGCCGATCGCGGACCTCAGCGGCAAGCGAAAGCAACGAACCAAGTTGGTCGCCTTCAGCGTCAACCAGCGTAAGCGCGTCGCTGCGGCTCAGCGACTTTCCCTCACGACATGCGTTGAGTATCGCGTGCATCACCCTTGATTGAATATCGGATCGGTCCTGATCGGTCAATCAGCGGAATGCCCGGTCTTACGCTTGACAGCAGCACAGCCCATACCTATGCTCGGCGACAATCGAGTCAAAACAGCGCCGACGATTCATTTAATGTCCGCCCATCCAAGCGCCGAGAAGTCCGCTGAACCCGTCATCAGCGCCGCGCAGCTGAAAAAGCACTACGCCGCCGGCGCGCGCCATTTCGCCGGCGCTCAGTTAGCCAACGCAGATCTATCCGGATGCGATCTCCGCAACGTCAATCTCATCGACGCCGACTTGACCGCCGTTAATCTTGAGCACACCGATCTGCGCGATGCCAATCTTCAGGGCGCAACCTTGCTACGCGGCAAGCTGCGCGATGCCAATTTGGCAAACGCCGATCTCAGCCGCGCCGTCGGGCTGCTGCCGGCGCAACTCGCCGGCGCCAATCTCGCCGGCGCTCGTTTACCCGAGAAATTTGGCGACTTCGACGGCCTACGCGTCGTCGAGGAGGAATCGAAAAACGCCCGCACGCTGTTCTTCGGCACGCTGCTCGCCTGCGTTTACGGCTGGCTCACCATCGCCGGTACCAGCGATGTATTGTTGCTCACCAACTCCGCCTCGTCGCCCCTGCCGATCATCGGCGCGGCCATTCCAATCGTCAGCTTTTACGTCGTCGGCCCGCTGATCTTGTTGTTGCTCTATATTTATCTCCATCTCCATTTGCAGCGCTTGTGGGAACGACTCGCCGACTTGCCGGCGGTGTTTCCTGATGGCCGTTCCCTTGGCAAGCGCGCCTATCCCTGGCTGCTCACCGGCCTGGTCTATTCCTACAATCCCTATCTTAAAGACCGCCGGCCGCCGCTGTCGCGTTTACAGTCCGCCGTGTCGCTGCTGATCGCCTGGTGGTTGGTGCCGCTGACGATCGCGATGTTTTGGCTGCGCTACTTGCGCCGTCACGACTGGGTCGGTACGACACTCCATATCGCCGTGTTAGTCGCAGCCATCGGCGCGGCTGTCATCCTTTATCAGCTCGCCGTGTCGACGCTGCGTGGCCAGCGCCGCAACGCCGTGCCACTCAGGAGCATGTTCGCCCATCGGCCGACCTATGTTCGCGGGCTATGGATCGCACTGCTCGCCGCCGCGATTTATATTCTTTCATTGGGCGCCATCGACGGCGTGCCGCCGGAATACGAAGCCGCCGAAGGTGAAAAATCTTTAATCAATGCCGACGTCACTCCCACCGACGTGCGCCGTTGGGTGCCACAACTGTTGCAGGCGCTCGGCAACAAAACCTTCGCCGACCTGCGCGAAGTCGATGTCTCGACGCGGCTGCAGAATTGGAAGGGCCAAGAAGAAGACGAGCTCGATCGGGTCAAGCGCGGCCGGCTGCGCGGCGCTCATTTGCGCTTCGCCGACGCCACCCGGGCATTTCTCGTCGGCGCGGATTTGAGCCGGGCCAATCTTCAGGGCAGCTATTTATTTCACGCCAATCTACGCGGCGCCGACCTGGCCTGGGCCGATTTGAAAGAATCCTTCGCTTATGAAGCCGATCTGCAGGGCGCCAATTTGCAAAATGCCGATCTGCGCGGCGTCGATTTTAGCGGCGCGAACTTAAGCGGTTCCAACCTCAAGGGCGCGCGCCTTGATAACGCGAATCTGGAAAATAGCAATTTGAACAAGACCAACCTTAGTGGTACGTCATTGGCGACAGTGAAGGGATTGACTGCTGGGCAACTTGCCGCGGCGCTTACAGACGACAGCACGCAGTTGCCAGATACGATGACGCGGACCAAATAGCATGGAGGAAACCAGCCATGGACAATTTCGATAACATACTCGTCGTCGACGCCGACGGCCACGTGTACGAAGGCAACGTCGACCTACGTCCGCGCATGCCGGAAAAATGGCGCTCCCAAGCGCCAATCCGCATGAAAGACAACGAAGGTAACTCGCGCATGCTGCTCGAAGGCCGCATGTGGTCGGCCTCACAGGGACTTGGCCCCGGCGTGTCCGGACCGATGACGGACAAAGCGCGCGGCTTTCGTGACGGAATGGTCGATCCCGTGGCTCGGCTCAAAGACATGGATGCCGAAGGCATCGACGTCGCTGTGCTCTTCGGCACGCAAATCGCGCTCACCGTCAACGGCTTGATGAGCAAGGAACTCTCCGCCGTGCTCTGTCACGCGTGTAACGACTGGCTGATGGAATACTGCTCCGCCGATCCCAAGCGTTTGCTTGGCGTCGGCTTGATCCCTTGCCAGGATCCAACCGCGGCGGTGCAAGAATTGGAATATCTCAAAAAAGCCGGCGTGGTGACGGCGATGCTGCCGACCAACGTGTATGGGATCAATAACATGGGCGACAAGATGTTCGACCCGATCTACCAATGCGCCCAATCGATTGGCATGACACTGAGCGTCCATCCGCAAACCGGCCACGACGGCGTGCCGGGAGTTTCCGGCGTCATGGGCGCCGGTAGTGAGCGCTTTCGCAAGTATGTCTACGTGCACATGACGGCGTTTCCTTTCGAATTGATGATCGCCATGATGCACATGATCGGCGAAGGCGTGTTCGATCGATTTCCTAGGCTCAAGGTCGGCTTCATGGAAGGCGGCGCGGGCTGGTTGCCATTTTGGGCCGAGCGCTTTGACGAACACATCGAAAAACTCGCGCCGCAGATGCCCGAGCTCAAGCGCAAACCGAGCGACATCATCAAGAGCAAACAAGTCGTACTCACCTGCGAATCCGAAGAAACCGGCCTCGATCGTGTGTTCGACGCTAATGGTGAAGACACGGTGCTTTATGCGTCGGACTACTGCCACTGGGATTGCCACTTTCCTTACTCAGTAAAAGACGTCGTTGAGGGCACGGACTTAAGCTTCGCGCAGAAAGAAAAACTGCTCGGCAAAAATGCCGTAGAATTTTTCGAGCTTAAGCATCTGCCGAAACCTAACGCGCTTAAGCTGGCGCGCCAAAGTTGGAACGGAGGCCAAGCCAAAATCGCCATTGCGTAAGGAGATCCGAGATGAAGCTGAGAATTTTTTTCTACGTTTTCCTGTTCGCGTTGAGTCAGCTCGTCTCGCGCAGCGCCCACGGCGCTGAAGGCTCGTATAAAATTCGCATCGGCTTTCCCTCCCTGGCGTTTTCCTACATGCCCTTCTACGTCGCCCAGGAAAAAGGCTTCTATAAAAAATACAACGTCGAGTCTGAGTACATTCAGATGACGACGACGATCCAGCCGCAAGCCGTGGTCGCGGGTAATATCAACTACTTCACCTCGGTCTCGACGGGAATATCTGCGGCGCTCGCCGGATTGCCTTTGGTCATGGTCATCAATTTTTGTGACGTTTCGCCTTGGGTGCTAGTGACCCATAAAGACATCAACAAACCGCAGGATCTGATCGGCAAGACCGTCGCGCTCTCAGGCATCCGCACCTCACCCTATTATTTCTTTCAAGCGTTTCTGAAAAAATCGGAGATCAACGACAAGGACGTCCAGTCCATTAGCACCGGTGGCACGGCGGATAGTTTTCGCGCTTTGACAACCAATCGCGTGGTCGGCACGGTTTTGACACCGCCGTTCGACGACAAGGCGGTTTCGCTCGGTTACAAGAAGTTCATGCAGTTGGGCGATCTCGCCGACATCCCATATGTCGGTTTGGTGACCTCGCAAAACGAAATCAAAAGCAATCGCGAGTCAGTGCGCCGCACGGTAACCGCCGTAATGGAATCCGTTGCGTGGCTGCGCGCCAACCGCGCCGAGAGCGCTAAGATGATCGTCGATAAATTTAAGGTGAATCAAACCGAAGCGGAAAACACCTACGCGACGCTGATCAGGATTTTGAACAAAGATGGCCGCATGAACCCCAAAGTTGCCCGCGGTTACCTCGACATCCTGCGTCAGGAGCGCCCTATCCCGGCCGACTACGATCCGATGAAGCTGACGGACTTCTCCATGTTACCGAGTAGTCGCTGATTTTAGTTAGAAATCGATGCCAACCCTGAAATTACGTATTGGAATCGGCTTGCTGCTGGCGTCTGGCGCCTTGATCGTCGGGCTATCAAGCGGAGAATCTCAAACGCGCCGCCACATTAAGGTCGGGCTCGATTCGCAGCAGACTGAAACCCTCAACCGCGACGCCGTCCAAGGCTCCGGCAGCGTTATCATCCGCCGAGGCACTGTGAATCCTTCAGGCCGAATCATCGCCAACGACAGTCAAAAGACTGTTAAACGCTTCAGCGGCATCTTCACTTTAGTGATGGACGGCAGCGAATCGATCCTCACTGTGGCGACCGGGGTGCCGCAAAATCAAATCGGCTACTACCATAATTACGCTCGCGGTATCGGCTATATCGAGAGTCGGATCGTGTTCAACGACGTCGGCACGTCGCTTCGCGTCCACGCCTCGACACTTCCCGACGGACAGATCAAATTACGGCTCACACCCCGTATCAGCTACTTTTCCGTGGAACGGCCGGGGGCCATCGACTTCACCGAAGCCGCCACTGAAGCTCATCGTCGCCAACGGCCAGCCAGTATCCCTCGGCGGCTCCGCCAGCAGCATGCACCAAGTGACGCGGCAGATTTTAGGTTACCGCGACCGCGCTAGCAGCAACGAGACCGATCTGAAGGTCACCGCCACGATTCAGTAACTGCAGATTGACGGCCACGCCATCTCCTGCTAACTCGGTTAAAAATCTCACACCGGCTTACCTGCATCGGGGCCGAGTGACCGCCGCCATGGGGTAGAGCGAATGAAAAAACTCGGCGCTTATTTATTCCTCAGTTTGCTTGCTTCAAGCGCTTTCGCGCAGCCGCGAGTGGAATCGCTGCGCGTCGCTACTCGCCTAGTCAAACCTTTTGTCTTTGAAGAAAATGGCAATCTTACCGGCTTCAGCGTCGAGCTTTGGAATGAGATCGCCAAGCAGCTGAACGTCAAGTCTGAGTTCATCGTCAAGCCGACGGTTAAAGAATTATTGGACGCGGTGAAGTCCAAGGGCGTGGACCTCGGCATCGCGGCGATCTCGATCACGGCGGAACGCGAACTGGAAATGGACTTTTCCCAGCCGATGTTCGACGCCGGCTTGCAAATCGTGACGCCCGTGCAAACAAGTCGAACGGCGTTGGTCAAAACCATCCTCGCCAATTTGCTTTCAGCCGGGGTCCTCCCTTACATCTTAGGCGTAGCAATCATTCTCGTCGTCATCGCGCATTTGGTTTGGCTGCTTGAGCGGCACCATCCGACCGGTATGTTGGCTCGCCTGGAATACTATCCCGGAATCTTCGAGGCCTGTTGGTGGGCCGCGTCGACGCTCGCCACCCAAGCTGATCAGATGCCGCGCGCCGCCCTGGCTCGGTTGGTCGCGGTTGTTTGGATGTTCGCCAGCGTTGTATTTATCGCCTACTTCACCGCCGCCGTCACCTCCAATCTCACCCTGCAACAATTGCATGGCGACATTAGCGGCCCCGCGGATCTTCCCGGCAAACGCGTCGCCAGCGTCAAGGCCAGCACTGCGAGCGAGTACCTACGCCAGCACAATGTCGAGGCGATGGAATACGCCAAGGTAGAAGACACCTATCAAGCGCTGCAACAGAGCCAGGTGGATGCGGTGGTTTATGACGCGCCCGTTTTGCTCTATTACGCGTCGCACGATGGTAACGGCAAAGTCCAAGTCGTCGGTTCGATCTTCCGCAAAGAAAACTACGGTATTGCCTTTCCACCCAACGACGCGCTGCGCAAACCGGTCAATGAAGCATTGCTCAAGCTCAAAGAGACCGGTGTCTACGATCAGCTTTACAAGAAATGGTTCGGCGCCAGCAGCTCGTGATGCGTTCGGTTTCGGGTTGGGATTTCGCGGCAACTCAGAACACGAAACTCCAAACCTAACGAAGTATTGACAAAATCTCCGCTCCTTGATGACTTAGGCGCTAACCCTCAGGGAGGATTTGCCATGCCCTACAAAGGCCACACAATTATCGACGGTGATGGTCATGTGATCGAAGATACCAAAGCGATCGTCAATTACATGCCGCAATCCTATCGCGACAAGTACGAAACCCACACGTTCTTCAACCCATTTCCCCCGCTCGATCACTTGCACTCCGCCAACATGCACGATTTTCCTCCCGGCGCGTTCAACAAAGTCGGCCCCGAAGGTTGGGTCAATTTTCTCGAAGATGTCGGCATTGAAAAAACCGTGCTCTACACGACGCTCGGCTTGGCTTTCGGCAAGATCGTCAGCCGCGACTGGGCCATCGACGTCGCGCGCGGCTACAATGACTGGATTTATAACACCTACATGAAATACAATCCGCGCTTCCAAGCGATGGGCTTGTTGCCGTTGCAAGAACCGACCGCGGCCGTGGACGAACTCAGACGCATCATCAAGGATCTCGGCATGTGCGGCGCCATGCTGCCTTCCACCGGCATCCAAGCGCACCTGGGCGACCCACGCTACTGGCCGATTTACGAAGAAGCGAACAAACTCGGCTGCGCCATCGGCATTCACGGCGGCGCCCATGAGAATTTGGGACTCGACGACCTGACCCCTTACGCGCCGGTGCACGCGCTCGGCCATCCGTTCGGCCAGATGATTTCCTTCGCTGGGATTGTCTTCAACGGCGTCTTCGACCGTTACCCCAATGTGAAATTTGGCTTCATGGAAGGCGGCGTCGCTTGGCTGCTCATGTGTCTGGAGCGTTTCGACCGCTCCTGGGAGACCCATATTCAACATGACCCGCGCAAACGTTTTCTCGATTTGAAAGCCAAAGAAAAAGTCAGCGAGTATATTCAACGCCACGTTGAAGCCGGCCGCGTCTTTGTCGGCTGTGAAGGCGAAGAGCCCGACATCGCCCACGCGATTAAAAGAATCGGCAACAAGCCGTGGGTTTACTCGAGCGATTATCCGCATGAAGTCAACAACGAGTTCTGCAAGCATGAGATCAACGAGATGCTCGAGAACGAAGAAATCACCGACGCGGACAAAGCCGCAGTACTGCACGGCAACGCGCGCCGCTTTTATAACCTGGGAGCGCCGGGACTATGAATCCGCCGACCAGCATCGGCCTGATCATTCCCTCCGGCAATCGCCTGACGGAGCCGCAATTTGGCCAATACCTTCCGTCAGGCGTGGGCGCCCATGTCACGCGCCTGCGCATGACCGGAAAATTTCGCAAGCCACTGGCGGATTTAAAGCGGCCGCTGATTGAAGCCGCCGAAGCGCTCTCGGACCTAAAACCGAGCGTCATTGTGTTTCACTGTACCGCCAACTCGATGGAGAGCGGTCTGGCCCATGAAAAAGCGATCGTCGATATCGTCGAGCAAGCCAGCGGCTGCCCGACGATCACCACGGCGCAGGCGCTGACACAAGCGTTTGATCACTTCGGCATAAAGAAACTCGTGCTCATCAGTCCCTACGTGCAAGCGACCAATCAACTCGAAGTGAACTATCTGAGTGAAACCGGCTACACGGTGTTGCACGAGTTGGGCCTCGCGCTCGAACCCCATGCCTATTCGGCGGTCACGCCGGAGGAGTGGAAGAAAGTCGTCAAAGACAATCTCCGCGCCGACGCCGACGGCTATTTTTTAAGCTGCACGAATACGCGCATGATCGAAGCGATTGCAGACTTGGAAAACGATTTGGGTAAGCCGGTCGTCAATAGCAATCAAGCGACGATCTGGGCTTGTCTGAAGAAATTGGCAATCCCGCACAGCGACCCACGCCTCGGCCGATTATTTAATTCAAATTAGTCGCATCTCAGAGTGCGTTTGCAACGCGGCCAGCAACTTTTCTTTTAGACCGGTATTTCTGTTTTCCACCCGAACATTGCGAATCGCCATGCCGAGAGCTTTACGGCTGCCGACGACGATGACCAAACTTTTACCGCGAGTTACCGCGGTGTAAAGAATACTGCGATAAAGCATCATGTAATGCGACGTGTGCAGCGGTAGGATGACAACCGGATATTCGCTGCCTTGGCTTTTGTGAATCGAGGTGGCGTAGGCCAGACTGATCTCGTCCCATTCATCCGCTTCGTAGGCGACGCGCTTGTCATCGAAATCGACCTGAATCTTGCCGTCGTCGCGATCGATGGAAACAATTCTACCAAGATCGCCGTTGAACACGCCCTTGTCGTAATTATTGCGCAGCTGCATCACCTTATCGCGCACGCGTAACGTCGTGCCGCCTCGTTCCAACCCTTCGCCGATGGGGTTGAGCAGCGCTTGCAATTCGCGATTGAGCTGAATCGTGCCGAGCATGCCGCGGTGCATCGGTGTCAAGAGCTGCACCGATTGGACAATCTCATCGGGGCGAAGCCGCAGCCAGGCGGGAATGCGCTCGCGCAGTAGTTCTTTGATCGTCTCGAGGATTTCATCTTCGCTTTCCCGCGCCATGAAATCGAAATCGCGCCGCTCGCGGGCGTCGGCGAATTCTAAATTTTGCCCTTGAAGTATGCGGTGCGCGTTGACGACGATCAGGCTCTGGCGATCTTGACGAAAGATGCGCTTGAGCACCGCCACGGGCACTGCCTTGGAATCGATAAAGTCCTTGAGCACACTGCCTGGTCCCACTGAGGGCAACTGATCGACGTCGCCGACCAGAATCAAATGCGTATGCGGTTCGACGGCGCGCAGCAAATGATCCATCAAGGTCAAATCCACCATGGACGCCTCGTCGACGATGATCATGTCGACTTGCAGCGGATTGTCCTCGTGGCGTTGAAAGCCGCCCTCGCGCGGATTGTATTCCAGCAAACGATGGAGTGTGAGCGCCGCTTCGCCGGTGCTCTCGGTCATGCGCTTGGCCGCTCGACCGGTGGGCGCGGCCAGGGCAAAGGTCACCCTGGCGCGGCGCAGCACCGTCAAGATCGACATCAATAAGGTAGTCTTACCGGTCCCAGGCCCGCCGGTAATGATGAAAGCTTTTTCGTTGAGCGCGCGCCGCGCTGCGTCGATCTGCTCCTCATCGAGTTCCAGCGGCATATCGGAAAATAGCGAACCACTCAGCAAGTCAATGGCACCCCGGGCGCCGCTTTTGTCCTTTTCCCACGGGCGCAGCCGCTCACTTTGGAGAAAAGATGCGGTTGAAAGCAGCCGCGCAAGAGCGTCGGCGACGCGCTTCTCGGCTTCGAACAATTCGACGAGATAGACCCGCGTGCCGCGCCGGTCCGGCTGGTCCTGCAAGACCACTTCGTTGCGCTCGGCAAGTTTTTCCACGGCGATATCGATCCGTTCGTCATCGACGGCGAGCAGCTCGCAGGCGGTTTTCGCCAGACCGTTTAACGGCAGGAAACAATGACCGCGCTCGGCCGACTCACGCAGCACATGCAACACGCCGGCTTGCACGCGCAGGGGAAAATCGCCGCGGATACCGATATGATGTGCCAGTCGATCGGCTAACAGAAAGCCGATGCCGTGCACTTGGCGCGCCAGCGCGTAGGGATTCTCGCGCACCTGGGCGATGGTATCGGCGCCGAAGACGCGGTAAATTCTCAGCGCCAGCGACGCGCCGACGCCGTGACCCTGGAGAAACACCATGACATCCTGCATGCCGCGCTGGGCTTGCCAGGCTTCCATGATGCGACGCGCGCGCACTGCGCCGATGCCGTCGACATCGAGAATTCTCAGCGGCTGTTCAGACAATACTCTCAAAGTCTCGACGCCAAAGGCGGCGACCAAGCGCTTGGCGTAGGTCGGGCCGATGCCCTTGATCAAACCGGAGCCAAGATATTTCTCGATACCTTCGATGGTGCTCGGATCGATTTTCTCCCAATGGCCGACTTGGAACTGCAAACCGTAGCGCGGATGGCGCTTCCACGCGCCAGTGACTTTGATCTCCTCGCCTTCCGCCACGGGGAAGATCACTCCGACGACAGTCGTGCTCGGTCCGCCGTCCTCATCGAGGCGCGCGACCGTGTAGTGGGATTCCGGGTGTTGGTAGGTGATTCGGCTGATCGTCCCTTGTATGGACGTGATCTGATTTTGCTTGTCGTCCAAAGAAATCTCCCGAGCGCCATCCTACGCGAAAGCGCCAAGGGCGTAAACGTCGGCCCTTGCCTTTTCGCACTAGAAGGCTAGAATTTTCGCCATCCATGCAGTTCCATTCACTCGGGCACGGCATTGCCCCGCGCACAACACAATCGCTTGCTGAAGCTTAAACCACCGCCGTCATTTTTCCTCGGTTTGTGACCGCAGGGAACTAGGAGACGACACCCATGACTCTGGACTATTTCTGGATCGAGGCAGTCTTAATTGTAATTTTGATTCTCGCCAACGGTTTTTTCGCCGCCTCGGAAATCGCCATGATCGCCATGCGCAAAAGCCGCATCGACGCCCTGCTCGAAAAAGGCGTCACCGCGGCGGCGGCCGTGGCGCGCTTAAAAAACGATCCCGACCGGTTTCTCGCCACCGTGCAGATCGGCGTAACGGTCGTGAGCTCCTTCGCCTCTGCCCTCGGCGGCGCCGCCGCCATCGGCTATCTCAAGCCGCAGATCGCCGAGATACCGATTTCGTTCGTCACCCAATGGGCGGATGCCATCGCATTGACGATCGTGGTATTGCCGATTTCTTACCTGTCGCTGGTGTTCGGCGAGTTAGTGCCCAAGTCGCTCGCCTTGCGCTATTCCGAACAGATCGCCTGCTTCGTCGCCCGTCCGATTGAATTGCTCGCGCGCGTGAGCGCGCTCTTCGTCAAAATACTAATGGCGTCAAGCAATTTCGTCTTGAGAATCTTTGGCGGCAAGGACAACGAAAGCGCCAGCTTCATCTCGGTCGAGGAAGTAAAATCGCTGATCCGCGAGGGCACCGCCAAAGGTATTTTCAACGAGACTGAACGAGAACTCATCCATAGCGTCTTTGAATTTACCGACACACCGGTGAAAGCGGTCATGAAACCGCGCACCGAAATCCATGCCATCGACGCCGAGTCATCCCTCGCCGAAGTCGCCAAGGATTTCGTCGACAGCGGTTTCTCGCGCATTCCGGTCTTCGAGGGCAACTTGGACAAAATTATCGGTATTCTTTACAACAAAGACGTTTTTAAAGCTCTGCAAGAGCGCAGCGACTTTCGTATTCGCGATCACTTGCATCAAGCTTTTTTCGTGCCGAGTACTTTGCCCACCAGCGAATTGCTCAAACAACTCCAACGCCGTCGCTTGGCAATGGCTTTGGTGGTCAACGAATTCGGTGAGGTCGAAGGCGTGGTTACACTGGAAGATTTGGTCGAAGAAATCGTCGGCGAGATTCGCGATGAATACGACCGCGAAGAACGCGGCCCGGTGGATCGGCTGCCCGACGGCTCCATGGTCATCCAGGGTTCGGCGCTATTGAAAGATCTCAAAGCCGATTACGCTTTGCCGTTTGACGAATCGCCGGATTTTCACACACTAGCCGGCTTCATACTGTCGCGCCTCAAACGCATCCCGCGAGGCGGCGAATGGGTCGAGGATAACGGTTACAAACTCACCATCGTTGACATGGAAGGACGCCGTATCGTCAAGATTAAGCTAGAAAAAGTTGCCACCGCGTAAAGCCGAATTGCCAATCAATAACAGCGTATCTCAATCTCGTTGCCGTCGGGATCGAAAAAATAAACCGAGGTCGCTCGTCCCTGGGCACCCCAGCGCGACACCGGCCCTTGGCGCACCGTGACGTGATTTTCCGCCAAGTAATCGACGATCCCGGAGAAACTGTCGGCGCCAACCACCAAGCAGAAGTGATTGAGATTTTTCACGGCCCGCTCCGAGCTGGAATCGCTGGCGCGATCTTTACTGGGAAATAAATCGATGATCGTTTGATCGGTAATGCGCACCGAGGGAAAACTGACTTTGCCCGTTCGAAATTCGTCGACCCGCTCGCCTTTCAATCCCAACACCTCGGTGTAGAATTTTAGCGAGCGATCGATGTCGCCGACGTTGAGCACGATGTGGTCCAGCTCGATGATCTTTATTTTACCCATGGCAAAACTCCTTTCGTCCCCACGAAATAGCAGACTGCGAAACCTAAGCGGCGAGCGCCGCCAACTCTTTCAACAACGCTTGCACTTCCTTCGGAGTACCGACGGTAATGCGTAAGCAGTCGCGCAATTCCGCCGTGTCGAAATAACGCACCAAGATGTTTTTCTGCTTAAGTTCCTCATAAACCGGCTTTAAGTTCTGCTCTCGTTTGCGCGCCAAAACGAAATTGGCGTGCGATGGATAGACTTCATAGCCCAGCCGCTTGAGCCCCCGGGAAAGTATCGCGCGATTGCGTTGAATGCGCCCGGCGTTACGTTTCATCCATGCCATATCCTGCAAAGCCGCCATAGCCGCGACCATACTCAGACGATTTAAATTATAGGAATCTTTCACCTTCATCAGGCCGGCGATGATTTCCGCCGATGCGAAGGCCAAGCCGATACGCATGCCGGCAAGCGAAAAAGATTTGGAAAACGTCCGCATGACCACCAGATTGGGAAGCTGGCGGATCAGCGGGATCGACGATGCCCCTTCGCTCGCGGCGAAGTCGACGTAGGCCTCGTCGACTACCAGGACGCCGCAAACCGCGTCAGCGAGCTTGACGATTTCCGCGAGCGTTACTAACGTCCCAGACGGCGCGTTGGGGTTACAGAGAAACGTCAGCGCGGCGTTTTGCTCGGCCAAAGTCTGTGGCAAAGAAAAATCCTCGGGGAAATCAACCCGCGCCGCCACGCCGTCTTGAATTTCTACCAAGGTATCGTAAAGCGAATAGGTTGGCACCGGAAACGCCACTCGATCCCGCTGCCCCACAAAGCAGCGCAGCAACATCGACAAGATCTCATCCGAGCCGTTTCCGGCGATGATATTGTCCGGCTTGACTCCGTATACGCTGCCGGCGAGCGTCCGCAAGCTATCGCTCAAAGGCTCGGGATAGAGCCGTAACGAGGGATTGATGGCTTTTCTTAAAGCCGCAAACACTTTCGGCGAGGGCGGATAGGGATTTTCATTGGTGTTGAGCTTGATGATGCCATTGTCGCGGGGCTGTTCGCCCGGCGTGTAGCCGTACATAGCATCAATGTTTGCGCGGAAGTATTTTGACATGGGGCCCGGATTTTAACGACAGGCAGTTCCGTTTTCAATCAATAACGAGCTAACAACGGTACAGCCAAGCTGGCAATTAAGGAATAGTAAAGAATTTTAACCAGTATCGAGACATTTTTGTCCATGCTTTCCGGATATTGTCCAAAAATCCTTCTTAGAGCACACATTGGCGCGTAATGACGCATTAACTTCGTTTGTAAATAGTCGATATTGCACAGGTCCCGTTTTTTCCAGTGGCATGTTTTTGGCTAGATGCATCGCAATTGACCGAGCCGGGTACGGATCAAAGTAGCGATCCGTCCAGACCAACGCTCGGACGGGGTAAGTAATGGACCAAAGCAGTTTTAGCAATAGCGATCCGTCGATTCTCTTGCTCAACGAGATTGAGATCCTGCTGGCGCAGACCCGGCTCATGGAACTCTATCTCAAACAGGCCCAAGCCACAGCGGCCAATGAAGCCGCACGGGTCACTAAACAGCACCACGCCGAACTAACTACTTTGCGTGCCGCCCTGGCGGAAAAAGAAAATGTTGCACCGATTGTCGCGCCCGATCCCGAGCTCATTCAGCGGCTAGAAACCGTTGAATCCGAGCTCGGCGCAAATCAACTGCTGCTCAGCCAGCGCAATCACGAGCTTGCCAGCGCGCAAGCGGATGCGGCAAGACTGCATGGCGAAATCGCCGAACTGGAGATCGCGCGCCAGCTAGCTCAAACCGCCGCGCTCGAATCCACTAGAGCGGGGGAGAGTTTACAAACCGAACTGGCAACCCTACGCCAGGAGCTTGAAACCAAGCGGCATGAGTTCGCCGAACAGCAGCGCGATGCGCGGCAAATTGAGCACGGTCTGCGCCAGCACGTGACGCAACTACAGGGGGAGCTAAACGACAAACAGAGCTGGTCGCAGAATGCGACTAACGAACTGGCGCAGAGCCGCAACGATATCGCCGCCTTGCGCGCGCGCGTCGCGGAGCTGGAGTCGCGCCGTCAGGAAGCGCAAAGCAGCGCGGCCCAAGAGCTCGAGCAGACGCGCGCGCGCTTCGAAGCGGAACTGGGCGAGTTGCGCACGGCACTGGGCGCCCGCTCGGAGGCCGAACAACACAGCCAAGCGGCACTCGTCCAGATCGAAGGAAATCTTAAGAGCGAGATTCTCACTCTCAAGAACCAACTTGAGCAAAAACAGCAGCAGCTCGTAAGCCGAGACGCCGATTGGCGCCAGACGCAAAGCGATCTCGCTGCGCTCAATCGGCACGTCGCCGAGCTCGACGAGGCCAATCGCCAAGCTGCGGTGGACGCAGCAGCGTTCGAAAAAGCCAAGCAATCCTACGAAACTGAGCTCGCCGAGCTGCATCACGAGATCGCGGTCAAAGAACGCGAACTGACGCAGCGCTATGAGGCCGTCACGGCGGTCGAGCTGGCCTTACATGGCAAAATTCAAGCCCTGCAGCACGATTTAGCGCGGAGCCACCATGAGCGCGCTAGCCAAGAAAGCGAACTCGACCAGGCCCGCGATGAAATCGCCAAGTTAGCCGCCCATGTTCGCGAGCTCGAAAGTGCCCGCGAGCAAGCCGAGTCGGTCGGCATGCGCGTCACCGAGGAAACCCGTCAGCGCCTCGAAGCCGAGCTGAACCGCCTGCACGCTTCCCTGGCGCAAAAGGAATATGCGCTCAAAGAACGGGAAAATGGCTACAAAGCTCTCCAAGACCGGCTCACCGAGGAATCGCAGCAGTTAAGAAACCAGCTGGAAGAACAGCAAAAAAGTTTTGCCGCCGCCCATGCCGAACTGACTCTCGCGCAAGCTAAAATCGCCGCGCTCCAAGACGAGAGCAGCGCGCGCGACCGGGAACGCCAACAGGCCGAGGAAAACTGGCAGCGCTCCGGGATAATTCAGAAGGAACTGCAAGAACGCTTGCAAGCGCGCGGCGAAGAGCTGCAAGGCGCAAAGACCGCCGCGGACCAGCTGAAAGAACAGCTCCATAGCCAGCTCAATGAGCTGCAATTGGAGCTAGCCCACAAACAGCTGTTGGCCGACAGCCGCGGCGCTGAAGTAAGCAATCTCCAGGATAATCTAGCTCAACTGGCGGAACAGCTAGCCCAAGTGGAATCGGGCCAGCACCAATCGGCGTCACGGCTGCGCGACGCGGAAGAGAGCCGGGCCGCACACCAGAACGAACTTACGGCGCTCAACGAAACTTACCGTCAGCAATTCCAGGCTTTGGAAAACCAACTCCAACGAGAGCAGGCGAATGCCGACGAGCTGCGCCATCTCGTTCAAGCGTTAGAGCGCCTAGCGAACCAGCGTGAAACCGAGGTCAATGAGAAAAGTCAGAGCCTCGACAGCGCAAAGATAGAAACGAGCAGCCTGCAGTCCCGCCTGGTTGCATTGGAAAGCCAACTCGCCCAAGAACGGGCGAGCACAAATCATTTGCATCTGCAGATTCAAGAGGTGGAGCGCTTGGCGAGCGAGCGCGAAACCGCACTGGACGAAAAAAGTTCCAGCCTTGACAGCATGCGCGCGCAGGCGAGCGCCGACCAGACTCGCCTGCATGAGCTCGAAAGCCAACTGAAAAAGCACCAGGCCGATGCCGGAGAAATCGAGCAAGCCCATAGCGCATTGGCGAGCGAGATCGATTCCCTGCGCCAGGAACTCCAAAGAAAAACCTGGGCCCTCGCCCAGCAGCAAGCGTCCGTCGAAAACCTCGCCCTCGCCCACAGAGAACAGATTCACAAGCTTGAAGGCCAACTCCATGAACAGCGCAGCAGCGCCACGGCGCACACGGGCGAGCTTGAAAATGCCCACGCGCAAGCCGAGACTTTGCGCCGGCGCATCGAAGAACTAGAAACCGCGCTGCGCCATGCCGAGATCGCGGCGCTGAGTCGCGCTGAGGAGTTGCTGCAGGAACATGCCGCACGGGATCAAGAGTTGACAACGGCGCTGCAGCAAAAAAGCTCCGAGGTCGAAGAACGCGGCGCGGCACAGACGCGACTGGAACAATCGTTACACGCGGAAATCGAGCGTCTGGTGCGCGAAGTCCAAGAGCGAAATCAGATATTGCAAAACCGCAACGACGAGCTGGTCCGGGTCAAAGCCGAGATGGATACCCTCCATGAACGGTTCACTCAACTGGAATTGTCAGCGGCGCAGTCCGACGCCGCTGCGCAGAACGAGTCCGAGCACATGCGCACGGAATTTCAAGCCCAGCTCGCCTTACTGCAAGCCGAGCTCAGTCAAAAAGAGTGGGCCTTGGAAGAACGCCATGCGGTGGCAAGCGGCACGGAACAGGCGCTGCGCCAAGAAATCGACACGCTGCGCACCCAACTCGCGTCCCAGGCGAAAGTCAGCGAACGGGATGCCGACGCGTTTGTCATCGGCGACAGGGAGCTTAACCCGACACAACGGGAACACGCGGCAAATCTACATGAGATAAGCGATGGCGTCGACACCGGCGCATCGAGCTCCATGTCCGATGCACAGCAACGCCGCTGGCGCACCGGTTTCGCTTGGAAGCGGCGGTGGAAGGCGTAGAACGTTTTTAATATCGGCAGCCACCACGATGGCAGTACCAACTGACGCTTCGGGAGTGCGGGTTGCAACAGGCAGTGTGTTTGAGAAGGGAAAGCGATGACTAAGACAGAACGCGTATCCACGGGTATCAGCGGACTTGACCCGTTTCTCGAAGGCGGATTTCCCAAAGGCCGGTCGATACTTGTGACTGGAGACCCGGGCACGGGGAAAACGATCTTCGCGCTGCAATTTCTTTTCGAAGGACTGAAGCACGGCGAAAAAGGCATCTTCGTCACTGCCGACGAGAGTCCCATGGACATCATCGAGCAAGGCGCGTCGATCGGCTGGGATTTGGAACCCTACATCGAGAGCAAAGAGTTGGCGATCTTGAACGCCGGCGCCTACTTGAGCTCGCTGCCGAGCAACGGCAAAGATCGCCAAGTCGACGTTCAAAAAGCGATGAGCGATCTCGCCGGTTTCGTCGAACAGATCGGCGCCGAGCGGATGGTGCTCGATCCCGCCGGACCCTTTGTTCTGCTGCGCGATTCCGCTGCCCGTATCCAAGATCAGACGCGGCTGCTGATCAAGCTTTTGCGCTCATCGATGAAGACGACCAACATTCTGACCTCCTACGCCGTGCCGCGCACGGGCGAGCGTTCGCTGCACGGCATCGAAGAATATCTCGTCGCCGGCGCCATCGTGCTGGAAATGATCTGGAAACAAGGCGATCTGGCGCGCAGTCTGATCGTCGAAAAAATGCGCTACACCGACGTCAAGCCCAAGCAGTTGGAATTCGATATCGTCAAAGGTCAAGGCATTACGCTGACGCCCTTCGACTGATCTGGCACTACGTAAATTATTGATCGAATGACAAATCAACGCATTTCTACGGGAATTGCCGGGCTCGACTCCTTGCTTCATGGCGGCTTCGTCAGGGGGCGCACCTATATTTTTACCGGCGACACCGGCAGCGGCAAAACCATCGCCTGTTTACAAATGCTCCAAGGCGCGCTGGCCGCCGGTGAAAAGGCGGTGTACGTCACGGTCGACGAACGGCCATCGGAAATCACCGATTCGGCGGCGGCGTTCGGCTGGAACCTCCAACCCCATATCCAAGATAAGAATTTGGCGATCCTAGATGCTTCACCCTATTTCAGCGGTCGATCACCGAGTGCCGGCGAGAAGGGCATCGACCCGCAGAAGATCGTCGCCGACTTGGGCAACTATGTAAGGCGGTTGAGCGCGACCCTACTGGTCATCGACCCTGTGACGCCGTTTATTTTGCCAAACGACGCCACCAGCCCGGCGCAAGACCAAGCGCGCGCCTTGATCAATTTATTGCAAACCCAACTGACCACGACCAATTTGTTGACGGCGCACTTCTCCAGCCGCGCCGATCAAGATCAGACCTGCGGCATTGAAGAGTTTTTGGCCTCCGGAGCTTTTTATCTAAAAATCGACAACAGCGCCGGCCAAGTTCAGCGCACATTAGCGATCCGCAAAATGCGCGGCACACCGGTGATGCCGGGCGATCATCATTTCGAAATGACAACCGCCGCCGGCATCGTCATCGCCAATCAGGGTTCCGCAAAGGTCTCGCCCCAGGAGGGCGCCAACCCGGTGTTTGAGTATTTCGAGCTTCCCAAGAAATAGGCGGACGGCGATGATCTGAATCGCCGCACGACCCACTCGCTATTGAGCCGATTTCCCGCCCTGCGCCAGCGCTTTCTTGACACCTCCCATTACGATGCTTAACTTCCCTGCACAGGCGGGGGAAATGCGATGCGTTTAGATAAACTTACGACCAAATCACAGGAAGCGCTGCAGCAAGCGCAAACTCTTGCCGACAAGCGCAGTCACCAAGCGGTCGACGTCGAACATCTATTGTTCGCGCTGCTAGGACAGAAGGAAGGCGTCGTTCTCGCGCTGCTGCAAAAACTCGGCGTGCCGCTCAACCCATTGACGGATAAGCTGCAAAAAGCCCTCGACCGTCTGCCGCAAGTCACCGGCGCAACCGGCCAAAGCTACATTACGCCACGGCTGAAAAAAGTCATCGAGAGCGCGGAAGCCGAAGCCGAGGCATTGAAAGACGAATATGTGTCCACCGAGCATTTGCTTCTCGCCATGGCGCAAGAGAGCGGCGACGCCGGTAAGATGCTCAAAGAGCTCGGCGCCGGCAAAGACAAGATTTTGAATGCCCTCGTCAGCATTCGCGGCTCCCAGCGCATTACCGATCCCAATCCGGAAGAAAAGTATCAAGCGCTCGAAAAATACGGCCGCGATCTCACCGATCTGGCGCGTAAAGGGAAACTCGATCCGGTGATCGGCCGCGACGACGAAATCCGCCGCGTCATCCAAGTGCTGTCGCGCCGGACCAAGAATAACCCCGTGCTGATCGGCGAGCCGGGCGTCGGCAAAACCGCCATCGTCGAAGGCTTGGCGCTACGCATCGTCAACGGCGACGTACCTGAAGGATTGAAAGATAAAAAACTCATTGCGCTGGATCTCGGCGCTCTGGTCGCCGGGGCAAAATTCCGCGGCGAATTCGAAGACCGGCTCAAAGCCGTGCTCAAGGAAGTCACCGAAGCGAGCGGCGAGATCGTTCTGTTCATCGACGAGCTGCACACCTTGGTCGGCGCCGGCGCCGCTGAAGGCGCCATGGACGCGTCGAACATGCTCAAGCCGGCGCTCGCCCGTGGCGAGCTGCGCTGTGTCGGCGCGACCACGCTCGATGAATACCGTAAAAAAGTCGAGAAAGACCCGGCGCTGGAGCGGCGCTTTCAGCAAGTCTACGTCGGCGAACCTTCGGTCGAAGACACCATCGCGATTCTCCGCGGCTTGAAAGAACGCTACGAAGTGCATCATGGCGTGCGCATCACCGACGGCGCGATCATCGGCGCCGCGACATTGTCGCAGCGCTATATCAGCGACCGTTTCTTGCCCGACAAAGCAATCGATCTGATCGACGAAGCGGCGTCGCGGCTGAGAATCGAAATCGATAGCATGCCGCTGGAAATCGACGAGGTCGAACGCAAAATCATGCAGATGGAAATCGAGCGCCAAGCGCTCAAGCGTGAAGAGGACAAAGCGTCCCAACAGCGTCTCGCCCAGCTCGAGCGGGAAATTCAAAATCTGAAGGAAACCTCAAGGGGCCTCAAGGCGCACTGGCAAAATGAAAAGGCGTCGATCCAACAGCTGCGCGAGCTCAAAGAAAAGATCGAGGCGACCAAAGTCGAAGAGCAAAAGGCGCAGCGGGACGGCAATCTGAACCGCGCCGCCGAATTGCGCTACGGTACGCTCAACCAGCTGCAAAAAGAGCTTGAGGACGCTAATCAAAAACTCATTGAGCTGCAGAAAAATCAAAAGATGCTCAAAGAAGAAGTTGACGCCGAAGACGTCGCCGAAGTGGTCGCCAAGTGGACGGGCATCCCGGTTGCGAAAATGCTCGAAGGCGAAGTGCAGAAACTTCTGACCATGGAAGACCGACTCAAACTTCGCGTCATCGGCCAGGACAGCGCGATCCACGCCGTGTCCAATGCCGTGCGCCGCGCGCGGGCGGGATTGCAGGATAGCAATCGGCCGATTGGCTCATTCATTTTTCTCGGGCCAACCGGCGTCGGTAAAACTGAACTTTGCCGCGCGCTAGCGGAGTTCTTGTTCGACGACGAGCAGGCGATCGTCCGCCTGGATATGTCGGAGTACATGGAGAAACACTCCGTGTCGCGCTTGCTCGGCGCGCCTCCCGGCTACGTCGGCTACGATGAAGGCGGGCAATTGACCGAAGCGGTGCGCCGCCGGCCCTACTCCGTCGTCTTGTTCGACGAGATTGAAAAGGCTCATCCGGATGTCTTCAATGCGCTTTTGCAGGTGCTCGAAGACGGGCGGATGACCGACGGCCAAGGCCGCACCGTCGATTTCAAGAACACCGTCATCATCATGACTTCCAATCTCGGCAGTCAATTTATCCAAGAGCTCGGCGCAAAAGACCGCAAGGAAATGGAGCAGCGCGTCACTGCCGCTTTGCGCGAAGCCTTCAAGCCGGAGTTTTTGAATCGCGTCGATGAAACGATTATCTTCAGCAACCTCGGCCGTGATGAGATCAAGTCGATCGTCGAAATCCAGCTGAAACGTTTGCGCCGGAATCTCGCTAATCGCAAGTTGTTATTGGAAATCACCGAGCAAGCCAAGGCGCTGCTCGCCGACAAGGGCTACGATCCGGCGTACGGCGCCCGCCCGCTCAAGCGAACCATCCAACGACTGATTCAGGATCCGCTGGCGGTTAAGATTCTCGCCGGAGAATTCAAAGAGGGCGACCGGGTAAAAATCGATGTTGACAATGACGAGCTAAACTTCAGCCGTGGCCAAGCGGCGGCGCCGGATGAAACTTACGAGCAAAGGACGATCCATTGAGCCCGGCGGTGAAAAAAATTCCCATCGGGCTGGCGCGGGTGCGCAAAGAGTTGCCGCCGCCAAGCAAAGTCTTTAAGAGCAAGCACAAAGACAGCCGCAAACGCGCCAAAGAAAAGCTTCAGCGCGAGATCGACGAAACCTTGCCGCGTCATTCTCGATAGTTTTCGCCCCCATCGATTTCATAGGAGGCAGCCGAGTTCGGCTGCCTCCTATATTTTTTTATCGCTCCAGCTTTTGTGTGAATCATTTGCTAAACTCAACCCGGCTCCAGCACCACGAAGTTCACCAAGGACACGTGCTCTTCGTGGTGACAATTCATTCCCAGCCAATTCAAAAGTTTCATTTTCGACATGCCTGATTCACCCATTACCGACCAAGAACGGCGCCATTCCCGGCTGGTGCTCTATCAAGTCTCGCTCGGACTGGTTCTGGTCGCGATCAACCACCGGGCGATCCAAGTGGCGCTGCCGACCCTCACCCATGTGTTTCATACCGACTTATCTTTTATCCAATGGGTACTCTTGGTCTACGACCTCGCAGTCATCGGCTTGGTGCTCACACTCGGCCGGCTCGGCGACCTGTTTGGCCGCAAATGGATTTACCTCATCGGTTTTTTAGCTTTTGTCGTGAGCTCCGCGCTCTGCGGCCTGGCGCAATCGCCGACACAGCTCATCGCGTTTCGCGCGCTGCAAGGTATCGCCGGCGCCATGATCATGGCCAACGGCCGCGCCCTGGTGACGGTCAACTCGCCGCCGTCGGAGCGCGGCAAAGCGCTCGGCTTTACGTCGATGGCGTTTCACGTCGGTTATATCACCGGTCCGACCCTCGGCGGTTTCGTTATCGATGCGGCGGGTTGGCGCTGGATTTTTTTTCTGACCACGCCGATCGGGTTGGCCTGCGCTTATTTCGGCTGGAGGGTCTTGAAAGAACGAGCGTCAAGCGACGAACCTATTAAAGTCGACTTTGCCGGCGCCGCCTACCTATTGCTCACCAATGTCTGTTTCATCTACGCGCTCAATCGGCTGCCGCACCAGGGCCCACGCGATCTCCTCGTGATTACGTTTTTCATCGTCGCAGCGGCAACTTTGTGGCTGTTCATTCGTACCGAGCAAAGAGCCGAGACGCCCATCTTAAGCCTGGCGCTGTTTGAAAATCGACTTTTTACGGCGGCCAATCTGAGTCTATTCTTTTTAACCTCGACCCAAGCCGCCATCAGCGTACTGATTCCGTTCTACTTGCAGAATCTCATGGGCTTCACGCCGACGCAGATGGGCTGGATATTGATCGGCGGTTCCGCCGTGATCATCCTGCTTGCTCCAGTGGCAGGCCGCTTGTCCGATCGCTTCGGTTCGCGCATCCTATGCAGCGTCGGCGCCGCGATTATGGTTGTCGGTCAATATTTCATCGCGTCGCTTACGCTGCGCTCCACGGTATTTCAAATGATCTTCCCGCAGCTTCTGATCGGCCTGGGCTGGGCGCTATTCAACTCGCCGAACCAGAGCGCGATCATGAGCACCGTGCCGCGCGACAAAGTCGGCGCCGCCTCCGGCATGACCCTGACGACGGCAAGAATCGGCGGCGCCATGGGCATCGCGATTTCCGGCGCGATCATGACTTACGCGCTCGGTACCTACGGCCTCACACCCGAACAGATCGAATCGCCGGCGAGCTGGACCGCGGCGCCGGAAATTTTCTTAAAGTCGTTCAGCTTCACCGCCCATATGATCAACGCTTTTGCGATTCTCTCAGTGGTTTTTTCCGCCATGCGCGGCTCTCAACAAGAAGACGGTAGACCCTGAATACCCCGTGTAAAGTGACCGACGATCAAACACGCACGAAGCGCGCCTCGCACCTGATCTTACTCAGCGTTTGCATCGGCCAGGCGCTGGTCGGACTCGATCAGCGGGCGATCACAGTGGCGCTGCCGACGCTGACGAAAATTTTCGACACACCGTTCACGACGATCCAGTGGACCATATTAATTTACGATTTGGTCTTGATCGGCCTGATCATCACCATGGGCCGGCTCGGCGATCTGTTCGGCCGGCGCCGTTTCTACACCGTCGGTTTTTTGATCTTCGTTACCGCGTCCGCGATCTGTGGCGTGACCCAAACGACCGGCCAGCTGATTTTTTTCCGTGCGGTTCAAGCGCTCGGCGGATCGATGATCGCGGCCAACGGCCGAGCCATCGTATCGGTGAACTTACCGCCAGAAGAACGGGGCCGAGCCTTGGGACTGACGTCAACGGCATTTCACATCGGCTTTCTTATCGGGCCAGCGCTCGGCGGATTTTTGATCGACAGCATCGGCTGGCGCTGGATCTTTTACATCAATCTGCCGTTTAGCCTGGCCGGCGCCTATTTAGCTTGGAAGGTTGTTCCGGAAACTCGCATGCCAGGCAAAACTTCGGTGGACTTCGCCGGCGCTTTGCTCCTCCTTCTGACCAATGGATTTTTTATCTATGCGATCGACCAGCTGCCGCGGGTCGGTTGGCGTCATCCGACCTTTCTTTTGACTCTGGCGCTTGCCGCCATTGCGCTGCTTTGTCTGTTGCGCGCCGAAGCCCGAGCGACGATGCCGATACTGGTTCTCTCGATGTTTCGCGCGCGCCTTTTCAGCGCCGGCATTTCGAGTTTGTTCATCCTCGCCGCGACTCTTTCAGCGATCAATTTTCTCCTGCCGTTTTTTCTCCAGAGTTTGCTCGGCTATTCGCCGACCCAGGTCGGTTGGATCATCGTCGCCGACTCGGTGATTATCATGGTAATGGCGCCCATCGCCGGCGCGCTATCCGATCGCTTCGGCTCTCGGGTTCTATGCACCACCGGCTGCGCCGTCGTGGCAATCGCGCAATTTTTCTTGGCGTCCGTCGATCTCGACGCTTCGCTGGTGCGAATCATGCTCCCGCTGGTGCTTTGGGGCATCGGTTGGTCGCTCTTCAATGCGCCCAATCAAAGCTCCGTCCTCGGCGCGGTCAGTTCGGAAAAACTTGGCGCCGCGGCCGGCATGATCGCCACCACGGCGCGCACCGGCGGCGCCATGGGCGTCGCTCTATCGGCAACCTTTTTAGGCTATCTGCTCAGCGGCGCGGGTCTGACCAGCAGCCAGGTTAACTCCCCCGAGAGCTGGCGCGCCGCGCCGGAGATTTTTATCGGCGCGTTTTCTTCGACGATCTATGTTTTGGCTGTATTCACGTTGCTCGCCGTTTTCTCCTCCGCGGTCCGAGGCGCGAAGCAAGACAACACGTGAATGATGCTCGAGGGAGAGATCGCGTGTTTTCACTAAACCGGTGCCAGCTTTGAAACCGCTTAAAAGACTGGAACCGCCTTCGACGTTCCCTTGACAGCAACTCCCCGGCTCTCTTACTCTCCGGCCATCTCGGCTGAGGGAGGCACCCATGAAGCGTCGGTCAAGTTTAGCCCAGCTCGCGTTCGCCGCGCTATTAGCGCCTCAGCTCATGTTCACGGCAAAGTTGATCGCCGCCGAAGGACCGGCGCTGCGCGGTGTCCACAATGCCTTGGGCGGCACCAT
The DNA here is from genome assembly GCA_963771465.1 of uncultured delta proteobacterium. Lineage (GTDB taxonomy): Bacteria > Desulfobacterota > Binatia > UBA9968 > UBA9968 > DP-20. The sequence goes on from CAVYTU010000015.1 coordinate 1,153,356, forward strand.
GGCGCCGGTATTTGTCGCCCAAGAGCTCGGCCTGTTCACCAAGCACGGCTTGGAGCACAGCCTCCAGTACATCGCCGCCACCACTGCCGTCCAGGCGCTTGCCGCTGGTAGCGAAGAAATTGGTTTGGTCGGCAATCAGTGTGTCGACGTCGCTCTGGAAGGCGCCGATACCGTCTACATCGCCGCCACCGCGTCGCGCTTTATTTTCCAACTCTACGGCGATCCGGCGATCAAGACCGTTACCGACTTGAAAGGCAAAGTGATCGCCGCAACCCAGCCGGCCGCATCCACTGACTACGCCGCGAGGATTTTGCTGCGCAAATATGGCCTCGTGCCGGACAAGGACGTGAAAATAATTTACGCCGGCAGCAGCCCGGCATTGTTGTCGATGTTAAAAGCGGGCAACGCCGTGGCCGGACTGATCAATGCGCCGGCGATCTATCAAGCGCGAGAGCTCGGCATGAAGCAGATCGTCAACGTCACTGAGCTGAATATTCCGTTTATCTTCGTCGCCGTTTGCACGACCAGGAGAGTCATCCAGCAAAAACCGGAAGCGATCACCCGCTATCTCAGAGCCTACACCGAAGCGATCTCGATCATCCTGCGCGACAAGGAAACCGCGCACAAGATCATGGCCAAATATATGAAGATGGAAAATCGCCAATGGGTCGAAGCCGTCTATAACGACGTTGCCGGAGTGTTGCAGCGCATGCCTTACATGACCAAACTGGAAGTCCAAGCCGTGTTAGACATCGTCAAGAATCCCAAAGGCACGCAGGTCAAGCCGGATGATTTGTTCGACAACTCGTTCTTGCAGAAACTTGAGTTCAGCGGCTTCATCAATTCACTCTATGCGCGCTAGCCGTAGAACTCGAACCGTTCATTGATCCAAGCAACGAATACGAGCTACGATCACGCATGTCTTGGTTCCTGCACATCGACATGGATGCGTTTTTCGCGTCAGTGGAAGAAGCGCTCGATCCCAGTCTCAAAGGCAAACCGGTGATCGTCGGCGGGCGCAACGGCCGCGGTGTGGTCACGTCGGCGTCCTACGCGGCGCGAAAGTTCGGCGTGCGCTCGGCGATGCCGGGCTTTCAAGCCAAAAAACTTTGTCCGCAAGGAGTTTTCTTGCCCAACCGGCGGCGAACTTATGTGGAGTTCTCACGCAAAGTCTTCGCCATCTTGGCGCAATACTCGCCCGCCGTGCAGGCGCTGTCGATTGACGAAGGCGTCGTCGATCTCACAGGCACCGAACGGCTCTTCGGCCCGCCGCTGAAAACCGCCGGTGACCTGATCGGTCGAATTGAACGGGAACTCGATCTGCCCTCCTCCGGCGGTTTATCGACCAGCCGCGTGATCGCCAAGATCGCTGCGACTTTGGCCAAACCCCACGGCTTGATCTGCGTTCCCGCCGGCGCGGAGAAAGATTTTCTGGCGCCCCTGGGCGTGGAAATGATTCCCGGCGTTGGTCCCAAAACTCATCAATCTCTGCTCCAGCGCGGCATTAAAACCATCGGCGATCTATTGCAGAAACCGGAATCGGCCGCGCGCTATCTCGATCTTGGAGAATCGTCGCCACACCATCAACATCATGATCATTCGATCGGCAACGAAACGACTCTCGGCGCGCCGCTCAAGACTATCCCCGAAATGGAATCGGTGCTCTGGGAACTCGTCGAAGAAGTCGGCGCCAGACTGCGCCGCGAGGAATACTTCGCCCGCTGCCTCACTGTGAAAATCCGCTACAGCAATTTCCAAACCATGACCCGCTCGCGCACGCTGACATCACCCACCTGCTTCGACAAGGAAATCTTCGAAGTGGTCAAAGATTTGTTGCGCCAAAACGTCAGCCCGGGTCGCGCCGTGCGGCTGCTCGGCGTGAGCGCCAGCGCGCTGCAAGTCACTGGCTGGCAAGAGCCGCTGCTCGATCGCCAACAGCGCGGCACAATGGAAAAACTATATAAAGGTATCGACCAGCTCAGAAAAAAATATGGCGAAGACGCCATCGGCGCCGCCACACCGCGCAAACGATCCGGTTGATTTTCCCGGCAAAGCTTCATACTGTTTTGCCACCGTCGATCCGCAACATGTCACAAACCACACACCCTTTTCTTGCCGCTTGCCGCCGCGAACCGACTTCGTACACTCCCGTTTGGCTGATGCGCCAAGCCGGCCGTTACATGGAGGAGTACCGCAAGCTGCGCGCGCAATACGGCTTTCTCGATCTCTGCAAGAAACCCGACCTCGCCACCGAGATTACCGTGACGCCGGTGCAGAGACTCGGTGTCGACGCGGCGATTCTCTTCGCCGACATTCTATTAATCCTCGAACCCATGGGTGTCGGCCTGGAATACTCCAAAGGCGACGGCCCGGTGATCCATCGCCCGGTGCGCAGCGGCAAAGACATCGACGGCTTGAAAGAGTTCGACGTCGAGCGCGAGCTGGCGTTTGTCTACGAAGCGGTTAGAAAAATCTGCAAAGAGCTAAAAAACAAGGTGCCGCTGATCGGCTTCGCCGGCGCGCCGTTCACGCTCGCTTCCTATCTCATCGAAGGCAGCGGCTCGCGCAACTACATCCACACCAAAAGACTTTTTTATGGTGCTCCCGAAGCCTGGAAGCGCTTGATGGAGCGGCTGGCCAAGGTGATCGGCGAATATTTGAACTGCCAGATCGCCGCCGGCGCACAAGTCGTGCAAATCTTCGACAGTTGGGCCGGCAGTCTGACGCCGTTCGACTATCAACAATTCGTTCAACCCTATACCAAAGCCGTCATCGATGCGGTTGCGTCCGGCACACCGGTGATCCATTTCAGCACCGGCACCGCCGGCATATTGAAGCACATCCGCGCCGGCGGCGGCGACGTGATCGGGCTCGACTGGCGGATCAATCTCGATGAAGGCTGGGCCGCCGTCGGACATGATGTCGCCGTGCAAGGCAATCTCGATCCGGTCGCGTTGTTCGCGTCGCCCAAAGAAATCAAAAGTCGAGTGGGAGAAATTCTCCGGCGCGCCGCCCGCAGGCCCGGACACATTTTCAACCTCGGCCATGGCGTCCTGCCCGAAACTCCAGTCGACCATGTCGTCGCCATGGTCGACGCCGTGCACGAGCTCAGCGCACGGTAAATCGATGCCATGTCCAACTCCTACGACGCTATACTTCTCATCGCCTTCGGCGGCCCCAGCCGTGCCGAAGAAATTCGTCCATTCCTAGGCCGCGTCGCCCAAGGCGTTGCGATACCGCCGAACCGTCTCGAGGAAGTCGCCCATCACTACGAAGCCGTCGGCGGTAAATCACCGCTCAACGAAATCACCTTCCGACAAGCAAATGCATTAAGCAATGTCTTGACCGGTCGACTGCCTGTCTACGTCGGCATGCGCAACGCGAGTCCGTTCTTCAACGAGACGCTAAAACAAATGGCCGACGACGGCATCAGGCGCGCCTTAGGTTTCATCCTTTCGTCACACCGAAGCGAAGCGAGTTGGGAGCGCTATCAGCAAAATATTGCCGATGCGCGCTTGCAACTCGGCACCACGTCACCCCAAGTCGACTACTGCAGCGGTTGGCATGATCATCCATTGTTCATTCAAAGCTGGGTGGAACGCATTCAAGAAGTTCTGCAAAAAATTGTTTCCCATGGGCGACAAAGCCCGCCGCTGATCTTCACCGCGCATAGCTTGCCGAAGGCGATGGCGGCGCGCTCGCCTTATGTTGAGCAGTTGGAAACCAGCGCACGATTAATCGCCGACAAACTCAAACTTCAGCGTTGGTCGCTGGCTTATCAGAGCCGCAGCGGCAAACCATCGGACCCCTGGCTAGAACCGGACATTAGCCAAGCGTTTCGTGACTGCGCTGCCAATGGCGAAAAACAAATCATAGTCGCGCCCATCGGCTTCGTTTGCGACCATGTCGAAGTGCTTTACGACCTGGACATCGAGGCAAAGCAGATCGCCGCCGACCTCGGCCTCGATCTAAGTCGAGTCAGCTGCCCAAACGATCATCCGACTTTCGTTGCCATGATGGCTGACGTTATCGAAAATCATATTAAGCAGGTCGAGGCTAGAGGAAGCGGATGAAAGATCGCAATCCTCTATCCTCGATTCTCCATCCTCAACCGGCGCTTCGATGAAGCGCGTGATAGTTATCGGCGGCGGTATCGCGGGCCTCGCGGCTGCGCATCGTGTCACTGAACTTGCCGAAGAAAAATCCCTCGGCTTGCAATTAACGCTTCTCGAAGCCTCGAATCGTCTCGGCGGCGCCATCGCCACCGAACACGTCGGCGATTTTCTCGTCGAAGCTGGACCGGACTCATTCATCACTGAGAAACCCTGGGCGCTTCGCCTATGTGAGCGGATCGGACTCACTTCCCGTCTGGTTTCGACGCAGTCCGCGTATCAGAAAATCTCCATCGTTCATGGCGGCAAGCTGGTTGAACTTCCCGAAGGTTTCTTGCTACTCGCGCCAACGCGCGTTTGGCCGTTCATCCAATCGCCGCTCTTTTCTTGGCCCGGCAAGGTGCGCATGGCGAGCGAACTATTTCTTCCACGCAGTGAAAATAAAGAGGATGAAAGTCTCGGCGCTTTCGTACGGCGCCGCTTCGGCAGCGAAGCCCTCGAGCGGGTCGCTCAACCGCTGGTCGGCGGCATCTATGCCTCCGATCCCGACAAGCTCAGCCTAACGGCAACCATGCCGCGCTTCAAAGAAATGGAGCGACAGAAGCGCAGTGTGATTTACGCTATGTGGTCGGCCCAGCGAGCACAGGCGAAAAAGCGCCAGGTAGGCAGCGGCGCGCGCTGGAGTTTGTTCGTCACGCTCAGCGGCGGCATGCAGGAGCTTGTCGACGCCATCGCGCAGCGCCTTTCCGAAGGCGTCGTTCGCTTGAATGCTCCGGCGACGGACTTAAATCGCAACGCCGACAACACTTGGCGTGTCACAGTGGACGGCAAAGAAATCATCGAAGCCGACGCGGTCATCCTCGCCGCGCCGGCGTATCACGCCGGCCAGCTGCTCGAATCGATCGCAGCTAACGCCACGGCTGATGTGAAAAATATTTCCTACGCTTCCACGGCCACCGTCAGCCTTGCTTATCGCAGCGAAGATTTTGCGCGCGCGCCGGACAGCTTCGGCTTCGTCGTACCGGCAATAGAAAAACGAAAGATCATGGCCTGCACCTTCAGCAGCTTGAAATATCCGGGCCGGGCACCACAGGGCTACATTCTGCTGCGCGCCTTCGTCGGTGGCAGCCTGCAGCCTGAATTGTTTTGCGCTGACGATCAAATGATGGAGAAAAATGTTCGCGACGAGCTAGCGTCTTTGCTCGGCGTTACGGCCCAACCGCGATTCGCCCGCGTCTGGCGCCACCCCAACTCCATGCCGCAATATCACGTTGGCCACGAAGCGCGCGTGGAACGTATTGAAACGGCATTGCGGCAATTCCCTTCCCTTACGCTTGCCGGCAGCGCCTATCACGGCGTTGGCATCTCCGACTGTGTGCGCACCGGCGAAGAAGCTGCGGAGGTTGTCGTTGGACACTTGGTCACGAATTCCGTACCGCTTTCTCCTTGACGCCTTCACGAAAGCCGGATTATGAAATGAATCGGTGGTAAGGAGTATTTTTTCTTATGATGATCATCGATTCTCAAGTTCACATCTGGGCGCCGGAAACGGCGGAAAAACCGTATGCCAAAGAGAATGCGTCGCCGCCCCACCGCGCCATGGCTCTCGGCCACGATGAACTGTTGCGCGAGATGGACGGCGCCGGGGTTTCGCGCTGCATTCTGGTGCCGCCGACCTGGGAAGCCGACCGCAACGACACTTCACTGGAAGCAGCCCGGCTCCACCCCGATCGCTTCCGCGTCATGGGCAAACTCGCGCTGACCAATCCTAACGGCCCCGCGCTGATGGCGACCTGGAATCAGCAGCCGCATATGCTCGGTATCCGCATGACATTTAACGCCGGACGCGCCAGGCAATGGATCGAAGATGGCACCGCCGACTGGTTTTGGGACGCTGCGGAAAAGTACAATGTCGCGGTCATGGCGTTCGCGCCGAACTCCGTGGCGAAGCTCGGCGAGGTCGCCGAGCGCCATCCCGGCCTGCGCCTGATCATCGATCATATGGGTTTGAGCTCGGCGTTGCGCGGCAAGTCGCTCGAACCCGCGGTCGCCAACGTCATCAAACTCGCGCGTCTGAAAAACGTCGCGGTGAAAGTTTCCGCGCTGCCCTGTTACGTTGACGAGCCTTATCCCTTTCCGACGCTCCCACCGTTGGTGCGCCGCGTCGTCGACGCCTTCGGGCCGGAGCGCTGTTTCTGGGGCACCGACCTGTCGCACTTGCCTTGCCCTTACAAGCAAGGGGTCACGTTGTTCACCGAAGAGATGGAGTCGCTGACGACCCATGAGCTGGAATGGATTATGGGCCGCGGCCTTGCCGAATGGCTCAATTGGCCCCTGCCAAAATCATAGGTTGCACATGGACGAATCCTTCGTTCTCCAAAAATCTTACTTCGCTACTTTCATATCGCAAACATTTCCATAAAATAACTACTAATAGCGTTAGCGCATCGTCGCACCGCGTGACGCCAAAAGCTTCCTGATGGCGGATGACTCGCGGGGAGTGTTTGGTCATTCTTACCAAGAAAACACTTCTAACTTGGATCGTATTCTTCCTCGGCGTCGAGTGCGCGGCAGTTGCGGCTCAAAACAACGAGCTGCGCTTTGTGACTTGGCGACCGGAAGATCCCCAGGTTTGGAATCAGGGCATCGCGGACTTCGAGAGGCAAAATCCCGGAGTGAAGGTTATCCGCGAGATCGGCCCGCAATCTTCGACCCAGCTCCACGACCTGGTTGCGCAGAAATTGAAGAATCGGGATACCCGACTCGACGTTTTTGTCATGGACGTCATCTGGCCCACCGAGTTTGCATCGGCCGGTTGGGCCTTGCCGCTGGATCGCTATTTCACTACGAGTGAGCAGAAAAAATTTCTCGGCGCACCGGTGGCAGCCAATCAGTATCGCGGGCAGATTTTCGGCGTGCCGCTATTTATCGACGCCGGGGTGCTGTACTACCGCAGGGATCTGTTAGAAAAACATAAGCTGTCACCGCCGCGCACCTGGCCCGAGCTCGTCGAAGCCGCCAAAACCATCCTCGCCCGTGAGCACGATCCGCAACTCGTCGGTTTCTCCGGCCAGTTCAAGCAGTACGAAGGTCTCGTTTGCAACATGATGGAATATATTCTCGGCAATGGCGGCGCCCTATGGGACCCAACGCGCATGGTAAGCACGCTCGACAGCCCTGCGGCGCTTGCCGCGGTGCGCTTTGTTCGCGATCGCATTATCGGCGAGATTTCCCACCGCGGTGTGCTCGCCTACGAAGAGCCGGAATCGCTCGCGCTCTTCACCCAAGGACGGGCAATTTTTCACCGCAACTGGCCCTATGCTTGGGCCGTCGCTAACGATCCGGAAAAATCTCAGATCGCGGGCAAGGTCGCCATGAGTCCCGCTGCCGGGATTTTCCCCCGGCAATGGAGTCGCTGCGCTGGGCGGCTGGCAGGTGGGCATCAGCCGATTCTCGAACAAACCCGACCTGGCCTGGCGTTTTGCGGCGTTCATGACCGGCGAAGAAATGCAAAAGCGCATCGCCCTCGCCACCGGCCGCGCGCCGACGCGGCTCGCGCTCTACCATGATCCGGAAATTCAGGGCAAGATTCAGACGTTGAAATCGCTGCTCGAAACGTTCAAGCAAGCCGTGCCGCGTCCGGCGACGCCGGTCTACGTGCCGTTGTCGAATATCATGCAGCGCTATTTCAGCTCGGTGTTGGCCCTGCCGAGCACGGACGTCAACGCGCGCGCCGCGCTCGCCGCGCGCGACATGAATCGCGCCCTGGACCTTGTGCGTGAAAGGCCGGCGCCATGAAAAGCTCGCAGCGCCTTGCGGCCGTCTTTCTGTTGCCGAGCTTTCTTTTCGTCGCGCTCTTCTCCATCTTCCCCATCGTCGAATCGTTTCGCCTGAGCTTCTACCGGCTGATTCTGACCCTGCCGTGGTTCGGTCAGAAAATGGTCGGCTGGGAGAACTACGCCGATCTTTTGACCGATCCCGTGGCGCTCGCGGCGATTAGGACGACGCTGATTTTCATCGGCGTGACCGTCTCGCTGGAATTGTTTCTCGGCTTGGGCATCGCGCTGGTATTGAACGAAGCTTTTCGCGGCCGGGGACTTCTGCGCGCCGTCGTGCTCATTCCGTGGGCGATTCCGACCGTGGTTTCTTCGCAAATGTGGCGTTTCATATTTAACGACCGCTACGGCCTGGCGAATCTAATGCTGTTCGGCGCCGACACATCGCGCTATCTGTCCCCGCTGGCCGAGCCCGATTTGGCACTGACCGCGATTACGATCGCGGAGATCTGGAAGACCACGCCCTTCGCCGCGCTGATTATTTTGGCCGGCCTGCAAGGCATTGCCGACGACCTTTACGAGGCGGCGAGCATCGACGGCGCCACGGCGTGGCAAAAATTTCGCCATGTCACCTTGCCGCTGCTCAAGCCGGCCCTGCTTCTGGCATTGTTATTCCGCACCATCGATGCCCTGCGCGTGTTCGATCTGGTATTTGTCATGACTCAAGGCGGCCCGGCCGACGCGACCAATGTCCTGCAATTCTATGGCTATAAAAAAACCTTCGCGGAAGGGATGATCGGCTATGGCTCAGCCATCGCCGTGGCGGTGTTTTTGATGTCGCTGGTTCTGTCGCTGGTCTATCTGCGCGCATTCAAGACCAGCCGCGTAGAGGGGACAACGCCATGAAGCGTTCCACCGCCCTCGCGCTTTTTTCCTGCGCCATCGCGCTCTATTGTCTGGTGCCGTTTCTCTGGTTCGTTCTGACTTCGTTCAAGACCAGCGCGGAACTGACCGCGATCCCGCCCACCTTGGTGCCCTCGTTTCATTGGAGCTTCTATCAGTCGGCATTGCAAAACTATGGACTGCTGCATTACGTCGTCAACAGCACCATCGTCGCCGGCTCGGCCACGCTGCTCACCATCACCGTCGGTTCGCTGGCGGCCTACGCCATCGCGCGCTTAGATTTAACTTGGACGAATTTTTATCTGCTCTTCCTGCTCGCCATCTCCATGTTTCCGCAGATCGCCATCGCCGGTCCGGTCTGGACGATCCTCGACCGTCTACAGTGGCTCAACACTTTTCAAGGGCTGGTGGCGGCGTACGTCGCCCTGTCATTGCCGCTGGCGATCTGGATTCTCACGACGTTTTTCCGTGATGTGCCAAGGGAAATCGAGGAGGCGGCGCTGATCGACGGTTGCAGCCGGCTGCAAGCCCTGTACAAGGTCGTGTTGCCGCTCGCGGCGCCGGGAATTCTCACCGCCGCGCTGCTCGTCTTCATTCAGGCTTGGAATGAGTTTTTCTTCGCGCTGATTATAATGACCGATCCGGAGGTCCAGACTCTGCCGGTCGGCATCGCGCTCTTTCCCGGAGAATACACCATGCCGTGGGGTGAGATCAGCGCTGCGTCCACCATCGCCACGATCCCGTTAATCGTTCTCACCCTGATTTTTCAACGCGGCATCGTGCGCGGCTTGTCGGCGGGCGCGGTCAAAGGTTAAATCCAATGCCGGAGGATTTATCGCTGCACTTTCAGTAAAACGACTTTCAAAGCGCTTCGGCGCCGCGGAGGTGTTGCAAAATATTTCTTTCGACGTTGCCGACGGCGAATTTTGCATCCTGCTCGGTCCTTCGGGTTGCGGCAAATCGACCTTGTTGCGTTTGATCGCTGGTCTCGAAGAGCCCAGCGGCGGCGAAATTTTCATTGGCGCCGAACGGGTCGATGGCTTGGCTCCGCGCGAGCGCGACGTCGCCTTCGTATTTCAAAACTACGCGCTTTATCCGCACATGACCGTATTTGAAAATCTCGCCTTTTCATTGCGCCTGCGCGGCATGTCGAAAACTGAAATCGGCCCCAAGGTCAAAGACGCCGCGCGGCTCTTGGAAATCGAAGATCTGTTGGAACGCCGGCCCCAGGCGCTGAGCGGCGGCCAGAGACAGCGGGTGGCGCTCGGCCGGGCCATCGTACGCCAGCCGAAGATTTTTCTCTTCGATGAGCCGCTCTCGAATCTGGACGCGACTCTGCGTGCCAACATGCGCGTGGAGTTGGCGCGTTTGCATCACCGGCTGGGCGCCACGATCGTTTACGTGACTCATGACCAGGCGGAAGCTTTGACCCTCGGCGACCAGATCATTGTTCTCAATCGAGGAACGATCCAACAGACCGGCTCCGCGGCGGCGGTGTACCGCACACCGTCCAATGTCATGGTCGCCGGTTTCGTCGGCAATCCGCAAATGAATTTACTCCAAGGCAATGTTGACAGCAGTGGCTCCGTGTTTCAGTGCATGAGCTTGCGCTTGGATCTGACGAGTCTGTTGAACAAATCACTGCGGCAACTATCGCAGCGGTCACTGACCATCGGCATCCGCGCCGAAGATTTCGCCATCGCCGACCCGGCGGCGGCGTGGATCGCCGGTGACGTCGAGTTCGTCGAGGACCTTGGTTCTGACCGCTATCTTCGGGTTAAATGCGACCCAATCGAGCTGGTCGTCCGGGCTGGCAGAGAGCAAAACATTCAGCGGGGTGATCGGATCGGCCTCAACGTCCGGTTCGATCGAATGCATTTCTTTGCCGACGGCAAACGCTATGAACTCTAACGAGTCTGTCAAAGCAATTCGCCGCAACGCACCCACAAACCCAACCGTCGCATTTGAGTTTTTGCCGCAATCGTATTAACACCGGGCAAATGAGTGATCACGGAGGGCTGCGAAATGAAAATTATCAATCGAGACCTTTCATCGGACAAGGACGGCATCCCCGGCTATCTCGCTCATCCCGATCGCAAAGAACCCGGCCCCGGAGTGATGATCGTGCATCACCACTACGGCGTCACGGGTAATATGAAAGTTAAAGTCTGCGACTACGCCAAGCTCGGCTACACTACCGTCGTACCTGATCTGTATAAAATGCTCGGCGCGGCCGACGGCGTGCACGAAGCTCAGAAGAGCACGACCGACGGACAGTTCGTCGAAATCCTCACTCAATCCTGGCGCTATCTGACTTCGAGACCGGAAGTGGACGCCAAACGCTGCGCCGTCGTCGGTTACTGCATGGGCGGGCGCATTGGCATTCACTTCGTCGCCGCGACGCCAAGTGTGCGCGCTTTCGTTGGCTACTATCCGTCAGTGCGCGACGAAGAGCCGAACAAGTTGCGGCCGCGCCATCCCAACGACGCCGTCAAAGACTTCAAGTGTGCGTCGCAAATATTCCTCGGCGGCAACGACCACGTCGCCAGCATTCCGGTGCAGCAAAAGTTAATGGCGAGTTTCCAGGCCAACGGCCAACCACTCGATTGGCACTTTTTCCAGCGCGCCGGCCACGGTTTCGCCATGGCCGACGGCGAATGCTACGATCCGGGCTTGGCGGAACACGCGTGGACGCTGGTGGCGGATTTCCTAGGTAGAGAGTTGGGGGAATAGTTAGTGAAGGATACGGATTAGGAAATCTCAAAAAGAAAGTTTGCTGCATCGCCGCGCTCGCGCCAGCCGGCTTTGAGATAAAACTGCCGCTGATAAGATTCGCGGTTACGCAGGTTAATCAGGGATAGCCGTTGACAGCCGCGTGCCCGCGCATCGGTCTCGATGACTCTGAGCAGCTGGCGGCCAACTCCTTAACCTCGCAAGTTATCACGCACGAATAATTCGGAAACATATCCTTCCGGCCCCGACATGAAAATATACGGTAGCCAGTGCACCGAACCGTATCCAGCGATTTCGCCATGCGGCCATTCGGCGACGTAGACAGAGTGACTATCGTCCGAGAGACATTGTCGGAGCTGGCTTTCAACTCGCGTGACCGAGTCCTTGAACGGCCGAGTCCTGAACAACTCGAACCATCCTATTCCTCGCAGCAAATCTGCCAGCCGAGGCGCATCGTCGATCACGGCCTTTCTAATCAACGTCTCCATAGCATCGCTCCGTTCTGATGCATCGTTACATGCGCTAATCGTAACTTTTCAGCTAGCACGCTCCTTGATCCACGGCAAATCGATCTGGTTAGCACGACCTCACACCGCCTGACCTCCCGCCCAGCCCGACGACCACGCCCATTGAAAGTTAAAGCCGCCGAGATGGCCGGTGACGTCGACGACTTCGCCGACGAAATAAAGACCGGGAACGATTTTCGACTGCATCGTCGTCGATGACAGTTCATCGGTATCGACACCGCCCGCAGTCACCTCGGCTGTGCGATATCCTTCCGTGCCCTCTGGACGGAAGCGCCAGTTCTGCAACCGCTCGCAGATCGCGCGACAAATCGCGCGGCGAATATTGGCGCAGCGGCTGGCTGCCCAGTTCGACTGCGCATAAGCGCTGCGCCAGTCGCTTCGGCAGGAACTCGCCGAGTACCGTTTTCAATTCGGCATCCGAACGCGACGATTGGCGCTTTCTTAGCCAAGTATCAGCGTCGGTCAAGGGCAAGAAATTAACCAAAAGTTCATCACCCGCCTTCCAGTATGACGATATCTGCAAAATCGCCGGCCCGCTGATGCCGCGATGGGTAAACAGCATCGCATTGGCAAAGCTCTGACCGCCACACTCGACTTGAACCGGCAAGCTGACGCCCGACAAATCTTTGTACCGAACCAAATCGTCTGGACTGAATGTAAACGGCACCAGCCCGGCGCGCGTCGGTACAACCCGATGGCCAAATTTCCTGGCAAGCTCGTAACCCAAGCTCGTGGCGCCCATCTTCGGCACCGACAACCCGCCACAGGCGATCACCAGTGATGACGCTTCGATCGTGCCGCGGTTGGTTTTCAACACAAACCGATTGGCGCCACGCTCCACTCCGTTCACGCTGCATTCAGTCGTAATCCGCACACCCGCAAGACGACATTCATCGCTTAGCAACTTAACGATCAATTTCGCCGACTGATCGCAAAATAATTGGCCAAGTTCTTTCTCGTGATAGGCGATGCCATGGCGTTCGACCAAGGAAATAAAATCCCACTGCGTGTAGCGCGCCAACGCGGACTTGCAGAAATGCGGATTAGCCGAGAGAAAATTTTCCGGGGTAATGTTGAGGTTGGTAAAGTTGCAGCGGCCGCCGCCGGAGATGAGAATTTTCTTGCCGATCCGGTCGCAGTGTTCGAGCACGACAACGCGCCGCCCGCGTTTACCTGCCTCTATGGCGCACATCAAACCCGCGGCGCCGCCGCCGATGACGACAACGTCGAATGGAATCATTAACGCGGCGCTAAGCAGTCAGATTCTCACAATTCGCGAACGGATAAACCAAGCGGCAATATCCGAACGCCGGCGCCAGCATGCAGTCAGCCATTACGTTCGCCATAAGTCTGCCAGCGCGCAGTCAAATAATCCCCTTCTCCTTAAACTCGGCGATCTTTGTCTCGTCGTAGCCGAGCGCTTTGAGAAACTCGCCGTTGTTCTCGCCGAGCTCGGGTGGCGGAGAAGGGAACGGCGACGGCGTCTCGCTATGCGTCAGCGGGAATTTCACGGTGCGGATCGTCGGCTTATCTTTGCGTTCGATGGCGATCTGCATGCCCATGTGCTTGACCTGCGGGTCGTCGAAGACTTCTTTCAAGTTGTACACCGGAGTGTGCGGCACGTCGTTGGCTTCGAGCTGATCGATCCAGTGCGAGCGCGGCTGTTCTTTGAAAAATACCGCGAAAGTTTTATTGAGTTCGTCGTAGTTGCTGCGCCGGTCCGGCCGCGACTTGAAGCGCGGATCTTCGATCAGCTCGGGATGACCGACCGATTTGCAAAGCCCTTCCCAAAATTTTTGCGGCGATGACAAATGGATCGCCAACATCGCGCCGTCGGCGCAGGCAAACGCATAGGTCTGCGACTGGCGCGGCCGGGTGTACGGACCGGGGACGCGTCCATGCGCCAGCGTTTCAGTCGCCGGCGCGTTCAAAAACGCGAGAATCGAACCGACCATGGTCGCATCGATCTGCTGCCCTTTGCCGGTCTGATTACGCGCCATCAGCGCGCCTAAAACTCCCAACGCCGAAAACATTCCGCTCAAGCAATCGGCGTAGGCCGGGCCGACCGGCTTGGGATTTTTTGGGTCCATCAAGACGCTCATCATGCCGCCCATACCTTGGCCGACGGTGTCGTAGGCAGGCCGTTTGACGTATGGACCCGTCGGGCCGGTGCCGGTGATGGAGCAACAAACAACTCGCTCGTTGATTTTCTTGAGCGCGTCGAAATCGATGCCTAGTTTTTTGGTCACGCCGGGCCGATAGTTATCCATCACCACGTCGGCTTCTTTGACCATGCCGTAAAAAATTTCCTTGCCTTCCGGCGTCTGCAAGTTGAGCGTCACGCTTTTCTTGCCGCGATTGTAAGCCCAAAAGTTCGGCTGATCGCCGCCGAAATCCCAGCCGCGAAAAGGATCGCCACCCTTGGGATTTTCTACTTTGATCACTTCCGCGCCCATATCGGCCAGCAACATCGCGCCGTAGGGCCCGGAAATAAAATTGCCCAACTCCAAAACTCTGATGCCATTCAAACAACCACTCATGCTCTTGTCTCCTTAATTCTTATCTTGCTATCGTCCGCTGCCTATTGCCTGAAGCCTTGCTAATCAGATATTGAACTTTCATATCCCCCATTTCACAGGAGAACAAGATGGCCACACCACCACCGGTTACCGACACACTGGCGCGCTTCGTCACGGACACCGATTTTTCGTCGATCTCCGAAAAAACCCGCGCCAACGCCAAGATGCATATCCTCGACACGCTCGGCGTTGCCCTGGCCGGCTCCAAGACCGCCGTCGCGGACATCGCCGTCGATTATTGCAAGAAACTCGGCGCGTCGAGCGAAGCATCGATCTGGGGCACGCAAGCGAAAGCGTCGGTCTCCACCGCGGCATTTGCCAATGGCCTGTTATCTCACGCGCTTGACTACGACGACTGGGACGCGTTCATCCATGTCGGTCATCCGTCAAGCATGCTGGTCGGCGCGGCGCTGCCGCTGGCGGAAAATCTCGGCGCCTCCGGCAAAGAGTTGCTCAAAGCCTACGTGCTCGCCATGGAAGTCATCTGCAAACTCGCCGCGCACTCGCCCAACATGCAGGACCGCGGCTTTCACAGCACGCCGGTGTTCGGCAGCCTCGGCGCCGCCGTTGCGTGCGGCAGCTTGTTGAAACTCGATGCGGCCAGGCTCAAAGCCGCTATCGGCGTCGCCGCCTCAGGCGCCGGCGGCATTCACCGCCAGCAGGGCTCGATGGTCAAACCGTTTCACGCCGGCAACTCGGCGCGCAACGGCGCCGAAGCCGCGCTGCTCGCCAGTAACGGCTTCACCGCCGACACCGCCATCTTCGAAGCGCCGCGCGGTTTTTGCGACACCTTTTTCGGCAAGGATACCTGCGACTACGACAAGATGATCGAGAACCTCGGCCAGCCGTTTTATTTAGAAACCCCGGGAATGGGATTGAAATGGCACCCATGCAGCGCGCCGCAGTTCCTCGCCGCCGACGCCGCGCTGCATTTGAAGCATGAGCACAAGATAGACTTTGCCGATGTCGAGAAAATAGAGGTCAGCATCCCGCCGCTGCGCTACCAGCGCCATTACGCAGCCGAAGTCAAAACCGGCCTGCGCGGCAAGTTCACCATCAACTTCGTCGTCGCCATGGGCCTTCTCGACGGCAAACTGGAGATCGCGACGTTTACCGATGACTACGTCAATCAACCGCGAGTCCAAGACGCGTTTAGCAAAGTCAAAGTCATCGTCGACGAGTCGATCCCCGAACCCGGCCCGTATTGTCCCGTCAGCGTCGAGCTAAAAGACGGCACCCGCCACAGCTACACGGCCAAAATCGCCAAAGGCGACCCGCGCAATCCGATGACCGAAGCCGAAGTGATGGGAAAATTTCGCGGCAACGCGCGTCAGGCGATTTCAGAGAAGCAGACTGAAGCGGTAATCGACGCAGTGAACCGCCTCGAATCGGTGGACAACGTAAAAACCATCGTCGACCTGCTCAAAGCATAAAAACCGGAGTGTGAACACTGCTGTCTGCGCACTTTCCTGAGGGCTGGCTAGAAACACCCTCTCGCCGGTTTCTTTTTTGTACTCTTTGCGCTCTTTGCGGATAAATTTCCGCACATCTTCGGTTGCGGCTTAGCCGCGCCGGTCTTGCCTGCTGTATAAACCCTGCGGTGGAAAACCTTTTTCGATTGCGATAAGTGAAAAGCTGCTCTTAGAAACGGCATTAGTTCAAATGATCTCCGGCGCTCTTGAAGGAATCACTTGTATCGACGTCAGCGGCCACGTGGCCGGGCCTTACGCCAGCAGTTTGCTCGGCGATCTCGGCTGCGAGGTGATAAAAATCGAATTGCCCAACGGCGGCGACACGCACCGCGGCAGAAATCCCAAATATGAAGGCTACGGCCCGAGCTTTCGCGCGCTCAATCGCAACAAAAAAAGCGTCACGCTCAACCTGCGCGAGAAAAAGGCTCGCGAGATATTGCTGAAGCTGTTGGCCGGCGCCGACATCTTTCTAGAAAATTTTCGGCCGCCGACGCGCGAACAACTGGGCCTCGATTACGATGATCTGGCGAAGGTGAATACGAAACTAATCCACTGTTCAATTTCCGGCTACGGCCAGAGCGGGCCATATCGCGACAAGCCCGGCTTCGACACCATCGGCCAGGCGTTGAGCGGCATGATGAGTCTGGTGACCGACCTCGACGATCCGAAAGTCGCCGGCATTTCGTTCGTCGATCACACGGCGGGCATCTTCGCCGCCCACGGCATCATGGCCGCGCTGATCGCGCGCGGCAAAACCGGACTGGGCCAGTTCATCGACGTGTCGCTACTCCAAGTCGCCATCGCCTTCATCGAGTCCCATGTGTCTGACTTTTTAAACGGCGGTGAAGCGGTGTCGCGGGAAAATTTTCCCAAAGGGAGAATTTACAGCCTGCTCGATTGTGATAAGAAACCATTCATGGTGCATCTGTCGGGACACAACGAAGCCTGGGAAGGATTGCTCAAAGCCGGCGAGCTCGAGGGTTTGATCGGCGATCCGCGCTTCGCCACGCGCAAACAACGCAGCGACCGGCATGCGGAAATCGTCAAGCTCCTGCGCGACGCATACGCCAAAAAACCGCGGCAATACTGGCTGCCGCGGCTGGACGCCAACGACATCCCCAACGCGCCGATCAACACGATCCACGAAGTGTTCGACAACCCGCAGATCAAGCATTTGGGCATTCCCCAACCGATCGAGCATCCGAAGATGGGAATCAGCAACTTGGTCGGCAGCCCGATCAACATGTCCGGCACGCCGCCAAAGTTTTTTCGCGCCGCGCCGCTGCTCGGCGAGAATACTCAAGAAGTATTGGCGAAATTGGGTTACGACGAAGCTGCGGTGATGGAATTGAGAACAAACGGAGTGATATGAAATGAGTTTCGAGTTTCGCGTTCGCAATCCGAAGCTCGAAACCCGAGACCGGGAACGATTGAAAGGAGTCAGCAATGGATTTTACCGTTAGTGCAGATCCACCCAGTGTAGTGGAGTTTAGAAAAGAGGTCGCCGCCTGGCTGGCCGCAGAGTTCAAAGGCCATGAGCACCTGCGCTGGTCGGCCTCCTGGTCGACGCGTGAAGATGCGGATGAATATAAATTCCGCCGCGGTCTGGCCGAAAAACTGGGCGTCAAGGGCTGGCTGTTTCCGTTGTATGAAAAAAAATACGGCGGCGCCGAATTGACGGTCGACCACCAAGTGGTGCTCGAAACCGAACTGTTCAAGTACGGTCTCAATCTCTCGCACACGTTTTACACTCTGGCACGCATCGTCGCGCCGGTGTTGATTCGCTGGGGCACCGAAGAGCAAAAAGCAGAATTTCTGCCGGCGATCACGCGCGCGCAAATCTGCGTCTGGCAGGTGCTCACCGAACCGCACGGCGGCAGCGATATTGCGAATTGTCAGACCAAAGCGATTCGCGACGGCGACGATTACGTCGTCAACGGCCAAAAGGTCATGGTCGGCCACCATCTGCCGCCGGATTTTCTCTGGACGCTGGTCTGTACCAATCCGCAAGGCAAACGCCACGAGAACCTCGCCTGGCTGCATATCCCCGCGAAACTGCCGGGCGTCACGATTCAACATATGAACATGATGATGGGCATCAAGAACGCGGTGTTCTTCGACAACGTGCGCGTCCCGGCGAAATATTTAATCGGCGGCGAGAACAACGGTTGGAAAGTCGCCAGCACCCACATGGAACTCGAACACGGCGGCGACGGAAGAATCGCCGCTGATCCGCTGTTCGAACGGGTGGCCGAGTATTGCCTCAACAACCACATCGACGGCAAGCCGATCATGGCAGATCCGCGCGTGCGCGATCTGCTCGCCGACATGTTGATCGAATTGAACACCCTGCGCCGTTTCAACCAATTGATCTACTGGCGCCGCTTCGCTAAAAAGCCGCATCCCTACGGCGGCCCGCAGCAGCGTTACTATCAACGCATGTTGCGCTTGCGCAACGGCGAACGGTTACAGGCGATCATGGGCGCCGACGCCTTGGAGCAAAACTTGTCGGTGCACGAAGTGGTCGATTTCGAATACGCCGTGCGTACCGGTCCGGGCCAGCTACACGGCGGCGGCACCCTCGACACCGACCGGTTAATTTTCGCCCGTCGTCTCGGCCTCGGCCGTCCCAGCAAAGAGACCGCGCCGGAGACGCATTAATAGAAGTGACTCGATGCCTTAACGTTTTGAACGGCTTGAACGATTTGAACATTTTGAACGAAATGTTGCTGCACGTTCAAGCTGTAGGAGAATTGAGATGGACCTAGCACTCACCGAAGATCAGGAGATGTTGAAAAAAGTCGCGGCGGATTTCGTCAAAGCCGAAGTTCCGGCGCACCAAATGACCCAGTGGTATAAAAATAAACAAACCTTCCAACCGCAGGTGATCAAGAAAGCCGCCGAGCTGGGCTGGCTCGGCATGATGTTGCCGGAAGAATTCGGCGGCGCCGGCGTTTCAACCATGGACTGCGCCGTGGTGTTCGAAGAACTCGGCCGCGGCCCAGTGCCCGGCCCGCTGTTCACATCGGGAGTCTTGAGCGCTCAGATGATCTACGAAGCCGGTACCGATGCGCAACGAAAGGCGCTGCTACCACCGTTGTGCGCCGGCGCGTCGATTGTCGTGCCCGCGCTGGTGGACAAAGCCGCCTATTGGGGACCGCAGGCGGTCGAGACGCGACTAAGCAAGACTCCGAGCGGCTACTTGATGAGCGGCGCCAAGCGCTTTGTCTTCGACGCCCAAGCCGCCAGCCATTTTCTCTGCGCCGCGCGCACGGAAGAAGGCAAAGTGGTTTTCTTGCTGGTCGATGCGAAAAGCCCCGGTATCACGGTCACACCGCACATTGGCTTTTTTGTTTCCGTCGCCGAAGTGAAGTTCGACAAGGTCGTCGTTGGCACGGAGAATCTGCTGGGATCGAGCGGCGCCAGCTGGGCGACTTTGGAAGCGGCGTTGGACAAATCGCTGCCGATACTTTCGGCTTACCAAGTCGGCGCCACTCAGGAAGTGTTCGACATCACTTGTGAGTACACCAATTCACGTGTCGTCTTCGGCCAACCCATCGGCCGCTTCCAGCGCGTGCAAGATCACTGCGTCGATATCTCGATCAATCTCGACACCGCGCGCTGGGCGACCTACGAAGCGATCTGGCGTATCGACAGCGGCATGGACGCGCGTGCCGGCGTACACGAAGCCAAGGCGACCGCCAGCGAGGGCTACTATCACGGGACTAACTACGCGCACATGGTTTGGGCCGGACCCGGCACCGACTACGGCCACCCGATGATGGCGCACAGCGTGTTGGCGCACACGCTTTATCAGTATCTCGGCACGCCTGGGCATCATAAGCGGCTCATGATGGATGCGCTCTATCCGCGCGCTTAGAACTGAATGGGTCGAGAATGGAGGATTGAGGATGGAAGATCGCGCTCTGTGATCCCAGCCATCCTCGATCCTCGATCATCAATCCTCGACCACGCCGGTGGATTGGATCGAGACTTTCGATCCCATCGTGGTCACCATCAGCGGCATCGCACTTAGTTCCAAAGCGACAAATCCCAACACGGCCAAGCTGCTGATCAACTTCGCCACGTCGAGAAAAGGCCAAGAGATGATCCGCGAGATGCGCCGCATCCCGGCGCGCACCGACGTCAAACCGGTGGCGGCGAAGATGGATCAAAGCAAACTCAAGTTGAAAGCCGTTCCCAAAGAGGTGTATTCAGGTCTCGACGAACATGCGCGCGAGTTCCGTAAAATATTTGGCATCTAACTAAAGGAGAGACAAAGATGAAGCGGCACAGTTGGCGGCTGGCGGCGGCATTTTTGGCTTTTCGATTTTTTTCGAGAGCTACGGCGCGGCGCTCGCCGCCGAGAAACCTTCTCTCTATCAAGGCAAGACGCTCAACATCGTCATTAACTTCGCCGCCGGCGGGCCGACCGATATCGAAAGCCGGATTTTCGCCAAGCATTTATCCCGCCATATTCCGGGCAATCCGACGATTACAGTGCAAAACATGGGCGGCGGCGGCGGGATCACGGCCGCGAACTTTATCGGCGAAGTGGCTAAGCCGGACGGACTCACGGCGGCTTATTTCACCGGAAGCCTATTCCACCAGCAGCTCAAAGATCCTGGGTTGCGCGTCGATTTGAGCAAATTCGGATTCATCACCGGTGTGAACGGCGTTACCGTCTCCTACATTCGCGCCGACGTTGCACCGGGCATGAAAAAGCCCAGCGATTTTATCAAGGCACAAAAGTTTCGCGCCGCCGGACTCGGCGTGAGCAGCTCCAAGGACGTACGCTTTCGTCTGTCCTTCGATCTGCTCGGACTCAAGTACGATTACGTCACCGGCTACAACAACAGCTCCGACGCGCGCCTCGCCGTGCAACGCGGCGAAGCGCAATATCACGATGAAACTCTTCCCAGTTACCGCACTCAGGTCGAGCCACAAATGGTCAAAACCGGTATGGTCGTGCCGCTCTATTACACGGATCTGGTGGCGCCGAGCGGAGAAATATTGGTCAGCCGCGACGTGCCGGAGCTTTTGCCCTTCAGCTATTATTACCGAGAGCTGTTCGGCAAGCCGCCGTCGGGCATCAAATACGAAGCGCTCAAAGCCGCCAATATGTCGAGCACCAACATGACGCGGATGTTTTTGCTGCCGCCCAAAGCGCCGCCGGAGACGATCGCGATTCTGCGTAAGGCTTTCGAAGGGTTAGCGCGCGACCAGGATTTCTTGCAAGACGCCATCGGCGTCATGCGCTTTCAGCCGCGCTTCGAAGTCGGCGAAGCCGGCGAGAGGTTGTTTCAACGAGCATCAACGACATCCCCCGACGTGGTCAATTTTCTCCGCAAGTTCATTGAGGAAGCGAATAAATAGTTTTCGTCCAAGGCGCGCGGCGCCTTCAGATGGTTCGCCCAATAAAGCAACGCGTGGTGCCAGTCACCACCGCGCCGCTGACTAACGTTCTTGATATATTCTGATCAACTCAGCAGCGAAGGTCTTGGGGGAAAAGGGTTTCTTGAAAACATGACAAGCGCCGAGGTCGATCAACTCGGCGCGCTCATCGGCAGTGAAAATGAAGGCGCCACACCGAAGCTCCGCCGAAGCTCGAACAGTCAGGAAAACGGCGATGGAGTCTCCTGGTCAATCTCCGAAGACTCCATCGCGGTTGACGACTCTAACGAACAGGCAGGGGCAGACCGGGAATGGTTAGCTCTTGGTCCATGCAAGAGATTTTCCCCAACGGAATTGGACCATCTTGAACCGCTCCGCCATTGACTTCGCCAGCGCTGCGGGGCGAATTATCCCGCCTGTCCCCATCGGACATCGATGTGCAAAATACCTTGCCGCTCAGAACGGACTGGTTGGAAATTCCAGAATATGATTATTTCCCACCGATAAGTTTCCCGCGTTCCTGAGCCCAACTCCCGTCGGTGAGTTAACTGGGGTGCGGAAAATTTCAATTACTTTTCTTTCCGCGGTAACCACGGCTACCGCATTGCGCTCATTGGCATCTACCCAGATATTCCCCTCTCGATCGAGAGCGATGCCGTCGCCACCCTCCAGAATCGGATGAGCGACAAAGATATTGCTGAGGCACAGTGTATTTGCCGTGAATGTGGTATCGCAGCCGGTTGGACTCTTGAGGCTTCCATTGTGGTCGAACTCTATTTTCCAGAGCGCTCCCCGAGCGGTATCTATATTGAAGAGATCGCCCTTCTTATTGAAGGCTAAACCGTTGGCCACAAGCGGCTGGGAACCCAATGTGTTGGCGGCATTGCGAGACGTCGGTGTCACCGTGATCGTGCCTAGCGGCAACGCACGGTTATCCCGCCCGACGCCACCGATTCCATTGACATCAAGATTGACCTCGTTCGCCATTGGCTGGATGCGAAAGACCTCTTCACAATTAACCGCCGGCGTGGAACTGCAGTTCGCACCGGGGCCGGTGATCTTCCACACTCTGCCCCGCCCTGTCGTGCCATCGCTCGCCCAGAGGTTTCCCTTCACGTCGAAGGCAAGGCCGTTGGCGCCCGGCGTACCGGTGGCAAATGGCACGGTAACGATCGGTGGATTAACGGTGTTCGGCGTAAAGCTGTAGATTCTCTGCGCCCCTCCGTCGGCTACAAACAAATCGCCTATATCGTTGAAAGCAATGCCGGCAAAACCGCAGTTTCCCGACGCAGGTCGAATGAATCCAACAGGGATCAAAGTTGGCTTATTAAGATTGATTTTCCAAACCGGGCAGTCCGGCGTTCCGGAACCCCCGGTATATAGATTACCGTGACTGTCACCGGTCAGTCCTTCAAGGGCGCGTGGGGTGGTGATCAGAGTTGTGAAAGTGGCATTTTGCGGCAACGACCTTCCATGATCGTCATTGTCTCCCCAAGCCGAGCTCTGCAGGCCTGGAACAATTTTAGGCGCGAACAAAAAAGAGGCAGCCGTAATGAGCAGAAACACTACTAGAGCAGTCGATCGTGACTTCATAATTTATCCTCCGAGTTACGTCGTGTGCTATTTAACCTAATCGCATCGCCGCAACAAGCCGTGGAGTATCAGGCGATGAGAGTTGTCTTGAAAGCGTCGGCCAGCCCGCTGACGTTCCGGATCCCGCTTGGTGAGCAGCTCGAACCGCTCAGAGCATGGCGTAATAACGGACTACGGATAGGCGATTAACTTAACGCAGCGATCTGCGGGGAGTTCGACCCGCGGAGATTGAAACAGTGAACCAGAACGCGCGCTCGCGATCGCCACCCGACGTGCTCCGCACATACGCGAGCGGCGGCGAGAAAGTCTAGACTTTCTCGCCGCCGCTCTCTCATCGGTTTCAAGTGACCCTTTCCGCGCGCTAGTCGCGATCTCGCTTCGTCTGAATTTGTCCGCGAATTTCGCCGGGTGTAAACGTCCTGAGTGCACATTCGCGTAGGTGGCTCCCGCGCGAAGCGCACGGACGATTTCATCGAACTCTCCAGCATCGATGCCCTGGGCGGTTTGCGCGAGCACCTGGGCTGCTACAATGGTCCCAGTCACTTTGCCGCTTCTAAGACCGGGACAGAAGGGCGTGGCAGCCGCGACTGCCGCTGGAGCGAGGGTCCCGGGAGTTTGGCACAGCCAAATTACGATGCCACCGACGGTGTGACGTTGGCCAAAATGAATATGGGACTGGGTGATGTCTGACTCAAGTCCCTCATAAGTAAGCTCGTAGCCGATCGTGCTGGTGGAATTGTCTAGCGTAGCCTTGAACGATCCCTTTGCGACACTTGAGATCGCGCCACGTAGAGTCGCCGGCGGCCCGGCATTGAAATGAACCTCGTTGAAGCTTGAGAGCCGCGTCGAGAAACGTTCGTGACGGTTACCTTTATCTTTATCTTTATCGTCCGAGTAAACATTCCCGCTCGCCAATATTAAAATCCCCAACGCACAGGCTGCGGCCAATTTATTTTTCATGATACTCCTCCTCGAGTTTGTAGTAGTTGTTAATCTCACCTACACCAAAGTCCGGCCAGAGCGATACCAACTACGCAGACTTCCCGCAAGCCCCATTTGGGTCAGTTGATTGCTTCCTCTTTTAGGCGCAACGGCTGCGCCGCGCATTGACTCACTTCAATTCACCGTGTTATCCGAGCGGGAGAGGTGCGCGTCGGTAGCAGGGTATACCGAGGAACGCCAAGGGAGACTGCCGACTTGATTCATGCTGTATCCGTCCTATTGGGCGTATTGCTCCTCTTACCTAGTCAACTCATCGCCCAGGCGCGCAAGCCGGCAACCATCTCTGAAATCTCCACCTACATGGGCGCCGATCGCGAGCAGCTGCTTTATACCGGCGCCAAGAGCGAAGGCGTGGTCAACTGGTACACCTCGCTGGCGGGCGACTCATACAAAGCGCTATCGCGCGCCTTCGAAGCGAAATACCCCGGCGTGCGCGTCGAAGCTTTTCGCGCCGGCGGCAGCGATCTGGTGACGCGCATGTCGGAGGAAACCAAAGCGCGCCGACCGACCATGGACGCGCTGGAAACCACCTACGATTTCATGATGGTGTCGAAAGCATATGGTTTGACTCGACCGTACAATTCACCAATGCTCGTCGCATACCCCAGTGAGTCGAAAGAAAAGGCCGACGCCGGGCTGACTTTCTGGACAATTTTTCGCGAGTCTTACATGGGCTTCGGTTTCAGCAAGGACCAAGTTCCGGCCAATGCAGTGCCGAAAGGTTTCGACGGCCTGCTCCATCCGCAGCTTAAAGATAAAATGGGCATCACGCTCAACGAAAGCTCGACGCGCATGATCGGCGCGATAATAAAAATCAAAGGCGAAGCCTTCGTCAAAAAACTCAAGGCGCAAAGCATTCGTGTCTACACCGTCAGCAGCGCCGCGCTGGTCGATCTCATGGCGTCGGGCGAGCTCGGCGCGTCCTTTCACATCTACAGAAATCACGCCATGGTCTCGGCCGAACGCGGCTCGCCCGCAAGTTGGGTGCCGATGGAGTTGGTGCCGACCAACTCGGGGTGTGTCGCGCTCAGCGCTCAGCCGCCGCATTCGCACGCGGCGACCTTGTTGGTCGATTTCCTGCTCGGCGCCGAAGCGCGCAAGGTGTTGGAGAAATTCCAATACGGTCATCCGTCCAATAACCTGCCGTTCAAACGTTGGCACCCCGGCTTCGGCCGCACTCTCGAACAATTTGAGAAAGACAGCGAGAAGTGGGAAAAACTCGCTAAGGAAATCACCCAGCGCTGAAAGCACCAAAGGAGACTGTCGCGATGCTGTTTATAGTATTGGCCGTATCCGTCCTGTCAGTCGGATCAGTCCTATCGCCCACGCAGCTTCTCGCCCAAGCGCGCAAGCCGATGACGATCTCCGAGCTGGTCACTTACAACGCCAAGGACCGCGAGCAAGTCCTCTACTCAGGCGCCAAGGGCGAAGGCAAAGTGACCTGGTACACTTCCCTCGCCGGCGAGAGTTACAAAGGGATGGCGAAAGCCTTCGAGGGAAAATATCCCGGCGTCAAACTCGAAGCCTACCGCGTCTCCGGCTCCGAGATGACCGTTCGATTGATGGAGGAGTCCAAGGCCAGGCGTTACATCGCCGACACGGTGGAAACCACCGAAGGCAATTTGATGTTCATGCGCGACGCGTTTTTGCTCCGCCCCTATCACTCGCCGCACTTCGCTTCCTACCCCGAAGACGCCAAGGAAAAAGGCGAGCGCGGCTTGTACTTCTGGGGCATCGCGCGGGAGTCGTATATTGGCTTTGCGTACAACAAAAAATTGCTGTCGAAAAACGCCGTGCCGAAAAACTATGAAGGCCTGCTCCATCCCGAGCTCAAAGGCCGTATGGGCGTGTCGGTGAGCGATCCGGCTTTTAAAGTCATCGGCGCGATGATTCGCACCAAGGGACAAGAGTTCGTGAAAAAACTGAAAGTCCAAGAAATCGCCCTGCATACGATCATCCCGCCGGCGCTCTTAGAATTGATCGCTTCCGGTGAAGTGCTGGCGTCGCCGGGGATTTTTCGCAACCACACGCTGAATGCGATCGCCAAAGGCGCGCCGGTGGAATGGCTGCCGATGGATATCGTGCCGACCAACGTCGGCGGCGCCGCCATCGCGGTCCAGCCGCCCCATCCGCACGGCGCGTTGCTCTTGGCGGATTATCTCTTGGGACCGGAAGGCCAAGCCGTGCTGGAAAAGTTCGACTACGGCAGCGCGGCGAAAAATCTCGGCTTCAAACGCTGGCGTCCAGACCATGGCATCGCCACCGAGAAATACGAAAAAGATCTTGAACACTGGGAAAAGCTCCTGAAAGAAATCAGCCGCAAGGGCGCATAGTCGTATCATCGCTTGTCAGCGCGACAATCACGCGATAAAAGTTTTTGCAGGAGACTCACATCGATGCAACTATTGTTTTACGTTCTAGTTGTCCTATCAGCGCTATTCCCAAGCCAGCTCATCGCCCAAGCGCGCAAATCGATGACGATCTCCGAGCTGGTCACTTACACCGGCAAAGACCGCGAGCAAGTGCTCTACACCGGCGCTAAGAGCGAAGGCAAAGTGACCTGGTATACATCCCTCGCCGGCGACTCGTACAAAGGCATGATCAAAGCCTTCGAGACGAAATATGCCGGCGTCAAAGTCGAAGCCTACCGCACCAACGGCGGCGACATCACCCAGCGCATGGTCGAAGAAGCGAAAGCCAGGCGGCAGATCGTCGATACCATCGAGACCACGGAACCCAACCTCATGTTTCAGCGCGATGCATTTCTGCTGCGGCCGTATCACTCGCCGCACTTCGCCGCCTATCCCGATGACGCCAAGCATAAAGGCGAACGCGGTTTATATTTCTGGGCGACCGCTAGAGAATCCTATATCGGCTTTGCCTACAACAAAAATCTTTTGCCCAAGGAAGCGATTCCGAAAAACTACGAAGGTCTGCTCCACCCGGCGCTCAAAGGTAGAATGGGGCTCACCGTCGACGACACCAGCACCAAAGTCATCGCCGCGATTCTCAAGATCAAAGGACCCGAGCTGGTAAAGAAGTTGAAAGGCCAGGAGATCAGTCTACACACGATTATCCCGCCGGCGCTGCTTGAACTGATCGGTTCCGGCGAAGTCTTAGCCGGCGCCGCTATCTTTCGCAATCACGTCATCGTGGCCCAGCAAAAGGGCGCGCCGGTGGAGTGGGTGCCGATGGACATCGTGCCGACCAACGTCGGCGGCGCCGCCATCGCCGTGCAGCCGCCGCATCCCCACGGCGCGCTGCTATTCGCGGATTATTTGCTCGGACCGGAAGGACAAGGAATCTTGGAAAAATATCACTACGGCAACGGCGCGAAAAACTACGGCTTTAAAAAATGGCGCCCTGAACACGGCATGCCGCTGGACAAGTACGAGAAGGAACTCGAACGCTGGGAAAAACTTCTTAAAGAAACCGGGCGTAGGGGCGCATAGTAATTCTAAATCGGTTGGCAGAGGCGCCAGTCACCTATTACATTCGCGCCATTACAACTACACAACTTTCTTACTCAGGTCTTTTGCCGCGCGCCTCATGCCTACTTCCCTTCATATAACTTCTTGATAAATCCGCTCTTCTCCAACTCGGCGACGAAGCTCGTATCGACGAATTCCTCCGCCTTGTGACCGCGGATGTCCGCCCGGCGGTGCGCGACAATCTCGTAGATCGCGTCCAATCCTTTGGTGATCGGATAGGGCGCCGAAATGAAATCTTGCTTGTGAATGACATAAGCACCTTCGAGATACTCCGGATCGTTGGTGCGCAAGTATTTGGCAAGAACCTGTTTGCTCGCCTCTTTGTTGTTTTTCAAAAAGGCGATGCCTTCGACGAAGGAACGCACATAGCGCGCCACCGTGTCGCGCTCTTCGCGAATCGTTTTGCGCCGGGTCACCACCGACGCCGTCGGGTAAACGATTTCCTTCTTGGCATCGAGCAACGGGCGAAAACCTTTGCGCTCCGCCTGAACGTCCGCCGGATAGGAAAGATCGGCGGCATCCACCGAACCATTATAAAGCGCCTGGACGCGCTCGGCGGTGTTGCCTACCGCGAGCCAATAGACATCGCGGACGGTGTCGATGCCGTACTTGCGCAGCACGTAACCGAAGAGCAAGTCGCCGGCCGATCCCAAACTAGATATGCCGATTTTTTTGCCTTTGAGATCTTCGACTTTGCGAATCTCCGGTTTCACCATCAATCGGCTGCCCTGAACGCCGATGCCATGAGCGACGTTCACCAGATCGGCGCCGTTGAGCACTGCGAGCATCACTTGCGGCAGCGCCACCGACGCGGCGAATAAACTGCCGGACAACATCGCCTGCGAAGTCTGGCCTGAACCGCGCAGCAAAACCGGTTCTACGTCGAGCCCGTTCTTTTCGAAAATCTTCGCTTCCTTGGAAATCCAGGGAATCCATAACGTCGGCGACAATGTCGACACGCCCCAATAGATTTTCTTGAGTGGCTTGTCCTGCGCGAAGCCTTGGGTTGCCAAAGCCAACACGGAGATCAACAATATGAGATAAGTATTTCGCCAAATTTGCGCCATCTGCACTCCTTGCTAGAACGGATATTCATACGGCGAAGAAAGCTGACGACACGCTGTCGATCGAGGTGTGACCCTGGAGGAACCAAGGCACCGGCGCGAATATTTCATTTTATGTTCAGCTCTCGAGACGATGTTTGACGTTTTCGCTGCTGATGTCATAAGCAACTCGCCACGCTGACATCTTCAAGGCACAACGGCTTTGCCTTCGTTCCGTAAGGGGTTGCGCCTCGAGCGCAGTTTTACCGCGAATAAACCAGGCTAGAACGACACGGATCACCGCGACGGCAGCGGGCCGCTTCCAGCGAGTGCCTTGACCAGATCAATAACCTCGGGGTCGCGGGGAATTTCTCGGATCTCTTTGGTCAGTTGTTCAGCTGACACCGGTTCGACTTCGTCGCCGACGATTTTTTTATATTCGCGATGAAACTCGGTGTCTTTGAGCACCTTGCGCATCGCCTCCTCGAGAATTTCCACGCGATCCTTCGGAGTCCCGGGCAGTGCGACGTAGGGTGAACCCACTAATCTAAAGGTCCTCCATGTGTTCACGAGTTTGACCTCTCGCTGCGACTTGGCAAAGCTCTCGATCTCCGGCAGATGACCAAGCCGTGGATGTTTAGATCCCTTGGGAATATCGATGATCGTATGAAAATCCATAAGGCCCTTTTCGATCCAATCCGGGCTTCGCCTCTGGATCGCGGTCGCGCCGTTCGCCGTCGCGTCCAATTCGCCACGCATTAGGGCAACCTCAAGATCTCCGGTGCCGCTAAAGCCGGTGACCCATTTAGAATCCTTAAGACCCAATAGGAAAGCGAACAGCCGCGCCGCGACGTAATTGGTGTGACCCACAGACAGACCGCCGACGCGCACGCCGGAAGCGGCGCGGAGTTTCTCTAGGTTACTAAACCCGCTTTCCTTGCGTGTAAAGAAGGTAATGTGAAACGCGTGTTCCGTAGCGCCCAAGTAGATAAACTTGGAGCTGTCAAACATCACGCCACTTTCTTTAAGGACTTCTAGCGGTATGGCTGTGGCCGCGAGCACACCGATCGTCAACCCATCGGGTTTGACGTTGCCGTAAAGATGATTCGCCGCTTTGCGCCCGCCGGCGCCGGCCATGTTCTCGACGATGAGCGTCGGATTACCGGGGATGTGCTTGCGCAAAAAAGGCAGTAACGCTCTGATCCGAATGTCGCCCGATCCACCCGCGGCGACGCCTGAAACTACCGTTATTGTCTTGCCTTGATAGAACGGCGTCTGAGCCGAACCGTCTGTGCGACAAAAAACCAACGAGGCGGTGAAAAGCATCGCTACACTTAGCGTTTTACTTAAGCGCGTTTCAGTCATGGTTCCCTCATCGTGAATAAATAATTTCAGCGCCGACGATCAATTGCCCGGATCACTTGGCCGCTTTTGCATTCACCATCGCCAACGCTTTGCCGTGATAGGATGCATCGTAGTACCGGTCCGGCGCCGGCGCCTTGCCACCCCAACTGCCCTCGACCTCGGCGCGGAATTTAAGCACGTTGCTAAAACGTTCAACGTCGATCGCCGCGTCTTTGGCCAAACCGTTGGCTCCCACGTCCATTTCGTAAATTCCCGTTGCTAGTTCGCGCGACATTTTGCGCTGGCGCAGAACCATATCGATCACTTTGTCTTTGTTTGCCGGATTAAGCAGCCAGCGCTGCGCCTCGATCTGCGCTGCGAGGTAGCGAATCAGCAGATCGCTATTTTCCTTAGCCCACTGGCGGCGCGTGAAAACACCGTAACGCAGCGTCGGTCCGAAGATGTTCGCCGTTGTCGCCAGGCTCACCAAGCCGTCCTGGCGCGCCTGCGCCGCCGTCTGTCCAGACGCCATCGTAGCGGCGAATTCTTTTTGCTTCAGCATCGCCGCGATGCGCGCCGATGTGCCGCCGACTTCCTTCATCTGATAATCGGTTCCTGCGTTGAGCCCAACGGTTGAGAGAATTTTTTTGAGCGCCAGCGCGTTCTGGGTGTTCGGCGCGTCCACGATAACGATCTTGCCGCGCAGATCGGCGAGTGTTTTGATTTCAGGCTGGGCCACCAGCTCAGTCGGTGTGTAATCGGTCGCGGCAACGAGTATCACATCGACACCGGCGTTTTCTACCATCGCGATGGCGTTGTCGATACCATAATCGGCTAGATCCAATTCACCGGACGCAAGCCACTTGCGCACTTCATCCGAACCACCCGACGCCGAACGCGGAATCTGAATCTGCAAACCATACTTCGCGAAAAGCCCGTTCGCTTGCGCGATCGAAGTCGTAAAACTTCCGCCGCCGAGTTTTATAGTTTTGAGATTAGCTTCTTGCCCGAACGCGATAGCGCGACCGAAAATCCCCACCGTCATGACCACAATCGCAATCATTAGATACGTTATCAGTTTCAATTTCATGGTTTTGACTCCCGTGGCACTGTGGGCGCTGAAAAATTCGAACGAGGACCTCATCTTAAACAAACCCTCCGTGCGCTATTTCCCTATGAGAATATGGCTTCACAGTAAAGCGGATGCGCTTATTTTTTCGCTACTCAGGGAAAAAGCGCGGTAGCACCGCAGCAGGCTCAGTTGTTGGCGCAATCCTGGAGCCAATCGGCAGAGGCTGTTCGCGCAGCATATGGGCGATGAGCACCTCGCGGACACGCTCGATGTCCAGTCCAGCCATAGCCGGTTGTCCGGCAACTTCCGCGAGCACCTTATCGACGTCTTGCATCATCTTCCACTGCTTAAAGAGATCGTCACGCTGTATGTCCATGGCTTCTCCGACGAGTTCAAGGAAGTTGACGATCTTGAACGGATACGTCGATTCATGAGCGCATAGCTCGCGATGGCACGCGTGGTAAATGCCGACAAGGCAGTCGACGCCGGCGGCCTCGGCTGCGGCGAGCTCTCGGGCATGAAGCTCGCGCTTGTAATCGGCTATAGGCGCGAGCGAGTTGCACATGTAGCCAACTCGCGGCTGTTCGAGATCGACAAGCTCGATCCCCGGGATCGCCGTGAGAATCTTGACGGCACCTTCGGTCACGCCGGCTACGCCCGGATGCTCGTGCAGCGCAACGCGCTTGTTGACAGGACGAATGAATTGCGAGCGCAAACGATCAATCCGCGCGGCGATGTAAGGGACGACATGCCCCAAGGCAAAGCCAGCTTCCGTGCTCGGCACGACGATTTCGCTGAGTTGGATATTACATGTCGGGCACCAGGTGAGGACCTGCGCGGCGCCGGTGCCGGCAAAACCGGCCACCGTGTTGCCGCCGATGCGTCCCGACGCCTTAGTATCGCCGGCGCGGTATTGAATGACACCGCAACAGTTGGCCGGACCGCCGAAGACTTTGTAGCGTGTCCCGAGCCGATCCAAGACCTCCAGGCAGAGGAGCGCGATGTGCGGCGTCTTGAGGACATTGCAGCCAAGATACATCACGACCTCGGGCGGAGGCCCGCTGTCGGCGCGGGCTGACCGGATCATGCCAGCAAGTAAATCGGCGGGGAGCTGTAGACGTGACAGCACCTTCACTCCTTCGGACATTTTTTGGAATCCCGCTTGCCCGGTGGCGTGGCGCTCGCTCGCCGCGCGCCGCTCATTGATCCTCAAGCGGGTGGCGGCCAACATGAAGCGTGGATTGACGCCGTCGTCGCAGGCAGAGATACAGCGGCCCGAGCCGGTGCAGGTGCTCGCCCAGCGGGCGCCGCGGCTCGACGGGTCCCCGCCGCCGCGGAGAATATCCAGCACATCGCCAACAATTGCAGTGGGCTCGCGGGTGTCGATACCCGCGGGACCGGCGGTCGGACAGACCTCGACGCATTTGCCGCAGCGGGTGCAGCGGTCGATAATCTCGCCTATCCTAGCATCAAGTGAGGCGGCAAAGGCATCAGCGTGATCGGTCATGGATTCTCCAAATGAATCATGGCAATTTTTTTTACCGCGCTGCTATTTGTTCAGTTTGCCAAAAATCTCGTTAAACAACTTATCAGCGGGCCGGCGGTCAGCAGTATTGTCGTCGTCGGAATCAAAGTAATCGACGTTATCCTTTCTCTGCATTTCTTCCGGCACATCGTTCTTGGGAATATCGATGCGCAGCGAATTCGAACCGGTGCGCGGCCGTCCCTTGCGCCCCTTCTGAACTTGCGCTTGTCCGTCGCGCGATAAGAGCCAATTAACGAAAACCTTCGCTGCGTTGGGATGCGGCGCGTTTTGCAGCAAGCTCAACGTCCCGCCCGACGAACTCAATGTGCCACCTTCTTTCAAACTAAGAATCTGACTGACGGGCAGACCCTGATCCATCGCCTTGTCCATCTCATTCGACACGCACGGAATGCACAGCGAAAACTTTCCCGCCGCCAGCCAATCGACCGGCTGGCGGTAATCGCGCGCGATCGAAACATCCATCTCGCCGTAGAGTTTTCGAATAAACTCAGTTCCTAGCTTGGCGTGGTAGTAGAAAAATAGCACCGGATTGTCCATGCCGCGCATGCGCGGATCGGTAGCGACGATCTTGCCTTTCCATTTGGGCTGAATCAGATCCCAGTAAGAGCTAAACTCGCCCGGGTTGACCAGTTTGGCATTGTAATTGATCTCCACTCCGCCGGCGTTACCGATGTAGGCAAAGACATATTTATTTTCCGGATCGACGTACTTGTGCGCACCACGCCACCACTTCGTTTCATCCAAGACGTCCGGAAGCAAAAGAATCGGCTTGATCGGATCGAGAATTTTGCCGACGTAAAGCGTCGCATATGCCGTGCCTTTGCCGCCGGCGAAAAGATCGGCGATATATTTCCCGGCGCGTCGCTCCGCGACCAGCCGCGGCCCAAGATCGTTGCCACGGCCGCGCAGTTGGCTGACTTTGATCTTCGGGTACGCGCGCTCAAAAGCGTAAACCGCCTCCTCTGTCAGCGGCCCGGCATCGAAGATATAAATACTGACGACGCCTTCTTTCTCCGCCGCCGCAACGGTCTTGTCCCACTCGGCACGCCACGCAGGTTTAGATTCCGCGGCGAAACCAAAGGTGGCGTTGAGTAATAGTGATGAGATAAGCAACAATAATGTCGACTTCATGAGTCTCCCGCACGGGAATGGCAGTTCGAAAAGAAGCTTCCACTGCTCTGCTACATTCCGATTGGTTCTGACAGGCACACTATTAGACAACGCTTTGCTAAGTCAACGTTGTGCGCTGCTCGTACAAGTGACAATGCGACCCGTGCGCGTTGGCCACGAGAATTGGATAGCTGGGGAATACAATCGACTGCGACAAGTCCGCCGGACTATTTATTATTTATCTTACGGCGAAAGTGTCATTGTAGAGCTTGATGTAGCGATTGAAGTCGCTGTACATTTCCGGCGACCCAAATGCCGGCTTAATCCCTTCGACAAGGCGCGCAAGCTCTGGCGGAGTGTCGATGCGATCCGGAATGCGTTTTTGCGCTCGTAGGATTTCCTGGCCGGTCTTGGACAGTAAGAAATCGATAAAAAGTTTTCCCGCGTTCGGATTAGGCGCTTTGGCAGAAAGCGCTACCGGATGGAGATTGGCGTAAACCGGATCGAGCGCAACCCAGTCCACCGGAGCGCCGCGTTGTTTTAGCGTTTCAAAGTTCTGCGAGTAGGCAGTCAGAGCCAGCTTGAACTCTCCGGCCGCCACCAGTTCTGAGACCAACTCTCGCCCGTTGCGTAATTGTGGATTGTTTTTTGCCAGCTGGCGCATCAAGCTGAGGCCCTTCTCCTCTCCCAGGCCGCGAATCACGACGGCGAACCACTCGTAAGACTTCGCATCGAGCCCGATCTGTCCGAACCAAACACGCTTCAATAAATCCGCATAAGATTTCGGCACGTCTTCTTTAGCGACTAATTTGGTGTTGTATCCAGCGACCGCGTAGTTGGTGTAAATCGATGTCCACGTTCCGCGGGGATCCTTGTAACCTTCACGGTAAAATCGCGACTCGGGCGACTCGTAAACAGCCAGCATGCTCTTCTCACTAAGCAGGTGGGTATAAATCGCCGAATTCATGAAGACATCCCAAAGATGTCTCCCCGCCCGAGCTTCAGTAAAGATGCGCTCCACCAGCTGAGGACCACCGGTGCGGAAATACTCGGCCGCGATCTTTGGGTAACGCCGGCGAAACTCGTCCACCAGCATCTTTGCGTCGGCCGACCCGATGGTCGTGTACCAGACCATCTTCTTTTCGGCTTCCGCCGCCTCCTTCCATTGTGATCCCCAGCGCGACCTGCGGAGCCAGAGAGATTCCGAGCAATAACCAGAGCCAAATTTTTGCTACCATGGACTCACCCTCGCGTTCACCTATGGCATATTCTCAAGTAACAAACCTCGACCGTTGATGGGCTGCCTCACGTGCAAGCGTTTCTCGATCGCCCAAACCCTGGCGGCAACAGCGCAGACCACCGGAATTTGTAAATCCTGTTCCAAAAGCGGAACCACATCGAGCATACGCCAGCCGGAACCAATCAGACAAATCCCATCGGCCGTCGGATTTTGCAAATAGAGCTTCCGCGCGAAGTCGTATGCCTCAAAGGGCGACACGCTGCCAATCTCGGTAAATGCTACCGGGAAACCGGTTACCGCTAACACCTGAAACCCAGCGTCGGAAAAATAACTGGAGTATTTTGCCAATCGACCACCACTGTTGCCATCGTCATAGGAGCTGATCACTAGCAGTCGCTTGATTCCGAGCGCCTTGGTTGCTTCGACGAGAACCATTCCCGTCGTGACGATCGGCGTGGAATATTTCGCTTCCAATTCTTGGACGATCTCCTCCGAACGCTGATACCCTTTCTGAACGAAAAGGGGCGCGCCTTCCGGATGAATGATGTCCACGTTCATTTCCGCCAATTGGGCGATGATCTTCTCCGCGCCGGCAAAGGCGTCGACAAATTCTTCCTCCAGTCCCTGCTTTGACGCCGACAAACATGGGAATGACGCCGATCCCCTCTGGAAGAAGTCGAATAAATTCTTCCAGTGAACCCGGGCGATAAGTGGGTTTGATAACCCCGACAACACCGCGCCAACAGCCAGTAAAAGTTTTCTTGGCCATCTTAGATTTTCGCTTACTTAAGTTTTCGATTCATCAAGCCGCCGTCCTTTGAAATCGAGCGTTATACTGTTGCCCGCGTCTCCAAACAGCTCGTGGAAAAAATGGAACGAGCAGGGTCAAACCCCTGCTCGCTCAACATCATCAAATCGCTAATAAGTCATTTAGTATCAACACCCAGTCCACCGCGAACACACCAGACGAAGTTCTCGGCGGTCTTAACCATGGCTTCCGGACCTCCGGCAAGGGGAAAGAAGTCGAAGTTCACTTCCCACGCTCTAGCGCTATCGCCGGCATCGGTAGTAGCCGACCAATAGAGCTCCGCCAGCACATCGCTAAAAGGATGGCCAACGGGTAAGTCTGGATCCCCGCCAGCATTACTAGGATCTATCAGACTCGCTAACTCATGGACTGTCGGTAGCCTCCAACCTTTACGATTACCCACAGCCTTGACGTTGCAAACGATTTGAGCATCAACCCAGTTTTTCGGTGTTGTTTTGTCTGGCGACTGCTCCCAGACAAGCCCGGTCTCTTTGTCTAAAACACCTGCGCCACTCATCACCAGCACAAACCTCTCTGTGGCCGGCAATATCTGGCTCCAGGCGGGCGGAATCCGATTTATCGCATCCAGAACGTTTTGAATGAGTAACCGAGGGAGCCACTGCCGCGAACACCGGCGAGGCAAATAGACAAAGGCAAATGCGGCGATCAGAATAGAATAAAGTTTCTTCATGGTGGTGCTCCTTTTTTAAGTTTTAACTTGGTGATTGAGGGGCGCAAAAAGCTTGACCTGGCAAGGGGACACTGGCGGCCCCCGGGCGACGAGCGAGCGCTGCTGTAACCAGATCAAAAATATTTTTGCGCGAGTACTCACCAATGTCCTCGCTGCCAACATGACAATCTTGCCGGTGTGGAATCTGCGCCGAGCGTGGCGTATGGCTTGCGCCACGCAGCGGCCTCCGTTACGGGCTTTTACTACGCCGACTCCTTAATAGTCGGGCAGCATTTCCGATTGCAACCGTCCGAAACGGCAGCAAGCTGCGGGGTATCAGACCTCCGCGATGAGATTTATCTCTACGGCGTCACCGCCGAATGCATTTATCGGGGGTCCAATCCCGAACCCGCCTGGATTCCCGCTTAAAACATGCGGGAATGACGGACTTCAGATAGGTGATTACTGTAAGCGGCGAGCTGCGGGAAATCGATCCACAGCGATTGATTCGGTCCGTGTGCGACCGGATCAGGAAGGGGGCGAGGACTCAATTACGCGGCCAACTCAGTTACATTGCACTTGCTTTCCTTTACTTCTCGTAGAGCCGTTTGATAAACCCGCTCGCCTCTATCTCCCGGGCAATCTTGTACGAGACGAATTGTGCTGGATCGGCGTTCTTGGCCGCGGGAAGCGTGCTTGATATTTCCGCCAGAATTGTCCGGATGCCTTCGAGCGTCGGAACCGGCAATGGCAGATACTTGCTTGCGGAACTTGCGTAAGCATCCTCCAGCACCTCGCGGTCGTCGTTGCGGGTATATTTCTTCAACACCGTCAGCGCGACTTCTTTGTTGCGCTTGAAGTCATGGATCGCTTCGATATAGGCGAGCGTGAATTCTTTCACGAGCGCTTCGTTTTTCTGGAGATAAGACTTCGTCGTGCCGATGGCCGACGTCGGATAATGCAGCCCCAGATCGGCGAGATCTCCCAGTTCACGAAAGCCGGCTTTGCGTGCGACCAGCGACGAGGTGCCGCTCATCACCCCGGCGTCGAGCATTTTGGTCTGCATGGCGCGGACAATGTCTTGTGATGTGCCGATTTGCAAAATATTGACATCGCGGTCGGGATTAAGTCCCCATTTTTTCAGCGCCAGCCGGACGGCGAAATCCGAAGTCGCGCCGTAGCGGCTGACGCCCAATTTTTTGCCTTTGAGTTGCGCCGGGGTGGAAATATCCGGCGCGCCGAAAACCTTGAAAACAAATCCGTTGATGAGAGCAGAAAGCAACACGGTGTCGGCCCCCTGCAATGCGGCTTGCACCAAGCCGGAACCTGAGAGCGACGCAATTTCCAAATCTTTGGCGATCAGCGCCCGCAACGACACCGATCCGGTGCCCATGCCGACGAGCACCACATCGAGACCGTGCTTCTCAAATAATTTGGTTTCCTTGCCATACCATAATATCTGGGCGCCGCCGTCGGTCGAACCATAACCGGACATGACTTTGATGAGCGGTTTCGCCTGCGCCGTCAACTCAGCTGGAGCATGAGCACCAAGAAAAACTATGATAACTGCCGCTGTTAGTAGACCGCGGCCATTTGTCCACATGATCAAACCTCCATCACGACAGCAGCCCAGCCGGCGACAAAATAATTTGTCGGCGTCAAAACCACTCTCGTCGGGCCCGGAAAAATTGCAATAACATTGGTTGGTTAATGCCCGCGGATGAACTCCAACACATTGCGGTTGAAAACTTCGGGCTGTTCCCAGTTGATCGAGTGAGATGCCTCGGGCACGACTATGAATTTCGCGCCGGGGATATGGGCGAGCTGGCGGCGCATGACCCAGGGCGGACACTGCAGGTCTTGATCTCCGGGCATCAGTAGTGTCGGCACGCGAATCGT
Source organism: uncultured delta proteobacterium (assembly GCA_963771465.1). Classification (GTDB taxonomy): domain Bacteria; phylum Desulfobacterota; class Binatia; order UBA9968; family UBA9968; genus DP-20. The sequence continues at coordinate 1,191,670 of CAVYTU010000015.1, forward strand.
TGCGAGCTTCTCGAACGTGATCGTCGTGCGCTGGGCTTGCGCCGGCACGCCTTTATGTTGCGAGTTGTGATGAATTTCTAGCCAGCGCTTGAGGCCGTCGGGATTGGTCGCCATGTAACCCATGCTCACTTCGCGAAACTCCGGCGGCCAGTTAGAAAAATTCGGCAGCACTGTCTTCGCGCGAAGCTCACGCAACTCTTCGTCGACGATGGCGCCGCCGCTGGCGGCGACGACTAGGCTGCGCAGCCGCTCGGGATGCCAGAGAGCGTAGTCATAGGCGGCGAAGCCACCGCCCGCCACGCCGACGAGATGGAATCGGTCGAGTTTCAGGTATTCAATCAGGTCGTTCAGATCATCGGCGATGGTGCCGGGCTGTTTACCCGTCTCTGGATTCGCCCGACTGCGGCCCCACCCGCGCCGATCAAAAGTGATGACCCGATAGCCCGCCTCGACGAAACCCGGAATATTATATTGCCAGCTGTCGGCATTGCCGGTGTTGGCATGCAGCAACACCAGTGGCACGCCTACACCACAACTGTCCGTGTACCACAGTCGCACGCCCGGCAGGTCGGCGTATCCTGCGAAACTCAGGTTAGAAGTTTGTGTAGTGGCTTCCACAATCAAAAACCTCCCTCCTTTTTCAATCCTCGCGTCCCGTGGTCAATCCCATTTAGTTCAATCGTTATAACTCGGCACAGCGATCCATTTTTTCTACTCGTCTTTCCCCGCCGTCACCAGCGGCTCGATGGTTACCGTGGAATCGAGCGGATTTTTTCGCCGCGCCGCTTCGACATAGCACTCGCCGTCTTGCGGCAGCAGGAAACCTTCCTTGACCAATTCATCGACAGCGCGTTTCACAATGTCGACGTACGCTTGATGGTTGGGATAGCGTTCTTCGATGGACAAGCGCGGATCGCCGATCTTTTCGCGCTCCGCTTTGGTGCGCGCGAAGGCTTTGATGCAACCATTGGTCATCATCAGCTCGCCTTCGGCGAAACCGGCTTTGCGTAGCGCCCAACCGATATAGGTTGCGATCGGCGCCTGCATGTCCGGATAGCGCACGCCGCCCAAGATCATTGCCGTCGGCGTCGACCTGCGGCACTTGGATCGGATATTCTTTTCCCGGCACTGCCTCAGGTGGAAAGATGCTCATGATGCCGCGCTCGTCGAAGTCGGGACCGTAGTTCCATAGCGGCAACCGGCTCGGCGTCGCGGGCAGATTGACGCCGGGGATTTTAGGGAAGTTCTTGAGCGCTTCCTCGGGGGACACCAATTGTCCATCGGCGCGTCGCGGCACACGGCTCGGCGGCGGCGCCACGCCTTCACTCGCCCAACGATCCATCAACACGAAGCAGGCGCGCAAGAACGGTTGCGGCGAAAAATTACTCGGTGGCAACTGGCCGGCCCAGCGCGGGTTGTCGGCGGCGATCGCCGCATGCGGCGAGCCTGCCAACATATACATGCGCACGTTGGCGGGAATCTCGACGTCGCTGCCGTCGCGCGGGTCGGTGTGGGTCATCGAACCATGTCGCTCCCAGTACTCGCTCGAAGTATGGCAGTGGACGATCAACGGATCGCTGTCGGGCCGCTTGAGCACGCTGTCGACTCTGCCGGTGAAGGGATCGGGCACGGGAGAAAAATTAAATGGATAGCGCTCCGACGGATAGGAGTGTTCCTCATGCTGGCGCGGATAGCGGCCGATCTGCGCGAAGCGCATGTTGAAATATAAACGGCCGATGCCGGTATGAGTTTGCACCGCGTCGAAAATTTTGCGCCCTTCGGCGTCGCGGTTCCAACCCTCGTAGACGTACTCGCGCACCACGCGGCCGGCGAGCGATGCGCCGTAGCCGTAGGTTTTGTCGACGGAGCCGGCCAGCGGATTGGCGACGCCCCCCGAATCCGCTTTGCCGTAGCGCAAAAGCGAAACCAAATCGCGCAAGCCGAGAAAGCCGAGTCCCATCACGCGCGAGCCTTCGGTCTCGTAAATCAGTTCGTAAATCCAACCGGTCTTGAAACCGCCTTTGACGTAGAGATCGACGTTGGAAGGCGTGAGCTCGACTTTGCCGTCTTTTTCCTTCGCCTTGGCCAAATCCCACTCGCTCGCCGGCACGGCAACTCTCGGGTCGGCTTCTTTCTCGCGCATGGTCAACGTCGCCGTGGCGCGGTTGAGCACTGGATAACATTGAATGTTGGCGTTGCCGCTTACGAGCATCGACAGCACGCCCTTTTTGTCGGAAATAAACTCCTGGCGAACTTTACCGCGCAGCGGGTGGCCGTTTTGGCGCGCCTCCGGCAAAAAAGCGACGACGTTGTTGCCGTTGTAGACCAAATCGCCCTGCCAGCCGGCGGTGACCACTGTGTAGCCTTGCAGATTGAGAAAACCGTTGCCCGCATACGATTCTTTCGACAGATCCGGTCCGCCGCCGTCGTTTAAGCGGGTGAACGCGCCGCGCCCGCCGCGATTGGAAAAATCGAATAGCAGTTTGCGATTGCCGCGGCTCATATCGACCGGCTTGACGATGTCGAGCACGGTTTTGAACTCAACTAGCCCCTCCGGATTGCGCGGCGCGAATTCTAGATCGCAGATGAAGGGCAAGTCTTTTTCGTTGGGATCGATGGCAAGGGACGCCGTCCCCAATAGGCGCTCGTAAGAACCAACCTTGCCGAAGGACTTGCCACCGGCGAATGAGGTTTTGCTGACGAACTCGATATGAATCTGATTGCGTGACATAGCTATTCTCCTTCTTCGTAAGGGCAAATGAGCGGCATAAAATTATTCGTAATCGTTAGCGCTCCTTACTAGCGGACGCTAACAAAGTAGTTTGGCACGGTCAACGACACCTTCGTGACATTTTCAGTTTGACAGCAAGCGTGCCGATTGAATATCGTCGGCGGTAAATCTTCCCAGCTCGTTAGGAGGAGTGATTATGAGCACCAACGGCAATAATTTGGATCCCGAAAAACAACCCGCGCTAACCCGCCTCGATATGTACCAAGAGTGGCGCAAGCACGAGGGCGCGCCGCTGGTCGGCGGCGTTTACATCAAAGACATGAAAGCGGTCGATGTCGGCCCGTGGCCGCGCAAAGGCGACGGCGTTAAGGGCGCGCTCAGTTATCTCGACGGCGACGATGAAGCCGACGAACATGTCGTCGAATTGCCGCCGGGCGGTGCCACTGCGCCGCTGCGCCATCTTTATACCGAGGCGATCTACGTCGTCAGCGGCCACGGCTCGACTTCGGTGTGGCGCGGTGAGAACGGCGCGAAGCAAACCTTCGAGTGGGGCCCGGGCAGTTACTTTGTCTTGCCGACCAACGCGTCGCATCAGTTTTTCAATGCCAGCCTGTCGCGCCCGGCGCGCTGGTTTTCGGTCACCGATTTGCCGCAGCTGATGCGCCAGTGGGCCAGCGAAGATTTTATTTTCAACAATCCCTACGACTTCATCGATCGCTACGCCGGCGGCGCCGACTATTTCACCGCCGAGGCGAAGCTCTACAAGGGACGCGTGTGGGAGACCAACTTCATTCCCGACATCAAAAAGCTGCCGCTCTACGAATGGAAGAGCCGCGGCGGCGGCGGCAAGAACGCGTTCATGGTGATGGGCGCCGGCATGATGGAGTCGCACGTTTCCAGCTTCCCGTCGGGCCACTATAAAAAAGGACACCGTCACGGTCCCGACGCACATCTCTACATCACCGAAGGCGAAGGCTATGTTTTGACCCAACGCGGCAACGAGCCACGGGTGCGCTGCGACTGGCAGGAAGGCAGCCTTTATCTATCAGGCGCCGGCGCGGGCATCTGGCTGCATCAACATTTTAACGTCGGCTCCACACCGGCGACGTACCTGGTGATGAATCAGGGCATCTCGCGCAAACACGCGTCCAATCGCTGGCAAGCGAGCGAATCCACGGTGCTGCGCGGCGGCGAGATCAGCGGCAAGGAGGGCGGACGCCAAGTCGAGTATGAGGACGAAGCGCGGGACATTCATGAAATATTTGAAGCCGAGCTAAAAAAGCACGGCATTACCTGCAAGATGAAAAAGATGGTGCCTTGGTGCACCGGCGAAGCCGGCGCCGAAAGCGCCAAAGCCCACTATCTCGATGAGCACGGCGAGGTCGCGTAATTGGCGGCGATTGTCCTTTATTTGGCACAGCGCCGGTAAAAGATAAATCGGTTCTCCCACGAAGGCACGAAGGACACGAAGGTTTCGGAATCCGGACTTCGTGCTCTTCGTGCCTTCGTGGTAAATCCTTAAAAAGGCCCATCATGCACGACGTCCCCGACGATCACGAGCACGACGACGAAGCCGAGCATCCGCTATGGAAACTCGACACGATCACGCTGACCAGCGTCGGCATCGACGTCGGCACAGCGACTTCGCAGATTCTTTTTTCTCAATTGGTTCTGCGCCGGCTCGGCCGCGAGTTGTCTAGCCGCTTTGTGGTGACCGAGCGCGACACACTGTATTTATCACCGGTGCATCTCACACCTTATATCGCCGGACGAGAGCGCATCGATGATCAGGCGCTCGGTCAGCTGGTCGACAGCGCCTACCGGGAAGCGGGCTTGAGCCCGCGCGATGTCGACACCGGCGCGATCATTCTCACGGGCGAAGCGATCCGGCGCGACAACGCGCGCGCCATCGCCGACCTGTTCGCGGCGCAGCGCGGCAACTTCGTCTGCGCCACGGCGGGCCACAACTTCGAAGCACAACTCGCCGCCCACGGCTCCGGCGCGGTGGCGCACTCTGCCGAGAAACAATGCCGGGTGTTGAATATCGACATCGGCGGCGGCACCACCAAGCTCGCCGTGTCTGAGCGTGGCCGCGTGCTCGGCACCGCGGCGTTTCACATCGGCGGCAGACTGCTCGCAACCGACCCAGCCGGCACGATCACGATGCTGGAACCGGGCGGTCAACTGTTGGCACGACAAGCAGGTTTCGAATGGCAAGTCGGCAGCCATGTGACGACATCCGCTATCGAGCAACTCGCGAGCCACATGGCGCAGGCGATTCTAAGCCTGACGACAGACGAGGCGCCAAAAAATGAATTTGCCCAACTCTGGCTAACGGCGCCGCTCCCTGGAGCGAAAAACTACGACGCCGTGATCTTCTCCGGCGGCGTCGGCGAATATGTTTACAACAGGGAATCGCAATCCTTCGGCGATCTCGGCGCGCCGCTGGGGCGGGCGCTTCGACAGGCAATTGCTAACAACGCTTTCGCCTGGCCGCTCGTGCCGGCGCGCGAGTGCATCCGCGCGACGGTCATGGGCGCGGCGCAACACACGGTGCAAGTGAGTGGCAATACCATCCACCGCACCGACGAAAGCTTGCTGCCGCAAAAAAACCTACAAGTGTTACGGCCGCAAGTTGACTTGTCGAGCGACATCGACAGCGCGATCGTTGCCGAGGCGATCCAAAAACATTTCCGCGCTTTTGATTTAATCGAAGGACAAGCGCAAGTCGCTTTGGTCTTTCACTGGGACGGCGCGCCAACCGCGCTCCGCATCGCGGCCTTTTGCCGCGGCCTGATCGCTGGCTTGCCGGCGACGTTGCAAAATCGCCGACCGATCTATCTCATCTTCGATCACGACCTAGCCGGCCTCGTCGGCATGATTCTCAAAGACGACTTCGCCATTGAGAACGCTTTACTCTGCCTCGACGGCGTCACCTTGCATGATTTCGACTTCATCGATCTCGGCAACGTCTTGGAGCCGTCGGGCACAGTGCCGGTGACGATCAAGTCGCTGATCTTTCAGTTCTAGCCCGAATTATCCATGCGATGAGGGGTCACGACGACAGGCCAGCGATCGAGGTGTAACCCTGGAGGAACGAAGGCACCAGCGCAAGTATTTCATTACACGCCTGGTCCCCGGCACGATGTTCGAACTTTTCGCCGCTAATCTCACAGCAGCTCGCCGCGCTCGCGTCTTCAAGGCACAACTGCTTTGCCTTCGTTCCGGAAGGGTTGCACCTCGATCGCCTCCTTACCGCCAATGATCGAACTCAATCAGCAATCATGAAACACTTCTCACGATCGCGCCGGCAGCTAACCGCACTAGTCAGTCTAGTCGCATTACTGCAACTCTCTGCGCCAACCGAGATCAGCGGCCAAGAGCGCGAAAAAATCCGTGTCAGCACGCTCTTCATCGGCTCGTCGCTGGTGCCGTTCTGGATCGGCCAGGAACAAGGCATCTTCGCCAAGCATGGAATCGACCTCGAGCTGATCTGGATGCAGTCGGTGCTCTCGACCAGCGCGCTTTTAGCCGGCGAAGTCGACACCGTCTTCGGCACGCCGCAAAGTATCTTTGCCGCCTTGACCGGCAAAAATCCGCCGCCGCTGGTCACCATCGCGGCCTGGGGCTCGGCGTCGGAACATTGGCTGGTGGTGAATCCGGCGATCAAAACCGCCAAGGATCTCGAAGGCAAAGCCATCGGCGTGAGCCGGCCGCGCTCGGCGGATCATGGGTATACCACGGTGATACTCGAACGGCTCGGTGTCGATTCGCGCAAGATTACTTTTCTGTCCATCGGCGGCCAAGGCAGCCGCAGCGCTGCCGTCGAAGCCGGCAATACCATGGGCAGCTCGTTCAACCGCTATTATACGCTTCAGCTCAAACGCAAAGGTTTCCGCGATCTGGCCAAACTCGAGCGCCCTGATTACCCGTTTCCGCCGTCGATTTTTGTCGTCAAGAAAGATTTTCTGCAAACCAAGCGGCGCGCGCTCAAAGCGATGCTGGCGGCGATGATGGAAGCGTCGGAGCGGCAAAAGAGCAACAAAGAACTTTCGCTGCGGCTGATTCGCAAGCACCTGCGCATGCAAAATCCCGAAGTGGTCGAAGCCGCCTACGAAGACGGCGTCACGCTCAGTTATCCTTATTTCAGCGAGCGCCAGTTTCAGATCTCCGTCGAGCTGTTGAGCAAGAGCATGGAACAGCCGGTGCAGTTGAATTACAAGCAGGTCGTCGATCATAGCTTGGTCGACGAAATCAATCGGCCGGGAACAAACAAACCGAACTGATGCGAATGGGTTGCCGCCCCCTGCTCATTTGACAGCGTCCCTTGCCCTCAATAGACTTGAGATTCCAGCGAAGCCGAAGCAAACCCAGGGAATTCTTCAATGCTGTATTTGGCTAAATTCGTGTCCGCGACCATTTGCTTTCTCGGGCTGACGATCGCAGTCCCTGTAGCCCAGGCGGCCGCGCCGGAAGAGATTTGGAAATCCTTGGAGAAGCTGACCCCGGCTGAAAGAGAAAAAAAATTAATCGAAGGCGCCAAGAAAGAAGGCGAGATGCTCTGGTACACCAACTCGGGCATCGAGAACGCCACCCGCTACATCCAGGCGTTTAGGAAAAACTATCCATTCATCAACGCCCAAGTCTGGCGCGCCAAGACGCGCCTGGTGACTCAACGGGCGATCTCGGAGGCCAACGCGGGAAAACACCTGGTCGATGTAATCAAGCCGTCAACCGATCTTCTCCCCGTGATGCTGGAAAAAAATCTCATCGGTAAATACGACACGCCGGTTCGGGCGATCTATCCAGCCCACGCCAAGTCGCCGTTTTACACCAACATGAACTATGCCTTTCGGGTTTTCTCGTTCAATCCGCGTAAGGTCAGCGCCAAAGACGCGCCTAAGAGCTGGGACGACTTGCTCCAACCCAAATGGAAAAACGAGATTCTCTTCGACGAATCGTCGCTCGAAGAGGTCATGGCGATGCTCGCTGCGTGGGGCAAAGATAAGACGGTGAATTACCTGACCAAGCTGACCCAGCAAAATCTTTTGATCCGGGTCGGCCGCGACACCACGACGCAGATGATGATGGCCGGCGAGGCGAACCTCGCTGTGACGACTTACGCCTACAACAATGAAAGCTTGCGCGCGCAGAACGCGCCGGTGGATTGGGTTGCCGAAGATCTGATCCCAGCCTTGATCTACCCACTCACTTTGGCGCGTAACGCGCCTCATCCTTACGCCGCAGCGCTCTTTTACGACTATTTGATCTCAGAAGAAGGCCAGCGCCTGATCGCCAAAGAAGGCCGTGTCGTTTCCCATCCGAAAGTCGAACCGATCTATCCGCGCATGAAAGAGCTGCAAAATCTGCTCGGCACGCCGCGCATCCAGCTCAACACCTTGGAGCAAAATGCCAAACTGCTCAAAGACGGCGTAAAAATTCTCGACGAAGTCGTATTGAAGCGAAAATCTTCCGGCCATTAAGGAGAGCACACGTATGTTCGGCGCTGAAACTCTCGACCACGTCGCCTTTCCTGTGCGCGATTTGCCGCGCTCGGAAAAGTTTTATCTCGAAACCGTCGGTTTGACGTTTCTAACCCAACGCAAAAATGCCGACGGCTCGCCGCGCCACACCTACGTCAGAGCCGGCGAGAACATCGTCGGGCTGACCTTGCCCGGCGTCGCCGTGCCGGCGTCAGCCAGCGGCGCGCCGCGCTATGCCATCGCGATGGCGACTGACGAGACGTTTGCAACCACTGTAAAACGAATTCAAGCCAGCGGTGTAAAAGGCGGCGAAGTCGAGAATCATGCTATCGAGTCGCCGTTCGTCAAAACATTTCAATTCATCGATCCTGACGACAATCAAATCGAGCTCTGCCTGCGCCGCCAACCGCTGGCGCCAAAAGACGGCATCAGCCATGTGATTTTTGAGACGGCGAATCTCGTGCGGGCCAAGAAGTTCTATACCGAAGGCCTGGGACTGAAGTTGGTCGGCGAAGTGCGCGGCGAGACGCTATTCGAGTTCAAGAACGGCCAGATGGTCGGCGTCAAAGAGGTAAAAGAATTATCGGAACGAACTAAGAAAAAGGGCCGCGCCTGTCACGTTGCCTTTAACGTTAGCCAGGAAGACTACGACGTGATGCTCGAGCGAATCCCCAAGTTGGAAGGCAAGTCTCTCGGCGACTTCCGCGCCAGCGACGGCCTGCGCCCGCCTGGCGAGCGGAGCATTTATTTTTTCGACCCCGACACCAATTATCTCCAGATCACGGCGATGGGTGAAGAAGACTGGTCGCTGATATCGGACGAAGAGAAATGGCAACGCACGATTGCCAACCGCGAGAAACAAGGCAGAGGCATCTCCAGCTTCGACAAAGGCGTGAAGATTCAGAAATAACCGCATCTCTCGGCACAATTACGTTCTTCAAGGTAAATTAACTAGTGTCGGGATCCGTTCTATCCTTTTGAATGTGCAACAAGGAGACTCCGTGGCACTTGAAAAACCCATTATCCCGACATTCTCGCTCAACGAACGCGACCGCCGCTGGTCGCTGCTGCGCGCGGAAATGAAGAAAGCGAATTTCGACTCGTTGATCGCACTACCGCACGAAGGCCACTGGGACCAGTTCGGTTGCGACACGCGCTACATCACCCAGATCGGCGGCACGCAAACCGAAGTCGGTTGCGTGTTGCCTCTCGACGCCGACGTCACCGCCGTCGTGCGCGGCGAAAACGAGATCGAATGGTGGGGATTGGCGCAGGACTGGGTCACCGACATTCGGCCATCGCGCCGCTCCTATGGCGAGCCGGTGATCGAACGCTTGAAAGAAGTCCGTGCCGAAAGAGTCGGCGTCATCGCGCTCTCCGGCATGGTGCGCGCGCCCGAAGGCGTCGTGCCTTGGGGTACGTTTGAGAAGATTCGAACCGCGCTGCCCAATGTAAAGTTCGACAACGCCACCGCGGTGGTGCAGGAAGTGCGCGCCGTCAAGAGCGCCGAAGAAGTCGCTTTCATCGAGAAAGCCGCGGAAATTATCGGCCATGCCAACGAAGTCTTGATCGCCCACGCGAAGCCGGGAGTGGGCGAACATGAGCTGATCGCGGAAATGCTCCGTGAAATCGTGCGCCGCGGCGGTGAGCCGATCACCATGATGCTGTTCGGCACCGGCGGTCCGGAAGTTCCCTGGGCGCAGCGCGTCTTTACCACGCGCAGGTTAAAACCCGGCGATCTGATCAACACCGAAGTGGAAGGCAAGTACGCCGGCTACATCGCCCAAGCGCTGCAACCGATCTCCCTCGGTCCCAAACCGAAAGAGTTGGAAAAGATCTTCGACGCGACCAAAGTCATCTTCGATCGCATGGTTAAATTCGTGAAACCCGGCATTACGTTCGGCGCCGTCGCGAAGTTCTACCAAGACGAAGTGGCGGCGGCGGGTTATGAACCCGACGGCGCGCTCATGCACGGCCGCGGCCTCGGTGAAGATGCGCCGATGCTCTGGGGCGCGCGCAAAGATTTTCCCGAGAAAGATCAGCAGTTGAAACAAGGCCATGTATTCATCTTGAAGCCGGCCTGCAAACAAGGCTTCATGCGCGACTCCATCCGCGCCGGCGACACCGTGGCCATCGAAGCGAGCGGCGCGCGCCGGCTCGGCAAACGAGACCTGACGTTTGTCGCGGTCTAACCGGCGGCTGCGCGATCGCCATCACGTTTCATGTCACCGCCTTGCGCATGGCGCGAGCGCTGTAATATAGATCAAGAAAACTCGCACTGGAGGTTTCCATGAGCGATGAGAACGTTAACCCCGACGCGCCGCTGCACATTCGCGGCTTGAATCATCTAACCATCCCCGTCAAAGATCGTTATTGCGCAGCGCGATTTTACATCGTCGCTCTTGGCGCCGAAGCGCATCATGAATCGGCGCCCGATCGAGTGGCAAAAGGTTTGTCGCGCTCGCTGCAACTCGGCATTCGCATGGCCGCGGGCTTTGAAATCGATCTGTTCGAACAAGATTTCGGCCAACCGGACTGGAATCAGTCCCATCCCCATTTGGCACTCGACACTTCAGCGGAAGATTTGGAAAAATGGACCGAGCATTTCAAGAAATGGCGGATTCCTTTTGTCGGCCCGGTGACGCGTTCGGGCACCAAAGGCGCGGAAATTTATTTCAACGACCCCGACGGCAATCACCTCGAAGTCCATTGCTCCGAAGTGCCGCAAGCGCAGCGCGGCAAATACCCCGTCGGTCCCTACGACAAGAGCCTGTGCGTGCACAAACAAGCATGGCCGCCGCAAGAATTGGCGGATGATGCCGAGCGGCTATTTCAAGCGTCGCTGACAACGCATGCGCGCCCGGCGAAAACCGCACTAAACGGCATGCCGCGATCAACCCGAAACACATGATTCACCACGAAGGACACGAAGAGCACGAAGTTCGGAGTAATAATTTTTCGAACCTTCGTGTCCTTCGTGATCTTCGTGGTGAAAAGAATTTTCGTGCCTTAAACGAAAGAATAAAAATGGCTGAACTGTACCCATATCCTCGTTTCTCCCTCGCTGAGCGCGACCGGCGCTGGAAAGCCGTACGCGCGAAAATGGCCGAGCAGCATATCGACGTCATCGTCACGCCGCAAAACACCGGCCACTCGATGGACTTTCAAGCCAACACCCGCTACTTGACCCACTGCGGCGGCGGCGGCGACGCCGATATCGCCGCGGTGTTTCCGCTGACGGCGACGTCACGGCCATCGCGACATCGGCAAATCCGCGTTGGACGACGACGCAAGATTGGACTACCGACGTGCGCGAGGCGCGGCGCGAACTACGGTGCGAAAGTATCGTCGAGCGCTTAAAAGAATTGAATATCGAGCGCGGCCGCATCGGCATCGCCGGCCTCGGCGAAGTCGAAGGCACGCGCACGCCGGAAGGCACGATTCTTCACGGCACCTACGAAAAAATCCGCGACAGCCTTTCCCCAAGCCGAGATCGTCGACGCCACGCCGATCTTAACCGAAGTCCGTTACATCAAGAGCCAGGAAGAAATCGAGGTTTTGACCAAATCGATGGAGATCGTCGAGCTCGCCTATCAAGCCGAGATCGAAACGGCGCGACGCCGGGGTCAGAGATTGGGACGTTTGGGCCGCCACGCAGTACGCGCTCATGCGCAACGGCTCGGAGATGCCGGTGCACTGCAATTGGATCTCCGGAAAAAACGTCCGGCGCACTTTGACCCGTCCGAGCATGCGCATCTTAGAGCGCGGCGATTTGATCATTAATGAAGTCGAAGCTTCATGGATCGGTTATCGCTCCCAAGGTGTGCAGCCGGTTTTCGTCGGCATCGCCGATCCGGTGCATCAGGAATTGATCAAAGTGCAACGCGAGATTTTCAATCGCGTCATGGAGAATTTGAAACCGGGCGTATCCGTGAAGGAGCTCGCTGAGCTGACAATTAAAACCGGCGAAGCCACCGCGCCAAAAAGCGGACCGGCCGCCGGCGCGCGCGGCGATTTGAATATGCACGGCCGCGGCGCCGGCGACGACGGCCCGATCATCACGCGCGCACGCCAAAAGCCCGCGCCAGCTCGCCAGTCACACTGCAAGAAAACATGGTGTTCATCTGCAAGCCATCGGCCATCTCCGCCGACGGCCAATCGCTCAGCACCTGGGGCGACACCATCGTCATCACGCCAAAGGCGGCCAACGGCTCGGCAAACGGCCCCATGATCTAGCGGTGTCGGCGGGATAAAACCGCAGCCCGCGTAGAAACGGTCCGGAATTTCCATCGATATTTCCTTACGGTCAATAAACAATTCCGCAGCGCTGCGAGGTTCGAACTCGGCGATGAGATTGTCACCGCTCACTCTCGATGTCTTCGTAGCGGACAGCCGGATTGCGCTTGCATGCGGAATGACGGACTTCGGATGGCGTTAACTTTACGCAAGCTGGGAACACAACATTGTTTTCCCAGTTGCAGCATCGACATTCGTAGCACATTCGATTCAGCGAATGAAATCGCCGTCATCGCCCACGCAAACCAATCGCCGAAGCGAACGTAGTAAGTCTCCTCGTTCAAAATATCGACATCGGTCTGCAATCGTTGCCGGCGTGAACATCGGCAGCGTCTTGACGACCTCGCCTCGAGCATTGACCAACGAAGTCACGCCCGTGTTGGTGACCCGGAGCAAACTGCGCCGGGTTTCGATGGCGCGTGATTGCGCCAGGCGCAGGTGCTGCCATGGGCCAACGGATTTTCCGTACCAAGCGTCGTTGGTGAGATTGACCAGAACGTTGGCGCGAGTTTCTTTAACGAATTCGCGCGCAAGATGCGGCATCAGATCCTCGTAGCAGATCAGCGGCGCGACCCGCACGCCGCGTCCTAAATGAAACGCCACCGGCCCGGCGCCGGCGGTAAACCCGTCAGCAAACGGCATGGCGGGCAACAACGAGAGAATTTTCGCGAAGGGCAGATATTCACCGAAAGCCAACAGCACCTGCTTGTGATAGCGCGCCAGAATTCTTCCGTTGGCGTCCGTCAAAAACGCGGTGTTAAATGCCTTGATGTCCGAGCGCCCCGGCCTGCCGCGCACGCTCTTAGCGCCAAATATGAACGAAGCCCGGTCGGCTTTAAAACTTGGCATCAGCTCCTTCGGCAACACCTGAAGGGTTTCAGGCACGATCACTTCCATCGCCGACTCTGGCCAGATCACCAGCGGCACAGCGGCTAATTCATCGGTGAGCCTGCGGTGCTGGTCGAGATTTTTTTGCGCCAAAACGGGATTCCACTTCATGTCGATATCGACATTGCCCTGCACCACGCCCACCGATAATTTGCGCGCGTCAGCCAATTCCGCGTCGACAACTTGCAGCCGTTGGTAGCCATAGACGAGCGAAACGACTAGAGCCAACACTGCGTACGCCAGCGGCATCCAGGTAGCGTACCGCTCTCGCTTGGGCGCGAAGAGAGCGTGATAAATCGCCGCGTTCAACCACATGATGATGAAACCGGCGCCGTACGGCCCGACCAAGTCGGCGCTCTGTATCAACCATAGAAAAGACACCTGAGAGTTGGCGATATACCAGGGAAACAAGAGCGGAAATAAAAACTCCAAGGGCACCCAAAACAGCGCCGGGAAAATCGCCAGCGGGCCAAAGCCGACGGCGCGCACGAGCAACGCGAAGAGCGCCATCTGGATCGCCTGCAATGCGGCGTAAGCGATGAATACAATCACGCTCACCGGATAGGGAAAACCGCCGAAGGCACTGATGGTATAAACCAGCCAGTGGAAACCGATCACATGCGCCGCCAAACCCATGAGCCAACCGTAGAATACCGCGCGGCGCAAATTTTCTGCCCGCTGGACACCCCAAAACAGCGGCACGAACGCAAACCATGCGAGCGGGAATAGCGCTGGTGACAAATAAGGAGCCGCTAGTAAGACAGCCGAAACGAGGGCAGCGAAAAAATTACTTGACATAGAAAATAATTAAATATAAACGAGTTCTCGTCGAGACTTGGCCGGCGAAATCTTCGCAGGCGAAGTGAGCTCTCGCTCTTTTTGCATCGCGAGCCTGAGTCTAAATTCTCCCCTGAACTCGACGGTTCGCTCCGAACTTCAGGACGAAACGTTAACTGGTTATCGAGCCGCCAACAAAAAAGAATTTCATCAGAATTAGCACGAACCCGATGTAATGATAACTCAGCGCTCACCGGAGGAGTCCATGGCATCAAACTACCGCAGGGTTGTTTTGGGTATCGCAGTAATCATTTTGGTTACTGCGCTCGTGGGTCATGCCCCGGCTGCGGAAGAGCCGATCGTTGACAGTGAGTGGGGAAGTTTTCTCAAAGATAAAGTCTCTTTCAACGGCTTCGTTGAAAATACCACTGGACTCTCGATCAGCCACGGCAGCCGGTTCTTCAATACGTCGAATCGTTTCATCATGAACCGGACGACCTTTCAGCCTGAGTTCAATGTAGAGGCTGCCGATTGGGCGAAGTTTTTCATCTCCTGGCGGTTTGTCAAAGAACCCCGCTACAACGCCGAAGCCAAAAGCCGTCGGGTGGCGGTCAACCCCAAACCGGTGCAACCTCTCGGCAACACGTATTACGACGAATACAGCCCCAAACCGTGGGAGGCAGTTCTCGATCTCAAACCGTCCGACAGCCTGAAAATTAGATTGGGCAGGCAATTCATTTCCTGGGGGGAAACCGACGGGCTGAGGCTCCTGGACGTGATCAATCCGCAGGATGGGACGTTTGCGCCGTCACTAGCGCCGAATTTATTCGACCTCGACGAAACGAGAATTCCTTCTTGGGGCGTTAGGCTGACCTACACGATTCGCCCGGTAAGCAATACCAATCTCGAGTTGGTCGCTCTTCCCGGCTACTGGGACGAGCCAAAACAACGCGTCGACGAAATTCTCGGCAGCAACGACATCCGTAGCGAAAAAGTGCGCTACGGCCGATGGTCGTCATACCCTGAAACGCGCATGCCTGCCGCTCTCGGCGGCATCGGCCGCTTTTATGGAAATCCCTCGGGTCCGGTGCCGGTGGTCATTCCCCAGGTTTCCAGAGAGCTACCGGACGCCGGAGACAGTTGGAAAATCGGTGCAAGATTCACCCATACCATCGGCGCGTTGAATTTTGGACTCGGTTATATCTGGGGCTTCAATCCGCAGGCTGGCGACATGGTGTTCAAGTTAAAGGGCAAAGGCTGCCTGCCACCGGCCACCGGTCCACAGTGCCGCATCGGCGGCGTTGCCGCGCCGCTTCCGACCACGGTGAACATTGCGCTGGTAAACGACCGCACCAGTATTTTCGCCGGCCATTTCAATTACACGGTAAACGACCTTGCTGGCGTACCCGTTAACACCGCGATCCGCGGCGAGGTCGCTTTCTATCCCTCCGAACCTTATAACATCTCGGAATTCCCCGGCCGCAATTGTGCCACCGGCGCGCTAACCGGTCTGATCGCCGGACCGCGCTGCAAACGCGGCGTCGAAGACTCGGACGCCGTGGTGGAAAAGAATACGCTGCGCTACGCGCTGGGCTTTGACCGCACGACCTTGATACCGTTTTTGCAGGAAGATCCGTGGCGGCCATTTCGCTTTTCCTTCCAGTTTTTTCAGCGCGCCATCTTCGCTCACGAAGACGGCATCCGGGTGTTTTCGACGGCCAACAAGATCGCCAAGATTACCACGGTGCTCACCTTGCGCGGCTCCACCGGCTATTTTGGCGACACCATTCTTCCCGACGTATTTCTCGCGTACGACCCGCAAGGCTATTGGGCGGCAAACCCAGCGGTTACCTATGCACCGTCGTGGAACGAACGGCTTAAGTTCACTCTGACCGCAGCCATTTATGGCGGCAAGGATAAGTTCAGCTTTCCCGGATCGCTTTCGGAAAAGGATTCGGTGTTCTTAAAAATGCGCTATCAGTTCTAACTCTTGCAGGAGAATTACGAAATGAGAATCCCGCGAATAGTCTTCGCCGCCATCCTAATTATCTTTGTGGCGTTATCGCTGCCATCGTCCAGCCCTGCGGCGGATACGGAGCTCAAATCCGGCGACACCATCGGACCGAATAACTGGCAGCGGATTCAAGGCATGGTCGGCGACAATTTTTTGAATCGGATCAAAGCCGGCCACTCCTTGCAGATCAAACCGGCCAAGACCTATCGCCATATAAAGGAATACACCGAAGCCACCGATAAATACGCCGCCAAAGTTCGCCTCGGCGCCAACGGTGAACTGGTTGGCTACGTCGCCGGGCAGCCTTTTCCAAAATTCGAAACGAGCGATCCGCAGATCGGCCAAAAGCTCGCTTGGAATTTTTTCTGGCGCTGGCTGGGTGACGATTACAAGACGGGTGGCGCGGTCAAAGGCGGCAAGATAATCCGTTCGGTCATCGAAAAAGGTGGCGCGGAACGGCGCGCCGATCTAGTTTCCTACTTTCTCTTTCCACGCACCCGTTACAATTCGGATCCTAAACCGGTGATTCCAGGCTACGAGCATATCGATTACATGCAGCTCCGTATCGACAGTTATCCGCGCGACGCCGCGGGCACGACGACCTTGGAGATCCGTTACGCCGATCCCAATCGTGCCGACGATTTGTATATTTACATTCCGAGCATTCGCCGCATCCGCCGCGCGACCACGACACAACGCTGCCAGACGCTGGCGCCGAGTGAGTTCAATCTCGACGATATCAACAGCTTCAACGGTAAGATCACCGACTTCAACTACAAACTTCTTGGCGAAAAAAAGATGCTGGCGAATTTGAGCCAAGAACATCTGCCCTTCAATCGGAAGCCAGGCGACTATTTGCCCCTCGATGAGAAGTGGGAAGTCGTCGACACCTACGTGCTCGAGGTCACGCCCAAGGACCCGAACTATTGCTATCCGAGAAAGCTGCTGCATCTGAACAAGGTGACCTTCGACACCCATTGGACTTTGATCTGGGATAAGCGCGGCGATTACTGGAAAGAACAGTTCGGCATGTTCACGCCGGTTAAACTGTCCGATGGCCGGGAAGTTTGGTCGGTCGGAGACGTGACCATTCTTAATGTCCAAAACGGCCGTTCGACAATCGTGACTTCGACGCGCGCATACAACAAGGGCTATCCAGCCAGCATGTTCAGTTTAGCAACGTTGGAAAGCATTATGCGCGGCGGATCCATCGAGTAATTGCGATCGCCGCTCAATGCGAGCGCGTCTCACGTCGGTCATCTCTGAGCCAGTTTTCATGCGCGCCATTATCGCATTGTTCGCCGGGCTGGTTTTTGAACTTATCTGCCTGGTTTCTCAATCTCACGCCGGCACCGTTCTCAAAGAAACTGCGTTCAACGAGAATTTCTATAGCGTTCACATCGTCGATGATCGCGCCTGGATCGTTGGCTATTACGGCGCGATCTTGCACTCGCCGGATCGCGGCGTGACTTGGCAAATCCAGCCGAGCCCCACACGGAACGCCTTATTCAGCGTCGAATTTATCACTCGTGACAAAGGCTGGATCGCCGGCAGTTACGGCACGATTCTCCACACCCTCGACGGCGGCAAGAACTGGCGACCCCAATCAAGCGGCACGACCGAACATCTGTTTGGCCTGGCAATCGCCGATGAGAACTACGGCTGGGCCGTGGGCAGCCGCGGCACCACTTTGCGCACGGAGAACGGCGGCCGGTCATGGTCGAGTACGTTAGTACCGGGAGATTTTACTTTCAGCGGCGTCGCCTTCACCGATCGATCCCACGGTTGGATCGTCGGCGAGTTCGGCGTTATTTTTCAAACGATCGATGGCGGCAAGACTTGGCTCAAACAAAAAAGTCCCATTGAAGTCTCCTTCGCTAGTGGCGAAAGCCGGAATCTTTTTGCGCTGCAACTTAACGGCGTGAATTCCGGCTATGCCTTTGGACTCGACGGCCTGGTGCTGAAAATTCGCGCTGGCAAGGCGTGGGACGTCGTCCGCCAACCAAGCGCTATGGATAAATTGGCGGAAGCCAATCATCTATTCGCCGCCGCCACGTCGCAGGACCAAATCTGGGCCGTGGGTGAGCGCGGCACCTTGCTGCGATCGGATTCTGACGGCAAGCACTGGCAGCAGGCCCAAGGCGAAATACCGCGTACCAGTTTGAACGGCGTCGCCTTTGGCAAGACTGGCTTTGGCTTAGTCGTCGGCAACCGTGGCGTGGTTCTGCGCACCGAGGATGGCGGCGCGTCTTGGCAAAGACTTAAGATCAACAGTCAATCTCCAGCCAAGGATTTGGGCCGCGTCCCATGAGGCCGCTGGCACTCTGGGTCGTCAGGAAACGCGTCTTTATCCTCGCCGTTATAATACTGCTGACGCTCCTATTCTCCTATCTCGCGCTCAGGGCCGAAATCTACACCGCGTTCGCCGACCTCTTGCCAAAGAATCATCCTTACATTCAAGTTCATAATCGCTTCTGGGAAACCTTCGGCGGCGCCAACGTCGTGCTGCTTTCGGTGGAAGTCACGGACGGCGACATATTCAACGTGACGGTGTTGGAGAAGATCAAGAAACTTACTGAAATCATCGAGCGCACGCCTGGGGTGAATAACTATCAAATCTTTTCATTGGCACGCCAGAAGGTCAAAGACGTGCGCGCCACGGCCTGGGGCATCGAGGTGCAACCGGTCATGTGGCCCAACGTGCCGCGTAATGGAGAGGAAATCGAACGGCTACGTAATATCGTCTACGCCAATCCCACCATCGTCGGTCGCCTGGTTTCCGAAGACGGCAAGGCAGCGTTGATTAGCGCCGCATTCCACGAGGAGCGGCTCAATTACGCCGCGCTGTTTGACCGCGTTCAACGGGCGATCAAAGAGTTAGAAGATCCCAAGACTCGCATATTCGCCGCCGGCGAACCGATTCTTTACGGTTGGATTTACCATCATCTAGGCGCCATCGGTTTAATCATCGCGCTGACTTGTTTAAGTATTGCGGCGGTATTGATCCTTTACTACCGCAATTTGAACGGCGTCTTGATCCCGATCATTTCCGCCCTGGTGACGTTTATTTGGGGTACCGGGTTTACCGCGCTACTCGGTTACAATTTCGAGCCGCTGATCCTTGTCGTGCCGTTTTTGATCGCGGCGCGCACGGTCAGCCATTCGATCCAGTTTCGCGAAAGATTCTTCGAGGAGCTCGACCGCTACGGCGACAAAGAAAAAGCGGCTATCGAAGCCGCTGCCGGCTTGATGATGCCGAGCGGCGTATCCATCGTAACCGACGCCATCGGCTTAACCGTGCTTCTCGTCGCGCCGATGCCGATTCTGACCAAGTTGGCGATTTCCGGAAGTTTCTGGGTGCTCAGTAATTTAGTTACCGTGGTGATTCTCGATCCGATTCTTTGCTGCTATTTCCCGACGCCGCGTCGACTGGTTCAAGGCGGAGAAGGCCACTGGCTCGACCGGCCGCTGCGCTCCGTGGGAAACTTTTGTGTGCATCGACTAGGACGCATGGTCGTGGTGGCTGGCTTTGCCGCGGTGGCGCTTTGGAGTTCGTATTGGTATCAGTTCCTCACCGTTGGCGATTCGCGTCCGGGCTCGACGCTGCTTTGGCCCGACTCCGAATACAATCAATCCGTGCGCCACATCAATGAAAAGTTTCACGGCACGGATCATCTCTACGTGATCGTCGAAGGCCAAATCGAGAGCACCATGAAATCGCCCAAGGTGCTGGAGACTATCGAAGCGTTTCAACGCCACATGCTCCGTTCGCCGCATGTCGGCGGCAGCGATTCCCTGGTGGATCTTACGCGTCAGATCAATACGGTCTTACATTACAACGACCCGCGTTGGGGTCTGTTACCGCGCTCGGGGGAAGACGTTGGCGGCATCGTCATGGTCGCGGAACACGGCAGCGAACCGGGAGATTTCGACCGCTGGGTCAATTACAATTTTCAGCATGGACGGGTGACGTTTTATCTCTACGACCATAAAGGCGACACGCTGCGCGCGGTCATCGAGCGCGCCACGGAATTTATTAAAGACAATCCACTCGACGGCGCCGAGCTCAAGCTCGCCAGCGGCTACGCGGGAGTGTTGGCGGCCGCCAACGAAGTCATCGCGCGCTCTGATAAACTTACCCTCGGCCTGATGCTGGTCGCCCAGTTGGTGTTTTGCGCCTTGGGCTTTGGCTCTCTAGCCGCCGGCTTGCTGTTCGTCGGCGTCGTATTGCTGTCAAATACATTTGGCATGGCGCTGATGGCCTACTGGGGCGTGGGACTGAACGTGAATACCTTGCCGGTCATCAGCTTAGGAATCGGTTTCGGTGAAGACTATGGGATTTACATAGTCTCGCGTGCCATCGAAGAGTATCAACGCCAAGGCGGCCGCGACCTAAATCGCGCTTTGGTCGACGGCGTTACTACGGCAGGGAAGGCGGTATTATTTACCGCGTTTCTGATTTCCGCCGGCATCGCGCTATGGTCATTCTCACCGCTGCGATTTCAGGCTGAAATGGGTTGGCAGTTATTGATTATTTTATCCATGAACATGCTCGGCGGTTTGTTTTTACTGCCCGCGCTGATCGCTCTGTTAAAGCCTAAATTTATCGTCGGAGCAGCCCATGAGCAAAACAAATAACTTGCCGCGCACCGAGTTCATGGTCGCCATCGTCGCGGCCTTGCTCTCCACCGCACCGATCTGCCTGGCCGCGACAAAAGTACGGCTGGCCCAGCCGACCATCGCGGTCATGTATGCACCGCTTTATTTTGGCGCCAAGCAGGGAATACTTACCAGCGAAGGGCTTGAGCTCGAGTTCATGACGATGCGCACGGACTTGGCCATCGCGGCTTTAGGCGCCGGCGAGGTCGACTACATCGCCCACGGCGGTGCTGCATTACGCGCCGCCGCTCAGGGTTTTCCACTCAAGTTAGTTTTCGCCCTGGACCACAAGACACCATTTTGGTTGGCGGCCCGTGCGGAGTTGAAAAATGTTGCGCAACTTAAAGGGAAAAAGATCGGCATCAGTTTTCCCGCCGACACACCTCACATCATTCTTAAGCGCTTTTTGCGCCAGCGCCAGATCGATCCCGATCGCGACGTCACCTATGTCGCCGGCCAGTTCTCACCTATAGGTCTGCAAAGCCTTTTGGTAGGCGTGCTCGACGCCGCGGTGCTGGCGCCGCCGTTCAATGTCTTGGCCGAGGAGAAAGGTCTCAACCTGCTCTCCTATCTCGGCCAGTCGGTGCCCGATGCGGCGGTTTCCAACGGTATCGTCACTAGCGATCAAAAAATTAAATCTCGGCCTGAAGAAGTGCAACGAATGGTTCGGGCAAGTCTCAAAGCGCTTTACGCCTATCGCCGAGACAAGTTAGCAGCTATCGAATTTCTTGCCGGCCACTTCGAGATATCGGCCAAAACCGCCGCCAAGGTCTATCCCAACGCGGTCGACATACTCACTTCAGACGGACAAATCAGCCAAGAAAAACTCCGTCAGATACTCGACATGATGCAAGATACCGGCAGGAAAGAACCGTCATCGATCCTTCCCAACGAGCTGCTGAATTTCTCATTTTTGCATGCCGCTCAGAAAGAGATCGCTGCAGCCGCTAGCGGCGTTAAGCGACTGCGGTGAATGCTGAAGGATTCAATCCCTAAATTCCTGGGTCAGACGGACTACGGTCGAGTGATAGATGGGTGTCTCTACCGTCGTATGCGCAGCTAACAACAAAAGTCCGCAGCTAGGATGCTTTAACTTCAAAATCATAGGCCAGCTCCAGCAGTTGCACGAGGATTCTCGCCGTCACGCCCCACACGTCCCAGCCGTTGACGTAAAAATGATAGCTGGGATGGCCGCCCGGGGACAATCGATCGTCGAGTACAAAATTGCGCCGCTCCATCAGCGATCGAATCGGCACCGACGCCACTGCCGCAGTCTCCCGCGGGTCCATGCGAAACTCGTAGTGCGCCGGAATCACGCCCACCACCGGCGTAACGACCAAACCATAGCCCGCGGTAAATTCATCCAAGCGGCCGAGTATCGTCACTTGCGCCGGATCGATGCCGATCTCTTCCTCGCTTTCGCGTAGCGCGGTGTGAACAATATCCTTGTCGCCGGCATGGACCCGGCCGCCGGGAAAAGCGATTTGTCCTTTGTGCGTTGGCAAGTGATCACCGCGCTGTGTGAGCACGAGATAATCGCCGTCCAGCCGTTGTTGAATCGGGATTAACACCGCCGCCGGCTTGTGGCCGTTGCCCGCGATGATTTCTGGTGTGCGCGATTTCAGAACGGCGGTAAATTTGTCGGCGACCATGAATAGAGAAACTTTTGACCTATGCGCGATCTATGATAGATACGTTTCAATCTAGCCAAACGAAAGGCAAAACACTAGCATCGTGATCGACCGCGACATCCATGCCGCCGTTCGCATTCTGCGCCGCGAAGTGCCCAAGTGGGACACGCCGGTCGTAACGCTGATGGCCGAAACCTATGAAAGTCCGTTTCGCGTCCTGATCTCCTGTATTCTCAGCCTACGCACCCAAGACGCGACCACGGCGCAGGCTTCACACCGTTTATTCGCCGTCGCCGATTCGCCGCAAGCGATGATCAAGCTCAGCGCGAAGAAAATCGCCAAGCTTATCTATCCCGTCGGCTTCTACAAAACCAAAGCAAAAAATATTCTCGACATCTGCCGGACGATCATCGCTGATTACAACGGCAAGGTTCCCGACGAAATCGACGAGCTGCTAAAGTTCAAAGGCGTCGGACGAAAGACCGCGAATCTCGTCGTCACCCTTGGCTACGACAAGCCCGGCATCTGCGTCGACACCCATGTGCACCGGATTTCCAACCGCTGGGGTTATGTCAAAACCAAGACGCCCGAGAAGACCGAAGTCGCTCTGCGCGCTAAGCTGCCTAAACAGTATTGGATCGAATACAACAATCTTTTAGTAAACTTCGGCCAACATCTATGCCGGCCGATCTCGCCGGTGTGCAGTGAGTGTCTGGTCAAGAAATACTGCAAGCAGATCGGCGTCGGTGTGAGGCGATGACCATGGCGCAGCAAATTCCCAAAGGTTATTTTGCAAAAAATATTGACGCCGTCGGTTATCACGATTTGAACGGCAAGCCGGCCTTCAAGCTGGCGCTGCAGGAAAAAAATCATCGTTGGTATCTTTATGTCGCTCACCTTTGGCACCGCGGCTGGAGCGTGCTCGACGTCAGCGATCCGGCCGCGCCGGAATATCGTTCTTACATTCCTGGTCCGGAAAACACCTGGACGATTCAGATCCAGGTGGCCGATGGCAAAATGATCACGGGCTTGGAAAGAATTGCGCCCGGCTGGGGCGGCACGGACGGCCAACCGGCGGCGGAAGGATTTTTCATTTTTGATGTCGACGAGCCGACCCAGCCGAAACAGATCGGCCACTTCAAAACCGGCAGCACCGGCACGCACAGAAATTTCTACGACGGCGGCAATCTGGTCCACGCTGCCGCCGGCGCGCCGGGACTCAATGGAAAAATTTATCGAAGCGTCGATATCTCCGATTCGAGCAACCCGCGCGAGGTTGGCCGCTTCTCCCTTGCCGAACAAGCACCGGGCGCGATTACGAATGGCCTAAAATTTTCTTGCCATGGCCCGGCGCATATCGAAGGCAACCGCGCCTATCTTTCCTACGGCGACGGCGGCGGCATCATCCTCGACGTATCCGACATGGCGCAGCCGAAAATGATCAGCCAGCTCGCCTTTCGCGGCATCACGGCGACACAAGGAATCCATACTTATCTGCCGTTGCCGCGGCGCAAGATCGCCTTGATCAATGACGAAGCGATCCGCGAGAACGGCGATGAGAATCTCAATCTGGCCGGCATTGTCGACATCAGCGATGAAAAACGCCCGCGCATGCTGTCGCTCTTGCCGCTGCCCGAACCGCCGGTTGAGAGTGAATTGAAGAATTTCTACGAGAAAGCCGGCCGCTTCGGTCCACATAACCATCATCACCCCAACCACCAAGCCTGTCTCGAAGATCGCGACGACGTTGCCTACCTAACCTATTTCAATGCCGGCCTGCGCGTGTATGACATCCGCGATGCTCGCCAGCCGAAAGAGATCGGCTATTTCGTGCCGGCCGATCCGCTGGTGAGAATCGGCACCAAGCCAAGCCAGCTCGTCGCCCAATCCGAAGACGTGCTGGTCGATCGGCGCGGCTGTATCTATCTAAGCGACAAGACTCACGGCATTCACATCCTGCGCCTCGACAACATCTGGCCGTACCAAAGCGCGTAAAAAAAACGCGCGGCCAAAAGCCGCGCCTAACTTCACTGCAATCAAGTAAGCAGTTAATGGTCAACTGGATCTAAGGCTTCATCGACTCGGGAAAATATTTCGACGGCGCCCAAACGTTGGCGGTGAAGTTATTGCAGCCTAGGATGCGCAGCTCGCGCATAATGCGAATATAATCTTGCGAGTCGATGAAGTCGCGCCAATTGTCCAAGGTCTCAAAATCGATGGTGATGGCGACGTGGGGCGTGACTTCAAGCGGATTGCGATAATTGCGAATCTCGATCACGCCTTTATGCGCCAAGGTGACCGGCAGCCAATCGTTCTTGGCTTTATTCGCGTAGACCGTCAGGTTCGCCTTCTGATCCGGCAGATCCCACTGGATAACGAAATGAACCATTATTGAATCCCCCTGACCAAACCTCCGTCGATTTGAATCGTCGTGCCGGTGATATAACTGGCGCGATCCGAGCCCAGAAAAACGATCAGGTCCGCGGTCTCCTCCGCCGTGCCGTAACGGCCCAGAGGCACTTCGGCGGCCATCTCTTTATTGATCTCTTCCACCGGGCGGCCAACCCGTTCAGCGCGCGCCTTGTTGAGCTTTTGCGCCCGGTCCGTATCGATGCGGCCGGGGCAAACGTTGTTGATCAGAATGTTATCGCGGCCGAGCTCACGGGAAATAGTTTTCGCCATGCCGATGACGCTGCTGCGGATACCGTTTGAAAGCACCAATCCGGCGATGGGCTCCTTGACCGAGTACGAAGTAATATTGATCACCCGGCCGCCGCCGACCTTGCGCATATGCGGCACCGCTTCGCGGGTCATGCGCATGGTGCTCATGAAACTCAAGTTAAATGCGTTGCTCCAGTCCTCGTCGGTAAATTTCATGAACTCGCCCGGCGGCGGACCGCCGGCGTTGTTGACGATTACATCGATGCGGCCGAAGTGTTTGGCGCTGTCATTGACAAATTTTTTGATATCGTCCGCCTTCGACATGTCGGCAACCATCGCGACAACTTCGCCGCCGGTCTGTTTGCGAATCGCCTCCGCCGCTTCGTTAAGCGCGGCTTCGCCGCGAGCGCAGATCGCAACTCGAGCGCCTTCGCGCGCAAACCCCATGGCCGTCGCTCGTCCCATGCCCTGGCTCGCCCCGGCGACCAGCGCCACTTTACCTTTCAATCCGAGATCCATTGTTAGTTAATCCTCCGGAACTTTTTCAGTCTGCGGGATAGTAGCAAACCCGATAAGGTGGGTCAAAAACTAACGCAGCGATACTGCCAAAAAAAATTACTTTTGTGCCCAGTAAATATTGTCGCGAAACTGTGGATTGAGTCGCTTGATATAGAGACAGAGCATGCCGTGTACCCCAAGTTGGCGCAGTTTACGCGGATCACCAGCGCGTAGCGCGTCTTTCTCCTCACTCGACAAATCGTATTCGCCCATCACAGTTTCAAAGTCTTTTAACGACCTCTGATAAGTTGATTCGTTCATTTTTAGGTCGAAAAGCAGGCGGCTCAAATGGTAGCAGCTCACAGGACCTCCAAGAAACGTGCCGGTTCCGAGTCACAATTAAAAAATGAAATTTAATTTTGAAGCTTCCAACTGACAAATCCCCAGCCGGTGGCGACAAAATCCGGCATGTAAGCCGTGTAGCTTGCTTTGGCATCGCCGATGGCACCGACCACGACCATCCAGTTGAGAAACTCGCTGTCGCCCGCCTGCAAAAGATCTTGGACTGAATAGTCGACCAAGCTCTTGCCATTTCCCTGACGCATCACGTCGAGCAGTTTAT
This sequence comes from uncultured delta proteobacterium, assembly GCA_963771465.1. Taxonomy (GTDB): domain Bacteria; phylum Desulfobacterota; class Binatia; order UBA9968; family UBA9968; genus DP-20. The sequence goes on from CAVYTU010000015.1 coordinate 1,217,930, forward strand.
GATCGAAGCTCTCGTCGATCTCGCCGATCCGCGGCGAACCGGGAAAGTGCGATAGCCCGCCGGTGGCGAGAATCGCAACGCGCTCTGGTGATCGGTCCGCCACGGCGCGGATGAGTTCGCCGACTTGATAGCAACGGCGCGGCGACGGCGCGGGGTCGACCCAAGTATTGACGTAAATCGGCAGGATCGGAATCGTCGGCTTGGGCAGCAAAAAATAGAGCGGCACGTTTTGCGTGTGCTGCAGCTCGATATGTTCGCCGTAAGAGAAATCGATTCCATTTTCCATGCCAGCCCGAACGATCGCTTTGCCGAGCTCTTTGTGATTCTTGTAATGAAATTTGTGCTGCGTGAATTGGCCCTTTACTTCGTCGCCGACGGTGACAAAAAAAGTCGGAATGTTGTTCCAGAAAAAATTGACGAACTGATCGTTCGCCACAACAATCAAAACCTCCGGCTTGGCTTGTTCTAAGTCCGCGCGCAGAACCGCAAACGCTTTTTCAGCGTCTTGACGCAGTTTCTTCTGTTGCTCGAAGGTCGGCCGGCTCGCCGAGCCGGAGGGCGCCATGCTGTAGTGGAGATCCATGAAATCTTCCCACTCACGGCCCGGTTCGAGCAGAATATTTGGCGCATGACTCGCGGCCAAAGCGGATACCAGGGGCATAAGACAACTCCTCAGTGAAGCGAAAAAAATCCTATGCCCCGACCTGGGAAAATGCAACCGGGAAAATAGCGCGAAACGAAGACAAAGATCAGTAAGAATTTCGCAAATCGCGGGCAAGAAAAATTGCCCTAACACGGAGCGGGAGCCGCGGCGCCGACGCCACGCTAAAGCATGCGGTAATTACGAGCGGCAAAAAATACCATCACGACGACAGCCGCCACCGAAATGATCGGGTGGTCTATCACCCAATGGAGGGCCGGTTCAAATACGTATTTCAGCGAGTAGTCGAGACCTTTACCGAGTTTATCCATTCGTAGCCTCTTTTCTTGGTTGCGCTATTCTAGCAAACCCCTGGGGAGCCGCAAAGGCATTTTATTAGGGTGAATCATACCATTCCGCGCCAAATTTTCTGTGATGCGAGTGACTTTGGTGGATCAGAAAAGCGCTTTAACCCACATAAAGGTAAATTCAATGTCATCACGAACAATACTGCTCAGCAATGGACAAACCTGAACGGTATCTTCGGGTTTAGTGGCGTTAGGGCTACCATAACTGACTGAAAGATCCTTGAAATCATGGGAGTTTTCGCATGCCGCAAAACAATTGGGAGCTTGGCATCCCGGTTGCTCTATCGGTGGAATATCAAATCCATTGAAGGAGCATCCGATGAAAATTTTACTCGCGACTATGTTTAAAAAAATGCCGGTGCGCAAGACCAAACAGCGCGCGACCATATGCAAGCGTTGCGGCACGAGAATCTATTCGATGAGCTTTTTAAAAGTTCATCTCGAGTCCCATGATCGCAGCACGCACTAGAAATCCGATTTAGACGCAGGAGAAAAAAACATGAACTTCGCTGTAATACCTTGGCAGGTTTTTCTCGACGCACTGCAAAAGCAGCAATCCACTAATCTGGAAGCTTGGCTGCGTCGTTGGCTCTTCACCAACGAAGGCGTGCTATTGGCGCATCAGCAGACCGAAACCAATTAACCCTGGGAACAGGCGCCGCGCGCCATGAAGAAACAGAAACCGGACAAGGACCGAAGTGAATCGGCCACCAAGCGTCAGCTTTGCAGCCATGCGCACGCCGTGATCGTCAATCCGAGTGAACGTGAACTGCGCGAGTTCGAAGCGATGCTAGCCGGTTGTCCGAACTGTAGCCGCTGGTCACCCGGCGACGGCCCGATCATGGCGGTATTGTCGACTGAGACAGCCAGCTTGAATGATGACAGCAAAGGGTTTCGGTTAGTTGTCGGGTGCAACAGAATGCAAAGACAATCTCCAAAAAATCGATTGGCTAGCCCGTTCGACATCAACTGGAACAAGTTGAAATGAACAACGAGGAACGAATGGAAGCAGTAAAAATCATCATGCCCACCGTCGAACACAAACCTTGCGTGTGCAGCGCTACACTCCGCCGTTCGATTGTGACGACAAGCCGGCGCAAGTCGGAGGTCTGGTTATGCACCAACCACTGCGGCGCCCGCGGCTTAACCTACGAAGGCGCGCTCAGACGCAAAGTCCGCTTGGATTTGCTCAGTTGGGGCGACCTCCGGCGCAACGCGCAAACACTGATCGAAGCTGAAAACGAAGACCAAGATATTTGTACCTTACAGTAGTTCGCGAACGACGCGGTGACTCCGCTCGCTCAGGATAGCCTTCGAATTTTTTTTGAAGCGTCTGAATGTTGCCACGAACGAAATTGGCCCGCCGACACGAGGATTTTTTGTTCCGCACTGGTTCATGCACCCCGTGGCGACATCAACTTAATGAGTCCAACCGTTTAGTCACTCTGCGCTCTCGCTCAATTCTTCCTTGAGAACACGTCGCAGTTAGGCACTCAGTCCGCGCTCTTGACGCGTACTTCCCCTAGCGATATACGTCTCGCCGCTTCCGTAGGTGAAAGAACGGAAGAGCGGATAGGACTATGGCTGCCGAGTATTTTCGAGCGGCCCGCTAGCAGTACGTCGCAAGGGAAATGGCGTGCGAAGCACCATAGACACTACTCATCGGGGGTTCCGTGAAACGCCGATCGGCTTAACTCCGGACCCGCAGTTTTTTTACTTCAACACCGTTTATCGAGAAGCTTTGGCTGCCCTGACTGATGGTTTTGCGTCGCGCAAAGGCCTCATTGTTGTTACCGGCGAACCGGGGACAGGAAAAACTATTCTGCTGAGACAGCTGGTGCGCGGCCTCGAGCCTAAGTTCAAGACAGCATACATATTCAACACACGTGTCAGTTTCACCAACTTGCTTCATCTCATTTTAACTGGGTTGGGGCTGCGAGGATATGCAGAGGACAAGTTGGAGATGATCGACCGGCTCAAAGATTATTTACTCGAACAGGATAGAACGGGACACATCGTCGCGCTGCTCGTTGACGAGGCGCAAGATCTTAGTTTGGAGATTTTAGAAGAGCTGAGGCTTCTCACAAATCTTGAAACCGATCAGAGGAAGCTACTGCAAATTGCATTGATAGGGCAACCCGAGCTCCAACGAAAGCTAGACGAACCGGAACTTTGGCAGCTCAATCAGGCAGTGGCGCTACGTTGCCGGCTTGTTCCCCTAGCAGCCAACGAAGTAGGTTCCTATCTGGATTCGAGACTTCACGCCGTGGTTCAACGGCACGAAGATCTATTTGATCGTGACGCCGTTAACAAAATTGGCCTCTATTCCAATGGAATTCCCCGCCTCATAAACATCATCTGCAATAATGCGCTGTTGATTTCCGATGCATCGGAGAAAGCGAAAATTGATGAACAAATGATCGATGAGGTTGCCGCTGATCTACTCCTCGATCAATCCGGGGGCCGAATAGGATTTGCGCCACCACGAATCCAACGACCGATGGCAGGAAATGATTTCGTGGATTCCGGCCAGGAGAATACAGCCGATCACACGACGGCGGAAAATCCGTTCCACAATCAAAAGACTCTTAGCTGGCTGACGATCAGCCCGCTCCTCATCGTCATTTTGATCGGACTCGGCGGGTTCCTCTATTCACAAAAAACCAATGATATGGAATATGCCAAGCTATCCGGAGCTGCACCTCAAGAGAGTTTTTCTAATATGCAATCTCAAATTCGGATTCCGATATCTCACAATCCCCAACCATCCAGTACAGACCAGAATCTCTCAATTGCCGCTCTGCGGACGATGACGATTGTACCGAGTGCGGATCCGCATCTCTCACGGCAGGAAATCGAAAAATTCCCGGCCAGCAACGAGAAACAATCCGAACATTGGCAACCGACCCACGACAAACCAGAAAGCGACCGGCTTGATACTTTTGAGGTTGTCGGAGCTTCCTTCGTTCGAAATCAGCCAAGCTCTGATGCAGACATAATCGCCACTCTCGAGCCCGGTACCCGCGTCATCGCTACGCGCCGAAATGGGGATTACTACGCGGTTCGATCCCTCGGAAATGAGCCAATCCGTGGCTACGTTCATCGGGAGGACGCGTTCTTTGAGCGAAGTAGATAGCTCTCAAGGCTACTTCGAACAGGTTTGTTGACGCATTCTTGGCTGCGTTTTACCACGCTTGTTCGCATGTTCCCAATCAACCCGAACGACACGATGGACGTTCAGCTTTGCCGGCGATCTTTTGCCGGTCCTTCCGACTGCGACAGATTCGACGCGGTATTGATCAGGGCGACGTGGCTAAACGCCTGGGGAAAATTCCCGAGGTGTCGTTTTGTCGCCGGGTCGTATTCTTCCGCCAATAGACCGACGTCGTTACGTAGGCTTAGCAAGCGCTCAAACAGCAGTCGCGCATCTTCTGGCCGTCCCAACAGTGCTAGATTGTCGGCGAGCCAAAAGCTACAGGGAAGAAAGGCAGCTTCGCCGGGGGGCAGCCCGTCGACTTTCGGTTTAGTGCGATAGCGCAGCACAAAACCGTCGACCATGAGGTCGCGTTCAATCGCCTCGACAGTGCCTTTGATACGTGGGTCGTCCGGCGGCAGAAAGCCGACTAATGAGATCATCAGCAGGCTGGCATCGAGCTCCTTGCCGCCGTAGTACTGAACAAAGGTGTTGCGCTCGCGGTCAAAGCCATTACGGCAGACTTCGTCATGGATATTGGCGCGCACACTGCGCCAGCGCTCGATGGGACCATCGAAACCGAAATTCTCGACGGCCTTCACCATGCGATCCACGGCGACCCATGCCATCACCTTTGAATGGGTGAAGTGGCGCTTCGGACCGCGCACTTCCCAGATGCCGTTGTCCGGCTCGCTCCACACCGATTCCAGGTGATCGACTAACGCACGTTCGAGCCGCCAAGCGTTTTCATCCGGTGGCAGCCCGCCGCGGCGCGTCAGATGCATCGCGTCCATCAGCTCGCCATAGACGTCGAGTTGAAACTGCTCGCAGGCAGCGTTGCCAATGCGCACCGGTGCCGAACCTTCGTAACCGGGCAACCAGCCAAGCTCTATCTCGGGCAGCCGTCTTTCTCCCGCCAAGCCATACATGATGCTCATCTGCGACGGCTTGCCGGCGACCGCCCGCAACAACCAATCACGCCACGCGCAGGCTTCGTCCGTGTAGCCCGCGAGCATCAAGGCATACAGAGTAAACGTCGCATCGCGAACCCAGCAATAGCGGTAGTCCCAATTTCTAACGCCACCTAGGCGTTCCGGAAGAGAAGTCGTCACCGCGGCGACGATGCCGCCCGTCGGTGCATAGGTCAGTGCCTTCAAAGTCACGAGCGAACGGATGACGCTAGCGCGGTAGGGACCCTCATACGTGCAGCGGCCGATCCATTCTTGCCACCACTTTTCCGTCTGTGCCAGCAACGCTTCGGCATCGGCCGTGACCCCTTCTGCATCGTGCGACGGTAGCCACGTCAAGACGAAGTGACGGCGTTGTCCGGCGGAGACCGTGAACTCCGCCTCGGTTCTAAAGTTTTGATTGCGCAGCTCAACATCCGTCTGCAAGGTCAGCGTGTCAGGACCGGCAACCGCGCAAATGCCATTTTTCGTTCGGCGCATCCACGGAACGATGGAGCCGTAGTCAGGCCGCAGCACGAGTTGCATGCGCATTGAAACCTGGCCGCTTTTGCCCACCACGATGCGAACTACGTCCGCTTCTTTGCTGCGCGGCGGCATGCAATCGATGACGCTCGCTACGCCGTCGGCGGTTTCGTATTCCGTCTCGAGAACCAAAGTGTCGTCATGATAGCTGCGGCGGATTTGTCGAATCTCTCCGGCGGCGCTGAGGCTCCAGCAACCATGTTCCTCGGTCCCCAGTAGTGCGGCAAAGCAAGCGCCCGAATCGAAACGCGGGAAACATAGCCAATCGATGGAACCGTTGCGCGCCACGAGCGCGGCCGTGTGACAATCCCCGATGAGCGCGTAATCTTCTATCCGTGACGCCATAGGTGAAACCTCGCAAAAGTTGCTACGGATCGCTAACCGCCTTCTGTAAGAATAAATCGCGAAATTGGGGGTATCAACATGGACTCGAATTTTGACCTTACGTACATCGTGAGCATCAAAATCCAAACGACGCGGGAATTGCAGATTCTCATCGGTGGCTCCGAAAACCACCCCCCTGGCAGAACAGTCCGAAGAGGAGCTCGATCGAATGGTGGCCATTAATCTTAAGGAAGTCTGGCTGTCGATGAAGTTCCAGATCCCGGCCATCCTCAAAAACGGACGCGGGGCGATCGTGAATAACTCGTCGATGGGCGGTTTGATCGCCTTCCCCGGCATCGCGCCCTACCACGCTGTCAAGCACGGAGCGCTCGGCTTGACGAAGTCGGCAGCGTTGGACTACGCCAAATCGGGGCTGCGGATCAATGTGGTGTGCCCCGTGCTGCTCATGACCGACCTACTAGCCGGAATGATGGGCGGGCAGGAGGCGATGTAGAAGTGGGCGGCCGAGCAACAGCCGATCGTACGGGCGGCGAAGTGAGCGAAGTTGCCAATGCCGTCATCTGGCTTTGCTCTCCCGGTTCGTCGCTGATGACTGGGCATCACATCATCCTGGACGGCGGCATGACGGCAACCGCTTAAACGAGGATTGTCAATTCTCGTGTCGTGCCCAATTAGCACAGTGCCGCCGAAAAGTGATCATTCGGCAGCGCAAGGCTTGTGTATCTTCTCTATCCGTAAATGCGATTTATAAAGACATGCGCATACCAAATTTTATTTTCAGCCGTAGGAAAAATATTAATCTCGTAAATACCCGGTAGATCGCGCCACCTGGTAACAGCGTGATTAGAGAAATCAGGCGTCGTATTTCGATCGAGACCAAGGTCTCCGAGAAATGTCCGTCCATCTTGGGGATAGGAATACCGCTGATATCTCTCGCTCAATTTTTGAATCCATATTGTCAGATATCTTGCTCCTCCTTCGATATAGGTGATCTGAATAGCTTCATTCATATACGCGGCCCGTATTGATGGATAGGTATTGCCGCGGCTACTTCTAAATAAATCATCGACTAACTTGGACGGTTTTCCCAAAATCTTTTCAACGTCCGCCGGAGGCCTATCGGTGACCTTTTTCAAATCGAAGAGGAACTTTTCCTGTGCTGCGGAATAGTCAAACACAAACAAAGTAAGCAACAATCCTGTAACAGAGATAATCTCCTTCAGACCCATAAACTTCATCTCTTGTCACCTCCCTGACCTGAGCTATAATGCCGGCAGCGTCCCTCAACCACTTCGACGTTTGGCTGCGGTAAAATTGAATCTGAGGAGTTTAGATTCTCGTAGCACGTGTAACCAGTTAAGAACACGAGCCAATTTTTTTGTTTTTGCCATTACTTTGCCAGAAGAAACCGCCGCAAAAATTCGAATGATGTCACGAGCGAGCATACGAATCGTCCTGCGCAGCGGCAAAAATTACTCGCCGTGCGCTAGACTCCGCCCATGGCCGGATTAGCCGGCAAATCTCCAACGGTTCGGGATGGAGAGAGTCGCCAAAGCGCCATCCACAGTTATCAGAGAAAAATATCCGTCGAAATCTCGATGAATCTTTTGCTAACTAGCAAAGTAATGGCAAAGTAAACGGCGAGAATGCACTTCTGCAACGCGAGCAGAAAACTAACTGGTTGGAATTAAAGAAGTAAAAATGTGGCCGAACCAATGCAAAAACTAATGCTGACTAGCGCCGGCAACCCCGCGGCCAATCCCACGGACGACATCTTGCTGCTTAAATCTTTTCTAAAGCACGGATTAGACTAACAGCATTCACCACCAGCACGGTTCTTTCCTTATTGAAATTCTCTTCCTGAAGGTCCTGGAAGAGACGGGTAACTTAAGACGTGAGACTCTTGCGGAAACGGATCATCGGAACTTCTTCGAATTCATGATTCACCGCCTTGCCGTCAGAAAGCGAAATATCGGTCGGATTCAGACGACAAAAAGGCGAGCAACGGTTAACGTCGCTTGACGACAATGAACTCTTGAGCTGAACCCGGAGGGCAGGCAGCGAGCTTTGAGCCCGAATTCGCTGGCAGTCGAGGATCCGCGACAATAAAAAGTTCATAATTTCTCCCAACGCTCGAAGAGCCTTCCACCCCGACCGTCAAATTTGACCGCCATGTGCCCATTGTCCTATCGATCGTTGCTAATTCCTGCTTCCAATAACCGTCTGTGTTAACTGGATGTACGATCGGCAATAGCGATTTGAAATTTGCGCTGAGGAAACCGGTCGCCAAAACATTCCGGGGCACGGATGAGTTTGGAGTTGGGTTGGTAAAGAGTAGAAGTGGACCCAACCTGACGATTTGATCGTAAATCTCGTCCGTGGCCTCTCCTACCGCAGCGAGAAAATTATTATCAACACGTCGGCCATTAAAAGTAGCAAGTGACACGCCAGCAAGATCGCTTGGAATTTTCGGCGGCTTGCTCGAGTCGTAAATCATAAATGTACGATCTGGTCCCAGTCGTCCTAAAAACATTCCGGCTTCTAAAAGAACATTATCTCGTGGCCCAATAGTAGGGTTACCCCGACTTTCAACAAGATCATCCTGCGTAAGAACCAGAACGGCGAAATCAAATTGTGCTAATGCTTTTAGAAGGCTCTCAAGATTCCCACGATTAAGGCCGAATACGCCGTCTTTCCAAATCGTGATTTCAGCAACTTCTTTAAGTTGTTGCCTCACCTTTCGAGCGATTTTAAGACCCTCCGCAGATGAACCAATGAACAGTGTTGGTGCAGCCATACCCCACTCCTTTGTGCTCGCGCCGTTGAAACCGCGGGTGCCTTCTCGTCCACCAAACTGGATCACTTTCAATGGCCGAACTCATTCCCCGGGGCGACTCACGGGAACAATTATTTGAACAACGTGAACAATATGCACTTCTAAAATCCTAATAACAAAGCGCAGGGATTCAAAAAATACGGGAGGTGCTACTGAACGAATGGATTCATATCGCCGAAAGCAGTGAGGTTGATTTAATAAGCTCTGTAACTAAATAGTTGACTCGATCCAATGAACTGCTCGCGAGAAAAGAAAATTGCCAGAAGCTGAATGAGTTGTTAGCGTATGTCGCAGTGCCTGTCGGAGCCGTGGAGACAATGATCGGAATGCTCCCAATACTTAGCTCTGCAATCGGGGTGGCGAGCCTCGGGTTCAATTTCGACGCAAAGAGTATCGATAAAAAACCAGGTGGCGTCCGTTGCTGCGCTAATAATTCGCCCGTTGAGCCTTCGCTTGCGGCCAGAATAGTGTCCTTCCCTACAGCGAAATGTCTGTGGCACCGGCAGCGGCCAAAACCCCAGCCCTGCTGAGTTTGCCGGGTAGGACCAGTGTTCGTGCGATTAAATGAATTCAACTGTACGCGCGCTATCCCCTATGCGCTAACTCATTTGATGGCGCCAACGAGTTTTCTCGACTTGTTGACGAATACGCACATGGGCAACTATAAGACTTCCTAAGATGGCTGCGATTCGACGATTCGTCCTCGGCGTCGATCTTGACGGAGTGTGCGCCGATTTCTACCGGGGTCTTCGTCCTATTGCCGCTGAATGGTTGGGTGTGGACGTCGCCACCCTGCCGGAGCGTGTTTCTTGGGGGCTACCCGAATGGGGAATTGACAAGGCACCCGGTGGATACGAGGCGCTTCATCGATTCGCAGTTACTCAGAGGGACCTGTTTCGGATTTTACCTCCGATGCCAGGCGCACCAGCTGCCCTTCGGCAGCTATCAGCGGCCGATGTGCGTATCCGTGTTATTACCCATCGTTTCTTTATCAAATTCTTCCACCAAGTGGCTGCGCGTCAAACTATTGAGTGGCTGGACCATCACGACATCCCCTATTGGGATTTGTGTTTCATGCAGGAGAAGGCAGCGGTCGGTGCCGACCTATACATTGAAGACTCGCCGACCAACGTCGAACGCCTCAGGGCCCAGCGGCTCAACACAATCGTATTTACGAATTCAACTAATGAGCACGTCGATCCTCCGCGAGCGAATACTTGGACTCAACTTGTCGAACTAGTTCTAGAAGAAAAAATGCAATGGCAAAAGCAGAACGACAGCTGAGACACTCAAGTACGCCTTTGCCGCGTTTATTATCCGCAAAGGCTGGTCAGTATATTACTAGTTATGTCGCAGGAGTCGCTCGACATTCCGACGGAATGGTGGCTTGACTAGTCTGGGCTTCCGGATCGGCTAAAATGGTGCGGATTTTACGGCTTATTGACGCGGAAATGTCGGCCAAGCCAATGCCCTTCGACTGCAAACGCATCGTTTTGCTGCGGCTTCGGGCGGCTCATCACGAATGGAGAAGTGACATGATGAAGCAAGCAAAGAACACGATTTGTCTTTGGTACGATGGCGACGCCGAGGACGCGGCGCGATTTTACGCCAAGACCTTTCCCGATTCATCCGTTGGCGCGGTGCACCCCGCACCGGGAGACTTTCCGTCCGGGAAGAAAGGGGATGTGTTGACGGTCGAATTTACCGTGATGGGAATTCCCTGCCTCGGGCTCAATGGCGGACCCGCGTTCAAGCACAACGAAGCGTTCTCGTTTCAGGTCGCAACCGCAGACCAGGCCGAAACTGATCGTTACTGGAACGCGATCGTCGGCAACGGCGGCAAAGAGAGTGCGTGCGGCTGGTGCAAGGACAAATGGGGATTGTCCTGGCAGATTACGCCGATCGTTCTGACCAAAGCGATAACCGATCCCGATCCCGCTGCCGCCAAGCGCGCGTTCGATGCGATGATGGAGATGAAAAAGATCGACATCGCTGCAATCGAGGCAGCGCGCCGCGATTGAAGTTGCAATCTTCGAAGCGTGCATGCCCTTCTCTATCGAAGTCGTTCCGCGGCCACGCGGCGTGCGACATAACCCGCCGCTGGAGCGGACCGCGGCGGCGGTATACTTGGTTTGCGGTCGAGCGTCGCGCGTGCGCCGCCGCGGCCGCTCAACGGCCTTCCGTTAGGCTGACGATTCTATCCACAGACTCGAACAGCTCAGCGTGTGGTTTCGATTAAAGAGCAACAGGGAACTCATTGAGTTCTGAAACGCGACATCAGGAGCCTATTATTAAGCTTAAAGCAGTGCTGACCGTTTCGGCGATTTACCAGGCTGTTGTTGGCCTCGGGATGATGCTCGCTCCCCGGCAGTTTGGTATCGATGCTGTCCCAGCGGATTCCCCCCGGCGCTGATCGCCTTCCTCCGAATCTTCGGCGGTCCGATGCTTGGGATTGCAGTGCTTAACTGGATGGCTCGGAACGCAGAGCCTTCCGCTGCACGAAACGCCATTGTCCTTGCAAATATCGTGGGGTTTGGTTGCGTAACTCTCATGGACGTATGGGGTGTGTTCACTGGTGGCGCCCGCCCGATTGCGAAACTGTTCCTTCTGATTCATTTGCTTTTGACTGTCGCCTTCGTCGTTGCATGGCGAACCATCAAGGCGGAAAGGATTTGAGACGATGACGCGCTCCGGTTGCAAGCGAACGCCCTCGTGGGCCGGGTCGCTGAGCTTGGGGCGTTAGGGCGCGAGCGCCTACAGCCGATAGGCGGAAAACGAATTTGATTCTCAATCAAGTAGTCCGCCCGAATAAGTTCGACTTGCTGGCGGTACTTGTCGATACTAATTTCTGCAAAAGCTGGTCAGTATATTACAGTTAGGCGTCACAGGGGGATCTTATTCGGTGAACACGTCTTTGCCCGAGAACTGCTTTATCTCACATTCGTATGCCGACTCTGCCGCGCGTGAACGACTTATTCGTAATCTCCCCGACGGCGTACGGCCCTTTGTATTCCCGCCTATCCAGGCAGAGCCGCATGAGTTTGTGAGCAAGCCACTAATCGACGCGATACTTGCCTGCGAAGGTCTCATTTACTTTCGCGGCGGCGCCTCGGACAAATCCTTTTGGGTAGCCTTGGAGCGAGACTATGCTTTACGTTCCGGCAAGCCGGTCTTCTGCTACGACGTCGCAACATCTGAACTCTCGCGGGATACCGAGAGGCAGCTAGATCTGGCTGTCTTTGCATCCTATACGCACAATGACCGTACGCGAGTTAGGCAGATCTGCGATTTTCTGGGTCAAGAACGAAACTTCGATGTCTGGCTAATCTGAATTCTGGGGGTCTTTGGGAGAAAGAGATTGACGAGGGACTTGCTGATCGACTGAAACGCGGCGGCTATGTCATTGCATTTTGGTCCGATAGTGCAAGTCGATCCAAGGAGATTGAGAAGGAGCTCGCGGCAGCAGCAGCAAATATTGAGCAGCTAAATGACAAAGTCCTCTTCGCGCTTCTTGAGCCCAGCCGGCTTCCCGAGTTCTGGCAACGGTTCCACGAGCCGTACGTCCAGCTCTATGGCGATTCCGATCGCTCTGAGACTCATCGGATTGATGATCTCGTGGTGCGGTGTATTGGTTGATCTATCGGAAGACAAAGTCCACGGAGGCGATGCCTAATCCATCGCACAAGCGGACAGACGTCGGCAAGTAGGAGTCTGTCGCTAATAAACGTTAGGCTGCACCCCGCCGAGTTTGAGATGTCGCGATATCGCGGAAATATCGGTAACCTACTTCAGCATTCTGTGCTGGGTGAATTGCTCTGCTCCGCGAATTCGCAATGGGACAACATTCGATTCGTGGATGCCTATGCGATGGCTCCACTCGCAAAAGAACGATTCAAATCCGGCTGGTCGGCGGCGATCTTCGATCACGCCCGCGATCTATCTCCTGCAAACTCAACGTACGAGCGCACTTGGCGCATACGGATCCAGAATAATTCCGGTTATCCCACAGCGCGTTGATCATGCCTTGTGTTCTCGATGGAGAGAGCCGACAAACGTTCGACTGAGCCATCTCCTAAGGTCTCAATGCATCATGTCGAGCCCACCCGACACGGGACTATGGATTCTCGTAGCACCTGTAACTGCTAAATAATAAAAGATAAATTTTCTGCCAAATCAAACCCTCGGAGAGATAGCAGGCGGCACTCGCTGTGGGTCCGCAAGTGTTGAGTACGTTGGATTCAAAACCAAGGTTTGACTCGCGCGACACAGCATCACGACCGAACGGAACGAAGTAGTCGCACCGATTCACAACCGTATGCCGGCGGTGCTAGCAGACGGCGACGCACTCGAATTGCTCAGTGGCGGCGAGATCACCGACCGTTTTTGAAAATCAAACCACCACGAAGTTGACATGATGAGTTCAACCGAATAGCGGTCCCACCCACCAAACTCAGCAGAACCTAATGAGCTAGAGTTGTGGACGGCGCCGGTGCTACAGACATTTCGGGGCAAAGAGCCGTTCTTCCGCCGTGGGCGAGGTTTCAAGAGGAACGGGTGATTGTCTCCCGCGCCGACCGTCTGAATCAGATGATAAAAGTTTTGGTTCTGATGATCCAGCTTCCTGCACGGCGGTCGCTCTATTCGGCATTTCGCCATAAGCGAGCACAGTCACAGGAGCGATTCTCACCCACGTTCACGACTCGGACACCGCTGGCTGATGCGCTGTTTATGCTACCTAATCGGGCTATTCTGCCGGTGACGGTTTATCGAAACCTGTCTCACACGTGGGCCAAACTTCCCCAAACTTATTTCGCCGCTCAGGTACCCTGATTGCTCTACTAGCGAGACATCGAGTGAGGTACGGATGATGTACGAAGTCTTAATTCCAACAACGGTAGCGATGGTCCTACTGCCATTTAATTTTTGGAGTGCAGCGGAAATCGTGCTGTGGGTGGCGTTGGTCACTGTGTCTTGGGAACTTCGCGATGCTGTTCTTGATAAGCTTTGCGAGTGCGTCGCTCAAACGCGCTGACCATTAACTTAACTCGTTTTTAGTCTTTCGCTACGTCAGATTTGCATCAATCCCGGCCTGCCGTAGCAAGCTCTACCCCAACTTCCGAAATAATTCTCAGCGGCGCGTACTAGAGTCGGAAACTCGCGTCGGCATTGGGTACGACCCAGTCCTTGGTGACGACGATGCATTGAGACAGTAGCTTCAATATCTTTTGGTCGCGGGAGAAACTAAAAGGTTGACAGAGTCGGGTTACGCCGTGACTACGGCTTCCCCAGCAGCTGAGAGCTGACTTTTACTTCAGGTGGTCGGTCGCGTCAATCGGGAAATGTGAACGCCGCTCGTTGAATGTTGCGGCGAGCGGAGAAGTGCCGACGTGACGGATAGATTTTTGTTAGATAAACGTCTGAAGGAAAACTCTCGAAGCTGTCCTAAGTTCTCTGACATTTTGCGAGTTGGACAAACATCTAGCAGCGCTTTTCTTGCATTACTTGTTGGTATGCCGTTTGCGTTTCACTTGTGAGTTAGTACTCACGCTAACTAAAGGAGATCACTATGGGATTCTTCGACAAGATTCTCGCGAAACTGGGCTTCGGCGGCACTGCCGAAAACCCGACTACTATCCCGACATCCGGCACGACGCCCACCAGCTCAAGCACGCCCCCGACCGCTTCATCAGCTCCCAAGCCGGTTGCGGTCGTCGATGTCGTCGCACAACTGGAGAAGCGCGCAGCGGCTAACCCGCAGAAGCTTAACTGGCGCACTTCCATCGTCGACCTACTAAAGCTGCTCGACATTGACAGCAGCCTCAGCGCGCGCAAGGAGTTGGCCACTGAGCTGGGCTGCCCCGCCGATCTTATGCAGGACTCTGCTAAGATGAACATGTGGCTGCACAAGACCGTGCTTGCCCGCATCGCTGCCAATGGCGGCAATGTCCCCAAGGACCTGCTCGACTGAGCAGATCAGAGCGCACCGCAAGGACATCGTAGCGGCGTCCAAACATGTTGCAGGGATCGGGGAAGACACCGAAATACTAGCGAGAATCCGTCTAGAACCTTTCAGCGGGTTACATTGTAACGGGTTTAATATCGGCAAAGGCCGCCGGCGTGGGGTTTCCGACCCGACTCCGCGGTTGCCGGTCAAAACGAATACGGCAATGTGGAAAACTCTTCAGCAACCCAAGCTTCGCTCAATATTCTAGCCAGCAATTGATGATTAATCGGTTTGGTCAGATGGTGGTCGAAGGCGCGAAAGCGGCCACTCCATGGGAAGTTCTTTCGTGCGAATGCGGCTCAAAATCCGTTCAAGCATTGTCTGGCTCGTTCCTTCTCGCTGGAACACAGTACTACAAACCGAGCTCTGCAAAGTCCGGAAAGTCCTTTAATTAAAAACAGTCGGGGTAGCGACGCGACGAACGAGCAGTATATTTCTGCGATGCGCGCACCATGACCGGCAAAACCTCCAAGGCGCTGGCTCAATTGGATGGCTACAAAAGGCCGCTCGTCGGCTCGTTGTCGTCCAATCTCCGCGCTTCGGCATGGAAAGAGTCACCCAACTAGAGTCGCTTCAGGAGATCATCAAGGAGAGGACGGATGGGAACGGCGATAATTCACACGAGACCAGTCCAATTACGACGGCAGATACGCAGAATGATGATTGACCAGCCCTCTGCCATCGTCAATCGACAACAGACAATTCTATGAGAAAATCGGTCGAGGAAAGCGAGGGATGGACAAAGCGTCTAGCTATGTCATGCTGATGGCATGGCCAAAAAAGCAAAGAAGAGAATTGCAACGTCAAAGAGAAAGGCTACCGACTGGAGTATAGGGCAGCCGTTAGTCTTCCCTCAGGTAAAAAATCTCACCGACAACGATCGGCTAGCGCAAGAAATCGTGGAGGAAATCATAAGACGTCCTTTCAAATCCAAGCGAGAAAAGCGGAAGAAAAAATAGCTTCTAATCTCATCTGTGCTGGTGCTTATTCCCGTCCCACCACTCCTGTAACGCGCGCTACGTGAAATCATCGAGCGACAACTGGAACATACCAAAGCACTGGAGAAAGCGAGGGGTCGCATCATTCCGTCCGCGACTTAGAACGCGCCGGAGATTTCCCGATCCGCCGCGATGAAATGGTTGGCCACAAGACCGAATCGATTTACCGGCGCTATGCGATTGCCGACGAATCGATGCTGCAAGAGGCGGGTGAAAAGATGGAAATCGCAATACGTGCATCCTCGCGGCTCCAGCCGAACTCGCCATTCGAGGCCTGAAAGCTTCGGCGCGTCAGCTCCTTTGGAAACATCCAGTCCTTCACCAGGCGGTCTAACGAGTTGGCGATGAGCCGCGGCGAGAAGCGCCGTCGGCTCCATCGCTCTGGTTAGGTGCCAGCCTCGACGAGTTCGTATCGTAGGTGCCGCTGGAGTCATGATTCACCCGTATGGACTCTTGGTCGCTCACCTCGCCGTACCGATCACGCGCCCTTGGCGTATCCGAGCTCCTTGAGTGCTTTCTCGATCTCCTGGAGGATTGTTGGGTCGTCGATCGTGGCCGGCATCTTGTACTCCTCGGAGTCGGCGATCTTCTGCATGATGCCGCGCAGGATCTTCCCCGAACGCGTCTTGGGCAGCCGCTTGATCACGGTTGCGGTCTTGAACGTCGCGACCGCTCCGATCCTCTCGCGCACCATCTGCACGACCTCGCTCACGATCTCACTGGTCCGGCTGCGATCCACGCCTACCTTAAGCACGAGGAAGCCCAGAGGAACCTGGCCCTTGAGCGGGTCGGCGACACCGATCACCGCGCACTCGGCGACGTCCGGGTGCGCGGCGAGAATCTCCTCCATCGCCCCCGTCGAGAGCCGATGCCCGGAGACGTTGATGACATCGTCGATCCGGGTCATGACGAACACATATCCGTCTTCATCAATGAAGCCGGCGTCACCCGTCTTGTAGTAACCCGGATACTCCGCGAGGTAGGACTCCTGGTAGCGTGAATCGGCGTTCCAGAGTGTCGTCAAAGTCCCGGGCGGAAGCGGGAGCCTGCAGGCCAGCGCGCCCATGTCACCAGCCTTGGCGGGCTTGCCTCTCCGATCCAGAACCTGGACATCCCACCCGGGCACCGGCTTGGTCGGCGAGCCCGGCTTGACCGGCAACATCCCGAGCCCGACGCAGTTCGCGCAGATGGCCCAGCCGGTCTCGGTTTGCCACCAGTGGTCGAGCACCGGCACCTCGAGCTTCTCCTGTGCCCAGCGGAGCGTGGCAGAATCGAGACGCTCGCCGGCCAAGAACAGCGTCCGAAACCTCGAGAGATCGTACTCCTTGATGAAATCGCCGTTCGGGTCTTCGCGCTTGATCGCTCGGAAGGCGGTCGGCGCCGTGAAAAGACACGCGACCTTGTGCTGCGAGATCACACGCCAGAACACGCCGGCATCTGGCGACCCGACCGGCTTGCCCTCGAACAACAGCGTGGTGCAGCCGCGAATGAGAGGCCCGTAGACGATGTAGGAATGCCCCACCACCCAGCCGATGTCGGAGGCAGCCCAGTACACCTCCCCCGGGTCGACACCGTAGACATGCCTCATGGTCCAGTCCAGCGCCACCAGGTGCCCTCCATTATCACGCACGATGCCCTTCGGTTGGCCCGTCGTGCCCGAGGTGTAGAGGATGTAGAGCGGGTCGTTGGCATCAACCGGCACGCAGTCATGCGGCCTCGCGCCGGCCATGACCTCGTTCCAGTCGAGATCCCGACCCTGCACGAGCGCTGCACGCTCCATCCGACGCTGGTAGACGATGCAACGCTCGGGCTTGTGCCCGGCCGTCGCGATGGCGGAGTCGAGGAGTTGCTTGTAGGCCACGATCCGGCCAGGCTCGACGCCACAGGACGCTGAGATGACGAGCTTCGGCTTGGCGTCGTCGATTCGAACGGCTAGCTCGTTCGATGCAAAGCCGCCGAAGACCACCGAGTGAATGGCGCCGAGTCGTGCAACCGCAAGCATGGCTATCACGGCTTCGGGGATCATCGGCATATAGATGATGACCCGGTCACCCTTCGAGACGCCCAGCGCAGCGAGCGCCCCCGCGCACCTGGCGATCTCATCCCGAAGCGCACGGAAGGTGTAAGACTTGATCGTGTCCGTGACCGGGCTGTCGTAGATCAGCGCCAGCTGTTCCCCGCGCCCGTTCTCGATGTGCCGATCGACGGCGTTGTAGCAGGTGTTGACCTTGCCGCCGACGAACCACCGGTAGAAGGGCTTGTTCGAATCATCGAGGACTTTGTCCCACTTCTTGTACCAATGGATCTCATCTCCGGCCTCGGCCCAAAACCGCTCGGGGTCGTTGAGTGAGCGCGCGTAAGCCTCCTCGTATCGGCTGGTCATGATCCTTCCCTTCTCACCGGCGATCCCTCTGCCCGACTTGTAAGCCTTCTGGGCACCTAACGACCCAAGCTCAGCGACGGCGGCCACGGGCGCCGATTGAAACCGCAGCGCGACGTCGCCGTTCGCATACTGACCAGTATATTACCGAATCCAAAAATCACAGTTGCCCGAGCTTTATCTTTTCGACAAACAACTTGTCAATTAGTTTTCATCCACGGTTTTTCCAAAATACCTGGTCAGTATATCACCAACATACCTGCACAGCACACTACGCCGCAGCACTGAACTGTAAGACGCAACAGTTCCATTGCACAAGAAATTAAGCTGCGATACACCCAGTTCGCTTCGGTCTAATTTCAGCGAATGCACCGCGCGTCATTGACTGAAATATACTAGTCTAAATTTTACGAAAACCCGATGAATTTTTTGCGATTGGCAAAGTAGACGGCGAAAATGCACTTGCGCAACGCGAGCAGAAATCTAACTGGTTGGATGTAAAGAAGTAAAAATGTGGCCAGGGACGGGATTGAACC
This sequence comes from uncultured delta proteobacterium, assembly GCA_963771465.1. Classification (GTDB taxonomy): domain Bacteria; phylum Desulfobacterota; class Binatia; order UBA9968; family UBA9968; genus DP-20. Next base: position 1,236,720 of record CAVYTU010000015.1, read on the forward strand.
GCCGACACGAGGATTTTCAGTCCTCTGCTGGTACCGGGACTATGTGTCACTATGTGTCGTCAAATGAATGAATCCAAGCGTCTGGAGCCGCTGCGCGGCGGCTCTATTTGCCGATTGAGACACATTCGCGCAGATAGTTCTGGCAAAGTTATGGCAAAGTGGATCTCTTTTACCGCGACGATAGTACTCGATGATATGCCGCTCTTCCCGAAGAACTGCGACGGACACTTGATGTTCCGAGCAATAAAGCCGTCTTGGGCGCTGTACCACAGCTCGTTAGTGTTCTTGTCTATCAGCGCCTGCTCCCCGGTATAGTCTCCGAACGCATTTTGCCCACTGTAAGTCATGCAGATCGTATTCCCGGCCACCGCCACCTTCTCGACCGCGAACGCCATCGGATTGCGGCTGTTCCGTTTGGTCATGATCGCCAGCACCACCGCTCATTTTCGTCGGCGATGGCTCTGGCGTGTTCGACCGGTTGGCCGCCACAGCAAGAGCCCAAAGGATAATGAACCACGTCAATGCCCCTACCGTCAGGGCGATACAGAATGTTACGTTTTTCATGTCGATTTTGAGCTAGTGCAAACTGCCATGTTCGGCGCAAACATCATAAGTGTTGCCCCAAGCTGGACTCAAAGCTCGGTTACATCGACTGCAGCGAGAGCAGCTCCAGAGAAATTGGAGTCGAAAAGTCTTTGTTCCAATAAGAGGATTAATGGGCTATGTGCCCCAGTAGATTTTTGTAGTAGTTTTTCCTGGAGACGACCATCATGCGAACCCTCCAGCTCCACTTTCCCGATGACGCCCTCGCAACCCTGCATACTGTGTTGAAGCAGACGAAAGACCCCCGTGTCTTCCGGCGCGCCCAAGCGGTCCATGAAGTGGTCAAAGGCACTCGCCTGCATACGGGCTCCGACACACGTGCGTTTCCTTCTTCGACCCTCAGCACATGGGCCCATCACTTTGCCCAGGCAGGGGCCCCTGGCCCTGTTGGCCGCCCGCGCTCCGGCCGACCGCCCACAGTCACGTGTGCTCTCGACATGCAGCTCAATCGCCTCGTCGAGCAAGAGCCTCTACCACATAGCTTCCTTATTCTCAGTGGAGTGACCGCGTACTCGCCACGGCGCACGGTCGGGACAGGCACCGCGGCGGGGGGAATAGCGCGGGGGGGAGCTTCCCATGCCGCCTAACAGATGCAGCATGCGCCGGCTGCTGCTACGCATCTGCGCCGTGTCATGTCTCGCGAACGTCTTGTTCTTCGCATTGATGCTGCTTGTGCAGCCGCATCCCGCAACGATCCTGGCACGCATCACGTTCCACGCCAGTGGCGCCGTGGTCTTGCAGCCGCATCTCGCTCGGAATGACTGCGTCGTGCTGCAAATGCTCCTGAACCCCGCTTCATCGCGGCTCAAACGAGCTCTCGCGCCCGCGGTCTACTATCGTGAGGATTGGCGCCATCCGTGTGACGTGTTACGCGACATGGTTGAACAGGGCCTGAAGCCGGACACCGTGACCTCGGGCACCATTGTGGGTGAGGGATACGCACGTTACTGGCATGGGTACAATGTCGTGACCGCCTTGGCGCTCCGCGTGATGGAGGTGCAGCACTTCCGTCGACTGCTCCTGGCCTGTGTCGGGCTCGCGCTTGGCCTGCTCGCTTTGGCAACCGCCCATGGCGGGGCTCGCACGCGCCGGACGGGGCTCATGATCGCGGTGACGGCAGCAACGCTCTGGGCGGTGCCTCGTTTTGCGCGGGAATTCACGTTCGGCCCCGGTGATACCTTCCTGATTGCTGCCCTCGCGGTCATACCGGCTTGGCCGAGAATAACCGTCAGGCTTGAGACCCTTGTGCTCTTCGGATCGACGTACGGAGCGACGGTCGTGTTTTTTGAGATGTTGACAGGGCAACTACCCATCGCGTTCGCTTGGCTGGGCGCACTCACGCTGGCTGCGGCGCGAGATGAGCACCAGCCGGCTGGGATGGCTGCCGCCGTGTCGGTCGGCGCAGCGCTGGGCGCCTTCTGCCTCTCGGCCGTGCTCACCGTACTGATCAAGCAGTGCTTAGCGGTGATCCTGGCAGAGCCTCAGGCGGCTGCCGCATTTCTCGGGCACCTCCAGATGTATAGTGGCCTGCCGACGTCCGAGGGAAGCTCCGCTTCCCTGATGGCACCGTTCGTTCGGATGTTGCAGGAAACCCGCGTGCTCACTGCCGGGTATGCCGCAGCGGGCTACGGACTGATGGCTGCCACGGCGATCGGGTGGATGGCTGCTGCCGGCATGGCGTGGCGGCAACGGCGCAATGTCAACGGTCAGGACCGTGCGATTCTCCTGGCGTTATCGCTGGTGCCGGTTGGTTGGGTGCTGCTCCTGCCCACGCACACGTTGCTTCACGCCTGGTTCATGGTGCGGATCATGATCATACCGATTGCACTCGTGCCCGTCGCATTGTGGTGGCCAAAGACGCCTGACCACGTCCGGCAGACGGGTGTGTCACTGGCCCACGCCGGCTAGCAGGCTGGGGTTTTCCGCCCACCCCTCTCATGCAGTGCGCCGCATGAGAGGGAGCCAATGGTCGGGAGATCACTGGCCCGAGTTGAAGATGCCATCAATCATCTGCGTGAATTCTTTGGTCCTGATAAGGCCATCGAGATTCCGAGCGACCGCGTGACAGAATATGTGGCAAAGCGGCAGGACAAGAAGGCCGCCGCGAGCACCGGCAAATCTGACCGTGCCTGCGCAGTAACTATTGCGCTGCGTCTGACAAATCGAATCCCGCCAATCCGCACGCAAAAACCGCGTATGTCCGCTATGCTGTAGGGACACGGCAGGCATACGCGGCAGATCCGGCCCACCAGGAAACCAGAACGCGTTCAGACACGGTTTAGCGGGCATCGCACAGCGCCGTTCTGACGGTGTTCTCAAACCCAGGGAACAGTCTATTCGAGAGGAAATCCTGTCCGGCTTGCTCACTGACAAAGGTGGAGCTGCGCAGATCAGCACCGCCACGTGCGTGCTGGCCGGTCACCATTGGTCGTCAACTGAATGAATCCAAGCGTCTGAAGGCGTTTGGCTCTCGCTCAATTTACCGATTGGAACACATTCGAACAAATAGTTCTGGCAAAGTTGTGGCAAAGTAAAAAGCATAAAGAGCACAAAGTCGAGTAGATCACCGGATGAAGCGAATGCGACGGTCATAACGGCGTGAGCGTAAACCCGCCGCGGTGATCTTTTAGCGTTAGGCTCTTGGGAGAGTGCCTCATGAGCGTGAGACGAATCCTCGTGCGGGAGGCGGCTTTGCTGGCCTCTGGAGCGCGGCTGGCGCGGCCCGCAACTCGACGAACTCGGATGTGGCCCAGAGGCCGTGAAGGTGACTCTCGTCAACCGCGACGGCTTCCATAACATCCGTGTGCGCAACTACGAGTCAGACCTAACCCCGGTCCGGGTCTCCCTTGATGACGCTCCCGTTCTTTGTCGGGGTGCAACGCGAATGCGCCCGCTAATGCAATTATACTGTCGCAGGAGTTGGCTGTGAGACTAAAACCTATGCCGCCAGAAATGATGCTAGGCAGTTTCCAGAACTGGCCCGCATCGCGATCAGGGTCCATTCGCAAGAACGTCGAAACGAAGGCCACTCGATCCTTCGCCCCGGCCAATCTGTTTACGCCGTCCGATCCATACATGCGTCGAGCCGTCGAACCACCTGGTGTATTGGTAGTTTCGTGTGATACGCACGCCTTCGCGCGGCACTTCTTCTTCGTACATCTCCAGCGCTCGACCAGGATCAGGCGTCAAGATAAGGCCCTTTGCGGTGACCGGCTCCGGAGAGCCATCTGTTTTGAGCACGGCACCACGTTTCAGACGCAGCCCTTCTCCCACACGTGCCGGCACGAGCGGGATCCAGTAATCAGGGATTTCCGTCGAAAGACGATAGCGCAGCGGTCCGGCTGCCGATGCAGCCTTATCCGCGGTTCTCAGTTCATTCCGCCGTTTCTTTTCCAAGTAGGTTTCAAATCGACTGAGTGGCCGCTCGGCGGGGCTTTCGATCAGCCGCTCAACCGCCCACGCCAGATTGGCCATTTCGTCACGCAAGAGCAGCACCTCTTCAATGGGCCGGCTCTCCATACTCTTGAGGAGCGATGGCGGCAGGAAAAACAGATTCATTGCCGGCTTTGTGATTCCGCTCTCCCGCGTGTAAGAATGCTGGAACATTCGCCACGTGGAGTGGGGCTCGCCCAATTCGCTCGAGGACTTTATCAATGTACGATCACCGAATGTATTGGTGATGATTAAGGAACGGGTCCGGTAGACAAATCCCACGTCCAGGTCAATAGGTACGACAAACCAGTCATTGCCGTAATCCAGTGCAAATTCGACCAGCAGCATGCGCGCCAAGTCGGTCGGCCCGGCGTCCACCGAGCCGAAATCCACCTGGGCGTCTTCAAATTCCCAGAACCGCGCCGCCGGCATGCCGCGAAAGCTGACGGGTGCCGGAATGACCGAGTGCGTAATTTCCCTCGAAGGATTGTCCGTCCCGGCTCCGAGGCTCACCTCAGGATTGGCATCGAAGCTGTACCAGTCCAGATGACCGTCAAAATATTCCTGCGCGGTCAGTGTGCACTCGCCGTCGCTGAGCCGAGTTGCCACCGAAAACGCATACTCCATGCGCTCCGGCAACCACGATGAATTGTTTACATCGGGCTCGCTGAAAAGTGTCTCATACCATTGCAGCCAGAGCCGCGCGGCCTTTTCGACTTCCGCCAAATCGGGCGAAGCAATATGCAGAACGGGGGCGATGGCAATTCCGCCCGCGTCCGCCGAACGGAAGGCGGCATAAAGCCGCCGACCGTCCGGGACGCGTGATGCCATCAGATCAAAGAAGCCGAGGCTGTCGCGATCAAGGGTGGCGCGTTGCTCCACCGTCAATGTCGGAAATGGATATTCGGCGATGAACGCCTCGCGGTAATCACGCGACAGCGGCTGCAGTTCGAGCATGCGTAAGAACTGCTGGCCCGCATCCGCGGCCAGCCTTAGCTTTTCCTGCTGCGCTGTTTGATCTGCTGCCGAACGAACTGGTTCTCGCTCCACCAGAGTTTCGAGTGGCATGCGGCTGCCGTCATAGTTCGGAGCGTCGACTCTGGTGGTTGGCGGAATGGCTCCCGAATGATACCGGGTCAGCGGCGCCGATTCGGCGCGCCAACGTGCCATCACCGGCGAGCCGTTGTCTTCTCCCTGGAACTCTCCGAACTGCCATTGTCGCGCCAACAGCCAGAGAGGATCGTAGATCCTCGCTTGCAAACTGGTATTCATCTCGGCATCGCGGCTGCGCGGCTCGAGCCGCATCCAACTGGTGATCGATGGCATTATTCCCTCTACTTGATCGGTGTGAAATCAGTGGAAACGGTATGGCCGGACGTGTTGCAAGCAAAATACAAAGCCGGCAGGTAATGCCCGACTTCATCCAGCGCGTCGGGGTCGACGGCGCGAATTCTTGCCAGATCGAGAGTTTCCAGCAGCACCTGTTGCAGCGACCAGACCGTCCAAGGCAAATCGACCTGCGGCGGCACGGCGACCAGAATCGTTTGAGGTGGGGCGGCGTTCGGTTGATCGTACTGAAACGAGATGCCGGTAGTCTCTTTCGCACCCGGCACGACTTCCACCCATTCGTCGATGAGCAGCCCGGCCAGCGGCCGGCGCACGTCAACCGGCGCGGCGGATTGCACGGCGAGGGAAAGTTTTCCGCCCGCCATGCTCATCCCGGCTTGGAGTGGTAAGCCGACCCAGCGATCATTGGCGTTGTACGGAAGCTGCGCGATGGTCAATTTGAGTTTTTCTCCAGTCTTGAGCGCTTCGGAATAACTAAGCACGGCATGGAGCCGTGCTACGCCTTCGCGCACGCGCGCCATTCGTTGGAACCAGGTGGTAGAAACAAGCGGATCGCCACCTTGTATCTTCGCGCTGTCGGCAAGCGCTTGCTCGAGTTCAGCGCCATTCACCGAAGTGAAACGAGGCAGTACAACAAACATTTTGCCAAAGACAAGGCGCAGCCGCGCCATAGCGTGATCGCGCCGCTGTTCAACCGTCGCCGCATTAGGGTTAGGATCGGTGGGGAGCACCGTCAGTTGCGCGACCCGTTGCGCCAACTCTTTTTGGATCGAGCCCGCCTGCGTGAGCAGTATGTGGCGCTCCGCTGGAGAATCGCCACCAGCGGAAAGCGGCACGGCGCCGGCCACGCCGAAGCCAGCGGAACGCGCAATCAATTCCCGCAATGCCTCCGGGTTAGCCGTGTTCGGCGCGCTAAATTGTTGGAAGTCGTTGGTCGTCCGGCGCAGCGACTCCTCGGCGTTGGCCGCACGAGTTTCTAACTCGACAACGTCCAAGCCGGAATCCGCGCTTCGCTCCGGCAAGTTCAAATCGTCAGCGTCAATTCCGCGCGCGCCGGTAATCAGTTTGCGCGCTGTCCGCAACAACTCGCTGAACTCTCCGTATCCCAACTCACCGGCCGACCATTCCGGTTTGCGGTCGGTATTAACGCGCAGCAGCGAACCGGGCGCGAAGGCGTTCGGCTGTCGCATGATCGTATAGAAGATGCGTTGTTCGATCTCCGCCTGCTGCCCGCCTTCTCCGCCTTCAACGGCATAAATGAAATCGAGCGGCGCAAGGCGCAGTTCGTTAAGGCGGATCTCTTTCGTCTCCAAAACCTGTCCGGTCGTCGGTTCAATCCGCTCAACCGCGCAGCGCACACTCGCTGGATTACCGAGCAGTTTGGCCGCCCAAGCGTTCAATTGCGGCTCGGCGTTGGCGCGAAAAGATTCCTGGGATGACGCCCATTCGAACGGGAGCTGCGGATCACCGCTGAACAAGGTTACTAGCCGATGCGTCAGTGCGATGCCGGTGCGCGGCGTCCGTGCGACTTCAAGTTCGGGCGGCGGCGTTTCGCCGCCCGCGATGGATTCCACCGTCATGGCGGCGCGCACCGGATTTCCGCTCACGACCTGATACATGCTTTCGGCCATCAGCGCATCGCTGACGGCGTCGACGGAATCGGCCAGTCCGTCCAGCTCAGTTTCCAAAACGGATTTTGCGTTTTCCAGTTCAGGCTGCGGTGGCCTTTTCTGAAGCGGGTTAAAAAGCTCCTTGAGCGCGTCAGTACCCTTGCGCACAGCCAACCAGCGACGCTGCAGCTCAAGGCCATCCACGACGTTGTTGGCGGCGATGGCTTCGACCGGTTGATCGGTTTGCTCGAGCTTTCGCGCCACTAGAGGTGCCAGTTCGCGGAAAAACGAAATGAATTGCGGCTTTTTAGCTTCCTGCAAACGGCGCTCGAATCGGTAACCCAGCAACGCGCCCAGCGGCTGCCCTTGTCTAACGCCGTCGAGCAGCCAGGTCGCTAACCGCAGACGCTCCGACGACAGATCGATGGCTAGCAGGTCATTCGGCATTTGATTGCCGGCGTGAGCAAGATGACCGCTCCGCAGCACGGCCGCCGTCGTGGCTTGCGCCAGCGATGGCGCGTGAATGAATCCGGGATTGTTCGCCAACTGAAATACCGGTTCGGATTCTCCGGCCGTCGGGGCGACGATTGGGATTGTTGCGGCCGCGGGCTGCAGATTCATCACCCAGCCGTAGCCGCCGAACAGCACGCCGGCCGGATTCATCTTGCGCATCTCGGCCAATCGCTTGGTCGCAAACGAAGTGATCCACGCATCGAGCCGGTAGGAGCACAGATCGAGCGTGCCAGTCATCAACTGTTCAAGTCTGGCGGAATCGAGCGACTTCAGGTGCGCCAGGCTGGTGCGGAATTCGCTCAGCACTTTAAGTTCGGGTTCCTGGCCGACGTCGGGTTCGCCGGAGGGCGTAAAGCCGAGCAGATATTTTCCGAGCTCCATTGGATCCTGAACGCCCTGCACGGTGATCTTCGTCGCCATCTGCCGCCAGACGGTTTGCATCAATTGTCCCAGGGGTAGATCCACCAGCTCCGGCTCGCGGCGCAGCGAGGATTGCAGCAATCCTCGCTGAATCAGCAGCCGCGAGGCGGCAGCCGCGTATTCGAGCAGCATCGAATGGCGGAGCAGCAGGTACAGAAGCGTGCGCGGCGGCGGTTGTAGAATTGTTTCGTGACGAATCGCGTCGAGGTCTTGCGCGGCGAGCAGCGCTTCGATGTAGTTCGGGGTGAGCGGCGAATTTTCCGCCACCTGCCCTGCTTGCACCAACCCTCCTGTGAGGTTCGCGACGCGCGGCGCAAACACGCCATGCGCTAGCCGCGGTGTCCAAGTCACACCCAGCTTTTGCAACAAGGCAACAGTGCGCTGGTCGTGTATGGCCGACCAGGCGGATCCAGAGGCCCGCTTGGCAGTGATCATAGCGAGCCTTTGCCGGCGTGCCTCTATTAACCCGACCCATCGCTGATGCGCCCGTGTGAAAGCGAGCCTTTCCTGCTGCCGGGCGCGGATCCAAGCGATCCTTTCCTGCGGAGACAAGTCCGGCGGAGGCTCCTCGTCCTCCGGAGCCTGCGGCTCCGGAGGTGGCTCGTCGACAACGGCGCCCCAGACATCCAAAAAAAATTCGGCGCTCAAAAACACCCATAGGTGTTCCAGATAGTGGCGGCCCATCAAGTTTCGAATCGAGTAGCTAGACGACCGTCCGTCCATGCTCAGGACCTCGGCCAAGTCTTTGTCGATGCCTTTTTCCTGATCGAAATCCTCACTCCGGCCGAGGCGCGGCACTTCCGGAAAATTACGCCGCCATAGATCGCGTAGACGGATTAGAAAATCCCGCAGCGCGACGTCGCGCGCGAATTGGTTCTGTTGATCGGCCGGCGCCTGCCAGGCGTTGAGCGAGGTCACGGGAAGAATGCCATAGGGCTGCTTGCCGATGCGCAATGCCGGCAGCGGCCCGCTCGCGCGCACGTAATCGATGAAATGGCTGCGCGCCCAGGCGATGTCATCGTCGCTGAGCGGGCTTTCATTGTCTGCGCCGATACCGAGCATCTGCAACAGGAAGTAGCCCCACGTCGCCTGCCATAAAGCCGTGTTCATGTGGCGCGCGTCGAGCTGCTCCTTGGTCATCGCATTGGGAAGGTTGGCAAAAACCTGACCGGCATTCGGCAATCCCAATGCTTTTGTCAGCACATCGGCATTCGAGCCATCGCCGGGTTGAAACGCCGGAGCAGCGCGTTCGGCGAGATAGCTCGCTTCATGGCCGGGATCTCTGGAGCTGAAGCCGGAAGGCGCATCCGCCGTGTTATTGGAAGGTGTGCCTTCCGGCACGAAACTTAACCCATCGGTGTAATGGTGCGCGTCGAGCAATTCCGCCAGATGCGGCGTCCAATCTGTCGTCCGGTCGAGCGAATCTTTGATGCCCATCACCAAAACAAAATCCAATCCCGCCGCGGCATCCTCTCTTGTCAGTTTTGCGCGAATCCCCATGCCGACGTTTTCCGCCGCGTCGAAATCCACCATCCACTTCATGCCGGCATCGATCCCGAGTGGGTCAACGTTGGCCGACGGCGAAGGATCCGGACCGGTCGCCAGCGTGTCCGAAATCAATCCTCCTTTGACGTTCACGACCAGCCGGCCGTTTTTGTAACCCAGCACGATCCACTGATTCGGCAATACGCGCGCCGCCGGTGCGCGCGTCCACGACTCGCTATTGGTCGCAGGAGACGGAAAGCGCGGCGGTTTCGGCAGCGGCTGATCGACGGCGATCGGATCCGACGGGCGGTCTTCGGGATTCAGCGGTTTGAGCGCGCGCGCGATCCACGCCGCGCGCGGCGGATCGAAACGGTCGGCCAACTGGCGCCAGGCGGTTTTTCCGCGTTCTTCGTCGTTCGCCGCGCGCCACGTCTGTTCCCAGAAATGCCGCCCCCAGGCAAGCTCGTCGGCGGTCAGCTCGGGCTCGTGGGTATCGATATGCACCATATCGGGGTAGACGCGCACGCGCAGCTCGGAACTGCCGTCGACCAGAGTAAAGAACCGCGTTTCCAACCGCACCGGGAACAACACGAGTGGACGCGCTGGACCAAACGATAGCTGCATCGCGACTTCGGGCGTGTTGGGAATGTTTGGAATGTCAGGATTAGGAGTACGCATGAATCACGTCGAGCCTTGTTTGATCATTTCTTTCGCATGAATCGCGATGCGCACAGGGCGCTGCAGCGTGATGTAAGCCTGGTGCGCGGAGTTTTTGCCCCACTTCGCCTTGTCCACAACGTCCGGCAGCGTCGTTTTGGTCGAGGCGTGCGAGAGAGCCTTCAATTCGGCTTCGGTATTAGCGAGGTGCCGCCAGCTTAGATCATTCCAGGTCTCTAAGTCAGGCAGCGGCTTCGCGAAGTTCGCAACGTCCATCCCGAAGCGCGGCTCGGTTGGCTGTTCCTGTATGACGAAGAACCAGCCGGGGTCGGCGATGGCTTCTTTCTCGGTCAACGCAAAACCCAGAAACGTGACGTCGGGTTTCAGCGTGCCGCGAAAGATCGGATGGCTTTCCACGGCCGGGGCGGACAGCTCAAGCTGATCTTGTTCTCGCTTCGCCGCCACAGCATAGATCACCGAGTTCGGATACCGTCGCAGCAGCTCGCCGCGAATGAGCAGCACCAATTGTTCGCCCGCGCCGGCATTCTCGCCGAGCTTGCGGTCGGGCCATTGGTTAATCCTATCGATGTCCGGTTGATCACTGCCGGCCGATGTATCCCAGAACTGACGAAAATACGTGCCGCGCTGATCGGTCGGATAATTGCGCCAGAGCAGTTCACGGCTCATTTCAGCGTTGAGTCCGACCAGGAACGATTCGACGAATTTTGGGTTGGTCTCAAGCAAGGTGACGGTGTTCGCCGGCACCTTCTCCAAACCGGGAAACAGAAAATCCTGCGAGAGGTCGCGTAGCGCTTCGTACATCGGTTGCGGGAAGTCCGGCGCATCGAGGATCGGCTCGAGCGGATCGGCGCGCGACTCCGTCCCGCCGGCTATGATCAGCGAAGCTTGCACCCGCGCGCTGATTGTCTTCTCGGGGTCGACGCTTTGCAGCAGCTGCGCTTTGGTAGCGAGGAGATTCATCCGAACCAACGCCGTGGAAGTCGCCGTAGACATGAATGTTTTCTCCAGGTAAGCCTGATGCTCTTTCGCCACATTGCGAAACGCCTGCGCGTCAGCGCTATTGGCCGGCAGTCCCGGCGTGAAGTCCAGCAGCGTGCGCAGCGGCGCATCCTCGGGAACAATTTTAAAATCGCCCAGCGGCGGCGTGGTTTCGAGCGCGTTGGTCGCATTCTCGAAGCGAACGGTTTGCTTTATCTGCCCGGCGAACGTCCCGCTTTGATTATCCGAAACCTGGTTGAGCGTCACCAAACCGGCTTCCTTCTTCTCCAACGGGACAATGGATGTCGTGTTCAACTTGGCAACAATGGCAATGGGCGCCGCGCTGTCGTTCCGGAAGCGGCTGCTGATGACGCCGCGCGGACTCGTCAGCCGGCGCAATGGCGCTGAAATGGCTCTGGCCGGAATGGTGGATTGTGCAATCCTTTGCGACAACAACATGCGCGTGTTGTCGCTGCTGGAATCGATGACGACGCGCGATTGCGCCGAACCAATGACTTTCAACAGTGTCTCCTCGGAGAATTGCCTGAAGTGTCTGGAATGGTAAACCGCATTGACGGCGCGGCCGAGCTGGGCCAGACGCTGCATTTGATTGATCCGCTCGATTTCGCCGAGCTGTTCCCACGCCGAGGCCATCAGCGGCTCTTGTTGAGTTTGCACGACTGCTGTGCCGAGCGCGGCGATGGCTCGGTGGCGAGGATCGAGATTGAGTTCATCCAGCCAAGTCACCGATGCAGGCGGCGCGGGAGTCATGTCTACCGTTTGCCGCGCTGCCTGCCAACAGCCGTAGATCGGCGGCGCGAGCAGCGGGTCTGCGCCCTCCTCAGAGATAGCCTGCGCCGGAGCATCGAGAATCTTTTTGAGCTCGCCCTGGAAGAGTGTTCGAATCTCTTCCGACCATTCGGTAGTTGTGGCTTCCAAGCGACACAACGCCCCTTTAAGATCGAGCACGGTTTCCGATGGCAACGGGGGCGTGGTGCTGAATCCGGGTTGACCGACGTCCATCTGCCGCTTGCCCACTTCCGTCGGCAGGTCGCGTGAATCACGCGCTTCGAGCGATTCCACCAGCGCTTCGAAATCACCGCCCGTACCGGTGCGAAACTCCCAGTGGAAATAGATGGGCAACGTGACGGGAGATTGCTGTGCCACCATCCAGGCCGGTTTCAATTCGTTTTCGTCCTCGGGTTGAACCTGTAAACCAAGGCCCGCTTTGCGTCCCGGTTCGAACGCAGGCACCACACAGGCCAGATATTCCGTCAGCGGATCGAGCCGGCGCGGACACAACAACCGCGACACCGTCAGCGCAGAGTCGCCCGCCAACGATTGTTTCAGCGAATCGGCATTCCGTTGGACACCGGCGACCTGCGCGTGTACCCAGGCCCAAGAATCCGTTAAATCCGGCAATTCATGCTCTGCCCGCGCGGAATCTATTTCGAGCACAGGAAGCAAAGGGCCGGTGCGCAACGTAACACCGTCCTGTTTGCGCACAACCACCAGGCAGAGCCATGGGCGTAACTTGCCGTCGGCATTGGCCTGCGCCGGCGTGAAAAGCCAAGGGAAATCCGGGCGATCAAATTCAATCGCCGGAAAATAGTTCGGCTCGAAATCCGTGGCCTGATGGCGCGGATCCGTGCGTACCACCTGTTGCGGATCGATGCCGGTAACATCGCCGGGGCCATACAGACGCACCTGCCGGTCGATGTCATCGGTGTTGTTGATGCGCAGTTTGACGGGCACTGAAACGATTCCGGCTTGATTTGCGCCCAAGCTGTCGGGAGTCTGAATGCCGGATGCAGCCCCCTGCCGCACCCAAGGCAGGAACACATAATTTGCGGACGTTGGTTCAGCCATGACGACCTTCCCTACGAGACGTTATCGCTCTAATGATTCCAAAAGCTCCAACCGTTCCGATGCCCTTTTTCATCCTCGTTGCGACAAGGCGCAATCGCAGAAAGCGCATAAATGTCATTCTGATGGAGACAGCGAAGAATCTTGTCTCTCCTGCCGCTTACAAAGACGAGATCCTTCGGCGATTCGCCTCAAGATGACTTTACGACACAGCCCCGTCGCGCAGGTGGAAAGAGGTGGGAGCTTGAACGGCATGACCGATTTGAACTCCATCTTAATTACCAATTTCCGAGAGTCTCATGATTTTTAGTCTGGCAGCTTTAACAGGGTCGAGCTGTTTCAGGTCTCTTAACGCCTGCACCGCTTCCGAATAGATCACCGGCTTGGCTTCTGTGATACCAGGCACAGGTTCCACCGTTAAGTTATCGGTGGCCACGATGCTCCAACCTTCCTTGGCAATCCGGTGTTTTCCCACCACCGAACGATATTTGGCTTTGCCGCTGCGGCGAATCGCGGCCGCGCCGGCAGCACCGAAGCGCGCCTGCTTGCCAAAAAGTTCTGCGCTCAATTGATAGAGATTGTTCGGATCGCTGCGGCGCGATTCGTTTTTCTCTTTGTTCATGATTATCGTCTCGAATTTGATCGCTTCGACTTCAAGCCAATCGTTGTCGTCTTCGCTGAAACTAAACTCTTTTGAGCCCAGGCTTAGCCCCGCGGCCATCGGCTCAAAAGAGGGCCGGGAAAGTTTTTCGTCGTCGCTCATCTCGAAGAACTGCGCCGGGGCGAAAAACTCCTTGACCGGTTCAAGGGTCTGGCTGTCTCCGCCCAGGCTGACGCTGCTGATCGTGAAGCGGCGTGCTCCCGCGGGCGCGGCCTGGCCGAAGCGGGAAATATCGATGTCGAGCGGGACCACACTCTGTTTGACCGTCAGCGTACCAAGGGGATGGAGCAACACTTCGGTCGCGGCTCTCGGCTTTTCACGCAAGGTGACCATGGGACGCTGGCCGGCGGGAAGCTGGCCTACCCAGTTGCCGGGATTGCCCAACGCTTCTTTGAGTCGCGGCAACACGTCAACGGGTTCCGGCAGTGGCGGCTTTTCTCCTCCGACCAGCGTCTTGTCGACGCGGATCGAAACGTCCCACCACAGAATCTCAAACGTCGCTTTGGCTTTGACATGCAGCGGACGCGGGCCGGCGAGCGCGCCTTGGACTTTGACCTTGAATAGATTGCTCGAGCCGCGCTTGAGCTGGAGCTGGGCGTAGAACTCGGCGAGAAATTGAAAGGGGTCGAGCTGGATCAAGACATCGAAGCCGATGCCGCCGTGAATGCTGAAGCCAGAGGCGGAGGCGTAGAGCTCAGCGCGGGCGCCGAATTGCACGGTGTTGGCCGTGAGCGCGAAATACGCTTCGCAGCGAATGCGCGGGTTGTCACCCGACGAAAGATTGATGGCGATGCGCCCAAGTTTGGGAAAATTCGCCGGCGGATTAAACGCCGGATGCAATCCGCCGATGGCGAGCGCGAAATTGGGCGAGCCTTCCCATTTCATGCGCATCGCCATGTCGCCGGTCAAAACGAATTTCTTGAGCAGCCGGGAATCGTAGAGCGTGGCGTCGAGGGCGGCCGTGCCTTGATCGAAATCGATCACGCCGATAGCGTCCATCTGTAGCCGCACCAAATCGTTTTCCCTTTTGGGCAAAATCGCTACCACCTGGGCGAGAATCAAAAGCCGTAGCCGTGCGCCAAATTCCAAGACGACACCGAGATCGGCAGTGATCAGCGCCGGGGTGCCCCAGGAGATCTGCGCCATCGGGCCAAACAGATGGTGGCCGTTGGCGGGCGGGAAAACTCTATTCAAGTTGCTTAAAATCTGCGGGGCGTTGCGGATCGGATCTTGGGGAAACATCACGCTGTCGAGCGTGTGGTTCTTGAGCCCGGCACGCAGCGCGGCCTCGTCGAACGTGCGGTTGATCGCCAACAACCCGCCGATCCCCGTCAGCACAAAACCATAGCCCAATTGGATCGGTGCAAAGTCTTCGGCCGTGATGATCACCATCAGCGAGTAGCCCTTGGCGCCGCCCGGCATCTTCGTCATCAACAAGCCTATCGCTTTGACTGCGAGCTTCTCGGCAATCTCCAGTTGCAATACCCCGCTATACTCTCCCTTCCCCGGATCAAAGCGAAGAAAACCCCCACCCACCACCACTGATGCATCAATCGCCAGGCCCACGCCGGTGGGAGGCTTGAAATGGGGGTCCAGTCCAAGAATTCCCAGGTTCCCTTGACCGAACGAGACGTCAAGCTGCACCCCCAATCGCTCGACGGTTATCGACAACGGTCCCAAATTAAGCGCGCCGGTTAAAGATGATTCGAGGCCAAGCCCATCGTCCGCGACGTTGAGCGTTAGGGTAACGCTCTTGAGTGCCAGGCGACCAACGCTCGCGTACACCGGCAAAGTGACCGTCACGCCGGAGCCGCCTTCAAAGTAAATTC
Source organism: uncultured delta proteobacterium (assembly GCA_963771465.1). Taxonomy (GTDB): domain Bacteria; phylum Desulfobacterota; class Binatia; order UBA9968; family UBA9968; genus DP-20. The sequence continues at coordinate 1,252,142 of CAVYTU010000015.1, forward strand.
CCCTGGCGCTTGTCCAGCCAATGCGTAGATCGAACGGTGCACCGACCTGCTCTTGCGTAATTGCGTCCTGCAAAAAGCCATCGGCGTCATCCAGTGAGAAGTCGAGGCGGCCACCCAACAAGGCTAACTCCAGAAAACTCACGCCGGGACGATCTGGCTGTTTGTCCATGCCGCCGGTTAGGGAAATCTGCTGCGCGCGCAATCCCGAGCCGCGAAAAAAATTCAAGAGCGTTTTCGGCGCGCCCTCCGGTGACCCGTGCCGGAAAGTCAAAGCGAACCGGCCCGTGATGGCCTCGCTCACGCCGCCACCAGCACGAACTTGCAGATCTTCATTCGGCCGGAGGATCATGGCGAGCCGCTTCAATAAATCGCCGGCGGCCGAGATATCAATGAAAGTGTCGTCGAACCGGAAAAAGGGGATGCTCGCTTTCACTTCGCCGCGCACGATCGGCGCGAAACCCAGACCACCGTCGCTCGCACCCTCTGAAGTCGGGCGCGCGCCGAAAACCGAAAAGCCGAGCCGTAGCCCGGCGATGTTGCCGCGCTCTTCGTGGATAAAAGTAATGAGCTGCGGCATCGGTTCCGTTTCCGAAGGGGTTGTCTCCACCCATACTTCCTCGGCCCGCCGGTCCAGCGGCTGTATCCGGCTGCGTAGCCCCAGGGTCTGAAAGAGCTGGCTCAGACGCCGCAAGAAAATCATTACGGCGAATTGCGGCGTGCCCCATCCGTAAGCTTCTTCCGCGAGCGCCGCCGGATCGGTGACCAAAGTTTTGAAAAGATGATAGTTGACGGTCGCGCGCACGTGCTCGACTTGAAAGTTCTCGGGGTCCGCCTCGAAATGCGGGTAGTCGATCACATTCATCAAATTGAGAACGGCGAAACCGAGCGGGGTTTTCTGCGCGAGATAGTTTATTAGCAAGAAGTCGAACAGCCGCCGCGGCAGTTGTTTGTGGATCTGCGTTCGGTCGACGTAATCGCCGAACGACGCCAGTTTCGTCGGCAGTTCGTCGGCGAGCGCGTGGACCGTCTGCACCAGTGCGTTGATCGCGCCGGTCAAATCGGCGATCCGCCCGATGACCGCGATCTCGTCTTCCCATTCCTCGTCCGAGGCGCCGATGACCGCATCGAGCTTTTCGAGAAAATCTCCGAGGTCGATCGTCGCGAGGCCGATGTCGTCCACGCCGGGCGGCAACTCCCAGCCCATCAAATTGATCAAGGCCCTCGCTTCGGCGACGTCATCGTGAATCTCCTTTAAGAACGAGAGCAGCTGGCCGATGCCGGCCGTTGCGCCGTAAATTATATTATTGGCCATGGCAGGAGAGCTTTATCCTCGACCTTGCAGTCTTTGAAGAGGAACTTCTGGGCCTGGTTTCTCAATCCCTTGGTGCGAATCTTCAGCGCGCGCAAATATTCCTCCGCGTCGGTTGCCGGCTTCCACGGCAGGATTTTCGGAGTATGCGCCAGCGCGCTTTGCTCGTTCTTGAACATCTGCAGGTTGTCCTCGGCGCGGCGATTCCAAGTCTCGACCCAATTCATATTGCCGGGATCCGCCGGCACGTTTTCCATTTCGGCGGGAAGAAACTCAAGACCGAGATGTTCTTTCCAGAGCCGCTCGCGCAAGGCCTTGATCACGTCCGTCTGAGGCTGGCCGGCGATGCCGTTGTAGATAACCAGGTTCATTTCGACGCTGCGCGGCGGCTGGCGGGGCCGGTGCGGGAGAGCGTGCGGCGCCGTGCGCGTAAAGGCTTCTCTAACCAATTGGGGAATGTCTGAAATATCGCCGAGCGTTTCGCGGATTGTTTCCAATGTTTCCTTGAAATCAAAGATCAATTTATAGGCGACGAAAAGAATCGCGGCGAGGATCGTCAGGTTGAAAACCATTTGCTTCAAGATAAAAAGAAACAAATACCAAAACAGCTCCCACAAAAACTTGCCGAAGTTATTTTCCAATTGGAGTTTGTCGAGCAACTTGTCGCCGATAGCACCGGTAGCGATCAGCCCGATCTGATGATAGTTGAGCGAGGTGCCGTCGAGGTTGGCGCTTCCTACCGTCGCCCACTTATCGTCGATGATCGCGATTTTGCTGTGCAGGTAGATCGGCATGATCTCGAAACGCTTCTGCCCTCCAGCGCCGATGATCTCGGACCTGCTCCACATGGTATAAACTGCAAACTGGTGGCCGTTGATATTGGCCGCGACCCTCAATTGACTGACGATCTCGATTTGCTCATCGGGGTAGCCGGGCAAATCGGGGCGGAAATTGAGCACGAGAATAATCTGCAGCTTCGGCTTGGAAGGATCCTTCAGCCGGGCGATCAGCGCGTTGACGATCTCCGGTGAGGTAAAATATTGATTCTCGATGTAGATGTAGCGCTCCGCGTTGTTGATCGCCCGCTCGTAGGCTTCCAAAATTCCGGTCTCTCCGTGAGGAAGGTCTTCCTCCAAAGGCGCCGTGCCTTTGAAAGTGCGCCCCGGCAAGGTCCGAAGCACTTGAACGGAAGCGGCATTCGCGCCTGTTTTTGCAGGAATATCGTTGGGGGTGATCATTGTGAGCGGTTCGCCGGTCGATCTCCAAACCGTGCCAAAGGTTTTGTCGATGTGCGCGACGGCGGGACCTTCAATCTGTATGTTCACGTCGTGGTTGAGCGATCCTTTATGCCGCGCGTCGTAAATCGCGTGACGCTCGTCGCTGAAGTAGAACTGCTTCAACGGCGAGCCCATAAGAATCGCCTTGTCTCCATCCACGACAATCGCTTTGGCGTGGAGAACCGCAAAACCCTTGGTAAATGCGCTGGTGTGAACGCCTCTATTTTTAAAAAATTCACGCACCTCAGTCACCGTGTCGTTGGCTGACAGGGGAAGGTCGGTGACCATAACATTGACCAATTTCCCGCCCGGATTCTTGGCCTTTTTCTTCAGTTCTTCTTCCAACGTCGCTTCCATCTCGGCCTTGCAATTCGTGGACGGAGGGTTGCTTGGATTGAAAGTATTTTTGAATTTCGTAATCAAATGGTTGTCCACGTCGAAGAACAAGCTCATCAGATTGATGGACGTGTTCGCCCCCATCGCCATGTCGGTTACCGCCGGAAACATCGCGGCGCCGTCGACGAGATGTGTGATCTCGTTGTTTTGGAACAGCGCCACCGGTGTTGCCGTTTCCGGATTCAACGTCGTATGGGTAACGAGCCAACCGTCGATGTTGTCCCGGTGAATTCTGATCAGGCCGGCGTCGAGGATCTCGTCGTCTACGTCCTCCGCTTCTTTTGTCTCGTGCAGCAGCCGGGTGCCGAAGAGCTTGGGATCTTCGTAGCGCGGCCCGAAGACTTGGACCACGATGTCGGGATTTCTATGCGGATCCCAAAAGGTGAAGTCCTCAGTGGAGTAGGTGAGCTCGAATTTTCCATCGGCGTCGGTTTTCCCCGTCTTCAACACATCGTCTTCGTGGAAAAACGGATCGAAATCGACCGCTCTTACGGTGAGAGCTTTTAGGCCCGCACCGTTTTCGTCGATGATGCGGCCCTTGACGCCTCGGTTCGGCATACCTACCCCCAATCCTAATTACCAGCGACTTCCGAGAGTCTCATGATTTTTAGTCTGGCAGCTTTAACAGGGTCGAGCTGTTTCAGGTCTCTTAACGCCTGCACCGCTTCCGAATAGATCACCGGCTTGGCTTCTGTGATACCAGGCACAGGTTCCACCGTTAAGTTATCGGTGGCCACGATGCTCCAACCTTCCTTGGCAATCCGGTGTTTTCCCACCACCGAACGATATTTGGCTTTGCCGCTGCGGCGAATCGCGGCCGCGCCGGCAGCACCGAAGCGCGCCTGCTTGCCAAAAAGTTCTGCGCTCAATTGATAGAGATTGTTCGGATCGCTGCGGCGCGATTCGTTTTTCTCTTTGTTCATGATTATCGTCTCGAATTTGATCGCTTCGACTTCAAGCCAATCGTTGTCGTCTTCGCTGAAACTAAACTCTTTTGAGCCCAGGCTTAGCCCCGCGGCCATCGGCTCAAAAGAGGGCCGGGAAAGTTTTTCGTCGTCGCTCATCTCGAAGAACTGCGCCGGGGCGAAAAACTCCTTGACCGGTTCAAGGGTCTGGCTGTCTCCGCCCAGGCTGACGCTGCTGATCGTGAAGCGACGGTAGTTCTCGTATAACCTACCGGCGCGTTACAGGGCAACCGAACACACCGACACGAGGATTGCCAATCCTCGGCACACCCATGAAGTCAATAGAACTAGAACGTCGCCAGACCCGCTGATTAAGAGTCTAGTTAAGGGCACACCAGAACAGAACATCATCGGAATGCTCTGATGCTATTTCCGAACCCGGCGAAAGCGCTAACCGAGATGCGGCGAGTGGTAAAGCCCAACGGCAAAGTCGCAGCGATTGTAATGTCCGCATTGGAAAAAAATCCTTACCACGGGATTGTCTACAATACTGCTTACCGTATTGGGAACATACCGCTTCCAATAGCGGGAGAACCGTGGATGTATGCACTCGGAGAGGCCGAGGTGCTCGAAAATCTTTACAGCACGGCGGGTTTTCTGGATGTTTCAGTGCATGCCGTTTCTACAACAAGACATTTTCCGTCCGCCTCTGACGTGATTCGCACCATGAGGAATAACGCCGGTGACACGGGGCAACTGATGGACGGACTCAACGAGGCCAATCGTGAAGTGGCTTGGGCGGAAATCGAGCAACAATTTACGCAGTTTGAAGGATTGAATGGCCTTGAGATTCCCGGTGAGGTTCTCATCGGGGTCGGCACCAAATAAAGCGTGCGAAAACGTCAGACTGGTGCGAGAAGCCGACATCGAATCGGAGATGCGCCGCTGATTGAATATCAGACGTTCCGAGCGGATTGAACTGTACGACGCTTCAAGGTGATCTCACGCGAGATTGCGTGGATAGTGTCATTTTACGCAATCGAGCAGTTGAAAGCGATCCGAGAGCCGCTTGCAACGAACCGGGCCGAGGCGCTAAACGTCGAATCAACTGAAATTGCTGGAACCGATGAAGTTAATTAAACAGTTAACCGTTTGGCTGTTCGTCTCGCTGCTCCTGCTGGGAGCCGTCCCCACTTCAGCAATGGAGATGAGCGTCAGCGGCTCTCAGCTCATCCTCAGCGGTTTCATTAACGAGTTGGAATACGACAAATTCCTTTCGCACCTAACCCCAGCCATACGAACTGTCGTCTTCACCAACAGCCCAGGCGGAGTACATTTGATCGGGTTAGCCCTTGCTCACGAGATTCGACGCCGAGGGCTGTCGACCGTTGCCTTGGGGCACTGTAACTCAGCCTGCGCCAATGCGTTCCTTGGTGGAGCGGATCGCCGGTTGGCCAATGACCGTAGCTACGTTGCGTTTCACGGCAATTACTCGTACCGGAGCGGCAGACCTTTAGCCGGACACTTCGGCGAGCTATCTGCCTTTTACAGGGAGATGACCAATGGACGGTTAAACGACCAGATGATTCAACTGTTCCTGAGCAAAGGGGAGCGCGGATTCGTCGGTTTCTACCAGCGGGTGACGCGAAATTGTGAAGGCACAGAGGCCAAACGGCCCTCGGGCTGTCCGACGCTTCCAATCACGGCCTTGGAGCTCGGTATTCTTACGGCTCTCGACGACGTTGAGGTTAGCGAACAGTGAACATTACAGAATCCCTAAAGACGCAAATGGCCTCAAGGCGTTTTTACTCGCATAACGCGTTCGTGGATAGTCCTCAAGTTCTGTAATGACGTGAGATTGAACTGAACGACGAGGCCTAATCGCACCGGCCCCGAAACTGTCACTTTTCTGACACAATTGAACTAGGCATTGAGCCGAAACAATACGTAAGCAGACTTATCACGAACACGAAAGCTGAGAAAAGTATTATTTACAGCGGAAGGAAAACCGGATTCGTCGAGGGAAAAAGGCCAATGCTCAAAGCGCGATGCTTGCTTGGATGATCTTGCCGAAAACAGAGTCGGGCTTTTACTCTTAGAGCGGGCCGAAAGAAAATTATTTAGAAGAGGCCAGGCACGCTTTAATTTCCAAAAATTTGCGATCAGGGGACTTTCATGTCGGGCTGGCATCAGGTAGAAAAAAAGTAGTTATCTTCTTCGCCTCGAATTATTAACAGTTGGTTACGAGCAAAACGATCAACTGCGGCGAACTAAAGAAGTGAACGGGATGGCCGCACATGAAAAAGATAGCGCTCTACAGCTCCAGTAGTTCGTCGGCAGCCGGACGGGCAAATCCGGCCGAGCCTACGAACTTGCAGAAAACTTCCGAGCAGCCGCAGCAGAGTCCTTCCGGCCAACCGACCGGTCATTCGTCCCGGTCTGGATGGCGAAGCTTCCGTGAACGATATCAACGGCCGCTGTGGGTCGGCGCCGCTGCACTGCTCGCGCTGCTCGTGGTGTTGACGCACGTGATACTCAACCCGCCGGCACGCCAGATCACTCAGGAAGATATCGAATCGGCGGTGCTTCACACCCTCGAGACGAGCACCCTTCCGTCGCCGACGGCGAAGGCGTACAGCGTCATTCAGCCTTCGATTGTTCGCGTGAGTCGGATGGAACCGGGCCCAAAAGGCGGCCAGGACGTGGAAAAAGGCGTTGGCACGGGAGTCGTGATTGTCGATAGAGGCATCATTCTCACCAATCTCCACGCTGTGCTCGGCGCCAAGCGAGTGCAAGTCGTGTTCGCCGATGGGCTCGTATCCGCAGCGACAGTGACCGGCTCGCGACCGGAGGACGATTTGGCGGTGCTTCAAGCGGAGAAGATTCCCGACGATCTGGTTGCGGCCACCATGCGCTCCACCGCCGATCTAAGCTTGGGCGACCAGGTTGTTGCGGTCGGCTTTCCGTTCGGCATCGGGCCCTCGGCCACGGCCGGAGTCGTGTCGGGTTTGCGGCGCGAATTCCTTTCACCCGAAGGCAAGCGCCTGCTGACCAATCTCATCCAGTTCGACGCGGCCGTCAACCCCGGGAGCTCCGGCGGGGCGCTGGTGACCATGCGAGGCGAGGTCGTCGGTATCGTCACGGCGATTTTGAACCCCACAAACCAGCGTTTTTTTGTGGGGATCGGCTTTGCGGTGCCGATCGAAAATGCCGCGGCCGCGGTGGGCGTACCGCCGTTCTAACAGGCACCACGATCAGAAGTGCAACAGAAAAGGAAAGTCCGCCACAAAGGTCACGAGGACAAAGAAAGTGAAACGGTAAATACCGATCACCGCGCGCGTTGGTGGGGAGCGACAAACTGGATATGGATAATCGAGACGTAAACCACAGCGAAGTTGCTGCACTCATGGAGCGAATTCTCTATGAGATCAAAAAGGTCATCGTCGGCCAAGATCACTTTCTCGAGCGCGTGCTCGTTGCCGTCTTGGCGCAGGGACACCTGCTGGTCGAGGGCGTGCCGGGGCTCGCCAAAACGCTTACGGTCAAGACGCTCGCCAGGACCATTCGCGGCTCGTTCAAGCGAATTCAATTCACGCCGGATCTCGTCCCAGCGGACCTTGTGGGCACGCGCATTTACAACCAAAAGACCGGTGACTTTGCCACGTCTTTGGGGCCAGTATTCACCAATCTCCTACTCGCTGACGAAATAAATCGGGCGCCGGCGAAAGTGCAAAGCGCGTTGCTCGAGGTGATGCAGGAACGCCAAGTCACGATCGCCGGTGAGAGTCATCACGTGCCCGCTCCTTTTTTGGTGATGGCGACGCAAAATCCCATCGAAACCGAAGGAACTTATCCGCTGCCGGAGGCGCAGGTGGACCGTTTCATGATGAAAGTACTGGTCGGCTATCCCACCGAGGAAGAAGAATTCGTCATCGTCGATCGAGTGACCGGCGTTCCGAACGACATCGTTCCCATGGCCACCACCGAGCAACTGAACGCGCTGCAGCGCGAGTGCCAAGGCGTTTATGTGGATCCGTCGCTCAAGCAGTACGCGGTGCGGCTCGCCTCCGCTTCGCGGGATCCGGAGCGCTTCGGCGTCGGCGACACCGCCAAGTTTCTGTCGTTCGGCGCGAGCCCCCGTGCATCGATTAGTCTCATCGAGGGCGCGCGGGCGCTAGCGTTCCTGCGCGGGCGCACCTATGTTTTGCCTCAAGACGTGAAAGATTTAGTTTTCGATGTATTGCGTCATCGTCTCGTATTGACCTATGAAGCGCTCGCCGAAGGGGTAACGCCGGATCATGTGATTCAGCGAATTATGCAGCAAATCCCGGCGCCCGAGAAGCCACTGGAGGCCCATGTCAAAGTGGCCGCAAGCTAGAACCGGGTGTTGGAATATTGAAGCGTTGGTGCGGCTTTCCGCCAATTATATTCGTTGAGGCGGAGCCTCATGAGTTCTTTCCAAGCACCGATTCGTTCACCCAGCGCGGAGAGCATCCTGCGTCGCCTGGAGTGGACCGTGATTCGCCGCCTGGACGGCTTGCTGCACGGCGACTACCAGACCTTGTTCCGCGGTTTCGGGCTCGATCTCGCCGATCTGCGCGAGTACCAGTATCATGACGATGTCCGTTACATCGATTGGAACGTCACGGCGCGTCTCCAGACGCCTTACGTGCGCGTGTACAACGAAGACCGAGAAGTGACCGCGTGGTTCCTGCTCGATTTAAGTCCGTCGGTGGATTTCGGCGCACAGGTGAAGAAACGCTCGGTATCGGTCGACTTCGTTAGCGTGCTGGCGCGCCTTTTGACCCGTCATGGCAATCGCGTCGGCGCCTTGTTTTATGGCGACAGCGTCGACACCGTGATTCCCGCGCGGAGCGGTCGTCGCCACGCGCTCCATATTCTACACAGAATACTTTCTCGGCCCGAGCCTTCCCGGTCGGCCGCGACGAACTTGCGCGATTTATTACAAACCGCTTTTCGGATCATGCAAAGACGATCCCTCGTTTTTGTCCTTTCCGATTTCATCAGCGCGCCGGGATGGGCCGAACCGCTCGCCCACTTGGCGCGGCGCCATGAGATCATCGTCGTGCGACTCTACGATCCGTTGGAGATGGAGTTGCCCGACCTCGGCGTTGTCGTCATGCGCGACTCCGAGACCGGCGAGCAGTTGTTCGTCGACACCCATGACCGCAGTTTCAGGAAGCGCTTTGCAGCTTTAGCCGCGCAGCGCGAACGAGACGTTCGCTCCGCGTTCATCCAAGCCGGGGTGGACGCGCTCGAGTTGTCGACCGACGACGACCTTGTCGATGCGATTTTGCGCTTTGCTGACCTGCGCAAGCGGCGGAGCCAATTGTCCGGGGGCGGCAGCTTGCCGCAGCATTTAAGAGGGAGCCATGACCTTTTTGTGGCCTGAGATGCTTTGGCTTGTCTTGATCGTGCCGGCGCTCGTTGCGGCATATTTTTATCTCTTGCGGCGCAAGCAAGCGACGGCGCTTCGCTATGCGAACTTGAGCATGGTGAAAGAAGCGATGGGCACCGGCCAGAGATTTCGCCGGCATGTTCCGCCGCTATTTTTTTTGATTGCGCTGATTGCGCTGATCGTCGCGATTGCTCGCCCCGCGGCCATTATCACTTTGCCATCACAGTACCAAACCATCATCCTCGCCATGGATGTTTCCGGCAGTATGCGCGCCAATGACGTGAAGCCCAATCGCATTTCCGCGGCGCAGGCCGCTGCCAAAGCCTTTGTCGCCGAGCAGCCCGAGAATGTACGCATCGGCGTGGTCTCCTTCGCCGCCACGGCGTCGGTCGTGCAAACGCCGACGCAAAATCGCGATAACATCGTGGCGGCGATCGATCGATTTCAACTGCAACGTGGCACCGCCATCGGCAGCGGCATCATCGTTTCGCTGGCGACGATCTTTCCGGACGAAGGCATCGACGTCAGTTCATTGATTTACGGGCGAAACGCGCCGCGCGGCGTGCCGCTCGATCAAGCCGGCAAAACCGAGAAGCCGGCGTTCAAGCCAGTTCCGCCCGGCTCCTATAACTCCGCCGCGATCATCTTACTCACGGACGGCCAGAGAACCACGGGTCCCGACTCCATCGAGGCTGCTCAAATGGCCGCCGACCGCGGCGTGCGTGTATTCACTGTTGGATTCGGCACGCAGAGCGGTGAAACCATTGGTTTTGAGGGCTGGTCCATGCGTGTCCGCCTTGACGAGGAGACCCTCAAGACGATCGCTAACAAGACCCGCGCTGAATATTTTTACGCTGGTACTGCAACAGATCTGAAAAAGGTTTATCAGTCACTGAATTCCAAGTTTCTATTGGAAAAGAAGCCGATGGAAATCAGCGCCCTGTTTGCGGCCGCGGCAGCGATTGCAGTGCTGGTTTCGGCGTTGCTTTCGCTCCTGTGGTTTCACCGCATCCTATAGGCGAGCACGAGCTGAGGTCACGAGGGAGCATACGAATCACTCTGCGCAGCGGCAAAATTACTAGCCATGCGCTAAACTCAGCCCATGGCAGGACTAGCCGGCAAATCAGGTCCACCAGGCAACCAGAACGCGTTCAGACATGGTCTGGCGGGCATTGCGCAGCGGCGCGTGAACGGTGCTCTCACTCCAGATGAGCAGAAAATTCGTGAAGAACTGCTGGATGGACTAGTCAAAGACAAGGGCGGCGAAGCGCAGATCAGCACTGCTATGAGAGTGCTGGCTGAAGTGATTGCGAGTGATGCCGCGTGGCTGGTAGCGGTAAACCGCGCCATCGACGGCGTGATGGAATCAAATCAGAAGGCGCGCACCAATCCCAAGGCGCTGCATACGCTGGACGGATACAAGCGTGGAGTGGTGAACAGCTTGGCCGGGAATCTTCAGCGGTTTGGGTTTGAGAGAATTAGCAAAACAGAATCGCTTCAGGAAATCATCGAGGAGATGAACGAGGCCGCGACAGACAATGCCACGGCACCGAGCACTGTCAGCTACGGTGAAGCTATCCGTAGTGGAATTTCAACCGAATTCATAGCGGCGAAACACCAACGTATGACTGCGATTCTCCTATGAAGTCGCTCGGGATCAGTTTCCCCGTCTTCTTCGCGAGATAAATCAAAATGGCGGCGGATTCAGACAGTACCACACCATCATCATCGATAACTGGGATTTGCTCGAAAGGACTGATCCTGCGGTACGCGTCAGTGTTCAGGTCATGCGCCGGATGATCCATTCCCACTAACTCGAACGGGATCTGTATTTCCTCAAGCGCCCAAAGTATCCGGAGATCGCGGGTGTTGCCCCGGGCTACCGCGTTGACCTTCTTAAAACCATAGAGCTTCAGCATAGTCATACCTCAATTGAGTTGAACTGTATTCTTCCGGCCTGCCGCCGCCCTGTCGGAATCCTCGCCGGCCGCCCAACGGTGGTCCCGACCTTTGCTCAAAACGTTAAGGTGTGGCGGGTAATGTTCCCATCCCAGTTCACCGGCGTTGCCGAATCGTTTTCCTTTCGGCGGAATTGTTGACTGGTCTCTTTAAAAGCACAGTGTCGCTTTGGGCGGCGTATGCCACGGCTTCCCATCCTTCGCGCCCGAGATCATTCAAAATCTGCTCATGCTTTTGTCGCTGGTGCTGCTCGGTGGCATCAACGATCAATCCGAGCGCAACTAACCTGTACTCCCATTGCATATAAGCGCCTACCATTTCTTACGGGTGTAGCTGTATGTCCAATCTTGTAATCTCATCTGTGATGGCTCTTCCCGTCCCACCACGACTGTAACGCGGGGGTGTTGCAAGCAATCATCCCGCGCCCCATGTCGATACGCTGCTCAATGCCAGCCGCGTGATCGTGAGAGAAGAAATCGCAGCAGCTATCGGCTACGGCACCATTTGCCAACCGATCCTTTTGTCCTCTAGCTCAGTTGGAAAATAACTAGGCTGTTCTTTCCTGAAATTCGGGTCGCAGCACATCCATCCGCAGGCCATGCATCGCCACCTTGCGGGCGTGTCTACAAGCTCCGGTTCGTAGATTAAAGAAGCACCGCATTTGGCAGATCGAATCCCTCAATTCACAGGCAAAAACCCGCTCTATCCATTATCCTGTCACCCAATGGCAGGCATACGCGGCAAATCCGACCCACCAGGATGGCTTCGGTCAGGCCGATCGTGACACTACACGAATCATCGGCGGCGAATGCATGCAGATCCTTTGGCAACCTATCTGCCTTTCTGCTGGCGCTATCTGTTAATTCAATGTCGCGAAAAGTCAAGAAAAACCTCCGAGCAATCCTTATTGAACTACTCGGGGGGAATGATGGATTTCCAAGTCAAGGTATTCAATTGGCAAGATCAGGCGAAACATGTTGTCCTGATCGCGCGCGGCGTGATGGAAAAGGCCCGTTTCAAAAAACTCTTTGAGGCCATCGAAATGGTCACACAAGGTTTCAACCAATGCAAGGTGCTCGTCGATTTGTCCGAGAGCACCTACGCGGTAAACAGCGTGGAAATCGACTCGCTTGTCGCCGAGCTGCCACTGGACCGGTGGCCACCATCGAACAGAATCGCGTTTGTCTCTGCTACCGGAATTGCTGATTATCACCGCTTGCAATTCTTGCGAACTGGCATCGTGAATCGCGGTCTATCGGCCGCGGTTTTTCATGACCCAAAGATCGCGGTCGATTGGCTCGCTGAACGGCAATATTCGCCTGGATTGAGCCGATAAACTCGTGCGCCGTAGTTCTTGTCCTCATCACCATGGATTGGGGGATAAAAGTTCGCACCATTACGAATCGAGCGCTGCAGGTTAAATTCGTGGACACAAAAATAGGATCTTTTGCGTTTGCCAGGCATCTGATCGAATCCCGCCAATTCACAGGCAAAACCGACTCTATCCGCTATGCTTTAGCCTATGGCAGGCATACGCGGCAGATCCGGTCCACCAGGCAACCAGAACGCCTTCCGCCACGGTCTGGCTGGAATCTCACAGCGGCGCAATAACGGCGCGCTGAATTCCACCGAACATTCGATTCGAGAAGAAATCCTGGCTGGATTGCTCGCAGACAAGGGCGGCGAAGCAGCAGATCAGCACCGCCATGCGCGTGCTGGCCGAGATAATCGCCAGCGACGTGTCGCTGTTGGTCACGTTTAACCAGGCAATCAACGGCGTCATCCAGAACAATCAGAAAGCCAGGCAAAATCCCAAGGCGCTGGCTCAATTGGACGGTTACAAAAGGCCGCTGGTGGGTTCGTTGTCGGCCAATCTTCAGCGGTTCGGCATGGAAAGAGTCGCCAAACTAGAGTCGCTTCAAGAGATTATTGCGGAGATGACAGAAGACG
>CAVYTU010000016.1:0-189316 GCA_963771465.1 uncultured delta proteobacterium
AGTGCAATCCAAGGCCGTATCCCTCTCCCCGGCGGGGACGCGAACCGACTGGATAATTTGCACCGGTCTTGTGCCGTCGCGAGCCAAGAGCGTGTGTGCTCGCTTGGTGTATTTCAGCAAGCTTATGTCGGGCTGCCACAACCGGGCGTTTTGGGAGCCGATGACGGTGAAAGGAATGTCTTCCCCCAGTTGGCTCGGGTCACCGGTGGTTTTTATCTCTTTGCGGAGCAGCCCCAAGGCTTCATGAATGATATCTTCATTGCGAATGGATTGGTGCGTGGTGTAGGTCTTGTTGAACTGTTTGCTGTAGGTTGCGCCGTCCGTGGCCAGGTTGTAACCGTTCGCTTCAGCGAACATATCAAAAGCTGGATTGCGCGGCTCGCAGGCATTGTTGTGGATCGCCGGGTCGACATTGGTGAATGTCGATAGCGCGTCTCCCAGGTGAGCGTCGCGCAGTATCACGCCGTCCGCCTTGGGCAAGTTGTGTAGGTTGGTATCGTCGCAAGGAATGATCTTCTCCGGTCCCTGGCACGCCCCCGGGCCGTTTTCTGCGACATTCTGATAATACAGCATCAGAGGCGCCCCCATACTCGAGCCCAGTAGTACGACTTTTGTAATCGCTGGAAGTGCTGATGTAGCTGGAAGGTTTTTGAGAAAATTTATTGAAGATCGAATACCGGGGGCATGCTGTTCATAGCCGTAGTACTCAAGATCACGGCCGCTAAACTCGCTATTGGAGCAGAACGTCGTGAAGCCCCGCTGGGCTAACGGAGCGCAAGTGGCATGATTGATATAGCGGGAATTAGGATGCATGTTGAATATGGCGATATGGGCTCTCCCGAGCACGTTGGTGGTCGGTCTCCGCAATGTTGCCGCCTCTAGGTTGAGATTCGCCGTTAGACAATTCTGTACAGTGCTACATACGACGCTAGTTGTGATCGGCTGAAGCTGAGCTTCCGACACCGAGATCCATGCAATGCTGCAAAGCAGGATGATTGAAAAACCAAAAGTGAATATTCGTTTGGACATATTTCCTCCTAGAAAAACGTTAGCGGATATGTGACTGGAACACAGATTCTGTTTTCTGGAATGTTTCTCCATCAGATTCCACTGGGTTTGGCAGGGAGGTCAACCTCAGCAGATTATCGAGCCAAGTCTTCATCTCCTAGGCTTTCAAACAAGTTGCGGATAGTGCCGAGCAGAAGCTCCGGACTTCGGCTGCAAAGCTAGAACCGGGCTTTCGTCCACGCAGCAACATAATCGAAAATGTTTTTACGGGCGTTCGAATAGTTAACGCCGGTCACCGCCGTACACTCGGTGCAACCTGTCCCTCCGTGAGTTGCCCCTTCAATCACGATGTAGTCCTTATCGGCGCTCGCCGCGCTTTCAAAAGTCCGCTCACCGTCACGAATGAGGTTATGCCCCTGCATGGACATCACCAGAGTCGGCACAGAAATGCTTGCGACCGCACATATTGTGGAAGCATTGCTGGAGCACCAATCGATTCCATCGAGCGAATTCGTCGACTGAATGGCATTCGCGCTTAGGAACGAAGTCAGTGTGAAAAATCGCGTGCCCTCAAAACTGGCGTCACTTTCTCTTCCGCTGGGATCGGGCACCCGCACCGTCTGAACTATACAGCAGTTCTCAATGGTGCCGTTGTTCTTCAGGAGCTTCGCCGGGTTGAGCGTGCAGCACAGAACGCCGGTACTCAAATCGGCAAGTTCGGCGCTCCCCCTGTGGATCACGAACGCGTCATTCTCGGTTGGGAAGTGCTTGCCCGCTTCGATGTCGGCCTTTATCGTTTGGGCGATGTCGATCAGGTTATTCATTCGCTGAGACTGCGCATCAGTATAACGTTTTACGAATTCCTTAGAATAAACTGAATTGCCATCGGGATTGAAACCGTTCCTAACGCTGAACGGATCAAGACTAGCGTTTATGCTGTTAGCGGGATTGTCTTCGCTTTGGACCGAGCCGTTAAGTGATTGTAGAGGGCTACCAGAGCCTAGGGTGGGGTCCAAATAAACGATCCCGTTAGCTCTGTCGGTAGGCACAAAGCCGGCCAACCTTTGCGAACTACACTCCACGAGCTTGTTACGGCCTTGGCAATAGGCCGGGCCATTTTCGGCTACCGCTTGATAATAGGAGACGACGGGGGCGCCAGCGCTGGGACCAATGAGGATAACTGTTGTGATTCCTGGTTGCGACCGCAGATAGCGAATGCCAGAGCGAACATCAAGAGCAATGTCCTCCCAATTCACTATTGCGTCGTTATTGTCGAACCGCGAGTTCATGCCGAGAACCATGAAGCCACGACCTGACAATTGGGCCGTCGAAGCGTGCGTCATGTAGTTGCTGGTACGATGAGTCACCAAGAATGCGATATGCGGCGCTGGACCTGAGTCAGGGACGTAAAGTGCGCCCTTTGCGGCGCCGCCCAACGGGACGAATCGTGGATTGCTTTGCGCTAATGCGCTGGCTGCACCGTTGGTGATTCCGAAAACTAAAAATAAACAAAATGACATTAAAAGCACTTGTATCTTTGACATGACTAACCTCCCTTGTTGCGCTATTCTGATTTCGGGCACAAGAAACCTCCGGACAAATTAATAATGTTACGGCTTCTCTGTATCTTGGCTCTCTCTTGGATTTAGTGAGAAGCCCGCGCTCTTACGATAACGACCTCCTTATCAGTAGCGATTGCGCTTATAGTCCTGGCAGCCGAGCCGGGTCCAATACGTTTTTGCCTAATAATCAAACTTAGGGTTTTGATTATTATTGCTTTTTGTTCGCTATTCAGGCAGTAACTTGCAGCACTGGGTATGACGCTCCACCAACTCAAAGTGTTCTTAGCTGTTGCAAAACATTCCAGTATCACGAGAGCAGCTCGAGAACTCAACATTAGTGAGCCTAGCGTCCATCAGCAGGTTAAATCTTTGCAAAGGGATTTTCCCCGAAGTCTCTACCAAAAAGTCGGTAGAATACTGGAGATCACTTCCGACGGCAGAGCCTTTTCCGCAAAGGCAAGTGAAATCCTGAGAAAAGTGGCCGAGCTGGAAAAAGAGTTTGTCCAGCCTCTGGTAGAAAGGCAACCTATATATCTAGCAGTTGGCGGCTCACATGTTTTGTCCGCTTCGATACTCGCACCCATTGTGGCGACATTTAAAACCAGGTATCCCAACGTTCAAATCGAGTTTAGAACCAAGAGCAGTCAACTTATTGAGCGACTTGTATTGGCCGAAAAAGTTGACCTTGGGTTAGTTACCAATGTGAGTTCCTCTCCGCAGCTAATTGTCGAGCCGTTTCGCTACGAGGAAATGGTGGCAATCGTTTCCAAGCAACACGCTCTCTTCAAAAAACGGGAGTTGACGATGGCAGAATTGGCACAAGCCTCTCTAATCGTTAGAACGCGTAGAAAATCCTCCCCCAGTAAACAAATTCTGGCAGAGCTGGAACAACACGGATTTGAGTTCAATGTATTAATGAAATGCGATTCTGCTCAGGGAGTGAAAGTCGCGGTGGCCAAGGGATTGGGTGTCGGGCTTCTATACCGCAGTCATGTCGAACAAGAGGTAAGAAGGGGTGAACTAAAGGTTTTAAATGTTCCGGGGCTAACGAAACGTATTCAATCATTCATCATTTACAAAGCAGAAAAACCAATTTCGCCGGCCGCTCGCGAGTTTCTCGACCTCTTACGGCAATCTCGTGAGGCGAATCCAACATTGGCTCGGCATTTGAGACATCTCAAACAAATAAGATCACGGCACTAGCCTACAAACGATTAAGGGGACAGGCTGAGCTGCCCCGAATTTTCGCGGAGTACGGGGTCGTGCCTTAGCATGGACTTATTGGGATTCGCCTCGACAATTGTCCTGAATGGTATCGATCAACGCCGAAAGTGATGGGCTCACACTTCACATCCTCCGATCCAGGCTGCGATACTGAATCGCCTCGGCGATGTGGAAAACTTCGATATTCTCCGCGCCAGCGAGATCCGCGATGGTGCGACCGACTTTCAAGACGCGACTGTATGCTCGCGCACTCAGGCCGAGTTTGTTGATCGCCGTCTCCAGCAACCTCTCCGCGTCTTCTTTCACTGCGCAGCAACGCTTGATCTCCTTCGCGCCTATCTGTGCGTTGGCGTGAATCTTGATTTTTTGGAATCGTTGCTGCTGAACCGAGCGCGCGAAACGTTCACTCGTTTGCGAATCACGTCGGAATATCTCCGGCGTCCTTACTCGCTAGCTCTTGGTAGCGCAATCCCGGTACTTCGATTTGAATGTCGATGCGATCGAGCAGCGGCCCGGACACAACGGTTCACTTCTAGGCGCTGCGTGATTTTGGCCAGCGCACGCGGCTATGTTTGAGGCCGAGCCCGGCGAGTAGCGCCGCCATGCGGATGGGTGCGCCGAAACCTTCGACCACCGGCACGCCGAGCTGTTCTTGCAACCACTTCGGCTCGATATGCACGGGGCACTGGGTAATGCCCATGGGGATGATCACTTCGGCGCCAAGATTGATCAGCCGCTTGGCCTCGTCGACGAAATTCTTGACCACCGCGTCGCGATTCGCGGTGATGTCTGGTAGTTCGAAACCGCTGGTGCCAAAACCGACGATGCGATCTTCCATGCCGTAACGGCGCACGGTCGCGCGGTTAGTGGCGAAATTTTTCGCGTGATAGGTAATCAGACCAAAGCGGTCGCCGAGTAGAGCGGCCACGTGCAGGCAGGCCTGCATCGGTGCGATCACCGGGATGTCGACCGCCGAGCGGCCGGCATCGACGGCTAAATCGAGCATGCCCAAGGGCACGACGGCGTCGTAACCTTCGTCCTCGGCGTGCCGGTAGGCGTCGACGAAGGCCGGCGCGACGAGGGCGACTTCGGTTGGCGTCATGCCGTAGATATAAGGCGATGCGCCAACATTGACGATGCCGACTTCAACTTCGGCGTTGGAATAAGACAACGCGACATCGGCGCGCCGTTTGAATTCCTCAGGCGGATAACCGCCGATGCAAAATGCCACGCGAACCATGCAATACCTCCTAGCCAAAAGATTCACTCACCACGAAGGTCACAAAGGATGCCTTCAATCTACGACACGGGCTGAAGAAAAGTTTAAGCCCGCAGGTGTTCCATCAATGTTGTTGCCGAACTCGCTGGTCCGCAGTTTGCCACCCAGCGAATGACCTCGTCTTGTTTAACGGCGCTGAGCCTGGCCGCGGCGTTTTGCCGGAACTTGTTTTCCACCTGCAGCTGAGTCATGCGGTTTTTTAGCGAGCCGGGCGCATAAATCATTTCTACGGTTTGGCGCGCGCCCGAGTTCGTGGTGAACTCCAGCAAGCAGGGGAAAGTACCGGAATACACATTCAAGCGCGCATCCGGGATCAGCGTGATGCGCTCCATCAGCGCCTTCATATCGGCGTCCAACCATCGCTGGCGCTTGAATCCTTCGACCGAGACCTGGCCGTCCAACAGGCCGGCGGCGGCCAGATAGTAAAAACTGTGATCGGCGGTCTCGCGCGTGCGCGGGTAGCGGCGCTCTTGGTCTTCCATTTGCCTCTTGATAAACGGCGTATCCACCAAGCGCAGCGTGATCGCGCCGATGGCGGCGGGATTTTGTACCAATTCGCGCGCCCTGATCGCGGCGGCGACGATCGCCTGGGCGGTGCCGATGCATGGGTAGGCTTTGATGGCTACATCCATGATACGATAGGGCGCGGCGACGGGGCGAACAATCGGCGTCAAGTCGGCACCGGCAAATAACGTCTTCGCGACGCCGCGCGGGCCCTCAATAATCTCCGCGGGGCCCGTCAGACCATGTTTGGCTAGTAGCGTGGCGAAAACGGCGTGGCACGCAACCATGGCGTCGGCGAGATTTTTTGCGCCGGAGAGTTGGCCGGTACGCACCGCCGACAAGGTGTTGTTGTTGGCGATGCCGACGGCCAGCGCGTGGGCCAACTGCGAGCCGCTCAACTTCATCAACCGGCCGGCGATGGCCGGCGCGACCAAGCCGGAAAAGCTTACATTGTCCCACGAGCCGCCCGGATCGCCGAGGTCTGCCAAGCGTCCGTAGATCTCGTAGCCGAGGACGATGGCGGCGAGCAATTCTTCGCCCGAGCGTTGCTCTCGCTCCGCCACCGACAGCGCCACAGCGATGTTGTCGCTCGGATGGCCGGGCAGACGGGGACCCAGGTAAATATCATTGGCGTCAAGCGAACGGATAAGTGCGCCGTTCAGAAACACGGCATTGGGGAGCGAGGTGCGCTCGGCGCGGCCGATCACACTGCAATGGGGCAGACCGCCGATCTCTTGCACCGCGGCGAGAGCGGATTCGAAAGCCTCTTGCTCGTGGGCTGCCAGGGCGCAGCCGATGGCGTCGAGCAGGAGCTGCTTCGCCTGGACAGTGACGTCCGGCGGGATAGTGGCGGCGTCAAATGCGACGATCCAATCAGCCAGTTGCGCAATCAACGATTGTTTATTCATAAAGATCCACTTCTACTATAGTTGGTGGCGGAGAAAAACAACTGCAAAGGAGGAAATGAAATGTTGTCCTCGCTATTTAGGAGAGATGGCAAGATTCATGACGATTGAATTGCCAGCGGTTCTCGGGCTAGAGTCCCGACTCAGTTCATTTAAGTCCAACGAAATGACATCATGAGTTCGATAAAAAGATCAGCTGCTTAACGGAGGTTAGCTATGGCCAATCCAATATTACGTTTCTATTTTCGCGAACCGACCATCGATCTCAACATTCCAATTACCGACGGCACGGTGAAAATCGACGGGTTCGATTGGGAGTTCGTGCCGACTGAAGAAGCGTGCGACGCTTGGGACTGCGGCTTTGCCGCGCGGTTGCGCGCTTACGCCAAAGGCGAAGCGCATATTTCCATCCCGGCGTTCCCGAACAGAAAGTTTCGCCAGGCTTATATTTACGTTAACAGCAAAGCCGGTATTGAAGCGGCTAAGCAGCTGGAAGGCCGGCGCGTCGGCATCATGCAGTGGGATAACACCGCCGGCGTGTGGGCGCGCGGCGCGCTGCAGCATTATTACAACGTCGATTTGAAAAAGATCAACTGGTGCTCGCCGCGGGCGAAGAAGGACGGCGTCGCCGCCGGCATCGAGATTGAAAAGATCGACGCCCAAGGCGATCCCGACACACTGCTCGACAATTTACTTATCGAAGGCAAAATAGACGCGGTCATCGGCCCCAACGTGCTGCCATCGATCACCGCGCGTGATCCGCGCACGCGCCGGCTGTTCCGCGATTTTCGCAAAGAAGAACAAGACTACTATCGCAAGACCGGAATTTTTCCGACCAGCCATATCGTGACTTTGAAGCAATCCTTCGTCGACAAGCATCCCAACGCGCCGGTGGCGCTTTTAAAAGCGTTCCGCCAATCGCGCGACGTCGCCTTCGACCGTCTGATGGGACCCGATCCGCAGATCATCGTCTATTCCTGGATGGCCGCGGCGGTCGCCGAACAGCGCGAGTTGATGGGTGATAATTATTGGCCTTACAACGTAAAGGACAACGTAAAAGCTCTCGAAGCGATAACCCAGTACGGGCACGAACAGGGATTGTCGCCGACGCGGATCGATTACAAAACATTTTTCCACCCGGAGGCGGCGGCGTATCAGGGGGCGTGAGCGAGCGTGAGCTATGAGACAGTTTTTTTCGCTAATCGTATTTATCGCTTTGGCGCAGCCAATGGCGTCATGGTCGCAGCCGTTCAAACCTAACTCGATAGGCGATCTTGCGCTGTACAGCGGTCCGGATCGTGAGCAGATGCTCGCGGCCGGGGCAAAAAAGGAAGGCAAGCTGGTTTGGTATACGGCGCTGGCCGGTGGCTCGTACAAAGATTTGGCGCAGGCATTCCAAACGAAGTATGGCGTGCCGGTCGAATCTTATCGCGGCACGAGTAAGGATTTGATCTCGAAATTTCTCGCCGAGGCGCAGGCGAAAAGATTCATCATGGACGTGGCCGAGAGCTCGCCAACGTTGTTGATGCTGATGCAGGCCCTCAAGTTTCTGCAGCCGTTCTCGAACCCGTTTGTGAGCAAGCTGATTCCCGATGCTAGAGAGGAAGCGGGCAAGGGCGCGGTCTATTTCGCCACGGTGCGCGAGTCCTACATGGGCTTCGCTTACAACAAGAACAAACTGCCGGCGAGCGCGGTGCCGAAGAGTTACGACGATTTGTTAAAACCGGCGCTTAAGGGACGCATGTCGTTCGTTACCACGGATACCGGATCACGCACCGTGGGCGGCATGCTCAGAACCAAGGGCGACGAATATCTCAAGCGCCTGCGCGGCCAGGAAATTACCATGCACTCGGTTTCCGGCCAGGCGTTAAACGACATGATCATCTCCGGCGAAGTCGAAGCGTCACCGACGATCTTTCGCAATCACGCGCTAGTGGCGGCGGAGAAAAAGGCGCCCGTTGTGTGGGTGCCGATGGATATCGTGCCGGCGAGCGCCGGCAGCGCCGGACTGTCAACGCAGGCGCCGCATCCGCACGCGGCGGTGCTGTTCGTCGACTTTCTTTTTAGTCCCGACGGCCAGAAGATTCTTGCGGCGTACGACTACGGTAGCCCAGCAAAAGAGTACGGCTTCAAACGTTGGTATCCGGAAAAAGGCGTGACCATCCAGCAGTTGGAAAAAGAGATCGATAAGTGGGAACGCGGACTCCGTGAGTTGGGGCGGCGCCAGGGATGACGTCGTGATCGTGTTCGTGGCTCGTACTGTGTTTATTAGAGAATCGGAATGGTTCGTCATTGGGAACAGCGGGTTCGCTGGTTGGAAGTAGACTCAATCGAAACTGGTTTGCAGCGCCGGCAAATAGCGGTTTAAGATCTTAGTTCCAACGAGGAAACAGCGCGCGCACGGCATCGAGATGGGCAATCACATAGACAAGCACTGAAACGAAGCACAGCAACAAGTAGCCGATCTGAATCCATTCGGCGCGCTGGATGCTTTTCATTCTCAAAAGGCGCCGCGGCAGGTTAGGCATTAGCGCCAACGCCTGCTGGCGCAGCGTCGGCATCGCCAAAAGATCGGCGACGATATTGTAACCGTCCATTTCGAGAAAATTGAACGGATAGAGATTGATCAGCGCGCTTTCCCAAAGCAACACTCCAATGCCGAATAAGACCGCCTGACCGGCTCCCGATCCGAACTGATACGCGGCGAGAAACGCGACGCTGCCGAGTGCCACTTCGACCATCGGACCCGCTAGGTCAACGACCACGCGGGCGCGGCGCGTCGACATAAAAATGTCGGTTACGTCGGCGTAAAAAGTCGGCAGGACACCTTGCAATAGGAAGAAACCAATCTCGCGCACTCTACGCTTGTAGGATTTACAGGCGAGGGCGTGAATCAGCACATGCAGCATGGATGCCGCTAACAGGACGGCTAACATAATCGCGCCGCTCCGCCACGGCGTGGCGGAAAGCAGTTGGGTAAACTGCTTGGCCTGGGGGCTCAAGCGCAAGGCAGTGATACCGGCCAAGATCGCCAGAAAAATTGTCAGGCATAGGGTGATGCGGTGAAACAGGACAAAGCCGCCGTAACGGTAGATCGCGGCACAGTGCTGGTCGGCGTCGGGCACAGTGAAGCATAACCCGCGCCAGCATTTGGCCATGGAACTGAATCCCGTCGCCCAATAGCTCGTCTGGCTACGGACTAGAATTTGTTTTAGTGCTAAATTTTCCCGTTCCACGAGCAAGCCGGCCTGGTGCAACTTTGGCAACAGCTGGCGGATCACCGAGTAATCGAAAGCGCCGAAGCGATGATGAAACGATCGCGCGATCTCTTCGAGGGAATGAGAGCCGTCGAAGAATTCCCACAGGAACAACTCTTTCTCATCGATTAACAGATAACGGTTATACTGGAGATTCTTCAGCACGTAATTGTGCCTGCCGTCGGGGCTTTTCGGTTGGGCGGTGATCGCCCAAGATTCCTGGGCAACGCGTTGCGGCCGGTAGCCGAGGTAGGCTTGGCTACTATGGATCTCGTGGAGTTGAAAGCCTGTTTCGCCGGGCTTGTGCGTGAGCAGCTGGAGTTTCGCCGGTTCGGCCATGGCATTTTTGTTATGTGGACTTGCGACCGAACAACGAGTGGCTACCTGAAGCATAGCCGGTGGCCTCCAAGCCCCAACGGATGGCATCGCGGGTCTGTTCATTGGTGGCGCGCAGTCGTTCGATAAAAATCGTCACCAGCCGGTAACAAATTTTCGCTGCTATCTCTGGGTGGTGCGAAAAAATATCGTGGAAGACGGCGCGGTCCAGGCGCCATAGGAGCGAGTCGGTTTCGACGTTGGCGGTGGCCGAGCGCGGCGCGTTGTCGAATAGTCCCATCTCGCCAAAGAAATCGCCGCGCTGGAAGCGCGTTAGCACCATGTCGACATCGCCGCTGACATGCTTGCTGACGATGACTGTGCCGTGCTCGACGATGTAGAGCGCATCGGAGTCGTCCATCTCGCGAAAAATTACCGTGCCGGCAGTGAATTTCTTGGCGATGAACAAGGGTGCCAGGGTGGCCATGGCATGGGCTTCGAGGTCCTGGAACAGGACGACTTTAGTCAATATATCGGCACGGGGCGGCATAAGTCGGATGAGCTTTGCCGACGATGCTAGCGGGCTCGATAACAAAGCACAAGTAACCGTGCCGGTGGCGAAACGACTAACACCGTTGGCGGCGATTGTGGTGCGCTGCGGATAAGAACGATTAGTGGTTCGGCTAGGCGGCCGAGGCCATTTTCTTGACCGGCAGCTGCGCGTTGCGATCGTAGGCTTGGAGCGGCACCGGTTTCAGATCCCAGATGATGCCGAGCCACGATAACGACTTGAGAATATAATAGGTAACGTCGATTTCCCACCAATAAAAGCCCTGACGGACGGTTCCCATATGTTGGTGATGGTTGTTATGCCAGCCTTCGCCGAGGGTGATCAGTGCCAGCCAAACATTATTTCTGCTCTCATCGCCAGTGTCATAGCGCTTGCTGCCATATATATGCGACAGCGAATTGATTGTGGCGGTGCCGTGAAACAACAACGTGGTGCTGATGACGAAGCCCCAAACCAATAATTGCAGCCCGGTGATCCCGAGCGCCGGCGCCGCATGTTCCAGAACGAGGCCGCTAAGATAAAGCAGTAACGCCAAGGAGAGCGGCACCGCTTTGTCGTAACGGTTGAGCCAAACGAGTTCAGGGAACCGGGCAAAGTCCCGAATGCGATGATACTGGGTGGCGTAAAAACGGTTGCACATGAACCAACCGGCGTGGGAGCGGAAGAAACTATAATGCACCGGCGAGTGCGGGTCTGCGGGCGTATCCGAGTTACGATGGTGTTCGCGATGGTTGGCCGCCCACCAGAGCGGTCCGCGCTGCGTCGCCGAGGCACCCAAGATTGCAAAGATAAATTGCGCGGGGCGCGAAGTTTTAAAAGTGCGGTGGGAAAAGTATCGATGATAAATTCCCGTGATCGCGAACATGCGCACGAAGTAGAGAACGGCCGCCGTGGTTACGGCGGGCCAACTCCAGCCCACGATAAAAACCCCGAGACAGCCGAGATGCAGGATTATGAAAGGCAGGCTACGCAGCCAGTTGACGCGGTCGATATCGCCAACCTTGTCCACCGAGGTCACCGCGTGATAATCGGCATCGAACCATTGGACGAGGGAGCTCACCATAGTTTTGCGGAATTTTCGTTTCATTTAGCCCATCACAGTACCATGAGGTGGCCCGAGCTTCAATAAATATCCTAAAAATTACTGTTAAATTTGCGAATAAACGGCCGGCTTTTGAACGATTGTTTAGGGTTTCACCAAGTAACGGCCGTTAGCTAAGGACCGACCTCATATAAGACAGAGTCTGAGAGGATTTACGGTTAGAATGTTTTCGACGGTCGCGTCGCTCAAATCGCCGGGATTCCTTCGAGAAGCAGGAGAATATCACCCGTCGGCTTGATGCCGGCTTCGACAAAGCCGATCCGCAGTTTGCGAAAGTCGTCGAGAAGCGTGGAGCCCACGATCTGAGTAAAACTGCAAAGAACGTATGGTTCGCTGACGATGCCGGTGCCAAGCGGATGAATCTGGGGAAATTCGTTCAAGAACGGTTGCGTCACGGCTTCGAGCATAAGTGTGATCGCCGGGCTGGAGTAACTACGCTTGGGGCTCTCAAAGCGCGGCGAAGTAGTCGGCCATTTGTTTGCGCACAGCGGCTGACGGCAGCGATCCGACTCCCGCTTGCATGTTATCGATCAGATGAGCGGTTTTGCTGGTTGCCGGGATAGCGCAGGTGACCGCTGGATGCGAAATGACAAACTTCAAGAAAAATTGCGCCCAACTGGCGCAGCCGACTTCATTTGCCCACGCCGGCAGCGGCTTGCCGCGCACTTTGGTAAATAATCCGCCGGCGCCGAGCGGCCGGTTGATCAACACGGCGATGCGCCGGTCGGCGGCGACAGGCAAAAGACGTTTTTCAGCGTCACGCTCGCCGAGGGAATAATTTATTTGCACGAAGTCGAGATCTTCGCCGGCGAGCACGCGCGCGAGCTCGTCGTGGGCGCTGGCGGTATAGTGAGTGACGCCGATGTAACGGACTTTGCCTTCCTCTTTCCAGCGCCTGAGCGTGCTCAGATGGACACGGTAGTCGACAAGGTTATGCACTTGCATGAGATCCATACGCTGGGTGCGTAGGCGCTTGAACGATTCATCCATCTGGCGCACGCCGGCGTCCCGCCCGCTGATCCAAACCTTGGTGGCGAAAAATAGTTGCTTTTGGACACCTAACTCCGCGGCGAGATCGCCGGCAACGCCCTCCGATTTACCGTACATCGGCGAAGAATCGACGACGCGGCCACCGAGGCGAACGAACTCGCTCAGAACCTGGCGCAATGGATCGCGCGCCGCTTTGCCCGCGCCGACATCGAAAGTTTGCCAAGTGCCGAGGCCGATGACCGGCAACAGCTCGCCGGTTTTTGGAATGGGTTTCTTAATTGCCGCGTCAGCCAATGCCGAACCTCCCGTTAATGCGTAAGCACCAGCGCTGAGCGCTGCGAACAGGAACTCGCGGCGCGTTGCCAGGCCGAAGCGAAGTGAAACCAAATCATTCACAGACGCGAGAAGTTTACCGATTCAAACCCCGATCCTCAATCCTCATCTCGTTTTCAGCACTGCTAAATTCCCATATTGTCTTCCGGCTTGCGCCTGCGCTCTTTGTCGCGCGGGATGCCGCTCCAATCGCCAAACATCCAGAATTCCGTCAAACTGCCGAACACGCCGAGCGGAATCGCCAGTGCCATGATGAAATACCAAAGATTTTCGCCGTAATCGCCGAGTAGAGACATGAGCATGGCGATGAGCTTAGCCGTGGCGCCGCCGAAGACCGCGCCCATTAACAAGCGCGTGTTGCGCTGCACGCCGTAGTGAGTGGCGTAAATGCCCCACAGTCCGCCGATAAAAAAAGCCAGGAACGGTCCCAAACAGAGCGCGAAGATGGCGCCGGCGCCGCCGCCGCGCAACGAAGCGTCTTGGCGCTTTTCCGCTTCGGTTTGACTGCCGACGCGAAGGTCGCCGCGAATCACGCCGAAGAGATAGTGCACCGCACCGTGAATGCCCAAGTCGGACCGCAAGCCGTCCCAGTAAAGCGCGACTTGGGCTTGCAGTTTTTCGCGCGCCACGGGCTCGGGCAAGAGCGGGCGCAGCTCCGCGCCGGCTTGCAAGCCGACCAAATGTTCCTTGCGCGCGACGATAAGCAAAGCGGTTTTCGCTAGGTCGTCGCTATCGAGCGGCAGCAACTTGAACGCTCTAGCACCGAACGTATCGAGTTTTTCCCCGTCGAGACTTTTGACCGTGAGTACGACGACTGTTGCCGCCGTTTCAGTTTTGAAACGGTGCAGCCGCTCTTTGAGATCGTCCGCGCTCGCTGGCGGGAGCATGCCGGCGAAGTCGTTGATACCGGCTTTAAGCGGTGGCAAATCTATGGCGAAGGAATTGGCGGCGAAGCTTAAACTTAGCAGGGCGAGCAGCCAAAAAATCATCTTCGGCCTTTCACTGCTCCCTGCGCGCGCCGATCCAATTCAGCTAACTGGTTCTTACTGAGTGGAAAGCCGAACTGTTCATTGCGCATGCGCAGCCGTTGACCGGATACTTCGCAAATGATTTTCGCGGCGCGGTCGAAATCGGCCTGAGTCTTCACCAGCGGCGCAAGTGCACGTCCGCCGCTGTCTTTGTGGCCGACCTCGTCGAGCAGGATGTCGTAAAAAACTTTGGCGATTCTGCCTTCGACGCCGGATGTTTTTAGCTCGCTACAAACTCGATAAAGCGCGCCGCCGCCGCCTTCCGTGAGCGTGATGGCGGCGCGCTCGATACTCTCGTCTTGGCGGCGAATTTCTTTGGCGCTGATGGCTCCCGAGCCATGTAAAAGTGTTGCGTAACTCGGCGAGTAGCGCGCACGAATTTTCGCGAGTTTTCTGTCTTGCGGCAGCCAGAGTAAATCCTTGAAGGTAATTTTTTTGCCGCTAATGTCTTCCAGCAGATCCATCACTAGCCGGGCGTGCTTGGTTTCGTCGGCGAGTTTTTCGGTCAACTCTTCGTAGTCATGACGGTCGATGCCTCGATCGATCTCCGGATAAAGTTTCGCCAGCGCCGTGAAGATCGGCTTGATCGCCGAGTATTCTTTAAACGCTTGCGCGCGCAGCCAGCGCAGATGATCCTGCTTGCCACGCGGCGTGGCAAAGAAGGCATGGACGATCGCTTCTTCGGCCGCGCGGTACGCCGCAGCGAGTTTGGTGAGTTTCCGGACGTTACGGTTCATTAGATTCGATTTGGAATTTGACGTGGGATTTCGCTTTTCAGCAGGATCAAGCAATATCCATCACTGCTTCATCATGACGAGTTTGCAGTTCCGCCAAACTCGTTACTTCGGCGGCACGGGAACCACCGTGCCGCACTTTTTGCACGTGCGCAGTCGCTCGTCACTGGAGAACTTCTGATAAACCTGCCCGACTGGATCGGCGCGATAGTCGCCGACCACGACGGAAGTTGTGTAAACTTTGTCGCCGCAATTGTTACAGAACCATTCAAAGTGATCGATTTCGCCGGCTCTGCGTTTGCGCTCGAAGACGATGAACCAAGAGTTCGCTTCAAGGCGCGGCGAGTGCGGCACGCCGGCGGGACAGAGCAGTATTTGGCCTGCTTTGATGTCGGCGGTTTGTTCATTGTTGGCTTCGTCACGGTAGACGAGATGCTGCACACCGGTCAGTTGCAGCGTCACTTCGTCCGCCGGATCGATGTGAAAATCCCAGCGCTCTTTGCGTCCGCTGCTCAAGAACGCGATGGATTCCGAATCCTGCCACAGCACGCGGCGAGTTTTACCCTCAGCTTTGACGTCTTCGATCACTCCGGTGAGGTCGATCGGTATGAGTTTTTCCATGGGCCGACTATAACGCTTTCGAAAGCGGCGGGGCAACTGGGTTTGCCTCGCTCCTTGCCGGTATCTTAGATACGAGATCTGCCGCTTGGACGCAGCGCTGTTTGACAAGCCGAAGGCCGACCTATTTCTTCTATGGCTCGAGTCGCTGCCGGTGGCCACGTTAAACGATGAGACTATTTCACTGTAGTTTGCTAAGAGGTATAAGTTCTTTCATCATCATTCACGGAGAATGAAAATGCTCATCACCAACAAACAGTCGGGGACGAATGTCCATGAAGTCGCGGATGGGATTTACCGCATCAATACGCCGGTAATTTTGGAAGGCGGGTCTGGCGGCTTCTCGTTCAATCAGTTTCTCATCGCCGATGACACGCCGTTGCTCTTTCACACTGGGCCGCGCAAGATGTTCCCGCTGGTGCGCGAGGCGGTCGCGAGTGTGTTGCCCGTGGAACGGCTGCGCTACGTTGGCTTTTCGCATGTCGAAGCGGATGAATGCGGTTCGCTCAACGAATGGCTTGCGGCGGCGCCGCAAGCCGCGCCGCTGTGCGGCAAAGTGGCCGCGCTGGTTTCCATCGATGATATCGCCGACCGGCCGGCACGCGCACTGGCGGATGGAGAAACGCTTGTGCTTGGAAAACATGCCGTGCGCTGGTTCGACACGCCGCATTTACCCCATGCGTGGGAATGTGGCTTCCTGATGGAAGAGCAAACTCGGACGCTGCTATGCGGCGATCTGTTCACTCAGGGCGGCGCCGAACATCCAGCCACCACCGAGGCGGATATCCTCGGGCCGAGCGAAGCGTTCCGTCATGCGATGGACTATTACTCATACACACGAGAACGCGGGTTCGATGCTTGAAAGACTGGCCGCCACCGCTCCAACAACGCTTGCCTGCATGCACGGCAGCACATGGAAGGGCGACGGAGCGAAGCTTTTGCGTGCGCTTGGCCATGCATTGACGGCATAATCGCACGCGCAGCATGTACGTTGAGTTCAGCGGCGTAATGCGGAATTGATGGAATTCTCATTGGCTATATTGAAAGAGTGCCTAAGTATCGTGCCTGCCGTAAAAGCAAAATATGAAGCAGCAATCCTCTAATAAAAAGTTTGCGTGGATTCTGGGGCACAATAGCAATTTTCAGAAAATAACGCTCGCCTTGACCGGTCGACGACTGCGGTGATAAGTTTTTGAACAATTCAATTCGGAGGTGTTTCATGGCGACGCGAGTTTGGGAAAAATTTCTCACGGAACAAGACAAGGCGACGTTAGTTGGCAAGGCAGATCGGCGCGTCGGGTTCGGCGAGCGGCCGGCATTGCTGTTGATCGATCTTTATCGTTGGGTGTTTGGCGATAAACCGGAGGCGGTGACGGACGCGATCAAAACTTGGCCGGGGAGTTGCGGGCTCGCGGGTTGGAACGCTTTGCCGCATATCCAAAAACTTCTCGCCAAGGCGCGCGAAGTCGGCATTCCGATCATCCATGTTACCGGCATGGATGGAGTTGCCGTCGAGCCTTGGGCCTTTCGCCGCGATACCAAGAAGCGCGCAACGATGAGCGCCGAAGAGCTGGATCGTTTTCGCCGCCGTTACGACATTGTTGACGAGGTCAAGCCGATCCCTGGGGAAACGGTGTTCAAAAAAGTTTCGCCGAGCGCATTCTGGGGCACGCCGCTGGTCGGCCATCTTAATTTTCTCGGCGTCGACACGATCATCACTTGCGGCGAGAGCACCAGCGGCTGCGTCCGCGCCAGCGTGGTCGACGGCACGACCAATCGCTTGCGCATGGTGGTTGCTGAAGAGTGCGTCTTCGACCGCCACGAAGCCTGTCACGCGATTAACTTATTCGACATGAATCAAAAATACGCCGACGTGTTGCCGCTCGACGACATCGTCAAATATCTCGACGCCTGGCGCGCTGAAAAAGCGGGCCAAGTTGGGTATGCAAACAACAGCATGGAGTATCTGAAAGATCTCGCCATCGGCGAGGAATATAAGGGACTGCGGTGAAAATGAAATTGGAGTGATGGAGTAGGAGAATTGGAGTGGTCGGAATAATGGAGTGTTGGAGTAATGATTTTTCGAAACCCCACCACTCCACTACTCCAGTTTCCCGCGTTTCAATCCCCACCATGTGATTACCAAGACGGCCAGTGAACTCAACGCCATCGCTTGAAAACCTTGTTCGTAGCCCAGCTTCTCGATCAATACGCCGCAGGCAAGCGGTCCCAACATTTGTCCAATCGAAGTCGAGGCGCGCGATAGGCCGAGGCTCAGTCCTTTGGCCGACGGCGGCGCGCATTGCAAGGCGAACGTCGTTGCCCCGACATTCGTCCAGCCAAATCCCAATGTCATGACCGCCAGCGGTAACAGCAGCGCGATGTAGCCGCTACCATAAACCTGGACGAGAAACATCGGCACACCAACCGCGACGCCGAGCAAAATCACACGTGAGGCTTGAAGCCGATCGGATAGCAGACCGCCGCTGAATCGGCCGAGGGTGTCGGTAAGCCGCGAGATCGATACCATGGCGCCGACGGCGTCGAGGCCGATGCCGCGTTGGTTGACGGCGAGGAAGGGAAACGCGACGCGGGTTACGCCGACTAAAAAAAAGAAGGACTGGCAGATGGCGAGGCACGAGGCGAGAAATGGCGGCTGCTTCAACAGACCGATGCCTTCGCGCCATAGCGTAGTTGAAGTATCCCTCACCGCTTTACGGTAACGGTGCGCGCCGCCGAGCAAGACGAGAATAAGCCCGAGCACTTCGGGAATCGCGTAGAGCAAAAATAGTGAGTTGGTGCCGAGCCATTTGCCGACGAAGCCGCCGAGTAGTGGGCCGAGCGTAAAGCCGATGCCCAGCGCCGACGCCATTTGTCCTTGCACCTTGCCTTGCTGCTCAGGAGCCGATTGGTCAAAGCCGATTTTTCTCAATGAGAGCGCGAACATCGCTTCGGTGAGTCCGTAGACGGTGAAGACGGCGAGAAATACCGGCATGACGTCAAGAAACAGATAGCCGATCACGCTCATGGCGAAGCCGATCACCACCGCCGCGATCAGCAACGTTCCGGAGCTGAAATAAGTCGCCATCACGCCGGAAAATAGATCGGAGCAAACCCGGCCGACGCCGTTGGCGGCTAGCGGTATGCCCGCCAGTGCGATGGAATAGCCGTGTTCTTTCATGAAGAATGGCGCGAGCATTGCGGCGCCTGACGAGCCCGCGGTTTGGCAAACGGCGGCGGTGACGTAGTAAGTGATCGGCGAAAGTTTCATGGCGCCGGATTATAACAGCAGATCGGTGTCACGCCTACGATTGCGCGGCAAAAATTCCGTTGTGGACAGCCAACTGTGAGCTTGATAGAACGACAACGCTGGAAGAGGTGTTACCCATGGAAATTCCGCAGATTCAAATCCACGAGGCGAAAAAGAAACTCGATGAAAAGAGTTGCGTCTTTGTCGACATACGCGATCCCGGGTCCTACGGCCAGGCGCACATTCCCGGCGCGATTCACCTAAGCGACGGCAACGTGCAGGAGTTCTTGCAGAACACGGCGAAGGACCAAAACGTCGTCGTTTATTGCTACCACGGCAACAGCAGCATGGGCGCGACGGCGTTCTTGATCGAGAATGGTTTTACCAATGTCGCAAGCATGAGCGGCGGGTTCGAAGCTTGGCGGCCGGTTTATGAGCACGATGCCGATTAAGAACGTTTAGCGTCTTGGTGCTGGCGTTGAAGACTGGACACTAGACTGCGACGGTGAAAGGAAGTTTTCATGAGCGTCATAATAGGAAGCGGTGATTTTCGCTACCAAGTGATTGAAGGCTTCGGCCAACTGCCCGACGGCTGGACGTTTCATGAAGTGGCGGCGGTGGCGGTCGACAACAAGGACCAGCTTTACTGTTTTACCCGTGGCAAACATCCGGTGATCGTGTTCGACCGCGATGGCAATTTTCTGCGCTCCTGGGGCGACGGCGTGTTCAAGCGCGCCCACGGCGCGACCATCGGACCCGAGGACACGCTTTTTCTCACCGATGACGGCGACCACACCGTGCGTAAATGCTCTTTGGACGGAAAAATTTTGATGACCATCGGCGTACCGGGAAACTCGGCGCCGTATCAAAGCGGTGAGCCGTTCAACCGCTGCACTCATGTCGCGTTCTCGCCGCAGGGAGATATTTACGTCTCCGACGGCTACGGCAACTCGCGCGTGCACAAGTATTCGCCGAATGGAAAATTATTGCTCTCGTGGGGCGAATCGGGCACCGATCCTGGACAGTTCAACATCGTGCATAACATCGTTACCGACAAAGAAGGTTGGGTTTACGTCGCCGACCGGGAAAACAACCGCGTGCAGGTTTTCGACGGCAACGGCAAGTATGAAACTCAATGGAACAACATGCATCGGCCCTGCGCGCTCTACATGGACACGACGGGCAAAGAACCGGTTTGTTACGTCGGCGAGCTCGGCCCGGGCTTGGGCGTGAACCTGAACGCGCCGAATCTTGGCAACCGCGTCGATATCTACGACAAAAAAGGCAAACGGTTGGCACGGCTGGGCGATATCTTCGCCGGTGAAAAGCCCGGGCAATTCATCGCGCCGCATGGCCTCGCCATCGATTCGGGCGGCGATATCTATGTCGGTGAAGTGTCGTGGACGATCATGGGCCAGCGTTTGCAGCCGCCGCGCGAGCTGCGCAGCTTGCAAAAATTGAAGAAGCTGAATTGAGGATCGGAAAATTAGCCTCAAAGAGCGCAAAGGGCGCAAAAAATAGTTCGAGGGTGATCTATGCAGAGCAACGTCATTCAGCAGCGCGTGCCGGTGCACGGTGATCCGGGACATTGGATTCATATTTCCCAAAGTCCGCGCCACGTGCGGGTCATGTTCGGCGGCGAGACGATCGCCGACAGCAAGCGAGTCAAGCTCGTGCGCGAACCGGACATCTTACCTGCGTATTATTTCCCCAGCAGCAGATGTTCGCAAGGATCTTTTCGTGCCGAGCCCGAACAAGTTCGATAGGTCGGAGAAGGGTGACGCTTCGTACTGGTCGATTCGAAGCGGGAACAAGACTGCCGAGAACGCAGCATGGAGTTTTTTGAATCCGTCGCCCGAGGCGAGCGCGATCAAGGATCATTTCGCCTTCGAGTGGAGCCAGATGGACAAGTGGATGGAAGAAGACGAAGAGATCTTCAAGCACGCGCGTGATCCATACAAGCGCGTGGATGCCATGCCGAGCAAGCGCCATGTTCGCGTCGTCATCGATGGACAGACGGTTGCGGAAACCCGCCGGCCGCATTTAGTTTTCGAAACCAATCACCCGGTCCGCTACTATATTCCGCAAGAGGATGTGCGGATGGATCTGCTGATTCCGAGCGCGACCACGTCGCGCTGTCCGTACAAGGGACCAGCGTCTTACTGGTCCGTGCAGCTCGGCAACGAAACTTTCGCCGACTTGGTGTGGGGCTACATGGATCCCATCGCCGAATGTCCAAAGATCAAAGGACTGGTTTGTTTTTTCCACGAGTGCGGCTGCGACATCTACGTCGACGACGAACTCATGCCGCGGCCCCAGACCAAGTGGGCGCGCGGCCTGCGACGCTGATTCGAGCGCTGGACTCATGCGCGCGCTTTACTGGGACGGCCACGAGTTACGAGTCGATTCACACTACGCCACAGCAAAGTCGACAGTCTCCGGCGAGACCGGCGAAGGCCAGACGGCGCTCGTAAAAGTTCACCTTGCCGGAATCTGCGCTACCGATTTACAAATTTTCAAAGGCTACATGGGCTTTACCGGCGTGCCCGGTCATGAGTTTGTCGGGTCGGTCAGTGAAGGGTTCGGCGAATGGGTCGGCAAGCGCGTCGTCGGAGAAATCAATTTCGGCTGCGGCCGCTGTGAGAACTGCCGACGCGATTTGAGCCGCCATTGTCCGAACCGTCGCGTGATGGGCATCCTCAATGCCGACGGCGCGTTCGCCGAATATGTATCGGTGCCGGTGGCAAATCTATACGCGGTTCCCGATAACGTCAGCGACGAGGAAGCTGTATTTACCGAACCGCTGGCCGCGGCGTTTGAGATTCCCACTCAAATCCAACTCAATCCCGGGGACGAAGTGCTCGTGCTCGGCGACGGTAAGCTTGGCAACTTATGTGCGCAAGTGCTGCGCTTGAGCGGCGCGAGGATAACCGCGCTCGGCAAGCATGCCGATAAACTCGCCTTGATCAAGAAATCCGGCGTAAGAACGGTGCTGTTGAACGATTGGCAAGCGCGATTGTTCGATGTCGTCGTCGAAGCAACCGGTTCCGCCGCGGGATTGGAGCTGGCGCTCAGCGCGGTGCGGCCGCGCGGCACCTTGGTTCTCAAAAGCACCATCGCGGCAGTGCACCAAGTGTCGTTGGCGCCGGTTGTCATCAACGAGATCAACGTCATCGGCTCGCGCTGCGGGCCCTTCGCTGACGCACTCGATGCGCTTTCGGCAAAACGCGTGGCGGTGACGCCGTTGATCGACGCGGTCTATGCTTTGGCCAATGGCGTTTCAGCGTCGCAGCATGCGGCGCAAGCCGGAGCGAAAAAGATTCTGCTGCGGCCGTGATCCCGGCGATTGAATCTTCGTAAATGCACAATCTCCCGAAACAATAATTCCCCCGGGCGCGCTTTTTGAAAAACGGCGCACGACTTCCGGTATGTCAATTCTAGCGTGACTGGCGCCCGGTAGTTGGCTTGCCGGCGAGTCCTTCGACAAAGTCTTTTGCGGTGGCGAGGTCGTAGGCATAGAGTCGGCGCGCCATGGCGATGGCGCCAATCTTATCGCCGGATTCGGCTAATTCTAAAAGGCAGAGCTTCTTGTTCCGCGCGAGCTGAGCCCTTCTAGATGGACAAAATCTTTGCTGGTTTCGGTCGTCGGTCGAATCAACGTATGGCGACTCAGCGCGTTCAAGAAGAGTTTGTGCGTTGGGAACGACGTTCCACTCGATCTGCAATCGATCCGGCGCGGCCAGCCGAACCGGTAGGTGGTGAAATCGCGCTGAGATTTTGCCGAGGTTCTTGCCGTCGAAGGCGTGAGCGCGCTCGCGAGTGAGAGCGTCGGCCAGTTCTTTAGTTTCAGTCGCCAGTTCCAATTCCACCAATTTTTGCGTCTTGGTCATTGTGGTCGGCCCGCCGTTGTCTCTATCCGGGACGTCCTGCTTCTGCAGAATAAATCGCGCGGAACGAATCTCTGCATGCGCAATAAATACGACGGTAAAACCCTGCGCGGGGAAATGATCATTTAGGTAGGAGCGAAATTTGATGAATAACCCTTGGTCGGTCAGCCGGACGAGCCAGTTGGATGGCCGGAAGCGTGCGCTGATCATCTTTCTAAAAATGAAAAATGACAGCAATATAACCGCGGCAAGATAATAGCCAAGCCAGGAATGGGTTACCCAACTGAGAACCGCGGCGGTTACGGCTGCGATGAGCAGAATTATTGAGCCGAAGCAGCGCGCGGCTGCGGGAATAGGCGAAGATTCGGTCGCGGTCAGTGGCCATTACATCGGCCAAGCGCATGAGCTGCATGATGATTTGCGCGAATTACAGAATGATCGCGGGGAATTTCAGCCCGAGCTCTAGCTATCTTGGAGCAACGGTTTTAGTTGAAGAAAGAATTCCCCGATGGCGCCATTGTGAACGAAGTCGGCAAGATCGTCGAGCGGCGTCGCATCGCGGTTGACGATGGCGAGAAGCGCGCCGCTGCGTTTGGCGATGACGGGGAACGAAGCCGCCGGTTGCACCTGCAAGGATGAGCCGATGACGATGAAGATATCGGCTTGCTCGCTCCAGCGTTGCGCGCGCTGCATCGCTTCGACCGGCATCGATTGGCCGAACGAGATGTTGGCTGATTTAAGAAAGCCGCCGCAGGCGTCGCAGGTCGGTGTCGGCAGTCCGTCGTGCCAGTTTTCGTAGACCGCCGCAGGTTGAAAAACTTTGCCGCACTTGAGGCAGGTCACCAAACGATCGGTGCCGTGCAGTTCGACCAGCTTCGCTTCGGAAGTGCCGGCGATCTTGTGCAGGCCGTCGATATTCTGCGTGATCAGGCCGAGAAGTTGGCCGCGCTGCTCGAATTCGCAAATCGCCTGGTGGCCAAAGTTAGGCTTGACGGTTTGGAAGAGTTCGTAGGTGGCTTTTTTCAGTTGCCAGTGCTGCACGCGCGCGGCTTCACCGGCTATGAAGTCCTGGAACAGCACCGGCTGATACTTGGTCCAGACCCCGCCGGGGCTGCGAAAGTCCGGCACGCCGGATTCGGTGCTGATGCCGGCGCCGGTAAAAAAGACCATGGCGCTGGACTTTTTCAAGCGCGCGGCGAATTCCTCGATCCGCATCGTCAGGGGTCTTTCTTTAATGATTACTTCTTTGCCGGCTCCGCCGGTTTCACCGGCTCAACAGGCTTAGCCGGTTGAGCAGGCTTCGCCGGTTGCACCGGCGCGGCGGACTTGGCCGGCGGCGTAGGCGGCGGCGGTGGATCTTGGATGTCGACGATTTTCACGTCGAAGACCAGCGTTTTCCCGGCCATCGGATGGTTCATGTCCATCACCACGGTCTTCTCTTTGATTTCATGAACGCGCATCGGAATCACCCGGCCGTCGGGAGTTTTGGCAGCGAGGGTCGCGCCGACCTTGAGTCCCTCGGGCGGAAGTTTTTCCTTGGGCACTTCTTCGAAGGCTTTCGCATTCATCGGCCCGTAGGCGTCTTCAGGTTTGACCGTGACATGTTTCTCGCCGCCGACCTTCATGCCGGTGAGTTCCTTTTCCAGGCCGGGGATCATCATTCTTTGGCCGTGAATATATTTGAGCGGCTCGCGACCTTTGCTTGACTCGATGAGCTTACCGTCGGGACTTTTGAGCGTGTACTCCATGCTGATCATCATACCGTCTTTGACGATTCGATCGTCCTTGGGTTTTTCGGCGGCGGATACTTGCGTAACAGTTGCTAAGGCTGCGATGAGCGTCAGGCGTGAAAATAAATTAAGGCGCATGCAGATCTCCAGGGAATAATTTATTCGACAGTGAAATCAGATTACCGGTTGACTGGGGCGAACTCAATAAAGACGAGGAAAATTCCGACGGCAGTTATGAGACGCCCGAATGCAGAGTCTCGCGACGTTATTTGCCGATGCGTTCGAAGAAACCTTCGCGCTGGAGAAGCGCGTATTGAGGATCGATTATGGCATGCGATAGCTCTGACCTCTAGTATTTTTCTATCACCTGCTTGCCCCACGTTTCCATCACTTGATCATAGATCGCGTTGGGTGGTGTGAGCAGGATGCGCTTAATGCCGTCGGCTTCGAGCCGTTTCACTTTGGCGATGCACTCGGCCGGCGTGCCGGCGATGGTGAAACGTTCGAGCAGGTAGTCAGTGACAAAATTCGGGTCGACCCGTTCTTCGATGGGCTTCGAAATATCGAAATTGTCCATGAACGTCTTTATGCCGGCGGCTTCCCCTTCCGGCACGGTTTCCATGGTGAAGCGAAAATTATGGTGCGCGCGGTTGGCCATGCGGCTGCGCACGAGCTGGCGCGCGCGCTCGCCGTCATCGTCGACGACGATCATGCCGGCGGGCATGAGGTCGACTTCCTCCGGCTTTCGCCCTTCCTCTTTCGCGCCCGCGGCGACTTGTTGGCGCGCCCAGTCGGTGACGCGCTTGTCGAAACCGGTGCCGAGAATGATGCCATCGCAGGTGCGGCCGGCGACGCGCAACGTCTTCGGTCCTTCGGCGGAAATATAAATCGGCACCGGACGCTTGCCGGCTTTCAATTTCACATTGCCGCCGTGGCGTTCTTTGCTCTTGGGCACGTCAACGCCGCGGTCGTGCAACAGGTCGCGCATCACGCGCAGCCCTTTTTCGAACTCCACCAACTTGGTTGCCGTTCTGCCCAGGCTGTAAACCGGGCCGTCGCCGGTGCCCATACCGACAATGGCCCGGCCATTGGAGATTTCATTTAACGTCGCGAAGGAACAGGCCGTGATCGTCGGATCGCGATAGACCATGTTGGTCACGGCGGTGCCCAAGCGAATCTTCTTGGTATTCACGGCGCACAGCGCCATCGTCTGATAGGGATCGACGTTGTTCATCTGACTGTCGGCGAAGAAGATCGCTTCGAAACCGAGCGCCTCGGCGCGTTTGGCGCGGTCGACCGCTTCCTCAACCGTACGCGCCGAACCATGCAAACAGAAGTTCATAGAAGCTCCTTCAAATGGATAAGGAATAATTGAAAATGGATAATGGATAATGGAAAATTCCCGGTCCGAGAAGTCATCCTCCATTATCAATTTTCAATTATCCATTTTCAATTCATTCTTCATGTGCCAGCGCACGCAAGCGTGAATCGCCAGGCCGGAAATGACGAAGCAAATGAGACATAGGACAAACGCCCACGCGTACGAGCCCGTCACGTCAAACAGGTAACCGCCGATCCATGATCCAAATGCGCTGCCGAAGCCGAAACTGATCTCTAAGAAACCGAAGATGACTCCGATCTTGTGTCCGGAAAAAATATCGCTGATGACCGCGCCGTAGGTCGGGTTGCCGGCGCTGTGGCCGATGCCGTAGAGCACG
Source organism: uncultured delta proteobacterium (assembly GCA_963771465.1). GTDB lineage: Bacteria > Desulfobacterota > Binatia > UBA9968 > UBA9968 > DP-20. Next base: position 26,016 of record CAVYTU010000016.1, read on the forward strand.
ATGGTGAGATAGACGAGCCAAAGCGGCGCGCCGACGGTCATCGCCACCATGCAGCCGACGCCGAGAGCGGTGACAAAGGTGGCGACGCCGTAGGTTTTGTTTCGTCCGATGCGATCGGAAAGCGTTCCCCAAACGACCGTCGCGCCAATGCGGATAAAACCCATGAGGCCAAAGTAAAAAGACGCCGCCAGCTTTTCGTAACCGACGACGACGAAGTGGGCGATGACGTGGGTATTGATCAAAAAGAGCGCCGTGCCGAGGGCAAGATGGCCCACGGTGATGCACCAAAATGGAAACGACCGCACCGCCTCGCCAAGCGTCCAATCGCGGCTGGCGCCGTTGGCGTTCGAGTGACGCCCGATGCCTGCTTGCGTCGATGGCGCGCTATCGCCGTCGGGAAACTGGCCGACGTCTTGCGGGCTGCGGCGTTGGAGCAAAGCATTGGCTGGCGCGAGAAAAAATAACATCACGCTGCCGGTCAGGATGTAGGCCCAGCGCCAACCCATGTAGTCGATCAGCAACTGCGTCGACGGTACCATGACCAATGCGCCCAAACCTTGTCCCATCGAGGCGATGCCGATGGCGGTGGCGCGCTTGCGCACGAACCAGAACGAGATCAGCGCGTTGTGGCCGACGAAACTCAGGGCGCCCTGGCCGAGAGCGGTGACGATGCCGTAGGAAAAATAGAGTCCCGAAAGGGAGCTCGCAAAGGATGAGAGAATCAAACCGATGCCGACCAAGAAGGCGCCAAGGGGCATGAGCAAGCGCGGGCCGAGGCGGTCAAAAGCGAGTCCAACCACGGGGGCGGCGATGGCATAGACGACAAAATTAGCCGAGGCGATGGTCGCGCCGTCGCTGCGCGACCAGGAAAACTCTTCGAGCAAAGCGATGTAATAGACGCCGAAGGCGCCGTTGACGCCGCGCATCACGACCATGTTGGCGAAGCACAGCGCGAGGATGATGTAACCGTAGAAGAACCGGGGGCGCATGGGAGAACTGGAGCGTTGGAGTAATGGAGTACTGGAGTGTTGGGTTTAGAGCATTACTCCAGCACTCCAATATTCCACTACTTCAGCCATTCCGCCGCCGCCCGGTTATCTGGCTTCCGCGGCTTTGATGTCTTTGATCTTGACGTCGAAGTTAAGCGTCTTTCCTGCTAGCGGATGATTGAAATCGACGACGACGGTTTTGTCTTTGACTTCGTGGACGCGGATCGTCACGCTTCGCCCGTCAGGTCCCTTGCTCATTAGCATGGCGCCGGCTTTCTGCGCTTCGGCGGGAATCTTTTCGCGGGGAATTTCTTGAAAGGCTTTCTCATTGAGCGCACCGTAGCCGTCCTCCGGCTTGATCGAAACTTTTTTCTGGTCGCCGACTTTCAAGCCGTCCAGTTCTCGCTCCAAACCTTTGACGATCTGTCCCGCGCCTTGGAGATAGGCGAGCGGTTCCTTGCCGACGTTGGTGTCGAGGACCGTGCCGCTGTCGTCGGTGAGCGTATATTCGATCGACACGAGTGAGCCTTCTTGAACCATCGAACCGGGCTTCAACGTGATTGCTTGCTGGGTTTGGCCGCCGCCGGGACCGGCAAGGCTCGTGAGTAAGAACAACACGGCGGTGACCGCGCCACTGATCACCAGTAGACCGAGAAGTTTTTTCATAAAAATTATTGTCAAACCATTGAGTTGCCTCAATGGCAAGGTCAAGCGTATCGGGCTAATTGCAACTCGGGACGCTTCACTCTAGACACTGGGCTCTCACCGGATTAGCAAGGCTTGAACTTCGGCAGCGTGATGCCGTCGCCGCTGTCTTCGAAGACAACCTGCACCGGCATATCGATCTTAACTTGCTCGATGGGACAACCGATGACGTTGCTGCAAAGGCGCGGGCCGTCGTCGAGATCGACCCAGGCGGTCACATAGGGAATGTCGGGAGCGAAGCCGCGCAGCGCGGTGCCGACGACTTCACGAATAATGGTAAAGCAAAATACTTTTCCTTTACCATTGACTTGAACCCAGTCGAGCTTCTCGCTAGCACAATCGCCGCACACCGGGCGCGGCGGGAAAACCCAAGTTGTGCAGTTGGCGCACTTTTGCATCATCAGTTTGCCGGCCTTGGCGGCGTCCCAGAACGGCTGATTGACTGGGGTTACTTCGGGGAGTGGTTTCTTCGCTACTTTTTCTTCTGCCATTTTTAAACTCCTAGATCGTGCTCGTGTTTCGTGTTCGTGATTCGGAATCGGATCTAATCTTGACGTTCACGAGCCACGATCACGAACACGATTTTACGCTTCGCTTCCCAATATTGCCGCCGCGGTGCAGCCGAAATTCTTGCCATAATTGACGGCGCCGACGCCGGTGGAGATGCCGAACTTGATATTCGGCACTTGGCGGTCGCCGCCTTCACCGCGGATCTGCCGGACGGTTTCGAGGACATGAAGCATGCCGCCGGTGGTCGATGGCTGGCCACAATTGATCATGCCGCCGCTGGTTTGGATCGGCAGATCGCCTTTGAATGTGAAATCGGTTTTCTCGAAGAAGGCTTTGTCGTTGCGGCCACAGAAGCCAAGATCTTCGATCTGGATCATGACGACCGGAATATAGTCATCGTAAAGATTCAAGCAACGAATGTCCTTATGAGCCACCCCCGACATGGCAAAGGCGCGCTTGCCGGCGTCGGTAATGCCGGTGATTAACGGGTTCGCGCGAAAACGCGGACCGAAGCTCGCATTGTTACATTCGCCCCACCCCAGCAGGTAAACCGGCGGCTTGCGCATTGTCTTGGCGCGCTCCGCCGATGTCATAATGTACGCCTTACCGCCGTTGGCCGGCATGACGCAGTCGTACAAACGGATCGGATCGGAGATCATGCGCGATTTCTTGTAGTCATCGATGGTGATCGGTTTTCTCAAATACGCGTTGGGATTGAGCGATGCATGATAACGGCCGGTGACAGCGATTTTGCCGAAGTGCTCGTCGGTCATGCCAGATTCGTGCATATAGCGACTCATCACGAATGAGATTTTACAATTGGGACCCATGACGCCGAAGGGCATTTCAAAATCTCTCGTGTCCGCGTGGGCGCCGCGATGGCCGCCGCGCTCGCTAAACGGAGCCGCTGCCGCGATAACCAACACGAGGTCGCAAAGGCCGGCGCTGATCGCCGCGGCGGCGTGGCCGAGCAGCGAGACAGAACTGGCGCCGCCGTTGCCGCCGGCAAGCGAAACGCCCGGCGTGATGCCGAGAATCGCCGCCACTTCTTCGGGCCAGAACGGTTGTGAGTGATTGGTCGTGTAGATTGCTCCTAATCCTTGGCCGTCAAAATCTTTTTTGCTCAATCCGGCGTCTTCCATCGCCAAGCGCGCCGCCCAAGCGAGATATTCCGCCGTCGATTTTTTCGCCTCGCCCGGTTTTCCGCCGAGCCGGTCGGTGGGTGTCTCGCCGATGCCGACCACCGCGGTTTTTCCTCGTATGCTCATGTGCATGCTTCCTTTCTATGTCTATGCAGAAATATTTCACCGGGCTGTGGCTGTCAAGCAAAGCGAGCGACTATCTTGACCGAATTGATTCTAGTCTCTAAGATCAGCGCTCAATGGGAGTGGGAATGAACAAATTTAATCCGGTTTTGTTTGGTGTGCTTCTTCTAGTGACCGCGTTGGGCGGCGTGCTTGATGCGGCGGAAAAGGCGGAGAAGCTGATTGCGGACTACGGTGGCCACGCCGGGTTTCAGAGCGCGACTTGGATCGGCAAGGATTTAAAGATCTTCGAGAAGCACGGCCTGGATGTCGAGATTATCATGATCACCGGCGCGGCCCGTTCGGTGGCGGCACTATTGGGAAATAGCACACACTTTTCCACCGGATCGGCGACCGGGCCGCTAGCGGCCGCGGTCAGAGGCTCGGACATCAAAGTCATCGCCGCGTCTTACAACAAATTTCCCTACGCCTTTGTGGTACGGCCCGATATTCGTAGCCCCAACGACCTGCGGGGGAAGCGGGTCAACATTCTCAACTACGGCGGCTCCAACGATCTCGCCTTGCAACTGGCGCTCCGAGAGTGGGGTTTGAAGCTGGCGGACATTCAAATCGTGATCGGCGGCGATGCGCCGACGCGCTTGGGATCATTAATGGCGGGGCGCATGGATGCGACGATTCTCTCGCCGCCGCATCTGACGATCGCACTCAAAGCTGGTTACCGCGTGCTCGCCGATATGGGCGATATGAGCACCAACTTCACGCAATCGTCGTTATACGTGAAAGGCAGTTCGCTGCGGGAGAATCGCGATCGGGTGAAGCGCTTTCTGCGCGCTTACGCCGAGGCGATTCACGTAATCAAGACCGATCGGGAGCGGACCATGAAAGTATTCGCCCATCGCATGCGGGTCGACGATCCGGAGACGGTGCGATCGACTTACGACTACTTCGCGCCGCGCTTTTCTTTTCCGCCGCGGGTGAATCTAGCCGGCGTGCGCGATACTATTAATTTCTACGCCGAGCAAAACCCCGACTTTAAAAATCGCAAACCGGAAGAATTTGTCGATCACTCGTTGATGGACGAGCTGGACAAGGAAGGATTCTTCAAGAAGGTGGGCGGGTGAGGGATAAATGCCGTGCTCGTGGCTCGTGCTCGTGTTCGTTTTAGGACACGACCGGATTGCGAGCCCGAGTCACGAACACGATCACGTTCTTCTATTGTGCTTTTCTGGCAAAGCTCCAATCGGCTACATCTGAAATGCTGACTTCCGGCGCGTTCTTGCGCGTCTCGCGCACGAGCCTGATCACGTTGCGCATCGCTTCGTCGGAGCCGATGCCGGTGCGGCTGAACAGGCTGATCATTTCCTTGTACATGTTTTCGCGAATGTCCGCTTCTTTGACGCCCCACTGTTTGTCGATGATCGCAAGAATATCTGCCTTGCGCGTGCGGATGTATTCCAGACTCTTGACCAGCGCGCGGATCATCTTGACGATTTCGTCGGGTTTCTCTTTCATTTTTTGCGTGTGCACGGCTAAGCCGCCAACGGGCATGCTCATGATGTCGTTGAAGCCGAGCAGTTCGTTGAAGCCGCGTTTCTTGGCCTGATGATTGAACGGCGGCACCAACATCGCCGCGTGAATCGAACCGCTTTCCAAGGAAATATAGCGCGCCGAGCTGCCGCCGACTTGCAAAAACGTCACATCTTTTTCCGGGTTCAAACCGTATTTTTTGAGGATCGCGATCGCTTCGCTGTGCGGTGTGCCGCCGAAGCTGCTGATGCCGAAGGTTTTGCCTTTGAGGTCTTCAACGCGCTTGATGTTGGGGCTGGTGACTAAGAAATGATCGGCGCCGTCCATCACCGACATGACGATTTTTACCGGTGCACCGGACATCGCCGCACCGACAAAATTTGAAAAAGTCCCGCCGTAGTCGACGTGGCGGCTGAGCACACCGTTGACGACGATCTGATTCTGCATGATGACGACGAGCGCGTTCAACCCTTCGGCTTTGAAGAACCCTTTTTCTTCGGCGACGACGTAGGGAAGCGACGTGCTGCCGTTGCGCGTAGTGAGGCCGAGAGTGATGCGCTCTTGGGCTGAGGCGGATCGGACCGATAGGACCGTGAGGACGATTAGGACGAATAATCGGATGGAACGGACGGCTTGTTTACTGCGAGGGCGTGTCATTTTAAACTCCTCCGTTCGGCTCAATTACCGAGCTGCTTTGGCGATCTCGTCGAGCAAGCTGGTGTCGACGAAATCTTTCGGCTGCGCTTGCTTGGCTTTGGGATCTTTGTCGGCGAGAAAGTCGAGCGCGGCCTGCTGAGTGCGGCTGATTAATGCAATTGCGGCATGATCTCCTTGGTGAAGAGATCGAGTGAGTTGACGACTTTGTCGTGCTTCAGATTGCCGATGTGGAACATGCCCATGAAGTGATTGGCGCCGACTTGTTGCATCTGGTTCTGAATCTGTTTGGCGACGCTTTCGGGGTTGCCGGCGATCAGGTAGCCGGATTCGATCAGGCCGTCGTAGTCCATTTTTGAAAAGTCGAAACGCTCGCGGTTGCCTTCGCGGAAATAGCTGAACGACCGCTCGCTCGTTAGGGCCGCTGTCAGCTGCTTGGCTACAGCGTCTTTGTTGATCGCTTCGTTGAAGCCGCGATTGAACACGGTGAAAAAATAGGCCATCGCCGGTGTGACGAATTCGCGCGCCTTTTGATCGGTCTCGTCAATGTAGATGTGACGGCATAAAATGAACTGCTCGGGCTTAGCGTCCCAGCCGTCTTCTTTGGCCTTCAAGCGATAGTAATTGAATGTGTCCTCGATCTGTCCGGTCGTTTGATAGACCTGAGCGCAGGGGAGATGACGTTTGACGCACCATTCGACCGATTCCGCGCTGCGCGCGGCGATCCAGATCGGCGGATGGGGTTGTTGCACCGGCCGCGGCCAGATCGCGCAGTCGTGCAGTTTGAAAAACGGCCCTTCGTGACTCCACACCGGCTTGGTCCAGGCGGTCATGATCAGGTTGTAAGCTTCTTCGAAACGGCCGCGCGATTCTTCCGGATTGACGCCGTACCAAATATATTCCGGCGGGATGCCGCGCACGAAACCGGCGATCAGCCGGCCGTTGCTCAGGCAATCGATCATCGCGTACTCTTCGGCGACACGCACCGGATGATTGCGCAGCGGCAGGATGTTGCCGAGAACGCCGATCTTTATTTTCTTGGTGCGCTGGCTGAGCGCGGAGGCGATCAGATTGGGTGACGGCATGGTGCCGTAGGCGCTGTAGTGATGCTCATTGAAAACCACCCCGTCAAAGCCCAACTCCTCGCAGTAAGTCATCTCCGACAGGTGCTCCTCATAATTCGCCGCACCCTTGGCTGGATCGAAATAGCTGCTCGGCACCGGCGTGCGCGGCGCGTCAACGGGCACATGGGGATAAGCGAGGAGATCGAAGTTATAAAGCTTCACGGATTTTTTGCTCCTTAACTAAAACTGCGCGGATGCTAACACTCGACCGGTGTGCGGTCAAATCGCGCAAGGCGAAAAGGCCGGGGCTAGAAGCCGAAGGTCGAGGATGGAGTATTGAGGATGGAAGATCGCGATCCTCTATCATCCATCTTCCATTCTCGACGAATGACTTAGTTACTTGTAGTAACCCTCTTTGACCAACTGATCGACGATGCTGGTGTCGATATACGAGGCAGCGTTGGCGTTCGCCGCCTTCGGTGTGTTCTTTTTTATCGCTTCGAGGGTGGTTTTGATGGTTTCGACCTGGGGCCGATGCACTTTGTCGGTCCAGCGCCTGAATTGATTGTAGGCGTACTCGGTCTCGTCGCGCGGGCGGCCCAGATACTCACTCATGATGTCGAGAGTTTTTTCTTTTTGATCGAAATAAAATTTCGACGCCTCGGCGGTAGCGCGCAGAAAACGTACGACGTTGTCCCGATTGTTTTTCAAATAAGCGGTCGGTACGATCTCGCCGTTTTGCTGCCAGGGAATGCCCAAGCCCGGCAACGCCAGCAACATTTCATAGCCGCGCCGTTCGGCGATCAGATCGAAGGGCGGCGCCAAGATGCCAAACTGCACCTCGCCCTTTTCCATGGCGGCGAGGATGCTCGCCGGATCGGCGTTGGAATGTTGCACGAGTTTGACATCTTTTTCAGCATCGATTTTCAGTCGGTTCAACGCGAAGCGCAGCGCCGTATCCGGAATAGTTCCAAAGGGCGCGCCGACATGGCCGGTCTTGCCTTTGAGATCCGCGACATTCTTGATGCCTTTCTGCGCCATGATCTTATAGGGAAAAACGTTGACCCAGGAGCCGACCAGAGTAAATCCCGGCGCGCCTTCGAGGTGCGCGGTGACGAATGCCGCGGCGCCGGCGCCGGTGGCCATCTGCATCTTATTGGCCAACATCGCCTGCACGGCGGCGGTGGTGTTGGTCTTGATGATTTCGACATCGAGGCCATGCTTTTTGTAAAAGCCTTGGTTCACCGCGATGGAGAAAAGGCCAGCTCCGGGATTCACTCCGGCTTGGCCGACGGTCATTTTGCGCAAAGCTTCGCCGGCTTCGCTCGCGCCGGTTAACGTAGAAGCAAGAAATAACAACCCGATGCGAATGGTCAAATACACTGATTCCTCCAGTGAAATGGAAAGGGAAACGAATTATTTTTGCGGCTTCCACTTATCCAGACGCCGCTCGACGGCCTTGAGCGCCTCATTCAAACCAGCGCCCAAACCGGCGATGATCACGATCGGCACGAACATGGCCGCCATCTGGAAGCGTTGCGCCGCCACCGAACTGAGATAGCCGAGACCCGTCGCCGCGCCGTATTGCTCGGCGACGACGATATAAACCAAAGCGCGGCCGAGGGCGACGCGCATGCCGGCGACGATATAAGGCAATGAACCGGGCAAAGATACTTTCATGAAGATCTGGCTGTCGTAGGCGCCGAAAGCCCGCGCCATGGTGATGAGACGATTATCCGTATTGGCGATGCCGACCATGGTGTTGATCAAGATCGGAAACACCGCGGCCAAAACCGTCATGATGATTTTTGAAATCGCGCCGAGTCCGAACATCATTATGATGAGCGGTAAAAGCGCGATCAGGGGAGTGGCGTAGATTCCCGACAAAAGTGGGTCGAAGGTCTTGTGGACCGCCTTGTACCAGCCCATGGGCACACCGATGACCACGCCGAGGACGACGGAGACAGCGAAGCCGATCAAGAAGTTGGTCAGGCTGAACCACATATGCTCCCAGATGGAGCCGTTGGCGAAAAGCTCGTAGCCCTTGAGGATGATTTTGCTAAATGGCGGAACGTAGAATGGGTTGATAATTTCTAAGCGGGTCGTGATCTCCCAGCCAAGAAAGAAAGTTACTATGCCGATGACGCCGAGCCAGTTGGAAAGCAGTTCCCGCGTGCGCTGCCACAGCCCGTTGGTCGTTAGCGGGTTCGACTCGTCGACGGAGACTAGGTCGAAGGCTTCTTGTTCTCGTTTAGCCGTGGCACGCTCCTTAGACGTGAGAGAAACCGAATGTATGCGCGCGGTTGCATCCGCTGTCAAGCCTTGTTTGACGGTGGAATGGCGCGCGCTTCACGCGCTATTCCCAGCGTTTCATGGACGCGAAGTCGTAACTCACTGAACTGTCGGCCTCGAAGCGCCAAATGGCGCGCTCTTTTTTCCATTCGCCGGCGAAGACCGATTTCAAAAACGACGTGATCTGATTCCACGCCGCGTCGCTCTGGGGCTGGCGATAGCGGCCGGGCATGGTGTCATTCAGAAATCCGTGCGGCGCGTCGGGATAGACGCGGATACCAAAACTTTTTTTGGCGGCGGCTAAAACAGCGGACATGCGCACGATATTGTCCAGATGAATCAGATTGTCGAGCTCGCCGAAAACCGCCGTGAGCGGGCAGGTCATTTCTTTCAAGAGATCTTCGATCGACTCGGGCCGCAGCGCATGAGTCTTCCAGTCGGCCTCGTAAACCGCGCCATAGAGCACCACCGCGGCGGCGAGATAGTCGCGTTTGGCGGCCAGCAAAATCGGCTGGCGCCCGGTCTGACAGACACCGGACATGGCGATCTTGCCGATATCGACTTGTGGCAGGGTGCCGAGATAATCGACGACGGCATCGGTGTCGAGCAGGACTTCGTCATCACTCAGCTCGCAGCGGTCGTTGCCTTCGGCGAGCTTGGCGCGGTCGCCGGTGAAGCGCGAAAAGTAATCGGGCACGATGGTGACATAGCCGGCTTGGACGTATTTCTCGCCTAAGTCCATGGTGTGTTGCACGATGCCGTAGCGCTCGTGCATGTGAATGATCGCCGGCCGTTTGCCGATGCCCTCGGGAATGCCGAGATGAGCGTCGATGCGATTGTCGATCTGTACGGGTGTGAGCATGAGAATTATCCTTCTAGAGTATTTTTTGGCTGCCACTCTTAGCATTCAATCGGACGAATTTTTATCGATCGATGCGCTGATTAAGGTTTAAGGAAAAATTCAGTAGCGAGATTTGCCCGCCGCGTTAGCTCCCCAGCGTGTCGCCCCAACGATTACGGCAAGCGGCTCAATACGTAGCGCAGCACCGCTTTGCTGGTTTCCAACGATGACTCGGGCTTTTTCCACGCGGCGATGCTGCCGCCAATGGCGCCCTTGTAAAAAACGATCAGCGTCGATTTATAGCCGGTCTTGGGATCGGTCACAGCTTCGAGGACGAAGGCGCGATCGCCGAAGCCGTCGATGGGCGTGATCGTGGCGTTCTTGAAGGGCGCGTCCGGGGCCTTGGCCATCTGTGAGTATTGCTCGACGGAGTTCTGATAAATACTGCTCATCGCTTCGGCCGAATGCAGAACGTGCAAGGTGAGATCGAGTAGGCGCGGCGCGGTGAGCGAGTTGGCGACGTCGGTGCCGCGCGCGATGTAGGTACAAATCGAATCGTAAGTGCCCGGTCCGTTGCCGGTCGGCACTTTGGCATGCTCTCTTACGTCGAGCGGCCCGCCGACGAATTTTTGCGCGTCGTCGCCGCTGACGATGCTGCACGCGCTAAACTCGGGGGTGGCGGCGAACAGCGCTGGGCTCAAGCCGATCGTTAATGCCAATGCCGCAAATTGTCCCTTCCAGCCAATCATGTCTTGGTACCTTTCGAATTTTATCGCAAGTTAACGCTTATACAGCCGATCGAATAACCCTTCGTCATCGACTTTTTTCACGAAACTGGAGTCGACGAAGTCCTCCGGTTTGGCGCCTTTCGCTTTTGGATTGCGCAGTGCGGTTTCGTCGAGGATGGTTTTGATGCCAGCCAGTGTTGGGTACGGTTTTTCCGGTATCGATTTGAGCGCGATTTCCCGGTGCGTTTCTTCGAGCGCTTCGCGATCGTCGGTCTTGAGATACCTGCCGAGGATTTTGATCGTCGCTTCTTTTTCCCGTTTGTAAAAATGAATCGCTTCCGACAACGTGCGAATCACCGACAGCACCGTGTCGGGATTGCTTTTCAGATAGGGCCGTAACGCCAACAATGCCGTCAATTGAAACGGAATGTTGAGCTCAGCCATGTCGAGCAAGGTCTGATAGCCGAGCTTGCGCGCGGTGAGAGTAAAGGGCGGCGTGATGATCGTCGCCTGGACGTTTCTCGATTGCAGCGCGGCGAAGCGTGCGGTTTGCACGCCGATCTGCAGCAGCGTGACATCTTTCTCGGCATTCAAACCCACGCGCGCCAAGGCCATCTTGACGCTCAGGTCCGTCGCGCTGCCGAAGCGGCTGACCGCGACCTTGGTTCCTCTCAGCTGATCGACTTTCTTGATTTCCGGCAGCGCGATCAAGCTGTACGGGAAAGTATTCAACAGACTAGCGATGACCAACACATCGACACCGGCAAGCTTGCTGCCCACCGAAGAAGATCCATCCGACAACGTCATGGCGACATCGCCGCCGATCATCGCCTGAATCCCAAGCGAACCGCCGGTGGTAAAAACCAGGGTCGGATCGAGGTTGTGCTTCTTGAACAGCCCGACTTCTTTGGCGACGATCAACACCGCTTGATAGGGACTGGTCGCCGTATAGGCGATGTTGATTTTACGCAGCTGGGCGTAAGCCACTCTGACCAATCCTATATGCACGATGATTCCGATCACGATTCCGGTCGCAGCGCGCCCATAGTTCATTCGGTTGCTTCCCATCACTCCATCTCTCCAATACTCCAGACCTGCACTTGTAACTTCGAAGAGTTTTTACTTCTCCGGCTCGTATTGCAAATTATCCCGGATCAAATTCGAAATGCCTCGGGCGATGGGTCGGCGGATTTCTTCGCCGACGTGGGCGAGGCCGCCGAGCGCGCGGCCGAGGATCGCGAAGCTTTTGGACATCTGCCAGTGGATGCCCATGTCGAGCGAGATCGCTGCGATGGCGCCGGTGACGTTGACGGGCAAATGCTTGCCGACTTTGCCGTCGGCGATCTTGCCGATTTTTCTTAAGAGCTCGCAGTAGCGGCCGTAGACTTTGGTTTCCTGGGCGACTTCGAATAGCCGCTCGGCGCGCGGGTCGCCGCCGGTGTGGATGCCGTGGCCGATGCCGGGGATGAGTTGGTTATTCGCCAACCGTTTGTCCACCGTTTTGAGCGCGACAGTGTCGAGATCGGTTTCTTTGGAAGTTTTCGGCAACGCGTCGTTCAACATCTTCGCGCAGTGTTCCGACGAGCCGAGATGGACGCTGCCGGCGCCGAGGATCGCCGCGGCGACCGCGCCTTGGATCGCTTCCGGCGCGGAGTGAAAAGTCATACGCGCCGCGGCGGCGCCGGTGGTCATGCCATGATCGACCAGGACGATCAACATGCTGTCGATCATGCGCCCCTGCTCGGGCGTCGGTAGACGGCCTTCGAGCATCAAATAAACCATCTGCGCGAAGCTGATCTTGCCGAGCAGATCCTTATTCAGATCGTAATTGCGCACGAAAATCTTATCGTGCTCGGCGCGGCCCATCGAGGAAACGAGTTTCGCTGTGTCTGCCATAATGCCTCCTTAGAGTGCTTTTCGAGTCTCGGGTTTTGAGAATCAACGTGAGACACGAGACTCGAAACCCGAAGCGAGTTTTGCTTAATCCAACTTCAGCAACCGTGCCGCGTTTTCGCCCATGATTTTGCGCTGGGTTTCGCTGTCCAAATCTTTGCGGTTGAGGATCATGTCGGTGACGCCGGGAAATGTCGCATCCCAGTGCGGATAGTCGGAGGCGAAGACGACATGGTCGGCGCCAATGGTCTCGATCACCTGGCCCAAGCGGGTTTCGTCGGCTTCGAACGAGACGAAACATTGGCGGCGAAAATAGTCGCTCGGTTTCATTTTCAACCACGGCACTTGAAACGGCAGGACTTCATGGTGTTCGTCCATGCGCCAGAGCCAGTAGGGCAGCCAGCCGGCACCGGCTTCGAGAAAGACGACTTGCAATTCCGGATTGCGCTCCAGAGTGCCTTTGCAGATCATTCCCAAGCTCGCGAGCATTTGTTCCACCGGATGGGAAACCGTGTGGGTAAAAAACCACTGGCCGGCGAAGCGGTCGGCACCGGCGGTGGGGAGAAATGCGCCGGAGCCTTCGTGCACCAACAACGGCACGCCGAGATCGACGACGGTTTTATAGAGCGGGTCGTAGTAGGGATCGTCGATGTTGCGGCCGTTTACTGGATTGGGTCGAACAAAAATGCCTTTGAAGCCGAGCTCGTTGACGACTCTTTGCGCTTCCGCAATGGCCATTTTCACATCTTGTACCGGGACGACGCCGACACCCATCAATCTGTTTCGATCCTCGCCGCAGTAATCGTAGAGCCAATTATTGTATGCCCTGCACAGCGCCGCGGCGTACGCCTCTTCGTGGACGGACGTGAGATACAATCCTGCGGAGGGAAACAGCAGGCCGCGCTCGATGCGGTCGCGGTCCATGGCTTGGAGGCGCTGTTTAGGATGGGTCGCCAGATGGCGCTGTTCGTTCACAGGCGAGCCGTCGTCTTTAATGCGGAACGGCGTTTCGTCCGGGCGGCGATGATGCCGGTCGTCTTCCAGGCGAAAGAGCAGCTGGCCGTTGGCAACTTTTTCAATCTTCGGCGCGCGGGCGCGAAACGGCGCTTCAAGATATTTCTCAAAAAGATCGTCGGCCTCGCGCACATGGCCGTCGACGTCGATAATTCTCATTCCATTCTCCGACATGTTTATCTCCGTTCACGCAGAACTTCTTCGACCACCGAGGCGTCGACCACGCGATCTAGCGGTAAATCGGGTTTGCCCTGTTGGTCGAGCACGGTCTTGATCGCCTCGGCGAGTGGGCGAACGTCATCGATGATCAACTTGGCATAGATGGCGTGAGATTCCACCGCCATAGCCTCATCAAGGCCATAAAATTTTTGCAGGAAGGCTACGGCCTCACCTTTCTGCTGCTTGATCCAACGCAAAGTGTCGAGCTGCGCGCGCACCAATTTTTTTACCTGTTCGCGTTCTTGCTGAATCTTGCGGGTCGATGTGCCGATGCCGACGGTGGCCATGTCGATGACATCGGACGCGGTGCCGAGAAGGTTGAAGCCCTGCCTTTTGGCGACGACGAAAAAAGGCAGTGAGATCGGTGTGGCATCGATCTGACCGGTGACCAGCGCGGGAAATCTGGTGTCCGAGCCGCCCATATTGACGAAGGCGACCTCGCGCGGATCGACGCCGCCGCGGCGCAGCAGATGGCGCGCGATGAAATCGTCGGCGGCGCCGATGGTGACGGCGATGGTTTTGCCCTTCAAGTCGGCGATGGTCTTGATATGGGGCCGGGTCACCAAGGTATGAAACGACGAGCGCAGCGCCAAGCTGACGATGCGCACCGGCGCGCCGGAGATGGCGCCGCGGGAGACCGTGCTGGCGCCCCAGGCGTAATCGATATCGCCGGTTTGGATCGCGCCGATGGTCAATGGCGGGCGCATGGCGATGATCTCCGCCTCGATGCCATGCTTACGAAAAAAGCCGCGCTCCCTGGCCGCCCAGGTGTCGAGGAAGCCGAGGGACTTGGAAGAGACGGCGATACGGACTTTTTCCGGCGCGCGTTCGGCGCTCAAGCCTATTTGCGCCAAGACGGTCACAATCAATAGCGCAATGAAAAAATGTTGCGGCGAAAAGTTCATTTTTTGAACTGTGTATCCAGGCAGCCGCAGGATAGCAAGGGATGGTTGATCCGACAATAAGTCCACGCTAGTGTCGGGCGACTATGGCGAATCGAAGAAAGATGATGAGTACGGTTTGGTTGCTGGCGCTGCTGGCGATGTGTTCACTCTTCGCAGGACCGGTGATCGCCGCCGAAAAGCTGCGCGTGAGCAATTGCTACATCGGCGGCGCGATTCTGCCTCTGTGGCTTGCGAAAGACGCGGGCTTCTACGCGCGCGAAGGGTTGGATGTCGAGCAGATCTGGATTCAGGGCAATCCGGCGGTATCGTCCTTGATCTCGGGCGAGATCGATCTCCTATACTGCATTCCACACAACATCATCGGCGCCATGGCCAACGGCGCGGATTTGCAATTCATCGCCAGTATCTACAACCGCATGCAGTACCGCATCGTTGCCGCGCCCGGTATCGACAAGGTCGAGCAGCTAAAAGGCAAAGTAGTCGGCATTGCACGGATTCACGATGTCTCACATTTCTATATGCGTCTGGCGCTCAAGAGACTGGGCATGAATCCCGATCAAGATGTCCGGGTGGTTTCCACTGGTGGCCAGGCGGACCGGACTCTGGCGCTGAAAAACGGCCGGGTGGCGGCGACGATTTTGAATCCCGCCTTCGCGATGACGCTGGAGAAAGACGGCTTTAAAACTATTCTCGATATCGAGAGTCTAAACTTTCCCGTGGTCGGCAACATGAGCGCGGTGCGCCGGGCGTTTTTGAAAGATCGCCGTCCGGTGGCGCTGCGCTTCGTGCGCGCTTTAGTGGCGAGCATGAAAAAGATTCAGGACGACCCGGAATTCAGCAAGAAGGTCTTGGCGAAAAATCTACGTTTGCAGGATAAAGCGATTATCGACGAGAACTATCGCTTCAATTCGGGAAAGTTTCTCGAACCGTTTCCAACCTTGCCGCTTGATGGCTTGCGCTACGCCATCGATTCACTGGTGCCGACTGTGCCGGCGGCCAAAAATTTAAAAGCCGAGGCGCTGATCGATCCGAGTATTCTTGCCGAGGTGGCGAAAGCGATGCCCTAGGGTAAGGATGAAGGATAAAGGCAGAAGGATGAAGCGGCACGTTTCGGAACAAGGATTTCTCTCTACCTTCGAAATGACACGGGGTGCTGAGCTGTCATCTCGAACAAAGTGAGAGATCTTGCGTCCTAACGGCCAAAGAGTTTCTTGATCCAGCCGGAGTCTTCGAGCTTCTTAATCAGGAAATTGTCGACCATCACCTTGGCGTCGAAGCGGGCTAAGTCGGGTTGGTCTTCGGTCATCATATTGGTTTGTTTCTGCAACTGGTTGACCGATGCGTAGGGTGGAATCTCCGTCCGATTCGCCAGGGTGTTCCAGGCTTCTTCGAGATGAACTTCCTCGGCGGTGCGAGATTGGAAAACATGCTCGTCGTAATCAAGAACGGCGGTGAGTTTATGGACTATTTCCCTCGTGGTTAGATTTTGGTCGCGCCGCGGTGGGCTATCCAGGATTTCGAAATCACCGCGATGACGTGCCGATTCGCAGAAACTGCCATCGCCCGCGTCGGTTAGATTTTGATGTTTGGCCGGCAATTTAGATTTCAAAATACTAGAAGCGTCCGACGCTTTTCGGCAGAACGCTGCATTCGTTGCAAGGCGACATAATCCGTGAAACATTAATGCGGGAAGAGAATCATGCCGGTAAAAATTCTCGATAACATCACCGTCATCGAGTGCGCGACGTTTGTTACTGGGCCGTACGCGACTTCGCTGCTTGCCGATCTTGGCGCGCGGGTGATTAAGATCGAATCGGCGCCGGATGGCGATCCTTATCGCTATTTTGCGCCTGATCCGGTTTATAGTTTCAACTTTGCCCACTTGAATCGCAACAAAGAGAGTTTGGTGCTCGATTTGAAAGCACCGAAGGGTAAAGAGATTTGCTTGGGGCTGCTCAAGTCGGCGGATGTGTTCGTGGAAAATTTCCGGCCTGGAGCGGCACAGCGGCTTGGCCTTGGCTACGATGCGCTGCGCGAAGTCAACTCGAAGCTCGTTTATTGCTCGATTTCCGCTTTCGGCCAGACGGGACCGTACGCCGAGAAACCTGGCTTCGATACTTTGGGTCAGGCGATGAGCGGATTACTCAGTTTGCTCAGCGATCCGAACGATCCAAAAGTTATGGGCATGGCGGTGTCGGATTACGTCACCGGACTTTCCGCAGCGTACGGCATTCTCGGTGCGCTGCTAGCGCGAGTCAATTCCGGCGTTGGCTGCCGCGTGGAAACGTCTCTCTTGCAGGCGACGTTGTCGTTCATCGGCGAGACCGCCGCGGGTTATCTGCGCACGGGCAACGTGCCCAATCGGCTGGCGCGGGTGAAGAATGCGCATGCCTTCGCGCTGGTTTGCCAAGACGGCAAGCCGCTGGCGATTCATTGTTCAGTCCCGAAGAAATTCTGGCTGGCGCTTTTGAAAGCGGTCGAGCGGACGGATATTGCTGCGGATGAACGGTTCAAGACCCGAGACGGTCGCCGGCAGAATTATGAACTCCTCGAACAGACTTTAGCGCCGACATTCAAAACCAAGACGCGGGATGAGTGGCTAACGATTCTCGATGCCAACGATGTACCGGCGGTGCCGCTTTATAATGTTGCCGAGGTGCTCGACGATCCTCAGGTAAAGCATCTTGGACTGATGGAAGAGCTGGAACATCCGCAAGCGGGAAAGCTCAGCTTCGTCGGCGGGCCGGTGCGATACGATAATTTTGCCAGGGAAAACTCTTTGCCGCCGCCGCTCGTCGGCGAGCATAGCGCGAAAATTCTCCGCGAACTGGGATTTGACAGCGACGCCAGCAAAGTTCCGCAATCCCAGGGCGCTCGGTAGTTGCTCGCGTTCCGTTGTCCAAAAAATATTCTCTCTTTCCATCCGATGAAACGCGATATTTATTTGTTTGCATGGGTTTTGGTGCTGCTGGCGCTGCCGATGCGTGGCGCCTTCGGGGTTCAGCTCACGGCCGGTACACCGGAGATTTTCAAGCAATACTCCGAGCATGTGGTGAAAATCGAAGTCGTCGAGACTGCCTCCGCGGCGAAGGCGTCCATCGGCACGGGCTTTTTTGCCGACAAACTTGGCCGGATCGTCACCAACTACCATGTGATCTCTAAATTAGTTCACTCGCCGGAACGTTATCGTATCGTGCTCACCGACGTGGCCGGACAAACGAGTGCGGCAAGCGTGCTCGGCGTCGATGTAGTTTACGATCTGGCAATACTGCGCCCCGATCGACGGCCCAAGGGATTTCTCGCCTTGGAGTCCAAGCCGGTGGAGCAAGGCACGCGGCTCTACTCGCTCGGCCATCCACGCGATCTCGGCTTGACGATCGTCGAGGGCACGCACAACGGCCTGCTCAAGCATACGCTATATCCCAAAGTTCATTTCACCGGTTCGCTCAATCCCGGCATGAGCGGCGGGCCGACGTTGACGCAATCCGGCCAAGTCATCGGCGTCAACGTCGCCACCGAAGGCAACCAGATTAGTTTCCTCGTGCCGGCGGAGCGCGCTGTGGCTTTGCTTGAAAAAACGTCGAGTACGGCGAATCCCGCCGCGGCGAGTTTCCTCGCTGACGTTGGCCGCCAGATTCACGCCAATCAGACGCGCTATCTGGAAGGCATGTTCGGCGCCAACACGCCGAGAGTTGAATTGGGCCCCTACGATTTACCGACCAAGCCGACCGAGTTTTTTCGTTGTTGGGCCGACGCCTTGCGACGTAAAGAACTGCCCTATGTATCGATAAGCCACGATTGCTCGACCGACGATTACATCTTCGTTTCGAGCGAGCAATCTTCCGGGATCGTCCGCTTCTTTCACCAATTTCTGTCGACGGAAGAACTCAATCCGCTGCGCTTCTTCACGCTTTACTCGGCGCAGTTCCAAGCGGGCAACGCGGTGATGTTCGGCAATGAAGAAGAAGTCACGCCGTTTCGCTGTCAGACGCGCAACGTCAACGCCGCCAAGGGCAAGCTCAAAGCGGTCTTATGCGCGCGCCAATATCTGAAACTGCCGGGGTTGTACGACGCCGTGTTCAAGGTGGCGACCCTCGGCGGGCGCAACGCCGGTTTGGTGTCGACTTTAAGTCTGTCCGGTGTGAGCTTCGATAACGTGCAGAGCGTGAGCCGGCGCTATATGGAGAACATCAAGTGGCAGCGCTAGGCTACATTGAAATCCTCGACGTCAAAGGCAATGCGATCGAACGCCATGGGATCGAATCGTTTCCCGTCAGCATCGGCCGCGCCTATACGAATCAAGTGATTGTCGGCGACCCCTATGTATGTCCGATGCATTTGACCATCGCGCCGGATGAACAGGGTCGTCTGATCGCGCGCGATTTGGACAGCGTCAATGGCTTGCGCGGCCAGGCAGGCGATCGAGTGGCGACGCTGGAAATTCAGTCCGGTTCCCAGTTTCGTATCGGCCGCACCTCGCTCAGATATTGCAGTGTCGATCATCCCTTGGCGCCGACGGCAGTCGACGGCATCGAGCTGGTTTCGCGCTTGACGTCGCCCTTTGCGGCCGTTGCCGCTGGAGCGCTTGTCTTGATGGCGCTTTGTCTGGAGTCGTTTTTGTCCAGCATCGAGCGCGCTAAGGCGATCAACATCATCAGCGAGCCGTTGCCGATCATCGCCACCATGCTTGGTTGGGCCGGCCTGTGGTCGTTGGCTAGCCGGATCGTCGTCAGCCACTTTAACTTTGCGCCGCACGCGACGATCGCCTGCGTGGCGCTGCTGGGCACGAGTTTGCTCGGAATAGGGTCGGAGTGGCTAGAGTTTTTCTTCCCCGCGATTCCGATGCTTTGGCTCCTGGGACTTCTGGGGTATGGCCTCGTCCTTGCCGGCTTAGTTTATGGTCATCTTGGTTTCGCTTCGTTCATGCGATCGCGCGCGCGGCTGCGGGCGGCGTTGGCGGTCAGCATCGCCGTGATCGGTATGAACACGATCTCGTACTTCGCGGCTCGCAGTAGGTTTTCCACCGTCATGGAATACACCGGCGTCTTGAAACCGGTTGACGCGTCGCTGCTGCCGGCGACTTCGGTGGATCAGTTCATCGCCGGTAGTCAAAAGATTAAAAGCGAACTGGAAGGATTGGCGCTCAAGGCCAAGGTGTCACAACCTTAACGGAACGTTGCCGGCTCGATTCGCCATTTACGGTTTGACTTAAGCAGGTCGGCTAGCTAGTTTACGGCTCGTTCAAGTTTTCATCCTTCAAGATTCAACCATGTCGAAGGGACGAGATATGATTTTTGACGTTGAGATCAATTCTGCCGCGCATTATCCCGCGGCCGATGTGCCGGGCCTGATCGAGCTGGCTGAGCAGGTCGGTTTCGGCGCGTTCTGGAAAGGCGAATCGAACAGCACCGATCCGTTCGTGATGCTCTCGGCGGTGGCGAGCCGAACCAAAGAGATCAAGCTCGGCACGGCGATCTATCATATTTATGGCCGCAGCCCGGTGACGCTCGGCATTCAGTCCGCGACGCTTCAGGATCTATCCGGTGGCCGTCTGCTGCTGGGTCTCGGTGTCGCTAACAAGGCGATCGCCGGCTGGCATGGTGGCGTTTTCGATCGTCCGCTCAAGCGCGCGCGCGAATATATCGATGTGGTCCGCAAAGTCGCCGCCGGCGAGCGCGTGGAGTATGAAGGCGAGATTTACAATACCGGCAAGCGCTTCCAACTATCTTGGAAGCCAAGTTATCCCAACGTGCCGGTGTATCTTGCCGGCTTGGGGCCGCAGATGACCAAGCTGGTGGGAAAAATTTCCGACGGCGTGTTTATCAACATGGCGACCCCGGCCAAGGTGAAAGAGATCGCGGCGCGGGTGCGCGAGGGCGCCGTCGAAGCGGGCCGCGATCCGAGTAAAATTGAGATCATCGCCAAATCGCGAGTGTCGCTCAATCCCGACAAAAACGCCGCGCGCGCCAAGCTGCGCCAAGTGCTGACGTTTTACAACATCGCCGATCATTACAGCGACATGTTGCGCGGCATGGGTTTCGATAAAGAAGTAAGCGCGATCCACGAAGCGTTTCAAAAAGGTGGTTTCAAAGCGGCCATGGGCGCGCTGACCGATGAATATATGGACAAACTGCCCGTCGTGCCCGCCAGCGACGTTCGCGAGATCAAAGACAAGATGAAAGCCTTCGAAGAAGCCGGCGTGACGCGCATGGTGATTCCTTACGTGCCGGTGACCGAGCCGGTGGTCGACGATGCCCGGCGATTTTTCGAGGCGTGGGGAAATTCATAGACGTGGCTCGTGTTCGTGGCAATCGATCACGAGCACGAACACGATGCACGATCAGTGATAGAGCATCGCTGCAATTAGCGATCAAAGACGAACTACAAGGAGGAGACGATGTGTGATTTTGCCGCCGACGGGAAGGCCGCCGAAGAATTGATGTTGGGACGTACGTTGACCGTAGCGCGAGCGCGCGAGCTCAATGCCAAGGATTACTTCTATCAGATGCTAAAGGACAACCCGGAGATGCTCAAAATCTATCCGGGGATCGAGAACGAACTGCTCGACGGCGCCATCGATTGCCATATTCACGCTTTCCCCGATTTCGTCCATCGCTCCCAGGATATGATCCAGATCGCCATCGAGGCTTCCAAGTGCGGCATGCGCGCCATTGCCTTCAAAGATCACTGGAACATCAGCGCCACGTCGGCCTACCTCACCCAACGCCATATCGATGACATGATCACCCGCGGCGAGCTCACGCACCGCGTCGAAGTGTACGGCGGCGTCGGCATGTGTTTCGGCATGCGCCCAGACTACGTCCGCGTCGGCCTGCAATATCCCAACTTCAAAATGATTTGGTTTCCGTCGTTTACTTCCTACGGATTTTGGCGCAGTGCCGGCCACCCGGATCATGAAGGCGTGCGCTTGTGCAGCGAAGACGGCAAAGTATTGCCGGAAGTGAAACAGATCATGGAAATGGCCGCCGAAAAGAAAGTCGGCATCGGCTTCGGCCACACCGATTTCGAAGAATTACTGCCGTTGGCCCAGTTGGCCAAAGAGATCGGCAATCGCGCGACCCTCGACCATCCTTTGCTCGAATTGAACAAACTGCTGCTCGACGAGATGAAGCAGTTACGCGATCTCGGCGTTTACGTCGGCACCTATTGCCAGCCGATGATTCCGAGTTTGTATCAGCCGGTCGCCGATCCGATGGAAACCATCCGCACGATCAAAGAAATCGGCCCCGACCGCTGCATCATCGGCAGCGACTTCGGCCAGGTATTGCACATGGATGCCATCGACGGCATGCGCGTGTTCCTGCGCGCATTGTTAGGCTTCGGTATCAAGCCGGAAGAAGTGAAACTGATGCTAAAGGACAACCCGGCTAAACTGATGTGGTTGGATGATTAGCAGCCGATAGGCGTCACGCAATCGTAGACCGTCATACGCTGCGCCTGACATTTTCTCTCAAGCATTGATCGCCAACGCTACCTCTTGGTCGACGTGTTGATCGATTTCGGAAAAGCGTTCGTAAGCTACCGGCGTGCAGAACGATTCAAAGAGTTCCGGTGATTGACGCGCCATCTGAACGTAGCCGGTTTCAAAGTTATGGTGGTAGGGTCGCCGCCAGCCGCGGTGTTGGCACAGGTCTCCGACCGGGTCAATTCCCATCCCTAGATGTCGTAGAATTCGCGCCAACGGATCGTTGATCAGAAAATAGCAGTTCACGATGCCGCGTTCCAAGCTATAGGTCCGAGCCGCTCTTATGAGCCCCACCGTCATTACGGATGCGTGCAGCACTCGATAATGTTTTGAATTGGACTCGCAGTGCACATTTCGCGGCCCAGAACTACCGTTTGATTGCGGTCGGCGCTTGTCAGGAAGTATTGCGCATAACCGCGATGCCTCGGCAACCTTTACCGTACCTACCGCGGCAATATTTGCAGTGTCTATGGCGGCTATGTTGCTGATGGGTAAGTTATGGGCTTGGCCGACGATTAGTCGCATGCCACCCATCCAATGGCCCGTCGTGCGCGAGCGCACGAGAAAATGTGCCGACGAATCGTCGTGCTGGTCTCTTTCTTCTTTATCTGGAAAAAATTTTGGATCTTCGAAGCGTTCTCTTAAGCAGTAAACGTAATAGCGGAGTTGGAAGTGAATGCTTTTCCCTTCATCAGTGTCTGCTAAGTAATAACGATATTCTGTATCCAGCACTGAATATACCCCCTAGCAATTTTGAGTTTTGAAATTCTACACTGGTTTTGAAGACATGGTACTCGCCCGATAGTAGTAAACTTTATTCTCCTCGGCGCGAACCGATCGGATGTTTTTTGTTACAGAAGCGACTCTATGATCATCGCCCGTCTCAAATCAGAGCGAGATTCATGCCAAGAATTTAGCTAATGAAATTTTTTCTTCGCACTCTCACAGTGTGCCCATGTGACTAGAGTCATTCACATCGATCGAGTGCAGAGAACACAGGAGGACACATGCACTCGGAAGGGTGTGGAATTCTAGCTGTACGGGCAAAGACATCCAGCGACGATACAGAGCGTGTGTTGTTTTTAGAAGCGACCCTTAAGAATACCCAGAGACAAAATAACCAAGCGGCTCCGGATCTTCACTCCAATGGTTGTTACCTTGCAATTGATTTCCGGTTTCCTGTGCGCTTACTCGGCTGCCTGCAGAACTACACTAGAAGTACACCGATTCCAGTTAAAATGGCAATAATCGACAGCGAAAAAAGAGGATCGATGCCGAAAATTAACGTGGCGATCTTCAAGTTACCGTACGCTCCGTACTAATTCGTGCATCACCCGCAGCAAATTTCCGCCCCAGAGTTTTGCAATCTGCGTCTCTCAATAGCCACGGCGTCGCCGTCGAAGTGGAAGTAGTCCCCACGCGATCGATGCCTCAACCCTGAGAGTAATTGGCAGGGGCGTAGAGATAGATTGATTCATTGGTACTCGCTGAAGCGGTTGCGCAACTCTATAAGAGGAAACAAATGATTAGCGACGCGTGGTGGGTGGCGCTCAAGCGATCAAACGTATTTCTTGACCGCGTTCTCGATGGCGCCGCCGGCCTTGGCTAGATCGTCCGGTGTCATCACCGGATGAATCTCGATGCTTGCATTGAATGCAAGAAACCACGGCTCAGCGATGGCTGGGATTTGAGAAGCATCTTGCATGTCGAGAACGATGAACGCCGTTCGCTGGCCGTTGCTGTCGGTAAAATAGACGGCCTCCGGCTTCAAATCTGCCAAAATGGATTGAATAGTCGCACCGAGCTTTCCTGCCTTCGCCGCAGCATTGCCGGACTCAACGGGAATGTTGACCTTCAGTAAAAATCGCATGGTTCATTTCCTGTGGGTTTAATTTATTGGATTAAAGACAAGTCACGTGAGCTATCTATCACAGACTGCGCCAATTTGTGTGACGATGGCCGTGGAGTGCGGCAACCAAATCGAACCGCTTTGGGTCGAGCCACTCCACGGTTTCGGCAACCATCTCGCCATTCCAATTCTATTCGTCTCCACCGGAACGCTGCGCAAGCGCACTTTACAAGGCTAACTGCGTTCCTGTCGCAACTCCCACGCCATGAGCTGGGCTTTGTCCATGATGCTAAAGCGGATGAGTTTGGCCGTCACGTTGAATGACTCGCTGGCGTCGTTCTAACCGACGACAACGCCGCCACCGTCGAAGTCGGATGTGCCGTCGTATCGATAAAGAGTTGTTCCAGCGCCATCTTCCTGCCGATAAGCCCTTGCTCATAGGAGTACTGCATCAAAGTCTCAACGTTCTTTCGGTTGGCTTCGCCGAGCCCGTAAACCCAAGGATCGCTGCCGAAGATTTCTTCTTGCTCTTCGACAAATGAACGGAACCACGCTAACGGGACGATTCTTGGGTTCTCCATGCGTTTGTAGGCGAGCTTTTTCGACTCCTCGAAGGCTTGCATCAAGCTCGCCGGCACCCAGGGGTGTTTATCGACGATCTCCTGTTTAATCGCCGTGGTGTGCATGATCGGGAAGATGCCGGTGCGTTTGAAGTAAGCGATTTCTAAATCGCGATAGTTGCGAAAGAGTCGGCGCACGCGCGGGTCTTTGGTTGCGATCGGCCGGATGACCTCCGGATCGATTATGGCGTCGAGTTCGGCGGCGAGGAGCATGTCGACGATGTTCTTGCCTGCGGGAATCTTTTGAATGCTTAATCCCGGCGGTGATTGCCAAGGGATTTTTTCTTCTACTGCCTTGAACCAGTGAACTTGGTTATGAGGCACGTCGAATTCATGCTCCAGGATGCCGCGCATCCACAGATTCGCGGTGGCGTGATAACCCCCGACGCCGACGTTTTTGCCGAGCAGATCCGTGGCTTTGTTTATTCCCTTTGCCGTGTTCACGAAGACAAATCCGTGGCGAAAGCGGCGATGGAGAAATACCGGGATGGCAATGAACGGCAGGCCATTGTCTTGGGCGACCAGGTAATTCGACATCGAGAGTTCGGCAATGTCGAAGTGCCGGTCGCGCAGCATGCGCGCGTGACGCACCTCGGCGGTCATGTCCGTCAAGATCGTCAGCTCGATGCCCTCAGGCTTAACGATCCCCTCTTTCAACGCGCGAATGCTTTCGTAATCGCCGGCGGCGAGGGTTAATTGTAATTTGGCGTTCATTCGGCTGTGTCGAACATGCTTATTTGATCAGACCAAACTCTAGTCTAAACTGTCGAACGGCTCAATGCGTTCAGTTCGGCAGTCGAAAACCTTTGGCGAAATGAATGGGAATTGTAGGATGGCGTGACAAAGGACGCCATATCGATCGAGCTATTTTTGCAGCTCACTCGCGACTCGCTGCACTTCGTCCATCACCCGCAGTAGATTGCCGCTCCAAAGTTTTTCGATTTCTCCTTCGGTATAGCCGCGGCGGACGAGTTCTAACGTCACGTTGAAAGTTTCGCCGGCGTCGTTCCAGCCGGAAATGCCTCCGCCGCCGTCGAAATCGGAGGAGATGCCGACGTGATCGATGCCGATGAGCTTCACCGCGTAGTCGATGTGATCGACGAGGTCTTTGACCGTCGCGGGCGGGTCGCCGGGGAATTTCTGATCGATCTCGGCGACTTTCTCTTCGTATGCGGCGCGTTGCGAGGACGATAATTCTTTCAATGCGGCTTGCGCCCGCGCGCGTTGGCTGATCGAGTTCGGATCGGGCAGGTTATATTCATTTCTCGCTTCCGTGAGAGCCGCTTTGCGCTCGGCCGAATCCGCCTCGGTTGTCTTGATGAAGCCGTTGTAGGCGACAATCTGGATGACGCCGCCGCTTTCCTTGAGCACCAATAATTGTTCGTCATCCAAATTCCGGCTGACATTGCAGAGCACGCGGGCGGCGGAGTGGGATGCGATGATCGGCGCCTTGGACAGTGCGGCGGTTTGCAGCATCGAATCCTTCGACGCGTGGGATACGTCGACCATGATTCCGAGCCGATTCATCTCGCCGATGACTTGCTTGCCGAGCGGCGACACGCCTTGCCACTTCCATCCTTCGCGCTCGCCGGTATGGGAGTCGCCGAGTTGGTTGTGGCCATTGTGAGTGAGCGAGATGTAGCGCGCGCCGCGCTCGTAAAATTCCGTCACCCGACCCAAATCTTCGCCGAGCGGGTAGCCGTTTTCTACGCCCATGAGCGCAGCTTTTTTGCCTTTTGCGTGGATACGGCGAATGTCCGCTGCGCTCAATGCCAATTCAATTTGCTGCTGCGCGATCTCACGAGTGAAGCGGTGCACCGCAGCGAATTTTTCCACCGCCTTCGCGTAAGCGCGCTCGTAGCCTACCGGCTTCAGTGCATCCGGATTCTGGGATTCCCGCGTCTGACCGACGTAAACGACGAAGAATAGCGCGTCCACGCCACCGTCGATCATATTGGGCAGATTGAATTGTGTTTGCACGCGTTGGGTGTAGTTTTGCTCGCTGATCAGATCTGCCGGTTCGAAATCGATGTGCGAGTCGAGCACGAGGACGCGCTCGTGGACTGCGCGGGCTTTTGTCGCTAGCTCCGCTTGGGCAGTGGAACCAGCTTCGCTGGCGGGCGGCTTCGCTCGGGGTCGGTCGGGATTTGGGATCATGATTTACCGCAAAGCTACTATACCAGACTGAAGGCGACGGTGACTACTTTGCTAGCGGTGCGCCCTCGGGACCAATGGCGAAGCGTTCAAGCACGTGTCGCGTCATGGCAAGGGCGAGCTCGTGCTCGCCAAGAAATACCTTGCCGGCATTTTCCTTTTCCAGCAGCGCCGCTTCTTCTTCACTGTGCGTACGCACAACCGTCTCGATGCGCGGGTTGACCGTGCGCGCGATCTCGATCATGCGGCGAACGTTGGGCGTATCAGGCGTGGCGATTACCAGCACGCGGGCGCGTTGGATATGCGCTTGAATGAGAACCGCGGGATCGGCGGCGTCGCCGGACACGGCCGGGATATCGCGCGCGCGCAGCTTTTCGACGATCTCGCGATTTTCTTCGGCGACCACAAACGAGATGCCCTTCGCGGTCAGCGCCTCGCCGATGCGCCGACCGACGCGCCCATAACCGACCAGCACGACCTGGCCGGTAAGACGGTTGAGATCGACAGTCATCGGCAGCGTGGCCAGGGGATCGTCGGGGCGCTCCATGGCTTGAGCGAGCTTCGAGCGCGCGCGAATCCAAGCTTGCGCCGGTTCGATGGCGCGGAAGAGCAAAGGGTTAAATGCGATTGAAATAATTGCTCCAGCGAGGATCAGACTCTGACCTTCGGCCGGCAATAGCCCCAGCGAAAGTCCCAATCCAGCCAAGATGAAAGAAAATTCGCCGATCTGGGCAAGGCTCGCGGAGACGGTGAGCGCGGTATTCAACGGATAGCGGAAAAGCAAGACGAGTATAAATGCCGCCAATGATTTGCCGAAAATGATAATGACCGCGACCACGATGACGTGCATTGGCTCGCGAACCAATACTTGCGGGTCAAAGAGCATGCCCACCGAAACAAAAAACAACACCGAGAACGAGTCTCTGAACGGCAGCGACTCTTCCGCGGCGCGATGGCTGAGCGGCGATTCGCGCATCATCATGCCGGCGAAAAACGCGCCCAGAGCAAAGGACACGCCGAAGAGCGCGGCGGAGCCGTAGGCGATGCCGACGGCAGTGGCGATCACGCATAAGGTGAACAGCTCGCGCGAGCCGGTGCGCGCCACCTGCCAAAGTAGTTTTGGAAATAGGCGGCGGCCGACGACTAACATGAGCGCGATAAACAGCGCCACCTTGCCGAGCGTGAGTGCGAGCGTCGTTACTAAGCTGGGATCGCCGGCGGCGGTCTGACTCGGAGAGATGCCGCCGAGGGTCAATGAGAGTGGTGGGAGTAAAACCAGCACCACAACCGTAACCAGGTCCTCGACCAGTAGCCAACCGACGGCGATACGGCCGTTGACGGTTTCGAGTATGCCGCGGCTTTCCAACGCCCTAAGGAGCACGACGGTACTGGCGACGGAAAGCGCCAGGCCGAAGACGATCCCAGCGGCTAGGCTCCATCCCCACATCGTGGCGACGACGAAACCGAGCAGCGTGGCGACAATGATTTGCACGATGGCGCCGGGCAACGCGATACGGCGTACGGCTAA
This sequence comes from uncultured delta proteobacterium, assembly GCA_963771465.1. Taxonomy (GTDB): domain Bacteria; phylum Desulfobacterota; class Binatia; order UBA9968; family UBA9968; genus DP-20. The sequence continues at coordinate 54,259 of CAVYTU010000016.1, forward strand.
AAGATCGTCCAGGGAAAAATGCAAGCCGACGCCGAACATCAATAGCATTACGCCGATTTCGGCGAGCTGGCTCGAAAGTTCAAGGTCGGCCACGAACCCCGGCGTGGCGGGACCGAGGATGATTCCTGCGATCAAATAGCCGACTAGAGCGGGCAGCTTGAGACGCACGGCAAGCAGTCCGGTGATCAAGGCCAATCCCAAGGCCGCAGCAATCGTGGTGATCAAAGTTACGCTGTGCGGCACAGTCTTGCTCCTATAAATCGGCTGCTCTAAATCGGATCGATCCGCAAATTCGCAAATCGAGCGGGAAAAAGAGTAGCTTCAGATTGACCCTAACTTTCCGGCGATGAGCCGCGGAACGCGCTGTGTTTAGCATCGGACGGCGCGTAAAAAGGTTGCGTAGTGAAACAACGTGCCGACAAGTTACCCTGAATAAGTTTTACTGGCAACTTTCCCTGGCGAAATTGTTCGAGCCAGAATTATTTTACTCCGCGCGCCTATCAGCGCTCGCTATTCTACGAGGTTCATTTGCGCTACTCTCAACGCATTGCAACTTTCCGCAAGATTTTTTCATTCAACGGAGATTATTCTTCATGGAGCGCAAATGGTGGCTCGTCATCTTTGGCTGTATCACACACGCGGTGAATACCGGCTTCTGTTACTTCGGCATGAGCGCGTTTTTTCCATCCATCGAACGCGAATTCGGCTGGAGCCGGACGGCGATCTCTGGAGCGTTTTCGTTAGCGCGCATCGAGTCGGGATTGCTCGGGCCGATCGAAGGCTATTTCGTCGATCGGGTCGGGCCGCGCCGGATCATGTATATCGGCATCGTGATTTGCGTGCTGGGTTTTGTCTCGTTGAGCTTCGTCCAGTCATTGCCGATGCTCTATGTGTCGATCGTGCTTGGCATCGTGCTCGGCTCCAGTCTCGGCTACCACATGCCGATCAGTTTACTGATCGCCAAGATTTTTCACCAACGGCGCAGTTTTGCTTTCGGCGTTTTTCGCATGGGACCGGGACTGTCCGGCGCGATCGTGCCGCTGGTCGGTGCGATGATCGTGTGGTGGGGTTGGCGCACGGCCGCCGTACTATCGGGCAGCATGCTGCTGATCGCCGGATTGCCGATGGCTTACGTGATCAATAAGATCGCGCAGGCCGAAGAACGCGATCAGGAGTTGGCCGCCGCCGCAAACTTCGGCACGCATTCACCGGCGCATCGCTCTTTAGACCCGCAGTTTACATTGAAAGAAGTGTTGCGCCTCAAAGCATTCTGGTTTCTCTCCATCGCCATGGCGCTGCGCCACATGGTCACCGAAGGCGTGTCGGTGCATTTCGTGATTCTCCTGGTCGACCGTGGTTGGAGCACCGAGGCGGCGAGCAGTTTGCTGGGCGTGTCGGCGCTGATCGGCGCGCCGACACGCATCGGTATGGGTTGGCTGGGAGACATGGCGGATAAGCGAAAACTCATCATCGGCTTGTTAGCGGCGTTGAGCTTCTCCGTATTTTTGATGGGTTATACTGCCGTCGCGGTCGTATTTACGCCGTGCATGATCATCTACTCGCTCGCCTACGGCGGCTTGGCGTCGCTGCAAGAACCGATTCGCGCCGACTATTTTGGCACCCAATCGTTCGCGACGATTCAAGGCGTCAGCCGCACCGTGACCACGGTTGGCACGTTCATGGGTCCTATTCTCGCCGGTTACTTGTTCGACGTGACCCATAGCTACACTCTCGCGTTCGGAATTTTTGCCGTGGTTAGTTTGCTGTCAATGCTGTTGATGTTTCTGGCGACGCCGCCCGCGGTGCAAAGCAAATAGGCTCGGCGGTGTTGGCAAACTCATTCTCTCCCATCGGCGGACTGGCGCAATCTGCTCGAATTCACCGCGCCGACCGCCGCCGGGTGCGCTTCAGAATTCATCGACGATCGCTTTTGGCAAAAGTGCTTGACAATCGTCGCGCGGACGGGCGATAGAGATAGCGACCCTTTCGGTCGAGGGCGCCGTTGAAACCCGGCCGCGACGCGGCTTCTTTCTTTTCTGAGCATAAACAACAAACGTGTGGCAAATTCTCCGCAACTCAGTAATTTCCACTAACGAAAGGTAGTCGATGAAAATTGCTGCTATTGAATTGATCGAATTACAAAATATTCCGGTCACGCCGCCGGTGTTCAAACAACCGCTGCGCACCGGCGTGCGCGTGGTGAAAGTGAAAACCGACAATGGCTTGGTCGGGCTCTCGCAACTTGGCGGGTTCATGCACTCGGCGGGTGCCGCTTTCCTGCGCGAAGAACTTGCGCCGTTTCTGATCGGCAAAGATCCGCTGGAAAATGAGCGCTTGATGCATCAAATGCTCTGGAAGTTTAACACCCGCGGACACTCGGGAGTTTGGAACTTCGCCGTCAGCGCGATCGATGTGGCGCTTTGGGATATCAAAGGCAAGTTTTACAACACACCGGTGTGGCGTCTTTTGGGCGGCGCGCAAAAGTCCGTTCCGGCCTATGTCACTTTTGGGCTGCGCGCTTATAATCGGGACGAGCTTGCCGAAGCGGCCAAATATTGGGCCGCCAATGGACAACACCGGTTGAAAATTCAGGTGGGTCGCTCGAACATCCGGGGCGCGATGGACCCTACGGGAGCGAGCGCCGAGCATCGTGAAGATAGCCCGGCTGAAGATGCAGCTCGCGTCAAAGCGGTTCGCGAAGCCGTCGGCGACGACGCCGAGTTGATGGTGGATGCCAACTGTCTGATGAAACTCGATAACGCTGTCAGATGGTGCAAGCGTTTCGAACCCTATAATCTCATGTGGTTTGAAGAACCCATCGTGCACAACGATCCGCATCTTCTGGCACAGTTGCGCAAGCAGACCAGCATTCCCATCGCCGCCGGGCAATGGGAGAACTTTGCCAAGCTCGCCGATCTGGTCAAGCAGGACTCGGTGGATTTTGTCAATATCCACGTGCTCTCGGTGGGCGGATTTACCATGGGCATGAAGGCCGCTGGATTGGCCCAGGCTTTCAACCTACCCATCGGTAACGGCGATCATTTCGATTTTCACTTACAGGCGGCGGTGCCCAACGGCTGGCGCGCGGAAATCCACGTCAACAACTGGTTGACCGCCAACACCGTTTACAAAGAGCTGCCTAAGCTATCGGATGGCTGGGTGACGTTAACCGAGAGGCCCGGTCTCGGCGTTGAACTCAACGAAGACACGGTGAAGGAATTTCAAGTCAAATAAATAAACCACAAATCGCAAAATCGTCTGGAGGAAAAATGATTAACCGGAAAATCATCGCACTGATTGTCATCGCTTGCTCTCTCTATCTATTCGGATCGCCGTCGCGCGGCGCCGCCCAAGAGCCGTTCTACAAAGGCAAAACCATCCGCATTATCGTAGGCTTTACGCCCGGCGGTTTCTACGACCGCTGGGCCCGTCTATATTCGCGCTACATGCCGAAATACATTCCCGGCAGCCCGGAGATCCTGGTTCAGAATATGCCCGGCGCCGGTTCGCTGGTAGCGGCAAATCACGTCTATAACGTAGCCAAGCCCGATGGCCTGAGCCTGGTCATGACCCACTATAATTTTTACATGGACCAGCTCGTGGAGCGCAAAGAAGTCCAGTTCGACGCGCGTAAATTCGGCTGGATCGGTTCGCCGGTGAGTGAGACCGTCGTCATGTATATGCGCGCGGACGCGCCCTTTAAGACCATCCACGATATGATCAAGGCGAAAGAACCGGCCAAGTGCGGCTCCTCGGGAACGGCGAGCGGCGATTATATCTTATCGAAGATTTTGGAAGAGAGTGTCGGCGCGAAGATTCAAACCGTGTTGGGGTATCCGGGTGGCAGCGAAATCGACATGGCCGTCGAAAAGGGAGAAGTGGTGTGCCGCGCCCATAATATTTCCGCCCACTTCGGCCGCGAACCCTTCGATAGCTGGCACAAGAAAAATTTCGACCGGCACATCGTGCAGACCGGTATCAAGCGCGACCCGCGCATGACCGACGTGCCCACCGTCAACGAACTGTTTGAACAGTATAAAACGCCGGATGTCACCCGCCGCGTCGCGCAGGTTTTACTGGCGGGTGGCGACTTCGGTAGGCCGATGATGGTGACGCCAGGCACGCCACCGGATCGCATAAAGATTCTGCGCGCCGCCTACGACAAGGCGCTGAAGGATCCGGAGCTATTGCGCGAGGCGGAAAAAGGCAAGATGGACGTCGACCCGACCTCCGGCGAGGAGTTGGAAGCGCTCATCAAAAAGACTATGGAGCAGCCAAAAGAGGTAATAACCCGAGTGAAAAAGATGCTGGACGGCTGATTTTGAAGTTTAACAAAAAATTGGCCTGCGGATGGCCATACTTGATGCTTGGACCAAGGAGATTTGCGGCTGATGCCTGACCGATGGCGACTTTGAGCAAAGGAGTGATGCAGTCATGGGAACGCACTGGCACAAGAAATTCTTCGCCGTGACGGCGGCGGTCCTAATGGTTGCCGGACCGGCGCAAACCGCCGTAGCAAAACTCGACTGTGGCCCGACTGTAAATCCCAGCAACGATCTCCCGCGCACGGTTGCGGTCGCTTCGAACTTGCCCGGCACCGGCGCGCACGCGATGGCTTCAGGCTTAGCCGCCGTCGCCAGTCGGGTGACGCAGATCTCCACTAAAGTTCAGCCCTACAATGGCCCCAACGCGTGGATGCCTTTGCTCGAAACCGGTGAAGTCGAGTTCGGCTTTATCAACATTCTCGATGCGAATATGGCAGCTACCGGCACCGGCAACTATAAAAAAGCCTATCCAACTCTGCGCGTCGTTTCGGGTGGCGTCTTTCCCTTTACCGGCAGCCTTTTGGTGCGCGACAAGTCCGACATCAAGCGGCCGAGCGATCTCAGGGGCAAGCGCATGGCTTGGGATTTCGGCGGTCATGCGATCACTCAGACTTGGCAAAACGCCGCGATGGAAGTCAGCGGCCTAAAACCGAGCGACGTGACGCAAGTGCGTTTTTCCAACCTCAACGACGCAATACGAGCCGTTCCCGAAGGCAGAGTAGACGCGACGTTCGCCGCCATCGGCATCGGCATCAATGAAGAAGCCAATGCCACTGAGCCCATCCGATTCCTGAGTTTGCCGGCCGGCGACGCATCCAACAAGATTCTTGCCAAATACGGCGCATCGATCGTTCGGCAAGATCAAACTACCGGCATTCGCGGCGATACCGATGTGATCGGTTACGCGCTTCACGTCGCTTCTTCGACGAAGATCAGCGATCGGACCGTCTCAACATTGCTCAAAGCGTGGTGGGACAACCTCGCCGAACTGCACACCATTCATCCACAGTTCAAGAAGTGGACCAAGGACGTTCAGGCGATCACCAATTTTACCGTGCCGTATCACAGCGGCGCAGTGAAGTTTTACAAAGAGGCGGGTGTTTGGTCGGCGAAGCACGACGCGCGCACCAAAGAGCTCTGCGGTTAGCAAAAGAATGGTGTATCGGAGTAAAGGAGTGACGGAGTAATGAGTGGTACTGACTTTTGCAAAAAGCTATCGGCGTCGTTGGCGGCGATTCTATTAGTCGTTGCGCAGTGTCAGATCGTTGAAGCCAAGCTCGACTGCGGGCCGACCACGAATAAGAGCATTCAACTGCCGCGCACCATCGCCATCGGCACCAATCCCGCCGGCACCGGCGCGCACGCGATCGCTTCGGCGCTGGCCGCGATCGCCAGCAAATCGACCCAGGTGTCGGCCAAGGTGCAGCCTTACAATGGCCCCAACGCGTGGATGCCATTGTTGGAAAGCGGTGAGATCGAGTTTGGCATCATCAACATTCTCGATTCGAACATGGCGGCGACGGGAACCGGCAATTACAAGAAAGCCCATCCGAGCATCCGCGTCGTCGCCGGCGGCGTGTTTCCATTTACCGCCGGACTGATCGTGCGCGACAGGTCTGATATCAAGCAGATGTCCGATCTCAAAGGCAAGCGCGTCGCGTGGGATTACGGCGGTCATGCGATCAATCAAACCTGGCAGAACGCCGTCATGGAAGCGAGCGGTTTGAAGTCCACGGACGTCAATCAAGTGCGCGTGTCGAACTTGAACGACGGTGTGCGCGCGGTGCCGGAAGGAAAAGTCGACGCGGCGTTTACGGCGGTCGGAATCGGCATCGTCGAGGAGGCCAACGCCATGGAGCCTATTCGCTTCATGAGCATGCCGAACACACCGGCGGCAAATAAGATTTTAGCGCGCTACGGCGCCTCGGTGGTGAAGTCGGAGACGGCGACGGGAGTTAAGGGCGATACTTACGTGATCGGCTATCCGCTCCATTTGGCCAGCATGACCAACGTCAGCGACAAGACCGTGTTCACGATGTTGAAAGCCTGGTGGGATAATCTCGCGGAGTTGGAAACCATGCACCCGCTATTTAAAAAATGGCCCAAGGACAAGCAAGCGCTTACTAATTTCACCGTGCCCTATCACGCCGGCGCGGTGCAATTTTATAAAGAGGTGAAAATGTGGTCAGCGCCGCATGACGCGCGTACCAAGGAAATTTGCCGATAAGAAGTTGCAGGATGCGGCGGGATTTAAGACAGTCGTTTTGTTCCTCTACTTATGGATGAAGTACTGCTTTCAGAAGAAACCGCTCGCACGAGAGTGCTCAAAGGGCCGTTCGCCGCCATTACCCGCGCGCTGTTGATTCTTGTTCCCGTGCTCGGAGTGATATTTCTGCTCGAAGGACCACAGCGCATCGGCTGGCTCATTTTCGGTGAGCAGTATATGGGGCTGTTCTTAGCGATGACGTTGTGCGCGACATTCTTAACGGTCCCGGAGGGAACGTGGGGCCATAGCGACACGGTGCCTTGGTACGACCTGCTCGCCGCCGTGGGCGGACTCGCGGTCGGACTTTACATCTTCGTTTTTTACCCCGGCATGGTTAATTCGTTGGGGGAAATTCATCCCGACCGGGTGATTATGGGTTGCATCGCGGTGGTGCTGCTTGCCGAAGCGTCCCGGCGGCTGACCGGTTGGTCGCTGGTGATCATCGCGGCGATCTTTCTCTTCTATGCTTTTTTCGCCTATTGGTTTCCCGGTCCGTTCTACGGCCGGGGCTGGACGGTCAATCGAATCGCGACTTATCTGTATCTCGACCGCAACGGAATTTTCGGCCAGTCTCTGGAAGTCGCCGCGGGAATCGTTCTGGTTTTCATCCTATTTGGCAATGCGCTCTATGCCATTGGCGGCGCGGCGTTCTTGACGGATTTTTCCCTCTCACTGATGGGCCGTTTTCGCGGCGGGCCTGCCAAGATGGCGATTGTGTCGTCGAGCTTGTTCGGCACCATCAGCGGCAGCGCCGTGGCCAACGTCGTAGTGGACGGCACGATGACTATTCCAATGATGAAAAAATCCGGCTACCCACCGCATATAGCCGCCGCCGTCGAAGCCACGGCATCGACCGGGGGACAGATTATGCCACCGGTCATGGGCGCGGCGGCATTTCTCATCGCGGAATATCTGCAGATGCCTTACTCTGAAGTGGCGCTGCGGGCCTTGGTGCCGGCCGTATTGTTTTATGTGGCGCTGTTCGTGCAAGTCGATCTGCTCGCCGGCAAGCACAAGCTTCGCGGTGTGCCTCGTGAGGAGTTGCCCAAGTTAGGTCCTGTCATGCGCAATTCGGCGGGCTTCTTGGTGCCGCTGGCGGTGCTGATCACGTTTCTCTTTTTCATTCCGAAGCGCCCCGAGGTTGCCGGACTGATAGCGACCGGCTCCTGTCTTGTCGTCGGCTGGGTGACGCCGGGCGTCAAACTGGGTTTGCGGGAGATCATCAACATGCTCGCCGATACCGGGCGCGGCTTGCTCGATATCGCGATCATCACCGGACTCGCCGGCATCATCATCGGCGTGTTGGCACTGACGAGTCTCGATTTCTCGTTGACCTTAGCGCTGTTAAATGTCGCGCAATCGAGCATTATTCTTTTGTTGGTCCTGACTGCAATCGTGAACATGGTGTTGGGTCTCAGTCTACCGACGACGGCGGTCTATATTCTGTTGGCGGTGCTGATCGGCCCGGCCTTGATCAAGGCTGGGATCATTCCGATTTCAGCACATTTGTTTATTTTTTATTTTGGTATGTTGAGCACCATCACACCGCCGGTTTGCTTGGCGGCCTATACCGCGGCTTCCCTCGCCAAGACCGATCCGATGAAAACCGGTTGGGAGTGCATGCGTTTGGGCGTGCTCGCTTACATCGTGCCGTTTATCTTCGCGCTATCGCCAAGCCTGCTTTTGATCGGCCCTTGGGAGAGCGTTGCGCCAACAATTTTTACGGCGTTGATCGCGACTTTTCTGTTGGGAGTGGGGTTGGTCGGTTATCTGTTTCGTCCCATTGGCGCGTTTCGGCGCTTGCTCTTTATCGTCACGGCCGCCGTTCTATTCGTTCCGATTATTCCATCAGGCAGTTTCGCTGTTATGAGCTGGTTAATTGACGGCTTCGGTCTAATGGCAGCGATTGCGTTAGTGACCACGGAATGGACGAGCCGGAGCAACGAAAAAGCGATCGGCGCGAATGAATCGGTAAGAGCACCGCTTAGCTAAAGCGGGCAGATTCAGTTGAGCGCCATCTATCTCAAGGAAGACGACGCAGTGGAATTGGCATTACTGGCGTAGCGTTACTAATCACTCAACTACTTTGGCGCCGATCACTTCATGCCATCGCAGATCGGCGCGAATTGTTGCAGGTCGATGACGCCGTTGGTTTGAACGACTGATTTGAATTCCGCGCCGAGAGTGAGTGGATTTTCACTCGCCGCACGGAGAAATCCGACGATCATCTGGCCGGGCTTCGGCTGCTCTTCCACTTTGACGATGTAACGATAGTTGCCGCGTTGGATCGCCAATGTGCGCACACTGCATAAAAGAAAAAACGACGAGTCCACCGAAGAGCCAATTTTCTTGATGTCGATTTGCAGCACCGACGCGCGCGGACGCCGGTCAATTTCTCTGACGACGATATCCATCTTGCCATCGCCCAAGCGCTTTGAGTCGGATTCGAAAAGTTGACCGTGCGCCGGCGGGCCTACGAATAGTGCCAAGTTGATGAAAGCAACGCGCAGGAGCTTAGCCATTGACCGCATCGGAGTCCTAGTCGAGGCGCTCACTGCACAACGACGGCTTCGCCAAGATTGACGATGACTTCGCGAATATTGGCGGGAAGGTCAAAAGGCTTCTCCAGGTCGATACCGTTAGGATTGCTGCGGCTGCGCGTGTACGTGGCGAGCATTTCCTGGACGAGAGATTTAGGCAACGGTATGCCGTTCACCTCCGCCGACTGAAGTTTGAATTGGCCTTGGCCGCCGCGGGTGATGAGATCGCCGCGCACGAGCACGGGAATCTTGCCGCCGAAGAAATTTAAAGGCCCGGCGTTGCTTCGTTTGCTGCGCTTGCGCTTGAATTCGTCGACATCGACGACCACCCGCGCGGTGAGGCGAAAATTACTCAGCAGTCTTACTTCAGGCTCGGTGATGCCACTGGGAATTTTGTCTTTGAAGTTGACTCTGAGCGCGCTGTTCACTTCAGCTTCCGAGAATGCGGTGGTTTTGGCCGGCACCGGGGTTTGCTGGCCGTTGGCGATCACTGCATCGATTTTTTCTTGGAGCCGGTCGCGGCTTTCGACTGGCGTCTTGGCGGTGTCTACGCCGCTACAACTTAGCGTTACGGCCAGCATAGTTAGAGCCGTGCAGCGAGACATGGAACGTTGCATGATCCGTAGGATACGAACTCCCCGGGGCGCCTGCAAGGCGGCGTGAGTGCGATGAGAATTCATTCACATCGCACGTCGACGCTGAAAAAGAATTCTCGCTTCGCTTGGAATGGCAATTGATCGGCTAATTCAACGGAGTGATATATTCTTTTCTGACAAAGCCGACGGCGTTGGCATGGGCGACTTTCACTTTGAGCCAGTCGCCCTTATTTTCGAGCAGGCTCAATTCGGTCTCGGCGTCGATTTCATGAACACGTTCGGCGGCAAAGCGCGGTTGCTGGCGAAGCGCGACGGCTTGGGTTGTCTTAATCATGGGAAAAGTTTGCGTTGGGTTGAGCTGAACTTTCGCCCGCGTGACCGCGTCTTGAGAAACCTTAGTCAGGCTGGCGATCACCGGAGTCGCTTCAACTTGACCTGCCTTGGCGCTCATCGCCACAGCCGGTGTAACGCGGGCAACTTGAGTCGGTGCAAGGGCTTTTTGTTTTCCGTCCACAGCTCGTGTGCGCCGCTCCCACTGCACCACTGTGCTCGGGTCCATGCCTTTGGGAACGAAGAGTAAGGGAATTGTAATCTCCACCGGCTCCCTAGCGCCGGAGGGAAAGCTCCATTGACGCATTTCGCTGAGCACGAGGTTGGCAAAATCGGCGCTCGTGAGCTGGGACTTCAACGGCTCGATGCGCGCGACCTTGCCGGATGCGGCGACGAATAGTCTAAGCAGCATGCTGCCGATCGCCTCTTGGTGCGGCGAGCTCCAGCTTGCGTAGAGTTGATGCAGTCCAGCGAGCTGCTCGACGGCGGCAGCTTCGAAACGGTCTTTCACCGCGGCAGAAAGGTTTTCACCATGGATGGACATGCCGCTGGCGTCGACCGCCAGGACGGGGCTCTCGCTTGGCGCTGTCGTGGCGGCGAGAAAATTAGCAAGCGAAAATTGGAATCCCTGCGTGTGCTTGCTTAATACGCCGACACCGATTGGCAGCGTCATCAGTGCAGTCGCAGCGAAGCTCAAACACGCGTACTTTAAAGATTTGCGATTCGACAATATATGGCACAATTCGTCGAGCCAGTAGTTTGCTTTGTTCGGCATGGCGACGGGATTTATCCCCGCGGGTTCAAATGGTGGCTTCGAGGTATGGATAATTGTTTCCATATCTACCTCCCAAGGCCGTCAAATCTGTCCATAATGTGCCGATCGGGTTTTCCAAAGCTGTGCAAATTTTGCCGGTGCGTTCTTCATGGCCGCTTTACGCCGCGACTAATTTGATGAAACGGCGTGAATTAACGTGACACCGAAGGCCGCGAGATCGAATTGCCGGCAAAGTTGACGGATTTGCTTCGTATAATCAGCAACGTCCGTGCCAGTGATAAAAGAGGGATTTAACTATCGATGGGCGAGATGCCGGAGCCCGCTCGGGTGATCAACAATGCTTGGAGATGCGCCGGCGTTAACCCGGATTGCGCAGTTGAAATTGAAGCAGCGCGCGAGATTTTCCTCGGTGTTATCTCAGTTCAAACTCGAAGGTACTGACGACGCGGATTTTTTTTACCGGTGTGCTGGTGGGGCTATACGGTCCCGACTCGTCGTTGCCGTCGCTGCCGAAGATTTGGATCGATCCCTGATTGGCCGAATGAATCTTGCCGACCGCGGCGCCCGAGTCGGCGGCAAATTGCTGCGCGATGGTGCGCGCGTTTTTGGTCGCCTCGGCGAGCAGCTGCGGCCGGAGGTCGTTGAATTTTGATACAGTGTAACGTGGATTGGCCGCGTTGCCTTCGCGCTCGCCGTCGAGTATCACGCCGGCTTTCAAGAGTTGCTTCGGTCGATCCGAGGGACTTTTGCACCAACTCGATGTTCGCCGTGCGCACGACGACAGCGGTGGTGACCAGATAGCGTAGCCGCTCATTGGCTTGCGGCTGGCCGTAGTCGCGGGCGAGCTTGTCGATGGTGCGGATCGGTTGGCGCGTGATCTCACTCTCTTTGAATCCCTGCTTGTGGAGAAAAAGATTGACCGCTTCGCGATCGGCGCTGACTCTGGTGTGAACGTCTCTTAAGTCGTCGCTGGCGCGCCGCAAACTAAGCGTCCATACCGCCTCATCGGCTTTGACTTCTTTTTCCACCAGACCTTTGACGGTTACGGTGTGCGCTTCCGACTTGAATCGGGCGGTGCCGCGGCCGACGTAATAGCCGGCCGCGGTGAGGCCGACCAGCAGGCAAACTCCAACGATGAGCGCGGCGATCAGTATCGGTCGGCTATCATTGTCTCCCATCGGTTGCGTCCTCCACTGTTCTCAATAGAGCACAGAGTGTAACAAATTGCACAAAAATCTTGCTTTCCGGCAAGCACAGGTTAGTAAAACCTTTGGGTTTCAACGGGGATATCGGGACATTGAGCTGGCGCGTGTTTTGCGAACTTCCGTAACGAGCGAATATCGAGCAGCTCAATTCAAGTTAGCTGGAGGTGGCAATGGGTTCCGAACTGATCACTTACGGTTTACTGGCGAGCATCTTCATCGTCACCGGACTGCGCATGTTTATCGAAAAGCCCAAAGCGGTACGCGAAGTTGGCGAGCAGCCGTGGCAAGGTTTGAAGCGGCGCAAAGAGCCGCGCAGCGCGTCGACCGATTCCTAATCCGCTACGACACAGATCGTGGCGGAGCCGCCGCTCTTTCCTGCCGAGCGCCGGGCGTTTAGCTCTTCTTTTGGAACTGTTTGAAGAAGCCTTCCTTTTCGATTTCTTTCAAAAAGCGCGTGTCGACGAACTCCTCGGGCTTTTTGCCCTTGGCCGCCGGCACACGAGCGGCGACTTCCTCGATGGCGTTGCGAATACCTTCGAGGTTGGGATTGGCGCTGTAGTCGGTGACTTGCAAGAAGCTCTTGTGAGTCGCTTCGAGAATTTCCGGGTCGCTGCTCTTGAGATACTTGGTGATGATTTTCTTGGTTTCGTCTTTATTCGTCGCGGCGTAGTGAATCGCTTCGATAAAGCCTTTTAGAAAATTCTTCACCTGCTGCGGCTGCTCGCGGTTGAACCGCTCGCTGGTTTCGATCACGAGTTGCGGATAGGCGATGCCGAGATCGGCGATGTTGACCAGTATATTCAAGCCCTGTTTTTTTGCCGTCAGGTCCAATGGCGGAGAAACCAGCGTCGCATCGAGTGAACCGGCCAGTAACGCTTGCAGCCGGCTCGGCTGGGTGCCGCCCTGTAGAACGATAAAGTCTTTCATCGGATCGAGGCCAAATCGTTTGCTCACCAATCGGATCGCCGTGTCGGTTCCCGAACCGAATCGGCTGATGCCAACTTTTTTGCCCTTGAGCTGCTCCCACTTGGTAATGCTTTTCGTTGTCACTACACTGTAAGGCAGCGTGTTGACCATCGCCGCGACGATGATCGAGTCGGCGCCTTGGGTGCGTGAGGCGATCGTGGTGGGACCGGAGTTGATCGCGAAGCTGACTTCGCCGGTGCGCGCGACCTGTGCCAAAGTAGAGCCGGCTTCGAAAAGAATCACCCGCACGTCCAGGCCGTGTTTGCGCCATAGCCCGGCATCCTGGGCTAGATAAGCATAGACTAAATTGACCGCCGGACCGGCGACCCCGGCCATCACCGGATTTTCGCCGCGCGCTTGGAAGGGAACGGCGAGCGTCAACAGCAGGAATAAAAACGCACCAATCATCAAGCAGTTTATTTTTTTCACTTATTCCCCAAATCTTTGAAGCCTGCCAGCTCCTATCACAGTCTTGCCTATTAGGATAATCGTCACTAACGATCGGTTGTATGAGGTCGAATTCGCGTCTCAAACGACCTGCAGCGAAAACCCGCGGCGGCTGGAAGAATTTCCCAGACATTAGCTGGTGTCGATGGATTATGCGAGTGGCTCAGGGGCGCGCAGGGTCCAAACGCTCTCATTGTCCCGTAAGCTCGCGCGATTATCCACGGGACGCTGGGACGCCGTATTCCCATGCTTGCAAATGGCTTGGTGCCATAGTTTATTGAACCTCTCACGGTGGCAAATTTTAGGAGCGATGTATGGCTGACAATTTAAAACCGCGCAGCGGCGCGATCACCGATGGGCCGGACCGGGCGCCGTCTCGGGCGATGCTCAAGGCGGTGGGCTTTTCCGACGATGATTTGCGTAAACCGATCGTCGGCGTGGCCAATACCTGGATCGAGATCGGGCCGTGCAATTTTCACTTGCGCCGGTTGGCGGCGAAGGTAAAAGAAGGCATCCGCGCCGCCGGCGGCACACCGATGGAGTTCAACACGGTGTCGATTTCCGACGGCATTAGCATGGGCGTCGAAGGCATGAAGTGCTCGCTGATCAGCCGCGAGGTGATTGCCGATTCGATTGAACTGGTCGCCCGTGGCAATCATTTTGACGGGCTCGTGTGCTTATCGGGTTGCGACAAGACCAATCCCGGCGTTGTCATGGCGCTGGCTCGTCTCGATATTCCGGGCCTGGCGCTTTACGGCGGATCGATCGCGCCGGGCCATTTGGGCGATAAAGATTTGACCATACAAGACGTCTTCGAAGCGGTGGGCGCGTACGCGAGCAAACGCATCGACGCCGACCAATTTGTCGCCGTGGAAAATGCCGCATGCCCCGGCGCCGGCGCATGCGGCGGACAATTCACTGCCAACACCATGTCGACGGTGATGGAGTTTCTCGGCATCTCACCCATGGGAAGTAACGGTATTCCCGCCACCGTCGCGGAAAAAGACGAAGCGGCATTTAACGCCGGCAAGCTGGTGATGGATATGCTGCGGCGCGATTTGCGCCCGTCGAAAATCATTACGCGAAAATCGATCGAGAACGCCATCGCATCGGTGGCAGCCACCGGCGGCTCGACCAACGCGGTGTTGCATTTGCTCGCCATCGCACGCGAAGCGGGCGTTGAATTGAATATCGACGACTTCGACAAGATCAGCGATCGCACGCCGTTGATCGCCGACTTAAAACCCGGCGGACGCTTTGTCGCCAGCGATCTCTATCACGCCGGCGGCATTCAGCTGGTCGCCAAACGCTTGATCGACGCCGGCTTGATTCACGGCGATACGATTACGGTGACAGGCAAGACGATTGCCGAATCGGCGGAGATGACCAAAGAAACCGCGGGACAGGAAGTGGTGCGGCCGATGGCCAACCCGCTCAAGGCGACCGGCGGTCTGGTGATTCTCAAGGGCAATCTTGCGCCGGAAGGCTGCGTGGTTAAAGTCGCCGGCCATGAACGAATGATTCATCGCGGCCCGGCGCGGGTTTTTGATCGCGAAGAAGACGCTTTCGCTGCCGTGCAGGCGGGAAAGATCAAAGACAATGACGTGGTGGTGATTCGTTACGAAGGGCCCAAGGGCGGGCCGGGGATGCGCGAGATGCTCGGCGTAACTGCCGCGCTGGTTGGCGCGGGCTTGAGCGATTCGGTTGCGCTGATCACCGACGGCCGCTTCTCCGGCGCGACCCATGGATTGATGGCCGGCCACGTCGCACCGGAAGCCGCTCACGGCGGCCCGATCGCCGCGTTGCGCGATGGCGACTCCATCGTATTCGACATCAAAGCGCGGCGCTTGGACGTGGAGATTTCCGAGCAAGAATTGAAATCGAGGCTAAGCACATGGAGAGCGCCGGAACCGCGTTACAAGACCGGCGTGATGGCGAAGTACGCGAAGTTGGTTTCATCGGCATCCGAAGGCGCGGTGACGGGGTAATCGAGCATCAGCATGAAACGACGGAATTGTTTTCGGATGATTGCTCAAGTTCGTAAACTTCTTGGTCCGTGGATTTTACTATTCGCTGTGGCCGGCTGCGCGCTGCAAGAGCGCAAGCCAGCTTACGATGGCTGGAGTCTATTGGCGACCATGCCGGTAGCCAATTCTGAAATCGCCGTAGCCGAACTCGCTGGCAAGATTTATGTCATCGGCGGTTATCCCTGGGATCGGAAAACAGTTGCCACGGTGCAGATGTACGATTCGGCCACCGACAAGTGGCAGAGCGTCGCGCCGTTACCGGTGCCGCTCAATCATGTCATGGCGGCGAGCGCCAACGGCAAGGTCTACGCTATCGGCGGGCAGACCAGTGAGAGCAGCGATCCCGACAAAGCCGGCTTCGTTAACACAACGTATGAGTATGATCCCGCGGCAAATCGCTGGACGTCGAAGGCGCCGATGCCGACGCGGCGTGGCGGCGGAGGGTCGGCTGTCTTCGACGATAAGATCTATGTGGCCGGTGGCCGGCCGCCGGGCGGCGCCGATTTCGCTGTGTACGATGCCAAAGCCGACCGCTGGACCACGCTGCCGAATTTGCCGACGCAGCGAAATCATTTGGCAGCGGACGCCGTCGACGGCAAGATTTATGTCGTCGGCGGTAGATTCGAAGGCGGATTTAGAAGCGAGCGAACCGACGTCATTGAAGTCTTCGATCCGAAAACCAATCAGTGGTCGAAGCGGCGGCCGATGCTCCGGCCGCGCGGCGGCGTGAATGGCATTTTTGCCAACGGCTGTTTTCACCTTTTCGGCGGTGAAGGCAATCCTGAGCATCCTTACGGTATCTATCCCGATCACGATTACTACAATCCAGTCACGGATAGCTGGCATCGATTGGAGAACATGCCGATTCCCGTGCACGGCGTGACCGGCATGGCATTCATCAAAGGTCTGATCCATCTCACCGGCGGCGGCACGACCCAGGGGGGCAGCAGCGGCACGACGTTGCATCAGGTGTACAAGCCGGCGATGAGCTGCAAGTAAGAATTCCGCTCCAGTCTTCTTCGTTTGAGAGTTCGAGGTTAAAAGGGGCGGCGAGCCTCCCGTTTTCTATTTCTGTCCTGAATTGTTTGACAGGTTGCTGGACGGTTCGATAGGTTACGCTCCAACCCAGGCGGGCTATGATCGTGAGGGTGGGCAAGGAGATAAATTCATGAGCATCGATTACGTCAGCAACCAAGAAATTATTCAGGCGGCGCACCGCAATCTGCCGCAAGATGTTTGGGACTATCTCACCGGCGGCGCAGAATCGGAAACCACCATGCGGCGTAATCGCCTGGGCTTCGACAGTTTGGGTCTTCGCCCGCGTGTTCTGATCGACGTTTCCAAGGTCGACACCTCGACGACTTTCTTGGGGCAAAAGCTGCGTATCCCCGTGATGATGGCGCCGATCGGCTCGTTGCAAACGATCACGCCCGAAGGCGGCGCCGCAGTGGCCAAGGCGGCGGCGGAGTTTGGCACCATGAACTTCCTGAGCTCAGTGACGCAACCGACGCTCGAAGAGGTCGCCGCCTGCACCAATCATCCGAAAATTTTTCAGCTCTACATTCGCGGCGACCTCGATTGGTGCGCGGAAATCGTTGGGCGGGTGAAGCAAGCCGGCTACATCGCGCTCTGTCTTACCGTCGACACGGCGCACTACAGCCGGCGCGAGCGGCCGTTGCTCAACCGCTGGCAGCCGCCCAGCCGACATCGGGAGAGCGGGCGCATCTATCAAGCGATGCTGACTTGGGAGGTGGCCAAGGAGATCAAGAAAATTGCCGGCATGCCGCTGATCATCAAAGGCATTGCCACGGCCGAAGACGCCAAGCTGGCTGTCGAGCATGGCGTCGACATTATTTACATTTCAAACCATGGCGGTCGGCAATTGGATCACGGCCTCGGCACCATCGATACGTTGCCCGAAATCGCTGCCGCCGTGAACGGCAAAGTGCCGATCGTGCTTGACGGCGGTATCACCCGCGGCACCGATGTCGTAAAAGCCTTAGCGCTCGGCGCCAGCGCCGTCACTATCGGCAAGCTTCAGGGCTGGGGCCTGGGCGCCGGGGGCCAAGCTGGACTGGTGAAAGTGCTCGAACTCCTCGAAGAAGAGATCACCATCGATATGGCGCTGCTAGGAGTTACCCGCGTCGATCAGCTCACCTCGAAATACGTTTGCAAAGCAGCGCCGACAACCTTCGCCCACGAGATGAGCGCGTTTGTGCATATTCCCGGCGGCGGGCAGTTGCGCTAATGCGGAGCAGTTTTTCTTCCCGAATGAGTAATTGAGCTAGCCCGCATTAGACGAGCCACTCCTCGGGGCTTTGTAACTTTTCGAGGTGTCGCCAAATGCAGGCTAGCTCAGTTACTGCTTTCTCATCAGAAGGTAGTGTCCTACTTCAAAACTTTTCCCATTCCAGCTCCTTTTCCCGCCGTAGAATCCGCTCCGGCATTGGTATGGATTCATCAGTATAGTCAGTTGCAGGATGAAGGCGGTACGCTGACGGTTCGTCTCGCTTCCCGGCTGACCGGTTATTCAAACTTCTCAAATGGCAGGCCGACATAATTTTCAGCAAACACAGTTCGCCCGGCATCGGATGAGGTCAGGTAATCAAGCTCGGAAATTTGTAACCGTCTGCCCATAGGATCATCGTCGAATTTGTGCAGAAGCGATGTATACCACCAGGAAAAGCGGACGGCTTTCCAAACGCGGCGCAGGGCTGTTTCCGAATAACGATCGAGCAAGTCATTTCGTTTTTCTTTATAATAGGCGCGCAGGGCGCGGGAGAGAAAATAAATATCCGAAGCCGCAAGGTTGAGTCCTTTTGCGCCTGTGGGCGGGACGATGTGCGCGGCATCCCCAGCCAGCAAGAGCGAACCAAAGCGCATGGGTTCAGCGACAAAACTATGCAGCGGCGTGATGCTCATTTCGAGACGGGGACCCGTTGTAACGGAATCAGCGGCATCAGGAGGAAGGCGGCGGCGCAGTTCATCCCAAAAAGCGCCGTCGCTCCAATTATCCACTTTATCTCCCGTATTACATTGCACATAGTAGCGACTGCGGGTGTGGGAACGCATACTGCACAACGCAAAGCCTCGTGCATGGTTGGCATAGAGGAGTTCATCCATGACCGGTGGCACATCGGAGAGAATTCCCAGCCAGCTGAACGGATACGTTTTTTCAAAAGTCTTGATTTTATCTGCGGGAAGGCTCTGACGTGCAACGCCATGATAGCCATCACATCCTGCGACAAAATCGCAGACGAGTTCCCGGCGTTGGCCGTTTTGCTCGTATAGGATTCGTGGGGAATCCGTATCGCATCCTTCCACGTTGATGGCTGGCGCGTCGTAGTGGACCGTTCCCCCTGCCTCATCGATGTGCGCTTTCATCAGGTCGTGAGTGATTTCGGTCTGGCCGTAGACCATCACAACTTTTCCATTCGTATGTTTGGGAAAATCAAGCCGTTCCAGCCGGCCGTCAAAGGCGATATTAATACCCTCGTGGATTAAACCCTCGCGATCCATACGTTCGCCCGCTTTGGCTTCCCGTAGCAAATCCGCCATGCCTTGTTCAATTACGCCAGCGCGAATGCGACCTAGCACATAGTCGCGGCTGCGGCTCTCGATGATGACCGTGTCAATCCCTTGCAGATGCAGCAATCGTGCAAGCAGCAGGCCCGCTGGTCCTGAACCGATGATTCCAACTTGAGTTCTCATGCTTGTTCCTGTCGCTTATTCATTGCCAAGCCCGGGATTTTTCAACATTCCAATTCCGTATCTATCTCTCCGCCCATGCTCGGCAAGATCATTGGGCTGGTCGGCCCATTCAAGGTGTTGCGATATTTTCCAAAGAAAATTATCTGGCTCTACGATGGATCGATGCCATCACCTGCTCGACGATCGCGTCGGCGAACTGCGGATCGTTAATGTGGCAGTCGAATTCGGTTACCGGCACGGAAGCCGGCAGGGCCTTCTTCAGCGCTTCCGAGAACACCGGGCACAGCGACGGATCGTGCAGATGACCCTCCGGGCTATCGTGGTGCGAGAAGCCTTGCAGTGGCACGAAGAATGAGACCGGCCCCTTGGCGCTGGCGATCAGGCCACCCATGTGCTTCGCCAACTGCTGCAGTTCGGCAGCCTCCGTGCGCACCGCGGTAATCGCCTGGTTGTGGATGTGATAACGCTTGCCCGGGAATTGCGTCTTCGCCATGTCGATGGGTCCGGACAGCATGAAGTCCGCGTTGCCCGGCGCGAAGATCACCGGCACCCCCTTCTCGAGTGCCGCTTTGGCACGGTCCGGGCCGGCGCTGCACATTCCGTTGTTCAGGTAATCGTTGATCTCGACCAGCGACACGTCGACGACTGCGGCGACGTCGCGCTCGCGTACGATCTGGTCCATCGCCATGCCGCCGGTACCGAGCGTGTGGAACACCATCACCTCGTAGCCCTTGCGCTCCAGCGACTTGCGCACGCGCACGGTGCAGCGATCGGTGGTGCCGAGCGTCGTCATCGCGATCAGTGGCTTCGGTTCGGTGCGCACCGGCGAATAGCTCTTCGCCATCGCGGCAGTGGCGATCGCCGCGTTGCGGAACGCGTCGCGGGTGATGCTGTTGAGCCCGGCGATGTCGCATACCGGGTTCACCATGATGATGTCCTTTGCGCCGACGAATGGCCGGGTGAAGCCTGATGCCATCGTCGACACCATCACCTTCGGCAGGCCGTAGGGGAACGCCTGCATTACGACGCTGCCGAGCGTGGTGCCCATCGATCCGCCCACACCGATGATGCCGGCAAAGCCATGTTTCGCCTGTGCGTCCAGCGCGCACTTGACGGCGCCTTCGATCATCACCGCCTGGCACTTGCCTTCATGACGCAGGTCGCGAACCTCCTGGATCGTCTTGCCGGCCGCTGCGGCGATGGCCTCCGGCGCGATCTCGACGTTCTTATCGGTCGACTCTCGGATGCTGGCGTCGAGGTGAACCACGTCCACCCCTTCGGCCTCCAGGGTCTGCCGGATGAATTGCGCTTCCAGCGCCTTGGTGTCGAGCGTCACGATCATCAGAACCTTGGGTTTGCTGCTCATGGCCTGTCTCCTGTCGAATGAAAGTACTTCAAATCGCCGGCGCCGACGATAATCGGTACCGACACCTCGTATCGGGAAAGCTGGTCTTATACAACCTTGATCGGCTTGAGTGGGCAGGGATCAACCTTGGCTTGAGGCTAGTAGAGCAGTTAGGGTCTACCATCGGAATTTAGCAGGTAGCAGGATCTAAAAGCCCGTAGTAAATGCCCGCGATCAATTCATCCGCGAAGCCGTGTTGCAGCAGGGTTCTCTCGCTTCGCAGGTCGCCAATTTTCTCCATTGCCATCCATCCAACGTCAGCCGCGCGCTGCAAAAGATTTAGTAGACTTAGGCAAGTCTTCTCTGACACCACCGCTGCCAAGACACCACCGCTGCCACCTTCGCTCACCGTCGCAGACCCTGCCTCACCCGGATGATGGGGCAAACACCTTCACTCGGGTTCTCAAAATTCAGCAATAGACCTAATGGAGACGCCAGACATCGATCGGAATATCGTACCAGGGCTGGAAAAATCTCATTTGGATGATAAAGAGGACGGGGAGACTTCTTATGGAAATTTGCGAGCGCAACACCGCGGACATTGTTACTCTAAGCCTATCCGGAAAACTGGACGGGACGACAGCGAAATCGTTTGAGGAGAAAATTCTGACCCGAATAGATTCGGGCGACCGCCGCTTCATCATCGATGTTTCGGAGCTCCATTATATCAGCAGCGCGGGCCTGCGCGTATTCGCCCTTGCGGGCAAGCGTCTCAATAGTGCGAACGGCAAGCTAGTGTTGTGCGGTTTTAAGAAAACGATTCCCTACAACACCCTGAACCGTATCCCGGATCCAGTCAGAGAAGTGTTCGACACATCCGGGTTTTCGTTGATTTTTCCCTCTTACGGCTCCCACGACGATGCAATCGAGGCACTTCAAGCGTAAACATGAGTGCTTTACAATTCAGATCCGATCCGCCGCCTCAACAACTTTCACCTAAGGAATGGGCCGACACCCAGAGAGCGCGCAAAAAGGCGTGATGCTCAGAAATTCTATTGGCAGGTGGTTGCCCAGCCTCGAGGCATGCCGACCGGGTTGGATTCTGACCACCGGCTCTCTGATCATCACGACTGTTCTCTGGATCGCCGGCCGATTCCCGGGGGGGATTCTGCCTGGCTTCTGGCCGTGGCGCGGGCTCGCTCAGCTCACCGTCTTATGGTCGGTTACTCTGATGGCAATTGCCATGCTCGCGGTCGTTCGCGCTCACGCGCTGGAGCCCGTTTTTGGCGGTCTCGATCGCGCGGTGCGCTTCCATAGAATCCTCGGGCCATCGGCCATCCTGCTCTTGATCGCACACGTCATTTTCCTGGCTCTGGTACAACTTGAAGGCGGCACTTCTATCGGCAACGTGTTCATCCCGTTCTGGTCGGAGTCGGCGCGTTCGACGGATGTCATCATCTTCTATTTGCTTTTGCTGCTTGGCGGCCTTGCCTATGACCGCCGCATGAGCTACGAGCGCTGGCTGTCGGTTCATCGGCTGACCGGCCTGGTTTTTCTCGGCGGCGCGGCGCACGCAGCCATGGAACCCGGAACCATCGCCGACTTCGAGCCGCTGAGAACATGGATCGTGATTTTAGTCTTGGCCGGTGGAGCTGCGTGGCTCTATCGAGTCGTGCTGTTCAGCCGGCTTGGACCGCGCTATCGCTACTGGCTCGAGACGGTCGTTCCACGCGGCGTCAATATCATCGATCTTGTGATGCGCCCAGTCGACCGGCGTATGATTTACGAGCCCGGCACATTTGTTTTTCTGCGCGTCCCCGATATGGAAGGGCAGCAAAAAGAACTTCATCCTTTTTCGATCTCCTCGTCGCCGGTGGAGCGGCGTCTGCGCTTGTCTATCCGGACAGTCGGGGGTTTCACGCGCCGATTATCCTCGCTCGATCTCGGGACGCAGCTAGACGTCTACGGCCCGTTCGGCGGCTTTACTTCCCACCGTTTCGCTCATTTTCGCCGAATTGTCTGTATCGGCGCGGGCATTGGCATCACGCCGTTCCTCGGTATGCTCGCTTTTGAGCTCAGCAATCACGATTTCCGGCGAATCTGGCTCTATTACATCGCCCGCGACGAGCAGGACGCGGTCTATGACTCGGAAATCCGCGAGAGTTATTTGGAGGCGGAGTCGTATATTGAATATGAGCTATGGCTAACAGCGCACCGTGGGCGGATCACCGCAGCCCAGGTTGCAGCGGACATTGCGCCCTTGGACGACTATGCAGTGATGTTGTGTGGTCAGCAAAGTTTCATATGGGACATCGCCCGACAGTTCCGGGCGCTCGGTGTACCGCGCGACCGGATCATCACCGAAGAGTTTGAATTCCGATAGGGGTTGAAATGATCGATTCAATCGCGCAATCCTGGTTAGTTTTTAAACAAGGAGCGGAACTAGCCCAAGCTTTTCAATGCCTCATCTTTGGAACCAAGGATAGAAAAAATGGAAAAGAACCCCACGATGTCAAAGACCTGCTTGACCGGTTCCTGTAAGGAGCAAAGGACAACTTTACCCCCGGCTGGAGTTAATCGCTTGGACGCGACGAGAAAAACCCTGAGCCCCGCGCTGCTGACATAGTCCAACCGGGAAAGGTCGATAACGAACTGTGTCTCTCCTCCATCAATCACCGCAAGGACTTTTTCCTCAAACATCTTCGAGCTGACGGCGTCGAGCCGTCCTTCGAGACCGAGAACAAGAAAACCGTCTTTCCTCTCTTCGTGGATGTCCATGGTCACGCCTCTTTCACTTTCAATTTCATAGTCAGAATGTTTTTGTCGTTCTGCCTGCGATATTCCAATTCATCGATCAACTTGCGCACGACATGAATTCCCAAACCGCCTATCGGACGCACTTCCAGCAATTGCTTCGTGTCCGGCTCAGGGACGTTTAACGGATTGAACGGCCTCCCGTCATCCTCCACTTCAACGGTCAATTTTCCTTGGTCCAGTGAGGGACGAACGACAATAATATGCTCTTCGGCGTCGTCGTAGGCGTAAGAGATAATATTGGTCAGAATCTCGTCCAACGCAACCTTCACGTTGTGTGAGGTTTCCGCGTTTAACCGGTGGCGCCGCCCAAAATCATCAGCGATGCGGGCGAGTCGCTCAATTTCCGAAAGGTTGTTTTTGAGCTCGACGACGATGGTTTCGCTCGTCGTTTCCCCTGCGGTCAGCAAGTATTTCAAAGTCAAGGCGGTGATGTCGTCGGATTGAGGAGCGCCGCCAGAATGGTTCTTTACCTGATCCACGGCGCCGCGAATGATCTCCGTTGCCGAGGAGCCGTTAGCTTGGTGTAAAAACTCCGCCAAACAAGGCTCGGAAAATTGATTTCCTTCCTCATCCATCGCTTCGGTCACGCCGTCGGTGTAAAGAAAAAGTCCATCCCCCGTCCGAAGCACGATTTTCTCCGTCCGATAGGTCACACTCTCGGTAAAACCAAGGGCCATCCCTCCGGTATTTTTCAAAGGCGCAGTTTCACCATGGCTGATCAGGTAAGGAAGATTGTGGCCGCCGTTGCTGTATTCGACCTCACCCGTGCGAATATCCAAAACAGCACAAAAAACGGTGACGAACATGCATGTATCATTGTTCTGGCACATCTCGAGATTCAACAGAGACAAAATGCTATCTGGCCTGCTCACTTTGCTTGCGGTGGTCCTAAAAAGGGTCCTGGTGACGGCCATAAACAAAGCTGCGGGGATGCCTTTACCGGAAACATCGCCGATAGCGAAACAGAGGTGGTTGTCATCGATGAAAAAGAAATCATAAAAGTCTCCGCCCACTTCCCGCGCCGGAATCAAAGTCGCGTAAAGGTCGAACTCGGGCCTGTTCGGGAACGGGGGAAATGTCTTCGGCACCATACTCATCTGGATGTCGCGGGCAATTTTCAGTTCGCTTTCAATGCGCTCTTTGGCTGCCGTCGTCTCCTTCAGTTCTCTGACGGACTGCCTTAGGGCGATCTCCATCGTGATGAAAGACTCCGCCAGTTTGCCGACCTCATCATGGGATTTTTGGGGCAAGTGGTCGATGTCGGATGGCCCGGTTGCCGGTTCCGAAAAGTCCTGGGTCGCGAGTTTTCCAGCGTGGCCCGCGAGCTGTTTGAGTGGTTGAGAGATTCGGTTCACCAACGTATACGCGGCCAGTACGCTCAATAAGAAAATGACAAACATGAGCCCCTGCTGGGTCGCCACAGCAGACCAAATGCGCGAACGGATCAATGACCGGTCCATGCCCACATGCACGTATCCCGCGACACCCGCCAGTATCGGAAGGGCAACATCAAGAAAGTCTCCCGTTCCTTCAATGCTGAGGTCGTTGATTGCGGCGGCGCCGCTAACGGCTTGAGTTCGAGTTCGCCTCTGAAGTTCCAGAACATCACCGGGCACGGTGGGAACAAAGGTATGAGTTACGGCCTCGCCTTGGCCGTCGAAGACGATCACATAAGAGACTCCCTCGATCTCAGTGAACTGATCTACCACGGACTGGATCGTCGACACATCCGCATTCAATAACAGTTCCACGCTCGAATCGGCGATGCTCTTGGCAATCGCCACGCCTTTGCTTTGATACTCTTGGGTAAGATTACGGTAAAGGTTCCAGCCCGAGAGAATCGAGGTGGCGGAGGCAATGATGCCGAACAAAACAACAATGAGCACAAGGGTCTTGGTAAAGAGGCTCGCCCGGGTCATTTCTCCCACCCCTGCCAATCCGACAGCGGAACAAACCGGTCACCTTTCATTGTGGTGTAATAGACCTTGTCCAACCCCTGATGCAGATGCGGTCCGAAAGTGACCGGCGCATCGATTCCCAAATCGGCACTATTCATGCTTTCGACGATTCCTTTAATGCGGCTTTTTGTTGGACCTGGTCCCATTCGTTTTAGGACCTCAACGAGAAGTTTTGCGTTTAGAAAACCCTCGAAACTGACATAGCTATATGGCAGCGGCGTATAGCCCGCTTCCGTAAGATCTCGAGGCGGGAGTGGTTGGTATTTTCGCATCAGTTGCCGATATTCCTGCACCGCTGGTAAAGCGGTATCCTGATAGCTGGGCACCACCTGCGAATTGATGAGATCTTTCTTATAGTCCTTGCCCGCGGTCCGACTGCTTTGAAGCAATAGCTCAGCCATGCTCTCACTGCCGACAAAGGAGAGATTGGCGATAGGTATATTGAGCCCCGCGTCCCGCGCGTCTCTGATAAACGCAGCGCAGACGGCGTAAGACCCGATGGATATAACAGCATCGGCGGACGATTTCCTGATGAGATCGACTTGCGCTTTGAAATTCTGAGAGTGTTCGGCTCCTCTCCGATAGGTCGCCTCGCCGACCATTTTTAAACCGAACTTCGCCAGAGCTTTCTTGACTCCGTCCCATCCGCTTCTTCCATAGGCATCGGCTTGATAGAAAACCGCGATCCTGCTTCTGCCGGCAGACACAAAGTTGTCGACCAACCCCTCGGTTTCATCGCTGTACGAGGCCCGCAAATTAAAAACATATTCGCCGTAAGGAGGCTGCCTGAGGGGCTCGGCTCCGGTAAACGGAGAAAAGAGATAGACGAACTTTTCTTTGTAGCTCTTTAATAGGGGCAGGATCCGCGTCACTGTCGGGGTCCCGACATAATTGAAAAGTAGAAAAGCGTTGTCTTGCTCAATAAGTTTTATGGTGTTTCGAATAGCAGGGATGGGGTTATATCCGTCATCGTAGGCCTTGATGACGATCTTCTGGCCGTAAATTCCTCCCGTTCGATTGACATGCTCGAGGTAGGCGGTCGAACCTCGGTAAAGCTCGATGCCGAGGCCTTTAGAGGGACCGGTAAATGCCGCGGACATGCCGATCACGATGTTTTCAGCAAGAAGTCTCGCGGGAAGAAACAAGAGAAGAATCAAAAAAATGATCGGTCGAATTCGATTGTCACTCATGCACGGCCAACTAAATTGACTGGAGCGCTGGTAGTTTCATAACGAATTCGGCACCACCACTGTCTTGGTTGCATTCGAGGCTGCCGCCGAGTCACCCGAGCGTTCTGTTGTAGAAATCAAGCCGGCGTTTGCCGAGCGCAACCGGATCGATCCGTGCCCGGCTTGAAAGTCGAATTTCCACTTGGCCCGACGTGCCAGCGGAAATTTTCGGGCAGGCGGTGTCGTGTTGCGTTCTGGTACTCGAATTTCGCATTAATCCGAGACTCCAGACGCGCGAGCCCGAACCCCGGAAAGACTAAGTTCCGCTAATTTTTTTTCTGGAACTACTCCGTCCTCATTCCATCCTCTTGCTTGATAGTAGCTGGCGATCATCTCGCGAAGATCCCTGGCGCTCAAGCCAACTCCCTGGGCGATGCCGGTGGGAAGGGTTTCTTTCAACAGGCGCTCTGGCAACCAGTCGTCTTCGGCACGCCATCCCTCGCGCATATTGAAAAGTTTTTTCATGTTGTGGATGCGCTCACCGATGCGCTTCAGTTCATCGCTGGAGCAGTCCCAGCCGGTGACTTTGCTGAGCAACTCGGCGCCCTCGCGATAAAAATCGCTAAAACACTTGCGCAAGAATTTGCATACAATCAGCGAATCGAGCACCGCTGCGAAGTCCTCGGAAGCGGCGACGATGGCGCCTCTGCCGGGGTCGGAGTGTAGACGATCGACTTCACCGGAAAAGTCGGCCTCGTAGGCGCCGGAGCGATTGTGGCAGGCTCCACGCGGGCTCACCGCCAGTCCGAGCGCCATCGTCTTCAGGCTGCGCGGTTCATAGCCGGGAAGCTCCAATCCTTTGACGTGCATCGCCCAATACGAACTGTCATTGCCAAGCTCAAGCGCCGCCCGCCTTGAGCCTTCGGCTAACAGCTCGCCCAATCCTTGGCGCTCGGCAATCATAGGAATGGCGGCGAGAAGAGCGTTTGGCTCGTCGAAGCGCAGATCCCTTGCTTGCGGCAGCAATCCTTTCTCGCTGCACTCCATCGCCCACGACAAAGTTCCTCCGGTACTGATTGTGTCGAGGCCATAGAGATCGCAGAGCTGCGCGGCTTGCAAGACCACCTCGGGATCTTTGATGCCACAGAGCGGCCCGAGCGCGAATAAGGTCTCGTATTCCAGCCGCTGCTCCTCTCCGTTGAGAGCTTTGAACAGCCGCTCACATTGGATTGTGCAGGATGCGCATCCGTGCCTGCGGCTGAAATTATTTTCGGTGAGCGTTTCCCCGCTCAGCGCCTCAGCGCGGTCAAAGGTCGATTGCTGAAAATTGCGCGTCGGCAAAGCGCCGAGTCGATCGAAAACCGCCAGGTTGGCAACCGTGCCGATCTGGCGGTACTTGTCGGTGAGCGAACTCAAACTGCGCGCGCGCAGAGCGTCAGCGATGCGGTCGACGCCCAAAGGATCGGCCACCGTGGTGGCATGATCGCCGCACAGCGCGATGGCCTTGAGATTTTTCGCTCCCATGACCGCACCGACGCCGCCGCGGCCGGCGTGGCGTCCTTCGTTGCTGATGGTCGCGAAGCGCACTTTGTTTTCGCCGGCCTTGCCGATCGCGGCAACCCGCGCCGTCGGCGTGGCGAGCTCGGAGCGGATCGCGGCTTCAGTCGCCAGGGGACTCTTGCCGCGCAGATGCTCGGCGGCGAGGATCTCCACTTTGCCATTGCGGATGAAAATGTAAGCCATGACGTCGGCTCGTCCGGTGATGACGAGCGCATCGACCCCGAGCCGCTTGAGTTCGAGAGCGAAGTGACTGGAAGAGAGCGAGTCGGCGATAAATCCGGTGAGCGGCGATTTGGTGACGACGGCATACTTGGCGGTCGTTGTCAGGCCCGTGCCGACAAGCGGCGCGCTCGTGAAGATCAATGGATTGGCAGGGGAGAATGGATCGACTCCTGCCGGCGCATATTCGTAGAGTAGACTGACGCCGAGACCGATGCCGCCGAGAAATGCCCGTAAGCGCGTTTCCTCGATATCCACCCAGGAGCTGTGTCCGGTACTCAGATCGATGTGGAGGAGGCGGCCGTAAAATCCGTTCATCTTTCAGCCTCCCGCGTCCGCGGATAGGATCAAAATTTTGTCGCCCGAATTGACTTTGGCGCTCGGCGCGCGAACGAAGTCCAGGCCATTGATGTTGCAAGCGTAACCGCTAATCAGACCTTCGGAGTTGATAACCCGGCCAACTAGAACCGGTAACTTTTCAGCGAGGGCTGAAAACACATGCGCGAGAGTCGCTCCTTGCGGCAGCGACAGCGACACCTTCTTAGATTTCGCAACTATGCGCGCGACACCGAAAAGCTCGACTGTAACGGGGACAGAGTTAGAGACGGAGTGGGGCGGGACGGTCTCTATCCCAATTCTTTTTTTCTTCTCCCACATCTGTAGCGCGTCCTCGTAGTCCTCGGGGCTGTTCATGTTGAGAAAACTCAAACCCTCGGGATCAAGACGGCGGATTTCATCTTGGTGAATTTCGCGGGTCCGAACTTTTGGATACAGCGAGATCGGACGCAGCTCGCCGCGGTCGAGCTGTTCGCGCAGAAGCGGCGCGATGCTACGCCGATAAACCGCGTGCAATGGTTGAAAGCGTTCTTGCCAATAGGGCACGACGACGTCACAGTCTGGGATTTGCGCCATGAGATGGGCGATCAACTGAAGATTAAGAAAGGGCGCATCGCAGGAGGTCACGAAACAAATTTCCTGGCTGGACGCTTTCAGGCCGTGGTAAATTCCACTCACCGGGCCTTGATAAGCCACCTCGTCGCGCACCAGCACGACGGGCAAGATCGGTAACTCCTGCTCGGGAGCGGCGACGACGACCGCGTCGGTAAACAATTTCTTGAGACTCCGAACAACATGCGCGATGAGCGGCTCGCCATCGAACGACAGCAGCGCTTTGGGCCGGCCCATGCGCGAACTCTTGCCGCCGGTCAAAATAACCGCGGTCGCGTCAGCCGTCGTCAGATGGTCGTTCATGAATTCTTCGAGGGCGATTCGGGAATCTTCCCTAGTTAAATCAATAACGACCCCTTCCCACTTTTGCCTCGGGTCGTTCAAGCTCTTTTTTCGCCGCCGCCACAATGCGCACCGCGCAGGCTTTGTACTCGGGAATCTTGGCCAGAGGATCCAACGCATCGATCGTCAGCAGATTGGCGGCGGCTTCGGCAAAATGCATGGGAATAAAAACTACGCCCACCGTCGTTCGCTGGGTTACCCAAGCGCGCAGGACGATGGAGCCGCGCCGCGATGAGACGCGCACGGCCTGCTCGTCTTCGAGCTTGAGACGGGCGGCGTCGGCGGGATTGATTTCAATGCGCGCCTCGGGATTCAATTGATCCAATTTTGAATGGCGCGTGAGCGTGCCGCCATGCCAGTGTTCGAGCAGCCGTCCTGTGGTCAGGATGAACGGATATTCTTCGTCGGGCATCTCCACGGATGGGATGTAATCGCAGTCATAAAATTTGCCTTTGCCGCGCGGGAAGCTTTCGGCGAAAAGATAGGGCGTGCCGGGATGATTGTCGTCCCACACCGGTGTCTGTAAGCCCTGCTGTTCGATGCGCGGATATTTCACGCCGGCATATTCCGGCACAACGCTCCCCATCTCTTCGAGCACTTCTGACGGGTGTTGATATGCCCAAATGGCGGTCTGCCGGCGGTCGAGCTTTTTTTCGATACGCGAGGCGAGGTCGCAGATGATCTGCCAATCGGCTCGCGCCTGGCCGCGCGGTTCCAGCGCCTTGCGCACGCGCTGGACGCGGCGGTCGGTATTCGTAAACGTGCCTTCCTTCTCCGCCCAGGAGGCGGCGGGCAAAAACACATCGGCGTAGGCGCCGGATTCGTTGATGAACAAGTCTTGCGCCACCAGAAACTCCAACTGTTCCATCATATGCCGCGTATGATTTAAGTTGGGCTCGGACATCATCGGATTTTCGCCCATGATGTGCAGTGCGCGCACGCCGCCCGGCCCGACCGCGCTCATGATTTCAGTTGTCGTCAGCCCGAGCTTGCGATTGAGCGCGCCGAGCTCGATATTCCACGCCTGCTCGAACTTGCGCGCGGACGTTTCGTCATCAACGCGCTGATAACCGGGATAATGCCATGGCATGGCGCCGGCGTCCGACGCGCCCTGGACGTTGTTTTGCCCCCGCAGCGGATTCAAACCCGTGCCTTTGCGGCCGATGTGGCCGGTTAGCAATGCAAGATGGATGAGCGTCATGGCATTGTCGGTGCCGTGGGAGTGCTCGGGAATCCCCAGCGCCCAATAAATCGCCGCATTCTTCGCCGTGGCATACATCCGCGCCGCCTGGATGATCAAATTACGTTCGACGCCGGAAATCGCTTCGGCGTATTCGGGCGTAAATTTCTCCATGGACTTCACGAAATCGTCGAAGCCTTCGGTGCGCCGCTCGATAAAATCCTGATTATAGAGGCGCTCTTTGATGATCACATGCGCCATGGCGGAAAAGAGCGGCACGTCGGTGCCCGGCTTCTCGGGCAACCAGAGCGTTGCCCAGTTGACCATATCCACCCGGCGCGGATCGACGACGATGAGCTTGGCATCGTGCTTTTCCACTGCGGCTTTCATTTGCAGAGCGATGATCGGATGGGTTTCCGCGGTATTCGACCCGGTCACCAGAAAAACATCGCTGTGAATCACTTCAGCAGCGGTGTTGCTCATCGCCGAGGAGCCGAGCGCCATTTGCAGCGCGACCACCGAGCCGGCATGACACAAACGAGTACAGTGGTCGACGTTATTGCTGCGGAACAGGGTGCGGTACAGCTTCTGCAGGAGGTAGTTGTCTTCGTTGGTCGCCTTGGCGCAGCAGTAAACCGCCATGGCGTCCGCGCCATCGCGGCTGTAAATTTCGCACAGCCGGTCGTTGGTATAGTCGAGTGCCTCGTCCCACGAGACTTCGCGCCACTGGGCGCGGTCGAAGGCCTGAGTGCGCGCGCCCGGCGTTTGCGCGGTCTTGCGAATCAGCGGCGTTGTTACACGGTCTTTGTTGTAGACGAAGTCGTAGCCAAATCGTCCCTTGACGCAGAGGTTGCCGTGGTTCACCACCGAGTCAAAGGACGAGGTCACTTTGAAAATGTAGTCGTCCTTTATGTGCAGCTCGAGACCGCATCCCACGCCGCAGTAAGGGCAAGTAGTCGGTACCGTGCGATCGGAGGTGATCATGGTGATTTCCTCCGGCGCTTTTGTCCGCCTCTCGTTGCCTGTAGGATTTCATCCAACGAGAATCCTTGCTCCAGCAGCGACTCGCGCTTGGACTTGAGCGCGCCGGTAGGGCAGACGCCAACGCACTGGCCGCAAAATACGCAGGTTGTATCTGGCATGGGTTTGTCAAAAAAGGTGCCGATGCTGGTGTCAAAGCCGCGTCCGGTGAAGTTGATCGCGTAGGTGAACTGCGCGTCCTCGGCGCAGACTTGAACGCAGCGCCAGCACAGAATGCACTTGGAATAATCGCGGATATACATCGGGTTATCATCGAGCACCGGATACTCGCGCCGTTCGGCGTCGGGAAAGCGCGCCGGGTCGGCGTGATTTTCGTCCATCAACTTTTGAATCTCCGGCGCCTGCGAGAGGTCCACGGCCGAGGCGAGCATTTCAAGAATAGTGCGGCGGCTGCGTTCGGCTCTCACACTCGAGGTCGACACCTCGATGCCCTCGCGCACCGCAGTCAGGCACGCCGGGACCAGTGCCTTTACACCTTTGATTTCGACCACACAGATGCGACAGAGCCCATTGGCCGTACAATGATCGTGATAGCAAATCGTCGGAACTTGCCGGTCGACCCGCTGTGCGGCTTTGAGGATCGTCGTTGCCTCGGGCACGGTGACTGAATTGTCGTCTATAGTAAGAGTCACATCAGGCATAAGTTATTCCTGCGGTTAAGCAGCTGGAAAATTGTGAATCTTATTTCCTCGCATTGAACATTTCCGGCCACAACTTCATCGCGCTCAATATCGCCGTGGGCGCCGTCTGGCCGAGGCCGCACAAGGACGCGTCGATCATCGTCGAACCGACGTCCGCTAAGCGTTCCCGGTCACCGGCAAGCGAAAGCCCGGCTGCGGCGCGGTCGAGAATCTCATACTGGCGGCGCGCGCCGAGCTGGCAGGGATAGCATTTGCCACAGCTTTCGTCGGCAAAAAAGTGCGCTAACCGCTTGAGCACGTCGCTCATGTACGCGCTATCATCGAACACCATGACCGCGCCGGAGCCGAGAGGCAAGCCCGCCGCGCTCAGGTTCTCAAACGACAAGATCACATCAAGGTCTTTTTCAACGGCAAATGCGCCCGCCGCGCCGCCCATGAGCACCGCCTGAAGCTGGCGTCCCGGTTTCAGTCCGCCGGCGAGATCGAACAACAGATGGCGCAAAGTGACGCCGAAGGGCACCTCGTAAAGCCCGGGCTGCTGGATCTGGCCCGACACGCAAAACAGTTTCGGACCGGGCGACCGCTCTGTGCCGATTTTCCGATACTCCGCGGCGCCACTTTCGAGAATCAGCGGGATGTTGCAGAAGGTCTCGACGTTGTTGATCACGGTGGGTTTGCCGAATAGTCCGTGGGTGGTGGGGAACGGCGGCTTGATGCGCGGCAAGCCGCGCTTGCCCTCGATGGATTCCAGCAGCGCGGTTTCTTCGCCGCAAATGTAGGCGCCGGCGCCCAGGCGCATTTCAATTTCGAAAGCCAATCCGGCGCCGAAAATATTGCCGCCGATGACGCCGGCTTGGCGCGCCTCCGCCACCGCTTCGCTCATGACCTTAAAGGCGTAAGGATATTCGCCGCGCACGTAAATATAACCCCGACTCGCGCCCACGGCATAGGCCGCGATGATCATCCCCTCGATGGTGCGGTGCGGGTCTTCCTCCATGAGAATGCGGTCTTTGAACGTGCCGGGTTCGGATTCGTCGGCGTTGCAGACGATATACTTGGGTTGGCCCGGCGCGGATGCCGCTCCATCCCACTTGATGCCGGTGGGAAATGCCGCGCCGCCGCGGCCGACCAATCCCGCTGCCTTCACTTCAGCAAGGACATCTTGCCGCGTCATGGTTAACGCTTTATTTAGTCCGGCGTAACCACCCCGCGTCCGGTAGTCGACGAAGGACGTCGGATGGCCTTGGCCACAATTGTTCGTAAGGCTACGGATATCGCCGCCGACAAAGCCCATGACTGGCTCGCCACTTGGCGTGCATATGGCGGCAGCTTGCTCGGCATCGGCATTGCCAAGCGCGACTTCGCCGACAAGCAATGCGGGCGCGCGGTCACACAAGCCGAGGCAAGGCGCGTGTTCAACGGTGAACGCGCCATCCGAGCTGACTTTCCCCGGCTCGATCTGCAAGTGTCGGCACAATGCGTCCGTCACCGCGGTGGCTCCGGCAAGGGCGCACACCGGCGCGCTGCAGACACGCACGATAGTCCGGCCCACAGGTTGCCGATTAAACATCTCGTAGAAATCGATGACACCATAGACATCGGCGAGCGGCACGCCCAGCGTGTGCGCCACTTCTGCCGCAACCGGTTCGGGCAGCCAGCCGTGGACACGCTGAGCGGCGTGCAAAGCTGGCAGGAGCGCCGGGCGACCTTGCGGCGCCAACGCGGCAAGGAGCGCGCGCACGGGAATCAGTTCGCTATCAGTCGTCATCCAGTGTTCCAACTGTCGATGATGTTTCACTCGATCGTCGCCGTTTCCGATAACGGCGTGACCGTTGGCTCGAACTGTGAAGCGTTGCGGTTCGATCGCGATGGTGCACTAGCCCCAGAGCACTCTTCAAGCCAACGCTTAAGCCGTAACATTTAGGCGGCGCCCAACGCAATCACACCTAGCGCCAGCGAAATGGCAACTTCAACTCAGGGATTGTACGGATTGTCCAACGCGGCTTGTTTCATTTGCGCGTGCAGATCGACCATGGTGAGTGCGCAGTATTCGAGCGAATAGCCGGCGCGGAACTCGACGCTCTCCTGCAAGGCGCGTGTCAGCACGGTGCGATTGAACGCGCCGTGGCCCATCGCTTCTTCGCCGTTCTCGCCGAGCTTGTGGGTGTCCATGTCGGCCTCTTCATGGGTCGAAAAATAGACCGCGTCTTGCTTGCTAAAGCCATAGTGCGTGGTCAACGCGGTGAACCATTGTCCCGACCACATGGAAAGCGACTCTTCGAAAACATGCAGCCCCCAAAGCTCGACGATGGAGCCGTCGATGAAAACCTTGTGGCAGAAGTCGTTGATCGAGCGAGCGGCGGGCAGATAGGGGTCTTCCAGCATTTCCTTCTTGTTAAGCCCCATTTTTTCGGCGGTTTGCAAAAGCACCAATACATGGCCGGGCGCTTTGGGCGAGATCAATTCATCGGCGATCTTGGTGCAGAACGGTCCCAGCAGGTCGAAGTTACGCACGAAGAAGGGCAAATGGGTGTAGTAGGAAACCGCGTTCAGGGCGTTTACTTCCAGGGAAAAATGGCCCCAGTTTTTAAAAAACTGGCGCATCACCGGAAGCGGCAGTGTGCCGTCGCGCAACTGGGTCATGAAGGCGCCGTTGTAAATTTTCGCATGGGCATATTTGTAAAGCGTCTTATACAGATAGTCGACGTAGGCGGTGGCGTCTTGCTCGCTAAATTTTTCCCCTGCCTTGGGTTCTTTGATCGTGCTCACTAACACCTCCGACAGATTCGCCTTCAGTATAGCTTCAGCAGTTATCATCGGCCCCAAAGCGAGTCAAGAAAGCGGCGCGAATTGCAATCACCCAAGCTTGCGCTAAGATGGCTCGATGGCCACTCGCCCGAGCAAAGAGATCGACACTTTTGCCAATCCGCGGCCGGAGCGCGATTATGAAATCAACATGGATTGCCCGGAGTTCACCTGTGTCTGCCCGAAAACCGGCCAGCCCGATTTCGCCACCATCAAAATCACCTACGTGCCGGATCAGCGCTGCATCGAACTCAAAGCGCTGAAACTTTATCTTTGGTCCTATCGCGATGAAGGCGCGTTTCACGAGGCGGTGATCAATCGGATTCTCGACGATCTCGTGGCGGCGTGCCGGCCGCGCACGATGACGGTGGTCGGCGACTTCAACGTGCGCGGCGGCATCCATACGACGGTTACGGCGACGCACACTCAGCGCTGATTCACGGAAAATCTTAGTTTCAGCGCCACTGTGAGCAAACTGTGCACAAGCTGTGGTTTGATACTTGGATGTGAGCGCTTCGATTGAACAAACCTCACGCCCACGGATTATCGACAACTTCTCAGCAAAATCGTTTGGCGATAATAGTTTTGCGCAAAGCTAACAATTTTCTTGCATTTTAGTTTTTTTACTCTACATTCGCGTAACACCAAACAATTAAACGTCGATAAGTCACTTCAGTTTCGTAGTGCATCGAGCGTCGTTTCATGGCTGCCTTAGAAGATAATCTGCGCAAAGTGCCGCCGCAAAACTTGGAGGCCGAGTCTTCCGTGCTCGGCGGTATCATGCTCGAGAACGAAGCGGTCAACCAAGTTCTCGAACTCCTGCGGCCGGAGGACTTCTACCGCGAGTCGCACCGTAAGGTTTTCCGCGCCATGATCGAAATCACCGATCGCAGCGAGCCGGTGGATTTGATCACGCTCAGCGAGTTTCTCAAGGGCAAACAGGAGTTGGAAGCGGTCGGCGGCACGGCCTATTTGGCGTCGCTGGCCGATTTTGTGCCGACGGCGGCGAACATTTCCTACTACGCCCGCATCGTGCGTGAGAAGTCGATTTTGCGCAGCTTGATTTCCACCGCCACCGAGATCGCCACGCGCGGCTACGAAGAGCAAGGCAGTGTCGAAGAGTTCCTCGACGCCGCCGAAAAAGTCATCTTCGACATCTCCGAAAAAAAGATCAAAGCGTCCTTCGTCGCCGTTGGCGACATGATCACGGACACGCTGAAAACCGTCGAGAAACTTTATCAGCGTAAAGAGATGATCACCGGTGTGTCCACCGGGTACGAAGATCTGGACAAGATCACCGCGGGCTTGCAGCCCGCCGATTTGATCATTGTCGCCGGCCGTCCCGGCATGGGCAAAACCGCCTTCGCTCTCAACATCGCCACCAACGCGGCTTACACCGGCGTCGGCGCCGCGATATTTTCCCTTGAAATGGCCAAAGAACAATTGGTCCTGCGCATGCTTTGTTCCGAGGCGCGCGTCAATAGCTCCAAAGTTCGCTCTGGCTATTTAGGCGAGCGCGACTTTCCCCAGCTCGCCAAGGCGGCCGGCCGCTTGCACGATGCGCCGATCTATATCGATGACACACCGGCGATTTCCGTCCTTGAGCTGCGCGCCAAGGCGCGCCGTTTGTTGCGCGACCGTTCGAAGAAGGTCGGCTTGATCGTGGTCGATTACTTGCAGTTGATGCGCGGCATGGGCAACGCCAACAACCGCGAGCAGGAAATTTCTGAAATCTCACGCTCCCTAAAAGCACTCGCCAAGGAGCTCAATGTTCCCGTGATCGCGCTCTCGCAGCTTAATCGCAAGGTCGAAGATCGAACCGGGAGAAAGCCGCAGATGTCCGACCTTCGTGAATCCGGCGCCATAGAACAAGACGCAGATGTGATCATGTTCATTTACCGCGAAGAGCTCTATGACAAAAGCAACGACGACGTAAAAGGTATGGCGGAGGTTATCGTCGAAAAACAGCGTAATGGGCCTACCGGTACCGTCAAACTTACGTTCATTGGCGAGTTTACCCGTTTCGAAAACTACACGGAGCGGGATTTCGGCGGCTACGACGAAGCGGACGAAGCGTAGCGCTGCGCACCTCATTAGATTACAAATTTCCAATTTCACAATTCTCGACCATTGCACGAGCGGATTCTGTTAATCGATGCAGACCAGGTTAATCAAGCGGTGGCTCTTGCTTGCCGCAGGGCTGCTGCTTTTATCGCTCTCCAGCGCCGGCCAAATCAAAGCGGCCAGTGCGCCGGCGTTACTGCTCGCCAATGAGCTTGGGCCCAACGTCGACCCGGCGCAGTATCTGGTCAGTGAAAAATTTGACGGCGTGCGGGCGGCGTGGGATGGCAAGGTGCTGCGCTTTCGCAGCGGCCGAGTCGTGCCCGCGCCGGCGTGGTTTATCGCCAAACTCCCTCCCCAACCTCTCGATGGTGAGCTTTGGCTGGCGCGCAACCGCTTCGATGCGCTCTCCGGGATGGTACGCAAGAGCGAGCCGGTCGACGACGAATGGCGCCAGATTAGCTATCTGATCTTCGAGTTGCCCGGCGCGTACGGCATTTTCGCCGAGCGGGCCGAGCGCATCAAAGAGATCGTCGCCCAGACGCAGTGGCCGAAGTTGATCGCCGTCCAGCAGTTTCGCGTCGCCAATCGCGCCGCCCTCAAAAAAAAGCTCGACGAGGTGGTGCGCGCCGGCGGCGAAGGCCTAATGCTTCATCTAGCGGACGCGCCCTATGTGACCGGCCGGAGCGACGCCCTGCTCAAGCTCAAACCGTTGCAGGACACCGAGGCGGAAGTCATCGAGCATGTCGCGGGCAAAGGCAAATATACCGGTATGCTCGGCGCGTTGCGCGTGCGTACGCCGGAGGGCAAAGTGTTTCTTCTTGGCACCGGGTTTACCGACGACGTGAGGAAAAATCCACCGCCGGTGGGCGCGACCGTCACTTACACCTATCGTGGAATAACCAAAACGGGATTGCCGCGCTTCGCCAGTTACCTGCGCGTGCGCGAGAATTTTTGATTTTCTTAAAATCTGCGATTTATTCTGACGCTCGCCTTCATGCAGCGGTTTGAAGTTGAATCAGTAAGTTTGCGCGATCCTACTGGGTCGAGGGTTTTCAACTGCTGATGTAGCGCACGAGTTGTTCGATGATGAACTGCTGGTCGGAGATGATCGATTTGACCAAATCGCCGATGGAGATGACACCGACGAGTTTGCCTTCGGCCATGACCGGAAGATGTCGAATACGCTTTTCTGTTATTAAAGCCATGCACTCTTCGATGGATTGGTCGAGGTGAGTATAGACCACATGGCTGGTCATTATTTCCTTGACCAAAGTGGTCGGCGAGGCGCGCCCATGCAGAATGACCTTGCGGGCGTAGTCGCGCTCGGAAATGAGGCCAACGATTTGCGCTCCTTCCGTGACCACCAAAGCGCCGACTTGTTTTTCGGCCATGCGTTGGAGCGCGGCGAATACGGTGGCGTCGGGCTCGACGCACCAAACATCGGCTCCTTTAACCTTTAGGATGTCTCGGACCGTTTTCATGGGAGACCTCCCTTTCGCCGCCGTGTAGGCTTGCAACGACTTACTTAAATAATCAGCCTCTTAGATCACCAATCCCTGAAGCCATAGCGGCGCCACAATAACGACAGCACGACGCAGACAACCAGATACAAGAGTCCAATTACCGAGACCGCTTCGACCATGTCGTTATCCCAGTACGTCCAGAGTAACATCGCCAGCACTTCATTGCCCTTTGTGGTTAAGAACATCGGCACGGTGAGCGAGCGCATAGCATGGATGGCGACCCAGAGCGCGACGGAGGTGAGCGCGGGTAACACCAGCGGTAAGGTGACGCGCGTGAACGTGGTAAACCAACTGGCGCCGCTGACGTAAGCCGCCTGCTCGAGCTCCTGATGAACTTGGATGAAGGCGGCGTTCAAAGTCCGCACGCTGAACGGCATGTAGGAAATCGTCAGCCCCAAGATGATCGGCCACAGCGTGCCCCACACCGGCGGAACGTTGACGATAATAAAAAACCACAAGAGCGCGACGCCGAGAACGATGCCGGGATAGGCATGGGGCCAAAACGTCAACGTGTCGAGCAGCGCTTTCCATTTTAAGCTCAAATTGGAGCGCACAATGAGCCAGGAAGCGACGCTGATCAAGGCCACGGTAATCACCGGAGTCACCAGCATGAGAATCAAAGTGTTCTTCACGCTGTCGAGAAAATTGGCGTTGCCGAACACTTCGCGGTAGCTGTCCAAATTAACTTTAGACATCATCTCCAACGACGGCGTCTGCCAGGTCGGGAACAGACTCGACCAAACCAAAATGAAAAACGGCAAGCCGAGGGTGACCACGAGATAGATCGTGAGCATACCCGAGGCGAGGTATTTCCAGCGGCCGATGGTGATCAACTTGGGCCGGTAACCCTTACCGGAGATGGTGGCGTAGCGAAAGCCATGGCGAGTCGCTCTCTGATAGAGATAAACCAGGCCGATCAGCATGACGAGAAAAATCACCGAATAGGCGCTGGCAACGGTGTGATTGCCCCACACACGCAGCGAGAGATACACCTGGGAAGAGAGCACATGAAAGCCGATCGGCACGCCGATCAACGCCGGGATTTCAAAAGTCTCGGCGATGTTCATGCCGGTATAGATAGCTGCCGACAAGATCGCCGGCAGCATCATCGGCAACGTGACGCGCCGGATCGTGGTGAGCCAGCTCACTCCCGAAACCGAGGCCGCCTCTTCCAACGCCGGGTCCATGCTTCGCAGCGCCGACAGCACGATTAAAAAAGACGACGGCACGCTGCTCAAGGATTGCAAGATAAACATTGCTGGAAGGGAGAAGATGTTGAACGGTTTAACGCCGAACAAATCTTGGCTCAGTCGATTCAATAAGCCTGCTTCCGGTCCTGCCAGAATGATGTAAGAAATCCCCATCAGTAACGACGGCACCGCGGAGGGCAACAAGATCAGCACGAAGAGCGTGCCTTTGGCCGGCATGTCGGTGCGTTCGATCAGCCAGGCGAAACCGACGGCGAGTAGCAGTGCGATGGTCGTGCAGACGGTGACAAAGATCGCCGTGTTGAGAAACAACGTAAGCGTCGCCGGATTGCTATAGACAAAGGTGTAGTTTCGTAAGGTGAAGAGACCGGGATTCGCCGGCGTTGGCAACGCGGTGCGAAAGCTGCTCCAGATCAGAAAAACTATCGGCGCTAGAACCAGATAGGCGATCACCGCCACAGTGCCGACCAAAATGGCGTTGGTTATGGTGAAACGCGGCAGGAATCTACTATGGTACGCGCCGCTTTCCGCTGCGACCACCTGCATGGACTATCTTTCCGGCACGGGAACGCCGAACAGTTGCAAGATCTGTGCGCCGCTTTCGCGCGCCTTGGCTTCGCGCTCTTCATCGGGATATTCATGGAGCTTGGCGCCATGCTGCTTGAACCAGCGGCCGACGACGTTCGTGTCGTCGTAGGGATTGCCCCGGCCACGGTGTTCGTAAAGCGCGGCTTGGCCGCCGTCCGTGGTGAGCCAATGGAGAAACAGTTTCGCCGCATTAGGATGAGGCGCGTCTTTGAGCAGCGCCACCGGTTTACCGGATTCCACACCGGCGACGTCCGGTGCGACGGCGATGTTTTTTACTCCCTTGGGCTGGTAGCGGGCGAAATACTGGTGAGTGTTCGAGACCGGATTTACCCAAACCTCGCCGCGCACCAGCATCTCCCAGCCGTCACCCGAGCCGTTATACAAGCGCGGCTGCTGCGGCACGATAACCGTCTTGACGTAGCGCATGATTTCTTCTTCGCTCCACTTCGGGTACATCGCATCCCAGAAATAGTATTGACGAATGTTGACGCCGAGCTTGCCGCGCAGCCGCGGGTCCTTCAGCTTGGCGTAGGTCAGCGGTTGCAAATCCTTGGGCACCAAGTCTGAACGATAGACCAGCGCATAGGTGCCGCCGGGCTCAAGCGCCGAGGTCAAAGACGAGTGAACCGTCTTCTTTTTGGTCTTGGGAAATACCTCGAACCAGTCCTTCCACGGCTGAACCATGCCGGCTTTTTCCAGGTCGATGATCGAAGTGTTGATCAGGTCGGTGGTGCGCCGGCCGGAGGCGAACTCGGCTCTGAGCCTTTCAAAACCGACGGCGCCCGCCATCATCGTCTGTTCCACCTTGATGAACGGGTAGAGTTCTTTGAATGCGCCGAAGATCGCTTTGGCTTCAGTCGGCCTCCAGGTCGCGATGATTTCAAAGGTCGCATCTTTTTTCGCCGCCTCGATCAGCGCTTGCTGTTTCGCCGAAAGCGGTGCTTGCGCAGCGTCGACGGTTGCGGATGGAACCTGGGCGAATGAAAAACTAACAGCGAGCAGGGTCGAAACAACGACTGTTCTTACTTTCATCGCGTACCTCCTCAATGAATTCTGCGACTATTTCAGCGAACGATCTCTTTCTGGTTAGCTTGAGCCGTAGGTGCGCTCGTCAATCTTCTGACCATTATGTATCAGTGTCAGTTCAATGCGCGCGCCACGCGAGAAGGTGACAAAGGCGTTGCAGCTCTCGCTGGCGCGAGCGACGACTTTTTTCACTTCTTCCGACGGGCTTGGACTGTCGATGTTGACCAAGAACGTGGCGCGGTCAAAGCCGCCTTTGCGCGGCGAGTCGGGCCGTGCCACATAGCCTGAAATCTCGCATTCGAGATTGTCCAGTTTGACGTCGGCGAGGGCGGCGCTTTTGACGCACCACACTTGGTGACACATCATGATTCCAGCCAAGAAGTATCGTAACGGCGCGGGTCCGGCATCGGTACCACCGGAAGACTCCCGCTCGTCGGAGATAAAAACATGGCCTTCGACGCTAGCGCGAAACTGCAAATCGTGCAGCGCTTTGGATTTCACCGTCGTCACCGGTCTCTCGGGTCCCGGTGTTCTTTGGCCGCGCTCTTCGAGCTGGCGCTGGACCAGCTGCTTCATATGGGGATCGATCCACAACATTGATTGTCCTCCTAATTGTCCATACTCGATGCGACGGGCGATTAAACTTTGATTTCGCCGTTCTCGCAGACAACGATGTTGTCATCGACGATGACGGTGACCCTGGCTATGATTCCTTCCAATCTTAACGTGCTAAAAACGCGCTTGCTGGGGTCGTCGGTAAACGTGTAGCGATCCGGTCCGGTGCCGATACCGAAGTGCATCGAGCCGTAACGTTTCTTGTCGCTGCGCATGATGCCGGCGCGCGGCGGGCACTTCTTGTTGGTGCCCAGTCCCATCTCGCCGCCGACGGAGTAAGAATCCTCATCGCCGTTCTTTTCCAAATACGCTTTGATCTGCGCCGCTTCGAGCCCACCGGTGATGTCGACGACACGGCCATTT
Source organism: uncultured delta proteobacterium (assembly GCA_963771465.1). Lineage (GTDB taxonomy): Bacteria > Desulfobacterota > Binatia > UBA9968 > UBA9968 > DP-20. The sequence continues at coordinate 96,859 of CAVYTU010000016.1, forward strand.
TTAATCGTGAGTTTCACCGGATCTTTCCAAATCCCGGCGGGATAATGCGCCGTGGTATCCCAAACCACCGTGCCATTCGCCGTACCTGGAAGCGGCTCGATGTGGATCTCGCCGAAGGGCCAGGTGCCGCCGCCGAGATGGTCACCCTCGCGTTGAAAAGGAATCTTGGCGGCGCGGTTGAAATGAAAATCTTTGGGATAGCCGGAAATGTCGGCGGTAAAATCGGTGCCATATTCCGACTGCAGGCGGATTTTCTTACCGCGGTCATAGATCGCGCCGATGCGTTTGTGCAGCTCGACCATTTCTTTAATATCGTCCCAATTCGCCGTGCCGCCGCCTTCGCTAAGAATTTCCACGGTATTTTCTTCCATCAGCCAGATGGGAATTCGGCCCGCTTTGCGAATCGAGCGCAGGCCGGGCGTGCCGCTATTCATGCACGTCGTGGTCAGCGCCGCGACCGCGTTGCAGGCTTTGGCTGCCTCAATCGCCGCGGGATGCGGATCGCAGCAATGGTACGGCAACTTGGGAAACATACACAATGCTGGCGAGCCGCCTTTCGAGTTCACCACCGCCATGAACGTCTGCCATACCAGCGGATCCATGGCATCGTCCGTCATGACAAGAACTTTGTCGCCCTCTTGAATCTGCTGCAGCGGCGTCTGCAGATGCTTCATCAAGCCGATGATTTTTGTCGGCGGTATGCCGTATCTTTCAGTCATTACCATTTGAGACCTCCTAGGTTGATTCGAAAATTTTCATGTTGAAGAATTTTTTTTCACGTAGCGATATTTCATCGCATCCCATTTTTGCGCGGTCAATTCATCGTAGGCGCGTTTGACAAAAGAGAAGTCGTAAACCTGATCGAGCGTTACCTCTTTGGTTTTGGCAGGCGCGCCCGACATCTTCATTTGTTCTTTAACCCTGTCGATATTGGTTTGCATCGCTTCGTCCGTGGCCCGGCCAATCTGAGCGATCTCAGAGGCGCGCCGGGCGCGCTCCTCCCAGATATCTTTGACTTCCGCTTCATCGGAGATCGCCAGGGCTTCCATTAAGAATTTGATGGTTTCCGGATTGCGATACCAGAACAGTTGTCCTTTCAGGGTTGCGCGCACCACCCGGAAAACTTCGTCCGGCGAGTCTTTAATTTTCGCATCGGTCGTGCATAGGCTGGCGCTCAGCGATGAGATGTGATCGCCGCTGTAGGCCAACATGTGATAGCCTTTGGCTTGAGCGCGCTTGACCTGCTCGTAGGACAACATGGTCGCGTCGACGGAGTCGGTCAGCAATGAATTCAAGCGCAAATTGGGCTCGCCGAAAACTCTCAATTTGACTTCGGCGATGGGCACGCCGGTTCTGGCGAGCAGATCTTTCATGATCAAAAACGCGTTGCCGGAAAAATCCGAGATCGCCACGGTTTTGCCGACAAGTTGTTTAAGGTTGGTAATCTTGGGCGAACTGACCAAGTACTGCGCCGGCTTGTCGGCATTGTTGAGAATGATTTTCAGTCGCGCGCCACTGAAAACCGCCGGCAGAACCGCTGCGTTGGTGTAGCCAACACTGCCGCCGATCAGCGCTTGGGTCGCGATCGTGCCGCGGGTGACAACGACTTCGCTCTGCAATCCTTCCTCTCTGTAGAAACCCAACCGCTGAGAAATCACGAAGGGCAGCATCGCCTCGCCGCCGCCCTTAGCCGAGAAGATTACTTTCTTCAAGGACTGCGCCTGCGAGCTGGTGTTAAAAGTGAAAACTACAATCATTGCGATAAAAGCGATTTTAATTTTCATCAGCCGCTCCGATTGCGGATTCGACCGAAAAACCTGCGCGAGCTTTTTGCCGTTCACTTTAACCACACTGTTGCTTTATTGAATCTCGCGCGCTGTGTCAAAGGCAAAATCTCTCACGCTTTCGGTTGACAGCACATCGCGCAAATCGATATTGCTAGTTTAGAGCCCGAGAGAATTAAATTTTTTCATAATCTCGCTACCATCGTGCGGGGAGGACCTAGTCATGGCCGTTTGGGAACGCGGTGAACTGTCGATCTACTACGAAACTTACGGTTCGGGATTTCCGCTTTTACTGATCGCGCCGGGAGGCATGAACTCGGTGATCGGCTTCTGGAACCGCGCGGCATTCAATCCGATCGAAATATTCTCGCGGCACTACTGGGTGATCGCCATGGAGCAGCGTAATGCCGGCCGTTCCAAGGGGCCGCTCGAACCGGACGATCCCTGGGGCAGTTACGCCGAGGATCAGATTGGGCTGATGAGCCACTTGGGTATCGACCGCTTTCACGTGCTCGGTTGTTGTATCGGCTGTTCCTACGCGCTGAGACTCATTCAGCGCGCGCCGCAACGTGTCGCCGCTGCCGTGATCGAGCAGCCGATCGGAATTTCCGACGAGAATCGCAGTGTGCTGGCGCAGAATCTTTACGGCCGCTGGGCCGAGGAACTGCCCAAGAAGCGCCCCGAGCTGCAAGCCGATGCGGTGCAAGCCTTTGGCAAAAAAATGTTCACCGGCGACTTTGTTTTCAGTGTGACCAGAGAATTTGTCAAAAGTTGCGCGACGCCGATGATCGTCATGCCGGGCAACAATCTGGATCATCCGCGCGTGATCGGCAACGAGATCGCGGCGCTGGCGCCGAATTCGGAAACCATTCCCGAGTGGCGCCAGCCGCCCGAGTTGGTGCCCCCGGCGGTGGCGCGCATCAGAAAGTTTCTCGCTGCGCATACGCCGGAGTGAGGCAGGGGGAATTGGATGGAGTGATTGATTTCGCATGTGTCACGCATAAGTTCATTTAGCGAGGTGATTCTGCATGAAGAACGGTTTCAAAGTTTTTGACACTGACACCCATGTTCGTCCCATGTTGGAGACGCTTGAGCCCTATTACGACGCTAACGTGCGCGCGCGCATGGCTGAGCTGGAAAAGTTCAAACGGGAAAACCGGCGCGACGTCGAAGGCATGGTGGTCGGGCGTCACTCCTACGCGCTGGGCGAGCGCATCGCTTATTCGAGAATTCTCGGCAAGGCTGACCCGGAACCCGGCCATTTCGCGCCAAGGTCGAAATTCATGGGCACCCGCCACGCCACGCGCGGCGCCATCGACGACGACGCGCGCGCCCGGCTGCGCGACATGGATGAAGAAGGCGTCGACGTGCAATTCCTCATCGGCGGCGCATCCAACACCGATTCGCTCAATGACCATGAGCTCGACGTCGGTTTTGTGCGCGCCTACAATCGTTATCTGCACGATTTTTGCGGCGCCGATCCGCATCGTCTCAAGGCAGCCCCGACGGTGCTGCTTAACGCCGTGGATGAATGCGTCGAAGAGATCAAACGCTGGGGTAAGGAGCCATGGATGGTCGGTATCCTGCCGCAGTCGCGCAACGACATGCCGCTCGATCATCCTGACATGGAGCCGGTCTGGAAAGCTTGCGCCGACATGAACATCGCCGTCGTTTATCATAGCCACTACGCTGGACCGCCGTACTTTCCCGGCTGCCGCGACTTGTGGGCGAACGCTTTCCTCGGCCGCTCGGCGGCCCACCCATGGGGCGCGATGCGCGCCATCGGCTCGTTCATCGGCGCCGGCATCATGGAACGCTATAAGTCGCTGCGCTTCGGCATTCTCGAAAGCGGCTGCGGCTGGCTGCCTTACTGGAGCCGGCGGCTCGATGACCAGGCCGAGTACGTGCTCGGCAGCGTCCCCGAGATGGAGCACAAGATCAGCGAGTACCTGACCGGCGGCAGATTTTTCTCCAGCATCGAAATGTCGGAAGGGCAGGACATGATCGAAATGGTGATCCAATTTCTCGGCGAAGATGTTTTAATGTACGCCTCCGATTACCCGCATTTCGAATGCCGGTTCCCCAATTCGGTGGATTATTTCTTCGATTGGCAACTGGGCGACCCACTGCGGCGCAAAATGCTGTGGGAAAATCCGGTGCGGTTTTACGGCGAGCCGTAGGAGAGGATTTACCGTGCCCGCCCTAGGACGGAAGACCGGATCAAATGGCCGCAAAGAACGCAAAGGGCGCAAAAATTAAATAGCTTCGGAGAACCATCATGGGAAAAACTGAAACGACACTGGCGCAATTCGCGCTAAACTATCCGACCCAAGATATTCCGGCGGATGTCATGCATTTGGCTAAACGCTGCGTGATGAATTCCTGTGGCGTGGCGCTGTTCGCGACGCTCGATCCGGCGATCAATATACTGCTCGACTTTTTGCGCGTTGAGGGCTGCGCGCCGCAGGCGACGGTGATCGGCAGTGGACTTCGCACCTCGCCACAGAACGCGGCGTTGGCGAACGGCTTCCTGGGCCATTTCGAAGACTACGACGACACCCATACGACCGTGATTCATCCGACCGCGCCGATCATGCCCGCAGTGTTAGCGTTGAGCGAGCAGCATAGGGTGAGTGGCAAGGACTTTCTCGGCGCGTTCGCGATCGGTGTCGATGTCGCCTGTCGCATCGGTTTGGTGATTTACAAAAAATTCCGCGACGGCGCGGCGCATTGGCACATCACGAATACCTGCGGCGTGCTTGGCGCTGCGGCGGCAGCGGGCCGCTTGCTCAAGCTCAGCGAGCAACAAATGGTTTATGCCTTTGCCATTGCCGGTACGCAGGCCAGCGGCGTGCGCGAAGTGTTCGGTTCCATGTGCAAGCCGTTTCACGCCGGTAAAGCAGCGCAAAACGGTTTGGTTGCGGCCCTGCTGGCGCAGCGCGGTTTCACCGGCACCGACGGCATCTTCGAAGGGGAGCGCGGTTTGGTCGGCATTATGGCCAAGGGTCACGATATCAATGAAGCGACTCAAGATCTCGGTGGACGTTGGGAGCTGCGCCAAAATGGACTCAAACCTTACGCCTGCGGCCAGGCGAACCACGGCTTGCTCGATGCCGTGCTTGCTCTCAGAAAAAAGCCGGGCGTGTCGCCGGACACGATCAAACATATGCAAGGCAGCGTGCAGGAATTCGCGCCGGCGCTGGTCCGACGGCGCCATCCGCGCAGCGGCCTCGAGTCGAAGTTTTGTTATTATCATTCCATGGCCGCGGCGATGATCGACGGCCAGGCGCTGGCGGCGCAGTTCACCGACGCGCGCGCCGCCGATGCTGCGGTTGTGGCATTGCGCGATCGCATCGATTTTCACGAAGATCCGTCGCTGTCGCGCCGCGCCGCGATGGTCACACTGGAATTGAATGACGGCACGACCTACACGGAGAGAATCGAGCATCCGACCGGCACGCCCGGCAACCCGATGAGCGATGGCATGGTGCAGGAAAAGTTTAGCGGTCTGGCGACAACCGCGGTTGGCGCTGAGCAAGCCGCAAAGGCGCGCCACGCGCTGTGGAATATCGATCAGCTTTCAGACATGCGCGAGCTGGTGCCGGTTTTGACCAAGTGAGTCTGGACGCATCTCCATATTGCAGCGGGCAATCAATTGCTTTACCGTTTGCGAAAGTCTTAATCATAAAGGAATTGCCGCTGCATCATGAAATGTCCAAAGTGCCAAAGCGAAACTCTGGTCGGTCATATAATCGAAGACGTGGGAGTCGATCGTTGCTCCGCCTGCGACGGAGTTTGGTTCGACGCACAGGAGCTAAGCCAGCTGCTGGCCGAAGACGCCAAGCAAGTTGCGTCGTTGCGCCGCGGCAGCGTGCGTGAAGAGCTGGCCGGAAAAAAAGGCAATTGCCCACGCGACGACGGTGAGTTGCTGCGGGTCTACAGCGCGATTGAGAAAACCGTGATTATCGACGCCTGCCCGGATTGCCGCGGCATCTGGCTCGACGGCGGCGAGTTTGCAAAGCTGTTCGCGGCGCGGCGACTGTAAAGAGATAACGCCGATTTGAACTTCGCAGTATCCTACCGACGCTAATTTTCACAGAATCATTTTGGTCGTTGCGATACCCGCTTGCCATTGTTAGCGAACCAGCGGCCATGTTAGAAGGTCGAGCTGCAGCCAATAGATCTCCGAGCATAACGACTCTGAGAATGAGATGAGCCTCAAAACATCCGCTTTCGTTAGATCGCTCGCCAGGGCGTCGCTGCTTTCCCTGTTCATTTTCCTGTCGCTTGCGCGGTCAACAACGATGGCGGCCCAGGCGGCTCGCGAGTTGAAGGAAATCAAAGTCGCTTACCCGCCGTCGATGGCGTCGGTGACTTTGATGACCGGCATCAAACAGAAATTTTTTGATGAGCAAGGGTTGCGGCCGATTCTGTTAGTCATCACCAGCGATCTCGCTCTGAAGAGCCAGGTGGTCGGCGAGATCGATTATACGCTTTTCGGCGGCGGCTCCGGCATGCTTGCGGCGGCGCAGGGCTTGCCGATTAAGAACGTCCACCTGCCGCACAAGTTTGCCGACCTGACCTTGGTGGCGCGACCCGAGTTCAAGACCGTCGCGCAGCTGCGCGGCAAGAAGATCGGCGTTAGCAGTTTTTCCGGCAGCGTGTATTCTTCGACGCGCGCCATGTTGTCGGCGGGCGGCCTCGATCCCGACAAGGATGTCGTGATCATCCCGATGGGGCGGGAGCCGATCCGGCTGCAAGCGCTGTTTTCCGGCAGCATCGATGCCACGCCGCTGCCCGTGCCGTTGCACGCCGTGGCAGAAGAAAAAGGTTTTAGCTTGCTCGCCGACATCGAAGGAAAATTCGAAGTGCCGTTCAGCGGCGTCACGGTGACCGATAGGAAGCTGAAAGAAAATCCCGACGAGGTGAAGCGCGTGATCCGAGCGATGGTCAAAGCCGGTTTGTTTTTCCTGAACCACCGTGCCGAATCGGTGGCGTTGTACATGGACTGGTTGAAACTTTCAAAAAACATCGCCGAGAAGGCTTATGCGCGCTCGATAAAGACCGTCAGCCCAGACGGATTGGGCAAGGATAGCGCGATCAAGAATCAGCTCGGGCTGATCAAGCAGACCACCGGCAAGGACGTAAAGCCGGAGGACGTGATCGACTTTACCCTGCTGCGACAGGTGTTGGCCGAGTTGAAATGATGACGAATGCGAGCGACGAAAAAGGGCCGCGCATAAGAAAATTCTCATTGGATAAATCGGCGGCTATTCTGCTGCTCGCGATGATGTTCCCATGGGCCGGTCGAGCTGGGGCGCAATCGGCCTCGATCAAGCCGGAAAAGAAAAGTTTGGAGATCGCCGTGGCGGCGTTCGCGCATACGACGATGCCGCTGTTGATTGCGCATGAGGCGGGCTACTTCGCAAAACATGGGCTGACCGTGAACATCAGCGCGGTGAGCGCGGGTGTTGCGGTGCAGGGGCTGATTTCCGCAAAGATCGATATCTATCAGGGCGGGTCGGCGGCGATGATGGCGACGCTGGCCGGCGCGGATATCATTTATGTCGGCGCCGGCGTCGACAAAAGCTCGCTAATGTTGTTCGGCCAAAAGGGGGTTACGAGTTTCGAAGCCCTGCGCGGTAAGACGGTGGCGACCACGTCGCCCGGCGCTTTCGGCGAGATCGCCATGCGCATGACGGCTAGAAAAAACGGCATGGAGATTCCCAAGGACATCAAGTTGATGTTTCACGGCACGCCGGCGCAGGCGTTTTCGACTTTTACCTTGGGCAACGCCGATGGCATGATCAATACGCCGCCGCAAAGCGACATGGCCAAGCAGAAAGGCTTTCCGGTGATTATCGATTTTTATAAAGAAGGATTGAAAATCATAGGTCCCGGCACCGCGGTGACGCGCGAGTTCAGCCAGAAAAATCCCAACACCATCAAAGCGTTTTTGATGGGACTCTTGGACGGGGTGAAACGAGCCATCGATGACGAAGAGTACGCTAGCAAGCTCGAATCGAAATATTCCAAAGTCACGGACGCCAAAATCCTCGCTGATAATTACCAACAAGGTTTACGCGTTTGGAACAAGGATATGACCATCGATCCGGCGGCGATCCGCGTTGTCCTTGATGACTCGCCGGATGGCAAGGGCAAAGGCGTCGATCCCAAACGATTCTACGACAATAGTTTCATCCAGGCGGTCAACCGCGATCACGCGTCGAAGCTGTTTCCGGGGGAAGTGAAGTAGGACGGAAGAAATCAGAGGTCGGATGTCGGAAGTCAGAAATCAGAAGTCAGAAGATCGATGCCGTTCGCGTACGATTCCACATTTCAAATTCCAGATTCCAAAAAGCGGCGGTTCTCGCCGCGTGTTGAAATAATTTGCCGGTCTAGTGGTGGCCGGGGCTTTCCCATACGCTCATGGCGGCGCGGCAGCACAGCGCGTCTTGCTCGGGCCGGCTCGAGCCGGCGACGCCGATGGCGCCGACGATGGTGACGCCGTTGAGAATGGGCACTGCGCCGGCCATCGGCAGAATCTTTCCACGATGGGAAATCAGCAGGCTTCTGAGTGACGGCTGGCGCGCTTGCGGCACCAGCGTCGCCGTCGCGACGTGAAACGCCGCGGCGGTATAAGCTTTGTCGAACGCGAGCTCGGCGCTGCGCGCCTCGGCTTTATCCATTTTCCCCACCGCTATCGGCGCGCCGGCTTCGTCGACGACCACGGCGGTGACCGCGACGCCGACCATCTGCGCATATTCGTGCGCCGATTGGATCATCGCCCAGGCGGTATCGAAGGGTACCGGGCCGATGGCCGCTTTGTTCTGACGAAAAAAAGCGGCGTTGACTTCGATTGAGCCAGCGTGCTCGGCGGGTATGTCGACGTCCTTGAAGATCGCATCCACCGGGCAAACGATCTCGCACTGCTCACAGTCGATACAAACTTCCGGATCGACGTAAAATTGCGGCGCGCCGGGCTTGGTGTGGATGCAAGCGACAGGGCAGACTTCGACGCAAGCGCCGTCGTTGGTGCACAGGCTAGTGATGATGTAAGGCATGGGTCCTCGCCTCGCTTGGAATTTCAAATCTCAAATTGCAGATTTCATATCGCAAAAACTCATATCCCGCTACCGGTGCGCTTTAGCCTTGGATCGAGCAGGTCGCGCAGTGCGTCGCCGAGCAGGTTGATGCCGAGCACGGTGATAAATATGCACAAGCCTGGAAAGAGCGGCAACCACCAGGCGGTGCTGATGTAAATGCGCGCGTCGGCGAGCATGGTGCCCCAGGTGGGAATTTCCGGTGGCACGCCGACGCCGAGGAAACTCAGGCTCGCCTCAGCGATGATCGAGGATGCCATGGCGAAGGTGCCGATGACAAGCGAGGTCTGGATGAGATTGGGAATGATGTGACGCGCGATGATTGTGAAATTGCCCGAACCCAGCGACTGCGCCGCGGTGACGAAGTCGCGCGAACGGAGCGACAGCGTTTGGGCGCGCACCACGCGGCAGTAGGGAATCCAGCGCTGCGCAACCAGCGCGAGGATCAAATTGAAAAGCCCTTGGCCGAGAAACGCCATAATCGTGATGCCGAGCAGAAGCGGCGGAAAGGCCCAGATGACTTCGACCAGTTTTTGGATGAGGAAATCGACTTTGCCGCCGAAGTAGCCGGAGATCGCGCCGAGGCTGATGCCGATCAAGCCGGAAACGAAAACGACGGCGAAGGCGACCATCAGCGAAACCCGCGAGCCGTGAATCACCCGGCTGAAAATATCCCGGCCTAAATTGTCGGTGCCGAGCACGTGCAGCGTGCCGATGCCCTCGGGCGCTTTCATCATGGCGGTGAGCTCTTGTTTGTTCGGGTCGTGGGGCGCAAAAGCCGGTCCTAGGACGCCGACGAGGATGAAAGCGATCACGATCATGCCGCCGGTGCACGCTTTGACGTGGAGGCGCGGCAAAATCTGCGCCAGCGCGCTAGGACTTTTCTCAGTAACGGATTCGAGGGTCAACGACTGCATAAAGTCCATCGATAATTAAGTTTATCACGACAAACGCCGTGGTGTAGGTCATGACCAACCCGGTGACGAGCGGATAATCGCGCGCATTGAGCGCGGTAATGAGCAAGCTGCCGCCGCCCGGCCAGGCAAAGACAGTTTCGACGATGATCGAACCGCTGAGCAGTGTGCCGAGCTCCAAGCCGACGACCGTAATGACCGGGATGAGCGCGTTGCTCGCGACGTGGCGCCAGACGACTTTTTTTTCGCGCAGGCCTTTGGCACGTGCAGTGCGCACGTAGTCTTCGCTCATCACCTCCAAGATCGACGAGCGGGTGACGCGCATCAAGATACCGAGCATGTTGACGCCGAGCGCGAGGGCCGGCAGAAACAGGTGAGTCAACGCGTCCCAGACAGCCGGCCAGTTTTTTTGCATAACGCTGTCGAAAATGTAGAAACCGGTTTGTTCCGGCCCGGCGATGCCATAGGTGCTGCGACCGGAGGTTGGCAAGATATTCAAGACGCCGGCGAGCAGCAGGATCAACATGATCGCCAGCCAAAAACTCGGCATGCTGATGCCGAACAAACCACAAGTGGTGCCGAGATTGTCGATCCACGAGTTGGGCCGAGCTCCGGCCCAAACACCTAGCGGAATCGCTAGCAGCGTCGCGATGCATATCGCGAAGATCGCCAGCTCAATGGTTGCCGGCAGACGGGTGCGAATGACATGGGTGACGGGTTCGGCATATTTGAAAGATTTACCGAAATCTCCGGCGGCGACAGATTTCAAAAATTTCCAATACTGCACATAAAGCGGTTGGTCCAAACCCCAGCGCTCTTTGGCTTTGGCGACTTCCGCTGCATTGGTCTCCTCGCCCAAAAGCATCAAAGTGGGATCTCCGGGAGCCGCGTGAATCAAAAGAAATACCAGCAGGCTGATAAGAAGAAGAACGGGAATAGTTCCGGCGAGCCGTTGAAGGAGATAGCTGGCCATGGCGAAGTTTTGGTTCAATCTCAGCTGGAGTAATGGAATGTTGGAGTATTGGATCTGTTCATCACTCCATCACTCCAATCTCCACGTCTGTCAGCGCCGCACCGCCATCTCGATCGCATACACTCGGGAATCCGGCAGTGGCGCGTAGTCGACTTTTTTATTCAAACCCCAGAGCAGCTTGTGGCGCCACATGAAACAGGCCGGCGCGTCCTCAGTGAGGATGCTCATCGCCTGGGACAGATATTGGCGGCGTTTCTTGGGATCGAACTCCTGTTGTTCTTTGTCGAGGATCTCATCGAGCTTAGGATTGGAGTAGCCGATGCGCGGCGTTTCGCCGCTGTGAAAATATTGGTGTAACGCTGCGCTCGGGTCCTGCACCGAGCCGCGGCCCATATAATAGAAGGGGATCGTGCCCTTTTGCACGCTAGCCCAAAGCGTCGCCCATTCCGGCGTGAGCAATTTGGCGCGGAAGCCGGCGCTATTGAGCATCGGCACGATGGCTTCGGATATCTGCTTATCTAAAGTGTAGCGGCCCACCGGGGTTTGCAGTTCGATATCGACACCGCCGGCGAAACCCGCCTGGGCGAGGAGCTTTTTCGATTTCTCCGGATCGTAGTTTAACTTCGGTTTCAAATTCGGGTCGTAACCGTATTGTCCGGGGCCCAGCGGGCCATCGAGTCGGCTGGCGAAACCTTCGAGCAGAGTGGCGATGATCTGATCGCGATTGATCGCGTGGCAAACTGCCTGGCGCACCTCTTTCTTGTCGAATGGCGGCTTGGGTTGCATCGCCAGAAACATGATCTCGACGGAGTCTACCGGGTTTATTTTGAGATTGTTATTTTTCTCGACTCGCTGGCGCATATGCGGCGGCACGAATTGGCCGATCTGGATCTCGTCATTCAATAACGCCGTCACGCGCTGTTCCGGTTCGCGCATGACCCGATAGACGACTTCATCGGGCGCGCGCGGATTTTTTTTCGCCTCGGGGTGGTTGGGATTTTTCGCGATGACGAGGCGCTGTCCTGGGATCAGCTCCTTTAAGCGGTAAGGACCGGCCCCAAGCATATGTTCCTTGTCGGCTACGTCGCGGCCGTATTTATCGAACACCGCCTTGCTGGTAATGATCAAACGGTCGCACAGAAACGATAGCAGCGGCGCCGTGGGTTTGTCCGTCGTAATCTTGACCGTGAACTTGTCGACGGCTTCGGCGTTGACCACCGACGGCGCGACGGAAGCTTTCTGTTTCGATTGCGGGTCCTTGATGACTCGGGTCATGATCGAATGAACCACGTCCTCGGCGCTCACGGCGGAGCCGTCGTTAAACTTGTAATTCTTATTCAAATAGAAAAGCCAAGTAGTCGGGTTCTCGGTTTTCCATTTTTCCGCAAGCCGGCCTTCGAAGTCTCCTTTGGTGTAATTGTAGGTGCAGAACGGCCCGGTGACCTCGCTCCAGATGCCGTACAGGAGCGAAACGCTGTCGCCGTAGGGATTATGGGTCTCGATAGTTTCGGTGACGCCGACAGTGATGCGGGTCTGGGAGCTGGCGACGTTGACGCTGCCTGCGAACATAGCAAGTGCTAAAAAACCGAGCAACGATATTTTCACTCGGTAGAACATGTGATCCTCCGAAATTGTGATTGGGTTTACGCCATTCGCTGCGAAATCTTTTACAGCTCCAATCTGTCTTGTCAAGGCGAAGTTTTTGTGTTGAAAGTGCGTGGGCACTGATGCTAATCGTTACTCTGCGAAGGCCGATGAGCGACGATTAGCCGAGGGCCGCACCGGCGGCTGAGCCGAAGGAGAGCAAGCGATGGCGAGAGACGGATTCAAGATTCTCGATAGCGACATGCATGTGTTCGAGCCCCATGATCTCTATTTAAATTACATGAATCCGAAATGGGGCGGGCGCATTCCGCGCGGCCAACCGCGCAAAAAGCATGGTCAGATCAAGTTTACGCTTGCCGACGGCAAGCCGCTGCGACCGTCTGGTACGCAAGCACTGGCAAACACTTCGCCCAAACCTCATGTTGATGAAAGCTCGCCGGGCGAATCCCAAGTCGCCAACCGTTACGCCAAGCCGCTGCAACGTGATTACGACGCGATCTCACAATTGGCGGCGATGGACGAAGAAGGTTTGGACGTAGCGGTTTTGTTTCGCACCTTTCCGCTGCACTGCGACGATAGTTTGGAGCCGGAATATGCCAACGATCTTTGCCGCGCCTGGAATAACTGGATGGCGGATTTCTGCAAGGCCGATCCAAAGCGGCTACGACCGTCGGCGCTGATCACGCTGCATGATGTCGATCTGGCTGTGGACGAGACGCGGCGCGCGATCACCGACTTAGGCGCCATTGGTTTGTGCTTGGTCCCCGAGCCGGCCAATGGCCGGCATATTCACGATCGCTACTACGATCCGGTCTGGCGCGAAGCGGAAACACTCGGCGTGCCGATCTGTTTTCATCCGGCGGCGAGTCCGAACACCGAGCAAGTGGTGCACCGTTTCAAAGGACACAGTAACGAGGCGGTGTTGATCAATGCCTTTCGCAATCCCATCGAGCTCATGCTCGCCGTCGGCAGTTTCTGCGCCGGCGGGGTGCTCGAGCGATTTCCCAAACTACGCGTGGCTTTTCTCGAAGGCAACTGCGGCTGGCTGCCCTGGGCGCTGTATCGTTTAGACGAACGCTGGGAGATGCGCAAAGATTATTGCAACGAGCCGATGAGCTTACGGCCGAGCGATTATTTCTTGCGTCAGTGTTTCATCTCAGTGGATGTCGAAGAAGATTTGGTCGGCGATGTTGTTAAACGAATCGGTGACAATAACGTCGTCATTTCCACTGACTATCCCCACGCGGACTCGCACTGGCCGGACGCGGTCAATCATTTTATGGTGATGGAGATGCCGACCGGCGCGCGCAAGAAAATCCTTTGGGACAACTGCGCGCGGCTGTATGGCGTGGAATAAAAAGTTCACATAGACAAATCACTCGATCATCGGTCTCCAAATCTTTACGTTGTGCTCTTTGTAGTTAATCGAATCTTAGAAGGAGCAAAGACATCATGGCGACTCATTTACCCTGCGGCATCGAACTGCCGCAGGTTTTTTTCGACGGGCCGACGGATATGGAGCATATCCGCAAGTTTGCTACGCGAGCGGAGACGCTCGGTTTCGATAGTCTTTGGCTGCAAGAGCGGATCATTGGCGACTTCATCATGCTCGAGCCGGTGACGCTGCTCAGTTATGTCGCGGCGATTACGACCAAAATAAAATTGGGCACGTCGGTGATTCTTTTGCCGCTGCGCAATCCACTTCAATTGGCTAAAGCGTATTCCACGCTCGACGTGATGAGCGGCGGTCGCGCGATCATGGGCGTCGGTCTCGGCGGCGGCCATCTCGGTTCGCACGAGGAAGTCTTTGGCTACACGCGCGCAGGGCGGGTGACGCGCTTTAGCGAAGCGGTGCAGATCATGAAACTTTTGTGGACTGAGCCGAAAGCGCGTTTTCACGGGCGTTATTGGGATTTCGATAACGTCGCGATGGAGCCCAAGCCGATGCAGAAGCCACATTTGCCGATCATCTTTGGCGGTCATCATGAGAATGCCCTGCGCCGCGCCGTGAAATACGCCGATGGCTGGATGGGCGCGGGCTCGTCGTCTGCGGCATCGTTCGCTCGCGAGTCGGCGCGGATTCGCGACATGCTCACGGAAGCGAAACGCGATCCGGCGACGTTCCATTTCGCCAAACGGGTTTACATGGCGGTCGACAACGACGAAGCGCGCGGCGAACGGCGTATACGCGAATGGTTCGGTGGCCGCTACAAAAACGCTGATCTGGGTCCCAAAGTTTCGATCTGGGGCAGCGTCGCCAAGTGTACGGAGCAAATTCAAGCGATCGTCAAAGCCGGCGCGCAGCAGGTCGTCTTCAATCCGATGTTCGACGAAGCCGAGCATGTGGAAATCTGTGCCAAGGAGATCATGCCGCATTTGTGATGGGTTTAAGCGTGCAGGCTGAACACGGGCAAGTCGCGTTTCAATGTCTCGTCACAGAAAGGCGAGAGAGTTTCGAACTGCCGGACCGTCGTGAAGCTTTACGAAGAGCGATGCGGCAGAATGTTTTGGGTGACGGCCCCGACGGGCCGTTTACACTTCAGGCTAAAGCGTGGGCGGTGCGCGGAGTTGTACCCTAAATTTAGAACCTTACCGCCTCAATTTGATTTGTCTGGGCGTGAGGAGAATTGCCAATGACTGATGAAGGGAACCGAAAGCGCGAAGAAAGCCTGCGCGTATTCAGCCAAGCTGCCACCATTTATGACCGGATCGGGCCGGGAATATTCTCTCACTTCGGTCAACGGCTTGTGGAAGTTGGCGAAATTATCGCCGGAACCAATGTGCTCGACGTAGCGGCAGGGAGAGGCGCGTTGCTATTTCCGGCGGCAGCGAAAGTCGGAGCTAATGGTTACGTTACAGGTATCGACTTTTCACCGGATATGGTGCGGGAGACGGCTAAAGATATCGAGAGCCGGAAGCTGAATCACGCTGAAATCCGCCAGATGGATGCGGAACAAATGAACTTTGCCGATGCGTCCTTTGACTGGGTCCTGTGTGGCTTTGCGCTTTGGATGTTCGCCGATCCTGTGCGGGTTCTGCAAGGATTTCACCGCGTGCTCAAGGGCGGCGGGCGCGTTGCGCTTAGCACCTGGGCCGCGGACAATCCGTCCCAAACTTGGTGTAATGAAGTGCTTCGACCCTTTGTGTTTGCACCGGCGGCAAAGAACTTGCCTGCGAAAATCGATGTTAGATTTGACACGCCGTTGCAGATCGAAACCGCGCTACAACAAGCTGGTTTTAAGCACGTCCGAATCACCGTCGAAGAAAAAGAATTCATCTACGCCGATGAGGAACAGTATTGGTCGTCCCTATGGTCAGCTGGATTCCGCCGGCAACTGGAGAAAATCACACCGGAACTCCTCGAACAGGCAAAGAGTGAAGTGTTTCGAGAATTACAAACGGTGAAAAAGCCCGATGGATTTCACAAAGTGAATCGCGCTCTATTAGCATTCGGTGCAAAGCCGATTTTGTGACGTGATGCGGTGTCTTTACTCAGTCTTGTTTGGCATGAATGTGGTGGAGACGGTTTCGCGTGTCTTCGAGAAGCGCAGACACGCCTGGCCGGAGCAATTGAGAGGTTAACCCGTGAAAGAAACTTTACAGGCGTTAGCGATGGTTTTTCTACTTCACCCAACACTCCATGCGGCGGACAAGATTAGGATCGGGTTTCCGGAATTTAACTCTTCGACATTTACTCTGCCCTTGGCGCAGATCAAAGGTTTTTTTCACGAAGAAGGGTTGCAAGCGGAGCTGATCAGGATTCGTTCGGCGGTGGCGCTGCCGGCGCTGACTAGCGGGGAAATCGACTATCACACTGTCGTCAGTCCCGCAGTCAACGCGGCGCTGCGCGGTATTCCGGTCAGGGTCGTTGCTTGTTTCACACCGGGACTTACCACCGCGATCATCGCACGCCCCGAGATTAAGTCGATTCAGGAACTCCGAGGCAAGACCATAGGGCTCAACAGCATCGGCGGCGGGCTCGAAAGCACGGTACGCATGATGTTGAAGCACTATGGACTCGATCCCGACAAGGATGTCAAATTTCTCGCCACGGGAGGAGTCGAGACGCGCTTTGCTGCGTTAAAACAAGGATTGACAGTCGCGACGGCGGGATCGACTCCGGTCGACTATCTCGGCAAGAAATTTGGTTACGTGGTGCTTGCCCGAGCTTACGATCTGTTCAGTTATCCGAACACCGGGCTGGTGGCGAGCGTGAAAAAAATCAAAGAAACCCCCGATCAGCTCAAGCGCGTGATCAGAGCCGGCATCAAGGCCAATCGCTACCTGCTGCAGAATCGCGACGGAACTATTCAAGTCATGATGCAGTGGATGAGAATCGACAAGGACACAGCGACGGCCACCTACGACGGCTCGGTGAAATCATTCAATGACGATGGCAGCGTGTCCGAAGCGGGTCTGCGCATCGCCATCGACGAAGCGCGCAAGGCCGCGAATATCAGCCGCGAGGTTGCGGTCAACGAAGTCGCGGATTTTTCGATGCTTCGTGAAGCGCAGCGGGAGTTGGGAGTGAAGTGAGTTTGGATTGTCACTTTTTCGATTCCGCTCGCGGCAAGTTTTGGATGGGATCGAAGAGTGCCAGGTTAACGTTCACTTGAGTCAGAAGAATTACAGTCGGTAAAAAAGGGAGGGACGTATGGTGAGGAAAGTTTTTGCCGCGGTGTTGGTCGGCAATGAAGTCCTCGGGTTAAGACTCGGTTTCGCGATGAGCGTCGTATTCGGACTGTTGTTCAGCGCCGGCTGTGTCGTCCAGCAATCTGGCAAGGCGTCATCCGCGGGACGATTCGAATTCGCGGTCATCGGCGATCAACAGTACACGGCGGAAGATGAAAGGAAGTTTCCCGCGTTGATGAGCGCCCTAAATGACGCCAACCTGGCCTTCGTCGTGCACGTCGGGGATTTTCAGGGAGATTACAACGGATACACGGAAGGTGACGGCAACCCGCCGTGCACGGATGAAACCATGGCTCACTTGAAACGAATGTTTCAAACCTCCAAGCAGCCTTTCATCGTCACGCCCGGCGATAATGATTGGACTGATTGTCACAAGCGAAAAGTGAAACCATTCGATCCGCTGGAACGGCTCGCCAAAGTTCGGGAAGTATTCTTTTCAAACGACGAGAGCTTGGGCCAGCGAACCATGACTCTGACACAGCAGAGCAAAGACCCGAAATATGCCAAGTACCGTGAAAACGCCCGCTGGATCTACGACGACGTATTGTTCGTGACCCTCCATGTCGTTGGCAGCAACAACAATCTCGGCCGCACGCGGGAGATGGACGCGGAATACGCTGAGCGTAATGAGGCAAATTTGGCTTGGCTGAAAGAAGCCTTCGAAATGGCTAAGCTTAACGGCAACAAAGGGCTGGTAATTCTTACTCAAGCAAATCCTTTGTTCGAAAGCGTTTGGGCGCCAAGACGGCTGGGCCTTTATTTGTATGTGTTTCGAGATCAACTTTTGAAAACAACTCCGGACCAGCTCGCCGAGATTAGAAAACAATCTGGCTTTACCGATTTGTTGCGTGCGCTTGAAACGGAGGTTGTGGAGTTCGCCAAGCCCGTTCTGTTTGTGCATGGCGACACTCATATTTTTCGCATCGATAAACCATTGTTCAACACTAAGAACCGCCGAGGTGTTGAAAATTTCACCAGGGTTGAAGTATTCGGCACTCCCGATGTCCACTGGGTCAGGATCGTTGTCGATCCGGGCAAGCCGGGATTGTTCACCATCACCCCCGAAACGGTGGAAAAGAATGTGGTCAATCACTTGGGGAAGTAGCAAATTCTGTCATGTCGCCAATCGCTTGCAAGGCTGAGTGGCGTAAGAAGGAATTGCCGATTAAATAATTTTGGATTTTCGATTGTCGCTCGAATGGCGGCAGAAAACGAAAATATGAAAGTATTTTAACTTTGCGCCGTGCTGCTGAGGAGGATTATGATTAAGATGTTCATCGGTGTGCTCGCGTTCTTTTTTCTCGATGCGCCGGCTCAGGCGGCCGATAAAATCAGAATCTCCATGACTGGCTTCGCCGGCCAATTCATGACTTTTCCTTTGGCGCAGAAGCGCGGCTTTCTAAAAGAAGAAGGGATCGAGGCTGAGATCATTCGCATTTCGGCTGCGGCGGGTCGAGCTGCGTTGACCGATGGCGAAGTGGATTATTCGACCGGTATCGGCGGGACGGCGATAGGCGGCGCGTTGTCAGCGGGATTCCGATCCGTGTTGTCGCCTGCTTTGTGCCCGCACCGGTGCTCGGCATTGGTGGCGCGGCCGGAATATCAAAACTGTTCAGTCGCTCAAAGGCAAGACTATCGCGATTCTTATCCCGGCGGCGTCGCGCATTTCGCCGCCCGGGCGATCGCTGGCATTTCGGTCTCGATGCCGAAAAGGAAATAAAGTATCTCGCCGTCGGCCCGCCCGATGCCCGCTATGCCGCGCTGACTCAAGGCTTGGTCGAAGCGGCGGTGCTCGGGCCGCCGCTGGATTTCGAGGCGCGCAAGCAGGGTTTCAATATTCTTGCTCGAGCCAACGAAATAATGGTGCTTCCGGAGACCGGTTTGGTCGCCAGCGTAAAGAAAATTCACGAGAAACCTGACGAGATCAAGCGAGTCATTCGCGCCGGCATAAAAGCCAATCGCTACATTCGCGCCAACCGCGACGGCACGATTCAGTTCTTGACCGAGTGGCTCAAGCTCAATCGCGAATCTGCCACGGCGACCTACGACAGCGTCGTGCGGGTCTACGATGAAGACGTCAACGTATGTGACAAAGGGCTGCGTCTGATGATCGACGAAACCAAGAAAACCATAAAGCTTAGCCGCGACATACCTTACGATGAAATTGCCGACCTGTCGATTCTCCGCGAGGCGCAGAGGGAGCTGGCTAGCAAGTAGCGGAATATTTCAATGACCAAGGCGACGAACGACCAAATTCCATGGTGACGCAAGAGGGGGACGATCGATGAAGAACTTGCCGAGCATAGCGGCGAAGATGAAAGTTCGTGCGATGAACTCAAAAACGTGATTAGAATATTGGCCGTCGGCGGTTTGCTCTTGTTGTTGTTGGTCGCCAAACCGTTCGTGATCGTGCGCGCGGGCACGGTCGGAGTGGTTTACAGTTTCGGTTCGATTGTCGGTCAGGTGGACGAGGGGTTTCATCTGATTTGGCCTTGGTGGTTCATAACCCACACGGATATCAAGGTGCAGAGAGCCGTGTTGGATAAACTGCCATCCTTTAGCGCGGAGACGCAAGATGTCTTCGTCAGAGCCAGCCTCAACTATCAGGTGTCACCCAAAGCAGTGCAGACATTGTTTCGCACGGTCGGACCGGACTATTTTCATGTTTTGATCGAGCCGCGCGTGGCGCAGAATTTCAAGGACGAAACGGTCAAGTATAAGAGCGTCGACATCGCGCCTAACCGTGAGAAGATAAGGCAGGCGGTCAGGCAACGACTCGAAGCTGAACTGTCGCCGTACTCGATCCATATTATCGACTTGCTGTTGGACAACGTGGATTTTAGCGCAGCCTTCAAACAATCCATTGAAAACAAGCAAATCGCAACGCAGAAGGCCCTCGAGCAAGAGCAGCTCGTCTCCGCGGCAAAATTTTCCGCGCAGCAGCGAGTCGAAACGGAAAAGGGCGAAGGCGAGGCCAAGTTGGCCCGGGCAGAAAAAGAAGCACTCGCCAACCAAAGATTATCGGCATCGCTAACACCCTTGCTGGTCCAGCACGAGATGATCGACAAGTTGTCCGAAAAAATCCAAATCATGGTGGTGCCGCAAGGATCGAACTTTCTAATGCAGCTACCGAATATAGCGGCGCAGAAATGATTGGATTGAGGACCGGTTGTGTGACCATGGATGGCGGCGTGGTGCGCGGGATTTGACGATAGAAGCATTGACGGCAAGCGAGATAGGAGACGACCATGAGAGACAAAGCGATCGTCTTCGCGGCCGGCGAGGGCAAATTGCTCAGCGCTCGCGGCAGCGCGATGTTTTTCAAGGCGACTCACGCCAGCACCAACGGCGCGTTCTCTTTCATGGAACGGACGCTGCCACCGGGCGGTAGAAAGCCGCCGCCGCATATTCACACCGATTGCGAAGAAGCATTTTATGTTCTCGCAGGTGAGATTGAATTTTTTCTTGGCGCCGATACGGTCATCGGCCGGCCCGGTTCATTCGTGCATGTGCCGGGCGGTGTCTCGCACACGTTTGGGAATGCCGCAACTGTGCCCTCGCGTCTGCTGATCATTCACGCGCCGGCGATGGATTCGTACTTTGAAGAGTTGCAGGACCTCTGGTCCGGGCAAGTCCCGCCGAGCCCGGACGATGAAAGAGCGTTGATGAAACGGCACGGCATGGAGCCGGGGTGAATCAATGAGTCATAGCTGGATTCATAAGATCTCACGCAAGGCGTAATGGGAAGCAGCTGACTTTCGTGCATCATAGGAAAACTTGTTTCAGTCCGTTGACACACGTTGTGATGCCGGTTAATTCCAGAGATTAAAACACCAAGAAACCACACTGCTAAAGGAATGACACAATGCTAGACGAAAAACTTCGGATCTCACCGACTTGCTATCACGTGCTTCATCTTGTGCCGGTCATGACGGCGCATGAGATGAATTTTTTCTACGATGAGGGATTGCGCACCGCGGACGGGTCACTAGCCTACGAGATCTCGACCAACTCCATGGTGCCCTTTGGCTTGGAAAAGTTGGGCATATCTCAGGCGATGAAGGAAAAATCGGTCGACATCGCGCTCGACGTGCAGACGCGCACGGTTTTTTACCAGCGCTCGCGGGGTGCTGATCTCTACATCATCGCCGGTTGGCGTAACCAGCATATCCACGTCTGGGTGAGCCCGCCGCACATCAAATCACTGCAAGAACTGAAAGGCAAAAAAGTCGGCATCAGCGATTTCGGCAGCAACCGCCATTGGGGCATCACCATCTGGCTGCACAAGGCGGGTCTCGATCCTAACCATGACGTCGAGTTCGTGCGCGGAATTTATCACCCGGTCAATATCGACGCATTGCGCTCAGGCAAAGTTGACTGCGCGCCGGTGGCGGTGTGGGAAGCCGAAGAGCTTAAGAAAGAAGGTTTCAATGCGCTGGTAACTCTGCAGCAGCAGTATCCCAACGGCCGTCCGGAGCGCATCATTGCCGCCACCGGCCGCATTCTCGAAGAAAAGCCGGAAATGGTAAAAGGGTTTCTGAGAGCGATGATTCGCTCTTACTGGTTCATGCGCGATATGCCGAAAAATTTTGAATATCTCCACAATCTGGAAAGACGGCTGCGTTGCGCCAGTCCGGACCCCGAGGAAAGACATATTAAGTTCGCCGGCGAATCGCCGCAACATCTTGAGGCAATGCCATTTCCAATCGATGGTCTAGCGACCGGCTTTGAGGATTTACTGCGCGAAGAGAAGGAGATCGGCGATTTGAACTACGACGTGCCGCCGATCAAAGACGTGTCGGCTCAAGATTTGGTAACCGCGGCTTACAACGAGCTGCGGGCGCGGCCGGAGCTGCAAGAAGAGTTTGCCCGGGTCAGCGCCGCGGCGAAGCGCTGGGGTTATTAGAAATCCTTTTCGGAAAACCGATATCTCACCACGAAGGACAGGAAGATCACGAAGATGTCGTAGGGTGCGCCGCGCGCACCGGTCCGCCTCGCGAAAGCCGGACGATCAGGGCTGAACGCTTCGCGCGCCGGCCGGAGCGACTGCCGCATGAATCGTTGCGGTTGTCGGTTGCAGCGTGATCATTTCGGATTGCGTCATCGTGACGTTGTAACGGTAACCGAAACCCCGGTAGAGCGAAAAAGACAGGAGGGTTTCCGTTTCGTCCTTTGCTGCGGTGCAGTCCATCGGCATGTAGACGTAATAATCGCGAATGCTGAACCCCGTCACCGCGCACTGCACGCAGCCGCGCGACGCGACTCCTGTCACGATGACCCGGCCGTCGCCTGGGCGAATGTCGAGCCGCTGTAACCACTCTTTCATGTCGGTTTGGTAGAAACAGTCGTGGGTATGTTTAACCACTACCGGCTCGTCCGGAGCCGGTTTTAGGGCGTCGATAAACTCCGCGTCCCACGTTCCCTCAACTTTACGCACGACGTTTTCGAATACGGTAAATTCCAAAGCGTCGCGTTTGCGCACCGATTGGGTGTGCAGCACGCGTCCGCCGCTCGATCGCACGTAGTCTCTCAGCCGCACGATGCGCGGAATGATTTTTTCCACTGGCTCGCCCATGTACTGCGGACCATTGGGATGAGCCGAGCAGTTCTCCATGTCGACGATTACCAGGAGAGTTTTTTTAGCATCTAGATCGACCGGCACAGGATCGGGATATTTAATGTCCACCAGCATGGATCGTTCCTCCAATCAGAGATGGTCAGTTACCGAATACCGAAAATTTGATTGAACTGGTCGATGAGTTGTTTGGTATTGGCGCCGTAGGATGCGGGATTTACAAAGGTAAAGTCCTTGACGAACAAATCCTGTAGCGAACCCCGCTGTTTGATCCCTTTGCGGATACTCAGTCGCGGGATTTCGGCGAGTTTGGTTTGCCCCTCCTGTGACAATATCCAATCGGCGAACAGAATCGCCGCGTGTGGATGGGGCGTGCGCGCCGCGATCGATAGCGAGTTGGGCTCGCCCGCGTAAGGTTCGAAGATGCGAAAATCGATCGGTGCGCCTTGTGCTTTGAATTCGACAACGCGCCGCCCGCGCGCCGCCAGAGATATCCCTGATTCGCCAGCCAACATCAATTGAACTCTCATGCGGCTGCTCGCTCCCGGCATATGCAGCTCTTGCTTGGCGAGCCCGCGCATGAACGCCAGACCTTTTTCCTGCCCCATAGAATCGAGCATGACGCTAAACCAGTCATAATCTTCCGTGCCGAGATTCATCTTGCCCTTATATTTTGGCTGGAGAAGATCTTGATAGCTGTTCGGGATGTCGGGGCCTTTAATCAACTTGGTTTGGAAGGCCACGACGATCGGCGTGACTTCAAAGCCCGACCAATAGCCTTCCGGATCGTAAGATCCCTTTGGCATCGCCTGCAGTTCCGGCGACAGATAGGCAGTTGATAATTTTGACTGCTTCAACTGCCACATTTCTGAGGGCGCGGTTGCGACGATATCCACCGCGAAACGGCCGGCCCGGGCTTCAGTGGAAGCCTTGAGCAGCGCGCTTCTCGGCGTGCCGCGATAAACTTCCGTCTTGACGAAGGGATAACTTTTTTCAAACGCGGCCATCACCTTCGGGTTATCCTGATCGCTGAGCGAGGTGTAGATGACGAATTGCCCCTCTTTGCGGGCGCCGTCTTCGATGGTTTTTTTTCTTTGCGCCGGTGACTGCGTCGAAATTGTCTTGATGACTTCCTGGACCGTCGCCGCGAAACATGGACTCGATAAGATGGTGCCGAGAAAAATACCGACCAACGGAACCAAACTAGATAGCCGCGCTTTCAAAGTGATCTCCTTTTCTGTTCTCCGTGGCTCTGAACGCTCGAATAGTTACAACACGCAAAATGGCAGCGGCGGAGTACCGGGCTTGCCAAGCTGAGTTACCAGCAACGTTGTTTCGCTGACCGCGGCGGTCGGTGAGTATGGCGCACCCGCAGGGAAAAACATGCAGGAAACCGGTTTGTAGTTTTCGCCGTCGTACTCTACTTCACCCTCGAGAACTAACCGTACCTGTTGGAAATCAACTTTGCCGGCGGGCGTTTGCGCGCCTTTCTCCATGCGCATCATCTTGATGTTGGGACCGGTTTCATTGAAGTAGCCGAGATGTTTCACGCTCACACCGGGCGCGCCTTCGAGCGGCACCCATGAATAATTGGCATGGCGCATGATGATGTAACTGCGATAGCGCGGCTGAGGATAGTCGAGCTTGTGGCCGACGATATATTCCTGGACCGCTTCGAAGCCATCTTGTTTTTTGCCCTCGGGGGAAATGAACAGTCCCTTCTCAAACTGGCCGACTTGTTTCTCGCGCATTTCTTTCTGCGCCGCCATTACCTCTGACCACACCGGCGTCGGAAATCCTGACGGACCCGGAAAATGGAGCGAGATGCGCACGTTGTGATCGCATTTTTCGGCGGTCTTCGTCGGCCCGTAATAGACTCCTTCGGGCACGTAAACGCAGTCGCCTTCTTCCATAACGTCTTTGCCGTAACATTCGGCACCGCGGTAATAAAAACGCACGGCCTCGTCCGTGTGGCGATGGCGTGGATTGTAGCGCTCTGGCGTGTAGGTGGTGATTCCTGCTCTCATTCTAATCCCATGCTCCGGGTCGAAGAAGCCATAGATCTCGCTCTGTCTCCCGCCACCTCGGTGCGTGCCAGCTTGTTCATCGCCTTCCTCTTGGCGCACGACGACTGGCCGTGTGATAGGACCTTTCAATGGATCGACTTTTTCCAACATGCTTTCCTCCAAAACTTGTAGTAATCAGTAAACGGTTATCATTTCGAATGTTTCACTGTCAAGGTAACTTGGCATTCCTCGTAGTCGCAGCGTGAATCTGACAGGGCTTAACGGCAACATTAATATGTCAGGGTGAAGAGATGACAACCCTGACGATGAAAGAAGAGAAACGGCTAGACGCAAATTCAACGACTGTATCGTAGCGAGTTGACTAGGGGGTACTCGGAATCAGCGAGCGGTCTGCGAGAATGATTATCGCAGTTATTTTTTACCGATAAAATAATCAGCGTTGATCTTGGTGTACTCTTTCCATTTATCCGGCACTTCGTTGTCGACGAAAATCGCGTCGACCGGGCAGGCCGGAATGCAGCCGCCGCAGTCGATGCATTCGTCCGGATCGATGTAGAGCATCGAGTCAGCGTCGGTCCCGTGGATGCAGTCCATGGGACAAACATCGATGCAGCCTTTGTCTTTAACTCCTATGCAGGGTTGTGTGATCACGTAGGTCATTGTTTTTTCAACACTCCAAGCGCACCGGGCCGGTGTTTATGATCCATCGAAAAATTGGTTCCAGCTATCCAATATGCAATTTCTTGTGCTGTAATTTTGCATGCTTCGCGGTGCAACCGGGAATGGTGCAGTACACCGGTTCGGGTGCGTTGTCGTAGCCGAGCCACTTCATGTGTTTCCAAGGCCGCTTGCCCCAGATGAGATCGTCGATCCAGAGTAACGGCTTGACGACCAGGACTCGAAGCTTACGCGGGGTCACCTTAACCGACCACATCGCCAAATCATGGTACCAAGTATCGGCTTTGTTGTAACAGCAAGAAGAAACGCAGACGACGCAATTGGTCCATTCCCCACGGCCGGCGAGCTTGTATTTGTAACAACTCTCGACGTTGATGGCGTATTTCTCCACGCCATTCACCACGGTCTTGTCGCCGAACGGGATGCTGTGCGACGGACAAGTGCGCGCGCACTTCTTACAATACTTGCAAAATTCCTCGACGCCGATATCCACAGGTTGGTCCACCGTCAGCGGTATGTCGCAGGTAACCACCGTCAAATGCAGACGCGAACCGTACTTTTCATGAATCAGCATGCCGTGGCGCCCAAGCTCGCCCAGTCCGGCGTTGATCGCCAACGGTATCGGATTAACCGAGGAGCGGCCATGATGGTGCGCCGTAGCGGGATAACCCATTTCTCGAATGTAGGAGGCCAACTGGAAGGTTGGCACGATGGCGTGGTTGTTGCCGAACTGATACTCGGAGTCGGAGATTTTGCTGTTATTGCTCATGTAACGTTCGTAGGAGCTTTCGAAACCGAGACAGATGGCATAGCGATGCGGCAGGTTGATCGGGTCGCCAGCCTTCTCGCCCATGGCGGGGTTGCCGCGAGCCCGATGGGAATAGACATAGAGCGGATCGAGTTCGCAGATACCGACCACGGTGGCGCCGAGGTATTGGGCGACGCCTTTGATTTGCTTTGCCATCTCAGCCGGATCGTCCACCGGGATCTTATTAGGATTGACCTTTCCCTCGGGCGCCTGCTTCATGATTTGCTGCAGCGTGTTGTTCGGATCGCCTTCGCCGCCGCCGCCGAAGAGACGCCGGAAAGGATCGCTGCCAACGCGATTCTTCCTCCAGTCGCGCAGCCGAGTGCCGAACTCGCCACGGTCGACTTTGGGATGCGGCGTTTCGCGCTCGTCGAGTTGCCGCTGTGGACCAACGATACGGTAGCTTCTCGGGGTATTTTGTTTTGATTCCAGCATGGGAATATCTCCTTACCGCTGCTCTTAAGAGTGAATAGGGCCTATGGCGCGGAATATACGCCCGCTCGACCAACAACGTCAAGGCCAGCTCGGCCGAGCGAGAATCCCGCTTGACAGTTGCGCGCGGGGAGGATTAGAACTCCCGCAGTTCATGGCAGGCGTCGAATTTGGTGCACGAAACCAGGAGAATTGTATTATGCGCGTCATCAATAGCCATTGCGGTCCGATTTTGTCGTCGTTGTTGGCGCTATTGCTCTACGCGCAGCCTGTCACCGCACAGACCGAAGAGAAAGTACTAGAAGAAATCAATCAGTTGCCCGAAGCGGAGCGCCAAGCTCGCTTGATTGCCGGCGCGAAAAAGGAAGGCGCGGTTACCTGGTACGTGGCGATGAACCGGGCTTTCGCCCAGGATTTGATCAACGGATTCGAAGCGCAATATCCGTTTCTAAAAGTCAACGCCCTAACCGGAGGCGGTGGGATGTTGCTGAACAAAGTTTTAACCGAGCACCGCGCCAAATCCCACATCTACGACGTTTTCAACACCCGCAGTATGACGGTGAACACGCTTAGAAAGGCCGGCGCCATCGCGCGCTACCGTAGTCCGCTGCGGGCGTCGTTACGCGATGGTTTCGCCGATAAGGAAGGTTTCGTTAACGGCATTTTCGCCACACCGCTGGTCTATATTTACAATTCTAAACTGGTCAATCGGAAAGAGATGCCGACTAGCGTCGAGGAACTCACCCAGCCCAAGTGGCTCGGCAAGATGGCCGTCGATGACGAGTCCTACGATTGGCTTGCGGCGCTGATGGATTACTACGGCGAAGCGAAAGGTTTGGAGCTTGCCGCCAAAGTCGGCCAGCAGCAGCTGCAACCGCGGCGCGGCTCGACCTTGATCACCCAACTCATTGCCGCCGGAGAATTCCTTCTGGAAATAGACGGCCATCATCAGGAAGCGATCGCCAAGAAAAAAGCCGGCGCACCCATCGACTATGTTTTTCCGCAGCCATTTGTGCCGGTGAAATCTATGGTACCGATTTATCTATCGTCGCGCCCGCCTCATCCACATGCGGCGGCGCTGATGGCCGATTTTCTCATGTCCAAACGCGGTCAAGATATCATGTATGGTCACGGCCGTTGGGTCGGCCACAAAAGCATCATCGGCAAAGGACCAGATGACATCGGCGATCGCAAAGTGGTCATCCCTTCGCCGGAAAAATGGGGCGACAGGTATCAGGAGCTGATCGGCAACTTCAATAAATTGATTCTACGCAAGTGAAGTAGACTGACGAAAACCCGAAAGGCACAGACGGTCAGCTTTTCAACCGGCCACCGCGTACAGTGGCGCCGACGACGATCCCGGCGCTCACCAAGACCAGATTTTTGATGATGTATTGTCCTTCGAGTGTCGGGGCATAGGGAAGCTGGCTAAAAACTTCCTGCGGGAAAATAAACAGCGGCGTAATCGTTCCCGCCATCTGTAGCCAGAGGAGCAATAGCGTGGCGCGCAAATAGACTCCCAAGATCAAACCCAGCCCGACGGCGCATTCCCAAACGGCGAGTAGGGTCAATGCCATTGGCGGCGGTACCCAGCCAAAACTGAGCACTTGTATCGTTCGCGCCGCCAAATCTTCCGCCGGACTCAAGCCGGGAAAGAATTTCAGAAAGCCGAACCAGAGAAAGATTATACCGACGCTCAGGCGCAGCAACGTAATGCCGTGGCGCGCCATATGGGCGGTTAGATTCTTGTCGAGCCGGTCTAAACGAGTCATCAGGGTGTTCACCAAAGCTCCTTCGCCAAGTCTCTAATCAAAGCAAATCTCTTGATCCATGCAATAGGCGTCGGCGAATAGGAACGGGCTTCCCCATGCTTCTGGTCATCGTGCGATTCTTGGCAAGCCGTGAAGCTTGTTATACAGTCCGGCCTAGTTCGCGGAACATTTTTTCCGCGCACGGCGCAACAGCCAGGGCAGGGGGATTCGTATGGAAGTAAAGTCGGTCAAGGAACGGAACACCGAATTGATGATGCATAGCGTCAAGTTCGCCAAAGACGAACAGGCGCGGCGCAAGGGGCAGGAGATTCTTTTCAAATGGCCGGATATCGAGAAGCAACTGGGCGAGCATAAACATATTTACGTCGTCGACGCGCGGCTCGGTTCGAACAATCACACCCATCGCCTTTGGTACGATGTCATTCCGCCGCACACGGAGGAAGGCCAGGAATGGCGCACCCTCGGCCATCGCCACACAGTAGAAGCGATCATTTATTTTCTTAAAGGCCACGGCCACAGCATCATCGACGGCGTACGCTACGACTGGGGACCGGGCGATTTGTTGAGCGTGCCGATGTTTTCTTGGCACCGCCATGTCAACGACGGCGATGAGCCGGTGCTGCGCATCGCGTCGACCACAGGACCGTTGTCATTGGGCTTGGGTCAAGCGGTTTACGAAGACGAACGCTATCCTGAGTTCTGGGTTTATGCTCAGGAAGGCGAGGACGCGCGCAAAACATTGATCCCAGGCGGCGGATCGGCCGAAACCGGCAAGGTGGCCAACAACCGCGCCGCGGAAATGTACGCCGAGCAGGTCGGTTTCGCCATGCACGAAGAACAGCTCAGGCGGAACAGCAAAGTTTTGGTGAAACAGAAAGACCTGGTTTTCGAGCCGACAGCCATGGGCAACGTCGCTTACGTCGTCGATCCGCGCATCGGTTTTCACAGCAAGGCTCTTGGCGTGGTCATGGCGGAAATACCTCCCGGCAAACGCTCCGGCGCCCATCGGCATCTTTACGATGAAATCGATTTGATCGTCGGCGGCAAGGGCAAAGTGATCGTCGAAGACAAGTCGTTCGATTTCGACACCCTGGACGTGCTGTCGATTCCCGTCTTTCAGTGGCATCAATATTTCAACACCGGCACCGAGCCACTGCGCATTCTCGGTATCAACACGCGGCTAGCGATGGACAATCTCGGTTTGTCGTTGACGCACCAGGGCGAGAAGGCGGATTATGTCTGAGTTGGGCTGCGATTAGATGATAAAACGAAACCTGTTCACAGCGTTCAAAATGTTCACGTCGATCAAAACGTTTTAAGCTAGGGGAGACTCCGGTGGAAGTTAAATTTGGTTTGTTTAGTTGCGATTCCCACGCGCAGTTGGACCGTGACGCGTGGACCAAGCGGATGTCGAAGGACAAGTGGGGCGATCGGATTCCGCAGATCGTCGAGGTTAACGAGGACGGCAAGACCGTGGACCGATGGATCGTCAACGGCAAGGTGCGCACTGAATGGGTGTGCAACTGTCCGGCGGCGATGGAAGGCGGCGTGGCGCGCGGTTATTATCCGCGGCGCTGGGAAGAGGTGCCGAAGATCGTTTACGATCCGGCCCAGCGCTTGAAAGCGTTGGATGACGATCGCGTCGACGGCGAGGTGCTTTATCCCAACGGCCCGGTGTCGAATTTTGCCTTTCTCCAAGCCGACGCCGAGTTCGAGCTGGCTTGTGTGCGAGCGTACAACGACGCGCTGGCCGAGTGGCGCGAAGTGAGCGACCGCTATGTTCCCATGGCGATTATTCCCTACATGAACGAGATTGACGTAGTTGTCGCCGAAGTCGAGCACGCGGTTAAGCGCGGCCATCGCGGCGTGGTCATGCTCGCCGAGCCGGCTTTCACCAAGAAAGGCTTGAAGCGCATGAACGATCCCTACTGGGAACCGCTCTGGGCCTGTTGCCAAGACTTGGGCATTCCCATGCACTGGCATGGTTCGTCCGGCTTGACTCAGCAGCTGTCTTTGCCGAAGTGGGATGGCTTCTCAAAAAAGGAAATGCATACGGTTTCCACTTCGCGCCTGTGCGCGACGCCGGCGCAGCTGATTCCAAACTTGATCTTCTCCGGAATCCTCGACCGCTATCCGCGCCTCAATTGGGCCTGCGCCGAGACCGGGTTCGGTTGGGTTAGTTACGTGCTCGAGGCGAGCGATCACGAGTGGGAGCAGCGTCAGCTGTGGAAGGAAGGGGTCAAGACAAAACCGAGCGAAGTATTTCGCCGGCAGATCTACGTCGACTTCTGGTATGAGAAGGCGGGTATCGAACTGCGCGAGCTAGTCGGCGTCGACAATATTATGTGGGAGTCGGACTATCCGCATATCGCCGCGACCTATCCCAAGTCTTGGAGTTTCGTCGAAGACTCGCTCGTCGGCGTGCCGGAAGACGAGCGCAAGAAGTTGTGTTATGGCAACGCGATGAGGCTCTACGGGCTTACGTAGAATCACCATGGTGCAACAATCACTAAAGCCGAGCATGACAACCAAAGAGAAGTAACATCACAATGAACAATAGTTTTATCAGCGTCGATGAACATGTCCAGGAACATCCCGAGGTCTGGATCAAAAGAATGTCGCGGGCCAAGTGGGGTGAGCGGATTCCGCATGTTGAGCACAGTTCAAACGGCGTCGAGAGTTGGGTCGTCGACGGTCGGAAGATCGATCTAGCCGGCGTCGCCGATTGCGGCGCGGCGATGGCGGATCGGACGCAAAACCCGCAGCGTTGGGCCGACGTGCCGGCGGCGGTCTATGATCCGAAGGAACGATTGAAGGCGATGGATGCGGCCGGCATCGATTACGCGGTGCTTTATCCGACCGTCGCCGGCGTCGGCGGACAATCGTTTGGGCGTATGGAAGATCGAGAGTTAGAGCTCGCCTGCGTGCAAGCGTACAACGACTGGCTGCTCGAAGAGTGGGGCGGCGCGAGTGAACGATTTGTTTCGCAGTGCATCACACCGCTCGGTCCGGTTGACGCCGTCGTCAAAGAAATTCGCCGCTGTGTGGCCAAGGGTCATCGCGGCGTGATTTATCCATCGATCCCCATGGAGCTGCGCGACGTGCCGCATATCAACGATTCGACCTATGATCCGATCTGGGCGACTTGCCAGGAATTGGCCGTGCCGATCTGTTTTCATGCCGGCGCTTCGAGCCAGATACAGATTCCCGCTTACGAAGGCTATTCACCGGCGTTGGCGGCGGCGGTTCAGTCGATCACCCGGCCGGCGAGCTCGGTGTCGGTGTTGGTGAATCTTTTGATCTCGAAAATTCTCATGCGCTTTCCGCAATTGAAAGTCGTACTCGCCGAGAGCGGTCTGGGCTGGGGCGCATACTTGTTGGAGTACACCGATTTTCAAGCCACCGGCGATCAGTTGCCGCAAAACGGCTACGATCTCATGCCGTCGGAGTTGTTCAAGCGGCAGTGTTACCTGGTCGGCTGGTACGATAAAGCTAGTTTGCGTGTGCGCCGTTACGTCGGCACGGAAAATATTCTCTGGTCGAGCCAGTTTCCACAGGCGACGTCGACGTGGCCGAAGACTCAGGAAAGTTTAGCGCAAAGTTTCGAAGGCGTGGATGAAGGCGACAAGCAAAAGATCCTTTGGGAAAACGCGGCGAAGTTATATAAGATTGCCAAGCGTAGAATTTGAGTTGGAGCGATCATGTCTCATTGGCCTAAAATACGTCCGACCATCGATGCAATGGTCAACCAGCAGTTCGACACGCCGGAATTCAAAAAACTCTTCGCGGTGCCGCTGACGGCGCAACGGATCAAAGTCTATCAAAACCACATGACTTTCTATGCCAACAACCGGCGCGATTGTTGGGCGTTTGTCGCCGGCAAGGCGCCGCTCGACGTCAAGCGCGCCATCTGGGCGCATGAGAAAGACGAGTTGATCCACGACGAGCGCATGGGGCGCGCGCATGTGACGGAGGATGACTTGCAGGCCGGCGATGAGTCTTTGTTGGCTCCCGGCGCCAAGGCGGCATACTATGCCTGGCTATATTGCGCACGTGAAAAGCCTTGGCTCGAAGGGCTCGTCTATTCGCATATTCTCGAGCGGCGCAACAACAACGCCATCGTCAAAGGCGGCGGATTGGTCGAGCGCTGGAAGCGCAAGCAACGGGCCGAGCTGGGTGAAAAAACCGCCGCGAGGGATTTCCAAACCGAAGTGCACGCCATCGCCGACGAAGATCACTCGGATATCTTCGAGCCGATCTTTGTGCGCCATATCGATAGCGAAGCGGCCGCGCAGGCGGTGCTGGCGGCAACGCGGGACGGTCTGGTGATCGACCGCGCATTGCGCGGCGCACTGGCGGATGCGATGTTGGCGGTGGAGTGATTTTTTATGATGGCATTTGCATTCGAGGTGTTCGATTCCTTTGCCTGGACGGGGAAAGCATCGGATTCGGATGGAGAAGAATGAGATTCGCGTCGTTAAACAATTCGTCAGTAACTCAAATAGCACAGCAAAATGAGGAGGAGACTAATCATGGCAGACACACCGGTTAATGCCGAGCAAGAAGTAAAAGAAAGAGTTGCGTACAAGTCGCCCTACGAGCAGTGGAAGGAAGTCGGAAGGATTGCAGACCTATCGCGGCTTGGCGATCAAAAATCTCTATGAGCTTGAATTGTCGCCGTGGAAGTCGAGCGGCGCGGGCTCGGCGGCATTCTTGAATTTGGAAGGCACAGGCGGATTCAACGACTCCTACGTCGCGGAAATTCCTCCCGGCAAATCGCTCAAATCGCATCGGCATTTGTTCGAGGAAACGATTTACATTCTTAAAGGCCAAGGCGCGACTTCGGTTTGGATCGATCCGGCCAAGAAAGAGACCTTCGAGTGGCAGGAGGGAAGTTATTTTTCGATTCCGATGAACGCTTGGCATGAGCATCATAATGCTTCGGGCTTGGACTCCGCGCGCTACATCGCCATGACCAGCGCGCCGCGGGTGATCGATACGTTCAACAACTACGAATTCGTTTTCGACAACCCGTTCGTTTTCAAAGACCGCTACAACTCGGAGGAAGGCTACTTCAAACAAAAAGCGCCGGCACAGCAGTGGTCGACTAACTTCGTCGCCGACGTGCGCGTGTGCCAGACTTACTCCGGCGGCTTTGACCGCGGCGGCGGCGCCAAGAGCACGGTGTTTCGCATGGTCAATCAGACGGTCAAGTCGCATGTCTCGCTCTGGGGCGTGGGCGCGTACAAGAAGGCGCACCGCCACGGTCCCGGCATTCATGTTCTGATCATCCGAGGCCACGGCTATTCGATCATGTGGAATGAAGGCAAACCGTGGGAGCGTGTCGAGTGGGGACCGGGCAGCGTGTTCGTGCCGCCGGAAATGTGGTTCCATCAGCATTTCAACGGCAGCGCCGAGCCGGTGTTTTTCCTCGCCATCGGTTGGGGCAGCGACAAGCCGAAAGCGGGCGGCAAGGCGTACATTTATAAGAGCGTCAAAGAAGGCGGCGATCAGATCGAGTACGAGGACGAAGACCCGAAAATGCATGCCGAGTTCGAAGTCGCGATGAAGCAAGCCGGCGCGCGCTGCAAGATGGATTATCATCCTCACTGCACGATGAAGTGATTTTTCAGTCGATGATCGAAGATCGATGAATCGAGGATGGCTGATGACGCATCAAGAGATTGCGGTCTCAATTGCGGTTACCGCTGTTGTTCGTTGACGTGCGTGGCATGTTGTCAGTCGCACAATCGGCGTCCATCGAAGCGCTTTTCAGCGAGATCAACAAGCTGCCGGCGCCGCAGCGCCAGAAGCGGCTCGAAGACGGCGCGCGCAAAGAGGGCGCGTTTAAATTTTACGGCATCTCCAATGCCGCTCTGCTCGACGCCTACTACCGCCGGTTTCATGCAAACGATATCCGTTCATTAAAGCTGAGTTCTGGCGCGGCAGCGGCAACAAGTTGGTGTTTCGCACATTGACCGAACATCGCGCCGGTCAGTTGGATACCGACGCGGTGTTGGTCGGCACGGAAAACGTTATGACGCTCAAGCGCTCGGGCATCTGGGCGCGCTACCATTCGCCGGAGTCGGTAAATTTCGCCAAAGAGTTCACGGATAAGGACGGCTACTGGCATGCCGATAGTTTGGGCGTATCGACGCTCGCTTACAATACCAAGCTGGTCAGGAAAGAAGAGGCGCCGAAGGGATACGACGATCTCTTCGAGCCAAGTGGAAGGGCAGCTCTTTCCATCGACATGGAACCCGAGCGGGCGTTGATGGGCTGGTTGACCGCCTGGGGCGAGCAGAAAACTCGCGCCTTTGTCGAGAGATTGATTAAACATGGCGCCGTCGTACGGCGCGGCCACACTTTGCAAGCGCAACTGATGTGTGCCGGCGAGTTCAAAGTCGCCGTGGAGATATATCCCGACGGGATTTTGCGCATGAAGCAAGACGGCTGTCCGGCGGCGATCTGGTTTTTCCCAACCCGACGCCGGCGCATATCAGCGGCGCCATCGGCATCTACGTCAACACCTCGCGTCCCCACGCCGCGGCGCTTATTCATCGACTTCATGAAGTCGGCCGAAGGCGCGAAAATACTCGCGTCGACCGGCCGACTCTCAGGCCGCAAAGGCGTCAAGTCGTTGTATGACGATCTCAATAATCTCGAAGAACGCGGCATTCCGCTGCTGGTCGTCGGACCCGAGCAGTCCGAGCTGGTGGCGAAGCCAATGGAACGAATCATGAAAGATATTCTCGTACCGTAGCTCGTGTCGTGTCCGTGACTCGTGGTCGTCGGATCACGAGGTTTGTGCAAAGGCGCGGAGAACGCCAAGTGACCAATTAGCCAACTTTATGTGATTTTCACCACGAAGGACACGAAGAGCACGAAGTGCGGAAAATAATTATCCGAACCCTTCGTGTCCTTCGTGCTCTTCGTGGTGAAAAATCGATCTGCGCTAAGACGATCGAGGAGGAACCGTTTCGATGTCCCGTCGGTACGCTTATTTTTCCGCTGACAGCCACTTCGAACGGCTACCGGAAACGTGGACGCACCGGGTGCCCGCGAAGTATCGCGACCGCGCGCCGCGACGGATCAAGCTTGCCGACGGGCGAGACGCCATTATCGAGGAGGGCCAGCCGCTCGAATATCGCGGGACCAATTTGTTTGCCGGAAAAGGCGCCGAGAATTTCAATCCGACGCATCTCGACTTTGAAAACGCGGTCGGCGCCGGCTCGCCGCAACAACGATTGCAGGAACAAGATGCCGACGGCATCGACGGCGAGCTATTGTTCGCCAGCGAGGCGCGCAACACCAAGATCAAAGACCGGGACGCGTTTATGGCCATCGTTCAGGCTTTCAACGATTACTTCATCGAGGAATATTGCGCCGTCGATCGCGACCGGTTGATCGGCGTGGCGGTTATGCCTGACATCGGCGCGGAGGAAAACGTCGCCGAAATGAAACGCTGCAAGGAAAAAGGTTTCAAAGCGGTGCGCCTGCATACTTTTCCCAGCGGCAAGAGTTTTCCGACGCCGGAAGATGACAACTTCTGGGCCGCGGCGCTCGAACTCGACATGCCCGTGACGATCCACACGTCGTTTCCGCGCCGGACCGATGAGCGCGACGTTTACTTGATGAAATATCCGAAAGATCCCCAGGGTGAAGACCGGCCATTCGATTTTCTCCAGCGCCTGGCGCGCCAAGGCATCTATCATTGCGGCGCGGTGGAAGCGACACAGTTGATCTTCACCGGTGTGTTCGACCGCTTTCCCAAGCTGCAAGTCTTTTGGGCGGAGAACAACATCGGTTGGATTCCTTACTTCTACCAGCAGATCGATCA
Source organism: uncultured delta proteobacterium (assembly GCA_963771465.1). Classification (GTDB taxonomy): domain Bacteria; phylum Desulfobacterota; class Binatia; order UBA9968; family UBA9968; genus DP-20. The sequence continues at coordinate 133,062 of CAVYTU010000016.1, forward strand.
GACCTATAAAGTGAACCGCCATTGGGCCGACAAGCTGCTCGGCCTGCCCAAACTCAAGAAACTGCCGAGCGAATATTTGCGCGAGCATGCTCACTGGGGGGTCTTCGACGATCCCATCGGCATCGAACTGCGCCATAGGGTCGGCGTCGACCGAGTCATGTGGTCGACCGACTTCCCGCACATCGTCACGCGCTGGCCAAAATCTCTGGAACTGATGGAAGAACAGTTCGCCGGCGTGCCTGAGAATGAGAAACAGGCGATGGTGGCGGGAAACGCGGTGAAGTTTTTTCATCTCGACGCCGCGTAAGAGTTTCGGAATGTCTCGCGCAAAGGCGCAACGCAGCCAAGTTCGCCAGCAGTTTTCCCTCCATGTGATGGATAATTAACATCGTGAATCTGGCACCGGCAATTTTGCTCTTCCTTCTTGTGTTTGTCTCAACCGTCGACGCGCGTAAGGTTTCCGTCGGCGTGCCGGTGCTCGATGTCACCATGAGCCCGTTGTTCATTGCCAAGGATCGCGGCTATTTCCAGAAGGAAGGGCTCGAAGTCGATCTCGTGCTCATGCGCGGCGGCGTGAGCAATCAGGCGCTGATTGCGGGTGGAGTCGAGTTTTCCACGGTGCCGACGGCCGGTCTGCAGGCGGCGCTGCAAGGCGCTCCGCTCAAGGTTATCTTCAGCGCATACCTCAAGCCGATATTTTGGCTCTATGCCCGTCCCGAAGTGCGCAATGTGAAGGATCTCACTGGCAAGAAAGTGGCGGTATCGAGTCTCGGCGCGGCAGGCGACGCGGCGTTGCGCGAGCTGTTTAAGAAAAACGGCATGGACGAAAATCGCGATGTGGCGATCCTTGCCATCGGCACCACGGCGACGCGACTGAGCGCACTGTCAAGCAACGTCGTCGACGCGGCGATGATGACATTCCCGCACAATATCACCGCCGCGGAGCAGGGCTTTCGCGAGCTGGTGTCATTCATCGCGTCGGACATCATTCAGCTTCAAGGCACTATCGTGGCGCGCGATCAGTTGCTGCAAAACGATCCTGTCCTGGTTGATAAATTCTTGCGCGCGACGATCAAAGGGTTCATTTCATACACGGCCAATCGCGGCGGCGCGGTGTCGGTGCTGGCGAGGAATGTAAAAACTACTGAAGAGCTGGCGGCGAGGATCTACGATCTGGTGCGGCCGGCGGTCGCGCCTGAAGGTCTATTGAGTGAAGATTTGCAAAAACGGGTGATGATGCCGCTGTTGGAACGCATTGGGCGCAAGGAATTGCCGGCGCTGAACCGCTATTTCGACTTCAGCATGACGCGAAAAATCAATGCGGAGCTGAAGACGGAGGGATGGAGGCCGTGAATTAGGAGTTCAAATCGTTCAAGCAGTTCAATTTCGATCTCCTCGCCCGCTCGCGGGAGTGGGCAGGATGAAGGTCAGTGCTGCGAAGCCAATAGCTTCTCTTTCCAGTAACTCTGCCAGTCCGACCGGTCGGTGATCACTTCGGAAACCACCGTCAAATGAGGAAAGCGATTCGCTGCTTCATTGCGGATCGTATGCGGCGCTTCTTTGCCGGCTTCGACGTCGCGTATCGCGCGCAGCACTTGGCGGCGTGCGGCGATGATGGCGCGGTCGCTCGAACCTAAGAATTCTTGACTGCGGTCGGCGATCTCGCCGCAGCCTTCGACGATCGCGGTGTCTTGCACGTTAAAAATTCGCCCCATGCCCGAGAAACTCCAGCTCTTCATCGATTCGCGGTCTTGCAGGTAACGATTCGCCTTGTTGCGCTTGGGCCTGTGGTCGGGTGTCAGCTCGTCGAGGATTTCCTGGTTGCGGCGAATGTCCTTTTCTTCCATCGGCGCGCTGCGGCGAAAAACGACGTCATAGCGCCAGTGGTGCGTGTCATCGATGGGTACGTGGCAATAAAGATTGTAGCCGTCGCCGGACATGGGCCCTGGGATCGTCGCCATGTTGGGCAAGATGAAATTGGTGACCCGGAAAAAGATTTGACCTTCCTCAGTATTCCGAAGCGAAAAAATACGCACGCCGTAATCCGTCTCTTCGGCTTCGATCTCCGGTGCGACGTCGACTTCATAAAGCGCCAGCGGCAGTTTGCCGTCGCTGCCTTTGACCGTGCGTTTCAAATTCTCTGGCACATTGGCTTGGCGGTGCAGATAAGAGACGTGGCTCGGATCGAGATTGCCCTCGTTGCCCTGGAAGTAATTGCACTCGTGAAAAATCTTCGTCACCAGCACGTGGCCGGCCGGCGCGAGGAACGGTTCGTAGTTGGGAAAAAGCGGCGGTTCGCCCGGTCCCAAGTAAGCGAAGATAATTCCGGCGTGCTCCTGACAAGGATAAGCCGGATGGCGAACTTTCTCGCAAAAGCTTTTACCGGGCGCTTCGCAAGGTTGTTCGAGGCAGTTGCCGTGCCGGTCGTAAAGCCAGCCATGGTAGAGGCAGCGCAAACCGCCATTCTCAACTCGGCCATAACTTAGATCGGCGCGCCGGTGCGAACAGTGTAGACCGAGCAAGCCAAGCTGGCCTTGGCCGTCGCGAAACAAGACGAGTTCTTCGCTCAAGATGCGTACCGGCAGCGGCGCGCCGTTGTCTGGCAACTCTTCAGCAAGCGCCACTGGCTGCCAGTAGCGGCGCAGCAAATTTCCGCCCGGTGTGCCCGGGCCGGTACGGGTGATCAGATCGTTTTCTTCTCGGGATAGCATCTTACAATTTTGGATTGTGCCAGCGGCGCCGCCTTTGGATTGTCGTCCTAGTTTTATCATCTTCAGTCCGCGGTCGGCAATCGATGCTTACGAGACTCGGCCAATTTGACCGCAAAGAACTCAAAGGAGGCAAAGTCAGCGGCGGGGTTGCGAATCTGCGACAACTTCATCTATAGAGTGGGTCGAGTACGGTGGAGGTGAGCAATGGCCAGCAGTTGGGAAAGTGTCAACGTCGATAACAGCAAAATGCCGCTCCATGTGAGCATACCGGAGACTGATCGAACGGTGCCCGGCCTCGTCGTCGTGCATGGAAAATCTGGTTTAGAAAATTTTATCAAGGATACGACGCGTCTGTTCGCGCAGCTCGGTTACGCCGCGGTGGCGCCAAATCTCTATCACCGCGACGGTTCGGACTGTAAGGACGATGAGCGACATGCGCAAATCGCGTTTGCGCGATCCATCGATCATTAGAGATATCGAAGGCGCGGTCGGCTATCTCAAAAATCACAAACAAGTCGACAGCGGTAAGTTAGGCATCGTCGGCTTCTGCATGGGCGGTCGCATCGTCTATATGATGTCGGCGGCGAGCAAGGATTTGAAAGCGGGAGTGATCTTTTACGGCGGCGGCACGATGGTACCGTTCGGTGAAGGGCCATCGCCGTTCGATCGCACGCGTGAGATCAATTGCCCGATCCAAGGCCACTTCGGCGCCGATGATCAGAATCCATCACCGGCGGATGTGCGCAAGCTCGACGGGGAGCTGACGAAATTCGGCAAAGTGCATGAGTTCCACAGCTACGCCGGCGCTGCACACGCATTTGTGAATACGGGGTCGAGCAATTACCGGCCGCATGCCGCGGCGTCATCATGGCCAAAAGCAATGGAGTTTTTTAGCAGACATTTGGTCGGGGAGTAGGAGAACGTTCAATTTAAATACGGCACCAGAAATAGACCAATCGACCTATTTTCTCGGGTTGACATCATCAAACTAGTTGGCGCAAATAGGGCGCATAACACAAGGAGGTTTCTATGGGACAGTTAAAAATTGAAGGCGTTACGCACTGGTCGATACCGGTGAACAATTTGGACGAGTCGGAGAAGTTTTATGGCGATCTGCTCGGGTTGAAGCATCTTGGGCGGCTCGGCAACTCCGGCATGTCTTGCTTCAACGTCGGCGATCACAACATTTTACTCTGTCAGCGGTCGGCTGAGCGTGGATAAGTCGCATGTTGAAGATGCGAACGTGCACCATTCCTTCACGGTAACGCCAGACACTCTAGTGCAGGCATGCAAGGTTTTTTCCGAGAAGAAAATTCCCATCGACCGGCTTTATTACCGCGCCAAGGGATTTTTTACGGGGAGAGAACTTTATTTCTTCGATCCGAGCGGCAACCGTTTAGAATTGCGCGATCCAACTTGGAAGGCGGGCATGCCGGAGCAGACGTTCGAGGAGCTGGCGAAGTCTTAAATCCTGCCTTGCTTGAAACGAATGGAGCGGCTTGAACGATTTGAACCGTTGGAACGGCCAAATCGTTCAAGCCTATTTCATTGGAAAGATTTGCTGCGGCTATTTTTTTAGCACCGGAACGCCCGGTAGTTTGGTTTTCTCGTCGTAGTACTCTTGAGAAAACTCCGGTTTACGGCGCTCGGCGAATGCTGCCGATCCTTCGTCGTAGGCTTTGCTGCTGCGCAGGTGGGCGTAAAATTCACGGTGAATTTCGAAGCCTTTTTCCCAGCCCTGAATCCCGTAGAGCAGCTTGTCTTCGACGAACTCCATTGTGTGCTCGGCAATCAGCCTGCCGTTGCGATTGATCGTCGTGGCGAGCTCGATGCAATCGTCAAGTAACTTGTCTGGTGCGCAGATCTTTTGCACAAGTCCTAAGCGAAAGGCGGTGTCAGCGTCGCAGAATTGGCCGGTGAGCGCGAACCAATAGCCCCATCCCGTGGGAATCTGGCATATATAACTCGGCCAGGCTGCTAAGTGCGACCAGCGCACTTCGCCGCAGCCAAATTTCGCCGCCGGCACGCAATAACGGATATGGCAGGCGAGCGCCAAGCCAAAACCACCGCCGACGGCGTAACCGTTGATTGCGGCGATGATCGGCTTGTGCATCTGCAGCGAGCGCGTGTTCGAATAGGGCCGTGGGCCGGAGCGTGGGCCGGTCATTTCACCGCGGGCGAAGGCGATGTTTTCTTTCAAGTCGCCGCCGGAGCAGAATGCGTCGGCAGTGCCGGTGAGGATGATCGTCCAAACGTCATCGTCATCCTTGGCTTTGTGCCACGCTTCGTCGAGCGCCCAGTAGAGATCGCGGCTGATCGAGTTTTTCTTCTCCGGCCGATTGAGCCGGATGATCGCGATATGCGGATCGCGTTTTTCGTATACGCACAGGGGTCCTGGTTCTGCCATTGTTCCTCCTCCTAGAAATGGAAAATTGAAAATGGAAAATTGAAAATGTTAGAACCCAATTCGGCGTAGATTTCTTTAATTATCAATTCTCAATTTTCATTTTTCAATTATTAATAAAGCACTTTCTCTTCATCCAACTTTTTGATCTCTTCATTACTTAGGCCGAGCAAGTTGCGCGCGATCTCATGGGTGTGCTCGCCCATGAGCGGCGCAACGCCGCGCACTTTGCCGGGCGTCAATGACATGCGCATCGGCACGTTCTCCGTGACCATGTCGCCGCCTTCGGGCTCGTTCATATGCACCAGAAAACCGGTGGCGGCGTACTGCTTGTCGTTTTTAAACTGGTCTTCAACGTCCTGCACGACAGCGGCGCAAACATCGACGCCTTGGACCAACTCCATCACTTCGTACGGATCGTGCTCGATCGTCCAGCTCGTCACCCATTTGTCCAACGCTTCTTTGTGACGCACGCGCCCGAGATGCGTGGCGAACTTTGCGTCGCGCTTGGAGCCTGATTTTTCAACTAACGTGGCGAAGCGCTCCCACTCCTCGTCGTTGTAGACCGCGATCACACACCAGCGGTCGTCGCCTTTGCATTGATACGGGCCGTAGGGCGCGGCGATGAGGCTGCGATTGCCTTCGGGTTTGGGTTCACGCTTGTTGACGTTGTATTCAAGATACTTTGGGCCGAGGATCGATGCGCCGATTTCTTGTTGCGCGCTGTCGATCCACTGGCCGCGGCCGGTTTTTTTACGCTCCATCAACGCCAGCACGACGCCGAACGCGCCGGTCACGCCGCCCATGAAATCGGGGTGCTGCGTGCGCGGCTCGGCGGTGGCCGTAGTGGCGCCGGGATAATTCCATAAATAAGTCGTCGCCATGGTGTTGCCGACGTTGGGACCGTAGGTGAGATCGGCGGCGTGCGGACCGGTGCAGCCCATGCCTTTGACGCGGATCAAAATGATTCGCGGATTGATCAATTGCAGATCGGGCCAGTCGAGGCCCCATTTTTCTAAAATGCCCAAGCCAAAGTTTTCCACCAGCACGTCGGATTTTTTTGCCAGCTCTTTTACCAGTTCGCGGCCCTTCGGTGTTTGCATGTTGACCGTGAACGATTTTTTGCCGCGCTGGAGTTTCATGAAGTCAGGCTTTTTGTTCCACAGCTTGGGATCCTCGCCGCGATGGCCGTCACCGCGCAGACGAGTCTCGCAACGAATCACTTCGGCGCCAAACTCACACAACACGCGCGCCACGGTCGGTCCGGCGGCGCCGGTGGTAAGCTCGATAACGCGAATGCCTTCAAGGGGTAGCTTGCTCATATGAATTCTTTCCTACTTTGTTTTACCTTTAAGTATTGCAGTGAAGGAGTGTCGGGAATAGCTATTCCGCGGTATTCCATCACTCATTCTTCTCAGATCACTCCTTCGGCGCGCAGCGCGACGAGATCGTCGTTGTTCATGCCGAGATCGCCGATGAAAACTTCTTGGTTATGCTCACCGAGCAGCGGCGCGGCGCGGTGGATGGCGCCGGGAGTTTCCATCAGGCGCGGCACGACGCCGAACTGTTTATACTTGCCGATCACCGGATGCTCCATATCGACAAACAGCCCGCGCGCTTTGGTTTGCTCCATCTCGATAAATTCGCCGGCCGTATTAATTGGCGTAACGGCGATACGGCGCTTTTGGCCTTGTTCGTAAAGTTCTTCTTTGGTGTGGCGCGCGCAGAACTCGGCGATGGCGCCGACGACGATTTCCGGATGCTTGCGCCGGAACGCCATCTTTTCGAACTCCGGCCCGGCGATGGATGCCGGCTTGCCCATCCAGTCGACCAGGCGGCGCCACTGTTCGATGGGGATGATGAAGATGCGCGCGTAGCCGTTCTTGGTTTGATACGGGTCGTAGAGGTCGGTCTCTTCGCCTTTGCGTGACGCGCGCGCCGGCTTTTCGCCGGTGTATCCGAAGTTGGGGATAAAATAGCCGGCGATGTGGCCGCCACATTCGTGCATCGACACGTCGATGTGTTGGCCTTTGCCGCTTTCCAGCCGGTGATAAAGCGCGACGGCGATGCCGAACGCTCCGTAAGTCGATGCCATGCCGTAAGCGATTTCTCCAGGCGGTTGCAGCGGCGGCTCGCCCGGTTCGCCGGCGAGATAGAGCAGGTTGCCCAGTGCGATGCCCGCCATGTCGTTGGCTTTGTAATCTTTCCACGGACCGCTCTGGCCGAAGGGCGTGATCGAGGCGACAATCAGCGCCGGATTGACGGCGCTCAAGTCTTGATAGGTAAGCCGCAACTCTTGCGCCCGCGACGGTCGATACGTTTCGATGACGACATCCGCTTTCTTACACAACTCGAGCAAGATCGCGCGGCCGTCGGGTTTTTCCACATCGAGGGTAATGCCACGCTTGTTGGTGTTGAAGTGAAGGAAGTAGAGACTTTTCTCCGGGTGCGGCGCGTCGTCTTTGAACGGCGGGATGCGGCGCGATTCGTCGCCTGACGGCGCTTCGACTTTGATCACGTCGGCGCCCATGTCGGCGAGCAGTTTGGTGCAGTGCAAGCTCAGCGGCCCGCCGAGATCGAGCACGCGGTAGCCGGTTAACGGTCCTGATGGAGTTGGCATGAAATTCCTCGACTGAAATTGACAATGTATTCGACGAGATTCTTACTTGGATAAAAGATTTGTGTCAAGGCACGTGCACGCAGTGTTGCGTTTTGGGTCTCCAGATTTGCGTTTGGACTTTGGTGCGCGGTAAGGACGCAAACAAACTGTCGCGGCGACCGGCCGGTCGTCGTTACAAATCGCGCCTTTAATTAACGATTATCTACCGTGATGAAATTTTCAATTTACAAGCGGGCGCAATCTTAGTAAGTATCGGAGCGGTGAACGATCGGCGCCGCTCGAAGGGCACAGTCTCTTCGTACTCGGTGACGATCACCTGCTAACCTCAAGCTTGGACGCCAATATATGCTCACGTTAAGGCGATCGCGCCTTCTGCACGGACCGGCAACAGTTATATTTGCGCTTTTGTTGTTGATAGAAAGTCCAACTCTTTTCGCGCAGACATCGTTCTTTGAAGGCAAAACCGTCAGAATCATCGTCGGTTACCCGGCTGGAACCACGCACGATGCCTGGGCGAGGCTTATAGCCCTGTACATGAAGAAGCACATAGCGGGCAACCCTGATTTCATCGTTCAGTCGATGCCGGGCGCGGGCTCCTTAGTGGCGGCCAACTATATTTATGGCATCGCGAAACCGGACGGGCTCACGCTTGCTACCTTCAATGCGGCGCTCTATTTCGAGCAACTGATCGGGCGCAAGGAGGCACAATTCGATTGGCCGAAAATGACGTGGATCGGCAGCTCCACACCGGCGACCCGATTGTTTTACATTCGCGCCGACTCGCCCTACGCGGCTATCCCGGAGCTGCGCAAAGCGGCCGATCCGCCCAAGTGCGGCACCGCGGGACGCGGCACCACCGGTTATATTTTGCCGAAACTGTTTGAGGAATCGCTGGGGCTGAAACTTGCCATCGTCAGCGGTTATCCGGGCGGAGTAGAAGTCGATTTAGCCATTGAGAAGGGCGAGATCCAGTGCAATTCAACTTCGTTGTCGGTGTTTTTCGGACGCGAGCCATTTCACACTTGGCGCAAGAAAAACTTTGTTCGCGTGCTGATTCAAACCGGCCGCAGGCGCGATAGCCGGTTGCCCGAGGTGCCGACGATTTTCGAGCTGATGGACCAATACAAGACACTGGAAGAAAGCCGCCGTTTAACCAACGTGTTCCTCGATGCCGGCCGATTCGGCTCTTGGCCGATTGTCGCTTCCCCCGGGGTTGCTGCCGATCGCGTGAAAACACTCCGCGACGCTTTCGCGAAGGCCGCCAACGATCCTGCGTTGCTGGCCGAAGCTAACAAGAAACAGTTGGAAGTCGAACCGATTCGGGGCGAGGAGCTTGACCTGCTGGCGAAGGAAGTCATGGCCCAGCCAAAGGAAGTGATCGAGCGGATGAAAGAGCTGTTAGGTAATTAAAGACGACGCCATAGTCTCAAAAGTTTGTTATAGGGTCGACAAACGTGTAACCGCCGCCCAGGAATGAAAGTTGGCTTCGAGACGCCAGCCTATGGCCGCCTGAAAATTTATGCAAAACGCTCTTGCCCGCGCATTGGTTGTCACGGCAATTCTGTTCACTGTATCTCGCGGATCGGTTTGTGCCGCCGACAAGTTGCGTGTCGCCTACGTCAGTCCGAGCGTCTCTTTGTCGCTGCCGTGGGTCGCTAAGGAGCTGGGGATTTAGCGAAGCATGATTTGTTTGCCGAGATTCTTCTCATCACCGGCAGCCCGCGTTTGGTTCAGTCTTTGATCGCCGGCGACGTCGATGTCGTATTCGCCGGCGTCACCGCGATCACTCGCGCACGGCTGCGCGGCGCGGAGGTTTCGATCCTCGGCGCCGCGGCCAATCTTTCCAGTCAGAAGTTGATGGTGAGCAGGAACTCGAAAATACGCCGGCTCGAGGAGGTGAAAGGCGCGGCCGTCGGCGTGTCGCAATTTGGCTCCGAAGCCGACACCTTTACACGCAACGCGCTGGCGACGGTCGGACTGCGACCGGATCGGGACGTAACGTTTCTGCAACTCGGCGGCCATCCGCAGGTCGCCGCCGCCATGGCCGCGGGGAAACTGGAAGTCGGCGCCCTCGCTGGACTGGTGGCGCTCACTGCTGAGCGCGCCGGCGGGCGGCTGCTGACCAGCGCGGTCCAGCTGAAGATTCTATCGCCCTCCGGGACTTTCGCGACTACGCGCGGTTATATTCAGCGCAAAAGAAGCGTTGTCGATCGGCTGATGCGCTCCTTCGCCGAAGCCGTGCATTATCTCAAAACCAACCGCAGCGGCTCGATCCGCTTTGCTGCAAAAATATTTTGGCGGCTTGAACGCGGAAGAGGCTGCGTATCTGTATGACGAACAAGTCGATCTTTTAGAACGAGTGCCCGCGCCGAATGAAAAGGCGCTTCAAGCCGTGCTCGAGCGCGAGAACGATGCGAAATTGAAAACCATGTCACCGGCGGATTTCATCGACGCGAGCTTTTTTCGTGAGATTGAAAAGAGCGGCTTGATTGAGCAACTGTATCGGAAGTAGAGTTGGCGATGGAGCGTCGGGCACAAAGACGATGAACCAACGATTATCTCGCGCAAAGGCGTAAAGGTAGAAGCATCGTCGAACAGTAACCGGGCTTTGAAACAGAAGGGAGAAAAACAATGGCACGCATTCGACACATCGCATTGCTGACAAAGGATACCGAAAAACTGGCCGGGTTTTATAAGGCGTCTTTCGGTCTCGGTGAGGTCGCTCGCAGCGGTGAAGCCAGCGAGCATGGCCAGGCGATTTATCTGTCCGACGGCCATATCAATTTGGCGATTCTTCCGGCGCACAACCGGCGCGAGGGGATCTACCATTTCGGCATGGAAGTAGAAAACGTCAAAGGTGCGACGGAAATCGCGCTCGCCGCAGGCGCCACCGGCGGCACCGCCAATCTCCCCCGTGATGGACGTTTCGCCGAAACGTTTGTGCTCGATCCGGTGGGCACCCGTGTCGATCTATCGCTGGGATGGAAGGTGTAAAGCGATCATCAAGATTCTCCTTACCAACGGCGCTGTACGTGCGCGCGAGCTGGCAGTTTGTCGCACAACAATTTTGCGCGGATCGCAGCTTATCCGTTGACTGCTTATAAGGAGGGATTATGTCGATCAAGCTGAATCACACAATTGTGCCGGCCAAGGACAAAGATGCTGCGGCGCGATTCTTCGCCAAGATTTTTGGCCTCAAATACGATGGACCGATGGGTCATTTTGCGCCGGTGCGGGTCAACGAAGAGCTGACGCTCGACTTCGATGACGCCGAGTCCTTCGAGTCGCATCATTATGCGTTTCACGTTAGCGATGACGAATTCGATGCGATCTTCCAGCGTATCCAGGAAGCCGGCATTACCTGGGGCAGCGAGCCTCGGAGTCCGACGAACGGCCAATTGAATACGCGCAAGGGCGGCCGCGGCGTCTACTTTCACGGTCCCGACGGTCACTTGCTCGAACTGCTCACACGCGCTTGAGCGAACCGAATAATCAAACTCGCATCCCTCGAAGAAGTTGGCTCTCCGCTTCGCGTTTTCGAGCAATCGTTTCACACCGAGCTGAACATCACTGTCTTAGTAACGGCGGTGCCAACATGGATTTTTGACTTACCTATCTGATTGGGCCCTTTACAAATCAAGCCGAGGCGATAGACTTCACGCTTTCCACATTCGGATTTTGCTTTGCCGTGCTCCGGGTTTTGTTTCTCAAGGAGGACGTTATGACGAAAGCGAAATTAACGCTTAGCCTGTTGCTGGCGACGTTGATTCTTGGCGGCACGGTCTTGGGGCAGGAATTGGACGGGACGCTGAAGAAGATTAAAACGTCGGGCACACTTAACCTTGGCTATCGCGAGGCGGCGCCGCCATTTTCTTTCCCGGGACCAGACCGGCAGCCGGTAGGCTATTCCGTTGACCTCTGTACGCATGTCGCGGGCGCGATTCAAAAACAACTCGGAGTCAGTCTCAAACTCAATTGGGTGCCGGTCACGGCCGAGAATCGAATTGATATGGTGGCGCAGGGGAAAGTCGATATCGAATGCGGCACGACCACCGCTAGCCTTTCGCGTCAGGAGCGAGTGGACTTCAGCCTGATGACTTTTGTCGACGGCGGCGGCTTGCTGACCAAGTCGGACTTGAATCTCCGCGCCATGGCCGATCTTGCCGACAAGCGCGTCGCGGTGATCCCCGGGACGACCACGGAGACTGCGCTGACAAAGTTTTTAAAAGAGGAGTTCGTTACGGTTCAGTTGGTCCGCGTCAAAGACCATTTGGAGGGGCGCGGCGCCGTCGAGAAGGGCTTGGCCGAAGCTTTCGCGTCCGACAGGGGAATCTTGATCGGGCTCGTCATAACGGCGAAGGAACCGTCGAGCTTTACCATACCGAATATTCTGTTCTCATTTGAGCCTTATGGATTCATGGTGCCGCGCAACGACGCGGCGTTCCGCCTCGCTGTCAATCGGGCGCTGGCCGAGCTCTATCGCTCAGGTGGCGTATTGCAGCTCTACGAGCGCTGGTTTGGCGCACTCGGCAAGCCGAGCCCGGCACTTCAGGCCATGTATCTTCTCAATGCGCTGCCCGAATAAGGAATGGCGCTCTCGGCAAAATTTTTTGAAGCAAAAGGCAAAATCCTATGAGCTGGCAATCGGCTGAAGAGCCTGAAGCAAAGACTCCAACGGGCTGCAAGGCGTTGGAGACCGTCATCGTGCCGCGTCCCCGCGACATCGGCGGGTTTGAAGTTCGCCGCGTGCTGCCGTCTGCGGAGCGGCGCAGCGTCGGGCCGTTTGTATTCTTCGACCAGATGGGACCTGCCGAGCTCGCGCCCGGCGCCGGCATCGACGTGCGGCCTCATCCGCACATCGGTCTTGCAACGGTGACCTATTTGTTTGCCGGCTCGATCGTTCATCGCGACAGTCTGGGCAGCGTGCAGACTATCGAGCCCGGCGCGGTCAATTGGATGACCGCTGGGCGCGGCATCGTTCACTCCGAACGTTCCGACACGGAACTCAGAAAACAACGGCAAGAACTCTACGGCATACAGATCTGGGTGGCGCTCCCTAAGCGGCACGAGGAAACCGATCCCGACTTCGCGCATTACGCCGCCGCATCATTGCCTGTGATCGAGGGCGAAGAAAAAACAGTCCGCCTCATCGCCGGTTCGCTCTACGGCAAGGCGTCGCCGGTGAAAACTTTGTCGGCGCTGTTTTATGCCGACGCGACGTTACGACCGGGCGCATCGCTTGCGCTGGATAACGAGCACGATGAACGAGCGATTTATCTTCTCGAAGGAACGGTCGAGATCGCCGGGCAGGCTTTCGAGCCAGGACGGCTTTTAGTTTTTTCGTCCGGCGATTCGATCACAATCAAAGCAACTTCGGCGACTCGGTTGCTATTGCTGGGCGGCGAGCCGCTCGACGGTCGGCGCTATCTCTGGTGGAACTTTGTTTCAAGCTCGCGCGAGCGCATCGAGCAGGCCAAGGCCGACTGGAAAGCCGGACGCTTCGCGCCGGTCCCCGGCGAAGTCGAGTTTATTCCGCTGCCGGAATAACCGAGATGCTGTGTCAGGCTATATTGGCTTTGGTCAATTCCGATTAGCGGTGAAGAACTTTGTCTGATTTAGACCTCAGTCAAAACGTGTCCCGATCAGATGGCGGAATCTCGCCGAATTAGCCTTGTTACCCACGCCTAACAATTTTCCTACGTTGACTTGAAGGATTCGCCGGCATAGAAAGAGTTCGATGTGTTTCTCTAGAAACACAAAATGGCGCGCCATGCCGATTATTCTTCAAGAAGCTATTTCTGCGTCTATTGGTCAGGCGCTGCAGCCCCGAGTTTTCGATCCATTCGAAGATCGTCTTCCCATAAAAGCCAGTAAATTGGTGGCGTTTGCAGATCTAATTCCGGGGGCTGCATTTCACCGCGGTTTTAAGTCGTTCAGAATGAAACGGTTGGGATTTTCCTGGAAAAATTTACCAGCCTATTGATCTGCAGGGCGTATCCATTATCGATCGCCAGCAAACTCAGGTTCCTTATCAGCGTCCTGTAGATGCTGCTCGTTTGATCCGTGCTCCGCCCCTTTTATAGCTCGTCTAAATTCCAGAATTTCGCGATTTGATCGACGCGAATTCACCAACCGACTTACCGCCCAACGAAGCTATTGGCAGGGACCGAATCAAAACCCTTTCGCTGTCGCGACTGTGTTAGGCCGCGGGGCCGTACGGGTTTCAGGAGCGAAGATGTTTGGAATATCGTCGGATGTGTAGATCGTGGTTTTTTTCGCGGCTGTCTTCGCGGGTATCATCATCTGGGTTAATTGGATGTGACCTTATTTTGGACTTCCCACGGGCTGCGACCGACCCAAGGACAGTCCGTCAAGTGAGCGCCGAAAAAATCACTGGATCGTCTACGTAGCTAACAGGAGAGAGCCGATGGCTATATTTGATGTGGCGCAGATAACGCGTCGGGGGATCGATTTTATCATCGTGCCTCTGCACGCCAATTTTGAGTTTAAATCGCAGCAGGAGAAATATGCGACGGTCGCTAGACTTCATTCGGCCGCAGACTACGGAGGATTGCGCGGGATCGTCGTTCCGGTCTGGGCATCACGGAGCGGCAAGATGAAGAGTCTCGCGCAAGCTCCATACCGCGCTATTCTCCGCAGCATCGATCTTGAATTTGTTTCCCATAACATCAACCAAGAGATCGATGTTGGGGAGGTTCCAGCCTCCATCGAACATTCAGCTTCGTAGAATTGCTGGCTGGGGTTGGCGTGATGGGCGCATTCTGAACTGTTCCTTGGTGGGACGGTGTGTGATAAATACCGGAAGCATATCGGGTCGTGGAATCACGGGATAAACTATGGTTTCACCGTCAATATGTTTCGCTCTCGCGCCGACGGGCAAGCTGCGCGTCGGTATCAACTACGGCAATCCAGTATTGGCGACGCGCGATGGCGCTAGCGGTGAGCTGCGCGGCGTTGCGGTGGATTTGGCGCATGAGCTCGGCCGTAGAACCGAGTTGCCGGTCGACATCGTCTCGTTCGAATCCGCCGGCAAGATGTTCGATGCGGCGAAATCCGGCGCTTGGGACGTGGCGTTTCTCGCCGTCGACCCCGGGCGCGCCAATGAAATCGATTTCACCGCGCCCTACGTCGAAATCGAGGGAACCTATCTGATTCCCGCCGGCGCGCCGTTTCACACCGTTGCCGATGTCGATCACGACGGCGTGCGCGTCGGCGTGTCGGGCAAGAGCGCGTACGATTTGTTTTTGACCCGCAATTTGCAGCGCGCTCAAATCGTTCGGGCACAGAGTCCTGAGTCGGCGCTCGATTTGATTCTTTCAGCCAAAGTGGATGTGCTCGCCGGCGTGAGGCAAACTTTAGTCGCGCATTCAGCCAAGCTTCCCGGATCGCGCGTTTTCGAAGATCGTTTCATGGCGATCGGTCAGGCGCTCGGCATCGTCAAAGGCCGCGGCGAAGCTGTGAAATATTTGCGCGAGTTCATCGAAGATGTGAAAGCATCCGGCTTCGTTGCGCGCGCGCTTGAAAAGAGCGGCGTGCGCGGCGTCTCGATCCCGGTGATGGTAATAGACTGAGTGCGGGTTCGGCGGCGGCGCGTCCCGCCGTCCGCTGCCAGCGGTTGTTAGGTGGCAACGGGCAGATGCATGCGGCTGCGATCACTCCGCTGGCTAAGTGCCGTGAAGTTTTCTCAGTGATCTTTGTTGCTGCGGGTGGGTTGGTGGATCATTTCTTTCTTCAACTCATTGCGAACGCGATCCAGCCTTTTTTGAAACCATGAATCGGTCACTGGTCGAAAGACTCGGGCAACGAGATCCTTCTCGTCATACAAACCACCATTGACCGTGGTTTGTTCGAAGATCCGACGCCAGTCCATAATGTGTTCTCCTTATCTCTCTACTCTTGACTCTATGGGAACTCTTTACTACCGATGGCATTTCGAAATTAAGCGAGTTGAGAGTGACCGGCGAAACGCGATGGGTAGGCTTTCTTATAAGGACCGCCCTATGTTTGTCAAACTCGGCAAGACAGTGAAACTACCTCGATCGAACACGGCCAATTGGAGTTCTGCGAGATGATCGATGCGGGTCCCGGCGAGTCACGGATAAAAACCACCGGCGCGAGAACTTACCCGTCATACATCAGTAGATAAGGACGCAGTCATGGCAATCCGGCGTTTAATGATTTACGGGGGAGTTTTGCTTGCCCTCGGTGGTTCATCGGCAATCATGGCCCAAGAGAAAAAACTCGATCGCATTCGTGTCGGCGGCGGCTCGGCCTCGGCGGCGCAAATGTCGATCTGGTTCGCCAAGGAAGGAAACTACTATGACAAGCATGGCTTGAATGTCGAGGTGATCAGCATTCCCGGCAGTTCGCTGGCGATTCAAGCGATGCTATCCGGCGAGCTGCCGATCATTCAAGCCGGCGGCGCGGGACCCATCCAAGCCGCGCTTTCAGGGACCGATACGGTGATTCTCGCGACCATCGTGAAAAAATTTAACTGGTGGATTTTCGGCCAAGCGGGCATTGCCCGCATGGAAGACCTGAAAGGCAAGGTTTTCGGCACGACGCGCTTTGGCACACAGTCCGACCTCGCTTCGCGTATCGCGCTGCGCAAGGCGGGCCTTGAACCGGATCGCGACGTGACCATGATTCAGACCGGCGGACCGGCGGAAACGGTGATGGCGATGGCGACGGGCAAGGTGCATGCGGCGGCGATCAGTCCGCCGGCGACGCTGCAAGCGAAACGCTTCAAGCTCAAGGAGCTGATGGATTTGACCACGCTCGATGTCGAGTATCACGTCAACGGCGTGGTGACGACGCGGCGCTATTTGAAGTCCAACGAGGACATCGTGCGGCGCTTTTTGCGCGCCTATATCGAAGGTGCGGTGCGCGCTATGAGGGATCGCGCGTTCGCGATCAAGACCATGGGCAAATATTTTCGCACCGACGACAAAGAGGTGCTCGACGAAACCTACGAGCTGAGCATCAAGAGCGGCTTTACCGTGCCGCCCTATCCAGCGGGAATTCCGGCGTTACTGCAAGATCTAGAAAGAACGATGCCTAAGGCCAAAGGCGCGAAGCCGGACGACTTCATCGACAACCGTCTGGTGCGTGAGCTGGATCAGAGTGGATTTGTAAAAGCCTTGCTGGCTGGCAAATAGTTGCGAAGTCGAGAAGACTATTCGCGATCTCGCTCTTGTCAATTGTGAATTGCCGAGCTTCCGATAAAAATTATTGGTCACTTTAGAGCTGCCAGGCAGTTTCATTGACAATAAATCCCAGGGAAACAGACGATCCGAATGTGATAATCGACACATAGATAATGAAGCGAATCGAGTAGAGCGGGTTCATTAAGGCTGTTTATAAGAAGTGACGGTGGATCGAGCCGATCATTGCTCCCGTTATTTGATCGGCCGAGGCGGCTCGCGGCGAATTTTCATCCGCGTTGATGCGCGGTTCGCATAGATTCCATTGACACTAAACTGCGAGTGATAACGGCAAGGAGTTTATTTCGTTTGGCATCGCTTTATGTTTCAGATTTTCGTTTTCTTGGATTTTTCAGCGCTTCATGCTTGTTTTGCAGCAGTCATGTTTACGCGGCGGCGCGGCTTGAGCCGTTGACCGTCGGTTATTCCAATATCACTGCGACTTATGCGCCGCTTTGGCTCGCCGTCGACGAACACGTCGGCATCAAGCACGGCTTGGAGCTGAAGGCGATTTACGCCGGCCGGGTGCGGCCGCAACAGTTGCTCGCCACCGGCGAGGTGCCGATCGTGGTGGCCTCAGGAACCGGCACCATGACGTCGCACATCGTCGGGATCAAAGATCAGGTATTGGTGGCGACGATCACAAGCAAAATCGGCACGTCGCTATTCGCCAAGGCGGAGGTCAAGAGCGTCGAAGACTTGAAGGGCAAAACCATTGCTACAGGGCGGCCGGCGGCATTCTTGGACGCGACGGTGCGCTATGTGTTGCGCAGCAAGTTCAATCTGGTTCCCGACCGCGATGTGAAGTTGCTGCCCACCGGCGAACCGTATTTGGGATTGCAGGCGTTGGAGCGGGGCGTGGTCGATGCGGCGGCTATGTCGATCCCGCACTTGTTCATTGCACGCAAGGCTGGTTTCAAGGAGTTGGTCAGTTTCGACAAGCTCGGCCTTGAATATCCCTACACCAGCGTGGTGGTGCTGCGCCAAACCATTGCCAAGAATCCCGAGCTGGTGGAAAAATTTGTCAAATGTCTGGTCGAAGGCATTTACATTTTCAAAACCAACAAAGCCAAAGCGCTGATGGCTTTGCGCCGTTACATGAAAGGCGCCGACGAAGACATTCTTGAAGAATCGTATCAGCACACGCGCGCCACCATCGACGAGGCGCCGCATCCTTCGCTGCAAGTGGTCAAGGTTGGTTTGGAAATGCTATCGCTGCAATATCCGCAGGCGAAGCAAACCGATGCGAACCTGATTATCGAGCCATCGTTCATGAAAAAGATCGACGACAGCGGCTTTATCCGGGCGCTGTATAAGAAGTGACGGGTGCAAGTGGTGATGCAAAGTGCGATCGAGAGCGAAAATTCTTAGAGGAGTTTCGTAGCTATTTGGGTAAATAGGGCGAGGGTGAAAAAATGGCCAAAGCAACCGACCAATCCAAAACGGGATACGTGACCATCGCCACAGTGCGGCGTCGCGCCGAGGCGAGTCAAATCGTCAACAAGCTGCAATCGGCGGGCATCGAGAGCTTGGTGACCGCGGAGCGCGCGTCGGAATCAGCGTCGGCTAAATATCGTTGGTTCTACGGCGTAAAAGTCCAGGTGAGCCGTTCGGATGTGTCGCGCGCTTTGCAAACATTGCAGTTGTCGCGAGCAGAGCAGGATCAAAGCGCGCCACAGCCAGCGCAAGAGCGAGAATGCAGCGGGCATCTCGCATTTCCAATTAAAGCTTGATAGCTGGCAGGAAGCGGCGATCGCAATCGGCGTCATCATTGCGGTTGCAGCTTTTCTAGCTCTATGGCTATTTTAAACGATTAAGATTAATTCAACGGAGTTCCGAAGAAAGGGGAGACGACATGCTAGACGGTAAATTGAGGATCGCGCCGACTTGTTATCACATGCTGCACCAAGTGCCGGTGCGGGCGGCGCATGAGATGAATTATTTTTACGACGAGGGGCTCAAGACCGCTGACGGTAGTTTGGCGTATGAGCTGCTCACCGATTCCATGGTGCCTTTCGGTTTGGAGAAGCTCGGCATCTCGCAAGCGATGAAAGAAAAATCGGTGGATATCGCGCTCGACGTGCAGTCGCGGACGATTTTCTACCAGCGCGCCCGCGGCGCCGATCTTTACATCATCGCCGGCTGGCGCAATCAGCACACCAACGTTTGGGTCGGCCCGCCGCATATCAAGTCGTTGCAGGACCTCAAAGGCAAGCGCGTCGGCATCAGCGACTTTAACAGCATTCGCCACTGGGCGATCCAGATCCAACTGGTTAAAGCCGGCTTAAATCTGGAGAAGGACGTCGAATGGGTGCGCCTCGGCGTCAATTCGCAGCTCCACAAAGACGCGATCCGCGCCGGCCGCGTTGAATGCGCGCCGGTACCGCCCTGGTATGCCGAAGATTTGATCGCGGAAGGGTGCAATGTGTTGGTATCGCCGGCCGATCAATATCCCGATGGCCGGCCGGAAAGAGTCATCGTTTCTACCGGGCGTATCCTCGAGGAGCGGCCGGATATGGTCAAAGCATTTCTAAGAGGTTTGGTCCGCTCTTACTGGTTCGTGCGCGATGTGCCGAAGAATTACGAATATCTCGTCAATCTGGAAAAACGCGTTCGCTTGACCAGTCCGGACCCAGAAGAACGTAAAGTCCAAGCACCGCGCTCGCTACGCGATCTGGAAGCGATGCCGTTTCCCCTCGACGGTAGAGCGAGCGGTTTTGAAGACATGCTCAAAGAAGAAGAAAAGCTCGGCGAGCTTAACTACGAGGTCCCGCCAATCAAGGACGTGGTCGCGCAGGATTTGGTCGACGAGGCGTTTAAAGAATTGCGTTCGCGCAAAGAGCTCGACGAAGAGTTTCAGCGCTGAAGAAAGCCGAGGCGCGCTGGGGATATTAGTCGGCGCTGATGCGCGGGTTTTGACAAAGGAAAAGACGATGAAGAAAATCGCCTTCGCACATTTGTTCTTCTTGGTATTTCTCGGCGGGCTGCTGGCGGCTTCGTCGCTATACGCTCAGGCAGGGAAAGATTTCTTCGAGGGCAAGACGATGTCGTATCTGGTCGGTTCGACGGCTGGTGGCGGCAGTGATGTCACCGCCCGGCTCGTTGGCCGCCATTTGGAACGGCATATTCCGGGCAAGCCGCGCATCGATATAATCAATAAGCCCGGTGCCGGAGGATTGATCGCGGCCAATGAGCTGTACAATTTGCGCAAGCCTGACGGTTTGAGCTTTGTCGCCGTCAATGTAAGCGCGCTCTTCGCGATTGCGAGCGGGAACGATGCGATCAAATTCGATTTGACGAAGTTTATCTGGATCGGCCAAGCCTTCGACGACACTCAAACACTGTTAATGCGAACATCGACGCCCTACACCAGCTTCGAGGCGATCCGCAAAGCGAACAAGGAAGGCAAGCTGCCGAAGATGGGCGCGCAATCGCTCGATCACACGAGCAACGTCGTGGTCAAGATCGTCGGCCATATTCTCGGCTTGGACTTTCTCGTTATCCCTGGATACCCCGGCACGCCGCAAATCTTGCTCGATATCGAACGCGGTGCCCTCGATGGCCGGGCATTCAGTACGGGTTCGTTTTTCGCTACCAGACGCGAGTGGCTAAAGACCGGCTTCATCAAACCCCTGGTTACCTCAGGGAAGGAGCGCGATAAGCGTTTGCCCGGCGTACCGAGCATCGAAGAGATCGCGCCGGCCGGCAGCAAGGGGTTGCTCTCGGCGCTCTATTCATCGCAGGATTTATCGCGCTCGCTGGCTTTGCCGCCGGGTACGCCGCCGGACCGAGTGAAGGTTTTGCGCGATGCTTTCGTCAGGATGACCAAAGATGAGATGTTCCTCAAAGAAGCCGATAAAATGGGCTTGGAGATAAGTTTGATTCGCGGCGAAGACATGAACCGAGACATCGAGGCTACCGTGCGCGACAAGCGGCTCATGGAAATGTATAAGACGATTACCGAGGTGAAGTAGCAACGAGATAGAGGTCGGAAGTCGGTTGTCGCGCAGGGGTTGTCGTTGAACGCGGTGGGAAAGGATTAGATTTTGATGAGAGTTAGTTTTTTGCCAAAGAGTTATAACTGGGTTGTTGCGTTCTTCAGTGTTTTGCTCGGCGCTGCGCCGGTCCAGGCCCAGGGAGCGAAAAATTTCTACGAGGGGAAGGTTATTTCCTACTACGTCGGGTCAACCGCCGGCGGCGGCAACGACATTACGTCCAGGCATATAGCGCGCCACTTTGAGCGCTATATACCTGGTAAGCCGCGTATCGATATCATCAACAAGCCGGGGGCCGGCGGTTTGATCGCCATGAATGAACTTTACAATTTACGCAAGCCCGACGGCCTCAGCATGGTCTCGGTCAATCCTAGCAGCCTATTTGCGTCGGCCGGAGGGGACGAAGCGATTAAATTTCAATTACAGAAATTCATCTGGGTGGGGCAAGCGTTTGACGACGCCCAGACCCTTTTTGTTCGATCAGCGACGCCCTACACTAGTTTTGATGCGATCAGAAAGGCCAACAAGGAAGGCAAGCAGCCGAAGATGGGCGCACAGTCACTCGACCATCCGAGCAGCGTCGTCGTCAGGATGGTCGGCTACATCCTCGGCTTGGACTTCCACGTGATTCCCGGTTATCCAGGCACGCCGCAGATATTGCTCGAGATCGAACGCGGCGCGTTGGACGGACGGGCGTTTAGCACGGGGTCGCTGTTCGCAACCAAGCGCGATTGGCTTAAATCCGGTTACATTAAAACCCTCGTAACCTCGAAGAAAGTTCGCGATACGCGTTTGCCAGATGTGCCGAGCATTGACGAGATTGCACCGGCTGGCAGCAAGGGTTTGCTCGCCGCGATGTACGCGTCGCAGAATCTTTCCCGCTCCGTGGCGATGAATCCCGGAGTGCCGGCGGACCGGGTGAATATAATGCGCGATGCCTTTGCGGCGATGACCAAGGATGAGCAATTCATTAAAGAGTCTGAGAAAATGGGTCTGGAGATCGGCATGATTCGCGGCGAAGAGATGAACCGGGACATCGAAGCGACCATGCGCGACAAGCGGTTGATGGACATGTATAAACAAATTACGACAGTGAAATAAGAAATTTAAAACTGAAAAGGAAAAAATTAAGAATTCAAAATTCAATTTGCAGCGGAGGTCACCCCTGACTGTCGGCAATTTTCACTTTGAATTTTTAACTTGGAATGAACAACGTGGATTCTCTCGCCATTCTGATCGATTTCGGCAGCACCTTTACCAAAGTTACAGCGGTCGATTTGTCCAATGCGCAAGTCCTGGGCCGCAGTCAAGCGCCGTCCACCGTGCTGACGGACGTGCGCGAAGGATTGCTGCAAGGGTTACAAAGCTTGCATGAACGCCATTCGGTGTTTCGCACCGTGCCCAAAGACCTGAGCGTGCTCGACGGCCACGTCGTGCTCGCCTCGAGCAGCGCGGCGGGCGGATTGCGCATCGTCGTCGTCGGCAATGTGCCCGGTTTGACGGTGGAAGCGGCAAATCAAGCCGCGCTCGGCGCGGGCGCGAAAATCGTCGGCTCGTCGTCGTTTAAATTAACCGACGCCAAGAGCAAGGAAGTTGAAACGCTGCGGCCCGATATGATTCTCCTCACCGGCGGCGTCGATGGCGGCGACTCGGAGACCATTCTCCACAACGCGCGCACTCTGGCACATTCGCCTCTCGACGTGCCCATCGTCGTCGGCGGCAATCGTGCCGCGGTGGACGAAGTCGTCGGTGTTCTCAAACAAGCCGGTAAGGAAGTTCGCCTCGTCGACAACGTCATGCCCAAGGCCGGCACCCTCGCGGTGGAATCAGCGCGCGAAGCGATCCGCGAACTTTTTATGGAACGCATTACCCACGCCAAGGGACTCGACGCGCTTCAGGGGACCGTCCCGGTGGTGTTGCCGACGCCGATGGCGGTGATTCAAGGCGTGCGCCTCGGCGCCGATGGCACGGCAGCTGAAAAAGGTTGGGGCGACATGTTGCTTGTCGACGTCGGCGGCGCGACGACCGACGTTCATTCCATCGGCTACGGGCATCCGGCCGGCGAGAACGTCATCGCGCAGGGATTGGCCGAGCCCTACGCCAAGCGCACAGTGGAAGGCGATCTTGGCATTCGCTTCAATGCGGCGACGATCGTCGCCCGCGTGGGTTTGGAAAAGCTCACTGAAGATTTGCGCCGTGATTTTCGCAACGTCGCAGTGGAGAGCGAACAGCTTGGCGCCTACATTGAATTAATCGGTAGTGAGACCGGTACCGTGCCGCAAGAGCCGTGGCATCTTGCGGCTGACGCGGTATTGGCGCGCACCGCAGTCGATCTCGCGGTGGACCGACACGTCGGTCGGCGTGAAAGAATCGTCGCCCGCGAGGGCGAAACGTGGGTGCACTCGGGCAAGGACATGCGCGACACGCACACGTTGATCGGCACCGGCGGCGTGTTCGTACACAATCCTCATGCCACCTATATTCTTACGCAGCAGCCGAACCCCGATGATCGCGTCCAACCGCTGCGGCCGCGCGATCCAAATAGATTTTTGGATGCTACTTATCAACTGTACGCCGTCGGCTTGCTCTCCGAGAGCCGTCCCGACGTGGCGTTCAAGTTGTTTCAGCGCTACGTCACTCCGGTGGGTTGACTGCGAATTCGTAGCGCCAGTGAATTTGGCTTTTCCGGCGCAACTCTTCGCGGCTGCCTTTCGCCTTAACTGACCCGCGCCGCGACTTCCGCTAACCGTTCCAGTTGATCCAGATCTTCGGCGCACGGACGCAGGATGAATTCATTGACGCCCATGCCGGCTTGGCGTTTGATCGATTCCTGCACCGCTTCTGGGGAAGCTGGCAGCGACAGCAAACGCTTCGCGGCGAGTTCCGGATTGTAACCGTAATTGTGGTTAATGTATTTGGCGGCTTGATCTTGCGCATTTGGCCCAAGGGCGAAATAACTGGCACCGACCCAGCGTGGTTGGCCTTGGCGCTGGTTGTCTTGCCACGATTGTAAGATGTCGCGCCACATTTTTTGCATCGCTTGCGGCTCGCCGCCTCCCGGCGCCATGTAGCCGTCGCCCCATTTGCCAATACGCGTTGCGATCGCCGGCACGTAGCCGCCGATAAGCATTTCCGGACCGCCATGCCGGAATGCCGGAGGTCCGATCGGACCGGTGTTGTTCGACAACGCTTCTCCACCCCACAGACGGCGCAGCAGGGCGAACTGTTCTTCCGAACGCCGGCCGCGTCGATGAAAATTCTCGCCGGCGGCGAGGTAGTCATTTTTACGCACACCGATGCCGACACCAAGGGTCAGCCGTCCCGCGGAGAGCGTGTCGACGGTCGCGGCTTGTCTGGCGAGCAGCGTCGTTTCTCTAGTCGGTCCGATGATGACGCTGGTCATCAGTCTTATCCGACTAGTCGCGCCCGCCGCCATGGCGAGCAGCGCAAGCGGCTCGAGCGCTTGCGAAACGACTCGGTCGGTAACGACGAGACTAGAAAACGGACCTCGTTCGGCGCGGGTGATCCATTCGAGCATTAACTCGCTGGTCGCTGACGCGATCCGGCTGGGTAATCCAAGTGCGATTCGCATGAAGCCTCCGATATTTTTAACGGTGCGCCGACCTGAAGCGATTTTCAATCTCTATGGTAGATTTCCCACAGCTCGTTGCGTTAAGTGAATTGCCTATCCGAAGTCCGTCATTCCCGCATGCTTTAAGCGGGAATCCAGGCGGGGCCGGATCTGGACCGCCGATAAAAACATTCGGGGGTGACGCCTTTAAGAAAGTCTCATCGCTGATATCGCGTAGCTTGCTGCGGCGTTGTTCATCTGCGCGACGTCGTCAATTATCTTGCCACGAATGGCCGAATCCTATAAAGAACATGGCTTCTGGAGATTACAATGAATCGTCGCTACTTGGGTTTCATCATATCGGCATTTTTTCAACGGCTTTCTTTACCGGGGCTGCTGTTCGGCTCGCTGTTGTTGGCCAATCTTCTGCTGGGCGACGGCGCGCTCGCGCAGGTGGGAAGCAAGAGTGATTCGCGCGCCATCGTATTAGGGCTGATTTCCGAGGTCAATCAGTCGGCCCTCGAAGCACAGTTTCGCGACTTCGTCCGCTACGTTGCCCGCCGGCTAGCGATGGGACCGGAAAGCGACGCCAAAGTGATCATTGCCCCGACGGCTTTCGAGCTGGTTAAACATTTGGAGCAGCGGCGCGTCGACTTTTACATGGAGAGCGCTTATCCGACGTACACGATTAACTATGTCCACAACGCCGGCAAAACATTGCTCCGGCGTTGGAAGGGCGGCGTAGCTGAGTACCAAAGCCTGATCATCACCAAACGCGACAGCGGCGTGAAGGGGCTCGCCGACTTGCGCGGTAAGACGATGATCTTCGAAGATCCCGGCTCGACTTCTGGGTATCTCATGCCGAAACTATTCCTCGCGCGCAACGGCTTTAAACTCGCCGAGAAGCGCGGCTTCGACGCCAACGCGTCGCCGGCGGATATCACCTATACGTTTGCAAATTCTCGACGCAAGCTGCTTGAGTCGGTACTCAACAAACAAGTCGCCGCCGGCGCCATCAGCGACGACGACTACGCTAGACTCGATGGCGCGAGCAAGTCCGACATCGCGGTGCTGGCGCAGACCGAAAGGTTGCCGCGCCATCTGGTGTCGGTGCGCGCCGATCTATCACAGCAAACCGTGGCTCGGCTGCATGATATTTTGATCGCGATACACGACGACCCGGAAGGGCAAAAGATTCTCAAAAAAACCGATCAGACGACGAAGTTTGACCGGCTACCCGGAGGCGAAGAAGCCTTACGCAAGCGGCTGTTGGATAGTTTTTTCTCCCCTGAACGGGCGAAGTAATCCCCCACCGGCCAATAAAACGGCAAAGGTGGCGCGCATCCCGATTGAATGGATCGCTTAGGGGACCAGCGCGAGGGCTAACTCAAGAACATTCCGGGCGTGGAGGATGCCTTTGCGAAAGCGTTCTTTGGCGGCCTTTTCGCTGTTGTCATCGCCGTGGGCCATGGTGAATTCGTTAAAGAAAACTTTATACAGCGTTTCCACGGTGTCGCCGTGAGCGCGCTTGATCAGATCCTGTTCGCTCATCTGTTCTTCCTCCTTCTTTGGCTATTTGGGTGCGCGAAAGTGCGCATCGATCGCTTATCGTTCAACCCAGCGCGTCGATCTCCGCCATGCTGGCGTCGAAAGTGATCCGTTCATTCTGCTCCGGCTGGCGCAGCGTCCAGAAGGGATCTTTGCCGGCGCGCACGGCTTCTATCGATTCCAAAATTAAATTGCGCAGCAAGATGACGCCTTCGTCGGCGGCGCCGAGGTGTTCTTTGCTGCGGTCGTAGATGTCGCCTTGGCTTTCCTGGGCGACGCGGTCTTGATCATGCGAGGCGATGCCCCACCAGCCGTCGTCAACGCGCGTATAAACTCCCGGCTTGTCGTCTTCGAAGCCGATGGTTTTTTGCACCAGCGGGTTGCCTCGCTCGGCTTCCGTGTAGGGTGTGAAGCGCAGCCAAAATGTCGTCGTCTTGGTGTCGTCCGTCGGCACGCGAAAACGAATCGCATGATCGGGGATGCGCCCTTTGCGCGCGGTGGTGTGGCGCGTGTGCGAGGGAAAGACCCAGTGCGAATGTTTCGGCTTGGACACCCCCGGCACGTGCATAGTGATCTTGGCGCCGTAGGCGGTTTTCTCCCAGCCGATCTCCGGCCGCTTGAGCGCCATATGCGGATATTCCGGCGCGTGCAGGGCGACCAGGTGAGTTTGGTCTACCGAGTTCTCCGCGCGCTGAAGCCAATTGCAATATTCCGTGCCGGCACCGATGACGCGTTCGCCGTTTTCTTCAAGCAGCAAATCATAGCGCGGCATGAGCGGCGCGGGATCGGGGCCGATGTAAGCGAAGATGAAACCGCCGAGTTCTTGAACTTTGTACGCCGGGTGTTTGATGCGGTCCTTGAACGTGCTGTCGGCTGGTTCCGCCGGCTGATCCAAACACTTGCCGCTAATATCATAGAGCCAGCCGTGATAGCAGCAGCGAATGCCTTGCGCTTCCACCCGGCCGAATTCCAACGACGTGCCGCGATGCGAACAGTGCAAATCGACCATGCCAAGCCGCCCACGGCCGTCGCGAAAGAGAACAAAATCCTCGCCGAGCAGTTTAGCGCGGACGGGTCTGCCTTCGACTTTTACATGTTCGGTGAATCCCACCGGCCACCAGTAACGGCGCAACATTTCGCCGGCCGGCGTGCCGGGGCTCACTCTTGTTATGATTTGGTTTTCTTCGCGCGATAGCATCCCACTTGCTCCCTGTTCAAAACGTTCAAATCGTTCAAGCCGTTCAAAACGTTCGAGTAGGTCGATTCGTTCAAGACGATATCATGACCCTTTGAGGATCTTCGCCAACTCTTCCTTGAACTGTAACCCTTCGGCGTCCTCGTTCTTGAGATAATAACTGATGGAAAGCTTTGGCTCTTGCACGGACACTTTGTTCTCGCGCAAATACTTTTGCATCAGCGTGCCCTCGACCAGGTGCGAGCTGCGCGATTCATGCTTCTGAATAATCGCTTGGGCGTCCTGAGTTGCCATGAAGGCGCAGAAGAGTTTGGCCAGGTTGGGATGGACGGCGCTTTTCGGCGTGCTCAGTTGGAAATAGTCGGTGTTGATCGGCGTCACGCCGGGGACGGCGACCAAGGGCGCGCCTTTGGCTTGCCACGTCCACATGGCGCCGAGGGAATCGCCGAGGTTCGCCATGATCGGAAACTCGCCGCTAACGATCCGTTCTTCTTCGCTGTAGCGCAGCCGGCCGCCGCTGATGGCGACCAGTTTGCGCGTGAAGTCTTTGACTTTTTCCGTGCCCCAGACCAGCGACAACTCGGCGAGCCAAGCGACGTAGGGTGGAATCGCGATCTTGCCGGCCCACGCCGGACTCAACTTTGGATCGATCAGATCGGCGTAGTTCTTCGGCGTTTTGTCTTTCGGGATCAGGTTGCTGTTGTAGATGATGCCATTGGGCGAGGTGTAAACGAGCACCGCTTCATTGGGAAATATTTCCATCTCTTTGGTCACCCAGGGAAACAGCCCTGCATAGTTGACCCTTTCCAGGGTATTTTCCTTGTGCATCAACGCTTGGTGCGACTGCGAGCCGAGGAAAATATCAGACGATGCTTTGCGGCCGGATTTAATTTCGGTGATATGGCGCGCCGCGCGCGCATTCATGTCCGGGCCGGCCGCGAAATTGATTTTGGCTTTCAAACCGAAGCGTTTGTTAAACGCCGCTTCCAGATCGGCGAGTCCTTTGCGTCCGCCAAAGGTCTGCGCGCCGGCGACGAAGGTAATCTCGTCTTCGTTCTTCGCCGCTGCGATCAGCGACTGCATGGTCTCGGCGGCGCTCAAGTAGGAGGCGCTCAATAGGATTAGCGAAAGTAGTGCGAAGCTCACTGGGAAAACTCTGGTGAGGGATTGCTTCATACCAACCTCCGAAGTGTGGCCGTTCAAAGATTCACGCCTTGAGTCAGGCGCGTGCCATTTCGTCATTCCCGCGAACGCGGGAATCTAGACTTTCTTACTTGCAGGTCAAGTCGAACGAACCTGGATGCCGGCGTTCGCCGGCATGACGAATTGGAAAAATTCGCGATTAACAAAACATTTATTACGCCACCTGGATTTCGCCGGGTACAATCGTGATCATCTTGTTCTTTTCCGGATCGCGGACGACGCCGACGGGGTCCTGGCCGTTCTGCACGGCGTCGATGGATTCCTTGAACATGCGCCTGAGCAAGATCACGCCTTCGTCCGAAACGCCGAGGTGTTCGCCGCTGCGGTCGAAGATCGGGCCTTGGCTTTCCTGGGCGCAGCGGTCCTGATCGCCGCGGGCGATCCAGCCGGTTTCTTGGTCCCAACGATACTTGCCGAGAATACTGTCGCCTAAACCTTCCGCTTGCTGGTCTTTGGGCATTTTCGCCGTGACTTTGCCGTCGACGATGGGCGCGAAATAGAGCGTGAAGTGCATGGTATTCGTATCGTCCACCGGCACGCGCCAGCGCAGCGCCTCGTAGCCTTCGTGGGTCGCGGCGAAGGCGGCGGGATGATCTTCGTTCAAGTGGTAACCGACCTTGTTCATGTTGGGAAATAGGAAAAAACTCTTGGTCATGAACGAACCTTCGGCGACCGTGCGCGTGAACGTCGCTTTGATGCCAAATTCGAAGGCATCGGAGGTGAGCTTCTCATCGCTCCAATCGCGCGTCTTGGGCGTGCGGTGCAGCCATTTGAAATGATGTTGATCGACGCTGTTTTCCACCGTCTGCAAAAAGTTGCAGTGCATCACCCGTCCGGCCAGCGCGCGCACGCCGTCTTGGCGCACCATGACATCCCAGCGCGGCAACAGCGGCGCGGGCTCGGGGCCGAGGTAGGCGAAGAGGATGCCGCCAAGCTCTTCGAGTTTGTACGCTTTCTGCTTAATGCGGTCTTTGTAAGTGCTGTCCGGCGGCTCACCGGGCATCTGGAGAATTTTCCCGTCGACGTCGTAGAGCCAACCATGATAGCAGCAGCGTAGTCCGCCGTCTTCGATGTGGCCGAATTCGAGCGATGTGCCGCGGTGCGAGCAGCGCAGCGTGAGTAAACCGAGCTTGCCATGATCGTCGCGGAACATGACCAAGTCTTCGCCGAGCAGTCGGCGCCGAATCGGCCGGCCTTTGAATTCGCTGGCGAACCCGATGGGATGCCAGTAGCGGCGCATCATTTCGCCGCCCGGCGTGCCGGGGCCGACGTGGGTGATCAGTTCGTTTTCGGCGACGCTGACGGACATGGCTGCGCTCTTAATTCATAAATCAGTCATACCGGCGAAAGCCGGTATCCAGATTGTAGTTAGTGGGGATGGGTTCGAAACCTGGATTTCGGCATGCGCCGGAATGACGGAACGAAAATTTGAAGAAGTCTTTACGTGTTCGATGCATCTAGTGGATTCCCTTTCGTTCCAAAAATGCTTTGAAACCTTCGCGCGGCGAGTTGGCTTTCATCTTGCCTTTGCGCGCGTTGTGCTCGGCGTCGAAGCGTTCGCGATACTGGCTGCCCACACAGTCGTCGAGCAGCATCTTGATGCCCTGCACCATGCGCGGGTCGTTTTCGCTGATCAGTTTCGCCATGGCGATCGAGACGGCAAGTAATTCGCCACTCGGGACAACTTGATTGAGCAGACCGATGCGCTCGGCTTCTTCAGCTCTGATCGGACGGCCGGTGTAGAGCAGCTCTTTGGCCTTTGGCAGGCCGACCACCAGCGGCAGCGACCAGGTAGAATTCGCTCGGCCATATTTGGCGGCGAGAAACTGGATTTCCGTGTTCTCGCAGCCGATGCGGATATCGAGCATGGTCGTTAACTGCGCGCCGGCGCCGTAAGCGATGCCGTTGATCGCGCCGATGATCGGTTTGGCAAAGGTCGCCAGATGCCAATTCATCTCGCGCCGCTTATCGCTGCGCGCGGCCATCTCTTCGGGCGTCGATTTGACCATCTGCATGATGTCGCCGCCGGCGGAAAAGGCGCGCGGCCCGGCGCCGGTGAGAACGACACAGTTCACTTCGCTGTCGGTTTCTATCTTGCTCAACTCTTCGTCGAGTTCGGCGGCGAGCTCGTAGCTCATGGCGTTAAGTTTTTCCGGCCGGTTCAATGTGACAATCGCGACTTTGTCGCTGCGCTCAGTAAGAATGTTTTGATAGCTCATATTTGTCTCCTTCGTTGCCGGGCATTACAACAGAAAGCCGAAAAGATGGAAAGAGGACATCGATGCGAGATCGAGACAAAGATAGAGACTGGAGAGTTGAGATAGGGACCGTCGGCTCCCAATCCCCTCAATCTCAAATCTCTATCTCGATTCTCGATCTTATTTCTCATTAGGCGCGCACCGGCTCGTAAACTATCGCTTGCTTCACCGCGGCGTCGATCTGTGTGGCCATGGGATTTTTTTATTTCTTCGGCGATATGGCCGATGGCGCCGAGGGTGCGGCCGACTAACGCGAAGGCTTTGCTGATTTGCCACGGGTAACCCATGTCGAGAGCAATGGCAGCGATGGCGCCAGTAACGTTTACGGGAATCAAGCGTTTACGTCTCTCACTGGAGAGTTTCGACAGGTGCTGGATTAGCTCGCAGTACTTTCCATAGACGCCGGTGTCTTTGGCGATATTGAACAACGTCTCGGCACGCGGGTCGCCTTCGGCGTGAGTTCTATGGCCAATGCCCGGCATGCGCTGTTTGCGGGTGGTGTAGTCGTCGATAATTTTTGTCGCGATCTCATCGTAGGCAGGATTCTGCGTGTCGGTGGGCAGGGCGTCGACGAGCATTTTTGCCGACCATTCCGACGATCCTAGGTGCACACTGCCGGCACCGCACAGCGCCGCGGCGACCGCGGCTTGCATCGCTTCCGGCGCGCAGTGATAAATTAAACGCGCGGCGATGACGTGGGACACCATGCCATGCTCGACCAGTATGATCATCAGCGCGTCGAGCATCTTCGCTTCATTGGCGGTCGGCAGTCGGCCGCGTAGTATGAGCGAGGTCATATCGGTAAACGTGATCTTGCCGACCACTTCCTTTTTCAAATCGTAGCCGCGCACGAGGATGCGGTGCAGCTCTGCATTTGCCGATACCGGTGACAAGCTTCGCTGGTTCTGACATTTTCTTTTCCTCCACAGAATAAGATGTGCTGGCTTGGATATAGGCCAGGCGGCCCGCGGCGGTCAACCGCGGTTGGTTTATTTCCCCAAATTTTCTGCGTAGAATGCGCCGACACCAAGATGAGGTAATAAGCTTTCAATGGCTGACTACATCAAGGAACATTACGATTTTCCCCTGACGGCGAAGAGCGAAAACAAACCGCTTAAGGGTGTGCGCGTGATCGACGCCGGCAATATGGTGGCGGCGCCCTTCGCAACCGTCCTGCTCGCCGATTTCGGCGCCGAGGTGATCAAAATCGAGCATCCGAAATACGGCGACGGCCAACGCAAGCTCGAGCCGATCATGAACGGCATCCCGCTGTGGTGGAAGTCAGTGTCGCGCAATAAGCGCTGCATCACCCTCGATCTCGGCAAGCCGGAAGGCGCTGAGATATTTAAGCAGGTCGTCAAAGGCCAGGACGTCATCGTGGAAAATTATCGACCCGGGACGTTTGAGAAATGGGGCATCGGTCCCGATGTGATTCGCGCCATCGATCCGCGCATCATTATGCTGCGCATCTCCGGCTTCGGCCAGACCGGGCCATATAGAAATCGCGCCGGTTTTGGCCGTGTCGCCGAGGCGATGAGCGGGCTGACCAATTTGATCGGCGAGCCTGATGGGCCGCCGATGTCGCCTGGCTATCCGCTCGGCGATCTGATCGCCGGGATATTCGGGTCGCTGTCGATCATGATGGCGCTCTATCACCGCGATCAGCGCGGCGGCGAGGGACAGGTCATCGATCTGGCGCTGTTCGAGGCGGTGTTTCGCTTTTTAGATTTTGACCCGATCCAATACGATCAGATGAAGCTCGTGCATAAGCGCACCGGCAACCGGGTTGCTTACGTCGCGCCGAGCTCCATGTTCAAAACCAAGGACGGCAAGTATTTAACTCTGGCCGCGAGCACGCAGAGCGTTTGGCTACGGCTGGCCGAAGCGATCGGGCGCAAAGATATGACCACCGATCCAAAGTTTATCGACAATTCCGCGCGGGTGGAAAACTCAGTCGAGTGCAACGGTGTCGTCGGCGCCTGGATCGAACAGCATACGCGCGACGAAGTGATCGAGCACTTCGACAAGCATGGCGTGGCTTACTCCGCCGTCTTCGACATGGAAGACGCCTTCCGCGATATTCAATACCGCGCCCGCGAAGCGATGGTGCGAGTGCCCGATCCCGATCTCGGCGAAGCGATCGTGCAAAATGTCGTACCGAAGTTTTCCACTACCCCAGGTTCGGTCGACTTTCTCGGCCGCAAGTTGGGCGAAGACAACGAAGCGATCTACTGCGGCGAGTTGGGACTCTCCAAGGAGAAACTTCAGGAGCTCAAAGCCGCTGGGATTATTTAACCCTTCGGTCTCATTGGGATTATTCTCGTCAAGCTCACGGTGCGGCGGAACGAGCCGAATCGGCTGGCCCGGATCATTCGCGGTGAAACAGCGATCGAGGCGTAACCCTTCCGGAACGAAGGCAAAGCAGTTGTACCTTGAACATGCGAACGGGACAGGTTGCTGATGACATCAGCAACGAAAAGGTTGACTCTTGTGCGAACGCCGTAAACAAAAATGATACATTCGCGCCGGTGCCTTCGTTCCTCCAGGGTCACACTTCGATCGACGCACTGTCATTCATTTTCCTCGTAATCCCGGCTAACACTTTCTCGCATCGACCTCGCTGCTTTTGACTCCCGCGCAATCTCCAGATAGGACAAGCGAATGCGTAGTTGGCTTGCGATAGCGATTGTCGCTCTTTCGTTCGGATCGCTCGGTGCTCAGGAGAAAAAACTCGAGCGCTTCTTTCTTTCCAATTCCACGCTTTCCGAAAGCCGCGCGCCGCTCTATATCGCTCAGGATCTAAAGCTCTTTGAAAAACACGGCCTTGGCGCTGAGATCGTCAACATCCGCGGCTCGGCGATCAACAACGCGTCGCTGATGGCGGGTGAGATTCAGATGGCGGTCGCCAACGGCACCATCGCCGTCACCGCGGCGGCGCGCGGCGCGCCGGTCGTGATCGTCGCGACCATCGGGCCGACACGCTACAGTTTAGTTTCACGCGCGCTGACTTCCGCGTCACAGTTAAAAGGCAAGACCATCGGTATCGGCGGTTTCGGCATCGGTGACTATTTCGTGGTCAAACGGCTGCTGCCCAAGCTCGGGTTCAATGCCGAAAAAGACGTGACCCTGTTGCCGACGGGAACTACGTCGTCCTTCGAGCGCATCAACATGATGCTCAGCGGCAAAGCGGACGCGGTGATGGCGACCCGAAGCAATATCGATCGGGTCGAGCAGCGCGGCGTGAAGCTCAATATTCTTGCCGGCACGGAAGAACTCGGCGTCGAGGTGTCGGGCGGCGATTTTTTCGTCACGCGGGATTTTTTGCGAACTAAGCCGCAGCAAGTAAAAGCGGTGTTCCGCGCCTTCGGCGAAGCGGTGCGTATCGGCCGGGAGAATCGTGAAGTGTTTCACCGCGCCATTCGCCGTTATATGAGAGAGGATAACGCCAAGTTGATCGACAAGTTCTATGACGGCCATTATTACTTCGCGGCAAAACCGCGCACGATGTTTCCCTTGGAAGCAGCGCTGGATTTGGATATCAAAGACATGCAGGCGAGCATCGCCGAGCTGAAAGGTAAGCGCGCGGCTAATTTTATCGACACGACGGCGCTGCGCGAAGTGGAGAAGGAAGGGTTTTTTGCTTGGGCGAAATGACAGTCGGAACTCTCTTCATCTTTAAGTGTGGGAGGTCCATTCGCTACGAAGGAGCCGAAGGCGATAGTTAATTGACAGTAACTGTTGACTGAAGTTAATCTCGCCTGCGTATATATCGTGTCTGCAAACGCAGGATACTTATGTCCTCGAAAAAACGGCTCTACATCGGCACGGACTCCGGTCTGACCTTGATGACTCAGGAGGTCTTTGGCTGGGATCATTATCAAGACGTATTGGCGGGCAAATTTGTCCGCGCGATGACCAGCGTGCGCGGCAAAAATGCCGCGTATGCGTGCGTTACTCGCGAAGGTTTGTATGCGACCTGGGACGGCGGCGAGTCCTGGCGACTGGCGCTGCCCGGCAATGTTCATTCGGTGGGGGTCGATCCCAACGATTCGCAAGTTGTTTATGCCGGCACCGAGCCGGTGAGTTTATTTCGGTCGCCCGACGGCGGTCATAGTTGGGCGGAATTAAGCGCGCTGAAGAATCAGCCGGAGAGCGTCAAAGAGAAATGGTGGTTTCCGCAATATCCTCATGAAAGCCACGTGCTATCGATTTATGTCGACGGGCGTGACCCGCGGGTGCTGTGCGTTGGTCTCGAACATGGCGGTATCCTGCGTTCCACCGACAGCGGCGCCCACTGGAAAGATATTTCTCAAGGCATCG
Organism: uncultured delta proteobacterium; assembly: GCA_963771465.1. Taxonomy (GTDB): domain Bacteria; phylum Desulfobacterota; class Binatia; order UBA9968; family UBA9968; genus DP-20. The sequence continues at coordinate 168,111 of CAVYTU010000016.1, forward strand.
AGTATATCGACATTCACGCGGTCAAAGGCGATCCCGATCAGGCAGATCTCTACTACGCCGCGACGGCACGCGGCTTTTACCGCAGTGATCAATGTGGCCGCAATTGGCTGTTTTCCGAGCGCGGCGTCAATCGCAGCTACTTCCACGATCTAGTGGTGCTTCCCGGCGAACCGCCGGCTTTGTTTCTCACCACTGCCAATGGCACGCCGCCGGCGTGGATACGCAAAGAGAAAGCGCAGTCGGCAATCTTTCGCAGCTTGGATCACGGCGCGAGCTGGCAGCAATTGAGCGGCGGCTTGCCGGTGAGCATGGAGCGAATGATTTGGAATCTCGCCGTCGATCCGGACGATCCCGATCATCTTTACGCTGGCACCGGCGAGGCGCAAGGGCAGCGATCTGAGAATGTTTCGAGCCGAGGCGCCGTGTGGCTGAGCGCGGATCGCGGTGAGCATTGGCGGATAATTTACGAGGGGCCGAATACGATTCGCTCGGTGGCGGTGGGAGTGGCGTGAGGCGGCGGCCAGCTTACCCATTTACATTGACGTGGCTGCTTATTGTAAGTGATATGATAGTGAACGCGTCCCAGCGCGACAATTTAAAGCATGAGTTTCGGCGCAATCAGCAGTGAGCCTTGGCAACCGCTGGCGGACGATCAATTGAGCTGGTTTCGCGCCGAGCAAAAACTATTTTTGCAGCCGCGGCCGTTGGAATACAGCTTGGAGATCTACGCCGTGGTGTTCGGCTTGACCTATGCGTTAGAGAGCGTTGAATTTCCGCTCTACGCGGTGCGCTCGCGCTTGATTAATGGCCGGGTTTATCTGGCGGCGGTGCCGTCGGCGATGGCGGAAGCTAATCTATCGCAGCGCTTGGCCAACATTCATGACCAGAGCCTGCGTTACACGCGCAATGTTCAACGCGTCTGGGAACAGCAGATCAAGCCGGAAGTGGAGCGGTACAATCGCTGGTTCGAGGAGCTGCAAAATTTTGCCGGTGCGTCGGTGGAGCTTGCCGAATTGGTGCGCCAGCTCAGACGCGCGCGCGCGAACCAGTGGTTCGCCGTCATACGCGGTGTTCTGGTGCCGCGTTTGCTGTTGGAGCAAAACGTTGCGCAACTGAACGCGGAGACCGCTGCCAGCGCCGGCAAAATTTCCAAGGAGGCGATGGCGTTGACCGGGCGGCGCGGCGGCGAGCTAATCACAACAGCGTTGATCAAAGCCGGCGAGCGATTGGCCCAGGCCGACGCCATCGCCAAAGCGGAAGACGTATTTTGGCTGGAGTGGAGCGAGCTGCGCGACTTGCTGCGCTGCAACGAGAATCGTCGTGAGCTGATCGGTCAGCGGCAAAGAGCGGCTTCTAGCGACTCGAATGTGGCGGCGGTGGATTCCTTGGGTCCGCCGCTGGCGGCGGACGCGCCGCGCATGTATTTGCTTAGAGAAGTTTTGCAACTGTTGGATGAGTGACGCAGTAACCCTGCAGCTTGCGCCGACTGGCGCAATTCAGCCACAAGAGAATTGGCACCTGATGCAACAGAGATGGCACAGCAGAGAGGCGTTTAACGCCGCGATCATTATTCGCTTCAGATCAAACGCGGTAATCGCGCTTGTCATCGACGAGTATGGGTGGCGAGCCGATTCCGTCATTCCGGCGAAAGTTGGAATCCATGGATGGAGCAGAGCGGCAACGTTCGCGTTAGTGCTTCTTCTGCTGCTGCCAGTCCCGCTTCGCGCCGAAAAAATCCGCACCGTCGTGCCGCAGTCGAGTCTCAATTATCTTTCGGTTTACGTTGCCGAGAGCAAAGGGTACTTCCAGCGCGAAGGCTTCGATCACGAGACTTTGGTTTTGGCCGGTCCGGTCGCCGCAGCGGCTTTGGTGAGCGGTAACGTCGATTTTGGCGGCGGCGGGGGTAGCGCCATGCGCGCCGCGGCGAGCGGCGCGCCGCTAAAAGCGATTTTCTTCCAGACCGACAAGGTGACCTCCTACCTGGTGACCGATCCGAGCATCGCAAAAGCTGCCGACCTCAAGGGAAAAAAAGTTGGCGTGGGCGGCATCGGGTCGAGCCAGGACCGGATGATCCTCGCCTACGTCGAACAAGCCGGACTGGCCGCGAGCGATATCATCCGCATCAATATGGGAGCCGACGCCAGCCGGCGCATCCTCGCGATCAAGCAAGGAGCGATCAACGCAACCATACTCGATCCGGGCACGCTGATCTTCGCGGAGCGTGAAGGATTGCGCACACTGGCGTTCCTGGGCGATTTGTTTCCTTTCCCGTTTCAGGCTTTTGCCACCACCGACAAAAAATTGCTTGAGAATCCCGAGCAGGTGAAACGCTGGTTGCGCGCGATGGTTCAAGCGTTGATGGAAATCCGCGACAATGTCGACGCCGCGGCCGATGTCGCGCTTAAACGGCTGCGGATTGGCAGTGTTTCCCGACCGGCGCTGATCGAGGCGATCAAACGCTACAACCGAGCCGTGTCGCCCGGCGTGCCCGGGATTCCATCCGCCGAGGGAATCAAGAACATCATCGAGTACGAGATTAAACTACCGCTGAAGATTGAAGGCGAATTGGCGGTTGAAAAGGTGATGAACCTCAGAATGATCCAACAAGTAAAAGCCGAGCTGGAGAAGAAGAAAGGTTTGCGCTGAAGGTTTAAATTATCATGATGACGAAACTTGAGCCGCCGCAGATCCGAGCCACGACTGGCTTGGAGCTTGCGACGGGAATTTTTGCCAAATGTTCGGATGGGCTGGCCAAACAGCTAAACATTTCACTGACCGCCGGTAAGCGGGAGAGTGGCACCAACGAATTTCGCATCGGCATCAACGGCGATATTTACGGCGGCCTGCTGGCGCCGGTCGAAGTCGGCACGCGCAAGGTTGATATCGCGTACATCAATCCGTCGGCGATGGTGGCGATGGCTTATCTGGGTAAGGGGATTTACCAGGATAAGCTGCCTCTGCGAGTGCTCGGATGCTTCCCTTCATGGGACCGCATCGCATTAGTGGTTGATAAAAGTCTCGGCGTGAGATCGCTTTACGATGTCGTCCAGCGTAAGATTCCGTTGCATGTATCGACGCGATTCTCCGGCGTCAACAATGCGACTTATTATACTATCGCGACGATTCTTTCGCTTTACGGGTTGAGCTTCGAACAGATCAAGAAGTGGGGCGGGCAGGTGCAAGAGTGCGGCCGGCCGTTCGCACCGGAGCGCATGAAGGCGCTCGCCAAGCGGTCGATCAACGCCGTATTCGACGAAGGCGTGAGCACCATCGGCGGCTGGCTCGATCTGGCGCTCGACAATGGCTATGAGATCATTCCGATCGAACCGGCCATCGTTAGAAAGCTAGAGCAGCTGGGTTACTCCAGAACCGTGCTACCGAAGAAACGTTACCGGCAACTAAAAGACGACGCGCTGACCATCGATTTTAGCGGTTGGGCGCTGGTGACGCACAAGTGGCTGCCCAACAACATCGCTTACGCGGCGATCGAAACCATCGACGAGAAGAAAAAAATGATTCCCGTCGACGACGACCGGCCGATCAACATGCGCGAGTTGTGTAATGGCTCAGAAAAATGTCCGCTGCGCGTGCCGCTCCATCCCGGGGCGGCGAAGTATTATCGGGAGAAGGGGTATTTGAAATAACCGTGTTCGTGCTCGTGTTTCGTGTTAGGCATTCAACGAGCATGGGTCACGAACACGATCACGAAAGTATTTTTTGGAGGTCAACATGAGCTATCAGGTCGTCGGTCATTCGAGTCCACGGGTCGATAATACCGGCAAAGTCACGGGCGAGGCGCGTTATACCGCGGATGTGTTCCTGCCCGGCACCTTGTGGGCGAAAACATTGCGCAGTCCGTATTCACATGCGCGCATTAAGAGCATGGACACTGGGCGCGCGGCCAAGGCACCGGGAGTGCGCGCGGTGCTGACCGGCAACGACGTGCGCGGCATTATTTATGGCCGGCGTTATTGCGACATTTCCGTGCTGGCGCAGGACAAGGTGCGCTTCATGGGCGAGCGTGTCGCGGCGATCGCGGCGGATACTTTGGAACAAGCCGAGCATGCGCTGGAACTGATTCAAGTCGACTACGAAGAGCTGCCGGCGGTGTTCGACCCGATCACGGCGATGCAAGAGGGAGCGCCGATCATTCATCCTGACTTGAACAGCTACAAAGGGCTGCCGGAAAAATTCGCCGGGCCGACCAATCAGTTCGTGCGCAATCTTTTCACCCGCGGCGATGTGGCGGTGGGGTTCGCCGAGTCCGATCTCATCGTCGAAAATACTTTCACCGTGCCGCGCGTGCATCAGGCGTTTCTCGAACCGCACTGCTGTCTGGTTTGGATCGACGAGCATGAACGGATTCAAATGTGGTCGCCGTGCAAAGTGCCCCAGGGGCTCAAAGAGAGCATGTCCGAGGCGTTCGGTATTCCCAAAGAAAAAATCCGCGTCAATCCGGTGGCGATCGGCGGTGACTTCGGCGGCAAAGGCGCGCCCTTCGACGAGCCGATCTGTCTGATGCTGGCGCAGCGTACCGGCCGGCCGGTAAAAATGGTGATGGAATATCGCGAGGAATTTATCGCTGGCGCGCCGCGCCACGGCGGCGTGATTCGGCTTAAGACCGGCGTCAAGCGCGACGGCACGATTGTCGCCCATGAGATGGAAGCTTTTCTCGACGCCGGCGCTTACGGCGGATTTCGTCCGGGCGCCGTGGTCGGCGGTATCGCACACGGCGCCGGCTGCTATCGCGCCGAGCACGCGCGCATTTCCACGTCCCGCGTCTATACCAACAATCTGCCGGGCGGCCAGATGCGCGCGCCGGGGGAGCCGCAAGGATTCTTCGCGGCGGAATCGCACATCGATTGTGTCGCGCGCAAAGTTGGCATGGACCCGGCGGCATTTCGCTTGAAGAATCTAATGCAAGAGGGCGATATCACGCTCACCGGCGGACACTACAAAGCTATCCGAGCCAAAGAGACGCTCACCGCGGCGATGAAGGCGGCGGGTTACGATGCGCCCAAAGCAAAGAACGTTGGCCGCGGTGTTGCCATGGGCTATCGCGGACCGGGGGGCGGAAATACCGCGCTGAAAATTTCTCTCAACATGGACGGTTCGATCGTGATTCACACCGGCCTGTTCGAGCAAGGCACCGGCACTTACACCACGATGAGGCAAATCACGGCGGAAGAACTTTCCTGCACGCCAGAGGAAATTACGATCGACACGCTGGACACCGATGACGGCGCGTCGTTCGATTCCGGTATCGGCGGCAGCCGTGGCACGCGGGTCGCCAGCGGCGCGGCTTATACCGCGGCGTGCGACGCGCGGGAAAAGCTATTCGCGCTGGCGGAAAAACTATTAAGGTGGGCGAAGGCGGACATCGCGTTGGCGGGCGGCGAATTACTCAATAAGAAAACTAATAAACGCATGCGCTGGGACGAATTGCTCACGGGCGTCGGCCGCGCCATCCACGGTGAAGCGGTCAATCGCGATGACGATCATTCGCCGGTCACCTCCTTCGCGGCTCAGGTTGCCGAAGTTGCTGTCGACCCACAGACCGGCGCGGTGACGCTTAGAAAATTAACTAGCGCGCATGATACCGGTGTGATCATGAATCCGGTCGGTCATCAAGGACAGATCGACGGCGGCGTCGTACAAGGCGTCGGCTACGGCTTGATCGAATACTTGCCGGTGCAAGACGGCAAAGTCGAAGTGGCGCACTTCGGCGAATATAAAATCCCCACGGTCAGAGATATCCCGCCGCTCAAAACCGTGCTCTTGCCGAGCGAAAACGGCCTCGGTCCATACAAAGTCAAAGGCATCGGCGAAAATCCGATCTCGCCGGTGGCGCCGGCGATCGCCAACGCCATCGAAGACGCGGTCGGTGTGCGCATACGCGATCTGCCGGTCACGGCGGAGAAGGTTTACGCGGCGCTGCGCGCTAAGTGAGCCAGTCAGAAGTCATGACGACTTACTGCGTTTAACGGAGACGTAATGGCGTTCGAATCGCTTGAAGAATTCATTAACGCGGCGGACAAGGTCGGCGAAGTGCTGCATGTCGATGGCGCCGACTTGGAGTTGGACGTTGGTGGATTGACCGAGCTTACGGCCGAGAAAAATGGGCCCATGGTCGTGTTCGATAAGTTTGCCGGATTTCCAGCAGGATTCCGTGTCGCTGCCAATGCCAACCGGACGCTGCGCCGTTTTGCGCTGGCGATGGGATTGCCGATCGATATTCATCCATTAGAGTTGCTGCGCCGTTGGCGTGACAAGCGCGCCGGCTCCCTGCCTATGGCCGCGCGCGTGGTGAAAGACGGACCGGTGCTTTCCAACATGCAGCAGGGCGACGCTGTCAACATCGAAAGCTTTCCCGCGCCGCGCTGGCATCCGGGCGACGGCGGGCGCTACATCGGTACCCAAGATATGGTCATCCTGCGCGATCCCGAGCAGGGCTGGGTCAACATGGGGTGTTATCGCGCGATGATTCAGCGGCGCGATCGAATTAGTCTGTGGATCAATCCGCAGAAGCATGGACGAATTCTTGCGCAGAAGTATTGGCGCGACGGCAAAGCGGCGCCGGTCGCCGTCGTGTTTGGCTGCGAGCCGGTGACATGGATGACGGCGTCGATGTCGCCGCCGTTCGGCACCTCAGAGTACGAACTCGCCGGTGCTTATCGCAACAGTCCGGTAGATGTTGTCGAGTTGCCGTTAACCAAATTACCGGTGCCGGCACAGTCGGAGATCGCCGTCGAGGGAGAAATCCCGCCGGAGAGCGAAGAGACTGCGATTGAAGGACCGTTCGGCGAGTGGCCGGGCTACTACACGCATCAAGGACCGGAAGCGGTCGTGCGCATTAAGCGCATTTACTACCGCGACAATCCGATCATCGCCGGCGCGCCGCCGCTCAGACCGATCAACTGGAGCAACTTTACCAACTACGTGCATCTGTGGGAGCATCTCGAACGGTCCGGTATCACCGATGTCGCCGGCGTGTGGGGATTTTACAACGGCTTGCTCACCGTCGTGTCGCTCAAGCAGCGCTACGCCGGCCACGCCAAGCAAGCGCTGATCACCGCAGCGGGCTTTCGCCACGGCGATATGAAGACTTATTACGTGACGGTCGACGACGATATCGACCCGACCAATCAGGAAGAAGTGCTGTGGGCGATGTGCACACGCGTCGATCCCACGACAGCGGTCGATGTCGTGCGTGACGCGTGGACGGCTGACCTCGATCCGCGCGTGTCGCCGGCGCGCCGCGCGGCGGGAGATCTGACAGTTGGTAGAATGCTGATCAACGCGTGCAAGCCGTTCGCCTGGCGCGATCAGTTCGCCAAGACGAATGTCTTCGGCGCTGAAGATCGCCAGAAACTGCAAGCGAAGTGGGGCGAGTTGTTGGCGACGATTGGCAAGAAATGACCGCTTCATTCGGGCGACACACTGTCGTATAGTGAATTTTTTTGGAGGACAAATGGAACTCAAACATAAACTTATTAGCGCCGATTCCCATGCGGGATTTGACCGCGACGATTTCACCAAGCGCATGTCCGCGAGTAAGTGGGGCGAGCGCATACCGCATATCGTCGAAACGAACAAAAACGGCAAGCGCGTCGATCGCTGGTCGGTGTACGGCGAGCCGAAGAGCAACGACGTGGCCAATTGCCCGGCGTTGATGGGCGAGCCGTTCCCGACTTATCCGAAACTCTACGAAGAGATTCCCAAAGCGTACTACGATCCGCTGGCGCGGCTTAAGATGCTCGATGCCGACGGGGTCGACGCCGAAGTGTTGTTTCCCAACCCTCCCGGTGGAACTTACTTCGAGCCTGGCGATGTCGAATTCGAACTGGACGTGGTGCGTACCTATAATGACATCCTTGCTGAGTGGTATCGCATCAGTGACCGCTATCTGCCATTAGCAGCGGTGCCGTACTTGAGTTCACCGGAAGTGATTAAACGAGAGTTCGAACGCGCCGCGGCGGCGGGTCATCGCGGCGTTAACCTGATGGGGCAGATGCCCAAAGGTCTGCCGCACATCACTGACCCTTACTGGTACCCGCTTTGGGATGTTTGCCAGGCTTTGGCGTTGCCGATTCATTTTCACGGTTCGGCTGGGTTGAGCGCAGGCGGATCGGTGCGCAAGTGGAGCGGCTATTCGCATCGTCAGGCCCACTCAGCGCAGACCGCGACGTCGGCGGTGACGCCGGCGCAGATCGTGCCGCAATTTATTTTTTCTGGGATTACCGAAAAGTTTCCTGGCTTGATCAGTGTGTTTCCCGAAGCCGGCGTCGGCAGCTTGAACTACGTCATCGCAACCTGCGATCACGAGTGGGAAAGCCGCCACCTGTGGACCGAAGGCATCACCACGCGGCCTAGCGAGATTGTGCGCCGGCAGATGTACGTGAACTTTTGGTTTGAGGCCGAAGGCATCAAACTGCGCGATGACATCGGCGTCGATAACATCATGTGGGAGTCGGATTTTCCTCACGTGGCGTCTTACTACCCGCATTCTTGGCGCGAGGTCGAGCGCGTCCTCAAAGGCGTCCCGGCAGCGGACCGGCGCAAAATGCAGTATGAGAACGCCGTGCGGCTGTACAGGATCGACGCGGTTCTACCGGCATAAAGCTAAAAAGGCCGAGGTCTGCACGAATTGATCGTAGGGGCGAAAAATTTTCGCCTTTACCGCGTATCGTTCGCGCCCGGTGTGAATTTTTTTAGAGAGGAAAGTTTGCATGCAATTGAAATACGGTTTCATCAGCGTTGACGATCATGTTCAGGAGACGCCCAACCTGTGGGTCGATCGGCTCAAGAAAAAGTTTGGCGATCGAGTACCCCATTTGGTCACTGCAAAAGATGGCAGCGAACAGTGGATCTTCAATGGGCAAATGCTCCTCGATGGCCGCGCCGCTCGGGCCGGAGCATTGATGCCGGATCGCAATGAGGATCCCAAACGCTGGGCCGATGTGCCGGCGCCGGCGTTTACCCCTGCGGAGCGATTGAAAGCGATGGATTCGGCCGGCATCGACTATTCGGTGCTTTACCCTACGGTGGCCGGTTTGGCAGGAGAGACTTTCGGCCGCGCGCAAGATTCCGCTTTGGAGATCGCCTGCGTGCAAACGTATAACGATTGGCTGATTGACGAATGGGCGAGCGTTAGCGAGCGCTTTGTCCCGCAGTGTCTGGTGCCGATCTGGCCGGTGGAAGCGGCCATCGCCGAGATTAGGCGCGCGGTGGGCCGCGGTCATCGCGGCGTGATCTTGCCGTCCTTGCCTATGCACCTGCGTGAGGTTCCCCATATCAGCGGACCGGAATACGACCCGCTCTGGTCGGTGTGCGAAGAGTTGGCCGTGCCGGTCTGTCTCCATGCCGGCGCGTCGCCCGACTTACAGTCGCCGCTGCCGCCGCAGATGAAGCCGGCCTTGGCCGCGGCAGTGGATGCGGCGACCAAGCCGGTATCGAGTGTGTTCGTGATTTCGCTTTACTCATTTTCGCGAGTCTTACTGCGCCATCCAAAACTGCGCTTGGTGTTGGCCGAGAGCGCGCTCAGTTGGGGCATGCTCTATTTAGAATGGGCCGATCACCAGTTCGAGCATGACGGTCTCGCCCGCGAGGGTTACGACCTCACGCCGTTGCAAATGTTCAAGCGCCAATGCTTCTTCAATGCCTGGTACGATCCCGTCGCGCCCTTCACCGATTACATTGGCGCCGATCGGATTCTCTGGTCGGCCAATCTTCCGCTGGCAAATTCGACTTGGCCGCGCACTCGGGAAACCATCGATCATTGTTTCAAGGGAGTATCGACCGAAGACCGCGAAAGAGTGTTGTGGAGAAATGCGGCGGAGCTTTATCGGTTGTGACTCGCTCGGAGAGCAAATGTTCACGGTTGCGTTTTTCCACGACCAGCACCATCATTCTTTACGCGCTCTCAAATCGGTTTGACAGGCGGAGAGCATGGATGTAATGCGTTCAGTCAAGATTGAAGTTAACTGCACAGGAGGGCTGATTGATGGAAAAGGCAAAGACTGATCCGATCATAATCGAGCAAGCAGGAATGCGCATGACCGTCGCTCACCGACAAGGCCTCGGCGGCACCGATGAAGGGCTGAGGTTCGACATCACGACGGCCGGCGCGGATGACGAGGGAAAACGAATTCTGCGCTTCGATTGCTTTTACAAGAATCCCCATTATCACGTCGGCGCCTCCGGCGGCGAAGGCGCCGCTCACAAGATGAAAGACGAGGGCGTGGAAGACCCGGTGCGCTGGACCTTGGATCAGCTCAAGACCCGCTTTCCGGCGATGGTCAAACAAGCCGGGTACGGGGAAATCGCCGAGAAGATTGACCAGCGAGCGATTACCGATCAGCTCACCAAGTTAGAGCAGGAAATAATCGACAAATACTAATCGGGCTTGGGCTCCGGGCCATGAGTTGGCACTTATTGCGAGGTAAAGCGTACACGGCGGAGCCATAACAAACGGCGCGCGACTCACTCGCAACGTTAATGGCCCTTCTCTGACTGACCACGTGGAGGAGACTGCTTATGAAGATCGACGGTGCATGCCATTGCGGCTACATTACCTACGTCGCGGAAGTCGATCCTGACAAGGCCGGCATATGCCATTGCACGGATTGTCAGACCTTATCGGGGTCTGCGTTTCGTACGAGTGTCCCCGCGGCAAAGGAAGCGTTTAGCTTATCTGGCGGACAACCAAAGATTTATGTAAAGACTGCGGAAAGCGGCGGCAAACGCGCCCAAGCGTTCTGCCCCGAGTGCGGCACGCCGATCTATTCGTCAGCGGTGACCGATCCGCAGATATTCAATCTCCGCGTGGGCACAGCACGCCAGCGAGCCGAGCTCCGGCCAAAGTCACAAGGGTGGTGCCGATCAGCGCGCGACTGGGTAATGGATCTGCACTCCATACGGCAGTTTGCTCAGTCACGATCCAGTTAGGCCAAACTCAACCAACAAAAAGAGAAAACAGTACCAGGCTTTTGTTGTTGGTTTTTTTCTAAAACCATGCAGCGAAAATAAAATACCAGAGAAAAAATTATCTTCCCGCCAAAACCCAATCGCGCCAGAGCTTTTCGTATTGAGTGATCTTGTCCATGTATTTGGCGGGATCTACGACGATAAATTCAAATCCCTGACGCAGTCGCGGCGGGTCGGGAAGAAGCTCCGGGTGCGTCCCGATGCGGTTGGCATCGTGAACCACCTTCTGCCCTCCCTCTTTGCTAAAAAAGAAATCGAGAAAGAGCATCGTAGCGTGGGGATGAGGCGCGTTTTTCGCCAGCGCCGAGACGATGCCTTTACCGATGACAGGTTCCAAATTGTTCCAATCCACCGGCGCTCCCTTGGCCATAACCCGGGGATAGTGATGGCTGTAAGCGTTCGGCGAGAGCGGGTCCTCGCCGGCGACGATCAACTGCGCCATCTGGCTATGGCCGCTTCGGATGCTGGGATTTTGCCCGCCGAGCTTTTGAAAAAAGACTTTACCTTTTTCCTCGCCCCAATGCTCCATCAGGCTTATGAACCATTCGGTCTGCTCCCGCTCCAGCGACATCTTGCCCTTCCACTTCGGGTTAAGCAGATCTTCGTATTTCCTGGGCGCTTCAGCCGGCGGTACCATACGGGTGTTGAAAGCGGACACGATCATCGTCAGCCGGCTCGCCACCCAAAAGCCCTGGGACTGCAGGAAGCGTTTGTCATATTTCTCCACCGATGGAGTGTAAAAAGCCTGCAGAGTCCCCTTGCGCCGCGGTAACTCCATCTGAAAATCATTGGTATCGATAATATCTGCGATGAAGCGGTTGGCCTGAAACTCAGTGAGGTAACGCTGTAGCGCGCGCTCAGAGGTCAGGCGAGTGAGCTTGATCTTGACGAATGGGTAGCGCTTCTCGAAAAGCTGCGCGACCTGGGAGGAGTCTTCGGTCGAGAGCGAGGTATACCACTCGACCTCACCCTCCTTTCTTGCGCCCGCCTCGATTTTGCTTTGCCGGTCTTTACCCTTGTAGAGAGATATCTCCGCAACACTCGCCGCCTCTAGCCATGATGAGAGCACCGGGACCGCGATGACAATTACCAGGCATGACAGGAATAGTTTGGCTATTTTCATCACGGACCTCCATTCGTTGGGCGTTAGTCACCGAGTTCGGCGCCATTTTTTCTTCACGCAGCTGGCGTCAGTCAGGCCGCAGCGGGTAAACGTCGCGGCGAATTGCTTGCCACGGCAAATTCGATTAACAGAAAGAAAATCATGAAACGACAAGGCTGCGCTTCCATCTATCTATGAGCAACTCGAGCCTGGTCCTAGCGCGCTGGTAGTGGCGCGGGGCCGGAGAAAACTTTGTACAGCTCGATGGTCTCGGTGTCGCGCGGCGTATCACGGATCGCTTTGGTCAATTCTTCCGGCATCATGGGACCGGCCTCTTCGCCGACGATCTTGAGGTGCTCGCGTAGAAACTCGGGATCTTTGAGAGTCTTGCGCATCGCTTCTTGAACGATCTCAACCAGATCCTTCGGCGTTCCCGGGGGAAATACATAGGGCGAGCCGGTCAGCCGAAATAGGCGCGCCAGGGTTAGCAGCTTGATCTCTTTCTCTGATTTGGCAAAGCTCTCGATCTCGGGAAGATGGCTGAATTTAAGATACTTGAACCCTTTGGGGACTTCTAAAATGGCGTGAAAATCCATCAGCCCTTTTTCCGCCCAATCGGGATTGCGCTGCCAGATCGATGTCGCCGTGTTCGCTCTGGCATCGACTTCGCCGCGCACAAGCGCGGTATCCAGCTCGGGCGCCGAGTAGCCTGGGATGAACTTGGGGTCTTTCAAGCCGAGGAAATAGGTGAACAACCGCACCGATGTATAGGCGCTATGCCCCACGGTCCTGGCGCCGACTTTCACGCCGGTGGTCGCTCTAAGTTTTTCCAGATTGTTCAAGCCGGCTTCTTTGCGGGTGTAGAACACATTGTGGCTCGTGCTTTCCGGCGAGCCGAGGTAGATATACTTGTCGACGTCGTACATCACTCCGCTATCGCGCAATATGCCCATGCCAATGACGGCGCTGCTGAACGCGCCGATGGTAAGTCCGTCGGGTCGGGCAACGCGAGACATATGATTGCCCACCTGCCGGCCGCCGCCGCCGTCCATGTACTGGACGAGGATGGCCGGATTGCCAGGGATGTATTTGCGCAGAAACGGCATCACCGCCTTCGCACGATTATCGCCAATGCCTCCGGGAGCGGTGCCGGCGATCATGGTGATGGTTTTTCCCTGATAGAATGGCGCTTGCGCGAAACTGCAATCGACAGAAAGTGTCGCAAGCACGGCCACTGCGCTCAGCGTTGATTTAATGAATGATGAATTAGATGTACTCACAGGGGACCTCCTGTTTGTCGTTAGATGACTAGGTGAAATTTTTACTACGCCAATCAAGCGACGATGAGCATGATTCCTACTAGCCCAACTCGCGACAAAAGTCGACTCTTATCAGTGAGCTTCATTACGTCTCCATGTGTGCCATCGACTCATTTTAGGTTGACAGCGAGCGCGTCAACGAATACTTTCGACCAGAACAACGATGTCTAAGCCGGTGGATTTGCCGGCCGCATAGGAGGAACGATGGCGTACGATCTGATTTTCAGGAATGGAAAGATTATCGACGGTTCCGGGCTGCCGTGGTTTCACGGTGACGTCGCGGTTAGCGGCGGGCGGATCGTTGAGATCGGGCGGATAAGCGGCAAGGCGCATCGGGAGATCGATGCGGACGGGTTGGTGGTCTCTCCCGGCATCATCGACAACCACACGCACTACGATGCCCAGGTTACTTGGGACCCGCTTTGTACTTACTCTTGCTATCACGGTATCACCACTGTCGTCATCGGCAACTGTTCTCTAGCGTTGGCGCCGGCGCACCGGGAAGATCGCGAGAATCTGGCCGGAGTATTATCCCATGTGGAAGCGATCCCGTTGGAAGCGATTCAAGCGGGCGTCACATGGTCATGGGAAACCATTCCGCAATACCTAGATGCGCTGGATCGGAAGCTTGGAATGAACGTCGCTTCGCTAATCGGTCACTCCGCCGTGCGCCGCTTCGTCATGGGCGAAGCGTCCCAGGAGCGGCACGCGACTGACGAAGAGATTGCGACGATGAAAGCGATTGTTCGCGAGGGCATCGAGGCCGGCGCTGTGGGCGTGTCCTTCGAGCGCAACATGCGCCACTTTGACTGGAATGGCCGTCTGGCTCCGTCCAATCTCGCGGCGGACTCAGAGATTCTCGCCGTGGCGGGCGTGGTCGACGAGGTCGGGCGGGGCGTCATTCAATGTGGCGGCGACCGTAAGCTCGGCGCGGCGGTCGCCAAGAGCACACGTTGCCCGGTCTTCTACGGCAACATCACCCAGCAGGCGATCGCCCCCGATCGATGGCGCACTCAATTGGACGAAGTCGAAGGTCTCATGCGCCAGGGGCATCGCGCCTACCAGTTCGTCATGCCGCGGCCCGGAGATTTGCGCTACACGCTCAAGACGGCGCAACACTTCGACGCTCTGCCGACGTGGAAAAATGTCATGTTACTGCCACTGGAGATGCGCAAAGAAGCTTTCCGCGATCCGGCGACCCGTGCGAAGCTGCATTTTGAAGCCGTCGAGACGCCCCGCGATCCCAGTCGCGTGGGCGAATTCACACGCCGCTGGGATTTGCAGTTTGTCTTCAAACCGGCGCTGGCGAAGAACCAACATTTGAAGGGGAAGAGCGTCGCACAGATCGCACAGGAGCAGAACAAAGACGTGCTCGACACGTTTCTAGAACTCGCCTTGGAAGAAAATCTGGAGACGGAATTCGAACGGCGCGAAGTCAACTGCGACGAAGCAGCGATGAAAGCCTTGCTCACGAGTCCATACACCGTCGTCGGTCAGTCGGACGGTGGCGCACATGTAGTTTTTCGCACCGACTACAGTTACTCGACATATCTCTTGTCCCACTGGGTTCGTGAAAAGCAGATTATGTCGCTGGAAGACGCGATCCGGAAGCTCACCTTCGTATCAGCATCGCTTTTCGGCTTGTATGACCGCGGTCTAGTACGGCCGGGCATGATGGCAGACCTGATGGTGTTCAATCCCGATACAATCGCCCCGCTCGAACCGGGTGAAGCCTACGATCTGCCGGGCGGCGCCAAGCGCCGCAAACAACTCGCCACGGGAATCGAATACACTGTGGTGAATGGTCAAGTGCTACTCGAAAAGGGCGAGCACACCGGCGCTTATCCCGGCAAGGTGGCGCGGAACGCGAGTCCGGTGGGGCTATAGCTGTAAGCGGAATAATCTCGAGGTGAATTTTCAGAAATAGACCCGATCAATGATATATATACGCTCGCTGAGACAGCGTCGACATAACTGGTATCATCTGACAAAGTGTCAAGCGCAGATCCGCTCAATAAATCATGGAGGACTCCTTTGCCTAAACCATTCGTCGTCAAGCCCGAAAACGCTCCGCGACCCTTAACGCTGGTGGGCGAAAAAATCACCATACTCGCCTCGGGCGCGCAAACCGGCAGCTATGAAATATTCTTGCAAGTGGGGCCCGAAAACAGTGGCCCGCCGCCGCATAACCATCCTTGGGATGAATCTTTTTATGTCGTCAAGGGCGAGATCGCGTTTGGTATTGACGGCGACGAGATGAGTGCCCTACCGGGCACGCTGGTGCACCTTCCCGCCGGAACGACTCATTGGTTCCGGTTTGGTAGAGGCGGTGGCGAAATGATTTCGATGACTTCGCGCGAAGGCGCGTCGCGGATGTTCACCGACCTCGACCGCGAGATTTCGCCGGACAAACCGGATTTCGGGAAACTCGTCGAAGTCGGTCGGCGGCATGGATTAGCAGTAATCCCGCCGACGAACTGAGCGCGCGTGTCGCCGGCGCCGTATTCGTTTGAGATTACGCAGTCTGGCACGGCTAAAGAAATCTTGGCGTTCACAGCACCCCGCTGCTTTATTAACCTCTGAGCACAAAAACGAGCGTGTACAGGCTCATGCCGATGACGATGAGTGAACCGATCGTAAAAAATACGGCTCTTAGATCATGAGTCTTAGCGGTTCCTAAGGCGTACGAATGCAGCAGTCGGGAAACAACGTATCCGTACATCAGAGTTTGCGCGGCCCAAAGCGCCGGCTGAGTCAGCGTAAACAAAAAGCTGGCGACTAGAAAGATCGGAATGTTTTCCATGTCGTTGCGGTGCAAACTTCGTGAACGCTCGACGTAGGGGTTCGGGTTTAGTTGGTCTGGACTGGGATTGGGATTGAAGGGCGTTTTCTTGATGTCTTCGGGATGCAAGAAGCCGCCATTCACCTTGATCATTCGATAGATGGTTATCCAAGCTTGTAGCATCATTTTCAAGCCCATCAATGACGCCGCGATAACGTAGGTCTGCAGAACCGGATCCTTGAGATTCATCACAGCAGGAGTTGGAATTTGTAGTTAGAGGCGGGGCGGGTACTTAGTACGATCGTTAGAACATCTCGGTCGAGATTCTTCACTTCGCTCAGAATGACACCGGAGGCGATTATCATCCTGAGCAAGGCGAGGGATCTCGGCCGAGCTTTTTATTCCTTACGCCGCTTCGTCTCTGAATAGACCTAAGCTTTCCAGTACTGGTCGGTCGGTGACGGAAAAAATAATCGCTGGCTCGGTCTTCGACTTGTTCTCGAAATAGTGCCAGTTCCATGACGGCACGAAGAAGCAATCATGGGCGCCCCAGGCGAGATTTTTGCCGGCGCCTTTCTTTGGCCCGACGTTTGCCAATCCTTCGCCTTGGACGACGTGATAGATCGTGCTGCTGGTGTGGCGGTGCGCTGTGGTGCTTTCCCCCGGTGGAATCATTTGCACCCAACAGCCGATGGTCGGCATCGTCGGGCCGCCGGTCAGCGGATGAGCGTATTCCAGCAAGACGCCGTCGTGCGGATTGCGTTCGCCGCTCGCGGCGACTTCATTCAACGCCGCCAGTGTATCGCGCCATTTGTAGTTGTACGGCAACGCGGCGTTGCTCACGTGGGTCATGCGCGGCCGGATCGCGCCGTATTGATGTTTACAGTATCCGTCGCGTTTGATGATCGGCTGCGCCGGGCCTTCGCCGTAACTTTCGTGAAAACCGGCGTCCAGGTTGCGGGTGAGATGAGCGTCGAGCACGTCGAGCCAGACGAGGTTGTTTTTACTCGAGTTGAAATGATCGTGCCAAGTCCAGTTGGGAGTCAGCACGAGATCGCCGGGTTCCATCAACATTTCTTCGCCTTCGACATTGGTGTAGCCGGTACCGTCGCCCTCGACGACGAAGCGCAGCGCTGCCGCCGTGTGCCGGTGGCATTCGGCGCGCTCGCCCGGTTTGACCAATTGAATCGACATCTGCAGCGTGCGCGAAGTTGCTTTCCTATTTGTCAGCGAAGGATTGACGAGCTGCACTGTGCGTCGGTTGGCCGCATCGCCGATGCCGCCAAGCTTGACGACTTCGCCCGATTCCATGAGACAAGAGTAGATCACCGACCACGGCCAGAGATGGGGAACAAGATCGGGATTTTGCTCGCGCGATTGCCAATGTCCACTGAGGGAGTGCTCGGCCAAGCGCGCGTGCAGCGCCAGCAATTCAGGTGTTTCAGGTACAGCATGTGATTCGGCCATGGTTTTCTCCTCGGGCGAAATTTAGCGTACTGTAGCGCCACAGCGCGCAAGCTGTCAACGCGGCAACGGACAAATCGGGTTTCGCACTTCTCGGAAAAACGTCAAGGCACGGCAGCACCGTCGGTTTGACAGTGGGTAGGCCATCGGTTACGGTTTGCGAAATAATTTCTCACGAGTGAAATCACGAATGTCGACCGCACCACAAGCCCCGCAATATCGCATCGAAGAATACATCGTCAAAGAGCAGCCGTTTTACGTGCCCACGTCGGACGAAGTGGAGATTTTCCAGGCGGCGTACCGCCAGCGCGTGCCGGTCCTACTCAAAGGCCCGACCGGCACGGGCAAGACGCGCTTCGTCGAGTATATGGCGTGGAAACTCGGCCAGCCGTTGACCATCGTCAAAGACGGCGCCACCGGTGCAAATAACGGCGCGTCCGCCAACGGCGCCGTGCCGCTTATTACGGTGGCCTGTCACGAAGACTTAACCGCGAGCGATCTCGTCGGGCGCTATCTGCTCGACGCCAACGGCACGCGTTGGATCGACGGGCCGCTCACGCGCGCGGTGAAAGTCGGCGGCATTTGTTATCTCGATGAAGTCGTCGAAGCGCGCAAAGACACCACCGTCATCATTCATCCGCTCACCGATCATCGGCGCTTGTTGACCATCGACAAGCTCGGTGAGGTGGTCGAAGCGGCGGATAGTTTTTTGCTCGTGGTCTCGTACAATCCCGGTTACCAGAATGTTTTGAAAGATTTGAAGCACAGCACGCGCCAGCGTTTCGTCGCGCTGGATTTTCAGTTTCCCGACCCGGAGCGCGAAGCGAGAATCATCGCGCACGAGTCTGGCGTTGACGAAGCCAACGCAGTTCAGCTGGCCAAGCTCGGCCACAAGGTGCGCAATCTGCGCGAGCATGGTTTGAAAGAAGGCGCGAGCACGCGCGTCTTGATCTACGCCGGCCGCTTGATCAAAGAAGGCATCGCGCCGCGGCGCGCCTGTCATGTGGCGGTAACTTGGGGCATCACCGACGATGTCCAGGTGCAGCGCAGCCTGGAAGAAGTCGTCGCAGCAATCTTCCCGTGAACATGCCAAAGAAAGCATAGCCGTAAAGCGCGCAAAGGGATTTGCACTCAGTTCCTATTTTGCGTTCTTTGCGGTCAACCATTCCATGTCTGATTCCTCCGCCGTTGAACTAGCGCCGATCCGGGAGATGTTGCGGCTTTATTGCCACGCGCTGACGGAGCGGAGTGTCGACTTGCAGGATTTGCAGGCGCTGGTCGACAAGAACATCGGCTGGTCAAAAAACGACGTGGCGACCAGCGACGGCGCGGCGATTTTTCTGCCCGGTATAGTGGAACGGTTCGAAGCGCACGCCGATAATTTCGATTTTCTCAAGGTCATGCTGACGCAGCAGGCCGGCCACATCGAGTTCGGCAGCTTCGATTTCGAGTTTGACCGGCCGTCGACGCGCTTCAACGATTTACGGCCGAAGCTTGCCCCGCCGCCGGAATATCACGATCACGATCATGGCCACGAAGGCCACCACGAGCAGGCCGCCGTTACGGAGCTAACGCGGTTTTTTAGATTATTTCCCAATAAGCGCTTGGCGCTGGATATTTTTTCCATCGTCGAAAGCGCGCGCATCGAAGCGCGCATCATGCACGAATACCGTGGCATCGCGACCGCCTATCGTGAAATGCGCCGGCGCACTTTGGCGTTGCGTCAAGAAATCATCTTTCTGCCGGCGCGCGAAGCCTTGCTCGAATTCACGATGCGCCTGAGTCTCGGCCAGACGGATGGCGTTCGAGTCCCAAAAAAGCAAAGCAAAATTGCCGGCGACATTCGCACGATGATGAGACTCATTGCCGAGAGCGGCGCCACCGTGGAAGACGCCGCGGAGGCGACGCTCAGGATGTATGCGCGTTTGGCAAAGGTGAAGAACGATTATCTCGATGAAGACGACTTCGCGATTCTGGATCTGGAACAGAAGAGTTCAAGCCGGTCAAAACATTCAACTCGTTCAAGCCGTTGGAAAGATCAAGAGTCCGAGTTCCGCGAATCACGGATTGCCCGAACTTCAGGGTCGAGAGCGGGAATATCTTGCGCCCCAGGGCGTGGACTATCGCGGCGATTTTCGACCAGAGCTGGCGCAGTTGCTGACCCAGGTGCAGGCCAATTCGCGCGAGCAGCGCAAGTCTCTGACCCCGGAAGAGCTCGCCGATCTAGTGCGCAGCCAGCGCACGCCGAAGCCGCGCGATTCCGACGAAGACGGCGACGAGCAAGACCCGCAGACCAGCCAGATGGTGCAGAATCTGCTGCGTGAGCTCGACAAGCGCGATCCACGCATGCAAAGCGTGACGCGGCGGCCGTCGCCGCAACATGACGACGACACGGGCCCGTTGTCGGCGACACAGCCGAATACTTTTGTTTACGACGAGTGGGATGAGCGGGCGAGCAGTTATCGCAGTGACTGGTGCAAAGTTTACGAGAAGACGATGGGCATCGGCGATCTCGCGTTCTACCGCGAGACACTGCTTAGTCATGCGGGACTGTTGCAGCAGATTCGCCGCGAGTTCGAGCAGGTGGTGCCGGAGATCTATCACAAGGAAAAACGGCTGCCGGACGGTTCGGATCACGACTTGGACTTGGCCATCGAGGCGATGACCGATCTGCGCATCGGTGTCAGCCCGTCGGAGAAGATTTTCTGGCGCCAGCACAAGATCGAGCGCGACGTCGCCGTGGCATTCTTGCTCGATATGAGCGGTTCCACCGGCGAAGCGATCAAGTCCGTGATGTCCGAGACGCCGCCTCTCTCGGGTGCGGGACCGATGGCGGAGCGCATGCAGCGGCGCATCATCGATGTGGAAAAAGAAGCGATCGTGCTGATGATGGATTCCCTCGAGGCGATCGGCGACAGCTACGGCGTTTACGGTTTTTCCGGCCATGGCCGCGACAACGTCGAGTTCTACGTGATCAAAGATTTTGCCGAGGAGTTCAATCTGGACATCGCCAAGCGCTTTGGCCGCATTGGTCCACTGCATGCTACTCGGATGGGACCGGCGATTCGCCACACGACATCGAAGCTGCGCTGGCAGCAAACTCGCTCGAAGTTTCTCTTTCTCATCAGCGACGGCCGGCCGCAGGACCGCGGCTACTCCCAGGAAGGCGCGGAAAAAGCCTACGCGGTTCAAGACACGCGTATGGCGCTGATCGAAGCACGCCGTGAAGGCATTCATCCATTTTGTTTAACGGTCGACAAAGAGGGCAATGATTATCTGAGAGCGATGATGGACGACTTCAGCTATGAAGTCCTCGCCGACGTGAGTCTGTTGCCGCGGCGATTGCCGCAACTCTATAAGAAACTTACGACCTAAAAATAAGCACGTTGCAATCGTTCAAGCCGTTCAAAACGTTCAAGTTGTTTCGGAATGATCAACGCGCGAATTGTAACGTCGTGGTGATATTGGGTAGCCGCGAATCCAACGCCTTTGAGCCCTATGTTTTAAAGAGTCCCATCGGAAACAGATTCTTGGTAACCCGTCTAGCCATTTT
>CAVYTU010000017.1:0-1164640 GCA_963771465.1 uncultured delta proteobacterium
CCACCAACTTCTTCCTCATAGTTTTCAACTACTTCATCGGGGTCGGTACCTGTCGCCTTTACTTGGGTTTCGGTAAAGGTTTCGGGTTTGACCCCTAAAAGCTTTGAAAACTGCTCTTCAACATCGCCGCCGATGTACTTGGCATAGTGCTTTTCGATCATCGTCACGGATGTGCCGCAATACTCCGCCAGCCACTTGATGTTGACGCCATTGCTCAAGCCCGCCGATATGAACGTGTGCCGGGTAGAGTAGGGCTTGCGCTCGCGGATGCCGGTGCCTCTTAGTATTCGGTACCAGATACCAGCCCGCCAAGTGTGAAAGTTCAGCAGTTGGCCTTCCTGGTTCTTAAAAACGTGTTCGTCGATGCCGACGTGCAAAGGCTTTGCGGTATTTATTGCCTCGACTACATGCGGCATTAGCCGTATATCGCGCTCGCTATGGGCCGTCTTGGTGGCGTTTTCGTCGTTCTTGTAACGCGACTTCGATATTGACAGGAATTCATTTTTTAGGTCGATATCTTCCCAGCGCAACGCCAGGGCTTCTGACGGCCTCATTCCTGTCCAAAAGAGCAAATAGACGAACGGGTACTCTGTCAATCCGGATAAGCAGGTTTTCTATTGCCATGGCTGCCATGCAGGCGGTGACGTATCAAGTTTATCGAAAAAATCGAGAACGTCGATTTCAAGACAGCCGCCAAAAAGCTTGGAGTAGAAAACTTCCAACCGGATCCCGAGAGACTTAAGCGCCGCGACCAAGCCAAGCAGATCGCGCTTTGGGCCCGCGCTACCTCAAAACAACTCAGGGATGCACTGCTAGAGATCGGCGATCAAATTCGTATCTGCTCCATGGCTCGCAAGGAGCTTAATTCAGCGCTGGATCGGCCCACGATCGTGAGCCACGAAGCAAGCTTAATTCGCCAATGGGCAATTCTCTGCGACTTGGATGACGATCTCAACAATCCAACCGAGGTGGTGGATTCATGGCTGCAACGAGACAACATTGACGGATTTGTGGAGTCGTTGACATGAGCAGCGCTCAGTTTGAAGCGCGTATTGTCAACGAGCTTGAACAGCACGCCACGGTTATGGGCGTTGCACAGCCTAATGACAAGCAGCCGGCGAATGTAGCACTTTTCGAAACGATGACGACGATCGAAGAAGAGCAAACTGAGTTTCTTTGGAAGAACCGCATTCCGCGCGGAAAGCTAACGCTGTTCGACGGTGATCCCGGTATCGGCAAGAGCTATACCGCTTTAGCGATTGCCGCGGCACTCTCCAAAGGTCAAGCTCTGCCCTTCGACCAAGAACCTGAGAATTTAGCGTTGGCGAGCTCCAGGAGCCTGGGTACGCCATCCGTTTGTAGTTTCTCGTTTTGGAGACGGCGAGATTCTCTCACGCGTGAAAGTAGATTATCTGTTCTGGTACGGCGCTGTCGCATTGTGTCGTGTGGTAAAGCTATGCAGTTCGGACGCAGACCGTATCCCGGAGCAGTTGTTGGTACGAGATGAGAAGTCGATGCGCCGTGCAAGAGAAAGCATAAGTGCGGAAGATTGTCACTGGTTGGAAGAACTTGCTGACGTTATTGTTGGCGAGTTTCGCGCTTGTGGATGGGAATGGGACACGCCGAAGATCGGTGTTGAATCAACCGAGCGCGTGAAGCGTGGCGCACTCAGACAACTTAAGTTGCTTGATTTAGAGCGGCCTTGATGTATCTACTGCCAACATGACCCTAATGGATCTAACACCAGAGCAACTAAACGCGCTGCCTCGATCAAAGAACGAATCGACGGTCTGAATCAAAGGCTGCGCAGCTTCTCGACGGCTCTACGAGCGACAGCGCTACAAGTAAGAAGCGGTCGATCAGCGCGGCGGCGAAAAGGAAACTTGCGGCTGCGCAAAGGGCGAGGCGGACGAAGTCGAAGCGGTCGCGAGCCTAGCTTTATCTCAACACACGTTCAAGATTTTTAACGAACTCATCCAGCGGTTGAGTTTTGCCGGATAGCTCTTGGGTAATTTGTTCTTGCGTCTGGGGATCTGTTTTTACCAGAATCTTTCCCTGCCTATTGCCAACCACGTGGTAAAGACCGTTCCGACTCCCCTTCAAGAATAGAATGGTTTCTTCACCAACAGTAAATTGAGGCGTTCCGGGTACGGCCTGCGTCAATTCGCCAGCCGATCCTCCAGGCTGATTTATGATCACAGAAGATCTTCTTGGCCCTTTCCATTCTTCAATAACAGTGACTTCGATCTGCGTTGCGATGTTTGGACCGTTCGGTGTTGCCTGACTCGATACCTTATCGATTCGGCCCATCACTATGACATCTGCTGATTTTGCGAGATCTTCGAGAGATAGACGCTGGCTCTGAGCGATAGCAGCAGGCGCGGAAATCATAAACTCTAAGCCCAAAAAAACAAAGAGCGCAGGGGTTATCCAGCGCTCTTTGGATGATGACGAGAGCATACGTATAGGTAATCAGTTTTTGATCATGGCGCAACGGCGTTAACTCCGTCGATATCACCCGCCGCGAGGGTGCGCTTTTTGAGTTCACCCCCAGCGCCGAAACCGTACATCGTCAAATCTTTATCCGAATCGCTATAAAGATCGTCAAGGCCGACCCAATGGCCGAACTCATGGGTCGCTATGTTTTGGACATCATAAGCATCGGGGCTACTCTGACATTCGCCAGCGTTAGAGTCGAAAATCGCCCAAGGATAACGGCTATTGAAGGCGGTATCGATTTCTACAACTTCATTGGTGCTCGTTCTGTACCAGACGTAAGTCACGCCGATGGTCGAAGGTGCGAGCCTCTTCCACATAATCGCATTCGTGCCGTCTAATCTCGTATTTTTCGCGTTCGTTTGTCCGCCCTCAAAAAAGCGCTTGCCGTTATCGGCGTTGTTCCAAGTCGCAAACGAATTTCGAACCGCAGTATACGCGCCAGAAAGGCCGACGCTAGCCGGAACCGTTGATTCGCTCAGTTTCCAGGTAATTCCTGCTGCTGGGAGATGCCAGCCGGTCTCTTCATAGTCTGTAACGGTAGGATTAGGTTCGTCGTCGTGCAGGTGCCCAGGTGGTTATGTTGTACGACCCGTGGCCTGTGGATGAAAGCACGGATTTTGATCCCCGGCGGAAGCCGCTGCTCCAGCGTATCGTCGTCATCAGCTGCGGATTGCGATTGGGCTGCCAACCCTAAAGATCCCACCGATAATATTGCCAGAATCAATGAAAAGCCAAGGATCGTGAAACGCAGCTTTGCTTGGGCCATAGCGATTCTCCTTATGAATATCGCTATGGTAACCGAACCGGTTTTGCATCGTCAAGGGCAGATACAAATCGTGTCAGCCGTTGTCTAAAGTATCACAAAATTTCCTGCAAACTGATGGATTCTTGACCAATTGCTCAGCAACTAAACCGTTAGAGAACGAATCGACGCACTGAACAAATACCTGCGCACTTTTCTCAATGGGTCATCGTCGAATGGATTGTCATCGAGAAAGAAGCGCACAATGAGCGCGGTTGTTAGGAGAAAAATTTGCTGCTGCGCAGAGGGAGAGATGGGCGAAGATGCAAAAATCGCTGCCAGTTTAGCCAAAGCCCAAGTCCAAAAAAATAAGTTCTGGCAGATCTTTTTTACGAATCCCTATGACGCGGAGTCTTCATGCGCTCTCTAACATTGTCGGGAAAGCGCGGATGACCCTTCCCAGCTAAAATGTCCGGCTTAAATGTGTTTTCAAAGAATTTCCGGCCCATAAACTATCCACGTCGCATTGTTCTTGTTGCGTGAGCGTATTTTTCTTAGCAAGTTTCGTTAAGCGTTCAGCTCTTTTTTTAGGCGCTGTTCACGTGGTCGTTCAAAGTTATTTTGGTTCCACTTACATTGCTGGCCGCAGAATAAAGCATGATGGAAAGCGCTAGTTTCTTTTGAAGTACGGTCAATTTTAGACAGCAATCCCGTCACCGGTTGATTATTGTAAACTGGTATTACTCGGGCGCCTTCCACGTGCTCCGAAAATATTGGTCATGGTCTCATGCAGAAGGGGGTCATCATGAAGCACTCTACTGTTATCGCGATCGCTATTTTCATCGCCGTCGCTACCGGCACCGCGCGTGCCGATACCGTCACCGACTAAAACCAGACTGCTATTGAGGTCATGAAGATTGCGAAAGTCACGGCTAACCCTTGGTCGCGCACATTGGCCATGATGCATGTTGCAATGTCTGATGCAGTCAACTCAGTGCAAGATTGCTACACGCGCTATGTGGCGACGGTTCCCGTCTTGCCCGGCGCGTCAGCCGAGGCCGCAGCAGTCGCAGCGGCGCGCCAAACCCTGCTTCAGCTTCGTGCTAAGCTGACTTACGAGCAGCCGCGATAGCCTTTGCGATGTCGTCAACGGCTTCGGGATAGACTGTGGTGGCTAAGAAAAGAAGTCTGTCTGCGTCTACTATATCGCAGGGAATTTCTACTAGATGTTCGAAATGATTTACTTTGGATATTCGGATAACGACGCCACTTTCGAGTATCGCAAATTCACGTGAGTCCTTGTCGCATTTATCGACAAAGCCATCAAAAATTGGCAGTGGCATTAGAATGGTGACTTCCACGGCGTTTCAGTTGACCTTTTGCCTGGATTTGTTTTTGTGTGTGAGCCGAACCTACCCCCGCCGTTTTTTACTCATAGTGTTTTTGGCATTGCTTTAACAAATGTTTGTAACTCTATTGCAGAGATATAGAGTGACTGATGATCCCCTCCTTTGTTGAGGGAAGCCCAATTGCAAACCCAATTTGTTTTGGCCTCCGGATCATCTACATACCATCCATAATCGCGAACCGTCTCTTTTGTGCGCTTTCCGTGTTCGTTAAAGGTCTCCAATTCCCATTTAAGCTGAAGACGTTTTTGTTTCATATACCTCAACTCTGCTAGATGCTTTCGGTAATCATCGGGAGCAACCGCTATGCCAAAACACACATGGGATGAAGTACACTGTGCCAAGCAAAAATAGTTCGGATTTTTGTCTGGGATTTGGGAATAATCGCAGTAGTAATCCAACAAATGGGACACGCACGTTAGTCCACCCTAAGGGCAGCCAGCCGATTGAGGATTTGAGCAGTGCGAGTATTAGAAGCGCTGAGGATACTGGAAGGCGCGACCCTCACCTGCAAAAAGCATAAATCGACACGCCAGAGGAGAGTCGTCGGCTTTCGTCACAGCTTGGAGCCATGCGAAGAACAACAGGTCTTACGGGTTTATTTCTCAAGTATCCATGACAGCGTGAGTGGACTGCTCTCTCGGCTCAAATCGCAACCTTGAGTTACCGATACAGGAAAACGCGCGATCAAGCGGTTAAAGCTGAACTCGACCCCTCACAGCCGAGCTTGAAAGTCGGGGCTAGCCCCATCACGCTTGTCGCTAAACGTAGTAAAGCGATATTCCCCATTTCATGATTAATACTGATCTATGATGGAAAAGTAGGGGCAGCCGCGGAGTTGACAAGACTCCGCGCTAATCGCGAGGCACCACGATTAAAGATTGCTCTACTGCCCTCTTTCTACTAAAGGCAAACAACATGCCACCAGAGCGAAGAGAAAAAGTAGATGAGCGGCTACAAACAACCCGGGCCTCCGATCGCATCTTTAATATGAGGCGCGACCTTGGGGTACGTGCTCGGCGGTATCCAGCAGGCTATTTGCCTCGTGTACGGTGCAGAGAGTCTCCGGCGTATTCTTCGTTCAGCTAAAGGTTCCCATCATAATTATTTTTGACAAAATACTAGCGAGAAGAAATAGGTTCAGTCCAAGTCCAGAATAGATTTTAAGCCGCATCGTTTTACGATACTCATCCATACCCCCTTTTATGTTGCGCACATGGGAAACCCAAAGAAATCCGCCCCCCAGCAAACCAAGAGCCATGCCTATCCCGGCATAAAGAAAACTGAATGATAAGAGGGAATACCCAAGCAGGATCACTCCCAATGGCTCCGCGGTTGCAAAAATCATTTTTACGCCCTTGATGCCATAAACTGCGGAAAAGGTATTATCACCCTTCCTTCGGTCTTCATCAATTTGATGCGCTTGAGCGAGAGGAAATGTAGCGATGACGAGCAAAGAAATTCCGAGTGCGCCAGAAATAATAAACGAAAGATTATCTTCAGGCATTCCCGCGGCAAGAAGACCGATAAAAAATGGCACGATGCCGCCGAAAAGTCCCAGGCAAATCACTCCCCAGAGTGGACTGCCTTTTAACCTAATCGACGGGTGGCTATAGAAAAAACTCACGATCATGCCGAGTGTATATACCGAGGCAATTTTAATTTCAGACGCAAGTGCGAGGCCTAGGCCGATTCCTTGAAGTACCAGCGTGGCGGGGAGCATCCAGAGACTCATGTGTGGAGGATGCTCGAGTCCCTCCAATGCTATTTCGTCCTTATCGTAATATGAATTAAACGCAGTCGCAGTTCCCAAAAGGATTATATGCACGTTCAGAAAATGAAGGAGAACATATATCCAGGAATGCGGATGGCCTCCTAACAAGACTCCGAGTAAAAATGCCGCGGGCGCGACAAGGAGCTGAAATTTCAATCTGAAATGAACAAAAAAATCTATCAAAATGATCCCAGTTTTACTTCGAGTTTCTTTCTGGGATGTTAACCAGTCATTTGATTTCGAATTTGTCCGTGATCATGCCAAATATATCGCCCCTCGGCGCTTTCAAGAAGCTTCTGTCCTAAGCATTTAATTACGGCGCGTGATTGGCTTGATGGGATTTGAAATTTGGTTTCGCCGCTTGTACATATCCACAGCGATTTGACGAATTATACTCATGTCCAGGGTTTCGGATTGCACGTCTCCAGCTCTGGTTTGATATTCAAGCTCGACATGCCCGCCTTCGGACGGGCCATAGTAACGGAGCCGTCGCAGCTCAACTCGTTTAGTATAAACGTATTTGCCGGTTGCCCGAAGGAGTTCAGGCAGGCTGTCGAAACGAATATCGGACTTCGATTGACGGCGACGCGCTTGGTTGTCACGATCGATAATTTTGATGCTGTCGAGTGAAAACCGAAGCTTGAGAACGCCAGTGTACGGCGGATTGGGATCGCCGCATTCTATGATAAATTCGTCGGACTCAGTGGTAATCAATTCGAAAAAATCGATGTTGTGGCTTTCCAACACTTGACCAATGCACCGAAGAGCGCTGGCATAGCGAGGACCGTAAAGCGCCATTCTCCAGGACCCTCCGACCCGACGAATCAGACTAACGAGAAGGAATCGCCGCCGCAAGGATGCTAGGTTTGCCCCCTAAGTCTGTCGCAAGATTGGCGGGGTAACTTGTGGTTTATTTCAGTCGCTTCTTCTGCTGCTCACGGTTCCCTTTGGGAATTACCTTTGTATAATCCGGAAAGTCGCCGTGCTTGGCTGTCCTGCCTTTCACTCCCCCGATAGTCGTCTGAGCAAATAATACTCGTTGAACGGATGATCGTCCGTTATGCGAACATCGCTATTATCCCTAAGAAGCTTACCGATGGGAAGCTCGCCGTTGAGTACCTGGCTCAGGTATTGAGCTAAATTCTTTTCGCCAGCCCACTCTAATAGATCGGTTTGAGCTCTCACTGGCATGCGCTGAGCAATTTGCTCCGGCGCCGGCGCGCCTAACGGACGCATCGAGGCGAGAAAATGAAAACCCCATCCTTCGACCGACTGATACACCCGCACATACGGGAACTGATTTGCCAGCGAGCGCGCAACGGCCTGCAATATTTTAAACTCGCCCCCTGGAAACCACTGCTGGAGCACACCGTTAGGCGTCAGATGCTGTTTCACCGATTCATAGAATTCCTCGGTATATAACAAACTCGATCCCGCGGCTTCCACTGGCGGCGGCGCATCGATGGTGACGATATCAAATTTCTTCTGGGTGCGCTTAAGATACCTGCGCCCATCGTCGATGACAACCTGGCCATTCGGATTTGCGAGTACTTCGTGCGCATCATCAAAATAGTAACTTAACGCGTCCTTCACGCTCGGCACGAGCTCCACCCCTACCACCTGGATGTCCCAGCTCAACAGCGACCGATACGTAGTTCCCATACCGAGACAAATCACGAGCGCAGACTCGGCCTTTTCGGGTAAAAACGCGAGAGGAAGGTGCGCCATAAATTTAGTGATCGGCGTTAAGTAAGTGATTCCGATGCCGTTGATATACAGCCGTTTTTCCATTCCTCGACCCGTCGACGTCACTGTCGCAGTGTGATCCCTCCGGACGACATAAGAGTCTGAGTTACGACCCCGCGGATCTTCGTAAGTGAGATGATAGACGAGCGACGAAACAAAAAATAGCGCCGTCAGCGACGCAATCACCCAACGCCATTGCGGTGCGAGCGCGCCGATATGAACCGTAAAAAGAATCGCGAATGGCAGCGCCAGAACGATCATCGAATATTTCGCACCGAGCTGCGGTAGCAAGATGTAAGCTGTTACTAACGGTCCCAGAATGCAGCCTAAAATGTTGACAGCGTAAGCTTTTCCAGCCAGCGCGGGATTTCCCTTTGCGACGCGGTCAATCATAGCCGGCGTCAAGTAACCGAGCACCGCGCAGAAAGGGAAAAGGCTCGCCATCATGAGAATGATAAGGACTTGGTTTGGCGGCTGCCAAATGTGTCTGACGATCTGGGGATCGTTCACAACCAGAGGGAGAAAGGCCGTAACGCTAAGGAGTGCAAGCAACTGAGGATTTGAGAATTGACTGCGATTTTCTAGGTGCTTTCGGTACAATACTGAGCCTATCCTTGTCGCAAGCAAATAAACAAAAAGCAACAGCGCAAAAGCGTAGACTTGTGTGCCCAAAATTGGGGTGTAGGCGCGCGTCCAGACAACTTCCATCGCTAAGGAGGCAAAACCGGTGGTGAACAAAATGATTCTACTCTGTGAATTCATGCCGGCGCTCGTATTGGCGGGGGATGATAGCTGCGCGTCGCGGCTCGGGATCGACCCTGGCACAAGTGAGCCAATTGCCAGACTCAGCGCTCCGATCAAGAAGTTAGCTATCCCCGCCACCCAGAGCGTATGACGAAAGCCGAGGATCTCGATGAAGATGAACGCTGTGATAACCGTTCCCACTAGTGCGCCGAGGACGTTGCAGGCATAAAGGAAACTAAAACTTTCCCCATCAGTTTGGTCGATTTGCTTCATATAGGCCATCATGAACGGAAAAGTGGTTCCCATAAAAATGCACCACGGCAGCAGTGAAATGCCCAGTACCACCGCTGAAGCACTGAGATAAAATATTGAATTCGCTCCTCCCAAGCCCAACAGCGCATGTTCTCCGTACTCAAAGAGTTTAGGAACGACGAAGGCACCCAATCCAATTAAAAACTCGCTTAAGCCGTAGAATTCTATAGCCGGCCTCCCGGTCCGGCGCGAGAGAGGACTAATCGCTTTTCCGCCGAGCCATGAACCGAGAGATAGACCCAACATGAAAACCGCCACCACGACCGAAAGCACTGACGTGACGATTCCAAATGATGCGAAGGCGAGGCGCAACCAAACCAACTGATAAAGCAGACCGGTAAAGCCGGAAATGAAAAATAGTAAACCTAGCGTTGTCGTCAACCAGGCGGGACGGATAACCGATGGCATAGCGGCAGCAATTTACCTAGATCGCGTCTCGGACGGAATGACTATGATGCTTGTCGAAGTAATCGTCAAATGAAAATGAAATCCCGAACACTCAGCAGTCGTTTCCAGTCAAAAGTGGCCGTCGCTTTCGCACTATATCGTAATCATCCAAGCTCGCGCGTGACGGTCCACCGCGTTGCCGAACCGACGCCGTGCAGATGGCGCGTCGGCGGATCACCGGCCTGGCCTGTGTGCGGATCGCCATGCGATATCGCGGGCGAAACCACACTGCCAGCGCCAGACGAATCGAAACGATCAAGACGGCGCCGACGAAAAAAGCAAATAGACTGTGATGAGCTCGCTGGCCGTTTCAGAAAGAACAAGGCCGAGATTGAAAGTCTGCGATGGCAACTTGATGTCGTGCGGCGGCGAGTTCGACCACAAGCACCGTCTAAGGCTTTAGATATTCCGGCTAGGTTGGTTTGGTCGGAATTCTCTTGGTAGTCTGACGTGAGAGTTTCATTGTCGTAGGACCATCACGGCCCGGCTTTCGCTTTCACCGGGCGTGGAGCGGATTATGTGGTGCGAAGGAGAGGAATCGAACCTCTCGGCGTTTCTCTCAGAGGCAGGTAGGCAAGATTACAACAACGCTAGTCTCTCATTTGGGTTTAGAAGTGTTCCCCACCAGGGCCTCGCAGAAACGCCACTTCGCACCAAATGCTTATTAGAAGAACGAATGAGTTTTCGATGAGCACCTCCACTAAGGCTATTAGCGAAGCGTTAATACTCACTTCCAACCCAAACAAGACACTCACATCGAGTTCTATACCGACCTGTACCCTCGAGCCAAGTGAAAACAACGTACCACATTCGTCGTTGGCCGACCCCTCAGTTGTACGAACAATGGCGCGCTGTAGGGCCCTTTTTGGGGCGAAGACCCTTTAACGCCAAGATCGCTAGCGTATCTAAATGGATGGTGTAGTGGTCAGCGATCTTGCTCTAATCACGCGCTATCTAAATGCTTAATATGATTGTCGCCGCGGCTATCGTCCCTTTTTGTGATTGTAGCGGCGCGAAGCCCTTGATCTCCGCTTTCCTCCGCATTTACAATCAACGCTGTGAGCGTCGCGATATTCGCCGTGCTCTGGCCCTCTAACAATCTCCGCTGCTGAAAGACTCGATCGACCAACGCGATTGTCGGGATCATTTGGCTATCACCCTTGTCTACTAGCTCGTGCAGCCGATGCCGACCTTTGGCGCCGAGTAAATAGAGATCGCTTAACTCTTTCTCTTTGATCTTTTCGACCATCTCACTGAGTGCCGGGTCGTTGTAAACGTCGCTGCTCAAATACTTCAAGACGGTGTTGTGGCTCCGGTCCATACGAGCGGCGATAGACGTTGGACTCTCTCCGAGTTCGTTCATGGCCTTCATTCGCGCCAATTCTTTTTTGCTAGGTTTTTTGCCGGGCACAGGTGAGTCGTCCTTTTTGCTTGAAATGGGAATCGGAAGGGAGCTGCGCACCTCATCGCTCATCGGCTTCCCCCCGACGCCTCGATTTTACTGAAACCGAAACCGTTTCGGTTTTCACGGGAATTGAGGGGTTCAACACGGGACTTTTCGGGAAACACTCGCGACCATCACCGACAATCTTTCGTTATAAATCTCAGCTAGTTCAACCACTTTTCCGCTACACCTATTTTTTCCTCGAAGTAGTTCGAGTCCAGGTGGGCCCACCAACCTTAACAGTGTAAAGTACCTGCACTCAGAGGACGCCAGAGATAGCTTGTAGTTGAGAGTGACGTTGGTGCTGTGCACTCTCACTTCCTTCAGCAACTCTTGCGGAAATCCCGCTTTGCCCCGATTTGCTTCACCGCTAGGCGACGCTGCATTTCGGGGCAAATCTCCTGTTAGCAGTTGTGCTGTTCAGGACGGTTTTTTGTTTTCTGGCTCCTTATGCACCGAAACAAGTTTAGGAGGTGCATCATGGCGATTTATTCCATCGCCTATAAACCGAGATAAGAGAACTCGATCACTTGCCGCTGATTCGCCAACACGAGCGCGATATTCTCAATGCGCGGACTATTTCTTTGTCCCTTGATTGCCTGTTGACGTGCATCTCTGTATCTAAAACTTTTTCTCTCACCCGACATATTTACGTTGCCGTTATCCCATGTCAGATTCACTTTGCTATTACTAGCCATATGCGCGCGCTTCGCTCGTGATGATCGAGACGTGAAAAAATGAAAGACACCCGAAGACCGAGTGCGGCAGTGGTGGGAATGCAGACTCGAACAATTTCCTAATTTGCTATTCTGTCGATGAACCAAGATCCTCAAATCCTCCTGCGCGTCACAGGCGACCGCCAATTAGCTGAGGAGTGGGAGCTTGTGCTCTTGGCTCAGGGGCTATCACCGATCCTGCATCATAATCCCGATGGCGTCATTCTCAGTGTGCCAGAAGCAGAGGCGAACAGAGCGCTTGTCAGTCTATCGGCATACGAGCGCGAAAACCCACGGATGCCAGCGGAGCGCATCGAGCCCTTGGAATCGCGGTGTTTGTTTTCGGGGATTATGGTTGCGCTGATGCTCCTGATATTTTATTTCGTCACCACTCAGTGGTTGCCGGCGCTATCTTGGTTCGATCGCGGTAGCGCCGATGCGCAGCGGATACTACAAGGTGAGTTCTGGCGTGCGGTAACCGCTCTCACGCTCCATGCCGATATTGCCCACGCACTGAGCAATTCGATCGCTGCTGCATTATTCCTCAGTGCGGTATTCAACATTATGGGTGTCGGGTTCGGTGGCGCTCTGGTCTTGCTGGCCGGGGCTGGTGGAAATCTTGTCAACGCTTATCTGCATGGTTGGCCCCACGATTCGATTGGTGCCTCGACCGCGGTCTTTGGCGCAGTCGGATTGCTCGGTAGCCTCGGTATGAAACGGCGCAGCCGCAAAGCTTTTGGCCGGCGGCGCGCTTGGTTACCTGTTGCCGCGGCTCTTGCCCTGCTCGGGATGCTCGGCAGCGGTGGACAGCGCGTTGATATTTGGGCTCATCTCCTCGGTCTTGTGGCTGGCGCTGTATTAGGGATCCTGATTGCTTGGATTACACCGCGTGTACCGGGCTTACGCATCCAGTGGAGCTGCGGCACCGCGGCGGTCGGGACGCTCATCTACTGCTGGACGCTGGCATTTGGTTGAAATGATCGGTGGTTTTATGCCAGGAATTATAGATGTGAACTGCGTTCAACGGTTCTCACGATGTTCTCTATCGTCAGCTG
The DNA here is from genome assembly GCA_963771465.1 of uncultured delta proteobacterium. Lineage (GTDB taxonomy): Bacteria > Desulfobacterota > Binatia > UBA9968 > UBA9968 > DP-20. Next base: position 12,886 of record CAVYTU010000017.1, read on the forward strand.
GGAGAGCAATGAGTAGATAGAGCAATCGATCGTGAAGTTGGCTGGAGCCTATGACTTGCCACAGCGACCGATCCTCAACACTTGTCGGCGTATGCGGAAGGAGAAACGAACCTCGAAATGTCGAAATCTTTTGCTGGAGTGTTGTGTCAGCGTTTTTCTCCCATGAGAAGGTCACATAGAGGCCCAACATCTTTCAGACTTGCCAGATTCTCAACATAACCCAAAATACCCTGAACAGCTTGTTCGTCGACGACCCGGTGCGCGCAATCGACAAACTTTGCTCTTAGTTCCAATCCGGAAAGAGGTGCCTGCGGGCCTCCTTTGGCGTATTCAACGTAGCGAGAAAAAGTTTTTCCATCTTTTAATCGAACCTCCACTTTGCTGGGCCGCCCTTCTGAGCTGTCGGCAAAGGCAGTGTTAAGGTCCATGTGAACTTTCTTCGCGAATTCAAGAATGGGCTGCTCGCGCACGGCCGCATCGGTAAAGTCGTCTAGAGACACCTTTCCATTGATCATGGCTCGGGCGAGGAGATAACCCATACAGAACTTTCCCTCGAGTCCGGTCCGGGGTACGCGAAAGACCAGCCGGTCGTGCGCGTGTTTGGCTACTTCGACGTGGATCGATTCCACCAAATCCGGTTTGATGCCGTCATGCTCGCGCATCTCAAGCACCGCATCAATCGCATTGTGGGAGAGCCCACCGCAAGCGTAGGGTTTGATTTTTAATCCCTGAGTTAGTTCATAAGACTGCCCCAACTCTTCCAATGGAGCCGGATCAGGAGGCAGAGAAAGAAAAGCTCCAAAAAAACCGGTTGCCGATTCCAAAGCTGTGGGACTGGCTGTGAAGCCCTTTTGCGCGAGGCTTGCTGCCATTACCCCGCTTCTCGCCGCGAGGCCGGCGCCTAAGGGTTTGGTCATCGTGCCATAATTGCAAGCTACTCCGCTTGCCATCGACGTGGCGATTCCCAGAGCGATGCGTACTTTATCGATGTCGAGTTTGAGCAGCTTTGCACACGACAGAGTCGCGCCAAGGGTTCCTAACGTTCCGGCGCTGTGCCAACCTCCGCGACCCTCTTCCGGTATCGACTTGGCGATCTTGGCTGTGGCTTCGAAGCCAGCCACATAGGCTTCCAGCAAATCGCGCCCGCTCGCGCTGAGAGCTTCTGCCAACGGCAAGACAGCGGGAATCACTCCTGATGTCGGCTGTCCGAGATAAACACCATGATCGAAATCCAGCGCATGGGCCGCAGTTCCGTTAGTGAGCGCGGCCAAGCTGGCTGAGGATTTGAATCCCTGTCCCCAAACGGTTGCCGCACCGCGCGCTTGCTCCAGGCGAGCTTGCTCAGCGCAGATCCGCGCGCCTTCCTCTTTGCTGCCAGCCAACGCAACTCCCAAGCAATCTAAGATAGCGGTTTTGGCGGCAGCCAAGACGTTGGTAGGAATATTTTCAATGCTTGTTTCTGCCACAAACCGAGCGACTCTCTCAGTATCATTTCGGTTGTTGCTGTCCATCGTCTAAACTCCTTCGAACACTCAGCGCGCTGACCGTCAGTTAGATGAGAACTCTGGCGAGCAAATTAACTTTGCTTCGCCGCGATATTTTCCGTGCCGGCGAATATATGCTCATCCGATACATTGTCAACTTCTGAGTGTCTGCCGCAGCCAGTGAATTTGTCAAAAAACTTCACGGCGAACGTGCGGCACTAATCCATTTCGCACTTTGCCGACGAACTCTAGCTCGGTGCCGTCATAATATCCGACGATGAGCGCATCGAAAAAATTGACGGGTGCATAGCCGCCAATAACAAACTCCTGAGAGTGTTTGAATTTGTACTTCACCCACGCACCGCTACGTCGGCCAGATTTCGTAAAGAGAGTCTTTGCGTTTTGTAATGATGCCCTCTAGCTGCATTTGTTTTGCAGCTTCGAATCAGGTCCGCAGGGTCGGCGTCGAAGGCGGTGGAATGGAGCACAGGATATTCGACTTTAGCCAGTGCCTCGGCTAAAAGCTCACGTCTAGTTTCCAGCAGTAACCGAAGGCTGTTACGGCTGCGGTAACTCAGTATGTCGAAGGCGTAGAACTGAACGAGAACGAGCGGGTGTCTGGCGGAAGATTCGCGCAAGCTCTGGCGATACCAGGAAACCGGGTCGTGAATCCATTGCCCCGACGCGACCAGAGCACAACACTGCCGGAGTGCTTTGCCGCAAGACAGCGGTAGCCATCGAGCTTTGCTTCATAGCTCCAAAGGTTGTCCTCCGACAGCTCGCTGACGGCTCGGCGTAAATCGGTTCAATGAACGAGGGAGACGCAGAGCTGGCAATTTGGAGAGTTCTTTTGTAAGCATGCGGGACTAGAAAGTGAATGGGGAGAACTGGGCACCGCAGGTATGATACGGTGCGCTGAATTGGGAAGACGCAAAATCGATGGATACGGGTTTCTCCGAGTGGCAGGAGTGGGAGAGCGGATTTCGTCAAGCTGCCGAAACTTCGAACGTGTGCTCATATGGCTAACAAAAAAGCTGTTAAACGAGTCCTAAGCGGCGAGCAACTCGCCAAGGCGATCGCCGAGACGATATTCGGCTGGAAAAATATCCACAAGTATGGAGGCCAACTATTAGGCAAGAAGCAAGACAAGGCGGGCCGATGGCGAAACGCCAAAATCCCCGACTACGTTAACGACCACCGGCAGGCGTACGCAATTGACGCGCGCATGGAGCAGATTGGATGTTGGGCGCGATACAATAAGGAACTTTTTATAATTGCAAAGGCGCACAATCTACCGCCTGAGTGGGCAACAGCCGAGCAGCGGTATCAAGCGGCTCTCCGAGCGTTACCAGAATAGCAGGTTCAGCCGTCACTCGCCCGAACGCGGAGGGAGAATGGCTCAAGGAGAATGACCGTCACGCTAAAGGAACTTCTTGTCTCCAGCCTCGCCCAAACCGCTGCGCTGGTAGTAGTGGTCAGTCATAATTCGCCGAGTTTGGTTCAATCTCCGGAACTGATCAAATAAGGAGATCACCGGCCATCGCGCCCGATAAATTTTAGCCCCTAGTAGGCAGGCAATTCACTTCGTTTCGTCGATGCAAAGTAAGAATTTAAATGTGTAATATTGCTTAACAGTTTCACCGACTTTTCGACAATTTCGTCGCGCACGTCATTAAATCCATCACGATTTATTGTCAGCGTTCGTTTGCAGTTGAAGTATTGAGTTCGTCGGGCCGTGCTGCCTCGTTTGATCGCCAAATCCGTGACTTCGCTCGTTTGGCCTTTTCAATCGTTGTCAATTGTTGAATTCTGTTCTGAACTTGGGACTTCCGAGTCTTTGCGTGTCTTGGTACCGGGCTTGCTCTAAGTGCTTGCCCATGAGCAACACCGACAAAAAAACTACCGCACTGGCATTGGAGGAAGCGGGTCAAGATACTGAAGGCCTTTTGCTTGAGCGACTAAAGAGCAGCAAGACCGATGAGGATTATTTTCGCTGGTTGCTGTTCGTCGTCGGCTTTTATCGCGGCATCAATAAGGTTGATTCGGCGGTGCAGTTGCTCGAGGGCTATATCAGCGCAAACAAGAGCGCCGAGCAATCAGCTCACTGTCATCTCGCGCTGGGCCAGATCGCTACGGATGAGTGCAAATTTGATGTGGCGCTTAAGCATTTCATCGACGCGCTGGAGATGGCGCCGAAGAAACGCAAGGTCAGCTATGTGCTGCATAATAATATCGGTTATTCGCTGAACGCCTTGGGACGCTTCGTCGAAGGCGAGAAGTATTGCCGTGCGGCGATCGAAATGGACTGGGTGCGGGCGAGCGGCTATCGCAATCTCGGTGTGAGCCTGCAAGGCCAGGGCAACATCGTCTGCGCGGCGTGGGCGCTCAATGAAGCGATAAAGGCGGACGGCGCGGATCTGCGCGCGCGCCAGTTGTTGGATAAATTGATAACGGCACATCCGGCCATTGCGATTCGTTGCTCGTGGACCATGGAATCGATCGATAACGCGCCCAGGCCGGCGCTCGAACTCCCTCTCATGTAAACCCTATCTCAGCTGATGGCGGCAGGCGTATCCGAGCCGAGGCGCCATCGCTGAGAATTTGTTCACCGCGAAACTTTCGCCACTAAAATTCTAAACTCTCAAGCGCAATCGGTTGAGGAGCGTAACGGACATCGATCCCGTTCTGCTTCATAATCGATCGTGCAGTTCCCAAAGTCTCGTGAGATGTTGACCACAATCGAGTAGGTCGGATTACTATCGCCAACTCCCGATTTATTTCAATTCACGTGCACGAAGCGACCACGTGCATGGGGTCAAACTGGGCTAATTCCGAGATTAAGTGATTTAGACCGTTGACAAGTTTTTTCCTCAGTGACATAACAAGTTTAGTCTAATATATCATTTTGCCTAATTTAATTAAATTGCTAGACCATATTGATTTAAAAATCCTTTCTATTCTGCAAAATAACGGCCGCACTCGCCTTGCCGATATTGCCGACGAGGTGGACCTGTCGACGCCGGCGGTTATGGAGCGAGTAAAAAAGCTTGAAGCAGCCGGCGTCATCACCGGCTACCGAGCGTTATTGGACAGCAAGAAAGTCGGCAAGGATGTTACCGCATTCATCGGCGTTTCCATCGGCAACCAGCGCGATATCGATGAATTCGCCAAGCAGATGTTACGGCATCGCGACGTGTTGGAATGCCATCATGTTACCGGCGATGAAAGTTTTATCGTTAAAGTAAAATCCGCCAATACGGGATCGTTGGAAAAGTTATTGGGGCAAATTCGTTCGGTTGAAGGCGTGACGCGGACGGTGACAAAAATCGTCCTCTCCACCGCCAAGGAAAGTCAGGCGCTTGAATTGGACGCGGGCTTGGCGGAACCTTCGAACGGCAAGAAAAAATAATATAGCGTCGAACGGTTTACCGATAGGTTTGCGCTTGTCCTTCGAGGCGAAGCCTTCAATTGGGGTTCATCGTTTTTCCGTGTACTGTGTTTTGTAATTTCGTGTGAGGGTAGTTTTATGAATCAGCCTGGTTGGCCAAAGAAACAAGGTCTCTACGATCCGCGCTTCGAGCATGATGCTTGTGGTGTCGGATTCGTCGTCAATATCAAAGGTGAGAAGTCGCATGAAATCGTCGAGCAAGCGCTGACGGTGCTGCAGAATCTCGATCACCGCGGTGCTTGTGGTTGCGAGGAGAATACCGGCGACGGTGCCGGCATCTTGGTGCAGATTCCGCACAGGTTTCTCAAAGACGCTTGCGCTGGTTTGGGTTTTCAACTTCCCGATCCCGGCGAGTATGGTGTCGGCATGATATTCTCGCCCGACCAGCGCAAGCAGCGCCAGCAGTTCGAAAAAATTATCGAGCGCATCGTCGCCGAGGAAGGTCAGACCTGTCTCGGTTGGCGCAAGGTGGCCACCGATAACATGTATCTCGGCGAGACTGCCAAGGCTTCCGAGCCGTTTGTGCGCCAAGTTTTTATCGGCCGCGCCGAGTCGATCACCGACGATCTCGCCTTCGAACGCAAGCTCTACGTGATTCGCCGCCGCGCCGAAAACGAGATTCGCTACGCTGGCCTGCCGGGCGGCGAATGGTTCTATATCTCGAGCCTGTCTTGCCGCACGCTGATTTACAAAGGCATGTTGACGCCGCGCCAGGTAGTGACGTTTTATCCCGATCTTTCCGATCCGCTGTTCGAGTCGGCGATCGCCGTGGTGCACTCGCGCTTTAGCACCAATACTTTTCCCAGCTGGGGCAGAGCTCATCCCTACCGTTACTTGATTCACAACGGCGAGATCAATACCTTGCGCGGCAACGAGAACTGGATGCACGCGCGCCAGGGCGTGCTGGCTTCGAAGACTCTTCGGCGATGACCTGAAAAAAATCTTTCCGGTGATCCAAGAAGATGGCAGCGACTCGGCCAAGTTCGACAATTGTCTCGAACTGCTGGCGCTGAGCGGCCGGTCGTTGCCCCACGCGGTGATGATGATGATCCCCGAGCCGTGGGAGAATCATGAGAGCATGGATGACAAGAAGCGGGCATTCTACGAATACCACAGCAGCTTGATGGAGCCGTGGGACGGCCCGGCGTCGATCGCGTTCACTGACGGGCAGGTGGTCGGCGCGGTGCTCGACCGTAACGGTTTGCGGCCGTCGCGCTACTACGTGACCAAGGACGATATGGTCATCATGGCTTCCGAGGTGGGCGTGCTCGAAGTGCCGCCCGAGCGGGTGCTCGAGAAACGCCGACTCCAGCCGGGCCGCATGTTTCTCGTCGACACCAAAGAAGGGCGCATCATCAGCGACGAAGAGATCAAACAGGAAATGGCGTCGGCCGAGCCTTATGGCCAATGGCTAAAGGAGAATCTCGTCCGCTTCGACGACTTGCCAGGCGTGCTCGAGAAAGAGCCAGCGGTGAATCATCACGCGACGCTGCAACGCTTGCAGGCTTTCGGTTACAACTTCGAAGATCTGCGCGTGAATATCGGACCGATGGCGCAAAACAGCATTCAGCCGGTGGGCTCCATGGGCACGGATACGCCGCTGGCCGTGCTCTCCGACAAACCCCAGCTACTCTACAACTATTTCAAAGAGCTCTTTGCGCAGGTGACCAATCCACCCATCGATCCGATACGCGAAGAATTGATCACCTCGACGACGCTGACGATCGGTACCGAGGGTAATCTAGTCGAGCCTACGCCGCAAAGCTGCCGGCAACTGCGCTTGCATGATCCGATTCTGCGCAACTCCGACATGGAAAAGCTGCGCCAGATCGATCAGCCGGGGATCAAGTCGATGACGCTGCCGATACTTTTCAAGCCGAGCGAGGGCAAAGCGGGTTTGGAGCGCGCGATAGTCGAGCTTTGCCAGGCGGCCGATCGCGCCATCGCCAATGGCACGACGATCCTGATTCTTTCCGACAAGGGCGTCGACCGCGCCCACGCGCCGATACCGGCGCTGCTCGCCTCTTCAGGCTTGCATCATCATTTAATTCGTTCCGGCACGCGCACACGGGTTGGCTTGGTGCTGGAGTCGGGCGAGCCGCGCGAGGTGCACCACTTCTGCTTGCTGCTCGGTTACGGCGTGCAGGCGATCAATCCCTACATGGTCTATGAGTGTTTGAACGACATGATTCACGAGGGATTGCTCAAGGACATTTCTTACCTTGACGCGGTCAAGGGTTATGACCGCGCCGTTTACAAAGGCGTCGTTAAAGTAATGGCCAAGATGGGCATCTCGACGATCAAGTCTTATTGCGGTGCGCAGATTTTCGAAGCGGTCGGTCTCGGCCAAGAGTTGGTCGATAAGTATTTTACCTGGACGCCGTCGCGGGTCGGCGGTATCGGCTTGGAAGAGGTCGCCCGGGAAGCCGAGCAGCAACACGCGCGCGCATTTCCGACCTATCCGCTGAACGGCCACACATTGGAAGTTTACGGTCAGTATCAATATCGCAAGGATGGCGAGCTGCATCTGTTCAACCCGCGCACGATTCACTTGTTACAAAAGGCCAGCCGCAACAATGATTACCGCGCATTCAAGGAATACACCCAGCTGATCGACGACCAGTCGGAGCGGATGGCGACATTGCGCGGTCTGATGGCGTTCAAATACGCGGCGAATCCGATCCCCATCGACGAAGTGGAGCCGGTGGACGCGATCGTGAAGCGATTCAAAACCGGTGCGATGTCCTACGGTTCGATCAGCAAGGAAGCCCATGAAGCGCTGGCCATCGCGATGAACCGCATCGGCGGCAAGAGCAACACTGGCGAGGGCGGCGAAGATCCGGCGCGCTACGTGCTCGAAGTTAACGGCGATTCGAAAAACAGCGCGATCAAGCAGGTCGCGTCGGGCCGCTTCGGTGTGACCAGTTATTATTTGACCCAAGCGCGCGAACTGCAAATCAAAATGGCGCAAGGCGCTAAACCGGGCGAAGGCGGCGAGTTACCGGGGCGAAAAGTTTATCCCTGGATTGCCAAGGTGCGTCACTCGACAACCGGTGTCGGTTTGATCTCGCCGCCGCCGCACCATGATATTTATTCCATCGAAGATTTGGCGCAGTTGATTCACGATCTCAAGAACGCCAATCATCACGCCCGCATTAGCGTCAAGCTGGTTTCCGAGATCGGTGTCGGCACCATCGCCGCAGGCGTGGCCAAAGGCCACGCCGACGTGGTGCTGATCAGCGGCCACGACGGCGGCACCGGCGCTTCGCCGCAGACGAGCATCAAGCATGCCGGCCTGCCGTGGGAACTGGGCTTGGCGGAAACGCATCAGACGTTGGTGCTGAATAATTTACGCAGCCGCATCGCTGTGGAGACTGACGGCCAATTGAAAACCGGCCGCGATGTGGTCATCGCGGCGTTACTTGGCGCCGAAGAGTTCGGCTTTGCGACCACCGCGCTGGTCACGCTCGGCTGCATCATGATGCGCGTGTGTCACCTCGACACCTGTCCGGTCGGCGTGGCGACGCAAAATCCCGAGCTGCGCGAGAAATTCGACGGCGACCCGTCCAGCGTGGTTAATTTTATGCGCATGATCGCACAGGAGATGCGCGAGCATATGGCGAAGCTCGGATTTCGCACCATCAATGAAATGGTCGGGCGGGCGGATCGGCTTGAAGTACGCCGCGCCGTGGAGCACTGGAAGGCCAAGGGGCTCGACTACGCGGCGATCCTATATCAGCCGCAGGTTGGGCCGGAGGTGGGACGTTACTGTCAGATCGCCCAGAATCACGGCTTGGAAAATGCTCTCGACAACCAAGTATTGCTTGATCTGGCGGCGCCGGCGTTAGAACGCAAGGAAAAGGTCAAAGCGAAACTGGATATTCGCAACACCAACCGCGTCGTCGGCACCATCCTTGGCAGCGAGGTGACGCGCCGCTACGGCCCGCTAGGTTTGCCCCAGGACACGATCCATTTTCATTTTCAGGGTTCCGCCGGGCAGAGCTTCGGCGCATTTGTGCCCCCTGGCATGACGCTCGAACTCGAGGGCGATGCCAACGATTACTTCGGTAAAGGTTTGTCCGGCGGCAAAGTCATCTTGTATCCGGCCGAAGGATCGACGTTCACACCGGAAGAAAACATTATCGTCGGCAACGTCGCCTTCTACGGCGCGACCAATGGCGAAGCTTATATTCGCGGCATGGCCGGCGAGCGCTTCGCAGTGCGCAACAGCGGTGTACGCGCGGTGGTCGAAGGTGTCGGCGATCACGCCTGCGAGTATATGACCGGCGGCCGGGTGATCATCATCGGCAAGACCGGTCGCAATTTCGCCGCCGGCATGTCCGGCGGTATCGCGTACGTGCTCGATGAAGACGGTACGTTCAAGAATCGTTGTAACTTGGATACCATCAGTCTCGAGGGGCTCGATGATCTCGACTTGCAAGAGGTGGAAGAATTACTCAAGCGCCACGCAATCTACACCCGCAGCGCGCGAGCGTGGCAATTACTGGCGCTCTGGGAAGAGACCGCGACCAAATTCGTGAAAGTGATGCCGAAGGATTATCGCCGCGTGCTTGAAGCACTGCGCGAGGCTGAAACCAAGGGGTTAGTCGGCGACGATGCACTGATGGCGGCGTTCGAGGCGAACAAGAATGACGCGTCGCGGGTGAGCGGAAACTAAACCGCTAGCGGGCTGGCGGTTTAGCGTCCTGAGTCGTGAGTGCCGCGGTAATTGACAACCCAACCCGCAAAACTATTCGCCGTATTGTTGGAGAATTACGGCAAGTAAGTTTTCGATCGCCAAGAGAAAGAGAAGAATAAGCGATGGGTAAACCAACTGGATTCATGGAAATCGAACGGGAACTGCCCGACGATCGTTCACCGTTAGAGCGGGTCAAGGATTGGAACGAGTTTCACGAACACTTTGCGGTAGCGAAACTGCAACAGCAGGGCGCGCGCTGCATGGATTGTGGCATTCCGTTTTGTCACACCGGCCAGTTGATCAGCGGCATGGCGTCTGGCTGTCCGGTCAACAATTTGATTCCGGAATGGAACGATCTCGTCTATCGCGGCTTGTGGCAGGAGGCGCTCCATCGCCTGCATGCGACCAATAACTTCCCCGAATTCACCGGCCGGGTCTGTCCGGCGCCCTGCGAAGGTTCCTGTGTGCTCGGGCTGAACGAATTGCCGGTGACGATCAAAAATATCGAAGCCGCGATCATCGACAATGGCTTCGCGCAAGGATGGGTGAACCCCGAGCCGCCGGAAAATCGTACCGGCAAAAGAGTTGCCGTAGTCGGCTCGGGCCCGGCAGGTTTGGCGTGCGCCGCACAGCTTAATCGGGCCGGCCACCTGGTTACCGTCTATGAGCGCGCCGACCGCATCGGCGGGCTACTCATGTACGGCATCCCGAACATGAAGCTCGACAAGAAATTCGTCCAGCGGCGCGTCGATCTGATGGCCGCGGAAGGCATCAGCTTCGTCACCAACGCGCACATCGGCGTCGACCTGCCGGCCACCCAGCTGATCAATAATTTCGACGCTGTGGTGATCTGCACCGGCGCGACCAAGGCGCGTGATCTGCCGATTCCCGGACGAGATCTGCAAGGCATTCACTTGGCGATGGATTTTCTCCGCGCCAATACCAAGAGTTTACTCGACTCCGAGCACAAAGACGGCAAGTACATTTCTGCCAAAGACAAACATGTCATCGTCGTCGGTGGCGGCGACACCGGCACGGATTGTGTCGGTACTTCGATGCGCCACGGCTGCAAGAGTTTGACGCAGTTGGAAATCCTGCCGCGTCCCGCCGATACGCGACAGCCGGACAATCCCTGGCCCGAATGGCCGAAGGTTTACAAGCTCGATTACGGTCAGGAAGAAGTTGCCGCGCGCTTCGGTGCCGATCCCCGTGTCTATCTGACCACCGGCGAGAAATTTGTCGGCGACGAGAACGGCAACGTTCGGGAGATGCATATCTACGACGTGGAATGGACCAAGAACGAGCAAGGCGCATTTATTCCAAAACGGGTGCCCGGTTCGGACAAGGTACTGAAAGCCGATCTGGTATTGCTCGCCATGGGGTTCCTCGGGCCGGAAGAAATCGTGCTCACGCAGCTCGGCGTTGAGCGCGACCCGCGTTCTAACGCAAAGGCCGAGCACGGCCAATTCACCACCAACGTACGCGGTGTGTTCGCCGCCGGCGATTGCCGGCGCGGCCAAAGCCTGGTGGTTTGGGCGATCAATGAAGGCCGTGGCGCCGCGCGTCAGTGCGACCGCTACTTAATGGGGCAGTCGAATTTGCCATAAGCGAGCCGCGCTGGGGGACGCTTGTCGCTCGTCGCAAAACCAGCACCTTCCTGTAGTCACGTCACCCATTTGAAACTTAGCGCCAGCCGCTGTCACTCCATGACAGGCTGTATTTCTTCGGCCAACGCAGTAGACGCAACGCTACGTCGTCATATCTAGGCACTGACTGTATTGACTTGACGCATTGTCAGCATTGTCAGCGCGATCGAGCATTTCGCCGCCTAATGAGGAAAGTGCCAAGTCCTTTTGTCATTCCTGCGAGTGGCATCGCCATTGCTCTACAACCAGGGCAGAGGATCAGAGATTCTCCGGGAAACGGGTTTAGAAAATCCACTCGCCTGAAAAAGCCAAACTCTCCGTGAGGGGAGGGCGGAAAGCCACGGATCAGATTGCCTTCTAAGTCTGACTGCCGAGCTGCCAAAAGCGAATCGTTAGAGGCTGAAACTTTGGCAAGCGTGGAGTTGGATTATGAAACAAAGTACCGCTCAACGAGAAGATGTGTTTGACCACCAGCACGATTCCGCGCTGGTGGACGACTCATCCCCAGACGCGGAAGCGACAGGCTACGCGCGCGCGTTGCGGACCTTAGGTCTGATTCTTGAACAACACGCCTTTACCACGTTCGATCTCCGAGTCGAACACGGCAGCTGTGTTGTCGATGGTATTGTTCGGCGTCGCACTCTACGCCAAACGTCTTTGCTTGGAAAAATTCGCGACTTCTTCAGTGGGCCGGTGCAGGTTTCTCGTAACGGCGTCGAGGCGGTGAACTTGATACTTAAATTCACCCTGGCCGAGATCGCGGCGATGGAGACCCAAATGCGGCAACAACGGCGACAAACTAGCAAGATGCCCGACCCCTATGGCTTGTCGCAGATTCTTCGAGGGGTCGGCTGCTACCTTGACACACGAATCGGTAGCCAACTCATTGGCGTGACGATAAAAGATTGCTGGGTCACGATGGTTTACCGGACCAACGATGGGCGGGTGGAGCGGGCGCACCAAGACTTTGAATATTTCTATAACTACGCGGTCAAAATGTATCTGCACCGGAGCAGTCGCGACAAGGGGCCGCCGTTGAGCGATCCAACGATAATCGTTACGTGGGAACACCGTCAGCAAACCCACAAGCTGTCGCACTTTAGCAAATAACGATCTTGATCCGGCGGGCGCATATATCGATTCTCCGGTAGCCGGTGAACTCCGCCGTGGGTAATTTGATCCAGCGATGTGCGCCTTATCGCAACGGATTGAATCTCGCTACGCAAAGCGCCCAAACTCTCTACTCAATCCAAAGCGTGTTGAGATCGCCGATGTTCGGTAATAGGCCAAGGCCGATGCCGGATTGAAGAATGTTGTTTTGCGACTGGAAGAAGCTGTCGTCAGCCCCAATACCACCAGCGGCTGGAAAAATTGCTCGCCCATGCGCACGGTGCCCATGTAGATGCCAATGGCGACGCTAAAAAACATGGCGACGGTGGTGCCGACAAAGACGCGGCGCAAGCTTTGATACATGTGAAAGAAGAACGTGCCGTCGGAGAGCAACCGAATCGCTTCGTTCACCGTGCTGACCGGACTCGGCAGCAGCCGCGGGTAAATCAAATAGAGCGACCACCAAATGGCGATCACGCTCGTCACGGCAACGAGCGGCGGCAATATTCTAGCGAGCAAATCCCGGCCAAACGAGTGAGCGAAGGTTGGAATGGTTTCGACGCCGGCGACACCGGTTGGCGATCTGTCCCATGCGGTTGGGTTGTTGGAATCGAACACCATTGGGGCTATTGGTGCAATGGCATCGGGAGCGAAGTCAAACATCGGGATTGAGACAGAAGTTTTGCTTAGACTTCGACAATTTTTTCGAGGATGGAGGATCGAGTATGGTAAACTCATTTGCAGCGCGGCCGATGAATGAAGTGAAAGAAGAGTTGCTCGGCAGAGCCAAGGGAAATCGCAATCCGTTTCTCTACACCATTTATGAGGAAGTGGCGCCGGTGATCGACGGCTTGGGTTCCGTCGATCGCGAAGAATGGGCACGGGCATTCAGCTCGTTGGCGGCGCCCCATGAGGAGCGGGCGGCCAAGGCAGCAGCCGCAGGCGATAATGCCACGGCGCGGCAGGAATATCTGATCGCCTACGATTGCTATCATGTCGCGCGCTATCCGGCGCCCAATTCACCCGGAAAGTTGGCGGCGTATCGCAAGTCGCAGATCAATTTTCACAAAGCGGCGAAATTGTTCGATCCGCCAATGGAGCGGGTTGAGATGCCGTTCAAGGGAAATGCTGGCGAAGGCGCCGTATCCATCGGTCTCTTGCGTAAACCGAAAGGTGTGACCCAACCGCCGGTTGTGGTGCTGTGGGGCGGCATCGACGCGTTCAAAGAAGAGCGGCCGAGCGATCCCTACCTCGCTGCGGGACTGGCTATCTTGGCAATCGACATGCCCGGCGTTGCCGATGCGCCGCTGGCCGGCTCGGAAAACGGCGAGCGGTTGTGGAATGCGGTGTTCGATTACATCGCGAGTCGCAGCGACTTGGACGCCAGCCGGATCGGTATTCACGGCGGCAGCACCGGCGGTTATTGGGCAACCAAAGTCGCGCACACGCATCACGAGCGATTGCGCGCCGCCGTCAATCAAGGCGGCCCGGCGCACTTCGCCTTCCAAAAAGATTGGATCGTCAAAGCGCAGCGCGGTGAGTATCCGTTCGAGCTTGCCGAAACGCTGGCCTGCGCCTTCGGCCGCTCCAGCGGCGAAGAATGGATCGAGTACGCGCCGAAATTATCGCTCCTCGATCAGGCCATACTCGACCAGCCCTGCGCGCCGTTGCTGTGCGTCAACGGCATCGACGATAGCGTGTTTCCCATCGCTGATATGTACCTGCTGTTGGAACATGGCCGTCCGAAGTCGTCGCGATTTTATCACAGCGGCCACATGGGCGGCGGCAATTCGCAGTCGGTGATCGTGCAGTGGTTGAAAGAGCAGCTGGCGGCGTGACGAGACGCAAGAGGAAGTCGATTCGAATTCGGTTGGACGGAGTTCACGCCTGGGGTAAAGACGCTTCAGTGCCAAGGCAAATATCTAGCGACTATTCTGCTGCTGGCGCAGCCTGTCCAAATCTTGCTGTGATTGATTGCGTTGAATCTGATCTTGCAGCGAGCGGATCTGTTGCTGGCGCTGCAAGTCATTTAATTGCTGCTGTTGGCGCACCGGGTCGGTTTCGCGTTGGATACGGTTGATCTGCTGGTCGGATTGCAACCGTTGTAGCTGCTGGTCGTTTCTCAACTGATCTAGTTGCTGCTGTGTTTGGGTTGCTTGCGGCTTCTGTGTTTCCGCTGGCGCCTCGTCTTTTTGTCGCTTGATCTGATCCAGTTGTTGTTGCGCCTGACTCGATTGCTGGTCTCGTTTCAAGTTTTCGAGCTGTTCCTGTTGTTTGGCCGCTTTGATTTTCTCTTCCTGGCGCGCCTTGGTTTGCTCACGCAAGATTTCTTCGAGCTGATCGCTTGCGGCTGGTACGGAACGCACTGTCAACGCTGGCGTCAGGATTGTGATCATCAGCACGGCGAATGGTCTAAACTTCATCACGACCTACCTTTCAATCAACGAGCTGATGGCAGCATGGAGAAATCCACCAGCTTCTCCGGATCGAGTTCTTCGGGAATCGGCCGTTCCTCGCGCAGCAGGCTCAGATAACCGCGGACCTTTTTCATATGCATCGCGCGTCGGGCGAGAAAATACGGTGATGGTGTCGTAAGACCGTTCAGCTTCGTTCTGGCTGATCCGATAGCGCGTAGCGATTATCTTCACGGCTTCGCTGCGATTGGCCCGTTGCCAAGCTGCCGCTTCCAGGACCGCGCTGATGGTGCGGCGGATTCGTTCGCGACGGCCCGGCTCTCCGCTTGCGAGCTGTTTAGATTTTTTGTCGATGTAACGCTGCCAGAGGACTTTGAAGCCATGTTTAGCCATGGAGTCCTCTGGCTTGAACATTGTGAACCCGTTTTTTCATTTTACGTCCGGATGAGTCGAAATATACTTGCCGGATCGCTCCGGGTCCACACCCTCGGCTCGGAGCGCGATTTGTGCCGCCTCTTCCTGAAGTTTGAATGTCACCGTGTACGCCGATTTATCGCCCCAACCACGATTGATCCCTTCGATCAGTTTCTGTTCGGTGATGTTCGCCAGCGGCAGGGAAACGTTAAGCTCGCGTCCCAACGCCGTGGCGAGGCCGACGTCTTTGCGCAGTAACTTGAGCGGGAAGGTATCGGTTTCGTAATGATCGCGAAAGACGTTTTGCGGCACCTGGGCATGGAGCACGTGCATCCTTCCGACCATGCCGCGGCGCACACATTCCCAGAGCGATGTAACATCGACGCCCGCTTTCACTCCCAAAGTCAGCCCTTCGGCGATCGCTTGGGAGATCGTGCTGTTGATCATCTGATGCACGAGCTTGCAGATGCTGCCCGAACCGAGCGGGCCGGCGTAACGCACCTGATCGCCGAATGCGTTGAACACCGGTTTGGCGCGCTCGAATATGTCCGGCGGGCCGCCGACCATAATTTCATGTATGCCCCGGGCCGCGCCGGGTTGTCCCGAGGCGACCGGAGCATCGAGGACGTGAGCGCCTTTGGCGGCATAAATAG
This sequence comes from uncultured delta proteobacterium, assembly GCA_963771465.1. Lineage (GTDB taxonomy): Bacteria > Desulfobacterota > Binatia > UBA9968 > UBA9968 > DP-20. The sequence continues at coordinate 28,754 of CAVYTU010000017.1, forward strand.
GTTCCAACTTTCGCATCAGTGCCGGCGGGCCGGTCGAGATGTCGATGTAGATCGCGCCGGGTTTTATGCCATCGACAAGTTGCCGCGCTATTTGTTCGATGTCCTGGGGCATTGGCAGCGCGGTAATGATCACATCGCATAGCCCAGCAAGCTCGGCGGCCGACGTGGCGACTGTCGCGCCGCGCTCTTGAAAGGGACGCACCGCCTCCGGGCGCAGATCGTAGACAACCAGGGGAAATCCGGCGCTCTGAATGTGGCCCGCGACGGGACCGCCCATGTTGCCGAGGCCGATGAAGCCGACTATTTCCATGTCAACTCCTATTGATCCTAATGATAGCTCAGTTTATAGGGATAGAGGCAGCTGGGTGTCAATCAGCGGTCTCGCAATGCAGCTTTTGTCGCGCCCATCACTGCGGACTCCTAGCATGGTTCGATTACAAGTCGGCAAGTTAGCGATGTCGATTGGTCGCTAAGTTTCTGGAGACGCAAAGACTATGAATATTTTGCCGTGCCCGAATTTCGAAAAAGATAATTTAAAAGGCAAATAGGAGTACGCATGGGTCACATGGAAAATGGTAAATGGGTGAACGATGACCGCATCACGGCGGATCTGCGCGGCCATTTCGTGCGCGCGGACTCGCAATTTCGTAGCTGGGTGACGGCCGACGGCAGTGCCGGGGCTTCAGGCTCTGGCGGTTTCAAGGCCGAGCCGGGGCGTTATCATCTTTACGTTTCCTACAATTGCCCGTGGGCGCATCGAACGATAATCTTTCGCAGGTTGAAACAGCTCGAAGGCGTGGTCTCGATGTCGCTCGCCGATAAGCCGAAGATAGCGGGTTGGGCCTACGGCGCGGCGATCGATGATTTCCATCCCGAAGCCGACGGCGTTTTTCGGCTGCACCAGGTTTACGCCGCGGCGGATGCCGACTATACCGGCAAAGTGACGGTGCCGACACTATGGGATCGCGAGCGGCGCACGATCGTGAATAACGAATCGTCGGAAATCATTCGCATGTTCAACACGGGCTTTCGTGCGCACACGAGCATAAATTACGATTTCTATCCTGAAGCGCTGCGGGGCGAGATAGATCGAATCAACGAATTCGTCTACGGCCATTTTAACAACGGCGTTTACCGCGCCGGCTTCGCCCGCAGCCAAGAGGCTTACGACGAGGCGGTGAAGAAAGTATTTGTCTGTTTGGATCAGATGGAGCAGTGGCTGGGCGAGCGGCGCTACTTAACCGGTGATCGGATCACGGAAGCCGATTGGCGCGCGTTTCCGACGTTGCTTCGCTTCGATCCGGTCTATCACGGACACTTCAAATGCAACCTGCGTCGGGTCCAGGACTATCCAAATTTGACAAACTATTTGCGCGAGCTCTACCAGTGGCCGGGGATCAAAGAGACGTTCGATTTACAAAAAACCAAGGCGGGTTACTACAGCCAGCTAAACGTCAACCCAACCGGCATCGTGCCGCTCGGGCCGGACATGAGCCATCTCGATTTGCCGCACGACCGCGCGCGGCTGGCCTCAGCCGTTTAAGATTGTTGGCCGCAAAGAACGCAAAGTTCGCAAAAAAAATCTTCGTTATCTTAGAAATTTAACTTTGCGCCCTTTGCGTTCTTTGCGGCTAATCGTCCTCAAGCCAGCACGAAGCGGCTAAATGCGATTGACGCTCTGCGGGCCGACTTTTTCGATATTGACGCGGATGATGACGCGCTTCTCGTCTTGCATCTGTTTCTTGTAGTCGTTCCAGTTTTTGTGCTCGCCGCGCACTTGCTTGTACCAGTAGACCAAGGCGTCGATGGCTTCAGGTTGGTCGACGATTTCGGCGGTGCCGTGGATTTGCACGAACTTCGAACCGCTGTACTGTTCGCCGAAGATCAGCATCGAGACGCGCGGGTCGCGGCGAATATGCTTGACCTTATACGTCGTACCGCGGGAGGTCATGAGCACGCGGCCCTGCGCATCGATCCCCGGTGTGACGAGTGTCATCTGCGGCGAGCCGTCTTTTTGCCGGACGGCGATACAGGCGCGGTGGTTTTGTTGCAGGAATGCTTTCGCTTGGGCGATTTCCATTGTGACCTCCCGAGTTAATTTGAATTACCCATGTCCGTTTGAACCCCAGAGCTTGCCGTCAATCCACAGCTTCGCCAGTTCGAATCCGTAGGTGTCGGCTTGCCTCTCGGTATCGAACGTCGCGCGGCGCCGGCCGTAGATCGGAATGCGCACTTCTTTCTTGTGCGCCATGACCACGATCGTGGCGCGCGCGACCCATTCGCCGGTGCGAATCTCTTCGGCGTCAAGCTCGACGCGATGATCACGATAGGTTCGTGTGCGCATTTTTTAGATTTTAATGTACACGTTTACTTCAACGTGCCTGGGGCTTAGATGCTCACTTTACCACCGTTCAACTTGATCCCCAGCGCCGCCAGCGCTTCGACGACCGGAATCTCGGCGCCGAGGGATTTGCCGACTTCGGCGGCGAGCGGCAGGTCTTTGTCGTAGAGATTGGTGCCTGGATTGAACGTCATTTCATTACCGTTGAGCTGGTAGCGGGTTTCCCAGCGTTCCAGAATATTCGCCGACTTGGTTTTCTGCATGAGATCGAGGGCAGCCTTGTAGCCGATGCCGCCGGCTTTGGCGATTTGCAGCGCTTCGTATACGATCAAGGCCTCCGAGGCGGTGACCATGTTTTTGAACAGCTTGGTGACGTTGCCGCAGCCGAGCGGCCCCATGTGCACGGCGTCTTTAGCCATATTCATCAAATGCGGTTTGGCGCGATCAAAAAATGCTTTCTGGCCACCGACTAGAAAAGTCAGGCCGCCTTGGCGCACGACGTTGGGCACCGCGGTCATGCAGGCGTCGATGACGTTCACCCGTTTGTCGGCCGCGGCCTGAGCGACTTTCTTGGTCGTGGTCGGACGGATGGTGCTGTGCAGCAAGACCAGCGAACCGGGCGCTGCGCCTTCGACGACGCCATTTTCTCCTAACATGCAATGCGATCACTTCTTGATCGGTGCGCACGACGACGTCGATGATCGTGCAAGCCTGGGCTACTTCCTTCGCCGAGTTCAATGGCTGTGCGCCCTCGGCGCGCGCCGCTTCCTGCGCCTTGGGTGCGATATCGAAAGATACGGCCGAAACATTCGCCAGTTTCAATCGTGAGAGCAGCGCGCTGCCCATGGCGCCGGTGCCGACAAAACCATATTTTTCCATTTCAATCTCCTTCCTGAGCTAATGGCACATATAAATCCGAAATCCGAATCGCGAAAACGGCCCCGCGGACCGAGACAAATGGCAAGGAAAATTCAAATAGCCAAATTGGCAACGTCCGAGTTTGGAATTTGGTTTGTTTTGAACATTTGGATTTGTTTCGGATTTCGAGTTTCGGATTTGTTTTTGCTTTTAGTTCGTTGCTGTTAACTTCCCCATGACTTCATTCTTGAAAAGCTCTACCGTGCGCAGCGATTCTTCAAGGGACAGATCGCCGAAGGCGAACTGGCCGACGAGATAATTCGCCGCCGATTCATCGAGCTGCGCTTGAAGAAATGTCCGCACGTTATCCGGAGTGCCGGCGACCGCTTGGCCGAGTGCCATCATCTTGTCGAATTCCACAGGTCTTGGATGCGCCGGTGTGCCGCCGAGAAGATAGAACAGAAAATAAAAATGATTGTGCCAGACCGGATAGGCGCGCCGCGCGATGGTCAGCGCTTCCTGATCATTCTCTGCGATGACGATGAAGCGGCTCACGCCGAGCTTCGGCGTCGGCTCGTCGCCATGCAAGGCGTTCCAGACTTGCCGATACTTGTCGTTGTAGCCGCGCGTGTCTTTGGCCGAGTCGAGACTCATCATGTTCAGGCTTTGCTTGGCGGCGCGCTCGGCGGCTTCCACTGAATGCACGCCGTACCACATGGGCGGGTAGGGTTTTTGCAGCGGTTCGAGCTCCATGGGGATATCTTTGAAGGAAAAGTATTTTCCCTCGAAAGTTAGTTTCTCATGAGTTAGGCCTTGGAGAATCAGCGCGCGCGCTTCGGTGTAAATATCCTGTGCTTGCGCGGGGTCTTGGCCATAGAACTTGACTTCGGTCGGTGATGAGCCCCGGCCAAAGCCGATTTCCAGACGGCCGCCGCTCATCTGATCGACCATGCAGATCTCTTCGATCAATCGCAACGGGTGATGCAACGGGAGCGCATATACCATCGGGCCGAAACGCAATCGTTTTGTCCGTTGCGCGATGGCTGATAGAAATACGCTCGGCGACGGCGCCAGGCCGATGGGCGTCGAGTGATGTTCGGCGACGTGATACGCGTAGAATCCCGCGCGCTCGTAGGCTTCGATGAGTTTGAGACGTGCTTCGTAATATTCGTTGAGTGGAAGATCGTTGCGATCCAGATGGTCGAAAATACCAAATTCCATACCAGGCCGGATATATCGTGAATCACGCGCAAAGCAAAGGCTGAGTATGATTTTGCGCAGGCGGTGTCGCTAGAAAAGATGCGATGCGGTATTGAATAAATCACGGCGTGCAGTCAAATATTGAGAAATTCGAATCAGCAGCGTCCGAAACGGCGTCGGTCCCTGGATACCAATGCCAAAAAATACTCAGGAGTTAGTATGATTTTGAAAGTGACTGTCGTCAGTGTGTTTATTATCGCCCTGTCCGCCATGCGGTTGCCAGTGGAGGCGGCGCAAACAGCGTACTTTCAGGGTAAGACTCTGACATTGCAGGTCGGTGCGCCGGCCGGCGGTAGGCAGGATCGCATCGCTCGCACTTTGGCCAAGTATTTGACCAAGTATACTCCCGGTGGTCCGGTCTTTTTGATTCAAAACAAAACCGGCGGACAGGGAATTCCGGCGATGCTTACGCTAAGCAAGGGGCCCACCGACGGCAGTTTCCTGTCGATGGTTATCTCCTCGTACTTGGAAGCGCCTTATTTCGGCGCTCCGGGAGCGACTTACGATCCACGAACCTTCGTATACATCGGCGCGCCAAGCACGGGTAAACAGCGCAATTCGCTTTTTATGCATCAACGCTCGGGAATCAAAACTCTGGACGAGCTGAGAAAGCGCGAAGTCACGCTCGGGGCACAGGGCGTCGGCAACCGCAGTTATCTCTACGCTCGGCTGATCGCCGAGATACTCGGTCTCAAAGTTCGTTGGGTACTAGGATATGACACGCTGCAGCTTTACGTCGCCTTGGAGCAAGGTGAAATTCAAGGACGTGTGAATGACGCCGCGTCGATGATGACCGATCGTCCCGAGTTGTTTAACAAGCGCGAGGTAGTGCCGCTCGTGGCGATGACGCTGCCGGAGGAGTTGCCGCCGGTGAAGCATCCGATCTTTGACGGGGTCCCGTCCATCATGCAGTTCGCCAAGAGTGACGCGCATAAGAACATTATCCAAAAGATCAACTCCACCGACCGGCTGGGCGCGGCGATGGCCTTCCCGCCGGGAACTCAAGAGCCGATCCGAAAAATCATCGAAGAAGCGCTGCTCAAAGTCGGCAAAGATCCGGAGTTCCGAAAAGATTGGGAAGAACTGGTGCTCGAAGGTAACGCATTCGAGCAGATGTTTGGCGGCAAGGAAGTCCTGGAGGACGTCAAGCAGTACACCGACTGGCGCCCGGAAATCCTGACTATGTATAAACGGCTGGCGCACGAAGCGCCGAAGTGATTGGCGACGGCTGCGGCGCTACCGCACCTCCGTTTTTGTTTCGTCGGAGCCTATGAACATACCGACCCTCGATGAGATCGATCGGATCGCCGGGCACAGCGATCCGATCCTCCGTAATCTCCAGATCACGCAGTGCTATCACGAGATCTCTCAGTGCGTCGCCAAACTCATCGGCGCTTCTGCCAATTGGTGCACGTTCGCGACCTGGGCCTCGAAACAGGCCGGACAAACCATCCGCCAAGAAGATTTAGTCCGCGCCTTCGAGGAGCGGTTCAATCTTTCGAGCGAGATTTCAGCCGCGCTGGAGGGCATTTCCGGCCATCTCAAAAGCATCGGCGCCAAATTGCATACCCGAGTCCCCAGAGGTGCGATTCTCCGGGCGCTCAATCCCGCCGCGGCGTTCGCCCGCGCCGGCGATGCCGTCGCCCGCGGCAACAAGAAAGTCTTCGAGGAAATTGGCCGAGAGTTCGCTCGCTTTCATGGTCTCTTTCGCGATGACACTATTCTCGATCGCGATAAGACGGCGCGCTTTTGTGCCGCGCTCCGTCCCGGCGAGCCACCGGACGGACAACGGCTTCTGCGTGATGCATTCACGATCGAATGCGAGGCCCGCTTCCAAACCGGCAAAGAAAAAGCCGAGCTGATCTTGCTGGCCAACCTTTGCGCTGGTTTTCACGAGCAGATCAGGCTGCAACCCGAAATCGCCGAGGCGCTTAACGCGACGCTCGGTGATTCCGACGAGGTGAAGCACAATCTGTTGGTGAGCCTGGTGCCTGGATTAAAGCGTGGTGCGCGTTGGAGCGCGCTGCTGCGCCGCGGGACGGATGATCTGGATCGAGTCTTTGCCCGGCTTATCGAAGCGGTAAACCAGCTGATTCGCCAAGTCATTACCGATCACTTGATGACGCTTCACTTGTCCGGTACGGAAGTGCTACGCCTTGGACGGGACTTGTCGGGTAAATTCCCCGAGTTGCTGACCCAAATCGGCAGTGCAAGGTTGGAAGAAATGCTGGCCCGGATCGACTTGACTCCGAACAGCCTGACCGCCAGCGGCGCAAAGGATTGGGCCGACTTTCCCGATCGCATGCACTTCATCGCGGACTTCTTTCGCACCTACCAGGATCGGCAAGAACTCTTTGCGGCGCCGTTTACGAGCCGGCAGGTGGCTCTGATAAAGTTGGGTGAACGGCCCGATGGAGATCTTTAGACGCGGTTCATGACATTAACTCGACGTCGTAGTTCTCAAAATTGACCCAATCCTACAGCGCAAACGTGCTGCCGACGCGCCTCAACGGGGATTGAGCCGACTATTTGTCGAGATACTCTCTAATGGAAGCGGCAAGCGTTCTTGTGTCGATGGGCTTGGGAATGAAACCATCGCAACCGGCGGCGATAATTCGCTTGTCATCTTCCGTTGAGGCATACGCAGAGATAGCAACAATCTTGATGTGTCGCGATACCATATCTGATCTAAGCAGCTTCGTCAGCGCCAAGCCGTCCAAGCTGGGCAGATGGATGTCCATCAAGATCAGGTCGGGCTTGGAGGCTTGGACCGCTTGAAGAGCTTCGGTCGCATTGGCGGCAACCAGCACTTGATATCCTTCGCGCTCGAGCATCAACTGCATGAGTTTTATACTGACGGGTTGGTCATCTACGACCGAGATGGATTCATGTGCCATGGCTGCTCATTCACTTGCTTCGGCACCACGTTAACGACGTGAGCATTTGGAGATGACCGAATATAGCCCACGCAAGGCATTAGTTTTGTACCTTGAGAATCGAAAAGGAAGGTTGCGACGATCGTGCGAAGCTCCAAAGATAGGGAAAACCTATTTTGTTGTTTCGCGAAGAGGTCAATAAGTTTGCCTGACAGCTATTGATACGATAGACAATTTCTAAAATCCATGATCAAAGGACACAAATTGCATCTGATTGACCCTACCATGGCTTCTAGATTCGATCGGCTGTCGGAAAACTATGAAGAGATTTTTTGAAGAAGTAGCTTGCTAGGAGGATTGAGTGATTGACGATTCGTTATTGACTCCAGAAAGCGTCGCGATCGTTGGCGCAACCAACGCCGGCGAAAAACGCGGCAACTCGACCATCCGCTTTCTAAAGAGAGCGGAGTTTCGCGGCACCATTTATCCGGTGAACCCTAAGTACCAAGAGGTTGCCGGCTACCGGTGTTATGCGAGCTTGAATGAGATTCCCGGTTCCGTAGACCATGTCGTCTGCTGTCTTCCAGCTCATGAAGTTCCGGCGCTGGCTAAAGAATGTGTTGCGAAAGGCGTCAAGCTGCTGCACATCTACACCGCTGGGTTCAGCGAAACCAGAATTCCCGAGCGTATCGAACTGGAGCAGCAAGTGGTCGACATTGCCAGGCGGGGCGGGTTGCGTGTTCTCGGTCCAAACTGCATGGGCGTTTATCGCCCAAGTGCCGGTCTTACGTTCAACACTCATTCACCCAAGGATGCGGGAGGAGTTTCCGTGATTTCACAGAGTGGCGGCAATGCCAGCGATTTGGGCCGCATGGCATCCGTGCGCGGGCTGCGTTTCAACACCGTCGTCAGCTACGGCAATGCAGCCGACATCAATGAAACGGAACTACTGCAATTTCTCGGACGCGATCCGCAAACGAAAGTGATCGGAGCTTTCATTGAAGGCGTGCGCGACATGGGTGCCTTTCACCAAACGTTGTCCGAAGTAAGCCGCGCCAAACCGGTGGTCATGCTTAAAGGCGGCACGACCGACGCAGGCGCTAGAGCGGTAGCCGCGCACACGGGAGCCCCGGCATCGCGCGAAGCTTGGCAGGCCGTGTGGACGCAGACCAACGCGGTGCCGGTCACTTGCATGGAAGAGTTGATGGACGTGCTTCTCGCCTTCCAGTCGGTCACGACTCCCGCCGGCAGAAAGGTGGGTGTTGTTGGAATCGGCGGCGGTGACGCGATTCAGGCGGCCGATGACTTGGAGCACGCCGGACTGATCGTGCCCGAGCTGAGAAAAGAAACCCAGCTCGCGTTGCGCGAGTTTACGCCCCTTCCCGGAACCAGCGTCAACAATCCGCTTGATCTTAATGTCATGCGGCGCTCCCGAGAGCTGCAAAGAATCTTGCGACTTGTCGCTGGCGAGCCGGCGATTGATGTTTTGATCGTGGTCCTGCGTGTCGATCAAACCATGGGAAACCCCAAAGGAGAGAAAACCCTAAATGAAATGATCGAAACGGTGGAAAATTTTCATGTCAATTGTGCGAAGCCCATGATCGTTGTCTGCCGGGCGTTGGGATCGATTGATGCCTTCGCGGCAGGGCTCCAATTACAACAAACCTGCGACCGCTTGGGAATTCCCGTCTATCCTTCCATTACACGCGCCGCTCACGCTTTGGGCAAGTTTATGGGCTATGTCGCCGCTTAAGTGATTGACGAGGGAGCCATTGACGCGAGACGGCGGGTGTCGCTTTAATATCATGTCCGGTTGATTTGCCGCGCACGTTATCGGAGCTCGACGATGACGCTTTCATCGCTGCGCAGTTGGAGGTCGTCGCCCAATTGCTCTTGGTTCCGATCGAGATGAGTTGAAAGCAGTAAAACGGCCTGTGCGTCGAGCGTGCTCAGGTCAAAGCTCCTCGCTTGCGAAACGAAGTTGAGAACGATCAAAAGTCTGCGCTCATCCGCCTTGCGCACGTAGGCCATCACGTCATCGACTACCGGGAGCGAGGCGAATGCTCCCACGGACAACGCCGGCTCTGCCCGGCGCAGCTCGATGAGGCGATGATAGAGCGTGAGCGTCGAGTTGGGTTGCTCGCGCAATGCCGCCACATTGTTAGTTGTGAAATCAGCAGCGAGCGGCAGCCAGGGCGAGCCCGTCGTAAAGCCCGCACCATGGCCGGCGGTCCACTGCATTGGCGTGCGCACCGGATCGCGACCGAGGCCGAGACCGGGAACGTTTTTCTCGAAGGGATCGCGCACCTGATCCGGTGGGATCGACACATCGTGCATGCCGATTTCATCGCCGTAGTATAGCGTTGGTGTGCCGCGCAGAGTCAGCAGCAACATCGCCGCCACGCGCGCCTGCGCGGCGCCGATCCGGGTGGCGATGCGCGGTTTGTCGTGATTGCCGAGTACCCAGTTTGGCCAGGCATACGACGGCAGGATCGCTTCGTAGCGCTCGACCGCAGCGGCAACTTCTTTTGCATTCCATGGCAGCCGGATGAGTTGAAAATTAAACGGCAGGTGCGCTCCCTTGCCGCTTGCGCCGTAGTAGGCCATCAGCCGCTCCAGTGGAAGATAAATCTCGCCGACTAACATGCGATCGTCATATTCGTCGATCACCGCGCGCATCATTGCGACAATTCCTTGCACTTCCGGCAGATCCACCGAGTAGGTCGTGAGCAGCTCGCGATATGGCGACATGCCCGGGCGAAAATCCGGGTTGGTCGGATTGTCGCGATACAGCGTGTCTTTCGCGAGATGGTGCATGACGTCGACGCGGAAGCCATCGACGCCCCGAGTGAGCCAAAAACGCAGTACATCGAGCATCGCTCGTTGCACTTCGACATTGCGCCAGTTGAGATCGGGCTGCTCTTTAAGAAACGCGTGGTAATAATATTGCCCGGTCTGCTCGTCCCATGTCCACGCCGCGCCACCGAAGTTGGACCGCCAGTTATTCGGCGGCCCGCCGCCTTGGGCGGGATCGCGCCAGATATACCAGTCCCGATTCGCGCTCAAGCGAGAAGATCTCGACTCGATGAACCATGGATGGCGATCCGAAGTATGATTGGGAACATAGTCCAGCAGCAGCTTCATGCCGCGCGCATGCACGTCGGCTAGCAACGCGTCGAAGTCTGCCAGTGAGCCGAAAATTGGATCGATGTCGATGTAGTCGCTGACGTCGTAACCGAAATCGGCCATTGGCGACGGATAGATCGGCGAAATCCAAATCGCGTCCACGCCGAGCCATTGCAAGTAATCGAGCCTCTGGCGAATCCCCTGCAGATCGCCGATGCCGTCACCGTTGCTGTCCATAAACGAGCGCGGGTAGATTTGATAAACGATACCGCGCTCCCACCAGCGAAATGACTGTGCGGTTGAGTTCATTTAATCTTGACGATCGCCGATGCTCGTGCCAGCGATCCGACTGCTGGGTTTTTCTAACAACGACGGTTCAGATAATCGACCGCGTCGGCTTCGCCGCACCGGGAAACAAGCCATGCTTGGTGAGAAATTCGATCATAAAGCGGTCAAAGAGCCAAGGTTGTTCGATCTGACAGGCGTGGCCGGCGCCGGGTAAAACTTTCAACTCGCAGTTGGGGACGCGGGCTTGGAGGGCGAAGGAACTCGGATGACTGCCGTCTTCGCTGCCGGTGAGGATGATCATCGGGCAGGCGATGCGCTCGTGATGGCCTTCCGGATAGGGCTGGGCGAGCGCTCGGAACTGGTGGATGATGGTTTCGGCATCGGCGTGTTCATTGCGCTCGCTGAACATGTTAGCGAAGAAATGCGCCAATGGTGTTACGCGAAACGCTGCGCTCATGTCTTCGAAGGTGTAGCGCCAGCGGTATGCGACGCCCTCTGCGGTGTAATTGTCGATGCGCTTCTTGGTGAACTCTTTAGTCGGGTTGTAGCCGGTGCCGCAGAGCACGAGCGCCGCTGTTTTGGTCGGGCGCTGGTGATACATGAAGGGCGCGATCGACGAGCCCACCGAGCAGCCCGCTAGAATCGCGGTTTCGCCTGGGCATGCGTCATCAATCGCTTCCCAACAAGCCTGGGCCATGTCGTTCATGGTCAACCCGGCGTCGGCTTTTGGCGAGCGCCCGTAACCCGGAATATCGATGGCGATGCAGCGGTACCAAGTCGACAAATGCGCCATTTGAAAAATCCAGCAAGACTGATCCATGGGATTGGGATGAATAAATGCGATCACCGGGCCGCTGCGTCCCATGCGTTCGTAGTAAAGCGTTCCTTGGATGTGTGTGGCCATAATGGCCTCCCTCAATTGTAGCAGAAATAGTTGCTAAAAAATCCGCAATCCCGAATATCTAAATTCGAAGCAAACTCAGACAAGAGTAAATCTCAATTCAGAAAATTCAAAACGTTGAATTCGAATGATCCTCGATTGGAATCTCGCCTGGTTTTGAGCATTTGGATTTGTTTCGGATTTCGAGCTTCGAATTTTTCGTTCAGCTAGACCTTGAACGGATTTTCTTTGCCGAGCCCGCTCATCAATCCGGGTTGCGTCCCTTTGTTCAACGATTGAGCGAGATCAACCAAGTAATCCTCCTGTTGGATTGCTTCGTACATCGCCATGGAGCCGTCCGCTTGCAGCGGTTTGCCGCCGATGAAGTGAAATGAATGGCAGTCCCAGTCGTAGAACTCATCGCCGCGGCTGCATATCTCTTTCCATCTGATGCCGACGGGGCTGCGATGCAAGCCTGTGCGTGCCGGCAGCGCCTCCTGCTGTTCGATGGTTAGATTCAAGTCTGCTTTGTAACCGGCTTCTTCGGGGATTCCATCCCACATGCGTCGGTAGTTAGGCAGGAACTCTTCGTCGCGAACCGTCAGCGCGGTGTGCATGTCCCACCAGGTGCCGTGGCCGGAAACGCGCTCGTCGACTCTATCGACTAATTTGTAAACGAGGCGTCCTTTGGCGCGCAGGCGCAACACTAACGTGCCCTCGGCGGTCTTAAAGTCTTGCTCCGGTTCGATGCCGCAATATTTTTCGAAGAAGGCGGCCGTTTTTGCCAGGTCGCGAGTACCGTAGACGGCATGGCTGATGCGACCGACTTTTTCTTCCGTGGCGATCTCCATGGCACCCTCCGGCATATCCACGGGCGCCCAGAATTCGAATTGGTTGCCGTCCGGATCGGCGAAATAAATTACCGTCCCGTCCTCGCCGTCGGCGGCGATACGGATCGGATCGGTGTGCGGAATTCGACGGCCGTCGAGCCGGCGCAGGTGATCGTTGATGTCCTGCGGTCGGATGTAGAAACCGCAGCGCGGCAGATCTTTTCCCAATTCCTTTGCCGGCGGATAAATCTCCGGCTGAAGGAAGGCGCCGATGCGGCACGAGCCGCCTTCCCACCAGAGGAAGCTGGTGATCTTGATATTGCGTTTTCGCGCCGCGGTGGTGAGTCCGATAATCGGCCGTCGAGTGATGCCGGTAGCACCCACCGCCCAATCGACCCATGCGCCCATATCGTTGGTGCCGACGACGAAGTGATCGATCCAGTGAACTGCACCTTTGGGTTCGATATCATTCATGGCCAATGCTCCTTTTTGATTAAAAGGAAAACGTGGGTCTAATACGGTTTAGTCGTTCCAAATTTTCCAAGGCAAATTTGCTCTGTCGCGAGCGGTACCAAACGTCTAGATTCGTGTCAAGTGAGTTTCTGATTTGCCTTGGGTTCTCAGTAAATTCCCAGGGTCAATCCAGCGGCGATAGTCGCGCCGATTTCTTCGCAGCGTTGAAGATCGAACTGGCCGATCTGTTTGCGCGCTAGGATTTCGTCGGGTGTCTGGGCATAGGTGCAGACGATGATTGGATCGGCGATCGCTTTCAAACGCCAGCCGGTGGCGATGCGCTGAATCTGGCGCGCGGCGTTTTCGCCGTCGCTGCCAGCGCAAATCAACGTCGCGTAGGGTCGGCCGACGATTCGGTCGAGGGCAGCGTAATAAGTACGGTCGAAGAAATCTTTCATGACGCCGGACATCATGGCGAGATTTTCCGGCGTGGCGAAAATGTAGCCGTCAGCTTCGAGCACTTCGTTAGCTCCAGCTTCGCCGGCGTGGATCAAATTCACCACCACTTCTGGTTCTGACGCCGCACCGCTGGCCGCCGCCTGCGCCATCTGGTAGGCCCCGCCGGTCATGGAGTGAAAGACAATCAGAAGCTTTTTCATCCGGAATGATTTAACCACAAAGCTGAGAATCTTCACATAGAAGGAGGAATCGGTGCTTCGGAAGTTTAACCGCAAAGAACGTAAACTAGGGGGGCGCAGCAAGCTGCACCCTTAAGTTAGGCTAGCGATGAGATGGTCGATATAGCCTTCGTCATCCAGTTCTTTGACCCAGTGCAAATCCCAGAGCGTCAACGGATTCTCCACGGTCGGGCCGTATTCTTGGGCGGCGATATCATTGGTGTTCATTATCGCTTCGATGGTGGGGTAGGGTTTGACTTGGAGCAGTTCGGCGATGGAGTCGATTTGGCGGCGTAACTCAGCGTGGTCGGCAACTTTCATCAAGCGCATGGGCTCTTGCTTGATGATCTCCATCGCTTCGTCGCGGCGATAGATCAAAAGCGCAACCGCGTGAATCACGGCTTTCATGTAGTCTTTGAGCAGCGCGGAATTTTGCCCGCCGAACTCGGCGGTGCAGGCTTGGGCGAATAGGCTGACGACTTCCGCTTCGGTGGCGGGAAAAACTTTCAGTCCAGCGGCCAACGCGTCGGGCAAATAAATCGGCGCGACGAAACACGCGGTGCATTCACCGCTTACGACTCTCTGCCACTGCTTCCAGCGGCCGATCTCTTTGTCGGTGACGATGATGGTCTTTACTTCCTTCTCCAAGCCGACCTTGCGCAGCCAAAGCGTGATTCGGTGCGGCCGGCCGAGATCGCGCACCGCCATTGTTTTGCCGCGCAGATCGTCAAGCGAGTTGAAGGACTGCGCGACGACCAGTTTCAAACCGCGTTGAATCTGCGGTGCGCAGAACAGTGTGATGTTCCTGCCCTTGGCCGCTTCGGTATGGAGATATTCGATATGTTCGATAATGACGTCGCAGTGTCCTTGGAATAGCGCTGCTTCGAATGCCGCTTGCTCTTCGATTTGAACGACCTCGACCGCGACACCGTAGTGGCGCTCGGCCATCGCTTTGATGCAGTAGATAACGGGTGTGCGATCGTGGTCACGGTAGGCGAGTCTGATGTTGCGCATGATTGGAATCAGATCAGAACGGACCGGCTGACACACTCGGCCACGATGCCAATAATTTGCCGTAGCCCGTGATGTTGTAGCTGAGTCCGAGCTTGGAAAGAATCAGCCAGAGCATCGCCGGGTTGCTCGCGATGATGGGCAATTTCAATTCGACTTCCAGTTTGTCGAGGATCGGGATTGGATCGAGCAGGGCACCCTGAAAGTAAATCGCTTCGACATTGGGATACTCGCTCAGCGCTTTTCGCGTCATCGCTTCGACATCGCTCGACATCAGTTTCTGGGCGTCCGTGTGGGCGCGCAGGACTTGCGGCGGATAAAACGACTCGATGCCGAACGCCGCAAGATAATCGTAATACAATTTCTTCAGTTGGTCGTCGACCGGAGTCATGAGCAGAATGCGCTTGGCGGAGAACGCCTTGAGCGCGGCTACCGATGAACGAAGCGCCAGAGCGACGGGAATAGGCAATGCCGCAGAAACCTGCTCCCACATGCCGGCATTGAGCACTTCTTTCGGCGCGCCGCTTATGATCAGGCCGTTCCAACCGTGTGCCGCGATCAATTGCTGCGACTGGTCGATCAGAGCGTCGACTTTGCCTTTGGCATTGTAAAGCGACGAGTTGGCACCCAGCTCTTGCACGAAGGTAAAGTCGATGTCGTCGGGGATGAAGTTTTTGAAGCTCGTATGATGCGGGCTTGACGCTGCGCTGGAGCCGAGGAAGCCGATCTTGGTTCGCGTCACATCCGCCATTGTTCCCCCGTTTCGCCGCCAACGCCAGGTTTGTTTCACGATGGCGGCGTTTGTTTCCGATACCGTGTTGGCTTCAGAATTATTAAAGCGCGAGCACAAACGCAATCGAAAAAATTCGTCAGGCGGCTTGACAGCAACTCAACTTAGGATAAAACTGCGCTCAAGTCGCGAGGGAGAGAAAGTCCAATGGAAAGAATCGCTGCTCGTTGGTTAGGCTTCGCCGTATCAGAAAGGTTTTCGTTTTTGCTCAAGTCGTCGATCTTTCTCTCCATCTGCGGCGCGACTCTGTTCATCGCCCTGGCTTCGAGCTATCCGGCGGTGCACGATACCTTGCACAAAGCTCGTCACGCTCTAGCCGTAGTGCCTTGTCACTAAAATCATATCTGGCGTTCCTCGTTCTTGTTGTCTTTGCTTTGCTGGCCGTTCCGCTCTCGGGCCAGGAGTTGAATATTCTATTTCAAACCTCGCCGCCGGTGGATTCGATTCGGCCCCATTCCGGATTGGTGCGCATGTCGGTGCTCGTCAGCGATGGCGCGGGCAAGCCGGTGGAAAGCGGTTGGGCTAACATTCGTCTCGATGCGCCTGATCGGAGTGGTTTTTTCTCGACTGATATTCCGCTCGTCGAAGGCACCAAGCTCGCCGAAATGCGCTTGCCGATCACGAGTGGTAAAGCCGAGTGGCAATACGCTTGGCCGATTCGCGGCGAATATCGACTCGCCGTCGAGGCGGCCACCACGGACGGCAAGAAGGCGAGCAAGATTTTTGCCATTTCGGTGCGCGAAAACTTGACGAAGTGGTTAGCACTGGCGGGATTTACACTGGGGCTTTTTCTGTTTGGTTTCGTTGCCGGGAGAATTTTTACTGCGAGAACTGCGACCGCAGCCATTTTACTGCTACCGCTACTTTTGTGTGGAACTGCACTTCCTTGCGCCGTCGCTCAAGTTTCACAAGCGTCGGAACAAGCGGCCCAGGCGAACTTGACCATCGAACCGGCTGTGGTCGGCAAGCCGAGTCGTATTATTTGGCGTTTGGTTGACGACGTCAACGTTCCGAGCGCAGGTGTGATGCTTAGCTTGGCGATCACGCAATTGGAGGAAGGGCATGCTTTGTTTGCACTTGAGAGGCTCGCAGTGGCTCGCGAGTTTGCAGTGGATTTTCAGTTCGTTGATGGCTCGGAGCATCGCGTGACGGCGGTCGCCGAGCTGCCCGGCCGACTGCCGATTTCGACCGAGCAGAGTATTTCAGTGACACCCGTTGAGCCGCCTGCAGCAGCGGCGCTCCCGGCGATGGCATTTTTTCTCTGCGTGATCGCTCTGGGGCTTGGCGTTGGAAGGTGGAGCAAACTTCGCGTGGCGACGCGATGATAGGAGATTGCAGGCGATAAAATAGGGGCACGGAATGCCGTGCCCCTATACGACTTACCTGTATGGTGAAATTCCGCTGCTACTTCTCCGACACGTCGATCAAAACGCCGTCGGGATCGGCCATCTGATATTGGCCAAAGCAGCATGAGGCGAGCAGGTTTTTCCTGACATCGCGCTCGGGATTTTTTTCCGGCCGGGTTTCTTCCTTGGCGTACAAATGGGCGTGCTTTTCTACGTCGGCTTTAAAAGCGGATAGACTTTCCACCTTGAAGCCGATGTGATCGAGTGCGGGCCGCTCGATGCCTGAACCGGAGAAGTCGGAAATCTTCCACGGCATCACCGCCAGCGTCACCTTGCCGTCGGATAGGTAATGATTCGGATCACCCTGGGGTTTTTCTAACTCGGTCAGTTCAAAGACATCGCGATAGAATTCGCCGCATAAATCCGCGTCGACGCAGCGCAGGCCGAAGTGGCCGATGCGCCGTTTGCGCTCTTCGACCTGGTCGGTGTAAATGTCCCGGCGGTTTTCCATATTCAACTGCGACAAATCGAAGACGTTGCCGTTGGGATCGTGCATACTGATGCCGGCGAAGGGCCGGTTGCTCGGCCGATGCAACACTTGGATTTTGGGGTATTTGTCTTTGAGCCGGCCGAAGACGACCTCGGTGTCTTGGACTTCGAAGCCGAAATGATCGAAGCCGGCTTGGCGCCCCGGCGCGCGCGGGTTCAAGTTCAACCCAACGTAGCCGTCGCCCACGACCACGGCACCACCGGCGCGCTGTAGGCTTGATCGTTTCATGCCAAAAATATCCCGGTAAAAATTACCTTCATGATCTGCATTGCTGGTGACGATAGCCATGTGTCTCATTTGTGCAAACATAGCGGCTCCTTTTGCGCGGTTAAGATAAAGCTAACGTAGTTGAGGTATGAGTCGGTTGTCAACTCGAATGTAAACCGAGTGCTGGAGTAATGGGGGAGAGATGCGAACCCAACACTCCACTACTCCACCACGCCAAATCTTCCCGGCTTACACGTTAACGATGACCACACCTTTCGGTTCGAGGTAGTAGTCGAGCGCTTCCGGGCCGTGCTCGCGGCCGACGCCGCTCGACTTGACGCCGCCGAAGGGCAGTTCGTCATAGCCGTAGTGGAGCGAGTTGACCCAGACGTTGCCGGCTTGGAGCTTATCGATCGCCTTGTTGGCGTGGAGTAGATTCCGTGTCCAGATCGACGAACCAAGACCGAACTCCGACGAGTTGGCTTTCTCCAACGCTTCATCAAGGGTTTTGAAAGTATAGACCGGCAGCGCGGGACCAAAAACTTCTTCCTTGGTCAAGCGCGAGTCATCGGGCACGTTGGTCATGAGCGTCGGCAGATAGAAAAAGCCGTTATCGAACTCGGCGCCTTTGGGACGCTCGCCGCCGAAGAGAACTTTGCCGCCGCGCGCCTTGGCGTCCTCGACTTGCTCTTCGACTTCCTGGCGCTGCGCGCCGACGTGAATCGGTCCCATGCGGGTCTCTTTGCTCATGCCGTTGCCGACGGTTTTCTTCTTCAAGATTTCCACCAAGCCGCCGATGAAATTGTCGGCGATGGATTCTTGCAGGAACAATCGCTTCACGCCCAAACACATCTGGCCGCAGTTAAAATAGCGGCCGACATCGGCCATCTTCACGGCCAAATCAACATTGGCATCTTCCATGACGATCATCGGATCGCTGCCGCCCAATTCCAACGTCACGCGCTTGATCTCGCGGCCGGCGACTTCCATGACATGGCGGCCAATGGGCGTCGAGCCGGTGAACGCGATGCGGCGCACGCGCGGATTACGCAAAAGTTCTTCGCCAACGCTGCCGCCGGGGCCGGTGACGATGTTGACCGTACCCTTGGGCAACTGCTTTTGCGCTTTGCCTTCGCCGAATGTCGCTTGGGCGATCAGTTCAATGACTTTGATCGTCGCCAGCGGCGTCGTGCTCGCCGGCTTGATGATGATCGTGTTGCCGGCGGCCAGCGCTGGACCGAGCTTGGTACCCATTAAAGTCAGTGGAAAATTCCACGGTACGATACCGCCGCACACGCCGATCGGTTGGCGCACGACCATGCCATAGGCATTTTTTTGCGGCAGGGGCACATGGGAGCCGCGGACTTTGGACGCCAGGCCGGCGTAAAATTCCAACCCGTGGACAAGATGATGAATCTCCAAGCCCGCTTCGAACAGCGTCTTGCCCTGTTCTTGAGTCAGCAGTTGGGCGATTTCCGCAGTATTTTTCTTGATTAACTCGCCGGCGTTCATCAGCGCATTGCCGCGATCCTCGGGGGAGACATCGGCCCAAACCTTAAAGGCTTCCTCAGCAGCTGAAATAGCTTGCTGTACGTCCTTGTCGTTGCCCTGGGGCACGGTGTCGACGGTCGCGCCGGTGGCGGGATTGCGCACTTCGCTGGTATTTTTGGTTACCGAATCGACGGACTCGCCGCCGATGAACATCTTGGCCATTAGGAAACCTCCGAAGAAATTAAAAATTCAATATTAAAAGTTAAAAAAGTTTCGGACTCTACATTATTGCCTTGGTTATTTTCCCTTGAATTGCGCCGTGCGTTTTTCGAGGTAGGCTTTGACGCCTTCTTGGCCGTCTTCGCTGCCGAAGGTTTGTGCGAGCAATTCGCGCTCGAAAGCCAAGCCGTCCGGCAACGATAGTTCGAGGCCGGTGGTGATGGCGCGCTTTACTTTGCCGACCGCGAGGCTGCTCTTGTTGGGCACGACGAACTGTTTGGCGTAATCCATTACCTGATCCATGAAGCCGTCTTTCTCGTAGATGTAATGGACGAGACCTATGTCGAGAGCTTCTTCGAAGGCGATGGTTTTACCCGTGAAGCAAAGCTCCATGGCGCGTGCTTTGCCGACCAAGCGCGGCAAGCGCTGGGTGCCGCCCATGCCGGGCATGACGCCCAAATTGATTTCCGCCAAGCCGACCTTGCCGCCTTCCTTCTTGGCGATGCGGATGTCGCAGGCCATGGCGATTTCCAAGCCGCCGCCGACGGCGTGGCCGTTGATCGCGGCGATGATGATCTTGGGCGTGTTCTCCAAGCGCATCAATACTTCGTGGCCGTGCAGGGCGAAGTTATTTTTAAACCCCAGAGATTTACTCGACAGCATATTGATGTCGGCGCCGGCGGAGAAAAACTTCTCGACTTTGCCGGTGATGATGATGGCGTGCACGTCGTCGTTAAAACGCGCGTCGAGAATCGCCGCGTCGAGTTCTTTCAACAGCTCCGTCGTGTAGCTGTTGACCGGCGGGCGGTTGATTTCTAACACCGCGATACCGTTATCAATGCGAGAATCGATCATTGCCATAACTACCTCCTCAAGCAAAATCAACTTCATGAATTAGCTGGCATGACCGCGTAAGTCAAGGCGGCGTCAGCCTCTCTAAGTGGTTGGAAAGTGCATGCAACTATGGCATCAGTAAGCGAAATTGGCGGCGGAAGGAATGACGGTTGGCGAAGCAAGATTTGCATGACGAGCGGCGCGAAAAAGGGCTTGCGGCGCTGGTCGCGGCGGGAATTGCGATCGACGCGCCCACGATCGCGAGCATCGCGTCGCTCAAAGACGCCATCGGCAAATCGCCGGAGGCCGATATTGCCGCGGTATATTTGCTTGGCAAGATTGCCGCGCATGAATCAGTCGAACTCCTTCGCCGGATTGAAAAAAGCGCCGGCGACAAAGACGTAAAGAAAGAGATCAAGCGCGCCTTATTCAAACTCGCGCAAAAAGGGCTGGCGATCGCCGACGATGCACCAAAGGAGAAAAAGCCCGCAAGGCTGTTTGAGCGCACGCCCGACATCGAAGCTTACATGTCGGCGGTGGACGGCGGCGGCGGACGTTTGATCTGGATCGCCAAGGCGCAGCCTAGTCACGGCTTGCAAGTGATCCAAGCGATGTTGCACGACCGCGAAGGACTACTTCGTTTCAGCGGCGTGCAAATGAAACGCAAAGAGCTGCGCGCCATGACTGACCAGATTAAACAGCAGCATGGCGTGAACATGATCGCGATCCCTTGGCAGTTTGCCGACCAAATTGTCTATGACGGCTACGAGAAAGCCAAAGCGCGAGGCCAGAGCGGTCTGGAGAATTTTCACGACATCCGCTCGCTCATTGCCACCGGAAAGCCAAAGCCGGTTACCCATCCGGTTTACGCCAAGCTCGGCGCCGCTGATCTGCGCGACGGTTCCTGGCGCGAACAGTCGCGCCGGCTGCTCGACGAGCCGGAGCTGCGTTACTGGATCGTGATCGACGATTGGCTGAAAGGATACTTGGAACAGATCGAAGATGCGCGCACCAGCCCGCTGGTACTCAATCAAATGCAAAAAGAGGAACGACTCGCGGCGATCGTGCGCGAGGCCGTGAAAAGTTTATGCGCCGGCGAGAGCGGCAAAGCCTTCAAGCAGCGTATGGAGGATACCGCGCTCTACTTTGCCGAGACCCAGCGCCTGGACCAGGCGAAACTTGCGCTCGCGATCGCCCAGCAAGTCGGCGAAGGCGAGCCAGGGCCGTTAGATATTTCTTTTCTGACCGGACTGATTCAAAAGAGCTTTGCATTCTACATGTCGCAACAAAAAGCGCAGCAAGACGAAGAGGAGTCGAGGTTGATCATCAAGCCGTAAAACGAATTGCAGCGATTTAACAAATCCCATTTTTGGGACGCCGAACGAAGTCATTGTCGATAGAAAAATATTGAATTCTCGGTAGCTTTGCGATAGACGTTTCCAGGCTTTCCCGAAATCGCACAATCAGCATGATTTACCGGATACTCAAGCGCTGGGCTAAAGTCGACCCCGATAGGATTGTCATAGTCGCTGAGCGACGCTCGCTGAGTTACCGCCAATTGTTGGCCGAGGTCGATGACTGCGCCGCTTACTTTCAATCCCTCGGTCTCAAGCAGCAAACGCCGATTCTAATCGGCGTCCCGCCGGCGCCTGAGTTCTATGTGGCCTTCTTCGCTACCTGCGCCATCGGCGCAACCGCCATTCCGCTTTTGCCGTCATCGAGCGGAATAGCCGCGCCGGTGCG
Organism: uncultured delta proteobacterium; assembly: GCA_963771465.1. Lineage (GTDB taxonomy): Bacteria > Desulfobacterota > Binatia > UBA9968 > UBA9968 > DP-20. The sequence goes on from CAVYTU010000017.1 coordinate 50,534, forward strand.
AGAGTGCAAGCCGGCTGTCGCCGTCGGCGGCCGGGCCTTTCTTAAATGCGTCAGGACTCAACTGCCTGAGCTTCGGTACGAAATTCTTTGGGATGCGAAGGTTGGCTTGCATTTGCCGCAAACCCGCCACCGATTTAGCAAAGAGCAGCTAGTGCGCGAGGAGAAAGTCCTGGCATTGCCAAGCTCGGGCAGCATGGGCGAGCCGATGCTGCGCTATCGCTCCGCCGAGATCGTCGTCAAACGGGCGCAATTGAGAGCCGAGCTAACCGGCATCACGACCCGCGATGTGCTGCTTACCACCCGGCCAATCAACAGCGGCGCCGGTTTTAGTTTTCATGTCACGTTACCCGTGCTGTCCGGTTGTAAAGTCGTCGTGCACGAAAAATTCCAACGCTTTAAGGCGGCTGATACCATCGCCAAAGAGCGCGTTACAGTGCTCAATACCGTTCCCCTGGTTTTCGATCTCTTGGCTTCTATTCCCACTTCCTATCAGGTCGACTTTACGTCGCTCCGTTTGTGCATGTCGGGCGGCGCGCCGCTGTCACGCTTCGTGCGTGAAAAATTTCTCGAGCGCTATGGTATCCATCTGCGCCAACGCTACGGCGGCCGCCACTTCAGTCCAGCGTGTGCGTGGAACTATTCCGACGTTGCCGACGCGGTCGGGCAGAAAGCCGGACCCTTTCCGTTGACCGTAATTGGCGATGATGACCGCGAGATTGAGCCCGGCCAGATTGGCGAAGTGGCGTTCGATTATTCAAAAATGGCGCGGATCTGGAAGAAGGCCTTGAAGGATAATCCAAACCGCCGTGGCAAATATATCTACACCGGCGATTTGGGCAGGACCGACGCCGACGGCAATGTTTTTATCGTCGGGCGCAAGAGTCGATTTATCAAGGTCGCGTCCAATCGAGTGGAGCCCGCGGAAGTCGAGAGTGTTCTGCGCTCTCATCCCCGGGTGCGCGACGCTCTCGTCTTTGGCTTGAGCGTGGGCCATGCCGACGAGGCGGTGGGCGCCATTATCGTAGCGTCGGGTAACGTCACGACTGAAGATATCCAAAGCTTTTGCGCCAAGCGGTTGGAACCATACAAATGTCCGCGTCGTATCGAGTTTCGCCGCAGCCTTCCGCACAACGCTCATGGGAAAGTGATCCGTCACCTCTTTACGAGCGGGATTGGTCAATCTTCGCCTTAACAAATTGATTTTAGAAATTAGCTTCGCATGACGCGGGTACCGCTAATCAAGCTTTGCCATCGGGTGCCTGGTTTCATGCGCTTGGGCCGGGCCATTCCAGTTCACTGGTATTTTAGCTGGATCAAGACGGTTGCGCCGCTGATCGGTTTTTTTTCCGTTCATGCCAGAGAACAGCGACGCTATGTCACGCTGGCGTTAGCCACGAGTCGCGGGCCGGGAGAATCGAAGAGTATTGCGCGCCGCAATCTGATCTACAGAAAATGGCGCGTTTGTCTGCAAGTGGCGTGGCCAAACATCGCCGGCCGCTATCACCAGTGGGTCTGCCTGCAAGGCGAGGAATACCTCAATCAGGTCTGCGCGGCGGGCCGAGGGGCGATTTTGCTGTCAGGTCACAGTTTTGGTTTTAGCGGCATGGCGGTTCGAACGCTGGCACAGCGAGGTCATGAAATTATCAGGACCGGCGCGGGCCGAAATCCGGAGCGGCAGCGACGTCGCTGGGGCAATGGCGACTTTCAGCGCTGGCAATATCTTGGTTACCATGGTGATTACTGGCACCGGTTTCGTGTCCTCAAACAGCTGCAAGACGCGCTTAGACGCAAGGCGGTGCTGTATATCGGCATCAGAGGATTGCCTGCCGGCGATCCTGAATACGAGATCGATTATTGCCACGGCCGGTTTTTTCTCGATCCGCAGATTCTGCGGCTGATCGAAATATTGCAGGTTCCCGTTTTGCCTTGTTTTGTCTTGTGCGATAAGAACGGGCGGGCTGGGATAAAAATTTTCCCGGCGATAACTCCAGTTGCCAAGGAGATCATAACGGGTTTTGGTTCGCTCTATGCGGAGTATCTGCGAAACTTTCCCGAGAACGCCAATATCTGGAAAAGAGTCGCGCGCGGAGAGGAGATTTAATGACTCGCGGAGAGATTCACAATAGCGTCGAGGCCTTGGTTAAGGAACTCTACCATCAAGAGGACGGCGTAAACCTCGCTGAGAATTTCCCGGTTCTTGGCCCTGATGGTGTTCTCGACTCTGTGCTCGCATTGCAGCTCCTTCTCAAGATCGAGGAGCGATTTGGCATCGTCGTTAACGACGATGAGATCGAGCGCGAAAACCTAGCCAACCTGGCGAGCATCACGAAATTTATCGAGCGTAAATTGGCCTGAACTGATGCGTGATTCTTTCTCTGATCCTCTGCACGGGAATAGCGTGGCGGACATTCGGTAAGAGCTTTCAGCAGACCAGTTAGTTGGGGGCTTCGACGGAAGGAATCGTAAAATAAGCCGGGTCTGAAACGGCGGACCGGAGCAATTGGAGTTCCCTTTCCAGTTCCGCCACAGCTTCCGGCGTTTGGTACTGATCTCGTTCGCTACTTACTTGCTCGAGAGTCTTTGCGGCGGCATAGGCCCGTTGACCCGCAAGTTGTCCCACAGAAGATGCCAGGGTGTGGGCGGCCTTGGCGAGTGATTCATAGTCTGATCGGGACAAGGCCTGATGAGTTTTTTCTAGTAGTTTGGGATATTGGTCGAGGAAAATCCGCGCCACCTCACAAAGCAGCTCGCGGTTTCCATCGACTAGACTTAGGGCCGTGGAGAAATTGAGGATGTCGGCTTGAGTCGATGACTCCAGCGCGGGATCCGTTAAGGGAATGGTTTTGGCGGCGGCTATGCGGCGCGCTATGGCGGCTTTAAGATCCCCAGGGTTTATCGGCTTAGAAACATAGTCATCCATGCCAGCCGCCAAGCATTCGTCTCGATCCACTTTCCGCGCATGAGCTGTGATCGCGATGATGGGAGTATGACGGCCCTTGCTCGCTTCCAGTGCGCGGATTTGGCGGCATGTCTCCAAGCCATCGGCCTCCGGCATCTGTATATCCATCAACACCATGTCGTAAGGTACGAGCTTGAAGGCCTCCAACGCCTCTTTGCCGTTGCCGACCACATCGGCCCGATGGCCCATCTTGTTGAGTAGACTGGAAATCACTTTTTGGTTGATGTGATTATCGTCGGCTACCAAGACCCGCAACCGATGCGTCGAATTTTGCTCCGAGGATATTTTTCCAAACATCGCGGTGGTGGAAGAGCCGCTCCTTGACGGCTCTGCCATCAAGTCTGCCAGGCGCTCAGCGAGAACTGAATGCGTAACCGGTGCGGCTAGCCAGGCGTCGACACCGGCTGCTTTGGCGAGTTTTTCGGCGCCATTTTTCTGCACTGAAGTGACCAGCAAAAGCTTCAGCGCGCTGAACTCGGAGTTGTTCCGTATGGTTTGGGCGAGCTCTTGCCCGTCCATTCCCGGCAGCATGAATTCCATAATCACCAAATCGAAGGGCTCGCCGGTTGCGCGGGAGATCCGTAATAACTCCATCGCAGTCGGGCCATCCTCCGTGCTCTGACTTTTGATTCCCAAGGAACTCACGCAGTGCTCGATGACGCTGCGGCTGGTCTCGTTGCCGTCGACGATAAGCGCACGCAGGCCGGCCAAATTCGCTTGGGTACGCAGGGTCTTCCGATCGGGTGCAGGCTGTTTTAGCAACGGCAGGGTAAACCAAAAGGTGCTGCCCAATTCTGGTTTACTGTCCACCCCGATCTCACCTCCCATCAGCTCGACAAGATTCTTGCAAATCGCCAAGCCGAGTCCGGTGCCGCCGTACTTACGGCTAATCGAGGCGTCGATCTGAGTGAACGAGTGGAAGAGCTTTTTGACGTTGTCCTCAGGAATACCGATACCGGTGTCGGTGACGGAGAATCGGAGGTTAGCGTGAGTGTCAGTTTGCTCTAGCTGGGCGACCTCGACGATCGCATTTCCCTTGGCGGTATACTTCAACGCATTGTTGACCAGATTGGAAAGGATTTGGCGTAATCGGCCGGGGTCTCCCTGTAAATCAGTCGGCACATCGTCCTGGATCGAGCTGATAAGCTCTATATTTTTGTCCGCGGCTTGCTTGGCGAAAAGATCGGTAACTTCGGAGACCACGCTGCGCAAATCAAAATCGATGATCTCGAGCTCGAGCTTGCCTGATTCAACTTTAGAAAAATCCAAAACTTCGTTTATCACCGTAAGCAAGGATTCGCTCGACCGTCTGATGATGCCACAATACTCAGTCTGTTCGGGTGAAAGTTCGGTGTCGGACATCAGGCCCGCCACGCCGATGATGCCGGTCATCGGTGTCCTGATCTCGTGGCTGATATTGGCCAAGAATGCGGACTTGGCCTGATTCGCTGCGTCGGCTCCTTCTTTGGCCAGTCTGAGTTCCTCTTCAATGCGCCTGCGCCGGGTCAGATCACCAGTGACTTGGGCAAAACCTGTAAGCGTGCCGGCTTTGTCACGCACCGTCGCGATAACCACATTGGCCCAAAACATCGAGCCGTCCTTATGCAGCCGCCAGCCCTCGTCTTCACAGTGACCCTCGGCGAGCGCAGCCTGCAATAACTGCTCGGGTGTACCGTTGTCGCAGACGTCGATGGGGAAGAAACAAGAGTAATGTTTACCGAGAATCTCATCCGGACGATAGCCCATGAGCCGTTCTGCGCCTTTGTTCCAGGTCAAGACGCGTCCTTCGGGATCGAGCATAATGATCGCGTGGTCTTTCACATTCTCGATCATCGAACGGAAACGTTCTTCGCTCTGCCGTAACGTTTCCTCGGCCTGCTTGCGCTCGGTGATGTCGACGACGGAAGCCAGAACATGAATTCCACCGGGTGTTTCAAGCGGGTTCAAACCGATTTCGACGGGAAAAGCATCGCCGTCTTTGCGGATACCGTAGAGTTCCTGACCAGCGTCCGTTGCGCGCCACTGCGGCAGGGGCGAGGCTATTCCTCCAGGGCGCGAGTGTCTTTCGCGATGGCGCCATGGCAGTAGGCGCTCTACCGGTTGATCGATCAGTTCTGCTTTGCTGTAGCCGAAGAGCCGCTCAACCTGCGAGTTGACGAGTTCGATCCGGCCCTTCTGATCGACCATCACAATGCCGTTTGGCGCCGATTCCACGATGTGGCGGAAGCGCTCTTCGCTCTGCCGCATGGTATTTTCTGCCTGCTGGCGTTCGGCAAGAACAGCGGCTAACACCAGGGTTGTCACGGCTTCGGTGGCCATGAAAGCCTGTAATAGCATGAGCGACGCAGTGGGGGTTTCCCCCGAAAAGGAACCGACTCCTTGCAGTGTACCCCAGATGGCGGTCGCGGACATCAAAGCGGTAGATGTCACAGCTCCGTATTGTCCAAAAAGCAGCGCCGACAACAAGAGCGGTAAAATACTTAAGAACGACAGCGGATAATTTTTGATATCGCTGAAGATCCATTCGCCAAAGACAATCTGGCTAAAGACAAAGACGAGCACGAACAAACACACCGCATCGAATATCCAACGCCTGTGCCAAGGCGGAAAAGTCGCGGCGCCCCAGACCAACAGAAGGGGAGCGACGACGATATCGCTGGTCATATCTCCGAGCCACCAGGTCATCCAGATGGCGGAATAATTATCCCAAGGAGCAAAACCGCCAAGGCACAGGGCAGTCACGCCGACGGTGGCGCTGACCAGAGTGCTGCCCGCGCCGGCAAAAACGACAAATTTGACGACATCGGTAGAGCGCTCAAACGCCGCCGAACCATTGGCGAAGCGGCGCACGAGAAAGGCGCCCAAAAGTGCTTCCATTGTATTTCCCGCGGCGATGGCAAGGGAGGTCTGGACAGACCCTGCGGTGAGTTCGTTGATCAGGAAGGCACCCAACATAATCCCCGGCCAAACTCGATTGCCAAACAGGAGAACTGCTGCTAGTGCAATGCCTGTCGGCGGCCAAACTAGCGTTGCGCTCGGATGAACTACGGCCAAGGACAAGCCGAGTTTTCCGGCGTAAAAATACAGCGGGCAAAGAGTTCCAACGATTGCTAGATAAGTTAAATATCTCTTCATCGCTTCGCGGCGTCGATCTGTGTCGGGAGTGGCATAAGTTTAGTGAGTAGGGTGAGTAGCGTCAAGGGAAAGTTTGCGCACGGAGTAGTTTTAGGAATCTGTCGTAAGTTTTTGGTGAACCGTCCGCTTCGTCACGGGCGAAAGCCGGCCTGCCTGGATGGAGGGCTGGCTCTTTCGCCCGTTAGATTCTCATCGATGTTCACGAGCGCCGTCGATCGTGTTATGGATAGCCTCACACGCTAGGCACGGAAGGAGCACTCATGCGCCACGATTTTAAGATTTATGATTCGGACACGCACCTCAATCCCTCGGCCGAAACCCTGGAGCCCTATTTCGATGCCGCCATGCGCAAGCGGCTGCCAGAGTGGGAGAGCTGCAAGGTGCCATTTCGTATCGGCTGGGCCGGCGAGATTTTAGAGCCGCCTTATCGCCACCGTTATCGGTTTAAGCAAAGAGCCGGCTGGCGCGAGGAGTTGCGTATTCTAGGAGAGGCGGGTCCCCGGCAGCATGTCGAGCATCACTTCCCGAAGTTCATGGGTAGTCGTTTCCCGACCCCGGGCGGCTCTGATGATGACGCTGAAGCACGTGTTCGGGATATGAACGAGGAGGGAGTGGACGTGCAACTCATGCTTCCCGGATTGCCGCCGGCCACCGACGACGCCGAAGTTGAAATCGGCTTTATCCAGGCCAACCATCGCTTTACCGATGACTTCTGCCGCAAGCAACCGCACCGTCTCAAGTCTCTCATCGTAGTGAGTAGCAAAGCGATCGAACAATCGGTGCAAGAAATAAAAGCATGGGCGCGTGCGCCATGGGCCGCCGGCATTCATCCCAACCTGGCTGAAGGCGTTCCCATCGACCATCCGGACCTCGAACCGATCTGGGCCGCGGCCAACGACGCAGGGCTTTGCGTGACGCATCACAGCTTCACCTCCGGCTATCCCGGTTACCGCGATCTCTGGGACAATCCCTTCATCGGCCGCACTGCCTCGCACCCGTGGGGCGCCATGAGAGCCGTGACGGCATTTTTCGGTGCCGGGATCATGGATCGCTACCCTGACATTCGCTATTGTATCCTCGAGTCGGGCTTTGGCTGGCTGCCGTTTTGGGCCGCGCGCATGGACGACCAATGCGAATACATGCCTTATGCCCTGCCAAAAAATCTCGCTCGCAAACCCAGCGAGTACATGACCAGTGGGCGCTTCTTCGCCAGCGTGGTGATCCACGAAGGCGAAAAGATGGCCCGCATGGTCACCGAATTCCTTGGCGACGGCGTGTTAATGTATTCGTCCGATTATCCCCACGCGGAGTCGCGTTTTCCCGAGTCCACCAACAAGGTGCTCGGGTGGAAATCCCTGGGCGACCAAGTTATGGGAAAAATGCTCTGGGACAACGCCACGAAATGCTTTGGCGAGCCGTAAAGTATGTTCGGCAATTTTGGGAACCTATGCAAAATAATCATAACGGCCAATCGTGTTTATCGACCGGCGCGTTGAAAACAATGAATTGCGACGTCGCAGACGGAAAGGAGTCGCTCATGAACCCACTCCGGCATTTGGGCATAGGTTCCGAAGAGCCCGAGAAGCTCGCTGCTTTTTATACAGAGGCTTTTGGCTTGCCAGTGTTATCCGCGGAACCGGCGGCTCGATTAGAGTTGTCCACGAGAGGGATTACTTTGCTTCGCCAGCTTGCAGTCTGCGCGCTTTTGATTCTGAGTTTTCATGTAGCGCGAGCCACGCCCGCCGCAACGGCGGCGGAGAAGCCCGGCTGGCAAGCGGAGTGGGAACGCACTCTTGCCGGCGCCAAGAAGGAAGGTGCGGTGTATCTGTGGGGTGATGCGGAGATCACGCACTCCGATATCATAGCAGCCTTTACGAAAGAATTTCCGTTCATAAAACCGATCATGGTCACGGGAAAAAGCGGCGACCTCACAGTGCGTCTGTTATCGGAGAGACGCGCAGGAAAATTTTTGGCCGACGTTTATAGCGGGACAATGAGCGGCGCGGCATTCTATGAATTTTATCGCTCCGGGGTCTTCAATCCGATCAAACCTACTTTTATTCTGCCAGAGGTTGCCAGCGAGTCCGGCTGGCTCGGCGGCAAACACTATTACGTCACCGCCGAGAATTATATGATCCTGTACGAAGGCAATGTTGCGGGCACAAGCATCTACTACAACACCCAGTCGGTAAGGCCCGACGACTTCAGCTCTTACTGGGATCTACTTGCCCCAAAGTGGAAGGGGAAAATTGGCATGTTCGAGAGGGCCGGTTCCAGTTTTCCAAGCTTGACGGCGGTCTATTACCATCCGCAACTCGGCCCTGATTATATAAAGCGCCTGGTCGGCGAAATGAACGTCACGGTTTCGCGCGATCGGCGGCAAGCCACGGACTGGCTGGGAACCGGGAGGTTTGCTTTGTGCATCGGTTGCGGCGACGTGGAGCGCGCAAGCAGAGACGGTATGCCGGTGGGCGAGCTGGAGCGCAGACACCTTAAGGAGGCCGGAAACAGCATCACCCTCAATGGCAACAGCGCGCTTGGCCTAGTCAGCAAGGCGACTCATCCGCATGCCGCCGCGGTTTTTATCAACTGGTTTCTCTCGCGCAGAGGGCAGATGGTTTGGCAGGAGGTCATGAACGCAAAGGTGGGAGAACCATCGAATTCCATGAGGATCGATATCCCGAAAGATAATGTCTTACCCGCAGCGCGGCGGGATGACGGTGAGAAGTACCAGGTCACCGGTTTTCTCGACCCAGCGCCTCCTACCAAACTTATCGAGGAGCTTTTGTCAAAGAGAGGCGCGAAGTAACGCTGTTCCGAGCCCGAAGCCGATTTTGTGCTTCTCTGAAAAAATTTACTTAACTTTAAATTCCTTGGCCGCGTCCTCGTTGATTTCGAGTCCCAGTCCGGGGCTCTCACTTAAAGTCACCCAACCGTTCACGGTTTTGGGCGCATCTTTAAAAATCACGTCGGCGGCTAACCAGTTCGGTACGCGAACCTCGGCTCTCCATCCATTGGGAACAGCGGCAAGCAAGTGCAGGTCGAAATAATCGCCATTGGCGATCGGCAGATTGAACGCCTGAGCCACGGCCGCCACCTTCATGCCCATGGTGAAGCCGCCAACTGAGCCGACGTGGGGTTGCACAATGTCAACGGCGTGCTCGCTGGCTAATTCGCACAGTTTGGCAAAATTATCTCGCTGGCCGGCGCCAATGGGAATGCTGGTGCTTTTGCGTAGCTCCGCCAGCAAGCGAGTATCATTGAATAGGATAGGTTCCTCGAACCACATTAGGTTATAGGGCTCGAGACGCTTGCACCAGCGTAGCGCGGTGTCGAACTTCATCAAGCAGTTGGCATCGACCATCAACTCGACGTCGTCGCCAACGGCTTCCCTGACGGCTCTAATGCGGGCTTCATCTTCGGCTGGGTCATCCTCGCGGTGCTCGGCACTCGCTCCCGCACTGTCCATCTGTCCGTGAATGTTCATTCGGCCGACCACGATCTTGAGCCGTTTGTTGCCTTGCGCAACGAAATGCTTGGCCGCTTCAACCAGTTCCTCACGGGAATAACTCCTGAAGCCATAGGTTAGATAGGACGGCACAGACTTTTGCGCGCCGCCGAGCAGACGCCAAACAGGGATGTTAAAAAACTTGCCCTTGATATCCCAAAGCGCGACATCGACGGCGCTGACGCCAAAGCTCCACACTCCCGCGTGGGCACGGCTGTTGAAGTTCCACAGCATCTGATGCATCAAACGCTCGGTCTCCAGCGGATCTTTTCCCTGGAGAAAAGGGGCGAGATCCTGGCGGATGAACGCGATCGTTGCCGAAGGCATAGCGCCGCCGATTTGCGAGAGGCCGACGATGCCATTATCCGTTTTCACCTGTAGCAGAGTCACCGATTGAGACATCGGTGCCTTGACGAAGGGTGGAGTTACCGGAATATTAGCGAGCTCAAAAATTTCGATTGCGTCGATTTTCATTGGTGCCTCCTGTGTATTTTCAATTGGATAAAGAGCACGGTAACGGAGAGGTTTTCAAGGGCCCGACTCAACTTCTTGAAAGATGTTTGGGGTCATGTGTGCCGTCAGGATTGAAAATCATTCCAGTCATTTTTCCCATTGCGGCAGCAAGTGAAGATGAACGAGAGCGCAATCGCCGCCAATCGTTAAGCCGCAGTCCTTTGCGTTGGTAAAGACTTCACTTAAGTTTGCGGCTGTGGTGAGCTTTTGATATGGCCTCGGTGTGTTACAGGAGTTTCGGCGGACCGTGAGGCGTGATGGAATCTGCTGATCGCCGTCGGGAAGAGTGGTCGTCACTGACCATTTACAATAATTTATGTTCGGATAGTTTTCACTCGTAGCAGTTCTAAGAAAGGGAACAAACATGGCACAGCTCGAAGTGTTCAATCCGGTGGCCGAGATTCGTGGTGACTTAACGCCTCAGGGGGTGAGCCCGCGCGTCGCGAGTCTGGAAGGGAGTACATTGGGGTTACTGTGGTCTGGAACCACCAATGGCGATGTGGCGCTGCGTCGAGTCGAACGGCACATGCGTGAGCGCTTTCCAAAAGTGCAAACAAAATTTTTTCAAGGCGACCATCCATTTACCGAGCGCCTTTTGCGCGAAGTCGCCGACACCTGCGATGGTGTCGTCATCGCAACGGCCGATTGAGGCGCATGTAGCTCGTGGAGTATCCACGGCGCAGTGCAGCTTGAGAAACTAGGAAGACCGGCCGTTACCATCGTGTCCGGGCGGTTGGAAGGGGATGCCGTCGAGAGCGCCCGTGTCTTCGGCATGCCGGAATTGCAGTACGTGCTGGTGCCGTGGATATATCGCAACCTCGATCCCGAGCGGGTGGTGGCGCAGACGGACGCGGCGATGGACGACATCGTGCGCGAGCTGACGACGCTGCGATCGGCAAAAAACCAACGCGTTGAAGCAGCAATGCGGGAACGATTCGAGGGCGACTCCCAGCTGGATGCGTTGGAGCGCATGAATGAGGAATTCCTCCTGCGTGATTGGGGCGATGGTTATCCCTTACTACCGCCGACGACCGAGGCGGTGGAGCGGATGCTGACGGGAACCTGTCTAGCACCAGACCATGTGTTGTGTGACGTGGCGCCAGGATGGGGATTGGCCACCGTCGAAAAGGTCGCCATCAATGCCGCTATGGCCGGTGCCAAGCCGGAGCAACTGCCAGTAATTTTGGCGGCACTCAAAGCGCTCGCCAAGCTCGACCCTGAGATGGCGCGCTTCTTCCTCATGTCCACCGGCTCCCATGCTTCCTTGCTGTTGGTAAACGGGCCCATTGCGAAGGAGATCGGCATCAATGCGCGCGCGGCCATGGGACCTGGACGGGATAATCAGGCCAATCTGATGATCGGCAGGTCATACACCCTATGCCTGAAAAATATCGGCCACTGGTATCCAGGACTGATGGATATGGACACCTTGGGATCGGTGCGCAAGTTCACTGTGTGCGTGGCGGAGAATGAGGAAGCAAGTCCGTGGGAACCGTTTCATGTCGAGAAAGGATTTCGCAAGGAGGAGAGCGTGGTCACGCTCATGGGAACCCGAGGAGAGATTGACGTACCAGACCAAGGTAACACGACCCCGGAAGGTCTCTTGAAGAACATCGCGTTCAACTGCACCTTCGGCCAAAAAGATCTGCGCCATAGCGCGGATCCAGATATCGGGCGTCGGGTCATCCTTATGGTGCCGCCTGATCCAGCGCGAGTCATCGGCGAGGGCGGCATCAGTAAAGTGGGAGCCAAGGAGTTCATCCATTTCCACGCCCGCAAATCGTTGCTTCACTCTCTGGCGTTCATGCCGTTGCGCGGTAGCAAGGGCGATCTGCGTTGGCTGCCGCGGCAATGGCATTGGCTGCGTGATCTTTCGGATAAAGAGTTGGATGCGATCGTCGAGCCAGTGGTGGAACGCGCCGACCGATACGATCTGCTTTGCGTTGGCGCGGACCGAGCCAAGTTTCAGATCATGCCGGGCGGGCCATTCAGCCCGTCGAGCGAGAACATCGACCAGTACCGCGCCGGCGCCAGACAGTAGAACGGGCAATTCAATGGAGTTAGGAATATGAAGCAAACAAGATCCGGATGCGGGTTTGTTATCAAGTCGTTGCTATGGGCATTTCTGATGAGCCCGCTAATCGTCGATGACGCCTTCGCGCAAGCTCAGTTTTACGAGGGCAAAACGATTAGAGCGATTGTCGGACAAGCGCCCGGCGGACTGGGAGCTAATCGAGTCAAAGCTCTTGTTCCCTTTCTGCAAAAATATATTCCGGGAAAGCCGCACATTGTTACCGAGTACATGGACGGTGCGGGCGGCCAGAAAGCCGCAAACTATGTTCACAAGACCGCACGTCCCGATGGACTTACGATCGGCTTTTGGTCCGCCGGTGCCGTGCCGGCAGCTGTGCTCGGACAAATGGGCGTGCTCTACGATCTCAAGGAAGCGATTTTTCTCGGCGCTCATCAAACGGGCCGGAGCACGACTTTCTTTACCCGTAAAGAACTGGGTCTGGATAATTTGGAGAAGCTACGCGCGGCCTCCGGTTTGCGCGTCGGTGCTCAGGCGGTGGGTCATGGCGGCTACTACGTCGCGCGACTCTTTGCTTATGTATTCGGTCTGAAGGAGCCCAAATGGGTGACAGGTTACAATGGCCCCGAGTCCGATATCGCCATTACGACCGGCGAGATCGACAGCCGGGCGTCTGCTATCGACCAAATCTTGGCGTCACGACTCGACTGGGTCGATAAGGGTCTCATGCATTTCCATGCGATCTACGAGGTTCCCAAAGGTCAGCACCATTCTCATCCGCGATTTGCTCAACTTGCGGATTTTAGCGCCTTTGCCAAGTCCGAGAGAGAACGCAAAGTTTTAGATCTTTACCGCATCACGCAAAGCGCCTCCCATCCGGTGGTGTTGCCGCCGAAAACACCAAAGCAGATCGTGCAGACCTTACGCGACGCGATGGCGAAAGTGTTCGACGATCCGCAATTCTATAAAGACTACGAAAAACTCACAGGAGAGGAACCTCGGCCGCTGACGGGCGATTTGCTCGAGCGGGAGATTCGCGACATCGGCGGCCAGCAAGACATCGCCGAGCTGCTCAAAAAAATCGGCGGCCCCGATACTTTGCCGGCGCGCCAATGAAAAAATTTGTGCGGCAACCAAGTGCGCACAGTACTTACGTATAGCAATCGGCCAGCGAATTATTTGGAGACGCGATGATAGAGACGATCGAAGCGGCATTGCAACCCATTCGAAACTCGCTCGAGGTTGACGGTTTCGATCTTAGAGTTGATGGCATCAACGACGGTATTGTTTCTGTAGTAGTTTTCGCTGGGCCGGATGCCTGCCTCGAATGCTTGATCCCCGAAGAACACTTCAAGTTGCGGATTGAGGATAAACTGAAGGGACTCGTTAAAGCGGTGCGATTGCGTTATCCGCAAACCGTTCAACCATCGCATTAGCGCTGCCTAGTCCTGTGACGCTTTGGCTGCGGCCAACGGCGTCTGTAGTCCGAGCTCGTCAGCCACCGCGCGCTCGACGACGGTGCCCTTGAAGAAGTCGGGGTTGTTACGCGTATGCAGACTGGCGGCGTTGGTGAACGTGAACTCGCGGAAGTCCTGCACCGTTACGAAGCCCTTTTCCAACATCTCAAACGCTTCAGGAATCACGTCTCTGAAATCAGGCACGTCGAAATGGGTGAAGTCGGAGCTGAACACCGGTCGCAGGCGAACACCCATACGGGGATCGAAGGCCCACATGGTCGCCCGGTCGTCGGCCTCGCAGCCGAAGTAGAAGTTGCCGGAGAAGACTGCCCGGACATCTTCTTTGGAGTTGATTCCCGCCGCTTCAAAATCGTCCGCGACGTGCTCAGGCCGCGCGAGCTCTTCAAGACTGCACTCCGGGCGGAATGCGTCCAGGCTGTTCATGATCGCGTCGGCGTTGGCTTTCAGTTTTTGATCGCCGTACTTGCCGATGAGCTGATGCATCTCGGCGACGCTGGTTGCGCTCGGATACTGCAACCCGGCGCGGCGGCGCTTCTCCCAGTGTTCGATCATGTCGGCGCACATCTGACAGGCCCAGCTGACGCCGCCTTCCATGAAACCGAAATTGAGGCTTGGGTAGCGCCGCACGAGACCGCCGAGGAAAACGCCGCGCGCGAAGGCGTGATTGGATTCGGCGAAGTGGCCGACGTGGTTGTAAGTGAAGTTGCTGATCGACGCGCGATCCGACCAGCGGCCGCTGCCCGAGTGTTGAGTCACAGCCACGCCGAGATCGACACATCGCTGCCATAACCGCTCGTAGTCATAGGGGCTGTCCAGCGCGATGGTATCGCAATACCAGGCGGCCTTCTGCGGGTCGATTCCTCCTTCCGCTGCGGCTGGGATCGGCCGCTCCTGGTTTCCCCGCAGCATGATCGCTTTAAAACCACGCTGACTGACCGCGTATTCGAGCTCCTCAAGAGCTTCGTCCGGCGTCTGGGAGGGGATGATCGCAACCGGCGCAAACCTTGCGGCGAACGGCGCGAACATGTCCGCCGTCATCATGTTGTAGGCACGCACCGCGGCCCGATGCAGATCGCTCTGGACAATGCCGTTGATGCTGAGGCCGAAGCTCGGATAGATCAGCGCGAAGTCGATGCCCAATTCCGGCAGCCGTTCGTTCAGCAACGCCGGCAGCAGCGCCGTCGCCTTATCGAGCGTATTGCTAGTCACACCCCACCAGATGGTGCGCCGCATGCGGTTGTGCTGGCGTTCCTCCCAGGTCGCTTGGTACCACGCTTGATTGCGGCGCCACAGCGCTCGCATCTGATCGACCGATGCCGCGCCGGCCACTTCGCGCAGGTACTCGAGAAAGATCGGTATCGGCTCCATCCAATGGCCATCGCCGTCGATCACCGGGTGCTTCAGCTCATCGTGGATCTGTGCCGCTCGATTCTCCATGGTCGCGACTCCTTTCGCCAATCTACTTTCTCCTACCGCTAAGCCGGCGAATCGTCAATCGCAATCGATCACACGAGTGTTGGCCAAGCGTGTCTGAGATTTCGTCGCGATCAAAGTGTGTAGAGCTGCGACGCGTAAAGGAAACGGCGCTCTTGTTGGAGGCCACGAGAATAGTGAAAAGAAGATCGATGCAACAATTCAACGTGCTCGCGTTGTCGCCTAATTGGGACGTACGAAATTTTCTCTAAGCTCCGCACGAAATTCCCTTCCTCATTCATCCTCCATAGTGGCATAAATCTAGAGTTATCTACTATTTACGCTCTTGGTACGGTGATTGCGTTTATTTCCTCATAGGAAGAGGAGGAACAGACAATGAAGAAATCGAAATCGATCTTATCCATGAGTGTGTTGGCGGCTTCTCTAATGATCCCGATCGGCGCTTCCGCCGATGTAAACCCCCCGGGCAACGCCCGGCAGCGTCAAGAGCTGCGCGAAGATTTGCAGCGGCTCGAACGTTTGAGACAGCAACGGGATCGCGAGCTGCGCCAAGGCGATAGGCGCGAAGCCCGTGAATACAACGAGAAGATACGCGACACGCAGAGAGAAATTCGTCAAGACCGGAGAGAGATCTACGGGCAAAACGACGGATGGTATCGTGATTACGACAACAGATGGTATCGCAATAATAATGGCAGATGGAATCGTGATCGCTGGCGTTATGATCGTGACTAAAGACGGATTCCAAGCCTAACTTTTTCGGGTGAGCAAGGAAGGGGCCGCCATTGGCGGCCCCTTCCTTATCGCGCGCATCCGTTGTGTGCTGTCCCACCTTCGCCGGACGCCGGCTTTTTCTTTTGCCGTGAAAAAACCTGCCGACGGCGGCGCCGCTAGCGCGTAGAGCTTGGGTGCCGTTTGCGATTTGTTAGCCAATCGATGTATCACGACGGGTACTTCCTAGCTTTTAATCTGCTGAGAGTCCCGAGCATTAGCCGAACACAAGATTGAATTCAAGCTACGATCGCCTAACGGTCGAAGATTCATTTAACCAAAGGGAAGTTAGGACCGAGCTATTTTAAGCGCAGCCCTAAGGTCCAAGTTACGTTAGCTTCTCGCCCGCGTGCAGATATCCAGCGCAATCAGCGCGTAGAGTTTGCCGCGTTGACCATCACGTCGATTTCGATTTCCTCCTTGCGCGGGCCGATGCGGCGGCCGCGTGGGCCGATCTTGATGGTGGGGATGCCCAATTCGTTATCCTCACTACCGCAGCCGGGATCGTCTATTTGTCCAGCCAGGTATGATTCATGCCGCCGCCCGACCAGCGATAGACGTCGTCGCCTGAGGTGGTGAATCCTTTGACGTATTCACGCATGGAATAAAAGCGCGGCGCGTAGCCGATATAAATTTCCGCCACGTCCTCGAAATGCTTGTGTAGGATCTGTTTGAACAAAGCTCTGCGCTTGGCATTATCCAGCTCCTGCTCCGCCTGATCGAGCAGAGCCTCGACCTCCTTGTCGCAATGGCCGGAGAGGTTGTTGCGGCGTTTTTTGAGATCCGACTCACAGCGTCGATTCACGCCATAGGCTTCATAGGGATCGGTCTCGAGATTTCCACCGGAGACATTCAGAGTGTAATCGCCGCTCCGGATACGGGCGCGATGAGCGCCGAAATCCATATTTTCGATCTTGACGTTGATGCCGACCTTTTTAAGCTGGGCCTGGAGAGTGGTTATCATCGGCTCGTACTCGCCCGGATAGGAATTCACCGAGATCACTTCGCCTTTGTAACCGGCTTCCTTCAAGAGGGCGGCGGCCTTTGCCGGATCGCGGGTCTGCGGCGGAAATCCTTCAATAAACCATGAATGGCGGGCCGGGTATCTCTGATCCACCGCCTCACCATAACCGAAAAAGCCAGCCTCCATGAGTTCCTTCTTATCGATCGCATAGGCGACGGCCTGGCGCATCTTCTTATTATCAAACGGCGGCGCCGCAACGTTGAAAACAAGACGACGGAAACTCGCGTAGGGTGCCCTAACTAAATGAAGGCCTTTGACCTTTTTATCCGCCACCTGTTTCACCCACTCGAACGGCGTAAATTCTATCATATCGACGTCCCCCGCCTGGACCGCCGTAAATCTGACCACTCCGTCCGAAACGGTGCGCATGATCAGACGGTCTATGAAGGCCTTGTGACCCCAGTAGTCCGCGAAACGCTCGAACACGAAGCGCTGGCCCGGCTGCCATTCAACGACTTTGAAGGGACCGGTCCCCGGAGGAAATCGATCGAGCTTAGTGATCCCTTCCGGCAGCGAATCTTTCGGCACCACGGTAAACGGCTGTATGTCGGTCAACGAGGCAAGGAAAGGCGGGCTCGCTTTCTTAAGAAACATTTTGACGACATATTTCCCTTCCGTTTCGACTCGGTCCAACGGGGCGAGCATACTCTGGCCGTAAGCGCCGTTCTTCGGGTTCATGGCGTAGAGTACGGCGTATTTGACATCCTCGCCCGTCATTTCCCGCCCGTCATGAAACTTCACTCCTCGGCGCAGATTGAAAGTGTACAGCCGGCCGTTGTCCGTGATCGTCCAGGACTCGGCCAGACTCGGTTGAATTTTTCCGTTGATATCGACGCCCAATAGCGACTCGAACATCAGCTCGCGAACTTTTCGTTCAACACTGCCGGTGGCGACCATCGGATGCATCAATACCGGTTCCCTGGATATCCCCAGGGTAAGAGTACCGCCACGTTTGGGTGTGTTCGAGGCGCCTTGGACAGGAGCTACCGCGATGAGCCACGAGCAGAGGACTAAGAGCCAGAAGTTTTGCATGGTTGGACCCTCCTGCGTATTAATGTCGCTGTGCTTCCGTTCGAAACATTCGAGTTGTTCAAACTGTTAGCCGCATTTCCCCCAATTCCCGGTGATTGCGATGAAGACTCGGCAGGGCGTGCCGATATGACGCTGCATACTCCAGGGCAGGGGAAATGTCTATCCTCGGCTAAAAGCTGCGTCTGAGAACCCGAACGGGTCGGAGCTGAGAAGCGACCCGTTCAAAATATTTAGAGCTGGAGCGAGGCCAGGAGGCTGACTAGGACAGCGTTTTTGTGCTAGCTTCGCGCCCGCGTGCAGATATCCAGCGCAATCAGCGCGTAGAGCTTCGCGGCGTTCACCATCACGTCGATCTCTATTTCTTCGTTGCGCGGACCGATGCGCCGGCCGCGCGGGCCGATCTTGATGGCGGGGATTCCCAATTCATTATAAGCGTTGGTGTCAGTCCAGATACTGGCGCGGTCGGCGGCTTCGTGTTTGATCTTTTCTTTGAACAGATACTGAAAGACTTCTTCGGATGATTTGACTAGCGGTTCCACGTTTTTGCCTTCGTGACCGAGCAGCGACTTGTAGATGTCGAGTTGATAGTCGAGGCCGGTGGCGTTCAAGGTTTTTTCCAGCTCGTATTGGATCTGCACCGGGCGCACTTGCGGCGGCATGCGGATGTCGACGTAGATCGCGCACACGCCAGGAAAATAGTTGGGCCGGTAGGGCGCGCCGCCTTCGATGCCGCCGATGTTTACTTTCGGGTAGAGCGGGCCGGTGGGCGATTGATAGACGTACTCGGTTTCGAATTGCGCGCCCCATTTTTCAATCGCCTCGATGATCTTGGTCATCTTCACGATCGCATTCATCTTGCTCATCGGATGGGTTTCGCGATTGCTGCCCCAGGCGGCTTCGGCTTTACCGAAAGTCTGGATTTTCACTTGCACCACGCCGTTCTGTGTCCAGACGATGTTCATGTCGGAGCCGTCGCAACAGACGGCATAGTCGGAGTGCATGCCGTGAGTGAGCAAATGGCGCGTGCCGGCGCCTTCGCCGCGGTATTCTTTGGTCTGCCACGGGCCGATGGGCGTGCGTGAGATCTCGCCGACGACCGCGGCCAGGATCACGTCGCCTTTCAACGTCACGCCGCTTTTCTTGAGCGCTTTGCCGGCCATCATGAAGGCCGCCACGCCGCCTTTCATGTTCGAGATCCCCAACCCTTGAACTTTGTCGCCGACGATTTTGCCGGCCAGTTCCGACTGCGGTTCCATGATGGCGACCATGCGGCGGTCTTCTTCGGTGCCGGTGAAGCTGGTGTCGGTGTGGCCGTTAAAACCGAGGCTCAATCCCGTACCGTCGCCTTTGACCACGCCGATGGCATTGGGCCGATCGAACTCGACCTCCTGGCGGACGGCTTTGACGCCGTTGGCTTCGAACCAATTTAGAATAAATTCGCCGATGGCTTTTTCTTGCCCGGTGGGACTAGGGATGCTGGTGAGATCGGCGCCCAATTGCGCGAGCTCGTTGCGGTCGATTTGCGCCAAGACTTTGTTTGCGGCTTCAGTATCAAGTGCCATGGAAGTTCCTCCAAAATTGTTTTCATTAACTAACTAGCGGCTTTGTCTAAGTCAATCTGAGCAACGCCGTTGGACTCGTCTTGAAAAATGCTGCCCGGCTCTTTACTGTCTCGATTCAAAGGTTTCACCGATCCGCAAATCGCAGCATGCCACTGGCAGACAAATTCCGCATCGCTCTAAGGAGATCTATGGACACTTCGACAGTCGTCATGATGGCGGCGGCGGTGATCATGTTCATCGCGGTTTACGCCAAATCGCCGGCGGCTGCGCAACACGGTCTCAATGCCACCGGGTCGCTGCTCCTGGAAATCACCCCGCGGATGATCGCGGCGTTTACGCTCGCCGGTTTGTTTCAGGCCGTCGTGCCGCAGGAACTGATCGTGCGTTGGATGGGACATGGCTCCGGTTGGCGTGGACTGCTGATCGGCATGTCGCTTGGCGGCGTGACGCCGGGCGGACCGATGACTCATTTTCCAGTGATCGCGTCGCTCTACAAGATGGGCGTCGGCGTCGGACCGATGGTTGCCTACCTGAGCGCGTGGTCGCTATTTGGCCTGCAACGGATCATAATGTGGGAGATTCCATTCCTTGGGCCTAAAGTCGTGGCGATTCGCGTTGCGGTGAGTTTTCTCTTCCCGCTCTTAGCGGGTTGGCTCACCGAATTGATTTGGGATAGATTGAGCGTCTAACTGAGCATGAACCGGCGTGAGTTTCTCAAAATATTAGGCGGGGCGGGGGTCGCAATCCCGGGCCTGTTAACGAGCTCATCCTGTGCGCCGGTCATCGTTCCGACCAATCCCGACACTGGGCTGTCACTGGGCTACGTTTGCGGCGATGTCACGGCGACTAGCGCACTTATCTGGCTGCGCGCCGAAGCTGACAGTGAGGTTGCGCTACAGTTTGGAGTCGACGCTGGTTTCGCCGAATTCAGTTCGACTAAGGCTTTCGCCGTCGATCCGAGCGCCGATCTTACGGCACAAATCTCGCTCGACAATTTGCAGCCATCGACGCGTTATTATTATCGAGCGGTTGGCGGTAAATCGCCGGGACGGGTTGGCAGTTTTCTCACCGCGCCCCGGCCCGATGAAAATGCCAAGGTGAGCTTCTGCTTCAGCGGCGATACTCGGGAAAGCTATCAGCCCTTTACTGTCATGCAGGCGGTGCAAGCACAGCGGACGGATTTTTTCTTACATTTAGGCGATACGATTTATGCGGACCGCGGCAGCAGCGCGCGCCGTGTGGAAGAGTTTTGGCAAAAATACCGGGCCAATCGCAACGATCCGTTTCAGCGCAATTGCTTCGCCACCACGAGCGTCTACGCGCTGTGGGACGATCACGAAGTGGCAGACAACTATTTGCCGGGGAATCCGCTGGCACCGATCGGTCAGAAGGCTTTCCTGGATTATTGGCCGATTCGCCGCTCGGTGGCCGAACCGCAGCGCATCTATCGGTCGGCCCGTTGGGGCGGTGCGGTGGAATTGTTTTTGCTCGACACGCGCCAATATCGTGACCCGAAAAGCGCGACGATGCTTGGCCAATCCCAGTGTGCCTGGCTATTAGACGGCTTGGCGCGCTCGACAGCGGCGTTCAAGTTTGTCGCGACGGCGGTGCCGATGTCCGGCGGCGGCAGCGATCGCTGGGATGGCTATCCTAAAGAACGGGATAAAATCGTGCGCTTCATCAACGAGAAAAAATTGCCCGGCGTGGTTTTCTTGAGCGCCGACTTGCATTGCGCCGCGGTCTGCAGAATTCCCAAGAGCGGCGGGCTGCTCGATATTATAGCGGGGCCGCTGGCGGCGCCGCTCAATCGGGTGACCAACGGCACGAACCGGCGCTACGAGTTTTTTCGCGCTGAGAATTTCAACTTTGCCAAGATCACTGTCGATCCTAAAGTCAATGCCAACGAAGCGATGCTCGAATTTATCGATCAGGACAATCAAGTGTTTTACACCAGGAAGCTGCGCGCCTGAGGATGCTCGCCGCGTCGGCTAATCGTCAGTGCCGCACAGTCTCGTGTCATTCCGAACGGAGTGAGGAATCTCCACCGGCTAGCGGTTAAACAAATTCAAAAAGCATATCCTTGGGCTTCGCCTCAGGATGACAAAGGGAGGTTGGTTTGAGTCATCGCCGGGGTGGGACGGTGTATTAGTTCTGCTTACGGCGGTAGTCGAGCGCTTCCGGATTGAGCGCCCGCGTGAGTTTGCCTTCCATGTAATCGAGTATGTTAGTGACGGCGTTTTCGGCGAAGCCTTTGAAGCCGGAATCTGTGGGCCAACCGAGATGGGGCGTGATGACGACGTTGTCGAGCTGAGTGAGCGGATGAGATCTCGCCAGGGGCTCTTCGACGAAGACATCGAGGGCTGCGCCGGCGATGGTTTTCTCTTTAAGAATTTTCACCAGAGCCGTTTCATCGACGATGGCGCCGCGGGCCGTGTTGACCAGATAGGCCGACTTTTTCATCAGGCGCAGCCGTGCTTCATTCAACAGATTTTGGCTTTGCTCGGATAATTTTAAATGCACGCTGATCACGTCGGCGCTTCCTAGGACATCTTCTAATGGCATGAACGTCGCGTCAGATTTGGCCGCGCGTTCTTGTGTGAGCGTCGGTCCCCAAGCGATCACTTTCATGCCGAAGGCGCGTGCAACGGCCGCGACTTCGGTGCCGATTTTACCGAGCCCGAGTATGCCGATCGTCTTGCCTTTGAGCACATAGCCCAATACCAGCGGCCATTCGCCGCGGCGCATGGCCTGATCGCTTTGAGAAATCCGCCGCATGACATCGAGCATCAAGCCAAAGGTCAACTCCGTCGTGCTATTGCCGCCCGGCGCCAAGCTGACGACGATGCCGCGCTCGGTCGCCGCGTCCATGTCGATGTGGTAGGCGTGATTGCCGGTCTGCGAGATGAACTGGAGATCGGCGAGTTTTCCGAGCAAGGCGGCGGGAAACTTCGTCCGTTCGCGAACCGGAATGATCGCTTGGCTGCCCTTCAGTTTGTCGACGAGTTCGTCTTCATGGGCAAGCTTTTCGGTGAAAATCTGCACGTCGGCTTTTTGACGCAACCGCGCGATCGCCTCGGTGGGCGCAATGGCATGCTGGTAGTCGTCGAGGACGGTGACTTTCATGGTCAAATGACCGCAATGCCGGCGATTTCGATCAAGTAGTCCGGATTGGCAAGCCCGCTGACGATGACCAGTGTGCTCGTCGGCGGAGTCTTTTTGTACTGCGTGCTGCGCACCCGGTTATAACCTTCGCGGTGTTCTCTCCCGGTGATGTAGGTGGTGGTCATGACGAGATTGTCCAGCGTGCCGCCGGCGGCTTTCAACACGGCGCGCAGATTGTCGAAGACTTGCCGGGTTTGCGCTTCGATATCGCCTTTGCCGACGACGTTGCCGTCTTTGTCGGAAGCGGTTTGGCCGGCGACAAAGAGCAGCTTGCCGCCGCTATTCAGAATTCCCTGGCTATAGCGTGGACGCGGATCGTTCAAGGTTTTCGGTTGAATCACTTTTCGCGGCATGTTGTTCCTCCTTCAGTTTTTCGTCGGGTAGCGTTTTGCCATTTCGTTGAAGAAGCCTTCCTTTTCTAACTCTTGGAGAAAGCTCAAGTCAACGAATTGTTCGGGTTTAAAATTCTTGGCGTTGGGCAGCGTCGGCGCGAGCACGTCGAGCATGAACTGAATGCCTTTCATGGTCGGGTAAGGCTTCTTGGGAATCGACTTGATGTAACCGTTGTAAGAATCTTCAAGCACTTCCGGATTGTTGGTGCGCATGTATTTGGCGAAGACTTTCTGCGCCGCCGCTTTGTTGGCGTAAACCAGATAGATCGCCTCGACAAAGCCTTTGAGCGCGCTTTTGACGACGTCGCGGTTGGCGGCGATATAGGCGCGCGACGTGGCGAAACCGTTGCCTTGCACTTCGACGCCGAGATCGCCGACCGAAACGATTTCCGTCAAGCCCGCCTTGCGCGCCAGCGGCGCCGCCGAGGAGGAGACGTAGGTCGCATCCAAGACCCCGGTGGTGACACTGGCGATACGCTCGGTGTCCAGACCTGCCGGGACCAGGGTCAATTCTTTCAATTCAACGCCGATATGGCGGGCGACAATGATCGAGGCGTAATGAGTTGCCGAATTGAAACCAGTAATGCCGATCTTCTTGCCCTTGAGCTGCTCCAACTGGGTGATGCCGGGACGAGTGAACACGATCAGGTCGTATTTATTTTCCACCGCCGCGGTGAGCACCAGATTATGGCCTTGAATCGTCGCCTGCACGACAGTGCCGATGTTGACGATCGGCGGATCGCCGCTGACCAACGCTTGTGTGGCAACTTGACCGCCGCGGAAAAGAATAGGTTCCACTTCCAGGCCATACTTGTTGAAGAGCCCCATCTCGCGCGCGACCCAGACGTTGCTCTGGCGAAAACTGAGCGACGGGTAGCCGATCTTGATGCGCTTGAGGGTCTGCGCGTCGGCGACACCGAATTGGCATAGGACGATTAGGGCGAATAGGACGAATATTTTCGTCAAAGCTAATCTATTTACTCGGATATCTTTTCGCCATCTCATTGAAGAACCCTTCTTTTTCCAATTCTTGGAGAAAGCTCAGATCGACAAATTGTTCCGGCTTGGCGTTTTTCGCCTGGGGCAGTTGCGGCGCGACCAGGTCGAGCATGTACTGAATGCCCTTGAGCGTGGGGTAGGGCTTCTTCGGAATCCACTTGATGTAGCCATTGTAAGAATCTTCGAGCATCTCCGGATCATTGGTGCGCATGTATTTGGCGAAGACTCTTTGCGCCTCTTTCTTGTTGGCGAAGACAAAATAAATCGCTTCGACGAAACCCTTGAGCGCGTTTTTCACAGTGTCACGGTTGCTCGCAATATAGCTGCGCGAAGTGGCAAATCCGTTGCCTTGTACTTCGACCCCCAAATCGGCAACGGAGAACAGCTCTACGAAGCCATTCTTGCGTGCCGGGGCTGCCGCCGAAGAGGTGAAGAATGTTGCGTCGATCCTGCCGGCCAACATGGCTCCCATCCGTTCCGCGTCCGGTCCAGTGGGAACCAGCGCGACGTCTTTGTTTACCTCCAGGTTAAGGTGCTGGAACAGGATATTGGCCGCGTTATGGGTCGCCGAGCCGTAGCCGCTGATGCCGAACTTCTTGCCTTTGAGTTCTTCGAGCTTGCTGATGCCTTTGCGGGCGAAAACGATCTGATCGTATTTGGTTTCGACGGCAGCGATCAGCACGAGGTTATAGCCTTGCAGGCTCGCTTGCACCACCGTGCCGATGTTGACGATGGGCGGATCGCCGGCGACCAGCGCCTGGGTCGCCATCTGGCCGCCGCGTAAAAAGATCGGTTCAACCTCGAGGCCGTATTTCGCGAACAGTCCCATCTCCCGTGCGACCCAGACGTTGCTTTGGCGGAAACTCAGCGACGGATAGCCGATGCGGATACGCTTCAATGTTTGGCCGTCGGCGGCCGTGCACATGAATAGGACAACTGGGAGCAATAGGGCCAATGATTTTTTCACGTTACACCTTTCGATGAATGATTGATTACCATGTTCAGCCCATTTGATCGCTTCGTCGTTGCGGCAGCTGTCGACATATTCGCTCGGCGGTGGGAACAGGAGACAAAGGTATGCGCAATATGTCATCGAGGATCGAAGGTCGAGAATGGAAAATCGAGAATCGAGGATTGCTAGCATTGAGCATCGACCTCCAGCTTCGATCCTCGGCTCGTGCCAATCGATTCTAACTGACCGCGCCTCCCATCAACGGTATAACTCTGGATCGGCGCCGGCGTTGGTGCCGGTGCGGATGTGCGGATAAAGCGAAACGCCGCCGGGGCGGCCTTGAACCATGAAGTCGATGGGTATGAAGCCATCGAGTAGCGGGATTGGCAACTGGACGCCGGCGAAGGCGCCGCCGCGATCGTTGCCGACAGCGAGCTGATTACCCCAGAGTCCCGTAGGCAGGGTGCCGGTCATGCTGAAGCGGCTCGCTGATATGCTGCCCTGCATCGGCGGCAATTGGTATTTGCTGCCGGGGTCGCGTTCGTTGTCGCTGAGCATTTGACTGTCTAACACTCTGGGGAAATTGCCGGTCGGGCCGCCGGCTTCGCGCACCAAGGTCAATGTTGCTTCCTCTCGTTCCTCGTTGCCGGCGCCGCGCCGTTCCCGTTCTGCTCGAATAATCGATCCGGGAAGATTTCTAATGCCGCCGACGCTATCTCTTGCCCGTTGATTCACGTCGGCGAGGGCGACCTGGAGATTTTTCTCGCGCAAGGTGACGAAGAAACGCTCGGTGGTGGTTTTGGGCAGCGCATAGCTTTCGCTGCGCACGCCCCAGGGCGTCTGATAATAGACGAGCACTTCGCTATCGGTAACGAGATTGACACCGCGGTCGGCGAGCTCCAAGTTTTGCGCCTTGCCGTCGAACAGAGAGGCTTTCAGGCCAAGGCCGCGCGGGCCGTACAGCTCGGGATGCTCCATGAGAAACTGTTTGCTCATGCGCAAGCCCTGATTCTCTTGCTTAGCCGCGATGGCCAGCGATTTCATCGCTTCGGCTGCGGCCGGCGTATCGGGATGCTGGTCGATCACGCTGGTGAGATAATATTCGCGCAAATCGCGCTCCGAGCTTTTGCTCGCCGCGTTGAGCAGCGCCTTGGCCGATTTGTCCTTGAGGGCGGCCAGTTTCTCTTTGGGCGATCCCGCCAGTTCATGATAGCTGATCGCTTTGTCCAGCAGGCCGCGCTCTTCAAAGGCGTTGGCCAGGACTTGGTAAACTTCCGCGGCGTTGTCAGAGTTGGGATGGTTGCGCACGTAGGCAACGCCGGCATCGATGATCGGTTGAGCCGAAATCGGATTGTTGGTCATCACCGCATAAAAGTTCGTGCTCACCATCAGCGCATTGGCCATGCCCAAGCTCGCCACGGCCGCCGGACCGGCGGCAGCCATCGCGCCGGCGGCAAATAATAAATTCTTGCGCAAAAAATCCTCGCCGAGCAGCACGTATTTTGCGGATTGCAGCTGGCGATCCGTGCGCGCATCGTGAAACGGCGTGAGCAAATTGTATTCGGGACTCTGCAACAGCGCCGCGGCGCGTTGCCTCAGTTCGGGACTGCTGCTCGACTTGGCCAGCTCTTCGAGAGTTTTCTTGGCCGCCTCGCGCCAACCTTTTAGCTCTAGACCGACGGACTCGGCGTCGCGGGCGGCGTCGCCGAGCGGCTTGCCGTGGTATTTTCTGTCGAGGTCGATGGCGACGCGCTGGATCTGATTGCTGTCGCGTAAGCTCAGTGCTTGCAGCAGTCTGCTGACATCGGCCTTTTGCTCGGCGCTGCTATTCGACTCGGTGACCGCGGCCAAGGATTTTTTCTGCGCTGCGGCCTTTTCGCCAAGCGCTTTTTGCGCCTGCTCGCGGAGCTGCTCCGCGTCCTTCGATTGCGCGTCGAGGAACGACGCCAACTCGCCGTGAAATATCGCTTTGTCGAAGTCGCCCTTGGCCAGCGCTTCCTTGGCTTTGTCGAGCTGTTTACGTATCAGCGCCTCTTTCTTCTTCTTTTCGAGAGTGGCGATTTCTTTAGCGATGGCGGCATTTTTCGGGTCGTTGGGATAGCGTTTCAAGTGATCGAGATCGCGCGCCAGCGCGCGCCGCTCTTCAATCGCCATGTCGCGGTCCATGAGCGCGTAAAGTTGTCCAACGGCGGTTTCCGCGGCGGCGCCGATGAAGTTGCCTGAAGCCACGCCAACGAGATCCACCGAGCTCAGTAAACGATTGGCCAAACCGCCCCAAAAATTGGTCGAGCTCTGGCGCATGAGCTGTTCACTCTGGTTTAGGTCGTCGCGGTTGATGATCGCTTCGAGATATTTCTGTCGAGTCGGCGCGCTGCTGTTTCTCAGGGCGTCTTTCTGCGCCGCCAGGTAACGCTCGCGGTCGTGGATCGTGTTATTGACCAAATCCTGGGCATGCTCGGTGAGGCCGGTGGTCGTGCCATGCTGTTTTTGCAGCCGGTCGTCTTCGGCTTGGAGCGCTTGCAGATGGCCCGCCAAGGATTCCTTTCGATTGGTCAACGCATCGATCAACAGTTCGCGCGCCCGCTTGTCGGTATCATCGGGGAAAAACTGCGGCGTCGTGCCGGCTTTCTCAAAGGGATCGTAATCCGGCATGGGATTGAGAATCTTTTCCAATTCCAATTGCCGTTCCTGAGCGGCGCCCTGGGTGATTGTCACGGCTAGGAGCGCGAGGCACAAAGAGAGTGCGATCAGAGTGTTGGCTTGGCGCTTCATCGGTTGAGTCTCGTCATTTTTTCGAGAAAGCCGCGCGCCGCTTCGATTTTGCCCTGGGCTTCGATTTTTTCGATGATGCCGTCCACTTGTGCGACTTCGGAATAAAGTTTGAGCGCGGATTTAACGAACTGGTCAAATACCTTGGAGTCGAATGCCAAGCCTTCGGGATCGTACTGGGATGCATATTCTTTTGCAAGGAGCAGATAGAAGTCGCCGAAGTCGAGCAAATAGCGGTGGATATTTTTGCTCTGCTGGTGCTTGGTCACCAACTGGCTGAAGCCGACGGTCACCAACTGATTGCCTTCTTTGAGTCGGGCGCGATTGGCGTCGACGAAGGCGACTTTGGCGCGGTCGATGCGCTCTTCCTCGACCCTGGCGAGAAACTCATAAGGCGTTCCTTGATGGCGCTTGATCAGGGCATTCCATGCCGCGACTTTGTCGTCGAGACCGGCGATGTATTTGAACGGGTCGTCGAGCGGAATCGTCCGATCGAAAATGCGTAAAAAATTATCGAGAATCTCCGCGTTCTTGGCCGCCTCACTGCCGAGCCGGCCGTCGGTTTCTCCCACCTTGCGGTAAAGCGCCGCGGCTTGATCGTACTCGCGCAAGCGCTCGAGGGCGAGGGCTTTATTGTACTGAACGATATCGGTGAACTGGCCGCGATTCTTGCGCTCATAATCGTCGAGGCGGATCAGCGTCGCCTTCATGATATTGATGCCGGTCACGTCCTTGGGAATCGGGAAACGATAGGTGTCCTCGCGCGCCAGCCGCTGAAAGTCTTTGACGATGTCAAGCAGGTCGCCGGCCGGCGCGTATCGCCCTTCGGGTGTGGCGCTGCGCGACGAGCAACCGGCAAAAGAAAAAAATAAAAGTGAAGCGAAAAGCGCGTCAACGAAAGACCGTCGTGTTAAGCGAATAGAGCTCAAGAGCGAATTCGGCGTGTATTAATTTTCGCGAAGCCCATGACAAAACCTGGGAGTATTTTCCGAGAAATCGCCGGCAAGTCAAGGGAGAGGTCTGAGAAAGTCGAGAAACGGCATGCCGTCTGTGATTTTGTCCGAGCGCAGGCGGTTAAGAGATCACCCATGGCGTAGTCAGCTTATCAGTGGACAAGCTGGGTTCCTTTCAGTCCGGTTAGGAATTTACTGGGCTCTAATCGCTGCGTCGGCTATAATTCAATGATGGGATTGCGAGGTATTAATCAAAGCCGATTCGTCGCGACAGGGGCATCATGGTTGCGTTCGGCGCGTGAATCCATCATCCATCGGGTTGTCGAAAGCTTGATTTGGCGACTTGGACTGCAGGGAATCAATGCCAGAGTCGCCACCATTGAACAGCAGCTCTCCGGCGTGACGACTTCCGTGTCAACTTGGGCGGTGACGAGTTGGATAGAACAGGCTTCCTTGGATCAGCATCCGCTCGTGTCGGTGATCTTGCCAACCCATAATCGCAGCCAGTTGCTTCGACGCGCAGTGACGTCCATCGTTAAGCAGAGCTATACGGACTGGGAAATTATTCTTATCGACGACGGCAGCAGCGATGATACTCCTGCCGTCGTCGAACAATTGCAGCGTGAACTCGGCCAGCAAAAACTGCGGGCGATTTGCATTTCTCCCGGCGGTGTATGTGCCGCGCGTAACGTCGGCCTGGGAGCCGCCCGCGGTGAGTTGATCAGCTATCTCGACGACGATAATACGATGCACCCATTGTGGCTTAAGGCGGTGGTTTGGGCGTTCACTCAACGGCCGGAAGTGGATGTCGTATATGGAGGAATTGCGGTGGACGATTTCAGCCGCTTGAATCACCATGGAGGGGGAGATATGCCGTCCTTTCATCTCAATCCTTTCGACGTGAGTACCTTACGCGAATATAACCTAGCCGATATGGGGGCGATCGCGCATCGTAAATTGCCCGACGCGCGTTTCGATGAGAGTTTGCGCGTTTTCGGCGACTGGGATTTACTCGTGCGCTTGACTCGTGAGAAGCCGCCATTGGTCTTGCCGGTGATCGCTTGCTATTACACCACTTCGGCGTCGAACCGTCTGAGCGAGCATCCCTCGTTCGCCACCGAAATTGATTTTGTGAGAGAAAGATCGAAGCGATGAAAACTCGCACACCGATCGTGCTGTTGGGCTTCGACGCCTGCGATATCGGCGTGGTGAAAAATTTCGTCAAAGCGGGAAAGCTGCCGACATTTGGTCGGTTGTTGCGCGAATGGGCCTTCACACGGGTGCGCAATCCTCACGCTTTTTTCGTCAATAGTGTTTGGCCAAGTTTCTTTACCGCCAAGTCTGCCGGTCGACTCGGCTTTCACTGCTGGGAAACCGTTTCACCGAACTATGAATGGAGGCTGACTTCTCCTTTGGAAATTCAGGGTAGGCCATTTTGGTACGCACTCGGCGACGCCGGGCGAAGAGTTGCAGTGCTCGACGTTCCTCATGCACGGGCTGCCGCGCGGGACGATATTGTCGAGGTGTCCGAGTATGGCGCTCATGATCGGCATTTCGGTTTTCGTACTTCGCCGCCAGGGCTGCGCGACGAGATCGTCGGTCGATTCGGCTTCCATCCGGTATTAACCGTGGAACCGTACGTGGAAAGACTTTTTGCCGCAGACGACTACGTCCATCGCGCCGGCGCTCTCCGAACCGCGCAGGAAGAAGCGCTATTGTTGAGCGATTTGCGCAACGGGCTGCAGCGCAAGATCGAGCTTTCCAGATGGATTTACAGTCAGGATACGTGGGATCTCTTTATTTCTATTTTTGGTGAAGGTCATGCTGTCGGACACCAATCGTGGTACCTGCACGATCCGACCCATCCGCGGCATGACGCCGCACTGGTGCGCGAAATCGGCGATCCGGTCGAGCAAGTCTATGCAGCGCTGGATTCGGCATTGGCAGACCATCTCACCTTGTTCGGCCCGGACTCGACGGTCTTCGTGCTGTTCAGTCACGGCATGCGCGCCCATTATGACGGCACCTATATTCTCGAGCCGGCGCTTGCCCGCTTCGATACGTACGAGCGGTTGGGCATCAGAGGAAGCATGATGGGGCGTTTAGTTAAATCGACTTGGCAGCAACTTAATGATGCTTCCCGCGGTGTTCTAGCGCCACCCTTAATGGCGGCTTTGCGTCCGCATGTTCGCGCGCACCCGTCCACGCCACATTTTGAAAACGATATAGGACCTACCGTGCGTTCGCGGCAGCGCTATTTTATGTCGCCCAACAATACGGTCTACGGCGGAGTCAGAATCAATCTGAAGGGACGAGAACCTGCCGGTCGGGTATGTCCCGGCGCGGAATTTGACGCTGTGTGCGAGCAATTGAAGCAGGATCTAACGTCACTGATCAATGTGATGACCGGCGACCCCGTGGTTCGTTCGGTCGAGCGCACCGATGCACACTACGAGCGCGACGTCATCGACGAGCTGCCGGATCTACTGATCTATTGGAACCATGATGCGCCGGTTGAAACGGTCTGGTCTCCTAAAACTGGTGTGATACACGCGCCGTACTGGCACTGGCGGACGGGCGATCACCGAGCAGGCGGGCTCTTACTTGCCAGTGGTCCTAACGTTCCTGCCGGAGCCGATCTGGGCCGGATGGAGAATCGGGACCTCGGCCCGACGATCTGCGCCATGCTCGGCGTAGAGCTGACGAACGTCGATGGTTATCCGATGCCTGGGCTGGTTTAGATTCGCCTCAGATCTCTGACTCTGGAAAGAGTTGGCGAGGATGGTAATGGGGTTCGGTGCTTCGTGGGATTTTACAACATCCCGCTCGCAGAAAACGTATCGCACTGTTTTAGATCGCCGGTTTGGATGCCGGTGCGAAACCAGCGGACGCGCTGTTGGGCGCTGCCATGGGTGAAGCCTTCTGGCACGACATAGCCTTGAGAGCGTTTTTGTAGCGTGTCATCGCCGATCATCGCCGCGGCGTTCAGGCCTTCCTCGAGATCGCCTTGTTCGAGAATCTTTCGCTCCCGGTTGGCCAAACTCGCCCAGATTCCGGCCAGGCAATCGGCTTGCAATTCGAGACGGACTGAAAGTGCATTGGCGTCGCGCTCGCTGGCGCGCTGCTGGCGTGCCTGCACTTTGCCCATGATGCCAAGCAGGTTTTGCACGTGATGGCCGACTTCGTGGGCGATGACGTAGGCTTGAGCGAAGTCGCCGGGTGCTTTAAAGCGGTCGCGCAGCTCGCGATAGAAGGCGAGATCGATATAAACCTTTTGGTCTTGGCCGCAATAGAACGGACCGGCCGCGGCTTGAGCAAAGCCGCAAGCTGACTGCACTCGGCCGGAGAACAGCACTAATTTAGGCTCAACATATTTCCTGCCTGCCTGCTGAAATATCTCGCCCCAAACCCGCTCACTGCTGCCGAGCACTCGCGCGACGAACTCGCGGCCTTCATCGCGCGCGCCCGACTGACTGGCGGACGGCGGCTCTTGGACGTTGGACTGCGGGTTTTCCTGCAAGATCGCGCTCGGATCGATGCCGAAGAAGAGCGCGATCAAGACCAAAGCGATGCTGCCGATACCGCCGCCGGCGACGCCTTTGGAGACGCGGAAACCGCGGCGGTCTTCTACGTTGCTACTTTCTTGTTCGTCATCGAGGCGCATGATGCTCCTCCGTATTCGGTAGTGCTAGGGACTAGACTTAGCAGAGAGCTTATAGGTCGGCACAAAAAAGACAACCCCGCCGCGTTGCCGCGAGCGGGGTTGTTGTCGGACAAAGTGCGGGTTACTTCTTTTCCACTTTCTTTTCGTCCTTCGTTTCGACTTTGGTGTCGGCGGTTTTCTTGGTGTCCTTCTCGGCCGACTTTTTTTCCACCTTGGTATCAATCTTCGTCTCAGTGCCCTTAGCCTTCTCGTCGGCTTTCGACTTCGCGGCGACTTTTTCCTTGGCTGTATCCGACTTCATCGCGTCGCCTTTGGCTTTGGCGGCCTTTTCAGGCTTGTCGACGGTCGTCTTGCCCGAGACCGCGATTTGCGATCGAATCTGCTTCATCGTCCCTGGACCGATGCCCTCGACCTTTTCGAGATCTTCGACGGTCTTAAAGGCGCCATTTTTCTTGCGGTAATCGATGATCGCCTGGGCTTTCTTGTCGCCGATGCCTTTCAGCGTGGTCAACTCTTCTTTCGTCGCCGTGTTGATGTTTACCGCCGCAAAGGCCGCTCCGGCGATCGCGAACCACAGTGCCAGTACCAACAATAGTTTTGCCACACGTCTCTCCTTCTTGTTTTTGACGGATTCTCCGTCGTTTGGTTTGTTAGACGATTGGCCGCGAGTGGCTATTCAACCGGCGCTTGAAGGACTTTGGAACGGGGTAATAGCCGAGAGCACGGGGTAAAGTCAAGCTAATTTTGGTCTCAGGCTGAGCCCAATTCATTCGCTCACGATCGTGGGAAGTTCGCAATCCCAAGACACTGGAGCTTGAACATGATCCAAAAGGGGCCTTTCAGAGGACGCCAGTGCTCGGCCGGGCAGGTCAAAATTTCGATGGCCGTGGTGAATTCTTCCTCATGCTTTTCAGCAAAACTTCGAGCGTTTGCCCGATCCCCCCAACCCGTGCCGTCGAATGGCTAACAAAGCTCTCTTATGTCAAGTTAGTCGAGGGGAGACAGAATTTTATTGCCTTCGACAACTTTTCGGGTGGCGGATTTCACCTTCCGGCGCTTGCCGTCATTTGTCGATGACGGATGAACCATCGATGACACACGAGGCTATCGGTTTGGAAAAGTTTGGTCGATCGCTTAGAGTCGATTTTGACACGGGTATAGAAATCGAATCGTTACTGTTGGGATAGTCGGTGTTGCGCTACCGAAGAATATTTTTCCTCGCCGGATTGGCATATTTGACCTTCATGGTCTATGGAAGTCTTGTTCCCCTGGATTTTCATCACCGACCGTTTGATGCGGCCATACGAGATTTTTCGCGTATACCCTATCTCCGACTCGGCATGGACTCGCGCGCCGATTGGGTCGCCAATATTCTATTGTATATTCCCCTGCCCATTCTTTGGCTCAGCTGTCTGAGCCGGGAAAGCCGGTTTTATCTCCGCGCGATCTGCTCGCTCGCGATTTTCATCTTTTGCGTCGCTCTTAGTCTGGCTATTGAGTTCACACAGTTATTTTTTCCGCCACGAACTGTGTCTTTGAACGATATTATCGCCGAAATATTGGGATCCTTTCTCGGCGTCGCACTTTGGTGGGCAAGCGGGAAAACGTTGCGTGGATTGATCGAACCCGTTTTCGCGCAAGGCCGGCGTGCTGCGTACGCGGGACTTGTTCTTTATGCCGTCGCCTACCTAGCCTTCAGTTTGTTTCCCTATGATTTTTTGATTTCTATCGCCGAGATCAAGGCGAAACTCAACGGCGAATATTTTCATTGGTTCGCTTCTTCGGCCAATTGTGGCGGACCTCTTCGGTGCGGTGTGAAGCTGACGGTCGAAGCGTCGGCAGCGGCACCGCTCGGTTTGTTGCTAGCCCTCACTCTCCGGTATTCATTCGGGCGCTTGATCGGACTTTCGATGTTGATCGGGTTCTGTTTGGGGTTAACCATCGAAACTTTACAGATCTTGTTGGTATCGGGGCTAACTCTCGGAGCGTCTGTTATTACGCGTGTAGTTGGTGTTGCGGCGGGCGCCGCAGCAGGATACCTGCTCAAGCAGAACAGTCTTTGGCCGGTACTTTATTTGGTTCGCCCGATTGTACCGGTCGCCGCCATCCTCTATGTGGTGCTACTCGCTGGGCTGGTAAGCGTCGGCAAGGGGCCAATGCTGACGTTGGAGCAAGGAGTGCGCCGTCTAAATGAAATAAATTACTTGCCCTTTTTCTACCATTACTACACCTCCGAATCGGCGGCGATGACCAGTTTGCTCGGCGTCGTGGCGATGTTTTTACCGATCGGCGTTCAATATTGGATTTGGCGCGTTACCCAATTCCACGCGTTCCTTGCCCGTGGCGCATTCGCGGCGGCCTTCCTGGGTTGGGTCGTTTGTATGGGCTTGGAATTCTATAAGCTGTTTCTCGCCGGCGCCCGTCCGGACCCAACCAATGTCGTGGTGGCAACGTTGGCCACCGCGGCTGGGTTCCTGGGTGCGTCAATCTGTGCCCAAGCGAGTTTAGGTTTACCAGGGTCAAGGAGTGAGAATGAACTTATCGTTTAGCGTCGGGTACTGCCAAATCGTCAAATGACTCTTGGAATCATTTCAGCCCGTCTTTTGGCGCTGGTTGTTTTCGCTTCGATTGTCCTAGCGATTGTCGATTTTCCGTTCGCCCAGCTTCCGATAACATTTGGCTTGTGCATCTACGCGGCGATTCTCTACCGCTATCCCCAAACATGGCTGGTAGTGATTCCTGCGTTGTTGCCGGTGCTGGATCTGACTCCATGGTCGGGACGCTTTTTCTTCACGGAATTTGATTTCCTCGTGCTCACAACTTTTGCCGTTGGGCTTTGGCGGCGAAAAACCTGGGCTTGTCTATCTCACTTATCAGGCGCCTTCAAAATCGCCATTGGGATCATGACGCTGTCTTACCTGGTCAGTATGATTGTGGGAATCCTGCCGTTGGAGCCGCTCGATGCCAACGCGTTCGCGAATTACTTCAGCCATTATAATAGCCTTAGGGTCGTAAAGGGTTTTGTCTGGGCGCTTTGTTTGCTTTACGTCGCGAGATACGGTTTATCCCAGCCGAATGGCGATGCGGAAGAAAAAAGGTTGTTTGCGCTGGGAACGGTTCTCGGCCTACTCGCACTCAATTTGGCTGTGCTCTACGAAAGATTTATCTTTTCCGGGATTCTCAATTTCAATACCGATCTTCGCGCCGTCGCCACCTTTTCCGGATTGCATAACGGCGGCAACGATATCGAAGCTTATCTGGTGTTCAGCGCGCCGTTCATTGTCGCCTGGGTATTCGATTCACGAGCGTGGGGTCGTTATTTCTTGGGCACTGCGGTCTTTGTCCTCACGTGTTACGCTCTCTTGGTTACCTTTTCCCGCGGCGGTTATATGGGATTTGTTGTTGCTTGGTTGATTCTCGTTGTTTGTCTCATGCCGGTAACACGACTACGTTCTGACTCACTCGTTTCTTTCAGAGCTCCTCTCTTTGTTCTCCTGCTAATCATGGTCGGTGGGGCCGTGGCGTTGCCAATATTCAAAGGTGATTATATTCGGGCACGATTTGCGACGGTCGCCCTGGATTGGCAGAGCCGCGTCGAGCAATTGGAGAATACTTTTCAAAGAATGGATTCGGATCTAGTGACTGCGATTTTTGGCATGGGGCTGGGTCGCTTCCCCGCGACCTATATTGCCAAGCAACCGCCAAAAGCCATTCCGACAACGTATACGTTCGAGAAGGAGTCGGACAACTCATTTCTTCGGATCAAGGCCGCTAGCTCGCTTTATTTCGGCCAATGGATCAAGGTCGAGCCGCACAAAGTTTATGAGTTGTCGCTGGATCTACGGAACGTTACCCCAAAAGCTTCGTTGAGTGTTGTGATCTGCGAGAAACAGCTTCAACAGTCCTTCCGCTGTCAGTCGATTCCATTTCACTCCACTGGCAGAGGCGCGTGGGAGCATTTTGAACGGCGCTTCAATATGGACGAAGTAGGAGGAGATATTGGCCGCCTGGCGAAACGTTTTTCTCGTAGGCCGGTTGAATTAGCGCTCTACGTTGCGACACCTCATAGCGTTTTGGATGTCGACAATGTCAAGTTGGTCGGTGAAACGGGTACAAACCTAGTCTCCAATGGAGACTTCTCCAGAGGTCTCGATCGGTGGTTTTTTACCGTCGACGATCTGATGCCCTGGCAATCCTCAAACCACTGGGGTCAGATTTTTTTTGAACAAGGTTGGTTTGGGCTGATCGGGTTCAACCTATTTATCGGCTGTTTGTTGATACAGTCGATTTCTCAGATTCGCCGCGGTGATTTGTTTGCAGCCGTCGCCGTCTCCGGAGCCGCAGGCTTCCTCACCGTTGGTTTGTTCGGCAGTCTCTTCGATACGCCGAGGTTGGCGACTTTATTTTTTTTCGGGTCGGTGTTGCCTTTCTTGCGCAAAGAAACGGTCGCTGTAAACTAAGCCTGCGCGTGGCTCGGGGCGATCGCGCTCTGCGTCGTCGATGGGCGCAATTTTCCGGAAGACGGCGAGGCGACGAGCGCCCAAATTGAAGTTGTCGAGGCAACCGGCACCCAGCGGGCAAAATTTTTATCATGAAAGATCCCCGACAAGACGCTCGGCAGCTCGTCCGTCGCTGGAGCGAAGCTCATCAGAGCGCCGTGATCTACGACGATGAAAGCGCCATTCTTCGTGACGTAACGTCCGGTAAAGCGCTAAAGCTCTCATGGCGTGATGTGAATGCGTTCGAGGAAAAGCTTCATCCAGAAACACACGACACATATATTGCTCTCTTGTTTGAGAATGGCACGCAACTGGCCCTGGTGGATCCCGGTGGTGTGGCGTTCGCACCAATATTTGACAATTCAGGTCGGTTGGAAGGGCTGCCATCGGTAGTCTGTTTGCGCGACTTCTTTACGCTCAAGCAACGCGTCGACCATTATCTCCACGACCACCGCGATGAGGAGCCGCCGCGTGAATGTCTCGATCTAGTCATGAGTTGCATTGCGATTCTTGACGGGGCACGGAGAGTGGGTTTCGATGTCGGCGACTTAGAAGGCGAACTGGAAATCACGCTAGGCGAGCTAGAACGGCGCCGCGACAATGGATGATTCGCAGGGGAAACTATGAGTCGACGAGTATCATGGCTTAGTGGGGTAACGGTCCTGATTCTAGGCTGCGCCGCAATTGCTTATTTTATTTTTCCAACCTGGATCGGTTTCAGCGTGGCTCCGCCCAAAGCTGTTAGTTTTGAAGAGCTGACCGGGAGTTTGTTTTTAGGCGTGCCGAAGGAACCGTTTAAGACGCCAGAAGTCCGTGAGCTGGTTATGCCGACGTTTGACAACGCCACGAGCATCTGGGGATCAACTGGGCGGGATAGACGGGGCCACATCTGGGTTGGCGTGTCCGCTAGCTCGGGGGGTAAAAGCGCGCACCTCTTTGAATATGTTCCGGATGTAGATACCTGGCATGATCGAGGCTCAGTGATCGACCAACTAAAGGCCGTTTCCTTATTCAGCGAGGGAGAAGGACAGATAAAAATCCACTCAAAAATTATTTCTGGCAGCGATGATTGGCTCTACTTCGCGTCTACGGATGAAGAGGGTGAAAGCGTCGACCTCGATAAGCCGCCGCGATGGGGCGCCCACCTGTGGCGGATTCATCCTGAACGTCACACCTGGCAACATCTGGTGGCGGTACGTGAGGGGCTCGTCGCTGTGAACGGCGTTGGACAGTATATTTATGGGCTTGGATACTGGGATCACGTCCTCTATCAATACAATACGGCGAGCGGCAGGGCTAAGCGCGTAGTTGTCGGCTCCACTGGCGGCCACGTGTCGCGCAATTTTCTCGCCGATGCGCACGGACACGCGTATGTGCCTCGGCTCAGTGCGGCGCCTAACGGCGCCGTGTCGGTAGCGCTTGTTGAATATGACGAGAATCTTAAAGAGATCGGCATCACACCGTTACAATTCTATTTGGACAATGGTTCTCCAGAGTCGAATCATGGAATCGTCGGACTCGCGTATTTGCCCGACGGCCGCATGGTGTTCACTACGCATGTCGGCCATCTTTACATAATCGAGCCGCATGAGAAGGGGCCTGCGACCGTGACTGCCGCCGGATGGTTTCATCCAGACGGCGAGGCCTATGCCCCTGCGCTGTTCTCTTTTGGCGGTAGTAACTGGATCGCCGGTGTGGCGCGACGCCAGAAAGGATTTGAATGGGTGGTATCTGATTTGAGCGCGCGCCTAGCAGCGGCCTTTCCAATTGATACCAAGGGACTGCAAAAAGTTTTGCTCTATGGTTCAATCAGCCGCGACAACGCTGGACGAGTTTATTTGGGCGGTTGGGCCGAAGGAGAACCCGGCAAACAGCGGCCTCTCATGCTGCAAGTCCAACCGGGCGGTTAGATCTTCCATTGGGCGAGGCACAGAGTTAGTAATCCGAGCGCGTCGATTCGTGATTTCAGCTAGGGTTCACGAAAGGTAGTTAGAAAAATTGTTGCTTTGTCCGAAATGTGGAGATGAACCGGCGGATAGAACAACCTTCCGCTGCACCGCATGCGGCAGTGTTCTCGAAGTTCGGGTCACAATCGATCATCTCACTCGATCCGACTTCGAAGCGATGCGTCGCAGTCGCGACCTTTCCATCTGGCGTTGGTTCGAGTTTTTTCCCGTCGAAAAACGCTCGTCGATCGTTTCACTGGGCGAAGGGAGCACGCCACTCATCCACGCGCGGCGGCTAGGCGAGCGAATCGGTGTGCCCAATCTTTACCTAAAAAACGACACAGTCTTACCCACCGGATCGCTCAAGGACCGGAGCAATAGCGTGGGCATTTCAGTGGGCAAGGAGTTGGGTTTCACGACCGCGAGCGTGATTTCGACCGGTAACGCTGCCGCGTCCGTGGCGGCGTACGCGGCGGCGGCGGGGATGACGAGCATTGTCATGGTGCCGAAGGGCACGGCGCTGACGAAGATCCTCCAAGCGCGCGCTTACGGCGCGACGGTTATCGTCGTCGACGGCAGGTTCGATTACGAAGTTGCCGAGCTTTATAAAATAGCCGTCGCCGAATTCGGTTGGTACGATTGTCTTTCGTCCAATCCTTACCGGGTCGGCAAAAAATCCTACGCTTACGAACTCGTCGACGGGTTCGACGGTGCTATTCCCGATTGGGCGATTCATCCTACCGCCGGCGGCACCGGCATCTTTGCCATGTGGCAAGGCTTCAAAGAATTCTTATCGCTTGGTTGGATTGACGCGAGCACCGAAATTAGTCGCAGCGCAGAGCGAAGCCGCGGCGCCGTTTGTCGCCGCAATGACGAAAGGCAGCGCGATCATTGAAGCGGTCGTAGCCAAAGAGACAGTGGCCGAGAGCATTCAAGTCGGCAATCCGGCGGCGCTCGGTTGGCGCGCGCTGGCGGCGTTGCGCGAATCGAACGGTACGGCGGTTGCGCTGAGCGATGCGGAAATTCTCGAGGCGCAGGCGCAAACCGCGAGCTTGGCGGGAATCTTTGCCGAACCCGCGGCGGCAACTTCAGTCGCAGCCGCGAAAAGACTGCGTGCCGCCGGGGTGATTAAAATCGATGATGTCGTCGTTTGTAACTTAACCGGCCACGGACTGAAACAGCCTGAAGCGATACGCTTCGCTGACAATGAGTTTGCGCCGATCGCTCCGACGTTGGCGTCGATAAGGGAACGCATTCGACGGCACGGCGGCGCGGCCGCAGGATAGTTCAGCCTTAGCTTGACAGCGAATAATTCGGTGCAATATCGTTCGATCACTCAATCCGGAGGTTCCTCAATGAATCCTATCGACGCTAAAGCGACGGCGCTCCATATCGCAACTTACTCGGGCTGGTATCGCTTTGAACAGCGGGAAGGACAATGGGAAAAGACCCATAAGGCGCTGACCTTCTGGAAAATGACTTCGTTGCAAGTCGATCCCGATGACCCCGGCCATATCTATGTCGCGACGGAGCATTCCGGACTCTTTGTCACGCACAATGGTGGCGCGGAATGGCGGCGGGCTAAGCCGAACGTGCCGCGCTTAACGACCAATGCGCTGCTGGCTTTGCCGGGGATGATTCTCGCGGGCACTTGGCCGGCAGCACTTTATCAGGCGCACAACGGCAGTGGTTGGCAAGAACTAGACGGCGTGCGCCTTGGCGCTACGGGCGGCAGTTTTCCGCCGAGTCCCGAGCTGAGCGCGCGCGTCCGCTACCTCGCCGCGGAGAATGAAACACCGCGCCGGCTGTTTGCCGCCATCGAAGTGGGTGGGTTGCTGATTAGCGATGACGACGGTGCGCACTGGACGCAAGTAACGGCAGGACTAGACGACCCGGATGTGCACCAGATTCTTGCGAGTTCGCGGCACAAGGGAGTTGTCATCGCGGTTTGCGGCGAGGGCGTTTATCGCAGCGCCGATCGCGGCGATCATTGGCAAAAGATTACGCCGAACGGCGCGCGCACCTTTGGTTCGTCGGTCACTGAGGATGGCACGGGGACGATTTATCTCGGGATCGCTTTGGATCGGCCCAACGCCTGGCTCCGTCAAGAACGGGCAAACGCGGCGCTTTTTGTCAGCAAAGATGGCGGCACGCGTTGGGACGCAGCAATCGAAGGAGTCGACGGCGGCATCATGGCGATGTGTGGTGGAATTTCCGTTAATGGTGTTTTCGCCTCGACATCGGAAGGTGACGTCTTTCGAGTTGACGATTCCGGCGCGCGCAGAATCATCAGCGGATTGCCTGCGATCACGGCAATCGCTGTCGGTGCGTGAATCCTCTAGAAACTTTTCGAGTTATTTCCGCGCGATTTCCTGCAGTGTCTTGTGCCACCGTTCGACGGTGTTGGCGTATTCATAACTGCTCATACCCTGTTCGGGATACCAGCGTTTGAAGCCATACTCTTTGCGCGCGCCGCCGTAGCCGAGTTTGTCGACGAGCAGTTTCTGTCCGTCCGGACCGATCAGAAAATCGATGAACAACAGGGCGGCGTTGGGGC
Source organism: uncultured delta proteobacterium (assembly GCA_963771465.1). Taxonomy (GTDB): domain Bacteria; phylum Desulfobacterota; class Binatia; order UBA9968; family UBA9968; genus DP-20. The sequence continues at coordinate 91,875 of CAVYTU010000017.1, forward strand.
GCGGCGTAGTCGCTAGGATCGCGACGTTGCCGGCATTGACCGGGACCAAATCCATCGGCAGCCAGCTCACCGGCGCGCCGCGCGCTGCCGCTAGTCTCACGTTGCTATCGACTGCGGTAAACGTCAGCGGCACTTCGCCCGATACGACCAGTTCATTCAAGCCGAGCGCCGGTATGCTGTAAAGTTTACTTTCCTGAGCCGCGAGTCTTTTGAGGAACGCTTCACCCTTGGCTCGCAGCATGGCACCGATCACGCGCGCGCCGATCTCTTCGCCGCTGATGCCCATCTTGCCTTTGAGCGACGGCTTGAGCAGGTCGTCAAAATTTTTCGGCACGTCGGCTTCGCGAATCGCAGTGCGATTGTAGCCGACGCCGGGATAAGACTCACGATCGACGGTGGCGTAAACCAAACCGCCGGGCGCCTTCTCTTTCGAGCCGTCGGGAAAGTCGGCCAAATGCGGCGAGTGATAGGGCAGGAGTAACTTGTTGTCGCGCAAGAGCATGATCGCGCCGGGCGTGGTTTCAATCGCATCGGCGAGATAACGGCGCGCGGAACTTTCGCCCAGGATGCGCGTTGCTAAATTGGTCGCCGGAGCGCGATAGAATTCCACGTTCACCCCCGGGTATTTCGTTTCGAACGCCTTAGCGACTTCTTTATAGGTGCTTAACGAGGTGTACCAAACGAGCTTGCCTTCCTTCTTGGCGCCGTCATGGAGCAACCGCTCGCGATCGGCGCCGGAATATTTTGCTAATTCGACAGCAGTGGATGGACGGGGAGTTTGGCACCAGCCTTTTGCACCGACACTGGCAATGAGGATCATGGCGATAACTAACTTCGTCATTATGCGTCTCCCGCGTTATTGACTGCGTGACTCACACTTTAAATCCATGCTCGCGGTACCATTTCGCGGCACCCGGGTGGAGCGGCACGTCGCGCGGCGTGGCGTCGGTATTTTCGCCGAGCTGACCGATGCCGGTGTAGGAATCCTCCCAGAACATTTGTTCCTTGCGGGCGGCGAGCGCGTCGCAAATTTTGTAGGCGTCGCCGTCCGGCAGCGCCGCGCGGGTGTAGAGCGGCCAGCCGCTGTAGTCGATGCAGGTGTAGTCTTCGGCAAGACCTTTGAAGCGGCCGGGTTTGATCGTGTATCTGCGCCAGCCCAGCCCTTCGACCAAATACTGGAAGGCATGATCGTCTAGCGTGATGGGTTTCATGCCGGCGGCCAAGGCTGCTTCAAACCACAACGGTAAACCTTCGTCGAAGATTGCGTCGATGGATTGATCGCCAATCGCCTTCATGCGCCGCTCGTCGCCGGGGCCGCCGTTCAATTGCAGGCTGCCGCCCCAGCTTTCGATATCTTTGACCGTCATGCCATAGGCGGCTAGCGTTTGGTCGACCAGCACGCGCGTCGAATGGGTCGCGTCTTCGCGAATCGATAAGCGCAGCGGGTATTTCTTCTCCTTGATTTCAGCCAGCGATTTGAGTCCCGTGCGCGGATGAATCACGTAGACGAAATGATCGAGGGACGGATAGACCGCGAGAATTCGCACCGGCAACGGCTGGGGAAACAGGCCGGTGCCGCGATACGCTTGGGTCAGCAGGCCCGAAGGATTGATCATCGCCACTTCGAGCTCTTCGCGACAAATGCCGTGGGCCAAGATCGGCGAGCCGGTGGACATGCGCAGCCACGGTTTGATGCTTTCGTTGGAGCCGCTGCCGACTGTGATGCACATATCGCGTGGGCCGTAGTATGGCGTGTTGGGATCGCCGGCGATGTGCAAACCAATTTCCCACAGCATCAATGCGCGCTGAAAGTTTGCTCCACGGGGCAGGGGCTCCATTTCATCACCTCCGCTAGAAATTGTAACTGGCGGTCACATTAGTGATTAGAGCATCTTCATGTCAACCGGATATGAGCTTTACTATGAAGGACACGGCGACCATGAAATCCGCATGTGATTTTCGAAAACCGTCGTGCGGTTCGTGAACTTCATGGTGAATTATGTCACAACATATCGACCGCTTCAGGTTGCTATGACTTTCGATGCGCAGGCGATATTCGCCAATCTTAGCGAGAAGGAACGTATTCACGGCCATCATTCGCCCGAGGGTCAGGCGATCCGCACGCTTGGCCGCGCACTGCACGGTTGGTCAACGGGGAATCTCTCGGGCGCCGACGTGGTTGTGTTGTGTGATCAGGCGATTGCAGATTGGCTGAAGCGGAAACTCAAAGTGTCGGCATGGTCGGCAACCCGCATGACTGAATTGCTGGCGGCCGCGGTGACAAACGATGTGCTGTCGCGTGGCGACGCGCTGCGTTTGCAGCGCATGCACGCCGTGCGCGCTGATGCGAATAAAGGCGTCATCGCCGCGGCGGACGTTGAAGCCGTGTTAGAGTGCGCGATTGCAGTCGTCGAGCAACATTGGTCATGACCGCCGGGCAAGTCAATTGGTTGTTGCTCAGCAACGCGGCGCTCGGTAACTTTCTTGCCGGCACCTCGAGCCGCATCTTTGCCGTGTCGTTGCCGACGGTGGCCAACAGTTTGGAGACGACCATCGTCGGCATCTCGTGGGCGGTGATCGCTTACCAGATTTCACAGATCAGTTTGTCTTTAATATTTGGTCGCATCGGCGATATCTACGGCAGGCACACGCTCTTTGGTCTGGGATTGATCGTGTCGTCTTTGGCTGCGCTTGCCTGCGGCTTGTCGCAGAGCGCGGCACAATTGATTCTCTTTCGTGTATTCCAAGGCGTGGGCGCGTCGATGACGCAGTCCCAGGGGCGCGCGCTCGCGCTCGAAGCGTTGCCCAAGGAGTCGTCGGGACGAGCGCAAGGATTTATGACGACGGCGTTTCACACCGGCGTGTTGATTGGACCGAGTATCGGCGGCCTGATTATCGAATATATTCACTGGCGCGCGATTTTCTTTTTTCTCATCCCCATCGCCATGTGCGCGATGGTGCTGACGCTGATCAACCGCATCAAGGGCAATGTGCCGCCGCCAACCGCGTCGAAGGACCGACAGGGCAGTATAGACTATCTCGGCGCGCTGCTGTTGATCGGCGCTACATTGACATTGGTCGCGAGCGTCGACCATCGGATCATGGAATCGCTCAGCGTCGTTTTACGCTGGGCTGTCATCGCGGCGTTCCTGCTGAGCTTGGCCGGCTTTGTCTATCGAGAGCAAACCACCGCGAGCCCGATCCTCGATCTGTCGCTGTTTCGTATCCGCATGTTCACGCTGAGTAGTTTGGCGCTGCTGTTGGTCGGTATCGCCCAGGTAATGATCGGGTTCCTTTTGCCGTTTTATCTCCAAGACGTGCTTCACCTAAAGCCATCCTTTATCGGCCTGCTGTTTGTCAGCGCGCCGATCTTTACCGTCACACTGTCGCCACTGGTCGGTTGGGCGGTGGATAAAGTCGGACCGCGGCTGCCGGCGACCGTCGGCATTTCATTTCTCGCCGGGGCCGGTTTTTTTGGCTCCTACTTGCGCGCCGACTCGCATTGGTTGGCGGCAGTGGGCGTGTTGGCGCTGTGGGGCTTGGCCACTGCATTATTCTTTACTTCCAACCATACGGCGATGATTACCTCGGTGCCGGCGCAGCACCGCGGCGTTGCTACCGGAGCGATTTACGTCATGTTCGGCTTGGGCACAACCTTCGGTGTTTCGCTCGGCACAATGCTTTTGACCCTAGCATTTCGCTACTATAGCGGCGACCCGCTGGCCACGCCGACGGCGGCGAGCCCCGAGACATTTGTTCGCTCGATGAATTTTAGTTTTCTCGTCGGCGGCTTTATGGCGCTGGCGGCGATGAGCTGCTCGGCGCTGCGCGGTGAAAGCGCGGCGCAAAGCCATTGAAGTTGCGCCCAAAGACAAGTTTTGTATCGTGAACCCGTAAGGAGATCTGTGATGAGGTCAACCAGGTTAAATGCCGTGATCCTGCTGTTAACTTTGCCACTGCTGGGAAGTTGTTCCAAGGAACCGAAGAGTGAACCCGCCAAGGCGTCGCAGGCGGCGCCACCGTCAGTTCCCACGCCCGAGCCGGCCAGGTCGAGTCCCGGCGAAGGCGTTGGCACGATCACCGGCAAAGTCGTATTTACCGGTAGCTATGCGGCAGGTAAAACCGCGATCAGCAAAGACCGAGAGGTCTGTGGCGATAACAAGGTCGATCAGTCACTAGTGATCGGTAAACAAGGCGAATTGAAAAACGCGGTGATTGAAATCGGCGATCTAAAGCAAGGCAAATCACCGGCGAAAGAAGTGGAGCTGGATCAGGTCAAATGCGAGTACGTTCCCCACGTCGCCGTCGTTCCTACCGGCGGAACGGTGAAGATTAAAAACAGCGACGGCATCCTGCACAACGTGCATAGCGTCAGCGAGAGGAACACGCCTTTCAATCGTGCGCAGCCCAAGTTCATGAAAGAGATCAAAGAAACCTTTGCGAAGCCGGAGATCGTCCAGTTGCGTTGCGACGTTCATGGTTGGATGAGCGGCTGGATCGTCGTTACGGAGAATCCATTTTTCGACGTCACTGAGGCCGACGGTACGTTTAAGTTCGACAGCGTGCCAGTGGGCAATTACGCCTTGGAAGTTTGGCATGAAACGCTCGGTAAAACGACCCAACACGTCGAAGTTAAGGTCGGCGAAGTGACCAATGTGACTTTCGAATTTCGGTTGAAGAAGTAGCCGGCGAAACGGGTGGCTTCATGGCCGGGGTATTTGGCATAACGATCTTGCTGCTGTTTCATACCGCCGCGCCCTTGCACGCGCAGCAAGCCGCGCTGAAGATCGGCGCCGATCAATTTATCTTTCAGCACCATGACGGCAAGTTGACTCGGCCAGTCACCGTTTGGACCTATCGGCCAAAGCAGATGGTGCCGGATGCGCGAGTTCTCTTCGTCATGCACGGTGTGCAGCGCGATGGCCAGCGCTACCGAGACGAGTGGCGTGCTTATGCCGAAAAGGACAGCGCGCTGCTGCTCGTGCCGGAATTCTCGGTCGCGAACTTTCCCGGCAGCGGCGGATACTCGTCGGCGAAGCCGAGCGCAGATTTGGCCGACGACGAGCTGACGCCGGCGGCGTACTCGGCGATTGAAAAGATTTTCGATCGGGCGATCAAACTGGCCGGTGTGGCTGCCGTGGATTATCGACTATACGGCCATTCTGCCGGTGCTCAGTTCGTCCATCGCTTCATCATGTTCAATCCCAGGGCGCGTGTGAAAATTGCCGTCGCTGCTAATGCCGGCTGGTACATGATGCCCGACTTCGATGTAAGATTTCCCTACGGACTCAAAGGGAGCGGCATCGATTCGGCGAAATTAAGAGAGTCCCTGGCTAAGAAGCTTATCGTTCAATTAGGCGAAAAAGATGTCGATCCACAGCATCCATCGCTCAACCGCGGCGCCGGCCCGATGCGTCAAGGACGCCAGCGATTTGAGCGCGGTCAGAACTTTTTTCGCGCCGCCCAACATGTTGCGGCGAAATTGAATGTTCCTTTCCACTGGGAATTAGCCGCCGTACCGGACGCCGGTCACGACAACGCCAAGATGGCGCTGGCAGCGGCACCGCTACTATTGAAATAGTTTACCGTCAATTAGGTTTGTACTACCACAGAGATTGTTGCTAACGCTTCGTCTTGTCTCGCTTGCATGTTTGTTCGTTTCGGTGTTTATCGTTTGGGCGAGCGGGCGGTAGTCAGAAAGCAGATAGCGATGGAAAGGAAATAAGTCATGATTCAGCTCTATACATGGGGCACGCCGAACGGCAAAAAGGTTTCGATCATGCTCGAAGAAATAGGCATGGGGTACGAGGTGCACCCGATCAACATCGGTCAAGGCGATCAGATGAAGCCGGAGTATCTGGCGATCAATCCAAACAATAAAATTCCCGCAATCATCGACACCGACGGTCCGGGCGGCAAGCCGTTCAAGCTTTTCGAGTCCGGCGCGATTCTGCTGTACTTGGCGGAGAAGTCGGGCAAGCTCTGGCCGGATGATTTGGCCCAGCGCTATACGGTGATTCAGTGGCTGATGTTTCAGATGGGCGGCGTCGGCCCGATGTTCGGGCAGGCTAATTATTTTTACCGCTTGGAAGAAAAAGTACCTTACGCCATCGAACGCTTTTACAAAGAAGCCGTGCGGCTTTACAACGTGCTCGACAAGCAATTGGGCGAGAGCGAATATCTCGCCGGCGGCGTATATTCGATCGCTGACATCGCCACCTATCCCTGGGTTTGGCGCCATGATGGCCACAATGTGAAACTGGAAGAGTTTTCCAACGTGAAACGCTGGTACGACAAGATCTCCGAGCGGCCGGCGGTCAAGCGGGGGATGGAGATTCCCAAGAAATAAATACCGCGATCGTGCTCGTAGTTCGTTTTGGTTTTTCGGAGCAGCGCGATTGAGAGGTAAAGCCATGGCCAAGCAGCAAAAAATCGAGAAACCTAGGGCTGAGTGGGGATCGGATGTCGTCGTCGATTTATTGAAGGCGTTCGAGTTCGAGTATATCGCGATCAATCCCGGTGCGACTTTTCGCGGCCTGCACGATTCTCTGGTCAATTACGGCGGCAATCACGCGCCGGAAATCATTCTTTGCAACCATGAAGAGATCGCCGTAGCGCTGGCGCACGGCTACGCGCGCGCCAAAGGCAAGCCGATGGCGGCGGCGGTACACAACGTCGTCGGCCTGCAGCACGCCTCGATGGCGATCTATAACGCTTGGGCGGACCGGCTGCCAGTGATCGTTCTGGGCGGCACGGGTCCGATGGATTCTGCCAATCGCCGGCCGTGGATCGACTGGGTGCATACGGCCAATGTGCAGGGCAATCTCGTGCGCGACTTCTGCAAGTGGGACGATCAGCCGGCGAGTGTCGAGGCGGTGCCGGATTCGTTTATCCGCGGCTATCGGCTCGCGACCACCGATCCGATGGGGCCGGTTTATATCTGCTACGACGGCGATGTGCAGGAAAAACAATTGGACGGCGAGACCTCATTCGACGTCGCGCGTTACCCAGCGCCGTTGCCGCTGCAAGCGCCGGAAGAAGGTTTTAGCCAAACTATTCAGATGATTTTGGCGGCTAAGCGGCCGGTGATTCTGGCGGATTGGGTGGGCCGGCGCGAGGCCGGATTCAATGCGCTCGGCGAGTTGGCCGAGTTGTTAGCCGCGCCCGTGCTCGATCAGTTGGGGCGGTTTAATTTTCCGGTGCAACATCCGCTCAATCTGACCGGTCAGGCCGACAAAGTGATCCCACAGGCCGATCTCATCCTCGCTCTCGATGTTACTGATCTTGAAGGCGCCACCGTGCGGCGTGTGCAGGAACGCGGCAATCGCCGCCCGACGCCGCTATTATCGCCTGGGACTAAAGTCATCAACGTCGCCTTGGACGATTTGCTGGTGCGCGCTTGGGCGACCGATTTCAACAAGCTGCGCGCCGCCGATCTGATGATTCTCGCCGACACATCGGTTTTCCTGCCGGAGTTGGTGCGCCGGCTGAAAGAGGAGAAAAGACTCGGTGCGATGAAGGACGACATCGCCAGGCGGCGCGCGGATTGGAGCAAAATTCATGAGGAGAAAAGAACCGCGCTGGAACAAGAATTGAAGTCTAAATGGGATGAAAAGCCGGTGTCGATGACGCGCATCTACGCGGAGATCAATGACGCGCTCAAGGGCGAGGATTGGGTGCTGACCAACGGTAGCTCCCAGGGCAAAGAGAATTTCTACTTGCCGGCGACGAAGTTCAATCAGATTCTCGGCAAGTACAAGGGCGGCGGTTTGGGTTATGGCATGCCGGCGTCGCTCGGTGCTGCGCTAGCTCACAAAGGCTCGGGCAAATTCTGCATCAACATTCAGCCCGACGGCGATTTACTCTTTACCGTTAGTTCTATCTGGACCGCGGTGCACCATCAGATTCCGCTCTTGAGCATCGTTTGCAGCAACCGCTCCTATTTCAACGACGAAGAACATCAAGAACGGGTTGCGTTACAGCGCAACCGGCCGGTGGAAAACAAAACCATCGGCATCCGCATCGAAAATCCCAACATCGACTTCGGCGCCATGGCGCGCACCTACGGCTGCTGGGGCGCCGGTCCGATCAGCGAACCCAAGGACTTGATCAAAACGCTGCGCGAAGCGGTCAAGGTGGTGAAAGCGGGCAAGCCGGCGCTGGTCGACGTGGTGTGTCAGATGCGCTGACCTGAATTTAGAGAAGGAATAATTTTACTGGGTTCATGAAGGCCACGAAGGTTTCAGATGATTGGTACGCCGAACTTCGTGCCCTTCGTTGTGAAAAACAATTCGCAGGTTATCTTCTTGCCGCCTGCCACTTGTCTAGAATGTCCCTTGCACTGTTAGTCGCCGGATTCATCGCTTCGTCGTGCCCCGGCATTTTAGCCGTGAGCTCGATCACGTAACCATTCGGATCGCGGAAGTAGATCGAGTGTACCATTCCGTGATCGGCGATGCCGCGGGTGTCGATCCCTTGCCCCTTTCCCTTGGCAAACATCGCCAGTAGCGTCGGTTCGTCGACTTCGAGAGCGATGTGCAAGTCGAAATCATGCTGCGCTTTGAAATCGAAAGGCATGTCGGGCGCCTCGAAGAAGGCCAGGCACGAGCCGTCAGCCATTTGATAAAACGTATGGAGCACGCTGCTTTTACGCGCGGTCTTGGTCTCTTTGATGTCGAGAGTTCCGACTAGTTTCAAGCCGAGAAAATCCTCGTAGAATTTGCGCGTCTCTTCCGAGTCCCGGCATCGATAGGCGCTGTGATGGAGGCCTTTGATCATCGTTTGGTTCTCCTTTGAATTTAAAGTCCTTCGCACGGCTCATCTTTAAACGGCGCAACGAAGTGAGTGTAAAACGGTTCGTTGGTTTTCTCCCAATAGGGGAGCGATTTCATGTTCGTAAGCCAACGCGTAACGTTGGGATAAGCGGAATAGTCGAGACGAATGACATCGCCGAGGGTGACATAACACGCGCCCATGAAGTCAGCGAGAGTGGGCTCGTTGCCGCAGACAAAGCTATTCGCCGGACCGATATGATGGCGGTCGAGGATCTCCAGCCAATGCTTCGCCTTACCGCGACTCCAAGCCAGATGCGCGCGGTGCGCTTGATCGTCGCCTTTGCGATAAGTCTCGATGACCTGGGGATAGATCAAGCCGTAGCCGAGATCCCGGTAAAGCCCGGTGTTGAACCAGTCCATACGCTCGTGGACGCGCGCCCGGGCGCGCGCATCGGCAGGATAACTCGGAGCCTTAGACTTCTCCGCCAGATATCTGAGAATGGCGGAGCTTTCGGCCAGTCGAAAGTCGCCGTCCTCCAGTAGCGGCACGGCGCCGTTGGGGTTGATCGAAAGAAACTCGGGTTTTAGATTTGCGCCCGTGAACAGATCGACCATCTGATAGTCGATGGCGATATTCTCCGCCGCGGCTAAGAGCATGATTGGCCGGCAGGTTGTCGATGCGGGATGGAAATAGAGCTTCATCTTAATTATCCTTTCAAGCTTTGGGCAATTTGAATGCCGTAGGTCGGCTATGGGTTTGAGATATGCTCTCCGATTCGGTGCAGCCGATTGCGCACCAATTCGATGTGTGTGCGCAAGTTGTAGACGTAGTCGGAGTAGTTGGAGCTGACCCGAGTGCGATTGACGCCGTCTTCGATCTCGTCGAGACGGCCAAAATAACTGTCGAGCTTTGCGGGGTCGGGATTGGCGGCAACCTGTTCTTCTATCGACTTAAGCTCGCCGTACCATTTGAATACGCGCGATTTGTTGCGCCACTGGATTAGCATTGGAAGAATCTTGAACAGCGGCAGCAGCACGGCGATGAGCGGCACTAGGAGCACGGCGATTCGCTCGATCAAGTTGGCGATCCAGAACGGCAGGTAACGCTGCAAAAACGGTGTGCCGCTTTTGTAAAAACGCTTGGCCTCGTCGGCGATGATGAATTCCGATTCCTTCGGTGCGGGAAACTCGCCGGACTTTTGCAGCATGCCGCCTCGTCCGTGAACTTCGGTGGCCGCCTGCAATAGCAAAAATCCCAGCGCCGGATGAAAGTCTTCTTTCACGACCAGATTGGCCGTGGTCGTAAGCAAGATAACATCGCGGGCCGGAAGGTCCGCTGCCAGATCGATGGCGCCGCGCGGCAACTGTATCGCCGTGAGAAACGGGAAACGGCGCGTGAAGGCTTCGGCTTGAGCGAGATTCGCCAGCTTAACTTCTCTATCCTTGGCTAATGTTTGTATTGCAGGCGTATCCGGGGAGCCGACCAGCATGGCGGCGTCGATGCTGCCGTCGATGATCTCCTTGACCGCGTCGTTGGCGCCGAGCGGTAAAAGATCGGCTGATGCGTTGTCGACGCCGCTGGCTTTGAGCAGCTGCAACGCCAGCGCGCGGGTGCCGCTGCCCTCGGCGCCGACGGCGACGCGCTTGCCCGTCAGCTGGCTCAGCTTGTCGATCTCGATATTCCCTCGATAGAAAACCCACAGCGGTTCGTAATAGACCGAGCCGAGGGAGCGCAGTCCCGCGGGCGGTTCGCCGCTGACCATGCCGGCTTGAATCAATCCGACTTCGAATTCAGATTGAGTGTCTTGCAGCCGCTGCAAGTTTTCCAGCGATCCCGCCGAAGGTTTGAGCGCTATGTTAATCTTCTCGCGGGCGAGAATGGCGCGATAGCGATTGGCAAATAGATGATAGGCGCCGCCGTCCGCACCGGTGGTCATGACAAAAGTGTCCGCCGGCGCCGGTTTGATAAAACGCGCGGCAAACCAAAAGGCTATAATGACCACAAGTAAGGGCAGCGCGACGATGAAGAAGATGTCCTTGACCGCTTCTTTGTCGAACTCCGTGCGTCCACCGTCCTCAGCCTTGCGCACGATCGAACGAATGCGGTGGCGGGCAGGCGTTGAGGAGTGAGGAGAAGTTGGGGGTTCGGCCATGGGTTATGTCCCCAATTGCTGAGCGAGGTCGCGGAAATCCTTGACGACAAAATCGTATCGTTCGGTTGGCGGAATTTTAGATGCTTTTCCAGCCCCATGTTCCATCGGTCGATGGACATACGCAGTACGCAGTCCATGCCTTTGCGCCGATTGAAGATCATGTTCGTGGGCGGCAACCATCATCATTTGCTCGGGTTTGAGGTCGAAGAGTTCACCGGGCAGAAGGTAAATTCCCGGATCGGGTTTGTAGCGGCGCACGTTCTCAGCAGACAAGACGCAGTCCCACGGCAGGCCGGCGTGCTTCGCCATGTTGGTCAGCAGCGAAATGTTGCCGTTGGATAACGTCGTGATGACGAAACGCGACTTCAAACGCTCAAGTCCCGGCACCGAGTCGGGCCAAGGTGTGAGCCGATGCCAGACGCGATTGAAGTGTTCCTTTTCTTCGCCACTGAGTGAATCGATGGCAAATTTCTTCAGCGTCTCGGCGAGCATCATGCGATGCAGGTCATCGAGCTTTGTCCAGGGGAATTCGCCACTCTGAACTTTGTCCATGTATGGCCGATAAATGGCGCGCCAAGCGTCGGCAAAGGCAGTCCAGTCGATGTTGATGCCTTTTGTTTTGCCGAGTTGCTCGCCTTCGGCAATCACGCTCGATCGCCAGTCGACGACGGTGCCGAAGACATCGAAGGCGAGCAGTTTGATTTGCCGGATGTTTGGATTCGACATTAGGACTCCTGTTAGCCGCACACCGAAAACTTGAACGGATAGTTGTGCAGCGCCTCCCCTCCGCTAGGTTTCACCACCACGGCGGCGCCTAATTGCAAGCCAGCTTTGAAATCCTTCGTGATCGGGTTGGGTTGGATGACGTGAACCATGTTTTCTTCCAGCGTCCATTTCTCCAGCGAGTGCGCAGCAGACTTCGTGCCGAGCTCGGGCGATTTGCCGGCTTCGCCGTGGAAGACGCTGTCGTAACTGGTGAAGCCACTGTCTTCGATGGCTGAAGTTGCGGCGATGATCTGTTCGCTGGTGGTGCCGGGTTTGCAGATACTGCGCACGCTTTCGTAGCAGTCGTAGGCGGCATCGAAAAGTTTGCGATAGGTGGGAGTGGGTTCTTTACCGATGGCAAATGGGCGATGGATTTGCGTCGAGTAGCCCCAATAGCTGACAGTAAGTTCCGTAATCACCACGCTGCCTTTTTCAAGTACGTGTGACGTCTGGCGCTGCCAGGGGACGAAACGATCGGGATTGTCCATATTGGTTGTCGCGATGAAATGAATGCCGGGATCGCCGCCATGTTTTAGATAGGCGTCGTAGACGATCGACACAACGTCATGCTCGGTTAATCCTGGCCGCAAATTTTTCTCTAACGCTTCACAGGCGAGATCGGTCAAGTAGCCGCTCTTGCGCAGATAGGTCAGTTCTTCGTCGCTGCGCACTCGACGAATTCTACCGAACTGCGGGCCAAATTCGAGGAACTCGGCTTCGGGAAACTGGCGCTGCAACTCCGTAACGTGGCCGTAGGACATGGCGCGCATACTGACCAGACCGATTTTGCTCTGGCTCAGGCCACGCTTGCGAATCTCTTCGACCAGCGTCGGCATCGGTGTCGGTCCGTACCAGCGGACATCTTCGACGATTGATTGTGCTTTGGCGCAGGGTTGGTGATTGAAAAAGTGGATGAAGACAGTGGCGTCGCCTTCACCTGGGAAAAGCATCCAGCACGGTGATTGCGCCTGGTAGTTCGATAGGTAAGCCACTTCCGACGAACCGCGCGCGCCGGAGATCAGAAGGGCGTCGACATTGTTTTGCTTCATCGCTGCGTGAATTGCGTTGTAACGCCGCACGTATTCACCATCCGAGAAACAAGGGAATAGGCTTCCGTCATTCATTGTCATTGTCCAACTGATTTAAGATTAAGACGTTTCGTTCCACACACCAGCGTTGCGATCTGGCTGGTTTGGGACCAAATCGGCACCACAGGAAATTAGCACATTCGCTTCCGGCCAGTAAGCTTCCAAGGTGCCGGATTTGACAGTCCACGAGCCGATCGGTACTGCCGAAGGTCATGAAGTTGAACTTTTTGCCGCGGTTCGTGGCGAGATAGAAGTTTCCCGAGCGAATTTCTGGTCGGGCGGATCGAGCGCGGTAAAGCGCGCGCGATTATCGGGCATGCCGGCAAAGCCGTCTTTGAATAGAAACGGCCCACCCCATTGGAGCTGATCGCCTTCTTTTTTCAACTTTTCGATGCCTCGATAGATCGGCATGACGCGGCTCATCTCGTCGCGGATGCTTTGGGTATCGTCGAACGGAAACAGCTTGTCGCCGTTGGGCATCGATCTGCGGCCAATCTGCACGGGGATTTCCCACTCGGGTCTGGTTTCGCCGATTGGATGGCCGACGATCTCCGGGGTGAAGCGGATTCTTCTTTCGGTGCTGGTCGATGTGCCGCCGCTGCGTTGTTCGTAGCGGGTTTGGCCCGGCAGCAAAACCACCGTTTCCTCGGCGTCGAGCAACATCGAGCTGTTGAGCACGATGTCTTGATGCACACGCACGCGGACTTTGCCGAGCGCCGCGGCAACGAACTCAGGATCGGGCATGGTTTCATAAAGATTGGCGCCGATGGAATATAAAAACTTGATTTCACCGCGGCCCACCGCTTCGATCATCTGCGGCACTTTGAGGCCGGGATTGGACGGCACCGGGTGATACCACAGATTGGAAAAACGCCGCGCGTTGTCGTCGTTGACGGCAAAGCCGCCGGGAAATTTATCGGGCTCCGCGCCGCAGTCACCGCCGCCTTGGACACCGCTATGGCTGCGGATCGGCATGATGCCGCATTTTTCCCTGCCGAGCATGCCGCGCGACAACGCGAGGTTGACGACGGCCTTCACGTTGTCGACCGCAAACTCATGCTGCGTAAGCCCGGTGCCGTAAACCAATACCGCGGTGCGCGCGTGGCTGTACAGATCGGCGAAACGCTGCATCTGTCCGCGCGTCACGCCCGAGCGCTGCTCAAGCATTTCCCAGCTCTGCCGTTCGACAGTTGCTTTGAGATCAGCGATGCCCGTGGTGTGTTTGTCGATGTACGCTTGATCGATTCGTTTGGAATAGATGAGTTCCTTCAATACGCCGTTAATAAAGGCTATGTCCCCGCCGACATGAACCTGAAAAAACTCGTCCATTAAGTTAGCGGGATTGACGACGATAATCTGGGTACCGGCCTTTTGGGCGAGGTGTATGTATTTGGTCGCTTCCGGCTGATTGCGGGCGAGATCGGTACCGAATAGGATTAACAATTCCGTGCCGATAAAATCCGCCAGCGAACAGGTTGGCGCGCCGACGCCGAGGGTCGCTTTCAAACCCGAGTCGCTGCCGGCGTGGCATAAGCGCGAGCAGAGATCGACGTTGTTGGTGCCGAGCACGCGGGCGAGCTTTTGAAAGACGTAATAGACTTCGTTGGTGAGCCCGCGCTGGGTGGCGAAGAACGCCATCTCATGGGGCGCGGTATCGTGGATCGATTTGCAGACGACGGCGAGGGCGTCGTCCCAGCCGATGCGCGTGAATCCGCGCTCGCCTTTGCGCCGGATCATCGGATAGGGCAAGCGGCCCAGCGATCGCAGCCCTTCAGGTTTCATTTGCTTGAGGCGCTCGACATCTCTCATGCGCGCCATGTCGAGGGACGGCATGGTATTGAGCTTGAGTAGCTTGAGCCGCTTCATGCACAGATGCACGCCGTCGAGCACGTTGTCGCGCAAGCCGTAAGGGCCGAGCGAGCAGCCGTCGCACACGCCGTGGTTGATGATGTTCCACGCGTAGGGAATCTCTTTGCGGTTTTCCCATAGGACGCGAATCATGTCGCGAAAATGGTGCGGTTTGGTCTGGCCGATCAGGCCGAATGGGACGACCCGGGAGAGCGAGGTGTCGTTGGATTTCATGGCAGGTTTGTAATTCGCATCTCAGCTCAAGAGTTTGCGTAATTGGCGCAGGACTTGTTCAAACGCCTCGGGCTGACTCTTCGAGACCGCAGTTTTGTATAGACCAAAGCGGTGATGGGATTGCCAGCGGCGCCATTCTTCGAGGGTGACAGACTCGCACAGCGACCGACACCGCTCGACGACGGCTTCGGGCACCGCCGCGTCGCTCCATAGCGCCTCGCTCATAACCGCGGTTTTTTCTGCCGGTTGGCCCAGATACTTTCCCGAAAGGAAGTCGAGGTAACGTCGGAAAACTTCTTTCTCGTCATCGCTGTCGCAGGGCAGGTGACACAGAACCGCCCGTTCCTCCCTGCTGTATGCGAGCCAGTGCTTAAGCGAGATTTTGATTCCGGTGACGTCAAGCTTGCGGCGCAGGTCGAGCGGCAGGCGGCTCAAGGCGGGATAAAACTCGGCTTCGTAGTCGTAACGGTGAAACATTTGCGCGAATGAGTTGCCTTTCGCCCCTGTGAAAAGTTATTTTCCTCAGTGTGGGAGGCAAGTCAACTGTGCAGACACAGATTAAGGCGAGCGGGAATGAAGAATTGCGGGTAAGCGACCATTTAGATGCAAAGAATGCGGGAGAATCGACCCAGAGAGATTTACAGGGTCGTTACAATTCTAGGAGCGTGGGCGCCAAGGAACCGTCCGGCCGGCGGCCGCACGCTGCTTGGCGACGGCATGCCGAAACGCATGAAGGTGCCACGTAGAAGAGCGTAGCCGCATCCAGGTCTTCAAGAGTTGCATGTAGGCTTTGCGCCGTTTGGGCGGGACATCCGGCTTGAGAATCTTGACTGACAAAAATGGTAGGTTCCGGGTCGCTCCTAATTGATAAGATCGGTGCGACCGGCGATGACTTTAACAATGTGACAATCGGGAGGAAGTTTAACCTAATCCATGCAATACGATCCCAAACAATCCAATTCGCCACCGGCGCCGATCGAGCCCACAGGGTTTTTCACCGGCATCCAGTTTCGACCCATCGTCATGGGTGTGATCGTCGATACGCTTGCGACCATGGCGTTGACGACTGCCTATTATTCCTTTGTTGTCGCAAAAGAGGTCGCTGATAAAGGTGTAGGCGATGAGGACGCGTTCGCCGAATATTGGGCTTCCAGCGACGGGCTGATGGCAAGCCTACTGCTCGGTTCGTTAGGAACGTTGATCGGCGGTTTTTACGCTGCCTATAAGGCTGGTACCTTGGAGATGAAACACGGCGCGCTGGTCGGTATCGGTTCGATCCTCCTCGGCTTACTGCTGACAGGAGGCGCCGAGAGTCAGACTCCCGAATGGTTCATGGCGCTCTCATTCGCCGCGGCGATTCCCGCTGGCGCGCTCGGCGGCTTCTTGGCGGAAATGTTTAAGGGCGCCACGGGTAGCGGGCACTCCTCGCACGTCGGAAGGTCTCCCGGCGGGTAAGAATTCTGCTATAATTGAATGGCCGCTCGTGCGTAAGGCCGACAACGTTGCCCAACCTGCTACCTAACGAATGCGTTCCTATATAGCACAATTGCGGTTTCTGATGGTCCGCGAGCAGCTCGCGCTCGGTTGGAAGATCGGGCTATTCATCGTTTGCGGCGCGCTCTTGTATGGCTCGATGACGCTCATGGACGTCAACATCCGCTCGGTGGATGTTAACGGAACGGTCACGTCGCATCAGACCGAGACACTAAAATCCGAGTCGGCAACTTATCTCATCGTGCAACTCGATCGTGGCGACACTGTGCGGGCGAAAAGCGTAGGCTCATTTGACTATCGGGCGGGCCAACGAGCGGTTGTTCGAGAGATCACGACGAATTTTTTCGGACTCAAGAAGTACGTGTTCAAGGGCTACATCGAGAAGCCGCACGCTGGATAATCGTGTTGAGCCTGTTAGTGATGGAGTCTCAATGACGACTTCCGCCGTCGAATATCGCCGAGCGCTTCCTCAAGATTACCCGGCAATCGTTCAACTCAATTCCGCCAACTTCATCGCCAATCTTTCTGAGGATGAGCGCACGGACGGGTTTCTGTCGGCGGTATTTACGCTAGACCAGACGGCGGCGATGGCGGACGATTTGGGGACGACGGTCGCCATTGTCGACGGCGTGCTGGCCGGCTTTCTCTGTGCGTTTCGCAATGACTTCGACCACGGTTCGCCGGTGGTCGCTAAGATGATCGAGTCCTACGACCGCATGCGCTTCGAAGGTAAGCTCCTGAGCCAATTCAACACTTACGCTTACGGTCCGGTGTGTATCGGCCGCGCGTATCGGCGCAAAGGTCTATTGCGTGGTCTTTACGAGGCGCAGAAGAACGAATTGGCTGGCCGCTTCGAAGTCGGCGTCGCGCTCATCGCGCGCAGCAATCCGCACTCAATGCTGGCTCACGTCGCGGGACTCGGCATGACCGAAGTCGGCGAGTTTGAGGTCAGCGGTAACATGTTTGCTACCGTCGCGTTTCGATTGCCGCCGCGATAATTGCGTCTTGCAGATGCGCTTCCACTCCCATAGAATTGGCTCGCCATTGCCGCATATTACTTTCACAGACGAAAGGAAAGTTACACATGGATGCCGATGCTAAGAAAACTGCGTTGCGAATGATTCCCTACGGAATCTACGTTTTGACTGCTGAGGGCAAGGACGGCAAAGTTGCCGCGTCGACGGTTAATTGGGTGACACAGACGGCATTTGCGCCGCCGCTAGTTGTCGTCGGCGTCAAGGCCGACTCCGGCGCCCATGCCATTATCAAAGAGAGCAAAACCTTTGCGCTCAACATGTTAGGTAAAGATCAGAAGGGACAAGCGTTCACTTTCTTCAAGCCGCTCGAACGTGAAGGCAACTCGATTGGCGGCGAGCCTTTTCGCAAGGGTTCGCTCGGCGCGCCGATTTTGGAGAAGGCGCCGGCGTTTGTCGAGTGCGCGCTGGTCAATACGGTGGAAATGGGCGATCATTCGATCTTCGTCGGTGAAGTGAAGGATGCCGGCGTCGCGGTGGCGCCAACGGGCCGGCCAGACGATGCGATCTTGGCGATGCGCGATTTGGGCGACAAGGTGTTTTACGGGGGTTAGCGCGCGCCGTTCAATATTTAAGTGTTCAAAGTTCCAAGGTCGGCTGCTAAAAAATCATAGGAGATGAACAATGGCTAAGATACGGCATATCGCTTACCGGGCTGTCGATGTCGATGCGATGGCAAAGTTTTTCGTCGATGCCATGGGCATGACACTGATTCAAAAACGGAAGAATAACGCCATCGACCTGAGCGATGGCTCGGTCAATATCACCGTGCTTCCGCTCGCCGCCGGTGTCGGCGGTCAAGCGGGTATCGACCACATCGGATTTTCTACCGATAATGATCAAGAGCAATTTAAGTTGCTTGAAGCAGCGGGCGCGGAAAAAGCCGGCGCGGTGAACCTCGGCACCGCCTATTACGAAGACAAGTATCGCGGTCCCGAGGGAATCATCGTCGACGTGGGCCACTGGCAGGGCGCTGCGCCGGTCGATAAATAATTCGTTCAAAGTTCAAACGTTCGATGTTTGGGGACCGCCTTGAATTCTCTACTTTTGAATCTTGAACCGGTTCTCGCCTACCTTACCTAATCATCAGCCGTTCGGCTTTGCCGGAGTAGTTGATGAAAACGGTTTTTAGCTCGGTAAAAAAGTTTAAACCTTCCACCGCCATCTCTCGTTCGCCGACGCCGGTTGCTTTGGTGCCGCCGAACGGCAACTGCGCTTCACCGCCGATGGTCGGTTCGTTGACGTGCACCATGCCGGTTTCGACTTCCTCGACGAAGTTCATGATCGTGTCGATGTTTTCCGTGAAGATCGATGTCGTTAGGCCGTATTCGACGCTGTTGGCGTAACTGAGCGCCTCATCCAGATTGTTTGCGGTGGTGACCGACAGCACCGGACCGAAGATTTCTTCTTTGAAAATGCGCATGGTCGGCGTCACGTTGTCGAATATCGTCGGCTCGACGAAATAGCCGCTGCCAAGCTGCTGCGGCGTTTTGCCGCCGAGCAGCAGACGCGCACCTTCTTGCTCGCCGATGGCGATGTAGTCGAGATCGGTTTTCCACTGTTTGTTATCGACCGCCGGACCCATATCAACCGACTCGTCCAACCCCGGACCCACTTTGATTTTTTTTGCAGCTTCCACGAGCCGCTCGACCAACGCGTCTTTGACGGATGGGGCCGCGATCACGCGGGAAGTCGCCGTGCAGCGTTGACCGGTGGAGCCAAAGGCGCCGCCGTGGATGGCTATGGCCGCTTTGTCGAGGTCGGCGTCGGCCATGACGATGACTGCGTTCTTGCCGCCCATCTCGCAGGTGACTTTAGCGCCGCGCTGCGCCGCCTTGGCGTAGAGCGCGCCGCCGACTTCGTTGGACCCGGTGAACGAGATCGCGCGCAGCACCGGCGAATTGACCATCGCTTCGCCGACTACGGAGCCGGAGCCGACGATCATGTTGAACACGCCGGCAGGCAATCCGGCTTCGGTGTAAATCTCAGTAAGGAGAGCCGCTGTCGCCGGCGTCAGTTCAGCGGGTTTGAAGATCACGCAGTTGCCCGCGGCCAATGCCGGAGCCGATTTCCACACCGGAATCGCCCAGGGAAAATTCCACGGCGCGATGAGTCCGACGACACCGAGCGGGCGGCGAATCGTGTAGGTAAACGTATCCCGCGCTTCGGACGGCAAAGTCATGCCGTGCATGCGAAAACCCTCGCCCGCGTAGTATTCCAATAGCGAGATTCCTTTCATCACTTCGCCCTTGGCTTCCTTGAGGATTTTGCCTTCTTCGCGGGTAAGCGTGCGGGCGATTTCATCGGCGCGTTGGCGCGCGATGTCAGCGGCGCGCCATAGCACGCGGCCACGCTCGGGGCCGGGCGTTTTTCGCCACCCGCGAAACGCCGCCTGCGCCACGCCGATGGCGCGCGCGACATCTTCAACAGTCGCGGCGGGAAACTCGGCGATCACTTCCTCGGGGTCCGCCGGGTTGAGATTGCGTACCAAACGGTTCGACTTCGGATGAAACCATTTGCCGTCGACAAATGAACCGGTGTTCATAATGACCTCGCGCTGACAGGTTAATTGGGATCAATCGTATAATTGACAGGCGAAATAAAAACCAACGACGCTGCTCGGGATTTCGCAAATGATCGCGCGGTTGAAAAACTAGAATGAAGATCGTCGCGTCATGTCGCGCATGGTGCTGCGCCATTTCTCCTCGAGCTTATCGATCTGCTCGGCGCTCAGACCCTGTTCAGGATACCAGCGTTTGAATCCGTACTCTTTGCTCGGGTTGCCGTACTCATATTCTTCCAGCACTCTCTGACCGCCGGGACCGAGAATAAAATCGGCCAGTAGCAGCGCGGCGTGCGGATGCGGCGCCTTGGCCAACACCGCTGTGGAGCCGGAGTTGGAGGGCACGACGTCCATGGGGATCCATTCGATCGGCGCGCCGACTTTGAGCGATACTTCGACGTGATTGCGGAAGGTCGTCGGCGAAACGCCGACTTCGCCGGAGATCACCATGTCGAGCAGCGCGCGGCCTGAGACATTATGCACGGCGGGGCTTAAAGATTTCAGTTTCCTGACGTATTCCTCGCCTTTGAACTTGAGCATGGCGCCGGTGACGGTGACGCCGGTATCGCTGCCGGCGAAAGCAATTTTATCTTTCAACTCCGGCCGCAAAAGTCCCTCGTAGTTTTTCGGCGCGAGTTTCGCTGGAATCAAGTTCTTGTTGTAGGCGAGGCCGATATGAGATTCGCGATCGATGGCCCAGTAGACCAAACCTTTGGCCGCTTTTTCTTTGACATGGTCAGGATACTTCGCTTGAGTCGGAAAGAAATAGGGCACGAGCAGGTTGATGTCTTTCAATAGTTTCAAGAGCGGGATCGTGGTCTCCATGGTGTCGGCGATGTAGCGCTGCGCCTGCGACTCGGCCAAGATGCGCGCGCTCATTTCCTGGCGCGTGGCGCGGTAGGATTCCACCGATACGCCGGGATATCTCGCCTCATAGGCGGCTGCGAGTTTTTTATACGAATCGCCTGCCAGCGATGTGTACCATGTGACTTTGCCTTCAGTCTTGGCGCCAGCGTAGAGCATTTTTTCGCGGTCCGGCTTGTTGTAGGCGGCCAATTGTTCGGTGGTCATCTTGACCTGAGCATTCGTCGTGTTCGCGATGCATAGGCTGACGAGCAATGCTGCTCCTGCGATCAATTTCATTGGCGCTCTCCTTTGATCGATCATCCTGTTTAGTAACCGGTTTCCATCAACTGATGATAGTAAAGCTTGATAAACGGCTGCAGCCGCTCGATCCGTGTATAGTGGGCGAACTCCTGGGGAACTTTAATTTCTTTTTCGATTTGTGGCAGGCTCTTGCCGGCGGCGATTAATTTGGCGACTTCGTCGCGCATGACCACGAAGTAGCGCTTTTGTTCTTCAAGATCTTTGACGCCACGGCCGACGTGCACGGGCCCGTGGCCGGGCACGTAGGTCTCAACCGGTAAATGGCGCGCCATGATACGGTCGAGTATCTCGATCCAACCTTTGACGTTGGAGAAAAAAATGTCGCCGGACTCGCCTTGGCCTGGATGTATCTCGGTGTCCAACAAGTCGCCCATCAGAAAAACCCGCTTCTGGGGTATATAGACCGTGAGATCGCCGGTGCTATGGCCCCTACCTTCGGCGGTGATCTGAAACGTCAAACCGCCGAAATAGAGAGTCATGTTGCTATCGAAAGCGATATCCGGTTGAACCAACGCTTTTCCTCGGTACGGCGCATTGCGCTCGTCCTTTGAATCCCGGCGCTCATTGAAACCGGCCCGTTCTTGCATTTGCAGATCGTGGGCCTGAGTCTTGGTCGCGATGAAGATAGGCTTGTCGTCGCGGAAGTACCACGCGCCGGATGCGTGATCGAGGGCGCTGTGCGACGAGATCAGATAGCGAATCTTTTTGTCGGTGAGTTTTCGTATGCCGGCGAGAACTTGATCGGCGGTTAGAATGTTGAAATCGAAAACCAGCACCCCGTCATCGGTAATCACCACGGTGGCGTTGCTGGCGCCTCGGGAATTCTCAAACATATGGACGCCGTCGGCAATCTTGACCAGGCGCATTTGTTCCGGCGCGGAAGCTGCGGTGGTGATACACCATACGCACGCGAGCAATAACGCGAATCTGGTTTTCATCGTTTTGACTTCCTCTGACGCATTCGTCCGGTGATTATTGGATCATACCCAACGACTTTGCCATGTCGATGGTGCGCCGGGCGCGTTCGATGATGGGGCGGTCGATCAATTGGCCACCAAACGCGATCGATCCGTCGCCGCGGGCGTTGGCTTCTTCGAACGCCTGCAGCACTTTTTGACAGTAGTCGATCTCTTCTGCGGTCGGACTGAAGACGGTGTTGATCGCATTCACTTGCGACGGGTGGATGCATGACATGGCGGAGAAACCTAGCTGCCGCGATTGTTTGGCAAAGCCGAGCAAGCCGGCGTTATCGTTGAGATCGACCCAGACGCCGTCGACCGCCTGTACGTGAGCGGCCGCAGCAGCGACAACGATGGCCGAGCGCGCATAGATCAAATCGCGTGCTTCGCCTTCCCGCACCGTGGGTAGGCCGAGCTCGCGGCCAAAATCTTCCGCTCCAAACACCAACCCGGTTACACGAGAGGAACTTGCCGCGATGGCCGGCGCATTGAGCAGTCCCTTGGGGCTCTCGATGGCAATGAGGAGTTTGATACCGCCGGCGGGTATCCTCAGTTTGGATTCACGATCGGTGAGGATCGCGTCGACTTTGCGGGCTTCGGCCACGGTGTCGACTTTGGGCAACACCAAACCTTCCAACCCGGGCCGGACAACAGCATCCAGGTCGGCGTCCATGCGCGGGTGGCCGATGGCATTGATGCGCACGTAGCGCGCCGGCGATCCGGGTGTTTTTTCACGACCCAGTGACTCAGCGATGTTTTTCCGCGCGGCGTCTTTTTCGTTTGGCGCGACGCCGTCCTCGATATCGAGCATGATGGCGTCGGCGTTTAGGCCCAACGCTTTATCGATCATTTTCTGCCGGTGTCCCGGCACAAACATCCACGAGCGGATAAGCTCCATTGCAAAAATCTCCTTCGCCGAATTCATTACCTGATGGGGCGGCGAATGTCTAACGTCGCGAAGTGATTGGCCGTGCGGTTATTTACGATTGATCACTATGACGAACGATAGATCTCTCACTTCGTTCGAGATGACAGGTATCAAGCTTCTCTCGGTTGTCATTTCGACCGCAGGGAGAAGTCTTTTCTGCCATTCAGTTGAAGATGATAAAATTTTAGAGAATAAGTGAAAAGATATGAAACTCAGCACGGTAAAACTCCTATTGCCGATCATGGCGGTGACGATCCAGAGCAACTCGGCATCGACGGTGATTCCGCCGTTTCTCGATGACCTGCGCATGCCGGTGGCGCTGATCGGGACGTTGATTTCACTCGGTCCGATCTTTGCCCTCGCGGCGCGCTTGCCGGTGGGCATGCTCTACAATCGCAGCCACGTGCGCCTGTTGGTTTCCTTCGCTGTGCTGGCGATGGGCGTAACCAATTATTGCTATAGCTTTGCGGTTAACACTTGGTCCTTTGCCATCGTTCATTGTCTCAACGGCTTCGCTTACAGTGCGGTAACTACGCTCTACATGGCGTTCTACGTCGACTCTTTGGCGCCGGATGAAAACCGCAATCATGCCATGGGCTATTACGTCGGTGGTTTGGCGCTGGGCTATTCGACGGGAAATTTTTTTGGCGGCCTGATCGCCGATCATTGGGGTTACGATTGGACTTTTCAACTTGGCGCGCTGCTGTCGCTGGTTTCCGTCGTCCTGCTGTGGATTTTACACGGCCCGCAGATAGCAGGCGAGCGCGAGGTGAAAGCGAAGGAGTCAGCGAAGCTAACTTCTAAAGATTCGCTCAAGGCTCTGCTCGAACCGGAACTGGCGACGGTGGTGCTAGTCGCGTTGTTTTTAAATCTCTTGCATCAAATGGGCGGCATTTTTATCTCGCTTTACGGCTTGTCGGTCGGTATGAGTCTGACGCAAATCGGTATCATCCGCGCCGCGTATGCAGGCTGTAACGCGGTGACCCGGCCGATCAGCGGTCATGTGGTGAACAAAGTCGGACACAAGGGTTTGTCTTATCTCGGCTTGCCGCTGCAATCGCTGATACTCATGTTGGTGCCGCTCTTCACGGGCTTTGGCACGATCCTAGTTGTCTATGTCGCCTCGGGCTTCATGCGCGCGATCGTTATCGTCGCCAATGCCGTGGGGTTGGTTCAGGACGTACCGGAATCGAAGGTGCGGCGCGGCCTTGCTTCCGGTGTCTACAACGCCGCCGGCGATCTTGGCAATATTCTCGGTCCGTCGATCGGTGGTTTCATCGCCCACGCGACGGGTATCGCCAGCGTGTTTGTCGTCGGCTCGTTGGGATCCACGATCCTGTTTTTGCTTGGAGTGCTGTTGGTGCGGCGTCTTAAGCAGAATCAAGAACCGGCTGTGCCGAGTTAACTCGCAAAAAGGACATGATCTAATAGTCGCCGTTCTGCTAACGCCACGCGACGATTACGAAGCGAAGCCCCACTAAACCCAACGTCAGGGCAAGCCCGCGCAGTATCCAGTCCGCATGTAGACGACGCGATAATCGAGCTCCAAGCTGTGCGCCTAAAATAACTCCAGGCGTTAGCAATAGAGCCAGACTCATACCGTGATGGAGAGGGCCGGCGAAAAGATGCGTCACTGCGCCAGTGAAGGACATAAACGCGAGGGTGAAAAGACTCGTGGCTGTGGCAGTCTGCACAGGGAAATCGAGGATGTATATGAATGCCGGAACGTAGATGAACCCGGCGCCGATGCCCAAAAAGCTGGAGAGAAAACCCAAGCCTGTGCTCAATACCGCGCCGAGCGCAAGTTTCAAAGATGATAAGCGGGAAATCTCGGTGCGCGATCTCTGTGTCTCGCCGCCGCTACTTTTTCGTCCCGGCCGAACCAGTAGCAGCACCGAGAAGATGTTCAATAGCGCGCCAAAGAGTAAATCGAATTTCTGACGATTGATGGATGCGGTGGTCACGGCGCCGAATATCGAGCCTGGGATCGCAGCCAGGGCAAATGTCACGCCGGTCTTGTATTCGATTTTTTTTGCGCGCGCGTAGACTATCGATCCGGAAAGCGCATTGAAGAAAACCACGATCAACGAAATACTGGTGATCGTTGCCGGCGCTTCATTGGGATAAAGCAACAGCAGGACGGGCACCAAGATAAAACCTCCGCCCGCTCCGATGAGGGTCCCAAAGGCGCCAACGACGAAACCAAGCGGCAAAAGCCAAAGAGCATCATGCAGTAATTCACCCGACACGTTGTGGCCTAGGATGCGACCCTTTGACTTCAATAGGACTTCGGCATGCCAAGCACATGCTGTCCCAGATAGGCCAGCACTAAATTGTTGCTCACTGGCGCGACCGTCAACAGGCGCGTCTCGCGAAATTTCCGCTCGACATCATATTCGACGGCGAAACCGTAGCCGCCGTGGGTGGTCAGACAGGCATTGGCCGCTTCCCAGGCAGCCTCCGAGGCGAGATACTTTGCCAGGTTCGCTTCGGCGCCGCATTTTGCTTTGTGGTCGAATTTGGTCGCGGCTTGGTAGCGGACCAAATCAGCGGCTTCAATATTGGCGTAGGCCTTGGCGATGGGGAATTGCACGCCCTGATTTGCGCCGATCGGTTTGCCGAAAACGATGCGTTCACTGGCATACGTCGCCGCTCTCTCGACGAACCAGCGGCCGTCGCCGATCGCTTCGGCGGCGACGAGGATTCTTTCCGCATTCCAACCGTCGATGATGTAGCGAAAACCCATGCCTTCGGCGCCGATCAGATTTTCAACCGGCACTTCAACATTATCGAAAAATAGCGCGTTGGTATGGTGGTTGATCATCAGGTCGAGGGGCTTAACTTCAAGCTTTCCTTGATTAGCTTTCAGATCGACAATGAAGACCGAGAGACCGCGAGTTTTATCCTCCAGCTCGTCATATGGCGTGGTGCGCGCGAGAAGTAGCATCAAGTCGGATTGCAGCACCCGGGAGATGAAAATCTTTTGGCCGTTGATCAGATAGCGGTCGCCTTTTTTAACAGCGGTGGTTTGGATGCGCGTCGATTCCGAGCCGGCGTTGGGCTCGGTGACGCCGAAGGCCTGCAAGCGCAGCTCGCCGGTGGCGATCTTCGGCAAGTAGCGTTGCTTTTGCTCGACGTTGCCGTGACGCAAGAGCGTCCCCATGGTGTACATCTGCGCGTGGCACGCCGTCGCAACCCCGCCGGAGTGATTGATTTCTTCGAGGATGATGCTGGCTTCGGTGATGCCGAGGCCGGTGCCGCCGTATTCTTCCGGGATCAACGCTGCTAACCAGCCGAGGGCGGAAAGTTTTTGCACGAAGGCTTCCGGATAGGACTTCTTGGCGTCGATGTCGCGCCAGTAGGCGTCGGGAAATTCTTGGCAGACTTTTTTGATTTCTTCGCGGATCTGTTGCTGCTCGGTGGTCAGGTTGAAATCCATTACTTCCCCCTATAATTAGCTAGACTATAGCTGAATGTCGTTTTTGCCTAAAGAGGAGGAGTGTCATGGCCGTGAAGCCGGGCTGGGAAGGGCGTTATTTTGAAGACTTCGAAGTCGGTGATGTCTATCGCTGCCGATTGGGCCGAACCGTCACAGAAGCCGACAATATTTGGTTCACTTTATTGACCAACAACACCAACCAGATTCATTTTAACAACGAGTACGGCAAGCGCACCGAGTTCGGCAAGTGTCTGATCAACAGCGCGTTGACGCTGGCAATCGTCGCCGGCATGGGTGTGGCCGATGTGAGCGAGAACGGTTTTGCCTTGGGCTGGGATGGTATCAAGCTGCCCAATCCACTGTTCGCCGGCGATACGCTCTACTCCGAATCCGAAGTACTGGAGAAACGTGAATCGAGCTCCAAGCCACAGTGGGGCATCATCAAGGTGCGCACTCGCGGCGTTCAACAGGAGGGCAAAGTCGTCATCGACTACGCGCGCAGCGTGATGGTTTGGAAAAAAGCTTTCGCGCCGAAAACGGATTTGTTTCCCGAGATTAAGGATAATAAATAGTGCTTTTGGTTCCAAGCGTTCCAGCCCTTCAAGACGTTCAAATCGTCTAAGCCGAGATACGAGGTAATCGTGGCAGAGAATCGCAAGCCATCGCGCGCGCTGGATGGCGTCAAAATCTTAGCTTTCGAGCAGGTGCTGTCGGGGCCGTTCGCCACGTGTCTGCTCGCTGATATGGGCGCCGAAGTGATTAAAGTCGAGCGTCCCGGCGTCGGCGACGTGATTCGCTCGTGGGATTCTGTGGTGAAGGGAATGTCGTCCGGCTATGTTTGGCTCAATCGCAACAAGCGCAGCTTGACCGTCGACGTTAAGAAAGAAAAAGGCCGCGCAATTCTTCAAGCGTTGGCAAAGCGGTCGGATATTTTTTTTGAAAACTACGCGCCCGGCGTGGCTGGCCGGCTTGGGCTCGGCTATGAAAAACTTTTCGAAGTGAATCCGCGGTTAATTTATTGTTCGCTCTCCGGTTACGGTCAAGACGGGCCGTACCGGGACGTCAAAGCATATGATCTCTTGATCCAAGGCGAAGGCGGCATCATCGCCACGACTGGCTATCCTGATAAGCCGGCGCGAGCGGGCATCGCTATCGCGGACATCGCATCTGGAATGTACGCGGCGATCGGCATTCTGCTCGCCCTCTATCAACGGGAGAAAACCGGCGAAGGGCAGTTGATCGATGTGTCGATGCTCGATTCGATCGTGTCATGGCTCGGTTATTTTCCGCACCACTACTGGCACGCCGGCGAGGAGCCGGGGCGCGTGGGTATGCGCCATCACTATGTCTGTCCGTACGGTCCGTATCTGGCCGGTGACGGCGAATACGTCAATCTGGCGGTGGCGAATCCGGCGGATTGGGATGTTTTCTGCAAAGTCGTCATTGAAAAGCCGGAGCTCTTGACCGATGCGCGTTTCGCAAGTGTTCAGGATCGGCGTAAGAATCGCACTCTCCTGGAAGAAACCATCGAGAATATTTTCGCCTCCCGCGATCACAAGCACTGGCTGGCTCAACTCAAAAAAGCCGATCTGCCGCACGGCATCGTCCGCGGTATCGCCCAGGTGCTGGCGCACCCGCAAGTGGCCGCGCGCAAACTTATCCGCGAAGCCGACTCGCCGGTGGGCCCCGTGCCGGTGATTGCCAACGCGCTGAAAATGTCAGCGAGCGAGGCGCGCTACGATCGCATTCCCGCCCTCGGCGAGAATAGCGAGGCGATTCTAAGCGAGCTTGGCTACGACTCTGAAGCTATTGCCATGCTACGAAGCGAAAAGGTCGTTTAAAGTTTCACCAGATTCGAATTATGGGTAAGCCGGTGATTGGCGTCATGGGCGCGTCGTCCAACGATGGCCTTACGACAGGTGAGGCGAGTCGTCTGCGAACGCTCGCGCAGAATTTGGGTTCGGCAATTGCCGAGGCCGGCTGTATTCTCGCCACTGGGGTGACGACGGGCTTGCCGGATCTCGTCGCAATAGCTTTTCGCAAGCAAGGGGGCTTCGCGCTGGGAATCTCTCCGGCTGAAAATCGTCTCGATCATGTCACGCGTTACGGTCTACCTGAAGACGGCGCCGATGTGATGGTCTATACCGGTTTCGGCTACAAGGGCCGCAACGTCATCAACATTCGCTCATCGGACATCGTGCTGATCATCGGCGGCGCCACCGGGACGCTCAACGAATTCACCATCGCCTACGACGAAGGAAAGATAATCGGCGTGCTTGAATCGAGCGGCGGCATCGCGGCGCATCTGCGCGAAGTCATCGACTATTGCCAGAAGCCAACCACCGGCGTGGTCTATTTCGATAATGATCCGCAGGCATTAGTTACGCGCTGTATGTCCGCGCTAGCTGGCGCGACGCGTTAGGCGAGTAACGACAATTGCCGGGCGAATAACGTAAGCGCGTCGAGGTTGATTGTCGCCTACGCGATGACCTAGGCACTTTTAAACAACCGTGTCGGTCAGCGTCCGACTTTCTGTCCGGCTTTGTTGGCCGCCCGCGCCTTCAGATAATTTCTCGCGAGTTCCTGGAGAGACTTGCGGTGTAAGCCTGATTTGCTCGCTTCTTCGACGGCCCGTTCCTCATCCCAGCCTCGTTCGGCTAGATTGAACATCATCATGTAAGGCGCGACCCGTTCGGCGAATGCGCAATTGATCAGCATCGGCTGATTGCGTTTATCGCGCAGCAAACCGAGGAATTCATCGACCTGGTTATGTTTGGGCAGCGTCGCAAGAACCGGCAGGTTAAAGTAGCGAAGTTGATTTTTCTCCACCATGAAACGTTCGCGCAGCAAATCCACACCGTCGCTCCGCGAGCGCAGGGTTAATACCGAACGAAAGCCGTTGGCCGCGGCTTTGGCGTACGCTTGATCCGACGGTTGGCCGCCGGCGGTCGGTTTGTCGTCTATGCAAAGGATAATCGGCGCGTCGACCTTAAGCAGTGCATCGAACTCACCGGCCAGTGGTTTTTGGCTTTGGCGCGGCTCTTGGGCTGAGCCGGCATACGGGGATGCCATAATGGCCAAAGCGCAAATCCCGGCACGCAGACCACCGCGATGATTGAATGAACTGGTTGGTTTCATTCTCCGTGCCTGGACTTATCCACTGGTGAAAACATTCGGTTACGATTTGAGATTAAATAATTCCGCCGCAGTTTTGCCGAGTATATTGGTCTTGTCAGTGGCCGAGCAGGGTGCTTGGCGCACCATTTCCAGAGATTCGATTATGTTGGCGGCGCTTTTACATTCTAGAGGATAATCACTACCGAACATGATGCGGTCGGCTGTGGTGATATTCAAAGCCGCCGCCATCGACGGCAACCATGCGCCGGTGCCGGCGGTGTCGAAATAGAGACGTTGGAATAGTTTTTCAAAGCGATCCGTCATGCCGTATTTTTTCTGCTCGTTTTGGGTTTTTAGATAGCCGCGCATATCGGCTGGAATCGGCGCGTCGTCAGTTTCGAAAAACGCCATCATGCGGCCTTTGAGCGAAGAAGCAGCGCCGCCGAGATGGGGGATGATAAAGCGCAGCTCAGGATAACGCGGTAAAACCGCGTTCATAATGCGCACGATCGCTTGGGTCGTCTCCAGCGGTCGAAAGACGCAACGGTCGAGACTGTAGGTCGTCTCCGAGCCGGTCGGCTTTGACTGGGGGTGAAGGATGATGGGCAAAGCGTTCTTTTGAATGATCTCGTAGAGCGGAAACATGATCGGATTGTCCAGTTGGATGTCGAGATGGCACGCCAGCAGCGCGATCGACCGCAAGCCCAGGTCATGGATACCACGTTCGAGTTCGCGCTTGGCGCTCTCCGGTTCATGAATCGCCATGTGAATCGCGCTGCGAAAACGGCTTGGGTGTTTTTTTTCGACCGCTGCGACGCCATCATTGAGTGCTCTCGCAACCTCAGCGCCCATCACCTGAACCTGGTCGGTAAGGATCGACACCGTGACGCCGGCTTCGTCCATCGCTTTGATATGGGCCTCGAGATCTTTGCGTGAGGGATGAAGCGTCAAACTGATTTCCTTGGTGACGATGCGTTTGCCGCCGGCCTGGTCGGCCAAACGATCGAACAGTAACGCGGGCATGTAGTGATGGTGTACGTCGACAATCATTTCAGTTGTAGCCATGGCTTGTTGCTCCTTGGAATAGACAAATTTAGCAACTTGCAAGGTACGTCACGTCGCAGTGCCGTTCAAGCGAACGCTCACGTATGGCTCACGTCGTAACGCTTCTCGCGGTTCGCGGCGGTGCCAGGTACGACACGACCATAACCACCAGCGGGACGACGCAGGCGTGCACGAAGAAATCTGCGGGAGTCCATGCGAAGCTCGCGAAATGCGGTGAAGCACAGGTCGGACAGAGATACATAAGCGGTCCGGCGAAATAAAAGGAATTGTGGACGCCGCCGAAAAGATATCTTTCGGTCACTAGCGGAATGACGCCGCCCAGTGTGATCGCGCTTGAAATCAGCGAAATATTGTCTAGGTGTTTATTCGAATAGCGAAAAAACAAGGGGGCGAGCAGGTAGATGTAAGCGGAATAAAATAATAACCCGATGTGAAAAGATTCAAATGGAGTGACGTGAAAAACCGAATGGAGACCAAAGTTTTTGAAAAATTCAACTTGCCCCGGACGGTCCCAGCGAAAAAATAGTGCCTTTGAGCCAATGTCAATCAACAAGAGAACTAGCAACATGCGCGTATAACGGCGGGATTTCTCCATCGAAGGTTTACGCCAACGACCGCGTATTTGATAACGCGGAATTTTGGTTAGTAACAACAGTCCGATGAGAATTCCGCTCCAGACCGCGGCGTCGTGGATTGCCGCGTGCTGTTGCGAGCCGTCATTTGGAATGAGGTCGAGCCACAAGGGGGCGAGCAGCGCGAGCACCAAAGTGGGAGCATAATATCGCTCGAGCAGGGCAGCCATTACGGACCGATTACCGTTCTCGCTGACGGCGTGCTGCGTGACAAAGCCGTGGGACTGCTCTCGAGACTTCGAATCAACCTGAGCGACACTTCGGCGAGCGAAGCGCAGACTAACGTCGCCTTGGAAAAATCATGATGGCGGGTTAAGCCGTTGGGCACCGCGATGCAGCGCATGCCCGCCGAATGAGCCGCGATCACGCCTTTCTCCGCGTCCTCGAGCACCAGGCATTGTGACGGGGAGACACCGAGATTCTCCGCGGTTTTCAAAAATATGTCAGGTGCGGGTTTGACCCTTGCGACATCGAGTCCGCTGACGATGGTTTCAAAATAATGCGCGATTTTAAGTCCGGACAAGACGCCGTCGACCGCGTCGCGGTAGGAAGAAGAGGCGAGACCGATTCTCAAGTTACCATTCAGCGCTTCAAGCACTTCGAGGGCGCCAGCCATCGGTCGCAACGAGGTTTCGAGCAGCGTGAGGTAATGTTCCGACTTTCGCCGGCGCAGCGCGTCGGGATCAACGCGCAAGCCGTGGCTCTCGACCCAGTCGACGATCCCGTTGCCATGGCGAATCCAGTGTTCGGCGTAGTCACTTTCGTCGAGTTCGGCATTTATTTCGGCAAGCGCCCACTGATAAGCGCGGCAGTGCAACTGCTCGGTATCGGCGAGAAGTCCGTCCAGGTCAAAAATTGCCGCGTTGATCATGGTTAGCCAATTGAGCTGAGCCTTTGATGAAGCTTATTTTACTTGACTTCCGATCGATTTTCATCACGCTTCGCATTTAGAAAAAACAAAGGGCCCTAACTCTTGCGAGCCGGGCCCTTTGGCATCTCGTAATGCTATCAGGATTAGGACTGCTGGCCGCGACGACCGCGAAAGCTCTCGTGTTTGGCCTGCATCAGGGTTTTAAGCTGGTCCCGTTGCGCCGTGGACAATACCGATCTACCGTTCTCCAGTGCTTCTACACGCAGGTAGCGCAGCTCCGAACGCACTTTCTCGGCTTCCTGAATCTTGCTCTTGAGCTGAATCAAGTTGGCCGGTGACTGCTGCGTCAAGCCGGCGATTTCCTTTTCAACCGCCCGAACTTGTTGGTGTAGCGGCGTCACCTGGCTTTGGTAATGACTCTTGATCTTCTCCAGATTTGCGACTTGCTCGTTGGACAAGTTGAGTTCGCTCTTGTGGTTAAGGGCGATGGTAATCAACGGCGCGCCGCCGGCAAAGCCGCCGCGCATATGGGCGCCTTGGGCGAACGGCCGCCTACCCGGCCCTGCGCCGTCCGGCGCCGCAGCCATCGGTGCCGATACCATAGCGACTGTCGCAAAAGCCGCGCTACCCAATATTAAAGCCTTTATTCTGTTCATATACCCTCCTTCAGGGTGTGAGATTTTCAACGATTAGACGACCGTGAGGGGAAAACGTTTACCCAATGTCGACAATCACTCATCAGACTTGGCGCTGGATCGCTTGGCGCGCCGCTTACGAATTTTCCGCTCGGGTCTCGCGGCGCGCTATCCAAGAGCCGATCAAGCATGCGCTGCGGGTTCACTAGAAAGTCATGGGTCACTTGGTAATGCTCGGTTTGATAATAGTCGATCCGCTCGATGCCCTGGGTCGAGAGACTGTAAATGGTCGAATTTGGGTAGGCCATCAGGATTGGCGAATGCGTCGCGATGATGAACTGGGAATTGTGTTGAACCAAGTCGTGAACGCGTGTCAGGACGGAGAGCTGGCGCTGCGGCGAGAGCGAGGCTTCGGGCTCATCGAGTAAGTACAATCCCTCGCCGACGAAGCGGTTGAAAAGGAGCGCCATAAACGACTCGCCGTGGGATTGTTCGTGCAACGAGCGGCCGCCGTAGTAGTCGATGATTCGGCCGCCGACGCCTTCGGCATCGCGTCTTTCGATTTCCGTAGCGACGTTGAAATAGCTCTCGGCGCGGAAAAAAAGCTGTCAGACGGCTGGCGCACGCCTTTCACAAGGGTGATAAACCGCTTCAGTTCGGAATGTGAGGCACGCGTCTCGAAATAGAAGTTTCTCGATCCGCCTTCAGGGTTCAAGCCCCATGCGACGGCGATCGCTTCTAACAACGTCGATTTTTCCGAACCGTTCTCGCCGACGATGTAAGTGACGGCGGGGTGCAGTTCGAGGCTGTGCAAATGACGAATTGCCGGAAGGGAAAAGGGATATAATTTGAACGACGGCACGACGTCGCGGTTGAGCTGGACCTCGCGGACGTATTGATTGGACATCATGGAATATCTTCCGATGCATGACGAAGGCTATTCGAGAGTGCGCTCTACGGTCAAGCCGATCGGACCTTGTTGACGAAAGAGCGATCGTGTAATACTCCGCGCAATTGAGGAAATATAACCCCATTCGACTCAATCATCGCAAGAAAGGGGAACCATCCATGGAGAATCCAACCGCAACAGGGAAAGCGGATCGCCCGCATTTTGCGTTTCTCCACCACGTCAGCCTGCCTTGTCGGGATGTCGCGGAGTCGAAGAAGTTTTATATCGAAGTGTTAGGCGGAAAATTATTTCATGACACGCCCGGTTTCTCTGAAGTGCAGATCGCCGACATCATCATCGGCATGTCGGAACAACCCGGCGGTTGGACGGGACACGACGATGAATATCCACATTACGGCGTGAACATCGACGGAGCGAATTTCGCATTGGCGAAACCCTGGCTCGATGGTTGTGCCGTGCCTA
This sequence comes from uncultured delta proteobacterium, assembly GCA_963771465.1. Lineage (GTDB taxonomy): Bacteria > Desulfobacterota > Binatia > UBA9968 > UBA9968 > DP-20. Next base: position 126,013 of record CAVYTU010000017.1, read on the forward strand.
GTTACGCTTGGACGCGCAACTACAAAACCGCACTCTTATATTTTCGCGATCCGTCGGGAAATTTGATCGAACTTTACTGCGACAACGGTTACGAAGGAATCAAGCAGTTGGCCTTAGGACCGCGCCAAGGCGGTCAGCCGCTTCCTCTTGGCGCTCTCAATTATCGCTGGAGCGGCAAGGTTGGCGAGTCCGGATTGCCACGGCCGCGAGTAAAAAGTTTCGGTCATCTGAGCATGCCGGTGCGCGACATCAAGCAATCAAAACGATTCTTCGTCGAAGTGATGGGTGGTGAGCCGATGACGACGAGCGATCCGGAGACATTCACCGAGGTTCGCGTTGCCGGAGCGGTCGTCGGGCTGTCGACGCGCGGCGGCGTCTGGACCGGCCGCGATGCCGAGTATCCACATTACGCTTTTTTTGCTGATGCGGAAAGCTTTCTGCCGATGATCGACTGGTTAAAGGCGAATGGTGTGGTTACGCCGGGACCGTGGACGCGCGACGGCAAGAAAGGATTGATGTACTTCCGCGATCCGTCCGGCAATCTGTTCGAGATATACTGCGGCAAGGATATTCCCCAAGCGGCGAACTTTGCGCGCGGGGCGAAACAGGGCGGCTCTTACGTGACTGACTATGCCGGCTTGTTTTATGAATGGAACGGTTAAGCGCTATCGTTGGCAGTTGCCGGAGCACGTGTGGACCACCTATTCGACTTTCGGTTTCTCGGCAAATTGCGATAGAGCTCAGAGCGGAACGACTTTCGGCATGAGTTTTAGAGGAGTTTGGGTCAACCACCGCCGACGCCGTCGACGCGGCGGTAGTTTGAATTTCGCACCGCCTTCGATTACCACCAGACCTCTGGCGATCCGAACTCGGTATTTGCCCCTGAGCTGGAGCCATAATCGGTATAACATGAGCGATTGCTCCGGGCGCGAGTCGCTGTCGTGATAGGAGCCTAGTATGTTTTCCAACAGATCGACCAGTGCTTCGGCGTTGTATGTGGCTGAATAGATCGGCTTCATGGCAAAGTCCTAGCGCAAAAGTCGTGCAACCGGTTAAGTGGCTGTTCTTTCTGCGACGGTCGAACTATCCGCCTGACAAAATGCGGCATTCTTAGTGACCGAGAACCGTTTCAGTGGGATTTAACGTCAACGAATTGCGCTCTACAGGCTGCACAACTTTGCGACAAGGTAAACGTTTTTGTCGAATTGGCTGACTGGTCATGTTGGCGGGCTTTTCGCCAAGGGGACGCCGGACAGAGTAAGTTTCTTGAAACTGATTGGATTGCCGTTTTCGACCAAGCGTTACAACGTTATTGCTTCCCTTTTCTCAGACGGGAGCTGTGATTCGATAGCAATCCTACCGCGATGAAATGGCATCGAGACCCGCCACGCTAGATTGATGGAGGCTTACAAGCGACGCCATCCCGCAATATGAATTTAAAAAGTACCACGGAGGAACAGACGATGGAGATTGAAAATAAACTCAGAGCGCTCGGTTACGAACTGCCCAATCCGCCGGCACCGGCGGCGAACTATATTGGCTATGTGCAGGTCGGTAATGTCCTCTATATCGGCGGCAACATCGGCCGGATCAACGGTGTGATCAAATACCGCGGTAAAGTCGGCGCTGAAATCAGCCTCGAACAGGCATACGATGCAGCGCGCAATTGCGCGCTCAATCACCTGGCGATCATGAAAGCGGCACTCGGCGACCTGGATAAAGTCGAGCGCATCGTCAAAGTGCTTTCCTACATCAACGTTGCATCGGGATTCACGGAGTTGCCGAAGGTGGCGAACGGCGAGTCGGATTTGCTCGTGCAGTTATTCGGCGAGCGCGGCCGGCACACTCGCGCCGCCATCGGTGTAGCGTCGCTCAGCCAAGACGCGCCGGTGGAAAACGAAGTGACCGTGCAGGTAAAAGAATGAAACAGACCGAGATCGGTGTGTGATGAGCGACAAAATTTGGCCGATGGAGACACTACCCGTCAGCGAGCAGGATTCGTTGCACGATCGACGCGGTGGTTAGTAGCACGGCGGCACTGAGAATTCCCGCACCGAAGGGCGCGAGGACCAAGAATTCAAGGTAGATGACCGCAGAGGCTGCGAGAATCGTGCGCGCCAATTTAAGTCGCATGACCGGCGATACCAGACTATGCTTGGCGCTTTCGTACAGCATGCGCCAGTCGCGCTCGGTATAGAGCGGTTGGTTATTGCGGTAACGGCGAATATGCACGATTCTGATGCCGAGCCACATGACGAAAAAAAATACCGGTGCTTCCGAAAGGATGTATCCCAGTTTTTCCATGAGTTGTCTGCGTGAATCTCGCGAAAAAGATTCTTTCTCCCGTTATTCAGTGTTCAATGCCGGGATTCTTATAAGAACAAGTGATCGTTGTCAAAGGCCGCAAATTGAGCCCGGCATAGGAAAATTTTACCTGATAACCTGAATAATTCTAGAAGCAACGGCGAAAAATTGAGCAATTATGGATATGCACCCGAATTTCGCGCGCAACTCACGAAACGGGTAACTCACTCAGCCATCTCTATCAGCGCCGCTCCGGCGCAATGGCGCCGAGTTTTTCCAGCACCGCGGCCAGCGTCGGTCCCGGTTCCGTTTGATCCTTGAAACAGGCGAGCCGCTCGCTTACTTCCGCCGCGGCGTTGTGAAATCCGCTCGGCAAGCCGGCGGCATCGAAGGCCGCCGCGATCTCTCTCATCTCGCCGACATAACGCCACATCTTCGGCGCGACATTGGCGGCGGCGCGCTCGCATTTATTTTCCAGCGCCGGCTGTGAGGTGCGCCATTCTTTTAATAGCGCGTTGTCCACGCCTTCATGGGTGGCCAATGCGCGGATCGCGAGAATGAGCGCGTCGGTGCCTTTGGTCCAGGCAGCGTAGACGACTTTCAGTGCGGATGCTTCGCCGGGGGTGGCGCTGATAATGCGCGCGTCCAACATGCTAGCAGAAAATAGCGCGGCGATATCTTTGGATTTTTCACCGGAGAGATACATTCTAGTGGTGCCGGCTTTTTTCACCGGCGAGCCGATGATGCCGCCGTCGACGAAGCTGGCACCGCCTTTGGTGACGATCTTGCCGATCTCTTCAGCAGTGGCTCGCGACACGGCGTTGGCGTCGACGTAGATACCTTTAAACTTCTGCGCTGCGACTTGCGCCGCCATATCCGCGGCGAACTCCGGCGGACAGACCGACAGTACGATATCGCTTTGAGTGACGGCAGCGGCGAGATCCCCTGCATCGATCAGGCCTGCTTGCTCGGCGCGCTTGCGCGACTCGCCGCTGCGCTCTGCCGATGCCCATAGCACGCGCGCGCCACTGGTTGCGGCGCAAGCGCCGATGGTTGAGCCCATTTTGCCGGGATGGAGCAATGCGATGATTTTCATAATTGGTCTCTCCTTGGAATGAAGCTAATCGAGTTATGTATCGTTAGTCAATGATTGTGGCGCTTGCCTTGACGATCTGTCAGCACGCTGATATTTCACCTGCATGATCTTACTGAGCAATGAAGAAATCGAGTCCTTTCTTTCGATCAACACCTGTATCGATGCCCTCGAAAAAGCTTACGCGAGTTGGGACAAGGGCACGGCGATCAATCGTCCGCGCACCGATCTGGTAATGCCGTCGGCGAGCGAAGCGGGCGTCTATGCGTTCAAGTCCATGGAAGCCGGGCTTTACGATCCGCCGATCGTCGCCATGCGGATCAACTCCGATATCATCCGGTGGAATCAGCAGGGTAATCGCACGATCAAAACTAAAATCCCCGCGGCGCCGGGCGACAAGTACGTCGGCTTGGTCATGTTGTTTTCGACGATCACCGGCGAGCCGCTGGCGATGTTTCCCGACGGTGTGGTGCAGCGCATGCGCGTGGCGTCGAGCAGCGCGCTGGCTGCGCGTTACTTGGCGCGCGCGGACGCCAGCACCATGGCGCTCTTTGGTTCCGGATGGCAGGCAGGCAGCCACTTGCCGGCGATGTGCGCGGTCAGAGCACTGAAGCGCGTCAACGTTTTCAGCCCGACTAAAGCGAACCGCGAAGCGTTTGTTAAAGAGATGCAGGCAAAAGTGACAGCCGAAGTGCGCGCGGTGGATTCGCCGGAAGAGGCGATACGCGGCGCCGACATCATCGCCGCGACGACCAACTCGCTCAGCCGCGTGGTCAGCGCCGACTGGGTCAAGCCGGGATTGCATTTGACCTGTGTGCGCGTTCCGGAGCTGGGTGATGATACGATCCGCAAAGTCGATCGTTTGGTGATTCACGCACACCAACACGCGCCGTTGAACTTTGTCGCCGGCTACGGCGAGGAAGGCATCGCCGCCCACGATGCGATCGACATTATCAAAAAAGGTCCGGTCCATGCCCATGAAGTCAATGTCGAGCATCCATTTTGGCTGAGCGCGCCCGATCTCAAAGATCTAGTGACCGGCAAGGCTGAGGGCCGCGTTAATGTGCAGGAATCGACTTGCTTCCTCAATAACATCGGCATCGGCCTCCAATTCGCCGCCGTGGGCGCCGCGGTCTACAGCGAAGCCAAAGCTAAAGGCGTGGGTCGTGAATTGCCGACGGACTGGTTCTTAGAGAGCGTCCATCCTTAGAGCCGGCAGTGACGATACTTTTGAATTTCTAACTCTCGAGTTGAGACTACTGATCGGTTTGAGTCGGCTCTCGGCGCAGCGAATTCACAATATCCACCGTGATCAATCAGCGCACTTACGCAGCGGCAGAGTTGGCCGCGCTGGCACTACTTTTTGCTGCGAGTTTTTGGGACCAGATTCACGTCGGTGTCGATGGCTGGGTGATCGTCGCAACGTGGTTGTTTGTTTTGATCTTGCCGATTTCAGCGTTGCTCAGAAAACACGACTGGAAAGAATCTGGATTCTGTCTCGATAACTTTGTTTCTGGTCTGCCTTTCACCGGCATCATCGTTGTCGTATCTGTTGCGGTGTTACTCGACATCGCAGCGCTTGTTGGAGTATCTATTCAGACACCCACCGCGGCCAGCACCTTTCGATCGATCTCCTGGGGCTTGGTGCAGGAAGCGCTGCTGCTGGAATATTTTTTCAACGCTGGCGCGCTTTGCTGCAGAATACATGGCTTGCGGCTGCCGCCAACAGCTTGGTTTTCGGATTGTTTCATGCCCCGGAAATTGCGCTTGTCGCCGTCGCGTCGTTCGGCAGCTTTTTTTTCAATTGCCTGTTTCTCCGCAATCCGAATGTCTTCCTGATCGGCATCGCCCATGGTGTGTTTTCGATCGTGGCGCTGCCGCTCATGATTGGAACCGGTGTGATGGCGACGGGACGAATCGGGTCGGCGGAGTTGGCGCCGCTAGCGCAACGGGTCGCGAGCGAGTGGTGCGACGGCGATCGCCTCGGCATTTGTTCTCGTGTACTCTTTGAAGATCAGCTCCAATCACCTTTTGCCAAAGTGATCGAGCGGGTTTTACGGGGCAAACGCGAAACAGCGGCGATTCAAGACGCTTTGTCGCGCTATTTCGCCAGCGACCGGCGCGTTCTTCTGCCTGATCACGGAGCGTGAAGTGTCGCGTTACCGAACGGCGACGAGCGATCAAAGTATGATGGTGTTGCAAGATTGGTATATTTGGCAGCGTTGGCGCAACCGACCTCATATGCGGAAGGGGGACTTGCTGATCGGTTTGTTTCGCGATCGCGGGTTGCTGCTGTCCAACAAGGCCGCGCCGAAAAAAATTAAGACTTAATAAAATCCGCATTGACTACGCCAGCCAATCGCGGTAGCCGTTACTGAATCTTAGAACCGTGTTGAAAGGAGAATCTTTTATGGCAGTTCGAATCAACGACGTGGCGCCGGATTTTTCGGCGGAAACGAGCGAAGGCAAAATTAATTTCCATGAATGGATCGGCGATGGCTGGGCGATTCTATTCTCGCATCCGAAGGATTTTACGCCGGTCTGCACCACCGAGCTCGGTTACATGGCGAGCCTCAAGCCCGAGTTTGAAAGGCGCAACTGCAAGGTGATCGGTCTCAGCGGCGATCCTGTAAGTGATCATACGGCGTGGGCCAAAGACATCCAGGAGACCCAGGGGCATGCGCCGAACTACCCGATCATCGGCGATGCAGATCTCAATGTCGCCAAGCTTTACGACATGCTGCCCGCCAGCGAGACCCCTGGCAAACGCACCGCGGCGGACAACCAGACCGTGCGCTCGGTGTTCGTCATCGGCCCCGACAAAAAGGTGAAGGCGATGCTCGTCTACCCGATGACAACGGGGCGCAACTTCGACGAAGTGCTGCGCCTGCTCGATTCGATTCAGGTCACCGCTAAACATTCGGTGGCGACGCCGGTCAACTGGAAGCCGGGCCAGGACGTCATCATCCCTACATCGGTCTCCGACGACGACGCGAAGAAAAAATACCCGCAAGGTTTTAAAACGCTCAAGCCTTACCTGCGGGTCGTGTCGCAACCGAAGTAAGCGCCGCTTTCCATCATTAGCCAGATTGCAAAGGCGAGGGTTGCTTGGCGCATGTGCCGAAGCCCTCGCCTTTGTGTTTCGCGCTTGGCTCATTGCGCTATGGCAAATAGCCACGCTCGTGCCAAAAAGATTGCGCCGCAGGATGGAGCGGAACTTCGAGATGCCCTTCGGCAGTATCGGTTACGATTTGCCGCATGGGCAGTGGCTCGTCCTTGGCCCAGGGAATCCGCTCTTTGCTCTCGTCCAGGGCGCGGCAGAAATCTCTCACTAGCGCATCGGGCGTCGAGGCAATGGTGTAGATCGGCCAGCCGCTGAAGTCGAGCGTCGGAACATCGGCAGACAGTTTCGGGAAGCTGGATTTTTCAATTAAGCCGCGGCGCAGGCCGACCGAATCCAGACGCGGCAAAATCGTTTCATCCAGCGCGAGAAACGTCATGCCTAAATCTAAGGCCATGTTGCCCCAAGCGCTGGCGCCTTCGTCAAAGATCGCGTCGATCTCACCGCGCTGCACCGCGCCGATGCGATTGTCGCCATAGGGCATGCCGGCGTCGTAGCGTACTTCGCCGCCCCAGGCGGCGATGTCGGCGAGGCTGAAACCAGCGGCGGCGCAGACGTGATCGATAATAACTTGTAGCGAGTGATCCGGTTGGCCGCGCAGCGATAACTTTAGGGGAAACTTGCGATTGCGGATATCGGTGATCGATTTCAAGCCGGTTGCTTGTCTGACGGCGAAAACCATTTGATCTAGCGCCGGCAAGACGGCGACGATTCGCAGCGGTGTCGGTTTTTCGAACGGCGCGCTGCCCAAAGCGGCAAGTTTGAGCATCATTCCCGGATTGATCATGGCGAATTGAACCTTGCCGGCGGCGACTTCGTGGATGGTCGCCGGACTGTCGCTGCCGAAGAGCGTCAGCGGCCAGTCCTCCGATCCTTGCTCACGCAGGCTGATGCGGGCTTGAAGCAAATCCCAATCGCGCCGGTTGACCAGCGCCGAGGCGATCTCAAGCATCAAGCGCGAGCGTGTCGTGTGCGGATGGGTGCGCATGCGCGTGGGTTTAAGCGGAAAATCTCCATCATTCATAAATCAGCCCTACTTAGCTTTGATTTCGCGATAGACTTCTCGCACCAAGGTGAAATCTGCGACCCGCGACGACGGCACGGTTTGTTTGCTGTTCGAGACTTTCAAGCTTTCATCGATGCCTGCTTGCAGTGCTTGGTCCGAAGCCATACCGTTCTCCGACCAAGTTTTTATCGTCGAGTCGAAAGCCTTCTCGGCGACGTCTCGTTCGAGTTTCCACCTCGACATGATCAGGGCGATCGAATCATTGCGTTGCGCGCGCGCATGCGCCATGCCTCTGAACGCCACCGCGATCATTTTCTTGATCTGATCGGGGCGCTCCTGCAGCCAGCGCTCGGAGACGCCGAAGCCGCCGTTAATGCTCTCCAAGTATCCCCCATGAAGGCCAGCTTCCTAGCCCAACGTTCGCGTGATATCGACCGGGCGTTAACGTGGTCGCGTCCACGAGCCGCTCGAGCCGAGGCGGTCGGGCGTGTTGCCGATGACCCGCAGCGTTATTTCCTTTTCGACGTCGATGCCGGCGTCTTTGAGCAGGCGGCGGGATAAGAAAGATTCTCCAGAGGTGAGCGTCGCCACACCGAGGACTTTGCCTTTAAGTTCTTTGATCGAGCGAATGTCCGGCTTGGACATGAGCGAAAAGAGCGGCCGATCGTTGTAGACCATGACTAGCTTCACCGGCAAACCGCGCACCGCGGCATTGAGCGTAGTGCCGGCGAAGATTACGTACTGTATGTCGCCGGATATCAGCGCCGTGACGGCAATTGTCGGTGGGATATTGATCAACTCAACATCCAACCCGGCTTGTTCGAAAAAGCGATTCTCTTTGGCGACGATCAGCGGAAAGGGGATAAGGCCGCCGACCGAGTAGCCGATGCGCACGCGCTCGAGGTCGCGAGTAGCGGCGTCGGCGAGGGCCATAGCGCAGAGGATGACTAGGATTGCGATGACTGATCGGACCGATCCTATCTTGAGAAAGCGTTTCATCTTACGGCCACCGGTTGCGGTTTTGTGGGCGCTTGGCCCAGTAGTCTTCGAACGCTCTTTGTCCGGCGCGCTCGTAGACGCGGCGGTGCGTCGCTTGATCAGCTTCATGGGCGATCACGCGTTCGGAGTATTGCAGATGCAGCACGCGACCCTCGGCAGCGGCTTTTTCCGCGGCAATGATATCTTCCAAGAACTGGCGCAGCTCGGTGGGATTGGCCATGTTGCTGCGGAAGATTAGCCGGCCATCTTTGTGGATGACGAACAGCGCATTGGGCCATAAACCATAAGCACGATGAATGCGGCCGTCGAGAGGGTCGACGAGGATCGGTAAACGCACATCTTCTAACCGCTGCAAGTCGCGTGCGTAGGCGAGCTTCTGTTCGAAGCTCGTGTGCGCGCTATAATTCTCCGCCGGATGGGATTCCCGGGTATAGAGGAGAAAGAAAGCAAATGCTTTATCGGCGAAGTCATCTTGCAGCCGATTGAGCGCTGGGACTTCAAATGCGCACATCGGGCTGGTGACAGCGCCGGTCATCATGACAACATGGCGCTGACCGCGAAAATCGCCGAGCCGGACGAGTTTGCCATTCAGCGTTGTGGCTTCGAATTCCGGCGCCGGCACGCCAACTTTCGCAGCCATCGTCTCGCCGGGATTGTTCAAGCTTGCGCCAACGGCGAACTCTTCTGAATTATAAGCGCGTTCCTGCTCGTTCATTGTCGTTATTAGCGGCTTTGCTCGCGATAAACGCCGATGGCTTCATGCAGCGGCCGGTTCGGTGGTGGAGAAAAGCAGCGCGGGTTTGCTCTTGGAATTCTTATGCCGGTGCCAGCTCCAGTTGGGCACGACAAAAAAATCGCCGGCGTCCCATTCCAACTTTTGGCCTTCGACTTCGCTAACGCCGCTGCCTTCGACCGCGTAGTAGAGCTGGCTCGACGTGTGGCGGTGCTCGGCGGTTTCTTTATTACCATCAAGCATTTGTATCCAGCACGAAAACGTCGGAAACGTGGCGCCGCCAGTCACCGGATTGCGATACTCCAAACATTTGCCGTCGAAAGGGCTTTCACTTTCGGCGAGCATTTCCTCGAGAGCTCGGCGCGTGTCGGACCCTTTGTAGACGAGTGATTTTAACGCCTGGCCCGGTGGCGCGAGCAGCCCAGGGTTCCGCTTGGTCGTGTCAACCGGGCTGTTGTAGAGCCGGACATCTTCGCCGGGATGCGGTTCCTGAAACATGGTGCGCAGCATGCGCATCAAGCCGGAGTCGAGGCCGTCGATCCAGATCGCGTCGCGCTCCGATTCGTTGATTTGATTATGCCAACCCCAACTCGGCTGGATCACCAGATCGCCGCGTTCCATGACGCATTTCTCGCCGTTGGTGATGATGTAGACTTTCTCGCCGCCGTCGATGACGAAGCGCATGGCGGCATTGGTGTGTCGATGGGAATAGACGGCTTCGCCGGCTTTGACCAGCTGCACGGCCAGATTCAACGTGTGGCTGGTGCTCTCGTTCATATCGGGATGCACCAGGCTAATCGCCCGGCGCGCGCCTTTGTAGTTGGTCGTGATAAGTTCGCCGGCGGCTTCGAGACCGGCGCGAATCTTCGCCCATTTCCAAAGGATCGGTTTTCCGAAGGGCGCCGGCTCGCGGCGGATCGATTCCTCGCGCACCCACAGCCCGCGCAGGTGGTCTTTCGCTAGCTCGGCGTCGAGGTTTTTTAGGTCGTTGGTTTGCGTTGGGGTCACGATTCACTCCTCTATTGCGCCGCGAGATGAAAATACCTGACGGCATTGCCGACGGTCATCTGCCACATTTCCGCTTCGGGTACGCCGGCAAAGTTTTCGGCGATCACTGTGCGCGAATGTGGCCAGTCAGATTCCAAATGCGGAAAGTCGCTGGCCCACATCACCTTATCGACGCCGACTTCGTGGCGCGCGATGCGCACGCCGATGGGATTGCGGTTAAACCCCCAATAGACATTTTCCTTGGCGTATTCGCTCGGCATGCGCTTGAGGCGCGGCAGACCGAGCACCCGCTCGGCCCAATATTGTTGGCGGCCGTATTCGTTGTCCATCTGATCGAGCCAATTGGGCACCCAGCCGATTTGCACTTCGGCGACGTAAATATTCAGTTTTGGGAAGCGTTCGAACACGCCGCCCCAGATCATTTGCACGATCTGTTTGCTGCCGCGAAAGCCGTATTTGTTGAAACGCTCGATTACGTCCGGCACATGGTGCTCGGGGTCGGGTTGCTTGGCATATTTAAAAGACGGTGCGTTGACGGCGACCGCTTGGGGACCGCGGCTTCGGCGTGGAAAGCCGAATTCGACATGGATCGTCAACGCCATATCGAGATCGACGGCTGCGGCCCAGAAGCGGTCGTCAGCCGCGGTGGGATAACGGTTGCCTGCGGGAAAATTGTCGATGATCACGGTCTTGAGACCGATCTTTTGGCAATGCGTCAATTCCGCGACGGCATCATCGATGTTTGTGATCGGAGTCACACCGACACCGATCAGCCGCTCGGGCGAATACGCGCAATATTCTTCCGCCAGCCAATCGTTGTAAGCGCGCACGACGGCTTTGTAAGCATCGTCATTGCGAATACCGCGCCAGAAGCCGGGCCCGACGTTGCCGGGAAATAGCACTTCGGCATCGACCCCGTCTTCGGCCTGCTCGGTGAGCCTCTGTGCCGGCGAGCCGGTTCCCGGAGAAGTTTCATAGCTCTCGCCGGGAAGCGGATCGAAGGGCCGGCTTTTTTCGTAGGGCAAGCCGCAAGAAATATTCGAAATCAAACGTTCGAGTGGTTGGCCTTCCTGCAGCACCGCAAGGGTGCCGTCTTCGAGAGTGATTACTTTCGGCGCCCGGTCGCGAAACTTTTCCGCTACGTGCTGGCAATAACGGTCGGGGCGGATTTCCAGGTGGGAATCGGCGGAGATGCATTTGTACTTCATCACTAACTCCTTGGTTGAACATCGGCACGGGTGTCAACTTAAAGCGCTCGGAAGGTCGGATCATGAATACCGCGAAGTGAATTCATGCATGCGCAATATCCTACTAACAGAGTGGAGTCAAAGCTCGTTTCAGTCTGAGAAGAAATGTTCAGCTGCCCCGATTACCGTTACAACGAAGTTTTGCAGTTCCTCCACGTTCAGGTAGCGGATAATTCTCTCTGCTTGGCTTTTTCGCGTGCCCGCTTCAGCGCCTCGCGCAGGTTTTGCTGGTGGCCAAACCAGAACCTCGAGAAAGTTGCGCTCATGCGCCCGTCGCTAAACTTCATCAATAGATAACCCAGAAGAAATCCGCTCAAGATCCAAACTAGACATGTCGGGTTGGCCAAAAGCTTGTCGCGTATCGAAGCAAGAGCCGAAAGAGGCGAGGTAGAAAGCGTGCCAATGAGCACGACTAAATTTTTTACAGTCGGCCACAAATTGAGGCCCGAAGGCGCCTCCGGCGAGCCAGCCACGACTATCAACGTCCCAATGCATGACAGGAGGTAGATGTAGTAGGAGAATCGGCCGACGGTAATTATATTGCGGACCTGATCCAGTAGAGACTGCCCGCCGGTATGAGCAGATTTCAAAACCAACTCAGCCGCGCTTGCTCTCACCAATGCGGCAGCGTCTTTTTCTGGATCTCTTGTGGGCGTAATCACAACGGTTGCGTTGGGCGGCAAGTTGCCGGGGCAATAATCCTCAGTCCCGTGTGCGATTCGCTCCAGGACCGTCAAATGAATTTTAGGTGGAACCCCGTTGTCTCGGCATAGCAGGACGATATCGCGAGGTTTCCAGCGATAAAATACTCCGAGTCCGGCGCGCGGGTCGTAGAGCTTGTCGTCGACGTTCCCATGCTCATTGTAGTAATCGCGATCTTCCGCAATGAAACGGAGGCCGGCCGATTGCGCCTTATCCATCAACCAGTCGAGGGCGACCAGTGACATGCCTTGTTTGGGATAACCCCCGCCCACATTCGAGTGTGCTCCGGCGAACCATACCTGCTCGATCTTCTGGGATTCGTTTTGACTGGGCATATCTTGTTTCCACAACAGAGGGACAAAGGAGTGACGTTCCTCGTCTACGGCGAGTGCATGGTACGCATGTTCGACGTGCTCGCTCAGTGTCTGATTCGGAAACTTAAAACGATAGAACACGCCGTTGATGATATCGCTGATGTGGAATGGCATGCCGACGGCATCGACCGTATCCCACACACCGATGAAGTGGATCTTTGGCTGTTCGTTGTTGCAAAATTTCGCCTTGAAGTCGGCGGTCGCATCGGTCTTAGGATCGCCCAAAAACAGCCGCATGAGCGCGGTCCGGTAACAACTCCGATATGCCTTATAGGCGGCCTTGACGGTTGCTTCGAATGCGCGCGCTGTGATTTGTGTTTTAGCGTCGATGATCCCGCATCTGACGATAAGTCCCGCGAGTGTCCGGACGGTGAAAGCGCCGCGACTGAACCCAAATAAAAAAATCCTGTCACCAGTGTCGTAGATGCGGCATAGCTCCTTATAAAGCTGCCTGATGTTTCGGCCGAGGCCCCAGCCCGTCATGCCAGCGAATATTTTCAGTGGCTTGAAATCTTCCGTGCCGACCCCATCGTCGTAGATAGAAACCTGGGGGTCCAGCTTTGGATCGAAGCGGTGACCGTTGAGGTCAACGGACTCGAAGAGTTTGAAAACGTTCGTGCCTCGCCCCTTCACCGTCGTGTTTCCTGTTCCGTCGGAGCAAATAACAATGTTTTTTGCCATGGCAAGTTTTCTTTCTAGGAGACGATACTTTGCGGTTGACTGATGTGACTCGATGCGGATCAGCTACCATCTCTCCAGGAGTGATCGTTATGCGCGAAAGCTTGTCGATAAATTTCCGGCAAGTCAAGAAAAATTCAGCAGTGGGACATCTATGAATCCGCGAGAGAGGGAGACTGATCAGATCCCGAGATGCTGATGAAGCAGCTCCGGCTTCTGACGTAATTCGCCATTAGTGCCTTCGAAGGCAACCCGCCCTTTGACCAAAATGATATTTCGATCGGTGAGCGCGGAGACGGCGGCAAAATTTTTGTCGACGATGATAGCGGCAATTCCGGTTTCACGAATTGTTTCGATAATGCGCCATATCTCTCGGGCGATCAGCGGTGCCAAGCCTTCCGTCGCTTCGTCGAGGATCAACAGATTCGGATTCGTCATCAGCGCACGGCCAATGGACAGCATCTGCTGTTCGCCGCCTGAAAGTTGCTGGCCGCCGTGTCTCAAGCGCTCGCTTAGACGGGGAAAAGTTTCGAGCACGCGTTCATAGGTCCAGTAGGCTTGCCCATTGATTCCCGGACCCGCGGCCATGATGAGATTTTCTTTGACGGATAAGTTGGGAAAGATGCCGCGCCCTTCGGGAACGTAGGCGATGCCTTGACGCGCGATCAGATGCGGCGCGGCGCCGGTCATCGTTTTGCCATTGATTCTCACTTCGCCACGGCGCGGTGGCACATGGCCGACCAACGTGCGAATCAGCGTGGTCTTGCCCATGCCGTTTCGGCCCATCAAGCCGACCGCTTCGCCGGCGCGAATCGAAAAGTCGACGCCGTGCAAGATGTGGCTCACGCCGTAATAGGTGTGCAGCTGTCTCGCTTCGATGATCGGTGTGTCGCTCATGGCGCGTCGTCCAATATGCCGAGATAAGCGGCTTGCACCTCGCGGTTGGCGCGGATCTCGGCAGGCGTTCCCGTGGCGAGAACTTTGCCGTCGACCATGACCGTGAGCAGTTTGGCTAATTGAAACACCGCATCCATATCGTGCTCGACCAGCAAGATTGCGTGAGTCTCGGCGAGGTTTCGGATGAGATCGATCATTTTAATCGATTCTTCCGTACCCATGCCCGCCAGCGGTTCGTCAAGCAAAAGCAGCTGTGGTGCGGTGGCAAGACACATAGCGATCTCTAGCTGGCGTTGCCCGCCGTGGCTCAAGGCTAGCGCGAGATCATTGCCGCGCTCGGCCAGATCGGCCGCAGCCAATGCGCGCCGCGCATTTTGCATCGTCGCGTCGTAGGACAACGCGTCGGTCAGCCAATGAAACGGTCGTGGATCGCGCGCTTGCGCCGCCAGGCGGCAGTTTTCCAGCGCGCTGAAACTCGAAAAGACATTGGTCTTCTGGAAGCTGCGGCCGATACCTAGACGCGATCGCTTTTCAGGGGTGAGCCGCGTGATGTCCTCGGCGCGGAAACGAATGGCGCCGCTGCTCGGTGCGAGCTCGCCGGACAGCAAATTTATTAGCGTCGTCTTGCCGGCACCGTTGGGGCCGATGATCGCGTGCAGCTCGCCGACTCTTACCTCCAACGAAACGTCTTCCACGGCGGCCAGCCCGCCGAAGTGTTTCGTCAAGTCTTCGATTGAAAGGATCGCTTCAGTCATTCGCGTGCTCCGCTAACGCTCGTGGATAATCCTTCCGGCGCAAGAAGATATCGATGAAGCCGCCGACGCCGTGGGGAAAAACCAAAACGATAAGCACAATCAAACTGCCCATCGTTAGTTGCCAGTGCTTAGCGTAGTCGCCGAAAAGGGCCTGCCCGGAGAGAAATTCTTGTAACAGGACGTAGACTGTGGCGCCGATGACGGCGCCGTGGAGCCGGCCCATGCCGCCGAGGATGACCATCATGAGGACGGTGCCGGATTGATGCCAGGCGAGAATCTCAGGATTGACGAAACCGTACTGGCAGGCCGCGAGATAGCCTGATAGACCCGCGATGGTTCCAGCGAGAACGAAAGCGCCGAGCTTGTACCAAAAAACCGGGAATCCGATGGAGCGCATGCGCTGTTCGTTGACACGGATGCCGGCGAGGGCGCGGCCAAAAGGCGCGTGGAGTAAATAATTCAAAAAAACGTAGACGGCGCTCAGCGTGATCAACGCGAGGTAAAAGAACTGCACGGGACTTTCAAGATCGAGTGTTTTGAAACTCCCGATGATCATTTCCGGCCGGACCGTGATGTATATGCCATCCGAGCCGCCGCCGAGTTTGGTGTCATGGAAGATTGAGTAGAGCATCTGCGCGAAAGCAAGAGTGACCATGATGAAATAGATTCCAGTCGTGCGCACGACGAGAAAGCCGATGACGAGAGCGGTGATGGCGGTGACGATCAGCGCCGCTGGCAAAGTGAGCCAGAGACTGGCCGCTTCGTACTTGGGCGCGAATAGGGCCAGCGCATAGGCGGCGACGCCAAAGTAAGCGGCGTGGCCAAAACTCACCAATCCGGCGTGGCCCACGAGCAAGTCGAGGCTCAAGGCGAAGATCGCCATGATCATGATCTTGGCGCCGAGCTGAATATAAAAGGTCGAGCCAAACAGCGGGAAAAGTGCCAGGACGAGCAAGGCGGCGAACAAAAGCGAGCGGGGCAAGGTGATGTGGGTCACGGCGGGTTACGATTTATTCGCGAGCCCTTGCGGGCGCCACAAAAGAACGACGGCCATCAAGAGATAGATCGCAACGCCGGAATACTCTGGCGCGAGGATTTTGCCGAGGGTGTCGGCGAGGCCGATTAAAAGAGACGCGATCATCGCGCCGTTGATCGAGCCGATGCCGCCGATGACGACGACGACGAAACAGATGATCAAAATCGGATTGCCCATTCCCGGCGCGACGGATGTGATTGGCGCCGCGATCGCGCCCGCAAAGGCGGCAAGCGCCATGCCCACGGCGAACACCAGCGCGAAGAGCAGAGGAATGTTGACGCCGAGGGAGGCCGCCATCTCGCGGTTGCTGTTGCCGGCGCGGATCATCATGCCGATGCGAGTTTTTTGAATGACAAAGTACAGGACAGCGGCGATAACAAGGCAAACCGCAGTGATGAAAAGGCGGTAGATTGGATAGGATAGAGTTTCAGTCAGAGGAATGGAGAAATTCAGCAGCGCCGGCACAGCGACACCATGAACGTCGTTGCCGAAAAGAATGCTGCGCAATTCTTCGAAGACCAGGATCAGACCGAAGGTGAGCAGGACTTGATACAGATGATCGCGTTTATAAAGGCGTCTGATGATGGTCGTCTCAAGCAAGAGACCGATTGCGAAAGCGATGACAATGGCAATCGGGATCGCGAGCCACAGACTGCCAGTCGCTTTGGCTAGCCAATAGGCTAGATAGGCGCCGACCATGTAGAAACTGCCGTGGGCAAGATTGATTACGCCCATAATGCCGAAGATCAAGGTCAGGCCGCTGGCGAGGAGAAAGAGCAGTAGGCCGTATTGGACCGCGTTTAGTAACTGTATTAGATAGAACATGTTTGAATCGTTCAAGCCGTTCAAAACGTTCAAGCAGTCAGAATTCGGCCGGTTTCCGAAAACGATTTGAACTACTTGAACGGTTTGAACGCGACGGCGAAGCCGTCGCTATAATTTGCATCCGCGCGCCGGGTCGGCAAGCGCTTTATGGGCGACGCTGACATAGCGGTTTTCTTTACCGACGACTTTGCGGAGATAGATGTCTTGGATTGGATTGTGCGCTTTCGACATAGTCCAGGCACCGCGCGGGCTGTCGATCTTGGCCTTTTCCATGGCAGCGATCATTTCCTTGCGCTTAGTGATATCGCCTTTAACCGCGTCGACTCCGGCGGCGAGCAGCAAGCCGGCGTCAAAGCCCTGCACGGCGTAAACATCCGGCTCGCTCGTGTACGTTTTCGCGTAGGCGGCGCGAAACTCCTTATCGCGTTTGGTATTCAGACCGTCAGCGTAGTGAAGCGTGGTTTCCAGTCCCTGTCCCGAGTCTTGGATCGCGTCTAAGATGCCGTCGGTAAGAAATCCGGAGCCGTAAAGTGGAATGGTCTTTCGCAGACCAGACGCTGCGTAGTCTCTGACGAATTTTGCGGCGCCGGCGCCGGCAAAAAATACGAATACGGCGTCGGGTTTGAGCGACGCGATCTCTGTCAACAGCGCTTGGAATTCGGCATTGGGAAATGGAATCCACAGGCCGCGCACCGACTTGCCACCGGCTTTGATAAATCCTTCGGTGAAGCCGGCGATGGCTTCTTCGCCGGCGCCGTATTTCCAGGCGAGAGAAACGACATTGCGGATACCGCGATCGGCAAGCACCTTGCCCATCGGGTAGGACGGCTGCCAATTGGAAAAAGAGGTTCGGAAAATATTCGGCGCGCAGAGCGCGCCAGTGGCGGCATCGAGTCCCGCGTTGGGAATGATCATCAGTGTACTGGTTTCTTTGGCGATCTTGACCATGCCCATTTGCACGCCGCTGTGCACCGTGCCGACCAAGACGTCGATCTTGTCGCGTTGGACCAGCTTGTTGGTATTCTCCGGCGCCTTGGACGGATCGGCTTCGTCGTCGACGGTGAAATACTCCAGCTCTCGTCCGCCCAGCTTGCCGCCACGCTCGCTCACCGCGAGCTTAAAGCCGTTGGTGATCGCGGTGCCGAGCTGAGCAAAGGTGCCAGTGTACGGCAGCATGATGCCGATGCGGATTTTCTGGGTTTGGCCGAAGGCGAATTTGGGCACGAAGGCGCCGGCGGTGAGCAGACTCGCTTGGGTTAAGAAATTGCGGCGATTCAACTTCACGGTTTCCTCCCAATTGGATCGATAGTGTTTTGACAATAATCCATGAGATTTCAAGCGCGCAGCTTGAAACGTTGGATTTTTCCCGTGGCGGTCTTGGGCAGCTCGGCGACGAATTCGATCCAGCGCGGATATTTGTAGGGCGCGAGCTGGGCTTTGACATGCTGCTGCAATGCCGCCGATAACTCATCGCTTTGCGGCACATTGGGTTGTAGGACGATGTAGGCTTTCGGTTTGATCAAGCCATTTTCATCGGCATGGCCAACGACGGCGGCTTCGAGCACAGCGGCATGCGACGCCAATGCGGATTCGACTTCAAAGGGCGATACCCAAATGCCGCTGACTTTGAGCATGTCGTCGCCGCGGCCACCGTAGGTGAAATAACCGTCGGCGCTTTCGCTGTATTTGTCACCGCTCTTGGTCCACGGGCCGAGAAAAGTGTTGCGGCTCTTTTCGCGGTTGTTCCAATAGAACGCCGCGCTGGTCGGACCGGCGACTTGGAGCTCGCCAATCTCGCCTTTTGCTACCGGTTTGCCATCTTCGTCGACGAGGCGGATGTCGTAGCCGGACACGGGTTTCCCCGACGTGCCGTAGCGGTTGTCGTCGGGCCGATTGGACAAAAATATATGCAACATCTCAGTCGAGCCGAGGCCGTCGAGAATATCGACGCCGAAATGTTCCGACCAGCGCCGGCCGACCTCCGCCGGCAGCGCTTCGCCCGCCGAAGTGCAGCGGCGCAGCTTAGATTCCTCGCGTTTCGGTAAATCGGCACTCGCCAGGAGCGCGCTGTAGAGCGTCGGCACGCCATAGAATATCGTCGGCTGATATTGTTTCAAGATACGGCAAACTGCCTGCGGCGTCGGCCGCTCGCTTAACAAAATTGTCGTCGCGCCCACCGACAAGGGAAAACTCATCGCGTTGCCGAGACCGTAGGCGAAAAATAACTTCGCTGCCGAGAACACCACGTCGCTTTCTTGGATGCCGAGAATCGGCTTGGCATAATGCTCGGCGGTTTTGATCATGCTGGATTGCACATGAACGACGCCTTTTGGGGTGCCAGTGGAGCCCGACGAGTAGAGCCAAAAACAGGCATCGTCCGGTCGAGTCGACGCGGCGGTGAAATCGTCGGAAGCCGCGGCCATCAAGTTCGCCAGCAGGGGATGACGCGATTCTCTCGCGCCAGAAACGATGACGTGCTTGAGGAACGGCTGATTCGCGAGAATCGGATCGAATACCGCGAGCAGTGGATCGGACACAACTAACGCTTGGGCGCGGCTGTCGCGCAACATGAACTCGAAATCGCCGGTCGTCAGCAGCGTGTTGACCGCGATGGGCACCAGGCCGGCTTTGATCGCGCCGAGAAAAACCGCGGGAAAGTCGATGGTGTCGAGCAGGCACACCATTACTCGGCATTCCAGCGGCAAGCCGAGCTCGGTGAGCGCATTGGCCGCGCGATTAACCCTCGCGGCAAGCTCGGCGAAACTATACCTGCCGTTTTCGTCGATATACGCGATCTTTTCCAATCGCGCCGTAAGATTGCGTTCGATCAGGTCGACCGCGGCGTTGTAATGCGGGGTTGTCGATGGCCCGTCCATAACTTGTTCTCCAACTGGCTGGAGTGTGGTGTATTTACTATGGAACTGGCGCGCCCGGCAAGCGGAGTTAAGGCTCTAGCCCAGATTATTCTTGGTAAAGCAGCGATCGAGGCGAAAACCTTACGGAGTGAAGGCAAAGCGGCTCTGCCTTGGAGAGGCGAGCGAAGCGATCCGCTCTGAAATCAACTGTGAAAAGCTCAAATATCTTGCCGAGCGCCGAGCATGACGATGATACATGTGCCCTGATGCGTTCACTCCTACAGGGTTCCACCTCAATCCACCCTCTGTCGTTCTAGCTATTTGAGATAGTCGCGTTCGCGATAGAAACGCCTGGCGCCGGGATGAAGCGGCACATCGTAGGGTGCTTCGTCGTCATTGGCGCAAAGCTGCGCCATGCTGAGCGGCTTGAAATTGTCTGTCGGAATGACTTTCTTGCGCAGTTCGATGGCCTCGCACAGCGCGTAGGCGATCTCGTTGGCCATGTCGGCGTGCACGATCATCGGCCAACCGCTGAAATCGACTGTCTGGACTTCTCCGTCGAGCCCGCGAAACCCGCAGCGCGACATAGCGCTGGGCCGGTAGCCAAGCGCTTTGAGAGACCCGAGCACGGCGCCGTCCACCGCCAGATAGCGGAAATCGTTGTCGAGAGCCGTTTGGCCCCAGCTTTTGATGCCTTCGTCAAACACCGCGTTGACCGCGCCGCTCGCGATGGCGGCGCGCCGGCCCGGGTCGCTCGGTCGCGGCACGGAGTGAATCTTGCCGCCCCATTTGCGAATGTCCGCCAATGAAAAACCCGCCGCGCGCAGCGTCGCGGCCACGGTAAACATTGTGGCGCTGCCAGCCAGATCGGACTTGGGCAGATAGCCGGTGGAGATGCGCAACGGAATCTTTCGCTGTTTGATCTCTGCCAGCGAGGCGATTCCGGTAGATTTATGTACGGCGAAGCCCATCACGTCGAAGGATGGAAAGTTGGCGATGGTACGCAGCGGTAGGCGTTTTTGGAACGGACCCTTGCCGCGGTAAGCCATGGTCAGCAGCACCGATGGGTTGACCCAAGCTAACGAGTATTTTCCTTGAGCGACGGCGATGATCTCTTGAAAGCTGCCGGTGGCGAAAGATACCGGCACATCACTGGTGGCCGTTGTCGCTCTGGCGCCGAGGGAAATTCGGACAACGCGACCGACCCGTGAGTCGGTTTGTAAAACGCCCTCGGCGGCGCGCCGGGTTTCCTGTGACAGCGAGCTGTCATAGAGTGCTGCGCCGATTTCCAACAATCCCTTGGCCCGCTGTACCCCCGAGTTGTAACGCTTGATCGCCATTGCGCGTTCGCCCTCCGATTGAAGTTGCTACACAGTAATCGCTATCGATTGGCGAAACAATATCTTCGAGTGGATTGGCCCTGAGGGAAGGGTCGGAGCAACTAAAAGTTGGAGCGGGTTGCAAATGATGCCGCCTGACCGCCAGTGCTACCGGCGGTCAGGCGGGGAAGGGAAGCGTTGAAGACTAGCGTTTGCGCAGGTCGTTTTTTAACTCCTGGCGCGCCGTATTCAGTGCGGTTTGGTCTTTGCGCAGTTCAACGCGGTCTTTTCTAATCTCGACCATATCGTCGCGAATTTCTTGTCGGTCTTTCATGATTTCCGCCTTGCTTGCACCGTTGCGAATGTCACGGCGCAGTTCGGCACGGTCTTTTCTTAGCTCTGTGTAGTCTTTGCGTAGTTCGACGCGACCCTGTTGGACTTCCTTGCGAGCGTTACGGACGTCTTTGAAGTCTTGGCGAATCTCGGGTTTGTTGTGGTGGCCGCGGTTGCTCAGGCGAACGTCATGTCTCGGATAATTGCGCCGACGATGATCCTCCCAATAGCCGCGACGATAATCGCGCCGGTCATGTTCCGAGTGGTCGAACTTTTTGTCGTGCTGCTTCTCCCAGCCCTTATGCTTGCCGGGATTCTCCTTGCGTTCGTGCTGGTCGTCTTTCGCGAATGCCGATACAGTGACGCTGGGCATTATTAACCCGCCAGTCAATATCCCCGCCAGAAGCAATATGTTGGTCCGTTTCATTTTCATTCTCCTTATTTCATTGAAATTTGGCCGATTGGTTTAGTTAGTGACTCGCTTAATACTCGATCCGTTGTTGGCGTTGGATATCCTGACGGTTACGATCGATGGTGCTTTGGTTTTGATAAATTTGTTGCTGGTTGTTTTGATACTGTTCCTGCCCCTGCATGTGATCGCCGATCAACGCGCCACCGGCGAGGCCAGCGCCTGCGCCGATCGCCGCCCCCATGCCCGGACGGCCGAAAGCTGCGCCGATGAGCCCGCCGGCGGCCGCGCCGCCGAGGGCGCCGATGCCGGCGCCTTTTTCCCGCGTTGTCAACTGTCCGCCGGCGCATCCCGTTGCGATCGCCGCCGTCAGTCCGAGGGCCGCTACCCAGCCCGTATTCTTGATTTTCATTTTGTCTCCCATTGTTTTGTTCCTTGGTTTCGATGGAGTCGCGAATGGCATAAAGCAACTGCGATGCCAGCTAATTTTACGAAGTAAAAGTCTGTCTTTCCGGCATTGTCGGTGTTTGATCTCGCCGCCAGGCTGCGTAATTACTACCGGCCGGCGGTCAAAATTGTTTGAATCGAATGAGGAAGCCGGTACGACGCTTCGAGCGGCCGTCGAGCCGACGCAACTCTTGGTAATAATTTGACGCAGGTGGAATTGGCTTGAACTGTTGCGTCAAGCCATTGTAAGGCTGGGTCGATGTGGTTGTCACAATACCGGCGTTAAAGTCGTCAGGAGTTCTTGGGAGCTCACGTGATCGTCCAATTACGAATCGCCTTCGGACTGCTGCTTATTACGTTCTGTTCCGCTTCCGTTGCCGCCCAGGAAAAGCCAAAAATCTACCTCGGTGCGTCGAGCAAGACTCTCGGCTACAGCCCGCTTTGGGTCGCGAGCAAGAAAGGATTCTTTGACCAACAGGGATTGGATGTTCAGCTGGTGCTTTTGCGCGGTGTGCCGATGACCGTGCAGGCGTTGGCGGCGAACTCGCTTCATTTCGGCTCCGGCGGGCCGGAGCCGTATATCGAAGCGTCGGAGCGCGGCCTCGACTTCATTGTCACCGGTGGGATCATCAATGGCATCGCGCAGTTTTTGATCGCCGGCAAGAATTACAAAGTTTGGGAGGACTTGCGCGGCGCAACTTTTGGTACCGCGTCGCTAACCGGGGGAACGATTACGGCTTTGCGCGAAGCTTTGAAGCTCAAAGGATTAGAGTATCCGCGCGATTACAAACTGCTGATCATCGCCGGCGGTTCGTCGGCAAATCTGGCCGCGCTGCAGTCCGGCCAGATCGCCGCGACCACGGTTGCGGTGCCGCTCAATTATGCGGCGGAAGAATCCGGCTTGAACGTCATCGGTAGATTGAGCGAAGGTATCCCGCACTTTCAGACCAATGCGTTCATCGCGCGCCGTTCTTGGGCGGAGAAGAACCGGCCGACGATGGTGCGCTTCATGAAGGCGATGGTTTTGACCTATCGCTGGATGTTTGACAACCGTGACGCCGCAGTGGAATTTCTTGCTAGCGAGATGAAGCTCAAGCTCGTCCACGCTCGCAAGGGCTGGGAGTTCTACACGCAGAATCGCTACTGGCCGCCGGACGGCGACGTGACGATGGAGGGGCTGAAAAACAATATCCGTATTTACGCGGAGCAGACCGGCGCCAAGACACCCTTGCCGGACGCTGGCAAGTATGTCGATCGAAGTTATTTGCTCGAAGCGACGAAAGAATTAGACAAACGTTAGTGTCAAACGCTAGTGAGTACGGAAGTTTTGTAGCTGTGGGTTTTAAACCCAACGCTATGCCTTTTGTTGAACTTCGCCCTGCCGGGTGTTACTTCTCAGCGAGCGATCAAAGACTATCGAGGGATTATTTATATGTCTGATTTCGTTCTCTTCGAGCAAAAGGGCCATGTGGCGATCGTCACGATCAACCGGCCCGATCGGATGAATGCGCTGGGCCACGACGTGCGCACCGGATTGATCGATGCGTTTTTGAAAATTCGCCACGAGCCTTCGATCAAGGTCGCCGTCATCACCGGCGCCGGTGACAAGGCGTTTTCTGCTGGCGCCGATTTGAAAGAGCACAACGAGATATTCCAAAAAAAGGCTTACCGCGTGGGCCCGGACTACGGCGCGCTGGACGAGCCACCGCATTCGAGCCAGATCGTCATCGAGACTTACAAGCCGGTGATCGCGGCGGTAAATGGCTACGCGTTGGCCGGTGGTTGCGAGCTGACTCTGGCGTGCGATATTCGCATCGCGTCGGAAAACGCCCGCTTCGGCTTACCCGAAGCGAAACGCGGCCGTGGCGCCAACTTCGCCACCGTGATGTTGCAGTATTTGATCCCGCGCGGCGTCGCCATGGAAATGCTTTTCACCGGCGAACAAATTTCCGCGCAAGACGCGCTGCGCTTCGGCTTGGTCAACCGGGTCGTGCCGCTGGCGGAATTATTGCCAACTGCGGTCGCGCTGGCGGAAAAGATCGCCGAGAACGCCCCGGTGTCATTGCGTCGCATCAAAGAGTTGTCGGTGAAGTCCATCGGTTCGCCGTTGTTATTTGCTCTCAAGATGGCGCCGGGCCCAAGTCCCTATGAAAGTCAGGATGCGCGCGAGGGCGCCAAGGCTTTTGCCGAGAAGCGCTCGGCAACTTTTAAGGGCGACTGAGAAATATCGTGACCGTCATCTCAAGGAGAGAGGCATGAGCAATTATCCGAAAGTTCTTTTGACAGAAGAAGGCATGCGCGACGGTTTGCAGATCGAGCGCGCGGATATTCCGGTTGACGCCAAGATTCAGCTCCTCGATATGTTGTCGGACACGGGTCTTAAGGAAATCGCCGTTGGCTCCTTCGTCAGTCCGCGCTGGGTGCCGCAAATGGCCTGCGTCGAAGAGTTGGTCCAGCGCTTTCATCCCAAACCAGGCGTGACTTATACGGCCACCGCGCTTAACGACATGGGTCGTGAGCGATTGAAAAAATACTGTCCGCCGCTGTCGGACTACAAGTATGAGGCGCAGACGGCGGTTTATCTTTGCGACGTGTTCGCCCAGCGCAACATCAACCGCACCATCGCGCAGCAGATGGCGCGCTGGCCCAAGGCGATCGAAGATGCCAAGAGTAAAGGTGCGAAAGAGGCGGGTATCAGTATCAGCGCGGCGTGGGGCTCCAACTGGACCGGCGAGGTGTCGGAAGCCGATCGCATGAAAATGTTGGAGCAGCAGTATCAGCTTTGGCAAGAAGCGGGGATACCCGTCACGAAAATCGGCATCTCCGATCCGATGGGTTGGAATATGCCGGATCAAGTCGAGCATCAGT
The DNA here is from genome assembly GCA_963771465.1 of uncultured delta proteobacterium. Classification (GTDB taxonomy): domain Bacteria; phylum Desulfobacterota; class Binatia; order UBA9968; family UBA9968; genus DP-20. The sequence continues at coordinate 151,022 of CAVYTU010000017.1, forward strand.
TGGCAACGATCAAGAAACGCTGGCCGTCGATCAAGAGTTTTAATTTGCATCTGCACAACACGCGTGGCATGGCGCTGACGTCTTCTTATGTCGCGCTGCGCGCTCTCGATGCCAGCGACACGTTGAGCTTACAGCCGGCCATCGGCGGTATGGGCGGCTGTCCGTTTTGTGGCAACGGCCGCTCGGCCGGTCTGGCGCCGACGGAAGATCTGATTCATATGATGGAAGGCCTGGGCATCGATACCGGCGTTGATTTGGAAAAACTGATCGAGGCGGTATGGTTCGCGGAAGAAATCGTCGGCCATCCGCTTTGGGGTCATGTGTCGAAAAGCGGCCCCCGGCCGACCGGCAAAAAACTTTACGCCATGGATATGCCGTTTGTCGAAACACTCGATCACGCGCGCCACTTCATCAAGGGCGCCGAGGCCTATAAAGGCGCGCCGTCGCCGTGGAAAGAAACGATCAAAAGCCCGCAGCGGCCGGATAGCACGAACGGCGATGCGGCCAACGTGACACCAGCGCAGAGCGGCGAGCGCTGGTTGCCGTTGTAATTTCTATTCGCACGCAAAAAAATCATGGGAGATTCCGTCATGCCGGCGAAAACCGGCATTCAAGTGACTGTCGGCGTCCGTCATACCGTTGGAAACGGTATCCAGGATTCGGGAATGAGGATGGACCCGGTTTTCGCCGGAGTGCCGATAAAGCCTTGATTCCCACGTTCGCGGGAATGACCATCGGCAATTACGAATAACAATCGATCTATTTTTTAGTGAATAATTCATCGGAGGTAATTTTTTTGTCCGATCCAAGAGTCGGTTTACTTTTCGATCCCAAATCCGTCGCCATCATCGGCGCCTCGGCGGATCTCGCCAAGGCGTCCGGTTTGCCGCTACGTAACATCGTCAACTCTAAATTTACCGGTAAGATTTATCCGGTCAATCCGCGCGCTAAAGAAATCAGCGGGCTTACTTGTTATCCCACGGTCACCGACCTACCCGAGCCGCCTGACGTGGCGATTTTCATGATCGACGCCAGGCTCACGGCGCCGATCATGGAAGAGTGCGGCAAAAAAGGCGTCAAGACTGCCATCATCGGCTCTGCCGGCTTCAGCGAAGACGGCGCCGAAGGGCAAGCCCGTCAAGACGAGGTAAGTGAAATCGCCAAGCGCTACGATGTTCGGGTTTGCGGACCCAACTGTCACGGCACATTCAACGTCTATAAAAATATTCCCTGCGGTTACGATCATTCTTATGCTTTGCCGATCAAGCCGGGACCGGTGGCGATTGCGTCACATAGCGGCGCTTTGCTCGGTGTCATCGGCCATCGCGCCGTGCAAGCCAACCAGGGCTTCAGTTACATGGTCAGCAACGGCAATGAGATGGATTTGGATCTGTGCGACTTCACCGAGTTCTTCCTCGCAGACGACAACACTAAAGTCGTCGCCGTGCTCATGGAAAGTCTAAAAAATGGGCCGCGATTCTTACAACTCGCCGAGCGCGCCCACGACATGGGTAAAACCATCGTCGTGCTCAAAGTCGGCAAGTCGGAGCGCGGCGCGATCACGACCATGGCGCACACCGCGCGCATGGCCGGCTCGGGAGAAGTCTACGAAGCGGCGTTTCGTCAGTACGGCGTGATTTCCACCGACACGGTGGAGGCTTTTCTCGGTACGGCGCAATTTGCCGCGCACCAGCCGGTGCCGCGCGGCGGGCGGCTGTTCGTCATGACTTCGAGCGGCGCCGGCGCGAGTCTTATGGCCGACAAAGCGAGCGAGTACGGCATCGAGCTTGCCGATATTTCCGAGGCGGCGAAAGCGCGCGTGCCGCAGCGGCGCTCGGCCATTTTGACCAATCCCTTCGACACCGCCGGCACTTCGCGCGCTCCGGGATTTCTCGCTGCCGTGTGCGACGCCTTCGCCGAAGACAATGCCAACGATTGTATGCTCATGTTCATGGGGCCGCTCGCCGTCCGCCACGAGTACGGCCGACAATTTGCCGCGGCTGCTGAAAAGCACCGCAAGACCGCCGCGGCGATCATCAATCTTTCCGAAACCGACATGCGCGATATCTTTCAGGAGAAACATATTCCCGTCTACGACGCGGCAACCGATGCTTGTTTCCGGATGCTGCGCGGTTATATCGACTACGGGCAGTTTCTTGAGCGGCGCAAAACGGCGCCGCGGCGTGATTCAGATTCGCAACGCCGCGCGAGCCAGTGTAGAGGCGATTTTGCATGCGCATCGCGGCGCCAAGATGCTGCCGGCGGGTGGCAACCGTCGAGTTGTTGAACGCTTATGGATTTGAATGCGCGAGATCGATTCTCGTGAAATCGATCCTTGAAGGGAAAACCGCCGCCACCGCAAAAATTGGCTATCCGGTGATTCTCAAAGGGATGGTGCCAAACGTTGCGCATCGCAGCGATGCCGGGTTGGTGAGCGGCAAAATTTCGGACGCCACCGAGCTTGACAAAGAATTTGCCGCAGCTAGCTGCCAAAGCAAATGCTCTCACCGCAGGATCGACGCCGATCAGCGTCGAGAAGTTTGTCGCGCATGACCTCGAAGTTATTCTCGGAGTGAAATACGACCCAACTTTTGGCCCGGTGATTCTCTGCGGCCTGGGCGGTATTTTTACTGAAGTTTTGCAAGATTTCGCGCTCCGGCTAGCGCCGCTGACAAAAGGCGACGCCGAGGAAATGCTCGCGGCGCTAAAAGCGTATCCGGTTTTGAAAAAATCCCGGAAGAATGTCGACTTGCTCGTCGACGCATTGCTGCGCCTATCGGAACTCGCCGTGACGTTAAACGGCAAGATTCAAGCCGTGGACATCAATCCCATCGGCCTCGGTGGCGAATCGGCTCAAGCGATCGTATTGGATGCTAAGGTGCACTTGTAGATCGATTGGAGATGGATGCACCATGAAATCATCGTTAAGCTTTTTTTGCCGGTTGTACACTGGCGGTCGCAATCGCGGCTCCATTGCGTGTCGAGGCGCAGAACGAGGCCGACTTCAAAGGCAAGACGATTCGGATCGTGATCGGCACCAGTACCGGCGGCGGTGTCGATCTCTATGCGCGGTTGGTCGGTCAATTTCTCGGCAAACACTTGCCGGGTGAGCCGCTCATTATCCCGCAGAATATGCCCGGCGCCAGCTCCGTGGTCGCGGCTAATTATGTTTACACAGTCGCCAAGCCGGACGGCTTGACCCTCGGCGCTTTGCAGGGCGGCGCATTTTTCGACCAGATCCTCGGTCACAACACGGTAAAGTTCGATTGGTCAAAATTCACCTGGGTGGGATCGCCGGAACGGTTGGAGGCGCAACTCTACATGCGCGCCGACAGTCCGTACAAAACCCTCGACGACATTCGGCGCGCCAGCGAACCGCCCCGTTGCGGCGGCGCCGGCACCGGCGCGACAGGCTATTTCGTGCCGAAAGTATTGGAAGAGACGCTTGGACTGAAATTTAAAACCGTGACCGGTTATCAAAGCGGCGGCGAGATCGATATCGCCGTCGAGCGCGGTGAATTGCATTGCCGCGCCTTCGACATCGGCAGCTTTGTCGGCCGCGATCCAACTCGCACTTGGTTCAAGAATGGTTTCGTCAAGAGTCTGCTGCAGACCGGACGCAAACGCGACGCGCGTTTAGGCGACGTGCCGACACTCTACGAATTGATGGATAAGCAAAAAACTCCGGACTCGCTTCGGCGCATGGCGAGCGTGGTTTTGTCCTCTGGAGGATTCGGTCGGCCCATGGTGGCGCCGCCAGGGATGGCTAGCGAAATGGCGCGCGTGATTCGCGACGGCTACGGTAAAATGTTGAAGGACCCAGAGTTCATCGCCGAAGTGAAGAAGCGACGCTACGATCTTGAACCGGTGTCCTGGGAAGAAATGCAAAACTTAGCCAAGGAAGTCACCAGCCAGCCGGCCGAGGTGATCGAGCGGGTGAAGAAGATTCTGGAGAATTAATCGGTTACGAATCATTCTGATTTTGCTAGTAAATTCGCCGTCGACATCCAATCCGTCATACCCGCGAAAGCGGGTATCCAGTCTTTTTTCGCACTTAACCTAACAAGAGAACTTGGATTCCCGCGTGCGCGGGAATGACGGAGGTCGAGCAAAGTGAAAGGTTGCTTCGAATTGCTCGTTATCAAGCCGAAAGGGTCATTATCCCTTATGTGCGCGAATAATATTCTGCCCTAAGCGCCAGCGCAGCACTTCGTTGGCGCCTTCGGTGATACGCGTGCTGCGGATTTGCCGGTACCACCATTCCAGCGGTAGTTCTTTCATCAAACCTAAACCGCCGTGCACCTGGATGGCGCGGTCGACCACGCGGCTCGCCATCTCCGTCGCCATCACTTTGACCATGTAAGACAGATCGCGCACGTCTTCGCCGCGATCGACTCTCCAGGCGCATTCGTAGACCATATTGCGCACGGTGTGTATTTCCATTGCCGAGTCGGCGATCATGAATTGGATCGCCTGGCGGTCGGCGAGCGGGCGGCCGAAGGTCACGCGCACTTTGGAATATTCGACCATCATGTCGAGACAACGCGAGGCGATGCCCACCGGGCGCGCGCCGTGGCCGCGGATGCGTCCTTCGCCGATCCACTTTTGCGCGATGGAAAAACCGCCGCCCACTTCGCCGATGACATTGTTCGCCGGCACGCGCACGTTGTCGAACACCAGTTGCCAGGGCGCTTCGCCCATCATCGCCGGCCACTGTCGCTCGAGCAGCACGCCGGGACTCTTCAGATCGACGGCGAAGCAGGTGATGCCGCCGCGCGCTTTCTTTTCTAAATCGGTAACGGCCATCAACTGCGCGTAATCGGCGCGGCCGGCAGCGGTGATAAATCGCTTGGTGCCGTTAATAATGAATTCGTCGCCGTCGCGCACGGCTCGGGTACGCATGTTCGCCGGATCGCTGCCGGCGTCGGGCTCGGTTTGGGCAAAGCAAAACTTTAACTCGCCGCTGAGGACCGGTTTGAGAAATCTCTCTTTCTGTTCATCGCTACAATAGAACAGCACCGGGCGCACTTCCGGACCGAACAGTTCGAGACTGCGAAAGGGCAGCGACGCCGCCCGGGCGATTTCCTCGTGAATGATGCAGCGCGGCAGCAGGCCAAGTCCCGCGCCGCCGTACTCAGACGGCACATCGAGCATCCACAAGCCCATCGCTTTGGTTTTCTCCTGCAGCGGCTTGAGTAAATGTTCCGGCATAGGCCCTTCGCTGTCGTGCCGGTATTCGCGCTCCAGCGGAATCAGCTCTTTGTCGACGAAGCGGCGAACCGTGTTGCGGAGGATTTGTATTTCTTCGGGTAGGTTAAAGTCCATATGGGTCTCTCTTAGAATAAATGATTTGTCAGTTTGTAGCTCATGCAGTCCATTGTCAGCAAGTTTTCAGCCTTAATTGTTACAAAGCTTGAGTGTCCTTACTGTAGTTTCCAATGCCCATACCGTCGTCGCGTGCTGCCAATCGCCCGTGATTAGCAAGGAAACAGCATGTTTCTTGTCATAAACCATCATGTAATTCATGCCCATTGGCGGCATATTTCCTGATGGCAAACGGTAATAGGCGTTTGTTTTCAGGTCGTAAGTGTAGGTGCTACTGGATAGGGCGCCGGCAGGGCGGTTGGAACCGTTGCGCGGATTATCGACAACTAAGAGAAAAACACCTCGAACTTCGTCGAATGCCATTGGGAAGGATTGGCTCTTAGGGAGGCTATCGCCTTGTGGAATTCTTTTCTCCCATGTCCCCGGTGATCCGGATGCAATTGCTGACGTGTAGAGCCAAATCTCATTTATGCTTTGATATTCTCCAAAGACGGCGATTTTTTTATTGATCGTGTCGTATTCCATATTGTGATGAATGCTGTGATGGGTTTCCCGTGTTGCTAGTTTCCATTCGTCACGATTAGGGCCGATTTCCCAAACCCCTCCGCCGTGATATCCGATGATCACAACTCAGAGCGACGGCAATCAAATCATTTGCTTAAACGTACGACAAGGTTGGGAATCGGAAATCCAAAGCCGACAACGCCGGAACGGCGGACTACACCTACGATGTTTTAAACCGCCTCACCCAAGCGGTTAACCCGCTGCCGACCAATCCGCTGGAGACGTTCACTACGATCTGGTCGGCAACAGAACCAACTTCAATCAGAACGGCGCGTCGATCTTCAACATAGCGAACCAATTGTTGGAAGACGCCAACTTTACTTCCCAATACGACAACAACGGTAATATGACGATGAAGACGGCGAAGGTTGGCGCAGCCGTCACGAACTTTGAGCACGACGCCGAGAACAAGCTGGTTCGCGTCGTGTCGCCAAGTAACACCGCGAACTATAAGTACGACGGTTTAGGACGAAGAGTCGAAAAGCAAGTGATTGCGGGCACGACGACGGTCACCAAATACGTCTACGACAACGAAGACATCCTGCTCGAACTGAATGGCTCCAATCAAATCGTCGCCCGTTACACCCATGGCCCCGGCAAGAATGATCAATGGGTACAAGACATTATCAAGAAAGAAGCACCGGTATATTTGGCATCTCCAACTCAGCTGTGGGATGCTGTAAATAATAGACCGACAGTTCTCGCACGAGAAATTCAACAACTAGAGTCCGCCGGTTATAAGCAAATCGGCGATTATCCGGTTCCGCCAGGATGGTAGGCCGGCGATATGAACAAACTTGAAGAGACAATAGGATTATTGCAAGAATTGGACGCTGCAAAGGTCCCAGGGTATGGAGCAAGTAAAATACCTGATGAGATCGACGAAAAAATTACAAGAACATTGAAGAGCTACCTCGAACTTAACGAATAGGAAAAAAAGGAACTTAGGGGAAAAGTCATACGTGAGCACAAGTTTGTATTTCTGGCGTTCGCGGAACGAATGGCATCGTTAGCGATCCGGGCGAAATCACAAGAGCCATTGAGCGTAGTCATGATGGCGATGTTCTTACAAATAGATGTCGGCGATGTGAGGGAAGACATTGTGATTCTGATTCTAACATATGCAGCAGCACACAAATTTGGGCTCGATCCACGATCTGTATTCATGGAATCTGCTCGACAATTCGGATTGAATGATACTTCTGGTTTGGAGGCGTTTCTCAAAAGATCAGATGAAGATAAATCATTAGATTCCATGGGCTACGTCGAAGGGGCGGATCGGTCTTCCAGACTTGGTCTACGGTTTTCTATTAAACTCGAATGCGCCTCGCGCCTCGCCACTCTCCGGAACCGTAATCTCTTGGCTCTTGATCCCGCCGTCTTCATGCCAAGCCGTTAGGACATAATTGCCGGCCGGCAGATCGGGTATTGAAAATGTCCCCTGCTCATTGGTGACGGCATAGTATGGGTGATCGAAGACGTGGATGAATCCCAACATCCACGCGTGGGTGTCGCAGACGACTCTTAAGATTCCTGCTTGCCTTATTCTCGAAGTCGTCTCAATGGTTGTGTTTCTGAAAGGCAAGGACAAATTGAAAACCGTCCGATCTCCCAGGTAGGCGTGTGGTACGTGCAGTTTTGGGTCGTTGCTTTTGACTTTTAACTTTTCTCCCCGCTGCATAGCCATCACCCGCGGTGCGTAGCGACAGCCATCGTTGTAGAGAAAGTTTTCTTTCAGTGGATCAGCCGCTTTTCCTGCCGGCGCGGACTCGATAAAGACGACTACATTTTTAAGGCCGCCGTTTGATTCGATCAAATACGTCTCGTTAGGCAGCGTCTCGCCGCAATAGTCCTGATCTTTGCTGACCTTTATCGGTTTGAGTTGCGCTGGAGGATCAGTGAATCTGACCTCACCGGCGATCGAGCCGGCATGAATGTTAGCAACGGAAAACATGATGAGAGATGCGGCCAGGGTCGTCGTGAGTATTTTGGTTGCCATCGTGAGCTCAGATATGTACGCTTTTGCAACGACCAACGGGCGACAGTACCCCAACTGCTTCGACAGGGTCAAGAATAGTTGTAACGCCGAATATTCGAGTCGAGATATGGTAAGGTAGAGGTGAGTCCGTGGTCAATTGACAAGGTGGCTGTATCCGACTACATCCCGACGAGTCAGCGCTGCTACACTAATACGATGCATGGAGCCGTGAGCAAGATCCTCCGAACGGTCATCGGGGTCGGTATTCTCATTTTGTCGAGTTCGGTCGATCTCGGAGCGCAAAGCCGTAAGGTGCGCGTGGCGATGCCCGGCTACACGATTGCGGGATTGTCGTTTCTGACGGCGAAGCTTAACGGCTACTACGCCGGGGAAGGTTTGGATGTCGAGCTGATCGCGATGCGCGCGCCGACGGCGAATTTGGCGGTGCTGAGTGGTAGCGTGGAGTTTTCCACCGTGCCCTTGGTCGGACTCAACACGGCGCTGCGCGGCGGCGCGTTGAAAGTAATCATGGTTCACTTCGACAAGCCGCAGCATGTGCTGTTCGTCAAAAAAGAGCTGCAAAATTTGCAACTATTGCGTGGGAAGAAGTTGGCGGTGTCCGGCCCCGGCGTGATCGACGACCTTCTCCTGCGGGAAGTTCTGGCGGCCAACGGCGTCGACGCCAACCGCGAAGTGACGATCCTAACACTGGGCTCGGCCGATACGCGCGTGACCAGCTTGATTACCGGCACGGTGGACGGCGCGATGATCATTGCGCCATTCACGTTCACGGCGAAGGACAATGGTTTCCGAGAACTGGTGGTGTTCAAGGATCAAGGCGTTCTCTTGGCCAGCGGTGGCATTGTGGCGCGAGACGAGATGCTCAGATCCGATCCGTTGCTGGTGGAGCGTTTCGTGCGCGCGTCGATGATGGGATTCATCCATTCGCGCGACAATCGAAATGGTGCGATCAGAGTTCTCACCAAGAGTCTCAAGATCGACGAATCCATCGCCGCGAAGGTCTACGATTCATCGCGGCCGACGATGACCGCCGATGGCACGCTGTCCGACGATAGCCAAAAAAAGATGGCCGCCTTCGTGGCCAAGACTGCGGGTCTCAAAGATATCGCGCCGGTGGAAAGGGTTTTCGATTTTTCATTCGTCCGCAAATCCCACGCGGCGCTGCACGCGAAAGGTTGGCAGCCCGGATCGTAACAGCTGTGAATTGACATTCGTAAAGGACTGGCACTAGAGTCGGTGTCGAGAAAAACTCATGCAACTGTCACTGGCGATTCATCCCGTTACATCGATTCAATTCGGCGCGCGCACGGGTTTGGTCGGAACGACGCTTTCGATCCAACAAGACGAGTTGCGTCGGCTCGTGCTTGAAGAGAGTTCATTCGCAGCCGTCGACTTCGAGCTCGCTCGACCGGGGGATAGTCTACGGGCGGGGCCGATATTTGACATCGTCGAGCCGCGCGCTAAGGCGCCGGGCGGAAGTCCCGATTGGCCCGGCATTCTCGGCGAGCCGCATACTGCCGGCAGCGGTACGACCCATGTCCTTGAGGGCGCCGCAGTGGCCGTCGTGCGCGAAGACTCACCCGGCGAGTCGCGCGGCGCTACTGGCTACGTCTTGGAAATGAGCGGCGCACCGGCGGCGAGCTCGCACTACGCGACGCTCTGTCACTTGATCATGGTGCCCCATAGCAAAGCGGATGTGCCGGCGCATGCACGCCAAAGAGCTTATCGGCTGGCGCAATTGAAAATTGCCGTGCACCTGGCGCGCGCCGCGCTCAATGAAATTCCCGCGCGCACGCTCAGTCTTGATACGGCGATCGCTGCCGACCGCGTCGGACTGCCGCGGATCGCTTACGTTGGCCAAATATTTTCCCGCCAAAGAAAACCGGTCCAGGATGAGTCGATTCTTTACGGCGCCGATACCGACGGCATGCTGCCGACGGTGCTCCACCCCAACGAGTGGTTAGACGGCGCGCTGCTGCCGTCGTACCATTGTTCGCTGGGCGGCGCGGAAACCTATTTTTATCAAAACCATCCGGTCATCACGACACTGTATCGGCGCCATCAGGCGGGCGAATTGAACTTTGCCGGCTCCGTGGCGACCATCGCGTCGGCGGATAATTCCGACCGCGATCGCAACACGCACTTGGCGGCCAATCTAGTCAAATGGGCGCTTGGCGCCGACGCAGCGGTGCTGACTAAATTCGGCGGTGGCGTGCCGCACACGGACCTTGCAGAAACTGCACGCTTGCTGGAAATTATGGGAGTAAAAACCGCGGTGCAGGTCACCGACCTGGCGCGCGATCATAGGATCGAGTCGGCGCTGCTGTTTAATTTCCCCGAAGTGAACGCGGTGGTCTGTGTCGGCGGTAACGACACGAAGTGGAATCTGCCGCAAGTCGAGCGCGTCATCGCCGCCGACAGCGGCATGGCGGAATTGCTCGCCGGTCCGTTTGAAATCGACTCGCTCAACGTCATCGGTGTGGCCAATCAGCAGGGCGCGTCGCGGTTGCGGTCGATGGTTTACTAAGTAAGGCAATAGGCAACAGTAAGATGGAGAAGGTTCTGCACTATTGTCTACTGCCTATTGCCTAAGGAGTTCAGCATGCGCATCGTTCATTATCTCAATCAGTTTTTTGCCGGACTCGGCGGGGAAGAACATGCTGGCACGCCGCTCGAAGTACATGACGGCGCCATCGGGCCGGGGAAATTGTTTCAGCAATTGCTTGGCGGCGACGCTCAGGTTGTCACGACGCTCGTCTGCGGTGATAACTATGCGGTGGAGAATCAGAAGACGGTGGTTGCCGACGCGTTGAATAAAATTCGTGACGCGCAGGCTGAGCTGTTTGTCGCCGGGCCATGCTTTTTGGCTGGCCGCTATGGCATGGCCGCTGGCGCGCTGTGCGCCGCGGTGCAGGCAAAGCTTGGGATTCCTGTGGTTACCGGCATGGCGCAGGAAAATCCTGGTGTCGATCTCTACCGCGAGACTCTTTATATCATCGACTCGGGCGACAACGCGGCCAAGATGCGCGATGTGCTCGTGCGCATGGCGGCGTTGGCGTTGAAACTGGCGCGCAAGGAAGCGATCGGCCGGCCCAAAGATGAGGGTTATATCGCGCGCGGCTTGATTCGCGATCAGTTGGTTACAGCGACAGCGGGGGAACGGCTGGTCGATATGGTTTTGGCGAAAGTGACAGGCGAGCCATTCGAATCCGAAATGATGGCGACGGCGTTTGCGCCAATCCCGATGCCGCCGGGGGTAAAAGATCTCCGCAAAGCGAGAGTGATGCTGATTACGGACGGCGGCTTGGTGCCGAAGGGCAACCCGGACAAAATTCAGGGCTCGGCGGCGACGCGATGGGGGTCGTATAGCATCAAAGACTGCACAGATCTCGATGGCTCGGATTACGAAATTTCGCACGGCGGCTACGACGCGCAGTTCGTTCGGCAAGATCCCGACCGGCTGGTGCCGTTGGACGTGATGCGCGACCTGGAGAAAGAAGGCGCCATCGGCGAGTTGCACGATGAATTTCTCTCGACTTCCGGTTTGGCCAATCCGCTCTCCAATACCCGGCGCATGGGGCGCGAGATGGCCGAGAAAGCCAAACGGCTGGGCATCGACGCGATCATACTTACGTCTACGTGAGGCACGAGTACTCGCAGCGGCGCTGCGATTACAACCGAACTGGAAAAAGCCGGCATCCCCACCGTGCAAATCACCGCAGCGTTGCCGGTCGCGAAAATGGTCGGCGCCAACCGAATCGTACTCGGTAACGGTATCGTCCACGTCGTCGGCGACGCCAAAATGCCGGCGGAGAAGGAAAAACAGGTGCGCCGCCGGCTTATCGAGCAGGCGTTGGCTACACTGCGCGGCGATGGCAATTAAGCAGCCACGTGCCGCCTACCGCAGGCATGCAAATCTAGCGCAGAAAGTTGTCGGGTCTCGCTTACGTAAGAGCGGCTTCCTTGTTAGGATATCGTCATGAAAAAACCGCCATTTGCGCTGCAGCTAAAGTAGCGGCGTGATCATCGTAAAAAGCTGAATTGACTCATTGAGTCTCACGACCATGAAACGGCGCCTGATCGGTCCAACCGTCATCCCATCGATGCTCACCGGATTGGTGGCGGATTCTTTGTACTTCGATGATTCGCCGCAGAGCGATGTGAATGTTCTGGCGAAAAGCGTATTAGTTTTTGGCGCGGTTTTTACCCTGCCCTCGACCCAATGAACCTAGCCTGGCTTGACGAATATCTCCTGCCGATAACCATGATCGTGTTGGTGTTCGCGCTGTTGTGGTTAGCGATTACCCGTGCGAAGGAGGCCAAGCGGGAAGCTACCCAGGATGCCGAAACGTCGACGCCATCGGCAGCGCAGTCACAGTTGTCGGATATTCGTCAGGGCGTCGAGTTGGTCGCCGACGCCGAGCCCGCAACCGTGCCATCTCGACGCTATCCCCTGATCCGCCAGCTGACCTTCGGCTTTGGCGCCGTCGCGATTGTTTTTGGTTTCGCTACCTGCGTGATCGTGTTTGGTTCTATTTCTCGGGTCTACGAAAAGGAACTCACCAGCCGCACCCAGATCATTACTATCGGCTTGAGTGATCTCGTGACGCGCCGACTGGCGACCAAGTCGGTACAGGGGCTTGCCAACGACGTGGAAAAATATGCGGCGATGAAAGCGGTGGCCTATGTTTACGTGGAAAACGCCAAGGGCGCGATCATAGCTAACGCGCCGGAAGAATTGCCAAGATATCTAATTCGAGACTTTCCAAGGTCAGCGGAGCGGGCGCTCGGCGGCGTCAATATGCGCTATCGCGGTGCGGACGTATACGAAGTTGCCAATCGAATCGGCGGCGTCAATACGGGCTTCGTTCACTTGGGGATTTGGCGCGACGCGATCGCCGCGGAGGCGCGCATGGCGCTCTTGCCGATGGTGGCAGGGATCGTCGTGCTGATCCTCGGCATCACCGCCATGTTTATCGTCATCGCGCGGCGCTTGAACCGTCCCCTGCTCGACCTGGTCGTTCAAGCCGATCGTATCAGCCGCGGCGATTTCACCGTCACCCTGAGCTCAAAGCGTAGCGACGAGATCGGCGACATCGCGCGCTCCATCGAGCGGCTGCGGGCTAGCTTGTTCGCGGTCGTGCGCCGGTTGGATCAAGCCAACTCAACCGAACAGACGGATAAACTTCCGGCTCGTGGCGACCGTTGAAATTAACCCTCGGTTTTGGCAAAGAGTAACCCGGAATCAAACTCATGAAAAAGCGCATTGCCGCAGTATTTCTTGCGATAACACTCACGGGCGCCCTGCTCGGGTGTGTGCTTTATTACGCGGCCAACTATGAGCAGGGAGCGATGACGCTGGCGGAGCTGAGCGCCGGCAGCCCTTCGGCGCCCGACGCGAATCCAAATCTCGCCTTTCTTTCGCAGCCGATTCAAAAAGTCGGCGCCTGGCTCAGCGAACTAGAAGCCGAAGTGATTATCTATAGCGTGGTCGGTTTTGTCGCGCTGTTAATTATCCTGCGGCTGCTATTGGCGGTGCTGCGGGCAATCAAAGATGAAATATCGTTTCGTGCCCAGGAGCGTAATAGCTATCGATTTGCGGCTATGCCAGCCGATACGTTCACGTCGAGGCAAACACCGTTAATGCGCATACTGCCTAAAGACACCGTCCCCAGCGCTGAAGCCGAGACGCGAGTCTACGAGGCACGGTTCGCTGACACCATGCGTCATGGCGTAGACGCTTTGTGGTGGTATCTGCGCGAGCATGGGAAAGGCTTGAGCGGCAGGTTGATTTTGACCTTTACCGGAGTGGTTACCCTGTTTGGCATAATTACCGCGGCGTTGGTCTACCATACCCTGACGCAATCCCTAACCGGCCACGCGATCCAACGCGCCAGGATCATTGCCCTGAACGTCAGCGACAGCGCGCCGGCCTATCTGATGAAGCAAGACGCGGATACGCTGCGCGAGCTGCTGCGCAAACAAGTCAGCAACCCGCCAATGGCGTATGTCCTAGTTGAAAGGCGCTCGGGAGAGATTTTCGCGCACAGCTTCGCCGCGTTGCCCGACGAGGTGCAAAACCAGAGCGCCGCCAGCGGCGCTGCCATTGCGGCGCAGCGCACCTTGCGTGTCGGTCAAGGCATGGTCTACGAAGTCTCGGTGCCTATCCTCGATGGCCAGCGCGGCGCGGTGCGCGTCGGTATTTGGCAGGATGATGTCGATACCGCGATCAGCGAAACCATCGCGCCCCTGATCAAGTGGCTGGTACTGATCGTTATCGGCGGCGCTTTGACAGCGCTATTCCTGGCGTGGAACATCAGCCGGCCCATCGTCCGATTGGTGCAACTCGCGCGACGCATCAGTCGTGGTGACCTCGATGCGCCGTCGCTCGGCATGGAGGACAAGACCGAGTTCGGCGAGCTGTCGCGCGCTCTGGAGCGCATGCGCTCGAGCGTCAAAGCCGCTGTGATACGCTTGGGTTGAGAACTATTGGCTTTTTTTCAACGCTACTTTCCGCTGTAGAGTTCTGTCACGAAGCCGCTGCTTTCTAGTTCCTGCAGAAATCGATTGTCGTAGAAATCTTTCGGGTTCGCCGCCGGTGCCTTGGCGTGGTCGGTCACTGACAACGCGGCGCGGATCGCTTCGTCGGTGACGTAGGGAACTTTGGGAAACAGCGGCGCAAAGCTCTTGTAGGCTTCGTCGATGATCTCCTGATCCTTCGAGGCGAGATATTTGCCGATCGCCCGCTTCGAGATCTCCGGCTGTTCGAGGAAAACCGTAGGCCGGTGACCATCGAAAATCGCAGCCCGACAAAAGTCTCTCGGTGAAGCGCCGCTCTTGTGTCCTGGGGAGCGTCTTCATCACCGGCTCTCGGGTAGTTTGCTGCGAGGTTTTTACTTAAAAGGTTTGGTAGCGCGAAAGCCTAGGTCGCGATACCAGTCCCGCACCTCGGCGAAGCCGTCGACGCGGGTAAAGTAATCGTCTTGGCCGCCGCTGTTTTTTAATTCCACGAGCATGGTGCGTGCCGCCGCCAGCGCGGCCATCGAGACGCTCGAAGTTACCAACGCTACTTTGAAGCCGAGGGCGAAAAATTCCGCCAGCGTGTTGATACCGGCCCGTGGCCATGGATTCATCAGCGGCACCGCGACGTTGGCGCCGAACCATCGGTGCTCCTCGGCGTCACTCAGATGAACGCCGATGGCGTCGATGCCGGCGCTGACATAGGCGTCGATACGCTCGAGCACTTGCTCACGGGATTCGGCGGCGCGGGCGTCGCAGCGCACGGCGAGAATCATCGCCGCGTCGGAGCGCGCATCGGCCATCGCTTTGATCTTGTCGACCATCTCGGCAACGGTGACGGTCGGCCGCTCGGCGTCGATGCCGTTCTGGCCGAACATACTATCTTCAAAGCGGATACCGGCGACGCCGGCGCGTTCGAAGGCGCGCACAGCGCGCGCGGTTTGCAGCGGTCCGCCGTAACCGGTCTCGCCATCGACGAGCATTGGGATGGTGAGAACTTCCGCGATGGAGGTCGCTCGTTCGGCCATCTCTGTCATTGTCACCATGCTGCAATCAGGCAGCACGCGGCTGCGATGCATGCCGTTGCCGGCGAGGTGAAAAAGCCGGTAGCCGCAATCTTCGACTAAGCGCGCGAACATGGGGTCGGGCGCGCTTGGGGCGATGATCCCGTCCGACGCTTTGAGGAGTTCCCGGAACTGCAGCCGTTTGTTGTGATCGTTCATTGGGCTAGTTTCCTACCGGCGCGAACAGTTCGCTCAGCGCCGGCCGATTGGGGATGTAACCTTGCTCGTTGGCGTACTGGACGAACTTCTCCAGCACGACGCGATTTTCCGGCGTGAGGCCGTGACCCCAAGGATTTGCTCCGAATAGTTCTTCCTCTTCCTCCAAGATCAACACTGCCGAAGGAAATGCCGAGCGCTTGGCGTAGTCGTAGGATTTGCGGCAAAGCGATTCGGCTTGAGTGAATGCTTCAAGCAGGCTCGAGACGAGCCAGGGATTCTTCTCGAATAACGATTGCCTGACGACCAGCGTATGAGTGATCGGAAAAATTCGGGTCGTGCGGAAATAGTCGTTGACTGTGCGCCGCGCATCTTGGAAGAGACGGCGAATGCGCGGATCTTTATTGCGAAACGACGGCACGATGTTGGGTGGGATCAACGCGTCGATTTCACCGCGCAGCAACAGCGCTTCGGTCGGCTCGTCGACTACGCTAATCTTTATTCCAGCCGGCGGCTGATAGCCGGCCCGTTCGGGTGCCGAAGTAAACCACTCGCAGTCCTGCGGCCGCACGCCGTAGTATTCTTGCAAGATTCCTCTCGCCCACAGGCCGACGGTCAGTCGATATTCGTCCATGCCGATTTTTTTGCCCTTCAAGTCTGCCGCACGTTCGATTGCCGATGATGTCGAGCAGAAGATGTAGGGATGAATTTGCATTCTCAGTGGAAAGATCGGCAGCGCGACCACGGGCTCGTTGCGTGAGCGCGCCATCATGTACCAGGAGAGCGACATCTCGGCGATGTCGAATTCTTCGTACACCGGCCGCATACAGGCTTCGCCGCTCTCAGCCCGGCGCGGTTGCAGATTGATTCCTTTTGCCGGCACTTCGCCGGCAAGCAAAGGCCGGGTGCGGTGATAGTCGGCGAGCATGATCGTCAGGTCGAGGGATTGAGACATACGGGCTCCTTCTAATGATTCAACGGCTCTGGCCTGTGGCTTTGGCAAGGAATTGCCGGGTAAAAAATTTGTCCGGGCCGCCGAATTTTTTTGCTTCCGCCTCGATCCGCGTCGCGGTGATGAGCGAGTCGATATCATCCCGGGTGATTGAGATCGAGTAAAGCGTGGCGAATTGGTTGATCACCTGGCGCACTGTAGCCGGATCGCCGAATTTGTTTTTCTTGATGACGGCGGCGGCGACTTTCTCCTGATTGCCGCCGAGAAAATCCAGTCCGCGCTTGAGCGCCCGCAGCATGGCGACGATGCCCTCTGGATCGGTTTCGATCTTTTGTTTGCTGGTAACGATGACGACGAAGGGAAATCCCGGCATGACACTGCCGATATCGAAGAGCGATGAAAAACCTTTTCGTTCGAGCTCCAGTCGTTCCAAAAAGGAAAATGGCGAGGCCTGAATCTTGCCGGTCTCCAAAGCCTGGGCGCGGGCCGGACTGTTACCGACGCCATAGAGAATTTTATAGTCGCGGTCGCGCACCAAGCCCTTCTTGGCCAAGCCTTCCACGGCGGCGAATTCGGCGACCCCGCCGGGACCGGTGACGCCGACGACTTTGCCTTTCAAATCATTGATGCCGGTGATTCCCTTGGCGCCGATCAACGTGTAGTCCATGTAAGGCTGCATGCCGCTGATGATTTGCATCGGCGCGTTTTGCACGATGGCCCGCACCGCGGCGACTCCAGCCACAAGTGTGTACTCCACGCCGCCGCCGACCAGCGCGGCCATCGCCGTGGGACCGCCGCGAATCAAAACGGTTTTAACGTCCAACCCTTCGGCGGCGAAGAAGCCAAAATCCTGAGCCACAACCAGCGGCAATGTGCCGCTCAACGTAGGAGTGTTGGAGGCGAAGTTGACGGTTTTAGCGGCGGCGAAGGCGGCGCCGGCAAAACCGACGATGCTCAATGCCAGCAGTATAGCGAGACCCATTCGCCTTTGGGTAAAATTCATGGTTCCGACGCTCACTGCCTTGCTAAAGTTCACGCGTGCTCTCGGCGAACAGATCTTCGATCTTCGGCTTTTTTGTGATGAGTCCTTGCTCGTGGGAAAAGTCGATGAGAGTTTGCAGCAATTTCCGGTTGGCTTTGACGCCGTATGGGAACGGATCGCTGCCAAAGAGTTCTTGAGTCTTGAGTAAATATTCTTTGCCAAAAAAGAGTCCCGACGGAATGCTTTCCGCCAACCTGGCGTTGAACTGTTCCTTGGCTTTGACAAAGGCGCTGTACAGGTTGAAAGCGACCCAAGGATACTTTCGATGGATGTCGCCGCGAATCGTGTAGGTGTGGTTTACCGGCAGAAATCCCCACTTATCGAAGAACCGTTTGCCTTCGGCGATGCGGTCGGTAAAGAGTTCTTTCACTTTGCTCCAGTCGTGCTCGGAGCCGGTAATGCGATGGGAGCGGCCGAGCTGGTTGGGCGCGTTTTTCCATGGACTGTTGATCGCCGCCACGTCCAGTTCGTGCTTGACCAGCATCGACGCCAAGCTTTGGTCCGGCGGCACGCGCTGGAATGATATTCCTTTGGGCGGAGTAAAACCGGTGACGCCGCCGTGGCTCATATCCTCAGTGCGCTCCATGTACCAGTCGACCTTGTATTGCGACACGCCGAAGTCGTGTTCAAGAATGCCGCGCTGCCAGAGCGCCGCAGTTTGTTGATATTCACTGACGCCGATGCGTTTGCCGACGATGTCCTCAGGTTTACGAATTCCAGAGTCGGTGTGGTAGGAAAGCTCGGTGTGAAATAGCCGGCGGCTGGGAAAAACCGGCAACGCGATCATGTCGAGGCCGCGCTCACGGGCGATCAGATACGACGACATCGACATCTCGCCCACCGGGAATTCCATATCTCTAAGCTGGCGCAGGAAGGTCTCCGATGGATGCGAGTAAGTCGGCACAATCTCGATCGCTTCAGCCTGAACGATGCCTTTCATCAGCGGCTCGACTCGTTCGTTGAATGCGGAAATAAAGTTTAAACGTAACTTCGCCATTATATCTCCTGCTGGTTACTTCGTCGGGCTCTACTCAACGAAGCTTGAATATTTCGTTATAGAGTCTAACTAGTCCCTCGAAGTCTTTGTAATCTTCGGGATTCTCCACGACCCGTTTGTAGCCGCGAAAAAGCCGCGGCGGATGAGGCTCGACGTCTTTGCGCACGGGAATGCGCTGCATGCCGCGCATCATCTCCTGTCCCTCTTTGGACAGGCTGAAGTCATAGTAGAGCCGGGCGGCATTGGGATTGGGCGCTTTGGCCGCGATCATAATCGGGAAGGCGCTCACCACCGCCGGTTCCAGCGGCACCCAGTCGATGGGCGCGCCCCTGGCCACCATGCGTTCCAAGGTTTGATTGTACGCTACGATTAGCGGATATTCTCCTGCCCCCGCCAGTGCGACTCGTTCCGAGTTGCCGCGCATCATGGCGGGATCGATGGCCGCGATGCGGCGAAAGTAGCTGATCGCTCTCTCTCGCCCCCATGCGCGCATCAGCCCTTGCAGCATACCGTACGCCTCGTTGTCGAAGGACAGTTGGCCGCCTTTCCATTTTGGCTCGACGAGCGCCTCGTAGGTCCTCGGCACATCTTCGCGTTTGACCAGCTTGGTATGCCATCCCAAGACGTATGTGACGACATAATAAGCTGTCCAGTAGCCTTCCTTGTCGACCAGATCTTCGTCGATTGCCTTGGCTTCCGGAGAGCGATAGGAAGCCAATAGTTTTCGCTCCATCAGCGGCGCATACATCTCGGCTCGTCCGGCAACGACATCCCAGGCGTGACGGCCAGCGCGCGCCTCGTTGAGAATCTTATTGAGCAGCGGACCGCCGCCGGTGCGAAACAGGGTGGGCTTGATGAACGGATATTTTTTCTGAAAGCGATCCACGACCTCCTTGCTCTGATCGAGAGTCATGGTGGTGTAGAAAATCACTTCGCCTTCTTTTTTTGCTCCTTCGATCAAGCGCGGATCGGGGTTCGCTTGCGAGCTGGCGAACTCGACGGCAAAAATCAATGGCAGAATGAAAGCGACGATGGCGGTGTGGCTTCCTACTTTCATGACTTCCCTCCCAGCTGAGGCGACGTTGTCGATCGATTATGTGTCAAGCGTGCTCTCGGCGAAAAGTTCTTCGACTTTCATTTCGCGCGGCGTCAAACCTTGCTCGTGGGAATAGCTGGTGATGGTGTCGAGCATGGCGCGATTGGCTTTAATGCCGAACGGAAACGGGTCGTCGCCGATCAGCGCGCGCGTAGTCGCAAGATATTCCTGTCCAAATATCAGTGCTGTCGGAATCTGCTCCGTCAATTTTTCCTGGGCAAAGGCCTTGGCGCGGACGAAGCCTTCATAGAGTTTCGCGGCGAGCCAAGGATGTTTGCGGTGAATATCGCCGCGGATGATGTAGGCGTGATTGACCGGTAGAAAGCCATGCTGCTGGTAGAAGCGCGCGCCTTCGGCCATGCGGTCGGGAAACAGCGGCTCGATCTTGCTCCAATCGCCTTTGCCGGTGATACGGCTGGAGCGGTCGAGCGTGTTGGCTTGCAGCACCCACGGGCTTGAGACGTGGGCGACATCGAGTTCGTTATCGAGGATCGTCGAGGCAAGGCTTTTATTACCGGCGATACGGTTAAAAGATATTCCCGGCGGCGGCCTGAAACCCGTCGCACCGCCGTGGCTCATCTCTTCGCTCCGTTCCATGTACCAGTGAATCTTATATTGCGACACGCCGAAGTCATGTTCGAGAATGCCGCGCAGCCACAACGCCGCGGTCTGCTGATATTCCGCCACACCGAGACGTTTTCCCGCGAGGTCTTGCGGCTTCGTGATGCCTGAGTCGACGTGGTAGGACAGTTCGGTTTGAAACAAGCGGCGGCTCGGAAACGCCGGCAGGGCGATCATGTCGGCTCCCTGCGAGCGGGCGATCAGGAACGACGACATCGACATTTCCGCCACTTCGAATTCGCCGAACTTCAACTGGCGCCAAAATGTTTCCGCCGGGTGCGAATAGGTCGGAACGAGACTAACGCCGTCGAGCTTGATCGTGCCGTTCATCAGCGGCTCGACCCGCTCGTTAAAGGCGGAAATGAATCCTAGGGTCAACTGTTCCATTGCGGTCTCGATTATTTATCGAAGCCGTCGATGGACCAGATGTCGTAGAGCAGTTCCATGCGGCGAAACGTCGCTTTGTAGGTTTGCTCCTGGAGCGCGGGTGAGTGGAGGTAGCGAACAGCGATCTCCTCGGCGAGACTGCTATGCTCTTCATCCGCTTCGGTATGGACAGTGAAGAAGCGCACGTCGTCCGGCTTCATATTGTAGTTTTTGAGCAAACCGTTGCCGATCGCTGCCGCCGCCGGACCGAAAGTTCCCTCCGCGCCGATCTGGATCGACATGACCACGAACCAGGGCAAAGTGTGGATGATGAGCTCGACGTAATAAAGATGAGCTGCGGTTGACGGACGCAGTTCGGCGGACTCCAATTGTTGCTGGGTTAGACCGATGGCGTTAGCGAAGCGAATCGCCAGTTCGTTATGACCGGCGCTACCGGTATCCATGCCGCGAGTCTCTTCTTCGACCACGCCCCAGAGCTTTTGAGCGATCTCCGGATCGTTGCAGGCGAGATAGCGCAGCATGGCGATGCGCGGCACCGCGGCGCGAAACTGATAGTCTTGAAGCGCCCAGGCGCGAATCTGCTCCATGGTCGCCGTACCGTTGCAGACGGCTTTCAAGAAAGGATGTTTAATGCGGATTTTGGGAAACGCTTGGATATCTTTCTTGAGCTGTGCGACGAATTCTGCGGATGTGGCCATGGTGAAACTCCTCTTAGTTTTTGCACCAATTTCTGGAGTGCATAGCTTATCAATCCAGGACTCCGGTGATTACTCCAGTTGGTTTTTGCTTCCTTGCAGCCGGCTGACGAAATACTCCCAACCGCGCATGGGGAAACGTTGGTCGGCATTGTACACTTCCAACTCTTCCGCGGTCAGATAGCGCGGCTCGCCGTGTAGCAGCGCGAGATGATTCCACTCGCCGAGCATGGCGAGCCGGGTCGTGCGTTCGATGACTTGCTCGATGCTTTCGCCGACGACGGCGTCGCCGTGGGAGCGCAGTAAGACCACCGGGCCGGCGCCGAGCGCGGCGGCGAGCTCGTTGCCGCGCTCCACCGTGCGCACCAAGCCGATGCCTTGATAGATGGGCGGGCCGTCGGCGGAAAGAAATTTACCGTAGTGATGCATCGGCTTGAGCTTGATCGGCAAGACGCTGAAGATCGTGCTCCACTTGGAATGGGTGTGCGCGACACTGACGATTTCTGGACGAGCTTTGAAGATGCACGCATGAATCGGCCACTCGTTGGGCGGCGTCTTGGCGCCGTCGAGATAGTTGCCGTCGAAGTCCTGCATGATCAGGCGATCGCGAGTCACACAGCCGGGACTAACGTTGGCGATGGTAATAAACGCATCCGCGCCGGGCACGCGCACGCCGATATGACCGTAGCCGTCGGTGACGCCCTCGTGATCGAGAATGTGACAGGCGGTCATCAACTTATCGGTGAGCTCTCTAAGATCGGATGAGTCAATGGTAGGAATATCTTTGCGATCGGCGGGCATGGCTGCTCCTTCAAACTGAACGCGTGATGAATTAATTTATTGTCGCGACTCTAGTGGCCGGTTATCGCTCTGTCAAGCAACGCGCCGCTCGCCCAGCCGGCTCAAAAAATATTCCCATGGGCGTGCCGGAAAAGAGCGGTCGCCGGCGAAAGTCGCCAGTTCCTCTTCGGTCAAGTAGTCCGGCCCACCGTGGACCGCCGCTAAGTGCGACAGCTCGCCGAGAAACGCGAGCTGCACCGTGCGCAGGATAGCTTGCTCGACATTGGCGCCAACCACTGCGTCGCCGTGAGCGCGCAGCAAAGCGGCTGCGCCGTCTTTCAATGTGTCGGTTAGCGCCTGGCCTCGCTCAACGGAAGTGATCAGCCCGGCTTTGGGATAGATAGGCGCGCCGCCGACAGGAAGAAATCTGCCGTACATATGCACCGGACGCAGGCCTTTTTTCAGCACGCTAAATAGCGCGCTCCATTTGGAATGGGTGTGGCATACGCTCATGACGTCCGGGCGCGCGCGCATGATGCACGCGTGAATCGGCCACTCGTAGGGCGGCGGCTTGGCTCCGCCGAGAAAGTTGCCGTCGAAGTCCAGCAAAACGAGCTTGTCGAGTGCAGCGCAGCCGGGGCTCACCTGGGCGATGGTGAGAAGCGCGGCCTGTTCCGGTACGCGCGCACTCACATGGCCGAAGCCGTCGGTGATACCCTCGCGGTCGAGGATCAAACAGGCGTTGACGACTTTCGCTTTAAGCTCATTGAGTTCGCTAGAATCGAACGCAGGTCCTGTGTATCGCGCGCTGGCCATTAATGCTCCTCTGATATCGTAAGATCGCAGATCGGTTCTAATTGTGCGTGAACGGGGTGTCAAGTCGCGCGGATTTTACTAGAGTTAAGGCGACTGTCGTAATAGAATTCGCAGCGAACATGATATCTTTGAGCGCTGCCTCGCTGACGCCGCATCCGTGGAATGTCGGTCAATTGGTCTATAGGGTCGAAGCCGAGCTGTTCTTCGATGAAAGCCAAAGGCTTAAATTAGTTTACCGAATAAATGGAGCACTGAATCGGCTCAAAGTTCCAGTTTCAAGCCAACCGCGGCACGCGGATGGCCTTTGGCAGCACACTTGTTTCGAGGCATTTATCAAAGAGAGCGGGAGTTCAGATTACTATGAGTTCAATTTCTCTCCTTCGGGCGAATGGGCGGCATATGCGTTTCGTAGTTACCGCGATGGCGGACGATTTGACGACGATTCGATGGATCCGGCGATCTCTGTAAATATAGAAGACGACCGTTTGGTTCTCAATGCGGCGATTGGTTTGGCTCGGTTGCCGGCAATTCGATCGGCGACGAGACTCCTGATCGGGTTGTCGGCGGTCATCGAGGCCATCGACGGTTCGCTTTCCTACTGGGCGTTGAAACATCCGTTGGACAAGCCTGACTTTCATCATTCCGATTCCTTCGCTTTGGAACTCGCACTTCCCGGAGAGAGAGCTTAAAATAGCCTCACAATGAAATTCGGAATCGACCGACTGATCGAAGAGCCGACGCTGCGAAAGCCGCTCGCTGGAAAGCGTGTCGCTTTGCTCGCACATCCGGCGTCGGTGACACGCGACTTGATGCATTCACTTGATGTCTTGGCGGCGCTGCAAGAAATTAAGTTAACTGCGGCGTTCGGCCCGCAGCACGGACTTCGCGGCGACAAACAGGACAACATGATAGAGTCGGCCGATTTTAATGATCCGGTGCATGGCATTCCGATTTTCAGTCTCTACGGGGAAGTGCGCCGGCCGACGGCCGCGATGATGGAGAGCTGCGATGTGCTGCTCGTCGATCTGCAAGATGTCGGCTGCCGTATTTACACGTTTGTCACGACGCTTCGCTACGTTCTTGAAGCTGCCGCGCAGCACAAGAAAGCTGTCTGGATACTCGATCGGCCCAATCCGGTTGGGCGACGGGTGGAAGGATTGCGCTTGCGACCGGGTTGGGAAAGTTTCGTCGGCGCCGGGCCGCTGCCGATGCGCCACGGTCTGACACTCGGCGAACTGGCGAAATGGTTTGTGCGCACACTGAAACTAGATGTGGAGTGCGAAGTCATCACAATGGAAGGTTGGAATCCCGCGGCCGCACCCGGCTACGGTTGGCCGCTCGGCGAACGAAGCTGGGTAAATCCCAGTCCCAACGCTCCGAATCTCTCGATGGCACGCTGTTACGCCGGAACTGTCATGCTCGAAGGCACGACGCTGTCGGAAGGGCGCGGCACGACCCGCCCGCTGGAACTCTTCGGCGCACCGGACATCGACCCACGCGCGTTGTTGAAAAAGATGGCATCCCTGGCGCCCGAGTGGCTGCGCGGCTGCCGCCTGCGCGAGTGCTGGTTTGAACCGACCTTCCACAAACACGCCGGTAAGCTATGCGCGGGCATTCAAGTCCACGTCGACGGTCCGGGTTACGATCATGAATGGTTCCGACCTTGGCGACTGATGGCGTTGGCATTCAAAGCACTGCGTATTCTTCGACCCGATTATGATCTCTGGCGTGACTTTCCGTATGAATACGAGCACGACCGGCTCGCGATTGACTTGATCAATGGTAGCGAGCTGTTGAGAGAGTGGGTCGATGATCAAGTCGCGATGCCGGACGATCTCAATGCGGCGGCGATACTTGATGAGAAGTCATGGCAAGATGAACAGGCACCCGTGCTGATCTACGATAAGGCCTAAGCCACCTAATCCGCTTTCGTCCAAATCGAGTATAGACTTACACGAGTATTCTTTTCGCCTTCGCAAATCTTCTTATCGGTAAGAATCGAGGTGGGAGATTCTCGCAGAAGTGAGAAGGTAAGTCGCGGCCAGATACATTTTCCCTCGCAAAAAAGCGGCAAGCTCTTACTGGCATCCCTCTTGCTCATAGTTGAATTAAATACTTGCGAGCGTGGAGGGATAAATGTTTACGGACAAAATCGAAGCAAAAGATTTCGACAAGATGGACCCAGAGTATAAAGAACTTTTGGGCCATGTGTTGGCCATACAAGCGGACTGCGAGATCGGTGGACCGCATCTTTACGTCGAGACCATGTTACCGGCGGCGCCGACGAAGCTGGACCAACTCATCATCGCGCGCACTGCGGCGGAAGAGATCGATCACTTTCGCAAAGTCGCCCGCGTCGCCGGTGATATCGGCGTCGATGTGTCGTTCGTGTTGAGCCAACCCAATGAGAAGCGCTTCGTCGACACGTTTCGCGGCTTGATCACGACTTGGGAAGACAACGCGGTTTTTGGTTTTTTGATCGACCGGGTTGGCCGCTATCAATTGGAGGAATTTTACGATTGTAGTTACCTGCCGCTACAGCGGATTCTTCCCGACATTGTCACTGAGGAACTCGGCCACATCGAGTATGGCTACAACAAAACCCTCGAACTGATTCAATCGGGGGATGAAGGAAAGGCAAGGACGCAAAAGGCGGTCGACTACTGGTACGTGCGCGCCCTCGATATGTTCGGCCGTAGCGCCTCGATCAAATCCGAGCGCTATCGGTACTGGGGTCTTAAGCGCCGGTCCAATGACCAGGCGCGCCAGGACTATATCAACGAAGTCGGGCCGATCCTCACACAGATGGGGTTGACGGTTCCCGATCCAAACAAAGGCCGTCGTTACATGTAATCCACACAGGAGGAAATATGCCGCAAGCAGTAGCTAACATTGAACAGTTGGATGAACACCTGATGGAGGTCGTGCGCGCGCTTCACAGCGCGGTCAGACAAGGCGTGTCTCACAAGGACAATTCCAAGGTGATGGATACGGCGATCAAAGATTGTAAAGAAATGCTCGATGAGGTGATGAAAGGCAACGTCAAAGAATGGCTGAATTGACACAGCGCATGGAGCAAGCACGTCATTGAGGCGAATCCTCAATGACTCGCCGTCAACGCCAATTTGACAATTCGCTGCACCAAGCGCGGAAAGCTGACGCCGGCTTTGCTGGCCGACTGGGCAAACTCGTCGTCGCGGTCGAGATTGGGATTGGGATTGGCTTCGAGGACAACGATTTCTCCCGCCGGGGTAACGCGCAGGTCGATGCGGCCGTAGCCGCGAATGCGCAGCGCGCGGTAAACCGCCTTGCAGATTTTTCCGATGCGTTGGTCGGCGCCGTTGGGAAACGGTTCGGCGAAGACGTTTTGAATGCCCCAGCGTTTGCGGTAGGCGTCATCCCATTTGGCTTTGAACGTGGAAAATTTTGGCTGATCGTCCGGCATTTGAGTGAAGATCACTTCACGAAAGGGAAACACGCGCAAACTTTCGTTGCCGAGCAAGCTGACGTAAATTTCACGCCCTTCGATAAATTCCTCCGCTAGCGCGGGCTGGTTCATGCGCTCATGAATGAAACGAATCCGATCCTCGAACGCTTCGTCAGTTTCGACAAACGAGTCCAATGAGATGCCGTAGGACGCTTCGTCCTCGGCCGGTTTGATGAACAGCGGAAACTTGAGCCGGCTTGGCCGTTTGATCGTCGCGCCGGGCGAATAGACCGCGAAATTCGGCACGCGAATTTTGTGATAGGCGAGGAGTTCTTTTGCCATACCCTTGTTCTTGCACAGAGTCAGCCCCGTCGGGGTCGAACCCGTGTAAGGCACGCCCATCATTTCCAGAAGTCCGGCGACGTTGCGGTCGTAGGCGGAGACTTCGTTGAAATGTTCGGTGAGATTGAACACCACGTCGGGAGGGTTGGCTTTGATCTCGTCGATGATCAGCGACGCTTCGTTCCAGATGCCGAGGGTGCGCACTTCGTGGCCGAGTTGTTTGAGCGCGGCGATCACATGGGCTTCGGCGGCGAAATCATCGGTCTTTAGTTCTTTGCTGAAATCTTGATCCGCCGGCGGCGTGCCGGCGCTGCCGAATAGCACGAGGACTTTGTAACGTTTCTTAGTGCGAACCATCGGCTAGCGATCCTTGAACTTGCCGGTCAGACGATAATGCGACGCCAGCGTCGCCAGATAAGCGGCGATCTCCACGGCGGCGGATTCTTCCCGGAGCCGCAGATCGAGCTCGGCGCAGCGCTCGGTGAGCGCGCGCAGCAACCGGCTAATCGTGAACTTGGGCTCGCCTGTGGAGGCGGATACGGCATTGAGAATCAATTTGTTGGCGCGACGCAAAAATGCCGCCGCGCGCTCGCCGTGGGGTGAGCCGTTGGCTTCGGCGAAAAGCCGTTTAAGATCGGCGTCGAAAAAATCCGGGAACTCCTCGGCATAAGTGCGCCGCCGCCTTTTATAATGGGCTTCCAGGCGGGAGCGTAGGCGCGACGCATCGCTGATCTTGGCTTTGGAAAAGACCAGCGGCGGCTTGCCGGCAAGCCGCTGCATCAAGTCGTCGACATATTCGAGTTTTTCCAGCGCCTTCCAGCCTTTGTATTGATGGCGCCAGTCGATGTCCGGAGTGAGCCAGATGGCGATGGTTTCGGCGAAGTCTTCCTCCGGGTGGCTTTGGGCATAGTAGCCGTCGAGATGGCGCACGAAGCGCTTGCTGTAGGGACGGGCGCGAAAGCTTTCGGAATATTCCAACGACGGCGGGCCAAAAAGTTGTTGCCAACGTTTGTCCTTGCCGAACAGATAGGCGTGGTTGAGCACGTGGCCCATCTCATGGCGCAACAGACGCAGACACCACGGTTCGGTGTCGCCTTCAACTTCCATCATCATTTTCGCTTCGAGTTTTTTTAAACGCGGATGTGCCAGGTAGAAGGGGATGGCGATGGTCGTCGAACCTTCGGGGCAAAACCATTCGTCGCCGAGATAACAGATCGGTTTGAACGAAATACCTTTGGCCGAGAGCTCGGCGTAGAATTTGTCGATGCGGGATTCGAGTTCCGTGCCGGCGATCTTGAGCTTGAGATCGCAAATACGCGTTCCGAGTAACTCTTCGTCGGTCAGCGTCGCTAAGTCGAAGTTGGCGTTAGCCGCCTGTACGGAAGCGGTCTTGCCCTTGTCCGATGAGCTTTCCACGCAGCCATTTTAGCAGACGAAGCGAAAAGCGGCCAGGGGGATTTGAGCGCGGAGATTGAAGTGAGTAGGCCGGACTCAGGAGGCGCCGAAAGTCACCCCTACGCTAACTTTTCCCCATCGGGGGAAGAGGACTCGGTCACAAATCCCGTCGATAGAATTGGTGGTCCGTGACTTGTTTATCACATCGACAACATGACTTTGCCGAAGTGCTCGCGCCCTTCGAGATAGCGCTGGGCGGCGCGGGTTTCAGCTAACGGAAATATCTTGCCGATGCCGGCGTCGAGTTTCTTTTCTTGAACCAGCTGCAGGATATTGTCGAGCTGCTTGAATTCTTCCGGCTTCGCCTTGAGATAATTGGTGATCGAAAAGCGCGTGGCTTTACGCCCATCCGTCAGAGTCGGCGGCGGATCGGGAATCGGACCGAAGGCGCCGCCGATGGAGAACAAGCGGCCGCCGGGTGCCAGCACCTGCAAACTCTTCTGATAAACCTCGCCGCCGATCATTTCCAGCACGACATCGACGCCGCGATCTTTTGTCACGCGCATGACTTCCACTGCGAAATCGTTTGCCGAAACATCGATGGTCACGTCGGCGCCGAGGGCGCGGAGTCTGCGGCACTTTACTTCGCTGCCGGAAGTGGCGATGACTTTGGCGCCGAGATGTTTGGCGATTTGAATCGCCGCGACGCCGACACCGCTGCTGCCGCCATGAACCAGCAACCATTCACCTGATTTCAAATCGCCGTCGGTGCGCAGACCGAACCATGCGGTGAGCGAAGCCGTTGGCAGCGCTGCGGCCTGCGTTGTCGTGACGCCCTCAGGCACGGGTCTGACTTCGGATGTTTTTGCCACGGCGTATTCCGCGTAACCGCCGAGACTCGGATAGCCAACCGCGCGCTGGCCGACCGTGAATTCATTTACGCCGGCGCCAAGTTTTGCGATGGTTCCCGCGAATTCACGCCCAGGTATCACCGGCAGCGCGTCGGCGGCGATTCGGTACGTCCCTTTGCGCAGACCAAGGTCCGCACGATTGAGCGAAGCCGCTTCAACTTTGACGAGAATTTCGCCAGGCTTCGGCTCCGGCACCGGGACATCTTCGTATTTGAGAACGTCGTCCGACTGGCCGAATTCGTGGATGCGGATGGCTTTCATGGGGTGACCTCCGACTTCGCGATCGATGCGGCAAACTTAGCGCCTCAAAAATCTTCGCCCATGCTGTCTAGTTCTTCAAGGCCCATCACGTTGTCGTATAGAACGCTCCGAGGGTTAGAGTTCTGTTCTTTATCGAAGTACAGGATGCCGATATTCTTGGTAATCATTTTTCGTAATCTGCTGGCCAGCAGTTTCAGATCGGCTGGCTCACGGAAATTCACCGGGTTCATGCGCGCAGTTGCAATGACAGCGAATCGATTTTCCGCCCGGTAACCAAAGGCAAACTGCCAATTCATTTTATCGATGTACATGTCGCCATCGGTCAGCCCGATGATGACGGCATTCTTATTGGTCGACTCCTTGGGATAGCTTCGCTTGATTTGGGACACCAATTCCTGGCGATCAACTGTCTTCGCGCTGAGCTAAAAGTTGTCTGGTCAAAAGGCAGCAGGGGTAGAACTTCAACGTTGATAGCAAACTTCTGTTGGTAATGACGCTTCAGTTCTTCCATCGAAATGCCGTCGAATGTGCCGATAGGAACAAGGTAAAGCGCTTTCGAACGATTGCAAGATGGCAAAATTAAACATGTTGCCGCGATAAAGACTGCCAAAAGCTTAATGGAGTGTTTGCTCACGGATTCCTCGGTGAAAGCTATCGAAGCTTGGAGCACCTGTTAGAAATTGTCCTCGTAGTCCGCCATCGATGCGCGCACTACGTTCAACGCATGATTCCTGCCGTACGCCTTGGCGATGCGGATTTTGGCGCGTTCTCCTGGGACGAGCTTATAGGTCAGGAAATAGTGCTGGAGACGCTCGATGAAGACGGAGGGAACGTTGTCGATGTTACGGGCTTGGCCCCACACATAGTCGTTTTCCAGTACCGCGATGATTTTATCATCGGCTTCGCCGTGATCGATCATTTGTAAGCCGCCGATGACCCGGCAGCGCACAATGATTTCGTTGCGCGCGATAGTCCGTTCGCTGAGCACGCAGACGTCGAGCGGATCGCCGTCGCCGCGTTTCGCTCCAGGCGCCAGTCTGCGCACGCGCTCGCTGCAGTAGGTCCGAGGAATGAAACCGTAGAGTGTCGGAGGCTGTGCCGATGAGCGCTGCGGTCGGTCGACGCGCAGGTAGCCGGAGACCTTATCCACTTCGTACTTCATCAAGTCAAACGGCGTGATCTCGATGTAGGCGTTGAGAAGTTCGGGCGGTTTAGAACCGACGGGAAGGCCGTGCCACGGATGCGGCCGGAATTGATTGACTGGCGCAGACTCACTGATTGTAGATTTCGCGATCAAAGTCCGAGCTTTGCGTGTTGTCATTTTCTAACAAGCGCCCTATAGCTTTTACCCGCGAGCGATATGAATTGTAGGGTATTAATCACTCATTTCCTTTCAGATTAGGTCGAAAGAAAATTAGACGGAACG
Organism: uncultured delta proteobacterium; assembly: GCA_963771465.1. Lineage (GTDB taxonomy): Bacteria > Desulfobacterota > Binatia > UBA9968 > UBA9968 > DP-20. The sequence goes on from CAVYTU010000017.1 coordinate 181,797, forward strand.
AAGTCGGGCTGTCAATGTACGAGTCGCTTTGCGAGCCGATTATTTATTGCTCCGTGGGCGATACAGTTCCACCAGTTTCCGCCTGACTGATTCCTCGCCGCCCGGCAGGGGATCGAATTTGGTCGTGTTACCGGTTTGTCGGAGGATTTTCTGCCCTTCGTCGTCTTGATGCATGCTGAGAAGGATTTCTTTGAGACGCTTTATGACTGGCTCTGGTAGATCCTTGCGCACCGAAACGAGATGGCGGGGCATCGATTCGCTTTCGCCGAGGATCGCGATCGCCGCTTTGCTTTTATCGTCCAATTTCTCATGATCGTCGCTACTGAAGGCTCCCGCCGCCACCTTCTTTTGTAGCACGAGACTGGCGACATTCTTTTCAGTCCCGGTGAAAGTATAGCCGATCTCGCCGGCGGCGACTTTGGCTGCAAGACTCGGTTTTTCCACCAGCGAAAAGCCTTTCTTGAGCAGAAAGAGCTTGGGCAGAAAATAACCGGAGGTCGACCCTGGGTCTTCGAAGGCGATGATTTTTCCGCGCAGGTCCTCGAGCCGAGCGATACCGCTCTCTTTGCCGGTGAAGATGAGACTGCGATAGTCTGCCATCCCACCTTTCCAACGTCTGAGCAGTAGCGTGGCGGTGCCCAAACGGTTTATCACATAGGTGGGATAAGGACTTTCCATGTAGAAATCGACACGCTTCTCTTCAAGCAACTTCATCATTTGCGCCGCAGTAGGAGCGACGATCACCGCTCCCTTAGTTTCCCCCGACGGGGACAGCCGGCGCGCCACATAGGCCGCCAAAGGGCGAAAGTGCTCCTCCACCGGCTCGCGAGGTTCTTGGAAAACGCCCCCTAGTGTGAGCGTCTTAATGCTCGTAACTTGATTCGTTTGCGCTTCGGCTTTTGGACCAGCCGTGAGCAGGAGCGTCGCAACCAAGCATGCTATGGCGAGGTGATAAGGTTTTTTTTCCATGGCGGCACTCTCACCTTTGTCCAAGCGAAGAAAAGCGCAAGCAGAGAAGAATCCAAAATCTCCCCTGGCACGGTTATTCACGGCGGGACTAGTTCGTGTCTGCGCCACTATCCACGGCCGAGCACCGCCTTTGCCGTATGCGTCGCGATGGCATCCATCAGCGGCGGCGACAGGCAGTCATAGGGTTCCAGTTTCAATTCTTTCAGTCTCGCTCTGACCGCGCTCATGTTGGCGGGATCGGCGCCAGACTCGATGATTGACGAGACGAACGCCGCAAATTCCGGGGGCGCCCAACCTTGTTCGGCGGACAGTTCGGTGTGGATGAAGTCAAAGCCGTACAATGGATGCTTGGTATTATCTATGCGACCGTACATGTGCACACCGCAACCGCTGCAAGCGTAGCGTTTGATGACCGCATTGGCATCGACGACTTTTAACTTGTCCGCGTTAACGGTCACGGTCAGATTCTCACGGCTACAGACTGCCACCTGGGAGAACAACGCGCCGGCAGGCTTCCAGCACTTGGTGCAGCCGCAAACATGATTGTGCGCGCATTGGCCTTTGATCGAAACAGCGACTTTCTTATCGGCGCAGTGACAGAGCAACGTGCCGCCGGCAAAGTTCGCTGCCGCGGTCTTTATGCCCTGATCTACTGCGGGATGGATGGAAATCGAGTTGGCCATTGTGAGTTCCTCCCTTATTCAATGGTTAATGATAAGGAGCACGTTGGTGTCTCTACGAGATCCAGCCTCTGGGTCAATCCAGTAAGCAAATCCATCTGGAACCAGCGGCCCAATGATGGGGACGACTAATGCAGCGGGCGCAATGAAAATCCCAACCGCTTGGACGGATCGCGCAAGCGCGAATGCTACGATGACTGCGACAATAGTTGCAGCGAAGCCAACAACAGATGAAGTGGCAAATCGCTTCATTGAATTCTCTGCCGGCCTAACCGGTCCAGATGAGCGGGCAACGAAGAGCGAAGCGACGCGAGAACCCAGCAGCGCAGACGGTGGGTGTTCCGCTCGTCCTGGGCGTTAGCCCGCCTAACCGCAGGCATCCATTTTGTCGAACTTTTCAGTCTCACGGCTCCACCCGGTTTTTCCGTTCCGGTTCTGGATTTTGACCCACCAGTTATTCTGTGGAACAGAGATTACCTGCACATTGAGATCAGGTGGAGGCGGGTCGGTATCGGGATCGCGTGCGGAAATTTGGTCCGAATACAAATTACCTTTGTACCAGAACAGATCAACGCCTTCGCCAAGATAGTGCAATGTGTAGAGCAGTTCCCCAGGTTGCAGTGATAGCACAGGCTTGTCACCTTTCAGCGGATAGCCGAGTGTAATTGGCTTTAGCACCTTTGACACTCCGTAGTGGTGGGTAATGACCACACCTGTGACACCACGTACTGATTCACCTTGCTTTACCTCGAAAACAACTTTTCCCTTCACGCTTCGCGTCTCGTACACCTTCAGAGGCGCGTTCGCTATCCAATCACGGTACGTGCAGCACTCAAACGGGCAGGCATCCCAGTCAAGATACGGCAAAGGTGGCCGCTCCCGCGCGTTCTCTGCGGCCGATACATCGCCGAGAGCGACTACGATTGCGAGAAGAACAAGAAGTTTCACGGTCAGCTAACTACCGACTAACTTGGTCTACCTACTTACCAATGTTGGATTTCGATGACATTGCCCGGGTTGTATTGTTAATCGGACGCCTTGTCAACTTTTTCGTTTTGTAGCGGCACTAATCGTGTACTCATGTTGACGTGAACGAGAAGCCGGTAGTAGAAGAGCGGTGGAGCATTTGCATTTCGCCGATCGAACAGATTTGGAGAAAAAGGTATGAGGCGATCTTATCCAGTCATCGATTCCGACGGACACATTCTTGAAAAGGATCATGAGCTGCGGGAATTTCTGCCGCCGGAGTTTCGCGCGGTGCCGGGGAAGCGGGAGTATCCACTGTTTGCCTGGGATGGCTGGGCGCGCGGCGCATTGTCGCCGCATCAGCGTGAGCATCCAAGCGTTGAGCTGTGGACGCGCTTTCTCGATGCAACGGAGATCGCACTTACGGTGCTCTATCCCAACGAAGGTTTGAATATTGGTTTGCAGCGCGACCATGATTGGGCGGTCGGCTTGGCGCGGGCTTACAACCACTGGCTGCATCATGAGTTTTTGAGTGTGAGTCCGCGCTTTCAAGGCGTCGCGTTACTGGCGACGCAGGAGCCGCTGGAAGCGGCCAAAGAGTTGGAACGCGCTGTGCGCGAGCTTGGCATGGTTGCCGGCATGCTGCCTGGTGTGATGAGTCCGATGCGTGGTTTGGGCCTGTCTGAGTTCGATCCCATTTACCATATGGCTGAGAAACTCGACGTGCCGTTGGCGGTGCACAGCGGCCCGGCGGTGGAGTTGGGACTGGATCATGTGCAATCGTTCGCCGGTGTTTATCCTCTGAGCCATCCATTCGCGCAGATGCAGCAGTTGACCAGCATGATGATCTACGGCGTGTTCGAGCGCTTTCCCAAGCTGCGGGTTGCCTACCTCGAATCGGGCTGCGGTTGGGTGCCGTATTTAGCGGACCGCTTGGACGAAAGTTGGGAGCACCGGCGCAGCCGTTGGCCGCATCAGACCGAACAATCGCCGAGCGAGATCATGTCCGGCGGCAATCTCTTCTACGCTTGCGAGCGTGAAGAGAAAACGTTGGCGACGGTGGCGGAGCTGATCGGCGCCGGACAGTTGCTTTGGGCTTCCGACTTCCCCCACGAGCGGCCCTGGGATGAGTTTAGCGGCGATATCGATACGCTAATCAATCGCAAAGATTTGCCCGAGTCGCTACCACGGCAGATTTTGTTCGACAATCCTCGGCGGTTTTATAAGTTGAAAGTTGACGAATGACGGGTCATTCGAGGGCTCAGGTTTCAACGTTCAACGAAAGAATCCGAATCCGACCTTGAACTTTTGAACGTTGAACGGGCTTCGAGACTTTGGAGGCGGCGATGCGAGTTCTGATTACTGGTGCCGGATTGATTGGCACTCACACGGCGAAGGAGTTGCTCGACCGTGGCGATGACGTGACGTTTTTCGATTTCGCGCCGCGGCCGGATTACATTCGCCATGTAACGGGGAAAGATTTGCCGGTGATTCGCGGCGACATTCGCGATCTGGCAGCGCTGATCGATGCGTTTCAGACGGTGCGGCCAGATTGCGTAATTCATTTGGCCGCCTCGGTGGGCGAGGCGAACATCAACAATGTTTACGCCGGCTTTCAAGTCAATCTGGTTGCGGCGATCAACGTTGCCGAAGCTGTGCGCCTCGCCGGTGTGGGCAAGCTGATTCATGCCAGCACTCAGGCGGTCTACAGCGGCGAAGATCCCAAAGAGCTGCTGCGTGAAGATTCACCGATGGATTGCCGCGACCGCGTCTATAACGCGTCGAAGATCGGCTGCGAGCATGTGCTGAGAACATACGCGGCGAAACACAAGATCGAGTTGGCGTTGCTGCGCTTTGCCGGCGTGTACGGCTATCATTCCGTCGCCGGCGGACCGGGCGTCGCAGTCCAGCAGGCAGTGTGGGACGCAATGGCAAACAGAGCGGTGGAGCTCAAAGTTTACGAGACCGTCGATTTCATCTATGTAAAGGATTTAGCCAATGGCATCGCGCTCGCCGTACACACCTCGCCGTTGCCGCATAACGTCTACAATTTGGGCAGCGGCACGCTGACGACGGTCGAGCACGTCGAAGCTGCGCTGCAGGCGATTTTTTCCGGCATCAGCATGAAACGCGGCAAGCTCACGCCGGCGCGCCCGCGCATGGACATCACACGGGCGCGAACAGAGTTAGGTTTCAATCCCGAGTACAAGTTGGAAGCGGGACTGCGCGACTATCTTGCCGAGTTGAAAAGAGGGGATTGGCCACCAAGGGCGCAAGGGTCACCGAGCTAGCACAGATTCGGACTCGAAGAATTAGCCGCATTAAGCGCAGTGGTTGCCCTCCGGATTGCAGTTGGGGTAATAGGAAGGTCCAAAGGGAATCAAAAGAAGGAGACGGAACAGATGAAAATCGCGGTTATCGATGACTATCAAAATGCTTTCAAAACTTTGAAGTGTTTTCCGAAGTTGGCCGGCCACGATGTGGTTGTTTACTCGGATACGGCGAACGATGTTGCGAGCCTGGTTGCTAAACTGAAAGACGCCGATGTCGCGGTGTTCACCCAGCAGCGGTCATTTATTCCCCGCGCGGTGATTGAGCAGTTGCCGAAATTGACACTCATCGGCCAGACCGGGCGCGCCGCGGCCCACATCGATTTGGAGGCGTGCACGGAGAAGGGAATTGTCGTGTCTGCGGGCGGTTCGGGAAACTCGAGCGCGACCGCGGAGCTGACTTGGGGACTGATTCTTTCCGCGCTGCGCAGTTTGCCTTTGGAAGTTAACCGGCTGAAAAGCGGCCAATGGCAGTCGACCGTCGGCATCGGTGTAAAAGGCAAAACCATCGGCATTTATGCCTATGGAAAAATCGGTAGTATCGTCGCCGCGGTCGGTAAGGCGTTCGGCGCGCGAGTGATTTGCTGGGGGCGCGAGGGATCGACGGGACGGGCGAAAGCCGCGGGCTTCGAAGTCCCCAAGAGCCGCGAGGATTTCTTTGCGGAAGTGGATATTGTCAGTCTCCACTTGCCGCTCAATAAGGACACCCGCGGCATCGTCAAGCGCGACGATTTGGCGCGCATGAAGCCAACCGCATTGATCGTCAACGCCAGCCGCTCCGGTCTGATTGAAAAGGGCGCGTTGGTGGATGCGCTCAAGGCGGGCCGGCCTGGTTTTGCCGCCGTCGATGTTTACGACAAAGAGCCGGTGGGAGCCGATGAGCCGTTGATCAAGATGGCCAACGTCACCTGTACGCCACATCTCGGCTATGTCACGCGTGAAAGCTACGAGGAGTACTATGCGACCGTGGTCGACGACATCGTCAGCTTCGCCGCCGGCAAGCCGAATAACGTGTTGAATCCAGACGCGCTCGGAAAAAAGTGAAAAGATTGTCACCGCAAAAGCGGCGAGCTCGAAAAATGGCTTTCTCGACGCCTCTGCGGTGAACGGTCAAATATTTTTTTCGGCTCCCATCCTAGCAGTGTCTCTTTAAGAAGCCGCGCTAAAGCGTTGCCGTCAGCGATTCGTCACAATGCTGTATTCGTCTGTTTTGGTAAGCGTCTTCGTCGGTGCTGCGCCGGATTCGGCTAGTCGGGAGATGTTCTTGTCTTTGATGAAAACCAACAAAGGCTGCTTGGATTCTTTCCACTCTTTGGTAAATTCGTCAAAAGTAAAAAGCACCGGTCCGTAGCCGGTGGCGGGCGGCGGTTGCTTCTCCGCCACGTAGATATTGTGCATGATGATGGTTTTCTCGCCGGACCAGACGACCCAAATCGGCTGTTTGGCGCGAAGATAAAACGGGAGCCCGGTCAGATAGCCGTCATAGAAGGCGAGCTGATGCTCGAGGTTGATGAAGGGTGCCACGTTTTTGGCGAGTTGTTTAGCCGAACGTTCGTAGGACACTGGCACAGCAATGTGCCCCATTAAAAGCGCAAAGATAATTGTGCTACAGCAGTAACACAAATAAACGAGTCGCTGTTCCCGCCACTTGCCCAGACTGCCGGCGAAGGCGAAGATTCCCAACACAACAGCGAGCATTCCTCCGAAAGCCCAGATCGATGGCCCGGTCTGGCTCACGATTGGGCGAATCTGATGAGGCAGTCGACTGGCCCAGACTGAGCCAGCGATCAAGAAACCCACCCATAGGCCTATAGTGAGAAGGGGTAGAGTCAGCGGCCACCGCGACCTGGCTGAGGTGTCGCCGACAATTGCCGTGAGTGTTTTTGCCGTCAGTATCGCTAACGCTGGAAAGATCGGCAGAATGTAATGGGGTAGTTTTGAGTTGGACAAGGTGAAGAAAACGAACGGCACTGCGACCCAGAGAATCAAGTAGAGACTCCCGTCGTCCATCGCCTTTTTGCGCAAGTCTTTGACAATGAATGGAATGAGGACGCTCCACGGTGCGAAGCCGGCGGCGACGACTAAAAAATAGTAATACCAAGTTTTGCTACGATGGAAATGTGGCGTAAGAAAACGGAGATAGTTTTCCTCTAACAAAAAATAGCGTAGGTAGCCCGGACTCCTCGCTTCGGCCCACACGTACAATGGGGCAACCATTGAGATAAAAACCAACGCGCCGATCGCCACGTCCATTTGCGACAGCAGACGCCATCTGCGGGTGAGTAGCAGATAGAAAAAGAACACCATGCCGGGAATCATGACGCCGATGGGACCTTTGAGTAGGGTGGCCAGTGCCATTGCGCCATACATGAGCAGGCAATGGCGCCGTCTGGTATTTTTATTCTCGGCCTGTGCCGCCGAGTAGAATTCGCACAGGGCGATGGTGGTAAAAAATGTCAGCGTCATATCGAAGATGACGAGCCGGGAAAAAATAAAAAATTCTACGCCGGTGGTTAAAACCAGAACGGCCCACAAGGCTTCCCAAAGGCCCCAATGAATGCGCGCAAACCGATAGAGGACAAAGAGACAACCAAGCGCCGCCAGCGCCGAAGGTAGCCGCGCCGACCACTCAGAGATGCCCAAAACTTTGTAAGCAATCGCGATCAACCAATATAAGAAGACAGGCTTGTCCAACGCCGGCAGAAAATTTTCATGGGGGATGACCCAATTATCGAGCACCAAGATTTCTCGCGCGCGCTCGGCATTTCTGCCTTCATCGGGCTCGAACAGGGCGGCAGCGCCGAGATGATAAAAGATCACTAGCAGACAGCTGGCGCAGAGTAACCAAGGCAAGCGTTTGTCGGCGAGAATAAAATCAAACCGTTCTTTTATGTTCACAATCTCGTTGCTTTCGGAAAGTTGTTGAGTTCATGGGGGCTGCGGAAAAATGCCAATACCAAAACTTGTTGATCGCTGCCGTCGTCATCGGCTAGCCACTCCCACGGCTTAGTCAAAGCTTTTGAAGCGCTGGACAGCACTCAACCGTTAACCCTTTCCCGCGCGAAAATCTGCGCCTTTGGCGCACCTTTCAGGAATGTAATCTTGCTGAAATGTTTCGGTAAGGTTCGGTGGGTTACTCGCTAACAACTTCTCTGACCCATGCGATCGCTGCCGGATTAATGCGCCGGCGCGCCCTGGGTTGAGTTCCATGCGTCTTTAAAGGTAACTATGAATGTAATTGATGTCGGTGACTTATCCATGCGCGTCCTAGTCGTCGAAGACGACAAGAAAATTGCCGCGTTCGTGACGAGGGGCTTGAAAGAGGCGGGTTTTGCCATTGACCATGCCGACGATGGCGAAGACGGGCTCCATCTCGCTCTGTCCGAGTCCTATGACGCCGCGGTCATGGATATCATGCTCCCCAAGCTCGATGGGTTAAGCGTGATCGGGCGACTGCGGCAAACCAAGATTCATACTCCCGTGCTGATCTTGAGCGCTAAGCGCAGCGTCGACGATCGTGTCAGAGGACTTCAGGCGGGCGGTGATGACTACCTAACTAAACCGTTTTCCTTCGCTGAGCTTTTAGCCCGCGTGCGAGCGTTAATCCGCCGGGCCAACCACGAAACCGAACCGACCCGGTTAGCCGTGGGCGAGCTATCCCTAGATTTGCTCACTCGTGAGGTCAAACGCGCGGTTAGCAAAATTGATTTGCAACCGCGCGAGTTCGCTTTGCTCGAATATCTCATGCGCAATGCCGGCACAGTGGTATCGAAGACGATGATTATCGAGCATGTATGGGGTTATGATTTCGACCCGATGACCAACGTTGTCGATGTGTTAGTATCGCGCTTGCGCAACAAACTGGACCGCGATTTCGACAACAAGCTGATTCACACGCACCGGGGTGTGGGCTATGCCCTTAAAATTCAATAGATTCTTTTTCAGAACACTCGGCTTTCGCCTCACGTCATGGTACTCGGGAATCTTCATCGTCAGTTCCTTAGTCCTGTTGTCGGTATCCTATCTGTTCGTATTTTCGACCATTCGCGACCAGCGCAGCGCGATTCAGTCACGGTTGCGTGAATATGCGTCTATAGTCGAGACCGGCGGCGTCCCGGCGCTCGAAAGCAAATTCCGCGAGCAGCGCCGCCCGAGCCGGCGCAATTCGTTTTTCGCACGCGTAACCAATGCGGCGAACGCGACGAATTTCCTCGGCAACCCACGGCTCTGGGAGACGTTCGATTTTACCAATCCGCAAAAGGTGCCGCTGATCGATCAATGGCAATATTATTCATCGAAGCGCGACGGCGATTTGTTGGAAGTCTTAGCCGTGCGGCTTCCCGACAATAACGTTTTGCAGGTCGGCAAGAGCATCCAGGATCGAGAGGAGGTGCTGGAGCGCTTTCGCGACACGCTGCTCGCGACCATCATTCCGATGATATTTATCGGTGTGGCCGGCGGCGCGTACTTTGCTGTGCGGGCGCTGCGGCCGCTGCGCAGTCTAAGTAACGTTACTCGGTCGATCATCGATACCGCCCGCTTCGACGCTCGGGTTCCCGACAATCAGGGCGGCGATGAGATCAATCAACTGATCGTTCTGTTCAATCAAATGTTGGCCAGGATCGAGACTTTGATTGGCGGCATGAAAGAGGCGTTGGACAACGTCGCGCACGATCTGCGCACACCGATCACCCGACTGCGCGGTACAGCGGAGCTGGCGCTACGGCCTGACGCCGACCCGGAAGTCTGTCGCGAAGCGCTGGCGGACTGTTTGGAAGAGTCGGATCGCATCATGACGATGCTCAACACGTTGATGGATATTTCCGAGGCTGAGACCGGCACGATGAACCTCTCCCTCGAAGACGTGAACCTAGCCGCGCTGATTCATGAAGTCACGGATCTCTACGAGCATGTCGCCGACGAGGCGAAGGTCGGCGTCATAACCCACGTGCCACAGGATATCACCTTGCGAGCCGACCGCGCTCGGCTGCGCCAGGTGGTGGCCAATCTCGTCGATAACGCGATCAAATATACGCCGAGCGGCGGGCGCGTTGAGATCGACGTCGCGCGCGTTGAACAGCAGGCGATGCTGCTCGTTCGCGACACCGGCGTCGGCATACCGGTCGACGAACTGCCGCGAATTTGGGATCGGTTATACCGCGGCGATAAGAGCCGTTCGCAGCGTGGTCTCGGCCTTGGCTTGAGTCTGGTCAGAGCAGTCGTCCAGGCTCATCAAGGGTGGGTTGAGGCTTCGGCCAATCCGGGCGGAGGCTCGATCTTCACGCTCTATCTGCCTCTCGCTTCGGCGCCTTAGCTCTGGTTGCCAACCTTTCAAATTTGTAATTTTCCGGAAAGCTCGCGGCCATGCATTTGCGTTACTTTACCCGGCGAAGCGGCAAATTTTGTCTGGACGGATCGGACTATCGCCTCTCGCCGATAAACAGCCATAAAATTTGGCGCGCGAAATTGCGCGTGATATCAAGGACGGTCGCAGGAAGGTGGACGAATAAGTCGTAGCGCGCGGATGCCTTGCGAAATCGGCAATCGGGCCGCAAGCGACTTGAAGATCATTACCGGCGATACAATTATAATAGTAGGATAATGCATTGAAGGAAACCGGCGGCCTGGAAATCCGCGATAAACTGCTGTTCGCTTTGATTTTCGCGGGCCTGCTGCTGCGTCTGCTGTTGTCGCCGCCGATCTTGCATCGCGGGGAGGCTCGCGAGGGGCTGGTCGTCCAAGAGATCGTGCACAACCAGCAATGGATTTTGCCCTTTCGCAACGGCGAATTGCCTTCTAAGCCGCCGCTTTTTCATTGGATCGCTGCGTCCGCGGCGATGGTTTTTGGCGAGAGTGATTTTATTGTAAGACTGCCGTCGGCAATCGGCGCCGGGCTTATGGTCGTCGTCACTTTCTTGCTGGGCCGAGCCATGGGTGGCCGGCTGACCGGCTGGCTCGCCGTCGGCGCGCTCTTGGGCATCTATCATTTTTGGCATGCGGCGGTGGAAGCCAGGGTGGACATGATCTTTAGCGCTTGTGTCACGGCGGCCATCGCGGGGTTTTATTTTTGGTACCGTGATGGCACTGGCGCCGCGCGCGTTATTTGCTACTTGGCTAGCGTTTGCGCCGTGCTCGCCAAAGGCCCAGTCGGTATTGCGTTGATCGGCTTAGTGATCGTCGGCTTTGTCGCGGTGGAGAAGCAGCCTCGATCGCTTTTGACTTTTTGGTCCTGGCCTTGGATTGGTGTCGCGCTTGTCATTATCGCCGGCTGGTACGGCCTCGCTTATTCCATCGGCGGTGAAAAATTTATCGCTTTGCAACTCGGCTATGAAAACGTCGATAGGTTCATCGGCGGTGACGCTTTTCCCAGGCACAAAATGTATCTCAGAATGGCGATATGGTTGGTGGATCAGACTCTGCCATGGAATTTGGCCCTACTCTGGTCCGTGCTTCGCTGGCTGCGCGGCACGCGTGAAAATAGCGATGGGCATCTGCTGCATGTTTGGTGGTTCGCGATCTTTTGCTTTTTCGCCCTCGCCGCCCGGACGCGCCCGGTTTATTTATTGCCGATCTTTCCGGCGATCGCGTTGCTCGCCGCGCGCGCGTTGAACGCTTTGATCGCTCACGGTGCCGCTTCCGTTCGCACGGGCCAGGCGCCGGTAGGTTCGTTTTCATCTGACGCCGCGCCACGCTTCTCGAGCTTAGCCAGGTGGTTCGTCGTCGGCGTTCTGATCAGCGATATAACCGTGGCGCTGGCGACCTATTTCAATTTGCAATACGACAAACGTGCCCAGGCGAGATTCGCGTTTGTGAGACAGATTGGCGTGGCGATCGCTGCGAACACATCACTATTTGCCGCCCCAGATCTCGATGGCGAAGATTTCATCGTCTTGGCCTATCGTTTACGGCGCCAGATCGATCAAAAGCCAATCTATTGCGCGAAGCGGAACGATTATTTTCTGACGCCAGTCGATCCGAAGGCTGTTTGGGAAGCGCGAGTACTCGCTTCGCTGGACAGCGGCAATACCGCGCTCGTGACTGCGCTTGCCGACGGTCTTCACACCTCGACGCAAAACTGCCAAGTTCCTTTATCAACTGCGGGTAACGGAGATAATTAATGCAGGCCTCTAACGTACACCTGAACACCACGGTACAGCAAACGGGAGGGAGTTTTTGGCTTCATGTTATCTTGCTTCTCGCGCTCTGCGGCGTGCTTTATTTCCCCTATCTCGGCAACGCGCCTTTGTTCGACAGAGGCGAACCGCGCGAAGCTCTGGCGGTGCAGGACATCGTTCAGCGCGGCGAATGGCTGTTTCCACTCAAGCGGGCAACGGCGATGCCGTCGAAACCGCCACTGTTTCATTGGTCGGCGGCGCTCACCTATCAAATCACCGGAACCCTGAACGAAGCGACGATTCGTTTTCCGTCGGCGCTTTATGCGACGCTGGGCGTTCTGTTGATTTATCTGCTTGGGCGAAAACTGTTCGGCGCTGGGGTCGGTTTGCTCGCGGCGGCGATTCTGGCGACCACGATGATCTATCAAGACCAGGCGCTGAGCGCGCGCGTCGATATGACGCTGTGCTTTTTCGTCACCGCCAGCCTGGTGTTGTTTTACGCGCTCTATCGCGGCTTCTTAGACAACCGGCTTTGGTATTTTGTTTTGTACAGCTTGGTCGGACTCGGTACTTTGGCCAAAGGCCCGCTCGGTATTTTGTTGCCGGGATTGGTGATCGCGATTTTTCTCGTGCTTAAAAAGCGTTGGGATCTGATTGTCAAGTTCGCGTTTCATCCCGGTGTGGTGCTTGCGTTGATCGTCATCATCGGTTGGTATGGTTTGGCGATCACTCGCGGCGGCGAGGGATTCGTCGATCGCCAGTTGCTCTCTGAAAACGTCAATCGCTTTTTCGGCGGCTCAGGCCATAGCCATCCGGTTTATTACTACATGGGTTATCTTTTCACGCTGGCATTGCCGTGGGGGTTGTTCTTGCCATTTTTATTTTGGGATTGTTTTAAAAAAGATTGGCGCGACGATGATGATCGGCTTTTTCCAGCTGGTTTGGTTCGCGGTCATGTTTGTATTTTTTTCCTTTGCGGATGGCAAGCGTCCGGTCTATCTATTGCCCGTCTATCCCGCGCTGGCTTTGCTGTTGGCGGACTGGTTTCATCGCCAAGTCGGTAGCATCGGCATCCGGTCAATTTTCTTTCGCTTGCTCGCCGTATTCGCTGCGCTTACTGGTCTGATGCTCCTCTTGATCGTATTTGGCGATTTGTGGGGCCGCAATCCTGGCTGGTTTTTTTCTCCCATCGAATCCGCGCTCAAACCCAAGGATCGCGCCAACTTTCTGGTGATCACCCGGCAATTGGCCGATTTCGGTTGGAAGTTTGATTCTGCCGTTATGCTCTCGGCGCTGCTTTGGTTTGGCTTGGGCTATTGCTTATGGACGGGCCGCCTGCGCGCAGCGGCGCACCAGCTAGTGATCCAAGCCATCGTCATGCGGATTCGTCAGCAACGGTTTGGTTATTCCGCAGATCGCCGCGACCAAGAGTTATCGCGAGTTCATGATCGAGGTAAATCGACATGTCGGACCGCAAGAGAGGCTTATCCTTTACGGCCCTTTCAATAGCGATGCGGTGATTTTCTATCGCGGACAGCCTATCGAGATGGATGGCCGATCGATTGCGGCCGTTGCTGCGAGTCTCACGCCTGGACCCGGCGCTATCATTATGATGGAGCAGACGTGGCAGGAAATTCACAAGCTCAATGCTCAAGTGCCGGCGCCGCTCGTGCGCAGCGTGGGCAAGGGCCCGGAGGGCGTATGCGCCGCTGGTGCTGGTGGCGGCAAAAATTTCTTAGCGGGTTATTTGAAAGCCCCTTTCTTTTCCAGCTCCCGCAGCGCGCGCAGGTCGACGAAGTCCTCGAACTTCAGGCCTTCGCTTTCGCTTCCTTGGCGAGCTTACGAGCACGGTTTGAATACCGCCCGGCGGTTGACCGCAACGGCAGCGGCGCGCGCTTGGGTCGGATCATAACTCTTGCGACAGTGCAGGTCGGGTGTTACATCATGCTGTCGATGCAAAGGAGAGAGCTATGGACCTGAATCGCCGTACTTTGATCAAGGCCGGAGTAGTCGCTGGAGCTTCGTTGTTACTACCGCCGTCCGATCTATTCGCTCAGACACAACCGCTGATCCGGAAAAAAATTCCTTCCTCCGGCGAGACCATTCCGATCATTGGCATCGGCACGGCGCGCCGTTATGAGGAAGTCAAAAACGACGCTGAGAAAGTGCCGCTGCGGGAAACCATTAAAGAATTCCAGGCGCTCGGCGGCACGGTGATCGATAGCTCGCCGTCGTATGGCACCGCGGAAGCTGTGGTCGGTGAATTGGTCGATGGGCTCAAAATCCGCGACTCGCTGTTTCTCGCGACAAAAGTGAGCTTGCGCAAAGTCGTCGGACGGGACGAAGGCCTCAAGCAGATCGAAGCATCGTTCAAAAAATACCGCACCAACAAGCTCGATCTGATCGCGGTGCACAACCTGCTCGACACCGATACCCAGCTCAAGACCCTGCGCGAGATGAAAGCGGCAGGCCGCATTCGCTATGTCGGCATGACGACTTCATTCGATAATCAGTATGGCGAGTTCGAACAGGTGATGAAGAAAGAGAGCCTCGACTTCATTCAGGTCGATTACGCGCTCGATAATCGCGACGCCGGCGACCGCATTATTCCATTGGCGCCGGATCGCGGCATGGCGGTGATGATCAACTTGCCGTTCGGACGCGGCCGCCTTTTTAACGCCGTGCAGGGTAAGAAGTTGCCGGAGTGGGCGAGCGAGTTCGATTGTGCGACCTGGGCGCAATTCTTTTTGAAATACATCGTCTCTCATCCAGCCATCACCTGTGCCGTACCGGGCATGGCGCGTCCTGAGTACGTCGTCGACAATCTCGGCGCAGCGCGTGGACGCTTGCCCGATACGGCAATGCGTAAACGCATGGAGCAGTTCATCGACAACGTTTGAGGAGTTAGGTTCAGTGGTGAGGAGTCAGTGACGGAAACTGGCGCGGCGGCAAGCGGCGGAGCTTTTCATCGAGTTCTATCGCGTGTGATCGATGTGCAGCCGGCTGAGATGCGGGTGCTCGGGTGGTCGTGGCTTTATATTTTCTCGGTGCTTTTCTCCTATTACATTCTTCGGCCGATTCGTGATGAAATGGGTGTGGCCGGCGGCGTGGAGAATCTCCAGTGGCTTTTCACCGGGACGCTGCTCGGCATGATCGCGGTCAATCCGCCCTTTGCGGCGCTGGTGGCACGGCTGCCGCGGGTAAAGTTTATCGCCTGGACGTATCGATTCTTTGCGCTCAATCTGTTGATCTTTGTTGTGCTGCTGCAAGCCTCATCGGCCGAACAACATATCTGGATCGGCCGCGTGTTCTTTATCTGGGCGTCGGTTTTTAATCTGTTCGTCGTCTCAGTGTTCTGGGCGTTGATGGTCGATGTTTTCAACACCGAGCAAAGCAAGCGGTTGTTTGGTTTTATCGCCGCCGGCGCGACCCTCGGCGGCATCGTCGGCTCCAGCGTAACGGCGGCTTTCGCCAAGCAAGTGCCGGCGGCTTATTTGCTGCTGGGCTCGGTGCTGCTGCTGGAAGCCGCGGTGTTCTGTGTAAGGCGATTGTCAGAATTATCCGCAGCACTCCATCGAACGCCCGGCGCGGCGCGGGACGGAGAACCCATCGGCGGGTCGATTCTAAACGGCCTGGCGCATGCGTTTAAGTCGCCCTATCTGATCAACGTAAGTTTCTTTCTGCTCTTGTTCGCCATCACGTCGACGTTTCTTTATTTTCAGCAGGCCGAAATCGCCAGAAAATCTTTCGCCGACCGCGGCGCGCGCACGGCATTTTTCGCTCAAGTGGATCTATGGGTGAATGTGCTGACCTTGGGCGCCCAACTGTTTTTCACCGGGCGTACTATCAAATGGATCGGAGTTGGGCTGACGTTGGCAATCCTGCCGCTGATGAGTATTGCCGGTTTTGCGGCGCTGGCTTGGACGCCGACGATCGTCGCGCTGGTCGCTTTCCAAGTAGCGCGGCGCGCCGGCAATTTTGCTTTCGCCAGACCGACCCGCGAGGTGCTGTTCACCGTCGTGCCGCGGGAGGACAAGTACAAAGCCAAGAGTTTTATCGATACGGTGGTTTACCGGCTCGGCGATCAAGTCGGTGCGTGGTCATACGCGGGCCTCGGCGCGATCGGATTGGCGATGACGGGAATCTCGCTGGTGGCTGTACCGATTTCGATAGCGTGGCTGGTCAATAGTTTGTGGCTCGGCAAAAGGCAAAAAGGACTTGAGGCGGGGTTGGCGTCTTAGAGATTGACGAGAGTATGAGTTTTCTCGTCGACCCTTTCTTGGGTAGACACGAATTTTACCGCTCTTTTTACCGCTAACTTTTCGCCGCGGTCAGATCGATATCGATGTTCTCTTCTCGCTGAATCTCCGCAAAGCGTTCGCGCAGTTGATTGACATTCGTTCTCGTCGGCACGGCCAAGTTGGCTTCGAGTTGAAAAATCGGCGTGCCGCTGATCGGCGCGGCGTAGGTTTTGGTCTCCATCGATTCGATATTGACGCCCATGCTGCTCAGCACGTTGCTGATACGGTAGACGATCCCGGGATGATCCATGCATGAGGCTGTCAGCTTGTAGGGTAGGAATGATTGCGCGGCTTCGCGAACAGCCGGTATCTTGGTGGAGATCGTCAGGCCGGTCTCGACTTCGATTTGCCGATAGTCGCTGGCGATCTTTTTTAGCTTGCCACTGTCGCCGCTGATCAGAACGATGACGGCGAATTCGCCGCAAAACACCGCCATCTTACTGTCCTCGATGTTGCAGCCGTGGCGCGCGATGAATTCAGCGATTTTTTCCACCAATCCAACGCGGTCTGGTCCGACCGCGGTCATGATTAAGTGATTCGTATCGGCCATGGCTTCAAACTAATGAATTTGTTCAAACAGTTCAAATCGTTCAAGCCGTTCAAATCGTCGGATCGGCTGGACTCAGAGAACCCAACACTTCACTACTCCATCACTCCAGGTTCTGAAAAAAACCATCCATGATCGCGTCGTGCCAGAGTTTGGCTACCGACGGGACGATACCCAGCGGCAGTTTTTCGTCTGTCCAACCCCAAGAATGAATCCCGGCGCCGAGTGAAACCGCGCGCACTTTCGGCGCGGGATTCATTTTAGCGAATAGCGGCTGGGAGCGTTCGCACCGTCCAAGCGTGACGGTGTCGTCGTTGACGCCGTGGATGGAGAGAAAGTTGGGCACCGGCTTTACCCCGGGGCCGGAGAGTTCTCTGGTATAGCCGAGATAGCGTTGTACCAGTTCGTCACTTTCCCGGTGCGACAATTTCAACCGGGTTGCCGCAGCGCGCGCGGCGGCTTGAAGCGCGCTGGTCGAATTTTTGTGGATAAAATCCTCGGCTTTGAAATTGGGCCGTTTCTTGGCGCTCTCCCAACGTTCGAAAGTGAGCTCGATCAGCATCGGCAACCCGATGCCTTTATCTTTCATGCCTTCGTACATGTAGCGCGCCGTGTCGCGCCAGGTGCGTAGCCGCAATTGATTGAATGGAAACTCCCAGTCGTCGCCGCTGATCAATGGATACATCCAGCCAAACGGCGAACTGCCCCAGCCGACCAGGCCGGCGATATTGGCCACCCGCTGTGACGCCATCATGGCGAACGGACCGCCGGTGGAGTGGCCGTGCATGTAAACGGAAAATTCGCCGTCGGGAAATTGTCGACGTGCACTTTCTCTCACCGCTTGCTCGAAGGCTACCGGCCAAGCAGCCATGCGATGATAAAATTCCGTGCCTTCTTTGGCGGCGAGTGACACCAACGTGCCGTAGTTCTCGCGCTTCGACGTGTCCTTGACGACGGTGTATTGATCCTTGGTGATTTTCGTTTCCTTAGCCCAAAGTGGTGTGCGCGCTGAGCCGTCAGGATTTTCGACATCGTCGGGCCAGTCGCGGTTGGCATCGTGGAAATAATAGCGCCCCGGAAAAGTCAGGGTGGCGACTTTGATGGCGTATTTTGCCTGCCAGCGTGCGGGCAACACGCTGGACGGATTTGAAGTCCGACACGCCGCCGTGGAGCAAGAAGATGCCGACTTTCTTGCCATCGGGGCCGGTTGGGATACTGCTTCGATCGCTCGGTTGGTAGCTCACCACACCGATATCCCAGTCCATCTCGAGCTCGTGAAGGCGAAATACATCTTCGTCTTCATCGATGGACATATCCTGCAAGGCGATAACCTCGGCATTGAGCCTGAGCACATCTTCAAATGAAACAACTGCCGGCGGTTCCCAGGATGATTTAACGGCCATGAGTGCAATTTCTTCCAATCGAGCAGTTGAGCTTGTGATGAGCGGCCATTTTCACAATCACCGCGATTCAACCAAGGCTTCATGCAGTACCCGGCCGGCGGCGTCTTTGGGCTTCGGTAAATTCAACAGCCACGCTAGCGTCGGCGCGAAGTCGATGATCCGGACATTCGCTAGTTTGATTCCGGCGCGGATGCCGGGGCCGTTGAGCAGCATAATGGTGCGCATCGACGGTTGCTCCGGGTTGGCGCCGTGGTTGCCGTAGGGTTCCGCGTCGCTGATCAATGGGCTGCCGGTTAAGCGTGGATCGAAGTCATAGCCGTTTACCAATTCGACATAAATATCGCCGCCGACTTCACCGCCGATGCCTTTAGCCTCGCCGGCGATCTCGGCATCGAAGATCGCCGTAACGATCGGCCGGTCGCCGTCGCGCAACGCGAGCAGCGCGGCGCGAACTTTACCGACGAGCTCCGAACGCTCGGCGCGCGGCACGATGCCACTTTTGCGATCGGTGGAATTGATCAGCAGGTAGCCGTTATTGACCGCCGGATAGAGAACCTTAGTCTTGCTCAGATCGACGCGCCCTTGCCCGTCAAGGACGAGCATCTCGGCTTGTTGCAGCGCATCATTGAGGGCGACACGTTTATGCATTCCCTGGAGCCCGTGGTCGGAAATCAGCGCGACGAGCGATTGGTCGGGACGTTTGGCCAGTAGCAGACCGAGATGTTCGTCGCAAGAACGATAGACGCGTTCGAGCAGCGGTCTGAGTTTGTCGGCGATCTCCTGACGATAGGTTGGCAGGGTGGGATCGAGATGACCGCGCCAAGCGTGCTCGGCTTCATCGGGAAATGGCGTGTAGGCGAGATAAATATCCCAGGGCAAATTCTCAATCGCCCAGCGATTGGTTTCCATCAACTGATGCTGAGCAAAGAGTAGGGTTTCCAGATAACGCGCCTCGGCGCCGCCGCCACCGCCGTTGGCGAGGGGTCGTCCAAAGGCGCCGTTCTGGTAGAGAATGCTGGCGCCGTTGCCGATGAATGTGCGCACCGTAGAGCTGGCTAATAAGTCTGCGGGCAAATCCAATTGGCGCGTTGGCCGCGTGTAGTAGAGGAAGAAGTCGCTGCCGTCGGTTTTGAGATCGAAGAGGCGAAAATAACTTCGAGCTTCCTGGCCGCCGCTCTTGACGTCCAGCGGCGCACTCCAAAACAGTTCGCTGCCGGGACCTGGATTGGCGGGTTTCAATCGCGCTGTTACATGCTTGCCGTCGCGGCTGGTGCTGATTAGCAGGGTGTCGTAGCCAAATTGCAGGTCTTCCGGGTCGTCGATCAGCAAGCCGGAAAAATTCGTATCGCCGACGGTAAACGCGACTTCGATGGGAGTGGTATCGCTGGCCGGCGGATTTTCCCAAGGCGCCGCCGTCTCTGGCTGAATCGCGCGTTTGGTGACAATGCCGTCGCGGCCGGCGATCATATTGTAACCGGAAAAGCGCGCGACATGTTCGGCGCGCTCCTCGGCAAAGGATGGGATATGCGAAACCACCGACTTCCTGCCCGCCCGCTCCGCCGTAGCCCAAATCGCTTCGGCGCGGAGAGGCGCGCCGGAAAAGCCGGGGAGGCTTTCCAAAATCGTATACTCGGCGCGCGGCGCGCGCGGCACGCGGTTGCCGCTGATGCCGGTAATCCGTGGCGGCGCGCCGGTCATTAGAGAGGCGAAGCCGGTCGCGGTCTTCGATGGAAAGCCGGCCATGACGTCGTCGGCAAACGCGCCGCCTTCGATAAGCTTGGCTAGGTTCGGCAATTTCCCTTGCTTCAAAAGCTCGTCGACGAACGACGGCACGGTACCATCCCAGGCGAGCACGATGGCTTTTTGTGCACTTTGGCCGTGCGCCAGAGCTGGCAATAACGGCACGAGAAGTAAAATGCACAATAGCCGGCGAGTTGCGTGAAGTAGGCGGTTCATTTTGTCAGAGGGTATCCCTGAGATTAACGATGGCACATCGAGCTGTCAACGCATAGCGGACCTGAGCAGGAATTGTTATACAGACTCACTGGAATTCGATAGGCAGTTTCCAACTGCCGGAGGACGCTGGATGAATCTTCGAAAAGCGCGATGGCTATTGCCGCACGTTGTCACCGTACTCCTTACTTTGGCTGCTGAGTTACCGGCACAGAGCAAAGCCACCGCCTCGGCCGACGATCTGCTCAAATCCATCGGCATGACCAAGCCGGCTTTAGCGAAGGCGCCGGATTTCACTCTGCGCGACGCCGGCGGCGGCACGGTGAGTCTGAGCGGCTACCGCGGCAATTTAGTGCTACTTAACTTCTGGGCCACCTGGTGTGGGCCGTGTCGAGAGGAGATGCCGTCGATGGAGCAACTGAGCCGCAACTTCGGCGGCCAGGGCTTTACGATTCTAGCGGTCAACCAGAAAGAAAGCGCGGCGCAGGTGACAAAATATATGAAAACCCACGGGCTCAACTTTAGCGCGCCGCTTGATTTGGACGGGCGGGTCAATACCGCTTATCGCGTCTACGGAATTCCGGTGACGTATTTGATCGACGGCGGCGGCAACGCCATCGGCATGAAGTCCGGCCCGCGCGACTGGGCGCGGCGTGACGTTGTCGATGTCTTTCGCAAGCTGGTCGGCGAAAGCGCTAGCGGCATAGTCGGCGGTTCGTTGGAACTCGAACCGATTACACCGATGCCGAGCGCGCTACGCGCCAAAGGCGGCGCCTTGCTGGTGCGCTCACAACAGGACCCATTCTCGGAAGCGGTCGCCAAGTTGCCGCCAAACGAAGAAGTCACGCCCATAGGGAAAGCTTCCGGCGCCGGCGAGTTCTGGTACATGGTGCGGACCAAGATCGGCGCCATCGGCTGGGTGAGAGGGGTGGACGTGGAAGGCGTCAGCCAACAGCGCTGATCGGTCGCCTGAATCCAGCTGGAGCAATTGAATGGTCAAAAGGATTCCAACCACGCTCGAGACCCACGGCCACGGGCGGATCGATGACTATTATTGGCTGCGCGAGCGGGACAATCCTGAGGTCATCAAGTATCTCAACGATGAGAACGCGTTTGCGGCCAAAGAAATGGCGCATGCGCAGGACTTCGAAAGGAAATTGTTCGAGGAGATCAAAGCACGAATCAAGCAAACCGATATGTCGGTGCCGTACAAACGTGACGACTATTTCTACTATACGCGCTACGAGGAGGGCAAAGAATATCCGATCTACGCGCGTAAGCGCGGCGTGCTCGATGCGGCGGAAGAAATCATGCTCGATGTCAATCTCCTAGCCGTCGGCCATGACTTTTTTTCCGTCGGCGGCACGGCGGTGAGCGCGGGACAGAATCTGCTGGCGTACGCGGTGGACACTCAGGGGCGGCGAATTCATACGACGTACTTAAAAAACCTGACGACCGGTGAACTGCTAGCCGACGTGATCCCTAACGTCAGTGAGAACCTGGCTTGGGCCAACGATAACCGGACTCTGTTTTACGGCAAGCAGGACGAAACGACGCTGCGCCAGTACCAAATTTGGCGCCACGTTGTCGGCACCGACCCGGCCCAAGATCAACGGATCTACCAGGAAGACGACCAGACCTTCGGCGCCTATATTTTCAGAACCAAGTCGAAGAAGTTTTTGATGATCGTGGCGTCCCAGACGGTTTGCCAGGAATATCGCTATCTGGATGCCAATGCGCCCGGTGGCGAATTCAAAATCTTTCTGCCGCGCCAACGGGGACATGAATATAGTGTCGACCACATCGGCGATCGCTTTATCATCCGCACCAATGCTCAGGCGAAAAACTTTCGCCTGATGTGGACGCCAGTGGAGAACACCGCGCGGCAGCAATGGCAGGAAATTATTGCGCACCGCGATGATGTGTTTCTCGGCGACTTCGACTTGTTCAAGGACTATTTGGTCTTGGAAGAGCGAGTGCGCGGGTTGACGCAGATTCGCGTTGTGCCCTGGTCCGGCGAGCCAAGCCACTATTTGTCGTTTGACGAGCCGGCTTATCGCGCTCATCTGGGCGCGAACTTGGAATTCGATACCAAGACTTTGCGCTATGAATACACCTCGATGAAGACGCCGCTGTCGATTTTCGACTATGACATGGCGACGCGCCAACGGGTTCAATTGAAACAAGAGGAAGTGCTCGGCGGTTTTAACGCCGATGACTACGCCACCGAGCGGCTTTTCGCCCGAGCCGCCGACGGCACGGAAATTCCGCTGTCGATTCTCTATCGCAAGGGCATGAAACGCGACGGACGCAATCCGCTCCTGCTCTACGGCTACGGTTCCTACGGAATTAGCATCGACGCCGCGTTCGCGTCGCCGCGCTTGAGCTTGGTCGACCGCGGCTTTGTCTTCGCCATCGCCCATATCCGCGGCGGCCAGGAGTTGGGCCGGCGCTGGTACGAGGATGGCAAACTGTTACGGAAAAAAAACACCTTTAACGATTTCATCGCTTGCGCGGAATTCCTCATCCGCGAAAACTTCACGAACCCTGGAAAACTTTTTGCCATGGGCCGGAGCGCCGGCGGTTTGCTGATGGGAGCGGTGAGCAATCTACGGCCGGATTTGTTTAAGGGGATCGTCGCCGAAGTGCCGTTTGTCGACGTGGTGACGACGATGTTGGACTCATCGATTCCGCTCACCACCGGCGAGTTCGACGAATGGGGCGATCCGAACCAGAAAGAGTTTTATGATTGCATGCTGTCCTATTCGCCCTATGACAACGTTGAGAGAAAAAACTATCCGGCGATGCTGATCACCGGCGGCTTACACGATTCCCAAGTGCAGTATTGGGAGCCGGCCAAGTGGGCCGCGAAGCTGCGCGCGCTCAAGACCGACAATAATCGGCTGTTGTTGAAAACCAACATGGATGCCGGCCACGGTGGCGCGTCGGGAAGATTCCGCCGTCACCAAGAGACGGCGTTTTCATATGTGTTTATTCTCGACTTGGCAGGCATTCGCGCTTAGCAAGTGCAATTACAGATTCCCAATTCAAAATTACTCAATCGGCTCCGAGCCAATTTGGAATCTGAAATTTCGAATCTGGAATCATCCTTTGCTGTTCTTTTTCTGTTCTTCCCAGAATTGCAGCCGTTCTTTGATCTGCTTTTCGTAGCCGGCTTCGCCGGGCGTGTAGTATTTTCTGCCGGCGAGTTCGAGTGGCAGGTGTTGTTGATCGACGATGTGGCCTTCGTAGTTGTGGGCGTATTTGTAGTCTTTGCCGTAGCCGAGATTTTTCATCAAACCGGTCGGCGCATTGCGTAAGTGCAGCGGGACTGGGAGCGCACCATGTTCTTCGACGTCTTTTACCGCCGAGAGCATCGCGTGGTAGGACGCGTTGGACTTGGGCGCAGTGGCGAGATAAGTGACCGCCTGTGCTAGCGGGATTCTTCCTTCCGGTAAACCGACGAAATGTACGGCATCCTTTGCCGCGATGGCGACTTGGAGCGCGCGCGGGTCGGCGTTGCCGATATCTTCGGCGGCAAAAATCACCATCCGCCGAGCGATAAATAGCGGTTCTTCGCCGGCCTCGAGCATGCGCATCATCCAATAAAGCGCCGCATCGGCATCGCTGCCGCGCATACTTTTGATAAACGCCGAAATAACGTTGTAATGCTCTTCGCCGGCTTTGTCGTATTGCAACGGCTTTTTCTGCAGCGCTTCTCGCAAATGAGCAAGGCCGATTTCTTTGTGATGGCTGGCTTGGGCCAGTACCGCGGCGCTTTCCAATGCATTCAGCGCGACACGGCAGTCGCCTTGGGACTGTTGCACGAGAAACTCTAAACCTTCTGACGTAAGGGTCAGCGCTAACGCACCCAGGCCGCGCTCCCTATCGTTGAGCGCGCGTTCGATGATCGTCGCCATGTTTTCCGCTGACAGGGTTTTGAGAACCAAGACTTGGCAGCGCGAGAGCAGGGGCGAGATGACTTCGAAGGATGGATTCTCCGTTGTCGCGCCGATGAGCGTCAGAGTGCCGCGCTCGACGTGAGGCAGGAAATTATCCTGCTGACCTTTGTTGAAGTGATGAATCTCATCGACAAAAAGCACGGTAGGCTTGCCGAGACGCTGCAAGCGCTCGGCTTCTTGAATAATCGCTTTGAGTTCCTTGACGCCGGAAGTGACCGCGGAAAAATGCACGCAGGCGGCGCCAGCGGAACTCGCCAAGATTTGTGCCAGCGTGGTTTTGCCGCTCCCCGGCGGACCCCACAGAATCAGCGAGCGGAGTTTGCCAGGGCCGGCGACGCCACTTAGCAGCTTGCCCGGACCGAGCAGATGTTCTTGGCCGACGAACTCGGTCAGCGTGCGCGGCCGCATCCGTTCGGCGAGGGGCCGATTGGATTGTTGTACCGGTGAATTCAGTGATTCAAAAAGATCCATGGGCGAATGCTAGCATAACTCGATGCCAGGGTTGTAGCTGGGCATCTTCGCCTTTCGTTCTGGACGCGACGATGCTAAGATCACGCGAGAATTACTTTCATAGCTGAGATGACTGACAAAGAAAATCCATCGTTTATGCAGGGGGCGGCGCCGCGCACGGTTTTGTTCGCCAATTCTTCGATCTCCGGCAAGTTGAGTTATAACCTGCCGGTTAAGATTGACGGTCATTTCACCGGCGAGATCAAGTCGACGGAGCTGTTGGTGATCGGCGCTAACGCCCAAGTCGACGCGCATATCTCGGCGCGCCAAGTGCATTTAGAGGGGAGACTGGTTGGCTCGGTGCAGGCGATGGGCTGTTTTGAAGTGATGCCCGGCGGTTACTTCAAAGGCGAAGCCCGCGTGGCCGAGCTGCGGGTTCACCCTGGCGCGGTTTTCGATGGCGCTGGAAATATCCTCGGTAGCGGCTAATTCGCTTCAAACTATCGGCTTGAGTCTTCACCGGTCAGACGCGCCGCCTTGCCCGAGCGCTCGCGCAGAAAATAAAGCTTGGCGCGCCGCACTTTGCCGCGGGATACGACTTCGACTTTCTCGATGCGCGGCGAGTGGAGCGGGAAAACTCTTTCGACGCCGACGCCGTAGGAAATCTTACGCACCCTAAAGTTGGCGCGAGTGCCGCTGCCCGACATGCCAATAACAATGCCTTCGAATATTTGCGTGCGCTCTTTTTCGCCTTCGACGACTTTCACGTGGACGCGCACGGTTTCCCCCGGCCGAAGCGCCGGCGGTTGCTGTTTAGCCTGCTGAGCTTCGAGTTGATCGATGAGATTCATGCTTGACTCCTGTCTATCCCTGCCGTCCCATCAAGCGATCCAGAATAATCGCTGCCGCAGAGCGCACCGAAAGATGGTTATAATCGGTGTAGCCCTCGACCGCCTCTAGGACGTAGTCTGATTGTGAAATTATGGTTTCAGTTAGGCCCCATCCCGTGCCAAAAATAATCAGAAACGGGCGGGTCTTATTATTTAACATGTCTCTCAGCGCGGCGAAAGAGGTACGCACTCCCATGGGCCGGGCTGAGGTGACGACGATGGCGGGCTTTTCACCGCTTTCCCGCTCGATATCGATGATGACGTCGTCCAGGCAGTTGGCGATCCGGGTGATTTCGAGCGCCTGTTTGCGTGTCACATTGTATTCGCTGCCGTAGCCGGTTTCCCAATGTTCGATGATTTTGAGCGCGAGCTTTTGCAGCGCCTTGACCGGCGTGACGACGTAAAAGCCCTTGACGCCGTAAGTGCGGCCCGAACGGGAGATGTCGTGGATGTCCATGTTGGTCACCGCGGTGGTGACGACGTGATGGTTTTTATCATAAACCGGGTAATGCACGAGCGCGACATAGACCGCGGCCTGTGCCGCTTGCGTCTTCTCGGAGATTTTAAAATCGCTATTCGTTAGCAGATCAGGGCGGCGTTGGCGGGTTAGCGTGACGCTCTGCTCACGGCGCCATTGGGCGATTTTCTCATGATCGCCTGAGAGCAACACTTCGGGAACTTTCATGCCGCGGAAATCTTCCGGGCGGGTATATTGCGGGTATTCGAGCAGGCCGTCGCTGAAGGAATCTTCCGCCGGCGAGTTTTCGTTGCCGAGAACGCCGGGGATCAATCTTGCCACTGCATCGATCACGACATTGGCCGCGGGTTCACCGCCGGTTAGCGTATAGTCGCCGATCGATAGTTCTTCGTCGACGAAAGTCTTTACTCTCTCGTCGATGCCTTCGTAGCGGCCGCAGATCAGGACGATCTCTTTTTCGTTGGCCAGCCGAGCCGCCGCGCTCTGATTGAAGACCCGACCCTGGGGTGCCAACAGGATAACCCGCGCCTGAGCATTTTTTCGCCGAGCATCTTCGATCGCAGCTGCCAGGGGCTCGGGCTTCATCACCATGCCTTGGCCGCCGCCGTAAGGGGAGTCGTCGGTAACGTGATGGCGGTCGTGGGTGTAAGCGCGCAGATCGACTTGCTCGACTTCGATCAAGCCCTTTTCCTGGGCTTTCTTTAAAATGCTGTGACCCAAGGCGGAATCCAGCATATGCGGAAAGATCGTGATTAGCGTGAACTTGAGCATGCCGGCCGCAATTCAAAACAACTAAAGGTCCAACAGGCCTCGGGGTAGGTTGACGATAACTTTTCGATCATCGAAATCGACCTTCTCGATGATTTCTTTGACCGCCGGAATCAAATGTTCTTTGTCCGCTCCTCGGACCACGTAAAGTTCGCCGCCCGCAGTGGAAAGCGTTCCAGTAATAGTTCCGACTACCGCGCCATTTAAATCAACCACCGCAAAGCCGATGATCTGGTAGTGATAGTATTGCCCGGGTTCGAGCGGATCGAGCGCATCGTCACTGATCAGCAGTGTCGAGCCGATCAAGGGTTGCGCGGCGTTGATGCTGTCGACGCCGCGCAGTTTGATCAGGAACTGTCTTTTATGCGGCTTGCTCGATTCGAGCTGATGGATCGATTGCCGCCCCGACTTTTCGAGGTAAACTTCCATTCCCGCAGAGAGCACCGAACTCTCCGGGTTGAAGGAGTTTAATTTTAGCCAGCCGTCGAGCCCATGGGTGGCGACGATTTCACCGAGGGGAACCGAATGGGCAACCATCGGCGTACCCGGCGCGAGATTAGCTCTCCTCGACGATTTCGAGGACGACTCTGCGGTTGTCACGGGCAGCCGCGGCGTTGAGCAACGTGCGGATGGATTTCGCCGTGCGGCCTTGTCGGCCGATGATCCGGCCGAGATCTTCCTTGGCTACTTTGAGCTCTAAAACCTGAGCCTCGTCGTTGGCCGATTCCTTGATCTCAACCGCATCGGGATTGCTCACCAAAGCTTTGGCCAAGTATTGCACCAAATCTTTCATCGATTCCGGCATACTGCCTAGCTGGCTTTCTTTTCTTTTTTGATCAGCTGGGAGACCGTCGCGGACGGCTTGGCGCCCTTTTTGATCCACGACTCGATCTTATCTTGGTTGAGTTTGACGCCGCCGGTTTTGGCGCTCGGATCGTAGGTGCCGACCTGCTCGATATAACGGCCGTCGCGGGGGAAGCGCTGATCGCTGACGACGATACGGTAAAAGGGTTTTTTCTTCGCCCCATGGCGGCTCATGCGAATGCTGACACTCATTTTTCTTCTCCTCTAATTAAATGGGTTGGGCATTCTGCTGAGGAGCGATTTGGCTCCCAGCTTGCTCACCCGTGACATCATTTTTTTCATTTCAAGAAATTGTTTCATCAAGCGATTGACGTCGTTGACCGTGGTGCCGCTGCCTTGGGCGATGCGCCGGCGCCGGCCGCCATTCAAAAGCGCCGGATTGCGCCGTTCTTGAATCGTCATCGAGTTGATGATCGCTTCGACCCGTTTCAATTCCTTCTCAGCTTTGTCGGCATCGACCTGGGACGCCAGCTTCTTGCCGCCAGGGATCATCTCAAGCAGGCCGCCCACAGGTCCCATGCGTTTGATTTGTTGGAGCTGCAGTTGAAACTCTTCCAGGGTAAATTGTTGCTTTTGAAACGCCTGCTGTAATCGCTCGGCTTCTTTCTGCTCGACGTTTTGCTGCACCTTGTCGATCAGCGAAAGCACATCGCCCATGCCCAAAATGCGCGAAGCCAACCGGTCGGGGTAGAACGGTTCGAGCGCGTCGAGCTTTTCGCCGACACCCGAGAACAAAATCGGCTTGCCGACCATCTCGCGGATCGACAAAGCCGCGCCGCCGCGGGCGTCGCCGTCGAGTTTGGTCAGTATAATTCCGCTCAGACCGAGTTTGCCGTCGAAACCGAGCGCTTGATTGACGGCATCCTGACCGGTCATGGAGTCGGCGACAAACAAAATTTGATGCGGCCCGACCGCGTCTTTGATGCTTGCCAACTCCTGCATCAACTCTTCATCGATATGCAAACGCCCGGCGGTGTCGATCAGCAGCACGTCGCAGAATTTCTTCTTGGCTTCTTCTAAAGCGCGCTGGCAAATCGCCACGGCCGACATCTTGGGATCGGAATCATAAACCGGCACCGCCAACTCGTTGCCGAGAATTTTCAGCTGCTCGATGGCTGCCGGACGATAGATATCCGCCGGCACAAGAAAGGGCGTGCGTTTCTTTTCTTTTTTAAGATAGCGCGCCAGTTTCGCCAGCGTCGTGGTCTTGCCTGATCCCTGTAAGCCGACCAGCATGATGACCACTGGCGGCGCGCTCTTAAGATCGATCTCACGGTACTCGCCGCCCAATAATTGAATCAGTTCGTCGCGCACGATGCCGACGAACTGCTGCTCGGGCGTGAGACTTTGCAGCACCTCTTGGCCCATCGCTTTGGCCTTAACCGCATCGAGAAAGGTCTTGACGACCTTCAGATGAACATCGGCCTCGAGCAAAGCGAGGCGCACGTCGCGCAGCGCGTCGTCAATATTGGTCTCGGTGATCCTGCCCTGACCTCGTAACCGTTTAAAGGTCAGTTCAAGTTTGTCGGTTAGCGATTCGAACATGAATGGGATTGCTAAATTACTATATTTCCAGCGGAAAGTTTCACAGCAAAGTAATATGAAAGATTCGGAGAGTCAAGGTAGAGGGGGCTAGCTGTAGGCGAAGACAATCTCTATGTTGGGTAAATTAAATGCCGTCGGGCGTCTGATTTAGCTAGATAGAGTTGTGGAACTTTCAATTACCGAGCCGAGTTTTTCGATAACTTCACTGACTAAGTAGGGTTTGTGGATGCAGCCCATGACGCCGGCTCGGAGGATCTCCGCTTTCAATTCTGGCTGCAGATAGCCGGTTGCGATAATAATGCGCACATCCGGGTTTTGCTCTTTTAGGCGAGGAATCACGTCTAAGCCGGTGACTTTAGGCAAGCCGAGATCGAGCAGCACCACATCGATCTCTGCCTGGTGCTGTTGGTAGAGTTCGATCGCTTCTTTGCCGTCCTTGGCCGCCAAGACGCGGTAGCCCGCCCGCGGCAAGAGCTTTTTCAGAAGGCGCACCATTTGCTCTTCGTCCTCGACGACGAGAACAGTTCCTCGATGAGCGGCGTGATTTTGACCGGAAGCTTCCACTTTTATGGTTTCGTCGACCGGCGAAATTTCTATCGAGCGAAGCATGGGCAAATAAAGCCGAAACGTGGTGCCGTGCCCGACCTGGCTGTCCACTTCGATGAAACCATTGTGTTCTTTCACGATCCCGTAAACGATTGCGAGTCCTAAGCCGGTGCCTTCGCCTACCCCTTTGGTCGTGAAGAAAGGCTCGAAAATGCGCGCGCGGATTTCTTCGCGCATGCCGATACCCGTATCGCTGATCACCACGCAGACACAGCCATCCGCGCCAGCGCCAACTTGCCGGCCGGTCAATTCGTTGGCGTCGACTACATTCGTCGTGATCGTAAGCGTACCGCCCGTCGGCATGGCGTCACGAGCATTGACGCTGATATTGAGGAGCGCTTGGCTGAGTTTGTTTGCATCGGCCGACACGAGCATTGGCCGGGGATCAAGAGCCAAGGCGACGGCGATCGTTTTGGGGAAAGTTTTGATCAAGTCACGGAGTGTCAAAACGATATCGTTGACGTTTGCCGGCGCTAAACGCGTCTCCACCTTGCGCGCCACCGTGAGCAGTTGGCGCACCACCGCGGCGCCGCGATCGATTTCTTGGTTGATGATTTTCAAGCTCGCTTTGATCTGCGGGGTGGCCGAACGTTCATGGCCAATCAGCGTAGCGTAGCCGTTGATAACGTTGAGAATATTGTTGAAATCGTGCGCGATACCGCCCGCCAGCGTGCCGACGCTCTCCATCTTTTGCGCGTGACGAAGCTGCTGTTCAAGATGCTTTTGCTCGGTGATGGTTTCCAGCAAAGCGCTGTGCGCTCGCTCTAGATCGGCCGTGCGCTCTTGCACTCGCCTCTCGAGATCTTCGTTAGTTTTGACTAATTCGTCCTTCGCTTGACGCAGCAGTTCGTCGGCGCGCTTGCGCTCCGAGATGTCGCGCACGATGCCGGTGAAAATACGCTGATCGCCGACGCGCGTTTCGCTTACCGCGAGTTCGCATGGAAAAGTTTCACCGCCCTTGCGCCGGCCGGATACTTCGCGGCCGACGCCGATTACTTTTTTGTCTCCCGTGCGCAGATAATTGCTGATATAGGAATCGTGCTCGGCCCGGTATGGATCGGCCGTAAGCATGCGAATGTTCTGACCGATCATTTCCGCGGCCGGGTAAGCAAAGATGCGCTGGGCCGCCGGATTGACGGTATTTATCGTCCCGCGCTCGTCTATGGTAATGATACCATCCACCGCCGTGTCAACCACGGCGCGCAAACGTTCCTCGCTATGCAGCAGGAGATCTTCGGTCTGAGTCCGTTCGATAAAGTCCGCAGCCTGACGGGCCAGCAAGTCCAGCAGCGTCAGCTGACGATCGGTGGGGCGATGTGGCTTTCGATAATGTGTCGATAGCATACCGACCAGATGGCCGGCACGACTGACCAGTGGGGTGGACTGAACCGCCCGCGCACCGGCTGCGAGCATCGCCTCGCGAGCGGGAGTATCGGCGAAAATTCGACTGGTGCTGACATCGTCCACGATGACCCGCGCGCCCAGTTGCATCGCGCTGCCGCAGGCGGCTGAGCCATCATGAACCGTATCGAAGAATTCAAGGAAAGGACTCTCGAAACCCCGTTGCGCGACGATCTTCAAGACGCTTGATCCGCGCTCGAAGAGTTGCACGTCACCCATGTCGGCGCCGGTGATTTCAATGCCAACGTCGAGAATATCGTGCAGCAGCGCGCCCGCGTCGTGGGTCTGCACGAGTCTTATGCTGAGCCGCTGCAATCGCGTCATCGCCGCCAAATCGGCGGCCAATTGTTTGTTGAGCGTGGCTATTTCGTTTTCGCTCCGCTTGCGCTCGGTGATGTCGTTAATCGATGCGACCCAGCCGTGGACTTGGCCGTGCTCGTCCTTGTCAGGCATGTAAAACACGCGAATGAAGCGACTGCCAACTCGCTTGAACGGAATCTCCGCTTCGAATTCGACGGGCCGCCCCTGCAGGACGGTGTCCACGTAGGGTCGAATGGCTGCAAAACCTTCGGCGCCGATAATATCCAGGATCGGTCTGCCGATGATCTGCGTGGGCGTCAGGTCGAGCATCGCCGCATAGGCACGGTTGACGTAAGTATAGCGGAGATCGCGAC
Organism: uncultured delta proteobacterium; assembly: GCA_963771465.1. Classification (GTDB taxonomy): domain Bacteria; phylum Desulfobacterota; class Binatia; order UBA9968; family UBA9968; genus DP-20. The sequence continues at coordinate 213,699 of CAVYTU010000017.1, forward strand.
TGCATTGGGTTAGCAATACCGGAGTGATATCGGTGATTGCGCGCAGCTGGAATCGCTGAGTCCGGAGGTCATCTTCGGCCCGCTTGCGCTCCATGAATTGGCCGATCTGCCCGCCAATATCGCTGACCATCTGCAGGAAATGATCGTCAGGTTCGCGAACCTCGCGACTGAAGCATTCGACGACGCCGAGAATCTCGCCACCCAGTTTGATTGGAAAGCCGAAGGCGCCGTGCAGCCCGTCTTTGCTAGCCAGTGGCGCGCGTGGGAAATTGCTGTCCGTGGTAACGTCGGCGATCCAGGCTGCCGCGCCGGTGCTCCAAACTCGGCCGGGTAATTCCACTCCGGCAGGAAAGCGGCGTTGTTTGGTGTCGGCCGCAAATAATGGCGCCTGTAGGGTGGGCAGATGCCACACCTCGACGCAGCGCAATTCATTGGCAGAACGATCGATGTTCCAGAGCGCGCCCCAGTCCCATCGGGCCCGCTCGCAGAGAACTTGGAGGATCTGTGGAACAGCCTCCTTAAGCGTCGGAGACTCTGCCAGCACGCGGTTAACCGCCTCCTGGACCTCCAGACGTTGCTGGACTCGCCTGCTCTCAGAGATGACAGAAGCAAGCACCAAGGTCGCAGCGGCGATGGTGCCCATGAAACCCTGAAGGCGGAGCAGGGATTCATGGGGATTGGCATCCGCATACGGACCGACGCCCAATTGAGTGCCTACTAACGCAACGCTCGACATGATCATCGCTGAAGTTACGGCGCCGCGTTGACCGAAACGGAAAGCCGCCCACAATAGTGGAAGGACGACTGCATAATCCGGGCTCGAAGAAATGCCTCTGAGAAATATCAAGTAACCGATCAAAAGCAGCGATAGTAGCAGTCCGCCAGCCTCCATCACCCGCTTCGGATTCCATTGAGGAAATGGCTGCGTCACCCAGATCACTAGGAGCGGCGCAACGATCAAATCGCCCACCGCATCGCCCAGCCACCAGGTAAGCCAAATCGCTTCATAGCGATCCCATGGAGCGAAGCCCGTCAGGGTCAAGCTGGTAACTCCCAAGGTCGCACTCACGGCCGTGCTCAGAATCGGGCCGAGCACGACAAACTTGAAAATGTTTCTGGCTCGTTCGAAGGCTTTGGCCCCATTGGCAAAACGGACGATCGCCCAAGCTCCCAGCAGCGCCTCTAGCGTATTGCCGGCCGCGATGCCGAGCGTGGTCACCAGCGATCCTTGCGTGGTGATGTTCACCAGGAAGGCGCCGATAAAAATTCCCGGCCAAAGGCGGTATCCCCAAAGTAGGAGCGCCGCTAGCGCGATCCCAGTAGGAGGCCAAACCGCAGAGGTGCTCGCGTGAATATAGGCCCAAGAAAGGCCAATCTTACCGGCGCAAAAATATACTGCCGCGAGAGCCACGATCGCTGTCGATGTGCGCAACCATGGTCGCTTATTAAAGTCACCGCTTAGTACCGGCCAGGAGCTTAGGGTCAAAAAATTTCCCTTTCGATGGTGAACTGAAGTTAAAATGGGATCTGGGTGGAACACCGGGTGTTCACCCCCGGTCTCATTTCCCGAAGTCAGTTTAGCCATGAATCAGTCTTCCAAAGGTGCGAGTAGCGGGCCATATCCTTATCCTTCTCATTTGTAGTTTGTCAATCTATTTTTACTTTTACCGCGGTGTTGTCGTCGATTGAATTGAACTGTTGCCCGCACCAACTTTGAGCCGGGATTATCGCTAGAATGTGAATCGGAAAAAAAAGCGGTGCTGGTCCGACTATGCTCTAGTCTTTGCTCTAGCTGCAAAAAGTGCTATGGGAGGGCACTTCCGACAATTTAATGCTTCTGTCAGGCGGCTATGTCAAAAAGAATCCTCGTTGTCGATAACGAACAACGCAGCCGGGAAATCATCGCGCACTTTTTGCGCGAAGCAGAATACGACGTCGGGGAGGCAGATGACGGCGTAAGCGCCATCCAAATGCTTGCCAAAAATAAATATGACTTGATGATTTGTGATGTCGTCATGCCTCAGTTGGGGGCCTTTGACGTGATCAGTTACATGAAGTCCCGCTCGCTCTCGACGTCAGTCATACTGATCACGGGACATCCCGACTTGCTCGCGAGACGAGGCCTCGGACATTTACCCCATTTTGCCAAGCCCTTTAATATGTATGATCTGCTCCGCATGGTTGAAAAATTGCTCAGTGCATAAACGGCTGGGTTAGCCATCCGTCTCAGATTCGCTCGCCTTTGATAGTCTTTAGATTTACTCTCGGAAAGAAGGAAACCGCCAGGTGGGAGTGGGGTCGACGACGAGTTCCACACGGCTTTCTACTGAAAAACCCACATGGTTTTTTTCTCGAGTCTGCGGCTTTGGCGGCTGAGGTAGAGTTTTGGAGTTGAGGGGAGGCTTGGAAATTGAAGGGTGAAGTCTTTAGGACGAGTCTCATCGCCTGATACCGCGCAGCTTACCGCGGGTGTTCATTGAAGCCAAAAAGAAAGGCCCGTTGCCAACGTCTTTCAACGCTGGTAACGGGCCTTTGGCAAGAGTGCGGTTGTTTTACATCATGCCGCCCATTCCACCCATGCCGCCCATTCCTCCCATGCCACCCATTCCTCCAGGAGGCATCGGTGGCATCGACGACTTATCGTCCGGCTTCTCAGCAACCATCGCTTCAGTGGTGAGCAGCATGCTCGCGACGGAAGCGGCGTTTTGCAGCGCTGTGCGGACGACCTTGGCGGAGTCGATGACTCCGGCTTTCATAAGGTCTTCGTACTCTTCCGTAAGGGCGTTGAAGCCGAAGGCGCCTTTGCCTTCTCTGACCTTTTGCAAGGCGATGGAGCCTTCCACGCCGGCGTTGATGGCGATCCGGCGCAGCGGTTCCTCAGCGACGCGCTTGACAATATTGACGCCCCATTTTTCCTCTCCGGAGGCGCGCAGTTTGTCGAGCACCGCCGCGGCCCGGAGCAGAGCGACGCCGCCGCCGGGAACTATGCCTTCTTCCACCGCAGCGCGGGTGGCATGCAGCGCATCTTCGACACGGGCTTTTTTCTCCTTCATCTCGATTTCCGTGGCCGCGCCGACGTTGATGACGGCGACGCCGCCGATCAGCTTCGCCAGACGCTCTTGGAGTTTCTCGCGGTCATAATCCGAAGTGGTCTCGTCGGTCTGGGCGCGGATCTGTTTGATCCGGCCTTCGAGGTCGGCCTTCTTGCCGGCGCCATCAATGATCGTGGTGTTGTCCTTGTCGACGACGATTCTCTTGGCGCGGCCCAGATCAGTCAGCGAGATGTTGTCGAGCTTGATGCCCAACTCTTCGGCGATCAGCTTGCCGCCGGTCAAGATCGCGATGTCTTCGAGCATCGCTTTACGCCGGTCGCCAAAGCCCGGGGCTTTGACCGCGACGCAGCGCAGCGTGCCGCGAATTTTGTTGACGACGAGGGTGGCCAGGGCTTCGCCTTCAATATCTTCGGAGAGAATGACGAAAGGCTTGCCGGACTTGGCGATTTGCTCAAGGATCGGCAGGATTTCTTTCATATTGCTGATCTTCTTTTCGTGAATCAGCAGGTAAGCGTCCTCGAGCACGCATTCCATCCGCTCCGGGTCCGTGACGAAGTAGGGAGAAAGATAACCGCGGTCGAATTGCATGCCTTCAACGACATTAAGAGTCGTTTCCAAGCCTTTGGCTTCTTCGACGGTGATCACGCCTTCCTTGCCGACTTTGTTCATCGCCTCGGAAATAACCTCGCCGATGGTCGAGTCATTGTTGGCCGCGATGGAGCCGACTTGGGCGATTTCTTTAGGGTCCTTGGTCGGCTTGGAAATGTTTTTGAGCTCTTCGACGATCGCCGCCACCGCTTTGTCGATGCCCCGTTTGAGGGTCATCGGGTCGTGGCCAGCGGCGACTAATTTCACGCCTTCAGCGTAAATCTGGCGGGCCAGAACGGTCGCTGTCGTGGTGCCGTCACCGGCGACATCGGAAGTCTTGCTGGCGACTTCCTTGACCATTTGCGCGCCCATGTTTTCGAACTTGTCTTCGAGCTCGACTTCCTTGGCTACGGTAACGCCATCTTTGGTGACGTTGGGAGCGCCAAAGGATTTGTCGAGAACGACGTTTCGTCCCTTGGGGCCGAGGGTCACGGTTACGGCGTCGGCGAGAATATTGACGCCGCGCAGAATTGCGTCGCGCGCTTCGCGACTAAATTTTACTATTTTAGCTGCCATCTTTTTTCCTCCTCAGTTTCTCGAAAAATTATCTTATTATTTGTCGATGATACCGAGGATATCATCCTCGCGCATGATCATGTGTTCTTCGCCGTCGATATTGATTTCGCTGCCGGAATATTTCCCGAATAGCACTCGGTCATTCACTTTAACATCGAGCGGGGTGATCTTGCCGTCATCGTTGACTTTTCCCTTACCGACCGCCACGACTTTGCCTTCCTGCGGCTTCTCCTTGGCGGTGTCGGGGATGAAGATCCCTCCCTTGCTCTTTTCCTCTTCCTCGATGCGTTTGACGATGACCCGGTCTTGCAAAGGCCTTATTTTCACGTCCTGCCTCCTTTCAGATTTTCAACTTAAACTACTATTTTTTATGGAGTTTGCCGGGACTATCGCGTTCGCAAAAAGATCCCCGGATAGTCCTCGGCGCGGTCAATCTAAGCATTGATTAGTCGATGTCAAGGTTTTTCATGTGAAATTTCGTTTTGGTTTACCGTTGCCGCACGGCTAACGCCAGGTCAGCGGCGCTGCTTGCGGGACTCCTCTTCGAAATATTTGCGGTATAGGATATCCCACTCCCGGCTGCCAGGCGGCACGCGACGCGAAAGCGATTGGATTTTCTGCCGGACGATATCGTCGATCTGGTCTTCGCGCTGAAAAAAATCATGTAGCACCAGTTTGGTATCAGCGAGCGCCCGGCCCTCGCTGGGAAAATCGCCCAGGTTTCCCTTGCGCACGGCGTCGATCACCAGGTGGGCGAGATGGGAGATGCGGCTGTCGGACAAACGGGTCACAGGATAAAACCTTTCTTGGCCGCGAGTTTCTGTTTGGCGAGCAGAAACATCTTAAACGGGTCCATATCCCGCGACGCTTGAGCGACGGAGGCTAGCATCTTGCGCGCTTCTTCTTCGATCGCTTCTTCCTCGGCAAAATTCTTGGCGATCACGTCGGCGATGGTCTTTTTTATCGCCGCGTCAGTGGCTTTGCCGACCATCAGTTCATTCTTCTTATAGCTGGCGAGCAGCAAGCTTGCGATCTGGTCAAGCTGTTCCGGCTTAATTTTCATCAGCTGTGGAAAACTCTGTGGATAACCTGCTCGTTAACGGTTAATAGCCCGGTAGACGTTGTGGGTTTAAAGTTCGTATCTATCGGTCACGCGCGCTGAAGTCAATTGCCGATTGGCTCCCGTGCACGTTTGGAAATGACCTTTTAGGCGGGAAAATGTTGTGATTCCTGGGCTTTTTTGCCAATATGATTTTGCCTGACCGAGTTCCATGGAAATTCCATTAAGAATTTATACACAGCCCGGTATCGCCTGGGTTGTTTATCTGCCAATACCCTGTGTGGAGAACTCATTTGGCTGTGCATAAGCCGCGCCGCTTGAAGCCGGGGGCGCTGATCGGCGTCATCGCGCCAGCCAGTTCGGTGGAGTCTCGTGCGCTCCAAGCCGGCGTCGCCGCGCTCAGAGCTGAGGGCTTCGAAGTTGAGATCGGCGCCAGCGTTTACGAGCAAAAAGGTTACCTTGCCGGCAGCGCTGACAAGCGCGCCGCCGATCTCGATGGCTTCTTTCGCCGTGACGATATTGACGCGATTTTTTGCGCCCGCGGCGGTTTTGGCTCGATCCAAACGCTACCCTACTTAGCTGCGACGCTAAAAAATCATCCGAAAATCTTCGTCGGCTACAGCGATATCACCGTGCTGCTCAACTGGCTCTACCAATTTTGTGCTATGATCACGTTCCACGCGCCGATGGTGGCCGAAGATTTTGCCCGCGGCTTGTCGGAGCAGGGCAGAAAACTGTTGTGGTGTGTCCTGCGCGGCGAAGATTGTGGTTGGACGTTGTCCTTGGACGAGTCGATCCGTCCCGGCATCGCTGACGCCGAAATGATGGGCGGCTGTTTGTCGCTGTTGGTGACCACGTTAGGCACGTCCTACGAGATCGATAGCCGCGGTAAATTGCTTTTCTTGGAGGATGTCGGCGAGCGTCCTTACCGTGTTGAGCGCATGCTGACTCATCTCAAGATGGCTGGCAAGCTGGATCATGTGGCGGGTGTCGTGTTTGGCGATTTTATCCGCTGTGAAGATGAAGGCTCGAGAGATGTCAAAGAAGTTATCTGCGAACTATTTCATGACGCGCGCTATCCGGTCGTCATGGGATTGAGAGCGGGGCACGGGCCGGAAAATATTACTCTACCCTTCGGCGCCAGGATGCGTCTCGATGGCGAGCGGGCGACTTTGGCTTTACTCGAATCGCCGGTAAGCTGATTGCGACAAATTCTCTAATCTGTATTCTATCCAGTATCATCCAATGAAATTTTAACCATGGATTTTCATGCCGTTGAAACCGCTTGCCAGGATGCCGTGGCGCAGGGTGTTTTTCCCGGCGCTGTTTTACTCATCGCAAAAGATCAAGATGTCGTTTTTGAGCAGGCCTTCGGACAGCGCTCGCTGGTACCGGATAAGTCGCCGCTGCGGGTCGAGACGATTTTCGATATCGCTTCACTGACCAAGCCGCTGGCGACGACCACGGCGATCATGCTGCTGGTGCGGGAAAAAAAAATTCGCCTGGACGATCAGATCACGCGGGTGATTCCGATGTATGGCGTCCTCGGCAAAAGTCTGACGACGTTTCGCCATTTGCTCGCGCACGGCGGCGGTTTGCCGGCATGGAAGCCGTACTTCGAAGAGATCATCAAAAGTGAGAAGGCCGGGCGAATCAATTTTACCGCCAGCCGCGCCGCCAAGAGCTACGTTTACGAACAGATTCATCGCGACAAATCGATAAGCCCGCCGGGCACGCAAAGCCTTTACAGCGACCTCGGCTTCATCATTCTCGCCGAAGCCGTCGAAATTCTCACCGGCAATTCGCTGGATCGCTTTTGCCAAGATCGAATATTCAAGCCCATGGGGATGCGCGCAACCGGCTTCGTCGATCTAAGCCAACTTCGAACGCGCCGTTTAGAGCCAGTAACCGAGATGATCGCGCCCACGGAAAACTGTCCCTGGCGCAAAAAAGTTCTCTGCGGCGAAGTCCACGATGACAACGCCTACGCCATGGGCGGCGTGTCCGGTCACGCCGGACTGTTCTCCTCGGTCCGTGACATTCATGCTTTTGTCTCCCGGCTGGATCAGTGCCGCAGGAGTAAAGATAGTTTCTTGCCGCAGCCATTGGTTGAAGAGTTTCTGACTAAAGATCAAACCGTCAGCCAGTCGACCTTCGCACTCGGTTGGGATACGCCGACGCCGGGGCAATCGTCGAGCGGCAGTCTGTTTTCACCCCGATCCGTCGGCCATCTCGGTTTCACCGGTTGCTCGATTTGGTGGGATCTGGAAAAAAATTGCCACGTCGTGCTCATGACCAATCGGGTGCACCCGACGCGCAAGAACGACAAGATCAAAGAGTTTCGCCCGCTGATTCACGACCTGATCATGAAAGCGCTTTTTGCATGAACGATTTACCGCCGCCGGGCAGCCATATCCATCTGGTCGCGGTTTGCGGTGTTGGCATGGCGTCCCTCGCCGGGCTGCTTAAATCGCGCGGCTACCGCATCACCGGGTCGGATCAGAACGTTTATCCGCCGATGAGCACTTATCTTGCGGACATCGGCATCACCGTGCTCGCGGGCTATCACGCCGAGCATGTCACGCCGCCGCCCGATCTCGTGGTCATCGGCAACGCCGTGTCGCGCGGCAACGCCGAAGCCGAAGCCGTCCTCAGCCAGCGTATTCCATACATTTCGTTTCCCCAGGCACTGGGTCAGTTTCTGATCGGTGCGCGAACGTCGTTGGTGATCACCGGCACCCACGGCAAGACGACGACGACAGCTTTGGCGGCTTGGGTGCTGACCCGCGCCGGGCTCGATCCGGGTTTTTTTGTCGGCGGCGTGCCGCTCAACTTCGGCAGCGGCTGGCGACCCGGCAGCGGCGATCACGTTGTCCTTGAGGGCGATGAATATGACACTGCGTTTTTCGACAAGGGACCCAAGTTTCTCCACTACCGGCCAAAAAACGTTATTCTTACCAGTGTGGAGTTCGATCACGCCGATATTTATCGCGATCTTGACCATGTCAAAAGCGCGTTCGCCCGGTTAATCGAAATTATTCCTAGCGATGGAATACTTGTCGTGTGCAGTGACTACGCCGAAGCGATGTCGGTTTCACAGGGATTGCATTCGCGGCGGATTACCTACGGCGATAACGGCGATTGGACGGCACAAGATATTCAGTTCCGCGAGGGTCGGACTTTTTTTGCGCCGTGCTACAAAGGCCGGTGCGAAGGCACGCTGGAGGCCGCGGTTATCGGTCGGCACAACGTCAAAAACGCGTTGGCGGTCTACGCCATGGGGCGGGCCATGGGCCTCGAGCGCGGCAAGCTGCTCGAAGGCTTGGGCGACTTCAAGGGCGTTAAGCGGCGCCAGGAGATTCGCGGCGAGGCACGCCGCGTTCTGGTGATCGATGATTTCGCGCATCATCCGACCGCCGTGCGCGAGACGATCGACGCGGTGCGCACCGCCTACCAAGGGCGCAGACTCTGGGCGATCTTTGAGCCCCGCAGCAATACCAGCAAACGCAATATCTTTGAAAAGGAGTTCGTCGCGGCGTTGTCATTGGCGGACAAAGTGATCGTCGCCGGTGTCCATCAACCGGAGAAAGTGCCGCAAGGAGAGCGGCTTTCGGTTGCCAGCGTCGTGGAAAAGATCAATCGAGTTGATGGCGATTCTCGCGCGCTGGCGATCGCAGGTGCGCTGGAGATTGCCGATTATGTCGCGCACAACGCGCGCAGCGGCGATGTTGTGCTGGTCATGTCGAACGGCGGTTTTGACGGGGTGCACGATAAAATTCTTCAGGCCCTGTCGGCCAAATAGCGCTGAGCGCATTCTTCGCTACAAAAATATTTGCCGTCGCGGGCAACGGCTTCCGACTTCGGCACATAGGTTTGACACTGCGGATCGAGCACCATCGCTTCGCCGAGTTGGGGTGCGTCCGGAGATTTTCCCTTACGGCCGAGGAGAAGCGATTTCAGCACCAGAAATAGAATATAGACGATGGCTGAGAGGAACAGCAGGCGGAGAAGCAGCATAGCACTCCCGATTCGAAGCCGGCCCGCCGGCTTAGGAGTGAAACAGATGAATTTTCTTGTCGTCTTTAACCTTGAATAGCAATTCGGAGATGGTTACGCCCAGCTCGGGATGGACGACTTGAGGCGCGATTTCGCTCAGGGGAATGAGCACGAATTTGCGTGTCGACATCTCCGGATGGGGGATGCGCAGATCCTTTTTTTTCACCACCGCGGAGTCATAGAGCAAGATGTCGAGGTCGATGATCCGCGCGCCCCAGCGTTTTTTCACTTTCTTTCGTCCCATCGCGCGCTCGATGTTTTTGAACTTCTTGAGCAGCATGTCGGGCTTGAATTTGGTTTCGATCTCCACCGCGCCGTTGACGTACCAGTCTTTGGCGTCGCCCAGCGGCTCGCTTTCGTAGAGCGATGACTCCTTGATCACGCGGGTGTCCGGCAGTTTGGCGAGACGGTTCACCGCCTCGAAGAAGTTTTCCCTCTTGTTGCCGACGTTGGATCCGATGCCGATGTAAACTTGGTGGGCAATCGCGCTGGCCATGTTGTTGCTTTTGGAAAAGAATTCTACAGCTTGACCCGGCGAATCCTTTCCGCTACCTCCCGCAACCGTTCTTTGTCAACGCAAACGGTAAATCGAACATAACCTTCGCCGGCATCACCGAAGCCGTTGCCCGGTGTCGTGACCACGCCGGCATCGTCAAGCAGTTTGGCGGTAAAATCGGCGGACGAAAGCCCCTTGGGGCAAGCAACCCAAACGTAGAACGTCGCCTTGGGCTTGTCGCATTCCAAGCCGACGGCGCGCAGGCCGTCGACGAGTATATCGCGCCGCTCCTGATAGATTTTTCGGCTTGGCTCCACGATCTTATCGCCGAGCTTGAGCGCCTCGATGCCGGCTTCTTGCACGGCCTGGAAAATGCCCGAGTCCAAATTCGACTTCGCCTGCGCCAAACCGCCGACCAAATCGGCGTTGCCGACCGCCATGCCGATACGCCAGCCGGTCATGTTGAAGGTTTTCGACAGCGAATGAAACTCGACGCCGACTTCGCGCGCGCCGTCGACTTCGAGAAAACTCATGGGCCGGTAGCCGTCGTAGCCCATTTCCGTATAGGCGGCGTCGTGGCAGACGATGACGTTATACTTATTGGCGAAATCGATCACCCGCAGGTAAAAATCCTTGTCCGCGACCGCCGCGGTGGGATTGTTCGGATAGTTGATCCAAAGCAGTTTGGCTTGCTTGGCTACATCCGCTGGGATGGCATCGAGGTCCGGTAGAAATTGATTTTCTTTCCTGAGCGGCAAAAAGTAATTTTTGCCGCCGCTAAATGCCGTGCCGATGTGATAAACTGGGTAACAAGGGCTCGATACCAACACAACATCGCCGGGATCGACGAAGGCGACCGCCATATTGCCGATGCCTTCCTTGGAACCGATCAGCGAGACGACTTCTTTTGCCGGATCTAAGGTCACCTTGAAACGGGATTGATACCAGTTGCTGACGGCTTGGCGGAACTCGCCCATGCCCGAACTGCTTGGATAACGGTGATTAACCGGTTTGCTGGCACCCTCCAAGAGCTTTTCCACGACCACTGATGGTGTTGGAATATCCGGATCGCCGACGCCAAGATCGATCAAATCGACCCCGCGTGACATGGCTTCGCGTTTGCGGCGGTCGATCTCAGCGAAGAGGTACGGCGGCAACTCGTTGATTCTTCGGGCCTTTTTTATTGCGATAGGCAATGCTTTCAAACCTCCAATTGAAAATCGCCACGGTTGTACCTGTTTTTTATATTTTTGACAACCACAAAGGAAAAACGCATTGTGACCAGGCAGATGGGAAACCCTTAAAGCATGGATGTTATTATCGATGGCTACAACCTAATCGGCAGCGACCAAGGGCTCCAGGGAGCGCTGGAACATAAGCGAAACTGGCTGGTTCAGCAGCTTCAACGCTATCAAAAACTCAAACAGTTCAACGTGATCGTCGTGTTCGACGGCTGGCGGACCGGTTCAGCCAACGAAACCAGCGAAAAGACCGCCGGGGTTTCAATAATTTACTCGCGCATCGGTGAAAAAGCTGATCAAGTCATCATTCGTATCGCTCGAGAAAAAGGCAGTGGCGCGGTAGTCGTTAGCTCGGATCGTGAAATTCGCAATGCGGTGGAGCGCGGCGGCGCCGTGGCAATTCATGCGGGTGAGTTCATGCAAATCTTAAAAAGCATCGATGGCGTCAGATTCGAGGATGACATTGACGACGCCTATGAAGTTGCAGATAAGCGTGGCAATCCCAACCGCCTCGGCAAAGCCGAGCGCAAGCGCCTCGACAAGCTAAAAAGACTAAAGCTGTGATGCAGTTCTGAAATTTGGAATCATCATCGCAGTGACGGTTGCGGCATGCTAGCACTAGAAATTATTTGCTGCTTGGCCGTTCAACGGCAGTCAAAAGCCCGTTTTGGAAATTGAGGATTGAACCATCGGCGTAGAACCAGCGTTCTTCTTTAACGGAGGTTACGCCGCGTCGGTTCACAACCCGTTTTGGCGCACCTAAGACCCGTTTTACCTCGCCGCTGCTGAGTCCAGGTGTCGCGTGTCGCTTGATAGCCGCCTGTTTGACGGCGGCTGACCAAGGTTGCGCCTGAATCCAATCGACGCGCTTCTTGTCTTCTACGGCAAATTCCTCCGCCTTGCGTTTTTCATTAGCCTTCGGATCGGCCGTGGCAATCGTTGCGTTTAGCTCTTCGTGAAATGCATCCGGTTTCATGTAGCCAACTTTGCCCGATGCGAACTTCACTTTGTAATAGGGATTTTTCTGCGCTCGTCCGACGAGCTCGGTGATCTCAAACGAATCGTTGTCGACAGCTTGAAAATTTGCCGCGTTGGGTGCCGGAGCGGCGAGGAAAACCGGTAATTTGCCATTCACGGCCGTGATCCAAAACTCGCTGCCGACCCGTCCCGCCAGCGCATCCATTTGTTTTTCCGTGTAGTGATTGGAGGCAAATGCCCAACCTGAAAGATCGCTCAGGGCCAGCAGAATGAAAATGATTTTGAATGACCTAAGCATGACTCGATGGATTAGACGATGGCGAAACGGTTTTGCTTACGCTGATTCAGCCAAGCTAAAAAAAACATCGCGCGAAGGTCCGAGCGTGTTGATAATCGAGCGGACTACTGCGGACGGCTAAAGCTGGATGTTGATGTCACCAATTTGCCACTACCAACAACTACCTATGAAAAAAATGGTTGCGGGGCCGGGATTTGAACCCGGGACCTCAAGGTTATGAGCCTTGCGAGCTACCAGACTGCTCCACCCCGCGATAAGAATTTCGAGTGATCTTTGTACCTTGCGCTTTCCACGGAGTCAAGGTAGTGAAGCTCAATGAGTGAAAAATTGCGCAATCCACTGCTCACCGTCGATATCATCGTTGAAGTAAACGGCGGCATCGTTCTGATCGAAAGAAAAAATATTCCCCATGGCTGGGCGATCCCTGGCGGGTTTGTCGACTACGGGGAGAGTATTGAAACCGCGGCGCTGCGTGAGGCGAAGGAAGAAATCTCCCTTGATGTTGTTCTAACCGATCAGTTCCATACTTATTCCAATCCGAACCGGGACCCACGCCATCACACCGTGTCAACGGTTTTCATTGCGACTGCGAATGGCACTCCTCGTGGTGCCGACGACGCCAAAGTAGCGCGGCTGTTTCGCGAGGACGATTTGCCCCAACCGATCGTGTTCGATCACAAACAAATCCTGCGCGACTATTTCGTATTCAAAAAGACCGGCCGACGACCGCAGCCGTGATGCGAACTCATTAGCTGAGCTTGGCGACCGCGTCGCGAATGCGCGCGCAACCCTTCTCGATGTCTGGGAGCGATGTCGCGTAGGAGAAGCGAATATGCTCGCGGGAACCGAAATCTTCGCCCGGCACGCCGGCGACTTTGGCCGCTTCGAGCAAGTAGTCGGCAAGGTCGCACGGCGATGCGAGTTTCTTGCCATTTCCCATCTTGCCTAACAAGCCGGCGATGTTGGGAAAGACATAGAACGCGCCTTCCGGTTTGAGGCAGCGAATGCCCGGGATCGCGTTCAGCCGCTCGACGATCACGTCGCGGCGTTTGTGAAATTCCTTGACCATTATCGTCACCGTGTCCTGCGGTCCGCGGATCGCTTCCAACGCCGCCGCTTGAGCGATGGAGGTGGGGTTAGAGGTGGATTGGCTCTGAATTTTTGCCGATGCGGCGATAACATCGCTCGGGCCGAGGGCGTAACCGATGCGCCAACCGGTCATGGCGTAAGTCTTCGACACGCCGTTGATGAGGAGCGTGCGCTCGCGCAGCGCCGGGCACAGCGCGACAAGATTGTGAATCTCAAAGCCGTCGTAAACAATCTTCTCGTAAATATCGTCAGCGAAAATAAGACAGTCGTGCTTTTCCAGAATCGCGCCGATGGCGAGCAGTTCGTCGCGATTGTAGCTCGCGCCGGTGGGATTGCACGGACTGTTCAAGAAGAAGACGCGTGTCTTTGGCGTCAGCGCCGCTTGGAGTTGTTCGGGTTTGATTCGAAACGCGCTCGCCTCAGTAGTCGGGATCAACTTTGGCGCGCCGCCGGCGAGTAAAGCCATATCCGAGTAGCTCACCCAATAGGGCGCGGGAATCAGCACTTCGTCGCCCGGATTGACCACCGCTTGTAGCAGATTATAAATCGAGTGCTTGGCGCCGCAGCTCACGATGACGTCTTCTTTGCGGTAGCTCAGGCCGTATTCCTTTTGATATTTTTGCGCGATCGCTTCGCGCAAGGGCTCGATGCCTTTAACATCGGTATATTTCGTCATGCCTTTGCCGAGCGCCTCGATCGCCGCCGCTTTGATAGGTTCCGGCGTGTCGAAGTCCGGTTCACCGGCGGAGAAATTGACGACATCGACGCCTTCGGCGCGGAGTTTTCCTGCTTTGGCGGCGATCGCCAAGGTCACCGACGGTTTGACGAGACTCGTGCGTTCAGCGAGCTTTGTCATCTCGACGTTCCTGAATGCTTGAATTTCTCTCTGAGCTTCGCCAGCACGTTATCCGGCACCAGACCGGAAACATCGCCACCCAGACTGGCAACTTCTTTGACCAATCGGGAGCTGGTGTAGAATTCCGATTCGCCGGTCATCATGAAGAAGGTTTCCAGTTTGGGCTTGAGCCGGTGATTCATCATCGCCATTTGGAATTCATATTCAAAATCAGATATCGCCCGCAGGCCGCGGATGACCACGGTCGAGCCTTTGCGCTCGGCGTAGTCAACCAGCAATCCTTGAAAGGAGTCAGCCTTAACTCGGCCGTGCAGCGGCGCGAAGACTTCGTTGACCATGTCGATTCGTTCTTGCAGGCCAAAAAGCGAGCGATCCTTTTCCGGATTGCTGGCGATGGCGACGATCACTTTATCGAAGACGCGCAAGGTGCGTGTGACCAAATCGACGTGCCCATTGGTGATTGGATCGAAGGAGCCGGGGTAGATCGCGAGATCGCTATTTGCCATGTGTTCGTCCTTAAACCGGTTGATTCGGAGTTGCCGCTAATACAAAGAATGACAGGAGAGTATCACCATAACGTCTTTGGTCATTCAAGACGAGATGGTCATACTGGGATTTCACGGCCTCACGAGCGCTGTGTTCCGCAACTACCTTGCCGGTGGCGGTCAGCGCATTATTTTGGGCAAGCGTTTTGAGTGTGGTGCCGACCAACTCGCGGTCGTAGGGCGGATCGAGAAATATCAGATCAAAGCGTTCGCCCGACTTCGCGAGCTTCCGTAGCGAGCGCGCTACCGGTGCGGTCCACACTTGTGCGCGCTCGTTCAGACTGAGCCGACGGAGATTTTCTCGGATAACCGCTGTCGCGCGCGGCGATTCGTCGACGAGTACCGCGATTGCCGCGCCGCGGCTTAGCGCTTCGATGCTGACGTTGCCGCTGCCGGCGAAAAGATCGAGGACTCGCATACCGGAAAAGTCATGCGGCAAGATATTAAACAGCGACTCTTTGACCCGCGCCGCGGTGGGACGGGTCGCCTGCCCTTTAGGAACTTTTAGCCGGCGTCCGCGCGCCGCGCCCCCGATGACTCGCATAAATTTCTACTGATCCGTAGGATTCGCCCAACCGCGATCGCCGCTAGGATTCGATGCGTAATACGACCTTGCCGAACACACTATCTTGCGCCAGCCGCTGTTCTGCTAGCGCGGTGGCGTCGTATGGAACGACTCGATCGATGATCGGTTGGGTGCCCGTGACATCGAGAAAGCTCAGCACCTGGCGAAATTCCTCGCGGCTGCCGAGTGTCGCCCCGAACACTTTCAAGTCGTTCCAAAAAATCCGCCGTAGATCAGTGGGTGGCGCGGCGCCGGCGGCGGCGCCTGAAGTCACTAGCCGCCCGCCTTTTGCGAGCGACGCAAGACTTTTCACCCAGCCATCGCCGCCAACGCAGTCAAGCACCACGTCGACGCCGCGTTTGTTAGTAAGATGGCGAACCTCCTTGGCGAAGTCTGCATTATGGCGATTAATGCCATGTTCAGCGCCGAGATTCTTGGCTTTGGCAAGCTTCGCTTCGCTCTTTGACGTTACGATTATCCGCGCTCCCAAATATTTCGCTAACTGCAACGCGGCGGTGGTGACGCCGCTGCCAATATCCACGAGCAATATCCACTGACCCGGTTTTAGCTCGGCGATGGTAACCAGCATGCGCCAGGCGGTGAGAAACGCCGTGGGAAAGGCGGCGGCTTGGGCCAATGAAAATCCCGCGGGGACAGCGAAGCCATTGTGCGCCGGCAGGCGGACGAACTTGGTGCACGGCGCAATTCCGCTCATATCAGCGCACATGAATTCACGGTCGTTGACGCAATATTCGCACGCACCACAACCGAAACAAGGATAAAGACATACCGCGTCCCCCGGTTTAAGATTTTTCACAGCGCTGCCAACGGCGATGACGATGCCGGCGCCGTCGGCGCCGAGCATTTCAGGCGACGGCGAGCTCTCGCCAGCTTCTTCCCGGCGCAGGCAAATATCACTATCGTTCAGTCCTACCGCCTTGAGTTCGACGACGGCATCGCCGGGCGACTCGATTGCCGCCAGAGCGCGCGTTCCATCGGGCAAATGGTCGAGGCCACTTTGCTGGTACATATTATTAACGGCTTGCAGAACGATTCCTTAGAGAATTTGGCTAGCAGGATCGCGCGGTAAATTCAAAGCGTCGGACATAACAAGGCTGGGAACGATCAGCGGCGCGCTCACTGCGGCGCTGATTGGCTGGCGCGTTAAGCGGAAAAAGAGGTGCCGCAACCGCAGGTCGCGGTGGCGTTAGGATTGCTGAACTTAAAACCACCGCCGTAGAGGCCGGTCTCAAAGTCGATGACCATGCCCTGTAAGAACGGCGCGCTGGCGCTGTCGATGTAAACTCTGACGCCACTCCACTCGAGCACGGTGTCATCAGATTTTTGTTCTTTGTCGAAGTCGAGCTTGTAGGAGTGGCCGGAGCAGCCGCCGTCAGTCACGGCTACACGTAAAGCCTGGCCGGCGCGGTCGTCGCGCGCAAGGAGCTTTCTAACCTGCTCGATGGCGGTCTCGGTCAGCGTCAGGTCTAATGCGGTGTCGGTGGTTTCCATGGCTTTGTCCTTGATGACTTAAGGTTAATGCCGGTGTGGCTGCAAGTCAAGGAAGCTTCGAGTCGGGCTTAGCGGTCGAACAGGGCCTGCACGAATTGGCGAGGGTTAAAGGGTTGCAGGTCTTCAACGTCTTCGCCGACGCCAATATACTTCACCGGCACGCCGAGCTCTTCTTGGATGCCGACGATGACTCCCCCTTTGGCGGTGCCGTCGAGCTTGGTGAGCACGATGCCGGTGATCGCCGTCGCTTCTTTGAAGACGCGGGCTTGCTGCAAGCCGTTCTGGCCAGTGGTCGCGTCCAACACCAAGAGGGTTTCATGGGGCGCGTCGGGCTGCTCGCGCATGATCACCCGGCGGATTTTTTTTAGCTCTTCAACCAAATGCACTTTGGTGTGGAGCCGGCCCGCGGTGTCGATCAGCAAAACGTCGACGCCGCGGCTTTTCGCCGCTTGAACGCCGTCGAAGACAACGGCCGACGGGTCCGAGCCGGCCTTATGTTTGACGACATCGACGCCAACCCGTTGGCCCCAAATGTCGAGCTGTTCGACGGCGGCGGCGCGAAAGGTGTCCCCCGCGACCAACAAAACTTTTTTCCCGGCGCTGCGATACTGGGCGGCGAGTTTACCGATGGTCGTGGTCTTGCCGACACCGTTCACGCCGAGAAAAAGAATTACCCATGGCTTGACTGACAGAGGTGCGATTCGCGGTGCTGACGTTGAGCCTTGGAGCATGTCGACCATCGCCGCTTGGAGACGCGCAGCCATTTCTTGGCCCAAGTCTTCGTCGCCATTGGGCGATTGGCGGCGCAGCGCGTCCATCAATTTTTGCGTCGCTTTAACGCCAACATCGGCGGTGAGCAAGCTTTCTTCCATGGCGTCGAGAGAGGTTTCATCCCACTGGCGATTCTGGAAGATCGCGCCGATTTTTTCGACCCAGGTCTCACGGCTTTTAGTTAGGCCTTGCTTGAGCCGTTGAAAGAAAGAACCTTCTGCCATGCCTTGATACTGTTGGAAGCCCGGGTGAGAGTCAAACGGGGCACACGTGAAATCGCGCGCAGCACAAATTGCTGGCTAGGTATAGGTGTACTTCGGAGTCCCTTACGAGGCGCCGGACGAACGACAAAAATTCCCAATGACCTAGAGGATTTTATTCATGGCGCGGATTGCGCTTGTGTTATTGCATTCTGACGGAAACGACCTTGGAAACCCCAGGCTCCGCCATGGTGATGCCGTAAAGCATTTCGGCAGCCTGCATGGATTTCTTATTGTGCGTGACCATGATGAACTGCGAATACTCGCTCATCTCTTTGATCATGTCGTTGAACCGGTCGATGTTGGCGTCGTCGAGGGGCGCATCGACCTCATCGAGGAAGCAAAACGGACTCGGTTTCGTCAAAAAGATTGCAAACAGCAAGCTAACGGCCGTCAATGCTTTTTCGCCGCCGGAAAGTAACGTGATCGATTGGAGCTTCTTGCCGGGCGGCTGGACGATGATGTCGACGCCGGTTTCGAGATAGTCGTTCTCGTCGGTGAGCACGAGCTTGGCCTTACCGCCGCGAAATAGCCGCGGAAAGATCGCCTCGAACTTTTCATTAATCGCTTCGAAACTTTCCTTGAAGCGCAGTCGGCAAATGCGGTTGAGCTTGACGATGGTTTGCTGCAAGTCGGCGATGGATTTTTCCAAATCCTCTTTTTGCTGGCTCATGAACTGAAAGCGCGTTGTCAGTTCTTCGTACTCGCCGATGGCGGCGAGATTGACTTCGCCCATACGCTCCAGCCGGCCGCGCAGATCGTCGATCTCGCTAACCAGCTCGGCTTTCGACGGAGTATTCTCCGGCCATTCCACGATTAGCGTCTCTAGCTCCGCGTCGTATTTTTCGCGCAAATTATCAGCGAGGTGCTGCAAATGGAGCCGCTGTTCAGCGAGGGTTAAGTGCAGGCCGTTCTTTTCTTCCTGGCAGGCTTCACTAAGAGGACGAAGCTCCTTGATCGCTTCGCCGATCTCGGCGAGCTGCATGGAAATCGTGCGATAGCGTTGCCGTTCGGACTGCAAACGCGCTTCGAGATCTTGCAGTTCGATCCGGCTTTGGCCGAGCGCTTGTTCGGTTTGCGCCAGGTTCTGCTCGATGTCGCCGCGTTGCTGTTGGCAGTCGGCGAGACGTCCCTGCCGCGTCGCGATCTCGCTGGCGGTTTGTTCTTGCAGGGCGACCCGATTGGCGAGATTGACGTGCGTGTTGTCGCGCTTTTCGCCCAACGCGGCATTGCGAATGCGCGACTGGGTGACGGCACCCTCGGCGGTTTCTAGGTCTCGGCGCAAAGCCGTGTACTCGGCTTGCTTCTGGCTGAGCGCTTGCGCACGTTGTGCCTTCTCCTCGAGCCGCGCTTGGCTCATGCTGCGGTTGCGCTGCAACTCGTCGTCAAGCAGCTGGATCGTGGTCGTCAGATCGCACTGTTCTTGCATCAACGCGCGCGCCGTTTGCGTCAAGCGCTCATGCTCTTGATTGGCGGCGCGGTTTTCGTGTTCGAGGCGTACGCGCTCGAGCTCCAGGCGGTGAACTTCGTTGCCGAGCAGAGTTTTTTTCGTCTCGGCTTGTTCGAGTTCCTGTTTGAGCTTTTCGATCTCACGTTCTTCGAAAGGCAATCGACCTTCGAGTTCGGTGAGCGTGCTACTGATTTCGCGAATGCGCCGCCGTTGGGCGAGCACGCTTCCTTCCAACGACGCGCCATTACCGCCAGAGACAATTCCCATGGGATCGATGACTTCGCCTTCAGGCGTGACCAGTGTGCTGTAGTAGCCGTTGCGATTCCACAGCGCGATGCCGGCCTGCAGATCGTGCACGACCATCACGTCGGCGAGCAGGTATTCGGCGACGTCGCGATAGCCCTCTTTGATCGAAACCATGTCAATCAGAGACGCAACGACCTCGGCCTCGCCGATGGGCAGCTCTTTATGCTGCTTGCGCTTCATCTCGCGCGGGATGAAGCTGCTCCGCCCAGAGGCTTCGGTCTTAAGATATTCGATCGCTTCGATGCCTTCGTCGTGGCCTTTGACGATGACGTATTGCAAGCGGTCGCCAAGCACTGCGGTGAGTGCTTTTTCGTATGATTCAGGCGCTTCGATTACGTCGGCAACCAGGCCGTAGATGCCGTTGGGCGCGCTATCGTGCTGCTTTTTCAGCATGATTGCGCGCACGCCTTCTTGATAGCCTTCGTAATTTCGCTGCAAGTCTTCCAAGGATACCAGGCGCGAATGATTCTCCTGGATTCGCGCCTTCAGCGTCGCGATTTTTTTCTCTTCGGCTTCTTTGGCTTGGCTGAGCGATTGAATGGACGCGTTGGCCAGAGACGCATCGAGCGTCCGGTTGCGCACGGCGTCGAGGCAAACCGCCAACGCACCGGCGCTGTCGTTTTGCTTGGCCGCACACGCCGTCAATGCCACAGTTACCTGGTTGTGCTCCTCTTGGCATTGCGCCAATTGCCGGCTGATTTCGCTATGACGTTTTTCCTTGGCTAGGGTGTCATTATTGAGATAGGCGATTTGGTTGGCGCACTCGATGGACGCTTCCTTCTCGCCCTCGATGTCAGCCTGGCGCCTGCCAAGCTCGGCTTGCAGTTTGCCGAGATCGTTTTCCTTGTCGCGTAGAAAGGTTGCTTCGAACAGCGATAGCTGGATGAAACTTTCCTGAGCTTTGTTAAGCTCGTCAATTTCCTGGGTCAGTGCTTTGGTGCGCTCGTTGAGGGTTGACAGCGCCGCGCGGTTTTCCGCATCGGTTTGTTCGAGCTGGGAAAGATCTTTGCGGTAAAATTCACACTTTTGCTCGTCGGTTTGGATTTGCGTGCGCCGTTGATAGACATTTTCCTGCTGCGCGCCGATTTCCTGGTCGGCTTCGAGCAACGCCAGCCGCACCACTTCGCTCTCGGCGTCTTTGGCATGGAGTTGGGCGAGCTGTTCGGCGAGTTGATTTTCCACGCCGCGCAGCCGGCTTTCTTGTTGGCCGATTTCCTGGTGAAAAGCGTCACGCTGCAAGACCGTAAATGCGAGTTCTTTGTCTTTTAGCTCGGCGCGCAAGGCGCGATAGCGCTCGGCTTTCTTGGCTTGCAATTCCATCGAACGGATTTGCCGCTCGATTTCGCGCACGATGTCGGTGACGCGCAGGAGATTTTGCTGGGTGCGCTCGAGTTTTCTCTCGGCGACGATCTTACGGCTTTTATACTTGCTGGTGCCGGCGGCTTCTTCAATCAGCGCGCGTCGCTCCTCGGGTTTAGCATTGACCAGCTCGTCGACTTTGCCTTGTTCGACGATTGAATAAGCTTTGCTGCCGACGCCGGTACCTAAAAACAGCTCGACGACATCTTTCAGTCGGCAGTCCATTTTGTTGATGGAATACTCCGATTCACCGGAACGAAACAGCCGCCGCGTCACCATGATTTCGCTATAGTTGCTGTACTCCGCCGGCCCCCGGCCATCTTCATTGTCGAATACAATCGATACTTCGGCCATGCCGGTGGCGGGCAGAGTATCACTGCCGGCGAAAACCACATCTTCCATCTGGTGGCCGCGCAGGTGGCGCGCGCTCTGCTCACCCATGGCCCAGCGCAGGGCGTCGACGATGTTCGATTTGCCACAGCCATTGGGCCCAACCACCGCGGTGATGCCAGGGTTTAGGTCTACGGTAGTCTTCTGAGCAAAAGACTTAAAGCCAATCATTTCGAGACGTTTTAGGCGCATAGGTAATTCTATTCCGGGGAAGTTCTAGGCAATTTCTACCATTGAAATATAACCGCAATATTTCACAGGTGGGAGGGGTAGTCAAGAAAAAATCACAATATACGGTGGGGGCTGTGGATAATTCACCACAAGATATGGGAGCCGTTCGGTATTACGCGGTCTGCTGAGCTAACTGTGACCGGTCGCCAACGAACCCGCGCGGATTTGAACAGAACTAACTTTCCAGCAGCTCGGTGTTCCAATAGGAGACATCGATGGTATTGAGAAAGGGCGCCCATTCTTTATAGCGGGACATGCTGAAAGTTTCCTGCATGAACGGGGTCCACTGTGGTTTGAAAGGCTTGCGCACGAGCGGCATGTTGGCCTGCTGTGGGGTGCGGCCGCCTTTGCGATGATTGCACTCGTGGCAGGAGCAGACGACATTCTCCCAAACCGACGTGCCGCCCTGGGAGCGGGGAATGACATGATCGAGATTGAGCTCTTGGCGTGGCAGCCGCCAGCCACAGTACTGGCAAGTGCATTTATCTCGGGCGTAGATGTTATAGCGGCTAAAGCGCACCTGACGCTTGGGCACTCGGTCGTAGGTGACGAGTAGAATAACCCGCGGCACCCGGATCACTCGGTTGACCAAACCGACCGTCTCAGCGTGGGCGGAAATCGACAGATCGCTCCAGCTGTTAAAATCAAAAGTCTGGTACTGCTCGTTCACCGCTTTGGCGATGCCCTGATAGAGCAGCACAAAAGCGCGCCGTACCGACGTGACATGGATCGGCAAATAGGAACGATTGAGGATCAGAACCTTGGTGTTGAGGACCGTGAATGCTGGCGCGGTGGCCGGATAACTCATAATCAGCTTTGTCGTTGTCGTTTGAAGCCTTTATGATCTGCCGGTATTCCACTCAAAGTAGCTGGCGCACACTCCAATGTCAATTAAGCTGGAGGTCGTGTATGAAAGCTTACTTGCAGTCATGGCTGTTTTCCTCTATAAACAAATTGAGCTGCTTTAGTGGTCCTTTGGAGACCGCCGCGTTTGTTTAGGCGATCCGCGTCACATTATCCCTCCAGCGTTCACTGACTTGGTTGTTCGTAAATTCGTATGAAACAGGAAATTTTTATCAATTCGACGCCCCAGGAGAGCCGCATCGCCATCATGGAAGATGGTGTGCTCGCTGAATTCCTCATCGAAAGAAAAGAGGAAATGGGCGTTGCGGGGAATATCTATAAAGGGAAGGTCGCGCGCGTGCTTCCCGGCATGCAAGCCGCCTTCATCGATATGGGCATGGAAAAGGCCGGCTTTTTACATGCATCGGATTTTTCGACCGAACTGGACGAAATACAATTGACCGGCGACGATGTCGAGTTCGCGGAGGCGCCCAAGCCGCCACCGTCTTCATCGCGTCGTTTACCGTTGGAAAAACAGCTTTCGCGTAATGAAGAAATTCTCGTCCAGGTTGCCAAGGATCCGCTCGGCACCAAGGGCGCGCGGGTTACCTGTCATGTCTCCTTGCCGGGCCGCTACATGGTTTACATGCCGGGCACCAAGCACATCGGTATCTCGCGCCGCATCGAGAGTGATGAAGAGCGCAAGCGGCTGAAGGAGATCGCCCAGTCGCTCGGCACTGAAAAGGGTGGATTTATCCTGCGCACCGCCTGCGAAGGGCTTAGCAAAAGGGAAATTCAAAGAGATCTGGCCTTTCTCACCAAACTGTGGGAGGGGATTCAGAAACGGGCCGCCAGCGCGGCGGCGCCGACGCTGATTCACCAGGATCTCGATCTCATCGCGCGCACGCTGCGCGATTTTTTTACCGCCGATACCGATCAAGTCGTCATTGATTCGCCGAAGGATCACCGCCGGGTGGTCGATTTCGTGCGTCACTTCATGAGCCGGCACAAAGCGAAGATCGTGCTCTATAACGACAAGGAACCGCTCTTCGAGCAATATGCCATCGAAGAAAAGGTCGTCAAAGCGCTGGACCGACGCGTGTGGCTACGTTCCGGCGGCTACCTGATCATCGAACGCACCGAGGCGCTGACGGCTGTGGACGTAAACACCGGCCGCTTCGTCGGCAAACGCAATCAGGAAGACACGATCATCAAAACTAACATGGAGGCGGTGCAGGAGGTGGTGCGCCAGCTCCGGCTGCGCAACGTCGGTGGCCTCATCATCATTGACTTCATCGACATGGAAAAAGAGGGCAATCGCAAGAAGGTATACGATGCTTTGAGAGAGGCGCTGAAGAAAGACAAAGCGCGCACCAACATTCTCAAAATATCCGAGCTCGGTTTGGTCGAGATGACGCGCCAGCGCACGCGCGAGAGCTTGGAGAATCAGCTGCTCCGTTCGTGCCCGCACTGCGACGGGCGCGGTCGGATCAAGTCAGCGCCGACGATTGCTTATGACGTGCTACGCGCGATCAAGCGCCAGCAGCCGAGCTTCGACGGCGGCAAAAATATCGTCGTGCGCTTGCACCCGGACATCGCCAACTTCCTTTACGACGAGAAAAATAACAGCTTGGAAAATCTCGAACGCGAGATCAATCGCCGCATCATCATCAAAGCCAGCCAGGAGCTGCACCACGAGAAGTATGAAATCTCCGAGGCGTAAGAACTCGGAGATTTAACCGCGCAAAACTTTCGGACTTCCGCAGTTAAAACTGAAACAGCGAGTGAGGCACGATCCTTCCGTAGTGAAGACAATCGGCCTGTGCCTCTGAGCCGGCAACCAACATCGTTGTCTGGCGAGCGATCGTTGGCAGGCAATGGAACGGCTGCCAACCAGAGAAAATGACTTTGCACCCGCAGCGTTAGGTGTCTTCAGTACTCCAGGCTCGTGCCACACTCGGGCACACATTTACTCCACCTGCGGAAGCTGGGTTCAATTCTTCGGCCAGGCGTGGATGTCGGCGCCTTTACGCAGTTTTTTTTCGTCGTAAATTTCGTAGTGGGTGAACGCTGTGATCGGCCGGCGCGGTTTGGCTTTCGGCCAACTGCTGGCGTGGCCGATGGGCATGACCCAGAGCAGTCTTAGCTCATCGGGTACTTTGAATAATTCTCTTAGCTCCGGTTCGACTTCTTCACGCACGGAAACCCAGACCGTGCCGAGATTCATGCTCGCGGCCGCCAGCATCATTTGCTGCACGGAGTTGGCGATGCTCGCCTGAAACAGTTTCTCTCGGTCGGACGGTTGGCGCGTGGTTAGATAGACCTGCTTCGTGCGCGCCTCGCCGCAGGCGAGCACGAGGACGCTCACGTCGCCGACGTAGTCTTTTTTCAACCCCTTATAATGCACCGGGTCTTCTTTCTTCCGATCGCGCCACTCTTTGGAATAGATTTCACGCACCAACTTCATTTTCTTGCGGTCACGCGTGACGACGAATTCCCACGGTTGCGTATTGGCGCCTGAGGGCGCCCAGCGGGCGGCTTCAAGGATGGTGTTCAATTGCTGCTGGGTGACTTTGCCGGTTTTGTAGACGCGCACGCTGCGGCGGTGTTGCATGATTTTGAGCAAATTTTCAGTGTCCATAGTTTTCATTCCAAATGACGAAGCTAATTGAGCGTGACTTGGCTGCGCCGACCGAACCACCAGGCGATGAAAATCAGCGGTGTCAAAACCAGGGTCATGAGCAGGGTGACAGCGGAAGCTTTGTTGATATTGCCGCTGTACCAATAGCTCCAGATGACGGCCGGCAGCGTGATGTTGTCGTGCACCGCGAGAAAGACAGCGGCGGTGAGCTCGCGGTAGACCAGCAACGCAGACCATATCCACACCGAAAAAAGCGTCGGCCGGATGAGCGGGAACAAAACTCTCCAGGCGGTGCGGCTGTTAGAGAGACCGGCGACGAAAGCCGCCTCTTCCAGCTCGCGATGGATTTGCAGCAGCGAGCCGTTGAGGGCGCGGGTCGCGAAGGCCAGGCGGGCGATGATATAGACGATGGCGATGATCCACACCGAGCCGTAAAGCGGAATCGCGGTGCCGAGCACAAAAAGCGAAAGCAATAAGGCGCCGATGGCGAGAATCACTTCCGGCAATGCCTGCGGCAAGAAGGCGCCGAATTCAAGCGCATAGCGAATGCGGCTGCGGGAGCGCACGATGAGCCAAGAAATCGTAAAGGCCAACAGCAGAACCACTAGCGGCACCAGCGCTACCAAAATCGCCGTATTCCAAAGTCCGCGCAGAGCCAACTGCCAGTCCATGCCATAAAAATTCGCCAGCGAGAGCTGTCCCATCGTCGCCAGAGACGGCGGCACGAAATATGGCATGAGCGCCGCGTAAGCGATTAATAACAGCGGCAGGAGTTTGGAGATGAATGCGTAGCCGGCGATAAAACTCCAAGCGGCGAGGGACCAATTGCCCAAGTCTAACAGGGCCGGTTTGTAGCCTTTACCGGTGACCACTTCGAAACGGTGACTCTGGCGCAGCACTTGGCTGTACCAAAGCGTAAGCAGCGCGGCGACGACGATCATGAAAGCGCCGACCACGCCGGTGATACCATATTCCGGCAGCCCCGCGCCTTGGGGATGGACTTTCAAGTAAATAAACGTGCTAAGCAGGTATACCCGGTTACCGAGGCCCAGGATCGCCGGGATGTCGAACGTGGCGAGGCCGATGGTGAATATGTAGATGACCGCCGCCATGATCCCGGGGCGGGCTAACGGGAGGGTCACGCGGCGAATGATTTTCGTGTAATTCATGCCGTGCACGCGCGCCGCTTCTTCCAGCGTCGGATTCATGGCGCGAAACATTTGCGCGGTAAGTATGAACGCCAGCGCGGAAAGACTTAGCCCTTGTACGAATCCCATGCCGATGGGTGTGGCGATATTGATCGGCGCTTCGCTTAGCTCCAATAGGTTGATGAGCCAGCGATTTATGATGCCGATGCGCGGATGCGCGATCATGGTCCAACCCATCGCGGTGTAGATACCGGGAATCAAAAGTCCCAGAGTCATGAGTGCGTAGACGAGAGTCTTTCCGGGGATGCTGGTGCGCTCCACCAGCCAGGCGATGGGCAGACCGAAAAGCAGCGCGAAAAACGTCGCGGTGACAGTAAAGAGGAGCGTATTGGCAACCACCCGGTAGACGAACGGATCACTGACGACCTCGTGGTAGTTAGCAAATGTAAAGGTGGCGCTGGGGGTGCCGAAGGCGCCCTTTTGCAGGCTGATCCAAAACATCACGATTACGAGGATGAAAATCACCGCCATCGGGATCATCGCCACAGACAAGAGCGCGGACGAGGTGTGACTGCGCGCGCGGAACAGAGCCGGCAATCTCAAAACCGCCTGTTTCATGATTTCCTCTGTGGTAGTCGCTGCGGCGAGTCCTGTGCCACAGCGACCATGGTCCAATTATTTGCCGCCGTCGCGCAAAATCGCTTCCAGCTCTTTTTGCGTCTTGGCGTAGTCCTTGAATGTCGCCAGCCATTCAGGCGAATTAATAATAATCTTGCCTTTGGCCGTGCGCAGGCCGTCGAGTTCCCGTTTAGTCTGCGAACCGGGAAACAGGTGGAGATCCATGCCGTCATGTTTCCACAGCATTTCCTGCCCTTCGGACGACATGAGGTAATTGATCAACAACGCGCCGATATTGGGCGAGCGCGAATTTTTTGGAATCGCCGCGTAGCGCATGTGCAACACGGTGCCCTCTTCCATCACCGTATGTCCGACCGGCGCGCCGGTGCGCTTGAGGACGTTCACGTCATTGCCGCCGCAGGTAAACGCCAGCATCAAAAACTCACCGCTGGTAATGCGCTCCGATTCGCCGCAGCGCATCAGCCCGGCGATCTGTTTGGAGAGCTGCTTGGTGTAGTCGATCATCTTTTCTCGACCGAGGAAGTCCGGCGTGGCGAACTCCCTGAGGCCGGCGGCATACGGGGTTGAGGCGATTTTCCCTTTCCACTTGGGGTTGAGCACATCGGACAAACGGCGCGGAATGTCATTGCCCTTGACCATCTGGGAGTTGTATTGGACGCCCACCACCGCCGTGCCGAATGCGACATGGGTATTCGCTGGCGCGATAGCGTGAAACTTCCCTTCAGGTTTGGGCTGGTGCTCAATAATTTTGTCGTAAGTCATGGCGCTGAATAGTTTGGCGTTCTGACCGTCGAAAATCGCTTGGGCGTTGCCCAAGTAGACGTCGGTGCTGGCCGGCTGTCCAGCCGCGGCTTCCTGGATGATGCGCAACATCAACCGCTGCATGTCGGGCCCCGGCGTGTACTGGCCCTTGAGATTGAGCTTGTATTTGCGATTCATCCCAGCGAGCAGTTCTTGAAATCCTTCGCTGCCGCCAAAGCTGTTCTGTCCCCATTGGCCGCGAAAGTTGCTTTCTTTTTTCGCGCCTTCGACGATC
Source organism: uncultured delta proteobacterium (assembly GCA_963771465.1). GTDB lineage: Bacteria > Desulfobacterota > Binatia > UBA9968 > UBA9968 > DP-20. Next base: position 241,686 of record CAVYTU010000017.1, read on the forward strand.
TCCGCTAAGGTGGCGGCGCGCGCATGCGCGGTGAGGCTGAAAAGCGCGAGCGTTAGCGCAAAGAATTTTGTCGCGATCATAAAATTCCTCCTTCGGTTTATCGGTCTTGGGCAAAAACCATAATATCCGCCGAGTCGACTTTGAATTGAATCGCACCGTCGGCGCTTTTCGGCAAAATTCGGTTCTTACCGAATAGCTGTCTGCCGTTCGCTTCAGCGCAGAAAGTGAATTGGTCGCCGAGAAAGGTGCTCGAGACGATTTTTCCGCTAAAGGAATTGGTCTCCGCACCGACGCTCGAAAGCGCGAGACATTCGGGGCGAAATCCCAGGCGAACTTTATTGCCGGGGCGGGTGCCGCGCTCAACATTCAGTTTGCCGATGGCGCAACTGGCAACGCCCGCTTCGACCATTTCACCGTCGAGCCAGTTCACCGAGCCGAAAAAATCGGCGACATCCGCGCTTACCGGCCGGTGGTAGATTTCCGCCGGCGCTCCCACCTGCAAAAGTTCGCCCGCTTGCATGAGCGCGATCTTATCTGCGATCGCCATCGCCTCGACTTGATCATGGGTGACGTAAAGCACTGTCGAGCCGAGCTGTTTTGCCAGTTCGCGTATTTTGCCGCGCACGTCTTCGCGCAAGCGCGCGTCGAGATTGCTGAGCGGTTCGTCCATCAAGAGTAAACGCGAGCTCACGGCGATGGCGCGCGCCAAGGCGACGCGTTGTTGCTGGCCGCCGCTGAGCAAGGTGGCCGGCCGGTCGGCTTGTTCTTCCAATTGCACCAGTCGGAGCGCTTCTTTGACGCGGTTGGCGACTTCTTTGCGCGGAATTTTCTGCGAGCCTTCAGCCAGGGGCAGGGCGATGTTCTGTGAGACCGTGAGATGGGGCCAGACGGCGTAGGATTGAAACACCATGCCGAGCTTGCGCTGCTGCGGCGGAATCCAAGTTGGCGGCTGATCCGAAGAAACAATTCTATCGGCGATGCGAATCTCGCCGCCGTCCGGCGTTTCCAGACCGGCGATACAGCGCAGCAAAGTTGTTTTGCCCGAGCCGCTGGCGCCAACGATAACGAACAGTTCGCCTTCGGCGACTTCTAAATCCAGTGACTTGATCGCGGCGATCTCGCCGTCGCTGACTCGGAAGCGTTTGTGCAGGCGGCGGATCGAAATCATGAAATTAGCGGGTCTAGCCAGCAGTTGGTATCATGACGACGGAGCCTGAATCTTTTCGAACTAGCCTGTTTGAGGTTTCGGGTTTCGAGTTCCAGGTTTAGCGTTAACCTGAAACCCAAAACCCTGGGACTCGAAACTAGCGCCTAATGATACTCGGCGTTAGGCAGCGGATTTTCGACCGCTTCTTCAAGCGTCGTGGCCCGCCGCCATTCGTTGGCTGGTCGACTCTTACCATCGGTGCCGACCTGATCCATGGCGGAATAGATCTCGATTTTGTAGCCGTCGGGATCGTAGAATTCCAGGCCGGGGTTGCCACCGGGACCGCGCCGTCCCTCGTAAAAAATGGTTACGCCTTTGGATTTCAGAAATTCGCGAATCTTGAAAAGTTCCGAAACGGTCGCGACTTCCAGGGCCATGTGGTCAAACCCCACTTGGCCCTGCTTGGGCAGCTCGTTTTGCTCCTTGGCCTGTACCAGCGCAACGGTATGATGATCCGTTGAGTTGCGGAAAAAGGCCATGCCGTGCTCGTTTTTGTCGGAGAATTTGAAACCCATGACGTCCGTCCAGAACTTCGAGCTGCGCTCGATGTCGCTGACGCTCAACACCACGTGACCGATTTTCTTGATTTTTATCGGTGATTTTTCGTCCGCCATAAATTGCTCCTTTTATTTTTTACGATTTGCGTTTTATTGCCGGCGCTTAAAGTACCGAATTTCTATCATGGAAGGCTGGGCTAAGGAAAGGTGCAAATCATTCGCCCAAGCGGGGGAAAACGGCTAGCGGCGGTAAAGTTTTTCGATCAGCTTGCGGCCATAATTCCTGACCGAGCCCAAGTCCATGGACCGCCTTTTCAGCATGTCCAAACGGATGAGCTTCCATTGGAGGCTTTTCGCCAGCGATTTACGTTCGCCTTCATCCTCGACGTGTTTCAATAAATCTTCCAGGATGTGGATGTCTTTTAATAAGTCGGCTTCGGGCGGCAGGACGTTGGCGTTCTTGAGCACGTGATAGGCCATGCGCAAGTCTTCCGGCACGGTGCTCAGCTCTTCGAGCGCCAGCGGTTTGCCTTTGCCGGCGAGATCATCGAACTCGCCGTTGCGCTGGGCTTCGAGAATGCGCTGCTCGGCGAGCCGTTCGATGAAGCCGACCGCGCCGGTGGGTTGGGTTGGGCGTTTGATCGCCATAGTGATTAATAGTTCAATCTCCGTCGTTAATCCTACCCCGTATCGCGGGGGAGGAAAGAGGTGAGGGTTCGATATTGTAACTTTTTTCTTCCTCCGGCGGTCGCACGTGACGGAACATCATGTAGAAGACGACGTCGTTGACCAATTGTAAACCGCCACCGATGAATAGGGGAAGCGTGAGCGAGATGTTTTGCATTAAATATGTCGCGATAGTCGGGCTGATGCCAAAGGGCACGGCTCGCGCCAAGCTGGTGACGCCGGCGGCTGAACCGCGCTCGCTCGATTGGACCATTGCCATGGTGAACGAAGCGCGCAGCGGGTTATCCATGTAGGCGAAGAACGAGCGTACCGCGAGAAGAGTCGCTGCCAGAAAGAAAGTCGGTGCGAAGGGAATCGAAAGATAGATCAACGAAGCGAATCCATGGGAAAAGGCCATGGTTCTCACGATGCCCAAGTATCGCGCGATGATCGGCGCGCTTAAGAATGACAGGGCGGCGAGAAAGTTGGCGATGAAAAAAAGCAGACCGAGAGATTTGAGGTCGACGCCGAAGCGGAGAAAGAACCAGTAGGACACCAATCCGCCGGCCATACCGGCGCCGAAGTTGTCGACGAAAGCGAGAATCGACATCTTGGTGACGAACACGCCGGTGGTACGTGAAATTTTCTCTTCAACTTGCCGCGGTTGGTACCGTTCGTCGATGGCATTATAAACGAATAATAAACCGACGCTGAATAGGATGGTCAGAACAAAGAGCGGTTTATACGAGGACACGGAGTCCCAGCCGGCGCGCTCTTGAAGAAATTGTGGCAAACCGGCCGCCAGGGCGCCGATGGCGCCCATCACTGAGCCGACAAAAGCGTTCAGCGCGAAAATCTGATTGCGGTTTTCCGGCTGACACTTTTCCGCTAGCAGAGCTTCCTCCACGGGATTGAACGGGCCGCCGCCCGAACCGCCGCCTCCCGATCCACCGGCGCCGACGTTGGCGATGATGACCGCGAGGAGAATGAAAACCAAGCCGCTAAAGAACACGAAAATGCCATTCGAGATGATCGTCAGGACGGCGAGCAGCATGAGAATTTTTCTACGCCCGTAGCGGTCCGAGAGGTAACCCCAGACCGCGGTCAGCACCGCGCCGCTCAAGTAAGCGACGGAATAAACGATGCCGATGGTCACCGGCGAGTAGCCGAGACGATCTAGGTAGATAGCGAAGACCACGTTCAGATAGGAAAAGGCGAAAGCGCGGATGCCGCGCGAGGCCATGAGCAGTTTGGCGTCGTGATGAAGGTCGCGATAGATGGCCATGATTACGCGGTGGCCGCTTGCGGCTTGGCCCCTTGTTCTTCCGGCGGCTTGACGTCGCGGAACATGTAGTAGAAGACGCAATCGTGGAACAATTGTAGAAAGCCGCCGATGAAAATCGGCACGCCTAGGGAAAAACTCTGCATTAAATAGGCGGACAGAGTCGGACTGATGGCCACGGGCACATGGCGCGACAGACTCGTCAGTCCCGCCGCAGAGCCGCGGTCCTCGGGGCGAACTACGCCCATGATAAACGAACTGCGCAAAGGGGTGTCCATGTAAGCCAGATACGAGCGCACGATGGTGAGGGCGGCGGCGATGGTAAAGGTCGGCGCTAGCGGCAGAAACAAATAGATCAGCGAGGCTAGGCCGTGCGAGAACGCCATGGTGCGTACGATGCCAATTTTCCGCGCGATGATCGGCGCGGTGAGAAACGACATGGCGGCGAGAAAATAGGACAGAAAGAACATCAAGCCCAAGGATTTCAGTTCGACGCCGTAGCGCAGAAAAAACCAGTAGGCCATCAACGGACTGATCAATCCGCCGCCGAGGTTGTCGACCATACCGAGGAGCGACATCTTGAGCACGAACTTGTTCGCTTTGGTCGCGAGCTTTTTCTTTTCCCGCTTTTGATAGACGTGATGTTCGTCGATTTGCGAATAAGCGTAAATCAGCACGATGCTGAACAAAATCGTCAGCGCGAAAAGCGGCTTATAGGAATCGATCGGCTGCCAACGCCAATTTTCTTGGAGATGCTGTGGCAGACCGCTGAGCAGCGCGCCGAGGGAACCGCACATGGAGCCGACGAAAGCGTTGGCGCCGAACACTTTATTGCGATTCTCCGCCGTGCACTTTTCCGCGAGCAATGCTTGTTCGACCGGACTCATGGGCCCGCCGCCTTGTCCGCCGGCGCCCGAGCCGCCGGCGCCGACGTTGGCGATAATCACAGCGCCGATGATGAAGATCAGATGGCTAAAGAAAATATAGATGAGATTCGAGACGATGGTCAGCGCGGCGAGCAGAATCAAGATGTTCTTGCGGCCGTAGCGGTCCGACAAATAACCCCACAGTGCGGTGAGAACCGCGCTGGCGGCGTAGGCGGTGGTGACGACGAAACCGACCGTCATGGTCGAGTAACCCAACTGACTTAGATAAATGGTAAAGATCACACCCAGATACGAAAAGGCAAAGGCGCGCACGCCGCGGGAGGTCATGAGAATGATCGCATCCCGCTGCAAATCGCCGAAGAATTTCTCGATCACTTGGTCTGCCCTTGTTGCAGGATGGCTTGGTAGTGGCTGCGCTCGTAGTCGAGCTCGGTACGTATGCCGATGGCGTGAAGCGCGTCATTAGCCTCATCCAAAGATGTGCTGTGGCGCAGCGCTTGAGCCGGCCGGGCGAGGGTATCGTAGAGTTTTCGGGTCGAGACGAAAAAGGTCAGCGCGCTGAGCGGCGTCAGTTTGACATGGCGCTCGCCGCGGCGAATATCGTGGTTGCCCCAGGCGCCGCGAAAGCACTGCACCGGAATCGCGCTCGCCTCGGTGGGGACGGTTTTGATCACTTCTTCGAGCTCCGCGGCGATCTTCGGCGTGAGCGACCAAGCGCCGAGCAGTCCGTTGGCTGCGGCAAGCTTGCTGAGAGCGATCTCAATTTCGCCGACGCTGAGTTCGCCGTCGCTGCCGTAACCAAAAACGCCCCATAGGGTTCGCTGGCCGCGCTTTTCCAATTCCGTAAACGCGGCGAGCATGATCGAGTCCGCCAGCGGACTGCGCAGGCCCGGTTCATAGCCTTCGGTCAAAGAATCGCCGCCGACGTCGAGACCGACGAGCAAATCTGCATTCAGTTCTTTCATGGCGACTTCCAGCCCGTCGACGACGCCTTGCACGCCGCCGTTGATGTCGACGAGCAAGACTTCTCGTTTAATAACCGCCGCCATCCTCGCTTCCGCGAAGGGCACGCCGGTGCTGGTTTGGCTTTCCGGATTGGCTAGCCAGGCGTGTGGGTGCAGCGCGCGGACGTTATTCGTTTCACTCAATTTGCGCGGGCCGGGGATGGGATCGTAGACGTTACGTTCCCAAGAAAGGCCGCCGAGGGTAAATTGCAGGCCGCAAAATTCTAAGAAGCGCGCCGCCGCCAGCGCACCGACCACGTCGCCGCCGCCGCCAACGCCGATGATAAGAGCATGTTTCGAGGCACGGATGATGTCTTCGAGTGAGGCGGTGGCGGAAGTCATTTAGGAATGTGCGTGTCCTGTCCCGGCACGGGATTGGCGATGGCTTCGTCGATGGATTTCACGCCGTGCCATTCGCTCGACGGCCGCACCCGGCCGTCGCTGCCGACTTGATCGACGCCCCAGTAAATTTCCAACGAGTGATTGTCTGGGTCGCGAAACTCGACGGCGATCTGGCAGCCGGCGCGGCGTCGACCTTCGAAGTCGATCTTGGCGCCAACCTCGCGCAAGCGATCGCACGCGCGCAGAACTTCGCCAAGGGTTGGCACTTCAAAGGCGAGATGATGCAGCTCGCGATTACTATTCTTGCCGTCGCCTTGACCGACGAGAGCCAGGCAATGATGATCAGTGTCGCAGCGCAAGAAAACCATGCCGCCGGGCATCATGTCTTCGGGATAAACATCGGAGACTTTGAAGCCAAGCACTTTAGTGTAGAACTCCGTCGCGCGCTCGAGATCGCTGACCTGCAAGACCACGTGGCCGACTTTGGCGATGTGGAATTCCATGCCCTTCGGAGGCGCCAGTTTTTAAGCTTTTCAATATTAACGGCCATACTCGAGCCTCCAATGATTGCGGACAATTCGGTTCGGAGTTGTCGCCCGCGAATAAATTAACTTGGCGAGTTCGGCATGAGCTTGTTGGCACGCAGAAAATCGATGACGAATTCGTCGAAGCCGGCGGGATCTTCGATGTTACAGGCGTGGCCGGTTTTCGGTAGAATTTTATGCACGGCGCCGGGAATGAGCGACGCGGTTTTCTTGCCGCCGGCGAGGGAATTGTCGTATTCGCCGTTGATCACCAAGGTCGGCACTTTCATCGTCGCCAGGCGCGGCGTCATGTCGAGGCCGCCGCGGGCGCGAAAGATTTGCCCGATGGATTCACCGGACAGCCACGGGTCGCGCTCGACAAACGTATTGAGCAAATATTTGCCAAGTTTGGTTTCAGGAAAATCCGGCGCGACCAATTCGCGTAAATGTTGGATGTGAAATTTCTCGATGCCGATTTTGGTATAGCCGTGAATCCGCTTATCGATGCTGCCGCCGGGGCCGCTGCTGCCGCCGACGAGAATAATTGCTTTAAAGATTTCCGGGTGATCGAGGCCGAGCAAGATGGCCATGCCCGAGCCGACGCTGACGCCGCCGAGGATCGCTTCTTTCACGCCTTCGTCACGGCAGACGCCGAGCACGTCGTCAGCCATGTCTTTTAAACTGAACGGCGTTGTCGGCTTGTCCGAGCGGCCGTAGCCGCGGATGTCGATGGCGATCACTTTGAAGTAAGTCGAGAAGTGGGCGATCTGATACATCCACAAGTTGTGGTCGAAGGGATTGGCGTGAACCATGACGAAGGGCAAACCTTCGCCGGAAACTTCGTAGTAGATCTTCAGGCCGTTGGCTGTGCTGTAGGGCATGGTGTTTTTTGCGCAGTGAGTCGCTTTGGGGTTTCGCCTTACCCTCACCGTTTACCCTTTACGGTCGATTCGGTAAGGGGTGAAGGGTAAGGGGTTAGGGGTCACGGAATCGTTCCATTAGTTAGTTCGATTTCCTCGGCCGCTCTTGCTTGATCTTTTCTTTCACTTCTTCGAGCTTCATCACGTCGGTGTACTTGTGGTGCATGTCGAAGAGATTTACTTTGTGCGACAGGATACTGCGGTCGTAGACGCATTCTTCGACGATGGACACGTGATAGCCGAGACTAGTAGCCGTCGACGCAGCTGGCGCGCACACAGCCGCTGGTGCTCTCGCCGCAGACGATCAAACTGTCGCATCCCAGTTGAGTTAGATGCGCGACCAGCGGCGTGCCGAAAAAGCCGCTGGCGCGTTCTTTGAAAATCACCACGTCGCCTTGCTGCGGCTTGAACTCTTCTTTTATTTCAAACGCTTCGGGATCGATCTTCACGCGCTGGCGGTTGGTGGCGTAGATGTAGTCGGGCTTGGCTTCTTTTCTGGTTTCCGTGGTCGTGTAAAAGACCGGAATTTTGAGCGAGCGCGCCAACGCGAATAGTTCCTGGGTCGGTTTGATCGCGTTATGCGCATAGACGCCGCAGGAGCTTTTATGAGTGTCGACCAGCTCGTGCGGATATTTTGCGCCGCCTTCATAGGCGAGGTTGTAAAGATCGATGGCCAACAGCGCCGGTCTTTGGCCGATGTAGGTTTCGCGATGATACGGCGTGTACGTTTTCATAATTTCCGGCGAGACGATGTCCTGCCAACAATGATCTTCAAATTCTGCTGCCATGTTTCACTCCTCAATTTTTATTGTGACGCAGATTGAGCACCCGACTCCTCATCTACATATAGCTTCGCGCCGATGTCAAGAAAGCCGGCTGATTGGCGAGAAAAGACGTTGCGCGCTGGTTTCGGCAGTGATAGCTTTTCGCCGAGCAAACCCCCGAACTGAGGTTAAATCGAGATGGACTATTCAAAAGAGTTCGTCGCTCAGCTCTCCGATGACCAACTCCAAACCGAGTGGGAAAAGTATCTCGCCTATTCCTATGAGCGACAGAGGCTGCGCGGTTTAGTTCAGAGCGTTCTCAGGAAAAAGGCGCCCGAGCGCGCGGTCAACGCTCAAGAGCTTGCCGAAGGTGGACTCGCAGCAGTTAAATCCGGCGACAAGGAGATTCTGCTTGCTAAAGTCGACGGCAAGATCCACGCCATCGACAATGCCTGCGGCCACTTAGCCTACCCGCTTAACGACGGCAAGCTTGACGGTCATGTCGTTACCTGCCCCTGGCACTTCGCCCGATTCGACGTGCGCACGGGCGAGGTCGTCAGTGCCGGAATCGATTTCGAGAATCTCAAACCATTGGAATGCAAGTTTCCGCTGATGGAAGTTTGGCAATCGGTGAAAAGCCATGAACCAGACATACACTCGCGAAGAACTCGAAAAACTCAGCCATGCCGAGCTCAAGAAGTTGGCCGCCGAGCTGGAAATGGAAGGGGCGCAGATCAAAAAAACACGCCACTATTTCATCAGCCGAGTTTTGGCGGCGGATCGAGAACCGGCCGCTCAAAGTTGCCAAGCTCGGCGAAGGCGAGATGGCCGCCGTGCGCCTGGGCGACCAGCCGATTGTCTTCGCCAAGGTTGAGGACAAGATTTACGCTTTCAACGACCGCTGCCCGCACAAAGGGTTTCCACTCCATAAAGGCAGCCTGGACGGGCATACTCTCACCTGCGCCTATCACGGCGGCCAGTTCGACATTCGCAACGGCCAATGTTTGAAGCATCCTTATGAAACGTATCCGTGTCAGAGTTTCGCCGTCGATGTGGCTGAAGACGGAATGATTGAGTGCAAGTCGTGACTTCGCCGGTTGGCAGCAGGTGAAAAAACCGGAGGTGCGAAATGAGCCGTTGCTGCTCAGTGCGCTTCGCCGTTTTCCTCCCAATTACCGCATGGCTTTGCTTCGCGAGCGTCGACTCACGCCGCCGCGCCGAGTCCCGCGGTCGCCAAGGCCAAGCATGACGCCGAGGCAAAGGGATACATCTTTGAGTCCAGCCGCGATGAGATCGTCGCCAAGGCAAAAAAAGAAGGTGCCGTTCGGGTGCTGGCATCATCGAGTCCGGCGGCCCTTGCGCCGCTCGTTAAAGCTTTCAAAGACAAATATCCTTTCATCGACGCCCGCGCCACAGAGATCGTGCGAGAAGATTCGCAGACACGGGCTATGCAATTAAAATCGGGTTCGCGGTTGGACGAAGATGTCATCCACGTTCCGCCGGATCTCTATCCGGATTATCTGCCGTATTTGAAAAAATTCGACATCGCCGCCATGGCTGAGCACAAAGTCTTGGACATTCCAGTGAAGATGATCGACTCCATTCAGCTGAATCTGGTGGCGATGGAAAGCTCGCTACAGGTGGTGGCGTTTAATAAATGTCTCATCGATCCGGCCAAGGTTCCCAATAGCTGGGAAGATTTTCTCAAGCCGGAATTCAAGGGCAAGAAGTTCCTCGTCGATATCCGCCCTAATCTTGAGACCGTCATGGCCGCCGGAGCGGGTGAGGCGTGGATGGTCAACTACGCCAAGCGAATCGCCGCGCAGCAACCGATTTGGATTCGCGGCCAAACCAAGACAATCACACAGATCGCCGCCGGCGAGTACACGCTCCATCGCGGCGCGTATTATCAAGGCGTGGTGCGAAGCATGCGCAAAGATCCGACCGGCTGCCTCCAGTCAAAAATTATCGAGCCGATCCCAGTTCGGGTCGACGGACCGCACGCAGTCTTGGCGACTTCAGCCAATCCTCACGCGGCTCTGCTCTGGCTGGAATTTATGGCCGGCGTCCAGGGGCAGGCGATCACCGATGAATACGAGCCGGTGAGCGCGTCGGTTTACTCGCCCGGATCGGTGATCGAGAAGATTGTCAGAGGCAAAAAAGCGTGGATCAGAGATTTGCAGTCGATCGATAAGACGCAGAAATGGATGGCGATGGCGGTCGAAGCCTTCGGCTTTCCGCGCGGCAACTAACGGTATTTGCAACCAACTCGGTTTAGATTTCGAAATTACATTTGGTTGGGAGATTCAGTCGCTTTGCGCGCCCGGATCTCATTGATCTCGTGCCAGTCCTCGGCCCAGCGCTCTACTTCTTCTTTCTTATCGCCGTAGCGTTTTTGCACGACGCCGAGGAATTTATCGTAGTCGCCTTCCGCTTCGAGCAGATCGTTGTCGGTCAACTGGCCCCATTTCTTTTTGATCGCACCTTTGAATTCCTGCCAACTTCCTTCGAATTGTTCTTTATTCATGAGAACGCCTCCTTGTCTCCAGTGCCCGAGTTTTCCCGCTTCTACCGCATCAACCTCTCCAATAATTTTCCTGCCCATAATGTTCATAGAGCTGGGTTTCATACTCGCGGTCGAGTTTGTCGGAATTAAATTCTGGCCCGCTCTTTATCGCCTCGCGCGAAAGGTTGACGTAAACGTTGGAGTTCTTCCAATCGACAGTGGCGATCCACCGCGGCGCTACCAGGATTTTCTTTCCCGGCAACCAGTTGCGGGTATCGACGACCATATAGCGAATCGTCCAGGTGTCATCGTCGACAATAAAATCATCGACGTGGCCGATCTCGCCGTCGGTCGCCTGAATCGAGTATTCGGTCACGTGCTTCATGCTGCGTAGATGGGATTGATTCACCTCTTCCGTGAGTGCGATCTTTTGATCGATGTCTTCGGCAATCAAATCCCGCGGCAGAGTTACCGGTCCCCAAATTTCATCGCCGGCCCAGTAATAGGGGAATCCGTAGTAGTTGTAATACCTAACTTCATCTTGAGCCGACAATTCTTCGTTCAGGCTAATATCCGGACTATTTTTTACCTGTTCTTGCGTCAGTAACACCGGCAGTCGTTTTCCCTCCCAGTCCGCCTGATCGACGACGATGGGCGAAATCAACACCTTGCGTCCGGGCAACCAACGTTTGGTGTCCGCGACCAAATACCGAACCGTCCAATTTTTATCGTCGAAAATAAAATCGTTGGCTTCGCCGATATCACCGTCGCGCGCGCCAATGGAAAAACCTTTCAGATCCTTCATTTTACGAAGCATAACGTCACCTCCGTGGCCGAGAATTAGGTTGACTTGGATTCAGCTCTTCACTAGGAACTTAAACGATGAGCGACAACTGTATTCGCTGGTTATATGTCGCATGGGCGGTTAATTGGCTCAAGTGTGTAGTATTGACCATGGTGAGCGGACTTTCGACTTACTTGAAGCGGTTTAAGTATCGCCTTGACCCCATAATGCACTTATGCGGGATGGTTGCCGTCCAATTTTAGACGGTTTCGAAAATGATTCGCAGTCGGTCTAGTCGACCACCTAGTCTATTAGTTCTTTGGAGGTGTGCCGTGGGTCGTATAAATGTTTTCTTGACCGACGAGCTGCTCGAACGGATCAACGAAGAAGCAAAGGAAGAGAAAACCACCCGCAGCGCGCTGATTCAGACGGCTTTGGAGAATTATATCGAAGCCCAGCGGCGTGATCGCGCAGAGGAGGAAAAACAGAAAACGATGCATAAAGCCGCGCGCAAGATGGATGCGTTGGCAAAGAAATTGGGCAAATGGAATGCGCAAAAAAAAAATCCGAAAGTACCGCCGAGCAACCTCAAGGAAAACTAATCGTCTAAGAAATTAGGAGTTTGAAGAAGGTTATACGCTAATTCTGAAGTTTAATTTTGTTCTGGTCAGGAGTTTAACGTCTTGGGTGAGAGGCGCGGTCCACCGCGTCCGTCTCAACCCAATGGTTAGACACCGCGTTCATCGACTGCGCTAGGGAACATTCCCTGTCCTGGGGTCAGCACATTGTTTGGATCGAAACGCTGCTTTGCATTTCGGAACGATTCCCAAACTGGCCCATAGTACTGAATCCAATCCGCCTGCGAAAACGGTATCGCGGTCGTGGTCAAGCGCGTCCCGCCCATATCGCGCGCCCGCTCGTAAAGAGTGCGATTCATCGCGAGCAGGGATCCAATGTCGGTAAACGACGCCGGTGGTCTGCGCCGGAGTTGAAATCGAACGGCGAGATCTTCCTTCGGCATGCGAACGAGCGGACGCTTGATGCTGCTCGTCCTCCATACAGAAAACAACTGAGTGGAAAAGGCGACTTCCGCCGGAGTGGCGAGAACTCTGTTGCCAAACTCGACGGATGTCGATGCGGGCAAGCACACGTGCAGCCAGGGCTGCGGCAGGGGGGAGGGGTTGAAGGGTATGCGCCGATAGTATTCGGGATAGGTTATCACGCTGGCACTCTTACTTGTGAATCCCAGGCCCGCGAGCAGTTGCGATTCGTTTGGGGAATTCGGAGCATCGTAGAAGGCTCCGCATGGCAGGTTAAACGTGAACCCGCCGCCTGGTCGTTCGCGGGTGTTCCCATCGACTTCGTTGAAACGCCCGTCCTTCACGAGAAACGTCAGATCAGCGATGGCAGCTTGCCAGTTGGCGTAACTCAGCACGAGGAAGAGGACATGCGTGGGTGCCGGCACCAGCACCATGACTGCTTTCACGATAATGCCGCATTGACCCATACCGGCAAGCATGGCGTTGAAGAGATCACTGTTGCGTTCGTCGGAACAGGTAACGAGCTGTCCATGCCCCGTCACCACCTGGAGCTCTAGGACGTGATCGACCTGAAATCCTTCGCGCCATGTGCTCGCGTGGAATCCACCCGTACTGATCGTCCCGCCGACCGAAAGGAAGTAAGGGGCAGTCACTGGTGGCCTGAGCTTGCGGGCGTACGCCGCATCGTAGACCGCGCTCCACAGCGCTCCGGAGCTGGCCTCGATGGCCGGACGGCCGCCGACGTCGATGACACGGACCGAATTCAAGGTGCTGGAGTCTATGACAACTCCGGCATCGACTTGAGCCTGGCCAAACATTGCCTGGCCATTGCCCCGCATCGGCGACCTTGAGGCCGCGCTGGTTCGCAAATCGAACGAGTTCAACCACATCTTCAACTGAACTGGGCCTGAGCACGGCGATTGGCATCCGGTGGACGATGTGTCCGAAGTCGTCTGCAGCCACCTGCCGCTCGGCGTCACCGAAGAGCAATCTCCCACTGAGATCCGTCAGGTCGTTGCGCAGGAGTTGCCCCATGGGCAGCGACGGCGGCAGGCGAGAAATTTTTCGTTCCATGCGTCACCCCTAAGTCCCGCGCTAGTCGCGCTGATATCAAACTGCGATGTCTAACTATTAAGTGAGCCGCCGTAGGCGGCGACAAACGCTGGTCGGCTTATCTCTGGCGACGGCTCCGACAATAAAATCCAAATCGGTTGCAATATCCAACGGCTAACCCAACTTGTCAACGATAAGTATTCCGCAAAAAGCCGCCCGAAGTGGCGGCTTATCTCACTAACGACTGGCGGGTTATTCCAACCCACGTTTCCTTGTGCTACCGGTGAATACTTACCAACCGATCCGCGCTCGGCAAGAAATAGTAAGTGGTGTCGGCTTATTAACACACGACGGGATCTATTGCTTCTCACCCGGTCACGAACGGTTCCAGTTATCGATGGCCGAGCCGTCGCGCGCCGGTGTCGCTGACGGTGATCGGTTCGCCGATGAGAGCGGGCGTGCCTTTGAAGTCGATCTGCGTTTTTACCGTGAATGTAAATCCCGGCTCGATGACGATGTCTCTGTCACGCGCTGCCTCCCAAAGGGCGGATGGACTTGCTTTCGGCCGAAACAGAATAGCGGCAAAGAACGCAATGGGCAAAGGAGAACGTATGACAACCACCAGGGAATCTGGCACAATGCAGGCGAACGGAGAATGGTTATGAGCGACATCACATTGTCTATCCCAGATGAGACTCTAGTGGCTCTCAAGGTCAGGCCCGAACAACTGGGCGGTGAAATTCGACTGGCGGCTGCCGTAAAGTTGTACGAAGTCGGTCGAATTTCGTCTGGTACGGCGGCGAAGCTTGCGGGTATTCCGAGAAGGCTGTTCTTAACGAAGCTCGCAGATTACGGCGTGGATACTTTCAAGTCGACCGGACAGGAGCTGCAACAAGAGCATCGCCTTGTCTGAGATCAGCTCAAACACCTTTCCCCTCCAATTCCTACATCAGCTCGGTGCGCTGAACGGGCCAGGGCGTCGGTTCCAGGCTTTTGTTGTTTGCTTCTGCTCACCGCCATTCGATCAAAATCAAATAATCAAAGCCTGGCGCTCTGTACTTTGTGTGCAACGATCTATTAGGCACATCCCGGCAACAGACTATTGCGCCTAAGAACTATAAACCCAAATATCTTTTGCGTGTTAGTCTGGTGGCCCAAGTGGAAGGCGCTGACCTTTTTTAATTATTTCTACTCCTTGGGCAAATCGTCTATGAAACGTACCTTCCGTAAGCGTCGTCGCAACGTTTAGCGTAATTCTTCGCTTTGTGACGACGGTAACTTTGGAGTTTTCCTTATCCACCGGCTCAATCCACGCTCCCATGACTGTCCCCACCGAAACCAAATTCATTCCGCTGCTGGTTAACATGTAGTTTTGGTCCTTGTGTTCTTCGATTGCATCTGAACCTTCCCAGCGAAAAACCGTCTTGGCAATATCCCATCCCTGATCTCTAGTAACAGGATAAACCTTAACCGTGCCTTCTGTCCCGGCCTCTTTAACCCGCACGACATCATTCATCGTAGCGCATCCGTTAAGCGCTGCGAAAAATGACGAAAGAATAACAATCTGCAGAAATTTGAAATCTCTTTTCTCCATATGGAGTACCTCCTTGTACTCTGTACTTTTCAATCGTACGTGGTCAGTTATCCCTAACCCGTCACAAACGGCTCGAGTTTTCTATGCCCCAATCGGCGTGCGCCGGAATCGCTGACGGTGATCGGTTCGCCGATGAGAGCCGGGGTGCCTTTGTGCTCGATTTGCGTTTTCACGGTGAAAGTAAATCCCGGCTCGATGACGATGTCTCTGTCATGCGCGGCTGCGCCGGGGCCGACTCTCGGCCGGTCGGCGCCGAGGCCGTTGGTGTGAACCAGCACGCCGCCGCCTTTGGCGCCGCGCGCTTCCGCCAGGCGGACGAATTCATCGATCAGGCCGCCGATGGTGTTGCCCGGCTTGACCCACGCGACGATGCCTTGAAAACATTCGACGGCGACGTTGGTCGCGGCGCGGTAAGCGTCGGCGTTTTTGCTGCCGATTAAAATTGAATGGTTGCATTGTGCCCGGTAGCCTTGCAGGCGCGCGTCGATCTCCTGACAAATCACCTTGCCGTCTTCCATGGCGATGGCAAGCCCCATGGAGTTACTCGCATTCGCTGTCTTGTTGTTCGAGCCGAGCGAAAGCCGCGCCGGATAGTCAGCGGTGTGCGAGATAAGTACTTTGGCCATCTCGATCCATAGTTCGCCTTCCTCCATGCCGGGCTTGGCGACCTCCATCATTTTGGCGATCGCCGCTTCATTGGCGTCGGCGATGCGCTGGATAACGGAGATTTCTTCTGGACCTTTGACGATGCGCGAGAATTCCAACACGTCGTTGGCCGGTAAGAAGGTCGCCTCCGGCAATGCAGCCTTAATGCGCCGCCAGGTTTCGAACGGGATGGTGCCCTCGGTCATACGATACTGTGCCAGCAAGCCGGTGATGCCGATGCGGCTTTTGGCGAAACCGAGCTCGTGCAACCGATCGGGAACCAACTTGGAAAAATCGCCCCAGCGGATATCCGATGGCCAAAATAAATTGGCCGCCCACATGCGCAGCTCGCGCTCGGAAGAAAGAATTGCCGTGACCTCGTCCGACGCGGGAAACACCACCCAGGCGCCACCCTGGACGCCGCCCATCTGGCAAAGGTAACGCGAGTTGGCTTGCGGTTCGCCGTTGTCCGCTGCGGGGGCGAGCAAGCAATCTAAGTTGTGCTCGCGCATCAATTGCCGAACCCGCGCGTAGCGCCGGTCGCGCTCGGCGAGAGAAAAGGACGGCAAGCGCCGTTTGCCATCGGCGCCAGTTTGAAATGGATCGACGGGGTTATATGTCATCGGTCACCTCGTAAGAAATGGGAATTGGCCGCAAAGAACGCAAAGTACACAAAGGAATTCATTCGAAGTTGGCTTCTTTGCCTCCGATTCCAATTCGGTTGCGGCCGTGTCGCTTTGAGCCGCCGTCAACTATTGCGCTCGACAAAATTCATTACCACCTGATTCCACGCTTCGGGAATCTCGCGGTAGTGGAAATGGGCGACGTTATTGAATATGTGCATCTCGGTTTTTTTATTTGTCGCCCGGATCATATCGAAGAGTTTCAGTCCGATCGGCAGGATCGCCGATGGGTCGTCGGCGCCCCAGGTGATCAGCACCGGCATACGTCATTCGGCCTTCCTCGATCCATTTGTGCGTCTCTGCTTTGTCGCGCGGAAAGGTGCGCGCGTTGGCCTCCGGATTGACGCTTTCGTCTTCCCGTCCGTCAGTCTTGAGCAAGCGGAGTGTTTCTAGCGCCTTCGGTTGGCTCGCCATGAACATGGCGGCGTCCAAATAGTCGTCGGTGATATTGTCCGTATTCACCGACAGCTTGCTCCAGTGAAAGCGAATATAGTCGCGCAGCGCTTTCGGTGGATTGGCGAATAGTTTGTGGCGCCGCTCCGCCATGTCGCCGGCCGGCGGGCCCAAAGTCCCGCTATCGACGAGCACCAGGCTTTTGCACATGTCGACATGTTCCAACGCCAAGCGCGCGGCGGTGTAGGCGCCGTTGGATTGACCGACCGAGTGAAACGACTCGATGCCGAGCTTTTCGATCAAGCTATAAATATGCTGGACGATGGCGTGCTGGGTGAAGTCGTCGAGACTTTTCGGGTTATCGGTCATGCCGGCGCAAAGTTTGTCCGGCGCGATGACGCGAAATCTCTTCGCCAGGCCGCCGATGTTGCGCGTCCAGGTGTTGGCGCTGCCCCACGGCGAGAAGCGCGAGCCATGGATCATCAGCATCACATCGCCCTGGCCTTCGTCGTAATAGCGCGTTCTGATGCCGTTTACGTCGATAAACTTGGCTTGAAAATTGACTGATCCCGACGCCAACATCTCCGGCGTCGGTTTAATTGCGGCGCTTTGCATGGATCGCTTCCTCCGGTTCGAGAATCGCGCGCATCTTAATGCAGGTGTTCGATTTGAAGCAAGTCAAATTAAACTTTCATGCTGTATTGACTTCATTCAGCCGAGGAATGTATGAACGCCAAGTAGAGAACCCGGTGGTCTCGGTATTTTTAGGAGGCGGCTAATGGCGAATAGGAAATACGGAACCCATCTGAGCCGGCGACAGTTTTTGCGCCTGGCGGCGGCATCGGGCGCTGCGGTTGGGATTCTGCCTCGCGGTGTCGGGCATGCAGCGCAGGCCGGCAGAAAACGCATCGTTATTCATGGCGAGCGTCAGGTGACTAGTCTTGGCTATCACAACCGGCGTGAGACGGAGCATGTGTCGATCGTCGATGCCGGACTCGTCGGACAGAACCCGGTGACATTTGAGCGTGTGCCGGTGCTCGCCGAAGAGTTGCCGTCGGTGAAAAAGGGCACCTGGAAGATCGACCTGCAGAAGAAAACGATGACGACCGTCTATAAGCTGCGGCCAGGTCTCAAGTGGCACGACGGTAAGCCGTACACGTCAAAGGATTTCGAATTCGGTTGGCAGATCGCTAAGCATCCCGAGTTTCCCATGCCCGATCGGCTGGTGCCGGAGATGATTTCCAAGATCGAGACACCCGACGACCGCACCATCGTGATTCATTGGAGCGATCTCTACAACGAAGCCTATGCCATTCAATACACTCACGTGCGCGCGTTTCCGCGCCACCTGTTGCAGGACGCGTTCAGCGCCGGCGACATGAAGGCGTTCGCGAATTTGCCGTATTGGAATAAGAATTTCATCGGCGCGGGTGCCTTCCGTGTGGCGGAATGGGATCAGGGAAGCCGCGTGGAGTTGGAAGCGTTCAATGATTTTTGCCTGGGCCGGCCGAAGATCGACCGGATCACCTACAAGACGGTGGAAGACTCCAACACGAACCTTGCCGCGGTCCTGGCCGGGGAAGTCGATCTGTGCATGCGCAGCACGATCTCCTTCGATGGCGCGACGATTTTGCGCGAGCAATGGGAAAAGCAGGGCAAGGGTAAAGTGATGAGTAGCCCGGCGTCGTGGAGTTGGTTGAGTCTCAGCCGGGATAACCCCTGGTTCAGCGACGTCAAAGTGCGGCGCGCGCTGCTGCATGCCATCGATCGTGATGCCATGACGCAAAATCTTTTCAAGGGCGAAAAAGTCGTGTCGCACTTGCCGCTGGCGCGCGCCCGCAAGATCAACAGCAAGGCGTTGGCAGTCTCGACGATTTATAAGTATGACGTGGAGCGTGCCAAGAAACTCATGGCGGAAGCGGGGTGGAAGCCCGGCGCGGACGGCGTATTGACCAACGCTAAAGGCGAGAAGATGGAGTTCGAGTTTCGCGTCACCGCCGAGCGGCGCGATCATGAACAGGCCCAGGCGGTCATCGCCGACTTTTGGAAAAAGATCGGTGTGCGCACCAACATCAAAAATATGCCCAACCGTTTGCTCAATTCGTCGGAGAATCGCAGCCGCTGGCCGGGCGCTTACATCGGCTCCCACAACGTGACGGTGGAAGAATGGCCTGAACGGTTTCACTCCAAGAACATTCCGACGGCGGAAAACAAGTACGCGCCGGAAAACGTGTCGGGGTGGAACGATCCCAAGAAGGATGCGATTCTCGACGATATTAACTCGATCATCAGCACCCGAACAGTCGGAGAAGCTGCAACTCGAATTCTGCAGGATGTTTAGCGCGGCGCTGCCGCATCTGCCGCTTTATTTCACGCCGGAAATTCTCGTGGTGAAAAAAGGTTTGACCGGCATCACGCCGCGCCAGGAGAGCGGCGGGCAGAACTCCAGTAGCTGGAACACCCATAAGTGGGATAAGGTTTAGAGAGAATGGCCGCAAAGAACGCAAAGGACGCAAAGAAGATTTTCAAAACAGCGAGGTGAACGATGGCAGGTGAGGCAAATGGCGTGGTGGCTTTAAATGTTAAACGGATTGGCCACCTCGATATTCCTGGCGGCGGTCAGGTGGTGGTGCAGGGGAACCGCGCTTATGTGGGGCATATGGATCCGCCCCATGGGACATCGATTGTCGACGTGACGGACGTTTCGAAACCGAAGATCCTTTCGACCCTCGAGGTCGCCGACGATAATCACTCGCATAAAGTGCGCGTCAGCGGCGACGTTATGTTGATCAACAACGAAGCGCACCGGCGCCATCAAATGTGGGGCGGCGCGAAGATTCCGGCGACGCAGACGCGCTTGGAAAAAGAGCTTGGCCGCGCTCCCACCAATGCCGAGCTTGCCGCGGCGCTCAATTACAAGCCGGAAGATATTCCCGCTTTGTTGAAAGCGGCGGGCGAAGTTTACGACAGCGGCGGTTTGCGCATCTACAATGTCGCCGATCCCTACAAGCCGCGCGAAATCGCATTCTTTAAAACCGCCGACACCGGCGTGCATCGCTTCGACTTCGACGGGCGTTATGCCTATATCTCGACCCGCATGGAAGGCTACCACGGCAATATCATGGTGATCGTCGACGTCGGCGAGCCGAGCAAGCCCAAGGAAGTTTCACGCTGGTGGCTGCCGGGTCAATGGACGGCGGGCGGCGAAAAGCCTTACTGGGGTGGCGAGCGTTGGGAGTGTCACCATCCGCTGCGCTTCGGCGATCGGCTCTATGTCAGCTATCATCACGCCGGCATCGTGATTCTCGACATCAGCGATATTACTAAACCGAAGATGCTGAGCCATTACAATTATCATCCGCCGGTGGATTGCAGCACGCATACCTATGCGCGCATGCCGGTGCGCTTGGACGGCAAAGACATTGCAGTGGTCGTCGACGAAGAGCCGGGGCGCGCGCGCGCCGGTCATATTCCCGGCTTCATGTGGGTGTTCGACGTGACCGACGAGACCAAGCCGGCGCCGCTTTCGGCCTATTTCATGTCCGAGCAGGATACGCCGTGGACCCGCGCCGAACATGGCGGCCGCTTCGGCGCGCACCAGTGTCAGGAGCGCATGACCGATAGTTTGGTTTATCTTACCTGGTTTCGCGGCGGACTCAGGATTGTCGATATCGCCAATCCGCATAAGCCGAAGGAAGTCGGTTACTATATCCCGACGCCCGGCGCGGGGCACAAGACCGTGCAATCCAACGATGTGTTTCTCGACGGCGAGGGACGGATATATCTGCTCGACCGGTTCAACGGTCTCGATATTCTTGAATACACCGGGCCGGCGGGGCAGAAGGCGGCGTAGTCGAAGCGAAATCAGATGGATTCGCTGTATTCATGCAGGAGAACACCATCGTTTAAAAGCAGAGAATGGTCGAGTAGCCAGCGGTTTCCGAATCCCCCTTTTGGAAAAGGGGGATCAAGCGGGATTTGAGTGGGCGGCGGGCGAGGTCTTCGTTTTAATTTAATCGGTCGCCTCTCGTATGGTACAACGGCGCAAAATGCGATGAAGAAAATCTCCCCTGGCCCCTCTTTACCAAAGTGGGGTAGAAGAAGAATTGAAAGGCTCTGGATGAAGGACGACCAATGAAAATGGAAGCAGACGGCGCGGTCGCTTTTAACGTCAAACGGATCGGCCATTTCGATACTCCGGGCGGCGGACAGGTTTTGGTCAAAGGCAAAACCGCTTTCGTCGGTCACATCGATCCGCCGTACGGAACTTCCATCGTCGATGTCTCGGAGCCAGCGCGGCCGCGGTTGATGGCGAGCTTAGAAGTGCCGCCCGAGACCCATTCACACAAAGTCCGAGTGGTCGGCGACATCATGGTCATCAACAACGAAAACTACACGCGCCACCAGCAGATCGGCGGCACTCGGATTCCCGCCGAGCGCGTGCGCCTGGAGAAAGAACTCGGCCGGCCGCCGACGGATGCGGAACTCGCGGGCGCGCTCAACTATTCGGTCGCCGATTTGAAATCTTTGATCGAGTCGGCGGCGCGCGGTTATCAGGGCGGCGGCATTCGCATTTTTAACGTGGCCAACCCCGCCCAACCGCGCGAGATTTCATTTTTCAAAACCGGCGGCAACGGTGTGCACCGTTTCGATTTCGATGGCCGCTATGCGCATTTATCGACGCGCATGGACGGCTACGAGGGCTACATCGTCATGATCGTCGATCTCAAAGATCCGGCGCGGCCGCAAGAAGTCTCGCGCTGGTGGCTGCCGGGGCAGTGGGTCGCCGGCGGCGAAAACCCTTACTGGGGCTACGAGCGTTACGAATGCCATCATCCGATGCGCTTCGGCGATCGGCTCTACGTCAGTTACTGCATGGCGGGTTTGGTGATTCTCGATATCGGCGATATCGCCAACCCCAAAGTCATTGGGCGCTATAATTATCATCCGCCCTTCTTCAAGACCCACACCTTTGTTCCCGCGCCGTTCAAAATG
Organism: uncultured delta proteobacterium; assembly: GCA_963771465.1. GTDB lineage: Bacteria > Desulfobacterota > Binatia > UBA9968 > UBA9968 > DP-20. Next base: position 263,472 of record CAVYTU010000017.1, read on the forward strand.
GCCGGCAAGAACGTCGCCGTCGCAGTCGACGAACAGCCGCCGCGGCCGCGTCCGGAACAGGTACCGGCGTTTATGTGGGTGTTCGATGTCAGCGCTGAGTCGGATATCAAACCGTTGTCGGCGTATTCCATGTCGGAGTCGGACACGCCGTGGACCCGCGCCGAGCATGGCGGGCGTTTTGGTGCGCACCAATGCCACGAGCGCATGACCGACAGTTTGGTCCATGTGACTTGGTTTCGCGGCGGCTTGCGCATCGTCGACATCGCCGATCCGTTGAAACCGAAAGAAGTAGGCCACTACATTCCGCCGCCGGGCAAAGGTCAGAAGACGCCGCAGTCCAACGACGTATTCGTCGACGGCCAAGGATTGATTTACCTCATCGATCGGCTCAACGGTCTGGACATTCTCGAATACAGCGGGCCGGCGGGACAAAAATCCGCGGCTTAATAGAGATGACTCGCGCAAAGCCTGTCCCGAGATTAGCGAAGGAGCGTCAACAACGCCAAGTTCGAAATAGAAGGAGGAACCCATGGCTGCGAATCGAAATCTAGTGTGGCTCGGGTTGACAATCGTTACCGTGCTCGGCTTTAGCTCCAGTGCGTCAAGCCAGCGGCTGGGAAAAAATCTTGACGAAATCATCCAGCTCGCCAATAAAGAAAAAAACGTCCGGGTGGCGACCTCGTGGGAGCCAGAAAATGAGACGGCGCTGCTCAAAGGATTCACGCAGAAATATCCCGGTATCAAGATTTCCACCGATCGCATCAGCGGCATCGATACCCGCGAGCGGATTATGAACGAAGCGCTTGGCGGTATCGTCGATCATGATCTGGTCAATGTGTCGGGCGAACTGCGCAATCAATACATCAAGTCCGGTGTGCTCGCCGGGCCGATACCGTGGAAAACTCTATTTCCCAAAATCAACGAGCGTCATTTCAGTCCCGATGGTTATTTCGCCGCCAGCGGCTTTAGCACTTACATCATCGCCTACAACCCGACGCTGGTGCCGAAGGACAAAGTGCCGAAAAGTTGGAACGACTGTCTCGATCCGTACTGGAAAGGAAAGTTAGTGGTGTTGACTCGGCCGCGCACATTTACCGGACTGGCGCCCGGATGGGGTGAGGAGAAAACTCTTGCCTTCGCGCGCGCGCTCAAGGACAACCAGCCGGTATGGAAGAGCAGTCAAACCGGCGCCCTGACGCAGGTTGCCGTTGGTGAGTATCCGATGATCTGCGGCATGGCCTACCATTCTTTAAAGAGCACGATGATGCGCGACCCTACTGCGAAGGCCGCTTACGCCGTGCCCTCCGATCTGCCGTTTCAGATTGGCGAAGCGATGGGCATCATGAAAGGCGCCAAGAATCCCAATGCGGCGCTCGCTTTGACCGGCTGGTTGGTGACGCCGGAAGGACAAAAAAATATGGATCTCGAAGGCCGCAGCTCACCCTTTGTGCCGGGCACCGAGGCGGCTGAATTGATCAAGAAGCATAAGGCGAAAATTGTTTTCGAAAGTTGGGACGCCCTACAACACGAAGCCGAAATGGCGCGCAAAATCACCGCCGCATGGGGTTTCCCGAAGGCGAAGAACTAGCAGCGAAGATTGATTAACGGCAAATAGCGCAAAATGGGAAATTCGCAATTGAATAAAATCCAAAGCTTCGCGCTCGTAGCCGGTGGTGAGCGTCGTCGATCCATGCCCTTCGTTTAATCCATTTCTTGACAAGGACTTTATGAGAACCATTGCCATCCCGCGTCCTAGCGTGCAGATCTTCAGCCGTATCAAAGGCAACTTCATCCCTTATGCGTTGACCGGCTTTTTGCTTTTCTTGATCATCATTCCATTGGCGCGTTTGCTGCTCAGTAGCTTTCAATTGGGACATCCGGCGATCCCCGAAGGCTGGACGCTGCAAAACTATCTGACTGCCTACCAGATGCCACTGTTCTATCAAGCGCTCGGCACGACGATCGTGATCTCAGCCATCGGCACGTTGCTGACGGTGGGGATCTCAGTAGGGTTCGCTTGGCTGATCGAACGCACCGATATGCCGCTGCGTAATCTAGCTTGGGCCTTGATCTTGATTCCAATGGCGATACCGGGCGTTTTGTTCGCTCTCGGTTGGGCGCTCTTGCTGTCGCCCAAGACCGGCGTGTTGAATATCTTGCTGCGCAGCGGCCTCGATATTTTTGGGATTCAAGTCGACGCTGGGCCGCTGAATATTTATTCCGTCGGCGGGCTGATTTTTCTTGATGGCCTGCGGGGCGTGACCACCGTGTTTCTCATGGTCGTCGGCGCCTTTCGCATGATGGACCCAACCATGGAAGAAGCGGCGCGGGTGGCCAAAGCCAACGGCCGACGCGCGTTTTTCCAGGTGACCTTGCCGGCCTTGATGCCGGCGATTCTCGGCGCGGCGATCTATTCCTTTATCTCCAGCATGGAGTCCTTCGAAGGCCCGCTCGCCATCGGACTGCCCGGCGGTATTTTCGTGCTGAGCACATTGATTTATTTCACCACGCGATTGCAGGCGCCGCTGGATTACGGTTTGGGCGCGGTGTTCGGTGTCATATACATGGTGATGATGCTGGTCTTGCTCGCCGGCTATCGGCGCATCGTGCGCCACTCCGAGCGCTATTCGACGATAACCGGCAAAGGCTTTCGCCCGCGCGTGGTCTCCATCGGCAAATGGCGCTATCCGGCGCTCGGTATGTTCGTGTTGTACTTTCTAGTCACGGTGGGCGCGCCGTTCCTGGTTCTCCTGTGGGCATCCTTATTGCCCAGTTACCGCGTGCCGTCGGAGGAAGCGCTCAGTTTAGTCACGCTCAACAACTACGCGCAAATTTTTGCCATGCCGCGGATCGCCTCGACAGTTTGGAATACGCTGGTGCTGATGGTGCTTTCGGCCACCGCCACCATGTTGCTGGCGTTTTTCGTCTCATGGATAATCGTGCGCACGGAGCTGCGCGGCCGTGGGACGCTCGATGCGGTGACGTTTTTTCCCCACGCCGTGCCCGGCATCGTCATCGCGCTCGCCTTGATGATGGCTTACCTGAGCCCGCCGCTAAAATATTTAAGCATCTACGGCACGGTCTGGATTCTCGCCATGGGCTTTATCGTGAGTTACATCGCGTTCGCCACGCGTTTGATGAACAGTTCGATCATTCAAGTGCAGAAGGAATTGGAACAGGCGGCCTATGTTTGCGGCGCGACGCCGACGCGGACGTTGATGGCAATTACTTTGCCGCTGATCTTTCCCGCTTTTGCCGCGGGTTGGATTTGGGTTGCCGTGCATGTGCTGCGCGGTTTTTCCATTCCACTCATGTTATCGAGCAAGAACAATCAGGTGTTTGCCGTTGCCCTGTGGGAGTTTTGGGATCGCGGCATGGTCTCCATGGCGTCCGCGCTGGGCGTCTTGCTTATTATTGTCTTAATTCCGATGACGCTCATCATGCGCCGCTTCATCATGAGCGTAAGCGCCCAGGAAAGGTAGCCCCCAGCCAATGAAAGTTACTGTTACCGGTTTGGCCAAAACTTTTCGTACGATGGACGGCAAAGTCGACGCGATCCATGATCTGAATTTTGAAGTTCAGCCGGGCCAATTCTACACCCTGCTCGGGCCGAGCGGCTGCGGCAAGAGCACGACGCTGCGTTGCCTGGCCGGCCTGGAGCGGCCCGATGCAGGTGAGATTAGGATCGGCGATCAAATCGTTTCGTCCGCCAATGTGTTTCTGCCGCCCAACGAGCGGCCCATCGGCATGGTATTTCAATCCTATGCTATCTGGCCGCATATGACGGTCTTCAACAACGTCGCTTTTCCGCTGAAGCAGCAAAAGGTGCCCAAGGCCGAACGCGAGCGCTTGGTCATGGAAGCGTTGTCGTTGGTGCAGATGGCCGAGCTCGCGCCGCGGCCGGCGCCCAATTTGAGCGGTGGCCAGCAACAGCGCGTCGCGTTGGCGCGCGCACTCGTTTCCAAACCGCAGGTGCTGTTGTTGGACGAGCCGCTGAGTAATCTCGATGCCAAGCTGCGCGAGGAGTTACGCTTCGAAATCAAAGAATTGTTGCGCCGATTGGGCATCACGGCGCTCTATGTCACGCACGATCAGGCTGAAGCGTTGACCATGTCGGACCGCGTCGCCGTGATGTTCGGTGGGCAAATTCTCCAAGAGGCGAGCCCGCGGGAACTCTATCTCAAACCCAGCGCCAAGTTCGTCGCCCAATTCATCGGCCAGGTAAATTTTTTCGCCGGGAAAATTGCGCCGGGCTCAGCCAACGGCATGGGCGTGGTGCAAACCGCTCAGGGCGATTTTCATTGCGCGTTGTCGCCGACTTTGCAGAGTGGCAGTAGCGCATTGGTGGCCGTGCGGCCGGAAAGCATCATGGTGTCAGCCGAACAGCCGGCGAATGGCTTCAATGTGCTGCGCGGACAAGTCGAGAAGAGCGTATTTCTCGGCGACTTTATCGACTGCCAGATTCGCGTCGGCGAACAACTCGTTCACGTCAAGCTGGCGCCGACCAGCGATCTGAGCGACGCCGACAAAGTGTTTTTGCAATTCGCCGCGCACGCGTGCATCGTTCTGCCCACCGCGGATTAGACTTTGAAATGAATCGGCATCGGCTATTGGCGCAAATCCCCCTCCTCTTTCCTCCCCCGCATTGCGGGGGAGGATGAAGATGGGGGTACGCGTTCAATCGTAATGGAGAAAGGTTCATGGCTACTCGCAAGAGTAAACCGCTGACTCGGCGCGAGTTTATTGCGAATGCTACATTGGCGGCCGTCGGTCTCAGCATTTCTTCGCGCGCCAAGCCATTGTTCGCCGCGCAAACCGGGCAGAAGCGGTTAATGATGATGGGCGGCCGGCGCACGGCCGGCTTTGCCAATCATGGGCGATCGGACACCGAGCTTACCGGTTTAGTCGATGCCGGACTGGCGGGACAGAATCCGATTACCCTGGAGCGCTTTCCGTTGCTCGCAGAGGAGCTGCCTTCGGTCAACAAGGGAACGTGGAAGATCGACCGGCAAAAGAAAACCATGGTTACGGTTTACCGTCTGCGTCCCGGTCTCAAGTGGTCCGACGGCAAGCCGCATACGGCGCAGGATTTCAAGTTCGGTTGGGAGGTGCACCGTCATCCGGAGTTCCCGCTGCGCGATCGCTTGGTGCCGGATATGATCGAAAAGATCGAAACCCCCGACGACCGCACCATCGCGATTCACTGGAAGGCGCTCTACACCGAGGCCCACGCGATTCAAAAGCAGCAACTGCGCGCCTGGCCGCGCCATATTCTCCAAGATGCGTTTCAGGCGGGAGATATCAAAGGCTTGGTGCGCGACGCCTACTGGAATCAAAAATTTGTCGGCACCGGGCCGTACCGCTTGCTCGACTGGGGCGGCGGCGCGCAGATCGAAGCCGAGGCCAATCCGTATTACGCGCTGGGTAAACCGAAAATCGATCGGGTAACATTCAAAGTCGTCGAAGACAGCAATACCGCGCTTTCCGCCATGCTCGCCGGGGAGGTGGATTTTGCCCTGCGCGATACACTGTCATTCGACGGCGCGCTGGTCTTGAAAGAACAGTGGGAGGCCAAAGGACTCGGCACGATCAGCATCCGGCCAATCACATTTCGCTGGCTCAATCTGAGCGGCACCAATCCGCTCTTCAAAGACGTACGCGTCAAGCGCGCCCTGCTCCACGCCATTGACCGCAACACCATGGTGAACAATATTTTCCGCGGCGTGGCGCCAATCATTCACTTTCCACTGTCGCCGTTTCGCAAGGCCTATAAGCGCGCCGATCAGGCGGCGCTGAAATACGAGTACAACGTCGACAAGGCAAAGCAGCTTTTGGGCGAAGCCGGCTTCACCACCGGTTCCGACGGAGTGTTGGCGAACGCCAAGGGCGAACGTATGGAGTTCGAGTTCCGTACCGAAGCGGGCAGCCGGGAAGACGAACAAGCGCAGGCGATCATCGTCGATTACTGGAAAAAAATCGGCGTGCGGGCGCAGATCAAAAACCTGGCGCCGCGGGTATTCAATTCCGAGGAGTTTCGTAACCGCTGGCCCGGCGCGGCCCTGGGCGGGCAAAATCTCGTCGTCGAAGAGTGGGCCGAGCGTTTTCACAGCGCCGGTACGCCCACCGCGGAAAATCGCTGGGCATCGGAGTCGGTCTCGCTCTGGCAGAATCCTCAAGCGGACAAGATCATGGACGAGCTGAATACGATCATTCCCGAAGCGCGGGCCACCGACCTGCAAGTGGAGTTTGTGAAATTATTCACCCGCGACTTGCCATACTTGCCGCTCTACTACCGGCTTGAATGGCTGGCCATCCGAAAAGGGCTGAGCGGCATCACGCCGCGCATCGAAAGCGGCGGGCAAAATATGAACACCTGGAATATGCATCTGTGGGACAAAACTTAGGTTCCGAGTTTACCGAAACATTTCATGCTCCACTATCTGCTCCGCCGGACCTATCAGCTCGTGCCGCTGCTGCTGGTCATTTCGGCGTTCATCTATTTGCTGCTTTATCTCATGCCGGGCGATCCGCTCTATCGGATGCTCGAAGACGTCCCTAACCTGCGGCCGCAAGACTATGAGCGGTTGCGCAAGATCTACGGCCTGGACGATCCGGTTTACATTCAATACTGGAAATGGCTCTGGCAATTGATCCTGCTCAACCCCGGCTACTCGCGCGAGTATGGCCAGCCGGTGATCGAGATCATCCTGCCGGCGCTGAAAAATACCTTGGTGTTGACCATTAGCGCCGTGGTGATCGGCAAAGTTCTGGCGATTCTGTTGGGAATTTTTTCCGCCGTACGGCAATATTCCATCGGCGACTACATTCTCACGGCGGTGACTTTTATCTCTTACTCCGTGCCGGCGTTTTGGCTCGGCCTCATGTTGATCATTTTATTTTCCGTTAAGCTCGGTTGGCTGCCGACTTCCGGCATCGCCGATAGCAATCTGGTGGCCGGTAGCTGGGAAGCGTGGTGGGACTACCTCAAGCATATGATTTTGCCGGTGGCGGTGTTGGCCATTTCGGAAATCATCCAGGTGCAGCGTTTCATGCGCTCCAGTTTGTTGGAAGTGCTGCGCCAGGATTACTTAACCACCGCGCGCGCCAAAGGTTTGAGCGAACCGGTCGTCATCGGCCGTCACGCGCTCAAGAATGCGCTGATTCCGGTGGTGACGATCATCGCCGTGACCATGCCCCGCGTGGTTGGCGGCTCGACGGTGGTCGAAACCGTGTTCGCCTATCCCGGCATGGGCCGGCTGCTGTTTACGTCGATCATGGCCAATGACTACGTCGTGGCGATGACCGTGGTCATGATCATCGCGGTGACCGTGGTGTTTTTTAATTTGCTGGCGGACGTGATTTACGGCTGGCTCGATCCGCGCATTCGCTATCAGAGTTGAAAAATGGCTGATCACGTTACTAGCATCACCGATAGCCAAGCGCTGCTCGCCCACGCTGCCGAACCACATCCGAGCTATTGGCGCGTGGTCTGGCGCCGCTTCAAGCAGCACCGCGTCGCCTACGTCGGTTTCTTTTTTTTCATGTTTCTGCTTTTTCTCGTCGTCGCCGGTCCGTACATGGTGCCCTACGAGCTTGATCAAGTATCGCTGGCGGAACGCATGCACATGCCGTCGGCGCGACACTGGTTCGGCACCGATGAGTTGGGGCGCGATACCTGGGTGCGCATCATGCACGGTGGGCGCGTCTCGCTCACCGTCGGCTTGATCGTTGGTTTCAGCACCGTCATTCTCGGCGGCCTGATCGGCATACTTGCCGGTTACGTCGGCGGCTTCGTGGACAATGCCTTGATGCGCTTGGTTGACACCATCTACACGATCCCGCGCATCGTCTTACTATTGGTTCTATCGAAACTCGCCGGGCCGGGGTTGCTCAACATCATCATCATCCTCGTCGCGTTGGAGTGGACCAACGCGGCGCGCTTGGCGCGCAGCGCCGTGTTGTCGTTTCGCGAGCAAGAGTTCGTCCTCGCCGCTCAATGTCTCGGGGCGTCGCGCTGGCGCGTCATGCTGCGCCATCTGCTGCCGAATTCTCTCGCGCCGCTGATCGTCGCCGCGACGCTGGATGCCGGCGCCGCCATTCGCGCCGAAACCACGCTGAGCTTTCTCGGTCTGGGCATTCAACCCCCGACGCCGAGCTGGGGCAATTTGCTGACCAATGCCGCGACGAATATTTTCATCGCACCGCTGCAAGTATTCCTGCCGGGATTGTTTATTTTCTTCGCGTTGATGAGCTTCAACCTGCTCGGCGACGCGCTGCGCGATGCGCTCGATCCGCGCTTGTCGAAAACAAGGGGATAAAGAACGGGTCGAGGGTGGAGGATTGAAGATCGAGGATGGAAAAATCGAAGATCGCCAGACAACGATTGCGATCATCCATCTTCTATCCTCCATCATTGACCCTATTTCATTTTCGGTCTGACCGCATTCCACGGTTTTATCAGCAGTGCGGTCAGCGCTGAGCCCAGTAGTAGCGTTGCGATCAATCCCCACAAACTCGTAGCGTAGCTTTGGTCGCGGTCGTAGGCCGCGCCGGCGATTACCGGTCCGAGGACGCTGCCCCAGGTGTAAAAAAACGACATGGTGCCGCGAATCGTCGCAAAGTTTTTGCGGCCATAAAAATCGCCGATGGTCGCCCAGACGACTGGGAACGATGAGTCGATGGTTGTGAACAAAATGGTAAACACCCAGAGCGGCCAAACGCCGCTGCCCCAGATCAGCACTAATATCCCAGCCGCGGCCGCGACGCCGCAAAACGACAAAAGCTTGGGCCGATTGGTGTTATCGGCGAACCAACCGATTGCATAGTGTGCCGCCCAATTTAAAAAGGCGAAGCTGGCGAGTAGGAATGCCGCGCTTTCTTGCGACAAGCCTTTCCAAACCATGATCGGGACGAAGTGCACGGTAATCGTGCTATAGGCACCGACGCGTACCGTCATGGCGATGGTGAAGAGCCAAAACACCCAGGTCTTCATCGCTTGGCGCAAAGTCGGATCTTCGCGCGCCGACGGCTGAGTAGCGCCGTCAAGCGTGTCTTTGTCATTGGATGGAGACGCGACCGGCGCTTCGCCATCGGGGTGTAGCCCGATGCTTTCCGGGGTCGAGCGCACGCCGATGCCGAGCGGAATCCCGACGATGATAAACAGCGTTCCAGCGAGGATCGCGCCCCAGCGCCAACCCCAAGATTGCACCGCCAGCGCCAATAGCGGCGTGATCAAGGTGCCGCCGATGGGTACCGCCGAACTGATCACGGTCATCGCCCGAGCACGCCAGCGGATGAACCAGGTATTGCCTATGGCCATCGGCGCGTGGACGAAGCCGGGAGTATATGAGAGCGAGATCAAGCCCAGGTAGACAATCAGAAACGCCGTGTAGCTTTGCACCCAGCCCAGTGCGATATAACCGAGCCCCGTGAGTAACGTCGCAATCAAGATCATCGGCCGCGGGCCAAAGCGATCGATGAAGTAACCGACGAACGGTCCTTCAATCGCGCCCTGCGCGCGCGCCAGCGAGAACGCCAACGACGTCTCAGCGCGGCTCAATCCCAAGTCTTGGCTTATGGGAAGAAAAAAAACCGTGAAGCCAAAGTTATGCAGCCCGCCGCCGACCACGCGCAGTGCGGACACCAATCCGACCATGCGCCAGCCGTAGAAAGATTCAGAGAGAAGTTTGCGAAAACGTTGCAGCGCTATACCTCGATGTCGATTCAATGCTTGTCCGTTTTTCCCAGATGTGTCCAACGAACACAAGAACAAAATTGAATTCTCGTCTACGCGTCGATGATGGCGCAGTGAGAGAATCGTCCGAGTGATAAAAAAATATGAGTGGGGGCGCTCAATTTTGACACTGCACACCGTCGCTGGGAATCAAAAGAGCGATTCAGTTCAGAATTAAGTCAAACGCAACGGCGTGTCACGTTGACACCCGAAAGGCGGTTGTAATAAGTTGAGTTGAAACCCGACCTTCGCCGCAGCCGCGAATTCTGGATCGAGTCTCAGTCAACGGTTTCCTAGCATGATCGCATTTACACAACTCTCCGTGTCGCGTGACAGCCCGTCGTATAAGTGGTGGATGGGCATTGCTCTGGCGATCGGCTCGACAACCGTCAGTTTTGCCGAGCGCATGATCGAGATTGCGATTCCGCAGATCATGGTAGCGATGGGTGTAAGCCTGGACAAAGTGCAGTGGGTTCGCACGGGTCCTGCCATAGTCAGGACCATTTTGGGTCCGATGGTCGGCTGGCTCGTGGGCATCTTCGGCACGCGCCCGCTTTATCTTGCAACGTTCGTGCTTTACATCATCTGCTCGGGTTTTGCCGGATCATCGTGGAGCCTGGGCGTGTTGATTTTTTTTCTGACACTGAAAAACGCCGGCGGTGGTCTCAGGCAACCGCTATCGATGTCGCTGATGTACCGCGCGTTTCCGGAGCAGCAGCGTGGCCTGGCGATGGGGCTTTACCAAGCCAGCCATATGGTCGGCCCGCTGATGGCGCCGCTTGTCGGCGGCTGGCTGGTGGAAACCTTTGGTTGGCGGTCAGTATTCTACGTCAACATTCCCATCAATTTTGTTTCGTTGCTTCTGATCATGATGGTCTTGCCGCGTGAACTTGGCGATGAGAAACGATCAAAGCCGGCCTCGGTGGACTTCATCGGTTTGGGCGCTATGTCGCTGGGTCTGAGCACTTTGGTTTGGGCGGTCAACAACGGCACCGAATGGGGTTGGAGTTCCACCCACATCTTGAGCCTCTTTGGCATCGCCGCGGTTTCACTCGTTGGGCTCATCTTCGCTGAGCTGAAGACGCAGTACCCGGTCTTTGAAGTACGAGTTTTCCAAAATCTATCTTTTACACTGTCGTTCCTGGCGCGCCTTCTCAACACCGCGATTTTCCAAAGCACGAATTTTATATTTGGGATTTTCTTGCAGCGTGAGCTGCGCTTTTCGCCGCTCCAGGCGGGCCAGCGGCTGGTGCCGATGGCGGTAACTTCCGGCATGGGCGCACTCGGTTTCGGCATGCTCGCCGACAAGATACAGACACCGGCGGTGGTGGCGCTCTCGGTCATGGCTGCGTCGATTACAATGTATTTCTATACCGGATTAGATGTAGGTGCGACGTTGCTCCACATCGTCACGTTGACGGCGATGCAAAGTTTTTTTCGCTCCGGCACCCAAGCAACCATGACGACGATGGGGCTAGACACGCTGCCGCCGGAGCAAACTACTTTGGGTGCGGGTATGGACACTCTGGCGCGCAATCTCGGCAACACTGCCGGCGTGCCTTTGATGACAACTTATGTCGTTCACAGAGAGTTGTCGCACCTGACCAAAATGATGCGCATTCAATCCCTCGATCGTGACGGTCCCAGAGAGGCCATGGAAACGATGCAAAGAGCATACTCACAAGCCGGACAGCCGCTCGACGAAGCGCGGGTGAGATCCCAAGGAATGTTGAGAAATCAATTAATCCAGCGGGCGACGATCGAGGCTTATCACGATAGTTTTCGTCTGGTTTCAATCGCCGGCTTGCTGCTCGTGCCAATGGTGCTATTGATTAGGGGCCGGCCGCGTCGGAAAGAAACGTCCGTGAGCTTCGAGTCGGAGCCGTCGGCCAAACCATTTGAAGCACTCCAAATGCGCGCAAAAGAACTGCACGGGAAGAAGGATTCTTGAACGACGGCAGCGAAAATATTCAAGCCACCGGATGGCGTCGATGGCTGCGCTACCGCCCGAGCGAAACTCGCCATATCTTTGCTTTGGTCGCTTTCGGAATCGGATTTTTATTTGCCGTGGTCTACGTCATCAACTGGTGGATTACAGCGATGAATACCGTATCCACGGATGAGGCTCGCGTGACCGCCTCCTATGCAACGATCAGCTCCGAAGTAGCGGGTAAGATCATCAAGTTTCCCGTCGAAGAAGGGGACGTCGTGCGCCAGGGCGACCTGTTGGTTGGCATCGACAAGGATGAATATCAGAGCGCACTGGATGATGCCGAAGTGGAATTGAAACGCGCCACGGCCAACTACGAGGAAACCAAGCTCCAGCTCAAGGGAATAACCGCGGCGGTGGGCAGCGAAATCAGCCGTGCCGAGGCAGGACTCGAAGGCGCCGGCACCCTGCTCAAGGAAAAAATACGCTTGCACGAACTCGCCAAGGTCGTCGGCAAATCGCAGATCGAACAGTCAGAGGCAGGCGTTAGAGTCGCCGATTCCAATCTGGCGCGAGCGGAAGTCGACTTGAAAAAGGCCGGACTCGATCTGGAGCGCGCCAAATCGCTTTTCGATAAGCATTTTATTGCCGCCAAGGACCTTGACGATGCGCGCACCGCCTACGACAGCGCGCGCGCCACCGTCGACATGCGCCGGGCAGAACTACAGCAGCTGAAGGCCGACTTGCAGATGGCGCAGGTTTCCAAGCTGAATAATTTTCGCGACGACGCGCCGCTGGCGGAAGTGCGCACCCTAACGGCCAAGTCCGACATTCGCAAGGCGGATGCCGATTTGCGTTTGGCGCGCGCCCGTCTGGCTGAAGTGGAAGCCTTTAAGGCGCGTCTCGAGTCGCAGGAATCGATGATCCATCAGCTCAAATTAAAAGTGCAGACTCACAAGCGCCATCTCGAAAGCGCCACCGTCACCAGTCCCGTAAACGGTGTGGTGGTGCGCAAGACGGCCAACGTCGGCGACATCATGCAGCGCGGCCAGCCGTTTCTGAAGATTATCATCCGCGACACGCTGGTGGTGCGCGCCAACGTTCGTGAGACCTATGTGCGCTATATCGGCCAGGGCAATACCGTCGACATCTACATCGACGCCTATCCCAATCGTCTATTCACCGGAAAAGTTAAATTGATCGGCGACAGCACCGATTCGGAGTTTGCCCTATTTAAACCCGGTGGGCCATATTCCCGTTTGGAACAGATGATTCCCGTCGAGATATCGCTAGAAGGCGATTCCAACAATCGCGAACTGAGGCCCGGCATGAATGCCTCTGTCTATATTAGGCGCAATACGGCGCTCGTCGCCGCGTCCAGCAATGTGAAACAACACGAGCGCGGACAATCTAGGCAGTAGTTTCGGGCATGGTATCTTTCCGCCTCGAGCGACAGTTTGGCAGTTGTCTTTATTCCACTTCGGTTTGTCCAGGTTTGATTCAATAAGCGGTTGATTGGTGAAGATTGTCTGTACTATGATGACGTGAGTCGAGCGGGACCGAAAAAAATCTTAGGAGGAATCCATGGAAGCAGCAGCAAAAGCGAAAACCAGCGAGGCGCCGAAAGCGCAGTTGTTCTCACTCAAGACCCCGTACATGCAACAAGGCCGGGTGACACAGACGGTGGCGAAGACAGACAATATGTGGATCGCGGTGAAGATCAACGCCGAAGGCGGTGAAAATGAAATTCACACTCACTTGAACCAAGACCACGCGTTTATCGTATTGGAAGGCGAGATGAGCGTCTTCGACGAGAACGACGTTGAGATCAAAGTGAAACCCATGCAAGGGATCAACCTGCCGAAGGGTGCTTACTATCGTTATCTTAATACCGGCGAGGGAAACTTGGTCGTGTTGCGCTTCGGCGCGTACACTCCAGACCGGCCGTCAAAGGGCGAAGCGGTGCGGCTCATGCCCGACGGCACGCCAATCCTCGGCGGATCGGAGGAGAATCATTCGCTGCCGCCCATCGAAATGCCCGGCAAATTCTTCGCCGAAACGGCGGGATAATAATTTCCAGCTCTCTTGTTAGTCCCCTGCTCCGCGCTAAATAGATTAAGCGCGGAGCAGGGGATTCAGCGTATTGTCGAGCGCCTCGTAGCCTTTGTCCCGACAAAGTAGACGGGACGAGCCGGCAACCTGACAATGCCGTGGTCGACGACGCAATCCCATCAAAGCGCCGTGTTTCATTTCACGAGAAAGCTGCGACTAAAGGTCGTAAGGAAATGACATTTCGAACCGCCGTTTAGCTTGGCCAGGCCGTGCAAATATGACGTGCCTGGTTAGTTAGATGGCCGCGCTGGGACGCTAGCCTCGTTACAATTCCATGAGATCCGAGGAAACTTTCCGATGAACGGTATGGCTATTTTCTTTATCGCGGTGGCGTTGCTGAGCCAGGGATTCGCCGCGTGGGCGCAAGATCATACGAGCAAGCTGGTGGAGGGCGCCAGAAAGGAAGGGAAACTAGTCGTCTATACATCGATGAATCAGCGCGATGCGTCGCTGCTGGTTCAGGATTTCAAGAAGCGCTATCCATTTATCGATGGCCAAATCTTTCGCGCCAACTCGCAAAAGCTCTTGCCACGCATCGAAACCGAAGCGCGCGCCAAGAAATACCAAGCCGATGTTTTCACCGCTTCCTTCCCAATCTGGCCGGAACTGATCAGACAGAAGCTGGTTTTGCCTTATCAATCGCCGGAAAGCCTGCGCTATCCTAAAGAACTAAAAGACCCGAACGGCTACTGGACGATACTCTATTTGCAGGTCATGGGCATGGCTTATAACACCCGACTGATCCCGGCCGGCAGCGCGCCGAAGCGGTACGAAGATCTTTTGAGCCCGCGTTGGAAGAAGCAGGAAATCGGCATGGATTATCGGGACAACACTTGGTTCGCGGTGATGATGGAGATCATGGGAGAGAGCGAAGGTTTGAATTTCATGAAACGGCTGGCGGCCAAGGATCTTTACATGCGGGAGAACAAAAGTTTGTTGACCCAGCTTATGGCGGCAGGCGAGTTCCTCATTCTGACCAACACTTACGTTGATACGGCAGCCGAGTACATCAAATCCGGAGCGCCCATCGCCTGGTTGCCGGGACGGGATCCCGTGCCGGCGTCGACTCATCTTTTGGGCATCCACGCCTTTGCGCAAAATCCCAACGCCTCCAGATTATTTGTCGACTTTCTATTGTCGCGAGACGGACAAAAAGCCTTAAGCGGCGGCGCTGTGGCGAAGTTTCCGGCCAATCCCGAGGTCGACTCGGATTTAAAGGCGATGGTCAAAGGGCACAAGCTGCATCCCATCGACCCCACCATGGCGTCGAAATTTGATCGATTGACCAAGAACTATGAAGAAATTTTTTGGAAAAAGTAGTTTGAATCGAGAGCGTCCGGCGATTCTCTAAGAAAATGTTTAGGATAAATGCAATTTGTCCAATAGATATTGAACGCGTGCCTGATAGTTTGCGAGCGCTTGCAGTCGGAGCTAACGGCGGCTTTTGTAGCATAAATTATTTCAGCACGCCAAGAGTCCTATCGAGAGGAGACCGGAATGACCTACAAAGACACAATCATTGATGACTTGCTCGTCGGTTCGATCGATCTTCATGTTCATGTTGGTCCGGACCCGTCGCACCGTGCCGGCGGAACGCGCCGCTACGATGTGGCGCAGGTGGGAGAAATGGCTAAAGCCGCGGGACAACCGGCGGTCGCTTGTAAGAGCCACCAACAAGTAACCGCGTCTTTGGCCAGCCTGGCAAGCCGCATGGTGTCCGGCGTTACGCTCCTTGGCGGCATTACGCTCAACAAAACCGTCGGCGGATTGAATCCCCACGCGGTGCGAATGGCCGGGGAACTCGGCGCGCGCATCCTCTGGTTTCCCACCCATCACGCCGCGCATCATAACAGCACGCTCGTCGAAGGCGGCGGCGGCGACGATAAGGGCATTCGCGTTCTTGATGATGAAGGCAAGCTGCTTCCCGAAGTTCATGAAATTCTCGATTTGGTCTCGCGTTACGACATGCTTCTCGGCACGGGCCACGTCTCGTTTCCAGAGGCTAAGGCGATCGTCGAGGCGGCGCGGGCAAAGGGTATTAAACGGATCATCGCCAATCACCCGTTATCGAAAAATTCTTGCCGCTACACGGTCGCGGAGGCCAAACAGCTGGCAGATCTCGGCGCGACTGTCGAGATGACTTTCGTCTCGATGATGCCTTTCACTCGCGCCAAGACCTCCACTCCGAGAGAAACCGTCGAGGCGATCCGGGAAATCGGCGCCGAGCGGTGTATCATCAGCACCGACTTTGGCGCCTATGCGACACCGCCGCCACCGGAAGGCTTGCGCATGTTTATCGCGACTTTATTGAATCACGGCATGGCGCCGGAAGAAGTTGATTGCATGGCGCGCCGCAACCCGACCCAATTGGCGGCGCTATAATCCACGGCGAAAATTTGAGCCTCTAGATATTCCAATTCGAGCGCATCTGGATTCACGATTCACGCAACCAAGGGAAAGACTCGTTTTCATCACCCGCTTGAGAAAAAGCATCGCATTCGCGGGCTCAGGCTTAAGGACTGTCGCTAGTTCAAGATTCAAATATGGCAGGCCTTGGGCTGACGGTGGAGACCATCAGCCTGTGCCGGCGACTTTTTAGTTGCTACTGGGTCCAGGAAAGACTAGGGTCATATCTATGAAATCGAATACTGAAGATCGGCAACGATACAAAATTACCGATTCGCATCGCAATCAGACCTTCGTCGGGACGCTGCGCCGAGATCCCGACACTTATTGTTGGACCTGGAAAGGTCACATCGATTTTACTGACGGGCATAATTTTTCTTTCGCCAGCCAACGCAGTTTCTCCACCAAACTCGAGGCCGAAGACTATATGCGGCGATTCGCCCGTGACCGCATTGACAATCGGCTGAGCTCAAACTAGCGAGCCGACCCGCCATGCGGGCGCACTTCTCGTCCTAGGCCGGACCGCGGCGGTCGTGTTATTGCCGCTTTTTGGCGCGACTATAATTCTTTTCTAAATTGTTCACTATTAGACAGTAATTGTCCTCAATGCTGTCTAGCTTGGAATTGCGCGGATTGTTTCTGTCGCCCTCGTTAGAGGCGGAAGAAGGATGTTTACATGGCTTTTTATGCCGTTGATGTGCGCGATCGGGTGATTCAAAGGGTGACGCAGCAATATAGGGGAGCGGACAACGCGCGCTATTTTTTGATCGAGGCCGGTTCGGCGAAATTAGCGTGGGCCAAAGCGATGCGTGCATCCGATACGCCGGGCAGTGCCGAATGTGATTCCTGCGGTCATCATTACTGCTATGCGTGTGCAGACTGCTCGTTATCGCAGCGCTACTCGGACTACTGGATTTGTCACAGTTGCGGAGCGCTGACTCCGCGCAGTCAAAAATTTAAATTAACGGAGGTGTCGTATGGATTGGGACAAAGTTAAACTAGGATGCTGGAGCGGCGTCGGCGGTGCGATTCTGGCGGCGATCATCGGCTTCAACTGGGGCGGCTGGGTGACCAGTAGTACCGCGGAAGTTATGGCCAAGGAGATCGCTGAAAACGCGGTCGCCAAGCGCTTCACGCCGGCCTGCATCGCGCGCTTCAACCAGGATGCGAAAAAGGAGCAGAAATTCAAAGAATTCAAAGCCAAGGATTCTTGGGATGGACAGAAGTTCGTCGAGGAGCAGGGCTGGGCAACCCTACCTGGTGAAGAGCGACCCGATAGCAAGGTTGCCGAGGGTTGTGCCAAACAGCTGATGGAAGCCAGCAAGTAGCGCCGCCGGCGGGAGTTTCTGGCAACGCTCGTGAGCGTCAAATCAGTCGGAGCTGTCAAGCTAGCTGACTAGGCCGGAGCCTGTGGTTTTTGACTGTCACAGTCATGGTGCCCGCTGGGCCAACGGTGCGAGAGGAGCTGATCATGGGAGATAAAGGCAAAAAAGATAAAGACAAGAACCAGAAGCAGAAACAGAAAAAGCTAAACCAAGCAGCAAAGATCGCTTTGGACAAACAACCTGTAAAACTCGCGTAATAAAATCCACCCTGCGCGATGAGCCGTTCACACGAGCGGCCGCTCCGACCGGTGCCAAGTCGCGCCCCATCATAAGGATTGAGCGGAGCGATCAAACAAACCAACCCGCTTCACTGGCAGGAGCTGCCACGCCAGCGATTTGACAATGCGCAGTTTACCGACCGCTTTGGAAACGCGACGAAATGTTCTACTCTGCAACCAGCCCAGTTACGAACTCAGCCGATTAACTCCCGCAGAGGCGAAATGAACGCAACTCAAGCCTGGAAAATTCAGCAAATTATTTCAGCACAACCCGGTTGGAAAGCCATGTATTGCCAAAGATCGAACAATAGCGAAGTAAGAATTTCCAACCGGGTGATCATCTGCTGGGCGCTGGTGGAAACCGTGGGAGCCGATGCGCCGCCGCGAACCGAAGTGCGAGGCGTCGTGCAAGATTCAAATCGCCTGATTGTTGTCGGGAATTCAACTGTCGCGGACATGACGACCAACGGCGATAGCGCCGAGAACCAATATTTTCTTGGCTACAACGATCCGGACGCGCACAAAGAGTCGGACTATTGGATCGATCACGCCCGCGCGCGGCTTAGGATCGAGCAGAGCAAAACCGCTGAGCAGAAAAGCGGATAGATTTGCCGCGCCGACATTCGCGCGCCGTCTGGACAATTCAACCCGTGAGCTTCGATGGAAAAATCACCGGGGTATCTTTATGCTAGCCATCTGATATAGTGCTGGGAACAAATACTGACCTAACGTCCAAATAGAATACACTCGGTTTGACTTTTTCCGAGTCTCGAAGAGGCGGTCCACAGGGTGCCGCTTCTTTGCGTTTCTGGGCCGGAAAAAAATTCGGCACCTCAGGCGCGAGCGCCGGCGAGGAGAACCTTTCATGGAACTCAAACTTAGCCATTCCGCAATCAAACGTATTGCCTTCATCGGTAATTACTTGCCGCGCCAATGCGGCATTGCAACGTTTACCACAGACCTGTGCGAGGCCATCGCCGCTGGACATAGTGACACAACGTGTATTGCCGTGCCGGTCAATGACATCGAAAGCGGCTACGCCTATCCGGCGCGAGTTCGTTTTGAACTGACCGAGAAAGACCTTGAGTCTTATCGACGCGCCGCCGACTTCTTGAATATCAACAGCGTGGATCTCGTCTGTCTGCAATTTGAATATGGCATCTTTGGCGGGCGCGCCGGCAGCCACATCCTGGCTCTCTTGCGCGATCTGCGCGTGCCCGTGGTGACTACCCTGCACACGATTCTACGCGATCCCGACGCGCACCAACGCAGGGTTTTGATGGAGGTTGCCGGTTTGTCGGATCGCTTGGTGGTCATGAGCAAGCGTGGCGTGGAGTTTCTCAAAGAGATTTATAATGTAGCGCCTGAAAAGATCGATCTGATCCCGCATGGCATCCCCGATCTGCCTTTCGTCGATCCGAGTTTTCACAAAGACCTGTTTGGCGTCGAAGGCAAAATCGTCTTGCTCAGTTTCGGCTTGTTGTCGGCGAACAAGGGGATCGAAAATGTCATCTCCGCTCTTCCCGCCATTCTGGCCAAGCATCCCAACGTGGTCTACTTCATCGTTGGCGCGACCCATCCGCACGTGCTGCGCCATGACGGCGAAACCTATCGGTTCTCGCTGCAATGGTTAGCTCAAGAGAACGGCGTCGAAGGTCAGGTAATTTTCTACAACCGCTTTGTCAGTTTGGAAGAACTCGTGGAGTTCATCGGTGCGGCGGATATTTATATCACGCCCTATT
Source organism: uncultured delta proteobacterium (assembly GCA_963771465.1). Lineage (GTDB taxonomy): Bacteria > Desulfobacterota > Binatia > UBA9968 > UBA9968 > DP-20. The sequence continues at coordinate 282,998 of CAVYTU010000017.1, forward strand.
TGAATCCGGCGCAGATTGTCTCGGGAACGTTGGCCTATACGTTGGGGGCTGGCAAAGCAGTGATCTCGACACCCTATTGGTATGCCGAAGAGATGTTGGCTGAGGAGCGCGGAGCGCTCGTGCCGTTTCGTGATCCGGCGGCGTTGGCCGAGCAAGTGATCGATCTGTTGGACAACGAGGCCAAGCGCCACGGCATGCGCAAGCGCGCCTATTTATTTGGCCGGGAGATGATCTGGCCACAGGTCGCGCGCCGCTACATGGAGAGTTTTCAGCGCGCCCGAGCTGAACGGCGGCACTTCACTCATCCCGGTTTTGTCGTCAAAGCGCTGGACAAACGTCCGGTCGAGTTGCCCCCTCTCAAACTCGATCACTTGCGCCGCATGACGGACGATACCGGTATGTTTCAACATGCCATTTTCACCGTGCCCAACTATCACGAGGGATATACTATCGATGACAATGCGCGCGCTCTGACAGTCAGCACACTTTTGGAAGAGCTCGGCAGTGAAGAGACCGCTGATCTAATGTCACGCTATTTTGGCTTCGTCTGGTACGCATTCAATGCGAAGACCGGACGCTTCCGAAATTTCATGAACTATCAGCGCGCTTGGCTGGAGGAGAACGGTTCTGACGACAGCCACGGGCGCGCGTTGTGGGCGTTGGGCACCGTGTTGGGCCATTCCAACACACCAGCGCTGCAAAGTATGGCCGGCTGGGTATTCGAGAAGTCCTTGCCGGCGATACTCAAGACAACCAGTCCGCGGGCGTGGGCATTCGCGCTGATAGGTATCAATCAATATCTTCAGCGTTTTGCCGGTGACCGAACCATAGCTCAGGCTCGTGAAGTGTTGGCCGGGCGGTTACTTAAAATGTATCGCGAGAATCGAACAGGCGCATGGCGCTGGTTTGAAGATTCGCTGACCTATTGTAATGCCGCGCTGCCCCACGCGTTGCTCATGTGCGGTCACGGCATACCCAATAATGACATGACCGAAGCCGGATTGGAGTCGCTCAGTTGGCTGGCCGACTTACAACGCGCTGAAGAGGCCGGGGGCCATTTTGTGCCCATCGGCTCCAACGGTTTTTATCGACGCGGCGGTGTGCGTGCGCGCTTCGATCAACAACCGGTCGAAGCTCAGGCAATGGTATCGGCCTGCCTCGAAGCGCAGCGGATCACGGCAGACAAGAGCTGGTCCAAAGAAGCTCGCCGCGCCTTTGACTGGTTTCTCGGCCGCAATGACCTCGACCTGCCGATCTATGATCCGACAACCGGCGGTTGCCGAGATGGTTTGCATCCCGATCGCCCCAACGAAAATCAAGGTGCAGAATCTTCCCTCGCTTATCTTCAGGCGGTGCTAGAGCTGCGCTTGGCTGAAACAACATTGGCATCCGTAGAGACAGGAGCTTGATGAACAATCAACACGCTGAACTATTTCGTCGCCACAAACTTAATCCGATCTTGAGCGCTACGGATTGGCCCTATCCGGTCAATAGCATCTTCAATCCCGGCGCAACACTATTGCCCGATGGAACTACGCTGTTGTTGTGCCGCGTCGAAGATCGCCGCGGCCATTCTCATTTAACCGTCGCTCGTTCCGACAACGGCATGGACAACTGGCGGATCGAATCTCGGCCAACCCTGTTGGCCAACCCAGAAAACTTTCCGGAAGAGCTTTGGGGTATCGAAGATCCGCGGATTACGTATGTCCCTGAATTGAGCAAGTTTGCCGTCGTCTATACCGCGTTCTCACGCGATGGCCCAGGCGTTTCTCTGGCGCTGACTGCGGATTTTCACAGCTTCGAGCGCTACGGCGTCATCATGTCGCCAGAAGATAAAGATGCCGCGTTACTTCCCCGTCGGATCGACGGGCAGTGGGCTTTGATCCATCGGCCCGTCAGCGCTCCGCGCGCGCATATGTGGATATCTTTTTCGCCCGACCTGCGCCACTGGGGCAATCACAAACTGATGCTGGAAGCGCGCCGCGGTGCGTGGTGGGACGCGAATAAAATCGGCCTCTCGCCGCCGCCCATCGAAACCCCGCGCGGCTGGCTGGTAATTTACCACGGCGTGCGGCAAACCGCGGCCGGCTCGATCTACAGGCTCGGCCTGGCACTGTTCGCATTGGAAGCGCCGGAACGCTGCATAAGGCGGGGTGATGAGTGGATCTTCGGCCCGCAAGAAGTCTACGAGCAACGAGGCGACGTGGACAACGTGGTTTTTCCTTGCGGCCACACGATTGCAGCCGATGGCGACACCATCAATATTTATTATGGCGCGGCGGATACCAGCATCGCGATGGCCACGGGCAGTCTGCGCGCCATTCTCGATTGGCTCGAGTGTAATGGAGAAGAACCCGCGGAAACGATTAACGGATAAAGGAGCGATTATGGCTAGTGAGACATTTAAAAAACGGCAAAAAGAAACGGCGCGGAAAGAAAAAAAAATGCAAAAGTTAGCCCGCCGGCAGGAACGAAAGAATGAGAAAGTGCCGGGCGTAAACAGTTTAGACGAGGACATCATAAAGCTCGAGCAACAAGCCAATCAACCCGGACCAACGATCTCATGAAACGTCAGTTCGCTTAGAAGTTTGGACTGGGTCGCAGCGCGCTTAACCAACTGAGGAGAATTGGATGACATTGACCATTGGGGAAAAAATCATTCTTCCGAGTCACGGTCCCTGTGTGATCGATGCGGTGGTGAACAAGCTGGTCGGCGGTATGTCGACGACGTTCTACCGTTTGGCGCCGCTCGAAGACAGTGGCGGAGAATTGTTTATCCCGGTAGACAAGATCACGAAACTGGGCATCCGACAGTTGCTACGACGATCCGAGATCCCGAAGCTGCTCAGCCGGCTGAACCGCGCAGCCAAATCAATCATCCTCCCGACCACGGCTCGAAACTGGAAACAGCGTGCCATCGATCATTCGAAACTTCTGGCCTCCGGTTCGGCGTTTGACCTCGCCGAGATCGTCGAGTCGCTTACCGAGCTAAACGAAGCGCGCGCGCTCGCACCTCATGACCGTCAGACTCTGGAGCGGGCGAAAAAACTCCTGGTCTGCGAAATCGCCGAAGTGCTGGGCGAGACAAAATCCGCGGTCGAAGAACGGATCGATAAAGCGTTGCAGGTGCGTCGAGCTGTCTAAGAATCCGGCCCAGGCCGCGTCGACGCATGCTCAAGGGTGGTCAATTCGCCGTGAAAGTCGCCAGCGATCGTGATGAAAAAGCACGGCTGATAATGTTCAGCCCTGCGCAGCGAAACTTCGGCCGATGCTCTCGCGCTGGGCGAAGCGACGAAATGGATTAACAAAACTCGCGGAGGCGATGGACAAGCCATCCGGCCCACGGAAGAGTATAGCGCCATCGCCGCGAACTCAGGCAAACGACGAAAGTACCCAGGATGACGATTCAGCAGACGCCTCAAGCCGACCAGTTCAAAAGACAACTGCGTGACTCGCTGCAGCGCGAGACCGCGAACTCTCATGCCGTCAAGATTGCCAGACATACCAACGTCTACAGCTGCGGCGATCAAGACGAGATGGTTTACTTCGTCGAGAGTGGCCAGATCAAGCTGCTCATGCTCTCCGCCGAGGGTAAAGAGTGTCTGCTAGCCATCCATAGCGTCGGCGACATTTTCGGTGAGCTCTGTCTATCCGGGTTAGGCGCGCGTTTGGAAACCGCGACGGCGATGAAAGCGACGACTCTAAAACAAATACCTTGCAAACAGTTTTTTGCCCGTCTGAGCCGCGACTCCCTGTTTGAGGGTTTCGTGCGCTACCTGGCGGTGCGCATAGCAGATCAACAGCAAATCATCGCCAATCTCGTGACGGTCGACAGCGAGCAGCGGCTGGGACAGACGTTGCTGCAGTTGGCTCGCACCATGGGCAAGAAGGATCCGCGTAGCATCCGTATCGAGCTCAAGATTACCCATGAAGAACTTTCCGAGATGGTCGGCACGACCCGGCCGAGGATCAGCCTGTTCATGCAGCGGTTCCATAACCTTGGGCTGATCGAGACCAACAAAGACCGCTTTCTCATCGTCAAAGAAAATAAGCTCACCGAATATCTAGCGCAGATCGCCTAGCGGGGCCGTACAACTCGGCGAGTTGGGCTACTTTGATTGCGTCTAATATTGGACAGTAAAGGCTCATGCGCGACAGTATTATCGGCTGGATCACTGCAACATCGGCTTGTGAGCAATGCTCTTGTGACCGAGCGCGGAGGCCCGGTGGCGAGTCGAACTCCGGGCCGCAATGTGGCTTCGCCTTCTAGCGATTAGGCTTTACGAGGTGCGTAATATTGAATAATAAGGATTCCGCCAATTCGAATTCCTCCAGGCCCGCTTGGTATGGCATCACGGCCAAGTTCGGCCAGTCGCATCTCGGCAAATCGTTGTGGCAACTTTTAAATACGTTGGTTCCTTATTCCATCTTATGGGCGGCGATGGTTTATTTGGTTCAAGGTGGTTTTCCCTATTGGATTACACTGGGGTTGGCATTGGTGGCGGGAGGCGTATTGGTGCGCGTTTTCATCCTGTTCCACGATTGTTGCCATGGTTCCTTCTTTGTTTCGCGCCGAGCCAATTCGATTTTCGGCTTCGTCACCGGCGTGCTCACTTTCACGTCGTTTGAAGACTGGCGGCGCGCCCACAACTCTCATCATGCCACGGCGGCGGATTTGGACCGGCGCGGCTTGGGCGACGTGTGGACGATGACGGTGGAGGAGTATCTTGCGGCGCCGCGACGACGGCGCTTCACCTACCGGCTATATCGACATCCCGTTATCGTGCTCGGGCTGGGGTCGGCCGCGCTCTTTCTGATTCGCCATCGATTTCCCAGCAAAGGCGCGGGGCGACGGGAGCGCAGGAGCGTGTTTCACACCAACATGTCACTCTTGTTTATCGCAGCCATTGCGACCTGGACGATCGGTTTTTGGACTTATCTCTTGGTTCAGCTGCCGGTCATTTTGATTGCCGGCACTCTCGGATTGTGGCTGTTCTATTTGCAGCATCAATTTGAGGATGTGTATTGGATACGGCATGATGCTTGGGATCCGCTGAAAGTAGCGCTGGAAGGTAGCTCGTATTTCAAGTTGCCAAAAATACTCCAATGGTTCACGGGCAATGTTGGACTGCACCACGTGCATCACGTTCGCCCGAGTATTCCGAATTACAATTTGCAACGATGCCACGACGATATTCCGGTGTTTCAAACGGTCACGGTGATGACGCTGCGGACAAGTTTTAGGTCACTGCAGCTAGGTCTATGCGATGAAAAACGCAAAAAACTGGTGAGTTTCCGATCGTTGCAGACGCTGGGTGAAGGCCGTTGACAGGAATCCCGCGTTGCGAATCCAATTCCTGACAGTTTTTTGTATCTCCTATCCTCGACTTGCTATCGCCACCCAATTCACCTAGTCTTGAAACACTTCACTCTAGTCGCAGGGTTCTCCTCGCGGTTACTTGAAATCCTTCAGGTAAGCCTTTGCTCTCAGCCCTTCTTGAACGGCCGTCAATTACGGTTAAAGGAATACTATCTTGAGTTTGTTATTAGTTGTCGTTCTTCCCCTGGCGCTGACGATTGTCGGGGTCATGTTGTTAAACCGGTTAAACCACGTGCGCGATCAGCCTGAATATTCACGCGAAATCGATACCGATGATAAATTAGCTGCCGAGCGTGAAACGAATCATCACGATTCCCATCTTCAACGAGCGCGGATTTTGGAACGGCAAAGAAGCAGTTGCGATTTCGCTCTAGGCATGGACCAGGAGTTTCGAAGTCAATTATAATCCGCAACGATTATCATCGGCGATAAGGCCACCGAGCGTTCGATGAAAAGTATGATTTCATCCAAGAACTGTCTCATTCCCAGCGAATCGTTCGTGCTCGCGCAAAGTAACGGCAGGATTCCCCGATAAATTAGGCCTTGTTTCCCCTAGATCGGTTCGGCCGGAACTCGACGCGGCACGCGTGTTTCTTTGGAAAAGTGTCTAGTATTGAACGGCGTTTTTTCACAACGGAGAGTAAACTCCAACTCAAAGGGAGACCGACTATGACCTTGGTACTGTTGCTCCTATTAGTGCTTTACGTGATGGTATGTTTGCCGCGCTGGGGTTATCACTCGGACTGCTATAATGCTGCGAGAGTTGGCGCTGTGGGACTTCTGATCAGCGTCATCTGGTTACCCACTTTCGCGATCGCTGCCGGTCCGACTGACCAGGTGCGGGCTACGGTGGACAAGGTGCTGGTGATGGTCAAAAATCCCGACCTAAAATCGCCAGCGCAAAAGAAAGATCTCCAAGCCCGGCTGGTCGAAGTGATCTATCCCAGGTTCGACTTTGCCGAAATGGCCAAGCGCACGCTGGGACCGCATTGGAGCCGCCGCACGGCCGAGGAACAACGTGAGTTCGTAAGTATTTTTGCCGCGCTGCTGGGCAGATCCTATTCCGACAAGATCGAATCCTATCGCAGTCAAAACGTCCTCTACACCCGCGAGGTCGAGGATAAGAACTACGCGGAAGTCGATACTACGATCGTCTCGGAGAAGCAGGAGAGAGTGTCGGTCAATTACAAACTGCACAGCGTCGACAAGGAGTGGCGCGTCTACGATCTGGTGATCGAGGATATCAGCATGATCAACAATTACCGATCGCAGTTTAATCGCGTCATCGCGCGTTCCTCTTTCGAGGAACTGGTGCGCGTGTTGAAAGAAAAGCAGCTGTAGAATTGCCGAAGCCGGCAGTTAAATTCCCAAGCATTGTGGCTTTATCAGATTTATTTACCGGCATGGAAAGCTTGGTTACATATGAAATTACCGTTTCATAGTTTCGCCAGTCGAATTACTTCGGTATCCGACCGCCATTTCGCCGAAAGCCCGGTAGAAACCGGGCCGCGTAAGAGCGTTGCCGAATTTATCGCCGGTATCCGTACGCGTTACGCCGAGCAAAAGAAAAATGGCGCACCTAATGAGAAAAAATTCCGGCCGGCGACGATCTGGTATTTTCTCGCGATTATTTCTCTCGTCTTCTTAGTGCAAAATCTACTCGGCAGTCGGCATGTCGAAATCATCAGTTATAGCCAGTTCAAATCCCTGGTCAAAAAGGACTTGATCAACGATCTGGTCATTCGTGAAACCACCGTCGATGGCAATTTAAAGGGAGCGGCGGTTAAGGAAATCTTTAGCCCGGAGAAACTAAAGGATATAGCGGCGGAGGTGATCGCCGGCAAAAAACTTTTTCCTTTCGTAACGGTAAGAGTGGAAGATCCGGGCCTGACGGCCGAACTTGAAGCGGCGAAAGTACCGTTTAAAGGGGAAGTGACCAACAATTGGCTACCGACCCTTTTGTCCTGGGTGGTTCCGGTTGTGCTGTTTTTTCTGATGTGGAGTTATCTTGGCAGGAAGATGGGGTCGGCGAGCGGTGGTTTGATGCAGATCGGCAAGAGCAAAGCAAAAGTCTATATCGAGAAAAAAACCGGCGTTACCTTTGCCGACGTTGCTGGCATCGACGAAGCCGAAGAAGAAGTCGCTGAAGTCGTCGGATTCCTCAAAGATCCGGCAAAGTATCAAAGATTGGGCGGTCGTATTCCCAAGGGTGTTTTGATCGTCGGACCGCCGGGTACGGGAAAAACTCTGCTCGCCCGCGCGGTGGCCGGCGAGGCCGGCGTGCCATTCTTCAGCCTGACCGGTTCCGACTTTGTCGAGATGTTTGTCGGTGTCGGCGCGGCACGGGTCAGGGATCTGTTTATGCAAGCGGTGAAGAATGCGCCGAGCATTATTTTCATCGATGAGCTCGATGCCATCGGCAAGGCCAGGGGAGTGAGCATACTCACGGGCAACGACGAGCGCGAACAAACCCTCAATCAACTCTTGGCTGAGATGGATGGCTTTGATCCGAACCAAGGAGTCATCATCATGGCTGCCACCAACCGGCCGGAAATCCTCGACGCCGCACTGCTCCGTCCGGGCCGCTTCGACCGGCAGATCCTCGTCGACCGACCCGACATCAAAGGACGGACAAAGATTCTCGAATTGCATGCCAAGAAGGTTACGCTTTCCGCTGATCTCGACCTTGCCGTTGTGGCCGCTAAGACGCCGGGCTTCGTCGGCGCCGATCTCGCCAACATCGTCAACGAAGCGGCGTTGTTGGCGGCGCGCCAGGACAAGGAGTCGATTGAGATGGCAGAATTTGACGAGGCGATCGAACGGGTGGTCGCGGGATTACAAAAGAAAAGCCACGTCATCAATCCGAAGGAAAAGAAAATTGTCGCCTACCACGAATCCGGTCACGCGTTGGTGGCGGAGCTCGTGCCTGGTGCCGATGCGGTTTCCAAGATTTCCATCATACCGAGAGGCGTAGCGGCCTTGGGTTACACAAGTCAGCTGCCCACTGAGGACCGCTATCTCATGACCCGTTCTGAGTTGCTCGGGCGCATCGATGTCCTTTTGGGCGGCCGAGTCGCCGAGGAAATCGTCTTCGGCGATGTCTCGACCGGGGCGCAGAACGACTTGCAGCGAGCCACCGAGATTGCCAGAACCATGGTCACCCAATTCGGCATGAGTGAAAAACTCGGCCTCGCGTCTCTCGAAGGACCGCGCCATGCCACGTTCTTGATGGTGCCCACTCAGAGTCCCAAGGAGTACAGCGAGGAAACCGCCCGGCTCATCGATGAAGAGGTAAAACGAATATTGTCAGACGCTCATACCAAAGCTCGGGATATCCTGGTCGCGCACCGCTCGGCGCTGGAGGAATTGGCAAAGCTGCTGCTGGAAAAGGAAGTGGTTGAGCGGCCGGCGCTGCAGGCGATTTTAAAAGTGCGGAGCATCGACAGTTTGAAAGACAAAAAGCGCGCCGCCGACTCGTCCGGCAGCGAAAGCAATCAGACCAAGGTCGAGCGGGAATAGCTATTTGTGGAAAATGAAAATCGATGATCTAAATCAGCGGAAAAGCGGGGCGCCATTGCCAAACAGATATAAGTCGAGGGATCGGAGCTAAAATGTTGTGGTTTATTTTGGCATTGCTGGTAATCACCGGTTTGACGGGATTTTTTGGCTCGCACACGCTGGTTAGCGGGGTCATCCAAATATTTGTGATATGCGCTTTGGTGGCGCTCGGGATCAAGCGTATCTGGCGGATTAAAGATGAATACTAAATCGCTAATCCAATTCGGCATAGCCCTGATTTTTCTTGCTCTCGCGGCGTTCATTTACTCAGGTGTTAGCCTCACCAGCCGCGAGAAGCTTCTCGAATATGGACCCATGCAGGCGATCGCTGAGATCAATACGGTAGTGCCTTGGTCACCACTTGTGGGCGGATTGGTGTTGGTGGGAGGGATTGTATTGGTTGTGGTTGGCGTTAAGAATTCTTCGTAGCGGGCGTGGTCGTTTGCCCAGCGCGGGCCGGAGTTGTGCTACATTGGGATCGCTGGAAGTCGTCGGCATAGGCGAAAATCGCACGCGTATCTGCCACGTGAAAATACCCATGGCGGAAACAAGCATGAATCTCGTCCCTTCATTTCTCAATTACGTTCCAGTTTCGTTGGAATTTGGCACCAGCGGGTTACGCGGTTTAGTTGCCGATATCACTGACCTCGAAGCCTACATCAATGTCAAAGGCGCACTCAGTTATTTGTCGAGCAGCGGCGATATTCATTCCGCCAGCACGGTGGTTATCGCCGGCGACTTGAGGCCGAGTACTGACCGGATCATGGGCGCTTGCGCCCGGGCGATTGTCGATTCGGGTTGTCGGGTCGAAAACGCCGGCAAGATCCCGACGCCGGCGCTCGTCGCGCATGCGATCGCCAATGGACGCGCCGGCGTGATGGTAACCGGTAGCCATATTCCCTTTGACCGTAACGGCATCAAGCTCAACAAAAGCGCCGGCGAAGTTTTGAAGTCGGACGAAGCAGCGATTATCCGCGCCGTCCAGCGCGTGCGCGCTGAAGAATACAGCAGGAGCGCGGCCGCATCGGCATTCGATGCATTCGGGATGTTCAAGCAAACGGCGGATTTGCCGCCGCTCGATGGCGCTGCTGAAGATGCCTATGTACGGCGATATCTGCAAAGCTTTACCCGCGGTGGGCTCGCCGGTATGAGGATTCTGGCTTATCAGCATTCGGCGGTGGGGCGCGATTTATTGCCGCGTATCTTGCGCGAGTTGGGCGCTTTCGTGGTAACCGCCGGACGGAGCGAAACTTTCATTCCCATCGATACCGAGAATATTACCGACGAGCAGTTGGACCGATTGGAAGCCTTAGCGGTCAGCGCTGAAACTACGGACGGACCGCTCGACGCGATTGTTTCCACCGACGGCGACTCCGATCGGCCGTTGGTTGCCGCCGTGCTACCCGCCGCTGCGGTCCAGTCAGGTGGCCGCCGCGTGCGCTTCCTGCCTGGCGATCTGCTCGGCATCGTCGTCGCCGAGTATCTCGGCGCGGATGGCGCCGCGGTGCCCATCAGCGCCAACGATGCCGTCGAGCGACGCATGAGTGAGCGCAAAGTTTTGCTGGAAAAGACCAAGATCGGCTCGCCCTACGTGATCTCGGCTCTCGATGAGTTGCGCGGCAAAAACGTGGCGCAGCGTATCGTCGGTTGGGAAGCCAACGGCGGCTTCTTGACCGGCAGCGACATCGCGCTAAATGCCGGTACGCTAGCGGCGCTGCCGACGCGGGATGCGATGCTGCCGATCTTGGCAAACCTTTTTGCTGCCGCCGAGCAGACCATTTCCTTGTCGACCTTGTGGGATCGCTTGCCCGCGCGATTTGGCCGGGCCGGCTTACTCGACAATTTTCCCACCACGGCGAGCCGGGCCATTCTCGCTCAACTGACTCCCAATGAGGACGTAATCGAAGTTGAGTTCGATAGCGCGGAGCTTGGCGTTGTTCGCAATCACGGACAACGCTGCCAAGCGGCGTTAATGCGTTTCTTCACGCCAGCCCTCGGTTTCGATGACATCGTGCGAATCAATGTACTTGACGGCGTGCGGGTTTATTTTCGTAACGGCGACGTCGCCCATATCCGGCCGTCGGGGAACGCGCCGCAGCTGCGCATCTATGCCGTCGGCGATTCTCAAGCGCGTGCCGATAACATCGTCGAATGTGCCGTGCGCGAGCCGGACGGCATCCTGCGTCAGTTGGAACGATCGTTGACGGGAAGTTTGTAAAAGATTCTTGGCATAGGGTTTCACTTCACGGTTACTTGTAATGCTTCAAGTAAGCCTCCGATGCTTAAACCCTCTAACCGATTCAATCCAGGAGGTTGAAATGTACAGTCGCAACGTCAGTTTCAAACTTAAGTCGAAGTGCAGCGCGGAGTTTACCAGCATTCTCGAGGGGCAGATTATTCCCTTGCTGCGCCGGCAGAAAGGCTTTGAGGACGAGATCAGTTTTATCGCGCCGGAACGTAACGTGGCGGTGGCGATCAGTCTTTGGGAGAAGAAGGATGACGCCGAGGCGTATGGCCGAAAGACCTATCCTGAGATCTTGAAGTCTTTATCCAGCGTTATCGAAGGCACTCCCGTCGTGGAATCGTTTGAGGTCTCGAACTCGACCTCGCACCAGATCGCGGCGAGCGCGGTAAGCTAGTCAAGCCTTGCGGCTCGGAAAGTGCGATATCCCCGTCTCCGGATTGGCGTAACCCTATGCCGGAGCGGGGACGACTGGGTTGTCGTAGCGAGTGATCCTTGCCGCACGCGCCTTCCAGGGCGAAATTTTAGAGACTGCAGGCGGCAGAACTGCTCTCGCTGTCGTCGTTGAGCTAATGAGTCCTCGATCCATCATTCGCATGGCCTCGCTAGGATTGCGCCGCTAATCGATATCCGTTAGTTTCGAATTCTCGACTTTGACGTTTGGGCACAACTTTGGATTCACAGCGCAGCCGCATTTACCCACCCGCTTCACCCGGTGCGAAAAAAAGAATTGCCTTCGCGGCGCTCAAGCATAAAGACTATCGCTGGTTTCTTGGCGCGACGATGCTCGCCATGATGGCGGACAACATCGAGCATGTGATCAGCTATTGGGTGTTGTTTCAAAAATTTCAGTCGCCGGTGCTGGCGGGCTTCGCCGTCATCAGTCATTGGACGCCGTTCCTGTTGCTGTCGGTTTACTTCGGCGCTTTGGCGGATCGCTACGATTGCCGCAAGCTGATTCAGATCGCGCAAGTGATGTACATGGCGGTGACGGTGGTCTGGGCAATCCTGTTTTGGACGGATACGATTCAAATATGGCACGCCTGTGTGCTGCTGGTGATTCATGGTATCGCCGGCGTGTTCTGGACCCCAGCGGAGATTCTGTTGATTCACGATATCGTCGGTGGCGACGATCTGCCGAGCGCGGTCCGGCTCAACGCCACGGCGCGCCAACTTGGCATTCTTTTCGGTCCAGCGGTGGGCGGTGCCATGATGCTCTGGTTCGGCGCGCCGACGGGTTTGCTGATCAACGCCGTCATTTACGTTCCCTTCACGGTTTGGTTAATGCTTGTCCCCTACACCGGACATCTGCGCGAAGGCGCGCCGGCTCGCCGGGGTCTCCGGTGGCGCGACGCACTTGGCGTGCTGCGCGAGGTCGCGCAACATCGCTCGATTGTGACCATGATCGTGCTCGGCGGCGCGGCGTCGCTTTTGGTCGGCAATGCTTTTCAAGCCAGCATGCCGGAGTTCGCCCATGACCTCGGCACGGAAAAAGCAGATTACGCCTATAGCGCGCTGCTCGCCGCCAACGCCGCCGGCGCCGTGTTCGGCGGCTTTGTGCTCGATGGCAAAGCCTGGCTGCCGCCGACAGTGAAGGCGGCGATCGGCTGCGCGATCCTTTGGTGCGTCGTTATGACTGCCTTCGCTTTTTCCAACAGTTATTCCCTGTCAATGACGCTGTTGTTCGTCGCTGGCGCTTTGAATCTCGCTTTCTACTCCATCGCCCAAACCATCGTTCAGCTGGAAGCGCCGATGCATCTGCGCGGCCGCTTGATTGGCCTCTTCTCCATGTCCGCCTTTGGATTGCGCGCTTTCAGCGGCGTAACCGTCGGAGTGATCGGCGGACTGATCGGGATTCACTGGTCATTGGCGCTCAGTTCCTTGGTGCTGCTGGCGGTGACTTTGGCTCTCCTCGCTTTCGCGCAACAGCGTCAAACCGTGGGTGAAATGAGTTGAGCGGTGTTCGCTTGTCCGCATGAACCGACGAGGCTAATCGCGGAATCCCCCCACTCCAGTACGCGCTGCGATTTGAATCACCTAGAGATATTGGTTACTGTCCGAATTTAATCTTGCAACTTTTGGAGTCTCCATTGGCATCGGCTGCACCGGAAAAACGGCTCGCCTTCGCGGCGTTACATCACAAAGATTTTCGCGCCTATTTCGTCACAACGGCGCTGGCCATGATGGCGGACAACATCGAGCACGTGATTAGCTACTGGCTGCTCTATCAGAAATTTCAATCGCCGGTGCTCGCCGGCTTCGCCGTGCTGAGCCACTGGACGCCGTTCTTGCTCTTCGCGGTTTATTTCGGCGCCATGGCCGACCGCTACGATTGTCGCAAAGTCATTCAGGTGGCGCAGATCATGTACATGGGCGTGTCGGCGGCGTGGGCGTTTCTGTTCTGGACCGATACCATCGAACTCTGGCATGCCTGCGTTCTTCTCATCATCCATGGCATGGCGGGAGTACTGTGGGGGCCGGGCAGCCAATTGCTCATCCACGATATCGTCGGCCACGAGCAATTGCAGAGCGCCATTCGGCTCAACTCGACGAGTCGGCAGCTGGGAGTTCTTTTCGGGCCGGCGGTGGGCGGCGCCATGATGCTGATCTTCAGTCCGTCGGCGGGATTGATGGTCAACACACTCATCTACATGCCGCTGACCCTTTGGCTGCTCAGAGTGCCCTATACCGGCCACAGCCGCGAAAGCGCCGCGCCGTCGCGGCGTGCCATCGGCTGGGGCGACGCGTTTCAAATCGTTCGCGAAATTTCGGGCAACCGGCCGATCATCACGATGGTCGCTCTCGGTGGTTGCGTGTCGTTTTTTGTCGGCACCGCTTTTCAAGCGACCATGCCGGAGTTCGCCCATGACCTCGGTACGGAGAAGGCCGATTTCGCCTATAGCGCGCTGCTCGCCGCCAACGCCGCCGGCGCCGTGGTCGGCGGCTTCTTGCTCGAGGGCCGGTCGTGGTTGCCGCCGAATCAAAAAACCGCGTTTATCAGCGCCATTCTATGGTGCGTTGCCATCGCCTCGTTCGCACTGTCGACCCACTATTACTTATCGTTGAGTCTGCTGTTTGTCGCCGGCGTGTTGAATCTCGCCTTCTCTTCGATGGCGCAAACCATCGTCCAGCTTCGTTCGCCGGCGGAGTTGCGCGGCCGCGTGATCGGCTTGTACGCGATGACGAGCATGGGCTTCAAAGCGTTCAGCGGCTTGACCGTAGGCGTCGTCGGCGGCTTGATCGGCGTGCACTGGTCGTTGGCTTTGAGCGCCATGGTCTTGATGACGATCACCATCGCGCTGTTCGCTTTCTCGATACCCGCAGTGCCGGCAAAGGCGCAAAGCTGACGCTCAACTCGCACCAACGCAGCGCGCAATAACATGGCAAGTCCTGACTCTCAGTCTGATCCCTCAGCGGCGAAACCCGCGGCGCGCGTTGCTTTCGCCGCGTTGCATCATCGCGACTATCGGCGCTATTTTCTCGTTCACCTGTGCTCGACCATGGGCGATAACATCGAGCATGTGATCAGCTACTGGCTGCTTTATCAAAAGTTCAAATCGCCGGTGCTCGCCGGCTTTGCCGTGATCAGCCACTGGATGCCGTTTTTATTTTTTGCCGTCTATTTCGGCGCCCTCGCCGACCGGCACGATTGTCGGCGCGTGATCCAAGCCTCGCAGCTGATGTATGCCTTGGTATCGCTCACTTGGGGCATACTTTTTTTTACCGACACGATCGAAGTCTGGCACGCTTGCGTGCTGCTGGTGATTCACGGCATGGCCGGTGTCTTAGGCGGGCCGGGCGGCCAGCTGATCATTCACGATATCGTCGGACGGGAATATCTCCAGAGCGCCGTAAGGCTGAATTCGACATCGCGCAATTTGGGCGTGCTCTTGGGTCCAGGGATAGGCGGCGCGACGATGCTTTGGTTCGGCGCGCCCACGGGACTCTTCATCAATACGTTGATGTTTTTACCCAACCTCCTCTTCATGTTCTTCCTGCCCTACACCGGCCATGGGCGGGACGACGTGGGAAGCAGAAGAGCGCCGCGATTTAGTTTCAAGAGCACGATCCAACTGATGCGCGAGACGTCGGCCAATCCGACGATTTTTTCGATGATACTCCTGGGCGGCGCGACCTCGCTGCTCGTCGGCAACGCGTTCCAAGCGCAGATGCCGGAGTTCGCCCACGATCTCGGCCATGACAAGCAAGATGTCGCCTATAGCGTTCTGTTGGCATCGAGCGCCGCCGGAGCGGTGATCGGCGGTCTTTTGCTCGAAGGCAAGGGATGGCTCAGAGCCAACGCCAGTAACGCCGCGATCTGCTCGATACTTTGGTGCGTGGTGATTGCCGCGTTTGCCGCTTCGACGAGTTATCCGCTTTCCGTTGCTTTGCTGTTTTTCGCCGGAGTTCTAAATCTGGCTTTTCATTCCATGGCGCAAACCCTGGTGCAGCTCCAGGCGCCGCCGCAACTACGTGGACGGTTGATCGGTTTGTTCAATATGTCGAACAATGGTCTGCGCGCCTTTAGCGGCGTGACCGTCGGCGTGGTCGGCGGCCTAATCGGTGTTCACTGGTCATTGGCGTTGAGCGCCATGGTGTTGCTGGCGGTGACGGTCGCGCTGTTTGCGTTGGTGATCCCGGCGCGAGGTAGCGAAGCTTCGCATTAGAGAATGTGGAGAAGTGGCCGCAAAGAACGGAAGTTCATTTCACCACGAAGGACACGAAGAGCACGAAGTTCGGAAAATATTTATCCGAACCCTTCGTGTCCTTCGTGATCTTCGTGGTGAATAGTTTGTTTTGATCTCGCGCTTACGCGGCTTGGTGGGTACCTTGGGGACGGAATTCGTTCTGCTTGAGCGCGCGATAGCTATCGAGAAGTTGTTTTTTCTCAGCCTCGGAAATTCCTAACTGCGGGCGGCGCACTGTTGCCGTTTTGATCAATCCTTCATAGTGCAGCACGGCTTTGATCCGTGCCACCGCTTCGACGATCGGTTCGTTGAAAACTAGTTCTTTAATCGATTCCAGTTCCTTCTGGATCGCGGCGGCTTGGTCGAACTTGCCGGCGCGGCCGGCGAAGTCTAACGCGCCCCATTTTTCCGTCGCCACGTTGGCGACGCCAATCAACGCGCCGTTGGCGCCGAGCTGGTAACTCTCGGCGACGAAGCGGTCGTTGCCGGTGAGCACGCGCATGACGGCTTTGTCGGCATGCAGCCGCTTGACCGTGTCGGTGAACAGATTGATATCGAAAGACGCTTCCTTAAAGGCGACGACGTTATCCAAGCGGGCGATACGGCAAATCGTGTCGGCATCGTAGTAGTAGCTTTTAACCGGAATTTGGAAAAGCACGACGGGCAATTTCGTCTCGCGCGCGAGATCTTCGAAGAAACGCACTTTGAGATTGGGATCGACTTTGCCCCAGGCGAACAGCAGCGGCGGAAATATCATGACGCCGTCGACGGCAAGATTTTCCAGATCGCCCATGAGCGCGACCGCTTCGTCGGTGGACTGGGGCGCGATGGCGGCGATGTGAACTTTACCGGCGGCGCGCGCCGCT
Organism: uncultured delta proteobacterium; assembly: GCA_963771465.1. Classification (GTDB taxonomy): domain Bacteria; phylum Desulfobacterota; class Binatia; order UBA9968; family UBA9968; genus DP-20. Next base: position 299,732 of record CAVYTU010000017.1, read on the forward strand.
TTGCCGCAAACTTCGTAGACTCTTCGTTTCTCGTCGAGGCTGAGCACCGGACTCTCGCCGATGCGCGCGCAGGAAACCAGGCCGGCAACGCCGGGCAGGGACGCGAAGTGTTGGGTAAGGCGCGCTAGACTGTCTGGGTCTAAGGAACCGTCGTGGTTAAACGGCGTGACGTACGGGATAAATAGGCCACCGAAACGTTCGTGGTTAGTTGCCATGTGGCTCCTCCGCAAAATGCGGTTGAAATTATTACCGCTCCAAGTAGAACAGAATGCGACGACTGGTTCAAGTTGAGTTTGCCGAGGAGTGCGTCAAAAAATGAACAAAATCATTTCCTGCCAGGAACTCGCAACGTTGGTGGCGTCGGACGGCTTGTTCGCTGTCTTCGACGTGCGCGAGCGCGGCGAGTACAACGATTGCCAAATTCCCAACACGACTTCGCTGCCACGCAGCCAGATCGAGTTTCGTATCGCCGAGTTACTACCCAGCCGCTCCATTCCAGTTGTCGTCTATGACGAGGGCGGCAAGCGCGCGGAGGTCGCTGCCGAGACATTGACGCACCTTGGCTATGCGCAGGTTTCAATTCTCGATGGCGGCTTGACGGCGTGGCGGAATGAAGGCCGGGAAATCGTTAGCGGCGTCAACGTGCCGAGCAAGGCGTTTGGCGAGCATGTGCACCATGATCGAAACGTGCCGGACTTGGCGCCGGAAGAATTGAAAAATTTGATTGACAGCAATGCTGAGTTAACGATTCTCGACGTGCGTACGCCGGAAGAGTTCGGCAGGTTTTGCATTCCCGGTGGTTTGAATGTTCCCGGTGGCGATTTGATTCTTTGGGCTGATGAATTGCGACACAAACCGACGGTCATCGTCAACTGCGCCGGCCGCACGCGTAGCATCATTGGCACCGCCGCGCTGCGGCGCCTGGGCTTGACCAACGTGCGCGCGCTTCGCAACGGCACCATGGGTTGGCTGCTGGCGGGATTTCAATTGGAAACTCGGCCATTGCGTCGCGGACCAGCGGCGAATTCGGACAGCAGAGTGCGGGCACTCACAACAGCTCTCAGTATTGCGGCGGAAGAGAAGCTAACGTGGATCACGGTCGAAGATTTCGATCGTTTGATTAAAGAATCGCGCGCGACTGTCGCCTATCTTATCGATGTCCGGTCTGAAGATGAATTTGCCGCCGCTCATATCGCCGGCTCGATCAACGTGCCCGGCGGACAGGCGGTGCAGCGCGCCGATGATTTCGTGCCGGTGCGCAATGCCGAGATAGTTTTTATCAGTAATCAGTCGGCGCGCGCCGTGATGGCGGCGTTCTGGTATCGGCAGATGGGATTCAAACAGGTTCGCGTGCTGGAAGGGGGCCTGGAGGCATGGCAGGCGAGCGGTCAGGGGCTAGTTGCTGGCATATCGATGGCGGAACCGTCGAGCTTCAGTGCGGCGCAGCGTAGTACGCAATATATCGATGGCGCAAAACTGCAAAACCATATCGATAGTGGATCGTACACGGTGCTCGATGTTAGCACGAGTCTTGAACATGAAACTGCCCATGTGCCGGGTGCCAAGTGGATATCTCGTGGCTGGATTGACATCAAGTTGCCGGAGCTGATCGCTGATCGCGCTCAAAAAATTATTTTGACGTGCCGCGATGGACGGCAATCGACTTTCGCAGCGCAACAGCTGGCGCGAGTCGGATTCGCCAATATTTCTGTGCTTGTCGACGGCGTACGTGGTTGGACGGCGGCAGGCTACCCAACCGATTCGGGGCTGAGAGACGCGCTGACTCCGGCGAACGATGTGGTTTTGTCGCCTTCGATTCGTGGCAACAAAGAGGACATGCAGAAATATCTGGATTGGGAACTCACGCTCAAGCACTGATTAGCAATTGTCGTATTTTGCGCTGGCGAAAAACTTAACGGACCGAGTGGCGACGTCGAATTGCAACCGCTGCATGTTGACCAACTCTTTGCCGTAGACGTGCACTTCGACGGTGTTTTTCTTCGTGACATTGAGCATTTCGTGGATGTCATTTTCGGGTGCGAGCAGGGTCGACACCATACCGGCTTGGTTGCGATTCACGCCTTTTACTTCCAACTCGGCGTGACCTTCTTTCGAGCCGTCGTCCAGTCTGACAAAGCGGGTTTCTTGAAGCTCGTTTTCGTGCACGCCGACCAATCCCCAAGTGTCATGATTGTGCGCCTTGGCATTATCGCCGGGCCCCCAAACTACCGAAGAGATGTTGAAGAGCGGCGCCCGGTGGAGCATGTAGCGGCCGTAGATCTTGCCGCCATGTTGTTTGAAGCGTGGCTCGATGCAGTTCGGATTCTGCACCAATTCCGCGAGCAGCGGTTTCGCCGCCGCGACGATTTTTGCTTGTGAGGTTTCGGCGCGGGTAATTCGATCGAGATCCTCAATGAAGTCGGCGAGCGCGTAACGATCGGCCATAATAAAGAATTACTTTCCACGTACCGTCAGCACCGGGCAGTTCGCCGACGAAACGACTTTGCCGGCGACGCTGCCCATGAAGAGTTTCGAAAGCCCCGTGCGACCGTGAGTGCCGATGACGATCATATCGGCTTTCTTGCTTTTTGCCACTTTGACGATTTGATCGTGGACCGAGCCTTTGAACAACAGGCCCTGAGCTCTGACCTTGAGCTTTTTAAGTCGCGCGATCAGCTTACTCATGGACGATTGGGATTCCTGTGTAGCGAGGTCTTCCAATTTCGTGTACATTTCTGCGCTGCCGAACTCCTCCTCGCCGGCGACGAAAGGCGCGGGTTCAATGACGTGAACCACTAACAGTTCGGCGCGGTTTTGCTTGGCCAGCTTGACGGCTTCTGCGAGCGCCCGACTCGATGCCTTCGAGTAGTCGGTCGCGTAAAGGATTTTCTTGATGCCTGCCACGTTAACGCTCCTTGAGGATGACTCGGTTCAGCTCGACATAACCGTTCTACGCAGCCTGCTTTTGCACGCGCGGCAACTTCGCCGCGTCGATGTCGTAGAGCCGGCAGACGTTGTCGCAGACGACTTTACGCTGAATCTCCGCAGGCAGGTGGCCAAGGTCGCGTTCGATGATTTTTCTTGAGTTGGGCCAGGTCGAATTGGGATGCGGGAAGTCGTTGGACCACATGACGGTGTCTTGGCCCCAAAAGGCGAGGTTCTCGCCGCAGACATGGTCGTTGAAGAAGCAGGAATAAATCTGATCTTTGACGAAGCTGCTCGGATTGCGCGTAAACGCCGGCGGATTGTCTTTCTTGAAACGATTGTAATAGTAATCCCACTGCTGGAAGATCCACGGCATCCAGCCGACTTCATTTTCCACCGAAACGATCTTCAGCTTCGGGTGCCTTTCAAGCACGCCGCAGAATACCAACTCGAAGAGCGCATTGGCGATGTCCATCAGCTTCAAATTCACGCTGCCGCGGTAGCGCTCGACGCCTTTGCGGTTTTTGTCTTTATTATAACTGTGGCCGGTCAGGATATGCAGGCTCACCGGCGCGTCTAAACTTTCGCAGGCTGACCAGAATCTTTCATAGTGGTCGGAAGTGAACGGCAGATCTTTATGCGGCGCCTGCCAGATGAGCGCGCCTTTCAAGCCGGCTTTGCGGCAGCGTTCGAGCTCTTTGATGCCGTTGTCGATGTTGTAAACCGGGATCGCTGGAATACCGATCAGGCGGTCGGTGTTGGCGTTGCAGTAGCTGATCAACCAGTCGTTGTAAGCGTGGAAACAGGCTTCCTGGAGGCCGGCATCGTCGATGGCGAAAAGATCGAGGCCCAGGGTTGGATAAAGCACTTCGGCGCTCAGACCGTCGGTTTCCATTTCTTTCATGCGCGCATGCGGATCCCAGCCGCCGGCGTGTTTTTGAAAGCCTTCGCCGACCTGATGCGGCGGAAACAGCGGCGCCGCGTCGCGATATTTTTCCGCCACGCCTTTTTTCCAAAGGTCTACCGGCTCCATGACGTGAGAATCCGACGAAATAATCAGATCGCTTGCGATGGCCATTGATCGATCCTCCTGAATATTGAGTTGAAGATTTAGCTGCACATTAGTCGAAAGGCGACGTGGCTGTCAATTGGTGGGAAGGCAACAGGAAGACAGTTTGTTACTTGCGCCACACCGATGCGAGCCACGGTTGCTGCTCGCACGGTAGCCCTGTTGGGCGATAGTAATGGCGAACTTCGCTGAAGCCCGCTGCGGTAACCAATTCTTTCCAACGCGGCCAATCGTAGTAGCAACCGTAACGCTCGCCGCTCCAGCCTTCTTGATTGTCGCCGCGCGGGTTGGAGCTAAAGAGCACGCCGTCCGGTTTTAGCGTGGCGTAAAGTTCGCGCATCACGCGCGGCAGTTCCTGGCTTGGCACATGGAACAGTGACGCGTTGGCAAAGATGCCGTCGAAATATTCCGCAGGCAGGTCGAGCTTGAGAAAGTCCTGGCACCAAACTTCGCAGCCACTGTGTTCGCGCGCCATCGCGACGAAACGCTCGGAGCCATCGAGGCCGATCGCTTCCTGTCCCAACTCTTTGAAAGTTATTAAGTCGCGCCCCGGCCCGCAGCCGAAATCGAGAACGCGAAAAGGCGCTGAACCGATCAAACTCTGCAGCAGAGCGTCGATATTCTGGCTGACATCATGATCGCGCGTGTCGCGCCAAAAAATTTCGGCGCGTTGATCGTAGTGGCCGAGGGTGACGGATGAGGTTTTGGCGAGGTCTTTCGGAGCAAGCATGAGCGCAGAGGTCATTTCTGCTGCACATTCGGATTGATCAGTTTCAACGGCTTGCCGTCGAGATAAGTCAGAATATTCGTCAGTGCCTGTTCGTAGCGCTCGCTTAAGATTTCCACCGTGGCGTAGCCGCGGTGCGACATGAGTATGGCGTTGTCGAAACGGCGCAGCGGGTGATCCATCGGCAAAGGTTCGTTGTCATAGACGTCGAGGCCGACGCCGCCGAGCTGGCCGCTTTCGAGCGCTTTGAGCATCGCTTGCTCGTTGATGATCGGGCCGCGGCCGGTATTAACCAGGCAGGCGCCGCGTTTCATTAACGCTATTTCTTTTTCGCCGACTAAACCGACGGTTTCGGCATTCAAGTGGACATGGACCGTGACGAAGTCCGATTCTCTGAAAAGCGTTTCCCTCGACACCGATTCGGCGCCGACTTGGGCGGCTCGTTCCGGCGTCAAGCTGCGCGACCAGCCAAGCACTCTGGTGTTAAAGGCTTTCATGATCCGCGCAACTTCATTGCCGATACGGCCGAGACCGACGATGCCGATGGTTTTACCTTCGAGCATCATGCCGGTCAGCGGCGGCCAGCTTTCTTCGCGCATGCGTTGATTCACCTGGGGAATCTTGCGCGCTAACGCGAGGATCAAGCCGATGGTAAGTTCCTTGGTCGTTGCGCCGGTGTCGCTTGGTGTGCCGGAGATGGCGATGCCGCGGCGGGTAGCGTTTGCTAAATCGAGATGGTGGCTGGTGCGGCCGGTTTGCGAGATGAATTTGAGTTTCGGTAGTTGGCTATACTCTGTGTCGCTAAAAAATGTTCGCTCGCGCATGAGCAAGAGCGCGTCGAACTCGCGCAACCTTGAGACAATCTTCTCGCTTGAATCGAGACGCTCGCGCAGGATCGTGATTTCGGCGCGCGCCTTGAGCTTTTCGTATGCCGGTACGGTGTCGGAAATCTTTTCGAAGTCGTCGAGGATGGCGACTTTAAAGTTGTTACTTGCCATAACTGCCTTTTAAATAAGCGTGCAGCGATTGACGCGCTTGGCTCGTCCAATGTCCATACAATACAAATCCCCCTCGATCCCCCTTTTTCAAAGGGGGAAATTCTTGACCACCGCAGTTTCCCCTCTTTGAAAAAGAGGAGCCAGGGGAGATTTTCTACTTTGGTTTGTCATAATCAATTACGCCGTTGCAGTAACTTCGACTTCGCAGAACTTGCCTGGCGAAGAGTAGCCGTCGACGAAGCAATACTCCATTTGCGGCATCTTCGCCGTTACGTGGCGCGCGAAGAGCGCTTTTAAATTATCCACGGTCTGGCTGCGATGCAAGTAAAACGACACCCGCCCGACCTTGTCCCACGAGCTGCCGGCGTCGGCGAGGGAGTCCGTGATGCGCGGGATGATGTTGTTCAATTGTTCTTCAAGCGTTGGTAACACGGTGGTGACTCCGGATAATACCACTATGGAATCGTAAACTAGAAATCGGATCGGCACGATCGGCGGATCGTATTCAACGATTCGCTTGGAGCCGTTCGGGTCGGTCGGGCGCATCGCCAGCAAATCGACGGCAACCTTGGCGGCGGAGTCGAAATGGCCCGGCGCGATGTAGCTTGAACTTGCCGAGCGCGATTGGCCGGAGAGGGTTTTGACGCGCTCAGTGCTGCCGAGATCGCGGCTTTCCCGGTCGCGGCCCCAGAGGCGGCTGCGCACGGTGTGAGCCAAGGACAAACCGTGGAACTTCAGTTCTTCGTTGAAGCGGTTGAAAAGTTCTTGCCCTTCAACCGTTGCGGTCGCCGCTGGCTTGGCTTCGCCACAAAGCTCGATGAACTCCCGACCCAACCATGAGAAGATTTTTTTACGCATGGCGATTACCTCCCGTCATTGCGGCGCTGATACTATCCCAGTGCCTTTATCGGATCAACGGAATCGTCGTCGAGAATGGCTATTTGAAAATAATTCGAATCACCCGGTCGTCATCGGCGTTCGGCCGACCGCGACCGTCGTGATTGCTGGTGAGCAGATAGAGCGCTTTGTCCGGGCCTTCGACGATGTCTCTCAAGCGGCCCAATTGACGGTCGAAGTGGCGTTCGAGTTTTGCGACTTTGCGGGGATCGTTGGGATCGAGAATTACCCGGTATAGTGTTTGGCCGCGCAGTCCGGTGAAGACAAGCGAGCCGATCCATGGACCTTGGCTAACGAAAGCTGCACCGCCGGGTGCCCAGGTTTCGCTGCTGCCGGAGTGAATGACCGGCGGTACCAATCCTTCTTTTGTTTCATCACCGCGAATCTCCGGCCAGCCGTAGTTTTTGCCGGGCTCGACGAGATTTACTTCATCGCGGCAACAGCCTTGAAAACCACTCGGTCCATGTTCGGTGGCGTATAGTCGTCGCGTGGGAGGCTGCCAGGCGAGCCCTTGGGGATTTCGATGACCGTAGGAATAAACATATGAGTTTGGAAAAGGATTGTCCGTCGGAATGCCACCGTCGGAGTTGAGGCGCAGAATTTTGCCGTTCAGTGATTTTAAATCCTGGGCGTGTCGCGTTGTCTGCGCGTCGCCTACCGTCCAGTAAAGCTTGCCGTCCGGTCCGAACTTTACCCGTCCGCCGTCGTGATTGTTGGCGCCGGGAACGTCGTCAATGAGAATTTTATCGGCAATTCCAGATCCGCCCTTCGGATCTTCGCGCAAACGCACCAGACGGTTGCGGGTGCCGGATGCGCCGCTGCGGTAGCTATAAGCGGCGTAGAGGAAGCGATTCAGGGTAAACTGCGGATCGATGGCGAGACCCATGAGCCCGGATTCGCCGCTGGCGGCGACATCGATCTTCATCCAGGGCTCAGACTGAAGTTGGCCGCGCTCGATGATGCGTATACGTCCCGGCCGCTCGCTGATAAAAATTCTACCGTCCGGCGCGAAGTCGATGGCCCAGGGTGTGTTAAAACCGCGCGCGAACGTTTCGATGCTAGGTTCCGCGGCGGCGGCGGTAGATGGCTGATGGGGCAATCCAACCGCGCAGGCGGCGGCGATCAGAATAAGTTGTAAGATGCGGCGCGCCGTTCCAGTCGTTTTCACAGAGTTTGCCGCGCGCAACATCCGGCCGCGTTGCTTCATCGGCTCCTAATGGGTTGACGGCACCGGCTCGCAACAAGCGGTTTGAGCCGATCGTTTCTCAGCGGGCGTGGCGGCCTCCCACACGGTACGAAGATCAGACGAGTAGGGATAGCGAATGCCGTTCTCTTCGAGAATTTTACTGGTAGCTTCCTTGAGATCGGCGCGGTTGAATACCATAGTCTCGTGGGTGAGTACGCCGGAGGCGGCGAACTTGAAACTGATTTGTTCGTCACGGGTATCGCGCAGGATCTCGACTAGATGACGGAGATTTTTTAGCGGCACTCCATTAACTTCGCTGAGCACGGCGCGATTGGGATCGTCATAGCCTTTGGTGATGCGGTGGGGAAACAACGGCGAGGCGACGACAATCAACTCTTCATTCTCGAACGCCGGCTGGTCATAGCGGCGCGTCACCAGCGGGCTTGGCTGGCGGCCAAATGATGTCGGGCGTTGATTGCCCAGCCGTTCGAGATAATCCTGAGTGGTCTGTGAAAAAACGAAGGGACCAAAGATAAAAAACCTCGGCTGAGCTTCCAGCAAATAAGGAATCACCAGATCTCGTTTTGTGCGCGCCGGTAAATTGATGTTCGTTAATTTGCCGGCACGGAATACGGTTATGGGCAACAGGCCGTTCTTAGCATGCTTCTGCACGAGATAGGATGCCGAGAGACGCAGGTCATAACGGATCGCGACTTTGCCATCGCTGTCGATCGGCACTCCGCCGATATGGGTGATGACGTCCCACTCATTCAATGGATAGTTTGGCTCGTGGCGATAGGGTTGTGCCACCATCACGCCGTTGACCCCTTTCGGTAGTCCGAGGCGCTTGCGCAATGCGTCATTTTCGACGGTCTGAATCAAGTCGTGAGTTTGCGGCTTACCGTCGTAGACGCCGTCGGCGATGTCATCGAGAAATAATTGGATCTCCTCGACGGGAATCAGATAGCCGATGTTCTGCGCGTTTTGAATCAAGCTAAAGACGAGGCCAACCAGCTTGCCGTCGGACACCGCCGGCCCGCCGCTATTGCCGAAATTTAGCGCGGCGTCGACTTGGATGCGCAGACCGGTGGCCTGATAGTAGTAGTCAGTGTACTCGATGCGCGAGATGATGCCCTGAGTTACTGAAAGCTCGGTGCCGCCGGTAGGATAGCCGTACACGCTGATGTTGTCTTTGACTCTGGGCAACTCTTGGGCGAAAGGAAGCGTGCCGCGGTTGTCGAAAAAAGATTCGTCATCGAGACGCAGTATCGCTAAGTCCATTCCCGGCGTCATGGCTTCGACGCGCGCCGAGATGTAGCTCGCCGACTGATTCGGCTGGACATAGATCTGGCTCGCATACTTGACGACGTGGGCGTTAGTCAGAATTCGCTTGCGATCGATGACAACGCCGGAGCCTTTGATTTGCTGGGGGCTATTCTTGGTCCAGGGACGAAGCAGATCGGGCGTATGATGAGTCGCGTGGATTTTGACGACGAGGTCGCGGATCTTGTCTTGCGCCTCCGCGCGGCCGGACAGCAGGCCACAGATGAGTACGGTAATAATAGTTATAAGGCTTCGGCGCATTGGAACTCCTTCTATTCTAAATGAATCGCTTTGATGACCACCGACAAGTATATACGAAAATATGGGTTGGAGTTAAGCGCTAACTCTATTTCGTTTGCTTGACTGGCGCCGGGGTTTAATCCACCGATGGCGACCTCGCGTCCCCACCTTTGCCTTGTTCGCGATCTACGGTTGGCGCGGATGGCGCTATTCAACTCCCTCGCCGCGACCAGCGAGTCTTTAACAGGACTCTAGCGGTATCGCTGGAAGTATTGCCATGGACGTCGCCCTTTAGATTTCCTTGACAGTTGGACGGCGCCGTCATATCGGTGCGAAGTAACCGTTCGAGTAACCCATTAAGACAAAAAAGGCGGTGCAAAATCTAGTTAGAGGAGGCGAACATGTGGTATTTGACATTGCGTCAGCCAACCAAACCAAGGGATCAGTGGACGGTGACACTTGACCAGCATCTAGTGTGGATGAGGCAGCAGCATCAGGATGGGAAAATACTATTTTCGGGTCCTACCACCGATCGGAAGTACGGCGTCTACGTGATTCGCGCCGGATCTAAAGATGAAGCGGCAAAGATTGCCGCCAGCGATCCTTACACCGCGGCAGGCTTTTGCTCCTTCGAACTACTCGAATGGGAAGTCCATCAGATCATGGGCTGTGGCCCGTTCACGGCGGCGGAGATGCAGGCGCATCGGTGAGGGATATGGAAAGTTGGAGTAATGGAGTGATGGGTCTATGCGAATTCTGAACTTCGGAAAAGTTTTTGTTGCGCTAGGCTTTCTTATGCAGGTGATTGAGACACCGTGTACATGGCCAATCGGACTGGAAGAAACAATGGGAGTCGACGATTGAGGCGGGCAAAAAAGAGGCCGAGGTGGTCATCTACGGACCGCATAATCCAGCCTACCAGCAAATCTGGTCGATATTTCAGAAAAGTTATGCCAGAGATTAAGTTCAGTTTCGTCCCAGGCAAAGGTTCCGATCACGCGCAGCGCATCGTCGCCGAACGGCGCGCCGGAAAGTATCTCGCCGATCTCATCATGGGCGGGTCGTCGACGTATGCTGCGTTCGCGCCGGGAACCTTGGAGCCGTTAAGGCCATTGCTCATGCTCCCGGACGTTACCGACATGGCCAACTGGTTTGACGGCAAGTTTCATTTCGCCGATCCGGAAAACCACGCCGGGCTGATAATTTCCGGTGAAATTGGCACGCGGCGGGGTTCCTACAATACCAAGCTGGTCAATCCCAAGGACATTCAATCTTGGTGGGATCTGCTCCAGCCGCGATGGAAAGGCAAGCTTGCCAGCTTCGATCCGCGCGTTGCCGGTGGCGGTGGTGAAACTTTCATGTTCTTTTATTATACGCCTGCGCTCGGGCAAAAGTTCATTACGCGTTTGCTCAGTGAAACGGATATGCTCCTGACACGCGATTTGCAGCAGGGCACCGATTGGCTGGCCACGGGCAAAATTCATTTTTACATCGGCAGCGGCCAGCCGATCATGAAAGCCAACAAGCAAGGGTTGCCGGTCGATCTTTTGCCGCACCCGATGAAAGAAGGGGACATCATGGGCGGCGGCTCTTGCTGCTTAGCGGTCATGAGCAAATCACCCCATCCCAATGCGACGAAGCTTTTTGTTAACTGGGTACTGTCGCGGGATGGGCAGATGGCATGGCAAAAATACGCCGAAGTGAATTCCCTGCGTGTGGATATTCCGAAAACCGATCTGCCGCCGGACGACGTGCCGCAAAAGGGCGTGAACTATTTCATGCTCAACTCGGCAAAGTACAATGGCCAGGAAGGGCGCAAGGCGCTGCACCAGATTGTCGAAGACGCGCTCAAAAAAGCGGGTAAGGGAAGATAGTTGGCCGCAAAGACGCCAATGAGGAGACGATGCCATCGATTGGTTTGATCGGACTCGGCAACGCGGGGCGGCCGATGGCGGAACGGATTCTCGCCGCGGGGTTTTCGTTGACGGTTTATGACATTGATGCCGCGGCGCTCGAATACGCCGTCGAGCGCGGCGCGGCGCTGGCAAGTAGTGCACGCGAAGCGGTGCGCGACATTACCATCACGCTTTTGCCCTCGTCGGTCGAAGTGCGCCAAGCGGTGCTCGGCGAAAACGGCGCGCTGAGCGCGCTCGGAGCGGGCAAGGCGCTCATCGATCTCAGCGGCACCGACCCGGATTGCGCTCGCGAGTTAAGCGAGCGGCTCGGAGAAAAGCAAGCAGTATTTATCGGCGGTACGATCCACGCCAGCGGCGCGCCAGCCGTTGTGATCCCCAACGGGCAATTTGCCATCGTCATCGGCGGCGAGAAGGCGGCAATCGAGCCAGCGGCGAAGTTTTTGAATAGCTTAGCGCAGACTGTGATCTGCCTGCCCGAGCCGTGGATGCCCAAGGCATTCAAGATTGCGATCATTTTATACGCGACGACAAACAACATCATCAGCGCCGAAATTTGTTCATGGCTAACGGCCCAGGGCGCTGACCCGAAATTATTCCTCAAGCTATTACAAACCACCGGCTCGCAAGCTTCGGCGTCGCGCATGGAAGAGTTCATGAAGCGCAACAACAACGACGGCGGCGCGCTCAGCAACAGCTACAAAGATTTTCGCCAGGCGCTGAACATCGCCGCTAAACTGGAAGTCCCCATGCCGCTGGCGTCCATGGCAAATCAGATTCAAGAGATGGGGCGAGCGACGGGGTTGAAGCGCTTCAACAGTCCGGCGGCGATGGGCAAGCTCTATGAACTCATTAGCGGCGCAGATCTAAGCGATGCGACCGTGCCGGCCAATAAGAAAATTCCAGCAAGCCGCGAGCCGAGAATTATTTTTCTCGACAAGTGACGCAATTGTAAATATTTGAAAATAACTCTTGACTTGATTATGCGGCGGCGTTAGGAAGCAATTAGAGCGAGCGATTAGCGCAATGAGAAGCAGAGCGAGGCTCACGCGAGCTTCAGCTGCTTCATGAAATGGAGGAGTTCATGAACGAACAAGACACTCCACCGGGCCATTGGCGCCCGCTAGCGGCGGGCGCGGGCAGGTCGATGAGCTTAACAGTTGGATATCGAGCTGCGTGAATCGAGGCCGCAACTTCGGCACCAGAAGGTGCGAACCCGTAATCGGGTCAATCAGAAGGACGGGCCTCCCTCAAAAAAGCAGTTCCGTCAAATCCATCCAACGTTAGCTCAACGCGAAGCAGTGCCAAGCGAAAAGCCAGCTAGCGGGGCGGGCTAAAAAAATTCTAAATCGCTAAGTATCGACGCGATAGCGTCGGCAAACGGGCAACCGAACTCCAGAGGTTGCCCGTTTTGTTTTTGTGGCAAAACCTCATTCGGAGTATGGTTCACAACATGGGCGCTGGCGGAGAGTTAACTCAGAAGCCGGCCGTAGCCCTTGACCGGAATCTTCATCCCGAGCGTTTTCATCACCCACCCGAGCGATGCAGCGGTGGACGACACTACAGGCCGTCCAGTGTCATCTTCTAATTCCTGCACGTATGCGACTGTGCGCCAGCGGCCTTGAAGCAGTAGGCTTTCGACTTCTGGATGCGCGCGGCGACTTTGTAAGAAGCGTAATCCGGCAGCTTCACCTGGTCGACCGGCTTGGACACGTTCAATCCTGCGATGGCCAAAACCTTGACGCCACCGTCGTCGTAGTATTTTTTGATTGATTGGTTGATGGATTCCTTATACGCCGTTGCAATAATAGTCTTGACCTGTAAATGCTTAAGCGCTTCGACCGTCGCGCTCATCGCTGTGCTGACCGGCAGGCCGACTTGTTGTGAAAGCTTGGCGACGACTTCCTGTTCCGCTGCAAAACCTCGCTGGGTTCCGAGCGTAATTCCGCCCATCAGGATCGCGTCGCACTCCTCGGCCTTGAAAATGCCCAGACCAGTGCGGAGGGCGGCGATCGCTTTGTTAAATTCCGCTTCAGTGTGCGACTGGACGTTGAGTCCCGACGAGACGATCGTGAAGCCTTTGGGTAGGGTGAAACCCCCAATCCGATGGGTTTTCAAAAACCGATGGTGATAAATAGCCAATGCGCGCTTTCCAACCAGACATGTTGCGGCTCTCCTCGTGATGAATTTTTATTATCCCCAATGTTGTGGAGATAGAAAGTCTGCTTTTGTCGCGCCGCTAGTGTCAAGGAAGTCGCCAGCATCGCTGGAATAGCAAAACGATGGATTAGCCGAGTAAAGTAAGGTATTATTTTTGAAATTCTTTTTCCTAACGTCTAATCATTAGGAATAATTCGATTCTACGCTCAATCGCGCGTGTAAGTATAGGAAAGGATAGGGTTAATTTCTCAGTATATCTTATGAATTTAAAAGGGTTTATGCGTTTCAAAAAGCTGCTTGTTATGGTTGGATTCGGTGCCATCGTCGCGCTTCTATTATTCAGTTCGGAAGTTCGCTCGGCGAGCAGCGAGCTGGAGTTTAATCGTCGCGCTACGGCGACTGCCCAGCTGTTGGCCGGTATCACACCGAACCCGCCGGAGCCGGCATTTTTCAAGTTCATCGAGCTCGATCCTTGGAAAGAGCATCAAAAATGGATGTCGACCCAGTGGGCGCTAGTGCGCGCCCGCTTGAACATCGTGGAAAATTGGCGCGATCATGAAATCAAAATAGGCGGCGCGCACAAAAAAACCATGATCTACCCGTTCAGCGGTCCCGATTTCATCAATCCGTACGCGCTGTTTCCAGACCATTCACGCTATGTCTTTTTCAGTTTGGAACGGCCCGGCTCATTACCGGACATGGAATCGGTGACGCCGGTTCAATTTGTGAAGTTGTTGAACGACGTGCGCGGCGCGTTTCGCGATATCTTCGAGCGCAATTATTTTATCACCTCTTATATGACCAAGCAGCTTACCACGCCGTGGGTGCGCGGCGCCGTGCCGGTGATGGCGACGATGATGGCGCTGATGAACCGCCGTATTGTGCGCATCGAGCCGATCGATCTATTTCCCGATTTGACCAAAGCGTACGATACGCCGGAAGGTAAGCGGCCGCGCATGCTACTTCGCGGCGTGCGCATCGAGTTCGCCAACCCGGCAACTGCCGTAACGCAGCAGCTTTACTATTTCTCAATGGATGCTACCGACAAGGCGCAAGAGTACTATCCTGATTTTCTCAATTGGGTTGGACAGCACAAACCCTCGACGGTGTTGCTCAAGTCGGCATCCTACTTGTTGCACGACGAACAATTTGCCAAAACTCGGGCGATGGTGTTGGAATCCGCCGATATCCTAGTCCAAGATGACACGGGTATACCTTATCGTTATCTCAACCAAACGCCGTGGCATGTGAAGCTTTATGGCAAGTACCATAAACCGGTCAGACCGATGGGATACGCTTACCAGAAGGACTTAGACTTAGCCTTTAAGGACAAGACGGTGACTGCGGACCTGCCTTTCTCGTTCGGTTATCATTGGCGCGGCAGTCAGTCTGGGTTAATTTTGGCGAATAAGGAACGCAGTTCCAATTAGTCCGACTCAACAACTGCTCGGAGTTATTCTGCTGCTCATGGCACAGAGCAGTGCCAGTCAAATCACACGGCTCGCGCTGGTCACCAGTGACGGCGTAACGCTTTCCGTCCTTGAATCCGGGCAGGTTCATGCGAAAAAGTCCCAGCTAAAAGTTGCCTTGATCCCCGGCTGGTCGATGCCGGCGACGATTTGGCAAAAACAGCTCGAACAATTTGGCCAGCGTTATCACACGCTCGCTCTCGATCCGCGCGGCCAGGGTGAGTCCCAGGTGCCCATCGATGGCTTTACCGCTGAGCGGCGCGCTACCGATCTCAAAGAGTTTCTCGAACCGCATTCGAATGTTTTACTGGTCGGCTGGTCCTTGGGCGCGCTCGAAGCGTTGCAGTATATCCATATGTTTGGCGCCGATCGGCTCGCCGGTTTGGTATTGGTCGACAGTTCGGTGGGCGAAGAGCCGGCGCCGCCGCCAGGCGGTACCTTCTTGCAATCACTGCGCGATGACCGGGACAAAACTTTGGCGAAATTCGTTCGCGCCATCTTCAAGAGTCCGCGCAGCGATGCCCAAATCGGAGCGATGGTGCAGGGCGCCAAGAGAATGCCGGTTGAAAGCAGTATCGCGCTGTTGTCCTATCCGTTCGTGCGCACACACTGGAAAGAAATCGCGCACCGGTTTAATAAACCTTTGCTTTATGTCGTCACCCCGCAGTTCAAAGAGCAAGCGGGAAATCTGCAAAAGAATCGGCCGGGAACTCAAGTGGAAATTTTCAAAGACGCCGGCCACGCCCTTTTTGTCGACGAGCCGGTACGCTTCAACGAATTGATCCTGCGCTTTGCGCAAAGTCTCCTGCCTCGCTAATTCCCGGTTCGTAATTTTATTTTACGCCTCAACGGCGCATTGTTGTCATTTCCGTTCCGATCGTTCATGCAGTTTGCGCCGGGCCTCGGTGAGAAAGCCGCTCTCTTCGAGGCCGCGGACGAAGGCCGGGTTGTTGAGTTGATTAATGTCGACTTGAGTAACTTTGGGATTGATGCGCGCAACGATCCGTTGGACGATTTTCCATGCGGCCGGATCGGGCAACAGCTCGATGGTGGCCATCTGGGTCAGTACTTTGTACGACGCCGCGGCGTCTTCCAGACGGGGAAAGCGAAAGCTCTTGCGCAGAATCTCCGTGACGTCGGTCCTGGCGGCGGGATCGTGGATCAACAGCACGCTATCGACGAGCCCCTTGAGCAACCGCGAGATCGATGTCGGACGAGTTCGACGGCGTGTCGCGCAAAAAACAAAGGGTCGTGCCTTGATAAGGAATCGGTAGTTTACCGATGTCGGCGAGAACATTGGCGCCGGCGCGCTTGGCCGCCTCGCTGAAGCTATACGGGATGACGGTGGCGTCGACGCCGCCGCTGCCAAGCGCCTGCGTGACCGTGGCGGTGTCGCCCAGGATGCGCATCTTGAGATCGTATTTGTCGGGATCGATGCCGAGGAAATCCAGCGCGATCATGGTTTGCAACCAAAAGCCGCCGCCGATGCTTTGCACGCCGAAGGTTTTGCCGCGCAAGTCTTCCAGCGTGCGGATTTCCTTTCTGGCGATCAATTCGCGGGGTATTTTTTGCACCGCGGAAGCGACGCACTGGAGGCGCATGCCGCCGGCCGCGGCGCTCAGCGCGTTGGCCGGCGAGCCGTAATTGTATTGCACCTGGCCCGAAGCGAGCGTGGACATGCTCAGAGAGCCATTGCGCAGCTGCACCATTCGGACGTCGAGGCCGTATTTCCTGAACGTGCCTCTCTCAATGCCGACCCACATGGGCCCGACGGTTTCATTCTGGCCGGCATAGGCGACCAGAATCGGCGCCGGTGTTTGTGCGTAAACGGCGGGCAAATTTGCCAGCAGAGCGGTTGCCACAAAGGCACCAAGGACCCAGGGGTGTCGGCGCTGTTTGCTCATTACTTTCTCCCGCGGACAAAAAATCAAGATTAACCTCTGCGAACTCCCAATCCCTGCGCAAATTATTTCCCTACTAATTGTGGCGACGCCGAATTTACCGTTCCGCGTCCATCGAAAGCGGTCACTGGACCAAAACTTCGTCGATTTTATCGACTTCCTTCAAGCGGACTTCGACGTTGCCGCCGGTCGGCAAACTAATCTTCTTACCGACGTAGTTTGCCGCGATGGGTAGCTCGCGGCCGCCGCGGTCGACCATCACGGCTAAGTGAATCATCCGCGGTCGACCGAGATCGATCAGATGATCCACAGCCGCGCGCACGGTGCGGCCGGTATTCAAGACGTCGTCGAACAGCACGACGATCTTGTTGGCAATATCGAAGGGGATGCGCGTGTGATCGATGGTACCGCCGGGGAGCAGCGCGTTCAGGTCGTCGCGATAAAGCGTGATGTCCATCTCACCGATGGGAATTTCTCTGCCGTGCCGTTTCTTGATGATCTCGGCGAGCCGCTTGGCCACGTAAGGGCCGCGGGTGCGGATGCCGATGAAGACGACTTGCTCGAGTGAGCCGTATTCTTTCGCCATCTCGCGGGCGAAGCGCTCGAAGATGGCTTTGACCTGGACGGAGTTGAGAATTCGTTTACTCTTGTTTTTAGAAGTTTTCATTGGCGACTCTGATCATGGTTTCCATCAGCAATTGGGTGCCCAGGCCGATATCGTCGGGATGCGTCCATTCGAGGGGGTTGTGGCTGATGCCGCGCTGGCTCGGAATAAAAATCATCGCCGCCGGCGTGATCTTGGCCATCTGCATGGCGTCATGACCGGCGCCGGACGGCATGATTTCATAGACGATTTGTTTCTCATGACAAATCTCTTTTGTCACGCGCAGCAAACGCTTGTCGAGGGGTACGGGATCTTCTTCGCGGATCGTGAGTATTTCGACGCCGATGGCGCGACTGCGGGCGATACTTTGCGCTTCATTCTTAACCATGCGCGCGACGCGATCTTTCGATTGGGCCGTAATGCTGCGGATGTCGACAGATAATTCCGCTTTCCCTGGCACGGCGTTGATCACGCCCGGTTCGATTTTCAAAGCGCCCGACCGTGCCGACGACACGGCCCTTCGCCATGGAAGAAAACTTGCGGCAAGTCTTTTCGATAAACTCAATCAGCTGGGCCGCGGCGACCAGCGCATCTTTGCGCATCTCCATCGGCGTGGTGCCGGAGTGATCGGCTTGGCCCGTGAAAATAATTCTAAATCGGCTCGGCGCGGCGATGGATGTCACCAGACCGATTCTCTTGCCGATCGCTTCGAGAATCGGTCCTTGCTCGATGTGCAGTTCAAAATAGGCTTTGAGTGTTTTCGGATCGCGCGTGAGCCCATGGAGCTTTTTCTGCGCGATGCCGAGGCTTGCCAGCACATCGGCGAGCTTTGTTCCTTGAGCATCTACGGCATTTGCCAATTCTTTCGGATGGACTTGGCCGGCGAGCAAACTGCTGCCGAGGGTAGAAAAACCGAACCGGCTCGACTCTTCGCCGACAAAACAGACGACTTCGAGCGGCGAGCGAATGACAATTCCGTTTTCACTGATCGTGCGAATCGCCTCCAGCGCGCCGATCACGCCCACCGGCCCGTCGTATTTGCCGCCATGAATCACGGTGTCGAGGTGCGACCCGGCGAGGACGGCGGGCGCCTTGGCATCAGCTCCCTCCAGGCGGCCGAAGATATTGCCGATGCCGTCGATGTGAATACTCAACCCAGCCTGGCGCATCATATGAATCAGCACCTGGCGGCTGCGCAGTTCTTTTACCGAGAAAACCAAGCGAGTGACCGCGCCGCGGTTGCCGATGCCGATACGTCCGATGGCGTTCAGATCGCGCATCAGACGGCGCTGATTGATGGTAGGTAAGGTGGACGGACGGCGTGCCGCCGCAGCGGGTATGCGTTTCATTCGGGCACAGCTTATCAGTTTACGGCGTGGCTGAGAATTGATTTCTCCTTGCTTCGATAGGCCAGGCGATGCAATCGGGCGCAAGCTGATTCTCGTTGTCAGGCGGACCAGCGCCATGTTAGAAGCGCTTCGTATGTAGAATTGCCGGGCCCCATAAAAATTACTCGTAACTTTTTCAGGGAGGTTAAGCGCCATGGTAGCTACAAGACTCTCCATGATTGCGGTCCTGGTGCTGTTGGCTTCCCCGGTGAGCGCTGAACCGATTCGCATCGCTTACTCCGGTGTGTCGGCGTCGGGCACGCCGGTTTGGCTCGCTAAGGAAGAAGGGATTTTTGCCAAGCATGGACTGGAAGCGGACCTTGTCGCCGTGCGTAGCGCGCCGCTGCAAGTCACGGCGCTGGTCTCCAACGAAGTGCAGTTTGTTCGGGGCAGCGCTTCCAGTATGCTTACCGCGGCGGCGCAAGGGGCGAAGCTCAAGATCATCATGTCGCTGTTCGCTGAGCGGGCCTCCTATGATTTTCTAGTCGGGCCATCGATCACTAAACCTAGCGATTTGCGCGGCAAGAAAATCGGCGTACAGGACTTCAGCGGTCTGCTCTGGAGCCTCACCATGCTGTCGCTGCGAGAGATGGGCCTCGATCCGCAAAAAGATAACATCAGCATCCAAGCGATCGGCGATAGCACCGTGATCGCGCAATCCCTGGCGAGCGGCATTATCGACGGCGCCGCGTTGGATAGATTGCAGTCGGCGCGACTGCAGGGACTGGGAGTCAAAGTGTTGTTGGACTTGAGCAAGATCGCTCTGCCGTCGAGCCCGTTCATGTGCGCCGAGGCTTTTATTCAAAAAAGTCCGCAGACCGTGGAGAACTTGATCAAAGCGCTGATCGAAGCCAGCGCAATCATGCGCGCGCAGAAAGAGCGCGGCCTCGCGATTCTGCAAAAACACATCAAGGTGGACCGCCAGCTCGCCGAGCTTGGCTACAAATTTTTGCTGGAGGATCTGACGTCCTATACTTTCGTCACCGTCAAGGGCTTGAAAACCGCCCAGGACATCATCGCCCTGCGCGATCCCAAAATCGCCAAGTTCAATGTCGAGGAACTTCTCGATCAGCGTATTCTGACCAAGGT
Organism: uncultured delta proteobacterium; assembly: GCA_963771465.1. GTDB lineage: Bacteria > Desulfobacterota > Binatia > UBA9968 > UBA9968 > DP-20. The sequence goes on from CAVYTU010000017.1 coordinate 319,621, forward strand.
GGTGAAGAGCGGCTACGTCGAGGAGATCGAGAGGAGATACAAGCTGCGGTCTTAACAGAAGTGTTTGATTCTGCGTCGTTGTGTTTCGAACAACAGCGTACGGTGGAGAAAGACAACCGCTTTGAAGGAACGATCTAGCAAATTCCCAAGACATCTCCTTTGCGCTCTCACGCGAACGCGAGAAACTTGCTGTTAGACTGACATATTGACGTTGCCACGATACGAATGAGGACAATACGTTGACAAAGAGACTCGGAGCAAGCTACGTTCCCCCGAGAAAACGTTGCAAGGCAAAGTCATTTCGAGGGTCTCACGATAGCAACGCGATATTCATTCTTAAACGGATCGAGTGTCTCAAATTACAGGAGATAAATCATGAAACTGCTCTCCATCGGGCTGGCCGGTCGCTCCTTTACAACTCTATTCCTCGCAGTGGTAGCGATCGCAATGACCAGTCCTGCTCTTTTTGCTGCGGCGGCAAGTCCCGCTCTTACCAAGGCGCAAAAAGAGGCAGAGGCAAAGGGCTATATCTTTGTCGCCACGCACGAAGAAATCGTCAGCAAGGCCAAGCAAGAAGGTAAAGTGCGAGTGATTGTATCCACCGATGGAGCCCTTTTGAAACATCTGGCGGCCGGCTTCAAGAAAAAGTATCCTTTCATCGATATCCGCGCGGAAGAGCTCAGGGGCACCGACGCTTATATTCGCCAGCTGCATGAAATCAAGGGCGGTTTGGTTAAAGGACAGGACGTCAACGACCTGGCTTACGACTTCTACGACGAGTATCCACCGTTTCAGAAAAAATTTGATATCCTGGGAATGGCCGAGCAGAAGATCCTGCAGATCCCGGTTCCGCTCATCGATGCGGTGAACCGCAATGTCGTCGCGATAGGCAGCGGTATCCAAGTCGTCGCTTACAACAAAAAGTTGATCGCAGCCGAAAAGGTGCCCGACACATGGGAAGGATTCCTGCGCCCCGAATTTACAGGTCGAAAGTTCGTGCTCGATATTCGACCGAAAGACATTTCGGCCCTTGTGCCGGCGTGGGGTCTTGAAAAAACACTCGATTTCGCGCGCAAACTGGCCGCGCAAAACCCCATCTGGGCGAGGGGAAACACCCGGGTGCTTACGGCCATGCTCGCCGGCGAGCAAACGATGCTTTTGGGACCTGACTTTGATTCCGTTCTTCGCATCATGGACAAGGACAAAACCGACAGTATCGCCTATAAGCTGGTCGAGCCGCTTCCGGTGCGATTGAACGAGGCGCAAGGCATTCTGAGCAAGGCGGAAAACCCCTACGCGGCGCTCTTATGGTTGGAGTTCGTGGGTTCATCTGAAGGACAGAAAATACTGGACGAACGCGGTCCCTATGAAGCTTCGCTTTTTATCCCCGGCACCGTCCAGGAGCGGGCCGCGCGCGGGAAAAAGCAATCGGTCGTCGATTGGGGCCATTACAACAAGATTCCAGAGTATGAACGAAAAATCATCGAAGCCTACGGCTTCCCGAGAGCGCAGTGATACATAGGCATGGGTTCTTCAGGAAAATAAGAGAAAGCAATTTAACACGAGGGGGACTGAACAATGGACTATGACTTGCTATTGCGCGGAGGACGCGTTGTTGACGGTTCGGGACAACCTTCTTATCTCGCCGATGTTGCGGTCAAAGATGGAAAAATCGTCGAGCTCGGACGCGTTCACGGTAGCGCTAAAAAGACCATCGACGTGCAAGGCCTCGTCGTGTCCCCTGGTTTTATCGATCACCACACCCACATGGATGCCCAAGTTTTCTGGGACCCGCACGCTACTTCAGAGCCGCAGCACGGCATCACGTCAATCGTAACCGGTAACTGCGGGCTCGCGCTGGCGCCGGTGAAGCGCGGCGATGAAGATGCGATCTTGAAGAATTTTGTGCGTGTCGAGGCGATGCCGCGTCATGCGCTCGAACAAGGCGTGCCCTGGGGTTGGCATTCCTACGGTGATTATTTGAACCGAATCGAAGGACGCTTAGGAGTAAACGTCGGCGGTCTCGTAGGCCACATCGCAGTGCGCCAGTACGTAATGGGCGAGGAGTCAGTGGAACGGCAAGCGACGACGGCGGAAATCCAGCACATGAAAGCGCTGGTGCGGGAGGGCATGGACGCGGGCGCGCTAGGATTCTCGACCAATCGCAACGAGCGGCACATGCGAGAAGATGGCAAGCCTGTGCCGAGCCGGCTGGCAAGCGATGAGGAGCTGTTTACACTGTGCGACGTTCTCGGTGAGGTCAATGCCGGCGCGATCCAGTCGACCTTGGGACAATACACGCCCAAGCACTTTGAGTTGTACAATCACTTGGCCCGCCGCACCCAACGCCCGGTTATCGGCCAAACTGTGATGTACCGGCCCAATGCGCCGAAGCGATGGAAGGAACAGCTCGACGCGGTGGTTCCTACATTTCGCGAAGGTTATCGGATCTATTTGCGTACGCACACGGTTCCCAACTTCCGCACCTTCAGCTTGAGCAATACCCAAGCCTTCGACGAGTTTCCGACGTGGAAGAGTCTCATGTTTATGGAAATCGAAGCGCGCAAACGAGCCTTTGCGGACCAGGAAATCCGGCATAAGCTGCGCACCGATTTGGCTGATCCACGACCGACGACTTTTCATCGGAGGTGGGATCTTGTCACCATCGAAAAGGTAGCCAAACCTGAAAACCAGAAATATGACGGCAAAAGCGTAGCGACGATGGCGGAGATGCGCGGTCAGGACCAACTGGAGGCGTTTCTCGATCTCTCCCTGGAGGAAAACCTCGAAACAACATTCCGTAATGCCAACGCCGGCGGCAACCCAGAAGCGATGCGCGAGATCTTGCAGAATCCCTATGTTCTAGTCGGCAATTCGGATGCCGGAGCCCATGTGCAGTATAACGCCGAGTTCGGCTATGGCACGACTCTATTGGGACTTTGGGCGCGCGAACGGGGCGTTCTAAGCCTCGAGCAGGCAGTTCACAAACTCACTTTCCAGGTGGCAACGGTTTACGGCATTACCGGGAGAGGATTGGTCCAGCCAGGTTTCGCCGCCGATCTTGCAGTCTTTAATCCCGATACGGTTAGCGCGTGTGAGCCTGAATGGGCAGACGATTATCCCGCTGAGACAGGACGATTGATCCAGCGTGCCATCGGCGTGCACTATACGATCGTCAACGGCAAAGTGATCTGTGAGGACGGTAAGATAACCGGCGAGCTTCCTGGCCAGGTTTTGCGGAGCTCGGCATACCGAAAGCGTGGGGCGGTTGTCTAGGCTTTTTTGGCCACGGCGAAACCGCAAACCTGACCGGCCCCTTGGAGTTGCTACCGCAATTCGAGAATCTGCAAAGTTTTTCCCGCACTTTGTGATTCCATAGCTAAGTGGGGCGATAACTGGAATAATGCCGATATGGGTAATCGAATTGCGGATATTGGAAAGCTGCGCAGCAGTGTCGAGGCGGACAGCTGGAAGAACAATTCTGCTCCGAAAAAAACCGTGAAACTCGGCAGCGAGAAGAATCCGGCTGTTGTCCGAGTCCAATCGGAGGCTCGATTCAAAGAAGTGATGGCGACGTTCCAAAAGCACGGATGGAAATATCGCATTGGAATCGAACCGGACAAAGCCGAGGATGTCGGTGATCTGGAGCGATTACTGCATCCGCAACAGCCAACGATCGTCGACAAGAAAGCCGGGCGTAATGAACCCTGCCTTTGTGGCAGCGGGAAAAAATCCAAGCACTGCTGCGGCAAGTAGCCGTGGGGTGGGACTGATGAGGCGGCAAATATCGACGGGTTGCGCGTGTTTTTACGTTCGGCCCGTCAAACCCAGTAAGAAGGAGCGATGAACATGAGTAAAGGTAAAGACGCTAAGAAACAAGACAAGAAGAAGCCGCAAAAAACCTTGATGGAAAAGCGCGCCGCGAAGCGAGCCAAGAAAGAGAACAAAGGCTTTTCGATGAACGTCAAGTGACACGCCTCTTTGACGGAGCTGCAGCATAACATCGGTTATCCTTGCAGCTCCGAAATCAACGCTGTTCCCGCCAGTTGCGCATCCAGCCCCCGCCTTAGGTTAGTTACTTTATCGAAGACGTCATTGCCGCATGCTTTCAGCGGTGGTTCGTTCTGTGCGCCCCACAGTTTCCTTCGTGGCCTCACGACGAAAACACTCGAGGCACGCTTTAGGACAAGTTTTGTCGCGTCCGCGAGCGTTGGCAACGTAGGATCGCTATGTTATGACGTTGCCTAATCCAAAAATCGAAAGGTTTTTCAATGAGCGAAGTTTCTCTAAAAGTCGCCGAGATGTTGCTTTCGACGGAGTCGATTGCCGTCTATAAAGACCATCCGTTTGTTTTCGTTTCTGGACGTATTTCTCCGGTTTACATCGACTGCCGCAAGTTGTTGTCGTTTTCCGCGGAGCGCGATTATATCGTCACGCATATGGCGAAAAAGGCACAGACCGACATCGGTCTCGACAAGATCGACGTCGTGGCCGGCGGCGAGACCGCCGGGATTCCCTACGCGGCGTTCGTCGCGCATATCATCAAGAAGCCGATGATCTATATCCGCAAACAGCCCAAAGGCTACGGCGGCACCAAGCAAATCGAAGGCATTCTCCAAGCTGGCCAACGCGTGCTAATGGTCGAGGATCTGATCACCGATGGGTTGAGCAAAATGCGTTTCAATATCGGTATCCGCGGCGCGGGGGCGAAGATGACTCACTGCCTGTGCGTTTTCGACTATGCGTCGGGTCGATTGAATCAACATGAAGGCCGCGACAACCTCGCCAAGAATGATATCGAACTGCATGTCCTGGCGGACTGGGATGACGTGTTAGATACCGGCACGAGCAAAAATTATTTTACCGAAGCGCAAAAGGCGCAAATCGTCGACTTTTTGAAAGATCCTGAGAATTGGGGCCGTAAGATGGGGTTCGTGTAAGACCGATGAAAACGGCTACCTGCTTCGTTGCGCTCGCTCGACTCGCGTCAACGTACAGCCAGCGTACGACTTCGCTCGTGGGCCGTCGGGCGCCTTGCATCTAGCCGTTTTGATCGGTCTTAGGTAGATGGTGTAAGGGCACGGCTTGCCGTGCCCTTATTTTTTTGCTTTCAAGAAAATTTCACCGAGTTACGAGAGGGACGTTATGAGAACGCTCATTGGCAACGCGCTGATCGTCACGATGAACGATCACAACGATATCATCGACAAAGGCGCCATTGTCGTCGACGGCAATAGGATTACTTACTGCGGGCCGGCCGAACGGACGCCGGTCGGGCCGTTTGACAGGACTATCGATGCCAGCCGCATGATCGCGATGCCTGGCATGGTGAATGCGCACTGCCATTCTCCGGCGAATTTGGTACGCGGCATGATGCCGAGCAGGCCTTTGGAAATCTGGCGCGCTTACTACCGCGCGTCGTTACGCGATATGCGCGAGGATGATTTTTACGCCAGCGCGTTGCTCGGCGGCATGGAGATGCTCAAGAACGGCGCGACGACAGTGCTCGATCATTTTGCCGGCAGCGCCGCGTGCCGTTTCATGGGCGCCGGGGCGGCGATCCAGGCGATGCGCGATCTCGGCCTACGTCATGTCGCGGCGCTCACGGTGACCGACAAGAACTACGAAGATACGATTCCGCTCGGTGAAACCGCTGCGAGCCTGACCGAAGAGATCAAGCGCATGAGCGCGAGCGAAGCGAAAACCACGCAGGCCTGGCTCGACGAATGTGAGGAGTTCATCGAGACGTTTCATGCGCCGGAAAAACTGACAACGGCATGTCCCGGTCCCTCGGCCGTGCAGCGTTGTACGGACGAGCTTCTGCAAGGCTGCGCCGAAATGACGCGCAAACGGCATTTGCCGCTGCATATTCACCTGGCCGAAACCAAGGCACAGCAGGTGCAAGGTAACAGCATCTACGGCCATTCATTGCTGCAACATCTCGATTCACTCGGGATCGTCGGGGCAAATCTTTCCTGCGCCCATTCGATCTGGATCGAAGACGAGGATGTGGAGTTATTCGCCGAGCACGGCGCCACGCCGGTGCATAATCCGGCGAGTAACCTGCGCATCGGCAGCGGTTTGGCGAAGGTGAAAGAATTTCTCGCGGCCGGCGTGAACGTTGGATTAGGCACGGATGGTGCCGCTTCGAATGACGGCCAGAACATGTTCGACGCCGTGCGTTTGGCCGCGTTGATTCACAATCATGCGGGCAGTGATTTCAATCGGTGGGTCACGCCTGGCCAAGCACTGGCGATGGCGACGCGCAACGGCGCCCGCGCTTTCGGTTTGGATGCCGGTGTGATTGCGGCGGGAAAACTTGCCGATATCGTTCTGCTGCGCCGCGATACGGCAGCCTACCGGCCGATGAACGATGTCGTTAATCAAATCGTCTTTTGTGAGAACGGCAGTAATGTCGACACGGTGATCGTTAACGGTGAAGCCGTCGTCGAAGGCGGGCGATTGACCAAGGTCGATGAAATGACAGTGTTAAAAATCGCAGAAGGCGCGCGCACACGCCTGGAGCCGTCCATGCAGAGCGAGCTGGTGGCGGCGCGGACGATGGAGCCGGCGCTGGCTGAGATGTATTTTCGGGTGTTTGGCCAAGACAAGTAAGGACTGTCAAAAACTCCAGATCAAAAAACTTGGTCCAACTTCTATAAGTCCGGGCGACGTTTGTGCCACTCCGTCGCTTGCTCGTAAGCGTAGGCAACGCGGAAGCAGGTGGCTTCTTCGAAAGCCGGCGCGACGATTTGTAATCCTGCCGGCAGATTCCCTTCGGTGAAGCCGCAGGGCAGTGAGATCGCCGGCAATCCCGTAAGATTAAACGGATTGGTAAAACTTGGCCGCATGTTCTGCTCGTTGGGGTCCATGCCTTCGAAGGCTTCCGGCGGCCGCGCGGCGCCGGGGACGGCGAAGACGTCGACCTGGGCAAAGTTGGCGCGGATCTGTTCATTCAAAACGGCTCGGGCGCGCTGGGCGGTGAGGTAATCGGCGGCGCTTAAGAATGCACCTTCGAGGATTCTTCGCCGTACCGAACTGCCAAATTTCAGCGGCGCCTCTTGCAAGGTTTTTTCATGGTACGTGTACGCTTCGCAAACCAAGAATCGTTTGGTTGGCTTTGCGGGCGAGCGAGAACGGTTTGCCGTCGATGTCGACGATTCGCGCACCGAGGTTTTCGAGAACTTTCAACGCTTGATTGAAGACCGCTTCAGTTGTCGGATCGATTCCTAAATTTTCATCGAACCAATTTTGGCGCGGCACCCCAACGCGCAGACCTTTGATGCCATCTTTCATTCCCGTCTGAAAATTCGGCACGGCGACGTTCGCCGATGCGTTGTCTTGTGCGTCGTAGCCGGCGAGCGCTTGCAGCATGATCGCGCAGTCCTCGACGCTGCGCGCCATCGGGCCGGCATGATCCAGCGACCAACTGAGCGGGATGACGCCGGCGCGGCTGACTCTGCCGTAGGTCGGTTTGATGCCGACGATGCCACAGTGTGACGACGGCGTTCGGATCGAACCGCCGGTATCGGAGCCGAGCGCGCCGTAGCAAAAGCCGGCGGCCAACGCGGCGCCGGAACCGCTGCTCGAGCCGCCGGGAATATGCGCGGTGTTCCACGGATTTCTGACGGCGGGGAAGGGCGCGTCGACCGACGGCCCGCCGAAGGCAAACTCATGCATGCCGAGTTTGCCGAGCAAGATCGTGCCGGCATCCTGAAGCTTTGTCACCGTGGTCGCGTCGTGATCGGGAAGCCAATTTTCCAGCACCGCCGAGTGGCAAGTCGTGCGGATGCCCTTGGTGGCATAGAGATCTTTGAGCGCGATGGGAATGCCATGCAGCGGCCCGCGATCTTTGCCGCTGTTTAATTCTTGCTCGGCTTGTTTGGCTTGTTGCAGCCCGAGATCGGCGGTGAGCGTGATGAAACTGTGCAGTTTGTCGTCGAGTGAATGGATTCGTCGAAGGCAAGTTTCTGTGAGCTCGACCGGCGAGAATTCTTTTCGCCGCAACCCAGCCGCGGCTTCGGCGATGGCCAGATAATGAAGCTCCTTGTCGTTCATAATCGCCTATTTTTGCTCATGCCGTATCGCGTCGAAGGCGGCCGCCGGCTCATCTTCGCGAGCTACCATTTCACGTAGCTCGGCTGCCTGCCGGCGCGCCCGAATGACTCCCGTCAGCAAACGTTGCAGCTCGTCTTCCGGCAGCCGCAGGCCACGGCGCTCCGCCAGCGCTTTTAGATTCTCTAAAGTAAGTTCTTCGGCCATATTTTCCCTACGTGAGAGCTGAGATTGTTTCTATCGAAAGCGAAGGCTGGAATGTCAATTGACTGAACGCTTCCGGGGAATAACCCTTCCCCTGGATACTTGTTGGCGCGCGATCGGCGCACGGTTGAACGGTTTACCAAGGAGCCGCGCTGGCGTGCTCTTGACGGACGGCTCGGCGGCGACCTGTGGATCGATGAGATTTTCCGATGTTCTAAAGGTATTGCACTGGCGCTAGAGCGATAAGGCGTTAGTCTGTGCGCGTTAGTTCTTCGGTATCAATACTTCTCTGATCTTGGCCACGTTCTTAGTATCCATCTGAAAAAGTTTCTTGACGATGCTTTCGATCTCGCCGCCGGTGAGCGGGTTGACCTCGAGCCGCGATTTTTTCATCTCCGCCAAAAATTCGGGATCTTTCATGGTGGCGTTAAAGGCGCTGCGCAGGATGTCGCCGCGCCCTTTGGGCGTGCCGGGCGGCAGAGCATAGGCCCGCAAGATCGCCGACGGCGCATGCACGCCGGAGTCGATCAGAATCTTCGCCTCGGGCGTTTTGGCATAATCGATGGCGTTGGGCACGTTGAGAATATCGTCGGCTTTCTTTGGATTCATTTGAATGATGGCTTTGACGTTTCCCGATTCTAGACCGTTGGCCCAGGTCGTACGTATCGATGCCCAGGTCCAGCAGCCGCCGTCGACTTCGCCGGCTTCCGCGGCTACCCGAATATTCGAGGTGCCCTTGAACCCTTCGATGAGCTGGATCGGCAAGCCCAGAGCGGCTTTCAAAACCCGCGGCACGTCTGAGTCGTTGGCACCCGGCGCCTCGCCGCCAAGCTTTACCGTTTTCTTGGCGGCGAACCAATCGTCCAGCGAGCTGATACCGCTCGCTTTAGTTAGCGCGCAGACGGTCTCGTCTTGGACCGGCGCGCCGACCCAATCGAATTTGCGGCCGTCGAACTCGATGCCCTTATCTCCCATGATTTGCTGCAGGATGAGTGAGCCGATGAAGTTACCGATGAGCAGACCGTCGGGCGGCGCTCGAAAGAGAAAATTTGCCGACACCCGGCTGCCGGCGCCGGTCATGTTCTCGACGATAATTGACGGGTTGCCGGGAATATGCCGGCCCATGTGGCGCGCGATCGCGCGTGCGTAGGCATCGAAACCGCCGCCGGCGGCGAAGCCGACGATGATGCGAATGTTTTTACCGCGATAGAAATTATCGTCTGCACTGGCGGCGTAGGCCGAAGCTGCGCTCATGATTGAACTCAGCAGCATCGCCAAACTAATAAGCTTTGTCATAATGTCCTCCCGGCAAACAACTCGATTCATTTACGATGAGTCGCAACGGTCAGCTCGACTGAACGATCTCTCAGTGAGTTCGCCGCAACTAGCGCAAATTCCCAGTATGACCCAGCGAATATCTTCCCGGTTGCGGCCAGACCGTGAGACCGTGGGGTTCGCTTTTTACCGGAATCGTTTTTACTTTGCCGCTGGTGGTGTCGATGACGTAAACCGAGTTGTCATAACGGCCGGAGAGCCAAAGCTGATTGCCGTCGATACTGACATTGCCCATGTCGGGGCTGCCGCCGCCGGGGATCGGCCAAGTGGCTTCGACTTTGCGCGTGGCGAAATCAATGACGCTGACGCTGCCTTTGCCCTTGGGCGGGCCATAGACGCGGGCGACACCGCGGTTGGCGACGTAGAGTTTCGTGGCATCGCGGCTTGGGTAGAGGCCGTGGGTGCCGATGCCGGTCTTGATATGGCCGATCTCGCTGAACTTGTCGCCGTCGATGATGAATACGCCTTCGGCTTTCATGTCCGCGACGTAGAACACTTTGCCGTCGGGCGCGATGCGCACGTCTTGCGGCATGCCGCCCTTGGATAATTTTAGATAGCCGACGACTCTCTTTTCGACCAGATCTATCTTAGCGAGCGTTTGGGCGAACTCGCAAGTAAATATGACGTAGCGGCCATCGATGGAGAAATCGGCGTGATTGATGCCGGCGCATTGGGGTGTGTCGATGGAATACTTCATCGCCATGGTCTGGGGATCGCGGAAGTCGAGCCGCTTGCGCGCTTCGGCGACGATGATCGCGGCGTCGCCGTTGGGCGTGAAGTACATGTTATACGGGTCGTCCACGGGAATATTTTTTCCGGGCTTGCCGGTGATCGGGTCGATGGGCGTGACGCTGCCGTCGGTGCGTCCTTCGGCGTTGTTGTTGACCCACAGAGTTTTTAGATCCCAGGACGGCACGACGTGTTGCGGATGGACGCCGACTTTAAACTTGTCGACGACTTTCAACGATTCAGGATCAATAACCCAGACGTCGTTGGAACTGCGATTGGGCACGTACACGCGACTCAAATGCTTGGCGACCACCGGGCTCAGCTTGACGGAACGGGTCTCGCTGTAGAGGTTGTTCGCATCGACCACGGGAGGCATTCCCGGCACGGTTTGGATCGACCTCGCCGCATCGGCGGCGTGACTCAACGGTAGCCAAAGCGAAATCGTTAGAATCAACGCGGCCAACGCCGTGGAAACAAACTTGCCGTTTTTCATTAAGAAACCTCCGGCGGAATGGAATCACCAGCCGAGGGTGCGGGTCTCGGCTGGTGTTTTGAATGTTAGACGAAAATTTCTGAAAATTCGAGAATGGTAAAGCTAGGCGGCGCTTTTTTTGTTTTTCTGAATCGCCCAGAAAACATTCTCCGGTTTGAGCGGAAGGTCGAAAACTCGGATGCCGATGGCGTCGGTGAGGGCGTTGCCGATGGCGGCCGGTGTCGGCGCTAGGCCAGGCTCGCCTAAGCCTTTGGCGCCGTAGGGACCTTCGGGTTCGGCGCACTCGACGATGATCGGGATCAGTTCAGGACAGTCGAGCGACGTGACGAGATGATAGTCGAGGAACGACGGGTTGCGCACTTTGCCGGTGGAGTCGATGACCATCTCTTCGTGCAGCGTCGAACCGATGCCCATGACGACGCCGCCTTCGATCTGCGCTTCGCAATTCAATGGATTGATCGCCTTGCCGACGTCGTGCGCCGCCGACATTCGCAATACTCGCACGCGGCCGCTCTCTTCATCCACCGAAACTTCCGCCGCTTGAGTGGCGTACATATAAAAGGCTGAGGCGTGATCGCTGTGGCCGGTTGCCAAGTCCAAATCTTTACCGATTTCGTAAGTGTATGAGGCGTCGCCGCGCACTTCGCCGTTGATGCCGAGCTTGCGGCGGACGATCTCGCCAATCGGCAGCGCCTGCTGCGGCTGTTCTTTCAACGAGACTTTGCCGTCGCCGTAGTCGAGCTCTTTGACGCCGACTTCCAACATCGGGCTGGCTGCTTCCATGATTTGCTCGCGCGCGTGGATCGACGCGCGGCGCACGGCATTGCCCATGTGATAGGTGCTGCGACTGGAAGTCGTCGAGGCGTCGAAGGGAATAACGTCGGTATCCAGTTGGTGCATATGGACTTTATCCATCGGCACTTTCAATTCTTCAGCGGCGACCTGCGACAAGATCGTGTTGCAGCCCTGGCCGATTTCCACGGTGCCAGCATAGATCGTCACCTCGCCCTTGGCGTTGACAGTCACGCCGGCAGCCGAAGTGGTTGGCGAGCGGGTCGGTTTTTGAATGCAGGCGAAGCCTTTGCCGATTTTTTGACCGGGCTTGGCTTGGGTCGTCGGTTTGCCGTAGTCGATCGCTTGGGTGGCTTTGATCAAGGTTTCTTTTAAGCCGACGGCGTGCAGTTGCTCGCCCCAGTAGGACACATCACCTTCGACGAAAATATTTTTCATGCGAATGTCGATGGGGTCCATGCCCAAGCGGCGCGCGAGGTCATCCATTTGTTGCTCACCGGCCCAGGCGCCTTGTGGAATGCCGTAGCCACGGTAGGAACCGGCCACCGGTTTGTTGGTGTAAACCGCGTAGCCGTCGACTTTGACGTGGGGAATTCGATACGGGCCCGGCGCCGGCAAACTGCCGCGGATGCAGACGGTCGGGCTCTTTTCTGCGTAGGCGCCGGCGCCCCAGTAGATCGTCATCTCGCGCGCCATCAAGGTGCCGTCCTTTTTCGCCCCAATCTTCGAGTACACCACGGCTTCATGGCGCGTCAGCGTGGAGATAAAGGTTTCTTCGCGATTAAACTTCACGCGCACGGGCCGGCCATGGGTTTGAAAGGCGAGGGCGACGGCGATGGGTTCGACTTTCAAACCGCCCTTGGAGCCGAAGCCACCGCCCTGGAGCGGATTGATGAAGCGAATTTTTTCCTTGGCCATACCGAGCGCTTCAGTGATTTCGTGGAGCGCGCGAAACGGCGCGTCGTTGGCGACCCAGATCGTCAGCCGCCCGGATTCTTTGTCAAACTGCGCGTGCGCCGAGTGCGGCTCCATGGCGGCGTGCTGAATCATCGGCACGAAGTAGCGATCTTCGAGGATGACATCGGACTCTTTGAATCCCTGCGCCACGTCGCCGGTGCGCAGTTTGAAATGCTCGGCGACATTGGGCATGGCGCCCTGGACGACAAACTCGGCTTTGCGGTATTTGGCGAAGTCTTCGTGGATCTCGACGCAGCCCGGTTTACAAGCTTCTTGCGGGTCGGTGTAGACCGGCAGATCTTCGTATTCGACTTCGATCAATTTCACCGCGGCCTGCGCGATGTCCTCGTCTTCCGCGGCCACGGCGGCGACGGGCTCGCCGATGCAGCGCACTTTACCTTGGGCCAAGAACGGTTTGTCTTTGACCGCTTCCCCGTGGGTCCAGGGCGCGTCGGCGCCGGTAACGACCGCGACCACGCCGGGGAGCGCTTTGGCTTTGGAGGTGTCAATCTTTTTGATTTTGGCGTGCGCTTTGGTGCTGAACAGGGTTTTACCGTAGAGCATGTTGGGCAGCACGAGATCGTAGCCGTAAACCGCTTGACCGGTAATCTTATCTTCCGCGTCGACCCGTTGGACTGGTTTGCCGATAACCGTGAGTTCCGCCATTTTTAGCTCCTAGAATTCGTTCAAGCCGTTCAAAATGTTAAAGCCGTTGGTAAGATTCGGAGGTTCATTTTTGCAAACCGCTCGGTGAAATTGACGATTTGAACGAATTGAACGGCTTGAACTACTTGAACGTGTTTACTTTGCGCGCAGTATCTTTGCCGCGTCTTGCACGGCTTGGACGATCTTGGCGTAGCCGGTGCAGCGGCAGAGATTGCCCGACAAGGCGTAGCGAATCTCTTCGTCGCTTGGATTCGGATTTTCGTCGAGCAGTGCCTTGGACATCATTAACATTCCCGGCGTACAGTAGCCGCACTGGGCGCCGCCGTCCTGCAAGAATGTTTTTTGAATGGGATGCAGCTCCGGGCCAATTTTCAATCCTTCAATCGTGACGACGTTAGCACCGTCGAGCTCACCGGAAAGGATCAGGCAGGAATTTACCGGCTTGCCGTTCATCAGCACCGTACAAGCGCCGCAATCACCGGTGCCGCAGCCTTCCTTGGTGCCGGTCATGCCGATCTCATCGCGCAACAGATCGAGCAGCAGCCGATGAGTCTGAACTTGGCGGCTCAGGGGGTTGCCGTTGAGAGTGAATTGAATCGTCGTGTTCATAAAAACCTCAGCATCAATTGAGTGCCGGGTTTCGGAATCGGCAACCCAACACTCTATTACTCTACTATTCTAATATCTTCGGTCGCGCCGATCGTACCAAGATTGGGCCGGACCGACTGCAGCGTTGAGCAGGGCGCGTTTAGTCATGGCGCCAACCATGGCGCGCCGGTAATCCGCCGAGGAACGCACGTCGCTAATCGGCTTAGCTTCTTCGGCGGCAAGCTGTCCGACCTTCTCGGCGAGCGCTTCAGTCAAGACTTGCCCTTCGAGCGCCGCTTCAGCGCGTTTTGCTCTGATCGGTGTCGGCGCTACGGCGCCGAGGACAATCCGCACGCTCGCGCATTTTTTGTCGCTTGCTGCCAAGTTATAGGCCACGGCGATGCCGACATAGGCGAGATCCATCATCTCGCGTGGTGAGAATTTTATGTACTCGCCGACCAAGTTCGCAGCGGTTTTTGGGATCGTGATTTCGGTCAAGATTTCATCTGCATTCATCACGCTCTGGCCGGGGCCTTTGAAAAAAGCTTCTAAATCAATCGTCCGCTCGCCGCCCGTGCTGGCGATTTTCGCTGTGGCATTGAGCGCGATTAGAGCGGGCGCCGTATCGGCTGATGGCGTCGCGTTGGCCATATTGCCGCCGATGGTGGCGCGGTTACGAATTTGAATGGAGCCGACTTCGGCGGCGCTCTGCGCTAAGAACGGATATTTTTTCTTAATCAGCGCCGAGGTTTCGATCTCATACATTGTCGTCAACGCGCCCAAGGTGACGGCGCCGTCGCTGTTCTCGCGGATGCCGCTCAGACCGGGCACGCGCTTCAAGTCGACAATATATTTTGGCAGCAAGCCTTTTTCTTTCATCGCGATGACCAAGTCGGTGCCGCCAGCGAGAAAGCGGCCGCCCGGGCCGTTATCCTTGAGCAGCCGGCTCGCCTCTTGGAGCGTCGACGGCTGGTAGAATTCAAATGGTTCTGTGCGTTTCATAAAAGAATAGTGCTGAGTACTGAGCAATGAGTGCTGAGAACCGAGCGGAATTCCACTCAGGACTCAGCACTCAGTACTTTTGACTTGATTAAATGATCGGCTTGAGCGCTTTGCCGATCGCTTTGCCGCAGGGTTCGCCGTCCCTCATCTGCACGTGGCCACGCACGACCGTCAGCACCGGCATGCCTTTGACTTTCCAGCCGTGCCAAGGTGAGGGTTTGTTCTTGCTGTGCAGCTTGTTGACGTCGATGGTGCCTTCCTTGTCCATGTCGACGACCGTGATGTCGCCGTCGGAGCCCAAACGGATGGCGCCTTTCTTCGGATAGACCTGCCAAACTTTGGCCGGATTCTCAGAAGCGACTTTGACATATTGATTGAGCGTCAGGCGGCCCTTGTTCACTTCGGTCAAGATCAGCGGGACGCCGGTTTCGACGCCGCAGAAGCCCGAGATGCAGTCCCAGATCGCTGGCTTGGTAAGTTTGCCGTAGATGTCCGAGCCTTTCTCATCCAAGGTGTGCGGCGAGTGATCGGTGGCCAGCGTGTCGACGAAGCCTTCGCGCAGGCCCTGCCAGAGAACTTCGGCGTGATCTTTCGTGCGCACCGGCGGGTTCATCTTCAACAGCGAACCGACATTGTCCATGTCGTTCGGTTCGCGCAGCAAATAATGCGGTCCGGTTTCCGCAGTGATTCTCATGCCGCGCGCCTTGGCGTCGCGGACCATATAGGCGGCTTGCTTGGAGCTCATGTGGAAGACGTGAAGCTTGGTGCCGAAGGTTTCGGCGAAGAATATCGCGTGATGCACCGACTCCGCTTCGCAGATATCCGGACGTGAAGCTTCCCAATAGCGCGCTTCGTTTTTGTTTTCAGTTTTAAGTTTATTAGTGCAGTACGCCATGATCTGGCGGTTTTCGGCATGGATGCCCAAGGGCAACTTCGATTGCGCGATGTAATCGAAGGCTTCGACGCACATGCCGTCATCAGGGAAGGGCAGGTTGCCAATGGTTTCGCCGAAAAAAATCTTGTAGCCGATGGCGCCGGCAGCGGCCATAGGCAAAATGTCTTTGGTATTGGTCTGGACGACTACGCCGGTGATGCCGAAATCGACCAGCGACCGCGCTTCGCCGAGTTCCTTCTTCACTTTGACTTGCTCGGCATCGGCGGTCGGCGGCACGGTGTTTGGCATGTCGACAACAGTAGTGATGCCGCCGCAGACGGCCGCGGTGGAGCCGGTGTTGAAATCTTCTTTGTGGGTCATGCCCGGTTCTCTGAAGTGAACGTGGCCGTCGAACAAGCCCGGTAAGATATGTTTGCCTTTGACGTCGATGACCTCTTTGCCCTGCGGTAGCGAATCGTCGTCACCGATGGCGACGATCACTTCGTTGCTGATCGCCACGCCGCCCTTAAATGTTGCATCGGGTGTCACCACCCAACCGCCTTTGATAACTAAATCTGCTGCCATAATTCTCCCTTTCGTCTTATGTTTTTTCGTCTTAATTTATCGCATCGATGGGTCTAAGTTCACGGATCGCCTGGCGCCGCTTGAGGTCGGCCATGACGTTTTGCTTACCGGCTTGAATGTGGCTCCGCACGATGGCGACCGCCTCGGCGCCATCGCGCCGCTCCATCGCGGCCAAAAGCCTTAAATGTTCCTGGTGTGCCGTCGTACCGCGAGCGGAATCGTAAATGCCGTCGGTGCGCCGCTTCAAAACGATGCGCTCGAAGACGTGGCTCAACGTGTTTTTCAAGGTTTCATTGCCGCTCATCTGAGCGATCGCTAGATGCACTTCTTGATCGTATACCAGACGCTCGCGGGTGAAGCGGTTTTCCACGTCGCGGCCATAGGAATGCACCTTGTTTTTGAGCTGATCGAGCGCGCTGTCAGTCAAACTTTCAATCGCTTTTTCCACTGCGAATGCTTCCAGCGCTTCACGCAGTTCGTAAAGCTCTTCGGCCTCTTGCATTCTAATTTCTTTGCAGGTAAAACCCCGATTCGGTAGAAAGGAAACGTAACCTTCCTGCACCAATCGAGTCAATGCTTCGCGCACCGGAGTGCGACTAACGCCGAGACGTTCACTGAGTTGTTGGTGGTTGAGTTTCTGTCCTGGCATTATTTCGTTGCACAGAATCAGATGTTTAATTTGGTTATAAACGCGAGTCGATAGATTTTCGCTGACGCGCGTTTTGGTTTTCGATGTTTTGAGCGGGTACGACATCAGAGGGTAAATTGCATAAACAATTTTATGCAACGGAGCGAAAATTATCCGAATCAGTGGTGGTTGTCAACGAAGGCAGTTTTTTTTCACTTGAAAAATCAAGGGAAAATGATAAGTAGCATGCGGCTCGGACGTTTGGCCGAGGCTCGATAGACATTTTCAAATGTCGATCTCGATAGGCAATTAAATTTTTTCGAGCGGTCATCTCAAGGAGGCATTGTGGCACAGACCAAGTTACAGGCGGTGGGATTGAGACACGAGTACTATCAGCCGAGAACCGGCGGTAGGCTTCTGGCGCTGGACCAGATTAATCTCGAAGTCAACGATGGTGAGTTCGTCACCATCGTCGGACCCAGCGGTTGCGGCAAGACCACTTTCATAAACCTATGCGATGGATTACTCAAACCGACGGCGGGGCATATCACGATCGACGGCAAGGTGGTGACCGGCCCGGGCATCGACCGCGGCATGGTGTTTCAGGATTCCTGCTTGATGCCGTGGCGCACGGTGTTTAAGAACGTGATCTTCGGTCTCGAGTGTCAAGGACTCGATCAAGGCGACGGCGCCGAGCGCGCAAAAAAATTCATCAAGCTGGTTGGCCTGCAAGGTTTTGAAGAACATTATCCGCACGAGCTTTCCGGCGGCATGCAGCAGCGCTGCAACCTGGCGCGGGCGTTGACCGTCGATCCAGAAATTCTAATCATGGACGAGCCGTTCGCTGCTCTCGATGCGCAGACCCGCGAGATTATGCAGTCGGAACTGCTGCGGATTTGGAGAGAATCCGGCAAGACCGTGCTTTTCATCACCCATCAGATCAACGAGGCGATTTATCTCGCCGATCGTGTCATCGTTTTCGGCGCACGGCCGGGCCGGGTGAAAAAAATGATTTCCATCGATCTGCCGCGCCCACGCGATCTGTCGATCAAACGGGATCCGAAATTTCTCGAATACGAAGACCAGCTTTGGAGCTTGATCGAAGAAGAAGTTAAAAAGACCATGATCCAAGACCAAGTCGTGCACAACATCGATAAATAAGGTGATCGACCTGACCGTTATAGATAGGCATTAATATGGGGAATCGTTTCAGTTCCCAGTCTTTAATTCTCGTCGGCTGCACGCTTTTTGTCCTCTACCTCGCTGGGATTCCGCTTGTAATGCTGCTTTACGGCAGCATAAGAAGCGCTCCCATCGGCGAACCCGGCGCGCATTTCACTATTGCGAATTACATCAAGGCGTACGTCGACAAGGAATTCTATCTTCTCTTGCTGAATTCCGTCTACTACGCGATTGGCACCTGCACGCTGACATTTTTAATCGGCACTTTTCTCGCTTGGGTCAGTGAGCGGACGAACACGCCGTTCAAGAAACTGTTCGTCGTCATGTCGCTGATCCCATTTATCATACCCGGGATCCTCAGCACGATCTCGTGGATACTCCTGCTGAGCCCGAAAATCGGGCTCATTAACATTGTCGTCAAGGGGGCGCTCGGCCTCGAATCGGCGCCGTTCAACGTGTACTCCATGTGGGGCATGATCTGGGCGGAATCCATCCATCTTTATCCGTTGGTATTTTTGTTGATGTCGGCGGCGTTCCGCAACATGGACACGTCACTGGAGGAGGCGGCGCTGACGGCGGGCTCCAGCACCTTTCAGACATTTCGCAAGGTTACGCTCCCGCTCATGCGCCCGGCGATGGTCAGCGTACTATTGATTAACTTCATCCGCGGAATCGAAGCATTCGAGGTCCCGGCTTTGATCGGCGTGCCGGCTAAGATATCGGTTTTTACCACCAAGATTTTTCTTGCGATTCATCAGTTCCCTTCTGACTTTGGGCTGGCTGGCGCTTACGCGGTGACACTCTTGTTCATTAGCACGACGGGCGTCCTTATCTACGGCAGGATCACCCGGCGCGAAGAGCGCTACGCAACCGTGACCGGTAAAGGGTATCGCCCCCGCGTTATCGATCTCGGCAATTGGAAATATCTGACATTGGGCATAGCGATTCTAATCTTTTTGCTGGCAGTGATACTGCCGATTTTCGTTCTGCTCTGGTCTTCGTTTATCCCTTACTATGGCGTCCCGTCAATGGAGCTTGCGGCGAAAATGACTTGGGCCAATTATGTTTACATCCTCAATTATCCGCTCGCCGCGACTGCGTTCAAAAATAGCTTTTATCTGTCGGTGGGCTCGGCCACGTTAGTCATGTTGCTCACGTCGGTCATTGCGTGGATCACCGTCAAAACTAAACTTCCAGGCCGGGCGTTTCTCGACACAATGTGTTTTATCCCGATCGCCATGCCCGGAATCGTGCTCGGCGTTAGTCTGATCTGGGTCTATCTTACCTTGCCGATCCCGATCTACGGTACGATATGGGTTTTGCTGCTGGCGTACATGACGAAGTACATTCCTTACGGCATTCGCGCGGCGTCGGCGTCGATGATTCAGATCAATAAGGAATTGGAAGAGGCGTCATTTACCGCCGGCGGCACCTGGTTTCAAACCTTCCGCAAAATAATCTTACCGCTGTTGATGCCGGGATTTACCGCTGGCTGGATTTATATCAGCATTATCGCTCTGCGCGAGTTGTCGACCTCGATCTTGCTGTATTCCTATAACAGTACGGTGCTTTCGATCATGGCTTTCGACCTTTGGGAAGGCGGGCAATACACCTACGTTTGTGCGTTAGGTGTAATGATGGTGCTGCTGCTCGTCACCATGGCGGCCATCGCGCGCAAGCTTGGCGCTAAGATCGGTATCGCTGAATAATCACTCGAAAATCAGTTTCTACGGCTGCGCTCGCGGGCGTTGGCTTCGGAAGGGGAAGAAAAATGGCAGAGAAAAAAGACATGGTCCAAATAGAGTCCCTGGAGAAATTTTTCGGCGAGGACAAAGAGCGCGTCCACGTTTTAAAAGGTGTCTCGCTGAACATCCCCGAAGGTTCGCTCTACACTTTTTTAGGCCCCAGCGGCTGCGGCAAGACGACGACGTTACGTTGCGTGGCCGGCTTGGAGCGGCCCGACGGCGGTAAAATTAGCATCGGCGGCCAAACCGTTTACGCTTCGGGAGAGCGCGTTTATGTGCCGACCAACAAACGGCCCATCGGCATGGTGTTTCAGTCCTACGCAATTTGGCCGCATATGACGGTTGCCGAAAACGTCGCGTATCCACTGACCATCCAGCGCAAATCAAAAGATGAAATCAAAAAAAGAGTGAGCGATGTGCTCAAGATCGTCGGCCTCGACGGGTTGGAAGACCGCCCGGCGCCAAAACTCTCTGGTGGCCAGCAACAGCGCGTCGCCTTTGCCCGCGCGCTCATCAACGAGCCCCAGGTGATGCTTTTGGACGAGCCCCTGAGTAACTTGGATGCCAAGCTGCGCGTGCAAATGCGCTCGGAGATCAAGTCGTTGCAACGGCGCACCAGCATCACGACGATCTTCGTAACCCATGATCAGGCTGAGGCCTTGGCGATTTCCGACCAGATCGCGGTCATGCACGGCGGGGTGTTGATCGAAATCGGCGCGCCCCATCAGCTTTATACCCGTCCGAAGCGGCGCTTTACCGCGACATTTTTGGGTCTGACCAATCTGATCGATGGCAAAGTGCTCGAAGTCGACGGCGACTCGCGACCGGGCAAGATGGAAACCAATAAAGGTATTTTGAGCTTTATCCCAGCGCCAGGTTTGAAAAAGGATCAACCGGCGGTGATCTCGATCCGGCCGGAAAACATTCCACTGTACAAGGAAAAACCCCAGGGCTTGGAGAACGTGTTGGAGGGGATTGTCAAGGAAGCTATTTTTATGGGGGATGCCTATCAGTGTAAGGTCGCTGTCGGCGACACTTTGCTCGCCGTGCATACCCATCCGTTTAATTCGGTGAGCCCGGGCGATAAAGTTTACTTGCACTTGGATCCGGCGAGCTGCAACGGTCTACCGGCCGACGACAAGGAAGGTATTGATGAATCGATGTTGGGGGCATAGAATGCGACCCAACGAAGTATTTGAAAGGAGAATCATCTAAATGACAGCACTAGAGGCTAGAAAGCTAGCCGAAGACGATATGAAAGCGGGCAAAACCCCCAAGTATACCGACCTGCGCGACTGGCTCGAAATCGTCGACAGTCTCGGAGAACTCAAAAAAGTCGATGGCGTCGATTGGAATCTCGAAATGGGTACATTGGCGGAGATCTTCGCCCGTGAATCCAAGACCGGCACGCCTGCGGTTCTATTCGACAACGTTCCTGGTTATCCCAAAGGTTTTCGCACCCTGTTCGCACAGAACGCGTCGTTCAAGAGAATGGCCCTCAACCTCGGTCTCGACATGAATCTGTCGAACCTCGATCTGGTGCGCGCGTTCCGCCAGAAGCTCGTCAATCATGAACCGATCAAGCATAAGGTTGTGACCAAGGGTCCGATTCTGGAAAACGTCGACTCCGGTGACAAAGTAGATTTGCTCAAATTCCCCGTGCCCTTCATGCACGAGCTCGACGGCGGCCGTTTCATCGGCACTGCGTGCCTGGTGACGACGCGCGATCCCGATGAAGGTTGGGTCAACTTCGGCGCCTACCGCGGCATGGTTCATGACGGCAAAAGCATGGGCCTCTACATCTCGCCCGGCAAACACGGCAGCATCCAGCGCAACAAATATTTCGAGCGCGGCAAACCCTGCCCAGTTGTTGTTTCGGTCGGTCAGGACCCAGTTCTGTTCATGGTTTCGGGTAATGAGATCGATTACGGCGTGTCGGAATTCGACTACGCGGGCGGCCTCAAGGGTGCACCTATAGAAGTCATCGAGGGCAAGTCCACGGGACTCCCGTTCGCCGCCAACGCTGAAATCGTCATCGAAGGTTGGATGGATCCAACCGATCGCAAGACTGAAGGTCCCTTTGGTGAGTGGACCGGTTATTACGCCAGCTCCAGCCGGCCAGAGCCGGTGATCCGGGTCGAAAATGTTTATTACAGAAACGATCCTATTCTTTGCTGCGCCCGACCCGGTCGCCCGCCGTCAGATTATTCCATCGCCAAATGCATGGTGAAGGCGTCATTGATCTGGGAACAGGTCGAAAAAGCCGGCGTTCCTGACGTGAGGGGTGTGTGGTGCCACGAAGCCGGCGGCGGCCGCTTGTTGAACATCATTTCGATCAAGCAACGTTATCCGGGCCACGCCCGCCAAGCGATGCTCGTGGCGTCGCAAGTCCACGCCGGTGCATATCTCGGTCGCTATGTGATCGTCGTCGACGAAGACATCGACCCGACCAATACTTTCGATGTCCTCTGGGCATTGGCCACTCGCTCAGACCCAGTCGAGTCCATCGAAATTCTGCGCCGCTGCTGGAGCGGCCCGCTCGATCCGCGCATTCAACCGGGCAAGAAGGGATTTAACTCCCGCGCCGTGATCGATGCCTGTCGTCCGTTCGAGTGGATGAAAGATTTCCCGCCGGTCGCCGAATCTTCGCCCGAGCTGCGCGACAAGATTTACAACAAGTATAAAAAGATTATCGAAGGCTAAGTTTCAATTCGAAATAAGACTGGCGAGAAGGGGCAACCGTGATGAGCGGTCGCCCCTTCTTTGTTTTCTGGTCGATAAGTCGGCTACCTTGCTTGATACTAGCCAAACTCAGCGATAACGTGCCGGGTAATTCGCCGACGCGCTGCGCCATGCCTACCTAGAGTTAGCGCTCAGACTTCGATTGCACACCGTCGGTCGTGCTCGCTGCAAATTGAAAAATGTCCAACGCGCTCAGACATCGAAACTTCCGTGTTTTTTTTACCGGTTCCATGGTCACCCGCATTGGTGAAGACATGCAAGAAGTCGCCGAGGACTGGCTCGTGTTTATCATGACCGGGTCGCCGTTTCTCTTAGGATTAGTCGCTTTTTGTAAGGGGCCATCCCGCGTCGTGCTGGCGCCGATCTTCGGTGCGGTGGCCGATCGTGTCGACCGGAGAAAAATTCTTATCGGCGTGTACGTGTTTCAAATGATGTTGGCGGCGTCCTACGGCTGTCTCGTCGCGACTCATGTGATCGCTTTCTGGCATATCGTCGTCCTGGCGGTCCTCGACGGTTTAGTCGCGCCGCTCGGTCGTGTTACCCGCCAAACGGTCATTCCGGACTTGGTTCCCCAGGACAGCCTGGTCAGCGCCATTTCGATAAACAGCGTCGGTAATAATACCGGTCAGGTCATCGGTCCGCTGCTTGGCGGCATGCTGATCGTTTGGTTGGGCATCGAGGCGGTGTTTTTTATCAACGCGATTGGTTTTTGCGCCATCATCTTCAGTCTCCTATCGATCGAGTTGCCGCGTCGTGGCGATGAGCGCAGGATTCTCGATATTCGCAAAGACATCGTGGAAGGCGCGCGCTTCATGTGGCATCAACCGTTGATATTGGAAGTGATGTCGATTCAACTTTTCTCGTTTTTCTTGGCCTTGCCGTTCAATCGTTTCTTTCCTGTGTTTGCCAAAGACATATTGAACATCGGTCCCACCGGTTTGGGTGTGCTGAGAGGCAGCTTTGCCGCGGGGAATGTTCTGGGAGGGGTGGGTTTGATCAGCTTCGGCGCGGTGAAAAATCAGCTCGGGCTGTTGCGCGCCGCATCGTTGGGTTTGGCCCTATGTTTGATTGTGTTCGCCTATTCGACCTGGTTGCCGTTCTCTGTCGTCGCGCTCGTGCTGACCGGTATCATGACGATGATTTTCCGTTCCACCGGGCTCTCCGTGATCCATCTCAACGTGCCCAATGAATTCCGCGGCCGGGCGATGGGGCTCTATAACATGGAGTTGGGCTTTCGCTCCTTAGGCGCATTGTTTATTGGTTCGATCGGCAGTATCGCGGGAGTTCCCGTGGCCATCGCGGTCGGATCGACGTGCTTCGGAGTGATCAGCCTGCTGAGCCCGTGGTATAGGAAACATTTCGATAGAGGCGCGCAGGTAGAATCGCCGTCCGCATTGAACGATTAACACGCGGACACACTAGCCATTTGGCGCAGCGTCTGAAACGGTATTTGTCAACAAGATTAACTTGTCATTCGCGCGACCCTGAAGTATACGTCCGGGTATAGATTTCGGAGTTTCGATTAACTGCTTCGGCACTTGCAATGGTTGCGGATTAATTACATCGATTATTTTGGTGCTAGTTGGAGGAATAAATGCTGCCACAACTTTCCTTAGGATTGGACGAAGCGCAACGAGCGATCGCCGCCGTGTTCGAGCAGGCGAAGCTCGATGGCCGCGCCGTTGCCGTTGCGGTGGTCGACAATCACGGCGAACTCATCGCTTGCGCCCGAATGGATGGAGCGCACGCCCGCGTGCTGCGCCACGCAATTCGTAAAGCTTACACCGCGGCGGTTATGGGCCGGGATACGTTGGCGTTCAAAAAAGACATGCAGGACGCGGGGCGAACGCTCAGCGACTATGACGACGGGTCGTTGACGACCTTGCAAGGCGGCCTGGTGGTGCGCGTGGATAAACAAATCGTTGGCGCGATCGCCTCAGGCGGCAGTCCGCGTCAGCGCGATGTCGACATGGCAAAGATTGGTCTCGACGCTTTGAAGCTTTGAGCGCGAGCGCTCGAATAAGGAGCATGCGATGAATAAGCAAGCGATCTACCTACCGCAACTAACTTCCGAACCGACGACACCGATGGCGGTGCGTATCGGCGATGTGTTTTTCTCGTCATCCATCGAAGGACGGGATGGGGCCGACGGCGGGTTGGGCGACAGTGCGGAAAAACAGTTTGAGCTCGCCTTCGCCAACATGAAGCGATTGGTCGAACAGGCCGGACTGACGACAAATGACATCGCACATGTGACGGTTTTTATCGGCGACGCGAGCGGGCGACAATTGATCAACAAGCCGTGGCTGCAAACCTTTCCTGAGGAACACAACCGCCCGGCGCGAAAGACGACGACGTATCCGCTGCCGGACCGAGTGTTTGTTCAGCTTCAGGCGTTCGCGGTGGCTGGAGCCAAACGCCAGCCCTTGGAGATTCCCGGATTGTCACATCGCGATCCGCTGCCAATGGGAACCAAGACGGGCAACATGGTGTATTCGTCGGTGCTCGGCGGTCAGGATCCAAAGACCAATAAGCAGGTGGCCGGCACCGTCGAGCAGATGGATCAGGCCTTTCAAAACATGCGCGCGCTGGTGGAGCAAGCCGGCGGCACGACGGATGACATCGGTCTGGTGTGGGTCTTCTTGCGCGACAAAACCGATCAGCCGGCGCTCATCGATGCGTGGCTGAAAATGTTTCCGCGCGACGGCGATCGGCCGGCGCGGAAAACTATCATGTACGACGAACTCAAAGGGCGGGAGACGCTGGTGCAACTTCAATTCGCCGCGGCGTTGGGCGGAAAACGCAAGAACTTCGAAGTCCCCGGCGTCGGCCATCACGATCCAATTCCTCTGGGCGCGACGGTTGGCAAAAACTTTTTCTCTTCCGGTATCGGCGGTTATGATCCCAAAACCGGCAAGCAGGTCGAGACGCTTGAGCGCCAGGCGGAGCTGGCGTTTCAAAATTTGCGCGCGCTGATGACACAGGCCAGCGCATCGCCCGATTCCGTCGGCCATCTAAGCATCATGCTGCGCGATTATCGCGCCCATAGCGTGGTGATGAAGAATTTACTGGAAACGTTTCCCGACAAAGACAAACGGCCGGCGGTGCACCTGATGGCGCTCGGTTTGCCGGGAACGAACCAGATACAGCTGCACGCGGCGGGAATTATCGAGTAGCCATCGGCGCGACGAAGGGGAAGAAAATTCAGCGCGGAGACGCTGAGTACGCAGAGGTTTTTCTAATTCTGATTTTCTGCGATCTCTGCGCCTCCGCGGTGAGTCATCCGAATTCACTCCACGCAGAGACACGGAGGTCGCAGAATTCATCAGAAACTACGCGGGTGCCATCACTCGGGTATTAACCAGATCCTGAACTTCGTGACCGGCATCGATTAAGTTCCAGCTCACCATCCAGTCATAGGTGCGCATTAACTGCTCGTGCGGAATCGGTTTTCCCGGCTCGACGAAGACAATGCGATTGAGATTGAAGTCATCGAGGCTCAGAGCTTTCACCTCGTCGCCCTTTTCGTTGTCGATAAAGTAATGCAGGTAACTCCGTTTGTCCGCGTTGATCCGGCGTACCGCTTCGGTGAGGGCGCGATTGAGCGCCGCGTAGGCATCGGCGCCGATCTCCGGCGTCGCGCTATCCGTGCCGTGATAAAACCCTTGGACGATGAGCCGGCAGCCGTTCTTTTCCGCTACGGTGATCCAGGGCTCGCGCACGCTGCACGCATCGACCTTGTCGCTCATCATGGCGCGGTAGCGCTCCGAGGGCCGGCCGCTGCTGACGAGCTTGATCATATCCCGCGGCACGAAGCCTTCGAGTAATTGCAGCGTCAAGTAATGCGTGCCGGCGTGAAAGGGGACGGCGATGGTTTTGTTGGCCAACTGTTGCGGCGTGTAGACGTCGGAGTGCGGCGGCACAGCGACGGCGCCGGCGACGATCGACGCGCGCCGGCCCAACTGCCGGCAGCCGACGCCGGTATCCTGCGAGCGGCGATAGTTGCCCCATTCACAGGCGTTGAAAATGTTCGCGCTGCCGCGCTCCATCGCTTCGGCGTGGCCGGCGTTGGAACGCACTTTGTTCCAGTCGGTGACGTCGATCTTGGTTTCTTTCTCGCCACCGTGCGCGACCAATTCGACCTCAAGTCCTTGGTTGGCGAACAAACCTTCGTCTAGCGCGACGAGCCAATCCAGCCCGTTATATACGCTGGGTTTCTCCATTTTTATCTTCGGATAGGTCATGAATCACCTCCGTACGAGTTGAGTCCGCGTGCGTGAACGAGGAACTGATGATTGCTTATCACATTCCGCAAAACACTGGCAAAGTCAAATCGCGCTCGATGGCACATGGCCAAGAGTTGTCGTCTGGAGGCAAGCTGACATATGGTTCCGACGGGGCAACGAAAGAGTTTATTCCCAGCGGTCGAATTCTAGGAGAAGTTTCATGCAGGCAGGCGCCATCGATATCCATCATCATTATGTTCCACAGGAAGTGATCGACGAGGCGAAGCGACATGGCAAAGCGCTTGGCGTAGACGTTGCCGAAGACAAGGACGGAACCATCCGCATATCCTTTGCCAGTGGGCCAAGTTTTCCGTTGCTCGATGGGCTGACCGATGTCGATCGGCGTTTGAAGATGATGAAGGACGGCAAGATTGCGCTGGCTGCGCTCGATCCGAGCACCCAGTTCCTCGGCTATGATCTCACAGGCGAACAAGCGGAGAGCTGGTGCCGGATCTATAACGAATGCGTCAAAGAGTTCCTCAGAAAATATCCCGACCGGTTTACCGCCATGGCCGCGGTGCCGATTCAAGAACCTGCGCGGGCGGCGCGAGTCCTGGAACACGCGGTCACCCAACTCGATTTTTGCGGCGCCTACATCGCTACCAATGTGAACCATCGCTACTATGAGAGCGAGGATTTTGATCCGTTTTGGGCAAAAGCGCAGGAGTTAGATGTGCTCGTCTTCATGCATCC
The DNA here is from genome assembly GCA_963771465.1 of uncultured delta proteobacterium. Classification (GTDB taxonomy): domain Bacteria; phylum Desulfobacterota; class Binatia; order UBA9968; family UBA9968; genus DP-20. The sequence goes on from CAVYTU010000017.1 coordinate 347,177, forward strand.
AGATAATCCCGCTGGCACGGAACTTATGAGTTCGTATGGTCTGCGTCTGGTCTGCGGCAATCCGGCTGACACGACGCTGTCCCTTGGACTACTGATTTTCAGCGGCGTATTCGATAGATTTCCCAATCTAAAACTTTGTACCTGCCACGGTGGCGGGTTTTTCCCGTATCATGTAAGCCGTTTCGACCGAGAGTTTGCCACTGGGAAACAGGCGACTCGACGTACCGGTCGGGCTAATGCGCCAACTTGTTTGGCGGCGCCGAGCGCGTATTTAAAGAACTTGTATTTCGACACGCTAGTTTACGACATCGATACCCTCGACTTTCTCCGGCACAAAGTCGGCGCGGAACGTCTGCTGCTTGGCACCGACTTTCCTTACGCGCTCGGCGACTGGCAGTGCGTCGACAAGGTCGACCAGTTGCCTTGTAGCGAGACAGAAAAACAATTGATTCTCGAGGGTAATGCGAGAAAGCTGCTCAAGCTTTAAACTGCTTAAGTGTGCGCTGATGTTCTTATTGAGAGCAACACTGCCGAAGAAGTGGCGATAAGTCCATTCGCGTCAGTGTGACAAGCCGAAGGAGCTGATGTCTCCGCCCGAGAAAAATGTCCCGATGAGATTCCCGCGCGTGATCGGCAAATCTAGATGCGATGGATGCGCCTCGTCGTGATGAATCGTGATGCGCAACGGCCGCGGGCGGCGCAGGTGGTTGCGCGCCAGCGCTTGTAACGAGTTTGCCGCCGGCTCGTCGTCTGCGCCTTTAACACGCAGCGCGATGCGCTCGCCAGCTTGGAACAAGCGCGCCGTGGCGACGATGGTGAATTTTAGCTCGTAGATTTTTCCCGGCTCCAACGCCTCCCTCGACTCATGCGCTTGAATTGGCTGCCACGGTTTACTTTCCGCGCGCAATCGGCGCTGCGACGCGCGCAGCCAACCGCGCGTCAGTTCATGGTCTTTGCCTTCCTTGTCGATCAATAGCAGGGTCGCGAACAACAACGCGTCGGTATCGGTAACCGAAACATACAGCGTCAGCACGCTCGGGCCGAGCACTTCGGTGTTTTCCACCAGCGGCGGCGTTGTGTAAGTCAGCGCACCGTGCTCGAAGCTCGATTCGTCGAATGAGTCCGAGCCTTCGCCCGGCCACATCTCGTGCTCGCTCAGGATTCCATCTTTGTGCAGATAGAATGTCGTCCAGCGCGCTTCGGACGGCGGCCAGTCAGCTAGATTTTTCCATTCGCCGGTGGGCGGGATGAAGCAGCGGATCGGCGGCTCATTCATAATTCCATTATCGATGCCCTTGAGCCAGTGATCGAACCAACGCAGCGCTTCATCTTGGTACTGATACACCGGACGATCGAGATAGATCGGCGGACCGATGACCATCTTCTTCGGTCCCTGCCACTCTCGCCACGCAGTGAACGCGCCCGGCAGATGCAGACCGTAGTTGCCCCAGCAGGCGCCGAGATACGCGGGAATTTTTCCATGCGAATCTCTCGCGCTGCGTTCGCGCCAGAATGGACCGTCGAAGGGGTGAAGCAGCATGTCGACGATCAACGCGTTGGTCCCGGCGCCGGGATTTTGCAGCGCTTCCCGTAATCCTGGCACCGCGGCAATTTCTTCGTCGCGGAGCGTTTGAGCGATGGCTTCTTTGTAAGCCGCTTCGCCATGTTGCTCTTTGAAGAGACTCCGATAATTGGGGAGGTGTAAACTGTTGCGCCAGTGGGTGATAAATCCGTGGGCAAGAATCCCGCCGTGGTAACAGCGATGGCGATAGTCGTCGGTGCCGGCGAAGGGCGAGAAAATCGCCTTCAACGGCTTCGGTCCCGTTGCGGCGATAGCTTTGGCCAGCCGCGCGTAGTACGAAACGCCGAACATGCCGAGGTCGCCATTGCTCCACGGTTGCACTGCCAACCAGTCGACGAGATGGCAGCCGTCTTCCACTTCCAGTGGTCCCATGAGCTGGTAGAAACCCGTGGACTTGCCCGTGCCGCGTGAGTTGAATACCGCATGGACGTAACCGCGCCGGGCGAAAAAAGTCGAATCGCCGCTTTCCATGTAACCGCGCATCGGCGTGAAGCCTACGGGTCGCATCGGCGGTGATTGAAGGTCCTTGTTGTAGCCATGGACGCCGAGGATCACCGGAAACCTTTCGTCCGACGCGGGACGATAAATGTCGCCGTCGAGCAAAGTGCCATCGGGCATGGGAACTTTGACATCACGATCGACGATGACATCGTATTTGCGTTCCGAAGTGGACCACTGGCTGGTGAACATTAGAGTCTTCTTCCTTCGCCGAATGAGTTTTGACAACCCCATTAACCCAGGCGGGTTTGAAAGTCTAGGCAAGATTTGCGACCGAGCTTTGCTCTCACAGCCGGCTTAGAAAAACTTGTCAATTGCGCAACCCTGGCATATGGTCCGGCCATGCGTTACGGGCTTTTTTACTTGCCGTCGTCGCTTCCGGCGAGCCGCGCCGAAGGCGCCGAGCGTTTTCGCACTCTCGTCGAGCAAGTCGCGTATGCCGAAGCAATAGGCTTCGAGTCCGTGTGGCTGGCTGAGCATCACTTTCATCCATTCGCCGGGATGTTTTCCGCGCCGGAATTGGAAGAGAAAGTTGTTGATGGTTTTTAATTCGACTAGAAGTGTTATATGGACAGACAAATCATGGCCAAATTCTAACGAGACCAAACTTGACAGAGGTGACCCATGGGCAAGTTGAGACATATCGCGTTTATTTCAAAGGAGCCGAAGCTGCTCAGCGATTTCTATCAGAAGTATTTTGGCTTCGAGGAGTGCAAAGTGTTTCCCAGCGGCTCGCGCATGGTGATCGATCCGCTGTTCAATCTGGCTTTCTTGCAACAAGCCGCGGTGACGGCGGCTGTTTCTGGAACCCACCGAACGGATGGCAGTGAAGCTGAGTTGACGGTAGGGATTCATCACTATGGTTTCATGGTGGATAACTTGGATACAGCGGTGGCCAAACTTCCCGCCGGTTTGACGCGCGGCGCGAATCCGCAAATCTCCGCCGGCGTTTCCGGTCCCGAAGCAGCGCGGCCCGCCGAAGTCCGTTTCATTGATCCCTGGGGCAACAACGTCGATCTGTCGTCGCGCGGCTATTTGGGTAGAGAAGAGAAAAAGCTCCCGGCTGTGCGACTGCTCGCGGTACAGGTGCCGAATCCGGATAAGGCCTGCGAATTCTACAAGCAACAATTCGAATTAAATACTGTTGACCGTGATGGAGAAGGCAACATCCGTTTGAGCGACGGAACTGTGACGCTGATGTTGACGAAGTCGCAAGTGCGTCCGAAAAATGGCGTGCAATACTTTGGCATCCAGGTCAGCGAGGTCGCCAGTCTCAAGAAGCGCTTGCAGGATGGTGGCGTGGCGATTTCCGAACCAGCACTGGGACAAGTTCAGTTTAACGATCCGGAAGGTAATCGGGTGGTGGTGTCGGAAGGTGGGTGGGCGAATTGATTGGGGCTTGATGATACCAGCTACTTCCTTGGCTGCTTTCGTATCTCGCGAAGTGTGAAATATCCCGACAAACAGCAGTATTCGAGAAAAATCTACGATTCGACTGATCTAGCGCCTATCCGATCGTTTCTGCTGGCTATGAGGCTGAACTAAGAATGCAGTCTCGCCCACGCAAGTGCCTCTTCTAAACGATCGTTGCCCCAAAATAATTCCTCGCCGATTAGAAAAGACGGCGCGCCAAAAATGCCGAGACTTTTGGCCTTTTCGGTTTGTGCGCGGAGTAGCGCATTACTCTCCGCAGTTTGCGCTTGCTCAAGGACGAGTTGGCCGTCGAGACCGAGACCGTTAAGACAGGCAACCACTACTTCGGGATCATAAATTTCTCGATCTTCCCCGAAATTGGCGTGGAAGACCGCCTTCGCGAAGCCGGCTATCCAGGGTTCGGAAGCAAACCGGCAAGCCACCCGTGCTGCAAGCACGCCATTGCGGGGGAACATTGATGGACGCACGAAAGGAATAGAGAGAGCTGCACAAGTACGCTGTAAATCTCGCCACATATATTTTCCTTTTGCGGCGAATAGGTTGAAGGGAGAATCGTTCCAGCCTTGCTCGCGAAATAGCGGGCCGAGCAAAAATGCGTTCCAATCAACCGTAACTCCTGCCGCCTGAGCCAGCTTTTCGATGCGCATGGCGGCTGGGTACGAGTAAGTGCTTGCGAAGTCAAACCAAAATTCAAGCCGCGGCATAAGTTTGTGCTCCCGTATTAATCTGGCGAAGTCTCACACCGACAACCCTTCACTCTCACCCTCGCATCGATCTGAGCGCCTTTTAAGTTGGTGCTCCCTGCGATTGCCATTGGAGGCGGTGATTGCGCTCAGCTAATTCGACACGCGTTGATGGATTTGATCAGAGTGATTTCGCCATTCAGACATCCACGCGGTTAAACCTATGGAGCTCCGACAAGCGCCCGCGCGATAAAGCCGCGCGCCACTTTGCTGCGCGGGACGCGGCCGGAGAACCAGGTTCGTACATCGGCGTCGAGACCGATGCCGTGCATGTAATTATATAGCGCCTTGTTAAGCGCGATGCCGAGAGCGTCGTGGTCGACGCCGGTGGAGTCGATGAACCTAACATCGTTTTTCGCGAATGAGATTTTCGGCAAGGGTAGAAGTGTGACGCCGTATTGTTCTGGATTCTTTCCAACCGGTGAGTGGACGGTGCAGGTGAAGCGGTGAAAGAAGCCTGACTGAATACAGCCCGCTTCGAACAGTTGGCGGACACATTCGAGGGCGTCAACGGTATCTTGTACGGTTTGCGTGGGGAAGCCGTACATCAAATAAGCATGAACCAAGATGCCGGCGTCGGAAAACGCGCGCGTCACTCTGGCGACTTGCTCCACCGTGACGCCCTTTTTCATCAGTTTAAGCAGGCGGTCGGAAGCGACTTCGAGCCCGCCGGAGATCGCGATGCAGCCACTGTCGGCTAGTTCCTGGCAGAGCGCCGGAGTGAACGACTTCTCGAAGCGAATATTGCCCCACCATGAGATCGCCAGATTGCGTTTCTTGAGTTCGCCGGCGAGCGACCTCAGTGCTTTAGGCGGTGCGGCTTCGTCGACGAAATGAAATCCTGTCTGTTTGGTTTCGGCGATGATCGTTTCGATCCGGTCGACCAAGGTCTCAGCGGCGAGGCTATCGAAGCGCGAGATATAATCCAGACTGACGTCGCAAAAACTGCACTTCTTCCAGTAGCAACCATGCGCGACGGTCAGCTTGTTCCATCGCCCGTCGGACCACAGGCGGTGCATGGGGTTGAGCATGTCGAGAAACGATAAATAGTTATTCAGTGGAAGTCCGTCCCACGTCGGCGTGCCGGCTTCGGCGAACGGCACGTCGGACTCATTGCCGTCGATGTAGCGGACCCCTGGTTTATCGGTACTGCGAACGAAGGTGCGAACCAGACCGCTTTGCGGTCGCTTGCCTTGCAGGTGCTCAAGTAAGGCGAGGATCGGCCGCTCACCGTCATCCAAGGTCACGTAATCGAAAAAGTCGAACACGCGCGGCTCGCTCAGCTCACGCAACTCGGTGTTCACAAAGCCGCCGCCGAACGCGGTGACGATGGATGAGTCGTGCGCCTTGATTGCCTGAGCGATGCGAAATGCGGCGTAAACCGATCCTGGGAACGGCACCGATAATAGGACGAGATTGGGCGTGTGGCGCGTCACGGCGTCGAGTGTCAGGTCACGCAGGGTATGGTCGACCAGGTTTAGCGGCGCCGCTAGCGCCTCGGCGAGAGGATCAAAGGTAGGTTGGCTTTGCGCGAGCGATTCGGCGTAGCGGACAAACTCAAAACGCGGATCGACTGCATGGCGCAAAACGTCGGCGATGTCATCAAGATAAAGCGTGGCCAGGTGGCGCGCGCGATCTTGCGCTCCGAGTGTACCGAACGCCCAGGCCAGCGGATCGTCGTTGCCGTCTTCGAGATAGAAATCGATGGGCTTGAAGCGCGGCCCTTCCGGAAGAAACTGCCGGCTGCAGATGCGATGCGCCAGAGTCGGGTCGCGCCCCTGCAAGAACGCTATGGTGGGTGTGATCGTCGAAAGATAGCGATCGAATTGGCGGTGAAACGCGTTGACGATTGGCGAGCGCTTGCGCTTCGGGATGTTCTCCATACACGTTCGAATCGATAACAGTCCCTCGGTGGAAAAAAGTTTTAAAACTAAGCCCAGCGCTAGATCTTCTTGCACTGCGTCGACTTCGCGCGAGCGCAGGAAGCCGGTGAGGTAAGCCGTTGAAGGATACGGCGTGTTGAGCTGCGTCATTGGCGGGATGACTGAGAGGACGCGGAAAGGATGGGCTAGCATGGCAGGCTTTGGGCGGAGGACTCAGAAACCACGGTTGATCAAGACCGGTCCACAGGATCCAAAATGTGCGATGCCACTAACTTCCGGAAGCCAAAGCATAGCGGTGTCGCGTTAGCGTTCCTTGCTGCGCGGGTTAGCTCGAGTGCGCTCATATTTCCGACGAAGCTTAAGGTAGCGAGACTTGACCCACTTGAACTCTTGACGTTCATTTCGTTCGCTGTGCTTTGGCTCAGCTGCAATTAAGTGGTTCGGCGGATCTGCGACCCTGGCGCGAAGTACGCGGATCAAAACTTCATCGCCAACCGTCAACTTTTTCATCTCCTCCCAGCGAACATGCTCGTTAGGAATTCCCCCCTGCCTGCCTGTGAGCCCTCCCACACTCAAGCGAATGTCATAACCTCTTGGCTGCGACTTGGTTCCTGAGGCCGTGCGTCCTAGTTTGCCAACGGCGGTTACCATTCCAGTAAGTACGTTGAGATCGTCGGCTCCCGCTACAGCGATTCTGTCACCATTCAGCACAACCTCGAGTGCCAGCATTTGTAAACTCCTAGAGCGAAGTCAGTTTTTCTACGTCCACCGGAAAATACTCAGCGCAGCCCCAACTCTTTCTGCACTTCTCTCAGCACTGTAAAGTCCGTAACCTCACTTAGCGCCACCTCGCGGATGACTTTCACATCTCGCTTCGCTTGATCGATCAGTATCTTCAATCCGTCGTCAGGGATGCCGCCGTCGGGGCTGATGATTTTTACGGTGGCATCGTAGGACGCGTAGGCGTGTTCTGGTTTTCCTTTGCCCCAGGCGATCAGGGTCTTGACGGACTCTTCGCGATTCTCGCGCATGAAGCGGTTGGCTCTGACTAAGGACTTGATCACCCGTTTCACTTGGGCGCGATTGGTTTGCAGCGATTTTTGATTCACACCGACGCCGGCGAGGGGATAGTTCACATGCTCATGGGCGCGCGTCAGGATGTTGAAGCCGAGCTTTTTACCTTCGAAATCCCACGGCGGTGAAGTGACGACCATGTCGGCGAGATTTTGTTGCAAGGCGGTGAAGCGGCCGGAGTCGGAGCCGAGTGCGATGAACTGAACGTCTTTATCTGGGTCGATGCTTTGCTTTGCGAGAATCGTTCGCGCGAGGACGTGAGTAGCGTCGCCAAAGCCGGCGAGGCCGATCCTTTTACCGGAAAGTTCCTTGATGGTTTTGATTTCTGGCCGTGAGAGGAAAACGTGGGCGGAGCTGCTCATTAGCCCGGCGACGATGCGGACGGGGAGGCCGCGAATCGCGGCGCGGATCACCGAGCCAGTGAGCAGCGTGTAGTCGATATCGCCATTTGACAGCGCGGCGAGTGATGCCGGCGCGCTCATGACGACGATGTCGGCATCCAATCCTTCGTCTTTGAAGAAGCCCTTGTGCTGGGCCACGCCGGCGGCGAGAAAGATCATGTTGTAACTGCCCGAGACTGACATGCGGATCTTCTCGGCGGCGCGTGTGTGTGGTGTTAGCGCCAACGTCAAAATCGCGAGCACAAATATCCGGGCGGTAGCGATCATAGTGATTGCCGTCATAACCGCCTCGCTAGCGGACTGTCAACACTACAAACGGCGTCGGCTCTGATTGCAATCACGAATCTCAACGCGATCGACGATCGCGAATCTGCGCTTGACCTGTTCGGCGCCTCCGGTGTAGTTGTGGCGAGGTCGTGAAAGGAGAGACACTATGCGTGTGCTTAAAATCAACGAACTTAAGGAAACGCCAATGGACACGGCGACACCGATTGCCGGTTGGACCGGTGGGTCGGTGAGCCGAACGCGGCAAACGGTGATCGGCGACGGGCAGTCGGATAATTTTCGCTCCAGCGTGGTGAACTTCCGCGTCGGCGCGACCACAGGATGGCATGTGCACGACTGCGATCAGATTCTTGTGGTGACGGCAGGCAAGGGGCTCGCCGCCACGGAGACCGAACAGCGCGAGATTAGCGTGGGCGATATCGTGCATATCAAAGCTGGTGAACGGCACTGGCATGGCGCGTCGGCAGATTCGCCGATGTCGCATATCACGGTGACGACCGCCGGCGGGCAGATCAAGCGCTAGATTTGGGAAGAATGGTTGCGGCGGAGGCGCGGCGGACGCTGAGGTGGAAATTTTTGAAAGAGAAATTTCCGAACCCGGTGTTCTCAGCGTCGCCGCGGTGTAGTCTACTTCGGCGGAGAGCAAGAAGTACGCGCGGAATCACACCTCGACGCGAAGAAGGCATGACTGATCCGGTCCCGGCCGAGATGGTGCACCGATCCATCCGACCGAGACCGTGATATGCGTGGCGAGGAGAATCTTGCGAATCTTGGAATTCATCAGGATGCTGGCTAAAACACCCGCGCTCAGCCGCGCCGGCTGCGGCGCGCCAGCGACGCGTGCAGAGCCCCCTTTGGTTGCGCGCGAAAGGAACTCCACGTCATTTCTTTCGCGCGCTCTTTCGCTTTGGAGCCGAGCCCTTCGGCTTCATGACTGTAACTTTGACGACGCGGCCGTCATTGGCGTAGGTCATCCACTCGCCAACCTGTTGCCGTTCGCGAAGCTGCCCGACCGCATCCGCGATCCGTCCTTGCGATACCACCGCGAAGTTGACCTCGCGCCCAAATGATACCGTCTTTGTGGTAATGGATGTGGTTACCGCTCTTCTTGGTAGTGTTCGCTGGCATAGTCGCCCTCGTGCGTGATGTGGGGCCGGGGCGGCGTTTCGGCAGCAAATAACGCCTTCTCCAAGATGAACCGAACCGTTTCAGCGAACGCTTCGTAGATCGAAAAAATACTTCTTCTCATAGTCGTCAAGATTCATGACCTTGGGGTCTCACTTCCATCATTGAACCACTCTCATTCTCACGACTGGGGAATGCTCGTGCAGCTAAACTAATGCGGCGCGAATTGTGCCTTGAGCGCCGACCGGTTCGCATGACCGTCTGCGGTCAGGCAAGCTATTAATTCAACCGCTGTAGATAACGACAAATGCCGGCGGGTTATCTCGGCGACAGGTTCGAAAACTAATGCCCAAATCAATTGCAATATCGGAAACCTGCCCGATATTGTCAACGCTTGCCTTTGCCGACAAAAGCCGTTCAGCACGACGGGTAATCTCCCTAACGAGTGGCGGTTTATCTCGCCACATTGCCGAAAATCAACCTGCTGCGTGAATGCACTTGCTCCCTGGGCTGGTTCCGCAGTACAGATCATTGAAAAGGACTGGGACTATGAAGTTTTCCTTATTCATGATGCCGCTGCATCATCCGACGGAAAATCCGTCTTTGGCATTCGACCGCGACATCTCGCTAATTCACCTCGCCGACGAACTTGGCTATGACGAGTTCTTTATCGGTGAGCATCACTCCGGCGGTTGGGAGACGATGCCAGCGCCGGAGATGGCGTTGGCTAAGGCCTCGGCTCAGGCGCATCGCATTCGCCTCGGCACCTCGGTAATCAGCGCGCCGTTTCATCATCCCTTTTACGTCGCTGAGCGGATGGCGTTTCTCGATCATCTGACGCGTGGGCGAGCGATACTCGGCGTCGGCCCTTGCGCTTTGGTTACGGACAAGGTTCTTTTCGGCCTGCCCAACGAAAAACTCTATCCGATGATGGCTGAGTCGGTGGATATCATCGTGCGACTGCTCGAATCGCCGGAGCCGATCGATTACGACGGGCAATATTGGAAATTCAAACAAATGCGCTTGCAGCTGCGCTCGTTCCAGCAGCCGCGCATGCAGCTGGCGATCGCGTCGTCGGGAAACCCCATCAGCCTTGAGCTGGCCGGCAAGTACGGCATGCTGTTCTTATCGCCGGCGGGGAAGAATGTCCGGAACAACCAGACCAAAGCCGAGCAATGGCAGAAGGTCGAATCCATCGCCGCCACGCATGGTACCGCGACCTCGCGCGATAACTGGCGCATCGCTAGCTGCGTTTATTTGGCCGACAGCAAGGAAGAAGCGTGGCGCGATGTCGAGGCGAGCATCGGTCGCGACATGGAATATTTCGCCGCCATCGGATTGAAAGCGCCTTACGAGTCCTATCCAGGGCAACCGTTCAGCGAAATCACCGCGCGCTCCGGCGCCGACCGGCGCGACTGGATCATCGGTACGCCCGACGACGCGATCAAACAGATCGAACGCATGCAGCAAGAGACCGGTGGCTTCGGCGGTTTATTGTTGAGCACTCACGAGTGGACCGGGCACCGAGAAAATCCGCCGCTCTTACGAGTTGTTCGCGCGCTACGTCATGCCGCACTTTCGCGGTCACACTGCCGGCTATCAAGACGAGTGGCGGCGGATTCAAGATGCGCAGTCGAACGGCGGCGTAAAACTCGATGGCATTGGCACGGCCAGCAACCTGGCGACGAAGTAAAAGTGGTGCATATGACGGCTGATTGGGAAAGCGCGATTGCCGCCCGCGTCCATGCGACGATGGCCGCGCCGGAGATGGAACGATACTTCTCGGTCAAGATGACGCCGGCGCGGGCGCGCGTGGCGTTGTTGCAATTAAGCCTCTTTGTCAGCTGCCGGCGCGACGGCTGGGCCAATCTGATCGCCAACTGCGACGCGCCACCGATGCGTCAACGCTTGATGGAACATGAATATGACGAGCTGGTGGAAGACGAGTACAGTTCCAAAGGCCATTACGACCTGCTGATTCGCCAAGGCGCCATGATCGGACTGAGTGCCAACGATTTCGCCAAGGCCAAGCCGCTGCGCACCAGCATGGCGACGTTTTACGGCTGGAAATGGATTACTCGTGCGGGAGTTTGGCAAGACGGGCTGATTGCGATGATGGCGACCGAGTGGGTCAACGACGACCGTCGACTGATGGATCAAGGCGGTGGGCTTTCGCGGCGCGATGGGCTGCGTTGGATACGCGACTTTGGCTACAAATGGGAAGACATGCCGAACTTCGCCGCCCACGCCGTGGCCGACGAGAAGCATAGCGATCTATTTGTGCCGTTGTTGGATAAGTTTATTTTGAATCGCGCCAGCGCGCTCCAAGCGGCCGACGACGCCCTGGAGTTATTCAAGCTCTATCATTTAGGTGTGGCGGAGGAGATGGCGAAGTCGGATTAAGATTGATTAACTGCACAGGGCTCCAAGGTCGCAAAAAAAGTATAAGGATGAGGGATGAAAGATGAAGTGATCGGACGTGTAACTGATTCGTCGGCTCCGAGTTTTTTATCCTTCATTTTTCCGCCTGCATCCTTTCCCCGTGTTCCTCTTGCTGTTCCCTATTGGACCAGCGAAACCTACCGAACCATTTTTCACAGCTTGATCTCGGGATGCGTCGTTGACGGGCCGCAGGTCGGGGCGCTCAGAGCAGAAATCGTAGAGAAATTGGGTGTTGCGGATGCGCTGCTGTGCGGCTCCGGCAGTTTGGCGCTTGAACTCGCGCTACGTGCTTGTGGCGTGCGCGTTGGCGACGAAGTCGTGATTCCGACTTTTTGCTGCAGCGCGGTGGTTCGGCCAATCTTAGCGGTGGGAGCGGTGCCTGTGCTCGCCGATGTTGGCGCTGAGCTCAATTTAACCGCGGAGACGGTTAGTCTTGTGCTAACAAGAAAAACCAAGGCGATCATCGTGCCGCATCTCTTTGGTAATCCGGCCGAGATCGGCGCGATTGTTGAGCTTGCCCGCGAGAAAAACATTCGCGTTATCGACGACGCGGCTCAAGCGTTGGGCGCGACAATCGACGGACAGGCTGTCGGCAGCTTCGGCGATGCCGGTATTTTAAGTTTCGGTGCCGAAAAGGTTTGTTTTGGGCTGGGTGGTGGCGCGGTGATCACGCAAAGGCGAGGATTTCTAGACAATCATGCTGGTCTTAATTTAATGTTGCCGCGGCTAGTGCCGACGTTGCAGAAGTATTTGCTCACGCTCTTTTGGCGGCGTTGGCGAGGATGGACGTTGCCAATTTACGAATTGATTTATCGCGCCGACGCCCGCGATCCTGAAGCGCCACCGAGTTCATATCGAAAAGAACGGCTCCCGAATCTCAACGCGGCCGTCGCGCTTTCGCTGGTCGAGTCGCTGCACAAAAATATCGAAGCCCGTCGTGCCCGAGTCCAAGCCTACCGCGAATTGCTCGGAGATCAGGAAGGTTTGGAGCTGATCCGGCATCGCCCGGGATCGGCATGTCTAACCCAAGTCGTCAGAGTCGCAAAAAACCGAAGCACAGAAGATCCTGCCTCCGCCGCCATCATGGCGCTGCGCAATGCGGGTTACGAGATACAAGGCAGCTATGTGCCAGTGCACCGCCTGGCGTGTTGCTCCATGTGCGTTTGGGATAACCTTTCCTATACGGACAAAGTTTGGTCCGATCTGATCGAGTTGCCTTGCGAGCCTGATGTGAGCCTGATGCAAGTCGAGCAAATCGCCGGGATCGTCAAAGCGGTTATCGCCTCCTAGTAGGTTGGATTTTGAAGCTGAACAAAATTGGTCACCGAGACTCCTAGCTGAGACCCAAGACGGGGGAAAAATACCTTCGTTTATCGATTACAGCCAAGGTATACTTTTTGCGTCATTTTAGTGCCATGAACTTGCCAACAAGCCATCTCAGACGGAACAGCGGAACGTCCATGTCGATAGGCCAAGAGCTCCGCATCGTCGGCCAGGGGTTGGAATCGCTCGAAGTAGAGGATTTCGATCTGCAAGGCGAGGGACTTGGTTATTTTGCCTTAGGTATTCCACGTCGTCACGCGCAGGCCGCGCAAAATGCGGCGGAATTGTGGAACAAGGTGCGCACCTCGTGGCAGAGTTTAACGGGGCAAAGGTATTCGATCCGAAAGTTCTTGGACGTCGGCCCAGGCATTTTACGCGTTCTGTTTACGACGGAAGGGCTCCTCAAACTTGAAGCCGCAGGAATAACGCGGCGCAATCCTAATTCCCCGGGCGTTCCCGATTTCACCAAGCTGGCCCAGCCTCTTCGCATGGTTGGCGAGCATCTCGACGCTCAGTCGGCGCATTTGCTAAACGTCAGCAAACGAGGCGACCGGATTGCCTTTGCGTACGCCACCGGACCTACGGATAAGCGCATGGAAGAGTGGAAACTCTCGCAGATGTTCGGAAAGTGGATGGACGTTTATCAGCAAAGAGATTCCCAAACCGCTCGATCCCAGGCTAAATTGGAACTTGAGTAAGTACGAACCCGCGCGTCTCTAGTTTTTTCTCGTTAGCGTTATCGTCGCGCAACGTGCGACGTATGGATCGCCTGTCCGCAAGCGCACTTTTCTTTCAACTCTTAAATAACTAACGCGTACCACGTTGCGCGAAGTGATCGAGCGCCCTCCTTTTTCCGTTTCCATGCGAGCGTAGTTCCTGGTCGGCCATGCCTTAAATACGGTGGGCCGAGATAAAAGAAGGTGTAAATTGCGGTTAGGCCGGGACATGGTGGAATTTTCGCTGAACTTTAGATTACACCGCACTCGTTCTTGTTATCGACGCAGGAGATGAAATTGTGCTAACCATGAACGCATCGGCGGTCGCTATCCGAACCGATTACGCCCGAATATTGTACGCATTACGTTAGGCACGACAAAGTTGCAGTTATTCGTCAATCGATTCTTAATTTTTCCCGTTGGGTTTTGTCTCGGTATGATGACCGGCTGCGGCGCTGGCTCACTTGAGAAACCCGTCGAGCATCGGCCCCACGTGTCAATGATTTCCAATGGCTACACCAACTTTGAGACCGAGCCGGTGCGGCCGTTGGCGCTGTCGGATGACGGCCGCTATCTTTATGCGCTCAACACCGCCGACGATCGCTTGGAGATCTTTGACAGTCGCGGCGACAGCTTGCGTTCGGTTGGCGAGACGTCGGTGGGATTGCGTCCAGTGGCCGTCGCGCTGCGCGGCGGAGAGGCTTGGGTCGTCAATCATCTTTCCGACTCGGTGAGTGTCGTCGACATCCGCGATCCGATGCGGCCGAGGGTCATGCGGACTTTGCAAGTCGGCGATGAGCCGAGGGGAATTGTAGTTGGCGGACCGCGGCGCGATCGGATTTTCATCGCCACCGCACGGCGCGATGAAACTTTGACTCCAGGCATCGGCCGCGCTCAAGTCTGGATCTTTCATGCCGACAATCCAACCGCGCCGCCAAAAATCGTCACGCTCTTCGGTTCCAAGCCGCGCGCGCTGGCGACCTCCGCCGACGGCCGATTTGTCTATGCGGCGATCTACTTGTCCGGCAACGGCACAAGCGCGGTTTCCGGCGAAGATGCGCTGCGACTTGGCAAGGCGAATCATTTGCAGTTCGAGAAATTTATTTATTCGGGCGTGCCCAAGCAAGGTGCCATCGTGCGGCGCGCGCGCGGTGCGTGGCGCGATTTCGATGATCGCGATTGGTCGGCCGCGGTGCCGTTCGAATTACCGGACTCTGACGTGTTCGTGCTCGATGCCGCGGCGAATGAGCCGACAGTGGTCAATGCCATCAGCGGCGTTGGCACTATACTTTTCAACTTGGCGGTACAGCCGGGTAGCGGCGAGATTTGGGTGACCAATACCGAGGCGAAAAATCTGGTTCTGTTTGAACCGCGCTTGCAGGGCAGTTTTGCCGATAATCGTGTCACTCGCATTCTCTCCAATGAAAATGGCGCAAGTCGCGTTCTGCCCGTCGATTTGAATCGCCATGTTGATCGATCCGTTGGCACGGCGGCGGATTCCGAGCGTGCGCTCAGTTTAGCACAACCCTTGGACATCGTTTTTTCTCCCGACGGAAATCGAGCCTATGTCGCGGCGTTCGGCTCGCGCAAGGTTGCCATGCTCGACGGCGCGGGCGATGTCATCGACCGGATCGAAGTAGGATTTGGCCCCGGCGGGTTGGCCCTCGATGCCCAACGACAGAGGCTTTATGTCTTGAATCACCTCGACGCGACGATTTCCGTCATCGATCTCGCCAGGCGTACAGCAGTCGCGACGATCGGCCTGCGCTACGATCCAACGCCGCCGTCGGTGCGCGCCGGCCGGCCATTTTTTTACGATGCGGCGCTCACGTCCCGTCATGGCGACCTTTCCTGCGCCACCTGTCATGTCTTTGGCGATATGGACGGATTGGCTTGGGACTTGGGCGATCCGGCGGCAGCGCAGATTGATTATCCGGTAAAACTCAAGAATGGCGGACTGGGTGAACCACGCCAGGCATTGCATCCTCTCAAGGGGCCGATGACGACGCAGAGCTTGCGCGGTTTGGCGAATACGGCGCCGTATCACTGGCGCGGCGATCGCTTTGGCGTGCCCTATGAGCCGGGCGGCGACCTGGCCAGTTTCAATGATTTCAATCCCGCGTTCATCAAGCTTATGGGCCGACCCAGTGAAATCTCCGACAGCGCCATGGAAGCATTTGCCCGGTTCGTCTTCACAATTCGCTATCCGCCCAATCCCATGCAGCGGCTCGACCGCAGTATGGACAGCGAGCAAAAAGCCGGATTTGATTTTTTCACCGGGCCGTTCTTTTCCGACGCCGGCGAGCAGAATTGTGTAGCCTGCCATCAACTACCGCTGGGCACCAATCGGTTGGTCAACTTCGAAGGTCTGCAAATCGGCCGCGATATGAAAACCCCACACCTGCGCAACTTGTATGACAAGGTCGGCCGCTTCAACGTTGGCGGGCCGCAAGTTTCGGGATTCGGATTTCTTCATGACGGCACGGTCGAGAGCGTAGTTAGCTTTCTCCGTTTCGACGTGTTTTTCTTCCCCGGCAAGACCGAAACGGACAAAGATCTGATTCGCCGTCAACTGCATCACTACCTGATGGCGTTCGACACCGGGATGGCGCCGCTGGTCGGGCGGCAGCTCACGGTGAGCGGCGAATTATCCGCCAGTGACCGGCAAATGCTCGATTTGATGACCACACGCGCCGTGGCGGGCGACTGCGACTTGACCGCGCGAGCATGGGAAGGCAAATTGCAACGCGGTTGGTTGTTGCGCAATCGAGAATTTTACGGCGACCGCGGCGCCGATGCGCCGCTGGTGCTAGGCGATTTGCTCGCTCGTTATCGCCGCGACGCGCAGGCGATGACCTTCACTTGCGTGCCGCCGGGCGATGGCCGGCGCAGTGCCATCGATCGTGATCTGGACGGTTACTTAGACGGCGACGAAATTTTCGCCGGCAGCGATCTCGCCAATTCGAGAAGCGTGCCGGCGCAAGTCTTACTGATACGATGAAGTTCCCGTTGCTACGTTCCGGTGGATTTTTGTTCGCGCTGTTGCTGCCGGCGTGCGCCGGTCTGGCCGTGCGGGGCAACATCGGCGGGCAAAGCATCAATACGCGGGTCGATTCGGAAGTGGCGCGCTACTATCTCGCCAGCTATCTCGCTGGACAGAAAAATAACCTGCACTTTGATGACCGAATTGCCAATCTCTACAAGCACGCGCGCGAGAGTTTGCCGGATCGCGCTGAGCTGAAGCGATTGAGCGAAGAATTTTCAGTGGACTTTGCCGCTGCGTATCTTGCCGACCGAATTGTCGGTGTTTCCCAAAATCGGCGGTTCCGCGATGTCTTTGAAGAGAACCGCCGGGCGTTCATTCAAAATCGTTTGAAGCTGCCCGGCGGCGCAGCCGATTACGAAGTCATGTTCATTCCCACTTATCTCTATAAGCGGCTGCCGATCACGGGCGGTGATTTTGCCGTGCCCAAAAGGGCGCTGCAAAGAATCGGCATGCCGTTTCATTTTGTCGAAACCGTTGAGGATGGCGCCGTCGAGACCAATGCGCATATCGTCGCTGCTGCGATTGGCGCACGAGCGCACGCCGGCCGGCGCGTGATTCTGATTAGCGCAAGCAAGTCTGGACCGGAAGTTGCACTGGCGTTAACGCGCTTGGGCAGCGCGGCGACACGCCATGTCGTTGCCTGGATCAACACCGTCGGCGCTCTGCAGGGAACGCCGCTCACCGACGAGCAGTTGCTGCCGGAAGTGGAAGAGTTTGTCGGCACGGTCGATGTCGCCGGGATGCAAAGTTTAATGACTGAACCAAGCCGGCGGCGGTTTCAGAGTTTTCGCGTGCCGGAGCATATTCTCGTGGTCAACTATTTCGGCATCCCCCTGTTGGGCAGCGTGTCGTCTTGGGCGCGCCGAGGCTTTACGGCGTTGAGCAAGCATGGACCCAACGACGGTATTTTGCTTTTGTCCGATATGATCCTTCCGGGTGGCGTTACCGTCGCTGAATTGGGACTCGATCATTTTTTGTTGGATCAGAACCTCGATGCCGCGACCGTAGGGTTAGTCGTGGCGGTCATGCGCTCGACAGAAGAATCGGCAACGAGGGCGTTGCACGTTTCCGATAAGTAGTTCTGCCCTGGTTGAAAAGAGATTGACCATAGCAGCATGAGGAAGAAGATTGCTTCGGAAATTTGGCCGCAAAGAAACAAGAGGGATGCTGAGTCTAACTCGACTCCTCCACATTAGCGCCTGAAGTTCGCGACAATTATAGTGAGCAGATGAACGACATTCACTTTGTCGACACGACATTGCGCGACGGCTCGCTGAGCTTGTGGGCGTTGGGAATGCGCACTGGCGCCATGCTCGCCATCGCCGAGCAGATGGACCTGTGCGGCTTTGAGTCTATGGAGTTTTTCGGCTTCGCTGGCTACATCAAGTACGTCAAAGAGCATAAGGAAAATCCCTGGGACTGGATGGGGCTCGGCGCCAAAAAATTTCACCGCACCCGTTTACGCTACCACGGTGGATTGGCGTCGGGCTTTGAGAAAATTCCACGCTCGGTGCGGCTGCTGATGATTGAGCGCGTGGTGGCACACGGCATTACGCTGACGCGCTCCTCGGATCCGTGGAACGATTACGATGCGGCGGCGCGGGAGATCGCCGCGCTGCAGCAGCTTGGCATGGAGGTGATCGTCAACATCATTTACTCCGTCTCACCGCGCCATACTGACGAGTACTTCGCGACACGGGCGCGCCAAGCTGCGGCGATCAAGCCTTACCGCATCTGCTTCAAAGACGTCGCCGGTTTGCTCACGCCGGAGCGTACGCGAACATTGATGCCTCTGATCAGGCAAAATATCGGTGATGTGCCGTTGGAATTTCATGCACACTGCAACAATGGCATGGCGCCGTTCAATTACCTTGAAGCGATCAAACTCGGTGTCGATACGTTGCATACGGGGATTCCGCCGTTGGCGAATGGTTCTGGGCAGCCATCGATTTTCAACGTCGCGCGCAACGCGTCGGCGCTGGGTTATCGGCCAGTGGTGGATTTAGAAGCGGTCAAGCCGGTGGAAAATCATTTCACGTTCATCGGCAAGCGTGAAGGCCATCCGGTCGGCGCCCAGCGCGAATACGATCATTCTCAATATTTGCACCAAGTGCCCGGCGGCATGATATCCAATTTGCGATATCAATTGCGCGCCATGGGGATGGAAAACAAAATGCAAGAGACGTTGGAGGAGTGCGGCCGGGTGCGCGCCGAGTTCGGCTATCCGATCATGGTCACGCCGCTGGCGCAGTTCGTCGGCAGTCAGGCAGCGATCAACGTGATCACCGGCGAGCGCTACAAAGAAATAACCGATCAGGCGATCCAATACGCCTTTGGCCACTGGGGCAAGGAAGCGCCTCAAGTGATGGATGCCAACGTCAAAGACAAGATTCTCAGCCGCCCGCGCGCCAAGGACTGGCAGAACTGGGCGCCGGCGGATTTATCGCTTCAAGAAGTTCGAAAGAAGTTTGGTGGCGCCGTCGTGTCGGACGAAGAGTTGGTGTTGCGCGTAATTGCCGGCGAAGCGGCGGTTGCAACGATGCTCGCCGCCGGCGCGCCAAAGGAATATATGAGCGTAACTCAGCCGCTGGTACGACTGATCGGAGAACTCAGCAAACGCAAGGATTGCAACCAAATGTTCATTGAGAAAAATGGTCTTTCGCTGCGGCTGGGAAGAAACCCAGTTAACCGCAAAGGGCGCAAGATCGCCAATTAATAAGAATCGGACGCAGAGAATTAGCCGCAAAGAACATAAAGGAACCAAGAAGATTCTGAACTTGCTCTCTTAGCGCGACAAATTTCCTCTCCTTATCCCGGCATCTCAGCGAGTAGCCTGCCGTAACCCTTGATCGGATGGCGTAAGCCTAATTTTAATTGTGTACCCCAGGCGCGCGCGGGACCGGCGTGGACAACGGTGAGGCCGGTGTCATTTTCCAAGCGCTCGATGATCTCGACCGATTTCCATGCCGAGCCAAGCATGTAGATGCCGTCGGCGTCTTTATGTTTGGCGGCGATGCCCTTCATGAATTCGAGAATCTTTTCCGGCGGCACTTTGGGCACATCGGCGAAGGGCGAATCGATGCCTTCCATCGCCAGCACTTGAAATCCGGCGTCGGTGAAATAGCGCGCGAAGACGTTGTTCATCTTTTCTGGGAAGTAGCTGGCGCCGGCGAATTTCTTCATGCCGAGGGTGCGCAAGGCCTGGACGTGATTTTGCCCCGAGGTGAACATCGGCACGTTGTATTTCTTTTCCCAGCTGCTGATCAGTTCTTGCTCTTTTTGATAGCCGAGCAGCATGAACGGCGGCGCGCCGCTGGGACGAACCAGGTTGGCCCCCATGCGCGCGAACTCCGCGGCCTTGGCTTCGTAGCCCGGCATCGACGTGCTAAATTCCTCCTCGGTGCCGCGGGTGAAATTCATCGTCGAAGCAAGAAACTTGATCTTGGCCGGGATCAACGTGTCGAGGTCGACCTCCTGGCCGGCTTCGGGGCGATTGGTCGGGCGCACTGTGCCGACGAGATATTCCTTTTCGCTTTCCGCCATGATTGTTTCTCCTTTGCGTGACGATTGGCATCTAAACACTCCCTGTGAGCCGCGGTCAAGAGCGCGGCGATGGTAGACAACACGGCTGAGCTTAACTTAATATCAGCGCGTTGGCCGGATTACGGAGAAAAAAATGAGCGAACGCGTTGCCAAAGTTGGGTTTATTGGCTTGGGCCGGATGGGCAAGCCGATGGCAAGCAACATTCTCGCTGCCGGATATGCACTGACTGTTTATGATCTGCGCCAAGCGGCCGTCAGTGAATTGACCCGACTTGGAGCGAAGGCGGCTACATCGCCGTATAATGTCGCCGAGGCAGCGGAAATCGTCGAGCTAGCGGTGGTCGACGATGCCCAAGTGGAAGATGTTTTGACGGGGGAGGATGGAGTTTTCGCCGGCGCGCGTCCGGGAACGATCATCGCGATTCACAGCACAGTGTTGCCTGAGACGGTGCGACGGCTCGCCGAGCTTGGCGCAAGAATCGGTGTGCAGGTCATCGATGCGCCGGTGTCCGGCGGAGAGACTGGAGCACGGGAGAAATCGCTCAGCTATATGGTTGGCGGCGACGTCGCGGTATTGGAACGTTGCCGCGAATTGTTTTCCACTTCGGCGGCGCAGATTTTCCACATGGGTGGGCTAGGTAGTGGCGCAGTGGCGAAAGGAATCGTCCAGGTGGTGACCTGTATCAACATGCTCGCCGCTCACGAAGCGGAGAGCGTGGCGGAGAAGACCGGGTTGAATTTCACAGCGCTACAGCAAGTACTGCGTAGCAGTTCGGCACAGAGCTTTGTGGTGGACAATTGGCTCGATCGATTCAAACTGGCCGGCGATCCGATGGAGATTCGCCGCAGACGAACCGATGTATTTCAAAAAAGCCTGGCACCCGCGCTGGAAATCGCGGCGCGACTCGGTTTGTCGTTGGCGGGAACGGCGTTGGCGGAACGCTTGTTGCCGCGCATCATGGGCATTGAAGAATCACCATAGTTGGCAGGATGGGAGATCGAATGAGGATTGCTTGGGCACTGCTATTGGTTCTGCTCATTGCAGAGACGCATGAGGCGCGCACGGAGGTTTTCAAAGTGGCGATGCCGAGCACGACGCAAGCCGTGCTGGCGTTTACCATCGCGCGTGACAAGGGCTACTACCGCGCCGAAGGTTTGGACGTCGAGCTGATTCTTATGAGCGCGCCGACCGCCAGCCGGGCTTTGCTGAGCGGCGACGTTGCCGTTGCCACCGTAGGGGGCGCCGGCTTGCCGCCGGTGCTGCGCGGTTCACCGATGAGATTTTTATTCTCGACATATAACCGAGCGATGTTTTGGCTCTACGCCAAACCGGAGATTCGCGACGTTAAAGCCTTGAAAGGCAAACGAGTCGGTGTTTCCGGTATCGGCAGCGGGCCGGATTCTTTACTGCGCGAAGTTTTGCGTGTCAACGGTCTGGACGCCGCTCGCGATGTGACGATTCTAAGCCTCGGCGTGATGCCGACGATTTACGCCGGGCTGCAGAGCGGCATCGTCGATGGCGCGATGCTGTCGCCGCCGGTGACTTTCAAAGCAGAAGAGGCGGGCTTTCGTGAGCTAGTCGCTTTTCCAAAGCAAGATTTGGTTGAGCCCCAAGGCGCAATCCTGGTGCGCGACGCTTTGTTGCAAGCCGATCCGGCGCAGGTCGAGCGTTTTGTCCGCGCGAGCTACAAGGGATTTCTTTACATCAAGGAGAACCGCGCCGGCACGATTCCGATCGTCGCGCGCTATTTGCAAGTGAGCGAAGCCCAGGCGGCGAAGGCGTACGATCAAGTGGTGCGGCCGGCGCTGACTCAAGATGGAACGCTGAGCCAGGAAATGCAGGCTAAGGCCGTCGAGCATGTGCTCAAGCGGCTCGATCTCAAGGAAGCGCCGCCGCTGGCGAGGATCTTCGATTTCTCACTGGCGCGCAAGGTGAGCGGTGAGCTCCAGGCCAAAGGGTGGAGGCCC
The DNA here is from genome assembly GCA_963771465.1 of uncultured delta proteobacterium. Lineage (GTDB taxonomy): Bacteria > Desulfobacterota > Binatia > UBA9968 > UBA9968 > DP-20. The sequence continues at coordinate 369,240 of CAVYTU010000017.1, forward strand.
GTGCCATAGGTGAAATGAAATCTTTCACCGCGGAAAGCACCAAGGAAGAAAAGCTCCAATGGCTTTGAAACTCACGATGACGTGCGCCGAGTATGATCGCAGCCGACCGCTCATCGACGGGCGGGTGAAGGCGCGGGATATCGATTTGGATATTCACGTCAACTCGGATGACCGTAGTCGGCAGCGCGACATACGCGAAGGAAAGTTCGACATCGGCGAATTTTTCACCGGCATCTACATGGCTGACTTGGAGCACAAGACACTGGGGCTTACGGCGGTGCCGATTTTCGTCAAACGCATGTTTCGTCATTCCTATATCTACGTCAACAAGCATGCCGATATCCGCACGCCGAAAGACCTGGAAGGCAAACGCGTCGGCATTCAGACCTGGTTTACCACTACGGCGCTGTGGGCACGGGGCATTTTAGCGGATGAGTATGGCGTGGATTTGAGCGCGATCACTTGGGTTGCTAATTGGAACGAAAAAATTGGTAAATGGCAGCCGCCGTCTTGGCTTAAGCTTGAAATTGCTCCGCAAGGCGAGAAGCTGCACGATCTTCTTATTGCAGGTAAGCTCGACGCCGGCATCACGACTGAAACTTGGGCGCCATTCGGCCATTCGGACGTTGATTTCTTGATGCCCAATTTCGCGCAAGAAGAGCGGGACTATTTTCGCAAGACCGGATTCTTTCCGATCCAGCACACGCTGGTGATCAAAAACGCCGTGCTGGAAAAAAATCCGTGGGTCGCCATGAGCCTGTTCGATGCATGGCAGGAGTCAAAACAGGAGTGTTACCGCTGGCTCGATCGGCAAAGAGTTCATATGACCGCTCTGTGGTATCGTTCGCTTTGGGAAGAGGAGCGAGCGATCGCTGGGCCTGATCCTTATGTCTGGGGATTCAAGCAGAGCCGCGCAGAATTGGACAAAATGCTCGAATATGCGTTTCGGCAAGGCTTGGTGACGCGCTGGTTTGTGCCTGAAGATATGTTTCATCCGAGCACGCTAGAGACGTAAAGCGACGATGGGAGAGGTGCGGTATGCTGCACCCCGACGGAGGAATTGACGAGGGGTATATGGATTTTGGCGAATTCGTTCACACGGGACCTGATACGCTGGCGGGACGCTACTTGCGCCGGTTTTGGCAACCGGTTGGTTGTTCACATGAGCTTTTGGCGGGCCAGGCGTTGCCGATTCGCATCTTGGATGAAGAGTTTACGCTTTACCGTGGCGATAGCGGCACGGCTTTTTTAGTCGGCAGCCGTTGCGCGCATCGCGGCACGCAGCTTTCGATCGGTTGGATTGAAGGCGACTGCATTCGCTGCTTCTATCACGGCTGGAAATACGACGGCACGGGGCAATGTGTCGAGCAGCCGGCGGAGGCGGTAAGTTTTGCGCCCAAGGTGCAGATTCCCAGTTATCCCGTGAAGGAATACATCGGGCTGATCTTTGCGTACTTGGGCGCAGGCGAGCCACCGCCGTTGCCACGTTATCCGTTGTTTGAAAATCCCGCTATCTCACTCGACGTCGCGGCATTGCGGCGCATCTGCAACTACTTTAACAATATCGACAACTCGCTAGACAACGCCCATGTGCGCTTCGTGCACCGGCGCCATCGCGATGCGGCGCAAGATCATGTGGTGCTTGGCGACCCGATCATTTCGGTCGAAGAATCTGAATGGGGCATCAGGCGCTATGTCAAATATCCCGACGGCAAAGATCTGACTTTTTTCTTCGGCATGCCCAACATCAACTTTATCAACGGCCAGGTCGTCGATCCGGTCATCAAGCGGGCGGACGTGATAGTGTTCAAAGTTCCAGTGGACGACGCCAACCATATTCACTTCGAAGTACGCGCCATCGCACTGGCCGGCGACCGTGGACGGAAGTGGATCGAAGAGCGGCGCGAGATGCGGGCAAAAGCTGAACGCGATCGTCCTGAGTTAGTCCGAGCGATCCTTACCGGCAAACTGCGGTTGAGCGACATCGATCCCAATCGCATCGATTTCGTCATGCTCGAAGATGAGATCGCGCAAACCGGCCAAGGCGCCATCGCTGTGCGCAGCCACGAACACTTGGGCCGCAGCGACCGCGGCGTGTTTTTGCTGCGCAAAATCTGGGAACGGGAATTACGCAATCTTGCCGAAGGTAAGTCAATTAAACAGTGGAACTATCGGTCGGATATGGTGCCGACGTATCCGGAGGGATAGCAACCGAGCGGCGCACGCTAGAATACAGCTCCCATCAACCCATGCGTTCTGAGTAAGCGCTGCTCGCTTAAGTCAATCCTCCGGTGCCCCGCCTGATTTAGCCAAGTCTTCCACCTTAATTTTTTGCACATTCATTTTTTCGGCGGCTTTAGTCATGCGATCCATGACTTCGTCGAAGCTGAGCGGCGCGGCGTCTTTGGGGCGAAAGCGGATGGGGTTGATGCGGGCGACGACGAAACTTTTCAAGTAGGGGCTGGTGAGGCCTTTGGCTTTGAGCGCGTCGACTTTTTCGACGACGGTTTTGTCCAAGTCGATGAGCGCTTTGGCGCGCTCGCGGCGAACGTCGATTGCCGTTTCAAGCGGTTTTTTCAGAAACTGATCGGAGCGGCGCAGAATCGGATGATAGGCGCCGCCGCTGAAGCGGCCATTTTCTAAATAACACAAACCGAGCGTGATCAGCGCGGCTTCCTCGAATTCCAACGCATAGGTTTCCTCGCTGGCGCCATCGAGCATGGCCAGCTCTTGATACATCTTGATGACTTCGAGGGCGCGCTCGCGCAGGTTGTGCGCCTTCTCGGTATTCAACGCAAGGATTTGATAGGCCGTCGACGCTTCTGGCACGACGATGCCGACGATGGATTTCGCGCCCAGCGTCTTCATCGCCTGCAAGCGATGATTGCCGTTGGGCGTCCAGTAGCGGGTGGCGCTGTCTTTTACTTCTTTGCGCACGACGATGATCGGGTCGAGGAAGCGGCCGAGCTTGGCGATGACGCCTTCGAGCTTGCGTGCGTGGGCGTCGGACAGGTTGCGTTGATAGGGCGTCGGCTCGACTTGCTCGATCGGGAGGGCCGCGATGACTAACCAACGGCCGCCGAACGGCTCGCGATAGACGGTAAAAACTTTGCCGCCGTCTTTATCGATGGCGTCTTGCAAGTCTTCAACCACTTTCGGCGCGGCGCCGTCAAGTAATTCCGTCGACGCGAGTTCGGTGGATTTCCCGGCGAGCTTACGCCGTTTGCGCGCACCGGTGGACTTCTTCCTGGCTTTTTTTTCGGCCATGGGCGCTGCTTAACACATTCTATTCTACTGTTCCAAGCGGCGAATGCGCGGCATGACGATGGCGACCACAAACGCCATGCCGCCGACCATGATGCCGCCGAAGGAGACCGCGACCGGTGCGCCGGCGAATTCGGCTATCCCTCCAGAAATCAACCCGCCGATCGGCATGAGCTCCCAGGCGAGGCCGTGGATACCCATGACGCGGCCGCGCAGCTCGTTGGGCAAATTCATTTGCAGTATGGCGTGAATCGTCGTCATGTAGAATTGGCCCGCCATGCCGAGCGCGAAAGCGGCGAACAGCGAAAGCGTGAACCAACCGGAGAGCGCAAACAGAATAAGCGTGACGCCGAAAACCACTGCGCCGGTGATCGCTTGCAAACCTTTTCCGCGGAAGTGGCTCAAATAGGCGGCGAGCAACACGCCCGCGAGCGCGCCGGCGCCGCCAGCGCTTTGGAGAAAGCCGAAACCCTGCGAGCCGACGTGCAGCACATCGCGAGCGAACACAGGCATCATGATGACGTAGGACATGCCGAATACGCTGTTGAAAAAAGTCATGGCGATGAACACCCAGTAGATTTCATTTTCGCGGATGAACTTTACGCCTTGGACCATGTCATGCACGAGACCGCGTGACGTCGATTCGGTGGGCTGGCCTTCCAGGCGAATCGCCAGCCAAAGGACAATGGCCACGCCTGAGGCGAGAAAGCAGACGAGATAGGTCGGGCCGATACCGACCAGATAGATCAAGATGCCGGCGACGGCGGGACCGACGAGCTTGTTGAGTTGCCAGATCGTGCCGCCGATGGCGACCGCATTGGGAATATCTTCTTTGGGCACCATCTGCGGCAGCAGCGCCATGCGGCTCGGACGGTCGAAGGCGCGCACGCAGCCGGTGAAAAACGCGAGCACCATGACATGCCAAAGCTCGACCCACTTCATGATGACTAAGCCGGTCAACAGCAGAAAAATTATTGCTGAGCCGAGTTGCGCGAGCAGCATGATGCGGCGGCGATCGGCGCGGTCGGCGATGGCGCCGCCGAGCAGCGTGAGAGCGACCGATGGGATGGTAAAAGTCAGGCCGGTGAGTCCGAGCAGCAAGGGCGAGTTGGTCAGCTCTAACACCAGCCAGCTCTGTGCCACCGCTTCCATGTTTTGGGCGAGGACGGAAGCCAACTGGCCGAACCAGTACAAGCGGTAATTGCGATGTTTGAGCGCGCTGATCGACTGGATCATGCGTTGGCTGCCGGAGAGTGTGTGCGCCGCGGCCGGTGCGATTACCGGTGATGAAGTTTTACTCATGGTGAAAGTCCGGCCATTCTTTCCTAAAACTGCTGAGCTGTCAAAAAGATTGGAGAAATAGTTTGCCACGAAGTTGGGAGTTCTAAACTGCCGACTCTGCTTATTCTTCGTGGTGAATTTCAATCATCCTGTTGGCGCTCCCTGTTGAGGAATCGGCTGCTACCTTTTATGATCGCGCGACATCTAAGAGAGGACGGTGTGCTTATGGCGCGGTACGATTATGATTTGTTTACCATTGGCGCCGGCTCGGGCGGTGTGCGGGCGAGCCGGATGTCAGCTTCCTTTGGTGCGAAAGTCGCCGTCGCCGAGGAGCGCTACCTCGGTGGCACCTGCGTCAACGTCGGCTGCATCCCGAAGAAGCTGCTCGTCTATGCGTCGCACTACGGCGAAGATTTTGACGATATGCCGGGTTATGGCTGGACCGTCGGGGAGAGGCGTTTCGACTGGGCCAAGCTGATCGCCAATAAGAACAAAGAGATTGAACGGCTGAACGGCATCTATCGAAAGCTGCTCGGCGATGCCGGCGTCGAACTATTCGAGGGCCACGCCGAAGTCGTCGATCCGCATACCGTCTCAGTCGACGGCAAGCGATTCACTGCGAAATACATACTTGTCGCCGTCGGTAGTTGGCCGATGGTGCCGAAGTTTTCCGGATCCGAGCACGCGATTACGTCCAACGAAGCTTTCTTCCTGCCGTCGTTGCCGGAAAAGGTGATCATCGTTGGCGGTGGCTATATTGGCGTCGAATTCGCTGGAATTTTTCACGGCTTGGGCGCACAAACGACGCAGCTCTATCGCGGCGAGTTGTTTTTGCGCGGCTTTGACGACGATATTCGTAAGACGCTGGCGGATGAAATGCGTAAGCGTGGGGTCGAAGTTAAGTTTCCAGACCCGCATCATCAAGATTGAAAAGTCGGGTGACGTTCTCAAGGCTTCGCTCGCCGATGGCAACATGATCGAGGCCAATCAGATTCTCTTTGCTACCGGCCGCGGATCGAAAACGCCGGATCTTGGTCTGGAGAAAGCGGGTGTGAAACTCAAGGATAACGGTGCGGTGATCGTCGATGAGTTTTCCAAATCCACGGTGGATAGCGTTTATGCCATCGGTGACTGCACCGATCGGATGATGCTCACGCCGGTGGCGATCGCCGAAGGGATGGCGTTGGCGAACACGCTGTTTAACGGCAAGCCGACGAAGCCGAGTTACTTGAACGTCCCGACCGCGGTGTTCAGTACGCCCAATTGTGGCACGGTCGGGCTGACCGAGCAGGAGGCGCGACAGCGCGGTTTCAAAGTCGACATCTACCGCACCCTATTCCGGCCGCTAAGGCACACGCTAACAGGTCGTGACGAACGCACCATGATGAAGCTTGTCGTGGATCAAGCGTCGGACAAGGTTCTCGGTTGTCACATGGTCGGAGCCGACGCCGGTGAAATGATTCAGGGCCTGGCGGTGGCGCTCAACTGTGGCGCTACCAAAGCGCAGTTCGATCAGACCATCGGCATCCATCCGACTGCGGCGGAAGAATTCGTGACCATGCGAACTAAGCTGGGTTAACGACCAAGAAGTCATCGTTTGTCATCTCGCCCCAATGCCAACGTACGGCATCAGTGCCGTGTCTCGGCTATGCTTCTCAGCGCTGCCCGATTCATCGTTTACCGATGTGAATGAATTCACATTGTTAGCTTGTGGCACTTTCGTTGCTCTATTCTATACTCGGAAGTGGGCTTGAACCGAAGGAGGTTCTCCATGGATCGGGAAACGTTTCGGGAGCAATTACTGAATGTGATGGAACGCAAGAGCCACTGGGCGTGGCCGGCGTTCACCTCAGGACGGGTTTCCAGCAAACGGTTGCACTACCACTTCGAGCAAGAATTCGGCACCTATGTGCGCGACTTTCCGATCATGGTCGGACGCGTTTTTATCCGCTGTCCAGTTCCAGAAATCCGCCAAAGCCTTGCCGCCAACCTTTACGAAGAGGAAACCGGTGGGCTGGTCGCCGGTCGTCCCCATCCGGAACTGTTTCTCGAATATCCGCGTGGACTAGGAATGGATTTGAGCCGCTTTGACGATGTTCAGCTCCTGCCGGCGGCGGAGAGTTATCGACGCTTTCTCGACGAAGCGACGCAACACTATGGCTGGGACGTTGCGGCGGCGATCGTTACGATATTTGTCGAAGGGTCCAGCGATGAACGATCGGCGCTTGCTCCAACGACCGGACAAACGCCACCGTCGTTGGATGAGCATCCGCTGGTGAAGCATTACGGCTTGGCGATCGAAAGCCTGGCGTTGACCAAAGCGCACCGCGCCGTCGAGGGCAATCATCGCGCCGCAGCTTGGCAAGCGATTCTTAACCATGTAGCACCGACCCGGCGCGGGACGATCGTCAGAGCGATGGAAGAGGCGCTGCGCGCTTGGCTAGCTTTACCGGGACGAAGTGGCGCTCGTTTGCGGCGTGTCCGCCGATCCAAGCGGCCGAATGAGCGCGGTGGCTTGATCCATTCTGCTCGCCTGCCTGTCGATTGGCAAATCTCCCGCGCGATCCTATCACCCAATCATTTCGCCGCGATAACTTTTCGCCAGAATCTGCATCGGATTGAGCGGGCGCTTGCCATTGCCTTGTTCGATCTGGATCGCAGCTAGCGGACAATCGGAGCAAGTTACTTTCGGATCGCCTTCCGCCATTTGCTGAAATGCCCTGCCGCCCCATTTGAGCGACTGCTCAAAATTTTCCTTCTTCATCGACCAGGTGCCGTCATGACCGGAACATTCTTCGACGACTTTCACCTGTGTATCGGGTAAGAGCGAAAGCACGTCCCGGGTCTTGTAACCGACATTCTGGGCGCGCAAGTGGCAAGGGATATGGTAGCTCACTTTTCCGGCGCCGGTTTGGAAATTCTTATTGAGCTTTCCTTCGCCCGCCAGTTTGGCAAGGAACTCCATCGGGTCCATGGTTTTCGCTGCGACTTGTTTTGCGTCCGCAGTGCCGAGGAGGCGCGGATACTCAACTCGGATCATCTGTGAACAGGTGGGATTGGTGGCGACTACGGTTCGTCCCGAATCGACATGTTTCAATAAACTGGCAACATTTTGTTTGGCTGCCTCAATGGCGCCGTCCATGTCACCGTTATGCCAACGGGGCATGCCGCAGCAGCTCTCGTAGGCAAACGACACGTCGACGTTGTTATGCGCCATGACTTCCAACGTGTCATTGCCGATTTCCGGCTGGTTGTAATTAACATAGCAAGTGGAGAAGAAAGCGATCTTAGCGGCAGGCTCGCCTTGAGGCGCTTGGCGTTTGGCTGCGAATTGAGCTGCGAAAGTTCGCGAGGCAAACGGCGGTAGCATTTTGTCCTTGTGGATGCCGATCGCGCTTTCCATCAGCTTGCGGTTGAGCGGATTGTTGTTGCCCCAGTTCGCTAGCGGTGCCGTCGCCGTTCCCAATTTTCCGACCAAATCCGGATTGCCCAGCAGCTTGTCGACCAACGGCACACCATTTTTCTTGACACGCTGCGCCTTGGCACGCGTCATCAAGCGCGGAAAGTCGATGGCCCATTCGTGATCGCCGGGCGTGTAGGGGCATTTGATATAGCAAAGTTTACACTGGAAACAGTCGTCGACCACTTTGTCGACATCGTCCACGCGCAGGTTTTTGGTATTCACGTCGGCATACTTCCCTTCGACGCAGTGATCGTCGACGGCGTCGAATAGTTTAGGAAAGCTGCCACAATACTTAACGCACATCCGGCAGTCGGCGCAGACACTAAAGACGCGCTCGACTTCCGCGCGCAGATTTTTTTCATCGTAATAGCGCGGGTCGGTCGGATCGTAGGCGGGATTGTTGGCCATGAAAATACTCCTTGGCTCTGATGTGTCGGCGTAGATCAAAATGTAACTTAACCTGAGCCCTGAATCCATGACAGGGTGCTAAACAATACGTTGTCGAGGGATAAATACACGGGTTTTCTTACCTGCGAGCCGCCGTCTAAGTCTCTGATTATTGATGAATATCTGCTGGTCAAACTTCCGCCTGGAAACGCTGATTTGGCCGATTAACATTTCAAAGTGGCTTTCGTCTAATGGTGCAAGGAGGTTCCTATGAACACAAAGTGTAGAGTCGCTTTATTGGCCGCCGGTATCGTTTCGTTACTGGCATTTAGCGTTCCCAACCGCGCCGACGCCGATGCGCGCAGCCGTTCGAGAGATCTCGAGCGGCGTGCTGCCCGAGCTCAACAGAGTGCGCGGGGAGAATTGCATAAAGACCGAGCGGAACTACGCCGCGATCAAGCCGAGCTTGAGCGGGATCGCGCCGACTTGCGTCGGCTCTATCGTCGTGGCGCGAGCCGGTCCGAAATCGAGCGCAAAAAGGAAGAGATTCGCCGGGATGCCGCCGAGATCGCTCAGGGCCGACGAGAGATCAGAGACGACCTCGGACAGCTGCGAACCAATTCGGACCGATATGGTTACGGCTGGGGCAACGATAGCTGGAACCGTAATGATAACGGCTGGTGGGGCTGGGGCAATGGCCGTGCGGACAATCGCGATCGATGGGGCCGGGGTTACGGCCGCGACTAACCTGGCCTGATAAAAACTCTGCTCAATTCGCTACTACCAAACTGCTGGGAGATGGGGATTCAACTCCATCTCCCAGTTCCCCATTGTTGACTTCGTATTCATGACCACCTTATAACCGATGAGATATTTCTCTTCGGAGGTTCATGGTGATCATCGATTGCGATACCCACCTCATGCCGCGCGACGCTTTTGACAGCATCGACGGTGAATGGGCAACGAGCAAGCCCAAACTTCAATTCGACGACCAAGAGCTTTATGTCAATGTCGATTTCCCCGGTTATCCAGCCGAGGTGCAGGGTACGAGTCCGCTGTTGGCGCCGGGTTCAGGTGCAATGTTCAAAAGCTTATGGGACCCCGAGTCACGGATGGCGGATTACGATAACCGCCTTGGCATCGAGCAGCATGTTGTCTTGCCGCAATTTTCCGGTTGGTGGTCTTACCTGATCGAACCCGAGCTCGCCTGCCGCATGGCACGATCGCACAATGAAGCGCTGCTGCGCTTGATGAAAGACTATCCGGGCCGCATCCTGGGGGTCGCACTCATTCCGTTGCAAGATGTCCCAGCTGGGATCCGCGAAATGGAATGGGCGATGGACAATGGTTTTTGCGCCGTCGTCCTCGATAAAGTTTATCCCGTGAAAGAGCACGCCTACAGCGAGCCGTTGGGCAGCCATCGCGAGCTCTGGCCGTTCTTCAAGCGCTCGCAAGAATTGTCGGTGCCGATTTATCTGCACAACGTGCAGCACGGCCACCGCATGAGCAACCTTTTGCCGTTTCAACGTGACGGGCTTTACATCTTCGCGCCGCAGGAAGGGCAGATGAGCTTGGTGTCGCTGATCACCAGCGGTCTGCTCGATGAGTTTCCAAAATTGCAATTCATCTTCACTGAGGCCGGTACGTCGTTTATCAAACCTTTGGTTGAGCGCCTGGACAAGGTTCTAGAATCGCCGCCGGTCGATTACGACGATCAAGAAATGCCGTTGTCGAACCGCCAGCTCTCCAACGTCGGTGAACGGCTGCGCCGCGCGCGCGCGCTTTACCCAGCGCATATTTTTCTGGAGAAGAATAAAAAGCCGGCGAGTTATTACTTCAAGAATAATTTTTACTTCACCATCGAGACCGAAGAGCCGGAGCTGGTAGAGGCGATTAAATTCCTCGGCCCCGAACGATTTCTCTTCGCCACCGATTATCCGCACGACGATCCCGGCGGCAGAATGAAGTTTGAGGATGTTAGACTGTTGAGAGAGAATCCCAAAATCTCAGAAGAAGCCAAGGAAATGATTCGCTGGAAGAATGCCCAGCGGTTGTTTCGACTGCCAGCGTGATAGCGAATCATTGAGAAGGCTGAATCGACGTGGCAATTCCAGAACGTTACAATACGGGCTACAACATCGGCGTCGGCGGCGCCGTGGTGCGCGATGACAAGCTGCTGTTCATCCGGCGCGCGTCGCGGCACGGGCGCGGCAATTGGCAATTGCCCGGCGGTTTCATCGAGCCGGACGAGACGGTCGAGCAAGCCGTTGTTCGTGAAGTTCACGAAGAATCCGGTGTCGTCGCTGAAGTAGAAGCCGTGCTCGGCCTGCGCAGCCGCTACGATCCCGACAGCGGCAATGGCATTTACGTAATTTTGCTCTTGCGACCGATTAGTGGCGAACCCAGAGCGGATGGCCATGAGACCGATCATGCGGAATATTTCACTCTCGATCAGATTAGTAAGCTTGTCCCGCTCCCGCCGGTCAATTGGGAGATTGCCCAGCGCGTGCTCTCGCCCGATCGGCGCCTGCTCAATCCCAAACCCTTGACCAATCTCAACGGCGCTAAGTTCACGTTATTTGTCGGCTAGATCTAATCGTGACTCGTGATCGTGCTCGTGAAATTTACGAATCACGAGCCACGATCACGAATTAGAATTTATACCTCGCCCGGTAGGTCAGTTTCGTCTCGCCGTCTTTCGCTACAGGGATTTCGAACTGGGCGGTGTGAGCTTCGACTTTCTTGTGCGTGTGCGAGCTTGTGAGGATCTCCCAGTCACGCATCATCGGCTCGATGACGCTCACGGTCACCGGCTCGTCTTTGTGGTTGCGCAGGCTGATTTCAAAGGCGGCTTCGTAAAGGTTGTCGGCGATTTTGCGCCAGTCGGTTTGCTTGCGCTCGGCGACTACGTCGAAGGCATCGCCCATTTTAATCTTGATCATTTCATCTTTGGGCGTGTGGTCGATGCGGTCTTCGCCGATAAATTGTAGACTGCCATCGCCGTCGGCCTTGTAGACACGCAACGTGCCTTTTGGCAGGGGCATCCCCAAGTTGTTGTCGTTTTTGTTAGCGAGCTCGACAAAGACCCCGACTTTCTGTTTAGGGATGCTGCTGGGATATCGGCTGTGAAAATACTGCGGCGAGCCGGAGAAGATATAGCGTTTGCTGACGGGAATGCGGTCGGCTGATAGCAGACTCACCTGCTTGGTTTGCTGGTTTTTGATCGTCGTCGGCCGTTGTAAGCTGTAAAGGTGATACTCAAAAAAAGCTTGCTCCGCGAACGGCGCCGGTGAGGCGACTTTGGATGCCAATTCCATTCGCTCGGCCATCGCATCACGCGCTCGGTACTCTTCGACGACCCGATTAAGATCGCCGGCTACCAGTTTTAGCCGTGCGTTCTGATAGGTCGCGCCGCTTTGATTGTCGAGGGTGACCCAGCCCGACAAGTCGAGATTCTTATCCTTGCTGTCGAGCACGGCGACGTAGTCGGCTTTCCAGTTGAGGCCGCGGGTCAGATAGCTCGCTTCGACTTTCTGTGCGTTGGCATTGCGGTTTTCCAGGGACCAGAGCAGCGTCGGCTGCGAGATTAGATTATTTGGAATACTTGGGAAGATCAGATTATGCGGCTGGCCGGTGAAAATGCGCCCGCCGAGTTTGTAAACTAACCCTTCGTTGGTGCTGAGAATCGTGATCGGTACCTCGATGCCCTCTTTGAGCACCATGATCTCTTTGCCGACGAATTTCTCAATCAGCTTGCGCGGCGTGAGCAGATCGTACTCGTAGTTCTGTTCGAGCACATGCAGCTGACTCGGATTCGTCAACGACTTGATGTGCACGGTTTGCGGCATGATTTTGGCGGCGACTTCGCCGAAGCGAAGCTCGGTCAAGCCGCCCGGCAATGTCAGCTGGCGAATGTCTTTGATCAGGCCGATGTCGCTGTTATAGACTGTGACCGAGACACTTTCCTGATCGTTCAAGGTGGTGCTGATGGGCGCCATCTCCAGCCGGGAGCTGGCGGCAGCTGCGAGGGGCAGCGTGAAAATTCCGATGACAGTGAGAAGCAGAACCCAGGCAAAAAAAACCTTTTTCATCGCAACACCTCCGTGCCGGTCGAGAATCGGACTGTGAATTTCTTGTCCGAGTTAGACCGCGGCGGTGAGAAAAGGTTCGCAGCTCTTTAGCGCGATGATGCGGCGGAGTCGGGTTGCAGGATCGTTACTTTGATCAACAGATGGCGATCGTTTGGAAGAGAATTGTTTTCTTTGGCGTAGATTTTAGATTCGGACTCGATATTCGCTTCGGCCGCTAATTCCTTCTTAAATATCTCGAAGTGTTCGGGTGCGACATTGTAAAGCCTGATCTCGGCGAAAGACTCGATTTTAGGTGCGGCGGCTGGTGGTGCCGGGCGACGAGCGGCAAATCCCGGTGTCGTCGCATCGGCTTCGGCTGATTGCCGCACTGAGTCGACACTCTCGAGGTGATCTCGCCGTTGCGCAGGACGGCGGCGCACGACGAATTCGAAGTCCGCAGTGCGATCGCCGAGAGGCAGCGAATTTTCTAAAGCCATGGGCGCCGAGCGCGGCGCTAACTGCCGCAGGTCGCCGAATGGTAGGCCAATTCCGAAACCAAACGCGCCGCCGGACATCGGGCCCGCTTCGCGGCCGGTGGCGACTTCCAGAGCGCGGATGGGCGGCCTACGTGGCGCCTCTTTTCGCTCTTCGAGCCGTGATTCGACTTCAGCTTTTAACGCAGCCGGCGCTTGCGGTTGTTGGTTTGGCGCCGCTAACTTTGATAATCGCTCCCTTGGGGATGCGTCGGCCAGCGGCTTGGCAACTTCAGTCGGCGCTTGAACGATGGCTTGGGGTTTCTTCTCGGCGGCTGGACTGACTGGCGATGGCGTCAATGATTCACTAGTGGTTGCTTGCTCTTTTTCCTCTGTAGCCACGGGTGGCGCTGACTGCGAGGCCAAATTCATCGAGTTGTATGGTTTTAGCGGCTCTTCCTTTTGATACAGGAATACCGCCAAAACGGCGACGATCACCACGGCCGTGGCTTGCAGCGGAACCTTTAGGCTCCAGGATTGAAATAGCCATTGCCAGACGGTCGGCTTCTCCTCGACCTCCCGAACATGGGCCATGACACGCTGGGCGAAGCCGATCGGTAGATCGAGCACCGGCAAGCTCGCAACTTGATCTATGCACTCGGCAATGTCGTTGGACTCAGCCCGGCAAAGCGGACAGGCGATGATATGGGTGGCGACGCGTGTCATGGTCGCAGTATCGAGCGATTGATCAAGATAATCTGAAAAATGATTTGCGACTTCTTCGCAGTTCATACGGCTTTCCTTCCCGCGTAGAAGTAGGATGCCAATTCAGACTTAAGCGCTTGGCGCGCGCGATGCAAGCGCGACTTGACGGTTCCTACAGGTATTTCCAATAGCTGGGCGACCTCTTCATAGGGCACGTCTTGAAGGTCGCGCAAGAGAATCACGGTGGCGTCATCGGGTGATAAATTATTGAGCGCTTTTTGCACGTGTTCGCGGATTTCTTTCTTCTCCATGGTTTCGGAGGGGCCGGGTTGCGGGTCGCTCATGGGTTCGGTCATCTCCAATGAGACGTTCCGTTGCTTGCGGGTGTTAAGGTTCTTTCGCCGGGTTGTCGCATGATTGAGCGCGATGCGGTAGAGCCATGTGGAAAAATTGGACTCGCCGCGAAACTGGCCGATGGCGCGATAGGCGGAAAAAAACACCTCTTGGGAGGTCTCCGCGGCTTCGTCGTAGTCGCCCAACATTCGATAGACCAAATTGAAGATCGTTTTCTCGTGGCGACGGACCAGTGTCTCAAAAGCATCGGTTTGTCCCCGCTGGAGCTTCCGGACGCACTCCGCGTCGCTGTTCGCTTCCGACACCATTGGTTCAGTGGATTTAGACTTCGGGTTCAATGAAAGGTTCCCATTTAATTGAGAAATGGTGCGAATCAGTCGGCCATTTCAGGGTTTTTGGGCCGGACGGGCGGTTGTATACATAGAATTTGACATGCTGGCGGGATTTTTCAAGCTATCCAGCGGACCGCTCGGCCGGGAGCGGGTTCGGGTTTAACCCGTGAATTTCGCACTAGCCTCATATCGGCTCGTTCCAAAGGTGGCTGAATTGTGTGGCGACGACCCGATCGTATGCGACCGGCGCCGAAAGCAGGCCAATGTCTTGAGCGAAGCGGTTCATGCTTACGACTTTTTCCGTGGGAATATTGGCATCATAGTAGGGCAGATCGCGACGCACCAGTTCGGCGATCAGTTCAGCTTCGGAAGGTGGAAAGCGTTTCCTGCCCACTACAGTAGCCGAATTCGGATCCGCCTTGAGCGCCTTGTGCGCTTTCATCAAGGCGCGAACCGCGGCGCGGGCGGAATCTGGTTCATCTTTGATGCGCTTGTCGGTGGCAACCAATGCCGAAAAAGTGTAGTGACGCGCCGCTGTCGGCCCGTCGCCGCGGCGCACGTCAAGCACCATGGTGCCGACACCGCGGCGGACGGCGACTTCGCAACCCATGCCGTTGGCCCAGAAGCCGTCGAGTTTATCTTCCTCGAGCGCTTTGGCGGCTGACAGACCGAAAGACACATTCGGACCGGCAGCGCCGGGAATCGGCATAATTTGCACGCCGTTCTCCACCGGGTCGATGCCGGCTTCGACCAGCATCCGTTGGAGACTTAGATTGACTCCGGGCGCGGCGCCGATGCGCAAACCTTTCACTAAGCTCAAATCGCCGCGTTTGGGATTGAGATCGCTGCGGATGACGAGGAACCAATAGGTATGCTGGCCGCAGGCGGCGAGCAATTTCGCTCCCTGCCAATGGGGAAAAGCGAGCAGCGTCGCATGCGCGGAACCGACGACAAAGTCGAGTTGTCCATCGCGCAAGGCTTCGAAGGTTTTCGGAATCGGGAACAGTAAATCCACTGAAGCATCGAAGCCTTCTTCTTTGAAAAAACCCATCTCGACGGCGGCGATGATTGGGAAATACGAGTTTGAAACTAGGTCCGGTACCGCAATGCGTAGCATGGCTTCTCCGAGATTCCTTTCCGGGTTTCGCAACGACTGGAACGATTTGAACGTTTGGAACTATTGGAATCTCTATCTTTTAGTCCGTCAGCGGCACGGTCATGAAGACATGGGGCTCGCTGCCGAGCACGCGGGATGTGTGGCCTTCACCGGCGGTGTCGTCCGCCAGCATGACGTCGCCAGTTTTGAAGACGCGCTTGACGCCGTTGCTCGCTTCGATCTCCCACGAGCCCGAGAGAGTCACTAAAAATTGGCGGCGCGGCGCGGGATGGCGCTCCAGAAAAAGTCCCGCCGGCGCGCTGCGAAAAACCGCGCTGGTGGCGCCGCGGGCGTCGGTGGTGAGCATCGGTTGGTTGCCGCCGAATTGCATGTCAACTTCTTCGAAATGAGATTTTTGATCGCTGCCGGTGTAAAGTCTAACGAATTTCATTTTAGCTCCTTCGCTTTCACTGGATGATGATTTGCTGTGGCTGAATTACAGCGGAATTTGCTGCTTGTCCATCGCCTGGCGCCATTTCTTATCGGCATTGCTGCCGAAGATCAATGCTTTATCGCCGGGAACGACGATCCATGAATGCATTTTCAATTCCGCTTCGAGTTGACCCGGCGCCCAGCCGGCATAGCCCAGCATGAAGAGCGACTGGCGCGGGCCTTTGCCGGCCGCGATCGCTTCGATCATTTTCGCGTCGGCCGTCATGGCGACACCGTTAGCCACCTTGGCGCTATTCTCCAACAACGTTTCGTCCGAATGGAGAACAAATCCTTGGCGCGCACCCACCGGGCCGCCATAGTGAATGATAATCTCGCGCTTGGAGCTTTTTCCTTCCAGACCGAATCCCTTGAGCAACTCTTCGATCGGTCCTGTGGCCATGGGCTTATTGATCACGAGACCCATGGCGCCGGTGGAATCATGCTTGACCATATAGATGACGCTTTCGGCGAAACGCGGATCTTTCATCTCCGCCGTAGCGACTAATAATTGTCCGATATGGTAACGTCTGCCTTCGGCGGCGCGGCTATCATGGCCGCCGGTAAGCGCGCCAAAAAGTAGCCAGAGAATCGCAATTCTCAAGGCCGTGAAACGAGACGGCGGTCGACTGTAGCCACGATCGTTATTCGCCATGAAGGCTAACCACGCACCTTTGGGCCGAAGCTTTCGATGGTGATGCGAATGATCACGCGCTTTTCGCGCGCCATGCGTTCATGAAATTCCGGCCAGCTTTTATGTTCGCCGTAGGCTTGCCGTTGCAAGTAGACGAGGGTGTCCAGCGCTTGAGGCAGCGAAATGATATTCGCCGTGCCGTTCACCTGCACCCAGCCTTCGCCGTGAAAGGTTTTGGCGAATGCGCACAGCGCGGCGCGCGGGTCGCGGCGTAAGTTATTTACCTTGTAGGCGGTCTCCCGGCTGCTGATGACGGCGCGCCCTTCGCTGTCCAATCCGCACGTAACCGGCGACATTTGCAAGTCGCCGTTCTTGCGCCGCGTCGCGAGCACGCCATAATGATGGTTCTCGATAAACGCTTTGGCTCGGTCGAGCTCCATGGGGGTGAATTCAGCCATTTTTCAATTTCCTCTTGGTTGATCGTGCGATTCAAACGGGTGCACGACAAAGTAGAATATCACAGCGATGGAATGCAAGCTGAGCGCCGAGTTGTCTTGACCGTTTCAGCAGGTTACCTTATAACCGAACTTTAGCGAGGGAAGAAAACGTGGCGATGACGATTCCACAGATGAATTTGCCGGATGTCTTGCCGGTGTTTCCGTTGACAGGCGTGATGCTTTTACCGGGGACGGTATTGCCGCTGCATATTTTCGAGCCGCGCTACCGCAACATGGTCGAAGACGCGCTCGACGGCGACAAAGTTTTCGGCATGATCCAGCCCTTTGCGCCGCAAAACGATAACCGCGGCCCGCAGCCGGACGCGGCCAACGCGGCGCCGGATTTATACAAAGTCGGCTGCGCCGGTTTGATTGAGAAATCCGAAAAGCTCGCCGACGGCCGTTTTTTCGTTCAACTTAGAGGCGTGAACCGGTTTCGTTTTACCGAAGAGTTTTCTTTGCAGCGTGGCTACCGGCGGGTTAAAGCGATTTATCAGGAATTTCCCGATGCCAATCTAGCCGAAGGCTGGCAGTGCGAGCGGGCTGCGGTGCTGGAGGCATTGTCGCTCTTTGGCAAAGCGCACGGTATGCAAGTGCGGCCCGATCAGGCCGAGCGATTCTCGGATCTAGAGCTGATCAATCTCCTCGGCGTTTCGCTGCCGTTTCATCCGGCGGAAAAGCAGGCGCTGTTGGAAGCACCGACGCTCAAAGACCGGGAAACGATGCTCATCGACTTACTCCGCCTCGGCGCCGGCCCGGTCGACGAAGATATCCAAAGCACGCCACGAACGCTCAACTAATTCACTGATCGTTAGGGACGATAAGTCGTAAAGAGCCAGAAGTCAGAAATCAGCGGGAACTCCTGACTGCTAACATTTCGTTCCTCACTGCTTCATCCTCACTCAGAAATATCGATCATCACGCCGTCTGGGTCGGCGATGAAGTGTTGGCCTAGACAACAGCGGCGAAAGTCTTCTTCGTTCTTCTTGCCGTTGCCGCCGACGAAACGTCCGCTCGGTGTCTGCGGATCGCTTGCCGCCAATGCGTCCAAATCTTTTTTGGTTTGCTCCAGGTTATCGACTTTGAAACCGAAGTGATCGAGGCCCTCGCGCAGGCCGCGGTAGAGGCTATTGTCGCGTGGGCGGAGCAGCAGTTTTACTTTGCCGTCGGTCATACAGATCGAGCCGTCGTCGCGGTAAGTTTCGGCTTCCTTGAGCTCGAAGATCTTCTCGTAGAACTCGGCGACCTGCGACGGGTCATGGGCACGCAGGGAAATGTGATTGATCCAGCGCGGCTGCTCCCATCCCGATTGATTATAACCTTCGCGCACGTTGGCGACGTGGGCTTGAGCGATGTCGAACTGCGTGCCGGCCGGATCGTAGCTGCGTAATCCTGCGAACGGAACGTATTCCAACCCCTTGGCGATCATCGTTTTCGGATAATGCTGCTCCATGCGTCGGACATATTCCTTGATATCTTCGACCTCGAAGCCGTAGTGATCCATGCCCGATTGCATGCCGGCGTAGCGCGACAAGATTGCCAGACCGATGACGCCGTCGCTGATGTGGCCGCGATTGGTGTTCTGCTTGCCCGATTCGTCGAGGGTGTTGCTGGTCATGCGTTTCATGGCGAAAACCGATTGATAAAACTTATCGACCGCGGCGTGATTGTGGGTGTACATGGCGATATGGCGAATCTTGGCGAACATGATTTTCCTCCGACCGAATAAGCTGATTTGGTTGTAAGGTAGCGCCTGCAAGCTTGTCAAGCGTGCTTGATTACGAAACTTTGCGCGCCGATGCGAATTTCCCCGCGCAACGCGCAGACTACAAATGGGCAGCTAGAAACTGGCCAATGATTTCATGCGCCGCGTCGGGGTTAGTCATCAAATAGTTGTGCGCTTCGTTTGGGATAACGGTGAACCGGCCGTTCGGCAATTCCTGCGCCATCGTTTGTGACGAAACGCGATGCGACGAGCCCGTCGCCGAGCCGTGATCTTGGTCGCCGACGAGGACGAGCGTCGGATGCTTGATTTCCTTGATTCGGCTGCTCAAGTCGCAGGCCTGTCTGGCGACGACGTGGCGCAGATAATCTTCGAGAGTCGGTAGGTTGTTCATGCGGAGCGTCAGAAAATGCTCCACGCGCTCCGCGTGCTGCTGTATGTATTCCCGGGTCCAGCCGACTTCGAGGGTGTGTTCGCGGACATACTTCTCGTAGCCCCATTCGACCATCTCTTTGCACATCTTGAACGGTATCGGCGGCGCGTTCGGAACACCGGGACCGACGGATGCTACGATAAGTTTTTTGACCTTCTCCGGATATTTAAGCGCGATCAGCATCGCCACCCGACCGCCCATCGAGTGGCCGAGCAAGATCGCCGGCGCGACGTTCAATTGATCGAGGATCGCCGCGGCGTCGTCGGCAAAGTCTTCGCACGAGTATTGGGTCGTCGGTTTGCTGGACCTGCCGGTGCCGCGATAGTCATGCGTGATAACCATGTGGTCGCGAGAAAACTTCGGAACTTGATAACTGTACCAGATATTGCCAGGGCAAGCCGTTTCACAAAAGAACATGAATGGCGTTCCGGCGCCGTGGGTTTCATAGTGGATTTCAACGTCATTGCGTTTGATTAAAGGCATGAGACTTCACGGGCGGGGTTCAATGAATTCTACGCGTTTGTCCGCAATGAACGCAGTACTTTTTCCGCCGTGATCGGCAACTCGCGGATGCGCACGCCGATGGCGTCGTTGACGGCGTTGGCGATGGCCGCGGCTACGGGCACGAGGGGCGGTTCGCCGAGCGCTTTGGCGCCGTAGGGGCCGATGGGGTCGGGCTGCTCGATCAAGACCGCTTCGATGGGCGGGATGTCGATCAGGTTGGGAATCTTGAACGAGTCGAGATTGAGCGTGAGCGGCGCGCCGGTGTCTGGGTCCATGGGGATTTCTTCCATCAGCGCGTAGCCGATGCCTTGGACGACTCCGCCGATGATCTGGCCGCGCGCGGCTTCGGGATGGATGATGCGGCCGGAGTCGTGCACGGCGACATAGCGCACGACGCGCACGCTGCCGCTGTCGGGGTCGACTTCGACCTCGGCGAAATGAGCGGCGAAAGAATTGATGATATGGGTTTTGCTGCCGGCGCGCAGTATGGCTTCGCCGACGATGGTTTGATCGGGTTGGCGCCGAATGACGTGACTCACGGGAATTTTTAGCTCCGGTGTGTCGGTGACGGAAATAAATTCATCGCGCCAGACCAACTTGGCCGGCTCGACTTCGAGCAGTTTGGCGGCTGATTCAAACAAGCGCCGTTTGGCGTCGTCAGCGGCTTGCTGCGCGGCGAGTCCCGACGTGAATGTCGTCGTGCTGCCGGAGGTGCTGTGCGCGAACGGCGTCGTTTCGGTGTCAGCAAAGGTTGCATGAACCTTTTCGAACTCTACGCCGAGTGTTTCGGCGGCGATCTGTCTCAATATCGTCCATGCACCCTGGCCGATCTCGGTGATGCTCATGAGTAATTCGGCGCTGCCGTCGGGTTTCAATTTGACGAGGGCGGAAGATTGGGATTGCCCCGTTTTGTAAATGCACGCGGCCAAACCCATGCCGCGATATTTACCATTGACCCTGCGTTTGCGCGGACCGTTGGAGCGCGGTTTCCAGCCGATTCGCTTTGCGCCTTCACGCAGACATTCCGTTAAGAGATTGCTGGAGAAGGGGACGCCGCCTTCGATCGGTTGTGCCGGAATCAGACTGTCGACTGGCGTGACGCGCGCGCCGGGCTGACCTTCGGAACGCACACAATGGCGCAGGCGATATTCCAACGGGTCGATGCCGAGTTTTTCAGCGACTTCATCGGCAAATGACTCCAGCGCAAAATGCGCCTGGGGCGCGCCGAGGCCGCGGTAGGAACCGGCGACGGGACTGTTGGTGAATGCGACTTTGCCGACGAAACGTGCGTTGGGACAGCGGTAAAGATAAGTCAGGCCGTGGCCCAAGCGCGAAGCGACGCCGTAGCCCGGCGCGTACGGTCCAGTGTTGAGCGCGCTCGTGGTGTCGATGGCGGTGACCGTGCCGTCGCGTTTGAGTCCCATTTTGATTCGTGTCGTAGTCGCATGGCGCCATTTGCCGTAACCCAGCTCTTCTTCGCGCGTGTAACCCATGCGCACGGGCTTGCCCGCTTTACGCGCGAGCAGCGCGGTGATCAATCCCAAACGAGTCTCGTCTTTGCTGCCGAAACCGCCGCCAAGATACGCCGCGATGACGCGCACGCGTTCGTGCGGTAGCGAGAATATCCTGGCGAGTTTATCGCGGTCGCCGTATACATTGCGGCTGGCTTTCCAGACTGTGAGTCCATCGCCGTCCCAAGACGCGACGCTATAACGCGGTTCGAGCGCCAGCGGGCTGGTGGATTGGGTGCGATAGGTTTGCTCGAGGATCAGCTCCGCTTGCTTCATACCGAGATCGATATCGCCGCGGGAAAACTCGATGGGTTCTTTGCCGGCGAGATTGCCACCGCCACGGACCGACGGCGCATCGGGTTCGAGCGCGCGCTCTTCGTTCAATACGAACGGCAAGGAGCGATACTCAACTTGAATCAAGCCGAGCGCTTCTTCGGCGATCTCTTCCGTGTCGGCCGCTACCGCCGCCACTTCGTCGCCGACATGGCGTAAAGTTTTATTGAGAAGATAAACCGGAGCCACCGGTGCGTCAGGTTGGGAATCGTCACCGTCTTCGAACGGGATCGCCGGCGCGTCGCGATACGTGATCACCGCGTGGACGCCGGGCAAAGTCTCGGCTTTCGACGTATCGATGCTGATTATCTCCGCATGGGCATGGGGACTGCGCAGGGTTTTGCCATGCAGTAGATTCTTTGCCGACAGGCGGTCGGCGGAAAATTCCGCCGCGCCGCTAATCTTTGCGTGTGCGTCGACACGGGTTACTGAGTGGCCAACGATGCGCAGGGTGGACGGTGTTTGATCGGTGTTTTTGGGCATCTTGATGTGCATAAGCCTGGGATTTGTTTCCTTGGATAGCAGAGCGGCGGTTGGACGACAAGCAGATCAATAGGGTCGAATGGCAAATCTATCACCGGACATTGACATTCTCACGAACAAAATGGATGTTGGCGAGGAAAATAGTTCTGCGGGGAATCATGTCGGTGCAACGCACGCAAATCATCATCGTTCGCCACGGTCAGACCGAGTGGAATATTCGAGGCATTCGACAGGGTTATCTCGATAGCCGCTTGACCGAGCGAGGCGTCGCCCAGGCGAAGGCGCTCGGGCAGCGTTTGGCGCGGGAAAAATTCACGGCGCTCTATAGCAGCGATCTTGGCCGGGCGGTGCAAACCGCGCAAGAGATCGCCAACGTCACGGGGCATGCGATTATTACCGACGAGCGATTGCGTGAGCGCCATCTCGGCATCTTTCAGGGGCTTAACGGCGAAGAGATTATTTCCAAGTATCCCGAGGAGCGCAAACAGATGCGCACCCAAGGGCCCAGTTATGTGATCCCCGGCGGCGAAAGCATGGTCCAGCAGGTGGCGCGCAACATCGGATGCTTGAATGAATTGGCCGCGAAACATCAGGGCGAGCAGATCGTCGTCGTGACCCACGGCGGCGTCGTCAGTGGATTCTTTCGCCACACACTGGAGATTTCTCTCGAAGCGCCGCGCCGCTTCGAGTTCGTCAACGCGGGGATAAATGTATTCGTCCATGAGGACGGTAACTGGATGCTTCTGACCTGGGGCGATGTGAGCCATCTCGCGCCGGGAGCGGCGAGTGAAGGGGATGATCCCTAGCCGGCCGCTTTGCGGCGGCGGTTCAAGCCGTTCAAACAGTTCAAAACGTTCAAGCCGTTGAAGTCAGAAGTCAGAATCTCTCCTTTTAATCCGTCGCGCGCTTTTCCATTCTCACGGTAAATCCCGGCTGCTTGATGTAAACCTGATTCGAATCTTTGCGCTTCGCTAGCTGCTCGATGATTTTTACCAACGGCTGGGTTGCGTCGAGATACTCGCGCGGTTTACCGTGATCGGGCAATGCCTTGACGTAATCTGCACCGGCGAAGTAGTGGAGAATAAGATCTTCGTCGGAAAGCTGCGCGCCGTATTTTTGGCGAATCTCATGCAACGTCGGCTCCGGCTGTTGCCAATGCGTCCACTCTTTGGCGCGCGGCCGGCTTAAAATTTTATCTCTCACGTTGGGATCCATTACCTCGACCGCTTCTTTGCCCCAGATGCCCAACGCGTACTGAATGTTTTGATCCGGAACCTCTTTGTAGCGCTCGCCGACGATGACGTTGATCGCCGCTTGGGTGCCGACGAATTGCGATAGCGGCGTGACCATGATCGGATAGCCGAAGTCCTTGCGCACCACGCCGGCTTCTTCCAGCGCCGCTTCCATCAGGTGTTCCTTGCCGACGATTTTCAATTGGTGGCGCATGTTGGAAATCATGCCGCCGGGCACTTGGTGTTGGTACATCGCTTCGTCGTATTCCACCGGTTTGCCGATCGGTAGGCCGTCGCGTTTGGCGACTTCGGTGAAATGTTTCACCACCGGCTCGAGTGGCTTTAGTTCGATCTGCGGTTCGTAGCCAAGCGCTTTAAGATTGTTGGCGATGTTAAAGATCGACGGTTGCGACGAGCCGTTGGCCAGCGGCGGGATCGCGGTGTGGAGGATGCGCATGCCGAGCTTGACGCCTTCCAAGTAGTTCAATGGCGCCTGGCCGCTGTTGCAGTGGGCGTGAAATTCTACCGGAATAGCGCCGGCGGCTTTGAGCACTACCGGTATTAAAGTGCGCGCGCGGTCAGGCGTGAGCAGGCCACCGACGTCTTTGAAACAGATGCGCCAGGGTTTACTCGCTGCCGCCTCTTTGGCTTTTCTGGCGTAATATTCGTCGGTGTGGCGCGGCGAGACGGAGTAGATCAGATTGGCCACGGTGTCCATGCCGTGGTTTCTCAAATCGTCGATCTCTTCCTTGAACGCGCTGTAATCGTTCCAGCAATTCGACGTGCGCGTCAGCGTGAGTCCGTAGGAGACCAGCCGCTCGACCAGTAGCTTGAGAATGGCATGCGGGGTTTTTTCAAAAGCGCTGTGCATGCCGCCGTGATAGCGCAGGCGAGTTTTTTTGATCCGTTTAGTGCCTTCTTTGAGCCAGTACCAAGGATTTTCCTTGTGTTCGCGGACATATTTCTTGAAAATCACGCTGAGAAA
Source organism: uncultured delta proteobacterium (assembly GCA_963771465.1). Classification (GTDB taxonomy): domain Bacteria; phylum Desulfobacterota; class Binatia; order UBA9968; family UBA9968; genus DP-20. The sequence continues at coordinate 393,489 of CAVYTU010000017.1, forward strand.
AAATTCCATCGACTCGAAGCCGGCTTCGTCCATATGCGCCAGCGCCGGCAGCATGGAGCCGATCTTCATATTCAATGCCCATAGGCTTTGGTTGCCGTCGCGCACGGTGGTGTCGATGAAGCGCACTTCGTTGGTCATTCTTACTCCTCGAAAACCGTTCAAGTCGTTCAAGCCGTTCAAAAAGTTCAAATCGCCGGACCCGAGCCTGACTTGACGATTCAATATCTGTATAAATAAATTGCTCTCAGTTCAAACTACCGAGGTGCGACGTTATGAAAAGTTTTCGCAAGGAACTTTGGTTCAATACCCCGACGCGGGTGGCGTTCGTCAATATCACGCGGCAGGTTGAAGAGTGCATCCGCGAAAGCGGTGTGAAAGAAGGTCTCGTGCTGGCCAATGCCATGCATATCACCGCGTCGGTATTCATCAACGACGATGAGACCGGCTTGCACCATGATTATTCCGCTTGGTTGGAAAAACTCGCGCCCCATGAGCCGATCAAGCAATACCGTCACAACGACACCGGCGAGGACAACGCCGACGCGCATATCAAGCGCCAAGTCATGGGCCGTGAAGTGGTCGTCGCGATCACCGACGGCAAGCTCGACTTCGGTCCGTGGGAGCAAATTTTCTACGGCGAATTCGACGGGCGCCGGAAAAAGCGTGTGCTGGTTAAAATTATCGGCGAATAGCGGAGTCTTCGCTCGCGCGGCAATTGGGTTTAGGCTTATTTAGCCAGAGCGACTTCGACCGTGTTACCGATGTCGAACGCCATCAAGTCGTCTCCCACCACGAGTGGCCCAGCATAGTGCGCGCGCGTCGCCGGAATCAGATCTTCGGCTTTCGCGCCGCCGAACAGCAGGAGATGATTGTACACCGCCAATTTCGGCTGTACGCGGGAAAAGACGATGCCGGCTTGGTCCGGCGTCGTGTGGTTGCTGCTGATTCTTTTGAGTTGTTCCTGGTTTTCCGCTGCCGCGCCCGCCGCGGCGGTGACTTCGTGGATTAACAAGTCCGTGCCCTTCGCGTGGCGAATGAGGTTCTCGTTGAACGTCGTGTCGCCGGAAAGAACGACCGAATGGCCGCGGTAATTGATCCGGTAGCCGAATGCCGGCAAGTCCTCGCCGCCATGATCGACTTCGAAGGCGAAGATTCTCACGCCGTTGCGATCGAACACCATGCCTTCGTTGATGCCGTCCGCTTCCAGCTTTACGCCTTCGGGCGGATAGTTGTGGCTGCGCACGCGGATGTCGACGTGAAATGCTTTCGGCAAGTGCTCCATCATCTGTTTGGTTCCGTCAGGTCCCCAAACCCGCAGCGGAGTTTTTCTCATGCCCCAGGGTCGGCCGATCCAACCGGTGAGCCAGAGATCGACAAAGCCGACGACGTGGTCCGAGTGATGGTGCGTGAGAAAAACGCCGGTGATGTCGGCGAAGGGAATGCTCAATTGATGCAGCCGCTGCATGGCGCCGCGCCCGGCATCGAAGATTAGTTTCTCTTTGCCCGCTTCGACCAGCGTGCTCGGACCGAAGCGGTCGAGCACCGGCGGCGGCGCGCCGCTGCCTAACAGTGTGACGCGAAATAAGTCCGTGGGTTGTTCGGCCATGTTGGACTCCTGATTCCCGTTTGTTCAATCAATCGCGAGTACGCGCGTAGCCTACCACCATGAGGATCAAATTGAGAAGCGTCATGCGCAATTGATTGACGACCTGTTGACCTATATGTTTGGCAAGTGAAGACAACGTCAAAGGATCGATTGCTACCCGCGGCGCGTGATAAGCGCGATAGATCAGTTGGAGCGCACCGTGAACCCTACGAGTCGCCGTGCCCGCACTTTCCCAACTGCGTCGGCTGTCCTTTCATAAAGCTGCCCTATCCCGAGCAATTGTTGCGCAAGCGCGAAATCGTTCGGCGCGCCTTCACCGAATATTCGTCACTGGCTGCCGTCGAGATTCCCCCGGTGGCGCCGTCGCCCGAGCGACTGGGCTATCGCGCGCGGGTGAAGCTGGTCGTCCGGCGCAATCGCGGCGAGGTCGCGGTGGGATTATTTGTCCCGCAAACCCATCGCGTCATCGACATCTCCTCTTGCCCGGTGCATCCGCGGCCGGTCAATCAAGTCGTCTATTACCTGAAGAAGAAACTGGTCGAGCTTGGCATCGCGCCCTACGATGAGCGTAACGACAGCGGCGATGTGCGCTATTTGGATTTCCGTTACAGTTTCGCGCGCAAGGAATTGAGCGTCACGCTGGTGACGCGCCACGACTCGTTGCCACAAGGCGAAGCGCTGGCGGATGCGTTGCATCACCGTTTTCCGTTCATCACCGGCGTGATCCAAAACGTCAACGAGGAGCGCGGCAACGTTATCTGGGGCAAGAGCTTTCGGATGCTCGGTGGGCGCGACACGTTGATGGAACGGATCGGCGATCTGAAGCTGGTGTTTCCCGCCGGCGCCTTTTCTCAAGCTAATCCTTTCACCGCGCGCAAACTCTACGAACATGTGCGCGCGCTAGCAGATCTGAAAGGCGTCGAAACCGTCTTCGATCTTTATTGCGGCGTCGGGCCGATTTCGTTTTATCTCGCGACTTCGGCGCGCCAAGTCTGGGGGGTGGACGATAGTGAGCTTTCAATCACGACGGCCAAGCAAAATGGCCGGCGCAATGGGCGCGGCAACTGCCGCTTCGTCGCCGGCGAGGTGGCGACGATAGTGAGTCAATGGAAGCAATCGATACCGGATGTCGATTTGATCGTGCTCAATCCGCCGCGCAAAGGCATTCAGAGCGCGGCGATGACGGAGTTATTGGAGATCGGCGCGCCGAGGTTGATTTACGTGTCGTGCGAGCCGAAAAGTCTGGCGCGCGACTTAAACAAGTTCAATGAACACGGCTATCGTATTACCCATGTCCAGCCCTTCGATATGTTTCCGCAGACTGAGGAAGTGGAAACTGTGGTGAGGTTGGAGAGGTGAAGCAACTGACGGTGGAAGTAAATTTTCTCGTTATTCAATCCGACCGATAACTCCATAGCTGGGGGATCGCCCAGCAGGTTGCCAGTACGGTAACCGTGCAAAGCACGCAGCCGACCAGCGCGGCGTTGGGCGCGCCGAGGAGCGCCGCGCCGGCGCCAGCGATGACCGCGCCGGTGGCGTTGGTGGTTTGCGCGAAGACCGTTAGAAAACTCGTGGCGCGCCCGCGCATGTCGTCGGGCGCGAGTATTTGCACGACGGTGCGGCGCATGGCGACGCTGACCGCGTCGCCGATGCCGAGCAGTCCGAGCGCGATCAATCCCATCCAATACCATTGTGACAGGCCGAGAAAGCCGAGACTTAGCGCGAACGCCAGCGTAGCGATCGCGGAAACGGCGCCTTTGCGCTTGATGTCGCCGCAACTGAGTAGGATCGCCGAGCCGACGACCGCGCCGATGGCCGGCGCGGCATAAAGCATGCCCAAGCCGCGCGCGCCAACGTGGTAAACCTCTTCGGCGAAGATCGGCAGAATGGGGCGAAAGTAGCCGAACAAGACGGCGAAAAAATCGAGCAGGAACAGCGACAGAATAATTCGCGTGTGCCAGAGAAATTCGAAACCTTCGATCAAGCTGCGCCAGCCGATCCGGCGGCGCGCGCCTTGGGGTTGGCCGGAGGCACTAATCATCAGCGCCGCGATGACCGATGGGATTGGCAGCGCGGCGTCGATAAAGTAGGAAGTCGCGACGCCGAACAAGTCGATCACAAAACCGGCGATGACTGGCGCGGTGAGTTGTGCGCCTTGCATCAACAGCGTGGTTATCGTCACCGCATTCAAGAGATGCGATTGCGGAATCACGCTCGGCACGATCGCCTGGCGCGCCGGGCCGCCGAGCACTTGCAATGCTCCCGCGATAACGCTCAGCACATTGACATGCCACACCTCGACGGTTCCCGTTACCGTTAGAATTCCCAGCGCCAATCCCGGCAAGATGTTGAGCGTGTGGGTGACCGCGATCAGCCGCTTGCGATTAAAAGTATCGGCGAGCACGCCGCCGAACAGGCCGAAGACGATCGCTGGCAGCGCCTGGAAGAATCCGGCGAAGCCGAGCTGCACCGACGATCCCGACAGCTGATAGACTTGATAGAGGCTCGCCACCGAACGCATGTGGTTCGAGGTGCTGCCGCAAATAATCGTTATGAAGATCAAACGATAGTCGCGGATCAACAACGACGACCAAGGACGGATCGGACCCGTTGACGGTTCGGTGAGAGGGATGACCAGAAGCTTCTGACACTCGGTTGCTCTTGACGCGGAAATCGCAGTGCCGCCAATGTAGCGGTTCGATTGGAGAGCGTCAAACGTGGAGAGGAGGAAGAATTTAGCCGCAAAGAACTCAAAGCGCGAAAAAAGTCTAAGGTTCTCGAACAGTGGGCTTCATTGATCCTTTTGAAATATCTTCATTCAGAGTTCGAATACAATCAAAACAAATGATGGCGTTCGTGCCTTCAAAGCATCCTTCTATTTTGAAATATGGTTTGCCGCAGAAGGAACATTTGGGCTCGAAGTCTTCTGGTAGCAGGTCCTTTTCACTGATGTTTGGATGCTCCCAAATGTTGGACACCCCTTCATATTCTACTTCGGCACGGTTCATTGCTGCTTCTAGGGTATTAAATGCCGAAGCACCCAGAACTTCCCAATCATCTTTACAGTAGCAAAGCAGGAATTCTGTATCCTCGATTTGCTGACAAATGGCTAGAGCAGGAACCCGCCCAACGGGTTTGCCGTCAACAAATACATTAGTGCGATTCTTAAACGTCACCGATGAATCAAGAATCGCAAAGGCCTTCAGCAACGCACTGGCAAGAAGTCTTGGCGGCTGTTTCATTGTTTTGACGCTCAACGATGGAATTCTCGTTATAGAAAATAACCGCCCACCACCGCCTCCTTCCATGACTTGATCACCGACGGCACGATCCCCGCAGGTAAATCCTTTTCCGGTTTCCAAAAACTATGGACGCCGGCGCCGAAGCGGGTGATGGCGATTTTCGGGGCGGGTTTCATGGCGCGAAAGCCGGGCAGGATCACTTCGTTGTAAACTTCAGGACTGTGATCGCGGCTGTCTTTCGATATCTCGAACAGGAACGGCGGCACGGGTTTTACGTTTGGCCCTGACATTTCCCGGGTGTAGCCGACGAATCGATTGACCAGCGCTTCGGTTTCCTCTTTGTTCATTTTCATTCTTGCCGCGGTCACCCGCGCGCCTTCGGCGAGAGAGGTCGTGATCGCGTGGGTGACGAGATATTCGGCCTTGAACTGGGGCCGGTTTTTCGCGCGTTCCCAGGCGTCGAGCACATCTTCCATGAGTGCTGGCAAGCGCATCAACGCGTTGGGTCCTTCCTGGCCGAGTGACTCTGGGCCTAAGTAACGGGCAAGATCGCGCCAGGTGCGAATGTAGAGTTCATCGAACGGATCGCTGCGCGGCTTGCCTTGCTTCTCTGGTTTTTCGTAGCCGCTGATTTTGCCGAGTTCCCCGCCCCACACCTCCCGGCCGGAGCAAAGATAGCCGAAGGGAGAATGCTCGGTGGCGCACACGCCGGCCATGTTGGGAATGCGCTGCGACAACATGCAGATGAACGGGCCGCCGGTGGAGTGGCCTTGGCCGTAGACGGAAAATTCACCGACGGGGAAGTGGCGCCGGCAGGCTTCGATCATGCCTTCTTCGAACGCCGCCGGCCAGGCGGCCATGCGATACCAGAAAATTGTTTCCGGCTTGGCTTTCGCCAACGTACGCGTGCCGTAGCGGTTGCGCTTGGTGGGATCTTTGACGACTTCGTACTGATCCGGTGTGATCAATTCGCCTTGTTTCCAGATCGGCGTGCGCACCGTGCCGTCGGCGTGGATCGTGTCGTCGGGCCAGTCGCGTTTGGCATCGGGAAAGTAAAATCGTCCGGGAAACGTGCCGGCGATGATCCGGCAGCCGTATTTGCTGGCGAGCAATTTGGCGTGGCGCTCGATGCCTTTGAAATCGCTCGAACCGCCGTGCAGCAAGAAAAAGCCGATCTTTTTACCGTCGGCGCCGGTGGGGATTTTACTGGCGTCCACCGGTTCGTGCACGACCATGCCCAAGTCCCAATCGAGCCCGAGCACGTTGATGCGATAAATATCTTCGCTGCTCTTGATCGCAATGTCGGGCGTGCCCAACACTTCCTCGGTGTCCTTGATGCACTGCTCGCGTGAGATAAATTGAGGTGCTTGCCATTGGCTCATGATTGGCTTCTCCTTATTCTTGATTGTCGTTCCTTCGATTAACTCGCGTCGGTAGGCCAAGTCAACCGTCGGAATGGTTGGGCGACGATGCGCCGGAAAATTTGCCGCCAGGCTTTGCAATAGATGGCCCAGTGATAATAGAAGTGAGGGCATGAAAGTTCTGATCACAGGCGGCATGGGCGTCAACGGCGCGGTGACGGCGCGCTTGATGGTGCGCGACGGTTTGCGGCCGGTGCTGATGGACAACCGCGTCGATCTGACTTTGACGGCTGACATCAAGGACAAGGTCGACATCGTCACCGGCGATATCTGCGATCAAGCGGTTTTGGAAAAAGCCGTGGATGACTTCAAGGTCACGCACATCGCGCACCTAGCGGCGTTGATGCCGGAACCAGCAGAGGCCAATCCGCGTCTTGGCGTCAAAGTCAGTCTCGACGGCACGATCAACGTGCTCGAAGTCGCGCGCGCTAAGGGCATCAAGCGCGTGGTCTACACGAGCTCGAAGGCGGTGTACGGCGAGATCAACGGCGACGAAGGGCCGCCGAATTACAAACCGGTGCGCGAAGATTATCGTAAGATTCCCGCCGATCTTTATGGCTCGATGAAAGTCGGCTGCGAGGAGCTTGGGCGCTACTATCGCGAGACTTACGGTATCGAATTCATCGCGCTGCGCTTCGTGTCGATCTACGGTCCCGGCAAAGAGGCGCGCCACGGGCCGCTGTCTTTTTACGGCCAGTTGATCGAAAAGGCGCGCGAAGGGGCCAAGTGGGTGATCCCGCAGGGCGGCGATCAGTTGAATGACGCGGTTTACGTTGGCGACGTTGGCCGTTCGGTTTATCTGGCGCTCAAAGCACCGCCGCCGAAGCAGTGGACGTTTAACATCGGCACCGGCAAGGCGAGCACGCCGCGAGAGTTCTTGAACGCGGCGGCGAAACTATTTCCAGAGCATCGCATCGAACTCGGACCTGGACCGAGCAAGTTGGGCCGCAGCAAGCAAAGCTATTGCATCTTCGATGTTTCGGCGGCGCAGCGCAATATCGGCTACGAGCCGGCGTATGACGTCGAGCAAGGCGTGAAGGACTACGTGGAAACATTGGATCGGCTGGGGCGATAAGAAGAAGACAACTCACCACGAAGGACACGAAGAGCACGAAGTTCGGAGTTATAATTTTCCGAAACCTTCGTGTTCTTCGTGCCTTCGTGGTGAAAAAATCAGTTTCGATAATACGGGTAAATTCGGCATTCTAAAAACGGAGGAAATATGGCAGAGGCACCGAAAGGCGGCGGAGAAATTTGGTCGGCGGGCATCGGCCGGAAGAGTAATGCCCAGTATGGTTCGGACTTGATGGTCGAAGTGCTGCGCGAGCTGGGGATTAAATATATCGCGCTCAATCCCGGCGCGAGTTATCGCGGCCTGCACGATTCGATGGTCAACTTCGAGCCCGGCAAAGGACCGGAGATGATCATGTGCACCCATGAAGAGATCGCCGTGGCGATCGCCAACGGGTACGCGCGGGCGACCGGTGAGATCATGGCGACGGGCTTGCACAATATCGTCGGCTTACAGCACGCCAGCATGGCGATCTTCAACGCCTGGTGCGACCGCACGCCGATCTTGAACCTCGGCGGCGGCGGGCCGCAGGATACCACCCAGCGCCGTTCCACCGATTGGGTGCACACGGCCAACGTTCAAGGTTTGGCCGTGCGCGAGTACGTCAAGTTCGACGATCAGCCGAACTCGGTGGATGCCGTCGCCGAATCATTTCTAAAAGCTTACCGCATCGCCATGACCGATCCGAAGGGGCCGGTTTATATCTGCCTCGATAGCGACGTGCAGGAAGCCAAGATCGGCAAGCCAATGGTGGTGCCGCACGCGCAACTGTTCCGTCCGCCGTCAAGCCCTGGGGCAAATCCGGAAGCCTTGAAAACCGCAGCGCGCTTGCTCGCCGAGGCGCAGTGGCCGGCGATCGTCGCCGGCGAGTTGGGCAAAAATCCCAAGGCGCTGCCGCCGATGCTCGACTTAGCTGAAGCGTTGGGCGCGCCGGTCGTCGATGCCGACGGACGCTACGCTTTTCCGAGCACGCATCGGTTGAATCTTACCAACGCGCGCGAGGATGCTTTGCAAAACGCCGACGTGGTGCTGGCGCTCGATGTGCCGAGCTTGGGCGTGCCGCTCGGCCCGTCGGTGCGTGAGCGCGGCACTTTTGCGCCGATCGTTTCGCCCTCCTGCAAAGTGATTCACATCACGCTGCTCGATCTCGAGCGGCAGAGCTGGGTGAGCGATAACATGTGGCTTTTGCCGGTGCATGTGCCGATTGCGGCGGACACTGCGGTGGCGCTGCCGCCGTTGCTCGAACAAGTGCGGGAGCGTTTGGCGGCGAACCCGAGTTCGGCAAAACTAGTGCAAGAACGGCGCGCCAAAGTCGAAGCGATCTATCAAGAGACGCGGCAGAAGAGCCAGGAGTGGATCAAGAAAACTTGGGACGAAAAACCGATCTCGCAAGCGCGCTTTTTCAGCGAGATCAATCAGCGCGTGCAGGGAAAATCCTGGGCGCTGGTTTCATCGCATGGGCGGCGCTGGCGCGAAGCCATCGAAGTCACCGAGCCGGCCCACGGCATGGGCGGCGGGCGTGGCGGAGGCGTTGGTTACGGTTTGCCTTCGTCGATCGGCTCCGCGCTGGGTTTTAAAGAAAGCGGCCGGCTGTGCGTTAGCATTCTCGGCGACGGCGATTTCTTGATGACCTCCAACGCGCTGTGGACCGCGTCGAAATATCAGATTCCTTTACTCGTGGTCGTGCTCAACAATCGCTCTTACTACAACGATGAAGAGCATCAAGAGCGCATGGCGCGGGCGCGCCAGCGGCCGGTGGAGAACAAGGGCATCGGCATTCGCATCGAAGATCCGGCGCCCGACTTGTCGACCATCGCGCGCGCGTTTAGCGTCGATGCTTTCGGACCGATCACCGAACCGGCTGAGCTCGGCGCCGCGCTCGATAAGGCGATCGCGATCGTCGAAAGCGGCAAGCCGGCGGTGGTCGATGTGGTCACGCAACCGCGCTGAACGGATGGCCATACGCGGAATGACAAAAATAGTTTTGCTGGGAATACTTTGCGTGGCATTGGGTTGCGGAGAAAAGAAGGTTGCCATCGACACGGCGGTGGAGCGCGGTAAATACTTGGTGACGATTACCGGCTGTCATGATTGCCATACGCCCAAGCTCGAAGGGCCGGGTGGCAAACCGGTTTTGGATGAAAAGCGATTGCTAGCCGGACATCCGGAGCAGGCACCTTATCCTTCTTGGACGCCCGACGATATGAAGCAGCGCAACGCCATGGCGCTGACGAATCCCATGCTGACCGCATGGGCCGGGCCGTGGGGCGTGAGCTTTGCGATCAATTTGACGCCGGACAAAGCAACGGGCATCGCTGAATGGAGCGAGCAAAACTTTATTCAGGCGATGCGCACCGGTAAGCATCAAGGCCAGCCCAACGGCCGCGATATTTTGCCGCCCATGCCATGGGAAGGTTTCAAGGTCATGACTGACGACGATCTCAAAGCCATGTTCGCATATCTGCGCAGCATCGCGCCGGTGAAAAACCAAGTGCCGTTGCCGCTGCTGCAGGGCGGAGCGGCTCCCGAAGCGAAACCATAATGACGCAAGAGGAACGATGCCAATTACGGAGGAGTAAAAATGGACAAGGTCATCGAACAATACTTGAAAGCGGTGCTTGAGCGCGAAGGTTTGGAGCCGAAGCCGGGCGACCTGGAACAGTTCGGCGAAATCATCGGGCTCTATATGGAAAGTCTCAAACAACTGCACTCGGTCAATTTAGGCGAGGAAGAGTTGGGTCCCGTGTTCCGGCCGGAGTGGACAGGGAAGTAAGGGCGAATTGAGAATTGACAATGGAGAATTGAAAATTGAGGGAAGCTTGTGGGAGCGGGTTGTGCTTCCATCGACTCGCAAGTTTCGTTGTTCGGGCCGATGAGCAGCTTATTGCCGATCGGTTTCTTGACCTAAGAGGAGACTCACCATGGCCGTCGCCGAAAAACCGCTTTACTACTTTACGATTCATGAAGCGCAGCAACTGATTCACGATCGCAAACTTTCACCGGTGGAGTTGACCCAAGCTGTTCTCGATCGTATTGCCGCCGTCGACGGCACGCTGCACGCGTACATCAACTTGATGTCCGACAGCGCGCTAGCCGAGGCGCGCCGCGCCGAAGCGGAGATTGCCAAAGGCAATTGGCGCGGCGCGCTGCACGGCATACCCGTCGCAGTGAAAGACCAGTTGGACGTCGCCGGGGCGCCGGCGCGCATTCGCCAATTCACTAAGGGCGTGGGCGACGCAACGCCCGTGCGCAAACTGCGCGAAGCGGGCGTCGTCTTGATGGGCAAGCTGCATATGAGCAGCCTGCCGGATGCCGACCTGCCGCTGCCGCGTAATCCATGGAACACCGAACATATCACCGGCGGATCGAGCACAGGTTCTGGCGCCGCAGTCGCTGGCGGTTTGTGTCTTGGTGCCCTCGGCGAAGACACCGCGGGATCGATCCGCAATCCGTCGGCGTTTTGCGGCATCGCCGGCTTAAAAGCGACCTACGGTCGAGTCAGTCGGCATGGACTGGCGCCGCTCAGTTGGTCGCTGGATCACTGTGGCCCGATGGCGCGCGCGGTGGAAGACTTGGCGCACATGCTCAATGCCATCGCCGGTTACGATGCCAACGATCCGACTTGCAGCGCCGCGCCGGTGGTCGATTACACCAGCGCGCTGCGCGACGACGTCAAAGGCCTGACCATCGGCGTGCCGCGCGATTACATCGACGCCTGCGCGCCGCGCACGGATGCAGTGGTGCTTAAGCGCGTCGACGAAGCGATCGCCGTGCTGAAATCGTTGGGCGCTAAAGTAGCGGACGTAAAGTCGCCGACGCTTCATCTAGCAACCATTGCCAACGCGGTGATTTACTACAACGAGTTTTGGGCGGCGCACAAGAACGACGCGGCGTGGGTGCTGAAAAACGGCGCAGCGCAGCGGCGCGCGCGGATTTATCTGGGCCTGCTAACCGGCTCGGCGGATTATATTCAAGCGCAACGTATTCGCAGTCGCTGCCGCGCTGAGTTGGCGGAAGTGTTTGGCTCGGTCGACTGCCTGGCATTGCCTAATCAAGCCGGCCCCGCGCCGCGGGTCAAAGATGTCGGGCCGATCGATTCGCTTTACAAGCATGTGCGGCCCGAGTTTCACGGACCGTTTAACCTGACCGGTCTGCCGACGCTATCCGTGCCGTGCGGTTTCTCCGAAAGTAATCTGCCGATCGCATTGCAGTTGGTCGGCAAGCCTTTCGATGAAGTTACAGTACTGCGCGCGGGCTATACCTATCAGCAGCAGATGAAGTGGTACGAAAAGCGGCCGGGGATCTAAAAAATTCTGGTGGTCGTTGAAAACGTTCAAGCCGTTCAAATCGTTCAAATCGTTCACGAGGTATAGGAGAAGATAAAATGGATATTCAACGAATCAATCCGCGCGAGTGGAACTGCAATGCGGCTGTGTTTGGCGATCTGGTGTTTTGCTCCGGCATGGTTGCCGACGATAAGTCGCTCGATATGAAAGGGCAGACGGCGCAGGTGTTAAAGAAGATCGATGCGGTGTTGGCCCAGGCCGGGACGAGCAAATCGCGCATCCTAAGCGCGACGGTCTACATGCAGGATGCCAGTTTGAAGGACGCAATGAACGAATCGTGGATGGCCTGGGTTGACCGTTCGAACCTACCCACCCGGACTGCCGTTGGGGCCGACTTGACGCCGGGGACCATGGTTGAAATCACCGTCTGCGCCGCGAAGTAGCAGGTCGACAGTTTCCTAAATAGCCATATTTTGCTCTAATTTATCCTGTGGATTACTAATATCTTTGTAGGTGAAACACCGATAAGTTGGCGGCTTGACCTTTCCCTCCGATTCAAATAGATAGTGTCTCCCAATACCGTGAGTTGGCCATGGACGGCGATGACGGATATGAGTTGAGTGCGATGATGGATGATCCATCCGGAACTAAGAATCTGCCAGAGAAGCTGTTGACCTTAGAACAGGTCGCGGAGTACCTAAGCGTCGATAAGTTTACGATCTATCGTCTGCTCGCGGAAAAGGGCTTGCCCGCATTTAAGGTCGGAAACCAGTGGCGCTTCAAAAGGAGGCTGTTGGAGAACTGGCTACAGAAAAACTCTAACGCCCGCAAAAAAGATTCTTAGCCAACCTATTGGCTGAGTCTACCGTAGAAAAAATCTCACACTACTCCGCTTCCCGACAAAGCACTTCCACATTGTAACTCTCCGGATCCAAACGAATGCGCCGTAATAGCTGACGCTATAGTGAGGCCGCGCCCAGGCTCGTCGTTGTCTCCGCCTCCGGCGGTGACTCAATAACCGCTCGACTGGATTCTCTGAATAAACGTCGCGTCAAGAATCGATTCCGGCTTCAGCGTCGAGAGCTTGGGATTGCTGCGAGTTAAAATCGAGTAGATCTTTTGCAGGCCTTCAGGTTTGGGCCGCAAATCACTGCTGTAAGCCGCGACCATGGCGTTGTAGCCGATTTCTGCGTCTTCGACCCGGTTAAGCCGGAGATGTTTGGCCATTGTCTTTAGAACCTGCGGTTTGTTTTCCGGTTTTTGAAAAAACCGCAGCGAATCAATGGTTCCCTTGAGCAACGCTTCGTAGGTTCTCGCCTCCTGGTGCGCGACGTTCTTCTTGACCACCAAGGACGAACCGACGTAGGGGATTGGCACGCGGCTTAAGTCGACCAACAACGTGAAGCCTTTTTTCTTGAGCGGCGCGCTGAAGGTCGAGCCCATCCATGACGCCTGGGCGCGGCCGGTTTCGAGAGCTTGGATGCGCGAGGGCTGATCGCCAAGCACAATGAAATGGATATTGTCGCGGTCCGGATCGAGACCGAGGTAGTCCAAAGCGAGTATATTGTTGGCCCAACCGCCGCCGCCGATACTCTGGATCGCGACCAACTTGCCTTTGAGATCTTCCGGCCTCTTGAACTCGGGCCGCGCCATAAAGTCCCCCTCCGGGCGTTGGAACAGCGTGCCGATGATAACGACATCTAACCCTCCGGCGGCGAGATTCAACACGGCGTTGGAGCTGGTCAGAACCGCATTCACATCACCGGATACCAACGCCGATGCGGCGAGGGAACCAACGCGCATATAGATGGTCTCGACGTTAAGCCCGTGCTTGCGGTAAAAGCCTTGCTCAACCCCGACCCAAAGCACCGCCGGGTTTTCCCCGGACGTGCCGTTGGCGATGCGGAACGTGGTGAGCGGTTGGGCGTTGATCGTGCTCGTGAGCGTGATCGTGAAGAGAAATGCGAGGCGAATAAACTTGAACGTTGTTTTCACTTTATCATCTTTCGTGTCTTCTTACCTTCGCTCGGTTGAGGGAGAGGGAAGGAGGAGGGTCGATCGAAGTTAAGAGGGCGGGTTACAAACCCGCCCTTGTTTTTGTGCGCTTTGCGGCTAATTCCATCTAGTTTGTCGGCAGCCCGTAGAATCTTTCCGCGTTTCGATATCTCACGCCATCCTTGTCTTCCTTCGTCAACCGCGTGTTCTCGTCCAGCTCTTCGAGTTCTTCCTTGCAGGTGTCGTTGTTCACTTCATGAGGAAAGTCCGATGAGAAAATAAACGGCTTGTTACCGACGACGCTGACGGCGAAGGGCAGCGTCAGCTCGTCGCCTTCGACACCGACGTAAATGCGGTTTTCGTCGACGTGGCGCTTGATGTAATCGGTGATCGATTCTTTTTCTCGCAACTTCAAGAAGCGCCCGCGCGGGTCGTATTGCACGTGACTGTTCCAGGCGCGTTCGAAGCGTTCGATACAGTTCACGAACCAGCCGGCGCCGGCTTCCATGAAGCCGAAGCGGACTTTGGGATACTTATCGAAAACGCCGTTGAATAGGATTCCGGCGAAATTCACCATCTGGCCGAACGGATGGCCCAACGCATTGACCGGCGCGTAGGGCGTCATGTCGTCCAATCCCATGTGATCGTGCACGCCGCCGTGGATGCCGATGCAACATTCGAGACGATTGGCCTCTTCATAGATCGGCCAATACTTTTCATCGCCGAGATGATTCTGCGCGCCCATGACGCCGGTGCTCGGCAACATGGCGCCGCAAAAGCCCAACTCTTTGACGATGCGGCGCAGTTCTTTGACCGCTTCCGCCGGCTCCTGCAGTGGGATCAAGCCGAGCGCCTGAAAGCGCGAGCTCTTGCTCAAGTATTCGTCGTGCATCCAGTCGTTGTAGGCATGCGCCAACTCGATGGCCCAGTCCAAACTGACGACACGGCCGAACGACAAGCCGTTGGTCGGATAGAGCACGGCGCTGGTGAGACCGACATCTTCCATGAAATCGATCCAGCCTTCGCGCCCGACTTTGGCGAAAGCGCCGGGAGGCAGGGCGTGCGCGTTGGCTGAATGCAAATGGTCGTTTGGAGGATAAGGGCTGCGGCTCGAGCCGAAACGGTCGCGATAAATTTCCGACATGCGGCCGGCGATCGCCGAGTGATCTTCGACGACATGACCGTCGCCGTCGATAATTTTGTGTTTTGGCTGTCACATGTGATTGCTCCTCTGAATAGTCATGTCTCGAGCTCGGAGCCGGAGAATCTCGTTTTGCAAATCCGAGATTCTCGCTACGCCAGGAGACCTCTCTTAATTGAGCGTCAGCTGATAAAATCGCTGCGAGTTGCCGAATAGGATCGCGTCTTTGTCGGCTTGTTTAAGGTTCGGGTTCTCGCGCAGCTCCTCCAACTCATGCTTGCAGGTCTCGGCGTCGACTTCGTGCGGATAGTCGGTGGAGAAGACATAGGGCTTGTTGCCGGTGATGCGCACCGCTTCGGTGATGCTCAACTCCTCGCCTTCGCAGCCGACGAAGATGCGTCCTTCGTCGATGTGGCGGTTGATATAATCTTTGATTTTCTCGCCTTTTTTCAGTTGCAAGAAACGGCCGCGCGGATCGAACTGCACATGACTCGCCCACGAGCCGGTGAACCGTTCCATACAGGTGAGCAGCCAGGCGCAGCCGGCTTCCATGAAGCCGATGCGCAAGCCGGGGAATTTATCGAAGATACCGTTGAAAATGATTCCGGCGAAGGCGATCATTTGGCTCATCGGATGGCCGAGCGCATTGGCGACGGCGTAGGGACTCATGTCATCCATCAATAGATTCTCATGGGCGCCGCCGTGAATCGCGATGGCGCAGCCCAGTCGTTCGGCTTCGCCGTAGATCGGCCAGTACTTCTCCGAGCCCAGGTGCGGCATATTGACGCCCATGGACGGCAACATCGCGCCGGAAAAGCCGAGATCGCGGACGATGCGGCGCAGTTCGATTACCGCTTCCGTTGGCTCCTGCAGTGGAATCAATCCCATCGCTTTGAAGCGCTGGCTTTTAGAAAGATAGGTGTCGTGGATCCAATTGTTATACGCGCGCGCTAGCTCGATGGCCCAGTCGCGGCTGACGATCTTGCCGAAGGCGAGGCCAGCGCTGGTGTAGAGCACCGTGGTGCCGATGCCGACATCTTCGAGAAAAAGTTCCCAGCCTTCGCGCCCGACGTTGGCAAAGGCGCCTTTGGGCGTGATGTGGCGGTTGGCCGAGTGCAAATGATCGATGGGCGGAAAGGGATTCTTGCCGCGCGCCTCGGAAAAACTCCTGGCGATATATTCTTCCGGCATGTACTTGACGATGGACGCGATGTCTTCAACCACGTGGCCGTCGCCGTCGATGATTTTTTGTTGGGTGGCTGTCATGTTGGTACCTTCTTGCTCCTTATAATCGGTCGGCTCAGTCGGATCCGACGATCAATCAATAAACTGCCTCACGCGGTTTTCCGCGCCGCTTCTTTCACCAGCGGATATTTTTCGCACAGCGTCTTCGTTGGAAGTGATCATGCAAATCTCCTTGCGCGGAATTTGCCGGATTCTCCAACAGGTGAGGGTGGGAGTCAAGGTGCTATTGGACTTGCAAAGGATGTAAAATGGCGTCCGCTGGTTTCGCCAGGTAAAATATCGGCTGGATTTTATTTTCGAGATTTAACAACGTGCCATTGACTTCATCGAGAGTAACGCGTAGCTTGACACTATCTTCTTCAGTCAATGGCCTTCTGAGAGGACAGAAAAATTTGAAGGCCTCTTTCCGTCTCTATCCTCTGATAGCAATTTCTAAATGACAATCCGACCAGAGCGGGGGTTTAGTTTTTACGAGCCCATGTTCTGCCCCTTTAGCAGTTAGATTCTCAGGATCACAGACCATAACAATGTCTCATAGGAGGACAACATGGGTAGTAAATTATATGTCGGTGGTTTGCCTTATTCAGTCACAGAAGGAAGTTTGCGGGAGCTTTTCTCGGCACATGGCACGGTTGAATCGGCCAACGTGATCTCGGATAAGTTTACCGGACAATCGCGCGGCTTCGGCTTTGTCGAAATGTCGTCGAGCGGCGAGGCGCAAAGCGCCATCCAGTCGCTCAACGGCACGCAATTCGAAGGGCGCAGCTTGACCGTCAATGAAGCCAAGCCGATGGCCAAGCGCGATAACTTCGGTGGCGGTGGTGGCCGTAACGGCGACCGCGACGGCGGACGAAACCGCTATTAGTTTTTTCGTTAGATAAGTAGTGAAGAGGGAGGCATCTGGTCGGGGTGTCTCCCTCTTTTTTTGTGCGAACGGAGCGGCGTTTGAGGCTACCCTTGTTTAAGTAACCGAAAAGCCCTAGCCTAACTGACATACCTTTCCGCAAATCTCTCCAACCCGAGCAGCGTCGGCAGAACCGTTGTTTTCAGGAGGTTTCATATGTACAGAATTTTGTGTGACCGAACGCCTGCGCGCGAACTCGGTTCGGGTCTAACTTGGTATAGGAAAGACGGTAAGGTCGTCGAATTCGCTACGACGGAAGAAGCCGGGGTGATGGTAAAGGAGTTAAGCGCAGGTCGCAGCGCGGCCACGGTGAAGTACACGGCGAAAGAATTCAACATCGAGTAAGTTCGATTCAATTAAGCGCGGTCTGCTAGGAATTCCGGCAGCGTCGCAGAATGTCCTTAGCACGGATCTCTCATGTGCAGAGTTGGCGAATAGACCGTCGCTTGCCGAACATCGAGGCGATGAAGCCGGAGTCGTCGAGTTCCGTGCTTGAGCGATCGAATTTCAGGATGGAGTTGATCCTAATTTCGCTACTAGCGCAGTATCAAAAGAAAGAATCGAGACTCGACGTTTGTGATTCGTGGATTACAAAAAGCTTGGATCAGTGTCACGACAGTATTGATTGTTATGCTTGATTCCGATCCCTAACCCCAATCCCGACCCTGGATTTCCAACTCGTTCTTAAAACGCTCATTGCTGAATTCTCACGTCTTAAAAGCCGCTGCGCCGAGCGGCGTTGCCGACAAAGCTTATCGGCAATTGAATCGGGAAGCCGATTCGTCGGTCCATTTCATTTCATGTGGGCGGGATCGTCAAAAAAAGGCATCTAGATACCGGCGTCCGCCGGTATGACGGCCGAGTGCGAACACTCGTTTAGTCGCTATCACGATCTCTGCAATCGGCATTCTTACCACCGAGTCACTGAGACGATGAAGTTTGAAGCCTCGATGGGGTCGATCGTTTCGCGCTGTGTTGGCCCAACGGCGAAAAATGCGCTACTCGCGTTTTTGTCTTGCTCGGCTTGGTGAAATCGTGTTAAGCGGCATGTGCCCTAAGAGTATAAAATTGGGGCGCGGCTCTGAAGTGCGAAACTCCCGATGTTTCAACTGATCAATGGATGTATAGAATGCGCTGAGTGCAGGCACGAGATTCGCCACGGCGACGAATTCAATTGCCAATCCTGCGGAGCGAGCATCTGCGACAGTTGTCTCTTTTATCATGAAGACGAATGCCTTTTGGGAAATTGGGGCGACAAGCATTTTCATTGACTAGGAAAAGGGTTTTAGCGTTTTCGGGCGCTGGCGCACGCTTTCTAAATTCGAAATCCGAATATCGAAATCCGAAACAATTTCAAATTTCCAAATATTCAAATCCAAAACTCAAGTCCGAATCGAGGTTGTTTGGAACATTTGGGCTTTTGTCATTCGATATTGTTTCGAGCTTTGGATTTCGAGCTTCGAACTTACGCGTTTATTAGCGTCTCTGCGGTGGAACCTTCCGACGTCGGACCGTCACGACCCACGCGCACGTACACGAGCCTCACTATTTCATTGCCTCCTCATTCAGATCGAACTCCGCGATAACCGGCGCATGATCGCTGGTGCCGACCTCGCGATAGGCAGCGCACCGGGCGGCTTTCACCGCCAAGGGTTCGCTCGCCAGGATGTAATCGATGCGCCAGCCGATATTGCGCTCGCGCAACTTGCGCCAGGGCGCCCACCAGGTGAAAAGGTTATCGTTGTCCGGGTCGAGCGCGCGGCCGACATCGACGAGCCCGCGCGCCAGCAGGCGCTCGAAGATTTCTCTTTCCTCCGGCCGCTGTCCGACCACGCTGGGATTGCGCTCTTTGGGATGGACGTCGCGTTCGCTGCGCGCGATATTGATGTCGCCGCACAAAACGATGCGCATGCCGCCGGCGTGAGCTTCGCCGATGAAAGCCTCCATCTGCCGCAAGAATTCCATCTTCGCAGGAAAGTCTTTGCCGCCGTTCGGCACATACACGGAGACGAAGAGCAGATCGCCCAGCTGCGCCGTCACGATACGGGTTTCGACGTCGAAAGCGGGATGGCTAAACACCGGCGCGTCGGCAAATGCGTCGCGCCGGATGTGGAGCCCCACCCCCGAGTAAGCGCGCTCACCGTGCCAGTAACAGCGATATCCCTGCAGCTCGCAGAGTGCCGCCGGCACCTGAGCCACGGTCGATTTGAGCTCCTGCAGGCAGACCACGTCCGGCCGCTCGCGCTCGATCCATTCAAGAACCTGAGCCTCGCGCGCACGGATCCCGTTAACGTTCCAGGTGGCGATTTTCAGCATTTAAAAAATTATAGAAAGAGATCAGGCAATGTTCAAACCCGGTGGACTTCAAATGAAAGAGTCGGATGGTTCTCCGCTGAGCTTTGCATAGTACGCCTCCGTCTCCAAAGTGTCAGCGTGAAGTTGCAGATAAACCTGCTACCGCTCGTCCCAACTCAGCTGTGACTACCTTATCCGTCGCAACGACCCATCAGCACTTAAAAAGAAAATCCTGAATCGTGGTTGGTTGGGGGCCTGAGTGTTTCAATGCAAGCACAAAATCTCGCAAAAAGTCTGAGTCGGCGAAGGTTGTGAACTTTAATCTCATATTTCGGTAAATCAACTCAACCAGGCAAGTTGTCGTGATTCCCGAGCCGCTGGGGTAGCCCTGCAGAGTATGAACGGTCCGCAGCTGTTGCTTAATTTACCTGTCCCTGAAATCGGGGCTAGCCCACTCCGACCCGACTCCGTCGTAGCTGACCCGTAGAGAACCACCACTCTTTTTTCAACCAATCACTTTTAAAGTCCGTCAGCAAAGAGGAAAGTTTCGATGCGATCTCGCGCCGGATGTCGTTGGCTCGCTGCCGTCTCAGCTCTGCGGTGCTTGGCTGTTGGATAGGTTTTTCATTGCTGCCGGAGGATTCATGATCTGCCAATAGGTCCAGGACGAAGGCAGTATTGATTCCAGTCCATCCGTAATCTTCGTTGGTACCCGTCGTGTAACCACGTTCATAAAACTGCAGCGATTGCTCCAAATAACGCTCTTGCCCGGAAAGTTCCCACTTGCGTTTGTAGATGGCACCGGCCAATCCCAAGGTCTCGCGATCCGTTGTTCGATCGAGGTCAACTTCCCTGAGTATTTGCAGCGCTGTATCTAATTTCTCCTCGGAGAGTAAATCGGGATCCTTGTAGGTACACAGAGCACGTTGTTGGGCAATTTTGACACGGAGGTTCGTGTCGCCTCGAACCGCAGAATCGGTACCATACTTGTCAAGCAGCTTCCGTCCAAGGCCAAACGCACGCTCTCTCTTTAGCGTTCCCACAAGGTCAATGACCTCGGACGGGTCACTTGTCGCCCCCGAAGAATGTCTTTACCCATTTTTACAGCGTTACTCGCTTCGGTTTGCGCCATATAGTCTTTTGATCAGCCGGTCATATCATTCCATCCGGAATGGGTAGAGTTTGCCACGGCAAATCCATTTAACGGGTGCCCACATTTCTTGTTCTGTGCATCTGCGTTTCTGTTTAAAGCGACACAAGATATTCATGGCCGAAATTACGACTGCGATGAGAAAGCCCCATTCGGCCTCAATTTATTTTGACCCCTCTCTCGATCAAAGCTCTAACCATCACGGCAGCCCCGCATTGTTGTGAGATCACCTGCGGATCGAAGTGGCCATCGGCCACATACTTTCCTTTTTCGTAATGATTCGAAAAACTCCACAAATAGGGAGTGGATAAGCGCATGTTTCGATAACCGAACCCATTAAACTTCTCAAACAAGTAAAGTATGTGCGGTATAGACCAGTCAGTTACGTTTGCCAGGCCATCCAGTTTTAACGCGTCAACGGCACTTGCTTCCCATGGGAATGGTGGTGTGCCGTTCCGCGGGTGACCAGCAGGGACATGACTTGTCTGCCTCGTTAGCGGATCGCCGTTGTGCAAATGACACGCGAAGTTAAAGCCGCATTCCATGGCATGAATGATGCCGACCACTGCCCAAGGAACATTATTCACCGTGGATCCGACTGACTGATAACGGCTCTGGTTTTTAAGTAATTGATTAACATGCCAGTCGACCTTGCTTTGTTGATCCGCTTTGATGACCAGTGTTCCGAAAAACCGTTCGTATTCCACACGCAGAACAGCAAAGTCTTTACTGGGATCTATCGTCAAACCGTTCGCTGGCATTCGATGTGTTGATGGGGAACTGGGTGGTACTGGTGAGGCGGGCGTTGGTTGGGATGGTCTCGAGGAAGGAGCGGTCGTCGTACTCGAAGTGGATCCGGGCGATGCTGGCGACGGTGCACCTGGTGGTTCAATCGCCCGAGGTGAAGGTTCTGAAAGCTCTCCGTTCCGGAGCAGCTGATTGGTGCGAGTGATTACTCCTTCGATCGCTTTGACGAAGTCATCAAAAGGACCCAGGCGTGCACTGTTTACGACTCGCTCGAGAGAAATAGTGGCGCTTTGAATGGCGTTCGCTGCATCTTGTAAGTCATCTTGATTAAGCCGCGCTCGAATATTGTTGAGTTGGTTGATGGCTTCAGTAATCGTAGCTTGTTCTGAAGCGTCCGTGGTCTGGCTGAATCGATCGGTCAAAACGTTCAAAGCTTCAGTGAGTTTTCCCCGCGCTTCATTCTTGATTCCCATTTCTTGACCCTCCTGCTATTGCTTCCCAATATCGTTGGAGTTGCGCTGCAGAATAATCTGACATTAAGCACCCGACCCACGCAGGGTCGAGTAGACCCTTCTCCATGCATCGGCATGCACTGCCAAACGAGCGGATTTTTCGGCTACAAAGGCAACGGATGCCGTGTTTTTGGGTTGCCGTACCGCTGTTACTAGCTCGTCAAACGTATTTTGTAACTCCCCGAGCAGGACAACGTAGTTAGACACAACGATGCGGTAAGTTGATATACGATCCAAATGGTTTTTAGCAATTACCGGATTCTTCAAAGCGTCGGTACTGGTTACTCCTTTTACAGATTGAAAGATTAGGGTGTTAAAAACTGCTGGAGCCCCATCTCGCAAGCTCATTACTAACTTTGTCACATGGGGAGCACCCGCTAGGACGAGGCGATTCATTTCCTCGATATTCTTACGCTGAGCAGCGTCTCTAATGATCGGATCGAGTGCAGCGAGTGCTCCCGAAAATCCTGCGCCGCCTCCCGGTCCTGCCCCCATAGCAATCAGTGCTGCTATGTTTCCGCCAAGATTTTGAATCTGCGCTGAGGTCTCGTCGAGATTGCGACCTTCGGCGAGAGTTAATAGTACTTCGGAGTAACGGCCAATCAATCGAATACCATCACGAATCCGTCGCGTTGTGGGTGGATCGCCGATTTCCGAATAATAAGATGCATCGTTAGTACAGTAGCCATCGATGAAGCCGACTTTGGCCCACAGTATACCGCTACATTCCCCAAGGAATGCACTGTCTTTGGCGTTTGCTTCGGCGACATTCTGACCCTGTCGCCTTTCAGCGATGGCTAGGTCATCAAATAACGGCTGACTGGCCTCGTTGAAGGTGATAAAGGCGCTGTTAAATAGCCTGACTTCCTGAACTGGCGCTACGGCGCAGCTGGTCAGTATTGTTAAAG
The DNA here is from genome assembly GCA_963771465.1 of uncultured delta proteobacterium. Lineage (GTDB taxonomy): Bacteria > Desulfobacterota > Binatia > UBA9968 > UBA9968 > DP-20. The sequence goes on from CAVYTU010000017.1 coordinate 416,013, forward strand.
TGAGCGGCAGCACAAGTGCGAGACCGCTTTTATTGCTCCCTTGAGCTGACTTTCCCCGGCGTTGGACTCTCATAACGATCTCCCATCGTGCGTCAGTGCGAATTGATATTTTATCCCAGCAATACTAATACCAGACACCATTGGTGTCCGAATCGCTATTCAACGCTTGAAATTACAGTCTTAAATTAGCGGTAGGTTGCTCAATGTAGTCGGGATATCGTTTAACCCGGCAACCAGCGTTTACGCCAAGTGTAAACAAAGTTATCGCGCGACTTCTCTTCATCAGTCTCGATCGCCATCCTTCGGACATTTCACGAACCCCTACCATCATCTCATTTGCTTCATAGCGTTTGCCCAAGTGGCTGTCCAATAAATAATATTTATGACGACCGTCATTCGAAATTTTTAGGATGGTTGACGGCTGAAGCTTCTCTCAACTAGATTCCGACGCTGGATTCGGGTGTGGCGTGGTCTTTGCTTGTTACAGTGCAGATTATCTGAGAATAGGAACGTTCATAGTTTGGAGGGAGCCGATGACCTTACAGCAGTTCAGAATTTTTTCGGCGATTGCGAAGTTTGGCAATCTAACTAAGGCTGCGCTTGTACTGCGCACGAGCCAACCGGCTATCTCGCATCATATGAAACTTCTCAAGGATGGTTATGGCGAGATACTCTATATTCGCACGCCTTTTGGGGTCGTGCTCACGCCGGCGGGCGAAGGATTGCTCGCTAAGATCGAGCCGATTCTAGAATTGGTCGGGAAGTTAAAGTCCAGCGCCGCACTGACTATGTTGCGCACGGCCGACCGCGATGTGTTGCGCGTCGGTGGTGTTGAGAGCGCTTCGACTCATTTACTGCCCGCTGCCTTGGCGCAATTCCGCGCGCGCCATCCCATTGTCGCCCTTGAGTTTCGCACCCGCACTTCGGATCTTCTCGAACGCATGGTCCTCAATACTTCGATGGATATAGCCGTAACTGCGCGCCAGTCGATCTCCCTGGATTTGCAATGCGAACCCTTGCGTCGTGAGAGAGTCGCGCTGTTTGTGCCGACTCGTCATAGGCTGGCGAATAGCAAAACTTTGCAGCTACACGACGTGCTCGCCGAGCCGCTGATTCTGCGCGGCGGCCGAGGTGGCGGTGGTGTAACCGATCGCGCGTTGAATCAATTGCGAGACCGCGGTGTAGAAATTCGCGTCGGCATGTACTGTGACGGACCGGCGGCGATCAAAGCGGCGGTGGCTCAAGGCATGGGCGTCGGCATGGTATTTGAGGAATCGCTCAAGGCCGAGGCTGCGGCTGGCAAGTTCAAAATTCTTAGAGTGCGTGGTCTGGAGCTAGAGGGGCATAGCTACATCGTTTATTCGAAGAGTCGACCGCTGTTGCCTTTGGCGCAGGAGTTTCTTGAAATATTGCGCGAGGAACGTGATGGCGTCGCTTTTAACGGCCGTTCAAAACGTTCAAATCGTTCAATCAGCGCTCGGTTCAAGCCGTATGAGATCCCCTGACTTAGTCACGGAGAGCAGTAATCCGAATGGTAAATTGGTCCCAGCCGCCACGCTGGATGGTTCCAAGATCTTTAGCGTTGGTAGCAAGCAAAAAAGCACCGATTCTCTTCGCGGCTAACGCCAGGCGAGTCGGATAAAAACATTCGACGTGGCGCCTTTAAACAAATCAGCACCGAGGGTTGATACCGCGCAGCTTGTTGGGGGGTAGTTCGATCCTTTATCTTCGCCGCCGCTGCGGTTTCACCCATGGGATCGCTTTGCCGAGTATTGTGCCCGGCCCGACGAGGCTGGGCGTTTGTTTGTAACCCAAGGCTTTCAACCTATCCGTTGTCAGTTTCGTCAGCGCGCGGAAATTTGAGTTCTTGCCGCGCGTTCGGCCTTCGCGAAGAACTTTCGCCAGACTAAATGTAAACGCGCCATAGGAGTTAGCGCCGTCGCGGTACTCGTAGGAAAGCTCCTGCTCCTGGCATGCTTCGAAAATGATCGGTAGATAGGCGCCCTTGTGGCGCAATGCTTTGCGCTGATTATCGTAGCGACGGTTGGGAAGACCTCGCAGTACGACGCCGCGACCGAGACGGTATGTGACGCCGTTGCGGCCCAAGTAGGCTTTGCCGATTGCAGACTGCTCCAACGATTGGTTGGGGGATTGAAGATCTCGGTCCTCCCACATGCCGAGCTCGATGTTCCAGCGCAAAGCGCGATGGCGAATATCGTCGGGCGGATTGATGCCGCGGGCGCGTGGACCGCCATCGCGCGTCATGCCGCCGGAGTGGCAACAATCGAAGATGGCGGCAAAACGGGCGTCATAGGGCAACTGGCTGTAGAAGGCGACAAACTGATTATCGATGATCGCGTGTTCTGGGCTCCAGTCGAAATCGTACGGCACCAGGCACTCGTCCATGCGGTCGACTTCTTCTTTGGCCCCATAGGCCGGAATCTGCGCGCCGTGCCCTGAAAAGAAAAACACGCGCTCGTCGCCGGCGCGCACGTCGTCGAGCAGCCAGTGCAGGCGCTCCAAGATATTCGCGGCTGTGGCACGATCATTCAGCAATACGCGAATATCCTCCGGCGGGAAGTTGCATTCCTGGAGCACCGAGCTCATCAGAAAAGTATCGTTGACGCAGCCCTCTAAACGAATTGCCGGGTTGGGGTAATCGTTGATGCCGACAAGCAGAGCACGGCGGTTGGCCGGCGCGGCGCTTGCTCGGGCCAAACGCATATCGCGACGAGTCAATGAGCGCGCCGGCCGCGCCGCGGCAATATCGAACCAGGCGCGCGCCTGAGTATTGGCGTGATTGAAATAATAAATCGGATCGTGATTGAGGATGTCGTTGGGTTTGTCGAACCGGGTATCGATCTGGGCAAACCTGACGTCGTTGAGTCTCAGTTTGGCCGTGAATACGCCGTCGTCGTCGTTGTACAAGTGATACCACATGCGCGCGTCGAGGGGCTCGATGCGGCCGGCGAAGCAATCGCGGACGAAGGGATTGGCTATTTGCGAGCCAAAAGTGAGCAGCGTCTTGTTGCCAAGCGCGCCCGGGTTTTGCCGAAAGGTGTCGTAGGAAAGCAGCGAACCCAGACTATGCGCCGCGATCACGTGATAGTGCTTTTTCCCCATCATACCGAGCAGGCGGGTGCGCAGGGCGGCGCGCAGATTATCCTCTGAAGCCCATTGGGCAATCATGCCGGCAGTCCAGCGAATCTGTTCGGGAAGATCGAAAATACCGCGGCTGGCGGGGATGAAATCGCCGATGCCGTGCGTCACGCCGCTGGCGAGAAGTTTAGCGAGGGCTTTGCCGTACGTCGCCGGGTTCCGTGGCGCGTGATCGAACAGATCATCGTATTTTAGAAAGTCACAGATGACTTCAGCGTGAGCATTCCACCGTTTGAGGTTTTTTGTAATCGCGTCAGTCCAAGACGGCATAAGGGCCGGATCGACGTCACCGTGGCCGACGCCATGGACGCACAGGACACTAATTTGACTTGGCATACTTTTTCACCTCCAACGGACGCAGCCCATCGACATCGTCCGATATAAATCACGCTCGGAGTTAAATGGTCGGTGTCTTAGATAGCGAATGGTTTCTGCGCTTCGTAGGCGGAATTTGCCGCGCCGACGTAATAATAATTGGGCGTCTGCGTCGACGGCAGTAGCGAAACGATCTTGTCACGCAGCTTGCGATAGTTACCGCTGAACTTGCCGCCATTCCAGACTTTCTTCAGCGTGCCCGTAAAGGCGCCGTTGTTGTCGCCGTCCATGGAAGTCTGATTATCCATGCAACCGGAGATTAACAGCACGCTGGCAGCGACTTTTATCTTTTCCGTGCCGCGGTTGTTTTTTTGGATGCTCTTATAAAGAGCGCTGTTGGCTTTCTCCACTGCTACGCCGACGGTGCGGGGCATGGCGCGCGGACGCGGGCCGACTCCTAAGAACGGCGGGATGTCCCTCACCACCGTACCGCTGTGGCAACTGTCGGATAGAACCAAAATGCGCACGCCGGCTTTGAATTTGGCCCACAGGTTGTAAAGTTCGTCATCGACGAGCTGGCGGTCGAATAGAACCCAAGTCTCGTCCATGCGGTCGTTATCCTTCTCGTCGCTGTTGGTATCGCGCACCTGTCCGCCGTGACCGGAATAAGTAAGAAAAAGCATATCGCCTTTGACGAGTTTCTTGCCGGCGTCCTGAATCGCTGCCATGACCGCCTCGGCGGTTGCTTGTCCATCGAGGAGCAACGTGTTGCCGATGAAGCCTTTTTTCTTGGCCAGAGCGCGCATGTCCTTGGCGTCGGCGATGCACGCGTTAAGCTCGCCGTCCCAGCCTTGATAATGTTTGGGATCGACGTGATTCAAACCGATATGCAAAGAAATCCCTTTTGCCATGAATGCCTCCTCATAAAACTGTTAGTGTAATGACTCGAACTGTAAAGGCGTGGCGATCCAGCTGTCAAGAAAATTTCGCGGTGAAGACGGTCTTCCTTATTTAGCATTGGCAAACATTTCCGCTTTTCTGCTAAATCTTCACATCACGGCTTCCAACTCTGTTTGTTAGCTGGGCGTTCTTTTGAGTTTCCTCGTCGACGTGACCGACGCTGCTAAACGACTTCACCCTGTCGTCGTACATGCGGCTGACCAAAGGGCGATCCAATTTGGTGAATTCGTTGCGCCGATGACGTTGTTGCGATTCCGACCTGCGAGGCCGGTGCTTTTTGGCAGGATTAGCTGTCTCACCTTGTCCTAGTGGCGTCCCGAGTTGCTAGCGCGAGCCGCAATCGGTAAGCTTCCCAGGGTCTAGAGAAGGCTTGGTTTGCGAACAGGAAATTGAATTGAGAAGCTTCCGCAGAGTCAAATATCCGTGTCCGGTCTGCGCGGCGGCGCGCGAGTCTTGTTTGTGCGCGGCGCTGCCGAGGATTGAACTCGCCACCAAGATTTGTCTGGTGATTCATCATCGAGAGCTCACGCGCAGCAGCAATACCGGACTGCTTGCAGCTCGTGCGCTAGTCAATAGCGAGGTGCGGGTGCGCGGCGCGGACCGCGAGACTCTCGATCTCAAGAATATTGTGACGCCGCAGTATCGAACGTTTATGCTCTATCCTTCTCGGGACGCTTTGGATTTGGATTATGCCTTGACGGTGAACGCCGCGCGTCCGATTCAACTGATTGTGCCAGACGGCACTTGGCGGCAAGCGCGGAAGCTTCACTTCCGCCATCCTGAGCTGAATGATGTCACACGCGTGAAGGTTAATGTCCCCGGCGACTCGGCTTATCAGCTGCGCGCGCAAAGCCAACCGGGACGGATGGCGACGCTGCAAGCGATCGCTCATGCGCTAGGAGTGATCGAAGGGGCATCGGTGCGAGATCAATTGATGAAGCTCTATCATGCCAAGATCGATCGCACACTCATCGGCCGCGGCATTTTGCCGCGGATAAAAGAGTTACCGCTAGGCGAGCCAGATGTCGCCGCCAAAGCGTGAATTGCTGAGCGTAAGTCGTCTTTAATAAATTATCCCAATATGTAATAGAGAGGCCGGGACGGAATTCCGACACTTTAATAAATCAAAAAGGAGTCAATCGTGGCGTTTCAAAAAATTGGCATTATGAGTATCGGCGAGATGGGGTTTCACTGGGCCAAGCTGCTCAAGAGCCACGGCGTGGACGTTTTGACCTATGACAAGGATCGCGGTGAAGTGAGCCGCAAGCGGGCGGAAAATGCCGGCGTGAGATCGGTTGCGTCGATGAACGCGCTCGTCAAGGAAGCGGAATTAATAGTGTCCATCGTCATACCGTTCGCGGCTAAGAAAGTCGCGGTGAAGGTTGCCAAGGCGGCGGCAAAAGTCGGACGGAAGGATCTCTTGTATCTCGACGCCAACGCGATCTCGCCGATGACCGCGGATGCGATCGCATCGGTGTTGACGCCGGCGGGTGTCAATTTTGTCGACGGTTGCATCATCGGCGGAGCTTCGAAGATGGGTAAGGGGACGATGGTTTACGTTTCCGGGCCGGACGCGGCGCGCATGCAGGCGTTGGAAGCATTCAACATTCCCGTCAAGATTCTCGGCCCGCGCACCAATCAAGCATCGGCCTTCAAAGTTGTCTACGCTGGATTCACCAAAGGTTTGCAGGGACTTTTCTGCGAGTTGTTAATGGGCGCGCAAAAGTTCGGCATGCTGAACGAGATTCGCGCCCAATACGAAGACAGTTATCCCGGTCTGTTGGATAAAGTATCGGGAAGCATTATCGGTCTGCGCATTCACGCCGGGCGGCGCGCCGAGGAGATGGACGAGCTGAAGCGCACGTTCAATACCCACGGTTTGAATTCCTACATGGCGCCCGGGGCGCAAAAAGTTTTGCAGGCGATCGCTGCGCTCGATGTCGGTCAGGTTTCCGACAGCGGCGCGCGCCAGGGCGACCTGGCCGACACGTTAGAACTATTTTACGAAAAGGGGCTGTTGCAGATTGAATCGCCAGGTAAAAATCTTTAACCCCCTAGCCAGGCGGCGGCTTTCCTGGTATTGAGAGCGAATCTATAGATTCAGGGGGAACTCCAAATATGTCCAGAGTAGAAAAGAAACAACCGGAATACGGCTCGGATGTGGTGGTCGATTTGATGAAGGCGCACGACATCGAATACACCGCGTTCAATCCGGGCGCGACTTTCCGCGGCATCCACGATTCCATCGTCAACTATGGCGGCAACTACAAGCCGGAAGTGATCTTTTGCCATCACGAAGAAATCTCGGTCGCCATCGCCCACGGCTACGCCAAGGCGAAGAACAAACCGATGATCGCCATCGTCCACAACATGGTCGGTTTGCAGCACGCCAGCATGGCGATCTTCAACGCCTACATCGATCGCGTGCCGATGATGGTGCTAGGCGGCACTGGGCCGATGGTCACCAAGCGGCGCCGGCCGCGCATCGACTGGATTCACACGGCGCTCGTGCAAGGCAATCAGGTGCGCGATTACACCAAGTGGGACGATCAACCTTACTCTCTCGCCGACGTGCCGGATTCTTTTATCCGCGGCTACCGCATTTCCACCACCGATCCGACAGCGCCGGTTTATATTAACTACGATGCCGATATTCAAGAAGACGCGGTCAAGACCATGGTCGACGTGCCGGACGTGAGCCGCCACTCCAGACCGGCGCCGGCGCAGGCGAACCCGGAAGCATTGCGCCGCACGGCCGAGGCGTTGGTCAACGCGCAGACGCCGCTGATCGTCGCCGATATGCTCGGACGCAATCCCAAAGCTGTGGCATCCCTAATTGAGTTGGCTGAGTTGCTGGCGGTGCCGGTGGTCGACAAGGGCGCGCGCTTCAATTTCCCATCGGTGCATCCGTTGGATGTGACTGACGGCGCCCGCGAGATTCTCCAAAAGGCCGATTTTATTTTGGCGCTCGATGTCGGCGACCTGTTCGGCGCGCTGACTACGGTGAGCAAGCAAACCCGCGAGAGCGAATATATCACAACCGCCGGAGTGAAAATCGCCAGCATCTCGATGAACGACATGTTGGTGCATTCCTGGGCCAACGATTTCCAAGCGCTTCAGGCGATCGACATTCCGATGAGCGCCGATACGTCGATTGCCGTGCCGGAACTGACCCGGCTCTGCCGGGAATTAATCGGCAACGACAGCAAGAAAAAATCGGTCATCGAGGCACGGCAAAAGGAATTGGCGGAGAAGCACAAAGCGCGGCGCGGCAAATGGCTCGCCGACGCCCAAGCGAAAGGCTCGCAGAAAGAAATTTCCACCGCGTGGCTGGCGCTGGAAGTCGGCGAAGCGATCAGGCGCGAGGATTGGGTGTGTGTCAACGGCACATCCAACGGTTGGACGCGCCGGCTGTGGGATTTCAGCAAGGCGAATCAATCCCTCGGCGGCAGCGGCGGCGCCGGCTTGGGCTACGGTCCCGGCGCGGCGATCGGCGCGGCGTTAGCGCTCAAGGGTAGCGGCAAGCTCGCCGTGGCGATTCAGTCCGACGGCGATATGCTGATGACATCGAGCGCGTTGTGGACGGCGGCGAAGCATCGCATTCCTTTACTCATGGTCATGCATAACAACCAGTCGTACTACAATTCGGAAGAGCACGGCATCGAAGTCGCCAAGTTCCGCAAACGCGATGTCGGCAACGCCGGCATCGGCACCCATGTCGACGATCCGGCGATCGACTTCGCGATGATGGCGAAATCCTTCGGTGTTAACGGCGAAGGGCCGATTGTCAATCCAGCCGACCTACGCGCGGCCATCGAGCGCGGCGTAAAGTACGTCAAAGAAAAGCAGTTGCCGTACTTGGTCGATGTCATCGCTGAGCCGCGTTAGAAGAGATGGCGATGAGCTTTAGGCAATAAGATTTCTCACCACGAAGGATACGAAGGAAAGAAAAACAATTCCGGATTCGTGTCCTTCGTGGTTGATAAAAAAAGATTGGCGTCTGCTCAATGATTCGCAGCGAAGCATAACGCGCCACAATTCGCCCATTGGCTACCGATCCTTATCGCGAATTTCGTCAGGCTGCCGAACGACCGGAAGAACAAATCGATCTCGGTCGCGCGGCCCTGACGATCGCGCTGCCGGAGTATCCCGCATTAGATTTTTCCGCCTATCTCGGCCGGATCAATGATTTGGCGCTGGAAGCCTGTGAGCGCGCCGGCGCCGACGCCGACGTGTTTCGTTCCATCGCGGCGCTCAACTTCGTTTTGTTTGCGCGCCATGGCTTTCGCGGCAACCGCGACGACTACTACGATCCCAAGAATAGCTTTCTCAACCAAGTGCTCGATCGCAAATGCGGCATCCCGATCACGCTTTCGGTGCTTTACATGGAAATTGCCGAGCGCCTCGGTCTTAGGATCAACGGCATCGGTTTTCCCGGGCACTTTATGGTGATGGTGCGAGCGGATAGCACCGACGTCGTCATCGACCCGTTCAACTCGGGCGACATCAAAACCGATGAAGAGCTGGCGGCCATGTTGCAACAACTGTACGGTGGCAAAGTGAATCTGCGCAGCGAATTTCTCGCGCCGGTGTCGAAGAAGCAAATTCTGACGCGCATGTTGACGAACCTAAAAGCGATCTACGCCAAAGCCAACGACATGGTAAAAACTTTGGGAACGTTGGATCGCTTGCTGATTCTCGATCCAGGCTCGGCAGCCGACACCCGCGATCGCGGCGTGATCTATTCGCGGCTTGAATGTTACGGCCAGGCGAAGGACGATTTCGAGCGTTATCTTGAGCTCGCTCCCGACGCCGACGATGCCGCGGCGATACGCGAGCAGCTGGTCGAGCTCGCCAAGCAAGTGGTGTTGATTCACTGAGAGACGGTAAAAATATTTGCAGCTCCCCTGCGCCTAGCGAAAGCTTGCTGGATCCTTGGACTCCCGCGGAAACCAGCCGCCAAGCCGGTGATAAGCTTTCAAGTAACTGATCTGCCCCTGGTTATTCATCGCATTCTCCAACACGCTGACGAGGCGTATGGCGACCGTTGGCAGCGGTTGATGCTGAGGTTCGTCGAGCTGACGCGCTAGATCCTCTGCAGTTAGCGTTTCGATATAGCGCTTCAATCGCTCATACGCGGCATCGTGATATTTCAAAAGCAGCTCCGGTGAGGCGCGGAATGCGCGCACTTGCTCGCGCGTGTGCGCCGCGGATCGGCCATAGTCGGCGGGATCAGGCGCCATGCCGAATCGAGCGGCCCATCCGTCGCCGATCCAAAGCTGCTGCCGGTCGGAAAGGTGCGACGCGTTGTGATCCATGACTCGGCTGAGCCGCCACGCAAGCCAACCTATGGACGGATGCGGCTCCTGGACAAGCTCGGTCTCGGTGAGATCAGCCAATGTGCGGTGCAGCGATTGGTAGACCCGCGTGAACGCGTCCAACAATACATCAGTTTGTGCCATTGCAAATCACCTTTCAGCTTCTGATTGTCAATCGGCTCTCAATATCATCAGGCATTGGTTATATCACGGTGCGCTTAGGCAAAGCTCAGCCTCTATGCTGGCACAAGGGCAGGCTCGCCGGGAGTTTCAAGCCCGTCACGTTCGCCGCGCCTCAGGTATTCGAAACTCGTAAAGGCGTTACGAATGCCGGCGATCTCGCACACGGACCGTAGCAAATCGGACGCATACGTTACATTGGTGGCGTCTGCTAGGATTGACACCAGTCGCGCACGGTTCTCCGCATCACATACTTCCGCCAGCGCCTCGAGTTTGGTGGCTAGTTTGTCGCGTTCCTTGCCAGTCCGCTTTCGACCGACTCCGACCTTGAACCACGGCAGTTGTTTGCCATTACGAAAGAACATGAGGTAAAGGTCGTCTTCGTCCGACGATAGAAGGGGCAGTATAAGGCAATCGAGCTGGGCCGACAGCGTCTTCGATATCCGTTCCAACTCTGGCGTAAAGTTCGGGAATACCGCCAACCACTTATCAATTGGCTCTGTGACGTAGAACTGCAAACCAGCAGCCGCATTCGCCGCAGCGATTGACGCCAAACACGCGAGCGCTGTGTCACGGTCGGTCATCCGAAGTTGCAGCGATAAATAAAACGCACCCATTCGAGGAATCTCCCAGCAAAATTAGTGTTGCGGACAACTTGGAGTTGTCGAGCGCTGCCGTTGCCAATCACGATCGTCACCGAGCGCAACGCCTGAGCCGGCGGAACAACTCGCTTACCACAATCCGCATTGAAGCGCTTGTTGGTGGCCACTTGACCGCGGCAAGCAGCCGCTAGAGATCGGCGGCCAATTCACGCGTCAGTTGAGCGGCCGGCACTTCTTTGCATCCGCTGGCATTCTGCCCGCACCGGAGTGGCGAGAAATCGCCGGAGCCTTGGCTTTCAGCTTTGGCACGTAAAGGAGCGATGGCAGTCGTGGCTAAGGGAAAAGCGGGCGCCGCAATGCTGATCGGGCCAAGCTCTTTCATGATGCGGTTCATGATTCCGCGGGCGGGTCGGCCGGTGAAGAGGTTCGTGAGCGCCGTGTGGCAGGCAGTTCGCTCTTCAGCGCGGCACGATGCACTGGGCTGGTGGTGGCGCCGAAGAGAATATCTTCGAGCCCCAGGCTCTCACTCGCGCCAGCAATTCAGCCGATGGCAAACCAAAATGAAAACTTACTACAGCCGGCTTGAATTCGGCGAGCACATCGGCGGCTTCGGAACTGAAGGCTGCACGCCCCGGCCCGACGGATGATCGGTAGGTCTACGTCTACGAGTTGTTGCAAGGTCATGATTGGGATTCCGATTTGTTTCGCGCTCGGGGCACGAAGCCGCCATGGAGATTCTAAGGGTTAACTATTGGGTGCGATTTTTTCGCCGTCGTTGGCCGCATATCTGACAGAGAGGGCGAATTACCAGATTGGGTTGTGATAACTTGCTGGTTCGCAACGATGTCGGGCTTCACTAAACGAGTCATGCTGATCGCTGAGCGAATCAGCATGACGGTTTTTTTCAATGCGTGCCGAGTTTGGAGAATTCCCGGAAGGTGTTGGCGAAAGACGTGGTTAGGAAAAAATCCCGCGCCATGGCTCGGCCCCAGCGCAATGGGCGAATCGCCCATAACTTGAACTGTCGTAAGTTGCCCAGGCTCTCGCTCCAGATGCGTTGAAGCTCTTGACGCGAATAGACCACACGATCGTTGATGGCGTCGTATTTGATCAGGCTAAGCTGAGCTTTCGACGGTAGCGAATCGCGTAGCCGGTTATAGGTGTCCTGCCACTCGTGAATGCGGTCGCTGAAACGAATGTTGTTTTGAATCTGCTGTATATCATCGAGCCATTTGCGCGTGGTCTCGGACTCGACCAGCCGTAGTTCTTGGATGCTTTGGCGCAGGTGCTCCCATTGCTTTAAGAAGCGATTCAAATCGCCCCGGTTATAAAGGATCCGCGACGACAGATCGTCCAGCGGCGCGAGCAACGTTCTGGCCCGTTCAGGCAAGGTGTCCCTGGCGCTATTATAAATGTTTTGGATCTCGCCGATCCGTAACGCCTGCCAGATGTCAGATTGAGTTTTTTGGATTTGCTCCAGCCAGCGCTCTTCGGTCTCGCTTTTCTTGCGGGTTTGCAGCCAGACCTCTTCCATCTCTTTTAGAAACTTCGCCCACGAGATCAACAGCGCGGCGATCTCTTTGGCGCGTTTCCAGTAATGCGCCGGGATCGCTTCGACCGCGTAGCCCGTTCGGCGCACCTTGCGGTCTTTCAAACGGAAAAAGCCGGCGACCATCGGGTGCTGCTTCTCAATCAAGGCGGCGTTCTTATACCAGAAAAAGATCGACATTAGGTTCCAGTAATGTTTCGGACTGTCGGTCCACTTCGACAGCAACTTGATCATGTTCTCTTTGCTGTAGAAAGTTTTCCACGCTTCCTCGTAGGCTTCCGTCCATTCTTCGGCACTCATGAGTGGATGATTGATCGTCGGGTGGAAAGAGTCGCGCTTATTAAAATCCGGGTCCATCCAGTCGCCGCGTTTTTTCATTTCGCGGTGATCGTGCGAGCCGGGGAGCGGCGTGAGCATGAAAAAAGACGCTTGGTCCGGTTCCACTTCGTCCTTGAGGAACCGCATGTCTTCGGCGACTTGCTCTTTGGAGTCCCAGGGCAGGCCGATGATGTAGCCGGTATGCACCAGCACTCCGGCGTCGTGCCATTCTTTAATGATGCCGCGATACTCTTCGACTTTATTTTGCTTTTTGTCCTCGGCTGCTAAGTTCTGCGGGTTGACGCTCTCCATGCCGATGAAAACTTGAGTGCAGCCTGCCTTAGCCGCGAGAGTGACAAAGTCTTTCGGCTTACGCGCCAGGTCGACCTGCATCATGAAGGTTACGTCGAGTCCCTCTTCGCGCAGTTTGATGATTTCCTCGAACGTCTCGCGCCAGAGTTTCTTGCGCGCGAAGTTATCGTCGGTGAAGAAATAAAAGGACAAACCATTGTCGCGATAGTTGCGCCGCATCATGGTGGCGATGCTCTCGGGGCTGCGTTCGCGCATCTTGCGTCCCTGAACGTTGATAATGGTGCAGAAGCTGCACGAGAACGGACAGCCGCGCGATGTGTCGGCGGTGGCAAAGCTTGGATAGGCGAAGTGCTCCATGGTTTTCGCGCTAGCTTTGGGCAGTGGCGCCGAGCCTATGTCGACCAAATTTTGCAGATCTTGGGCAAAGCTATAGAGCGGTTTTAGTTGACCGTGGAGGTAATCGGCGAGGATGCCGTCCCACTTACCTTCTACTTCGCCGGAAACCACGCAGATGCCTTCGTGAAACAATTCCTGGATGTCCGGCTCATCGACGCCGAGCATGTTGATCGTGCCGCTGGTGTGAAAGCCGCCGATGATGACGGTGATGTTTTCGGCCTTGAACTGTCTGGCCATGTCCAAGGCGCGCGGAAACTGATTGGTTTGTACGCCGACCAAACAAACCAACAGCTTGGTGCCGTCTTGCTTGCTCCAGCGAATGATTTTTTTGACTGGGACTTTCTCAGCGGTCTCGTCGAAGGTGGTAACTTGGATGGGCAGCGTGCCGAACACGCGTCGCTCTCTGATATCTTCGGTGAGGCCGTGCAACACGTTGAGCGTATTGCTCGGCAACACACCTTTCCAAAATCGGATCAGGTAGCCATCGTCGTCGTACTTCGAGGGCTTGATCAATACGATGTGGAATTTATCGATGCGTTCCAGCGTCGCTACCATGGCATCCCTCCGCTAGCTTGCGTCCAGGCTTGTAAGTCGCGGCACCGTCTTTTATAAGTGAGGTGCGAGTTTTCAGCCCCGGCAAATCTAACAACCAGGGTTATCCGTGTCAAGTAAGAAATTCAAATAAGTTCTTAATCTAACTGCGGAATTTTGCAGTTTCAATGATCCAATTCGAGCACGTCGGGAAAACCTATCCACCTAACTATCGCGCTCTTTGCGATATCAATCTCGAAATTGACCGCGGCGAGTTTGTTTACCTAGTCGGCGCTAGCGGCGCGGGTAAATCGACGTTTCTCAAGCTGCTGTTTTGCGCTGAGGAACCGAGCGCGGGAGAAATTCGCCTCAACGGAGAGAACATCGGCAAACTCAAAAGGCGCGGCGTCGCCGCGCTCCGGCGAAAAATCGGCTTGGTGTTCCAAGAGTTCAAACTGTTAACCAACTTAACGGTTGTCGATAACGTCGCTCTAGCGGCCGAGGTGACCGGCGCGTCGCAAAAAGATAGCCGAAGCAAAGCGGTAAGTCTTCTCCGGGAATTGGGAATCGACCACCGCCACCATGACATGCCGTTGGCGCTTTCGGGCGGCGAGCAGCAGCGCGTCGCCATCGCCCGGGCGCTGATTAACGATCCGATCTTGGTTCTTGCCGATGAGCCGACGGGTAATCTCGACGCCGCAGTCGCCGACGAGACCATGCGGCTATTTGCCAAGATTCGCGCGCGCGGCGCGACGATCATTCTGGCGACCCACGATCTTAAACTGGTTAACCGCTACGGCACGCGCGTCATCTCGTTGCGGCACGGTGAATTAGTCGACGACCTCAGCCGGGTCGACGCCGGAGACGGCGCTCAGTGAAATTGTCGCTGCTTGGTTTCACTCTGCGGTGGGTTGGCAACAGTCTGCGTCGACTTATTTGGAGTTATGTGCTGGCGACGGCGACAATGGCGGTGGCGCTATTTGTCTTCGGCGCGTTCTTGCTTTTGCAATCCAATTTGGACCAATTGCTCAGACAATGGAGCGAGCAGATTCAGATAACTATTTACTTGAATAAAGAGTTGGTCGCGGCAGACATCGAAAGCTTGCGTCAGCGCTTAGCGAGCCTGCCTGAGGTGGCTGGGGTACGCTATACTAGTTCGGAGCAGGCTTGGCGTGAGTTTCAGGGCGCTTTGGGCAAGCAGTCCGCGCTGCTCGACGGCTTACCGCGCGACCTTTTACCGGCTTCTTTCGACATCGCGCTTAAGCCGGCCCATCGTGACGAGCCGGTCGTGGAGGAACTCGCTGAGCGCCTGCGCAAAGAAAAAGCGATTACCAGCGTTGAATACCCAAAAGAGTGGGTCGAACGGTTGGCGATGATCGTGCTCGCGGTCCAATCGGCCAAATGGATTTTTGGCGGCCTGATGTTTGTGGTGACTTTTGTCATTGTCAGCGGTACGGTTAAGCTAGCGCTGGTGGCGCGCCGGGATGAGATCGAGATCATGCAGTTGGTCGGTGCCAGCGAAGAATTGATTCAAGCGCCGTTCGTGATTGACGGTATGATTCAGGGACTTACCGGCGGCGTGATTTCGATCGCCGCACTGTGGGGCGTGTTTGCGCTGGTACGGAGCGAAATGCCGACCTTGGCCGTTTTCCTGGCGCCACGCGCCGAACCGCAGTTTTTGGACGGCGGGACTATTTTGCTCGTTATAGCGATGGGCTTGTTATTGGGAGCGTCGGGTAGTTTATTTTCGCTTAGGAGATTTATCCAGACATGGTAGTGGTTAGGCGGCGCAAACTGAAGTCGAGCTTGGTTTGGTTGGCGGCGCTACCGTGGCTCGTAGGCGCAGCCGCGGTCGATCGCGATCTCGAAGGCATCAGGAAAAAAATCGACAGCGAAAAAAAAGAACTGTCCGAGCTCAAGGCGAAGGAAGGCTCGGTACGCCAATCATTGGGCAAGATCGAAAGCGACCTCAAACAGCGCAGCCGCGAGCTCAAAACCGCCAGCGCCAAGTTGACCCTGCTCGGGCGTGAAGTCGAAAATAAGCGAGCCGAAGCCGCACGGCTCGACCGCACCCTTACCGAGCGCCAGGATGTGCTTTCTAAGCGTGCTCTAGCGCTCTATCGTTGGCAGCGCGGCGGCAGTGTATTGGCGTTGCTTCACGGCGCAGAATCGTTGCGCGAATTGACGCAACGCAAGCATTACCTTCAAGTCGCGCTTTCATTCGATCAAGACTTGCTCGCGCAAATGCGCCAAGAAAGCGAACGGCAAGCGGTCGTGCGCCGAGAGCTGGCGGACAAACACGCTGAGTTGGAAAACCAGAAGCAGGTGCTCGGCGCGGCCCAAGAAGCTGTGCGTCAGGAGGCCGAGAAGAAAAAAGTCTTGCTCGCTAGCCTGGGCCAGGAAAAAGCAGTGCGCCAGCGCGCGCTCCGCGATATGGAAGCAGCGGCGCAGCGTTTGGCGCGCATGCTCAACGATCTGTCGCGCCGCGCTGTGGTGAAACCGGGCGATCCGCCGCCGCCGGCGTCCACTGGACGCGGTCTTGACCCGGAGCGTGGCCGCCTTGAGTGGCCGGTCCGAGGCGACGTAAGCGCCCCGTACGGCAAATTCAAACACCCGGAGTTCGCCGCCGAGATCGTCCGCAAAGGTATCGATATCGATGCGCCGGCGGGCGATGCGGTCAAGGCGGTGGAGCGCGGCCGGGTTGCCTATGCCGACCCATTTGCCGGCTACGGTAACATGATCATCGTCGACCATGGCGAGCGCTTTTATACGGTGTACGGCCATTTGGCCCAGCTACTGAAGAAAAAAGGCGACGAGGTGCGCCGCGGTGAACCGCTGGGCCGGGTCGGCGAGGGCGATATTTATTTTGAAATGCGCAAGGATGGCCACTCTGTGGACCCCCTCGCCTGGCTGATGAAGCAATAGCTTTTGTTGGATTGTTGGGTTAGACTTATCTGGTCGATGTTCTTAAGCGACAAGGAGATGCGCGATGCGAATCGTACGTAGACATGGCACCCCGTTACTTTTATTGATCGTCGGCATGGCATTAGGCTTTTTTCTGTCGGGCCATTGGGTACCGAACGTCGCCGCCGTTGGGCGGCAGGATTATGAAAGCCTCGAGGCGTTCAGCAATATACTTTCAATCGTCAAGAAGAACTATGTCGAGGACATAGAGACCAAAACTCTTGTCAATGGCGCGATTAATGGCATGCTCACTTCCCTCGACCCGCATAGCGCCTATCTGACGCCGGAACTCTACAAAGACTTGCAAAGCGATACTCAAGGTCGCTTTGGCGGTTTGGGCATTGAGATCACCGTCAAGGGCGGAATCTTAACCGTCGTTTCGCCCATCGAAGATACGCCTGCGGCCAAGGCCGGCATCAAACCGGGCGATCAGATTTTTAAGATAGAAGACGAATTCACCAAAGACATGTCGCTGGTCGACGCGGTCAAAAAAATGCGCGGCCTCAGGGGCACCAAGATCAATCTGACGATCCGCCGTGAAGGGGCCAACGAGTTAATAGATTTTACCTTGGTGCGCGATGTCATTCGCGTGCAGAGCGTTCGCAGTCGCACTCTCGAGCCAGGCTATGGTTACGTTCGTCTTGCCCAGTTTCAGGAGCGTAGCGACCGCGATCTCCAGAGGGCACTGGAAAAAATAGTCGCGGAAAAGAGCGGCCTGAAAGGGTTAGTGCTCGATCTCAGAAACAATCCGGGCGGCCTGCTGACCCAAGCGGTCAGAGTTTCGGATATGTTTTTGGACTCCGGCCTGATCGTTTATACCGAAGGCCGCATCGAGGCGCAAAAGCAAAAATACTTCGCCCAGAAAGATAACACCTCGCAGGAGTATCCAATCGTTGTCCTGGTCAACGGCGGCAGCGCTAGCGCCTCGGAAATCGTCGCCGGCGCATTACAGGACCATAAGCGCGCAGTCGTGCTCGGCACGAAAACTTTCGGTAAAGGATCGGTGCAAACCATTTTGCCGCTGGATGACAATTCGGCGTTGCGCCTAACCACGGCGCGTTACTTTACGCCCAAGGGTCGTTCGATTCAGGCCACGGGCATCGTGCCGGATATCATTGTCGAGGCAGTGGCGACGCAAGATGGCAAACCCGACGAACGCAAACGGTCGGGGCTGCGCGAAGAGAACTTGCCGGGCCACCTGTCTAACCCGCAGCAGAATGGTAACTCGCAGCAAGAGCAGATCGACCGGGAGAAAGAAAAGCAGATCCCGACCACCGCCCCCACCGGCGATGAAACCATCGACAATGATCAGCAGCTCAAGCGCGCTCTCGACTTGCTCAAGAGCTGGGACGTTTTTAAGCTAGTGGTGCAGAAAAAAGCCGCGTGAGATTTTATCTACTGTTCGTTCACCACCCAAAAAAGCCCTCCACTAGGAGGGCTTTTTTAGTTAAGCCGTAGGGCGCCGAGACCAGGAATAATGAAGACCCTATTTGCTGAGCGCTGGGCCTTAGGTAATAAAACTTTAGGTCTCTTTGGCAAACGATAATTCCCAGCGGTTGCCGTCGGGGTCGAAGACGTTGATCGAGTAATTATCCGTGCCGCGGTGCGGGCGTATTTTTTCCACCATAGCGCCGTTGTCCTGCAGCGCTTTCAGCGCTTGGTCTTTTTCTTGCCAAGGAATATTGAGTGTGTGGTGCGGGTCGGCCGCGCGCGGTCCTTTCGAAGCGTCAAAGATGTGCACTTCAAAATTGCCCAGGCGCACGTCGACTTCTTTAACTTGGCCTGCTTTGAGTTGCTCTTCCGTCGGCTCGACAGTTTTGACGATCTTGCCACCGACAATCTTGGTATAGAATTGCACCGATTTGTTAAGGTCCTTGGCGCTCATGGCGAAAGTTCTGATGCCTTTGATTTCGAACATGGGGACCTCCTTGATTACGATCTCACGTTATTAGCGGCAAGTAGTGGGTGTCAAATAATGGCGTCACAGTTTATTGCTCCATGAGCGTCTTTACCCGCGCCACTACTTCCGGCGGCTGCGACATCACTTGTCTGGCCAGTGCTTCAAGCTCTTCACCGGTCGACGGCGTGATGTCGAAATTTTTTCGTTTAGCTTCGGTCAAGAGATCGGGATCCTTCATGGTCTTTAGAAATGCGTCGCGCAGGACTCTCGTGCGCTCCGCAGGGACTCCTGGTGGCGCGACAATCGGACGGCCGAAATCAGTCGCGGCGAGCACCATCGGTACCAAGCGGCGCTCTGATTCAGAGGTTTTATGCTCGTCCATGAGTTCGCGAAGAGTGGGCACATCCGCCAATCGCGGATCTCGTGTTTGGCCGGTCTGCATCAAAATACGCGCGAAACTCTTCTTGCGCCAGGTGTGGTACGGTTCACGGGAATGATAGGCTTGAATGGTGAAAGCGCGACAGTGCAGCTCGCCCCGCTCAACGGCCAGATCGATCTCGCCTCCTCCCTGGTAGCCCGCAACGATGGTAAATTTAGTACCCAGCGTTTCTTCCAACAATTTTGGCATGTAGCTGCCTGAGGTGCCGGCTCCGGTGGAACCGCATTTGGGCGGTTCTTTAGCTTTTCGAACGTCGGCCAAGCTTTTGTACGGCAGATCGGCGCGCATGTAGAGAAGGTAATCCGATTTGTCTGAACTGCCGATCCAGGTGAACTTAACCCAATCGTACCTCACTTCTTTTTGTTTCAAGAGCTGGTTGAAATAGATCGACGGCTGAATCGCGCCAATCGTTAGCCCGTCGGGCTTAGAAACGTTATACAAATAATTGGTGCCGATAATCGATCCCGCGCCCGGCATATTTTGTACGATGAAGTTGGGATTGCCGGGAATATGTTTGCCCATGAATTGCGCCATGAGACGGGCGTAAAGATCGTAAGCGCTGCCGGCGCTGGCGGCAGCGATGACGGTGATCGTCTTGCCTTGATAGAATGGGTTCTGCGCAAATAATTCCGCGCTCCAGAGAAGCATCCCGGCTAATAGCAGATTTGTCTTCATACGCATCTATTCTCAGATCAATTCAATCCGTAAAACCGCTTCGGATTCTTGCTCATGATTTGTTCAGCCAGTCCCTCAGATAAATCCTCTCGCGTTTGCATCGTCTGCACCAGCACCTTTTCTTCCGCCGGATCGTTGTGGCCGTAGTCGGAGCCGATAAGTAAATTATCTGCGCCGATGTATTCGGCCAAGTAGGGAATGTCTTCGTCGGCTTCGCAGGCGACATAGATGCGATAGTCGCGGAAAAGATCCTTGCATGACGCGTGTTTCCAGCGCGCGTTGGGAAAGCTTGGGCGTGGGCGGGCGGAACGTTTCAGATGATGATAGAGAAACGGCACCCAGCTGGCCGAGACCTCCAGGAAGCCAAATTTCAAGGCTGGGAACTTTTCCGGAATCTCGCCGGCGACGAGATCGCGGAATCCAATGATCGGCGGCAGATGTGAAGCCGCGAAGGTGCCGTTCAATTCCAGATCGAAAAAATCGAGCAGGTGCCGGCAGCTCTGTCCGGTGTGGATACAGATGGGCAGGCCGAGCTTTTCAGCTTCGGCGTAGATGGGAAAGAAGTGCGGATTGTTGAGCGTCAGCGAGCCGACGATGCCGCTGAAGAAGATTCCCACCGCGCCGTTCTGCTTGGCTTCGTGCATTTGCTTGATCGATTCATCAATAGATTTTAACGGCAGAACCGTTACCCACCGGAGTCGATTGTTGGAGTTGCGATAAACCTCGCCAAGGAACTTGTTGTAAGCGCCGCACAATGCAATTTCTAAGTTCACATCGTCGGTAATGTGGATGAGAAAAAGTGTCGGGTAGATCACTTGAGTTTCGACGCCGGCTTTGTCCATGTCGGCGAGACGGGCAGCGACGTCGGTAATCTCGCGGCAGCCGAGGCTGATATCGGTTCTTCCCGCTTCGCGCTTCGATGCCGTCGGCGTGATAATCCGAAAGCCGCCTTTGCCCGACGCTTTGGGAAAAATGTTGCCGTCGATGAGCCACAGGACGTTGAAATCGCGATAGAGCGTGTCATCCGGCGCCGAGACCATCACCGGCCGGCGCTGATACATGCTCGGATCAAAATATTTCCACATGCTCTCGGACTCGGCGATGTGAGTGTCGGCGTCGATGATGCCCGGCATATTCAGTCTCCTTAAAACTGCGTGAAGCTCGGAAGTCTAGCTCCCTGAGTGGGTGGCTTAACACTGGCCCGCGCGCGCTGTCAATGTCGCGCTGATGCGCTTTCGCCACAGACTACGTTGACAGCTGGAAGCGAATCGGAATATACGCCATCTAGTGCGGCGCTCTATTTATCGCTAACAGGAGGCTGAATTATGTTAGGTGGTCACGCAGTAGCTCAGTGTCTTCGCAACGAAGGCGTGAAATATGTTTTCAGCGTGCCGGGAGAAAGCTACATCGCTGTCGTCGATGGATTAGTTAATCATCCCGAGATCAAGCTCATCGCCAATCGTCAGGAGGGCTGCGCGGCGTTCATGGCGGAAGGTTACGCCAAAGCGACGCGCCAAGTCGGTGTCTGCATCGTCACGCGCGGCCCCGGCGCGACCAATGCGAGCATTGCGGTCCACAGTGCCAAGTACGATTCCGTGCCGCTGGTTCTTTTGGTCGGCCAAGTAGGACGCGCCGCTCGCGGCCGGGAAGCCGGCCAAGAAATCGACTACACGCATTTCTTCGGTTCCATCGCCAAATGGGTCATTGAGATCAACGATCCAAAACAAATTCCGCAGATCATATCCCGCGCGTTTCATCTGGCGCGCTCGGGACGGCCGGGGCCGGTGGTGGTTTCGCTGCCGCGCGATGTGATCGAGGAGAACGTCGACATCACGATGATCGATCCCTATCAAGTGGTGCGTCCGAGTCCCGACCCGGCGGCGATGGAAAGTTTGGTCGGACGGATCAACGCGGCGCGCAAGCCGGTTTTGCTCGTCGGTTCCGGCACGCAGTATGCCGGCGCGTGGCGAGAGGTGATCGAATTCGCGGAGAAGTTTCAGGTCCCTGTGCTGACAGCTTATAAACGCCAAGATGCCTTTCCCAACAGTCACCCCAACTATGCCGGTAATCTTGCCAACGCCAATCGCGGGACGCGCGCGTTGGCGACGGACGAGACTGACTTGCTCGTGGTACTCGGCTGCCGGCTCAATCAGCCGACCACCGGCGGGTTTGCCTTTCCCAAGCCCGGCCAGTCTTTTATTCAGATCGACGCAGACGAGACCTACATTGGCCAGAACTCGCGGCCGGAAATCGGCATCGTCGCCGACGCCAAGCAGGCGCTGCGCATCGCGCTGAAACATTCCGGTCCGCGGCCCAACGAGAGCCGTGCCTCATGGATCGCCGAGTTGCACGTCAAGCAGAAGGATTACGCGAGTCCTAAGGAATGTCCGACCCGGCGCGTCTCCATGGAACGGGTCATGAAGGATCTCAAGTCGGCCTTGCCGCCCAACGCGATCACGACCACGGACGCCGGCAGTTTCGGCCAATGGCACCAACGCTATCTCGAATTTGAGCAGCCCAACTCCTATATCTCGCCGACGCTAGGATGCATGGGACCGGGCGTTCCTTCCGCCGTCGGCGCGAAATTCGCGTATCCCGATCGAGTGGTCGTGTCGCACTCAGGCGACGGCGGCTTTCTCATGACCGGTCAGGAGCTGGCGACGGCGAAACAGTATGGCGCCAACATCATCGCCATCGTTTACAACAACCAAGGTTTCAACACGATTCGCATGCATCAGGAGGCGCAGTATCCCGGCCGGCAGTACGGCATCGCACTAGAAAATCCCGACTTCGCCGCCATGGGAGAAGCCTACGGCGCGCTCGGTTTGAAGGTCACGCGTGATGAAGAGTTCCTACCAGCATTCAAACGCGCGCTGGCCGCCGATCGCTCGGCGCTGATCGAAGTCGAGACCGACTACGAATTCGTCACGCCGACGGTAAAGCTTGCGGATTTAGCCGGCAAGAAACTGGCGGGGGATTGACCGTCGCAAGGCGGAGAAAGCGGAATGGCCGTTAAATTTATTCGAAGCGAGGAGATATTGACCGAGGGAAGACTTTGATCACCGAGACAACAAACCTGACCTGCCGAAAAGGAGGATCGAGAAATGAAGATCGTTCGATTGATCGTCTTGGTTCTTTCACTGCCGCCATTTGCCGCGGTAGCGCAAACGAAAAAGCCGGCGTCCATCGCCGAGCTGGCGGGTTACCTCGGCTCCGATCGCGAGCAAGTGCTTTACGCCGGCGCGAAGGCCGAGGGCAAGGTTGTCTGGTACACTTCACTCGCGGGTGGGTCGTACAAAGAGATCGCCGAAGTTTTCGAGAAAAAATATTCCGGCGTGAAGGTCGAGTCGTTTCGAGCCTCGGGGAGCGAATTGACCGTCAAATTGGAGGAAGAGACCAAAGCCCGTCGCTATATCGCTGACGCCATTGAAACGACCGAAGGCAACCTTATGTTCATGCGCGACGGCAAATTACTCAGGCCGTACAGTTCCCCACATCTAAAATCCTACCCTGATGACGCCAAAGAGCCGGCGGGAAAAGGTCTCTATTATTGGGCGCTGGCGAGAGAGTCTTATATCGGCTTCATGTACAACAAGACACTTGTTCAGAAAGGGATTTTACCGAAGAACTTCGACACACTGCTTAATCCCGAGCTCAAAGGCCGGATGGGCATCAGTGTCGGCGAGACCAGCGGCAAAATCCTCGGCGCAATGATCCGCAGCAAAGGCGAGGAGTTTGTCAAAAAGTTAAAATCCCAGGAGATCAGACTTTACTCCATCGACGCGCCGGCGCTGGTCAATGTGATCGCGTCTGGAGAGATCGTCGCTTCGCCGGCGATCTTTCAAACCCATACGCTGCTCGCGGCGTCAAAAGGCGCGCCGCTGGAGTGGGTGCCGATGGATTTGGTGCCGACCAACGTGGGCAGCGCCGCGGTGGCGGCCAATCCGCCCCATCCTCATGGCGCGTTGCTGATGGCTGACTTCTTGTTGAGTCCGGACGGGCAAGCCGTGCTCGAAAAATATTACTACGGCAGCGCGACCAAGGAACACGGATTCAAAAAATGGCGTCCTGAACGTGGCTTGACGACCGACAACTACGAAAAAGAGCTGCTTCGTTGGGAAAAACTTTTGAAGGAGATCACGCGGAAATGAGGGAAGAAAGGATTGGAGTGATGGAGTATCGGAATGTTGGATTGCTGGGTCCGGCAACATCACTCCAATACTCCACCACTCCAGTACTCCGTTCCGTTATAGAGGGGATCATGATGAACGGCATGTCGGGCCCTTGTGGCTCTTTAAAATTCACTAGAAGCGTAATAAGGATTTAATAACGTTTCTGACGTAAGGAGAATTTGGCGGTGAGAATTATCGACGCTGACACGCATATCGACGAAACCGACGCGACTTGGGAATATATCAAGGGCAACGATCTACAATACAAACCGTCGACGGCTTTTCCTGCCAATCCCGATCCTAAACTGCCACCGGCGCGCTACTGGGTGATCGACGGCAAGCGGCAAATCCGTTTCATTCGCAGCGACAAAGATTCAGGCACGACCGTGGACACGCGGGAGCTGCTCGATGTCAAAGCCCGGCTCAAGCATATGGACGAGCTCGGCACCGACATACAGGTCATCTACCCCACTTTGTTCTTGATGGAGGCCACCGATAAGCCGGAGATCAACACGGCGATGCGCCGCAGTTATAACCGTTGGTTGGGTGAGCGCTGTATGGAGTCAGGCGGCAGGCTGCGCTGGGTGTGCATGCCGCCGCTGCAAAACATGGATGCGACGGTGGAAGAGCTGACATGGTCCAAAGAACATGGCGCCTGCGGCGTGCTTAAAAAAGGCGACCGGGAAGCGGGCAAGTATCCAGCCGATCCATACTTCGACCAGCTTTATGCCGAAGCGGAGAAGCTTGATCTGCCAATCTGCTTACACACCGGTTCCGGTATCCCAGATTTTTCACCGGCGCGGGAATTTTCCCATGGCCAATTCATGCGTACCAAAGCCGCCGCAATCAACGGCGTGCTGGGTCTCATCGTGCACAAGATTCCGGATCGGTTCCCCAAGCTTCGCATCGGTTGCATCGAAGCCGGGTCCATGTGGACGCCATTCGTCGCCTATGATCTACGCCGGCAGCAACTAAGACAGCAGGGACGCGAGGCGGTTGGCGTACTCGGAATTCCGGAGCTAAAAATCGCTGGCAACGTGTTTCGGGACAATCGAATCTACGTCACTTGCCAAGTCGACGAGGACTTGCCCTATATTATCAAAACCGTCGGCGAAGATAACTTGATGGTCGGTTCCGACTACACGCACCGCGATCCGTCGATGGAACTGGAGTTCCGCAAAGTCCTGCAAGAACGCGCCGACAAAGGCGAGATTCCGCACGGGGTGATTCAGAAAATTCTCTACGATAATCCGAAAACGTTTTACGCGCTGTGAGAGCGTAGATTGCATTGGCAGGTTCAGTTGCGGTCGTTTATAGTAACGACAAATTAGCTAGGAAGGGGACATTAGATGATTGTTCTCAGTCCGGAAGGAAAGGCGCAGACTTCGGCGGCGAAAGTCGCTGGGTTGCCGCAGTTCACCGATCTTCGAGGCAAGGTTCTTGGTCTGCTCGATAACAGCAAGCCCAATGCCGACAAGCTGGCGGAGCGTTTCGCCGAATTGCTGAAAGAAAAGTACGGCGTTGCCAGCGTGATCACGCGGCGCAAGCTAACGGCACAGCAGGGCGCGCCCAAACAGTACCTCGATGAGTTGGCGGCTCAGGCGGATATCGTCTTGAGCGGACTGGGCGATTGAGGATCGTGCACGTCGTGGAGTGTCCACGACTCAATCGAGATTCAAAAGCGCGGCCGCTTCGCGGTCACGCTCATCACCCACGCCTTCGATGCGCTGGCGAAATCCGAGAAGGAAGCCTTCGGCGCGCCGGATCATCCGGTACTGATCGTGCAGCACCCGATCGGCACGGTGAAAGTGGAAGAAGTGAAAAAGCGCGCCGATGCGGCGTTCGATAAATTGGTGAACATTCTGCTTGCTCCCAAAGCGGCGCGCGCGAAAGTCGCCTAGTAAAATCGGTTTTGAGTTTCGGGTTTCGAGTTAGCTAGGAGATTCGAAGCCTGAGTTTTTTCGTTTAATGCCTCGCCCTGGTTTCGTCATGCCGGTGAAAACCGGCATCCAGATTCGGCTTTGAGGTAAACACGA
Organism: uncultured delta proteobacterium; assembly: GCA_963771465.1. Classification (GTDB taxonomy): domain Bacteria; phylum Desulfobacterota; class Binatia; order UBA9968; family UBA9968; genus DP-20. Next base: position 441,839 of record CAVYTU010000017.1, read on the forward strand.
AATACCTGGATCCCGCGTGTGCGGGAATGACGGAATGCGACCCGACTCGTCGGTAATTTTTGAAGGGTAGGAATTATGGCAACGGCAGCATTGCAAGCGGAACGGTTTGAGATCCCAGATGACCTCTGGGAGGCGCAGGCTTTTTTCGAGGAGAAGGGCTGGTCGGATGGGCTGCCGATCATTCCGCCGACTGAAGATCGAGTCGCCAGGATGCTGGCGGCGACCAAGCGTAAGCCGGAAGAAGCCATCGGCGCCGTCCCGCCGCGCTGGGCGCAGGCGACCGTGGAAAAAATCGCCATCAACGCGGTGATGGCCGGCTGCAAACCGGAATATATGCCGACGTTGATCGCCTGCGTCGAAGCGATTACCGATCCGAAACTGAATCTCTACGCTCTGCAGGCGACCACTGGCGGGCCGGCGGTGATGATCATCGTCAACGGCCCGATCCGCAAGCAATTGGACGTCAACGGCGGTTCTAACGCATTGGGCGAAGGTTGGCGCGCCAACGCGACCATCGGCCGCTTCGTGCAATTGATTAAGCGCAACATCGGCGGCTCGTATCCGGGGACTACGTGCAAGGCGACGCTGGGCTGGCCGGGAAAATATTCCATCTGCGTCGGCGAGAACGAAGAGGCGAGCCCATGGGCGCCGCTCCATGTCGAGCGCGGTTTCAAAGCAGATCAGAGCACGGTGACGGCGATCAGCGCGGATGCCTCCGTGCGCGCGTCCGATTTGGATAGCTCCAAGGCTGAAGGCGTGCTCATCAACTTTGCGCAGAAAATGGAAGGACCGTCGGGGCCGGAAGCGATCATGGTGATCTGTCCGGAACATGCGAAGATCATCGCCGGTGATGGCTTCAGCAAGAAAGACGTGCAGAAATTCATCTGGGAACGCGCTGCTTACCGCATGAAAGACTTGCCCGACGAAACTTTTGCCCAGCGCGTCAAGCGCCGTTCGGATTTGAATCTTACCCGCGACAGCATCATCCCGGTGACTGACAAGCCGGAAGATATTCTTGTCGTCGTCGCCGGCGGCGATGGCTCGCAGTCGCAATATATTCACGTCTGGGGACAGAGCACGCCGGAAGGCGGCTCGACGCGCAGTGTCACGAAAGTCATCCGGGATTGAAGTTCCAATCGTTCAGGTAAACAATTCCAGGTCGCTCAGGAATAAATGGAGTGCGAAATCAAGCTAGTGCCTCATAAGAACTGGACGAGAATTCGGTTTGACACGGTGAGAACAGGAGATAACCAATGAAAAGACGTTTTCTTGATTTTGTCGAGCTGGCTCCCAGAAGCCAGAAACCGCGCGCAAAGGGTCTCAGCACATTTGGTGACCGGGGCTATCCCCTCGATTGGATTCGCGGCATGCTCGATGCCTACGGCGACTACATCGACGTCGTCAAATTCACTCCCACATGCCTTCTCGTTCCGTGGGACGACATCGAGAAAAAGGTTAAACTCTACCGCTCGCACAACGTCGGCGTTGGCAGTGACGATCCAATATTTGCAATTTCCTATTTGCAGGGTAAGGCTGAGGAACTTCTGCGAACACTGCGCGAAGTTGGATTTACCCATGTGCAGGTCGATACACGTCACGTGGAGACGCCTAACCCCGATGCGGCAAAGAAGGCCGATGAGGACGAACAACGGTACTATGCGCTGGCTCGTGAATTGAACCTAAAAATCATGGGTGAAATTGGTAAGAAATGGCCCAAGGGCGACCGGATGCGTGCGGGGAAAGGCTCCGTGGATGTTCAAGCATCTGTGTCCGATACCAAGCGATTGTTGGCGTTGGGCTGCGAACATGTCTACCTGGAAAGTCGCGTGATTCGCGATGCCATTGGCGACTACGGCGAACGGCAGGAAGGAACCCGGCAGATAACTGAAATCGTCGAGGCGGTCGGCAGCGAAAAGCTCTTTATCGAAATTTCCGGTCAAATTCCGTTTGACACGCGCCAATGCCATCGTTTTTGGGCGGTCAGGAATTTCGGCCCCGAAGTCAACATGGGCGGTGGCGGATCGATCGAGGAGGCTCGCTACGTCGAGGCGATTCGCCGGGGCATCACGTTCGTTGGCGGCGTGGGCCGGTCGTCGAGCAAATTGTGGATCAAGTCGCTTGCCAACCACGGCGGGAAAGCCGCCGCCGAATGGTGGAAAGAAGAGTACGAGCTTGATCCATCTTTGATTTCGGCAAGCAAAATTTGAGTGAATTACAATTTTTCACCGGCAGACTTGCGGGTTGCTAATAAGATAGAAAGCAGCGTGAGATATATGAATGCCAATTTCAACCATCGGGCGCTGAGAATCGGTCCTGCCTGTTACCATGCGCTCCACCTGACGGTTCTTACTGCGGCTCATGAAATGAATTTTCTCTACGACGAGGGGCTACAGGACGAAGCGGGAACACAACACTACGAAATAGTTCCTCATGGGTTGGCGCCGTTTGGCTTCGAAAGGACAACTCTGGTTCAGGCGATGAAAGATAAGGCGGTTGATATCGCGACCGACGTGCAGCCGCGAACCGCCCTGTATCTGAGCAGCCAGGGGGAAGATTGCTGCGTGATCGCGGGCTGGCGCAACAACCGGGGACGGACTTTGGTGGCCAAACGTGAAGTCGAGACGCTCAAAGATCTGCGCGGAAAACGAATCGGCATCAGCGATGTCGGTGACAACCATCATCTCTTGCTTACCTATTGGCTAAGGCAAGCAGGGCTTGATCCGGAATCTCAAGTGCAGTGGGTTACCGGAATCGGTCCGGAATCCAGACTCACGAGTCTCGTTGAAGGAAGGGTCGATGCTGGACTGGTCACCCATGGCGGCGATCATAGCACCGAACTCCAGAAAGCCGGACTTGCGGTGCTTCAGGATTTTTCTTTGGCCTACCCGAACGGCCGGCCCGACCGCGTCATCGTCTCGTCGAATCGAGTGATCGAGGAGCGTCGCGATGAAGTTAAAGCCTTCCTGCGCGCCATTCTTAGAGTTTACTGGTTTGTCCGCGACGTGCGGAACTTTTTCTACTTCCAGAACCTGGAGCGACGACTACGACGGGAGAGCCCAAACCATTTCGAACAGGTTCGGCCGGTTCATGCAAAATCACCCGAGTGGATGGAAAAACATCAAGCGTATCCCGTCGACGGGCTAGCAACCGGGCTCGAGGAGTACGCCAAAGAAATGGTCGCCCTGGGAGACGTAAAGAAAATAGATCTGGAGAAGGTTATTAGACAAGACTTGATGCGCGAAGCCTTCCAAGAGTTATCGGTGTGCGACGAGATTAGGCCAGATCTTGAACGAGCCCAGGACGTGGTAAGACGTATCGGCTATTAGAAGAATCCAGGCAAATCTTTTGCGCAAGCAAGACTTCTCAATCGATTCTCCTCCGGTCAATAGTGATAGGCCCTAACCGCCGACGAGGTGCGATATGAAGAGTGACTTTATTAAGGTTGCCCTTTTGTGGATTAGCTTGGGTATATGGCAATCCGTGCCGGCCGCTACTGTGAATTCGCCTCTCGCTAAAGCCAAGAGCGAAGCCGAAGCGAAGGGCTATATTTTCTATACCAGCCACGATCAAATAGTTTCTGAGGCAAAAAAAGAGCAGAAGCTCAAGGTCATGACCGGATTGGATCCGGAATCGATCAAAGCGATGGCGAGCGCGTTCAAAAAAAAATACCCCTTTATCAATTTGAACGCGGAGGAGGCACAGGGAATCGCCGAACATCAAAGGATTATCCTCGAACTCAAAGCCGGCATGAACAAGGAGTGGGATGTCATCTCGATGGCCAACGATTTGTATAACGAGTATATGCCCTACCAGAAAAAGTTCGATATTCTGGGAATGGCCGAACACGGCGTGCTGCAAATCCATCCCAAAATGATCAACCCGCAAAACCGCAACGTCGCGGCGTTGACGGCCAATATACAAGTGGGAGTAGCGTTCAATAAAAATGTAATATCTCCGGAAAAAGCGCCCAACACCTGGGAGGATTATCTTAAGGCCGAATTCAAAGGAAAGAAATTCGTTGCCGATATCAGACCTACGGAAATAGCGGCCCTCGTGCCTGCATGGGGACTGGAAAAGACAGTGGACTATGCCCGTAAACTGGCAGCCCAACAACCGGTATGGGTGCGCGGCGCGAGTCGAGGGCTGGTGAGCGTGGTTGCCGGTGAGTATCCCATGTTCATCGGCAATAACTATAAAACCATCAGAAGAGCGCAGCAGAAAGATCGCGCCGGGGTTCTGCAATACAAATTCATGGAACCGATCCCGGTCCGTCCTAGTGAGTCTGTCGGGGTAATCGTCACAAGTGGCAATCCCCATGCCGCGTTATTATGGATTGAATTCGTAGCTACAGCGGAAGGTCAGAAAATTCTCGATGACTTTGATCCGTTCGGCGCCTCGATTTACGCCCCGGGCTCGATTCAAGGCCAGGAGATAAAGGGCAAGAAAGTATCCGTGGTGGATTGGGAGCATTATACGAAACTCGGCGAATATCAGGACAAGATAGTCGCTGCCTACGGCTTTCCCAAAGCCGATCCAAGTACTAAGTAGAAAGCCGGCAAACAGCGGAGCGAAAATGATTTTGGTTTTGCGTGCGCCCTCGATGAGCGGTTTGCCGTTTTATGTGGCGGAGGATCTCGGATTTTTTGAAAAAGAAGGCGTCAAGGTTCACTGTATCCATTCGCACGATCCGAAGCGAAGAATCGTCCAACTCTTGGTAGAGGGTGAAATTGCCTTCTACACTTCGATAAGCGCGGTCGTCGACGCCGTGACTCAAGGAGTCAAGGTCAAGGCGTTATGCGCGACGAGCAATTCAAAATATCCCTGCGCCGCTAGAGATGACATCCATACTTTTGCCGATCTAAAGAACAAAAAAGTCATGGTCGGTGGCGGCAGATCGCGCAACGAAGTTTTGTGGTTGTGCCGACACTACGATTGGCAGCCGGATCGTGACCTTGACGTGATTTCCGGCGATCTCGCTTCTCGTGCGAAAGCTTTCACCGATCCGACCTTTTCCGCGGTGTTCGGGCGCCCTCAGTACCTGGCTTGGTTAAAGAAAGGTGGATTTCATCTGTTGCCCTATCCGGACAAGGACGATGCGTGGCCTGAAGGGTGCCTAGCAACTAGCCAAGCGCTCATCGATGACAAGCCGGACGTTGTGCAAAAAGCTGTCAACGCGGTCGTAGCGGCCACCGAGTATGCGAGGACCCACAAGGACGAGGCTATTGCTGTTGCGATGAAGCATGTTGGCTATCTCGGCAAAGAGGCGGTCGAAGGTAATTACGACGTACTCCGTGAATGGTATTCGAGCGATATCAGCGAAACCGCCATCGCTCACATTGTCGAGGTTCTCGAGCTCAAAACCGCGGGCCGATCGACAAAGCTGGAGGATTTTGCCGACCTTTCGTTCTTGATGCGAACACGGCGAAGCTCGTAATGACGAAATATGATCGCTTTGAATAGCCACAGGCGATCGTCAGGTTATTAGCAGCATCCCCACCGGCCATTTTTTTCTTTTTACGTTTGACTCGATCACGTTGACGGGTTCTAAAGTTTCTGATTATGGTGATCTCAGCTAATTCTAACTAAGGAGGACGCGTACATGGCGCAGATCAAACACATCGCGATCAGTTCGGACGACACCCAAAAGCTGGCTCGTTTCTATCAGGAGGTTTTTGGCTTTCGGCCTTCTCGTCCAACGCCGGAGGGACTAAAGACCATTTATCTAACCGACGGCCACGTGGAGTTGACCATTCTAGAGAACACGAACCAGCAGAATAGTAACGGCTTGCACCATTTCGGTATCCAGACCGACGATCTGGAAGACACGGTGCGCCGTATCGAAAAGCTCCAACCGGGAAAGTCGGTTGTCAGGCCGGAATCCAACGCCGCGGAACAAGCCTGGCTCTCGGACGCGGCAGGGAACCATATCTATCTTTCGGTTAATGGTAGGCTCGATTATCAGCCGATGGAAAAGTATGCCAATCGCAAGAAAAAATGATTGATCGCCTAGGTATCAGTGTTGGCACTGCAAATCTAAAGAGGCGCTCATTGAACAACGAAAGGAACCGCTCATGAACCAGCTCAGACATTTGGCCATACGAACCGAGGAGCCCGAGAAACTCGTCGCTTTTTATAAAGAAGCCTTTGGCTTTCGCGAAGTCAACGAAGGTATGCCACCCGCGCCACTTCAGGAAAGCAGAAGTTTTCATTTGACCGACGGTTATTTCGAACTGGCCATTTTGGGCAACGTGCCCAACCAGAGTCCAAACGGTTTGTATCACTTCGGCATCAAAGTAGAGGACATGGATGAGACGGCTCGCAAGTTGGAAAGCTTTCAGAAGCATGTCCAGCGCAGGCCGGCAGATACGTCCTTTGCGGAATTGCGCGTGTCGGATATCGATGGAAATCTCATGGATCTTTCGGTGCACGGTTTCCTGTCATATCAACCCGTGAAATCGGCCAAGGATTAGATGAAATGATGATGCGGTGGTTGCCTGCGGGGTTGTCCAAGATGGGATTTCTTGTTCTGCGTAAGCTGTCAGTCTACGCGCTAGTCCTGCTGAGTCTCATGACGGCGCCAATTATCCCGGCCGCCGTAGCCGCGGAAAAGCCTGGCTGGCAAGCCGAGTGGGACAAAGCCATCGCCGGCGCTAAGAAAGAAGGTGCGGTGTATTTGTGGGGTGATATGGAGATTACGCACCCCGATATCGTGGCGGCCTTCACCAAAGAATTTCCATTCATAAAACCGATCACGGTAACCGGACGGGTGGGCGACCTGACGATGCGTATTTTGTCGGAGCGCAGAGCGGGGAAATATTTGGCCGACGTTTATAGCGGCGTCATGGGCGGCGCGGCGTTCTATGAATTTTACCGCACCGGCGTTCTAGATTCGGTCAAATCCATATTTGTTCTTCCGGAAGTGGCGGATGAATCCAAGTGGCTTGGCGGCAAGCATCATTATGTCGACCCCGACACCCAACAAATTATTCTTTATGAAGGAAATGTCGCGGGCACGAGCATCTTTTACAACACCGAGTCGGTCAAGCCCAACGACTTCAGCTCTTACTGGGATATCCTCGACCCGAAGTGGAAAGGCAAGATCGCTATGTTCGAGCGGGTCGGCTCCGGATTCCCGAGTCTGACGCCGGTCTATTATAACTCCCGTCTCGGCCCCGATTTCATCAAGCGACTGTTGGGCGAGATGAACGTAACGATTTCACGCGACCGCCGCCAAGCAACTGACTGGTTGGGAACCGGCAAGGTTGTTCTGTGCGTCGGTTGCGCCGATGTGGAGCACGCGAGCCGAGACGGCATACCGGTGGGTGAGTTGGACCGCAAGCACCTTAAGGAGGCCGGCAATAATATCGGCCTCAATGGCAACAGCGGGCTTGCGCTGATCGGCAAGCCGGCGCATCCCAATGCGGCCAAGGTGTTTGTCAATTGGTTTCTCTCTCGTAGAGGGCAGTCGGTTTGGCAGGAAGTGATGAACACCAAGGTCGAAGAACCGTCAAACTCGATGAGAATCGATATCCCGAAGGACAAGGTTCTTGCCGCCGCACGTCGCGACGAAAAGGTGAAATATACTGTCACCGGCTTCCTGGATCCTGAGCCTCCTACCAAACTCATCGACGAACTTTTGGGCAGGAAAAAGGCGAAATAATTAGCGCTTCATCCGACGACCATACGGCTTCGATTTCTCGACTTGTCTTCCTTGCAGATTCCTTCTCGTCCTTGTTCTGTGTGAATCGCGTGTGAATTCGCACTTGAAGTGGAGAACCGACCCATCAGTCTTTCCTAAAGACCAATCGAGCCGATTTGCTATACTTCCATGCCTGACGGGAGCTCCCGAGACGTGCCAAAAATGGCATCTGCAATCAGGCTTTTTATTGACCCACCGACTGTAGTATAAATTTCTCAAGTAGATGCGCAGAGGATTTCGTCATGATGGTCGATTACGTTGTCCATGCGGAGTGACTAAACGGCAGATCATAGGAGTAAAACCATGAGCAAATTTGTTGTGACGTTTATCGTGGGAGTTTATTTCTTGATGATGGCTACGGTGGCGCAGAGCGGCCAAGCGGCGATACAGCTGCCCGAGGGGAACGGTAAAGAGTTGGTCCAGGGGATGTGCACAGCGTGTCATGAGCTGAACCTGATTACCCGGAGCTCCGGATACAGTCGCGAAGCATGGCGGGAATTGATCGGCACGATGATCAATTTATCCGGCACTCCCGCCCAGGACACGATTACGCAGTATCTAGCGACCCATTTCCCGGCGAATGATCAACTTAAGCCCACTCTGGTGCGCGGTGAAGCGTCAATTACATTTCGCGAATGGACGGTTCCCACGCCCGGCCAGCGAGCGCGCGATCCAGTGCAGACGCCGGACGGTTCGATTTGGTGGGCCGGTCAGTATGGCAATATCGTAGGCAAGATCAACCCAAAGACTGGGGAAATGGTGGAATACACGCTGCCGGATAAAGCCTTGCCACATAGCATTACGCCGGATCGTGACGGAAACATTTGGTACACTGGCAACGGCAACGGCACCATGGGCAAACTCGATCCGCGCACCGGCATGATCACTGAATACAAAATGCCCGACCCTGCGGCGAAGGATCCACACACTGCGATCTTCGATTCCAAAGGAACGTTATGGTTCACTTTGCAGGTAAGCAACATGATCGGCCGCTTGGTGCCGTCGACCGGCGAGATCAAATTGATTACCTCACCGCGAAAAGAGTCCCGTCCTTATGGCATCAAGCAGGCAGCGGACGGATCGTTATGGGTTGCCTGCAATGGTAGTAATTGTTTGCTTAAGATCGATCCCGAGTCGATGGCGGTGCGGGAATTCAATTTGCCGGAAAAAACAACCGTGCGCCGGCTCGACATCGCCGGCGACGGCATGATCTGGTACGTCAACTCCGCTCTAGGCCGGCTCGGTCGATTGGATCCCAAAACCGGCCAATATAAAGAGTGGCCATCGCCGAGCGGATCGAAGTCGCATCCCTACGCGATCGCTGTCGTCGATGGAATCGTCTGGTACAACGAATCAGGACAGCGTCCGGATGCCCTGGTGCGCTTCGATCCGGCGAACGAGAGATTTCAAAGTTGGCCGATCGCGTCGGGAAATATTTATGCGGGTATCTTGAGGCACATGCGGCCGACGCCGGACGGAAATCTGTTGATCCACCAGACCAGTACCAACCGGATTATTCTAGTTACGCTGAAACCGAACCGGCCCGCCACGGCAAGCGGTAAACCCAGCGGAGGGTGATTGCATAACAGGCAGCGGGGGAGATTGATGTTGAGAGTAAAAAAATTGGCGCTTTGTTTTGCGTTCATAATTACTTTCACCGCTGTGGCGCAGGGTCAAAGCCTGCCCAAAGTCCGCGCCGCCTACACATCCATCGGCATCCAATTCGATCCGGTTTACATCATGAAGGAACTCGAGCTGCCGCGGAAATACGGCGTCGATGCCGAAATTCTTTTTGTTCCGGTGAGCTCGCGGGCGGTTCAGGCGGCACTGGCCGGCGAGATTCAGTTCATCACCAGCGCCGGCGTCGCCAACATCAACGCTAACATGAGCGGCGCCGACTTCGTCGGGCTGACGGCGACGCTCAATACTTTTGTGTTCAAGATCATCGCCAGTCCGGAGATCAAAAAGCCTGAAATGTTAAAGGGCAAGAAGGTCGGCATTTCGCGGCTCGGCGGCGCCAGCGATTTTTCCATCCGCTACGCGCTGACGCGCTGGGGCTTGGTTCCCGATAAAGACGTCGCGATTATCCAGGTGGGCGGCGAGCAGGAAGAGTTTTTGGCGCTGCAAAACAAGGCGGTGGATGCCGTCGTTTTATCCGAGCCCTTCGCGTCGCTAGCGATGCGGTCGGGCGCCGCCGTGCTCGCCGATTTGAGTCAGCTTGGCGTGGCTTATTCGATGCATGGTTTCGGCGCGCGAAAAAGTTTTATTCAGACAAATCGGGACGTCGTCATCCGATTCATGAAAGCGTATCTCGAGGGCATCTATGTCTTTAAAACGAACAAAGAGCTTGCGCTGAACATCCTAAAAAAATATACCCGGGTCGATGATCTGTCCCTGGTGCAAGTGTCCTATGACGAAATGTCCCAGAGATTGATCCGTAGAACTCCCCACCCGGACCGCGAAGGCATTCAAACCATCATCGATCAACTGGCCAAGACTCGCCCGCAAATGAAAAATCTCAACCCCGGTGACTTCATCGATGCGTCGATCTTAAAAGAAATCGAGGACAGCGGCTTCATTAAAAAGTTATATGGAAATTAGCGGCACAGTTCCGAGGAGTAATGAACAATCCCGCAGCAAGCTGCGGGGTATCAGAAGGACGCGACGCGAAATCTTCCAACGGCGTCACCCCCGAATGTTTTATCGGGGGTCCACTCCCGGACCCGCCTGGATTCCCGCTTAAAGCATGCGGGAATGATGGACTTCAGATAGGCGATTAACTTTTCGCAGCGAGCGGCGGCAATCGACGCACAGCGATTGAATATAGTCATCGATGCCGATGCTCACGTGGAAGAATCCGACGCGATGTTCAGCCTCGATGCTATAAAACGATGCTCATAATGGCAGAACACTGATGAACGAGAGCATTGCTTCGACTCGGGTGGACGACCCGATGGTTCCGGTACCTATCCCGGTGCAGGTGCTGGCCAAGGAGGGGATGGCCGAGCTTCTTCAATACGCGTCTTGGCTATTGGGATACGGGCGGCAGCGGAGAGCCGGTGGTGTTCCTTCATCCAGCGTCAGGTAGCGCGCTGGTCTGGCTGTACCAGCAGCCTGTTTTCGCGAAAGCCGGCCATCGTGTCATCGCCTATTCGCGCCGCAACTATTACAACTCAGACTCGGCGCCCGAGGAGAATCCGGGAACCGGAACGGAGGATCTGCAGAGTCTGATCGAATTCCTCGGCCTCGATCAGTTTCATATCGTGAGCTCAGCCGCCGGCGGCAGCGTCGCGGCCGACTACGCGCTGTGCCATCCGGAGCGTTTGCTTAGCCTCACGGTGTCCAGTAACAACCTTGCGGCTACGAAAGGCTACATCGCCGAAGCCGCCGAAAGGGTCAAACTCAAAGAGTGGGACGATTTGCCGCGTTGGTTTCGCGAGCTCGGGCCTTCCTATCGCGGAGTCAACCCCGAAGGCGTCGCGAAATGGACCGAACTCAACCACAAATCAGAGACCGGAAGAGGTGCTCGGCAAAAGTTGGTGAATGTTGTGACGCCGGAGAAGCTGGAAATACTCAAGGTTCGGATGTTGCTCATGACCGGCGCAGCCGATATGTTCACTCCGCCTTCTATTATGCGGATGATCGCGCGCCATGTTCCCAATAACGAAGTTGTGATCGTGCCGGAGTGCGGTCATTCTCCCTATTGGGAACAACCCGAGTTCTTTAACCGTACCGTGCTCGGATTCATCGGCCGAAATTCGAAATAGACTCGCGGTAAACAATTCGTAATCCTTGTCGCCACAGAGGCGCGGAGTATATGCAGGTCTAATCCCATAACTCCTCGACAGTGAACGATCCGAATTCAAGTTTCCCTCTTTGAAATTTCTCAGGAGATCGCCATGAAAAAAAGATTTTTCACTACCGTAATTTCGCTCGTGGTTTTCACATGGGCCATCGGCGGCAACGCCAACGTCTGCGCAGGAGACCGCCGGCCAGATTTTGGCGAAACTTGAAAAACTTTCGGCCGAAAACCGGCAGAAAGTTCTGGTCGAGAACGCCAGGAATGAGAAAGAAGTCACATTTTATAGCTCGCTTCAGACCGTCGATGCGGATATCTACGTGAAGGCGTTTAACAAGCGCTATCCGTTTATCAAGGTCAACATCTACCGGATCTCCGGGCAGAAACAGGTGATCATGATCCAATCGGAGTTTAACGCCGGCAGGCATGCCTTCGATGTTACCAACGCTTCAGCCGCACAAGCTTTTGGAATCAAAAAGACCGGTGCATTGGACCCTTACCAGAGTCCCCAACGGCAATACTTTTCCACCGCACACAAGGATAAGGAAGGATACTTCACTCCGACTTATATCGTTCCGGTGGTGCTTGGCTACAACACCAACATGGTCAAGCGCAATGAAGCGCCCAAACGCTATGAAGACCTGCTGGAGCCCAGATGGAAGAGCAATATGATTTTGGACATCGAGGAGTTTCCCTGGTTTGCCGTGATGCTTAAGCACTATGGCCGGGAAAAAGGTTTGGACTACATGAGGCGGCTGGCCAAACAGGAGATCATGATGGGCCGAGGGCGCACGACCCAGGCGCAACTGATCAGCGCCGGGCGAGCGAGCCATCGGCATAGCGCTCAATAGCTCTTCCGTGCTCGACTTCAAAACTCGCGCGCGCCACTCGATTGGACCATTCTCGATCCTTACTATGCCAAACCCAATATGCTGATGTTTGCGCGCCACGCGCCCCATCCGCACGCGGCGGCGCTATTGATCGACTGGACGCTCTCCGAGGAAGGACAGTCTCTACTGGCAAGCTTAGATTATGTGGTGGCCCGCAAGGGCGTGAAACAAAGTGTACCGGCCCTATTGGAAAAGGAGAGCTTTCTCGCCGATCCCGACTTTATTGGTCCGATCCTGGAGGACGTCGGCAGAGACTTTCGCAGCGTATTCACCGGCGGTCGTTAGACTGACGCTCCACGGCGGATCCGCCTGGACAGCGCTTCGACCTTTAACTGGCGGTCTGAACTCAGAGCGAAAGAGGGTCTTAGTCGAAACCATTTTGTCGTGTCTCGACGAATCAGTATCATTCGCTGAAACAGAGAAAGCTATCGAGACAAAATCAAACCTCAACTACGAAGCCCTAGAAATGATCGCTTCGTCACTTTGTCTGGACATTGATTGCTTAATTGGTTGGAAATCGCATCTAAACGTTCTGGTACACCTCCGAAATAACATTGCACACGGATCGCGACCAACTTCTTTGACCTTTTCGGATTTCGATCAGAATGCGTCCATCACGTTACAGCTGATGGAAAACTTTGAAAACGTTCTTGTTAACGCTTTGATGACAAAATCGTATTTCGCGCACGCGGCTTAAGTAGGTTTGTCTGACGGCTCTCGCAAGGGCCAACGATTTTAACAATCTTAATCAGAGCACGGATCACTTTCACGACTAGGGGGGATTAGAGTCAGGCGTGGAAACATTGCAACTTCGCTCGTTTCGTTCGGAATGAATCTGTCCACCTCCCTGCCGGAAGAAGCTTCGCCTTTGCTCCTTGCTCTCAGGGCGACTTCAGGATCTCCTTGATGCGCAGCCTTACCCTTTCGCCTTCCTTGGCAGTGAAATTCCAATCGTCGGCATCGAAGTAGTTCACACCTGGACGTGGAACGACTCGACGATCCAGAAACGACTCGTCGACATCATTGCGGAGGGTTGCGGCGCTGTAACCACGCGAATAGATTTCCAGCCCTTCCTTGGATACCAGCCAGTTGGCGAATACCTGCGCAGCGTAGGGGTGGGGAGCTTTGTTCGCGACGCTCAACAGCCAAGGGGATGAGCCAACGAAGGCTCGCATGTCGGACAGGTCGAAGATGTCCAAAATCTTGAAGCCTTCTTGGCGCAGCCGATCCGAATCCTCGGTACGGCAAGTTAGGCAGATGGGGTAAGTACCGCGCCCTAGCCAATCCGCGGCCTGTCTCCGTTCGCGGGAGACGATCGGTTTCTGATCAATGTAGAGTTTTTTGAAAAACTCCTCGCCAAGCTGGAGGTAGAAAAGCGCCGCTTGCGCCGCTGGTCGCCCGGTAGACGTTGGATCCTCAGTTGTAATCTTCCCTCGCCACTTGGGACTCAAGAGATCCTTTGCCGAGCCGATCTCCTCAGGCTTGACATACTCGGCATTGATCGGGAAGAACTCTCTAGTCTTATTGAACACGCGCAGGACATATCTTTCTTCGGGGTCGACGAACCAGAGATTTCGCCTTTTCCATTTTGTCGGATCCACGACTTCCGGGAGAACGAGCAGGGGCCTTAGCGGAGCAATCGCTTTCTCTGCGTAAAGAACTTTGGCCGTGGTATCGGGACCGAACAAAAAGACATCAAACGAATGGATTCCGGCCGAGCGCTCAGTGGCAACCCGGCTGGCAAGGTCACCCGATCGCCCAGCGAGATATTCAACGGCAATGCCGAAGCGGGCCATAAACTTGGGCATGATCTGATTTCGAAACGTCGCATCAGGAGAACCCGCGACGACCACCCGGCCTTCATTCTTGGCGGCCGCAAGGATTTGATTCCAATCCTTTGGCTTATCTTTCTCCTGCGCCCAGCAAGAAAACGCCACTCCGATAAGCATCATCAATACGATAACGATTTTCATATTATTATAGCTCTCGATTTTCGCGGCCTGGGCAAATTTTATCAGCGGCCTTTGCCTCTAGTTACCGGCGCTTAGGATATTCTCGCGCCAAGACGCCGAGCACGCAAAGTTCGGATACGTTTTTTTCTTGGCGCTTTTTGCACCTTTGCGCGAGTCACTCCGATTTGCTTGGGGCTTTTGCCACACTAGGCTTTACGAAGATATAGTTGCTCAAAGAACCCTTCCTTTTCTATCTCCGCGAGGAGGCTTTCATCGATAAAATCCGCTGCCTTCTTGCGGCGGAGAAAAGAGTGATCCGGAGCTAATTCCTGAATGGCAATTTCCAACCCCTTGGTTAAAGGAACAGGTTTTTCTGGTAAGACCCCCTGGACATAGTCCTCAAACTTAGTATCCATACCGGTGGCAAAATCTTCGAGAAGATACTTTTCGAAGACGGCATCGGTGAACTCCTTATGGCTCTTAGCGAAAGCGGTAGCCTCAATTATCGCCCTGAGGAAGTTCTTTGCAGCATCGCGGTTCCTTGCGAGCCAGTCCCGCCTCATCAGGACATCGGCTGCCGTAATGGCGAGACCTGAATTAATGAAGTCCACCAGGAGGCTAACCTCTTTTCCTGCCTTGCGCAGGTCCTTCAATTTACCGCGATTGGAGAGGCTGGCCGATACCTTCCCCTCCAACATCCATTGCACGCCGAGGGCGTGGTGGTCGCCACTAGACACAATCTCCACATCAGTCTCCGGGTCGAGTCCCAGGTGCGCGAGAACGACCCGAGTGGAAACGTCAGGCCCTGTTCCTGGGCGCGCCGTCCAGATCTTCTTTCCCTTTAGCTCCTGCGGCGATTGGATCTCTGGCCGGGCTAAAAATATGAAATGATTGGCGGCTAAACTGGCGACAAAGACTAGATCGGCGCCCTCGGCCAAGGCGTCAATCGCAGCCCGGAATCCCACCACACCGATATCGATTTTTTTGGAGATCACCTCTTCGACGGTTTGCCCGCGAGCGTCACTCCGCAACGCGACTTCCAGCCCGTGCTTTTCGAACATCTTGGATTCTTGAGCGACCCAGAGGGGAAACTTATTGTCCCGAATCGGGTAATATCCTACTCGAAGTTTTTGCTGCATAAGCTCTCCTTTCTGTACGCTAACGCGCTCCCGCGGCTTTACTTTGTTGGCGGCAGTCAGCGGGCGCGAATATCAGCACTCAAAACCGGTCGGGAAAAAATTCTGGCGACAATGATCCGCGAACAATTTCCACATCGCTTCGGATTCGGCCACATGTGTGTCGGCGTCGATGATTGGCTGCATGTTGAACCTCCTGCGTACGCTTGGCTGGTTATAACTATTTACCCCTTCCATAGTTTATAGCGCGACCCTGGATAAACCTACAATGCCAATCAGTTGCAGCATCAGCCGCACTTCGCCTATAAAGGTGATGTTCGCAGCTATTGCCAAGGAGGTTTTAATTGATGGCGACGCTCAAATTTCTCGATCCGCGCGCGGCGGTGAATCCGAAAGACCTGCCGTTGGTGCCGGGGCTCGACACGCTGGAAGGTAAAGTCATCGGAATCATCGATAACGGCCAGTCGAACTCGACGGATATGTTCAAAGAGCTGGCCAAGCTGATCGAAGCAAAATATCACGCCAAGGAAGTTCTGTTCCGCACCAAGCCATCGCATATGCAGGGCGCGCCGAAACCGATCATGGAGGAGTTACTCAGCCGGTGTGACGCCGTCATCACTGGTTTAGGCGCTTGAGGATCGTGCACGTCGTGGAGTGTCCACGACGCCATCGAACTGCAAAAGAAAGGCAAGCCGACGGTGACGCTGTGCCAGTCGATCTTCATGGCGCTGGCGCGCACGGAAGCAAAGTTTTTCGGCTTGGCGACATTGCCATTAGTCGAAATCCCGCATCATCCGAGCGGCGGCGCGAGGGAAGGGGAGCATCGCGCGGACGCAGAGGGGGCGATTGATCTGGTTGACGAGAAATTGACGCTGGGATCGGCAGCGAGTTTGAAGCAGGCAAAGGCGGGGTGACTTCAATCTAAAGTCACCTTTTGAGATCCATAATTAAGTTTGAAAAGCACCCCCTTCCTTAGTCCTTCCCCGCAAGGGGGAAGGAAAGCGAACATGAAGATGGGACTTTCAAAACAAATTTGATGCTTATCACAGCATCGGGAATGTGCATTTGTCATGAACCTCACCTCAAACCTGATCGAAGTCGAAGATAGTTGGGAAGCGGTTAACGATTGGTTCTTGAAAGAGAAGCTGAGCGATGGCTTGCCGATCGTGCCGCCGACGGCGGAGCGGGTCGAAAAGATGCTCGGCGCGACCACGCGGGATCCGGCTGAAGTCATCGGACCGATTCCTCCCAAGTGGGCGCCTTGTTCGGTTGAAAAAATCGCCATCAACGCGGTGATGGCCGGTTGTTTGCCGGAATATTTACCGGTGATCATCGCCGCGGTCGAAGCGATTTGCGAACCGCGCTTCAATCTCTACGGCGTGCAGGCGACTACGGGCTACGTTGGTCCCGCGCTGCTGCTCAATGGACCGATTCGAAAGGAATTGAACGTCAACTGCGACTCGGGCGTTTTCGGCCCCGGCTTTCGTTCCAACGCGACCATCGGCCGGGCGATTCGCTTGATTCTCATCACCGTGGGCGGCGGTTATCCCGGCGATACGGATCGCTCGACGTTCGGCTGGCCGGGCAAGTACACGATGTGCTTCGGCGAGAACCAGGAGAAGAGTCCGTGGGAACCGTATCACGTCGAGTTCGGCTTCAGGCCGGAAGAGAGCACGGTGACCACGTTCGGCATTAATGGCTTCTTACCGATACACACCGCCGGCAATCGCGGCGAGCAGGCGCTGTCTTCTCTGGCCGAAGTGATCAAGATGCATCACGGCGTGAGTCATCTCGACGTCGGCAGTTTCGGCGGCGGCACGCCACTGATCGCCCTGGGTATCGAAGACGCCGAGATCATGGCGCGCGACGGCATCACCAAGAAGCAAGTCAAGGATTATCTCTGGGAACACGCGTCGATGAAGTTTTCGGAAATCCCGGCACGGCGCAAGGGACACAAGTCCGACGACGAACTGATGCGCGAATCGATCAACCTGACGCCGGATGGCGTGGTTCATCTGTCCACCAAGGCTGAAGACATCATGGTCATCGTTATCGGCGGCAAACATCGCCATTCCGTATTCCTGCCGATGTGGACGGGACGCAATACGTTATGCGCGATCAAACCGATTCGCTGAAGAGTTGGCATGATGGATTGTTGGGTCTCCGGTCAATGAAGATCGAGGATGGAGGATTGATGGTCGCGCGGGCAGCGACAATTTTCATGCTAGCGATTGGGTTCGCGACTCCTTGCTGGGCTCAGGAGAAATTTCGTTTTCCCATCGGAGAGTCTTCGAAGACGTTGAGCTACGGGCCGCTGTGGGTGGCGGCGAAGATGGGGTTCTTTGAAAAGGAAGGTTTGGATGTTCCCATCGTCACGATGCGCGGCTCGCCGCTTACGATCCAGGCGCTGACGGCGGATTCGATTTACGTCGCCAACGCGACAGTGGACACGCTGATCAGCGCCTACGAGCGCGGCGCGGATATCACGATGATCGGCGGTCTGATCAATGGACTTGGCCTGAGCATGATCGGCGGCAAACTGTACAAGACTTACGCCGATTTGCGCGGCACGACGATCGGTACGCAGACGCTGACTTCCGGCACGGGGTTCGCGTTGCGCTTGGTTTTGAAAGTTCACGGCATGGAATATCCGCGCGACTACAAGCTGCTCAACATCGGCGGCGCTTCGGACCGCTATCAAGCTTTGACATCCGGGCAGATTTCTTCCGCACCCGTCGGCGTGCCGCTCGATCTCGTCGCCAAGCAGCAAGGTTTTAACGTCATCGGCTATTTCGCCGACGATCAGCCAAACTTTCAGTTCAATACCTATATCGTCAAGCGCGCTTGGGCGGAGAAGAATCGGCCGCTGGTCGTGCGCTTCATGAAGGCGATGGTATCGACCATGCGCTGGATGGCGGACAACCGCGATGCGGCTTGCGTCTATCTGTCGAAGGAGATGGCGATCAGTGTGGAACACTGCCGATATGCATCCGATTACAACTGGAATAGCCGCATCTGGGATCGTAACGCCGATCTCAACATCGAAGGCGTGCGCACATTGATTAGAATCACCGCGGAGCAAGGCATACTCAAAGAACCGCTACCGCAGCCGTCCAAGTACATCGACCAAAGTTATTTGAAGCAGGCGTGGGCGGAGATTGATAAAATTAAAAAGTAAAATTTAAAAAGGCAAAAATCGGCATGGCTATGATTACGCGCTTATTCATTGGTTGTAGCTTCGTTTTGCTTGCGCTGTCGGCATTGGCGCTCCGATCCGATGCGCAGGACAAAATTAGCATGGGGCTGAGCTCGGTCAGCGGCCTGCACGCTGCGGTTTGGGTGGCGGAGACTAGAGGACTTTTTCGTAAACATGGGATTGAGGCCGAGGTGATCGTGACCGGTCAGGGCGGCACCGCGGGCATCAGCGCGTTGCTCGCCAATGACATCCAAATGGTGAACTCGGCGGGCGACGTCTTGGTTGCTGCAGCGTTGCGCGGCGGCGATACAGTAATGGTTGCCAGCGTCGTCAACAAAGGGTTGCAAAGACTCGTCACAAAGCCGGATATAAAGACGCCGACAGATCTCAAAGGAAAGAGAGTCGGTGTCACCCGCATCGGCGCGGTTTCTCATTCCGTTCTGCTCATGATGCTGCAGCGTTGGAAGATGACCGTGAATGATATTCAGGTCCTGCAACTCGGGTCGTCGCCGAATATGCTGGCGAGTCTCGACAAAGGCGGTATCGAGGGAGGCGTACTGACGATTCCGTCGATGTTCGTCGCCGAGGATCGTGGCTATCGAGTGTTGCTCGATATGGCGGATACCGACATTTTCTATCTGCACACGATGGTAGCGACGACTCGTCAGTACATCAAGAATAATCGCGATAAGGTTTTGAGATTTCTCAGGGGATATGTGGAAGGGATCGCATTCGTGAAACAGAACAAGAAGGAGAGCTTGGACATCGTTAAGAAAAAACTTCGAATCGGACCTGAGCAGGAACGAAACCTCGAGCGCTCTCTGGATCTACTGATTGCAAAATATTATGAGAACATCCCGTATCCGTCGATGCGCGGCGTCGAAACCGTGCTCGGCTTCATCGAGAAGGACAACCCGAAAGCCAAGACAGCCGATCCGAAATCGTTCGTCGACGACAGTTTGCTGCGCGAGATTGAAGCCAGCGGTTTTATCAAGAAGCTCTACGACCGTTAGCAATTAAATCGCCACTGATCATCGCTATCGCAGCCGTGGTCAATATTTCGTCAGTATGCGGCGATGATCGAGGCTTGGGACGTCGTCGCCATCTGCTTTAATACCTTCGCTAAAGTCTCCGCCACTCTTCAGCCAGCCACGATCCGTTTGGCAGTACATTTTTGTCGCGAGATTGTTTCGTCTGAGACTTAGCGCGGCATAAATTCCCCAGAATGGACCGAGGCAAATCCCTGCAGTCCTTGTCACAACGAATAACTCCGTTGTCAGAGAAGGAATCTCAGTCCGGGATTAACTTTGGATCCTTCTCGCCACTCGGAAATGGCAAGAGCGCGATGAAATATTCGATCGGTTCCATCAAGTGGATGGTTCCGGAACGCGCAGCTTCGAAGGCGTTGGTTTGGGGCTCTATATCGTCAAGTCGTTCAGCGCAATGCTGGGCGGTCAAGTATGGGTGGAAAGCGTTGTCGGTAAAGGCTCTTCGTTCATCGTAAAGTTGCCCCTGCAATTCGCACCCTCGGGAAGCATTACGCTTCATCCCTACCGCTGAATTGATCGCCATGCCGATCAGTCCTTGTTAAGTCCGTAACTCCGACGATTCTCCCTAGCTGGCTAGGATAGTTTTCGCAGTACTTCAGCTTCACACCATAGGTTGTTTTTTATTGGAGTAGGCATTCCAACCTTCGGCTCTGCTTACCACCGGCGTGAGTGCGTAGCGAATCATCCACTTCCCTTGACAATTCCTCGCTGGCTCGAATAAGTAGTGACTAAATTTACCAAGGAGGCATCGAAACATGGCTGCAACATTATGGAAAGAGTATAAGACCGTGAGAGTCGAAAAAGAGGATGGGACGACTTGGTGTATTCTCAATCGTCCGGAGAAGAGAAACGCCATGAACCCGCAGCTGCACTACGACATGCTCGAAGCCTTGACCGAGTTGGAGGTCGATAAGGAGACCCAGGTGTTGGTCATAACCGGCGCCGGGCCGAGCTGGTGTGCCGGACAGGATCTGCGCGAATATTTTCGCGGCACCGACAACAATCCATTGGAACGGCGCAAGGCGAGCTGGGCGTCGCAAGAATGGCGCTGGCGCCGGCTCTTCTGGTTTCCCAAGCCGACCATCGCCATGGTCAACGGCTTTTGCTTCGGCGGTGCGTTTACTCCACTGATCGCTTGCGACTTCGCCATCGCCGCAGAAGACGCGGTCTTCGGTTTGAGCGAAGTTAACTGGGGAATCTTTCCCGGTGGATTGGTGAGCCGCGTGCTGGCCGACGCCATGTGTTACCGCGATGCCATGTGGTGCATCATGACCGGCGATCCGTTCGACGGAAAAAAAGCCGCTGAAATGAGGCTGATCAACTACGCCGTGCCGAAAGACAAGCTACGCGCCGAGACCATTGCTCTTGCCGACAAGCTAAAAAAGAAAAACCCGGCTGTGTTGCGCGCTGCCAAGGAAGTCTACAAAAACTGCCGTACGATGGATTACGGACAAGCCGAAGATTATATGTCCGCCAAAGGAACCGCGCTTCGTCTCACCGACCCGGAAAAGGGCCGCGAGACCGGCATGGAACAGTTCCTCGATAAGAAGACCTACCGTCCGGGCTTGGGCGAGTATAATCGGGACGCGAAGTAGCAGGGTGGAAGTTAGAGGTCGGAGATCGAAGGTCAGAAGTCAGAGTGCTAGGCTCTTTCCGACCTCCGACTTCTGATTTCTGGTTTGAACCATGGATTTCAATCTCCCTGAAGAGCTGCAAATCTTAAAGGGCACGGTGCGCAAGTTCGTCGACCGTGAGCTGATTCCGCTGGAGCGAGAATGCCGGCCGGAAGGCGAGGACATGCCGGAGCAGTTTATCAAGCCGCTCCAGGAGAAAGCCAAAGCGATTGGTCTGTGGCTGTTAGATGTCCCACAGGAATACGGCGGCGCGGGCCTCGATCTGATGAGCCGTTGCGTGATCATGGAAGAAGTCGCGCGCACCATCGCAATCCCGTTTCGCTATGCGCCGATCTTCGGGCCGGAAGTGCGGCCGGTGCTGTTTCACTGTAATGACGAGCAGAAAAAACGTTTCTTGCAACCCGTCATTGACGGCAAGATGCGCATCTGTTTCGCCCAGACCGAGCCCGACGCTGGCAGCGATCCCGCAGGGATGAAAACTCGCGCGGTCAAAGACGGCGACCACTATATTATCAACGGCACCAAACGTTTCATCACCGGCGCGAAGACCGCCGATTATGCCCAGGTGATTGCCGTCACCGATCCGGAAAAAGGCGCCCGCGGCGGTGTCAGCTGTTTTATGGTGAGCATGAAGGCGCCCGGTGTCACCCTCGAAAGATTGTGGCCGACGATGATGGGCGACACGCCGGGGCAAATTCACTTCGACAACGTCCGAGTGGCAGCTGCCGACATGATTGGCGGCGAAGGCCAGGGATTTGCTATCGCGCAAAAATGGATCGAAGAAGGGCGCGTGCGCGGCCACGGGGCGCGGCCGGTGGGCATCGCCTCGCGCGCGCTCGACATGATGATCGAGTATTCCAAAGTGCGCATAACTTTCG
The DNA here is from genome assembly GCA_963771465.1 of uncultured delta proteobacterium. Classification (GTDB taxonomy): domain Bacteria; phylum Desulfobacterota; class Binatia; order UBA9968; family UBA9968; genus DP-20. Next base: position 464,072 of record CAVYTU010000017.1, read on the forward strand.
GCCAGCCGTTGGCCAATCGCCAGGCGATTCAGTTCATGATTGCCGACTCAGCGATGGAGCTGCATGCCTGCCGGCTGATGGTTTACGAGTGCGCTTGGCGGCATGACCGCGGCGAAGATATCCGCCAGCTTTCTTACATGACAAAAATCCAGTGCGCCGAGATGGCGGGGCGCGTAGTCGACCGCTCGATCCAAGTCCACGGCGGACTGGGACTCATGCGTGAGTTGCCATTAGAGTGGTGGTATCGCCAGGTACGGAGCATCCGCATCACCGAAGGCACACCGGAAGTTTTGCGCTGGCGTTTGGCGCAGCATATTATTCGCAATCATAAGGGGTGAAAGAAGGGTCGAGGATAGAGGATCGAGGATGGAAGATAGCATTTTTCTCTCCTCCATCTTCCATCCTCGATCCTTTTGTGTAGACGAATGTCGATTTAAGGCACAATGAACAATTCCACTGACGCAATCTCTCTACTCCCCGGCAACCGCGTCCTCGACCTTAGCTCGTCCATGGGGTCGTTTTGCGGCAAGGTGCTGCACGATCTGGGTATGGAAGTTATCAAGATCGAGCCGCCGGGCGGCGACGCCGGCCGGTCGGAACCGCCGTTCGCCAAAGGCCATGCGCATCGAGAGGGAAGTTTGCGCTTTGCTTATCTCAATGCGGGTAAAAAAAGCATCACGCTCGATATCACAAAAGATCGCGGGCGAAAGATTTTTCTCGACCTCGTGGCGAAGTCCGATATCGTCCTCGAAACCTGTGAGCCTGGTTATCTCACCGCGCATAATCTCGGTTGGGAGCAACTGCTGGAACAGCAACGCAAGCTGATTTTGGTTTCACTCACCGGTTTCGGTCAGGACGGTCCTTATGCGCATTACAAAGCGCCGGATATCGTCGGCAACGCCATGGGCGCCTTGCTCTACATCAGCGGCGATCCGGCGATGACGCCGTGCAATCCGCCGGAAACCCAAGCCTATTACTACGCGAGTTTGTTTGCGTGCTATGGCACCATGCTGGCGCTCTGGCAACGCGAGAGCCGCGGCATCGGCGCGTGGATCGATGCCTCGATGCAGGCGAGCATGGCGCTGCACGAACATGTGGCTTTCAACTACGCGGCTGAAAAGCGAGTGATGAAACGCGCCGGCAGCCAGCATCAGCACAATGCGCCGGCAAATCTCTTCCAGTGCAAAAACGGCTGGATCGCACTATTTGTCACCCAAACGCACTGGCCCCTGTTACTCCAGGTTTGGGACAATCACGATGTCGAGCTCGACGATCCCAAGTGGGTGAATAGCAATTTGCGCCGGCAGAAGGCGGACTACATCAACGCCCAAGTAACCTCGTTCACCATGCGCTACATGAAAGAGGAACTGGCGGAGCTGATGCAAAAGCACGGCATCCCTGGCCTGCCGGTCAATTCGCCGTCGGATTTCATGAAAGACCCGCATATCCAAGCGCGCGGTTTTTTCAGCGAGGTGACCCATCCGGTGCTCGGAACTTTTGCCGCTCCGGGCAACTTCTTCATGGTGGATGGCAAACGCACCGGTCCGTCGCCCGCGCCGCTGATCGGACAGCATAATTACGAAGTGCTCTGTGGCGAATTGGGGCTCGGCGCCGATGAAATTGCGGCGCTGACGGCGGAGAAAATAATTTAAGAAAATTTATACTTGAAAATGGAAAATGAAAATTAGATCTGGTTTAGATTAGAAAGCTCAGATAGTTCTTCCGAAATTTTCAATTATCCATTATCAATTTTCAATTAATTCGAACCATGGAAAAAGTAAATCAAATTCTCAATGGTGTCCGCGTCCTCGCTTTCACCACCGGCTATGCCGGGCCTTACGCCGGCAGGTTGCTGGCGAACTACGGCGCGGAGGTGATCAAGATCGAGTCGCGCAAGGGCGGACTCGATACATTTCGCCATTACGGCCAGCATAAGGACATCGATGAGGCGCCGCGCTTTATCGAGTGCAATCTCGGCGTGCGCTCGATGGCGATCAATTTAAAGCATCCGACCGGCGCTCGCTTGGTCCGCGAGCTCGCCGGCAAGTCGGATGCGATTCTGCAAAATTTTCGTCCCAGAGTGCTGGATAAATTGGGATTAGGCGACGATGAGTTGAGAAAAACTAATCCTAAGCTTGTGATTGTGAAGTTGCCCGGTTTCGGCACCGAAGGACCGAAGAGCAGTTACGGCACTTGGGGCTTTAACTTGACGGCGTTTTCCGGAATTACCTATCTCTGGAATCACCCCGAGCAGGATCGGCCGATCGGCAGCCAAGGTGTCTATCCCGATCATTTGGGATTCGTTTTGGGGCCCACGGTGATGATCGCGGCGTTACTCAACAGCCGGCGCTCCGGCAAGGGCGTTACCATCGATCTGGCGCAGATTGAAGGCACTGCGGCGGTTCTAGGCACGACCTATCTGGAAACCTCAGTAAACGGCGACGATCCCAAACCCAAGGGCAATCATTACGCATTGGCCGCGCCGCACGGCTGCTACCCTTGCCAGGGTGAAGATCGCTGGTGTGTCATCTCGGTGCGCGATCAAGAGGAATGGCGGAGCTTTTGTCGTGTCATTGGCCGAGCGGAACTCGTCAGCGACGGGCGATTTACAAGTCTTCAGTCGCGCATAGAAAACCGCGCGGAGCTCGATGGTATCGTGAAAGCATGGACCGAGGCGCGTGCGCCGGAAGAAGTCATGACGCGCTGCCAAGCCGCAGGCGTGCCGGCGAGCGTCGTACAAACCGGCGCCGATTTACTGCGAGATCCCCAGTTGCGCCATCGCAATTATTTCTCGCCGTTTACCGAATCGCTCATCGGTCCGTTTGAAATCCCGCGCAGCGGTTTTGTCTTCAAAGGCGTGGCCGAAGACCCGCTCAGCTTGCCGGCGCGGTTCGGCTCGGACAACGAACAAATTCTCGGCGAACTTTTGGGCTACGATAAAGTCACCATCGAACAGTGGCGCCAGGAAGAAGTGCTGACCTAAAACTTACTAACCGCCGTTCTGAATCCATCCGGAGGAGAAACTATGTCTAGCCGGCTCTCTTCCATCACGATCATCCTAGCCCTGTTTTTTCAATACAGCGTTGCGCATGGGCAGGAAAGAATTAAGCTGCGTGTCAGCTCAGCGGCTAAGACGCTTGGCTACGGTCCGCTTTGGATCGCGTCTAAAATGGGTTTCTTCGCGCGCGAGGGGTTAGATGTCGATCTGGTCGTCATTCGCGCCTCGGACGTCGGTATTCAAGCGTTGGCAGGCGGGTCGCTTGAAATTGCCGGCAGCGCTGCCGACGCGCCCATCGCGGCGATCGAGAAAGGACTCGATCTAGTGATCGTCGGTGGGATCATCAATGGATTAACGCAATCGATCATGGCGGCCAAGAAGTTCAAAGCCTACGGCGATCTACGTGGCGCGACCTTTGGCGCCATCAGTCTAACTTCCGGCGTCACCTTTGCGCTGCGGCAAGTGCTGAAAGTGAAAGGGCTCGAGTATCCGCGCGACTACAAACTGCTGGTCATCGGCGGCACGCCGCAAACCTTCGCGGCCTTGACCGCCGGCGCGATTGACGCCGCGGCATTGTCGCTGCCGGTTAATTACGCCGCGGAAGAGCAAGGGTTTAACGAGATCGGCCGGTTCGTCGACGTCATTCCCAACTATCAACTGGCTGCATTATCGGCCAAGCGGTCGTGGGCCGAGAGGAACCGCGGCGTCCTGGTGCGCGTGATGAAAGCGATGGCGCAAACCATGCGTTGGATGCATCAGAATAAAGAACCGGCGGTGGACTATCTCGCCAAAGAGATGAACCTCAAGCGCGAGCATGCCCGGCGCGGTTGGGAATTCTATACCGCCAGCAAAATGTGGCATCCCGACGGTGATCTCAACCTCGACGGCCTCCAAGTGGTTACGCAAATTTATTGGGAGCAAACTCAATCCAAAGGCGCGGTGCCGAGCGCGGCGAAGTATGTCGATCAGAATTATCTCCGCGAAGCGCTTAAGTAGTTGACGACGGGCTACAGTTCGGGCTAAGTGCGGGTGCAGCTCGGTTCTCCTGTGCAATGGCGGTTGGCGCCGCATGGAGTGCGGCGCGTTGCGCCGGCTTACGTCAAAGTCGGCAACTCTCTGAGAAAGGCAACCTGGGTAAATTAATGGACGGACAATCCGTGGAGCGCTTGATGGATATCATCCTGCAGATGAAAATCAATCTGGCGCATATCAATGAAACGTTGCATCAGCAAACTTACGAGATTCGCCAGCAGCTCGGCGCGGTATACGAGGATGAAAAGAAATCCTTGGACCGCTGTCTTGCGGGCATCGATGAGAAGCTCAAAGAGTGCGCGGTCTCGATTGACGATTACCGTCAGCTCCACGCGACCCTGAGCGGCATGCGCGCCAAGCTCGTTCAACTCGGCGGCGATCCAAGTTTTTTGCCGGATGCGATGCCGGCGGAGTCCATCGACAGCGTGCTCGCCTGGCGCATTCATGACCTTAAAGAACAGGGTAAGCTCTAAGCCTTCAAGCCGCACGAGTTCACTTGATCCATAGTTCCACGCAGCGGGCAACCCGATCGCCATCTCGGCGAGAAATTGTCGACAACGTGGTGTCAACTTTTCCCCAGTTTCCAGCCCGTCCGTAAAATTGTGGCAAGCCTGGCTGCTTTCATGTTAAATTGTTAATGCTAGTTACCGTCAAAGTGAAACCTTCCGAATCTACTTCCCACGATTACGCCTGGGCCAGAGAACGCATGGTCCAGGAGCAGATTATTGGCCGTGGCATCGGCGATGCGCGGGTCATCGCGGCGATGCGAAAAATGTCGCGCCACCTTTTTGTCGATCCTGGTTTGGTTAACCGCGCTTATGACGACAGTGCATTGCCCATCGGTGACAAACAGACGCTCTCGCAACCCTACATGGCGGCGCGCATGACCGAAGCGCTCCGGCTCACGGGTACGGAAAAGGTATTAGAGGTCGGCACCGGCTCCGGCTACCAGACCGCGCTGCTGGCGGAAATTTGTTTCAATGTATTTTCCGTCGAGAAACTGCGCCCTCTGTCGCGCAATGCGCGCACCTTGCTGGACCGACTGGGATATCAAAACATTGCGCTCCATGTTGGCGATGGGACCATCGGCTGGTCCGAACATGCACCCTATGACGCAATCATTGTCACGGCGGGGGCGCCTCATACGCCCAAACCGCTGCTCGATCAGCTTTCGGTCGGGGGCCGGTTGGTCATACCGATCGGCGATGAGCAGACCCAAACTCTCATCCGCGTTACCCGTACGCGCACGAGTTTCAAGGAAGAACAACTGGGCGAATGCAAGTTCGTCAGGCTGTTGGGCAAATACGGTTGGCGGGAATAGATTCGGTTTTGGCTTTTCGAGCTTCGAATCGGTGCGGACTTGATCGCCCAATCTTTGGGCGCACTGGCTATTCTTGTCGTAGCCAAAACTCCATGAATTCGCCGATTGGATTTGCCGGCATCGGCTTCGCAGTAATCTTGCTCGCTGGCTGCGGCGCGAAATCCGTTAGTCTGCCGCAGGGATCGGCGAGAGGCGCCACGGGCGTTTATCATGCGGTTAGAGCTGGCGAGAATTTGTTCCGCATCGGTAAAGCGTACGATGTGCCGTTTGAAGAACTGGCGCGGCTTAACGGAATCCGCGACGCGAGTCAAATAAGCGTCGGGCAAAAAATTTTTATTCCCGGTGCGACGCGCCCGTTGCCGGTGGGAACGATCACACCCACCGATGCCGTCGCGCCGTCACGCGCCGCGCCGCTAGCTCAGGAGCCGAACGGTGATCAGTTTCTTTGGCCGGTCAGCGGCGCAATCAATTCCGGCTACGGCGCGCGCGGCGCTAGTTTTCACGATGGTATCGATATCGCTGCAGCCGAGGGAACGCCGATCTACGCGGTGGAGCGGGGCGAGGTCGTCTACAGCGATCAATTGCGCGGCTACGGCAACATGGTGATCATCCGCCACGCCGGCGCAATCGCTTCGGTTTACGCCCATAACCAAATCAATTTAGTGCGCGACGGCCAGCAGGTGGCGAAGGGCGAGGTTATCGCCAAGGTTGGCAGCACCGGCCGAGTGACCGGACCGCATTTGCATTTTGAAATCCGCAAGAACAATGCGGCGCAAGATCCGTTACGCTATCTACCGCAGTTGTGCTGCGTTCCGGCTTCCGATACTGTTACCCCGAAAGATTGAGAGTCCGACGAGTAAAGAGAACATTTAGAGATGAAAGAGTTAGCAAAAATTAGAAATGATGTCGTCGGTAGTCTGCTCCGGCCGGCAGCGTTGAAACAAGCGCGAGTGCGCTACGACGAAGGCAAAATTAGCCTTGACGAGTTGCGCCAGATCGAAGATCAAAACATTCGCGACGCGGTGCAGCTACAAGAATCGATCGGCTTATCCGTCGTGACCGATGGCGAGTATCGGCGCTTGAACTTTCAAGATAGTTTCGGCGAATCGGTGGCCGGTTTTGACGCTGGCAAACCAAGCCTTCATTTCTACGAGAAACGGGTCGAAGGCAGCAGCCCGCTCCAGCGCTGGGAGATTCCCGACCAAGGCGAACAGAAAGGCACGGCGGTGGCGCAGCGCCGGCCGGCCGCTCAGAAGATCAGCCTGGCGCGCAACGTGCCCGCGGACGAGTTCCAGTTCCTGAAACAAGTCGCGCACCATCCCGGCAAAGTCGCGCTCATCGGCCCGGATCGAATTTCCCAGCGCTTCGACTGGCAGAATTCTAAAAATATCTATACCGGACTCGACGACTTCGTCGCCGATGTGGTCAAAGTCGAGCGCGAAATCATCCGCGGCTTGGTCGACGCCGGTTGCCGCTACGTGCAGATCGACGCGCCGGGGTATACGGCCTATGTCGATCCGCCGTCCTTGGCGGCGATGCGTGACCGCGGCGAAGATCCGAAAGAAAATTTCACCCGGTCGTTAAAGGCCGATAACGCTACGCTCGCGGGCTTCGACGACGTGACTTTCGGCATTCATCTTTGCCGCGGCAATCAGCGCAGCATGTGGCATCGTGAGGGCACCTACGACGACATCGCCGAGCGCTTGCTGAACGAGCTTAACTACGACCGATTTCTGTTCGAGTACGACACGCCGCGCGCCGGCGGTTTTGAGCCGTTGCGTTTCTTGCCCAAGGGTAAAGTGATCGTTCTCGGACTCGTCAGCACGAAGGTGCCGCAGTTGGAAACGGTGGACGATCTCAAACGGCGCATCGATCAAGCGGCAAAGTTCGCGCCGCTCGAGCAAATCGCGATCAGCCCGCAGTGCGGTTTTTCTTCCGACGTGGTCGGCAACTTGATCAGCGACGACGATCAAAAGCGCAAGCTTGAGTTGGTCGTCGAAACCGCGCGCCAGGTTTGGGGCTGAGCTTCGCTTTGCGAAGATTTACGAATTCCAGATTCAAAATTTCAAATTTCAGATTGCCGAGTTTCGAGAGGTGAGTGAGCATGGGCGATGATATTGCCAGCATCAGGAGCGCGATTCGCGAGATTCCAGATTTTCCCAAGCCGGGGATTGTATTTAAAGACATTACGCCGTTGCTCGGCGACGGCCGATTGTTTGCCAAGACCATTGATCTTATGGCGGCGCGTTATCGCGGACAGAAGATCGATACCGTGCTCGGGATCGAGTCCCGTGGTTTTATCGTCGGCGCGGCATTAGCTTACAAATTGGGTGCGGGCTTCAGCGTCGTGCGTAAGCCGGGCAAGTTGCCTTATGAGACCCATAGCGCGAGCTACGAATTGGAGTATGGCAAGGACACACTGGAAATTCACATTGACGCTATACCACCCAAGGCACGGGTGATCATTGCCGACGATCTCATCGCCACCGGCGGCACGGCAAAGGCGACCGCCGAGCTGGTGTCGAAGCTCGGCGGCACGGTCGTCGAATGCGCCTTTGTCATCGAACTGTCATTTCTCAACGGGCGGCAGAAACTCTCGCCTCATCCAGTCTATTCCGTGCTCCAATATGACTGCGAATAGCGCGGCGAGAGGTCGCGTTTACTGGCGTTGCGATTCCTTGACATCCCCCGACATTCGACTATAAGTTGAAGTCAGCTAGAGCATGGACACCCAATCGCGGCCGCCGGTTGTTTCACGATGGCGCCGTGCCACGATCACCGCAAACTAAGGAAAATTTGATGAAGCGTATCGAAGAAATGTCACTCTGGGAACGGCTCTATTTCCCGGAAGTTTTTCGCGGTTTGATGGTCACCGGCTACCGCTTTTGGCGTAATCTCGCGGTGCACAGCTTGCAAAAATTTGGCCTGGCTCGAGAAAAGTCAGCATCGATTACCGTGCAGTATCCTGAAGAACGCTGGCCTTATCCTGATACCTATCGCGGCCGCCATCGTTTGACGCTCAAAGATGACGGCGCGGTGCAGTGTACCGCCTGTTTTCTCTGTGCCACCGCGTGTCCCGCGGACTGTATTTACATCGAAGCGGGCGAGTATGCTGACAAGTCGGTGGAGAAGTTTCCCATCCGCTATGAAATCGACACCTTGCGCTGTGTCTATTGCGGCTTTTGCGTCGAAGCTTGTCCGTGCGACGCGATTCGCATGGACTCCGGCACCCACCCGGGCAATCTCGGGTTCAGCCGCAAAGAGTTTGTCGAAACCAAAGAAGTATTGATGGAGCGTTCCAAGGAGTTGGCCGAGAAGGGTAAAGAGGGATTGTACGAAAGCTACGTCAAACCTTACCGTCACGTCTAAACAGTTTGGCGCTCACCAAGCCGAGCCTGAAGGAGGCATCCCATGTCAAACCCACAAACCGATAATGGTGCAAAGTCCAAAGGTATCACCGATCAGCCGCTGCCGGCATCGCACAAGGTTTACGTGCACAGCCACCAGCATCCCGACGTGAGCGTGGCGATGCGCGCCGTGGAGTTGTCGACCGCGCAGAATGGCCACGGCAATGGTAACGGCAGCCACGCCAATGCGCCGGTGATGATTTACGATACTTCGGGGCCGTACACCGATCCGAATACCGAGACCGATATTCGCCGGGGTTTGCGTCCGCTCAGGCAGGACTGGATTCGCGCGCGCGGCGACGTCGAAGAGCTTGCTGGTTCCAGTTACGTAGCGCCGGTGCTAAAGAACGGCAAGCCCAACACACCGCAAACCGAACGTTTCCCCGACGCGGCGCGCCGGCCGATTCTGCGCGCCAAACCCGGCTGTAACGTCAGCCAAATGCATTATGCCAGGAAGGGCATAGTCACCCCGGAAATGGAATTCGTCGCGATTCGGGAAAATATTGGCCGGCAGACAGCATTCGAAAACGGTGCCGCCGGCAACGGCCGAACCCATGCCGGATACAGTTTTGGCGCAGCGATCCCTAAATATGTCACCCCGGAGTTTGTCCGCGACGAAGTGGCGCGTGGACGGGCGATTATTCCGTCGAATATCAATCACCCTGAGAGCGAGCCGATGATCATCGGCCGTAATTTCCTGGTCAAGATCAACGCCAACATCGGCAATTCCGCCGTCGCCTCGTCCATCGAAGAAGAGGTCGAGAAGATGATCTGGGCGACCCGCTGGGGTTCAGACACAGTGATGGATCTGTCTACCGGCGCCGATATTCACGAGACGCGCGAATGGATTTTGCGCAACTCGCCGGTACCGATCGGCACCGTGCCGATCTATCAAGCCTTGGAAAAAGTCGATGGCAAAGCCGAAGATCTCACCTGGGAAATTTTTCGCGACACGTTGATCGAACAGGCCGAGCAGGGCGTGTCTTACTTTACGATTCACGCCGGCGTGCTGCTGCGCTATGTGCCGTTGACCGCCAAGCGCGTTACCGGCATCGTCTCGCGCGGCGGTTCGATTATGGCTAAATGGTGTCTGGCGCATCACAAGGAAAATTTTCTCTACAGCCGCTTCGAAGACATCTGCGAGATCATGAAAGCGTACGACATTGCGTTTTCCCTCGGTGACGGTCTTCGTCCGGGCTGCATCGCCGACGCCAATGACGAAGCGCAGTTCGGCGAATTGGAAACTCTCGGCGAGCTGACTGAAATCGCTTGGAAGCATGATGTCCAAGTAATGATCGAAGGGCCGGGCCATGTGCCGATGCACATGATTCATGAGAATATGACCAAGCAATTGGAAACTTGCCACGAAGCGCCGTTCTATACCCTCGGTCCGCTAACCACCGACATCGCGCCGGGCTACGATCATATTACCAGCGCCATCGGCGCGGCGATGATCGGCTGGTACGGCACGGCGATGCTCTGTTACGTCACGCCCAAGGAACATCTCGGTTTGCCGGATAAGAAAGATGTTAAAGACGGCGTCATCGCCTATAAGATTGCGGCCCACGCCGCCGACTTGGCCAAAGGCCATCCGGGCGCGCAGGAACGCGATAACGCGCTCAGCGCGGCGCGCTTCGAATTCCGTTGGGAAGACCAGTTCAACTTGAGTCTCGATCCCGACACCGCGCGCGAGTTTCACGACGAGACTTTGCCGGCGCAGGGCGCCAAAGTGGCGCATTTCTGTTCGATGTGCGGGCCGCACTTCTGCTCGATGAAGATCACTCAAGACGTGCGCGATTACGCAGCGCAGATCGGTATGGAAGAGCAAGCCGCGATCGAAGCCGGCATGAAAGAGAAGGCGGAAGAGTTCAAAAAGACCGGTTCGCAGATTTACCGCGAGGTCGCTTCGAGCGGCGATGTGCAGCCCGGACCGGTGACGATGCGGGCGGCCGCGAAGGATTAAAAATTTAGCATACAATTCGTATTCAAACTGGCCGCCTCGCGCGGCCAGTTTTGTTTCTAGCTCTCAGTTCATCTCTGGTGCGCGTAATTACTGATCGCTCCATGCGCATTCTGCTTTACGGTTTTGGCCCTTACCGCGAGTTCCGCGATAACATCACTGCGCGGATCATTAAATCATTACCGCGCCGTACCGGGGTCAAGAAATTAATTTTTTCGGTGCGCTTTCAGCGCCGGCAATTTATCGACGCGCTCAATCGCTATCGGCCGGACGTCGTGCTTGGATTGGGGCAAAGTTCACGTAAACGAATCGAGGTTGAAAGCCGCGCGATCAATCGTCGCCGCGGGGGTCAATCGGAACGGGCGCGGCCGATTTTGAAAGACAAGCCCAAGTCCTTGCCAACATCGTTACCGATTCATGCCGGCCGTTGGGCCGGGATCTCTATTAACGCCGGCGACTATGTCTGCAACTATTCGATGTTTGTCCTGTTAGAGGAGATTGACCGTCGGCAGTTGAGAACGCGCTTCGGCTTCGTTCATATTCCGCACGATTACGATCAGCGAAAGGCCATCGAGTACGTGCAGAGAATTCTCCAGCAGTGTCAACCTTGATCTTTGGACTCGATCTAACCGAGCCATTTGGAACTTAACCGTTGATTTGTTAGTCTCGCGAAAATTCGGATCCACGAGAGCAAACATGAAATTTCTAGCCAACCTTTTCGACAACAACCGAGCGTGGGCGGAACGAATGAAGCTGGAAGATCCGCAATATTTTCAGCGCCTCAGTAACACGCAGACGCCCGAATACCTCTGGATTGGCTGCGCCGATAGCCGCGTCCCGGCCAACGAGATCGTTGGCCTCGGTCCAGGGGAACTGTTCGTACACCGCAATATCGCCAACGTCGTGCCACCGTTCGATGCCAACGTCCATTCCGTCCTGCAGTACGCGGTTGAAGTGCTGCGAGTGAAACATATTATTGTCTGCGGCCATTATGGATGCGGCGGAGTGCTCGCCGCGTTGCGGGATTGGTCTGGGTTGCCGTTGGAGAACTGGCTTGCCCATGTGCGCGCAGTTTATCGCGCCCACAAAGACGAGTTAGACGCGGCGCCGAGCGAGGAAACCCGCTGGCGCCGATTGTGTGAATTTAACGTCATGGCCCAAGTCCACGCCGTGCGCGAGGCTGAGATTGTCCGACAAGCGTGGCGCAATGACCAGCCAGTGGTGGTGCATGGTTGGATCTATGACCTCAGGGAAGGTTTGCTGCGAGATTTGGATATGAATAACTGACCTTGACCACCAAGCATCGTCCAAAGCAAACGTGGCGCGCCGGCGCGTGGTTGTCGTCGCGGCGTTCGTCAGCTTGTCAACCGCCGTAACGCTTCGCTGTACTTATCCTGAGTTTTCTTGACGATCTCCAGCGGTAATGCCGGCGGCGGCGATTTCATGTCCCAGGGTAGACTCAGCAGGTAATCGCGCACGAACTGCTTGTCGAAGCTGTCGGGTGACTTGCCGGGTTTGTAACTGTCCATCGGCCAGAAACGGGAAGAGTCGGGAGTCAGCACTTCGTCGATCAAGAGAATGTCATTGCCTTCCATGCCGAACTCAAATTTGGTGTCGGCGATGATGATGCCTTTCTTCTCGCCGAGTTCGCGGGCGCGTTGATAGATTGCCACGGTCGCGTCGCGCATTTTCGTGGCGAGAGTCTTGCCCACTTTCCCGACCATTTGATCAAACGTGATGTTGACGTCGTGGGCGCCGACTGGGGCTTTGGTCGACGGGGTAAAAATTGGCTCGTCGAGTCGAGCCGCTTCGACCAACCCTTTTGGCAAGGATATGCCGCACAGCGATCCAGTCTGTTGATAATCTTTCCAGCCCGAGCCGGCGAGGTAGCCGCGCACGATACATTCCACCGGCGCCGGCGTGCTTTTCTTGACCAGCATGCTGCGCCCTTCCAGATTGGCTTTGTGCGGCTGACAGGCGCTGGGAAACTCTTCGACTCGGGTCGTGATCAAATGATTGGGAACGAGGTCTTTTATGATCGCGAACCAGAATTCGGACATCTGCGTTAGTATCTTTCCTTTGTCAGGAATGAGAGTCGGCAAGATGACGTCGAATGCGGAGATACGGTCGCTGGCAACGAGCAGGAGTTTGTCGTCCAAGTCATAGATGTCGCGAACCTTGCCGCGACTAAACAGTTTCAAACCTGAAAGCGTTTGATCAGCCATGTGAGAACCTTTCCTAGCAGGTGGAATTAGATGATCGGTTGCCAGTGGAATTTGCGGTGGGCCCCGATGCGAAATCTATCCAGACCATATCGATGATTCTGTGTCAATTGGCATCGATAGCGTTTCCCGATTTGCTCGTGAACCCAACTTATGGCGGTGGTTGAAAACTTATCGATATCGAGGTCGTTTTAGGGATATCGGTTTCGGGTGATTGAGATCCTCTAGACATACGTTCCCGCAGCGAAAAGCTTCGCTTCTTTCTGAAGACGCAGCGGTCAACGCGAACGAATTCGCCTTAGAATTTATGTGTGGCCTTGCCGATCAGCGCGATTCCCGCAAGCAGCCCTATCGACGCGAACAGGGCCAGTCCAGGCGCTTCGCGAATTTGGTATAGACCAACGGCACCCAAGATGATGAGGCCCACTCCGGCGATCATATAAGTCGTCGTGTTCATGTCCAGTACCTCCCTTATTGACCAACGCCTTTGACTAGAGCTTGAGCCAAAAAAAAGACCGACCGGAAACCTAAATTTCCCGGGTCGGCCCATTTCCCAACTGGTTGGATTGAATTTCAATCCGACCCTTCGGGAGATCGTCAGACTGCGCCACTTATAGAAACGACGCGATGGATTGTCAAGAGTCCCTTTTGCGCGCGAGGGTTTTCTCGAGGTTGTTTTCCAGGGCGAAGACAAAGACCCGTTCGCCGGATTCGGTGCTGATGTCGGTGTACAGATCGAGAATTTTCGTGCCGGTGATATCGCCAACGACCTGATACAAAAGCGGGCGCGCTTTGTCGATCAGAGTCGCGCGCATTTTTTTGACCAACTCTTTGCCGTCGATCGACTTTGTCAATTGTTCTTCCGCCGGGGTCAAAACACCTTTGAGACGAACAACAACCAAATCTTCGACGATATGGACGCGCGTTTCTTTCGGGCCGCGGCCCATGTAGTCGATCTCGAATTGAACGATGGCGCAGCTAATTTCGGCTTCGATTTCGCCTTTGGTTTTCATGGCCAAGCGGGAAATGAGCACACGCCGTGTGACGCCAGGATCAATGCTGCAGAAGTTCTTTGACTTCAGCTTCGTTAAAGCCGGTTAGTTTCTTTCTCCCCTGGATGATCACGGGACGCCTTAATAGATTCGCGTCCTTGAGCATGAGCTTGATCGCCTCTTCTTTTGCCGGCGGCTTTTGCTTCATATTCTTTTCCCGATAGAGCGACGTGCGGGTGTTGAGAAACGACTCTATCGGGCTGTCGCCGATCAGCTCGCGCAACTCTTTTTCCGTAAACGGATTCTTGCCGTACTCCCGTTCTTCAAGGTCGACTTTTTTTGATTGCAAGAAACTTCTTGCTTTACGGCAAGTCGTTCAGCTCGCTTTGTAGAAGAAACGAATCTTGTCAGCCATGGGAAAACTCCTAGAGTGTTGGAGTGGCGGGTTTTTGCCTAATGCTCCAATCCCTTCTTACTTGAAGTACTTCGCGACGCGTTCGAATGCAGCGGGTTCGACTTCGTTACGAACCGGCCATTCACTCTTCATTTTCAACGGGATCGTCGCATCGATGATCGCGACGGTGTCGCCGAGCCAGCCGCGGAAGCTCTGGACTTCGCGGATGATCTCGATGTCTTTGTCCCAGTGCACGCGGGTCGCCACGGCCCACATCACTTCGCGCTCGTTAAACACGTCGATATCTTCATCGACGATCACCGCGAGTTTCAAGTTCGGCATTTCGACGAACGCCTGCATGCCGGCTTTGTTGGGTTCGTTTTCGAATTCCTTCTTGATCGAAATATAGCAGATGCAACGGCCGCAGCCCGAGGCCGCGAGATGGATGCCCGTGATGCCGGGAACATTCTTCTTGATGACGTTGTAAGTGCTGCCTTCTTTGGGAATGCTGCCGAGATTCCAATGATCCATATGGCCGGGCCAGAAGTCTTCGACGATACCGCCGCGCCGATGAGTAATCGCGGTGACTTCGATGACCGGCACGTCCATTTTCGGTTGGGCGTAACCGAGAATCTCGCCGAAGGGGTTCTGCGATTGGCGCACGCCGGGGAGTATCTCGCCTTCAATGATAACTTCGGCATCGGCCGGTACCATGAATTTATCGCCCCAGGTTGTTGATGGTGTAAGCCGCAGCGGCTCTTTGAGGAACGCCGACGCGGTCAGGTAATCGTTGTTACCCATCGCCGTCATGGCGCAGGAAGAAAGATAAAACGCGGGGTGGTGGCCCAGGATGACGATCACAGGCGCGCGCAAATTTTTCTCCTCGTACTCGCAAGCCATCGCTTCCAAGTGATGATGCTTGTGCGCCGAGAAGCTCATATGTTTGGGATCGTGAAATTTATTTTTAGTGAACGTGATGTCGTAGAAGTCGGCGTTCAGGCCCTTCATGGCGCAGGTCATGGTATGGTATGGACCGGCGTCGCCTTGTTGGTGCATCGGCATCGGTAGAACGCGCAAATCGGCCTTGTCCCCCGTGAGCACGACTTCTTTGACCGGCGCTTTTTCCGGCGCGATGACTTCGAGCTTGCCTTGCTGTTGTTCGAGCTTGGCGACTTCGAGGCTCACGTCCATGGGCGACTTGATGTCGCCCATGTCGAGAGAGTCGGCGACGTACTGGCGCGACACCCACGGATTGTAGAACATCGGGAAATCGGATTTCTTGCCGTTTAGCGCCGGAACGTTTTCGAATAGCACCATCTTCGGTTCGTTGCGCATGTCGAGATGTTTGAGATAGGCAACGGTCTCGTAATTGTTCGCGTCGATGAAGTTTCTCTCACGGATCACGGCGCCTTCGCGGGTGGCGCCTTCCTTGGCTATAAAACTAGGTAAATCTTTGGCCATGAAGGGTCTCCTTTAAATCGCGATTAAAAAAATTTTATTCACTCTTACTTAGTCGAATCACTAGATGAGTTCAAGGGAGTTAGCTCCTGATGAGGCCCGTGAGCGCGCGCCATTTGTGGCGCCAACCGGAGTGACAAAGCAAGTTGAGCAGATGGCGTACTTGATGCTCTTTCTTTTTCGTCGCGGGATACCAGGGAAACTCTTCCTTGAGGCCGAAACGGTCGATGACAATAGTTTTCTGGTGACAAAACTTGCGAATCCCTTCGGCGCCATGACGGTAGCCAAAGCCACTATCCTTGCGGCCGCCCATGGGCGCGTCGGGAATGATGAAATTGACCAGGCTGTCGTTGATGCAGACGGCGCCGCTTTGCAATTGCGCCGCGAGTTTTTCGGCGCTGACTTTATCGCCCGCATAGAGGCTGCTGCTCAGACCATAACGCGAGTCGTTGGCGAGCCGCAGCGCCTCTGCGGCGTCGTTAACTTTCATGATCGGGATCACCGGGCCAAAGGTTTCCTCCGTCATAATGGTCATCGAGTGATCGATGTCGACCAGCACCGTAGGTTCGTAATAGAAGCCCGCGAACGTCGGATTGCGCCGGCCGCCGGTCAGCGCTTTGGCGCCGCCGGCGACAGCTGCGTCGACTTGCGCGGCGATGGTTTTCAATTGCGCCTCCGAGGTCAGGCAGCCGAGTTCGACTTCAGCAGTGCTTTTTCCCTGGCGAATGGCGCGCACTTTCTCGACGACCTTATCGACAAATGGCTGATAGACCGGCGCTTCGACGTAAACCCGTTCGATGGACGTGCAGATTTGCCCAGAGTTCATCAGCGCGCCCCAGACACAGGCGCTGGCGGCGCGATTGAGATCGGCGTCTTTGAGAACGATCATCGGATCTTTGCCGCCGAGCTCCAGAGATACTGGAATCAAGCGCTCCGCCGCTCGTTTCATGACTCGCTTGCCGGTTTCGACGCTGCCGGTGAACGCGATCATGTCGGCGTGGTCGATCAGCGCTTCGCCGGTCTCGCCGCGGCCGACGACAATTTGCAGCAGATTCTCCGGAAAGCCCGCTTTGACGACTAACTCCGCGCCGAAGATAGCGGAGAGTGGAGTCAGCTCGGATGGCTTGATAACGACGGCGTTACCCGCCATCAGCGCGGGAATCGCTTCGCCGAGCGTCATAGCCAAGGGAAAATTCCACGGGCTGATGATGCCGATGACGCCGCGCGGTGAATAGCTGGAGATTACTTTTTTGGCTTTGACCAAGGGGAAATGCGGCTTGATCCGCGTCGGTTGTAGATACGTTTCGGTTTTCTTCGCCCAGGTGCCGATGGCGTTACATAGATAAAAAAGTTCGTTGCCGTAAACTTCCGCTCGCGGCCGGCCAGTTTCAGCGGTCAGAATATCGGCGAGTTTATCGCCCTCATCGAGCAATAGGTCGCGCAAGCGATAGAGCAAATGCGCCCGCTCCGAGAATCGCGAGTGTTGCCAAACGCCTTGTGCGTGACGCCCGCGCTTGACGGCTGCCGCCACCTCGGCAGGCGATGCGATGGCGAGTTCCGCGACATTCTCTAACGTCGCAGGATTGCGAACTTGAATGGTTTGACTGTTCACCGTGAATAAATTTCTAGTTGGCCGCGCGCTTCACACCATGGTCTGGCCGCCGCAGATATTCATCGCCTGCCCGGTGATGCCTCTGGCCGCGTCGGAGGCGACGTAACAAACCAGCTCGGCGATCTCGTCCGCGTCGAGAAACCTTCGGATTGGCACCGCCGCAATGGCCGCAGCTTTGAACTGCTCCGGTGTGATGCCTTGTGCGGCTGCGGTTTCATTGATGCCGAGTGCCGCCATTTCAGTGTCGACCCAACCGGGGCAAATCGTATTTACGGTGATGCCGCGGTGGACGACTTCTAAGGCGAGTGCGCGAGTAAAACCGATCATGCCGTGCTTGGTCGTGCAATAAGCGGTGTAGCCCGGCACGCCAAATTTTCCCAGCACCGAGGAAACGTTGATGATCCGGCCGCCCGAATTGTCCGGAATATGTTTCAGGACCGCTTTGCTGACGAGGTACATACCGTGCAAGTTGGTATTGACGATGTCATACCATTTTGAGTCGTCCTCGTCGTCGATTAAGCTCAGTCCTGAGATGCCGGCGTTGTTCACTAGAATATGGAGCGCGCCCCATTTGGCTACGATCTCCTCGACACCTCGTTGGACCGCTGCCTTATCGCGGACGTCCATTTGTACTGCAATCGCTGCCAGGCCAGCCGCGGTTAGCTCAGAAGCGACGGTCGCAATACGGCTTTGGCTGCGCGACGCAATCGCTACCGATACACCATTTTTGGCCAACTGGGCCGCAATGGCTTTACCTATGCCGGTTCCACCGCCGGTGACCAGGGCAACTTTGGGCTTGTGCATAGCTCTCTGTTTTCCTCAAAAACATCCGCATAAGTAGCTGCTTTCAAATGCAAAGGCAAGGTTTTGGCCCAACCGAATTGGCAGCCCAAAATGACTTCGAGCGCAAGTGCGTGAATTGGTATCGTAATTGCTGACCAAAATGGTCCGGGATGACAATTTTCTTTACAGCTTCCGGCCAGACATACTAAAATTCAGCAGATAGAAACAGGAGTAAATAGTAAATATGGATATTACCGAACTCTTGAGTTTTGGCGTGGAACAGGGGGCATCGGACTGCCACTTGAGCGCGGGCGAACCACCGATGATTCGTATCAACGGCGACCTAAAAAAACTTGATTACCCGCTTTTGACTCGAGAACAGGCTCACGCGCTCATCTACGACATCATGAATGACCTGCAACGAAAAAACTTTGAAGAATTTCACGAATGCGATTTTTCGTTCGAGTTGGGCGAGGTCGCGCGCTTTCGTGTCAACGTTTTCATGCAGCGCAAAGGCGAAGCGGCGGTATTTAGAACGATTCCAACGAAAATTTTGACACTCGAAGAGTTAGGCATGCCGCCGCTCCTCAAACAGCTTTGCGAAAAAGAAAAGGGCTTGATCCTAGTGACCGGACCGACCGGCTCTGGTAAATCGACGACACTGGCGGCGATGATCGATTACCTAAACAGCAGCTTCGAAGGACATATTTTGACCGTCGAAGACCCCATCGAGTTCGTCCATCCATCGAAAAAATGTTTGGTCAATCAGCGCGAGCTTGGGCCGCACACCCATTCGTTCGCCAATGCGCTCAGAGCGGCGTTGCGCGAAGATCCCGATATCATTCTCGTCGGTGAAATGCGTGACCTGGAGACAATTCAGCTGGCGCTTTCGGCGGCTGAAACCGGCCATATTGTATTCGGCACATTGCATACATCGAGCGCGCCAAAGACCGTCGATCGTATCATCGACGTTTTTCCACCGACGCAACAGGCGCAGATTCGCGCCCAGTTCGCCGAATCGGTGGAAGCGGTGATCACCCAAACACTGCTCAAGAAAAAAGCCGGCGGCCGAGTGGCGGCTCTGGAAATTCTAATAGGAACCACGGCGGTGCGTAACTTAATACGCGAAGGCAAGATTCACCAGATTCCCGGCACCATGCAGGTGAGTCAAAAAGACGGCATGCAAACCATGGATATGGCGCTGACCAACCTGGTCACTCGCGGCATAGTGACGCGCGAGGAGGCGCAAGCGAAAAGCATGAATCCGAATCTGTTCGGCGCTCCCGCAGCCGCAGCCGTGGGCGGCAGAGTCTAAACATCGAGGAAACGGCAAAGCGCCGACGGAGTTCATTGTGGAACTGCAAGAGTATTTCAAATTCATGGTCGAGACCGAGGCCTCGGATCTGTATCTGACGGTGGCGCGTCCGCCGATGTTTCGCATCGATGGCAAAATACAGCCCAGCGGCGATCACAAATTCACAGCTGACGAGCTGCGCGACGTCGCCCAGAGTATGATGAATGAAAAGCAGCAGCATGAATTCGCCGAAACCATGGAAATGAACATGGCGACGTCGCTACCTGGCGTGGCACGATTTCGCGTGAATATTTTTCAGCAGCGGGGTTCGGTTGGGATGGTCATCCGGCGCATCAAGGTTGAAATCATGTCGCTGGAGGAAATGGGGCTGCCGGCCATTTTAAAAGACATTTCGATGGGAAAGCGCGGCTTGGTGTTAGTCGTCGGCGCCACTGGGTCGGGTAAGTCGACAACCCTGGCGGCGATGATCGATCATCGAAACTCCACCGAAGCCGGCCATATTATTACCATTGAAGATCCAATCGAGTTCGTGCATCGGCATAAACAGTCGATCATCACCCAGAGGGAGGTCGGATTCGACACCCATTCGTTTCAAGCCGCGCTGAAAAATACTCTGCGTCAAGCGCCGGATGTGATTCTGATCGGTGAAATTCGCGACACCGAGACGATGGAAGCGGCGATGACCTTCGCTGAAACCGGCCACTTGTGTCTTGGCACGCTGCATTCTAACAACGCCAACCAGGCGATCGAACGAATCATGAACTTCTTCCCGATTGAGCGCCACGCGCAAATCTATCTCCAGCTTTCACTAAATTTACGTTCGATTGTGGCACAGCGCTTGATCCCTACCGTCGACGGCAAGCGCGCCGCGGCCCTAGAAATCCTCCTTGATACGCCGCGCATCAAGGAGCTGATCAAGCGCGGCGAAGTCGATATTTTGAAGGAAGGCATGGAGGCGGGGGTTCAGGAGGGCTGCCAGACCTTCGATCAGGCGTTGTTCGGCCTATACAAGGATGAAAAAATAGCCTTGGACCAAGCCCTTATTAACGCTGACAGTGCTAACAACCTCAGACTAAAAATCAAGCTCGCCGGTCTGAAAGTCGATGAAGAGCCTAAGGATGCTGCAGCGCCGGAGGCGCAAAAGTCAAAGCCTGAACCGCTGCAGGCTGCCGGCGGATTTCGTCTGCGAAAAGGATAGCGTTCCCTGTATTCTAAAGTCGGCAATCCACTGGCAGCACCACACCAACGTGCCGCTAAGGCTGTCTCTCAGCGCAGCCCGTTCGCGGCTGAAACCGCTTTCCAACCACGCCAAGTGACGTTAAAGCCGGACTCTTGCCAGCCTTCAGGACCAGGGAAGGCTAAACTAGCTGCGCGGTCACTTGACTTGCGAAGCTGGAAGTTCCGAACCCCCGCGGGAATTTAGTTGACAAACTGATGGGTTATCAGTAAAAAGAAGTTATACTTCTAACCTAACCGTTAACAAGAGAGGGCACGACCAATGTCGCTAGCTCAAAGCCAAATCGAAATTCCTAGAGGCCGGCCGATGAGTGAGGTGACCGGGTATGCGCAGATCCTACGAGCGATAGGGCAGGCCTTAGAAACGCTCAAGCTGCAGAGCTTCGAGGTCGAACCGGTCGAAGAGGGATTTTCAGTTCGCGGAAACATCGCTCTGGGTGATGACGCGATTGGCGATGGCGAGGTAAACCGTAGTCAATTGTGCGCGATCTGGGGCGAGTTACCAGTCCTTAAACGAGCGGCAGATGAGCCGGCGCGAATTGAAGGCTCGAGCACAACCACCACCGTGGAGCTTCGCTACACGATCAGAGATATAGAGCGCCTAGACTACGAAGGCCAATTGCGCCGGCTGGATCCGAATCGCGTTGCCGACGCGGGCAGTTTGTCGCAGATTCTCCGCTGCATCGGCGCATACCTCAATCAAAAACGCGCACGTTTGCTCAAGCTCGCCCGCGAGGGCGAGGCAGTTTTGCTTGAGTATGAGACCTCTTTAGGCAGTCAGATGAAGGAAAGCTTTGCACTATCAGATCTCTACGATTTGTGGGTCAGGATGTATATGCAGCGCGCCGGGCGCGTCAGTCAGTAGCCATTAGCACCATCCAATAATTTATTGCAGCAGGGGGAGCGAGTGTTTGAAGAGTTGAGGTGTGCGGGTGTGCTCCGACCCATTGGGCAGGCACTGGAGAAATTGGGCATTGAATCGTTCTCGGTTTGGCCGGACGGCAGCGGATTCATGGTTCGCGACCGAACCCGCAACCGGGGGCAAATCATAGCGGGGAGAAAAGCGTTATCGAGCGATCGGCAGGCGACTGAGCGAGCTTCTAAAACCATTGAAGATGTCCTTCGTTTGGCCGCGGGCACCGTTGAGTGGCGTCTAGACCGAAGCGATATTGAAAAACTTGAATCGGCAGGCCGCGAGCGACGATGTAACTCCAATCAGACGCCCGATCCGCACGCTACGTCTCAAGTTTTGCGCGCGACGGGAGAGATCGTTGACCAGCGGCTAGGCCGCCTGCTGAGAATTACTAAGGAAGGCCACATCGTCAATCTCAACTACCTGTCGTCGAGCGGACAAACAGTTTCGGACGATTATTCGCCCGCCACGCTTTACGATTTCTGGGTGCGTATGTATAAGAGGCGCTCAAGTATCGACTCCTCTGTCCTAGAGTGAACGGCGGGAAGTAATTATTGCGGATTCCGGAGTTGGAGTAACTATGCGGGCCGTGGGAGGCGCGAACCTGGAATAGGAAGACAGCCAATGCTACGGATGCAAGTAATTTGTTTGGCTGGCAAGCCGTTCCAAGCTATGGGGATTGCTCTCTGGGCAGCGATGTCGGTTGCCTGATCACAGGCAGAAACCCATTGACTTAATACGAAGGATCGCGCGTACTCGCTGAATCAATTTCCAGCGCGCGGAATCCGGCATTATCGCCAGTTAGTTTTTAAACCTTGTCGTCGAGGTCCCATGGCCCAAGAATTCAATCTTTCTCAATTGCTGCGGCCGGTCGGCCAGATGCTTGAGCCCCTTAACCTCGAGTCGTTTTCTCTACGGATTGACAGTGAAAAGGTTTCAATCCAGGGGCAAAAGCGAGTTGAACGTCAAGCTCCGCCAGCGCCGGAAATGTCGCTGCGAGTTGTCTGGCAAGCTTTGCGCCAGAAAAAGCCGGAGCCCCAGGAGGCGGCTAAACCTACCTCCGGAGTTATCGAACTCAATTATACTCGCGATGAGATCGCGCGCATGGATGACGAGGGGAAGTTGAAGCGGAAAGAAACGGGAGGTAGACCCGACGCCCATGCACTCTCACAAATTCTTCGCGCCGTGGGCGCCTACGTGGATCAGAAGCAGGGGAAATTTATAAGCGTGACCAAAGATGATCAGGAACTCCGAATCGAATATGAGTCCCTGTCGAAACAACCGATGATTGAGTCGTTTACGGTTTCGTCCCTCTACGATTTCTGGATCAAAATGTATCTGCGGCGCCGCGAACGTTCCTAGCGTCCTTGCCGCGAGCCGCAGATAGCCTATTTATTCTTGCTTGAAAATAAGCCGAGCAGTTTGGCGATTGGATCGTAATATCGGTCGACGACCCGTTCCTTGAGCGGAATGATGGCGTTGTCGGTTATGTGAATATGCTCGGGGCAGACCTCGGTGCAGCATTTGGTAATGTTGCAGTAGCCTAATCCCGCCTTTTGTTTCATCAACTCCGTGCGATCGTTGGTGTCGAGGGGATGCATTTCCAGGGCAGCTAGCCGGACAAAGAAACGCGGTCCAGCGAAAGCGGGTTTGTTTTCATCATGGTCGCGGATGACATGGCAGACATTTTGACAGAGGTAACACTCGATGCATTTGTGAAATTCTTGCACCCGATCGATGTCTTCCTGGTACATACGGCGGGTGCCGTCGGACATCCTTCGGTTTCGGCTTGAAAGCGGGAATCTCCTTGGCCTTTTGATAATTATACGACACGTCGGTGACTAGGTCGCGGATGATCGGAAACGTGCGCATCGGCGACACGGTGATGGTTTCGCCAGCCTCGAAGGTGTTCATGCGGGTCATGCACATCAGCCGCGGTTTGCCATTGACCTCGGCACTGCAGGAGCCGCATTTGCCGGCTTTGCAGTTCCAGCGCACCGCGAGATCGCCGGCCTGTTTTGCTTGGATCGCGTGGATGACATCGAGCACCACTTGGCCTTCGCCGATGGCGATGCGATAGTCTTTGAATTCTCCGCCTTCGGCGTCGCCGCGCCACACCCGCATATTTACCAGTTGCTCAGCCATTAATTCTTCTCCTCCAGCAGTGCTTTTAAGTCGTCGGGCATTTCCGGGAGTGGCTCCTGAGATAGGCTCATTTCACCGTCCTTGCGGCGGACGATGATATTGAGTTTTGCATATTTAGCATCGGTGTTGGGAAAGTCGTCGCGCGTGTGGCCGCCGCGGCTTTCTTTCCTCTCGATCGCCGCCAGGGTCGCCGCCTCGGAGAAATTCAAAAGCGAATGGAGATCGAGGGCGAGATGCCAGCCGGGGTTATAATGCCGATTGCCTGCAACTTTGACGTTGTTCGACCGCTCTTTTAATTGTTGAATAATCATCAGCGCCTGATTGAGTTCCGATTCCGTGCGAATGATGCCGACCAAATTCTGCATGCATTCCTGCAAATCGGCGTGGATCGTGTACGGGTTCTCGTTTCCCTTACTTTCGAAGGGTGCGAGCATCTCGCGGGCGTAGCCGTCGACCTGGTCGTTATCGAGTGACACCGTGGTGGTGACGGTTTTACAATATTCAGCGGCATAAAGCCCGGCGCGCCGGCCGAAAACCAACAAGTCGGAGAGCGAGTTGCCACCCAAGCGATTGGCGCCATGTAAGCCTGCGGCGACTTCGCCGGCGGCGAATAGCCCTGGGACGGTGGTCGCGGTCGTATCGGCGTCGACGCGCACGCCGCCCATCGAGTAATGACAGGTCGGCCCGACTTCCATCGGCTCGGCTGTGATATCGACGTCGGCAAGCTCTTTGAACTGGTGATACATGGACGGCAAGCGGCGCCGGATGTAATCCGCTGGCCGGCGCGACGCGATATCTAAGAAGACGCCGCCGTGCGGTGTGCCGCGGCCGGCTTTGACTTCGGAATTGATCGCGCGGGCGACTTCATCGCGCGGCAGCAGGTCCGGCGTGCGCCGGTTGTTGCGCTTGTCGTCATACCAGCGCTCGGCTTCTTCAATGGTCTCGGCGGTCTCGGCTTTGAAAAAATCCGGGATGTAGTTGAACATGAAGCGTTCGTTTCTAGTATTTTTCAAAGTGCCGCCGTCACCGCGCACGCCTTCGGTGACTAGAATGCCGCGCACGCTCGGCGGCCAGACCATGCCGGTGGGATGGAACTGCATGAACTCCATGTCCATCAGATCGGCGCCGACATCCGACGCCATGGTGACGCCGTCGCCGGTGTATTCCCACGAATTTGACGTGACCTTCCACGCCTTGCCGCCGCCGCCGGTGGCGAGCACCACGGCTTTGCATTTGAACAGAATAAACTTACCGCTCTCGCGCCAGTAACCGAAGGCGCCGCTGATCCGGCCAGCGTCGGTGAGTAGCCGCTGCAGGTTACACTCCATATAGACGTCGATGCCTTTATGCACCGCGTGCTGTTGCAGAGTCCGGATCATTTCCAAGCCGGTGCGGTCGCCGACGTGGGCGAGCCGGGCGTACCGGTGGCCGCCGAAGTCACGCTGCAGGATCAAGCCTTCTTTTGTCCGGTCGAAAAGAGCGCCCCATTCCTCCAGTTCGAGCACGCGGTCGGGCGATTCTTGCGCATGGATTTGCGCCATGCGCCAGTTATTCAAAAGTTTGCCGCCGCGCATGGTGTCGCGAAAGTGTACCTTCCAGTTATCTTCCGGGTAGACGTTGCCCATCGCCGCGGCGATGCCGCCTTCGGCCATCACCGTATGCGCTTTACCGAGAAGCGATTTGCAGACCAGAGCGGTTTTTGCGCCTTGGGCCGAGGCTTCGACCGCGGCGCGCAGACCGGCGCCGCCGGCGCCGACGACGACGACGTCGTATTCATGAGTTTCGTACTTCGCTTCAGCCATTAGAAAAACCTCACATCATAAATCACGCCGCTGGCGAGCAGGCGCACGTAAAGATCGGCCAGGCCCACCCAGACCAGGCTTACCCACGCATACTCCATATGTTTCTCATTGAGCCCGCTGATGAACGTCCAGGTTTTGTACTTGCCGGGCGCGCTGTGAAACGAATTCAAATAGCCGCCGCAAACATGGCGGCAGGAGTTGCAGGAAAAGCTAAAAAGCGAGAGTAGCGCGGCGTTGATACCGAGAACGATGGTGCCGAGGCCCATGCCAAAGCCATCGGGGAAGCGGAAAGCGAGCAGAAAATCCCACCAAAGAAATGCCAGAATGAGCAACGAAAGATAGAAAAAATAGCGATGAATATTTTGCAGCAGGAAAGGAAAGCGGGTTTCTCCGCTAT
The DNA here is from genome assembly GCA_963771465.1 of uncultured delta proteobacterium. Taxonomy (GTDB): domain Bacteria; phylum Desulfobacterota; class Binatia; order UBA9968; family UBA9968; genus DP-20. The sequence continues at coordinate 490,059 of CAVYTU010000017.1, forward strand.
AGCTCTTGGCCGCGTCGCGCACGGCGCACGCCGGCGGTGATTGAAAGAACGCGCGATAGTAAGCTTTGCGATAGTAATAACAGGTAGCGCGAAAACCGCCGGGCACCCAGAGGATCAAGAATGCCGGCGAGAGGTTCCACCACGAACCGATTAGCGGCAGCGTCACATGGCTACAATTCGCCGAAATACACGGGGAATAAAAGGGTGACAGGTAAGGCGCCGCGTAGTAATTGGCGTTTTGCAACGCGGCCCAGGTCGCGTAGATGCCGAAACCGCCCAAGACCACGACTACCATCAGCGGCTCGACCCACCAATTGTCTTTTCTGAGGGTGCGAAATTGATCCAGCGTCAGACTTTTATCAGCCACGAGTGTGATTCCTTTAGTCCGTAAATTTACCTAATCATTGATTCCGTATCTGGATGTCGTTTCCCTGTCAAGCAAGGACATCGGCGGTGAACTGCCCGCGCTCAGTCGGCATACGAGCGTGGTTTATCCCGTCACAATCAGCGAAAAAACCGCGCTTAGAATTTCATCGAAAATCGAAAAGAAGGTGACGAACGGTGCGGGGTGCGATCGCGTCGCCGGTCTACTTTGCTTGGTCCGCCGCGCAGGATTTACTCTCGCCGTTGCGGTTATTGATGCAAACGTGGAGAGGGCGGATATAAGGCTGCTGTCTTTCGATCATGGAACTCCCTTCCCGTGACAACTAGAATTTTTATAGCAGAAAAAAAAATCGATTGCACGCGGGCGGTTACCGGGAAAGCCAGACATCAGCACGGTAATCTCTATCAACTAGCCACCCGATTGCGAAAATCAGGCCGCTATTTTGCGTGCTTGTGAGGACTCTGCCGGGGGGACCGTTTTCGCTGGGCGCTGCAGTTCAGATAATTGCATGCGCCGAGCGCGGCCGGTCAATGCTCGTAGGTTTCTGAAGTCGGCCGTTCGATGCCGAGATTTTGCATTTTATGAAACGAGCGCTCCTGCAGGACACGCAACATCTTGGCTTGGGTAGACAATGGCATGTCGCCAATTTCATCGAGAAAAAGTGAACCGGCCTGTTCGAATTTACCCCGGCGGCGGGCGATCGCCCCCGTAAAGGCCCCTTTTCGTGGCCGAACAGCTCGCTTTCGATCAGCATTTCCGTTAATGCTGCGCAGTTTACATCGACAAACGGTTTAACCGCGCGGCGGCTCGCAAAGTGCAGGGCCTTGGCGATTAGTTCTTTGCCCGTGCCACTCTCCCCGATGATTAGCACAGTCGCGTCTCGCCGCGCCGCGTGTTCGATCATATCTCGAACCTGCGTCATAGCAGCCGAGCTGCCGAGGATATGATCCAATCGATAACGCTGGCCGACCTCTAGACGCAGCCTGCTTAATTCCTGCTGATGGCTGGAGAGCTTGATGGCGTTATTCAATGAGACAATCAATCGTTGGTGATCCAAAGGTTTACTCAGTAATCGATGGCGCTAGCTTGGATCGCTTTGACCGCGTCATCCACGGCATTCGAAGCCGGGACGACCAGCGCTGGCGTATCGGGTAAGCGCTGCCGTGCCTTTGCCACTAAATCCAACCCGCTAACATCAGGCAAGTGGAGATCGACGATCAAAACGTCGGGTTTTTCGTTTGCCAGCGCGACCAAAAACTCTCTACCGGTGCCGACGACGTGGACATCGTATCCCGCCGCTTGTGCGATGGATTGTAGCAGCCGGCCTGACGGCGCATCATCTTCAACGTAGAGGATATGCATCTTGCCAAAATCTTCCATCGTAGATCCCTTCGTTCAGCCCTTTTCAATGGATGTTTTGTTGTCCAGCTTGCCGGGGTCGTGCTAACTGGGATCAATGAAATTGTCATCTGTCGCCGTTTTTAACGCAAGCTCTCGTTTCCTTAAATTACTCATTGTGCTAACTCAATTAATTGATGAATGCCCTCGAAAAACTTAATGTTGCGATTGTCCGCTGCCGCCGATGTCCACGGTTGGTTCGCTGGCGCGAAGCCTGCGCAAATGATCCGCCACGCCGATTCACTGGCCAGGACTATTGGGCAAAACCCCTGGCGGCATTCGGCGATCCTAAGGCGCGACTGTTGATTATCGGGCTTGCGCCGGCCGCTCACGGCGGCAATCGCACCGGGCGAATGTTCACCGGTGATCGTAGCGGTGATTGGCTGTATGCAGCACTTCATAGCGCAGGATTTGCACTCCACCCGCACTCTAATCATCGCATGGACGGTCAAAAACTTAAGAATTGTCTTATTACGGCGGCGGTTCGCTGTGCGCCACCGGGCAACAAGCCCAGCTTAAGCGAGTTTAAACGCTGCCGCGCCTATTTGGTTCAGGAACTCGCGCTCATGCGCTCGCAGTTGGAGGTTGTCATAGTTCTCGGTAAGATCGCGTTCGATGCTTTTCTTAAGTCTTATCAAGAGGATGGCTGCGCGTTGCCCAAACCGCGCCCGAAGTTTGGCCATGGGGTCGCAATTCGACTGCCAGCTGGGCCATTGTTAATTTGCTCGTATCATCCGAGCCAGCAGAATACCTTTACCGGCAAGCTGACGCGGCCTATGTTTGATGCAGTCTTCGAACGGGCGCGCGCGGCGCTAGAAAAAGAATAGGTGGTCGGCCTTTGGCGCGGTGTTTCAACGGCTCAAGAGTTCAAGGTTCAGGATCGGAGTGAGAAATGTAGGACGCGCTGAAGGGGGCGAGGATGAGCGTTAGCAGGGATTATTTTGAGATCGAGACGGAGCTTAAAAAGCGCGTCGAAGGGGATATTCACTTCGACAAGTTTTCGCGCCTGCTGTATTCCACCGATGCGTCGATTTATCAGATCGAGCCAATCGGCGTCGTGGTGCCGCGCCACAAACGTGATGTTCAGGCGGTGATCGAAGTCGCCAACCGCTTGGGCGTGTCGGTGTTATCGCGCGGCGGCGGCACTTCGCTGGCCGGACAAGCGGTGGGCCATTCGATCGTCGTCGATTTCTCCAAATACATGCACAACGTCCTCGAAGTGAACCGCGAGGAGCTTTGGTGCCGCGTCGAGCCGGGTTTGGTGCAAGATGAATTGAACGCGCACGTGCGCGGCGCCGGCCTCCAGTTTGGCCCCGATACCTCGACTGCAAATCGAGCGACGATCGGCGGCATGGTCGGCAACAATTCCTCCGGCGCCCATTCTCTCACCTACGGTAAAACCTTGGATCACGTCCTCGAGCTGACCGTGTTGCTCGCCGATGGCAGCGAAGTCGTCCTGAAAGATCTATCGCCGTCTGAAGTGGAGCGCAGAAGCAAAGCCGACACGATCGAAGGACATGCTTATCGCGAAGTGTTGCGCTCGGCGCAACAAAACAAGCACGAAATCCTGGCGCGCTATCCAAAAATCATGCGCCGCGTCTCAGGCTACAATTTAGACGAATTCATCAAACCACAGCCTTTCAACCTCGCGCGCATGATCACGGGCTCTGAAGGAACATTGGCGACCATCGTCGAGGCCAAGATGCGTCTGGTGCCGAAACCGAAATGGACGGCCATGGATGTGATTCATTTCAACGACGAGATCGCGGCGCTGGAGTGTGCGCAGATCGTCTTGCAAACCAAGCCTTACGCGATGGAGTCGACGGACAAAATGATTCTCAATCTGGCGCGCGGCAATATCGAGCAGTCGCGCAAGTTGGGGTTTGTCCAGGGAACGCCGGATTCTTTGCTTATGGTCGAGTACGCTGGCGAGACCGAAGCCGATGTTAGAGCCCAGGTGGAGAAACTCGAAGACGTCCGCAAGCGCGAGAAGATTGGCTATGCCTCGACCTTGGCGTTCAGGCCGGAAGAAGTCAAAGCGATCTGGGGTGTGCGCAAAGCCGGATTGGGTCTCTTGCTCGGCACCAAGGGCGACAAGAAGCCGATCGCCTTCGTCGAAGACACCGCGGTGGAACCGGCCAGGTTGCCGGAGTTTATCAAACGTTTTCGCGAAGTCGTCGCGCGCCACGATACCGTGGCCGGCTATTACGGCCATTGCTCGGTTGGCTGTATGCACATCCGCCCGCTGATCAATCTCAAGGACGAGAGCGAGCGGAAAAAGATGGTTTCCATCGCCAACGCGATTTCCGATCTCGTGTTGGAGTTCAACGGCTCCATGTCGGGCGAGCATGGCGACGGTCTGGCGCGTAGCCACTTTAATCAAAAGCTGTTCGGCCCGGCGCTTTACGAAGCGTTTCGCCAGGTGAAGCGCGCCTTCGATCCAAAAAATATCATGAACCCCGGCAAGATCGTCGATGCGCCGGCGATGACCGAGTCGCTGAAGATTAGCCCGCAATATAAAACCTGGGAACCGCGCACGACTTTGGATTTTGCTGAACAGGGCGGCTTCGCGCGTGCCGTCGAAATGTGCAGCGGCATGGGCGAGTGCCGCAAGAAACTCGACGGCACCATGTGTCCGTCCTACATGGGCACCCTCGACGAAGAGCACTCGACGCGCGGCCGGGCCAATGCGCTGCGCAACGTGATCGCCGGTCTGGTTCCCAAAGAAGAATTCACCGGCAAGCGTCTGTACGACGTGATGGATCTCTGTCTCGAATGCAAAGCGTGCAAGGCCGAGTGCCCGTCCAACGTCGATATGGCGAAATTAAAATACGAATTTCTCGACCACTACCATCGCGCCAATGGTTTGCCGTTGCGCAATCGAATATTCGGTGCCATCGAGACGCTCAATCGTTTGGGTTCAGCGCTTGCGCCGGTTTCCAACTGGATCGCCAACTCATTGCCGAATCGCTGGTTGCTGGAAATCTTCACCGGCATCGATCACCGCCGGCCATTGCCGCAGTTCGCCAGCGAGAGTTTTGAAGCTTGGTTTGCCACGCACAAGGTCGTAGGGGATGGCGCAAACGGGGAAGTAGTTTTGTTCCACGATACCTTTAATAACTACAACACGCCGAACGTCGCCATCGCGGCGACGCGTTTTTTGGAAAAATCGGGTTATCGCGTCTTGCTGGTCGACAAAAAGTGCTGCGGCCGGCCGATGATTTCCAAGGGGATGCTCAGCCAAGCCAAAGAAAATGCCGCTTGGAACGTGGAAAAACTCGCGCCGTTCGCCGGCAAGGGAACGCCGATTATCGGATTGGAGCCGTCGTGCTTGCTCACGCTGCGCGACGAATATTCCGAGTTCGTCCGCACCGAAGCAGCAAAGTTAGTCGCGGCGAACAGTTTTCTGCTCGAAGAATTCGTTATGCGCGAAGTGAACGCGGGCAAAATAGATTTCAATTCGAATGCCAAAGGTAAGAAGGCATTGTTGCACGGCCACTGTCATCAAAAAGCTCTAGTCGGCACCGCGCCGACGGTGGCGATGCTCAAAGCCGCGGGCTACGAAGTGAGTGAAGTCGACTCAGGCTGCTGCGGCATGGCGGGATCGTTTGGCTTTGAGAAAGAGCATTACGAATTGTCGACCAAGATCGGCAACCGCCGACTCGTGCCGGCGGTCAAAGCAGTTGGCGCGGACGTTGAGGTCGTCGCTCCAGGGATATCTTGTCGCCAGCAGATCGATCATCTGGCGGGTAGACGTGCGAAGCATCCGGCGGAGTTGTTATGGGAAGTGCTGAGTGCAGAGTGCTGAGTCCTGAGAAAGAGGTGATCGCAGTTATGACCAGTGACACAGGAAGAAAAGTTGAAAAGTTTGAAGATTTGATCGCTTGGCAAAGGGCTCGTGGATTGACGATGAAAATATATCAAGTGAGCCGAAAAGGTGAGTTCGGCAGAGACTACCGATTGTCAGGCCAGATTCAAGGAGCGGCCGTATCGGTCATGTCCAACATCGCTGAAGGATTTGAGCGCGGTGGTTTCGGTGAGTTCCATCAGTTTCTGTCGACCGCAAAGGCGTCGTGCGCCGAAGTTCGATCGCAACTATACGTTGCACTCGATGTCGGCTACATAAACGATAAGTCATTTCAGGAATTACGCGATCAAGCGGAACAGGTCGGTCGGATTGTCGGCGGTCTGAGAGCTTCAATTGCGAGGCTAAGACGAGCAAGAAGTCCTGACTAAAAAGTGCTGACGAAGGCGGCCTTCTATCCTAACTCAGGACTCAGCACTCAGGACTCACAACTCGTTGCCCGGAACTCACGTTTCAGCTTGACCCTATTGGCCGAAAAACTAATAATTGCTTTATGGCAAAATCATTTCTACGCGTGGCCGTACTCTTGACGTTAGCGTTTCAGTTGGTCGGTTGCGCCGGCCAAGGATTAGATGGGCCTGCAGGACAAACCCCGGCGCCTGCGCCGGCTGCGCCCAAGCCGCCGCCACCCGCGCCGCTTCCTGAATATCGTGGACCGGCGACGCGGTCGTTCTTGATGGGATTTACCCAGTGGCCGGCCGATCTCACTGACGAGGGAATCGCGATCGCTCGCGATTACGCTCACGCGCACGGTGATATCGTTTCAGTGACATTCATCGGCGGTATTCCGTGGCCTGAAGCGTACGACGGCAAGCCATTCTCCAAGGACGTTCAAGACAATATGAGTTACCGCCCGCCGGCGGGTACGAAGCTGTTTCTTTCGATCTCGCCGCTCAATAAAGATCGCCGCGCGCTCGCGCCTTATTGGGGCGACGCGGAGAATCAGCCCTTGCCGAAACCTTGGGACACAGAGCCGCTCAATAGTCCGAAGGTCAAGCGGGCATTTCTCAATTTCGTCCTGCGCGCGGTGGACACTATGCGGCCGGATTTTCTCGCCATCGGTGTCGAATCCAATATCTTGTTGTCGCGCGACCTCAACACGTGGCGGCAGTTGAAAGAACTGCATCGCGACACCTACACCGCGGTTAAAAAGGTGCACAAAGGGCTGCCGGTTTTCTTCACCACCGATGTGCTGCACTACCGCCGCTTGACGCGTGACGCGAAAGGATCGGATCAGGAAAAAGAAGTTGCTGAAATGATGCGCTACAGCGACCGATTTGCCATGAGCCTTTATCCGCATATGAGCCCGGAAGTTCCGCGGCCTATAACGGCGAGCTTCCTCGAGTTCGCAACCCGTTTCAAGAAAACCATCGTTGTCGCCGAAAGCGGCATGACGTCACGCAACGTCGATCTCAAATCCTACGGCGCCACGTTGTTTGGTTCAGACGCAGACCAAATGCATTTCATCGAGACATTGCTCAAGACGGCGGCGCGCGACAATTACGAGTTCGTCATCAACTTTTCCACCACCGACTCCGATCGTCTGGTCGCCCGACTACGCCCGCCGCTCGATGACCTCGCGCGCATCTGGGCTTACACCGGCATGCAAACCAGCGACAATCATCCCAAGCCGGCGTCCGCGGTGTGGGACGGTTATTTTCGCGCCAAGTATGAGCAGGGGAAGTGGTGGTGATTCTCAGCGGTGAAATCTTATGCCTGAAACTCTACTCTTCGCTTTCTGGTTTGCTGAAGTCATCTTTTTTCTATGCGCAGCGGCATAGGTCCTTGGTCAGAGGAATTCGTACCCCGGTACGTCTGGTTCGGTTTGGCTGGAGCGATGATTCTGCTCGCCCTTTTGGTTTTGGGCATACGTCGACTTCAAGCGGAATCTGATTCGTAACTTCACCCGTCAGCACTCTTGCAGGAACTATTAGCATAGAGTTGGTTCACGTTGACTTGATTAACGAGTAAAACAGCACCAGCTCTTCATTTCTCCCCGCCCCGAAATCATGCGGCGTCCCTTTTGGAATGTGGCAGACGACGCCAGGCCGCAACGGGATGCGTTTGCCGTTGACGCGCAGCTGACCTGTGCCTTTGATGACGTGGCAGACGACGTCTTTGTCGTCGTGCTTGATCTGTTTGCGGTCTGAATGTTTGGTCGGGCGGAAAGCGATCAGGCCGCTGGTGAATTGCTTTTCTTTGAAGCAATCGGCGTAACGGATTTCGTCGTTGAGTTTCTTGAGGTTCTTTAACGCGGAATTGAGTTTGACAATTTTCATGGCGCGGAAATGGCGCAGCATGCTGCGCCCTACGGTTGCTGATGGGGCTATTCAGTTACCGCGGCTAAAATTTCTTTGATCGCCTGTTCGGCTTGCTCATTCGGTACGCGGCTCGAGCCGACGACTTTGTGGCCGCCGCCGCCGTATTTCTTTAACAACTCGCCGACGTTCACATTTGAGGTTGGGTTGAAGATGTTGTAGCCGACCGAGATCGCGGTGGTGTTTTCGCGTTGGCTGTCGTGGGCGACTTTGACTTGGATATTGCCCTTGGGAAACAGTGTGAAGATTAAGAATCGATTGCCATCCGGAATTTCCTTGACGCCGCGCAGATCGCAATAGATGACGTTGCCTTTATAAGTCGTTCGTTCAAGCAATAGCTTGCGTAGTTTCTCCTGTTCGTTTTGGATTTGTTGGCAGCGTTGCTTGATTTCCGGATCGCTCAACGTTTCTTCGAGCGTGGTGTCGCGAAGTAGATTGATTACCTTCAACCAATAGGGTTCGTCGCCGGCATTCCTGCCATCCGTGGTCATGGAGATCAGCACGTAGCCTTGCGGATTGAGCACGTCTTCTTTTTCCAGCTTGCCGGCATCGATGCGGTCGGCTTCATGCATCAAGTGCTGCATGCGCGCCGTACCGAGAAACGCTGCAACTTGTTCAGGCGCAGTCGAATTGCCCGTTATCTGGTGCGCATTGCTTAGGTCCGTATAATATTCGAAGACCACCCGCGCCGCGCTGGGCGCCAAGCGAAAGCCGCCTCTACCGAGGATGATCGGCGTTGCGAAATTAGGCGTCGTGTTGGTGATGTGGTGATCGAACCAGAGCGTGCAGTTGGGATGATAGGGCAGGTTGGTGATGATGTCGCCGTTGCGAATTTCAACTAGGCCGTCCTGCATGAACTTGGGCTCGACGTAGAGATAGTCGTCGATTTGTTCGAACTTGGTGATGAGTGCGCCGCAGACGAGGCCGTCGAAGTCGGCGCGGGTGACGAGTCTCATGTGCGGATAACCTCGTCCACCGGCGTCCAGGGGAGATTGAATGCTGCGGCGACCCCTTCGTAGGTGACTTTGCCGTCGAAAGTGTTGAGCCCTTTAGCCAGCGCCTTGTTTCTGGCGAGCGCTTGGGGAAAGCCGCGGTTCGCTAACTCTAAGCCGTAAGTCAGTGTGGAATTCGTCAGCGCGTAGGTCGACGTGTGCGGCACGATGGCCGGCATATTCGTGACGCAGTAGTGGACCAATTCTTCTTCGACGTAAATCGGCGCGAGGTGTGTCGTCGGACGGGAAGTCTCGGCGCTGCCGCCTTGATCAATGGCGATATCGATGAACGCCGCGCCGGGCTTCATTCTTTTCGCGAGTGTGCGCGGAATGAGTTTGGGCGCCTGGGCGCCGGGGATCAAGACCGAGCCAATGACCAAATCGGCGTCGAGCACCGCTTCTTCGACATTAGCGCGGTTCGACATCAGCGTCGTCACATGACCGCCGAGGATGTCGTGCACGTAGCGCAGCTTGGTCGGATTGATATCGAGAATGCTAACGTAAGCGCCCATGCCGGCGGCGACCTGGCACGCCGCGGTGCCGGACATGCCGGCGCCGATAATGACGACATTGGCGGGACGAACGCCTGAGGCGCCGCCCAATAAAATTCCTCTCCCGCCGTTTTCTGCCTGCAAACACCACGCGCCGACTTGAATCGACAGCCGTCCGGCGATCTCGCTCATCGGCGCGAGCAAAGGCAACGAACCGTCGTCGAGCTGTATGGTTTCGTAAGCGATCGCCGTGACTTTACGTTCGAGCAACGCGCGGGTGACCGACTCGCTAGCGGCGAGGTGAAGATAAGTAAAAAGGATCACGCCGCTGCGCATGAGCGGAAACTCGGACTGCTGCGGCTCCTTGACCTTCATGATCATGTCCGCTCGATCCCAAACTTCTTTAGCGGACTCAACGATCGTCGCACCGGCGGCTCGATAAGCGCCGTCGGTCAATCCGCTACCGCTGCCGGCGTTTTCCTGAATCAGCACCTGATGCTTGCGCGCGACGAAACCAGCGACTCCGGTAGGCGTGACCGCAACGCGATTCTCTTCGGTTTTGATTTCCTTTGGAACGCCGATGATCATTGATCAAAGGCTACGTGAAGGAATGGAAAAATGCAAAATGCAAAATGGAGAATGGAGAACGAGAAGAGGTACTACCGGTTGAGCGACCAGATGAGAATGGCCCACCCGGCGAGGAACGCTAGTCCGCCGATCGGTGTGATGGCGCCGAGCCAGCGCATGCCGGTGGCGCTGAGTAGATACAAGCTGCCGGAGAAGATGATGATGCCGATGATGAAGCACCAGCCGACGGCATTCAAATTTGCTTCCGGCCACTTGGATGTCGCCCACGCAACGGCGATCAGGCCGAGTGCGTGGTACATCTGGTAGCGCACGCCGACTTCAAAAATATCAAGCATGTCGGGCGTCAGCTTGGTGCGTAGCGAATGAGCGCCGAAGGCGCCGAGAGCTACGCCAATGAATGCGGCGATGGCGCCGGCGGTGAAAAAGAAGCGGTCCATGGGATAATCGTACTCGTGGCTCGTTTTCGCGATCGTTTTGGGAATGGGCAGATATTCGCCTATGGTGGCGAAGCGCCGCGATTCAGCGATACTACCATGTCACCTTTTTGGATGACGATCTGGCGGTAGTCTTTACGTTGGCTGAGAGCATCTATCAATTTGACCAGAGGTTGGCTGGCGGTCAAGTATTCTCTCGGTGCGCCGGCGGCTTTCATCACTTCGATTTCTTTCACGTCAAGATTCCAGCGCAGCAAGAACTCTTCATCGGAAATATTGCCCGCGTTCATTTTCTTGCGCAGCTCAACCGCTGATGGTTCGGGCGGCGGCCGCTCGGCCCATTCCTTGGCACGCGGCCGGTCGAGAATCTTCGCTTTGACTTCGGGAGCCATCAACTCGGCGCCTTCCTTGCCCCAATAGCCGAGCGCGTATTGGATGATCTGATCGGTGACTTCCTTGTAGCGCTCGCCGACGATGACGTTGATCGCGGCCTGACTGCCGACGAACTGCGACAACGGCGTGACCATGATCGGGTAGCCGAGCTCTGCGCGCACTTGCATGGTTTCTGCCAAGGCTTGATCGATTTTGTTTTCCAGACCGACTTTGCGCAGTTGATGGCGCAGGTTGGAAATCATACCACCGGGCACTTGGTGCTGATACTGAGAGTAGTCATATTCGACCGGCGCGCCGATGGGAAAACCCTCGCGCTTGGCGATGTAGGTAAAATGCTCGGACACGGGTTTCAATAAATCTTCGTCGATGAGCGTCTTGTAGCCCAAGGCGCGCAGATTCTTGGCGACATTGAACAGCGACGGATTCGACGACCCGTCGGCCAGCGGAGGCAACGCGGTGTTGACGATCTTGATGCCGAGCTTGACCGCTTCAAGACAACAGAGCGGGCCGAGTCCCGTCGTGCAATGCGTGTGCAGCTCGATCGGAATGCCGTTGGCATTGGCAAACATGATCGGCACCAGCGTCTGCACACGCTCCGGAGTGAGCAGGCCGCCGGGATCTTTCAAACAGAGGCGATTGACCTTGAGCGAAGCCGCCTGACGGGTGCGCTCGGCGAAATATTCATCGCTGTGTTTGGGCGAAACCGAGTAGATGATATTGAGCACCGGATTGATGCCGACATCGCGGGAGACTTTGGATTTCCACTCCCAGCCTTCCAGCTCGTTCCATTCCTCCGAGATGCGCGCTTCGCGGATGCCGTTGGCCGCCATCCGTTCCATGAACAGCCGGTAAAGTGAGCGCGGCGTCAGATCGAAGGCGCTAAAGCGTCCGGCGTTCAAGCGCAGCGGCGTATTCTTGATCCTTTGGCTGACGAGTTTAACCCGCGCCCACGGGTCTTCTTTCAACTCGCGCACGCATTTCTTCAAATGCGAGCTGGAGATTAGCTCGATGGCGTCGAAACCGGCGCGGTCCATGGCATCGGCGACCGGCAGCATCATGCCCGTGGTCATGTTCTCGGCCCACAGGCTCTGATGGCCGTCGCGGATCGTGGTATCGACGAAGCGAATTCCGTCAGTGGTCATGATCACGGTCGGAGTGATGGTTTTACGGATTTTCTCAATCCATCACTCCAATTTCTCCTACAGCGTCAACCCGAAGAACTTCACCGCATTGTCCAACATGATCTTCTTGCGGATTTCCGGTTTCATGTTGACCTGTTGGAACTCTTCGAGCCAGCGCTCGACGCCGATGGCCGGCCAGTCGGAACCGAACATCGCTTTGTCTTGCAGCAGGGTATTGATGTTGTGCAAAAGCTCCGCCGGGAAATACTTGGGCGCCCAGCCGGAGAGGTCGATGAAGTAATTCGCCTTGTGCCGGGCGATGGCCAAGCTTTCCGCCGTCCATGGCCAGGTTGGATGAGCGCTGATGATTTTCAACTCGGGAAAGTCCGCCGCCACCTCGTCGATATGGATCGGCTGGCTATATTTGAGTTTGATGCCCATGCCGCCGGGAGTTCCCGCGCCGGCCGCGGCCATGCCGCCATGAAACAAGATCGGCATGTTCAATTTGGCGCATTGTTCCCACAACGGATAGAAGCGCGGGTCATTGGCATAAAAATGTTGGCGCGCCGGATTGAGTTCGCCCATCCCCGTCAGTCCCAAGTCTTTGCAACGCTTGATTTCGTCGAGTGCAAGTTTGCCGGTCCACGGATCGATGGCGCCGAAGGCGATAAAAACATCCGGATGCTTTTTTACCGCGGAGGCGACGTGATCGTTGGGAACCGGGGTTAAGCCGGTGATGGTTTCGTCGCGGGTGTTCATGATCACCGCCATCATCTTACGCGCGCGGTACTGGTCAGCCATCTCGTCGATGGAAACCGGCGGCCGTTCGCGGCCGAAATATTTCGCCATCTGCGCCGTGCGGTCGCCTTTGGCCTTTTGCGTGGTTTCGTCGGATAGGTGAACGTGAACGTCAATCGCTACGATATCTGTTGCCATGGTTCGCTGCCTCCTGATTAAGTTTCCTTTCTTATTGCACTGGCACCGCTGAGTTTCAACTGTCTGTAGCGTTTGACGTCCAGCGTTCAGAGTCTAGGGTGTGAGGCTGGCGTTAACACTAGTTGCCGGACGCCAGACTCGAAGCTCGCTTCTCTAAGGTCACGGAAAAATTCGCCGTCTGCACGTGGATTTGCCGATTCTTCGTGCGCTTGGATAATTGTTGCAGCAAGTTCACTAGCGGCTGTTCGGAATTCAAATACTCCAGCGGGCGCTTGTTGGCGCGCATAAAATCAATGTCTTCTTTGCCGATGATCCAGCGCAGCAACAGCTCTTCGTCGGAAGTTCCCTCGGCGCCCAAGCGGCGGCGCAGCTCATCGGGCGAGGGCTCGTCAGGGGTCCACTTGGCCCACTCTTTGGCGCGCGGCCGATTGAGAATCTTGTCCTTCACGTTGGCCGCCATATCGCGCGCGCCTTCCGCGCCGGCGTGGCCGAGGGCGAATTTGATCACCTGATCGGTGACTTCTTTGTAACGCTCGCCGACGATGACGTTGATGGCCGCCTGGCTGCCGACGAACTGCGACAACGGCGTGACCATGATCGGGTAGCCGAACTCCTCGCGGACTTTAATGGTTTCTTCCAGTGCCTCGGGAAACTTGTGCTCCAAGCCGACCTTGCGCAGTTGAAAGCGTAGATTGGACAGCATGCCTCCAGGCACTTGATGTTGATATTGGGCGTAGTCGTATTCCACCGGCGCGCCGATGGTGAAACCCTCGCGCTTGGCGATGGCGGTGAAGTGGCGCGACACCGGCTGCAAAACTGCTTCGTCGATATCGGTGGCATAGCCGAGAGCGCGAGCGTTTCTCGCCACGTTGAATAGCGAGGGATTCGACGTATCATCGGCCAGCGGCGGTAAGGCGGTGTTGATGTTACGCATGCCGAGCTCCATGCCTTTGATGCAACAGAGCGGACCGAGACCGGTGGTACAGTGGGTGTGCAGTTCGACGGGAATGCCATTGGCATTCTTGAAAATAACCGGCACCAGCGTCTCCATCCGCTCCGGTGTGAGGAGACCGCCCGGATCTTTCAGACAAAGGCGATAAGGATTGAGCGACGCCGCTTGGCGGGTGCGCTCGGCGAAATATTCATCACTGTGTTTGGGTGAAACCGAGTAGATCAAATTGAGAATCGACTTCATGCCCGCCCGATGACACTCGCCGACGCGAAAGCGCCAGCCTTCATAATCGTTCCACTCGTCCGAGATGCGCGCTTCCTTGATGCCGTTGGCGAACATGCGCTCGACGAAAAGGCGGTACATGGACGGCGGATTGTATTCGAACGTGTTGACCCGTCCGGCGATGAGCCGGAGCGGCGTCTTGGTAATCAATTTCGCCATCAAGCGTACGCGCTCCCACGGGTCCTCCTTCAAGTCGCGCACGGTTTTCTTTAAGTGGGAGCCGGAAATCAATTCGATGCCTTCAAACCCGGCATCGTCCAAGTTTTTCGCGATCGGCAACATCATGCCGGTGGTCATATTTTCCGCCCACAAACTCTGGTGGCCGTCGCGAATCGTCGTGTCGACAAACTTGATAGTGTCCATGGTGCCTCCGGCGAATCTCAGATTCAAAGTCTCATGTTGCCAATAGCGCGAAGATAAATCAAATTCATAAACGCTTGCTAAATCGGTTTGAACGCTCGAGCGCGCCGTGTTAAATCGATGGCGGGTTGCGCGCAGATGTTGCAGACTGAATTTGCTTGCCGCTCAATCGGCGCGCTGCCGGGGAGAATAAACCTTTACAACGGATCATTATGGCCGGTTATCAGCCGAAAAACGAGGCACGCGATGAAACAGAATAGAGCACCCTGGTGGTTGCTTTTGGTTATCGTTGTTAGCGCGCTGTGCGCGGCTTCTTCGTTTGCAGCTGACACGCCTTTCTATCGGGGTAAAACATTAACCGTATTGATCAACTTCGCCGCCGGCGGTCCGACGGATATCGAGGGCAGGCTAGTGGCCCGTTACCTGGGAAGACACCTCCCCGGGCAGCCGGCGATCGTGGTGCAGAACATGGCCGGCGCGGGCGGCGTAACCGGCACTAATTACCTCGGCGAGGTTGCCAAACCTGACGGACTCACTCTGGGGTATTTCACTGGGCAGTTTTTTAATTTGCTGACCGCCGATCCAACGCTTAGAGTCGATCTCGCGAAATTCGCCTATATATGCAAGTATTGAAGGAGTCGCCGTAGCCTATATACGCAGGGACGTCGCGCCGGGCATCCAGGAACCGAAAGACCTCATCAAAGCGAAGGGTTTCAAGGTGGGCGGCTTGAGCCTCAACAGCGCCAAGGATGTTCGATTCCGACTCCAACTAGATATCTTAGGCATTCCCCATCAATACGTGACCGGGTACAACTCCAACTCGGATGCACGCTTGGCCGTCGAACGAAATGAAATCCAGTTTTTTACCGAAGGAACGCCTGGCTATCGTGCTCAGGTGCAACCGCGCATGGTGAAAGACGGGCTGGTTGTCCCCGTCTATGCGGACGAGCTTGTGACCGCCGATGGAGAGTTTCGTCCGAGCGCCGAGGCGCCTGATATACCTTCTTTCTCACAGCTTCATCAGCAGATTTTCGGTAAGTTGGGTTCGGGAGTGCTGTGGGAGGCGCTGAAAACCATCAACCTGACGCACGCGATGCAGCGTATCGCCAAAGTTGCTCCAACCACGCCGCCGGAAGCCGTTACCGCGCTACGGCAGGGATTTTCACAGATGATCAAGGACCCGGAATTCATCCAGGAATTTAAAAAAGTCACGCGCTCCGATCCTAATTTTCAAGTCGGCGGCGAGGCGGTCAAACTTATAGGAAAGCTGAGTCAAGCATCGCCCGAGGTGAGAACTACGATTCGGAAATACACCGAGTCCAAGTGAATCCGTGGGCAAGTGTAAAGGAAACTCATGGCCGTCTTGAAGAGTGAAATCGTGCCGAAAAATTCCGGCGCGGCGTTTGAAGTGAAGCAGGGGCAGCGGCTTAGGATCGCGGGCAGAAGTATCGTCGACTTCGTCGCGTTTAATTTGCATGATTTAATGGAGCGCTTCGATCAGGCGCGGACCAAGACCAATCAGGTAAAAATTTTTATCAGCAAGGGCGACGTTCTCTATTCGAAGCGCAATAATCCGATGCTGACCATCGTCGAGGACACGTTCACAGAAGGACGGCATGATTTGCAGAAGGGCATGTGCAGCCGCAAGCGTTTTGAAATGGTTGCCGAGGGGCAGTCGAAACGAGTGTTCGCCGAGGGAGTGGACATCAATCCTAAGATGGCCGAAGAACTTCCCGACCACGGCTGCTGGGAGAATTTGAGCGGCGCGCTGGCGCCGTGGAAGATCGCGCCCGATGACGTGCCGAGTCCTTTCAATATATTTCAGTGCATGCGCATCGACCCCGAGACGGGCATCATGTATGACACCCTGACCCGGCCAAAGGACGAAGCTCACGTGGACTTCCGCGCCGAGATGGATTTACTCGTCGCCGCGAGCGCTTGTCCGGAGTCGGGGCGAGGACAGGCGATTCGCGTTGAGATTTACGATAAGTGATTCGTTGTTTCTTGCCGAAATGGCTTGATCAAATTGCGTCAGCGCGTGAAGCGCACTAATTCCGTAATGAAGACGATGGGGCTTTACCTTGAGCACTGGCATCGTTTTCCAGCGAGCAATCCCCGCTAGGATTTAGCACGGTCTGCCAATCGACTACGCCGACAGTTGAAAATTCAGCAGTTCGCGCGGCGCTTTGTGGTAGGCGTCGACGCAGGCGGATTCGGATTTTTCACTGGGCGGCGCGACGATACGGGCGCGCGCCGAGACCGTCAACGGACTCAGGTCGAAGGGGTAGGGATCGAAGATCACTGCACCGGCTCCGTTGGGTTTGACCGTTAACTTTACCGATTCGCCTTTGTCGTAAGCAATTCGCACCGGCGCGATCGTATATTCCTTGAAATCCTTCTCGTTGGCGTAGCCGTCGCAGCAGAAATAGAGCGACAGCAAATCGAAGACTTGCAGCGCCATGTAGTTGTACGAAAGCTCGTTTTCGAAACCGCTGCGATGAATGCCAATCTGTTTTTTGATTTCCGCCTGTTTCGCTTCCATCGCTTTTTTCGCGTCCTGCACGGCTTGGCTCCGTTCCCGCAGCCGGCCGGCGGGCTCGGTGAAAATATTGTAGCGATTGTGCCACAGGCCGGTGCGGTGCATGGAGACGATGAGTCCTGCATAAAGATCCTGCGCCATCAACCAGTCGGCGTTTTTCGCGTAGGCTTTAAGCTCCACCTCTTCGAAATTCGGCACCTCTTCGCGGTGCGCGTAGGGCCGGCCTTTTTCAACGTTCATCGGCGGGTTGCCTTCGAATTCGCGATAGCCGCTGTCGTGATAGGTCGTGGCAAACACCATGGTTTGATAAGGGCGAAGTTTGGAGAATCGCTGGTTACCCCAGTGCGCGGCGAACTGAGCCGCGAGTTCGGCATGATCCTCTTGCAGGCTCACGTATGAGCGTCCGTCTTTCAATTCTCGGATAACCATGACAGTTCCTCCTTTGTTCGGCCGCTTCCAATGAGTGCGACGATCGGATTGCCAGGATGGCTAATAATTAGTTCTCTTCGCGGGCAAAAGTAAAGTGCTTTTTCTACAGCGGTGCGGGGACATTTTTCACTTTCAATTCGGCGGCGAGGTCAGCTAAGCCTGTCCAAGTCGCGTCGTCGATTTCAACGCCGACTCTTCGGTTTGTCGCTTCTCGGCGCCGTCCCGATTCGCCAGGCAAGAGAATCTCGCTAAAGCCCGGCGCGCAGGGCGTCGACTTTATCAAAGCAATCAGCTCGTCGACTTGGTCGTAGAAGGTTTCCAAAGGCTGAAACTCCTCGACGGCGAAGGTTTGCAAAAATAAGCCGTTGACGCCGTGGCCGCCCTTGTTCCACCAGGTTTGGCCCATGCCATTGCCTGAGAGAATGCCGGCGAGAATTTCGGTGATTAACGCGATGCCGGAACCTTTGTGGTCGCCGAAAGGCAAAAATACGCCGCGCGGCGGGCCACGAAAAGATTTGAAATCGCTCGTCGGGTTGCCCTGGCCATCGAGCATCACGCCTGGGGGGATGGTTTGTTTGCGGCGAACTCGATTTTGAATTTCGCCCATGCTCATCGACGCGGTGGCGAAGTCGAGAATGATATAGCGGCCGCGGCGGGCCGGGATGCCGAAGGCCATCGGGTTGGTGCCGATGATCGGTTTCATGCCGCCGTAGAGAGTTGTCACCGGCGAGCCGACGCAGGCCGCGCCGAAGCCTATCATGCCGTGATCGGTGGCCATCTCCATATAGTCGGCGAGGCGGCCGGTATGGCCGGCGCGGCGCAAACAGACGATGCCGGCGCCATGTTCTTGAGCTTTTTTGATTGCCAATCCCATGGCAAAACGCGCCGCGACTTGGCCGATGTAATGTTTGCCGTCGACCACGGCGGTGATTTTGCCTTCGCGCTCGACGGCTGGTTTTTCGTTCAGTTTGTAAATGCCGTTTTTGATGAATTCCAAATACTGGGTTACCCGGATGACGCCATGGCCGGCGTAGCCGCGCAGTTCGCCTTTGACAAGCAGGTCGCCGACCAGCTCGGCATCGTCTGTCGGCATGCCGCCAGTGGCGAGTAAAGTTTTGCAGAAGCTCAGAAGTTGTTGATGATTGATTTTCGCCACGTCAAATCCTGTTTTCCGCTAGCTCGTTTTCACCGGGAAATAGCGCCCGAGCCATTCGCGCACAATATTGGTCAGGCGCGGGTTCTCTTCGTTGAAGGTAAAGTGATCGACGTCGGACAGTAGGTGTAGCTCGGCCGGTTGTTTAGCCTTCTTGAACATTTCGATGGACTCATAGGTCGGCGTCACCGAATCGTTGGCGCTATGAATGAGCAGCAGCGGCCGCGGTGAAATATTGCCCACTTGATCGTCGGCGCGGAAATCGTTCATGCTCTGGGCCGTTTCGGCGGGGAAATCCATGATCGAGCCGCTGCTCATGCGGTTACGCAGCTTCTCGGGGATCGGTACGATATCGTAGCGCGGCACCATCAGCGATTTCCCCGTGCGCTCGCGATGGCGTTTGCCTTCTTCCAACATGGCGGTAAACTTCGCCCACTTTTCAGCCCCCGGATGTTGACCGCGAAACTTGCGCTCGCCGTCGCCCCAGCCGCCGCAGGAGATCACCGCGGCAACCCGGCTGTCGGCACCGCCAGTGAAGACCGCCACCGCCGCGCCGAAGCTGCTGCCCACCAGCGCGATGCGCGCCGGATCGACTTCCGGCCGCGTCGCGAGATACGAAAGCGCGTTACGCGTGTCGGCGACTTGATCGAGGCAAATGATTCGCCCGTGCTCGCCTTCACTCTCGCCGCAACCGCGAAAGTCGAGGCGCAAAGTCACATAGCCCCATTGGCTGATTTGCCTGGCGACAACTTGCTGGCCGTGGCCGTCTTTGTTGCCGCCAAATCCATGCAGCACGATGAATGCCGGCCGGCGTTCGCCGGCTTTATAGTCGGGCGGCGTGTCGATCAGTCCGGCGAGCTTGAGACCGTCGGACTGGAAAGTAACTTTTTCTTCCATTGGATTAACTCCTTTTATCTCGCCATTGCAGGGCGTTGCCCCACAGCTCTTTTAGGAAAACCGCTCTTATCGAGATTGTCGGCAAAGCTGTTGTCGAAATGCTCGTCCCGCCTGGGAAAAGGATGAACCGCTGAATCATCCCCACGGACCCAAGAAGGGTTCACCGGCGTAGGCATTTGATCTCGCGTCGAGCGCTTCCGGCCATTCGCTCATGGGTTTCGCTTGACGCAACTCTTTCGGTCTGACTTTGCCATCCCAGCCGACCTGCTCCATGGCGCAGTAGAGTTGGATCGTGTGGCCGTCGGGGTCGAATACATGGGCGGCGTGGTCGATGCCAGGATGAAGCTCCAGCGGAATCGCTTCGCCGACTTTGCAGCCGCGCTCTTGGAGAAATTTCACGGCGTCTTTGAGTTGATGATAATTCGCCAACTGTAAGCCGAGCGCGGCGCTCTTGGAGTGGCTGCTCAATCCGAGGGTCTCACGCAGCGCAGTGGGAAACAGCGCCAGCGAATGATGTTCGGTGTTGCATCTGAAAAACAAACAACGCTGGCCCTGCCAATTTACTGCTTCGCTCAAAGTGAAGCCGAGGCGTTGCCGATAAAATGTCTCCGCTGCGGCCATGTCGTCGGTAAATAGATAGACCGGTCCGAGGCGGACGATTTTAAATGGCCGCGGCAGCAAGATGCCATCGACGTCGTAGGTCGCCGGCAGATTGTCGACATGACGATAACCGCTGCTTGGGTCGATGCCTTTGGCTTTGGCCTGTTCAACTTCCTCGTATTCGGATATCTGCGGCAACTCGGGCGGCTTGTCGAAGCCGCGGTCATACATGCTGCGTGGTTTGCTGTGGCCGTTCCAGCCGATCTGCTCGATGCCGTAATAAAGCTCGTTGCTGTGGCCGTCGGGATCGAGCAGATAGGTGTGCCAGTTGGAACCCGGCATGTCGCGGCCGGAGCGTTGCTGCTTGATGTTGTTTTCGTTGAACCATTTGATCGCGTTGTTGACTTCACGCATGCTGCCGGCTTGCCAGGTGATTTGATTGATGGTCACGCCGGGCTTCTCGGCGCGCCCCAGCGCGTCGCGCACGCGTTTGGGAAACAACACCATGGCGTGGTGATCGCCGCCGAAGCGGGTGAAGTAACCGTTGGGGTCGCCGAGGCCGGCGACTTGCTCGGGACTGGCGGCGCGCTTGGAGTAATCCATCACGTCGGAAATTTTGAAGCCCAGTAGATCGGTGTAGAAGCGCCGGCCTTCCGCCATATTCGTCATGTTGAAACCAAAATGGCCCAGGCGGCGAATCTTAAACGGCTGGTCGAGCAGGACGCCGCCGACGTTGAATTTTTCATCTGCCATCGCGCACCTCCGGGAACGTTCGGCCTGTCTATACAATTTTTCGCCCAGACTGACAACGCGCCGGCGGAATTTAACTTGCAAGCGGCGAGTGGCTGGACTAACTTAAGTGCTTCGATCGATAATTACGTCAGTCTGCAAGGGGAGGCGATCATGGCGATACAAGAATTACACTTCAACGGCAAAATCTTTTGGCCGGGGGATGCCCGCATTGCGGTGCTTTTGAGCTTTGACTTTCAGGGCGGCGAAGATGTCCGGCCGGACAAGAACGGAAGAATGAATCATGAAGAATATACCCAGGCGGAATACGGTCCCAACACGGGTATCTGGCGCATCCTGCGCATCCTGGCGGCGCACGAAGTGAAGGCAACGTTTTTGACCTGCGGCGGCATTGCCGAGCGCTACCCGGAAGCGGTGGCGGCGATCACTGCAGCCGGGCATGAAGTCGCGGGTCATGGCTACCATCATGAAGTGGCGCGGGATCTTTCCAAGGACGAAGAGCGCGACGTGATGAAACGGACCACCGACATGATTCTCAACCGCAGTCAGAAGCGGCCTTTTGGCTGGCGTTCGTGCACCCAAAGCCCGAATAGTATCGAGCTGCTGATGGAGCAGGGATATCTGTGGAACAGCAACTCTTTTTCCCACGACCTGCCGTTCGTTTGGCAGAACGGTAAGAAAAAGTTAGTCGAGCTTCCGCGCCAACCCTTCGGCGACGGGCGCACCTACGGCGGACGCGATTCCGGCAATCCCAACGACACCTTGGTCATTTGGAAAGCGATGTTCGACCAGTTCTACGAGGAGTCGAGTCTGGGGCCGACGTTCTGTCCGTTTCAGTTTCATCCGTACATTTCCAGCCGGCCCGGGAGAGCGAAAACCCTGTTCGACATTATCGCTCACATGAAGTCGCACAAAGGCGTCTGGTTCGCCACCGGCAGCGAAGTGGCGCACTGGTGGTTGGAGAAGGGTTTTTCAGCGGAAGCGAACGCAAGAATTTCAAAAGTAGCGTAGTGACCAATGGAGTGATGGAGCAGTGGACGGAGCACAATGCTCCATTGCTCCATCACTCAATCACCTCACGACCTGAACCAGTAACGGATTTTTTTCCTTATTCCCCGACCCAAGCGCCGTTTGATCTCAAACCAGATACGCAAACACCAATTGCGCCAGAACCAGGCGAACGACGTTGAAGTCGTGATCCACTGGTGGTTGAACTCGAACTTGACTTTTATCTTTCGCAGCTGAAGCGTCTTGCCGAACTTGCGTTTGAAGATCGCCTTGACACTCACCGCATTGCGCTCTTCGACGAATACCGTGATGGTTTCCACCGGCAGAAGCGTGCGGATGCGGGCAATCTTTTGCGCTAGACCGATTTCGTTATTGGCGCTGACCTCGATTAGATTGGTCAAAAGCTCGGGCTCCTGAAGCGTTTTCTCGGCCATTTCTCGGCGCAGCTTGATTTCCTGTCCGGTATCGACGTCGTAGCCAGCCAAGACCAAATAGGTCTTATGCTTGGTGGTTTGCATCGATTTGTGCCACCAGTCCAACGCGCGTTCCAGACAGATGCGCGAGGCTTGCGAGAGCCGTTCAGAACTGAGCACGCCGTAGGGCATGGCGACGATGACGATTGAAATGACAGTCTCCTTTTGGATTGGGCGACGTCGTCAATGATTACGGCTCGTAGATCATGACGTCGACCGGCTTGCCACCGACGGCAAGATCGGGACAGGCGCTCAGTGCGACCAGCAAATCCATCTCGGCGCGCAGATCCATGTAGTTGCCTTCCGGCGGGCGCACTTGAGTGTGTTCCATCTTGCCGGTGACGCCGTCGATGATCATGTGCTGATTCAAATTAAACGGGCTGGGAATGTCTTCGGGTATAATTCCATAGGACGCCACGGCTTTGGACAGATTTTCGTAGCAGCCGTGATCGGGGATCTCTTTTATCTCGCGCGGATAGTATTCGGCCAAGCGGTTTTCCTGCTGCGCCAGCTTGAAACGGTAGCCGCTGCACATGCCTTTTTGCAAGTCGTGAGTGCCGGTTTTATTGCCGTCGTAAGTGATCGTCATCATGTGTTGGTTGTTGCGCCCCATCAGCTTGTCACCGGTACTGATGAAAAGTTTCATGTTGTAAACCTTGGTGCGCGGCTGGTCGAACCGTTCGATCAGCTTTGCCAGTTTGAAAAAGACAAAATCGACGGTGGTCGTCGCGCTGATGCGGATTATTTGTCCCTGTTTCATTTCCGCCGACCAACCGGTGTTGTGCGGCACATGGGCTTGAAGGATCGTCTTCATTTTATCGGTCTTTCCTTTGCGATCGCGGTCAAACGATCAGTGAACTCCGGTTCGATGTTGGTTTCTTAAAGAGGCCAACATAGCCGTAATGAAGTTCATTCTCGTGTAACAACGCGAGATTATTAGCAAACGGGTCCGCATAATCAAATTCTCTAGCACGTCTCTAAGGTAGTTCGTCTGAGCTGTCAAGCAATTTGGGCTGTGACAAATTTCGGCCCAATTAATGTCAGGTGGGGCGATGTGGAGTGAAATTCGCGGCAAGCCTGAATATCCCGTTAAAAAACTCGTCCAAGTAAACCTTTCGTATCTCTCGCCGTCCAATCGTAGCAAGGCGCCCGATTAACTAACAACACAAAGGAGACTGATGAGAATGAAAAAGGCGATTGGGATTGGACTTAGCATTTTGGCTCTCGGCAGCGCGGTGCCGGTGATGGCGGAACCCTACGGTTATTTCGACAGACTCGGTGATCGTATCGATGCCAGGTTGGATGCGCGCGGCGATCGCATCAACGATCGACTTGACGTGCGTGGCGACCGGATCAACGACCGGTTAGATGCCTTGTCCGCCAAGGCGCGCGCGGAAGGAAAGACCAAGCTCGCCGACCGTCTTGACCGCAGAGGCGATCTCATCGAAGCGCGCCTGGACAAGCGCGGTGACCGCATCGAGCGGCACCTGGACAATCGCGGCGATCGCATTGAGCGCCGCTTGGATCATCGCGGCGATCGGATCGATCGTCGATTGGATCGTATTGGCCATCAGTATTATCGACGCGGCCGTTAATTCTTTATGACGACAAATGAGAAGGCCCCGGTGTAATAGCCGGGGCTTTTTCATTTTATCCTGCTCGTCATTTGCGCAAGCGGTTGATGGCGCTTGGATTTCGCTTGTCAAATAATGATGATGCCCGGTTTTAGCCGTCATGACGATTTGAGTTACACTGTCTGTGTCGCTCGACTCAAAAATATTCTTTAAATCCTGTTACCATGATGTTTGCCAAGCCTTCATTATAACTTTCCACATGGCCGTAGTGAGTCAGCTTGGGCACGATAATTAAACGTAAAGCGTCGGCGTAGGGCTTGAACTTGTTAAAGGCATAAACCTCGCGACGATAGGCCAAACCTTTTTTGCCGCCTTCTATCCAGTGACCTTTGTCGTTCTCGCCGACGATGTGCAAAAGTTTCTTGCCGCGCAGGCGGCTTAGATCGGACTTGTACGTGATGAACAATTCGTCATCGGTGAGGCCGGAGACTTTTTTGATTTCCGGGATCAGCACATCGTGGGCGCTGTGCTCGATATCTTGCAAATAAGGTTTGAACTGCGGCCGGCGATGATTCTCCAGGTCGAACCATTTTTCCACCGGGCCCCAGGGTTGATTCGGCCCGACGTAGCCGCTCTTGGCGTAGCCTTTCGGCGAGCGCCGGCTTAGATCTGTGAGATTACGAAATTGCGCGGCACGCTCTTCGGGCGACTTCTCGGCGCAGGCCAAGTCCCATTCCTTGCGCAGCCAGGCGGGCATGCCGGTGCCGAAACCGAGGCCGCCGATCAATCTATTTTTAAGACCGTACTGTTCCATCAAGTAGAAATATTCGCCGCCGGTGGAGTGGCCCCACATGAAGATCGCCTGCGTTAAATTCTTTTCGACCAGCGCTTTGACCGCTTCCGTACACATTCTAAAAGTGAATACCGCGAGGCGATTCTTGAGCTCCGTGTCGCTGGGGATTTGACCGATGATAAATTCCGGCCGCCGTTCCGGGATGGGTGCCCAAGCTTTGCGGCTGTAATGACCGGGAAGCGAAATCGCCAATACGGGAATACCCAGCGAGGCAATATGTTGGGCGATGCCGACGCGGGCGTTTTTGGGATCGCGTTTGCTGAGATCCGGATATGCCTCGGGACCATCGGGGGTAAAAATAAACTCATATTCATTCACCGCGCCGCCATGGATCATCACTACAGCCATGTCAGGGATCGATACTCTGGCCGGTGTAAATAGCCGGCCGTGAATGTCCCACTGAAATAGCTCGCCGGGTGTTTCCGGATTCGGATAACGGTGAATCGACTCCTGGACTTCTTTCACAGTGAACGGCACGCGCGCGAAAGGATCGGAGAGAGTTTTGTAGTCGTCGAACGACATGTAGTAGATGAAATCGTCTTTCAAGCCGGCGCCGGTCTTAAGCGCCGCGACTAATTTGTCACTTGCGTCCTGGTTCATGGGCACTCCTGATCGATCAAGTTATTCTCAATAAAGAGATATGTGGACACCGTTAACGAATGTCAACCGCTTGATGGCGCGATCAATTGCCGGTATGAAACGGACAATCCAAATCAGGAGGCGCGCCGATGCCAGAAGCAGCTAACCGTCCGTCCTACGAGAAAGTCGAACGCAAGGTCGAAGTGATGGACACGCCCTACGATCAGTGGATCGCGTCCCAAGGCATCGATATCGTGCGCGGCTTTTTCGTCGAAGATCTTTATACCACGCCCCTCAAATGGTGGGATCGTATCGGCGGCTACGGCGTCTGCATCATGCTCGACGGCGCCGGCTACATGGACGACGCTTACGTCATCGGCATCCCGGCGGGGAAGAGTCTTAATCCGCAGCGTCATATTTACGAGGCGCTGGTCTACGTGCTCTCGGGCCGAGGCGCGACGACGGTGTGGCAGAACAACGGCGCCAAGCAGAGCTTCGAGTGGCAGACCGGCAGTCTCTTCGCGCTGCCGCTCAACGCTTGGTATCAGCACTTCAACGGCCAGGGCGATCAGGAAGCGCGGCTGTTGTCGGTGACGACGGCGCCGCTGATATTCAATTTGTTTCACTGTGCCGATTTCGTCGTCAACAATCACTATTCTTTCACCGATCGTTTCAAGGGCGAAGAGGGTTACTTCGCCGGCAGCGGTAAGCTTTACAGCGACCGCGTGGTCGAGACCAACTTCGTCGCCGACGTGATCAACATCGAGCCGGTGGAGTGGAGTGAACGGGGCAAGGGCAACGCGACGATTTTTTTTGAAATGTCGGAGAGCATGATGGGCTCCCATGTATCGCGCTTTCCCGTGGGGATTTACAAGAAGGCGCATCGTCACGGACCGGGAGCGCATGTGTTCATTCTCACCGGTAAAGGCTATTCGCTGCTCTGGCCCGAAGGCAAGGAGATGACCCGCGTTGACTGGAAGCCGGGATCGATCGTCGTGCCGCCGGAGGGCTGGTTTCATCAGCATTTCAATTCCGGCGCGGAACCGTCGCGTTATCTGGCGCTTAAGATTTTGAGTCGCAAGTTTAAATTGCAGCCCGGTAAGATTCAGTCCGACGTGCCTCTGGCGTATGGTGGTTGGCAGATTGAGTACGAGGACGAGGACCCGATTATTCGCAGGACTTTCGAAGCGGAATGCGCCAAGTCGGGCGCCGAAGTGCGGATGCCGGCGCTGGTGAAACCGGCCAATTGACAAGCGCGGGTAGCTTCTTAATAATACGAGTACGACTTTGTTAAGGAGACAACCATGCTGAAACCGATCGGAATGACCGAAGGCCATTATGAATGCCGCTCCCTCGATGAGACGCTGCCGATTTTTACCGAGTTGCTCGCCGCGGAAGTCGTGGAGCGAACCGAGAAACAGGCCGTGGTGAAACATCCCAACACCGCCTGGAAATTGGTGATTCACGAAGGCGGGCCGGATTCGAAAAACAAGCCGCACACCAATCACTACGGCTTCCGAGTGGCGAGCTCGAAGGAAATTCCTAGAGCCCACGAATATATTTCCGAACACAAAGCTCAATACAAGATTAAAAGTGTAACTCCGCCGCACGAAGCGCATTTTGCCTATTCGATCTATTTCAAAGAGCCCGGCGGTAACGATCTGGAGATTGAGTATTATAATCCGGCGGCGATAAAGCAGGGTCGCAGGATCGCTGCGCCGCATTGGACCACGCCGATTCCTGAAGAGAAATTTCCCGGCAGAGGTTACGTACCGCAGGCCATGACCCATGGCACGCTTAACTGCGACGACAAAGAAGCCAGCGACAAATTTCTTGCCAACGTGCTCGGCCTCGAACTTATCGGCGGCGGGCGCATGTCGACCTATATCAGCGTGCCGAACATGGGGCCGTGGTACGTGGTGGTGCTACCGACGACGCACCGGGATTATCTGTCGGAGGCGAATCGTTTTACCCTGAAGGTCGCTTGCCCCGAAGAAGTCGAAGACGCGCACAAGGATTTCTCGAAGAACGGCAAGCAGCTTGGCATCCAAGAGCTGCGCGAATTGGAAACCAACGGCCGCGCCCACTTTCTTTTGAGCGATATCAGCAAGAACTGGTGGGAAATAACTTCGTAAATTTCGATTGCGATAAAATTGCTGCAATCGCCGCTAACGGGAAACTGTTAGCGGCGTTTCTCGTTTTGCCGGCAGTTGAACCATGGAAACGGGCGCGTCCTAGGTAGCCATCGCGTATACGCGTCAGCGCCGATTTGAAGTCACCGCTACTTGACCAGAAAATGTCCTATGGCTTCCACGCCTGTTTGATCAACTGTGTTTCGGCCTGGCGCGCAAAGCTGAAATCATAGGCGCGCTTGGGTGAGATAATTTCGTTTACGTCGGCGACTTGCGCAACGATGGCGAGATCGTTTTTCTGGCTTTGTTCGTCGACGTACCCCGACTTGGTAAACGTGCCGACCAGGTCATCGTACATGCGCGTCGACAGGGTACGGTCGAGCTCGCTGAACTTCGATATTGCCGCGATGGTGCTTTCGCGCTCCTGGCGCGCGACCCGGAGTCCTTTAACGACCGCGCGGACAAATCCGGCGAGTTGCTGGGGCTGCTCTTAGATGAAGCGCTCGGAAGTAGCGAAGGTGCCCCAGGAGTTTTTCACTTCTTTGCCGATGAAGAGCAGGTCCTTCATGCCTTGATCGAGCGCCGCGTAGCGTTCTTCAGGACTCACGATGGCGGCGTCGACGGCGCCGGACAAGAGCGACGGCAAGCGGTTGACTGGTCCGGGATCGATCAACACGATGTCCTTTGGAATATTGTGCTTGCTCAGAATATTCCTAAACATGAATGCCGCGATCGACGCGACGCCGGTGGTGGCGACTTTTTTACCGCTCAGATCGCGCAGGCTTTTGATATTCGGCCGGGCGACGATCCATTGTAGGACTTGATCGTTGAACGCCAGGATGGTTTTCAATGGCGCGTTGCCTTTGGAAATCGCCACCAGCGCGCTACTGCCGGAACCGGAAAACTGCACCGCGTTGGCGATCAGTGCTTGCAGGCCGGCGGCGTTCTGCATGAAGACCAGCTTCAACTCCAAACCTTCTTCTTTCAAATAGCCGCGCTCTTGGGCGATGACCAAAGGAACATATTGAAACGCCTTTGACGTCAGCGCCGCGGTGACGGTGTCGAGAGCAATGGCTACTTGCCTCGATGCTAGTAAAGAAATTAGAAGAACCGTCAGAGTGATACCCTTGAGCACGAATCCATTCCTCCGCTGGTCGGATTGGGCGTTGTCGATGATTTGCATGCTTGTTTATGGCTCCACCAGGATAGCTTCTCAAGAGGTTCAGCCCTCTTATAGGGACTTGAAGAAGCCACGCTACTCTGAGGAATCTTTACGCAATTCTCAGCACGTCAAGAAATAACTTCAGCGCTTTCGATCGATATGGTATTCTAGCACCATGATGCAAATAATCATCGTGGCGATGGCACTCATGACTGGTGTGTGGGGCTGCGCGACGGCGAATATTAGCCGCGGCGCGACGCTGCTTTCGGGCGTGAATCAATATCATGGTGACATGCAGCGGGTTGGCAGCCAACTGGGCCGTTGGCCGGAGCGCCAGCACGCGGCGACCATGTTAAAGGGCGTCATAGCCAGCACCCTTGGATCGTCGTCGGAGTTTTATCGGTTGGTCGATCTCGACCTGCGCAAGCGCGAATTCGTGCTCACCATGCGGGAGACCAACGTGCGCCCCGATCGAGTGAATGAGATGAAACAAGAATTGGTGCAAATCGACGACGAGATCGCCGCGCTCAAGCCGGTGATCAAAACTCAGCTCAAGGCGGTGAAGATCGCCGATCAACCGAGCGAGATCGAGAGCATTGCCACCCTTGGGCTGCTCGGCCTCGCAGTCGACGGATTTTCAGCCCCCGGCGGGCGCGGTTTGGATGCGCCGTCAACGAAAGTGGCGGAGCATGTCATTACCGACCTCGGCTCCTTCGCGACGGTGCGCTCACCGAGAGGACAAATGTATCGCTGTACGCTGTTCGGTCAGACCGAGGACGGTGTTGGGATGCGCTGCGAATAAGTAAAGGTTTTTCTAGTTTTGAGTTCTAGTTGACGGTTGAGGCACATTGGGCGCATTTCGTCCGACACTAAATTCGGTCACCGAACGTTCATGGATCTTCTACCATTGCTCCGCAACCGCGCGGTGATTTCTTTAGCGCAGGTCTGTTCGCGGTTTGGACAAAATTTCTTCTCACGTCGTCGCCCATCGATGGGGTGAAGCGTCTGAGCCGGTTGTGCGGTGAAACGCCGATTGCCCGCCGGTCTGTCCTCGCCGCGTCGACGTCAACTAGAGCAAACCATCATCTTATTCATTAACGGTTATCGTGCTGTCGACGTTGACTTCGTGGTTACGAAAATGGCCGCTTCCGACCGTCTGCCAGAGGGAGAAAAGCGAGGTTCGATGCTCAAAGATGTTCGACTTCTTGGCCTGCTCAAATCCTCGTTCTCGCATTTCCTCAGGAAATGGCTTTGTGATGATATCGTATGCCTCCGTCACGGAATTAAACAAGAAGCCGGCATCGCCGACATACTCCCTTAAATCAGGACGTATATTGGCCATGCATACGCCGACGCCGGAAGCTTGGGCTTCGGCGACCGACATCGGCCAGCCGACACTGCCGCGATCCATCCGCGCGGTATAGACAAGCCATCGGTGTTTCTTGTACTGCGCCGGCATATCTTCGAGTTCCACGGGCGGGATAAGGTTGACCGGTTTACCTTTTGCTTCATTCAGCTTGCGCAGCCTTTCTACGTCATAGGCCATCGCGTAGAGATTGAAGCTTTGCTTTGGTGCCATCGCGCCTAGATCTATGAAGTCTTCCATGTGTTTTTTCGTGATCGCCGCACCGACATTCATGATTTCATCGCCGTTGGGCTCGGTGTTATGGAATAGGGGATAGTTCACCACGGGATAGGAGTCGATAATTTTGTCGCCGCTGATACCCGCCTTTTCAAGCCTCACCCGGTTGAACGGAAAGGCTAGGATTCCCAAACACATATCGCTGCGAATGAAGCTGATCGCCTCGCGAACATGAGGCGGTAGCTGTCTTGCGCCGAAAAGTCTGTTCCAAGTGGACGGGCCTTCGGTATCGTCCCAGATGGCATCGAAGGAATGGGTCCTGACCGTGAAAGGTACGTTGGTTTGTTTCGCGAGTTTGCCGACCATGCGCGCGGAGTGGAGCCAATGGGTGTGCAGGACGTGAGGACGAAAATCTTCGATGGCTTCCCGAATAGACGCGAGATCATCGATGTAGCGAAAGGGAGGATGGTTCTTCGCCGCAAGCGAAGCCTTATGCGTGGCAACAACCAGGACATCACACTTTTCGCGCACGGCCTCGATTTCCGTTTTAATGTAGCTCTCGGAGATTTGGGGAAACTGCTTGACGATATAGACGACGCGGAAAGGTAGCATCAGTTTTCGTCTCGAAACGTGGTTGGAGTGGATGACTGAATATCAACATTGGCACGCGCTGAGCTAGTCGCTGCCGAGTCGCTCCCTGCGCGAAACTTGACGGCTGGCCAAAACCTATGGCGAAGCCGCCGTTCACCATGGGGTAAATTTTGGTTCGAGAGACACGGGCCAGTGATAACACGCTGCTTTTGCAAGTCCGGTATCGGAGTTTGAAAATTCCTGCGTTCTTGTAACATCACTCTCAGCATCGCTCGATAGCGAAAGCAACGTCCCTTCATACGATATTTCTTATGTTCCGAGCCCGCGAGCCAGTAGTAGCAGAAGCTCGCAGCTGACCGGAGCAAGTTACTTAAGGCGTCAAACGGTGTGATATCTTTATAGAGTAGATTGCTTCGTCCTTCCGCCTCGTTGCGCCAGCGAAAATACTTGTCGGTCAGTCGGCTCCAGTCGACCTGGTGATAAACAACGGCCCGGGGTTCATAGCCGAGCCGGCCGCCGAGTCTTTTGACTCTATCGCCGAATTCGCTATCCATGGACGTTCCCGATGCGCCTGGACCGAGGCGCTCATCGAAGTATCCGGTCCTATCGAAAAGCTCGCGTCTAACGGCTAGATTGGCTGCGTTAAGGCTTTTGATTTTCTCACCTTCGGCGAACGGTTTCATGAGATAATAAATGGTTCGATATCGGCTCAACAGCCGCAAAAACTCCGTGTCCTCAGCAAACTCCGGCGGGATGTGAATCGATCCCTGTTGAACGTCGCATGGGAGCTGTGCGAAGAAGTTATGCGTGACCGTCAACCATGAGGGCGCAACCACTACGTCGTCGTCCAGGAAGCCTAAAATGGCGCCGCGCGCGAGCGTGAGCCCTGTGTTCAGAGCCCGCGATTTACCAGCAATAGGTTCGCGCACATGGCGCCATCGATCACCTTCCCGCTCGATATAGCCTTGAACCAGGGCTTCGACCTTCCCAGCCCTAGTCTCATCGGTCGCATTGTTGATAATCAAGATTTCGTGAGCTATCGAGTCGCGCTCGCTCATTTGCGATAAGCTTTGCAGCAAATGTGTGAGTCCTTCTATCCTTCCCTTGGTGGGAATCAATATACTGATAAAATGACTCATGACTTAAGAATTCACCAAATAATTTGTGCGAGGAGGATTCGGTGAATAATTCGACAAATGCTCAACCCGCCTGTCGTTCCTACTCGCCGTCAGCTTTTTTATAGTTCGCGCCATCAAGGGTTGTCAAGTAATCCAATATGGCTAAGGTTTCCTAATTGAATCATGTGCCACGGCGCCGCTGCCGCAGCTGGCATAAAATCCTTGCCAGGCAACGCCTTAAATCGGCAGGCCAGCCTTCAAAAACAGCAACAAATTTCGGTAGATGAGTCAGACGGTGATGGCAAGTTTTCTTGTGCTACTCCTCGCCATTGAGCCTTAGGAGGAAAGCCCGGATCGCAAAGAAATTCCTAGGCTAGCGACGGGTCAGAGCACCCGGAGCGAGCGGGTCTTGATGATGAGATAAACCGGCGTGTTTTCCATCAAGCTTAGCCGCATGACCGCTGACGCGGTGAGACGGACCAAAAATTCCTCACCGGCGAGAACCGTTAGCATCGCTTCGCCATCGAGCGATTCGATTCTGTGAACGGCCCCCGATAAAACATTACCGGCTGAAATGCCCATGGGTCGTTCGGTGGCGACGAGAATATCGTCGGCGCTGACGCGAATCTGGAAACTCGCGTCGGCTTGACGTTGGACGTAGGGGATTAGCAATTCGCCGCCCGACGCCAGACGGACTCGGGTAGTTCCGGCCTCTCGGTTTGACTCGGCGAAGCTTACCGTAAAGACGTTTTCGAACTCTTCGTTAGGAAGCTGGAGAATCGTATTGGCCGACCGGAATGTTTCTTTAGGAACACCTTGAGCGACGAGTTTGCCGTGCTGTATCATCAGGACCCAATCCGCCAGCGTTAAGACTTCAGTAAGATTGTGTGTGACATAGATCATCGGAATTTTGAATTCGTCACGGACGCGGCCTAGATACGGCAGAATTCTTTCCTTTAGACCGATGTCGAGGGCGGCGAGAGGTTCGTCGAGCAATAAGAGACCTGGCTGAGAAAGAATCGCCCGGGCGAGGGCGACTCGCTGCGCTTCGCCACCCGAGAGTTTGGTGACCGGGCGATTCAAGAGATCGCCGATCTCCAAAATATCTACGACGTGGTCGACGGTAAGGCCTTTGTTGCCGGCATGGCCATCACGTGTCGCTCCGAAGAGAATGTTTTTCCGAACCGACAAGTGTGGAAATAACGCTCCTTCCTGGGGAACGTAACCGATGCCTCGCTGCTGCGGCCGCAGGTTAATTCTTCGCGCCGAGGAAAAGAGCGTTTTGCCGTCGATCTCGATCTCGCCCGCTGCGATCTTGCGCAAACCAGCGATGGCGTCGAGCAGTGTCGTCTTGCCGGAACCCGACGGACCGAAGATCGCGGTTACGCGGGTGTCGAACGTGACGTCGATATTCAGTTCAAAATTAGCAAGCGGAATTCGGCAGCGTAGTAGCATCTTACGCTTTCTTTCCCGTACGCAGCAGCCACTCCGAGCACCAGACGAACAGGAAGGCCAGGGCGACGGTAATTCCGAGCAGTGTGTAGGCTTCAGGATCTTTGCCCAGTTGCACGAAGTTATAGATCGCCAATGACAACGTCTGCGTTTCCCCAGGAATATTTCCGGCAAGCAGAATAGTGGCGCCGAATTCGCCGAGCGCCCGCGAAAATGCGAGGAGAGCGCCGGCGACAATTCCTTTGTAGGCAAGCGGTATGGTGATGACGAAGAAGATTCTTAAACCAGAAGCTCCGAGCGTAGCGGCGATCTGTTCAAGCCGTGGATTGACTTCGGAAAACGAAGTTCGCACCGATCTTACCAGCAACGGAAAGGACATCACTGCCATGGCGATGAGCACACCTTTCCAGTTGAAAACGATCTCTATGCCGCGCTCGTACAACCATGTGCCGAGCGAACTGCGCCGGCCGAAGATCTTCAGCAGAATCAAACCCGTGGACACCGGCGGCATGACCAGCGGCAGCAGAACGATTGTCTCTAAAACGCTCTTGAGCGGCCATTCCTTGCGCGCGAAAAGCCAGGCCAGCCCGATGCCGAACGGAAGAATCAACAGCGTGCTGGCGAAGCCAACGGAGAGGGAGAAAAGGGTGATTTGCCAGGTTTCAAAGGAGAAGATCACGAATGGAAGAATGTCCTCGGATCTAGTCTAATACGACAAAGCCATATTTTTTGAAAGCGTCCTTTGCGGCCGGGCTCTGGACGTAGCTCATGAAATCACGGGCGGCGTCTTTGCGTTTGGACTCTTTAACGATCGCTACCGGATAGGTGATCTTGGGTCCTTTGTCGATGGGCACTTCGTAGACGATCTTCACTTTCTTGGAAATCGCAGCGTCGGTTTTGTAGACGAAGCCGGCTTCGACGTTACCGGACTCCACCGAAGCCAGAGTGGCGCGGACGTCTTGTACCGGAACCACCTTCGGTTTGACCTGATCCCACAAGCCCTCGTCGGTTAAATACTTGCTGCTATAGACACCAACTGGCACGGACGACGGCTCGGCGAGAGCGATTCTTTTGATATCGGCCTTTAATAGATCCTTCGGCGAAGAAATGGCGAGTCTGGAATCCGCCGGCACGATGATCACCAACTGGTTCGAGAGCAAATTTTTTCGCGTGCCCGGTTCCAGCCGGCCATTTTTATTGAGAGTGTCCATCTGTGGTAAGTCGGCAGAAAAAAAAATATCCGCCGGCGCGCCTTCTTCAATTTGCCGTGCCAGGCCATTGGACGGACCGAAATTGAATTTTACCGTATGCTTGGATCTTGCCTGATAGCCGCTGCTGATTTCCTTTAGAACATCGGTGAGGCTTGCCGCGGCCGATACTAGGATTTCATCAGCTAGCGCTGCTGTCTGCATGAACGACGATAAGAATATGCCTGCAAACAACCCTGCTCGAGTTTTCCTTAGCCGATTTCCAGTGGTCATCCTAATCAGTTCTCCGCGCTTTCCATAGGTCAATCCAAATCACTATTCGAGCAGAAGCGGTCTCATCCCCGCAGTTCCACGACCTTGCCGAGCTCCCTTATGTCGTAGCCGCCTAAGGCATCAAGCTCGTTCCTGAATGGCTTGCCGACGATGGTATCGAGCAGCGTCCGTAGACCTTGCAGCGATTCGTAGTAAATCTTGGGAATAACCAGGTCGTAACGCTCGCGCTGCAAAGGGATGAAATCGAGGCCGAAGATTGACGCGGCCGCGCGCACTCCGATGCCGGCATCAGCCAATCCCGTTTTCACGCGTGAGGCCACTTCCAAGTGAGATAAAACTTCATCAGCGTATGCCTTGATGCGAGCCGGTGGAATGCCGGCCATAACCAGTTGCCGATCGAGCAAGCGGCGCGCGCCGGAGCCTTTTTCCCGATTGACTATTGTAATCCTCGGGCGCGCTAAGTCGGTGACGCCGCGAATCGTTTTCGGATTGCCTTGTTTGACGATGAGTCCTTCCTCCCAGTGAGCGAATGTGATGACGATACAGTCCAATCCACCGAGACTACGTTTCAAATCGGGAAGGTTCCACGCACCCGAGCGGTCATCGGCCAAATGGACGCCGGCGACGTGAATCTCGCCGCGTTTCAAAGCGCCGAGGGCGATGCCGCTGCCCATGATACAAGGGACGAGAGTTTCTTTGTCCTGTTTTCGCAAATGTTCGGCGGCGAGAAACATCGCCGGATCACAACCGCCGATGACGATCTTCCGTCGCAGTGTCTCCCGAGTTTTGAGCAGTTTCACGCTCACTTGTTTGCTTCTCGGTTGTGTGGCGCTGATTACGCCGTCCGCCGTTGCCGTAAGACTCGTCAGTGCGCCGAAACCGTCCAATGGCCGAACCAGTAAACGTTCGCCGACCTGGGTCACGCCGACGCGAACGTTGCCGAATCTTGGGGGCAGAGAACCGACAAGCTCTCCGCTGACGACCTCGTCAACGCTTTTGAGACTGAAGAGATCCTCGACTCGGCAGCGCAAAGCCTGAGCGAGTTGAAGCGCCACCGAAGTGGCAGGGGAGTATTGATTGGCCTCGATGGCCGAAACCGCCTGTCGGGTCATGCCGGCCATGTCGGCGAGTTGCTTTTGTGAGAGACCCAACGCCTGCCGCTTTTCGCGCAGGGAACTTTCATATGCAGGTGCGTCAATCGCCGGGGTATGGTTTTGATTTGCCATGATATCTAACCTAATGTTAGGTATCATTGCGACGATTTTGGGTCAAGTCTCTCAAATGCAGAATTCTTTCAGTTTAGGAAGTTGGCGGAGGAAGAAGGCGAGGCGCGTTGGAAATTGGCTGGCCAGGTGGGTTTGAACAAACTAGGTTCGACCCAGCCAGCGCAAAATGCGCAGGGAGGGCTGTGGCGGCGGCTGAGCGGCACGCTTGCGCGCGAAACTGTCGGCGGCTAGTTGAAGGCCGACAGTGTCGATCGATTCCAACGCGTTACATTGCTCTGATGTCAGACCGGCCCGGTTTGCCTCAGCGCGCGGATCGGCGAGAAAGCGTGCTCGCGCCTGGTCGTCGACATAGAGCTTCGCCAAAAAAGCTTCGAACTGTTCTGTCTTCATGCCGCTGCCAGCTTTAATTGTGCCTGTCGGCGCTCGCGGCCGCGCTGCAACGCTTGCCGAGCGCGCGCCAGTTGAGACAACAGAGCCGCCATCGGTGGGTAACGGCCGTCGCGTTCGAGAATGACAGCTAGCGCTTGGGATGTCTTCTCGCCTACGTAAGACAACAGTTCGTAAACTGGCTCTGGCACATCGTGCAGATGGTCGTCGAGCAGGCGGCGTTCATTCGATGATTTCGCCGTGATCCATCGGCCGCCGGCAAGATGTATTGTTGCAACCCGTTCAGGGGGAATCGAATCGATGAAAGTGTAAGGGTCGAAAGAAAAGTTGACGGCGTTGGCGTACAGATTGTGAAGGTCCAGAAGCAGCCGACCGTTCGCCGCGTCGAGAATATTTGCTGTCCAATTCGCCTCGCTCAACTTGCTGCCAGGTGGATCGATGAGCGTAGCGATGTTTTCGACCAATGGAGAGCTGCCGACGATTCTCTTCGCCGCCGCGAGATTGTGCGCCGCGCCTTCGACAGTCGCCTCGGTTCTTGGCGGCGCCGCCAAGTGGCCGATCTCAATACCGCCGCCGCGCACGAAAGCCAGATGTTCGGACCAGAACTCCGGCTGCACTTCTGCGATCAAGCGCGCCGTCTTTTCAAGCCGGCGTTTATCAACCTCGACGACTGAAGCCAGTCCGAGGCTTACACCGTGGAGCGCCACCGGGATTTGTCTCGCCAACGTGCGAAGCGCGCGCCGTTGTCGCTTTCGTCGAATCGAAGTAGTCGTCGGCGATCACCTCGACGATATCGATGCGATGGAGATTCGATAATATTCCCGCGGCCAGCTCCGGCCGCCAGCCGATGCCAAATCGATCGTTCATGCGCTAACTCCCGCCGCAACCGCCGCAACCACCGCCACCTCCGCCGCCGCAACTCGATGAGGAGCAGGACGATCCGCAACCGCTGGTGCTGCAGCTCGTTCCGGTCAGGCTTCGTTTCTTCTCGAAATGCTGAATGATCGGAAATCTGCTTGCCGGCAGGGCGCCAGCTCCGAAGACTGCCAGAAGAAGGGCTGCTTCGCCGGTTGCGCCACCGCTCTGAATCGTTGCCGAGCGCGCCTTTAACGAAGCAAAAAGAGTTCGCAGGTCGGCGAGCATAGTATTCCCGAGGACGGTTCGGGTAGGGTTGTAATTCTTTATGGCAAAGAAACCGAAGACTGCGGCAAGTATGACTAGATACCAAATATTTTGCCGACCTCGCATTGTCGCTACAATGATCTTGATAAAGGCGACACCGAAGAGAACGACTAGGGCCAGCAAGAGACGATTTGTGCGTGCGTCTTCGATCGCTTTGTCAGGCAGCAAACGGAGCTGCTGCAATTTGTCCAGATATTCTTTGCAACCGGCCTTTATCGATGCACCTTCCAATAGTCCTTCCACATTTTTTGAGATTTTAGCGCGAGTCAGAATCGCCTTTTCGATTGGACGGCGAACTGCAGTCGCATCACCGGTGACTTCCAGTCGATCGCCCAAGAGCCGTAGTAAACCGCGGTCGACAAGTGAGATGATCGCGACGCGGGCGGCTTCTTGCTCACCGCCGCGAAGATAGGCGATTAAATATGGATCGGAGTAATCGAGTCTCGGTATGCTCCCAGATTCAGAAATTCTTTGCGTGTAGTAAAGTGCAGTGAGGACTACGCAGCCGAGGAACATGTAGAACTGCAGAAACTGTGGTCCCGGAAGGTCAAACGGGTTCATCACGGCACCTTTTTCAATTCCCGACGAGAGTTCTTATTCCAGCCGTAATCTCAATTAATTTCAAAAGTGTCGGGCCGGCAATGCCGGGCGGCAGCACACGTTTTTCGCGGGCTTCGGAGATGCGCGGCAGCACTTCGATCCACGACGGATCGCCGACTAAATGAACCAATGCCTCCAGAGCATTTTTAGGCGACGTATACGGCTGCGCGGACAATTCGAAGAAAGTTGCCGCCGCAGAGCGCAGCGGTCCGGCGGCATCGGCGACCGCCAGCGCGAGCTGCTCTTCGCGGAGCCCGCGCATGACATAGGCTTCCCGTAAGCGAAGTACGAGATTCAACAGAGCTTGATCGAGACGGACGATGATAACTTTGCGCGGGATCCTCACGCCGACAAACGGATCGGAACCGAACAGAATCCGGCGCCGGCGTAGAATGTCGGAAAATTTCTCTGCAAAGGCGTTGATCGCTGCCGGCAATTCCACCTCGACGATGAACATCGGACTCAAGCGGATCGCGGCTTGGGCGACCCGCAGTGGTTCACGCATGGCGTCCGCGCCGTGCTGGTCGAACTGGGTAAGTAGCAAGATAACGTTGACGTCCGAAGTGGCGCGCAGTCGTCCCTCGGCGGCGCTGCCGAAAAGAATGATTGATTTCAAGTTGCTGGTGAAAGAGGTTTGCGCCGCGTCGATGAATTCTTTCAATACGCGGGAAACCTGGGGGGAGAGATCGGACAACGGATTGGATTCGGTCGTGGCCATGAGGAGCCTCGTTGGGTGTCACTTACGAAAAAAACTCATTAGAAACGAATTGAGAGTGTCATCCCCGCGTTGCGTTGACGCCGCCGGGTTTTTTGAATCGGCGCGAGTGACGGCTCCAGTCACAGCCGCAGGATTTGCAGTACCACTCGCTCAGGCCTTCCCATTCTTCGCGGTCGGCGATCATCGCCAGGCCTTGCTCGATCGCCTTTTGTTGCGCTTTGCTTGGGATGCCGTGGATGATTGGCACGACCGCAGCTGCGTTGCATTCCGGACAACGTCGATTCTCTCTCGCGCGTTTCAAGCGTTTTGCCACTTATTTCAAATAGCCGCGTTCGCGGTAGAAGCGGCGCGCGCCTGGATGCATCGGTATGTTGAACGGCGCCTCACCGTCGTTGGCGCAGAGCTGTTTCATAGCGATCGGTTTGAAGTTGTCGCTGGGAATGAGCTTGCGCCGTTTTTCGATCGCTTCGCAGATGGCGTAGGCGACGTCATTAGGCAAATCGGCGTGCACGGCCATCGGCCAGCCGCTGAAGTCGACGGTTGGAACGTCACTGGTCATGCCCTTGAAGCGCGCCTTGGGAACCACGGAAGTCTTGTAGCCCATAGTAGCGAGCCGGCGCAGAACTTGTCCTTCGATAGGTAAATAAATAAAGCCACTATCGACGGCGGTCTGGCCCCAACTCTTGATACCTTCATCGAACACCGCATTGACGCTGCCGCGTTGAATCGCGTCGCGCCGGTCAGGATGGCTTGGGCGCGGCACGGAGACGACGCTGCCGCCCCATTTTGTCAAATCCGACAGCGTGAAGCCGGCGGCTTTCATTACCGCGGTGACGGTGAACATCGTCGGGCTCGACAGGATAGATTCTGCGGATGCTCCGTGAGTGGACAGCCGAAGCGGAAATTTCTCCTTGGCGATCTGTGCCATTGACAGGATGCCGGTGGACTTGTGCACGGCGAAGCCCATGACATCGTACGAGGGAAAGGTCGCGATCACGCGCAGCGGCAGCGTTTTCTTGAATGGCCCAGTGCCGCGGTACGCGAGTGTGGCGGCGACCGACGGATTGACCCATGCGAGCGTGTACTTGCCGTCAGCGACGCCTTTCAATTCGGCGAAACTATCGGCTGCAAACGAGAGTGGGAAGCTGTTGGAACCATCGCGGTTCGCCGAGATCAATTTGCACGCCAATTTGTCGCCGATGCGCGACTCGGTTTGCAATACTTTTTCAGCCGCACGAGTGGTTTGGAAGGACAGGGATGTCTCGTACATCGCCGCGGCGATCTCGAGCAGACCTTTGGCTCGCTGGATCTTCGCGTTGTAGCGTTTCTTGATCATGAGTCCCGGATACTTTTGCAATGCCGTCAGGCGTCGAGCCAATTTCTTTTGAATGTTATTTCAACGGAGTGAGAGATCTTTACTTGCCCGATACGGGATGGAAATAGATCTCGCGCTCGGCTCGAAATGACAGTTAACGGCTTTGTTTGAATTACCCTTGCGTTTATACCGTCAAAGCGTTTTTCTAATTTCACGGGCGACTTCGACGAGAAGCTTCGCTTTTGCATTCGCCAACTCGCGGCTGATCGTCATCAGGCCGCAGTCAGGTGCGAGCCAGAGATTCTGCGGCTCGATGTACTTGAGTGCGCTGCGCACCCGCTCGACGACTTTTGCCAGCGGTGGCACCGGCGTGTCGCTGGGGTCGACGCAGCCGAACATGACAATGCGTCCTTTGGCGATACTGAGCACGGCGGGATCGTAACCGCTGCGGGCGAACTCGACACCGAAGCCGCCGATCTTGGTTTTCATCAACTCTTCAAGCAGTTCGGGATATTCGTATTCATGCTGATGGCCGGCGCCGCCGGGGTAGCCGTAGCACAGATGCACGACGGTCGGCACGGTGATTCCTTCGAGGCAGCGGTCCAATGCTTTGGCGCCGTAGGCGAAAACTTTCTCATGATAACGGGTCATCGCTGGCTCATCGAGTTCGATCACGTCGCAACCGGCGGCTTGGAGATCGCGCAGCTCTTCGTTAAGCGCTGCCGCGACATCCATCGCCATGACGGCTTCGTCTTTGTAAAACTCGTCGACTGTGCTGTCGACCACGGTCATCGGTCCAGGGACATCCATCTTGATCGGCCTGTTCGTATGCGCTTTAGCAAAGCGTAAATCCTCGACGATGGCCGGCGTGCGGCGCTTTATTTTGCCGACGACGCGTGGCACCGCCCGCGGCTGCTCGCGCCTGCGATAGATGGTTTTCACCGCTTCGTGTTCGAGGTCGACGCCGTCGAAGCCGGCGAGTATATGATTGATAAAGCCCGTACGCCGCTGTTCGCCGTCGGAGAGCAGATCAAGACCAATTCGTTCTTGGTTGTGTATGCTCAGCGCGGTGGCGTCATCCTGGGCCTCTTTCAGCGTGTCGCCTTCGAGACGAAATATCACGCGGGCGCGGTCGGGTTGCGCCAGCCAATTGGGCCGGGGAAAACTGCCGATGGTGGTGGCGGCGATGGGTGGAAGCATGGATTTTTCTCCAATGAGGTTTTCTCGTTCGTCTATATACACTGTCGAGCCGAAAGGCAAAATGGTGCTAGGCAGCATCGCCGGAGCCTTGACTTGCGATTTATCGCCAGCTAGCTTTTCCCTGGCGCTCGATTCGATGCGACCACAGTGGCGTTTTAAGTGTGAAACGTTCTCTCTAATTTTGGAACAGGAGAGGCATATGCAGATGATGCTACTGTTTCTTTTTCTCGCGGTTTTATTGCGCCCTGACCAAGCTCAAGCTCAGTCATCGTACTACAAAGGTAAAACGATTAACGTCGTGGTGGGCACCACGGCAGGCAGCGCCTATGATGTTTACTCCCGGCTCATCGCTCAGCACATCGGCAAACATATTCCGGGAAACCCGACTTTCGTCGTGCAAAACATGCCCACCGGCGGCTCTATCGTCGCCGCCAACTTTGTTTATGGGGTGGCGAAGCCCGATGGGTTGACCATCGGATCCATCAACCCGGCGCTCTATTTCAATCAACTCGCCGGGCGCAAAGAGGTTAAGTTCGACTGGGGCAAGTTTAGCTGGCTCGGCAGTCCCGACCGCTCGGACCATCTTCTTTATATGCGCGCCGATTCTCCCTATAAGACGATTCAGGACGTGCGCGCGGCCTCGACGCCACCGAAGTGCGGCGCCACGGGCACCGGCACCACGAGTCACTACATGCCGAAACTTTTGGAAGAAACGATTGGGACCAAATTCAATCTCGTCCTGGGCTATCCCGGAGGACCTGAGATTGATTTGGCAGCGGAGAGAGGCGAAGTGCACTGCCGAGCTTTTACCATCACTGGCTGGTTCGGCGGTGAACTCTACAATACCTGGCGTAAGGCCGGCTTTGCCCGCGTGATCATACAGACCGGAAGTAAACGGGATCCGAGATTGCCCGACGTGCCTACGCTTTATGAACTCATGGACCAGTATAAGACGCCGGAAACGGAGCGCCGCTTGGCCGCTGTCGTCCTAGCTTCCAATATGTTTGGTCGTCCATTCGTAGCCGCGCCGGACACGCCCGCGGATCTTGTCAAGGTTTTGCGCGAGGCATTCGCCAAAACCATCAGCGATAGAGAGTATGTGGCCGAAGCGGAGAAGCGGAAACTAGAGATCGAACTGACAAGAGGCGAGGAGCTGGAGAAACTGGCTAAAGAAATAATCATCCAGCCCCCGGTGGTGATCGAAAAGATGAAAGCACTATTGGGCCAATAATCCCGGGGCAGGATGCGAACGCAACTTTCGTTAGTTTGATCGCTGATTCACTGCTCCCAATGGCCCACGAGCCTGGTGAAATAGTCCGGCACTTTCGCCTCGAAAAATAATGGTGTGCCACTGAAGGGATGCGTAAAGGAAATCGATTTGGCGTGAAGCGCCAGACGCGCGTGAGCTTTGCGTTCTTTTCCATATCTTGGGTCGCCGACCACGGGGTGGCCGATGCCAGCGAGATGCACGCGAATCTGATGCTTGCGGCCGGTTAACAGTTGGACTTCCAGCAGTGAAAAATCTTTAGTTTCTTTGAGCACGGTGTAAGCCGTGTGAGCGAGCTTGCCAATGCGTGCATCCTTGGTCGTGTAGACGCCGCGCGCTTGATTCTCCGCGAGCAACGTCGTGATAGTCTCGGCGCGTTTCTCACAGCGGCCGTGAACCACGGCGAGATATGTTTTCTGGGTGTCTTGCCACCGGCTTTGCAAGCGAAATTTCGCTTCTTCGTTTTTCGCGAAAATAAGTAGTCCCGAAGTCTCCCGATCGAGCCGGTGCACGATAAAAATGCGATTCCGAGATTTCGCAACGCCCTTGCGGACGTAATCGGTGAGAATGAAATAAGCCGTGCGTGATTTCTCCCGATCCGTGCTGATGGTCAGGAGCCCCGGTGGTTT
Source organism: uncultured delta proteobacterium (assembly GCA_963771465.1). Classification (GTDB taxonomy): domain Bacteria; phylum Desulfobacterota; class Binatia; order UBA9968; family UBA9968; genus DP-20. The sequence continues at coordinate 533,471 of CAVYTU010000017.1, forward strand.
GTCGACGACGATTAAATCTCGGTCTTCGTGAATGATCGCGAGACCTCCCGGCAGAAGCCTCCCTTTTGGGGCGGTGTGTCTCCGCATCATCGTTGCTTATCCTGTCGTTGGTTATGAAAAGGTTACTTTTGCACGAGCAGGCAATTGGTCAAAGTTGCGTTGCCAGTCAAGTTGTCTTCGATATTGCACTTCTAGTTCACCGCTCTAAGTCTGTATAAAACGCCGTCCCTTCATTCCCTTTTCCCCAACAACCGATAGAAAAGCGTCGTCGTTACGATCAATGAAACGACGGCGGTGAGGGCGATGCCCAATGACGCGCCGAAAAGTGTTGCGGCGGCGCCTAATATGATGGAACCGATGGAGCGCATGCCTTGATCGAGATTGAACACGCTCATCACTCGGCCCATGAGATTGCGCGGCGCTTCGATCTGAATGATCACTCGGCTGATGGTGCGAAAGCAGACCTGTCCAGCGCCGACCAGAGTTAGTAGCACGACCGAAAGCCAAAAGATCGGCGATACACAAAAGAGTATGAGAAAGATCGGCGTCGTTGTGGTCGTGACCCATAGCAGCATGGCGCGATTCCAACGTTCGCCCACGGAGGCGAGAAAGCTCAGCGAGGCAATGCCGCCCAATCCCGGTGCGGCCATCAACAGGCCCAATCCCTCAGGACCGACATTGAGAACCTCCTTGGCGAAAACCGGCAGGAAGCTTTGGTAGGTGACGATAAAGATGGCGAAGGTGTAGGCCGCGACGATACTGCTCAGTATAACCGGCGCGTGCCAAACGTACTGAAAGCCTTCTTTGAACTCGCGCAAGAAATTCTCTTCGCGCTTTATCGACGGTTCCTTATTCGTGCGCAGGAACAGCATGCCGACGCCCGCGACGATCAGGGTTACTGCGAATGTCGCGTAGCAGCCGCCGATGCCGATCCAAAGAATCATTACGCCGCCGAGGGACGGTCCCGCGATGCGAGCGATGTTGAAGCCGACGGTGTAGAGCGAGACGGCGTTCATGAGATCTTCGCGCGGCACTAACTCGGCAAGGATTGATTGAGCAGCCGACGGATTGATCGCGCGGATCGAACCGGAGAGGATTTCGAGCACCAGCAGGTGCCAGAACGCGAGCGTGCCGAAAGCATAGATCGGCAGAAAAATTGCTATCGGGATGGCGGAGCCAAAATTGACCAGGATCAACAAAAGCTTGCGATCATAGCGGTCGACCAAGACGCCGCTGAGGGCGCCAAGAATCAAACGGGGCAACGCGCTGCACAGCCCCAGGATCCCCAACGCCATCGCCGAGCCGGTGATTTCATAGGTGATCCAGAACAGCGCCACTTCCTGGACGAAGTGGCCAATGGAACCGAGCATATCCGTGCACCAGAATAACGCGTAGTTGCGGTGACGTAGCGAGTGAAAAATCCGAATGGTGTGGCGCTCCTTGTGGTTGTGTGATCAGCGAAACCGTTTCTGGTTATAGCCTTTCCGTCGGCCATAGGAAAGGAATCTGCGGTCGACGCTCATGTTGACAGCGAATAAGATTCAGAATAGTTCGATGTCATCAATTTCGCTGAAGGAGAAAATGTTCTGTGGCATACGATGATCGCAGTGTAAAACCGATGAGCGCGAGTTTGATGCGCGCGCGCATCGCGACGAAAATTTTTGCCGGGCTTTACGAAGAAGTGCCGACGCTGCTTACCAGCGCGATTCGGCTGATGGTCGAATTGCCCGGCGGTAAGAAGGGACGCAAGGGACCGCCTTATCCATTTACTATCGGCGTCAGCCCGGCGTGGTGCAGCGGTCTGAACGGCGCCAAGCTGGTGGCGAGCGGCAAGCTCGATCTGGTTTGGCTCAATCCTTCGATCATACCGTCGATGGCCGTGCGCGGCGTCGGGCCGTTTCAGAAAAAAAGTCCGCTGCGTGCGCTGGCCGTTTTTCCCTCCTGGGATCGTTTGGTGATCGCCGTGTCGCCGCGCTTGGGGGTGAATAGCATGGAAGAGTTGATCGCCAAGAAGCCGAAAATGAGAGTCTCCATCGCGGTCAACGACTGCGTCGACTTCGCCATTAAGTTCTTACTTAAATGCCACGGCATCTCACAAAAACATTTCATAAAATGGGGCGGCAAGGTCGACGAAGTCGTGCGCCCGAGCAATCCGCAGCGGCGCGAAGGAATTATCTCTGGCAAGCTGGACATGGTGATCGACGAAGGCATGGATTCCTGGGGCGACGTTGCGGTAGCGCACGGCATGAAGTTTTTGTCTTACTCCGAGCCGGTGTTACAGAAATTAGAAAAGTACGGCTTTCAGCGCGCGCGCTTGGATCACGGCCGGATCGACGGCATTAATGACCCGACGACAGTGGTCGACTTCAGCGGTTGGCCGCTGGTCGTGCACAAAAATTTTCCCGACGAGCTTGCCTACCACATCGTTGGTGTGCTGGAGAAAATCCGTGAGGAGATTCCCTACGACGCCGCGGAAACGCCGTCGATGAAACAACTGTGCACGAACACGGAAGCCGGCCCGCTGGATTTCCCGCTCCATCCGGGCGCAGAGCGATATTATCGGGAGAAGGGTTATCTGTAAGAACCGTGCTCGTGGCTCGTGGTCGTGTCCGGAGTCTGAACCAACACGAGCCACGAGCACGGTTTACGATGAGCTCGTTTGATTTAGCGCCGCCAACACGAGTTTCGGCGTAAAGGGCACGTCGCGCAGTTTGATCCCGACGGCGTCGAAGATCGCGCTGGCGATGGCCGCCGGGATCGGTACTGTCGATAATTCTCCCGCGCCTAGCGGGGTTACGTCTTGACGATTAACGAGTACAATGTCCAGTTCCGGGATATCCGGAAACTTAAGGATGGGGTAGCTCGACCAATCCAAACTCGTGACTCCAGCCGCATCGAAGGTGACTTCTTCCAATAGTGCGCGGCTTACGCCTTGAACGATGTTGCCTTCAACCTGATTCTTCACGCCGTCCGGATTTACGATCAGACCACAATCGTGCGCCATCGTAATGCGTTGAACCGTCACTTTGCCAGTCGTCTTATTCACCTCAACGTCGGCGATGGCCGCGGCGTAGCCGCCCGAACGCCGAGTCATCGCCACGCCTCTTCCAGCCGCGGTAGCGCCGCTCGCTTTGGCGGCGGGGGCGCCGCGTTTTTGCCATTGGGCTTTTTCCGCCGCTGCTTTTAGTGTTTCCGTGCCGCGTTTGTCATTGGTCAAATAGCGCAAGCGCAAGTCGATCGGGTCAACTGCTAAATCCGCGGCGATCTCGTTGAGCAATGTTTCACTGGCGAATGCGCGCGCCAATTGTCCGGGCGCGCGTAAGTTGCTGGTCCGGAGTGGAAAGGGCTCCGACTGCATCCAGGGAATTTGCTCAGCGGCGACTTTTATATTCTCAAAAGCGTAGATTTCGCCGCTGCCTTGGTTGCCATTGCCTGAGCCTGGAGATTTTGTTTTGTTGCCGATCTGTTCCGAAGCCAACAGAGTGGTGCTCGAAGCAACCGTCCAGGGAAAACTATAATCGGTAAATTCCCAGGCAATAATCTTGCCCGTCTCGTCGACACCGGCCTTGATCGTCTGGGTTTGCGCCGGCCCTTTGGGTTCCCAGCCATGCTCGTCCTCGCGCGACCATTGCACACGCACCGGCGCGCCGACGGCGCGTGAGAGCAGCGCGGCATCTTCGGCGCCGTCGTCATTGCTCATGCGACCGTAGGAGCCGGAAGCTTCGTGATAAATCACGCGGACGTTTTTTTCTGGAATCTTTAACAGTGACGCCATCGACGCACGGGTGCGAAACGGACCCTGGCAGCCGGACCAAACCGTGGCTTTATCGCCACGCACGTTGGCAATGGCGCAAGACGGACCGATCATGCCGTGCATTTGAAACGGCCAGCGATAGGCCGCTTCATATCGTTTATTGGCATTGGTCAAGACCGACGATGGATTTCCTCTCTCCGGGCCCTTGAGCGTAGTAAAACTCTTGGTGTTGCGCAGGTAGCTATAAAGCTCTGTCGCATCAGCCGGTAATTTGAATTTCGTCGGTGACCAGGACACTTTCAACGCTTTCGCGGCCTTGATTGCCGACCATTCGGTTTTCGCCACGACACCGACGAAATTTCCTTCACGGACGACTTTGACCATGCCCGCAATATCTTTAATCGAGCTTTCGTCGATGCTCGCCGGCGCGGAATTTACCACCGGCGGGCGAATCACGCGCCCATGCAACATGCCGGGAACGCGCACGTCTTGTATGTAGACTCTTTCACCGGTGAGTTTAGGTGGCAAATCGAACCGACGCACCGAGGTGCCGACGGTTTTGTACTCTTTAGGATCTTTCGGCTTCACGTCCTTGGCCAGTTTGAGTTCGCCGGCCCGTCCTTCCGCATCGATTGTTACGTTGAATCGTTTGCCGCCGATCAACTGACCGTACGAAATTCGTTTGGCTGGATTGCCCGCGACGCTGACCACACCGTCTCGAACGGTGAGTTTGTCGGCTGGGGCACCGAGCTTTTCCGCCGCTAGGCGCAAAAGTTCTTTGCGCGCTGCGGCAGCGGCCTGGCGAATTTGCGGGCCCGCTCGTTCGATCGTCCGGCTGCCGGAAGTCGTCGCTTGATCGATGGTCTTGGACGTGTCGCCCATGTCGACTTTGACTCGTTGCCACGGTACGTCGAGTTCCTCCGCAGCGATCTGTGCCAATGCCGTCTCAATGCCCGTGCCTAGCTCGACTTTGCTGGTGAATACCGTCACGCCGCCGTCTCGGCCGATTGCGATCCAAGAATCGAGCTTGGTTGGATCCGGTTCGGCGTCAGCGTTGTCTTGCGCAAAAAGGCCGGACGGCGACGGGAACAGATTGAAGCTGACGACGAGCGCGCCGGTGGATTTAACAAACTGTCGGCGTGTAAGTTCCATGGTTTTCATTTTCATCGCTCCTTACGCTAACTGTCCCGAGGCCCGTTTGACCGCCCGCATAATGCGAATATGAGTGCCGCAGCGGCATAGGTTCCCAGCTAACGCCTCTTTGATCTGGCTATCCGTCGGCTTGGGATTTTTATCGAGCAAGGCTTTGCTGCTCATGACCATGCCGTTGATGCAGTAGCCGCACTGGACCGCTTGCTCGTCGACGAACGCCTGCTGGATCTTGTGCATCTTTTTGGTGTTGCCCAAGCCTTCGAGCGTGGTGACGGCTTTATTCTGCGCCGCGCTCACAGGAGTGACGCAGGAGCGAATCGCGTTGCCGTCCATGATCACCGTGCAAGCGCCGCATTGAGCCAAGCCGCAGCCGAACTTGGGACCGTTCAATTGCAAATCGTTGCGCAGAGCGTAGAGCAGCGGCATCTCCGGCTCGACGTCGACGGTTTGCGTCCTGCCGTTAACGCGCAATGGTATTTTGGCCATGTGACCTCCTTGGGCGAGGGAAAAAGGTTGAACGATGAGAATCGAAGTTCTGACTTATTAAGGAAGAGGATCTTGCGAAAGTCAAGATGAACCGGGGATCCCGCTAGCGAGAAACGATCGGCGTCCTTGGTTTGACAGGCAGCGTGGCGAGGCCGTACTTTAGCGATCGTGGTTCAAAAAGGAGAGCTGATGAAGACGGCGAATACGATCAAGCTGACTCAGGAAGGGGCGATGACGATCTTGCGTGGCGCGTTGGACAAAGCGCACGCGCTTGGCGTACATGCGAGCGTCGCTGTGGTTGACGATGGCGGCCATCTGATCGTTTTTGGCCGGTCTGAAGAAGCAGAGCTTTACTCAGTCGCCATCTGTCAGGCCAAGGCGCGGAGCGCTGCGCTTACGCGGTTCCCGTCGGGCAAGAAAAGTCCCAGCGGCAATGAGCGTGACGATCATCACGCGATTGCCATCACGTTAGCCGCGGGCGCCGGTTCCTTTGTCACTATCGCCGGCGGTTTTCCGATCGTGGTCAATGGCCGTTGTATCGGCGCCGTGGGAGCCAGTGGCGCGTCGAAAAATGACGTTGTCATCGCCCAAGCCGGCATCGCCGCCTTCGAGCGCGCGTGATGCCCGCCATTGAACTAAACAGAAAAGGAGCGAACCATGATTCGAGTGGCATTCGTCATCGGCGGTTATCCGCCTGAAGAGTATAAGCGACGCGCCGATGTGGCGCGTTCCTATTCCAGCGCCGAAATCGAGGTGGGGATTGTCGACACTAAAGCATCGCCGTATTTATACGGCATCACACCGACGGAAGTTCAGCTGGTCGCGCCGGCATTTATCGAGAGCTTCAAGCAAGCCGAACGCGAAGGCTACGACGCGGTCGTGCCGCTCGGTATGCTCGATCTCGCGGTGGAAGGCGGCAAGTCGGCAGTCGATATCCCGGTGGTCGGACCGATGGAGGCGTCGCTGCACATCGCGTCCTTGCTCGGCGACCGCTTCGGTTTGATCGTCTATCATGAGAATCTGCTCGCCTTCAATCGCGCCATTGTTCGCCGCTATGGCATGGAAGAGCGGATCGTCGGCTTCGGTGTGAGCGGCTTCGATCTGCCGGATATTGCCGCTCATCGCGACAAAGTTGTCGAAAATTTCGTCGGCGAGGCCAAGCGATTGGTCGCGCAAGGCGCAGAGGTTATCATTCCGATGGGCATCACCCAGTGCCCGGTGCATATCAAGGCAGCCTGGCTGCAAGAGCAGTTGGGCGTACCGGTGGTGGAAGGCATCGGCGCGCCGATTCGCATGGCGGCGATGCTGGCGGGCTTAGGCTTAAAGCAAAGCCGGGTGCGCTGGCCTAAGTCCCGGAGTTAGGATACGAAAAGGAGAGTCTTCATACGAATATGGCTACCCAGGAAAATAATCAGATCGTGCAGCCGCCGCTGGTCAAACAGATCGCCGAGATCGTTCTTAGTGTCGACCCTCTGCGGATTCCCGCCGACGTTTTGCTCAAGACCAAGACGCTGATTCTCGATGCGATCGGTTGCGCGTTGGCGGCGCGGCGCGAACCGGTCTTCGAGCGCGCGCTTAAAACCTTTGCAGCCATCGGCGGCACGCCCCAATGCAGCGTGATTGGAACCCAGCAGCGTGCGCCGGTGACCAGCGCGGTGATGCTCAACGGCATTTTGATCCGCGCGCTCGATATGAATGACGCTTACGTCGGCCACGGCCATCTCGGCCATCCGAGCGATAACATCGCCGTCGCGCTGTCGGTGGGCGAACGGCAACGGAGCTCGGGGCTTGATGTCCTGGCGAGCGTCGCCGTCGGCTACGAAATTTATTGCCGCATACAAGAACTCGTGCAGTCGGGCGGAGCGTGGGACCATACGACCGGTTCGGCGTTGACGGCCCCCGTGATTGCCGCACGTTTGATGAAATTATCACCCGATCAACTTGCTCATGCCTTGGCGCTGTCTGCGGCGCACGGCAACACGTTGGCGGAAGTAAGATCCGGCCAGTTGTCCAATGCTAAAGCGATGGCCAATGGATTTGTCGCCATGCAAGCGACTCTGTGCGCCTTGCTCGCGGGTGAAGGTGTAACCGGACCGCTGACGGTGCTCGAAGGGCGACGTGGCTTGAATCGCGGGCTGCTTGCGGGCGGCGATCTGAATCTTCTGGCCGAACCGATTGGCGAGCGATTCCGGATCAGCGACGTGGGCATAAAGCCGTATCCCTGTATCGGCACGGCACAGACCATGGTCGCCGGCGTGCTGCAATTGCGCGCGGGCATCGCCGATCCGACGAAGGCAGTGAAACACATTGAGGTGCGCATGGCGGACGTGCCCATGGTTAGCGGCCAAGTCGCGGATGTTGACCGGCGCTTTCCGACCAGTCGTGAAACCGCCGATCACAGTTTTTGTTTTCTTGCGGCCGTGGCGCTGACCGACGGCGAATTGTCCCAGAGGCAATTCGACAACGAACGCTGGCTCCAGCCGGCGATCAAGCCGCTCATGGAATGCATCACCATCCGCACCGACGCCGCGCTCAATCAATACGCTCCCAGCAGCTATCCCGCCGCGGTTGAGATGACGCTGGAAAACGGCGAGCGACGCACGGCTGAAGTAATTTTTCCCAAGGGCCATCCGCAGAATCCCATGTCGCGAGCCGAAGTCGAAGCCAAATTCAGCAGCTGCGCGCGGGCAACATTAAGCGAGAAACAGCAGGCGAGAATTATTTCGTTAGTTTACGATCTCGACAGCCTGACGGATGTGAGTGGTCTTTTGAAGGAATTGTCGGTCGGTGACAGCTGAAGGCGAATCGTTGCTTCAGCCAACCGTCGGTCTACGCAGCAATCAGGTCCCCGGCAATTGTTTGAGCGTCTCACTCAGATGGGACCGGTCCGCCAGGACTTTCAAGAGCGGTCCCTGCGCGGTCCATTCCACCACACTCACCGAAGCCACCGGACAGCCGAGACGATAGCGAAACTGTGACAGATCGATGCCCAAGAGGCGGCATAACAGCGCCCGAATCGTTGCTTTGTGAGATACGACCAAGACATTGCCGTCAGTGACCGATTGTCTGATTTCCTCGACTACGCGCAGGGCCCGATCCGCCAACGTAAGCGCCGACTCGCCGCCGCTGGGTGGGTAGCGGGCCGCGTCAGATAGGAATCGCGCATAATCGTCGGGGAAATCTCGCTTCACGACTTCGACAGTCAAACCTTCCCACTGGCCGTAACTGATTTCACGCAAGCCGTCGCGTAATTCCATCGACTTGGCGATCGCTTCGCAGAGTGCGCCTGCCGTGGCCACGGTCCGTTTCAGTGGGCTTGCGTACACGGCGCGCCAATCCAATGCGCGATAGCTATGAGTGAACGCTTGCGCCATCGCTAAGCCCGCGTCTGTCAATTCAGGATCCGAGCCGCAACCGGAAAAAATATTGTCCCGGCTAAAGGCGGTCTGTCCGTGGCGTAGAAAATAAAGGTTTAGAGACATAAGCTTCTGTTCCACTAGACTAAACTTTTGCGAAGGAAATAGCGATGGTGCCGGGGACGACGAGCAGCGCGCGGACGGCAATGCGCGTGGTGATTTTTTCAACATCGTTGAGAATTAGCTTCCTGCCTTTTACCACCCCCAACGGTAGGGTGATGGTGAGCGGCGTGGAATTGCGAAAACCGCGTTTGGACGGAATGAAATTCAGAGCGTAGGCGATGGCCGCTCCGATGGCGATGATTTGCACGTCATGGTAGAGATTAGCCGTGCTCGTGGCTCGTGATCGTGTCGGGTCGCACGCGGATTTTAGCTGTTACAAACGCGAGTCGCGCTTCTCAGCGTGCTCTGGGTGGATTAATTCCAATGTGTTCTAAAAGCTGTGGAAGTTCTCAGCTCGGTTGAACTTGCTTCGGCTCTTCCTTGACGAACGTTAATAGCACCATGCCGGCCAGGTAGGTCGAAGCGGCGACTAGGAACGCCGGCGTGAAGCCGTGCTTCTGCATCACGTAGCCGACGATTAACGTCCAGATCGGTCCCGAGATACAGCCGACGAAATAGTAGATCGAAAAGGCCGCATCGGTGAGATCGTCTTTGGCGGCGAAGTCGCTGATCATGGTTTGGGTGAGCGAACCGCGCGCTTCGACGACGCTACCATAGAGAATCAGATTCAAATAGAAAAGTACGCCGATGGAGGTTTGATACGCGAGCCAGACGGTCATGATCGCCGATAACAAGAGCGTGATCTGGGTGACGACGGCGCGCCGTCCCAATCGATCCGAGAACCAAGCGATGGCGAGCGGGCCGACCAGACCGGCGCCTTGCAGCACGGTTAAGAAAAGTCCGCCGACCGGCGCGCTGACACCGTAGCGCTCCATGAAAAAGGGCACGAGATAGGTGAGATTGATACCGGTGCCCCTTCCAGCGGCGCCGACCATCAAGACCAACGACGTGAATAGAATGTTGCGGTTCTTGAGACAGGTACGGTATGCGGCGAGATTGGCTTTGAATGCGCCGCTGCGGCTTTTGCCTTCATCGGCAGTGCCGGTGTGTTCGCGGACCACGAAGAGCAACAGTCCCATGACGAGACTCACCAAACCGAACATGACGAACGCAGCGCGCCAATCCATGTAAAGCAACGCGATGGAAGCGAGACCGGGGCCGATGAAAGAGCCAAAGCTGCCGGCTGAATGATGAAACGTCAGCGCCCAGCCGCGCGCCTTGGGATAAAATCGCGACAAGATGCTCGAACCGAGCGGATGTTGCGGGCTCGATCCGGCATCGATGGCAATGCGAGCGACCAACAGCTGCGGATAACTGCCGACGAAATATTGCGCCATTGCGGAAAGACCGACGATCACGTTGCCGGTGCCGAGGATCGCCGTGCGCTTAAACATGCCGGTGAACAGTCCGTAAATGACTTGCAGGCCTTGGCCGACGAAATTAGAAATCGCCGACAGCGCGCCCAATTGCAACAAACCGAATCCCAACTCCTTCATCATCACCGGAAAAATGACCGAGGTGATGCTGTATTGCAGATGATTCAGAACATGGCAGCCGCTGATCAGACTCAAAGCCAGCCGTTTTTGTTTCAGCGTAGCTTCTAGAGTCGGCGTGTCATCGGTCGAGGTTGCCGCGTCGACGACGGTGGATTGATCGCTCATGGTTTCGAATACCTTGGAGTGGCGGAGTCTTTGAGTACGGAAATTGTTTATAGCGTTGCGCCACGATCTGTCAAACGCGCGCAATTGGTTTAGGGTCTTTGTGGCCGCGGCGTGGTTGCCGGCGTGTAATTGGCCATGGAAAAACTCACGGCGACGCCGACGATCATTAAAACAAAGCCGGTCAGAAACGAGTACCAAAGCGCGTCGCCCAGGCTGGCGATCAAGCGCGGCAAAAGTTCCGCGGAAATCTGTGCGCGAGTTGTCGGCTCCAAGAGATTTTGCGGATTGGCGAGCTTGTCCCAGACCGGAGCGGCAACGTTGGTGTTTGCCGCGCGCAGTTGGCTAAGCGACGTTTGCATTTGGCCGAGCATGACGGTGCCCATGACGCTTACGACGAAGGCTGCGCCGAAGGTGCGAAACAACATGACGGTTGACGTGGCAACACCGATACGTCGCTGCTCTACCGAAGTTTGAGCGGCGACCAAGGTCGTGAGATTTGCCATTCCCATGCCTATGCCGATGGCGCTCGCGCTTAGGACCACGGCAACAATTCCGAAATTCCAATTCGGCACGATAAATACGGCGTAACCAAGTGCGATCAACGACATGCCGGCCGAGGCGACGAGCCGATAGCCGATTCTGTTGATGCCTTGGCCGGCGACTAGACTACCGATCGTCCACCCCATGCTAAGCGCGAGGATGACTAGACCAGTAGCCGTGGCTGTCATGCCCAAAACTCCCTGAAGATAGAGCGGCATGTAGCTGATCGCGCCGAACACGCCCATCGCTGAAAGCGTCGCTACGGCAACCGAAGATTTGTAGAGACCGATGTGAAAGAGATCGAGCGGGATGATCGGCTCGGCGGCACGCCGTTCGATAAAATAGAAAGCGATCAAAACAACGATGCCGGCGATGATCAAGCTCAGGGTCTCAGCATTGAGCGGATGGCGCGCGTGGGCGCTTTGCGCCAGCGCGTAGAAAATCAGCAGCAAGCCGACGAGCAGCGTGCTGGAGCCGGCGATGTCGAGCTTGGGCACGCGCCTTTCGCCACGCTCTTCTTTTAGGCCAATCACGATCAACGCCGTCGCGATGGCGATGAGCGGCAAGTTGACAAAGAAAATCCAGCGCCAATTGGCGTATTCGACAATCAGGCCGCCGGCAAGGGGACCAAGAATGGAGGCAATGCCCCAGATGCCGCTGATGAAGCCTTGAACTTTTGCCCGTTGGTCGGCGGGGAAGAGCACGCCGACCACGATGAACGATAGTGCGTAAATCGCGCCGCCGCCGAGTCCTTGGACGGCGCGAAAGACGATCATCGCTTCCATACCTTGCGCCACGCCGCAAAGCAGCGAGCCGAGCAGAAAGATGCCGATGCCGATCAGCATCAGCCGGCGTTTGCTAAATAGATCGGCGAGTTTGCCGAAGATCGGCGTGGTCAGCGCCGAGGTGAGCATGTAAATCGAAAAGACCCAGCTGTAAAGCTCCAGGCCGCCGAGCTTGGCGACGATGGTCGGCATCGACGTGCTGACAATCGTCGCGTCGATGGCGAAAAGAAATATCACCAGCATGACGCCGACGGCGGCGAGATTGCGTTTCGAAGTATCGGCTTGGGTCGTTGAATGAGGCGCGTCCACGTTGTCGAGTCATTCCAATATGAGTTAAAGCGTAAAAGCCATTTGTTGAACGAGATGGTGGCGAGTGTCAAGCAACGGTCGGTTGGCTTTGACTGTACCGTTAGACGGCGGTAGAAGTCGGAATCAACATCGGAGGCGTATGCATCTCAGTTCCGGGCTGGTCGCTGCAATCTTGTTTGCCCAAATGCTCTTGCCGGCATGGTGCCTAGCGCAGATCACGACGCAGATGGTGGAGGCGGCGAAAAAGGAAGGCGAAGTCGTATTCTACGGCGCGATGAACGTCAGTATTTCCAAGCGCATCGGCGATCTCTTCGAAAAGAAATACGGCATCACCGTCAAGCATTGGCGCGGCGACGCCACCGAGATCGTCAACCGCGTGCTGACCGAGGCGCGCGCCGGCCGGCCGACCTTCGATGTCAATCTCGGCAACGAAGCGGTCATGCAAGCGCTCGACGAAAAAAATATTCTCGCCGTTTTCGATGCGCCGGCGGCGAAGGGTTATCCAAAACAGTTTCGCGATCCCGACATGCGCATGACGGCGTGGCGGGTGTTGCCCTACGGCATCAATTACAACCACCAGCTGGTGAAAGCAGAGGAGGCGCCGAAGACTTACGAAGAATTGCTGCAGCCAAAGTGGAAAGGCAAATTCGGCGTCGCCAATCCCGGCATCCACGTCACTACGCTTCAATTCGTTCTGAGCCTCGACAAACTTTATGGACCGAAGTGGTTAAAGTTGGTCGAAGGCTGGGCTCATCAAGAGCCGCGCATCGGCCGCAGTCTGGCGGACTTGATTCAACCGATGACCAGCGGCGAGGTGCCGGTGGCGATCGGTTACATCAAGGATAAGTTCCAATATCCCGGTCCCATCGAGTATGTGCGCATGAGCAAGTATCTAGCGTCGGTCGGCTTCATTGCGATCAATCGCCAGGCGCCCCACGCCAACGCGGCGAAACTATTCACCGATTTCTTTTTGAGCGCCGAGCCCCAACGCATCGTCGGCGAGACCGGCGAATATGTCTTTCATCCCGAAGTCGACCACAAGTTCAAAAAAGACGTTAAGGACGAGCAGATCATCACGATGAAACTGCCGACGAGCGAGGAGATGGAGAGCTGGAGCAAGAAGTTTAGGGAGATGTTCCGATGAGAAGAAATGGAGTAATGGAGTGGTGGAGTGTTGGAGTGATGGGTGGTCCGGCCTCAATACTCCAGCTTCGGATTTGAGGTGCCAGATGCTTGAGCTTGCCAAAATAACTTTCCCTGAAGTGAAAAGGCTCGCAGATAGCACGCGTGCGCTGACCATTCTTCCCGTCGGCGTGGTCGAAGAACATGGCGCGCATTTGCCGCTCGGCTTGGATTCGTTTGCTGCGGAGGTTTACGCGGCTTCGGCCGCGCCGCATTTAGAAGAAAGCGGCTATGAAGTTTTAGTTGCGCCGACGATCAACTACGGCGTGGCGCGGGCGGCCATCGATTTTCCCGGCACGCTGTCATTGGAGCCGGAGACGCTCCGCTCGATGGTCGTCGAGATCGGCCGTTCGTTGGCGCGGCATGGATTGAACAAATTGGTGATTCTCAACGGTCATCGTGATCTACACCACATGAAGGCGCTCGATGATGCCCGCGCGATTCTAGTCGAAGAGAACAGTGCGAAAGTCTTGTGCGTCGGCTTCGCCAGCGATCCGGAAATGACCGCGGCTTGCTATCGTGAAGGCGTGCGACAGTTCTACAAAAGCCCGCGGCCCGATCGTGAAGGACATGGCGGCGAGTCGGAAACATCGGTGGCGCTCAATAGCTTTCCGCATCTGGTGAAAACAGAAATCATTAGACAGCTCGATCCGAACTTCGACTACGACGTAGACGCTTTCCGCAATGAAACAAAAGATTACGGCAGTAACAGCGGCGGCCGCGGCTACTTCGGCTGGCCACAGGCGGCGACGGCAGAGACGGGGGCGAAATTGGTTGCTGTCCGCGGTAGGAATATCGCCAATGTTATTTTGAAAGAATGGGGCGCGTCGAAAGCGTGAGTGAAAAAGCCCGTTGCGGCGCGCGGATGAGTGATCGAAGCAACAGCGTGAACAAACGACCAACGTTTGGTAGCGTTACGATTAACCTTGTGTCATGTAGAAAAGACCATTAACCCAATGAGAAAGAAAGGAACACATCATGAGAATTATGTTTTTGAATAAGGCACCGAAGGCCGTTTATGACGTCACAGAGATAGAGAAGCTTTTGAACAGCTATGCTTCTCCAGGTACGCGGGTGGAGGTGAACTTTCCCGATAATTTCGAGGGCTCCAGGGTCGAAGCGACACTGGGCAGCCAGATGATGCTCAACGGTCTCGATCACATCATGGAAGCTCCCGCCATCATCCGCAAGATCGTCTGGGCCTCGGAGAACGGCTACGATGCGGTCATTCAGAGCAACACCTTCGATCCCGGCGTCGATGGCGCGCGGCTGTGCGTTTCGATCCCCGTCATCGGTCCGTTTCGCACGACCATACACGCGGTGACCAATCTCGTCGACCGGATCGGTATCATCGTCCCGCTCGCGCCGCATATTCCTTACACGTGGCGCTTGCTGCGCACCATGGGCATGGACGGCTTTGTCACCGGGATAAAGACTCTCGGAGTCTACGGTCCGGATCTCAAGAAACGGCGCCAAGAGATCACCGAGAAAACCGCCGGTCTGGTTCGCGCGCTAGTCGACGAAACCGGAGCTCAGGCCGTGCTGCCCCTGGGAGGAGCGCTCATTCCCTATGTGGTAGACCCGGCGGAGGTTCAGAAGATGACTAACGTGCAGGTTTTCAATACCAAGGCGATCTCGATTCGATGTGCCGAGATGTGCGTAGGGTTGGGGCTGAGCCACAGCGCGCTCACCTACCCGCGCGGAAAGCTCACGTATCAGGATTTTATCTCCAAGGTGTGATGCTCAGCGGAACCTCGGTGATTTTGCAGAGCGACCGGAAGCCTGGAACAGTAGGAGGGACTCATGGCTTTTCGCATTAATCATCTTCATCTCAAGACACCCGATCCGAAGAAGACGGCCGATTTCTACGTCGAGTACACTGGCGCGAAAGTCGTCAAGGAAGCGACTCGGCCCGACGGCAGCAAGAATTATCGCCTCGATCTGCATGGTGTCGAGCTCAATGTCACTCAATTCCTCGAAGAGCAGAAGCTCGAGCAGTTCATGGGCCTCGAACACGTCGCCATCGACACCAATAACTTCGACGGTGAATTGAACAAGATCAAATCCGCCGGCTTGAAAATTCTTGAAGAGCGGGTGTTGCCAGATGGCCGGAGGGTTTGTTTCTTCGAAGGGCCGGAAGGAGTACGGCTGGAGTTTCTCGAATGGAAGTAGGCCCTGCGTGGAATATTGGAGTAATGGGTTGATCACGCCATTATTTATTTTTCCCGCAGCACTTTCTCCAGCGGCCCATTCTCTCGGAACGGTTCGGGGCGGTCGAGGTAGTCTTTGAAGTCGGGGCGGGCTTTGATCAGGTCGAGGACGACGTTGTTGATGCCTTTGTCGGGCACGATCGGCGCTGATTTGAATATCTTGGCATAGGCTTGCACTGTGCGCTTGACAATACCGGCGTCTTTTTCGCGCATCCATTTGGCCAAGGACTTCTCTGCGAATTGATGATTTTTCTTGATCAGGTGAATTCCGCCGACGTAGGCGCGCAGAAAATCCTCGGTGACTTTCGGCTCGGCTCGGATAAACGCACGGCTGCTGGCGACGCAGGATGACGGATAGACGAAATCAGTCGTGCTCAGATCGACCAGCACCGGCCAGCCGCGCTGTAAGAATGGAATCGCGTAGCGCGTCGTGAGCGCTGCCGCGGCGATGCGGCCGGCGTCGAGCGCCGCGACAATCTCCGGGCCAGCTCCTAGTTGCAGGATGATCATGTCTTTGTCCGGGTTAAGCCCGACATGGCGCAGCGCCGCTCTTAAATAAAAATGGGTCGTCGAACCATAACGGGTCACCGCGCTGCCTTGGCCTTTTAATTCAGCCGCTGATTTGATTTCAGGACGAGTGATCAAGTATACGGGATCGGCGTTGACCGGACAGGCGAGCAGGATCACGTCGCCGCCCGCCGCGCGCGCGGCCACGACTGACTCCGCTCCTGCTCCGGAGAACGGTAGATCGCCGGTAATGATCGCCAGCGTGATCAGCGAGCCGCCACGAATCTGCACGGGCTCGATGTTCATCCCCGCTTTCTCGAACAAGCCGGCATCTTTGGCGACCCAAATCGGTAGATGGGACGGCGACGCGCTGGTGCCGTACATGATGCGGCGCAGCTCTTGGGAGTGGGCAAAAAACTGACTGACAAACAGCGTGGCGATAAAGACGATGAGTTGGATGAGCTTCATGATCGTGACAGCGCTCGATCCAGCGGTCCGTTGTCGCGAAAAAGTTCCGGATGGCCGATGAATTCTTTCGGCACCGGCCGCCGGCTCGCTAGATCCTTAAGCACGCTTTCGATGCCTTTATCCGGCACGTAGGGAGATGGCTTGAACAATCGGCCAAACGCTTCGACCGACTTGCTCACGGCCAGCTGATCTTTATCTTTCAACCATTTCACCAGCGATCGCTCGGCAAAAGCTTGATCCTTTTTGATCAGCTGAATGGCGCTGACGTAAGCGCTTAGAAACGCGCTGGCGGTCTTAGGATCGGCTTTGACAAACGCACGGCTGCTGGTTACGCATGACGACGGATAGACAAGATCGGTCTTGGTCAGATCGACAAGTACTGGCCAGTTCTTTTGCATAAATGGCAGGGCGTTGCGCACGGTCAACGCGGCGGCGAAGACTTTGCCGTTTTCCATCGCTGTGGTGATTTCGGCGCTGCCGCCCAGTTGTAAGAGCGTCATCTCCTTGTCGGAGTCGATGCCAACCATTCGAAGCGCCGTGCGCAGATAAAAATGGATCGACGAGCCGAGGCGAGTGACGCCGCCGGCTTTGCCCCTGAGATCGGCGGGAGATTTAATCTCCGGACGAGTCATCAAATAGACGGGCTCGAGATCGGCGGGACAGGCGAGTAAAACAACATCCGCGCCCTCGACGCGGGCCGAGATCACCGACTCGGCGCCGACGCCGGAGAGCACCACTTGGCCGCTCATGATCGCCATGGTGCTCAGCGCGCCGCCGCGAATCTGCACCGGTTCGACGTTCAGGCCATGCCTGGCGAAAAGTCCGGCATCTTTGGCGACCCATATCGGCAGATGTGAAACGGAAGTCGAGGTTCCATACAGTATGCGACGCAGCTCTTGAGCGTGCGCCGCCCCGTGAATCAGCAATACCGCGGCGCTAATCGCAATCACTCTTGCCAGTTTCGTCATCGTGATAGCACCCGCTCCAATGGGCCGTTGTCGCGAAACAGTTCTGGCCGTCCGATGAATTCCTTCGGGATCGGTCTGCGACTGGCGAGATCTTTCATCACGGTTTCGATGCCTTTATCCGGTACATACGGCGCAGGCCTGAACAATTTGGCGTAGGAGTCGATGGTTTTCTTGATCAAGTAGGGGTCATTTTCTCGCAACCACTTGGCGAAAGTTTTTTCGGCGAAGTTCTGATCTTTCTTAATCAGTTGGATCGCCGCGACGTAGGCGCGGAGAAAGTCGTCGACTAACTTTGGTTCCGCTTTTACATAAGCTCGGCTGCTGGTAACGCAGGACGAGGGGTAAATCAAATCCGTCGTGCTCAACTCGACCAACACCGGCCAGCCCTTTTTCAAGAACGGAATCGCGTAACGGCTGGAGAGCGACGCCACCGAGATACGATTGGATTCCAATGCCGACGCGGCTTCGCTGCCGGTGCCGAGCTGGAGTATCGTCACGTCTTTTTCCGGATCGATGCCGACTTGGCGCAGCGCCGCGCGCAGATAGAAATGCGTCGTCGAGCCAAGCCGCGTCACCGCGGTGAATTTGCCCTTCAGGTCGGCGGGCGATTTGATCTCCGGGCGCGTGATCAAGTAGACCGGTTCGGAATTTATCGGGCAGGCGAGCAGGACAATATCGCCGCCTTCGACACGCGCGGCAACGACCGACTCGGCGCCGGCCCCGGAAAATTGCAACTGACCGCTCATGATGCCCATGGTGATCAGCGGGCCGCCGCGGATCTGCACCGGCTCGACGTTCAAGCCGTTCTTGACGAACAGCCCGGCGTCCTTGGCAACCCAAATCGGCAAGTGCGCGGTCGAAGTCGACGTGCCGTAGTGGATGCGGCGCAGCTCCTGGGCGGTGGCTGCGGCAGAGTATAGGACCGATAGGACCGATAGGACCAATAGGACATTGACTCTGCGCAGACGCAGAGAAAACGTTTTACGCATGGCTTGGCGTTCACTTGGCAAAATATTTCGCTTCCGCTGCCGCTTGATCAAACGGCACGAACTGGTTAGTGCCAGGACCGCGGATTTCTGGTTTTTCGCCGTCGTCGAACAAGGCATTGGCGTTATCGCCGGCGCGGCCACCGATCAGGCCCGGAGCGTGGGCTTCGGCGACGGTGGCGTCTTTGTCGGAACGATTAAATGCCCAGTGTACCGTGTTCGCCGGGATGCGATGAAAGTCGCCTGTTTTGCAAAGATAGCCTTTGTCCCGGACGAAGAACCAAATCTCGCCTTCCATCACGTAATTGATTTGCTCGGACTCATGTTGGTGCGGCTTGGTGTGATAGCCAGGCCGGCGCGTCGCGATCATCAGACTACACTCATTGCCGTAGCCCTTTTTGACCACCATCTGGCCGGTGCCGGCTTCACCGGATTGATCGCGTTGGTATTCCTTCATCTCGCCGTGCTTTGCATGTAGTGACATGATTGCTTGTCCTCCTAGCCAAATTCTGAAGCTGCTGAAGTGGTACGATAAGTCTGGTGAGGCGTCAAGGGTCATTTCGGCGCTGCTGAATTGTTCCGTTGACTTGGCGCGCCGACGGCAGTAAACCCTGGCGGAGGGGTTATGCCAGCCAATTGGATTCTTGCCACCGTTCTCATTCTCGCACTACCCCAGTATGCGTTGGCGCAGAAACTTTTGCTCGCTCATGTCGCCATCAATCCCGGCCAGGGCATGCTGCATCTGGCCAAGGACTCCGGCATCTTGGCCAAGTATGGCTTTAGCGCGGAAGTCGTCTTGATTCCGGGCACGCCGCGGACGATTCAAGCGCTGATCGCCGGCGATCTCGATTACGTCACCGCCGGTGCGCCGGCGTCGCTCAGGGCGCGCGCTCAGGGTGCCGACGTGACGATTCTTTCGACTCTGTCCAATTATTCATCCCAGCGCGTCTTCGTCAGACCGGATTCGACGTTGAGCAGCTTCAAAGATTTAAAAGGCAAAATTATCGGCGTGACGCAGTATGGCTCGGGCGGCGATACGTTTCTGCGCGCCGCGCTGCGCAAGTCGGGCATCAAGGATCCCGAAGTGACGATTCTTCAAATGGGCGGCACGCCGGGCGTCGCCCAAGGTCTGGAGTCGGGACGCATCGAGGTCGGCGTTCTCGGCGACTCGGGCATGCTGCTGGTTTTTCGCGGTCGGGCCAAGCCGCTCAAAGGCGCGAGCGCGCGGGAAATGGGATTTCGCGGTACCGACGCTCCGCTGACGACGACGGATCGAAAGATCAAAGGCGATCGTGCGAGCGTGATTCGTTTTATGCAGGCCTATCTGGAAACAGTTTACTATTTCCACACT
This sequence comes from uncultured delta proteobacterium, assembly GCA_963771465.1. Classification (GTDB taxonomy): domain Bacteria; phylum Desulfobacterota; class Binatia; order UBA9968; family UBA9968; genus DP-20. The sequence goes on from CAVYTU010000017.1 coordinate 553,309, forward strand.
AACAAGACCGGCACGGCGCGCATCTTGAAAAAATATATGGGCGGCACCAGCGAGGAGCATATTTCGCTTTGGTGCGATGAGCTGCGCGCCAATCTCAAACCGGTACCCTACGCCGATGAAGAGGCGCTGCGCGCGGAGATCGAGATGATGAACGTGCCGGGGCTGCAAATCCCGCCGGGCTATATCAACAACAGTATCCTCGACGAGCTCAAGAAGACTGGTTTTATCGATAAACTTTACAAACAATAAAGGGGGAACGAATCATGGCGAAGATCAGGCATATCGCGATCAAAGTTGAAGATCAGGAGAAGACCGCCGAATTTTACAAGAAAACTTTCGGCATGACCGAAGCATGGCGCGGGCCGGTGCGCGACGACGGCAATCGGGCGATCTATCTCACCGACGGTTACATCAACATGGCGGTCTTGCCGGCGCGCGGCGGACGCGAAGGCATCGATCACTTCGGCTTCCAAGTTGAAAACATGGACGAGACGCTCAATGTGGCGCAGGCCTCCGGCGCAAAAGCCGGCGCGGAGAAAAAACCGAAAGACGGCCGCTTCGCAGAAATGGGCGTGCACGATCCGGTCGGCCAACTCGTCGATGTCACGGTGCATGGTTGGAAAGCGTAAGGGATATATTCAACCAAGCTTTTGCTCGCCCATGGCGGGATCGGTAATTAGCTGTCCCATCCGCGCTTACACAGCGCTTGCCACGGCTCACGATGTTGATATTTTGCCGGCATCGGATTGCCGAGTGAGAATGCACTACCTTAATGGCAAGCTTCAAAACTAAGCCGAATTATGCAGCCAAGGCCGGGCGCGGCTTGATTGTCGGCGCGCCCAGGTCGGCTGCTATGGACAATTTACACACGGATAAGTTTATTTGACTGATGCGAGGGTCGCGAGAAGTCCTGTAGTCGTTCAGGAGGAATATGAAAGTTCCTGCCATCGTAGGCGCGGCTGTTATTTATATTTTGACGGCGCTGGTTTTGCCGCTCGGCGCCGCCGATACCAAGCTCCTGCTCGCCCACGGCGCGATCAGTAACAACGTCGCGCCTTGGTGGATCGCCAAGGAGCAGGGGATTTTTAAGAAGTATGGGATCGACGCTGACCTGGTGTTCATCATCGCCGGGCGAGCGATGCAGGCGATGTTGGCCGGGCAAGTTTTGGTTGGAATGGTTGGCGGCACCCATGTGACCAACGCCAACACGGGCGGCGGCGATTTCGCGATGATCCTCGGCGTGGAAAACAAGCTCGATTATATCTTCGTTGCCAAGCCGACAGTGAAGAGCGGCGAAGATTTGAAGGGCAAGAAAGTAGCGATCGGCACACCGGCCGGCTCAGCTTCGATGGCGACCTATGTGGCCCTCGATCATCTCGGTCTGGTGCCGCGCCGCGATAATATCGTACTGCTCGGCATCGGTGGCGTGCCGGAGCGGATGGGCGCGCTGCGCGCCGGCAGCGTCGAGGCGACCAGTCTATCGCCGGAAATCGGACAAGTCGTCGTCAGCGAAGGTTATCGAGTCTTGGTCGACTTGGGCAAAGAGAGCGTGCCGTTTCAGTCCTCCGGTGTTGTCGTGGCGCGGAGCTTGATCAAAACCAATCCACAGCTGGTCGAGAGCATCGCTAGGGCAACGGCCGAAGGCGTCGCGTTCGTTCATAAGCCGGCAAACAAAGAGATCGTCGTGCGCAGTCTCGGCCGCAACCTTCGCTTAGCGCCCGACCGCGCAGAGAATGCCTATCACGGTTTGATCGCGGCTTTGCCGCGCCGGCCTTGCCCCTCAATGGAAGGCGTGGCGTCGATGTTGAAATTAATGGCGCAGCACGGTCTCAATGCCAAAGCGGCGCAGGTTAAAGCGGAGGAATTGGTCGACATGAGTTACTGCAAGCGGTTTGAGGATAGCGGCTTCTTCAAGAGTCTGTACTGAAGCGAAAAACATGGAGTGATGGATCGTTGCTGAAGTCGATAAAAAAATCTCGCTTGGTTTGGTTTTTAGTTCTTACGGCGCTAGCTGTTACCGTTGGTCCGGTAAGCGCCCAGCAACTCGAGACTCTGAACGTCTCTTATGCTTCGGTCACCGGTAGCCGGATTCCGCTTTGGATCGCTAAGGACGCCGGTTTGTTCGAGAAGTATGGGCTCAACGTCAATCTCGTCGTCATCGCCGCGGGTAATGCCGCCATCGGCGCGTTGGCAAGCGGCGATGTGGAAATTCTCGGCGCGCCGGGCGCAACGACGATGGTTTCCGCCGCCAAAGGATTGCCGTTGGCGATCATCGGCACGTTTGGGCCGGCGGCTTGGAAGCTGGCGGCGCATCCGTCGATTACGTCAGCCCAGGATTTGCGCGGCAAGACCGTTGGCATCAGCAGACCGGGCACGACCATCGATTTTGCCACCAAGCGTGCGCTGCAGAAGCTCGGCTACACGCCGGGCAGCGACGTCAGCATTCTCGCCACCGGTCTGGCGGAATCGAACAAGCGCATCGCGGTGATGTTGCAAGGCAGATTCGACGCCACACTGGTGAGCCCGGACAATCTTTTCGAAGCCGAGGCGCGGGGCTGGAAATTGTCGATTATCGCCGACCTGAAGGAGTTGGGCATTATCACCAGCGCCAGCGACCTATCCGCGAAGCGCGAGTTCTTGAAGAATCAGCGCCAGAAGGCGCGGGCATTCATGATGGCGTACTGCGAAGGCATCTGGTACGGCAAGGCGAATCGGAATGCGGCGCTGGCAAGCTTTCGCAAGCACATGCGTGAGACCGACGCACGCCGTCTGGAAGCGCTCCATAAAAATTACATTGTTGACTTTCTACCGCTGAAACCATTTCCCATGGAAGAGGTGATCCAAGCTGATATCGATAATCTGACACCGACTACGCCTGAGTTTCGCGGCAAGAGAGTCGCGGACTTCATCGACAAGTCGATTCTTCTAGACCTGGAGCGCGAAGGCTTTTTCACTCAGCTCGCGAGTAAGTACGGCAAGTAGCGGCGGGATCGGAAGGTAAGAGTAGGAGTTGGGGAAAGCCCGCTCAACGCACCGCGCTATAATCGAAGTGCGAATGAGATTGTCGCTGTTGGTGACCGGCCGCATCCTTCATCGAATGAGGGTGACCAGGGAGTAGTCGTCGAATTCCGCCAATGTGTTGGTGACAACGTTGTGCGTGTCCCTTAGCTGCTTGAGACTCCTTGTTTTGACGATAATTTTGAGCGGCTGACCGGCTTGTCGTGTCGCTTGGGCGAACTCCGCAAAAGTAAATAGTACCTGGCCATAACCAGCAACCGGCGGCGGTTGCTTTTGCGCGATGTAGATATTGTCCATGATAATCTTCTTGGTCCCTGACCAGACTATCCAAATCGGCTGTTCAATGCGTAGATAAAACGGTATGCCGGTGAGGTAGTCTTCATAGTCGACGATCCGGTCGCCGGGACTGAGGAACTGCGCAAAATGGCTGGCCATCGGCTTGGCGCTGCGGTCATTGGAGAATTGAGCCATCATCTGCACCATCGACATCAAGTACACAAATACCGCGGCGCCGTAGCAGCCGAAGATAAAACCCGCTTGGCGCCACCGGCCGCGCTCCCGGCCAAAAAAAAATATCGCGATGATGATCGCGCTCAATATCCCAGCCGGCCAGACAATCGTGGCCACGGCGTCCATGCCGTTCCGAATCGAGTGCGGTAGCGCGTCGCGCCAAAGGATTCCGACCATGAGATAGCCGATGGCGCCGAAGTTAACCAAGAGCGGCAGGCTGAGCTGCCATCTGGCGGCGCCATCCGAGTCGTGCACGATCTCTCGAAGTTGGCGTGCAGCGAGGATTGCCAGCGGCGGAAATATCGGCAGCACATAGTGCGGCAGCTTGGAACTCGACAGGGAGAAAAAAAACACCGGCAAAACGATCCAAAGCAGCAAAAAAAGATCGTCCTCGGCGATGCTCTTTTTCCAACGGGCAGCAACGAAGGCAGGGATGAATACGCTCCACGGCAAGAAACCGACGGTGACGACCAAGAAGAAATAATACCAGGGTTGACTGCGATGAAAGTAGGGCGTGAAAAAACGCAGGAAATTTTCCTCCCACAGAAAGTAGCGCAGATAACCGGGATTCCTGAACTCCGCCCAGAAATAAACCGGGACAACGATGGCGCAAAATACGAACACGCCCAGGATGAGGTGAATCTCGCCGAGGAGACGCCATTTCCGGGAGAACAGCAAATAACAAAAGATCACCATGCCGGGGATGGCGATGCCGATGGGCCCCTTCACTAGTGTGGCCACAGCGATCGCCGCATACATGATCAGACAACGGCAGAGCCGGGCGCGCGAATTCTCGGTCGTTGCCACGCGGTAGAACTCAAACAAGGCGATGGTCGTGAATAGCGTTAACGTCATGTCGAAGATGACGATGCGGGCGTAGATAAAAAACTGCAACGAAGTGGCGAGAATCAAGACACTAGCGAAACTCTCCCATTGACTCCAGTGGGCGCGCACAAAGCGGAAGAGAATAAATAAGCATCCGAGCGCCGCCAACGCTGACGGTAAACGAGCCGACCATTCCGAGATGCCGAAAAGCTTGTACGAGATCGCAATTAACCAGTAAAAGAATATCGGTTTGTCGAGGGCGGGTAGAAAGTTCTCATGGGGGATCGCCCAATTGCCGAGCAGTAGAATTTCTCTGGCGCGCTCGGCATTGCGCCCTTCATCGGGTTCGAATAGCGCTGTGGCGCCCAAATTGACGAAGAATAACAAACAGCAACCGACAGCGAGCAGCCAAGTCAAGCGTCGGTCCGTTATCAACGAATTCGCGTTAGGCGTCTGAGTAGCGTGCTTCAAAGTGAAAAGTCTGGAAGGGCCTGAAATGAATCGTGCTCGGCGAAATGAGTAAACCGACTATAGCGGTAATCACCGGGTGTGGCTAGTCACCGTGGGCAATTTTTCCGCCGGTATCGCTGCCCTGAGTCATTGTTGAACTGCCGTTTTGATTCAAGCCGATTGTTCGAAGGAGCGAGATGTTGGTTGAAAAGGCCAGCTTGATCGGATAATTGATTCTGATTGTTTAGCCGAAAGAGGAGAGTTTTACTGTATGCCGTATATGGATTTGCATCAGCACCTCAAGAATCTCGAGGCGCACGGCCTGTTACGAAGGATCACCAGGCTGATTAACAAGGACACAGAACTCCATCCGTTAGTTCGTTGGCAGTATCGTGGATTGGCGGAAGAGGATCGCCGGGCGTGGTTATTTGAAAACGTCACCGACGCCAAGGGGCGCAAGTACGATATGCCGGTGGTCGTCGGCGCCTTGGCGGGGAAGCCGGAGATCTACTATCTCGGCATGGGCTGCAACAGCGGCGAGGAGATGGACGCGCTTTGGAAAAAGGCATTGGCGGAACCTATAAATCCAGTCACGGTGACCCAAGCGAAATGCCAGGATGTGGTGATTCAAGGCGCCGAATTGGACAAGGAAGGCAACGCTTTGGACCGCTTCCCAGTGCCGATCTCGACGCCGGGTTTTGACAACGGGCCGTACACGACTTGCTCGCACTGGATCACCGCGGATCTCGACACCGGGATTCAAAATATCGGCAACTACCGCGGTGAGATCAAAGCCGGCCGGCGCGTCGGCGTGTTTCCTTCGGGATTAGGTCAAGACATCTACATCCATTGGCAGAAGGCGGTGCAGAAGGGCGTGCATTTGCCCGCTGCGCTCGTGATCGGCGCACCGCCGATCGTGTCCTATGTTTCGGTGCAAAAGATTCCTTACGGCGTCGATGAGATGGGTGTGGCCGGCGGCCTCGCTGGCGAGCCGATCCCAATGGTCAAGTGCAAGACTCACGACATCATGGTGCCGGCCGACGCCGAGATCGTCATCGAGGGCTATTTGAATACCGAGTATATCGAGCCCGAAGGTCCGTTCGGCGAGTCGCATGGCTATATGCATCCGCGCCAGCTCAATCCATTCATGGACGTGACCGCGATCACGCACCGCAAAGACGCGATCTATACTTCGTGGCTGAGCCAATTGACACCGAGCGAGTCCTCGGTCATTCGAAAGATCGGCTACGACCGCTTGATGCTCGTCCATCTGCGCGATGAATGCCGCATTACATCGGTATTGCGCGTGGAAATGCATGAGCCGCTGACCAACACTTATAAATTAGTCATCATTCAGATGCGCCGGCCCAACGAAGCCGAAGTGTGGCGCGCACTGCACGCCGCCTGCTCGTTTCATCCCGGCGTCGGCAAGATCGTCGTCGCGGTCGATGAGGACATCGACCCGTCCAACGAAGCCGCGGTCTTCTGGGCCATGTGTTACCGCATGAAGCCGCATAAGGATGTCCATATCGTTCCCGGCATGGAAAAGGGCCATGCTCCACCGTTTCTTTACGAGCATGAAGTCAAGGGCACCGACGTGGTGTCATACCATTTGCCGGCAGATGAATCGGCGATGCTTTGCAACGCGATCTTGAAAGAACCGTTCCCGCCGGTGTCGCTGCCCAAGCGCGAGTACATGGAGAACGCGCGCAAAATTTGGGAGGAATTAGAGTTGCCTAAGCTTCGTCCGCAGATGCCGTGGTTCGGCTACTCGCTCGGCCAGTGGAGCGACGAACTCGATCAAGAAGCCGAGCTCGCTGTCCAAGGCCGCCACTTCGAAACCGGCGAAAAATTAAAAAAAGGACGAGTTAAAGTCAGATAGTTTGAGATCATAGATTGTTGAACGTCTTCTAGCTCGGAGAGTTACGACCGATAGCGCCATAGCTGTGGGATGGCGAGGCAGATGGCGAGAATCATCAAAAAACACAGGCCGCTGCCGAAGAGCAATGCGTTCGGCGCGCCCAGGTGTTGGGCGGCTATGCCGGCGAGCAGCGCGCCCAAACCATTGGTTGTTTGAGCGAACACGGTGATCAAGCTCGCGGCGCGGCCGAGCATGCCGTCGGGCGCCAAAAGCTGAACCACCGTGCGCCGAATCGCGACGCTGATCGAATCGGCGAATCCCAAAATCGCCACCGCGACTACCGCCATCGCAAACGTTTCTGAGATTCCCAATAGTGCCAGCGCGCCGGCGAAGAATAGCGCGGCGATGATGACGAGCACGCCTTTGCGCTTGACGTTGCCGGCCATGAGTAAAGCGAGGGTGCCGAGAAGCGACCCGACGGATGGCGCCGCGTATAACAAGCCGAGGCCGGTGGCGCCGGTCTTGAATACGTCGGCGGCGAAGATCGGCAGGATCGGCCGATAAAAACCGACCAGCACGACGGCGAAATCGAGCAGAAAAAGTGAAAGTATGATGCGCTGAATCCAAATGAACTCGATGCCTTCGACGATGCTTCGTAAATTCACCTGGCGGCGCGGACCTTCGATCTTGCCCGATGTGCGTACCGAAAAGATCGCCATCGCTGCGGGGACAAACAGCAGCGTGCTGGTGAAATAGGCCGTGGCCAGGCCGCCGTGTTCGATCAAGAAGCCGCCGATAGTCGGTCCGATGAGAAAGCTGGTTTGCAGGATCGTCGTATTGACCACCATCGCGTTCATTAGCATGGACTGCGGCACCAGGCGCGGAATCAGCGCCGCGCGCGCCGGCCAATTAAAAACTTCGACAAACGAGCCGAGCAAACCGAGGGCGTAGATATGCCACACCTGGATGGCGCCGGTTACGGTGAGGAACCCAAGACAGAGGTTCGGCACCAATTGCAGCAGGATGCTCGCCACCAGTAGTTTCTTGCGATCGAAGGCGTCGGCCACGGCGCCGGCATAAAGACCGAAGATGATGAACGGCAAGGTCTCGAGAAAACCGGTGAGCCCGAGATTAAATGCCGAGCCGGAGATGTCGTAGACCTGGTACAGTGTTGAAACGTTGCGAATCTGCCCGGCGAGGGAACTCAATAAACTGGCGATCCAAAGCAATCGATAGTCGCGGATCAGCAGCGCCGACCAAGGCCGGACGGGTTTTTCGGGATCCGAGCTGGAATTTATTTCAGCGGAATTTGCCAACGAGATGAAAATGGGTGCGGAAGATTAGCGCTACTATAACGCGTGGAATAATGAAAAGCGACACGGCGCGCGCCAGACGGTTGCTGAATAGTCGTCTGGCGCGCGCCGGATAGGATTAGGAATGTGCGGTCTGGAGTCGGTCTTCTGCCACGCCCTGTTTTTCCGCCTGAGCTAGAACTGCTTCGATAGTTTGAACCAGCTTGCGCGCGGCGTCGATGCTGAGTTCGACGGCGACACGGGCACCTGGCCCTTGAGCTTCGTTGACGAAGTCGATATTGAGCGCGTGCTCGAGCGGCAGGTCATACGGATGATCGTAGGACACGTTCGCTTCGCGCACTTCAAACCAATCCTCACCACTTTTGCCGCGCCCTTCGATCTTCGCTTGATGAGTAATCATCGTGCACATGGTTCGATTCTCCTTTCACCGGTTACTTAAGATTCTTTTCCAGGAAAGCGAGAACTTTTTTCCAGCCATCCACTGCTTGTTCCTGACGATACGCCGGACGGTCGTAGTAGAAAAAGCCATGGCCGGCGCCGTCGTAGCGGTGAAAAACATAATTCTTGCCGTGCTTCTTGAGCTCCTCTTCATGTCGATTTACCTGATCCGGCGCCGGCGATTTGTCGTCGTTGCCGAAAATGCCAATCATTGGGCACGGCAGATCTTTGGTATAATCGATGGGCGCGACTGGACGCTTCGGCGTTAGCTCCTCCGGTTTTTGCACGACGTTGCCGCCCCAGCATTCGACCAAGGCGTCATAGTTCTTGTTTTTGCACGCGGCGAGAAAACCGTGTCGGCCTCCGGAGCAAGTGCCAAAAACGCCGACCTTGCCGCTGACGTAAGGCAGTGAACGCAACAGTTTATTGGCGCCGTCGAGGTCGCCGAGCACTTGATCATCGGGTACGCCGCCGGCGGCACGCACTTTGGCGCCGACATCTTCCGCTGTGCCGTGGCCGTCGCGGAAGTAAAGGTTGGGCGAAATCGTTACGTAGCCGTTATGGGCAAACTTGCGGGTACATTCACGATACCACTCGTCCCAGCCGGGCGCATGGTGGATCAAAACCATGCCGGGAAAGGGTCCGGCGCCGAGCGGGCGGGCGCTGTACGCGTTGATCGTGTCACCTTTGTATCCTTGCATGGTGATCGTTTCGGCGATCATGCCTTCGTATTGGTTAGTCTGATACATAGAACGCTCCTCCTTTGGATTTTCATCTGCCCTCTTAGTACGAAACCAGCCATCGGCGCAACTGGTCGGCGCGGAAAAGTGGGCTATCCATCGTTTACGTTGAACCCCAGAATGGGGGTTGCACGGGTACAGCGATTTAGGGTAAGCTTTTTGTACACTTCAGTATGGGGCCTTCTGATAGTGCCGATGAAAAGTAGAGTTGAAGGTCTAGGGCGTCTTCCCTTGCGATTCGGTGCCACGCGGACCAACCGACCAGAGCGTGTCTATCTTTCCATGTTCTGCTTCCAGCCGTGATCAGGTTCTCAAGGAAAAGACCACAAACTTTCTCATAAGGAGAGGACATGAGCAGTAAAATTTATGTTGGTGGATTGCCCTACGCGACCACTGATGCGCAACTCCAGGATCTATTTTCCACCCATGGGACCGTCGAGTCGGCCCGCGTGATCACGGACAAGTTCACGGGCCGTTCGCGCGGCTTCGGATTTGTCGAAATGGCGTCCAATGAAGAAGCTCAGAAGGCGATTCAGGCGCTTAACGGCACCGACCTTGACGGCCGCAACTTGACCGTGAACGAGGCCCGCCCGCAGGAAAAACGTGCCGGTGGGGGCGGTTTCGGTGACCGGGGTGGTGAGCGACGTGGCGGCGGCGGTGGCCGTAATCGCTGGTAGTTTTTAGCTGCTAAATCTGATCGAAAGGGGCGCTAGGTCGGGGCGCCCTTTTTTTTTGCCCAGTTCTACGAAGAATCACGCTTACGACGCTCGCGAATTATTTCCCCAGGCCGAGCGCCCAAGTTTTTGTTCGCTTCAACGGTATGGAAAAAATTGATATCGTCAATTTGCCGCTATTCGATCGTCATGGCGCGCCAACGCATCTGACGCACCATTTCACCGACCGGCTGCTGGTTATTTTTTTGCGCCACTTGGCGTGACTGCCTTGCCAATCTCATCTCGTCGAGATGAGCGCATTCAAAGCTGAATTTGACCGCCGCGGCGTTGCGATCGTCGTCGTCTCGTTCGCCGAGCTGGGCAAGCTGTCTCCCTATATCGACTATCATCACTGGCCGTTTACAATCCTCGCCGATCGCGAGCGCAAAGCCTATGCGGCGTTCGCATTGAAACGATTGTCATGGTGGCGCGTCTTTTCACCGGCTATGTTCAAGCTATATCTCAAGCTGGTGGGCAAAGGCTTGCAGCGCCGCGATTATGGCAACGAGGATTTTTACCAGTCCGGCGGCGACTTCGTGCTCGACCGCGAGGGAAATATTCTATTCGCGCATCGCAGTGAAGATCCGGGTGATCGGCCGCAGGTCGGAAAATTGCTCATGGCTATCGACCGCAGCGCGCGGTCGCGATAGACGAAGTGCAACACAAGCGAAGAGCAACAGCCGCCGCCCTATTTCCCTTTGATACTCGCCCGCTTCATCTGCACTTTTTCATCCGGCGGCGCGGTCCAGACCAGATCGGCGCGGTGGGCATAGATATCCATGGCGTTCCACAGCGGCACGGCCGGCGCGTCATCCAAAATCATCCGGTGCGCGTCCCACAAGAGTTTTTCGCGTTTCTTCGAATCAAAAGTTTGCTGCTCGGCGTCAAGGATCTCGTCGAGCTTGGGGTTGCTGTAGCCGAGCACTCGGCGGGTATTGCCGGTGCGAAAATATTGCTGAAACAGCGCGTCGGCGTCGGTCAAGCTGCCGCGTCCGGTTAAGTAGATGGGATACTTGCCGTTTTTGTAGTCGGTGTTGAAGATCGCCCATTCGGGCGTTTTGAGATTGGCTTTGATCCCGACTTTCGCGAGCTGTTCGACGATCACCAGCGCGACTTCGCGGTCCTTCGGATAACGTCCGGTCGGGCTGTAGTAATCGATTTCAAAACCGTTGGCGAAACCGGCTTCGCTCAAGAGCTGCTTGGCTTTATCAGGATCGAAGTTGAATGCTTTTGCGCCCGGCTCGTAGCCGAAAACCTGCGGACTCAGCAGTCCGCTCAGGGGAAACGCATTGCCTTCCAAAATATGCTTGATGATGCGCTCGCGATCGATGGCGTGGGTGATGGCGCGGCGCACTTTGACATTGTCGAGCGGTTTGTAGGCCGGGCTCAATACCAGAAAGATCGGCCGCAGCCCCTGCACCGGCTGCACTCGCAGCCGCGGATTGCTCTTGAGCCGGGCGACTTCGTGGGGTGGAATGTTGCTGATGACGTCGACCTGGCCGGCCTCGAGGGCGGCGATGCGCGCCGAGTCTTCTTGGATCGCGCGGTAAACGACCTCGTCGATGCGCGCCGGCTGGCCCCAGTAATTGTCATTGCGCCTGACGACGAACTGGCCGCTCCGTTCCCAACTGGTAAACTTAAACGGCCCGGTGCCGATGGGGCGATTGTCGAGCTCGCCCATTTTTTCTGCCGCCGCTTGTTTCATGATCACGCGGCCGTTGATGTCTTCGAGGGCATTGGCGTCGAGTTGCTTTAGCGTGACGATGAAATTGTAATCGTCGGGCGCGTCCATTTCTTTGACGTTGGCCAGATTGGGCGCCTGTAGACTCGCTTTGTCGGTAAGAATGCGTTTGAACGAAGCCATGGCATCTTTGCTGGTAAACGTCGTGCTATCGTGGAAGCGCACACCACGGCGTAGTTTGAAATGCAGCTTGGTGCCCTTCATTTCCCACGACTCGGCGAGTACGCCTTTGTAACCGCGTTTCTCGTAGTCCGCGTCGATTAACGGCTCCATCACCGAGCCCCAAGCGGCCACCAGCGGCGAAGTATTTACAGCATAGGGATTTAACGAATAAACACCCACACCATGGGCGATGATGACGCGGCTGCGGTTTGCCGATTGGGCCAACAATTTCGCCGGATGCGCCAGTGGCGAGGCCGCCAATGCGGCGCTCGTGAGGGCGGCGTCGCGCAGGAATCTTCGCCGGCTTGGGTTCTTAATTCGTCCACTCATAAGAACTCCCTTCGTACGGAAGAATGAGCCATTCGGGTGTATGATCGTTGAAAACTAACCCTGCCACGATATAGCGCGCCAGAAGAAGCTGTGTCAACGTCGTATTGACAGTGAAACGCGTGCGGGAATAGAAGGGGAAAAGGAGTTTTCATGGCAAAGATCATCGATTCCTTGGTTGAATATATGTTGGCGGCGCGTCATGCGCAGTTGCCGGCAGAAGTGATCCAAAAAGGCAAAAGCCATTTGCTTGATTCGCTTGCCGCGATTGTGTCGGGCGCGACTTTGAAGCCAGGCAAGCTCGGTCTGCAGCATGCGCGAGCGCTTGGCGGCAAGGAAGAGTGCAGCGTGTTGGGCGCCAATTTCAAAACGACATCGATCATGGCCGCTTTCGCCAATGGTATGTCGGGTCATGCCGACGAAACTGACGATTCAAACAGCCAGCTTCATCCCGGCTGCGCCATTGTGCCGGCAGCATTGGCGATGGGTGAATTAAACAATCGCAGCGGCGAGGCGCTGCTACGCGCGGTAATCCTCGGTTACGACATCGGCTTTCGCTTCCATCAAGCGTTCGAGCCGCGATCGACGAGCTTTGGCGCGACGTTCGGTTGCGCCGCGGCGGCGAGCGCGCTGGCGGATCTCGACGCTTTGCAGCTTCGCTATGCGATCTCCTACGCTGCGCAGCAGGCGTCGGGGTCGCGTGCTTGGGTAGGCGATGACGATCATATCGAAAAAGCTTTCGACTATGCCGCCATGCCGGCGCGCAACGGCGTGACGTCGGCGCTCTTGGTCAAGTCCGGTTTTACCGGCAATCGTGACGTGCTCGAAGGCGATCAGGGTATCATCAAAACCTATGCGCCTTGCGATCCCGCGAAGCTCCTCGCCGAGCTCGGTGAACGTTTCACGATTACCAGTTGTTTGATCAAGAAATATCCGGTGGGATCGCCGATGATGGAGACGGTTGATGCGACCTTGACGATGCTTTCCAAGCAGACGATCGCGGCGGACGAAATCGAGAACGTCGTTGTCCGCATTCCCGAAAGCGGTGCACGCACGGTCAACAATCGCAAGATGCCGGACGTTAACGTTCAGTACATGGTCGCGTCGATTCTGATCGACGGCAAGCTCAGCTTCGAGTCGGCGCATGACTATCAGCGCTTTCAAAACCCGCGCGTGCTCGCACTCAAAGAGAAAGTGCAACTGATCGGCGACGAAACGATGGAACGGTCCGGCCATCGTTTTCAGGGACTCGTGGAAGTTACCTTGAAGGACGGCAAGGTTTTTCACGAGCACGTGATCGGCTGCCGCGGTCGGCCGGAAAATCCGATGAGTCCGGATGAGGTTGAGAAAAAAGCCGCGTGGCTGTTGGAACCCATTCTTGGTAGGGAAAAGGTCGAGCAGATTATACAGTCGACTCGAAAAATTGAAGCGCTGGCCAACATTCGGGAACTTACCGATCTGCTCGCACTGACCTGACGACTAGGCTGTCAAGCGGCGCTCGTGAAATGGTTTGCTCAAACCAGAGGAGATAAAAATAGAAAATAGCAGATTGGGAATGACGTGGGAGGGAGTATTGTAGTCAAAGTAGTTTTACATGTTAAAAAGCGAAGCTATAGACCACAATTGACAGCGAATTGGGCCAATCGATAGTGAATAAATAGACAAGGAGACGATTATGAAAAAATGGGTAGGACTGGGTCTTGTTGGTGTTGCAATGCTGTGGATGTCGGCCTGCATCGTAGTCGATGGCGGCGGAGGTGGAGGTGGCGGATGGCAACAGATTGGCACCGGCGAAGCGCTTTTTGTTCAGGACCATGATGCCATCTCCGTTCCACGCGGCGAGGGACGGTATCGCCAATTACGGTTTGTAGTAACGGGCGGTGATCTAGAAATGCGTGAAATGATCATACACTTCGCCAACGGGGAAACGTATAGACCCAATATTAGATACGCGTTTTCAAACGAGGGCCCGCCGTTGGTAATCGACCTTCCGGGCGACGTCAGGAGCGTTACTCAAATTGAGTTCAACTACCGCAGTACAAATAAACGGGAAGGCAAAGCGAACGTGATCGTATACGGTCGGTAGTATCGCCGACTTTGCGCCGAACGATATGCTGGCTCCAGGGGAGTTTGTTCAAAGCATTCGGCGGGGCCAACCGAGCTTGGAGTGAATTCTATGCCGATCCGAATTGGTTGTGGCTAGCCTGGGGTCGGTAGGCGTCGGAAGAGGATGAGAATCTCTTAGATCCGATCCGTGGCCATTTGGTCTATAAAAGAATTGTGCGAATGTGGAACAATTCGTCGGAAATTCGTTGGACAGGGATTGATGACGAAGGGGATGGTAGTGGAGGAATTGTTTTTGGGATTGAATCCATGATCGGGTTAACAGTAATGTCAGCGCGCGCAAAAAGATTCCTTACAGGTGCGCAGCAGCCTAATTGCGGGTTAGGCGAACCACGACGGGGTAAAACGATGCCACACCGCAGACCCCACCAGCAGGCATAGAAAGTGCCAATTCCAAAAGTTGCGAATGAAATGACGGCGTCTGAAAACCCGCCTACCTCGTAGCCTTGTATCGCGAAAACGGAACCGAGGCAGAATGCGTAGATGGCTGAAACTGTAATAAGAGCGCGAACGAATAACGGAAGAAATCCTTCAACCCTGCAGAAATAGCCAGAAAGAAGGAACCACATAAAATAATAGTTACAGGTGACAAGAACATAAGTATGAACGCCGCTCGCCAAGGTGCGTTGTCAATCCGTCCCAAGTTGTCTACTCGTGAATCGGTCGCAAGTATGAAAACTGCAAGCACGAATGGACAGAGCGATGTCGCTGTCCCGGCTGCGATCACTGCGATCAGAAGCCGGATATTTTCGATTAACCTGACCATGACTTATGTCGAATAGCATCTTACAAGTCTAAAAAAGATAATACTGCAGAACCTATCTGTACGATCGAAAAATGTTCGATCCGATCTCTCGCAAATCCATAAACCCGCGATTTTTGTTGAGCGTCCCACTATTTTTTGATCACCCGGCAGCGTTGGCCGCGATGGGCAACCGACGCACTGATCGCGTCATTGTCGCTGTTCGGAATCAAGAGATTGGTGTTGGCGCCATTCTGGCTGAACGCGTCTTGGCCCATGAGTCCGAGTTCCTGGCAGGCTTGCCACCAGCCGTAGACGGTGGCGGCGACGTGCGGGTCTAATGAGTCGTTTAATTTCGCTTTAAGTTTCACTTTTCCTGTTTTCGTTTCGAGAATAATCCAGTCGCCTTCGGCAATTTCATTCGCTTCCGCCGTTGTTGGATGAATTTCAACGAACGGCTCGGGTACGGCGCGGCGCAGGCGCGGGATGTTGCGGTGTTGTTCGTCGCAGAAGTGGATGTCTCGGAAAAAAGTTAGGGTCAGTGGATATTCATTGTTGGATTGACCGCTGGTTTCGAATTGCGGCAAAGGTGAATGACCCGCTGCGGCGAATGTCGCGGAGTAAATCTCGATCTTCCCTGTCGGTGTATCGAAAGCGCGCGGCTTTCCGTTCAACGAATCGATCTCGGCGTATTTTTCGTACCGAGTTGTGACCGGGGCGCGCATGCCGACCGGATTGGCTCGCAGTTGTTTGGTCGTGAGGCCTGAGGGCGCGAGTTGATGCGCCAGCGCGGCTTCGATGTTTCCGTCAAAAAAGTGTTGGGCGATGCCCAGACGCTTGGCCAAATCGAAGATGATTCCGACTTCTGACCGCGACTCGCCAACAGGTTTCGCTACGGCAGGCCGCAACTGCGCCCAATTCAGTGTATCCTCAGCCATCTCGAACGATGGCAGCAGCGCTTCGCGCTCCCAGCAGGTTGTTGCTGGCAGAATCAAGTCGGCGACCATTGCACTGGGATTGATTGTCGTGTCGACGTGAACGTAGAAGTCGAGCGCTTCTAACGCGGCTTTGCCGCGCAGCGGATCGCCGTGGCCCAACAATGGATCGGTGCCGAATAAGACCGCGGCTTTTATGGCATACGGTTTGGCGGTGAGGATCGCGTCGTAAACTTCGGCTGCTTGCACGAGTCCTGGATCGGCCGGCGGACCGAGTGGGTGTTTGTCCCTGCCGAGCCGCAGTTGAGCTTTTCCTTTCGGTAGCAGCTCTCGTCCGGTGATCGGATTGGTCGGTGTGATTGCAAAGAGCACGTTGCTGCCGCGCTTATCGTACTGGCCGGTGAGTGCGTAGAAGATGCAAACCGCTCGGTTGGTGTGCATCGCGTCATTGTCTTGTTCCAGACCGACCCAAGTGCAATAGCTGGAGGGTTTGTGACTGGCGAACAGGCGAACCGCTTTTCTGACTTCTTCTGCTGGCACAGTGGTGATCGCTTCCGATCGCTCGGGCGTGAATTGCGCCACCGCTTCTTTCAGCCATTGAAGCGCCGGACGACACTCTACGGTTTGCCCGGCCAGTAGCTTCACTGGATACGCGCCGAAGAGCGCGGGAATTTTTGCTTGCTGCCACACGAGTGATCCGTCTTGATCATCCCACACCATCCACTCGGCTCTATTTCCATCCGCTCGCACGTCAGCTTCAGTCAAGAGTTTATTATTGTCCGAGCGAACTAAGAAGGCACCATTAGTCCACGTGCGAGCGAATTCTTCGTCAACGAGATTTTCTTCGAGCAGGACATGGATCATCGCCATTGCCAGCTCGCCGTCTTTTCCCGGACGGACGCGGAGCCATCTGTCCGCTTTCGCCGCTAAAGTTGTTTTGCGCGGATCTATGACAATCAATTTCGCGCCGCGGTTTCTGGCGCGGTTGATGCGCACGGCTTGCGCCGGCGACGTCGCCGGCGGGTTGACGCCCCAGATAAGCATACATTCGGTATTATCGAAGTCAGGCAGCGGCATGGTGCTGCCGTAGGTGTACTTGGAGCCGACCCGGCGGTTCCAGGTGCAGATGTGATTCGACGTCAGCAGATTCGGACTGCCAAACGCGTTTGCCAATCGCTGCAACCAGCCGTCGAAGTCAATTGCTGCGGTGCCCGCGGTTGTTGCGCGCGAAAAGACCACGGCTTCGGGGCCATGGTTGTCTTTGATGCGGTTGAGCTTAAGGGCAGCGAGATCGAGCGCTTGTTCCCACGTGATTCTGACCCAGCCGGGATCGGGATCGCCTTTCGCTCGTGTGCGCACCAGCGGAAATTGGATTCGATCCGGCGCGTAGACGATCTCTGGCGCGGTGGTGCCTTTGACGCAAATGCAGCCGTTTGGATGATCAGGATCGGCGCCGACTTGAGTCAACCTGCCGTTCTCGACGGTGGCGATGACGCCGCAGCGCGAGGTGCACATGGCGCAGTAGGTGTGAATCTGTTCGGTGGCCATCGCAAATAAAGTTGTTGGCAGTTGCGTCGGTGATAGCGGTTGAGATATTACTGCGACGTTACCTATATATACAATCTGCATTCGATTAACCCGGAGGAAATTCTATGGCGCGTATCGCTCATATCGCTGTCAAAGTTGAAGACATCGAGCAGTCCGCTCAATTCTATGAAAAAGCTCTAGGCTTCGTGCCGACGGGAAAATCTCGCTCGGATAATCGCGCGCGGGGTAGCTTCAGCGACGGTGAAATCAATCTAACGCTTTTGCGCTACGATAATGAAGATACCGCGATGGCTCAGGTATCGGGTCGGGGTCCGTGCATTCATCATTTCGCGATCGAAGTGGAGGATATGGCTAAGTATGTGGAACAGATCCGCGCGTTCGGTTGCGAGATCCTCAGCGATCCTAACAAGGCGCCGGTAAAGTTTCGCGCGCCGGGGGGAACGGTTGCGGAGATTGTGCCGGTGGGAAGATATCGCAAAGGGATGGAGTAGAGGATCGAGTGAGCAAATTTCGGAGGCTGCCGTGAAGAGATTATTGTTTTTGGCTTTGTTCTTCATCTACTGCTGGACGGGTTATTCTCGCGCTTTGGCCGCGGCCGCGTCGCCAAATCTGGCGAAGGCGAAACAAGACGCCGAATCGAAGGGCTTCGTTTTTTTTACCAGCAAGGATGAAATTGTCGCAAAGGCGAAGGAAGAAGCCAAGCTCGAAGCGCTGACGTTTCTCGAAGGCGCATCAAAGCGGGCGATGATCGAGGCCTTTAGAAAAAAATATCCATTCATTCAGGTTACCGCGGAGGAAATCGGCGGCACGGATGAGTATCAGCGCTTCATTCTCGAGATGAAAGCGGGCCGGGCCAAGCGCTGGGATACGGTGCATATTTCGAATCAGGTTTACGCCGAGTATCCACCGTTCTTAAAAAAGTTCGACATCCTCGGCATGGCGGAGCAAGGTGTGCTTAATATCCCGGCGAAGGTAGTCGACTCCAATAACAGAAACATTGTCTCCAAGGGAACCCAGGTCGCTGTCGCGGCGTACAATAAGAAGCTGATCGCCGCGGATAAAGTTCCCACGACATGGGAAGGTTTTCTCAAGCCGGAGTTTAAAGGACGAAAATTCGTCGTCGATGTCCGGCCATTGTCCGTGGCCAACTTAGTACCGGCCTGGGGCCTAGAGAAAACTTTGGATTTCGCGCGCAAAATCGCTGAGCAAAAACCCGTCTGGGTTCGCGGCAGCCGAACGCTGGCGTCAATGGCGCTGGGAGAATATTCCCTCTTCATGGGGCTGAACGTTTCGAGCGTTCTTGAGGCGCAAGCAAAAGACTTGAACAAGAGCTTAGAATTGCAATTTCTAGAGCCCGTGCCGGTGCGCTTTGGCGCCGCCGACGGAGTTTTTAGCATAGCTGTTCATCCTCATGCGGCGCTTCTGTGGATGGAGTTTCAAGTCTCCACCGAAGGCCAGGAGATTCTCGACAAATACGGTCCCGCTGACGGCTCCGTCTATGTTGCCGGCTCGCAATTGCATACGATGATTCGTGGTAGACCCCTGTCATCGCTGACTTGGGATTTGCAGAAAAATCTCGACCAATGGGTCAAACGCATCGTCGAGGCCTATGGTTTCCCGAGCGCGGAAAAGGGAACGTGAGCGATGCAAAATTCTTCAGCGTAAGCGAAGGAGGAAAGTTCGATGGCGGATTTCAAACTTATCTCAGCTGATGGTCACTTGAATGACCCGCCGGAAGCGTGGCACCGAGTGCAAAAAGAGTATGGCGACCGCGCGCCGAAAGTGGTCGAAAACTTCGACGGTAAAAAGGGACTATGGCTGGTGACCGAAGGATTGAAACCATCGCCTTGCTACAATCCCTCCGTCGGTTTTCTCGTCGGCAAACCTGAAGGTGTCACCGGCATGTCGGTCGATCAAGTCGACGACGCAACGATCAGCGGCTTTCGCGAGAGCTTTCGCTATGAGGATCATCCCGGCTCCTGGCAGCCGGCGGTGCGGGTGAAAGAACAAGACCGCGACGGCGTCGAGGCGGAGGTGCTATTTTCCAGTTGGGCGCGGATTTTTTACGTGCTCACCGATGCGGCTTTTCAGCGCGCCTGTTTTCGCTCTTATAATTTTTGGCTGCACGATTTTTGCCAGCAGAGCCCCAAGCGGCTGATCGGTATTCCGCTGCTCTCGATCATCGATCCCGAGCAGGCCGCGCAGGATATCCACGAGTACGCCAAGATGGGTTTCAAAGGCGTGCAGATTCCGCCTGGCATAAAAGGCGATGCCTACTACAATCCGATCTACCAACCGATTTGGAATGCCGCGGAAGAGACCGGCATGCTGATGGTCATTCACTCCGGGACAGCTCCAAGGCGGCGCGTCGCGCCGTTGGTTTGAAAAGCTCAACAGCGCCGACGAGTGGCCGGGTTTCTTTCAGCACTCGCGCCAGACGGTGATCAAGACCGTGATCGGCCAGATGATTTTCTCGGGTTTGTTCGACCGCCATCCTAAGCTCAAAGTGATTTGCACCGAGTTTGAAGCCGGCTGGGTGGGAATCATCGTCCAACAGGTCGATTATCAGTACGGACCGAAGAAGACGGCCCACGGCACTCAGCTCGGCGACGATCTGCGATTGCAGTTACCGCCGAGCGAATATTTTACTCGCAATCTCTGGTTCACATTCATGGATGATCGCGCCGCCGTATTGACCACGCCGATCTATGGCGAGGATAACTTTATGTGGGCGAGCGACTATCCGCACGCGGCATGCACCTGGCCATACTCGCATCAGATCGCCGAGAAGACGTTCGCTGGTGCTAGTGATGTGACGAAGCGCAAGCTATGCCGCGATAACGTCAATCAGGTGTACCATTTAGGTTTATAGGTTCGACCGGTCACTAAAAGGATGAGAGGAAAAACATGGCGCGAATAGTTCATCTCGCAATGAGAGTAGAAGATATCGACAAGGCCAGTGAATTTTACAGCAAGGTATTTGGTTTCAAACCGGTCACAGTTCCGGGACTGAGAAGCACAGTACGCTATCTCACCGACGGCACGGTGCATATCGCCATCAATCAAATCCGCAGCGGTAAAAATGAGCAGCCGGCCATCGATCACTTCGGTGTCGAAGTGGAAAGCGTGGAAAAGTGCATCGCCGAAGTCAGCAAATTTGGCTGCAAGGTCGTGAGCGAACCCGGTAAAGTCGTGAAGTTCAGCGCGCCGGGCGGGATCATCGTCGAAGCGGTGCCGGCCGGCACGAAGCCCGGCATCGGCGACTAAGCGCTTCTCGACCGGCAGTTCGTTTGAGCGACTTGTCACGCCAATCCTAACAACATGGCGGCATTGCCACCGAGGACTTTTTCCTCGGCCTCGGTCGAGAGCCCATCGACCGCGTTGATCACGGGAACCTGATCGCATCGTCGCCCAGCTCGCTTGGGCGATGGAAGTCTCCAAGGGATTACCTATGAGATTTCCTCTTTGCGTTCTTTGCGGTTAAAACTTTTTCTTCGTTGCTTTCCGCATCGCCTCAGTGCGCTCTCTGCGGTCAAATAATTGTGCCGATCTTGAAAAGCGCCGCGGCGTTGCCGCCGAAGATCATCTCTTTGTGGTCATCTGATAAATGGGGTAGGGAGGCGATGGGCTCGACTGGGTTCTTGTCGCCCATATCAAAAGGGTAGTCGCTTCCCATCATCACCCGCGGTGCGCCGACGGTCTCGACCAGATAGTTGAGCGCCGGCACGGAATGGACCAGCGAATCGAAGCAGAGCAACCGAAAGTATTCACTGGGCGGCCGATCGATATTTGCCCGTGCCTCGGGCCGCACCTGCCAGCCATGTTCCCAGCGGCCGCGAATGAAGGGGCAGGAGCCGCCGCCGTGGGCAAGATAGAACTTCAAGCGGGGGAACTCTTTGAGAACGCCGCCGAAGATCAGGCTCGCGGCGGCCACCGCGGTGTCGGTTGGGTTGCCGATCAAGTTTTGCAGGTGATAGGCGCTGAGCCGCTGGCCTCCCAGAATGTTTGACGGATGAATGAAGACCGGCACGTCGAGCTCGTGCAGCTTGGCATAAAAAGGCGCGAAGCTTTTGTCATCGAGATTCTTGCCGTTCACGTTGCTGCAAATTTCTGCGCCGCTGAGTCCCAGCTCGCGCACCGAGCGTTCCAACTCGCGCGCCGCCATCTGCGGGTCCTGCATCGGCAGGTTGGCAAGCGCGATGAAACGTGTGGGATGATCGTTGACGGTTTGAGCAAATGCGTTGTTAATTTTCCGGCACAGCTCGAGACTCTGAGCGGCATCGATGCCGTAGAAGAATAAGAACGGCGGAACCGATAGCACCTGCATGTCCACCCATTGGGCTGCCATTTCCTTAGCCTGCGTTCGATGCTGTAGATCTGCGGCGGATCGAAGCCGATGTTGTGGGCATTGTTGGTATAGGCGACCTGACGAGCGCCGTCTTGAATGATGCGCAGGCCTTGGATACGCCCGTCGGTTCCCTTCACTTCCATATCCTGTAAGCAGCGCTCTGGAACATAGTGCGCGTGAACGTCGATCTTCATATTGCGATCCTTTCTTTCGAAAACCGCCAAGGTCAATTTGCCGCGATTAATTCATGTGTACCTCATGGATTCTCTTATTATTCTTGTCGGCTCAACCGGCTGACGAGCCATCTGCCGCTAACGGTAATGACGGCCAGAGCGACAATCAGCATGACGCCTAAAGCAGCGGTCGGGCCGGCAAGGCCTTGCTCCCACAGATCCCACATGATGACCGACAACACCTTGCTGTTTCGGGTGCCCAGCATCAACGGAATCGAGAAGGAGCGCAGCGAGTGGGACGCGACCCATATCCAGCCGCTGATGAATGCCGGCAATACTAGCGGAAGCATGATGCCGCGAAGAATCCTGCCCCAGGTCGCGCCCGAGACTTCAGCCGCTTCTTCCAATTCCTTGTGAACTTGGATCAACGCACCGTTCATGGTCCTGGAGCCGAAGGCGATGTAGCTCGCCGTGAGACCGATGGTGATGAGCCAAATCGTTCCGTAGATCGGCAGGTAACTCAGCGGCGGCTGGAGGTAAAGAATGATCAGCGCCAGCGCGATGACCACGCCCGGAATCGCATGGGGCAAGAAGGTCAGCCCATCGAGCAGAGATCGGCCCGTTGACTTTCCCCGCACGATCACCCAGGCGACGACAAGCGAGAGAATCATCGTCACGGTCGCGGTAGCGGCGCCGACGATGATCGAGTTGACCAGCGCCTGAAAGATCCGTTCCTCGCTAAAAACCGTCCAGTAGTGTCGGAGACTCACCTGCGAGAGCGCGGCCCATGATGGATTGACATAAAAACGCACCAGGGAACGCCACAGCAATATGGCGGTGGGAAGGAAGATGGTGAGAAAAAAATAAATCAGGAAGGCGCAAAAGGCGGGGTAACGCCACTTCCCCAATTGGATCAGACGCGGGCGATAACCCTTGCCGGTGATCGTCGCGAAGCGGCTGCTCTCTTTGATCCGTCGCTGATACCAAATGACCAGCACGATGCTAAGCGCTAAATACGTCGCGCCGAGCGCCGCGGAGAGCCCGTATTTGGGCGGGACGAAGCGCTGCACCGAAAAAAATATGTAGGTGGGGAATACATGGATGCCGGCCGGAAAGCCGATGATCATGGGAATCTCGAGGGACTCTAGGCTGGTCATGAAGCTGTAGATCGCCGCAGCCAGCAGAGCCGGCGTCAACAGAGGAATAAAAATGCGCCAGAAAGTGGTGCGGTCCGAGGCGCCGGCAACCCGTGACGCTTCCTCAAGATTGGGGTCCATGGCGCGGAAGGCGCCCACGACCATCAGAAAAATCGTCGTGACACCTCTTATGCCCTCGAGAAAGATCATCCCCCAGAGCGAAAAAATATTGAGCGGCCCTTCGGTTATTTCGATGCCGAATAGAGCCAGCAGCGAGCGCAGCCAAATATTGATAAAGCCGATTTTGGGTGACAGCAGAAACGTCCAGGAAACCCCGAAGAGTAAACCGGGCACAGCCATTGGAACGAGCATGAGCCCCCAGGCGACGTTCCTAAAAGGCATGTCCGTGCGCTCCGTCAGGAAGGCAAAAAATACCGCGATGGAAAGCGAGATAAACGTGCTCGCCAGCGCTAAAACAATCGTGTTGAAGAGCATCGTGTACGTGCGCGGATTGCCATAGGCGTCGATATAGTTCTCGACGGTAAGGCTGCCGGGCTGCCAAGGGCTGCCTTGGCGGAAACTAAAAATCAGCAGGAGTAAAAGCGGAGCGAGTATCAGCCAGAGGGTAAAGCCGACGGAAAGCCAAGGCGCGAAGTGGCGCTGCGCTTGTTGCCATAGTTGCGGTGCAGCTCGCTGGAAATTCATTGAAGACAAGAACGAGACGGTAAAGCTAAGACGATTTCAAGCGCAAAGAGCCGAGCGCGGTGAAGCCGCATTCTTTGCGGTCACGGACTAAATCAGTTTTTTCCTCCTGGCAATTGGATTATTTTTGCGTGCTCGGCAAGGTACTGATCCATTTTAGCCGCGCAGGCCGACTCGCAGACCGCGGCGTACTTTCCCTTGGCAAGACGGTTGACACTCGTCTGGGGATTCCACGGAAAGCCACGGTGCGTATGTTGCTCCACCGCCGGCTGACCTTTGGTCGCCATCCAGAGCGCAAAGAGCTGTCCGGTTGCGGGGCTGGCGCTCCATTTGAAAACATGAATCCGATGGGCAAAATCGAGAGCGTAGGGATCGGGGAAGGCGATGCCAATGGGCGCGCCGTCCTCGATCAGACGCATCGTAGTATTGTAATTGACGCCGCAGAAAAGCGCGTACTCGCCGGCCGCGACTTTCTCGAGGCCTTCGGTTTGTCCGGTTGTCAAAACCGCTTTATTTTCAACAATCCCCTTGAGCCATTTTAGTTGAGTCTCGCGAGTTTTTTTGTCGTGCTGCAGGGCCACCATCAAAGGACGTGTGCCATAGAGAAATTTTCCCCGCCAAGTCGGGTCCAGGCAGTCGTCCAAATTCTTCGGAACTTTGTTCGCCGGTACGATAGTCTTGTTGTAGGCGATGATGCGAACCAGCGCGCTGGCCGCGACATAGTAACCTGCCGGGTCGATCGCCCTTAGGTCCAAAGAACCCCAGTCTGACGGCAGCGCCTTGACCAACTGCTGGTAAAGAAACGGCGGCTTGACAAACATCCCGGCGTCGCGCAGCTCAGTCCACGCCTCGAATTGAACGTGTCCAATATCATAGTCGGGCGGTCGTCCCGCTTTGGACTCGAGGATCAGACGCTGGAATTCCTCGGTGCGGTTCATTCGATTGTAGATAGGTTCCTTAACGAATGGGAATTCCTTTTGAAAAATTTTGACGATCGGCATGACTTCCTTAGCGGATAGATCGAGCACGACCGAGAACTTTCCTTTGGCCTTAGCCATCTCGCTTTGGGATCGCTCCACCAGTTGCTGGAATAGGTTTTTTTCCGCAGCCGTGGCGCTTGATGAAAAAAACAGCGCGGTGCATAGGAGTCCCACGGTAGCGAGGCATTCGCTTTTCGTCATGGTTGTGACCTCCCGCTTTTTATCTTTACGCTGGCACAAGCGCCACAGCGCGCGTCCATGCCGCGCCGCAGCGCTCTAGCTTGATTGGCAACGCGGCCAGTTTAAAGCCATGAGTTGCGCGCAAGCCGCTGAGATCCATCTTGTGAATCAGACAAAACTCACGCTCGCGGCCCATTTGGTGAATCGGATAAAACCGCTCTTTTCTGCCGGCGCGTAACGCCTCGATCATCGGTGTGATCGGACCATCGAGCGATTCGCTATCGCAGCCGATCACACGCACACCCTGATCTAAGAGCCAGCGAAATGCGTCGAGTTCTAACCGGATCGATAGGTCGGTGAAATTCGGATCGTTTTTAAATTGCTCCGCGGCGCCGGTGCGGATGAGCACAATGTCATGGCTTTTCAGCCGATAGCTGATTCGCTCCAGTTGTGCGTTTATATCCGAGAGCGAGATTGTTTCGTTCGCTCGCTTGGCGCTGAAATCGAGTAGCACGGCGTCATTATAAAACCAATCCAACGGCAGTTCATCGACGGTTCGCGCCTTATGTCCGTTGCTTGCTGGCGCGAAATGATAGGGCGCGTCGATGTGCGTGCCGGCGTGGGTGTAAGTATTGACGATGTCCATGGCGCCGAGATGGACAATATCGGGCACGAGCATGCGCAAGCGTTTCGCTTTGGCACGCTGGTTTTGGTCGTGATCGATCAAGGTGATGTGGCTTTGTTCGGGCTCGAAGCTGTGGTTCATGATCGGCAAACTGAGATCGACGAGTTGAATTTGACGCCCATTCAACCATTCGTCCTGGATGGCCACGGCGCGTATCCAGGCGCCGGTGCCGTGTAAAATCTTGATCGGAAAAAACATGAACTTGAAACCGTAGGGCTTGGGCAGGCTGGCAAAATGCGCGAGCTTTTCCGCATGGGTCCATTCGGTAAGCCGTCCGGCTCGATGAATCGGGAAAAACGCCGCCTTGTCGCCTTTGACGAAGCGTTCGGTCATCAGCGCGATCGGCATATCGATGGTCGCTGAATCGGTGGCCATGACTTTTACGCCCAAGCGAAAAACATAGTTGAGTGCGCCGCCGATCATGCCCGCGGCCGATTCGGCGAAGCGCGGGTCATTTTCATAACGGTCCGTGCCGCCGGTCCAGAGCGCAACGATGTCGCCTGGTTTCGGCGTGTAGCTGATTTTCTCCAGCGCTTCGGCGATATCGTATTCGGTGATCGGCTCGGCCGGCTTCTTATGACGGAAGTCGAGCACCACGCCGTCGCCAAAAGCCCAATCGAGCGGCACTTCTTCAATAAATTTTGCCGGCTTGCCCTCCGAGGTGGGATAAAAATGATAGGGCGCGTCGAGGTGGGTGCCCAAGTGGCTGCGCAACTCGATCCGTTCGGTGGCAAAGAAAGTTCCATTGGGCAGATCGGAAACTTTTATTTGATGCTGCTTGGCAAATATTCGCGCCGCCTCTTGGTGCGAAATGCGATCGAGCTCAAGCTCGCTGTTTTCCAAATGATCGGGCCGCAGCGTGACGCTCAGGTCGTAGATCTTTGCCATCATGCCTCCCCGAACCGATCGGTCGCGCCGCCTATATGAACTCAGGATGCGAGAGTCCCCAATCCCGCCCGCTCAAATCTCTGCCCCGGTCGTCGGGTTGAGTAGGTCGCGGGCCGGTGTATTCCAGAATATACAAACCGCCGCCGACTCGATCGGTGATGTAGATCAAACCGTCGGTGTCGACGTAAACGTCGTTGATCTGAATCGCCGGCTGGCCCGGCGGTGTGGGCGGAATAAAGAAGCCTGTCTCTGTAGGCCTAAAGGGATTGCTGATATCGACGACGCGGATGCCGGCGTTGAAGTAACAAAGGTAAATCAGCAAGTCGTCGTCTTTGGAGCCCGGACGATTCTCATGAATGTTGTGCGGGCCGAAGCGGCCGCCGCGCTCGCAGAAATTCCCCTCCGGTATCGGAAAGCCGGCGATCGGCACCGGCTTGGTTTCATCGCGAACGTCGACGACCCAAACCATCTTGTAACCGTCGGCGCCGCCGTTGCGCACCGACTCTTCGGCGACGATCAGCAACTTGCGCCGTGGCAACGGTAAGACCGTGTGGGTGTGGCCGCGAAAAGGCGGCATCAGATCGAGACGGCTAATCAGACGCGGCGAAGATGCGGTGCTTATATCCAAAATCGCGAAGCCTTCGTCTTCATAGGCGACATAGGCGCGATCGCCATTGGCGATGATGCCATGGCACCAGACGCTTTTTTTCGCGTCCCAGCTTGGCGTTTCCCCGCCAGCGGCCCAAAGTCCGGGCAGCCACCATCTGCCGACTTCCTCGACGCGCGTCGGGTTTTGCACGTCGACGATGCTGTAGATGCGATTGGAAAAACCTTCAGCGGAAGTTGGCAAGTGCGCGTAGCGGCCATCGGCAAACCAAAAGCGGTGCACGCCTTTTTCAACCGTCGGAAAGAAGCTTATCGGTTTCGGCGAGTCAGGTCGCGCGAGGTCGTAGAGTTCCAGTCCAGGCTTGATAGGGTCCGTTTTCCCAAGGCGCCCGTTCGTGATTGGTCAGCATGAGATCGCCGACGATTTGCACCTTATGCGAATGGACACCGGGCGCCTTGGCGATCTGATTGACGACGCGAGGATTGCTGGGATCCTCGACGTTCAAGATCGTAACCGCCATGCTCTTCATATGCGCGATATAAAGAAAGTTGCCTTTCTTGTCGATGCGGCTGCCGTCTCCATGACCCGCCAGATCGCTGTGTCCCAACAGACGCATGTTCCAAGTTTCAGCCCGCCCTGAAATGTCGGCCACATCCGAAATCACTTGCGCCATCTGATCCTCCCGTTGATCGTTTTTTTGCACAGGTTGGAAAACGATGGGAGTCTAGTGAATTGTCGCTGAGCGCGCAAGCCGATTAATCATTCATAAGGTGCAAGCAGGAGAGTTTCGTTGACCGACGAGCAAGCCTTGTGTTACGAGGTAGCGAAATCACTCTGGTCGAGCTTGGAGGAGAGAATGTTTATCCGAAAATCGCACTGCCTCGCTGTCAGTTTGCTCCTTAATTGCGTTCTCTCGGTTGGCCCGCTGCCGGCGCAAAACCTAGAAAAGGCGCTCAAGGAAGGCGAAGTGGTTTGGTATACGCCGACGGCCATCGAAGACAGCCAGAAGATGATTCAGGCTTTTGAAAAAAAACATCCGGGCATCAAGGTCAGGCTGTTTCGCAATCGTGAGACGGCGTTGTTGCCGCGCATCATGGCCGAGAAGCAATCGGGCAGGCCGGTCGTCGATGTTACGTCGCTGCGCGGCGTCGGCTACTATCAGCTCTGGAAGCGCAATCTGATTCAACCTTACATCTCGCCGGAAAGCGCGGCCTATCCGAAAGGGTTCAAAGATCCCAAAGGATTTTGGACCGACCTTTACGATACCTACTACGTCTGGAGCCATCATACCGGGCTGATGAAAAACCCGCCGCGCAATTACGAAGAGCTGGTGCAGCCGCGCTATCGCGGCCGAATCGGCATGGATACCGATGAGATCGAATGGTACGCCGGCTTGATCGAATCCTGGGGCAAGGATCGCACGGTTAGGTTTCTAAAAAATCTCGCGGCGCAGCAAATCCGCTATCGCGACGGCCACACTCTTGTCGCGCAGCTCATGGCCGCCGGCGAATTTGAGCTGACATTGGCTTTTAGCGAGCGCATCGACAAAATGAAAAAAGAAGGCGCGCCGGTCGACTGGATCACCACCTTCGATCCGATCATCGTTTCGATCCATCCGATCGCCATCGCCGCCGATGCGCCCCATCCGGAAGCGGCGCGTTTGTTCGTCGATTTCGCTCTGTCGAAAGAAGGCCAAACGACGGTGCGCGACTCCGGCAGGGTCTCGCCGCGCGCGGATTTGCCCGGCGCGTCGCAGTCAGTCAGTCCGGCAAAACTCAAGCTCCATCCGGTGCAACCGGAAGGAGCGGCCGACTACGAAGGGCTGCTCAAAGAATGGCGCTCGATATTTAAATAGCTGGCGATTGGCTGATTCCAGATTCGGCCCCGCTCAGAGTCATGGACGATGAATGTGAATCCTTGAGTTTCCACACCTCTAGCTGACCATCGCGGTTAAATGTGTACGAAGAGCAGCTATGATTCCAAGCCCAGCAGCCGCGCGGCGTTGCCGCCGAGTATTTTTCGCTTTTCCTCTGCGCTTAAAAAATCCAGCTTGCCGATTTCCGGCACATCTTCCCAGCTCGACATGTCGCCGGAGTGGTCGGTGCCGAGCAGCACGTGGTCGGCGCCGAATGTATCGACCAAAAAGCGCAGCACGTGGGCGTCGTAAATGACGGTGTCGAAATAGAGCTTGCCGAACATTTCGTCAACGGAGCCCCTGAACTTCGCTTTGGGCTCGTCGCGATGAGCGTGGCCGTGGCGCCATCTGCCGATCAACGACGGCGCCACGCCGCCGCCGTGGGCGAGAATGATTTTTAATTTGGGAAAGCGTTCCAAGACGCCGCCAAAAATCAGACTCGCCGTCGCCACAGCGGTTTCCAAGGGATTGCCGATCAGGTTCTGCATGTAATAGTCGTCCATGCGTTCGCGTCTTACGCGCACGTCGGGATGAATGAGAATCGTTATTTGCAAATCTTCGGCGCGCTCAAAGAAAGGCAAAAACTCCGGATCGTCGAGATTGCGACCCTCGATGTTTGAGAGGATTTGCACGCTGCGCAGGCCGAGTTCCTTATTCGCGCGGGTTAACTCTTCGACGGAAGCTCGAACGTAAGGGAGCGGAGCCATGGCCATGCCGTAGATGCGGCCGGAATACTCCTGCTCAACTTCGGCGAATCCGTTGTTGATCTGCTGGCAGGCCCAGACGACGGTTTTTTCCGCACAGGCGCCAAAATTGATGTAGGGCAGGGTGGA
Organism: uncultured delta proteobacterium; assembly: GCA_963771465.1. GTDB lineage: Bacteria > Desulfobacterota > Binatia > UBA9968 > UBA9968 > DP-20. Next base: position 583,203 of record CAVYTU010000017.1, read on the forward strand.
CAGCACGATGGTCTCGATGCCGACGGTGGCCAGTTCGCTGAGTTGCGCGCGGTAATCGGTGCGTTTTGCTTGTAGTCGAAATAGGACGCCGTCGGGACGCAGGAGCGCCTCGCCTTTGGCGTCAGCGATGAGGCGAATGCCGTAGCGCTCGCCGTCGCCGCGTCGGCAAGCTTCGATAAACTTTTTTGAATAGCCATGATTGTGGATGTCGATGGTTTGCGCGGCCATTGTGGTGCCCTTCCTTATTTAAACTTCGCGCGAGCGTAGCGCTTCCCTTCTCGCCCTGTCAAACCTATTTGCCGACGGCCCGCAACGCTTGTCGATTACGGGCCGTTAATGCTAACAACAATTAGGTGGGCCGGCGGCGATTATTCACCGACCCACTGATTCACGAGGAGGGCAATCGGAATGTCACTTCGTGCACGGTTAGCGCTAATATTGCTCGGGTTGATTGCGTTCATCTTCCCGCCAGTGAATTCTTCCAGCACGGTTTGGGCCGGCGCGGCGCCGGACGAGACTCAGGCCAAGATCGACGGGGCGAAAAAAGAGGGCAAGGTCATTCTCTATACCAACGCCAGTGGAATCGCCCCTCTGATCAAGCGTTTCGAGGAGAAATATCCATTTCTGAAAGTCGAGCAGTTGCGCACCGGCGCGCCCAAACTGCTGAGCCGGGTTTTGGCCGAATACAAAGCGGGCGCGTTGAAGGCGGACTTGATCGAAACCGAGGGGCTGACATCCTATCTGATGATGAAGCGAGGCTTGTACGCCAAATACGTCTCTCCTGAGAGTAAGGCGCTGCCGGCGGGAGCGAAAGATGTTGACGGACAGTGGACCAATGCGCACTCGAATTACAAAATCGTCGCTTATAACTCGCGTTTCGTCACTCCCGCCGAGCTGCCCAAATCCTACGAGGATCTCACCCAGCCGAAATGGCATGGAAAGATTCTCATGGGATCGAATAACTATGAGTGGTTCGGTAACATGGTGAAGATCATGGGCGAGGAGAAGGGCATGAATTTGATGCGCCGGTTGAACGGCCAGAATCTCATGCTACGCGAGGGCAATTCGCTGATCTTGCAATTGCTGCTCGCTGGCGAGGGTTTCGTTTCCATCGCGGCCAACGTCGATTCTGTTGAAGAGCTTAAAGCCAAGGGCGCACCGATCGACTGGCTGGGATTGGAACCGACGATCTCGCGCTTGCATCCAATCGCCTTGGCGCGCACGGCACAACATCCCAACGCGGCAAAGCTGTACATCGATTTCATTTTGTCCAAAGAAGCCCAAGAGATCATCACCAAAGAATTCATCGGCATCTCTGACCGGCCTGACGTTAAACGGGTGTTTACGCGCGAGGGGTTGAAGCTGCATTACGCCGACTTGAGTCTCGCTGAGCGCTATGACGAGATCACCAAGAAATTCGACGCAGTTTTCAAAATTCGCTGAGTGCGAATAAAAAATCGGAGGAGCTGCATGACAGACCCGGAAACAAAATCGCGACTTGCTGGACGGCGCGCGCAATCTGGTGCGCTACGTCGAAATCAACTCGCGCCAGCAGGTATTGATCCACACCGAGCCGGGTTATGACGACCCGGATGTCGTTGGCGCGGTGAAGAGTGCGATCGAGGAAACCGGCGCGCAGGTGTCGGTTCTTCACACGCCGCATTGGGATAAGCAGTACGAGCCGCCGCCGCGGCCATTCGAAGCGGCGATCGAAGGATGCGATGTGCTCATCGGCCAGGGCGAGTATCTGCACACCAAGAATCACTACATCCAAGTCGGCTTGTTCGAACGCGGACTCATTTACATCAATAACGAAGCGAAAACGGTGCAAGCGCTCTCTTCATGGTACGGACGCTTTCCCGCCGAGCTGTTGTTCACCATCGGCGTCGTCACGGTCGAGCGCCTCGGCGCTGGCAAGGACATTCGAGTGACCACGAAGGCTGGCACTGACATTTCAATGACCGTGCAGACCAATACATTGGGCGGCTACTGTTATCCGTTTCGCTTCGATACGCCGGGTTACAAGAAAGGTTTTCCGGGCGGCGTCGCATGCTTTCACCCGGAAGATCCGGTCAACGGGGTGGTCGCGGTGCAAGCGATGACGCGCGGCAATGGCGCGCCCAAGGCGATGCTCGATCGGCCGTTGTTTTTGACCTTCCGCGATCATCGTGTCGTCGAGGCGGAAGGCGAGTGCGCGGACTGGTGGCGTGAGTTCACCCGCAAGGGCGATGAGAACAGCAGTTGGCTAGGTGAATGCATGTGGGGCGTCCATCCGAAAGCGAGCGGCGGCGGCGGCCGTGGCGCAGCCAATCCGCACCTGCTTCATTTCGGCCTGGGTAATTCCATCGCTTACGGTGGTCCGACGTTTTCCAAGACTTGGCAGGTGATGTTCGTCGAGGATGCGACTTTGACCGTGGATGGTTATGCGATCCTTCAGGACGGCCTGTTGACCGTGCTGGCCGATCCGAAGGTGCGCGCGGTCGCGGCAAAATACGGCGACCCGGATGAGCTGCTGTCGCAGCTACCGGCAACGGTTCAGGATCAGTTCGGCGGAAAGTAAGATTGTCGGAATTGGAAGCTTAGCCGCAACGAAGGCAAAGGGCGCAAGAGAAACTAATGGATTCCGAACTTCGCGCTCTTCGTGCCCATCGAGTTGAAACAACTACTCACACCATGGAGTGATGCACCACCGTGAGTTCTTTGATCCCAGTTCGGATTGCTTACGCCGCGCTCGGTAGCGGCAGCGCGCCGGTCTGGTGCGCAAAAGAGGCTGGCATTTTTGCTGACGAAGGACTGGATGCTCAAGTGTTGCTCGTTCGTGGCAGCGGCCGGGTTGCCGAAGCGTTGCTCAAAAATGAAATTCAATTCGCCAACATCGCCGCGCCACTGGTGGTCGCGGCTAACCTCAAGGGCGGCGATTTGGTTTACTTGACCGGCGGCGTCAACTGGCTGATACAATCGATCATCGCCCGGCCGGAAATCCGTACGCCGGCGGAATTGCGCGGCCATACTTTCGGCGTGAGCCATGCCGGCGGCGTCGATAATTTTCTCGTTGATTATTTGCTCAAGCCGCATGGCGTGATCAGTGCTGACTTGAAGCACCTATCGATCGATAACCAGCCCGATGCGATCGCCAAGATGGATCGCGGTGAAATCGACGCAGCGCTGTTCAGTCCGCCCTATTCATTCGAAGCGGCAAAACATGGGCACCGAGTTTTGATCGACTCAGGCGATTATTGGATCGACTATCAGCTCGGCGGGATCGTCGCCCGGCGGTCGTATGTCGAGCAGCATCAGCATGTGGCCCGCAAGGTGGTGCGCGCCTATGTGCGCGGGATTAATCGCTACAAGACGGATATCCAACTGGCGCTCGGTGTGTTTAAAAAATATAGCTTGATTGAAGATGACAGCGTGGCGCGCCAGTGTTACCACGCCGCGAAGCGCTATTTTCAACAAAAGCCTTATCCGAGTGTGCCGGGGTTGCATCGAGTATTGGCCGAAGCGGACAAAGTCGACCCCACCGCCGGGCGCTTGCGTGTCGAAGATATGATGGACTGCCGTTGGCTCGCCGAACTGGATAATAGTGGTTTTATCGCTGAGGTCTATTCGTCCCCAGCCACGGGATTGGGAGGAAACGTGTTGGACATATTACGGGGAGCGCTCGAATCAGCGGGTCAGACTAAACGGGGGCAGTTGGCTCTCAATGGGCATGACGAGGATTTCCAGGTTGAGATCGACGGTCAGGCGCCGATTCACGTGGAGATTCGCGGCGGCAAACTGGCGGTGCGCGCCGGGCCGTCGCCGCGCCAAGAGCCGCTGCGCTTCACACGGGTCCAGCTCGATGGGGCAACTCTGCAAGCGATCGTCGGTGGCCAATTGAGTCCGGTGGCGGCGATGGAGCAGGGAAAGTTATATCTGCGGACGCGCCTGTACGGCGGTGCGCTGATTACCATTCTGTTACGCGCGGCATACGATCTCGCTCGGGATCGGCGTCTGGGCGCGGAGGAGTAGGTCATGATCGATTTCAAATTGATCTCTGTCGACGATCACGTCAACGAGCACCCGGCGGCTTGGGAAAGAGCGCAGCGGGAATTTGGCGAGCGCGCGCCGCATGTTATTGAAAACCCGCCGGAGCTCGGCAAAGGACTTTGGATTATTGCCGAAGGGCTGCCACCCGTGCGCTCAGCTTACTTCGCCCTCGGCCACGTGGTGAAAAAACCTGAAGGTATTTCTCAAATGACCGTGATGGAAGACCATGAAAAGTTTCGCAAACAGATCGTCGACTTCAACGAAAACTTTCGCTATCAGGACTGGCCGGCTGGATGGGAGCCCTCGGCCCGCTTGAAAGACATGGACCGCGACGGCGTGGAAGCTGCCGTGTTTTTCTCGAGCCCAACGCGTTTCAATTACAGTAATAACGACGCGAAGTTTCAGCGTGCCATCTTTCGTTCTTACAATGCTTGGCTTTTGGACTTCTGCAATTACAACCGCAAGCGCTTGATTCCGATGCCGCTGATTTCAATTCTGGATGTCGACCTCGCTGTGGCTGACATGAAAGAGTACGCCAAGGCCGGCTGCCATGCCGTGCAATTGCCGTCGACGATCGCCGGCAGCGGCTATTACGAGACGTGCTATGAGCCGCTCTGGCAAACCGCGCGGGAGCTCGGTCTCTTACTGGCGATCCATTCGGGCACCGGCCAAGGCCAAACGCGCAAGAAAGTCGGCGAGGCGAGAGCAGGCGATATCCGCGCACGAGTGATCGACATGAATCGGCCGCTGCCGGCGGTATCGTTCATCAGCAATTTGATTTTCTCCGGCGTGTTCGACCGTTATCCTGCTCTCAAAGTGATGTGCACGGAGTTCGACGCCTGCTGGGTTGCCGGCATGATCCAGCGGCTCGACTACCAGTTTGGCCGCGAGAGCACCTACGACGCCGAGTTGAACGTGAACAAGCTCAACCCGAGCGAATATGTCCGGCGCAATGTTTTTTTCAGCATCGGCGACGACCGCGCCGCGGTGCTCGGCACACCGCTATTCGGCGCGGATAATTTCATCTGGGGCGGCGACTATCCGCATCACGTCACCAGCTGGCCGTATTCGCGCGAGAATTTGGCGGCCAACTGTGAGGGATTCTCCGACTCACTGGCGCGCAAGCTGGGGCGCGAGAATGCGATTCGGATCTACAACTTGGATTTATCAATGGAGTGAGCGGCTTGAGTAACAGCGAATCTAGCAAAGTCTGCTTTTACACCACGCCTTCGCCTGACTACGCGGAGGAAATCGTTGCCGCGTTTGAATCCAAGTATCCAGGGAACAAAGTCCGCTTCGATCACGATCATGCGGCGCGTTTTTTCACCCGCGTGCTGACGGAATTAAGTGAAGGGCGCTGTCCCGCCGACGTCATGCTTCTCAATCGTCAGCAGGCCGAGGCTTTGAAACAGCGTGGCTTTCTCCAGCCCTATCGCTCGGCCGAAGCGCAATCTTTTCCCGAGCGCGCCCAGGACGCCGACGGTTTTGCCACGCAGGTTTTTATGGTGCCGTTTAGTTTGGCTTATCACAGCGAAAAGCTCGCGCGCGCTGAGGTGCCGACGACTTATGAAGCATTGCTCCATTCGCGCTGGAAAGATCAACTGCTTTTTCCCGATCCACGCTTGAGCGGTAGCGGCTCGGGCTGGTACGCGATTATGAAAGACGAGATGGGCGAGGACTATTTGCGCCAACTGGCGGCGCAGAATCTGCTCTGCCGGCAGCACGCCGAAGATCGTCTCGCAGCGGGTGAGGGCACGATTCTAATTGCCGCGATGATCGACCGCATCGAAAAACTAAAACTCCAAGGCGCACCGGTGGATTGGCTTACCATGCCGGTCATGATGGTCGCCGGACCTCATGCGGTCTTGTTCCGCGCTGCGCCGCAGCCCGAAGCGGGGAAGCGGCTGATCGATTTCTTTCTGTCCGAGACCGGCCAGACGATCCTGAGCCGCTATCATATTCCCAACCGGCCGGGGATAAATATGCGCGATCCGATGTTTGCCGGGGAACTCGCGCGCCTTGACGGCTGCCGCTTGCTGACGTTTACGGCGGAGCATGGTCGAGATTATGATATGAACCAGCGCCGCTGTGTCGAGCTATTTTGTCGGGACGGTTGAGGATAAAAATTATGGACGGAAAGTACGGCGCGATTGCCATCCAGACTCGCGTGAAGGAATGCTTCAATCGCCAGGACGTGATCGAGAATCTGGCACGGGCCTGTAAAGTGACCCATACTTCCGTGCGCCATCCTTACTTCGGCCATCATATTGAGAACCAACTCGTCGCTTTCGATACCCACGCGCATAACCACGGCTACACGGTCAAGGAGATGATTGACAAGATCGCGATCAGCATCCCCGGCGAGGAAACTCGCCTGGTGAGCGATGCGGCCAAGCGAGACGGCGTCTACATCGTCACTTCGGCCTTGGAATACGACGACAATTTTGACGATGCTTTCTTTACCTGTTTTTTTATCGTCGATCCCAAGGGCGACGTCATCTACAAGTACCGTAAGATTCACACCCACCTGGGCACGGAAAAGACCCTGAGCCCGTACGATGCGATGGACAAGTATTTTTCAATTTACGGCCAGGGCAAAACGCCGCTCCAAACGTTCTTTCCGGTCGCTGAAACTCCCATCGGTAACATTGGCACGCTGATCGCTCACGATCGAATTTATCCCGAGGCTGCGCGCGCCATGGCGCTCAACGGTGCGGAGATTCTCATCCTTGGCCCGCAGCCTGAGCCGACCGTCGCCAATGGCCGTTGGGAGACCATGAATCGGGCGCGCTCGTTTGAAAATATGCTCTACGTGATGGCGGCCAACTACGGCGAATTCATTTCCGACGATCGCGTCGCCCAACGTTGGGCCGGCCACTCGATGATTGTCGATTTCAACGGGCAAATCATCGGCTCGTCGCCGTTTCCCGGCGAGGCGGTGTGCGCGGCATTGATCGACATCGAAGCGCTGCGCCAGCGCCGCGCCGACGCGCATGATTCGCCGCTCGCCGAGTTGCGCACGGACATTTATCGTGAGATCTACGCCGAGACCATTTACGGCAAGAACCGCTACGCGAGCTCAGTGCCGGGCGAGACGCGCGATGAGCGGCTCAGTTACTTTCCGGAAGTCTATGAAAAACTGGTGGCGCGCGGGGCTTATGTTAAGCCGAAGATTTAATTGACGAGGCGCAGGATGAAAGTTATCCATTGGCACAAAGTTTTTTTATTATTCGCGTTATTCTCGTGCGCGGTCGATAACGCCTTTGGCGCAATGCCGTTGCCTAGCATCGATAAGGCTAAACAAGAGGCCGAGGCGCGCGGTTATGTATTTCTCGATAGCCACGAGAAGATCGTCGCCGCGGCGAAAAAAGAAGCCAAGATGCGCGCGCTCAGCGGTCTCGACGCAGATACGATCAAGGCGATGGTCGGCGCGTTCAGAAAAAAGTATCCCTTTCTCGACGTGCGGGTGGAAGAAATCGAAGGCACCGATGCCTATCAGCGCTTTATCTTGCAGATGCAAGCGGGTTCGGTCCGGGACTGGGACGCGACTTTCATCCCGATCGATTTCTATAAGGACTATCAGCCGTTCCAGAAAAAAATTGATCTTCTCGGCATGGTTCGAAGCGGCATATTGAAAATCCATCCCGAAATGATTCATCCCGTCGACCGCAACGTGATCGGTAGTTCGAGCATCTTGCAGGTGGTGGCGTACAATCGAAAGCTGCTCGGCGATGCCAAGACGCCGGACAGCTGGGAAGATTTTCTCAAGCCGGAGTTTAAAGGAAAGAAATTTCTCGCCGACATTCGACCTTTCCCGTTGTTTTGTCTGGTGCCGCTTTGGGGATTGGAAAGGACACTGGAGTTCTCCAAGAAACTGGCGGCGCAGGAGCCGATTTGGGTGCGAGGCGCGACGCGTTTACTGACTTCCATTGTCGCCGGCGAGTATTCACTCTTCATGGGACCGAATTACAATTCAGTCAGGCGCGCCGAGACCAGGGACAAGACCGCTACGTTGGGTTTGAAAGTCGTTGAGCCGGTGCCGACGCGGATCGCGCGCGCCGACGGTATTCTTAGCAACGCGGACAATCCGCACGCGGCGCTCTTGTGGTTGGAGTTCCACGCCTCCGCCGAAGCGCAGGAAATCATGGACAAAGTGTCGCCATATCAAGCATCGATCTTTCACCCCGGCTCGGCGACCGCGCGCGCCACGCAAGGAAAGAAACTGTCCGTCGTGGACTGGAGCCACTTTCAAAGAATTCGCGAGTACGAAGAAAAAATTATCGACGCCCTTGGTTTTCCGCGGGCGCAGTTCAAGGGCTGAGCCGATTTGCTCGCGCAATGGCCTAGAGCAAAGAGGATAGCATTGTGGTTGTCCTTCCGAGATGGCGGTGAGGACTGTAGCATGTTGAATACCACGCGGTGGCTCAGTGTGATTGTGTGCACTGGGCGCGCTTCTGATTGGCGCATCGCGCTTGGGCACAGCCTGTTCCGACCCGAAAATTATCGAAGCCGCGAAAAAGGAACGCGAGGTGCTCTGGTATACCACGACGAACCTGGAAACCAGCAAGGTTGTCGTCAGATCAGTTTCAGAGGAAATATCCGTTTATCAATTTGAGTCTCTATCGAACTACCGTCGGGCCGCTGATCAATCGGGTTTTGATCGAAGCGCGGGCGGGAAAGTTCGATTGGGATGTCGTGTCCGGCGGCGGCGAGATGTTCACGCCTTTGATGGATCGAGGTTTGATTGCGCCTTATCGCTCGCCGGAGTCGAAAATGATCGATGACGATCTGATGGACAAGCAAAACTACTGGACCGCGTATACCGTGGGGAGCTTTTGTGTTGGCCTACAACAAACGCTTGGTTCGGCCTCAAGATGTGCCGAAGACTTATGACGCGCTGCTCGATGCCAAGTGGAAAGGGCAAAAGATCGGCATGGAAACTTCTTCTGGGGTGATGCACGCGTTGATGCCGCTGTGGGGTAAAGAAAAGACCCTCGCCTATTTCCGCCAGTTGGCGGCGCAAAATCCGGTGACCAAAGATAGTAGTTCGATCATCGTGCAACTGCTCGTCGCCGGCGAGATGCCGCTCGGCATCGGCCTGGCGCACCTCTTCGAGCTGTTTAGCCGCAAAGGCGCGCCCATCGAGTGGCTGCCGCTCGAACCCGCGGTGGTGCGCGTGATACCGATGATGCTCGCGTCAAAAGCGCGTCATCCCAATGCGGCCAAGCTGCTCTACGATTTTCTCCTTGGTATCGAAGGGCAGCAGATTATCAAATCGTTCAATCGTCCGACCGTGCGCCGAGACGTGCTGCCCGACCCGCCGCGGCTGATCCAGGGCTACAAGCGCGTGACCATGTATCCCGAGCTTTATCGAAATCTTGACGAGACGCAGAAAGTGTTCAATGAAATGTTTGGGGTGCGGTGATCCGGTTTCGTGCTGAATATTTTCTTACAAAATACTTTGAGCGGCGGTAAACGCTGACGCGCGCCCGCTTTGATTATTTAACTTGACGACACGGAAGCATCGCTGGAGAACCTATGGAGAAAACGAGCCGCAACGGGCCATTAGTTGGTTATCGGGTACTTGATTTGGCTGGGCCCGCCGGGCTGCATTGTACCAAACTCCTGGCTGACATGGGCGCCGACGTCATCAAGATCGAGCCGCCCTCGGGTGAGGAGTCGCGGCGAATACCGCCGTACAAAGACGATATTCCGCACCCAGAAACGAGCCTCTACTTTCTCCACTTCAATACCAATAAACGCGGTATCACGCTGGATGTGGCGACCAGCGATGGCCGGGCCATCTTGCTCCAACTGGCCCGTAAGGCTGACGTTGTCATCGAAACCTATCCGATCGAGCAATCAGAAAGGCTCGGCTTGAGCTACGCGCAGTTGAGCGCCGTCAATGCCAGGCTTGTGGTCGCCTCGATCACGCCGTTCGGCCGATCCGGTCCATGGCGGAATTATAAAGCCGATGACATCGCCGGGATTGCGCTCGGTAATTTACTGTACATCGCGGGCGAACGGGGCAAAGCGCCGCTGCAACCCGCGGGAGAACTCGCTTACGGCATGGCATCGACCTACGCCGCTTTTGGCATCGCGGTGGCGCTCTATCGCAGAGTGGCGAGCGGGCGCGGCCAGCATATCGACGTGTCGATGCACGAATGCGCCGCGCACATCGCCGGTTATTATATTCCCCATTTCAGCGCTAGCGGAGCGAAACCGGCGCGCGCCAAGCGCGTCAGCGCAGAAGAGGCGGATCTTGTCGATCCCTTTGCCGTCAAAGATGGCTATGTGCGCTTCTTCCTCGTTAGCAGGGAACAATGGCGCCGCCTGGTAGAATGGATGGGAAGTCCGCCGGCGATTTCCGGCCCCGAATTCGAGAAGACGACTTATCGGCGCCAACACCCGGCCATCGTTCGGGCTGCGATCGCGGAATTTTGCCGTGGCTTTACCAAGCAGGAAATGTACGAAGAAGGCCAAAGACGGCGCATCAGCGTCACGCCGATCAACACGGCCGGCGAGTTCATCGAGAGCGCCCAAACCAAGGCGCGGGAGCTTTTCGTCGAACTGCATCACCCGGTGGTCGGCAAGTATTGTGAATTCGCCGGCGTGCCGCGGCTCACAGAGTGTCCCGGCGCGATCCACCGGCCGGCGCCGCTGCTCGGCGAGCACAACCGTGAAATCTATTGCGGCGAACTCGGCTTTGCCAGTGACGAATTGATCGCCTTGCGCGCCGCGGGAGTTATCTAGATGGAAAATCTTCCCTTGCAAGGTATACGCGTCGTCGAGTTGACCACTGGCGCCGCGGGACCGACGGTGGGCCGTGTGCTGTGCGAGTTCGGCGCCGAAGTGATCCGTTGTGAGACGCGCCTTAGGGGTGACGGCCATCGCGGCGAAGATCCCAAACTGTGGAACAAGAAGCCGGACTTCATGAAACTCCAGCGCGGCAAGAAATCCTTCACCGTGAATATGCAAACCGCAAAAGGGCGCGATCTGGTGAAGCAATTGGTGCGCAAGTCCGATGTGCTCATCGAAAATTTCGGCCTCGGTATCTTGGAAAAATGGGGACTCGATTATCCTCAGCTCCAGGAGATCAATCCGGCGTGCATTCTGGTGCGCGTCAAAGGCATGGGTTGCACCGGCCCGCACGCCACCGACCTGACCTATGGCCCGAATGTGATCAACAACATGGGCGCGACTTATTTGTGGAATTATCTCGGCGCGACCACCGCGACCGCAGAGCCGCGCACACAGCATCCGGATTTCATGGGCGGCGTTGTCGGCGCGTTCGGCGTCGTGGCGGCTTTGTTGCAGCGCACGCTCACCGGCCGCGGCGAGATGATCGATAACGCGCAATTGGAAATCGGCGCCTCGCTCCTCGGGCCCAAATATATGGAATACTCGGTCAACCAGCGCGACCCGAAACCCGAAGGGAATCGCAGCTTGATCGCCGCGCCCTACGGGCCGTATCAATGCAAAGGCGAAGACCGTTGGTGCGTGATCTCGATCTATACTCAAGCCGAATGGGAGAGTTTCACCGCTTTGGTGGAAAAGTCCGGAGCCAAGGCCAACGCCAAGTTCGCCACCCACTTAGGCCGGGTGCGTTACCGGGAGGAATTGGAACGGTGGGTAACCGGTTGGACTCTGCAACGTGACGCGTACGAAGTCATGGAGAGCTTACAGAGCGTCGGCGTATGCGCCGCGGTGGTGCAAGACGTGGAAGATCAATTCAAACGCGACCGGCAATACGCCGCCACCGGATTCTTAGTCGAACTGACCGAGCCTGAAGCCGGCAATATCGCCACTGAAAATGTCCCCATGCGTCTTTCCGAAAGCCCCGGCAAGGTGCGCGGCCTCGCGCCGTTGATGGGTCAGCACACCCATGAGATCGCCAGAGAGCTGTTGGGTTTGAATGATGAGGAAATTACCCAGCTGGAAGAGGAAAAAGTTCTGTACTAAGCAGCTTGCGATTCTCGGGGACCGATTGCTCCTGCCAGAAGAAGTCTCGATGGAGCGTTTCCCGACGAACCGTAGGCGTTGCTCGTGGATTTTGACAGCTTAGCGAAATAGTTTGCGGATCATCTCATTGACCTCGACCTCACGCTGGCTAAGATCGACATCGGCTATGAGCAGTTTGTGTTGCTTGAGCAGCTTGCCGTACTTGGAGTCGATGTCGTCACGAATGGGCACGCGGCCATATTGATTGATCACTTCCTGACCTTCCTTTGATAACAGCCACTCGATGAATAACTTTGCCGCGAACGGATGCGCGGGCTGCGACGGCAAGGAGGCGGCAACCGTATAGGTGATCACCGGTTCGAGACCGATCCAGTCCACCGGTGCGCCTTTGTTTTTCAAATTATCGACCGAATATTCATACACGCCCGGCATGATCGCGAACTCGCCGGCGGCGAGCAGGTTTAATAAATTCGTGTTCCCCGCCATGACCTGAGCATTCTGGGCGGCGAGCTTTTCCATGTAAGCTCGGCCTTTAAGTTTCGACAGCATCGCAAACCACTCGATCTTGGTGTTGTCGATACCCATGACGTTTTTCCAGCGCGGATTGAGCAAGTCGTCGTAGGTCTTGGGCGCGTCCACACGTTTGACCTGGCGAGAGTTGAAACCCATCAAGGTGCCGCTAGCGTAAACCGAAGTCCAAAAACCTTCGGGATCTTTGTATTGGCTCGGATAGGACGCTGATTCGGCCGGCACATGGCGGCTGAGCGCGCCGCGCTTTTTTAAGATATGCGTCTCGATGACGCTGGTGTGGATCACGTCGGCGAGGCGTTGCTTGGCCTGCTCTTCCAACAATACGCGGGTGACCAGCTTTTGCTTATCGGTGCGAAAATATTCGGTCTTGATAAACGGATAGCGTTTGTTAAACGCCGCGAGATACATCTGCAGCTGCTGCGCGGCTGCGGAGGCGTAGATGACGAGTTTCCCTTCGTTCTTGGCGCCTGCTATGAGCGGATCGAGACTTTGGGCGCGCACGGCGGGTGCGAGCATGATTAAGATCAGTAAAGTTGCAAAAGTTAATTGCATGAAGCCTCCGGTTACGCTCACGGTAATTGAGATTGTCCCGCTGTGTCAATATCGGTGCCAGATTCAGCGCGTCGACAATGGCCAGGTTTTCCATTACGATTAAGCAGACATTGCGAGGTAAATTTATGGCGACGCCTGAATTCGTTTATCAAGATCCGCTACCGTTGGAGAAAGATTCGACTCGTTATCGGTTGCTGAGCAAGGAGCATGTCTCGGTTACCAAATTCGAAGGCAAGGACATGCTCAAAGTCGAGCCTGAGGCGTTGACGTTGCTCGCCAACGTGGCGATCCGCGATGTCTCGTTTCTGCTGCGCGCGGCGCATCTGGAAAAGGTCGCGGCGATTCTCAAAGATTCCGAAGCATCGGCCAACGACAAATACGTCGCGCTGGCGATGTTGCGCAACGCCGACACGTCGTCAAAGGGGATTTTGCCGTTCTGTCAGGACACCGGCACGGCGACGGTATTCGCCAAGAAAGGGCAGCAGGTTTGGACCGGCGTCAAGGATGAAGAGTTTATCGCCAAGGGAATTTACAAAACCTACACCGAAGAGAATCTCCGCTACTCGCAGACCGCGCCGCTCAATATGTATGACGAAGTCGATACCGGCACCAATCTGCCAGCGCAAATCGATGTTATGGCGACAGACGGTATGGAGTACAATTTTCTTTTTGTCACCAAAGGCGGCGGCTCGGCGAACAAGACGATGCTCTACCAAGAGACCAAAGCGCTGCTCAACCCGGCGAGCTTGGAAAAATTTCTCACCGAGAAAATGAATACCCTCGGCACCGCCGGCTGCCCGCCCTATCATTTGGTATTCGTCATTGGCGGCACGTCTGCGGAGGCGTGCTTGAAGACCGTGAAGTTGGCCTCCACCGGTTATCTCGATCAGCTGCCGATGACAGGCAATATCCATGGGCGCGCATTTCGCGATACGGAGACCGAAAACCGCATGCTCCAGCAGGCCTACAAGTCCGGTTACGGCGCGCAGTTTGGCGGCAAATATTTCGCTTTAGATCTGCGGGTCATTCGCCTGCCGCGCCACGGCGCGTCGTGCCCGGTTGGCATGGGCGTTTCTTGCTCGGCGGATCGCAACGTCAAAGGCAAGATCAATAAGGATGGCATCTGGCTCGAAGAGCTGGAACGCGAACCGGGCCGGCTGATTCCGGAAGATTATCGCGGCAAGGTGGCGAGCAACGTTGTCAAAGTCGACCTTAATCGGCCGATGGCGGAAATCCTCGCGCAACTGACCAAACATCCGGTGACCACGCAATTGTCGCTAACCGGCACGATGATCGTGGCGCGAGATATCGCCCATGCGAAACTCAAAGAGCGATTGGATAAAGGCGAAGGTTTGCCGCAGTATCTGAAAGATCATCCGGTTTATTACGCCGGCCCGGCAAAGACGCCGGAAGGATTGCCTTCGGGATCGTTCGGCCCGACCACGGCGGGGCGGATGGATTCCTATGTCGAATTGTTCCAATCCCACGGCGCGGCGCTGATTACTCTGGCGAAAGGTAATCGCAGCCAGCAGGTGACCGACGCGTGCAAAAAATATGGCGGCTTTTATCTGGGTTCCATCGGTGGGCCGGCGGCGATCCTCGCCAAGGAGAATATTAAAAAAGTCGAATTGTTAGAATATCCGGAGCTGGGCATGGAAGCTGTCTACAAGATCGACGTGGAAGACTTCCCTGCGTTTATTCTGGTCGACGACAAAGGCAACGACTTCTTCAAGCAGATCCTGCATTGAAGCGATTTATCCGGCGGTTACTCATCACAGAAAGTCTTCCAGGTCAAAACGATCGGCGCTTACCGTTCTACCTTCGATGCGCACGAAGTCGCCATTGCGCAAGCGGTTAAACCGGTCAGTGACCGCCCGTGGCGCATTGAAGGCTACCGTCACGACGATCAGCCGGTTCCTCGAATCGCGAATCTCGAACGTGCCGCGGCGATTGTCGATATATTCTACCCGGCCTTCGGTTTGATCGAGGCGGGCGCCGCCGGTGGAACCGCGATCTTGCACCGACTCGCGCACAGTGACGGTGTCGGTATAATTCCGGCCGTCGCGGTCTTGCTGAATCCGCGCCGCGACATAATCGCCGCGCTCCAAGTTGCTCACCTGGTAATTACGCTGCCGGTAAATAACTTGAGTGTTGTCGTCGTAGCGGATCGACGAAGTGCGGCCCGCGTCCGTGCGTATCTCGATCTGCCGGCTACGAGCGTCGATGTTCTGAACTTCACCGACGATTTCGTTGGATAGAGTTCCATAGTCGCCAAGTCCGTCCACGTGGCCAAGTTCATGGCAGCCGGCCACGAGAAAAATTCCTATTACAACCGTCATCAATAGTAGCTTGGTCGATCTCATGGCCTGCTCCTTTGACTTCAAAGTTTGTCAGCTTCTTGGACGAAAACGTCGCCACTCCAATTCACTCGTTATTCGTACGATTGGAAGATTGCGCGCTACGTGACGATTCAGCCCGTTCATTTGGACGATCTATGCTCGATCATTTGACGGGTGACTCGCAATAGAGTTAATTTGCTGTGGAATCTTTTGTTTTTCTGGAGGCTTAGCCGTGGCAACTATCGATGCCGATGCGCATGTGATCGAGAGCGAAGAGACGTGGAGTTACATCGACAACGAAAAACTCCGGCCTTTTTTGGTGACGCCCGGCGGCGGACGCCCGCAGAACTGGTTGGTCGATGGCCGAGTATTTCACCGCGGTGTGAATTTCGACCGTCACTTGCCGATCGAGATTTGTGAAATGCGCGACATCAAAAGCCGGCTCAAACACATGGACGAGCTGGAAATCGACGTGCAGGTGCTCTATCCGTCGCTATTTCTCCGTCCGCTCACGGCAAAAGCCGAAGTCGAGAACGCCATCTGTCACAGTTATAACCGATGGCTAATCGATATTTGCGCCAAGGGGGAAGGGCGGCTTCATTGGATCGCGGTGGTACCGGTGATCGATATGGCCAGCGCGGTGGCCGAAGTCGAGTTCGCCAAAGCAAACGGCGCCTGCGGCATCTTCATGCGCGGCTTGATCGACGACAAGCGGCTCAGCCATGCGTACTTTTTTCCACTGTATGCGGCTGCCGAGAAAACCCAGCTGCCGATCTGCGTTCACGCGTCCACCGGCAACTTCGACTGGGTGCAGATGTTCGACGGCGAGAGCGGCTTCATGCGCTTCAAAGCGCCGGTGCTGTCGGCCTTTCACGCCATTGTTCATGACGGCGTGCCCAAGAAATTCCCCAAACTCAAATTCGGTTTCATCGAGGTGCGCGCTCAATGGGTGCCCTATATGGCAGTGGAAATCGCGCGTCGCTTCGACCGCGCCGATAACGCCGTGGCGCGCAGCTTGATTCGCGACAATCATGTCTACGTCGCCTGCCAGACTGACGACGATCTGCCCTACGTGCTTAAGTATTCCGGCGAGGATAATATCGTCATCGGTTCGGACTACGGCCACAACGATACGTCATCGGAAATCACTGCGCTGCGGACGATCAGGGAGAAAGGTGAAGTCGAGCCGCGCATTATCGACAAAATTCTCTATGACAATGCCAAGGCGCTTTACGGAATATAAAAGTTTACTGCTGGTGAATTCGCGTTGACACGAAATCCTGCGGCCTACAGGTTATACAATTTCGCCGCGTTCTCGCCCATGATTTTGGTCTTCAGCGTGTCCGCTAATATCCTTCCGCTCCATCACTTCTTCGACCGTATGGGGGAATTTCGAATCGCTATGGTTGTAGTCGGTGGCGAAGACTAAACGCTCGGCGCCGACGAATTCGGCGACGTAGGGCAATATCTTTTCTTCCATCTCGAAGGCGTAGAACATCTGGCCGCTTTTCATATACTCGCTCGGCGGCTTGGTGAGCCACGGCACTGTCGGTTGAAGGATTTCATAGTGCTCGTCGAGGCGCTCCATCCAGTAGGGCACCCAGCCGCAGCCGGCTTCCATGAAGGCGAATTTCAATTTGGGAAACCGTTCGAGCATGCCGCCGCAGACGACGCACAGCGCGGCGATCATCTGCTCGAAGGGATGCGCCAGCGCGTGGGTGTAGAGCGGATGGTCGAAGCGCTCGGTGGCCGCCGGCACGCCGTCGCCGGCGCCGACGTGAATGCATACGGGCACGTTCAGGCGTTCAGCTTCGGCGAAGAAAGGATAGAGGTCGGGATCGTCGAGATTTTTCTTCGACGCTGATACCGGTGGTGTGGCGACGGCGACGAATTTTAGTTCTTGAACCGCGCGGCGCAGTTCCTTGACCGCTTCGACCGGGTCTTGGATCGCCACCGCGGCAACGCCCTTGAGTCTGCGCGCGTCGGCGTTGCAGTAGCCGGCGAGCCAGTTGTTGTAGACCCGCGCAACGGCGCAGGCCAAATCTTTGTCTTCGACAAACGGTAAGCTCAGAAATGGCGAAGTGCCGAAGAGCACCGCGGTGTCGATGCCTTCGAGATCCATGTCTTTTAAGCGCTGCACGGGGTCGGTCATGCCGGTGGTCGGCTGCGGATGGTGGCTGCGCGGCGCGCCGACGAAGCTGCACGCTTTGCCGACCGGTTTGGGTGTGAGCTTACCTTCCATCATGACGAAGGGAAAACCGCGATTGTCTTTGACCACTCGCGGCGCGCGCGCGCGGTAAGGGGCTTCGAGCAATTCTTCCCAGGGAATATCGCGTTCCAATACATGTCCGTCGGCGTCGATAATGCGCATGCCTATTATTCCTTCGCTTTCCGTCAAGATTACTGTGTTAACTTTCTACTTATCTCACAGCGCCATGGAAACCAAACTACGGCGCGCAAGCGCTTCCCCCGTGTTGAGGATTCGGCAAGCGCGGCGGTGCAATTCGCCAGCTATTTTATTTGGCCGGGAAATAATTTCGCCGCGTAATCGCGGTTTACTTCCTTGATCAGCGTGTTATCGAAAAATCGCCGTGGGTCCATCTCGGCGGCTTTGGCGACGGTGGATTGCTCGAGGACGAGCTTGATCGCTGCCGCGTCGACGGTCATGTCTTTGTTCCAAACTTTCTTGCCTTCCTGATAGCTGTCTTCCAGCAGTTTGGGATCGGTGACCTTCGTGTAGTGGGACTCGACCTGTTTGGCGGCGCGGGGATCGTCAATGGCTCGCTTAATGCCGTCGAGATAGCCCATCAAAAACACTTTCAGTGTGTTCGGATACTTCTGCACGAATGCGCGCGCGACACCGGTTCCCGGACCGATGATTTTGAAGCCCCGTTCGTAATAGTCGATGATCACCGGGTAGCCTTTGCTTTTGGCCATTTCAGTTTGCGGCGGTGTGACGATCAGTCCATCGGCGTTGTTGAGTATGAATGTCGACAACGCGTCGGGCGGCCCCTTGTGATAGAGCAGCTTGATATCCTTGCCGATCTCCATGCCGCGTTCCTTGGCCGATTTGCGCATGGCGATCTCGCCGAAAGCGCCGACCGATGTCGTCGCCACGGCCTTGCCCCTTAAACCTTCCAGCGTCGTGATGCCTTTTTGTCCGAACAAGACCAGCGTGCTCTTATCGACGGCGGCGGCGACGTAAATCACATCCGACCCGGCAACGTTGGCGTGAATCGTCGCCGTGCCGCCCTGATAGATGTCGACCGTTCCGGAGAGTAACGCTTGAGCGGACGACGTGGCGCTCAGCACCGTGAGGTTTACCTGTAACCCGCGTTTGGCGAAATAGCCGGCGTCGGCGGCGAGCAACAGCGGTAAGTAGAGCGGGCCGGTGGCGGCGATGGCGACTTCCAGGCGATTTTTCTCCGGCTTGATCTCCGAACCCTGCGCCGCTTGAGCTATGCGGCCGGTGAATAGAACTAACGCGAAGGCGAAATACAATGAAATCAAGATGTGCTGCATGATGTGAATCTCCTAAGTGCGCCCGGTTATTTCGCCGCGAGCACGCTGGTCAGTTTCGCTAGCGTTGGCGGCGGCAGCTTGAATAAGCCGTCGACCAGCTTTTTTACTTCCTCGCCGCTCAAGGGATTGATATCGAGATTGGCCCTTTTGGCTTCCGCCACAAACTCGGGATCGGTCAATGTCCTGGCGAAGGCGTTGCGCAATATTTGCAAGCGCTCTTTCGTTATGCGCGGCGTGGTGACGTAAACGCGCACGATGGCCGCCGGATCGATGGCGCCGGCGCGCAGAAGCAACTTGGCTTCCTCGGTCTTTGCCAAGTCGAGCGCCAATGGCACGTTGGGCAGGTCGGCAAGTTTTTTTGCCGTTACTTGGAGCACGACGTTGACTTCGCCGGCGGGGATCGCTTTGGCCCATGCGGTTTTCAAAGTCTCCCAAGCCCAGCAGGCGCCATGAATCTCGCCGGCGTCGGCAGCCAGGCGAACTTCGTTGGTGCCCTTATAACCTTCGACCAATTGGACCGGTAGATTCAATGCGCTTTGGATGATGCGCGCGACGTCGCTGGTACTGTTGCCCGGGCTCAAGCCGCCGAGCTTGAGCGGCGTCTTCGACGCCATCCACTGCTCCATGTTGGTCACGCCGCTTTCTTTGCGCAGCGCGCACACCGTATTGTCCTGCACCGGCACGCCGAGATATTCCAGCTCGCGCATGTCGAAGTCGATGCCTTTCATGCCGATGGCGCGGCCGAGAATCAAGCCGCCGTTGAACATGCCGATGGATAAGCCGTCCGGTTTCGCGTTGCTATGAACATACTTCGCCGCGATCAGCGTGCCGGCGCCGGTCATGTTTTCGACGATGAACGATGGATTGCCGGGAATGTGTTTGCCCATGTGGCGCGCCATGGCGCGGGTGTAGATGTCGAAACCGCCGCCGGCGCTGCCGCCGACGATAACGCGCACGGTCTTGCCGCGGTAGAAGTCTGCCGCGCCGGCGCTGCCTGACAGCAATACCACGGCGACCATCATCAAAATTCCATTGACCATGCGCGCCACCTCCGAATTCGGCTGATTATGGTGCAATTAACTGGCATGTCAACGATGGCGCGCGTTGGCCATTTGCGGTTGACGCTCGACGCCGACTTCGCGTACTTTGTCGTCGCTGCCAGATTCTCCAGAGAGGTAAATCGATGCATCGACTTGCCGTGATCCTGTTGATTCTCGCCGAACAACTGGCGATGGCGGAATCCAGTCGCGCCGCGTCCACCGGCGATGAATTTTACCGCGGCAAAGTGATTCGCATCATCGTCGGCTTTTCCGCTGGCGGCGGCTTCGATACGTTTGCGCGCACCGTGGCGCGCTACATGGGAAAGTACATTCCCGGCAATCCGTCGATCATCGTCGACAACATGCCCGGCGCGGGCAGCTTGATCGCCGCCAATCATATTTACCGAGTGGCGAAGCCTGACGGTCTCACCATCGGCGCGTTCAACGGCAATCAGATTCTCGGCCAATTGGTCGGCGCTCAAGGGGCCAATTTCGACCCGCGCAAAATGCAATGGGTCGGCGCACCGGGCTACAACCACGATCTTTGCGTGCTCCATCAACGCACCGGAATCAGCAACGCTGAGCAATGGCTGGCATCGAAAACGCCGCTCAGGCTCGCCGGCAGCGCGCCCGGAGCTACTACCGATGACGTCGCCAAAGTTTTGAAGGAAGCGATCGGTTTGCCCATGCGTTTAGTCACGGGCTACAAAGGCACGGCCGATATGCGCGTCGCGGTGGAGTCGGGAGAGATGGACGGATTGTGCGGTTTTTCCTGGGTGTCGGTGCGTTCGACTTGGCGGCGTGCGGTGGAGTCCGGGCAAGCAGTCATAATGTTGCAGAGCGCGCCAAAGGCTCATGCTGATCTGCCCAAGGTGCCGCTGTCCATCGGCTTTGCCAAAACTCCCGAGGCTCGGCAGCTGATCGAAGCCGGCGTGCATCAACCGGGAGCGATCACTTACAGCTACTCGTTGCCGCCGAACACGCCCAAGGAACGCGTACAGCTTCTCCGCAGGGGGTTCATTCAAGCGGTGAAGGATCCAGATCTCTTGAACGACGCCAATCGGGCCAATCTAGAGATCGCGCCGGCGTCCGGCGAAGAGATCGCGCTGGCGATCGACAACATGTTCAAAACTCCATCTACCGTGGTGGCGAAGTTGAAAGAAGTCTTGAAATAGCTTGCGGGTTCACAGTATCGCTCGCACCGACGGCCGCTGTTTCATTCTTTCGTACCATGCGCTCAGCCGTGGCAAGCTGGGTGAGGGGATGACGCCGAAGGACTGCATGCGCGGAAAGCGCGGGAAAATATCGACGTCGACCAAGCTGAACTCGCCGAGCATATACTGCTTGTCACCCAACTCTGACTCCAAGTACTGGAGCTTCTGCAAAAGTTCGGAGCGCCTGTCGCTGATGACCTTCTGGTCGCGCTCGGCTTCGTTCTTTTTCATCATGATCTCGCCGCGCAGCGCCCAATAGGGTTCGTGTAAATAGTTGATCGCGTAGTCGACGAGTATGCGCGCCCGGCCGCGCGCCCAATGATCTTTCGGCATCAGCGGCGGGTTGGGATATTTTTCGTCGAGATATTCGTTGATGATACAAGACTCGAACAGTATCTTGCCGTCGTCGTCGAGCACCGGAATCTTTCCGTAAGGGTTGCGCTTGAGATGTTCGGGACTCTTTTGCTCCTTCTTCGCAAGCTTGACCCAAACTCCCTCCCAAGCGAGTCCTTTCTCCGCCAGGGCGATTTTGACTCGATCTGAGTTGGTTGACGGCACGTCGTGATAGAGAGTTATCGACATAGCATTTCTCCTTTTTAGAACTCTTTAGCCGAAACTCCGTTAGGAGTGAAGGACTTAACGTTTCTTTGGCGCACTGACCAAGATTACCGAGCCGATGATCAATCCCGCTGCGAGCAGAATTCGCATGGTAATGATCTCTTTGCCGAGAAAGTAACCGAGCACGATGGCGACGAGTGGATTGACGTAGGAGTAAGTCGCGACCAGAGGGATCGGCGCGTTGCGCAGCAGCCAAGCATAGGCGACGAAGGCGATCGGGCCGATGGCGGTCAAGTAGAGCAAGGCCCAAGCTGAACGCGCTGATATCGCGGTAAGATCGAATTGAGTGAATTCGCCGAATAACCACGCGACGAAAATTTGCACTACGCCGCCGGCGAGCATTTCGATTCCGGTGGTGATCAGCGGCGATGCGTGGCAAGTGAAGTATTTTGCCGTAGATCGAGCCGATGGCCCACAGCAGCGAGGCGGCGACGACGGCGAGGGCACCGTAGAAACTTTCCGGTGTCGTGCCGGCAGCGGTCCAGCCGATCAACAAAGCCGCGCCGCAGAAGCCGATGAGGATGCCGCTCAACGCTTTGCCGGTCGGCCGTTCGCCGCGCGGTCGGACGGCGTCGAACAACAACATCCAGAGCGGCACGGTTGCGACCAGCAACGCCGATAAGCTCGACGGAATAAATTGCGCCGCCCAGACCACGCCGCCATTGCCGCCGACCAGTAGAAAGATACCGACCAGTGCGGCGTTGCGGCGCTCGATCTGCGTCGGTGCCGGGTCGCCGGCCAGGCGCCGCCATAGATAAAGAATAACCACCAGAGATGATGAAGCGCGCCGCCGCCGATAAAAACGGCGGCGTGGTTTCCACCGTGAAGCGGATAGCGAGGTAAGTTGAGCCCCAAATGAGATAGACGGCGCCGAGCGCTGTCCAGATCATGACTGAGGTTGATCGCTGTGGAGATAATTCGCCGGCGGGCTGATTCACTAACGGCTGCTTTCGAGCTGCAACATCCAACGCTTGGTTTTCATTCCCGTGCCGCCACTACAACCGCCGAGGCTGCGGTTTGAACCGCTGGGCAGACTTTGATCGCGCTAATCGATTGCCATATTTGCGATCAATCCGGCGCCATACCTTTCTTTTTGAGCTCTTCCATCGCGCTGGCGGTTTTGTCCAAGAGCGGCACGCCCATGCCTTTGAGAATGTTCACCGCTTTGGTGAATTGGACGTCGTCGTAGGAAACGATTTCAATCCGGTTGCCCCATGGGTCGAGGATGTTCATGCGGTCGTTGATGCTCTTAATGCCGAGTCGATCCATGGCGCGCTTGACCGCGTTGCGATCGTCGACGACGAAGCCGAAATGACGTTTGGTGTCGGCGACCTGGGTTTTGCCGAGCGTGAGTTGGATAAATTGGTCGCCAAGATCGATGAAGGCGTTGTGTTCGCTCTTGCCGCGTAGTGTGAACTCAAACAGCGCGCCGTAAAACTCCAGCGCTTTGTCCAAGTCGTCGACTTCAAGCACGACATGGTTGATGCCTAAGGCGCGGGCTTTCTTTTGTGCTTGTTCGCTCATCGCTCTTCTCCTGTGTCGATCACTTTGCGCAGCGTTTCCATCTGGTTCTGCATATGGCGCACCATGGTGCTTTCGGCGAGGACGGAATTTTTTTTCAAAAAGGCGTCCATGATCTGATCATGCTCACGCATCGAGTAGTCGAGCCGCTGCGGTGTGCGGAGCAGCAAGATGCGCGTCTTTTGGATTTCATGGCGCAACTGCGCGATGAGCCGATAGAGCCGTTCGTTGCGCGCAAGATCGGCGATGAATCGGTGAAATTTGCTGTTGGCGTCGAAGTATCCAATCAAATCTCGTTTATGGCAAGCTTCTTTGAGAGCGTGATGCAACTCCCTGAGGTGCTCTACGTCTTGCGCGCTAGCTCTCTCGACCGCACGTCTGACCGCCAATCCTTCGAGCACGCCCGCGATGGTGTAGGCGTCCTCGATCTCTTCGCGCGTGGGCTTGCTCACGACCACTTCGTCGGCGGGCTTAAAGGTGACATAACCTTGCGCTTCGAGGACGCGGAACGCCTCGCGCAGAGCGACGGGCTCGACTTTCAATGTCGCCGCCAAGGCGCTTTCCGAAAGCGGTTCGCCGGGGGCAAATTTACCGCTGACGATCGCCGCCGTGATTTTCTCAATCAGCAGTTTAGTGAGCGACTTGAAACGTTTTTCCGCGCGGCCGGCGGCGTGTCCCAGGATCATGAGGGCACTCTTCTCCGGACGCCTTTCAGAAAAGCTTTGATCTCCCAGCGCCGGAATAATTTCATGAACGCATGCTGCACTTTTTGTATCTGGCTTTTTACCGTAAACAGGCAGACGCCGTCGATCTGCCGGAGATAGACCTCTTGGCCGATCTTGAGCTGGCTGTCCTCTTCGCCTTGAGCCATGAGCAATGCGCCGCGCTGGTCGCGCACGAGGGCGAGTGCCAGGGGCGGCAGAAATCCGTCCGGCGTCACGTGCAGCATCGTGAAGGTCTCGATCACGCCTTCGTCGCTCATGGGGCTTTGTGTTGGCTGTTTTTTTGCGGTCGGACTGACGGGAAGCGGCAAGGGCGTAGCCGAATCAAGAACCGCCGGCGCGTCGGTGCGCGCCAATATCGTCACGAAGTTGTTGGTGCCGAGCCCGCCGATACTCTGGGTCAGCCCGCGCGCGAAATGACGTCCGTTGGCAGCTTCGCCGCGCAGACGTTTGGTGACTTCCACGACTTGCGCCAGTCCGCTTGCGCCGACCGGGTGGCCGCGCGCCTTCAAACCGCCCGAAGGATTGATGGGCAGCGGCCCGTCGAAAGCGGTTTTACCCTCGAGAACCGCGTCGCCGCCTTTGCCGGCGGAAAAGAATCCGAGATCCTCGGTGGTGATGATCTCGAAAGGGGTGAAGGCGTCGTGGATCTCGGCAAAATCGATATGGCGCGGTGCGACTCCGGCCATGTGAAAGGCCCGGGCCGCCGCGACGCGCGTCGCTGGAAATGAAGTGAAGACGTCTCGCTCGCGCAGGCTCAACGGGCCGGTGCCCTGGCCGATGCCGGACAGGCACACGTCAGTTGGCTGATCGGTCAGGATCACCGCGGCCGCGCCGTCCGTGATCGGTGCGCAGTCATACAGGCGCAGCGGCGTGGCGACAAACTTACTAGCGAGATAGGTTTCGCGCGTGAGCGCCGTTTGGAACTGTGCCATCGGATTGCGCGAGCCATTGCCGTGATTTTTTTGCGCTACGGCGCACAGCATGCTCTCCAGGCGCGATTGCGAGAGGCGAAATTTTTGCCGGTATCTTTCGGCGATCATGGCGGCCAACGCCGGCATCGTCGCGCCGCATTGGCGCTCCTGCTTGTCGATAACCTCGGCCAGGATGCGTGTGGTCGCCGAAGTGCTGAGGTGAGTCATTTTCTCGCCGGCCAGCACCAGAATCTGATGATAATAACCCGACGCGATCGCCTGAAAACCGCTCATGAGCGCGGCGGCACCGGCCGAAGAGGCGGTTTCGATTCGCAGTGCCGGAATGCCGGTGAGCCCGAGTTCTTCCGCCACCTGGGAGGCGAGGTTGCTGTCGCCGGTAAACTCTTCGGGGTTCATGGCGCCAATGTAGAGCGCGTCGACGGTTTGGACGTGGGTTTCCTTGAGCGCTTGTTGAGCCGCCTGGCAGAGGATCTCCACCAGCGAGCGCGAGTCTTTGCCGAACTTGGTCATGCCGATGCCGGCGAGATATACGGGTTGCATGGTGTCTCGATTTTATCTCGCAATCGGAGTCATTCCAAGATGACTTCTAAACAAACACAACAATACTGCGTGACGTTTGGATCGCGTGGCATTAAATTTTGGTTAACGGCCGACCCGTAGTGACGCGTGAGTCGGTTATTAAGCCTCACACCCCGCTTGCCATTGCTCTAGATTGCCGTGGGCGCTGCTTGACCGTGCGTTTTACCCGTACTATCCCTGAACGCCTGTCCACCGTTTGTCGGTGCCGGGTCAGCGTGTCAGGTTTGGGTTGGTAATCGATCGGAGGTGAAACATGCAAGTTGTTAAAAGGGCGGGCGTGCGCTTGACGTTGGCGCTGCAAGTTTGCTCGCTGGCGTTGTTTGTTGCCGGTGCTTTAGCGCAGACTCCTTACTACGCGGGTAAAACCATCACCATCGTGCGCGGTGGCGGCGCCGGTGGCTCGGGCGAGTTTCAATCGCGCGCGCTGGTGCCTTTTCTCAAGAAATACATTCCCGGAAACCCGACGATCACGATGGAGTTCATGGACGGCGCCTCGGGACGAAAGGGCGCCAACTATATGTATACGGCGAAACCCGACGGGCTAAAGATCGGTTCGGCGGGAGCGATGATTCCCGGCCCGATACTCGGTTTGGCAGGGAGCAACTACGACATCGACAAGTTCATTTACATCGGCTCAACGGAGACGGGTAATCCTTACGGATTTTTTACCCGCAAGACGGCGGGACTCGACAGTCTCGATAAAGTCCGGCGCACGCCGGGCGTGCGCGTCGGTGCGCACTCCGTCGGCCATTCCGTCTATGTGACGGCGCGAATGTTCGCCTACTACCTTGACTTCAAAGACCCCAAATTCGTCGTCGGTTTCAACGATCCGGAGATGGACGTAGCGCTCAATAACGGCGAGCTCGACGCGCGCACCAGCGGCAACATCGACAGTGTCTTCAAAGATCTCGGCGATCAAGTGCAGTTCCACGCAACGATTTCCAATCCCAAAGGACGCTTCGACGCGCGGCTGCCGGGCCTGCCCGACCTTGATTCCTTTGCCAAGAACGACAAAGAGCGCAAGGTGATCGATTTGCTGCGCGCCTTTCAAGTGCCGCGCTGGCCGCACCATCTGGCGCCGGGCACGCCCCCCGAGCTAGTGAAGATACTGCGCGATGCCATGGCGAAAACTTTCAAGGATCCGGCCTTCCCGCAGGAATTCAAGAAACTTATGGGACGTGAGCCGTCGCCGCTCACCGGCGAGGAGGTCGAGAAAGCGGTGCGAGAACTGCCGCGCGACGCCGAGGT
Organism: uncultured delta proteobacterium; assembly: GCA_963771465.1. Classification (GTDB taxonomy): domain Bacteria; phylum Desulfobacterota; class Binatia; order UBA9968; family UBA9968; genus DP-20. The sequence goes on from CAVYTU010000017.1 coordinate 610,015, forward strand.
GATCGCGCTTTACAAAAAACTCGCCGATGCCGGCGCGCTGCCGCCGCGCTGATAGACGGATTCGAATAACTCAGGAAAACCGACCGCTCCGCTCACCAGTCACGCTGATGCCGGGCACGAAGACAACGTAGCGACGTTCGGTTCAGAAGTGTAAACCCACGGCCGGTGTTAGTTTACAAAAAGCTTTTTGATCGCGTCGATGACTTCCGGCGGCTGCTTCATGACTTCCAAGGCTGTCTTTTGCAATTCTGCGCCGCCCGAGTGAACCACATCGAGTCGCAGTTTCTTGGCCTCGGCAAGTAGCTCTGGGTCTTTTGTCGCCTTCTCATGGGCCGCGCGCAGAATGTTGACACGGTCGGCCGGCGTATTCGGCGCTACGAGAAACGCCCTGGCCCACTCACCGCCCTGTAACATCGCTTCGGTGGTGCGCCGTTTATTGGCCGGCGTTTTATAGCGATCCATAAGTTCGTAGACGGTCGGCGCCTCCGCGACGCGTTCACTGCGTTTGCGACCGCTTTGAGCCAGGAAGCGGACGAAACTTGTTTTGAGCCAGCTAAGAAAAGGCTCCCGCCCGTAGTAGGTGGAGATGGTCAATCCCATGCATTGGACCTCGCCGCGCTCCAGAGCGATGGCGATTTCGCTACTGCCTGGATAGCCGGTGACATGATTTACTTTGGCACCGACCGTCTCATCCAAAATTTTTGACATGACATAGTCCGAACTGCCAACCCCGGTCGAACCGCACTTCGGCAGTTCTTTCGCTTTGATGATATCGTCGACCGATTTGAATGGCGCGTCGGCGCGCGCGAAGATAACCATATCGTCATTTTCAACCGAGCCGATCCAGTTCATTTTCGTGATATCGAATTTAACTTCTTTTTGTCCCGAAAGTTGACTCAGATAGAGATTATTGTGCGGCGCCAGGATCGTTAAGCCGTCAGGTTTGGCGACGCCCCAAACGTAGTTCGCCGCAGTGACCGAGCCCGCTCCCGGCATGTTCTGCACTACGATGCTTGGATTTCCCGGAATATACTTGCCCATCTGGCGCGCCATCATGCGCGCGGCACGGTCGTAACCGCCGCCAGTGCTTAGGCCGACGATGATGCGAATGGTTTTGCCATTGTAGAAATCCGTCTGCGCTCCGACCGACCTGACGAGAGCAACCGTCAAAAGCAATAAGCACAGAGCCGCTACGGAGCAGTTGCCGAGATTCAATTGTTTGCATGGAAGTCCTTTCACTACGTGATTTTGACTATCCGTCATTTAGCATACCGCATCGTCGTACGGTTTCCAGCCGCCGTTCCAATCCAAATATTCCAAGCCGGTAAATCTCTTTTTGTAATCGTAGGTGAACGGCTCTCGGTAGGCGTAGCCGGGATAGTAGTAACGGCAATTTTGTTGGCGCGAGAACTCGATCGAACGGAGCATCATGAGGATGCCGAGACTACGCTTCGCTTCGGCAGGATCGAAAATGGCGTACACCGCAGATGTCGAGGACTCGCCGATATCGAGGAAGGTCACACCGACGAGTCTCTCGTGAAGGTAAACGCAGAGTTCGAGATTGACGCATGGAACCTCGGCCGGATTCGGCGACAAGAAATTAAACAAGGAGTCGGGGACGTTATCGTCGAAGCGGACGCGATGCTTTTCGAATATCGCTTCTTTCTCGCCGTCAATGAACGATGGGCGGAGTATTATCTTGGTGTCTTGATTCTTGGCCAGCACGCGCTTTTGGCTGCGGCTCAATGTGAATCGTTCGAGGTCGACGCGCAGCGGCAAAACTGTAAAGGGTTTCCCCGCATGCACTGAGTACCGATAGCGGACAAAGATAATGCCGAAGTGACGCCAGCCGTCGGCCCAGATTTGATCCATCTTTCTCGGCGAAGCGCGCAGACAGAGAAAATGTTCGTCGTCGTTAGGGTAGGTCATGGTTTGCAACCAAGCGGCCACGTTAGCACTGAGTTCGCTTGTCCATTTTTAGGCGCTGTCAAATCGCGCATCCGCCGAGGGTTATCGGTCCATCGATGACGCTTGCCAACGGTTCGTAGAGTACGCCGCGATAATTGCTCGCCAGCTCGACGCGGCCAAGATGCGGCGCCGACCGTTCATGGCGGCTTTCCCGCTGGTAGTTGGCGTTCTCGCCAAAGCTGTCCAAGAGATAGTTTGCTAACTCGACTCGCGACACCGCGCGCGTCGCCGACACGTGGCGCAATCCAGTCTCGTCGCCTTGGGCCAATCGCATTACCCGTAGCGCCAAATGGTTGGCCCAAACCACCGAGCGATATTCGTCATGGACGATGGTCACGGGAAGCTGGCGCTGAGTGCGATAACGCAGCCAATCCCAATGACCGGTGCGACCGTTGGGCGACGGGCCGATCGCCAGGCCGACGCGGATGATCAACGAGCCGGGACGATTCATAACCAATTCTTCGGCTTCGACACGGGTTCTGCCGTAGACACTGATTGGGCAGGTCGCCGAGTCTTCGGCGTACACACCATCGCCGCCAAATACATGATCGGATGAAACGTAGACCAGTCGAGTTTTCGCCGGCAACGCTGCGATCACCCGCTTGAGATAAACCAGATTCACCTCGCGCGCCCAATCGGGCGCAGCTTCACAGCGCGGCACGTCGCACACCGCGTGACAGTGCAGCAAGACGTCCGGTTGATATTGCGAGAAGATGGCATCAGGCCAAGCCGGTTCTTCAAGATTCAACACCGGCCACTGGCGAATCGACTGGGCGCGATTTGCCCGCGTGATAAAGGGCAAAACCGTATCGGGAAATAAGCGCGCGATGCTAAAGCCGAGGATTGAAGTGGCGCCGAACAGGAGCGTGGATGGTGACATCGGTGTACGCTTAGATTGCTTTTCTCGGTGGTTTCTTCGAGTGGTATATTCGCTGAATGTTCGAGGCTCCGGGGATGCGAGTGGATAGCGGCGTTTTTCAGTGGTCGACCATTATTGCCGTTGAGAAGCGCTCTGCCACGTGGTGTGAGCGCGACCTCAGAACTGTGCGACGACTTCAATTTCTTCGATTTGTATCAGGCCGTCGATTATCGCGTCTTCCCAAATGGTCTGCCGCGGACAATGGCTTTGCCACGCTTCCATGGCCTCGTCGTATGTGCGGCGGCGGTCGGCGACCCAGGTCAGAAACTCAAGCATCAAAGTTCAGGCGATTCGGCCATGCCTTTTCACTCACTTCAATTATTCATATATCATCGGCGAAACCGAACCGACTAAATTCCATCATTTCCCTTACAACTTCGCAATGGAGCCGGTTCTCTCGATTGTTTCGATCGAAACTCTCTGCCAGCGACAGTCCCAGCGTCACTTAAAAAATCTGCCGTATTTTTTGATCACCTTATCTTTCATCTCCTTGCTCGATCCGGAGGCCAGCGGATAATCTTTGATCCATTCATACGGTCGCGTCGCGTCGATGACGGCGCGGGTGCTGAAGCCTTTTTTATCTTTAGGAATCACCGGATCAAGCGGACCGCTCCAGGCGCGCCGGATAAAGTCGGTGTCGTTGGCTGGGTCAGAACGCGTGCACATCGCCCACATCACGTCGTTGATGTCATAGGGATCGATGTCGTCGTCGACGACGACGATGTAGCGGCCCAGATAGGCGCCGGCGCCGCATTGGGCGGCGACGAAGCCGGCTTGTTTGGCGTGGCCGGGATAGCGTTGCTTGATCGACACGGCGGTGAAAAATCTTCCTTGAAAGCAGGCGACGCCGCGGATGTCCGGCACCCCGGCTTTTTCCATGTGATCCCAGATGAACGCCGAGCGCACGAGGTTATCGTCCGAGCCACCTGGCGGGCGCGACGATGGCGCGCCGGTGAGGATCGGATTGTTCCGATGCATCAACCGTTTCACTTTGATGATCGGTTCGGTGCGCTCGCCGCTGGCGTAGTAGCCGGTCCATTCGCCGTAGGGCCCTTCGCGCCGTTGCTGATCGGGCAGACACTCGCCTTCGATGGTGATTTCAGAAAATGCCGGAATCGGCAAGCCGGTGTGCTTGCCGAGCACGACTTCGATCGCTTGGCCACGAATGCCGCCGGCGTAATCGTATTCTGATTTTCCCCAGGGCAAACTATTCGCCGCCGCGGTCAGCAGCAGCGGATCGTCGCCGAAGCTGATCGCCACCGGACAGGGCCGCCCTTGATCGAAATATTTTTGCCGGATGATGCGGCCCTGTTTGCCTGGCGAGATGTAAAGCGCCAGAGTGTCTTTGTCGTGCACCATGACACGGTAGCAGCCGATGTTGACCCAGCCTTCGTCGATATCGCGGGTGATGACGAGATGGGCCGTGCCCATGTAGCGGCCGCCGTCTTCTTCGTGCCAGTGCGGCACCGGCAGCGCTAGCAGATCGATGTCCTTGCCCTCGTAAACGTTCTCCATCACCGGCCCGCTTTCAACGATACGCGGCGGTATATAAGCGGGATTGTTCAAGCGCTGGCGCCAGGCTTGAATAAATTGATTGCGGTCGTAGTCGAGCGGTAGATGAGTCGTCAAACATTGGCGCTTGAGCGACTGATGATGCACGCCGACGAGCACGCGGTGGCCGGCGGGATAATCTTTGATCTTGTCGAAGAGAATCGCCGAGTAGGGCGGGTTGCGCGCGTAGACTTCGGTCAGCGCTCCCATTTCGTATTTCCAGTCGCAGCCCTCGACGGTTTTTAGCTCGCCAAAGCGGTCGACGTTTTCCATCCAGCCACGTAAATCGTTGTAGAGCATCTGTTCAGTCCTTTCTGAATATTATCTTTGACCGCGTTGGACAACCACCGCTTCCAACTCGGCGTCGGCGATGGCGCCGAAACGTTCACCCGAAAAGCCGACGAGACTCGGATAGAGAACGGCGCAGTCAACGCCGTCGTCGCTCATCGCCTTAAGCCGGGCGGCTAGAGTCGGCGCTGATGATGCCGTGACGAATTTCCATTTCAATTTTTCTCTAGCACGCCGTGCCCGATTGTCGATGGATACTTATTTCTTAATCCATTTCGGCCATCGCCACCGCCACGGCACCGTGAAAGCAGCGTTCGATGGCGAGCGACTCCTCGGCGCCGCGCAAAATCTGCTCAGCGGTCAAGTCATCGACCACGTAGCGCGTGAAGACTTCTTCGAGCAGATCGGTATGATCCACGTCGGCGACCAGATGAACTTGCACGTTGATGTCTTGGTCTTTCCTTTTGATGCCGAGCTCGACTTCTTGGCGTTGCACCAAACGCTGGGTCAGCGTGCCGCCCTTGACGATCTGGTCGTTGTTGCGCCGTTCCAAGATGTGCGAGCAGGCGAGGCCTTCGAGCCAGGGTTTTTCTTGGGCGCAGTGGAGCCAAGCGTAAAACGCGGCGCGCGCGCCGGGAATCATGTCCGATTCTTTGTGATTGCCCAAGTCGTCTTCCGTGACGTGCGCCTTGCCCATGCGCGGGTCGTAGATCAATTCATCTTTCTCGTGCTCCCATATCGCGCGTTTAACATCGAGTGGCGCTCTGCAAGAAACCGCCGCCCAGCAGTCGCGCCGGTTGTTGCTGAAAAAATTCATGTGCAAATGGCGCAACGCGAGCCGCGGCGGTGTGAGCGAGACGGCGAGCAGCCGGCGAATTTCCGGAGTCTCGTACCATTGGTTGACCATGACATCCAATTGTTTAGCGACTTCGCGCCATTTATTCATTGGCATGGCGCGAATATACGTCTGCGCCGAAACTGCTGTCAATTCAATCGGCAGCGAGATTGTGAGTCGAGATGATCGAAATGGCAACGATTCGGCGATCAGCTATGGCTGCGCGTGAAACTCATCATGCGGCCGCGGCGCGATGAGGTCTCGGCGCCGGCGAAGGCGAGCCGCTGCTCGGTGCGGCTATAGCCCTCGGCGCTCATCTTGCTGCTGAATTGGCCGCAGCGCGTGCGGCCGGGGTCGGCCAATATGACTTGCGCGGTGGATTCGGTATGACAGGCGAGAAAAGCCGAAAGCAGGGCGGGGTGGCCGCGCTCGTAAAGCAGATCGCTACCGACGATCAAGTCAAAGCGGCCGAGATCGGGATTGGGACCGGCCCACGGGGCCTGGTGAAACTTGACCGGTGGCAGGCCGTTGAGTTGGGCATTGAAGCGAAGAAATTCTTCGGCCAACGGATGATAATCGCTGGCCGTGATATCGGCGCCGCGCCGTTGCAGCACCAGGCTGCACAGGCCGATGCCGCAGCCGACCTCGAGAATCTTCATCCCGGCAAAGGCGAAGCGGCTCATCTCTTGGGCCAACGCAATGCCGGCGGGCCAAACCACACCGAAGATTGGCCACGCCGCAGAGGAAATACCGGCGTGCTCGGCGCGCCCGTCAGGGTCGGAGAATTGCTGAAGGTTGCAGAGAGCGCGGACGTGATAATCTTCGCGGCCGATCCGGTGCGTCGAGGTTTCCACCGAGTATCCCGGCATTGGATTTTCTCCTTTGGCGCTTTGCAAGAAGCGCCGCTGGTGGTTGCGGAAAAGAGTTTGGGGATGTTCGTCGAAGCGCTGTCAGACGAGTTGTCGAGCGCGCAGGGAGTGACTCAATCGGGAGATCTCACATGGCGTGAGTATGACATGTGGGTGAGGATGGGTAAAGCCAGCAGAAACGGCTAGACCCGACTGCCGTGAAACGAGGCAGCAATACCGTTCACGGTTCACCATGAACGGTATTGCTAGATCGCGAATTTTACTTACTTGTGGTTTCGCCCTGAACGTTGTCGAAGGGCTCCGAGTGAAATACGACTGCGGCTCATTTTGGCGCGAAACGATCAGCGGTTTTGCCGCCATTCGGCAACCCACAGCCGGTCCAATTCGGCCGCCACCGCTGGCGGCGGATTGCCGATGAGCGAAGCCCGGCGGCGATCGAAAACCTTGCCGTAAACTTTTCCTTGTGCCGCCGAATAGAGGAGCACCACGTTGTTATCACCGCAATCGTGGTTCTTACAGGATTTGGCAAACACATATTCATTGCCGGCTACATTGATTTTTGTCGTCGGCGTTGCCGGGCCGTCGAGGTCGGTGAGCCATCTCTCGTTAACTTTGGCTCCGAGCGCCCTGTAATAGACGGGTTTGAACTTGGGATCTTGCAATAGATCCCAGGGATTGATCATTGGCTCGCCAACAGATGCAGGGGCGGCTGCGGGCGCAGGTGTGGCCGGCCGGCCGGCAGCGTCGCAGCTGCGATACTTTTGCCCGACCAACGCTTTGCCGAGGGCCGCTTGGACCTCGCGGTCGCCATCGGGCACGATGTAGAGGCCGGATCTGTCTTGATAAACGATGAACAGAAGCTGGATATCGCGGCGCACTTCGCTCGCGAGCGCTACCTGGTAATCAGGCGGAGGAGAATTTCCGAAGAAGGAATGCTGCGCTTGCACGTTGCGGCCGGTCAATCGTTTGTTGTTTTGCTCGACCATCAGCGCATCGCTAACGACGCGCAGCCGCGGCGCCGAGGGATTACCGCAGTTGGTCGAATAGGTGCCGCCCCAAAGCCTGATCGAGTCCGCGTCCAACTTGCTCTGCGCCCAAGCCGGCGACGCCAGCGCGATCAGCGAAGCGGTTGTCGCGTAAGAAATCAATCGTTCCGTGCTGTTCATGCGAGTTCCTCCGTCCATTGCTTGTAGACGATCTTTCAGCCGCAGTAAACCCGTCTCTTGCCTGGGGCAAAGCAAAAAAGACCGGTGGTCAGGATATCGAACGGCGCATTTCATAGTTAAGCAGTGCCGGATCGTTTCGATAGGGTTCGGTTTTTCCCGTCAGAGAAAATCCCAGGCACTGGTAGAAATTGATTGCGGTGTCGTTGTTGCTCGTCACTAGCAACAGCAAGATGCGAACATGCTGTGTACGCGTCCAGGCGACGATCGCTTCAACCAACGTGCGGCCAATTCCGAGGCGGCGATGCGTCGGCGCGACCCACATCGAAACTAAGTCCACACGCGAGGGTTCATTTGGATTCAAAATACCCGCGGCCATGCCGACCGCAGCACAGTCATCCAGCGCAAGGTAGCCAATCGATTTAGCGTCGCTCCACTGTACGGCTCGTTTCATCCAATCGGCACCGGTGAGCTTCGATTCCTCGGCAAACGTGGAACTGAAAGCGGTGGGCGAGTCCTGCAACGCGCGCAGGCGAATGTCTTTGAAGATTGGAGCGTTCCTGGCACTGATGAGTTCGATGGCAATCATGGTCCGTTATTGCTTGCGCAATCTATTTCTCCAACAATCGCTTCATCCGGCCGACGACCTCCGCCGGTTGGGCGATGACTTCGCGTGCGAGTGTTGCTAGCTCGTCGCCGCCGACCGGGTCGATGTCGAGTTTTCGCTCTCTCGCTTGGGCCTGAAAATCTGCGTCGGTCAAAGTTTTGTAGAACGCGCTCTGGAGCATTTTCGCGCGCTCCGTCGGCAGGCCCGGCGAGCTGACGTAGGGACGGCCGAATGCGCCGACGGCTAGGATGATCGTCGCGAGCCGTTTGCCTGCTTCGGGAGTCTTGTGTTCGTTCATCAGCTCCCAGATGGTTGGGATGTCAGTCAGTCTCGGATCGCGCTTCTTGCCAGTTTGTACCAGGATGCGGATAAAGCCACTCTTGAACCAGCCGATGAGCGGTTCCCGTCCGAATAAGGTTTCGACCGAAATACCGCGGCAGTGTACTTCTTCCCGTTCCACCGCCAATTCGACTTCAGGTCCATCCTTATACCCGGTGAGGGTATTGAACTTAGCGCCGAGAGTTTCTTCCAATAGGTTCGCGATATAGTAGCCGGTCGACGCCGTGCCGGTGGCGCCGCATTTTGGCGGCACCGCGGCTTTGCGCACGTCCTGAATCGATTTGTAGGGCGAGTTGGCGCGGATGTAGACGAGCTGTTCGACCAGGGTGGGACTACCGAGCCAAGTAAACTTCGTCCAATCGAACTGCACTTCCTTCCTGCCGACCAGCTGATCGAAATAGAGCCCGCTGCGAATCCCACCCAGTGTAAGCCCATCGGGCTTGGCGACTTTGTAAACGTAGTTGGCCGCAATCATCGCGCCGGCGCCCGGCATATTCTGGACGATGATATTCGGATTGCCGGGAATATATTTGCCGAGATAGCGGGCGATCAGTCGTGTCCAGGCATCATCGACGCTGCCGGCGCCGTAGCCGGCGATGATTCGGATAGTTTTGTCTTGGTGGAACGGCGCCTGTGCGGACGCGTTGATCGGAGCAACGAAGACGAGAGCCAGAACGAACAGAATTCGCTTCATGACAACCTCCCGCGCGGGACTTAAGCGCGGCGATCATAGCGAGTTTGCCGTAAAGCTTACAAGGGCTGTAAGCAAGAATAGATTTCACTGAAGCGAGGCCGAGCTCGTAGTGGCTATCACATTGCTTCGTGATTCTCTCGGCGACGAAGTGGTACCTGCTGCGGATTCAGCTGAACAGGAAACGGACTAGTGTGCGGAACTCTGGTAGGGATCGAGAACGAAGAGTTTGGCGACTTCCGAAGTGTCGACCATGACCGTATTGACCTTCAGCAAGTTGAAAAACCGTTAAATCACGGCGAGTCGGGTCTACCAGCCAGAGTTCGTCGACACCGTTCACTTCGTAAATCTTCTTCTTTTCGACGCGGTCTCGTTGCGCCGTGGCAGGAGATAGTATCTCAACGACTAAGTTAGGCACGATCTTAAGGAATTGACCGCGCCCGACATGGGGACCTTCCGCCCAGCGCTCTGAGGAGATGAAAGAGATATCGGGTTCGAGCGTGTCTCCAGACGGGAGGTTGTAGCCGGTGCTTGAGCCAAAGACTTTGCCGAGCTTTTTCGAGTCGACGAAGTCGAAAAGCGCACGACTCATCCTTGCTTCGATTTCACCATGTCCCCAGCCCGCCGGAGGAGTCATAACGATCCTTCCATCAGTTAGCTCATAGTGATTGATGTCGGTAGCAGGGCGAGTTTCAACCCAGCGTTTAAAGGCCCTTTGGTCGAACCTATCGGTTGAAATAAAGGTGGTTTCTATGGTTCTCGCGGTTCCGGCGGGCATATCGAAAACAATAGCAAATTTCTTCAGGCTCGGCTACGCGAGCCGGGCGGCGGAACGGCTGAGAGGTCTCAATGCAGACAGTCGTTTCACGACTGTTCCTTGATGAACTCTGCGCCCCGCTCGGCGATCATCATGACGGTGAGATTGGTGTTGGCGTGGACGACGGTGGGCATGATCGACGCGTCGCCGATCCACAGATTGTCGACGCCGTGGACGCGCATTCGTTGGTCGACCACGGCCATGGAGTCCGACGCCGGCCCCATCTTGCACGTGCCGATACCGTGATAGTAGCTGGTGTAGGAAGAGCGCGCGAATTTTTTCCAGTCTTCGTTGAGGTTGGGTGAAAATAGCTCGCCGTAGAACTGACTCAATGGCTCGGTACTGGTCAGGCGCTGGACGAACTTCATCGCTGCCAGCATCGCCGCGATATCATTCGGATGTTCCAGGACTTGCGGATCGATGTTGGGCAGATCGTTTGGATTAGCGCTTTGCAAAGTCAGTTTGCCGCGGTTGGTCTGCTCCAGCAGATTACACGAAAATCCGAGCATGTCGCCGAGCCCCGTGAGCGCGATCGCTTCACGCGGAATGATATGGAAGTTGATATATTCCCGCGCCGGATCGGTTTTGAAATAGAGCTTCAAGGTCGAGCGGCCGCGCATGAGCCATTCTTGTTTGATCGGGTTGGCTTTAAAATTCATCGTCAGCATCGGATGATCCTGATAATTTTCACCGACGCCGGCCATATCTTGTACGACGGGAATTCCCAGCTGCTTGAGCTGCGCGCTTGGACCGATGCCCGAAAGCATCAATATCTGCGGCGAGTGATACACACCGGCGCTGAGCACGACTTTGTCTGCGGTGGGACTGCAGTCGCGTCCGTCTTTGCGATAGCGAACGCCGGCTGCAGTCTTGCCGTTGAATGAGAGCGATCCAACCTGTGCTTCGCCGATGACAGTAAGATTGGGTCGGTGACGCGCCGGATCGAGATAAGCAACCGTCGCCGATTGGCGCCTGCCGTCTTTGATGTTACGGGCCACCGGCGCCACGCCGTAGGGATTGGGAATATTTTGATCGATGAAACGCGGCACGCCGAGTTTGTCCAGGGCTTCAAGAAGCGCGAGCTCTTGCTCGCCGAGTTGGGTGTCGTAAAGATGTTTGCGCTTGACGTAGATCGGCCCAGAGTTGCCGTGGATCGGACTATCGGGAAAATCCTGATCAGATTCCATTCGTCTTAACACCGGCAAAACTTTGTCCCATGACCAATCGGGATTGCCCTCAGTCACCCAGCGATCCAGATCGGCTTTAATAGGCCGAGGTATCGCCATCATGTTCACCGACGATCCGCCGCCGGTAATCCGGCCGGCCAGCGAATAGAACTCGCTGCCGTCGTAATTGCGCTTAGTCGGATACATTTGGATGTAGGGACTTTCAAGCAGTACGTGCGTAGTTTTATCGGCGTCGGCGACAGTCTCAGGAATCGGCTGCGGGTCCGGCCCGGCCTCGAGCAGCAGTACTTTGCGTTTCGGCTCCTCGGAAAGCCGCGCCGCGATCACGCAGCCGGCTGAACCGCCGCCGACAACGATGACGTCGTAATGGTCAGACATAGGAAGCTCCTGGATTTAGATTGAATTCAGGTTTCGATTGGATTCGAAGCTTGCAGTTTGGCAGCTGTTCTCGTATCTGTTGGATCGTTTCAGAACTGATTCCCGGGAAATTTAGCAAATATAACCCGCTCAAGCTTCGAATTAGTTGTGGGCGAGATCAGTGCCTTGTCTGAGACAGTTTCATTAATTCCGTGGGAGTGCAGAGACTCTTTTTGCTCTTGATTACGAGCCGGGCTTACTCTTCTCCTTTGAAATCCAACATCCCCTGAAACTCCAGTCCTTCGATCTCCTGCAAGGTTTTCCCCGCGATCCCCTGTAAGTCGCCGTACATGCCCACCGTCGCTTGCATGACTCGGTCGATTTGTTCTTCGCGTTTGGCCCATTGGCGGGTAATCGCTTTTTTCTCGCGGTCCAAATCTTCTTTCATACTTGAGAATGCTTCAACGATCGCTTGAACTCGCTGGCGGAAGCGTGGGCCGGTGAGATAGCCGTAGACCATTTCCATTTTGGTCTGCTGGCCTTCGCTCGCTTGGCGCACGGTGGCGACTTCGATCAGCGTTTGGCGCAACGCCATCGCGAGGGGAAGTGTGACTTTAGGATCGGCGACCCAAACCTCGCCTGTAAAACCGAAGCTCTCTATGTCTTTGGGTAGCACCTGGCTGATGATGACGGCAACTTCTGCTTTCGCCGCGCGCTGATCTTCGCGCAGCTTGGGCAGCCAGCCGTCGCTCCAATTTTTTGTCCGCTTCGCTTCCCACAGGATCGTGCCGCAGATTTGATTCAGTGGGCCGACGACGCGGTGCAAGACGTCGCCGCCGAACTCGCCTTTCGGCACTGGCTGAATCGTGTCGCGGGGAAATTTCGCTGTGAGCATGGCTTCTAGTTCGAGTTCTTGAACTTCTCCTTGAAGTTGTTGTGAGCCTTGTTCGGCGCGGCGTCTTAACTCTTCGATCTGCCTTTGCATCGCCGTGATGGTTTGGTCTTTCTCCATCACTTTGAATTTCAATTCTTCTTCCGCTTCTTTTTTGGCTTTCTCCCGTTCGTTGCCAAGATCGGCTTGCACCCGTTTCTCGATCGTCAGGTCCAACTCGCGCTTGGCATCATCCAACTCGCGCTGCTTGCGGATTAGCTCAGCCTGGACTTTCTGCGCCTCTGCGAGTTTCACATCGCGTTGTTTCAAGACCTCCTGCAGCATGTTGATTTCTTTAGCTTTTTGGTCGAGATCGCTGCCGAGAGCGAGCTTGGCTTTATGCTGCTCCTCGGCGGCGATCTTCAGGCGTTCTTGTTGCAGCTTCTGCGCAACTTGTTGATCGAGAGTTTCCTTGGTTTTCTCAAGCGTCGCCGTCCGTTCAATCACAGCAGCCTCGCGCTTGGCCATGTCGGTATCTTTTTGCGACAAGCGCTGCTCGTAGTCGCGCCGGATCGAATCTAACAGCGGCGCGGCAAGGGATTCGGTGAGTTTGATTTCGGTTTTGCACTGGGGGCAAATAACGGTCGGTTCGGCCATGGTAGCTCCAATTTGTGTTCGTGAGTCGTGATCGTGCGCGTCACCGATGGTAGCGAAAACGATGTGAGGTGCCAAGCGAGAACGGGAAGTTGCGGTGTGGAGTGATGGTAAAATTCTTGGGTGTGAATACGAAGCTCAGGATCAACTCATGGCGGCAGCGAACCGAGGTTCAGTTCTTTTTCCCCTCGCCCAAAACCTGATTGATCAACTCTTGTACCGGTTTCATGTCTTGCCACGCTGGATTCCACATCTCCAGATATTTGACGCCGTCGCGCCGGCGCATTAAAGGGCGGACTTCGGTTTTGGGGATATCGATCCGTAGGGAATCGGTGATGCCGACGGAGTCGTGGTCGCGTTGCATGGCGATCTGACCATCGCGCGAGAGTAACCAATTGATCAGAATCTTCGCTGCGTTCGGGTGCGGCGGCTTGTCCATCAGGCCGTAGGCGCCGCCGGTCGCATCCAAGCCGGCGCTTTCCTTCCAATGGTTGGGGTCAAGGATTTGCACCGACAATCCCTGGTCCTTGGCGTCCAAGGTGTCGTCGGATTGGCTGAATAGCCATAGGGCAAATCTTTTTTGCGCCAGCCAATCGACCGCTTGGCGGTAATCGCGCGAAAAGGTCACGTCCATTTCGCTAAATAGGCGACGCAAAAACTGCGGGCCAAGCTCGGGATGATGATAGATGAAGCGCGCGCCGTTGCGGCCTTCGCCGACTTTGACGTCGGTGGCGACGATCTTGCTTTTCCATTTGGGATTCAACAGATCCCAGTAGGATTTAAATTCAGCTTGGTTGACCAGCGCCGTGTGATAGCTGGCAAAGCGCACGTACACGCTGGCCGCGGGGACGAAAAGATATTTGCCTTCAGGATCGGAGTAGTGATGTTTTTTCAGCCACCACTTCGAGGTGTCCTTTACTTCGGGGAGAATGAAACTCGTATTGATCGGTTGCAAAAGCTTACCGCGATAAAAAGTGTGCGCTGAAGTGAGACCGAAACGGACAACGTCGGTCAAATATTTTCCCGCGCGCCGCTCGGCCATAATGCGCGAAATCACCTCGGAGCAAGAGGCGGCCACCGACTCGACTTTGATCTTGGGATATTTCTTTTGGAACTCGCCGAGATATTCGTGGCTGCCGCAGCCGGAATACGTCACCTGGCCTTCCTGCTCGGCGGCTTTGAGGGTTTTGTCCCAGTCGGCCTGCCAGTTGTCTTGGGCTTGGGCTGATCCGACGGCTAGGACGAATATGACAATTAGTAAACGGCGAATCATGAGGCCGAGCCGAGCCGGAAAAACTCTATTGCGTTGCCGCAGACCATTTTGTGTTTTTCTGCTTCCGGCACGCCGGCGAAGTTCTTCTCGATGATCTTCAACGAGTCGGGCCAGTCGGATTCTTGATGCGGGAAGTCGGAGCCCCACATGAGCATGTCGACGCCGATCTTATGGCGCAGCTCGACGCCGACACGGTCGAATTGAAAACCCCACAGGCAATGTTCGCGGATATATTCGCTCGGCGGCCGCTTGAGCGGTTTGAAGCCGAGCAAGCGCTCTGACCAGCGACGGTGCCGGTCGTAGCGCACGTCGCCGGCTTGTAAGTAGAATGGCACCCAGCCGATCTGGTTTTCGGCGAAAAAGATTTTTAGTTTGGGAAAACGGTCGAACACGCCGGACAATGCCCACTGCATTGCCGCGACGGCGCCGTTGCCGCGCGCCGGGCCGAAGCGGCTGCATTGCTCGACCAGTTCGTGGGTGAGTTTTTTCATTAACTCTTCCGACTCATTGGGATACTTGAACAGCGGGCCTTTGCGATCGTCGGCGCGATCGAGGTCGACGTGGACGCTGATCGGCATGTCAATTTCCAAGGCGCGCGCCCAGAATTTATCGTCAGCATCCGACGGATAAGCGTTGCCGCTGGGAAATCCTTGCAACAGCACCGTTTTGAAACCAACTTTTTTGCAATACTCCATCTCGGCGATGACACTGTCCATGTCACAGGCGAGCGGCAGGATGCCGACGCCGAGCAAACGCTCGGGATCGGTGGCGCAGTATTCGTCGGCGAGCCAACTGTTGTACGCGCGCACGATGGCCCTATAGGCGTCGTTATCTTCGACGCGGCGCCAAAACTTCGGCCCGCCTTGCTGCGATGGAAATAACACCTCGGCGTCGATGCCGTCTCTGTCCTGTTCGCCGATGCGCTGAGTCGCGCTGCCCGTGCCCGGCGTGCCTTCGTATTTACCGTCGAAGGGCAAGTATTCGTCCCGGCCCTTGCCGCCATAGAGATCGGCTGCGGCCGCCGGCCGTTTGATTTTGTCGCCGATCAGCCAGGCATCGCCGCCGTGCGGTTGGCGCACCAGTCGCGGCGCTTGGTCTCGATATTTTTCCGGTACGCGCGCGAGCCAGTGCTTGGAGTCTATTTCTAAATGTGAGTCGCCGGAAATGTATTTGTAGTTTCTTGACATGTGAGAATTCCTCGAATGATCACTTGTAATGAAGCGATACTAGCCAAATTGAGCGGCGCTGCCAAGCGCTGCAAACGCTTTAGCGAAACGCTGGACAAAGCGCGCTGTTCCGGTTTAGAAATGTCCCTGCACAGGCGCAATGATTTTTTACCGGGAGGATAATAAATGACGCAGGTTGTGGGTCGGCCGACGCCGAGAGTCGAGGGCGAGTCAAAGGTGACGGGGAAGGCGCAGTATAGCGCCGATTTGAATTTACCGGGGACGTTATGGGGACGTTGTTTGAGAAGCCCGGTTGCTTACGCGCGGATCAAACGCATCGATACCAGCAAAGCTTCGAGGGCGCCGGGCGTTAAGACAGTGATTACAGGCATGGACGTGCCGGGTCTGCGCATCGGCCGTTGTATCTATGACACGCCGGTGCTGGCTGAGGGCGTGGTGCGCTTTATCGGCGAGAAAGTCGCGGCCGTTGCGGCCGATAGCAAGCAAGCGGCGGAAGCGGCGCTGGAGTTGATTGAAGTCGAATACGAAGAACTAGAACCGCTGCTCGATCCGGTACAGGCGGTCCAAGATGGCTCGACGGTGCTGCATCCCGATCTGCTCTCTTACAAAGGTCTGCCGGTTCCCGTGGAAAAAGCCGCCAACGTGTTCGCCTATCTCAAGTGGGGCAAAGGCGATATCGACGCCGGTTTCAAGCAGGCCGATGTGATCGTCGAAAATACTTTTACTACGCAGGTAACCCATCAGTCGTACCTGGAGCCGCACGCCTGCGTCGCCAACACGCGAGCCGACGGCAGCGCCGACCTCTGGTCGTGCAGCAAGACGCCGTTCGCGGTGCGCGGTCAGTTATCGAACTGCATCGGAATCGCCAAGGAAAAATTGGTTTTTCATCCGATGCATATCGGCGGCGACTTCGGCGGCAAGGGCGGTTTCATGGACGTGGCGGTGGCTTATTTTCTCTCTAAGAAAGCCGGCATGCCGGTAAAAATGGTGATGGACTACACCGAGGAATTGACCGCCGGTAATCCGCGCCATGCGTCGATCATCAAAGTCAGAACCGGGGTCAAGAAAAACGGCGCCATTGTCGCTCACCACATCGACTTTCTCTTTGACAGCGGCGCTTACGCGTCGATGAAGCCAGCGGGATATTTGATCGGCGCGTCGACCTGCGCCGGGCCGTATAAGATTGCCAACTGTTTGATCGAAGAGCGGATGGTTTACACCAACAAGATTCCCTGCGGCCATATGCGCGCGCCGGGCGATCCGCAGGGATTTTTCGCCAACGAGAGCCAGCTCGACATCGTCGCGCGCAAGCTCGGGATGGAGCCGACGGAATTCAAACGCAAGAACATGCTGCACGACGGCGATGAGACGCCGATCGGCGGCCATATCTCGCATATCCGCGGTGACGAGGCGTTGGATAAGGCGATCCAATTGGCCGGCTACAACAAAGCCAAGGCGAAAAACGTCGGCCGCGGCGTAGCCTTCTCAGAATGGAGTCCGAGCGGCGGCGAAGGCACCGTCTTTGTCACCATCGAGGAAGACGGCAAGGTCAAAATCATCACGCCGGTGGTCGAACAAGGCGCGGGCGTGCTCACGGTCATCGTCGAAGTCGTCGGCGAAGAGTTGCAAGTTCCGGCGGACCAGATCGAGCTCAAACAAGTCGACAGTTCCATCGTGCCGAGCGACGGCGGCGTCGGCGGCAGCCGTGCCACGCGGGTGTACGGCAATGCGTCGTTCGAAGCCGGCACCAAGGCGCGCGAGGAATTGTTTCACTTCGCGGCCCAGGCGTTGGAAGTCGATCCAAAGGAATTGAGCACCGACAACGGCGAGATCATGCACAGGCCATCGAAGCGTGAAATGAGTTTCGCTGAAGTGGTAAAGTTCAAAGGCGCGCCGATATACGTGCGCGGCTACTACAAAAGCACGGAGAAGTCGCACGACGCATCGGTCTCGGCGCAGATCGCGGAAGTTCACGTCGATCCAGAGACGGGACAGGTGACGCTCCGCAATATGATCTCGGCGCACTCTACCGGCAAGGTGATCAATCCGCTGATGCACCAGGGGCAAGTCGAAGGCGGTGTCGTCTTCGGTCTCGGCTACGCGCTTACCGAGGAAGTGTTGTTCGACGACGGTGGCAAAATTACTACAAGCAACTTTGGCGAATTTAAAATTCCCAACATAACCGACATTCCGCCGCTGAAAACGCTCGTGATGGAAAACGTGCCGGCTGGACCGGGGCCGTATAATAGTTTGGCGATCGGTGAAGTGGCCAATACGCCGACGGCAGCGGCTGTCGCGAATGCGGTGGCGGATGCGTGTGGTGTGCGCATCACCGATCTGCCGGTGACATCGGAGAAGGTTTATAAGGCGCTGAAGGCGCGCGGCGCGTAGCGAAACAGAATGAATGAGAAAGAAAAAGTTTCCTTGGGTTTTCTCCGAATGATCGATCCGACCTCTTCCCCCTCGACGGGGGAAGATTGAGATGGGGGTGCTGAAGAAATTTAAGATCACCTCTTCCTTTGTCCTTCCCCGTCAAGGGGAAGGAAATTCGGAGCGGTGGTGCGTAGTTCTGAGGTTACCAGCCGCAGTCGGTATTAAACAGATTCGAATCGTTGGAGGGAATCATGGCTGAATCATTGCGCTACTACATCGCTCACAATGGTGGTTTGAAAGTCATGGAAAGCCGTTCCGGTTCGATGCACGGCGTCGCCGAGCACTTTCCCGGCGTGACGCTGGAGCATTTGATCGGCTGTAAGAAAAAGCCGGAGATCATTTTTGCTGCGGTTGCTTTTGACGGCGGTTATCGTTCCGACGACGCCGGTAAGAGCTGGACCAAGATCATGGACGGCGACGTGCGGACGCTTAGCGTCGATCCGCACGACGAGCGGGTCGTCTACATGGGCATCGGGCCGATCCGTTTGTTTCGCAGCGAAGATGGCGGCAAGAAGTTCGAACCCCTCGACGGTATGCTCGACTTCGGCAATGACGTGAAGCAGAAGTGGGATGTGCCGCCGCGGCTGCGCGGCGTCGAGTCGCCGCACGTGCGCCATATTTTCATCCATCCCGACGATCAGAATCTGCTTTACGTCTTGCTCGAGCACGGCGGTGTGTTGCTCAGCCGCGATCGCGGTAAAACCTGGTACGATCGCAGCGTCGGCATCGACTACGTCGACATGCACTACATCGAAAACTTTCCCGGCAGCAAAGAGCGTTATTACGTTTCCTCGGCGCGGGGTTTTTTCCGGAGCGACAACGGCGGCGAACACTGGCGCCGTGTCGAGACCGGTATGCCGTGGGCTTACACTGAGCTGCATAGCTATTCCCATGAATGGCATTTCTTGCCCGGCGACACGCCGCGCGTGGTGCTGTGCGGCGGCAAAGGTTCGCCGGGCGTGTGGTCGCGCGAACGGACCACGCCTTTGGGACATATTCTGCTCAGCGACGACGGCGGCGAGCGCTGGCGTATTTCCACGCGCGGCTTGGAAAAAGAAAATCCCTGGATGCCTTGGGTGCTGGTGCATCATCCGACCGATCAGAACGCGCTCTTCTGCGGCATGGGCGACGGCGCGCGCGGTTACGGCTTCGATGCGCGCATTACCGGCAAAGGCGGATTGTTCGTAACGCGCGACCGCGGCGATTCTTGGGAACCGGTGTTGCAAGACACGCCGTCGGTGTTAACCGCTTGGGTGGCACCGAATTAGGAAATGAATCACATAGAAAAACTTGGAATCGGATGCCGCGAAGAGCGCAAAAGATACAGGGGCGACCGGCCAGTCTCCTTTGGACGACACTGCTAATTAAAGCTGTGAAGCAGCGAACAGACGAGTGTGTAGGGTGCGTTTGCGCACCGTCAGATGCTTAATATCCGAATCCGTACAGCCGCGCGCAGTTGTCCCATAGGTATTTCCGCTTGCTCTGGTCAGTGAAGGGCATTTTTAGAAAGCTCTCTACGGCGTGTGGGTATTTCACGTCTAGATGCGGGTAGTCGGTGGAGAAGACGATGTTGTCTTCGAGGCCGAATTCGGGGATGAATTTCGCGACGTGCTCGTCGCACTCCACGGCACCCCAACATTGGCGCTGGAAGTATTCGAGCGGCGCTAGTTTCATTTCCGGATGTTCAGCGGCGCCGGTGAGCTCGGCGTACTCGCCCATTCTCCACAACAGCCAGGGCAGCCAGGCGCAATTGCCTTCCAAGAATGCCACTTTCAATTTCGAAAAGCGTTCCATGACGCCGCCGTAAATCATATCGGCGCAGGCGAACATGTTCGCCATCGGAAATGACAAAGTGTTGAACATGGTGAAGCTCGGGATGAATTCCGACAGCGCCGGTTGCGGTAAAAAAACCCGGCCGGCTTCGTGAAAGCCGATGGGAATATTTAGCTGCTGGCATTCTTCCCACAGCGGATCGTAGTAGGGATCGCTCCACATTTTACCGTTGACGTGATTGGGCCGCATGAGGATGCTCTTGAAGCCGAGCTCTTTCACGATGCGGCGAGTTTCCTCGACTGCCGACGATACATCGTGGGGCGCGACGATGGCGGCGCCGAACATGCGCTCGGGCCCAACCTTGCAGAAGTCGTACATCCAGTCGTTGTAAGCTTTGGCGATGGCGGCGGCGAGCTCGGGGTCGAGGCCGTCGACGGCGAGCACGAACAAGCCGCGGCTCGGATAGAGAATCGCCACATCCAAACCTTCTTTGTCCATGGCGCCGAGCTGCGCGACGTTGTCGAAGTCGCGCGCTTCTTCTTCGGGATAACGTTCAGCAAGAATCTTCTCGCGAATCGGCCGCAGCGCGGGAATCGGTTTCGGCGTCGGCCGTGGCATGACCTTGCCGTCGACTTGGACGCCGAGATCGCGCTTGTGGCGATTCAAACCGATGGGCGCGCGATCGAGAAACGTCTTGTCGATATATTTCTGCCACAGATCGCAGGGCTCCATCACGTGCATGTCGGAATCCATCGCTTTGAAACCGTTTTTCATGATTTGCTCCTCGATCTGATTCTTGCGCAGTTCATCGAATAACAAAAGGGGCACGCGGGTGTCAATTTACGCTGAAAAACATCGGCTAAAAACAGCTTGACAGGCCAACCGGTTTCGCGGTACTCCGGCCCATCAGTTCATAACCTGGGAGGTGGCTACGATGATTCGAATAGAGAAATCGGTTGTCAATCTTCTAATCCTGACGGCGTTCTGTTTCGCTCTGGCCGGCGACGCTGGAGCGCAGGCGCGAACCAAAATTAGATACGCATTGGGCGACGTTATTTCCATCGATGAATTGCCGTTGTTGATCGCCGTGGAACGGGCCAAGGCGCGCGGTGTGGATGTCGAGATCACGGCATTCAAAAGCGAAGAGCTGGCGACCCAGGCTGTGATCAACGGCCAGGCTGACGTGGGGCAGGGGACGCCTTACGCCGCGCTGCAGAAAGTCCCAGTGCCGATCCGCTTTTTCGTGCAGTTGAGCGCCCTGCAATTTTTCCCGGTGGTGAACAAGGAAAGTTACAAGAGCTGGAAGGATCTTGATAACCAAGAGATCGCGGTGCAAGGGCGCGGTTCAGGCACCGAAGCGATCATGATTCTAGCCGCAAAGCAGCACGGCATTAAATACAAGAACGTAAGTTACGTGCCGGGATCACAAGTACGCGCGCTGGCGCTGTTGAAGGGAAACATCAAGGCGACGATTCTCGACGCGCCGAACAAGAACTTGGTGATGAAAGATGCGCCGGATAAATTTGTCATTTTGCCATTGGGCAACGTGAAGGCGAGCGACGAAGCGCTGTTCGCTACCCGCGAGTTCATCGACAAGAACCAGGCGGGTATCAGGACTTTCATTGAAGAACTGGTGAAGGTGAATCGCGCTATCAATGCCAATCCTAAATCGGTTCTGGACGAACGAAAAAAGCTCGGCTTGCTCAGTGATCTTCCGGCCAAGATGGAAGGCGAGATTCTGCCGTTCTTCGAAGAGGCCGTGCAAAACGGCGTGTTTCCCAGCGACGGCGGCATCGCGAATGCGGCGCAGAACGATCTGGACTTCTATAGCCTGTCTGGCGCACTGAAGGGCGAGAATCTCAAGGTCGAGGATTTCTGGCATTTTGCTCCGCTCAAGGCGGCGCTGGCGAACGTGAAGTGACAATAAACTATGGAGTGAAGTATCGGAGTAATGGAGTGTTGGAGTGATGGGTTTTAAAGGCAGCACTCCAACACTCCACCATTCCATTGCTCCAATCTCTCCCGTCATCTGGCAACTGATTTCTTTCGCGCTGTTTTTCGGCCTGTGGGAGTTGGCCGGACGCTGGCCGATCAGTTTTTCGTTTCCACCGTTCAGTAAAACGCTGCTGGCGCTGCTGTCCATGATCGCCGATGGCAGTCTGGCCAAAGCCTATTGGTCCACGCTTCAACCGCTCGTCATCGGCATCGTTCTCGCCGGCATGCTCGGCATCGGTTTCGGTATCGCCATGGGACTATCCCGCTCGATCGAATGGTTCAGCTTGCCGATTTTTATCGTTTTGCAGGCGGCGCCCATGGCAGCCATCATCCCGTTGCTCACCTACATGTACGGCATCGGCGTCCTTTCCAAGGTGTTGGCTGTGGTGGTGTTGGCGGCGCCCGTGATCGTGATGAATTCCTATAAGGGCATCCGCAATACCAACCCTTCGCTCATGCAAATGTGCCGCGCCTTTCTTGGCACAAAACGGCAGGAAATTTTGAAGATCGTTCTGCCCCATGCGGCGGCATTGATCTTCGCCGGATTGCGCCTGGGAGTGGCGATGGGATTTATCGGCATCGTGATCGCCGAACTGCTGATCACGCCGACCGGTATCGGCGATCTGATTACCTATAACAGTTCGGTGGCCGATTACCCGCAGATGTTCGCAGCGATTGTTTCTATAATCATCATTGCCGCTTTGACGATCCACGGCCTCGAACGCCTCGAGCGCAAACTCTTCCCGCCGGAAATGCGAGGTTTTGAGAATGCCGGCTGACGCCATCATCGAGGTCAAACAGATCGCCAAGGTTTACGACAGTGGCGTCGAAGCGCTCGCGGGCGTCGATCTCGCGCTGCCTCGGGGCAAGCTGAGCACGCTCCTAGGTCCCAGCGGGTGCGGCAAAACCACGCTGCTTAAAATTATTGCCGGACTCATTCCACCCAGCGACGGCGAGGTTTGGGTCAAAGGTAAAAAAATCCATGGACCTGGGCCCGAGCGCGCCTTCGTCTTCCAAGATTTTGCGTTGTTGCCGTGGGCCAATGTATTGCGCAACGTCGCGTTCGGTCTGGAGCTGCGTGGTTTAGACAAGCACGAGCGCGAGCAAATCGCGCGCAAACATATCGCCGAAGTCGGCCTAAGCACTTTCGAGGCGAGTTATCCGCACCAGCTTTCGGGCGGCATGCGCCAGCGCGTCGGACTTGCGCGCGCGCTTAGCGTCGATGCCGATATTATTTTGATGGACGAGCCATTTTCCTCCGTCGATGAGCAGACGCGGCGGAAGTTTCAGGAAGAGCTATTGGAACTGCTCCGGCATAAGAGCAAGACCGTGATCTTCGTCACCCATAGTATCGAAGAAGCGGTTTACCTGTCCGATCAAATCATCCTCTTGTCGCCCCGGCCCGGAACAATATCGCGGATCATCCAACCAAAGATCGATCGCGACGGAAAAAATCCCGACGAGATCCGCCGGGATAAAAATTATTTAGATACGGTGGACGAGATATGGCAGATCTTGAAGCGCTATGTTTAGCGGGCGCCAACTTGCGGCGCCATACATCGTTCTCGGTCGTCGCCGGTCCTCAACGTACGCAACAATGTACGTTTCCGGGCGGCTCCTCCCTCGGGCCTCGTCTGGCTTGCAATTTGGCCCCCGCTTGGCGATACATTTCGAGCGTCGTGACCTGATATGACTCTGTTCGGCAAACGAATCCCGATCCTTTTCTCCCTGCTGGTGTGGTTTGTTATCTGGGAGATCATCGGCCGCGCCAAGTGGTCGACCATCGTGCCGCCTTTGTCGGGCGTGATTGTCGCCGGAATGACGATCATCCCGACGGCGAAATTCAGCGCGGCGGTGGCGATCTCGCTGCGCTCGTTCGCGCTCGGTATGACGCTGGCGCTGCTCGTTGGCATTCCTATCGGCGTGCTCATGGCCAGAGTAGCGAGCCTGGGCAATGTCCTCGGCCTGTGGGTCAATATTTTCGTCAGCGCACCGATCTCCGCGCTGGTGCCGGTGCTGATGGCGTTGATCGGCATCGGTGAAACCACGGTGGTCGTCACGGTGTTTCTTTTCGCGGTTTTCGTGATCATTCTCGACACTCAGGTAGGAATCAAACAGGCCGATAGATCACTGGTCGAAATGGCGCGCTGTTTCGGTGCGACGCGGCGGCAACTCTACACCAAGGTGCTCTTCTTGAGCGCCTTGCCGGAAATTTTGGCTGGCATAAGACTGGGCGTAATCCGCGGCGTCAAAGGTGTGGTAATCGGCCAGCTCCTAATCGCCATTATCGGTGTCGGCGAATTGTTCGAGCTCTACTCGCAACATTTTCTCATGGAGGAGTTCTGGGCGTTGGTGATCATCGTCTTCACCTTTGCTTTCGCAGTCTCCGAAGCGGTCGCATTTCTCGAGCGCCGCGTCGAATATTACGCCAGCTCGCGATAGATGGCGCGGCAGAGCGGCAACGGAATCGTCTCCCGCAAAGGCGCAAAGACGCTAAGTTCGGAGAGAATTGTCATTTCGACCGAAGGGAGAAATCTTTCCGGCGTCCGTTGCATTAGGGGATGACGAGCTTCGCCCGTCACTTTGCACGTTCGCGCCTTTGCGGGATAAATTCTTGTAGTCTTCAGTCTCCCCAAACATCGGCGGCGACTTGCTGAATGAGTTCCAACTTGCGCCATTGATCGTCTTCGCTGATCAGGTTGCCGACGATGTTCGACGAGAATCCGCATTGCGGGCTGAGAGCGAGCTGATCCAGCGGAATGTAGCGGCTAGCTTCGTCAATTCTACGCTTGAGTTCGTTTTCCGATTCGAGTTCCGGCACTTTGCTGCTGACTAATCCAAGAACGACGACTTTACTCTTCGGCACGAATCTCAATGGCTCGAACGTGCCGGCGCGCGCGGTGTCGTATTCCAAAAGAAAGCGATCGTGATGCAGGCTGTTGAACAGTTTCTCGGCAATGGCGTCGTAACCGCCTTCGCGGTGCCACATGCTGCGAACGTTGCCGCGGCAGAGATGGATGCCGAAAGTGACGCCGGTAATTCCGTCGATGACCGCGTTGTCCGCTTCGATTGAATTGGTCATTTGGCGCATTGGATCGATCCCTAGACCTCGCATACGCTCCAACGATTTTGCATCCACGTAAGCGGTGTAGCTCGGTGCATCGTGCTGGATGCAGGGACAACCCGTTTCGGCTAATTGCCGGACGATCTCGCGCTCGATGACGATCACGTCGGCGCGATACTCGTCGGCGTTGGCGTAGATTCCGGCAACGTTCTGCCGTTGGAAGTTTTCACAGATTCGATCGGTTGCGATGAGCGTCACCTTCATCGGTTTATTCGTCAGCGCCGAGGCGGAGCGCCATTCGTCTAGAGGGACATTCTGCGCGAGCCGTAACCGCTCTGCAATCGGCCGCCAATATTGCAACGCGGGATCGCTTTTTGCCGAATCCGGTTGCCAGCGCTGCTGTGCTTGTCCGCCAACGGTGCGGCTCTCTTGAAACTGCAAAGTTTGTTTCTTGGGAACAAAACCCGCGACTGATTCGACGAAGCTGTCCTGAAAGTTCAGACGGCGAAATTCGCCGTCGGTCAGAATCGATAAGCCGTGGGCTTCTTGTTTCGCGATGACCTCTTTAACCGACTCGTCTTGGATTCGTGCTAGCGCGTCATCGGTAACTTCGCCGTTGCCGTGCCGGCTGTAAACCTCTTTCAGCTTTGCCCGCCGCAGCAGGCTGCCGACTTGGTCCACGCGAAGAGTTTTGAGCGACGTCTGATTCATCGCCACAATTCGGCCAACCAGCCACTCCGTTTGAGATCGTCGACATAGCTATTGTCGTAGTACGCGCTCATCGGCGTATTGCTGGCAAGCTTCGCCTCGACAAGGTTGAACTGTGCCGACTGCTGAACGATCGGTTGGATCGAGCTTGGCGTCACCGTCGGGTCTTTGATGAAGATGTCGACGGCGAACTTGTATGTCTGGTCGAGAATCTCCGGGTCGGTCTGGCGTGTGTATTTGGCCAACACCGCTTTGGTCTGTTTCTCGTTGAGGTAGATATGTTTGATTCCTTCCATCGTGGCTTTAATCAGGCCGATTGTTGCCTCGCGGTTCTTGGCGGCGATGGATTTGCGCGCGACCAAGCCTTGAATCAAGAACTCGACGCCAGCTTTCTTAAATTCTTTCGGTCCGACCAATTCTCGATATCCGTCTTTCATCAAGCGAAAAGTGAACGGCGCTGAGGTGATTATGCCGTCGACCGATCCTTGGGATAAACTGGTGATCGCTTGCGTGGTCGTGCCGGTTTGCACGATGTTGATGCCCTGAATGTTGTGCATTTTAACGATCGCCTGCAAGGTAAAATGGGGTATGGCACCCAAACGGCTGATGCCGATTCGCTTGCCAGATAGATCAGCCAGCGTTTTGATATCCGGTTTCACTATTAGTGACTGAATCGCATAAGGAACCGTGGTCGCGACCTGAACAATGTCGCCGCCTTGCAGGACATTGGTGACGAGCGGCGGCCCACCGCCGGCACCGACGAAGGCCTGGCCGCCGAGCATCGCCTGAATGATCACTGGCGATGCACCGACGTAGATCATGTCCACATCCAAGCCATATTTTTCGTAGAAGCGAGCTTCTTTGGCGATCCACCACGGCAAGCTGGCGGCGCTGATCGGCGTGAAGGGGAAGGAGAGTTTGGTCGCTGCCGATGTTCGCGAACAGACGCTGATGACGAGCAGCAAAGAGACGAGCGGAATTGCTATTCGTTTCATGCGGCACCACGTACTTTATCGATTATTTCACTGACATTGTTGGGAAGGGTATCGCCGCGCCAGGCCACCTGGCCGTCAGGGCGAACTAAGACCAAATTGCGCTCGTAGGTCTCCCGTACTTTCGGTTCGTCGAGGTTGATGACTTCCAGCGGCAGCCCGACTGGTTTCGCGGCTTGCGTGAAGCTATTCGTATTCACGCCGGAAAAATTCAGCAATACAAATCCTTTGCCAAAAAGATCCAGCGTGCGAGCGGCCATCTTTCAGCCAAACATGTGGCGCGCGCACACCTGGCCAGGTCGACGGCACATAGAGGCCATGATCGAGCTCGGGCGCCGGTGTGCCGTCGGCGACGCAGATCGGCGAGTTCTCATAACGGTAGCCAAGTTCGATTCCCGCGGAGTCGTGTTTGAATTCTTTTGCCCGTGTGCGCATGGTGACGGCGCGCGCCTTTTCGCGCAGCTGCCGGCCTGCATCGCTATCTTCGCTAATCTGCGGCGAGAAAGGCGCTTGGGTGTCGAAGCTGGCGCGCATTTCCGCCGCCTCGTTGACGTTGATCATCGCGATCGGTTTTCGTTCCGCCGTGTAGCTATCGAGCAATTTCGTACCGCCCCAACCTTGCAGCACCGCAGCCAACTTCCAGCCGATATCGACGGCGTCGCCGATGCCGGTGTTCATGCCGAAGCCGCCGGCGGGCCAATTCAAATGGGCCGCATCGCCGGCGAGAAAAACGCGTCGGTCTTGATATCGGTCGGCGACGACGCAGTGACCGGTCCATGGGCGCACGGCGATCAGTTCGAATGGAATGTTGTCGCCGAGGGCGAAGCGAAGTTTTTCCGGCG
Source organism: uncultured delta proteobacterium (assembly GCA_963771465.1). Taxonomy (GTDB): domain Bacteria; phylum Desulfobacterota; class Binatia; order UBA9968; family UBA9968; genus DP-20. The sequence continues at coordinate 637,398 of CAVYTU010000017.1, forward strand.
CGTTGAGTGTGTCGATCTGTTCTTGTTTGACGTTGCGGATGTTCAAACGCCACAACTCGTTGCCGTCCACGGCAGCGATGGCGCCGTTGATCTGCGCGTTGATGATCTGATACTGCACCGCCGGGCCGTGAGCAATCATTTTCAGTAACGGCGAGCGAAACAACACCGCGACGTTCATCCCTTGGGAAAAGACGCCCTCGTACTTGATCTCGAGAGCGCGCCGGATATTGCTGCGACCGCCGTCGCAGCCGACTAGATAGTCAGCTTCGATGATTTCTTTCTGTCCGTTTTTTTTGTTGAGAACTTCAGCGATGACTTGCGCACCGTCTTGGCGAAAAGATTCGAAAGACGTTTCGTAGCGCACTTCTACCTGAGGCAAGGTGGCGACATGTTTATGCAGCACTGGATCGAAGTACGGTTTGGAAATCCACAACCGGCCTTCAGGACTGTGTGGCGAGCGGGCATCGGGCGCGCCGTTGGCCGGATGATCGAAACGGGCGATCTCATAGCCGTCCATGCGTGTGACGAAAAGATAATTGCGCGGATAGTCGGTCGGGTAACCGGATTCGAAGCGCATGCGGTCGGCGAAGCCCCAGCGGCGCAGATGCTCGACCGTGCGCGTGTTGGCGAGATTGGTGGTCGGAAAATCGACGCTGCCGTCAGTTTGCTCGACGACAAGACAGCGGATGTTGCGGTAAGCGAGCTCGATGGCGAGCGCGAGCCCGACCGGGCCGGCGCCGGCGATGAGAACGGGAATGCGAGTTGAAAGGGAATTTTCGCTCATAGGTCAATCGTTATGCTTCTTGTGGGAATCCGTGCGCTATCAGCTTGGCTTGTTCACCACGAAGGTCACGAAGGACACGAAGGCTTTGGACGACCAAGACTCCGAACTTCGTGCTCTTCGTGTCCTTCGTGGTGAGAACTTTTTTACGCTAATCTTCGCAGTGTCACGGAATTCGTTGGTGGCTACCGCAGTGCCTTATTCACGAAACTAAAATCGAAAACCTGATTGATCGATGCGTCCTTGGATGCGTCGCCTAAACTTTTCTGGGTGAACTCGATGGCGCCTTTCATCCACGCGTCGTCGGCAGAGCCGTTGAGCGGCAAGCGGCTTAAATATAGTTCGAAAAATTGATCGGCAAGCGCGGCATCCTTGATCGCGAAATAATCCGCGGCGATCTTTTTTGCTTCAGTGCGATTTTGCCGGGCGAATTGCAGCCCGCGCACGCTGCCTTTGACGAACGCTTGCAGCTCGGCGCCCTTGCTCTTGATCGTGTCATCGGTGACGCCGATGCCGCCGCTCGGATAGGTCGGCATGTAGTCGCCGGAGTAGCCGATGCGATTGAAGCCTTCACGCGCTAATATCAATGGCCGTGGCGGTGTTAGCAACGCGGCGGCGATACGTCCGGCGCGCAGCGCCAGCACCGTGTCTTCCTGGCCGCCGATGACCAGACTCGTGACATCTTTGTTCGGTGCCAAGCCATGCTTTTGCACCATCAGCTGCGTCAGCAAATCGACGGCGCCGCCGCGCGACGAGATGCCGACGAACTTGCCCTTGAGATCGGCCATGGAACGAATATCTTTTTGCGCCACCATGTCGAACTGGGGCTTGGCTGAGGCGATGAAAACCAGTTTGACTGGGATGCCGCGCACCGCGGCAGCGATGGTCGAGCCGGACGCCGAGGTGAAATCGACCGAGCCGCCGAGCAATGCTTGCATGCCAACGGCGCCGCGGATGAATATGACCTCGACTTCGAGGCCTTCCTCGCGGTAAAAGCCTTTGATTTGCGCCATTCGAAACGGCAACTCCGCGATTGACGCGGCGCTCACCGAGAAGCGGACTTTTTTTAGCTGAGCAAAGAGTGGAGAGGTACAGCTGAAAATGAACACCGCGGTGCAGAAGAGTAGGGTCCACATGGCTAGTCAGTAAACATGGCCGCGATTAGACTGTCAACTAATCTTGTCGCCCGCTCCGACATGAGCTGATCAGAGCGGATTTGACGCGTTCATGGCGATGACGTAAACCAGCAAGGGGGTACCGAACATGCCGACCGCAATCGCACGCGTCGCCTTTACGATAACACTTGTCGCTTACTTATCCGCGCCGACGCTGGCGCAAGATAAATTGACCCGAATCCGCGTCGCTTATCCGAGCGGCGGAATTTGCTGTCTGGCGATGTACGGCGCGATCCAATGGAAAATCTTCGAAGAAAATGGCCTGTTCGCCGAGATCGTGCAGATTCGCTCGCAAGTCGGCAACATGGCGTTGATGGCCAACGAGATCCAATACTTTACCGGCGTCGGACCGGCTTCGGTGAGCGCGACTTTGCGCGGTATGGCGTCGCGCGGCATTTGGTTCGCGTCGGACCAACTGATTTATTCGCTGATGGCGCGGCCGGAGTTTCAAAATTTGCGCGATCTGCGGAACAAAAAGATCGGTGTCACAGGACTTGGTGGCACGCAGCATGTCGCGTTGCAAATAGCACTGGAAGGCGCCGGCGAGAATCCGAAGAATTTTGCTTATGTTGTCCTCGGCGCGGCGCAGCTATTGCCGGCGTTGGAAAGCGGCATTGTCGACGCGGCCATGTTCAGCCCGCCGTTCGATTTTTACGCAAAGAAAAAACGCTTCCGCGAAGTGCTCGATGTCGGTTCTAAAGTAAAAATGCCGCTTGGCGGCTTGACGACGATGGTCTCGACGATCCGCAGCCGGCCTGACGAAGCGAAGCGCGTGCTGCGCTCGTTGCAATTGGCCAAACAAGAAGTTCTGCGCTCCAAGGAAAAAGCCACGGCGCTGATCCTGAAATACTTACAAGTCGACAAAGAAGCCGCGGATGACACCTACGCGGTGTACAAGAAAACCGTCAGCGGTAGCGGCGTGCCGACGCATGAGGGAATGGACTTGATCATGAAATCGCTGCAAGCCGCCGGCCAGTTCACCGACCGCAAAGTGGCCTTTGACGAGATCGCCGATGACCGGATCGCCAAGGAAGTGGCACGGGAGCTTGGGTACAAGCTGCCGTGAATTACAAATTTCAAACTACAGATTCCAAATTAGGTGCACCGAGTTTCTGCATCGACCGGCGATTTGGAATATGGAATTTGTAATCTGGAATTGAAGAATGAATGAGCAAGCGAATTTTGACTTGGCCAGCGCTAAAAAGGCCGTCGTGGACGCGCTGCGTCAACGCTCGAAGAAAGCGCGCTTTATAACTGAAGTTACAGCATCACTGCGCCGATTCGATATCGGCAAGGATAAGATAGAACAGGCGCTGAGCGACCTTCAAAGCGAAGGCGTCGTGGTTGTTAGAGACAATTTTTGCGCCGATCCGCATTTGGCCAACGTCGACCTCCGGGTGGCTGCGTTAGTGGACGAGTGCGAAGGCGCCAACGCACAGGTGGCGGCGCTAAAGGAGATCGACCTGGCGTGGAATAAGTGGCTCGGTGAATATCTGGCGAACCACCGGTGTGGCTGAGCGCGGCGTAGTTACCGGGCGTTCAAATAGTTCAAAACGTTCAAGTCGTTCAAATCGTTTCCGGAGGTAATCTTTTATCCTACAGTTTGCTCCCTTGAAATGGGGTGTGGTGAGTACGGGAGGAAGATAGGTTGAGAGTCGCAGTTGATATCGGCGGGACGTTTACGGACGTGGTCGTCTTCGATGAAGCCGAGCGTGACTTGTCGTTGGCTAAGACTTTGTCGACGCCGGCGGAGCTGGCGCGCGGCGTGCTCGACGGCTTGACTAAAGCAGCGGTGCGCTTTGAACAGATGACGACGTTGATTCACGGCTCGACCATTGTGGTTAACGCGATCATTGAGCGCAAGGGGGCGAAGACTGCGCTGGTGACGACCAAAGGCTTTCGCGACGTGTATGAGATCGGCCGGATCAATCGGCCGGAGTCGTTCAATCCGCGCTTTCGCAAACACCGGCCGCTGGTGCCGCGGGAAGATATTTTCGAAGTCAGCGAGCGCATGCTCGCCGACGGCTCGGTGCGCACGCCGTTCGACGACCAAGAGGCGCGCGAGGTGGCGCGCTTTATCAAAGACGAAGGCTTCGAAGCGGTGGCGGTGTTGTTTCTGCACTCCTACCGCGCGCCGGAACATGAGATCCGCATGCGCGAGATCCTGCGCGATACCGAGCCGAAGTTGTTCGTCAGCGTGTCGCACGAACTGTCCCGCGAGTATCGCGAGTACGAGCGAACCTCCACCGTTGCCGCCAACGCCTACGTCGGACCGATCGTCAGCCAATATCTCGGTGATCTTGAGCGCCGCTTACAGGACAAGAAATTCGCTGGCAGCTTGATGATCATGCAGTCCAACGGCGGCCTCTCGGATGTTGAGATGGCTCGTCGTCAGTGCATTCAAATGATGGAGTCGGGGCCGGCGGGCGGTGTGGTCGGCACCATGGCGCTATGCGAGCTGCTCGATCTCGAAGCGGCGATCGCGTTTGACATGGGCGGCACGACGGCGAAAGCCTGCGTCATTCGGCGTGGCGAGCCGAGTTTGTCGCCGGATTATTTCATCGGCGGCTACAACGAAGGCTTGGCGATCCGCATCCCCGTGCTCGACATTGTCGAAGTCGGCACCGGCGGCGGCAGCATCGCTTATTTGGATGAAGGCGGGGGGCTGCACGTCGGTCCCAAGAGCGCTGGCGCCGAGCCTGGGCCGGCGAGTTACGGCCGCGGCGGCACTGAGCCGACGGTCACCGATGCCAACGTGATTCTCGGCCGGCTTTCACCGGAAAATTTTCTTGGCGGTGAGATGACACTGGATCGCCCTGCGGCTGAGAGCGCGTTGCGCGACCGACTCGCAAAGCCGCTGAACCTGTCATTGGAGCGCGCGGCGGCAGGGATGCTTCAAGTGGCAACTTCGGCGATGGCCAATGCGGTGCGTCATGTAACCTTGGAGCGCGGTCTTGATCCGCGCGATTTTACCCTGGTTGCTTACGGCGGCGGCGGACCGCTGCATGCCGCTTCCGTCGCTAAGGAATTGTCGATTGGTAAAATAATCATTCCCAATGCGCCGGGCCATTTTTCTGCCCTCGGCATGTTGATGGCGGATTTGCGCCGCGACTACGTGCAGACGCTGTTCGAGCGCTTGGACGATCTGGAAATGAATGAGCTTGAAGCGCAATTCAGAAAACTCGAAGCCGAAGGAAGAAACGCATTGGCCGATTCCGGCATTCCCACCGACCGCATTGTCTTCGAGCGCGCGGCTGACATGCGTTATGTCGGACAAGAACACGCCGTCGCCGTGCGCATGCCCGCTAATGTCGACAGCGAAGAGGCGCGCGCGGAAGTGAAGCGACGCTTCGACGACGCGCACGATCTGCGTTACAGCCACAGCGCGCCGGAAGAGTCCGCCGATATCGTAAGCCTGCGTGTCTCGGCGATCGGCCGGTTGAACAAACCGGAGTTCCCGCAGATTGCAAAGGGTGATGCGGCGCCGCCAGCAGGCGGGCGCCGCGGCGAGCGTTCGGTGGATTTCGACGGTGCGGGCGCCTTGGCGGCAATGGTTTACGATCGGACCAAGCTGCGAGCAGGCAACGTCATCCACGGACCGGCGATTATCGAAGAGGTCGCGTCGACGACGGTAGTGGAGTCGGGGAATTGGGTGACGGTGAATGAGTATGGGCATCTGGTGATGGAATTAGCAGGAACATAGTAGATGCGCTGAATCCGAATCCGTCATTCCCGTGAAAACGGGAATCTAAATTGTTCATGGAAAGGCAACCAGCCGTATACATTATGGAGTGAAACGTGCTTGGGAACATAAGAACGATTCGGTGGATGGCTTCACCAAGCGATATAGTGTTCATCACCTAGTTTATTACGAGTTGCACGACGACATGCTATCAGCGGTCACACGAGAGAAGCAGCTGAAGAAATGGAACCGGGCGTGGAAGCTGGAATTGATCGAGACGCAGAATCCAGGCTGGAACGATTTGTGGAAAGATATGATGTGAGCGTGGGTGAATGCCTGGATTCCCGCTCCGCGGGAATGACGGAACCGGAGAGCGTAGGGTTCCTGATGAGATTCATTCTGTGTCCGTTACCCCCGAATGTAGTTATCGGGGGTCCAGGTTCGGATTCGCCTGGATTCCCGTTGTCACGGGAATGAGGGATTGCGCAGAATCAGCAGCTTAGGTGACTTGAGAAATATGGAATCTGGAATTTTGAATACCTCGCGTAGCGAGGTCGATGCATTCACCGCCGAAGTGATTCGCAGCGCTCTGGTCGCGATCACTGGCGAGATGAAGACTAATCTGATGCGCACGGCGTATCATACGATTATTTATGAGGCCGAGGACTTCACCGTCGGCTTGTTCGATGCCGACGGCAATACCATCTCCATCGGTCTTGGCTTGCCGATGTTCATTCGCGGTCTGTCCGATGCGATCAAGGCGAAGATCGCGCACTGGGGTAAGGAAAACATTCTTCCCGGCGATATTTTGCTCACCAACGACAGCTACATCATGGGCAGCCATTTGAACCATATGATTTATACGCTGCCGATCTTCAACGACGGCGAGTTGGTGGCGTTCTCGTCGTCGATGGCGCACTGGCAAGATATCGGCGGACAGTTGGGCGGCGTGACGCGGGATATTTTTTCCGAAGGCTTGCAGATGCCGTTCGTCAAACACTTTCGCGCAGGTGTGGAGAATCCTGAGATCACCGCGATCATCAAGGCCAACGTGCGCGTCCCCGAAACGGCGATGGGCGACATGCGCGCGCAGCTGGCGTCGATCCGCACCGGCGAGCGGCGCGTGATGCATTTGCTCAAGCGCTATGGCAACCAAGCATTCAATGACAGCATTCAACTGATTTACGAGCAGAGCGAAAAACTCGCGCGTGCTGCGGTGCGGCAGATTCCCGACGGGGTTTACCAAGCCGAGTCGTTCATGGACGATGACGGCGTCAACCTCGGCAAACCTATTCCGATCAAGGTTCGCGTCGAAGTCAAAGACGATCAGATGACCATCGATCTGAGCAACGTCAGCCCGCAGGTAGCGGGATTTTACAATTCCGGCGTGACCGCGGGTTTGTCAGCGGCTGAAGTCGTTTTCAAATGCATCACGACGCCGCTGCTCTTGCCGATCAACGACGGCTCGTTTCGGCCGTTGAAAATCATCCTTCCGCTCGGCCGAGTCATCAGCGCGGTCAAGCCCGCGCCGGTGCGGGTGTGGATGACCGTACCGATGACCGTGTGCGACACGCTTTTCCGCGCGCTTGCTCCCGCTTGTCCGGAGCGTACCATCGCCGGCCACTACGCCGATCTGTGTACGGTCAATCCGCACGGCTTCGACCCGGAAACGGGACGGTTTTTCTGGTCGCACATCGGACATCCCGGCGGCGGCTGGGGCGCGAAACATGATGAAGATGGCATGAGCGCGACGGTGTGCTTGAACGACGGCGATACCCACAATGCGCCGGTGGAAGCCACCGAAGCGAAGAATCCGATCATCGTCGAGCACCGCGCGCTGCGCCAAGACTCCGGCGGCGCGGGCAAGTTTCGCGGCGGCCTTGGGGTGTCCAATGAAATCCGCATGCGCCGGCCAGCGACGATCCACGCCCACGTTGAGAGAACGATCTGCGCGCCCTGGGGTTTGCACGGCGGCAACGACGCGCTCGCCAATCGCATATTTATCCGGCGCGACGACGGCGTCGTCGAGAATTTCCCCACCGGGAAAATCAAGCCGACTGAGATCGACAAAGGCGACGGTTTCACGGTGGAGACCGCCGGCGGCGGCGGGTTCTGGAGCGCATTGGAGCGCCCGGCGAAAAAAGTGCTCGCTGACGTGCGCTCGGGTTACGTGTCGGTCGAAGCGGCGCGGCGCGACTACGGCGTGGCGATAACGCAGAGCGGGCGCAAGTTCGAGTTGGATATTGAGGCTACTGTGGTCATGCGGCGCGCGCGAGCAATTGCAAATTCCAAATTACAGATTCCAGATTGTTAGAGGGAATTACCGAGGTTTTTTGCAAATTGGAATATGGAATCTGGAATGTTAGACGCCAACTGCAGCGAGGTCGATCCTTTCACGGCTGAAGTAATCCGCAGCTCGGTGGTCGCCATCACCGATGAGATGAAAACCAATCTCATGCGCACGGCGTACAACATGATCATTTATGAAGCCGAAGATTTTACCGTCGGGCTGTTCGATGCCGGCGGCAATACGATTTCCATCGGCCTCGGTCTGCCGATGTTTATTCGCGGCTTGTCGGATGCGATCAAAGCGAAGCTCAAGCATTGGGGCAAGGAAAATATTCATCCCGGCGATATTCTCCTCACCAACGATCCGCAGGTGATGGGAAGTCATCTCAATCACATGATTTTTTCGCTGCCGATCTTTTATGACGGCGAGCTGATCGCCTTTTCGTCATCCATGGGACACTGGCAGGACGTCGGTGGCGTGCTCGGCGCGGTGACGCGGGATATTTTTTCCGAGGGCTTGCAGATGCCGTTCGTGAAGATTTTCAAAGACGGCAAGCAAGATGCTGAACTCACCGCGATCATCCGCACGAACTGCCGGCTACCGGAGTTCGCCATGGGCGACTTTCGCGCGCAGATCGCGGCGATCCGCACCGGCGAGCGGCGCGTGACACGGCTGCTGGACCGTTACGGCGTCGAGACCTTCAAGCAAAGCCTCGAGTTGATCTTTGACCAGAGTGAAAAACTGGCGCGCGCGGCGGTGCAAAAAATTCCCGACGGCGTCTACGAAGCCGAGTCGTTTATGGACGACGACGGCGTCAATATCGGCAAACCTATTCCGATCAAAGTGCGCGTCGAAGTTTGCGGCGACGGGATGACCATTGACTTGAGCGGCGTGAGCCCGCAGGTTGCGGGACCGTATAATTCCGGCTCGACCGCCGGGCGCTCTGCTACCGAGGTGGCTTTCAAGTTTCTTACCACGCCGTTGCTGCTACCGATCAACGAAGGCTCGTTTCGCCCGCTTAAAATAATTCTGCCTCCAGGCCGCATTGTCAGCGCAACCAAGCCGGCGCCGGTGCGTACCTGGATGACCGTGCCTATGACGGTATCGGACACGATCTTCAAAGCGCTGGCGCCTGCGTGTCCCGACAATGTGCTCGCCGGCCATCATGCCGATCTGGCGGCGCCGCGCACCTTCGGCCTCGATCCCAAAAACGGCCGCTCGTTTCATTTTCCGCCGATGCTGTCCGGCGGCGGTTGGGGTGCGCTGCACGACCGCGACGGCCAGAACGCTACTTTTTGCATCAACGACGGTGATACGCATAACACGCCGGTGGAGGCGGGCGAGGGACGCGCCCCGATTTTTGTGTCCTATCGCAAACTGCGCCAAGACTCCGGCGGCGCCGGCAAATTTCGCGGCGGGCTTGGCGTGTCGCAGGAAGTTCGCTTGCTATCGGCGGGCAGCGTGCTATCGGCGATGGAGCGTGCGCGCTGTGCGCCGTGGGGTTTGCACGGCGGCAAAGCCGCATTGTCGAATCGTTTCTCCGTTGTCCGCAAAGACGGCGCGGTCGAGCGCATGAGCACCGGCAAGACGCCGGGAATCGTCGCGTTGAATGAAGGCGATGGATTTCTTATCGAAGTCGGCGGCGGCGGTGGATTCTGGAACGCCTTTGAGCGCGACCCTGCGCGCGTGCTGGCCGACGTGCGCTCGGGTTACGTTTCGCTGCAGGCAGCGCGAAGTGACTACGGTGTGGCGATCCGCCACGTCGGAAGAAGGTTCGAGTTGGATGTCGATGCCACCGCGGAGCTACGGCGCGGCGGGAAAGAGAAACAAATTTAGCCGCACAATACGCAGAGGGCGCAAGGAATGTTTCGTTTGCGGCTTTGGAATTGAAGGGAAAGCGATGCAGCAGCTTACTGAAAACGTACTTGTCGAAACTCAACAGAAGGGTGCGAATCACGGGTTGGTGACGACTTCGGACGGGCTGGTGCTAATCGACACGCCACACAAGCCGAGTGACGCTGATGCGCTTGCGTGCGGAGATCGAGCGGCGCGGCAGGCTGCGCTACATCATCAACACCGAGCCGCATAGCGATCACTGGACCGGCAATGCGTTCTTTAACGTGCCCGTCATCGCCCATCGAGGCGTGCGTTCGCGCATACTCGAAACCGATGCCGCAACTCACCTGGCGCGGGTCGCTTCTTTTGGGCCCGAAGAGCCGAAGCTTTTGGAAAATTACTGTGCGAATGCGCCGGTGATAACCTTCGAAAGCGAAATGAAGTTGCACGTCGGCAATCACACCTTTCGCATGATCCACATGCCCGGTCACACGCCGTATCAGGCGGCGATAATCGTTGAAGAGGAAGGTGTGACGTTCACCAGCGACAATATTTTCTGCAAGGTGCACACCTGGATCCAGGAAGGCCAGCCGGACGATTGGTTGCGGTCGCTCGAATCGTTGCGTGCGCTCAGCGAAGACACCTTCGTGCCCGGCCACGGGCCGGTGTGCGATAAAAATTATTTAAATGAGCAAGGCGCATTCATTCAAGAATGGGTCGACTACGTGCACGGCGCGGTTGGGCGCGGCATGAGTAAAGAAGAGTGTGTCGTCAACCTGACCGCACTGACCGACCGATATCCGATGGACGTGGAGCAAGAAGGCATGGCGCCGCGGGTGATGCAGCTGAACGTGGCGAATCTGTACGACTACGTCGCCGGTGTGGGAATCCATGCTCGTGGGTGACGTCGAAGAACAGACGCATGCGTGATACTGCGAATTTTATTCGCACAATCGGTATCTCTGCTCTTTTGGTTACTTCAATCAAGGTGTCTCCTTAGGCATGTAGGGTGATGCTGCATACGGCAAATGCCCATCGCGAATCGGCGAGTTACCAGCAATCCGGCATGGCGACACTGCGGAGTGTTGTGGTGCGAGCGGACAAAATCAGGTAATTTTCAAGGTTCGATAGGTCGGCAGAGTTTATTCTGGGGCGAGTCGAAAGATTCATTACAGATGTTTGGTATTGGATTGAGGAACAAAGCATGAGGGGACGGGCTTCAATGCGATGGCTGAGTTCATATTCAAGCCATCTAAAATCGAAAATTCGCAATTTGCATTTGGTTGCGATTGGCGCCCTCGCCGTTGCAGGCGTGACGGGTGGGACCGTGGCTGAGGCGCAACAGAAGCAAAAAGTGTGGAAAGTCGGATATCTCACAAGCAATTCAGCCGCTGCTGAAAAGACTCGGGTCACATCATTTGTGCAAGGTCTTCGCACGTTTGGTTACTTCGAAGGTCAGAATCTCGCGATTGATTTCCGGTTCGCCGACGGGCGTTTTGATCGCCTCGCCGAGTTGGTCGCGGATTTGCTCAAATCAAACGTCGATGTGTTGGTTGCAAACACAACCAACGCCGCGATCGTGGCGAAAAACGCAACCAAGACGATCCCGATATTGTTTATCGGTGTAACGGATCCCATCAACGCTGGACTCGTCGATAGCTTGGCGCGGCCCGGCGGCAATATTACCGGACTGACGAATATCGCGTCGGTGTTGTCGGGCAAACGGCTCGAGCTACTTAAGGAGACCGTGCCGAGACTTTCCCGGGTTGCGGTATTGTGGGATCCGAGGAATCCCGGTTCGACGCCTCAATGGAATGAAAGCCAACTCGCCGCACGAGAACTAGGATTGCAAGTTTATTCAATGGCAGTCAGCGATGCTGACAAATATGACAGCGCGTTTAATGACGCGGTTAAGGCGCGCAACGGCGCTGTGGCTGTGACGCTGAACCCATTGGCCAATTCGAATCAAAAACGCGTGGTGGAGCTAGCGACAAAACATCGTTTGCCAGCAATCTACGCGCGGAGTGATTATGTTGAAAGTGGCGGTCTCATGTCTTACGGTCCGAGTTTCGCGCTAGACGGCCGCGACGCTGCGCGCCTGGTCGATAAACTATTAAGAGGAACGAAGCCCGCGGACATCCCGGTGGAGCAGCCGACGACGTTTGAGTTGGTGCTCAATCTCAGTACCGCCAAAAGACTTGGCCTGACGGTTCCACCCATCGTGCTCATGCGGGTGGGGCGGGTGGTAAAGTGAATGGATCATGAAATGTAGATTGCCGATGGGGAGGTAAATCGCATGCACAAACGAAGTCGCGAATTACCAGCGCGCCGCTTACGACTTGGATAGGATTCTAAAGGGAACCAACCCCGTCGATCTACCGGTGGAACAGCCGATGAAGTTCGATCTTGTGATCAATCTGAAGACGGCAAAGCAATACGACCGTCCCCCATAGACGCTAATGAAGACGGATCGGGTGATTTAGAGGCTGAAAAAGCACCCGTTGAGAAGAGTTAGGAGCTAACATGGTCAGATTGTTTTTTTGCTGCCTATCGATAACTCTCTTGCTGACAGCTGCTCGGTTGGCCGATGCGCAGCAGCCGGCAACGCTTAAACGTGTGGGTTTTCTCAATCCTGCCGGATCGCCATCGGCGAACGTCCAGTCCTTCTATCGGGGCATGCGCGAGTTGGGTTACATCGACGGACAAAATATCACGATCGATTTCCGCACCGGGAGCAACCTGAAAGAACTGACTGACTTGGCGGCAGAATTGGTGCGACAGAAAGTCGATGTTATCGTTGCTTCGGGCCCGGCAGTGCCAGTGGCCAGGGCGGTGACGAATTCCGTGCCGATCATTTTTGCGTTCAGCGGCGATCCAATCGAAGCGGGTTTCATCGACAGTCTTGCCCGACCGGGACGAAACATGACCGGCATAACTTGGTTGGCATTCGAGCTGGTTGGTAAACGACTCGAAATACTCAAGGAGGCGGCGCCGAGAGTTACCCGCGTGGCAATCCTGGCCAGCCCTGCGCATGCAGGCGAACAACGGGAATTGAGGGAGACACGAAAAAGCGCGGACACGCTGAAGATTACTCTGCTGCACAACCATGTGAAAGATGGTGCGGACGTGAATGCTGCATTGGAAGCAGCCGTCAAGAAGAACGCCAACGCGTTGCTGGTTTTTCCGGATCCGGTCACCAATGCGCATCGTAAACAGATCACAGAGTTTGCGGTGAAGCGCCGGCTGCCGACCATGTTTGGCCGGAAAGAGCCCGTCGAGGGCGGCGGTCTGCTATCCTACGGGCCGATCCTTGAAGAGGTATACCGACGAATTCCCGTGCATGTCGACAAAGTGTTGAAGGGCACCAACCCGGCTGACATCCCGACGGAATTACCGATGGCGTTTGAGTTTGTAATAAATCTAAAAACGGCGAAGCAGATAGGTCTGACCATCCCACAGTGGACGCTGATGAAGGCGGATGGGGTCATAAAATGACTTTTTGGATTTTCGATTGTGGATTCAGGGAGTCACGGACATGAACGAAGAATTTCGAATTTCCTTTCTTATAATTCACTCCGACAATCGAACATCCAAAATCCAAAATCTAAAATGGGTGGCGATTCTTACGCTCCTCGTCTTATCTGTGGGGCGTGTGGAAGTGGCTCAGGCCCAGCAAGCCAAACTCGAGCGCATCGGCGTCATCTATCTTGGCGAAGTATTTGCAACAGTTGTGGATGGCTTGCGGGCCGGCTTGAAAGAGCTGGGCGTGCAGGAAGGCAAACAGGTGACGCTGGATATCCAGGATCTAAAGGGAGACGCTAAAGCTGCGGCAAGCGTCGCGGAAAAATTTGAGCAGGACAAGGTCAAGCTCATTTTCACTAACACGTCGCCAGTTACCGATGTGGTCATTAAAGCGACGAAGAACACGCCAATTATTTTTACGGTGGGCAGCGACCCGATTGCTCTCGGATATATTAAGAACTTCGCCCAACCGGGAGGCCGACTGACTGGTATCCAGTACTTGGCGCGCGATCTTACCGGTAAACGGTTGGAGATTCTCAAAGAGTTTCTGCCCAATCTGCGTCAGGTGATTGTGTTCTACGATGCCGATAACTCGGTTTCGGCCGAGGGTGCGAAGCTCGCGCGCGCCGAAGCGCAACGAGTGAAGATCAAGCTGGTAGAGCGTCAGGTGAAGTCTATTAACGAACTCAATGCTGCGCTTGACGCACTAAAAGTCGGCGAGTTCGACGCCTACTTGTACATGCCCGACGCCATGGTGGTGAGTCAGTCGCAGCGGGTAGTTGACGTCGCGCGCACGAAAAAGTTACCAACGATGTTTCACGATCAGGTCGTGGTCGCGCGCGGCGGTCTGGCGAGCTACGGACAGAGTTATTATGAAATCGGCTGGCGCGCGGCCAAATACGTTCAGCATGTGCTTGCCGGCAAGCCGCCGGCTGAGTTGAGAGTAGAGACCATCGAGGATGTGGAACTGGCGTTTAACTTGACCACGGCCAAGCAGATCGGCGTGACGATTCCGCCCAATGTGCTGGCGCGGGCGAAAAAGGTGATTAGATAAGACCTGACGAGGACAGGTGAATGGTGCGTGGTTAGGCGTGGGCGGTTGGCGCGAAATACTTGCGGATTTGACGAGACAAGCGCGAAGACAAAATGCTATCCATTCGGCAACGCAGTTTGGCTGTACCGGAGGTAAGTTTAATGACGATTACACGATGGAAGCGCACTCTGCTTTGCCTGATCGTGATCAGCCTAGCGATGGGAATGGTTACGCGTCCTGCGTTGGCGGCTGAGTCGAAACGCTTTCTCGTCAGCTACGGTGGCACCGCCGGCTACCAACTGCCGTTATGGGTCAATCGCGAATTGGGGTTCAGCAAGAAGTACGGCGTCGATCTGGAAATCATTCTGATCCAGGCCGGTTCACCGAATATTCAGGCTCTACTCGGGGGCAGTCTACAGTTGACGCAGACAGCGGCGTCATCGGCGGTGATCGGCGCCAATCAAGGGGCGCCGGTGGTGATCGTCGCGACGCTGGAAAATCGCCTGCCGATGCTACTCATCTCTCGCCCTGAGATCAAAGAACCGCAGCAACTGCGCGGCAAGGTCATCGGCATCAATCGATTCGGCGGCTCTAACGACGCGGCGATCCTGATGGCGCTCAAAGCTTGGAAGATGGAACCTAAAGATATCTCGATGTTGCAAACCGGCGGCACTTCGGCGCGCATGGCGGCCCTGATGACCAAGCGTGTCGATGCCACGGTGCAGTCCTATCCGGAAATTTATCAAGCGCGCAAGCTTGGTATGAACGTATTGGCCGACATCGGCGAATTCGGCTACTACACCAACACGTCGAACATCGTCACGCGTTCCTATTTGCAACAGAATCGCGCCGCGATAAAGGGATTCATCAAAGGCCAGATCGAGGGCATGCATTACGTCAAGACCAATAAAGAAGGGAGCCTCAAGATTCTCCGTAAACACCTGCAGATCACGGACACGGAAGCGGTCGAGGGCACTTACGAATTTTTCGCCAAGCGCTTGGCGCGTTCACCGCGCACGGAATTGGAAGGAATCAAGAATATTCTGACTTCCATCGACGCCGGCCAGAAAAATCCGGCGGATTTCATCGACATGAGCCTGATCGACGAGATCGAAAAAGAAGGGTTTGTGCAGAAACTCTACGGGCCATAAGAAATGGAGTGTTGGAATGGTGGAGTATTGGAGTGATGGCTTCTGATCCGGCCCAATACTCCAACACTCCAGTACTCCATCACTCCAATTAATCGTTGGGAAAGGGGTGGCGACGGTGTCGACAAAGCTTAGACTGTCGGTCGCGTGCGGCGACTATGAGATCATCCGCGCGCTTAAAGACGGAACGGTGCAAGCCGACGGACTTGAGCTTGTTATACTCACCAGCCACGGACCACGCGAGCGTCACTGGCGCATGGCGCGTAATCTCGAGTATGACGTCTGCGAGTTCAACGTCGGCGCCTACTTTATGGCGCGGGAGCACGGTGTAGCCATTGCCGGCCTGCCGGTGTTTCTCCACCGGCGATTTCGCCACGGCTTTGCTTTTGTCAACGTCAACGCCGGCATTCAGACGCCGAAAGATTTGATCGGCAAGCGGGTCGGCGGGACAAATTTTCAACCGGCGGGAAATATTTGGCTGCGCGGTATTCTCGAAGAACAGCACGGCGTACCGCACCAGTCGATCACTTGGGTGGTCGATCGCAGCGAAGATGTCGAATTCACGCCGCCGCTGGGACTGAAGATCGAGATGATTCCCGCTGGGAAGCATATGGACACGATGCTTGCCGAGGGCGAGATCCCAGCGATGATCAATCCCTACATTCCCCGACCTATCGTCAATAACGACCCGCGCGTGACCCGGCTTTTCCCCGATTACAAACAAGTCGAGCGCGACTATTTTCACCAAACCGGCATCTTCCCGATCATGCATGTGACCGTGATCAAGCAAGAGCTCGTTGATAAGTATCCCTGGGCGGCGGTGAGCTTGGCGAAAGCCTTCGAGAAAGCTAAACAACTCTGTTACCAGCGCGTGGTCAATCCACGCATCGTACCGCTCGCGTGGTTCTCGCATCAGTGGGATGAAGAACGTAAAGTGCTCGGCCCCGATCCATGGGCGTATGGCTTGGGCGAGGCGAACCGAAAGAATCTAACGACGATTCTTCGCTATTGTCATCAGCAAGGACTGATCAAGCGAGAAAAGTCGATCGAGGAACTATTCGTCGATACCGATCCCGGGGATGCAGGTGGAGATGAGGGGCATTACTAAGAATTTGCACGATGAACGAAACGAAGTAGAGGCAAAATTCATCGCGCTTTCAGTCAAAACGCGCGCCGGTAGAAGGAATACATGACAAACTTCTCGCCTCCGATACATAAAATCTTTAGCACGGCGCTGTGCCTGGCGTTCGTGTTTACCGCGCCAGTTGTTGGCGCCGCCGAGGCGCCGCAAAAATTGCGCGTCGCTTATGCGGCGATCACGGCGGCGTTTTCGGTCCCATGGATCGCCAAGGAAGCCGGGATATTTCAGCGTCATGGTTTGGACGTCGAGTTAGTTTACATCGCCTCCGGCTCGCGAGCCGTGCAGACTCTAGTCGGCGGCAGCATCGATATCGCCGCCATCGGTGGCCCGGCGGGCGTTGACGCTAAGTTGGCGGGAGCCGATACAGTTTACGTTGCGATTCCAGTTAACCAGGTGCTGGTGTTCACGGTGACCGCGCCGCAAATCCAACGCATCGAAGACATGCGCGGCAAGAGCATCGGCGTAACCCGCATCGGCACCGTCACCGATTTCTTCACTCGATTGTATTTGCGTCAGAACAATTTGGTGCCCGACAAAGATGTCATGATCCGGCAGGCCGGGGGTTTGCCGGAGATCGTCGCTGCGCTCAAAGCCGGACAGATTCACGGTGGGACATTCGGTTTTCCCGCCGTACTGCACGCTCGCGCCGCCGGGTTTCGCGTGCTGGTCGACTACAACACGGCGGGATATCGTTATCCGCTTTCCACGGTGATTGTGACGCAAAAATTGCTACGGACCCGAGAATCGGCAGTGCGCCGGTTTCTCGAAGCTCATATCGAGGCCGTACATCGTTTCAAAACCGATCCGGAGCTGGCGATGAAGGTGATCGGTAAATACACGCAGACCACCGACCGGGCGATGCTGGAAGAAACTCAACGGGTTTATGCTTCGGCGCTCGAACGAGTGCCGTACCCCGACATCGAGGATATGAAGCTGGGTCTAACTCAGGTCGCGGAAACGAACCCGCGCGTACGCGGCGTTGACCCGAAAGAATTTGTCGATGGCCGTCTTCTGCGCGAGATCGAAGCGAGCGGCTACGTCAAACGGCTCTATGGCGAGCAGGCAAAATGAACGGGCGTAAGGAGGGATAACCACAAGCGCACAAAGGGCAAAAAGTAGGGGCGCGATTCATCGCGCCCCTTGAGGGAAGACGACAATCATAACACCTTCGGCAAGCGCCACGCGTTTCCCTATAAAATCGCGTACTTTTCAATATTGGAACAATGCAGCGCTTGAATTTTCTCAACATCCATCCAGTCGCTGATCTTAGTCATTATTTGTTAAATACGCCGCTCTTTTCCAATTCGACCAAGTAGCGCCGGTCGATCATGTCCGCGGGTTTGATCGCTTTCGCCCGCGGATCGGTGGGCGCGATCTCATCAAGACTTGCTTGTAGGGCCGCGTCGTGGATCTCCAGACGACGCTCCATCGCTTGGATTTCGGAATTATACGACGCGTCGAGAACTTTCTGGTCGGTGATGCGGAGGTATTTGCCGAGCACCTTGTAAAGTAAAGCTCGGTCGCTGTGCATGAGCTTGGAAGCTTCGGCCATCGCACGCATGAAACGGCCGATCACCGGGCCGCGTTTGTTGATCAGCGAGCGCAGCACGACGACACAGGTCGCGGCGTAGGGAATCTTCAGATCGAAGCCATTGACGACATAGCGATAGCCCTTAGACGCGACTTGGAAATCCCCCGGCGCCACTAGCCCCGCGGCGTCGACGTTGCCGCCAAGAAGCGACGCTACGGTCTCCGGGCCGCCGCCGGTTTGAATCGTTTGAATGTCGCGGCTGGCGTCCATGCCCAGGCGCTTTAACGCTTGTATGACGAAATAGTGCGTGTTGCCGCCGAAGCGCCCGACGGCAACTTTTTTGCCTTTGAGATCTTGCGGGGTTTTGATGTCAGCCTTGCCCATGATGCTGTGGGTCAAAAAGTTTTTCATGCCGCCGATAAAGACGAGATCGGTGTTGCCTTGAACGATAGCGCGAACGTTGCCGACGGCGCCGGTGACGCCGATATCGGCGTCGCCGCTCAAAGTCGCGGCGGTGGCGACCGGCGACGACGGAATGAAAACCAGATTGAAATCGATGTCGTATTTCTTGAAAAGGCCGGCTTCTCGCGCGATCCACGGCATCGACTGGGACATGACTTGCGCCGAATGCAGGCCGATGAGCCGGTCGGCGCCACAGGCGAGGCTTGGCAACTGGCTGGTGATGGCCGTTGCCAGCAGGGTAAGAGAATAGAATTTGATGGCAACTTTCATAATCGAGGTCCTCCTTATCGCATCAGTACGGCTAACGATTCAACGTGAAAGGTGTGCGGGAAAAAGTCGATTGGCTGCACGGCGCTCAGCTTATAACCGAACTTGCAGAGGGCGGCAAGGTCGCGCGCCAAGGTGCTCGGGTTGCACGAGACGTAGAGAATCATCTCGGCGCCGAGCGCGGCTAAATCCGCTTCGATGCCTTTCGCTCCTGTGCGCGGCGGATCGAGCACGATCTTGGAGAATGTTCGCCGTTGCCGTTTGAACTGAGCGACCGCCTGCGGCACGGCGGCGCACACCCAGTCGATGTTTTCGACACGATAGTTCTGCGCGTTGAGTTTAGCGTTGGCGAGCCCGGCGCGATGGCCCTCGACGGCGACGATCTGTTTGGCTCGGCGCGCCAGCGGCAGGGTGAAATTACCGGCGCCGCAATAGAGCTCCAGAACTTGATCGCGCTCGTGAAAATGACCGGCGGCTAAGAGCTGATCGAGCATCTGGCGATTTCCTGTGGCATTCACTTGGGTGAAGACATCCGCGTCAACCTGGAGCGTGAGCTCGTCTTGTAGTTTGACCGTGATCAGAGTTCGTCCGTAAACTTTACGGCCCGCGGGCGCCAGTACGATCAGGCCGCTTATTGAGTTGTTTTCACCCACCAGCCGCTCGCAAGCCGATTCATCGCTTGCCAAGAACGAGTCGACGGGCTGGGCAACGACGACGAGCTCATCAACTTCATCGCCGGCAACCAACTCCAAATGTTCCATCACACTGTTTAACTCTCGTGAGCCAACGCCTCAGCGGTTGGATCACCGCGTTCAAGCGGGTATCGGCGATTAGGCAGGTGTCGATCTCGACGACGCTGTGGGAGCCGGCCGCAAAAAAACCCAAGCCACTCGCCGCGCCGATCTGTAGTCGAATCCGCCGGCGATAGTGATATTCGTCAGCGGACGGCATGATCGGTCGCAGATCGAAGTCACTCAGTTTGCCGATTCGCCGGAGCGCGTCTGCGAGGCTCTGCTGCTTCGCTTTGAGCTGTGCTTCGTAACGCAAATGTTGCCAGGAGCAACCACCACAGCGGCCGACATAGGAGCACGGTGGTGTTTGCCGCAGCGGCGAAGGTTCAATGAGTCGAATAATTTCGCCGATGGCATAGCGTTTCTTGGATTCGACAACTCGCGCGACGATCTCGTCGCCCGGCGCGGTGTCGGGAATCATCACCGCCTTGCCAGCCAATCGGCCGATACCGTAGGGCCCGTAGGCAAGCGCGTCGATAACGATCTCGACCTCTGGTTTGAGTGCTGTTTTCGCGTTAGTCTGTGCCATCGGTGCTAATTGCAACAACGAATCAAGAGGAATTAACCACAAAGGGCATAAAGAACACAAAGGGTCTTTAGCATAAGCTTTGCGAACTTTGCGTTCTTGACGGTTAATTATTCCGATCATGGAACCACAGGACGACCCGAGATTTCTTAAGGGCATCGACGAGTTCAACCAGCAGCTTTTTTTCGAGTGTCATGAAACTCTCGAAGAGATCTGGCTGGAGGAGCGCGGCGAGGACCGAAAGTTTTATCAAGGCATCATTCAGATCGCCGCCGGTTACTATAAGTTGCAGCAAGGAGTGCCGGTCGGCGCGATCAAACTGTGGCGCACCGGGATCGAAAAGGTTGTGCCCTTTGCTCCGGTATATCTCGGCGTCAACGTCGATACTTTGGTCACGGCTGTGCGCGCCAACCTCGCCCAGCTGGAATCCGGTCAACCCCATACGACTGATACTTTGGTGCCGCCAACCATCAATCTGCTCTGTTAGCTTCACTGCATGATCCGCTGCCGCGACGTTTGCAAAATCTACCAGCAAGGTGAGAACGAGATCACGGCGCTTGCCGGTGTATCGTTGGAAATTCCCGCCGGCTCGTTCGCTGCGGTGATGGGGCAGAGCGGCTCGGGGAAGAGCACGCTGCTCCATTTGATCGGTGGCTTGGAACGGCCGACGCGCGGTGAATTATTGGTCGACGGCCGCTTGATCGGGCAGATGGCGGACGATCAAGTGACACTTTTTCGGCGTACGCAGATCGGTTTTGTTTTTCAATTCTTTAATCTTCTGCCGACATTGACGGCAATGGAAAATATCGCGCTGCCGTTCGTCCTCGACGGCCGGCCCAAGTCCGAAGCTGATGGGCGAGCGGCGTCACTTCTCGTGAAAGTCGGTCTCGATAAACGTAAAGATCATCTCCCGGCGGAACTTTCCGGCGGCGAAATCCAGCGTGTCGCGATCGCGCGCGCGTTGTCGTTCAGCCCGCCGATTCTTCTCGCCGACGAGCCAACGGGCAACCTCGATTCGACAAACGGCGCGGCGATTCTCGATTTGCTGCGCCAGATCAACCAAGAAGACAATTGTACCGTCGTCATTGTGACCCATAGCGAAGCAGCGGCGAGCTATGCGGAGCGGAAGATTTATTTGCGCGACGGGCGGGTAGAGATCTGAGGTCGGAGGACAGCAGTCGGAGGTCAGAGATCGGATGTCTGACGGCTGATCTCTGACTGATGACCCCAAATTTTCAGTTAAAGCGGCCATGCTACGTTTACTAACGACCATCTCCTGGCGCCATGTGCGGCATCATCGGCTGAGAACCTGCCTGACCTTTCTCGGCATGGCTCTCGGGGTCGCGGTGATCGTGGCGATCGCCATGGTGAATCGGTCGCTGACGACCTCATTTCAATCGACCATCGAACAGATCGCCGGTAAAGCGGTGCTGCAAGTTTCCAATAGCGAAAGCGGCATGGCGGAGTCGGTTTTCCCGACCGTACGCGATACCGAAGGGGTGCGAGATGTTGCCGCCGCGGTCGACGGTTTCTTGCCGGTGAGCGGTGTGCGTTCGGAGCGGCTGTACATCTACGGTGTCGACTTGCTTACCGATTTCGCCATGCGCGATCATCAGTTCGCCGGCGACGGTTTCGCCTTCGATAAAGCGCTCGATTTCATCGCCGCGCCGGACTCCATCGCGTTAACCGAATCGTTCGCGCGCCGCTACGACTTGAAAATCGGCTCGACGATTGCGCTTAACACCAGCCGAGGCAAACAAAGTTACACCGTTCGCGCGCTGTTAAAGGAAGAGGGCACGGCGCGCGTGTTTGGCGGTAACTTTGCATTGATGGACTTGCCGGCGGCGCAGGTCGCTTTCGGCAAAGAAGGCAAGCTCGATATTGTCGACCTCACGGTGGAAGCCGAAGAGAAAGTCGAAGCCGTGCAAGCGCGCTTACGTCAACGGCTGAACGGCGTTGCCGACGTCGAGCGTCCCGAAAAACGTGGCGAACAAATCGAGTCGCTGCTGACTTCGTTTCGCGTCGGGCTTTTCTTTGTCAGTTTGATCGCGCTCTTCGTCGGCTTTTTTCTGATCTACAACACGGTGTCGGTCTCGGTGGTCCAGCGCAAACGCGAGATCGGCACGCTGCGTTGCATCGGCATGCGGCGCAGCGAACTGCTACGTTTGATCGTTGCCGAAGCGTTGATTCTAGCGGTCTTCGGCGCCGCTATCGGTTGTCTTATCGGCTGGCTACTGGCACAAGCGGCGTTGTTGGCCGTCGGCGAGACCGTGCGCAACTTGTTTTCCTCCATCGGACTTTCGGGCAGCAGTCTTTCG
This sequence comes from uncultured delta proteobacterium, assembly GCA_963771465.1. Lineage (GTDB taxonomy): Bacteria > Desulfobacterota > Binatia > UBA9968 > UBA9968 > DP-20. The sequence goes on from CAVYTU010000017.1 coordinate 659,901, forward strand.
CCGCGCGAGCTGGTAGTCGCGCTCGTGAGCGCGGTCGGCGTCGCGTTGTTTGCGGCGTTGCACCCAGCCCTCGAAGCGATTCAAATCAGCCCGTTGGAAACTGCCCGACAGGCCGCCTGGCGGCCGGTGTTTGACGACAGAAAATCCTGGGCAACGCGGCTAGGTCTCGTCTGTTTTATCGTTGCGCCGCTGCTGATTTTCTCCGCGCCGATACTATCGGGCGCGATCAGGCAATTCAGCATCGGTGTCGTCGGCATGCTGATCTTTTTGCTTGGGCTGGCGTTTTTCTCGCCGCTGATCATCCGTTACGCGGCTAGAAAATTTTCGCAGTCATCGGTGCGCTTGCCTGGGATATCTTGGGCCGAGAGCAGGCTGGCGTCGGACAGCTTGGTGCGAAATCCGGTGCGATCTGGCATCACGGTCGCTACCATGGTCATCAGTCTGGCTGCGATCTTCACCATCGCGGCCTTCGTCAATAGCGTGCGCGGCTCGCTGCTCTTGTGGATCGATCAAATGGTTACTGCCGATATCATCGTCAGCTCCGGCGCGCGCACCGCCGGGCCGAGAAATGTTTCGCTCAGGGAGGAGCCGTTGCCGGGTTTGCAAGCATTGCCCGGCGTCAAGATTGTCGATCTCTATCGTCTGGTGCGCGCCAACTATCAAGGACGGCCGATCGTCGTCGAGTCGTTCTCCGCCGCGGCGTCGGCGCGCGTGCGCACCTTGCCGATGGCTGAAGGCGACGGCAGTCGCGCGCTGCGTGAAATGGGCGAAGGCAAAGGCGCCATCGTCAGCGAAAGTTTTCAGACTCGCTTCGGCAAAAATATCAACGACAGCATTGAACTGATCACCCCTTCGGGGCCGGCGACTTTCAAGGTGCTGGGGATTTACATCGATTATTCTTCCGACATCGGCAGCGTGTTGATCGATCGGGCGCTGTACAAGAAATATTGGCGCGACGAATTGGTCGATGCCTTCGATCTGTGGTTGGAACCCGGCGCGGATATGGCGGCGGTGATTCAAAAGATCAAGGATGGCTACGGCGAGCGCTATCAGCTCTTCATCAGCACGCACCGCGAACTCAAGGACGCCGTCGTGCGCATTATGGAGCAGTCCTTCGTGGTCAACTACGCGGTCGAAATCGTCGCCGTAGTGGTGGCGATCTTCAGCGTGATCAACACGCTCTTGGCGTCGATCTTAGACCGCACCCGCGAGATCGGCGTATTACGCGCCATCGGCGCGACCCAAGCGCAAATACGCCGCATCGTCGTCATCGAGGCGGGCTGGATGGGTCTGATCGGCGGCCTGCTCGGTCTTTTTGCCGGTTCGGTGATGGCCTATCATCATGTGGTTTTTAATACCAAGCTGCTCACCGGCTGGACTTTTCAGTTCTACTATCCGTACGGCATCGCCGCGCTCTCGATATTCGCCGCCGTCGTGTTGTGCCTGATCGCCGGCTATGGTCCGGCGAAGCAAGCCGCAGCGACACCGATTGTCACGGCGATCGGCTATGAGTAGGAACGATAGCCGCAAAAAACGCGAAGGTCTCAAAAAATAAAAAGACAATTCGACAGCAAAATTTTGAAGGCGTGCCAGGAAAACAGCACTCTTCCATTGCGCTCTTCGCGGGTAAATATCCGACTCTTTTACGAAGTCGGCAGCTCGGTGAACATGACAAAGCGGGCGCGGCGGTTTTGTACCCGGCAGGATTCGGTCTGTTCAAAGCAGGCGGGAGCTTCCTTGCCGTAGCTGATGGTGACTAGCCGTTCGGGGGAGACTCCTTGGTTGATTAGAAAACTCCTTGCGGTTTGCGCACGTTTGGCGCCGAGGGCGAGATTGTATTCCGCTGAGCCGACATCGTCACAATGGCCTTCGACTTCGACCCTGGCTTTGGGGTTGGCTTTCATCCATTCTGCGTTTTTTTTCAAAATTTCTTCCGCATCCGCTTCCAGTTCGACGCTGTCGAACTGATAATAAACATCCTTTAGTGCCGAGCCGGGAGGTGTTACGGCTGCGACCCCACGGCTAATCGCCTCCATCGCTGAGAGCGAGCGGGCGGAGGCCGGAGTACCGCTGAGCGATTGCGGCGCCGTAAAGGTACGCGGTGCCGCTGTGTCATTTGAGGAGCAACCAGCGATGGCAAAGGAAAATAAAAGAAATCTAATGACGGAAGTGATTTCAAAAACAGACGGACGATACAATCTCAATAGCCTAATCCTTCCACCAACCCTACCTAATCTGCTATATCCTCGCGATTTGACTCGCGCTTGTCAAGAAATTTTTTACGGCGATGGCGTAAGTGAAAGGCTTGGCCAGGGTCGAGATCGATCAGGAAATACAGGCGATATGAAAGAAGCAATTCGCTCTTGTCGCGACGAACTTCGCCTTCGCTCCGAATACCCTAAGCGCCGGCGGCCAAGATTCCCCAACGACTAAGTCGACTCCTTGAGGATATCTTTGATCCGCTTGATCACGTCTGGCGGTTGGCTCACGGTCTTATCGATTTTTTTCTGCAGATCGGCGCCGTTCAGGAAGCTTGTGCCGTCCCAGTCGACCAGCTTCTTCGCTTCGCTCAAGAATCCGGGATCAGTGAGCACTTTTTCAAAGCCATCACGCAGCAGCCTGAGCCGGTCGGCGGGAACGCCGGGCGGCGCGGCGAAGGGGCGGTCGAAGTCGGTGTAGGCGGTCATGATATCCATCAGCCCCAACGTTGCTTTCGCATTGGCCGGTGCCAATTCGTAAACGGTTGGCGTCGATTGCGGCAGCAGTCGGCTTTTTGTCGGACCTTGTTGGATGACGAAGATCATATAGCCTTGCTGCGCCCAAGTGGGCCAAGGCGCGCGCACCAAGGTTATGTCCGAGCTGGCGCGGCAATCGGCTTCACCGCGCTCGACGCCGAGGTCGATCTCGCGCGCCGAGCCATAGCCGGTGACATGTTTCACTTTGAAATCAAAAATCTCGCTAACCAGAGCGCTGAATACGTAACTGATACTGCCAGTGCCGCCTTCGCCGAAGCGCGCTGGCGTCTTGGCGCTGCGCATCGCTTCGATGCTCGTGTACGGGGAATCTTTGCGGCAGGCGATCATCATCGGCGCGCGGTTGAAGCTGCCGATCCAGTTCAATTTGCGAAAATCCAATTTGACTTCCGGCCGTCCGACCATTTGCTCCAGGTAATTGGCCCGATTGACGGCGAGCAGGGTTAAACCGTCGGGCTTGGCGACGTTGTATAGATAGTTCGCCGAAACAATGCCGCCGGCACCGGCCATGTTCTGGGTAATAATGTTGGGATGGCCGGGAAGGTACTTGCCGAAGTAACGAGACAGCAGACGGCCCGCGACATCGGTAGCGCCGCCCGGCGATGTGGAGATGATCAATTGGATCGTTTTGCCCGCATAGAATGGGTTTGGCTCCGCGGCGTCGATGGAAAGCGGCCAACAGTGCATCAGCCAAATCATTAGCAAGAAGATTTTTCGGTGCATTGGGTCTTCTCGTCGTTTAACAAGATTTTTGAATGAGTCATGTTCTTAACAGGTTGCGTGCTTACTCTTCAACGACTCGTGCAATCATACTCGTCGCATCGATTGGCGCTCGTTGACAAAATTAGCGGATATCGGATATCTCCTTAAGCATGACACGCTAGCTAATTTTTTCCAGCTGGAAACCCTATAAACAGAGGAGGACGACTATTGTGGTAATGTTGGGCACCGATATGAAAGTCGCCGAGACCCCGAAAGAAGGTCTCAAAGAGTATGTCAAAATCGATCCGTATACGGATTGGTTGAAGCAAGAAGGGGTGAAAGTCTACGAAGAGTATTACTTTCCAAGCTTGGCAAAAATTGAGCTGGGACCGTGGGAACGTAAGGGCGGCAAGGGCGCGGTGGTGCACATTAAACATAACCACGTGCCCAACGATTGCCACGTCGTCGAGATCAAAGCCGGAGGTAAGTCCGAGCCTGAACATCATATGTATGAACTGACGTTGTACGTAGTGTCGGGCCGCGGCGCGACGTCGATCTGGCAGGATGAGAAAAAGAAAAGCAGCTTTGAGTGGCAAGCCGGCAGCCTTTTTTCCATTCCACTCAATTGTTGGTACCAAAACTTTAACGGCAGCGGCCAAGAGCCGGCACGTTACATCGCGGTCACCAATGCGCCGCCGATGATGCGCCTGTACCGCGACAGCAATTTTATTTTTAACAATCCCTACATGTTTACGTCGCGCTACGCCGGCGAAGAAGACTATTTCAGCGGCAAGGGCAAACTCTTCACTCGGCGCGTGTGGGAATCCAACTTCATCGCCAATGCCCCCGACATGCTGCTCTACGGCTGGAAGGAGCGCGGCGCCGGCGGTATCAACGCGATGCTCGAGATGGCTGATAACAATACCAAGAGCCATATCTCGGAATTCCCCATCGGCACCTACAAGAAGGCGCATCGCCACGGACCCGGCGCGCATTTAGTTCTGCTCAGCGGCACCGGCGGCTATTCTTTGATCTGGACCAAGGATGATCGTTCCGACATGATCAAATGCGATTGGCAGGTGGGTTCCATGGTCACCGTGCCCAACGATAACTGCTATCATCAACACTTCAATTCCGGCACGACGCGCGCGCGTTATCTCGCGTTACGGCCCGGCGATATGGGGCTCTATAAGAAAGGCCGCGGCGGCGGCGGCGACAACGCCGATCGGAGCTTGAAAGAAGGCGGCTGGCAGGTCGAGTATGAGGACGAGGACCGCGAGATTCACTCGATCTTCGAAAAAGAACTCAAGGCCCACGGCGCGACGTGTAAGATGAAAGCTTTCGTTCCCTGGTGCACCGGCGAAGTGGGGCCGACGAGCGAACGGGATACCTAAGAGTTCGATTCAACGGAGAGCGCGGAGCAACGGTAGAGTAAAATAGGTTAGTTTTCCTATCGGCGCGGCCTAGGGTGTGCGACCGGGCCTCAGTCATGTATCTCGATGCCTATTTGCTTCTGCTGTCGTTCGTTTCTGGGCGTCGTGAACGACTTTGGCGGATCTCGTCCGCCGCCAATCTCCGTTGAGCGGTAACCCGCGCGATCTCGACTCTTTTCTCCGCGATGTAAGCAAGATGCTCGACTTCGATTACATCTTTCTCCTCTGTCCATAGCTGATCCGCAACGTCGAGAGTTTGTCCAGCCCGATCGAGCGCCGCCCCGGCATAACGGACGATCAACGGATCTTGGCGCGCTTGCCGATAGAGATCGCGGGTGTGCTCTAAGGCGGGATTGCGGACCGTTCCGCAACCGATCGTCAGAGCCGCCGGTAGCAACAGCATTATGCGAGTTAACCGCAGGACGAGAGAAATCGCGTCAATGCGCATAAATTATTCCTGCTTGGGTGCCGTCGTGAGCGGCTTTCTTGACTCACGCTCGGCTTCGGTCTGCAGCGCGTCTACTCTTCTCTGTACGTCGTCGGCGGCCTGGCGCACGATCTCTGCCTCAGCCTTCGCTTCGGCAAGCTCCGCGTCCACCTGAGCACTTTGGGCGAGGCGGCGGGCATCGTCATATCTCTTGGCCGCCATGGCTTGTTTGGCTTTCGCTAGTTTTTCTACGGCAATAGTCAAGTTCATTGGCGCAAGCTCATCGGCTCGGGCGTCGCGAGCTGCGCGCACGCCCAGGTCTGCTCTCGCGAGAATTTCGGTGGGCGGTCTGCTCGTGCTGCAGCCGGACAAAGCGATGGTTCCGGCCAAAATCCATGTCGAACATCTAGCCCACTGTCGGCGCGGAATTCTTCTCGCCACATCATCAATCGCGATCATGACGCTTTCCCCAGATCTTTCCCTTGAGTTATTCACGTTGCCAGAAGACGGTCTAATTCATCGCCTTTTCGACCATCAATGCTAATCAGTCCAGAGATCCATAGGTGCAAACAGCATCAGCAGGCACATCGCGCACCAGGAATGATAAAGAAGCGAAATGATATCAGATTGACGAGTTCCCGTTCCATGGTTTCGACGCTCCCTTTTGCCAACTCAGCAGCTATCACCTCGATCTGGATTGTTGGCGCGGTGTCGGTTCGCTCGCCGCAGGCAATCTATCCAGCGACTGAGGGAGCAAACTTCGCGCCACGACACCGGTGTGAAAGAATTGCTTGAATTATTTAGAACTGGCCGCGCGGGTTGGCGCGTGGGCGGTTCGATTGTACGGAATCGACTCTATATTTGTATGTGATTTTCTGACAAACCGCAGAGGCTGCGTACCTTTAAATTAAATTCGGATGTCGAGCGCCTGGTAAACAGGAGTTTCGAGCGTAGGCATCGGCGGGAATTTCCTATGCAACGCTGACGCTGGACAGCGAATTCATTGCCTTCACTTCTTGTCCAATTTCAATCGCTCGGCGGCTTTCTGAACAAAGGAAGGATCCAGGTAAGGTCTGGCGTCGCGGTTCTTAATTCCCTGTGGATTAAACCGCTCGTGGAAGCCGGTGATCATGCCTTCGATGCCAGCTTGCCAGGGAAATGGCAGCCCATTAATCGCGTCGTACTGTTTCAAGTAAGAATCATAGGTGCGTTCAAGAATTACCGAATCTTTTTGGCGCGTCGCTTCGATGATCGCTTTGTAGGCGATCTCGCGATTGGTGCGGAAGAACTGCATGGCTTCAACGATGGCGCTGATGTAGTCTTCCAGCGTCTTGCGATTACGATCACGGAAGGTTTTCATGACGGTCTGCGGCACACCGGCATAGGGCATTTTGAAATCGAGAAAATTTGCCAGTTCACGGTAGCCGGCTTTTTCCAGATCGTACTCGTTGGGAGGGTTCACCGTTACTCCATCGACCAGGCCTTGTTTCATGGCGGTCGCCCGGTTCGGAATACCGCCGGCCAGATAAACCAACTGCACATCTTTTCCCGGAACCAAGCCGAATTTGTCGAGATACAGGAGCGATCCGTATTCGTCGAGACCGGCTCGTCCGACGCCCAGTTTCTTGCCTTTCAAATCCATGGGATTGCGGATCGCGGGATTGACCATCAACCTTAACGGTATGTAGCGCGTCTCGGTCGCCAGCACGACCAAATCGAAACCACCGGTGCCGATGGCGCGCGAGATCGCCGTGCCGCCGCCATACATCACTTGGATATTGCCGCTCGCCAACGCCGGCATGTAGGTCGACGGTCCTTGCATCAAGACCATCTCGACGTCGAGATTGTATTTGGCGAATAGGCCTTCCCTTTTGGCGATCCACCCGGGAGAGAATGTCGCCGCGGGAGAGGAATAGGCAACCACGAGTTTGGTCGCCTGAGCACCTGCGGGATTAAACCTCGCGAAATGAGAGATAAGCAGCAGGGTAATGGTAACGATGGAAAATCGACGGGTCATGGATAGATAGACGGTTTAATCCACTTTCAATGCGAATCGCAACCTTAAAATTCAACGTTTCTGGCGACGGCATGTGCTTGAGTGGTGCCAGGTAAAATGATTAATGTGGCGACAGAACTGATCTCGAACTATTTTATAGCGCAAGACGAGGGACAAAGATGTTTCGTCATGTCGAGCTTCCGGCGGGGATTACGGGGCGGCTGCTGCTGCATAGCATGCCGGGGCGCTTTGAAGCGATCGAACGGGTTTGGCATCAGGTAAGGAGCGATGCGATTGGCGCCATCGTCTGTTTGACGGAGCAATATGAAATCCACCTGAAATCCTCTCAATACGCAGAAGCCCTGGCAAGCGGGACGGTTCCTTGCACTGTCCTGCCATTTGAAATTCGTGAAGGCGGCGTGCCCGAAGACCGTAATGCCTTCTGGGGGCTTGCCAATGATGTCGCGAAGCGATTGCAGTGTGGGGAGGCGATACTGATTCATTGCGCCGGCGGTGTCGGCCGTACGGCAATGCTGGCCGTATCTGTTTTGCTGGCATTGGGCGAACCGATGAACGCGGCGGAAAGCGTCGTCTCGCAGGCTGGCTCCACGGTGGAAACCTCGCCGCAGGTCGAAATGCTTTCCTGGTGCGCGTCAAAGATGGGGATCGAGACGTAAACGGATCAGTCTACGATCGTGAGAACGCTGTCCTTGCAAATCTTGCAATCGTTCGATTCTCGATGCCAGCCGCGGGGCCCTTGCTTGCCTACCGCAAATATAGGGATTTTGCGTTGTGTTCTTCGCTCATAGGGCCTACAGTGACCCATGGCAAGAATAACCGTAGAAGATTGTTTGGATAAGGTTTCCAGTCGTTTTGAACTCGTACTGCTCGCGTCGGTTCGCGCCAAGCAGCTCCTTAAAGGCGCTAAGCCGCTGCTCGTCTCAGACAATCGAGAAATTGTTATCGCTCTTCGCGAGATCGCCGCGGGGAAAGTGCGCCGGGCTAGTCCTCTAGCATAACGGCTTGGCGCGCCAAGTTAAACGTTCTTGATCGTCACTCCTTGGTCAGTTCCATTGTCTCGATCTACTTGGGTCGTCGATTCCGCGCAGTTGACTGGATCAGCTTTGATCAGCTGCGAAAGTGCGGGATCACATTTTTTGCAAATGCTTCCACGGTCTCGCTATAAACCGTCCGCGCCGGCGTGAGCATCAAGTGTTCTATGCCTGCTATCTTTAATTCTTCGATCCTTTCGATACATTCCTGCGGATTGCCAGCGATGGAGAAGCGCTGGATTAAATAATGGTTGACTAAATTAGGGTCGACTCGGTCTTCCATCGGCTTCATGACATCGAAGCCGGCCATGAACTTCTTGACGCCGTCGAGTTCCTCCGGCGGCACCGTCTCGTAGGTAAAGCGAAAGTTATGATGGGCGCGATTGGCCAGACGGTTGCGCACGATCTTTCTCGCTTTGTCGCCATCGTCGTTAACGCAGAGCATACCCGCGGCAATGATCGCGACTTCTTTTTCATTGCGGCCTGCCTGCTTGGCGCCCTCGCGGATTTTCTGCCGCGCCCAGTCATAGACGCGGAGGTCGAAGCCGGTGCCGAGGATGACGCCGTCAGCCGAGCGGCCGGCGAGCTGCAAGCCTTTCGGGCCTTCGGCTGAGACGTAGATCGGCGCCGGCTGAGTGATCTTGAAGCCGATGCCGAACTTGCCCGTCGGGAACGTCGCCGCGTTGCCGCGAACTAGATTGCGAATTTCACGAATGCCAACTTCGAATTCCTTCATCGGCGTGGCTTTCAAGCCTTGCGTGTAGACCGGTCCGTCGCCGGTGCCGAGGCCCATGATGGCGCGGCCTTTGGAGATTTCATTGAGCGATGCCGCTGCGCCGGCGATGACGGTGGGATGGCGGAAAACGATATTGGTGACGGCGATGCCGAGCAGCAAGCGCTGGGTGATCATGGCGCAGCTGGCAAGGGTTTGAAAGGAATCGACGGAGCTCAGATGGCTCTCGCCGAGAAAGATGCCGTCCCAGCCGAGCTCTTCGGCGCGCACGGCGCGTCGGTGAATCTCGTCGATATTTTGAACGCCGCCGTGAAGGCTGTGGATACTGAATTTCATTTCGATCGCTCCGGAGAATTAGCCGCAAGGAACACAAGGACGCAAAAAAAGCTGGCGGAGCAAGCTAGGTTCCGTGCCGATCACTGTGAGAATTCGACAAGGCCGCAGCCGGTGGCCCACGGGACGAACCCCGAGGTATCCTGGCGATAGCGCTCGCGCCGCTCTGGGTCGCGGTTGACGTGATAAATCAGCTTTTGCACCTGATACAAACTCATGATGATCAATCCAGCTTTTGATGCAGCCAATCAATGACGGTCTTAAAAATATTCGGGATCGCGCCCATGTGGCCGCCGGGGAAAAGGCGGATGGCTTTTGGCGTGCCATGCTCGAGCAACAAGTAAAAATCTTCCAGCGGCACTTGCTTGTCTTCTTTGCCGTTGACGATCAAGAGCGGCGCACAGGGTTTATCGAGCAGACCTTGATCGAGAAGCGATAGCGCCGGCATCACCGAGCACAGCTCATCGAAGGTTTTCTTGCCGAATAAATTGGCGCGCGCTTCGATCAGATCGAAAAGATAGGAGTCGGCGTGGCGCGAGTGCTCCTGCCATTCAGCCTGAAAAAAATAATGAACACCACCGCCCCAGTTGACCGCGCCGCGGATTGTATCGGGCGCGAGATGGGCGAGCTTGGTCGACCAGTAGCCGCCGAAGCTGGCGCCGACTACGGCGATTTTTTCGCTGTCGACTTCCGGCCGTTTGAGCAAGTATTCCAACACGGCCAAGTGGACTTGATGCGCGTCCGGTCCGGCCAGCATGGGGCATTCGCCGGTGCCGGGACTGTCGATGATGAAACAACCCCAGCCTTGCTTGACGAAGTTCTCGCCGAAAGTGTGGCGTTCTTCTTTCCAATTGTCGATGCCGCCCCAGTGCATGATCATCGGCGCGGGAAGTTTTCTCGGCAACCGCAAATGGCCGACAATCGCTTTGCCTTGGAACGGTATCGCCACGCGCTCCACCGGGATGTCAAAATATTTCGACGCGGCGAGAAACATCGCGCGGGTCTTCTGGTAGCCGTGGTGTTTGCCCGGCGTGCTCGGAAACGGATGGCGCGCGATGCCGTAGTAACCGTAGGATTTGAGATAGGCGGCTTTGGCTTCGACGCCGTTGCCGGCCTTTTCCGCGTTGTTCGCTTTGTCTTCCCATTTGGTCCCCAGTTCGTTCCATGCCGCCGCCCAAGTCTCGCCGTCAAAGTTCGTCATCCTGGCGAGAGCTTGCTCGGCTTCCTCTTTGTCGGCATGAAGAAACGGCGCGCGGTGGGCGATGCGCGCGCGAATGTCGTTCTTCACTTCGTCGATCGTACGCGCTTCACTCATGGAATCATCCCTTCAAATCCTACTCGCCCTATCTAATGCCGAAAGCTGTTTTAGGTCAACAATGGAATTCTCGGGTCACGGATGATTTCGCGCTCGTTGGGGTTGACCTTTGGGTTTCACCATGTCATCCAAATAATTCAAATAAGTCTTTACAGTGAGTTTTGTTTCGATGTAGTTTTTAACCATCGCGGAGCTGATTCATGGCGAGCATCATCGACGGGAAAGCCGTCGCCAAAGAAGTCCAGCAGCAAATCAAACAAGAAATGGAAGGGCTCGAACGGCGCTGGGGCCTGGTGCCGGGATTGGCCGTGGTCCTTGTCGGCGACGATCCGGCGTCGCATATTTACGTGCGCAATAAGGAAAAAGCTTGCAAGGAAGTCGGCATCAAATCGTTCGAGCATTTTTTGCCCTCGACCGTTTCGGAAAGAGAGCTTTTGGCTTTAGTCCATCAACTGAACAAAGACAAACATGTTCACGGAATTTTGGTTCAGTTGCCCTTGCCGCCGCATATTCGGGCGGAAAAAATACTCGAAGCGGTTTCGCCGCAAAAAGATATCGACGGGTTTCACCCGGTGAGCCAGGGCATGCTGGTGCTCGGCGGCGACGGCTTCAAACCCTGTACGCCGATGGGCATCATGCGCTTACTCGAAGCGGCCCATTGCGACCCCAAAGGCAAAAACGCCGTGGTCGTTGGCCGTAGCAATATCGTCGGCAAACCGGTGGCGCTGATGCTGTTGGAAAAACATGCGACCGTGACGATCTGTCACTCGCGCACCGTGAGCTTGCGCGACGAAGTGGGCCGCGCCGATATTCTCATCGTGGCGATCGGCAAGGCTGGACTGGTGCGCGGCGATTGGATCAAGCCGGGAGCGGTGGTGATCGATGTCGGCGTCAATCGATTGCCCAATGGTAAACTCGGTGGCGATGTCGAGTTCGAAACCGCTAAAGACCGCGCTTCGGCGATTACGCCGGTGCCGGGCGGCGTTGGGCCGATGACGATCTGCATGCTTCTGTTTAACACTTTGAAGGCGGCCAAAGCGTCGCTCCGGCGCGAACGTTAAGTACTTTCGCTGATCTTTCGCAACCGTGGCGTTCGCGCTTAAAAGAACCCCGCTTTACGCAGCGCACCGGCGCGCCGGCGCTAGGATCGTCGAGTTCGCCGGTTGGGAGATGCCGGTTCAATATACCGGTGTGATCGAAGAACACCGAGCCGTACGCAGCCATGCCGGGCTTTTCGACGTTAGCCACATGGGCGAAATCGAAATTCGCGGCGCGGCCGCGCTGGAAGCGTGCCAGCGCATCACGGCCAACGATGTCGCGCGCGTGAAATTGTTTCAGGCGCAGTATAACCTGCTGCTCAACGATCAAGGCGGCGTGGTCGACGACGTGATTATTTATCACGTTAAACCCGAGGCGTATTTTATTTGCGTCAACGCGTCGAACATCGAAAAGGATTATGCCTGGATTCGCGATCACGCGCGGGGCGCCGTCGAAGTCGACAATCAGAGCGCGATGTATGCTCAATTGGCCTTGCAAGGACCGGCGTCGCAAGCGGTTTTGCAGCCGTTAACGGCGCTTAAGCTGGCTGAGTTGAAGTCGTTCCATTTCGCCTTTGCCGACGTTGCGGCGATTCGTTGCATGGTGGCGCGAACCGGATATACCGGCGAAGACGGCTTCGAGCTGTACTGCCATGCCAAGGATGGCGAAAAATTATGGAACGACTTGCTGTCCGCCGGGGCGCCGGGGGGTTTGGTGCCGGTCGGGTTGGGCGCGCGCGATACGCTGCGATTGGAGAAGGCGTATCCGCTCTATGGCCATGAACTCGACGATAGGACCACACCGTTGGAAGCCGGCTTAGAGTGGGTGACCAAATTGGCCAAACCGGCTTTTATCGGCCGTGAAGTTATTGTTAAGCAGAAGGCCGACGGGGTGCGGCGAAAACTAGTGGGCTTGGAACTTTTGCAGCCGGGGATTGCCCGCGGTGGTTATCAACTCATCAAAGACGAACGCACCGTTGGCCGCGTTACTAGCGGCACCAAGTCGCCGACGTTGAACAAGGCGATAGCGCTCGGTTACGTCTCCAGTGAAGAATCTCGTGTCGACAACGTGATCGATGTCGAGATTCGCGGCCGCCGGGTGCCGACGAAGATTGTGCCGATACCGTTTTACCGCCGTAAGGGCGTAGCCAAACAGGTTGAAGGAGGTCAGTGATGGAGTTTCCTGAAGGGCTGAAATATTCAAAGGAACACGAATGGGTGTTGGTCGAGGGCAATAGCGCGACGATCGGCATCACGGAATACGCGCAAGAAGAACTTGGCGACATCGTTTACGTTGAGCTGCCGGAAGTCGGCGAGAAGATCGTCAAGGACGATCCGTTCGGCGCCGTCGAGTCGGTCAAAGCGGTATCGGACATTTACGCGCCGGTGAGCGGTACGGTGTTGGAGATCAACGATGTGTTACCCGACAATCCGGAAACCATCAACGACGATCCCTACGGCGATGGTTGGATGATCCGCGTCGAGTTGAGCGATAAAGACGATCTCAAGGATTTGATGGACGAAGACGAATACGCCGAGTACGTCGCCCAGCAGAAAGAGGAAGAGGACGACGATGAAGACGACGAAGAAGAGGACGACGATGAGGCGGAGGAAGAAGACGAGGACAAGGACAAGGATAAATAGGCGCGCAAGCGGGCGAATCTGATGCGCTACACGCCGCATACTCCTGCCGATCTGGAGCGCATGCTTGCGACCATCGGACTCAGCTCGGTCGACGAGCTTTATCGCCATATTCCCCAAACTCTGCGTGAGCGCGCTAAAATCGACCTGCCGGATGGTTTGACCGAACTCGCCGTGCGCCGGCACTTGATGGCGCTGGCGGCTGGTAATGCCAACGCGGGCGATTGGAGTTTTTTTCTTGGCGGCGGGATCTACCATCATTTTATTCCGAGCGCGGTGGATGCGATCATTTCGCGCTCAGAGTTCGCTACGTCTTATACGCCCTATCAGCCGGAGGTGAGCCAGGGCACGCTGCAAGCGCTGTTCGAATACCAGACGCTGATTTGCCAACTGACGGGCATGGAAGTTTCCAACGCGGCGGTTTATGACGGCGCGTCGGCGGTGGCGGAAGCGGTGCTCATGTCGCGCCGGATACAACCGTCGCGCCGGCGCCGCGTGTTGGTTTCGCGCGCGCTCCATCCGCAATACCGCGCAGTGGTGGCTTGCTATTTAAAAAATCTTTCCGACATCCAACTCCAAGAGATTCCCTTCGATGGCAGCGGCGGAACTGATATCGCGCAGCTCAAAAGCGAGTTGAACGACCAATCGATGTGCGTCGTGGTTGGCTATCCCAATTTCTTCGGTGTGATTGAAGATCTCGCCTCGATCAAATCCCTCGCAGCCGAGGCCGGGGCGCAGGTCATTGCGGTGACCAGCGAGCCGTTGGCGTTGGCGCTGCTCAAGCCGCCGGGCGAGTTCGGCGTCGATATCGCGGTGGGCGAGGGACAAAGCCTCGGCGTGCCGATGAATCTGGGCGGGCCGGCCTTTGGTTTTTTTGCCTGTCAGAAAAAATTTGTTCGCAACATTCCTGGCCGCTTGGTCGGCGCGACTGTCGATAGCCAAGAGCGGCGCGGCTACGTGCTGACGCTGGCGACCCGGGAGCAGCATATTCGGCGGGAGAAGGCGACATCCAATATCTGCACCAGCCAAACCCTGTGCGCATTGGGTGCTACGGTTTATATGTCGCTCTTGGGCAAGTCCGGCTTGCGGCGCATCGCCGAGATCAATCTGGCGCGCGCCCACAGCGCTGCAGATCAATTAGTGGAGCAGGCGAAACTTGAACGGGTTTTCAGCGCGCCATTCTTCAACGAGTTCGTCCTGCGCGGCAAAGAGTTGCCACGGCTCTTTGGCCGCTGCGGGGAGCGAAAAATCATCCCTGGCATCGAGCTGGCTCAATGGTATCCCGAGTTAGCGGACAGTTTTCTAGTCTGCGTCACTGAAATGAACGAGCGAGAGGAAATCGACCGGCTTGTCCGAACTGTCGCAGGATAAAAAGCGTTCGCGAGTTGCCGAGCCTCGGCTGATCTTCGAGAGCGGCTCGCCGGGACGAAGCGCCGTCGAGTGGCCTGCTGAAGTTGGCGATATCGCTGCGCTTGTTCCAGCGTCACTATTGCGCGACGACATCCCCGGCTTTCCCGAACTCGGCGAGCTTGAAGTGCTACGCCACTTTACCCGCATCTCGCAGCGCAACTTCGCCATCGAGAGCCAGTTCTACCCGCTCGGCTCTTGTACCATGAAGTACAATCCGAAGATCAACGAAGCGGTGGCGCGCCTGCCCGGCTTCGCTGCAATCCATCCGCTCGCACCGACGCAGTTGCTCCAGGGTGCGCTGGCGCTGCTCTACGATCTGGAAAAAATGTTGGCCGAGATCAGCGCAATGGAGTACGTAAGCTTGCAGCCTTCCGCCGGCGCCCAGGGTGAGCTCACCGGGCTGATGCTGATCCGCGCCTGTCTGGCCGAGCGAGGCAATCCGCGGCAAAAAATCATCGTGCCGGACACGGCGCACGGCACCAATCCGGCGAGCTCGACGTTATGCGGCTACGACGTAATGCAAATTTCCTCCAACGCGCGCGGCGTCATCGATGCAGCGGCCGTGGAAAAAGTGATGGACGAGGAGGTCGCCGCGGTGATGATCACCAATCCGAATACCCTCGGGCTGTTTGAAACCAATATCGAAGCGGTGGCTGCAGTCGTCCACGGCAAAGGCGGCATGGTTTATCTCGACGGCGCCAACTTGAATGCGCTCATGGGCATCGCCAAGCCGGGTCATATGGGCGTCGATGTTTTGCACATGAATTTGCACAAGACTTTTTCCACACCGCACGGCGGCGGCGGGCCCGGCGCCGGGCCGGTGGCCGTCAAAGCCCAGTTGCGCGACTACTTGCCGGCGCCGCGCGTAGTGAAGACCGGCGAGCAGTTTCGGCTTCTGGAAGACTGCCCGAAGTCGGTGGGCAGGGTGCGCTCGTATTTCGGCAACTTTGGCGTGTTGGTGCGCGCTTATACTTATATTCTTTCTCTCGGCGGCGCTGGGCTCGAAGAGGTGAGCCGAATGGCGCTTCTCAACGCCAACTACATTCGCAAGAAATTAGAAAAAGCTTATCAGATCGCCTATGACCAGCCGTGCATGCACGAGTGCATATTTACCGACCGTATGCAGCACAAGAATGGCGTGAGCACCCTCGATATCGCCAAGCGTTTGCTCGATTATGGCTACCATCCGCCGACGATTTATTTTCCCTTGGTGGTATCCGGTGCCTTGATGATCGAGCCCACCGAGACTGAAACTCCAGGGACCCTCGACGGTTTTATCGACGCCATGCTGGCGATCGCCCAAGAAGCGAAAGACGATCCGGAGTTGGTGCAGAGCGCGCCCCACTCGACGCCGGTGGGTCGATTGGATGAAGCGCGCGCGGCGCGCAAGCCCGTGCTGCGTTGGGAGCCAGGTTCGTCGGGGGGTGAGTCCTAGCCCGGGTTATTCGCGCCGGCCGCGATCGAGCGGCAACCCATTCAGAGCGAAGGCAAAGCGGCTGTACGTTGAAAATGCACCGCGGTGCGTTACTTATGAAACTAGCGGCGAGAAGGTCAAACATCGTGCCGAGGCGCCGAGCGGGAAATGAAACATTCGCACTGGTGCCTTCGCTCGACGTTTAGCTTCTTTGGGGTCACACCTCGATCGACAGAACGTCGTGAGTTTTTCTCGAAGCATGAATGATCCGGCTAAGCTCGCGCAATCAGCGCGTGTAGCGATAATTCAAGCGATTGTCGTGGTATTCCATCGCCGCGGAGATCGATAGCGGGACGGGCTTAATCCACGTCGGTATCGGTGGAAACGGCGCCGCGGCTCGGATCGCGCGTACGGCTTCTTGGTCAAGCAGTTCAGATCCGGAGGAGCGCACCACTCGTAAATGTTCCAGTCGACCGTCGGCGCCGATAGCAAATTCCAATGCTAAGCGGCCCTGCAAACCATAGCGAAGCGCCATTTCCGGATATTCCCACTGAACTTCGATGGACTGCTTGATCTTGGTGAAATAGTTGACATAGATCGGGTCTTTGGTGTTAAGGCTGATGGGCGCGTTGGCGCGGGCGTTCGATGTCGAAAACGTCGCCGAGGGCAGTAAGTCCTTAACTGACGGCAGTGGGCGCTCGACGACAACCGTCTTCTCGGCAATCGATTCCGATGCGATCGGCGGCGGCTCCTCGCGGATTTTTTCCACCGGCGCAGGCTTTTCGCGCATAGTCGACGGCAGATCCTTTGGCGCCCGGGCGCTGTCTTTTTTTGCGATGATCGTCGGTGTCTTGGCTGCGCGAGTCGCCGGGGCAGACTTCGGGGCGCGGATCACTGGGCTGGATTGCCGTTCCAATGGTGGCGCGAGGGTTACGGGAATCGCATTATGCTCCGGCGGCCGGTCTACTAGGCCCGGCGCTTTTAGGATCACCAAGGCCAGGGTGTGAATCACCAACGATAGAACGAAGAATCGAGAGAGGGTTGTGTGCAAGAGTGTCACGGGGGTATATTATCGTCTCTCTAGGCGACGGCAAGCGCGCCGCTGAAATTTGGTCCTGCCGTCCAATTTCTCTCTAGCGAGAGGAGGCTTGATGTTCGGACTTGGCATTGGTGAACTCTTAGTCATTTTGGTGATCGTCGTAGTGCTGTTCAGCCGCCGCCTGCCCGACCTCGGTGAAGGTCTGGGCAAGAGTATCAAGAAGTTTCGCAAAGCGGTCAACGACAATGACGAGATCGATATCACACCGAAGAACGATTCCGGTAAGTCCTAGGGCGCGCTGAATTTCGCTTAGACCTCGCTGTCCGCAAGCACCACTTCGCAGGTAACGTCTTTGGCGCTTTTCGTCGACTTTAAAAATACGATTGCGAAAGGTATCGAGTCGCCGGGCGGCAATTCGAAACTTTTGAGCGGCTTCAGGTTTTGCAAATGGGGAATATCTTCAACCGTCATGCCACGTAAAATTTTCGCCGACAGGGTGTTGCCGACCCAGGTCGATTGCTGCTCCAGTTCTGTGCCCGCCTCATTGAAAACCTTCCCCGTGAGCTGAACTTCACGGATGACAACCGGATTTTGATTGAGCGCGATTCCGGTCATGACGAAGACTTCGCGGTTACCCTGAATCGCTTGATAGCCGCCGCGCAGCGACTGGATCAATATACCGTCCTTGAGGTGCGTATTTTTGAGCACACTTGGACCGAGGAGCGGGATATTTTTGATGAAGCCTTCCGATGCCTTGGGATGAGCGTGGGTGATCACGGCGAGCAGCGAAAAGACGATCACCAGCAGGCCGAGGAGCGTGATGTAGGGAAGAATCGACGCCTGTTGATCCATGTACGATGACATCGGCAAGATGTTGTTGCCGTCATCGCCGTCCGCGTCGCTATAGGCCGCCGGAAATAACGGATCGTCGACTTTAAATCGCTCGGCTATATCGAGGGGTTTCGCGCGCGGCGGACTCGACGGCAGTTCGGATAACGTGAAGGGATCGTCTGCTTTGCCTTCGCTCTCGCTCATCGACCATCGTTCATCGTCGGCGGAATTTTTGAACTCCTCCCCTACTTCGGTAACATGCGGTGCCGCGAAATCGCTCTGCGGCGGCGTTTTCAACGGCGCCGATTCGGCCGGTGGTATTTTTTTGACATCCTCGGGGCGCTCGTCGGCTTTCGGGGCGAAGGAAAAACTCAACTCTGGATCGGGTGGCGATACTTCATTTTTCTCGTCGTCGTCCACGAACGGTTCGCGCGGCGCATCGCTCGGCTCGTTGGCTTCGAGCTCGAAGGTGTGTTTACAGCGCGAGCAGCGAAATGCCGGCGCTGCACCTTTGAGCACGTCGTCGGCGACCTTGTAGGTCGTCTTGCAATTAGGACATTGAACCAGCATAGATGTTTCCTTCGTTAGGTTTGGACCGAGCACGATATAAATCCAAAGAAGTCTTTGTAATTTTAGAAGAATTCGCGAAAACATCAAGGTTAAATACTATTTTGCTGTTTTACTGGCTGAATAACCCTTCTAGTTAGGCGTCTAATAGGCAGGGATCGTGGATCTGAGCGATAGGGAACTGGTTCAGAAGTGCCAAGCCGGCGAGATGAATGCTTTCCAAGATCTCGTCTCGCGCTATCACCAGAAGGTTTACATGGTGATCCTTGGTCTGTTACGCAACCGTGAGGATGCGCTGGAGGTCGCCCAGGAAACTTTTTTTCGCGCCTTTCGAAAGATCAACAGTTTTCAAGGCGACTCGTCTTTTTACACTTGGATTTATCGAATCGCCGTTAACATGTCGATTGACGCGCAGCGGCGCCAGAAGAGAAATCCACTGGACTTTCGCGCGTCCATGGATACCGTGTTGGAAGCTCAGAACGAAACGGCGAAGGATCCCTTTGGTGATGTTCATGACAAGGAACTGCGCGAGGGTTTGATCAAAGCGATCAACGACCTAACTCCGGAACACAAAGCGGTCATCGTGCTGCGAACGATTGAAGGGCGATCTTATAAAGACATTGGCGAGATCCTCGGCTGCTCCGAAGGTACGGTGATGAGCCGGCTGCATTACGCGAGAAAAAAATTGCAAGGTAAGTTGAGCGAATTTTTATGACGAACTGTGAGAACATCCGAGACTCCATCGGCCGTTGGCTCGACGGCGAGTTGACCCCGAGTGAAAGCGCGGCAGTCCAGGCTCATGTGGCGACTTGCGCCGAGTGCGCCGAAGCGCGTCGCCAGCTGGAAAGCCTGCAGCGGGCATTGACTGGAGTTTTGGTCGCCGATCCCGCGCCCATCGAATTCATGCCCTTCTGGCGCGAAGTGCAGCGTCGAATCAATTTAAAGCGCGCCTGGTATGAAGACATTTCGGAATGGGCGCGCGAGTTTTTTACCGCACCGAGAGTCGCGTGGAGCGTGCCTGTGGCGATCGTTCTGCTGCTCGCCGTCTTTTCGCTAGATTCGTACTTCCCAGGAAACCCCTTCGGCGGTAGTCGCAACAGTTTTGCTTCGGTGGAGTCGATCGACGCGTATGGACGGAGCGTGGCGCTCTTGCGTGAAAACGAGAGCAAGACTACTGTAATCTGGCTCTATCAAAACGAAGAAGGTGAAGATGAAACTGGCGAAGATGGCGCCAAGTCTGGCCCTACTTTTTAGTCTTTCGCTCATTGCCCAGCAGGATTTCGCCGGCGCGGCGGAGAAAAATCCCCAGTCGGTGCAAGTGACGATTCGGACGATTTTGGCGGAGAATAAAAATGACGAATTCGATGCCAAGCTCAAGGGCATGGAGCAGCAGCTCAAATCGCTTAAATACCGTTCCTATCGATCTTTGAAAGATGACACTAAGTCAGTGCCGTGGCAGGGGACGCAATCCTTCGACATCCCCGGCGGACGAACCCTGACCGTCATGCCCCAGGAGTTTCAAGACAACCGCATCTCGCTCAAAGTGCGTCTGACCCAAGGCGACAAGCCGGTGGTCGACACTACGGTGAAGATTGCCAACAAGGGAAATTTTATTCTCGGTGGACCGCCCCATGACGGCGGCACTTTGGTGCTGTCAATTTCCGCTGCGGCGCAGTAGCCGCGTTCATCGCTTCACTTCTTGCCGATCGGTTCCACACTCACGCCTTTTCGTTTGAGCCAGGCGATCGCCTTAGCGATCTCACCGTCCTTGCCATCGAAATCCAACTCCACCAGTGCCATCGCGGACGTCACGGTGGAGCCGCGGATATTGAAGACAACGTCGAACTGCTTCGCTAACAGGCTCAGGACCGGCTCGTTAATCAATTTCCTTGGAAACGTCAGATGAACTCGCTGGCGGGTTGGGATCGGTTTTGACGCCATAACAAGTTTAGATCGAAAATTTCATTTTACCGACCGCCATACGATCGCGCCATCCGACCCACAGGTTGGTCGTCAAATACTTATCCCCAAAGTCGGGAAAGATCGTAACCACGGTGCCCGTCTCTAGCTTGCGGGCGACCTTGAGCGCGGCAAAAAGCGCCGCGCCGGATGACTGGCCGACAAGCACGCCTTCTTCCTGACTCAAGCGATAAACCATCGCGTAAGCATCTTCGGTCGATACGGGAAATTTCCCGTCGAGCTTCTCTTCGTGATAGATGCCCGGCACGATGGAGCTCGCCATATGTTTTAAACCTTCCAGCCCATGAAGCGCGTCGTCCGGTTCCACCGCGATCACTTGAATATCAGGATTGACTTCTTTTAAGTAGCGGCCGACTCCCATGATTGTGCCGCCGGTGCCGATGCCGGCTAGGAAATGAGTAATCTTGCCATCGGTTTGGCGGTAAATTTCCGGTCCGGTGTTTTCGTAATGAGCCTCGGGATTCATCGGATTAAAATATTGGTCCGGCTTATAATATTTTTCCGGGTCGGCCTCGATGATTTGTCGGCACAGGCGAATCGCGCCGTCGGAACCCTCCATGGGATCGCTGAAAGTCACTTTGGCCCCGTACGCGTTGATAATTATTTTGCGCTCGTTGCTGACGTTGGCGGGAATTACCAATTCCACCGGATAGCCGAGCACGCTGCCGATCATCGCCAGCGCAATACCGGTGTTTCCCGAAGTCGAATCGAGGATCGTTTTGCCGGCGTGCAGCTTGCCGCTGCGCAAGCCTTCTTGCACCATGCGCCATGCTGGGCGGTCTTTAACCGAGCCACCGGGGTTGAGGCCTTCGAGCTTGGCGTAAACTTTGACTCGCGCCGGAATACCGTCGGTGATCCTTTGGATTTCCAGCAAAGGCGTGTTGCCGATCAGATCGAGAACCGACTCAACTTTCTTCGGCGCCTTGGTCGGTGACTGCACCAGGCGCAGATTCGGCAACGTTGCGCTCATGATCGATCCAGAAAGGTCTCAACGGCCGCCGGCGATGGCGGGCACGATGGAAATACTGTCGCCTTCTTTGAGACCGGTATCGAGATTTTGCAAGAAGCGAATGTCGTCGCCGTTGACGTAGACGTTGACAAAGCGGCGCACCTTGCCGGACTCGTCGCAGATCCGTTCTTTGATGCCGGGATAATTTTTTTCTAAGTCGTCGACCAGCGCCTTGATGTTGCCGCCCAGCGCGTTGACTTCATCGGCGCCCTGGGTGTACTTGCGCAGCGGTGTGGGAACACGAACTCGCACTGCCATAATTGTCCTCCTAAAAAACTCAAACTTGAATGATACGCCTAGAATAGTCCTCCGCCGGGCCCCTTTCAAGGCAAGCGGCGCGGCCGAGTCTTTTAGCGGCCGGCCGCTTGAGCTCGCGTGATCGGAACGAACTGGCTGACGAGCGCATCAAAGCGGTCGAGCGTCGCGTCGATGGTAAACGGTTTTTCAACGCTTGGCGCCACGGCGTCCAAGGCTTTGTAGCCATTGCCGGTAATGCTGATGACGATCGACTCGCCCCGTGGAATGCGGCCTTGCTCAATCAGTTTCTTGGTCACGGCGACTTCGGTGCCGCCGGCGGGTTCGGTGAATATGCCCTCGGTGCGCGCCAGCAACTTGATCGCGTCGAGAATTTCCGCGTCGCTGACGCTCTCGCCCCAGCCGCCGGATTGGCGCAGCACCTGGAGAACGTAATAATCTTCCGCCGGGTCGCCGATGGCGATGGAGCTGGCGATGGTGTTCGGTTTCACCGGTTTCACCACGTCGGCGCCTCGGTGCAGCGCTTCGATGATCGGCGCGCAGCCGGCCGCCTGCGCCGCGTAAATCTTGCATTCCGTGTTTTCAACCAGACCGAGATCGATCAACTCGTGAAAACTTTTCGCCAGCTTCGGCAAGATCGTGCCGCCGGCGCAGGCGACGACGATATGTTGGGGCAGCTTCCAGCCGAGCTGTTCGGCGATTTCGTAGCCGTGGGTCTTGGCGCCTTCGACATAGTAAGGGCGTAAGTTGACGTTGACGAAGGCCCAGCCGTATTTGTCGCCGATCTCGCTGCACAGCCGGTTGACATCATCGTAGTTGCCTTTGATCGCCACAGTCTTGGGCCCGTAGATCGCCGAACCGATGATTTTTGCCGGTTCCAGATCGTCCGGAATGAAGACAAAGCAATCCAACCCCGCGATCGCCGCATGGGCGGCCACCGAATTGGCCAAGTTGCCAGTCGACGCGCAGGCGACTGTGTCGAAGCCAAACTCCAGCGCTTTAGAAATGGCCACGGAGATGACACGGTCCTTGTAGGAAAAGGTCGGATGATTCACCGAGTCGTCTTTTAGATAAAGTTCCTTGACGCCAAGTGCGGAGCCGAGACGGTGCGCGCGCACCAGCGGCGTGAAGCCTGAATACAGACCGACACGCGGCTCGCCGCCGATCGGTAAAAGCTCGCGATAGCGCCAAAGGTTGCGCTCGCGGCTGGCGATCTTGTCCCGGCTAAGGACTTTCTTAATCGCGGCAAAGTCGTACTGGACTTCTAACGGGCCGAAGCATGCCTCGCATACGTGCTGCGGCGACTCAGGATATTTCTCGCCGCACTCACGGCATTCCAGTCCGGTGACAAAGCTCATGACCGATTTGCTCCGTCGCCGCAGCTCGCGCAGTCGGGATCGCGCTTCACTTCGATGTCGCGAAATTTCATGCTCTTGGCGTCGTAAACTAACAAGCGATCGGTGAGCAGACCGTCTTCGAATCCGGCGAGATATTTTATTGCTTCTGTCGCTTGGATCGTGCCGAGGGTTCCGGCGACGGCGCCGAGTATGCCGGAAGCCTGACAATTGAGGATTTCTTCCGGCGGTGGCGGCGCTTTGAACAGACAACGATAGCAAGCCGTCTTTCCAGGGACAACGGTCATCGTTTGGCCTTGCAGCCGAACGATGCCCGCGTGGGAAAATGCTATGCCTAATTTGATCGCGGTATCGTTGACGAGAAACTTGGTGTCGAAATTATCGCTGCCGTCTATGATGAAATGATACTCGGCGGCAATTTGAGCGGCATTCGTTTCGTCGAAGCGAAAGGAATAGGTTTTAACGTCGACATCGGGATTGAGTTCAGTGAGCGTCGCTTTGGCCGATTCGACTTTTCGCTGGCCGATATTTTTTGTCGCGTGGAGAATCTGGCGCTGCAAATTGGACAACTCGACATTGTCCGGATCGATAATTCCCAAGGTGCCGATGCCGGCCGCCGCCAGATAAAACGCTGCCGGCGATCCCAACCCACCCGCGCCGATAACCAGCACCCGCGCATCACGCAGACGCATCTGCGCCTTGCCGCCTAAATCCGGCACCATGATTTGGCGGCTGTAACGCTCGATCTGTTCGGTAGTTAATCGTGCAGCCATTGGGTCTGATGAAAAATACCTCTTATCATTCAAAATAAGAAGAGTTTGAGATGGCCGTGCTACTCGAATAGATGCGGCACAAAGCAGCTCAAGTTGTTTGTCACCGGTGAATCAGATTCTCTAATGCCGATGCCCGCGGCGACGCCGTCGATGAGCCAACTGCCGATTACCGGATGCGCGCCATCGAAGTTCGGAATACGCGCAACCGCTTGGCAGACAAATCCTTCCTCACCGTAAGGCCCTTCGGTTTGTTGCACCGAGCCACTGCGTTGAATAGTCAGATTGGCGCCCTCGCGCGAGAGCAACGGTTTTTTCACATAGTCGGTTAATTTTTTCGGCTCATTGAAATAGCATTCGAGTAAGTTGGGATGGCCGGGGAAGAGTTCCCAAAGAATCGGTAGAATGCCTTTGTTGGAGAGTAACATTTTCCAAATCGGTTCGATCCATTGGGTCAGCGTATACGTCGATAACAATTGATCGGCGTTCTGATCGCGCAGCAACCATTCCCAGGGATAGAGTTTGAAGATGCTGCGTATGGGGCGGTCGTCGAGATCGACAAAGCAGTTTTGCTGCGCGTCCCAGCCAATGTCGTCAATGCGCAGCAAAACCGATTTAATGCCGGCTTGGCCTGCGACATCCATCAGATAACTTACGGTCATTAGGTCTTCGCTATTCTCTATGTCCGGCGGTTCGAGATAGGCGAAGTGTAGCGGGTTGGCGACGTAGGGCTTGAGCTCTTGCCACTTGGCAAGCAGCTTTTCGTGAATCGAGTTGAACTGATCGCGCTGAGGATACAATTCTTGGAGCCAATACCACTGGGTCACGGCGGCTTCGAGTAGTGCCGTCGGCGTGTCGGCATTGTATTCGAGCAATTTTAATTGCTCGCCGTCATAGGCGAGATCGATGCGGCCATAAAGCGCTGGTGGTTCGTCTTCCCAGGCTTGCTTGATCACTGGGATGGCTACTTCGGGGATCGCCAGTTCTTTGAATCGGTTATTGTCGATAATATATTGCGCTGCTTGCAAGCACATTTCCTGCAATTCGTTACTCGCCAACTCGATGCGGTCGATTTCGGTGGCACGAAAAGAATAGTAAGCCGACTCGTTCCAATAGGGACGGCCTTCGGTGTGGTGATAGATGAGGCCGATTGCTTCGACTTTCTTTTCCCAATCGGCACGAGGTGCGATGGTTACGCGTTTCATGTGAGTAGGCTGAATTAACTGCCGATGGAACTGCCGCCGTGGCTGACGAAGGCTCTGCCGGTAGAACCAAAACCACCGCGCGGGACCTGGCTCGGATTGGTATAAGTTACACCGGACTGGGCGACTCGGCCGCCGCCGTAGGCACGGTCGCCCCGATAGTAACCGTGGCCGCCGTAGTAATGGGAATAGTAATGTCGATTCGGTCCATCGCCATCGCATAGCCGATCCTCGACGACGACGTTGTTATTGTCGACGCAGCGCTTGGCTTCGACCCAGTCACCGGCGTCATCACCGCAGCCGTTCATCACCGCGGCGGCGAAGGAGGAGAGAAAAACGAGCGAGACTTTGGCCGATTTCTTCATCGCCGGTTATCCGTGGGTGTAACCGAGGGTGACGGCGATAAAGATGACCGCCTTGAACAGCGCGGCGGCGATATTACGCTGCTCCATTACTTCCTCGCCTAATCGCGACGAGCGAAACGCCAACTTGTCGGATATCAAATGGGCAACGAGCATCAGCAAAACCCATGCGCCGAGATACGCCGCCACGGTCAAAATGTCGCTACGCCAGCCTTGTGACGGGCCGCTGATGACGGCGCCGCAAACCATGCCGCCGGAGAGCAGAAAACCTGCGAGGGAAATCCCGACGGCGAGATTCTGGTCGTCCAACGCCGCGTCGACTCCTTTGCCAGCGAGCCGATAAAGAAACGCCAGCAGAATTAGCATGAGCTGGCCGATGAAAAACCATACCAGCGCGATCCATGGGCCGTTTTCCCAATCGTAAAATGCGCCGGCGATGACGTAGGCGCTGGCGAGGTATGTGGCACCCTCGACGACCGCGACGGCGGAGTTTTTTTCTTGCACCACCTCACGGTTGTGGCTGAAGTGGTAGAGAATCAGCCAGTCGTTTAGATAGCGTGAGAGATAGATCAAGATCACGGCCAGGAGCGCATTTTGGGTGAATAGCCAGGCGCCGGAGTCGCCTTGTACGCGATCGAAGATGCCGAGCACGGCGAAAACCACTGCGATGGCGAACAGAGCGTAGCGAAGCGCCAGCGCGGGATTATCTCTCAAGAGCATTTCATTGACCGGATCATAGCCTTCGATTTTGCCGCTTACCCAAAGAAATGCCGCCAAGCCGATCAGTAGCAGCAAAATTCCCGCGGCTAATGAAAGCGGGCCGATGAGCATGCCGAAAGAAATCATTACGTTCTCCCTGGTTGCGCGTGTCAAAAACCCCGTGTAAGTTCGCGCGAAAGTAATATGTTCTCAAAATCGCTGTCAAGCGAACCGATCTAAAAACGGCGCAGAATCATCAATCTCACTTCTCGACTGGTGAATTATGGAACGATTAAAAAACTCTGAATCCTATTCCCACGCTGTCGGCGGATTCGCCCGCGGCCTCAAGCTCGCCGACGTGCCGGCAAACGTCATTGCCAAAGCGAAACTGGTTTGTCTCGATACGCTTGGCGTGGCGTTGGCGTCATCGACCATGGATTTTGGCGCGATGGTTTCCAACGTGGCGCGCCGCCTTGGCGGCGACAAGCGCAGCGTTGTGATTGGTTCGGCAAACCGAGTCGCAGCGGCCAATGCGGTCATCGCAAACGGTACACTAGCCCACGGATTGGACTACGACGACACTTTGGAAGAGGCGATCGTTCACACCGGAGCGTGCGCGTGGATGACGGCATTGGCGGTGGGTGAAGAAGTCGGTGCCAGCGGTGCGACGGTTCTTGAAGCAGCGATCGTCGGCACCGAAGTCTTGTGCAAAGTCGGTCTGGTGGCGCCGGGAAAGTTTCATGCGCGCGGTTTTCATCCGACGGCGATTTGCTCCACCTTTGGCGCCGCGGCTGTGGCGGGAAAGCTTTACGGTCTCAACGCCGACCAATGGGTCGATGCTTTCGGACTTTGCGGCAGTCAGAGTTCAGGGATCATCGAATATCTCGCCGACGGCACTTGGACCAAGCGCATGCATCCGGGCTGGTCAGCCCACGGCGGCATAATCGCTTGTCTATTGGCGCAGGAAGGGTTTCGCGGTCCGGCGAAAGTGTTTGAAGGCACCCATGGTTTTTTCAATGGCTTCGGCGGCAAGAACGACTACCGTTTCGAAAAGCTTCTAGAGCTCGGCAAAGAGTGGGAAATTCCTAAGCTCGCGTTTAAGTCTTATCCGTGCGGGTCGATTTCCCATCCGTACATGGATTGCGCGCTCAAGATTAAACAAAAATATTCGCCTGCGCCGGAGCAGATCGCCGAAGTGGTTTGCCGCACGGCCGAAGGACCGGTGCCTCGATTGTGGGAGCCGCTTGGCGACAAGCAAAAACCGTCAAGCTCCTACGGCGCGAAGTTTAGCCTGCCCTACAGCTTAGCTGTCATGCTCATTCGTGGCCGGGCCGGGCTCGATGAATTTACCGATGCGGCGATTCTCGATCCAGAAGTGCTTCGGCTGGCGGCCAAAGTTCGCTACGTGCTCGATCCGACCATCGATTATCCGCGCCATTTCTCAGGTCACGTGAAGGTTGTCCTTGACGACGGATCGATCTTGGAAGAAAACCAGCCGCACCCGCGCGGCGGTTTGGAAGATCCGCTGGCGCCCGAAGAAGTCAGGGAGAAGTTCCACGCCAACGCGCGGCTCGCGCTGCCGGCCGATAACAACGAGAAAATTATCGATGCGGTAAATCGTCTGGAGCAGTTGCCGTCGATCGGTTCGCTCAGCGAGTTATTAGCGCGCCGCTGAACAGCGCTGGCTGGACTGTCCGATGTACTGGATGGCTGTTCGTTGGCTCCTACATGGGGAATTGTTTCTCGTCATCGTCGCGCTCGGCGCTTGCGGCGGCGAGAACTTTGACGCGATTCGAAACCTTCGCTCTAGCGGCGAAACGATTGTCTGCTTCGGCGACAGTTTGACCGAAGGCGTCGGCGCCGGCACGGGCGAAGATTACCCGTCCGTACTTTCTAAGGAGATCGGCATTCCTGTGGTCAACGCCGGCCAGCGCGGCGACACCACCGATCAGGCGCTGGCGCGGCTTTCGGACGCCGTCTTGAGCAAGAATCCGCGGCTGGTGATCGTATTTTTAGGCGGTAACGATTTCCTGCGCCAACGACCGCGTGCCGAGAGTAGGAAAAACTTGGCCGAGATTGTTCGGCGGGTACAAGCGCAAGGCGCGATGGTCGCCATTGCCGGCATGAAACTTGGACTCTTCACAGACGATTTCGCCGCCATTTACGAGGACACGGCCAAAGAACTCGGCGCGCTTTACATACCGCAGGTGATGAAGGGCATACTGAGCGACTCGAAGCTCAAGAGCGATCCGATTCACCCCAACGGCGCGGGTTACCGATTGATCGCGGAACGGATCGCGGTGAAAATTATACCGCTGTTGCGTGACGCGGATCGCCTGACCGGGCGGCGCGGCTCCTAGTCAGAAAGTGAACCGCAACACCGACTAATAGAATGCCAACCCAGGTGCCCACGCCGCTGACGATCTTCGGATCGGTTTCACCGAAGACCCAGCCTAAATCGTCACGGGTAAAATCGCCGAACACGCGCATGGTTTTCAAACTGAAGACCCAGCCAGCGTGTAAGCCAATGCCGAGATATAACTTTCCAGTTCTGATCAATGCGTAACTGAGGACAAGGCCAATGATAAATAATCCAAAGATTCCGGGTAAAAGAACTACCGGGTCGAGGAATGGGCGAAACGACGCTAATAAGTGAGAAAAGCCCGCTAACGGTTCGATGCCGTCGAGAAAATAGGCCTTTCCCGGTTTGACGAAATGCAGCACGGAATAGAAAAGATTGGCGGCAAGGTACGCTCGCACCAGGTTGCCCTGGCGGTAGAGGCCCATGAATAGGATGCCGCGAAAGAATAGTTCCTCGATGACGCCCACCGATAATCCCGCCATCGCCGCACTGGTGATTCGCGAGAGCGCGCGACTCAATGATAGGCGAAAGTACGGCGTGAAGATGTCGCTAGCGGTCATTGCGACGGTCAGCAGTATCATTGACCCAATCGCCAAGCTCCATCCGGTAACTAGATCCCGTCTCGCTAGCGCAAACCGCGCCGCGAACAGCTGTTTAATCTGTCCGTCGACGAAGTAGCCTCGGAATAGAATAAACAGAGCAACGCCCGAAATCATGAATGCGCGATTAAAAATACGTGAAAAAGGTATACGTTCGGAGAACAAGCCGAGCCCATCGGGGGCGAACCAATCGGCGGCTAGTGCGAACCACGGACTGATGATGCAGGTCAGTGCCAAGGCAGCGATTACGAAGAATAGGAGCCGGCCGTGAAGCGGCATCGCATGCAAGAATTTCATGAATTTTACAAATATGTTATAGCAATCGCGCAATGGCAAGCAGCTCGATAAAAAAACTGCAGGGAAAAGTCGCGTTAGTTACCGGCGGCAGCCGGGGCATCGGGCGCGAGATCGCTGCGGCCTACACGAATGCCGGCGCTAGCGTCTTTATTTGTGGCCGCGATCAAGCCGCCGTCGATGCCGCGATTAACGAACTACGTGGCGACGGAGGCGACATCGACGGCGCCGCCGGTGACATTGGCTCGTCTGACGATGCCAAACGCCTTGTGCAGAGCGCACTCAGCCGTTTTGCTACAATCGACGTGTTGGTCAACAACGCCGGTATCCTGGGCCCACGCGAGACGATCGCCGATTATCCGATCAGCGTATGGAATGAAGTGATTCGAATCAATCTAACGGGTCTTTTTTTGATCACTCGCGAGGTATTGCCGATCATGCTGGCGCGGCGCTCGGGCTCGATCATCAACGTTACATCCGGCGTCGGCCGTATGGGTAAAGCCAAGTGGGGCGCCTACGCGGTTGCCAAAGCCGGCCTAGAGGGATTCACGCAGGTCCTCGCCGACGAAGTTAAATCATTGGGCATACGGGTGAATTCCGTCAACCCCGCGGCAACTCGAACTCGGATGCGAGCCGCCGCTTATCCAGCCGAAGACCCGCTGACCTTGCCTACCGCCGAATCGATTACCCCTATCTTCGTTCATTTGGCTTCGGCGGATTCGTCGGGCGTTACCGGGCAGTCGCTTAGCGCGCGGGATTGGCTGGCCAAGAGCGATTGACGCGCGGGGGTATTTTAATATAGTAGTGTATGTCATGCCTTGGGTAAAACACAGTTCACAGTCAAATCGTTTCTACTGGATTCTTGCCGGTATCAGCTCGGTGCTAATCGGCATTCTCTCCGGATATTCTTGGTGGGGCGATACCGCTTCAGTTGTTACCGTCGTCGAGCAGCAGCTCAGTCAATCTCAAGCGCAGGTGCGGACGCTGGAAAAACGGGTTAAAGCGCTGGAGACCAAGCTTGGCATGGATAGCGATAGCGCGGCTTCGGACCCCGACACCAAATCCTATTGATCGATCATCGTTTACCAATCTAATTCGCGACGAAATCTTCTCAGCGCGGCGGCTGTCCCTTATGTTGAAGACTCTAGCTTTCGTCCTTCTCGCCTTTATCGCGGGTGATGCAGAATGCCAGGAACTCAAAAAAATAAAAATTGGCTATCCGGCGATCTCCTATAACCAGATTCACATTTGGATCGCCAAAGACGCTGGCATCTACCGCAAACACGGCTTAGACGCTGAGGTAATATTTTTCCGCGGCGGCCAAATGGCGACCCAGGCACTGGTCGCCGGCGATCCGCCGATCGTCAATATCGGCACCGTAGTTCAAGCCGGCCTGCAAGGACATGATGTCGTACTGATCGCTTCATCCGAATCGTCGTACAATTATTCGGTGGTGGCACGACCCGGTATCTCCCGAGTCGAACAGCTCAAAGGCAAACGGCTCGGTGTCAGCGGTTTCGGCTCGGCGTCGCACAACGCATCGCTGATTCTGCTTAAAAAATTCAATCTTGAAGCGAACAAGGACGTGACGCTGGTCGTTGCCGGCCCGACCATGGAAAGACTGAGCGCGGTGGATTCGGGCCGGATCGAAGCGACGATTCTTACGCCTTCCGAGCTGCCGCGGGCGCGCCGTCAGGGATTGGTCGAAGTTTATGACATGCTCGAACTTGGCATCGAAGTGCAGGGCAACGGCTTTGCTACTTCGCGCGGATTTATTAAAAGCCAACGCGACACGGTATTGAGCGCGCTAAAATCTTACGTCGAAGCGATTTATTTCATCGGTAAAAACCGCGATGAGGCGAAACGGATCGCGGGCAGATATATGCGCACCAATGAGCAGGAGGTGTTGGACGCGACCGTTGACTGGTTTATCAAGCGGGTTTCCAAACGGCCCTATCCGACGTTGAAAGGTATCCAATATCTGCTCGATGAGGTGGCGTCAAAAATTCCACAGGCGAAAAGTGCCAAGCCCGAGCAATTCACTGACTTGTCACTGTTACAGCAGTTGGAAAAAGAAGGCTTCTTCGCTGAGATGGCGAAACGTTATTAGCGGTACCGACGCAGACGACCTCAAACCAAGACGGAGGTGGGGTAATGAATCGAAAGATCGGTGAGCGCTTTCCCGACTTCGAACTACCGGATCACGAGAATCAGTCAGTTAAGCTTTCTGAGTTGGTTGGTAAGTTTCCGTTTATCCTGACCTTCTATCGCGGCTACTGGTGAGGAAAGTGCCAGGTGCAGTTGCGCCATTACGTCGAGTTTCAAGAAGAGCTGGCGATCAATTACTGTAAACTAGCGGTGGTCAGTGTCGATGCGCCGGAAGTGAACGATGCGTTTCGTACCGGCCTGCGCGCCGAGTTCCCGTTTCTGAGCGACCAGGATCGTAAGGTCGTGAAACTGCTCGACATGACCGAGACTTCCAAGAGCAAAGGGGTGACCGCCATGCCGCATACTTTTGCCCTGTTGCCGGATTTAACGATTCATAATCTGTACAACGGGTACTGGTATTTGGGCCGGCCGACGTTGGCTGAATTGCGCGCCGACCTGCGCGCCATGTTGCGCAAAGTGCGCCCCGATTTCATGGGACCGGTCGGATAGATGTACGGTGCGAATTCGTAGCAGTTGAAAGCACCGTGGCGAACCGGTAAGATTTTTTCATGATTAGCCCGGATGAAATTAAATCGACGCTATCGAAGGGACTGCCGGTTTCGGTAGTCGAAACCCAGGATCTCACCGGCGGCGGCGACCATTGGCAGGTCATCATCGTGTCACCGGCGTTTGAAGGCAAAGGATTGGTGGAGCAGCACCGCATGGTCAACGAAGTGCTCAAGGAGCCGTTAGCCGATCAGCGCATTCACGCATTATCGCTCAAAACGTATAGTCCGGCCCAGTGGGATAAACTCGGTTCCTAAAAAGCTAGAGGCACCGCAAAAAGGAGAATTTGCTATGGCAGATGAAGTGTTGAGCCAAATTGAGGAGAAGGTAAAGAACAACAAAGTCATGCTCTACATGAAGGGCACGGCTGATTTTCCCCAGTGCGGCTTTTCAGCGCACACGGTGGAAATTCTAAAATCCTACGGGTTTCCGTTCGCCACCGACGACGTGCTCGCTAACCCGGCGGTGCGGGAAGGGATCAAGCGATACTCTAATTGGCCGACTATTCCGCAGGTTTATATTGACGGAAAATTTGTCGGCGGTTGCGACATTGTGCATGAGTTGCATGAACGCGGTGAGCTCGAGCCGATACTTAAAGCGGCCTTCGAAAAGTAAACAATAGGCCCCGGATCGTTAAGATTCGGGGCCTTTTTGCGTCTAATGCTCAGGGAGATCGATCGCCATGAAAAAGAAATTATTCGTTGTCTATTTCACCTTGATATTGGCGTTGGTGAGCTCCTGCGGTTCGCTTGGCCGTTTTGCCGCACGCGATAATTTTGAGCAGGGCATGGCGCTATTTAATCAGGGCCGTTTTGCCGCTTCGATTCCATACTTTGAAGATGCCACACACGACGATCCTAATTACGCCCCGGCCTATCTTTATCTCGGCCGCGCGTTGATCAGCCAGAGCAACTGGCGCGCGGCGATCCAGCCGTTGCGCACGGCGTTCCGGCTTTCACCGAGGGACGCGCAGGAAGAGATTGTCAATTTGATCATCGACGCCGGGTTTGCCGCGGCGCTGAATGATTTCCAATTGGGCGATAGGATAGGGCCGCCGAGCCGTTCGAAAGAAATTCTCTAGTTTATCCGCGTCGCGCCGGTGAGCGTCGTTGTTCGGCGCAACGTTGACTATCAATTCCAAGAAAACGAGGTGGAGTTTGCTGATGCAATTTGCGCTGATCGTGTCTTTTTTGCTGGCGGCGACGGAGCCGGCTTCGGCCCAGTGGGACAAGATGTTGAAAGGGTTGGGGAGCAATATGCCGAGCGTCGGCGCGGTGAGCGATGTTAAAATCGGTTCCGGACTGCAAGAGGCACTTAAGGTCGGTACGGAGAATGCAGTGACTCAAACCGGCACGGCGGACGGTTTTTTGCTAAACAAGGCGATCAAGATTCTGATGCCCAAAACGTTGCAGAATATCGAAAAGCCGCCTCAGTTTGGTCGGCTATGGGCCGCAGATCGATGAGTTTGTCGTCGGCATGAACCGCGCCGCGGAAAAGGCGGTGCCGTTTGCCAAGGAAATTTTCTGGGATGCCATCGGCGCGATGACTTTCGACGACGCCAGGAAGATTCTCAACGGCAGCGACACCGCGGCCACCGACTATTTCAAGTCGAAGACCACCAAGAAGTTGCAGGCGGCGTTCCTGCCTTCGGTGACGGACGTAATGGATCAAGTGGGCGTGAATCGCCAATACAACGATCTGATCGGGAAATACAAAGACGTGCCGTTCTCGCGAAGCGTTACGTTCGATGTCAACCAGTATGTAACGGAAAAAGCGACCGACGGGATTTTCTTCGTTGTCGGTCAGGAAGAGAAAAAGATCAGAACTAACCCGGCGGCAAGGGTGACGGATTTGCTCCAAGAAGTGTTCGGCAGTCGAAAAAGATAGCTCGCCAAAATAGAATCACCAGTGAATAAAAGCGGCGAATGGCATTCACCCATTCGCCGCGTCAATTTTAAGACTCGATAGCACACCGGTCAGTTCGCCAGCGAAGCCATCAGTCGGCCGAAACCGCTGACTTGCTGTTTCACCTTGGCCATTTTCAGCGCGTGCCAGATGTAAGCCTGGCAGCTGGTGACGACGGGTTTGCCGATTTCATTCTCAAGCAAGTCAACATCGGTGATTGTCGGCCAGCGCGGGCAGGGAACGAAGACGCCGTCGGCTTCGCGAGATTGCTCATAAAGCCGCTTGGCGATTTTATAAGCGGCGTGTTCGTCCATGTCGGTCAAGTCGGCGTTCTTGCGCACGCCATAGCCCTGGATTTTCAGCACTTTGAAGCCTGATGCTTCGAGAAAGGCCTTCATGCGCTCGTTGAGCGTGTCTTCGTGCGGCGTGGCGACGACGAGCTTCTTGAGGCCGAGCGACTTGAGCGCTTCGATCTCACCAGTGATGCCGGGGGAAACCGGCACGCCGTACTTGTCGGTCAAACGTTTGCCCATTTCCGTGTCGCTGCCGTAGCCGAGCTTGGTAAACAGCGGCGAGCCGCCGATGATCACCGAGTCGCATTTGTTGTCGACTAAATCGGCGGCCGCTTCTTCAATCCGTTGCAGCTGTCGTTCCAAATCGGCATCGACTAATTGCCTGATCGTTCCCGTGCTGTTGAGAATCATGAAGCCGGTCGGCATCATTTGATAAAATTCATAAACCAAAGTGTCGCCCCGCGATGGCGCCACGTGGCCGATTCTTACTCTCCAACCATACATTCTCTTTTCCTCCTTCGCCGTCGACGTCCAATCACTATTCCAGCACAATCTAGGAAAATCCCGACAAAGCGTCAACCGCGATGTGCCGTCGTCTTTCTCAAACTTCCGCACTAGGGTAAAAGACAGTATCGGACCACCGATCGAAGAAAGGATTACCATGCGATTCGGTATTGAGTTCGGCAGCTACCCGTCTGATTTGCCGCCGGCGGAAGTGTGTCAGCAAGTTTCTCAGCGGGCGCGGGCGGCGCAGCGCAATAATTTTGAAGCATTGTTCGTGGCGCAACACTTTATCACCGGTCCGGATGCGGCGATCTTGCAGTCGCTGCCACTGTTGGCGTATTTGGCCGGCCAGGTGCCGGGCATGTACGTCGGTACGTCGATTTTTCTTTTGCCGCTGCATCACCCGGTGATGGTCGCCGAGTACTTTGCGACGCTGGACAATCTATCAGGTGGTAAAGTTCTGTTCGGCGTGGGCCAGGGATATCGCGACAGCGAGTTCAATTCCTTCGGTATCGATAAGCGCGAGCGCCGCGGCCGATTGGTCGAAGGTTTGGAAGTGATCCGCCGGCTGTGGACCGAGGATGGCGTGACATTTCACGGAAAGTTTTTTCACCTCGACAAAGTGTCCATGGCGCCCAAGCCGTTGCAACGTCCCGGTCCGCCGATATTGCTGGGCGCCGATGCGGTCAAAACCGTGGCGAGAGTGCCGGAAGTGGCGGATCACTGGATCGCCAGCCGGCGCCACTCGAAAACATTCTTGCGCGAAGCCGTGCCGGCGTACAAAACCGCGTTGGAGCGGCACGGCCGGCCGTATAAAGGCTTGTTCATTTTTCGCGATCTTTGCATCGCCGATAGTACTCGTGAAGCGGAGCAGCGTATACGCGAGGGCTACGAGCGGCGTTATCTGCGTTATCAGCAATGGGGACAGCCGGGCGAACGCTATGATCTCAAGTTCGAAGAGCTGATGCGCGACCGTCTGATACTCGGCAGCCCGTCCGAAGTCGTCGAGCAGGTGATGGCTTATCACGAGGAATTCGGCGCTGAGGTGATGTGGTTCATGGTCGACTGGCCGGGCATGGACCCGCGCTTTACGTTGGAAACTATCGAGCGCTTCGGCGCCGAGGTGATTCCTCAAATCAATCGGTTAACGCGGCCATGTCCGCTGCTGTAATTTAACGATGTGAATAATCAGTGCTGAGTCTGAATTGAGCGAGCGGCGTAAATCGTTTGACCGTTTGGCAGTGATTTCATTGGAATTTCATCGGTTTTGTTGTCACCGAGTAAACCGCTGTGATAGAAAAATAGTTTCGCGACTGAATTATGCCTAACGCTGGAGGGGAGTTTTAAATGCAACAGGAAGTATTAGAACAAGTAGATCGCGATCGGCTCGTCGAAGTGGCGTGTAACTTGGCAAATATCGTCAGCATTACCGGCGACGAAGAAAACGTCGCCAAGTATCTCGGCAGCGAGTTTGAAAAGCTCGGCATGCAAGTCGAGTATCAATACGTCGAAGACGGCCGGCCCAATGTCGTCGGCAGACTCAAAGGCACGGGCGGCGGCGCGACTTTGATGTTCAACGCGCATATGGACCACTTCGATAATCCCCAAGAAACCGTCGTCGATGAAGACCGCATCTATGGCCGCGGTTTGGTCAATATGAAAGCGGCGTTTCCCTGCTATATCGAAGCGGTGGCGGCGCTGCAAAGGGCCGACGTGAAACTCAAGGGCGATTTGATCATCGCCGGTGTCGTTGGCGAGATCGAGAAGGCGCAGGTCGGCAGATTTCACGGCAAAGAATATCGCGGCGCAGGCGTCGGCGCGCGTTACTTGATGGACCATGGCGTGATGGCCGATATGTGCATCATCGGCGAGCCCACCGGTTTACAGCTTCAGATCGGCAACGCCGGGTTGCTCTGGGCCAAAGTGAGCGTCGACGGCAAAGCGACGAAGTTCGTTCTCGCCGCCTGCAAAGTCGCCCAGGCGATCCAAGATTGGGAAAAGGAATATCAGCGCAAAAACCCGCATAAGTTTATGCTGCCCACGGTGCAGATCGGCGCCATCGACGGCGGCAATGCGTTCAAACCCGGCACGCGGCCGACCACCGATATCTTTGTCATCGTCAAAATGCTTCCTGACGCGGTGCCCTTGGCGATCAAGCGCGATATCGAAGCGGTTTGCGAGAGAGTTCGCAAACGTGAGAGCGACATTCTCGACATCCGCGTCGATCTCTATCTCACTACGCCGGGCTATGAGGTTTCAAAAAGTGAGCCGTTGGTGAAGGTGATGGAGAGCGCGCACAAAACCGTATTCAAAGCGCCGGTGCCTTACGCCAAGCCGATCCGTTACGGCATCACCAGCGACGGCTCGCGCATCGCGCAATACGGCGTGCCGGCAATCACTTACGGCCCCGGCTTTGGCACCCATCTGGTTGATCCGACTGAGACCAAAGCGGGAGAAGAATGGGATTCGCCCACGGGCGTGCGCCGTGGCGTCGGTATTACCAACATGGAGAACTGCACGAAGGTTTACGCCATGGCCGCGCTCGATATCTGCAATCGGAAGAAAAGCTAATGGAGAATGGAGAATGTCGGATGTTGCTAGGGCGGGGAGTTCGAGTTTTTTAATTTTCCATTATCCATTATCAATTTATTCCTATGGATCTCACCTTCGCGCACTATCGTAACCGTTTCTGCATGTTTCGCACTTACTACGCGTTGGCGGTTGGTAAGGTTAAAGCGAACGGCATCAACGTGAAAGTGATCGAGCTGCCTGATCCGCCGAGTAAGGAGCAGGAAGAGGCATTGATACGCGGCGACGTGCAGGCGGCGAATTTATATTTGCCGAATTTTCTCCGGCGCAAGCTGCAAGGTGCGCCGATTCTCGGTCTCGCCACCGAGTGGAAGTCGACGATGAAGGGCAACGGCGTCTTCGTGCTCGCCGACGGGCCGGTGAAAACCCCGAAAGACTTGGAAGGACGGCTCATCGCCACCCATCAGGGCATGCACGCCATTCACAAGTACTTGTTACGCCGCGCGTATGGCCTTGATGACGAGAAGCTGCGCTGGGAAGGGCAGCCGCAGGAAAAGCTCCTCGACGCGCTGCAAAGCGGCAAAGCCGATGCGGTGGTGTTGCTCGATCAGTTTTTCTTTCGCGGCGAGGTCGCGCCGGGAGTGCGTTGTTTGTACACCGACGGCGAGGCGTGGCAAAAGCTCACCGGCTTCGACGAGATGATCAAACATATGGTGGCGGCGCGGGAGGATTTGTTGCGCGATTATCCCGGCATTAAAGACACGCTGCTCAGAGCATTTCGCGAGTCCTTCGCTTACAGTGAAGCGAACTTAGAAGAAGTCGCCGACGCGTTTCTGGCGCGCTATGAAGGCGACCGGGAAGCGTTGCTCGCGTCGGCGCGTTATCCGCGCATCGAGTTCACTTTCACCGAGAGAGAACAGCGGCTCGCCCAGGCGGAGATGCAGTTGCTCTTCGACGTCGGACAGATTCCGCGCATGGCGCCGATCGCATCGATGTTTGCGCAATAATCTTTGCCTGATGTTCGATACGCACTATCGCTGGCGCATCGGCGTCGAACGGTTGGGCCAACGCGCCGGCGTGTTGCTTTGTTATTTTATGATCGCCTCGTGCTCCACCGTTACCCGCAGCGATGATGCGGCACCCTTGCGCCAAACCGCCGGTTTGATCGAGGATGTAAAAGCGTTCGGCAAAACCCTCGGCATCGAACCGACGGACGCGTTGCGCCGGACCTCTCAAGATGCGCCGACCTTGTCGATGCTCTGGTTGTGGATGCAGCGCGAGGGGACTTTGGCGCTCAGCGCTCCGGTCGACATTCGTCTCGCGATCGGTCTCAATATCGAAAAAGAAACGCCGAAACTGGAGCAAGTCTATCGTGTCGACGGTTACAGCGTGTATCACCGTCAAGGCAACGAATTCGGCGATCCGCGTTCGGTGGCGACCAAAGGTTTCGCCGAAGAGCCTCTGGTGCGGCGGGTCAAAGTGATTCTCCATGAAGACCTGCACGGCGACGTCAATTTTGCGTTGCCGTGGGAAATCGAAGAGGCGATTGTCACGCCGCTAGGGTCTCTCGCCGCCGTCGAATACTTTCGCCACAAGGGCGATGAGAAGGGTTGCGCCAACGCCATAAGCTCGGTGGCTGAGGAGCGCACGCTCTCGCGGGAGTTGATGGCGCTGGTCTCTCAAGCCGAGAAAATTTTTGCGGCGGAAAGCGTCAGATAATGCCAAGCAGAGGGTTTTGGATCTGTTGCCGAGCTTTGCCAATTACCAGCGTCGGTTCAACTACGAAACGCGCGATCAGCATGGCCCGACTGTCGTCGAGGCCAAGCTGAGCCACGATCTCGCCTACTATCGCTACTTTGATCGGATCGCGGAGCTCGCCGAGAAGGCGCCGAGCTTGCGGACTTTGATAGAAGATTTTAAGCGATTGCCGCAAGACTCGACGCCGGCGGCCATGGAAAAACTTTTACACGAACTACACGCCAAGTACGGCGCGGGTACAAAATAACCTCGTCACGAACGTTTAAACCCGCAAGATCGTTAAAGCGGCTTTGCGAGTTTGGCTCGAAGGCGAAGAATCGTTACTGAAGCGTGGAGCATGGTGAGTCTAGAATCTCCACGCACCATTACACCTGACTATTTTTGCCTGCATCAGAGTTCAATTTAGCGCCGAGTTCTTTCGTCAATGTCTCCATCCTCACCTCCTAAACCTAGCGCGCAGGGTCTGAGCGCGCTTTACGTTAGCACGTTTTTGTCCGGCGCTTGGGCGATGATCATTCCCACGATACCGGTGTTGGCGCGCGAGTTCGACGTGTCGGCCGGCGCCTCGGCGCAGGTCATTACCGGGTTCGCTTTTGGTAAAATGGCCGGCACGGTGATCGGCGGCGTACTGCTCGATCGCAAAGGGACGCGTTTCGGATTAATCGGTTCTGCCGCGGTCGCGTCGATTGCGGCATTCGGCGCCGTGTTTACGCCATGGTTTTTGTTGCTGGTGTTGCTGGCATTTGTGCTAGGGGCCACCGATACGCTGGGCTCGGTGGCACGAGAGATCGCCGCCATCGATCAAGCGCCCAGCAATCAGCGGGGGCGGATCATCAGTAGTTTGCACGGCACCCATACCATCGGCGCGGCGTTGTGTCCGTTTGTCGGCGGCTGGTTGACCGAGTTGTTTAATTACAAAGCGGCGTTTCTCGGCTACGCGGTCTTTAGTGTGATGTCCATTTTCTTAGCCATGCTCGTGGCCGACTCGCCGGGAGAAGCTCACGAGAAGTCAGCGCACGGTGGCGCGAAAGGCTGGGGCTTGGCGGGGTTACAAAAGAGGGTCGTCGGCCTCGCCGATCTCTACCGGGAAATCCGGCCGGATTTGCGCTCGACTTATGGCTCCATCGTATTTGCGACTATGGTTAATCAATCGCAACGAATTATCGTCCAGAGCATGCTGCCGCTCTACGCGGTGCGCTACTTGGACCTATCACCGAGCCAAGTCGGCATGCTTTTTACGATTTCCGGCGCTGTGGTTTTCGCCATGATGATCCCCGCCGGATTCGTCATGGATCGCGTCGGTCGCAAATGGTGCACGGTGCCGAGCACCGCCATGCCCGCGCTAACGTTTCTTTTGATTCCGCTGACCACTAGCTTCATTCAACTGGCGTTATTGATCGGCATCTCGGGGGTCGCCCAGGGATTGTCGCTCGGTTCGTTAGCGACTTCCACCTACGATGTCGTGCCGGCGCATGTGCGCGGCCGTCTGCAAGCGCTCAGGCGCACGGTTGCCGAGTTGGGCAGCGGCATGGCGCCGCTGATCGGCGGCTATCTGGCGAACAGTTTCAATCCCGGAGCGCCGTTTCTGGCCTACGCGCCGTTGCTGCTGCTTTCGGCGACGTTGCTTTTGTTTGTCAGTAAAGAGACGCTGGAGAAATGACCCGGCCGGTTTTTGACAGTCTGTTTTAAACAAGCTATGCGAAGGTTAGGATGGCAAAAAGGCATCGATCATGGAATCGGCTGAGAACGAATTGATCACACGGGTCGGCGCCGGCACGCCGGCGGGCGAGACATTGCGAAAATATTGGTTGCCGGTGGGCTTATCCAAGGAGATCGATACGGATGGGCCCAAACTCGTGCGCTGGCTCGGCGAAGATTTGCTGTTATTTCGTGATGAGTTTGGCCGCGTTGGCTTGACTCAACCCAACTGTCCCCATCGCGGCACTTCGCTCGATTACGGCTGGATCGAAGCCGGCGGCATTCGCTGTTGTTATCACGGCTGGGTGTTCGATGTGACCGGCCGTTGTTTGGAACAGCCCGGCGAGCCGGCTGACAGTAATTTCAAAGACAAGATTCGCCTGAAGGCTTACCAAGTACGCGAGCTTGGCGGCATGATTTGGGCATTCATGGGCGCCGGCGCGGCGCCGGAGTTGCCCAACTATCATTTTCTCGTGCGCGACGACGGCGAGCGCCAGTTTTCCAGCTACGTGCGCGACTGCAATTACATGCAGCAACTGGAAAACGCGCTCGACCCGGTGCATGCGACGATACTGCACGGCCGGGCGGTGCATGGATTGCCCGCCGCGCCTGAGTGGATGGAGACGCCGGACTTCCATGTGACGATGACCGACACGATGGCGTATTACGTCGCACGGCGCATAGGGCCGCAAGCGGGTACCGAGTGGCATCGCGAAGTTGCCTATGTGCCGCCGCTCATGGTGGTGCATCACGGCGGCACGCTGCCCGGCGATCCCTTGGCGGAAATGGTCGATGTCGCCTGGCGTATGCCGATCGATGACTTTACCACGCGCACCTTTACGCTTAAATTTTTTCCCAACGCGAGCGGCAAGCGCGGCAATGAAGAAAAGCAACCGCGGCCCAAACCGCCGCCGCTCATGCGCGGCACGCGGCGGCAGTGGGACATGGCGACGATCAACGGCCAAGACAACGCAGCGCAGGTTGGTCAGGGCGCGCTGGTCGACCGGTCGCAGGAGCATCTCGGCTTTTCCGATCGCGGCGTCATTCTCGTGCGCAAGTTGTGGAAGATAGCGATTGATACCGCGCAGCGTGGCGACGATCCGCCGAACTTGATTCGCGACGCCGCGCAGAATCGTTTGGTGCACGTCGACGTGATTGAAAGATTGGTCAACGCTGAGGAGTTGCGCGAGCATGTGCCGAATATCGTCTATGTCGGTTGAGCAGATGGCGCGCCGACTTCAATCAGAACTCACCGCCGGATTTATCGTGGTGATGTTGAGCGCTATCGCGAGCCACGGCGGCGAAGCGCGGCCGGTCTGGCAGCAAGAGTGGGATAAGACCGTGCAAGCGGCGAAGGCGGAAGGACAAGTGACTATTTACGTCCACAGCGCCTACGCTCCAGTGCTCACCTCCGGCGCTTTTGAAAAGGCTTTTCCGGCGATCAAGCTCAGCATTGTCAGCGGCGTCGAGAACGATCTCGAACGGCGCTTCAGCGCCGAGCGGCGCGCCGGCAAATATCTTGCCGATGTGTTCATGGTCGGCGTCTTGCGCAGCTACGACTTTATGCAGGCGAAGTTTTTGGAGCCGATCAAACCACTCTTGATACTTCCCGAAGTGGTCGACGAGTCGAAGTGGTGGCTGGGAAAGCATCACTACAGCGACCCGGAGCAGAAATATTTGTTTCGCTACGTCGCTTCGGCGCAGTACGGCCAGATTTCCTACAACACGCAGTT
This sequence comes from uncultured delta proteobacterium, assembly GCA_963771465.1. Classification (GTDB taxonomy): domain Bacteria; phylum Desulfobacterota; class Binatia; order UBA9968; family UBA9968; genus DP-20. The sequence continues at coordinate 702,606 of CAVYTU010000017.1, forward strand.
GATTCAGGCCAAGGAGTTTACGTCATTTTGGGATTTTCTGAATCCAAAATGGAAAGGCAAAATTCTTTCCCGCGATATTCGCTTGCCGGGAACCGGCGGCAGCGCCATTCGGCTTTTTTATTATCATCCCGATATGGGGCCCGAGTTCGTCCGTAAACTATTCGCCGAGACCGATATCACGCTTACTCGCGACCGGCGCCAGGGACTCGACTGGCTGGCAGCGGGAAAATATCCAATCTGCTTTTGGTGCGAAGGCGTCGATAAAGCCAACGTGCAAGGTTTGCCGGTGGATACTTTTGGGCGCATGAAAGAAGGCGCGGGACTGAGCGCGGGGCAAGCGATTCTCACCTACGTCAATCAAGCGCCGCATCCAAGTGCCGCGAAAGTGTTTATCAATTGGTTTTTGTCGCGCGACGGCCAGCTAAACTTTCAAAAGGCGCTCGGCAAGGCGGACGAAGGCTCGCCGGATTCGCTACGCATCGATATTCCCAAAGATGATGTCGATCCGAAAAGCCGGCGCCTCGATGGCGTTAAATATCTGGACACCGACCAGTGGCTGGCGATGAAACCGGTGTTGAAAGTGGTCGAGGATGCGCTGACGCAAGCGGGTAAAAAGTAACTTGATCGGCAAAAACGGAGACGAAATATGAAATTCAAACGGTCGTCGAGTTGGAGCTTTGCCAAGGCAATTGTGATTCTTTCCTACGTGTGTTCGGCGACGACAACCTTCGCTGGGCAGGCGTCCAACTGGAAGGCGGATTGGGACGCGACGGTGCGCGCCGCGGAAAAAGAAGGGCCGCTAGTGATCTATGGCCCGCGCGGGCGCGATCAGGAGATGCTTTATAGCGAGATATTTCCCAAGGCGTTCCCCAAGATTCGCGTCCAGTATACACCCGGACGCTTGAGTCAAATGATCTCGCGGCTGATGGCGGAGCAGCGCGCTGGAGTGCGCCAAGTCGATCTGCTGTTGGGCGGCACCGATGTATTGCTGGGAACTTTCAAAGACAAAGGCTTGCTGCAACCGATACGGCCGCTGCTCGTTCTGCCTGAGGTTCTGGATCCGGCGGCCTGGTTCAAGGGCAAACTTTTGTTCGCCGACAGCGAGGAAAAATTTATCGCCTTGTTCCGCGCCGTGCCTTATTCTTCCGCATGCATCAACACCAACCTGATCAAACCCGGCGAGCTAAAAAGCTATCTGGATTTTGTCAATCCCAAGTGGAAGGGAAAAATCGCGTCCCAGGATTTTTCCAGCGGCAGCGCGCGCAATCAAATGTTCGTACTCTACGTCCGCGAAGATTTGGGCCCCAAGTATCTCAAGCGACTGATCGGCGAGATGGATATCACGTTCTCGCGCAACGTGGTGCAGCTCGGTGATTGGCTGGCGCAGGGCAAATTCGCTATCGCCTTCGGCGGCGTCGATTGCCCCGACCTTGCGCTCAAAGGCTTGCCCGTAAAGCCGATCTTTCTGGAGGGGCATGGCCGCAGTGGGCGCAGGCAACGATCCGGCTTCGATGCTTGGCGAGCGCGCCGCACCCCAACGCGTCGAAGGTATTTCTCAATTGGCTGCTGAGCCGGGAAGGCCAGATGGCGTTTCAGAAGCTGACCAAGGAAAACTCGTTACGCATCGATATCCCCAAGGATGGCATCGTCGATCCCGACCATGATGCTCGACCCGAAACGCGAATATCTTTTTACGGGCTTGGAAGAACATAAGAAAAAGATCAACGAGTTCGAACCCTGGCTCGAGTCACTGGTGCCGAAGAAGTAATTTATCCGGTTCGCAACTTTATTGAGAAAGACCGTTAATGAAAATTGCCACTTGGAATGTCAACTCGCTCAAAGTGCGTTTGCCGCAGGTTTTAGAATTCCTCGCCGCGCACCAACCTGACGCGCTCTGCCTCCAGGAGCTAAAACTGGAGGACGCCAATTTTCCGACCAGGGAAATTAACGCGGCGGGCTATCAAGCGGCGTTTTCCGGCCAGAAAACTTACAACGGCGTCGCGATTCTTTCGCTGAATGCTGCGAATGAGGCGGCGATGGGTGTTCCTGGATTCGACGATCCGCAGCGCCGCGTGATCGCCGCCACCGTGAACGGCGTGCGGATTATCTGCGTTTACATTCCTAACGGTGAGGCGGTGGAGTCGGAAAAGTACAAATACAAACTCGACTGGCTGATGAAGCTGATCGTTTGGTTGAAGCAGGAAATGGCCAAGTATCCGAAGCTCGCGTTGTTGGGCGATTACAACATCGCGCCGGAAGATCGCGATGTCTTCGATGTCAAATTTTGGACCGGCAAAGTGTTGTTCAGTGAGCCGGAAAAAGCGGCGTTCAAAGACATGATCGGTCTCGGATTGACGGATAGTTTCCGCATGTTCGAGCAACCGGATAAATCTTACAGCTGGTGGGATTACCGCATGAACGGTTTCAAACGAAACCTCGGCCTGCGCATCGATCACATTTTGCTATCCCAGGAACTGGTGCGATCCTGCAAGAGTTGCTCGATCGTTCGCGACATGCGAGCCAAAGAGCGTCCTTCCGATCATGCGCCGGTGATCGCGGAGATATCGGATTCGGAAATTTAACTTTGCGGTACTTTTGATTTTTTTAAACTTTGTGACCTTTGTGCTCTTTGTGGTTGATTCTCTTCATCTTCGAAGCTGTACATTCGCGCGCAGTTGTCCCACAGCCATTTGCGTTTCATTTGATCGGTGAACGGCATCTTTAGGAACGTGTCGATGGCGTGGGGGTATTTTACGTCTAGGTGGGGATAGTCGGTGGAGAAGACCATGTTGTCTTCCAGGCCGTACTCGGGGATGTGTTTGGCGGTGATCTCGTCGCATTCCACCGCGCCGTAGCAATTGCGCTGGAAATATTCCAGTGGCGTGAGTTTGAGATCGGGATACTCCGCTACGCCGGTGGTCTCGGCGTATTCGCCCATGCGCCAGAGCAGCCACGGCACCCAGGAGCAGTTGCCTTCGAGAAAGGCGACTTTCAATTTCGCAAAGCGCTCCATCACGCCGCCGAAGATCATGTCGCCGCAGGCCAACATATTGGCGAACGGAAAGCCGAAAGTATTGAACATCGAAAAGGTCGAGCAGATGTGGAAGAACGCCGGCTGCGGCAGATAGACGCGGCCGGCTTCGTGAAAGCCGACGGGCAAATTCAGCTGCTCGCACTCGGCCCACAAGGGATCGTAGTAGGGATCGCTCCATTTCTTGTTATTGACGTGATTGGGGCGAATAAAAATGCCGCGAAAGCCGTAATCTTTCACCGTGCGGCGAATCTCCTCGACGGCGCCGCTGATGTCGTGCGGCGCAACCATGGCGATGCCGAACATGCGTTTGGGATCGGCTTGGACGAAGTCGTGCAGCCAGTCGTTGTAGGCGCGCGCGATGGCCGTGGCGAAGTCCGGGTCTAGCCCGTCGATCCCCAACACCGTTAGGGCGCGAGTGGGAAACAGAAACGCGATGTCCAATCCTTCTTTGTCCATGGCTTGCAGTTGCGACACGCCGTCGAAGTTGCGCGCGCCGGCCGCGCCGTACTTCTCGGCGAAAAACTCTTGGCGATACTTTGCCAATGCGGGATTTTCCGGCTGGCGTGGGATCGGCATGACTTTACCTTCGACCTCCACACCGAGGTCGCGAAACGCACGGTTCAAGCCTTTTGGGGCGCGGTCGAGATATTTCCTGTCGATGTAGCGTTGCCACAAATCCGCCGGCTCGAAGACGTGCATGTCGGAATCCATCGCCTTGAAACCATTTTTGGCCATTGTGTTTCTCCTCGAGTCAATTCTGCTTCAGTTCATTTCACCGGCGATAAGTATTTTAGCTCTTTTTTCATCTTAGGCGAGATCGAGAGCATTGTTGACAATATGGTTCGCCGCGACCAGACTTCCCGCACCGGTCATGTTGGGCAGGCGGCCGGCGATGAAGCGAATGGTTTTGTCTTGGTAAAAGTCTTGGGCAGAGGCACTCGGACTACCCGGCAACACCAAAGCTATGCTAATAGTCACCATACTAAGCAAACATTGCCATTTTGATTTCATGGTGTTTCAGAATCGCACAAGTAGCGAGCTCGGGTCAAAACCAATGGGTTCTCATCCTGGCTGGAGGTGACGATGAAGTCGTATTTTAAAAGAAGTTCTCTGGTGATGGGCTTGAGTGCTGTGCTGTTTGCTTCACATGTTCTGGGCGCGACGCCAAATCCGGCACTCCTTAAGGCTAAGCAAGACGCAGAGAGTAAAGGCTTCATATTTGTCTCTGACCGCTCGGAGATTGTGGCGCGCGCCCAAAAGGAAGGGAAACTGGGTGTCATTACGAGCATGGAGCCTGAAACGGCCAAGGCTTCGGCACTCGCTTTCAAAAAGCGCTATCCGTTTATCGATCTCAACATCCAGCCACGAACCGGTTCCGAGTCGGCGCAGCAGCTTGTCCTGCAAATCAAGAGCGGCGGAGCCAAGGAATGGGACGTTGTCTCAACCAGTTCCGATCATATCAACGATTATATTCCGCATCTCTGGAAAGTGGATCTACAAGCAATGGCGGAGCAGGGTGTGATGCAAATTCCGGTCGCGATGGTCGACTCCACGCAGCGCAATATCGCCGCCTTTCACAGTCGGTTTCACATTATCGCGTATAATAAAAATCTCGTTGCGCCGGCGCAGGTTCCCAAAGTGTGGGAGGATCTTTTGAAGCCTGAGTTTAAGGGAAGAAAGATTGCTTTGGACATTCGCCCTGGCTTAGCGACTCTAGTACCCGCATGGGGTTTGGATCGGACGGTGGACTTCGCACGAAAACTGGCGAGTCAGGAACCGATCTGGGTGCGCGGCGATCCCAGGGCGATAACGGGCATGCTTGCCGGCGAGATTCCCATGATGGTGGCGGCGAATTTTCACGACCTCAAGCGCGCGCAGAAGAAGGACCCGCTCGGCGTTCTACAATATGCGATCGTTGAACCGGTTCCGTTCAGGCTGGCGCTGGCGCAGTCGATCCTGGCGACGGCTCGACATCCCTACGCCGCGCTCTTATGGTTTGACTGGCTGGCCACTGTGGAAGCGCAGAAGATCGCCGATGAACACGAACCGATGGCATCGGCAGTTTACGTGCGTGGCAGCGCGGTGGAAGAGGAGCTGAGGGGGAAGAAACTATCGGCAGTGCCGTGGGAGAGTTACCAGAATCTCCAACCATGGTCGGCGAAGATATTCGAGGCCTATGGTTTTCCCAAAGCCGACGCGCAGCGGTGATCACAGTACGGCAAAGTTGTCTCAGAAGTCGGAGCCAGTCCCGGGGGGTGCATTGGGGCTTTACCGCGGTGGAATTTAAGTGATAGTATCGAGCAGTTCCCAAAATCAACATCAACAATAGGAGGAGTAATGGAACAAGAGCAAGCAAGAGGATTCCAAGTTTTCGATATCAACCCGCAGATAGTTGCGAAGGGAAAGAAAACCACCGAGCTCGTGCGCACGGATTTGATCCGCGCCAACGTTCAGGTCGTCACTGACGGCGGTGAAACGAATTTGCACGCCCATACCGGGATGGACGCCATCTGGGTGGTGCTCCAAGGCGAGGCAACTTTCTACGGCAAGGGCGACGAGGTTGTCGGCAAGCTAAAGAAGCATCAATCGATTTTGATTCCCCGCCCGACACCGTATTGGTTTGAAAGCTCAGGCGACGAACCGTTGGTGGTGCTCCATGTCATGGCCTATCAGCCGGGCGCGGCTGCCAAGCGGATCGATTACACGCCGAGGAAAGAGTTGGCGCGAGAGATGGTTGACGGAAAGTTTTTCGGGCAAGAGCCAACCAACCCCTAGGGGTCTGCCTGCGCAGGTTTGCTGCAATCGTCGACAGGCCGCCGAGCGGAAGCTCCCGTCACCGTTCAATGAGTGACGGGAGCTTCTCTCATTTAGGTGTTATCTTAATTCATGGAAAAGCCGCCGATTAGAAAAGACTTCTTCGAAAGTGAATGCGGCTGCCGGCGTTGGTACGAGTCGGTCACCGACGGTTCCGCGGAAGAGTTAGAAGAGGTTGTCGAGTACTGCGACATTCATGACATTGAAAGCGGCAGCGCTTAGGTCAAAGGCAGAATTAATTCCACTGTGTAAGATCGAACTCAGTTTCAGTTAGATCCTGCTTAAATTGAATTCCATCTCAAATTTTTCCGGCCGCTGGTTTACCACATTCGGTCACATGGAATTGACCCAAGATGGCAGTCGTGTGCACGGATACTATGACTTCCAGGGGAATCGATGCAGCATCGAAGGATCGATTTCTGACAGCAGGCTTCAGTTTACCTACCAAGAACCTACGGTCACGGGCGAAGGTTGGTTCGAGTTGGTGCGACACGGAAGATTTGTCGGCCAGTGGCGAGTAAAAGACGACGAACGCTGGTCGTCTTGGAGCGGCGATCGCCAATTCGAGGGAATTTGGCAGAGTTCATTCGGGCTGTTGCGTCTCGTTCAGGAGCCCGATTGTGTTCTCGGTTTTTACGAGAGCACCGAGCCATGTCACTTGGAAGGCCAGGTGGAAAACAATCGTTTGAACCTGCGCTATCATGAATCGCGATCGCAAGGTGAAGCGCGTTTCGAATTGGCTGACGATGGAGCCAGCTTTCACGGCGAATGGCGCGCGGATGGCACAGGGGAGTGGGCACCTTGGCATGGCCGGCGCCTTGCGCCGCTGCCCGGCCAAGTTTGGTTAGTCATCATCGAAGCGCATTGGCAGCGTTCGTATCTGGATAAAGACTTTGCCTTCGGCCATATGCTGCGGGAGTTTTTTGCCCGTATGCCGCATGTGAATGTTCGCCAGCGGTTTTTTGAGGATGAAGCCGGATTAGAGCGCTGGTGCCGGGAGCTTATCTATCTGCCTGAGCCGGTTGCGGTTGTTTTTGCCAGCCACGGGACGCAGGACGGCCTCGCTGTTCGCGGCAAGCCGGTCAATACCGAGCGTCTGACGGAAAGCCTGCTCTACGCCGACAATGTCGTCCTTTTGCACTTTTCCTCGTGTCTCATGATGCAGGAAGGCAAAGCGAGTGCGCTAGCGCGGTCGTTGCAAAAGGCCGTTCGATTTCCCATCTCAGGATACGATCGTAGCGTGGATTGGGCAGCCAGCGCGCTGATCGAATTTCATTATCTCGACATGGTTTTAGGGCGTGGTCTTTCACCCGCGGAAGCTGCTGAGCAGGTCCTTCACCTGATTGGCTATGCTGGCGATAAAGATGTGCCCAATTCGCCGTATCCCGCTGCGGGTTTCCGCGTATTGATGCCGGAGAAGGTGCAAGCTTCTTCGACTGTTGGTCACCTCCGACCTTAAAACCCCACGGAGGCGGGGTCGAGGATCACTCCTTGGGATTGGGAATGGTTCGGCAAATTTGGCGTAGCTATGGAGGAGAGTTTATGAAACGGATCGTCGTCGGATTATTGCTCGTCGGCGCCTGTGCTGGTGCGGCGCTTCGACCGGCCGGAGCTGCTGAGACGCGTATCTCTATCGGCGTGACCGAGACCATGGATACTTTCAATCCCTACGCCGACAGCGTTTCTTTGATGTACAGCGTATGGTGCCAGGTATTGGGTTGTCTTGGCACGTACGATTTCGACAAAGGTCAGCACGTCGGTCTCGTGCTTGAACGGTGGGAAGTTAAAGACCCCAACAACTGGCTGTTTCACGTGCGCAAGGGGCTCAAGTTTCACAACGGTACGCCGGTGACCGCCCATGACATTGTTCACTCCATGGGCCGCACCCGCAAAGATCCGCAAAGCAAGCAGACGCAAAATATCGCCGCAGTGGCGAGCGAGAAAGCGCTCAACGATTACACTGTTCAGGTGACGACGAAAATACCCACGGCACCGCTGCTCGATTATTTGTTCGACCGGATCATCGTGTCCAGCAAGGAGCTTTACGACAAGCACGGAGGGGATGTGGCCGACAAACAGTATCCCTTCGGCGCCGGGCCGTACAAATTTCGCGAGCTGATCCCGGGGCAGCGGCTGGTGATCGGTAAGGATAAATCTCATCCGATGTGGAAACAGTACCCGCAGGCGCCCGATGAAATCGTTTTCCGCTTGATGCGCGAGCCGGAACAGCGGGTAACGGCGCTGCTCAACAACGAGATTCAGATCGCCCAGTTTGTGCCGCCGCATTTGCGCGAGCGGATCGAGCGCAGCGAGAAACACAAGATCGTCAAGTTTCACACCGCCGAGATTATGTTCTTGGCGATGATGCCCAAGGTGAAACCGTGGGACAACAAACTAGTTCGCCAGGCGGTCGGCTACGCCATCGATCGCGACATGATCATGAAAACCATTTTGCGCGGTGAAGCATCGCGGCTCGACGGGCCCATCGGCGAAGGGCAGTATGGCTACGATCCGAAATTACAGCCGCGATACACCTACAATCCGGAGAAGGCCAAAGAGTTGCTCAAGCAAGCCGGCTATCCCAACGGCGTGGACGTCGAGCTGCAAACTCCGGTGGGCCGTTACACGCTGGACAAGCAATTGACGGAGGCGATGGTGCCGATGCTCACGGCCGTGGGGATTCGCACCAAGCTGCTCACGCCCGATTGGGCGACGTTGTGGGCCAACGTGCAGGTCGGCAAGGTGCCGTTCTACTACATGGGCCGCGGCGGCGTGGTGGATCCCAGCGCGGCTTTAGCGCAGTATTTCGAAACCGGCGCCTCGCCGCGCATCGGCTATTCGAATCCGAAGTTAGACGAGCTTTTGAAGCAAGAGCGCCAGACCTTCGATCCGGCGCAGCGCAAAAAACTCCTAGGTCAAGCGATGGGACTGATTACCGAGGAGGCGCCGGCGCAGTTTATGTGGCGCCATCAGCTGCTCTTCGGCATGGCGAAAAACGTCGATTACCGGCCGCTGCCGAGCGAACGGATTTTCGGTTGGAATATGAAGGTGAAGTGATGAAATGGAATGCTTGAGTGTGGATCGAGGATTGAAGATCGAGGATGGCAGTTGGCAGATCGCCCCGTATTCCATTGCATAAGTCGCCTTTAGATACGAATGAGTCTATAATTTAAGGCGTTTTCAAAGCGTCAGATGCAGGCAGACTGAAGGAGAATTTTTGCATGGCGAAAGCGAGAGTGGGATACGCGCTGGGATATGGCAAATTCACCAACGTGCGCGAGATGGCCGATGTCATGAAGCAGGCGGAGGAACGCGGTTTCGAGATGGCTTTTTTTTCTGAGACCGTCGAGCTCATGCGCGACTCGGTGAGTTCGTTGGCGGCAATCAGCCTGGCGACCAAGAAGATGATTATGGGGACGACGCAGATTGTGCGCCTGCGCGGACCGGTGGTGATGGCGCAATCCTTGGCGACCTTGGACGAATTGAGCGGCGGCCGCATCACTGCGGCGCCGGGCGCTTGCACCAAGAGCCACGCCCGCGTGCACGCGCTACCGCAAGATGTCGGCGCCACGCCGAGCGAAGTGCTGCGCGAGTATATCGAGTCGATGCGCTTGCTGTTTAGCGGTGACAAGGTTTCCTATCACGGCAAGTTTGTTAATTTCGACAACGTCGGTTTGGGCTGGAAGCCGATTCGCTCGCATATTCCATTTTACGTGCCGGCGACGGCGACCATCGGCTTGAAGCTGGCCGGCGCCATCGGCGACGGTGTCATTCTCAACGCGGTGTGCTCGCCGGAGTACACGGTCAACGCGCTCAAGATTATTCGCGAGTCGGCGCAGCAAGCCGGACGCGACTTTGGGAAATTTTTCGTCGCCCAGATCATCAACTGCTCCATCGAAGACGATCATAAAAAGGCGCTCGATGCGGTGCGCTGGGAAGTCGCGACCAAACTCGATCCGGTGCAGATTTCATTTATCGCCGCGCCGAAGATGAAGGTTGGCGAGCCCTATATCCGCAAAGAAGACATTCCTCTATTCGAAAAAGCCCACGCTCAAGGCGGCATGGAAGCGCTGATCAAGGCGATTCCCGACTCCTACGTCGAAGGCATGACCGCTAGCGGCACGCCGGATGAAGTTAAAAAGCGCGTGCAACAATATCGCGATGCCGGCGTACAAGTGCCGCTACTTCGCCCCGCGGCGGCGCATCAGACGCAAAGATTGCTGGATTTGTTTGCCCAGTAGGGTTCGAGGATAGAGGATAGATGATCGCGAAGACGACTCCATTCTCTATCTTCAATCATCCACCCTCGGTTTCTAAGTAACATGTATCGCGTTGGCATCGATATCGGCGGGACGTTTACCGACATGCTTCTTGTCGGCGAAGACGGCATCGCGGTCATCGGCAAGACTCTCACCACGCCGGGCGATCCCAGCCTGGCGGTGGAGAATGCGCTGCGGCCAATTTTGGAAAACCGTTCGTTCAATGCCGGCGAGCGCGGTACGCTGATCCATGGCACGACGCTGGTGACCAACGCGCTGATCGAGCGTAAAGGCGCGCTGACCGCGTTGCTTACCACCGCGGGCTTTCGCGACGCCGTCGAGATCGGCCGGGAACATCGCTACGAGCTTTACGATCTTAATCTGGATTTGCCCAAACCTCTGGTGCCGCGCCATCTGCGCTTCGATCTGCCCGAACGGATTGCCGCTGACGGTAGCGTCCTGCAAACGTTGGATGAGGAGTTCGTCCGCAAGTTAGTCGCCGAGTTGCGCGACAAAGGTATCCAGGCGATCGGTGTCTGCTACCTCAATAGCTTTCGTAATCCAGCCCATGAAAAACGCACGGCGGAAATTATCGCCGAAACGGCGCCGGCGATTCGCATTTCGCTCAGCTCTGAAGTGGTCGCCGAGATCCGTGAGTTTCCGCGCACCAGCACGACGCTGGCTAATGTCTACGTGCAAGAACGAGTTTCGGATTATCTCGCGCAACTGCAAGCGCGCTTGGACCAGATCGGTTTTCACGGCAGTTTTTTCGTCATGCTTTCGAGCGGCGGCATCGCCACGCGCGAAACGGCGTCACGCTTTCCAGTACGCTTGCTCGAATCCGGCCCGGCGGCCGGCGCGATTGCGGCCGCCGAGGCGGGCATGCGCTCGGGTCATCGCGATCTACTTTCCTTCGACATGGGTGGCACGACCGCCAAGCTTTGCGTGATCGAGGATGGCCAGCCGTTGAAAACCCACGAGTTCGAAGTCGATCGGGTCTATCGTTTTCGCAAAGGCAGCGGTTTGCCGGTGCGTATTCCAGTCATCGACATGATCGAGCTGGGCGCCGGCGGCGGCAGCATCGCGCGGGTCGATTCCCTCGGCTTGCTCAAAGTCGGACCGGATAGTTCGGGCGCCGATCCTGGACCTGTTTGTTACGGCCAAGGCGGCACGCAACCGACGGTAACCGACGCCGATCTCGCGCTCGGCTATCTTGACGCCAATTATTTTCTCGGCGGCAAGATGAAGCTCGATTTGGACGGTACCAAAAAAGCGCTCGCGACTTTGGGCAAGCCGTTAAAAATGACCGCCGAGCAAGTCGCCTGGGGCATTCATCAGATCGTCAATGAGAACATGGCCAACGCGGCGCGCGCCCATCTCGGCGAGCGCGGCAAGGATCCGCGGCGCATGCCGATGTACGCCTTTGGCGGCGCCGGACCGGTGCACGGCTATCGGGTCGCGGAAATTCTTCGCTTGCCGGCGTTGATCTCGCCGTTCGGCGCCGGCGTCGGTTCGACTTTCGGTTTGCTCGCCGCGCCGCTGGCGTTCGATTTTGTGCGCAGCGCCTACAGCCGGCTCGATCAGCTCGATTGGCGATTCGCCAACGGCCTGCTCGATGAGATGGCCGAGGAAGGGCGCAAGGTTTTGCAAAGTTCGGGATTGAGTTCCAACGAAATTACCGACCAGCGCAGCGCGGATGTGCGCTACGTCGGACAAGGCCATGAAGTGTCGGTGGCGCTGCCCGGCGGCGTGCTTGGCGCTGACGATCTAGCTCCCATCGCGGCTGAGTTCGAGCGAACTTATGAGGCGCTCTACGGTCGCAAAGGACCGGATGTGGCGCTCGAAGTGATCAACTGGCGCGTGGTGGCGAGCGGACCGCGGCCGGATATGAATTTGAAACTTTCCCGTGATAGCTCTAAACAAAGCGACGCTCGCAAGGGTTCGCGCCTGGCGTATTTTCCCGAGAGCAATGGATTCGTCGAGACGGCGATCTACGACCGCTATGCTCTACAACCGGGCGTGACATTCGACGGGCCGGCGATCGTCGAGGAGCGCGAGTCGACGTTGATTGTGGGCGTGCGCGGCCGCGCGCGAGTCGATGACGAGCTCAATGTCGTTGTCGAGTTAAGCGAGTCTAACGATGGAAAATAACGCGATGGATCCGGTGACGCTCGAAGTGATCTGGAATCGTTTTCTCTCGGTGGCCAATGAGCAGCAGGACGCGCTGATTCGGACCGCCTTCAGCACGATCGTGCGCGAAAGCCAGGATCTCGCCTGCGGCATGTTCGACACCAAAGGGCGGATGATTTCGCAGTCGATCAGCGGCACGCCGGGGCACATCAATGCCATGGCGACGTCGATGAAACACTTTCTCGCCGCGTTTCCACCGGACCAATTGGCGCCGGGCGACGTGCTGATCACCAACGATCCCTGGCAAACCGCCGGACAGATCAACGACATCACGATCACCACGCCGATTTTTAAAAACGGCAAAATGATCGCGCTGTTCGCCAACACCTGCCATAGCGCCGATATCGGCGGGCGGATTCTTTCGGCTGAGGCGCGCGAAGTTTTTGAAGAGGGATTGCGCATCCCGATCATGAAACTGTTCGACCGCGGTGAGCCCAATCGAATTCTTATGCAGATCGTCCGCATCAACGTGCGCCAGCCCGACGAGGTGATCGGCGATTTCTACGCGCAAACGGCGTGTAACGAAACCGGCGGGCGCGCGCTGCTCGAAATGATGGCTGAGTTCGGTTTGGAATCCATCGATGACGTCGCCGAAGAAATTATTCGGCGCTCGGAAGCGGCCGTGCGCGCCGAAATCGCCAAACTGCCAAGCGGCGAATGGACCAACGAAACTTGGAGCGACGGTTTCGAGGAGCCGATCGTAGTGCGCTGCACGGTGAAAGTCGCCGGCGATGAAATCTTCATCGACTTCACCGGCTCGTCGCCGCAGAGCACACGCGGCATCAATGTCGTGCTGAATTACACCCATGCCTACGCGAGTTTCGCGATCAAAGCGGCGATTTGTCCCGACGTGCCGCACAACGAGGGTAGCTTTCGTCCGGTACACGTGAGCGCGCCGCCCGGGAGCATTCTAAACGCGCTTGACCCAGCGCCGGTGGCGAGCCGCCAGGTGATCGGCCATTTTATTCCCAGCGCGATCTTTGCGGCGATGTCCGGTGCGATGCCCGGTCGATTGATGGCGCCCGGCGCCGATCCGATTTGGCTGAGCGTTTGGCGCGGCCAAAATCCTTCATTCACTTTGACAGTCTTCCAGGTCGGCGGCACCGGCGCGCGGCCGACGAAGGATGGGCTGAACGCGGTCGGCTTTCCCAGCGGCGTTGCCGGAGTGCCTGCGGAAGTGATCGAGAGCTTGTCACCGGTGGTGCTGAAGCGGCGCGAATTGCGCGCGGATTCCGGCGGTCCGGGAACCTGGCGCGGCGGGCTCGGCCAGTTGACTGAATTCGCCCGCCGCGGCGAAGGCAAGTGGAGCGTGAGCTCCATCGCCGATCGCACGGAATATCCGGCGCCGGGATTGCTCGGCGGCAAAGCCGGCGCGCTTGGCGCCGTGACCATGGACGACGGAAAAAAACTGCATGCTAAAGCGCTCAAGGATTTGCAAGCTAGCGATGTCGTTCACGTGGACCTTCCCGGTGGCGGCGGCTACGGCAATCCGTTTGAGCGCGACCCGCAAAAAGTTCTCTGGGACGTGATCGAAGGCTATGTTACGGCGGAAGAGGCGGAAAAAAAATACGGTGTGGCAATTCGTTATAAAGGCAATGCGCAGGATCTAGTGAAATTGCCGGGTGATTGGCATATCGATGCGGCGCGAACTGCTTCGCTTCGAGGCGCTCGGTAAGCGAATTTCAGATTCCAAATCGGGTAAATCTGGAATTGGTAATTTTGAATTATGAGCAAGGCGAAGACATGGAGTTAAACGGTAGAGTTGCGCTGGTAACCGGCGGCGCCGGAGGCATCGGCGGTGCCGTGGTACGCGGCTTGGCGAAAGCCGGTGTCAGCGGCGTGGCGATTAACTATCGCCAGTCGGCCAAAGCGGCTCAGGAGCTTGCCGCTGACATCGAACGCGCGGGTGTGAAGGCGATCGCTATTCAAGCCGACGTGCAAAGCGATGAGCAGGTGCGCGCGATGATCGGCAAGCTTCGGGATAATTTTGGCCGTTTGGATATTGTGATTAATAACGCCGGCGTGACCCACTGGGTGAAGCTTGCCGATCTCGAAGGTCTTACCGATGCGATCTGGGATGAAATTCTCGACGTTAACGTAAAAGGCGCGTTTCGTTGCGCGCGCGCCGCGCAAAAACTGCTCGAAGCGAATCAGGGCATGATCGTTAACGTGTCTTCGATCTCCGGCGTGTTGGCGCCGTCGACCATGTCTTCGTTGGCTTACGGCACGGCAAAGGCGGCGTTGATTTACATGACGCGCGGCTTGGCGGTGGCCATGGCGCCGAAGGTGCGGGTGAACTGCGTCGCGCCGGCATTTACCGATACGCCGTGGATGAGCCAGCACTTTGGCGCGGATTATCAGCAAGTGATTTCGAAGGCGTCGGTAGGTTATCCGCTGCAGCGTATTGCGACACCGGAAGATATCGCCGTCGCAATTCTCGGTTTGCTTACCGGCGGAGATTTCGTCACGGGACAGACGCTGATTGTCGATGGCGGGTTGAGTCTGAGCTAGCGATTTTCATACGAGTGTCATCCTGAGCGACAGCGAAGGATCTGCTTTTTTCGATGCCGGAGAACAAAACAGATTCTTCGGCTCCGCCTCAGAATGACTTAAGTAAAATTCAAAAACATGATTCGAGATTGACAACTGCATGGACCGAACCCAACTGATCGCTGAATTACACGCTAGCCGCCTCGTCGCCGTGGTGCGTTCGAAAAGTCCGGACGACGCGCTGGCGCTGGCAAATACCGCCGCGGATGGCGGTATCAAATTCGTCGAGATTACCTTCAGCGTCCCCGGTGCGCTGGATGTGATTAAAGAACTGACTCGACGCCGTGATGTTCATGTCGGCGCCGGGACAGTGATGGCGCCACAGCAGGCGGAGCGCGCGATCGGCATCGGCGCGGAATTTATTGTTTCGCCGTCGCTGGAGTTGAATCTCGTCGGTCTGTGTCACAGCGCGAACATCGCCTGCTTTCCCGGCGCGGCGACGCCGACGGAGATCATTGCGGCGCAGCGGGCACGGGCCGATGTGGTGAAAATATTCCCTGCCGACTTGGTCGGCGGGCCATCTTTCATCCGGCAAATGCAAGGACCGTTTCCCGACGTGCGTTTCATGGTCTCGGGCGGCGTCAGTTTGAAGAATGTTAAAGACTACGTCGACGCCGGCGTGCTTGGCATCTGTCTTGGTAGCGCTTACCTCGGCAGCTTGCTGGAGAAGAAAGGCAAGAAACCTTTCGTACTGGAGATGCAAAAATTCGTCAAGTTAGTCGCCCAAGCGCAGGGGAAGAAGCCAAAACGACAATGAGGAATATCCATCTTACGGTAGCCTGTGAAGATTACGACCGGATGCGCCCGCTCAAGGACGGCATCGTCAAGCCCGAGGGCATCGAGCTAAATTATCTCGTCATGCCGGTGGAAGAGATTTTCTGGCGCATGATGAAGTACGAGGAGTTCGACGCATCGGAGCTGTCGATGGGCGCGTTCTTGACCGCGGCGTCGCGCGGGCGGCGGCCGTTCGTCGCGATTCCCGTGTTTCCGTCGCGGACCTTTCGCCACCGCTGCATTTTCGTCAACACCGATTCGGGCATCAGGTCGATCCAAGATTTGCGCGGCCGGCGCATGGGCGTGCCGGAGTATTCCATGACCGCGGCGGTGTGGCTGCGCGGTATGTTCGAGCATGAGTACGGCGTGCCGCCGTCGGCAATTCACTGGGTGCAAGCGGGCGAGGAACATCCAGGACGAAAAGATCGGGTGGATTTTGAAATGCCGGCAGGCGTGACGATGGAAAGCCGGCCTGACACGACTCTCAATGCACTGATCGCGAGCGGTGAGATCGACGCCATGATGTCGCCGCGCATGCCGACCTGTTTTCTCAACGGCTCGCCCAAGGTGAAGCGGCTGTTCCCGAACTACCGGCAAGTGGAGATGGAATATTTCAAAAGCACCGGCTTGTTTCCCATAATGCATGTGCATGGTGATCAAGCGGTCGATCTACGAGAAGGAACCGTGGGTGGCGCAGACGCTGTACAAAGCGTTCTGCCAGGCCAAAGAGATTTGCATGCGCGATCTTTACGATACCAATATCTTACGCGTCGCGTTGCCGTGGACTTCAGCGGAATACGAAGACACCGCGGCATTGATGACCACCGACTATTGGCCCTACGGTCTAGAGCCGAATAGGAAGAACTTAGAAACATTGAACGGTTACTTGTTCGAACAGGGACTGACGAAGCAAAAAGTGGTTCTCGACGAGCTGTTCGCTCGTGAGACCGTCGAAGCGTTTAAGATTTGATTTAACCGCATTCTTCCACGGTCCACGTCTCCATCCTTCTAGCCCGCTACCGATAATCCCGCATCTGCCACGGCGTGAAGACGACGATCTGGGTCGGCGGCGGCAAGGCCATCTTGCTGAAGGTGCTCTTGTGGGTGTTGAGATATTTATTCGGATAGCCTTTCACGAACATGTCCAATAGATGCGTGCTCTCGCGATAGTGCATCGGGATCGCGATCTTGGGCTTTAACTGCTGCAATACTTCTCGCGCCGTGTCCGGCGGCATCGTGAACGTTCCGCCGATCGGAATCATGGCGATGTCGACTTTGCCGAAGGCTTTGATCTGCTCTTCGGTGAGCTTGTGGCTCAAGTCGCCCAGGTGCGCGACGCAAATCGTGCCGAGGTCGAAGACAAACGCCGCGCCTTTGAGCGCATTGCCGAACTGCTGCTGATAGATCGGCACGGTGTAGACGAGGATATCCTTTACCGTAGTGCTGACTTTGTTCCACTCGGCGCCGTAGTTAGCGAGGCCGCGCAAGATCACCGGTTTGTTCTTGGCAATCTCGACGTAGTTGTGGTTGGGATGTTCGCGGCCAACGGTGATTGCGTCGGGCGCGACGTTCGGGTGTCGGGTAAAATCCGGGCGCCACCGGGTCGGTGACGATCTTGGTGCCTTTGGTCGAGGTGATCTGAAAAAAATTATGGCCGAAAAATTCCAGCGTTACGTCCGGCTGCGCGGCGTATGCCGGACGGCTCCAACTGCCCGCGACATCGAGCTCGCGGCAGGCTGAGTAGCTTCGCACCGGCTGTAGCAGTGCGACAACGAACAGCAATACCGCGATCGCTCTTTTCATGCTTCATCTTTCCGATGCGATGGCGCGGTGGCCGAATTGCTCCGCCTTAAAAAAATCGGCGACATATTCCGTTGCCGGATGGCGCATTAAGTATTCCGGCGTGTCGGCCTGTTCGAAGCGGCCTTCGTGCATGACCGCGATGCGGTCCGCCATGGCCATCCCGTCGGCCAAGTTATGGGTCACATAGAGCGTGGTCAGGCGATGTTCCTTGTGGAACGCCAATATCTCCTGGCGCATCTTCA
Source organism: uncultured delta proteobacterium (assembly GCA_963771465.1). Classification (GTDB taxonomy): domain Bacteria; phylum Desulfobacterota; class Binatia; order UBA9968; family UBA9968; genus DP-20. The sequence goes on from CAVYTU010000017.1 coordinate 720,272, forward strand.
AACGATTGGGCGGATCGATATTGCTTAGCGGCTCGTCCATCAGCATGATGCGCGGCGAAGTGACCATGGCGCGGCCGAGGGCGACGCGCTGCTGTTGACCGCCGGAAAGCTCGCTCGGCTTGCGCTTGAAAAAACTTTCTTCAATGCCGATTTTCCAGGCCAACGGGCGGAGAAACTCGGCGATCTTATCGCTCGACCATTTTCTCACTTTGAGCGGCAGCGATAGGTTGGAGTACCGGCTTGCTTCGAACACTTTCATGTGCGGCCAGAGCGCGTAGTTTTGAAAAATCATCTGTACGTTGCGCCGGCCCACCGGCACGTCGTTGACCGGCACGCCGTCGATGAAGATCGCGCCGCTGTCGGGCTGTTCCAGGCCGGCGATGAGCCTTAGCGTGGTGGTTTTGCCGCAACCGCTTTCGCCGACGATGACGAGAAACTCGCCACCGTTGACGTCCAAGTTGGCCTGATCGACGGCGGCGATGTTGCCAAATTTTTTCGTCAGGCGGCGCAGCGAGAGCGAAGTCATACGATCATGCTAGTAAAGGGCCGCACAAAAGACAATATGAATTTCCGCTGGCGCCGGGTAATTATCTTGGCTATGATTGCGCCTGAGAGTTTTGTTTTTGCATCTTGCGATTTGGAGGAATGGTTATGGCGGGGTTACTCGGACCTGAAGCGCTGATCAGTGATCTGCAATACACCCTACAGCAGCGTCATCCGCGGCCCCACCCCGTGCGCCAGTTGCTCTTAAGCGGACGGCTGACCCAGGAACAGCTTCAGTGGTGGGCGCGCAATCAGTTTCATGAGTTTCGCAATATCCATCGTTTTTTTGGCATCCGCTATCACAAGTGCCCGGTGCCGGAGCTGCGCCGCATGCTGTTGGAAAATATGGTCGAGGAAGAGGGTGAAGATTTGTTCGGCGGCAAGTATCCGAGCCACCGCGAGCTTTGGGTGCAGTTCGCCAACGGTCTCGGTATCGCCAGCGACGATATCCTAAACTACGAACCGCTGCCCGGCATTCGCGCCGCGTTGGAAATGTATGTGTCGTTGGTGCAGCAGAGCCATTGGGCGGTGGCGATCGGCACCGGTTTGGTCTTTGAAGGCGGCGGCCCGAAACGGATGAAAGAAGAGCGGGAAGCGATCGAGAAATATTATCCGTGGATTCCGCTAAGCAGTTTGGATTTTTTCCGCGCCCATGAGTATCACGACGAAGGTCACGGCGACATGGTGACCCGCGTGATCAAGCAGCACTGTATGGAAGAAAAACTGCAAAGCGAAATGCGCGAAGCGGTGCGCCAGCGGGCCGATATCATGTGGCTGCAAAACGACTGCATCTACAATGCCTTTGTTCGGCCGCAGTTGGCAGCGGAAACCATTAAAGAGATTGAAGGACGACTGGAATAGAGGTTCAAAAGTTCAAAATTCGAGGATTCCATCCCTGCATCAACATGACTGACAAGATCATCGATCTGCGTAGCGACACCGTTACCAGACCTTCCCCGGCCATGCGCCGCGCGATGGCTGAGGCGGAAGTCGGCGACGACGTTTACATTGAAGACCCGACGGTCAATCACCTTCAAGCGCGGGCGGCGGAAATGTTTGGCCGCGAGGCGGGATTGTTCGTTCCCTCGGGGTCGATGGGCAATCTTGCCTGCATTATGGCGCAGACCGAGCGCGGTCAGGAAGTGATTTGCGAAGCGGCGGGACATGTTTACAACTACGAGATGGCGTCGATGGCGGCGCTTGGCGGTGTGTTACCGCGGGTGATTCCGACCGCGGACGGCATCATGACTTGGGAGCAGATCGCGCCGGCGATCCGCGAGAAGACTTATACGAGGCCGCAGACAGCGATGGTCGCGTTGGAAAACACGCACAACATGGCGGGCGGCACGGTTTATCCGACGCCCTTGGCCGACGCAATCTGCGACCGAGCGCACGAAGCTGGACTGAAAGTCCATCTCGACGGCGCGCGGGTGTTCAATGCCGCTGTCCATCTCGGTGAGAGCGTCGCCGAAATCACCAAGCAGTTCGACTCGATTCAATTCTGCTTCAGCAAGGGATTGGGCGCGCCGGTAGGTTCGATGATCGTCGGTTCGAAGCCACTGATCGAGCGCTGCCGCGTGATCCGCAAAATGCTCGGCGGCGGCATGCGCCAGGTGGGCGTGATCGCTGCCGCGGCGCTGGTGGCGTTGGAAGAAGGGCCGAAGCGGCTCCACGTCGATCACGAGAATGCCAAGCTCCTTGCTCAAGGATTGGAAAATATCCCACGCATCGGCATCAAGCCGGAAAAAGTTCAGACCAACATCGTTATCTATGACGTCGGCGAGACTGGACTGGGATCAACTGAATTCTTGAAGCGATTAAGCGAGCGCAAACTGCTCGGCGGACCAGTGGATGCGCGCCGTGTGCGGATGGTGACTCACGTCGACGTCGATCACAGCGATATCGAGCAGGCGCTGCGAGTCATCGGCGAGGTGGTGGGGAAAGGGTTTTAATCAGCCGGTCTGCGCCATTCTTTTCTTCGTGCCTCTGATCGAACTCAAAGCGTCCAGGGCAGTGATCCGGCCGATGGGGCCGGTGGCGAAACAGGCTTGAAGAACTTTTCGGTCCGGACCCAAGGTGAAATTGGTCGCGTGAATGATACCTCGCCGCTCTTCCCAGTACGCGCCGACTTTGTCGGCATCCTCCGGGACTTTGAGGCCGTAGCCGATCGGAAACTTAGCGCCGGTTTTGTCGATCATCTCTTTGGCTTTGTCGAGCGGGTCGACCGACAGCGCAACGACATCGGTGTTCTCGCTTTTGAATTCGTCTAAGTGCGCCTGGAATTCGGCGACCTGCCGAACGCAGTAGGGTCACCAGATGCCACGGTAAAAGATAATGACGGCATATTCGCCCTTGAGATCGGTCGGAATGCTTAGCGTTTGGCCATCGGCGGTCGGCACTGTGAATTGCGGGAAAGCATCGCCCGGGTTGAGTTGCTTCGACATTTTAAGTAAGTCCTTCCGAAGTGATAAATGCCTAAAGTGTCCGGTTGGTTACCACTTCGCCTTTTAGCCGACCAAGTTTAGTAATTTGGCCGCGTTGCCGCCGAGAACTTTCTGTTTGTCTTCGTCGGAAATCTTCAATTGGTTCACCGTATCGACGGCGCGCACCAAGGTGATCGGCACCGGCGGCGTGTCGCTGCCGAAGACGACTTGATCGATGCCGATGGTATCGATGGCGCATTGCACCGCGGGCGGATGATAGCAGACGGTGTCGAAAAAAAGTTGTTTCATGTAGCTTGCCGGTGGACGTGTCATTACGTCCGGCTCCCAGGGGCCGAAGTTGTCGTCTTTTCTTAGCTCATAGCCAAAGCCATAGCGGCCCGGCAGCATCGCCAACGCGCCGCCGACGTGGGCGCAGACCATTTTCAATTTTGGGAATTTCTCGAAGCCGCCGGTGAAGATAAATCTTGTCAGCGACAGCGTCGTGTCGAAGGGCCGGCCGATCATCTCCGGCAAGCGAAAAATCTCCATCTTCTCATTGCCGATGGTGAACTTGGGCGGGTGTACGAATAAAGGCACGTTAAGATCGCTGACCATTTCAAAAAACGGCGTGGCCCGCGGCGAGTCGAGATATTCGCCATCCGTGCTTGAGTTGATCATGATGCCTTTGAGCTTGTAGTCGCGAATCGCTTTCTCGGTTTCTTTCAATATTGGCCCGCTATCGTAAGGCACGGAGCAGGCGAGACCGAGCAAACGTTTGGGATGCTTTGCCGTCAGTTCGGCTGCGTGCTCGTTGAATTCCTGGACAACCTTCAACGGATCGTAGCCGTCGGGAGAGCGAATCCAGTTGTTGCCGAACACCGTGATGTCGACGCCGGACTTGTCCTGTTCGTCAAACAGATGCGGCAAATCGAACATCCACTTGGGCGACTTCGGGTGAAACCAACTCTGCGGAACTATGTGGGCGTGACAGTCGATGATCATGAAAGCAGATTCCTTTCAGCAAAAACACATACGTGGTCCGGTGGGACGATGTCAAATATTGGGCGATTGCCTCGCTAATTTTTAGTTCGCGCTAGGACCGTTACGAATTCGTCGTGGCGCTTTCGATGGCACGCGCCGTGTCGAAGAACTCAAAGAACTCGCAGATCTTGCCGTCGCGAAATTTATGAAAGTCGGCCTTCGGCGTTTCGAGAGTTTTACCCGTCTTTTTGTGCTTGAACGATACCTGACAGAGTGCGACTACGCGGTCGCCTTGGGCGATATATTCATCGACGCGGTAATAGATCATTTCCCACTCGCTCGTCAGGCCGGCGAAATATTGGACGACGTCATTTTTGCAACAAGATTCCCGGGTGAATTCCATTGCTTTGACGCCGGCGGCGAGGGAACGGAACTGCACGTCGTCGGTCATCAGGCTCAGCCAGTGCGCGACGCTGCCGGCCTTGGAGTCGTGCCATTGTTGATAAGCGCCTTTGAGGATGGCGACGTTTTGCGACTCGGTGCTCATGGTTATCTCCGATCAGGCCGATGAAGTTTACTGATTCATCGGGTTATCATTATCGCGCGGCACGATGGATTCCAAGGTGCGAAGCTTGCTTGTCGGCTTGCTATCACACGTGAGCTCGGTTTCTTTTGTATTGGCGCCGTGACGGCGCATGCGGACACCGGAGTCTCGACCGGGCGGTTTTATGTCGCCTTCGTAATAATCGAAGATGACGTAGCGATAACCTTCGTTGTCGAAGGTTACTTCGGTGCGGTCGACCCGAGCGCGCAAGTAGTGGGCGTAGCGAAACACGCGCTGCGTGTTGGCGCGGGCGCGGGGAAATTGCAGCTCGACAGCGCCGGGTTTGCCGAAGCGGTATTGCAGATAGCCGCGTCTGGCGTCGAGCGATTGGGCACCGCAGAGAGAGATTAATTTTGACGAGCCGGTGACCGCGCAGCTGAAGAATACTTGTTCCTCGACGCGGCAGAGCGAGGTCAAGGGATCGATTCGCAACGCTTGTGCGCCGCTTGCCGGCGAGGCGATAACATTGAACAATCCGCCGAGCCATACGACTGGAAACCAACTCCATCGCATGGCTTACTCGGTCAACCACCTATGAATAAAATCTGTCATGATGGGATCACGATTTTAGCCGACTATGTCGAGGTCGAAGATTTTCCAGGACGAAAATTGTCCAGTAGCATAAAGAGCGCGCCGAAGGTGATCGCCATATCGGCGAGATTGAAAATGCCGGTGCGCAACGGGCCGATGCCAACATTTAAAAAATCGATGACTCGGCCATCGTACGCGATGCGATCGATCAAGTTGCTCACGCCGCCGGCGGCGACCAGGGATAAGCAGTTGACGGCGAACGGAGACAGCTCGCGACTCAGAAGCACAAACGCAATTAGTCCGACAAGGAAAACACCGACCAGTACCGTAAATATCAGCTGGCGCAGCGGTTCAGGGAGCGATGCTCCGAGGCTTAAAAACGCACCGGTATTTTCCGCATATATTATACGAACGGTGTCGCCGGCATAAGAATATGCCGGGCCATGCTGCAAGTGTCGTTTGGCGGCGAGCTTGGTCGCTTGGTCGCAGCCGACACAGGTGAGAGTAATGAGAAAGACGACTATCGCTCGCGGCAGCTTGGTCATGCTGCACCTTTGGTAACGAATCTCACTTCGCGTTACAACCGGCGCGATGGCGCGCTCGAAGGAACAACTGGCGCGCCTAATTGCCCGCGTGCTAAACGATAAGCTAGAATTTACCTTCGGCGAAATATTTTCTCTGAATTCATGGCACGAAGTGGGGAAGGAATCGCAGCGCTTTCGTATGCGGTAAATACAAATGGGCTCGCCTCTCGGCAAGCCCATTTGTGCATTGAACTTACGGCGTTGGTGAGTTTGCCTGCACTCAGACTAACAGCGCGCGGACTGGTCGACATCAAGGAGCGAACGATTGTCTCGTCGTTTGCCGATTAAGAAGCTACGCCTTCTTTTTTTACGACGTCTTGACGGATCGGCAACACTCGGGCTTCGTTTTTCCTCATTGAGATATGGCCTTCGAGGATTGCGCCGTCGCCGATTACCAGGCTAAGGGTGGTCACGTCGCCAACCACGGATCCTGGCGGTTGAATTTCCAATTTCTTTTCAGCGACGACATCGGCCATCACTTTGCCTTGCACGAGAATCGACTGGGCCGATACTTTGCCCTTTACGGTCGCTTGCTGTCCCACCGTCACATGGGACTGCGAAACGATCTCGCCGTCGACTTCACCGTCGATGGTCGCTTGGCCCTCGAAATGGAGTTTGCCATTAATTTTCGTGCCGGCACCAAGATACGCGCCCACATCCGCCGGCACACCGCTGGGTCTATTCGATTCTGCCATAGCTGCCCCCCTTTTGAATTAGCTTATAAATATAAATCACTCTGAGTTTTTTGTCTACGTTTTTGGCGATCAGCGGCGAAATCATCCGCTTGAGCCGCCTACTGCCGTTTTCTTTTGCCTTCGCGTCGCGGCTTCTGATATAAGTTATTCATCGTAGAGAACGATTGCCGCCACTTCCACAAGCCTCGGTTCGTTTACTTGGCCAGTACAGGAGACGTTTGTATGCATAGCGACGATCTGCGGGATTACCTCGACATTCTGGAAGAATATCACGAGGTGCAACGCATCAAGGCCGAGGTCGATTGGAACCTTGAGATGGGGGCGATTACCCGGCGGGTTTACGACCTGGGCGCTCCAGCGGCGCTGTTTGAGAACGTCAAAGGCTATCCAGAAGGTTTTCGCGCTCTGGGCGCGCCGCTGGGCGCGAGCAAATATCCGGGCCACGCACAGTTCGCGCGCACCGCGCTGGCGATGAACATGGCGCCGACCTCGACGGCTAAAGAAATAATGTCGACTTATCTGGAGCGCAAAGAGAAATTAATTCCACCGGTTCGAGTGAAGACGGGTCCCTGCAAGGAAAACATCGACATCGGCGATGCGGTGGACGTGCTCAAGTTTCCCATTCCCTTAATCCATGGCGGCGACGGTGGACGGTACATCGGGACATGGCACACCGTGATCACTAAGGATCCGGAAAGTTCGTGGGTGAATTGGGGTATGTACCGTCTGATGGTGCACGACCGCAACACCCTTGGCTGTCTGTTTCCGATGCAGCAACACATCGGTCAGATGTATCAAAAGTATGAAGCGATGAATAAGCCGATGCCCGTGGCGGTTGCCATCGGCGGCCAGCCGGTGATTCCGCTGGTCAGTTGCGTGATGTTGCCGCCCTACGTCAATGAAGTTGACGTTGCAGGTGCGTTGCAAGGATCGCCGATTCCATTGGTAAAGTGTGAAACAGTGGATCTGGAAGTGCCGGCGTCGGCTGAAATCATCATCGAAGGCGAAGTGCTGCCGCATGAGCGCAAAACCGAAGGGCCCTTTGGCGAGTACATGGGCTACGAGGCCGGCAAGTCGTCGCCCAAACCGATTCTAAAAATCACAGCGATCACGTATCGCAACAATCCGATCTTGCCCTTTTCCAACATGGGCATGCCGGTGCACGAAGGGCAGACGGCGACGGCGTTGATCAAGGGCGCGGAAATCTACTCCGAACTAAAAAAGCTCGGCTTGCCTGTCCATGCGGTTTACTGCCCGCCGTTTGGCGTTGGCCATATGTGCGTGGTGTCGACCGAGGTGCCATTTATCAATTTCGCGCGACGGGTGGCGCATTCTGTCTGGGCTACCAAACCGGGGTTATTTGTCTATTACATGGTGATCGTCGAACCGGATGTCGATCCGACCAACATGGATGAAGTGCTGCACGCGATCACAACCAAGTGTCATCCGGTGAATGGCATCCATCACGTCCCGCATATTCCCGGCTTCCCCGTGCTCTTGCCGTTCTTGGCGCCGAAAGAACGACTGATCGGCGACGCCGCAGGCGTGATCTTCGATTGCACTTGGCCGAAGGATTGGCCGAAAGAGAGCATTCCGGAAAAAGCCACATTCGAAAATCTTTGGCCCAAGGAGTTGCAGGAACAGGTGCTAAAGAACTGGCAGAATTATGGTTTCAATTCCCCGGTTGGCAAGTGAAACTGCGAGTGGTCTAGGTAGGGTCGATGCCGGGAGGCAAATCCACGCTGGGAAAAACAATCGTTCAAATAGTCAGTCAAATTGCAGAGGATATCCTTTGGATTTGGCGAATTGGGGACATGCTCTTTATTGATCGAGAGTTAAACCGGCAAATCCTTAGCCAGCCTTTGGCGTGGTTTGCTCTTCCTCTTCGACCCATTCTTGGAAGCGGCTTTCCAAAATACGCCATTGCCCGCCGACTTTGAATGCAGGGATCTGACGATGTTGGATCATGCGGTGGAGCGTTCGTTTAGAAATTTTCAAAATGCTCGCCGCCTCGGCCAAGGTTAGAAGTCTAATCGTGCTATCGGGTTTCTTCATAATTCAGGTGCTCCTAAAGCGATCGGAAAATCAGCAAGCGCTATGCCAGAGCGCGGCCAAGACCCATATTCTGAATCGAGCGCAATTCAGATGAAATCAACCCCAAGATGGGAGGTAGCTAGAGGTAGCTATAGGTCAAGAATCGACAGCGCCTTACTCAACTGGACAAAAATCTGGTCCGAAACTGTATTGATGCGGTTAACAGGCGGCTAGATGCAGGACAACAGACAATCCGCTATATGCCATGGCGAGCCCTAACCCTGCATCAATGAAGCAGAAGAAAGCTCGATGATTCAATTATTTGGAATGGTGCGAGGAGCGGGACTCGAACCCGCACGCCCTTTCGGGCACTAGCCCCTCAAACTAGCGCGTCTGCCATTCCGCCACCCTCGCAATTGAACGTATTAAGGTTTGGTTGGCTGGGTTTGTTCCGTTTTTGCCCCGGGCTCGGTTTGCGGCGAACCGGCCGTGGGTCCGCTCGGCTGGGGCGCCGGCATGGATTGTGGCGCAGGTGCCTTCTGTTCCGTCACCGGAGCGCGGTTATCAAAAATAGTCGCCGTCGGTTTCTTGCCGGCAAAGTATCCAAGTGTCAACGATGTCATCATGAAGACGATCGCCATACCTGTGGTTAAACGGGTCAAAAAATTACCCGCGCCGCTGCTGCCGAAAATAGTCGAGCTGGACCCGCCGAAAACTGCGCCAACTTCGGCGCCCTTGCCGGTTTGTAGTAGTACCACCAAGATCAGTCCAACGCTGACGATCACATGAATTATAGTTATCGCGATAATCATAGTCTTTCAGCTTTCATTAAAAGCATGCGCGATCGCTAAAAACGATTCAGCCTGTAAACTCGCTCCGCCAACTAGGAAGCCGTTGACTTCGTCGAGCTGCGCTAGGTCTACGGCATTTTCCGGTTTCACGCTACCACCGTAAAGCAGCCGTACTGCGCTCCCGGATGAAACACCGAAGCCGCTTTGCAGGTGAATGCGAATACGATTGTGAACTTCTCTCACTTGCTCCGGATTGGCGTTGAGCCCCGTCCCGATAGCCCAGACTGGTTCGTAGGCAATTGCGAGATTTTCTATAACACCTTTCGCTAGACCCTTCAACGCGCTGTCGAGCTGAGTCGTGACGATATCGATCGTTTCACCGGCTTGGCGTTGATCCAGCGTCTCGCCGATGCAAAGGATCGCGCGCATGTTGTGGGCCGTTACCGCGAGCAATTTTTTACTGATCATGTCGTCAGTCTCGTGAAAAAATTGTCGGCGCTCGGAATGGCCGAGGATAACAAAGTGGCAACCGATTTCGCTGAGCATGGGCACGCTGATTTCCCCGGTAAAGGCACCGTTGGGATCCCAGTGGCAGTTTTGTGCCGCCAACTTCAGCGGGCTGTTGCGCACTTCATCGCCGACTGCTGCGAGTGCCGTAAACGGCGGCGCAATCGCAATCTCGGCATTGGCTGGTTTGGTTTTGAGGTGGCTGACAAGACTCTTAGCGAGAACGGCGCTCTCGGCTAGTTTGCCGTTCATTTTCCAGTTGCCGACGACCAAGGGAGCGGTCATAAATTCTCCTCCAGCGCCTTGATGCCGGGAAGCTCTCTGCCTTCGAGAAACTCGAGTGTCGCGCCGCCGCCGGTGGAGAGATGGGTGATTTTATCCTCCACACCCGAGGCCGTGACCGCAGCAACCGTGTCGCCGCCGGCAATGACACTGACGACCCGCGGATAGTTTTCGGCGAGCGTATTAGCGAGCAGGCGGCTGCCCTGATCGAATGGCGCGACTTCAAACAAACCGACGGGGCCGTTCCAGAGCACCAATTTCACCTTACGAATTTCAGCAGCGAACTGCGCCGCCGTTTTCGGGCCGATATCGAGACCGATTCGGTCGGGAGGAATCGACCCTTCACTAGCAGCGGGATTTTTTTTCTCGATGTCTCCGGTTGTATGGTCGATGGGCAAGATGAGACCTACGTTATGTGCCGCCGCTTCGTTCATCAATTCCGTCGCCAGTTCGAGTTTATCTAGCTCGACTAACGATTTGCCGATTTCAATTCCCTTGGCCTTAAGAAACGTGTAGGCCATGCCACCGCCGATCAGGAGTGTGCTCACTTTGGGCAATAGGTTTCTAATCACACCGATCTTGTCGGACACTTTAGCGCCACCTAAAATCGTTATAAAAGGTTTTTCCGGGTTAGCGAGGATCGGCGACAAGTAATCCAACTCTTTTTGCAGCAAAAGCCCAGAGCCTTTGATCTTGAAAAATTCTGCCATGCCTGAGATCGAAGCGTGGGCGCGATGCGCCGCGCCGAAGGCGTCATTGATGTAGACATCGGCCAGTTTAGCCAGTGCTTGGGCAAAGCCGCGATCGTTCTTTTCTTCTTCGATGTGAAAGCGCAGGTTCTCGAGCAAAATAATTTGGTGCGCCGGATCGTTAATGATTCGCTCCACCTCGCCGCCGATGCAATCCGGCGCCAAAACGACCAGTCGATTGAGCGCGCGCGCCAAGTAGTCGGCCACCGGAGCGAGGCTATATTTCGCTTGAACCTTGCCGTCGGGACGGCCGAGGTGGGAAGCGATCAACAATTTATTCGCGCGTTGTAGGATATCCCGGATCGTCGGCAGCGCGCTGTCGATGCGATGCGGCTCGGTGATCTTGCCCTGGTCGATCGGCACGTTGAAGTCGACGCGCAGGAAAACAGTTTTGTTACGCAGGTCCAATTCAGCGAGTTTTTTAATCATAAGAATTTCCGACTCCGCTGTGGTCGACAAAATGGATTTCTTAATTGACTAATTACAAGGCTTGTAATATTTTTTCAATTAGCCACATTGTAATCATCAATGACTTCCATTTGGTTTCTTCAATTACTGTTACAAGACGGAGTTTCGGTCGCTCAATCCCATGGCATCCTGGATTTGGTTCGGGGCTCCGGCTTGGTCGTCCAAGCAATTCTCTATCTGCTGGTGCTGTTTTCCGTGGTCAGTTGGGGAATTATCGCGCAGAAGTTTCGTCAGGTTCGGCGCTCCAAGCGCGAGTCGGAAAAGTTTATCGAAATATTTTGGGAGCGGCGTAATCTTTCGGCGATTCACGACGCAAGCCGTGAACTTTCCGCCAGTCCCGTCGGTCAAGTGTTTCGTTCCGGCTACGAAGAATTGGTTCGGGTCTCGCGATCCAAGAAGGAATCGGCGTTGGGCGATAATCTGACCACCGAGTTGGGCGGCATCGATAATGTTTCGCGCGCCATGACGCGAGCGACCAGTGTCGAGATTACCAAATTGGAAAAGCATTGTTCCTTTCTCGCGACAACCGCGAGCTCCGCGCCGTTTATCGGTCTGTTCGGCACGGTGTGGGGCATCATGAACGCGTTTCGCGGACTGGCTATGACACACTCTTCGAGTATTCAGGCAGTCGCGCCGGGTATTGCCGAAGCGTTGATCGCCACAGCGGTCGGTCTGGGTGCGGCGATCCCGGCGCTGATGGCTTACAATTTTTTCGTCCAGCAGATCAAAGTCCTGGCGGTTGAGATGGATAATTTCTCCCATGAATTTCTTAACATCGCCGAGCGTCACTTCTTTAAGTAATCAAAATAACGGGTATAATTGATCTCGATGCATGGGGATCGAAGCGACCGGGAGGACCGGTTGGGAATCACGGCGCAGTCACACTTCAGCCGGCCGCTGAGTGGTCCACCATTAAGTAAGATATGATAGAATCGAATTCTAAATAGAGAGATTACTATGGCCATGGATTCGTCGTCCCAGCGTAATGGGGCAGCCATCGCACAGATTAACGTGACGCCGCTCGTCGACGTTATGTTGGTGCTGCTCGTCATCTTCATGGTCACCGCACCCATCATTCAACAAGGCGTACAGGTGAATTTGCCCCAAGGCAAAGCCAGCGCGATACCTGGAACCCAGGAGCAGTTGGTCGTGACAGTGGATAAGAATGGCAAGACCTATCTTAACGACAATGCCATGTCGCTCGGCGAGCTTGGGGTAAAGCTTCGTGCCATCAACAAACTGCAAGCCGACAAACAAGTCTATCTGCGAGCGGACCAGGACGTGCGTTATGGTGTAGTCATGAAGACGATCGCAGCGATCAAAGAAGCCGGCATCGAAAAAGTCGGGATGGTGACCCGGCCGGCTTCCGAGGGAGGATAGCGGACCATGGCTGAAGATGGTTCAGCGCCGACGATCAGCTTGCGGGAACGCACTTTCCCGGCCATGGGTGCCGAAGACCGCCTGCCCAAGTGGCTGACGCTCTCTTTGCTTGGCCATGGCGCCTTGATCGTATGCATGTTCCTGGTTCCCTTGCTGCCAAGCACGACTCCGCCAGCGTCGCCGGTTTACACGGTCGACCTCATCGGCGGTGAACGGATCGGCCGTAGTAATCTCGGCACGGAGGTGACCCCGGTCGAGCGATCGACCGCTACGTCCAAGGAAGAATCTTTTAAATCTGAAATCAAAAAGGAAAAAATCGAAAAAGCCAAGGTAGTCGAGAAAAAAGCGCCGCCGGAGGAAAAACTCGCGCTCAACGAGAAAAAAACCAAAGAACCGATCAAACCGGCGACAAAAGAACAGAAAAATGAAGAAAAGACTGAGACGGCCTCCGCCGATAGCGTACGCGAACGGCTGATCCAGTCCGCGGCGGAGCGCGCCAAATCGCGAACCGAAGGCAGCCAGAAAGCATCAAAAGGAACAGCGCTTAGTACTGGCGCCGGCGAGGGCGATGGGGCTGCTGCTTTGGGACCAGGTGGGCGCGGCGGCCCTGGCATTGTCAAAGGCATGGACTTCGTCATCTATCAGAACCGCATGATGAGCACGATCAAAGAGAACTGGGCGTGGGTGGGACAGCGCAGCAACCTAGCGGTGGTGGTCCATTTCGCGATTAAAGACAACGGCGAAATTGTCGGACTGAAAGTGGTGCAGCCTTCGGGTGATCAAAGTTATGACGAGTCGGTACTGCGCGCGCTGAAGAAATCCAGCCCGTTGCCGGCTCCGCCGGATGCCTATCGGAAGGACTTTGCCGACGTGGAGATAACATTCCGCCCGCGCGATTTAGGAGCGTAAAATTATGCTGTTGAAGGTCTGGTTAGCGGTATTATTTGTCGCCCTGGGGCAGTCGAGCTTTGCGCTTGCAGCTTCCGCTGTGACCGGTGAGATTGTCGGTCAAGGCGGACAAAAGTTTCCCATCGCGGTTTCGCCGCTAAAAAATTTAGCTGCGAACACTGCCGACTCAGCTCGTTTATCCACCGGTATTGCCGATGCCATGGTACATGATCTGGAGCTTTCCGGATGGTTTCGCGTTATCGACCGCAGCGCTTACATCGAGAGCGCGCAGACCAGCGGCATTACGCTCGGTGCTTTCGATTTCAAAGATTGGTCGACCATCGGCGCGGAAGGGCTAGTGAAGGGCGGTTTTACGGTCCAGGGCGAAGATATCGCGGTCGAGTTGCGGCTTTTTGACGTGTACCAAAACAAAGAGAGGATCGGCAAGCGCTATACCGGCCGGGTCCGAGACTTTCGTCGCATCGCGCATAAGTTCGTCGACGAGATCATCAACCAATTCACCGGTATTCCCGGAGTGTTCAACACCAGAATCGCATACGTTTCCAATAGCGGCGGGCGCTTTAAAGAGATCTACGTGTCGCACTTGGACGGCAGCGAGAAGTTTCAGGTCACCGATAATCACACGATCAATTTGTCACCGTCGTGGAGCGCCGATGGACGGTCGATTCTTTATTCTTCTTTCAAGGAGCGCAATCAAACGCTCTATCTGTTTGAGTTGTTTAGCGGCAAAGAGGTCAAGTTTTCACCTCGGGTAGCCGGCAGATATCTCAGCGGAAAATTATCCCCCGACGGTCAATCCGTGGTCGCCACCTTCGAGTCGGGCGGTAACACCAATCTGCACCTCTTGGATCGCAGCGGCAATCTTATCCGGCGCCTGACCGAAAATCCCGGCATAGAAGTATCGCCGGCTTGGTCGCCGGACGGTAAGCAGGTTGTGTTTGTCTCGGATCGGAGCGGCTCGCCACAGCTCTATATATTGGATGTGCAAAGCGGCAAGTCGCGCCGCCTGTCTTATAGCGGTAGCTACAATACTTCTCCTGAATGGTCGCCCAAAGGAGATCGCATCGTCTACACGGGAAGGGTGGGAAACCGATTTGCAATCTTTTCCATCGCCGCCGATGGCGGCGAACCACGCAAGCTCACGGCGGAGTCGTCCGATAGCGAAGATCCGACCTGGTCGCCGGATGGCAGGTTCATCGCGTTTTCCTCGAATCGCGCTGGCCGGTATCACCTTTATGTCATGCAAGCGAGCGGTGAAAACCAAAGAAGATTGACAGGTTCGGGGGGCGATGATACAAAACCAAGCTGGTCCCCTCGATTAGATTAGCTTCCTCTCCAATCCATGTTATCGCGCGCAATTTTCAGCTAGACTTGAGGAGGAATTTTTCATGAAAAATTCTCGATTGTTGGGTCGCTTACTTCTCGGGGCGATGATCTTTTTGGCTCAGTCCTGTGCTCCTGGCACCGGGCCCAAGCCGGTCAGCTCACTGCCGTCCTCCGGTGACGGTTCAAAACCGCCCGGCGATCGTAGCGGCGAAGGGCAGCGCAATCCAACCAAGGAAGGGAATACCGACCAGTCAAGTTTGAAACAACTGCAAGAGGGTCAGTCGCCAAAAACACCGGCGTCGAGCCCGCTAAAAGATGTTTTTTTTGGCTTTGACCGTTACGATTTGAGTGAGGAAGCGCGCAGTATCTTGCGCGGCAATAGCGAGTGGATGAAGACGAATGCCGCGGCACGGGTCGAGATCGAAGGACACTGCGACGAGCGCGGCACCAATGAATACAATTTGGCCCTAGGCGCCAAACGGGCCCAAGTGGCGCGCGATTATTTAGTGTCCCTTGGAATTGCCGCCGACCGTTTGTCGACCATCAGTTACGGTGAAGAAATTCCGGTGTGTAAGGAAACCGTCGAAACCTGCTGGTTGCAAAACCGACGTGCCCGTTCGGTGATTGCATCGGGCAAGCCGGCGTCTTAAATTTTCGGGCAATTAGAGCGTTCATATGAATGTCAGAACCGTTTATAAATATGCGCTTCTTGTCGGTGCCGGTTATCTGTCTGCTTGTGTGAATCCGCAACAGGTCGAATTACTGGAGCGCGATCAGCGTCGTTTACGCGGCGATCTGACCACGCTTCAGACCAACATCGATGGGGTGCGTAGTAGCCTCGCCGACACCCGCGCCAACATTCAGCAGATGCAGGGCGATTTAAGCGCGATCAAAGAGCGCATTGATGAGACTCGTGTGCAGGTCGGTCGGCAAATCGGCCAAACCAGCCGCGACGGCGATCAGCGCGTGAAAAACCTTGAAACGCGGTTGGCTAAGATCGAGGAAGAAAGTAAATCGCAGGCGCAATCGCTCAAAACCAGGGAAGACGAGCTCAAGCAGTTGCGCGAATCAGCTCAGGCGGCGCAGGCCGAACAAGCGGTGCAACAACAAAGTTCACCGACGAGCGCTGGTTATGCTGAAGCCGCGCAAGCAGCGGAGTCCGACATTGTTCGCCGCGACTACGAAAGCGCCTGGCGCAACTTTGAGAAAAAGGATTACCGGGTTGCGATTACCCGCTTCAGAGAGTTTCTAAAAAAGCATCAAAAAAGTCGACTGGCACCGAGCGCGCAATTTTGGATCGGTGAATCTCATTTTGCGTTGCGAGAATTCGACAAGGCGATCGTCGAGTTCGATGAAGTACGGCGCAAATATCCACAGGCCGAGCGGGTGCCTGCGGCACTGCTTCGGCAGGGTTCGGCCTTCGCCGAATTGGGCGAAAAGCTCAATGCCCGGTTAGTTTTGCAAGAGTTGCTGGAGAAGTATCCCAATTCCGCCGAAGCGCCGCGGGCGAAGCAAAGACTCAAATCGCTCGAATCGTAATCAGCCGGTTGCGTCGCACTTTTGAAATCCGTTTCTGCCGCTGAGAGAGCTTTTCCAGTTGGACTATCCTAGTCCGGATGATTCGCAGTAAAACTGCGATCGAGGTGCAACCGTTGCGGAATCAACATCGTGCCGAGCGCGGAGACCGATCTGAAACATTTGGCCGCCGGTGATTCCTCCAGGGTCACATCTCGATCAACAGTGTGTCGCCCGGTTTTCTCGTCGCATGAATAATCCGGTCTCGTCCGTTTGCACCGCTGTCGGTTGATCATCAGAGTCAATGCAGATTTTTCGTCACATCGATGACCCAAGCCTGTCTTTGCAAGGGACGGTAATGACCTTGGGAAATTTCGACGGAATTCATCGCGGCCACCAAGCGCTGATCGGCGCCGTGGTGACTGAGGCAAAAAATCTCGACATGGTGTCGCTGGTTCTGACCTTCGAGCCTCATCCCTTGAAAGTGCTCGCACCCGAGCGGGCGCCGAGAATGCTGCTCGCCCATAAAGATAAAATGCAATTGCTCCAAGCGCTCGGCGTCGATATCGTCGTCATCCAGAAATTCGATTTATCATTTGCCAAGTTAAGCGCGGCGGAGTTCGTCAGGACGGTTCTGGTGGACCGGCTTAAGGCGCGCAAGATTTGGGTCGGCAAGGACCTAAGGTTTGGGCAGGGACGCAAGGGTGGGGTCGCCGATTTGGCGCGATGGGGCAGCGAACTGGGTTTTACCGTGGCGACCGTGGAACCCGTTCTCGTCGGCGGCGAGCGCGTCAGTAGTTCGCACATCCGTGAGCTTGTCAGTAACGGCCAAGTCGACCGTGTCGAGTCGATGTTGGGCCGCTACTATTTTCTCTCAGGGCGTGTGATCAGCGGCCAGCGGCGCGGACGCGATCTCGGCTTCCCGACCGCTAACATATCTACGCGCGCCGAGGTATTGCCACTGGATGGGATTTACGCGACGCTGTTTCAGCTCGGCGAGCGCCAATATTTGAGTGTCAGCAGCATTGGCGTCAATCCGACATTTGGCGCCGGGCCGCGAACGGTCGAGAGTTTTATTCTTAACTTCAACGGAGATATTTACGGCGAAGCCGTCAACCTGTCGTTTGTTAAGAGAATCCGCGCGGAGCATCGATTTGATTCGGTCGATGGCTTGGTAAGCCAAATCCAGCGCGACGTTGACGACGCCAAAGCAATATTTGCCGGATTGCGCCTCGACGGATGAACAACGACGCGCGGCAACCCACCGATGATTGTTAATACGCTAGCGATCGATGAAAAGTCAGCGGGCATGCGGTTGGACGTGTATCTTGCGCACGAATTGGCTGAGTCGGAGACGCGGCCTGGATTTAGCCGCGCGGAAATCCAGCGGCTTATTCTTGAGGGGCAAATAACCCTCAATGATGTGAAGACGAAACCGAGTGTGCGGCTCAAGGCTAAAGATCGCATCGTGATTCAATGCTTGCCGCCGCGGGAAACTCATATTCAAGCGGAAGCGTTGGCGTTGGATATTCTCCATGAGAATGCGGACTATCTTGTTATTAACAAAGCGCCGGGCATGGTGGTTCACCCAGCGGCGGGTCGATCGACGGGCACGCTGGTGAATGCGCTTTTGCATCACTGTCCGGACCTGGCTGGCATTGGCGGTGAGCGGCGGCCGGGGATCGTCCACCGTTTGGACAAGGAAACCTCCGGAGTCATGGTCGTCGCCAAGAATATGTTCGCTTTTCAAAAGCTAGCAGCTCAGTTCAAAAACCGCAGTGTTGGTAAAGAGTACGTGGCGTTGGCATGGGGCGAAATCAAGCCCGACGATGGTCGTATCGATCGACCCATTGGGCGGCACCGTTCGGACCGAAAGCGCATGTCGAGCGTGCATTTTATTAATAAGTTCCGCCAAGCGCAGACGGAGTGGCGCGTTGAGCAGCGGTTCCAGGTAAATGAGGGTAATCGTGTTCATGGCGCGCTGACGCTGTTACGATTGCGGCCGCGTACCGGACGAACCCATCAGTTACGAGTGCATCTAGCCGATATGGGGCATCCTATCGTCGGCGATAAAATTTATGGCTATAAACGGAAAACCGAGGGTCGCGCCGGCGCGATCGACCCGATTGTCGAGGGATTTCCGCGCCAAGCGCTCCATGCCGAACGCTTGTCCCTCAATGATGTGCGCAACGGCGAGCGATTAGAGTTTACTGCGCCATTGGCAGAAGATATGAGAGTGTTATTATGTTATCTGCGCGGCCGTCGAGATGAGATCGGTCATGGCAAAATTTCTCACCTGCGAAAGGTGCAAAGGGGTTGACAAGGAGTCGGCGTTTCAATAGTATTGAGAAAAGAAAAATTCATTTCAGCAATTTCTTTTACTAATCCCCACACGAATATCGAACTCACGCGGCTCTAAGCGTTCAAAAGTTGATTGTTTTTTCTAAAGAGAAATTGGTGCCCGCATCCTGATGCTTGTCGGCCCGGCATGCTTATCCCTACAGCTATGTCCAGTGCGACGATGATTTTCCTGCGTTTCTGTCAAAATCCATAGACGGGTACGCCGGCGGATTGGTTTTTTTAAAACTCAACGAAGTTTGCAAATCACGCGGCGACTGTTCAAAGCCGCGCTTGGGTAAAAAAAGGGGAGGTACAGTGTATGGTTCGTGGTAGAACTCGTGCTGCCGAGCCGGAGGCCGCCGTCGAAGACAACAGCTTGAATCTTAAAGAACTCAAGGAAAAGAAGATCGGTGACCTCGCGCTGATTGGCAAGACCTTCAACATTGAAGGCGCCGCCAATATGCGCAAGCAAGAGCTGATCTTTGCCATCTTGCAGGCGCAGACGGAGCAAAACGGCCATATCTATGGCGAGGGTGTGCTCGAGACGCTACCCGATGGTTTCGGCTTTTTGCGAGCGCCGGATTACAACTACCTGCCGGGACCTGATGATATTTACGTATCGCCCAGCCAGATTCGCCGGTTTAGCCTGCGCACGGGCGATATTATTTCGGGCCATATCCGTCCGCCCAAAGAGGGTGAACGCTACTTCGCGCTGCTCAAAGTCGAGACGATTAACTACGAAGACCCGGAGCGGGCTCGAGAGAAGATATTGTTCGACAATCTTACGCCGCTCTATCCCAACGAGCGGTTGCGTCTGGAAGCTCAGCCTGACGATTACACGACCCGCATCGTTGACCTGCTCACGCCCATCGGTAAAGGCCAACGCGGCCTGATCGTCGCTGCGCCGCGCACCGGCAAGACGATGATGTTGCAGCATATCGCCAAAGCGATTGCGCATAATCACAAAGAAGTGATTTTGATCGTGCTGCTCATCGACGAGCGCCCCGAGGAAGTGACTGACATGCAGCGTTCGGTGGACGGCGAGGTGATCAGTTCGACTTTCGATGAACCGGCGACTCGCCATGTGCAAGTCGCCGAGATGGTGATCGAAAAGGCCAAGCGGTTGGTCGAACATGGCAAGGATGTGGTTATTCTGCTCGATAGTATTACGCGTTTGGCGCGCGCTTATAACACGGTGGTGCCGCCAAGCGGGAAAATACTCTCCGGTGGTGTCGATTCCAACGCGCTGCATAAACCGAAAAAGTTTTTCGGCGCGGCGCGTAATATCGAGGATGGCGGCAGTCTCACCATCATTGCAACGGCGCTGATCGATACTGGCAGCCGCATGGATGAAGTGATTTTTGAAGAGTTCAAAGGCACCGGCAACATGGAGGTTCATCTCGATCGGCGCCTAATGGATAAGCGCGTTTTCCCGGCCATCGATATCAACAAGTCAGGTACCCGCAAAGAGGAGTTGTTAATCGCCAGGGAAGATTTGAACCGCATTTGGATATTGCGCAAAGTGTTATCGCAATTGAGCGTGGTCGACGCGATGGAATTCTTGCTCGACAAGATGCGCGGCACCAAGACCAATAAGGACTTCCTCGAATCAATGAGCCAATAGTTGCCGCTAGGCGACGCAAACTTGCGTAGGCCGGCGAACTCTGTTAAAAATCGCACGTTGCCGCGACCCCTAGATGTTGGCGACGATCTGCGCAGCGATGCTTTGGGAGCCAGCGAAAGCATCGCTGATTATCAATAATTCACACCCTCTCCGATTGCCGTCGCGGTGCCCAACGGGTGCGGCGGTAAGCTGACGGGAGGGGAGGACAAAACCAAAGGAGAATCGGATGGGCGACATTTCCATGAAACAGTTACTCGAGGCGGGAGTTCACTTCGGCCACCAAACCAGCCGGTGGAACCCGAAGATGAAGCCTTATATTTTCGGCGCCCGCAACGGCATTCATATCATCGACTTGCAGCAAACGGTGACGATGTTCAAGGAATTGGAAGCAGTGGTGCGCGACCTCGCGGCGTCGGGCGGACATATACTATTCGTCGGTACTAAAAAGCAGGCGCAGGACGCGATTAAAGAAGAGGCGGCACGCTGTGGCATGTTCCATGTGCATAACCGCTGGTTGGGTGGCACGCTGACCAATTTTTCGACGATTCGGCAGAGTATCGATCGCTTGCGTAAAATTGAGGAGATGGAAAACGATCCGAAAATCGTCGAGGCGTTGACCAAGAAAGAAATGCTCGGTCTGAGACGCGAAAAAGACAAACTTGAGCTGTCGCTCGGCGGCATCAAGACCATGCGCAAGCTCCCCGATGCGATCTTCGTAATCGATCCCAAGCAGGAAGAAATCGCCGTCAAGGAGGCGCGCAAGCTCGGCATTCCCGTTATCGCCGTGATCGACAGCAATTGCGATCCAGATATGATCGACTACAAGGTGCCGGGCAACGACGATGCGATTCGCGCGATTCGACTTTTCTGCTCGGCGATTGCCGAAGCGGTAATCGAAGGCAAAACGATTTACGAGCAATCCCTCGTCAAGGGAAAAGAC
This sequence comes from uncultured delta proteobacterium, assembly GCA_963771465.1. Classification (GTDB taxonomy): domain Bacteria; phylum Desulfobacterota; class Binatia; order UBA9968; family UBA9968; genus DP-20. The sequence goes on from CAVYTU010000017.1 coordinate 741,498, forward strand.
GAGGATAGAGCCGCGGAGGTCTCGGCGGCGTCGATGGCGGAAAGCGCCGCGGCGGGAGTTTAGTTTCGATGGAAGTTACTGCAAGCATGGTCAAAGACCTCCGGGAAAAATCCGGCGCGGGCATGATGGATTGTAAAAAAGCCCTCGCCGAAACCGGCGGGGACATGCAGAAAGCGTTCGACTATTTACGCCAAAAAGGGCTCGCCGCGGCGGCCAAGAAAGCCAATCGTGCGGCGAGCGATGGCGCGGTGGGCGCTTATGTTCACGCCGGTGGTAAGATCGGCGTGTTGGTGGAAATCAATTGCGAAACCGACTTCGTCGCGCGCACGGCTGAATTTCAAGCGTTATTGAAAGACGTTGCCATGCAGATCGCCGCGGCCAGTCCGCTCTGCGTGCGACGTGAAGAAGTGACCGCAGCCGACTTGGACAAGGAAAGAGAAATCTACCGCCGGCAGGCGTTAGAGTCAGGCAAACCGGAAAAAATCGTCGACAAAATCGTCGATGGCAAAATTGATAAATTTTACTCCGAAGTGTGCTTGCTCGAACAATCATTTATCAAAGACCCGGACAAGAAAGTCATCGATGTGGTGAACGATGCCATCGCCCGGCTTGGCGAGAATATCCAGATTCGCCGCTTCTCGCGCTACCATCTTGGCGAAGGTGTCGGCAAAGAGTAATCGATTGGGTCGGGTTTCATGAACAACGGCGCCCTCAAGTATAAACGCATCCTGCTCAAAGTTACCGGCGAAGTATTTGCCGGTCCGCAAAATTTCGGTATCGATGGCAACGCCATCAAAGCCTTCGCCCAAGAGATCAAAGATGTAAAAGCGATGGGTTGTGACCTCGCCATGGTTGTCGGCGGCGGAAATATTTTTCGCGGCGCGGTGGCGAGCGAGATCGGCATGGACCGCGCCAGCGCCGATACGATGGGAATGCTGGCGACCGTGATTAACAGTCTGGCCTTGCAGGATGCGTTGGAGCAATTGGGGGTTTCGACCCGGGTCTTATCGGCGATCGAGATGCGTCAAGTGGCGGAGCCGTATATCCGCCGGCGCGCGACCCGCCATCTGGAAAAAGGCCGCGTGGTGATTTTTGCCGGTGGCACCGGCAATCCTTATTTCACCACCGATACCACCGCGAGTTTGCGCGCCATGGAAGTTGGCGCGGAAGTGATTCTCAAAGCGACCAAAGTAGAAGGCGTTTTCGACGCCGACCCTTTAAAGGTTGCCGACGCGACTAAATTCGAGGAGCTGACCTACATCGAGGTGCTCAACCGCGAGCTCAAGGTGATGGATTCCACGGCAATTTCGCTTTGCATGGATAACAATTTGCCGATTATCGTTTTCAATCTTATGGAGAAGGGTAATATCAAAAGGGTCGTGTCGGGTGATCCGATCGGTACACTGGTCAGCGGAGGAAAGCGATGAACGAAGCGGTTTTCACTCAGCTGCAAAAGGAAATGGAAGGTTCGGTGGGTGCGCTGCGTAAGGAACTCACCAAGCTGCGCACGGGAAGAGCGTCGACGGCCCTGCTCGATCATATCGTCGTTGATTACTACGGCGCCTCGACCCCGCTCAACCAGCTGTCGACCTTGAGCGCGCCAGAGCCACGGTTGTTAGTGATTCAGCCTTTTGACCGCAGCGCGATGGTGGAAATCGAGAAAGCAATACTCAAGTCCGACCTCGGTTTGACCCCTAATAACGACGGCAAAGTCATTCGTATTCCCATCCCGCAATTAACTGAAGAACGGCGTAAGGAATTGGTCAAGCATGTCAAGCGCATCGCCGAAGAGTATCGCGTCTCGGTGCGCAATCACCGTCGTGTTTGCATCGAACATTTGAAAGAAGCCGAAAAGAAAAAAGAAATTACTGCCGATGACGCGAAGCATGGCCAGGAGCGAGTGCAGAAAATTACTGATGATTTCATTGGCCGGATCGATCACATTGTCAAAGGCAAGGAAGAAGAGGTCATGGCGGTATAGGTCCGCTGTCTGGCTGTTACTCTTCTATCCTCGGTTTGACGCCCAGTTTTTCCCGGCCGTTTAGCGTAACTTGTCGCCGCGATGAATCCGCACTTGCCAAGGTCGCAATGGAGTTAGACGGCTTAGACAAGAACCGCCTGCCCGCCCATATCGCCATTATCATGGATGGTAACGGCCGTTGGGCCAAATCCCGCGGTAAGAACCGCATTGAGGGGCATCGCCGCGGGAAGACTTCGGTCCGAGTCATCGTCGAAATGAGCCGCAAGATCGGTATCCGTTACTTATCACTGTACGCGTTCTCCACCGAAAACTGGTTTCGCCCCGACGATGAAGTTGACGCGTTGATGGGCTTGCTGGAACACTATCTCGCCGCCGAGCAGGCGAAGATGATGCGCTACGGTATTCGTCTGCTCGCGGTCGGCGATCGTAGCCGCTTGCCCCAGAGCGTTCGGCGCGCGCTGGAAAACGTCATCGAGATGACCCGCGACAACCAGCGAATGACCGTGATTCTGGCCCTCAGCTACAGTGGCCGGGACGATATCGTGCGCATGGTTAAGAGCATCGCTGCAGACGCCCGCGAGGGAAAATGCGAACTGGGCGATATCGACGAGCGCCTGGTTAGCGCCCGCCTCGATACCGCCGGTGTTCCCGATCCCGATCTGTTGATTCGGACCAGCGGTGAGATGCGCATCAGCAATTTTTTTCTCTGGCAGATCGCTTACAGCGAGCTTTACGTGACTAGCACCCTTTGGCCGGAGTTCCGCGAGAAGGAATATCTGCAGGCTCTGCTTGAGTATCAGCGCCGCCGCCGCCGCTTCGGCCGTACCGACGAGCAAGTCGACGAAGTTGCCACGCCGCAGCTGGAGGCCGGTGGACGCCAATCTTAGGTTGCGAGTGGCCACCGCGGGGGTCGGCATTCCGCTGTTAGTTTGGTTGGTCGGCTGGAGTCCGTTTTTTGTGTTCTCAGGATTTTTCTCGTTGTTGACACTCGCCGCGTTATGGGAGTTTTATGCCATGGTTTTCCCGCAACATTCGTTGGGGCGGGCCGCGGGTATCTTGAGCGGGTTTGGGTTGGCGCAGCTAACGCTCGCCGTCGACGCTTCGGTTTACACCAATCTGCTCGCCTTGGCACTGATCTGCGTCTTCGCGGCTTTGCTTTTTTATCGTCACGTCGTCGAACCCCAATTAAACCCTTGGTCTTGGACTGCCATCGGCGGATTCTATATCGGCTACCTGTTGCCGCATTTGATTTTATTATTTGGTCAACCCAACGGCCGCGCCTGGGTGTTTTGGCTTTTCTTGGTCGTCATGGCCGGTGATAGTGCGGCTTACTTTATCGGTCGCCGTTTCGGTAGCCGCAAGTTGGCACCGCACTTGAGCCCTGGGAAAACTGTCGAAGGGGCTTGCGGTTATGTGGTGGGGGCTGTCTTAGGCGGCTTTGTCGCTGCCGCTTTGGCCTTCGAGCGAATTTCCTGGTGGGAAATTTTTCTGCTCTCGGTCGCGGTCAGTGTGCTGGGGCAGGTTGGTGATCTTTTCGAGTCTTGGATCAAGCGTGTTCATCACGTTAAAGATTCCGGAAAGCTGTTGCCGGGCCACGGCGGAGTACTCGATCGGCTCGACAGCTTGATTTTCCCGGCGGCTTTCACCGCTGTCTATTTGAGGATGTTTCATTCATGAGGACAATTGCGCTGCTCGGTTCGACCGGCTCCATCGGCGTGAGCACGCTGCGATTGGTGCGCGAGTTTCCCCATCTATTCAAGATCCACGGCATGGTGGCGGGCAAGAATCTTACTCGGTTAGCCAAACAGGTGAAGGAGTTCAAACCCAAATGTGTCGCGATTCAACACGAAGCCGATCTGCCGCGGCTGCGCAAACTCTTGGGCAATACTAAAGTCACAATCCTACACGGTGAGGCCGGTGCATCGGCCGTGGCGACCGCCGCTGATGTCGATGTGGTCTTGGCGGCGATTGTCGGCGGCGCCGGTCTGATGCCGACGCTCAATGGTTTGTTGGCGGGTAAAGAGATCGCCCTCGCCAACAAAGAGGCGCTCGTTATGGCCGGTGAAATATTCATCAAGGCGGCTAAAAAAAAGCGTGTGCGTCTGCTGCCCGTCGATAGCGAGCACAGTGCGATCTTTCAGTGCCTGCAAGGCAATGAACGGGGCGACGTCGACAAAATTATTCTGACCGCTTCCGGCGGGCCGTTCTTACGAATGCCGCTCAACCGTTTGGCCCACGTCAGCATCGCCCAGGCGCTGAAGCATCCAAATTGGAAGATGGGACAAAAAATTACCATCGACTCGGCGACGATGATGAACAAGGGGTTGGAAGTGATCGAAGCTCGCTGGGAGTTCGACATGGTGCCGGACAATATCCAGGTGGTGATCCATCCCCAAAGCGTGGTTCATTCCATGGTGCGCTACCAAGACGGCGCGGTCATGGCCCAACTCGGCATTGCCGATATGCGCATCCCAATCGCTTATGCCTTGGCATTTCCGCACCGGCTGAAAGGCAGCTGGAGCCCGCTGGACCTGACCCAACACGGCGAGTTAAACTTTCTTCCCGTGGAGCACAAACGCTTTCCCGCGCTATCTTTGGCTTATGGGGCGTTGCGTGCAGGCGGCACGATGGCGACCGCGCTGAACGGCGCCAATGAAGTGGCGGTGGCGGCATTTTTGAGCGGCAGGATAGGATTTCGCGAAATACATCGTATAATTGATAAAACTTTGCAGCGCCACATCAACGGTCAGGCGCGAGACGTTGGGACGGTCCTGGACGTGGATCGTTGGGCTCGCGCACAGGCAAATTCGTTGATCGGCTGAAATCGATTAAGGAGCTTATTGAATGGAAAGTTTCGCTTATTCCGTCGTCGCCGCTATTATCGGCCTCGGTGTGCTGATTGTCTTTCACGAATTCGGCCATTTTTTGGTGGCGAAACTATCCGGCGTCGGCGTGATCACATTTTCCGTTGGCTTCGGCCCCAAGCTTTGGGTGAGGAAAAAGGGCGAAACCGAGTATGCCTTGAGCGCCTTTCCCCTCGGCGGTTACGTCAAGATGGTCGGCGAAGATCCCGATCAAGAAGTACAACCCGGTGACCGGGAAAAGTCGTTCGCCCACAAGAGCTTGCTCAAGCGCATCGCCATCGTGGTCGCCGGGCCGGGATTTAATCTACTCTTGGCCGTATTGCTGCTGATGGTGGTTTATACGTTTTACGGCGTGCCCGTGATGTCGACGCAAGTGAGCGGCGTGGAGAAAGGCTCTCCGGCCGAGAAGGCCGGTATCGTAAAAGGGGACCGGATTATTTCCCTGGATGGCAAGACGGTCGAGCAGTGGGAAGAGCTTTCGGGTGGCATCAAAGCGAGCGCTGGCAAACCTCTCGAACTTCAGATTCGCCGCGGCAGCGAAACGGTCAATGTCACGGTACAGCCGACTCAAAAGGAAGGCAAAAATATTTTCGGTGAACGTAAAGATGATTGGATGATTGGCATCGGCAGTCAAGTGAGCCTCGAAAAAGGCAACCCAGGTCTAGCCATTGTCCGAGCATTTTACCAAACCTACGATTATTCGAAGCTTACATTACTAGCCTTCTACAAGATGATTGTCGGCGACGTGTCGCCGCGCAACATCGGCGGACCGATTTTGATCGCGCAAATGGCCGGCCAGCAGGCGCAAGAAGGACTCGGCAGCTTTTTGGCCTTCTTGGCGGTGTTGAGCATCAACTTGGGTGTGCTCAATCTCTTGCCGGTGCCCGTGCTCGACGGCGGTCACCTGTTGTTTTTTCTAGTCGAGGCGGTGATTCGTAAGCCGGTAGCGGTTAGATATCGCGAGATGGCGCAACAGGTCGGCATCTGCCTTCTGGCGCTGCTCATGGTCTACGCTTTCTATAATGACATCGTCCGATTTTTTGAAAAACAGGTTGGTGGATGAGAATTCTCGGCATCGATACCGCCACTACGACCGCGAGCGTCGCGTTAATCGATGATCACCAGCCAGTCGCTGAAAAGTTCTATAACAGAAACAGTGAAGTTTCTGAAAACCTCGCGATTGCACCCAAAGGTAATCACGCCGAGATCATTCTGCCGCTGATTCGAGCCGTTCTCGACCAAGCAAAGCTTTGCTTGTCTGAGCTTGATGGTATTGCCGTGTCGATCGGTCCCGGATCGTTTACCGGATTGAGGATCGCGTTGGCGACGGTCAAAGGGCTTGCCTACGAACTAGGTATCCCGGTGGTCGGCATCTCGACACTGCACGCGCAAGCCTCTCGCGTTTGCGACACCGGCGAGCTTATTTGTGCGATGCTCGACGCGCGCAAACGAGAAGTCTACGCTGCGCTGTTTCGCCGCGTGAACGGTAATCTCATGCGGTTGTCAGACGACGGCGTCATGTCGATGACAAACGCTATTGAGATGATTCAAAGCGCGCGTCAAAATGATGGGTGTACCGTCATCGGTGACGGCGCCCAGGCTTATGATAAAGTTTTGTTGCAATCCCTCGGCGCGCGGCTACGCATCGCCGCCGAGACTGAATGTTCTACGGTGGCGCGCCGGGTCGCGGAGCTCGCTCAGACGCGCTTGGGCGCTCCAGCGGAGGACGATTTGGCTACTCTTGTGCCGCTTTATTTGCGTTCGTCGGAAGCTCAAAGCAAAAGCGCATTGTCAGTGCTAACTTGTTGAAATGCTATATGGAAAACTACGTTGACAAAGAGTTTAGCGTAAGTTAAATTGAGGCCCGCTCGAAGCCAAAAAAATAAAATTAGGAGGCGCCGTATGGAGCATAGAGAAGAACAAACGATTGTCTCCCTGCTGGACAAGGATCCAGAGTTGAAGAAATTTTATCATGAGCACCAGGAGCTTGAAAAAAAGCTCGCTGAATTTCAGCATAAACATATTTTGTCTCCTGAAGAAGAATTGGAGATGAAAAAAATTCAGAAGCTAAAACTGATCGGCAAGGATCGGATCATGGAGCTTCTAGGAAAATACCGGTAGCTGCCGGTTTCGCTAAAGGATTGTATGAAGATGACGGGCGCGGAGATATTTTGTGAGTCGCTAAAGTGCGAAGGGGTGAAAACCGTTTTCGGCTTGCCCGGCGGAGTGGTGTTAAAGATTTTCGACGTCTTGTGCCAGCGCAAAGACATCGAGTTTATCCTCACGCGCCATGAACAAGGCGCGGCTCATATGGCCGAAGGCTATGCCAAAGCGACCGGCAAAGCCGGCGTCGTCTTGGTGACCTCCGGCCCTGGGATGACGAACATCGTTACCGGCTTGGCCGATGCTTACATGGATTCCGTGCCGTTGGTTGCGTTCACCGGTCAAGTTTCGACCGATCTGATCGGCAACGATGCTTTTCAAGAGGCCGATAACGTCGGCATTAGTCGTCCTTGTACGAAGCACAATGTGCTGGTGAAAGACGTTAACGATCTCGCCCAAGCGATCAAGGAAGCGTTTTACATCGCCACCAGCGGCCGGCCGGGACCGGTGTTGGTCGATATTCCGAAGGATGTCAGCATCGCCAAAGCGGAGTTCAAGTACCCCGACAAAGTCAATCTGCGCGGATACAACCCAGGGGTGGTTGGCAGCAAGCAAAATATCAGGCTAGCCGCCGAAGAAATCATGAAGGCGAAGAAGCCGATTATTTACGTCGGTGGCGGCGCGGTGTTTTCCGATGCCGCTGAAGAGATTCGCGAGTTGGCGGAAATCACGCAAATCCCCGTGACCATGACGTTGATGGGACTCGGTAGCTTTCCGGGCGATCATCCGTTGTCGCTCGGCATGCTCGGCATGCACGGCGGCTACTGGACCAATATGGCGATGCATCATGCCGATCTGCTAATCGCCGTGGGCGCTCGTTTCGACGACCGCGTTACCGGCAAACTCTCCGAGTTTTGCCCGGAAGCCCGAGTGATTCATATCGATATCGATCCGACATCGATCAAGAAAACTTTTCACGCGCATATTCCGATCGTCGGCGATGTCAAACCTGTGCTTCGACAAATGAACGTCATTCTGCGTTCCATGGATGGCAATGCGGCGAGCATGAGAGCTTATCGCGCGCCATGGATCAAACAGGTCGAAGAGTGGCGAAAAACTCATCCGTTGACCTACAAGCAGGATGATAAGGTCATCAAGCCGCAGTACGTCATCGAAAAGCTCTACGACCTAGCCAAGCGCGACGCGATCGTTGCCACCGATGTCGGCCAGCACCAAATGTTCGCGGCGCAATATTTCAAGGGATATAAGCCGCGCACATGGCTGACTTCAGGCGGACTCGGCACGATGGGTTTTGGATTTCCGGCCGCCATTGGCGCTCAAGTCGCTTTTCCCGACCGGCAAGTGCTTTGTATCACTAGTGAGGGCAGCTTCCAGATGAATTTGCAGGAGCTGGTGGTTGCCGCGCTGCACAAGTTGCCGGTGAAAATCGTTCTGCTCAATAACGGCGTGCACGGCATGGTGCGCCAATGGCAAGATCTTTTCTATGAAGGTCGCTACTCGGCGAGTGTTCTTGGTAAGACGCCGGATTTCGTCAAATTGGCGGACGCCTACGGCATCGTCGGACTGCGCGCGCTCAAACCCGGCGAAGTCGAGCCGGTGCTCAAAGAAGGCTTGAAACATAAAGGCCCGGTGCTGATGGATATTCATACCGACCCGTACGAGAACTGCTATCCGATGATTCCCGCCGGCGGGGCGCAGCATGAGATGATGCTTGAAGATCCGCCGGAGCTTAAACTGGCACGCAAAGGTGGATCACGTAAGAGAAAGGTGGATGAGGGCGAGGGTGAGCTTCCTGCCTAATTTTTTCGCGAATGGAACATATCATATCAGTTCTCGTTGAGAACAAGTTCGGCGTGCTCGCCAGAGTCGCCGGACTCTTTAGTGCCCGAGGCTATAATATCGAGAGTCTGTCAGTTGCGCCGACGTTAGATCCGTCGACGTCGATGATTACCATCGTCACCGACGGTGACGACCGCATCATCGAGCAGATCATGAAGCAACTCAACAAAGTCGTCGAAGTGTTAGAAGTCGTCGACTTGACCGAGACGCACTTTCTCGACCGCGAGACCGCGTTAATCAAAGTGCACACGAAACCTGCGCACCGCGATGAAGCGATTCGGATCGCGGCGATCTTTCGCGCCAATATCGTCGATTCCTCGGCAACGACGTACACCATCGAGATCACCGGCGATACTGAAAAAGTCGAGGCGATGATCAATATGCTCAAGCCCCTCGGTATCAAAGAGTTGATCCGCACCGGGCGCATCGCGATCTCGCGCGAGACCACCCGCACCGCCTTTCCCCGGCGTGAACCCGCGCTGCTGAAAAATTAAGATCAGTCCAAGCCTTCTATCGAGGTTTTCGGAGTTACCGAGCTTCTTTCTCGATTGCCAACGGTTGTGACTACTTCATATCCGTCGATTTGGCCGTAGCGTCCTTAACTACTTCCTTAACTTGCTACCGGCGTCTTTGATGGTGTCGCCAGCTTTTTCCATCGCCTGACCGGTCTGTTCCTTTGCCCGGTCCACTGCTTGGTCAATTGCGGCGCCAGCTTTCTCGGCCGGGCCTTTGGAATCCTCTTCGGCTTTGCCGCACGCGCCGACGAACATAAGAAACGTCGCCGCGACGGCTCCCAAGGATAATTTTCTTGTCGCTCTCATCGCTTCGCTCGTCCTCCCTTAACGTCAACAGATAGTTTTTTTTAGCACCCAGGAAGGCGTAGCTTCAAGAGAATTCTGATAAGATTCGCTCCGGCTTGGCACGTCTAACAATGAGTTCACGGCGCGGACGGAATAGCTTAGCTAGTAGGCGAGGGCGAGGGGATAATGCTAAGATTTTTTGATTCACAGTGTCACGAGCAACTCGGGAACTGTCGCCGACGTATAAGAATGTCGTTAACCGCTGCTTGCGCGAAAAAGGTTACGATCTGATCGGGGGAACTGATTCTCCGGCTCTTATTCCTGTCCATCAGCGACCCCATCCAATCTACCAAAGTCGTTGTCTTACGCGCACTTGCCGTTGACTTAGCAAGGTCCAGTCGGCATAGTAGAAGGGGTTAAATTCACAGGAGTAAAAACATGCAAGTCTATTATGATCGCGATGCTGATTTGAGCTTTCTGAAGGGTAAAAAAGTTGCCGTGCTGGGATACGGTAGCCAGGGTCACGCCCATGCCAATAATCTGCGCGACTCTGGAGTCGAAGTCATCGTCGGTCTGAAACGCGGCAGTACTTCGTGGCCGAAAGTTGAGAACGCCGGCCTTAAAGTCGCTGAAACCGCCGCCGCCGCGGCTGCTGCCGATATCGTGATGATGCTTTTGCCTGATGAATTGCAAGGCGAAGCTTATGAGAAAGAAATTAGGCCAGGACTTAAAGACGGCAACTACTTAGCGTTTGGCCATGGTTTCAATATTCATTTTAAGCGCGTTGTGCCGCCAGTCGGGGTCAACGTCTTCATGGTCGCGCCGAAAGGCCCCGGACATCTGGTTCGCAGCGAGTATCAAAAAGGACGCGGCGTGCCGTGTCTGCTCGCGGTTCATCAAGATCCATCGAAAGACACGACAAAAATCGGTCTTGCCTATGCCAGCGCCATCGGCGGCGCGCGCGCGGCGGTGATCGAAACCAGTTTCAAAGACGAAACGGAAACCGATCTGTTCGGCGAGCAATCGGTTCTCTGCGGTGGCTTGTGCGCGTTGATTCAAGCCGGCTACGATACTTTGGTCGATGCCGGTTATCCGCCGGAGATGGCTTACTTTGAATGCGTTCACGAGGTCAAGCTGATCGTCGATTTAATTTATGAAGGCGGCCTGACCAACATGCGCTACTCGATCAGCAACACGGCGGAATATGGCGACTTGACGCGCGGCAGCAAGATTATCGGTCCCGAGGTGCGCGAAGCGATGCAAAAGGTGCTGAAAGATATCCAATCCGGCAAGTTCGCCGAGGAATGGATTAACGAGTACAAATGCGGCATGCCGCGCTTCACGGAGTTGCGCAAGGAAGCGGCGAATCATCCATTGGAAAAAGTCGGCACCGGCTTGCGCGCCATGATGCCTTGGTTGGCGCAGAACCGCTTGGTCGATAAGAGCAAGAATTAGTCGCCATGGATTGCGGCCGAATTTCCGTATGAGAATCGCTCGCGAAGGCTATCCGCTTATTGCGACCATTGCGATTGCGGCGCTGATCGCTCTTGGGATCGGCTGGAGCTTGCTGGGCAGTTTGCTGGCGGTTTTGACGCTCGCCGTGGCGGCATTTTTTCGCGATCCTGAACGCGTGGTTCCCGCCGGCGACAATCTGATTGTTTCACCGGCTGATGGCAAAGTGGTCAGCATCGCACCGGCGTCTGCGGGCGGCATGTTTGACGGCGCGGCAACTCGAATCAGCATCTTTCTTTCACCCCTCGACGTGCACATCAACCGTGTGCCCGTAGCGGGAAAGATTGACGCGGTACAGTATCAACCGGGGCAATTTCTCCCGGCCTACAAAGCCGACGCCTGGGAGCGCAATGAACAAAATGCGCTCAAGATCCTTTGCAGCGGCGCGCGCTTTATCGGCGTTGTGCAGATTGCCGGGATATTGGCCCGGCGTATTGTTTGCCGGGTCAAACGAGGCGATGATCTTAAGCGCGGTGATAGATTCGGATTGATTATGTTTGGGTCGCGAACCGACACATATTTGCCTGCCAGCTGTTCGGTAGAAGTTATCGAAGGGCAGAGAGTCAAAGGCGGTGAAACAATAATCGGGAGGTTTGTATGAGCGCGATGAATGCGCCGGACCCCGAACAGTTTTCCGGCTCGACAAAAGTTCGCTTGCTGCGCCGGCGCGGCAAGCCGCGAGTGCCGTTGCGCCAGCGTATGCGCTCGGATCAGCTGCGCAAGGGCGTTTACCTGATCCCGAGTTTATTTACCGCCGGCAACTTGATGTGCGGTTTCTTTTCGATTATCGCAACGTTTCACGGCGAATACGTTAACGCGGCATTGCTGATTTTATTGGCGAATGTGTTCGACGGCGTCGATGGCTATGTTGCCCGCTTGACCCGAACTACCAGCCAATTTGGCGTCGAATTCGACTCACTCGCCGATGTTGTCGCCTTCGGTGTCGCGCCGGGGGTTTTAGTTTACTTCTGGGCGCTGTTGCCGTGGCAGACGTGGGGCTGGTTGGCGGCCTCGACCTATGTGGTTTGCGGCGCGCTTAGATTATCGCGCTTCAACGTGCAAGCGCAGGGTTTGACGAGGAATCATTTTGTCGGCTTGCCGATCCCGGCGGCGGCTCAAATGATTACGTCCTCTATTATTTTGTATAACTACCTCGATGGCGCCACTGCACCGAACCGCCACCTGGTATTCTTGCTAGTCGTTTACGGCTTGGCAGCGCTGATGGTGAGCAGCATTCCGTACTTTACCCTTAAGAACAACGATATCAGAAAGCGTCATCCCCATTGGATGTTGGTTTCCGGCTTGATTTTGATTACACTGATCATCGCCGAGAGACATATTATGTTTTTTACGATTGTCTTACTGTACACGTTATCCGGGCCCTTATTATGGTGCTTAACGGCGCTTAAGCACAGACGGGAGCTGAGCCGGGAGGCGGTTAAAGAATCGCCGTAACATCCTGCTCAGGTAAAAACAAAAAAACTCCCGTTGGCCCTGCCGCGGGAGTTTTCATTTCTGGGTTGGGCCAGCGGACAACGTGAGAGGAGACGCTAAAATGAAGGCAAACAATCAAGAACAAGATAATGTCGTGCAAATATTTGATACCACTTTGCGCGACGGCGAGCAGTCGCCGGGCGCGAGCATGACCGTCGAGCAAAAAGTCGTGATCGCGCGCCAGTTGGAAAAACTCGGCGTCGACGTGATCGAAGCCGGGTTTGCGGCCTCGTCCGACGGCGACTTCGAGTCGGTTCGGCGAGTCGCAAAAGAAGTCAGCCGACCGCGCGTGTTGAGCTTGGCCCGGGCGCAGGAAGGGGACATCAGCCGGGCTCTGAAAGCGGTCGAGGGCGCTAAAAACCCGGGTATTCATACTTTCATCGCGACGTCCGACATTCACTTGAAACATAAACTGCGCATGAGTCGCGAGCAGGTCGTCGAAGCCGCGGTCAAAGCGGTGACTTACGCCAAACAGTTTACCGATTATGTAGAGTTCTCCGCCGAGGACGCGTCGCGCAGCGATCCGGAGTTTTTGCTGCAAATATTTCGCGAAGTGATCCGCGCCGGCGCCAAGACCATCAACGTCCCGGACACCACCGGTTACGCGATTCCTTCGGAATTCGGCGCCTTGATCGCCAACCTAATCGAGCGTACTGCCGGCGGTGACCGGGTAATCTGGAGCGCTCATTGCCACAACGATCTCGGCTTGGCGGTGGCCAATTCGCTCGCCGCGGTGCACAACGGCGCGCGCCAGATCGAGTGCACCATCAACGGCATCGGCGAGCGCGCCGGCAACACTTCATTGGAAGAAGTGGTGATGGCGCTGCGCACGCGCAAAAATTATCTCGATCTCGATACCAACGTGATCAGCGAGCAGCTCTATCCGACCTCGCGTTTGCTGTCGCAAGTGACCGGCATTGCGATTCCGATCAACAAACCGATCGTCGGCGACAATGCCTTTGCCCATGAAGCCGGCATTCATCAAGACGGCGTGCTCAAGCATAAGCAGACCTATGAAATCATGACGCCGGAATCCATCGGGATTCCCGGTAACCGGCTGGTGATGGGTAAACATTCAGGACGACACGCCTTCGACGAGCGGCTGAAGCACCTCGGATTCAATTTGAACAAAGAGGACATGAACCGAGCTTTCGTGCGTTTCAAAGAGCTCGCCGACAAAAAGAAAAACGTTTACGACGAGGATATTGAAGCGATTGTCGCCGATGAAGTTCTCCGCGTCCCCGGGCGGCCGGACAAGTTCGAGCTGCTCTACATGAACTTTAGTTCCAGCACCGACGGTATCCCGACCGCAACCATCAAGATGCGCGTGGACGGTGGTGAAAAAATGGATCATGCCTCGGGGGACGGCGTTGTCGATGCGTGTTACAAAGTGATCAGCAAAATCACCGACTCGCGCTCGCAGTTGGTGCGTTATTCCGTCAACGCCATTACCGGCGGCACGGATGCGCAGGGCGAGGTATCGTGCCTGATCGAGGACGACGGCATCCGCGTGTCGGGCCAGAGTTCGCACACCGACGTGATTATGGCGAGCGCCTTGGCGTATGTGAACGCGCTCAACAAAATGGAAGAGCGAAAACATTATCGGCAGGCGGTGGAGAAAGAAGGACCATGAACTACAAGATCGCGGTTTTACCGGGCGACGGCATCGGCCCTGAGGTAATGGGCGAGGGCACTCAGGTTCTAAATCAAATAGCGAAACTTTACGGTTTCACCGTTGAGTTGGAGCCCGGCGTGGTTGGCGGCGCGTCCATCGACGCCCACGGCAAACCGCTCACCGATGCGGTTTTGAACTTAGCCAAGCAGAGCGATGCCGTTTTACTCGGCGCCATGGGCGGGCCTAAGTGGGACGGGCTCGATTATTCGATTCGCCCCGAGCGCGCGCTGTTAGCGTTACGTCAAGAATTGGGTTTGTTCGCCAATCTCCGTCCGGTAAAATTATTTTCCGCGCTGGCTTCGGCCTCGACGTTGAAGCGAGAAGTGGTCGAGGGCACGGACATGCTCGTGGTGCGGGAATTGACCGGCGGAATCTACTTCGGCCAACCCAAGGGCGTGACGACATTGCCGGACGGCACCGAGCGCGGCGTGAATACGGAAGTTTACACGACGCCGGAGATCGAACGGATCGCTCACGTCGCGTTTCAAGCGGCGCAAAAGCGGCGCAAGAAAGTCACGTCGGTCGATAAAGCCAATGTGCTCGAGGTCACCGAACTGTGGCGCAGGGTGGTGACTCGCCTTCACAAACACGAGGCCTACGCCGGCATCGAGCTTGAACATATTCTCGTCGACAATTGCGCCATGCAGCTGATTCGCAACCCGCGCCAATTCGACGTGCTGGTGACCACGAATATGTTCGGCGATATTTTGAGCGACGAAGCCGCCATGCTGACGGGTTCCATCGGCATGCTGCCGTCGGCGAGTTTGGGCGGCAAAGTTGGCATGTACGAGCCGGTCCATGGCAGCGCGCCGGACATCACCGGGCAGGACAAGGCGAATCCACTGGCGACGATTCTCAGCGTCGCCATGATGCTGCGTCATTCCTTAGACCAGGCGGTAGGGGCGGATCGCATCGAAAAAGCCGTCGAAGATGTGTTGAACGAGGGCTATCGTACGGCGGATATTCAAGAGCCGGGCTGCAAGCCGGTCGGCTGCAGGCAGATGGGACAACTAGTGCGGGACAAAGTCGCCCAGGCGAGGGGATAATCAGTGTGAAAAAAGAAACCTACAACGTCGCCGTTGTCGGCGCTACCGGCGCCGTCGGCGAGCAGATGCGAGAAGTGTTGGAAGAGCGCCAGTTTCCCGTCGGCGAATTACGCCTGCTCGCGTCGGAGCGTTCCGCCGGGCAGTATCTGCCGTTTCAAGGTCGCCAGTTGCGTGTCGAAGCTCTCAAAGAAGATTCGTTCAAAAACATCGACATCGGTTTATTCTCAGCCGGCGGCAGCGTCAGCGCCAAGTTCGCGCCTTTAGCCGTGGGTGCCGGCGCGGTCGTGGTCGACAACACGGCTTTTTTTCGCATGGAGCCAGACGTGCCGTTGGTCGTTCCCGAAGTGAACGCCAAAGAGATTGGCAAATACAAGGCGCGCGGCATCATCGCCAATCCGAATTGCTCGACGATCCAATTGGTCGTCGCGCTCAAGCCGATTCACGACGCGGCGCGGCTCAAACGCGTGGTCGTGTCCACCTATCAATCCGTTTCCGGCGCCGGGCGTCAGGCGATGGATGAGTTGAGCCAGCAAGTCACCGCGCTCTTCAGCGGCCACGAGATCCGCAAGCAAAAGTTTCCGCACCAGATCGCGTTTAACTGTATTCCACACATCGATGTGTTTATGGACGGCGGCTACACAAAAGAAGAGTGGAAGTTGATCAACGAGACCCGCAAGATTTTCGCCGAGCCGAATCTGCCGGTGACCGCCACCACCGTGCGCGTGCCGGTGTTTTGCAGCCACTCGGAATCCGTCAACGTCGAGACCGAAAGAAAGTTAAGCGCCCAAGGGGCGAAAGATATTTTGCGTGATGCGCCCGGGGTGCTTCTGGTGGACGAGCCGGAAAATGATCTTTACCCGATGGCGATCGACGCCACCGGCAAAGACGCGACCTACGTCGGTAGAATCCGCGAAGACGATTCCATCGCCAACGGGTTAAACCTCTGGGTGGTCGCCGACAACCTGCGCAAAGGCGCAGCGCTCAACGCCGTTCAGATTGCTGAGATTCTGATCCGCGATTATCTCTAGGTTTCGGATTGCCGATCAGAATGAGCCGGGTGCGCTCTTGTTCTAGATCTCGAAACTCGAAACCCGAAACAGCTCTCGTGAAGATCAAACTCACCATTGAGTACGACGGGACGAATTACCACGGCTGGCAGATTCAGCAGAACTGCGAATCGATACAGGCGGTCCTTGAACGCGCACTGGCAATTTTCTTACGCACCTTCACCCGCGTCGCGGCGGCGGGTCGTACCGATGCCGGCGTTCACGCCTTAGGGCAAGTCGCTACTTTCGACACAGAGCATGAATATAAACCGCACCGAATCCGGCGCGCCCTCAACGCTCTCACGCCGCCAGATATCACGATCAAGGAAGTGGAGTCCGTGCCAGACTCGTTCGATCCCCGGCGCGACGCGCGCGGTCGAGTGTACGAGTATCATATCCTCAATCGGCCGACACCATCGCCGTTCTATCGCAACCGCGCTTGGCATTTGCATGAGCGGTTGAATGTGGCGGCGATGCGCGCCGCGATTTCCTGCTTACCCGGCGAACATGACTTTACTTCGTTTCGCGCCGGCGACTGCGACGCGGCGCATCCGATTCGCAGGGTCTTTCAAACCTCCCTCGAGCAGCGCGGCGAGTTGCTGGTGTTTAGCATCGAAGCCACAGCGTTTTTGCGTCACATGGTGCGCAATATCGTCGGCACGCTGGTCGAAGTGGGAACTGGCCGGCGCTCGATGGAAGAGTTTCAGCAGTTGCTGGAACTGAATGAGCGCAGTAAAGCCGGCGATACCGCGCCGCCGAATGGATTGTATTTGGTAAAGGTTGACTACTAGCCTCACTAACTCGGTTCAGGCGCGAATGGACCAGGGGACTTTTACGTCGGCTGGAACCGTTTATTCAGCAGCAAGCGGTAATGGGCAACCGTCTCAGAGTCGATCGTCAAGCGATGACGAATCATCCAAACGGGGTCGCGTCGCGTAGCCAAGCCCTCTGGCCAGCCGACAAAGGTCCGGAGCGAAAGAAAAGCGGATTCGCCGAGATCGCTTTCTCCGCGAACAGCCAGTGATAATGCAAGTGAATCAGATGGGGGAAAACAGTCTTGACCAATACCGGATCAACCCGGTCGTGCGAGTGCAACGGATAATTGTAGGTTGGCGGTAGCTGTCGAACTCGTCGAGTGGTGCTCCAGATTGCTAAAGACAGCGCTGCCTGGTTTGAGCCCCAGAGCTTACCCGCCTCACCTTCGACCCAGCCTACACCGGACCGAATCGGGATCGTTTTAGCGTACGGTCGAAGGCCTTGACGGATGGACGTAAAGAAAAAGTCTGCCCATTTGCGCAGGATTCCGAGATCGCCCTGGCCACTACCAGCCGCCGTTGTAGCTCGCCTTGATTCGATGGCGGTCAATAGAAGTTTCGCTCCAAGGGATTTCGTCATAATCGACGCCACAGCAGCGGCATAGAGCTTGCCGATAGATGTCGAAGCCGTCCGGCGGGCCATCGGTACACATCCCTTTTATATCGACGGGTCGCAGCGCCACATCAATATCCGGTGCCAGGAGAAATTCGCACGGCTCGCGCAAGAAAAGCGTGTCGCTATCCAGGATCACCAGAATTTCGTGTCGGCGCGGCGCCTCGATGTGCGCGGCTGCCGCTACCCGATTGGCCGATCCGTACTCACGACATTCCGAATTAAGAATCGTGTCGCTGTAGTGCACCCGCAGATCGTCGAGTCTTCTGCGAGTGTCGATGGAAATCGCGTGTTCGGCGCGCGGCGAGAGCGCATAAATGGCGCAGTCTTAAAGCGACCCGTATAGCGATGCATGCAACAAAGCCGACATCGGGTTTTTCAGTTACGGAAAACGCTGCTGGAGTGTCCATTTCTACCGATGGACGAGTCGCATGCCGCACGTTGATGCGAGATAAAATGCGCAGAAGTGATTTCATTATTCGGTTGGTAGTCGGACAGCTGATAGAGAAGCCACGCCGAGCCGTTGGAGATCGGCTATCTCAAATTGCTCTACACGACTTGCAAGATTTCTTGTTGATCCGTATCGCCACTTATGATTCGAAAGTCAAGCCACGTTTACGGTTTCAATATCGTCTCATTCTCCCATAGGTGCGAGGCGAATGATTGGTGTAGCGAATGACACGTCGGGACTCTGCGATCCCTGCGTTGATTGTTATTTGACAGCAAGAGCCGATTTACTTATACCCAAGCGAAGAGTTCGATTTTGCGCGAAAATCCTGGGAGGGTTTCAATGATGATGCCGCAACACGATAACTTTTACGATGTTTACTCGAAGGCGAAGAAGATCAAGATCCAATGGCCCAACGACGCGCGCATGGCGATCGCATTGGCCGGCAATCTGGAAGCTTGGACCGAGATTCCTAACGCCAAGCACCGGCGCACGCATCATGTCGGCGGATCGAATCCGATCAAGGAAGACGACGTGGTGTCTCAGTACGATTGCCGAACTGCGAGCGAGAATGATTACGGCGGCCGAACTGGCGTGTGGCGGATTCTTCGCATCCTCGACAAGTACGATGTGAAGGCGTCATTCAATACCAACGCGCTCTGTATTTATCGCTATCCAGAGGCCGTGAAGGCGGTACATGAACGCGGTCATGAGATCGTGGGCCATTCGTATGCAGAAGACATTCAGCTCACACAGCTGACTGCCGAGCAGGAGCGCGATGAGATTCGCACCTGCGCCAAGATGTTCGAAGATTTCACCGGAGTGCGTCCAACCGGCTGGCTGACCTCCGGCATGCGCCACACGGAACGGACGTTGGCGATTCTCGCCGATGAAGGTTTTGCTTGGCATGGCGACGCGGTCAACGACGACAATCCCTATCCTGCGACCATCAACGGCAAGACGATGATAATTGTGCCGTATAAAAATGCCGTCAGCGGCTTGAACGACACCGGTATGTATCGGCGCGGCATCACGGCGCGCGATGTGTTCAATTCATTCAAAGACGAGTTCGATCTGCTTTATGAAGAATCGGCGACCGAGCCCAAGATGCTGACGCTGGCGATGCATTGTCAGATGGCTTTTCCAGCGACAGGAAAAGTTTACGACGACTGTATTAAATATGCGAAAACGTTTCCCGATCTTTGGTTCGCGAAAAGAGGTGAGATCGTTGAGTGGGTAAAGAAGACCTGCTTGTAATACCATCACTCCGTCGATTTGTGTTATTTCCTCTCCCTGAGGGAAAGGATGTAAGCAGGAGAGGATATGTGCGACACAGCCGATGACGGCGTCGGGATTAGCGATTCGCTGCCGCATGAATTGCAGCTCCGCAACCAAGGACTGCGCACTGCAGATATCTCAGCGCTGATGCCCGTTGCCCGCAAGCTGGCGAGTTCGCGTGAGAACCGCGATAGCCATATCGGCTTTGTCGGTTACGACAAGACTAAAGCGGGCAACAAGATTCTCATCGCCATCGACCGCGAGTACGATCTCGACGTTCCCCACGCGGTAGCCGCCGCGCTGCGCGAGAAAGGTGCCCACGTCGATCTGCTGGTTGCCGACATGGGCAGTCCCGACCGCCTCTTCGACTACACCGACGAAGTCGACGTGATTATGCGGCGGGAACCGTGGGAAAATAATCCACGCCGCTGGGAGGGCATGCCTTACATCGAGGACTTCGCGCTGCGCGGCGGCTATGATTTGCTCATTCACGGCAAAGGCGGGCCGATTCCGCAAACCGAATTTCGCTACGAACAGATTCCCTGGCTCCGCGCCGAGCATTTCTTGCAGCGCTCGACGACCTATCCGCTCGATTTGCATTTGCTGATCAACAAAAAAACCTGGGACCCAATCTGGGAGTACTGCCGCGGCGGGCGCGCACGGCTGACGGATGCCGAAGGGACGGATATCTCTTGGACCTACTGGGATGAGTATTACGACGGCACGCGCTACGGCTTTTCCTCGACGCCGCGCAACGGCCATCTGTTCGGCCATCCGGTGCCGCCAATCATCGCTAAAGAAGATGCCAGCGGCGTGGTCGCTGGCACGACGAGCCATTTCTCCAAAGCATTTCCACAGGTCCAGGTCGACTTGGAAGGCGGGCAAGTTGTCAAAGTTCTTGGCGGCGCTGCGTACGGCGATGCATGGCGAACTTTGCTCAATGAAAGTAGAAATACCAAGTATCCCTGTTTCCCACGGCCCGGATTATTTTATCTGTGGGAAGTGGCGATCGGAACCAATCCGAAGATCATGCGACCTAGCCGCATCGAGAAACACTCTTCCGGCGGCTTCGAGTGGGAGCGGCGCCGTTCCGGCGTGATTCACATGGGCTTCGGTACCTTGTGGCGTTCGGCAGAGGAGAAATGGGCAGGAGAGAACGGCATTCTCTACGGCCATCTGCATATTCATTTGCTGTTCCCGACCTTCAACGTCACGACCAAGAGCGGCAAGGAATATACGATCATTCGTAGCGGCAGACTAACCGCCCTCGACGATCCCGAAGTACGCAAGCTCGCCGAGAAATACGGCGACCCCGACGATCTCTTGCGCGAAGATTGGATCCCGCAAATACCGGGGATCACTTCGACAGGCTCGTATGAAGATTACGCGCGCAATCCGGGGCAGTGGATTTACGGACAGAACGCGTAATAAATCGGCTGGAGAGACGGTCCGAAGTGGCGCGCCGAATGGAGAAAGTGGGCTTGTAATATTTGGATTCCAAGGACTGAGTTCCTGATTGCGAATATCCGCCGATGAAACACCCCCCGCAAATTGCTTCGAGGTGTTTCATTGTATAAAGGCTGGACTGCTAAGTGACGCTCGCGTAATCTTTCTCCGCGGCACTCCCAACCGGCCAATTTTTGTCTAGAAGATGCCAAATTCAATGAGCACAATTCTAGTTGCTGAAGACATCGAAGCCGATCGCATGATTGTTGTCACCTTGCTCAATGCGGAGGGACATACGGTGCTGGAGGCCATCGATGGTCAGGCCGGGCTGGAGTCTTTGCGTAAGGAGCGCCCGGACCTGGCAATACTCGATGTGAACCTGCCCGCGATGGATGGGTTAAGTGTCATTAAGGAGATGCGTGCAGATTCATCTATTGCCGATATTCCGGTGATGTTTTGCACCGCTTGGTACGATGAATACAACACCGAAAGAGCGATCCGCTCATCTGGCTATCCCGTTATCTCAAATCCGATATCGTTTGAGCACCTTGTGAGGACCGTGAACGCGGCGCTAGGTCTGAAGTAGCCAACTATACAGATACGCGGAGGAGAATCGCGCTGCATTTCGCGCTCCTCCTGCTTCGATCGCCCATCATTCGGCAAATTTCTGGCTCTTGAAGTCCTAGATACCGACCGATATTATCGCGCCCAAGGAGAATTTTTCGATGGCCGGACGGACTCTTTACGATAAGATTTGGCAATCCCATAGCGTGGGTGTTTTGCCGACAGGGCAAACCCAGCTATTTATCGGGCTTCATCTGATTCACGAGATCACCACGGCGCCGGCGTTCGATATGCTGCGTGAGAAGGGTATGGACGTGGCATTTCCTGATCGGACGTTTGCGACTGTGGATCATATCGTACCGACGGACATGCGCCAGCGGCCCTTTCTCGATCAGGAAGCGGAAGAACTGATTCAGGCGTTAGAAAGAAACGTCAAACAATTCGGCGTTGAATTCTTCGGTCTCGACAGCATGAATCAAGGCATCGTCCATGTGATCGGCCCGCAGCTGGGTCTCACGCAGCCCGGCATGACACTCGCCTGTGGCGACAGCCACACGAGCACGCACGGCGCATTCGGTGCCTTGGCTTTTGGCATCGGCACCAGCCAGGTGCGTGATGTGTTGGCGACGCAGACTCTGGCGATGGACAAGTTGAAAGTGCGCCGCATCAACGTCAACGGCACGCTCGGAGTCGGAGTTTACGCCAAGGATGTGATTCTCCATATCATTCGCAATTTAGGCGTCGGCGGCGGCAAAGGTTTCGCGTACGAATACGGCGGCGCGGTGATCGACCGGATGAACATGGAAGAGCGCATGACCGTGTGCAACATGAGCATCGAAGGCGGCGCGCTGGTGGGATACGTCAATCCGGATCAGACGACTTTTGATTATATCAATGGCCGTCCCCAAGCGCCCAAGGGCGAAGCCTTCGATCGGGCGGTGAAGTACTGGCAGTCGGTTGCCAGCGATAGCGATGCCGTGTTTGACGATGTCATCAACTACGACGGCAAGGATATCGAACCGACGGTGACTTGGGGCATCAATCCCGGCCAATCGGTTGGTGTGTCAGAAAACTTGCCCAAGCCGGAAACGTCGGCCGATCCTGACAGCGCCAAGAAGGCTTACGAACATATGGGCTGGACGCCCGGCGCGCCGATCATCGGCACGCCGGTCAACGTTGCTTTCATCGGCTCGTGTACCAACGGCCGGCTAGCCGATTTCCGCGTGGCGGCAAGAATTGCCAAAGGCAGAAAAGTATATCCCAACGTCCGCGCCTTGGTGGTCCCCGGTTCGGCGGAAGTTAAAAAGCTCGCCGAACAGGAAGGATTGGACAAGATCTTCGAAGCAGCGGGATTTGAGTGGCGCGAAGCGGGCTGTTCGATGTGCTTGGCGATGAATCCAGATAAACTCAACGGTCGGGAAATCTCCGCGTCGTCTTCCAACCGCAATTTCATCGGCCGGCAGGGGAGCCCGCAGGGACGGACATTGCTCATGAGCCCGGCGATGGTCGTGGCGGCGGCGCTCAATGGCAAAGTCGTCGACGTGCGCCAGTACGAGTAAGCGAGGCAACATGAGCGAGATTATCAAAATCGTCAAAATCAGCGGCACCGCCGTGCCCATGCGCGGCAACGAGATCGATACCGACCGGATCATTCCGGCGCGCTACTTAAAAGAAGTGACTTTCGCGCGCATGGGCGACTATCCATTCTTCGACGAGCGCTATAGCAGCGACGGTAAGAAGAAAGATCATCCGTTCAACGATCCCGAATATAGCGGCGCGTCGGTGCTATTCGTCAACAAGAATTTCGGCTGCGGCTCGTCGCGGGAACACGCGCCCCAGGCGCTCAACCGCTTCGGCATCAAGGTGATCGTCGGCGAATCCTTCGCGGCGATCTTTGCCGGCAACTGCACGATGATGGGATTGCCGACCGTCACCGTCAGCGAAAAAGACATGCAACAACTGATGAAGAGCGTCGAAGAAAATCCCCAGACCGAGTATAGCGTCGATCTCGACAGCAAGACGCTTACCTACGGCAGCGATAGAATCTCTATCGACCTGCCGGAAACGTACCGCACTGCGCTTACCGCCGGGTCGTGGGACTCGACCGCGCTCTTGCGCGCGAACCTCGACCAGGTTAAGAAGACCGCGGCCCAACTGCCTTACATCGACAATTTCGCCGGCTAGATTCGACTTGATTCGACGGAGCGGTGACGGGTTTCGAGAATGATCGATGTCTGAACGGATCGTTTCCATGCATGCCGCCCATCGTAGCGGCAAAGAAGTCGTCGATGGTTTTCTTTCGCGTCCATCGATTGGCGGCGAACGGCCGGCGGTCGTTTTAGTCCATGGTTATCGCGGACTCGACGACGGCCAGCGCGCGGTGACGCGGCGATTCGCTCAGGAAGGTTTTGTTTGCCTCTCGCCCGACCTTTTTCACGGCAAGACCTATCACACGCTGGAAGATTGCGCGCTCAAGAAGACTTCACTCGATATTCCGCGCGCCGTTGCCAACATCGTCGACAGCGTACCCTATCTCAGAAAACTGCCGTGGGTCGGCAAGAAAAAAATCGCTGTCTTGGGTTTCTGCATGGGCGGCGGTTTGGCGCTCTACGCCTTGGCCCAATCCAAAGCCTTCGATGCCGGCGTGATCTATTACCAAAGCATGTTTCCCGACCCGGAGGATTTAAAGAGCATCAGCGCGCCGATGCTTTGCCACTACGGTACCGAGGATCACGGCACGACTCAAACAGAAATCGACATGTTTCGCGAGAGCCTGGACCGCTACAAAAGAAAGTATCAGATCGAGATGTATGCCGGCGCCGGTCACGCGTTCTTGAACAATCCATCGAGTAAGATCGCCGCCAATCGTGGCGCGGCGGAAAAATCGGTTGGTAGCACGACGAAGTGGCTGAAAAAAACATTGGCGTAGTTGATGGCGAATGACTGGAGTTTGGTGATGGCAAATAAATGGGACGAGCGAAAAAAGGCGCAGGAAGATGAATACTTCGTCAAGAAAGAGCGCGAGCAATTGGCCAAGCTTAAGGCCAAGCAGGATGCCGAAGCCAAAGAGGCGACGAAGATAGCCACTTATATGAAATGCCCCAAATGCGGCGAACCGCTCAAGGCGCGCAGCTTTCAGAAAATCGAGATCGACCAGTGCACTGGCTGCGGCGGTATTTGGCTCGACTCCGGCGAGTTGGAAAGCGTCGCCGAAAAGGAAGGCGGCAGCTGGTTGGGCAAGTTCTGGCAGAAAAACGGCTGAAGCGGGATGACAATCTAGTTACGTAAGGTCGATTCTAACAAGGAGACGGCGATGAAAAAGCTCATCAGACATGTCGCGATTGTTTTGACGCTAACAGTGGTTCAGTTCACGGCGCCATTGGGCGCGCAAGAAGGTAAAATTGTTCCTTACGTGCCGACGCCGCAGGAAGTGGTGGATCGGATGCTCGAACTCGCTCAGGTTAAAGCGGGCGATGTGGTTTACGATCTTGGTTCGGGCGACGGACGGATCGTTGTGACGGCCGCCAAGAAATACGGCGTCAAAGCGATTGGTTTTGAAATCGACCCGCAGCGGATCAAAGAGTCCCATGAGAATATCAAAAAAGCCGGAGTCGAAAAATTGGTCGAGATTCGCCAGCAGGATATTCGCACCGTCGATTTGTCGCAGGCGAGCGTGTTGACCATGTATCTGCTCCCGGAGGTCAATTTAATGATCCGGCCCAATATTTGGAAACAGATGAAAACCGGCTCGCGCATCGTATCCCACGATTTTGACATGGGCGATTGGAAACCGTTGAAAACCGAGCACATTAAAGACGGTTCGAGTTGGGATCATACGCTTTACCTTTGGCATGTCGAGGCGGGGAAGAAGTAGGTACGGTCGAGCGAGTAAATTCCATGAAGCTCAAGCTGATCGTTTGTGGGGCGCTGGCCGCCACTTGTTATCTGACAGAGTCAGCGTCGGCGCAGATCAAGATCGGTGTCGCCGAGGCGTTGACCGGCAACGCTGCGCAGTATGGCGTGCCGATCCGCAAAGGCATCGAGCTTGCGGCAGGGGAGATCAACGCTGGCGGCGGGATCAACGGCAGCAAGATCGAGCTTGTCATCGAGGATGAGCAGGGGAAAAAAGAAGAGGCGATCAACGTTTTCAAGAAGCTCATTTTTCAAGATAAGGTGCTGATGCTTTTTGGCCCGACCCTGTCCAATTCGGCGCAAGCCTCCGATCCGGTGGCGCAAGCGGCCAAGGTCGTCGTCTTTGGCACCTCGAATACCGCCGACGGCATCACGTCCATCGGTAACTTTGTTTTCCGCAACTCGGTTACCGAGGCGGATATTTTACCGGTGACGTTGAAAGTGGCGGCGCAGAAAACCGGCCTGAAAAAAGTCGCGGTGTTTTACGGCAACGACGACATCTTCACCAAGAGCGGCTACGACAATTTCAAGAAAGCGCTGGAGGCGCTTAAGATTCCGGTGACGACCACGGAGACATTTGCCAAAGGCGATGTGGATTTCAAACCGCAGCTGACCAAGGTCAAGTCGAGCAACCCCGATGCGATCGTGTTGTCGGCGTTGGTCGCCGAAGGGGCTCCGGCGATGGTTCAAGCCCGGCAACTGGGTATCGCTCTGCCGTTCATCGGCGGCAACGGTATGAACTCCCCCAAGATTTTCGACCTGGCGAAAGACAATTCTGATAACTTGTGGGTGGGCAGCCCTTGGTCCAGCGAGAATCCCGCGGCCGAGAATAAACGCTTCATCGCCAGCTATCAGAAAGCGCATGGCGCTTTACCGGACCAGTTTGCCGCGCAAGCCTATGACGCGTTGTATATCGTGGCTCAGGCGCTCAAAAAGATAAAACTCAACGGCAAACTGGAAGCGGACCGCGCCGGGCTGCGCAATGCGCTGCCGGCAACTCAATGGGCCGGCGCCACCGGCCCCTTCAAATTCCGCCAGGTTAACGACAAGGATGGCAAGCCGGCCGGTTACGACGCCGTGCAAACCGCTATCGTGATGATGACCAAGGGCACTCAGTACGTCATCCAAAAGTAACGGATGCTCACCCAACAGTTGGTTAACGCGATCTCCCTCGGTGGTGTCTACGCACTGTTCGCGCTCGGTTTTACCTTAGTCTTCGGGGTACTCGGCGTCGTCAATTTGGCCCATGGCGCGCTCTTCATGCTCGGCGCCTATGCGGCGCTTCAAGCCGTGCTCATATTCCAGTTGCCATTATTGGCGGCGATTGTTGTCGCCATGCTGGTGACCGCCGCGGGCGGTTGGCTGCTCGACAAATTCATTTTCGCCCCCTTGCGCGCGCGCCAGGCGCCTCATCTGGCGCCGATGATCGCGACCATCGGTCTGGCGATCGCGCTTAACAGCACGATCCAAGGACTGTTCGGCGCGCAAAATTTGCGCTTTCCGGCCGAAGTTTTGCCTACGGACAGATTGCGCTTGGGCGCCGTTCACATCACTTGGCTCGAAGTCGAAATAATTGTTCTGGCGATTGCTTTGATGGCAGTTTTGCTCTGGGGACTGAAAAAAACTCAGGTCGGCCGGGCGCTGCGGGGTCTGGCCGAGTCGGTCAAAGCCGCGGCGCTGGTCGGCGTCGATGTTGAAGGGCTATTTCGCGCCACCGCCCTGGTCGCTTCGCTGCTCGGCGGCGTTGCCGGGGTCTTGATCGCGCTTTACAGTAATGCCGTCTATCCCAGCATGGGACAACCGATGTTGCATAAAGGCATTGCGGTGGTGATCCTCGGCGGCATGGGCGATATTCGCGGCGCTTTGCTCGGCGGTTTTTTTCTCGGCTTCGCCGAGGTGTTTTCGGTCGCCTACATCGGCTCGACCATGCGCGACGCCGTCGCCTTCGGACTCTTGTTTACGATCTTGCTGCTGCGGCCCCAGGGGCTGTTCGGTCGCGCCGCGCAGCGGCGCGCCTGACGGCGCTCGCCGTCGCGAGTCAGATTCAAAACCAGCGTTCAGCATATCATATGGATTGGCTCGACACTTTTTGGTCAACCTACAGCACCTTGGTGCTTTCCCTCGGCACCAATGTTTTGCTGGCGTTGTCGATTTATCTGACCTTGTCTTGCGGCATGCTGACCGTCGCCAATGCCGCATTCATGGGACTGGGTGCCTACACCGCTGCGTCGCTCACACTCAAGAGCGGCATGGCGCTCTGGCCGGCGCTTGTCGGCGGGGTTTTTCTGCCAGTAATCATTGCACTGGCGATCGGACGGCCGACGCTTAGGCTGTCGGGCGTCTATCTAGCGATGGCGACGCTCGCCTTTGGCGAGGTGGTGCGAATTATTATTCTCAACAGCGAGGAAGTGACCGGCGGCGCTCTAGGTCTCAACGCCATTCCTCAACTCACCGAGTGGTACGATGTTGCTGCAGCTTTTGGCATCGCGCTTTATGTGCTTTTACGATTGGCGCAGTCGCGCATTGGCCGAACGATGCTCGCCATCGCCCAAGATGAAACCGCGACCGAATTGATGGGTTTGAACGTGCGCGCTTATAAACTGTTCGCCTTTGTTGCCGGTGCCGGCTTGGCCGGTTTGGCCGGCGGGCTCAACGCGCATTTCACTTTTTTCATCAGTCCCAATGAATATGGTTTCGATCGTGGCGTAGAAATTCTCGCCATGGGTGTGTTGGGCGGCACGGGAAGCCCCTGGGGCGCGGTTGTCGGCGGCGTGCTGATTACTTTGTTGCCTGAGGTATTGCGTGGCTTGGGCGATTATCGGCCTCTTATCAACGGCGTGATTTTGATCGTGATTATTCTCTACTCGCCCAAGGGCCTTTGGGAGCTTTTCCGCCTGGCCCGGCCAAACCTAGCGAAAACCGCGCTTTAGCTCGCCATGCTCACGCTCAGCAAAGTGTCGAAGAGTTTTGGCGGTCTCAAGGTACTCGACGATTTGAGTCTCACCGTTGCGACGCGCGGTATTTTTGGTCTGATCGGGCCCAACGGCGCTGGCAAAACTACCGTGTTCAATCTCATTACCGGACTACTCACTCCCAGCGCCGGCACTATCGATTTTCTTGGCCAGCGCCTGGATGGTATGGCGCCCTTCGAAATTACCCGGCGCGGAGTGGCGCGCACTTTCCAAAATATTCGTGTCTTCAAAGAGATGACGTTACTGGAAAATGTCTTGGTAGCGTTGGGCGATCACCCGAGTTACAGCGCATTCAGCCTGCTCATGCCGCTGTCGAATCATCGCCGGGCAGAGGCCGATGAACGTGAGCGCGCGGCCGAGCTATTATCGCGCCTTGGGCTCGCTGAGAAAGCTAATCGCTTCGCGGGAACCCTATCTTACGGCGAACAGCGCCGCTTGGAAATCGCCCGGGCGTTGGCGACCGGACCAAAGTTGTTGCTCCTCGATGAACCCGCCGCGGGCATGAATAGCGCCGAGAAGCACAATCTCATGAATGAGATCGTCAAACTCGATGACGGTGCGTTGAGCATTCTTATCATCGAGCATGACATGCGCTTTGTGATGGAGATCTGTCAACGTATCGCGGTGTTGAATTTTGGCCGTCTGATCGCTCAAGGTAACCCGGCGGAGATTCGCGCCAACGCTGAGGTCATCGAGGCTTACTTGGGCCAGGACGATGATGCAACTGACGGGCGAAGCGGTGCGGCTTCATGAGCGGCTTTCTCCAGGTCAGTGGCCTGCGTGTACATTACGGCGTAATCGAAGCGGTTAAGGGCATTGATCTAAATCTCGAGCGCGGCAAGATCACGACGTTGCTTGGCGCCAACGGCGCCGGCAAATCAACCACGCTCTTGGCGCTATCGGGATTGATTCGAGCCACGGCGGGGTCGGTGGTATTTGACGGGGTTGAGCTGCAGAAGTTGCAGTCCTACCACATTGTCGCCAAGGGCTTGGTCCAGGTACCTGAAGGGCGAGAAATCCTCACTTCGCTCACGGTCAGAGAAAATCTGCTATTGGGCGCTTACCGGCGCCAACAGCAGATTGACGTGGACAGCGACTTGGAGCGCTTATTGGAATTGTTTCCACGTCTGCGTGAGCGCGTTGAGGGCGCGGCTGGGAATCTTTCCGGCGGCGAACAACAAATGCTGGCTATCGCGCGCGCCCTGATGTCTAAGCCGCGCTTGCTCCTACTCGACGAACCGTCGATGGGTTTGGCGCCCATGCTAGTCCAGGAGATTTTTCGCACCTTGCGCGCTCTCAATCAACGCGGATTGACGATTTTTCTGGTGGAGCAGAACGTCCATCAGGCCCTCAAGATCGCCGATTATGCGTATGTCATGGAAAACGGTGCGATCACGCTTTTCGGACCGAGCACGGAGCTGATGAAGAATCCCAAGGTCGTCGAAGCTTATCTAGGCGGGTAGCCAGCCTTCGCGGTAACCCTCACCCTACCACATGAGTTTTAGGCAATCTGACGTAATCGGTGGAATATTAATTGATTTCGTCCATTAATACATTTCCGAGTGCTGCGAGGCGGCGCATTTACATATTTGTTTCAGTGCGCACGGGGTTTCGCTTTTCCTGCACTTCTACGTAGGATTTTCCTGCGGGACTCGTCTTTTTCTGTCGTCTTTTGTTACTTCTTGCATAGTTAAATTCATGGCATGAAATCTGCCTCTATTTTTGCCCTAGTAACAATTCAGGGTAGGAGGCCTGTTATGGACGAAATACTGACCGCTGGCGAAGTTGCAGAACTTTTACAAATCCATCCGCGTACGGTTTATAAGCTGGTGAAAGACGGGTCTATTCCCGGGCGAAAGTTTGGCGGCGGCTGGCGTTTTAGCCGTAGTGAGATCGTCGCCATGGTTTCACCGCAAGGAAATACTCCACCGCCGGGTAAAATGCACACCGAAGAGCGATAGATCATTCTCCAAACGAAGCGAATTCCCCGTTGTCGGGATTCGAATTGCGCGGCAAAAAAGATGCAGTGAGCCCCGGTCATTGGGACGGACGGTCGAGGACAACTAGCGTTGGCCGGAGAAGGCGATGCCTTGAGCGTCGGGTCTACCGGCCAGGGGTCATTGCGTCTAAGTCCGGGCAAAATCTGCTGCGCCGAACGGACAATCCATTTTAATTGCCCATCGATGGCTGATCAACCAGACGCATGGTTCGCGCGGCGGCGCTGGAGCATTCGCCATCGGCTAATGGCGTGGGGTCTCGGATTATTGGCCACCGCGCTGCTCGCCTACGTTATCATCGGTTCATACTACACTCGTGCGCAGATTCGCCGCGCTACGGCAGCGTTGCAAGCCCAAGTGGCGTCAGCCACAGCGCAGCGCGTCGAATCTTTGTTAGCGTATAAACTTGAACGACTCCACGATACTGCTCTCGATATGTCGGCCAGTCCCGCCGGTGGCGACGCGCAATATTTGCTCGGCTTACGGTTATTGAAAAGAGATGCCGGTTTTACCGAGCTTGCGGTTCTCAACGCGGATGGCCGGGAAGTCCTTAAATTTTCCGAATCTAGGCTCTACCCCGCTACTGATCTTCGCGATCGGAGCAACGCCGAATCATTTCGCCAAGCGAGTCGCGGCAGGAAGCTTTTCGCTAACGTCTCCAGCGCCGAGCCGGCGCAGTCCTCTCTCATCCTGGCCGTGCCGCTCGGGACAGAGTCAATGAACAGCGGTGTTTTGACCGCAAAGCTAAGTTTAGAAGTTTTCCGCGATACGATTAGTGACGTTCGCTTCGGTCACGGCGGTTACGCTTATCTCATCGAAAAGAGCGGCAATGTGATCGCTACGTCCGACCTGGCCGCGGTTCTCAAGCAGGTCCATCTTCACGGGCGAGCGAAACTCAACGGCTTCATTGAACGAGGCAAACCGGACAGTAATCCCGGGAGCGAGGAGCAGGGGATAGACGGTTCGCAGGTTCTCAGCACTTATGCGCCGGTGACCGGCTTGCCGTGGGCCGTGATTGTCGAGGAACCGGCGCGCCTGGCATTGGCCGATTTGGCAAGTTTGCGGCGCACCGACTCGCTACTGTTTCTGGCCCTTCTGTCGGTGGGAGCAGCGGTCATCATTTGGCTGAGCCGCAGGATAACGACTCCGATTCAGGATCTCAGAGCCGCCGTGGCGATTATGGCGCATGGCAATCTGGAGCACCGCGCCAGCGTAACGAACTTCGATGAGATCGGCCAGCTCGCCGGTGAATTCAACACGATGGCTGATGTGTTGAAAAACTCCTATGCCAATCTCGAACAAAGAATAGAGCAGCGTACCGGCCAGGTCGCGGCGCTATACGGCGTTACCAAGACCGTCAATCAGTCCCTCGACTTGGATCGCGTGCTGCAGCAGGTGGTCGTGCAGATCACGGAAATTTTTCACTTCGATATGACACGGATTTACTTATTCGACGCCGAGCGAGAGCATCTTATCTCGCGCGCGGTGTTCGAGACTCACCCGGAGTCTTGGAGCGGTGTCGAACGCTTTGGCAAAGGTCAGAGCGTAGTGGGTCATGTTGCCGAAACCGGCGCCGCGATCATTTTTGACGATTTGCAGAGTGACCCGCGTTACGCCCAACTGAGCACGAGCAACGCCGGCCGGAACGCCAAGTTTCATTTTCTCGCGATATTGCCGATCAAGATTCACGGCAAAATGTTAGGCACTTTAGCGCTGGCCGGCAAACAAAACCGCATCTTGGACGATGAGGAGCTGCGGCTTTTGACTTCCATGTGCGATCATATCGCCTTGGCAGTGGAAAAGATCCATCTGTTTGATCAGGTGACGCGGCGGTCGCGCCATCTCGAAGTATTAAACACGATCGGCGCGGCGGTGAGCCAGTCGCTCAACTTGGATGAAGTGCTCGATCAGGCGGTGGATAAGATCGCCAAGGCTGTCGGCATCCACGCCGCCGTGATTTATCAGCTCAATATGGCGGATGGTCTTCTGCGCATGAAAGCGTTCCATGGAGTGCGCGACGACATGGCGGCGAGCATGGCGACGCTATCGGCCCACGCCGGTGTTGCCGGCAAAGTGATCGAGACCGGACAGCGCGTGATTTTCGAAGATATTCAGAACGATGATCACTATCGCGCGTTAGCTCGTGAGGGCAAAGTCGTCGCCGTGGGGTTTGCCAGCGCTGCGGTGTTTCCGATCATAGCGAAGGAGAAAATCATCGGCACCCTGCACGTCGCCAGTCGCGCTAAGCGCCATTTTGCCGTTGACGAAACGGAACTGATTCAAACCATCGCCGGCCAAGTCGGCGTCGCCATGGATAACGCCACGTTATTCACCGAAGTGAGCGACAAGACCAAGGCGTTAGGGCAAACCAACCAAGAGCTTCTCGATGCCACCCAGGCCAAGGCTGAGTTCATCGCGGCGATGTCCCATGAGCTGCGCACTCCTCTCAATATCGTCATGGGCAGCTCTGATCTGTTGCATGAAGGTTTTTTTGGCGAACTCAATGGTGGCCAGCAGGATGCCACGGAAAAAATTTGCCGCAACTCCCGGGTCTTGCTGAAAATGATCAATGACGTATTGACGATCTCGCGCGTTGATGCCGGCCGCCTGACGTTGGAGTTGTCGACAGTTGAGGTCGAGGAAGTCATCGATCAGGCGCGCGCTTTGGTCGAGCAGGTTAACCGCGACAATCGATTGGAAGTGCGCTGGGATATTGACGCTAGCATTCCGCCGCTGGTGACCGATTCGTTGAAACTCGAGGAGATTTTACAAAACCTGATCGGCAACGCTTTCAAATTTACCCCCACCGGCCGCATCGAAGTGCGAGTGCAGAATCGGCCGGAGCAAGATCGAGTTGAATTTACCGTCGCCGATACCGGTATCGGCATCGCCGCCGAAGATCAAGGCAGAATTTTTGACGCCTTCGAGCAGTTAAAAGAAGCGCACACTGGTAGTTTTAATGGCGTCGGCCTGGGCCTGAACATTGTGCGCCGTTACCTCGACCTCATGCAGGGAGAAATTTCCGTCCAAAGCGAGCCCGGCCAGGGTGCTAAATTTACTTTCTCCGTGCCCCATTCCCTCCAGTTGAATTCCTGAGCTTGCGTTCCGCTCAACGAGCGGCTAGGAAGTACAGAGTTCAAATTCTTTCTAGATTGGAATTGTTATGGCCGGCGCACTGGCGGGAATCAAAGTCATCGAGGCGGCGAGTTACGTTACCGGCCCCTTCGCTTCTCAGCTGCTAGCGGACTTGGGCGCGGACGTGATCAAGATCGAAGAGCCCAAGCGCGGCGATCCCTTTCGCGGCTGGGGCGAGCGCAATTATGCCGCAACTTTTTGTAGCCTTAACCGCAACAAGAAGAGCATCACGTTGGACTTTCGCACAGACGAGGGACGGGATATTGCGTTTAAGTTAATCGCCGGCGCCGATGTATTTATTCAAAATTTTCGTCCCGGTGTACTAGATAAGCGCGGCTTGGGTTTCGACGATCTCAAGAAAGCCAATCCGAAACTGGTCTATTGTTCGATCTCGGGATTTGGTCCGACCGGACCTTATCGCGATATGCCGGGTTACGACACCATCGGCCAAGCGCGCAGCGGGCTGCTCAGTTTGCTGACCGACCCGGGTAAGCCACAAGGAATGGGAATCTCATTCTCCGATCATCTTACCGGCATGTATGCCTGCTACGGCGTGCTCGGTGCGCTGATGAACCGGATGCTCACCGGCACAGGCCAACATGTCGAGACTTCGCTTTTGCGCGCGTCGGTTTCTTTTATTGCCGAAAATGCGGCGCGCTATTTCGAGACCGGCCACGTGCCGCGGCGCAAACATCGCACGACGACCGCAGGTGTATTCGCCTTCGAGGACGAAGACGGTCTGGCCTTCGTGCTGCACATGTCGTCGCCGGATAAATTTTGGCTTGCTCTTTTTGACGTCGTTGGCAAACCGGAATGGGCGCAAGACGCGCGCTTCAATAACCGCAAAGCCCGGGTGGAAAACTACGATGCGCTGAACGCGCAGCTGGCGCCGATTTTCCGCGGCGGTAAGCGCGAGGATTGGTTGCGCCGGCTGATTGAAAAAGATGTCCCCGCGGCGCCGATCAACACCCTCGACGAAGTGTTCGCCGATCCACAAGTGAAGACTTACGGTTTCCCTATCGAAGTCGAGCATGCGAAAATGGGCAAGATGAAATTGATCGGCAATGCCGTCGACATGAGCCGCACGCCGCCGTCCATCGATCGTCCGCCGCCCGTGCTGGGAGAGCATACTGAAGAAATCCTCGCCGATCTCGGCTACGACAGCGCGCGACTCGCCGCATTGAAAAACCAGGGAGCGATCTGAAGAAGTTGGATTGATGGCGTATCTGGGATGCACCCATTGCGTCAACACTCCGCGAGTTCCCGACATGCGTCATCCCAGTCTCGTTCTTTTATCGCACGATCATCATCATGGCCTGGCGTTGGCGTTACGCTGCCGCAAGCAGGCGCTTGGCCAGCTAAAACCGATGGGCGCCGCCGGATTGCGCCAACGGGCCAATGAGGTCGTCGAATTTTTCCATGCCAATCTGGTCGCGCACTTTCGCGCCGAGGAAGAAGTTTTATTGCCGCTTATGCGCACCTTGGTGCCGGCTAGCGCTGCGTTGCTCGATGAGTTGCTGAGTCAACACGAGCAGCTGCGTCAAGCAGTTCCCAAACTCCAAGCCGGCAGCGGCCTGGCGAAACTTATTTTTGACCTGGGCGATTTACTTGAACGTCATATTCGCAAAGAGGAGCGGGAGCTGTTTCCGCTCTTCGAAGCGCATGTCGATGCGGCTAGAGCTGAATCCGTTGGGGCGGAACTTAAACGGATTCTCGACGAAGGCGGCAAGAAGCCGGCTAAAATGAGCTAAAGCCCGGCCGAGCCAATCTCTACACTTTATCGAGATTTTCAGCTGCCTCTAATCCATCAGTTTTAAAAGCACATGGCGGCGATTTTTTGTGTACGGCCTGACTTGGTTGGGCCAGCGGCCGTCTTCGATCGCTTTATCCCACGCCGGGCTGGTGAGCACCTCGGGACTTTCTAACTCATAGATCGCCGTGTAGGTCGGTTCATTGGGGATCTCGATGGTTTTACTCTCGCCGCCGATGTTCATTGTCAAAGTGCCGCGTTTGTAACGGCTGATGCCAACCACCCCCGGCACTTTGCTAAGATTGGGCACATGTTCCTGGTCATAGACTTCGTTGAAAATCGCGTCGTGCTCCGGGTCGACGTCCATGCTGGCGATCATCAGATATTTTGCTTTGCCTGCCATGACTAAGGTCTCCTCGTCGTGTTTGCTGTTGGTTTTACATGCCCAGAAAGCTGCCGATATCCGGCGCCGGCGACTTAATTTCGACGACGATCGATTCCTCGATGCCTTCGACGCCATGGGGCACGCCTTTGGGATGGCGGCAGACGTCGCCGGGGCCGAGAATATATTCTTCGCTGCCGACAATCATCTTGACCTTGCCCTTGACGACGTAGGCAAGGGATTCATGCTGATGCACATGTAACGGCGCGCCGACACCCGGCGTGTAGTGGATTTCCAAAAAAGTCATCTCATCGCCTTTGATCAGCGGCTTTACCAGCAGATCGCCGCCATACATCGGCTTACCTTCGATGGCTTTGACCGTGATCGCCTTAACATCGGCGTTCTTTGATAGAATCATTACAGTCTCCTCCGCAAAGCTAACGAATGAAGTTCATGCTAGATCGCTAAGTATCAGGAAAGCCGCTATGAGTCCATCATTGGCGGAACGCAAAGACAGTGATCCAGGATTCGCCGGCATTGTTTGACAACGGTTGGGCGGCATGATTCCTAGTTGGAAATCGCCGTGATTGTGAAATTTCGCTCGTCATAAACTACTTTCATGAAGAAATGGTTAAAATGTCTGGCTTTATCCGGCGCGCTAATGCTTTTTCAGCACGGCATGGTGTCAGCGGAGGAGAAACCGATACGATTGGTACCCGTTCTCAAGATCAACAAAGAATTGGACAAGCGCACTGAAATCAAACCATCGGCGATCCCCGGCGCGGGCGATGGATTGTTTGCCGTAACGTCAATCAAGAAAGGTGATGTGGTGGGCGAGTTGGGCGGACGGCTGGTTGCCGCGGAAGATTATCCGTTGGGCAATTATTATCTCGCTTCGATACCCGAGTGTGCTTGGGAAGAAACCAAGCCGTATAAATTTCTCGACGCCAAAGACTTCGGTGCCCATGTCAGCCGGATCAATTTTGCGCCCAAGCTGATCAATAGCATTGAAACTAACTTTCAAAACGCGACGATCCATCAGCTTTGCAATTATCCCTATGTGATCTTCGTCGCGCTCCAAGACATCGCGCCTGGAGAGGAGATTTGGGCGAGCTACGGGCCGTACTATAGCTACGATAAATTCATGTACGTTGCCGAGGTGCGCGATTTCTTCTGCGGCTTGTTAAAGACCGATTGCAGCGAGGAATATTCTTTCGATCCTTGAGCGATTGGTAAAATCATTTAGTTCGATTCGACCGTTGAAAAAATCACAGTCCTTTTAGGAGGCGAAATGGAAATCTTCGATATTCACCATCATCTCGGTTCGTTGACCGGCGGTAGTTTGCAGGAGGGCGACGGCTGGCAGGAGCGCGACTACACCAATAGGGTGCGGATCATGGATGCCAACGGCGTGGCGTCCGCGGCGATCCTGGCGGCGACGGGATACATTCAAGCGGACGGTATCAAGGATACCATGCGTAGTAATGACGTCGTTGCCGCCTATCGCCAGCGCGACCCCAAGCGTTTCCCCGTGGCCTGCGGCATCGTCGAGCCGTTGCACGGCGCGCGCTCGCTCGGCGAGCTGGAGCGGATGAAGCACGAGCTCCATCTTGACGGCGTGGTGTGGCACAGCCGCTTTCAAGGTGTCGCCGTCGACCATCAGCTGATGCGTCCATTATTAAAGAAAGTGAGCGACCTGGGTTTGATTCCGCTGATTCATACCAACGCCGAGTCCAATCTCGAAGCGGTGTGGCGCCTGGAGCGCTTGGCATTGGAATTCCCCGAGCTAACTTTCGTCTCCATGGACGCATTGACCACCAATACCAACAGCCAGCTCGCCTTAGATATCGCCAAGCGGACGAAAAATATACTCTTCGACTCCGCCCATGTCCGCGGGTCGGCGTATGTGAAGAATTTCGTCGAGGCCGTGGGTTCCGAGCGGCTGATCTTTGGCAGTCTGTTTTACTCCACTCCGCCGAGCTATGAGCATTGCGCCACGCTGGCGGAGGTCAAAGAGGCGAAGATCAGCGATCAGGATAAGGCCAATGTTTTAGCGCTCAATGCCAAACGACTCTTTAAGATCGCATAGCGGCAGGCGCTAATTGACAAACCGGCGACGCCATGGTTTTTACTACGGAACTTTTTGAATGAGCAAGGGCGAGGTTCGCGCTTAGAGAGTATGAAGAGATATTTTATAATCGGGCTTTTTATTTTTGCGGTGATTTTTGTTTGGAGCACTGTGACGCTTTGGTCGGCTGACGCGCCAGTGAAGCCGGGACGGCTGCTAAAAATTAACAAGGAACTGGACAAGCGCACCGTGATCAAGAAGTCTTTGATCCCGGGTGCGGGAAATGGGCTGTTCGCGGTGGTGAGAATCAAGAAAGGCGAAGTAATCGGCCAGTTGGGTGGCCGACTCCTCGAAGAGTTTCCCCAAGGTAATCATTACGTTGGCGCGCTCATCGAATGCGCGCAAAAGGAAGCTCACCCGTATAAGTATCTCGACAGCAAGGATAACGGCGCCAACGTGAGCCGTATCAATTTTGCGCCGAGTAAGATCAATGGTATCGATACCCATTTTCAAAACGCCGGGATCAATCGCCTGTGCAAACACCCGTATTTCGAATTCGTCGCCTTGAAAGACATCGCGGCGGGCGAAGAGCTTTGGTCAAGTTACGGCCCGAATTATGATTACGAAAGATTCATGAGAATTCCCGCGGTGCGGGATTTTTTCTGCGGCTTGATCAAAACCGACTGCCGGGGAAAATACAGCTACGAACATTAATCCGTTCGGTGAAAAATTTTCCCAAGGAGACTAACGATGAGCCAGGAAGATTGGGCGAAGAAATACGCGGCGATGGATCAACGGTTGATGCTCAAATATGAGCACTTGCCCAACGGCGAGCAAATCGGTAAGAAGCCAGCGCTGCCGAAGCCGGAAGCGAGGAAGTCCTAGCGTCACTGTCTGAAAGTCGTCAGTTCGTCGTCAGCGAGTGTTTTGTCGCCGCAAAGCGCGGATTAGCCATTCTGCTGCCGCGCGGCCGCAAAGGAAAACGCGTCATAAGCGTTCTCGGGAATCATCTTGATCATTTCGTCCCGCGCTGGGTCGCGATTGACTCCCACCGGATCGTTGCCGGCCTGCACCGCTTGAATCTGCCCCCGTAACAGATTTCTAAACATGACGACACCGCGGTCGCCTTCGCCGAGGTGTTCCTTGGCGCGGTCGGCGATGGCGCCTTGGGTTTCCCAGGCCATATGGTCCTGGCTGGTGAAATTATCCATGTGAAAGTCGCCGTGTTCATCGGTGGTGCCGACGTATTCGATGGGCGTGTCTTCCGGTTGCTCGACGGTCCTACCGTCTTTCGATGGGCTGAAACGGAATTGATAAACTTGAGTCGTCTGATCGTCGATGGGTGTGCGGAAGTGCATGGCGTAGCCGATGCGTACGGGAACGAAAAGAATATTTGGAAAGACCAGCGGGTGGGGTGTTTCAGCTGGGGTGCTTTCATCAGCGAAGATTCTTTGTTTCTGGATGCCCGCCCAATTCGTATGAATGACCAAATCAAAATCGATCTTGCTGACCATACGATAGTGAAACGGCACGTGATCGGGATCGCCCTTGAGCTTGAGCGTGTGCGAGTGGAGAAAGTAAGTGTGCGTCGGGTCGACGGAGTTCTCCATTGCCTGAAGCCAGTTGCAGCGTAGCGTCTCGCAGACGTCGATCTTTTTGCCGCCGTCTTGGCGTACCAGTACGTCCCATTTCGGCAACAGCGGTTTTTTCTCCGGCGGTCCCATGTAGGCGAACAGTAGGCCGCCTAACTTCTCCACCGGATACGCCGGATGCTGAATCCTATCTTTGAAACCCGCCTCGGGATTTTCAAAAGGCTGATCGATGCAATTGCCGCACGCGTCGTACTTCCAGCCGTGATAGGCACAGCGGATGCCGTCCGGTTCGACGAAGCCGTAATAGAGCGATACGCCGCGGTGCGAACATTTTTCGGCGACCAGTCCATAGTTGCCGCTCTTATCCCGATACAGGATTAGATTTTCACCGAGAATTCTAACCCGTTTCTTGGGCTTCGCATCGGTAAGCTCCGCCGCCGCAGCGGCGACATGCCAGTAGCGTCGCAGCAAGTCGCCAGCCGGAGTTCCCGGATTAACTCGGGTGAGAAGATCGTTTTCCGCTTGAGTAAGCATGGCTGATTCACTCCTTATAGCTCACGACAGTACGTGAAACCGGCGCGCAGTGTCAATGTTGGGAAGGCTTGAGCCGCGAGCAAAATGGAATGGAGAGATTCGACGGCAGTCGTAATTTCTATTCCACTTGACCGTATGATCTTGATCGCTCTATAAATGGCATTAACAATTAAATAAACTCTTCTATTGGAGGCTTTTATGGCTCAAGCTTACGTCGATGCCGACGGGCATGTGATGGAGAATGCTGAGGACTTGCTCACATTCGTCAAGGCGCCATTTAATAATCGCGGCACGCGCAATTGGATGCCGAGTCTGGATCATTTCCACACGCCAGCCGACGGCACACCGCGCACGCCAGGAACCTTCGATCCGAACACCGGACCGGAAGAGTGGCTGCAATTTCTTGATAAGACCGGCACCGAGTACACCGTGCTCTATCCGACAACGGGATTGGCCTACGGCAACGTCGCCTATCCCCAGTGGGCGCTGGCCTATGCGCAGGGCTACAATGATTACATTCACAAACGCTACTTGCAGCGCAGTACTAAGTTGCAGGCGGTGTCGCTGATTCCGATGCAGCATGTCGCCGATGCGGTCAAGGAACTACGGCGTTCGGTGCGGGATCTCGGTTTCATTGGCGCGATGATTCCATCCAACGGGCTGACGCGCCACCTGAGCCACGAAGAGTATTGGCCGATCTACGAGGAGGCAGAAAAGCTCAATTGTATCCTCGCCGTGCACGGCGGCAGTTATATCAACTTGGGCTTCAACACCTACACGGTTTTCCCGGCGACCCGCGCACTCGGCATGCCGTTCCCATTGGCCATCGCGATGACGGGCATGATGGTCGACGGCGTGCTCGATCGTTTCCCCAAGCTCCGCTTGGGTTTCATGGAAGGCGGCACGGCGTGGATTCCGCTGGTCATCGACCGTCTAGAGCGCGAACTGGAATACGGCGGGCTGAAACTCAAGCGCCATCCGCTCGACTATTTCACCGACGATCGAATTTTCATCGGCTGCGAGGGCAATGAGAAGGCGCTGGCTTACGCCATCGAACGGGTCGGCCCGAAACCTTTCATGTTCGCGTCGGATTTCCCGCACGAGATTTCCATCTCCAACTGCATGGAAGAAATCGACGAAGTGTTAGAGCGCGACGATCTCAAGAGGGAACACAAGGCCGCGATCCTCGGCGAGAACGCGCGGCGGTTTTACGGCCGGTAAGCGCTGCAAAGTCTACTGTCATTGGTGACGCTGGCTTCCGCCGCGTCGAATTAGGATTCACAAGCAAGGAGTTTTTTACTATGCGCATCGACATGGATACCCACTACACGCCTTTTGAGGCGCTGCGTCGGCTGGACGGACAATTTGGCGGCGATGGCCTTCGCTTTGGTTATGATCAGCGGGCTGCAGACGAGGTGATTTACTTTCAGAAGTATACTCACTCCAAGAAGTCCTCCATCCCCGATCTGAAAAGACGCATCGCGGA
The DNA here is from genome assembly GCA_963771465.1 of uncultured delta proteobacterium. Classification (GTDB taxonomy): domain Bacteria; phylum Desulfobacterota; class Binatia; order UBA9968; family UBA9968; genus DP-20. Next base: position 782,871 of record CAVYTU010000017.1, read on the forward strand.
TATGGACGTGGCAGAGTTCGACAAACAGGTGCTGATTTGCGGCAGTCGAATCACCTATTACGAAACACCTCCGGAGGTAGGTCTCGCAATCTGCCAGGCCTGCAATGACGGTTCGGCCGAGGCGATGAATTTCTCCGAACGCTTTATCGGCGCCGCCATCGTGCCGCTGCAAGACGTTAACCTTGCCATCGAGGAACTTGAAAGAGCAGTCACGAAGCTCGGACTGAAAGCAGTTAACATCGCGACCAACATCAATGGCAAGCTACTCGATGCGCCGGAGTTGTGGCCGTTCTATCGCAAGGCCAGCGAACTCAATATCCCGGTGCTCGTTCATGGAGTATCCGATTTCATGGTCTACGGTGTGCGGCAAATTGATAAGCATCCGCCGTTTAGCCAGGTGCGCTTGACTGGCGTGCTCGGCTTCCCATTTGAAATGCAAATCGCGATTTCAAGTCTCATGTTGGGCGGTGTTCTCGATGAGTTTCCCGGCCTGAGATTTTGCTTTATGGAAGGCGGCGTCGGTTTCTTTGCGCATCTGATGGATCGGCTGACGGGTGATGCATACGCGTGGTTAACTTCCAAGTCCGAAGAGGAGAGAAAGACTGATCAAAAAAAGCGCGATCTTAGGGACGCAGCGGGCAACCGCGAGGACATCGTCAAGGATCAACTGATTAAAAAATCTCCCGACCAGTATGTCGACAACTTGTACCTTTCAGTGGAGGTGTTTGAAAAACTGCTTCCCTATACGATTCAGAACTACGGCTGTGACAATCTCGTCTTGGGCAGCGATTACCCGCATCCCGACACTTTCTTTCCGCACACGGTGCCCCGACTCATGAGTCTGGACTCGATTTCAGCACAAGACAAAGAGAAGATCGTCGGAAAAAATGCGCAGCGACTGCTACGGCTTTAAATGTTCAAAACTCGATTGATAGCTGGAGGCTCAATGAAACTCTCCCGTCCCGGATTTCTTGTTAACTTCATCACCTGGAGCTTTTTCTGTAGCACCTTGGTCAACGCCGCTGAGCTTGACGATCGCAAGAAACTCGTCGAAGCGGCAAACAAAGAAGGCAATGTGGTTTTCTATACGTCGATGGACGCCGGCGACGCTCGGTCGTTAACTCAAGCCTTTCAGAAGAAATATCCTGGGATCAAAACTGACTTCTATCGGGCCGGAAGAGAGGCCGTGTTTAGCCGCTTTTCACTGGAACAGAAGGCCGGCCGTTTTGTCACCGACGTAGTTAGCGTCGGCGAATTTCATGTCCTGGAAATGAAGAAGCAGGGGCTCATCACACGTTATCTTTCGCCTGAGATGCAAGCGTTCGCGCCGGAGTTCAAAGACCCGCAAGGATATTGGACCTGCGTCTATCTGACGGTGGCGGTTTTGGCCTACAACACGAGGCGAGTCAAACCTGATGAAGCGCCGCGCCGCTACGAAGATTTGCTCACTCCCAAATGGAAAGGCCGCATGGCTCTGGATGCCAATGAAGAGCGTTGGGTGCCGGGGCTCATGCAAACCATGGGACGCGATAAAACCGTGAGCTATCTAAAGGCGCTCTCGCAGCAGGATATCTATATCCGGCGCGGCCGAAGCTTGCTCACGCAGCTTCTGCTTGCCGGGGAATTTGACGTGCAGATCGTTGCTTACTGGCACGAGGTGAATCGCTTGATGAGGGATAAGGCGCCCATCGGCTGGGTCGGCATGGAGCCGGCGATTAGCGGCGCGCCGCAGATTAGTTTGGTCTCCAAGGCGCCGCACCCCAATGCCGCGCGGTTGTTTATCGATTATGTTATCTCCGCCGAGGGTCAGGGAATCATCGCCAAGCTCGGACGGGTTGCCGCGCGCCCTGGGATCAAACCGGAAGGGTATCCGGAGAAGCTCAAGCTCTTTCTTCCCAACGCGGAGTTAGTCGCCGCCCAGCTCGACGAAAATCACAAGCTGTATGAGTCTTTGTTTTTGAAAAAATAGCCGCCGGATTTTGATGGCGCGATCGTCTGTCAGGAAAACGGACGCGCCGCGAGTCTTTCACCGGGAGAAAAACCATGCGGAGCTTCGGGCTCGAGAGCAAGCCTTAAGGCCTCGTCCGCGGTTTTCAAAAACTCGAAGCGAATGCCCTCGCGGCCGGCGGGGGGAATCTCATCTAAATCTCTGCGGTTCATCTCAGGCAGCAAGACACAGGAAATCCCGGCCCTTTTTGCTGCCAGCATTTTTTCTTTAATCCCGCCTACCGGTAGCACCAAACCACGCAAGCTAATCTCGCCGGTCATGGCGATGTCTTTGCTAATGTGCCGTCCGGTTAACAGTGAAACGAGGGCGACGAAGAGCGTGATTCCCGCGCTAGGGCCATCCTTTGGAATAGCGCCCGCGGGTATATGAATATGCAAGTCACTCTTTTTGAAGATCTCGGGATCAATGCCCAAGGTTTCCGCGCGCGATTTGACCAGGCTCAATGCTGCCTGGGCGCTTTCTTTCATGACTTCGCCCAACTGGCCGGTGAGAATTAACTTGCCGTCTCCCGCCATCTTGGTTGCTTCGACAAACAAGATATCTCCGCCAAACGGCGTCCAGGCCAAGCCCGTAGCTACGCCGGGTAAGCTGGTGCGCAGCGCGATCTCGTTGAAGAATCTCTTCGGGCCCAGGTAGCCATGGAGAGATTCTTGATCGATGGTGATGGTATCTTCATGACCATCCGCGACCCGCGTCGCTACGCTACGGCAGATAGCTCCCAGCTGACGCTCGAGTTGGCGCACGCCGGCTTCGCGCGTGTAGGAACGAATAACTTCCCGGATGGCATCATCGGTGAAATTAATCTGCTCCGCTTTGAGACCATTCTCGGAGATTTGCCGAGGCACGAGGTAACCCTTGGCGATGACCAGTTTGTCCTCTTCGGTGTAGCCCGGCAATTCCAAAATTTCCATGCGGTCGCGTAGCGGGCCCGGCACCGTGTCGAGCACGTTCGCCGTCGCGATGAACAATACCTGAGATAGATCGAAGGGCACCGCAAGATAATGGTCTTGAAAGGTTGAATTCTGCGAAGGATCGAGGACCTCCAGCAACGCAGCGGAAGGGTCGCCATGAAAACTCGCGCTGAGTTTGTCGATCTCATCGAGCATGAAGACGGGATTTCGACTGCCGGCCTTTTTAATCCCTTGAATAATATTTCCCGGCAGCGCGCCGATGTAGGTGCGCCGATGGCCGCGAATATCCGCTTCGTCATGGACGCCGCCGAGACTTTGGCGCACGAACTTACGATTCATCGCCCGAGCGATACTTTGTCCCAGGGAGGTCTTACCGACGCCCGGAGGGCCGACTAGACACAGGATAGGACTTTTCCCTTCCGGCATGAGCTTACGAACGGCGAGGAATTCGATGATACGCTTCTTCACTTTGTCGAGGCCGTAATGATCGGCGTCGAGAATCTCGCGGGCTTTTGGCAAGTCAATCTCTTCCTTGGTGACAATGCTCCAAGGCAGATCTACCAACCAATCGAAGTAGGTTCTCAACAACGAGTGTTCTGGCGACATCTCAGGAATTCGCTCCAGCCGCGCCAGCTCTTTGAGCGCTTCCGCCTCGACTTCGGGCGGCATCTTTGCGTCGTAGAGTTTTTGTCTAAGCTCTTCGACTGCAACGCCTTTGCCGTCTTCTTCGCCCAGTTCTTTTTGAATTGCCTTCAATTGCTCGCGCAGGAAATATTGGCGCTGGGACTTATCCATGGATTCCTTGGTTTCCGCGCCAATTTTCTTGCTCAATTCCAGCAATTCGATCTGCCGCGCCAATTTTTCCGAAACTCTTTGGGCGCGCTTCTCGGGGTCAAGGATCGCCAGAACCTCTTGTTTCTCGGCGGTCGGCAGATCCAAGGTCGAAGCGATCATATCGATTACGGACAAAGGATCTTCAATCCGTTCGATCATCGCTCTCAGATCGTTCATCGGATCAGGGAATAATGACAATGCCCGGGCGGCTTCCTGTCGCAGGTGTAGGATTCTCGCCTCGAACTCTTTTGTCTGCGGAACCAGTTCCTCCACCATGGTGACCCGCGCGATGAGGACGGGATCGGTCTCAATAAATTCGCGGATTTCAAAGCGGCGGCGGCCTTGAACGATGACCTGACGCCGACCGTCCGGTAGGGTAAACATTCGCAGCACGTCGGCGGCCGTACCGATATCGTAGAGGTCCTTGGGCTGCGGCGCGTCGGTATTTGGATCGCGTTGAACGACGAATCCGATCGGCACTTGTTGGCGCACCGCTTCTTCGACTGCGAGCAGCCGCGCCGGACGGCCGACCATCAATGGCATAATCATGGACGGATAGAGGACCCGGTTGCGCATTGGGATGATGATCAATGCGTCCGCGGGAATATTTAGGCGCGGCTTGGTTTTAGGGGTTTCCGTTGCTTCAGCGTTCATGCATTTTTCCTTAGCTCGATGATGAGGAGCCCATCCTTGAAGGATATCTCTGCTAGCAATAACGGTTTCTCGTTGCCGACCAGCCTGACGCGCCGCTCAAAGCGGCCAAGCGGAACTTCCCATAGCTTTAGCTCCCCATCGTGGCAGCAATTTGGCAGCGGCCGGTCGCCGGCGATGACCAAGTCGTGTCCCTCAAGCCGTACCTCGACCCGTTCAACTGCAACGCCAGCGAGGGCAGACATCACCCACACGCTTTCGTCGGTCTCGACTACGTTAACGGGAGGCTCCCATCTTGGCGTTCTGCCAGGCTGTGCACGATAACGCGCATTGGCGGCGACTTGGAGAAAATTTCTCCGGATCCGCTCTGCCTGCTGGAGCAGATCGTTCGCTCGCTGCCACATGATAAAATCCCAATCGTGCCCTGCCATCTGCCCGCCTCCACTACACTTAAGTAAAATAGGCTGATTTTCGCGATTCCCTAATAACCTAGGTATGGGATGGGCTATTGTCAAGGAAAGTAAGCTGCCGGCCACGGCATAATTTCTCTTAAAGTTGGTCTAATATTGAACAGAATCCTTCACTGTCCCGGCATAAATTAAACCAAAGCGGCGCAAATCATTGCGAATTTTAGAAGTCAATCTGCCGGCACGTGAACTGTCGCGTTACGGAGGACATGTTGCGCACCACGCATATCACGCACAGACGCCAAGCACGCCAGCCAGTGTCCACCCGCAGGCCCGCCTCATACGATCGCACGGTCGCCAGCGGACTTCCTGAGCAGTTCTTTGACTCTCGGATCAAACTCGCCGCGGTGTGCCCCGAAACGGCAATGATGTACGCTGTGCTCGAAGATGCTTTTCTCTGCTTTCACAAGCAGTTTGAGCCGGAGCCACGGTTCATTGAGCGCGCCCGCGAGGCTGAAGATTGGTTCTTCAGGGAAGACTCTCGCTGGCTGTTCTCCTTCGTGTCGATCTGTGCCGCACTGGGGCTGGATCCTCACTACATCCGAAAAAAGCTTAAGCAGTGGAACCTACCCCGTCTCGACATAGCGCCGGCCACGAGATAGTATCCTTGGCGCAGGTTAACTGCCGAGGTTTCATTAGCCGAGAATAGATCACCGACCAAGCCCCGGGGAAAGTCGACTGTTTGATGTAGGCATCGTGGGCTTCGAAAGGAGACATGATGACGATTCAACAAACTCCCCAAGCCGACGAGTTCAAACAACAACTGCGCGAATCGCTGCAGCGCGAGACCATGAATTCTCACGCCGTGAAGATCGCTCAGACACGACAACGTGTATTCCTGCGGCGATCAAGACGAGACGGTTTATTTCATCGAGAGCGGGCAGATCAAACTGCTGATGGTCTCCACCGAGGGTAAAGAGTGTCTGTTGGCCATCCATAGCGGCGGCGATATTTTCGGTGAACTTTGCCTGTCGGGGTTGGGCGCGCGATTGGAGACCGCGACGGCGATGAAAGCAACGACTTTAAAACAGATACCGTGTTCACAGTTCTTTGCCCGTCTGAGCCACGACTCGCTGTATGAGGGGTTCGTGCGCTACCTGGCGGTGCGCATAGCCGACCAACAGCAGATCATCGCCAATCTCGTCACGGTCGATAGCGAGCAGCGGCTGGGCCAGACGTTGTTGCAGTTGGCCCGCACCATGGGCAAGAAGGATCCTCGCAGCATTCGCATCGAGCTCAAGATTACCCATGAAGAACTGTCCGAGATGGTCGGCACGACACGGCCGAGGATCAGCCTGTTCATGCAGCGGTTCCATAACCTTGGGCTGATCGAGACGAATAAGGACCATTTTCTCATCATCAAAGAAACGAAACTCACCGATTACTTAGCGCACATTGCCTAGTGCTGCTGAGAGTCTAGGCGAGCCGCGCGATAGTTCTTTCTTGTTGGGTGCATCGCCGGTCAAAACATCGCGTGACGGCAGGGAAGTCAGGGGAACTCGACCTCTCTCTTCAAACTCCTATTTGCTAAGTCCCGTCGACCTTTTGGTCGGGCATCTCGACTGTTTCGTCGTACCGTCCCAGTGTTTGCTTCCGTCACGCTAGATATTACCCAGCGATGTTAGCTGTCTTCCTGATTGCGAGCACTGGCACATAAGCTGCTCTCATAGTGATTGAGAAAAGATATTAGAAAGAAGGTGCCTGACTATGAGCCTGCTGTTGTTGATCGTATTAGTTCTGTTGCTGGTCGGCGGTTTGCCCAACTGGGGTTATCATAAGTATGGCTTTGCGCCCTCCGGTTTCGCCGGAACGGTGCTGCTCGTCGTGGTCATTTTGCTTTTGACCGGCCGGCTTTAAAGAGACCGCAGAGAATTTAAGGCACAGGGTTTCATTCCGGAGGTTACTAGAAATTCTTCGAGTAAGCCTGACTCGACCCTGCTAATCAGTACAACCGAGGAGGCTGCGATGAAAAAATTAATGTTAGTGTTAGTGCTGTTGATCGGCGTCAGTCAAAGCGGCTGTGCATTCTTGGGCGGCGCGGCGGTAGGCAGCCTTGGGCACTGGCGCGGGTTACGAAATCAATGCTAATAGCCAGATGGGCAAGTTGGAAAATGATTACAAAGCCGAGAGAATCTCTCGAAGTGAATACCTAGCTCGTAAATCGCAGATCGAAAAAGGCTCGATCATCTATTAGGAAACATCATTATTCTGTTCGATCGTATCGCTTCGGATTTAGTCCTAGACCCAAGACTCAATAGACTCCCGAAGCGGATGGTTCAAAGAGCAAATAGGCGAATCGTCGCAGCACGGGAAGTTGAACGCTCGCGCTGCGACGATCTTGCGAGGTAGCCAAGGATCAGCTTAGAAAGGGATAGTATTATGGCCTTTAGCAACGCCTGGTCGAACTGGTGGCGCGGTGTTCTCGGGCCTTCTCCTGATACAAATCAAAAGGTGATTGAGATCTTGTGCCAGCGGTACGTCGATGAGATGCAGCGAATCGAACGGTTTAAGCAGTATGCGGAGAAGATGCACTACCCGCAGTATCGCGACAAACTCCTGCGCATGGTGACGGAAAAAAGTCACCATGCCGAGCGGATTGGCGAGCGCATAGTCGCCGTCGGAGGTCTGATGCCGGACGTGGTCGACCAGCGCTCGACCGCACAAAACAGTTGGCGCTCTTTGTCGATGGCTCTCGACGAGGAGAGTCGCTCGGCCGACCGTCTGGAAGAGCAACTCCGGAGCATTCAATCCGAGCACGCCGACATCGCCCAATTCCTGCAACAGATTTCTCAAGAGCAAGAGAATCACCGTGTGGTAATCCGCGATATGATGATGCGCAGCGATCCGTTTGCGCTCTCGCTCGCTTAGGACCAAGCTTAGCTCGCCCTCTCGAAGTACAACATTCGCAGAATCCAAAACGCATCGTTACACGTTTTCATCGCGGTGATTCAGTGAGATCTGAATGATCCAAACCGACCCTTTGGTCGAGAGTCTCGACGCTTTCGACGGAACTCTCTCCGCTTCTCGCTGCCAGACTATACAAAGCGATCGGATCACCTAGCTTTTTCCGCACTACAAGCCGTGGCACAGAGCTTGCGCATTCTTAGTTCGATCGTCCCAAGAGACAAACTATCTATATGCTTGCAACCATTTTGATCGTCGTCATGATTTTGTTGCAGACAGGTGCGCTGTCACTGACTTTCATGATCGATCGACGATTTATTACCGCGGCGGTGAGGTCGAAACGTAAATCGGCTCACTCAACAATACATAACCGGGAGCGGCCCAAAAGGCGCCGGTCTCGGAAACAGGGAGGTGCTTTATGCCTTTAGTTCAACTCGTAGTCGTCCTGATCGTGGTTGGTGTTCTGCTCGGCCTGGTCAATCGCTACATACCGATGGCAGGATCGATCAAATCGATTCTCAATGGCGTTGTCGTCATCGGCGTAGTGCTGTGGCTGTTGAATGTTTTCGGGCTCATTAACTCGATCTCGGCGATCCGTGTGGGGAAGTTGTCTTGGCTCGGCGCCATCGGCGCATAGTTGTGGCGAAGAGGACTCCCGAAGTTTCCAACCAGCCTGTAGTGTAACCGATAATCAGTGATCATGGAGTACCGTCTATGTTGTATTGGTCACTGTTTTTTCTTTGTGTTACTCTAGCCGCGGGGCTACTAGGAATTGCTTTCACTGCGGCGCACGCGCGAAAAACTTTGCCGGCGCTCTATCCACACATTCGCTGGAACTGGGCGACTACTATTCCAACTGGGTTCAGACGTTTGCGCGCGAGAGCACTGGCGGTGGCTCGCTTCACCAAACGACATTGGTGGCGAGGCATCCTTAATCTGGTAATTTGCACAACGCCGATAATAGCCGCTGTCGTGTCAATCGGAATTTATCGCGTCTATTTTGACCGCAAAGATTTGCCTGACATAGAAGCTTTCGTCCGCTTTGAATTTCCTACCATCGGCACCGTCTACGATGCCAACGGCCAGCCGCTCATTGAACTGGCAAAAGAGTACCGCAAGATCACCCAGTATGAGGACATTCCGGCGATTGTTCGTGATGCCATCATCGCGACCGAAGACAAACACTTCTTCTCCCATAGCGGCGTTGATTATTCGGCATTTCCTCGCGTGCTGGGCAAAGTCAGGATTCGGGTTCTGGCGGCAGGGCTCACAGGTTTCGGCGGGCAAGACGAAGTTGAGAGCCCGGCGCTTCTGCCGCAAGGTGGATCGACGATCACTCAACAGCTCGTGCGCGGTCATTTTCTCAAAAACCTGACGGCGAATGAAAACAGCCACCAGCTCCAGCATGCCGGAATCGTACCGGGCGCGCTGTCTGCCGTGGTCGGCGGCCGGACCGTCAACATGCTGGTTCGCAAGCTGGAGGAGATGCGCCTCTCGTTGTGGCTCGAAAAAGCGATGGAGAATCGTTTCGGCTCGAAACGCAAGGCTAAGGAAGAGATTCTCGCCCGCTATGCCAGTTTCATTTACATGGGAAACAGCCAGTACGGGTTTGCCACCGCAGCGGAATATTATTTTGGCCGGCCGCTCGCCACTTTCACCGCCGATGACGCCGACAAGGCAGCGCTCCTCGCCGGCATCGCCAAGTCGCCGCGTTACTACGCTCCCACTGCGAAGGACAGCTCAAGGGTGTTGCGCCGCAGGAACCAAACCTTGGCGCTCATGGCAGGGAACGGTTTTATTTCTCGGGACACAAGGAGTGCAGCCGAACAGCGCCCAATTCAGGTGATCGCGCAGCGCAAAAGCAAGATGCTTGGGGCGCCCGCGGTCATGGATAATGTCCTTCAGGAACTCAAGCGCCGCGGCGACCTCGGCGTTGAGGATATTCTGCAAGGGCGTATCCAGGTTTACTCGACGGTGGATGTTCGCATGCAGCAACTGGCCAACCAGGCCCTGGAGCGCGGCCTCGAGCTCTACGAGCGGCGACACCCGAGTGCCAAAGGGATAGTCCAAGGTTCTGTGGTCGTGTTGAGGAACCGCGATGCGAGCATTCTCGCCGAGACGGGCGGCCGTCAGTTCTACAAGAACCGCTCCGCCGCATACAGCGACTTTAACCGCGTCACCAACTCCCTGCGGCAACCTGGATCAACGATGAAACCCATGGTTTATCTCGCTGCTTTTCGACAGGGAGGCTTTAATCTTGAGACCGTGGTTCCCGACGAACCGATCGGTGTGCCGGACGGCGAGAAGCAGAATACGAAATGGATCTCGAACTACGATAAAACATTCAGAGGCATGATTCCGCTCCGCGAGGCGCTCGCAGAATCCAGAAACGCCGTGGCGATTTGGCTCACGGGGGAGATCGGCATTGGCAGTGTTCTGGGCACGTCACGGAGTCTCGGGGTCAAGACGCGATTGCAGCCCTATGCGACGACGGGGTTGGGCGCGTCCGAAGTAAATTTGCTGGAGCTCGCCAATGCGTACCGCGCCATGGCATCGGGGATCTTCGCCGAGCCGTATGTGATCCGAAAAATCGTCCGCGATTCAGGCGAAGTGATGACCGAAAACGCAATGGAGCAGTCTGCGGTCAATATCAACGACTCCGCGCTCGCGCTGATTCAGGAAGGCTTGCGCGGTGTGGTGCGTATGCCCAGCGGCACGGCCCATACGCTTAACTCTAACGTTTTCCCAATCGCGGTCATGGGCAAGACCGGGACGACAAACGAGTTCAGAGATGCGCTCTTTGTCGGCTCGACTTACGGCGCCGACGGCATCACCATCGCCGTCCGTGTCGGCTTCGACGATAACCGTTCGCTCGGAGCCAATGAAACCGGCGGTCGGCTGGCGTTGCCGGTTTTCAAAGAACTCATGCTCAACGTGTACCGCGAAAAGTTGGTCGGCGCCGCGCCCAAGTTTCCGCCGCAGATGGAGCAGAATATTAGCGATTATTTGGCGGGCGGCACCGTCGCAACGGGAGAGCCGTTAATCGAATTTAACCCTGTCAAATTTGCCAGTGCCCCTTTCGGTGCGTTTGACGGATCGCGGCGAAGCGTCTCAAGGACAGCCGTAGAAATATTTCAATCAAAATGTCTAAAATTGGACTGCGATCTATGTCAATTTGATCGACAATTCAAAAGTCTTCAAAAACTTATGGAAACTTTGAATAGACGGGATATCCTCCAGGAAGTTTCTAACCGAATGCGGGTATTCCGGGTGGTATGTGGTTGAACCGTGTAGGTTAAGTACTGAAAACTTCCTCCTCTTTAATCCTAAGGAGAAAAAGATGGGGGAGATTTCGATCCCCGATGAGTGGCTCGACGACCCGCACCAACGGAGCACCATCGGTGAATCGCTTGCGACGACGATCGAAAATTGCAAGGACGCTATTCCTAAGCGCGTCTAAGTTCTTCCCTTCATCCCGCCCTTGAGCTGTTCCGCGGCGGCGCGGCCGAGAACACGGCCTTAGATCGCCGCGGTTGGTTTGTCTTTCTCTCTCCCTTAGCCTCGCAATAGTTCTTTCGCGACCGTCCGGTATTGGACAGCATTCGATCCTGGTTACGTGCATGATGTGCGTCGAATAGCGCTTATCCAAAAAGCGCCATTTCAAAAGGAGTCTCAGATGAAAACGGTAAAAGTTATTTTATTGGTGATGGCGGTACTTCTGCTGCCCAGATTCGCCGATGCATTAGACCTCGGTTCTGTGCGAATCAGCTTTTTGGAAGGCGATGTCCAGATGAGGACGACCGAGGCGGATGACTGGGTCCCTGCCGCGATTAACACACCTCTCGATGAAGGCGACGAATTATGGGTGCCGGAGGGCGGCAGGATGGAGTTTCAGCTCAACACCGGGACTGCCGTGAGACTGGACCAGAATTCAGCGTTGCAGATACTGACTCTCGAGAGCAATTCTTCCCAGTTTTATCTAACTGAGGGGCATGTGTATGTGGATCATAATGCCCCGCGCGGTCATGTCCTCCAGTTCGACACCCCAGTATCATCCCTGCGCGCCTATGACCGATCAGTTTTTAGAGTCGATGTCCCTGATCAGTATACCGATGTCTCGGTGTTTCGCGGTTCAGTAGACGCGGAAGGAAGCGATGGCAGGACGCGGGTCAGCGCGGGCAGGACTCTGACACTCGGCGAGGGCAGAGAGGCGGAACTCTCGCCGGTCGGACGGGCCGATGCCTGGCAAAATTGGAATACTGAACGAGATCGGCGGTTCGCATTACGTGGAGACAGTTACCGATATCTCCCCGAAGAACTGCGAGTTTACTCCAGAGATTTGGATGACAATGGAAGGTGGATACAGGTTTCGGAATACGGTTACGTATGGACACCCCGCTCGGTCTCAACGGACTGGACGCCCTACCGAACCGGGAGGTGGATGTGGAGAGGCGGAGATTATGTATGGATAGGCTCTGAGCCCTGGGGATGGACACCGTATCATTACGGCAGATGGGCCCATGCTCCCCGAATCGGATGGTTTTGGGTTCCGCCCCAGCGGCGCCAAGTCTACTGGGGTCCCGGATACGTGGGGTGGGTTAAGACTCGCGATCACGTCGCTTGGGTGCCGCTGGCACCGCGGGAAGTGTACTACGGTTATGGCAACTACGGTCCGAACAGCGTGGACATTAGAAAGCGCAATGTAAGAGAGATCAACATAACCAACATCACCTACAAGAATGTGCAGGTGAACAACAGCGTGACGGTCATCAATAATAATAGCTTCGTGAGCGGACGGCGCGATGTGGTCAATGTCAGAGAGAACCCGTTCTTGACCGAGAAGATAAACGTCGGCAGGCCGGACATAAAACCTGAAAAGGCGAGTTTTGCGCCGGTGGTAAAAACCATCGACCCCGCCAAGCTGCCGCCGCAGCAAGTCACCAAAATAGCGGTGAAAGATCTCAAACAAGAAAGGCGACTAGTCAAAGAGCAAAATCAGTCCGTGATCAACAAGGGTGAGCCGGTAAAATCCTTGGTCGTAAAGGCCGTGGCGCAACCCAAGAGCCCAACGGAAAAAGTGCAAGAGCGTCAGCAGAAGGGCGCGAGCGCAGCAGCAGGAGAAACCCCTCGGGTGAAGAGTGAAGAAAAGTCTGCGAGCTCGAGCGCACCGCCTGCTGAGACCAAGGCAACAAAGGGCGGCAGTCCGTCAACCCCTCAACCGGCGGCGAAGCAAGCGGAGAGCGCTCGCGAAAAAGCGCAAGAGCCCCGGCAGACGCAGATGGAAAAGGGTAAGAGCGGTCCAGCAGTGGAAAGCCCCAGAGCCAAGGGAGAGGAAAAGTCCGCAGGCCCCGCCGCAACCACCGAGACAAAGGAGACTAAAGGCCGCAAGAGTCCTGCGCCAGTGTCTGAAACAAAACCTGAATCAACGGTCGAGCCGAGAGACAGAAAGTCGCCGCGGGCTGAAGAAAAGGCTGCAACCCCGGTCAAACCGGTCGAGACAATCGAGAGGAAAAGCGCAAAGCAATCAGGTCCTGACGACGGGCAAAAGTCAACGCCAAGTTCCGCTAAGGCCTCGAAGGCGAGCGATGAAACTAAAGGCAGCAAGCAAACCGTGGCGGAAAAAAAGGAATCAAGAGAAGAAAAGAAGGTCAAGAAAGAGGAACTCGACAGCAAGGGGAAATCCACTGAGACCAAAGAAGAGAAGATCGAGGAAAAACAGAAAACTCGCGATCAGTAGGACGTTAATAAAGAGGATTAGTTGACGACCGCTCCGTTTTGCATAGCAAATTATTTCAAAAAGCTAATGACACCATCTGGCAGCAGAGAGAATGATTCAGAAGTTGTTCTCTCTGCCGCGCGGCAATTGACAAATGCCTGTCTCGACTTTGAGAGCAATTCGAGCAGTCCGCAAACAGGATTTAATTGCATGGTGCTGCCTTAATCACTGCGACCTAATTTCACTAACTCCGCTCCGTCATAGCGCGCCGCAGGTGTCGCGGCTCCAGCGATAAATCTTATCCAGTTCGTCCAATTTTGGACAGAAACCCTCGTTGACTCGGCTTAGGCTATTTCGAAATAGATGGAGGTGACCGATGGCTGCTGACAACCGCCGTGCCGAGGGTCGACGACCGCCACACCGAGGCAGAAGTGACCGCGAAAGTAATCCAGTATTGGGGGAGATTCGAGATGAGGAAAGCATCCCTTTGGGGAAAGAGCTGCCAAATCGAGAAACACGTGATTGGCAACGACGGCGCGGGCGATCGCATTTACAGCCGTTGGACACGCACAATTAGAGCCGGCGCCATTACCAGTGGAATGCTTGTAAAGCTCAGCAAAATTATTCTTTCCACTTTGGAGCTCGGTTTAAGCTTGCCCCAGCATAGCACGCTGTAAACGCGATAATGGTCGGTGGGGCAGAAAGATCGTTTTTGCGTTTCGAAGACGGCGCTAGCGTCGATTAGAACGATATCGCGATGAAAAGAGCAAGATTGCTATTGCATCTAATGATGGCACTGGGTCTTGGTGGGGAATGCTTTGCACTTTCAAACCGAGCCGCAGCCGCTGGCACGCTCCGGGAGGGACGTGGCGTGCACCCCGTGTACGAAAATGGTTCCAAAGCTCAGATTGTCGCCATAGCGGAAAAGAGTCATAGAGACGAAAAAAATTGTCTCGCGCCGGTCCGATTAACGAGGACGAGGCGAAACGATTGAGGTTGATTTTTCTGCTCATGATGAGTCTGGGTCAATATCGGACCCTAACTCATTAGAACGCGGAAAAAATTCGAGCGATCCGACTGTTTAGTCGAAAGTCTCGACGCGATTGACGAGGTGCCTTGGCATTTCTCTTTTCCATTCCGAAAAATCCCGAGCTAAATCCGGCCGTCTCCGACATTTCAGCGTGCGGCACAACAGTTGCCCTAGAAAGTTTTATCGAGTCTGCGCTCGCCGCCGCGAAGGGAAGATGTGGTGATGGACAAAATCATTCTGATTTTGCTGATCGGAATTTTCGGTTGGTGGATAGGAAACATGACGGGACAAGCTGCTTATGAGCCGGTATTTGAAACCGACCCTAGCGAGATCGATATGATCTTCGGGATTGTCGGCGCTTCAGTCAGCGGTTACTTGTATGCGATTGTGCCCCGGTAGCTAAAAACCGCCGAGCGAATGAAACCCAACTTTCGCTCTTTGTTTGCGTCCGCATTGGAGCAACCCGACGGCTTTTTAATGTCATCGAGTGTTGGACTGGAGTATGGCGATGATTCTAAATCATCATCAGCAATAGCAACCCGATCCTTGCGCAAGGATCCGAACATTGAATGGAGATCAGTATGTGGAACAAAGATGAGATCAAAGGCAAGGGTAAGCAAATCACTGGGGCGATCAAGGACAAGACGGGGGAATTGACTAACAATCCCAAGCTCGAAGCTAAGGGCGAAGCCGAACGCAGCGTTGGAAAACTTCAGGAGCAGAGCGGCAAAGCGCGCCGGAAAACCGGTGAAGCAATTCAGAAGGTCGGCAAGGCGATTGCCGGCAAATTATAACTCGCGAGTTAGCTTACTGACTCGTACCACGTTTGGCAGCAGAGAGTTGTTTAATCAACTCTCTGCCGCCGGGCAACCCATAGCGGAGCTGCTGACCGCGAACGGAGGACACCGTGATGTATTCCTCATCGCCATTTTCCCGTTTCGCCAAGTGGACGGCACGAGCCACCGGCCATCCGGCGGCATTCGTCGCCGCCGCTTCGATCATTGTAGGCTGGGGCGTGACGGGCCCGATATTCAAGTTCAGCGACACGTGGCAACTGGTCATAAACACCGGCACGACGATCGTCACGTTCCTGATGGTATTTCTGATTCAAAATACCCAGAACCGCGATAGCCACGCCGTCCAACTCAAGCTCGACGAACTGATTCGCGCGGTGGGCGGCGCGCACAATGCGTTGCTCGACCTCGAAGAGCTTGAAGAAGCAGATCTCGAGCGCTTTCGCGCGCGCTATGAAGAACTCGCGTGCGCTGCACGGGAAGCGCTGGGGCGTGGGGAATTGGATACCGGCACGCCGGAAGTCAGATCGGATTGAGTCACGCGTTCCGTGAAGATCGTTAGGCGCGACGCTTTGGCAAAATTTTAAGATAGCAGAATCGGGGCAAGGATTGCCTTTCGTTAATTTTTTCGTCGGTGATGCACTCAAGAGAGTCTCGTGGAGTCAGATAAAGCGAGTGGCATCAAAATATCGTTCGTTTAACACTTTAACTCAAGCTCTCGACCATTTGGTCGAGAGTTTCGACCATTTAGGTTTTATCTGTCGGTTTTTTTCAGACAACAGGAAACCAGCTACCGTAAACACAGCCTTTCTCGCCTAATAGCGCTTGGCATGGATAGTGCGCTAATCCAGGAGTGAAGAATCGACAACCCAAATAGAGGAGAGACTATGGATACTATACTGATCGTTATTCTCGTGTTGCTTGTGGTCGGTGGTGGCGGCTGGGGATATTCTCGTCGGCGCCGGTAGCGGCCGTTGACTAGTGCAGCGGTAAATCGCAAACGTGAATGAAAGGAGAATCTGACATGAATAATATTATTTACATCGTCGGTCTTGTAGTAGTAGTGCTTTTTGTCGCCGGTTATCTGGGACTGAGATAGTTCGGAGCGTGCTCGGTACTACTTGCGACCAAGCTTTCCGGCCGGCCGCACGAAGTGAACAGAGAAATGTTTTATCCCATACGTCACCTGCTCACTCGACCCTTCGTGGAGCGTTTCGACGTTCAATCGAGCCGTTTCTTCGTTTCCGTTAGGAAGCCTCCGGAACTTATTGGAAACGCAGGCTTTCCCTTGTTACGAAGTCCGGCAACTGATAGTGCGCACATATTTGATGGGGCAAAAAGCCCTGCGCAGGGGCTGGCCTCATGATTTTTCTTTTCGCTTCGGTCTCTTTTTAGACAGCAATCTCTCAATTGTCAGGGTATCGGTAAAGACAACTAAGGCGTGGGGGCTGCACCAGACTTGACCCTACTAATCAGTCACAACCACGGAGTTAAAATGAAAAAGTTAATGTTGGTGTTAGTGCTTTTGATCGGTGTCAGTCAAAGCGGTTGCGCGTTCCTCGGCGGAGCGGCGGTAGGCGGCCTAGCAACCGGAGCAGGCTACGAAATCAATGCTCATAGCCAGATGAACAAACTCGACGATGATTACAAAGCCGAGAGAATATCGCGCGCCGAATACCAAGCCCGGAAATCGCAGATCGAGAAGGGCTCAATTATTTACTAGGAGGTTATGATGAACTTATTCAATCGTGCGGCAGCGAGTTTAACTTTCGCCATGGCATTGACGCTAAGCGCTGGGTGCATGGAGAACATCGCACTCGTAGGCCGACCGAGTCTCGAAGAGGGCCGAGAGGACATCGTAGGGGAGGTAGCGCGTCTGGATACGTCATCTCGGCAAATCTATTTACGGGCGACCGAGAGTCGCACCCGGGTGGTCGGTTATAGCGCCAACGCCCAAGTAGTCTATCGCGGCCGCGATTATGCAGTCAGCCAATTAGAGCCTGGCGACCTGGTTGCCATGCAAGTAAATCAGGACTCTCGCGGCAACTACCATACGGATCTGATCCGCGTCCAAGAAAGCAGCCGAGATCGTAATCAGAGTCGGCGCGGTGATGCCAGTCCAGACTCCAGGATGCTAACGCTCGATGGGCGGGTGGAGCAGCTGGACTTTCAGCGCAGATCCTTCGAAATACGCGATCAGTCCAGAGAGCGGGTCATCGTTTCTCTTGCGTCCAACGCTGAGAGATCGGATGTGGATCGTTTCCGGAACCTTCGGGATGGCGATTACGTTCGAGTCGAAGGCAGATTTCTCGATCGGCAACGATTTGAGCTGGCTACTTTCCTGCGTGACAATCGCGATAACCGATAACGGAGCAATGCAATAGAGCGAAAAAGTGGGTCGGAATTATTACGTTTCAAAAACAAGCGGTGGAGGTGATTCATGTTACGGACATTCAAAAGACTGACGGTGACGCTGGCGGTTTTGTTCCTCTTAAACGGCTGCCAAGCAATGACGGGCGAAACCGCGGGACAGAACCTCGATGATGGAGTTCTGACGACCTCCGTCAAGAGCCACCTCGCATCAGACAAACTTGTCACCCTGACTCGTGTAGGCGTCGAGACCGACAACAGCATTGTGCACCTTACTGGCGAGGTTGAGACTACCGAACAGAAGGCGCGCATTGGATCGCTTGCCTCTGAGGTCAAAGGCGTCAAACGGGTCGTCAACAACCTGCAAGTCATCAAGCGTTAGGGCTGACTGTGCCAACCCGAGAGGATTCAATTAAAGGAGAAACCTATGACAACCAATGGCGAATCCAAATCTTCAAACTTACTTATCGGCCTGGCGCTGGGAGCGATCGGCGGCCTAGTGGCCGCGATGCTCGCTCATAGAGAGACCCGCGAGGCATTGCGTGAACGCAGCGCTAAAAGCTTGGACTACCTGAATCAGCAGGCCGGCAAGCTGCGCGAGGGTGCCGACGTAATCGTGCAGCAGGGAAAGAAGCTCATAGCGGGCAACGGCGCGGACATCGTCGATCGGTCTACGGAAGCTAGTAAGCAAGCGTATCAAGAAACCAAGCGAGAAAATTTGGGCGGCTAAGCTATCCGCCGGCTTTTCGAGAAGAATGGGAATGGAAAAATGCTTTGGGTCATCTTTGCGATCCTGTTGGGTGTGGGCGTAGCGGGCTTTCTCACATCCTCCACGCTCGCTGGCGGGGTTTTCCAATTGTTATTGATTAGCGCTCTGGTGGCGCTCGGGATCAATCGCATTCGTGCGGTATCGAGTCGTATTCGGCGCTATCAGGTGGATTAGACATTTCGACTTAAAAACGAAGGAACAAATACGATGCGTATGAATCCGATAACGCTGGTTGGGATCGTTCTGATCGTACTCGGAATAGTGGCGTTTGCTTACCAGGGCATCACTTACACAAGCCGCGAGACGGTGATCGATATTGGCCCGATCAAGGCCACCGCCGACACCCAGAAAACCATCCCGCTCCCGCCGCATCTTGGGCGGATTGATGTTTGTCGGTGGGATCGCTTTGGTCGTGGTCGGAAACCGGAAATAGTCTTAGTGCCGGAGGGTCGCCTGCAATGGACAAGCTCGTAGCCGAAGCGACGTGGATCGATTTACAGAAGATTGGCTCGAGGGAATTGACCTAGTGAGCTTGCTTTCGATGCTGGCGATCGTGTTCGTCGCGACTTGTTGGGTCTATTTATGATCTGGGCGACGAATCTGATCGTAGGCTTCTCAGGTGGGAGGAATCATGAACCACGGAACCATGGCTGGAAAGTTTCGTCAAATCGCGTTCCTCGGCAATCACTTACCGCGCCAGTGCGGCATCGCTACGTTCACCACCGATCTCAGCGGAGCGATCGCTGCGGAGTTTCCGACTGCCGATTGCTTAGTGGTTGCGATGAACGATGCCGGCAAACAGTATGCGTATCCACCGCGGGTGCGCTTCGAAGTCCCAGAGAATGATCTCGCGTCGTACCGCGTCGCAGCCGATTTTTTGAACGCTAAAAAGATCGATGTCGTATCCGTGCAGCACGAGTACGGCATCTTTGGCGGCAAGGCGGGTAGTTACCTGCTCACGCTCCTACGTAAACTGCGCATGCCGATCGTGACCACCCTTCACACCGTCCTCGGCAGGCCAGATTCCCAGCAGCGTCGAGCGATGAATGAGATCGCCCAACTTTCGCGCCGGCTCGTCGTCATGAGCGCCCACGGCGCCGCTCTGCTCCATCATGTTCACGGCGTGCCCGAGCATAAAATCGATATCATCCCCCACGGAATTCCGAGTGTGCCGGTCGACGGCCGGAGCAAGCATGAACTCGGGATCGAAGGCAAGTCGGTAATTCTTACATTCGGACTGTTATCGCCGGACAAAGGCATCGAACATGTCATCGACGCGCTGCCGGCGATTCTTGAACGTGCCCCGGACACGGTTTACGTCGTGCTCGGTGCAACCCATCCACATATCAAAGAGCGTGACGGCGAGAGCTACCGTGAAAGCCTCGAGCTACGGGCGCAAAGACTCGGCATAGAATCTAGCGTAATCTTCCACAATCGTTTCGTGAGCCGCGGCGAACTCGTCAAGTTTCTCTCCGCCGCAGATATCTATGTAACGCCGTACCTCAACCCGGAGCAAAGCACGTCCGGGACGCTAGCCTATGCGGTGGGCTCCGGCAAAGCCGTTATCTCCACGCCTTATCTTTATGCGCGCGAACTCCTCGCTGACGGGCGCGGCATACTCGTGCCGTGGAGAGACTCGCAGACCATCGCATGCGCGGTGGTGGATCTCCTAAGTGACGATGCAAAACGATTGGCTCTCTGCGCCCGTGCGGCCGCGCACGGCCGCGGTATGGTCTGGCCCGCGGTGGCGCGCCGCTACCTGCGGAGCTTCGACCGGGCATGTAGTCGAGATCAATCAGTGGTTCGGATTAGCCAAGGACTCGACGTTCATGCTCGCCGGGTCTCGACTTAAAAAACCTCGCGCGGCGCGAAAATTCAAAAGGAGGTTCACTCCATGAACAAACTCTCGATTTACCAAACTGCTCATACAAAATATCCGTATACTCTGCCGCCGCTCGCCTATGCGTATGATGCGCTCGAGCCGCATATCGACGCACAAACGATGCATTTGCACCATGACAAGCATCATCAGGCTTATATCGATCATGCCAACGACGCGGTCGGCAAATATCCCGAGCTGCAGAAAACCGACCTAGTCACTCTATTGGCTCATCTTGATGAGTTGCCCGATGAGATCAGGACGCCACTGCAAGGCAACGGCGGCGGTCACCTAAATCACGCGTTATTCTGGGAATACATGACGCCAAGGGGCGGCGGTGAGCCCCAGGGCAAGCTGGCACAAGCGATTACAAAGACGTTTGGCGGATTCGCTCAATTTAAAGAAGAGTTTGATGCTGCTGCCAAAAATCGCTCGGGGAGCGGATGGGCGTGGCTATCTGTGGCATCTACGGGTGACTTGGAGACAAGCTCAACGGCGAACCAGGAAACTCCAATCTCAAACGGCCGGCTGCCAATTTTAGCTCTCGATGTTTGGGAACACGCGTATTATCTCAAGTACCACAACCAGCGACCCGAATACATTACCCATTGGTGGCAGTTGGTGAACTGGAAGAAGGTCCAGGAACAGTTCGACCACATTACAGCTTAATCGAGTCGCAAAAGGACGATCAGCGAGTGCGCTTTTGAATATGGCACTGATACCAGAGAAGCCAATGATCTCGCCCGTTTGGCGCAATTCTTTTCGCGCGCTGTATCCGAATGAAAAGTACGACGTCTAACAAGGTGTATCATATACGTAGCGACGGCATCGAGGTCTAGCCAACTGTAGGAATAATCATTATCGCGCTAAATCTCAAATTTACGTGTCGGAGCGACCACTAGGAATAGAATGAAAAATAAAATGTTTGATCGGATAGCGATGGCGCTAGTCATCGGCACGCTGGCGGTTTCGGGGATCGGCATGGCGGCCGAGAGAGAGCGAGACCCTCAGGACGATCTCGACCGAAAGCGCGATAGGAATGAAAAGCAGCAAGAACGGGAGCAAAAAAAATCAGCGCAGGACGAAAAGCAAGAGCAAAAGCGCGCTGAGCAAAAACAGAAGCAGGAAGAGCAAAAACAGAAACAAGTCCAGCAGCAGCAAGAGCGCGTGCAGCGCAAAGTAGAGCAAGAACAGAAGCAAGAGCAACATCGCGCTGAGCAAAAACAGCACCAGCTGGAGCAAAAGCAGAAACAAGACCAGCAGCAGCGTGAACGCGCGCAGCGGGAATCAGAGCAGAACCAGAAGGAATTTCGCGCGCGCCAACAGCAGCAGCAAGAGCGGGTCGAGCGCCAATCCGAACAAATCCAGGAACAGCGGCGCGCTCAGAACAGCAGCGGCAAGACCAAGTACAGCAAGAGAGACAACGCCAGCGTTTGTCCGAGCAGCAGCAACGACAGCGGATTAACGAGCAGCGAGAACGTGTGGCGCAGTACCGACAACATCTGGAACAGCAGGAGCGTCTCGCCCAAGAGCGCGCGGCATTGCTACAGCGCCAAAAGCGCATGGCGCAGTATCGTTTTCAAGAACAGTATCTAGAGCGAGTGCGGCAGCAGCGGAACTATCTCCGGGACGATCGGTTCGACTACGATCGCGACCCGTATTTCTATACGGCGCCGAGCTATCGGTACAATCGCGGCGGCACGTACTACGAAACAAACGAATACGGCGCCAAGACGCTACGGCAGGCGGTCAACTATGGCTATGAGGAAGGCTTCCGCGCCGGCAAGGCAGACCGGGACGACCGTTGGGGCTCCAATTACAAAGATTCTTATGCCTATCGGGACGCGAACTACGGCTATAGTGGCTATTACGTAAATCGGACTGATTACAACCACTACTTCCGCGAGGGCTTTCGACGCGGTTATGAAGATGGCTACAATAGCCGCTATCGATATGGTCGCGAAGCTGACGGAAACGATTCCATCTTGGAGACCATTTTGTCGCAAATCCTCAATTTCCAGAATCTTCGCTAACGCGCGCTCCGTGCGTCCGTTCAACCAACGCCCAGCCATTTACGAGTAAAGTGGCTGGGCGTTGCTCATTGAAGGCTACACGATGGCCGTATTCCCGTGATAGGCAACTGTTACCAAGGATTTAGCCGTAACTAAGTGTCCCGGCGCGCCCAGTTGCATTCACCTGAAACTTCGATATGTCGACTCGCAATGTTTGCCGGTGACCAAACGGACTGGTTAGTCGTCAAGTTTCCAATGGATAAGTTAGACCCAATGAAAAACACCAAACGCTGGTTTCTGGTTTTGTTCTTACTCGCGGGCTGCGCTAATCTAACAGCGATTAATGATTTGCCGAATGTTGTTTTCGGCGAACCATCATTTTATCCCACTCTCGCTGCACATACCGATGCCTCGATCATAAGTGGCAATCGAGTCCAGCTGCTGTTCAATGGCGAGCAGATATTTCCCGCGATGCTCGAAGCGATCCGTGGCGCGCGCAAAAGCATTACTTACCAACAATACTTTTTCGAAGACGGCGCGATTGCCCATGAGATTGCCGAAGCCTTCGCCGAGCGCTGCCGCGCCGGCGTCCAGGTAAAAATATTGCTGGACTCCCTGGGCGGCGGCAATATTCCTAAAGAGATTCCAGAGCTCTGGAAAAACGCCGGTTGTCAGATGGACTGGTTCGAGCGCATCAAGGTATTTCAGTTCATCACGCCGTGGGAGCTATTAAATTATAATCATCGAAGTCATCGCCGGATTCTCGTGGTCGATGGAAAAATTGGTTTTACCGGCGGACACGGCGTGAGCGAAGCTTGGACTGGCAATGGCCGGACTGCGGAGCGTTGGCGACAAACCGATGTCCGGGTCGAAGGGCCGATTGTCCAGCAACTGCAAGCCGCCTTCGTCGAGAGTTGGCGGCGAACGACCGGCAACGTGCTTGGCGACGACGCCTATTTTCCAGCGCTCGATTCGCAGGGAAAAGTTTATGCGCAAGTAGTCAAAAGCTCGCCGTTGGGCGGCACCTTCGGCTCATACCTGCTATTCTTGCTGTCGATTACATCGGCGCAAAAGAGCATTCATATCGCGAACCCCTATTTTTTCCCTGATGATAGGATCGAAGCGGCGCTGATTAATGCGGCGAAAAGGGGTGTGAAGGTAGTGGTCCTCACTCCGGCAAAAAGCGACATCGCAGCGACCTCTGCGGCCAGCCGTAGCGGCTTTGGCGATTTCTTGCTGGCTGGCGTTGAAATCTACGAATATCAGCCGGCTCTCATGCACGCTAAAGCCATGGTTGTGGATGGCGTGTGGGCGACCGTAGGCAGCGCGAACCTTGATTATCGTTCCCTCGCGATCAACGAAGAAATCAATCTGGTTGTTTACGACGCCGGGTTTGCCGGGCAGCTCGAGCAATCTTTTCAGGACGATCTGAAGCATTCTAAAAAACTAACTTACGAAGCTTGGACTTCGCGTTCCTTTATGGACAAACTTTTCGAACTGTTCACTATCCCGATAAAAGAACAGTTGTGAGCCGCACCCCTTTTATTTACCATCTTTTCGGTATGGGATTCCGCGTGTACCGATAAATCGAACTTTCCCCAGCACTTTTCATAATGCTCTTCCTACCGTATTGAGTCAGTCGTTATTGTTTGGGCCTCCGGTCAATCGACCTTTTGGTCGAGGGTATCGACCGTTTCGCCGCGCCGTCTCGTAGTTGTCTTCGACCACTCTGAATAATCCCTAGCGATATTGGCTGTCTCCCTGATCCCGATCGCCGGCACGTAAGCTGCTCTCCTAGTCATTGGGAACAAAAATAGAAAGAAGGTACCTGACTATGAGCCTGCTGTTGTTGATCGTATTAGTTTTATTGCTGGTCGGCGGTTTGCCTAACTGGGGTTATCACTCGTACGGCTTTGCGCCCTCGGGTGTCGCCGGAACGGTGCTGCTAGTCGTGGTCATTTTGCTTTTGACCGGCCGGCTTTAAAGGGATCGAAAACATGGTCGTGCGGATCAGGGTATTACGGCGCAGGGTTCCTGAGGTTACTTGAAATTCTTCAAGTTAGCCTGACTCAACCCTGCTAATCAGTACAACCGAGGAGGTTGCGATGAAAAAGTTAATGTTGGTGTTAGTGCTCTTGATCGGTGTCAGTCAAAGCGGTTGCGCGTTTTTAGGCGGAGCGGCGCTGGGCGGTCTCGCGACCGGAGCAGGCTACGAAGTCAACGCGAATAGCCAGATGGGCAAGTTGGAAAGCGATTACAAAGCCGAGAGAATCTCGCGCAGTGAATACCTAGCCCGTAAATCGCAGATCGAAAAAGGCTCGATCATCTACTAGAGCGATTATGAAACAAAGCAATCGAGCGGTAATGGTGTTCGCTCTGGGCTTGGTCTTGGTGGCGAGCGTGGGTTGTAGCGACCACAACGTTTCCCTGGTCGGCAGAGATACGCTTCCCGCCCGGGCCAGTAAAACGGTCCGTAACGAGATGGTGGGAACGGTGGCGCGGGTCGATGCCGGATCCAATGAGATTCATCTTCGAGCCAGTCCTGGTCATCCGGGAATGGTGACTTATAGCACGGAGACCCGGGTGACGTATCTTGGCCGGGCCTATCCGGTCAGCCAATTGCGATTAGGCGACGTCGTGGCGATGCAACTGGATCAAGACGCTCGTGGCAATCCTCATACGCACGCGATCCGCCTTGAAAAGAGCACCGGTGATTGGGCTCTGCGTAACAATTAGCAAAGAACGTAGCCGATGATTCAAGAAACTCCCGAAGCCGAACGGTTCAAACAGCAAATGCGCGATTCGTTGCAGCATGAGACGGTGAAATCTCGTGTTACGACGATCCCGCGGCACGCGAATATTTACACCTGTGGCGATCAAGACGAGATGGTCTATTTCATTGAGAGCGGCCAGATCAAACTGCTGCTACTCTCGCCCGCAGGTAAAGAGTGTCTCTTGGCCATCCATAGCGGCGGCGATATTTTTGGCGAGCTCTGTTTGTCCGGGCTCGGGGCGCGTCAGGAAACCGCGACTGCGATGAAAGCGACGAAAGTAAAACAAATACCCTGTGCTCAGTTCTTTGCGCGTCTGCAAAAGGACTCGTTGTTCGAAGGCTTCGTCCGCTACTTAGCTGTGCGGATTGCCGACCAACAGCAGGTTATCGCCAATTTGGTGACGGTGGACAGCGAGCAGAGGTTGGGCAAGACGTTGTTACAGTTGGCTCGAACCCTCGGCAAAAAAGACCCGCGCAGCATTCGCATCGAACTGAAGATTACCCATGAGGAACTGTCCGGAATGGTCGGCACGACGCGGCCAAGGATCAGCTTGTTCATGCAGAGATTTCGCAACTTGGGATTGATCGAAACCAATAGCGATCATTTTCTCATCATCAAGGAACACAAGCTGACCGATTACCTCGCGCAGATTGCCTAGATTGACTGTGCATTCCGCGTGATGAGTCTTATACTGAATTCTGGTCATTCGAGTTTCACCCTGAACAAGTCCGGACACCCCGAACAAGTCCGAACACTTCGAACAGCAACACCTTCGCGCTGCCGGTGGAGATGACGATCATCATTCAAGTGAATTTCTTTGCGGAACCAGACGATCAGTGGATTTATCCCGTCTTGTGCGTCACTGCCCTGCGATCGAGCAGCCCAGGTCAGTCCCAGACCACGTCGGCGTGTGTCCGCGGCACCCATAGTGCATTGTCGTCTCGCCGTATCAGTGAACTTCCCATAGTGCCTCAAGCGCTGCCATTTAAGCCAAACCAATCGGTGCTGACAGCCTATCCCATCGCGGGTGCAATCTGTCGAGTTCAAAGAGTGTAAATTCAAGCCTGCCGCTCGCCTGAGTCGGGGCAGTCTTTTTGGTCGAATGGCTCGACGATTCGGTCGAGCTTACTCTTGATATTCATCGTCGACGCGCCGGTAATCTATCGGAAACTCCAGCTTTCGTTCGTGACAAAACGTGGCACAAATAGTGCTCACCATCACTGGTGTAAGAAATAAGATCAGCAAACAGCAAACTAGGAGGAAAGAAGATGATTCAATCGTTAATGAACAAGTCGCCGATGCTAGTGCTGGCAGGCACGCTTATGGTTGTCGGTTGTTCGGGAGGGCCGCTCACGACCCGTGAAAAGGGCGCCGGGATCGGTGCTGTCGGTGGCGCCGTTGCGGGCGGGCTTATTGGCGCCGCAGTTGGCCATCCAGGCGCTGGGGCGGCGATAGGCGGTGGTTTGGGCTTGGGCGCGGGTGCTTTGGTCGGTGACCAATTGCAGGGCCAAGAAAATCGCAGCTCTAGCCAAGACGCACAAATCCAGCAAAACCAATATGAGATCGACCGGTTAAGACGAGAACGCGGAGAATACTAAAACTGACAGTCGATCATCAGATCGGCAGCGGGAGAGAGTTTCGTCCTCCCGCCGCCGATCTCCATGTCTGGATCTACCGGAAGCAGTTTTCCAGAGTGTACCCAACAATAAATCAGCACTGCGTGATCGGAAAAAATAAATAGGCACAAGAAAACTCCCTACGGTAGCCACGGGCCACGAGCATTCGAGATTTTACCGGTGATGGAAGTACAGACTCACAGCGACGATGCGCCGGAAGTTTCATTGGAAACTGTCGGCGATGGCACGCTCGTCGTGCAACTGTCCGGTAGTTGGCGACTGCAAAACAACACTGCCTCTGCCAACCCGATCCAAAGCGCAATCGCGACCTCCCATATCCGACGGGTTCGCTTCGATACCAAAGCACTCTCATCGTGGGACAGCAGCATACTGATGTTTTTGCTGAAAGTGACTGAGCTGTGCCGCCAACAGGACATTGTCACCGAGCGCGAAGGATTGCCGAACGGGATTCGGCGACTGCTCGAACTCGCCGAGATAGTGCCGGAGCAAAAAGGAGCCAAACAGGCGACGGATCCGCCGTCTTTGTTGGCCCGGGTCGGTAACAGCTCGATCGCTTCTTACATCTCTTTGTCGGAGATGCTGCACTTTCTCGGCGAAGTGACGTTGGCGTTGGTCAAGCTCGTCAAGATGCGCGCGCGCTATCGAACCACCGATCTGTTCATGATTGTCCAAGAATGCGGCCCGCAAGCTCTGCCCATCGTTACACTCATCAGCTTTCTAGTCGGTGCGATCTTGGCATTTGTCGGCGCGGTTCAGTTGCAGCAATTCGGCGCCCAGATTTATGTGGCGGACCTCGTGGCCATCGCCGTGGTTCGCGATATGGGCGCGATGATGACCGGGATCATCATGGCCGGTCGGACCGGCGCCGCGTTCGCGGCAAAGCTCGGCACGATGAAAGTGACCCAGGAAATCGACGCATTGATCACGCTGGGATTCTCGCCGCTGGAATTTCTTGTGCTGCCGCGCGTGATCGCGCTTTTCCTGATGATGCCTTTGTTGTGTCTGTACTCCAACCTGATGGGAATCTTGGGTGGCGCTGCGGTGGGCTTGTGGATGCTCGACCTTTCGTTGACCACTTACTACCACCAGACCGTTAATGCAATTAGCTTAACGGCCCTGTTTGGCGGCGTCTTTAAAAGCGTAATTTACGGCGTGCTGATCGCCCTTTCGGGATGTCTGCGCGGTATCCAGTGTGGTGCCAGCGCTGCGGCAGTCGGCGAGGCTACGACCTCCGCCGTGGTCACGAGCATCGTTTTTATCGTCGCCGCCTGCGGTGTCTTGTCCGTGATATTTCATATCATTGGGGTTTGAGATGAACAGTGAAAGTCCAAACCAAATCGCAGCCGACGCGGCAATTACCGTGCGCAATCTTACCCTTGGCTACGGCTCGGTCGTCTTGATGCGCGATCTCAACTTTACGGTCAAGCGGGGAGATGTGTTTATCATCATGGGCGGCAGTGGCTGCGGCAAGAGCACGTTGCTGCGCAACATGATCGGTCTGATCGAACCGAGCGAGGGAGAGATCTTCTACGAAAAGGCGAATTTTACCCGCTCGGATGCCGAGGAGCGGCGCAGTTTTTTTCGTCGCTTTGGCGTCTTGTATCAGAGCGGTGGGCTGTGGAGCTCCTTGACTCTCGCCGAGAACGTCGCACTACCGCTGGAAGAATACACCGATCTCGGTCCGAACGAGATTCGCGAGATCGCGGCATTCAAGCTCGCGCTGGTCGGTCTTAACGGCTTTGAAGACTATTACCCGTCGCAGATCAGCGGTGGCATGCAGAAGCGCCTGGGATTGGCCCGCGCTATCGCGCTCGACCCCGAGGTGCTTTTCTTTGATGAACCTTCGGCCGGGCTCGATCCCATCAATTCGCGTCGGCTCGACGACCTGATCTTGGCGGTGCGCGACAGCTTGGGCACGACGGTGGTTGCGGTCACGCACGAGTTGCCAAGTATTTTTGCCATCGGTAATAACAGCATTTTTCTCGATGCTGAAACTAAAACTGCGATTGCCGGCGGTGATCCCAAGGAACTGCTCGCCCATTGCGAAAATGCCAAGGTGCGAGAATTTCTCACCCGAGGAGAAGGGCGGCCGGATGAGTAAAAAAGCCAATCCGACGCTCATCGGTGCCTTCGTGGTCGGCGCCATCTTTTTGGTTGTCGGCGCGGTTACGATCCTGGGCTCGGGGCGGCTGTTCCACAAAACCTATGAGTTTGTCCTCTACTTCGAAGGCTCGGTAAGCGGCCTACGAGAAGGCGCGCCGGTGAAGTACAAGGGCGTCGAAATCGGCGCGGTTACCAAGATCGTACTGCAACTCGATAACGGTGCGGAGACTAATCGAATTCCGGTAATTATCAAACTCGATGCCAAAAAGATCAGCGGCAGGGGAGTCGGCGGCAATTTGACAGATCCAGCCGGGCTCAAAGCGGCAATCGACCGGGGGCTGCGCGGGCAATTGCAGACCGAAAGTATCGTTACCGGTGTGCTGTTCGTGGCGCTCGATCTTGATCCTGATAGCCCGGCTAAATTCGTTCAGTCAGCGGGCTCACGGTATCAGGAAATCCCGACGGTCTCGACGACGCTGCAAAAAGCGCAAGATATCCTCGGCAAGCTGCTTGCCAAGCTCGATGATGTTGATTTCAAACAGTTACTCACCTCCATTACTGACGCGGTTAAAAATATCGAAGGGCTGGCGAATAACAAGGATCTGCGGGAAACCTTTGCCGGGGTCAATCAATTAGTCAATAAGCCTGAGTTGCATGCGGCCATCCGCTCTCTCGATCAAACGGTGGTGAAAATTTCTCAAGCCGCCGACGGCGTTCACACGGTTGCCGGAAGTTTAGATCGCGGCGTCGCTACGCTCTCGGCAGATTTGAAAGAGACGCTGACCGGCGTTCGTGATGCGGTCAAGCAGATCCAGGTCACGGTGGCAAACGTGGACGGCTTCGTCGACCCGAACTCGCCGACCGCTTATGAATTGACCAAAGCTGTGAAAGAGTTTACCGGCGCGGCGCGGTCGCTCAGACTAATGGCCGATTTTATCGAACGGAATCCTCGGGCGCTCTTATTCGGTAGGGCGGAAAGCGAGAAAAAATAATGACTGGGGTGACGAGAAGGATTCTAGCAATCGTCGCGGTGTGGGTTTGGTTTGGCGGTTGTGCCACCTTCGCCCCGCGAGCCGATCCGTCAAGTTTCTATGTCCTTGACGCTCTACCCGAGGCAGACTTGCTGGTAGAGATTAGCACAGCCGGCGTCAATGCCAATTTTACCGTAGGCCTTGGCACCATTGAATTACCCGGTTACCTCGACCGCCAACAGATCGTCACCCGCACTTCCAACAATCGATTGAGCTATTCCGAGAACGACCGTTGGGCCACGCCGTTAGCCGAAAACTTCAGTCGCGTTTTGGGGCAAAATATTTCGCATCTTCTTAAACCCGCGCAAATGATCCAGTTCCCCGGGCAAAGTACCGACGTACCGGATTACCAGGTGAAAATAGAGGTGATCCAATTCGAGGCCAACAGCGATCAGCAGGTTTGGCTGATCGCGCGCTGGAGCGTGATCGACAGAAGCAAAAAAATTCTGGTCCACCAAAGATCGCAACTGAATCGGCGCGCCGGATCGTCAGCCACCGAAGATTTCGTGAAAGGGTTGAGTGCGACACTCGGGGATCTGAGCCGTGAAATCGTAAAAACTTTACTGTCTTTGGAGAAGCAGGATAAAACGTAGATCCCCACCCGTTCTCTTCGGAAGTCTACGGTTGCGTATAGCGCACTTTTTTTCTCGACTTGTCTCGTATTGAACAGCAAAGTTTAGCGAGCCTTTATACGCTCATGGTCGGGAAAAATCGGAACGATTCAGTATAAGTAATAATCAAGGAGAAATCGCCATGTCATTTGGAATCTATCTCGTCGGATACATCATACTGATCGCTGGGCTGGCGATCGGAGCCAATCTACTCAACGTGCCGATGCAGTGGATCGGCGTGGCCATTCTCTGTATGGTCGGCATAGCAATCGTCCATGGCGTGACGGCGACCCGACAAAAGGATCCTCAGTCGTAGATGTAGCAGGATCTCATTCCGGGCGACTTAGCGACGAGCAGTGGCGGTTAACCTATATGTTTTGCTTGAGGGAAGACCTAAGGCAAAGCTAGCCAATGTATTTACCGTTCCCTATTGACCCGATGGCAGATCGAGTCGAACAGTGGCGGTGCCCGATTCTTTCATCTCCAATACTTTTGCCGCTGCCTGCGATAGATCGATGATCCGATTACCGGCAAAAGGTCCGCGATCGGTAATCTCTACTTCCACTGATTTTCCGTTGGCTAGATTGGTAACTTTTATTTTGCTACCGAAGGGTAGGCTTGGATGCGCGGCTGTGAGTCCAGCTTGATCATAGATAGATCCGCTAGCCGTCTGTTTGCCTTGATGTTGCGCTCCATACCACGAAGCTTCCCCGGTTTGTGGCAGTTTCGCGGGGACAGTGGGACTTGTTTTAGCCGTCGGTTGAACTGGCGCAACCGGGCTCGGCGCAGGTTGGACACCGCCTGAAGACTTGGGAGCGGCCGGTTGCGCCGGGGTTTCGCTCGGCGCGGCGGTTTCCGCCGGACGTTGCAGCAATGCGCAGCCGTGAAAAAGTAGCACACCAAAGCAGAGCGCTAACCGGCTCAGGCGCCGTCCGTAACAACCACAAAGCAGCGATCTGATTAGCGACAAATATTTAGATTTCGCCATCGGTTTGTATCCTCTCCTGCTAGCGAGGTTATGCGTGCGGGATGAGAAAATTTCTCACTCGTATTATGGCATTTTGCCGCGCTTAACAAGGGAAACTGTGCAATCGGCAGGAGGGGTGGCAGTAGATTATTTTTCACCTTCGTTCAGTATTAGACAGCAACACCCGCCGAGTGAGCGCAGGATGAATCTCGATAGACTCTGGGGATTCAGCCTCAGAGTACATTTGGCGCAAAAGAGAGAAGGATAAACATATGTTGGTATTACTCGTGGCAGTTATTTCCGGGATCGCGATCGCTTACTTTGGAATGCAAAACATTGCGCCGGTTACGATCCGACTCAATGAATTTGTCTGGAATGATGTCCCGCTCTATCTGGTCATCGTCGGGTCGTTGTTTGTCGGCCTTTTCATCGCATGGATTCTCTATTTTGCTAGATCGGTTTCCTCGACGCTGACGATCTATGGAAAAGATCGCGCGATGAAAAAAGCCAAACATACGATGGCCGATCTGGAACATCGGGTGCACGAACTCGAAGCCGAAAAGGCGCAACTAAAAAAGGAACTCTCATCTCCGTCTGAAATTCCGCACCATACACTGAGGTAATATTAAGTTGGTCAACCGGTCGCCGTTGTGTCGAGTCCGTCCGACGGTCGGTGCCGTTAAGAGATATAGCCGCGATCAAGCACCGGCATACTCGCTAAAATTTTTTTTGCAAAAGTTGCCATGCGCGAAACCAGCGCAAAAGTCTTTACAACGCCCCCTATTCAGATCCTATACGGCAAACGCATTATGCAAGAAAAAACAGTCGCAGGAACTAAATAGTCTCGTTCGACCGTTTGGTCGAAACTCTCGACGCTTTTGCCGAGCCACGTCTATTGTCCGTCCTGAAGGCCTAAAAATCTAATGGAAATCCAGTGCGTTTCTTTCCAAAGGGTCTGGCACACAACCTGCTGTTACATAGAACTACAATGAAAACCGGCGATTCACTTCGAACTACAATGCCTATTCGGTCGCGGAATACAGGTGTTGTTTTGCCGCGACAAGGGACATTCATTAGGGACGTCGAAAATTTGGGACGCAAACTGATTCTGGTTGATTTCGGTTCGGCAGGGGAAGAGTACTTACTTCCGAACGAAATATTGGACGAGCCACGAAGCGTGGAATCGGTAGCCGGGCTTCGGTTGGGAATGCCAAGAGGTTTGAACCCATTGGGTTAAGAGTGACATGGAGAGAAGCAAACGGAGTAAAAATATGAATTGTCCGCGCTGCGAAAAATACATTGTGCCTGAGTTTTATTGCATAAACTGTGGCTACGTGCCGCCAAGGATGCAGTACCCCGATCCGAATAATATCGCTGAACTTGAGATCCCAATGAGCCTCAGCGGACGGTAAGACATCAAGCTAAGCCTCTCACCTGCGCTTTCTCTGATTAATGTTACGGGCGTCTGGCTCAAGGTAAATCCGATCAGGCGAAAGAAAGGAGAAACTAACATGAACAGTATTGTCTATATAGTTGGTCTTGTTGTCGTAGTGCTTTTCGTTGCCGGCTTTCTTGGACTGAGGTAGCCCCGGGGCCTCGCGAATCACGCGGAACTTCACCGATAGTTTTATTTACACCTTTCTAATACTGGACCGCGAGTGGAAAAACCGCCAGCTAGCACGGAGCTGGAACGGGATTTCATTTTGGCGGATCTACAAAGCGCAGTCGAGGAGGACTACGGTCATGACGATTTCCACAAATGAAGACGTGATTGCCGGAGACGACCTTACCGTTCATGGAAAAAAGCAGCTTCATACCGACGACATCGCCGGCACGGCGAAGCCGGCTCCCGAAAAATTCATCGAGGCGAAACGTAGCGATGGTAACGTTAACACTAAAGTAGATCTCGAACCGCTTTTCGCTGACGGTGTCGACCGGGATTTTCGCAATCGATGGCGCGATATTCAGTCGGGTTTCGTTGACGAGCCGCGCGCGGCCGTAGAGCAGGCCGATCAACTGGTGGCGCAGTTAATGCAGAGATTGGCGCAAAGCTTTTCGGAGCAGAGAAGCAACCTGGAAAAACAGTGGGAAGCGGCCGAGAAAGTTTCCACTGAAGAGCTGCGGGTAGGGTTCACTCGATATCGCTCTTTTTTTGAACGTCTCCTTTCTATCAACGGGGCTGACGGGGCAACCACGGCAATTCCTCGCGCGTCAACAGCATAACTTTAAAATCCAATGCAACGCCGGCGCGATGCCACTGGTCGCGACGCCTCTGCACGGAAGGAAAGGCCGCTTAATAAATGTTTTAAGGACCGTTCACTATTGGACAGCAGTGTCTGCCGAATCGGCGTATCTCATCGAACAACTGGTGCGCCTAGGGCAGGGACAAATTCGCATGAGTTTGTTTCGAGGATTAACGAGCTATCAGATTCGATACGGAGGTACAGATGGAAACGTTAGATACCCAAACATGGATTATACTTGCTGCGGTTGTAGTCCTTGCATTGGTTGCCCTTGGGGCGTGGATTTTCTACCAAAAAAATCAATCCCACAAGCTCCAAGATCGATTCGGGCCGGAGTATGGCCGAACCGTGAATGAATTGGGCAGTCGAACCAAAGCAGAGTCGGAACTTAAGGCGCGCGAAAAGCGCGTCGAGCGGCTCGAAATCATTGCGCTCGCGCCATCGGAAGCCGCCAGATTCACCGAGGCCTGGCAAGCATTACAGGGCCGATTCGTCGACAACCCCAAGGGAGTGGTTGTCCAAGCCGAACAGCTGGTTCGTGAGCTGATGGAAAAGCGCGGTTACCCCATGGGTGATTTTGAGCGCCGTGCGGGCGATATTTCGGTCGACCATCCCGACGTTGTGGCCAATTACCGATTGGCGCAGGCCATCGCTGTGCGCGATCGTCAGGGCACGGCGGACACCGAGGAGCTGCGCAAAGCGGTCGTGCATTACCGTGCGCTCTTCGATGAGCTGCTCGAGGTGAGGGCGGCGAAGCAAGAAATTATCGTCGAGAAACGCGTTGCGGCGCGCTGAAAAAAGCAGCCTGGTTAGGAGAATCCCATGGAACGAACGTACAAGAAAATTGAAATCGTCGGCATGTCTGAGACCAGCTTCGGCGAGGCCACTCAAAACGCTGTGGCGAAGGCCTGTCAGTCGCTACGCCACGTCGACTGGTTCGAAGTGACCGAAATGCGCGGGCTGGTTGAGAAAGACAAAGTCAAAGAATTCCAGGTCACCGTGAAGATCGGGTTTCGCCTGGAAGACCAGCCGGCATGAACCGCAGATGACGAAACTACGAAAAACCGTCGAGAACGCCTGCGCCAGACCGACCGTTTGGTCGACGTCTTCGACGCTTTCGCCGGGTGGGTTCGCGGATTACCGCAATCCGTTGGGGAATGTTTGGCGAAAATCGCCTTTGTCCGGCGCCAAGGCGCGGCATAACAGTTGCGCTGGAAACGACCTAGTTTAAAACTTTAGTGGAGGAAAAAAGTTATGAAAAGATTACGATCAGTTCTATCGCCGATGATTACGGCAGCGGGTATTGTCGCGCTGTCGGGTGTCGGCTTGGCTCAAACACCGAGTGATTCCCACCGTGCTGCGGCTGCCAGGGCGCATGAAATTATGTCCAGCGCGCCTTGCCCGCTACCCAGGGTCACCAAGGATAAAATAACCGAGGACCAAGCGCGGGATTTGGCCCAAGGTTTTGCGGACAAAAACATGACCGGCTTTAAAGTAGTGCGGCCGTCGGTTACGGCGGCGGCTACAACACGATGTGCTACCAGACAGTCAGCGGCGCTCCCGCACGGCCTCTGGTGTTATACTCGGTTGAGTATTCCATCGATCTAAAAAACCCAGCCGGTGAAACGCGCAATCTCTGCGTCGATCAGTACGGCACGACAAGCGAGTATTGCAGCGATTTCGGCTTCGCCGGAGCAAACGGCCCAGCTGGCCCCATGGGCCCAGCCGGCCCGATGGGTGCGCAAGGTCCAGCCGGACCAGCGGGCACGCAGACGGCGGCGGTAAAGAACTGGTCTTCGTTCAGGGATTTCCTGTTCGATTTCGATAAGTCGGCGATTCGCTCTAACGAGACGAGCCATGTAACTGACATCGCGGCGCTACCTAAAGCAGAATCCGAGCGCCCGGGTGGGCATCGACGGCCACACCGATCCGCGCGGAACAGACGCTTACAATCAAGGCCTGAGTGAGCGTCGCGTCAACAACATTAGTGATGCGCTCGTTGCCGCTGGAGTGACGAATGCTAGGATCCTTACCGGCGCTTTCGGTGAGTCGCGGCCCAAATGCAATGAATCCACTGAGCCTTGCTGGCAGCGCGACCGCCGCGTCGAGGTGCTGATCGGCACCGACACAGCGAGCAGATAACCGGCAAGATCGATCATTCTGGCTGAGCAACTCTTGCAGCCAGAGAGGTAAATCGACAACGACCCCTGGGACCAACCGGCCCCGGGGGTCGTTGTGCGTCAGCTGCAAATCGTGCCTATGATACTTGCATCCATGAAAAGAGTTTTCCTGCCACGCCACTTCCTTGCGTCTGGTTTGCTACTTCTCATCTTAGCGTCTCTCTATGTTCTCTTCGAAGCCCAGAGGCTCCAGCAAGACCTCTTGCGCCAGACTGAGGACAAGGGGACGGCATTGGCGAAGGCCATGGAGACCAGTGTTAAAAACGCTATTGTCGGCAACGCTCTATTGGAGGATTTGATCCGGCAGCGTTTGGTGGATAATGCCCAGCTGATCGATCAACTGCTGCTCTCTCGTCATGTCGATCAGGCGATGCTTAACGAGATCAGTGCGATGAACCGCCTGCAAAAAATCGATCTTCTCGATGAGCAGGGCCGGCCCTGGAAACTCGCCGTACTGCCAACAGTGATAGCCCAGAAAAAAGCCCGAGAAGAAACTATTCAGCCGCAGCGCCCGACGATAAGCTACGCGTGGGGAAAGCGCTGGCGGTTGCCCACGGAAAAAGCCGACGACAAGACCAGCGAACCGCCGCCCCTCATCAAGGGTAAAGAATTCTGGAAAGGCAGTGCCTTCGGCGTCGCCGTGGGCGCGCGTAGTTTTCCGGGCATGATCGCGATCCACGCCAACGCCGACTATATTTTCAACTTCGAGAAAGCGATCGGAGTGCAAAGTCAGATCGAGGATCTCGGCCGCCAATCGGACAGTGAGTTTGTGTCTTTTCTCGATAGCGACCTTAACGTCGTAGCGCATACCGACCCGCGTCGTATCGGACAGCAGGAAAAAGAGCCGCTGGTTTTGAAAGCCAAAGTCGACCGTCAGCTTTTCACTCAGATCATCGACAGCGGCGGGGGTAAACGGTATCTTGAAGTGGTTAAGCCGGTGGCGCTCGACGAAGCCAATCTGGGATTCCTTAAGATAGGGTTGTCGCTCGGATCGATGGAAGTCGCCTGGCGCAACAGCCTGCGTGCCGTCGTTATTTTGGGAATCGCTATTTTAGCCGCGGGCATTCTGGGAATGGCGGCGATTTTCCATAACCAGCACTCGCATCTGCAAGAGGTCAAAGCCCTGGAGGCTGAAGTGTTACACAGAGAGCGTCTGTCAGCGCTCGGAAACCTGGCGGCGACCGTCGCCCATGAGGTGCGCAATCCGCTCAATGCTATTTCAATGGGACTGCAGCGTCTCAAGATGGAGTTTCAGCCCGCTGAGGATCGCGATCAATACTCTCACCTAACCGAGTTGTTGCTCGGGGAAGCGCGCCGCATCAACTCCATCGTCGAGCAATTCCTTTCGCTGGCGCGTCCCATCGAGATCAAAGCCGAAGCGTTGCCGCTGCAAGAAATCCTAAAAGAGCTAGCCGCGTTACAAGAGAGCCACGCTAAACAATCGAACGTGCGGATCCAAGTGATCACCGCGCCGAATCTGCCGCCGCTTACGGCCGACCCCAGTCATCTTACCCAAGTCTTGTTGAACCTCATGCTCAATGGTTTGCAGGCGATGCCGCACGGCGGAACATTGACACTGGAGGCGAAAACGTCGAACGGCAATTTTCTCATCGCCGTGACTGATACCGGAAGCGGGATCGACGCGGAAAACCTGCGGCGAATTTTTGAGCCCTACTTCACGACCAAGACCAAGGGCACCGGTCTGGGGCTGGCGATCTCACGCAGGATTATCGAATCTCACGGCGGAACGATTACTGTTAGCAGTGAAGTGGGCCAAGGGTCGCGCTTCGAGATTTCCTTGCCGCTCAACGGTGCGGAGGTGTAAATGCCCAATCGTTTTCATATTCTGGTAGTCGACGACGAACCGGTGCAGCGCGAGTTGGTTGGCGGCTTTCTCAAGAAACAAGGCTTTGAAGTGATGCTCGCCGATAGCGCTGAGAGAGCCTTGGAACTGTTTCGTCAGGACGTCTTCGATTTGGTTCTCACCGATCAAAAGATGGCTAACATGTCGGGCCTGGAACTTTTGCAGGCCGTGCACGCCATCAATCCTGAAACGCCGGTCATTTTGATTACCGCTTTCGGCACTGTCGAAACGGCCGTCGCCGCCCTCAAGCAAGGCGCTCTCGATTACCTGACCAAGCCGGTGAATTTGGAGGAGCTGCTTTACCGTATTCAACAGGTGAGCGATCACTATCGAATCATCAACGAGAATCGCGAGCTGCGCGAAGTCTTACAGGAACGCCATCGCATCGAAGGAATCATCGGCGAGAGCGGGCCAGATGCTGGAAGTCCTTTCCTTGGTGCGCCGCGTGGCTCCGAGTGAAGCGACGGTGTTGATTCGCGGCGAGAGCGGCACGGGAAAAGAGCTGATTGCCCAAGCGATTCATTTTGCCAGCCCAAGAGCGCGCGGTCCGCTCGTCAAGGTCAACTGCGCGGCGCTTCCCGAAGCGCTTCTCGAATCGGAATTGTTCGGCCATGAAAAAGGCGCTTTTACCGGCGCGCATCACTTCGCGCCAAGGGCGTTTTGAGTTGGCCAATGGCGGAACTATATTTCTCGACGAAATCGGCGACCTTCCTTTGCACCTGCAGGCAAAACTCTTGCGCGTGCTGCAGGAGCGGGAATACGAGAAGGTCGGCTCCAGCCGTTCGGTCAAGGTCAACGTCAGAATTCTGGCTGCCAGCCACAGACCACTCGAGGATCTCATCAAAGCGGGACAGTTGCGGGAGGATCTCTACTACCGGCTTAACGTCGTCACGATTCTCATTCCACCGCTGCGTGAGAGACGCTCGGATCTTTCGCTGCTGATCGATCACTTCCTGCGGCGCTTCGCAGCGAAGAACGGCAAGACGATCCGCGGTCTAACCCATGAAGCGCGGGATATTCTTTTACGCTACGACTATCCGGGCAACGTGCGGGAGCTGGAAAATCTTATTGAGCGGGCCGTGGTTCTTACCCGAGACGAAGTCATCGGCAGCGGTGATTTACCTTTGACTGTCCATGACTCCGAGGCAGAGGACGAGCAAGGAACGAACCTAACGGTTGCGGTGGAAGCGCTGGAGCGCCGTATGATCAGGGACGCTCTGGCCCGATCCGATGGCGTCCAAACCCGCGCCGCGGAACTGCTCGGAATCAGTGAACGGGCGCTGCGGTACAAACTAACTAAATACGGTTTTAGGGAGGAAGCTTCAGATCCTGATTCCGATCTTAAAGTTCAATCTCCAGGGGAAGATGCTGAACCACACGATTAATTAATCAAACCTGAGGGCAACCCAATTTCTAAAACACCAGAAATCTGACAGGAATGTATGGGCAAGATTTAGTTCTGGATGGCAAACTATGTTGAGCGCTACGATTGGTGCGCAGGAGATTTACCTCTTGACCTTGGGATTCTCCAAAAAAGTTGAGACTCATATTCACGCGCTGGCGCTTACGCTTTCCATTACAACTCTTGCAAGATTCACGAGACTTTGAGAGTAACCCAGCGCTGACTACGATTTGTTCTTTACTCGCAAATGCAGTCACTTGATTTGTGGGCCGTTAAAGCTACTACCCCGGTGAGTTTTCCGATCTTCGGGATACGGTTCAAACTCTTTCAACCGTCCCGACCTGAATCAGCGTTTTAACTGCATCTGGTCAAAATGAGCCGGTCATCGCCGCCAAGGAAGAGAGGCCATGGAGTTGGTAGGATTCTACTTCTACATAACGATAATTTCGGACAAATTGAACCAATGGGAGTGGAAAACCGTATCTAATCCAGAGTTTTTTAATCGAATCTCGTGGCATGGTGTTTGCCATTTATAGAAAGAGTTGAAGCGACATTCGCCGTGAAAAGGGGACCAGATCATGTTAACGAGGTTAGCCAATGATTCTATTCGTTGACGATAATGCAGAGAGCCGACAGGCGTTCGCCACGATCATTCAACTTCATGGACATGAGGTTATGGAAGCGGCTAACGCCACTGAAGCATTAAAAATTCTGGATAGCTTTCATTTGGAGCTTGTGATCACCGATTTCGTCATGCCCAATGTGAACGGCTTTCAGCTTACCGCGCACATTCGGCAAAAATGGCCAGATATGCCGATACTCTTGATGTCAGGACACCTTTCACCGGAGATGGCCGATATCATTTCCGGATGGAGTGGAGTGGAATTTATTCCCAAGCCTATAAATGCACCGGCGTTTCTAGCGACAGTTGATAGGCTCGCTGGTAAATCAAACTAAATATTCCCGAAGGATTTCCCGCGCCTCTTTTATCCTCTCGCAATCCGACGAAACTGCATGTCGCAAATGTTGATCAGCTATCCATTCAGTGAACTCTATCTGGGCGACAAGCCGTGGCTTAGCCATTGGCAGTTTTACATTCGTCTGCGTCAGTCGCCTCTAGCTCTAATTAGAGGTGTTACGAGGCGTTGATTGGGTTACTATATCGTTTGCTCTGGTGGCGCCGGGGCAATGAATTTATGACCCGGTTTCCTGATATCGCTGGAACTTGGCCGCGAGGCAACGGTAGCCGTAAGCTTTGCCTCGCAGGTTCGGATCGCTGGGAAACCTAGAAAGTTCTTTCGTGAGCATGGTGAAGGAATCAGATTAGCGGCGCGAGTGGGCATCTTAGTGCGGAATGGTTGCAGGGTGCTCGTCTGTTGACAGTGGTGTTCGTGCTTTACTAATTTGGTGCCGTGGAAGTTACGATTCTGATGTCGTTGCCCGTCTTCGACGGCTTTATGGATAGGTGCGACAAGGACTCACGGGAATTTGCTATCCTCAAAAACGGCGTGAGCGCCGCACAGGGCCGCGGATATTTTCCATCAGTTCTTTAGATTGCTCACGATTGTCATCCATGACGTGAGTTCCAATCTTACTGGACTAACAACAGTCATCCCTCGCGCTCAGCTTCAGTGCTTTGTTATCTGACCTGCCCGCTCGGAGAGGGATGCAAGCAAGTTCATGAGTTCGGCGTGGTCCACCGGCTTGACGATATGGCCGTTGAATCCGGCGTCGCGGGATTTTTGCCGGTCTTCATCCTGACCCCATCCCGTCACGGCTATCAGCACCATGCTCTTACCCCATGACTGGTCTCGTATCTTGCGGGCCGCTTCGTAGCCGTTCAATTTCGGCAGGCCGATGTCGAGCAAGACCACTTCTGGCTGGAACGTCGCCGCCGCTTCAACTGCCGCGACGCCGTCGTGGGCGGTGCATGTCTCGTTCCCGGTCATTTGCAACAATTTCGCCAGAGACACTGCCGAGACCCGGTTGTCATCGACAACGAGGATGCGTCGGCTGGTCGTGGTCGTCGCTTCACCGGTAGTTGGCTCTGACAGCGACGGTTTCGACGTTTCGATCACGATCGGCAGCCGCACGACGAACTCACTACCCTGTCCAAGTCCGGCACTCTGTACTTCCACGGTGCCGCCGTGCATCTCCGCCAAGGTCTTCACCAGCGTCAGGCCGATGCCCAGACCGCTCACCGAACGCTCCAGCGAAGTATCGACCTGCGCGAACATTTCAAAAATGTGGAGCAGCTGGTCGGCGGCGATGCCGATGCCGTTGTCCCGTACTCGGATAACGGCCTGCGCGCCTTCGCGCTCGACGGTCAACCCAACGCGACCGCCTTTGTCGGTAAACTTGCAGGCGTTATTGAGCAGATTGCCGACCAACTGAGTCAACCGGGCCGGGTCGGCGTTCAAGTAGATCGGTTGCGCCGGTAGCGTCACCGTCAGTACACGCTCCATGTTGTCGTAGTGCGGCTGGGCGGCGACGACAGCGTGATGGATACTGGAGGCCAGTTCGACCCGCCCCCGACGGAGTTCGATCTTGCCCCGGCTTATGCGGCTCACATCGAGCAGGTCGTCCACCAAGCGGACCAACTGGCCGACCTGGCCCTCGATCATGTCGGCCGCCGCTTGGATGTCCTTCGCTCTTTTCCGTGTGCCGCAGGATTTGCACGACAGTTGCCAATTGGCGCCAGGGGATTGCGGAGTTCGTGGGCTAGCATCGCCAAGAACTCGTTCTTGTGGCGGTCGGACTCGGCCAACTCGGCGGCATGTCGTCGCAACGAAGTGGACAACCGCATGCGCTCGGAGATGTCTATACTATAGCAGACCACGCCGTATCGCCCATCGGGCAGGGAAATGCGATGGAGCTGCCAGTCGTAGTATTCAAACTTCTTGCGGTCAGCGCGTTCCTCGGAGAATTCAGGGGCGTGGTATGGCTCACCGGTTTCGAGGGTTTGCCGGAAATGAGTCACGATCTCGTCGGCGGTTTTGGGCGACCACAGGATGTGCATGACCTCGACAAAGTCCCTACCGATCAACTCTCCGATGTCGCCAAAGGTCGGACGGGCCGTCCGGCTCACCATCCGGATGCGGAGGTCGGCGTCCACCAGGTACATGCCGACCGGAGAGGCGTCAAAGAGGGCCTCGAACCGAGTGTGGCTGTCGCGCAGCGCGGCTTCGGCGCGCTTGCGCTCGGTGATGTCGTAAAAGCAATTGATTGCTCCGGTGATTTCTCCTCGTTCGTTCTTCAGCGGACGGATATTGACGATGACGGTAACCCGTGAGCCGTCGGGTCGCTCGATGATCACTTCCGCGTCACGTGCGCCATGCTATTTTGCCGCTCAACACCTCGGCCATGGGACACTGCTCGTGGGGCAGAAACTGCCGTCCGGACGTAACATCTTGAACGAGCCGCAAAACCGCTCGTCGGTATCTCCCAGCGCCGGGGCGCGGCCCCATAATTCCGCCGCGCGCCGGTTGAACTCCTGGATCACGCCCGAGGCATCGCAGGAATAGATGGCCACCGGACCCAAGTCGAACAAGATGCGATAGCGTTCTTTGGTCTCGCGCAGCGCAGCCTCGGACATTCTTGAGCCTGCTCGGTCAACTCGTGCTGGTGGACCGAGGAGACCAGCAGCGCCTCGTTCATATCGCGCAGTTGCTGTTCCGTTGTCATTGGGGGGGCGTGGCGGTGCTTTTCATTTCGTTTTTCCTCCGGGCTTTTCAATCTTGCGCGGGCGGCGCCGAGAATTTTTCCGGGCAGGCCGGTCGGTTTTCGCGTCGGGAACATTCTTCCCTGACTCCAACGACCACGGGCCGGGGATGCCGCTGGTCAGGGCGCGGTAGCCGCGCATCGGCTCGCCGATGACCAGGCCCTTGGCGGTGACCTCGTAGGCGCACATGTCGATCGAGTGCTGGCTGCGGCGCATCTTCACCACCATCAGCATCTTGCGCAATTGGCCGTTGATCGAGACGTAGCGCAGGCGCACGATGTCGTCGGCGAGGAACGAGACGGTGAAGTTGCTCAGGCCCATCGAGGTGAAGTTCTCCTCGACCTCGACGGTGCTGACGATGGTCACGCCCAGCCGGGTGAGCGCCGCCGATCATCCGGTAAAGCGATTCGCGAAAATCGGTGCGGAAGCCGGGGGCCAGCGCCATCTCGAAGCCGACCAGCGAGTCGATGACCAGCCGCTTGCAGCCGATTTCTTTGACCGCGTTGACGATCTCGTGCACCGTCTCATCCACGGAGAGGTCCAGCGGCCGCAGGTAGATGAGCTTGAGCGTGCCGTCTTTCGGGGTCTTGTCGAAGTCGAAGCCGAACATGGCGGCCCGCTGCATGTACTCGGCGGGCAGCTCCTCGAAGATGGCGACGATGCCCGGCTCGCCGCTGCCGCAGACCCTCGGCGATGAACTGGATGCCGAGCATGGACTTGCCCGATCCGGAGGGTCCGGCCACGAGCAGGCTGTCGCCTTCGGGGATGCCGCCGCCCATGCATCGCGTCGAGTTCGCGGATGCCGGTGGAAAGACGCCGCCGGCCCTTGACGTGGTCTGATTTGTTCGGTGAGGCCGAAGGTGCGCGGGAAGGTTTGCAGGCCATGCGTCGGTGATGCGGAAGGTGTGCAGGCCGGGCACGGACTCCTGGCCGCGCAGCTTCATGACCTGCAGCTTGCGCACGATCGAGTTGCGCTCGACGCTCTGGTAGAGCCAGAACAGCCCGTCGGCCACGGTGAAGACCGGGTTG
Source organism: uncultured delta proteobacterium (assembly GCA_963771465.1). GTDB lineage: Bacteria > Desulfobacterota > Binatia > UBA9968 > UBA9968 > DP-20. The sequence goes on from CAVYTU010000017.1 coordinate 826,778, forward strand.
TCGCGCAGCTCGCCTTCGACGTACTCGCCGATCAGGAACGTGGTGGCCTGCCAACTGGTCAGGTGCAGCGCCAGGCGCTGGACGAAGCCCTGGAGCTCCATTTCGCTCGCGTCTGGTTCGAGCGCCTTGCGCACCACGGTGCGGAACGAATCCACCACGACGATCTCGCGCTTGGACGCCTCGACCTCCTTGATGATCGCATCGAGGACCGCGCCGAGGTCCTGTTCCAGAACGATCTGGCTGAGGTTGACGAAGCGGATCGCTCGCCGTCCATCTTGGCGTGGTCGAAGAACGTGAACTGCTGCTGGTAGCGCAGCATCTTGATGGCCGGCTCGCCCAGCACGGTGAAGTACAGCGCCGGCCGCTCTGGGGTGGCGTTGGCGAACATGATCTGATGCGCCAGCGTGGTCTTGCCGCATCCGGGAGCGCCGGCGATGATGTTGAAGGAGTACTCGGGCAGGCCGCCGCCGAGGATCTCATCGAGGCCCGGCACGCCGGTGGGCAGTTGCCGAATGATCACTCGACCTTGTCGCTTGATCTTGTTCTGGCGTGCTCATGAAGTAGCCTCGATTCTCTTAATGTTATTCGTCCAACGATGCGTCGGGCCAAGCCTCGCGCACCAAGCGCAGCGTGAGGGGTTCGCCGATGAAAGTCACCAGCAGCCCGAGCAGATGGGCGATGATCGCGACTGCCGCCTCGGGTCCAGCGTTCGTCGCATCAGCTGCGAGCAGTTCAAGTCCTTCCACGGAGCAGTCGGGCTTGAGCTTGACGGTTGCAGCGAAGGGACTTCCGCGCGGGCCAGAGCCAGCGCCCGCCGCAGGAGCGACGTGAAGCCGTCTGCGCCGGCGAATCGCGTCAGCGAGATGCGCAGCTTCTCACAGACCCGCACCGCTGCTTCATGCACGTGCGACCGGTGGCGCTCTGGCTCGCTGCTTCCACAGCCAGCAATCGCCGGGCCAGGTCTCTCATCGATGTAGATGACCCATCCATCATCCAATGGTGTATCAAATCGATTCAAACATTGCGATTCTTTTAATGGTCAGAAATCGGACACATTTGTATCCGTCTCAGATCGCGAGAACGGACTGAACCGCTTCGACAACCAGAAGCAGAAGGGCTGAATCCTAAAAAATAGAAATGTCAGCTTTCTGACAGCTTCGTGTCCCAATTCTGATATAAACGGCAGACATCTTGATGCGGCACAGAGAACTTAATGCAACTAAAGGACCTTCCTGACTGGTCTAAACGTTTTGGGTCACTTGAGCTTTCCGATTCCATCGTTTTAAGAAGTGCAGAATCTTCGCCGTTGGGCCACTTCGCAATGCTTGTTATTGAATCCAAAGGAGTCCAGACACTTACATTACTCGAGGTGGGTTCCGGTAATATTAAAAAAGTTCTTTCCGTGCTTAAGGTTCATATTGGACGACCCCTCCATGAAATCGCGCAACTCGAAATAGGCGTCTAATTAGATAATCAGGGACATCATACTTATGGCCGACATTCATGCTAAAGCTCTACAGCAACTAAAAGACCTGGCTTCATATCCGTTACCCCAGTTGGAGAAGCTCGCGGCCAATCTGTCGATAAGACAATTGAAGAAAAATAAAATTATCTTCGAGCAGGACGAGGACGCAACGCTCGTTTATCTACTCCTATCAGGGGTCGTTAAGTTTTCTTACCTGCACAGCGATGAAAAACAAACTATAGTCAGTCTCCATTCCAGCGGGCGAGTTTTTCGGCCTCGATTCGCTGATGCCGCAAATGAAGCATCCTTTCAGATGCGAAGCGTTCGAAAACTGTACGGTAGGGGTTATTAAGCCGCAAACCTTGATTGAAATACTCTTGGGGATATCCTATGAATCTTTCCTTCGGTGGCACGCCGCGACAGCGGATGGCAGCCGAAAAATCTACGTCCATTGCATCAAAGGCATTGGACTTGACCTTCGTAAACGGCTCGCTCTCGAACTCATGAATTTGGCTGATCGTTTCGGTACGACCGACGCTCGCGGGATCGTTATCGACGTAAATATCAGTCATGAAGACCTTGCCGGTATCGTCGGAGCGTCGCGCCAGCAGGTCACGGAACATTTAAATCAATTTGATCGTGAGAAGTGTATTTCAAGAGATGGACGCCGGATCATAATAAACGCGCCAAAACTTCGCCGGATCATCGAGCTCGGGGACTAGTAAAGAGCGTGAGCTTTAGTCTAACTCGTTCGCGGTGGTATTTTATTATAAGACTCTTGCCCGTCTGATTAACGTTTCCCTTTAATCTCGCTTTGACTTCGCCTTCACTCCGACGCCGCTAGCCTTGCGCAGCAACATTGTCGCTGCTTGAATTTCCCACAGTCGACATTTTCGGCTCGACATTTCTGGGGTTTTCTCGGGATGAGTTCTATCGTATATAGTCGTGCCGAGGTCGTGGCATGAAGATCGCTCAGATTACTAGCGTTTACATCTCCGTTCCGCCCAAGACCCATGGAGGAACGGAGCGTATCGTCTATCATCTTTGCCAGCAGCTCAGCCGGCGCGGACATCAGGTGGAACTTTTCGCTTCGGGGGACTCGAAGGTTGACTGCACTCTCCAGTCTGTCTTGCCCATCGCTTGCCAGGATGATCCCCAGTCGACCTTTTATCTTGAAAAGGAGTTTGAGGCGCGACACACCTATCACCTCTATCGCCAGGCCGAACGTTTCGACCTAATTCATGCTCACTGGCCTACGCTGTCTCCCTATTTTTCCATTTTTACCACAACGCCGACGTTGGTCACTTACGGTTATATAGAAAAAGAACTCCACGAATATTATCGCTCACACTTCCCGCAGTGCCTGCCGGTATGTGTAAGTGAGGCTCAAAGAAAAATGTTGGGGGACGAATCGATCCCGGTTGTTTATAACGGAATCGATTTGGACGAGATACTTTTTAACGATAAACCGGAAGATTTCTTCATCATCGTCGGCCGCATGACGCCGGGAAAGGGGATTGCCGAGGCGATCCGCATTGCTAAGAAGGCTGGTGTGAGGCTGCTCATCGTCGGCCATGTCACCACTCACCTGCCGTGGAGCGAGGAGTACTTTCTCAAGGAGGTGAAGCCGCATATTGACGGCGATAAGATCCGCTACATCGAAAAGTTGCCTTATCACGAGATCGTTCAACTGATGGGCAAGGCCAAAGGATTTCTTTTCCCGCTGCAGTGGGATGAGCCGTTCGGCATGGTCGTAATCGAAGCCATGGCCGCGGGAACTCCGGTGGTGGCCTACCGGCGTGGCTCCATGCCTGAGTTGATCAAGCACGGCGAGACCGGTTATTTGCTCGACATGGAAGGATGAGATGGTCGAGATGATCGATCGAATCGGGACGCTGGATCGCGCGCGCTGCAGGGAGTGGGTCGAGGAAAGTTTCTCTGTGGAGCGCATGGTCGATGGCTATGAGGCGCTCTATCAAATGGCCGCGAGCGGGCGTTGAACCGAAACGTGAGGTCAACGGCAAGCAATGGCCAGTAAAAAATGGAACCTTGAAAGACTTCGAAGCGAAAGCAGCTATTGGCGCTCGTGCATCTTGATCACCGCGGCCCATCTTGATCTGTTCGGTTGGATGGGCAAGCAGGAAAAAAGTTCCAGAGCGCTGGCTGCTCATTTTGGCGGCCATGCGGTGGGGTGGGAGATGTTTCTCAGTGCGCTCTGCGGCATGGGCTTGATGCGGAAGCGCGGCGCAAAATTTCGCAACTCCGCTTTTGCTTCGCGTCATCTTAGCGGCGCCGGAGCAACTTTGCTGCGGCCTAATTATGACGCTTGGAACAGCTGGGGTGGACTCGCTTCCAGCCTCATAAGCGGAAATAGACCGAGGACCCAAAAACCTTTCGTCTCGGATCGCGCCCAGGCTAAGCGCTTACTTTGCGCTCTGGATCTCCACGCTCAGCAGATTGCGCCTTATCTGATCGAGAAATTACCTCTGGCCCGCTGCCGAACTCTGCTGGATGTCGGCGGCGGGCTGGGAAGTTTTGTCGGCGCTTTTTGTCGTCATTATCCTCACCTGCGTGGAACTCTTGTTGAGCATCCGAAGATTCTTTCTCTGGCGCGACGAGCGCTCAGCGACTCGGGTATGGCGAAAAGAGTGCGCCTCATCGGACTGGATTTTTCACGGGATGCTCTGCCCCGAGGATTCGATTGCGTATTCCTCTCCAATGTCTTACACGCCCATGGGGTCGCTGAAAATCGCTCCCTACTTACCCAACTCCATCGCTGTCTGAATACTCGGGGGCATTTGATCCTGCGCGATGTTTTCATGAGTCGGGATAGGACCGCTCCCGAGTGGGGGACGCTTTTTTCCGTTTCACTTCTTTTGCACACGCCCCAAGGACGCTGTTACGCTTTGGACGAGATTCTCGGATGGCTGCGCCAAGCTGGGTTCTCACGCATAAGAGGCCCCTTCCGCAGCAGCCCGCTGCCTTTTGATCCCGATTCGATTTTAATCGCGACGAAGAGCTAGCGATCAAATAATGGACATAGTGTGACTCGAAATAATCAGGGACATCATAGTTATGATCGGTATTAGTGCTAAACCGCTATTGCAGAAACGTCACCGTGCCTTGCTAACTATCCAAAGTATCGCACTGAGTATCGTGCTCTATGGGACGGCGCTTTGCTTGGCTCAAGAGCGACCGACGATTCTCGCCGGCCATGGGACTTTATCGGCGTCGATCCTGCCGCTCTGGGTGGGCGTTGACGCCAAGCTGTTCGAGAAGCACGGCTTGCAAGTCAAACCGATCTATTTGCCGCGCGCCGCCGGCCGGCCGGCGCTGCTCAGCGGCGACATACAGGTTTATTTTTCTGCCGGCCCGCCGTTGGTGCAGATGCGTTTGGGCGGCGCCGACGTCGCGGTGGCGTCGTGTGTGGTGCACAAGCTGACATCGAAGATCATGGTCATTCCCGCCATTCAGAAAATTGCCGATCTGCGCGGTAAAGTTTTGGCGGTGGCCAATCCGGGTTCGGCCAGCGATTTTGCCGCCAAGTTATTTTTCGCGCGCCAAGGCATGAAGCCCGGTCAGGATATTTCCATCATCTACAGCGGCTCGACCAGCGCGGCCTTCGCGGCGCTGGTCAATGGCAGAGTTCAGGGTATCTTCGCTTCCTCGCCGAACGATATCCAGGCGGCGGCGGCAGGTTTTAAGCCGCTCTTGGAATTGGGCGATTTGAACATTCCCTATGCCGGTAATTGCAGCGCGGTGATGCGCTCTTACATCGCCAAACAGCCGGCGCGCGTGCGCAGCTTCGTCGCCGGCATTACCGAAGCGATCGCGCATATCAGACGGCGGCCAAGCGAAGCCAAGGCGAGCTTGGAAAAGTATACTCGAGTTTCGGATCAGGCAATTCTGCAGCACGCCTATGACGCCGATACCCGTTACATGGAGTCGGTACCCAATCCAACTCCTGAAGGGACCAGGACGATCTTGGAAAATTTAGGGGTGACGGGTCGGGTCGCCGAGCAGTTTGTCGCGGAGTTTAACGACGGCCGCTTTATGAAGCAGATCATCGACGATGGTTTGTTAAAGCAGATCTATCCCGGCGGCGTTCCGGCGCGATAGAAGATTTGCGTAATTTCGCCAGCGCTGCCGCTCGGCGCAGCGTGTCGAACAGCTAGAACGGGTATGTGGCTCCGCCACCGACGGGTAAAATCTGCCCGGTGATAAAAGACGCGTCGTGGGAGAGCAGGAATACGATTGCCGATGCTTGTTCTTCCGACGTCCCTTCACGACCCATAGGGACTTCGTATTTATGGCGTTCTTCGCGCTCCTTGCTGCCTTCTATTTCATACCAGCGCGCTCCGTCGGGCGGTTTCTTCGGTCCGGCAGGAGGCACCCCATAGCTTCTTGGAGTCACTTTGTCGGTGGAGCGGCTTGAACCGGGAGCGATACAGTTTACCCGGATGCCTGTTTCCGCCACCTCTTTGGCGAGCGACGTAGTGAGCGCGATGACGCCGCCCTTGGACGCGGCATAGGGAACCCGCCCGGTGCTCGCCACCGCGTGGGTGGCAAGGTTGCAGATGGCGCCGCTGCGTTGCTCGATCATATACGGCAGCACGGCCCAACAGAGCCACATGCTGGGCCAAAAATTCTTCTTAACGGTCGCTTCAATTTGCTCCGGATTGAGCAGCTGATAATCATAGTGCCAAACGCTGCCGCCGACGATATTGGCCAATGCGTCGATCTTGCCGTAAGCGTCTTTGGCACATCTCATCAACGCTTGCACGTCTTTGAGTTCTCTGAGATCGCCAACAAACGGAGTCGCGGATTCGCCGAAATCGGCGATCTCTTTACACACTCGCTGTGCGGTATCCTCGACCTGGTCGGCGACCACCAGTTTGGCGCCTTCCTGGGCCAGGCGACGCGCAGTGGCGCGGCCGATCCCTTGGCCGGCGCCCGCCACGATAGCGACTTGGCCTTCAAACCGCCGCCCGCCAGCGGCGCGCGAATCTAAATCTGCCATCGAATCCTCCGGTCAGCTTTCGTCTTTCGTTCACTGATTCGCTTGCAACCACTCCGGCCGTTGCCATGGGTGCAGCGGCAAACCCTCGGCGAGGGCGTTGAGTTCTTGACTCCACAGCTTGCGAAACAAAATGACGGCTACGTCCGATCGCCCAAGGTGATCCTTTCGTCGATCGACAATGCGCGCCTGGCCGACTTGCGCTACCGCATCTTGCATGAGTCCCACGTTGGCGCCAGCGCCGGTGGCAAAAACTTTTTCCTTGGCGGCGATAGTTTCGGCTTCTTCGATCGTCATCTTGCCGGCCAACACTTTTTCGGAAAGCTCTGCGGCGCGCGCACTGAGCGCGAGCATGTCTTCTTCCTTGCCGCCGCCATCGGTCGCCCACCGTCTACGACTATTTGCCGCATAAATGGTAAATTCGATACCGGTTTCATCATCGATCGGCACGTTCCAATTCAAACTGCCAAGTTTCCCCATCTCTTCCTGGATGCCGACTCGATGCGGATTGCCCTGGCGCTTTTCATGAACATTGGGCAAGCCCATGGCGGTGATCCAGGTGCGTCCGTCCGGTTCGGTAATGCGATTGATCAACCCCCACTCCATTTCCTCTGACGTCATCGTCATCAGATTCTCGCGCTTCCAATCGTTGCCGAATACCCAGCGATTGCGATGCACGAACGGGGTGTGAATGGGATCGCAGTGGTTTTCGATATATTGAAAAAAATTACATTTTCGAATGTAGTAGCGCACGCCATTGACGCCCACCTTGTCCCAGTCAGGATAGCGCGGGAATGGCGGCGGCTCGCCTTCGCCGAGATACGCAAAGATAAGCCCCAAATAGTCCTGCGTGGGATAAGTGCGAATGCGGATCTTCCCAGCGAACGATTCCTGCTCCGCGGGCTGTTCGACGCACTGGCCGGTCTGGTCAAATTTCCAGCCGTGGTATAAGCAGCGGATACAATCGTCCTCGACCCAACCCGCAGATAGTTGTGTGCCTCGATGCGGACAACGGAACTCAGTGAGATGGGGTTGATTGCTCTGGCCACGGTAGAGGGTAAAATCCTCGCTCATGATGCGCACGGGAAGAGCCCGGCCCGCCGGCACATCCTGGCTGCGGTAGACGGGTTGCCAGAACTTCCGCATGTATTGGCCCGCTAGGGTGTCGGGCCCAGTGCGGGCAAAATCGATAAAATTCTTTTCCTCGGATGAATTCCCTTGAACATCGTTAGCCATCGCTTACCTCCATCGTTGATCCGCAAAAACGCCGTCGCGGTGTGTGATAACAAGTTGCGTCGATGGTTTTGAAATAGCTATTCGCTCGCGCCTTGTCAAACCGATGATGTGACGCCAACAGTGCGCAGACGTCTGTCACGTTTCCCGCCTTTGAATTTGGCCCTCAGTTGCAAGCGAAGGCTTCTCAAATACCTGAATTGACATCCCCATACCGCTGCCCTATATGTAAACTGCTTCACCCGAACTCTCCTCGAAATTCATGACATTGGAGAAGATCCTCATGAGAAATAGAAACCTTCGAGTAAGCTGGAAGTGGATATTGGCGTTGCTTTTGATCGGAGTTTTCCACCATTCGGCGGCCATCGCACAAAGCAAAGAAGCCCGGCTCAAGGTCAGCAAAGATGAGATCTTGGCGCGGGCGAAGCGGGAAGGAAAACTGTCATTGGTCCCCGGCTATGACAAAAGCACCATTGGCCCACTGGTTTCCGCCTTTACGAAAAAGTATCCCTTCATCGATGTTTCGTGGCAGATGGTCACGGGAATTGCTGCGTCGCAAAGGCAATTGTTCGAGCTTGCGGCGGGCAAAGCCGATGTCGACGTCTTCAGCCCAAGCACGGTGTTCACGAGCGAGTATTTCAAGCAGAACCTGATCATGAAATACGATTTTCACGCCATGGCAAAGTCGGCTCAGCTCAAGATTCCCACGGAGATGATCGATGAGTCGGGTGTGATGGCTTGGTTGGGCTCGAACGTCGGCGTGTTTGTTTATAACTCGAAACTGGTTCCGGCAGACAAAGCGCCCAAGCGCTGGGAGCAGTGCATCGAGCCGCAGTGGAAAGGCAAGATCGGCGTCGACACCAAGCCAAGCATACTTTCTTGGCTCGTTCCAACTTGGGGAGAAGAAAAAGTATTGGGATTTGCGCGCAACTTGAAAGCCAACGACCCGCGCTGGGTTCGTGGCCAGACTGGGAGTTTGGCGCTAATGGCTGCCGGCGAGTTCGTCGTCGACTGCGGCATGTATTTGCATACCGCAAATCGTGCTTTGAAGAGAGACCCGGCCATGCCGATCAAGATAGTTATCCCTGAGGACGTCGTTGCGACGTCGTTCCACGAGCCGGAGGCTATTTATGCGCGCGCCCAGCATCCCCACGCAGGCCTCTTGTGGATGGAATTTATCGCCTCCACGGAGGGACAGGCACTTGTCGATGCGCAAGACCCGGGCAAGGCATCTTTTTTTGGCGAGGGAACTCTGGCGGGTAAAGTAATGCAAGGTCGCAAGGTCTCGCGCTGCAACGCGGTTTGTCGCAACCAAGAAGATAAAATGATCGAGCGAATTGCCGTGGAGGGATGGGGGCTGCCCAAAGCCGGGGTTCGGCCAAAGTAATCTCGGCTAATAACATCAAGCGCTATCACTACTCGCGCTGGCGACCGCTAAAGGCATCCTCAACGAGCCGGCGCGATAGTAGAGTCAGCAGCGTAACGGTAATAATTAACAGCACTCCCAATGCCGCAGCGCCGGAGAAGTCGGCGTTTCGATCCCAGAGAAAAAACAACAAGACACTGACCGTCTCGGTCTCCGGCGTGCTCAGCATCAATGGGATAGTCAGACTGCGCAAGCTATGGGACGCCACCCAGATGAAGCCCATCACGAAGGGAGGGAGGATCAGCGGTAAAGTGATTCTAAACAATACCGTCAAGCGCCGGGCACCGCTCACCAACCCCGCCTCCTCCAGCTCTTTATGAATTTGGGTCAGCGCGCCGTTCATGAGTCTTGTCGCAAACGGTAAATAGGAGACGAGCAGCCCCGCCACGATGATCCACAGGCTACCGTAGATGGGCAGCCAGCGCAGGGCCGGATGCAGATAGGTAAACACCAGTCCGAGAGCGATCACGGAGCCAGGCAGCACGTGCGGCACGAAGATCGCCGCATCGAGGAAAAAACGGCCGGCGAGGCGCGACCGCACGACCACCCACGAGATAAAAAACGCCAGCGTCATCGTCATCACCGCGGTGCCCGCGCCGAGAACCAGCGTGTTGATAACAACTCTGCCGATGTTCGGCCAATTCAAGATCTCCAAATACTTCTTAAAGGTTAATAAGCCGAGCGCCTCGACTGAGGGGGGCCGATAGCTCGGCAGCAGCGATGCCCACAGAAGGATCAGTAGCGGGATCGCGGTGCTGAGGAGAAAGTAGAGGAAAAAAAGTCCGAAAGCGGGATAGCGCCACTTGCCCAGCTGAATGATCCGCGTCTGGGCCGCCTTACCGGTGACGGTAACGTACTTCTGCCGCTCGGCTTGCTTGATGATAAAATGAAAATAGGCATAGGACAGAGTAAGTGCGATGATAATGAATGGCGAGGACAGCGCGGTTGCCAAACCCCACTCGATCGGTGTGCTGTAGAAAGCGCTGAAAAAAATTAGCGTGGGCAAAACATAGACCTGTTTCTGCAATCCCAACAGCAGCGGAATATCCATGTCGTTCAAGTCGCCGGCGAATTTGTACAGCGTCGCCACGGTCAGCGCGGGCATGAGCACTGGCAGAGTGACTTTCCAGAGCGTGATTCTCTTGTTGGCGCCACTGACATGGGCCGCGTCTTCGATTTCCTGATTGATCAGCCGAAAAGCTCCGACCACAAGTAGAAACACCGTCGTCAATCCGGTGATGGAATTGACGAAGATCATTCCACCCAGGGAGTAAATATTGATCGGCCCCGTCTCCAAATTTAAGCCGAATAAGCCGAGCAGCGCGCGCAAAATCGTGTTGATCACCCCGACGCGCGGGTTGAGCAGCAAGATCCAGCTCATGGTCAGAAGAAACGACGGCATGCCGATAGGCAGCAGGATCAGCATCCACGCCACGCGCCGAAAGGGCATGTCCGTGCGCTCCACCAGCCAGGCAAACAGCACGGCGACGCACATCACCAGCACCACGCTGACGCCGGCGTAGATAAGCGAGTTTAGTAGCGTGGTATAGGTGAGCGAATAACTGTAGGTCAACGCATAATTGGCAAACGTAAACGGGCCCATGTCCAGAGGTGTGCCGGCGCGGAAGCTGACCATGACCACCATCAACAAAGGCACGACCAGGATCCAGAATAAGACGAAGCCGGCCAGCCCAACGAGGCTCGCCCGCATGATGCGGCGTCCCACGCCATTGAGAAAGGTTTGATAAGTCGCGGTTTCGGTGTAGTTGGCTGCCAAGTGCTTCCCCGCTATTACGCTCTGGACGCCGCTTGATTCATCGGTCTTAGTTGCTCATGCTTGCAAGCCGTGCTTGGCATAAACATCCGTGCGGCGGTTTTTGAGCAGCGGCAGTTTCTCACGCGCTTCGCCGACTAACTTCAAATCGAGTTCGATCACTTTCAGTCCTTCGGTTTCTCCCAGATCGACAAGCGTGCGGCCCAGCGGGTCGACCGCCATGCTGTGGCCGGTGTAGATGTTGCCGACTTGGTTGGGCGCGATGACGAAGCAGCCGTTTTCCAATGCGCGCGCTTTGATCATCGTCTGCCAGTGCTCGACTTTGAGATCGCCTTGAACCCAGCCCGACGGCGCGACGAGAATATTGGCGCCGGAGAGAGCGAGCATGCGCGCCATCTCCGGAAAGCGCAGGTCGTAGCAAATCATCATGCCGCAGCGGCTTTCGGCAAATTCTACTAGCGGAGCGATATCTTCGCCGGGTTGAAACTTGTCGGACTCTTTGAAACCGAAGGCGTCGTACAAGTGTAGCTTGCGGTAAACCGAAGCGACGCTGCCGTTGGCATCGATCCACACTGAGGTGTCGAAAACCCGCTGGGCCACCGGGCTGGTTTCGTAGATCGGCGCGATGACGGCGATCTGATTTGTATTCGCCGCATCGCGCAGCGCCGTGATAAAAGCGCCGTCGACTGATTCGGCGACTTGGGTCAACTCTTGCGCTGTTTGCTGAGCAGGAGAGAACGCCATCAGAAATTCGGGGAAGGCGATCAGCTCCGCGTCTTTGCGCTTGGCTTCTTTGATCAGCGTGAGCGCTGTTTGGAGATTTTGCTGCTTGTCGGTTGACGATGCAATTTGGGCAATGGCGAATTTTTTCATCGGCGCTACCTGGTTCAATCGATCGATGACGGCTGGATAATGTTTGCCAGTCACGCTATCCAAGTAGAAACCTTCGGTCAACCCGTTCCATGGCGCAAACCTCTCTCACTCCTCGCATCCAACGGCTCGCTTTATTCAACTGCTGCCTGGGTCAGTTCATGAGCGCGGTGGACTCGCGCTCGGTGACCATCGCGCTGCCGACGATATCGCTGCATTTCGGTCTTTCGCTGGACGTCGTGCAATGGATTCCCCTGGCTTATCAGTTGACCATCGTCGGCTTGGTTCTGAGCATGGCGCGTTTGGGCGACATGTTGGGGCGGAAGAAAGTGTATGCCGTGGGTTTTCTCTTGCTGGCGACGGGCTCGACGGCTTGCGGGCTGAGCGAATATTTTTGGCTGCTGATTCTTTCTCGCGTCATCGAAGCCGCCGGCGGCGCCATGGTGCTCGCCAACGGCCGCTCCATCGCATCGACGCTTTATGCCGCTGAAGGCCGCGGCCGCGCGCTCGGCATGATGTCGATGGCGTTTCATGTCGGCTACATCGCCGGCCCTTCCGTCGGCGGCTTCTTGGTCGATACCGTTGGCTGGCGTTGGTCGTTCTTCATGATCTCGCCCTTGGCGCTCTTGGCGGGTTACATGTCTTGGAAGATTCTGCCGGAGTCGGCCGCCGACAAAGGCGAAGTGACGATCGATCCCTTTGGGCATGTTAGCGCTGTTACTGGTGGCGGTTTCGGTCATTGTCGGCCTCCAGCAGATCGCCAAATCCGGCTTCGGCGCATTGCCGATGATATTGTTTCTGTTTGCGGCTTTGTGTTTTTGGTTGTTGCTGCGGGTCGAGGCTAAAGTTTCGGCGCCGCTGCTCGATCTTGTCGTTGTTCAAGCTTCGCATGCTGACCGCCGCCGTCTTGAGCCACTTTTTCGTGGTCATCACCCATGCCTCGACATTTTTTCTCCTGCCGTTTTTTCTCCAAGGAATCTTGAAGGTCTCGCCGACGCGAGTTGGGTTGACGATGATTTTCTTTTCGCTGGTGATTGTCTGTCTGGCGCCGATTGGCGGTTGGCTCGGCGATAAGCTCGGCTCTCGGCTACTTTGCACCGTCGGTTCCATCCTGACGGCGCTCAGCATGGTGGGCTTCGCTCGCCTGGATGGCGAGAGCACGCAGTTCACGGTTATGCTTTCGCTTATGCTTTTGGGTTTGGGCTGGTCGTGTTTTCAGTCGCCAAACCTAAGCGGCATGTTCAATGCCGTCGGGCCGCGCCACGTCGGTTCGGTGAGCGGCTTGTCGCTGACTTCGGCCAACGTCGGCAATGCGATGGGCGTCGCCGTAGGCAGTCTGCTGTTCCTACGCTGGTTGAATTACTATGGTCTCGAAGGCGCGGTGGTGCCGCCGTACACGGAGTGGGGCGCGAGCCCGGAGATGTTTATCAAGTCGTTTCAGAACGCTTGGCTGGTGATCGCCGCGCTCGGTTCGGTAGCGATCGTCACGTCAGCGATGCGCGGCGCGGAGGAGGAGGAAGATGACTGGAGTGGACTGATGGCGTATTGGAGTGATGAGTTTCAGATACTCGAATACTCCATCACTCCAATTTCAGTAGTTCAGTGACGTACCGGAGTTTTTCGCTTTGATATTTTCTAGGACTTTCGCGCCTAGTGCTACGTCGGCGACGCCTTGGCCGGCGTTGTTCTTGTAAAAAGTGATTTGATCGAGGCGGGTGCGGCCTTCGCTGTTGCCTGCGAGGATCGAGCCGATCTCGATCAGCTGCTCCCACTTGATGACGCCGCGGTTTACCGGATCGAAAATATCGGCTTGCTCATCCTGCATCGCTTGTTGGATCGATACGATGGCGTGCACGTCGCTACGCGCCAGCGTGGCGTCGTCGATCTCGCGCCGCTTGGCGGCGGTGAAACCGCCTTTGACGAGACCGACGTTGCTGCCGACGATGGTCGTCACATGCTGGCCGGGCACCAATAAATTACCGTCAAACACCGGTACACTGGAATTGGTCGCGGTTAGAACGATATCGACGCCGCGCACGGCCTCAGCCGGCGACGATACCGGAGTGATGTTGAGGTTGGTTACCCGGCCCATTTCTTCGGCGAATTGTTTTCGATTCGCCGGATTGCGGCTGAAGACTTTGACGGTTTTCAGTTGGCGCACTTGCATGAGCGCGAGCAAGTGATTTTTCGCCTGTCCGGCGGCGCCGAAGATACCCAGGCTTGTGGCATCGGGCCGCGCCAGCAGATCGGTGCCCACGGCGCTGGTCGCCGCGGTGCGCAGGCCGGTGACCGCGATGTTGTCGGGCAACTCGCTGCAGGTTATCTCGCCGACGATGATGCCTTTAAGTTCGCCTTCAGCGGCGTCGTAGAGCACGATGACGGGATGATTGAGGCGCGGATAGACTTGTTCGTTGGCCATCGGCTTGACCCATTCGCAGTGGGTCATCAGGCCGGTGGCGTTGGCCGCGGGTACGCCGCCTTGATGGACGCTGACGCGCACGCCGGAGGGAATATGAATGCGCCGGCGCGGCGCGTTGAGCTGCGGGTTCTCACCCCACTGGCGAAATCCCAAACGCACGGCTTCGACCGCTTCGTTCATGGTGACGATGCCGCGAATTTCTTGCGGACTGACGAGAATGGGTTGCATGGAAACTTCACTGGAGTAATGGAGTGCTGGAGTGTTGGAGTATTGGGTTCCGGAACCCATCACTCCAGTATTCCATTACTCCAATACCCCATTCTTTCAGATCGTCGCGGCGACTTGCGGCCGGGCGATCAAGTTTTCTCCCCAACGTTTGAGGTTCGGATAATGATCATCGATCACTACTTTGTAGCGTTGGCGCCGGGTGTAAAAGGGGATGAACGTGATATCGGCGAGGGAATATTCGCCGACCAGAAAATCTTTGCCGGCCATCTCTTGGTCCAGGGTTTGGAGATGTTGCTTCATCTTCTCATCGGCTTTGTCCAAGTTTCGATCGTGCTGCAAATCGCTGGCCGCCGGATGGACGCGCGTGTTCATGAAATCGATCCAGATGCGCGCCTTGGAGCGCAAGAGCGGATCGCTCGGCATGAGCCGAACTTGCGGAAATTTTTCTTCCAGATACTCGTTCAGAATAGCCGATTCGTAAATCACGCCGTCGCCGTCGACCAGCACGGGCACTTTGCCGTAGGGATTTTGCCGGACGAGATCTTCCGGCTTGTTCTTAAGATTGACTTCGATCAATTCACACGCGAGCTTTTTTTCCGAAAGGACAATCCTTGTCCTGTGGGCGTAGGGTCAAGCATGTGCGGTGTAGAGTTTCATGGTTTGGCCTCCTCGTAGACCTCTATTTATTACCACTCTCGGCGCGAGGAGCGCAACGTCGGGCCGGGAGCGGCGCATGCGAATTCCAGATTACAGATTCCAGAAGTTTGGCCGCTTCTCGTCTAGCGGGAGCGGGTGTCGAGCCGTTCCTGCAGGGCGTCGCCAACTAAGTTGAGCGCGAGCACGGTGAGCATGATGGCGAGGCCGGGGTAGGTGGTGAGATGAGGCGCGACGAGGAGAAATTGCCGCCCGTCGTTGAGCATCGATCCCCATGACGGCGTCGGCGGTTCGACGCCCAGGCCGAGAAAACTCAGGCTGCCTTCGGCGACGATCGCCGCTGCCAGGCCGAAGGTGGACTGAATCAAAAGCGGCGGCAGTAGATTGGGCAACAGATGGCGCAGGATGATGCGCCAAGGCGGACAACCGAGAGCGCGCGCGGCTTGGATGAATTCTCTTTCCCGAAGCGCGAGAATCTCGCCGCGGACCAAGCGCGCATAGCTGGTCCAGCCGATTAAACAGAGCGCGATAATCACGTGATCGAGCCCCGGCCCGAGCACGGCGGTGAATGCGATGGCGAGCAGAATGCCGGGAAAGGCGAGGAGAATGTCGACCAGTCGCATCGCCAGTTGATCGATCCAGCCGCCGCAGTAACCGGACAGTGAGCCGACGATGAGGCCGATGGCTAACGAAAGCGTGACCGTGCTGATGCCGACGAGCAGGGAAATGCGGCCGCCATGGAGAATGCGGCTGAGGATATCGCGGCCGAGCTTGTCGGTGCCGAGAGGATGATCGGCGGAATAGCCGGTTAAGTCTTCGGACAGACTCTGCCGCAGCGGATGGTGCGGCGTGATCAGCGGTGCAAACAGCGCCGAGACGATTAAGACGAGCAAAGTCCCAGCGCCGATAGCGAGCCAGAGTTTGTTATTCATAGCTCACGCGCGGATCGACGAGCTTGTAGACAAGGTCGGTAAAGAAATTTACCAGCAGGTAAGAGACGGCGATCACCAGGACACAGCCTTGGACGAGCGGGTAGTCGCGCGTCTGGATCGCTTGCACGGTCAAACGGCCGATGCCGGGCCAACTGAAAATCGTTTCGGTGATCAGCGAGCCGGCGAGCACGGCGCCGAATTGCAGGCTCATGATCGTAACCACGGATATCAGCGCGTTACGCAGCGTGTGTTTGAGCCAGACCTGTTTTTCCGCCAGGCCCTTGGCGCGCGCCGTGCGCACGAAGTCTTCATGCATCGTCTGCAGCAAACTGGCGCGCAGTATGCGAGTTAAAATAGCCGCCATACCCAAGCCGAGCGTTAGCGCCGGTAAAACTAAATGGCCGAAACTGCCGCGCCCGGAAACCGGCAACCAGCCGAGTTGAATTGAAAACAAGATCATTAGCAACGGGCCGAGCCAAAAGTTAGGCAGCGAAAGACCGAGCAAAGAAAAAAACAACGCGGCGCGATCGAGCCAGCGGCCGCGGTTCACCGCGGCGAGAATGGCCAGGGGAAATGAAATGAGTAATGCGGCGATCATGGCGCACAGCGCGAGCTGCAAAGTCGCCGGCAGGCGCGCGCCGATGATCGCCCCGACGCTCGCCTGTTCGTAAAGCGAGCGCCCCAGGTCGCCGGTGGAGAAGTTGGTTAGAAAGTTTCGATATTGGGTCAGCATGGGCTGGTCGAGACCGAGGTTTCGGCGCAGTTCTTGTTTGTCAGCGCTGGTAGCGGTCTCGCCGAGCATAACTTCGACCGGGTCGCCGGGGATGAGATGAATCAGCACGAATACCAACGTCAGCGCGCCGAGCAAGGTCGGCAGCAGGAGCAAGAGACGTTGGATGAAATAGCGTTTCACGGAATCCATCTAATACAACTGGATATTCGTTGCGCCCAATTCCGTCATTCCCGCCACGCGGGAATCCAGGTTTGTTGCGCCGAAATGCCCGGATACCCGCTTTCGCGGGTATGACGGATCAGAGAACATTCAGCGCATCGATACATTCTTAAACGAAATCAAGTCGCCGTCGGGATAGGGTACGAAGTCTTTGACCGACGGTTGCTTCACGACGACATTTCTCCACCACCAGAGCGGCACGTAGGGAAGATCCTCGGCGAGTCGTTTTTGGATTTGACTGTAGATGGATTTGCGTTGGGCTTCGTCCAAGGTCATACGCCCGCGTTCCAGCAATCGGTCTATCTCCGGGTTGCTGTAGCGGCCGCGGTTGTCGCCATTGGGCGGCACGCTGACTGAGTGGAAGATCTGATACTGAATATCGGGGTCCAAGATACCGACCCAGGCGAGCGAATAGAGATGAAAATTGCCTTGCTTGATATCGCTGAAAAACGTGCCCCACTCGTAGCTGCGAATTTCCAGCTCGATGCCGACACTTTGCAGCTGCTCTTTGAGCGCCTCAGCGATGCGCCGGCGCAGATCGATGTTGGTCGTCTTAAACGACAGGCGAAAGCGCGGCTGCGGTCCGTTGCCGTCAGGATCGCGGTAGCCGGCTTCGTCAAGCAATCTTTTCGCCTTCTCCGGATCATGCGGCCATAGTCTAACGCTGTCATCGAAGGCCCAGTTTGCCGGCGCCAGGATACCGCTGGCGGCATCGCCGATGCCTTTAAGCAGATGACGAATGATGGCATCCCGGTCGATGGCGAGCGCGATGGCTTGGCGTACTCTGGAATGTTGGAGAATCGGGTGGGTCAGGTTAATACCGATGTACTGAAATGTCGTACCCTGATGAACTCCAATATCCGCGTGGGTATTATTTTTGAGCCACGGCAGCATGTCGGGCTCGATATCGTTTTGCATAAAATCGATGGTGCCTTTTTTAAACTCCAATACCCGCACCATGGCGTCGGGAACGTTCTTGAATACGACACCGGCGAGTGGCGGTTTGCCGTCGAAATAATTCGCATTGGCTTTCAGGGTGACTTTCTCGCCCGTATCCACCGTCTCCAACATGAACGGGCCCGAACCTGGCGGCGGTTTGTCATTGGACGGCGAACCGGCGGGCACGATGCCGAGGGTAAACTGTTCGACAAAGGGCGCGTGCGGCGCGTTGAGTTCGAAGCGCAACTCGTGGGTGCCGGTTTGTTCGACGGACGCGAGATGCTTGAGCATGCCGCGTTTGGGCGAATGGGTAGCGGGATTGAGAATCGATTCGAAAGTGTATTTAACATCGGCCGCGGTGAGTGGTCGGCCATCGTGGAAGCGCACGCCGCGGCGTAAATTAAATTCAAAGCTGCGCTCGTCGAGTCGGCGCCAACTGGCAGCGAGCTCGGGTCGCAGCCGCAAATGCTCATCGGTGCGCAGCAAGGAGCTGTAAATCAGATTGCCGACTCGCACGGAATTGGCGTCGGTGGCATGGCGCGGATCGAGCTGAAGCGGCTGGCTTTCGATGCCGGCGACGAGATAACCCGGCGGCCGGTCGGCCGGCGCATTGCGGCACGCGGTGTTGAATAATACGAGCGTAACGATGAGAGGGAGCAAAAAAGTTCGGCGCGCCAAGCTATTTCTCGACAAAAATTTTGACTGACCATAGCTTGTTTGCTACACTCGGTCAATTTTCATCATCCCCTCATGACGACCCATATCCATTCTCTAATCCGCAGCGCGATTGTTATCTTGGCGCTAACTTTGCCTATCCGGTCGTTGGCGCAGGATTCGCCGTTCTCGGTGCCGGAGGGATTGACAGGCGCCGTTGAGTTTTGGAAGCAGATCTTTACCCGCTACGACTCTAGCGACGTGGTATTGTTCGATCCCCTCGATCCGGGAAAAATTTACAGCGTCTTGCGCGTGCCCGAGAACGATGAGGGTCGTGCTCAGGTGAGTAAAGAGCGGGCGCGCATCTCCTCCGAGTATGACCTGATCGACGATGAGACGCGGATTCGCAGCCAACGCGGCGCCAAGGATCATTTCCGCGAGGGGTTGAGAATCTCCGGGCGGTACATGGCGCAGATGCAAAAAATCTTTCGCGACGAAGGTCTGCCGGCGGAGATCGCCTACCTGCCGCTGGTGGAGTCGTCTTTCAACATTCGCGCGCGTTCGAGCGTGGGCGCTTTAGGCATGTGGCAGTTCATGCCTGCGACCGGCAAGAAATTCATGCGCATCGACGCGGCGGTGGATGAGCGGCGCGATCCGATGGCATCGACGCGGGCGGCGGCGCGTTTGCTCAAACAGAACTATCAAATCCTCGGCAACTGGCCGTTGGCGATCACCGCCTACAATCACGGTACGGACGGCATATTCCGCGGCATTAAGGCGGTCGAATCGGATGATCTCGTCGATCTGATTCGCGGTTATCAATCGCCGACCTTCGGTTTCGCTTCCAAGAATTTCTACGCCGAGTTTCTCGCGGTGGTTCAAATCGCCGGCAACAGCGAAACCTTCTTCCCGTTTCTACGCCATCATCGCCCGGTGAACTTGCGCGAAGTCGCGCTCAAGCGGCCGGTGGCGCTCAACGCCGTGCTCAAGCCCGCGGCGATTTCTCACAGCCAGTTTTTCGCCTGGAACCCAGCGCTGGAACCGACCACCAAGGTGTTGCCGCTCGGTTACCGAGTGAATCTGCCCGCGGAAAAAGTCGATCAGTTTGTCAGCGCGCAAAGCCGTGCGGGTGAAGGGAGAAAGATTAAAAAGACAATGGCCGCAAACACCCAGGCCAACGTGGCGGCGGCAAAATCTCGCGGCGCGCACGCACAAAGGATCGTCGCTCCGCCCAGCCGGAGTGCCGGCGCAAGCGTGAAAGCTAACGCATCGCCTATCGCTAAGCGGCAAAGATCGAACAAGACGCCGCAGACGTTCAAGATCGTTTCTCGTTAGTTCATTCCTAGCCGCTAAGGCGCGCGGATGACGCGTCGGTTGGTGGCAAACTCGTGATTGTCCTGTCACCGCTCTCAGGGTTGCAGGTAGTCAAGCTTAGCTTATAATGACCGTGATTTCATGGAACCGCTCTTGGTCAAGATTACCGCGGCGATTTATCTACTTGCGGCGGCAAGCTATTTCTATTTCGTTTTCCGAAAAGATAGTTCGTCGCGACTCTCGGCGCTGGCTTTGACGGCTGGATTTGCGCTGCACACTGCCGCGCTGACCAATCGATTCGTCAGTGAGGGGTTCGCCGCAGTGGCGCTCATCGGCGAGGCGCTACTTTTCAAGAGCTGGTTGATGGTCGGGCTTTATCTTTTGTTCCAGCTCAAGTATCGCCTGACCGTGCTCGGCGGCATCGTTGCCCCGTTGGCTTGCTTGATGTGTCTGGCGGCCTTTGCCTTCGGCACCACGGGCGGCGAAATTCCGCCCGGCTTGGAATCCGTTTGGCTGCCGGTGCACGTTACCTTGGCGTTTCTCGGCAATGCCGTGTTTGCCCTCGCGTTCGGCGTGAGCTTGATTTACCTGCTGCAGGAGCGTCACCTCAAACACAAGAAGATGACCGCGCTGATGAAGCGCTTTCCCTCGCTCGAATCCTTGGACCGGTTGAATTACGTCTTGTTGGTTTGGGGTTTTCCCTTGATGACGCTGGGGATTCTCACCGGCAGCGTCTGGGCGGGAATTCACTGGGGCACTTATTGGTCTTGGGAACCGCGCCAGATCTCTTCCGGCATCGCCTGGTTGTTCTACGGTGCGATACTTCATGGCCGCATCACCGCCGGCTTGCGTGGCAAGAAGGTGGCAGTGCTGACGATGGTCGGTTTCTGCGTGGTGCTCGGCTACTTTCTGTGGGGCGAAGCCGTGTTTCCCAGCCGTCACGGCGGACGGTTCGAGTAAATCGTGCACAAAGAAATCGTCATCGTCGGTCTCAACCACCGCAGCGCGCCGATCGAAGTGCGCGAGAGCGTGGCTTTTGAGAACGCTTACCTGCGCGACGCGCTGGCGCGCTTGCATGGCTATTCGTCGATCGACGAAGGGGTGATTCTTTCCACCTGTAATCGGGTCGAGGTCGTTGCCGCGGCGGCCGATCGTCGAGTGGCGCTCAGCGATATCACCGGCTTTCTGAGCGAACAAAAAATGCACCGTCAGCTGGGCGCCATCGATGAGCATATTTATTGTTATCATGGCGCCGATGCGGTCCGTCATCTGTTCCGCGTCGCCGCCAGCCTCGACTCCATGGTCGTCGGCGAGCCGCAGATTCTCGGCCAGTTGAAGGCATACTACGAGCGAGCGCAGCAGGCGGGCACCGTCGGCACCATTCTGCATCGGCTCTTTCATCGCTCTTTTTCGGTGGCGAAACGGGTGCGCACGGAGACCGGCATCGGCAGCGGCGCGGTGTCTGTCAGCTCGGTGGCGGTGGATTTTGCCAAGCGCATTTTCGATCGCTTCGACGATAAAACCGTGATGTTGATCGGCGCCGGCAAGATGGGCGATCTGATGGCCCGTCACCTGCAAAGCCACGGCGTGCGCAGTCTCATGGTGACCAATCGGACGTTTGAGCGCGCGGTGGAATTGGCCGAGCGGATTCACGGTAATCCGATCCGCTTCGAGGACTTTCCCCAGTATTTGAAAATGGCCGATTTGGTGATCGGCTGCACCGGCGCGCCGGAAGTTTTAGTCGACGCGGCGCAAGTCGATAAAGTGCTGCGCGAACGCAAGCAGCGGGCGATGTTTTTCATCGACGTCGGCGACCGGCGCAACTTCGACGCCAAGATCAACGACCTCGACAACGTTTATCTTTACAACATCGATGATCTCAAAAGCGTCGCCGACGAAAATCTCCAAGGACGCTCCAACGAGGCGAACAAAGCCGAGGGCATTGTACAAGACGAAGTGCAGAGCTTCGTGCGCTGGATCGGCTCTTTGGAACAGGTGCCGACGATCGCGGCATTGCGCCAGCGCTTCGACGATATTCGCCGCGGCGAGCTGGAAAAATCCCTGGGCGGCAGTCTCAAGGACTTATCCCATCAACAACGCGCCGCGTTGGAAGACATGACCACGGCGATGATCAACAAGATGCTGCACGGGCCCATCGCGCAATTGAAAAATAATAGCGACAACGACAACGAAGCGACGCTTTACGTCGCCGCGCTGAAAAAGCTCTTCGACCTGGAGGGCAAGTGATGCTTGTCCGCATCGGCGGCCGCGGTAGCCTGTTGGCGTTGGCGCAAGCGAATTGGCTGAAACGCGAAGTCGAAGCCCATTACCCAGAGGCGCAGGTCGATTTGACGATCATCAAAACCAGCGGCGACCAGTTCGTCGACCGGCCCATCGCCGCCATTGGCGGTAAAGGCGTTTTCACCAAAGAGATCGAAGATGCGTTGCTCCGAAATGACATCGACATCGCGGTGCATTCGATGAAGGATTTGCCGACCGACAGGGTCGCGGGTTTAACGATCGCCGTCATGCCGCGGCGTGAAGACGCGCGGGACGTTCTCGTCAGTCGAGACGGACGAATATTCCGCGAATTGCCTGCTAACGCGCGGCTGGCGACGGGGAGTTTGCGGCGGCGCTCGCAATTGCTGCATTATCGCAGCGATCTCGCGTTGACGCCGATCCGTGGCAACATCGATACGCGTTTGCGCAAACTCGATGACGGTGCAGCCGATGGTTTGATCATGGCGGCGGCCGGGTTGAAACGCATTGGCCAGGAAGGGCGTATAACCGAGTATTTGCCGGACGAGATTTGCGTCAGCGCCGTCGCCCAGGGCGCCCTCGGCATCCAGGCGCGCGACGACGGCGCCATGGGCAAGATGTTGGCGTTTCTGCATGATTCCAATACCCATGCCGAGGTGACGGCGGAACGAGCATTGCTCGAAAGATTGGGCGGCGGCTGTCACGTGCCGATCGGCGCGCGCGCGCGCGCGAGTGCCGATTCGCTGGCCATGATCGCTGTGGTGGCCCAACCGGACGGCAAGTCGCTCTGTCGGGGAAAAATAACGGGGAAGGCGAGCGAGGCGGCTGAGCTTGGCCGGGATTTGGCCGAGCAGTTACTGCGGGACGGTGCCGATAAGTTGTTGGCAAAGAACTGAGGCTATGAGCAAGTCTGCGCCAGTTCGCCATGCCGTAAAAGCCGCCGGAGCGGAAAAACCGCTTGCCGGGCGACGGGTCGTCGTCACGCGCGCGCGCGCGCAAGCGGGAGTCTTGGCGCAGCGCATCACTGATCTTGGCGGTGTGGTGATCGAGTGTCCGACCATCGAGATTCAACCGCCGGGCGATTTTCTCGCCTTCGATCGAGCACTGGCGCGGCTTGACTCCTACGACTGGCTGATCTTCACCAGCGTCAATAGCGTCGAGCCATTTCTTTCGCGGCTCGATCATGTCGGCAAACGTGTCGCTCAACTGGCGCGATTGAAGGTCGCGGCGATCGGTTCGGAGACGGCGAAGCGGCTCGATGCCGCGGGAATTTCCGTCACTGTGGTTCCACAGCGCTATCAAGCCGAGGGCCTGCTCGATTCGCTCGGTGCCGATGAGATGGCCGGTAAAAATGTCCTGATTCCGCGCGCCGCCAAAGCGCGCAACGTGTTGCCGGAAACGTTGCGCCAGTGGGGCGCCAACGTCGACGTGGTTGAAGCCTATCGCACCGCGGCGCCGAATATCGACGTCGCGGCACTGCGCCAGCGTTTGCAGCGCGGTGATGCGGATATCGTGACGTTTACCAGTTCGAGCACGGTGAGTAACTTCGTTGAGCTTTTTGCCGCAGCTGATCTTCCGTCTATCGTTGGCACCGCTGCGGTCGCCTGCATCGGTCCGATTACTGCAAAGACCGTTGAAGATCTCGGCGGCAAGGTCGCCATTACGGCCCGTGAATTCACCATCGACGGGTTGGTTAAGGCGATGGTCGATTATTGTAACGCCGACACTAAGTGAACCCGTCCAAACGCAATAAGCTCCGGCAAAAATACTTTAAAGAGTTTCAGTCGGGAGAACAGAATGGACTTCCCAAAATATCGACCGCGACGGCTTCGGCGCAACGAAAAAATCCGCGCCATGGTGCGAGAAACCAGCCTGGCGCCGAGGAATTTTATTTACCCCCTGTTTGTTGGACCGGGTAAGAATAAATCCCAGCCGGTTTCATCGATGCCTGGCGTGGCGCAATGGTCGGTTGATCGAGCAGTTGAAGAATGTCAGGAGGCCGCATGCATTAGGCATTCCCGCGGTGATCCTATTCGGTCTTCCGCAACATAAAGATGCGCTGGGTAGCTGAGGCTTATGACGACAGCGGCGTCGTCCAGCAGGCGATTCGCGCGATCAAGGAAAAGCTTCCCGAATTGTTGGTAATGACCGATGTCTGTTTATGCGAATATACGGATCACGGTCATTGCGGCGTGATCAAGAACGGCGATGTCGATAACGACAGCACGTTGGAGTTGCTAGTCAAAGAGTCGTTGTCCCACGCGCGCGCGGGCGCGGACATCGTCGCGCCGTCGGACATGATGGATGGCCGAGTCGGCGCGATTCGCCGAGCGCTCGACGAAAGCGGCTTTGCCCAGACCGCGATCATGGCCTACGCGGCGAAATACGCTTCAGGTTTCTACGGCCCGTTTCGTGAAGCCGCCGAATCTACGCCCCAATTCGGCGACCGCCGCTCCTATCAGATGGACCCGGCGAATTCCGACGAAGCGTTGCGCGAGGTCGAGATGGACATTCGCGAGGGCGCGGATATCGTGATGGTCAAGCCGGCGATGGCGTACTTGGATGTTGTTTACCGGGTGAAACAGAAGTTCGGCTATCCCGTGGCGGCTTATAACGTCAGCGGCGAGTATTCCATGATCAAAGCCGCGGGACAAAACGGCTGGATCGACGAGGAAAGAATCATGATGGAAGTGCTCTACGCGATTCGCCGCGCCGGCGCGGATATGATTCTCACTTACTTCGCCAAAGACGCGGCGCGGGTGCTCCAGCGTCAGTAACCGTCAAAGCAAATTCCACAGGTCCTTGATTTTTCTTCGGAGCGTGCGCTCGCACTCGGCTTCGCGGCCGTCGGTATAAACCTGGTTTGCCGACAGACGGAAGATCAATACGCGCGCGCCTTTTGCGAGCCGCACGATGAAGGTGTTCGAATCGTCTTCAAAGATCACATCGGCGGCGATTGCCGGATCGGCGCTGCGGGCGATGTCTTGAGCCCAGGTCGCAAGTTGAGGGCACGCGGCTTCGCCCCTATGGTCACTCAGCATCGCAACGGCACAAGCGGATCATTTCTTCTTATAGAGGCCGTCGATGAAGCCGCTTTGATCGAGCTCGCGGATAAAAGTGTTGTCGACGAACTGCTCTGGCTTCACTGATTTCGCTCTTGGGTCTCTTTCAGCGAGATCTTCTATGACAGTTTTGAGGCCCTCTAGGCTCGGATACTGTTTTTTCGGATAGAGCGTTTCGTGCATGACATTTTCGTAGCTCTTTTGGAGAATCTCGCGATCGAGGCCGCTGCCCATGTATTTGCTGAGCGCGCGAATGGTCGCTTCCTTGTCGGTCCACATTCTGTGCACGGCTTCGACATGGGCTCGGACATAGCGCCGCACGATGTCGTTGTGTTCGCGAATGTACTTCTTGGTGGTTGCCGCGCCGGTGTGTTGAAACACCAATCCCATCTGCGCGACATCGGCGATCACCGCCATGCCGCGCTTCTCGGCGATGAAACTTGATGGCGGGTTGATCACCGCCGCGGTTACCCTGCCGGTCTGTAAGGCGCCCAAGCGCTCCGGTCCACTGCCGACTTGAATCAGCGTGACGTCCTTGCCAACGCTCAGCCCAACTCTCTTCAAGGCGAAACGGGCGATGGAATCCGTCGCCGAGCCGAACCGGCTGATTGCCAACGTGCCGCCTTTTAGTTGCTCGATGGTTTTTACACCGGGTTTACCCATCAAGACATAATTTAGCGACGTGATGCCCGCAGCGACGAAGACCGCGTCTGAACCGCCGATACCACTGCTCACCAGGCCCGGCCCAGAAACTTGCGTGATCGGCACATCTCCGGAAACCAGAGCCAGGATCGCAGTTGAACCGCCGGTAAAGAAAATCAGCTGGACGTCGAGTCCATTCTTGGCGAAGATTCCCGCGTCCTTGGCGACCCAGGCCGGTAACTGGTCAGCGCTGACAGCGCTGTAGCCAACGTTGAGGCGGGTCGTCTGGGCGAGGCTAATTTTGAGCCGACAGCAAAAAGCGAGCGACAAGTGAGCAAATAAATCCCCAATATATTTTTTCGATTTCATTAGTCACCTCCTACGATGATCTGTCAAAGAAATTACTATCACAGGACGCAGGGCCAGAAACAAGAAAGCCCCTGCCGACGGCAGAGGCTTTCTTTAGGACGAATTAGAAGCGCATTGAGTGTTTAATCGTGTCGCTTTAGTTTCTGCGAACAGGCGCGGGATAAAGCTTTTGACAAGTCGCCGCAAGCACCCTCGCGGTTGTTGCCCAGGTCTTTAACTTTGGCGTTAACCTCCGCCTCATTCTTGGCCGTGGCAGCCTTGCTAAGGCTTCGGCTGCTTGCTTGTACTGCATGCAGCTCGGTTTTTGAAGTCATCACATTTTTACCCAAATATTCAGGCTTGAGCCCGGGATTTTTCGGTAACGCTTCCTTTTGGAAATAGCGCGAAGAATATTTTCCGTGGTTCCCATGATTTCCTTTGCCTTAAGTTCGATCGGTCGAAAGTCTTTTTCCTTCAGTGGCTTTCGCAATGGCCTTGACGCGCGAATTTTGCTGTCTCCATCAAGATACTTTTCTTTTTTTGACGATTTCATCTTGAGCAGAACCGTCGGGAAGAAATGAAAAGAGATAACAACAGCATTGTCACTCCGCTTAATAGTTCCTTGGTAATACATAAGGTTTCTTTTAATTTTAGTTTTTTAACACACCTGTAGTTTTGTTGTGAATTAAGAGCAAGCTTGAATTTTTAACGAAACTCCTCGTTCCACTATTGGCTTTGGCGCGCGGAAGTCTGCTGTGACAGGCTTTACAGGCCTCTCCCAGGGCTTTAAACTTGTCTTCGACCAATGCCGCATCTCCAGCTTTGGCGGCGGCGGATAGCTCTTGGGCCGCTTTGGTTACATTGGCAGGATGTTTGGTGAACTCTGACCACTGTGGCCCATATCTCGGATTTGGCTCTGGAGTCTTTCGAAAGGCTGCCGCGCGGAAATAACTCAGGAACCTTATTCATATTTTCTTGGATTAGCTTTGCACTTGTTTTCAATCTCAACGAAATTTTTTTCCTTAACGGCTTTGTTGAGGGCTTCAGCCACTAAGCTATTGTTGCTCTCCATTTGCCGCCGTCTTTGCACGACTGTATCCTGAGCCAGCGCTCCAACGAGAACCACGCAGCCTGTCGCCAAGATCCCCGTCACCGACCACTTTTTTTTTGTCATGCATCGGCTTCACGACCTCAGTCAGTTAGTCTTATTAACAATAGGGTGGATCGATTTTAAATAATCTGCGATTGCCAGCGCATCCTGCCGCGTCATATTTTTGTAACCCACGGATACTCCTTCGATCACTTCCTCCATGAGACCTTGCACGTTGTCCAAATTGGGCTTAAACCCGGTCAAGGTGAGATGCGCGATCTCTTCTCGACTC
This sequence comes from uncultured delta proteobacterium, assembly GCA_963771465.1. Classification (GTDB taxonomy): domain Bacteria; phylum Desulfobacterota; class Binatia; order UBA9968; family UBA9968; genus DP-20. The sequence continues at coordinate 854,348 of CAVYTU010000017.1, forward strand.
CATTTTCCTAACCCGGTCTCATTATCCGGAGTAATATTAGGGCTCTCTTCTCCGAATAATGCGGTTTGACTGCCGGCAAGGTAAAGTTCGGCGCTGTGAAACCCCAAGGAAGTTGCGCGGAGTATGGCAATCACCGCACAGTGAAACATGGTCAGTTAGATACTGACCTCTCGGGATACCGCCTTTAGGCGCTTCGCGAGGGGGCGTGGAAAAACGACCAAATAACTTTAGCCACAAAGGAGTAAGCAGGGAACGGTAAAAAGGGACCCAAGTCTTCAGCCGGGGAGTTTCTTTGCGCACCGGCTTTAGGGTTCGTAAGTAAGTTATCAGGGCCTTTATGTCCTCTTTAGCTATGCCGGAGTATGCCTCGTGCGGCATGATCGGCAATATCCATTCGCCGTTTGGGCGGACGCCAGTAGTCATCGCTTTGATAATATCCTTGTCGGACCAACTGCCAATCCCGGTTTCCTTATCCGGGGTTATATTCGTAGCATACACGGTTCCAAAGGGGATTGGGAAGGCTCGTCCACCTGCGTGGGGTATTCCCTTAGGAACCGTATGACAGGCGCAGCCTCCAGCGACTCCGAAAATGTATTGGCCTCTTTCAAGAAGCTCTTTCCGATCCTCTTGGGCGAGACCCATTCGAGGAGTAAGCGCTGCGAACATGAACAAAACAGGCAACGAATAGAGCGGCCTTAAGAGAATTCTCCACATAACAACGGAGTAAGTCGCCTTCATCTTGACTTGACATCGCAGCCTTGCCGCTGGTGTCGCGTCACTTCACTTGATCGGCAAGCGCCTTCGCGGCTTTGGCCTTCGCCTCAGAATTGTAATGAAGCTGCGCGTCTTTCTTGGCACCCGCCTCTTTGTGGTCGGCCACTGATTGTTGCACCATCTCTTTAGCCATCGCGATGTTCGTCAAGGCGCGACCCTTTTCTCTTTCATCGGTAATATTGCCAACTGCCGCTTCCGCTTTAGCGATCGATTCATTGGCGGATTTTTGTAGTGCCGGGCATGAGAACGCGAAAACGTTCCCAGCAAGAAGGCCCACTCCAATTAATGTCCCGAGTCCTAGAATGGATTTTTTCATGCGATCCTCCTTAATAATATTACCGACGTTTAGAACACTATGATGTTTAACGCGCCGTCATTTGAAGGGCACGCTACCTTCAGTGTCGCGCTATTTCACGGGAGTCAGTTGTGCGCGTATTTCTCCGCCCTTATTTGCGGCGCTATGCACATTGACGTAAAGGTTCCCGGCCAAGTAGCTCGCGTATTGAGGATCCGTCAACTTCGCTCCGGCAGAAGCAGACCATGTGTTATCGGCGGTTTTGGTTAGCGGCACGATTACTGGGCCGTTCGCACCCTTAGCGCCTTCGTGGATGTGCGCCGCAGTTGCTTCTATGCCAGAAGTCATAACTCTGCCGCTGACCGATTTATCTGACGAGATTACAAAAGTGGCGCTTCCGGATGCCGACGTTTTCACCGGCGGAACCTCCTGGTCGCCGGACAATGTAACTTTGATACCCTGCGGGCTCGAACCATTTGTCGCCGCCAGCCACCGATGAGCAGCACCAAAGCTAAAATTATCGACGATGGTCCAATTTCTGCACAACTCTTTCATGATGCTCATTAAGTATTGAATCCACTATTGTTTAACTCCCTTGGTTGACCTTCTTAACCGCGTTCAGTAATTGCTCCGTCGTCAGTAAATCTTTCTCAGTGTTGCTCGGCCTAACGTCGTAGTAGCGAATAACTCCGTCTTTATCGACGATGACATAGGATCGTTTTGCCACCAGCCGAGCTTCGTCGAAAACGCCATAGGCTCTCATCACTTTGTGAACCACGGTCACATCGCGTACCCCTTAAGCATGGGGTATTGTATTTTGGCGAATTCCGCAAAGGCCTGTTGAGCGAATCTCGTACTCGAGGCGATGCCGAATACTTCTGTGTTCTCTGCTTGGAATTTTGGATAATTGTCATCCGAACCGGATGCTTGTAAGCACTTTACTCAGGTAGCGCTGAAATCGAAGTTGTAAAAGTTAATCAAGACGTTTTTGCCCTTGAGGCTGCTAAGTTTGACCTTTCCGCCTTTAGTGCTGTCGAGCTCAAAGTCCGGCGCCTGGTCGCCAACCCCGATGGCTACGGCGCTCCGTAGTTGTCCAACGAACAAACTCAAGGAAAGCGCTAGGGCAAAAACTAAAATCTTTTTCGATCTCATAAACGCCTCCAATTAGACGAACGTTAGCGATCAATCTTCTAAAAAGTTGACGAAATATCTCCTAGAATCCGGTTACTGTCAATCCCTCTGACGGGGTGATGGTATATTCCCCATATGGGTAATTTACGGTTTTTGGCGCTGCTATTGCGCTTGATGAAAGTAGATTGCAAGATATTACTGTACCATTGGGAGATCTTGATGAAAAAAATCATTGCCGGCGTGAGCGGATTTACCCTAGTCACGTTATTGTTAGTGGTTGGGACTACGGCGCACTTGCAGGGGGCTGCTTCAAGCCAGCCCGTAACCGTTCGAGGAAAAATGAGCGGTCTGAATGACCAGAACCTTATCGTTGCGACCAACTCCGGCGACGTATTAGTTCAGCTCACTGAGACGACAAAGTTCGTTACCGAGGCGCCGATTAAATTATCGGAGATTAAGTCAGGTCTGTATCTTGGAACAACCGCTCAAAAACAAGCAGACGGTACATTCCTGGCGTCCGAGGTTCATGTCTTCGCCGACGATGAGCGCGGACTCAGTGAAGGGCATCGGCCGTCGTCGTCGTCGCCGACCAGTACAATGACCAACGCCAATGTGGAGCGGGTTGAAGACGTCGTCGTGCAAGACATCAGAGGACCGTTGATGACGCTCAGGTATAAGGACGGCGAAGTGAAAGTGTTTGTGCCGCCCAACGTTCCGATTACCAAGCGTCTGCCCGGCGATCGCAGTTTACTGAAAACCGGCGCGGTGGTCAGCGTTCAAGCGCTACCGGGCGCGGACGGGGTAATGAGCGCTGCTCAAGTAACCATTCGCAATTTAACTAATTGAACCGCCGACCTAGTCGACTTCGCCTGCCGTGAATCCGTACTAAACGCATTGACGCACCGATAGGACTGCGGCCTCTGTGCGGTTTTTAACATCTAACTTGCGAAATAGTGACTTTAGGTGTCCCTTGATCGTTTCACGCGCCAAGCGCGTGATCTCGCTGATCTCTTCGTTGCTCAGACCCTCGGCTACCAAGCGAAGTATTTTCATCTCCAACTCGGTTAGGGAAAATTTTTCGGCGAATTTATTTATGCTGGCCTGGCTCGGCGGCGATTTGGGAAGACCCGTGCGCTCAAGTGCGAGATGAGCTAGGTACGGCGACGATGGGATTTTCCCGGCGTGGGTTTGCTGGATAATTTTGATGAACTCGGTCCGGTCGGTGTCTTTCAAAATATAACCCAGCGCGCCAGCGCCAATCGCCGCGTGAATTTTTTCTTCCTCGTGATGCACCGAGAGCATGAGTATCTTGGTCCGCGGCGAGAGCGCGCCGATCAGCCGGGCAGCTTTGATCCCGTCCATTTTCGGCATGTCGACATCGAGCAGTGCCAAGTCCGGCTCAAAATCGCGCGCACCGGTCACCGCCTCCTGGCCGTCACCGGCGTCGGCTACGACCTTGATGTTGCTGTCGGTCTCAAGGAGAATTTTTAGGCTCTGGCGAAATAGCCTCTCGTCGTCGGCGATAAGCAGTTTGATGGACATGGTATTAACTTTCTTTGCCAATGTGCCAACCAATCGATGACCCCAATTCACCAACGCTGTGCGTCCGCGCTCAATTCAAGACTAAACCGGTTTAAGAAGCAAGTGGCGTGACGGCGACGTTTCGGTCTTGTCGGGGGCGAGCGCGATTTGCGCGTTGCGCTGCCACAACTGTGTCTGATCTCTGTAGTGAGGTGACAACGGATGGCCCGATTGGCCCGACGGTAGGACGAAACTAGAGCGTGGAGATTGTTCCAGCTCGACCAGGAAACGCAACGCAGCACCGGCGCTCTGGGCGAAGGGATTAGAGTGGCGGTAAAATCCGAAATTGACCGTCATGCCGTCGCCCGGCGCCGGCAGGGGACCGATGCCGAGCAGCGGCTGCAATAACTTGATGCGGCCAAACGTATGATTCATCTGTAAGCGGTGAATTTTACCCCACTGCCACTTATTCATATCGCTGCCGCATGCGACCGTTAAATCGGCACAAGCTTCTCGCAAGGAGCGCGCGATATGCTCGAATCTCGAGCGGCCGGTGAACCAAAGTGAATTGGCATCGCGCAAAATACGATCCGTCGGCACGATACACTGATTGAGTATCTCAACGTACGCCGATGAGAGTTGTTCGCCCAAATGCGGCGTCAGCAAATTGACCAACAGGCGGTGGTGAAACCCATGAAAGATCGCTGCCTCGACACTCTGCGCTTCACATCGGCCATCCCAGGACAGTAAACGCGTCGCCGCCTGTTTGGCTGTTTGGTCTTGATCGGCAATCCGGGCGAGGTCTTCGCCAAGCGTCTCGAGCATTTCCCGAGCGTGGAGCGAGACATCGTCCAATTGAATATGGGTCAAGTCTTCGGCCGAGAGTTTTTGCCGGGCGCCGAGACGTTGTTCGATGCGGCGCAGGCGCTGGGGCGGTTCGAAAAAATGCGACAGGTAATAGGGATAGGCGCCGTCGGTGATGTGGTTATTGGCGCTGGCAACGGCGCCTTGGGGCGGATTGTAAACACGCGGCAGTTCTTCGAACGGAATGTAACCGGACCAATCGTTGCTTTTGTCCGAGCCCGCCAATGGCAGCAGCGTAGGTTCTTCGATGCGGCGGGGAATGTTACCTGCGAGGCAGTAGCCGATATTGCCGTCGCGGTCGGCGTAGACGAAATTTAGACTGGGCGCACTGTGATCGCGCAGGGCGTCGACGAACTCCGGCCAGTTGCGGGCGCAATTGATGCGGTGAACACTGCACAACTCTTGGCTCGGCTCGTGCGCGGTCCAACGCAGGGACAAGATTTCACGAGCGTTATCTGCGCCGTTAAAGTCGCTGATCACCGGGCCATGGCGCGTGTGGCGGATGACCTTTTCGACGGATTTCTTTGCTCTGATCGAGATAGTTTCACGCCGGCTTGTGAGCTTGCGCCACTCCTGGCCGACGAGATAGCGATCGGGTTCAAGCGAATGGAGCCGCTCGCGATAGATTTCGACATCGTCGCAAAGCGCCGCAGTGGCGCCCCAGGCGATCCAGCGATTATGACCCAGTTGAATCCCGGGGGTGCCGGCGATGGAAGCGCCCCAAACTTCGTAGCCGTCGGAACGGTCAGGCGTCGCGTCGGCTTTGAGATGCATCAAATACCAGGTCGAAGGCAGAGTCATGCGCAGGTGCGGATCGTTACAGAGCAGCGCCTTGCCCGTAGCCGAGCGCTGCGGCGCCACTGCCCAACTGTTGCTGCCATGGCCGGCGGGATGCCAGTTGCTGGCCATTAAAACGCCACTGGTGAATTGCCACATGCCGCTCGCCTGCTGCCACACCGCGCGAGTAGTAGTCGGTGCATCCGTGGGATAATGGGGCATCAGCGAACGGAGCATTGCCGGTTGGGCGGCGAGTTTGTCGGCAATGGCGATCAGGTTTAGCCGAGTGTATAGCGCGGTGGAAAGCAAAAAGGCGAAGCCTTTGACGATGATTAAACTATCTTCCGGGCGCCATGGCTCAGGTGCGTGGCGCAGCAGGCGAAACTCCCAAGGGAGTCTTTTGCCGCAGTGCTCGATGTAAGCGTTAACCCCGAGACTGTAGTCGCGCAGACGGAGTTGCTCGGCTTCCGGCAGCTGCGCAAGTGAATGGAGCGCGGCATCGCGGACGCCGAGCAGGCGAACGAAGTAATCGAAGTCGACGCTCGTGCGGCCGCGAAAGTGGGTTGACAATTCTTTCCAGGGAAGGGAAAAATCACCGAAGATTTCGGCCATGCGGCCGGCAAGAAAACGCCGGCTGACCTCCATTTGCCAGAGTCTTTCCTGGGCGTGCAGATAACCTTGGGCAATAAAGAGATCGTGCTCGTTGGCGGCATGGACGTGCGGAATCCCATAATCGTCCCAGCGCACGTCGACGGCAAATGTAAGACCCGGGATGGTCAGCTGACCGGAATATCTGGCGAGCGAATGGCGATCGAGACGGCCAACGATGGGACGTAGGAGCGCCGAAAAGACGGCCGGGAAAAAACCGCTTTTCGGCAGCTCCATACTCGGGTGATGAGATTTATGCGGTTGCGCGCGCTGAACTAAAGTAAAGCCTTGACCGAAGGGCGGGCTTTCACTCGTTCGAGATATTTTCCCAGGCGCGGGAGCGCCGCATCGGGCAGCACGCCAAATCCCTCGAGCCGGGTGAAGCGCGGAATCAAGTCGGCGTCGACCAGAGAAAAATCGCCGAGCAAGTATTGCTGTTCGCCGAGCTCATCTTCGAAACGCTGCAGGAGTTTTTTTAGATCGCTCTTGGCGCCGTCGATGGTCGGCTGGCTTTGTTCCTTCGCTTCTTTCATCAGCTCCATGCGCAGCTTCTGATAAGCCGAGTCAAAGTGCGCCATGCCGTAGTCGACGAGTATCCGCCCTCGGGCTTTTTTCGCCGGGTCTTTCGGCAGCAGCGGCGGATTGGGATATTTTTCTTCGAGATATTCGTTGATGATCAGCGACTCATACAGCACGGTGGAGTCGTCGGTCAGCACCGGCACTTTGCCATAAGGATTCATTTGCAAATATTCCGGGTTTTTCTGTTCTTTCTTGGTGAGATCGACGGGTACGATCTCGTAGGGCAGATTCTTTTCCGCCAATACCACTTTTACTCTTTGACAGTTAGGCGACGATTTGAAGTCGTAAAGTTTGATCACGGCAATTCTCCTTTTGTGCTATTTTTGGTTTGCAGCTTTTATACTAAGATTCTTGCCAAAGGAAAAGCGCCATTGTTGATCTACCTATCCTTTGATGTTAAGCGGATAAGACTGATTGCGAAATGAGCCAACGTGAATCCAATCGAAGCGGCGAAAGCCATTGTCATGGGTTTGAAAGGCGCGGGCATCAATCTCGTCGCCACGTTGCCGGACGTCAATCTCGCCGACGTCTTGAGCGAAGTCGACGAAGATCGTGAGATTATCCATGTGCCGCTGTGCCGCGAGGAAGAGGGCATCGGCATTTGCGCCGGCGCCTATCTCGTCGGCAAAAAATGCGCTGCGATCATGCAGAACGGCGGTTTTTTCAATAGTAATAACGCCATCGTCAGCACTTTGCTGCAATATCAGATTCCGCTCTTGCTGTTGATTTACTACGCCGGCGACATCGGCGATCGAACGTTTAGCACGACGGGCAGCATGACCGAGCCGGTGCTTCAAGCCTTGGGGATTCGCTATTATATCATGCGCGATAGTGAAGACGCTGCCGAGCTGATCAAACGCGCTCAAGTGCTGAGCGAAGACGCTAAGCGACCGGTGGCGCTCTTGGTAACCAAAGAAGTGCTGGGCCGGCGTGTGGCGCTTCAATCTCTCTGATTAGGAAATACCATATTCGACCGATGAAAAGATTCGATTGTCTCAAAGCTGTGGCGGCGGCTGCTGGCGATGCGCTCGTGGTCAGCTCGGCCGGCGCGATGACCTTGGAGTGGAACACGATCCATCCGAGCGACGGCAACTTTCGCGTGCGTACGTTGGGGCTTTGTTCGTCCATCGCCCTCGGCATGGCACTGGGACTGCCGCGGCGAAAAGTTATCGCTCTCGACGGCGATGGTTCGTTGCTGATGAATCTAAGTTCGCTGGCGACGATCGCGCGCATGAAACCCAGCAATCTTCTTCATATCGTTTTCGACAACGAAGTTTACGAAGCGTCCGGCAGCAAGAAAACCGCCACCGCTGCGGGCACGGACTTGGTCGGCATGGCGCGCGCCGCGGGGATAAGAAATTCAGATTGGACCAATTCCCTAGAAGAATTCGCGCCAGCGGTGACCAACGCAATGAATGGCGGCGAGTTGTGTTTTATCGGCGCCAAGGTCACCACCGAGCGTGCTCAGGTGGCGCCGTTCCCGATCGACGAAGTCGAGAACAAATATCGCTTTATCCGCCACATCGAAAAAACCGAACAGATCGCAATTCTCAGTACCAGCTTGCCGGCAAGCTACGTTTGAGAATTGTTTTCGCGACGACATTCCTCAGTCATGAAAATCGACATCGAGTTTAATTCCGGTGCGCAGCTGCCGATGGATGCGATCCCGGAGCTCGCGCGCCTCGCTGAGGCCCATGGCTTTGACTGCGCCTGGGGCGGCGAGGCCAACAACAAGGATCCCACGGTGATGCTGTCGGCCATTGCCGCGGTTACCACCCGGTTGAAAGTCGGCTCGGCGATCTATCATATCCTCGGTCGCACACCGGCGACCCTGGCGCTTCAAGCGGCGGGTTTGGACGAGCTTTCGGGGGGCCGGTTTCTCTTGGGAATCGGTTCGTCCAATCCGACCATTGCCAAGTGGCATGGACAGACTCTCGATCACCCGCTGGGCCGCGTGCAGGAGTATATCGACATCGTGCGCGCCGCGATGGCCGGCGAGAAATTGAATTACCAGGGCAAATATTTCACCGCGCAAAATTTCAAGATGGCATTTAAGGCGTCGGGTCGGACCATGCCAATCTATTTGGCCGCCTTCGGTTCGCAAATGACACAGCTGGCAGGGCGCATCAGCGACGGCGTACTAATCAATATGGCCAATCCTGCGGAGATTCGCCGTATCGCTGACGAAGTGCGGGCCGGTGCGGTAGCCGCCGGCAAAGACCCGTCGCAGATGGAGATTATCTGCAAAATCCGTTGTTCAATTGCGCCGAATTACAATGTCGCCCGCGAGGCGCTTAGCCACGCGCTGACTTACTATGCTTTGGCCGACTACTATCGCGACTTACTCGGACGTATGGGATTTGCATCTGAAGTCGAAGCGATGCGCGCGGCGTGGAAGGCCGGTGGATTTCATTCGGCGCGCAGGTTAGTCACCGACGAGATGTATCGATCGTTGCCGTTGGTCGCAGCGACCTCGGCGGCGCAAGTCGTCGAGCAGATAAAGCCCTACGTTGATGCCGGCGCGACCAGAATTATTTTACCCTACGTGGCGGCCTCGGATGACATTGTCGGCGAGTTAAGAGATTTTATTCATTACTGGAGCCCCGCAATTACGGGCGCGATCGGTTAGCAGGAGAAACACGATGCCATTTGAACTCATCGATCCCAAAGGCCTGGAAGCGCCAGTTGGTTATGCCCACGCTGCCAAGATTACCGGAGGCGCGGTTGTCCATATCGCCGGCCAAGCGCCTTTTAATGAGCGGGGTGAGGTTGTTGGCAAAGACGACTTCGTCGCGCAATTCACTCAAGTGATGGGCAATCTCAAGACGGCCATCGAAGGGGTCGGCGGCAAACCGAATCAGTACGCGGCATTGACGATTTATATCACCAGTCTGGAAGCGTACTGGAGCAATAAAAAGCCGCTTGGGACCGCCTATCGCGCCGTATTTGGTAAATATTTCCCCGCCATCACCTTGGTCGAGGTTAAGCGGCTTTATAATCCCGATTGCATGATCGAGATCTCCGGGATCGCCGTCATCGACTAGTCGCTAGCGTCGGTTGGACTGTAGGTTTTTGCCGCACTGTGCGTCAATTTTGGGCGGCAATCGACAATCTTTGCACTTAGAAACTTCCCGTCCAAGCCTTAGAATAGCTCGATTCCCTGTATTTTTCATAAGTTGTAAAGCTGGCAGTGGATTTGCGTTACTACCTTGCCAATTGCCTCAATGGTTTAAGGTAGAAAGACACTGATTATGTTTCGTATGAACCCGATTGCCGCCCTAGATAGAGGATTGGATCAGGATCTTTTCGAGAGCGTTACGGAAGAAGAGATTATTTATCTCTGGCGTTCTATCAAAGGGCGCGGCCTCTCCGAAGATCAAGCTTGGCAAGCCATTGTTACCGGAATCGCCCTCGATATGGCTTTCGCCAAGTCGCGCAACTCCACCCAGATCGAACACTGACAAGATTCTTTCAGATATCTGCCGTTAAAATCTCATTAGTCGAAGCGCGCTGGCGCGGTGTCATTTGGGGTCGCTGATCAGGCTCCGTTACATTGACTCGTCCGCCGAAATCTGGTTGAATCTCTGCATACTTACCAAGGAGCTTTTGATGTCACGGATTACCGTAGAAGACTGTTTGCAGAAGGTCGCCAACCGCTTCGATTTAGTCATGCTGGCTTCCAAACGGGCGAGACAGCTTTTTAAGGGCGCTAAGCCGCTAATCGATGCCGATAACCGGGAAGTTGTCGTCGCGTTGCGCGAGATCGCCGACGGCAAAGTTAGAAAAGTTCCAAACCAATCATGACGAGTTTTTGGGTCCGCGGATAACGAGGCTTTTTCTCCGCTAGTCGCCAAGCAAATCTCAGTTTCGATAATCTTGAATAGCTCGCTAAGCCCTGCGATGCTCCGCTTTGGTGGTGCAGGTGCAAGAACCGCCCATGGCCGAAGACGAAAGCAATAACGAATTAGACTTTTCGATTCCTGGCGTTGAACTGCCGCAGATTGTTCACGAGCCAGACGATGGGGCAACTGCGTCGGATAAGGCGCTGGTTCCCTACGATCCGCTGCAGCGCTATCTGACCGAGATACGCCGATTTCAAGTGCTGAACCGCGAAGACGAGCATCGCCTCGCGGTAGAGTATAAAGAGTTTGGCAATGTTAAGGCAGCTTACCAACTGGTCACCGCGAACCTCCGCCTGGTCGTTATGATCGCGCGCGAGTATCAGAAATCATTCAAAACCCTGCTCGACCTCATCCAAGAGGGCAATATGGGATTGATGGAGGCGGTCAAAAACTTCGATCCCTATCGCGGTGTCCGTTTTCCATCCTACGCGGTGTGGTGGATTCGCGCTTATATGATTCGTTACATCATGAACGACTGGCGCATGGTCAAGATCGGCACGACCCAGGCGCAGCGCAAACTATTTTTCAATCTGCAAAAAGAGAAGGAAAAAATCGAAGCAGAAGGGCTCATTGCCGGCCCCAAGTTGCTGGCCCAGCGCTTAAACGTAAAAGAGGACGAAGTTGTCGAGATGGAACAACGGCTCGGCAGCCGCGATCTGTCGGTTGATATGCCGATCGGTGAAGGCGACGAGGCGACGTTGCTCAACTTTTTGCCCGACCGCAATGAGAATCCCGAAGAGCAGTTTGCCGAAAATCAGTATCACGATTTGTTGCGCCAAAAGATGGAGCAGTTTGCTCAAGGTCTTAAGGACAAGGAGTTGGTGATCTACCGCGAGCGGCTGCTCAACGAAGAACCGCTGACCTTGCGCGAGATCGGCGATAAATACGGCATCAGCCGCGAGCGAGTTCGTCAAATCGAAGAACGAGTGAAGAAAAAACTCAAAACGTATCTTAAAAAAGAACTCAAGGATGTCACTGACGTCGTCGGTCCCGAGTAATTCGCTTTTGCCTTTCGTACTGTTTTGCACCTGATATGCAGCGCACTGTGTTGCCTGTAGACGCGCCCGAAACGCGCGTTTCGCTTGCGCGTTTGCGGTGCTTCTGATAGCAAAATTAGAAAAATAGTTTTCTGGGGGCTAGTTTGCAATTTCAAAAGGAAGTCGAAATTCTCGCGCCGCGGGAAAAGGTGTGGCAGTTCATCTGGGACGTCGACCGGTTCATCGCTTGTGTGCCGGGGTGTAAGGACGCCAAAACGGTTGAGGAAGGCAAACGTTATACGGCGACGATGACTGAAAAGGTTGGACCCTTCAAAGTCGAATTTCCGACGACCATCGAGATTCTTGAGCGGGAAGAATTGACGCGCATCAAGGCGCAAGCCTCGGGCGCCGATAACAAGATCGGCAGCCGCATGAAGATCGATCTTGACGTTCATCTGCGTGAATCGGACAACAAGACAATTTTGAGCTTTACCGCCGGGGTCGATGTCTTGGGCAAGCTGGCGGCGTTGGGCCATGGCATCATCAAGCGCAAAGCCGATCAGGTGCTCGACGAATTCGCCCAAGCCGTCAAGAAGAAGTTAGAAGGAGAAGCGTGAGATGCTCAGAAGATTTCGTCTGGAAGAGCCGCAGAGCGTGGCAGAGACCTCTGAGCTGCTCGGCCGCTTCGGTGACAGCGCTAAAATTTACGCCGGCGGCACGGAACTGCTTTTGGCGATGAAGGAAGGCTTGGTTCAATACGAGCGGCTGATCAACGTCAAAAGGCTCGGCCTCAATCAAATCTCGGCCGAAAACGGTGCCGTCAAAATCGGCGCCCTATGTACGCATCATGAACTGGAACTGTCGCCGGCCATTCAGCAACGGCTGCCTTCTCTGCTCAAGCTGGAACACAACGTCGCCAACGTGCGCGTGCGTCAAGCCGGCACCATCGGCGGCAACCTTTGCTTCGCCGAGCCGCATGCCGATCCGGGAACTTTGCTGATGGCGTTGGGCGCGACGATGGTCGCTGAGACGGGGAACGCGAAACGTGAGATCGCGGCTGAGGAGTTTTTCGTCGATGCTTATGAGACGTCATTGACGGCCGACGAAGTTCTCACGGAGATTCGTGTGCCGGCGCCGGGCGCTAATGCGCGCAGCGCATATCTTAAATTCGGCTACCTGGAGCGGCCGAGTGTGGGTGTCGCTCTGGCATTCAATCTGAACGGCGCTAGCGTGAGCGACGTCAGGATCGCCGTCGGTTGTGCCGGGCCGGCGCCCAAGCGGGTGGTTGAAGCCGAGGCGTTGCTCAACGGTAAAAGCAAAGACGAGGCGACGCGCAATCTGGCGCAAGCCGGCGCGGTCGCTGGGCGCGCGGCGCAAGCGATCAGCGATCTGCATGGGGCACAGGATTATAAGGAGCACATTGTCGGCGTGCTCTTAAAGCGGGCCTTTCAAGCCGCGGTCAGTTAGCTATGCGCGATCATTGGGATGAGGGGAGAAATTCATGGCGACGGCGTTGAGTAGACATTCGGATGGGCAAACGATACCGGTGTCATTTACTTTGAACGGGCGGTTGCAAGAGATTGACGTCGAGCCGCACGAGCTGTTGCTCGATGTCATCCGCGATCGATTGGGCCTCACCGGCGCGAAGCGGTCCTGCGACGTTCAGGTCTGCGGCGCATGCACGTTGCTGGTCGACGGCCGGCCAGTGAGCGCATGCACGACGCTCGCGTTCGAAGTGCGCGGCCGTTCGGTGCTGACGATCGAAGGCTTGGCGGACAACGGCACGCTGCATCCGCTCCAGCAGGCGTTCATCGAACATGGCGGCTTTCAATGCGGCTTTTGCACGCCGGGAATGATTTTGGCGTCTAAAGCGTTGTTGGACGAAAATCCCAATCCCAGCGAAGAGGAACTCAAACATTTCATGCACGGCAATCTGTGCCGCTGCACCGGCTATAAGAAAATCATCGAGTCGATAATGGCCGCGGCTAAGAAGATGCGCGCCAAATAATTCCAAATTCCAGATTACATATTCCAAATCCGAATTCTGGAATCTGAAATTTGTAATTTGGAATCTAACCTGCTCGCGTCGCGAGCAGGTTAGTCTTCTATTCCGTATTCCTTCCAGCGGCTCGCGACGATATCTAGATGTTCCTTGGGCGGTAACGATATGGCCGGATATTTGTGCTTTCGCGTGGCGTCGATGGCGATGCGAGAGCCGACATAACGGCTTGGATGATGTTGTAGCACGTCGGCCGGCGCTTGGGATGGATCGAGGCCGACGGCTTGCACGTCGCGCTCGATGTAGACGTCTTGGTCAGGACGGACATGCCAACTGAGCGCCCAGTCGACCGCGAAATCATCCCAGACGTCGATATCGTCGTCGACGACCACGGTAATTTTTCCGAAGCCGGTGCGTTGCGACCAGGCGCCGTACATGAGTTGGCGCACCTGGCCGACGAATTCTTTTTTCAGCGAGATGACAAGGTATGCGCCGCTGCCGCCAGCTTCCTTCAAGCGCAGGTCCTTGATCGGAATGCGCAACACATCTTTTAGATGCTTGAACAGCGGCCACTCACGGCCGATGCCGCGAATACAACTCGACTCCGACGGCGGCATCTGGCTGATGAATGCTTGATAGAGCGGCTTGTTGCGAAAGGTCATGCATTTGATGTTGAAGAACGGTTCGTTGCCCGCCGGGCCCATGTAGCCGGTGTATTCGCCGAAAGGACCTTCATGCTCGAAGGCATTGGGCGGAATCTCGCCTTCGAGGACGATTTCGGCGGTGGCGGGTACTTCCAACGGCACGGTTTCACAGGCCACCAAATCGACCGGCGCGCCGCGCAACGCGCCGGCGACGGCAAATTCATCGAGCGCGTCGGACATTTTCGAAACCGAAACATAGCCGATGGTTGGATCAGCGCCGATGACGACCGCCACCGGAGTAGGCTTGTTTTGCGCATTGTTCTTGTACATGTGCCACGCCATGTCTTGGCGCTTGCCAATCAATAGGCCGGTCTTATTCGGCCCTTTAATTTCCATGCGATAGGTGCCGACGTTGCGCACGCCGGTCTCGGGATCTTTAGTGATGAGATACGGCGAAGTAAAAAATGGCGCGGGGTCTTCACCGACGGTCCAGGTCGGTACCGGCAGTTTGGTGATGTCGACGTCTTTACCGTGGAGAATGTTTTCTTTGCACGGCGCGTTTTTGGCTGACACCATGCGCGGTTCGATGGGATGACCCAAGGCGTAATCCCATTTGCGATTGATGCCCTCGACCGTTTCGGTTTGCAGTCCGAGGGCATAGATTTCCCGTGACGCGCCGAGCACACCGGCGACCACGGGGATGTTGAAGCCTTTAACGTTTTCAAATACTAGCGCCGGACGATTTTGCGGCGCAATCTTCTTGAAAAGTTGTCGGCAAACAGCCGCGATTTCCCAATCCTTATCGACTTCCTTGGTGACGCGTTTGAGTTTGCCATGCTTTTCTAGGGTGGCGACGTATTCGCGCAGATCGTGATAAGCCATGAATCCTCCTCTGATGACAGCAGCGGCGAGAAATTTTCCTTATAATTAGCACAAATGGTTAATATATCAACAATCGTGATTGGAAATATATCCTAGGTGACATCCTGGCAACCGGTGCCAGCAATCAGCGCTGCGACAAGAAAAAGGCAACCGCGATTGCGCGGTTGCCGTCATATCAGCAGTGATGAATGGAAGTAGCTTAAGCGCGAATTTCGGCGCGCATGAAAATGATGTAGGAAATCCCGAAGCAGACGGCGACCAGGCCGAAAATTGTTGTGATGTGCGGCCAGATAAGCGTCAAGCTTTGGTCGAGGGCGAGCGGCGTCGGCAAGATGCCTTCGGCCTGGCTTTGTAACGCCATGCCAAAGACGCGTGCCGCTGGGTTGAGCAGGATGCCGACGCTTTCGTTGAACAAGGTGCTTGGTGAAATGCGGCCAATGATATTTTCGACGTCAGAGCGGCGGGAAAGCGCTTCAGGAGTCGTCGCGTCGGGGACGATCAAGCCGGCGATCCCCGAACTAACCACGGCGATGAACAGGGAGAGGAAAAGCCAGACCGCCATTGACGCGAGGGCGGCGGTGACGGTTTTCTGAAATAGCAGTGAGAAGAGCATGGCCAGGGCGAGCCAAAAGCCGACGTAAAACACGCCGACCACGGTGAAGATTATCATGCGCCAAAGCTCTTCGGCGTTGGGCGGAAAACCTAATAGCGTGATTCCGAGGCCGATGACAAGCAGCAGGATCGACCCCCACAACACCGCGACGGTGGTCAGGCCGGCGAAAAATTTGCCATTGATCAGGCTATCGCGATAAATCGGCTGTGACAGCACGCGGCTCAAGGTGCCGCGGGCGTATTCGCCGCTGATCGAATCGAAGCCGAGAGTGATGCCCACCAGCGGGCCGAAGAAGCCGAGAAAGGTTGCCAGCGAAAAAAGCGTTTCGCCGCTGGAGGTGAGCAAGAGCAGAAAAACATACTGCGCCGGGACGGTGTCGGTGTTTTGCCGGATCGCTTGGCCGGTGGCGTAAGCGGCCCAAAGGCCGGAGAAGACAATGAGGATCAGCAGGATCATGAAACGGCGGCTGCTGAAATGGTCCGCCAGTTCTTTCCAGAAAACAACGCTCATGTGATTTAAGCCTCGCGGAAGTATTTCAGATAGATCTCTTCCAGAGTCGGGATCTTCGGAACGGAGTTGCAATAAGTTCAAACCGCGCCGCGCCACCAGCGAAACGACTTCGCCGCGAACGTCCTCGGTGCAGCGGAGAAACCAACCGTGCGGTCGCCGCTCGATTTCATCGACGCCTTTGATGCTTTGCAGATCGCGGTCGAGACCTTCGGTGTTGCCGCTCACATCGAGCAGAAAGTTCCACTGGCGCCCCTTGAGGATCCCTCTACCCAGCGTGTCCATTTCGCCTTGGACGATGAGTTTGCCTTTGACGATAATGCCGACGCGGTTGCAGATTTGCTGCACTTGCTGCAGCTGATGCGACGACAGCATGACCGTGAGACCGTGATCGTGATTCAAATTTTTGATCAATTCGAGAATCTTGATGGCGCCATCGGGATCGATGCCTAACGTGGGCTCATCGAGGATGATGGCGGTCGGTTTTTTGACCAGCACTTCGGCGATGCCGAGGCGCTGCTTCATGCCGCGTGAGTATTCCTTGACCAAGCGCCGGCCATCGTCGGCGAGACCGACTTGCTCCAAAACTTGCGTGGTGCGCCGCTGCGCTTCGTCTTCGGGGATGCGATTCAAGCGCGCCATATAGAGCAGATTTTCGCCTGCGCTCATGTCGTCGTAGAAGCCGGGATTCTCCGGCAGGTAGCCGACGCGCTTTTTAACTTCCAGGGATTGCCGGCGTGGATCAAAACCGCATACTGAGACCTCGCCTGAAGTGGGCTCGGTGAGCCCCAAGAGCATTAAGATCGTCGTCGTCTTGCCGGCGCCGTTGGGCCCGAGAAAACCGAAGACTTCACCTTCCTCGATAGTCAAGTTGAGCGAGTTTACGGCGAGTTTTTCGCGGTAACGCTTAGTCAGATTTTTGGTGTCGACGACGGTGCTCATCTACGGCCCAAGCGGAAAAATACCACGGCTAAACCGAGCACGACCAAGCCGACGATACCAAAGCCGATCCAACCCCAGATGGTCGGTGTCGACACGGTGACGCGGAATTCAACCGACTTGGTAACGTCGGCGGAGTTAGCCGTCAACGTCATCAGATAATCTCCGGCGATGGTTCGGTCCGGCGCCAAAATTTCCATCTTGATTTGTCGCACTTCGCCGGGGCCTAGGGCGTCGATCTTGTCCGGTTTGAATTCCACCGTCCATTTATCGCTGGGCTTTTTGGTGACGAAGCCGAGATTGCGCACCGGCGCAGTGCCGGCGTTGCCGACGACAAAGTCGATGGAAGATTTGGTGCCGGCGGTGATACCTGCGTTGAGCGTGCCAGCGAGTGAACCCATCTTTAGATCCTGGGTGCCTTTAAGCGAGACTTTGACACTGGTCGAAGCTTCATAGGCGCCGGCGCGCGCTTGAACGGTGACGGGAGATTCTTTCGCTTCGGCGTTGGCCGGCGTGTCGATTTCCACGCTCAAAGTTTCCGAGCCGTTCTCTTTCAATTGGATCGACGAAATTTGTTGATCGCCGAATTGCGGTTTGAAGCGAACGGCCCAACCTTGCGGCGCCTGGGCTACCAGTGAGGTCGGCAGTGCTTTATTGGTTTCGTTTTTGAGATCGACGGTGAACTTCAAAGTCTGACCGGAGGCGGTGCTGAGAACGGGATATTGGCTGCTCACTTTTAACCCGCCGGTTTCAATTTTCTTGGAAGCTACGCGGTAATTGATAGTTTCGACGTACTGGGTTGAACCTTTAGTGTCTTTCGCGGTGATTTTGATGGCATAGGTTCCCGGTTTTGTATTCTCGGGAATTTTGGCTTTGAACTCGAGGGTCGTCGCCTTGTTTGTGGCTTGGTCGCCGCCGCCAACCGTCACTGAACGCACTGGAAAGCTCGGGTAGCGCGAGTTGAAATTGACATCCCATCCCGCGGGTACGCCTTCGATCGTCAGATTCACTTCCACGGGGTCTTTCGTTCGGTTAATCACTTCCGCGTCCATGGTCGCTTCTTGGCCCTGGCCGACGCTGAGATCCTTGAACGGTAGGATTAGATTGAAAGATTCTTTAGATGCTGTTGCGGCAGGCGCCGCCGCCGGCTCGGCAGCCGAGCCACTCGTAACGAGATTGGTAGAGGCGATCAATATCCACGCAAGCACGTAGATAAACATGCGCGGGCTGATACTTGCAGGCCCGATCCTCATAATGAATAACCCCCTCAGCGAGAAAATTTGTTGCCGATAAATAACCATAAAGTCTCTTAGCGTCAAGGCCTTCGTAAGAATTAAGTTTTACCCAACTGACGTAGACCTTCATAGAGCACGATGGAAACGGCATTGGAGAGATTGAGACTGCTAACGCCGCTTCCCGCCATGGGAATGCGGAAGGAGCGGGCGTCGTTGGCCGCCAACACTTGGGCTGGCAAGCCGCGCGTCTCCGGCCCGAAAACCAAATAATCGTCATCTTCGTAACGGACCGCAGTGTAGGAGCGTTCAACTTTTTTCGTAAAGTACAGCAAGCGCGCGCCTTTGGCCTCGGACAAAAAATCATCCCATGACTTGTGCACGTGAAGATCGACGAACTGCCAATAATCGAGACCGGCCCGCTTTAAATGTTTATCGTCGATCTTAAAGCCCAACGGTTCGATCAGATGGAGCGGCGTCAGGGTCGCCGCGCACAGACGCGCGACACTACCGGTATTGGGTGGAATTTCGGGTTGGAAAAGCACCACGTGCATGATCAATATTCCAACACGAAAGTAACCGGCCCGTCATTCACAATCGCGACTCTCATGTGCGCCTGGAACTGGCCGTTGGCGACATTTAAACCGCCGTCGCGCAGTCGTTGAGAAAAATATAAATATAGCCGTTCGGCTTCGGCCGGTGCTGCGGCGTCGGTGAACGATGGCCGGTTGCCCTTGCGGCAATCGCCGTACAAAGTAAATTGCGAGACGACGAGCAACTCGCCGCCGACATCGACCACCGAGCGATTCATTTTGCCCTGTTCGTCTTCGAAGATGCGCAGATGCTTAATCTTGTCGGCGAGGGCGTCGGCGTTAGCTTCGTTATCGTCCTTGCCGACGCCGAGCAGGATTAACAGCCCGGCGCCGATTTGACCGACACTGCGGTCGCCGACGTCAACGCGGCCTGCCGCGACTCTTTGCATGACGGCACGCACGGTGAAGTCAAAACGCGCAGACGTGGAGGGTTAGTCGGGTGATGATTGGCAACGCATCGCTCATGGTTTCTATGTCACAGGTAACAAAGAAAGCCGCAGGTGACAAGACGAGCGAAGCTGGTAGAATCGCGGCGGACTCTCAGTGAACGGCGAGTAGATTTATTGTTATGGCTTTAGCTCACTCGATTCGAGTTGTGCTCGGCGGCTGGTGCGCGATGATACTCATCGGTTGGGCATCGATGGCGTTTGGCGCTGCCGTCGCGGGCCGCATCGTGATCGCCGGCGGCATTGCGCCTGCCAAGCCGTTGCCGGTTTTTAAAAACCGCAATTTCTGCGGCCGTCAAGTTGCCAATGAAACGCTGATCATCGGGCGAGACGGCGGCGTGAAGAACGCGGTGGTGATCCTGCGCGCGCTCCAGCCCAAGGATCGCCTGATGTCCGGGCTGCCGACGCCAGCCATTCTCGACAATCGGCACTGCGCCTTTGCGCCCCATGTCCAAGTGGTGACCGTGGGCAGCGATGTGGTGCTCAAGAACAGCGATCCGATTCTCCATACCGTGCACGCGCGTTTAGGTGGGGAGACTTTATTCAATGTCGGCTTGCCTAACTGGCGCCAGGTCACTAAGCGGCTCGACCGCCCCGGCGTGGTGCGCATCGATTGCGACGTGCTGCACACATGGATGAGCGCGGCGATCGTCGTCAGCGATAGCCCGCATTTTGCCGTGACCGATGAAAATGGCGGGTTCAACGTTGACGGCCTGCCGCTGGGTGAGTACGAGTTGGAAGTCTGGCACGAACGTTTGGGCACGCGCCGGCAGCGTGTGCGTGTCGCGGCAAGTGGCGTGATGAGCGTGGAGATAATTTATTCCGCGGAAAAGATTCGCTAGTGCTGTAATTGGATGACCGATCTGTTAGTTTTCAATCAGTCCGACTTACGCCCCGATGTATCCGATCGTATTTCAATTCGGCCCTCTGACAGTCTATAGCTTTGGCGTGTTCATGGCGTTGGCGGCGCTGACGGCGGCTTGGGTCGTCAGTGCTGAGCTCAAGCGTCATCATTTGAATTCAGAGCTCGCCTCGAACATCGTCTTTGCCGCCGCCGTCGGTGGGCTCATCGGCGCGCGTCTGCTTTTCATCGTCGAAGAATGGCAAGGATTTCTTGCCGCCCCGTGGCGCTATATTTTCACTGGCGCCGGATTTACCTGGTACGGCGGTTTTTTCGGCGGCGCAGCGGCTATTACCTGGGTCCTGAGGAAGAATAGGATTCCGTGGCTTATCGGCGCCGATATCTGCGCGCCGGCGCTGGCGCTGGCCTACGGCGTCGGGCGCATCGGTTGCCACGTCGCCGGCGACGGCGACTGGGGCGCGGTCACGGACGTGCCCTGGGGCGTGGCGTATACCAATGCGATTGTCGGCTGGGCCGATCCCAACACCGGCATTCCGTATGCGCCCGGCGTGCGCGTCCATCCGACGCCGATCTACGAGTTTCTCCTGGGAGTTTTCGTGTTCGGTATCCTCTGGTCGTTGCGCAAAAAAAAGTTCGCCCCGGGAACGCTGGCGTGGCTCTATCTGATTCTTGCCGGCCTATCACGCTTCGTCGTCGAGTTCTGGCGCATCAATCCTGCGATCGGCTTCGGCTTTTCCGAAGCGCAATGGTTCAGTTTGATCTTAATGATACTTGGTTTGTTTCTGCTCTTGGGCCGGCCGGTGCGAGTGCAGACGCAGTAGGTTTAGTTTTCATCCGCTAGATCGGCGCTCTAGCTCCAATCACATTGATTCCTCAACCATCGAGGTGCTACATAAGTAAGGATGAGCATGCAACTTTAGCGCGTGCTTTGTGAATCGGAGGCGAAGATGAACGATTTTAAATTGATTTCCGCCGATGGCCATATCAACGAGCCGCCGGCGGCTTGGGAGCGAGTTCAGAAGGAATACGGCGAGCGGGCGCCGAAGGTTGTCAAAGACCCGGAAGGATTTAAAGGCATCTGGGTGATTACCGATGGCTTGCCGCCGAGTCCGTGCTCCAATTATTCCATCGGTCATGTGGTGAGCAAGCCTGATGGCCTGGGCAGCGTTGATCCGGACAAACACTACGAGCGCATCCACTTTCACGAAATCTTTCAGTACGAGAGCTATCCGGCCTCGTGGGAGCCAACGGCACGAATCAAAGATCAAGACAAAGATGGTGTGGCGGCCGAAGTGCTTTTCGCTAGCGTCGGCCGGTTTTTCTACGGCCTCACCGACGGGCCGTTTCAGCGCGCCATATTTCGTTCGTACAACGCTTGGCTACATGAATTTTGCGCGGGCGATTCGAAACGTTTGATCGGCGTGCCGCTGATTTCCATCCTCGATCCGGAGAAAGCGGCCGATGACATTCGCGAATACGCCAAGCTCGGTTTTAAGGCGGCGCAGATTCCCTACGCGATCAAAGATGGCGGCTATTTCGACGCCGCTTATGAGCCGATCTGGAACGCCGCCAATGAAACCGGAATCGTGCTGCACATTCATCTCGGCGGTCCAGCCCAGGGTGCCACGCCGCGCTGGTTCGGCTTCAATCGTTTGACTGCCGAAGGATCGTCAGATTTTTTCGGCGCCCAGCGCATCGCCACGGCGACCGGATTCATCAGCCATTTGATGTTCGCCGGCGTCTTCGATCGTCACGAAAATCTCAAAGTCGTTTGCACGGAATATGACGTCGGCTGGGTCGCGATTATGTACGAGCAGGCCAATTATCGCTACGGCCGCGCGACGGCCTACGGGTCGGACGTTAAGCTCAAGATGTCGCCCGGCGATTACATGCGCAAACACGTTTGGTTTACTTTTCAAGACGACCGCGCCGGCATGCTGACCACGTCCGTGTTCGGCGCAGAGAATTTCATGTGGGCGAGCGATTACCCGCACGGCAATACCACGTTTCCCTATTCGCAGCAGACGATGGAACGATTGAGCGCGGGCCTCGATCCATCAGTGAAGCGCAAGGTTGGCCGCGAAAATGCCAATCAGCTGTATCGAATGGGGTTGTAGTGGGCGAATTTGGCGACCGCCGTGTGTCTACTCGCGGTGTTGAAGCAAAAATCAGGAGATATGTGCATGAGGTTTAGCTGCGTAAATGTTCGCTTTCATGCTTGCATAGTTTTTGTAGTTGTCGCGCTTTTAATCGGCTTTGACCGGCCTGATTCACTCGCCGCGGAAAAATTTATCTGCATTCTCGGTGGCACGGGGACGCGACATGCGATTCCCGTCTTGGCCCAGACATTCGGCCTTTATCCCAAGTATGGGCTCGATGCGACCATCGTGCGCATCGGCAGCGGTACAATCGCGACAGCTGCTCTGTTGGGCGGCGAAGGCGATGTCATCAATACTTCTGGACCGGCGCTGGTGAATGCGCGGCTATCCGGCACGCCGATATTGTATGTTACCAATTTTAACGAATGGAGCGATGCGCATGTTCTCGTTCGTCCCGAAGTGACAAGTATCGAACAGCTGCGCAGCGGGCGATTTGCCGTTCCAGGGTTGGGCGGCGGCTACGCGCACATGCTGCGCGCTTTTGTTTTTCCCAAGTTTGGACTGGACAAGGGACCGAAGCAACCGACGATACTCTCCGCCGGCGATACACCGTCGGCGTTGGCCGGAGTGGTAAACCGCCAATACGATGCGGCGTTGGCGTCCTATGAAAACTACATGGCCTTTCGAAAACGCGGTCTTAAGGTGTTGGTCCAGCCTGAAGAAATCAACGTGCGTTGGTACACGGGTCTGATCACCGTGGAGAAGAAAGTCAAAGAGCGGCGCCGGGCGATGATTCAATTCATCAAGGCGCAGATTGAAGCCGTCAGCATCATCAAGCGAGATCCAGTCAAGGCGCGCGCGGCGCTGAAAAATTATTTTCGCAGCAACGATGACGAGCTAATGGCGGAGTACCAGAATTATCTGGCGGCGAAATTACCGCTTAACACTCGGGTCGAAACGGAAAATATTAAAACACTGCTATTGACCTCGACTCATCCGGCGGCGGGAAAAGCCAAGCCGGAGGATTTCATCGATAACTCGATGGTGGAAGAGATCGTCCGTGAAGGATTCATCAAGCAATTCGAGCAGTGAGATTGGAACGGAGATTTTACATCGATGATAACCGAAGACATCGCGGATTTTGTCGCGACTTTCGATCTCAAGAGCGCGCCGGCTGACCTATTACCAAGAGTGCGAGAGACCTTTCTCGATTCCTATGGCGTCATGCTTGCCGGCAGCCGAGAGGAGAGCGCACAGCTGGCGGCCGGCTGGGTGCGGAGCCAGGGAGCCAAAGGTGACTGCCGCCTTTTTGCCGATGCGGGCTTGCGTACGTCCGCCGCAAACGCCGCGCTGGCCAACGGCGTGGCCGCGCATACACTTGACTACGATCATTTCGGCCATCAAAGCGCCGTTATGGTGCCTTGTGTTTTGGCCGCCGGGGAAGCCAAGGGTGTCAGCGGGTGGGACTTGATCGAAGCTTATGTCGTTGGCGTCGAAGTTAGCACACTGTTAGCTAACGGGATGGGTGAAGAGGCAAAATCGATTGGGCTTCATCCGGCCGGATTGTGCGGTACATTCGGCGCGACTGCCGCGGCGGCGAAAATTTTGCATCTAACGCGGCAACAGATTCAAGTTGCCCTGGGAATCGGCGCATCGATGACTTCCGGGCTCAGCCAAAACTTCGGTACTATGGTAAAACCGCTTCACCTCGGTAACGCCGCGCGCAACGGCATCATGGCGGCCGAGCTTGCAGCCATCGGCTTTACTGCCCATGCCAGTATTCTCGACGAGCCCAGTGGATTCTTCGGCGCGCTAAATGCAGCAGATGTGAGTGAAAATCTCGGCAAGAGTTTTCGCTTCTTGGAGCCGGGCATAGCGTTCAAGGCTTATCCTTGTCCCTATAGTTCACAGCGCGCCGTCGATGCGATCATCAAGATCGCCGAGGGTCAAAATATAATGCCAAGCGACGTGATGGAGATCACTTGTGCGGCCGCGCCCAAAACGTTTCGCGTCTTGATCCATCATCGCCCAACGACCAGCTTGGAGGCCAAGTTCAGCCTCGAATATCTATTGGCTGCCGGGATAGCGTTCAAGACGATCAGTGAAGAGTGTTTTGATCTCAAGCATGTCGGCGATCCAACGATGCGCGGGCTAGTAGAAAAAGTTCGCTTGGTCGACGCGCCTCTCGAACGCGGCACGCCGGGTGAAGGAGCGGTCACCGTGCAGGTGAAGACTCGCGCGGCGGTTTTCGCAGAAACCGTCAGCTATGCCCCCGGTCATCCGAAAAATCCTTTGAGTTGGGATAAGCTTGCGGAGAAATTTCGTCAATGCGCTCGTCAGGGTGGTGTCGATGGACCGGCGCTATCGCGCACGTTGGAAATGCTAACGCGGATTGAGGAAATCGCCGACGTGAGAGAACTCACGAGTTGTTAGCCGTCATTTAGCGCCCCGCCAAGCCGGCTTTCACCGGCATGACGGGAGCGAAAGCAAACTTCAGCGTGAAAATAAACCGGTGACTAGGTCCGCGCGACGCGCTCGCCGCCGAGATGGCCTTGCCAGTCTTTCAGTTCGTCGTAGTTGAGCCGTTTGGCTTCGGCGTTGGGATCGCGCGCTGACATGCGGATGATTTTCAGCGGCACGTCGGACGCCGACTCGAACCAATAGTCCGCGCCGTCAGGCACAAAAAGCCCTTCCATCGCATCGAGCTCAAACACGTCGTCATCGGTTTTGCCGTAGAAGCGGGCGCGTCCTTCGAGCACGAGCCAAGCGGCGTCCTGTCCCGTGTGTGCGTGGCGATTGGTCTCGCCGCCCGCGAGGACGACTTGCATGCCGACGCCGAGCAGGTCGCTATCTTTTTTACCGACAAGTCGCTCGGTCTTTTTCGGCAGCCCTTTAAAATCCGGGTTGCTGAACTCACACTTGAACTTCTTGATCTCGCGCTGTGCCTTATCCATGATTGTTATCTCCTCCTTTAGCTGGAACGATTTTCGCAATGGACCTCAACTGTTATCTAACCATACGTCCGGCGTCGGACGATTTTCAACAACAATCTTACCTCTTAATCTCATCCGTATCCGTTTGAAGCCGTGCGTTTTTGACAGCGATGCGTTGTTATGACATGTGTAAGTATGTTTGTTTGCGGACCGCGTAGTGGTCAACTTAGCGGAGGTGGTATGAGCAGTAACAACCGGTACAATACCGCTCATCTTGTGATTTTATGCTTAGTTTTATTTCTGGGCGGCATTTTTCCAGATGATTCGGCGCGTGCGCAGGACACCAACACGGCTAAGCTCGTCGAAGGAGCTAAAAAAGAGGGGAAGATGGTTTTTTATTCTTCCCTAAATGTCGAGGACAACAACGGCCTGCTCAAGCGGTTTGAAGAGAAATATCCCTTTATCAAAACTGAGCTCAACCGGCTGACCGCGGATCGGCTGCTAATTCGCTTTCAATCTGAAGCGAGAGCGAAGAAACCGATCGCTGACGTGATCATGAACGGCGGTGCGCGTACTTACATCACCAAGAAAGAGGGCTTGTTGATGAAATACGTATCGCCGGAGAGCAAATTTTACGGCACCGGGTTCAAGGACCCCGACGGCTATTGGACCGACGCCTATCTCAACGCTCACGTCCTGGTCTATAACACGCGCATGCTCAAGCCGGCGGAAGTGCCTTTGACGCATGCCGATTTGTTGAAGCCGCAATGGAGCGGTAAGTTCGTAATGGTGTCTAAAGCCTATGAATGGTTTTTGAAGATTATCAAGCTGCAGGGCGAAGCCAAAGGTATGGAGTTCTTCAAGCGATTGGCGGCGCAAAAGCCCGGCTTCCGGATCGGCTCGAGCCAGATCGCCGATTTGGTCGCGGCCGGCGAGCATCCGCTCGGCATCAATACCTACTCGACAAATATAGAGGACTTAAAAGCCAAAGGTGCGCCGGTCGAATGGGTCGGGCTCGATCCCGTTGTGGCGACACTTCACCCGATTGCGGTCAGTGCCGCTGCGCCGCATCCGAATGCGGCGAAACTGTTCGTCGATTTCGTGTTGTCGCGCGAGGGTATGCTGTTGTTACGCAGCTTCAAGAGAATCCCCAGCCGGCTCGATGTCGAGCCGATGGTGGCGCGCCTGACCAAAGGTATCAAGTTTTATCCGAGCGAGCCGGAGCTGGCTGAGGAGTTCGACAAGTATGCGCGCACGTTTCAAAATATTTTCGAGATCCGATGACGGTTGTGTGAAAAGCGTGAGCTGACAAACACGAGGCACGAACAGGAATATGTCCGATATCCGCATAGGACTGCATCTTCATCCGCCGCCGCGCCAGAGCTTGGAAGATTTTGTCGACACCGTAAAGCGTGCCGATAAATACGGCTTCGCCCGTATCGGCACCGGCGATACCCAGTGGCACAACATGGAGTGCTTCATTGCGTTAACGCTGATGGCGCTTAACAGCGAAAGGGTTGAAATCGGGCCACGGGTGACTAACCCGGTGACGCGGGAGCCTTCCGTGATGGCAAGCGCAATCGTCAGTTTGGATTTGATTTCACGCGGACGCGCCGTGCTGACGATGGGCCGCGGCGATAGCGCGGTGCATAACATTGGACTCAAACCGGCCAGCGTGGAAGAAACCCGCGACTACATCGTTGCGGTCCGCGAGTTGTTAGAAAATGGCGACACCACATATCGCGGCCGCCATAATCACTTCGATTGGCCGCGCCCTGCGCCGCGCCGGCGCATTCCCATCTGCGTCACCGCCGAGGGTCCGAGGATGCTACGCTTGGCTGGGCAGATTGGCGACCAGGTGTTGATCGGTACGGGTGTGACAGCTGACATCGTCGAAGCGTCGTTACGTGAACTTCACGCCGGCGCCCATGAGGCTGGAAGAAATCCTGATGAGTTGGAAATCTGGTGGGCGCCGCGGCTGAGTATTGCCGAGACCACCGACAAGGCCGTAAAGAATATCATGGCGAGCATCGCTTCTTCCGGCAACCATGCGTTGCGCTCCGGCTTTGCTGGCAAGCAAGTGCCGGACCGGCTTAAGGAAAAGATTCGGCGCTTTCACCACGAGTATGATTATGCTCAGCACGGCGTGAAAACCGGGAAGAATGCTCAGCTCGTGGAACAGCTAGGTTTGACTGAATATTTTCTTGAGCGCTTTGCCGTAGCCGGCGCGCCGGCGGATATCGTCACGCGAATTCGCGCTTTGTCGCGCTTGGGACTTAAGAATCTCTGGCTGAGCTCGCCGGGCGACGATCCATCGGCGCTCGATTTGATGGGACAAGAAGTGCTGGCGCGGCTAAAAAAATGAATCGGCACGCACTAGGAGATTAGATGGTTTACGACGCGGAAAAAGGTAATTTTGCCATTGCACTCACGGGCGATTCGATGTTGACGCGCAAGCTGTCGACCTTCGCCGAGCCGGCCTATTTGAAGCTGGCGCAAACCTTGCGCGGCGCCGATGCCTGTTTCGGTAATCTCGAAAGCACCGTGCGCGCTTGGGATGAAGGTTCGCCGGCGATCAGCCGGATGGGGCGCGGCACTTTCATGACCACGGATCCTGCGCTGGTGGCGGAAATGAAATGGCTCGGGCTCAACTTGCTTTCGTGCGCCAATAACCACGCTTTCGAATACGGCGAAGAAGGCGTGCTGGCGACGCTGCGCCATTTGGATAGCGGCGGACTCGTGCATGCCGGCACGGGAAAGAATCTCGCCGAAGCGCGCGCGCCCGGATATCTGGACACCAACAACGGCCGAGTCGCTCTAGTCGCTGCCAATGGCACGAGTGGGCGCTCTTGGATCAGCGCGCCGTGGGGCAAGGCGGGAAGCCAACGGCCGGATCATGGCGGACGGCCCGGAGTTAACCCGCTCGGATTTGACACCATGTTTGTCGTCGATCCCAAATCATTCGAGGATCTGGAGCGGATCGAACGCGAGCTCGGTTTCGATCCCGAGAAGGAAAGAGACAAGCGCGCCGACTCGGGAGAAAAGATGATTGACTTCCGCGGCAACCGATTTGTTGCCGGCGAAGGTTTCTCCGTTTGCGCTAGAGCTGACGCCCACGATCTCGAAGAAAATTTACGTTGGATCGGCGAGGCGCGCCGGCAAGCTGACTGGCTGGTGGTGAGTCTTCACTGGCACGAGTTCGGCGGCCAGAGTTTGCGCACGGCGAAAAATGTGACCGAGTGTGAGGAGGCCGCCGAATTTGTCACCGATTTCGCTCATCGAGCGATCGACGCCGGGGCCGACCTGTTCGTTGGCCACGGCCCGCATGTGCCGCTTGGCGTCGAAATCTATAAAGCCAAGCCGATCTTCTACAGCCTCGGCAATTTTATTTTTCAAAACGAGACGGTGAAATCTTTTCCCGCCGATGCCTACGAGCGTTTTGGTCTCGATGAGAGAGCGACGCCGGCCGATTGGTGGGACGCGCGCACCGATCATGGCAAGAAAGGCCATCCGGCCAATCCGCTCTATTGGGAAAATTTTGTCGCGGTGTGCGAGTTTGCCAATCGGAAATTTAGCGCGGCGAAACTCTATCCCATCGATCAAGGTCATGGCCGCCCCCGCGGCCAACGTGGACGACCGGTATTGGCCGACGGCGCAGTCGCCGAGCGTGTCCTTAACCGCATGCAGCGCCTTTCGCGTCGCTACGGGACGGAAGTTAGATTGCAAGACGGTATCGGTGTCATTGGGGTTTAGGCGAATCGAAGTCTGGAAGCGATGAAGTTAAAGAAAAAAGTTTCGGTCAGTTGGGCGCTGTTCGTATTATTGTTTCTCCTTAGTAAGTTTGCCGAGGCGGCAACGGACGGCGCAGTCGTCGAAAAAGCCAAGGCTGAAGGTGAGGTTGTTCTCTACACTGCTTGGGGTCTGGACACCGTTCAGGCAATCCAGAAAGCGTTTGCCAAGAAATATCCCTTCATCAAATTCGAGGCGCGCCGCACCGGCAGCGAGCGGTTGTTAAACATCGCCATCACCGAGCACAAACAAAAAATCTTTCGCGCTGACTTGTTCAGCGGCAGCCACCTGGCGATGATCAATCATAAGAAAGTCGGCCATCTACAAAAATACGTCAACGCCGAACAGCGGGCGTTTCCCAAGGAATACAAAGATACGGAAAGTTTTTGGACGGCTTTCTACATGGATACGCGGGTGCTGGCTTACAACACGCGTATGGCCAGCCGTGATGAATTGCCCAAAACCTACGAAGAACTCTTGCTTGCCAAGTGGAAAGGCAAGATGGCCATGGACGACGCCGACTATATTCTTTACGGCACGTTGCTAGAGATGATGGGACGCGAGCGCGGGGTTTCATTCATGAAAAGGCTGGCCCAACAGGAGCTGATTATTCGCAGCGGCCATTCGTTACTGACGCAACTTATCATCGCCGGCGAGTTTCCAATCTATCTAGACGGTTTCGGCAGTAATATCGAAAAGTTCAAGTCGCAAGGAGCGCCTATCGATTGGGTGCCGTTGGAACCAGTGATCGTGTCGCTCAATCCAGTCGGGCTGGCGGTCAATGCGCCGCATCCCGCGTCGGCGCGTTTGCTGCTCGATTTTCTCCTGTCCAAAGAGGGACAAGAGGTCGGCCGGATGGTGGGCAAACTTCCCGCCCGTGCCGATGTCGAGGCGCCGTATCCGAGGCTTACTAAAGGGCTCAAGCTGTTTCCGGTTCCGCTGTCTGTCGCGGACCGATACGGCGAGATCGTCAAAGAGTTCCGCGACATTTTTCTGAAGTGAATTCTTAGGGACAAATGGAGACCGGACTCAAAGGTAAAGTCGTTCTGATCACAGGGGCGACCCGCAATCACGGCAAGGCGACCGCACTAGCGTTTGCGGCGGAAGGGGCAAATCTTTTGATCTGCACACGAAAGAGCATGGACCTGCTAAGGGAAACCGCTCGACTCGCTGCCGATCTAGGCGGCAAAGTCATCGCGAAACAATGCGACGTTACCGACGAAAATCAAGTTAGCGATTTGCTGCAAAGCGGACTTAGCGAGTTTGGCCGCATCGATGTGCTGATCAATAACGCCGGATGGAGAGTGCACGGCGACGTCATGAAATTGGACATGGAAGAATGGCAGGCGGCACTTGACGTCAATGTCCACGCGCTATTTCGCACGTGCAAGGCGGTTATTCCGGGCATGGCGGAGCGTCGCTGGGGAAGGATTATCAACTATACGGGAAACTCATTCATGCGCGGCATCTTGGGTCCGGGAACGTTGAAGATGGCGACTCTCGGATTCACTCGCGCTATCGCCCAGGAGTATGGCGAATTTAATATCACGGCCAATTGCATCGCTCCCTGGGCGATAACAGTTGAAAGAAACGCGGGACATGTGGGTAGCGCAATACCTGCGGTCCGGGTGGAGGGCCAGGCAATTCCCAGAAGGGGCACCATCGAGGAATGCGCCTCTCTGGCGGTATTTTTGGCGAGCGACAAAGCGGGATACATCACCGGCCAGAATTACGCGGTGAATGGGGGAGCTTATTTTCTTTAGCCGTTTTCTTTCGCGACCGGCAAATTGCCCACACGATAGATAGAAATTGTTTTTTCACAACCATGGAATCTGATCTTAAAGGGAAAAACGTTTTGGTGACGGAAGTTGGCAACCCGTTAGGGAGAAGCAGTGCCGTGGCATTTGCCCGTGAAGGCGCCAACTTAGTTCTTGGTTCTACGGATGACTCCGATTCGCTCGGCGCGGCAGAGCAAGAAACCGCTGCGCTGGGAATCAAAGTGGTCGCCGGGATTTACAACGCCGGCAATGAAGATGGCGTCAAGCAGTTCGTGCAAAGGGGTCTCGATGAATTTAGTCATATCGATATTGTGATAAACAATATGGCGTGGAGCGCGGCGAATCAATCTTTTGCGGCCATGTCTTTCGAAGGATGGCAGCGCGCGATTCATCTAGGGCTAACCCGGTCCTTGTTCATGTGTCGCGCCGTGCTTCCTGGAATGATTGAGCGGCGCTGGGGACGGCTGATTCAGTGCATAGGTCTTGAGGGTTTTGTCGGCGGCGATCCCGCGACCAGCGCAGTCTACGGCGGGCTTATCGGGCTTACGCGGGGCATGGCGACCCAATACGGCAAATATCGAATCACCGCTAACTGCATCGGCTATGGCGGCGTCGACGGCTTGGACAATTTCCCGGGTGCTTACCCAGTGTCAAGACTCAATGACCCTCTGTTGCGCTGCGGCACGGGGCAAGAAACCAGCTCGGCGGCAATTTACTTGGCGAGCGAAGATGCCGGCTACATTACCGGTCAGTGCTATCTGGTGAACGGCGGCAGGTGTTTTCTTTAACAACCGAATCAAAATATTTCTAAAGCGCGGGTATCGAACCGATTACTACTACAACCGACAAATCAATTATTGGGCAACTGTCGGAGTACATCGCTGGGGCGCGGCGCGGCGAGTTACCAAGCGATGTTTCGACCCGAGCGCGGCATCACATCCTCGATGCCATTGCGGCGATGGTTTCCGGCTCAATGCTGCCACCTGGGCGCCTCGCCATTCGATACATCCAGGCACAGGGAGGCACTCAAGAAGCGCGTGTCATCGGTAGCTCTTTGCTGTCGACAGCCGTCAACGCCGCGCTTGCCAACGGAGTAATGGCTCATTCCGATGAGACCGACGACTCACACGCGCCATCGTCGACCCATCCGGGTTGCGCGATTGTGCCCGGCAGCGCTGGCGATGGCTGAGCGAGAGGGCGCTGATGGCAGAGCTTTGCTCCGTGCTGTCGTGGCAGGTTACGACGTTGGCTGTCGCGTGACTCAGGCTTTGGGGCCGAGCTTTCTCTCCGGCAAAGGACTCAGCAGCCACAGTATCGGCGGCAGCTTTGGCGCCGCCGCCGCGGCGGCCAGCTTGGCCAATCTGAATCCACTCGAGGTTAGTCACGCACTGTCCTACGCGGCGCAACAAGCGTCCGGAGTCAAAGCCTGGGTGCAGAGCGAAGATCACATCGAGAAAGCTTTCGATTTTGCCGGCATGCCGGCGCGCAACGGCGTGACCGCCGTGACGCTGGTGCAGGCCGGGTTCACCGGCGTGGCCGACGTCTTCCAGGGCGAACAAAATTTTCTCAAGGCCTACTCCGATGATCCGAAAGCGGAAGAGCTGATTCGCGGCTTGGGTACTGAATTCGAAATCATGCGCGCGAACATCAAGAAATTTTGCGTCGGCTCGGCCATACAGGCGGTGCTCGATGCGCTGCTGCAAATCATCGGCGAGCATCGGATCACCGCGGATGACGTCGATTATCTCGTCGCGCGAGTTCCCGAAAATGGCGGGCGCATCGTCAACGATCGCAACATGCCCAATGTCAATCTGCAGTATATTTTATCCGTGGCTCTGCTCGACGGCGGTCTCACTTTCGCAGCCGCCCATTCCTACGAGAGGATGAAAGACCCGCGCGTTCTAGCCGTGAAGTCGCGCATCAAACTTGAACTCGACCCGGAGTTGACACACGCGCGGCCACGCCGCCAGGGAATTGTCGAAGTCCATACCAAAGATCATAGAACGCTACGCGTGCACGTAAAAAGCGTGCGCGGAACGGCGGACAATCCAATGAATGATCAAGAAGTGGAAGACAAGGCGCGAGATCTTATAGAGCCGGTCTTGGGCAGCGCGAAATGCGAAAAGATATTTGCCCTAGTGAAGAATCTGGAGCTGGTCGCGGATGTGCGAGAACTCAGTGCGGCGCTGGCAAACTGAACGGAAATCAAAGGATTTTATTTAATGCAAAAAGGGACACCAATGAAAAACCTACGATCCCGTATGAAGGCCGTCGGGTTGGCAATGTTGATCGGAACGCTTTGCGCGCCGGAATTCGCCTTGAGCGCGGATGCGCCCGGACGGGCGGCGATGAATACCATCATCGAGGGCGCGAAAAAAGAAGGCAAGGTTTCCTGGGGAAGTTATCTGGATGACGCCGAAGTGGGAGAGTTGAACAAAGCGTTTCAAAAGGAATTCCCTTTCGTCAAAGTCGAATACACTCGACTCAGACCGCCTTACGAGCGTTTGTTGCTCGAGATGCAAGCGGGAACTTTTCCCTACGATACGTTTGCTATTCGTCCCAATCTTATCGGCCAGCATCGCCAGCTCGGTTACTTGATCGATCCCATCGATTGGAAGGGCATTTTCAGCGTCGATCCGAGAATGGTCCATCCCGAAGGCATCGCGGTATCGGTGATCACCAATCCGGCGGTTATCGCATACAACAAGAATCTGGTTCCCAAGCAGCACGTTCCCAAGAGTTGGGCTGACTGTTACAACCCTT
The DNA here is from genome assembly GCA_963771465.1 of uncultured delta proteobacterium. Taxonomy (GTDB): domain Bacteria; phylum Desulfobacterota; class Binatia; order UBA9968; family UBA9968; genus DP-20. The sequence goes on from CAVYTU010000017.1 coordinate 887,895, forward strand.
TTTTCAAGGGCAAGTTGGCAGTGCTGGTGGGGACGAGCCAGGTAATCACTCTGTGGAGCGCCTTCGGCGAGAAATGGGGTCTCGATTTCACTAAGAGACTTTTGAACAACAATCCGCGCTGGGTCAGCGGCAATACCAATGCGCAGAACCTCGTCGCCACTGGCGAGATGCTCATGGTTTGTCCCACCGGACATGGCACATGGTATCGCTATGTTAAAGACCAACCCGGTGCGCCGCTTGCCGCGGTCTTTCCCGAAGGTCCGATTGCAACGGATCGCGACATGCTCCTCACACCGATCAAGGGCGCTGCTCATCCCAACGCAGCGTTGCTGTTGACGGGCTGGATTGGCGCCAAAGGGGTGACGTATATGCGCACCGGTCGGGAAAGTCTGTTTCATCCGAATTCGGAGCTGGGCGCGCAGGTGAAACGGATGGGCAGGGAAATCAAGGTACAACCCTGGGAGGTTTTGCTCGAGGAAGAGAAGTACGAGCGGCGAATTCTAGAGATCTGGGGATTCCCCAAAGCCAAGAACTTGAGAAAGTCCCTCGATCAAGATCACCTTCACGCACTTAGGAGTCAACTTCTAGATCAATGCCAGAACAAGCGCATCATACCGGATTGACTATTCCAGCGCCGGCACGGACTGGACGGTCCTTTTTCTAAGTTTAAGCTGAACCGAGCTGCTCCTGCCTTTGGTCATCATCATCGTGTTATGGTTGTTGGTCATACCGGTGGTCATGCTGATCGCGAGCAGCTTGCGCACCGGGCCGCCGAGTCTTCCCGGTCCCTGGACCCTAAGAAATTTCGCGGTTGCGTTTAGTAGTGAGTTTTTCTTTCGCAGCCTTCTCAACACTTTTATCGTCTCCAGCGGCGCGACCGCGGCGGCGGTGGGCCTCGCCATAGTATTCGCCTGGCTGATTGAGCGTACGGACATGCCCTTTCGCGGCGCAGCCTGGGTCGCCGTGTTGCTACCGCTGGTGATTCCGGGAGTTCTTTTCGCGTTGGCTTGGATGTTATTGCTATTGCCCAAAACCGGCTTGATTAACGTTGTCGCCCGCGCTGCGCTATCCACGTTTGGCTGGCACCTTGAGGAGGGACCGCTGAACATCCAGTCTTTGGGAGGTCTTATCTATTTGGGAGCGCTGCGCGGCGTGAGCACGGCTTTTCTCATGATCGTGGGGCTCTTTCGACTGATGGATCCTGGACTGGAAGAATCGGCGCGAATTTCGGGCGCACGACCTTTCGTCGTTTTCATCAAAATAACTCTGCCTCTGCTTGCGCCGGCACTTTTCGCCGCCGCCACATATTCCTTCGTATCGCATCTCGATTCTTTCGAGGCGCCGCTCGCCGTGGGCTTACCGGCGGGGATTTTCGTTCTCGCGACGTTAATTTATTTCCAAGCGATGCTGTCGGTTCCGGGTGACTACGGCTTGAGCGCGGCCTATGCGGTCCTGTTTATGGCGCTCATGTCCCTCATGGCAGTTTTTTACGCGCGTTTGATCAGACGTTCTGAGCGTTATGCCGTGATTCGCGGCAGGGGGTTTAATCCCAGCAGGCATCGTCTGGGAAAGTGGCGCTTTGTCGCCGTGGGATTATTTGGCGCTTATTTCTTATTGACTGTCGCCGCTCCGATTCTCGTGTTGGCTTGGGCTTCGCTTCTGCCTTACTATATGACGCCGTCGGCGCAGGCTTTGAGCACCGTTTCGTTCAAACACTATATCGCCATTCTCGGCGATCCGCGGTTCACGACCGATCTACTCAATACGGTTTCCCTGGCCCTCGGCGCGGGCACGGTGACCATGGCTGTCGCACTGCTTATTTCCTGGGTCGTGGTGCGCGGGAAAAGCCGCGCTCGGTTTATTCTCGATGGTCTCACATTCATTTCATTCGCCGTTCCCGGTGTCGTCCTGGCGCTGGCGCTGATTTTTGTTTATTTGAAGCCGCCATTCCGTTATCTCGGCATTTACGGTTCGATGTGGATGATCATCCTCGGTCTGATGACAGAGTATCTCGCTTTCGCAACGCGCACGACGAATGGCGGGCTTATGCAGATTCACAGCGAGTTGGAAGAGGCCGGCGCAGCCAGCGGCGCCCGCCAGTTTACAACCCTGCGGAAAATTACCATCCCGTTATTGATTCCCTCTCTGGTAGCGGGATGGGTTTGGGTCGTCGCGCATTCGCTCAGAGCATTCTCGCTTCCGCTGGTATTAGGGACGAAGAAGAACGAAGTGCTTTCGGTATGGATTTGGATTCACTGGCAGAACGGACATATTCCCATGGCCGCCGCGTTGGGCGTTATCTTGATTGGCATAACAGCTTTATTGGCTATTGTTGCGCGACAGGTCATCGCGCGCGGCTCACTGGGATCGAGGTAGCGCTGTTTATTCGGTTGTCGAGTTTGAATCTCTTTTGATTTTAGAAGGAGAGGTCACATGGCCAAAAGTTTCAAAGTGATTTCGGCTGATTCGCATTTGGAAGTCTCGACCGATCGATGGATGCATCGGGTGCCGCAAAAATATCAAGATCGCGCGCCGCGCCGGTTGCGCTTGCCGGGTGGCGGCGATGCTCATGTCGTCGAGGGACGCGCCATCATGATCGAACCCGTTCGTGTGACGGGTGAGTGGCGCGTCTATCCATTCGGCGGTCGTTTTGGCGAAAACCCCGGCTCCGGCTCAGCCGAGCAGCGATTGCAAGAACAAGATATCGACGGCGTCGAAGCGGAGGTGCTTTATCCGGGCAGCCAGGGCCCGAACTTCTGGCGCGGCATAAAAGATGACGGAGCTTACAGAGCGGTCGTGCGAGCTTACAACGATTGGCTCGGCGAGGAGTACTGCTCGGTGGCGCCTGAACGCTTGATCGGCCTCGGTCTGATTCCCGAGACCGGCGTTAAAGACGCCATCGCCGAGATGGAAAACTGCCTACGCATGGGACTCAAAGGGGTTGCGCTCAACGCTTTTCCCGCCGGGCGCATGTATCCCAGCGCCGATGACGATGAATTCTGGCGCGCGGCGGTCGACATGAATGTGCCGATCAGCGTCCACGTGATGTTCCAATTCGGCGGCGGCGAGGGTTACAGCGGGCCGTGGTTTCAATACGAGCGCAAGTTCGAGCAAGAAGTCTACAGCGCCGGACGCGACATCGTCGGACGCTACGCGAACTATTACACTCAGCGAGGCGCGCGCGACGCCATCCGTCTGGTTGTCGCCGGGGTATTTGATCGGTTCCCGCGCCTGAAGATCTATTTCGCGGAAAACCAAATCGGTTGGATTCCCCACTGGCTCGAACAGGCCGACAGCATCTACGAACGGAACCACAAATGGGCGGTGCAATTGCTCGGGCTAAAACCGCTCGCGCGTCTTCCTAGTGAATATGTTCGCGAACATTGCTACTGGGGCTTTCAGAATAACCCCGTCGGTGTCCAGATGCGTCACTTGATCGGCGTCGATCACGTCATGTGGTCTTCGGACTTTCCGCACACGGAAACCGACTGGCCGAATTCGCGGCGCACCATCGAACATAGCTTCAAGGATGTGCCGGAGCGTGAGCGCCATCAGATGCTGGCAAAAAATGCCGTGGAGTTTTTTCATCTCGGTTAGGCGTGAGGAGCGGTCATCGCAAGTGAGGAGGCTGACATGAGTTTACGCAACCGATTAGTATTAGTCATCACGCTCGGATGGCTGCTGTCGCAGCCGTGCTTCCACAGCGCTCTCACGCTCTGCCGCTGAGCTCGGTCAACCCGTTACCATGACCTCGATCGTTGCGGGCGCGAAAAAGGAAGGCAAGGTTTCCTGGGGCACCTATCTTGATGAAAAAGAAGTTGGCGAGATCAACCAGGCGTTTCAGAAAGAATTTCCCTTCATCAAGGTCGACTACACCCGTCTCAGGCCGCCACACGAACGCTTGATGTTGGAAATGCAGGCGGGCAATTTTCCGTATGACGCCATGATGGTGCGGCCCAACCTGATCGCCCAACACAAACAACTGGGCCACTTATTTAGCGCCATCGATTGGCGCGGGCTGTTCGCCATTGATCCACGAATGATTCATCCCGATGGTTTCGGCGTGGGGCTGATCACCAATCCCATTGTAATCGTATACAACAAGAACCTGGTTCCCAAAGAGCGTGTCCCCAAAACTTGGGCCGACTGTCATGATCCCTACTTCAAGGGCAAGCTTGTCACTTTGGTGGACGCCAGCCACACCGTGGCGCTTTGGGGTGCCTTCGGCGAGAAATGGGCCACCGACTTCGCCAAGAAACTCCTGACCAACAACCCGCGCTGGGTCAGCGGCAACACCAACTCGCAGACACTCGTCGCCACCGGCGAGATGTTGCTCGTCTGCCCCGCGGGACACGGTTCGTTCTACCGTTATGTCAAAGATCAGCCGGGTGTGCCGTTGGGAGCGGTGTTTCCTGAGGGACCGATGGTGGTAAACCGCGATGTCGTCGTTGCACCGATTAAGGGTGCCGCCAATCCCAACGCCGCCTTGCTGTTGACCGGTTGGATCGCGAGCAAAGGTGTGACGTTGATGCACACCGGTCGTGAGAGCGTTTTTCACTCCGGTTCGGAGCTGGGCGGCCTGGCAAAGCGCATGAAGCGCGACATCAAGGTCGAGTCTTGGGAGATGCTCGCCGAGGAAGAAAAATACGAAAGACCATTGATGGAAATCTGGGGCTTTCCCAAGCCAAAGAATTAATCTTAGAGGAGCGTTCATGAGCGAGGAAACGGTTGAATTGGTTCTAGTTGGCGACGTTTACGTGCAACGTCCGGACCCGGACTCGACGTTTACCCATGCCGGAAAGTATTTGAGAGCGGCGGACATCGCCTTCGGCAATCTGGAGACTGTGGTTGCCGATCGGGAGCATCTCGACGGGGACGGTCACGGCCCGCGTACCGATGAGTGGATGATCGGCGCCTACGTGAACGCAGGGTTCAAAGTGATGAATCTGGCCAACAACCCGAGCATGTATCGGGGCGTGAAAGGCTTACTCTGCACCATGGACGTGCTCGATAAAGCCGGCATCGCCTACGGCGGCGGCGGAAAAAATCTCCCAGAAGCGCGGCGTCCCGCGGTGATCGAGCGAAAAGGCGTCAAGGTTGCCTTCGTTTGTCGCACTTCGGTTTGCACCATTGACGCCGCGGCAACCGCGCAGCGCGCCGGGCTTGCCGTCGTGCGGGTTGCCACCGCCTACGAAGCGCCATCACTTCTGCCAAAGGAAGTGCCGGGGGCGGCGCCAATCGTTCATACGATTCCCAATGCTGCAGATGTGGAGGCATTACGCGAGGATATTGCGTCGGCCCGAAAGCAAGCCAATGTGGTGGTTGTGTCGTGGCACTGGGGAATCTCTCCGTTCAGCGGCGGAAAAGGCGAGCTCGTGGGATACCAAACTGAAATGGCCCATCTTGCAATAGATGCAGGGGCGGATCTCGTCGTCGGCCATCACCCTCATCTCGTCCAGCCCATCGAAGTTTATAAAGGAAAAGTGATTTTTTATTCTCTCGCAAACTTCGTTCACGACGGGCCGTCTTTCTGGACCAAGAAGAAACAAGACACCATCCTGGTGCGCTGCCGCATACAAAGCGGAAAAATAAATGAAGTTTGTTTCATGCCCGGCCGCATCAACGAGCAGAATCAGCCGGTGCTGCTGACACCGGCAGAAGCCCCGGAATTACTGAGCCATATTCGAGAAGTTTCGGCGCCGTTCGGAACCGGCTTCCAGGTTAGAGAAGGAGAAGTGGCCGTCGTAACCGAGACGGTGAATTGATGAAGGGCAAAAATTATTTCCGAGCGCGCCGGCTGCACAGATGCGGCTTGGCCCAGCCTTGACGGCGCGAGCGGTGCTGTATAGTTTCAAAAAAGAGAAATTTTAATCGAAGTTAAGTCGCGAGGAATGTTATCTAGCTAAGGAAAGTGAGGAATTTGCATGTCGGAGATTATTTCGGCCGATTGTCATTTGGATTTTTGGTATTTACCTGGCGATCTATTTTATTCGGAGGCGCCGGCGTCATGGAAAGAGCGCATGCCGCGAGTACAGAACACCGATAGCGGCCGCGCTTGGGTGCATAACGGCAAGATCATTCGCTACGTCGGCGACGTTGGGCTTGGCCGAGAAAACGTGCGGCACGACCGGGTGACGATGTCGGTGCGTCTGCGGCGCAAGGCGCGCACGGGAATTTATTCAGACGCGGCCAATGGAGTCTTTCGTCCAGCGTCGCCGGAGCTGCGACTCAAGGATATGGAGTTGGACGGTGTCGGCGCGGAAGTCATTTACGGTATTTTGGGACTGAGCCGGCGCTTGCAAGACGGCGAAGCGATGGGCGTGATCTTTCGCATCTACAACGACTTCGTGATGCAGTTTCGCAAGTACGATCCGGACCGGTTGGCGCCGCTCGCCTGTTTGCCAAACCACGACCCAAAGGCAGCGGCTGAAGAGTTACGGCGAGTCGCCAAGCTCGGCCTTACCGGCGCGGAGTTGATCGCGTCCGATTCGGTGCGGCCGATTTGGGATCGCGATTGGGATCCGGTATGGGAAGCAGCCGATGACACCGGCATTCCAATCTCATTTCACAATCAGGGACAAGATGTTCGTCCCCTCAATGCCAACGATCCGCATGCCGAAGAGAACGCTAAAGTGCGCAATGCCGTCCGACAAGCGGTGTCGCGTTTCGGTTCGGCGCAATTTCTCGCCTCGATTATTTACTCCGGCGCATTTGACCGCTATCCCAGTTTTCGCTTTGTCCTCGGCGAGTCGAGCATCGGCTGGATTCCCTATTTCCTGCAGCGCATGGATTACGAGTACGAGGAAGAGGAATCGTTTCATCTGCGACTCCGGCTTAAGCCGAGCGATTATTTTCGCGTCAACGGCTTCGTCACCTATGAACGCGATGCCGTCGGCGCGCGCTTGATGGATTTATTGGGGGAGGACAATGTGATGTGGGGCTCGGATTATCCTCATCCCGACGGCACCTGGCCCGATTCACAGCGCTTCCTGGATCAAGAGCTCGCATGCTTGTCCGACAGAGTTCGGCGCAAAGTTACCCACGATAACGCGGCGAAACTTTACAAACTTAAATAGTCGACAGTGGTTAAGAAAGATTCCGATGGCAACCTGTACTGAAGCGCTCGCTGGCTTTGCCCTGGGGGAAAAATTCGAAAACCTACCGCCAAGCGTGGTTGAAAAAAGCAAGCTGCTGATCTTGGACGGCGTCGGTTTGGCGTTGGCTGCGGCGCGCGAAGACTTCGCGCTCAAGACGATCAGAGCGCTGCGGCTATTGGGTCAGGGGACGGATGCGACGGTGATCGGCGCTGAGGAGAAAGTCCCGGTGAGCAGCGCGCCGTTGCTCAACGGTATGTTGATTCATGCTTTCGATTTCGACGACACACATCATCCGCTGGTGATTCACAATACGTCAGTGGTGATGCCGGCGGCGTTGGCGGTTTCCGAATGGCTGGGGTTGAGCGGTAAAGAATTTATTACCGCCTGCGCCGTCGGCTTCGAAGTCTCGCTACGCGTTGCCCGCGGCACGCGGGTTCATGCGATCCACGGCCGCGGTTATCATCCGACGGCAATCTGCGGCGTGTTCGGCGGCGCCGCGGCGGCCGGCCGGCTGTTGGGTCTAAAATATCAGCAACTCACCAATGCGTTTGGCCTGGCAGGGAGTCAAGGTTCGGGCAACATGGAGTGGCAATCCGACGGCAGTTGGTCCAAACGCTTTCAGCCCGGTTGGTCATCCCACGGCGCAGTCGTCGGCGCTTTGTTGGCGCGCGAAGGTTTTACCGCGCCCACCACAGCGCTGGAGGGATCCAAAGGTTTTTACGCGACCCACGTAGGCGAGGGGAATTTTAGCGTTCAATCCGCGCTTGATGGAATGGGCCAAGATTGGGAGCTCAACCGGGTGGAGTTCAAACCGTATCCGTGCGCCGGCGCGCTGCAAGCGACCGTGCGCGCCTGTGTCAATCTCCACAACCGTTTGCATTTTAATGCCGACGATATCGCTGACGTCGAATGCCGCGTGCGCATGGGCGATCGACCGGCCGAGCAGGGCGGCGAGCAAGTCTTTTCGCAACATTCGCCGCAGGGCGATTACGGCGCGCATTTCTCAACGCCCTTTATCGCCGCGGTGGCACTATTGAAAGGACGGCTTGCCTTGGCGGATTTTGACGGCGACGCATTAAAAGATCCCGAGGTATTGAAGCTGTCGGCAAAGACCAGGCGGGAAGACGACCCCAACCACGGCCGGCCCAAATACGCCTCCGGCCACGTCTTCGTGAAGACCAAAGACGGCAAGGTTTACGAAGAACGCCAGCACATCCATCCGGGCCACGTGGAAAATCCGGTGTCGGCCGCGGACGTTCAAGAAAAATACCGTTACAACGCATTGCGTCAGGTGAGTCAGGATAAGACCGAGGCACTGATGCGCCAGGTCATGACGATCGAGCAAGTCGCCGACATGCGCGAGCTGACTGAGCAGTTGCGGTTCTAATCTAAAGCAGCAGCCAAAGAGGCGCACCAACCATAAGCGGGGTTAAGTCCGGCGGATGCGCTCAATCTCTCGCGCCGGTCTCAAGAACGTGGCCGGCTGTCGAGTCGTGACGACACTGAATTACCAGCTGGCGTGCATGACTTGCGAGATTCGCCGACGGGTATCAGGGTCATCCTTGCCGAGTTGATGGAGCTGCTGGCGGCAAATGCACTGACAAAATGCGATGGCCGCCTGGCAGACGATCATGTTTTTGCCATTCATCGTTCGGTGTCCGGTCAAACGGCCCTGGCGGAGAAAAACGGTTTCTTCGGGGTGATAAATCAAATCGTAGAAGCGAGTGTGCTGGGGAATGGTTTGCACTAGCGATTCTGATTCGCGGTTATTTGCGGCGATATCGGTTTCGGCAAGTGCCCGCCATTGCTGCTCGAAATTCGTATTTAGCCCAAGGGACAGAGCCGGTGGATTGGCCGATGCCAAAGCAGAGTAAGGCTCCAGTATCGTCGCCATGCCGTTGGCAAGCTTGCGCACGCCGCCTTGACCTTTGGTCGTGCTGTTGACGATCAAACCGACTTGCGGCGCCCATTTTGGGATTTCCGATTCATCTATCGCGACCGCCTGACGGCCGAGCTTAGCGATTTCGCTGGCGAGAGATTCGGCGTGCTCGCGGGTACGGTTGGCGATGATCAGGTTTCCTTTGCCGATGTGATCGCTCATGTGAAACGCTACTGCGCGCGCGGAACCGCCGGCGCCGAGGAGCAGAACGTTCATACCGTCGAGGGAAGTTACGAAGGCTTCCCCCTGTCCCGGCGCCACCAGCAGCAAACTATCGATGAAGCCCGCGCCGTCGGTGTTGTAGCCGATGAGTTTGCCGTCTGGATTCTTTACGATCGTGTTGGCCGCGTGGATTCTCTGTGCGGCCGAATCGAGCTCGTCGAGAAACTCGATTACGCGCAGCTTATGCGGTACGGTGACGTTGATGCCCAGGAAGCGATCGGATCGCCGCAGGGTCTGCAGCAGTTCGCCGACCCGCGCGTCGGCGACATCCAATGGCACGTAAATGGCGTTCATCGCCAGATGATCAAAAGTGGCATTCCACAATGCGGGGCTTTTCGAATATTGCGACGGGCTGTCGCCAATGACGCCGGCGATGAGTTTGTCGCCGATGGCGTTTTCATCCAGCGAATTGGCAATCAATGATCGCAGCGCGGCGATATCTTTGGCTAGAGGCATGTGGCGACCGTTCCGCTATTGTAGTCGCACGGCACCGTAGTTTTGGCAACTGGAAGCGGCGAGAGTGAGCCGCTAGATGGATTTTCTGATGGCGAGCTTGTTATCGCTAAAAGAGAGAAAGGTCGGGTTGCCGTCGATCACCGTCTCCATGGCGACATCGTAACCCCAGAGCTGTTGCAAATATTTCATTGTTTTCTCGGCGTAATCCAACTGCAGGTCGCGGCCGTCGTGTTCGTGTTTGAGCAGGAGGGTGCGGTTGTGCTTGTAGTCCGAATCTTCGACTTTGATCACCGGGATCGAGCCGGTGCCGACATTTTGGATCAGCGTGTCTTTGATCTGGCGCCAATTTTCTTCGTCAGCGACGCGGGTGACGACTTGCTCGTTGCCGCGGGTATTATATTCGAACAGATTGAGCTCGCGCATTAACTCTTCGGTCAAGTAACGGCGCAAAAACGACGAGTCGCGCTCGACCTCGCGGACTTCGAAAAGCTTTTCGTTGCCGGCCTTTTTGCGCGGGCCGAACTCTTCGATTTCTTCCTTGCTCGGGTTGTTCCAGCGCTTTTCAATGTCTTCCCAGATTTTCATGCCGACGTGATAGGGATTCAAACTGCCGGGCGAGGGGCGCAGCACTTGGGTATGGCGCACGATGAATTCCAGATGCAGCCCTTGGGGCAGGTCCAAGGCTTCGAGAATGCGCTTGTGCCAAAAGCTCGCCCAGCCTTCGTTCATGATCTTGGTCTCGATTTGCGGCACGAAATACTGGGCTTGCTCGTGCACGATGGTCAGGAGATCTTTTTCCCATTCGGCGAGCTCAGGGTTGTGATCGCGCACGAAAATCAGCAGATCTTCGTCTGGAAAGAGCGGCACTTTTCTTAAATCGGGATCGACCCGTTCGGGTCGGCGATGGACCGCGCTGAACGGGTCGACGCTCGGTTTGGCCTCGTCCAGTTTGCGTTGGCGTTCCTCGCTCGGGGTGGGTTTTTTGATTGCAAGATTGCGCCGGCACTGTAAGGACAAGGCGTGCGCGGCGTCGAGGATCGCTTCCACTTTTTCTAGTCCGATGCTCGGGTCTTCGACATAGTGGCGCACGCGAGTCGCGTGGCTTTTGAAGGACTCGATGGTGTATTGCGCGCCCGTGGGCCGAAAGGTGAAATTGTTTTTGAAAAAATCGTTGTGGCCGTACACATGGGCGATGGTGAGGACCTGCAAGGCCAGCGTGTTGTCGCGCATCAGATAGGCGATGGACGGGTTCGAATTGATCACCATTTCATAGGGCAAGCCGCTGACGCCGTAATCGTAAAGTGTTTTGAGCTTCTCGAAATTTTTGCCGTAGGACCAGTGCGGATAGTGCGCCGGCATACCTGAGTACACCATGTAGGACAACATGTCTTCATGGTCGCAAATCTCAAACTCCTGCGGGTAGGGATCGAGACCGAAGCGTTCGACCAACGTAATGATGCGCTCGTTCCAACGTTCCAAGTCTTCGACGGAGTAACTGGTTGTCATGGGAGTCGGTTTAGGCGGCGTCCTCGCGGGCCCGGTCTTTGCTCAGAAAGGTCTTGAACGATGTCCAGATGTCTTCTTTCTTTTGAATCTGTACGGTTTGGAAATTGGCCGCTTGGATCTGCGAGAAAAACTGAATCATGCTGCTGCCGTAATAGCCCGAGCCCAGCGGTTTGATCTCGCCGTAACCGAAAAGATTGGCGGTCTTGGTCAACTCCTCGGCGGCTTTGAGCGCCGCCGGGTTGTCCGAGTCGAAATTGTCGCCGTCGGAGCAATGGAAAGCGTAGACGTTCCAGAGCGCCGGATGGTAGCGTTGCGCGATGATCTCCAGCGCCTTGACATAACCCGATGAGATGAACGTGCCGCCGGATTCGCCCTTGTGAAAGAACTCCTCTTCGGTGACTTCGAAGGCTTCGGTGTGGTGCGCGATGAAAACGATCTCGACGTTTTGATAGCGCGTGCTGATGAATTGATAGAGCAGGAAAAAAAAGCTCCGCGCCAGGTATTTTTTCACCCGATCCATGGAGCCGGAAGTATCCATGATGCAAAGCACGACGGCGTTGGATTCGTTACGGATATCGCTAACCGCGTGATGGTAGCGCAGATCGTCTTTGTGAAACGGAAAGCGCCCCGAGGGCAGCATGGCGTGGCGCTTTAACGTCGCCTTCTTCCGCTTGATGCGCGAACGCGCGGTGCGCTTTTTGTCGAGACGGGCGCGGATGCCTTTGCGGCGAAAGCCTTTTTGCTTGAATAAGCGCTCGACTTCGATTTGGCGCAGCCGCTTGCGCTCGAGATCGGGCAGCTCCAAGTCCTCAAACATCAAATCGATCAGTTCGTCCAAGGTGACATCGGTCTCGTAATAATCGACGCCCGGTTTGTCGCCCGCCTGTTGGTTGCCTTTGCCGTCCTTGCCCTCGCCAATGACGTCACCGGGCTTGGGTTCGCCGTCGCCGCCTTGACCGACGCCCGGGGAGTTATCACCGTAGACGAAGCGATATTCCTTTACCCCACGAATCGGCACTTTGATAATCCGATTCTTGTCTTTACCGATGATCGATTCCTCGGCGATGATATCGGCGATGTTGTCGCGAATCGCTTCGCGCACTTTTTGCTTGTGGCGCAGCCGGTCGCCGGCAGTGCGATCGCTGCGCTGGCCGGAAGAGGAGTTATAGGGACGAAAAATCGATGAGATCATTGACCTACCGCGATGTCCTATTCGGCGCTCGGAATCAATCCTTCCACAGATTATTCGCCGCGTACTTGAGCACCACATCGACGCAGCTCTGGCAGTAGCCGTGTTCGAGCAGGCTTTTCACCATGGTGTTGTATTTTTCCGATTGCTCTTCGTCGCGCATGCGCGCCTTGGTGATCACCCGGCTTAGATCGCGCACCGATGTAACGAGCTTTTTCTCGATCGCTTCTTTCAACGGCTCGTAGCTGCGGTAGTCGATTTTCTCACCGCGCCGGTTGGCCGCCCAGAGATACGCGATCACTTCTTGGCGGAAACCGTCGGCGGCGGAGCCGATGATGGCGATCTGTTCTTCGATCGATTTCATGAAGCTTTCATCGGGCGTCAGCTCTTCTTTAGTGTTGCGGTCCTTGACCTTGCTCTTGTTGATATAGGCTTCGGCATGGTCGAGATAATTCTGAAATAGCCCCTCGGCTTGTTCCTGATAGGAATAAACGAAGGCGCGCGTGATCTCTTTTTCCAATAGCTCCAAATATTCTTTATGAAGCGTGTCCTGGAGAACTTCCAAAAATTGCTTGCGGGTATCGTCCGGCAGATCGGCTTCTTTGACCATGTTGATCAGCGCTTCGCGCACGTTGATCGGGTTGATGCAATTACCCTTCATGTTGTCGGAGAGCGCGTTGTCCAGGGCCTTCATAATAAAGCGCGTCGAGATGCCCGACATGCCTTCCCGTTTGACGCTTTCGCGAAGCTCCTGAACGTCGACTTTCTTGGTCCGGCCTTTTTCGACCACTTCCTCGCCGTTATAAAGCTTGAGCTTGGTCATGAGGTCGCACTTGTTGGTCGGCTCCAGGCGCGACAGGATCGCGAACATCGAAGCGACTTCCAAGGTGTGCGGCGCGACATGGGCGCGGAAGTCCGAGTTGCGGATGATCTTCTGATAAATCTTCACTTCTTCGGATAGGCGCAGGTTGTAGGGCACGCGTACGGCAACGATGCGGTCGAGGATCGCCTCGTTGGTATGATCGGCTTTGAATTTCTGCCACTCGGCCTCGTTGGAATGGGCGACGATGACCGTGTCGACGTAGACCAAGCCATGGCGGCCCGGCGCCGGCACGACTTTTTCCTGCGTCGCGGTGATCATACAGTGGAGATACTCGATCTCGTTTTTAAATACTTCGATAAACTCGACGACACCGCGGTTGCCGACGTTTAACGCGCCATTGAGTTCCAATACTCGCGGGTCGCCTTCTGAATAGAGATCGAGCTTCGAAATATCTTCGCTGCCGATCAGCACGGAGGTGTCCTGGTTGTTGGGGTCGACCGGCGGCACCACGCCGATACCGACCCGCGCGCGTTTGGAAAACTCCATCGTGCGCACCGGAAACTCTTCGTATTTCCCGGCGAACTCGTTTTGTAGTCGGTAGCGGCACACTGGGCAGAGGTCGCCTTCGATGTGGACGCCGAGCATTTTCTCAAACTCTTTACGGAGATGGCGCGGAATCAGATGCAACGGTTCTTCGAACATCGGACAACCGTCGATGGCATAAAACGGATCGCTTTCTTCCAGGCCGCGATGCAACTTTTCGGCCAGCGAGCTTTTACCCGAGCCGACTGGACCCATCAAGTAAAGCACCTGGCGGCTCTCTTCGCCTTTCAGCGATGCGGCGTGGAAATAGCGCACGATCTGCGAGATGGTTTTTTCGATGCCGAAGAATTCTTCAGCAAAAAAATCATAAAGTTTTACCGATTCATCTTTATAGAGCCGTTGGACATGGGGATCATGGTTTTCGTGGATGTCGCGGATGCCAGTTTTGATTAGGGTGTCGTAGAGGCGGGCGTGGGCTAATTTTGTTATCGATGGGTCCGACTTTACTTTATCGAGATAACCGAGCAGATTGCCGCGCCACGATCGCGCTTGATGCTCGTCGCGGTCTTTCTTGATCAGTTTTTCAAATTCCTTATTATGGTCCATTCCAACAGCCTCCCTTTTTTGTATCGCTAAAGAAAGTCGTTAATTTGAACGTACTCATGCAGCCAAACCCTGGATGTGTGGGAAATAGCAATGCGCTGTGAGCGATGACGGGGCACCAAGCAGACGAAAACACTATGCGTGATTCGTGCATCACCTTGAATAAAATAAGCGGCGAAAAAAGGAGACGATGCCGGTAACGGCGCGAAGGGTTCTCTGGGAGTATGTTACGGCTCGCACGCGACCTCCTTTTATAATGCGGTCGGCTCGCCAATTGGCATTCTAGTCGTTAGACGACAGCCAAGAACATGATCTTCAGTACACCCGATGTTCGACGAGGTTTATTGAAACGTTATTTCGCGTTAAAGTCAAGAATATTCTGGGTTTATCGTCGAGAAAACGATCGTTGATTGCATCGTCCGATGGTTATCAAGCGTCGCATCCTCTGTTACAATGATCGACGAACGCGAGCAGCGGTTGAAAATCATTATCGCGGTGAGTGTCGATTACTATGACGCAAGAAGCGCTACAGATCGAACCGGGGCTGCGATGGTACGCCATCCAAGCCAAAGTCAATCGTGAAAAGGATGTCGAGAGACGCTTTAACGATTTGCACTTGGAGGTATTTTTGCCGTGGATGCGGGCGCGCCGGCGCATCGGCAGCAAATTTCACTGGGTGATGGTGCCATTGTTTCCCGGTTATGTATTCTCCCGGCTCGATATGGTTCTGTCCGGAAAAGCCGCGCGTTATTCACCCGGAGTGAAAGACTTTCTAACCTTCGGCAGCCGGGTTGCCGAAGTGTCGGAAGAGATCATTGAAGGCTTGCGAGAGCGCTGCCCCGGCGGGATTGCCGAGATCGATCCGGTCAAAGCCAAGCCTGGTGATACCGTGCGCATCAATGAAGGTCCATTCTCCGGCCTCGAAGCGATTTTCGATGAAAAGCTCAAAGGCAGCGAACGCGTCGCCGTGCTGCTCGAAATTCTCGGGCGCCAGACCCGCATCGTCCTGCCGAGCGAAACCATTGCGAAGGTGTAGTCCAAACCGTGCTGCTTTCCTACGCGTCCCAGGCGCGCTCGACTCATTCCTTGACAGCGTTCGACCAGCCCTGATAAAGCCCCCACATTGAATTGAGCTCGTGAGGGGGATCGAATGGGTCACCATTCTCGGCAACGGCGGCTGCTCTTTTTCATTACGGCTATTTTGGCTCTTGTCCTGTTAGGCCAGACTTTGGTGTCGTCCGGCCGCTGGTTGAATCAACCGTTCCCGGGATTTTTTATTTATCAAAACTTGACGGTCGCTCCATACTCCGTTCCCGGTTGGGACGGAATGGCGGCGGGATTGCAATCCTTGGATCGTGTCGTCAGCGTCGGCGGCAGTGTGCTCAACGGCCGCGCCGAGCTCTATGACCGCGTTCGTCATCTTCCGGCGGGCTCAAAAATCAATTATCAGGTGATGCGCAACACTCAGCGGCTTGACCTGACGATTACGTCCAAGAGTTTCACTGTGCGCGACTGGCTGTTGAGCTTCGCTATCTATATCGTCATTGGCCTGGCGTTTCTCGTCATCGGCGTAGTGCCGTATTTTTACCGAGCGCCGTCGCCGGTAGCTTTGCCGCTTTGCTTCATGGTCATGGCGGTGTTCGTATGGTTTCAGACCACGTTCGATTTCATGACCGAGGGTTGGCTGCCCAAAGAGATCCGTATCTTCGCGCTGTGCCTGACACCGAGCGCGGCGATTCACTTGGCGCTGCTGCTCAGTCGAGGCCAGCGCAAAACGGCGCCCAATCGGCTTGTCGTGGCATCGATCTATGGTGCCGGCACCGCCATCGCCCTGCTCAATAGCTGGAGCTATTTCGCCGCGGTGGAGACTTGGCGGCTGTTATTTCGTATGGCTTACGGTTATGTCTTTGTCGGCGCGCTGGCGTTCTTGGTGATTACCGGAAGGGCGTTACGTTATTCGGAGTCTGATTTGGAACGTTCGCGGTTGCGCGTCATGTTCGTCGGCGCACTTGCCGGTTTTTTACTCCCCGCGCTGACCACGGTTTTGACGATTACGCTGCAACTGCCGATCCCTTACAATCTGGCGTTGGTGCCGACGGTTTTCTTTCCCATCTCGGTCGCTTACGCGCTACTAAAATACACTCTCTTCGATCTTGGCAGGGTTTTTAAGATAGCCCTCAGCCGCGTCGCCTTGCTCGTTGTCTTGTTCGCGCTCTATGCCGGCGTGGCATTTCTGGTCGCGCCATGGGCCGGCGAGAGTATCGAAGATCCGTTGGTTCTGATGTTGTTTGCCGTTCTCGTCGTACTTCTATTCAATCCATTGCTCGGTTGGCTGGAAGGAGTCGTCGATCGCTACATCTATCAGCAAGACTACGACCCAGAGAAAGTGCGCGGCGAAGTGAGCCATTTTCTCCGCACTTTGTCCGCCGCCCCAGCTATAGCTATGGGATTCCTCGACCGCGTCGTTACGCCGCTCAGCATCGAGCGGGCCGAGCTTTTCTACCGAACGAAAGATGCCGATCAATGGTTGACGGCCGCGACGGATGCGCCGGGCGAGAAGCTGCTCGCGGGCGCAGCCGACGAGCGCGATTGTTTGGCTCTCTGGAAAGATCATGACTGGCGCGTGATTTCCCACGATGAAGTGTCGACCGACCCGCAGTTCGGCGAGCGCCGGGAACGGATGCTGCAACTTTTCGAGCGCAGGCGCGCGCAACTTTTGCTGCCGCTGGTGTACCAGCGTGAAGTTCGCGGCTTCGTGTCGTTTAGCGCCAAGCGATCGGGCCGTGAGTATAGCGCCGCCGATTACCGTTTACTGTCGACACTGACGGAACAATTGGCGTTGTCGCTGGAAAACGGCAGGCTCTACGAAGAGTCGCTACAGGCCTATCGCCGCGTCGAGGAGAGCAATAAGAAGTTGATCGAAAGCGATCGCGTCAAAAAGGACTTCGTCGCCAACATCTGCCATGAACTGCGCACGCCGATCACGACGATTATTGGATTCGGTGAAGTCCTGCGTGAATTCACAATTCCGGTGGATGCACGCGCGATTCTCGACAAGCTGGTGAACAATGGTCAAGAGCTGTCGAGCTTGATGGACAATCTGATGAATTATTCGCGCATGGAAGCGAAGATCTCCGGCACCGCAGCGCAGTTCGAGATCGTCAAGCTCAAAGAAATATTGGGCGCGCTTGAAATGATGACCCAGCGCTTGATCCGGGCGCGGCCCATCGAGTTCGGCATACACATCGAATCGGCCATCGATACCATCGAGAGCGACGGCCAAAAGGTCCAGCAGATACTCGTCCAACTGCTCACCAACGCGCTGAAGTTTACCGAAAAAGGCCGCATCGATTTGTCGATCCGAGAACAGCGTGAGCGTGGCACTCTTGAAATCGCCGTGGCCGATACCGGTATCGGCATCAAGCGCGAGGATCAGGAACTTATTTTTGAGGACTTCCGCCAGCTCGACGGTTCGTCGACGCGTCACTACGGCGGCACTGGACTTGGACTTGGCCTTTGTAGGAAATTCGCAGCGGCTCTCGGCGGCGAGATTGAAGTGGCCAGCGAAATAGGCGTCGGCAGCGTGTTTAAATTGTTATTGCCGGTGCGCCCGGCGCAAACCGCGGAACGCTTCGCAGCTTAGGGCGCGACGAAATGGTTGCAGTGATTTTGCGCGAGTCCTGTGTTACATTCGCGCCACCAACACAGAAAGGTAGAAAGCGTTTATGCCCCAGTTACGTCAATTGGTAATCGCCGCCGAAGATCCTGTCCGTTTGGCCGGCTTCTACCAAGAGGTCTTCGATCTCGAAAAGATTGAAGAAAACGCCGCCGTGGTGTTTCTCTCCGATGGCACGTTCAACTTGTCGTTGATGCGCGAGACCGAGCCGGCGAAGCAAGGATTTCGCCACCTGGGTTTCGACACCACCCGCGCCGAGTCGGTGCGACTAAAACTGGCCCATGTAGAGACCGCTGACCGCGAGGTTCACGAGGTGAATTCCGCCGCCGGCATCGATCACGAGCTGCATGATCCCGACGGTAATCTGATCGGTATTTCACGGCGCGCTTTTGATGTTGCCTACCAGCAAAGACCGGTGCCGATTCGCCACATCGCGCTCTACACGCCCAATCCCCAGCGCATGCGCGACTTTTATTGCAGCGTCCTTGACATGAAGGAAGTCGAGCGCACCGATCGCTCATCGATCTTCGTCTCCGACGGCTATTTCAACTTGGCGCTCTTGTACCAAAGGAAAGAAGAACCCATGGGGCTCAATCATTTTGGCTTTCATGTCAAAAGCAATGAAGAGATGCAGGCCCGCGCGGAGAAGGCCGGTGTGCGCCGCGGCGCCAAGCGGCCCGACCGCATTCCCTTCGCCGAATATCGCGTGCATGATCCCGAGGGCAACGGCATCGATATCTCGCAAAAGGGTTGGCATGTATGACCAAAGCGTTACCGGGTCGAGGATCGCTGATGGAGGATAGATGATCGCGGTTTTCTATCCTCAATTTTCCATCCTCTATCCTCAACCCTGCGAGTTCGCTATCTTGGAACGCTGAGTCGAGCAAACGTCATGAATAGCGAAAATTTCTTGGAAGAAATCCTGACGCCGGTGCATGAGTTTTGCCGCCAGCTCGACGCCAAACCGCCGGCCTATTGTTACGTGCCGCTCGGCACGGATGCGGAACGCATTCGGGTCATGCAGAGCCGGCTGTTTAACGAATTGCGAGCCGCGGATTTATTCGGCACCTGGCTCAGGACGACGCCGGAGCTCGACGTCAAAGCGACGATGGCCGAATCAGCTCACGAAGAGATGGTCCATGCGCAATTATTGTCCAAGCGGCTTCGCGACCTCGGCGCCGAGCCGTTCGACTACAGGCCGCTGCCGGCGCAGATCGCCATGTTCAACGCCATGGAAGGGCTCAACGAAACCTGCGAGCGCATCGCCGGACTATCGTTGGCCGGGGAGACCGTCGCCAACTACTTGATCCAAATGTGTCTTAAATCGCCGGACGTGCCCGAGTGGATCAAGCAGCCCTATCGCAAGATCACCGAGGACGAAGAAGGTCACGGTAGTGTGCCGCAAGAATTTCTCAAACGTTATGCCATTACGGAAGAGCGCCAAGACAAAGTGCGCCGCGCGGTGGCGATGCGCATGGTTTTGTTCCGCGAGTATCTCGCCAGTTTGGACCGCTGGTCGATGGGAATCGATCGGTGGTAAAGGTCGACAATTTTTACGGTTTAGTATTACAGTAGCGTGAATTAAAAAATGGATAGGAGAGATTGATGAAGATTCTGTTCTTCGACGATTTCAAACTCGGCGTGGTCAAGGGCGACAACGTCGTCGACGTATCGGCTGTGGTGCACGATATTCCACACCTTGGCCCGCATGATTTGATTAGCGGTTTGATCGAGCGCTTCGCTGATCATCGCGGCGCCTTGGAAAAGGCGGTTGCGGCCGGCACCGGCGTGCCGCTCAAACAGGTGCGCATTCGGCCGCCGCTGCCGCGGCCGGTCAATATCGATTGCATGGCGGTAAACTATATGGAAGACGGCACGCGCAAAGAGCCGGCGCCCATCAACGCCTTTCATAAATCACCGGGCTCCGTCATTGGCGACGGCGACACGATGATATTGCCCGATGTACCTGCGCCGATCTTCGAAGGCGAGGCCGAGATGGCGCTCGTCATCGGCAAACGCGCGGACAACGTGCCTGCCGCTAAGGCGATGGATTACGTTTTCGGTTATTTGAATTTCATCGACGGCTCGGCGCGCGGCTTGCCGCCGGCGGGAAACACTTTTTATCAAATGAAGTCGCGCGCCACTTTCGGTCCCATGGGACCTTATATCGTGACTGCTGACGAAATTAAGGACCCGCATAATCTCCAGGTCCGATTGTGGAACAACGGCACTTTGATGCAGAACTACAACACCAGTGACATGGCGCATAAAATTCCCCGCTGCATCGAATGGATTACGTCGATCCATCCACTTGAGGTGGGTGACGTGCTGGCGTTGGGCACCAACCACCGCGGCCTCAATCCGTTTCAGGACGGCGACCAGATCGAGATTGAAACCGAACCGCTGGGCCGTCTGCATGTGAAAGTTCGCGATGATCTCAAGCGTACTTGGGCGCGGGAGACCCGCCTGCAACGCCACGACAAAGGGGAGGAAGGTCACACGTCGCAGCTTACCGGCAAATATGCCAAAGCTTAGTGCGTGCGATCGCGATTAAAGGCTATCTTGGACCGGCGAGCTGCGCGCTTGACGCCGCGCTGCTCGCCGGATTATTCCGCTGTTAATTTCACGCTGAGTCGTAGCGATATTCATTGACGCCCACAGTGATTTCTTCACCTGATCGCATCTCACGCCGACACCAGCTACGGCCGCTCAACGGAGCGTTGTGGTTCGTGTTGTGCGCGCTCTTGTCGTGCACAACTGTCAGCGCGCCGCCCCAGGATCCGGGATTCTACCCAGGCCAGCTGCGGATCGTTAAAGCGCAAAACCTGTCGGAAGAGCAACGGCGGGTCGAGGCGCGCTTCGCGGCATATTTAGAAAGCCGCACCGATGAGGCGATTGCCCGCTATCACGCCAAGTACGGCACGGAGATCAACACCGACAACGTGCGCGAGCTGTCCATCGACTATGCGCCGGGCGGAATGGATGCGGAGGATGGCGCCACGGTAAACGCGCGCACGCGCTGGGGCGATGCGGTGCATGAACCGGCGAGCGCGCTGACCCGGGAGATTTACCGCCGCGCGCTGCTTAAAAAAACCCCGCCGAAGCGGCGCCGGCAGGTGGTTTTTGTCGTCGGCGGCGCCGGTGTTGGCAAGACCACGAGTATCCGCAACCTCTCGGACCTACGCAATGCGGTGGAAGCCTCAGAGATCGTTTACGATACCATTTTCGCCGGCTATCGTTCAGCGTTAGAGCGTGTCAATCAAGCCCTCGATGCCGGACGCATGGTGAGCCTGGTGTTTGTCTATCGCGATCCGATGGACTCGTTCGTCGACGGTATGCTGCCGCGCGCCAAACGCGGCGGCCGGACGTTACCGTTGGACGTCTACGTCAACTCTCACGTCGGCGCGCTGGAAACTTTTCCCAGGCTCGCTGACAACTTTAAGGACGACCGCCGGCTTTCATTCGCCGTCATCGATAACAGCCGGGGCATGGCCAACGCAGTGGTGGCTGATGTCGACTTCGTCAAGTCGACGGCGCGCAAGTTTTCCCGCGAGACATTAAAACTCGAGGTCACGCGGGCATTGGAGCAAGCTTATGAAAAGGGCAAAAAAGGCGACCAGGACGGAATTTCTGAAATGCTCTACCGAGCAATTAAAGGCGATGGATCTTGACACTTACACGAAACATCTGGCTGGCGCGATGGTCGAAGCGCTCAACTCGACCACCGAGCGGGAAAAATCGTCAGGCGGCGGCAACGATAAAAAGCGCAAGTGAGGGGTTGGCGTGAAGTTTGTGACCTGGCTATCGAAAAAGTCCATCGGGCAAGTTCTTTATCGATCGCTTGCCGTTTCGATTCTAGTTGGAGCGGGAGTCGCTCATGGGGCGGAAAACGACGACTCGGAGCGCACCGCACAGGCGATCTACAAGGAGCTGGTCGGAATCGAACGAAGCGTTCATCGGACGGTGCGCCAAACTGAGGGCGCCGAGAGGATTAGCAAGACATTGGATGAGCTGATGGGCAAATACGATTTGACGCCGCGCAGCAGTGATTGCCCGGTGTTTTTTGCCCAGGCAACCGTGCAATCGCAATTCAGCGGGTCAGGTATATTTCAAAAGGCGAGCATTAGTGATGTTGCGGCCATGTTGAAATCTGGAAAAATCACGCCGGATGCCGTGCCCGTCAGTTTCGTTTGGTTGGACGGTAAGCGAGTGACGGTAAACAATCGCTCGCTGACCGCGCTCTATAAGGCGGGACTGCGGCCGGCAAAATTAATCGATCAATCGGGAAAGTTGCGTCGGCAAGGCAGTGAGTCGCTCGAATCAGTACTGCAACGGATTGACGGCATGGCCGGCAAACCATCGACGGAAATGCTCGTGCGCGTCGCCGGCCACGATAGCGCCGGAACGTGGCGGGAAGCCATCGACTGGCGCGCTCCCATCGGCGAGATCGTCAGCATGCCGGAGGAATTGTTGGCCCATGCCCGAGTCTGCGATAAAAGCGCTGGCAAGTAACCGTCCAATGAGTTTTGCTAAAAAGCTGAAGCTAATTGCAAATTCGCTTCGTGCGCCGGCGGATTTCTGTCGCGTTCTCGCCGGGACTGGGATCGTTTTGTCGGCGCTGCTGATGGTGTCGAGCGCGAGCTCGGCTCAACCGGCCGGCAGCCTGCTGTATTTCGCCAATGAGGAATTTAGACTTGCCAAGGTCATCGAGCGCAAAGAGATTTTAGATTATCGGGTTGTTGCGGCAGGAGAGCGTCGCTATCGCGAAACGTTTTTCGACAGCGCCGACCTATACCTTTTCGAACGGCGCATGTTTTATCGCGTTAAAGACGGCTTTGATGGTAAAGCGCGAGTCGAATTCTACGCCGGTCATTCTGCTAACAAGGACTCTGCCGCGAACATCGTTCATTCCGCGGCGCTCCCTGCTCGTACGGTGCTGGCGGTTGGCAATGGGCAGCTGGACGATCCAGCGTTGCGCAGCGGTCTGCCCGTGCCAACTACTCGGGAGTTCAAAAATATTCTGCTGACGGCGGAGTACGCCAAACACAGCGTCACGCTGGAACGCCGCGGAAAAGCGGAATTCTTAGTCAGCCTGTTGGCAGGCACCTTCGTCGGCGTTAGTGGAAAAAAAATTCAGATAGGGTTTCTCGCGCTGGAGATTCAGCCCATCGCGAGCCGCGTCACAGCGGTCCATTTCGGCGAGATCAAACGCATTGTAGATTCCTTGTCGGCGGAGGTGCGCCTCGCGCCCGATCCCATGACGCTTTACAGCCGCGGTATCGAAAAGGCCGTTTTGCTGCGACCGGATGAACGGCGGCTCCAACCGCTGCGTGTGGTTGGCGGCGCTAGGGGCAGCGGCTTCGATCAATTCGATCAGCCGGACGCGGTCGCCTTTACACTCGACGGGCGATTGGTGGCGGGGGATACCGATAACGCGCGCTTCAAGATTTACAGCTTCGGCGAACAAACCCAGTCAGTGCAAATCATCGGCGCCGAGGGAACAGCTGCCGGAGAATTCGGCCATGGGCTGGCGGCGACTCTCGGGAGCTTTAAGATTTTCCATCAAGTGCAAGGCATCGCTGTCGATAGCAACGGTCTGATTTATGTCATCGATCAGGGTAATCAACGCATTCAGCTATTCGATGGCGCAGGCAAAGTGCAGCCGGAGAAAAATATCCCCTTTCGTTTTTGCACAAAGGAAGCGCCGCGCTGCGCCGACGGTCTGTGGCGACCGAGTAATAAAATTGAATACAACGGCATCCAAGGAATCGCTATCGATGCCGATGGCGGGGTGTACATTTCCGATAAGGGCACGAGTCGCGTTTATCGGCTCCTGCCCGGCGGTAAGCGGGACCCAAATTTTAATTTGCAGGAAGTGGAGCCGGCGAGCGGCGAGCCCATGCTCAAGGAACCGGAATCGCTCGTGCTGCATCAGAATAAACTGTTTGTCTCCAACGAGGGCAGCGGTGAAATCAAAATGTTCGATCGGAGAACCGGCAGGGCAATCGGACCGGGCGCGGGTTTCGGCGCTCAAGTTTTCAGCGGCAAGGCGGAAGGGCTCGCGGTGACGGGTGATTATCTATTCGCCGTCGATGTGCAGAACACGCGTATCGCGGTGTTCGATTTGACCGGCGAGAATCCTAAATATTTGTTAGGTTTCGTCGGCGACTTTCAGTCGGCTGACGGTATCGCCATCGACCCCACCGGGAAATATGTCGCCATCGCCGATCAGGGCAATTTGCGCGTTCTCTTGTATTCGTTGCCAGAGATGTTGCGCCATTTGGCCGGCCTTAAGAGGTGAGTTAATCATCATCGCATTATTGTGGCCATTCGGCATGCCATCGGTTATACGAACGAAAATACTTCAACGGGGACAACTCATGAACAAATCGAGTCTGATCGCTGTCAATTAGCTTAATTCGCAAATCGAGGTAGAGCCGTTCGTTGCAAAAGGTCAGTATGCCGAGCGGTCATTGTTTTTGACGACCACTCACATACGAAAAAGGGAAAGCAAATGAAAACCACTAAGCGGGCGCTCAAGATGAGCAATCAGCAAACGAAAAAATCGACCATCGACCGGCCGCAGAATCTCGGCAAGCCGCAAATGAAGTGGGGCAGCGACGTGGTCGCCGAAGTCACGCGTCGGCTCGACCTTAAGTATATCGCGCTGGTGCCTGGCGCCAGCTATCGCGGTTTTCATGACAGCATCGTCAACTATCTCGGTAACGACAATCCGCAGATGGTTATCTGTCTGCACGAGGAGCACGCGGTTTCCATCGCCGATGGTTATGGCAAAGTAACCGAGACGCCGATGGCCGTGGCGTTGCATGCCAACGTCGGCCTGATGCACGCGACCATGCCGATCTTCAATGCCTGGTGCGATCGCACACCGATGATTATTTTTGGCGCTAACGGACCGGTGGACGCGCACCGGCGCCGGCCGTGGATCGATTGGATTCATACGGCGAAGGACCAAGCGTCGATGATCCGCAATTACACCAAGTGGGACGATCAGCCGGCGTCGCCGCAAGCGGCTGTGGAGTCGGTGTTGCGAGCCAATCAGATCAGCCGGACGGCGCCCTACGGACCGGTTTATATTTGCCTCGATGCCGGTCTGCAGGAAGCGCCGCTCACCGAGGAGATCTCGATTCCCGATCCGGCGCGTTTCCGACCGGCGCCGACGCCCGCGGTACCCGCCGATTCATTGGCGCAAGTCGTCAAAGCAATCGGCAAAGCAAAGTTTCCACTGATTCTCATGGGCCGGGTTTCGCGCAAGCAAGCGGACTGGGAACGGCGCGTGCGTTTCGCCGAAGCGATCGGCGCCGCCGTTTTGACCAGCAGCAATGATCCAGCGGCTTTTCCGACTACACACGCGTTGCATGTCGCGCCGCCCTGCGTGCGGCCGAACAAAGGCGCGATGGCGCTGATCGAAAAAGCGGATTTGATCATGAGTCTGGATTGGTTGGACCTTGCCGGTATCTTGCGTCTGGCCCTTGGCGATGCGCAAACCCAGAAGCCGACCGGTAAGACAGTCGTTCACTGCTCCGTCGATAATTATCGCACCAATGGTTGGAGCATGGATCATCAGGCGCTCGCTGCCGTCGACATACCCATTCTCGCTGAGCCCGATCAATTGGTTGCGCAGTTGCTCGAAGCAATGGCCGTCAAGCATGACGGCAAGATCAAGCGCCGGCCGGCAATGAAGCAGCTTGGCCATTGGAATCAGGCGTCCTTAGTCGCCGCTGCCGCAAAAGGCGGTACGCGGATGACCCAGTGGGACATGGCGATGACGGTGCGATCTTTTGCTAAAAACAAACCGGTGACGTTCTCGCGTCTGCCGATCGGCTGGCCGGGAGAAGCTTACGATTTCGACGGCCCGCTGTCGTTTATGGGCAATGACGGCGGCGGCGCCGTCGGTACCGGTCCGGGACACACGATCGGCGCGGCCTTGGCGCTCAAAGACAGCGGCCGGCTAACCGTCGGTGTGCTCGGCGACGGAGATTATCTGATGGGTGTCAACGCACTGTGGACCGCGTCGCATTTCGATATTCCGGTGATGATCGTGGTGGCCGACAACCGGTCTTATTTCAACGACGAGATGCACCAGGAGCGGGTCGCGCAGATGCGCAGCCGTCCGGCGCAAAACCGCTGGATCGGCCAGCAGATCGACAATCCGCGTGTGGATTTAGTATCGATGGCGCAGGCCCAAGGTTTCGACAGCGAAGCGCCGGTGTCGAGCGTTGAAGATTTGGCAAAGGCACTCAAACGCGGCGCCGAGGTCGTTGCCAACGGTGGGCGCTATTTCATCGATTCGATGATCGAGCCAGGTTACGCCGACAGCGGCCCGGATCAGCGCTCGGGCGGCGAGAAAAAATAGTTGCCGGGCGCAACGTGACGGCGTGAGCGAAATTGGCGCAATGGTCCGACGATTGATCTAGGCTGCGCGACAAAGGTGTGATCATGCTGCGCGAGCTGATGAAGAATGAAATTGCTAGAGTTCAGCGCGGGGAAGAGCCGATCGGCGTCTACCGAGATGCCAATCACGCCATGATCGAGACAAACGTGGATGAAGGGGTGCGGGCAGATGCGCAGCGACGCGCGCTCGCCTTCGCAAGGCTCCTAAAAATGATCTGGCTAAGCGCTACCAAAGTGGTGCGCGGTGAGCCGGTTCTTCTCGTTAACGTTTTGCCGTGTCAGTTGTAGAGCGGGGCGAGCACAAGAATTGCGGCGATTACTTTCTTGATCTGTCGAACGCAGAAACCGAAGAGTTTGGAATTGGCAGCTTGCCGCACAGCCGTAGGCCAGGTGGCCAAGCGCAATGCGGGTCAGTCAAGCTGGATTGTTATGTGAAGACCGGTCGGTATCTATGATCGGTGCGAATTTCGCCACGTTTTTGCTGCCCGGTGCCTTAGTGGTTGTATCGTCGAACTTTGAACCTGAAAGGCGATCGGTTAATCCCGGTCGGCTGCTCAGTTTAGGTCGACGCTCAGGTCCGGTTCTTTGCCGGCTGAAACCGAGGGCTTGCGTCGGTTCGGATTGCGCAAGATCTGCAGTGACTTCTGTTCGATTTGGCGGATACGTTCGCGTGTGACGGCAAATTTCTCGCCAAGTTCTTCCAGTGTGTAGTCACGCCGCAGCTCGATTCCGAAGCGCATCCGCAGCACGGTTTCTTGGCGCGGCGTGAGCACGGCCAACGCTTTTCTCACTTCAGCACACACCATGCCGTCCATGACGCGGCTTTCCGGTTCAGGGTTGATGCGATCTTCGACAAAATCGCCGAGCTCATCGCCGTCTTCCCATACCGGAGTCTGAAGCGATACCGGATCGCTGTGAGTCTGCACTAGTTTAAACATATCCGCGACCGACATCCCCAACTCTGTGGCGAGCGCCTCGGGGCTTGGATCGTGGCCGAGTTTACGTTGCATCTCACGCGCGGTTTGGAGCACTTTGTTGCGCGACTCGACGCGATGCACAGGGATACGGATAGTTTTTCCGGTGTCGATCAGGCCACGGGTGATGCCCTGGCGAATCCACCAACTGGCATAAGTGGAAAATCTAAAACCGAGACGGTAATCGAATTTATCGACGGCGCGCATGAGACCCAAGTTGCCCTCTTGGATTAGATCCAAGAAACCCAAGCCGCGGTTGATGTATTTTTTGGCGATGCTGACGACCAGACGAAGGTTCGCTTCGGTGAATTCTTTTTTCGCTACCCGTGCGACGGTTTCGCCGGCGTCGATGGTTCCGGCCCGTGCGATGATCTCGGCCGCGGGCAGGCCGACCGACTCGACGACTCTTTTCAGCATCTCAGCGGTTTCTTCCCGCTTTGATTTTTTCGCGCTTCGAGCTTGATATTCCAACGACTCGATACGCGCAGCCGCTTGTTTTAAACGGCCGACCAATTCATCGATGTGAGAGGTGGCAAGGTGAAGTTCTTTGATCAGATCGCCAATCTTGGTGATGTATACCGCTTGTTTTTGGGTCAGCGCCGCTTGCCGGATTTTGGAGAGCCGTTTGTGGTTCAGTTCGCGGTCAATTAGGTCCTGGCTCTGACGAAGCCGGCGCAGTTTGGCAATGGTATGCAAGAATGGCTTGGGATCGAGCAGGTGATTGCTCGCTAGTTCGTCGTCGACCTCTGGTTTTTCTAAAACCTCTTTGAGTTCGAGTTCTCCAGTAGCTACTGCTTGGGCGAGCTCGCCGATATAGCGCGATGCCATCGGCGTCGAAAACAGCGCGTGAAGAATTTGTTGCTGACCTTTCTCAATCGCCATGGCGAGCTCGATCTCGCGTTCGCGCGTGAGCAAGTGGACCGAGCCGATATCGCGAAGATATTGCTGCACCGAGCTGAGCGCAAAGTCCGACTCTTTGGTTTCGGGCTCGCCTTCATCACGCGGCTTGGCGCCGAATTCACTTTCCGGCTCGTGGTTTTCGACATTGGAAAAATCGCGGTTATCTCGATTCTCTTCCAAGTCTCTCTCTGTGTGCAATTCAGGTAACATGATGCTCTCCTCAAATAACGGCTCAACGACCTATAAGGTTCCTCAACCGAGTGAGTTTTGTGCAAGGTCGGAATAGTAGATTAGACGTTCAAACCCCCGTCTCTGTTCAAAATCTGCGCTAATACTCAGGCCGGGCCGTTTGTTAATCGTGGAGGAATCGGATTGTGTTCTTTTCAAGTCGAATTCGCAATGGGGTCCATGCTTTAGACGATCTCCGACACATACGCAGCTCGCCTCTTTCAAGGTAAGGACGGCAATCTACCCTGTCAAGGTTGGCAGGCGATTCGTGAGCCAATTTCTCTGATTTGTTCGTAATATCGCAAGTTAGCACATGATGAATTTACGGATGTCGCAAAATCGGCCACTTAAAACGCATGAATCTGTGTGGTTTACTGATTTAGCTTCCCAGTGAAAGCAGCCGGCCCCAGCCGCTGATGGGTTTGATGATGCCGGGGCGTACCAAATCGTTCCACACTTCGGTGCTCATGTTGGTAAACGCAGGTTTGCCGAATTCTTCCTCCAGTGCCGGGATAACATGGAGGCACAGCGCGGCGCCGCCCGGCACTGAAATGGCTTCCGCTTGGGGAAACGACTTCGCCGCTTCACGCCCGACATCGAGCGCCATATTCAAACCCTCTTCCAAGGACATAGCGGCCGACTCGGCACCCCATTGGTTGCGCTTGGTGATACCCACGACTTCGATACCGCCATCGGTCAAGTAACGCACCAGCGCATCGTTAACCGGATCGGCCCAACGACTGCCGATTGCCAGTTTGGTTAAACCGAGTCGCTTCATCGAAGCGATCAGCGCTTCAAGCGGTGCGTCGGTGGGAATGCCGTTCTTGTCTGTTGCCTGACGGAGCAATTCGAGAACTCGCTTACGGCCTAGCGCGGCGGAGACCGGGGCGCCCCCTAAGATGATCAGCTGGGCTTTTTCGTCGGCGAGCGTGTCGACGCACGTCCAAAAATTGCCAAGCGCTTTCTCCACAGCCTCCGGCGTATAGTTGCTGATCCCTAGCACGGCGGAAAATTCCATGACATCCAGTGGCACCAGCCGGTAGAATTGATAACCAGCGCCGCGGGCGCGCCCTTCGTGTGAGCGCGGATGAATCACGCCATAACGGAAACGAGGTAAGAAACTTTTTACATGGTCAGTCATACGAGCCTCCAAGCTATCGTCGAGTTATTGCGAGAGATGCGTATCTGCTACCTGTTATAGAAAACGCTTTACGCAGCTGTCAAGGCGATTGCTTACTATTGTTCGTCATTGCTCGATTCTCGAAATACTATTTCGCGAATTCATCACATGTCACTTCGTCGGTGGCCGAAGAAAAAGGCTCAAGACGGCTGAAACGATCAGCAGGCCGATGAAGATGCTAAACGAAAGCAGATAACTTTGCGTGGCGTCAAACAGGAAACCGAAGAACGGCGCGCCTCCGGCGCTGAAAGCGTGCGTAACGAGGGAGCCCATGCCGCGTATTTTGCCAAGTGAAATACGACCGAAATAGTTGGCCCAGATCAATTCCGCCAATATCGACGTGCCGCCCATGCCAATGCCATAAAGAAAAAAACCGGCGTATAAGGAAACTAACCCAGGGTCGGACAACGCCAGTGAAATCCCCGCCCCTTGAATGATGAATTTGGCCATAATCACCCGGCCGATATTCATGCGCTCAGCGCAAACTCCCCACACGAATGGCGTGCTGAACTGCATGATCGCGATCGTGCTCATGACCAGCGCCGCCACCGTCGCCGGATGGCCTTGATCGCTGACAAAGGAGAAGACATGAAGGTTCAATCCGCTCACGCCGACATGGGCGACGCCAAAGGTCGTAACGATGAGCCAAAATGCCGGAGTTCGTAGCGCTTCACGCCGCGTCCAGACGATGTCGTCGTCGGCAGCACGATTGCCTTTCTTCCGGTGAGCGGGTTTCGTAGCCGCGCTACTTTCGTTCTCCGTGCTCGACTTCCCATCCGGCAGCAGCCCCATGTCTTCCGGACGCCGGCGCATGAAGAGTAGCGATGGCCCGACGACCAATGCCAGCGTTAACAAACCGAAGACGACCCAAGTGCCGCGCCAGCCCGCGTAGACAATGAGCGCAGCGGCGCACAAGGGCATGCCGACTTTCGCCAGACCGTGGCCCATGCCGGCGAGGGCGAGGGCGCGGCCGCGCATACGTACAAACCAGCGCGAGATCGTCACGTTCACCACCATCTGGCCCATAAGCGCATCACCGGGGCTGACGATCAGCCAGCGGACTAACAGGAATTGCCAGAAGTCGCGCGCCTGACCGAGCAGAATAAAGCCGACTCCAGAAACCACACCGCCGACGGCCATGAGCCACTTACTGCCGTGTCGATCCAAGAGCGTGCCCACCAGCGGCGCAGCAACGGCGCCGATCAGGACCTCGCCTGTGCGGATCAGGGAAAAGACGCCGCGCGAGACGCCAAGATCGCTCGACAGCGGTTTAAGAAATACGCTGAGCGTGCTCGATATGGAAAACGCGGAGGCGATGTGAGCGAGAAAGCCGACGGCGACAATTGTCCAGCCGTAGAAAAACTTCGATCCCTTGGTTGTCGGTTCAGCGCTGCTCAATGATTGCACGCCGTCTCTTTTATCAATTATCGCAACGGAACGACAGGCCAATTGCGTTTTAACTTGCGGCTTCGTTAATGAAAAGCGGTGACCTTGTCCGCTTGAATGCTTCCAGCCATTGACGATACAAGGCTAGATGTCAGGCGATGACATATAAGTTAAAGCGCGATCGGAGGCGATCATGACGGCGGTTATTGGCCTTGGGCACGTGGGCATCTATGTTCGCGATCTGGAAAAGATGGTGGCGTTTTATCGCGACACGCTCGGCATGCGCATCACCAAGCAGAACTGGCGGGCTGGCATTGTCTTCTTCAGTACCGATCCGGAGCGCGCCGATCACGAAATCGCGCTGTTCCGCGGCCGAGCTGAAGACGCGGATGCGCGACTGATCAATCAAATTTCGTTGCGTGTCGGCACACTCGATGACTTGCGAGGATTTCACCGGCGCTTGGTCGCTGAAGGTTTGCGCATCGATGCTGTGGTCAATCACGTCAGCGCGCTCGGTTGCTATTATTTCGATCCCGAAGGCAATCGTTCAGAAGTGTTTTGGGTCACCGGCCGCGCCTGCTGGGTGCCGATCGCCCATTTGATCGATATCGCGCAATCGGACGAAGCCATCCTAGCTGAAGTCGATCGGCTCTGGGAAAGATTGCGTCATGTAGGAATGGGCGAGCGTATGGTCAATGAACCGGCGACGTTGCAGTTGGAGTGAGGAGACAGATGGAAGCAGTTAAAATTGGCATTGGTACCTCGAGCATCGGCCGATTCTTGCCGTATGTCGGCAAGGCCGCCGGGCTTTTTGCAAAGGCGAACATCGGCGTTGAGATCATCAATCAGCTCGACGAAGAGAAAGTCGTTGAAGACATCGTCAATCAAGTGACGCCGATTGGCACTCCGAACGCGCCGTCGCTGATTTTCTCGTTTCTAAACGGTAATGATCTGGTCATCATCGGTGGTGTTTTGAATCGTCCGGCCTTCTACTTGGTGGCAAACGAAAAGATTACTTCGGTAGGTGATCTCAAAGGAAAGAAAGTAGGTATCAATCAGCCGCGCCGGATGGCGGGCATGATGATGCTCGCGCTGTTACGCCGATGGGGTTTCGATCGCGTAAATGACCTTGAGCTTGTCGACCTCGGTCTCAACGATCGGAGTTTCGAAGCGCTTCGTACGGGCGATCTCGACGCCGCGCTCTTACCGCCGGAGAAAGCATTCCTCGCTGAAGCAGAAGGCTTGCGCATCGTTGCCGACACGCTCGATCTTGATTGCCACTGGGTGCCGCTTGCGACCACACGGCGATTTCTCGCTGCAAATCCTGAGGTGGTCAAGCAAGTGGCCGGCGTTTACCGCGACAGTATTCATTTTTTCAAAAGCGAGCCCCAGGCGACACTCAAAACGATCAGCGAGCAGTTGCCGGCGTTGAACCGCGAGCCGCAGGTGCTTAAAGAATGTTACCGCATATTCGCCGAACTCTTCGAGCCGACGTTGACAACGTCGTTGAGCTCGCTACGCGCGGTCATTGATGAGGTTGCGTTGCAGGATTCGAGAGCGAATAACTTGCGGCCATCGTCGATTGTGGAGAACATTTTCTAGTTAAGCACACGACCCGTTCGAAATTTATCAACCTAGAAATCGGAGGTGGACAATGGCACGGATACGGCACATTGCGATCGGCACCCGGGATCCAGAGTCGACTGCGCGGTTTTACATGGAAGGCCTCGGCTTGAAGCAAGTCGGTAAGGTCAACACCCCAACCTCAGAGGGCTACTACCTGAGCGATGGCCACGTAAACCTGGCGATCCTGAAATTTAAATACGACGACCCTGCCACCACGGAGGGTGCCCCCAGGTACACCGGCCTGCATCACTTCGGTGTCGAAGTCGAGGACATGGCTGAGGCGCGCTTGCGGATCGAAAAGGCGGGCGCCGTGCATCGTCCTTACCCGGGAACCGAAGAGATGGCAAAGCGCGGCAACGTCGAGGTCAAGTTCACCGTGCCGGACGGCGTGACGGTTGACCTCTCCGAACACGGCTGGCTTGGCACCAAGTAATGAGCCAATCGCTTTTTCCGTACCAGATCGCAGATTCTCGACTGAGCGTCGCGCATTGAAGCAAAATTGTCCGAAGTCCTATGGACGCAACGTTAAAGTAGATTCAAGAGGGAAGTTAGGAGGTAAATGAGAAATCGCAGCACATTGATTTTTCTCTTGGCGGGACTGCTGGTTGCGGCAACCGCTCCGGCACAAGTCACCGTCCTCAGTCGCGCTACTCTAGTTGACGGCACTGGCGCGCCGGCTCAAAGGGATATCACCGTCGTGATGGAAAACGGTCGAATTCGCGATATCGGGCCGGCGTCAAAAACACCAGTCCCGACCGGTGCCAGCGTGCTCGATCTCAACGGGAAGTTCATCGTGCCGGGCATCATCAACGCCCACGGCCACGTCGGCGCGAAAACTGAGCCGCAGTTGCGCCAGTACGCGCTCTACGGCGTAACCACCGCGACCAGCATGCAGACCGATCCGGACGAAGTCGTACAGGTGCGCGAAGCGCAGAAGAAGGGTGAGTTGCGCGGCGCGAGGGTTTCCACGGTGAAGTATCGTTTCGCGCCTGATCCCGAAGTGGTGACACCGGAGCAGGCGCGCGCCAAAGTCGACCAAACCGTCGCTGCGGGCGCCGATTACATCAAGGTGTGGGTGGACGGGGGATTCGGCACACGGCCAAAACTCAGCCCCGAGTTTTGTGCAGCTGTCCTCGACCAGGCGCGCAAGCACGGCAAGCTCACCTTCGGTCACGCCTACGAACTCGCCGACGCGAGGATGCTGGTAGAGCGAGGCTTGAATATCCTTGGCCACAATATCCGCGACCGCGAGGTGGATGCGGATTTGATCGCGCTCCTCAAGCAGCGCAACGTGACACTAATTCCGACATTAATACGCGACGAATTTCTTTTTGCATACGGCGACGCGCCGGCCTGGATCGACGATCCTTTCTTCCTTAAGTTCGTGCCGCCAGAGCGCGTGGCGGTGCTGAAGACTAAAATCCGTGCCGAGCAGGCGAAACATCCCCAGCGCGCTTTGTTCAAAGCGGGCTTCGAGATGAACAAGTCCAATTTGAAGAAACTCTCGGATGGCGGGGTGCGCATCGCGTTAGGTACCGATAGCGGCGGTGCCGCCGACCGCTTTTTCATCCAGGGCTTTTCCGAGCACCGGGAGATGGAGTTAATGGTGCAGTCAGGCCTGACACCAATGCAGGTGATCCAATCCTTTTCCAAGGGCGCCTCCGAGGCTTTGGGGATCGACAAGGATTTCGGCACGCTGGCCAACGGCAAGGCCGCTGACCTGCTGGTCCTGGAGAAAAATCCGCTCGACAACATAACCAATATGCGCTCGATACAGACGATTTATCTTGGCGGCAAGAAGTTCGAGTGAATTAATTTTTTTGTCTATGAATCCGAGCCGCAGAGTTCGCTCGAATCGTAGAAGCGTTGTCATCCTAAATTCGTCCGTCGGAAGCCCTTAAAAATTTTTCCGCGTTCGCCCCAACCACTCGAGTGAACGCACTTGCCAGTGTCGCTTTCCACGCTCTAGTCGGCGACACGTTGCTGCTTTTTCTCACTCAATGTCCCAAACTCTCCATCGAGTCTATGGTCCGTGCGCCTCGCGCATCGCTTAGCAGCGAAATTGAGTTTGAAGCTTACATGTAAGACTTTATTACAATTTCTGTCCAAAATTTATCGAATCGAATACCCCGGCGCCTACTATAAAACGTCATGAACCGTGGCCAATCGCACCGTAATATCTTCATCGAAGACAAAGGGCGACAGACTTTTCTCGGTCACGAAGTAGGGTCAGGTCTTGAATCTTGATCTTCTCGATTGATTGACGTAGGGTCGTTGGCATGGCGCGGCCATTACGGATCGAATACGACGGAGCGTTGTATCACGTCACCTCCCGGGGCAACGAACGCAAGGCGATCTTTAGGGACGATACCGACCGTCAGTTGTTCTTGAACACCCTGGCGCAGGTGATCGAGCGATTTCACTGGCTGTGCCACGCCTACTGTTTGATGGATAACCATTACCATCTGGTGGTGGAGACCGCCGATGCCAACTTGTCCAAAGGGATGCGCCAGTTAAACGGGGTGTATACCCAAACGTATAACCGGCGCCACCGCCGGGTGGGGCATTTGTTTCAAGGGCGGTTTAAGGGGATTTTGATTCAGAAAGACAGCCATTTTCTCGAAGTCTGTCGCTACGTGGTGCTTAACCCGGTGGCTGCAGGCATGGCGAAGGGTCCTAGGGAATGGGCCTGGAGCAGCTATCGAGCCACCGCCGGTCAATCGCCGGCCTCAGGGTGTCTTATGATCGACGAAGTGCTGGGGCAGTTTGGCAACCGGCGAGGATCGGCGCAGAACAAATATCGTCAATTTGTCAGCGAAGGGATCGGGCGAGCCTCGATATGGGAGAATTTAGAAGCGCAGAGTCTACTGGGGGAGGAAGGCTTCGCCGAAGCGCTCAAGGGGCATGTGAGAGGATATGAGAAGATCCAAGAGATCCCCAGAGGGCAGCGGCTGATCGGCCGGCCGACGCTTCAGAGACTGTTCGGCGCCAAAGACAAACAGAGATCGAAACGGGACCAGACGATTGCGAAAGCGGTCAATGAACATGGTTATAGCCAGGTGGAGGTAGCGCATCATCTGAAGCTTCATTACTCGACGCTCAGCCGGATCGTCAAAAGGGCGCGGTAAGTAAGTAAGCAAGCAAGTAAGCAGCAAGAGTAAAGACTTGACCCGTCTGTGCTGTTACCCTGTCTGTGCTGTCTGTGTGTGTGACCCTGTCTGTGGTGTGCTGTCTGTGGTGTGGTCCTGCGCCGACTGATGGGTACGCTCAATCCGAAGATTGCCAATGTGAAAGTCGAGGACCTAATCGATAGCCGCTTGATCCGCAAACTCGACGAGAATGGATTCATCGATAAAATAGCCGCGAGCTACGGATTGAAATAGGCGTTGCTATGAGGTGCTGAAATGGAAACAGTCGGCTTTATCGGTCTGGGTACCATCGGTGGCGTCATTGCCACAAACATTCGCAAGACCGGCAAGGCCATGGTCGTTCATGACGTTCGGTTAACCGCGATCAAACCATTGGTTGACGGCGGCGCACGCTATGCGGCTGCGCCGGCGGAAGTCGCGCGCGAATGCGCGGTCGTGTTCACTTCGCTTCCCGGCCCAACGGAAGTCGAGCAAGTGGCGCTTGGGCCCGACGGCCTCGTGCATGGTGTTCACGACGGCACCATTTACGTCGATCTTTCGAGCAGCAGTCCGGATCTCATCCGACGAATCGCCGGCGAATTTCAACTCCGCGGCGCGCGCGTGATCGACGCGCCGTTGATTGTCGGTAAGCGCAGCATCGCTAACAAAAGCGTGCAGGTGCTGGCGTCGGGTGCTCCGGAAGTCTACGCGGAAGTGAAACCGCTGCTCGAAACTTTCGCCGACACGGTTGTTTACACCGGCGAACTCGGCACGGGCACCGTGATCAAGTTGGCGCACAATTTGGTTCGCCGCGGCATCGGTCTGGCCATCGGTGAAGGTTTGGTGTTGGGGGCAAAGGCCGGAGTCGATCCCGAATTACTTTGGCAGTGCATGCACTGGGGACTGGATGTTCAGCTGAGTCAGTTGGTGAAAACTTTTTCAGATACTGTCTTCAAAGGTAACTTTGATGCGCCAGCAAGCTTCGGCATTGGCCTCTCGCGAAAAGATGTTGGCTTGGCGACCGAGTTAGCGCGCCAGCATAACGTGCCGATGCCGATCGCCGCTTTGGTCGAACAGATCATGGTTCACGCGATCAGCCGCGGCTGGTCCGAGCAGAGCACGGCGTCGCTATTTCGCCTACAGGAAGAAGCCGCGGGTATCGAGGTGCGCAAGCGAACGAAGTAGTTCGAATTCGCACCCTCACGGGCGACACGGAGGGACGCAGGGTCACGCATGTCGGGGAGCATTTATGGATTTGCAGCTGCGCGATAAGAAAGCGATCATTACTGGCGGCAGCGCCGGAATGGGCAAAGCGATCGCGCGCCAGCTCGCGCGCGAAGGGTGCGACGTCGCCATTGGTGCCAGGACGGAAGCACGTCTGCGCGAGGCAGCGATGGAAATCGCGCAAGAAACCAACCGCAAAATCATTCCGCTGGTGGTCGATACGCTCGACGGCGAGTCGATCAAAGCTTTCGTTCGCAGCGCGGCGGGCGCGTTGGGTGGCATTCATATACTCGCCAATTGCGCCGCTCGCGTTGGCGGCACGATCCCGGACAGCATGGATACGATCACGGATGAGCAGATCGTGAAGGATTTCGAAGAAAAATTTCTCGGCTACTATCGCTGTGCCCGGGAAGCGGCGCCGTACATGAAGCAAGCCGGCTGGGGCCGGATTATCAACCTGAGCGGCGGCGCGGGGCGCACCCCAGGTACGGCGATCAGCACGCCGGCGCGCAATATCGCCAGCGTCGCGCTGACCAAATCTCTGGCGAATACGCTCGGACCGTTCGGCATCAATGTCAACGCCATTTATCCCGGCACGACGGTCACCGAGGCGGTCTTGGAGCGTTTTCGCAATCAAGCACAGCGTCAGGGCAAGACTCTCGATGCGCATCTCGAAGAGCTGCGTCAGCGCAGCGTGATTCGCCATCTGGTTAGTGCGGACGATGTTGCGCAAGTGGTGGCGTTTCTTTGCTCGCCGTTAGCGATCAGCATTACGGGGGAAGCAATCTCGGTGTCCGGCGGCGTCAACGCGGATATGCATTACTAAAACTAACGGCTAGTTCTCGCGCAATGGTGCGCGGATTCCAAGGACGAAATCGGCTCATGGCGAAAACATTTAGTGCTGAACTGAAAGACGGTTGTGCCCCGATTTGGCGCGCGATTGAGAATCATCCTTTTCTCGTTGAGCTTCATGCCGGCACACTGCCGATGGAGCGGTTTACCTATTTCATCCTGCAAGATTACGTTTACTTGCTCGACTTCGCCCAAGTGCTCTGTCTGGGTGGTGCCAAGTCGCCGGATTTGGCAACGTTGGAATTATTTTGCCGCCACGCGCTTGGCGCGGTGGAAGTGGAACGGACCTTTCACGCGAATTTCGGCAAGACGCACGGCTTGTCGCAGCGCGAGCTAGACAAGGTAGCCAAGGCGCCGGCGACGCAGGCCTATATCGATCATCTCCAATCGGTCGCGCGCGGCGGCACGCTCGGCGAGCTAGTTGCTGCGGTGCTGCCTTGTTATTGGATTTATGGTGAAGCGGGCAAGCGTCTGTACCGAAACCGCCCGCGCAGTCCGAAGATCTATCGCGAATGGATCGAGACTTACGCGTCGGAGGGTTTTTGGCGGCCGGTGCGTGAACAGATTCAACTTATGGATAGGCTGGGCGCCAAGGCAAATAAGAATGAAAAGCACCGCATGTCAGAAAACTTCGCCCTTAGCAGCCGATATGAATTCCTATTTTGGCAACAGGCTTATCGCACGGAACGCTGGCCGGTCTAATACGTCAGATCGCTGAGACTTCTGTCAATTAGGGCGGATTGCGGATGTCGAGCATTGCAACTAATTTCACATTTCTTCATAAATTGTCATGCCTACTCTCGCGATTGCTACTGGCACGGGGTTCCTATAGACTCTCAGTAGATCATGCCTTGACGCTAGTGGCGCGCAAGAGGGCGAAGACCGGATACGGATTCCTCACCGGCATGGACTGCGGCGTGAATGCCACGTCGAAATATTTCCCGGTCTTGCCTACCCCTCCCTCTTCCTATATCGGCAGGCGCTTCGACTTGTAGCCTGTATTCAGAGGGAGTCTTATGCATCCAATTGTTATCGTTCTCGTGCCGCTGGGTTTGATAGTTCTCGGCATGGTGCTAAACAGTATCGGCCTGTCTTTCGATCAACCGGCAACTTCCGCAGAGCAAGACCCGACCAAAAGATTGTCGATTGAACGTGATTCGTTCCGCCAGTTCTTCGATCGCCAGCGCAAAGCGTCGATGAAACGCCAGCAAAGGGTTGGCCAATACGCATGGCTGCTGCTGATCGTCACGATCGGCTCCTTCATTTGGTTCTACAACATCACGGTCGATAAAACCGCGCTTTCAAATCGCATCGCTTCGCTACAAACGCTTGCTTCCCAAGAAGGCAAGGAACTTGTCCTTTCGCTGACCTTGAGCGACGGTAATAACGTAAAGTACGTCATCAAACCGCCCCAGGCCGATAAAAAAACCGATGCCAGCGCGAAGGAAACTGTCGCCAAGGACACGGTTTCGTCCTGGGAATTAGAGAAACTCGGCACGGCGTTGAGCATCGGCGATATTGCCTTGCCGGTGGGCATTGCGCTAAAGATAGCAAATTAAGCGCGTCGGCTGCTTTAGAATTGCAACGTGGGGATTCTTTCGACCGATAGGCTTACGGCCTCGTCGTTTGATCAGCGGACGATTTCGGTTCGACCGGACCGGCGCGCTCGCGGGAAGCGCTGAGCGACGAAGGAGTTTGACGGATGATTGATTTGACTAAAAAGTTGTTCGTGGGAATCAAGATTTCAACCGCGTTGCAAACTGAATTGGACCGTCCGGCGCCAGGGTCCAAGCACTATTTCGAGGGCAGCGACAACAAAGATTATCTTCAGATCGTTAACCTGGGCGAGGACAAATTTGTGGGCCGATACATTCAAGACGGATTTCCCGCGGCGGGTATCGGCGACGTCAGCCGCAACGTCTGTAGTATCGTGAAAATAATCACCCGCGGCCGGCGCGTTGAGGATAAGGATGTCCACATTTTCGCGTCCTAATTCGGCTGCGCGTTGGAAATGCCGTGCGAGGTATTGTTGAGCCCATGGCAACACCCGACATTGAATCGGCCCCGGAGACTTATTTGCCAAGCTGCTAAGCTGTAAACATTTGGAGACTTTTTTCCTAACGGAGGTTTATATGATCGAAAAAATAGAAATTGGATTGCGCGATGGCACCCTGGTGCGCCATAAGAAGAAGGGCTATGAGGGAAAGATCGAGGGTACGACCACGATCAAAACCTGCTTCACGAGAAATGGCGCCTTGCTGGAGCCGCCGTCGACCAAGGAGAGTTTTCAATACCGCGTCGTTGTAGTCGGACAGACGATGCGCTACATCGCACCCCTTGACGACTTGGAAATTCTTGACACTGCGGCAGAAATTATTTGTAGCCGTTGTCACAAGACGTTTGGCACGACGCCCGGCCTCATGGGCAAGGCCAGCGGGCGCTGCGCCTGCGGCGGGGCGATTTGTCCGGTCTGTTTGGCATGCCAATCGGAAGCTGCGGCGGAGGACAAAGCGACTTCCTGCGCTGATCAGCGCAAGCGGTTCCTGAAAAAGCTCGCCGCCGACAAAAAAAAGGTTGCCTGATACGATCGTCGAGGAGTGAAGATCGAGTTCTGTTATCCGCGAACGCCAGCGTCGAACCTCACGCATTCCCAGCCAGCGCTTTTCGATGACGTGCTGCTGCCATGTGGCCCAGTCCGATGGTAAGAATGCCTAAGGTCAAGTGAAGGGATTGCACAACCCAGTGAAACTCGCCGGCCATGAGCCCGGCGTGAAGCAGGCCGAAAATGATCGTAACCGCGCCGACGATGATTGCGCCGGCAGCGATTAACCAACTCCCACCGTTAACAGCCTGCGCAATGGCGATTACCCAGAGCGTGCCAACGGTTAAAAATCCGAGCGCCATATGCATCGTCATGAGAGCCACGGCCATACCCGCCCAGTAGAGCAAACCGAGAATGAGTGCGAGGGCTCCGGAGAGAGTCAATATCGCGCTGGCATAGCGAACTAACATGTCGGTGCAGGCTGATAGCGAGCTAGGCGCCCATACGGGCATATTCGCAACGAGGACAGGGAGCGCCGACGAGTACCGGCCAGCCGCAGTCGCTGCAGTTGGTTACCGGTTCGCCTAACAGGCCGCGGACCAGTGAGCCGCAGCGTCTGCCGCCGCAGGGGCCGGTACCGACACCAGTGCGTTTGCTTACTTGCTCAAAGGTTTTGGCGCCCCCTTGGATCGCCTTGATGACGGTACCTTTGCGGATTTTATTGCAGATGCAAGCGGGCTTGAGGTTTTCAATCACCGCCTGGGTCTTGGCGTCTTGTTCCGATGGGTCGATGGCGTGTTACCTGGCTTTCCCTGCGACTTCTAAATCACTGTAGCACAAATATCCCCAATACGAATTACCGCGTGCCGATGACCAAAGACGAAGTGAGCGGCGGCGCTAAATCAATCTGCTGTACTTGGTTTAGCCCGGCGTGGTTCATCCACGCGGCAATCTCGCTAAAACTATAGCAGCGGCCGCCGTCGGTGGTGAGTAGCATTAACAAACTGAAGATGGCGCCGACCGGTGGATTAGCGCGGCTCTCGTCTAGAATATGGTCCTTGATGATTAGCTGGCCGCCTGGATTGAGATTCGCCGCGAGTTTCTCAATCAGCGCTTGGTTCTTCAGCGAATTTTCACCGTGGATAATATTGGAAAGAAAGGCTACGTCATACCGTCCCGGGATCGGATCGCTGCGGTAATCGCCGGCGACGAGGCCGATGCGGCCGGTCATGCCGGCATCGCGCACGAAGCGCTCGGTGATACTCAGCGTCGCCGGTAGATCGAAAATAGTCGCCTTGAGGCTGGCGAATCGTTGGCACAGCGCGATCGGGTAGCTTGCCGGGCCGGAACCGATGTCCAGCATGGTATTCACGCCGTTCCAATCTATGACCGTGGCCAGTACGTCGGCGTCGCCACGCGCTTTGACCAGCGAATCCATGGCGTTGATGAAGGTCGCGGTTTCCGCTGGGTCGTCCTGATACATATTCGGCGGACGCACGGCCTTGCCCGTGCGCAGCGCGTCCGGCAGCTTTTCCCAGCAGGACCATAGCGAAGCATCGAACTGAATCATGCCGCCGACGAAATGCGGCGAACTGCGCAGGAGATACAGCTTTGATACTGCGGCAAGCGAAAAGTGCTGCGCTTGTTTCTGCAGCAGATTGAGTGCCGTCAACGCGTTGAGCAGCAACTCGGTGGCTTGCGCCTCTAACTTGAGCTGCCGTGCGAGAACGTCGGCGGGCTTGGGTTCAGCGCCCAACGCGTCGAAGATTCCTAGTTCGGCCGCGCTCTGCACGATGCGTGCTTCGACATGGCCGCCGGCCAAGCTCATCAATTGAGAAAAGTTCATTTCGCAAATAACTAACCCGGTTTATTCGCAGCCGGACGGGATCGGGGTGCAACCCTTCCGGAGCGAAGGCAAAGCAGCTGTGCCTCGAAGCGGCAACCGGGCGAGTTAGCTCCGAGATCACCATTGAGAAGGTCAAGCTTCGTGCCGAGCGCCGAGCATAGGATGAAATATTCGCGCCGCTGCCTTCGCTCCTCTAGGGTCGCACCTCGATCGACACAGTGTAG
This sequence comes from uncultured delta proteobacterium, assembly GCA_963771465.1. Classification (GTDB taxonomy): domain Bacteria; phylum Desulfobacterota; class Binatia; order UBA9968; family UBA9968; genus DP-20. Next base: position 930,474 of record CAVYTU010000017.1, read on the forward strand.
TGAATTTTCCTCGTAGTGTGAATAATCCGGGCTAGAGCTTTTCGATAATCCGATAGCTCCGGCTCTTCGGTTTGAGCGGCGCGACGATATTGTTTTTGACCATGAGGCGAATGTCACGATAGGCGATGTCGCGGTCGACCTCGGCGATGCGCTCGTACTCGGTCGTGGAAAATGTCTTGCCGTGGCAATAGGCGTAAGCGAGCAAGCGGCGCTGGCGCATGTTGATTTGCCCAGTGTTGAACTGGTTCAGCCAGCGTAAGGTTCCTTCGTCGTAAACCGGCGCGTTGCGCAACGTTACGGTGAAAATAAAACCTTCGATGGATAATTCCGGCGGATGGAGACCATAGGTTTCCATCTCTTGAAACATGCGCGGCACGCCTTCGCCCATCTCACGCAGATAACCCAAGTCGGCCAGCGTGCGAACGATCAACGGATTGCGCGAGAAGTGAAGGCTCTTCTGCTGGCGTAATTGTTCCAGCGTCACTGGCGCCGGCGGCGGGCCGGGGCTCCGGACCATGATGTGATCGTCGAACATCCAGACTTCGATCGACGCGCCGGTGAGGGAATAGTCGCGGTGCGCCACGGCGTTGACCAAAGCCTCCTGCCAGGCGAAGGTCGGATACTCCAGCCGTTCGCGAAAAAATAGATCGTGCAGAATCGTCCGCTCACGCATATGTTCCTTGATCCGGCCGACGGCTTCGTCGATGAGCCGCACCAATGGCGCTTCGAAGCGAATGCGTTTGATGACGTTGAGCGAAGCGCCGTGTTGGCGCTCGGCACCTTCGTATTTTACGAAATCGATGCCGCCGCGCGGGTGCCAGCGGGTCGGATCTTTGGCGAAAAGCAACAACGCCGCGGTGTTAGGGGTGGGAATCGCCCGGGAGTTATCGAGCAAGTGATATGTCTGACTCAGGAGCACTTGTGGATCTGCGCCCGGCGATACTTTATCGACGAACGACTTGATCAGCTCGGCGTCCAGATCGAACCATGTCGCATTGAGCGCCTGCTGGCGTTCGTAGTAAACGTTTTTCTTGGCTTGCTTGAGTGCTTGGATTTGTTCCGCCGGCAACGCCACGGTCTCCGCTGCGACTCGATAAAACGATCGGCCGCCGGCGACGCGATAAATTTCCAGCGCCGAACCGACTTCGAATTTGAGCAGCTGCAAATTACCGAGGCGGACTTTTTCGCACGACGGTGCCAGTTGCGGCCTGAGTAAATTCTGCGGCGCTTGTATCAATGTGTGCAGCTCGTCGTGATCGTAGGGAATGCCGGTAACGCTTTTATCCGAATCGACGCCAACGAGTAAAGTCCCGCCGTCAGCGTTGGCCATGCCGGAAAGCAGCCGCGCGATATCACGTGCCAGTTCCTCTTCGCGCTTTTTCTGGCCGGCGCCGCGGCGATATTCGAAGGCGCTCAAGAAGGCAAGGAACTGACCTTGTTCCTGTTTGAGCAGCAGTCCAATTTCATCCGCTTGCATGGCTTTAACCCGGTTAGAAGTCAGGAGTTAGAGGTGAGGAGTCAGAAGCGGGGTCTCCCTACTTTTCACTCTTCACCGAGATTTTCCCGCTATTCAGTTTGACGATCTCCAAAACCATCTGCGCCGAAAGATAGAAATCTTTAAGATCGAGCCATTCGTTGACCGTATGAATTTCGCGCATGCCGGTGCCGAGATTGGCGACGACGAGCCCTTTTTGATTGAGCACGTTGGCGTCGCATCCGCCGCCAGTGGCGCCGGTTTTCACATCAAGATTCAAGTTTCGTGCCGCGGCGTGGACCAGTTGTACGATCGGCGCGCTCTCGGGCACGTCCATGCGGTCGTAGTCGCGCTCGATCTTGGCTTCGACTCTAGCTTGATGATGCTTGCCGTCCAAGTCGAGCGAGTGACGCGCCGCGGCTTGTTCGAGGCAGCGTTGCATATGCTCGGTTTGCGCTGCCAGCTTTTCACTGCTGTGGCTGCGCGCTTTACCTTTAATAACGACTAGGTTGGGGACAATATTGACCGCAATACCGCCGTCGACGACACCGATGTTGGCGGTGGTTTCATGATCGATGCGGCCCAACTGCATCTGCGCGATACCTTCGGCTGCGACTTTGATCGCGTTGATGCCTTTTTCCGGACAGATGCCGGCGTGGGCTTCGAGACCGTGCACGCGAAATTCCATACGGTTGGACGCCGGTGCTTTGGTGAAAAGAAAGCCCACCGAATCGCTGTCGAGCACGAGGCCCATGCGTGCGCTGAGCCGATTCACGTCGAGCCATTTGGCGCCGATCAAGCCGGCCTCTTCACAGATCGTAAAGACCACATCGATGGGGCAGCAGGGTAGGCCGTTCTCCTTGATCACGCGCAGTACTTCGCAGATGATCGCCACACCGCTCTTGTCGTCGCCGCCGAGGACTGTCTTGCCGTTGGTGCGCAGGATGTCACCGTCGAGGATCGGCACGATGCCTTCGCCGGGCACCACGGTATCCATGTGCGCGGATAACAGCAGGGGTTGGCTTTTTGGCGCGTTGCCGGGAAATTTGGCGATCAGATTGCCGACATTACCGCCGACCTTTTCGCCGGCGTCGTCGATCGATACCGCGGCGCCGAGCTCTTCCAACTCACGCTTGAGGCGAAGCGCGACGTTCAATTCCTGGCGCGACAGGCTGTCGATTTTAATCAACTCGATGAGGAAATGTTTTAATTCGTTCGTGATTGATCAACGCGCTGTCCTCGCTCTCTCGGCGCGGGGATTTGTCGGCTCAAGCCTGGGTCAATCTGCCACAGTTTCACGCCAAATTCCAAGACTACTTTTACCTCGTTACTCATAGACTAGTAGCGAAGGTCCCATTTGAGCTTTTGACAGAGAGATTTCTTTATGAATGAACCCAATCGCATCGCGATCGAGCTGAGCCCAAAGGATTGAATCAAAACGAGCAGGGCACTTTAGAAAGCAAGACTAGGCCTCCGTGTCGCAAGAGGCGAGCACGGCCGCTAGGTCGAGTGGAATACCAACTCGATCTCGATTGGAAATTTGGCAGGTGGACCAGCAGCACCGAAGCCAAAGGAACCGATCTGATTTGGGATGAGCGACTTTGAGGAGGGCGCCAACTAACAAATCTTTGACGGTAATCAGGCATTGCAGATATCTTCTCTTCAGATGAATCTTCATTCAGCTGACGTTAGTAATTAGGTCACAAGAGACACGGGTCCGAATGCCTCCGTCAATCTGAAAGCACCTTCCTTCAATTCTACAGGCACTAGTTGGCTCCGCTTAAGCCCGAAGGCGAACGAGAATTTGTCCCAGAAAATGGGAATATTGAGGTCAGCTATCTCAATTATCCCAGTCTCTGCATTGGCGTCAATACCAGAGGAATTACGCCAACCACTCCTTAACTCATTTAGCAATATAATTCGAAATTTCCGCGAAAGGCGCTGGGAACCGTCTGAGCTAAACGGAGGAAAGTTTTGTGAGGTTGTCTATACCATCTTGCGGGGTTACGTAGACGGCAAGATGGCATCTAAACCAACCAAACCCAAGAATATGTTTGACGCTTGTAAGAATCTGGAGGCCGCCGACCAAGCACGCTTTCCGCGGTCTGTGCGAGTTCACATTCCCCGCGTCCTAGTTTCCCTGTATGAAATTCGTAACAACAGGGGAGTTGGACATGTTGGTGGAGATGTTAATCCCAACCACATGGACGCAACTCTCGTGATGGAGTCGGCAAAATGGATATTAGCAGAACTGATTCGCGTATTTCACGACATTAACACGCAGGAAGCTACCGAAATCGTTGATGCTCTAATCGATAGAACAATCCCTGTGATTTGGGAAGTCGGCGAGGTGCGTCGGGTGCTCAAGACAGGATTGCCGATGAAATTGCAAACACTCCTTTTGCTTTATTCGATCCCTGGAAGCGTACCTGAAAGGGATCTTTTCAAATGGGTTGAGCATTCTAACCTTACTGTCTATCGCCGCGATGTCTTACAACCCGCACATCGGGAACGACTATTGGAATTCAATCAGCTCTCAAGCCATGTTCAGATTTCACCTACCGGAATTGCGTACGTGGAAGAAAACGTGTCGCTTATTGCCTAAGTTTACGCTTGGACAATGACGTTACCTAAACAATACAATTCGCCAGCGTTGGGGGCAAAATCTAATCGTTCAACAGAAATAGCCCTTTACAGAAGTCGCACTCAATTGCTTAGACTGGAGGAGGTTTGACGCCGAGCTTTGATAGTTTGATTCTGGCATTATGGCTGCTACGCGGCGTTGCAGTCGTTGGCTTTAGGACATCAACATTCTTGAGGCGGCAGTTTGAATCGATGAAATATGTTCTCGTTAGGCAGCTTTTTGATTCTTTACTGACAAGCGCGTCAAGGTTGCGGATGCTGACGTTGTTCAGCCGCCGTTCTCGATCAGCTTGGTGAGGTTGGTGAATTCCAATTCGGTAAATAGCGTGCGAACCTTCTCGATATCAAAGCCGGTGAATTGAAGCTCGCGCAGCCTTTGGCGAAATGCATCGTGCCGGGCTGAAAAGAAACGCACCTGCGTTTGACGGCTGGCGGGCTCGGCGATATAGGTCCGGGCAGAAAATAAGGTGGTTTGAATTGTCTATACCTATATGGCGACTCTGAAAGACCAAGACGCGATGAAACCTGTACGGCCGCCAAACCCAAACACCAGAGCGCCGAAGCTCAAGGCGCCGCCGGGAGCGTGCGATACCCATCTCCATATCTACGGACCTTTTGATCGCTACCCGCTTTCTCCCGCCCGCCATTATACGCCGGCGGAACACTCGACTCTCGAGGATTATCTCAGAGTGCATCGCACGCTGGGTCTGGAGCGCGCCGTCATTGTGACCGGAAGCGGCAACGGCACAAACAACCGGGTAACGGCGGATGCGATCGCGCACATGAAAGGGCAATTTAAAGGCCTCGCGCTGCTTGATCCGGCGATCACTGACGTAGAGCTAGCGCAGTTGAAGGAAAGCGGTTTTACTGGCTTTCGCATGAAAGCCAACGGCAAGGATGCGCTTTCGATCGAAACCGCGCAAAAGATAGCGCCGCGGGTCGCCGGGTTCGGCTGGCACGTCGAGTTTCAAGCGACATCGCTGGCTGAAGCGCTTAGCGTCGCGCCAGCGCTGAATAAACTCGGTATGCCTTACCTCTTCGATCACCTGGCGCGGTCGGGACCGGATAAAAGAATCAACGATCCCGAATTTCAAGAACTGCTCCGGGTTCTCCGATCCGAGGAGAACATCTGGATCAATCTTTACAGCTTTTATCAGCGTTCGGAGGAGGGGCCTCCCCATTATTCCGATATGGTGTCCGTGGCTCAGGCGCTTATCGACGCCAGGCGCGAGCGCGTCTTGTGGGGGACGAATTGGCCACACGGAGGTGTTCGGGTACCGATCCCCAACGACGCTGATCTTCTTGATTTTCTCCTCGTAGCGGTGCCGGACGAAAGTATCCGCAAGTTAATTCTTAGCGACAACCCGGCAATTTTGTATGGCTGGAGTGACTAGGTTTACCGCGATACAGGCGGGTAATAAGTATTCGTCCATCAATTATTAATTTTGCCTTTTCTACTTGCTGCTAGTCCGCGATCTCGCCTCGGTGTGTCAGGGATAAGTCTAATGTTTCCAGAGCGCGGCGCGTGTTGATGGCCAGGATGCGCACCGCACTTGGCGCCTTGTAAGGTCGCATACGATCAAACGGCAGGTAACGGCGAGCTACTCTTTGGAGACTGTCGAATTAATTTCGTCCACGCGCCGCAGCGCTTCCTCCTCCGTCATCGCATCCACCTCGCACAGCATCTGCGCCAGCTCGGCATCGCTTGCCCGCTTCGCTTGATTGTGTGTGATGACGGCCGCCATCTCAGCGACCGTGGGCGCTTGGAACAAAGATTGAAGTGGCAGTTCTAGTTGGAAATGCTTAATGACCCGAGAGACCACCCGCATGGCTGCGAGTGAATGCCCGCCGAGCTCGAAGAAATTGTCGTCGATGCCTACTTGGAGGTTGGTAAATTCCAGTTCAGTAAATAGCGTGCGAACCTTCTCGATATTAAAACCCGTGAATTGAAGTTCGGGCAAACCGACGTCGATGGCCACGTCCCGTTTAACCGTGGCCAGATCACGGCTCAAAAAAGCTTTGTCTTTGTCGGCCTCAAGGATCTGCCGGATACGCGCCGCGCCGCGCAGTTGCATCTGTTCCATGTCGTCTAGATGGGCGAAGAGATTTTCCAATGTCTGAAATTGTTGGATTAACGCAATTGCGGTTTTTTCGCCGATTCCTTTTACGCCCGGAATGTTATCCACCGCGTCACCCATTAAGCCCATCACTTCGATGACCTGCTCAGGCGCGACGCCGAACTTATGTCTGACTTCGTCTTTGCCGATCCAGAGATCTTTGGCGCTGTCTAACAGTTTCACGCCGTTGGTCACCAACTGCATCAAGTCCTTGTCGCTGGACACGACAACCAAATCACAACCTTGGCCGCAGAGTCGCTCGCAAAGTGTAGCGATAATATCGTCGGCCTCATAACCCGGGAGTTCGAGCAAAGGCAAGTTGAACGCGTCGAGCACTTTGCGGAAGTAGGGGAACTGCGGGATCAGGTCGGAGGCGCTTCGGGCCGGTTGCCTTTGTATTCGGCTAGCATCTCGTTACGAAAAGTTTTGCGTCCGGCATCGAGGGCCACAGCGATGTATTCAGGCTTATACTGCTTGAGTAACTTCAGCAGGATGTTGGTGAAACCAAAAATCGCGTTGGTCGGCAGGCCCGCGGAGTTTGTCATCGGCGGGATGGCAAAGAAGGCGCGAAAAATATACGAGCTGCCGTCGATTAAAAATAAGCGCGCGGGTTGATCGCTCATTGGGGTTTGCGCGGACAGGTATTTAATCAATTGGAGCGGGCCAAGAAGCCTCGCTAGTCGCGGCGCGATATCGTATGCGTTGCGGTGCCGTAAAAAGACTCCGCCGCTTCCATCAAAGTTTCCGACAAGGTCGGATGGGGATGCACCGAATCGGCGATGTCGCGCGCGGTGGCGCCCATTTCCACGGCGAGAACACCTTCGGCGATAAGCTCACCGGCGCCGGCGCCGGTGATGCCGACACCGAGAATTCTCTCGGTTTCCGGCTCGATGATCAGTTTGGTCAAACCGTCGGGACGATCGAGTGTCAGCGCGCGACCTGATGCGCCCCACAAAAACTTTGCCACTTTGATCGCAATGCCTTTTTGCTTCGCCTCATTTTCAGTCAAGCCGCACCAGGCGACTTCCGGGTCGGTGTAGACGACCGCCGGGATCACGACGTTTTCGAAGGCGCTCGCTTCGCCGAGGATCGCTTCGACTGCGATCTTGCCTTCCTTGGTCGCGCGATGAGCGAGCAACGTGCCGCCGTTCACATCGCCGATGGCGTAAATATTAGGATCCTCGGTTTGCTGTTGGGCGTTACATTGAATGAAGCCTTTGTCGTCTTTGCTGACCTTGGTGTTCTCCAGGCCGAGGTCGGCGAGATTTGGCGAACGGCCGACGCTAACCAGCACGCGATCGTAAAGTTCGTCGCGCGGCTGCTTGTCGATCTCGATGGTCACTTTGATCTGCTTGCCGGCGGTCGCCATCTTGAGCACTTTGGTGTTGAGGCGAATTTCTTTGAAGGCTTTTTGCGCCGCCCGCAGCACGGGCCGCGCCAGGTCGGCGTCGACCCCGGCAAGAATCGCCGGCAGCGCTTCCAACACCACGACTTGACTGCCCAACGCAGCGTAGACCGTGCCAAGTTCCATGCCGATGTAACCGCCGCCGACTACTAACAAACTTTCCGGGATGTCTGGCAGTTCCAGTGCGCCGGTCGATGTCATGACGCGCGGATTGCCGAGGTCGAAAGCGTTGGGCATTGCCGGTTTTGAACCGACAGCGATGATCGCCTTTTCATAACGGATGAATTTTTGTCCCTCGGCTGTTTCCACCCGCAAGGTCTGGGAGTCTTCAAAATGGCCGCGGCCTTGGATCAGCTCAACCTTGCGGTGCTGAGCGAGAGTCTTGATGCCCTGACCCAGCTTGTCGAGGATCGTATTTTTCCAGCTGCGCAGTTTCTCCACGTCGACTTTCGGCGCGCCAAACTCGATGCCGCGCAGGGCAGAATCTCTCGTCTCGCGGAGAATCTCTGTAGCGTGAAGCAACGCCTTCGAAGGAATGCAACCGACGTTTAGACAAATGCCGCCGAGGCGCGGGTTTTGTTCCACCAAGGTGACTTTTTTGCCTTTGTCCGCGGCGTAAAACGCTGCCGCATAGCCGCCGGGGCCGGCACCGAGAACGACGATTTCAGTGGTAATCGGTTCCATGTTTAGAAATTATTTGAGCTTGATATCGGCTTCGGCGAAAGATTCGACCCCGGCGATGATCGCTTTTACGAATCGCACCGCGTCGCCGCCGTCGAGCACTCTGTGATCATAGGCGAGGCAAAGCGGCAAAATAGTTCGGATCGCGATCTTGCCGTCGATTGCGACCGGTTTCGCCTGTCCCTGGCCAATGCCGAGAATCGCTACCTGCGGCGTATAAATGATCGGCGTGAAGTGGCTGCCGCCGATGCTGCCCTGGTTGGAAATGGTGAAGCTGCCACCTTGCAGTTCTTCTATAGCAATTTTGCGCTGCCGAGTTTTTTCGGTGATCGTGTGAAGCTCTTGGGATAGTTGCAGCAAGTCTTTCTTGTCGACATCGCGCAATATCGGCACGATCAGGCCGCCCTCCGTGTCGACGGCGACGCCGATGTGGCAGTAATCTTTGTAAACAATTTCCAGCGACGATTCGTCCATGCTGGCGTTGGCGCGCGGATGGTTCTTGAGCGCGCGGCCGAGAATGAACAGAAAAAATGACGTCAACGTCAGATGCGCGTCTTTTTTCTCGTAGGCTGGCGCGTGTTTTTTTCGCATTGCTAACAACGCTGTGATATCGGCGTCGGCGAACTGATTGATCTTGGGAATTGTTGTCCAGGACTCGACCATGCGCCGGCTGACGGTGCGGCGCAGCGGCGACATCTTCTCCCTGCGAATCGGTCCCCACTTGGCGAAGTCGATCGCTTCTGCGGGACTTGGCGCGGCAGGTGCGTTCGCCGTTGAGGCCTTTGCCGCGGGCCGCTCAAATGCCATGTGCTGAAGTTCTTGGATGTACGCGCGCAAGTCTGCAAGATTGATACGGCCGCCGGCTTCGCTGCCTCTCACTCGGGTGAGATCGATAGCGAGCTCGCGAGCGATCTTACGGATCGACGGCGGTGCCGGCGGTGCCGTGCCGCTTTTCGATTCGTAGCGGTAAGCATTGGGCGCGATTTCAGAGTTTGCCATCGCTTGCGGCGCCGCTGCCGGCTGCGCCTTATTGTCCGCCGCGACTTTAGCCGGGGCATTCTCGGCCGCTTTGTTGCTCGGGGCGACAGCCGACGGGCTGCCGGTGTCGATTGAAACCAGCAACTGGCCGACGCTTACTTCCATGCCTTGTTTGACATGAATCTTGGTGACGATGCCGGAGCTGGGTGCGGGAATCGACCCCACCGCTTTTTGAGTTTCGAGCTCCATGAAGGCCTGGTCTTTTTTGATCTCCTGGCCTTCTGAAACTAAAATACTGACGACGGTGCCGCCCTCGACGCCTTCAGCGAGCTGGGGAAGTTTCACATCCATGGAGAATTTTCGCGGCTGTCCTTTTGGCGTGTCAGTTTAGGGATTAGAGGCAAAAGGGAAATGACTTTTCAGGATCGATGCCCAACTTCTTGATCGCCTGGTCGACGACCGTCGCCGGAAACGCTTCTTTTAGGTGTAGCGCGTAAAGCGTCGCCACCGTCGTCGATTCAGCGTCGACTTCAAAAAATCGCCGCAGGTTCTCACGCGTGTCGCTGCGGCCGAAGCCGTCGGTGCCTAAAGTCATGAGCCCGCCGGGAACCCAAGGCGCGATCTGATCGGCAACCATCTTCATATAATCGGAGACGGCAACAAAGACGCCTTCTTCATGTTGCAAGAGTGATTCGAGATAGGACTGCTTCGGTGGCGCGGTGGGATGGAGCATGTTCCAACGCTTAGCCCGAAGCGCGTCGCCGCGCAGCAATTTGTAGCTTGTCACGCTCCAAACGTCCGCCGCGACATCGAACTGCTCGGCGAGAATGTCTTGGGCTCGCAGCGCGTCGCGTAGGATCGGCCCGCTGCCAAAAATATGCGCTTTATATTTTTTGCCCTTGGTCGCGGGCTTGACTTTGTACATGCCTTTGAGGATGCCCTCTTCGGCGCCCTCGGGCATGGCCGGCATCGGATAACTCTCGTTATAGAGCGTCAGATAGTAAAAATATTCCTCGTTCTCAGCGTACAGCCGGCGCAATCCGTCTTGAATGATGACTGCGATCTCATAACCATAAGCGGCATCGTAAGTTAGCAACGTCGGAATCGTGCTGGCAAGCAAATGACTGTGGCCGTCTTGGTGTTGCAACCCTTCGCCGTTGAGCGTCGTCCGTCCCGCGGTGGCGCCGAGCAAAAACCCCTTAGCCTTGCTGTCGGCGGCGGCCCAAATAAAATCGCCGATGCGCTGAAAGCCGAACATGGAGTAGTAAAAATAAAAGGGAATCAAGTTGATGCCGAGATTGGCATAAGCGGTGCCCGCTGCGATAAATGAAGACATGGCGCCGGCTTCGGTGATGCCTTCTTCGAGGATTTGCCCGTCCTTGGCTTCGTTGTAGTAAAGCAGCGTTTCGCGGTCGACAGGTTCGTAGAGTTGGCCCTTCGATGAATAGATGCCGATCTGACGAAACAACGAGTCCATGCCGAATGTTCTGGCTTCGTCCGGAATAATCGGCACGATCAGATCGCCGACTTCCTCGTGGCGCAGTAGCTTGGTCATCAACCGCACAGTGGCCATGGTCGTCGACATCGAATGCTGACCCGAGCCTTTCAGTAATTCAGTGTAATTTTCGGCGTTGGGAACGCTGAGCGGTTTTGCGCGGACTTTTCTTTCCGGCACGAAGCCGCGCAGTTGTTTTCGCCGTTCTAGGAGATACTGGGTTTCAGAGCTGTCCATCGGCGGGCGGTAGAAGGGTGTCTCGACCACTTCCTCGTCCGGCAGGGGAATGTCGAAGCGCTTGCGAAACTCGCGCAGCTCACGCTCGTTGAGCTTTTTCTGTTGATGCGTGATATTGCGGCCTTCACCGGCCTCGCCCAAGCCGTAGCCTTTGACCGTTTTGGCGAGTATGACCGTCGGTCCGTCTTTGTGTTCGACCGCGGCCTTATAGGCGGCGTAAACTTTTTTTGGATCGTGACCGCCACGCAACAGGCCGTGAATTTGGTCGTCGGTTAAGTGATTGACCATTTCCAGGAGTTCAGGATATTTGCCGAAGAAATTTTTTCTCGTGTAGCTGCCGGGCTCGACGGAAAACTTTTGATATTCGCCGTCCACCGCTTCTTCCATCCGTTTGAGCAGCAGCCCATTCTCATCGGCCGCTAACAGCGGGTCCCAGTCCGAACCCCAAATCACTTTGATCACGTTCCATCCGGCGCCGCGAAACAGCGCTTCGAGCTCTTGAATGATCTTGCCGTTACCGCGCACCGGGCCATCGAGGCGTTGAAGGTTGCAGTTAACCACCCAGACGAGATTGTCGAGATTCTCGCGCGCCGCGAGCGATAGTGCGCCGGACGACTCCGGTTCGTCCATTTCACCGTCGCCGGGAAAACACCAAACTCGTGGCTCTTCACCGCTCAATAGGCCGCGGCTCTTGAGGTAACGCACGAAACGCGCCTGGTAAATCGACATGAGCGGGGCCAACCCCATGGACACCGTGGGAAACTGCCAGAACTCCGGCATTAGGTAGGGGTGGGGATAGGACGACAAGCCGCCGACGCTGGAAAGCTCCTGGCGAAAGTGATGCAACCGCGGCGCATTGATGCGCCATTCTACATACGCGCGCGCGTAAACGCCCGGCGACGCGTGGCCCTGAAAATAAATCATGTCGGCGTTATTGGTGCCGTCGCTACCGCGGAAAAAATGGTTCTGGCCGACTTCATATAAAGTCGCGGCAGAGGCGTAGGTGGAAATATGACCGCCGATATCGGCATGCAGCCGATTGGCTTTGACCACCATCGCCATGGCGTTCCAACGGACGTAGCTCTTGATGCGCCGTTCGATTTCCCGGTTGCCGGGGTAAGGTGGTTCTTTTTCGGGCGGGATTGTATTGATATAAGGCGTGCTGACCGTGAACGGAATCTTAATGCCCGACTGGCGCAAGCGATCGGCGAGTTCTTCGAGCAGCTGGGACGCTTGTTCCGAGTGCTCGTTCTTTAAAATATATCCAAGGAAATATTCGAGTGAGGCGATCCATTGATGGCGGTCGTCTTTGGTCGACTTGCCGTTACCGGTCGATTTGTTTTCAGGTTGCATCCAGGCGTGATCCTTGTTTTTTAAGAGACAACAAAACTGGGCCAAAATCAACTGAGTTCAATGAAATATCTTGAACTGACTTTCACCGAAGCGGAGCGTAATCTCTCCTGCGACGAAGCGTTGTTGGAGTTGTTCGAAGCGCAACATCCGGACGATGGAGTTCTGCGGCTGTGGCAATCGGAAACTTACTTTGTCGTACTCGGCCATTCTAATCATCTGGCGGCGGAAGTAGCAGTAACCGCGTGTGCGGCCGATGGTGTGCCGATCCTCCGTCGCGTAAGTGGCGGCGGCACGGTGCTCCAGGGGCCCGGCTGTCTGAATTATTCATTGATTCTCGATTGTGGAAAGTTTGGCCTAAAGAATATCGGCGCCACCTTTCACTATGTATTGAATCGCCACAGGACATCGATTGCGGCGCTGACCGGACTGCCAATTGCGGTCGCAGGCATCAGCGACCTGACGGTGGGCGGACGTAAGTTCTCTGGTAATGCGCAATATCGCAAAGCGCGCTATGGGTTGGTGCATGGGACCTTTCTTCTTGATTTCGATTTACCTCGCATTGAACGCTATTTGCGCATGCCGATAAAGCAGCCCGATTACCGGCACGATCGCGCACACGCGGATTTCGTCACAAACTTGAGCCTCGATGCCGATCGAATACATGAAGCATTGCTGAGTGAATGGGAGGCTTCTGCGGTCCTTGATGTCGACCTATTACGCGAAATCGACAGACTGGTCGATGAACGGTACGGACGACCGGAATGGTCAAGCAAATTCTAGCGATATTGGTCGGCGGAGATCATCCCATTAGCACAGTGTTGCCCGAAGAACTGTTGAGGCACGGCGAAAATACGGCGATCTGATATTTCCCAGAAGATCGTCATAGACTAAAGACGCAAGATTTATTCACGGCGTCGATTTTTTGAAAAAATTCAGCGCCTCACCGCCGCTACGCCGAGGCACGCCCCGAATTGAGCGAATGGCAAGTCATCAGGGCGAGAACTATCAGGGCGGCGTCAAAATCACGGCTACAGACCTGCGAAACGTGTTTGCGACGGTCGTCATGGACAACGTAAGGAATCCGATACGGCGCGCCGACTCATGCGGCATACTTCGCTTCAGACGACGACGAAATATATGAGGTTGGTCAAAGACCGAATGCAAGATGCCGTCAAATTCTTGGGTAATTCCTTGGAGGCAAGTCTTGGGGGTAGATTTGGGGGCAACTTCCAACGTAAAAATGCTCAAAACGACATCATGCGCGAACTCCCTGCTACGGCTTGCTAAAACGCGAACCGCAGCAGGAATTCCGCGTTTCCCCTCGGTAAATCTTGTTGGCCTGGAGGGGAGAGTTGGTGGCGGTGGCGGGAGTCGAACCTGCGACGCCGCGGATATGAGCCGTCCGGTCAGGAAGAAAAGTAATTGATTTATAAGTCTTTTTTCCACCGGGGGCCACACCTGGGGGCCATCCTAGCCAAAAAACGGCGTTTAGCGGGTCGAAACAACGCCATTGATGCGGTCTACGCATGAGCGACGCACTACCACCGCCAAAGAGCCGTCGTGAATACCAGAAGCACGGCACACACACACGAGACAAGCGCTTGCGGTCGCGTGGTCTTAGTGGAATCGACGGCAGAACTTCCGAAGGCCGCGAAGCGCTAAGCTGGCGCGATGCCGTGCTCAAATTGAAAGGTGGTGCCGCGTGTTCGTTCGCCGTCAAGACCGAAATCAAGCTGGCTTGCTTCGATCTTTTTCGGTTGTTGCACTTGCAATCGTACATGATCGCCGATTGCAACCACCGGCTAACGCTGGTCAACCGGCGCAAGCGCGAGCTGCCACGCATTCATGAGCAGTACGCCGAAATCGATCATCGGTTCTCGCGCCGCGTTGAAGGGTTGGACTTAGGCAAGGTGCCGCCGATGGACCTCGCGTCGAGATTGGCGCAAGCGACGGCGGAGCGATGAGTAAACAATATCGCGTCGAAATGTTTCTTATCCCACTCGCTCCAACATAATCGCACAGAGTAAATAGAAGACAAACGCCAGCACGATGAGTATCAAAACCTCCCACGGTCGCCATTCTCTCACCTTCCAAGATTGCATAAGCCCATGCCTGATGGGATCAGTGTTTTGCATACTGTTCCATCTTAGTGCGGAGGCCCACTTCGGAAATCCCCGGTGGATAGTGGCCCAATTGCGACTCAGCGGTGTCCCAATTCGGCTTCACCGAAAGCAATGAGATCAGGGACAAGCAAGCAAACAACAGCGCCAGCAGTGTCCTTGTATTCATATATGCTCTCCGGTCTCGCGAGTTCCCGCAGACAAGAAATTCGGCCCTCCGGAACTCGTCGGATTTCAAGTCTCATCTGCTCCCAGATAATTGCAGTATGCGTGACGGTTTCTGTCTAATATTAGACAGTTCCAAAAATATTTCGTTCGCGATTGGCGCAAGCGGTGGCAAGAGAGAGATGGATCATGAGTCGTAAAGATATTGAGATTATCGAAGCAGAGACACGGCGGCTGGAAGCGCTCGGCATCGTCTTGGGCATGTTGGGATTGAAAGAGCCGAAGCGAGCCGGACGACGGCGCATGTACGTCACCGAAGCGGACCGGCAGAGAGCCTACCGAAAACGCAAGTCAGAGAAAGTCCGTGACTTGCAAAAACGTTCGCCCAGCAGCGTTGCAAGCTCGTGAATTCGTTGAAGTCTGTTGTTACGAAATTCGGCCAAATCGGTGAAGTGGCACATTACCATTTACCGGGGGAAACGTTACGAAATAAGGCGATAGCGATAGAGGTGATTGACGATGAGTTTTGATCTTAAAAGTTGGAGTGAAGCGAACGGTTTCGCCTATTCTCCTTTTGGTTATCAACACACCGGCAAGATGGACAGCGATGTGATCTGCCGGGAGGGTTTAATCACCACAAGCGACGATGTGAACGGCTGGTTGCAATCGTTTCCGCAGATGAGCCTATGATGAGAAGCCAGCTATTCCAGTTCCAGCGTAACCGTCCCTGTTACTGTCAACCCAATCTTTGGCGAAAATATAGGCCGCCCTTTCAGCGTCTTTATATCTGTCAAAACTTCTCTCGAAGGCCCACTCCATCCAGAGCTTAACACGCTCCTGGCCGTTTTCGGTCCAGCTAATTTTGGCAACAGGTTTAAAACCAATGCTGTCGTGAAAGGCGGAGGCACTGGACCGGATCAAGAACCCTTTGTAAGTTTGTTCCATTTCTCCACGGTAAATCAACCGCCACGAGATTTCTGTCCAATACTGAACCAGACTTTAAAAAAAATTTAGGATACTATCAATTCGCCGGGAAGTGTGGACCAACGGCCATTTTAGCGCCGCAAGAAAGCGATGAGCAATGCTTAAACCAAAAGAGGGCCGGGCATGAAAAAACTTTATCTGATCTCTACGTCTCCTGCTTCACGTAAAGTCTTACCGATTAACTTCCCTTTGTTAGCGTAAAGAAACGCAAAGTTGGTATCCCTAAAATTTTTCTTCCATAGGCAATTGCCAATACCCCAGGAAAGAACAATGCTAATTCCTGCGGGATGTGCGGGTTGAATGTTCTGGATTATTAAGCCGAGCAACTCGAACGTCGCTGGTATTAACGCCCCTGCCGCACCGACGGAAAAAAGTTTTGGCCAGGGAGACAATTCTTTATGGTTCCGTAAAAGCATCGGCACGTTTCTAAGCTTTGATGATACACGAAGCGGTCATCGCCGCCAAGGACGACGGAAACTCTCGTTGATGTTTCGGTGAGGACGATCCGAGTTGGGCCAAAGACGCAGCTATCGGTGAGAAGATGATAACGCTCGGTCTGAGAACCGTGACCTGTTAGAAAATTCCCAAAAGTCTTCGGACTTCTACCGCGCTGTTATCCAACAAGTAGTATCCGATTTGCCATCCGCGTTGATCGTATGCGAGATCGTCCTTGGTGACTTCGATCACGGTGACTACGACAAACCAAAACGCAAGCGAAAGGACGGCGCGGTCTGCGGGGTGTGGGAACTCTGGTGCGCTTACCAGAGATTGGTTTTCAAGTCGGTGTCTCAATCGGAGACCTAAAGTCGCGTAACAAAATTTTAGCGATTTCTCGGCAGCGAGCTTTCCATCACCGTCAGCAGATTTGAGCAACCAGATTCTCGCCATTGGCACCGTTATGCAGCTTTCAGGACTTTCATTGGAGAGGCCCAGATATCAGTCGGTGCAGGAAAGCGCAAACGCTAGACGTCGCGGTTCTGCTCATGCAGCGGGCGGCATGGTAGCGATGTATCAGTGTGTTGCTAATCTGACTTACGAGCAGCCGTGATCGCCTTTGCGATTTCTTCAACGGCTTCAGGATAGACTGTGGCGGCTATGAACAGAAGTCTCTCCGCGTCTTCTATATCGCAGCGAATTTCTAATACACGTTCGAAATGATCTTCTTTGTATCTGCGAACAATGACGCCGTTATTGAGGATCGCAAATTCGCGTGAGGCCGGGTCGCACTTATCGACAAAGCCCTCATAAACGAGCAGTGTCATCAGAATGGTGGCTTGCACGGCGCAGACTTGTATAGAAATCGCCCACACCTGTCAACGAGCCAAAGTAAGAACAGCGACAATTTGAGACAGCGTTACACAAGTACCCCGACAAATAACGCTTCGCGCGGAAGGCAGCACCAACGAACTAATCGGTGGACGTGAACCGTCTTGTAAACTTTGCTCGTGGTGCGAGATTGTGAACACTACAAGTCAGCGACGGCTGGTGAAATTGTGCCGTAAGCGGCTGAATGCTAGATTATGGCTATGGACGATTGCTGTCAGTTAAAAGCGGGCGAACTCACGTCATTACGCAACCAGCACCGGAACGTTCTCGTTTTCGTGTTGGTCATCAACGCCGTCTTATTCCTTGTAGAGGTTGCAGCCGGTTTGTTGGCGAACTCGACCGCATTGCTGGCTGATAGTCTCGACATGCTTGGCGATTCGCTCGTATACGGATTTAGCATGTACGTGCTTGGGCGTAGCGCGAAATGGAAGGCCAAGGTGGCGCTGCTGAAAGGCGCGATAATGGCCATGTTCGGCGCAGTCGTTCTCTTGGAAGCGGCTCACAAGACAATCGCTGGTACGGTGCCGACTGCTGAGACTATGGGAGTTATCGGGACACTGGTGTTGCTCGGTAACGGTATTTGCTTCTTTTTGCTTTTTCGCCACCGGTCCGATGACATAAACATGCGCTCAACGTGGCTGTGTTCGCGCAACGACATCATCGCGAATGTGTCGGTGATTGTGGCCGCGATTTGGGTAAAACTCCTTGACGCGAGTTGGCCGGATATTCTCGTCGGAGTCGCCATCTCTGCTTTGTTCATGCGAAGCGCTATCACAGTGCTTCGCGACTCGCTATCGGAACTGCAAATGCGAAGGACCGCAGTCTCCGACTAGGCCGTTTGAGACTCCGCTTCGACTTGACGGACTTTGGGCACCTGTTAGATTACCATCATGAACAGGCGAGATTTTCTTATTCAGGGTTTTGTTTTGGCTGCTGCTGTCTCGCTGCCGGAGTTAGTCTTTGGGGCGACGCAACACGCCTACAAACTAGCGCCAACCTCAATCCTGCCGGAACAGATTAGGAAAGGCCCGGTCGAAACAAGAGATGCCTATCGCTTCGCCGTCCTAAACCGAGACGTTCTCCGCTATATTCCCTGTTACTGTGGCTGTTGGGACTCGGTTGGGCATACGAGCAACGCTTCGTGCTACGTCAAGGACAAATCTCCTATAGACAAACCGGAGTTTGATCCTATGAGCGTTGGCTGACAAATTTGCATAGACATCACGCGTGACGTGATGAAGCTGATGGACGAAGGCAGGAGATTGAAAGACATCAGACTGCATATCGAGAAAACGCACAGTCAGAAAGGACCAGGCACCCCGACGCCAGCGGTGCCGGAGAGTTACAAAGAATTTTGGCCGGTAAGAAAGCGAGGTTAGCTATGAAGAAAATGCTATTCGGAATTCTTGGAGGCTTGCTAATTGCCACAGCAGTCGGCGCATATCAGGCCGAAGATAAGAAAAGTGAGTCGCCGATGGGCGGAATGATGCAGGGCATGAAGATGATGGGTGAACAGTCGCCTGAGATGACGCAACAGATGAAAGAAATGATGGCTCGGATGTCCAAAATGATGGATATGTGCAGCCAGATGATGAGTAATAATCGGTCAAATCAGCAGCCAGAAAATAAGTAAGTTCTTCCTGGCAAGTTCCGTTGTTGAAAACGTGCGGTTATGAAAGATCGCGCGATAAATTGCGTGCGCGGCTGATGGCTTCAAGACCATCCGCCTGCACCACCGGAAGCGCTGGCCAACGTCGTATCGCGCTACCTCGTCGATAGCGCCGATCCATCGGTAGGTAGGTCGCAACACCGGATAACGCGCTTTTCTGGAACATGAACAAGTTCGTACTTAAATTTTTCGGCGAGACGACTCTAGTCGGCAACATCAAGGATGAGCAGATCAACGAGTTCATCAAGAAATATCGGCAAGGTCGAAAGCCAAAGACCATGAAAAATATTTTCACAGACCTGAATGCGTTGCTTAACTACGCGGTGCAAAAAAAACTCTTAAAAGTGAATCCGGCAAACTTCGCCAACCGCGAACTTATCGGCAACACCAAGAGCAAAAAGCCTCAGCTTAACTTGGACGAAGTCCGAATGGCGTTGTCGGTGCTCAATGACAAGAGAGTGCTCAAGCGAGAGCGGGTATGGTTTCTGGTCGGGATCATGACCGGTGGTCGGATGGACGAAGTAAATCGTGCGCAGTGGCCGGATGTTGATTGGACTGCGCGCGAAATCCATATACGCGGCACCAAAACCGATTCTGCCGACGCCAAGCTGCCGATTCCGCCGCCGCTGTTCGCCGAGTTGGTCGATCTCTACCGGCATAGAGAAACCTCAGACTATATTTTTCCTGGCGCGTCTTCGCAGACGAAAAATAAGAAAATCTACTCGCGCCGTCGTCTGTTCGAAAAGATACGCAAACTAGTCTTCGAACGGTACGACCGGCATATCAAGCTTACGCCGAAAGATTTGCGCGATATCTACGCAACCGACGTGTCGGCGCTAGTTCGCGATCCGGAAACGCTCATGCACTTAATGCGGCACAGCAGCTTGACCACGACCACGAAGTATCTGCGCGGGGTAAAAGACCGCATGGTGGAAGCGGCGAAGGGCGTTGGTCAACAGTGGGTTCCGGCGCTTACTGACGACGAAAAAAGCCTGGGGGCCACCTCTGGGGGCCATCTTGGGGTCGAAATAGTGCCTAAAAGGCCGCAAAACGCACAAAGCGACACGGCCAGATTGTCGCCGGAAAATCCGCTAACTACTCGGAATACATGGGGAAAAATTGGTGGCGGTGGACAGAGTCGAACTGTCGACGCCGCGGATATGAGCCGCGTGCTCTGACCAACTGAGCTACACCGCCACAAGGTGGCTAAAGGAAGATGGGAGTTTGAAAAGATCACGCCGTTAGGAAAGCGCGCGAACGGCATCCCACTTTCGTTGCATCAAGGTTCGATTGACGCGCTTTTTTCCTCGACCGATCTGATACAGAACTTTCTCATCAACGTCCAAGCAAGTCAACATGTTGCCGTACACCAGACCGGTATCGAGACCAACCTTATACGGTAGATCGAAGTAGACCGTGTGCTGTGGCGTGTGCCCGAACAGCACCGTGTAGGGCAGCTTGTGCGATGCGAAGATAAATTTATTGCGAATCCAAAATAACTCCTCTTCGGTTTGTTCTGCGAACGTCTTCGCTGGATCTATGCCGGCATGCACGCATAAGAACGGTTCCATTAGAAAATAGTTTTGTAAATGGCGATAAAATTCCAAATGATCGCCAGGGATGACCCGATGGGCCTCGAGTGCAGACGGACTGTCGGGGTTCAGGCCATAGCTTGCCATCGTCGCCCTGCCGCCATTGATGAGAAACATATCGCCATGGGCGCCGCCGATTTCCAGGAAAGACAAGAGCATGTCCTCGTGGTTGCCTTTTAGGAAGATCAGCTCAACAGCACTCAATTGTTTCTTGAGATCGAGGAGAAACGAAACCACGCCGCGTGAATCAGGGCCGCGGTCGATATAGTCGCCGAGAAACACCAATCGGTCGCCGCGCGCCAGTGGTAAGCGGTCGATTAAATAACGGAGCTCATCGGCACAGCCGTGAATATCACCGATTACAAAACTCTTCATGAGACGTGAATCCTAAGCTACTCTCTTGCGCTGTGCAAACATGTCGGGTTTGCACAGTGGTAAAATTTCTTGTGAGTGATAACCTAGTCGCAGTCGAGAACGATGTCATGAAGCTGCGCGAAATGTATTCAAGCCACGCTGCCGTTGGTGGTCTGTTCTGTTTGGTTCTGGGAATCGGCAACTGGGTCGTCGGCGCGGTTGAATCGACAAAATACCAGGCCCTGCTACATAAGACTGCGCAAACTGGATTGGAGGAATCTTACCGTAACTTTCAGGAACTCGATCAACAGAAAAATGAAGAAGTGCTGCGACGCATTAACGACAATCGGGAGAAGTATAATGCCGCCCGGGTTAAACTCAATTTCTTTTACGTCGTATTAACCGGCGGGAGGTTACTTTGCGTTCTCGGACTCATCGTTACCGTTTTCGCCGTCATTCGCATGATTCAGCGCGATACCCAGTTGAAAATCGGTAAGATTGAGGCTTAACGAGTTAAGCGATGAGCGCGCGTCCGAGTGGCTAGAAGACTATTTCGACGGTTTCGATTTTTGATATTTGCGATAATCGTACCCGGTTGCCATGGCCAGCAGGATGTCTTCCATTCCACCGTTCTTTTCCCGTCTCAAAATCAACAAGCGGTCGTAGAACTCTTTGAAATCTTTGTAGATCCGTTGACTATCATCGGTGCCGCGAAGGTAGAAATCCTTGATCCGGGTTACCGTAAAACGCAAAGCTGAGAAGCGTAATTCATTGGGAAATGAATCCCATTCCGGTAAGGAGAGCGGCCGGAGACTTTCATAGCCTGAGATCAACGCTTCGAAACGATCTATTTGGTATCGGTCCCCAAGAAAGCACAGAGCATTTACTGCCGTTGCAAGGTCATAGATCAACTTGCCACGGCAGGCCGCCTCAAAATCCATCACCCCGGTCAATCGATTGCCTTTGAATTTGACGTTATCGGCAAACAGGTCGCCATGGATGATTCCTTTGGGCAAATTATTATCTAAGTAGTTTTCTAAATAGGTAAACTCGTCATCCAAGACCCGGACAATGTTCTTCAGATGGGTCGGCAGTTGCCGGCGCACGTCACGGTAAATTGAAACGATCCGATTAAATCCGAATCGGTTGTCGATACCTTTCTTATAGCTTCTTCCGATCAGGTGGAGGTTTGCCAAAGCATGTCCCAGCGCATTCAAATGCGTCAGGTTAATTGCTTCAACCGCCAGCTCGGTTCCCTCGATGAACTTGTTTACCGTGAGGCACTTGTTCTGTACTTCGAGATGAAATCGGCCGGTTTTGCTCTTGAGCGGTTGGAGACATGGGAAATTTTGCTTTCGGAGGTGAAATAAGAGTTCAAGTTCTTGTTTTACCTCAATTTCGCTTTTGACTTCGTCGATTTTTGCGAAATACCGGCCACGTTTAGTTTCAATGAGATAGTGCGTATTCACCGAGCCATTCTTGATGCCGGTAAAGGATACCAGATCGCCCAACGCAAATTCATCGGCGATTTTGGTAATGTCTTTCTTTGTGAGTGTAGTGTAGATGGCCATCGAGCAATCTCTTATCGGGGCCCAAACGATGATTTCCCGGTTTGCCAGCCCAACCTGCTAATGCGCTCATGCGCCTTAAGATCAGTAGATATAACGGAAAATACTGGCTAGGTCAATACGATTTAGCCAAAGCTTAGCAATATTAATAACTTATCTAGCGAAGGTGGTTTAAAAAGTAAGCTGGAGGCGAGCTCGTTTCCTGAACTTTTGGCAATTATTGAGCATGACCAAACTGATCCAAAAATTGACGATAGAATAGAAATAGAAGGGGGCAGTTGCAGGGGTCCGGCCGGGGGCTCACTTTTTATAGATTGAGGTATTAGATCAACCCGATCGTCGGCGTTAAAGTCCAAGGTAGACGATAGTGCCGGTGATGAAGGCTCGGGCGTTTATTTGAGCCCAGTTAGATCTAACGGGATGTAATTTCCTGCCAAATCTGATTTTTTTCTTGACAAGGATCGTCGGCTTTAACTAATCTCCCCCGACCTTCGCGATGAGCTTTATATTTCGCAGGTCTAAGCCGTGTTGTTGGGGAGAATGGTTCTCACAATTACTACTTGTCGGAGTAGCTGCCCAGTAAGTTCATTATTTTAATGTGTCAGTCGAAGGAGGTCGAGTCAATGGCGACGGGTAAAGTTAAATGGTTCAATAACTCAAAAGGCTATGGTTTTATCGAAAACGAAGGCGGTGGCGACGTCTTCGTCCATTACAGTGCGATTCAGGGTGATGGGTTTAAGACTCTGAACGAAGGGGAAAGTGTCGAATTTGAAGTTTCGCAGGGCGACAAAGGTCCGCAGGCCGTCAACGTCGTAAAACGCTAAAGCGCTTCGATGTTGGTGGCAATGGCGGCGAAACACTTCCGCTTTAAGGAATTTCCCGCACTTGAATCCCTATCAAACGGCTCAGCTAATTCGCTGCTTGCGCCGCAAAGCCATTCATCTGCTGATAAAGCCTCTCTCCTGTAAGTCCGCAGGTTTGTTTAAAGGTAGAATAAATAGTAGCTTTATCAGTAAAGTTTCGGGCTAAATCACTGGGATTAATATTTATGGAGCAAACCGGACAGACTACGGACTCGCGCTTTGGACAAGACAAGTTGCTCGCCGAGACGGTGGTGCTAACTAAGCTGGACAAGGCGATCGGTTGGGCGCGCAAGTACTCGCTGTTCCCCTATCCTTTTGCCACCGCTTGTTGTGCAATGGAGTACATGGCGCTGTCAATGTCGCCCTACGACATCGATCGTTTCGGTGCGCTATTGCCTCGCTTTAGTCCGCGTCAGGCGGATTTGCTGATGGTGATTGGCACGGTGAACCATAAGCTGTCGCCGGTATTGAAGCGAGTTTACGAGCAGATGTCCGAACCCAAATGGGTGATGGCGTTTGGCGCCTGTGCCGCCAGCGGCGGATTCTACGATAACTACGCAACCGTTCAAGGAATAGACCGAATCATTCCCGTGGATGTTTATGTCCCAGGCTGTCCGCCGCGGCCGGAGGCTGTGCTCGACGGTTTGATGGAGTTACAGCATCGCATCGCGCAACAGAAACATCCGGTCGCTTAAGTGGTGGCCTGAATTCACGGCAATCTAGTCCACGGTCAGCGATCGACCCGTATCTGATTCTGACGAAATCTATTAATTCCATGGCTGAAGGACAGAAAGATCCGTTGACCTCGCCGCGCGGCGATTTTTACCACCAAGGCGTGATCACCAAATTATTTCCGTCAAATAATACCGGGGTCGTGCGCACCGAAAGCGGCCGGGAGCTGACGTTTTCTTATGAGTTGGTGATTCTCTTCGGCGAAGCCCAGTCGCCCCTTGAGCTTAAGGTCGGCGATGAGGTTGGCTATGATCTGGGCTGGACGTCAGGCGGTTTAAGGGTTACGAAGATCAAAACTTATCCAAAATTCGTCAACTAGAATTTTTCCGCGTCGTCAAAATGGCAGTGCCGTCAATGCGAGAATCTGGCGCCCAAGTATCTCTCCGACAAATACTCCCAGCAGAGCGATGTAAAACAGCCCCGTGGCGGCCATCGTGTGCGGAATTTGCAAGGTACGCCAAATCATCCACGACAAAATCAGCGGTGCAACTTGGCCAACCGTCATGCGGGTAACCAAAAGTGTCGAATGGCGCTGCCACAGACGTTCCATGCCGGCGAGGCTTTGGGGATTGCCAAGGAGATAGAGTGCCAGGGGCGCGAGGGCGAAGAACGCACACTGTAAGATCAGCGTGGTCACAAAAAATTTGTAGATGCGAATAAACGGCTCTAAACTCTGTCCGGTATCGATTAAATACCAGTGGCCGATGAGCATGCCGACCGTGACGCTGCCGAGCAGTAAAGCCGATACAAGAAATGTCGCTGGATATACCACGTTCTCGATTGAAATGATCGCGCTGCTATGAAAACTGAGCGTGGTCAACGCCAGGCCGGCAACCCCAGTTAAGATAGAAGTTGCGAAACTACGCGCGCGAAAGGCTTGCCGTTCACCCCACAATGAAACCATGTAGCAAGTAAACGAGAGGATGAATGCGCAATGAAAAAAAACTTCCAAGCCGACCGTCCATGAGAAGTGTTGCTCCAAACTTTGTAAATAGTAAACACTTTTGCCCCATAAGCCGATCAGAGCGATGCTGAAGAGAACGCCGGCCGTGGACTTGTAGAACGCGCGCTCAATTTCGTGAAAGGGAGTGCCGGCTAGGGCGAAGAGCCCGCCCAAGGCGATTTGATAGAAGAATATTAAAAAGCTGCTGGAAAATCCTTGCATGGGATTGTGTTCGTCCCGTCGACCTAGGATCGCTTTACCGCTACATGCATGCAGACCGCACCGCAGAGAAATTTCCGAATCGCGACTTCTTGGAAACCCGCCTCAGAAATCATGGTGGCAACCGTCTCAGGCGAATAAAAACGCTTAACTGAATCGGCCAAATATTGATATGCTTGTCGATCGTTCGACAGCAGGCCGCCGATCCATGGCATCATTCGGTAGAAATAGATCGCGTAAAGTTTGGCGAACCGGCCCGGCGAAGGTGGAAACATGTCTAACGAGACCAACTTGCCCCGCGGTTTGAGTACGCGAAAGGCTTCGGCAAAAAATACCGGCAAATCCGAGACGTTGCGCAGCACAAAGGCGGTCATCGCGCCGTCGAAAGTACGATCGCGCAGGGGGGCCGCCATGGCGCTGCCTTGAATGAACGCGGTGCTAGATCCGTGGGGCGCATCGGCGCGCTTGCTTTGCGCTCGTCGGACCATTTGCAGGGAAAAGTCCAGACCGATGATGCGCGCCTTGCCCTTGGCAATTCGAGCCGCGTTGAACGCTAGGTCGCCGGTCCCGGTGCCGAGATCGACTATAGACGGATTCTCGCCGCTCAGCACCGTGCGG
The DNA here is from genome assembly GCA_963771465.1 of uncultured delta proteobacterium. Lineage (GTDB taxonomy): Bacteria > Desulfobacterota > Binatia > UBA9968 > UBA9968 > DP-20. Next base: position 956,010 of record CAVYTU010000017.1, read on the forward strand.
ATCGCTTGTGCTCGCCACCAGGTGTCGAGGCGAAAACTGATGACGCGATTGAGGAGATCGTAGCGTCCGGCGATCCGGTCGAACATGCTTTGAACGGCTTGGTCGCGCGGATGGCGGGCAGCGGACATTATGAATCTGAGAGATAAAGTGAGCAGGACCCGCGTGCCAGGTTAGAAATCGCGGTCGATGATTATCTGCACCAGAGTTTTGAGGCCGTTACGATAGAGCGATGGCGGCAGTTTCTTGATCGATTTAAGCGCTGCTTCGGCGTAGCGTTTAGAGAGCGCTTTGGCTTCTTGGATCGCCGGCCCATTTTTTATCGCATTCAAAGCCGCCCTGATTTGATCTTCCGTCGGCTGGCTGCAATCAAATGCTTCACAGACGGTGGCGTCGCCATTTTTCATGGCGAGAATGATCGGCAGCGCCGGATTACCGTCGCGTAGATCCATGCCCGTCGGCTTGCCGAGCAGGTCGGGATGGCCGACCACATCGAGAACATCGTCGACCATTTGGAAGGCGATGCCCATGTTGAGTCCGTAGCGCTCGGTTTCGTCGACTAATGCGGGGCTGGCGCCCGCGAGATAGGCGCCGACTTTTGCGCCGGTGTGAAACAGCGAAGCGGTTTTTCGTTTAACGATCTCGACGTAATCGTCGAGAGTCACGCTGCGGTTTCGGTTAAAGTGGCCTTGCAATATCTCACCCTCAGTGAGCAACGTGCAGGCGTCGGCGGTCCACTGGACTACGGTTTCGTCAAACTTACCGGCGAATTCGAATGCTTTAATAAAAAGAAAATCGCCCGCGACCAAGGTCGATTTCATGCCGAACTTTTTAAATGCGGATTCTTTACCGCGGCGCGTATCGGCACCGTCGATAATGTCGTCGTGTAGCAAAGTGGCGGTGTGAATGAGCTCGATGGCGGTGGCGATGTCGACGATGTCGCTGATGTGTTTTCCACCAAAGGCGGCGTAGGCGAGCAGGGTGACCATCGGCCGCACCCGTTTGCCGCCGCCGTAAATCAGATGACCCGAAATGTCGGTCAGTTCCTGCTCGCGCGAGCGAATCGCTCGCACAAGATTCTCTTCGACGAGTTTGAGTTCGTCGCTGACGAAGCTAAACGGATCGTTGGCGCCTTGGAATAGTGGAATTTTACGATCGTGTTCCGCCGCCGGAACGGACTTAGCTTTGATCGTTTTAGATTTGCTTTCTGGAATCAGAGAGGCTCCGTCGGCTGGGAAAACTTTGGAGGCAAAATGTCATAGATCACCAGCGAGGTCAAGCTGATCTCACGCTCCGACGAGCGTGAGATACTCGCGGTGACAGCGTTTTAGAGCGAGAAACCGAGTTTTTTCCTTGACAATCTTGAGCCCCAACTAATATATAACGGCGAAGAGTTGCAATCGTTCAGGCGCTAACAATTCACGGGGTGTAGAGAAGGGAGCGGAGGTTAATATGGAATTTACATTATTTATTTTGCGGTGGATTCATTTCATGGCCGGTGTGACCTGGATCGGCATTCTTTATTATTTCAATTTCGTGCAGACGCCGTTCTTCGCGGAGACCGAAGCGCCTGTGCGTGTGGGCGCGATTCAAAAACTTGTGCCACGTGCTTTGTGGTGGTTTCGTTGGGGCGCGATGATTACGTTTCTCGCGGGTATCGCAATCTATGTGATCCGCATGGGTGAGATGGGCGGCGGGCTATTTTATTCATCCGCTTACGGCGTAACGATCACGGTTGGCGGTCTGATCGGAATTTTGATGTTCTTGAACGTATGGCTGGTCATTTGGCCCAAACAGCAAATTGTCATGGCTTCGACAAATCAAGTTGCGTCTGGCGGACAAGCATTGCCGGAAGCGGCCGGCGCGGCACGGCGCGCGGCGTTGACTTCACGCACCAACACGGTGTTCTCCATCCCGATGCTCTTTTATATGGGTGCCGCGAGTCATTACGGTTCGATGGTGGGAGCGTTGAATCCCGGCGGCGGTTCAAGAGGCTTTTTCTGGCTGCTGGTATTTGTCATCATCGCCGCAGTGGAGTGTAACGCGCTCATTGGCACACAGGGCTCAACCAAAGTGCCGTTGGATTCGGTAAAAGGCGCGCTTTGGTGTGGTTTTCTGATGACCGGTATTTTATTTCTGCTAACCCTCGGTCTCAGCTAAGCACGAGGAGTGTTATTGAGCTAGATAAGCGGCTAAATACGGAATCTCGTCTTTTAAGAACGGGAACTGCGGCATCACCTTGGTCGGCCGTTTTGGTTTATAGTTAGGCGGGTAGCTGGTGCTTAGAACCCGTGCTTGGAGAAGTTCCCTTGAAGATCCTTTGATGGCAGGGCCGAGCGGTCCATCGCGCGATGGATCGTTGTTGTGGCAAGCGACACAGTTGGCCAGGTACACGGCCCTGCCTTTTCCCACGTCGGGATTTCGCTTTGACGCGGCATCGTCGGCGTCATTCGAACAGGATGCCAGAAAAAAATAGATTCCCAGCAAAAGTGTTGATCGCTTAGTCGACCGCGTCATAGCCCGCATACCTCGCTGCCGTTTACTCTTTAATATCGCTACTAAGGCCGAACGCTGGGCCGTATCGAAGTGAGATCATTCGCGCCGCAAGCGTCTCGGTTGTATTTTTTGGTTCTCCGCCGCATTTTGAATTGATCTGAATGCCAGCGTTGATAGCGGGTCCGAGTTGGCGCGAAGTTGCTTCAAACATGGAGGGAAAGGAGTCGGTCGAGGTTAGAGAATCTGAGATTTGTATGCTAACTAATGATTGATGACTTGGTGCGAAAGGGGGGAATCGAACCCCCACGGCTGTTACCCCACAGGATTCTGAGTCCTGCGCGTCTACCAATTCCGCCACTTTCGCGCAGTATAACCGACCAGCGAGTCACTTTTGTAACTTGGGGTCGGCCCCTTGTCAAGGTGAGCCGGAGGTTTTACGGTGGCATGACTCGTATTTTATTAATCGAACCTGATCGAATGTTGCAACACGCGTTTACCATGGCGCTTTTTCCTGAGCATCAGGCGAAAGTCGCGTATTCGATTCCCGAGTCGACACCGGAGGAGTCCGATTTATTAATTGTCGACGCCGTCGCGTTGCAAAGCCGAGAGGCGATCTCAGCACAGCAATTACGACTTCTTGCCGCATGGAAGTTGCCAATGATTTGGATCGGCGGCAATCAATTAATTCCAGCGGCGATTCGTGACCAGGTCGTGGGCATCGAGCCGCCGCTGATGAAGGAAGGCTTGCAGCGCGCGTTAGTGGAGTGCTTGGGAAAAACCGCGATTCCGAAGCGCGATGGCGATGCGGCGGCACGCCGAGGTGAAACACGCGCGGTCGCCAAGCCAAGAGCGATGCGCAAGACTCATGCTGCGCCGAGCGACAGCGGCAAATTCATCGAGCTCGTCGATGTCGTCGAGGAAGTTTCCGCGAGCGAAAATCTGCAAGCCAAATAATTAGCAGTGCGTTATGCAATTATCGAAAGCTTATAGCCACCGGGAGATCGAGCAAAAGTGGTATGCCCATTGGGTGAACTCCCGGTTGTTCGAGCCGGCGCGAAACGCCGCCGACTATTTTTCCATCGTCATCCCACCGCCCAATGTCACCGGTTCGCTGCATATGGGGCACGCGCTCAACAACACGCTGCAAGACATTCTCTGCCGCTACCAGCGTATGGACGGCAAGCGTGTTCTTTGGGTGCCCGGCACCGATCACGCCGGCATCGCGACCCAAAATGTCGTCGAACGTCAGCTCGCGCAAAAGGGTACGAGTCGCGCGCAATTGGGACGCGAGCAATTCATCGAAAAAGTCTGGCAGTGGAAAGAGGAAGCCGGTAACGCGATCTTACATCAGCTCAAAGCGCTGGGAGTTTCCTGCGACTGGAGTCGTCAGCGCTTCACCATGGACGAAGGTCTATCGCGCGCGGTGCGCGAGGCGTTCGTCCAACTTTGGGAAGATAAGCTGCTCTATCGGGCGCAAAGGTTGATCAACTGGTGTCCGCGCTGCAAAACCGCGCTTGCCGATATCGAAGTAGTGCACGAAGATACCGACGGCAGCCTTTGGCATATTCGCTATCCGCTAGCCGACGATGGGTCACAGGCTCTCATCGTCGCGACCACTCGGCCGGAAACCATGCTTGGCGATAGCGCCGTTGCCGTTCATCCCGACGACCAGCGTTACAAAGAATTCGTCGGCAAAAAAATTCGTTTGCCGATCACCGGCCGAATCGTGACATTAATCGCCGATTCGTTCGTTGACCGCGAGTTCGGCACCGGCGCGCTCAAGATCACGCCAGGGCATGACTTCAACGATTTCGACATTGGCGAGCGGTTTCATCTCGACAAGATCAGTATTTTCGACGCGGATGCGCGGATTGACGCAAGCGCATTTTCGGCCCGCGGTGAGAGTGGCGATTGGATTGAGCGCTACGGCGGCAGGGACCGTTTCGAGGCGCGCAAACTCGTGGTCGCCGAATTGAACGAGAACGGCTTTCTCGTCAAGACCGAGGCGCACAAGCTATCCGTTGGGCGCTGCTATCGCTGCCAGACGGTGATTGAGCCGTATCTCACGCCGCAGTGGTTTGTCGACATCAAACCGCTCGCCGAGCCGGCGATGCAGGTCGTGCGCGACGGCCGGATCAAGATTGTCCCGGAAGGTTGGAGCAACTCTTATTTTGCCTGGATGGAAAACATCAAGGACTGGTGCATCTCGCGGCAGATTTGGTGGGGTCACCAGATTCCAGCCTGGTACTGTAAAAGTTGCGACGGCGCGAATCTTATCGTCGCAGCAGACGGCGGCTACTCGCTCACCAAAGACGCCCAGCCGATCGTCGGACGCCAACGGCCGGGAAGTTGTCCTCAGTGCGGCAGCAAAGAACTGCTACAAGATCCCGACGTGCTCGATACCTGGTTTTCTTCCGGTCTCTGGCCGTTTTCCACGCTTGGCTGGCCGGAACGCACCGAGGACTTAAAAACTTTCTACCCGACTTCGACTTTGGTGACCGGCTTCGACATTCTTTTTTTCTGGGTCGCGCGCATGATCATGATGGGACTCAAGTTCATGGGCGATGTGCCGTTTCGCGATGTCTATATTCATGCGCTGGTGCGCGACGAGCAGGGCCAGAAAATGTCCAAGTCCAAAGGCAACGTCATCGATCCGCTGGAGATTATGAGCAGGTATGGCACCGATGCGTTTCGCTTCACGCTCACCGCGATGGCGGCCATGGGCCGCGACATCAAGCTCGCCGAAGAGCGTATCGGCGGTTATCAGAATTTCGTCAATAAATTGTGGAACGCGGCGCGCTTCGTGCAGATGAATCTAGGCGATTCCGCTGACGCACGACCCAGCGGTCAAAGCCGACTCGCCGCCAACGATCTTGCACTGGCCGACAGCTGGATTCGTTCGCGTCTGGCATCGACCATCCGCGATGCTCGTGAAGCGGTCGAAGCTTATCGATTTAACGATTACGCCAATGTCTTGTATCAGTTCACCTGGCATGAGTTCTGCGACTGGTATATCGAGATGAGCAAGCTTTCGCTCAACGGTGTCAACGCCAATCAAGCAGGCGAATGCCGGCAATTGCTGCGCGAGCTGTTAGAGCAGATTCTTTTGCTGCTTCATCCGATCATGCCGTATGTCACTGAAGAAATCTGGCAGGTGCTCGGCGAAGAGCGTCCGAGCATCATGGTCGAACCCTATCCCAAGCTCGAGGCTGCTTGGATCGATGCCGGCTGTGAGAAGCAAATGAACTTTTTGATGGGCGTCATTCGCGCCGTCAGAAATCTCCGCACCGAGCTCAACTGCCCGCCGGGGAAGGAAGTCAAAGTGATTTTTTGTGGCCGGGATACCGACCTCAACTTTCTGCGTGAACAGCAGCGTTATCTGCGCGCTTTGGCGCGGGTCGGAGCGTCCGATTATCGTTCAACCGGAGATCGGCCCAAGGGAGCGGCCACAGCCGTGGTCGACGCCACGGAAATCTATTTGCCGCTTGATGACCTGATCAATCTCGACGATGAGCGGGCGCGTCTGAGCAAGGAAATTGGCAAAGTTGAGGATGAAATGCAGCGCGTTCGAAAGAAGTTGGGTAATAACGACTTCATCGCCAAGGCCAAGGAAGAAGTGATTCAAAAGGAGCGCGACAAGGCGGTTCAGTTCGAAGAGAAAATGCGCACGCTGCGCACCAACCTGGAGAAAATCGCGGAAATTCAAGCCGGAAAGGAATAGACGATGGATATTCACGTCAGTCCGCAGATCGAACGTTTGATTCGCGATTCATTGGACGAGGACATCGGCGCCGGCGACCTGGCGACTATGGCGACCGTCGCCGCCGAGGCGCAAGGTAAGGGATTATTTCGCGCCAAGAAAGACGGCGTGGTAGCCGGCTTAGTCTTGCTTGAGCGAATTTTCTATTTCATCGATCACAGAATACAGGTTCGCTTGCTGACCAAGGACGGTACGGCGGTAGCGAACGGAACGGTGGTCGCTGAAGCGGTGGGACCAGTTCGCGCTTTATTATTAGCCGAGCGCACGGCGTTGAATTTTTTGCAACGCTTGTCGGGCACCGCGACCTTGACGCGCAAATTAGTTGACGCGGTCAAAGATTTTCCCTGCAAAGTTCTCGATACGCGAAAGACGACGCCAGGACTTCGGACGTTAGAGAAATACGCCGTGCGCATGGGCGGCGGCATGAATCATCGGATTGGTTTGTACGACGCCGCTCTGGTCAAAGACAATCATATCGAAGCGACCGGCTCGATTGCCGATGCGGTCCAAGCGGTGCGCCGCCATGCGCCGTTCATGGCCAAAGTCGAAGTCGAAGCCGGCAACCTGAAGCAAGTTCAAGAGGCGATCGACGCCGGCGCCGACGTCATCATGCTCGATAACATGACCTTGGCGCAGATGGCGGAAGCCGTAAAACTCGTCAATAAGCGCGCTTGGGTCGAAGCTTCGGGCGGTATTACGCTCGATTCGATTCGCAAAGTCGCCGAGACCGGCGTTGATTTTATTTCCTCCGGCGCGCTGACTCACTCGGCGCCGGTGGTCGACTTCAACATGAAGATCACGATGAATGTCGCCTAACGATCCGCTTCAAGGCGCGGCCTGGTCGATGGATGAATTGCGTCACGGCCTGGCGCTCAAAAGACTCGGTAGCGGGTTTCATTATTTCGCCGAGATCGATTCGACGAACACTTACGCCCGTCAGCTCGCCGAAAACGGCGCGAGCGAAGGCGAGATCGTTATCGCCGAGGCGCAAACTCAAGGACGCGGCCGACTCGGCCGCCGCTGGCAGTCGCCGCCATTCGCCAATCTTTATTTCTCGGTAATACTCCGCCCTCAGCTCCCGCCGATGCGGGCGCCGCAAATCACTTTGACGGCCGCCGTGGCTTTGGCTGAAACCGTGGCTTCGTTCATCGCTCAACCCGCCACGATCAAATGGCCCAACGACATTCTCGTCGACGGCAGGAAATTGGCGGGCATTCTCACTGAAGCCTCATGCGACCCGAATAAAATAAAATTCGTCATTCTTGGCATCGGCGTGAACTTGAACTATCGCGTCGCGACAATGCCGGAGGAGATTCGCGCCCACGCCACTTCGATGGCCGAATTAACCGGCAGTTCGATTCACCGTGAAAGCTTTCTCAGACGATTGATTCAAGGCCTTGACCGGTGCTATGGAGAGCTTGACGAGTTCGGCTTTGCCGGGCTGGCGCCGCGTTGGGAAGCGCACTTTGGATTGCGCGATAAGCGGGTGCGAGTAGAGCTGCTCGACCAGATCGTTACCGGACGGGCGCTAGGCATCGATGAGGACGGCGCGCTGCTGATTGAAGATGACCGGGGGACACGTCAAAGAGTGCTCGCCGGCGATGTGATTCCAGTGGAGAGTTGATACCAAGTTCCATGCTTTTGGCCATCGATATCGGCAATACCAACATCGTCCTGGGGCTGTACCAGGACAAACAGTTGATCACCCATTGGCGTTTGGCGACCCAAGCCGAGCGCACCGCCGATGAGTATGGCGTCATCATTACCCAGCTCGTTACCTACGCCGGTTTCACGGTCGATCAAATCCATGCCATTGTCGTCTCCTGCGTCGTGCCACCGATGTTGACGACGACCCAGGAGTTGGCGCAGAAGTTTTTCAAGCTCGAGCCGCTGATCGTCGGACCCGGTATCAAGACCGGCATGCCGATTCTCTATGAGAGTCCCAAGGATGTCGGCGCCGACCGCATTGTCAACGGCATTGCCGCCTACGAAAAATATCGCGACAGTTGCATCATCGTCGATTTCGGTACGGCGACGACCATTGATCTGATTTCTAAAAAAGGCGAGTACGTCGGCGGCGCCATCGCGCCGGGCTTGTCGATCTCGCTCGAAGCCTTGGTGCAGCGGGCGTCGAAATTGCCGCGCATCGAAATCGTCAAGCCCAAAGAAGTGGTCGGGCGCAACACGGTCAATTCGATCCAAGCTGGGATTTTTTTCGGTTACGTCGGTTTGGTCGATGGCATCGTGCGGCGAATTCAAAAAGAACAAAACGTGCACGCAAAGGTCGTCGCCACGGGCGGATTGGCGCCGTTGGTTGCCGCGGAATGCAGCAGCATCCATGAGGTGGATGAGTTTTTAACCCTCGAAGGGTTGCGTATCATCCACGAACGAAATTCACTCCAAGAGGTAAAAATCAGAGCACAGAGTTAATTTTTTAAGGAGGAACCGATTGTCATGGCTGTAACGGAGCTCGATAAACTTCGTAACGTCGGCATACTAGGTCATGGGGGTTCAGGCAAAACCTCCGTGGGCGAGGCGATGTTGTTTGCGGCGGGGGCGACCCAGCGGCTGGGCAAGGTTCAAGACGGCACATCAGTGCTGGATCATGAACCCGAAGAGATCAAGCATCGTGTGTCGATCTCGACGGCGTTTCACTCCTTATCCTGGAACAAATTTCCGATCACGTTGATCGACACGCCGGGTTACGCCGCGTTCTTGGCCGATTCGATTTTTTGCATGCGCGGTTTTCCCACCGCCGTCTTCGTACTCAATCCGGCGGTGGGCTTGCGCGTCGAGTCCGAGCGTCTATGGGCGAAAGCCAATGAAGACGGTGTCAGCCGGTTGCTGTTTGTCAGCAAGATGGACCATGAACAGGCCAACGTGCACGAGCGTATCGCGCCGATGCTCGAAACTTTGGAAGCCAAAGGCGTTTATCTGCAAATGCCGATCGGCGTGGAAGCCGAGTTCAAAGGCGTGGTCGATCTGTTGACCATGAAGGCATATGTCTACAGCGGCGATTCGGGAAAATTCACCGAAAGCGAAATCCCCGCCGACTTGAAGGACAGCGCTGAGGAATGGCGCCAAAAAATGGTTGAAGATGTGTCCGAGACCAACGACGAACTCTTAGAAAAGTTTCTCGACGGCCAAGAGATGTCGGTGGACGATCTTAAACAAGCGATCCGCGCCGCAACCCGAGAGCGAAAAATTTATCCCATCTTGTTTGGCGCGCCGCTGCGCCAAATCGGCGTTGTCCAACTACTCAATGCGGTCACCGATTATCTGCCGTCGCCGCTTGAGGCGGGCGTCGCCGAGGGGCAGAACCCGGTCAACGGTGAACCGGTGAAGCGCGCTGCGGATCCCAACGGGCCGTTCTCAGCTTATGTTTTTAAAACCCTCATCGATCCCTTCGCCGGCAAGCTTTCGATCATGCGCGTGATGTCCGGTAAGATCGTATCCGACATGCCCTGTTACGTGGCAAGCCGCCAGGTACGGGAAAAAGTCGGTCACCTGTTTCGCCTCGAGGGCAAAAAACAAGAGACGGTAAAGGAAGCGTTGGCCGGCGAGATCGTCGCAGCGGCGAAGTTCAAAGACATCGCCACGGGTGATACGCTTTGCGACGAAAAGACGCCGATTCGATACCAAGACCCGATCCATTTCTCACCGAATATCTCGTTTGCCTTGGAGCCCAAGAGTAAAGCTGACGAGGATAAGTTGCCCCAAGGGCTGCATCGCATGAAGGAAGAAGATCACACTATCGAGCTGCACCGCGACGAGGAAACCAGAGATTTTATTTTGTCGGGTATGGGCCAGCAGCATATCGAAATCGTTGTCGAGAAATTGAAACGTAAATACGGCGCTGAGGTCGTGCTTAAAGCGCCCAAGGTGCCCTACAAAGAAACCATTCGCGGCAGCGCCAGCGCTCAAGGGCGGCAAAAAAAGCAGACCGGCGGTCATGGCCAGTTCGGCGATACCTGGATCAAAGTCGAACCTCTGCCCCATGGCGGCGGATTTGAGTTCGTCGACAAAATCGTCGGCGGCGCGATTCCGAAAAATTATATTCCGGCGGTGGAGAAGGGGATTCGAGATGCGATGGCGGGCGGTTACCTGGCCGGCTATCCGATGGTGGATGTCCGGGCGACGCTTTACGACGGCTCCTATCATGATGTCGATTCCTCAGATATGGCGTTTAAGATCGCCGCGTCGATGGGATTCAAAAACGCCGTGGAAAAGGCCAAGCCGATTTTGCTCGAACCGATGATGAACATGGAAGTGTCGGTACCGGATGAATGCTTGGGCGATGTGATCGGCGATCTCAATAGCCGGCGCGGCAAGGTGCTCGGCATGGACACCAAGGGCCATATTCAAGTGATCAAGTCAAAAGTGCCCATGGCCGAAGTATTGAAATACGCCCAAGATCTTCGTTCGATCACGAGCGGACGCGGCGAGTTCCATATGGAGTTCTCGCACTACGACGAGCTGCCGGCGCATTTGGCGGAAAAGGTAATCAAGGAAGCCAAGGCGCGCAAGGCGGGGGAGCCGGAAGGGGAACACAAGGCGCATGGGTAGGGGCCGATAACATGGCGGCGGATTCCTACAGCCAGTTCAACGCGAGCCTGCTCTACTGTAACAAGTGCGGCCAGGCCATGCCGGTGCGCCAGCGCTTGCTGCTGGTTCTGCCCGATGGCGACCTGTATGACTACACCTGTGAACGTTGTCATACTTCGGTGGGGTCGAAAACCGAGAAGGCCGGTGCGAATCAAAACATCGGTAATCGCAAGCCTGGTTTAGGAGAATTCTAGCATGGCCGTTATCGATTCAGACGCGCATGTCCTCGAGACGGAACATACCTGGGACTATATGTTGGAGTCCGAGCGCGCGCTCAAACCGCGCATCGTGCCGACGCCCAACGATCCGACGTCGGGCGGCGAATCGTGGCTGGTGGATGGGACCTATATCGGCAAAGCGCGCAATGTCGGCGCCGATACCTCGCGCGAGTCGCGCGAGATGGCTGACATCACGGCGCGGCTAAAGCACATGGACGATCTCGAGATCGATATTCAGGTGCTTTATCCGACGATTTTCTTGCGGCCGTTCACGCGCCGCGCTGATGTCGAGCTGGGTGTGACGCGAAGCTACAATCGTTGGCTGATCGATATTTGGAAAAAGGCGCCGCAGCGGCTGCGCTGGGTGGCGGTGTTGCCGCTGCTGTCGATGGACCAAGCGTTGGCGGAAGCGCGCCATGCCAAGGAAAACGGGGCTTGCGGGATTTTCATCCGCGGCCTTGAGGGGGAGAAGCGCTTGCACGATGCCTACTTTTATCCCCTCTACGAAGAGGCGGGCAAACTCGACTTGCCGATTTGCGTTCATTCAGCGACTGGCAGTTTCGCTGTGCACGATTATTTCGCCGATGAGTGCGGCTTTAACCGCTTCAAGCTCGCCGTGGTCGGCTCGTTTCATTCATTGATCTTCTACAAGATTCCAGAAAAGTTTCCCAAGACCAAGTGGGGCTTCATCGAAGTAAGTTCCCAGTGGGTACCCTATGCGATCCACGACTACGCGCGCCGCTACGAACGCAACGGCGCCAAGATTGACAAGAGCGAGGTGTTGCGTAAGAACAAAATTTGGGTGGCGTGCCAGACCGACGACGACCTACCGTACGTGCTCAAATACTCCGGTGACGATATGCTGGTGATCGGCACGGACTACGGCCACAACGATACTTCTTCGGAAATCTTGGCGCTGCGCAAATTAAGAGAAGATGGTCTGGTGCCGACGCCAGTCGTCAACAAGATTCTCGATGACAACGCGCGGGCGTTATACGGTATATAGCCCGTCAGCCTCAAAAGCCCAGACCCTAACATGATCATCGATTTTCAAGCCCATGTATTTCCCGAAGTCTATCTCGCTGAGATGAAGCGGCTCGACGGCGCGGTTATTCTCGAAGCTCCCGATCCGCATAGCGGCATGACGTATTTTTACGACAAGCCGCTCAAATGCCGGATCAACACCTGCACCTTGCAAGGGCAGAATATCGAACGGCGCTTACAGCATATGGATCAGCACGGTGTTGACATCCACGTGTTGACGATCCCGGCGCCGGGCGCGGACCGCTTCGAAGGGGACGGCGCACTTGGCATCGCCCGGATTGCAAATGACGCCATCGCGGCGATCGCGCGCAAGCATCCCAAACGCTTTATCGGCTTTTTCACTTTGCCGACTTGCGATATCAAAGCGTCGCTTGATGAGTTGGAACGTTCGGTTAACGAGCTCGGTCTACGCGGCTTCGGCGGCTTTGCCAATTTGAATAGTAAGGCCTTGGACCGCGAAGAGCTGTTTCCGATTTACGAACGGCTGGCGACGTACAAGCTTCCGGTTTATGTCCATCCGACCGCGCCGCTGGCGACGGAATCAAGCGGCATCGACATCATGCCCACACTCATCTTCGGCTGGGCCTACGATAGCACTGTGGCGATGACGCGCTTGGTTTATGGCCGGGTGTTGGAGCGCTTTCCGGAGATCAACTGGGTGGTCGCCGATGTCGGCGGCGTGTTGGCGTTTTTCGCTCAGCGAGCGATCAATATTTACACCGGCCGCACCGAGGAGATTCGCCACAAGTACGGTTTGAAAGAAAATCCTCTTGACTCGTTCCGCCGCTTTTACGTCGACACGGCGGATCATCCGGCGTCGACCTTACGCTGCGTAAAAGATTTTTTCACGCCGGATCGGATGGTGCTGGGAACGAATTATCCCTACGGACCGGAAGAAGGCTGTGTGCTGCTTAGGAACAGTCTCAAAGCGATCGATGGTCTCGACTTGAGTTCCACCGATAAGGAAAAAATTCTCGGCGGCAATGCCGCGAAGATTTTGGGAATAGGAGGGGCATGAAATTCACCAAGGCAGCGCGGCCAGCGATCATGGGCCAGAACGGCATGGTTTCGTCCGGCCATCACTTAGCTTCGCTAACCGGTGTCGAGATTCTCAAGGAAGGCGGCAATGCCGTGGACGCCGCCCTCGCCGCTGCGTTCGTCATGTCGGTGGTGAAGCCCGAGACCAGTGGTCCGGGCGGCGATCTTTTCGCGCTGATCTACATAAAAAAAACCGGCAAAGTGGAAGCGCTCAACTCCAGCGGGCCGGCGCCGGCCAAAGCGACCATCGAGCAGTTTCACGACCGTGGCTTGAAAGGCATTCCACAATACGGGCCGCTCAGCATCGCCGTGCCGGGTGCCGTCGACGGCTGGCTCGAACTGCACAAGAAATATGGCACGAAAGATTTGGCGCGCTTAACCGCCGACGCGGTGCGTATCGCGCGCGAGGGCTTTCCAATCTCTCTGGAGTTCTCCGAAAGCGTCGCCGAATTCGCGCCGGAATATCCCTGGGTCGATAAATACTATCGCCAACCTTTCGGTACGGCGAAACCTGGAAACATCTTGTCGCAAAAAGGTCTGGCGGGGGTATTCGAAAGGATTGCACGCCAGGGGCGTGCCGGCTTTTACGCCGGCGAAGTCGCCGAGAAAATTTGTGCGACGATCAAAGCCGAAGGCGGCATGCTGGCGCCGGAAGACTTGCAGCCGATCGTCTGCCAGTGGCTTGAGCCGTTGGCGGCGACCTATCGCGACACCCTGGTTTACGAGCAACCGCCGGTATCCCAAGGTTTCATGGTCTTGGAAATGCTCAATATCGCCGAGGCTTGGCCGTTTCATGACGGCAGCATGAGCCAGGCGGAAATGATTCACTGGCAAATTGCGGCAAAAAAACTCGCCTTTGAGGATCGTATTCGATATCTCGAAGACCCCGCGTTCGGCGATCCGAAGATCGCGTTATTAATTTCCAAGGCGCACGCGGCGCAGCGGCGCGAGCTTGCCGAAGAAATTCTGCGTCGGCCGCCAGCTTCAGCCGGCAATCAGAGCAGCGATACGACCTATCTTTGCGCTAGCGATCGCGACGGCAACGCGATCTCGTTCATTCAAAGCGTCTTTGCGCCCTTCGGCTCGCGCGTGATCGCCGGCGATACCGGCGTGATCATGAACAATCGTTTATGCAGCTTCGGTCTCGACCCGAGCAAGGCCAACTCGCTCAAGCCGGGCAAGCGACCGGCGCACACGCTCAATACCTATATGGTCTTTCGTGACAATGAGGTCTTTGCGATCGGCGGCAGTCCCGGCGCCGATGAGCAGCCACAAACTAATTTTCAAATCATCCACGACCTCGTCGATCTCGACATGGACCCGCAGAGCGCCGTCGAAGCGCCGCGCTGGAGCCACATGCCAGGCACGCCGCCGCGCGATCGATTGCCCGAAGCGCTGCGCATGGAAGCGGGCTACGATCGGACGACGCTCGAAAACTTGCGGATGAAAGGTCACCAGGTCAACGTCGTCGAGCGCTGGTCTTTCGGTAGCGCCAAAGTCATTGTGCGCGACCGCGCCAACGGCTGCTGGGTCGGCGGCGCCGACCCGCGGCGCGTCGCCTATGCCATGGGTTGGTAGCGGCTCGGCCTGCCGAGATCGATTGGCGCAGCGTCGTCGGTTAGAATCCTAGTCCAAAGAACAAATTGCCTGGAGTCGGTTTGAGCGGTTGCCAATGTTTTCGGACTGGTCATACTCGCAGACTTTTCGCGCTATCGGTCAATCTTTAGAAGAGATTGGCGTGCAGGATTTTTCGCTTTCTTGGCGTGACGACAAATTTGTTGTCCGCGGCACTCGGAGTGTGGCCGCCAGGCGTAGCTGGTTCGCAGCGCTATTTGAAAAGCGTCCCAAAGATGTCAATAAAAAAATTGAACTTCACTATCTTAAGAAAAGTATTTTGTGGCTCCAAATTCGAGGCGAAGGGATGCGCAAACGGCCGGATCAGACGCCGGACTACTTTCGTTTATCCCAGACGCTGCGCACGGTCGGAGCTTACGTCGATAATATGACTCTTCGATTTCTCGCATTGACGCGCAGCGGCGGTAATTTCACGCTCGAGTTTCAGCAGAAGGATGGCCTTAAACGGGTTGAGGAACATGGCGTGGGATCGTTTGAGACTTATTTTTTGCACACCTATTTGAGCGGGCGAAAAAAATCGCGGAATTAATCTGCTACTGACAACTAGCCAAAGGAGTGCGCTTGGAAAAAATTGGCATGATCGGCACCGGCGCCATGGGTTTGGCGCTGTTGGAACGGCTGAAGGTCGCCGGAGTGACTGATGTGGTTTGCCATGACGCCTACCAGCCGGCTTTGGATTCAGCGACGGCTCTGGGATATCGCGCCGCTGCCAGTGCCGCCGACGTGGCTACGCAAGCGACGCTGATCGACATCGTCGTGCGCACCGATCAGGACATGCTCGACTGCGCGCTTGGGCTCAATGGAGTACTTGAATCGGCACAGCCAGGGACACTGTTGCTGCTCCACAGTTCGGTATTGCCGGACACGATGAAAAAAGTTGCAGCAGCGGCGTGCGCCAAGGGGATTCACGCGGTGGACGCCTGCATGACCGGCGTACCCGACACCGTGCGCGCCGGCAATCTGAGCTTTGTCGTCGGCGGCGAGGACCAAGACGTCGAGCGCGCCACGCCGCATCTATTGAAAATGAGCAAAGAAGTCTTTCACATGGGACCGATCGGCACCGGCGCTGTGGGGAAGCTGATCAAGAATATGCTCGGCGGCGCCGAGACGTTGATCGTGCACGAGGCGATTCAGATCGGCATCGCCGGCGGTATTCCCTATCCCAAGGCGTTGGAGATGATGCGGCGCATCGGTCACGACAGCGTGCTCAATCGCTGGCAACGTACTTTCGATCCGTCGGGCAACGATCCGCTGCCGCGGTCGGGTCGCAACGTATTGAATAAAGATATTCCGCTGGTGGCCGAGCTAGCGTGCCTGTTGAATACGGAAACTCCGATCACCCGGCAGTTGGCGGCGGCTGCCGACCGTGTCGTGGCGGCCAATGAGAAGCGTAATAAGCGGAACTAAGACTCAAAGGATAAAAATTCAATTGAAGTGTAGTCTGTTTACCGAGATTCAGGTCCCTATTGGGGCGTCGCCGGCGGCGCGGCTAGAAGAGTTCATGGAACAGGCGGAGTTGGCCGATCGTCTGGGCTTCCACACTTATTGGGTAGCCGAGATTCATTGCCAGCCGCAGTTTTCCCTGATGTCGGCGCCGTATGTTGCGCTAGGCGCCGTGGCGCAGCGCACCAAGCGGCTCCGTTTGGGCGTCGCCGTGAATACCTTGCCCGTGCATCACCCGGTGCAGCTCGCCGAGCAGGCGGCGATGTTGGATCTAATCAGTGGCGGGCGCATGGAGTTCGCCTGCGGCGGCGGCCATCCGCATAGCCGGGCGTACGAATGTTTCGGCGCCGACCACAAAGCGACACACGATGTGATGGCCGAAGCGATGGCCGTCATTCGCAAGGCTTGGACGGATGACAAATTGACTCACGACGGCAAGTTTTTTCAGATCCCCGGCGTGATCGTCAATCCCAAGCCGGTGCAAAATCCACTGCCGCCGTTCTGGATGGCGACCAGCTCGATGGACGGCGTCGAAGTCGGCGCGCGCTTGGGTGTGAATCTTTTTTTGCCGATTCATACGCGTACCCCGGATCAGGTTTTCGAGTTTGCCGATGCCTACTGGGCGGGCTTGAAAGCGCACGGCCATGATGCGGTAACCAGGGAGTTGGGCCTGTTGATTCCAATGCATGTCGCGAAAACGACCGCCGAGGCGAAAGCACGCTCACAAGCGGGGATCATGAGCTACTTCAAGACGATCCTCGATATGCGCTTGGATTACACCGATTGGCTGACGCGGCGCGGCGCGGAGTTGCCAGCGCGCCTGCGCACGGCGGCTGGCGCGATGGTCGGCTTCGAAACAATTTGCGAGAAGCATGCGGTGATCGGCGATTCGCAATTCGCGATCGATAAAATCAAGGGGCTGGCGAAGAAAACCGGCGCTTCGCAACTGCTCACCTGGTTCAACATCGGCACGGTGCCGCACGCTGCGGTGACAGAGTCGATGCAACAGTTCGCGAGTGAAGTGATGCCAAAACTTTGATACGGATTGGAATACTGGAGGGTAAGCGAAATGGAAGAGTTGACCGAACAGAAATGCGTGGCCTGCCGAGTTGGGGCGCCTTCGGTGACGGCTGAGGAGATCAAAGCGTTTCAGCCGATTGTGCCGGAGTGGCGGATCGTTACCGAAGATAATATTCCCAAGCTCGACCGGTTGTTTAAGTTCAATGATTTCAAGGACGCCATCGCGTTCACCGACGCCGTCGGCGCCGCTGCCGAAGAGGAAGGGCACCATCCGCGTCTGACCACGGAGTGGGGTAAAGTCGCCGTCACTTGGTGGACGCATAAAATCAAAAACCTGCACAAGAACGACTTCATCATGGCGGCCAAGACCGATGCGATTTATCGAAAGGTAGTGTGACGAGGGTTGCCGTTTCGTAGTGACGGTGTGAAGGGATAATAGCGATTTCGCTCGCGGTCATTTTTTACGCGGGTCGTGTAACTTCTCGTCGGGAGCGTGATACATTCCCGTGCGGATGATTTTCACCATGTTGGCTAGCGCGAGTGCGGCGTTGCTAACCTCGGCGAACAAGTCTTTATCTTTGTCGAGATCGTCGTGACTCGTGGCGTAGGGTTGGTACCAGCCCACCCAAGTATCGATCAACGCCGTCGGGCCCGCTGGAATCATCTCCATGTCAGTGAGCCAATCGGTCAGCATGCGCCGCAGATTCTCCGGCCCGGCGGCGTCGCCGTGCGCGATGACCGAGAAGGCGCGTCCGGCGAGATGCTTAGGATAACTCCAGCCTTTGAGCTCAAGCTGTTTGGCCATTAGCGGATTTTTTCCTTTTGTCGTCGTTGGATCGGGGTTGCCGCCGTCGGCACATACCAGCCTATCGATCATGAGCTTTAGACTCGCCGGCGCATGATACCAATGCACCGGGCAAACGATCATCACGCCATGCGCCGCCACCCAGCGCGGATAAATCTCGTTCATCCAGTCGTTGACCTGACCCATTGCGTGATTGGGATAACAGGAACACGGCCAATGGCACAGCGGTTGCGCCGTTGAAACGCACGCCTTGCACGGAAATATACTCTTGTACGGCTCGTCAGCGAGCGTCGAGATGTCGAGAAAATCCACTTCAAAGCGGCGCAACGATTCGATGGTCTTTTGCGCCTGCTGCGCCAAGCGTCGGGTTTTGGAAATTTCTCCCGGGCAAGTGTGCTCGCTGCGGGTTGATCCGCTGACGATCAATATGCGTGACAGCGACTGGGGATTTTTCTGGCGTTTCTCGGCTGCTTGAATCTTTGCCCGGGTGTCAAGCCATTCGATCGGCAGGGCGAAGTTTGGATCGGCAAATCCTTTACCCGCGGGTTTTTTGCGCGGCGATTTCCGGTAGGCGATGTAGCCGTCCCAAGCTTTTTCGAAAACCCTCTCCAGTTCCGGCTTGACTGCGTCGAAGGCGGGGTCGTAGAAACGCGCGAAAAAACGCTCGCGAAACTGCTCTTCGGTCAAAGGCACATATTTGGTCTGACGGCGCACAGTTGGTTTAGCCACGGATGCCTCCGTTAAAGAATCAGATGCCAGAAGTATTTCGATACTTTCACTGCCGAAAGGGATTATCTCTGAATGAATCTGAACCGGTCGAGACGGCTGGCATTAACTACAACAACTGATCGACAATCACGTCCGCATTCTTGGCGCCAACTTCAACGGGATTCTTCTTATACTCGCCAGTCAGGTCGCCGGCGCCGCGCGTGGTCGGATTGCCGTCTTTATCCAAGCGGACGGTGATGTTGATCTTGCCGGTGAACGGCGTGCCTTGCATCATGACGTTTTCTTGGCTGAGGGAGTAAGTCAACGGGAACGTCGGTTTGTCGATTTTTTTGACCGCCAGGGGCGGGCCGCCGGTGGCGGCTGCGGGTCGCGCGATGATAAAGAGCGCGGCTTGCGGATCGATCTTATCTTTCAACTTTGGATCGATAGTAATTGTGCCGGAGATGTTTTGGCCGGACGGCGTCGCCGCCGGCGCTGCGGTGGAAGTTGATTTGGGCGCGCCGCCCGTGGCTGGGATTTCGGCCAGCACTTTGGCGACTTCGTTTCTTTCTTCTCCCGGAGGCACGAGATTCAGCAGCCTCTCGAATATCTCGCGCGCGCCGGCGAAATCTTTCTTGTCTTGATAGAGCACCATGCCTTTGCCCCACAGCGCCATGGGAAAATTGGGTGCGCGCGTGAGCGCCTTTTCAAAGGCCATCAACGCGCCGTCGCCATGGCCGGCCTGCATGAGAACAAAGCCCATGTAGCTGTGCGCTTCGGGATGGTTCGGGTCAGCGCTTAAGACTTTTTTGAAGGCCTCGATGGCCTTGGGAAACTCCTGACGAGAAAAAGCCTGCTTGCCTTCGGCGAGTGCGGCGGCGGCTTCGCCATTGGCCGGAGTCGTGCCGGTCATGAAGTCGCCGGTCATGGAATCGTTGGCGCCTTGGCGCGGTCGGATCGATTGGGTGAGCATGACGCCTAAGGCTAAGCCGAAGAGCATAAGGAAAACGCCGCCGCTGATCAGTTGCCAGCGTTTAAAGCGATTGTGTGAAACGGGATCTTTGGGCGATTTATCTTTTGCCGGCTTGTGCTGAGATTTCCGAGCGGGCTCGGCCGGCAGCGAGTTGAGTTGCCGCAGCACCGTGCCGCCTTTGCTCTCGATCTCGTGTTTCAGCGCCGCGTAGTCGGTTTCAGAAAGCTTTCCCGACTGAAAGTCGAATTCCAATTCATTCAACTCGTCTTTCACGCGGCCGCGCTCCCGCAGTAACTGCGCGCGGCTGCTGGTGTCTTCAATATCCGGGAGGGCAAAATCTTGGCGCAATAATTCGCCCTGAGCCGGCGCTAAGTCGGAGCTTTCAGCCGGTGGCGTCACCGACTGTCTCTTATTTGTCGACCAGCGCCGCACAAACCACAGCGCGGTGATCACGCCGATGACCAAAACAACATAGGGCAAGATCCACAAAAGCGCGCTGAAGCCGGTTGTCTTGGGTTTGAGCAAAACCCATTCGCCGTATTTTGATACGAAGAACTCTTTAATCTGCTCATCAGTCTTACCGGCTTGAAGCTGTTCGCGCACGATGGCGCGCATTTGCTGGGCCATCTCGGACGGCGAGTCTGCGACTGAAAGGTTTTGACAGACGACGCAGCGTAGTTCGGTGGCAATCTCGCGGGTACGGTCTTCGAGGTCGGGCGCTGGCGCGGCGTGGAGCGGCGCGTGGAAAAGGACCAAAAGGACGTATAGGAGAAATAGTTTAAGAGCAGCCATGGTTCACCGTACGCCTTGGTAGTCTCCTCGTCCTTCCTGCGCGCTGGCAATGCCTTTGGCGGCTTCTTCAAGTTTGCTCAAAACTAACGCGGCGCGGATGGCGCCGACGTGTTTGTAAGTGATACGACCTTGAGGGTCGATGAAAAAACTTTCCGGAATGCCCCAGGTGCCGTAGTCGACGGCGATCTTGCCGGATTCGTCGCGGCCGTTGGGATAGGTGACGTTGAACTCTTTGAGAAATTCTTTCGACGCCTGATCGCTGTCCTGCAAGGCGACACCGAGGAAGATCATGTCCTTGTCTTTTACCTTTTGCCAGGCGGCTTCAAGATCATGCGCCTCGGCGCGGCACGGCGTGCACCAGGAGGCCCAGAAATTCAGGAACACCGCTTTACCGCGCAAGTCTGCCAAAGCGATTTTCTTGCCGTCATAGAGCGTCACGGTGAACGATGTCGCGGGTTTGGCGAGCAAGGGCGAAGTAATGTACTTCGCGTCGCGGGTAAATCCGAAGGCGAGCAACGCCAATATCGGCGCGATGATGAGGAGGGTAATAATTAAACGGCGCCAGGACATGAGTTTGTTTCGTTGCGCTCGAAGGCGTTGATGTTGAATGCCAGATTACAAATTGCAAATTTCAGATGACGGATTAGTAATTTCATTATTCGGATTCATGCTCGGCGACTTTTCGCATCGGCCAGACGCAGATCAGCGTGCCGAAGATGATCACGAAGCCGCCGATCCACATCCAGATAACCAGCGGACGCACCAACACTTTGAGCGTTGCTCGGTTGCGGTCAACTTCGCTGAAGCCGGAGAGAATCAAATAGATGTCTTCACTAAGACTGCTCTGATGCACGGCGCGGCCGACGGGCGACTCCTGGGTCGGAAAGAATTTCAGCGCGGGCGTGACCACGCCTTCGTCATTGCCATGGTGAAAAACCCGGAAGGCGCCTTCGACGCGGAAGTGGGTCGGTTGTTGGGAACCTTTGAGACCCTCGAACTGGATGCGGTAGTTGCCGATGATCAAATTATCTTTGACCGCTAAGGTCGCGTCTTTTTCGCTACTATAGGTCATCGAGCCGGCGATCCCCATCATGATCAAGACGATGCCGAGATGAACGATGAAGCCGCCGTAGCGCCGCTGATTGCGTCGGGTCAGGGTGACGAGACCGCGCAGGATGCCCTCACCGGCGATGCGCTTGCGCGCGCGCAGAGCGAGCGCCGTGTCGAAAGTGATCGTGCACACCACGAAGGCGAGCAGCGTAAATCCGAGGAGCGGCAAAAAATCTTTGACTTTCCAGATGAACAGGAACAGGCCGAACCCAAGTGCCGCCGCCGCCGGCCAGAGAAAGTTGCGTTTCAAGTTGTCCCACGTGGCGCGCCGCCAGGCGATCATCGGACCGACCGCCATGAGAAATACCAAGCATAAAAATAGCGGCACGGTGACGGAGTTGAAATAGGGCGCGCCGACGCTGACTTGAACGCCGGCGACCGCTTCGGAAATCAGCGGAAAGATCGTGCCGAGGAAAATCGTAAACAGCGCCGATACGAGCACGATGTTGTTGAGCAAAAACGCCGACTCGCGGCTCACCATGGAGTCGAGCTCGGGTTGTTCCTTCAGCAGGTCGGCGCGGTAGGCGAGCAGACCGAAGGAGCCGAGCAAGATGAATGCGAGAAAGGCAAGAAAGAACGCCGCCGACAGGCCCGGAGGAAAATGCATGGATCGACGAGATGATACCCGAGCGAGTGAGAAATGTGCCAAAGATCGTCAGGCTGAAGGCGACGATGATCAGCGACAGATTCCATACCTTAAGCATGCGCCGGCGCTCCTGCACCTGCACGGAATGTAAAAACGCGGTGGCCGGCAGCCACGGCATGAACGCGGCGTTCTCTACCGGGTCCCAAGCCCAGTAGCCACCCCAGCCAAGCACATGATAGGACCACCAGGCGCCGACGAGATTGCCCGCGGTCAGAAAAAACCAGGCGATGATTGTCCAGCGGCGCGTCGTGGTGATCCAGGCTTCGTCGATTTTGCCGACGATTAGCGCCGCCATGGCGAACGCAAACGGCACGGTAAGACCGACGAAGCCGGTATAGAGTAGCGGCGGGTGGGTCATCATGTTGGCGTCTTCGAGCAGCGGATTGAGACCGCGGCCGTCGAGCGGGATGGGCGAAACGATTTCAAAAGGATTGGACAGGAAACCGATGACGCCAAGAAAAAACGCCGAGACGATGGAAAAAATCATCACCACCCAGGGCATCATTTCATGGTGGCGATTACGATAGACCCAGGCGACGATGCCGGCGAAGATGATGAGAATCCATTCCCAAAGCAAAAGCGAGCCTTCGAGCGCGCCCCAAAGTCCGGTGACGCGGTAGTATATCGGCGTGGCGCGGGTGGTGTTGAAAGCGACGTACTTAATCGAGAAATCAGTGGCGACCAGACCATAGATCAGCGCCATCGCCGCCACCGTGACCAACGAAAATTGACTGAAGATCGAGTAGCGCGCGACGGCGCGAAAGCGTTCCGCTTCAAAGCGCGCCGCGATCAGCGGACTGGCGATGCCGGCCAGCGCCGCGACAAAGGCCAACAGGATCGCAGTATGACCGAGAGTTGCGGTCACTTGGCGACGGCTTCCTTGGCGGGAACGAAACTGTTATTGGGCGTCTTGCCGTCGGCGTGAGGACTGTAATCTTCGGCGTGTTTGGCCATGATCATGGTTGCTTGAAAGACGCCGTCGCTGCCGACCCGGCCTTCGACGACTGCGCCTTTGCCTTCGACGAAAAGGTCCGGCGGCACGCCTTTGAAATAAACCGGAAATGCGGTGTTGCCGTCAGTGAGCTGGAAACGATAGGTGAGGTTCTGCAAGTCTTTTTGCAGCGAACCTTTGACGACCATGCCGCCCATGCGGACAAACTTGCCTTGCAGCGATTTTTCTTCGGCGCGTAGTTCGGACGGCATCTTGAAATAGACCATGGCCTCCTGCAAGCCGCCGTAAATGATGTAGGCCAGCGCGGCGAGAATAATCACTCCGCCGATCAAAAAACGTCTAGATTTTATCATCGCTGCCTATTATCTCCGAAGATCTCAGCCGATCAAGCTCCGCTTCAGCTTGCCGATAGCGGCGCTTCAAGAACAACCAGTACACGACGATGGTGCCGCAAACAATTCCATAGGCCAATGAAACAAATCCCCAAGCTCCCATCAAGCACCTCGCTCCAGACGCAGCGCTTTAATCTCCTGGCGCATCTCGCCGACTCGATAGCGCAGCGACAGCAGGTAGAAGTAGAGCAGCAAGAAGCCGACGAAACTGATCGTCAGCGCGGTCAACATGGCCGGATGGACATTTTCCCACGGCGCCTTATCCGGCCGCAGAATCGACGGCGGTTGATGTAAAGTGCGCCACCAATAGACCGACATGTGAATCAGCGGGATGTCGAGAAAACCGATAATGCCGAGAATCGCCGCGGCTGAAGCGGCGCGATTTTCATCTTCGATCAACGATCGCAGCATCAAATATCCGGCGTAGATGAGCAGCAGGATCGCCGTGAGGGTCAAGCGCGCATCCCACGTCCACCAGACTCCCCAGGTCGGGTTTGCCCCAGATCGATCCTTCGATAATCGTCAGCGCGGTGAAAAGTACGCCCAGCTCGGCGGCGGCATGCGCGAGCAGGTCATCGCGCTTTTCGCGTTTCCACAAATACATGCCGCTGCCGATGAAGACTAAGAAATAGGATAGATAGGCAGTCAGGATGCTCGGCAGATGAAGATACATGATGCGTTGGACTTCGCCCTGATAAGCATCGGGCGGCGCGACGGCCAAGCTCCAGTAAAGCCCAATCGCGACCGCCACCAGTGCTAGGCCGCCGAGAATGCCTTTACGCTTCTTCGATTGAGTCATCTGCCCATCAGCTTTCAATCACCCAGTCGAAGATCAAAACTCCCACGGTTATGAATATCACGTCGAAGCCGACCAGCAGCTTCAGCCACGACACCGCCTCGCCGAACTCGCCGTGCCTCAGGACGCTTTCCATACAACGAATGGTGGCGAGGATAACTGGAATCATCAATGGGAACAATACTAGCGGCAACAGTAACTCGCGCGCTCGGGCGCGCAAGGTGAGCGCTGACATGATCGTGCCGAGAACGCAAAAGCCGATGGTGCCAAGTAAAGTAACCAGAAAAAGTTGCGGGAGCAAATTCCAAGCGGATAAATTAAACAAAATCCAAAACAGCGGCATGACGACGAGCTCGACGAGCAGCATCAGGATCAAGTTGAAACTCGTTTTGGCGAGAAACAGCGCGCCGCGGTCAAGCGGCGAAAGCAGCAGGGCGTCGAGACAATGGTTCTCGCGTTCGGCTTGAAACAGTTGCGCCAGCCCGAGGGTTCCGGTGAACAAAAACGCCAGCCAAAGCAGCGCCGGCGCCATCTCGGCGATTTTATCCGGCGCCAGATCGAAGGAAAAGTGAAAGACAAAGAGGAGCAGCGTGCCAAAGAAAAACATCGTCAACAGACTGTCACGCCGGCGCAGCTCCAAGAGCAGGTCCTTGCACAGCAGTAGATAGGTTTGCTTTAGGAGAGCCATGACTCTCCATGGGGCAGAAACTCGCCGAAGGCTTGAGCAAAGGTCGGCCAAGGCTGCTGTTTCGCTTCATCGAAGGTCAATTTTCCCTGATGCAAAATCATCGCACGGTTGCAAAGGTTAAGGGCACGGGAAACATGGTGCGAGGCCATGATCACGATGTGCCCCTGTTGGCAATGAGAGCGAAGAAAACCCTCTAACAAATCGACGCCGTTGCCGTCGAGCACGCCGTAGGGTTCATCGAGCAGGAGCAGGCCTGGCTGCAAGAGTTGCCATTTGGCGATGGACACGCGGCATTTCAGGCCGCTGGAAAGATTGGCGACGAATTCGTCCCGCCGCTGGGCGAGGCCGACGGCTTCGAGCGCTGATTCGATGCTCGTCGCACGATCGTTGCGCTCATAGAGCGACGTGAAGAAGCGCAGGTTTTCCCAAACGGTCAGGTTCTCGTAGAGATGATCCGAAGGCGCCAGAAAGCCGATTTGCCGGCGTGCCGCGGGATTGCTCGCGGCCATGGTTGCGCCGTCGACGAGTATCGATCCCGTTGTCGGCGCGATCATGCCGGCGAGGAGTTTTAGCAGTGTCGTTTTGCCGGCGCCGTTTGGACCAAGCAGCGCGACGAATGCGCCTGACGGGAGATCGAGATTGAGATCTCTGAGCGCCCACAAAAAGCCATAAGCTTTGGCGAGTTTATTGATGGTCAAGCGCAAGAGTGCGGTTCGCTTTCCTTCATCGAAAGGAGCTTAGCGTTGAGTCGATCGACTATAGTGAGCGATCTTTGTGGATTCAAGCGCGACTTCGGTTTGCTAATTTGTTAGCGTTTGATTGACATTAATACCGCATCTCTCCTATTTTGGTTTGGCTACATTCGGTTTTCGCTGAGGAGGAATCGATGAATCCCGTCGTTACGGTCACCGGCTTTTGGGATGCGTTTATCACCAAGATCGCGGTGTTTTTGCCCAATTTATTTTTCGCCATCGCGATCATTCTGCTCGGCTGGGTGATTTGTAATGTGATCAAGCGCATTGTCGTGCGCGTGTTAAAGCTTTGCCAGTTCGATATTTTGGCGGAGCGCGCCGGCATCAAGCAGATTCTTGACCGCGGCGGTATCCGCCAATCGGCATCGGATATTGTCGGTCTATTGGTTTTCTGGTTTCTGTTTCTTATCGCGATCGTGACAACCTTGGAAACGCTCAATTTGAGCGGCGCCACCGATACCCTGCACACGATCTATTTATACATTCCCAAGATCGTTGCCGCCCTGGTGACGCTGATCCTCGGCCTTTACTTCGCCAACTTCCTTGAGTCCGTCACGCGGACTTCCTGCGCCAACGCCGGCTTGGAGCAGGCCAGTTCCATCGGCCGCGCGGCTTACATCGCGGCCGCGATATTTGTCGTTGCCGGTATCTTCGAGATTCTCGATATCGCCTCAGAGATAGTCATCTGGGCGTTTATTTTGGTCTTTGGCGCGGCTTGTTTGGCGCTCGCTTTGGCCTTCGGCTTGGGCGGCCGAGACGTCGCCGGACGCTTCCTGGAAAGATGGTTAGAGCAGAAGAAAAGCGAATAGTTAGGTACCTTGACTCGCAGTAGGTAATCAGTTAATTTCGACGAGTTCAAAATTCAACCATCAAAAATAGCCTAAGGCGCGGCAAATTCTGTGGACGCCCTTAGGCTATTTTTGCACGTGAGGAGAATATGGCAGATTACAAAGTGGTAAAAGTCCCGAAGGACGGCGCTAAGATCACCCTGGGGGCGAACAAAAAGCTAAGCGTTCCCGACAATCCGATCATTCCTTTCATCGAAGGCGACGGCACCGGCCGCGATATTTGGCGTGCCTCGGTAAAGGTCTTCGATGCCGCGGTGCAGAAAGCCTATGCCGGCAAGAAGAAAATTCACTGGATGGAAGTCTATGCCGGTGAGAAATCCTTCAAGCAGTACAAAAGCTGGCTGCACGAAGAAACCGTGCCGGCATTTACAGAATTTCTTGTCGGTATCAAAGGGCCACTGACCACGCCCATCGGTGGCGGTATGACATCACTAAACGTCGGACTGCGTAAGTTGCTCGATCTCTACGTCTGCCTGCGGCCCGTGCGTTACTTCAACGGTGTGCCTTCCCCGGTGAAGCATCCTGAATTTGTCGATATGGTGGTTTTCCGCGAAAACACCGAGGACATTTATACCGGTATCGAGTTCCCCAACGGGACTGAGGCCAGCGCAAAGTTCAAATCAGTGCTCAAAGAGAATTTTCCCAAAGAATTTGCCAAGATTCGCTTTCCGAATACGGCCTCTATCGGCTTGAAACCGGTTTCCGTCGAAGGGACGGAACGGTTGGTGCGTGCGGCGATTCAATGGGCGTTGACCAACAAGCGCAAGAACATCAATTTCGTCCACAAGGGCAACATCATGAAATACACCGAGGGCTCATTCATGGAATGGGGCTACGCCCTCGCCAAGCGCGAATTTCGCAACGACGTGATTGCCGAGCGCGAGTCGTGGATCTTGGGCAATAAAGAAGGCAACCCGAACATCAGTGTTGAAGATAACGCCAAAGCAATCGATCCCGGTTTCGAAATGATGTCGCCGGATCAGCAGAATGACATCAAAAAAGAAGTGGAAGAAGCCCTCAAACTCTGGCCAAGCCACGGTGACGGCAAGTGGAAAAAGAAACTAATGCTCAAAGACTCCATCGCTGACGTGACCTTGCAGTTCGTGCTTATTCGGCCCAAGGATTACGATGTCATCGCCACCATGAATTTAAACGGCGATTATCTATCGGACGCTCTGGCGGCGCAGGTTGGTGGCATCGGCATCGCGCCGGGCGCCAATATTAACTACGAGACCGGTCACGCGGTGTTCGAAGCCACCCACGGCACCGCGCCGAAGTATGCTGATTTGGACAAGGTCAATCCAGGCTCGGTAATCCTCTCCGGGGAAATGATGCTTCGTTATATGGGCTGGGGTGAAGCTGCCGACTTGATCATCAAAGGCATCGAAGGCGCGGTCAACGATAAAACCGTGACCTACGACTTCGAACGATTGATGCCGGGCTCGAAGCTGGTTAGCTGTTCGGGTTTCGGCGACGCGATTATTTCCAATATGTAAATTCTCGAAGAGGGTAAAGTCGTGGCTAGGAAAAAGCTTGCATTAATCGGTGCCGGAAACATCGGCGGGTCGATGGCGCATTTAGCCCTATTGAAGGGTCTTGGCGACGTGATTTTGTTCGACGTCGTCGAAGGACTGCCTCAGGGAAAGGCTTTAGATTTATCCCACGCCGGGCCGGTCGAAGGCTTCGACGGCAATGTCATCGGTACCAACAAATATGATGATATCGCCGGCGCCGATGTTTGCATCGTCACCGCAGGCATCGCCCGCAAACCGGGCATGAGCCGGGACGATCTGCTCGGCACCAACGCCAAAATTCTATCTTCCGTCGCGGACGGGATTAAGAAGCACGCGCCGAATTCCTTTGTCATCGTAATTACCAATCCCTTGGATGCGATGGTGACGTTGATGCAGCGCGCTCTCGGTTTCCCAAAATATCGCGTGGTCGGCCAATCGGGAATTCTCGATTCCTCGCGCTACCGTTCCTTCATTGCCAAAGAGCTCAATGTGTCGGTAAGGAGCGTGCAGGCCATAGTCTTGGGCGGCCATGGAGATGACATGGTGCCGGTGCGGAGTTCGTCTAGCGTCGGCGGCGTCCCGGTGGAAAAGCTAATTGCCTCCAATCGGCTCGATGAGATCGAAGCGCGGGTACGCAACGCCGGCGGCGAAGTGGTCGCTCTGTTAAAAACCGGTTCTGCGTATTTTTCGCCGGCATCGGCCGCGATTCAAATGACCGAAGCGTTTCTGTTCGACAAGAAAGAAATACTTCCCTGCGCGGCGCTGCTTGAAGGTGAGTATGGCGTCACGGGTTATTATTTTTGCGTGCCTGTTATAATTGGCGCGGGCGGCGTGGAAAAGATCATTGACATTAATTTGAACGCGGGCGACAAAAAGGCGTTCGATGAGTCGCTCAATCACGTCAAAGATATCGTCCAAGCCATGGACCGAGTGTTGAGCGCTAAGTAACCAGCGAAAAGTCGGCGCTAGGGCTTCAATCCGAAGCTCAATTCCATATTTCCGTTCCTCAATGAATATTCACGAGTTTCAGGCGAAGGAGATCTTAAAACGCTTCGGCGTGATGGTGCCACGCGGCATCGTTGCGACGACGCCTGAGCAAGTAAAAGCCGCGGCGTTGGAACTCGGCGGCGGCGTGTGCGTGGTTAAGGCGCAGATTCATGCCGGCGGGCGCGGCAAGGGCGGTGGGGTTAAGGTTGTCAAGAATGCCGATGAAGCCGTAGCGCGGGCGCGCGAGATACTCGGTAAGAATCTTGTCACCCATCAGACCGGCCCGGAGGGCCGGCGGGTACGTCGCTTGCTGGTCGAGGAAGGGCTTAATATCGCCCGCGAACTGTATCTTGCCATGGTGCTCGATCGTGCCCAATCGCAAGTAACGGTCATTTGTTCCTCGGAAGGCGGGGTTGAGATCGAAGAAGTCGCCGAGAAACATCCTGAAAAGATCTTAAAAGAAGCCATCGATCCGGTGATCGGTTTAGCGCCGTTCCAATGCCGTCGGGTGGCTGTAGCCTTGGCCATTCCAGCCGGGCTTACCGGCAAATTCGTCGCTGTGATGCAATCGCTGTATCGCGCCTTCGAGGAGTGTGACGCTTCGCTGGCCGAAATCAATCCTTTGATTATCACCCAAGAAGGCCACCTCCTGGCGCTCGACGCCAAAATGAACTTCGACAGCAACGCGTTTTTTCGCCAGAAAGACATTGTCGCGTTGCGCGATTTCGACGAAGAAGATGCGCGCGAGGTTGAGGCGGGCAAGTACGACCTCGCTTATATTTCCCTCGACGGTAATATTGCGTGCATGGTGAACGGCGCCGGTTTGGCAATGGCGACCATGGATATCATCAAGCTCTATGGCGGCGAGCCGGCCAACTTCCTCGATGTCGGGGGCGGCGCGGACAAAGAAACCGTGTCTCAGGCATTTAGAATTCTCCTCGCCGACGCGCGGGTGCGCGGCCTACTGATCAATATCTTCGGCGGCATCATGCGCTGTGACGTGCTCGCACAGGGCGTCGTCGATGCTGCGCGCGAGCTGCAAATTACCGTTCCCCTGGTCGTACGCATGCAAGGCACCAATGTCGCGCAGGGAAGAAAAATCTTAGCCGATTCAGGTCTGACGATTATCTCCGCCGAAACGATGTCGGACGCAGCTGAGAAAATCGTCAAGGCGGTTAAAAATTAAAAATGGAAAAATTAAAAATTATCAAAAGAGATTACATTTTTAAATTTGCCCTTGTAATTTTTGATTGAAGTCGGAAGTTCATGTCCATCTTAGTCAACAAATCGACCCGTGTTTTGACCCAGGGCATCACTGGCGCCACGGGTCAGTTTCACACCAGAGCGTGCAAGGAATACGGCACGCAGATGGTTGGCGGCGTGACACCGGGAAAAGGCGGCACGACCTTCGAAGCGATTCCCATCTTCGAAACGGTGGCGCGCGCGGTGAAAGAGACCGGCGCCAAC
The DNA here is from genome assembly GCA_963771465.1 of uncultured delta proteobacterium. GTDB lineage: Bacteria > Desulfobacterota > Binatia > UBA9968 > UBA9968 > DP-20. The sequence continues at coordinate 986,696 of CAVYTU010000017.1, forward strand.
GCCACGGTAATCTACGTGCCGCCGCCATTTGCCGCTGACGCGATTTTAGAAGCTGCGGATGCCGATATTCCGCTGATTATCTGCATCACCGAAGGCGTGCCGGTACGCGACATGGTCAAGGTGAAGCGCTACTTCGCCGGTAGAAAGTCGCAGCTACTCGGTCCCAACTGCCCAGGTACGATCACTCCGGGCGAGTGTAAGATCGGCATTATGCCGGGCCATATTCATAAGCAGGGAACGATCGGTGTGGTCTCGCGCAGCGGCACGTTAACCTACGAAGCGGTCGACCAGCTAACCCGGTTGGGATTGGGGCAGTCCACTTGTGTCGGCATCGGCGGCGACCCAGTGCATGGTTTCGAATTTGTCGATGTACTAAAAATGTTCAACGAGGATCCAAATACGGAAGCGGTGGTGCTGATCGGCGAGATCGGCGGCAGCGCCGAAGAAGAAGCCGCCGCGTGGATCAAAGCCAATATGAAAAAACCGGTGGCGGGCTTTATCGCCGGACAGACGGCGCCGCCGGGAAAAAGAATGGGGCATGCGGGCGCGATCATCTCCGGCGGCAAGGGGACGGCGAAGGAAAAGATCGAAGCGATGAAACAGGCTGGTATCCGCATGGCGTCATCGCCGGCGACCATCGGTCAAACGATGCAGGAGGCGTTAGCAAAGTAATGGCTGTAGAAAGAACTTTATCGATCGTCAAACCGGATGCGGTGGGAAGAAATCTCATCGGCGAGATTCTTAGGAAGTTTGAAGCTGCGGGACTTAGAATTGCGGCAGGGAAATTGATTCGGCTCACTCCCGAGCGCGCCCAGGGGTTTTACGCGGTTCACAAAGCGCGGCCATTTTTTCACGGCCTGTGTGAATATATGTCCTCCGGTGCGATATTTGTTTCGGTGTTGGAGGGTGAGAATGCCATCGCGAAAAACCGTGAAGTCATGGGCGCCACCGATCCGGCAAAAGCGGCCGCCGGGACGATCCGCAAAGAGTTCGGCAAGGACATCGAACAAAACGCGGTGCATGGCTCAGATGCTCCCGACACCGCGGCTACGGAAATCGCTTTTTTCTTTAAGCCCGACGAGATTCTTTAGCTCCAAGCTGATTTCACTTTTCTACCGGTAAAGCGCAGTGAAGCCCAATATCAAAGATTTGAGCTTCAGCGAGTTCTCGACATTTATCGCCGAGCGAAAGCATACGGCCTATCGGGCCAAACAGGTTTGGCAGTGGCTGTTTCAAAAGCGCGCTCGGGAATTCGCCGAGATGAGCAACCTGTCGCGCAAGTTACGCGATGAGTTGGAGCAACATTTCTCTATCAGCGGTCTCGCCGTTCTGCGCCGAAACGAGTCGCGCGACGGCACGGTCAAGTTTCTCTTTGGCCTCGCCGACGGGCAAAGCATCGAGAGCGTGCTTATTCCGGAAACTAAACGGCTGACACTTTGTATTTCGACCCAAGTCGGGTGCGCTTACGGGTGCGCGTTTTGCGCCACAGCGCTGCTCGGTTTCAAAAGAAATTTGCGTGCCAGCGAGATCGTCGATCAGATTATTGAGGCTAGCCGCGAGCCGGCTGCGGCCAAGGGGATTAGCAATATCGTTTTGATGGGAATGGGTGAACCGCTGGCCAATTACGCCAATACTTTACGCGCCATCGAGATCATGACCGATGCCAGTTGGGGCTTAGGCATCGCGCCGCGCCGGGTGACCTTGTCGACCGTCGGCCTGATTCCGCAAATCGAAAAACTCATGGCGGAAACCAACGTTAGTTTGGCGATCTCGCTGCACGCCGCGACCGAAGAGTTGCGTGGTCGCTTGATGCCGGTGAATCGAAAATATTCGCTCCAACAACTAATGGACTGCTGCCGAAACTTGCCGCTGCCGCGGCGCAAGCGGATTACCTTCGAATATGTGTTGCTGCGCGGCGTCAATGATTCGCTGGCGGACGCGATGGCGCTCTGCCGCGTGCTCCGCGGCGTGCCGAGTAAAGTGAACGTGATTCCCTTCAATCCCCATCCCGAAAGCGAGTTCGAGCGGCCGGCCGATGAGTCGGTCAAACGTTTCCAACAAGTGCTCTTTGATCATAAGATTCAGGTCAACGTGCGCCGGCCGCGCGGCGACGACATCGCCGCGGCCTGCGGGCAGCTGCAGGGGCAGGCGGAAGGGCGCTGGCGGGAATCATCGGCACAGATCGGGACTGGTTAGATCATCATGGATCGGCGCATGATCGGTGTCATTGGCGGCAGCGGATTGTATCAAATGGCGGGACTCGAAGCCGTGCGGCGAGTCTCGGTCGAGACGCCCTTCGGCAAGCCTTCCGACAAACTTGTTAGGGGGCGAATCGGCGCCCTGGAACTGGTCTTTTTGCCGCGCCACGGAATCGGCCACCGCTGGTTGCCGACTGAAATAAACTTTCGCGCTAATATTTTCGCCATGAAAAAACTCGGTGTCGAACGAATTATCTCGGTCAGCGCGGTGGGGAGTCTACGCGCGGAGATCGCGCCTGGTCACTTGGTCATCCCCGATCAGTTCATCGATCGCACCACCCAGCGGCCCAGCACGTTTTTTGGTAAAGGCATTGTCGCCCATGTGAGTTTGGCCGATCCATTCTGTCAGGCGCTTTCAGGGATTTTGGCTCGTGCGGCCGCCAGTGAAGGTGCGCGAGTCCACGAGGGCGGTACCTATGTGTGTATGGAAGGGCCGCAGTTCTCAACTCGCGCCGAGTCCCACATGTATCGAAGCTGGGGCGCGCATGTCATCGGCATGACCAATTTACAGGAAGCGAAACTGGCGCGGGAAGCGGAGATTTGCTTTGGCACCTTGGCGCTCGCTACCGATTACGATTGTTGGAATGAACATGCCGGCGACGTCGAGATCGAAAATGTTCTGGCCGTATTGGCGCAGAACGTCGAGCTGGCGCAAAAGACCATTCGGCGTGCGCTGGCTACACTCGGCGAGCCGCGAACTTGCAGCTGTGCCTCGGCGTTAAAGGATGCTATCATCACCGACAAATCGCGAATTCCAAAGAAGGTCCGGGCCGAATTGCGGCCGATCATCGGGAAATATTTATGAGCGTATTGGTTGTTGGCACCGTTGCTTTTGACTCCATCGAGACCCCCTTTGGTTCGGCTGAAAGAATCCTCGGCGGCTCGGCGTCTTATTTTGCCCTCGGCGCTTGTTTCTTTGCGCCGGTGCGGGTCGTCGGCGTGATCGGCAAAGATTTCCCGCAGGATTATCTCGATCTGTTCGCCGAGCGCAAAATTGACATCGCCGGCATCAAGCGCGAGCCGGGCGACACTTTTCACTGGCGCGGCCGTTATCACGAAGACATCAATCAGCGCGATACCATCGAGCTCCACCTAAACGTGCTCGCCGGTTTCGTCCCCGAGCTGCCGGATAACTACCGCGACGCGGAATATGTTTTTCTCGGTAACATCGATCCGGTCATGCAGATGGAAGTGTTGAATCAAATTCGCAGCCTTAAGCTAGTCGTTTGCGACACCATGGATCATTGGATTCGCGAGAGCCAGGAAGAACTCAAGAAAGTGCTCAAGCGCATCGAAATGCTGGTGATCAACGACTCGGAAGCGCGCCTGCTGAGCGGTTACGACAATATCGTCAAGGCGGCGCGGGCGATTCTCCGCATGGGGCCGAAAATGGTGCTGATCAAGCGCGGCGAATACGGCGTGCTGCAATTTTCCGATTCCTCGGTGTTCGCGACGCCGGCTTATCCATTGGAAGAAGTCTTCGATCCCACCGGCGCCGGCGATTCGTTTGCCGGTGGCTTGATGGGACATCTCGCGCGCAGCGGCGACACAAGCGAGGGCGGCCTGCGCCGCGCCATTGTTTACGGCTCGGTGGTCGCCTCGTTTACGGTAGAGGATTTCGGCGTCAAGCGCTTGACCGAAGTGTCTCTGCCGGAAATTGAAGAGCGCTACCAAAGATTCGTCCAGCTCACCGATTTCCATTCCTGAGTCGATGCAGCTCTCCATCGTTATTCCAGTCTTCAATGAGGAAGAGAACATCCAACCGTTAATCCGTGAAATCGATGCCGTGCTGGCGCCGTCGGGCCGACGCTACGAGATCATCGCCGTCGACGACGGGAGCAAGGACGGCACCTTCGCGGTGTTGCGCGGCTTGCTGTGTCAACAAAAAACATTGAAAGCGGTGCGGCTCAAGCGCAACTTCGGCCAGACTGCGGCGCTGGCGGCTGGTTTGGCCTATGCCCAAGGCGACGTGGTCGTGCTCATGGACGGCGATGGGCAAAACGATCCGGCCGATATTCCGGCGCTGCTTAAAAAAATCGATGACGGTAACGACCTGGTTGCCGGCTGGCGCCATAATCGCCAAGACCCGTTTCTCAACCGGCGCTTGCCGTCGATGATCGCCAATCGGCTGATTTCGTGGACAACCCAGGTGAAATTGCACGATTATGGTTGTACGCTTAAGGCGATGCGCAAGGATCTGGCCAAAAATTTGCGGCTCTATGGCGAAATGCACCGCTTCATTCCCGCCATCGCCTACGAGCGCGGCGCGCAGATCGCCGAACTGAAGGTGAATCACCGGCCACGGCTGCGCGGTAAATCGAAATATGGCATCATGCGCACGCTCCGCGTGGTTCTCGATCTTTTGACCGTCAAGTTTCTCGCCAGCTATTCGACCCGCCCGGCTCATGTCTTCGGACCGATCGGTTTCCTCAGCGGACTGGCGGGTTTTGCCATGGGCTTGTATTTAACCGTGCAGAAATTGGTCTACGGCCTGCCCATCGGCGGCCGGCCATTGCTGCTCCTGGCGATACTTCTTATTTTTATCGGCATTCAGTTCATCACCATGGGCTTATTGGGTGAAATGCTGGCGCGTACGTACCATGAATCGCAAAATCGTCCGGTATACGTCGTCGGTGAAATCTTGGGAGGTGACAAGGCTTTATGAAGCTCGCTGTGGTTGGCACGGGTTATGTGGGTTTGGTTGCCGGGACTTGTTTTGCCGAGAGCGGCAACGATGTCGTCTGCGTCGATATCGATGCGAGCAAGATCGCCATGCTCAAAGAAGGTAAGGTGCCGATCTATGAGCCGGGGTTGGAAGAGATGGTTCGCCGCAATGCTGCCGAGGAGCGACTGTTTTTCTCCACGGATTTGGCGGCGGCGGTAAAACATGCGGCCATCATATTTATCGCCGTCGGTACGCCGCAAGGGCCAACGGGACACGCCAATCTGGAATACGTTCGCGCCACGGCAAAGGGTATCGCCAAGGCGATGGATGGCTTTAAGATCATCGTCACCAAGAGCACGGTGCCGGTGGGCACGGCGGATCAAATCAAACAATGGATCGCCGCAGAAACAGCACAAGGCTTCGCCGTCGTGTCCAATCCTGAGTTCATGAAAGAAGGCGCGGCGGTGGAAGATTTCATGAAGCCCGACCGCATCGTTTTGGGTAGCGACAACGCCGATGCCATCGAAGCGGTCAAAGAGTTGTACGAACCGTTTATGCGCACGGGTAATCCCATCTTGGCGATGGACAGCCGGAGCGCCGAGATGAGCAAGTACGCCGCCAACGCCATGCTTGCCACCAAGATCTCCTTTATCAATGAGGTGGCCCGGCTATGCGAAGATCTCAACGCCGACATCGGCGAAGTGCGTCGGGCGATCAGCTTGGATCGGCGCATCGGTCCGCACTTTATTTTTCCCGGCGCCGGTTACGGCGGCTCATGTTTTCCCAAAGACATCCGTGCGATGATCAGTATGGGCGGCGACGATCCCGACATGTTGTTACTCAAAGCGGTTGAGGCGGTAAACGAACGACAAAAAGGCTTGCTAGTCGAAAAAATCAAGCGCCGCTTCGGCGCCAAGCTGTCCGGACACACCTTCGCCATTTGGGGCTTGGCGTTCAAGCCGCGCACCGACGACATGCGCGATGCGCCGTCGATCACCGTCATCGAAGCGCTGCTCGCGGCCGGCGCCAAGGTGCAGGCCTTCGACCCGGAGGCCACGGACGAAGCGCGCAAAATATTTGGCGCGCGAATTGACTACGCTCAAAGAAGCTACGACGCGCTTAGCGGCGCATCCGCTTTATTGATTCTCACCGAATGGAACGAGTTTCGCCGGCCTGATTTTTCGCGGGTCAAATCCCTGCTCAAACAGCCGGTGATCATCGACGGCCGAAACATTTACGATGCCGAGGATTTGCGCAAACTTGGATTTACCTACGAATCGATAGGAAGGAACCATGGCTAGATATTTAGTGACTGGCGGCGCGGGTTTTATCGGATCTCATCTGTGCGAGAGTTTCCTCAGCCAGGGGCATGAGGTGCTGTGCATGGATAATTATTCCACCGGGGCGAAGGATAATATCGCGCCGTTTCTAAAAAACCCGCGCTTTCGCTTCATCGATCATAACGTCAGCCGTTACATCGAAGTGCCCGAGCCGCTGGATTTCATTCTCCATTTCGCGTCGCCGGCGAGCCCTGTGGATTATTTAGAGCTGCCGATCCCCACGCTCAAAGTCGGCGCGTTGGGGACTCATAACACGTTGGGCCTCGCCAAGGCCAAGGACGCCGTGTTCTTGTTGGCATCGACTTCCGAGGTTTATGGCGATCCGCTGGTTCGGCCTCAGCCCGAAGATTACTGGGGCAACGTCAATCCCATCGGTCCGCGCGGTGTTTACGATGAAGCGAAGCGATTCGCCGAGGCGATGACGATGGCCTATCATCGCTACCATGGTTTGAAAACTCGGATCGTCCGCATCTTCAATACCTATGGGCCGAGAATGCGGCTGCGCGATGGCCGCGTGGTGCCTAACTTTATCATGCAGGCGCTCAAAGGGGAGCCGCTGACGGTTTATGGCGAGGGACAGCAGACTAGAAGTTTTCAATATGTCGACGATCTCGTGGCTGGGCTCAATAAGTTGCTGCATGCGAATTATCACCTGCCGGTAAATATCGGCAATCCTGACGAGATGACCGTGTTGGAGTTCGCCAAAAAAATCATCGAACTGACCGGATTCGAAAAGCTCAATTGTCTTTAAGCCGCTGCCGGAGGACGATCCCCAAGTTCGCCAACCCGATATTTCCAAGGCGCGAGCGATTCTCGGTTTTGAGCCGAAGGTAAAGCTTGAAGCGGGTCTAATCAAAACCATCGAATATTTCCGTTCAAAGTTAACGGGGTAAAAATGAAAGTAGTCGTCACCGGAGGCGCCGGCTTTATCGCTTCGCATATTGTCGACGCTTATTTGGCGCGCGGTCACGAGGTGCATGTCTTCGACGACTTCTCCACCGGTCAAAAAAACAATCTCAACGGCAGCGCGACGGTCCATAGGATCGATATCGCCGATGGCAAAGTCGTCAAGCTGATCGAAGCATTGAAGCCGGATGCGCTGAGCCATCATGCGGCGCAGATGGATGTGCGCCATTCGGTGGCGGACCCGACTTTTGACGCGCGCGTCAATATACTTGGTTTTATTAATTTACTCGAAGGCTGCAAAAGCGCCGGCGTGAAAAGAGTGACCTTCGCTTCCTCCGGCGGCGCGGTGTACGGCGAACAGGAAGTATTTCCGGCCCCTGAAAGCCATCTTACCCAACCGGCGAGCCCCTACGGCGTGAGCAAGCGCGCCGGCGAGCTTTATCTGTCCTATTATCATCAAGCTTATGGACTTCCCTATATCGCCTTGCGTTACGCCAATGTTTACGGGCCGCGCCAGTCGGCCCACGGCGAAGCCGGCGTGGTGGCGATATTTTTATCGGTATTGCTTTCTGGCAAGACGCCGCTCATCAACGGCGACGGCAAGCAAACGCGCGACTACGTCTACGTTGACGATGTGGTGGCGGCGAACGTCGCCGCGCTGGAGTCGCCCTTTGTCGGCCCGATCAATATCGGCACCGGCGTCGAAACCGATGTGACAACGATCTTCGAGCATCTGCGCAAGGCGGTGGGTAGCGAAGTCAAAGCACAGCACGGGCCAGCTAAAGCCGGCGAGCAGCGGCGCAGCTGTTTGGACACGCGGCGCGCCGGTGACATACTGGGCTGGCGGCCCCGGGTCGCACTGGTGGACGGCCTCAAGCGTACGGCGGACTTCTACCGCGCCAACCTGAACCGATGACTCTCGAGCATATCCGAAATTTTTCCATCATCGCCCACATCGATCATGGCAAGTCGACATTGGCGGACCGGCTCCTGGAATTCACCGGCGCGGTGAGCGCGCGGGAAAAGACCGACCAGATTCTCGACAGCATGGATCTCGAACGAGAGCGTGGAATTACCATCAAGGCGAGTCCGGTGTGTCTGCGCTACAAGGCCAAGGACGGCAAAGTATATAAGCTCAACTTGATCGACACGCCGGGCCACGTCGATTTCACCTACGAAGTTTCGCGCAGCTTAGCGGCGTGTGAAGGCGCTTTGTTAGTCGTCGACGCCGCCCAGGGCGTTGAAGCGCAGACCGTCGCCAACGTCCATATGGCGTTGGATCACAATTTAGAAATTCTCCCGGTCATCAACAAGATCGATTTGCCGAGCGCGGAGCCCGAACGGGTGAGAATGGAGATTGAAGACGTCATCGGCATCGATGCCTCCTACGCGATTCCCGCGAGTGCTAAAGAAGGCGTCGGCACGGAAGAAATTCTCGAAGGCATCATCCACCATTTTCCACCGCCCAAGGGCGACCCCGCCGGGCCGCTGCGCGCACTGATCATCGACAGTTGGTTCGATCCCTATCACGGCGCGGTGGTCATGCTCAGACTATTCGACGGCACGATGCAAAAGGGCACCAAGATTCGCATGATGTCGAGCGGGTTGGTGTTCGAAGTTCTGCGTCTGGGTGTCAACTCTCCCGTGCCGGTGGAGGTTTCTGAGCTTCGGGCCGGCGAAGTCGGCTTTGTCATGGCCGGCATCAAGGAAGTCGGCGAGACCCAAATCGGCGACACGATGACCACCGACGATCGGCCGGCGAGCGAGCCGCTGCCAGGTTTCAAGCCGATGAAGCCGATGGTCTTTAGCGGACTTTATCCAACCGATTCCGGCCAGTACCAGGCGCTGCGCGAAGCGTTGGAAAAACTCCGCCTCAACGATTCGTCGTTTACTTTCGACCCCGAGACATCGCAGGCACTCGGCTTTGGGTTCCGCTGCGGCTTTTTGGGTCTGCTGCACCTGGATATCATCCGCGAGCGGCTGGAGCGGGAGTTTTCGCTCAGCCTAATCACGACCGCGGCGACGGTTATTTATCGCGTCATAACGGTTACCGGTGAGACGTTGACGATCGATAATCCGGTGAAGCTCCCCAACGAAGGCGAGATCGAGCGCATCGAAGAGCCGGTGATCCAAGCGACTTTGCACCTGCCGCAAGAATATCTCGGCTCGGTTTTGACACTTTGCCAGGAAAAAAGAGGCACGCAGAAAGAAATCAAATATCTCGGTCCGAAGCGCGCCCAGCTGATCTATGAATTGCCGCTCAACGAGATCGTCGCCGATTTTTATGATAAGCTTAAATCCGTCAGCCGCGGCTACGCTTCGATGGATTACGAGGCGATTGGCTACCGCGAGGCGGATCTGGTCAAGCTGGACGTGCGTATCAACGGCGAGATAGTCGATGCCATGTCGATGATCGTGCACCGAGAAAACGCTTATTACCGCGGCCGCGAGTTGGTGCACACCATGCGCGGGTTGATCCCGCGGCAGATGTTCGAAGTGGTGATCCAAGCCGCCATCGGCAGCCGGATTATCTCGCGCGAGACGGTCAAAGCGTTACGCAAAGACGTGATCGCCAAATGTTACGGCGGTGATATCACCCGCAAGCGCAAACTGTTGGAACGTCAAAAAGAGGGTAAGAAACGCATGAAGCAAGTCGGCAAAGTGGAAATACCCCAGGAAGCGTTCCTAGCGGCGCTTAAAATTTAGACGAGGGGTTGCCAATGGCGTTGGAAAAGGCGAATAAAGTGAAAGAGACAAACGTAATGGAAAGTTCGGCAACGATGAAGGCAAAATCGACTTTCCGCGAATACGCGGAAGCGATCATCATGGCGCTGGTTTTGGCGCTGTTTATCCGGACTTTCATAGTTCAAGCGTTCAAAATTCCTTCCGGTTCGATGATCCCGACTTTGGCCATCGGCGATCACATCCTGGTCAATAAGCTATCCTACGGTGTGCGCATACCGTTTCTCGAACGCTATCTGCTCGATTACGCAGAACCCGCGCGCGGTGACGTGGTCGTGTTTATCTTTCCGGAGGATCGATCCAAGGACTTCATCAAGCGCGTGATCGGGGTTGCCGGCGATACCGTCGAAGTTCGCGCCAAAAAAGTTTATATCAACGGCAAGCCCATCGATGATCCCCACGCTTATTTCGCCGGCTACGATCCCCAAGCCGGCGGCGCCGGTAGCGGCGATGAATATGGGCCAAAGGTCGTGCCGGAGAATCATGTTTTTGTCATGGGCGATAATCGTGACCGCAGTTACGATAGCCGCTTTTGGGGTTACGTGAGTCTCAACGACGTGCGCGGCAAGGCCTTCCTAATTTATTGGTCTTGGGACGGCAATGATCGTTGGGTGCGTTGGGAGCGGCTCGGCAGCCTCATACGGTAACTAGAAATCAGTTAGAGATTTTAGCTAGAGACGGTCGGCACGTTGGAGAGCTGGCAGGCACGGGAATATGCCTCTCTTCACAGCGTCAATTTTGAATAGAGGTGGCAATGACCAAGAAAATGAAAATAATCCTGACCACGCTGTCGAGTCTGCTGCTGTTGCTCGTCGTCGTCAACATTTTCATCGGCCTTGGCAATCAGTCGATCCAAGCCGAGGTGGGCGAGCGCCAGCAGGTGATCGCCCAGACGATGCAATTGGAAACGCTCCACCGCCAACTGATCAACGTATTAGCCAATCTCGCGCTCAAGACTAACGATGAACCGCTAAAAAAAGTGTTGTTATCCGCTGGAATCGATCTCGGCGGCGGGCCGGAAGGCGCACCGGGAAAGAAATGAGGGCTCATGGCTGAGGAAAATTTCGACACCAGGGATGATGGCGATGAAGCGTCGGCGCTTCATTCGGATCAACGGCCGATTTCGCACTTGCCATTCATCATTACGTTAGTCGCGTTGCTGCTGTATTTTGCGTTTCAGACCCTGTCGCTACTTACCGAACGGGCGAACCTTGGCTCGGTCAAGAGCAATCAAGACGGCGCGCTCCAGGAGGCGCAGAAAGTCCAGTCACAGTTTCGTTTGCTGGTTAGCAAAACCGGCGAGCTCGCCGATCAGGGCCATGCCGGCGCCAAGATGATCATGGAAGGCTTGCAGCGCCAGGGCATCGGTTTCGCTCCGGAAACGAAGATGCCGGAAACCAAGACGCCGGCCAAAAGCGAACCTTCCGCCCCTGCAAAAAACGAATCTAAAGCGGCGAAGTAGTCCGAGGTTGTTTGGCGGTCGCAAATTTACCTAGCGAAATTATCCGGTAGCAACAACCTATTCAGTCGGCACGGTAGGTTAACTCATGATCGGTCAACGGGGACTCAATCTGTTCAGTTTTCTGACGCTGATATTAGTATTCGTCAACATGTTTTTGCTGGTTGGCAATCAATCCTTACAGCGCAGTGTCACGGAGCGCCAGCAGTTCATTATGCAAAGTATCCAGGCGCAAACGGGAGCGCGCGAGATCATCGCCGCGGTCGCCAATCTTGCGGTGCGGACCGACGACGAACAGCTAAAAGAGTTGCTGGCCAAACACGGCATCACGGTGTCGGTAAAATCCGCGCCGGCTGCCGCCGCGGTGAAGAGCAAATAAGTCAGAATGAGCGCGGATAACGTCGAAGATCGCGAACAAGCCGCAAGCGAAACTCAGCCGGTGCCGAGCGCGAACCTCGCGTTAACACTGGTCGTGTTGTCCTGGTGCGCCTGGACGGTATTCCAAACCGTACAGTTCGTGCGCGAGCGTAATCATCTGACTCAGCTCAGAGCCAACCAAGAAACGCCCATTCAAGAAGCAACCAAAGTTAGAGCGCAGATCGAGGCCATCACCGCCGACACCGTCAAGCTCGCCGCAGCGGGCAACGTCGGCGCCCAACGCATCGTCCTCGAATTGCAAAAGCGCGGCTTCAAGCTCCCCGCCAATGCGAAGCCCGCGGCGCCGACAAAAAAATAGTGAAGCATAGCAATTCGCGTGACGGTATGCGGTGGACGTGAGTTAGCCATTCGTGAATTAACCCAATCAATTGTCATATTCATAGACGTCGGGTTACGCTACGTCGACCCGAGCTACTGAAGTGTACACGGCTCGAGAATCCTTCTTATTGACCCTCGCTGAAATTCCCTCTAGCTTGAACTTGTCTATGCATTGGGGAGATCAAGCTTGAACGATTTATTTCATCCCTTAGTTGAACGCTGGTTTTCTGAGCGCTTTCAGGAACCGACGCCGGCGCAAGCGCATGGCTGGGAATCGATCGCTGCCGGAAAGTCTACTTTGATCGCGGCGCCGACTGGCTCTGGTAAGACATTAGCCGCATTTCTTTGGTCCATTGACCGCTTGATCAAACGCGCCCTCGACGGCGCGCTCGATGAGCGCACCAGCGTTGTCTACGTTTCGCCGCTAAAAGCGCTCGGCAACGATATCGCCAAAAACCTGCAAACGCCGCTGGCGGAAATCTATCAGCTTGCCGGCCGCGAAGGTATTTTACTGCCGACGATCCGGGTGGCGGTGCGGTCGGGTGACACGCCGGCAGCGGAGCGCCAGACGATGGTGCGCCGGCCGCCGCATATTCTCATCACCACGCCCGAGTCGCTCTACATTCTTCTCACGTCCGTGCGTAGCCGCGAGTTTCTTCGTACCGCGGAGACACTGATTGTCGACGAGATCCATGCCACCGCTCAGGATAAGCGCGGCGCGCATTTGTCGTTGTCATTGGAAAGGCTCGATGCTTTAACAGGTAAGCGACTGCAACGCATCGGTTTGAGCGCAACCCAGAAACCGATCGACGAGGTCGCGCGCCTGTTAGTCGGAAGTCGCTACGTTGCGGCAGATCGCACGCCGGACTGTGCGATCGTCGACGTCGGTCATCAGCGCGAAATGAAACTTCGCATCGAGGTGCCCGACGACGAACTCGGACCGATCATACGCCAGGATATCTGGGCCGCGGTGTACGATAAACTTGTCGCTGAGATCAAAGCGCATCGGACGACGCTGATTTTCGTCAACACGCGCCGGTTGGTCGAACGGGTGTCGCACCAGCTAACCGAGCGGCTCGGCGAGGACAAGGTTGGCGCCCATCATGGCAGCCTATCGCGCAAGTCGCGGCTCGCGGTGGAAGAGAAACTCAAGTCCGGCGCGTACCCGGTCGTCGTCGCGACCGCTTCCCTAGAACTGGGCATCGATATCGGTCACGTCGACGTGGTTTGCCACATCGGTTCGCCGCGCAATTTGGCCGTGCTGCTCCAGCGGGTCGGCCGCTCCGGCCACTGGCACGGCGCCATTCCCAAAGGGATACTTTTCCCCTTGACGCGCGATGATCTGCTCCAGTCAGTCGCCGCGATTCGTGCTGTGCGCCAGGGTGAATTGGACAAGCTCATCGTGGTCAAACAGCCGCGCGATATTCTCGCTCAACAAATGGTGGCGACGGTGGCGAGCTGGGATTCAGGCGCAAACATTCCGGTGCGGCAAGGCCACGGGCGAAGCCGATTCGCAATCGCAGAATTGACCGCAAAGAGCGCCAAGAAGAGCGAAGATGAGGGAATTAGTGAAGAGGCTTTGTGGCAGCTCATGCGCGGCGCGTATCCGTACGAGAATCTCTCGCGCGAAGAATTTGACCAGATTCTTGAGATGCTTTGTGAAGGCGTCGAGACGCGGCGCAGCCGGCGCAGCGCTTTCATTCACCGCGATCGCATCAACGGCATGCTCCGGCCGCGGCGCGGCGCGCGCTTGACGGCGATTACCAACGGCGGCGCGATTCCCGACACGGCGGATTATCAGGTGATCGAATTTCCGAGCGAGACCTTCGTCGGCACGGTGCATGAAGACTTCGCCATCGAGAGCCTGGCGGGGGATATTTTTCTGCTCGGCAACCGTTCCTGGCGCATTCGCCGTGTCGCTTCGGGCAAGGTATGGGTGGAAGACGCCAAGGGACTGCCGCCGACCATTCCATTCTGGATGGGAGAGGCGCCGGCGCGAACCTTTGAACTTTCCAAGGCGGTGGGAGAGTTGCGAGTCGCCGTGGCCGAAAAGCTCACAGACAGATGCGCCGCGGCTCAGTGGCTCATCGACCAAGTGGCGATGGCGCCGGCGGCAGCCGAGCAGATCGTTGGCTATGTCGCCGATACGATCGCCGTGCTTGGCACAGTGCCGTCGCAAGGGAAACTCATCGCCGAGCGTTTCTTCGACGAAGCCGGCGGTCAGCAATTGATTCTCCATTCGCCGTGGGGCGGGCGGATCAATCGAGCTTGGGGTTTAGCGCTGCGCAAGCGTTTCTGCGTCAGCTTCGACCGGGAGTTGCAAGCGGCGGCGACCGACGATGGCATTTGTATTTCTCTGGTCGAGCAACATTCGTTTCCGCTAAACGACGTCTTCGCCATGCTCAAGCCGGCCATGGTCGAAGACCATCTGACTCAAGCGGCGCTTGATTCGCCGATGTTTACTAACCGCTGGCGCTGGAATGCGACCCGCGCTCTGGCGCTGATGCGCTTCAGCGGCGGCAAGAAAGTACCCGTCGCACTTCAGCGCATGCGCGCCGAGGATTTGCTCGCCGCGGTATTTCCCGAGCAGGTGATGTGTCAGGACAATCGCACTGGGCCGGTGGAGCTGCCTGATCATCCGCTGGTCAAAGAAACCATCGGCGATTGCTTGCACGAAGCGATGGATATCGATGGCCTCACCGACATTCTTACCCGCATCGAGAACGGCGAGATCGAAACTCTCGCCATCGATACGCCGTCGCCGTCGCCCATGGCCCATGAAATTCTCAATGCCAATCCCTACGCCTTTCTCGATGACGCGCCGTTGGAAGAACGGCGCGCCCGCGCCGTGTCGCTCAGGCGGGTCGATCCTTGGCTCGGACGGGAGTTCGGTCAACTCGATGTCGCGGCGATCGCGGCGGTCTGCAAACAAGCGTGGCCGGAAGTGCGCAACGCCGATGAGCTGCATGATTTTCTCCTGGGTGTCTGTTTGCTGCCGGTCGCGCTGCGTCCGGATTGGCGTCCACTGGCCGAGCAATTAATCGACAATCGCCGCGCCACTATCGCTAGTTGGCAAGCCGCGAATGGCGCGGCAGGCGCCTACGTCGCCGCTGAACGAAGCGATCTGGTGCGTGTGGCCGTGTCAAATATTGCTTTAACGCCGCCGGTGGAACTGCCTCTAGGATTTGCCGAACCCATCGCTGACGCAGAGGACGCGGTTAAAAAAATCGTCCAAGGATGGCTTGAAGTGAGCGGTCCGATCACGGCGAACGCTCTCGCTTTGCGCCTGGGCCTGCCGATCAACAAGGTCAGCGCCGCATTGATCGCGCTCGAAAGCGCCGGAGTCGTCATGCGCGGCCAGTTTAGCAATCGCAGTGCGAACGCGGACGGAGAAGAATGGTGCGACCGGGTGTTACTCGCGCGCATTCATCGAATGACGTTAGGGCGCATGCGCAAGGAGATCGAACCCGTCACGGCCGCTGACTTCATGAATTTTCTCATGCACTGGCAACATGTGACGCCGGAGCGGCAGCTGCGCGGCCGCGATGGCATCTTGACGGTCATCGAGCAGTTACAGGGCTTGGAGCAGCCGGCGCCGGCTTGGGAGCAGCATATCTTGCCGGCGCGCATCGCGCACTACGATCCCGCTGATCTGGAGCATCTCTGCCTCGCCGGCATGGTGGCATGGGGAAGGTTGCGCACTGAGAACGACACGTCGATGCCGTTGGCACAACTGGGCGGCGTTGCGAAGAAACGTCGCCGCTTGCTGGCGCCGGCGCGTAACGCGCCCATCGCTTTCCTATTGCGCGAAGAGATCGCTTGGTTCCTGGAATCCACTTCCGTCCGATTCACGGAAATTGCCACGTTGTCGGCGATGGCGTTGGAAGTGGCGAGCTATCTCGACCGCTCCGGTGCGTCGTTTCTTACCGATATCGCGCGCGGCACCGGACTTTTGAAAGTCAAAGTCGAAGAAGCGCTCTGGCAATTGGTCGCCCATGGCTTGGCGACGGGGGATGGGATTGCGGGATTGCGAGTGCTGCTAACGCCGCAACACAAGCGTGTCGAACGGCGGCGCGGATTGCGGGTGATCTCCGGCGGACGCAGCGCCGAGCGGGCGATGCCGATCGGACGTTGGTCCCTATGGCGCCAGCAAAAAGTCGCCGAGGAGATTAGCGCGGAGGCGATCGTGGAACGGCGTGGGCGCCAACTGCTCGATCGCTACGGGATCGTCTTCCGCGAGCTGTTGGCGCGCGAATCGAACATGCCGACCTGGCGCAGTCTGCTGGCTGTCTATCGGCGCCTTGAAGCGCGCGGTGAGATTCGCGGCGGCCGTTTCGTCAACGGTTTTGTCGGTGAACAGTTTGCGCTGCCAACAGCGGTTGAAACCTTGCGCGCCTTGTGCCGGACGGAAACCAATCCGTCGCCGATTATTCTGTCGGCGGCCGATCCGCTCAATCTTGTGGGAATTATCAGTCCCGGCGCCCGCTTATCGCACTATTCAAATCAAGCCATCGCTTATCGCGGCGGTGTCCCATTGGAGGTCGGACTGGTGGGTGAGCTGATCAGCCGGCTCCAACTGCAATCGACTCAAGAAGGCTAATCAGACGGGAGATGGCCCCGATTAGTTATCCAGTGGATTTGACGAACCTTCACACTGCTGGAAAGGAATCAGCGGTTATCCTAACTCGCCGGTATTGGCGGGAACGCTTCGCTAATTCTGCCGTTCACTTGCCGGCATTTGCCGCGCCATACCGTTTCCCGGTTTGTGCATGGGCGAAGACAGCACCTCTTTGAGAACGCGAATTTCGACGACATCTTCCTGAAGCCGCGTCAGACCTTCCTTGGCGCGGTGGATTTCGGCGAGCATGGAATCGATCTCGCCGATGGAAATGGTTTCCAAGGCTTCGCGAATCTTGCGGTTCATGCCGAAAAGATTCTGCACGCCGCCTTTATCGGAAATTTTGTTGTCTAGTTCAACGTATACTCGGGTAACGCCTTCCATCTGGCTCTTAACATCGTCCACAGTAAATCCTCCTCATACACTTGCGGTAAATTTTTTGTTGATGTAACTACGTAAAATCATATACCCGTCGAGAAAACAAGCACGCGAATCTTCGCAAAATTATTTTTGAACAAGTCAGGAAAGTTAGCGCGACAAATGCAGCAGCTGGTTTGATTGTGCGAAAAAAAAGTTTGAGGTGAATCGCAATGGCCGAGATTCGCAGCGTCGGCATTCCCAGTCCAAGAGTCGAAGGCGAGCAGAAAGTCGCGGGCGCAGCGGTGTACGCCGTCGATGTCAAGCTGGGCGATATGTTGTGCGCCAAAGTGTTGCGCAGTCCCATGGCGCACGCGCGCATCAGGTCGATCGACGTCAACAAAGCCGCGGCGCTGCCCGGAGTGAAAGCGATTTTGACCGGTAAAGATCTCGCGGGTGCCAAGATCGGTAAAAAGATCATCGACATGCCGCTCCTCGCCGAGGATGTCGTGCGCTTCGCCGGCGAAAAAGTCGCCGTGGTAGCCGCCGAGAGCGTGGCGATCGCGGCAGCCGCACTGGATTTGATCGATGTGGAGTATGAACAGTTGCCGGTGGTTACCGATCCGCTCGAAGCGCTGCAGGCCCATGCGCCGCTGATTCATCCAAACGTCGGCGAGTACAAGGGACTGCTGCATAAGATCGACACGCCGAGCAACGTCTTTGTTCATCTGACTTGGAAAAAGGGCGCGGTGGAAGAAGGTTTTCGCCAATCCGATATCGTGGTGGAGAATACTTTTACCGTGCCGGCGATCCACCAGGCCTACATCGAGCCCCATTCATCTCTGGTGCGTCTCAATGCCGATGGCAGCGCGGACATCTGGTCGTCCAACAAGAGTCCGTTCGGCATGCGCGATGCGGTCGCCAACGCGTTACGAATCGCGCCGACAAGCTTAACCATGCATCCGTGCTACGTCGGCGGCGACTTTGGTGGCAAAGGGGACGGCAACGATGTCGCGCTATGCTACGCGCTCGCGCGCAAGACCGGCCGGCCGGTAAAGCTGACAGTCGACTACACAGAGGAACTGATGGCGGGTAATCCACGCCACGGCGCTGTGATCAAGATCAAAACCGGGGTTAAGAAAAACGGCCTCATGATCGCCGAGCATATCGAGTTCGTATTCGACAGCGGCGCCTACGGCGCCTATCGGCCGCAGGGATACTTGGTCGGCGCCCACGACGCGCCGGGACCCTATCGCGTGGCCAATTGTCTGGTCGAGGAAAAATACGTCTACACCAACAAGATGCCCGCCGGTTATATGCGCGCGCCGGGCCATTTGCAGGCTTTTTTCGCCTCCGAGAGCCAGGCCGATTTGGTCGCTAGACGCTTAGCTATGGAGCCAGCGGAGTTTCGCCGCATGAACTTCATGCATGACGGCGACGCCTCGCCGCTTGGAGAAGTGATTCCCCATGTCAAAGCGAGCGAAACTTTAAGCCGCGCGTTGGACGCTGCCGGATTCACCGGCGCCAAGGGAAAAAATATCGGCCGTGGTTGCGCGATCGCCGATTGGGTATCAAAAGGCGGCGAATCCTACGCCATCATCAAGGTCGACGAGCGCGGCAAGGTAACGCTGTCATCGGCGGTAACCGACACCGGGCCGGGAGTTTTCACCATGATGCGCCAGATCGTCGGTGAAGAGCTCAGTGTACCCCTCGACGCGATCGCCGTGGAAATGTTGGACTCCAACCAAGTCGTCAAAGACACGGGTGTGCGCGGCAGCAGCAGCACGCGAGTGCACGGCGGCTCGGCGCTCGATGCCTCGCGCAGAATGCGCGACGAGATTCTCAAGATCGCGGCCCAAGCGATGGACGCCAGGCCGGACGAATTGCTGCTCTTCGATGGCGGGGTGACCCATGGGCGAGCCGAGCGGCGCATGACCTACGGCGAAATCGCCCGCGCCCATGGCCAACCGATCGTCGTTGAAGGTCACTACCTCAATATGGCCGACGGGCCGGAGGCTTCGTTGGTGGCACAGGTGGCCGAGGTTGAAGTCGACAGGGAAACCGGCGAAGTGCGGGTCACCAAGCTCACCACGGCGCATAACACTGGGACGATCTTGAATCCGCTGACGCATCAAGGCCAGATCGACGGCGCGGTGATGATGGGATTCGGTTACGGTGTGATGGAAAATCTCGCCTATGACGAAAGCGGTAAAGTGCTCGCGGCCAATTTGGGCGAGTACAAAATCCCTAATATCAAGGATATCCCTGCGCTTAAAACTACGATCCTGCAATCCGATTTCGGCAGCGGGCCGTATAACAGCATGAGCATCGGCGAGACCGCGTTAATTCCCACCGCCGCGGCGATCGCCAACGCGGTCGACGACGCGGTCGGCGTTCGTATCAAGTCGCTGCCGATCACCGCCGAAAAAGTTTTGAGCGCGCTGAAGGCGCTGGCCTAAGGCGCTCGGTTTGCGTTGTAAGTTTTGGCTTACCGATTCTACGGCAGCGTGAATGGCTGTGCTATCTTCATCATGAGCATTTTCGATGTCGGCCCGATCCGCCATTTGATCAACGCGACCCGCTATTCGTTTCAAGGGCTGCGGCATGCCTGGGTTAACGAGGAATCGTTTCGACTGGAGGTCTGCGTGCTGGTTGTTGCGTTACCGGTGGGTTGGGTTCTCGGCAAGAGCGCGGTGGAACGGGCGCTGCTGATGGGCAGTTGCTTATTGGTAGTGGTTGTCGAGTTGCTCAATTCCGCTATCGAGGCAGCCGTCGATCGGATCGGCACGGAACATCACGAGATTTCGGGTCACGCCAAAGACATGGGTTCGGCGGCGGTATTTTGCGCACTCTTGCTCGCCGCCGTGGTTTGGCTATTGGTCCTGTCGGGCTGAAATAATTGATCAAACGTCGCGGCGGATCGGGTGATGAGGATTGCAGTTCGATCAGATGATAGCAAAATCGTCCTATGAAGGGTTGAAAAGATGCTGCGGGAAAAGGCCGGCAGATAGCTGTTTGAATCATGTTTGCTGCGCGAGTCAGCAGTGCTCGATAAGTCACTGTGAGAGACGAGAAATCATCAGCAAGTATCACCGCAGCATCGGTTTTTCTGGATGCAGCCGGTTCCATTCTTCGATGGTCGGCAGCACCTGCATCTTACCGTAGTTGGCTTGGGTGACGTTAAATCTGCCGCCGGTCCATTCGGCCATGGTACCGTCGCCGCAGTTATTCGGCGCTGGAAATAGTATGGTCGCGACGGTCATGAGATCGTTGAGGCCCAACAAGGTTAGGACAATATCCTTCGCTCTCTCTCCGGATGTGCCTTCATTGTTCATAATCGCTTCGATGTGATGACATTCATGAGCGAGAACATAGGGGTTGTTAACCGAGAAAGCCGTCATGGTCGACGGAATGTAACAGCCCAACACAGTCGTAGCGGCTGCACATTCGCGCATCACCGTCGCCTGATCGGCGACGTTGACCGACCAGCCGCGATAAATAAAGCCGCGGTTGGGGTCGTGCCACCATAGCGGCGAGGTGCAGGCGGAGATCAGCGCCAAGGCCAAGAGCGGCGCGATATTCTTTACATACCCGATGATTGAATTCCACGGTTTGTGCTTCATTGGGAACTCCTTGTCGACTGCTCCAAATAGTTATCGGCGGTTTGGCGCAAATCTTAGGGCGGTTGGCGAGGTTTGTTGCCGCTCCTTCGGCCGTGCGCTATGGTGACGCTTAGGAGTTCGTTGAAGGGCGTGAAAATACGGGTTTTATCCGATGAGATGGCGAGCCGAATCGCCGCCGGCGAGGTCGTCGAACGGCCGGCCTCGGTGGTCAAAGAGCTGATCGAAAATTCCCTCGATGCCGGCGCCCAAAAAATTTTTATTTGTATCGAGAAGGCCGGCAGCGCGCTGATTCGCGTTAGCGACGATGGCGAGGGCATGGCGCCGGCAGACTTAACCTTAGCGATTGAGCGCCATGCGACCAGCAAACTCGCCGACGATGACGCACTTTTTCGCATTGCGACTTTGGGATTTCGCGGCGAAGCGCTGCCGAGTATCGGCTCCATCGCGCGCATGGAAATTGTTTCGCGCCAAGCCGGCGCGGCGACGGGTCAGCTCTTGCGCGTCGATGGCGGGAAGAAAGATGAGTTACGGACCGCGCCGGCAGCGCCGGGTACGACCATCGAGATCAAAGATATTTTTTTTAACACCCCGGCACGGCGCAAGTTTCTCAAAACGCCGGCGACTGAGTTGAGTCATATTTGCGACGTGGTCAATCGCATGGCGCTGGCATTTCCGGAAGTTCATTTCCGATTGCAACACGACGGCCGAACCGTCGCCGATTACGTCGCGGTCGGCGATGCCAAGGATCGCTTGTACCAGGTGCTCGGGCGCGACGTGGCCAAAGGATTGGTTCCGTTCAGTTCGCGGCACGGTGACGGCGAGTTGGCGCTTTCTGGTTATGTGAGCGCGGCGCCGATTTCATTTCCCAACACGCGCTACATTTACACCTTCGTCAATCGGCGCTACGTGCGCGACAAGGTTCTCACCCATGCACTCCTACAAGGATACGATACGCTGCTGATGAGGGGACAATACCCGGCAGTGCTATTGTTGCTGAAGATTCCGTTTGAGGAAGTCGACGTCAACGTCCATCCGGCCAAATACGAGGTGCGCTTTCGGCATCAATCCGATATCCACGAAGCCGTGTCGCGGGCGGTGCGTCAAGTGCTGCGACAAGAAGCCAGAGAGCCGATGCTTCACCCAAGTTCGCATTCTACGACGCCGTTCTTCAGGGTGGGTGAGGCACCCGTGCCTTACGCGATTGCGCCGACCTCGCGCTACGATCAACCGACAGGACGTGAAGCGGTTTTCCTCATGCCGGCGCGCACGGAAATGTTTACCGAGCCGGGCTTTTTCTCATCATTGACCGTTCTCGGGCAAATTCTTGGGTGCTATCTGATCTGTGCTTCGCAGCAAGGATTGGCGCTGCTCGATCAACACGCGGCGCACGAAAGGGTTGCCTTCGAGAAGCTGCGCCGCCAGCTCGATGCCGGGCAGGTGGCCCAGCAAAGTCTGTTGATCCCGCAGTCGGTGGAACTTAGCGCCGGCGAGATGATGCTCGTGGAGCACAAGCGCGATGTGCTCGAAAGTTTCGGCTTTACCTTGGAGCCGTTCGGTCCCAACGCCTATGCGATCATTGCAGCGCCGGCGTTGCTGCCGGAAGGAGATTACACTCAAACAGTGCGCCAGATGGTCGCCGAGCTGGCCGACGTGGATACCTCGGCGAAACTCCGCCAGCATCTCGAAGAGCGGCTGGCGACCATCGCTTGTCATAGCGTGATTCGTGCCAATCGTAAATTAGAAATCGACGAGATGCGCGCGCTACTGCGCGAACTCGATGAGATCGAGTTCGCCACCCAATGTCCTCACGGCCGGCCGGTGTTGCTGGAGTTTAGCCGCGATGAGCTCGAGCGCATGTTCAAGCGCGTAGTGTAATCCTTTCCTGCCATTCTCCGATTAAATTGCATGAAGCCCAAGCTCGTCATTCTTCTTGGTCCGACTGCGGTGGGCAAAAGCGAGCTTGCGTTGGAATTGGCGGATAAAATTAATGGCGCCATCGTCAACGTCGACTCGCAGCAGGTGTATCGCTATCTCGACATTGGCACCGGCAAGCCTTCTAAAGCGGAACGCGAGCGGGTGGCACACTTCATGATCGATGTCGTCGATCCCGATGAAGAATTTAACGCGGCGCTCTATCGACGGCTCGCTAGTGAGTGCATTGCACAGATTCACCGCCGCAATCAGAACGCCATCGTGTGCGGCGGCACGGGACTTTATCTCAAAGCGCTGACCAAGGGGCTGTTCGAAGGGCCTGGCCAAAATAGCGAGATGCGCCAAGTCTTGGAGCAGCGGATCGAGACCGAAGGACTCGCGTCGCTTTATCGCGAGCTTTTACAGATCGATGCGAGCGTCGCTGCGACGCTTCATCCTAACGA
This sequence comes from uncultured delta proteobacterium, assembly GCA_963771465.1. Classification (GTDB taxonomy): domain Bacteria; phylum Desulfobacterota; class Binatia; order UBA9968; family UBA9968; genus DP-20. The sequence goes on from CAVYTU010000017.1 coordinate 1,009,795, forward strand.
TCGCCTGCGTACGATACGCGCTTTGGAAGTTTATCACTCGACGGGCAAACGGTTGAGCGACTGGCAGAAGGAGCATGCTTTCCACGAGCAACCTTTCGATCTACTCAAGATCGGTTTGAATCGCGAGCGCGGCGAACTATATGATCTGATCAATCGCCGCAGCGAGCGCATGGTCGAGGCTGGATTTCTCGACGAAGTGCGAGGTTTGGTGACTAAGGGATATAGCTTGTCACTAAAACCGCTTTCGAGCGTTGGCTATCGTCAGATGGGACAGGTAATGCGGGGACTGCAAGATTTGCCCGCTGCGCTGGAGGAAATGAAACAGGAAACCCGCCGCCTCGCCAAGCGCCAGCTCACCTGGTTTCGCGCCGATGGGGAAGTTCGCTGGTTTCATCCAGAGCAGAGATCGGCAATCATCGACGCAGCGAAGAATTTCCTTTCAAACTAGGGGCCTCCATGAACTTAAAGCGATCGTTAAGCTATTTGATTGTCCTGCTGGCTTGGATTGCCGTAATTTCGAAGAGTTATGCGGCAGAAGCTAAGCTTGATTGGACGGCGCTGGAAGACGAAGCTGTGACATTACTTAGCCGTTACATTCAAGTCGACACGACCAACCCCCCCGGTGATGAACTGAAAGCGGCTCAGTTTCTCAAAGCGATTTTGGAGCGCGATGGCATCGAAGCGCGGGTTATCGAGTCGGCGCCGGGACGGGCAAATATTTACGCCCGGCTTAAAGGTAACGGAGCGAAGAAAGCCATCGTGTTAATGCATCACATGGATGTGGTTCCGGCTGAAGCGAAGCAGTGGAAAGAGCCGCCCTTCAGCGGCGCGATCAAAGACGGCGTGATCTGGGGGCGTGGCGCAATCGACAACAAGGGCGGCGGCGTAATGGGGCTGATGACGCTGCTCGCACTCAAGCGCCAAAACGTTCAGCTCAAGGGTGATGTCATTTTTCTCGGTACGGCGGACGAGGAAGCCGGCGGCGTGCTCGGCGCCGGCTTCCTGTTGGAGAAACATCCGGAGCTATTCAAAGACGTCAGCGTCGTTTTGAACGAAGGCGGCGGCATTCGTCTCGGCGAGGATGGCCGCGCGCGCCTGTACAGCGTCGGCGTGGCGGAAAAAGTTCCGCTTTGGTTGAAGTTGACAGCTGCCGGCAGCCCCGGCCACGGCGCGTCGCCGGGAGACAATCAGGCCGTGCTCAAGCTAATTGCGGCTCTGGCTCGCATCGCGACTTATCAGAGCCCGATCAAAGTCGTGCCGGAGGTGCAGAAGTTTTACGCCGATAGCGCGGCGGCAGCGCCGGCAAACCGGCGCCAACAATATTCAGATTTGCGCAAAGCGTTGCAGGATCCGGTCTTCGCCGCCGAGTTTCTCAAAGACCGCAGCAACAATGCCCGCGTGCGTAATACGATTTCGATCACCGGCATCAAGGGTTCGGATAAGATCAATGTGATTCCCGCTGAAGCTTCGGCGGAAATTGACGTGCGCTTGTTGCCGGGCGAGGAACCGCAGGCTTTTATCAATGAAATGCGGCGTATAGTTAGTGACGATTCAATCAAGATCGAAATTCTGCTCTCGCGCGCAGCGGCGACGTCGCCGCCAAGTCCCGACGCCCTAAGGGTCATCGGGGAGTATGCTCAAGCTAGCGATCCCGGCGCCACGGTAATGTTTACGATGGGAAGCGGTTTCACCGATTGCCATTTTTTCCGCGCCAAGGGCATCCCGTGCCTCGGTTTTCTGCCTCGGCGCAGCCGCCCGAGCGAAGAAGGCATGGTCCACGGCATCAATGAGCGAGTGTCGGTGCAAAGTGTCAAGTCCGACGTTCGCGCGATGTATGAGCTCGTGCACAAGTTGGCTGCGGAATGATAATAGAAGAAAAGCTTTGTCACGCTATAGGGTTTGGTTGGCAAATTTTCGCGCCACCAAGGTTGCTCCCATTAGGCCGAATATAAGCATGACACCCAGTGCGGCGGTTGTCGCGACTTCGCCATTGCTCCACAGCTCCCAAACTAGAACCGATAGTACGATACTGTCGTGGCTATATAACATGATGACAGAGCCCATTGCCTTGGTGACGACAATCGCCGAAAAAATCCAGCCGTTGACCAACGCCGGCAGCAAAAGCGGCAGGGTAATTTTCCGAAATGTCTTGAACCACGAGCCGCCGCTGGCGTAAGAAGCCTCTTCGAGCTCTTTGTGGAGTTGCGTCATTGCGGCGTTCATGACCCGGGTGCCGAATGCGATGCGACTCGTAATGTAAGCGATGAGCAAAATCCAGATCGTGCCGTAAATCGGCACCGGTAGAAAAATATAAACCCACATCAGCGCCACACCCGTGACGATGCCCGGAATGGCGTGGGGCACGAAGGTGAGGAAGTCGAGGACCTTGCGTCCACGGCCGCGGCTTTTGACGATAACCCAGGAGAGCACCGAGCAGATCAACATGGTGATCGTCGGCGCCAAAAGCACCATGTAGAGCGTGTTTTTAAGCGCCAGGCCGACTTTGGAAATGTCGAACACGGTGCGATAATTCTCAAGCGAGATACGGCTCAGCGCGGCCATGGAGGGCGCTTGATAGACCGGCAGCACGGACGCCCAGATCAAAACCAGCAGGGGCAAGAGAATGGTAACGAGAAAATAACCCACGACGAACGCGATGGCGATAAACCTCCAACGACCTAAGTCGATGGTTTTGGGGCGATAAGCTTTACCGGTAATCGTCGCGTACCTGTCGGCGTCGCGGGAAAACTTGCTATAGGCGGCGATTAAAAGGGCGCTGATCGCGAGCAGCAAAATCGCCAAGGTGCTGAGCATGCCATAATCGGGAGGCGATTCCTGTTTCACGAGATAGATCTTAAAAGCCAAGACCTGTATGCCCGCGCGCATGCCGATCACGCCGGGAATCTCGAAAGATTCCATGGCGGAGATCAGCACGTAGATCAGCGCGCCCAGGATCGACGGACGCAAAACTCGTAGGGTGATGCGATGGAGCGTGGTTAAAAAGCCGGCGCCGAGCACGTCCGAGGCCTCCTCGAGCGACGGATCCATGCGGCGAAAAGAACCGGCCATCATCAAAAAAGTGATCGGCGTGAGATGCAACCCCTCAAGAAAAATCATCCCTGGCAAGTTGTAAATATTTAGCGGCGCTTGATCGAGGTTGAAGGCGTGCTTTAGGGCCAGATTGACGATGCCTGCGCCTGGACTAAGTAAGAGAACCCAGGCGATGGAAAAGAGTACGCCAGGGATGGCTATTGGTATAAGAAAAAGTGGATAGAGCAGATTTTTACCTGGTAGGTTGGTGCGCTCAACTAACCAGGCGAAGATGATTCCCAATAAAAGCGCGATCGCCGCCGAGCCCAGTGCGAACAGCAGCGTATTGAACATAAGCTCGTAGGTGGCAGGATTGGCATAGGCGCGGACATAATTTCCGAGAGTTAATTCCGCCGGCATGCCAATCTGCCCGCTGCGGAAACTCGTCCATAGGAGAAAAATCAGTGGGATGACAACGAGGTAGATAGTGACTACGAGGACTGGCCCGACGACCAAAGTCCTTGAGTCCCATCTAAAGGTATCGATACGGGGATAGGTTTGTCTTTCGGCCCTCATTTGCGCGCCCTTTCACGCTCACTCTCGAATGTCTAGCGCGTCATTTGATGCCAAACTTGTTCTTCAGCTGTTCTTGATACTCCTTGCTCGAGTTGTAAAATTCATCATCCTCGTAAATAAACTTCTGACCCTTGATAAGCTGCGCTTGTCGCGAACCGCTGCCGGCGGCAGGGTTGCCTTTGTTCAGTACCTCGTCGATCGCTTTTTCTCCGTCTGGGGAATAAACCCAGTCGAGCCACACCAGCGCAGCATTCGGGTGAGGTGGTTTGGCGCTGAGAAAACTCTTGGGTCCTCGGCCGATCAGAGGATTGGCCTTGACGAGTTCGATGGTGGCGCCTTTGTCTTTGCTCGCCATCGCTCTGAACAGAAACGCCTCGGCAGTGATATGCAGATCGCCGGCCGCGACGAGGGTGAGCCCCGGCGTCCAGCTCAATATCTTCGGTTGATTAGCCGCCAATTTGGTAACGTAGGCAAGAGTTTTCTCTTTGCCCCAAACATTGGGTTGGCCAAAAACCACCCACATGTCCATGACATCGGGCACAGCGATTTTGCCTTTCCACTTCGGATCGAGCAAATCTTCCCATGTTTTAGGCGCGTCCTTGGCGGCAACGAGGTTGGTATTGTAAACCGGCACGCTGACGTTGAAACCGAATGGCGCGTAATAGCCATTGGGATCTCTAGCGTCGGCAGGTAATCTCGATAATCCAGGAACGGACCATTTCTGCATCACGCCGGCCTTGACCCAATCCTGCGCCGCTCGCGAGCCGCCGCTAATAACATCCCAACTATATTTCTTCGCAGTAAACTCGGCCCAAACCCGCTCCTGGGTCGCCTTACTCGATGTGTTCCACTGATCGACCACAATGAAAGGATACTTTTGGTTGAAGCGTTTGATGAACTCACGGTCTTCCGAGTCCGTGCCGCCGCCCCACCAAATCAACTTTCCTTCGGCTTTGGCTTTTTCAATCACGTCCGCAGGCGCAGCATGAGCCAATGAGTTTAAAAAGCTGAACAGGATTGCCAAGACTAAAAGGCGCATCGATGATTTCTCCATGAGTCGATAAGCTGCTCGGTTCGCAGGCTCGTTAAATTAAGCAAAACGGCGGACGTTGGCGGCCGGGCGCGCCTAGTTGGACGACAAAAAGCGTCGCGCCTTTTTTGCTCGACGTGGCCGCATAGGGAGCGTTGGCGGGATAATACATGCAGGAGACTGCGCGATATTCTTTTCCGTCATACGACACGTCTCCGTCGATGAGCAGGCGGATCTGCTCGCATTCGGCTATGCCTGCCGGCGTGCTGGCGCCGGCGTCGAGGCCGACTATCTTGATGTTCGGACCGAGCTCGTTGAAGTAGCCCAGATGTTTAACTTGCACGCCCGGAACATTTTCCAGCGGTTCGAAATTATATTGCCCGGTATGCATGACCACGTAATTGTTATATCTCGCTTCCGGGTATTCTATCTTTCGCCCGAAGACATATTCTCTGATCGCCTCGGCGCTGTCTTGCTTGCGGCCATCGGGCCAGACGAACAAGCCTTTCTCCAAGGTGCCGATCTCGGCCAATTTTTGCTGTGCTTCGTGATATTCCGGCGAAGCATGATAGAGGATCGGGTGACGCGACACGCCGGGAAACTGCATGGTGAAGCGAATATTTTCGTCGCAGCCTTCCTCGGTGTAAGTCGGTCCGTAGGGTATTCCCTCGGGCACATAGATCGCGTCGCCTTGTCTGAGGACTTCATGCTTGCTGTAGTTCTCGCCGCCCTTGAGAAAATAACGCACCTGATCAAAATCATGCTTGTGGCGCGGGTTCATGCGTTCGTGGTTATAAACCGTCATGCCAGCGTTCATGGAAATGCTCCGGTCACGGTCGTAAAAACCAAAATGAACACTGCGTCGGCCGCCGCCTCGATGTTTGACGACTTGCCCCCATGAGGACTCATGCTCCGAAACAGTGACGGGTGTAGCTAGGTTCATAAATAATCCTTTTCAGTGATTGAAGTTAGATCAAACACCACGGCGGTGGCTGACCATTGGCAATGCCGAGTTGCATCACCAGCAAGGTTGCCCCTTTGGCGCTGGATGTCGAAGGATAGGGCACCTGTGCAGGAAAATACATGCAGGAAATCGCGCTGTGCGATTCGCCTTGAAACGAAATTTCGCCGTCGATGACGTAGCGCACTTGCTCGCAGGGCGCGGTGCCGGGTTGGGTGCTGGCGCCGGCGTCGATGCGGACTATCTTGATGTTTGGACCGAGCTCGTTGAAATAACCTAAATGCTTGACCTCGACACCTGGCACGCCTGGCAGAGGAGTCCATGCGTACTCGTTCGAGTGCATTACGATGTATTCGTCATAGCGCGCTTTTGGGTATTCGAGCGGTTTACCGCCGAGATGCTCGCGAATCGCTTCGGCACTATCTTGCTTGCGGCCGTTGGGCCAGACGAAAAGACCTTTGTCATCAAACGTCCCGCCCATTTCGCGCAAGTCGAGCTCGCCCATTTGCACTTCGTTGCGCTGGAAAAACGGCCGCTTGGACGCGCCTTGAAACTGCATACCGAGGCGGACGTTCTCATCGCAACCTTCAGCTGTAAAAGTCGGTCCGTAGGGCACCCCTTCCGGAAAATAGACGCAATCGCCGGGACCGAAAACTTGTTTACTGTAATTTTCTCCGCCCCGCGCATAGTAACGAACCTGGTCGAAGTCATGCTTGTGGCGTGGGTTGAGACGTTCTGCGGTATAAACCGACATGCTTGCGTTGATTGCAACACCATGCGCGCGGTCGAAAAATCCGAAGTTTTTGCCTTTGCGCCCGCCGCCGCGATGTCCTACAAGCTGGCCGAACGCCATTTTCTCGCCGGGAACTATAACCGGTGCAGTAATTGCCATAATAATCTCCTTCGTGGATTTAAACTGTAAGTGGCTTCTTAGATTAATAGCTCAGGCGCGGAGTTAGTGTCAAACGACGGCCGAGCGCTTAAAGAAAAACACGCTCGTTTTGGCAAGATCCGTGGACTAAAACTATGCGGATCGGCGCGGGCACCTTCAGCAGCACGGTAGCGGATTCTCGATCAAGTTGTAGACATGATCGAAGGTCACGTCGTTGATGCGGGCGAGGATTTTAAACGTGCGCGGCGGTTCATTCTTGAGGAAAACCATCAGCGCGGTTTCTACCGGCGGACAGCCGGCTTTGACACAGGGGACTTCCTTGACCACGATGGCCGCGTCGGCGGGGAACTCCAGGATGGTTTGTACCCAGTAGCGGATTTGATCCAAGGTAAACTTCGACACGTCTTGTTTTTTGCCGTAGGGATCGACGTCGTCGGCCGATGACGCAGCGCCATTCCCCGTCGTGATGCAGTTCATGAAACCTTGAGTAATTTTTTCACGGTCCAAGTTTCTACCGATAAAGACCAATCGGTTGAGCCGGTCTTCTGCTTCCGCCCACGCCCGGCCGGGCCGGCCTTCAAACAGTAAATGGACCCCCTGGAAGACGAACTGGTCGGGGTCTTTGCGCAGGTTGAGGATTCCTTTCATGCGCAACATCCGTTCGCCGAATTCGCCGATCAGCTCACGAAACCACTGGCTGATCTTGACGCCGTCGAGGTCGCCGGCGGTTTCGATGGCGACGGTTTCGATGTCCTCGGTGTGAGCGTGGTTATGATCATGTTTGGCCGCTTTGATTTCCAAGTCGAGGCCGCGCAGGTCGAGAACCATGCCGATATCGATATCGGAGTTTCTCGTCTGGCAGACTCGCGCCGCGCCGTTCAAGTTGCGCAGTTTGAATTCCAGTTCCGGCAGATCTTCTGGATTGATCAAATCGATCTTGTTGAGCAGCACCATGTCGGCGAAAGCGATCTGCTCTTTGGCTTCCGGCGAACTACTCAACTGTTGGAGGATATGCTTAGCGTCGACGACGGTGACGACGCCGTTGAGCGCATAAGCGCTTTTAATTCGATCATCGATAAAAAAACTCTGCACCACCGGCGCCGGATCGGCGAGGCCGGTAGTTTCGATCATCAGGGTGTCGAATTTTTCGCGATGATCGAGCAGTTGCAACAAACTGCGCAACAGGTCGCCGCGCACGCTGCAACAAATGCAGCCGTTGCTCATCTCGACAACTTCCTGGTCCGAGGAGATCAACAGGTGGTGATCGATGCCGACCGCGCCGAACTCGTTGACGATGACGGCGACCCGCCGGCCATGATCGGCGGTCAGGATGCGATTGAGCAAGGTCGTTTTGCCGGCGCCTAAAAAACCCGTGAGTACGGTTACCGGCACCCGTTGATCGTTAGTCTCTGACATCTGTAAAGTCCTCGTTGTTCGTTGAAAAATAACAATGGCTCACCGTTGAGTCAATCGCGCGGCAATTGTATATCTTGTCCACTCACGGAGGGTTTTGGCATGAAACTTAAAGGCAAAGTGGCATTCATCACCGGCTTCGGATCGGGTTTGGGACAGGCGATTGCCGTGATGTTCGCTCAGGAAGGCGCCGCAGTGGCGGGCACTTCACCGACGGAATCCAAAGGACGCGAGACTGTGGTGTTGGTCGAGAAGGTCGGCGGCCGCGCGCTTTTTTGGCCCGGTGACGTTGCCAATTCGGCGCAGATAAAGACTCTTATCGACGAAACCGTGCGGCAATTGGGCGGCATCGACATCGTCGTCAATAGCGGCGGCGTGCGCACCAACGGCAGCATCACCGACATCAGCGAAGCGGATTGGGACCGCACTCTCGACATTAATCTAAAGGGCGCGTTCATCGTCTCGCGCCTGGCGATTCCAGAAATGAAAAAACGCGGCGGCGGCGTGATTCTACACATCGCAGCGCGCTCGGGCATGATCGGGCAAGGCGGGCGAGCGGCTTACTGCGCTTCTAAAGGCGGCATGGTCACACTCACCGAAGCGATGGCGATGGATCACGCCAAAGATAAGATTCGCGTCAACTGCATTTGCCCGGGGCCGACGCGCACGCCGATGGTCGACACCTCGACGCCGGAAAAACTGGCGCGTTACAAAACCAGGGTTCCGATCGGCCGCATTGGCGAGCCGCAAGACGTCGCCTATGCGGCGCTGTATTTAGCGTCAGACGAGGCTTCGATGGTAACGGCGGCCATATTACCGGTGGACGGCGGTATGCGGCTCACCGGTTCCTAAGAATCAGATGACGAAATGAATTGAGAAGGACAGAATCATGCTCGACGTAAGGCCAATTGGAATTGAAGATTATGCGGAGCGGTACAGCAAGCCGCTCTCCGCGTTGCACGATAAGTTATGGGTCGAAACCTATTCGAAAATGCACAGCCACAAGATGATGGTCGGCGCGCTGGAGGGACAGTTCTTGAAAATGCTCGCAGCGATGACCGGAGCGCGGCGCATTCTCGAGATCGGCATGTACACCGGTTATAGCACCCTCGCGTGGGCCGAAGCGTTGCCTAAGGACGGCAGGGTTGTCACCTGTGACATCAACCCGGAGACAACCGAGATCGCCAAACGCTACTTTGCCGAGAGCCCGCATGGTCACAAGATTGAAATCAAGCTCGGCCCGGCGTTGGAATCCTTGAAAACCGTTTGGGGTCCCTTCGATATCTGCTTTATCGACGCCGACAAGGAAAACTACGGCGCTTACTACGAACAGTGTGTCGAGTTGGCGAGACCAAGAGGACTGATCGTTCTCGACAACATGCTGCTCGGCGGCAAAGTTCTCGACCCCGCCGATCCGCGCACCGTTGCCGTCGATGCCCTCAACAAACGCATCCGCAATGATCCGAGAGTAGAGAACGTCCTTTTGCCGGTGCGTGACGGGATCATGCTGGCGCGCAAGGTTGCATGAGAGGGAAAGTGTCGAGCCCTACGGATTTTGGTTAGCGAATTTGCTTTCCTCTTTTCTCATGTTCGCGCAGAAAAAGGTTGTACAGAGAGGCAACGGTGCGCTCTTCTAATTCCGGGTGGCCGGAGCGATTGCGGGCGACGATGGTGATGCTCAAATCCTCCTTCTTCTCGAGTTCGATCAATTCCGCGTCTTTTGATTTCAGATGAGCACCCACGGTGCGTAAAGTGTTCGCCAGACTGTGCGAGTCCGGCAGGCGGTTGGTTTTGGCTCTTTGCGAGCGTCCTTGGCGGTCGAGCTGCTCGATGTCTTGCCATGTGAAGGTCAGCGAGCTGCTCAATCCTTCACTGCGGTTACGCTGCTGCCAATTGCGCAGCTTGGCGAGGAGCGAATTTTCTTGATCCGGTTCGCCCGTCACGATAAAGCGCTCGCCTTGTAGCTGTAATTTAAAATTCCGAATGCGCTGGGCTTCGAGCGACTGGCCGATGGTTCGCAGTTGGAGATCGTAAGATTTCTTTTCCGCCATGAACAACCTCACCTGGACGCTCTACATCGATCCATTGGTTTATCCGAGTTACGCTGCGCGTTCATAGCACTCTCGCCTTTGGCAAACAAGGTCTAAAACTCCTCACTTTCTTGACATCAGTTGGGGGCAAAAGTAAGGTGAGAAACTCGATTACTTTCACTTCCCACGGAGGCATTCATGGCACGTCCGGAGAGAGTCGGCGCTTCACATAGCACGGTGAGTTATCGCGGTTTGCGCGACTGGATCGACCAAGTTGAAAAGATGGGCGAATTGTTGAAGGTCAATGGCGCCCACTGGGACCGTGAGATGGGCTCGATCACGCAGATGCTCACCGAAGGCGGTAAGGGCAAGGCGCCGGCCATCGTGTTCGACGAAGTGCCCGGCTATCCCAAGGGCTATCGGACTTTGTACGGTCAATTCTCGACGATCAAGCGCGTCGCGCTGACCCTTGGCTTGCCGCTCGAATACGAACACAAAGCCGACATCGTCAAAGCCTATCATCACGTCATGACCGACATGAAAATGATCAAACCGAAGATGGTCAAGAGCGGACCGATCTTCGAAAACGTCTTTGAAGGCGACAAAGTGGACGTGCTCAAACTGCCGGTGCCGATTCACCACCAGGCCGACACGCACCGTTACGTCGGTACCGCCGATATGTGCATCACCAAGGATCCCGACGCCGATTGGTATAACTTCGGCGCCTACCGCTGCGAAGTCTACGACGAGAAAACCATCGGCTGCCAGATCACCGAAGGCAAGCACGGCCGGATTCACCGCGACAAATATTTCGAGCGCGGCCAAAGCTGCAAGTTTGCCATCGTCTGCGGCCAAGATCCGCTTCTCTACATGCTTTCCGCTAGCCCGCTGCCGAGCGGAGTTTCCGAGTATGATTTTGCCGGCGGCATCCGCGGCGAACCGGTGGAAGTTGTCAAAGGTCCGTTCACCGGGTTTCCGATTCCTGCCGACGCCGAAATCGTCATCGAAGGCGAAGCCGTGCCGGGCCAGAGCAAGCCTGAAGGTCCGTTCGGCGAGTGGATGGGCTACTATTCCGACGACGTCGTGCCGCGGCCTTATCTAAACGTGAAGACCGTCATGTACCGCAACAATCCGATTCTCACCTGTGCGCCGCAGCATAAACCGGTGGACGAAACCGGTCTGCTCAAAGGTATCGCCGGCGCGGCGGAGATATGGAACGCGCTGGAAGCTTGCGGCTTGCCCGAAATCCTCGGCGTGTGGAATCACGAAGGCGCGCCGGCGACGCGTTTCACGGCGATCCAAATCCGCCAGCGCTATCCCGGCCACGCGCGCAATGTTTTGCACGTCGCGTCAAACTGCATGGCCGGCGCCTACAACGGTAAATGGACAGTCGTCGTCGACGACGATGTCGATTGCTCGGATATCGATCAAGTGCTGTGGGCCATGGGCACGCGCTTCGATCCGATGACCGATATCGATCTGGTGCAAAAAGCCTGGTCGTCGGGACGCGATCCGATGTTTCTGCCGGGCAATTTCAACAACCGCATCTTGATCGACGCTTGCCAGCCGTACAATCGAAAACTGCGCGGCGAGTTTCCTAAAGTCGTCGAGGTGCCGGAGAACGTGCGCCAACAATTGAAGGCGAAGTTTCCACAAATCTTTAAGCCATAATCCAAGGAGTCAACGATGGTTTTTACAAGTTGGCGCGGAGTAGTTGGCGTGGTTAAACCAACCCATCGGCCGGGATCGTTGGAAGAATTCATTCGCCTGATGCCGGAAGGCGTAGGCGTCGTGCCGGTGTATCTTAACTTCCAGCGCGGCACGGAAGACGAATTTGTTGGGGCGCTCAACGCCGCCCATGAAAAAGTCGCGGAACTGGCTAAAGAAGGCGTCGATTTGATTCATCCCGAAGGGGCGCCGGTTTTCATGGTGCATGGCTTCAAAGGCGAGGAAAAAATCGTCAAAGAGTGGGAAGCCGAATTCAAAATCCCTATCGTCACGGCGGGACAGACGCAAGTCGAGGCGCTGCGCGCTCTAGGCCTAAAGAAAATCGTCGGCGTGACCTATTCATCCGGCAGTATCAACGACATGTTCAAGCGCTATTTTCAGGAAGCCGGATTTGAAGTCTTGGCGATGGAAGGGATGAAAGTCGACTTCGCCGACGTTGGCCGGCTAGCGTCCACGGAAATCTATGCGCATACGCGGCAAGTCTTTCTAAACAATCCCGGCGCCGACGGAATCTACATGCTCGGCACCGGCTGGCGCTGCCTCGATATCGTTCACTTACTCGAAGAAGACTTACAGGTTCCCGTCGTTCACGCCGTTCCGGCGCGGGTGTGGGCAGTTCAGAAACGGCTGCACATTAGGCAGAAGGTGAAGGGATTCGGCAAGCTGCTCGAAGAGATGCCGTAAGGTCGAATTAGAACCTGCCTTCTTTTTCCAGTTTCCTGACAAACCGATCGTCGACCAATTCTTCCGCTTTGAGTTTGCGGATCTTTTCGTTGGTTTGACCGAGCAGGCGGATGACGTTACGCACGCCGTCGGCGCGCGGATAGATTTTTCTTCTCATAGATATTCGCAAGCGTGTCGTAGCCTTCCATGGCTTGTTCAATACTTTTCAGCCGCAGTCCCTTCATCAGACTTTTCAGTACCGCCGGTTTGTTTTCCGGTTTTTCGACGAACTGAAGCGCGTCGACTACCCCGCGCAGGACGTTCTCGACGACTTCGGGGTGCGAGTTCATGTAGCGCCGGGTCGTCAGGACGCCGGTACTTTGGAAAGGGATCGGCAATTTGGCGAGGTCGCCGAGATTGGTAAAGCCTTTGCTGATCAACGGCGCGGAAAAGGTATAACCCAAATGCGTCGCGGCGACGGTGTCATTGAGCAGCGCTTGGCTGCGCACCGACTCATCGCCGAGAACGCGAAAACTAATGCCGTCGCGTTTGGCATCCAAACCCCAATATTCGAGCGCCATCGTCGTGAACATCCAACTGCCGCCGCTGGCGCTGGTGACCGCGATGACTTTGCCTTTCAAGTCAGCTGGCATTTTGATTGTCGGCGACGCCATGATGTTACCGATGAGCTTGTTGATGATGCCCGCGACGAATACCAAATCCATACCTTCGGCGGCGGCGCCGAGCACGGCGCCAGTGGCTGACCCGGAATGCAGCTGGGTTTCGCCCGAAGCCAGCGCCGCCATGCCAACCGGCCCATTGCGGACGGTGACGAAAGTCAATTCCAACCCATAGCGACGAAAAATACCTAGGTCTTGAGCCACGTACATCGCCGCTTCGCGCTCGCTGAACGAGCCGCTAGTCATTATGACTTTCGTGATGGCTTGAGCAGCAAAAACAGGTGAGACGGCGAACATGAGCCAGCAGCAGACCCATTGTCCGACGGCGAATTTTAATTTCATGATTTTCCTCCGCGAACCGACAGTAAAGAAAAGCGACAGCGGGGTCAAGACGAAATTCCCTTGCGCCGGTGTCCGTGCTATAGACTAGTGAAATCTCGAAAACTCAATCTACCGGCGCAAATCCCAATGATCCTTGAAGCGGAAAAATTTCGTAGTTTCGAACACGCCGGCTGGCAGGAAATTCCTGCCGGCTATCACGAAGCTTTCGGTAGCCTGACAACGCAGACCATCGAGGCGCTACTCGACGCTGTGCGTTTGAAGAAGGATATGAGCTTTCTCGACATCGCCAGTGGACCCGGCTATCTCGCCGCCGCGGCAGGCCAGCGCGGCGCGACGGTGCTTGGGGTCGATTTCTCCGCGGCGATGGTCGAGCAGGCAAAAAAACTTCATCCCGGTGTCGAATTTCGCGAAGGCGATGCCGAGAATCTGTCGCTCGGCAACGGTTTGTTTGACGCGGCGGCGATGAATTTCGGCATCCTTCATTTGGGCCAACCGGAGTTAGCTTTATTGGAAGCGCTAAGAATTCTTCGCGGCGGCGGCCGCTTCGCTTTCTCTGTCTGGGCCAAGCCGGAAGAAACCATCGGTTTTGACATCGTCCTGCGCGCCGTCGAGTTACACGGCGAGCCCCGCGTCGAACTGCCCGAAGGCCCGCCATTTTTTCGTTACAGCGAACCGGACGAATGCACTCGCGGCTTGCTCGTCGCGGGTTTTGAGTCGCCGAGCGTCACAAAGGTGATACAGAGGTGGCGTTTGCCGGCTGGCGATGGGCTTTTCAATGCGATGAAAGACAGCACCGTGCGCACCGCCGGTCTGCTGCGCGCACAAAAACCGACGATACTCAAAAAAATCCGCGATGAAATGCGTGCTTCGGTGGAGCGATATACCAAAGGGGATATCGTTGAACTGCCAATGCCGGCGTGGATTGCCGCCGGGGTGAAGCCGTAAGGAAAAGTGCTGAGCAATGAGCACTGAGTCCTGAGGTCTGAATTGAATTAATCCTAAGCTCCGGGTTTATTCTCAGCACTCAGGACTTCGCACTCAGCACTTTTCACTCTTATGGTCCATGGTGCGTCGCCAACGGGCTCGCGTCAGCCAGCTCCATCAACTTTCTCGCTAACGCTTCGGTTAAATCGTGACGGTGTTTCTGTGCTTGCGGTTGCTTCCACAGATTGTTCATCTCGTACGGGTCTGCGGCTAAATCGTAAAGCTCACCCCAATTCGCGCCTTCGTACAGAGTCAAGCGATGTTGTTTGGTGATGAGACTACGGGCGCGGAAGTTGTTATTGAATCCCATGTAGCCGCGGCGCTGGTGTTCCTCAATGACCAATGCGTCGTGTCCGGTTGGATCGCCGCTAACCGCCTGCAGCAAACTGACTCCTTGCATGCCGTTCGGTTCGCCTAGGCCGGCGCGGTCGAGAATGGTGCTGGCGAGGTCGAGAGTGCCACATAATCCTGTGTTGACCAGGCCGCTGGTTTCAACATTCGGATCGCGCCAGATAAACGGCACGCGCACCAGGCCGCGATAGTGCAACGCGCCTTTTAACAGCAATTGGTGGTCGCCCATGAAGTCGCCGTGGTCGCTGGTGAATATTACCACCGTGTCCTCATCGAGCCGGAGTGTTTTCAACCAGCCCAAGATGCTGCCAATGGCATCGTCGACCATCGTGATCATGCCGTAAGTCAGCGCGGTGGCTTCGCGGACTTCGCGCTCGGTGATGGCGAACGTGCGTTGACCGTCCCGGTTGGCTTTGTTGGCGGTGCGCTCGTCGTAGAGTTTCTGCAAGTGGGGCGTGATCGGCCGCTCGCCCGAATTGAAAGACGGCGGCAGAGTAATCTGCTCGGGGTCATACATATCCCAGTAGCGTCCCGGCGGCGTGAAAGGATGGTGCGGATCGGGAAACGAGCATTGAATGAAAAATGGCTTGGACCGATCGCTGCGCGAATAGTTTTCCAAATACTTGATCGTGCGTTCGGCGACGTACGCGGTTGGATACGAATCTGCCGGTATGCGTGTGCGCCACGCTTGCGGCGCGATGTAAGTATTTCCCGGCAATTGATTTTGCGCTCCACGCAATTCTTTAGCGTCGGAATGGCGCGCGTGGAGCCATCTTTCATAGTGACCGACCACTTGATCGCCGTGACCGACGGCGAGCTCGACATGGCCAAAACCGTAATAGGGCAAAGTCAATTCGAACGCAGGATCGTTTTGCCAGGTCGAGCGCAACTCTTGATCGTAGCGTCCGTGGCCGGGCCAGCTGCGGTCGGCTTCGCGTAAATGAGCCGGCGGCTGAATCTTGTTCGGGTCCGGCTCCGGCATGCCAATGGTCGGCGGATTGCCGCTGATACTTTGCAGATGACATTTGCCGAAGAGCACGGTGTCGTAACCCGCCGAGCGCATGACTTCGACGAACGTGGTTGCGTTGAGCGACAGCGGAATGCCATTTTGCCGCGCGCCGTGCAGCGACGGCATGCGTCCGGTCATGAGCGTGGCCCGGTTGGGCATGCAGATCGGCGTAGCGACGTAAAAATTCTCAAAGCGCGTACCGTTCTCGGCGAGCCGATCGATGCTCGGCGTCTTGACGACTTTGTTGCCGTAACAGCCGAGATGGTCGGCGCGATGCTGGTCGGTGATGATTAAAAGAAAATTTGGCGGTTTCGCCATGTCGTCGATTTCCGTTTCTCGCTCGATCCAAGTATCATAAAGCGACTTCACTGCGCTAGTAAGAAAATTCAGCCATGAGCCGCGGCGGATGTAGAATTTATCACCGATGATGAACGATTTTGTCGAGTACTGGGCTGCCGCTCAGCTCTTGTTGTCAGGCCGCAATCCCTACTCGCCCGAAGAGCTGTTGAAGCTAGAATCCTCGGTTGGCTGGGCTGAGTCCAGCGCCTTGATTATGTGGAATCCGCCTTGGACTTTGACGTTCCTATGGCCCTTTGGCTTGATCAGTTACGATACCGCGCAATTCATCTGGTTTCTGTTCCATACTTTGATCGTTTTTCTTGGCGCGCAAGTTTTATGGGCTATTTGCGGCGGCGCCGTCGAGAAAAAACGGATGGCGGAAATCGCCGTTTTGACCTTCGCGCCGGTTTATTTCGTTCTCCTGATCGGTCAAATCGGGCCGTTGATCTTGCTCGGAGTCATCGGCTTTCTTGCCGCGGCAAAGAAAGAGGCGTGGGTGTGGGCGGGGGCAAGCTTGGTTTTGATTGCGATCAAGCCTCAACTGCTTTATCTGATATGGCTGGCATTTTTCTTTTGGGTCGTAAGGGAAAAATGCTGGCGTGCGCTGTTCGGTTTGATCAGTGCCGGTGCGATCGCTGCGCTGCTTCCGCTCGCTATCGATGGCGAGATTTATTCGCAATACGTTCAGTTGTTCTCTGCTAGCGGCATCGTTCGTCCTACCGAATGGGCGACACCGAGTTTGGGTACGGCGCTGGGCGAGATCTTTAGTATCCGCGCCGCGTGGCTTCGCTGGCTGCCGACTCTGTTCGGCACTCTTTGGTTTCTCTGGTATGACCGCCGTCATTCGACCGTTTGGGATTGGCCGTCGCATTTGCCGCTTATTTCCTTGGTCTCGGTGGCCACGGCTAGCTTTGTCTGGACCTTCGATCAGGTGGTGCTGCTGCCGGCGCTTATCCAAGCGACAGTTTGGTGGGCAAAGACACGCGGCACTGCTGTGAGCAAAATGGTTCTCAGCAGTTATCTCATAATGATGGCTCTTGTGCTGCTGGCGAAAGTGTTTGTGCGAAACGACCTATGGTACTTTTGGCTGGCGCCGATGCTATTGCTCTGTTATTTGGCTTTGCAAAAAACCGGCGCGCGCCGGGTAAAAATCGTCTAACCCCGCGCGCGCGCTCAATTAGCTTGCTTGCCGATATTGGATCGTAGTACAGCCGAGCCGAGGAGAACTGCATGATCGATGCGGCCGTAGTCATTCCTGTCTATCGAACTCGCGATGGCGAGCTTCACGTCGTGATGATTTTGCGCAATCCCGGCGGCGTGCACGGCGGCCAGATCGCTTTTCCCGGCGGCAAGCACGATCTCGCTGACGAGACGATGTTAGACACGGCGCTGCGGGAGCTACATGAAGAACTTGGATTGTCATCGGCGCGGGAAGACGTGCTTGCCGAACTGCCCATGGAACAGACGCGCACGACCGGTTACCGCGTCTTTCCTTATCTGGTGCGGATCACTGTGCCCGAGCAGTGGCAAATCGCCGAGCGCGAGGTCGCCGAGCTGTTCGACGTCAAGCTCAGCGATCTTTTGCGCGCCGGCGCCCACGACAAAATGATCGAGCGCTTTCCAACTTGGCAGAAAGCGGAGCAGGTTTCATTTTATCAAATCGGTACCCATCGGCTCTGGGGCCTTTCGTATCGAATTCTTCATCCCATCATTCCGCGTTTGGCGGCGGGTGAGTGGGCCGTGTGAAGTTGTGTTCGTGAGTCGTGTTCGTCGGACTGCAGTCTCGAACACGAAACCATGCGCGTATCGCAAAGAAGTGTTTTTAAATGTCGCAATAGCTTGGTTAGAGGGAAGGAGAATACCAATGGACTTTAGTTTACAGCAGGACACGCCTGAGATCGGCGAGTTCCGCCAAGAGGTGCGCAGTTGGCTGGCGGACAATATGAAAGGCAGCGAGCATCTGCGCTGGTCGGGCAACTGGTCGACGCGGGAGAATGACGAGGAGTATACGTTTCGCCGCGCATTGGCTGGCAAGTTGGGAAAAAAACGCTGGCTCTTTCCCACTTACCCGGTGAAATATGGGGGCGCCGGTTTGAGCCTCGATCATCAGTTCGTTCTCGAAACCGAAATCGATCGTTATGGTCTATCGCTCGGCTCCGTGTTTTACACCTTAGCGCGATTGGTCGCGCCGGCGGTGATGAAATTCGGCACCGAGGAACAGAAGACGGAGTTTTTGCCGCCGATGGCGCGCGGCGAATTGGCGGTGTGGCAAGTTCTCACCGAGCCGCAAGGCGGTAGCGACGTGGCCAATTGCCAAACCAAAGCGATTCGCGACGGCGATCACTTTATCGTCAATGGCCAGAAAGTTCTGGTTGGCCATCACCTGCCGCCGGATTATCTCTGGACTTTTGTTTGCACCAACCCGGCGGGCAAGCGCCATGAGAATTTAGGTTGGCTTTATATTCCCGCCAACTTGCCGGGGATCACGTTGCAACACATGCATCTCATGATGGGCATCAAGAATGCGATTTTCTTCGACAACGTTAAAGTGCCGGCGAAATATCTCGTCGGCGGCGAAAACAACGGCTGGAAAGTGGCGAACAGCTATCTTGAATTAGAGCATGGCGGCGGTGGCAGTGTCGCCGAACAGCCGCTGTTTAAGCGAATCATCGAACATTGTCAAAAAACTAATTTCGACGGCGAAAGCTTGATGGAAGATCAGGACATCCGCGATGAGGTCGCCGATATGTTGATCGATCTCGACGTGCAGCGGCTGATGGGGCTGCGCAACTTCTGGCATCGCTACGTGCGCGAGCCGCATCCGTATGGTGGCCCGCAGTATCTTTACTTCCAGCGCATGGTGCGGCTGCGCAACTCCGAGAGGGTGCAAAGAATCCTCGGCTACGACGCATTGGTGCCGGACAATTCAGTCCACGAAGTGGCCGATTTCGAATACACGGTACGTAGCGGCCCCGGCTGGCTTCACGGCGGCGGCACGTTGGATACCGATCGGCTGATCATCGCGCGCCGCTTGGGTCTCGGCCGTCCGGCGCAAGAAGCCGCACCGACTACGGTGTAGAAGTGTTTACCACAGAGAGCACAGAGAAAATGGAGTAGGGACGCGATTCATCGCGCCCTCGGAGTCGGAGATTTGACCGCAAAGGACGCAAAGAGGAATTCGAAGTTGTCGATGCAGCCCCGTGGTTACCTTACCGATAGTGCCCACGGCGCTCAATCGAAAGGATAGGGACGTATGGACTTAAAACTGAACGACGATCAAAACATGTTGAAGAAAGTGGCAGCGGATTTCGTTAAGGCAGAGGCGCCGTCGTATGTGATCACGGATTGGTACCAGAAAAAGCTTGCATTCATCCCGGCGCTTTACAAAAAAACCGCTGAGGTCGGCTGGCTCGGCATGATGGTGCCCGATGAGTTTGGCGGCGGCGGTACTTCCCGCATGGATTGCGCGGCGGTGTTTGAAGAACTCGGCCGCGGGCCGTTGCCGGGGCCGTATTTTTCCTGCGGCGTGTTGGCGGCCCAGTTGATTCTCGACGGCGGTTCGCCACAGCTCAAGAAAACTTGGCTGGCAAAAATCTGCGACGGCAGCGCGGTGATTATCCCGGCGCTCTCCGACGATCAAATTCAGTTCGGACCGCGCTCGGTGCAGACGCGCGCGTTCAAATCGGGCGATGGTTACAACCTCACCGGCACCAAACGCTTCGTACAGGACGGCGCCGCGGCGAGTCATTTCATCGTCGCGGCGCGCGACGAAGTTGGCCAAGTGGTGTTGGCGCTGGTGGATCGAAACGCTCCGGGCGTGGGCGTGAATGTGGTCGACGGCTTCATGATCGGCGCGGTCGAAGTTAAGCTCGACGGTGTAACAGTTACCAAGGATGCAATGTTGAATGGCAGCGCTGGTGGCTGGTCCGTGGTGGAGTCGTCGCTAGGCAAAACTCTGCCGATTCTCTGTGCCTATAAAGTCGGCGCCTGCCAAGAAATTTTTGACATGACCAACGAATATACCCGCACGCGCGTGGTATTCGGCCAACCGATCGGGCGCTTTCAACGCGTCCAGGATCATTGCGTCGACATTTCGATCCACCTCGATGGCGCGCGCTGGACGACCTACGAAACTGTGTGGAAGCTGGATAGTGGCGTTGAAGCGCGGGCGAGCGTGCATCAAGCCAAAGCGGTGGCGAGCGAGGGCTATTATCAGTCCTGTAATTTTTCCCATATGGTCTTTGCCGGCGCCGGTACTGACTACAAGCATCCGCTGATGGCGCACAGCGTGCTGGCGCATTCCTTGTATCAGTATCTTGGCACGCCGCTCTATCACAAGCGGGCGATGGTCGATGCGTTGTATCCGCGGACGGCCAGAAAAGCCGGTTAAAGGTGATGCTGAAGAGGTAGGAATCAACGCGAGACGGACGGTGAGATTATAGCCGTTTAAATTTTCCGATTTGCTTGCGATTGATGAATATGTCGGGATGGGGGGAAGCCTTATTGCTGAATTAGAATTTGACGAAAATCTCTTTCGCTTCATCGCCGGTTAACTGCTTGATTGTCGAAATCCTGTCGCTGAATTCCTTCAGCGTCCCGAGAGAAGCCGGGCCCATATCGATCAAGATGGAAAACAGCGAAAAGCCGAGCTTTTCCTTTTCTTCGCGAAAAGTTTCCGCCCATTGGGGATCGACCTGGCACTCGCCGTCGGTGATGAAGATGATGTCGCCCTTTTTGAAGCGCGATTCGCGCAAGCAATGAAGCGCGGCGTCGAGGGGTTTTTGAAAATCCGTGCCGCCGCCGGGAAAATATTCCGCCAAGTCCATGATCGTCTTGGTTTCGACCTCGTAACGGTCGCGCGGGTTCATGTCGAGGACTTGGAGCGGCGTCTCCGCGGAAGAGAAACAGATCGAGCGAAACAGGCGGCGCTGTTTGCGGGCGATTTCTAAAAGCGTGAGCGTTACGGCCTTGGACCAAATCTCTTTGTCACCGGACATAGACGAGCTGCCATCGAGACAGACGATCATCGGCCCTTTGCCTTTTTCTTCGACGCCGCGGAGCGAGTATTGGATCAATTCCTGGTCGAGAAAACGGCGGTAGAAATCTTTTCGTAATACCGGATGGTGCAGGCTCAACATCTCGTGCGGCAGCAGGCGGTGGAGCGCGTCGCCTTGCTCGACTTCGAGCAGCTCTTCGCTGGAGCGCTCGAAGACTTTTTTGCGCAACCCCTGGGCGTGAAACTTCATGCGTCCGACCATGCGGGCTAGTTTCTTTAGCTTCTCATTGCCCGCTAGACGCCGGCCGAGTTCGAGTTTCTGTCCCGGCGGTGACTTCTCGCCCGTACCGATCGTGTTACCCCAAGTTTCGGCTTCCTCGGTAGCATCTTCCAACTGCTGGGCGACTTTGATCGCTTCGGCCTGCATGCGATTGGCCGCTTGGGATTCGATCTTCTTGAGATCTTCCTTGAGCTGCTGAGTCTTATGGCGCAACAATGCCTCCGCGCCTTGAACTTCGCCGCCCATTTTTTCCTTGGCTTTTTGCAGCGCCTTTTTACCTTCTTCTGAGAGTTGATTTTCGGGGATCGTGTCGGCGTTGTCGTATTCTTCGATTTTCTCCGAGACGATTTCTTCCTGCTTTTGGATATCCCAGAGATCGCGCATGTCGCGCCGGTTTAGCAATTTCTCTTCACGAATCATTGCCAGCAGCCGCTCACCGAGAAGTAACGTCGACAGGCCGGCGTGGGCTTCGTTCAACAATGTTTGCTCGCGGAGAAATTCATATTGGGCGCCGTTGTGGATCGCTTGGAGAAAATTGCGATTGAGCAGCGCGCTGGGCAGAACTTCGCTGTCTGCGTAATACTTTGTGTTGTATTTGAATAGCAGAGAAAAAATATCTTGTAGCAGCGAACCGAAGTGAGGCAGCAGGGTAGAGCCCGCCGATTCTAGCTCGCGGAGCGATGGCGCTTCGGAGCGTAAATGCTCCCAGACGCGCCGATCGTAAGCGTCGTGCTCGATCCAAAAAGTGTTTTTCGGCAGCGGCTGGAAAACTCTTTTGACAGGCTTACTAGGCGAAGTAGGTGGCATTGGATCACTTACGCCAAGACGTGCACGGCATCAGTGTGCGTCATCCGACTCGGCGCTGCGCATTCAAAACTGCTCGAGCATCTCTTTTTGCAGCTGCTCGATCTCGCCACGCACGGAATTCACCCGATCGAGTGGGCGGCCCATACGCTCGGCTTTTTCCATGATCTGGTCTACTTTGTTCATGATGTTTCTCAGTTTGGTGTGATATTCGATCAGCGCGCGGGCGCGCTCGTCGCTAGTGCGCCCCGGTTTAAGCGCGGCCTCGCGAATCTCGCGCGACTCGTAGAGCAACTCGGTGATTTCTTCTTCGTAGCCGAGCAATAGCTCGCGGATCGTGCCCCGCACCTGCTCATGCTCAGCGGGATCGCGCCAAAGGACATGCTCAAGAAAGAAGAGATGCTTCTCGTAAACTTCAGCTTCGCCGTCGAGGTAGGCGTAGGCTTGCAGCAGCGCCAGCGATTGACGGTAGCGGCGATCCGAGGCGAGGATATTTTTCTTGTTTAGCTCGCGCCGAATATCAGCGATGCCGCGGTAGACATGGGACGGAATGGTGATTTGTCCGGCCTGGGATTGAAGCTCGGTGAGTTCCGCCAGCGTGAGCGTGGTTCGCTCCGCCGCCTTCTGCGACTCCAGCATACGGAGAAAACGGAAATCCTCGGCGATGTAACCGACCACGAATCTGACGAGAAAACGGTCGTAGAGCGCGGTTAGCTCTTCTTCTTCCGGGAGTTCATTGCTGGCGCCGAAAAGCGTCAGGAGCGGCACTTTGACAATCTCTTTGCCGTTGTGAAACAGCCGTTCGTTGATCAAGGTGAGAATCGAATTCAAGATCGACGAGTTCGCTTTGAAAATCTCATCCAGAAAGGCGATATGCGCTTCCGGCAGTTTACGGTCGGTCACGCGGCGGTAGTCGTCCTGCTCCAATGCCTTCAGACTCACCGCCCCGAAAATCTCTTCCGGCGTGGTGAAACGCGTCAGCAGCCATTGAAAATAATTCGCCCCCTCGATACGCCGGCACAGCTCGTCGGCGAGCATCGACTTGGCTGTGCCCGGCGGGCCGATGATCAACAAATGATGCGACGCCAGCAGCGCGGCGAGGGCACCGTCGATTAAGTCGGCGCGCTCTAAAAACGTTTGTTTAAGCTCGTCGCGAATCTTTTTCAGTTTTTCTTGGGCAGTCATGGGTAACAATTTTCTTCAGATTAACAAAGGAATAGTACAGAAACAATCAATAGACATTCCGCGGGCTTTTGGATATTGAGGATGTACTACTGCGGCAGGAGGTCGGTTCGATGAAGAAACGCTGGATTCTGACTATCGTTCAGGTTTGCTCGATATTCTTATCGGGCGTGCCGCTCTTGGCTCAGGACGCCAAACTCATCGAAGCGGCGAAGAAGGAAGGCGGTAAGGTCGTTGTTTATGGGTCCATTGAAAACGACACCATGGATTTGATCGGCGCGGCGTTCAAAAAGAAGACAGGACTGGAGGTAGAGTTCTGGCGCGCGGCATCGACCAAAGTGATGGACCGCGTGCTCGGCGAAACCCGCACTGGGAAACCGCTTTACGACGTCGTGCTGACGACCACACCGCCGATGGAGTTCATGTTCAATGAGGGCGGGTTGTCCAAGTATGATTCGCCGTCGGCGAAATTTTTTCCCAAGGAAGTCATGCACCCCAACCTCGGCCCGCAGTATCGCAACGCCGTAATCGGTATCCTCTATCACTCCGGTATCGTCAAGGCGGCGGATGCGCCGAAATCGTTGGAAGACCTACTCAAGCCCCAGTACCGCGGCAAACTCGTCATGCCCGACGCCAGTCTACACACGACGACGGCGCAGTGGTTGGCGAGTTTGCATAAAGTCATGGGCAGCAAGGAGCGCGCGGACAAATTCATCCGCGACCTAGCGGCGACTAAACCGCTGTTGGTGGATTCACTGACGCCGGCCGGCGAGCGAGTTACTACAGGCGAGACGCCCATCGGTATCGGTTTTCTCAAGAATGTCGTCTTCTACGGCCAGAAAGGCGTGCCGATCGATTACGTCAGGCTCGGTAAGTTTATGGGCGACGGTCAAGCTGTGGCGCTCGCGGCGAAACCGGTCCATGGCAATGCGGGTAAAGCATTTATCGATTATTTCATCGGCGAAGATGGACTCAAAATCATGGCCGGCATCGGCGAGTTCGTCACGCGCAAAGGCATCTACCCACCAATCCCAGACGCCAATAAAATCGAATTGGTCGAGATGATCGACATGGATAAGAAGGCCTACACGGAAAAGATGGCCGAGTATAAGAAGATATTCTTGCAGCAATGATGGGTTAGTCGTTCAAAACGTTCAAGCCGTTCAAATAGTTGAAATCGTTTTCACGGTTTATAGTGGAGGATTCTCGTGGTTGATGGCGAATGGGACGTGATCCTGATCGGCGCGGGGCAAAATAATTTTGCTCTCGGCACTTACCTCGGCAAAGCCGGCTTGAAGACGGTGATTTGCGAGAGTCGGCTCGAGAACGGTGGACGGCTCGCCAGCGAAGAGATCACTCGGCCCGGTTACTGGCACAACACGCTCGCCTACTTCCAAGACAATCGCGAAGTGTCGCCGCCTTGGCGCGAGCTCGATTGGGACAACGGCCATCACGCTGAGTTCATTTCGCCGCCGGTGATCAGCTCGTTATTGCTTTCCGATGGCAGCTCGGTGTCGCAGCATCAGTCGCTGGAGCAGACGGTCACTTCGATCAAGAAAATCTCCACTCGAGATGGCGAAGCTTGGCGCGAAACTCACCATCGCTATTACCAACTGATCCGCGATTATCTGATTCCCTACTATTACCAGGCGCCTCAAAGCGGCAAGACAATTTTGCAAAAGCTCGATTTCGCACCGGCGGGTAGAGAGTTCATACGCCTTTGGCACATGACGCCGCGCCAAGTGGTGGATGAGCTGTTCGAGGCCGATGCGGT
Organism: uncultured delta proteobacterium; assembly: GCA_963771465.1. Taxonomy (GTDB): domain Bacteria; phylum Desulfobacterota; class Binatia; order UBA9968; family UBA9968; genus DP-20. The sequence continues at coordinate 1,034,859 of CAVYTU010000017.1, forward strand.
GAAGACGTTGGTACTTTCCCAGATGGCCATTCCGCGCGGCGTAGGCGTTGATTACGCCGGTGGTGGCATCGAAGTCTTAAAGATGATCGCCGGCGATGAAAGACCCGAGCTGGCGCGCGGCGGCGTCCCATTCCATCGCGCAAGTGTTGCAGCGCGCCTACGTTCACAACGGCGGGCAGATTCGCGCCGTGCATCACGTTGAAAAAATTTTCGTCAATGACGACGGACGCGCCGTGGGCGTGCGGTTACGCGACGGCCGCGAGTGGCAAGCGCGCTTGGCGGTGGTTTCCAATAGCGATCCTTATTCCACTTTCGTTGAAATGGTTGGCGAGGATTATCTGCCGCGGACGTTTGTCGAACGGGTTAAAGACATCCAGGTCGATGAGTTTTCATATTTCCAAGTTCACGTCGCTTTGAAAGCGCCGGTGCGTTACGCGCTTCACGAAGCGAACGATCCGTCCGTCGGTCAGGCGATGAACGTGAACATCGGACCCGAGAAGCCATCGGATATTGACGAGCATGTGGCAAGAGATTCGCGCTGGTGAGTTTCCGGAGCATGCTTGTCTGCATGCGATATGTCCGACCGCGTTCGATCCATTGCAGGCGCCGCGCGGCAAACACGCCGCGTCGGTGTTCATGCCGGTGCCGTTTCAATTGAAGGGCAAAAAGCCGGAGGATTGGGTCAAGCTCAAGAACGGTTTCATGGACAGCGTTTTGAAAATCTGGCGCCGCTGCGCGACCAATCTCACCGATGAGAACATCGAAATGAAAGTAGCCATGGAGCCGCACTATATGTCCGGCCGCTGGCCCAACATGCGCCGCGGTTCGGTCTGGGTGGCGCGCAAAATTCCGACGCAGATGGGTGAGCAGCGGCCGATCGAACAAATCTCCGACTACCGCACGCCGATCGCGGGACTTTATCAAGTCGGCGCGGCGATGCATCCAGCCGATGCGGTCATCGCGGGCTCGGGGTATAACTGCTGGCGGGCGATGAAAGAGGATTTGAAACTTTAGTAATCTCTGAAACGTTTCGAACGGCTTGAACGATTGCCACGATTTGAACCACGCCGTCCTTCAAGTCGTTCAAATAGTTCAAAACGTTCAGGCCGTTTCGGACCGGATGTTATGGCGAAAATTTTGGAATACGACGGCGTTGTCATCGGCGCGGGGCATAACGGCATGATTTGCGCCGGCTATCTGGCCAAGTGCGGCCAGAAGATCATGGTCGTCGAGAAAAATATGGAAGTCGGCGGCGGGCTCGATTCCCACGAAGACCGCAACTATGCCGGCTTTTGGCATAACATTCATTCCGTATTCCACCGCGGCTTGATGATGCTGCCGTGGTACAGGGATCTCGAGCTGGAGAACTTCGGCATTCATTACTATCGCCCCGATCCCGGCGTGGTGCATCACTTTATCGACAAGACGTATCTTGGCTGGTTTTCCGACGTGAAGAAAACCGTCGAGACCATCGAGCGCTTTTCGAAAAAAGACGCCGCGTCCTTCATGGACATCTGGACGCGCTGGCAGCCGGTGGTGCAGAAAATTGTTTTCACCGAAACCTACGCCGTGCCGCTAGCGTTCGAAGAAAAGAAACCGCTGTTGGAAAAGACGATCGAAGGCCGAGAGTATCTGAAGTATTTCGACACCACGCCGGAGGAGTTTGTTCTCAAACACTTTGAGCATCCGCGCGTGCGCGCGTTTATCGGCTTCCTTGGCGTGATGCGCGGCTATGAGCTCGATGCGCCGCAGACCGGCTACCTGATTCCCGCGATGATCGCCTGGGGCGTCAATCCGCAACTGTGCCGCGGCACGTCGCATGCGTTGGGAGACAATCTGGCGCACATGATGTCGCATAATCACGTCGACTACATCGAGGCCAATGGCGTCGAACGAATTCTGGTGGAGAAAGGGCAGGCGACCGCGGTCGTATTGGAAGACGGCACGGTGATCAAGGCGCGCAAGTTCATCGCGTCGAACGTGAATCCGGTCGAAACATTCATCAAGCTGGTGGGGCGAGAAAATTTGGACAAGAAGTTCGCCGATCTGGCGGACGGATTTCGTTTTTCCAAGACGACGCCAATCTTCGCGACCAATTTAGCTCTAAACGAACGGCCCAAGTACATCACTGAAGAAAAATATCCCGAAGTCGCAGCTTCGTTCATGCACATCGTCGGCCTGGATGACTACGAAGACTTGCAAAACCTATTCGAAGATTGCCGCACCGGGCAACTGCCGCGCAAGCCCTTCATGAACGGCGCGACGCCGTCGTTTCACGATCCGACCCAGGCGCCGCCGGGTAAAGCGACGGCGTTTATGTGGCAATTGATGACGTACAATCTGTGGGGCAATCCCTTGAACTGGGACAAAGCGCGCGACGATTGGTTTAAAAAGCAACTGGCGGTTTGGCAAAAGTTCGCGCCGAACTTGGACGAGGCTAATATTCTCTCGACCGATTCAACGACGCCGCTCGATATCGAACGTCACGACAAGAATATGTACTGCGGCGACTGGATGGTCGGTGAGTACTCCGGCGATCAAGCGCTGGAGAACCGGCCGTTCCCCGGTTGGGGACAATATCAGAACGCCCATCGACGGGCTATTCATGTGCGGATCGTCGTGTCATCCCGGCGGCAATATCACCGGCGCTCCCGGTTACAACGCGGCGAAAGTGATCGCTGAGTCGCTTGGACTCAAGACGTGGTGGAATCCAGTAGACTTTCGCGAACATCTGAAGGGACTGAGATGAAGACTAGTTGGAATATTGGAGTAATGGAGTGGTGGAGTGATGGGTCCGGTACCCAATACCCCAGTACTCCAACACTCCATCACTCCAGGGGGCGGTTATGAGATTGGCTGATCGAGTTGCCATCGTCACCGGCGGCGCGCGCCATATCGGCGCGGCGTATTGCCGACGCTTAGCCGAAGAAGGCGCCGCGGTGGTCATCGCCGATATACTCGACGGTGAGCCGGTGGCGCAGGAGATTCGGGCGAAAGGTGGCAAAGCGTTGGCGCTCAAAGATCGATGTGTCGAATGAAGACGACACAAACCGCATGGCTGCCGAAGCGGTGAAAGCATTCGGCCGGATCGATATCCTCGTCAACAACGCGGCGATCTTCATCAACATCCAACGCCATCCGTTTTATGAAATCACTGGCGAGGAGTGGGACAAGGTCTCCGCCGTGAATATCAAAGGCCCGTTTCTCTGCGCCAAAGCGGTCTTCCCGCAGATGAAAGAGCAGAAGAGCGGCAAGATTATCAACATCTCGTCGTCGACCGCGTACTGGGGCACGCCCAACTTTCTCCACTACGTGGCGTCGAAAGCCGCACTTATCGGGATGACCCGGTCATTGGCGCGTGAAGTCGGCGCGTACGGCATTTGCGTCAACGCAATCGCACCGGGTTTAGTCGAACACGAAGGGCAGAACGCTCCCAAGGCGCTCACGGAATTGCAGCTCAAAGAGAGATCCATCAAGCGGCTGCAAACGCCTCAAGATTTAATGGGCACGCTCGTGTTTCTATGTTCGTCTGACAGCGATTTCATGACGGGGCAATCGATTGTGGTGGATGGCGGAAGTATTTTTCATTGACTATGTCATGGTTTCACATGCCGAACAGTCGCCTGTTCCGCGACGTAAAGATTGAGATACAGGCGCGCCTTTGCTGGGAAGGGGAGATTGAGCGAGGGGCGACAGATGCTACTTGAGCAACTGCCTCATGCGATCGGTTGGTTTGACCCCATGAAAGTTTGATAGAGGGAGCTTTAGGCGTGTTGGAAATACGCACCGGCTCTTTCGAGCCGGTGCTTCTGACCTCTTACTGCACCGGACTCGGCACCGGAATGTTGTAAAGCTTGGCGACGTTTTCCCGCACGAGTTTTGCGCGCAACGGGGCGGGAAGATCCCCTAGATCTCGGGCGACGATCTTGACGAGAGTTGGGCCAGGTCGAGTTGCCATGTGGGAAGTCGTTGGACCACATGCAGTTGTCGGCGCCCCACCAGTTGAGGATATGGCCGCCGACGGCGTCGTTGAAGAAAGTGGTGTAGATCTGGTTGTGGAAGTATTCGCTCGGCAGTTTCTTGATCGCTAAGCCTTCGCGATTGGCGCCGTGGCGTTTGAAGTAGTAGTCCCACTGCTCCAAGACAAACGGAATCCAGCCGAGCTCGTTCTCCACTAGGACCACCTTTAGTTTTGGAAAGCGTTCCAACACGCCGGAATAGATCAACTCATAGAGGCTATCGACCGACTGAAAGAGTTTCATGTTGACGCTATTGTGCTCCGAAGTCAGGCCGGTTGGGGTATCTTTGAGACCGACCGAACGGCTACGGCTGTAGCCATGGCCGCTCAAGATGTGCAGGTTCACCGACATGTCGAGGTCCTGAGAGGTGGCCCAGAACTTGTCATAGTGCGACGAGGAGAAAGGCAGTTCCGGCGGCGGCACCTGCCAGATCACCGAGCCGCGCATGCCAGCCTTGCGGCAGCGCTCCAGCTCTTTCACGGCGCCGTCGATGTCGTACATCGATAACATCGAAATGCCGATCAGCCGGTCGGGCGCGGCGCTGCAGTAGTCGATCAGCCAATCGTTGTAAACTCGGCAGCAGGCCCCTTCCAACTCGTGATCGTCGAGGCTCAAGCACTTCAAACCGTGGGTCGGATAGAGCACTTCGGCGCTGACGCCGTCGGCGGCCATTTCGGCGACGCGCTTGTTCTTGTCCTGCGCACCACCGGGAGTGTCGTTGGGTCTTTGCCCGCCGAAGTCGGGAGCGCGGTCCTGAAAAGCTTTTGGCAGTTGTTTTTGCCACAGTCCTGCGGGCTCGATGACATGCGAGTCCGACGAGATGAGAACCTCATCGATGACAGTCTTTGACTCGCGCCCATAGGTTCGTTCGATAATGGCCATGGTTCTGTTTCCTTTTTTGTGCAAATTTTCTGGCTGCTGTTTATCATTCAATACCTAGTCGCGGGGGCGGGCGCAAGAGGAAGTGGAATAATGGAGAATGGAAAATTGAGAATGGATAATTTTCGGATGGAGATGCCGGGTTTTTCGCAAATGTTAGGTTGTTTAACTACGATTGTCACCATGGTACGAAGCCAGGAGGAATTCGAATTGAGAATTGAGAGTCGAAAAATGAAAGAGAATGTCGTCAAAGACAAATCTTTTGATTTCGCGCTGCGGGTAGTTAAGCTGGCGAAATTTCTTGAAGCAAGAAAAGGGAATTTGTTTTGTCTCGGCAAGTGCTTCGTAGTGGGACGGCGATCGGCGCGTTGGTCAGAGAGGCCGAGCACGCCGAGAGCAAAGCGGATTTCATTCACAAGATGAGCATCGCGCTGAAGGAAGCAAACGAAACCTCGTACTGGTTGGAACTACTATACCAAGGCGAGTACATTGACAAAGAAAGCTTTCGAGTCGATCCGCTGCTGATAGCGAAGAGATCATCAAATTATTGGTGGCGATCGTAAAAACTTCCAAAGTCTCAAAACGCTCCGAATAATTCTCCATTCTCAATTATCCATTATCCATTATGCCAAAGTCGCTTCGTACGTTTCTCGATGATATGCGCGGGGCATACCCGAGCGAGGTCGTGTCGATTTCCAAGACCGTCAATCCGCTCACTTATGATATTACTGCAATCGTCAAGCAGCTCGGCGCGCTGAAGAAATTTCCCGTACTGATCTTCGAGCATCCGCTCAATGCTCACGGCCAGGCTACCGACATGAAAGTGGTCATGAGCGCGGAGAACTCGCAGAAAAAGATTCAAGTCGCTCTCGGCGTGCCGGCGGACATGGATCGCGCCGAGATGGCGCGCGAGTGCTTGCGCCGCGAGGCGAGCAAGATCGGGCCGATGATTGTCAGTAAAGACGCGGCGCCGGTGAAAGAGATTATCCGCACCGGCGATCAGGTCGATCTCTATGAGTTGCCGTTGCTCAAGCACCACGAGATGGACGGCGGGCCTTATATCGATATGTCGAGCGTCGCCAAAGATCGCGCCAGCGGCGTTTACAATTGCTCGTATCATCGGATGGAAGTGAAAGACCGCAATCACACCGGGTTTCTGATGAGCTTGCAACATACGTGGCGCGTCTTTCGCGGTTACGAAGAGGTCGGCGAGGAATGTCCCGTCGCGACCGTGATCGGCCATCATCCGGCCTATCAAATGGGCGCGTGTTACGGCGGGCCGTTCGAGATCAGCGAATACGATATCATCGGCGGCTATATGCAGGAGCCGTTGCGCTTAACGCCTTCTGAAACATGGGGCGAGCGCTTGCTCGTGCCTGCGGACGCAGAGATCGTCATCGAAGGAGCCTTGCTGCCGGGAAAACGAATGGTCGAAGGACCATTCGGTGAAGTGAACGGTTATCTCGGCGTGCAAGGCTACCAGCAATCGGCGCACTACGAAGTGCGCGCGATCACCCGGCGGCGCGGCGCGCTGCACACGTCGATCCTCACACCCGAAGGGGACAAGCCGTGGATGGACTTGGCGCGGGAAGGCGCGTATTTGCGGCGCGCGCGCGAGGCTGTGCCCAATGTGCTGGCGGTGTGCGCCAGCGGCCGTCATGCGCTGCTGAATGTTTTTATTTCGATGAAAAAAATGTCGGAAGGCGATCCCGGCCGCGCCGCCGCGGCGGTGCTGACGTGGGACTGGTGCAAGAACGTTTTTGTCTTCGATGAAGACATTAACGTCTATGATCCGACCGAAATTCTCTGGGCCGTCGCCACCCGAGTGCAGCCGCACCTGCAAGTTTCGATCATCAAAGAAATCATGCGCGGCAGCTTGATCGATCCATCGATGGTCGACGCGCGCAAGACCTCGGCAATGATCGTCGACGCCACCAAACCGCTCGACCGGCCATTTTCGCCGGTGTCGAAGTGTCCCGACGAAGCGCTAGCGCGGATTCGCCTCGAAGACTTCGTGCCTGGCGAAGTGTTGCAGCATATTCCCATCGACCGGACGACTTACTGGGCGTAAATATTTTGTTCAAGGTTCAAGAGTTCAATGTCGGATGGACTTCTATCGAGGTAATCATCCGATTGAACCGTGAACTCTTATACTTTTTGAAAGTGGGTCTTTGCCTGCAAAAGCCGCTATAATCGGCTATCTTGAATTCGTTCCCAGCTATACCAGTGAACTAAACCATGTCCGGAATCTTCATCAGCTATCGCCGCGAAGACAGCGCGCCTTACGCCGGACGGTTGTACGACCGATTGTGCGGGCGCTTCGGCGCGGATCAAGTTTTCATGGACGTCGACGACATTCCACCGGGAGCGGATTTTGCCGCGCATATCGGCGCCAAAGTCGGCTCCTGCGAGGCGATGATCGTCGTCATTGGCCACGAATGGTTGACCGCGCGCAATGGCGATGGGCAACTGCGCTTGAGCGATCCGCAGGATTTTGTCGGCCTGGAGGTGGCGCTGGCGCTGCAGCGCGACGGCATGGTGATCCCGGTGCTCGTCGGCGGCGCAAGCATGCCCAAAGCGGCCGAGCTGCGCAGCGACTTAAAGGCGCTGGCCAAGCGCAACGCCGTAATCCTCAGCGATCATGAATTTCAACGCGATGTCGATTCATTAGTTAAAGCGCTGGAATTGATCCCTAGCCTCGGCAAGAAGCCGGTGAACGAGAGCAACGATTGGAAGGTCGAGATGCGTCAGCGGCTGCGCCGGCGGCTGGTCTGGAAGCTGCCGCTGATCGTATCGTTGGTATCGTTTGCGATCTGGTGGCAGTGGCGGATTAACTCGGAGGTCATAGTGCCCACACCACACGCAGGGATCGCGGCGAAAACGGCCGCGGCGGTCGCTGGCACTTGGAGCGGCGAAGTCACCTATCCGTGGGGCGCGAAATACACCGAACAGTTTTTCTTTCAGCCGGAAGGCGACAGCCTTTTCGGCACGGCGATGTTTCTCCAGTCCAAGCGTGGCATCGAGAACGGCAAGGTTATCGGCGATACGATTTCGTTCCAGGTGCGATTCGAAGAGGTGAACGACGGTACGACCAGGACCCGTTGGAACCGCTACGAAGGAAAACTTGCGGGCGCGGAAATTCGCTTGAAGATACTCGACGACAAAGGCAATCCGCCCGTGGAAATCGCCTTGACTAGGGCCCGAGCAACTCTCTAACAGGTTGCTGAAAAAAGGCCTCTTGCAGGTTGCTCAAAAAGATCCAGAGGCGAGGCGCGTGAAAAATCGTGGTCGTGTTCGTGAACGTGACCGTGAAATTCACACGAGCACGAACACGCTACACGAACACGAATTGGACGCGAGGCGATTGAGCGCAACGAAGCATATGGGTCTTTTTCAGCAGCCTGCTAAATCCCTTCCCCCGAACCTCGCTGACGATAGATCGGCGTGCTGTTCCATTCGAGCGCTTCTTGGATCTTGCGCGGCAGGGGAGGCTTGCGCGCGGTCATGAACTGAATGAACTCGTCTCTCGATGCCATCGTCATGCGCGGATTTTTCTGTTTCTCGTCGCCCAAGGTCGATACCGCTTCGCGATAATCATGGCCGGGATAAACCCGAATCTCATTCGACAGACCGTCAAGCCGTCGCAAACTATTCCACTGACTTTCAGCGCTGCCACCGGGTAGATCAGTACGGCCGCAGCCGCCGATCAGCAAAGTATCGCCAGTGAAGATGCGATCGTCGAACAGGAGGCACATGGCGTCCTGGGTGTGTCCCGGTGTGTAGAAAACTTTGAGCGCGCATTGGCCGAACTTGATTTCGTCACCGTCGTCGACCTTGACGTCGACGTAGGGCGCGTCGGTGGCTCGGTGCATAACGACTTGGACACCGTAGCGTTCGCGCATCAGCTTGCAGGCCGAGTTGTGATCGGCGTGGGTGTGGGTGTCGATGGCGTAGAGCAGTTTCGATTTGAAGAATTCGGCGAGGCCAACGTAATCGGCGGCTTTGTCGAGCTCCGGATCGATGACCACGGAAACTTTGTCCGTGGCGCAGCCAAGAACATAGGAAAGGCAGCCGCTTGAGCGGATTTGTTCGAAGAAAAATTCGCCGCCGCTCATTTCTTCCTATCGCGCCGGCACGGCAATGATCGTGCCTTTTTCCAGGTTGTAGCGGCTGCGGTCGATTTTGTCCAAATCGTAACTCAAAAAACGGAAAACCACGCCGGGCCCCTCGGCCGCGTGGGTAGAATGAATATCGCCGGTGACGTAGGGAACGACGACGCCGGCGCTTAGCCGGTCGAGCCGGTCTTTTTCCAGTGTGCATTTACCCGGCTGCGAGCCGTCGTCGGTGCGTTTGTATTTGGTGATATCGGTGACGCCGCTAAAGGCGCCGTAAACGACCCAGCAGGGACCGTGATCGTGAGGCGTGTTGCCGTGGCCTTGCTTGTGCACATGGCCCATTTGAATAAAGCCGTGATCGGGATCGCGATATAGCTCGCGGGACGGTTTGCCGTCACGGATGATCTCCGCCATCCACGGGTCATCGGCTTTCGTCGCAGCAAACAGTTTCTCCATCAGCGCTTGGACTCGAAATGGCAACTGCGGATCTTTGCCGTCACCCCAACCCGCGCGAACTTCGGCGATATAGCGATCGAAACTATTTTCCGCTTGGCGTTCTTGTACGGCCATTGGCAATCCTCCCTTAGTTGGTCATTGAATAGCATGTTCGCCGTCGGCTCGTCCAGCATGCATGAATGAATCGCGGTGTCGATTGACAGTGGCTCCGCGGCTCTGTTACCACAGGGAAAAGTTTTTGAAAAAGCGAGACAACCATGGCATTCGAAGCGCAGGAACTCCGCCGCGTCATGGGCCACTTCGCCACCGGCGTCACCGTGATTACGACCACGGATAAGGAAGGATTACCGCAAGGTTTGACGGCCAACGCTTTCATGTCGCTATCCCTCGACCCGCCTCGGGTGATTATCAGCGTCGACAAAAAAGCGACCTGTTATTCCTGCTTCGACCGGACAGCGGATTTACGGTCAATTTCTTAAGTGAAGATCAGGAAGATATTTCACGCCGGTTCGCGACCAAAGGCGCCGACAAATTCGCCGATCTGAAGTGGCGGGCCGGCAGCAACGGCGCCGCGCTCATCGACGGCGCGTTGGGATCAGTCGAATGTAAGATCACCCAGTGCCACGACGGCGGCGATCACACCATCGTGGTCGGCGAGATTCTTAATGTCGCGGCAAACGGCGAGCGGCCGCTGCTATTCTTCAAAGGCAAATATCTGAGGCTGCCGCTGTCGTAAGAAAAATGCTAGGGGCGAGCGGCCGATCGCCCCTCTAGCAAATTTGCCGCAGCGATTACGCTCCCAACGCTAACGCGTTGATACAGGGTAGGCCGCTGACGAGGGTTTTAGTATTCCCGGAACAATCCACCTGCACCACTTCACCGTCGGCGGTTGCCACCAATATTCCGTTGCCGTCCGCCGCGGCGCAGGTTTCCATCACGCCGCCGCTCATTTTTTCAGTTAAGAGTTCCCAGTTGGCGCCGTCTTGAGATTTAAAGATCGCGCTGTTGGCGCGGCCGGCGCGCGTCCAGGTGCGTGGCCGGTCTTGGGTGATGCCGAGGTAGATATTGCCGTTGTCGTCCTCGGCGAGGGTGTTACCGTAGGTCCGATTACCCGTGGTCGGCGTGACCTTTTCCCAGTGGCTGCCGCGATCGGTGCTGCGCGAGACGCCTTCGCCGCAAGCGGCGACAACCAGTCCGGCGCGTTGCTTCGCCGGCAGTACTTGATGGATGTCGGCGTCGGTCAGGCCGTCGTTGCACTTGGTCCAGTTCTGGCCGTCGTCATCGCTGACCAAAATGCCACCGACTTCGATGCCGGCATAAAGCCGGCCCGCTGATTTGTTTTCCTGCGCCAGCACGCGCGTGCGCGGCGCGAGATCGGGATTGGGCGGGAAGGTTCCGCCGAACGCGCCTTGGCGCACGCCTTTGATTTCTTGCCAACCCTTGCCATCGGTATTGACGTACAGCGCCGCCGGACGAGTGCCGACCAGAATCTTCCCCGACTGCGCCAACAGCGCTGACATTTCCAAGCACGGCACGTTCGGGTCGGCGCGAGTCCAGTCTCTGCCGCCGTCGTTGCTGACGAACATGCCGGAGTGCTCCGTGCCGGCGTAAACTCGCCTCGGATTATCGGGGTCGACCTGAAGGCAGCTCATCTGCCAGAAAGTCAGAGCGCGGTCGGCCTGCACCCAGTCCTCGCCGCGCCGTTCGAAGCGATACCAACCTGAATGTGTGGCGAGATGCAGGACATTTTTTTCATTGCCATTGGCTGACATCGGAAACCTCCAGGAATTAAAGTGGCGATCGACTCGACCTGACGCGAAGCATACGTTGGGCGCGAATCATCCGTCAAGCCAAATGGCTCACACGCTGATCCACAAGTCTTCGAACTGCTTGATCGACCCCGGTGCGAAGCCGGCGTAGTGGTTGTTGAAGAACGCATAGGTCTTGACGCCTTTGTCGGTGATTGTTTTGAGTTCGTTTACCCATACCGACATCTCCGGCGTCTTGTCTTCGATCAACGTGTCCCAGCGTTTGGTCTTGGCTTCGATGTCTTGGCGGTCGCCGATGAAGCGCGCGTAAACGAAATCGCTGGTTACGAGATCGAGCGCCTTGGCCAGAGTGTCAATGGGCGGCATCCACGCATGGGCGACCAGTGCGAAGCAAACCGAATGGTCACGCAAGAGTTCAAGAAAATCCCAACTGATCCAGTGCTTGTTGCGTATCTCCAAGGCGAATTTGAATTCCTTGGGCAGCGTTTTGAGGAACGGCTTGAGCAAGCGCACAAACGGCTCGCGGGATGGAAACGCATTGCGATTGAAATACGGGAACTGAAGCAGCAACGGACCGAGGCGATCGCCGAGGAGAGAAATATTATTCAAGAACGTCGTCATTTCAAGCTGGCAATCCTTAAGCACTTTCTCATGAGTGATGGCGCCGGGAATCTTCGCTGTGAAAATGAAACCCGGCGGGGTTTTTTCGCGCCAGCTCGACACCACCTGAGGCGACGGAATGCTGTAATACGTCGAGTCGATTTCGACCGCAGCTAACTTGCGAGAGTAGGCTTCGATGAATTGGCCCGGTTTCAAATTCGGCGGATAGAAAGAGCCGAGCCAGTCGCTGCTCGACCAACTCGAAGTGCCGACCAATAGATTTGCGGGAAATGGCATAGGCTTTTTCACCATATCCGCCGGTGGCGGTCAAACGAACTTGCCTTGACATTGCGCCGTCTTGCGTCTACCTTTTGGAAACACGGTTGTTTTCATTTAAATCGATGTTTCATGGATACTTACGACAGTAAGACCGCGAGTCGCATTGTCGGCGTGAGCTTGCGCCAGTTGCAATACTGGGATGAGCGGGATTTCATTCGGCCGTCGGTGAAATCGGCCGAGGGACGCGGCACCAAGCGGCTCTACTCGTTTCATGATCTCGTTTGCCTCAAGGTGGTCAAAGACTTGGCGCGCCATGGCTTCACGCTGCAAAAAATTCGCCGCTGCTTGAAACCTCTTAAAGACACGACGTCGCACACCGAGCGTCCGGCGCAGTCGCTCAAATACTTGACCGACGGTGAGGAGCTTTTCGTACTCACCAGCGACCGGCAAAAAATTCTCGACGCCATCGAACGACAATTCGTCGTCTCGCTCGGCATCGGCAATCTCATTCGTGAACTGGACGGCCAGGTGAAGCGGATCGCCCTCGACTTGGCGCGCAAGCACGGCCGCGGTTTGCGTAAGCTCGACGACAAACGGAGCGGCTCGGCCTGAGACAAGTTTGAAGTAAGATGGAAGCGACCAAAGTCACGCCCATGATGCAGCAGTATCTGCAAATCAAGGAGCGCTACCAGGACGCCATCCTGTTTTTTCGCCTCGGCGATTTTTACGAAATGTTTTTCGAAGACGCTCATACGGCGTCGAAGATTCTCGACATCGCGCTCACCTCGCGCAACAAAAGCGACGACGGCTCGGTGCCGCTCTGCGGCGTGCCGTACCACTCGGTGGAACCGTATATTCAAAAGCTATTGAACGCCGGCCATAAAGTCGCCGTGTGCGAGCAGGTCGAAGACCCGGCGCTGGCCAAGGGCGTGGTCAAACGCGAAGTGGTGCGCGTGATCACGCCGGGCACGGTGACTGCGGTCGATGCGCTCGACGCGCGTGGCAATAATTTTCTCGCCGCGGTTTTCAAGGGAAGCGCAGGGTTCGGTCTGGCGCTGACCGATATCACCACCGGAGAGTTTCGTTGTACCGAGATCGGCGAGGAGGCGGCGTTGCTCGACGAGCTGGGCCGGATTCGTCCGAGCGAAATCCTGCTGGCAAGCCGTGACGCTCGGCTCGGCGAGCGGCTCTACAAGGAATATCCATCGATCCATTTCACTCGACTGGCCGATGAGCAGTTCGGCGATTCGGCTGGAAGTCGGGTGGCGCCCGAGTTTGCCGATCGGCTGATCGGTTACGCCGACGGCATTGGCGCCGCCTCGGCGATCCTCGCTTATCTGCAAGCCAACGCCGGCGAATCGCTCAAGCTGCTGCGCGATCTCGAACTCTACGCGGTGGCCAATTATTTAGTTCTGGATGACGCGACGCGGGCAAATCTAGAGTTGGTCGCCAACTATCAGGGAGACCGAACGGGTTCGCTTCTGGCGATTCTCGATCGCACGATTACGGCCGTCGGCGCGCGCCGGCTGCGCCGCTGGCTGCTTTATCCATTGCTTGATGAACGCGCAATCCGCGAACGCTTAGACGGCGTCGGCGAGTTGGCGCAAAGCTTTTCGCTGCGCCAAGAGTTGCGCCTCGGTCTGGAAAAAATTCAAGATTTGGAGCGGCTCGCCGGCCGGGCCATGGCGGGGAGCGCGTCGCCAAAGGATTTGGTGGCGATCAAGGAAACCGTTGGCAGCGTCGGCGTGCTCCGAGACGCGCTCAAGAGTGTCGACGCGCCGATACTCACTGGCGCCCGCACCGGCTTGGCCGATCTGCCCGACGTGGTGAGGTTGATCGCGCGCGCCATGGTCGACGATCCACCGTTCGCGCTTAAAGACGGCGGCTTCATACGCGCCGGATTCGATGCCGAGCTCGACGAGATTCGCGCGATGAAGTCTCACGCCAAAGATTGGATCGCCCAATTCGAAGCCGGCGAACGGCGGCGCACCGGCATTCATTCGCTCAAAGTGCGCTACAACCGGGTGTTTGGCTATTACATCGAAGTGACGCAGTCCAATCTTAAATCGGTGCCCGCCGATTACATGCGTAAACAGACCTTGGCCAATGGCGAGCGCTACATCACGCCGGAGCTGAAAGAATATGAAGCCAAGGTGCTCAACGCCGAAAGCCTGATCGAAAAATTAGAAGCCGCCTTGCTCACGCGAGTGCGCGAAGAAGTTGCGGCGTACTATCCGGCTTTGAAAAAAATGGCCGATGCGCTGGCGCTCCTCGATGTCTTGGCGGCATTGGCGGAGGTTGGCGAAGCCTATCGGTTTATTCGGCCTGAGATCGACAGCAGCGTCGCCTTGTCGATTCGCGAAGGGCGCCATCCGGTGGTCGAAAATACCGTCGGCCGGGGCGCATTCGTCGCCAACGACTGCCGCATTGAGCCGAGCGAGCAGCAGATCATTTTGCTCACCGGCCCCAACATGGCCGGCAAGTCGACCTATATGCGCCAGGTGGCGCTAATCGTGATTCTCGCCCAAATGGGCAGCTTCGTGCCGGCGGCCGAAGCACATATCGGCATCGTCGAGCGCATATTCACGCGCATCGGCGCGGCCGATTCGTTGGCGCGCGGCGAGTCGACGTTCATGGTCGAAATGAAAGAGACCGCCAATATTTTGCACCATGCGACGGCGCGCAGTTTGATTCTGCTCGACGAGGTGGGTCGGGGCACGAGCACCTTTGACGGCATCTCGATCGCCTGGGCGGTGGCCGAGGCGTTGCACGATAGTGCGAGCCGGCCGCGCACATTGTTTGCGACCCATTATCATGAACTGACGGAATTGGCCGAGAGCAAAGAGCGCATCAAAAATTTCAATTTCGCGGTTAAGGAATGGCGCGGCGAGATCATTTTCCTGCGTAATTTGATCGACGGCGCGGCGAGCCATAGTTACGGTATTCATGTCGCGCGTTTAGCTGGCATGCCTGCCGGAGTGATCGAACGGGCCAAAGAAATATTAGCGCAGCTGGAAGGCAGCCAAGGGAGCCGCGCCGGACATTTCAATGGGCGCAGTCAAAATGCCGTCGAAGCGCCGCTGCAGATGGGCTTGTTCACCAGCGCCGATAATCGCTACCGCGATCGACTGGCGGCCCTCGATGTCGCACGGATGACGCCCATCGAAGCGCTGAACCGGCTGCACGAGCTCTCCGAAGAGGCCAAGAAGTGACTTGCTTATTGCGAGGTGAAGGATGAAAGGACGCTTGCAACCCTGGTACATTCTCGTCGGTTTACTCTGTGTGGGATATACGCTCACGTTGCCAAACGATGAAGTCGCATTGGCGCAGAGTCAAAAGGGCGATGCAATCAAAGAACCCCCGGTGGATACAACGCCAACGCTTAAACCTCTCGACAAAGAGGCAGCGCTTGGCAGCGGCGATAACGAACAGAAGGGCACGGCGGCGGATGATAAAACACGGGTGACCGGGCTCCGTTTCTTATCGTCGCCGGCGTATACCCGGATCATGTTGGATCTGTCCCGGGAAACCCCATATGAAGTGCGTCAGCTGAAAGAAGATACGGCAAAGGGTACGCCGGCGCGGATTTATATCGATATCAGCGGCGCGCGCTTGGCGCTTGCGTCTAAAGAACCGGTGGTGGTCGAGGACGGCCTGTTGAAGCAGATTCGCATCGGTCAATACAGCGCCGATACCGTGCGGGTGGTTCTAGATATGCACAGTCTCAGAGCGCACAACGCTTTTATCTTTTCAGATCCCTATCGGTTGGTGCTCGACGTGCAGGGGCAAAAGGCGCTTGAAAGTAGGTCGGCAAAGGAGACGCCGGCGAGAAGGGCGCCCGCGGGACGCAAGCCAGAGGTCAAGGAAAAAGTCTCGGGACAGGGCGCGGCGCTCAACGGCGGCATTCGCAAGATCGTCTTGGATCCCGGTCATGGCGGCAAAGATCCCGGCGCCATCGGCGTCGGCGGGCGAGCCGAAAAAGATGTCGTGCTCAGCATCGCAAAACGACTCGCCGTCAAATTGAAAAATGAGATGGGTATTCAGGTGGTTTTGACGCGCAAGGATGATCGCTATGTACCGTTGGAAAATCGTACGGCCATCGCCAACGCCGAAGACGCCGATCTTTTCATCTCTCTGCACATGAACGCCAGCGTCAACAGCGAAGCCAAAGGCATCGAGACTTATTATCTCGATAACACCACGGACGAGGCCGCGTTGCGCCTGGCCGCCCGGGAGAACGGCACGTCGCGTAAAGACGTCTCCGATCTGCAATTTATCTTGAGCGATATGACCCAGAATATAAAACTCGAAGATTCGATCGCGTTGGCGCATCGCTTGCACAACTCAGCGGTCGGCGGCATGGGCAAAGCGATCAGCGAGGTCAAAGATTTGGGCGTCAAGAAGGCGCTGTTCTACGTGCTCGTCGGCGCGCGTATGCCCAGCGTATTAGTCGAAATGTTTTTTATTACCAACCCCATTGAAGGGCGATCCATGGGCCAAGAAAGCACCCAAGATGCGATGGTCGAGGCGCTTATGCAGGGCATTCAAAAATACACCCAATCCAGCGTCATGGCGCGAACTCTTTGAGATCATCCCATGGACGCAGTCGCCATCTCATTAGGCCTGCTCAACGATACCAAGGTCGAACCCGACTTAAAGAGTCTGGCCAAGGGTTATCTTGAACGGGGTCGAGCGCTACTATTCGAAAGACATCGGCAGGGCGCCGGCGGGCTCGAAGTGTGCGCGGCGTTTTCTACCGTGATGGATCATCTCATTCGTCACCTGCTGGGCGCGATCAGCGGCGATGTGCTCTATCGTTTTCCCGGCCAAACGCCGCGATTCGCCATCATCGCGCAGGGCGGCTACGGGCGTGGCGAGCTTAATCCGCAGTCCGATATCGATTTACTTTTCCTGCACACTTGGAAAGTCACGCCATTTGTCGAAAGTCTTACCGAAAGGCTGCTCTACACCCTGTACGATAGCGGTCTACAGGTCGGTCACGCTTTGCGCACCATTTCCGACTGCGTGCGTCTGGCCGAGAGCGACATGAAGATCCGCACGTCGTTGTTGGACGCGCGCTTTTTGTGCGGCGACTTTACGCTCTACGGCGAGTTCGAGAAGACCGTGGAGAATAAACTACTCAAAAAGAGCATCGCTCGGTTCGTCCGGGAAAAACAGGATGAAAGCCGGCTGCGCCATGAATCTTACGGCGGTTCGATCTATCTGCTCGAACCGGAAGTTAAAGAAGGCGAAGGCGGCTTGCGCGATGTCCAGACCGCGCGCTGGATCGCCCGCGCCAAGCTCAAAGCAAAAGATTTAGACACTCTGGCGCTCAATGGGATTGTCAGCGCTAGCGACGTGGCCAATCTCAAGGAGTCGCAGGATTTTCTCCTCAGGGTGCGCAACGAACTGCATTTTTCCACCGGCAGGCATCAAGATCAGCTGACCTTCGAGCATCAAGAGAATGTGGCGGGCGCGCTCGGTTTTACCGGGGAAGGGAGTTTGCGCGCCGTCGAAGTCTTCATGCGCACGTATTATCTGCATGCGGCGCAGATCGGCCGGCTTTCGAGTCTGATCATCCATCGGGTTACCGAGAGTGATAAGCCGCGTTTTACCGATAAGCTCAGTTTCGGGCGGGTTCTGCGCGAGGGCATTCGCCTGACGCGCGGCCATATCATCGTAACCAAACCGGAAGTGATCGCGGCGCACCCGGAAAATTTAATTTCGATATTCGATGATGCGCAAAAATATGGCTGCCGGTTGAGCCATGAGACGCTCGAATGTTTGCGCCAGCATTTACCTCTCATCGACGACGATCTACGCCGCTCGGCGGCGGCCAACGAGCAGTTTTTCACCATTCTCAAATGGAAGGAAAGCGTTTACGAGACGCTGTTGCTCATGCATCGCAGCGGCGTGCTCGGCGCGTTTATCCCAGAGTTTGGCCGGCTCCTTTGTATGGCGCTGCACGACGCTTACCATATTTACACGGTCGACGAGCATTCGTTGAAACTGATCCAGGAAATCGAACGGCTCAAGGCCGGCGACTATATCGACGCGCTGCCCCTGCTCACCCAAATCGCCCGGGAGACGGAAAAGATCGAGCTCTTGTATCTCGGCATGATGTTCCACGATATCGGCAAGGGTTTCGGCGGCGGCCATTCGGAGCGCGGCGCCAAGATGGTTCGGCCCATCGCCCGGCGCTTGCGTCTCAATGCCGACGACGGCGCCATGGTGGAGTTTCTCGTGCTGCATCATTTGCTGATGACCCACACGGCGTTTCGACGCGATTTGGAAGATGAAAAAACCATCTTCGAATTCGCCAAGACCATGGGCAATGTCAACAATCTCAAGATGCTTTATTTGCTCACCTTCGCCGATGTCAAAGCGGTGGGGCCGGAAGTTTGGAATCCGTGGAAAGCCTCGCTGCTGGGCGAACTCTACGTCAAGGCGCTGCATTTACTCGAAGAGGTCGAGAAGGGCGAGTTTCAACGCGAGGACGTGCGCGCGGTGATACGGCGGGTGCAGAACCGGGTGCGTAAGCAACTCAAAGAAAGCCACGACGACGAAAAGGTCGAGCGCTTTATGGAAACTATGCCAGAGCGATATTTTGTCTCAACCCCGGAAAGCGATATCGCGGACCATTTCGAGTTGATGGACAAGTTTCGCGGCAAGAAAGTCGAAATATCAGTGCAACATTTTCCCGAGCGGGATTGTACTTCGGTAGTGATCTGTTCGCAGGACCGGCCTGGACTGTTTGCCTCCATCACCGGCGTTTTGAGTGCGCTGAGTTTGGATATTCTCAACGCCCGTATATTTACCGCCAGCGACGGCCGGATTCTCGATGTCTTTCGGATTTCGCACCATGGCCGCGCCGAGCTTGTTATGGCGGAACAGAAGTGGAATCGCTTTCGTGCGCTGCTGGACCAAGTTCTAGACGGCAAGATCGATGTCGCCAAGCTGGTCGAATCATCCAAGCCGACATTCTATCTGCAAAGGCACGCGCCGAAGGTTTCCACTGTGGTCAATATTGATAATGACGTGTCGGACGATTTTACTGTCATCGAAATATTCACCGAGGACCGCATTGGCGTGCTGTTCAGAATCACCTACAGCTTGCACCAACTCGGCTTGTCGATTCATGTCGCAAAGATTTCGACCAACGTCGATCAGGTCGCCGACGTATTTTACGTCACCGATCAATCCGGCGCTAAATTGAGCGATGCCGAAGATCTCGAGAGCGTCAGAATCTTTTTGCGCGAAACTCTCGCCCCACAAGGTGCCAGTGGTGAACGAATCGCTCAGCTCCTACATTGATTCCTTTCTTTCCATGGCGAGCGTGGAGAAGGGGCTGGCGAAAAATACCATCGAGGCCTACAGCCGCGATTTGAACCGGCTCGCCGATTTTCTTATCAGACAAGGGATTGGCTCTTGGCCCAAAGTTGAGTCCGTTCATCTGCGCTCCTATCTTGCCGCGCTCAAGAGTGCCGGATTGAGCCCGCGCAGCGTGGCGCGCCATGTCGTGACCCTGCGCCGGCTTTATCGTTTTCTCGAAACCGAAGGCTTAGTCAACGAGAGTCCGGTGCCGCGGCTATTGTATTCGGCGCAGACTCGCAAACTGCCCCAGACGCTCTCTGTGGCTGATGTGCGCACACTCTTGAACCAGCCAGACGATAAGGAAATGCTCGGCGCGCGCGATCAGGCGATGCTGGAATTACTCTACGCCAGCGGCCTTCGAGTGTCGGAATTGATAACGTTACGCACCCAGCAGGTCAATTTCCAAGGCAACTATCTGACCGTCAAAGGCAAAGGTGCTA
This sequence comes from uncultured delta proteobacterium, assembly GCA_963771465.1. Lineage (GTDB taxonomy): Bacteria > Desulfobacterota > Binatia > UBA9968 > UBA9968 > DP-20. The sequence continues at coordinate 1,054,790 of CAVYTU010000017.1, forward strand.
AGGTTCGCGCCGTGCCCTTCGGTCAATGGGCGCGGCAGAAACTGTCGCGTTATCTAAACGATGTCCGGCCACGATTGCTCAAGGGCAAGTCCAGTTCGTATCTCTTCGTCAACCGCGGCGGGCAAGGGCTCACTCGCCAGGGATTTTGGAAGCTGATTCGCCGCTATGCCTTGCTTGCCGGCATCGATAAGCGAGTCACGCCGCACACACTGCGCCATTCGTTTGCGACCCATTTGCTCGAAGGCGGCGCCGACTTGCGCGCGGTGCAGACGATGCTCGGCCACGCCGACATTTCGACGACGCAGATTTATACCCATGTCGACGGCGCCCGGCTCAAAGCGGTGCACCAGAAGTTTCATCCGCGCGAACGGCAAAGTGGCAAAACGGGGTGACGGATTCGGATTCGGAATATTAGCCGCAAAGAGCGCAAAAGGGGATCGGAATAAATGTTATTTCTCAACAACGATGACGTTAAACAAGTTTTGACCATGGAAGTTACGATGGACGCGCTGGACAAGGCGTATCGCGAGCTGGCGCGCCAAGAGGCGGTGTGTCGGCCGCGCATCGATATTCAGATTCCGACCAAGGATGCTGAAAAAATTTATCAGTGGGGCACCATGGAAGGCGGCTCCATGTCCGGCTACTTCGCGATTCGCATGAAGTCGGACGTGATTTACGAGCAAGAATATCAAGGCGCGATCACCCAGGAAAAATATTGCGTGCGGCCGGGAAGTTTCTGCGGCTTGATTCTCCTCAATAGTATCGAGAATGGCGAGCCGCTGGCACTGATCAACGATGGTTACTTGCAGCATATGCGGGTTGGCGCCGACTCCGGCATCGGCGCCAAATACATGGCGCGCGAAGATGCCACGGTGGTCGGCATGATCGGTTCCGGCGGCATGGCGCGCTCCCATGTCGATTCATTTCTACAGGCGCGCCAGATCAAAAAAATTCAAGTCTACAGCCCGACCAAGGCCAATCGTGAGGCCTACGCCAAGGAGATCAGCGAAAATTACGGCCTCGATGTTATTCCGATGAACCATCCTCGCGACGTCTACAAAGGCGCCCATATCGTCGCCGGTTGCACCGATTCGGCCGTACCGATCGTCATCGGCAAATGGCTGGAGGAAGGCACTCATGTGACGTGTGTTGGCGGCAAGCCCGACGACGACACGTTAAAACGGATCGACGTTTCGCTTCGACTGGGCAACGCGCCGGCGCCGTGGGGCCTGCCGGATTTTGGCCTGGCAGACGAATACATCACCTACGCGGCCAAACCTAAGGAGAACGCCGGTTTTCAAATGAAACGCGCCGGCAAGCGCGCCCATGGCGTAATCGCCGAGGAGCGGGCGGTGTTCTTCGCGGATATTTTGAGCGGCGCAAAAAAGGGGCGGACTGGTGCAAAGCAAATCACCTATTCCGAGCGCGGCAACATCCAAGGCGCGCAGTTCTTCGCCGTGGCCGGCAAAGTTTATGAGCTGGCGAAAGCGCGCGGGCTCGGCAGAGAAATGCCCACCGAATGGTTCCTGCAGGATATTCGAGATTAACAACGTGTTCGTGTTCGTGGCTCGTGTTCGTTAAGATCCGGTGCACGATCGCGAGCGACGATCACGACTCCGAGGGAGCATCCAATGCGGCGATTCTGCGGTTTCGTTGTTGTAATCATATTACTGCTCTTTCACGCTAACGGTTTCGCCCAGAGCAAGTTTCTCATGGGCTACTCTTCCTTCAGCTCTAACCAAACTCCTCTGTGGGTTGCCAAGGAAGAAGGATTGTTCCAGCGCTACGGCAGCGAGCCCGACTTGATTCTGATTGAGGGCGGCACCCGCGGCGCACAGGCGCTGATCTCCGGCGATCTTCCGATCATGGGCATGTCCGGTCAGCCCGTGATCAGCGCGCGGGCGCGCGGCGCCGATCTGACGATGATCGCCGGCGTGGTCAATAAGATGAATTACATCATGGTCAGTTCCGCCGCGGTGAAGCGACCGGAAGATTTGAAGGGCAAACGGATCGGCGCGGCGCAAGCTGGAACTGCTTCCTATCACGCCGTGCTGCTCGGCTTGAAACACTGGGGGCTCGACGCGCGGCGCGACAAGATCACAATTCTCCAACTCGGCAATCAAGCCGCGCGGGTCGGCTCGCTACAATCCGGCGGCAGCGACGCGGTCATCGTCAATCCCGGCCTCGGCCCGTCACTCAAGGAACGAGGCGGCTTTCTTCTCGCAGATTTCACCGAGCTACCGATCGCCTACCCGCAACAGACGATCTGCGTGCGCGAGCGCTTGATCAAGAGCGATGGCGATTTCGTCGAACGGGTTTTGAGAGGCGTGCTGGCAGGAAACAGTTTCAGTCTCGATCCCAAAAACAAGCAGCGCGTCAAACAAATCATCGCCAAATACTTGCGCCTCGATTCGGTGGATAAAGCGGAGGAGCATTATCAATCGGCGCTCAAAGTGTTGGCGCCAAAGCCGTATGTCGATGTAGCCGGCATCGTGGCGATGATCGAGTTTATCGCCGAAGCCGATCCGCTGGTGGCGAAGGTGAAACCGGAGAATGTGATCAATCACACGATTCTCAAAAAACTCGACGACAGCGGATTCGTCGATCAGTTGTCGAAGCGGTGATGAGGACTCGCCTGTCGAGCGCCATCGTTTAGACGGCCTAGCGCCACGAAGTAAATGGAAGAGTCGACCGACCATGGGCAGACAAAAACGTGAACGCGGTCCGTTTGGACTCTATGTTTGAATTCCTGCCGCACAAGGAGAATGTCACGTGAACCATCGCAACCTTCTTTCAAACCTGCATTATCGTGGTCTCGTACGAGCGACCCGACGGAATTATCATGTGTTCGAAGGGCCGCAGGTCTTCGTCGTTCTGTCCCCAAGACCCGGCGGCCACGGAGGCAACTACCACGTTATTGAGCGGCAGGCGCTCAATTACATTCTCAGCAGAGTGGGTGGCAATCGGTCAATCACCACTAAGGAAGTGCGTGACGCGTGCCGGCGCTCTAAATTCCTCCAGGACCGCTTTGCTGTGCTCAACGCTCTGTATGCCCTCGCAGGGATCAAGAAGGCACGTATCACCAGCATGAGGGGTCAGTCACTCGTTTTCTCTGTGTCGAAGGGCGCCGTCTGACAACGCGCCGAAGCCGTCGTGCCCACCGTGCGTGGTAACGTGTGACCGCAGCGCGCGGCTCAGCGCGAATCGTTACTCCCAAGCTATTTCCGCCGCGGCGTTTTGGCCGGCGATTTTTCCGGCGGCGGCGAAGTAGAGACGCGGGATCGGTGTTTCGTCAGGTCGAGAATGCGCTGATCAACGTCAGTACGACGAATTAGTCGTCGGTCATTTCTTCGAAGTGTTTTTTGAGTCGACGTCAGGCCAACTTCTTTGCATCTGCCCATCTTTTGGGCGGCGTGCCTAACTCCTAAGCAATCGCCTGTTTGTTAATCTCTCGCACAGTCTGTTGACGTCGAACAACTGATTGAATTCGTTCGACTCGTGTTTCACGAAACGTCGTGGCACGGCCGTTGCTCCAACACACTTAGGGTAAGGAGGGTGTGATGTTGGGGAAAAATAAGCAACCAATGTTGGATTCCATCGCAGATCGATCGAAGCAATCCGCGAACGCCGAAAGCTTGATCGATCAAAAGGTCGAAGAGGCGGTTACGCACGCTGTTTTCGGCTCTGACCTAAGGCGCCGAGAATTTATTCGCTACGTCGGTGTTGGCGGTGCCACGGCGATTCTCAATTCGATTTTTCCCATGGGCGCGGCGAAAGCTCTGGCTCAGGGTAAGACGGGACCGATCGAAAAAAAGGAGCTTAAGGTCGGCTTTATCCCGATTACCTGCGCGACACCGATCATCATGGCCGAGCCGATGGGGTTCTATAAAAAACACGGCCTCGATGTTCAAGTGCACAAAGCCTCCGGTTGGGCGATGATCCGCGATCTGTCCATCAACGGCGAGACCGACGCGACGCATATGTTGACGCCGATGCCGCTGGCGATCAGCATGGGCACGGGCTCCCAGTCGGTGCCCTTCGTCATGCCGGCGATCGAAAACATCAACGGTCAGGCGATCACCCTCGCCAACAAACACAAAGGCGTCAAAGAAGCCAAGGAGATGAAAGGTTTTAAGTTTTGCGTCCCCTTTGACTACTCGATGCATAATTTTCTGCTGCGCTATTTCCTCGCCGAAGGCGGTATCGATCCCGATAAGGACGTGCAGATTCGCGTCGTGCCGCCGGCCGAGATGGTGGCGAACTTGAGAGCGGGCAACGTCGACGGCTATCTCGCGCCGGATCCGTTCAATCAGCGCGCCGTGTATGAAGGCGAAGGTTTCATTTTCATGCTCAGCAAAGACATCTGGCCGGGCCATCCGTGCTGCGCCTTTGCCACGCGCAAAGACTTCGCCGAAAAAAATCCCAACACGTTTCAGGCGCTCTTCAAAGCCATCGTCGACGCCACCCAATACGCTCACGACGCCGGGCACCGCAAGGAAATCGCCAAAGCGATTGCACCGCGCAACTTCTTAAACCAGCCGGTGGAGCTGCTCGAACAGGTTTTAACCGGCGTGTATCCCGACGGCTTGGGAAACACCAAGAATGTGCCGGACCGCATCGACTTCGATCCGTTCCCGTATCATTCCATGGCGATTTGGATTCTCACACAGATGAAACGCTGGGGTTATATCAAGCAAGATGTCGACTACAAAAAACTCGCCCAAGAAGTCTACCTGGCGTCGGGCTGCCGCGAAGTCATGAAGTCACTCAGCTACAAGGCGCCGGCGCAGGATTCGACCAAGCACCAGTTTACCTTTGGCAAAAATAAAACTTTCGATCCCAATGCTCCCGCGGAATACATTCGTTCGTTCCCGATTCGCCGGGCCTAAAGGAAGTCGAGGCATTCATCATGGAGCAAATCGGTGTCCTATCGGGACGAATGCGGGCGATCCTATCTTCAGCCGTCCTACTGACAATCTTTCTCGCTATTTGGCAAGTCTCGGTGAAATCGACCTTGCCAGGCGCAAAGGCCGAAGGGCTGCCGGGTCCGGTGGCCGTAGCGACCCGTGCCTGGGAAATGATCTCGGATCCCTTTTACGATAACGGACCCAACGACAAGGGTATCGGCATTCAACTCGGTTACAGCGTCGGTAGGCTTACGATTGGTTACAGCGCCGCGGCATTGGTGGCGATCTTCATGGGCGTCATGTTGGGTTTGTCGCCGGGTTTATACCGGGCGCTCAATCCCTACATCCAGGTATTGAAACCGATCTCACCGCTGGCTTGGATGCCGCTGTTTCTTTACACGATCAAAGATTCGACGCAGTCGGCGATCATGGTGATCTTCATGTCATCGCTGTGGCCGATTTTGGCGAACACGGCCTTCGGCGTCGCCGGCATTAAACGGGATTATCTCAATGTCTCCGCTCTGCTTCAGCTCTCTTGGTTCAAACGGCTTTGGAAAGTTATTCTTCCCGCTGCCGCCCCGGCGATCGTCGCTGGTTTACGAATCTCCATCGGCAGCGCGTGGGTCGCCATCGTCGCGGCGGAAATGCTCATCGGCGGCACCGGCATCGGCTACTTCGTCTGGAACGAGTGGAATAACCTGCAACTCACCAGCGTGATCTTCGCGATTCTGCTTACCGGATTTGTCGGACTTGTCTTGGATTTCGGCTTCGCCAGCTTGGCGAAAACCTTGACCTACAAGGAGTAGACCATGGCGTTTCTCGAAGTCGAGTATGTCAGCAAATTTTTTCCCGAGGCGGGCGGCCGACAGCTTTGCGTATTTAAAGATGTTCGTTTGCACATCGAGAAAAGCGAGTTCGTTACCACGGTCGGCCACTCGGGCTGCGGCAAGAGCACGTTACTAAACATCATCGCCGGGTTGGAAAAGGCCAGCGCGGGCGCGATCATCTTGGACGGTAAGGAAACCGACACTCCCGGCCTCGACCGCATGGTGGTGTTCCAGAATTTCTCGCTGCTGCCTTGGATGAGCGTCTACGAAAATATCCATCTGGCAGTGAAGGCGGCGTTTTCCGACTGGCCGGCGCAAAAGATCAATGACTACGTGCAGCGCTATATCAATATGGTCGGCCTGGCCGGCTCGGAACATAAAAAACCGGCGGCGCTCTCGGGCGGCATGCGGCAAAGAGTGGGACTGGCGCGCGCCTTCGCGGTGCAGCCGAAGGTGCTTTTGCTCGACGAGCCGTTTGCGCAGATCGACGCTCTGACTCGCGGCACGATTCAGGACGAGCTCATGCGCATGTGGACGGCGACGCGGAATACCGTCTTCATGGTCACCCATGATGTCGAGGAGGCGATCCTGCTCTCCGACAAGATCGCTTTGATGACCAGCGGCCCGTCGGCCGAGCTGGCGGAAGTGGTGGAGATCAAGTTTCCCCGGCCGAGGGTGCGCGAGGAAATTTTGGATCTGCCTGAGTTTATACGCATCAAGAAACATATCATTCAGTTCCTCAAGAACTGCGCGCGCGAACACCCTGTTGAAAGCTCGACACCCAATGCCGATGCGTTGATTGTCGCCCAGCAGATCGGCGTCGAAACGTGAGATGGCGCATACGTAGCAGCTCAATGAGCTTATATTAATTAGTGAGGAGGTAAGGAAAAATGATCACACGGCAGGAAGCTACGGCGAAGATTCTCGGCGCGAAGCAGAAACAGAAGCTTACTTGGGAACAGATCGCCAAGGGCGTCGGACGTCACAAGATCTGGACCACGGCGGCGCTGCTCGGCCAGCATCCGATGTCAGCTGAGGAAGCCGATAGTGTCATTAAAATCCTTGGTTTTTCCGGCGCGGAGGCGGAAGTGGTCGCATCAGCTCTCCAAGAGTTCCCGATGCGAGGATCATTGGACAGCGCGGTGCCCGTGGACCCGACGATCTATCGCTTCTATGAGCTCATCCAAGTCTACGGCCCGACGATCAAAGCGCTGATCCACGAAGAATTCGGCGACGGCATCATGAGCGCCATCGATTTCGACATGGAAATTCAACGGAAAGCAGATCCCAAGGGAGATCGCGTGGTGTTGACGCTCAACGGCAAGTTTCTGCCGTATAAGAAGTTTTAGCTTTAGCTATTCCCAGCTCGGTTCTTGGCCGGCATTCTGACCGGCGATCTTGCCGGCCACGAAGCACTCGGTGATATTTCCCGCTTCTAAATAGAGATGGCCGTAAATCGAGCTGATCTCACCGGCGACGTAGAGGCGCGGGATCGGCCGTTTCATCGGGTCGAGGACGCGCTGTTTCACATCGTGTTCCGGGCCGCCTTGGGTATTGTTGACAATGGGCCATGCTTCCATGACGTAGTAAGGCGGATTTTTGATCGGCATCATGGTTTTCGACGGCCGCTTGTGGTCTTCGTCCTGGCCTTTGGCGCATAGCTCGTTCCAACGCTCGACCGTGGCTCTCAGCACTTTCGGATTGACATCGATCTGCGCGGCGATGTCTTCCAGTGAGTTGCCCTTCTTAATCCAACCTTTGTCGAGTTCGGCGAGATTGTCCTCGCTCCAACTGGCGTCGTAGCGCTCGTCGTTGACGATCGGTATGCCGATGGGTCCGAGCTTGCGACCTTCTTCGTCGAAGATCAGATGGCAGGGGATACGCGGATAATCTTGAATATCCGCGTCATAATATTCCAGCGGCCGCGTGCCGGTATCCTGCGGCGCGGGCGGATACTCGTCCATGAAGCGCTTGCCGAACTTGTCGACGCCAATCCAGATCATTTTGCGATTTTCATTTCTCGGTCCGGCCCAAACGTGGCGAATCGCAAACGGCAGCTCGGGGAATTTAAAGCCATAGCCGCCGTGGAAATGCCACATATGCCAGAGCGACGCGCCGGCTTTCTGCGCCATCTTGACGCCATCGCCGGTGTTGCCGAGATAGACGGGGTAGACCGGCTGCGCTTCGAAGTATTGCAGCTTCATGGCGTCATCGTTTTCGTAGCCGCCGCAGGCGAGGATCACGCCTTTGCGCGCTTTGATGTTGAAGGCTTTACCCTCGCGCTCGGTTTGCAGTCCGATTATTTCTCCGTCCGCGTTGGTGATCAGCTCTTTTGCCGGCGTCGACAGCAGCACTTCGATGTTGCGCGTGTGGACGTTGTCGTAGACGACTTTGAACAAGCGCGCGCCGCCGCGCAATCCTTTAGCCCAGGGAAATTCCGTGTAGGCTTGAAAGTCTTTGAGTTTGATCGAATCGATGTCGTTGGTGCCGGGGAAGGGATAAGTGCCGTGACCGCGGGTTTCAGTTTTAGTCGGCTCGGTGCCGCTGACTTTGGCTAGCTCGGTGAGCCAGTCAATCATGCCGACCATCTCTTCGGCCATCTTGCGCAAGATGTCGTCCGGCGTAGTGCCGTTGCAGGTACGCTGCAAATATTGAAAAGCACCCTCGGCGTTATGCGCAAACGCCACGCCACCGCCGGAGAGAATCGAAATGCCGCCGGGATGGGGCATCTTTTCGATCAGCAATACTTTCGCGCCGGCATCGTGTGCGGTGATCGCCGAGATGCCGCCCGCCGCGCCGAAACCGACGACGATGACGTCGACTTCTTTGTCCCAGTGAGTTTGCCCGTTGTTTGTCATCGCTAGAAACTCCTTCTCATTCATCCAGTCAGATTCCTTCCCCTTGATGGGGAAGGACAAAGGAAGGGGTGATTTTGAATTTTCACTGGCACCCCCATCTCAATCTTCGCCTGCTAACTCTTACAGCCGCTCCTCCAGCCAATCCAACATGTACGGCAGATTATGCGCCCAGTAGTCGTGACTGCAATGGATGCGGCCGGCGCCGTCTGCTTCGCCGTAAATTTTCAGTGTCTTGTCTTTGGCGCCAATCTCTTCGAATAGCCGTTTGGCGCCTTCGACTGACATCAGTGTGTCTTTATCGCCGTGGGTGATAAGTGTGGGGCAAGTGATGTTTTTGGCGATGCCGGCCATGGTGAAATCTTTCAACTGCCGGCGCGCCTCTTCGTGGCTGACGCCGCCGAGTAGTCTTTGACACACCGGTTGCAAGTGCACGCACCAGTCGTAGAGGTCGTCGAGAATGCTGTAACAGCCGCTCCACGCGACTAGAGCCTTGATGCGCTTTTCAAATGCAGCGACCCGCGGCGCGTAATAGCCGGCCATGCTGATGCCGAGCAGCCCGACTCGGCTGGCATCGACTTCCGGCCGGGAGATTAAATAATCGATGCAAGCTTTGCCCGGCACTTCGTAATCGGGCCGGGTCTTGATTCCTTTCAAGTACATCGACGAACCGCGCCCGGGAGTGTCGACTAACAGCATCGCCCAGCCACGATCGAGCATCTGTTTGCCGCCGAAGTAGATTTCTTCGGCGTAGGCGTCGGCACCGCCGAGGAATAGCACCGCCGGCCACTTGCCCGGTTTGGGATTCACCGGATGGCAGAAATAGCCGTCGTATTCCTCGTCGCCACAGCGCACCGAGACGACTTCGATCTTCGTCGGGTTGAGCTTGGCGGCGGCGCGAAAGTTTTCTTGTGACTTGCGAAAGCGCTCGCCCCGTTTGGTTTCCTCGGCGCTGGTCAGAAGCACGTCGGACATTCGATAATAATTGCTGGCGTGAAAGAAGTTTTGCCGCGCGGTTGCGCTATGCCCTGCTGCTAGCGCGGCTTTGGCGCGCGCTTCGCTCTTCTCGGCCAGCGCCAGCCATTCGCGCTCCCAAGCGTCTTTATCGCCAGCTTCCACGTTCTTCATCGCCCGGGCGATATCGAAGACATCGGCGCCGCCCTGCTGCGCCTGGGCGACGAGCCGCAAGGTATGGCCGCCGAAAGGGTGATTGGGAAATAGAAAGTCGAACATCAAACCTCCGATGAGTGACTCGCAAGTTGCAACTAGTAACGCCGGGTAATTTACCCGCTACGAATCCAAAGAAATAATCCCAATCGAAGCGAAAGTACAAGTGTGTTGTCAAGTGAAGACAAAAAGATCTGCTTGACAGCTGCAATGGGGGTTGCTAACTCTCTCATCACAACAAGATTTCCTCAACTTTGACAGACTCTCGCGATTCAGAGCAGCAGTGCAAGGAGCGCGGCGTGATCTTCAGAGGGGAATTACACGGCGGAAAGCCGGTTGCTTTTGCGAATAGTCGCGGGAGTAGGCCGGCTTTTTTATTTCCTGTTGCCGGAACGAGGCCTTGATGGCGACCTATGTCTCGCTGGTAAACTTTACCGAAGAGGGCGCGCGCCACATTCGCCAGACCACCGAGAGAGCCAAAGGTTTGATCAACGCTGCGGCCAATCTTGGCATCAAGATCAAGGAGATTTACTGGACCATGGGCGCGTTTGACGCGGTGTTTACCGCCGATGCGCCGGACGATGAGACGATGACAGCGTTCGCCGTGAGCATCGCTTCTCTCGGCAATATCCGCACGCAGACGTTGAGAGCCTTTTCCGTAAATGAAATGAACAAGATTGTCGCGATGCTGCCGACAACCGAAGTGACTTCGAGGAGATAGCAGCTAAAGAACAGAGGAGGTATCGGGTATGGCGCAAGTCGATCTTTCAATCGCAATCGGCGGCGCAGCCGGCCAAGGTATCGCGACACCGGGCGATATCTTGGCGCGCATCTTCGTCCGCCGCGGACTACATCTTAACGCCTACAACGCTTACCAGTCGATCGTGCGCGGCGGTCACATCTTTTTGACCTTGCGCACCAGCGACGCGCCGGTGCTGAGCTTCGGCGACAAGCTCGATGTTTTAATCGCGCTCAATCAAGACACCATGAATCGCCATTTGGGTCTGATGCAGTCAGGCTCCTCCGTGCTTTACAACAAAGACAAGATCAAGCCTGACAACGCTGCGGACGGGGTTCAACTTTGCGGCTTTTCGGTGAAGGAACTGGCGCCGGCGGTTCGAGGCGACCTGGTGCAGAATACGATTGCGTTGGCCGCGGTGCTGCGGCTGATCGGCGTCGACTTCAAAATTCTCGAAGAGATACTCACTCTCCAATTCAAACGGAAAGGCGAGGCGGTGGTAGCGGAAAACGTCGGTGTCGCACGGGCAGGTTACGATCATGCGGCGACCGAGTTCAAAGGGCTTCCCTTCGCTCTGCCGGACACCGGAAAAAAACTAGCGTTCTTCGAAGGCAACCAGGCATTGGCGATGGGCGGTGCGGCGGCGGGTGTGCGTTTTTACTGCGCCTATCCGATGAGCCCGTCCTCTGGGGTGCTTCATTGGATGGCACGCCACGCGCGCCAGTTGGGCATTATGGTGCGCCAAGTGGAAGATGAGATCGGCGTCATCAACATGGCGATTGGCGCCGCGCATGCGGGCTGCCGCGCCATGTGCGCGACCTCGGGCGGCGGTTTTGCTTTGATGACCGAAGGCCTCGGCGCTGCGGCGATGATGGAAATCCCGGTCGTCTGCATCAACGTGCAGCGCGCCGGCCCCGCTACCGGCGTGCCGACTAAAACGGAACAAGGCGATCTGTGGCAAGTGCTGGGCGCGGGACAGGGCGATTACCCGCGCATCATCGTGGCGCCGACGACGATCCCGGATTGTTTCAAAACCGTGCCCCAACTTTTTAACTTGGTCGACAAGTTTCAGTGCCCGGGAATTGTTCTCTCCGATTTATTGCTCTCCGAAGGCCGATCGAGTGTCGACCCAGCTGAGTTGGATTTCAACGTCGCCATCGAGCGCGGCGAGGTGATCGGTCTAAACGGCGCGACGCCGCCGCTCAACGGCGGCTACAAACGCTATGAGATCAATGACAGCGGCATTTCGCCGCGGGCGCTGCCGGGCACTCTGGGTTTCGAGCATGTCGTCGCCACCGACGATCATGATGAAGATGGCGTGCTGATCAGCGACGAGTACACCAACCCGCACAAGCGCCAGGCGATGCATGAAAAACGCATGCGCAAGATGGAAAGCATTCTGCCGCTGCTCGATGCGCCGAAGCTTTGGGGAGCCCAAGACGCTCAAGTCACGCTCGTCGGTTGGGGCTCTACCGAAGGGGTCGTCCAAGAGGCGATACAGCAGCTGGCCGACAAGGGAGGAATATCTGCCAATCTTCTCCAGATCAAATGGCTTGTGCCCTTACATGGCGAAGTGATTACTTCAACCCTGGCGAACAGCAAGAAAGTTATCATCGTCGAGAACAACTACAGCGGCCAGTTTGCGCGCTACCTACGGTCGGAGACCGGCATCGTCGCGGACGGCCATATTCGTAAATACGACGGTGAGCCATTCATGCCGCATCATGTCGTCGACGGCGTAAAGGCGATTCTAAGCGGAACGACACATCAGTATGTCCCAGTGCACGAGATTATGGTCTAAGGAGTAATTTATGAACGAGCCCGCGATTGAGATGAGAGCAAAACCTTCGAGCCCACGGGATAGCGGCGGCCGCGGTCCGCAACTCACGATCAAGGATTTCAAAGGCAAAGCGGAACCGGACTGGTGTCCCGGCTGCGGCGACTTCGGCGTCCTGGTCGCATTGAAGCAGGCGCTCGCGGAGCTCGGTGTTCAACCTCACCAGGCGATGGTGATCAGCGGCATCGGCTGCTCGTCCAACCTTCCCGGCTACATCAGCACCTACGGCATGCACACCTTGCACGGCCGCGCGCTGGCAGTCGCCACCGGCGCCCAGATGGCGAATCATGAACTGAAAATCATCGTCACCGGCGGCGACGGCGATGGCTACGGCATCGGCGGTAACCATTTCGTGCACACAATGCGCCGCAACGTCGATCTCACCTATATCGTGATGAACAACCAGGTTTACGGTCTCACCACCGGGCAGGTGTCGCCGACCAGCACCAAGGGTATGAAAACCAAGAGCACGCCGGCGGGAAGCGTGGAGAATCCGCTCAATCCGATCCCTCTGGCGATCGCTGCCGGCGCGACCTATGTGGCGCGCGGTTACACCGGTCAGGTAAAGCATTTGGTCGAGCTCATCAAAGGCGGCATTCAGCATCGCGGATTTTCATTGATCGACGCCTTCAGTCCGTGTGTGACATTCAATCTCGAAAACGATCACGACTTTTTCAAACAACGGACTTTTAAGCTCGAGGATAAGAAGCATGATCCGACCGACTTCGCCGCCGCCATGAAATACGGTTACGAATGGGGCGATGAAATCGCCATCGGTTTATTTTGGAAGCGAGACGATCTGCCCGCTTTGGATCAACTGGAGCCGGTTCTCGACGAAGGTGGTGCGCTGGCGCGACGCAAACTTGGAATTTCTCCTGATGCCGCAAAATCGCTGATTCGAGAATTGATGTGACGACCGACCATTAATTCCGTTCACAGCGCACCGATTAGCGAAATCCTTTGCGAAGCGAACCCGACGGAACCTTTCCGAACTCCGTCATTCCCGCATGCTTTAAGCGGGAATCCAGACGGGCCCGGAACTGGACCCCCGGTAAAGACACTCGGGGGTGACGTCTTCAAGACCAATCTCATCGCCGAGTTCTGATACTTCGCAGTTTGCTGCGGGGTTGTTTGTTTCTCCCTTCGCCCGGCTTCTAGTCTCGGCGGTAGGTGGCAGATGTGCGCCTGCGAAAAACGCGTATCGTTCACGAGATCTTTGACCTGTTCCGTAGTTGACATCGCGATGGCGGATCGTGATACTCCTGAAACAAAAATATCGGAGCGGTAGTAATGAAAAACGGTTTCAAGATTCTCGATTCCGACATGCATCTGCGCGAGCCGGCAAATCTCTGGGACAAATATATGGAACCGGAGTGGCGCGCGCGCGCGCCGAAGATCCTAAGTTCCACGGCGCGCAGCTCGGCGATGGTGATGATTGACGGAAAAATACTCCAGGGCTACCAACCGACCTATCGCGGCGGAATTTTTGACGCGACGCGAATTGACAAAGAGATCGCCGATTATCGCGCTGACGGTTTCGACGCCAAGACCCAGTTAAAAGCGATGGATCGTGAAGGTTTGGATGTCGCGGCGCTCTATCCGTCGATCGGTCTGGGCATCATGATGCGCGATGACATGGACCCCAAGCTAGCCGCAGCCATCGCGCGCGCGTACAACAACTGGCTCTATGATTTTTGTCAGACCGATCCGAAACGTCTTAAAGGCGTGGCGATGATGCCGCTGCAGGATCCCAACGAGGCGGTGAAAGAAGCCGAGCGTGTCGTCGGCAAGTTGGGTTTCGTCGGTGTCTTCGCGCGACCTGAGCCGCTGCGTAACATGCCGTGGCACGCGCGCTATTTCGACTCCGTGTGGTCGTGCTTGGAAGAGCTCGGCGTTCCCATCGGCTTCCATTCCGCCACGGCTGCCGGCGAAGTGCCACAGATCGGCGATCGCTTTGGTGATAATTTGCTGCTCCGTCACGTGGTGTCGCATCCACTGGAAAACATGGTCGCCATGGCCGACACCATCGGCGGCGGCGTGTGCGAGCGCCATCCGAAACTCAAGCTGGCTTTCTTGGAATGTTACTGCGGTTGGGTTTCTTTCCTGCTGCACCGTATGGACAATGCCATGGCGAAGGGCCGCTTTCCGACCGCCGGCAAGCTGAAGCCGAGCGAATATTTTCAACGCCAATGTTGGATCTCCACCGAGCATGAAAAAGAGCTGCCGATGATTATCGATCTGATCGGCGACGACAAGATCGTTTTCTCCACCGACTATCCGCACGGCGATTCGGATTTCCCCGAGGCGGTCGATGAGTTTCTTGAAATGAAAGGTGTGTCGAAGCAAAGCCAGAAGAAAATTCTTTGGGACAATTGCGCGGCGCTGTATGGACTCGGATGAACAAGGAGAACACTTGAAAAGAACGATTGTTCTCTTCGTAGTTACATTCTTGCTTCTGGCGATTATCCATCCAGGTCATGCGCAGCAGTCCGGGAAAATCTTCCGCATCGGTTTCCTGGATAGAAGCACTGCTTCCGGTAACGCGGTCCTCGTGAAGGCGTTCCTGCAAGAGCTGAGCAAGCTTGGATGGATTGAGGGAAAGAATTTCACCATCGAGTACCGGTTTGGGGAGGCAAAAGCCTGAGCGCCGGCCTGAGCTTGCGGCGGACTTGGTTCGTCTTAAGGTCGATCTGATCGTGGTCTACAGGGACGCGCCGGCGACAGCGGCGAAGAACGCGACTACTACCATACCCATCGTGATGGCGAACGTTGGGGACCCTGTGGGTGAAGGTCTGGTTGCCAGTCTGGCGCGGCCAGGAGGCAATGTCACCGGTTTCTCGAGTTTAGCGCCCGAGCTAAATACCAAAAGGCTAGAGATACTCAAGGACGCGGTCCCTAAGCTCCTGCGAGTTGGACTTCTGCGGTTGGGGGTAGGCGCCATAGCAGCAGACCTCCAACTGAAAGAGCTCAGACCTGCGGCTTGGCACCTGAAGCTCAAATTGGAGGAGATCGAGACTCAAGTCGACGCCAAAGGTTTAGAGAGCGCCTTTAAAACCGCAAAGCAGAAACAGGTCGGGCGATTATGACGACCGCCACTCGCCGCTTTTTCGCCGAAAGAAAGCGGATCGTCGAGCTTGCCGGCAAATACCGGTTGCCTGCTATTTACTTCGCAGAAGGGGTATGTCGATGAGGGCGGCCTCATGTCCTACGGGGCGGACTACGATGACATGTACCGCAAGGCCGCCCACTACGTAGACAAAATTCTCAAGGGAACGAAACCTGCTGATCTGCCTGTACAGCAGGCGACGAAGTTTGAATTCGTCATTAACCTCAAGGCGGCGAAACAAATCGGTCACACGATTCCGTACGAACTGTTGGCGCGGGCGAATCAAGTGATCAAGTGAAGAAGGCAACGGGCATCAGGCAGTAGGCAGTAAGAAGTTTGGATTCTGGTCTTTGCGTTTTAGTTCGACAATCAAAATCCAAAATGAAATCAGGAGGTCGTCATCGTGGCTTATCGCACCATAGGTAAAACACTGCCGCGCGTCGAAGGGTACGGCAAAGTAACGGGGCAAACCAAGTACGCGGCGGATTTGCCGTTTGAAGGTTTGCTCTGGGCTAAAGTGCTGCGCGCTTCGCTGCCGCACGCGCGCATCGTTAAAGTCGATACTTCGAAGGCCAAGGCGTTGAAGGGCGTCCGC
Organism: uncultured delta proteobacterium; assembly: GCA_963771465.1. Lineage (GTDB taxonomy): Bacteria > Desulfobacterota > Binatia > UBA9968 > UBA9968 > DP-20. Next base: position 1,070,823 of record CAVYTU010000017.1, read on the forward strand.
GCTGTCCTGACTGGCGCGGATGTGAAGGACATCTTCGTCGGCACTCGGCTGAAAGATCAGCCGGTATTAGCATACGACAAGGTGCGCATGAGCGGCGACGCCGTCGCGGCGGTAGCGGCGGACGATGAAGCGATCGCCGAGGAAGCGATTGGTATGATCGACGTCGAATACGAGGCGTTGCCGTACGTCGAGGACCCGGTGGAAGCGCTCAAGCCGAGCGCGCCGCTGATCCATGAGGACCGCGGCGAAATACAGAAATGCCGCGAAGCTGCCGGAAGGCATGTCCGGTCATAATTTACAGTCCTATGTGCAGTGGAAGAACGGCGACGTTGACGCCGGCTTCGCTAAGGCAGCGAGAGTTTTCGAACACACTTTTCGCACGCCGCTGTCGCACCACGGCTATCTTGAGCCTTGCGCTTGCACCGTGCAGATTCACGCCGATGGGCGCGTTGAAGTTTGGCCTTCGAATAAGGGTCCGTGGGGCTTGCGCGAGCAGATGTCGGAAGACTTCGGCGTGCCCCAGGAAAAGATCAAGATTCACATCGTTCACGTCGGCGGCGACTTCGGCGCCAAGGCGTCTTTGATCGACGTGCCGGTCGCTTACTATTTGTCCAAAGCCGCGGGCGGCAAGCCGGTCAAGCTGGTGTTCGATTATACCGATGAACTTCTCGCCGGCGGCCACCGCCATCCCTCGGTGATCACTTTAAAAACCGGCGTTGCCGCTGACGGAACACTGCTCGCTGTGAGAGGCGATATCTACTTCAGCGGCGGCGCTTATGGTTCGCAAAAGGCCAATCCCCAAGCAACGGTTCTCGGCGGGCGGCGCTTGGCGAGCATGTATCGCTGTCCGGCCATCGATGTGCGGACGTTTTGTTCGTACACCAATCAAGTGCCGTGTACCCAGACGCGCACGCCGGGCAGCCCGCAGGTCGTCTTCGCCTTCGAATCGCAAATGGACATCATCGCCAAGGAAATGGGCATCGATGCGCTCGAATTGCGCCGAAAAAATATTCTCCACGACGGCGACGCCAATCCCATGGGCGAAAAGTGGAGTGATATTCTAATGGGCGAAGTGTTGGAGCGCATCGTTAAAACCTCCGGTTGGAAAAAAGGCGGCGCGAAGAAAAATCACGGTTGGGGCATGGCGCTCTATGATCGCGGCACGCCGGAAGGAAAAGCCAGTTCGGCGTTGATTTTGGAAGCCGATGGCAAAGTCAATATTCTCACCGGCGTGCCGGATGTTGGTCCTGGATATTACACCGTCAGCCAGCAGATGGTTTGCGAGACGCTCGGTCTGGCGCCGGAAAAAGTCGGTGTGGTTTTCAAAGACACCGACAGCTTGCCGTTTGATCCTGGCACCGGCGGGAGCAAACAAACCAATACTTCAGGTCACGCAGTGAATCTATCGGCGCGCGAGGTGCGCGAGATACTGGTCAACTTGGCGGCGCGGGAATTGGGTTGTCAGCCGGAGGAAGTTCAGCAGCAGGATGGCAAGCTGACCGCACCCAATAAGAAATCGACGACCACCGAGAATATGATCAAGCTTGCGGTAAAAGAAAACGGCGGTCCGGTTTTTCACCTGACTAATTTTGTGCCGAAAGACATGCCAAAGGTCACTGGCTTCGCCGCCCAAGTAGCTGAAGTCGAAGTCGACCCGACCACCGGCGGAGTGACGGTATTGAATTTGACCACGGCGCACGACACCGGGACCGTGCTCAATCATCTAACACTCACCGGGCAGATCGAAGGCGGCATCGTCACCGGCTTCGGTTTCGCGACGATGGAGGAGAATCCGATGATCGACGGCAAGATCGCGACACTAACATTGGGCGAGTCCAAGATGCCGTGCATCGCTGACGTGCCGCCATTGAAGACGGTTCTCGTCGAAAGTCCCACGGGCCCGACGCCTTACGGCGGCAAAGCGATCGCGGAGAATCCTAACGTGCCGACGGCGGCGGCGATCTCGAATGCCATCGCCGACGCCTGCGGCGTGCGGCTTTTCGAGTTGCCGCTGTCAGCAGAGAAAATCTATCGCGCAATGAATCGAAAATAGGAAACGCACGCATGGCTCGTTCTTATCAGCAATCAAGATATCGAGCAGGTGCTCGATATGAACATTTGCCTCCAAGCGATCGAGGAAGGCATCAAGGAATATTATCGTGGCGATGCGACTTGCCGGCCGCGCATCGATGTTTGGGCGCCGTCCGGCGATCCGCGCGGCTATTATCAGTGGGGCTCGATGGAAGGCACCAGCCGGCGCTACGGCGTGTTCGCGACGCGGATCAAGTCCGATATCGCTTACTGGACCGAAGGCGAAGGCGGCGTCAAGACGCAAGAAAAATATTGCCAACGCCCGGGGTTATTCTGCGGTTTGATTCTTTTGTTTAGCACGGAGAACGGCGAGCCGCTGGCGGTGATGAACGATGGCTATTTGCAGCATATGCGCGTTGGCGCCACCGCCGGCATCGCAGCTAAATATCTGGCCCGGGAAGACGCCGATACCGTCGGCATGATCGGTTCAGGCAGCATGGCGTGGACTCACGCGCTGGCGTTCGCCGAAGTGCGCAACATAAAGCGCATCCGCGTTTTTAGTCCGACACCAAAGAATCGCGAAACCTATGCTGGTAATTTGTCGGCGCGGCTGGGTATAGATATCGTGCCGGTGGACTCGGTGGTTGAAGCGGTCAAAGGCGCGCAAATCGTCTCGGCCTGTACGGATTCCATCGTGCCGGTCATTCCAGGCCGCTCCATCGAGGCCGGCGCGTTTGTGACCACTGTGAAGGGCACCGTCGAACTCGACAAATCATCCGTCGAACGCATCCGCACGTTTTACACCTTCGCGCCAAACAGCGACGCGATTTCACATTCGCAGCCAGGCGAAGCGGCCTCACGAGCGCAAAAAATCTCGGGTACGCACCGTGCGTACGTGGCGGGACAAGCGGAAGATCTGGCGCGCATTCCTGAAGTTGAGCGCGAGGGCGGTTTCGACAAGCGCAAGCTTGTCAGCTTCAAAAATCTTTTAAACGGTCAAGATCCCGGCCGGCGCGACGCGGAGGAGATTTTAGCCGTCGGCGGCAATCAAATTCAGGGTATTCAGTTTGCTTCGGTCGGCGGCGCGACTTATCGTTTGATCAAGGAAAAGGGGTTGGGCCGGCAGTTTCCGACGGATTGGCTGTTGCAGGATGTGAGAAACTGACAACCAAGATTGGTAGAGCGGGCCGATGGTGACATTTAGTATTTTAGATTTTCGATTTTGGATTTTGGATTGGGGAATCAGGCGGATCGGTCGGAGCTTCTCCGACAATCTAAAATCCAAAATCCAAAATCTAAAATGGGTAGGGCTGGCTGCAACTTGGTTTGTGGCAGCGACTCTGCATGCCGCAGAGCCTGCAAAATGGCAGGCCGAATGGGAACGCACGGTGTCGGCGGCGGAGAAGGAAGGACAGCTGGTTGTCTATATCGGTGGCTATGGCGCGCTTATCGAGAGCGGCGTATTTCAGAAGGCCTATCCGAAGATCAAGATCACGCACATCACCGGCGCGGGCACCGATCTCACGCAGCGTATTTCAGCGGAGCGGCGCGCCGGCAAGTATCTCGCCGACGTCTACAACGGCGGTGGCAACTCGCTTCATCAGGTTCTCTACACCGGAAAGATGATCGACTCGATCAAGTCGGCGTTGATCCTGCCGGAAGTATTGGACACGGCCAAATGGTGGGAGGGCAAACACAAATACGCCGACAAAGAGGGCCAACATATTTTCGTTTACGAAGGCAATGTGTCGGCCGGCGCCGGGGCAGGTTACAATACCCAGCTGCTCGATCCGCGCGAGTACAAAACTTATTGGGACTTCCTCAACCCCAAGCTCAAGGGAAAACTTATTTCCACCGATATTCGCCGGGTGCGCGGCGCCGGCATCCCGTGGCAGTTTCTCTATTATCATCCCGATCTCGGCCCGAAATATTTGCGCCGTCTGTTTGGCGAGATGGATGTGACGATGAGCGCCGATCTGCGCCAGGCTGGAGACTGGCTGGCGACGGGAAAGTTCACTCTTTGCATGCCGATCCAAGGCGGTGTTGTCAGTAAGGCGAAGAGTCAGGGCTTGCCTGTGGACCAATTCGATTCTTACCACTTCAAGGAAGGCGTCAATCTTTCATCCGCCTTCGGTTCGCTGGCGTTGATGAACCGCGCGCCCCATCCCAATGCCGCCAAGGTGTTTATCAATTGGCTATTGTCGCGCGAAGGGCAGACGTTGTTCCAAAAAGTGATTAGTCTAACCGGCGATCCGCGCAACTCGCGCCGTATCGACGTCCCCAAAGACCACATCCCGGTCGATGAACAGCGGCGCGACAAAATGACCTATTTCGACACCGACGATCCCGACACCAAGGATTTGACGCCGGCAATGAAATTGTTGGACGAGATCGTGCCGCTAAAAAAATAGCGATGGGGATCGCCAGCGATCCTTTCGCTCCTGGGAAAGCGAGATGAAGACGGCGAAGTTCATGCTTGGAATCGTTCGCTGCGGCGTAGCTGTTTCGGCGGCCATCGTATATTTCATGCTGGCCGCGGTTAGCTATGCGGCCGATGCCAAGCCGGCGCAGCCGAATTGGGAAAAAACCCTCGCCGCGGCGAAGAAGGAAGGGCGGCTTAACTTATACGTCGGTCGCTACGGCACCGAGCCGCTGCTCAATGAGTTCCGCAAAGAGTTTCCCGAAATCAAGATCGTTTCAGTCAACGGCACCGGCAATTCTTTAGGCACGCGAATCATCACCGAGATGCGCGCCAACAACGTCGTCGCCGATCTATTCAGCGGCGGCGCCAACACGAATCACGAGGTGCTTTACGAAGGCAAGGCGCTCGATTCGATAAAGTCAGCATTGATCCTGCCGGAGGTGCTCGACGAGAGTAAGTGGTATGAAGGACGGCACCGTTACACTGATTCGGAGCAACGCCATATCTTTGTCTACATCGCCAATCCGACGTCATCCGGTTTTTACTACAATACCACGCTAGTCAATCCGAAAGAGACCAACTCTTTTTGGGATCTGGTGGCGGCCAAGTGGAAAGGTAAATATGTATCCCAGGATCCCATGGGCACCGGGCTTGGCGGCGGGCTCCAGTTCATGTACTACCATCCCGAGCTTGGACCGGAATTTATCAAGCGGCTGTTCGGCGACATGCAGCCGACCTTTGGACGCGATCGAAGGCAAATTACCGACTGGCTGGCGCAGGGGCGCTACGCGCTCTGTCTCGGCTGCCGCGACACGGCGCGGGCAAAATCGCAGGGTCTGCCGGTGGATGAGTTCGATAACCTCAACTGGAAAGAAGGAGCGGAGCTGACCACGGGCGGCGGCACCATGAGCTTGATCAAGGGTGGACCCAATCCCAATGCGGCAAGAGTTTTCATCAACTGGTTTCTCTCCCGCCGCGGCCAGATTGCGCTGCAGAAATATAGCGACCTTTACGGCGAAGATCCGCCCAACTCGCGGCGCATCGATATACCCAAAGAGATGCTCCCGGCCGTTAACCGTTTGCATGCCGACAGAAAATACTTCGATGTCTCCGATCCCAAGTACGCCGACATGACGCCGATCGTTGATCTGGTCAAGCAAGTGATGAAAGGGCGTGAAGTAAAATGATCTCGAACGCGCTCTTGAGCGTCGTTTTGCTATTCGGCGGTTTCGTCTGGGTGGCGCCCGGCTCGGCTGCGGACGCCAAGCCGGCTTGGCAGCTGACCTGGGAGAAAACCGTCGCCGCGGCGAAGAAAGAAGGACGGTTAAATTTCTACGTCGGGCGCTACGGCAGCGAGCCGCTGCTCAATGAGTTCCGCAAAGAATTTCCCGAGATCAAGATCGTCACGGTTAACGGCGCCGGCAACTCACTGGGTACGCGCATCGTGTCGGAGGCGCGCGCGGGCGCGGTGGTCGCCGATCTTTACAGCGGCGGCGCGGTAACCAATTTCGAGATCCTTTACAAAGGCAAGGTGCTCGATTCGCTCAAGGCGGCGTTGATCCTGCCGGAGGTGCTCGACGAGTCGAAATGGTACGGCGGCAAGCACCGCTATAACGATCCGGAACAAGAGCATGTATTCATCTACATCGCCAATCCGACCTCGGCGAGCATTTATTACAACACCAGCTTGGTCAATCCCAAAGATTTCAAATCCTTTTGGGATCTAGTCCAGCCCAAATGGAAAGGCAAATTCGTCTCCCAGGAGCCCACCGGCACGGGTATCGGTCCGTCGTTGCAGTTTTTCTTTTATCATCCGGAGCTCGGGCCGGAGTTTTTGCGCAAGCTATTCGTCGATCAGCAGCCGGTCTATTCACGAGACCGGCGCCAGATGACCGACTGGCTGGCGCAGGGGAAATTTGCCTTGTGCATGGGCTGTCGCGATTCCGAAAAAGCCAATAAGCAGGGACTGCCAGTGAATGACATGGACATGGTCGATTGGAAGGAAGGGGCGCATGTTTCCTCCGGCGGCGGTTCCATGAGCTTGATCAAGGGCGGACCGCACCCCAATGCCGCCAAGTTATTTATCAACTGGTTTTTAACCCGCCGCGGCCAGATCGCGCTGCAAAAATACGAAGATCTTTATAACGAGGAGCCGCCCAACTCGCGGCGCATCGATATACCCAAAGACATGTTGCCGGCCAGCAGCCGGCTGGTGGATGGCAGGCGGTATTTCGACTTCTCCGATCCGAAGTATTCCGATATGACGCCGATCTTTCAGTTGGCCAAGGAATTTATGAAGGGGCGTGAAACAAAATGATTATGCACGCGCTGTTGAGTATCGCTTTGATGCTCTGCGGTTTTGTCTGGGTCGCGCGCGGTTTAGCCGCCGACACCAAGCCAGCCTGGCAGGTCACTTGGGAAAATACCGTTGCCGCGGCGAAGAAGGAAGGCCGATTGAACTTCTACGTCGGCCGTTACGGCACCGAGCCGCTGCTCAATGAATTCCGCAAAGAATTTCCCGAGATTAAAATCGTCACGGTCAACGGCGCCGGCAATACCTTGGGCACGCGAATAATCACCGAGCTACGCGCGGGCAACGTCCTGGCCGATCTATTTAGCGGCGGCGCGAATACGAACTATGAAATCCTTTATGAAGGTAAAGCGCTCGATTCGATCAAGTCGACGCTGATTCTCCCCGAGGTGCTCGACGAAAGTAAGTGGTTCGAAGGGCGGCACCGTTACACGGACCCTGAGAGCAGACATATCTTTGTCTATATCGCCAACCCTTCGACTTCCGGCTTTTACTTCAATACCACGCTGGCGAGTCCCAAGGATTTTAAATCCTACTGGGATTTGGTCGCGCCCAAGTGGAAAGGCAAATACGTTTCCCAAGACCCCACGGGAACCGGGCTTGGCGCGTCGATGCAATTCTATTACTACCATCCCGAGCTGGGGCCGGAGTTTGTCAAGAAATTATTTGGCGAGATGCAGCCGACTTTCGGCCGCGATCGCAGACAAATAACCGACTGGCTCGCACAGGGACGTTTCGCGCTGTGCGTCGGCTGCCGCGACACCGCGCGGGCGAAATCCCAGGGACTGCCGGTCGATGAACTTGATATGGTCGACTGGAAAGAAGGCTGGCATATCACGTCGGGCGGCGGCTCGATGAGCTTGATCAAAGGCGCGCCCAATCCCAACGCGGCTAAAGTTTTCGTCAATTGGTTCCTCTCGCGCCGCGGCCAGATCGCGATGCAAAAATACAACGATCTCTACGGCGAAGATCCGCCCAACTCGCGGCGCATCGATATCCCCAAAGACATGCTTCCCGCGGTCAACCGCATGCAGCCGGGAAAAAAATACTTCGATGTCTCCGATCCCAAGTACGCCGACATGACGCCGATGTTCGATCTCATCAAGCAGATCATGAAGGGGCGGGAGGCGAAGTAGTCTTTCTCAGGGTTATCCCTTAGAGATTGTCTTCGCTGGCTCATAGGACAACCGCCGGGAGATTGAAACGCGCCGAATCGACGCTTGACCCTCCAGTGATCTGCCGATATCCTCGCGGCTAAATCTTGTTCTCCACACCTATGGATCAGGAAATCATCAGGCGGCTCAAAGCGCGCATCGCGGCAGAAGGTCTCGATGCTATCGTCGCGATGTCGCCGGAAAATGTTACCTACGTCTCCGGCTTTGTCGTGCCGTCGCAGGCGTTGATGCGCTGGCGCCACGCGGCTTGTATCGTCACCGCGGACGGGCGGATTTCCATGGTCGCCATCGACATGGAAGCGACGACGGTTAAGGCGAATGCGGGTATCGACGACCTACGCATCTATCGGGAATTCTCAGACGACCCATGGATAAGCTTGCCGAAGCCGCTCAAGGATTTGAGACTCGATCGTGGCAAGGTTGCCATCGAGATGGAGTTTCTGCCTGCAAAGGATTTTGCCACGCTGCAAAAGAATTTGCCGAACGTTCATTGGCTGGCGGCCGATGCAATTTTCAATAAGGCGCGGCAAATTAAAACTCCCGACGAGTTGGCGTTGCTGCGCGCGTTGAGCAAGCTCACCGACAAGGCCATCGGTGCGGCATTGCGTTCGGCTAAAATCGGCATGAGCGAAATGGAATTGGCCGGCACGCTTCTGACTGCGCTGTTTAGCGGCGGCGCGGAAAGTTACAAGTTGATGATCATCGCCAGCGGCGAGCGCAGCCAATTTCCCAATGTCGGACCGACCGAGCGCAAATTGCAACACGGCGACATCATCCGCATGGAGATATTCGGCCAGAAGTGCGGCTATTTAACCGGTGTCTGCCGCACGGCGGTGGTCGACGACGCGACGCCGGAACAGTATAAGATTTGGTCGAACCTGATCGAATGCAAATATCTGGTCATGGACTTGATCAAGCCGGGTGTGAGCTGCCCGGAGGTTTATCGGAAATTCTTGACGAAGTTCAGCGAGCTCGGCTTTGAGCCGATCAGTTTTGTCGCCCACGGCATCGGACTGCATTTGCACGAAGAGCCCTACATGGGACGATACGGCGATGAGATTGTCGAGACGGGCATGGTCGGCGCCTTTGAACCGCTAGTTTATATTCCCGGCCGATTCGGCATGCAGAACAAAGACATGTTCTGCGTGATGGAAACCGGCTGCGAATTGCTCTCGGACGTGACCCCGACCGATACGCTATTGAGAGTTGGCTAAAATGAAAATCACCAGGATCGAAACGATTCCCATCCGTCTGCCGACGCGCCGCGTGCATCAGTGGGCGAGTCTGACTACGCCGATCGGTGTCTACGTCATCATCAAGCTCTACACTGACGAAGGGTTGATCGGTCTCGGCGAAGCGCCGGTGCTCAAAGACTGGGGCGGCGATCACGGTAAATATTTCGGCGAGACGCCGCAGACCACGGCGCATATCGTCAACGACATTCTCGCCCCGGCGCTGAAAGGCCAAGACCCGAGCCGCTTCGAAGCGATCCACGCGCTGATGGACAAAGCGGTAAAAGGTTATCCCTATTGCAAAGCGGCCATCGACGCGGCGCTTTACGATGTCGTCGGCAAGGCATTGAAAGTTCCCGCGTATCAATTGCTCGGCGGGCTTTTTCGCCAACGCATTCCCATCGCTCACAGCTTGGGCCTGATGGAAATCGAAAAGGCGGTTGAAGAAGCACTGCAAGCCAAATCCGAAGGCGTCAAAACCATCAAGCTCAAAGGCGGCCTCGACCAGAAACGGGATGTCGAGTTGGTGAAGCAGATTCGCCGCGCCATTGGACCGGATTTGAATATCTGCGTCGATGCCAATCAGGGCTATCCGTCAGCCAAAGCCGCCGTGAAAATTACCAAGGCGATGGAAGAATATAACCTGCTTTACATGGAGCAGCCGGTGGAAGGCATCGACCAGATGGCCGAAGTGGCGCGCCGCGTCGACACGCCGATCATGGCCGACGAAAGCGCCTGGACGGCGCAAGATGTCATCGAGATCGTGCGCAAGAAGGCTGCCGATATGATTTCGATCTACACGACCAAGCCAGGCGGTATGTTTAAAGCCAAGAAAGTCGCCGCCGTGGCCGAAGCTGGCGGCCTCAAGTGCAACGTCAACGGTTCGGTGGAGACCGGCGTCGGCAACGCGGCCAATATTCATCTGGCGGCATCGACTGGTGTGGTGACTTACGGTTGCGTGGTTCCAGTCTCCACACCGAAGGGAAAAGGCAAAGGCGGCATCGCCGGCATTTACTATCAGGACGATATCATCACCGAAGCGCTGGACTATGCCGATGGCGACGTGCTTGTCTCGTCAAAGCCGGGACTCGGCATCGAGCTGGATGAAGATAAGATCAAGCATTACCGGATTGCGTAATGAGTATCTGACGAAGAAGGTTTACTTTCCCGTCGCGAAGTTGAATGGAATGAGAGTCATACCGGCGCAAGCCGGTATCCAGGGGTGGCGGGAAATGGCAGGGAGCCTGGATTCCCGTTCGCGGGAAAGACGGACTACGTGAAGTTGTTCGGTTCCTACCATTCCTTTGAGTTATGACCATCAAGAAAATCGCGATTCTCGGCGCTGGTAACGGCGGCTGCGCAGCCGCGGCTGATCTCAGCTTGCGTGGTTTCCAAGTACGACTTTTCTCCCGCTCAGAAAGCACGATGGTCAAACTTGGCAAGCTCGGAGAGATCGAGCTGGTCGAGAACGGTGTGAGTAAAAAAGCCGCGCCGTATTTCATGAGCCCGCATCTGCCGCCCGTCGTTCAGGGTGCTGATCTTATCGTCATCGCCACGCCGTCGGTTGGCCATGAGTATCTGGCGAAGAATCTGGCGAATCATCTTGCCGACGGTCAGCGCATCTTACTCAACCCCGGCCACACCGGCGGCTCGCTCCACTTCGCCAATCTCCTGCGCGGGCTGGGCTGCAAAGCCGACGTGAAGCTCTGCGAAACCGTAACGCTCACTTACATTTGCCGCATGCCGCAGTTTGGCCGGGTCGAAGTTTATCGGCGCACGACAAACCTGCGCTGCGCCGCGTTTCCCGGAAAGTATACGGCTAATCTTGTCAGCGAGATTCAGCAAGTTTTTCCAAACATCGTGCCGGCGGCTAACGTGCTGGACACCGGTTTCTCGAACATCAACGCGATCATGCATCCGGCGGGAATGCTCGGTAACGCCGGTTGGATCGAGAAGAGCGGCGGCGACTTTCTTTGGTATCGTGACGGCATCACGCCGTCCATCGGCGCGTGGATCGATGCTGTCGATTGCGAACGGCTGGAAATCGTTCGCTTGCTTGGACTCAAGCCGCTGCGCTTCGTCGACATCTTTCATCAGGCCGGTTTGACGACTGCGGCGGCGCGCGATTCAGGATCGGCTTACGAGGCGATTCATAACAGCGAACCAAACTTCACGATCAAATCGCCGCCGACGCTCGATCATCGCTATATTCGCGAAGATGTCGGCTACGGTCTGGTGCCGATGGCGGAGATCGGCAATTTGCTCGGGGTGAAGACGCCGGTGATGGACGCGCTGATCACGCTGGCGTCGACCGCGCTCGGAGCGAATTTTCGACAAGATGGTTTGACCCTCAGCAAAATGGGGCTCGCGGGAATCGCACCGCAACAGTTGCCGAGTACTGTTTTAGACGGATTTTAGGAGACGGTTATGCGCGTAGGTCTTTGCTTTGACGGCTTTTATTCGATCCAAGAAATGATCGAGCTGGCCCAGTTGGCCGATGATATCGGCATGGACTCGATCTGGATGTCGGATCACCTTTGCTTCCGCGACTCGTTCACCACTTCGATGGCATTGCTGGCATCGACTAACAAGATAAAAGTCGCCGCCGCGCCCATGAGTCCGTACACGCGCAATCCGATAATCACCGCCATGTCGATTGCGACGATGGCGGAGTTCGCGCCGGGGCGGGTGATCGCGAGCCCAGGGACAGGCAATGCGGCGGCACTCAAAGAGGCCGGCATCGACTCGCCGCATCCGCTGCAGACCATGCGTGAGTATGTCGACGTTCTGCGCCGCTATTTGAAGGGGGATGCGGTGAATTTCCAGGGCCAGATGATTCAAGTAAACGGCGCTAAGATGGGCTTCATTCCCGCCGATCCGATCGCCATGTACATCACCGCGGTACGCCCGCGGATGCTGCAACTTGGCGGTGAGATCGGCGACGGTGTTTTGCTCTCCGGCGGATGTTCGCCGGGCTACATTGCGCAGTGTGTCGAAGAAATTGCTAAGGGTGCAGCGAAAGCGGAGAAATCTCGCCCCGATGTCGACGTCGCCGGATTCGTCATTGCGGCCGTATCGGACAACGCCAAGGAAGCGATCGAGGCTAACAAGATGTTTCTCGCTTACATTTTTCGCAACGTGCACCACACAGAAAATATCCGCCTGGGTGGCGGCAGGGTCGATCAGCAAGGGCTAGCGGCGGCGGTCGGCAAACGCGACTGGGAAGCGGCAAAGAAATTCATCAGCGATGAAGTGGTATTTGCCCATTCGGTGGCCGGCACGCCGAACGATTGCGCTAAACAGCTTGAAGCGTTTACCAAGGGCGGACTAGATTTACCCATCGTTTTGCCGACCGGAACGCAAGATGCGCGCAAGAAGGTCGTTCGCATGGTACGTGAGATCGTTGGCTAGAAGTTATTTGCGCTGGGTTTTTTCCGATGACGATCGTCTAAACCGCATACTGGTTGAATACGAGGTGGATATGGAATCTGTCGCTGCTGCGAAAAGAAAATCCCCCTCACTCCCTCTTTTTCTAAGGGGGAAATGGGATCGGAAAGAGATTTACCCCTCTTTGAAAAAGAGGGGTAAGGGGAGATTTTCTTCTCACCTAATTTCACTTATGCAGTGGGGATTGCTAACGTTGCTTTGGTTATTTGTCGCTCCGCTGGCGCAAGTATCGGCCCAAGGCGTCAGTCTCGAGGCGGCGAAGAAGGAAGGTAAAGTTTACGTCTACGGCACAATCATTCCGCAGGTGATGAAGCTGATCGAAGCCGGCTTCGAAGCCAAGTACGGCGTCAATATCGAATATTGGCGCGGCGACGCGACCAAGGTCGTTGACCGCGTGCTGACGGAATGGCGCGCCGGCAAGCCTGGCTTTGACATGGTGATCGGCGCCCGTGGGCCGTTGTCTTTGGCCAAGGTCGACGGTGTTTACGCCAAGTTCACACCGGCGAGCGCGGCCAACTTCCCTGCTAAGTTTCGCGACCCGGACGGACAACTGACTGCGTGGCGCATCACTCCCGTAGGGATTCTCACCAATACCGACTTGGTCAGAGCCAACGACGTCCCAAAGAGTTGGGATGATTTGCTCGATCCCAAGTGGCAGGGAAAAATCACCATGCCCGATCCTTCGCGCCACGCTAGCACGGCGACGTTTCTGTGGAATCTGCAGAAGATCAAAGGTGACAAGTGGCTCGACTTCGTGCGCGCGCTGGCGAAACAAAGGCCGCACTTGGTGGAATCCTATTCTTCCGTGCCCAACGCCATCGTCCGCGGCGAAGCGGCCCTCGGCATTTCCTACATACAGTATGTGCCGCAAACCAAGGGGCCCATCGGCTTCGCTCCCATTGACCAGGTGTTTGCCGATCCCAGCGATGCAGCAATCAGTGCCAAGGCGGCCAATCCCAACGCGGCGAGGTTTTTGATCGACTATCTCTGTTCGCCCGAGGGCCAGAAGAAAGTCGCCGAGACGCATGAGTTTGTGTTGTCGCCGGGCGTTTTTCCCGCCATCAAGGGCGCCGATCGGATCGTGGCCAATCTGCAGCTCCTGGAAGATCCAAGCGCGGAGCAGCTGCAGAAGCTGCAGAGCCGATTTTCGCCAACTGTTCGTGGCCAAATAGATTTTCGACTGCCAGCTTGACTTAGATAGGGTCGGTCGATACTTGTTGAACGTTTTCCACTAATCGGAGGGATGGATGAAAAGCATTAGAAGATTTTTCGTACTGATGGTCGGGCTGCTTATGGTCGTGTTTGGTAGCGCGCCGCTGCCGGCGCAGCAGGCCAACATCGACGCCGCAAAGAAGGAAGGCAAGATCGTCGTTTATGGCTCGGTGGTGCCGCAGGCGATGGAGGGATTGCATCAGGCGTTCAAAAAAAAATATGGCATCGACGTGGAATACTGGCGCGGCTCTTCGACTCAAGTGTCGGAGCGCGCGCTTGACCGAATGGCGCGCCGGGAAGCCGGGATTTGATATCGCTGAAGGCAATCGCGGCGTGCAATTGATCATGAAGAGCGAGGGGTTGTTTCAGAAGTTCGTGCCGCCGAACTCGGAGAAGTTTCCGGCGCAGTACAAGGAAAAGGATGGCCTGATCACGCCTTGGCGCGTGCTGCCGATCAGCATCCTTTACAATACCGAGCTGGTTAAGGCCGGCGACTTGCCCAAGACCTTCGACGATTTGTTAAATCCAAAGTGGAGCGGAAAAATCTCCATCCCCGATCCGACCCGTCATACCACCACCGCGCAGTTTCTCTGGAACCTGGAGAAATTCATGGGCAACAAATGGTTGGACTACGTCAAGGCGTTGGCCAAACAGAAACCGATTTTGGTGGAGTCGTTGGCGCCAGTGACAACGACGATCATCAAAGGCGAGGCGCCGGTGGGAATTACTTATATAAAGTACATCAAACAGTACAAAGGACCGGTGAATTACATCCCCATGGACAAATATCTCACCGACCCCAATTATTTGAGCCTGGGCGCCAAAACCACCCGTCCGAATGCGGCAAAGCTGTATATCGATTTCGCGTGCTCGCCTGAAGGACAAAAGGAAATTGCCGAAGACGGTGAATTCGTCTTGGCGCCCGATGTTTATCCGCCGATTAAGGATGCCGAAAAAGTAGCACCGCGAATGGTTTTTATGGATAATCCGTCTGAGGATGAGTTCAAAAAACTCATGAGCGGGACCTTCCGCGAGATATTTTTCGCCAAGTAAGAATTGGCAAGCGCAATTCAAATTGGCTTATCGAGGGCCGGCCGTATGACCGGCCCTTTTTATTTTGCGTGATGGACTGACCCGGTGAAGGAGCATTGAGACGTCGATGGTAAATCGGGTTCTGGGTATATTTCGGCGCGACCCGCAACTTTCAATTGTGCTGTTTGTCGGTGTGGTGATTGCCTACTTGAGCCTGTCGCCGACCCTGATGCTTTTCTATGGCAGCTTTCGCAGCAAGCCCCTCGGCGTGCCGGGCGACTTTACCTTGGCTCACTACATCAGCGCTTACGCCGATCCGCTGACGTACCAGCTGCTGTTCAATTCCTTTATCTTCGCCGGCGGCTCGGCGCTGCTGGCGACCGCCTTGGCGGCGACTCTGGCTTGGATATCGATTCGCACCAACGCTCCCGGCAGAAGATTGTTCGAGCTGATTTCCATCGTGCCGAATATTTTTCCACCGGTGATGCTGGCGGTGTCGTGGACCGTGCTCCTCAGTCCGCGCACCGGTTTGATCAACCGATTGTTCATGCAAATCTTCGATCTGTCGGAGGCGCCGCTCAATCTCTATTCACTTTGGGGCATGATTTACGTCGAGGCTTTGATCACTGTGCCGCTGGCTTTTTTGATGGTGTCCGCGTCGCTCTATTCGATGGACCCTGCGCTCGAAGAATCGGCGCGGGTAGCGGGATCAAGCAACGCGCAGATCGCCTGGCGCATCACTTTGCCGATCGTGCGCCCGGCGCTGTTGGCTTCAGCCATGTTGAACTTCGTACGCGCCATTGAAAGCTTCGATACGCCGGCGATCATCGCCCTGCCGGCGCGCATCGAAGTGTTTACGACCAAAATATATCGCGAAGCGATCGGCGCTTTTCCGCCGAACCAGAATCTCGCCGCGGCCTACGCCGTATCGTTGCTCGCCGTGACGATGGTGTTCGTTTATTTCTACCGGCGTCTGACGGCGCGCTCGGAACGCTATGTGACCGTGACCGGGCGCGGTTATCGGCCGATGATCATCGATCTCGGCAAGTGGCGTTACGCCGCCTCGGCGATCGCTAGCGTGATTCTGATCCTGATCGTGGTGTTGCCGTTTCTGGTTTTGATTTATGTTTCCTTTATCACTTATATTCACGTGCCCGGCGCCAAGACTTGGGAACTTTTGACGCTGGATAATTATTGGAGCAATTTGACCGACGCGCGCACCTATCGCGCTCTGAAAAATAGCTTGTTCCTCGCCGTCGTCGGCGCGACGCTTTGTATGTTGCTGGCGGCGATCACCGCGTGGGTGACGACCAAGACCAAAGCCGCCGGCCGAGGACTCATCGAGGCGTTGACGTTCATTCCCTGGGCGTTCCCGGGCACGGCGCTAGCCATCGGATTGCTCTGGACCTATGTCTACGTGCCGCTGCCGATCTACGGCACCTTGTGGATCTTGCTGATCGGCTATATCACGCGTTTCTTGCCCTACGGACTGCGCACCATGACCAGCACGATCGTGCAATTGCACGACGACTTGCAGCAGGCTTCGATGGTTTGCGGCGCGAGTTTTCTGACGACCTTTCGGCGCATTCTCCTGCCGTTGCTGCGGCCCGGCTTCATCGCCGGCTGGATTATTCTTGCGACGATTTATTTACGCGAGTTCAGCACGTCGATCTTTCTCTATTCGCCGGGGGCGGAGCCTTTGGGGCCGCTGCTTTATCATTTTTACGTGGACGGCAACTTGGGACCGATGTGCTCGCTGGCGCTGATCGTCAGCGTGGTATGTATCGTTTTGATCCTGAGCGCAAAAAAGATCGCCGCCGCGGGTGGAGCCTTCGAGGGACATTGAAACAAGCCTTGAGGCGGGAGACACGAGGGACGAATAAGATGGATGACGGCACCGCTAAAAAATTAATCGAGAAAAATTTGTCCTATGACGAGGTAAAACGGCTTACGGTAAAACTCGTGCAGCACGCCAGTCCGCAGACTCAGCTGCTCGAGGCCGAGCCGCAGGTACTGGCGCTGATTCACGATGTCGTCAAGCCGGAGCTCGAGCAAGCCGGCCTCCATCCCGCCATCGATAAGATGGGCAATCTAATCTTGCGTCTGCAGGGGCGCTCGTCCGAGGGTCGGCTGATGTTGGTGGGCTATGCTATGTGTGCGGCGCCGAGCACGATGGCGAATCCCTATTCTGGCGAGATCGTCGATGGCACGCCGTACAAACTTCAGGGAGAATGTGTTTGGGGCCGCGGCGCTTGCGAACAGAAGGGCAGTCTGGCGGCGATGATGGCGGCGGTTAAATTTATCGGCGCGAGCAAGATTGAATTGCCCAGCGATCTCTACTTCGTCGTCAGCACCGCCGGAGAAACCGGCAAGCACGACTCTCTCGCTTACGTCTTGGACCACGGCAACGTCGAGGCGGATTGGTGCATCATCGACGGCCCGCCGGAAATTCAACTAGGCAATAAAGGGCGCGTCGATGTTTTAGTGATCGTCAAAGGCAAGCAGGCGCACAGCAGCCGGCCATGGGAAGGCATCAACGCTATCGATGGCGCGATGAAGGTGCTGGAAAGGCTCAAACCCTTGATGCCATTTCCGGAAGAGCGGACGCACCCCGATCTCGGCGACGTCAGTTTAACCACCAACGCGATCGAAAGTTTTCCCAAAGCGACGCACACGATCCAGAGCGAGTGCCGTATCATGTTCGATCGCCGCTTGTTGCCCGGCGACGATCCAACCAAGGCGATTCAGCAAATGAGAGATGCCATCGGCAAGATCGAGCCGTTCGAAATAGAAGTGCAGCCGCGCGATTTCATGTATCCAAGCGAAGTTAGCAGAGACGCGGAGGTGGTGCAGGTCTTGGAGCAGGGGATACGGACGATGCTCAATTACGAGCCCAAGTTTAGTTTTTCCACGGCGGCCAACGATACCGGGTTATTTAATCATCGCGGCATTCAGGCGATCAATTACGGCTCGCGCGATATCCGCTTTCAGCACACCGATCATGATCTCGTGGCGTTGAATAATGTTTTCAATGCGGCGAAGGTGTTCGCGTTTCTAGCGATTCATCGCTAGAAACGCCGTTCAAATCGTTCCAGCAGTTCAAGTCGTTCAAACCGTTTTGTTCGGACGTTTTGAACGAAGGTTGCATTCAACCGGTTGAACGATTAACTGTTCTCTAGCTTTTTCAGCATCCGCACATAGTAATCCCACAAATTAATCATCGCATCCGGCCGGTAAATTCGTTTCCGCTTCAGCATCGCATCGGCATCGGTGGCCCAAGAGAACGCGCCCATCGACGCCGCGGCGACTTGGGTCTTGGCGCTATGTTCGAGCAGGACGCCGCGAATGCAGGCCTCTTCGATGGACGTGCCGGCTACGACGATACCGTGATTGCGCAGCAGCACGATCTTATGCTCGCCGAGTAGTTTTGCCACGGCCGTGCCTTGCTCGGCGGTGACGATCAAATCGGAGGATTCCTCGAATTTATTGATCGCCGGTGGATAGAAGGCGCAGCTTAGATTGGTGATCGGCAGGAGCCGGTGCTCGGATGACGCGATGATTGTCGAGTAGGTCGGATGAGTATGAATCACGCATTTGATCGCCGGATTGGTGCGGTACACCTCGCTGTGGATCGGAAATTCGTTATGCCGCTTGCGCTTGCCGGCAAGCGTGTTGCCTTCAAAGTCGATGAGCACCATGTCGTCTTCGGTCGCTTCTTCGAGACCGATGCCCGAACCTTTGATCCAGTATTCGTTGGGTTTATCTGTTAACGCTGATACATGGCCGTAGATCATGTCGTTGTGTCCCTGCATGGCGAGTATGCGGCATGCCAAGGCAAGCTTTTCCGGTAGGGTCATCGAATCCCTCCTGCAAGATTAGGCGGCAGCTTTGCGAGCAAATTGGCGCCGTGGGTTAGCCGCGCGTCGAATGAGATTGTCGTTGGCGAGCTAGTATTAAGAACAGCCGAGTAGGGCGACGGACCATATTCCCGAAGCCAATTGACCAATGGGCTGTCGGCACTGCGCGGCGACAGAAAGTCCAACACATGCGGACCAGCTTTGAATCGTAAGCCGTCAGCGCCAAGAGTCGGCTCGCTAATCGGCTTGCCCGGTGCTCCGAGCAGCGCGCCATAACAGTTTTCGATTAGGCCCATCTCGCCGACAGCGACGGTTATACTTTCGATGCCGGTTATACCGTTCTTATGGTTCCACTGTCGGGGAATGCGCTCGGGTCTCGGCGTTACATCTTCGATGAGAAACGGCGCGACGCCACGATGGCTACCGGTGGCGAGCGCTAGTAGCCACTTAAGCTCATAGCCGTCTGGCCGTTTCCGCGACCATGGCACGGGGTTATTGATTGTCACGCCGGCGTCGTGAAGTTTTTGGGTGTCGCCGGTGAGATCGTCCGTCTGAAAACAAAAGTCGACCAAGCGCTCGCCCTTGGTAAGCGGTTCCCACCAGCGGTGATCGATGGCATCGCGATAGAAGGCGATGATTTCCAAATACGAACCATCTTGGAACGAGATCAAGGCGTTATGACTGCCCACCGGATGCTGGCCGCCAGGGACTACGGTGAAGCCTAGCTGTTCGTAGTCCTTGGCGACTCGATCAAGGTCTTTCACGACCACAACTAGATGATCGATCCCTTTTATCATTGCCTATTAGCTCTTGATTTAATTGCAGTTTATTTGAAGGCCGGCACCACTTCCTCAAGAAAACGTTTAAGCTGTCCGCCTTGATCCCAAGAGGTCATGCGCAGGGTGATATGCTCAATGCCCGCGGCGAAGTAGGCTTTGAGTTCATCGATACACTGCTGCGGGCGTCCCGCCGTGGTGAATCCTTCGACGAACTTCATGCTGAAATTCGACGTGTAGTATTTGTCGAGAAACGCCTTGCTCTCATCCAGCGCCGTCTGACGGTTCTCATTGATGTTGATGTTGTGGTAGAGCGAGCTGCCGATCTTCGTGGGGTCGCGGCCTTCTTCCTTGGCCATCGCCAAGATACGCGTCCACTGGGATTTGAATTCTTCCGGCGTCACTTTGTTGGTCATCCAACCGTCCGCGTATTTCGCCACGCGGCGCAGCCCCTTTTCGACGGCAGGTGAAGGCGCACTGGCGCCATCTTTCCAGGTGAGGCCGGTGGGATTGCTGGCGATCCAGATCGGCAGCGGGTTTTGCACCGGGCGCGGTTGAATGGTCACGCCCTCGAATTCGTAAAAGCGCCCTTTGTGCGACGCCTTCTCTTCGTGAAAAAACTTTTTCAGTATGACGATACCTTCTTCAAGGCGGCCAACGCGTTCGGTGTCTTTGATGCCCATGACTTTATGTTCGAGCGCTTGCGCCGGGCTCTGTTCATTGGGGCCGCCGAGACAGACAGCGAGCCAAGAGCGGCCGCCGGAGATCACGTCCAAGCTGGCCCACTGTTGTGCAAGTAATGCCGGATGACGATGCGGAAAGGTCGCCATGCAGCCGACGGCGAGTTTTACTTTCTTGGTAACCACCGCTAGAGCCGACAACAGTGCGATGGATTCCAAGCGCGGCTTTGCCAGCAAGCTATCGCCGACCCAGACAGCGCTAAACGCACCCGAATCTTCGCCGCGCTTGGCCATGTCGAATAGGTCGGGAACCGTCACCGCGCCAATGATCACGCCGCGGTTGGCCAAAGTTAGTCCGAAGGAAGCCATAGAAAAACCTCTCACTCGTGCAAGATTATCATTGCGCTTATAACACATGGTATTGCACTGGCGAAAGAAGAGGAACGATGCCTGCACCGTGAAGCTGACGAAGGAATTTCTTGGCTAACTTTTGCGTTCTTGGCGGTTAAATGATCTTCTCCGGAATATGGTTGCGGCAAGGAGATAAAACATGAAAGCGAGCTTTCGCGACTACATTAACACGCTGCGTAGAAACGACGAGTTGTTGGAAATTACCAAGCCGGTGGATCTACGCGATGTCGCCGCTTTGGTCGCGCAGTCGGAGAAGGCGCTGCTGTTTAAGAATTTACCGGGCTATTCCATGCCGGTGGTCTCCGGCCTGCTGCAATCGCGCAGCCGCATCGCTCTGGGCATGGGCGTCGCTTATGAAAATATCGGCGACAAGCTCGGCAAGGCGATGGACAAACCGATCCAGCCGAAGCGCGTCGCCAACGCGCCGGTGAAGGAAGTTGTTCACACCGGCAAGAAAGTAAATCTCTTCGACCTGCCGGTGCCGGTGTTCTCGATCATGGACGGCGGGCCGATGATCACGGCCGGCGTGGTCATCGCCGAGGACCCGGAGTTTGGCATCAACGCGGGCATTTACCGCCTCATGCTCAAAGAGAGAAATATCACCGGCATCGACATCGTCACGCCCAACAACATGCGCAAGTTCGCCGAGCGCGCCTTGGCGAAAAAGAAAGCACTGCCGATATCGATCTCCATCGGCACCCATCCGTACGAACTCGTCGCATCGACGTTCAAAGCCAACCTCGGCGTCAACGAGCTGACATTCGCCGGCGGCTTGCGCAATGAGCCGCTGCGTCTTGCCGACGGCGAGACCGTGCCGGTGCCGTGCATCGCCGACGCTGAGATTGTTTTAGAAGGGGAGATTCTTCCCGAAGGTTGGGTGCACACCGAAGGACCGTTCTCGGAATTCAACCGGCTCATGGGCGGCATGCACATGAACCCGCGGGTGCGCATCAAATCGATCATGCACCGCAAAGACGCGATGTACTACGCGCTGCAGATGCCCTGGGAAAATATCTGGATGTCGGCGCCGATCTACGAAGCCGCAGCGCGCCGTGTGCTGTTCGAAGCCGGCGTGCAAACCAAAGCGATCAACGTCACCCCCGGCGGCTGCTGCCATTGGCACATTATCGCGTCGATCAAGAAAGTCCCCGGCGACGGCAAGAACGCGATCATGGCGCTCTTGTCGATCGCCGACATCAAGCATGTAACGATCGTTGATGACGATATCGACGTCTTCGATCCCGTCGACGTCGAATGGGCGGTCGCGACCAGAGTGCAAGCCGACCGCGATGTCGTCGATTGTCTCCAACGCGCGCTCGAAACCGTTGGACCCGTCGCTGCCATTGCCGCAGCACGGAAAGATTCCTACTACGGCAAAAATGGGTATCGACGCGACGATTCCAGAAAATATTCCAGCAGAGCGTTACACACGGATCATTTATTTCAATCAAGACAAGGTCAAGTTGAGCGACTATGTCGGCCTGGCTGACACGATGGTAAAACCGAAGGCGGAAGCCAAGACAACAGAAACTGTAGATTCACTTGTTGAAAAGATCGTCGCAGCACTCGGCAAGTCACATTGTTTCTTCGCTGACCTTTTAGAAAAGTTTCCCAAGGCGGATTACAAGACTGTCGCGAACGCAGTGGCGCGCCTATATGAGAACGGGAAGATTAGTCAGGACAAGGAGGGGAAGTTCGAACTAAAAGTATTGCAAAACTAGCACGTAACCTAGTGTTCTCATCACGGGTAACCCTAGTGTTGTGATTTCAATTTGCAGCGGTTTCAGAACGCGCTCGGCTGCAGGAAAATGTCTCCGCTCTGACCACTCGCAATTCGCAGGATTCGCTGACGCTCCGGCATGATCACAACTACCGCTTCCGGAGTGCCGCCGCCGCAAATGCCGTTGGAACTAGCAACGACGTTATGTTCCCCCAGTGATACGAATAGTTCGACCATCTCTCCCGCCGCGAGATCTGCGACCGGTGCGGCATCTAGAAAAACTCGAATCGTACAGGCCGACCCCATGAAACCACTGTCACGCTTTACGATGAGGCTGCCCGAACTCGATGTCCGAGTTAACCACTGCGGTGCCAATACACGAGAAGCGGGCACGATGGAGGCCTGTTTGATTGTCAGCGGCGTCGTGGCACAGGCCGTAATAGATAACATGAGAAGCATAGCTAATAAGTACATAAGGCCTCCGAGCAAAATTTGACGATAGTATAATGTGGATGTAGCTTTCATTCCAGACTTGAAAATGTGCAAATTGGACAGAGTGAGGATGGGAAAATTTCGGCCAGAATCTGCTGCGAAACGATTACGTACCCGGTTACTCGTGATACGGGGGTGCGACTCGTCGAACGGGTGCATTGAAGCGTGAAACAGTCGCTACACATTGAACTTGAATAACATCACGTCGCCGTCGGCGACGACGTAGTCTTTTCCTTCCATCCGATACAAGCCTTTGGTGCGCGCGGCGGCGACTGAACCGCACTGCACCAAATCATCGTAAGAAACCGTTTCCGCCTTGATGAAGCCGCGTTCGAAGTCGGAGTGGATGACGCCGGCGGCCTTGGGCGCCGTGTCGCCGGCGTGAATCGTCCACGCACGCACTTCTTTTTCCCCGGCGGTGAGAAACGTGCGTAAGCCAAGCAGATGATAGGTGGCGCGGATGAGCGCGCCGATGCCGCTCTCTTGGACGCCCAACTCTTTGAGGAACAGCTCGGCTTCGGCCGGTTCGAGATCGACCAGATCGCTCTCGATCTGCGCGCTGATAACGACCGCTTCGCAGGCGAGATGGGTTTTTACGTAATCGCGCACTTTTTGGACGTAAGGATTCTGGTCCGCGTTGGCAAGATCGGATTCCTTGACGTTGCAGGCAAAGATCGTGCGCTTGTCGCTGAGCAGGAACAATGGATTCGAGAGCGCGCGTTCCTCCGGTGTGAGGTTGACGTTGAGGGCGGGCTTGCCTTGGTCGAGGTCAGCCTCGATCTTTTCCAGCACCGCATCTTCCGCGGCGGCGGCTTTGTCGCCGCGCTTGAGGTCTTTGGCGATACGCTCACGGCGTTTTTTTACCGATTCGAGATCGGCGAGCATGAGCTCGGTGTTGATGACCTCGATGTCGCGCACCGGATCGATGTTGCCTGAAACATGATGAACGTCTGGATCTTCGAAGCAGCGGACGACCTGGACGATGGCGTCCACTTCGCGAATATGGGTGAGAAATTTATTTCCCAGTCCCTCGCCTTGGCTGGCTCCTTTGACCAGACCGGCGATGTCGACGAATTCGATCACCGCCGGAATGACGACGTTGGTTTTGACCATCTGTTGCAAAACATAGAGCCGCGCATCCGGGACCGTGACCATGCCGAGGTTGGGATCGATGGTGCAAAACGGATAATTGGCCGCTTCGGCTTTGCGCGTGCGTGTGATCGCATTAAACAAAGTCGACTTGCCGACGTTGGGCAGACCGACGATTCCAGCTCTCAGCATGATGGTATGATCCTCTTGGCAATGAATTAGCGAAGTCGAGTGCAGCGATCGTGGCAGACACCGACAGTGTCTTGCTAAACGTTGGGAGCATGGACTCGAAACGTTATCGACAGTTCTAGCAAGTTATCGACTAATCTTAAAGCGGCGCCGCGGCGGCGCAATCGGCGAAGTGTGCACCTAGTCTAGCACGATGGGCTTGAAGAATTGCGGGATGATGACGCTAATCTTATCATCGACAAATTTTATCACCTTGGCAAATCGCTGTACTCGGCGCGGCGAACAGCGAATGGCTTGACCAAAGCGGCACAGGCGAGACAAAAAGAATCGATAGCAGCCGTTTAATATTCTTTTTCCTTTGTTGAAAGCCAGCATTAAGGCTAATAGCCGATAGCGCGCCAATCCTGAGGCCCGACGAGAGCCGGCATCCAGACAGTCCTGCTTAAAGCTCTCACTTTTGCAGGAACTTCTCGCCTGTATTACTTTGTTCTTCGAAAGCTATGAACCGGTGTCATTCTATTCCTAGAATTGGCATTTTAGTTGCCTTAAGCCTCACTCTACTGCCGGCTCTCGCGAACACGTGAGCGCCAATCGTTGCGCTTGCGGTGACTCCATCGTCGAGCCGAACATGAATTAGAGATCTGACCCGTGGACTTTCGCCGTCTGCCTTAGTTTCGAAGGACACTATAGTCCCCGATATCTCTCGACTCTCTCCCGGGACATACAGCGCGTAATAACCCAGAGCTAAGATGATCAGAAAAACAGTGCTAGCCAGGATTCCACACGTCATCGCCCAGCGTCGTGACCTTTGATACTTGTCGAGTCGTTCTCGGGACGTGTTCATGGATCGCTTGCGGATCGTTAGTCACAGATCAGTTCACTGCCGGCCGGGGATAACTCCGTACGCTATGCGTCAGCCCCATCCGCACCATCATCTCGGCGGTCTGAATGCTGGTCTTGAGCGCGTCCATCACCGGCACGCCGAGCTCTTTTGCCATTTCCTGGGGCGAATATTGCACCGGTACCATGGTCACGCCCATGGGCACGATGATTTCAGCGTCGTATTTGTCGATCAGCTCGCGCGCGACTTCGATGAAGCGGCCGCGCATCGCTTCGCGATTCTTCGTGCTTTCCGGCAGCGGGATGCCGATACCACGCATGCCGACGACGCTGTCGGCAACGCGCCACGCGTGCATCTGCTTGCGCATGAATGGAATGCTCTTGTCTTCATAGGCGACCACGCCCAGGCGATGAGTTAATTGCGCACCCAGATGAAGCACCGCCTGTCCCGCGCCGACCATTGGAATGCGCACAAGATTGCGAGCTAGTTCGACGCCGGCATCCAGAGTGCCGAATGGCACAACCGCGTCATAGCCCTCGGCTTCCGCTTTCACGGCGATCTCGGCGACTAACGGCCCGGCGGAAAGGGAGTTGACCTGGGAGTTGGAATGACGAAAGAACGTCGCCTTGATTACATCAAAACCGATTTCAGTCCCCGGCGAAGCGCAGCGCAAGACTGCCTGGCGGCGCCGTTCGCCTTCTTCAGGTGGATACTCGCCCATGACAACCATGATTTTCATTGTTAAACCCCCGCTCCTGAAAGCTCTTCGATATATCGCCTATCCATAAAACGACTGTCAATCACCATCGATTAACGATCGCGCAAGATCGAGCATGTTGTAACACATAAGCCTTGTGCCTGCCGCGTGGCGCTTGACACATCTGGCGCCGGCCATTAATGCTTTTAGCATGCTGGTCACCAATGGGGCACTCGGTCACATCGTGCTCAACGTCGCCAATCTCAAGAAGTCCGAGCGATTTTACACTTCGGTGCTTGGTTTGAAAGTCTCGGCGCGCAACTTGCACACGAAGATGACATTTTTGAGCTATGGCCGCGAACATCACGATATCGCGCTCCAAGCGCTGCCGAAGGGCGCCAAGCATGTCAGCGGCGTGGGCTTAGCCAAGCTGCATCATTTTTGTATCTACGTCGACCGCAACGAACTCATCGATGGGCTCTATCCGATTTTAAAGCGGCGAAAAATTCCCATCGTCAGCGGTCCGGAGACGCTGGTGGTCGCGGGCAACCGGTCGATCAGCTTTCTCGATCCTGATGGCAATCGGGTCGAGATCGCCTGCAACGCCAACAAATTCAAATTCGATAGCCGAAAAAGGGCTATGCGTTAGATTTCGGACAAACCCAGGAGAAGTGCATCATGTCAATCGAAGCGGTGCTGAGCGGAAAGACTTTGCCGACCAAGGAATTATGCCAAGTCTTGATGGACGAGGTGAAGCATCGCCACGCGCGGCTTTATCATCCATTCTATCTCGATCTCTACGAAGGCAAGCTGCCCATCGAAGCCGTGCGCGTTTGGGCGAAGGAGGCCTGGGGTATCTTTGCGTACAACGTCGCGATCAATACCGCCAAGTTGGTGCGCTGCCAGCTTTCCGGCATTCACGATCCGGAGATTCATAAAAAATTCGTCGATGTCATCCATTCTGAAGTCGGTTACACCTACTTCGAAGATTCTCCGCGCGCAGTCTTGGGCCATCGGGCGCTCTTTCTCCGTTATGGCGAGGCCATCGGTATTCCAGCAGGCGAATTAGAACGGCGCGAAACGGAAGAGGACTTCTTGCCGACGACGGTGCTCGCGCGTGTCGGTTGGCTCGATATCGCGCTACGCAGCAACCATATTCTCGAACAGGTCGCATCGACGAATTGCTGCAACGAGTTCTCGAATCAATTGACCGGCGGCAAATTCTTCAAAACATTTCGCGATCACTATGGTCTGAAGCCGCACGATATCGAATTCTTCGCCGAGCATGGCGAAGCGGACACCGAGCACAGCAATATCGGTTACGAACTGGTCGAGCAATTCGCCACCACCAACGAACTGCAAGTCCGAGTGGTCAAGGCGCTGCGCAAAGGTTTGTCGATCTGGTGGGCGCTCACTGACGGCGTGGCGCGGGAATGCGCGAAGCTCAAGAGGTAGGATAGTTAACCGCCAAGGGCGCAAAGAAGATCGATTCAATCTGGAGCGCCCCATTGAGGATCAGTAATGGAGTTGCTTTCGACGTTTCATCTGAAGAAGTGGGTTAAAGACAACGCGCAGTTGTTCAATCCACCGTTCCGGACCAATCAGTTGCTGGTTCATCACAAAGATTTTCTCGTCATGATCCTGCGTGGGCCGAACACTCGGTTGGACTTTCATATTCAACCCGGCGACGAGTTTTTCTATCAAGTGCAAGGCGAGATGGAGCTGGTGGTCAAGCCGCAAGGCGAACGGCGCCAAAGCGTGACGATCAAAGAAGGGGAAATCTTCGTCTTGCCCGGTGGTACACCGCACTCGCCGCGGCGCTTTGAAAACACCTGGGGGTTGGTGATCGAACGCAAACGACGACAAGAAGAGAAAGAAGAGTTCGCCTGGTACTGCGAAGAGTGCGACGAATTGGTGCTTTCGCGCATCGTCAATCAAGGTGATATCCCGTCGCAGGTGTCGGCGGTCTACGGTGAATTTAACGCCGACCCAAAAATTCGCACGTGCAAGTCTTGCGGTTATGTCTTTCCCGAAACGCCGATGGCGGAGCGGTTGAGCTTTCTCGAGCCGAAGCAGTAGACTTCAGGAGAGCCAGGAGGAGCGATGACCAACAAATATCAAGAACAATTCGGCTATCCGATTGAGCGGACCCTGGGGAAAGTGCGCCCGGCCATGGTTCCTTGGATTCAGGATTTTATTCGCAATTCGCCGTTTTGTGTCATGGCCACCAGCAACTCCAACGGTGATTGCGATGCGTCACCCAAGGGCGGATTGCCAGGCTTTGTCAAAATCCTCAACGATAAGCAATTGTTCATCCCTGACGTTGCCGGTAACAAGCTATTTCACGGTTACGGCAACGTTGAGAGCAATGCCAAAGTAGGCTTGGTGTTTTTCATCCCTGGTCACAACAGCACAGTTAGGATCAACGGTAGGGTCAAGGTAATCGATAGGGACGAACTCAATAATGTGCGGTTGGAGGTCAGCAATCCTGACGAGAAGGCGGAAGTTCTTCAGGGCCTGTTGCTCGATGTCGAAGAGTCCTACAGTCACTGCCCGCGCGCCCTAAAGTTCTCCAACCTGTGGGACGTCAATCAGATTAGCAAGAACACCGCCACGCCACCGGTCGGTGCGAAAGAATCGGGAATCTAACACTACTTGCTAATTGATGGGCAGTGAATTCTGTTTCACCAACGCTCGTGAGTTGACGCAACTGCTGCGTTCACGCGCTGTCTCGGCGCGCGAAGTCATGGCCGCATTTCTCGACCAAATCGCGCGGCTCAATCCCAAGATGAACGCCATCGTCGCCAAGCTCGATGATGAGAAGTGCCTTGCGCTCGCCAACGAGGCCGACCGACGATTGTCTCGCGGTGACGACGTGGGACCGCTGCATGGCCTGCCGTTCGCTTTCAAAGAATTAGATGCCGCAGTTGGCTTTCCGATGACGCGCGGCTCGCCGATCTTTAAAGATTTCATGCCGAGCGAAGATTCAGTACTGGTCGAGCGCTTGCGTGGCGCCGGAGTGATCGCGATCGGCAAGACCAACGTTTCTGAGTTCGGCATGGGCTCGCATACCTACAACCAAGTTTACGGAACCACGCTGAATCCGTATGACTTTAGCAAAACCGCCGGCGGCTCTAGTGGCGGCGCAGGTGCTGCGCTTGCGGCTGGCCTGCTGCCATTAGCCAGCGGCAGCGATCTCGGCGGCTCGCTGCGCAATCCAGCCAACTTCAACAACATCGTCGCGTTGCGGCCGACCGTCGGCTTGGTGCCGTCCGCGCCAGTGGCGTTGCCGTTCTTGGGATTCACAGTCAAAGGACCGATGGCGCGCTCGGTCTCTGATGTTGCATTCTTACTGAGTGTCATGGCCGGCGCCGACCCGCGCGATCCCGCGGTTTATCCTTCCGATCCCACAGTGTTTGCACGGCCATTGGATCGCGATTTAAACAACGTGCGAGTCGCGTGGTGTCCCGACTTGGGCGGCTTACCGCTCGACCGACGGGTTCGTTCAGTCTTGGCCGCGCAACGTAAAACTTTCGCCGATCTTGGCTGCGTCGTCGAAGACGCCGTTCCCGATCTTAGCGGCGCGGACGAAGTATTTCTCACGCTGCGGGCGTGGCATTACTATCACACACTCGGTCCGTTGCTCGCCGAGCATCGCGGCCGTATGAAAGACGAAGCGGTGTGGCAGATCGAGTCCGGTCGCGATCTCACTGGCGCTGAGATCGCCAAAGCGATGAGCCTACACGGCGAGCTGATGCAGCGCATGCGCCGCTTTCAGGAGAAATATGAATTTGTCCTTTGTGCGGTCAATCAAGTACCGCCCTTCGATGCATCCATCGATTGGCCGCGCGAGATCGAAGGCGCAAAGATGGAGAACTATCTCGATTGGATGAAGTCGGCGTATTGGATTACTTCAACTTTTTGTCCGGCGCTTTCAGTGCCGGCGGGATTTACCGAAGACGGTTTGCCGGTCGGCATCCAGATAGTCGGCCGCTATCGTGACGACCTCGGTGTGCTACAGCTCGCCCACGCATTCGAGCAGATAACTGGTTTCGGCAAACGCCGGCCCGCGATTGTTCTAGGCTGATCTCGCAGTCTTATAACAAGCAGCGCTTTCGCGAAATCCATCAAGCAGACAAACTCTCAAAGTAGTCAATTCGTAAACCAAACGTCCCTAATAAGTTGCTATTGGTTTCTGTCGACGATGACCCAATAGCAAATTCCTTTCAGATTCCATTCAGATAAGCGCCAGCGGCGCTCTACCTCTTCGTGGCATCAGTGTTGCTCCTTCATCTTCTGGTGGGGGAACACGTGGGAAGCCTGAAGCGATCTTACACTCTTATTCTTTTTCTTGTGAGTCTGACGCTCTCGTGTATGCCGAGTAACGGCACGGCGGATTCAAGCCGCGATGAAGCGATTCAGCCGCTGGTCACGACTGCAGAGTTAGTTGTCGGTAGCAATCGTTTCGCCTTCGGCCTGTTAAAGGCCGGAAAGCTTATCGAACGCGCGGACGTGATGCTGCGTCTCTTTTCCCTCGATGGATCGGAAGCGAATCTTGCTGCCGAAGTCCAAGTTCCATATCAAACCGTTTCTAAAGTGAAACAAGAGCGTGCACTGCATCGCCATGCCGACGGCACGGCACATGTGCATGGGGACGACTCGATGGTGCGCGGGCTTTACGTTGCGCAACTGAGTTTTTCTCGCGGCGGGGATTGGGGCGTCGAATTGCATGTGAGCCAGAGCAACGGCGCTGTTGAGCCGGTGCGTTTTGCGGTTACAGTACAAGACAACTCGCCAACGCCAGCGGTCGGTTCCGCTGCGCCCCGGAGCCGTAATCTCATCGCCCGCGATGTCAAGAATTTACGTCAGATCGATACCAGCCCCAAGCCCGATGCTCGGCTGCACCAGGTCCGCATCGCCGACGCCATCGCCCAGCGCAAGCCGCAGTTAATTGTTTTCGCCACGCCGCAGTTCTGTACGAGCCGCATGTGCGGACCGGTGGTCGATATCGTGCGGACGTTGCTTCCTGCTTTTGGTAAACGAGTGGCATTTACGCATCAAGAGATCTGGCAGGACTTCGGCGAGAAGAAAATGTTTTCGACCGTCGAAGAGTGGCAGCTCGATACGGAGCCATGGGTATTTATCGTCGATGGTGGCGGAATCATCCGGGCGAAGTTCGAAGGGCTCATGACCGCGCACGAGCTGGAAAGCAGTCTGCAGCAAATACTGACGCGCGTGCCGACCGGCCTCCGGCAGTCGTCGCGCCTCATTCCTTGGAAGGGAACAGTTATCGATGGAGAAAATAGATTCTCTGAGAAGAGCGGCGCAAAGCGGTCCGCCCGGTTGAACATCGTCCCATGACGGTTCTCCGTGGGCCGTTGAGGGGGCGAATGGTGAGCGCCATGGAGTTGGTTGTGAACGATTACTTTTATGAGCTTGAAAATAGTGGAGAAGACACAAATGAAACGTTCAATACTATCGATGATCGGAATTTTGAGTTTCTGTGGTATCGGCCTGATCTCTTCCTCGGCGACGGCGATCGACGGTCCCATGGCCAACGCAACTGTAAGCTTTGGTCAGTGGGACCCGAATGATCCCGACCTTCCATCGCCAACACTGAATAGGTTGCTGGGTGACCCGGCGGGCGGATTGGGTAACAACCATGAGCTCATTCCTAACATTGCGACCATAAAGGCAGGTGGTGCAGTCAATTTCATCATTAGCGGCCAGCACATCGTCAGCGTTTACGATAACGGACACCAACCTAGTGACATCAATACAACGATAGAAGTGGATAACCCTGCCACACTAACGGTGAATGAAGCTTGTGCTACTAACGCCGGTGGAGTTCTCAGTGACTCCAATAGACGAATCTATAGGGGGCCATGCCATGTTTCTACCGCTATTCCTCCCGTTGCTTCTGCGACTCGGCGCGACGGCGTTGAAGTAGTGAAGTTCTCAAAGCCCGGCACTTATCTGGTAATCTGTGCGCGGACGAATCATTTCGTTGACGACGGCATGTTCGGTTATGTGAGAGTGTTGCCGGGGCACTAAAACTGTCAGATGAAACTAGCGCACGGCGGAGTCTGCGACTTCGCCGTGCGCTGGGTGCGTAGATATCGGCTGGACTGGAAACGTTTCTCTACGGAGGGGACTATGAAAACTTTTACTAAATCGCTGCTGATTGTGTTCGTCGTAGCGATGGCAGCCTCGTCAGTGAAGGCGGACATCATCGCCGATTGGAACGAAATGGCGGTCAACGCCGGTGCTAAGGCGCGCGTCGGGAATACTCCGACCGCTAGAGCCATAACGATGGTTCATTTGGCAATGTTCGAGGCGGTCAATTCGATCGAGCCGCGTTACACGCCTTATCGAGCGCGGTTATCGGCGGATGCTGGCACGTCGCGCGATGCCGCAGCCGCGAGCGCCGCCCATACCGTTTTGGTCCGGATATATCCCGAGCAAACTGCGGAACTGGATAAGGCGCTCCAAGCATCGCTCGCGACCGTGCCGGAGGGAACATCCAAATCCCAAGGCGTTCAACTCGGCCAACAGAGCGGCACTGCTATAGTCAGCGAACGGCGTGACGACGGTTCGGACGCGCCCAACACCTACCGGCCGTTCACGGTCGTTGGCAAGTACGTTCCAACTGTTTTCCCAATTAATTCAAGTGTTGGCGCCATGAAACCTTTTTCGCTTAAGTCCGGTAGTCAGTTGCGGCCGCCGGCGCCTTACTCGCTCAAAGGCGCACAGTGGGCAAAGGACTTCAGCGAAGTAAAAAACTTGGGAGCAAAGACCGGTTCGGTGCGTACAACGGAGCAGACCGATATCGCTCGCTTTTGGGAATTGACAGGACCAGCGACGTACAACCCGGTGGTACGTCAGCTTTCAGCGGCTAAAGGACTCGATATTTTAGATAACGCGCGCTTGTTCGCGCTCTTCTCCATGGCAACGGCCGATGCTGGGATCGCCATCTTCGATGCTAAATACACCTACAACTTCTGGCGCCCGGTGACGGCGATCCGTAATGCAGACCTAGACGGTAACAATGCTACCGAGCGAGATCCGACGTGGGAGCCGTTTATAGCAACGCCCATGCACCCGGAATATCCCTGCGCCCACTGTATCTCCCAGAGTAGTGCAGCCAGTGTACTCGAGGCGTTTTTCGGCGACGCCGTGCCAACGTTTACGATGACCAGCACGACCGCGCCGGGAGTGACACGTAAATTTTCCAAGCTATCCGACTACGTCACGGAAGTCGTCAATGCTCGAGTTTATGATGGTGTGCATTACCGCACCTCCGGCGAGGTCGGCGCTGCGATGGGCCGCAAGAACGGCCAATATGCGGTGCAGAATTATTTGAAACCGGTCGCTCAAAGCGCGGCGCGTTAGAGCTGTGTGATTTTCGAGTTGCGAACGAAAAAAAGAGAAAAACGACTCTCAGATTTTACCGAGATGACCAGGTCGGCGAATATGCCGGTTTGTCACTAAGCCGGTAGCGAAATCATTTCTGATAGAGCTTGGCAGCAAAGCCGCTCTTTTCGATCTCGCGCAAAATCGTCCCGTCGATGAACTGCTCGGGCTTGGCATTTTTTGCGCGTGGGTCACGCTCGGCCATCCAGGTAAGCTGGGTTTGGATCGCGGCAGGCGATGGATGCGGGATAGGCTGATACAGTTCTTTGTAAAGCCGATAGACTTCTTCCAAAGCTTCGCGATCATCGATTTTCAAATATTTTCTGAGCGCGTTGATCGACGGCTCGGGATTCTGCTTGACCGTGTAGATGCCTTCGATGATTGCGCGCATGTAGCGCGTCACGACATCGGGTTGGGTTTTGAGAAAAGCCCGGCTGGTGATCACTTCGAGCTGAGGAAAGGGGATGTCATATTGGGTCGGGTCGACCAGTATGGCGAAGCCGGCCTTCTTGGCGAGGCTAAAAAACTCCGGGGTCAAAACCGTCGAATCAACGCTGCGCTTGCTCAAGGCCGATAATCGAGTGCTGGTGCCGCCGGTCTGAAGAATCGTCACATCTTTGTCGGGCGTGAGGCCGTAGCGCTGCAGAATCAAGCGCGCCGCCAAATCAGAGGCGCTGCCGAAGCGTGACACGGCTAACCGTTTGCCCTTCAATTGCTCGATGGTTTTAGTCTCTTTTTGCGCCAGCAGCGCATACGGCATGCGACTTTCGATGCTGGAGATCGACACGATGTCGCTGCCGGCCAAGTTGCTGCTCACCGCCACGGTGCCGCCGCCCATGGCGATCTGGGTTTCGCCGGCGGTGAGCGCTTGCACCGTGGTAACGCCGCTTTCGATTAGCACGACATCGACGCTCAGGCCGTGTTTCTCGAAGATCTTCGCTTCCTTCGCGAGCCAATACGCCGCCATGTTGGCGGTCAGCGCGCTGTAGGAAGTTTTCAGGCGGGTCAGTTGGGCGTGTGCGTTACCCACCGTCAACAGGCTGACAAAAAAGATCAGACCGATCGGTCTGATCCGGCGGATCTGTCTGATCCCTTCATTACTCATGGGCGACCCTCACCCAGCAAAAACTCCGTTAGCACACGGTTAAACTCTTCGGTCTCCTCGATCTGGGGTTCGTGCGCCGAGCGTTTGAAACGATAAACTCTTGAGCCTGAGACGATCTTTTGAAAGTTTACGTCCCAATCGCTCTGATTGAGCAGATCGTGATCACACGACATGATCAGCAGCGGCGTAGTCAATTGCGCTAGCTGCTTGACGAACTCTTCGGTTGTCGAGCGCACTTGGTGCGCCGGACTGCGCAAACGCGCGGCGGACAACGTTTCCCATGCGCCGGGGATGATCGAGCTGGCGTAGCGCTCGCGAATATTTTCCTCGCTCTGCCACTTGGCGTCGTGGTAGAGCAGCGCGACGATCTTTTTCATATTTTCCGGCGACGGGGTGTAGTTTTCCAAGTCGGCTTGGGAGTTGGTCTTGAACACGCTGGCGTTGCCGCAGATGGTCACCATTTTTTGAATCTGAAACGGCGCTGGAGTGCGCACTGAAGCGCGCAGAACCAAGCCGCCGCCGGCGGAATTGCCGACGAAGAATGCTCTGCCGATGCCCAATATTTCCAGAAAGCGCTGCACATGCTTGATGCGCAAGCCCGCCGGGTCGGTGAAGCTGTAGAGTTTATCGGTTTGACCCCAGCCCAAAATATCCGGCGCCACGATATGGAAACGTTTAGCCAGCGCGTCGATATTGTAGCGCCAGGTGATTTCCGCTGACGCGCCGTACTCGCCGCCATGGAGCAGAACCAGATCGGGCCCGCTGCCGGCTTCGAGGAAATGGGTCTTGACGTCGCCGACCAGAATCGTGCGGTGTTGGTAACTTGCCATGCTTTGGAACGTCTAAAGAAAAGCCACGCCGCCGTCGACGGCGACGGTTTGACCGGTCATAAAATCGCTCAGCGGCGAGGCGAGAAAGAGCATGGTGCCGACCAAGTCCTTGGGCAACTGCACGCGCTTCAAGGCGCGATCGGCCAAGCGCGCGCCGCGCATTTTGAGCACTTCTTCGGTGGGATTTTCCTCCGAAAGCGTCGAGCCCGGCGCGATCGCGTTGACGTTGATGTTGTCGTCGCCGACTTCGCGGGCCAACGTGCGCGTGAAGCCGATGACGCCGGCTTTCGATGTCACGTAGTGAATTCGCCCGGCGCTGCCGTTGAGCGCGGTGCCAGAAGAGATATTGATGATCTTGCCTGATTTTTGTTGGCGCATGGTCGGCAAGACGGCGCGGGTGCAGAAAAATAAACCTTTGAGATTGACCGTCATCATCCGGTCCCATTCCGCTGGATCGATGGTATCGATGCCGCCGCGATTCATCGGAATCGTCGAAAAAATCGCCGCGTTATTGACCAATACATCGATGCGACCGAATTTATCGAGCGTTAGCTTTGCCATGTCTTTGGTCGACTGCTCGTTGGCGACGTCGACTTTGGCGCCAAGCGCTTTGCCGTCAAACTGTTTGACGGCTTCGCCGGCGACTTTGTCCGCCGCCGGCGCGTCGATGTCAGCGACGACGACTTTAGCGCCGGCTTCGGCGAATCCGTGGCAATAGGCGCGGCCAATGCCATGACCGCCGCCGGTGACGATGACAACCTTGTCTTTGAGTCCTTGGATCATTTGTTTGCTCCCATGAATTGATTTGGCGTCAAAATAGCCTTAGAACTTTTTGAGTGTCAAGCTGACAATTTGCTTCTATGCAAAAAAGTAGTGATATTGCGCTGAAGGTAATGGATTCAATGAGATGTCTCGATAAGTTTTATTTTCAACCTTTCATCGTCTTGCTGTGCGGACTGGTTCTTTGGGTCGACCTGGGGCCGGCTGCCGAGGTCGCACCGAACCCGGACACGTTGCCGATGTACGGCCAGCCGAAGATTCCCCGCTCGGAAGCGCAGAAGTCCGCCGATGAGGGGTTCGTTCGCGACAACACGCTGAGATTTAGAAACCGTGCGGCGGGAAGTGTCGCGTTTGCGGCGCAAGGTTGGACGGCGCTGCGCGCCAAGCAGGTCGATGTCGCCATGCAACGATTTAATCAGGCCTGGTTGATGAATCCGAAATACTACGGCGCGTTCTGGGGTTTCGGCGCGGCCCTGAGCGAGCGCGGCCGCTTGATCGAAGCGATTGAGCAGCTTGAAACCGCACGCACTCTGATCGACGAGCCCGCCCAGCGCCCTGCATTGCTCGCCGACTTGGGCGCACTGCATTCCGAGTACGCTGTACGCTTGCCCGCCGATAAGCAGCTCGACCGCGCCCAGCATTTCGTCTTGGCCAATTCTCGCTTCACCGAAAGCGTCGATAACGACCCCAATTTTGCGTCGGCTTGGCGCGAGTGGGCGATGTCGCTCTATGATCAGGAGCGCTATTCCGAAGCTTGGGTAAAGGCGAAGCGGGTGCAGGAACTGGGAGGCGAGCCGTTGCCAGCGGAATTTCTA
This sequence comes from uncultured delta proteobacterium, assembly GCA_963771465.1. Taxonomy (GTDB): domain Bacteria; phylum Desulfobacterota; class Binatia; order UBA9968; family UBA9968; genus DP-20. The sequence continues at coordinate 1,107,380 of CAVYTU010000017.1, forward strand.
AAAAAACTTTCGGCGAAGCTGCCGGAACCCAAGTCACCTGACAAATAGATTCACAAATATTATCCCGCGACTGGCGATTGTCTCGCTGCGCCCGGACAGGCCGCAGGCAAGAGCACGGTCGGCGACGTCTAATTCTGATATTGTTCGCTTGCGCGCTCGTGTTGCCGCTTCAAGCGCTGGCACAAAAGAGCAACGATGCTAATAGATTTTTATCAATCTGGGCGGGCAGCTTGCCGCTGATACTTTCGGCGCCTCACGGTGGGCGCGAAGCGATTCCTGGCGTGCCGCTACGCCGCGGCGTCGGAGTGGCGCAGTTCAGCACCGGCCGTGACAACAATACCGACGAACTCGCGGCGGCGATAGCGCTCAAAATTGGCGCTAGTCTCGGCGTAAAACCGTTCGTCGTGATCGCTCGCTTCGATCGCAAGTTTCTTGACGTGAACCGACCGTCGACCGGAGCCTATGAGTCGGCGGCGGCACAGCCGTTCTACGACGCCTATCATCGTGCACTTGAAGAGTCGGCTGAGAAAGTTCGCGCGCAATGGGGCGGTGGTCTGCTGCTTGATCTGCACGGTCAGGGTGCCGAGATCGACACGATCTACCGCGGCACCGACAACGGTGAAACCGTTGCCGCGTTAGTGCAGCGCTACGGCAAGGAAGCCATAAACGGCGCCCATAGTATTTTTGGACAGCTTGCTGCCAAGGGTTACAAAGTTCTGCCCGATCCGAGCGGGATCGAGCGCGAGCGCCGCTACATCGGCGGCTACACAGCGCGGACCTACGGCAGTCACCGCGGTACGAAGATCGATGCCATTCAAATTGAGCTCGGCACCAACCTGCGCGCCAAGGCCAATCTGCAACGCACGGCGCAGGATTTGGCAGCGGCCATCGAGGTGTTTGCCAAAGCCTTCCTGCCCGTCGACAAATAGTTCGACAGCTTGCGCACCACGGCATCACCACCAACCACGTTACTGTGCTTGCGACGCTTCTGTCTTTTCTCGCGGGTGCGTCGATCGCCGGTAACCCGGTGCCGAGGGAAATTTTCAATCGTGGGATTGATCATTGTATACTGGGCTTCGATTCGAGCTCGGGAGGTTTTCATGGTGAACCGGGTGATTTTCTTATGTGGTGTGTTTGCTTGTGTTGCAATTGCGAATTCTGCTGAGCGGAATTGGCCTGGCGCGCCGCCGGATTGCTGGCAGGAAGCGCGCAACGTTCATGGCGGCGATTCTGCCGATATGTGGAAAATCAACACGGTCATTCGGAAACTCAAAGATGGCAAACTCAAACCTGGCGTTCATTCGCTCAATAGAGGTTATTTCTTTGTCGCCGAAGAAGGCCGGCCAAATGGCGTGGTGACTATCTTCGCGGAAAAATCTTATCTCATTCGCATCGAGTTTAGTCACCTCTTCGGTCTTTCAGAAGTAAAGTGGGTCAATGAGAAATTGCTATTCATGCGTCCCTGGTGGGGCCGGATTGCCGCGACGGATTTGATCTACGACGTCGAGGCGGAAAGGTTTATCTACGCCGAAAGCGTCACAGATGCGTACTTGGCGTTGCAACAGTTTCGTGAAAGTTGCCCGGTGCACGGCTGTGAGTGTATCAAAAAGAAATTGGAGTAATAGAGTGTTGAAATAATGGAGTACTGGGTTTCACTCCCCATGACTCCAATACTCATGACTCCAATAGCCCATTCCTCCCCTCACACCGCTATGGTTTGTCCGCCGTCGACGACCAGCGCGTGGCCAGTAACGAACGAAGCTTCATCGGAAACCAAAAAGAGTACGCCGTAGGCGATCTCTTCCGGGCGGCCCATTCGAAGCATTGCTTTGTTGCTGCTGCCCATCTTTTTTCTTTGCTCATCGGTCATGCCTTCGCCAAGCGTTGGCCGGGGTGGAAACCCCCTGAAGCGCGGTGTCTCGATGGCGCCCGGGCAAACGCAGTTGATGCGAATTCCCATCGGGCCGTAATCAATCGCCATCTCGCGAGTCAAATTGATGATCGCCGCTTTGGTCGCGCAGTAGCCGGGATATTCCGCCGACGCGAGCAGACCGAAGGTCGATGCGGTGGTTACCATGTTGCCGCTGCCTTGTTTGATAAACTGTGGCATGACTGCGCGTGCGCCGCGATACATCGCGTTGAGATTGGTGTTCAAGACGAAGTTCCATTCTTCGTCGGTGTGTTCGTGGATTTTTTTGCGAATGCCGGCGCCGGCGTTGTTGTAAAGAATATCGATCCTGCCGAACGAATCCAGCGCCGTTTTCACTGCGTGGTCTAAATCTTCCTGCTTAGTGACGTCGCAATTGGCGAAGATCGCCGCGCCGCCTTCCTTGTCCTTAATCAATTGATCGATGCGCGGCGCAATGGTTTCCTGAATATCGCAGCAAACTACTTTTGCTCCCTCGCGCGCGAACAAGCGCGCCGTCGCGCGGCCGATGCCGCTGTTGGCGCCGGTAATGATCGCGACTTTGTCTTTTAGCCGTCCGAGGCCGGGCCGAAGCATTTCGTGCTCGTCTTTCAAAATTATTTCCGCCATAAGCTTTGTCTCCGTTGGTGAATTTGATCGCTATGGAGTACTGGCCCACGTCCTGTGAAGGATCGGATTATTTTTTATACAGCTGCTTGATAAACCCGGATTTTTCCAGCTCGGCGACAAGGCTCAGATCGACATACGTTTTAGGATCGGCGGACGCCGCCTTAGGGTTCTTGGGCGCCATATCATCAAGCATGGTTTTCACGCCATCGGCGGTTGGATAGGGGACTTCGGGAAACACGTTCGAATAGTCCTTGTACGCTCGCTCCAGGCCCTCGGGATCGGCGACGCCGAGATTTTTCTTGAAGAGGCCCTTGGCATACTCCTTCTCGGTTTTGATGATATGGATCGCCTCGATCATGGCGCGGGTCAGTTTTAGCATAAGCGGCCTTTTGGTTTTGACGATGGCTTCCCGGCTGAGGATGCCGTTCCACCAGAAGGGGATCTTGAGATCGGTGATGTTGTAAAGATTGCGAAAGCCGAGTTTTTCCGCCTGGGTCAGGAAAGGTTCCGGTATGATGGTGAACTGAGTTACGCCCTTTGAAAGTGCCGCGAATCTTTCGGCGGTGCCTCCCGTGGGAATAATCTTCACATCCTTGTCCGGGTCAACCCCAAGTTTTCTCAGCGCCAGCCGCAATCCTAGATCAGACGTGCTGCCCAGGCGATTGACACCGGCTGTTTTGCCCTTGAGTTGTTCGACTGCGGTAACGTTCGACAATGAGACAATGTGGTCGACGAACGTAGGAACCACGCCTACGATCATCACCGTGTCGGCGCCGGCGAGGCGCGAGCTCGTTAGCGTCGTCACTGAAATGCTCGCCGCGTCGATTTCATTTGCCAGTAGCGCTTGCAGCACGGTCGGGCTGGCGTTGATCGCGATGATTTCCGGCGTCACGCCTTGTTTCTGCATGAGCTTGCGGTCTTCGATGACCCAGATCGGACTGTTGGTCGGGCTGAAGCCAGCCCATGCCAGGCGTAATCTTTCCTGAGCGCCGGCAAATGGTAATTGCGCGGTCATGGCGAGAGTGCCGGCGAGAGCGAAGATGACTCTATTCATTGCGATTCCTCCTGAACGGTTAGACGCCAGACGTTACCCCGTGAGCGCTTCGAGATCAACAAATAAGACGACTGGTTCGCGCCCGATTACATTGACTCAATATTTCAATTGGTATACCTAAGAGCGGGCTCCGGAACGAGTCCGGTTTATGGCTAATAGGGCACTATCCTCGCGGTTAGGAAAGCCAGTCTCAAAAGTACCTCTTCCATATGGACAATGCCGACTACCCAATAGCCGAAAGCGGTCAAAGACTATGGCGTGCGGCTAAGAAGCTGGAAAACCTTTACGTAGCCTGAAGCCGGCAATGCGGCCAACGTCTAAGTATTGAGGCTATAGCCGCGCTTTCACTATTAAAAAGAACCAGGCAACGGGGGATTTGAACAAGGATATGATTCTGAGAAATTGGTTCCTAGCACTCAATCTAGCTATAGCTTTGCTCGCCCAGTCGGCGACCGCTGCCCAGCCGGCGGCGCCCAAAGCGGCCTTCGATGAAAAAGCGGTGGCGGACTTCTATCGGGGCAAGACCGTGAGAATCGTCGTCGGCTTCTCCGCCGGCGGCGGCTACGATCAATATTCCCGCGTGATCGGCCGTCATCTGTCCAAACATATCCCTGGCAACCCCAACGTGCTGGTCGACAACATGCCCGGCGTCGGCAGCATCATCGCCGCCAATCACCTCTATAACGCCGCTCCCAAAGACGGCACCGTGGTGGCAAACATCTCCGGTCCGATCGTTCTCGAGCAGCTGTTTGGCGCGCCGTCGGTACAGTTCGATATGGCGAAGTTTCGCTATCTCGCGGTGCCGGTGAGCGAAAGCTACCTGATGATTGTCCATAAGCGAACTGGCATCACGAGGTTCGACGACCTGCGCGGCGACAAGGGCAAACAGGTGACTTTCGGAGCTATTCCCGGTTCAACCGTCGAACACGCGCCGATCATGGTCAAGGAAGCGCTCAACCTTAATCTCAAAATCGTTTCCGGCTACAAAGGGACGGCAGACGTTCGCTTGGCTCTCGATAGCGGCGAAGTCGATGGCTTCTTCAATACCTGGACATCGTCGAAAGTCACTTCAATCGACAAGGTGAAGAGCGGCGAGTGGGTGCTATTGGCACAGTTGACGGAAAAACCGATGAAGGACCTAATCGTGTCCAATGTCCCCACGATTCAGCAGATCTCTCGCTCCGAGGAGCAGCGCATGCTGCTTAAGTTTGGCACGAGCACACCCAATGACTTCGGCAAGGTTTATGTTTTGCCGCCCGGTGTTCCAGTCGAGCGGGCCGCGGCGCTCGAAAGCGCGTTCGCGAAAGTATTCAAAGACAAGGAGCTGATCGCCGAGGCCGACAAAGGCCGGTTGGAAATCGATCCGCTGATCGGCAACACGATAACCAAGCTCGTGACCGAATTCCTCGGCATGCCGAGCGATGTGAAGAATAAATTGCAAACTGTGCTTAAAACGCCGGTAAAGAGGTAAGGCATCTTCAAGAGTAACGTTGCAGTCGCAATAGGAGGTTCACGATGATTCAAAGGATTCGATGGCTATTCGCGGCCCTTATCGTTCTTATGATTTTCGGGCCGTCAACGATTTCGGCGCAAACGGAAACAATCTTGGAACTTTACAAGAAAGCACTCAAAGAAGAAGGAGTGCTCAACTGCTATTGCTCCCTGGCGCAAATCAATGCCGAGAAGATTTATCCGGTTTTTGAAAAGCGCTTTCCTGGAATCAAAATCAACCACGTAGACGCCACTTCGGACAAGCTGTCAGCGCGCGCCATCACCGAAGCTAGAGGCGGCAAAACCATCGCAGACATAGTCGAATTCGGCCTGGAAGACATCAACAAGATTTACGAGCAGCAGCTTATCTTGGAAAAGGCTCCGCCAGAAGCGGCCGAATATCCGGCAAATCTGAAAGGATCGTACTGGGTTGCCAACAATCTGATCTTTTTCGTCGGCGCATGGAACACGGACAAGGTGAAAAAAGGCGAAGAGCCAAAATTTCTCGATGATTTCGGTGATCCGAGATGGAAAGGGCGGCTCATTGCTGAACCCAGGGACTACGAGATTCTCATCGGTCTCACCCATAAGCATAAGGACTTAGAGAAGGCCCGTGCCATCCTTGCGCGCATCGCTGCGAATAATGTTGAATTCCACAAAGGCCATTCGCAGCTCGCCGAGTTCTTAGTCGCGGGCCAAGCGGCGGCGTGTTTCACCTGCTATTCCCATCACTATCCCGAACGCAAAAGAAAAGGCGCGCCGGTAGATTTTATGCTCTCGGAAGGCGCGGCCGGCATCATCGCCGTCGCGGTGTTGAAAAATGCGCCTCATCCCAATACCGCGTGGCTCTTCGCTCGTTGGGCCGCCTCGGCGGACGGACAGAAAGTTTATTCCGAGGGCGGCCGCACCCCCGCTCATCCAAAGGTTGAGCCCACGGAAAAAATTCGGCCCAAGGCGATTTACGCCGTCGGCGTCGAGGATCTGAAGCAATATTCAAAGTATGAAAAAATTTGGAAAGAAGTTTTCAAGCTGAGATAGCGGTTCCTATTACGACCAAAAGCGGAGGAAATGATGAAAATTTTTGGCAAACTAACTTTCGGAGCAATCTTGTTAGCATTGACGACTGCGGCCAATGTCGGCGCGCAGTCGCTCGACGAGCTGCATAAGCTGGCGCTCAAAGAGGGCGGCGTGGTGAACTTCTACGCCACTCTGGCGCAGCTCAACGCCGAGAAAATATTACCGGTATTCGAGAAGCGTTTTCCCGGAATGAAAGTGAATCATGTCGACGCGACGGCCGACAAGCTCGCCGCGCGGGCGATTACCGAAGCGCGCGGCGGGCGGGTAATTAGCGACCTGTTTCAGATGGCTCTGGAAAACGTTTTGCAGGTAAGCGAACAAAAACTCCTGGTCGATCGGTTGCCGCCGGAAGCGGCCGACTATCCGGCGACGCTCAAGTCGGCCAATTGGTTGGCCGCGGATCTGGTGATTATCATCGGTTCGTGGAACACGGGACTGGTCAAGAAAGAAGACGAACCCAAACAGTTCGACGATTTTGCCGATCCCAAATGGAAAGGCAAATTGATCGCCGAGGCGCGTGACGTGGAATTGCTGATCGGGTTGGCACGGCATAAATATAAAAACGATGAGAAAGCTTTCGACTTTCTGCGCAGGTTGGCGGCTAATAATATTGAGTTTCACAAAGGTCACTCGGAGCTTGCCGAGTTTCTCACCGCGGGCCAAGCCGCCGCCTGTGTGACCTGTTACGCGCACCACTATCCACCGCGCATCAAGAAGGGCGCGCCGCTGAACTACATGCGCAACGAAGGCGTTGCGACCATCACTGCCAACGCGCTGGCCAAGGATGCGCCCCACCCCAACGCAGCCTGGCTTTTCTATCGCTGGTCGGCCAGCGAAGAAGGGCAGAAGGCTTATGCGGCCGGGGGACGCTTGCCGCCCCATCCGAAAGTAGAGCCGGTGGAGAAGATTCGACCGGCGACGATCTATCCGATCGGCACCGAAGAAATCAAAGAGTGGCGGCGCTATGAAAAGAGCTGGAAGGAGATATTCAAGCTGCGTTAGGAGCGGCTTGACTCCGTAATTGAAGCTGATATCACCGTTGCACCGGAGTTGCCGGCATAGATTTTCTGGAGGTTTCTTAGATGTCTCGCGTTGTTTTACTAGTTTTCAGCACACTGATGATTGCCGGCATTATCGGTAGTTACGCGCCGGCGCGCGCCCAATCCCTCGACGAATTGCATAAGGCGGCGCTCAAGGAAGGCGGCGGGCTCAACTTCTACGGTACTCTGGCGCAGATCAATGCCGAGATCATCCTGCCGCTCTTCGAGAAGCGCTTCCCCGGCATCAAAGTCAATCATGTCGATGCGACTTCGGACAAGCTGGTGGCGCGGGCCGTGAGTGAAGCGCGCGGTGGCAAGACCATCGGCGATGTCTTGCAAGTGCCGCTGGAAAACGTGGTTCAGCTCCACGATCAGGGATTGTTACTCGACGTGGCTTTGCCGGAATCGGCAGCGTATCCCGACGGATTAAAAGGCTCCTTCTGGACCTCCTCGGATTTGCAGTATTTTGTCGCTGCGTGGAATACCTCGCTGGTCAAGAAAGAAGAGGAGCCCAAGACATTCGATGATTTCGTCAATCCGCGCTGGAAGAATCGCTTGATTGCCGAACCGCGCGACCTGGAGATGCTTCTATCCTTCGCCAAGTACCGCTTCAAGAGCGATGAAAAAGCGATCGACTATTGGAGGAAGGTTGCGGCGAACAATGTCGAATTTCACAAGGGCCATTCACAACTAGCCGAGCTCCTGGTTGCCGGTCAAGCCGCCGTCTGTCTGACCTGCTACTCGCACCACTATCCGATTCGCATCAAGAAGGGCGCGCCGGTAAATTACATGCTGAGCGAAGGCGTCGCGTCGATTAATGGCACGGCGGTGTTTAAGAATTCGCCGCACCCGAATACGGCGTTGCTGTTCGCGCGTTGGGTGGCGAGCGAGGCAGGGCAGAAAGTGATGGCTCAGGGCGGGCGCAACCCGGCCCATCCCAAGGTCGATCCGGTCGATAAGACCAAGACGGAGAAAACCTACTTTATTACGGCAGCCGATCTAAAAGAGTTTCCCAAGTACGAGAAAATTTGGAAAGAAATTTTTAAGTTACGTTGAGTCGTGATTAGTTCAGGACCGCAAAGCCTTATCGTAGCCCCATGGCCACAGCGACAATAGCTAGAGACGCGAGCCCGAGCACGTCAAAATTCGCAGATCCGGCGCTGCTGGTGCCGATCGTTGGCGCTGGCGTACTGATCTATCTAGCGGTGCTGCCGTTGTTTATGCTCTTGATTGGCAGCTTCCAGGCAGAAGTGGGGCCGCGGGAGTTCGTCTACACGCTGAAGAACTACCAAAACGCCTACGCCAGCGAACACACCTATTCGACATTCATGAACTCGCTCATTTTCGCGTCGGGTTCAGCGGTGATGACGTTTCTTTTTGGGACGATGTTGGCTTGGCTTACCGAACGCACCAATACGCCTTGGCGGAGCTTATTCGTACCCGTTGCCGTCGTGCCGTTGATTCTTCCCGGCGTGTTGGAGTCGATTGCCTGGATTTTTCTGCTCAGTCCCAAGTTTGGTTATCTCAACGTCTGGTTGATGCAGTTGTTCGGCATCCAGTCGCCGCCGTTCAATGTCTTTTCTCTGCCCGGCATGATCTGGGTGCATTCGGTGGGGCAGGTGCCGTTGGCCTTCTTAATAATGACGGCGGCTTTCAAATCGATGGACCCTTCGCTGGAAGAGTCGGCGATGATGTCCGGGGCCAATACTTGGCAGACTTTTAAGCGTGTGACCTTGCGCTTGCTGATGCCGACAGCCGGTTCCGTCATGCTCATATTATTCGTCCGAACTCTCGAATCGTTCGAGACCCCGGCATTGATCGGTATTCCGGCGCGCATTTACGTCTATACCAGTGAAATCTTTCTCGCCTTCAATGAATATCCGCCCGACTACGGCCGCGGCGGCGCGCTTGCCGTCGGCTTGCTGCTGCTGAGCGCCGTCGGCGTGTGGCTCTACACGCGGGCGACCAAAGAAGGCAAAAAATTTCAAACTGTAACGGGAAAAGCGTTTCGCCCGCGGCAGTTCGATCTCGGTCCTTGGCGGTGGGTGGGTTTTTCTTTTCTCATGGTCTATTTCATTTTCGTGGTTCTACTGCCGTTCTTGGTTCTTTTCTGGGCGTCGTTTCTGCCATTTTTCGCGGCGCCGAGCTGGTCCGCGCTCGATAAGCTGAGCTTGGACAATTACCGTTACTTGTCGACCTTCCGGCCATTTTGGGAGGCGATGAAAAATAGCATCATATTGGCGACGTTCACCGCGACCATAGCGATGGTTCTGACATCGCTGGTCGCCTGGATCGTCTACAAGAGCAAACTGCGCGGCGCGTGGATACTCGACTTTCTCGCCTTCGTGCCGATCACGATCCCCGGTATCGTCATGGGTATGGCACTTATCCTCTTGTACGTTGCTTTCCCGGTTCCGATCTACGGTACGATTTGGATGCTCTTGATCGCTTACGTGACGCGCTTCATTCCCTACGGCATGCGTTCATCATCCGGATCTATTTTACAAATTCACAGCGAGCTCGAAGAAGCGGCTGCGGCTTCCGGTGCTTCGTGGTGGGAAACGTTCAAACGAGTGACTCTGCCGCTGCTTCGTCCTGGTTTCGTCGCCGGCTGGATTTATATCTGCATCGTGTCGTTCAGAGAGTTTTCCACCTCCGTCCTGCTCGCCACCGGCGAAAGCCGCGTGCTGTCGATTTTGCTTTTCACCATGTTCGAGCAAGGCCAAGTGACCATTGTGGCGGCAATCGGCATCTTAATGATCGTCACATTGCTGAGCGTGGTGGGAATATTCTATAAACTCACTGGCAAAGTGGGCATACAAACATAAAAGAACGGTTCAAATCGTTCAAACCGTTCAAGCCGTTCAACGTTAACTCTTTGAACGGAGCGAAGCGGTTGAACGGTTTGAACCAAGAGAAAATATGATCGAAGTTAAGTCACTGGTTAAAATCTACGAAGACGGCTCAAATGCCGGCGTGACGGCCGTCAATGAAATTTCCTTTACGGTTGAAGAGGGACGATTCTATACCTTGCTCGGCCCTTCGGGTTGCGGCAAGACAACCACGCTGCGCTGCATCGCCGGGTTGGAGAAGGCCAATGGTGGCGAGATCCTCGTCGCGGGAAACAAAGTCTATTCGGCGCACGATAACACTTACGTTCCGGCGTACCGCCGGCCCATCGGTATGGTGTTTCAAAGCTACGCGATTTGGCCGCATCTTACCGTATTCGAAAACGTCGCCTTTCCGCTGCGCGTGGGGAAACAGAAAGTCAGTAACGCCGACGTTAAAAAGAAAGTTTCCACGGCTCTCGAACAGGTTGAATTAGCCGGCTATGAAGAACGGATGGCGACTCAACTATCAGGCGGGCAGCAGCAGCGCCTTGCGCTCGCCCGCGCGTTGGTGCGCGAGCCGCTGGTGCTGTTGCTCGACGAGCCGCTCAGCAACCTCGACGCCAAGCTGCGCGAGCGCATGCGCTTCGAGCTCCGTGAACTACAGCGCCGCCTGCGCATCACGACGTTGTACGTAACCCACGATCAGATCGAAGCGCTGTCGATGTCCAACGTCATCGCCGTCATGAACTCCGGCGTGATCGTTCAGGAGGGCGCTCCGCGGGATATCTATTTGCAACCGAAGACCAAGTTCGTCGCCAATTTCATCGGCTCGACCAACCAGATGACCGGCCAGGTGACCAAGCTGGAAGGAAACGGCACAGCGACGGTTCGCACCGACGACGGCGAGATCTCTTGCGGCATCCTTGATGGCTTGACTGCCGGCAGCAAGGTGGTTGTCGTGGTGCGACCTGAGAGTATTAACCTGCACCAGCAGCAGCCAACCAACGGTTCGAACGTTATCGCGGGTAAAATCGGCGCCGCCATGTTTTTGGGTGAATACGTCGACTGCACGATTGAACTCGGCAATAACATTCTGCAGACCCATCAGCGCTACACCTTGCAAGTGCGCCGCGGCGACCCGGTTTGGGTAGAGTTGCCGGCGGGCGAATGCATGGCGCTGCCCGCGGAACAGTGATCAAGACCGGCGCGCCGTTCCGCTAGTCCGAAACGCTTTTCTCGCCTTGTTGATTCATTGATCGCTGTTGAGTTAAATCAAGATACAGTTGCATCCGCTCGCTGTGTGAGGGATTCGAAGCAGGAGGTTTGTTGGGCATGGTAAACCGAAGCAGCATTGGATTGTCGCTTTTAATCCTATTGTCTTTCGGAAGTTACACTCCCAGCGCCGCCCAGGAGCGCGTCAAGATCGCCTACAGCTCGGCCGACGCGTCCAACGTCGTATGGTTCACCGCCTTGGATGGCGGCATTTATCGGAAGCACGGTTTGGACGTCGAACTCATCTTCATCCAAAGCTCGACCATGAGCGTCTCCACGTTGGTTTCGGGCGATATTCAGATTGCTAACAGCTCGGGTGGCGCGGTGGCGAGTGCCGTCGTTGCTGGGGCCAATTTGGTGATGACCGCCTGCTACATCAATACGCTGCCCTACGAACTGGTGGTTCAGGAGTCGGTCAAATCGATCGAAGACTTGAAAGGCAAAAGCGTTGGCATCAGCCGCGTGGGAAGCGCCTCGGATGTGGCGGCACGGGTACTGATCAAAGGGTTGGGTTTGGAGCCGGTGAAGGACGTGCCGATCATGCAGGTGGGCGGTCCGTCGGAGCGGGCGGCGGCGTTTAGGACGGGTAAAATCGTCGGCTTTCCGTCACCGCCCGGAACAATTCACCTTGCCAAAGGCATGCCCCATCGGATCATGATCAGCACGGCGGATTTTCAAAAGCGTTTCGATTTTCCGTATATTTGCTCGACGACCACAAAAAGCTATCTGGCGAGCAACCGGGAAACCATGAGAAAGCTCACGATGGCGCTCGTTGAAGCGACGCATTTTCTGAAGACCCGCAAGCAAGAGACCATGAAATTCATCGCCAAGTACACGCGTCAGAACAATCCGCAGTTCTTAGAGTCATCCTGGGCCGCCAACGTAAAGTTGCATGATCGCGTTCCATTGGTTACCCGGGAAGGAACTGAGGTCCAGATCAAAGAGGCGCTGGCGCGAAAGCCCGGCGCTACTTTGCGCGTCGAGGATATCGTCGACGATAGTATTGTCAGAGAACTCGAAAAGAGCGGCTTCATCGACAAGGTTTACAAGTAAGCGCGTCGTTGAGGCCCGCAGCCAATGATCAGCGCAGTGATTCTTTCCGCCGGTGAGTCGAGCCGCATGGGACGGCCTAAAGCGCTGCTGCCGATCGACGGCCAGACTTTCATTGAGAAAATCGTCGGCGCGCTGAAAGGCGCTCAAATCGGCAAAGTGATCGTCATCCTCGGTCATGATGCCGAGGAAATGCGCCGGCGCATCGAACATCTTCCGGTCGAGTTTCTGGTTAATCCGGACTATAAACTCGGTCAGTTGTCATCGCTGCAAGTCGCCGTGCGGCATTTAGAGAACACGGCCGACTGCGACGGCATGCTCGTCCATCTCGTCGACCATCCGTACATCGATGCAAAACTTGTCAAGGTTATGATCGAGCGTTTTTACGACGGTGGTAAGCTCATCGTCGTCCCGCGCCACGGGAATAAGCGCGGCCATCCGGTGATTTTCTCGCGCAAGCTCTTCGCAGAACTGCTCGCCGCGCCGATGGATCAAGGCGCCAAGGCCGTTGTCAACGCGCACCGCAACGAGACTTTGGAAGTTGACACCCAGGATTCTGGAGTCAACGTCGATATCGACACGCCGGAACTTTACCGGCAGCATGTTAAAGGAGAATAGATGTCCAAGCTCAAACTCACTCTGGCCTGTGGCGATTACGACTTCTTGCGGCCCCTCATCAATGGCGAAATCCAACCCCAGGGAATCGAATTGAATGTCCTGACCATGCCGTCGCCGGAACGCCATGGACGCATGCTCAAGCATGAGGAATTCGATGTCTGCGAGCTGTCGTTGGTGGGCTATTTAGTTTCGCGTGATAAAGGCTGCGGCTACAACGCAATCCCGGTTTTTCCGCACCGCCGCTTCCGCCACCAGTACATGGTGAAGCGCACCGGTTGCGGCATCGAAAAGCCATCGGATTTGAACGGCAAGCGGGTGGCGCTGGACACACTGCAAAATTCAGCCGGCCTGTGGATGCGCGGCATTCTTCAGGATCATTACAACGTCGATCTGAAAACCATCGAATGGTGGTGCCAGGAAGAAGAGGATATTCCCTTCGAGCCGGCGAGTTGGATGAACGTGAAGCGGGTGGCGCACGGCAAAAATGTCGATCAGATGTTGTTGGACGGCGAGTTGGAAGCAGCGTTGTATCCCGAGACTTTGCCGTCAATCCGCTCCGGCGATCCGAAGCTTGCTTTGCTATTTCCCGATCCCAAGAAAGCCGAGATGGACTACTACAAGAACGGCGGCCACTTCCCGATCATGCACACCGTGGTGGTGAAAAATCCTATCTTGGAAAAACATCCTTGGGTTGGCATCAGCTTGGTGCAGGCCTTCGAGAAAGCCAAGCAAATCTGCTACGCGCGCAATAGCGACCCGCGCAGTTTCGCTCTAGTCTGGGTGCAAGATTTGCTGCGCGAACAAAAAGAAATTTTCGGCGCCGATCCTTGGCCGTACAATGTGGACGACAATCGCAAACCGTTAGAAGCCGTGATTCGCTACGAGTTCGAGCAGGGGATGATCAAGAAAAAGCCCAAGGTCGAAGAGTTGTTCTTTGCGCCAAGTCTGGAGCGCATCCAGCACTACGTGTAAGCGCTTCGCGGTTTTGTTCAAATCCATATCGGACGTTGCGAATTTCAATTTCTCCTTCCGTCATACCGGCGAAAGTCGGTATCCAGTATTTTTAGTGGCTTGAATTATGTGCAGCCCTGGATGCCGGTTTTCACCGGCGTGACGAGTGGTTTTATCTCTGCGGTGCGTGTTAAGCGAACGGCTTCGCGCTTTGCGCGACTTCAATCGGAGTGGGAAACGTAAACTCCTCATTGCTGGCGTGGTCGAGTCCATAGCGGAGCAATTCCTGCACATCTAACTTCGCCTCGTCCGCTTCCACTTCAGCAAATCTCGCCTTGGTCGCCGGATGCTTTGGCACGAATAGCTGGCAGCAGTCCTGATCCGGCACTGCGGAAATATCGAATGTGCCGATGCGGCGCGACTGATCGACGATCTCCTGCTTATCCATGCCGACTAGCGGCCGCAGAATCGCCATCCGCGCCGCTTGCTGGATCACTGCCATGTTGTCCAGGGTTTGCGAGGCCACTTGGCCAAGGCTCTCGCCGGTGATCAGCGCTTTGGCTTTTTCTTTTCTGGCGATCGCTTCGCCGATGCGCAGCATCATGCGCCGGTAAAGCACGACGCGAAGCGGGCGCGCCACAGCGGCTACGATCTGGCGTTGGATTTCTCCGAAGGGCACCATGTAAAGCCTCGACTTGAACTGATGACGCGTGAGCAAGGCGACCAGCTCCCGCACTTTTTCTTGCGATGTTTTGTCCTGGTACGGCGCGCTGTGAAAATGAACAAAGACGATGCGGCAGCCGCGCTGCATCATCCGATAAGCCGCTACCGGCGAATCGAAGCCACCGGAGATCAGCGTCACGACCCGGCCGCTGGCGCCCACGGGCAAGCCGCCGGCACCGGCAAGTTTGTTAAAACCAAAAAAAGCGTCGCGTGGCAGGACTTCCACCGTGACGGTGAACTCGGCATTCATCAAATCGACCCGCGCGCCGGTTTTTTCCTTCACCGCGGCGCCGAGCTGGCGATTGATCTCGGGCGACGTGAGCGGAAAAGTTTTATCACCGCGCTGGGTTTCGATACGAAATGATTCGAAGCGGCTGCCGTTGAGCGACGCAAGAATGCGGCTGCGCAAAGCGTCGATATCTCGCTCCGTGCGCTCGACAATGGAAAAATTGGCGACGCCAAACACTGAACGGATGCGTTCGATCGCGACATCGGCATTGACGTCGTTCTTGAAAGTGAGCAGCAGGCGAGCGGGCAGGCTGCGGATTTCCTTGGCACCGAGGTCTTTGACGGCCGCGAGAATGTTGCGCTTGAGCAGCTCGGTGAAATAAGCGCGATTACCTTTCTTGAGCGCGATTTCGTGATAGCGAATCAGAACGGAATCCATGAGGTAGAGATAACAGAATCATCTTGCTTTTGCATGCCGGCGACCCTGTGCTAGTATCTCATGCAGTGAATAGGAGTCAGCTATGAGCAACTTCAAAAAACTGTCCGATGCCATGCAGTTTTCACCGGAAAAGATGAAAAAAAATGGCGTCTTCGAAACGGACCATTTTTTTTGCGATACGTACTGTTTCGAACCTGGACAGAGCCAGAGCCCGCATACCCATGCCCACGAAGATAAAATTTACTATGTGCTCGAAGGGCGAGGGTCGTTTACCATTGGCGATGAAGAACGCGAGTTGGGCGCCGGCGAGATCGCGCTGGCGCCGGCTGGGCAGAATCACGGCGTTGCCAACCGCAGCCAACAGAGACTCGTGACCCTGGTATTCGTCACGCCGAAGCCGCACCATTAATGATTATGACTGCCGAACAAGAAGTCACCGAAGCCAACGCCGGCTTTTATCGTGCTTTTGAAACCCTGAAGCTCGACGCCATGGAACTCGTGTGGGCCAAGGACGCCGATATCCAGTGCGGCCACCCGGGTTGGCGCATCCTGCGCGGTTGGGGGCCGGTGATGGAGAGTTGGAAGCGCATCTTCGAAAATACGCCATCGATGACGTTCGAGCTAACAGACGTGAAAGTCGAGGTGCGCGGCGAATTGGCGTGGGTGACGCTCTACGAAAACTTGAACAGCACGATCGAGGGCCAGAATTATTCAGCCGCCATACTCACGACTAATATGTTCCAGAAGACTTCTGAAGGTTGGCGCATGATTTTGCATCATGGGTCATCCGTGTCACAGCCGCCGGATCAAGACGAGAGTTCGACGGTTCATTAGACCGTTGCAATTGTTGCGCGGATAGGCAGCTCGATGAAACAGTTCGTCAAACGTGCCGCCGGATTTCTGTTTGTCTTACTGTGCTTCATTACCTACATGTTCTTGTATCCTCAGTTGTACGACATCGTTGGTAAAATCCCATCACTCTTACTGTTCGTCGTCTTGATCTTCGTATGTTCGGGGGTTTATGGGTTTATCGTGAGTAGATCAGAACGCGGAGAGGGGCATTGAGTTTGCGCGTTATTCAGGGAAAAACTGCATTGGTCACCGGCGCGGGGCGAGGCATCGGACGGGCGATCGCAATCGCGCTTGCCAAGGCAGGTTGTGACGTGTGCATCACCGCGCGCAGCATCGATCAACTTCTCGACGTGCAAAAAGAGATTTATGCCGTCAAGGGCAAAGCCGTACCGATTCAAGCCGATTTGACTCGTGACGACGATCTCGAAAGCTTAGTGCAATCCTGCGGCCCGGTGGATTTCCTGATCAATAATGCCGGTTGGGGCAAGCGCGCGCCGGTGGTGCGCTCGAAGATCGAGGATTGGGATCAAACCTTTCGCCTCAATCTGCGCGCGCCGATGATTCTGGCGCAAAAGTTTTTGCCGCCGATGATCGAGAAAGGCGCGGGCGCCGTCATCAATATCGGCTCGGTGTCAGGTAAGAGCGGCGAAGCCAACGGCGCGGCCTACTCGGCGTCCAAGTTCGGTCTAATAGGCTTTACAGAATCGCTCTACGAAGAAGTCAGAGAACACGGTATCAAAGTTACGGTAATTCTGCCCGGCTTCGTCGACACACCGATGATTCCGCCGGTCAAACACTTGGATCGGAGTAAGATGATCCAAGCCGACGACGTAGCGCAAGCCGTACTCTACGTTCTCAATTCGCCGCCGACGAGTTGTCCAGTCGAAATCTCCATCCGGCCGCAGCGCACGCCGTACCGGTAGATTGCATTAGCCGACGGGTTGTCATGGCTGAATTGAACTGTAGCACCTTACAGTTCAAAGCTACGGCGTACAAGTATCCTGTTGTAGGCATACTGACCAGTATATTGGAAAAACCGCGAATAGAGGCTGGTTGACAAGTGGTTGATCGTAAAATTAAGGCGGGCAACTGTGATTCTTTGATTCCACCAACATACTGGTCAGTATACTCAATCGTTATGCCGCGTAAGGAGAGAGGTCGCAATGAAGGTTTTTGTCGCAGGTAGCACTGGGGTGGTCGGTAAGAACCTTGTGCCCCATTTGGTAGAGATGGGACACGAGGTGGTGGCCCTAGCGCGCACCCCCCAGAAAGGCAAGGAAGTGGCGGCGCTCGGAGCGAAGGCCACTGTTGCCGACGCGCTCGATAAGGACGAACTAACGGCAGCCATCAGGCGAGCGGTGCCGGAGGTGATCATCCATCAACTCACTGCTCTCGTGGGCGTTGGCAATTTTAAGAAGCTCGACGACGAGTTCGCGCTAACAAATCGTTTCCGTACCGAGGTTACGGACACCATGCTGGCGGCTGCACGTCTTGTGGGCGCGCGACGATTCATCGCGCAGAGCTTCTGCGGCTGGCCGTTCGCGCGTGAGGGCGGCCCGGTTAAAATCGAGGAGGATCTACTCGACCCAACTCCCCCTGCCAGCTTCAGCAAGACTTTAGCGGCGATTCGCTACCTTGAGGAAGCGGTCCGCAGGGCCACAGATATCGAGGCTTTCGCGTTGCGTTATGGGTTCTTCTACGGGCCTGGGACCTCGATCGCGAAGGGCGCGGCAATCGTCGAGCTCATCCGCAGGCGTCGGATCCCAATCGTGGGTAACGGTGCCGGCATCTGGTCGTTCATCCACATCCACGACGTCGCCCGGGCGACGGTCGCGGCGGTGTCTCGCGGTGCACCCGGGATCTATAATGTCGTCGATGATGATCCAGCGCCTGTATCAACTTGGCTGCCCTTCCTTGCGGATGTCCTTGGCGCCAAGCCACCGTGGAACGTGCCAGTCTGGCTCGGCAAGGTCGCGATCGGTGATGGCGGCGTGTCGATGATGACGCAGATCCGGGGCGGCTCCAACGCTAAGGCTAAGCGCGAGTTCGGGTGGCAGCCAATTTACCCGAGCTGGCGGCGTGGCTTCGTCGAAGGGCTTGGATAGCCTCATACGAGCAACTGAGAACATTGCCGATTGATCTGGGATTCAATCACGAGAATCGGTGTTTCATCCGTATGTGTGCGCCTTTCTGAACACCGTGATCCATGGGTCCGCTCTAATTCGCTTCTCGGTCTCTCTTGCGCAGCCCGCTTCCGAGGGAAAGTCGACAAAAATGTTGTAAAGCCCGTGCTGTTACGTGCCCTGAAGGATTGTGATTTGAGATTTGCAGCCGTTGCTGCAAGAGGTCATTGATGACATCAATCATCTGAAGAATTGGCGCATAGGCGGAGCGAAAAGACAAAAGAAAATAGAAGCCAGATATGAAAGAAAAAAAGGGCTAACCATGCGCTTGCAGAGAACCGGCAGATCGCCCTCTGGTTGCCATCCACGCCTCCCGCGGGGCGGTCGCTGAGCTTGGTAGTTATGCTTCTACGTCATAGCTTAATTGGCCACCATTCTGTCAAACTTCCGCACCTCAGCCCAGTACCGGGGCGGTATCAACAAACTGTGGATGACAGATCGAAGATTACACCGCTCAACGATCCCGTACGCACGGATGAGGCTGGGGAGCAATTTATTCGGGCTGAGAAGAGTAGGCGGCGCACCTCGTCAGGTACGAGCAACGCCTGCACCTGAAGCAATAAGTGATAACGCCAAAAGCCCAGGTGCCGGCGGTACTGCCGGAAGAGAAGTGCGGTATTCCGGCTGTAAGCGAGATCGCGGTCGAGGTGGCGCCACCGGTCCCGTCGCCATTCATCATAAGTCGCCGGTAACTCTGAGACGCGTAGCTCGTCGCCGATCCGTCGGAATACTGTGTACAAATCATATTGCTGAGAGGCCGAGAGCGGTCTGTAGAGCACCCGATAAGCGCGCTCCGAGTAATCAACGAGCATGTAGAGCACGTCGCGGTAGGCCCAATCCGGGATGGTTTGCCCGCGCTGGCGCTCGACCGATTCGTGTATCGCGTTTATGCGGCTAAGCGTATGCCGCGCCGTCTCTTCAGTTGCGAATACGATCTCCTGGGCGTAGCGGACTGTGGAGAAAAGTCGTCCTATGGGTCTCGGGGAATGTTACCGGTGAAGAAGAGCCAGTCGACGGCCCGGTTGAGCGCGAACTCCGCTGCCGAGCCTGCAAAGATAAGCAGTATGAGATCGGGGCTGCCCCAGATTGTACGTACGATTGAACGCCGGTCGACGAAATCACGCATCGCAAGCTAGCCGCCCTTGTGCAAGTAAGTTCGCTCGCGAGATACTGTAGCGCAGTCGGACGAGGGAAGGAGCGAAGCATAATAACGGCATGCAGCGGACGCGCAACAAGCAGGTCTACTTATCATCAAAGGCTCGCGCGCGCGGCTGATGCGCTTAGACCTAGGATCGAACTGAATTGTCCATCTACTTAATCTTGTGCGATTAGATTGTAGCGTCGTTCAGTTCAATCCCACAAAGGAATGGTCAACTTCTTCCCTTTTGCTCACATCTTGCCGTCCCTTTAGAGGAAAGGCAGGTCGAAAAAGGATAAACCGCCTGGAGTCGAAGCCGGACCAGGATCGAGGCCTCGCGCAAATGCGGCGCGTCCTCAAGCCTGGAGGTTGTCTTGCTATATCTACTTGGAAAGTCGCGCAAGGCGCCGACTTTACATCCAATTCTGAAAGAAATAGGAATTTCTCCCAGTCGCAATCCTGGCGGGATAACCGAACCGGATATTCTCGAAGCCTTAATTCTCTGCAATGGGTTCACTGGCATTAGCGTAAAGATGGATTCAATGGATTTTCGCTATGCTAATGCGGAGGAGGTGTGGCAGACCGGACGCGGTACCGGGATGCGCCGCACTCTTGATACTCTCGATGCCACGCAAAAACAGCGCGCGCTTTCGTTATTTACTGAACGCATGAAACCGCATCAGCGTGACGACGGGTTTTACCTTAGGGCGACGGCCCTCTTGGCTGTGGCGAGAAGCTGATTCTCAAAGCCACCAAACCCGCCGACCTACCGCTGGAACAGCCAAAAAGTTTGAGCTGATCGTCAACCTCAAAGCCGCGAAGCAGATCGGCCTCACGATTCTGCAGAGAGTGCTAGGGCGAGCGGATAAGGTGATCAAGTAATTTTAGAAAGCCAACGGGAACGCTACGATTGAACTGAATTCTCCTACCATTAAAACATGCGAGCTTTTCCCGAATTGTTGATCGTTTAAAATTTTTAGAAACTCACCGTGAATTGTTGACCGCGCGCGGTGCGAGAACTCACTAGCGGCGCTGTTACCTGCAAAGGC
Source organism: uncultured delta proteobacterium (assembly GCA_963771465.1). GTDB lineage: Bacteria > Desulfobacterota > Binatia > UBA9968 > UBA9968 > DP-20. The sequence goes on from CAVYTU010000017.1 coordinate 1,127,912, forward strand.
TATTGAGAAAATCGACCGTGACCGCTTCCAGGGTTTTGACGACAGCGTTGGCCTCATTGAGCAGTACCGCCGGATACGAGTTGGTCACCGCCAGACATTTCATGCCTGCGCTGCGCGCGCCTTTAATGCCTTCTTTGGAGTCTTCGATGACGACGCATTCGCTCGCGACGATCGGAGTGCGGTTGCTGTTCTGCTGATTCAACGCGGCCAGCGCTTTAAGAAATACATCAGGCTCCGGTTTACCTCGTTCCACATCTTCAGCGCTGATGATTACTTTGAAGTGATTGATAAGGCCGGCGGTCGTGAGGATGGTTTCGATTTCGTTCCGCAGCGCGCCGGAGGCGACGGCCAACGGTAAGTTTTCAGCGAGGTCGACGACCAGCGATTTTACACCGGGAAAGATCGCCACATGATTACGGATGGCTTCCTGGTAATAGACAGCTTTGCGCTCGATTAACTCCGCCAGTTTGTCATGGCTCAATGAGCGATTGTGCTCGCGATAGCCGAAGCTGAAGGCGCCGCGGTCGTCGAAGCCAAGGTAGCGGGCGTAGTAGGCGTCTTTGGTTAAGGCAATTCCTTCCTCCGCAAAGACCTTTTGAAACAGCTCGAAGTGGATCGGTTCGTCGTCGACGATGATGCCGTTGAAGTCGAAAATTACCGCGCGCAGCATGTTTTTAGCTTACAGGATTCGTCTTTTGTTTCAACGCGATCTGCGCTAGATAACAATCCATGGCGTCAGATCATCACGCGCATCATGCCGGCCACGCCCATGGCCATATCGAATATCGTTACTGTCCGAAATGCGGCGGCGGCTTGGATAAAAAGATCGTTAAGAGCAACGAGCCACGGCGTTTGGTGTGCCAGGCTTGCGCCTTTATCTTCTATCAGGATCCGAAAGTCGTCGCCGGCACGGTGTTTACTTTGAACGGCGGCATTGTCTTGCTCAAACGCGGCGTCGAGCCGGCAATCGGCAAATGGGTTTTCCCAGGCGGCTATGTCGATCGCGGCGAAAGCGTGCAGGACGCGGCGGTACGTGAAACCAAGGAAGAGTGCCTACTCGATGTTAAGTTGGGACCGCTATTGAATGTTTATTCCTATCCGCGCTCACCAAGCGTCATCGTCGTTTACACCGCCGAAGTGATCGGCGGCACGCTAACGGCCGCTGATGAATCAACCGAAGCCGAAGTTTTTGGTGTCAACGCCGTGCCCTGGCATGAGCTTGCCTTCGATAGCACCAAGGACGCGCTCAACGACTACATCCGCGCCTATCTGAAATAATTCAGCTCAGTATAAATCCCCCTCAATCCCCCTTTTTCAAAGGGGGAAGTTGAAAGAATCCCCCTCTTTGAAAAAGAGGGGTTAGGGGAGATTTCTGGATTGGCGTGACACAAGATAACAAATGCCCGCGCGCTTGGTTAAAGCGGCGGGCCTCAAATGCTGAATTATGAATTGACCTATCCCAGATCGACGAGCACGTCGTCGCCCTGGAGTTGCACTTCGAACTTCTCGGTGGGCAATGCCGGAATCAATTCGTTTTCACCCGTCGTCACATTGTAGCGCCAGCCATGCCAGGGACAGATGACCGTGGTGCCATCCAGTTCGCCTTCGGCGAGCGGGCCGCCGCGGTGGCCGCAGACGTCATTGATCGCATAGAACTTGCCGTCGACATTGAACACGCCCACTGCTTTGCCATTGATCTCGATGCTCTTGCCGCATCCTGCTTTGACTTCACCCGCGGTGCAGACTTTAACGAAATTCGCCATCACTGATTTCCTTTCTTAGCTGGCGCACGATTTTGCCTAATATACGGAGTTGAAGGCCGGTTTCAAGAGGACGGATGTGGCGGTGAGGCAAAGGGCAGGGCGGTCACGGTGGCCTGGATCGCGCCATTCTCACGAGGGATGGAAAGAGCGGTCCCAGGCGACCAGAAGTTTCTGTGAATGTAACCGAGTGCGATGGCTCGGTTGAGTGCAATCGATGCGACGGAGCTGGTGATCTTGCCGACTTCGTTACCGGCGGTGACAATCGCATCGCCGGCGTTGGCTGGGGTATTGCCGTCGAGCAGTAGTCCGCAGAGTTTCCGGTTTACATGACCACGCGAGCGAATGCGTTCGACGACTTCTTGGCCGAGATAGCAACCTTTGGTGTAGCTATAGGAATTATCCAGGCCCACTTCGAGGAGCAAATTCTCTTCATTGAAATCGACGCCGTAACGCGGCATGCCGGCTTCGACGCGCAAGATATTCTGCGCCCGCGCGCCGACCCATGAGGCGCCGAGCTGTTCCAGTCGTTGAGCGAAGATTTGCAGGCAAGAATTTTGCACGATTAAATCAAAGCCATTATGACCCGTGCGATCGGCGCGCACGACGCACACCGGCGCGCCGTCGAACTGAACTATCGTATGCCGATCGGGCTGCGCGGGCAGTTCGGTATTGGCAAAGAGTTTATCGAGGATGCTTTGCGCGCGCGGGCCTTGCAGCGACAGCATCGTCCATTGGTCGTTAGGATCGTTGATCTCGACTTCGTCGGCGACCAGGTAGCGATTGAGATGGGCGATAATTTTTTCTTTAAGCGGCTCCCAGAAATCCAAATAGATCGAGTTCATGGCGCAGAGCACGCGCACGTCAGCTATCACTCTGCCCTGCTGGGTGAGTATCGTAGCCTGCTGGCCGTCGAACATTTTCAACAAGCGGACATCGTTGGATAACATGCCTTGCAAGAAGGAAACGCGATCCGGTCCGGCGAATTGAAGCAGGGCGCGATGGGAGAGATCGAAAAGGCCGGCAGCGGTGCGGACCGATTGGTACTCGGCGGCAAAGTCGCCAAAGTGATCCGGCAAGCGCCAACCGTCTTGTTCGGCGAATACGGCGCCGTTTCGCTGGTGCAATTCCGTCAGTAGCGATTGCTTTGCCATCAGTCCGGAAATATAGCGTCAAGCGTCGATGATGACAATCGCTCGTCGCGGTTAACCGATGATTGATTGATAGTTTCTCGGTGTGATAGAGAGTAATCATCAACTAAATACGGAGGTAGCAAATGGCAGGACTCGAAGGGCAGAAGGCACCGGCGTTCACATTGGCGGGAAGCGACGGTAAACAACACTCGCTCGCTGAATACGCCGGAAAAAACGTAATTCTGTGGTTTTATCCGAAAGACGACACCCCTGGCTGAACCAAGGAAGCGTGCGGGTTCCGCGACGCTATCGAAACCGTGACGAAAGCCAATACCATCGTCGTAGGTGTCAGCCCCGACGGCATTGATTCACACAACAGCTTTATCAGTAAATTCAATTTACCGTTCGTATTACTGTCCGATCCACAGAAGGATGCCATGAAAGCCTACGGGGCTTGGGGACCGCGCAAAAATGCCCAAGGCGAAGTGTCCGAGGGCACGATTCGCTCGACGGCTTTGATCGGACCCGACGGCACAATCAAGAAACATTGGATTCCAGTCACTGACGCCGGAGCGCATCCGGCGGAAGTATTGGCTGTTCTCAACAACTAAGTCTGCTTAAACTCGATGTGGGGAGTAAGCCGCGTTCGTCTGGCGGCTTACTCCCTTATCGGATTCCTGGTTGCTCGCCAGATTCAATGGCCAAGCTCAAAGCCGATATCGATCTTCACAAGTTAGAAATTTTTTATTGGGTCGCAGAGCATAAGAGTTTTTCGCAGGCCGCAGAACTGCTGTCGCTGCGCCAGCCGACGATTAGCGCGCATGTACAGGAATTGGAAACGGCGGTCGGCGGCAAGCTGCTCTATCGCATACCCGGAAAAGTCAGCCTCACGCCGCTAGGTCTCATGCTCGTCGAGCGGGCTAAGCATCTGCTCGCGTTCAAGCGCGAGACGGTGGCCGCCGTCGAGCAGTTTCACGGTACTCTGAGCGGTGAGCTTTGGGTCGGCGGCAGCAGCATCCCAGGAGAATACCTGTTGCCGCAAAAGTTGGGTGAGTTCGCAAAGAAATATCCTCACGTCAAACCGATCCTGCGTATCGGCGATTCCGCCGGTATCGTCGCCGATCTGTTAGACGGTAAAGTCGAGATCGGTTTTGTCGGTTTCAAAAGTGACGACGTGCGGCTTACTTTCGCAAAGATTTGGGACGACGAGATGGTTATTGCCGTGCCGAAAGGTCATCCTTGGACCAAGCGCAAAGCCGTGAATGTGGCCGATCTGCGAACCGAGAAATTCATTTCGCGCGAGCATGGTTCCGGGACTCTCGATTCGATTCACCACCTGCTCGCCAAACGACGGCAGGCGGCCGATGACTTACTCAACATCTCCATGGAACTCGGCAGCACTGAGGCAGTCAAGGAAGCGTTAATGGCGGGATTCGGCTTTTCGATCCTGTCGCGCATCTCGATCCGCCATGAGTTGTCCGAAGGAACGATCGTCGAGGTGGCGCTCCGGGGACGGCAGATGAAACGAGATTTTTACGAAGTTTTCCATAGCCGTCGGCCCTTACACCCCATCGCTCAGGTGTTTCTTGAGTTTCTAAAGCTTCAATAATCCTTCGATTTTTGCCAAAAAATACCTTTGAGCTCTTACATAGCTGATACCTATTTAGTATATAGGTAGAATAGATCAGCGGTTGGGAGCGATTATGGCACTACCGTTAAGACGAAGCGGCGAGAGCGGAATCGATCTTCTGCGCGATAGGTTTCGCGCCGCATGGTCGCGCTCGGATGAGATCTTTGCCATTGTGCCGAGCGGTCAGTTGTTGGCGCAGCCGATTGTCTGGCGCCATCCGTTTATTTTCTACATCGGTCATCTGCCGGCCTTCTCGTGGAACCAAATCTGCGGCGAAGTTCTCCGCTGGCCGTCATTCAATTCTTATTTCGACGATCTGTTTTGCCGCGGCATCGATCCCGACGTGGACACCGGCGAATGTCATTGGCACCCGGAGGTTCCGGATCGCTGGCCAAGTCTTGCGGAAACTATCTATTATCGAGACCGAGTACGGGATGCTATCCTCGATTCGGTCGAAGCGCTCGGCTATTGCCGCTCCGATGATATCATGGGCCAAGGCGGCCGTGTTTTACAGATGGTGCTGGAGCACGAATATATGCATCAGGAGACTTTGCTCTACATGATGCAGCGACTGCCCATCGCGCAAAAAATCCGGCCGCGCGCTCCTGTCCGATACTTATTTCAACCCTGGCGCGCTTCCCAATCGGTGCGCATCCCAAAAGGTCAAGCGCGTTTGGGCGCCAGTTTCGATGAATTGGGCTTCGGCTGGGACAACGAATTCGACCAGATCGTCGTCGACGTGCCGGCGTTCACCATCGACTCTTTGCCCGTTACCAATGGACAGTTCAGCGAATTCGTCACATCGGGGGCTTATGATGATCCGCGCCATTGGCGGCCGGAGGATTGGCGCTGGAAGAATTTGGAAAATAAGCGCCACCCTAGCTGCTGGGTCGAGCAAGCGGACGGGTGGTTTTATCGCTCGATGTTCGATGTCTTGCCGCTCGGTCAAGTTGCCAGCTGGCCGGTCTATGTAAGCTTGGCCGAAGCTCGCGCTTACGCCGCCTGGCGCGGCAAACGATTACCAAGCGAAGCCGAGTATCAGCGCGCGGCATTTTATGGTCCAGACGAGCGGGAGACGCCGTATCCTTGGGGTGACGATGCGCCTGGGCGCCAGCATGGCAACTTCGAATTTACCTCGTGGTCGCCGACTCCGGTCGGATCGAGTCCAGCGGGGGCGAGCCGTTGGGGTGTTCATGAACTGGTCGGCAATGGTTGGGAATTGACCGATAGCCCCTTTGCGCCACTGCCGGGTTTCACGCCTTACATGGCCGGTTATCCGGACTACTCAAAAGATTTTTTCGACGGCAAGCATTTCGTCGTTAAAGGCGCGTCCTGGGCGACCGACGCCGGCCTCTTGCGGCCGAGCTTTCGCAATTGGTATCAAGCGCACTATCCCTATGTGTTTGCCAAGTTTCGATGCGTATGGAATTAGAACAATTTCGTAAGATGGAGGCGCGCCATGAAAGCGACCTGGGAAAATCAGATTCTCGCCGAGTCGAACCAGACGGTCGTCGTCGAGGGTAATCATTATTTTCCGCCGGAATCGATCCGCAAAGAATGCTTCAAAGCGAGTGAAACTCACAGCACCTGTCCTTGGAAAGGAGTTGCCAACTACTATCATGTTCAGGTCAGCGACAAGGTCAATCAAGACGCCGCGTGGTATTATCCAGAACCCAAAGAGGCGGCAAAGTCGATCAAGAATCATGTCGCCTTCTGGCGCGGTGTAAAGGTGAGCGAGTAAGAGCGCATCGCGAATGTCGGTGCAAACCTTGCGAATCGCTTCCTGCATGGCCGAGAATACCGATGAGCTGTGCCGCTCAATCGTCAATATCATTGAAAGAGAGGTCGGCATCCCGACGGAATACGTCACCGAGGTGCCGTGGCAAGAACGCGAACGGTTATTCGACCTGGGCGAGATTCAAATTCTTTGGCTGTGCGGCTTGCCCTATGTGAATAAAGCCGATCTCGCTGACAGTCGCATGGAATTGCTTGCCGTGCCGGTACCAGCCGGCGCACGCTATCAGGCGCGGCCGGTGTATTTTTCCGATGTCGTGGTCCGCCGGGAGAGTGTCTTCGAGTCGTTCGTCGATCTGCGCGGCGCGTCATGGGCTTACAACGAGCCGCGCTCGCATTCCGGTTTCAACGTAGTACGCGCATACCTGGCCGAAATCGGTGAGTTAGAGGGCTTCTTCGGCAGCGTCATTGAATCGGGTGCGCATACAAATTCGATTGAATTAATCTTATCCGGCGTCATCGATGGCGCGGCGATCGATAGCACTGTCTTGGAATGGTTGTCGTCCCAGCGCGCCGATTTGGACGACCAACTGCGCGTTATCGATACCATCGGCCCGAGCCCGATCCCGCCCTGGGTCATCTCCACGAGATTGCCTGGGAACTTGCGCTCTCAAGTCCGCCAGCTGTTGCTCAATCTACAATTGAACCCACTCGGGCGGGGCGCCCTCGGACGCGCACAGCTTGCGAGATTTAGCCTTGCCCATGACCGGGACTACGACCCGATTCGTCGCATGGCGCGCAAGGCAGAGGCGGTTTTGCTGGCCTAATTTCATATGATAAGAACCTCATCATGGGCGCGATCGCGCCGCTAACACGACAAGGAGAAGAGGGAAAATGGCGAGCTTAGAGGGCAAAAAAGCGCCGGCATTTAATTTGGAAGGTAGCGACGGCAAAAAACATTCGTTGGACGACTACAAAGGCAAAACCGTCGTCATGTTTTTCTATCCCAAGGACAGCACCCCTGGCTGAACCAAGGAAGCTTGCGGGTTTCGCGAGCGCAATAATCAGCTGAAAAAACTAAACGCGGTGGTGCTCGGCGTGAGCAAAGATAACATTCCGTCACACAACAAATTCGCTGAGAAGTACGATTTGCCGTACGTCCTGCTGTCGGACCCGAATGCCGAAGTCATGAAGAAATATTCAGCCTTCGGCAAAAAAATGATGTACGGCAAGGAAGTGCAGGGGACGATTCGCTCGACGGTGGTGATCGGCCCGAAAGGCGACGTGATCAAGCAATGGAATCCCGTTAAAAAGGCCGAAACGCATCCCGAAGAGGTGCTCGCCTTTATCAAGAGCAGTTAAGCCTGCCGGTTATTTGATTCCTGAATAATTGCACAAAGTGAATTGACATAGGTTTTCTATCAGTTATAAACACTCCTATCGAAATGGCCTATCCACTGGACAGGGGGGAGCTATGAATAGACGGGATTTTCTTAAACAAGGTCTGACGGTTTCAGCTGGGGTCGCGCTCGGCGGCTTGCCCAAGTTTACCGGCGTGGGTCATGCTGATGATCCGACAAAATGGCGCACCTTCGAAGTGATCACGACGATCGAGGTCAAAGATCCCGTGGGTGGTGTGCGCACATGGATTCCGGTGCCATTGACGAACAATACCGATTATTTCAAACGGGAACCGGATAGCTGGACGGGAAATTTCAAAGCTGCCCGTGCCGTGCAGTACGACAAATATGGAACGGGAATGGTTTTCGCTGAATGGGCGCCGGGCGAGAAAGCGCCGCTGCTCGAGGTGAAGAGCCGCTTCATGACCCGCGACCGGGCGATCGATGTGAACGCGAAACCCACCGGCGCCGCGAAAGAAAACCCGGCCGTGCTCAATTACTTCCGTCAACCTTCAAAGCTTATCCGCACGGACGGTATCGTCGCCACAACATCGAAAGGCATTGTTATGGGCTTGAAGAGTGACGCCGACAAGGGCAAGGCGATCTACGAATGGATCGTCGATAACACTTTTCGCGACGCCAAGGTTAAGGGCTGCGGTATTGGCGATATCTCCACCATGCTCGAAAGCGGCTATTTGGGCGGCAAATGCGCTGATTTGAATGCGCTCTATGTCGGCCTTGCTCGCGCCGCTGGCTTGCCCGCGCGCGATGTTTACGGCGTGCGTGTCGCGGCCTCCTCGGAATTTAAAAGTCTGGGCCGAGCCGACGATATCACCGGAGCGCAACATTGCCGCGCCGAAGTTTATCTCAACGGCTACGGCTGGACGCCGGTGGATCCGGCTGACGTGCGCAAAGTGGTGCTCGAAGAAAATTTGCCGGGCGAACAATTGCCGCTGACCGACCCGAAAGTGAAACGGGCGCGGGAAAAACTATTCGGCGCCTGGGAAATGAACTGGTTGCCGTATAATTACGGCCACGACATCAAGCTGCCCAACTCCAAGCTGCAGGAAGTCGCTTTCTTCATGTACCCACAGTTGGAAACCGCCAATGGTCGGAGAGATAGCCTTGACCCGGCGAATTTCAAATACACGATCAAGTCGAAAGAAGTTTAAGCTCGAACTCTGGACGAAAACTTACACGAGGCCCCCACAATCTGGGGGCCTCGTCATTTTTGGCAGCGAATGCTGAAAGGGTGGCACTCCATGCTGTGCACATCACAACCGTTGCTATCGGCTCAGTGCTTCTTCGATCGCACGCGCAACATAGACGTGGGTGAGATGGGCGCGATATTCAGACGAGCCGTTGATGTCTTCGATGACTTCCACGTTGCGCGTCGACTCGGCGGCGGCTTGTTCGATTAGTGCCGTATCCAGTTTCTTTCCCGTTAGCAATTGTTCAGTTCTCTCTGGCCGATAGGCTTTGTCCGTCACGCCGGTTATGCCGATCGCCGCGCGGCTGCAAACTCCGCCATTATCAACAGCTAAACGCACTGCCACGCCGGTCACGGCAAATCCCGAAGAGCGTGGCGCGGCTTTTTGATAAGCCGTCTTGTCGCTCCCGGTGACCGGCACTCTGATAGCGGTCACGATTTCATCCGGTTCTAACACGCTCATCAATAGGCCGAGAAAAAATTCATCGCACTTGACCCAGCGTTCGCCGCTGGGACCGTAGACTTTGATCTCGGCATCGAGAGCCATCATCGTTGCCGGCCAATCGCCGGCGGGATCGGCGTGAGCGACACTGCCACCGAGGGTGCCACGGTTGCGTACTTGCACGTCGGCGATGGTGGTCGCGGTTTGCGGTAGCAGAGGGCATTTGGCTTTGAGCAGATCGGAATATTCGATTTGTTCGTGGGTGACCAGGGCGCCGATGACGAGATCGTTGCCGTCCTGCTTGATCGTATCGAGGCCGGGAATACGGCCGATGTCGACAACATAGGCGGGCTTTGACAAGCGCATCTTCATCAATGGCAGCAAGCTTTGCCCGCCGGAAAGTATTTTTACGTCGTCTTTGTGTTCCGAGAGAAATCTAACCGCGTCGCTTAAAGAACGGGGCGCGTAATAGTCGAAAGCACCGGGAATCATGGCTAGAAAGTCCTCCGCTCTTTTTCGGGATTGTGATTGACCAGACGCCAGACCACTTCCGGCGTGATCGGCAGTTCACAAACCTTCACACCGAACGGTTGCAGCGCGTCTTCGACGGCGCTGGCAATGGCGGCGGGTGAGGGGATCGCCGCGCCTTCACCGGCGGCTTTTTGGCCGAGGGAAGTGAAAGGTGAAGGCGACGGTTGATGGATAACCTCGATGCGCGGTGTCTCGGCGGTGGAGCATTTGCCGTAATCCAAGTAAGTGATCGTCAATGGTTGGCCGTCCGGGCTGTACATGAAGCCTTCACCGAGAGCGATGGCGATACCATGTGCCGCTGAGCCGTAGACTTGGCCGTTGACGACGTCGGGATTGATCACCGTGCCGTTGTCGCCGACGATCAGATAGCGCAACACATGCACCGAGCCGGTGTTCTTGTCGACTTCGACAACCGCCGCGTGGGCGCCGGCGGAAAAAGTAAACTGCGCCCGCACCCTACGGTCAGCGCCGGGTACGATATTCGGCTTGGCATGCGGAAACGTGTAGTAGTGCGTCGCTTCCAGTCCGGCTTCCATGTCATCGGGAATCAGATGCTGATTGTTGTAAGCGATGCGGCCCAATTCGGCGAAAGTGATTTGTTTCGCCGCCGCGCCGGGCACTTTCACGACACTGTCTTCGATAACCAACTCGGACGGATCGACTTTGAGGTTATACGCCGCAAGCTTGAGAATTTTCTCGCGCAACTTGGTCGCCGCGCCGTGAATCGCGCCGATATCGTAGAGATGAAAATTATTGCCGCTGTTGGCGGCCGCCACACCCCAGGACGACAGATCGCTATCGAAGGGAATGCTGGTGCTGATTTTATCCGGCGTCGCGCCGAGTATGTCGGCGGCGACCTGTGCGGTCGTGGTCTCATGCGCCTGGCCGCAATTGGGCGAGCCTAAATGAAGCGTCAGAGTGCCGTTCTTTTCCAATTTGATTTTTGCCCCGTTGACGCCGCCGGAGCCGGGCGGCTCCTTCATCTCGGGAAAGATCGCCATGTCGCGCGCCGCATTGCGCCCGCCGGGCTCGACGCCAATGACGATGCCGATACCCATGAGCTTGCCCTGTGCGCGGCCGTTTTTCTGCTCTTCTCGGAGCTTGTCGTAGTCGATTTTTTCCAAGAGGGTTTTTAACAGACCGGGATAATCGCCGCTGTCGTAAATGTTGCCGCTGATGGTGCTGTAAGGCATTTCATTGGCCTGGATCAAATTTTTGCGCCGCACTTCGATGGGGCTTAAGTTAAGCGCCTGAGCGACCCGGTCCATCATCCGTTCCCAGATAAAACACATGCCGGGTTTGCCGATGCCGCGGTTGGGTATGACCGGACACTTGTTGGTCACCACCGCGTTGCCTTCCATGTAAATGGCTGGCGTCTTGTACGTGTTCGACAAATTGTTGAGCTTGTTGGTGAAGTGAATCGTCAGCGTGCTGATCGAGCCGCCGACGTCGTCGTATTCTTTGAACTTGAGACCGAGCACCGTGCCGTCGTTTTTCACCGCGGCTTCGGCTTCAACTTCCTGGGCGCAAGCATGGCCGCCGGCCATCATATGTTCAGTGCGGTCTTCGATCCATTTTACCGGCCGGCCGGTTTTCATCGCTAGCAGCGATACCAGCACGACGTACTTACGGATCAAATGAATCTTCTGGCCGAAACCGCCGCCGACATCGGGAATGATCACGCGGACATCTTGCAGACCGAGCGCTTCGCGCAGCCCGTCGTAAATGACCTCCGGCACTTGTGCCGTAACCCAGACGGTCAGACGCTTGCTGGCGGCGTCATAGGACGCGATCACCACGAACGGTTCGAGCGGCGTCGAGCTGTATCGGTGAATTTTCAAAGTCTCTTTGACGACCCGGTCGGCGGACTTAAACGCCGCGTCGATGTCGCCGTATTGCAAAGAGCCGGTCCACGCGAGGTTCGTGCCGAGCTCGTCGAACAATGCCGCCGATGACGGCTTGATCGCTTCATGCACGTCGACGTTAGCCCGCAGCGGTTCGTAGTCGACTTGGATCAATTCGAGCGCGTCTTCCGCCGTGCCGCGGTCTTTGGCCGCCACCGCGCCAATCGGTTCGCCGACATAGCGGACTTTTTCCACCGCGCCGGCGTATTCGTCAATCGGTCTTTTCAAACCGGCCGCATAACGGCCGGGCTTGAACGGCTGGGTCAGCTTTTTCACGTCGTCCGGCGTGATCGTCGCGAAGACGTTGGGATTCTTCAACGCTTCGGCGGGATCGACGGAAATAATTTTCGCGTGCGCGTGGGGGCTGCGCAAAATCATCGCCTGGAGCATGCCGGGCATGGTGAAATCGTCGGTGAACAGACCTTTACCGGTGACGTGACGCGGGCCTTCTTTGCTGCGCGAACGATTGCCGACGAACTTAGCCATCTTTGATTCCCTTTGCCGCTTCTTTCACGGCGTCGACGATCTGCACGTAGCCGGTGCACATGCAAAGATTGCCCGCCAGCGCTTTGCGGATTTCCTCTTCCGTGGGATTCGGATTACGTTGCAACAGTGCCTGGCTGGTCATGACCATGCCCGGTGTGCAGTAGCCGCATTGAAACGCGTAGTTTTTGACGAACGCTTCCTGCACCGCATTGAGCTCGCCATCTTTGGCCAAACCTTCGATGGTGGTGATCTCGTGGCCGTCCGCTTGGACAGCGAAGTGTAGGCAAGACTTTACCACTTTACCGTCGAGCAGCACGGAACAAGCGCCGCATTCGCCGATCACGCAGCCGACGTGAGTGCCAGTGAGACCGATAGTTTCGCGGAGAAAATGCGCCAGTAAAATACGCGGCTCGACATCTTCTTCATAGAGCCGGCCGTTGATGGTCACCTGAATGGTTTGTTTCATGAAGCCGGAGAATATCTGTAGAGATTCAGTGAATCAAGCTTCCGGGCAACTTGCGCGAGGGTAGAGAACCTCGAACTTTACTTTCCCAACGGCATTGATTTCATTGCGAAGGCTTTGTTTCGGCGGCGACGCGGCGTTAACGAGTTTTACGGACGAAGTGAGTCAAGCGATTGCAGTTAATTCCCTCGCAGCTTGCTGCGGGAAATTTCATCAATTGCGGGCAGTCGAACCGAAGTCTCGCTTGATGGTATCGGGCGGCGTCCACTACGCCGCCCGAATAGAGAAGGGGAGGTCGTGAGTGCGAGGTTTGAGTTTTGACCTACTTTGGGTCCGAGTCGATCAACTTCGCGAGGCTCTTACGGCGCGTGCCCGGGGGCATTTCTCAGTTCGCTCTGCTGATCGGCCGCGCATCGGCGGACCGCACATATCCCGGAGGATTGCCGCGGTTTGACCGCACTTCGAGCCATTCGCCCGCAGCGCTTACGACGTTAAGCCGCGTGCCTGTGCCGATTTGCGAGATAACGCGCGCCGTCGATGACGCATTCTCATAGACCGATGTCGCCTGGGTTGTTTCATAGACCCCCGGCTCGACTGTTCGTCTTGCCGCAACCGGCTGAGGTAACGGCGGAGTCGTGTCCGGCGCGCGCCATGTAGGTCTCCTAACAGGCACGGATCGGCTCGCGATCGAACGATTTGTTTCACGGGTGGCGGCTCCAAGCCGCTGCTGTGATGCCGTGACCGCTTTCTGGCTTTCCTCTAGTTTGCTCGTCATTTCAGCGACATTTTTAGAGTTTTCGCTTAGTTGTTGCTGTAGTTGCGAGAGCTGGGCATGCTGGCTTTGAATAATCTGATCCTTTACTTGGAGCTGTTTTGAGTTCGCCTGCGATAACGCCGCTAGCTCGCTGCGTTGGATGTACCCGCCGGCCAAAAAGGCGCTCAAAACGACAACGAGCATGGCGACGGACCAGATAAACTTCGAAGGGATTGGGGATTTCTTCTTGCTATTCAATTCAATGCGAGGCTCCGACGATGGCTCCTTACGGTTAAGCCACTTAGGGGCAATCCCCGATAACAGATCGGCCTTGCAATAAGAACATTTCACAGCATCTTCGTCGATGCTGTTGGCACAGTACGGGCAAAGTCGCGTCCGCTTGGTGGTTTCTTCGATCATAACTTTCCATCCTTAGCGCAGGGTTAATGATATCTTCGTATTCGGCAAGGCGCCACCCCGTTAGACGTACGGAAAGCCCAAATGTGAATATCGCCTCCTGGGGGCGCTGATCCCCCGAAAAATTTCAAGGTGTGCTTGAACCAGTCGACAATTTCAATGCCCCTAAGCTTGGAACCGAGGCTGGTTCATTAGGCCGTTATTGGAAACGGCTTGGAGGGCGGGAGCAAGTCAACTCGCGCGCTGCAGCGCTTCTTTGGCGGCGCGCTGGACCAAAACTTTGACCATTTCGCGTTTATAGTCAGCCGAGCCGCGGTTGTCGTCCACTGGATCGGTTTCGCTAGCGGCGACTTCGCCCATCTGGCGGAGCACCGCGTCGTCGATTGCTTTGCCGCGTAGAGTTTCTTCGGCTTGCTTGGCGCGCACGATTGTCGATGCGACGGAATTCAACCCCAGACGAACATCTTCACAGATTCCGTTCTTAACGCTTAACGTGATCGCTACCCCTACGGTGGCGAAGTCTTCGACGCTGCGCGGGGTGAATTTGATGTGCGACCAGCCACGACGGCTTGGCGGTGGTACGCGAATCTCGGTCAGCAGCTCGCCGTCATGGAGCGCGGTCTGATAATAGTCGATAAAAAATTCATCGAGTTTCACGGTCCGCTGTCCAGCGCGGCTAGTGAGGACAACTTCGGCGTCGAGGGCAATCAGGCTTGCGCCAGGATCGGTCAACGGATCGCCGGCGGCGAGGTTGCCGCCGATGGTGCCCATGTTGCGAATGCGCGGCTGGGCGACGTTATGAAATGTCTCGTGCAAAATCGGGTAGTGTTTTTTGATCACCGGCGACAATTCGATGTCGCGATGGCGCGCGCCGGCGCCGATGCGTAGGCCGGTCTTTGCGTTGAAGCTGATCGTGTCGAACTTGGGTATTCTCGCTAAGCTTATGACCATCTTCGGCATCAAAAGCCGCTGGCGCATCATAATCAGCAACGACGTGCCGCCGGCGATGACGCGGCCATCGTCGCCGTGCTTTTCCATCAACGCCAGCACCTTCTTGAGGCTCGTCGGTTCGAGATAGTCGAAGCGAATCATGACTCGGCTTTCTCTTTGAGCGCGCGCAGGATCTTTTCGGGTGTGATCGGCAGGGTTTTCACGCGCACGCCGACCGCATCGAAAATCGCATTGTTGATCACCGCTGCGGTGGGATCCATATTGAGTTCGCCTAAACCTTTGGCGCCGAACGGTCCGGTCGGTTCATAGGAATCGGCGAAGGCATGCTCGAGCGGCGGCATGTCGCGCATGGAGGGAATCCGGTAGTCGGAAAAGTTTGGATTGATCGGCCTGCCTTCATCGATTTGCAAACCTTCGGTGAGGGCGTAGCCGATGCCCTGCGCTAACCCGCCTTCAACCTGGCCCTCGGCGCCGAGCGGATAAATCACCGTGCCGCAGTCCGAGGCGACGACCATTTGCAAAACTTTTACTTGGCCGGTTTCCGGATCGACGTGAACTTGCGCGGCCTGAACGCCGTAATTGTAAGCGCCGGACTCGTTGCCGAAGCGCGTGCTGTCGGGCAACACCGAGTCAGCATCGAAACTGCCGGAGCCGACGATCGGCGCGCCGTTGTGGCGGAATAAACGAGCGCGGGCGACATCGGAAACCGTCACCGACTTGCCTTCGGCGCCCTTAACGAAAATCCTGCCGTCGCGCGACATCAAGTCGGCGGCGTTGGCTTCCAACATTTCCGCGGCTTGCTCGAAGAGTTGCTGCTTAACGTTAGTCGCTGCGTTCTTCACGGCATTGCCGCTGACGTAGGTAAGCCGGCTCGCGAAAGCGCCGAGGCAAAATGTCGTGAGATCGGTGTCGGCGCGGGAGATTTCCACGTCTTCGATCGGCACTCCCAACTCTTCCGCGGCGATCTGGCACATCGCGGTGTGCACGCCTTGGCCGCATTCGCCTTCGCCGCTGAGTATTAGCGCTTTGCCATCTTCATTGATCTTGATCGTTGCCGAGCTGCCGTCGTAGTCACCGAAATGGCGCTTGCCGCTGACGTGCACCGTGCAAGCCAAGCCGAGTCCGGTGTTCGGCGTTTTGTTGGCACGCTTGGCTTTCCAGTCGATCATCTTTTCGGTCATGTCGAGGCATTGCTTAAGCTCGCAGCTGGTGACGCGATTGCCATGGGGCGAGACGTAGCCGACTTCGGCCGCGTTTATCCTGGCGATTTCCATCGGATCGATACCGAGAGCGTGGGCGCCGAGATCGATGGCTTGCTCCACCGCCCACTCGGCGGATGGATTGCCGAAACCGCGAAATGCGCCAGTGGGAACTTTGTTGGTGTAAATCAATTTGGCGTCGATCTTGACGTCGGAATATTTATAGCAAGTGTCATGGCGCATGGCGGCGACGCCGGTAATTGCCGGTGCTTTGGCCGAGTAGGCGCCGTTGTCGGCGATCACGTTCAATTCTTTGGCGCGGATGCGGCCGTCTTTCTTGAAACCCATCTTGACGTTGATCTTCATGAATACCCGCGGCCGGCAGCCGGCGAGAAATTCTTCTTCCCGGCTGTTGATGAGCTTGACCGGCTTGCGCGCTTTCTTGGCCAACACAGCGGCCACCAGCGCGTTATTGTCGTCACAAGACTTGCCGCCGAAGCCGCCGCCGACGGCGCTCTGAATGATGCGCACGTCGGTTTCCGGCACACCCAACGCCGTGGCGATGCGATAGCGTGCGTTGAACAGCGTCTGGGTGTTCATGTAGATGGTGTATTTGCCGCTGGTGGCGTATTCCGCCACGCTGCCAATGGTTTCGATGGAGCAGTGCCACTGCGGCATGCTGGTGAAAGTGTCCTCGACGATCACGTCGGACTCGGCGAAGGCTTGGGCGATATTGCCACGCTCGAGATCTAAGTGCATGGCAATATTATTGGGCTTGTCGTCGTGCACTAACGGCGCGTCGTTTTTCATCGCATCTTCGGCGTCGAACACGCCCGGTAACGGTTCCCAATCCACTTCGATCAGGTCGATCGCTTCTTCCGCGATGTCTGGATCGATCGCGGCGACCGCCGCAACCTCCTCACCGACGTAACGGGTTTTACCGACGGAGAGAATATACTGGTCAGCAAAAAATGCGCCCCAAGGACGCTTGATCGTGTCCTCGGCGGTGACGACGGCGCGCACGCCCGGCAACTTCTCGGCTTTGCTGATGTCGATATTGCGAATGCGCGCGTGGGGGAAGGGGCTGCGCAGGACTTTTCCGACCAGCATGGCCGGCAGGTAAATATCGGCGATGTAAGCGGAGTCGCCGGTCACCTTGTCGAAGCCTTCGATCCGCTGCACGCGTTTGCCGACGACGGAAAAGTTTTGTGCTTTTGACATGATGCTCTCGTCTTAACGTTGGCGGTTTCTTGGATGAGGCCCTTGGCAATGCTAAGGGCGAGATGATGCTAACAAAGGCGATCAGCTCGTTTTCGCTACCGGCTTATAAACGTCCAGGCTCTGAATCTTCGCCGTATAGTCGCGTTTGCGAAAGGCGTAATTGGGATCGAGCTTGTTGTTGACCACGGCCATGATCGATTCGAGAATTTTATAGTAACCGGTGCAGCGGCAGAGATTGCCCGACATCCAATCTTTGACTTCTACTTCCGTCGGGCTGGGATTCTCATCGAGTAGCGCTTTGGCGGCCATGATTTGACCGGGCGTGCAGATGCCGCACTGAAAGCCGCCGTACTCAATGAAGGCCTGCTGCAGCGGATGAAGCTTGCCGTCTTGCGCCAGACCTTCAATGGTTTCGATCTTTTTGCCGACGCAGCCAGCGGCGAGGGTGAGGCATGAGCTCACCAGCCGGCCGTCGACGATAACGCTGCACGCGCCGCACACGCCGATGCTGCAACCTTCTTTGGTGCCGGTGAGACCGATGGTGTCGCGCAGCACTTGCAGGAGCAAGCGATTGGCTTCAACTTCGACCTCGTAGGATTGGCCATTGACGTCGAGGGTCAGTTGCTTTTTCATCGCGTTAAACGGATCGGCCCGAGTGGGTCTTGCCCCAGCGAGCGCGCATCGTCTTCATGGTATCGCCTTCACCGATCTCGACGCGAGTTTGGCGCAAACGCTCCCAGACTTGTTCATGCTCGCTGTTGGCCGCGAGATCGGCTTCCGCCGATAAATCGTCGGGCCAATAGCCCATTAAGTAACCGTGCCAAGGCTCTTGCGGTTCGAGTTTCGGCAAGCCGAGTTCTTCCCACAGTTCTTTGGCGCGCACCATGAACTCTTTCTTGGGCAACGAGAGGGGTGGAAAGTCGGCTTTTCTCGTCGCGTCGATCAACACCGACGATTCGCAGTTGTCGTAGCGGCTCGATGGGTGGGTACAGACCATGCCGATGGGCGTGGCGCCAAACGGACGGTCGGGAATAATTTTAAAATCTTTGTGCGGCTGCGAACGGTGGGTGATCGCCCAGGTGACTGCGACAAGGTCTTTGATATTGATATCTTCGTCGACGGCGACCACCATCTTGCCGACTCGATCACCGTAGTCCAATATCGCTTGCATCACTTGCCCAGGCTCTTCATCGTTACGTTTCTTGAGACTGACGGCGACGTAGGGGCGCAGATTGACCAGCGGTTCGATCAGATGGACATCGTGCACGCTGTCAAAACCTTTCTTGATCAGGTAGCGCTTGATCAAAGTCGACATGCCCATCGCTTTGATCTTGGAGCTTTCGCTCGGCGTTACCTGGCTGATGATCGAAACCCAGATGGGATTTTTCCGATGGGTAACGCATTTCAATTCGAACATCAGGCTCAAAGTACGCGGGTCGATATAGCCCATGGACTCGCCGTAGGGGCCTTCTTCTTCCATGTACTGGGTCGGAATGATGCCCTCGAGGACGATCTCCGAAGTGGCCGGCACTTCGAGATCGACGGTTTTGCATTTGATTAATTTGACCGGCGCGCCTTGCAGACCGCCGGCGAGGGCGAGCTCATCGACATCGGGAGGAACTTTCTGCGTCGCTGCATAGGAAACCACCGGAATCGTGCCGACAACGATGGCGACTTCCAGCGGTTTGCCCATGCGCCGGCACTTTTCCCACTGATTGGACAAGTCTTGCGGCGTACCGGTCATCAGGCCGCTGCGGTCCGGCCCTTTGATCAGACCGCGGTAGTTGCCGACGTTGCGCTGTCCGGTTTCCGGATCTTTGGTGATCCAATGGCCGGCGGTGATGTAAGGACCGTTATCGAAGCCCGGCGTCGAGATTGGAATCGCAAACTCATTGATACCGCCATGGGCGAGTAGCTCGGCGCCCATATGAATTTCTTCTTGCGCCGGGCCGCTATCGACCATTACTGGCGCAATCAGATGATCGAGCGCGTATATCCAGCGATCGGGGACTTCTTCGGGCTCGCATTTCAATCCCAGACTGTAAATTGCCGAAGAACCCGAAAGCCCGCCGACGAGAACCCGGCAGTTGTATTTGTGTTTTTTGCCGTCGACAACGTTATCGAACAAAAAGCCGCGCCGAGCTTCCTCAGCGATGCCGCCGCGATACTGCCAACGCACCAGCGGTTGGAGCTCGCTGTCCTTGTTGATTTCCTTGCTGATGCGATAAAGCTTTTCATGCTCATCAAGGACGCTGATGAATTCTCTCAAGTCTTCGTACGGTTTGGCAAAATTCATAGGACTTTTGTCTATGCTTTTTTTCCGTCTGATTCAAGTCGGAGTATGAAATTCACTTGCAAAAAAACATCCCGATCCGTAAGATTGGTTGCTCACCGATATGGCGCTCCGAATGTTTAATACGTTGAGCGGCGCGAAAGAGATATTTTCGCCGCTGACGCCGGGAAAGGTGCGCATGTATGTCTGCGGCGTCACGGTCTATGACTCGGCGCATCTCGGTCACTGCCGCTTTCTGCTGACTTTCGACGTGATTTTCCGTTATCTCCGTTTCTGCGGCTACGATGTTGACTATGCGCGGAACTTCACTGACGTCGACGACAAGATTATCAAGCGCGCCAACGATGAAGGCGTCGATTGCGCGGCGATCACCGAACGCTATATCGCCGAATTCAATCGCGACGGCGCCGCGCTGGCGTTGTTGGCGCCTAGCGTCGAGCCGCGGGCGACGCAGCATATTACGGAAATCATTGCGATCATTCGCCAGCTTGAGGCAAAAGGTCTCGCTTATTGCATCGACGGCGATGTTTATTACGCGGTCGGTGGATTTGCGGGCTACGGCAAACTGTCGGGCAAAAAGATCGACGAGATCGAAGCCGGCGCAAGGGTCGAAATAGACGAACGCAAGCGCTCGCCGCTCGATTTTGCGCTGTGGAAGTCGAGCAAGCCCGGCGAGCCGACTTGGGAGAGTCCATGGGGTCCCGGGCGGCCGGGCTGGCATATCGAATGCTCGGCGATGAGCACGAAATATTTGGGCCAGCCGTTCGATATTCACGGCGGCGGGCGCGATCTGATTTTTCCCCACCATGAAAATGAGATCGCCCAATCCGAAGGCGCAACGGGTCAGCCGTTGGCGCGTTATTGGATCCACAACGGCTTTCTCAATATCAATCAGGAAAAGATGTCGAAGTCGCTCGGTAATTTTTTCACCATCCGGGAAGTGCTCGAAAACTTCGATGCGGCGGCATTACGCCATTATTTTCTGTCGAGCCACTACCGCAGCCCGATGGATTTCTCCAAGGATGGACTCGAAGAAGCTGGCAAAGCGATCGATCGCATCTATGAAACCGTCGATCGAGTTGACCGCGCGGTTAATTCCGTCGCCGCGGCCGACGGCGCGCTGATGGCGTCATTTCGTCAGGAAATGGATGATGACTTCAACACGCCTCGGGCGCTGGCGCTGGTCTTCGACGAAGTGCGTGCGCTCAATCGGTTGCTCGACGACAAGCAGCTAAAAGGGGTTGAGCCCCGCGCCGCGGCATTGCGTTCGATGTGCGATACTCTCGGTCTATTGCACGAAGGCTATTTCGAGCGCAAAAAAATCCGCTGGCTCGGCAAGGCGACGATCAGCCGTGATGGTATCGAGAACCTCATCGGTGAACGGGAGCGGGCGCGTAAAGCGAAGAACTGGGGCGAGGCCGATCGGATTCGCAACCAACTTGCCGCCAGCGGTGTCATCATCGAAGACACGCCGGAAGGGACGGTATGGAAAGTAAAATGAAGCGCGGTTTACTTTGGCTGCTGGCGATCTCAGTGTGGTCGCCGGCGTCAAACACACTCGCTGCCGCGCCGGAAGGCGCGCCCAAGGCGCCGGAAATAAGCTTGCGCAAAGCGGTCAATACCCGACAGTTCCAGGGCAAGGAAATCGAAGGCGAGGATCGTCAGGTCGCCCCGGGCGACTCTCTGTGGCGGATTCTTGTCGAAGAAAAGGGCGTGGCGGGGAAGCAATTTCGCAGCTATGTGGTCATCATCCGGGGTTTGAATCCACAGATCAAAAATCTCGACGTGCTGCGCGTCGGCGACAAAATTTTTATTCCATTGCAAGCGGAACAGTTGGTCAAAAGCGCGACTCCCGGCGAAGTTCTCGTGACTGATAAAGCACAGCCAACCAAAGGATTAACCAACAACTATCGGATTAAGGCCGGCGAACACCTTTATCAAATATTGCGCGAGCAGTTGAAGGTCAGCGATGAACGCAAGGTGGCGCAATACTATGCGCTAGTGAAAGACCTCAATCCCGAGCGCAAGAATTGGGACACGCTTGTAGAAGGCGAGACGATTCGTTTGCCGGTCGTCGGCCAGAGTTATGATACGCCGACGCTCGCGGCAGCGCCTGTGAAACCGATCGCTGAGCCGGTTGCGCCGGCCCAAGTAAAAGCCGCTCCCGAGGTGAAGTCGGTCGCCGAGGATAAGGGAGCGGCGCCGGCGCGGACAGAGAATAGAGTCGACCGGCGCCAGGCGCTGCGTTCGCCGGCGAAAGAAAACTTGGCGCTGTTTGCCAAAGTTGCCGAAGCCATGGGCAGCCAAGTACAACAAAGCGGTGAAGAAGTGATCGGTATGAAAGAGGGCGCCGTTCGTTTCGACAAAACAAAATATCCGGTGGTTTATCATCCCGCTCTCGGGCAACGCGTAGTGATCGACCCCGAAGGGAGTATCCCCGCCTCGCTGCGCAGCAGATTGGCGGAGCCGAGTATTGGGGCGCCGATCTTGCCGATGGCCAACGGGGTTTCGATTCAAGACGCGGTGAGCCAGTTGCTTTCCGAGTTGGGCTACCAGGCCTTGCCGACGGACCGGCCGGTGGTGATACAAGAAGACGGCGTGTCGTATGAAGCCAAAGGCAACTGGATGGCTTTGGCGCCCGAAGAAAGCAACAAGCCGCAGCAGGTGTTCATCATCAATGTCACCGACGACGTCGGCGAAATTCCCGAATATTTAAAACTGCAACTGCTAAAAAACGGTCTGCATTTCAAAGATGTATTGCTGCCGTCGTCGGCCGCGCCGATACGAAGTGAGACGCCCAGCGCGGCGGATTCGCGTGTGGCATCCACCAAAGTGTGGCCGCGCGATAAAAAAGAAATCGTCGATGCGTTACTGTTGTCGCTTCACGTACCCTTCGGCGTCGCCGAGACATTGTCGGTGGAACTCCAAAGTGGTTTACGGATCGATGCGCGCACCGATCGAATATTCGAGCTCGGCGGCAAGCGCACGGCATTATTTTTCCAACGCTCCGACCCGGAAATTCGAAAAGCGTTGCAAGACAAAGAAGGCGTGCGCACCGTGGAGCTGGAAATTGGCGCGCTTTCATCGCGTGAGATCATCACTCGATTGCTCAATCTAGTGGGCGATCCATCGGCCTATCGGGAACATCGCTTTGCCGCGGCCGCCGGCGCCGCACAGGATCGCTTGACCGTAACGGCATGGGGGTTTCATCTGCCAAAACGGTCGCTGTTCATCACCGATCGGCAGATTCCCGCGCCACTGCATCGTTTCTTTTTTGAAAAAGGCTTGGAGATCGTTTATTTTCAATAGCCGCGCGCGCCCGTAGCTCAACTGGACAGAGCATCAGACTTCGAATCTGAGGGTTGGCGGTTCAAATCCGTCCGGGCGCGCCATAAATCAACTACTTAGCTCGCCTCTGTGTCCCCGATGTGTCCAAAATGTGTCCAGCGCGCCGCCCTATCAACACGAAATCGTGAAACTAACTCTCACGGCGCGTAGAAAAAACGGTTCTCCCAAAAGGATGTGAAATAAACGATGACGACAACCTGTTTTCATTGCCACGAGGAAATAAGTGAACCGGAATCATATTTCCAAGCCCTCTTACGAGACCAAAACGGTCAAGACACTCTCGCTTTTTTTCATCCAGAATGTTGCGAGCCGTTCGCAAAGCGCTTGAGGGCCGAACGTGAGTATCAGATAGTGGCTCACGAACGAAATTAAGGCCCCGACCCTAGGGTGTAAGAGTTTAGGAGTGATAAATGAAAAAGCTGTGTGCATTCCTGACGCGCGCCGCTACGTTGTAGCTGTTAAAATGCTCGGAGAAGTGAAGACCGAGTTGCCGCTTTGGGATGACAGATTCTCCCAAAACTTTGCTTCAATCTTCGATCTAAAGACCCGAAAGCATCATGCGAACAGAAAGGTAGCGGCTTGACATACCAACTCGGAACCCTACGGGTCGGGGATGAAGTTGAATTGCTGGACTCGCGCGAATGCGGCGGAATCATGTCCCGGGTTCGGGTCGGCTTTGTTCTCGCGGAAGTGAATGGCGAGCTCGTTCATTTTGTCCACTAGCAGCGCGGTGCATGCCTGCTGAATTCCGCGTGTCGCGACTCTCAGCAGCTTCACGGAGTTGATCCTTTTCACGTTCGTTGCGCCGGTCCCCTGATAGTTCACGCCGAGTTCGTTTAACCAGCCATGGATGAATAACGTTTTTGAAATACTATAGATTCTTCTTTTTCTTTTGGGTGCGGGTGTGTTTGCCTTCAATTGGTTTTTGATCAGAATGATTACTTCACCCTTCTCTTCCGGTATTCGATGACCATTTATGGTGCCTTTCTTGGTTTTACGTTGGCGGAAATTTTCAACGAGCCACCCGGCAAGGGCGATGATAGCCGCGTTATTTGAGACAGCAATAATCACATTCCTTACGGTTTTAAGGTCTGAAGACTTTTTTATCTCCGGGTGTACTTTTACGCCGTTAAGTTCCAGGGAGCACAATTCTTTATATAACTCCTTATCCTCGGTAGCTAAGGAAATTTCATCAGATTTCAAAATGCATTTACTCCTTTAAATATGCGTAAAACGCTTCGGTGCTGAGGCGGATCGCTTTCATCAAACTCCCTGTGCTCTTATCGTAGGGGTTGCCGTTGGGTGCTCTCAAAATACTTCCCTCATCAAGTTCGGCTTTAACAGCTTCATCCTTCGTTTAAGGCGTTTGGCTTCACGACTACGCCCTGGCGCGAAGGGATTTTATCTCCAGGCGGCAGGCCTCCCCAAAGGATTTGAGCGGGTCGCCATCGGTTTTTCCTGATCGAACCAGCGCCCGGATTTCGTCTACCGAGAGATTGGGCGAGAAGTATTGTTCCGTGATCCGCTGCAACACTTGCTCGGCCTGACTAAGCACCGCATCGGATGCGCAAAGCCGGATGCGATTGAGCAGCTCGTACGCCGGCAACAACGTCTCCGGCTTGTCCAGTGTGCGTTCGAACGAGTCGACGACGAGTTTGGAGCATGCGCGAATAAACTCGCCGTAAAGCATTTCACGCGTACGGATCTCCCCAGCGATTAGTTCACGCTTGCTCAGCGTCCTCTGCGTAACCCACGCGGTGGCGAACGTGGCGGAACCGCCCACAAGCGATCCAAGCACGGCGGCCAAGGCACTAACGATGACGGGATCCATCGGCTACTCTCCGGCCTTGCGAACCCAACTGCTCAAATCCTCGATAGGTGCTCCGCAATCCGGCTCGTTATACCTGGAATTGTTGACCCGCGTCGTAGTGACATGCGCCGCCATTTCTTCGGAGGGAAACGGCACAAGCAAAGGCTCGACCTTTTCAAAAGGATTGCCCGTGCAGTTGAGCCAAGTCTCTTCATCGTCGGGGTGTAAGATCGCCGGGATTCTGTCGTGGATCGGGCGCATGAAGTCGTTGGGCGGCAGGGTGATGATACTGAAAGAATCGAGAATGCCGCCGTCCGGTTTTTTCCAGCTATCCCAAAGTCCGGCAAGTGAAAAAGGCTCCTTCGATTTGAGATAGACAAACCACGGTATCTTCGATCCCTTTTCACCCGCAAATTCATAGAAGCCATCAACCGGAATGACACACCGCCGGTTTTGCAGCAGTCTTCTATACGTGCGGCTTTCGCGCAGCCGTTCGACCTTCGCATTCATCGTGCTGTAGGAAAGCTTCATGCTTTTTTCGAAGGATGGAATCAGCGGCCAATACATGAGCCGGCCTTCGTTGCCGCGCTCGCCGCGCACGATTGCTAACACATCGGCGTCTTTGCGGCCGGGCGAGACGTTATAGATAGGCTTGAACTGCGGCAGGTCGTTGATGAGATCCCAGCGGAGCTTGATCTCACGAAACTCGAAGGACGCTCGCACGCGGTTGCACATGGACTACTCTGGATTTTCCCGGTTCGCTTCGTCCCGGAATTTCTTGATGACCCGAACTATAGCCTCAGTCTCGTATTTCTCAGAGTGAACCGTCCCGCGGGCCATAGGCTCGACATCAATTCGCTTCACAATCGGGATGCGCGGCGGAGTCGAGAAAAGCGGCTTCTGTATACTGTTGCGACCATGCGCCGGCCGCGGTCCAAGTCATCGAACATGACCGTAAAAGCTAGAGGACTCTCGTCCTCGTGAGTCTGGAGACCAACGATTTTCAGGTTCATTCAGCCCCTCGCGTTCCTTATGGCAGAAAAAATTTCCCATTATGCAGGGTCGTTTTCAAGGGATTATCGATAATTGCAGCGCGTCGGTGTTTTTGCGCTGGTTGTAATCCAAACCGATCAATGCATGAGGTGAATTATGCGTACCCTGTCCAATCTTCTTGGTCTGTTCATGGCGGTTTTCGGGGTGTTCCTTGTGATCGGTTCATACGCCATGCCGCGTATTGAAGTTGAGGGCGTGAGCATGATCGTTGTCTTTGGGATAGTTTTGACTGGAGCGGGGGGGATGATCAGCAACAGGGCATCACACAAAACTTGCCCGCAGTGCTCAGAGCAGGTGAAACTGACCGCGCTCAAATGCAAACATTGTGGTAGCCTATTGTCGCTAACATAACGATCGCGATCGTTTTCACACCTCGGTAAATTTCCTTATCAGTTGCCGATTTATAACCAACTCGACGGGACGGTTAGACACGGCCCAGGCCTTGCTTTTGTTTTAGGTGAAGCCAGTTTGTCGTGGTAGCTATGGAAATCGTGGTAACTGACGATGAAACTTTTTATGCGTTGCACGCCGAATCTGCTTTGTCGACGTTAGTTGAGACCGTGCCAGTTTCGTTGCAGCTTCTGCAACGGGTGGACCTATTGATTTTGATTCTCCAAGAACTCGACGATTTGATCGAATCTGAAGGAGGACTGTTAATTCCCTAACGCTCCTCGTTAAACGGTCTTTTACGCTCTGTGCGACTCCAAAAGAATTGACCGAAATCGCCGCGGTATTCGGCCACAAGCTTCGCCGTCTCGCGGTCCAGCGCCTTGAGACTTTTCCGGTACTCGGCGCGCGAGATTTGCTTTTTCTCGTAAAGGCCACCGAGACAATCGCGTGGCGGCACTAGGTCGTTCGATATCCAGCGCGCGATGCCGTCCTTGATGTATAACTCATGTCCATTCTTGACGAAAATCACTGACCGCCGGTTCTTCATCTTGACAATTTCCCGCTGCTAAAGCAGCTAAGGCCAGCGCCCACGACGGAAATTTACTCTTTTTGTTTCAAGAGTTTTACTTTTAATTCTGCAACTTCCATTTCCAATTCAGTGACTAGCTTCCTCACGTTTCCCGGCAATCTCGCGTCAGCATGCGCGCGATCCATCGCCTTGCCAATCGGACCGGTCAGTTCCTCGGATACCATAACGGAGGCAACGAGAAGTTTCAGGACGTCGTCTTCGTTGCACATGAGTTTAACGACACGTTGAGCAGGGTCGGTTGCCGGAAGGCCGAGAACAATAGAATTTTTAAGGACAGCGTACTCTCGACAAGTTGGATCGCACGCAGCGATGAAGTGCTCGTACTTGTCCAGCGGTAGGTCGATCAGAACTTTCATATTGGGGAAGCCGGGATATCACTCGGTGCGGGAAATGCAAACGCTAGGCGCCGGGCACCTCGAATGTGTCCCGATTTAGCAACATAAAATTAAGTTTGGCGTCCCGCCGTTAGGACGAAAACGGCATTTCATGCCGCAAAAAGCTCTCTACGATGGGTCGGTGCAAACATTGCGCCACATCGACTGAAAGCGCCGGGCGAACCGGCTATGCACAGCGCGCCACGGTATCATATGGTCGTTCCCCGCAACGGTGCATCAAAGCGGCTACGTTATCGACGTGGGCCGGATCCAGCTCAAAAAGATAGACACCATTGCCTGGCGCTGCTTGCGGCGATAGTTCCTGCCCGTTAAGGTTAATTGGTTATGCTCACGAAAGAAGTTGCTACAGCGCTCCCACTGAAGCCGGCATTCATCGAACCAATGCTTGCCTCACCCGTGCGCGAGCTGCCCGGCGGCGCCGCCTGGAGCTATGAGGCCAAGCTTGATGGCTACCGATGCCTCGTGGCCAAAGGCAGCCGGGGCGATGTTGTGCTCTGGTCGCGGCGCGGGAATCTATTCACGGCGCGATTCCCGGTTTTCCCTTTGTGACCGGCTAAACGTTTTCAATCAGCCAGGTTACAGCGGACTTTGAATCGTAAAAGGCGGCAACCTTGCAGCCCCGGTTCGATAGAGAGGCGGCTAGCAGCAAGAGTGGATTATGCTGCTGCATCTGGGGTGTCGAGACCAAAGCAATTTTGGAATTGATGGGCAATAGGTCGGGAGTGATTGCACTCACGAAAGCCTCAATTTCCACGGGGCCGAGATCGTAGGTGGCGTCGACGAGATCGATCAGCACCTTGCAATCGGAAAGCGACACAGTTATCTCCCCAACTTTGCTAAACATCTGCTTGAATCCATTGAGGTCGACAAACCCGCCGGCGATCAGAATGACGTGATCGCCGCGCTCGGGCCAGTGAAACAATTTTACCTGGTAGTTCATGATTTACTCCTCGCTACCAGGATAGATAAGGCTCATCGCGGATTTGGTCTTGACACAAGACGACAGTCAATTGACACCTGGAACCAATCGGCGCTAAGGAAGTGGCGAAGGAACTCACACGTGCACACAAAACCCATGATTTCCTTAGCCTTCACAAAGGGGCTGGCCGAAGCTATCGCCGACAAAGGCGGCAACGCTGATCTGATCTTGGGCGCGTTCGGACTGGAGCATTCCAACTTGGCCGATCCCGAAGGCTTTATTGCCACCAAACATTCGCTCTGCTCCATCGAGGAGACCGCGTGCGCCGCGTAATGTGGATTTAAAAATGACCCCAGTGCGTCAAAGATTGGATCGATAACAAGGACCTAAACGGGTGCGAATGAATGTCACTTTCAAACTATCGGCGAGAGTGATAGTCCGTTCGCCAATCTGCCGGAGAAGCGGCGCACAATGTGGGCGCTGACTGCGAGTGAGATGAAAGAGTGCCGGTGGCTGAAGCCGGAGCTTGTCGCGCAGATCGAGTTCACGGAATGGACGCCGGACGCGCACCTACGGCACGCTAGTTTTGCCGGGTTGCGTGATGATAAAGAGGCGCGGCAGGTTCGTCGCCGACGATCTGCATCACGGCTGTTTTGTGGTGATTAGCTGTAACGGCGACTTTTTGGTGGTGGCTAGCGGCGTGAGGGCATGACATGTTTTTCTATTTGGCGCCGCTGCGGGTAGCCGGGCTGGCGCTGATCGCGTTTGTTGCTGTGCTCTTGTCCTTGGTGGCGCTGCCGGTTTTAAGCGTGGTGGTTTGGCTGGCCGATAAGTTTTGGTGGAGGATTGATGACCGCGAATAATGTTTCAGCTTGTAGCCGATTGTCGCAATTGGCCGTAGGCGCTTGGAGAATGTGTATTATTCGGCTCACACAGGCGAACCCGCCGAGACGCGTTGATTTAGGCCACGGCGCTAAGGTGTAGGACTCAATCCTTTCGCTTCGCCCTTGCCCATCACCCTGTTGACACACTGCCTTTGAGTGAACCATATTTCGACGGAGTCGAATTCGCGCCTTTTGGAATCTAGATAATATGTGCAAACTTCTTCAGCGCGCATTTCAAGTCGGTATGCCCGCCACGTGTGCCACGTATAGAACAGAGACGCGACAGACACGGAGATAATTCCTATGGTGAGTACGATTTGAAACCAGAGTTTCATTGTCGCTCTATTCGACCAGCACTAATTGGGTTTACTTCCACCTTTTGTCTCAGGAATTTCCACGCACTCCGAAACGTCCCGATGAAATTCATCCAACCGGCAACATTATTTCCAACTCTGGCAGATTCGCTTGGCGTTTGGCAACCCGTCACGCGCCCGAAAAACTCTGTGGGGTTGTCGATCCCGACCGCGGAAGCGAGCAGCGAGCGACCGTACTGTCCATGATCGGCGTCGCGCGAATCGCGGCGAACTCTCGGAAACTCACGGGCTGAATTGTTGGGGTGCTTGACGGCGAAGGTGATTCGGCAGTATCATGCAGGAGCATAAGTTCCCCTTTCCGTTTTCCGAACGCCGACAGTCACCCCTGTCGGCGTTCTTTTTTATCTTCATGCCCTGCCCGCAGGCGCGCTACGAATAGCGGAAAGCTGCCGCAAAAACGTCTCTTCTTCTAACTTCAGTTTTCGAATATCGTTCTAGGTCGGCATGGACCCAAGCGAAAGTCTTTCCGTCTTTAAGATATTTTTCATACCGGTGAGGAACTCCAGCATCGGCGCAAGCTTTGCGAATCGCAGGCGCGTCGCGCAATATGTCTTCGACCTGCGCAACCGGTAATCCCTCATTAATAAAGACGCTCGCTAGATTCGCCACTCCGGCCTCGGTCGTAAGGCGAGCTATCCGCTTTATCCCTTCTTCGCCGTGGTAAAGGGTTTCCGCGCCGGCGGCGGAATCGGCGAAGCTACAGGGCGCACGCGCTGGGCGAGGACGCTAGGGATATTTTTAAAGTTCACCATCCGAGCGGCGGCGACAGCGTAATCGGCAGCGTCGGTGACTTCATCGCATAGCCCTGATTGTTTAGCCTGAGTTCCGTCGAACCAGGTCTCATCGTCCAGCCATTTCCGTGCAGCGCTTTCCGTGCGGCCAGATTTTTTCGCAAAGATGCCGGCCATCATCCGGTCAAAATCGTTCAACTCGGTTTCCATTTTTTTCATGGTGTGACGGTTACCGATGGCCTTGGCTACGGCGTTGTGCACAAAAAGATAAGTGGAGCTTGGCATCTCGAGCTTGCCGGCAACAGCGATGAAACTCGCCGCTGATGCAGCGATGCCGAAAACTTCGGTCGTAATCGTTGCCGAGTGTCGCTTCAGCGCATTGTGAATGGCGAGGCCATCAAAAAAACTGCCGCCGTAGGAGTTAATTCTAACGCGGATATTCTTTACGTCACCGAGCGCGTCGAGATCTTTGATAAAATCCTTTGCGCTGACGCCTTCCTCGCCGATAAGATCGAAAATGTCGATGATAGCTGTGTTTTGCGCCATCGCCTGGAATTTGTACCAATGAGTTTTCACGTTGACACTCCTTAATTGAGATTTGTTTACTTACGTCCATCATGAATCCGAGGAAAGGCATTTTAGTAAACCCTCGAAACCGCTCCAACATATCGGGGGGTGATTCGGTAATAAGGATTTTCTCACGCGTCGCTGAGCTGGCGATATCGATAAACTGCCTTGATTGCCATCTTAGTTGCGCTCCCAAAGTCGCAGTGATACACCGGTCAGCCATGCCATTGCCGGTTCTGCTGAATTGGATTGGATATACTCTCGGTTTGTTCGGCATAGTCCTGTTGATATGGAGTATGCTCAAGCAAGGCGTTTCATTGCTCGGCCTCGTGTCATTGACCATCGGTGTCCTCTTGCTGGTGATCGCCGATCTCAATGTGTACTCAATCGCCGTCACCCCCTAAACATTCACAATGTCCTAAAGTTGTGCCAGGCCTTTCCAACCACCTCGTCGTGCGAAAATAATCCCTTTCATGAAACGATCCCCACTGCAAGAGCCAATCGCGCCCGGTTGAGTTTGGACCGAGTACACCGTACGCAACGAGCCTGGAAATTTGTTGCTGGCTTTCACCTATCGACCTCGCGAAGTCCTCTTGCGAAACCGGTTTGCTAAAATCGACTTCACCGTCTCTGATCGATGCGATTCGCTTTTTTCGCCTTGCCATCTAACACCACCAAATTTTTTTAAAACATTTTCCCTGCCGGGTAGTCACGGCTCGTAGAACCCCCCGTAAAATCAAGTACTTACGAGGGACCCCTCATCAAGCCGATTCGATATATCCTCGGGCAGCGGCAGAATTTATCCGCCGCCGCCTAATTGCGCCACCAGTGAAAGAGTCATCACACACTGGCCGAGGACGGCGGGACGCATTTACCGCCGTGCGCAAATGATCCATAGGCTTTAGATTTCCTTCGCCAGAAAAATTCGCGGGTCCATATCGCCAGGACGAATCACTTGCATACCCATGGCCTCGATCGCTCTGCGCGGCTCGTTCAAGATCAAACTGAATTGTGATGGCCTCATCCTCGAGGCGTTTGAGTGTCGCCTTGCGCACCTCGGATTTGATCGCGTCTGGGTTCCGGCTGATTAACCGCTCGAATAAATGTCTTGATCTCATTCGGAAATACAGCGCACAAAAATTGTGTGATTGAATCGAAATTCACTTCTCCGTTTTGGTGCGCGGTGCCTGCAGAAATGATTTGCAAGGCTGCCAGGGACACCAGGATCTGGATAATTATCAAACGGTGATGTACGCCGGCCAATTTCTACCTAGCTCGTCGACAACGCTTTCCCATTTCGCACTGACTTCGGCGGGATCCACCGGCTGTGTTCAACCTTGGCTTTTTCGTGTTTATTACCCTTCAAGCTTATCAGACGAATTTTTATAAGCCTGAATCGGATCGGGTTAGTTTTCCGACTGCCGCTTGCGTACTCGGGACGAGATTGGACGTTGGCGAATGGCGAGCCCTTTGTGAAAGTTACAAATCTTTCGCCCGTTATTCCGAGTTCGGTCGGTAAGGGGACTCCATACGTAGTGAGAAGATCTTTGCAGTTGTTCCAGAGCTTAATTACGGGTCTCATGTCAGCCGATAATTGATCATATCCGCGACTCAATTCTATTTTTTTTCGGCTATCTGCTGCTCTTGACGCCTCGAGATTCTCAACGTCGTCCGTCGACACTCGTAAACCGCTACCAAATAACGGGCGACGATGGCTTGCGACGCTTACCTCGACCTTCATGAGATCTTCCAATCGAGATCGATTCTCATTCGATTGCGAATGGAAAAATTTCAGCTGGCGATCGATGATCAGAAAACGTTTCGGGTCGACATTATTGAGCAGGTCGACGTCTTTGCTCTTTGCTAGTGCGTTCATAGGTTCCTCCCTGTTTTTCATCTTCAACTTCGTTGACGAGATTTCACTGCTGCAATTTGTCATAACCCGCCTTCGGAAATTTTTCGGTTTGGACTTTGGATGAAGACTGTAGATCGGCCAGTTTGAATCTAACATAATGGCCGATCATGCACAGCAGGCATCGGCCTTCCCGTGCAGCGGTAGCTAGCCAACTTTCCGGCACGTCAACATTGCCGCGGCTTCTGCAGTGTCGTATAATCAATTTCTGCTTTCGACTGACTCTTTACCGCTGCGGCGATATTCTTCGCGCATGATCTGGCGGAAAGATTCGAGCAAAAGATCAAACGGGTTTTTTGGCTCGCTCATAAGTCGTGCCTTATCTTTGAACCCGGAAACACGCGCAAAACATCGTTGACGGTGATACCCGGGTGTGTGTCCGCAAGGCGCCGCGCTTGCTCAAGATCGCCGGCCGTCGCCGGCTTGCGGTTTTGTGCCGCATATAAACGGCGCCATCATCCAAGACTTTGACCTCTAGCAGTAGATCTTCAAGGAACTTCATCATCGTGCCTGGCCCATTGTTCCTGATCCGTCATTGTGTCCGCACCGGTGCGATTTGATGCAGTCTTCGGATCAAAATGCCGTTCTTACCGTCATTGCTGTATTTACCGTCATAGAGTTTTGAGACGGTAGAGAGGGCAGAGACGCCAATGACGGCATTT
Source organism: uncultured delta proteobacterium (assembly GCA_963771465.1). GTDB lineage: Bacteria > Desulfobacterota > Binatia > UBA9968 > UBA9968 > DP-20. The sequence continues at coordinate 1,161,074 of CAVYTU010000017.1, forward strand.
TCCATATTGTTACGGTTGATAGTGATTTTCCGTTCACGTGACGAGTGGCCGAAGTCTATCGCCAACCTAATGACACCAAATTGGGCCGGATCTCCCTGAGTCGCCTACCCATGGCCGCGGCAGATCCGGGAAACGACTTGGCCGGTATCTTCATAACGTCGGCTTTTTCTTTGAGCAGGGAGTAGAGCTCGTGCGGCTGGCCTTCCCATGTCTCGCCGTCGGCCAAGAATGCGAGCAAGACCGTAGCGATAACGGAAGCGTTTAGTGCTTCGTCATTTTGGCGGTCGACGTTGGATGCAAAGTCTTTGACAAACTCTGCCGGATCGCGCCCTTGCCCTAAGGCGACGGCCATTGCCCACTTGGCGAAGTCCGCCATTCGCGGTAGCAGCTGCGGCTCGACCGTGGCATACTCTCGCAAGCACCCACCAACATATCTAGGACGGCGCCGAATAGGCGCGGCCGCGCTGCTTCGAAGCGCTGATTCAATAACTGCTCATCCCGCCGCTGACTGTCGGGGATGCGTTCCAAGCCAACGATAATTGACCGGTCGAGCAAATCCGGTTTGCGGATCAATAGGTCGATTCCAGTGAGGATCAAGACTCGCTTGTAGGCGAATAAGATGTCGTCGGAGTTAGTGTAAAGCGCTCGCTTGGTGAAACCCTCGCCGGTAACGGCTCGAGATAGAGTGTCTGACAACCATTCGGGAATGTTGCTGAGATTATCGAGTACCGGGCAGTAGTGATGCGCCAAACCTTGCACGTCTCGGCGTCGTCCTTAGAGCGCAACGTAAGAATCGCCGATCAGATAGATCGCCCGCAACTTACTCGCTGTCGAAGTCTTACCGCTGCCTTGATCACCATGGAGCGCGAGACACGGCCGCGGTATGTCGGGAATGAGACCAACCGCCAGCCAATACTTAACAAGCTCGCGCTCGTATCGCTGAGCACGTTGATAAAGTCGAACAGCTCATCGATATTACCGCTGGCCGTCGGTTCCACCTGTTCAGCCATATGGGAGAAGCGGGTAAACTTCACCGCAGGTTTGTCGACAAGCTCCCAACCATCAGCATCTATCTTAATGGCTCGCCATTCCGAATCACACAGATCGTAATAGAGCGCGCCCTCGTCCCATGCCGTGCGTAAATTCACATTCAAAGTCTTACCGTCGAAACGGGCGTGACTCTCGAGCAGGCCGATCGTGGTTTGTAACGCATCGTTATTCGGCGCCTTGTAGTCGTTAAAAAATACCCACGGCGTAGCCATTGCTTCGTTGCGGTTGAATTGTTGGCCACGTCTCCCAATGGTCGTTGACGGGAAAAGAAATATAAGGCTCGTCCATCGGCGTATGAAACAGTTCGGCGCCGGTTGCCATTACCATCTTGATAATGATGTCAGCTTGGGTTTCGCGCCTTTTCTTGCCTTCCTCACCTTCACCTTTTCGTCTTGCAAGCGCGGCTTGAGTCGAACCGCAATCCCTGTTGAAGCCATGTCTTGTATATCTTCGCAGCCGGGCTCGCGGGCGATAATAAGGTTTTCTTCGATCTCGACGATTTCCGCCTGGATCTCGGCGGCCGTCATGCCGTCAAAGTCGGGACGCGGCTTGATATTCGTCATCCTCGCTCATTGACGCTTCCGTTCCTCACGTCCACCGGGAATCTTGAAACTTGCGCAAGACGTCAAGCCCAGCGCGCAGCGCGCGTCGCGCGATCTCCGATTCGTCAAGCTGCCACTGTTGCGCGACCTCTACCAAATCTCGCTTATCTTCCCGGTAAGCGCGGAATGCGATTAGTTCGTCATAAATTGATTTGGCGTTTTCCATATGTAAGTTTATACCGCGATCTATACCGCGTTAACAAGGAAAAACGTATATTTCGCTGTAAACAGATTATTGATGTTGAACATTGTATTTTCATATGCTAACGTTATGGTCGTGATGGATGGAGGACGCATGAATCGACTAGCAGCAGAGTTTTTTGCCAGTCTCGCTTCAATTAAAAACTTGGAAAGTCTGGAACAGTGGCAACGGGAAAAACTTGTTTCCGACGTGCGAAGAAGGCGGGGCTGCTTCGATCCTATCGCAAGGATCGGGTACTCGGGAAAGGCGCAAACACATTGAAACCATGGCGTGGAATTACTCAAGTCGTGGAGAGGCGGGAAACGCGTTGTTCCCGGCGGCCTGGGTGCCTATCGGTACTCGTTCAGCCGTGGGCTTACAAGTTAATCAATGCGCTAGTTGATTCCGGTAAGGTCGACGTACGCGCCTTTTACAAAGAGATGCTTCGGCCCGCAACGTGGAAGGTCGAAAATGGCAAAGTGGTAGAGGACTACATCCCGTGGGAACTCGCCGACAAAGAATTATGGGTCGATCTTGTCCGCCTGGTTTTGTCCCCAGACTCGTTTCCTTTTCGCCGCTGTGCGCTCTGTCGGACGATCTTCGCGCCAGCTTCAAAGAAACAAAAAAAATATTGCAGTAAGGAATGCGCAAACAAAGCGGTCAGTCTGACACCGGAGAGACGCAAGTACATGAAAGACTATATGGCGGATAAACGCCAAGCAGAAAGGAAATCCTAATGGCAATCAATAAAACCGATGCGGGCACGTACGTCGTTGATTTCAGAGATCAACACGGAAAGCGAATCCGTAAAACTTTTGATCGGCTGGAGGACGCGCGCATATAACAAACAATCGCATGGAGAGATTTCAAACGGCAATTTTGTCGCGCCGTCGGAGATAACCGTAAAGGATGTTGCCGAATCGTGGTACAAGAGAAAAAAGGATGCCGGCACGTATCGCTACGGACGCTGCACAACTGGCGAATCCACATTGACAAGCATATCGTGCCCGCTCTCGGTGACTTCAGGATTCAAACCATTACCGTGGAGCAGATCGAAACTGCGGCGGCCGGATGGGCTAGAGCTGCGTCGACCAAAGAAGCCAACAAGATCTTAACGACGCTCACGGCTATCTTTAAGCTCGGGCAGAGATACGGGCCACTCCAGGGAAAGCGAATGCGGCCGAGCTCGCCGAACGGCTCAAGGTATCCAACGAAGAGAACGAAGACGAAGAGGTTTTGCCGGATCAAGTCTACTCTGAAGGTGAGTTAAAAAAACTCATTGACGCAACGGAGCAGGGGAGTCTTGAGCGTGTCCTCGTCATGGTGCCGGCGTTTACCGGAATGCGGATCGGTGAAGTCTTAGGGCTTAACTGGTCCGCGGTGGATTTCAAAGCCGGCGCCATCAACGTCCGGCAGAATCTTGTTGTTTCCAACGACGAAAACGGCGTGGAACTTAAAGCTCCAAAGTCAAAGACAAGCCGCCGGACGCTATATGTCCCGGGAGCTGGCCCACGAATTGAAGCTCTGGAAACTTCGCTGCCCGCCAAGTGAAGATGATCTCGTGTTCACGACGATCGCCGGCGGATTCATCCATCGGAAAAACGCCGGCCAGGTTTTCGATCGGATCATTGAGCAGGCTAACGAGAACAGGGAAGAGAGGAACGCTTAAACGGCTCACATTTCACAAGTTGCGACATACATTTGCGTCTCTTCTTTTGTCAAAGGGCAAGGACA
>CAVYTU010000018.1:0-194489 GCA_963771465.1 uncultured delta proteobacterium
AAGAAAAACGATGCCGCGCGCACCAAACAGGCATGAGGCGCGAGGCAACCCGAATGGGCAACAGGCGTCAGGCATCAGGCAATAGTAAGATAAAAACTCGTTCAACCGTTTCTCTCCGTTCAAGACGTTATGCATCTGAAGGGCGGTTCCAGGCCGAATTGGAAATCGCGAAATAGCTGCACCAGACGAGAGTATGTTGGCCTTCTAGCTGGTTCACCTCGAGGAGACGTGAAATGATCCATAAACTGGTGATAATTGCACTGCTGATATTGCCCCATGCGGCCTACGGACAGGCGAAGGGTTGGGAAAAGGAATGGACCGATACACTGGAAGGCGCAAAGAAAGAAGGCAAGTTGGTGGTCGCCACGTCGCCGGACCCGGTCATGCGTGAGATTGCGGCTAAGTTTAAGGCGCGCTATGGCATCACGGTGGAGCATTTGGCCGGGTCGTCCACTAAACTCGCTGACCGTTTAGGAATCGAACGCCGCTCGGGCGTAAATACGGTGGATGTTTTTCTCGGTGGAGTTCAGTCCGTGGCGAATACGCTTTACCCGGAAAAGATGCTCGATCCGCTCAAGCCGGCATTGATCCTTCCGGAAGTCGTGGAGGCAAAAAAATGGAAGGGTGGTAAACCTTGGTTCATTGATCCGGAGGAACGATACGTCCTAAGGGTCTATAGCACGATTACCAGTTTACTGAGCATCAACACGGATCACGTAAAGCCGGGCGACTTGGTCAAGGCGGCGGACTTATTACAAGCCAAATGGCACGGCAAGATTGCTACCGAAGATCCGACAGTGGCTGGCAGCGGCAGCAACACCGCGGCGCGGATCTACGTTCAAATGGGGGAGGAGTACGTCAAGAAACTGTATCTTGGCCAAAAAGTGGTCATCACCCGCGAGCGGCGCCAATTGACGGATTGGCTGGCTCGCGGAACTCACCCGATTGTCTTCGGCGCGCAAAGCTCCGACGTGGAGAAGATGACCAAGGAGGGGTTTCCACTTAAAGACGTTTACGGCTTTTACGGATATGCCCCCGGCTTTAACCGGCTCGCCGTGGCTGTTGGCGCTGATGAACAAAGCGCCACATCCGAATGCGGCGCGGGTGTTTGTGAACTGGATCGTCTCAAAGGAAGGCTTAGAGATCTATGCCCGCGCGGAGGGCCGAGTCGCGTTGCGAACGGATACCGACGAGTCGTTCATCTCGGTGGAGGAAAGGCCAAAAGATGGGATCAAATATTTCGACACTTACGATTGGCAGTTTACCGTAACGGAAAAAGAAAAAATCCGGCTGCGGATTAAGGAACTGCTCGGGCGCTGAGGTAATATTATGGCTATCCTTCTAATGCGGCCCGAAAGCGATGATCCTTCGCCGATCGATCAGTCTCTCGGCGCTCGTTTATCGGCGCAGACGCTGGCCAATCACGAGGAGATGTTGTTCAGGAAGAGGTCTTCCAGCGCGACGACCAGGCCGATCTTGAGGCAAAGCTCGCCCATTGGCGAGACAAGATTTCCGCCGTGATCGGGACGACCAGCGTTCCAGAGTCGACGCGCCTCGGCGAACTAGCCGCAAAGCTCAATCTCCTGTGTTTCGTGGCCAACAACAACCCGGTGGTTTGGCAAGGACGGAGGCAGGTATTTCATATCGGACTTCCGACCAGCCAGACGACTGCTGCGGTGGCGGCGCTCATTGCGAAAACCAATCGACGAGAGATTCTTCTCCTGCATGACCAGACGGAGTTTCAAAGCCGGGTTGCTGCTACCATGCGAGACGCGCTGAGAACGCACGGGATGAACGGGCGATCCCAGCCGGTTTCGTTCGCAGAAGGCGTTCAGATCCCAAGCGAGTGGAAGCCCGAATTGATTTACGTAATTTTCTCCAGCGAGCCCAAAGCTCTGCGCCTTTTGCAGATGATCAGAAATATCTCGTTGGAAATTCCGCTTCTATTTGGACGCTCGCTCTTGAGAGAGAGTTTCTTGGAGAAGCTGGGCGATCAGCCCGGTGAGTGCTGGTTTGTCGACATGTTTCATCGCAACGGTCATGAGACACCGGCGCAGAGTAAGTTTTTTCAAACGATGGCAGCGAACGGGGTGAAGGTACCGACGGCGAATCATGCCTTTGGCTGGGACGGCGTGGCACACTGCGCCGCGGCGCTAGACGCGGCGGGCGGCAATCCGTTACGGGCCATCGACTATCTCGAATCTGGCGTGCGGCTAGAAGGCGCAAGCGGCACCTGTTGTTTCAACCGCGAGAACCACAACGGGCGATTCGAGCCGGGACCGCATACTATTACCCGGTGGCACAGCCGTCAGCTTGGAGACGTGTAGTTGGCAAGCAATCGAGAGCTACCTTCGAAATAGGCATCAGCCGTGAGGCAACAGACCACCCGAGTAGGCGCGAGGCAACAGGCAACAGTAAATGGGCGATCGTTCAACCGGTTCACTCCGTGCTGCGCCCCTACGACGCTGCTGAAAAAAAGTAAGTTGACACAAACTCCGATCTACGGCTAGCTACTTGCGTCCGGTTACGACGACTGAAAATAGGAGAATCAAGATGAACAAACGAATTCAAACGGCGGTCTTCAGCTTGTTTCTGATCGCGGCGTTGCCGGGTTTGACACTGGCGCGGGATCGGTTGGCGCACGGCTATTCCAGCGCGAGCGGAGTTTTCGCCGGCCTGTGGGTAGCGGAAGAAGGGCGGATTTTCGAGAAATACGACATCGATTCCCATCTGGTATTGATCGCTTCGGGATCGCTGATGGTGCAGGCGATGTTGGGCGGCGAACTGCCGATCGCCGGTGCGGCGGGCAGTGCCGCTGTCGATGCCAGCCTGGGCGGGGCGGATATCGTGATGTTCGGATCGATGGTCAAAGTTCCGGCTTTCTACATCATGGCTTTGCCGGAGATCAAAACCATCGAGGACCTACGCGGCAAGACGGTGGGGGTAACCCGCTTCGGTTCATCGACCGATTTCACGATGCGCTATGTTTTGCGCAAGCATGGGCTCGAACCCGGAAAGGACGTGACCCTCCTTCAAACAGGGGATCTCTCTGCCGCTGCAGCCATGTTGCGCAGCCGCACCATCGTCTCTGCGCCGTTCTCCAGCCCAACCAATCTTCGGGCCGAAGAGGCGGGGGCGCGAGTATTGATGAATATGGGTAAGGCCGGTGTCTACTTTCCCCACGATGCCTTTATGGCGCGCCGATCTTTTATCAGCGCCAATACGGATCTCGTGCGGCGGTTTCTGAAGGCCTACTCGGAGGCGGTGCATCGGTTGTTTACGGATAAGGAGCTTAGCCGGCGCGCGATTGCGAGATACACCCGCGCCACGGATGCTAAAACCCTCGATACCGTTTACCAGTACGCGACGGATTACGTGGACAAGATTCCCTACAACACGCGCGAGGGTATCCAGGAAGTCCTCAATCAGGCGGCGGCAAGAAATCCCAAAGCCAAGGACGCGAAGCCCGAAGCTTTCTACGACGATCGCTTCGTTAAAGAACTGGATAGCCAGGGGTTCTACAAGCAATTGTGGAAATGAAACGCAAAAGCCGTGTTCGTGGCTCGTGATCGTGTCGGACGATTAGCGTGCTGGTGGTTCGCTTCTTAACGGCCAATTCGTGCGACAATTTGAAAACGTCGAGATCTTCTACGCTGTTCATGTGACGGCGGGGTGATTTCTTGATTCGGCGTAAATGGAAAAACTCAGCGACTCACTAACCAGCATCTGGAGGAAGTAAGAATGAAAAAAACACGCATCTTAAGTATTTTCTTGGGGCTGATTTTTCTATTGCCTGCCGTTGGTCCGGCGCAAACGCCTTTCTATGAGGGAAAGACTTTGACGGTAGTCCTCAGCACCGATCCCGCGGGAACGTCGTCGGTTCGCCTCAGACCCTTGATTCCCTATCTGCGCAAACACATTCCCGGCAATCCAACGATCGTGGTCGATTATATGGAGGGCGGCGGAGGTCGTAAGGGGGCGAACCATGTTTTTAGAAGCGCTCGCCCCGACGGTTTGACCGTGGGCGCCTTGAGCAGTTCGATAATCGCGCTGAGCATTCTAGGCGAGAGCGGCATCATGTACGATATCAACAAGTTCATTTATCTCGGCGCGACTGAAGGCATCGCTCATCAAGTCTTTTATACGAGAAAAGAACTGGGTCTGGACAGCTTGGAAAAGCTGCGGGCGGCGAGCGGGATCAGATTGGGCGCCCAGTCCGTGGGCCATGCCGGATACATCGCCGGACGGGTGTTTGCCTACTTGATGGGATTAAAGGAGCCGAAATTTGCCACCGGCTATACCGGTCCCGAACTCGACGTGGCGCTGCTCAGCGGAGAGATCGATGCCCGGTCGAATCTGGCGACTTCGATTTTGATGCGCAACTCGGACTGGCTGGACAAGGGGACAATGAATTTTCACGCCATCGTGGAAATTCCCAAGGGATCGAAGCATCCTCGATTCGCCAAACTTGCGGAGCTCGAGAGCTTCGCCAAATCCGATACAGATCGCAAGCTCGTTACCGTATTCCGCTCCTTCAGAAACGCGGGGTCGCCGTTCGTTGTGCCTCCCGGGACGCCCAAAGACCGGGTCGAGATACTGCGGGAGGCGATGCGGCGGACATTTAAAGATCCCGAATTTCTGGCCGAGTACAAGAAAATCATCCGGGAGGATTTCGAACCGGTGATGCCGGAAGAGGTCGACAAGGCGATTCGGGAGATCCCGCGCGACCCCGAGGTCAACGAATTGGTCAAGAAACTCACCGGGCCGGGTCCTATGCCGTTGCGATGACGACCGTGGCTCGATCGCTAAGCGTCGGGTCGGACGAGCGGCAGCGGCTTGATGGCGTAGCTAAGGAACAGTTCAAAACATCCAGAAGCGACCATCAACGAGAGAGTTAGGTTGTCAAAGTTTTTGAACGAACTTCGATTCAGGAGACCTGATGCCTAAGAAAGAAGTTATTCAAGTGAATCTTGCTGCGGCGAATCCAAATCTCTCACCGGCCACGCGGTTCGGAGATCTGGTGTTCGTCGCCGGTCAAACCGGCCGACACCCAGTCACCGGGGAAGTCGGCAGAGACGTTCGCGAGCAGACTCAGTACGCCATCGAACGGATCAAGATGATTTTGGCAACCGCGGGGACATCTCTCGACAATGTTCTGACGGTGCTGACGCATCTGACCAGACGTGAGGATCTTGCGGCGTACAACGAGGAATACGCCAAGTTTTTCCCGACTAATAAACCAGCCAGGACCACCGTGGAAGTGATGTTGAACGCTCCCGAGCTCCTTGTGGAGATAACCGTCACGGCTGGCATTTCCGAGGCGGAACGCAAAAGCCGTGTTCGTGGCTCGTGATCGTGTCGGACTATTAGCGTGCTCGTGGTGCGGAGAAAGGCCGTGGGCGTTTGGGGGAGAACTGCCGTGTTCGTGAGCGTGGGTAGTAAAGACTTCACCGTGATCGTCATTTGCGATTGAGCGTTTGCGACAGCCTCGACAGCATCTGAACGACGCGATCGTAACCCGTGCGTAGTTCGCTATAGGCCTCTTGAGTAATATAAGGTAAATCTCTGGCCAACATCAGTTGGTAACATACTTCGCCCGCCGAACCCCTGGCGATACCGACAAATTGCCGATACTCCTTGGTGCCAAGCCTCATAGCGCCTTCCATGAGATTCATACCCACTGAAATCCCGGCCCGTCGCATCTGGTCAACCAGGCTGTAGGTTTCTTCCCTGGGGAAACTTTTGGTCACCGAATAAATTTTCAGAGCCAATTCGTGCGCCAATTTGAAAACGTCGAGATCTTCTACGCTGTTCATCGCCGCTCCTCCGATATCACGATCACGAAACACGACCACGATCTCCTCACATCCCCTCGACGAGCACGTATCACGATCACGCCCATCACGTTCAACTGTTCCGCTCCGTTCAAGCCGTTTAGGAAAGCGGCGGTTCAAAGTTAAAGTCGATTGCGGCGTCAAAGCCAAACATCGCCCAAGTCCTTGACGGTAATCACGCGGCTCTATACGGTAACTTCCGAAACGAAACGCTAGTCGTAACAGCGCGGTGAGCCGAAGGTAACGGCATTCATTGACCGCGATTGTTTTCTGCAAATTGCTCAAATCGGGAGGCGGAATAAATCATGCGGCTAACTAAATTGATAAAGTTGGTTTTCAACCTGGCCGTTGGTTTCGGCATGTCATGGATGATTCCGTGCGCGGCCTATTCTCAAGCCGTTAAAATTGGCCGAAACCTGGCTGAGATTACTACACTCGCCAATCAGGAAGGACGGGTTCGTATGGCGAGCGGCCTGGAGGCGGACGTCGAACCGTTGGTGCTGCAAGGGTTCCGACAGAAATTTCCGCGGATCAAAGTGGAGCATGCAGAGCTCAATCCTCCTGACAGAGAACGTATCTTGAACGAGGCTTTGGCGGGCATGGTCGAATCTGATGTCGTCGACGTATCGACCAATCTGCACAGTAATTATCTCAAGGCAAACATTTTAGCGGGACCCTTTGAGTTCAAAAAACTCTTCCCCGACGTTCCCGAGAATCACTTGAGTCCCAATGGCTACTTTGTCGGGGTTGGATTCACGGCAAACGTTCTCGCGTACAACACCTCGGTGGTAGCTCCAAAGCGGATTCCGAAAGAGTGGCAGGACTGCCTTGATCCCCAGTGGAGAGGAAAGCTTATCGTACCGGCTCGTCCCAAACCCTTTGTCGGCTTGTCCTTTGGCTGGGGCGAAGCGCGAGTTCTCGAATACGTTTCTCAGCTCAAACAAAACCAACCTTCCTGGAAGACATCCCAGGCAGAGAGCTTTACGCAGCTCGCGGCCGGCGAATATCAAATGATTTGTGGAGCTTACTATTTTACTTATAACGCCCTGTTGAGAAAAGATCCCGGCGTCAAGATCGCTGTTTCGTTTCCGTCTGAAATCCCGGTGCTCCTCAGTGAGACACTGGCGATCATGAAAGGTACGAAGAACCCCAATGCCAGCTTGCTCCTGGCGAGCTGGCTTGCATCTGCCGAAGGTCAAAAGGGCTACGATCAAATCGGCAGAGGTTCGCCATTTGTTAAGGGTGGGGATATGGCAAAAATCTTACAGAAGAATGGCTCCAAAGTTATTTACGGAGGGTGGGATCTGCCAGACTATGAACCAGTCATTACGGCAAAAATTATTAGCGCTTGGGGTTTTCGCAACAAGTAAATTGCAGAGTTATCAAACCGGAAATAGTTCGGGCCTAAGATCGAGCATTGACCAACCCTACGATGCTCTCGCTCTCGACAGAGCGTTCGTGGGTGCCGCAACCGGCAAAGCAGCAGCGCTGGCCGAGTCATTCCATACGAGGAAATAATGCTTCTTTTGACGGATGAAATCATCAACTCGCTTTTATCGGTTCGCGATTGCGTGGGAGATATGGAATTGGCTTACCAGCAGCTCGCCGCGGACCAAGCCGCCGAAGTGGGACGAGAACGAATGTTCTTGGACGACCGCAAGACGGGGATTGTCTACCGGCTCGGCCGTCAGTGTGGCGCCGTATCGGCTTTAGGCGTAGCGGCCCTGCGCGTCAATTCGACGAGGAAGGGATTCCGCAAGGGAATCGACAAAATGAAGACATCGAACGATCCCAAAGATCATCACCTGGTGCTGCTGTTCAGCTTGGAAAGCGGTGAACTGTTGGCGATCCTCCATGGCTTTACGCTCTCCGCATTACGGTTAGGGGCCACTACTGCGGTAGCGACAAAATATTTGGCTCGCGAGGGAGCTGACCAGGTCGGGGTTTATGGTTCCGGCAAGCAGGCGAGAGCGAACTTGGAGGGAATCGCCGCCGTCGCTAAGCTGAGGCTGGTAAAAGTTTATAGCCCAAATCGGGTGCACCGCGAGATGTTTGCAAAGGATATGGAAGAGAAACTCGATATTTCCGTACGGCCTGTTGAGGATCCGAGGGAAGTTCTCCGCGAATCCTCGATCGTTTTATGCGCGACCAGTGCCTGGGAGCCGATATTTGACGGAGGCGAGGTGGAGGACGGTGCGTTGGTCATTTCGCTTCGCAATAGCGATCATGAAAAGACTCCTCGCGAATTTGATGAAACGATACTGCGGCGCAGTCCGTTTATCGTAGTGTGTTCGAAGCCTCAAATAAACCAGGACAATCAGCGGGAGCTTCTCGATCATATCGAAACGGGCGTCATTTCCTGGGAGAACATTTATGAGCTTAGCGATCTGGTCGCAGGCAAGGTCAAAAGGCGATCACCGACGGATATTCTTTTTTATCACAGTAATACCGGCATGGGCATCCAGTTTGCCGCTGTAGGGTATCGAACGTATCAAGTCGCGCGGGAAAAAGGTTTGGGGAATGACCTGCCGAACGAATGGTTTCATGCAGATCTGACCCCCTGGTTTGAACTTGGCTTTCGACCGACATCTTAATGCGGCGGTTCAAAGTTCGAAAACAGAAGTCCGACGCCCACACCGGCGCGATGGAGAATGCTACGACCGCTGCCGTTGTTTTCGCTCGCCTCCTTTGAACCTTTCTCGGCAATTCTTGAGCGCATCGGGATTGTTCGCCGCCTGAACGCAGCTTTTTTGGGTTTGTAGGTGGTTGAGGCGCTGATCGATCCGCTGCAATCTTTCGGCCTTTCTTTGGGTAAAGCTTTCGGATGACGCACTGGCGGCGAAGCCAGTCCCAACATTGAGAGTCAGTAATGCGAACAAAACCGCCAAGGACAATCTAGTGTTCATGATTCCTCCTGATAGAGAATTACCGCCGTTATCTCAGTTAGACGTCGGCAGCAAGAATCGGTTGACACCAGGGCAGCTAAAATGATGACGGCAGAGAAGTGGGCTTTCGCGCTAGTCCAAAGCCAGGAGCCGCACATAGCCGGGGATGGGTTGCCACAACCCTAGCAACTGGAGGCGGTGTCGAACGTAGGCGGGCGAGTTGCTGAAAACCGGTTTGCCAAACTCTTCTTCCAGGCGAACTGCGCCAGGCAGGCCCAACCATGAACCGCCGCCGATGTATAGGCCATCGGCTTCGGGGAATTTTTTAAATGCCGTGGCACCAAGCTGGTAGGACAGGTCGAGTCCCTGTTGCAAACCCATGCCCTCGAATTCCTTTGGGGTCATCACATGGGTCGACCAGCCGGCGACATTGATCCCTTCGCGGGCGAAAAACTTTGCCAGGTTCTGGTTCATCGGATCGGTCCACTTGTTGGCCAGCGCGATGTTCTTCAATCCGAGCCGTTTCGCGCCGGCGACCATGCTCAGCACGTTGGCGGTGGTTGGTATCCCCGACGCCGCCTGCATCCGGCCCAGCAGTTCATCCAAGAAGTCCGGGCCCATTACGCAAGGCAGCGGCACGCCGCTTTGCACGATAAGATCGACATTGTGCTTGGCCAAGGTCCTGGCGTATTCCGCCGCGGGCGCGAATACGCGCTGGATCTCCTTGGGCGTAAACTCTTCCATGCCTACCGGCATCGCCACCGTCGATACGCCGCGCGGGATCGAGAAGTAGTACCACTCATATTCGGTGACCGTGTTAGTCGGCGATAGCGAACCCAATGTTTTTTTCGGCCAGTAGGACTCCGGTAATGTCATGACAGACCTCCTCAATGCGATTGCGGCAGGCGCGGCGCGGCGGCGCTAGCTCTTTGGGCTCGGTGGCACATGGCGTTTACTTACGGCTTCTGGAAACGATCGGGATCGAAGGACGCGCCGGTGAAACCCGATCAGCTCACTCCGACCTTCGCTATCCATATACAGTTGCCTGGGCCCTCTTGGCAAACCGTTCATTCACTTTTTTCTAGAAGACGAGGCGGAACGCAAAAGCCGTGTTCGTGGCTCGTGATCGTGTCGGACGATTACCGTGCTCGTGGTTCGCTTGCTAACGACTGGGACAAACGGGAGAGCATCTGAACGACGCGATCGTAACCCGTGCGTAGTTCGCTATAGGCCTCTTGTTCGAGCCTTTTCGGTGGTTTTCCACGCAAAGCAGAATGTTACAATAGGATCGGTGAACTTTACCGATTTTGCTTCGCTCTGCTACGAGCTGGAAAAGACGCCGAGCCGGCTCGCCAAGGTCGGCGCGGCGGCGAACTACCTGCGGCGCCTCGAGCCGGATGAAATTCGTGCTGGCGTAGCGTTTCTCTCGGGCCGCGCCTTTGCTATTTCAGATCCGCGAACACTGGACGTGGGTCCCAGTGTGTTCGCTCACATCGCCGAGATTCCGCAACAGGAGACGACCGTCCTACCCCATCTTACGATTAGGGATGTCGCTAATTGCTTCGCCAAGATCGCCGAGGCCGGCGGCAAAGGCTCGCGTGAACAGAAATCTACGCGGCTGAGAGAGCTCACGGAGATGGCTTCGGCGCAGGAGCGGCCGATCTTGTTTCGTCTGCTGCATAACGAGCTGCGCATCGGCTTGCACGACGGCCTGATTCAAGAAGCGATCGCCCGCGCTTCGGGCAGCGAACTGAAAAAAGTGCGGCGCGCGGCGCTCTTTCTCTCGGATCTCGCTGAGGTTGCGGTCATTGCGTTGACCGGAGGCGCCGAAGGGTTAGCGCAAGTCGATATCAAGTTGTTCGTGCCGCTGCTGCCGATGCTTTCGGAGCTTTCTCAAGACTTCGACGCGATCTTAAAGACCCACAACGGGAAAACCTCGCTCGAGTATAAATACGATGGCGCGCGGGTGCAAATTCATAAGGATCGCGAGCACATCCGCATTTGGAGCCGGCGCTTAACGGAAGTCACTGCGAGTCTGCCGGATATCGCCGAGATTGCACGGAACCAATTACAGGGCGAGTCCTTTATCCTCGATGCCGAGGTGGTGGCGACCGGCAAGGACGGCCGCCCGTTTCCGTTTCAGGAACTCATGCGCCGTTTCCGGCGTGTGCACGGCATCGAAAGCGCAGCGGATGAAATCCCACTTTCCCTTTACCTTTTCGACTGCCTCTATTTGGACGGGCACTCTCTCATCGACGAGACCTATGAGGTGCGTTGGCAAAAACTAAACAAGATCTCCGCCGGCAAACATCTGGCAGCGCAGACCCTTGTCAGCGACAAAGCCTCAGCGGAGTCGTTTTTGACGGCGTCACTCGCCGCGGGGCACGAGGGACTGATGGCGAAGGCGTTGGACAGCGCATACATGCCGGGCAACCGCGGCAAGCTTTGGTTCAAGGTAAAGCCGGCCGAAACGATCGACTGCATTATCGTCGCCGCCGACCGCGGCTCCGGCAGACGGCGCGGCTGGCTTTCGAACTATCATCTTGCGGTCGCCGACGAAGCCGGTGGCTACGCTCCGGTCGGCAAGACGTTTAAAGGACTTACCGACAAACAGTTCATCGAGATGACTGCCAGACTGCAGGCAATCCAATTAAGCGATGACGGCTACACGGTCGCCGTGCGACCCGAGGTTGTGGTCGAGGTAACCTACAACGAAATCCAACGCAGTCCGCAGTACAGCTCGGAGTTCGCCCTGCGTTTTGCTCGGATCACCAAGATCCGCGAGGATAAAAATCACAGCCAAATCACCACGCTCGCCGAGCTTCGATCACTTTACGAACGCCAGTTTCTCACCAAAAGCCGGCGTTAGATTGCGCGCGCCGGATCTTCTTTTCTCACTTGGGGTCACGGGCATGGTTCTCTGCTTTTCCTTTTTGAAACGTACTTTTGAGTTTGGTTAACAATTTCCTTGCCCAGACCAATTCAGTCGCAAGGACACCCAAGCCGACTGGTATAACAAGAAAGGCGGGACCGGGCAGCACGATCAATGCCACCCCAATCAAGAGAATTGTAAAACCGGCCACGATTACGATGAGTCTCTTTGCCTGTTGTAACGTCTTCAGCATCAGCAGTTCATTGATCAAAATGATAGAGACTATGATGGGTGATGAAAAGGGGATTGGCTATTTTTCGATTGAAAGGCTGAAGGCCGCTGTGGTCGAAGCCCAGCGTGCCGCGAATAAAAACCGTGTTCGTGATCGTGGTTCGTGATCGACGCAACAGGCATGAGGTGCGAGGCGGCCGGCCAAGCCGGCCGGCAGCCAATCACCGGGAGGTCGGCAGAGACGTTCGCGAGCAGACTCGGTATGCCGGATCAAGATGATACTGGAAACCGGAGGAACGTTGCTCGATAATGTCATGCTCGCAATGCAGCGGCATTCGCGATGTGTTTATTACGCTGTTCGTCTACGAGCTGCTTGGCTTCTTCTTCCGACAATGCCTCCAATTCGTTGATTAGTTTCGTCATCGCTTGTTCGTCTAAAGTATTTTCCTGATGAGCGTCGATTAATGTTGCCATAGCCGCAATGGTCGGTGATTCAAATAGTGATCGTAGCGGAATATCTAGCTGAAACTGCTGGATAACCCGTGACACAACTCGAGTCGCTGTTAATGAGTGACCGCCGAGGTCAAAGAAATTGTCACTGATCCCAACTTGCTTGACAGACAACACTTCTGCCCAGATCTGCGCAAGCATCTTCTCCACAGGCGTTCGCGGCGCGATGATCGGACCCGTGCCGGTCCGTTCGATTTGTCCGCCAGGTTCAGGGAGCGCGCGGCGATTGACTTTGCCGTTGCTCAGCATGGGAAGCTCATCCAGAAAAACAAACCTGGTAGGAATCATAAAGCCCCGAAGTTTGTCTTTCAAAAAGGCTCGCAACGCCGTGCCGTCGAGCCCGGTTTTTTGCCGCGTGGCGATATAAGCGACAAGGATTGTGTTGTCCGACTGGTCGGTTCGTCCGGCAACCGCGACGCGATGAATGTCACGGTGCTCCATGAGTGCCGTTTCCACTTCCGTCACATCGACTCTAAAATTTCGGATCTTAACCTGGAAGTCTTTTCGCCCGGATAGATGCACGCAACCATTCGACGACAACCGCCCAAGGTCACCGGTGCGGTAGGTGTACGTCGGAGGGGCGTCCGACGGGACAAGGGTTTCTTGCCGAGTGAGATCGGGTTTGCCCCAATGTCCAGCGGAAAAGAACTTGCTGAGCACGGCAACTTCACCCAGTTGCTCGTGGTCCAAGGGATGGCCGTCGTCATCGAGTATCCCGACGTCAAGGCCCGGCAGTGGATAACCGACCGGCACTCTTTCGCTCGGCATCGGGGCTTTGGGGTCAACGAAGAACATGCTGACGCTGCCAGTCTCGCTGGATGACAACGTGTTCACCAAAATACAGTCGCGGGAAACATGGCGTGCGACAAGTTCAACGTCGTTCCTATAAACTGGTTCGCCTTCCAATTGGATGAGCCGCAAATCGGGTAGGACTTCCGAGTCGGGAAGACTGTTCAAGAAGTAGCGTAGCACCGTCGGAAAAGAATGATACACGGTCGTGCGCTCCTTTCGTAGCCAATCCCGGAGCAGAACCAAGCCTTCCTTTTGAACATTCCACGGGCAGAAGGAAGCGCCGCAGAGCAATGGTCCGAGAAGATGTTTGCCGAGCGATGCGGGACTAAGAGTGGTCAGAACATCCGCAAAGCCCAAATGCAATTGATTGATCAAACCCATCGCGTCCCGGAGTACGTGACGGTGGGTCCACGTCGCTCCTTTGGCGCTGCCCGTGGATCCCGACGTGTAACGAAGAAAAGCCATCGTCTCGGGCGAGATTTGAATCCCCGGGTTCGTCTGCGAAAGCTCAGAGCGAAGCGGAGTCAAGCTGACGATCGTACATTCATCGGCAGCCAATTTTGCGCCGGCGTCGCTGCTGTCTTGGTCGACGATCATTATGCGAGCGCCGCAGTCTTTGACGATATGGGTCGATCGGTTGGCGTCCGCCAGCGGGTCGAGAGCGATAGTAAACTTGCCGGCCTTCAATACGGCCATGTGAGCGACGACGACGTCGCTCCGCTCGCCAAGATAAAGGATCACAGGCTCTGCTACCGAGCCTCGGCGCGCTATCAGTTCGTGAGCCAAACGATTCGCGCGCCCATTGAGTTCATCGTAAGTAAGCGCGTCGGCTCTCGTTTTAACTGCGATTCTATCGGGATACTGCCGGGCGATTTCCTCGAACCGCTCAGGAATCGATTTCTCGGCATCCGCTTCGGGAAACTCAACGAAGGTTCCCGATGGGTGAAAGGCCTTGGCCCGTATCGCTTGTTGTTCTGGCGGCAAATTCATATTGAGTCTCCTCGAATCAGCAGGGATTACCTTGCTATTTTCTGCCTACAACCCTATTGGACGGTCGGTTATATACGCTTTTCTTGAGGCGAGCTCAAGGCTGTGAGCATTGGCTCGGTGCGGAATTTGAGCTCGACAAAATCCGCAATCCAACGAAGCCGTTCACCGTTGGGACTGTAACAATTGGAGGATCCGGGTTGCATTAGTTTTGGAAGGATGAATTCGTAGCCAAAGCTACCGCAAGCTCTCAAAGGTTCCTCTGAAATCGCCTCGGCGCTTCTTCCCGCGATACGTTCTCGATATCGTAGCTACCCATGATACGGCGGATGAGGTAGGTGCTACAGCCAATTGGGTGTCGGCCGGTTAGCAGACTCAGTACGCCCTTTACGTCAAGATGATTTTGGAAACCGCGAGGACATCTCTCGACAATGTTCTGACGATGCTGACGCATCTGACCCGACGTGAGGATCTTGCGGCGTACAACGGGCCGGTCAAATGCTTTAGCGCATTTAAAACAAAGTCGGGAGCTTCTCACGTTTCGGGAATTCTCGAAACGTCGAAACGTTGGCTGAAGGTTACGATGATTGACGACGGCGGCGTGGAGAGCGCGAAATGAGCCGGTAGCGACGAACTGCACCAATGCCAAAAAAAAAGCCCAGCTGAATCTAATCCAGACTGGGCTTTGTAGTTGGCGTCAACTGATTATTTTTTTTGAAGAACCGGTTTCGGCAAAGGCTTAGCTGCTGGTTTCGCCGCAGGCGTGATCGCCTCGGACGCCGGGGTCGATCCACCCTGCACGCCTAAAGCACCGCCCGTGCCTAATCCACCTGCGACTTCTTGGGCTTTGTAGTTCCGAACCGATTGCACCAGGCGATTGTAGGCGTCGGCGAATGCACCAGCGAGCACTTTACCTTCAGGTGTGTTGGTATAACCACCCAAACTACCACCTCCGCCTGACCCAAAGACTCCACCCCAAGCGTTAAAATCCGTGGCAGCGGCAGACCCTTCGGCGGCTGCAAGTTGCACCCCGGAACGATTATCAACCAGCGTCAAAGTTGTCGAAGCCTCGCGCGTACGAATGTTGCCCGCCAAAGCTCCCAGCACTCCGGCATAGCCCGGCAGCATATGAAGTGCGCTACCAACGCCACTGGTGTTCCCCTGACTGAACGTAATCATCGGACTCATTCCGTAGTCGGCTGCGACTAATTGTCCTTGGCCGAAGTTACTGTTCTGGCGGAGTTCACCGGATTGCTGCAATGCACGTTCGGTTTGAATCTGGCCGAAGCCTCGGCCTCTCTCAACGACGACAAAACAATTAGATTGTTGCACCAGCAACCGAATGAGAGGTACGGTGGACGGCAATTTGTATTCATGCTGAAGGCGGTAATACCAAGGCGACGCCTGATCTTCAGTGACTGCTAAAGTCCCTAGCGATTTCTCGCAACGTTCTAGCTGCGCCATTGCGCCTTTAGCTGTTTCTCCGCCCGCCGACCCAGTTATCGGCGTTCGCGCGGAATCAGAACCAACTTGAACTCCGCATCCCGTTACCAGAACGCCTACAAGTAAATTGACGACCGGTCTGAAAATCTTTTGCGCCATAGTTCCTCCCTGTGTTTAATTTGTCCATAAACCGCTATTGGAGTCGCCTTATATATCGTTTGGCATAGAAACGTCAATAGCCGTCAAATAAGGGGAAAAACAGTAATCTAGGTAAATTTGGTGCAAAGTAATATCCGTTAGTGTTTGTGATGAGGTACCCCGTTTTCAGGTTAACATTCTCGTATGGGGCGCAGAAATATGCTGGAATTTGACCGTCAACGCTGTGGCCTATGCCGCCGAGCTGGCTCGGGAAAACGTCTGGAAGATCACGGCATAGTGAAGCTCAAACTAGACGAAAATCTTTCGCGACAGTTGGAAGGCCCCATTTCGCAGCAGGGTCACGACGTATCGACCGCCCTCGAAGAGGGTCTGCTGGGAAAAGTGGATGTTGAAGTCGGAGCGGCGGCCAAAAGCGAAGATCGCATGAATTTCACTCTTGCAGACCTTCGAAAGTTTCCGCCTGGATCACACCCCGGAGTTATCTTGTTTCGGCCGCGAGAAGAACTTCTTCGGGTCCCGATAATGTTCCGGCGCCGCGCCAATAGGACAGGCAACATTAAGAACCGCTCCGTTCAAATCCAAACCGCAATATTCACCTAACACACGCGCTTGACGACTCGCCGGTGCGGCGATATAGCTCGCGGCAGAAAAATAGCTCGTTTAAATTTCCTATACGTATTGGTTGCTCGCATATCGTTGGGGAGATATCCGATGACACGCATTGCTATTCTGACGCCCGATGACATGACCGATGAACAGCGCGCCGTGATCGACGCATCCAAGGCCAACGGCAAGCCGCATGGCGGACCGTTCTGGGCCTATATCCGCAATCCCAAATTGATGCAGAGCGTCCAGAACACGGCAACCTGTATCGCCGATACCACCCTGTCCGCCCGCGAGCAGCAGATCGTCACCTTGACGGTGGCGCGGTTCTGGGGCGCCAACTATCCGTGGGCTGCTCAGTGCCGCAACGGTCTTAAAGTTGGACTCACGCAGAAAGAGATCGACGCCATCAACGCCCGCAGCGCGCTGCCGATCGATGACAAGCGCGAATTGCTCGCGCATCAGGTCGCCAACGAACTGCTCGCCGACAAGGGACTCAGCAATGCCACCTATGCATCTGCCGAAGCAACCTTTAGCACTGAAGAGCTGGTAGCTCTGGTTGCGCGGGTCGGTTCGTTCTCGATGACGTGTTGCACCGCCAACGCGTTTGATATCACGCCTCCCGATGACGCACCTGACCGCCTTAAGGCATAGAAAACGACAGAAACTTTGTTCAAGACGTTCCAGTCGTTCAATCCTCCGGATCGCGTCCGGGGTCCGCTCAAAACGCTCAAAGCAGGCACTCCGAGGCGAAACCAAAGATTTGTCCTCGTCAGCTTTCACTTCTCGTGGAATAACACCCTTACATCGTTACCACGCGATCCTTTATTTTCCCTTTGGCTGCTCGTGCCAGCAACTTGTCGATTCTAGTTTGAGCCTGATGTCCGATCTGCTCAAAGTCGCATTCTTGGCAAATGGTGCAGGGCACGTTGCGGATCTCAAGCAGGTCGGCGTGTATCGTTGTCCGGCCTAGATAGGTCTTCGAGCCACACTGGGCGCATTTTCCAGCCATCGCTCTATTTCGCTCTTGCAACTCTGCGGCAGATTAGGAACAGGGAATTATTTTCAACTCTTCGAAATATAGAAACCGATTCTTCTTTCCGGTAAGTAGCCATCGGCATCTTCATAATGCAGCAACAACCTCAGGTTTTCATCGCGCTGATCTTTTTCCCAACAGACGGTGACGTCATTTTGGATTGGATCATGATTTTGCCTTAAATGAACCTCGATGATTTTGTCGCCGATCATCTCGACATTATAAAACTCATAGGTTCCGGCCAGGTTTTTCAGTACGTCGGGGAACGTTCTGATTTGGTTCACGACCTTCCATTGAGAGAACTTATATAAAGGCGCGTTGGCGCGCCGTGAGCCTTCGACACAGTTAAGTTGGACGCCGTTGCGGTCATAGTCGATACTCAAATGGCGCCCCTTGAAAACCTCGCACCAAAAATAACCCGGCGGCACGGCGGTGGAATCTGCCGGCGTCAACCACTTCACCTCGGCGCCGACGCCCATGCCGTAGAGATTCATGACCGGCCTGACAACGTAGAAATCGGCTTTGGGCACAGGGACGCAACCGGGAGCGCACAGGTAGTTGAACTTCTTGCTCAACAATAGTTTATCAAAAATCCACAGATCATCCGGATGGCAATTATTCCAGGCGCAAACCTCCGGATCTTCAGTCATGGGTGACGATTCGCTTCAGGCTTTGTTGGGGCTCGAGTGCTCGGTATCGGGCCAGAAAGTTGAGGCTGTGCAAAGCGTCGCGAATTGGCTGGAGCAGTTTGGGTTGCGGCCCAGGCATGCCTTCTTCCTCGGCGACTTCCAGCGCCGTGGCGTCCTGTTCCCAGTGCTGCAGGATCTCAATCTTTTGTTCGCGCGACAATTCTTGGTTCGAAACGACTTCTTGAGGGCTCTTAAAACTGGCGGCGGGATTGAGTTTGGCTTTTTCGAAATCCATTTTTACTTCCTCCGGCTTTTTTCCATGCCATGATACCGCCGAGAGAAACAATCCAGACTCGGCTATTGATCCATGGATACGCAACGGCGGCCAAGTCTTTGACCGCCACGCTCGCATTCAGGATCGGCAGGAATGCTATTCTTTCATTCTCTATGACATTGATTTTTGCCCTTCCCTGATCGTGCCGCGCCACGCGCCGCTTTCGTGGCCGCGGTTTTCGATGAATTCTTTGAAGTGCTCAAGATCGTTTTCGATGCGTCTGGAAACCAAGCCAACCGCGTCGCCGACGTTTTCGATAAATCCCTGAGGATCGTAAGAAATCTCTAATGTCACCCGGGTGCGATCTTCCCCTAGTTTGGCGAAATCGACTTTACCCGAAGTGTACTCGCCGGACTCGGAGGTCCAGGTGATGCGGTCATCGGGGATTTGTTCGGTGATCTTGGCGGTCCATTCTTTATCCACTCCGGCGATCTCCGCGCGCCAGTGAAGGCGCTGATCGTCGAGCTGTCGGACCTCTTTCACGCCATCCATGAACTTGGGAAATTCCTCGAACTGGGTCCATTGATTGTAGACGTGGCTGAGCGGGCAATCGACCTCAATCGATTTTTTAATGCGTTCCATAAAACATCCCTCCTGTGCAAGTCATCGGACTTCAAAAGGTCTAATACGCAAGTGGTATGCCCGCGTCACGCTCGAGTTTCCATTACGCTTTTTTGCGTGGGACGTCTGCAACAGTCAGGGATTGTCGTACTGTGTCGGAAATACACTTGTCCGAAAGGAACCTAGGCAGATGGCGCGAAGCTCGGGCGAGGTGACGTGTCACAGGGATTTTCATCAAACAGAAAGGCAATTGACAGCTACCCGGTGCGGCGATATTGCTCGGGCTAGAAAGATCAACGGGCGGCGTCATTCAGGAGGGAAGCATGAAAAGAAAAGCTTGCTGCGTACCGGTTCTATTGCTTGTCTGGTTGGCTTTTGAGTTGGCCGGCGCGCGCGTCGATGGAGCATCGAGCGGTTTGGCCGCTGCAAAGAAGCAGTCCGAGGCCCAGGGATTCATCTTCGAGGAAAACCGCGCGGGTATCATTGCCAAGGCAAAGCAGGAGGGAGGGAAAATCCGCGTGCTCAGTTCCCTTGACCCAGAGTTGTTTCCTCATATGACCGCCGGCTTCAAGAAAAAGTACCCGTTTCTCGACGTGAACATGGTGGAGATTACCGGCCTGGACGCCAACGAGCGTTTTCTTCTAGAACTGAAGGCCGGTGTGGTAAGAGACGTCGACGTGGTTCAACTGGCGCCCGAAAGATATCCCGAATATTTACCCTACCTCAAAAAGTTCGACATCTTGGCCATGGCCGAACAGGGCGTGCTGGCGATCGAACCGAAGATGATCGATCCGAAAAACCGCGCCATTGTGAGTTTGGCCACCGTGCTGTTCGTCGGCGCCTACAACAAAAACATGCTGCCCGCTGACAAAGTGCCAACCACCTGGGATGGCTTTTTAAAGCCTGAGTTTAACGGCAGAAAGATGATGGTGGATATACGGCCGATCATGTATTCAACTTTTGCTGCCTGCCCGGATCAGGGTATGGGGGTTGAATGGATGGTCAACTATGCGCGTAAGATCCGCGCCCAACAACCCGTCTGGGTGCGCGGTTACAGCCGGACGTTGACGGCCATGAACGCGGGTGAGTACGCGCTTCATTCCGGGGTTTATTATCACACCGTAGTGAGAATGATGCAAAAAACGCCGCAGAATAACTTGGAGCTCAAATTTATCGAGCCGGTGCCGGCGACTCTGTTCGAAGCGGAAATGGTGTTGAACTCGAGCCGCAACCCCTATGCGGGCCTGCTGTTCTTAGAGTATCAGGCCAGTGCGGAAGGGCAAAAGATCATCGATGAGCGCGAGCCGCTGAAAGCGTCTCTGTACACTCCCGGCAGTGTGGCAGCGAAGCAACTCAAGGGGAAAAAAGTTTGCTTGAATGGCTACGACACTCTGCAACAGAGCAGCAGTTGGGAAAAAATGGCGGTCGACGCATTCGGATTTCCCGGGGCAGAGGTGAAATAGTTCCGCATTTAATTGCGGCGGCGAACGAACTACCCCGCAGCAAGCTGTGAGGTATCCGAATAACGCGATGAGAATTTTAGCAAAAGCGTCACCCCCGAATGTTTTTATCGGGGGTCCAGTTCCAGACTCGCCTGGATTCCCGCTTAAGGCATGCGGGAATGACGGAGTTCGAAAAGACGGTTAGATTAACGCAGTAATCTGCGGGGAATTAGTCCCAGAGCGATTGAAAAATTGTCAGCTGAATCATTTTCATTGAGTTAACGTGCGCCGCAGGGTTCAAAGCAAATTCTTAGCATCGTTTGAAGGGGAGAGAACTATGAAAACCGAAAAATCCCTCGTGAAGGAGAGTCTTAATGAAGCGCAGTAGCGACCGCATCTTGACGACCCACGTCGGCAGCCTGCCGCGCCCGGACGATCTCATACCGCTGCTGCAGGGCAGGGACGCGGGCCAACCCTACGACCAGGCGGTGCTTGATGCGCGGGTGGCGCGGGCGGTCGATGAGGTGGCGCGGAAACAGGCCGAGCTCGGCGTCGACATCATCAACGATGGCGAGCACAACAAGTCAGTGTACTCCGGGTATCTCTGGACCCGCCTCGCCGGGTTCGAGCTGCGCGCAGCGCGTTCGCCTGAGCGTGCACCGACCCGTGACATGCTTGCCTTTCCTGCGGTCTACGCGGAGCGCCGGCTGATGTCATCCGTGCGGCCGAGGAAAACCTCCGGCGGGACGTCGCGGCCCCGAATGGTCTGCACCGGACCGGTCAGCTACGTCGGGCAGAAACACATTCTCGCCGATATAAAAAACCTTAAGGCATCCCTCGAGCGCTGCGGGGCGCAAGAGGGTTTCATGACGGCGATCTCGCCGACGCATCCGGCTAACTCCATTCCGAACGAGTACTATCGCACGGCGGAGGAGTTTCAAACGGCGCTCGCAGATGCCCTGCGGGAAGAGTACCGCGCCATCGTCGACGCGGGTCTGGTGCTGCAAGTGGACGACCCGCTGATCGCGAACTATTATGACCATGCTCCAACGGCGACCATGGAAGAGTGCCGGAGCTACATCGCCAGCCAGGTGGAGGTCATCAACTATGCGCTGCGCGGTATTCCCCAAGAGCGCGTCCGCTTTCATACCTGCTACGGCGTAAACATCGCGCCGCGGGTCCACGACCTCGAGCTAAAGAACTACGTCGACCTGATGCTGAAGATCAATGCCGGCGGCTATTCCATCGAGGCGTCGAATCCCCGCCACGAACACGAGTGGCAGGTATGGCAGCAGGTCAAGCTCCCGGAATCGAAGGTGTTGATTCCGGGTGTGGTGTCACACTGCATCGAGCTGGTCGAGCACCCTGAGCTGGTGGCCCAGCGCATCGTGCGCTTCGCGGGTGTGCTCGGTCGGGAGCGGGTGATTGCGTCGAACGATTGCGGCTTCGGTACGGCGAGCTCGGGTGATCAGGTGCACGAGGACGTAGCGTGGGCCAAGCTCCAATCGCTCGCCGAAGGCGCGCGCCTGGCCTCAAAGCAGCTCTGGGGCCGCTCGGACTAGTGACGGGGAGGCCAGGGTCTGACCGCTCCGTTCAAAACGTTCAAGTCGTTCAATTGCTTCGCTCAGTTCAAATTGTTCAAATAAATACAGCGACCCGTTCCAATCGTTTAATGATTCGCCAGGCTCACCACGGCGGGCTCGATCTTCCGCTCGTCCTGAGACTTGTCGAAGGATGTGCTCCGTCCAAACGTTCAAAGTCGAATTCACGGGATTTTCATCAAAACAGCAAGGGAATTGACAGCTACCCGGTCCGGCGTTATTGCTCGGGCTGGAAAAAAAAATTTCTATAGATATAATCGGCACAAGTTTAGGAGGTAAGATCATGACAACCACAATGGAGCGCCCGCTCGATGACGCGCTCACTGCAATCAAGACGCGCCGCTCAGTGAAAGAGTACCTTCCCACCGAGGTTCCTCGGGAATGGATCGAAGAGCTGCTCGACGCCGCCCACTGGGCGCCTAACCACAAATTGACCCATCCCTGGCGTTTCCACGTGTTCTCCGGCGAGGGGCGCGAGCGCTTGGTCGGCGCCCGACAGGCGGCAGTACGTTGGTCCGCGGAGAAAAAGGGCGAGCAGGCGAGCGAAGAAGCTCTCAACTTCGCTCGGGCGAAGTGTTTTTCATCCCCCGTGCTGATCATCGTTTCCATGGTGGGCGATGATAAAAAAATAACTGACCAGGAAAACTACGCCGCCTGCTGGTGCGCGATTGAGAATCTGCTGGTCGCCGCGACCGCGCGAGGCCTGGGCAGCTATCCCAGCACGGGCGACTGGATCGACCAAAACTTCGTTGGCCCAATTCTCGGACTCACAGAGAAAGAGCGGCCGGTGGCGTGCATTTTCTTGGGGTACTCCGAGCAACAGACGATGGCCAAGCGCCTGCCGGTGGAGCGCCATACGACTTGGTACACCGAGGCTTAGGAAGATAAAACACGTTCAACCGTTTCACTCCGTTCAAGCCGTTCAACCCCCCGGACCTCGTCCGGGGTCCGTTAAAAACGTTTAACGGAATCAAAAAACTGCGCGCGCTTTGATATCTCGCTTGGCAGCATCGCGAACACATGCAGGCCGGCTGAATGTATGCGCTGCGCTAACGGTAGAGGTCGGCTGGGTCGTATAGCACTTTTTCTAATTGCAGCGCGAGCCCTTCGATTTGCTCCTGCCAATAGTGCTCGGTACCGAAGTCAGGAAACGCCAGTTTGAAAGCGCTGTCTTCCCAGCGGCGCGCGATCCAGGCGGAAAAGTGAATCATGCGCAGCGCCCGCAACGGTTCGATGAGCTGCATCGTCGTCATGTCGAAAGTTCTGATCTGTTCATAGGCCTCGAGCAAGATATCGCCTTCGCTCTTTCCCGTAGTCGTCGTCTCCGCCCGTGAGCATCCAGATGTCTTGAACGGGAGGTGCGTAGAGCATGTCGTCGAAATCGATGAAGTACGGATCGTCTCTATTCCACAAAATATTTCCGGAGTGGCAATCGCCGTGGAGCAGAACGTACTTGGACGTCCGCGAAACGAGGAGTAATCGCGTCGCAAATTTGCGTTACGATGGTTTCGAAGCGACTTGCGAGCTCCATCGGAACGAAGTGTCCGTCTTTTAAAAACTTCAAAGGGTCTCGCCCATAGGTTTGCGGATCAAGCCGTAACCGGGGAGCGGCTTTTACCGTCGCTCCGACGTTATGAAGGCGAGCCATGAACCTTCCCAGGCGCGTGAGCTGTTCCGTCGTCAGTTCCGCCTCGAGTCGCCCCGGACGCTTCGGGAAGATGGTGAACATCACTTTGTTAATTTCGAAAATACTTTGTCCCTTGTCGTCCGTGAGCGGGCAGACGACGGGAATTTCGCTGGCTTCGAGGGCCTTCAGAAAATCGTGCTCGGCCTGAATCGTGGCGCGGCTCCAGCGGCCGGGGCGGTAAAATTTGATGATGACGTGCGGGCCTTCTTCCATCTCGATGTCGTACACGCGGTTTTCCAGCGCATTGAGCGCGTAGAAGCGGCCCGTGCAACGGCCGCCCAATTTCTCGGCGGCGTCGAAAATGACCTCTGGAAGAATCTGCAGGAAGTTGTCTAGCATAGCCTTCATCCTAGACGAGCGTACTCTGCTTGTACACTCCCGTTTCGCGAATGATTTACCGATGGTGACGTTGGCGCCTTCAACTCCGCGAAGAGCATCATGACTAACGGATTTTGAACTTGAAGCTGATTTTAAAGTTGCTCACGTTGTTTATTTCTATCACCGCGACGTGCGGCGTCTCGACGGCAGGAGCGGATTGTAAAAATATTGACCTGCCGGGTGCTCTACGCTACAAATCGTACTTAAGCTTTGGGTGGTTGCGTGAACTGGGAAGAAATACCGGGTGGTTTGGCTGGCGCTCCGCGCAAGAGGAAGTCGCGCACCGCTTCCCCACGGCAGCCGCTTTGTCGCGACATGGGACTGGCCGCCGCCTATGCCGGATGGAAAATAAATTACGAGTTACTCGCACAGCTTGGCTCCTTGATTCACCATGGGGGCGGAGGCCCAAAAGAAGCGTGACCCGGGCGCGATTTACTTGTGTTAGCAAGGCTGGAGAGGGAGATTTCTATGGCTAAGATCGTGTTCGCCTTCGGGAGTTCGCACGGGCCAACCATCGAGACGCGTCCGGAAAATTGGGACGACATCGTCGCCCGCGACATGAAAGATCCCAGATACCGGTATGAGGACTTGCTGCGCAAGGCCAGCCCTGCGATCCAAAAGGAGATTACGTTTGAGCAAAAACAACGCCGCTGGAACGCTTGCCAGGCTGCCATTGCCAAGATCACGACGATGCTGGCCGAGGCCAAACCTGATGTCGCGGTGGTTATCAGCAACCCGCACAGCATCTTGCCCGACGACACCATCGCCGTCTTCGGCGTTTTTCGCGGCGAGACTCTGGCGGGCCGAACCGCGCCCGCCGCTGAACGTCAGAGCCAAACGCGCTATTCCGGAGTCGCGCATCCACCCAAAGAACGTCACAGCCGCAGCCACAAGGGATATCCGTCTTTGGCCGAACATCTAATCGTCAGCCTGGTTGACGAGGGGTTCGATATCGCGTCGATGGAAAATTACCGGCCGGAGCTTGGCATCGATGATGCGTTCACCTGTTTTTACACGCACTACCAGACCGACGCCAGCGTGCCGATGGTGCCGGTCATCGTGAGCCGTTATCCGCCCAGTCAGGCGACGCCGCGCCGCTGCTTTCAATTCGGGCAAGCCCTGCGGCGCGCTATTGACGGGTGGCCGGAGAACAAACGGGTGGCGCTCATGGCCTCGGGCGGCTTGAGCCATCAAATCCTCGACGAAGACTTTGATCACATCGTAATTGACGCGCTCGAGAAGAAAGACTTCGAACGTCTACGCACGCTGCCGCGCGACCGATTGAACCTGGGCCCCGGGACTCCGGAGACGCTCAACTGGGTGGCACTCGCGGCGGCGATGGATCCGGTCCCAATGACCCTGCTGGAATATCAGCCTTGCTATCGCTCGCCGGCGGGCACCGGCCACGGCATTACGTTCGGGGTATGGAAGAGTTAACCCGGATGACCAGGTGCGACGTTGCTATGCATTGCGTAGCAATCTGTAATCATTCTGGTGCCGGCAAATTAGCAAATTCGCCACGCCGTGCGTGGCGAATCTTGGAAGCTCGCCCGTTTTAAGAAATCGAATCGCTCGAGAACAACTGGGCTGCACGCGAGCTGGAGCGGCAAATCAACGGTCTGCTGTACGAGCGGGAGAAGATAATGAGTATCGAGATGATACGCAAAGCACTTCTGTGGTGTGGCGTAATCAACTACGGGATACTTTTCGTGTGGTTTTTGTTTTTTATCCTGGCGCACGATGGGATGCATCTATTGCACGGCCGATGGTTTCATCTTTCACTTGAGCAGTTCGACATGCTTCACTACGCCGGGATGTCGATCTACAAGATCGGCATTCTGCTCTTGAACGTCGTTCCCTACATTGCCCTGGACATCGCTCGTCGAGCATGAACACGCAGCTATAAAGTTAGAGCGCACGATCAGGCATGCAAGCTCCTGCCCGACGTCCGGATTGAATGTGGCGTTTCTCCGAGCTGCTTAAAGTGCTCCCTGCACCTTCGGCATGACAATCCCGTTATTCTTAGTCGTTATTGCGATCTCTATCTCCACTGCGCCTTGGGTAGCGATTGTCGTCGTAGCGACCGTAACGCCAATCGTCGCGGCGATCGTAATAACGATCATCAGCTCTATTATAGCGATCCCCACGCCGTGCGTAGTCGGAGCGATCATAGCCGTCGTAGTAACAGCCGGCGGCGAACGATGTGAGCGACGCTAAAACCGCCATCACGGCAATTGATTTAATATTATAACGTTTCATAAAAACACTCCTTGCTTATGAATTGGTGCTTGCCATGAAGTTACGCAAGGCTCGTGCCGATGACGGTTAACATTCGGTAGGCTGAATATGAACTACGGTGTGCAAAAGCACAGAGTAAAAAGTATGGAGCAGTTCCCCAGTGGGAGTAGATCGTTTGGTTCGACCTTTTGGTCGAAACTGCCGACGCTTTTGACGAGCTCGGCGTTCCGCGCTGACAGGCCAAAACTCAATTTAAAGGAGAGAACTAGGGATGGCCTTATTCAAGGGCGCGGCCGAAAGTATCTCAGAGCATATTCTTTATTTTCCGGATACCAGAGGTTGCCGAGATGGCCGCCGTATGGATAAAGCGTCACTTGGTCGCCCAACGCTTCTTTGAGCGCTTCGATGGATTTTCTTTCGGCCATGAAATCATCGGCGTTGTGGATGATCTGTACTTTAGGATTGCCGCGCAGCCGCGCAACGATGCGTGCTAAGGAACCACCCTGAATGAACTTTTCCAGATCGGCATCGGTGTTCCCCGCTTGCTTTTGCCATAGAGGCAAAGCGATCTTTTCGTTATAATCCGTAAACGTGAAAGCTTTAGCTTCCTCCAGCCGTTTTCTCTTGTCGTGTTTCGGCGCGGTAAAAATCTTTTGATCGTGCATGACTTGGGTCACGTAGATCAGCTCGGGAAGCTGGCTGTGCAAATTCTCGGCGATGAGAAATTGGAGTTCTTCCGTCGTGAAGCTGGCAAACTTCTTTGCCAATCGGTCGAAGACCGCGGGGTTGTCGCGCCCTACGTCGGAAAAGGAATCGACGACGGCAACCGCTTTCGATACGATTTGCTGGGATTTCGCACGGCCGAATTTGCTTGCCAAGGCGTTCCATTGATCGATTTTTTTGACGGCGTAAGCGAGATCGACGGGCGGGTTTACCAAAAGAAACTTATCGATGCCGATCTTTCCCTCGTCAGCGTCGATAACGCTTAGATACGCGCCTTCAAGCCCGCCCAGACTGACCGCCATGAAATTGATCGCCGTGGGCTTGATGCCATGCCGATCTCTCAACACCGTGAGGGTTTCTTGCATGACTTCATATAAGTCCCGGGCGTCTTCCGGCGCGTACCCTGGCGCGCCCCTGCGGCTGGCCGATAATGCAAAGTTCCAGCTCATGGGCGAGGGCAAAATGACCACATGGGAGCCATCTTTATAGAACAGGCTCGCTAAGTAGGGGGCGACCCCGAAGTAGGGGTTGGATCCAAGTCCAGCGAGGATAAAAAGCAACGGCGCCGGACGGTGTTGGCGATAAAGAGCAAGACCTACGTCGCCGCGGCCTTCGAGAGCAGGCAAATTATTTCTGCCGGGGAGCCCAGGCACATGGACGATGGTCGACGTGACGCTCGCCGTGGCGCCGTCATCGCTCAAAATAGCGGTCGTCGCAGTCGCTAAGTAGGGGTCATGATAGGGATACTTATAATCCGCGGCGTCGATTGAATGGGTCAAAAGACCCAACGTGGCCAGTGCCGCCAGCGCGAAATGAAAGCGCATGTGAAAAACTCCTTGCTGCTTGTTTCGGTTCCATGTTAGCGCCGAGAGAAGGGGCGGATAGGGGATCAGACTATTGTTTCTCGACTTTCTTTCAAATGATTATTCCCGGGGCAGAAACATTTTGATTTTAGCGACGGTGTCGTCAAAGGCATTCTTGATTTTTCCCAGAGCGCTGTCGTCTGGCTTTGGTTTCATGGCGACTTTCGTCCGGATTGAATCGCGCTTCCTGGCGCGTGATTTCTTCGGGCTGGCCTTTTTCGGCGTGGTCTTGGTTTTGTTTCGCATCTATTCGGTCTCCTTCATCTTACGTCAAACGATCATCATCAGGCCAAGCGAGGGTGAAGGGAA
Organism: uncultured delta proteobacterium; assembly: GCA_963771465.1. GTDB lineage: Bacteria > Desulfobacterota > Binatia > UBA9968 > UBA9968 > DP-20. The sequence goes on from CAVYTU010000018.1 coordinate 28,118, forward strand.
TCAGATTTGATGAGAGCGTGTTATGTCAGAACTCCAAATCTTCGCCTAGTAAAGGGTAACTGCTATCTCTACCGGTCTTTTGCGGCGCTCGTAGTCAGTGCGGGTTATTCTTTGTTCGCGATGAACGTCTTCCAGCTGGTTCAGCTGGTAATAGGTGTTAGAGTCGTCGCTTCCATGGAATTGGCAACCCCATTGACCGAGTGCGATTACGAGCGCTAATAGGACCATTAATTTTCGCATCTCAACCTCCTTTGGTTGGACCGATTAGGAGGGGAATTGGATATCCCATGCCTAGAATCGCTTAAACTCTACGCTGACTGGAGAGGGATTACTGTCTAATAGGGGACCGAGTCTTGAAAAGAATTATCGAGTCTTCTAGCTAAAAGGCGCGTGGTGAAGCGGGATTCACAGGGTCGCATCGTTCAAATAACCACTTTAGCCTCTCTTGGCCGCCTACCACGGGAATCGATGTGGCTAGACTGAAATAGTCATCTTGGAGGATCGCGCTCCCGTTCTTAGGCTTTGTTGGGGCTCGAGTGCTCGGTATCGGGCCAAAAATTGAGGCTATGCAAAGCTTCGCGAATGGGCTGGAGCAGTTTGGGTTGTGGGCCGGGCATGCCTTCTTCTTCCGCGACTTCCATGGCCGTCGCGTCCTGTTCCCATCGTTGCAGGATTTCAATTTTTTGTTCGCGCGACAATTCTCGCTTTGAAGCGACTTCTTGAGGGCTCTTAAAAGTGGCTGCGGGGTTGAGTTTGGCTTTTTCGAAATCCATTTTACTTCCTCCGGTTTTTTTCTATTCCATGATACCGCTGGGAAAAAATAATAATCACGACTTTGAGCCGGCTACGATCCATGGGATACTTTACACTCTAAGCATGGTCCGAGAGGACTTCAGTTCAATATGAGACAAAGTCACCCCCTAGTGCGCCATGCTCGGATCGAGCGCCTCGGCAAAGGCGATGTGATTGCCATCCAAGTCGGTAATCATCAACGGTCTTCACCGTTTGCCCTGAAGTTCTTGCCAACGTATTGATTCCAAGGCCGCTGAGGTGCGCGATTTGTTCATCAATATTCTGCACCGCCAACGTGAAGGATCCGGAGCCTGCGCGTTCGGGGAGTTGGTAGACCTGTAGCCAACCACCGCGCGTGAACTTCCACTCCGCTACCTCCGGCATAGGCCGTGAATCCGGCGGCCGGCCAAAAACTTTTTCATACCACGCAATCGCAGTGACCAAGTCCTTGACCGCCACGCTCGCCAATGCATTCAAGATCGGCATAGATTCTGTTAGCCCGCCAAAGCTCGGCCAGCTGGATACGACGACCGGCGAGATGTCGCGGGCCGATCGACATCCAGCCTTTTAATCCTATCGCTCTCTTACCGCGTCGATTTTTTGTCCTTCTCTGATCGTACCGCGCCACGCGCCGCTTTCGTAGCCGCGGTTTTCGATAAATTCTTTGAAGTGCTCAAGATCGTTTTCGATGCGTCTGGAAACGAAGCCGGCCGCGTCGCCGGCGTTTTCGATAAATCCCTGAGGATCGTAAGAAATCTCTAATGTCACCCGGGTGCGATCCTCCCCTAGTTTCGCGAAATCTACCATCCCAGAAGTGTACTCGCCGGACTCAGACGTCCAGGCGATGCGATCATCGGGGATTTGTTCGGTGATCTTGGCGGTCCATTCTTTATCCACTCCGGCGATCTCCGCGCGCCAGTGAAGGCGCTGATCGTCGAGCTGTCGGACTTCTTTCACGCCATCCATGAACCTGGGAAATTCTTCAAACTGCGTCCATTGATTGTAGACGTGGCTGAGCGGACAATCGACCTTAATCGATTTTTTTATACGTACCATGGAACATTCCTCCCTCCCGTGATATTCGGACTTCAGCCGAGTAACAGCGCAACCGGCCGCGGCCGTCCTGTGAAGCGGTAATAACCGTCAAAAGTTTTGCGGCTGCTCACGTCATAGGGCAGCCGTCGACGCCGCACTAAGCCGCCTTCTGATGCACTTTGTGCAATCGTTCTTCTATGGCTTGCCAATTCATATTCGCGAAAAACGCGTCGATGTATTTCGCCCGTTCGGCCGGTTTGTAGTCGAGCAGGAACGCGTGTTCCCAGACGTCCATCACCAGCACCGGGTTGTAACCGGCGACGTTGCCGATTTCGTGCAAAGAGATCCAGTGATTGGATAGCCGGTCGTTGGACGGATCCTGGTAACAGATTGCCCAGCCAACGCCGCGCATTTTGCCGATGCCGGAAAAGTCGGCTTTCCACACGTCATAGTCACCGAAGCTCGACGTCGCCGCTTTGGCGAATGATGATTTTGCTGGTGGTTGTCCGCCGCCGTCTCGTTTGAGGTTGCCGAAATAGTATTCATGCAACACCATACCGTTGTACTCAAAACCGAGGCGGCGTTTGAGTTCCGAATAAGCCGGCATTTCCTCTTGATCGACTTTGCCGTCTTTCAAGATCGCGGCGATCTTTTCTTGAAGGTTATTGGTTTCTTTGACGTAGCCTTCATATAACTTAAAATGCATCTCCAATGTTTGATCGGAAATGCCCTTCAGGCCGCTCAGATTGAATTGCTTGGGTCGATAGATTCGATTGCTTTCCATGATTACCTCTCCTTAATTTGGTTTGCTTATAGCAAATCAAAGCCCGGCCTTTGATCTGCAAGTTGCTCCCCTGGTTTTTCGTCGCCCTGATACTATTTTAACTACAAACGACGTGCCAAAAACGTTTCGTCCACGCATTCGCTTTAATTCAAGCAATTTAGAACTGTACTGATCTTGCTTAGATGATGTTTGTCGGCTTTTTCCCAACGCGGAGGCAGGAAAATCCAACTTCAAGGACAGATTCGGAAGGAACTTTCATATTTCGGTCGAAACGTTCGACGATATGCTCAGTTGTTGAATCGCAAATGAGGCTAGCTCTCCTAACGGACGAAAGCCTCGAGCACGCAGGGACGGAGCTCGCCGAGCCGGCAAACAGGCTACGACGAAGTTCACCTGCGCGGCACACTCACACGTTAGTGCCGTAACCAAGGTCCGCATACCAATCACCCCGCCCCTGGGGAGTGAGATCGAGGACATGGTAAACCGGACACAGCAGATCAAGGCCGCGCTCTTTAATGTCGTTCGATAGAGACGGATGCGCTGTGTAGAAGTGGCGCAGGGTGCCGTCATGGTCTCGAGTAAATACCGAAACCGTCGAGTCCTGATTCCCCTCGCGGTCTTCGCTACCGAGATCGTATTTGAACGTATTGTCGCCGCAACTGAGGAGCCGCAGTCGGTGCCAACCGCGCGCGCGTGCATGGAGTCGCAGCGCCTTCGGATCGGCGGCGGCGACGATGGCAAGGTCGACGTTCTGAGCCAAATGGTGCGCGACACCATTCCAACCGTCGATAACGAGTGTGCACATTGGGCATGGGGTGGTCTTCTTCTTGCCGAACATAAAGTGATAGACGACCAGCGATCGATCAGGCGCACTGAACAGTTCGCTCAGGTGGACGGTGCGGATCGGCGTGTCGCCGCCATCGAGGTTGGACGGACCTTCTTGGAATGCGTAGTCCTGAATCGACGCGCCTTGCGGCAGCCCACGGCGAAGCTCTGCTATTCGCTCACGCTGGCGCATCAGCTCAATTTCCGCCAGCCGTAGTTCCTCGCGCTTTGACAAATATCCGTCGGATTCGTTGGACAAATTGGTTTGTCGAAACGTAGCATTGGTCTTCTCGTGGGCCATCGGTCATACCTCCTTAGAGTTTAATCAAAATATTTGTGTCAACATTTGGTAGTGCGTTTGTCCGCCTGACACCCTAAAGCAGATGTTTTTTGCTGCTTATGAAAATTATGCCGGATTGTAAGGAGATTTGAAGTATGCACCATAAGATTATTGCGCCAACAGCTCGGTGTCTGCATGCGCGAAAGCAAGATTGATAATGTCTGAGAATGGACGGCGTTATGAATTCAATTGTCGCGGCTGAGGGCTCATGTGGGTTTTGCTTGATGCGCAATTTGAACTGCTTGACATACGCCTAGCGGACAAACTAGCTTCCAGCCACGACGGCCAAATCACACGGAGGTGGCGCATGGCGAATGCACTTGGCGTATTTTTGCTCCCGATCTTTATCGCGGTATCGTTGGTCTCGGCGCTGGCTGCTTCGGTGGAGGACTTCTACAAGGGCAAAACCATCCAGTTCGTCGTCGGGAGCACGGCAGGTGGAGGCTACGATACCTACACTCGGCTGTTAGCGCGCCACTTCGCTCAATACGTTCCGGGCAAACCCTCCACGATCGTCCAGAATATGCCGGGAGCGGCCATGCTGATCGCGGCCAATTACATCTTTAATAGCGCTCCTCGTGATGGAACGGTCATCGGGCACTGGTCTGGCCCTCTGATTCTACAGCACATGATGGGAAACTCCGCGGTGCAATTTGACGGGCGTAAGTTTGGTTGGGTCGGTATGCCTACGGCGGATTCCCTAATATGTATAACCACCGAACGCAGCGGCATCAAGACGGCAGAGGATTGGCGCAAGGCCAAAACGCGAGTCAAACTGGGGGCGATTGGCCCGGGTACCAGCGGAACCGATGATACCAAACTGCTGGCCGCGGCCACGGATTTCCCCCTGCAGCTCGTCGAGGGCTATAAGGGTACAGCCGACATCAGGGTTGCAGTGGACACAGGGGAACTCGATGGTACCTGCGCCTTTGGTTGGCAGTCGGCGAAAGTGACATGGGCCGGCGCGCTGCGGGAACGACAAGTTCATGTTGTGCTGCAGACGACGCTTGATGCTCATCCCGAGCTGAAAGGCGTCCCTCTCGCTGTCGATTACGCAAAGACCGAGGAAGGAAAAAAACTCTTGCGGATAGCGGGTGATTTGTACGGCAAACAAAGACTCTATTCTCTGCCGCCACAAGTTCCCGAACAGCGCCTGCGGACACTGCAGCAAGCCTTCATCGCTACTCTGAAAGATGCTCAGCTTCTGGCCGAGGCGGACAAGGCCAAGCTCGAGATCGAACCTGTCGATGGACCCGGCATAGAAAAGATGGTGCATGGCTTGTATGAAATCGAGCCCGCCATCGTGAATCGAGTGAAACAGTTACTGGCATCAAAATAAGTTCGGGTCTGCGGATCGTAGAGCTATACGGGTGTCAGTTTACCCAAGCAGTAGAGGAATGACTCATGAAACGGAATCTTGCTTTGCTGCTGGGAATTCACTGTGCGGCATGTACGATCGGAGGTCGTGAGCGGCCACCGGCTATTTTCGTCAATCCAGTCACCCAACATATCATCGACTGCGAATCCGAGGGACGACGGGCTGGCAATACTGCCGAGGCGAATTGCATAGTAAAAGGGCAGCAGTCTGCGGGTTATGTTTCGCTAAAAGACTTGGAAGCGTCAGCATCAAAGCCAATACCGTCTCAGCCATTGCCAGCGTTAGACCATCAAGCTAAGACAAAACCGCCGGAGGTGAAGTCAGGAGTTGAAAAAAGTCGCGCTGAAGTCATGGAGAAAATGGCGGAGACCCGCGCGGGCGCCGAAAGGCTTCTGGCGCTCCGCATCGAGGAAGTGATGGGACTGACGAAAAATTATCGCCAGCGCCGCCTGCTTTATGACGGCGGAGAGATTTCGCTGGGTGATCTAGAGCAGACGGAGCGTGATCTCGCTGTGGCCGTCGAGCGGGTCGAAGCGGACAAACGCTGGATCGTCGAGGCTGACAGGACGCTGAAAGAGATGAGCATGCGCGATGAACTGCTACGGAGCCCGAAATAACATTAAATATAGACGTACATATACCGGCCCACATAAGGACAATGCTGGCGTTTCTGTCGGCGCGTGAAAATCAAGGGCATTGAGAGTTTGTCATGATGGGCATGCCTGACGTCGGCGTCGTATTGAAGCATCCGGGTACTTTCGCGGTCCAGACGCTAAAAAACTTTCGTGCCAATCAGGGACTGCTTCTGGCGGGCGCCGTCGCTTACTACGCGCTGCTCTCTATTGTTCCGCTGCTCATTCTTACCGTCATCGGGCTCTCCTACGTTATCGATCAGGCGGAGTTGCTCGTTACGCTCGGCCGCTATCTGGAATGGCTAATTCCGGGGCAATCCGAATTGATCGTGGCTGAGCTGACGAACTTTCTTGATCATCGCGACGTCATTGGCTGGGTGCTATTGGCGACAATGATATTTTTCAGCTCCCTCGCATTCACGGTTCTGGAGAACGCGATGTCGGTAATTTTTATTCACCGGATCGCCATCCGCAGGCGCCATTTTCTCGTCTCTGCGCTACTTCCTTATTGTTACATCGTGTTCCTGGGAGTCGGTGTGTTATTGGTAACGCTGGTCTCCGGCAGCCTGCAGGCGATGGGGCAGGAAAGCGTTGATTTTTTGGGGCGTAACTGGTCCCTTGGCGGCGTTTCTGGCGTGCTTCTCTATCTGCTCGGATTGGGCGGAGAAATCTTCGTAATCACATCCGTCTACCTGGTCATGCCGGTGGGACGGCTGTCGCTGCGCCACGCGCTGATCGGCGGCGTCACGGCGGCACTGCTTTGGGAGCTCACTCGCCATGTGCTCGTCTGGTACTTCGCCACTCTGTCACAGGTCGGTCTAGTCTACGGATCACTGACGACGGCAATCGCGGTACTGCTGAGCTTGGATCTCGCGGCGACATTGCTGTTGCTGGGCGCCCAAGTCATCTCCGAATATGAGCGCGCATTAAGAGCCAATCAAGAAGGAGCGCCACAGCGCTTGCGCACCAAGTGAGAGCGTTTTTGTTATCGGCGAGCTTGAGCGGATGGGAAGCGAATGAGATCTGCCTGATTGCTATTTTGTCTTTGCGCCAATCGGTCAATTTAGCAGGATCGATGCAAGCCATTCGTGAGTGTCTTGCTTGAAGGCGGTAAAAAAGGGCCTTCCGTTGCGGGTCTATACCCGAAAGAGCTAATATCAACACAGACGATGTTTGCGGAGATTTACTGTAGGGAGCAATTCTTTGAGTCAATCATCAAAACGTATTGCACTTGGATTGGTCTTGGCGCTGGTTTTATTCGGGATTGTCAGCGTTTTTAATAACCAATACCGGCGTGAACCGGAAATTGTTTTTAGCGAATTTCTCGCCAGTGTCGAGCGCGGCGACGTTCGAGAAGTCGTGATCCAGGGATATAATATTACCGGCCAATACAAGAACGGCGGACAATTTAGAACTTATGCGCCCGATGATCCAGAGCTGGTGAAGTCATTACGAGCGCAGGAAGTAAAGGTCGCAGCAAAGCCCGAGGATGAATCGCCGTGGTACATGATGCTCTTGCTGAACTGGTTTCCCATGCTGCTTCTCATCGGCGTGTGGATATTTTTTATGCGCCAGATCCAGGTGGGCGGCGGTAAGGCGATGTCTTTTGGCAAGAGCCGCGCAAAATTGCTGACTGAGAATCAACATCGCATCACCTTTAGCGATGTCGCCGGTGTGGACGAGGCCAAAGATGATTTGCAAGAGATCATCGCATTCCTGAAAGACCCAAAAAAATTCACCAAACTTGGCGGCAGAATTCCCAAAGGGTGTTTGCTCGTCGGCGCCCCGGGAACTGGCAAGACACTGTTGGCTCGTGCCATCGCGGGCGAAGCCAAAGTCCCGTTCTTCAGCATCAGTGGTTCCGATTTCGTAGAAATGTTCGTCGGGGTCGGTGCCTCTCGTGTTCGTGATCTCTTCGTTCAGGGTAAAAAGCAGGCGCCTTGCATCATCTTTATCGACGAAATCGACGCCGTCGGACGCCACCGCGGCGCTGGCTTCGGTGGCGGCAATGACGAGCGAGAACAGACGTTGAACCAGCTGCTGGTGGAAATGGATGGATTCGAGTCCAACGAGGGAGTTATTCTGATCGCCGCAACCAACCGGCCCGACGTATTGGATCCCGCGTTGCTCCGTCCGGGGCGGTTCGATCGGCAAGTTGTCGTACCACGGCCGGACATCAGAGGGCGAGAAGGTATCTTGCAGGTGCACACCCGCAAGGTTCCCTTGGCAGCGGACGTGGATGTGAACGTTTTGGCGCGATCCACCCCCGGGCTTACCGGCGCGGACTTGGAGAGTCTCGTCAATGAAGCAGCTTTGTTGGCAGCACGGAATGACAAGGAAAATGTCAACATGCTCGACTTGGAGATGGCCAAAGACAAAGTCATGATGGGCGCCGAACGGCGCAGCATGATCATCAGTGACGAAGAAAAGCGCAATACGGCCTATCATGAGGCGGGGCATGCCTTGGTGGCGAAACTACTGCCGGGCGCCGATCCGATCCACAAAGTGACGATCATTCCCCGCGGCATGGCTTTGGGTCTGACGCAGCAACTGCCCGTGGACGAAATGCATACCTATCCCAGGGAATATCTGCTCAATAAATTGGTCATCCTATTTGGCGGCCGCGTGGCCGAAGAGCTCGTGCTCGAGCACGTGACGACGGGCGCGGGGAACGATATCGAAAAAGCCACGGATTTGGTGCGCCGGATGGTGTGCGAGTGGGGAATGAGCGAAAAACTAGGGCCAATGACTTTCGGTAAGAAAGAAGAAGAGATTTTTCTAGGAAGAGATTTTACCCAGAAAACAGACTATTCCAAGACAACGGCGATTGAGATCGACGCTGAAATCAGGCGCATTATCCAGGAGAGCTACCATCGGGCGAAGGACCTATTAACGACGAATCTCCGTCTGCTCCATAAAGTCGCGGAGCAGTTGCTCGAAAAAGAAGTTCTGGACGGTTCGGAGGTTGACGCCATCGTCAAAGCCTTCAGCCTTAACGGTGGAGATCCGTTCGTACCGACCTGTGCGGCGGTCGTTGTTTGAGTAGACCCGTATACCTAAACCAACTTGATGAAAGGCCAGTCTGAGCTGGCCCGAGTACAGCGCATGCGATTGTGCGTACCGCGGTAGGCCTACCCATTGTTTTGAATGCATCCCACCGAAATATGCCAGGTTTCAGGGGAAGTGCGTAATCTTATGACTCGCTGGAAAAAGGAAAACATCGGCCTCATCGCGAGAAAATGTGGACGGCTCGTCAAATATCTCGAAGCAAAGAATCACATCTTGCTGCTCACGACGAGCACTCGATACCAGGAGCATCCCTGGGATATCCCAAAGACTACACAACTCGCACTTCAAATCGAAAAGCATTTGAAGCAAAAAGGAAAGTACGTGACGGTAATCGATGTTGCGAATCTCAGGATCCATACCTGCGAGGGAAATATTAGCGCGAAGCGGGGCAACAATTGCGGCGTGCTCGAAGCTAAGCTGCGCGACAAGAACAAGAACCCAACGGGCCAGCATCGGTGCTGGGCCTCGATCAATAACAAGGATGACCAACTCTACAAGATCAGCCGCGAATTATTCAAATCGCAGGCGGTGGTCTTTTTCGTCTCCGTGCGATGGGGACAAACGAACAGCGTGTATCAACGCCTCTTCGAACGCCTAAGCTGGATCGAGAACAGGGTTACCTCACTTGGAGAAAAGCCTATACCCCAGTTAAAGAAGCTCGAGGCCGGAATCATTCTGTTCGGTCACAACTGGAACGACCAACAAGTTCTGAAGACTCAGAAACAGAACTTCGAATGGTTTGGATGGAAAACGCCCGAGGCGCTTAGCTTCAACTGGCAATACACCAAAGATGCGGATGAGGAATCCCCGGAGTCCTACAATGATGCTGTAGCGGAATTCGGAGTGCTGCTACAGTTAGCGCTCCCACGCTAATCCGCCCGGTCTCCTCGAGTCAAGGTCAGGCACGGGGCGGAGTGAGCTAGCTCGGGTTTGAATCCACGGAGCCTAAAGATTTTTCAACGAGGAGGAGACGTGAAGCTTTCTGTAAAATCCTTAATGATCGCAGCAGCCCTCCTCAAGGCGCTTTGTTTTCTCTTCGTCTCTCTGTGTAATTTAATCTTGCCTCCTTATGGTGGGGCGTTTCTCGCACTGCTGACTTCTTTGTATCTAGGCTATGATCCCACGGCGGGTCCCGTCAGCGTGCTCCTCGGTACTCTGTACTCGCTGATTGCCGGCGCCGTTGCTGGCGCACTCTTCGGCTGGCTTTATAATAGTTTTGTTGAAAGATTCTGACGTTAGTTCTGTAGGGGACGGCGCTCGGTGCGGTGTGTGCGGATGCTTTTACATCTTGATGAGTCAAATCGACCGAGGGAGACACCGAAGGTGGCCGTCTGTCTCACGAAGCAATAAGAAGTTTGTTTCTAACGCCCGAGCACTTCAACAGTTCCTTTGCCTTCGCGGCGATTGATGCTCTTGTAATTGAAATCGATTCGCTTGATGGTTCGACGTTCGCCGGGGAGATCGATAATACGGCTGGCGGATTTTTCAGTGAATTTATGCCGTAATTTGGGTGTGAAGGTTGTATCGTTGCCAAAGGTCACTGACCATATTAGAGACTTCGATGGGCGCATTCTTGGCCCTAATCTGAAGCTGTTTAAACCGGCCCTCGCTACGGCCCACATCGATCTGGTCGTGATCAGCTTTGAAATCCACCTCACGTTGACCTAGAAGTTCCCAACGACCCGGCGACTGAGCGGCCTCAACCATACAGGCCGTTAATAGAATAAGAGTAACTAGCGTTAGTCCACTAATAATAGTTTTCATGTTCTCCCTCTTTCCTGGGTTGTGCATGTCTCGAATGTTTAACTTCCTTTGAAATGCCTTGTATAGACACATGCTCTTCGATGCACATCGTGCACTGAACCGGGGACGATTACCGACCAATACTGGACGGTCTCAAAAAGAATTAGCTGATTTCAGACAAGCATACCGGCATCTGCAAGAAAGAATTTCGCATCGTCAGTCCTTCCGATCGGGTGTCAGGGAAGCGCCAATGGCAGCGGACCTTGCCATCACAACTCGGGTTGATGCGATGAATGAAAATTTCTCGTAGAGCTTTGCGGCCGTCCCTTTATACGACGAGCCGATTGCTTGAATCCCTCCGTGGCTGTGTCACTTTCTGGCATTCCCGGGCGGCTGACATTCGAATCCCTCGCGCAGCATCCGCCGGAGGTTCGGACGCGCCTCGCGCCGCGAACCTCGAGTCGAGCAGAGAGACGGCGAAAATGCCCTGTCATCGCCAGGGACTCCTAGACTGGGCAATTGCGGTCTGCCAGCAATTTTGTCAATCGTGACGAAATTGACGCAGTGGCAAAAGTATGGCTGGAATCGTTGATAACGTTTACCCCGTGACGACGTTTCTTGGAGCTCATGCTCCGAATCATCCCTTTCGGAAATTTTGCAACGGACCGGCGCGTGGCGATATTGTGCCACTACTAACGCCTTAACTTTCTGGCACAGCGGTTGCCCTTTGCAACTATCCACTAGGTTTCGACGACCACGACTAGGGCCGAAACCGAACGGACATTATGGAAAAGGCGACGTGTAACACTATCCAGTGCGACGAATTGCTTGAAGCTAAAGCAGCGGTCGCCGAGAACTCGCTTGAAACGACGATCCTCGCGTCCGGTCGAGAACGGCGGGTCACCGACGCGGAGACCTTCGGTTCGTCGTGTTCGGCAAATCCCCAGACGAGCGCGCGAGTCGAATCCTACGGCCTGTCTCCAATCCAAAAAGGGATGCTGTTTCATCATCTCGATGCGCGCGATTCAGGCGTCGACGTCGAGCAAGTCATCTGTGCTCTCGATGAAGCGCTACACAAAGAAGCGTTTGGCAGCGCTTGGCAAGGCGTAATCAATCGCCATGCGATTCTGCGGACGTGCTTTCGCTGGCAAGCTGGCGAAGCCCAGCAAGACGTTCACGATAGTGCCACGATTGAGTTGGAAGAAATTGACTGGTTAGGAGTGCGGTCGGAGGAACAGGATGAGCGTTGGTCTCGATTGCTCGTAACTGATCGACGGCGCGGCTTCGACTTGTCCGTAATGCCGTTGATGCGCCTCACACTCATCGCGCTGGCGCCAAATCGCTTTCGAGTACTCTGGACGTTTCATCACATACTGCTTGATGGTCGCTCTTTCCCGATCATTCTCCGCGAAGTCTTCGATGCCTATTCGGCCATTCGTGAGGGCAAACGGATCTCACTCTCTGAACCGAAGCCCTATCGCGAATACATCGACTGGCTAAGTCAACAAGACTTTGCGCGCTCGGAGGAATATTGGCGCGAAGCATTAAGAGGGTTTCGCACGCCTGTCGAGATCAGTTTGCCGAACACACCAGAGGACCCGGCCGAAATTAGAGGGGCAAAGGACTTCCGTGAGCTGCGCTTTTCGCGCGCGTTAACGGATAAACTGAGAGCTTTCGCCAAAAAACATCAACTCACGCTAAACACGCTCCTCCAGGGTGCCTGGGCTTTGCTGCTGCATCATTACAGCGGCGAAGAGGATATCGTTTTTGGCGCTACTCGAGCGTGTCGTCGTTCTGCTCTCGAAGGCGCCGACGACAGGGTCGGCCTATTTATCAATACTCTCCCGATGCGGGTTTGCGTGAGTTCTGACGGAATGCTTGCCGATTTGTTTCACGCGTTACGTGAACAACAAACCTCTATGCGGGATTACGAGCATACGCCTTTGTCCCAGGTCCAGCGTTGGAGCGAGGTGCCACGCGGAAGACAGTTGTTTGAGAGCATCATCGTATTCGAAAACTATCATCTGGATACGTTGTTGCGGGCCCAGGGCGGCGAATGGCTGAACCGGCATTTCGACTATTTCGGACAGACCAACTATCCGTTGACGGTGATCGCTTACGCCGATCCTGAATTTTTGCTGCGCATCGAATACGATTGCAGGCGTTTCAACGGCGGTTCGATTACCAGAATGGCCGGTCATTTAGCTAACCTACTGGAAGGGTTGTGCGGCGAAGGCATGCAGCGCGTTCACGACGTGCCGCTGGCAACGCGTGAAGAACAAGAGCAGTTGCTCGAAGCTCCGATGAGTGATTCGATTAATGCCGCGAGCGATACGTGTCTGCACCAACTTTTCGAAGCGCAAGTCGAGAAGACGCCGCATGCGGTAGCAGTCGTGTGCCAAGGGAAATCCCTCACGTATGGGGAGTTGAACCGAGAGGCGGAGAAGATCGCTTATCGGCTGCGACGATCGGGCGTGGGGCCGGAGGTTCTCGTCGGACTGTGCGTTGATCGCTCCGTGGAGCTGGTGATCGGTATTGTCGGTATCCTCAAAGCCGGCGGCGCGTATCTGCCGCTCGATCCGAGTTACCCTAAAGAGCGGCTTGCGTTCATGCTCGACGACGCCAGTGTTTCGGTCCTGCTCACGCAAGCCCATCTGACCGGTTGTTTACCCGATCATCAGGCCGCCGTCATCCATTTTGATCATGACGACGAAACAACTTGCCCCGAGCCATTATCGGCGGAAACCGAACTTGCCGGCGTAAACCCCGACAATCTTGCCTACGTGATCTACACTTCGGGTTCCACGGGCAAGCCCAAGGGCGTGCTGATTACCCACCGCAACGTCGCGCGCCTGTTCCCAGCGACTGCGCCTTGGTTTGGATTTGACCCTAGCGACGTCTGGACGCTGTTCCACTCCTACGCGTTCGATTTTTCCGTCTGGGAGATGTGGGGTGCGCTATTGCACGGCGGACGATTGGTCATCGTGCCCCATGACGTGAGCCGTTCGCCGGAAGAGTTCGCCGCTCTCATCGCAAGAGAGCAGGTAACCGTTCTTAACCAGACGCCTTCAGCCTTCCGTCAACTGTTGCCGTACCTGGCCGCCTCCATTGAGCCCGACGCATTATCCCTGCGCTACGTGATTTTCGGCGGCGAAGCGTTGGATGTCAAAACGTTAAAGCCTTGGTTTGACCGTTATGGTGAAAGAACGCCACGGCTCGTCAACATGTATGGGATCACCGAAACCACCGTGCATGTTACTTACCGACCGATCACTCGAGCCGATCTGGATGGCCACGTTGGCAGCGTGATCGGCAGCCCGATACCGGATCTGGGGCTTTATCTACTCAATTCACATCGCCAGCCTGTTCCCGTCGGCGTTGCCGGCGAGATTTACGTCGGCGGAGCCGGAGTTGCGCGCGGCTACCTTCAGCGACCGGAACTGACGGCAGAGCGATTTATCGTCGATCCATTCAGCCGTGATGCGCAGGCTAGGCTTTATCGAACCGGTGATCGCGCTCGGCGATTGCCCAACGGCGATCTCGAATATCTTGGCAGAATCGATCAGCAAGTTAAAATTCGCGGCTTTCGCATTGAGCTCGGTGAGATCGAGTCGGAACTTAGTCGGCATCCTGCGGTAAAACAAACTGTCGTCGTTGCCAGGGAAGACCTACCCGGAGACAAGCGTTTGGTGGCTTACTTTGTCGCGGATCGAGATCTGGACCTGGCCGATCTTCGCGCCGGTCTCTGCGCTCAGCTTCCGGCGCACATGGTGCCCGCCGCCTTTGTAAGAATGGCGACTTTGCCGCTCACGAGCAACGGTAAAATCGATCGCGCCGCCCTGCCAAAACCGGATCGAGGTCGGTGCGAGCTTGGCCGGCGCCGCGCCGCACCTCGGTCCATCGAGGAAGAAAAGCTCTGGCAAATCTGGAGCGGGGTTCTCGGCATTGACGACCTTGGAATCGAGGACAACTTCTTCGAGCTCGGCGGCGATTCGATCTTGGCCATCCAAGTGATCAGTAAGGCTCGACAGATGGGATTGCAACTTGCGCCCAAAGATTTATTTCAGCATCCAACGATTGCCGATTTGGCTGCCGTGCCGGCTACAAGCTCGCCAACGAAAGCCAACGAAGGTGTTACCGTCGGACGAGTTGATCTCACACCGATTCAGCGCTGGTTCTTTGAGCAGAATCTCGCGGAAATGCATCACTGGAATCAGGCCTTCCTGTTTGAAACCGTGCAACCGTTGGCTGCCGACGTTTTAGAGGATGCGCTGAATGAAGTCGTGCGCCACCACGACGTATTTCGTCTCGGCTTCACGCGCTGCGGGACGACTTGGGAACAAGCCTATGGGGACGAACAACGGCCGTTTTCCCTTTTGCGTATCGACCTGTCGATGGTCGCTGAGTCCGAGCAGGAAAACGAGATCGAATCGAGCGCTGCCAAACTTCAGGGATCTCTAGATCTTGCGTCGGGCAAGCTTGTCCGCGCCGCCTACTTCGATCTCGGCGAACATCGCTCTCCAAGGCTACTATGGATCGTGCATCATCTGATCGTCGACGGCGTCTCGTGGCGCATTCTGCTTGAGGATCTCGAAACCGCGTACGTGAAATTCCTTGCTAAGCAGCCGGTCTTGTTGCCGGCCAGAACGAGCTCCTACCAGACCTGGGCTGCGACGTTGAACAAATACGCAGAGAGGCCTGAGGCGCAGGACGAGCTCAATTACTGGAGCCGGGTACTGGACGGTCCGACGACGGAATTGCCGTGCGATTCGGCGGCGGATTCGATGAATTTAGAAAACCGCGCCGAAACCGTTACGGTGCGGCTCAGCCGCGCGGAAACGCGCGCGCTCCTTCAGCAGGTTCCGGCTGCCCAACATGCAGAAATCAACGATATTTTGTTGGCCGCGCTTGCCGACTGTTTGAAAACCTGGACGAGAGCCGATTCGTTGCTGGTGGATTTAGAAGGGCATGGTCGAACTGAGATCGCTGAAAATATCGACGTATCCCGTACCGTCGGTTGGTTTACGACTATTCATCCGCTGCGACTCGATCTGTGTCGGGGCGCGACGCTGGCCGAGAGGGTCAAAACTACCAGAGACCGCCTTCGTGCTGTTCCCGATAAGGGTTTAGGTTTCGGTATTCTGCGCTACGGAATTGCCAACCCGCAAGCGCGCGCCGCGCTCGCTGCGTTAGCTCAGCCGGAGATTTCGTTCAATTACCTCGGTCAATTCGACCAAGTGGTCGCCGGTTCTTCGTTGTTTCGGTTCGCCAAAGAATCCTGCGGTCCTTGGCATAGCCCTTTGGCGCAGCGACGCTATCTTCTGGAAATACTTTCGCTGGTTGCCAACGGCTGCTTCGAAGTCCGGTGGATATTCAACTCCAATCGACACCGACGAACTACCATCGAAGCCCTTGCGCAAGGATATCTGACGGCGCTGCGTTCGCTGATCAGCGATCGTGCCACGGTTCATCCGGTCGAGGTCGTTCCAGCCGACTTCCCGCTCGCGCTATTAGATCAGCCAACGCTCGATCGCGTGGCGCGCGATTATCCCAATCTCGAGGATGTCTA
This sequence comes from uncultured delta proteobacterium, assembly GCA_963771465.1. Lineage (GTDB taxonomy): Bacteria > Desulfobacterota > Binatia > UBA9968 > UBA9968 > DP-20. Next base: position 44,285 of record CAVYTU010000018.1, read on the forward strand.
CCCGCTGTCCTCGATGCAAAAACTATTTCTCTCGATGGATGCGGTGGGCTCGAAACTAGGACTCGAACAATGGCATTACCAACTGTGCGGCCGGCTCAACATTGACGCTTTCAAATGCGCGTGGCAGCGAGTGATTCAGCGTCACCCGATTTTGCGCAGCGCATTTCTCGCGGATGGATTGAGCGAACCGTTGCAGGTGGTGTCACGCCACGTCGAGCTGTCGTGGGATAACCTCGATTGGCGAACACAACCCGCCGAGGAACAGAAACTGCGCTGGCAAAGCTTGCTCCAGTCTGACCGCCATCGCGGCTTCGACCTGCACCGAGCGCCGCTGCTGCGCCTCATACTTATCCGGACTACAGACGACATCTATGATTTCCTTTGGACCACCCATCATATGCTGATCGATGGCTGGTCATGGCCGGTGCTCTTCAGCGAGCTGGCGCAATTCTACGAAGAGGCTTGCGTCGGGCGGGAAGCGGAGATCGAACCACCTTGCCCGTACCGTAATTACATCGCTTGGTTGGGACAGTGCGACGCCAAAAAGGCCGAAGCGTTTTGGCGCGGCGAGCTCAAAGGCATCAATGCTCCGACCCGTATCGGCCTCGATGGTCGGCGCGATGAATTATCGTCCCGCGCAGACGAGTTTGGCGATGCGAGCATCCATTTGTCGAGCGAAACCACTTTGGCACTGCAGACGCTTGGCCGCTGCGAACACTTAACTCTCAACACCTTGATGCAAGGCGCTTGGGCCTTGCTTCTCAGCCGATATAGCGGACAGCGGGATATTCTTTTCGGCGCTGCTTGTTCCGGTCGCTCGGCCGAAATTACGGGAATCCACGCCATGGTCGGCCCGTGCGTCAACGACCTCCCGGTCCGAGTGCAAATTGTGCCGCGTTCGACGCTGGGCGGTTGGTTGAGAAATTTTCAGGCAAGACAATTCGCCGCCAGCGAATTCCAATACAGCTCGGTAATCGAAGTTCATGGGTGGAGCGAAGTTCCGATGCGTCAGCAGCTGTTCGAGAGTTTGCTCGTGTTTCAAAACTATGCGACGGGTAGCGCCTGCCAACAGCTCGGCCCCGAGATCCAAATCCGCATGGTAGCGGCTCCGGAAACGACAAACTATCCGTTGACGTTGACAATCGTGCCCGGAAACCAATTGGGCGTGAAAATTCTTTACCGGGCGGACCGATTCTCCAGCGTGTCTATTCGATCCGTTGTGCAAGATCTCCAACGCTTGATCGAAGCGATGGTTCGTAACCCGCAACGGACGACTGCCGAAATTCTCGCCGACTTGCCACCGCTCCAGCACCGAGGGCCAGAGGAGCTTGCCGCGGCCACGAACATTCATACCGCCGTCCGTATGCTGAGCTCGGCCGGCCCGGCGCCGCAAACGAATTCAGAAAAAATCGTATCGGCCATTTGGCGTGGTCTCTTCGAGGTGCCTCAGGTCAATCTTGACAGCAATTTTTTTGACCTGGGCGGTCATTCCTTGCTGCTCGTCGAAATGCACAAACAACTGGAAAATTCACTCGGTCGCCGCTTGCCGATTGTACAATTATTTCAGCATGCGACGGTGCGCTCGTTGGCTCGCTACCTGACTGCCGAGTCGCCGCGGAAAACGAATCTCGAGGAGTACCGCAATCGTGCACAACGCCAGCAACGCGCCTTGCCCCAGCGGTCGCGTGCGGGACGGAAAAACTGATCATGTCCCATAGCGAGCACTACGATCCAAAGGCCGGCATCGCCATCGTCGGCATGGCCGGACGTTTTCCCGGCGCGAACAACATCGACGAGTTTTGGCGAAATCTCGTCGCTGGGGTGGAGAGCATCTCGCATTTTACCGAAGCCGAGTTGGAGTTCTCGCCGCTGGAAGATGCCGGCCTGCGCAGGGATTCAAATTATGTGAAGGCGCGCGGCACGATCGACAATGCCGACTTATTCGACGCCGCGTTTTTCGGTATCAATCCGCGCGAGGCGGAAACGATGGATCCGCAACAACGAGTGTTTCTCGAGACCGCTTGGGTGGCGCTCGAACACGCCGGTTACGACGCACGAATGTTTAAAGGCCTGATCGGCATTTTCGCGGGCATGAGCAACAACAGTTACTTTCCATTACTGACGGCGGCGGGCGGAGTCGATAGAGCGGCATCCCTGCAAGCCATGCTAGGAAACGAAAAAGATTATCTTACGACGCGAGTGTCCTATCATCTTAACCTGCGCGGACCGAGCATTAGCGTGCAAACCGCATGCTCGAGCTCGCTGGTGGCGGTTTACCAGGCGTTTCAGAGCTTGCTCGGCTATCAGTGCGATATGGCGCTCGCCGGCGGCGTCTCCGTTGTCGTGCCGCAGAAACGCGGTTATCTCCACTATGAAGGCGCAATCACATCTCCGGACGGCCATTGTCGGGCCTTTGATGCCGCGGCGCAGGGAACGGTGTTTAGCAACGGCGCCGGCATTGTCGTCCTGAAGCGCCTGCAGGACGCGCTTGACGATGGCGATCAAATCTTCGCGGTAATCAAGGGCGCGGCGGTAAACAACGATGGCTCCGATCGAGTCAGTTTCGCTGCGCCCAACGTGAACGGCCAAAGCGAAGCGATCGCTATGGCTCAAGCCTTGGCTGGTTTCGACCCGGAAACGATTTCCTACATTGAAGCTCATGGCACGGCAACGCCCCTCGGCGATCCGATTGAAATAGCCGGACTGACGCAGGCGTTTCGTCTCGGCACGGACGGCAACGGATTTTGCGCCATCGGGTCGGTGAAGACCAATATCGGACATCTCGACGTCGCCGCCGGTGTGGCGGGATTGATCAAGACCGCGCTGGCGCTCAAGCACAAGAAGATTCCGGCAAGCCTGCACTACAAAAGTCCCAATCCGAAAATTGACTTCGCCAACACGCCCTTTTACGTCAATGCCGAGTTGAGCGATTGGCCGGCAGGAACAACGCCCCGCCGGGCCGGCGTCAGCTCATTCGGCTCCGGCGGCACCAACGCCCATGTGCTTCTCGAAGAAGCGCCGGCGCTGGAACCTTCCGCCGCGGCGCGATCGGCGGAGTTGATCGTGCTTTCTGCGAAGACCGCAGAAGCGCTCGATCGGACAACGAAAGATTTGGCAGAACACTTGGCGAACCATCCCGAGCTCAACTTGGGTGATGTCGCGCACACGCTGCACTGCGGTCGGTCGGCGTTTGCCCATCGACGTATGGTCGTCTGTCGCGATCTTGCTGACGGCGCGGATGCTCTTCGCAGCATGAACCCCAAGCGCGTCGTCACGAACCATAACGAACACAAAGCGCCGTCCATCGCTTTCATGTTTCCCGGCCAAGGCGCTCAGTACGTCAACATGGGCCGCGGACTCTATGAAGAAAGTTCCTTTTTCCGCAACCAAGTGGCCGAGTGCGCCGAATCGCTCGCCGCCAAGTTAGGGCTGGACATCCGGACGGTTTTGTATCCAGCAGCCGCTCACCGAGAGCGCGCGGAAGAGCTCCTGTCGCAAGCTTCAATCACACAGCCGGCGCTGTTCGTCGTCGAGTATGCGCTCGCCAGGTTGTGGATCGAGTGGGGTATTGAGCCGAGTTTCGTGGTTGGCCACAGCTTGGGCGAGTACGTCGCGGCGTGCCTAGCTGGGGTGTTCTCGCGCGACGATGCATTGAACTTGGTCGTTGAGCGCGCTCGTCTTGTGCAGTCGCTTCCCAGCGGCTCCATGCTCGCGATCCGTTTATCCGCTTCTGAAGTTGAACGGAGCTTGAGCAAAGAGCTTTCGATCGCAGCGATCAACAGCCCGACGCTGACCGTCGTTTCCGGGCTCGTCGAAGCCATTCAAACGTTAGAGAATGAGCTAACAACCGAGAAGATTCCCTGCCGCCGTCTCGTGACATCCCACGCGTTTCACTCGGCGATGCTCGATCCCATCCTGCCGCCTTTTCGAGAAATCGTGCGCGGCATTCGCCTTGGCGAGCCGCGCTTACCCTGGGTTTCCACGCTGACCGGCGCCATCATCACCGTCGCGGAGGCGATGGATCCGGAATACTGGGTGAGACAGTTGCGCGAGCCGGTTCACTTCGCCGACAGCGTTGGCGTTCTGCTCAAGGATGAAGTCCACGCTTTGCTCGAAGTAGGGCCGGGTCAAGGGTTGGCCACGCTCGCACGCCAACACCCGAGCAAACGCCCAGACCAAGAAATTTTCCTCTCTTTACTATCCAGTCAGACTGCCGGCGGGGATTTAGACGGCATGCTCAATTCATTGGGTCGTTTGTGGTTGGCGGGCGCGGAAGTTGATGGGTCGCGGATGGACGATGAAAAACGACGTCTGCGCGTAGCCTTGCCCAGCTATCCATTCGACCGCAAGCGCTTCTGGCCGTCGGTGCGAAGGCTTGCCGGTGACGAAAAGAATCCGCCGCCGGAAGCGAGGAATGGAAAAATTTCATTACCTGTGGTTGCCCCGCCCGCTGCAGCGATGATCGCAGAGCCGAATGATGTAAGCGCGTTTCACGACTTGAACGGGGTAGCGCCGACACGCTGTCACCGCGAGGACGTCTTGGAGCGGCTGCAAACGCTTTTTAGCGAGATCTCGGGCATCGCCGCTGAAGATCTGCTGCCACACGCTTCGTTTCTGGAACTCGGGCTCGATTCGCTCCTGCTGACGCAAGCAAGCGCTGCGCTACTCAAGCGCTTCGGCGTGAAAGTGTCGTTCCGCCAGCTCCTCGAGGAATTGTCGAGCTTGGAAACCTTGGCCGACCATCTCGCAGCTTCTATCCCACAAAGCGAGGAAATGCACAAACGCGTCGCTCGGCCACCGGTCTGCAACCAGCGGGAAATGAACGACCAACCTTCGGTTGTCGGAAGCCCAGCCGTGTTCGGCGCGCTCCCGGCGGATCTGTTTAGCTTGGCACAGATAGCCAACTCTGACGGCACGGCGCTCGAGCGAATCTTCGCCAGGCAATTGGATCTGATGCAGCAACAACTCGATATGCTAAAGACGAGCGGCGGTGTAAATCCAGGCGGCAATATAGCTGTCAACTCTGCGCCGAAAGCTTCGTCGAGCAAGATCGAACCGATTGCGACATTAGCCGCGGCAGGGGAAGTCGGAAGGAGACCTATCGGGGAAAAAGGTTTTGGACCGTACAAACCGATCCAGACGGGCAAACAGCATCAACTGACCGAGCGCCAGCAGCAATATCTAAACGACTTCATCGCACGCTACACGACGCTCACGCGCAAATCGAAGATACTTACCGCTGAGCACCGGGCTCATCTCGCCGATCCGCGCACGGTTGCGGGATTCCGCTCGACGTGGAAGGAGCTTATCTATCCGGTCGTGACCGAACGTTCCGCCGGCTCGAAACTTTGGGACGTGGACGGCAACGAATACATCGATTTGACCAATGGTTTCGGCGCGATTCTCTTTGGTCACGGGCCGGAGTTCGTGACGACGGCGCTTCAAGAGCAAATCAAAAAGGGTATGGAGATCGGTCCGCAATCGCCGCTCGCGGGTGAAGTTGCGGCGCTACTCTGTGAGCTCACCGGCATGGAGCGGGCAGCGTTCTGCAATACCGGCTCGGAGGCCGTGCTGGCGGCGCTACGTATTGCTCGCACGGTAACCGGGCGCGATAAGATCGCCATGTTCACCGGTGATTACCATGGCATTTTTGATGAGGTGGTCGTGCGCGCGGTCGGCGGCACAAAGTCGCGTCCAGCGGCGCCCGGCATACCGTCGAGCATGGCCGAAAACGTCATCGTGCTCGAGTACGGTGATCCGGCGTCCTTGCCAATTCTACGCGACCACGCTCATGAGTTGGCGGCGGTCATCGTCGAGCCGGTGCAAAGTCGCCGACTGGACCTGCAACCGAAGGAATTCTTGCGGGAGCTTCGTGAGCTCACGGCACGAGCGGGAACAGCGCTGATTTTCGACGAAATCGTCACCGGTTTTCGCTCGCATCTCGGTGGCGCGCAGGCGATCTTCGACGTGCGCGCGGATATCGCGACCTACGGCAAGGTCATCGGCGGCGGACTGCCGATCGGTATCGTCGCCGGCAAAGCGGAGTTCATGGACGCCCTCGACGGCGGCCCATGGATGTTTGGCGACGACTCGGCGCCCGAAGTCGGAATGACGTTTTTTGCCGGAACGTTTATGCGTCACCCGCTGGCACTCGCCGCGACCAAAGCGTGCCTGACGCACCTCAAAGAGAAGAGCCCGGAGCTGCAGGAACGATTAAGTCACCGAACCAAAAACTTGGTCGACGGCCTGCTCGCACACGCCAAGGAACTTCAGATACCGGTACGCATCACGCACTTTAGCTCTTTGTTCGCCTTCGAATTTCCACCCGAGCTCCCTTTGGCGAGTCTCTTTTATCCGATGATGCGCGCGCGCGGGATTCACATCTGGGAAGGCCGCCTCGGCATACTCACTACGGCGCATACGGATCAGGATATCGATCGCATCCTCGTCGCTTTCAGAGATTGCCTGGCGGAAATGCAGCACGCCGAATTCTTGCCGATAGCTGCAGTCGGGGAGAACAGCGATGATCGAGCGGACGCGGACGAGGATGGCGCCGATTCGGTCATCGCGGCCACCGACGGCCAGCGCGAAATTTGGCTCGCCGCGCAAATGAGCGACGATGCGTCTCGGGCGTTTACCGACTGCTTGACCGTGGAGTTGCGTGGACCGCTGCAAATCGTCGCGCTGAACCGCGCCATTCAGGAGCTAGTAACGCGCCATGATTCGTTGCGGATGACCTTCAGCGACGACGGCGAATCCCTGTGGGTGACGCCGCAAGTCGAGATCGATCTACCCGTAATCGATCTCGGCCCCGTCAACCTGGAAGAACGATCGCAGCGATTGGCGCAGATCGTAACCGAGCAGCGCACGAAAACATTCGACTTGAGCCGAGAATTCATGTTGCGCAGCGTCGTCTTACGAATGGCGGCCGACCATCACGTATTGGTTATGACGACTCACCATGCCGCCGTCGATGGTTGGTCTTTCGGCGTGTTGTTGGCGGAGCTTGGCAGACTTTATTCGGCAAAGTGTCGCAGTGAGGTATCCGCGCTACCGTCGGCTCCGCAATTCGCCACGTATGCCCGCCGCGAGATCGCAGCACGGCGATCTGAAGAGTGGAACGCAACGGAAAAATTTTGGCTCGATCAATTCACGACTCTGCCGCCGCCGCTGGAGCTGCCACTCGATCGACCACGGGCCAATGTGAAGAGTTACCTGGCCCGGCGACGCCACGTCGTTTTGCCGAGCGCGCGCGGCCGGGAGCTACGCCGGTTCGCGGCGCAACATGGTGCCACACTGTTCTCGACTTTGCTGGCCGCCTTCAACGTTCTGCTCCACCGTCTGAGCGGTCAGGATGACATCGTTGTCGGAATCTCCGTGGCAGGACAGTTGGCCGGCGATACGCCGGACCTGGTCGGCCACTGCGTGAATTTCCTGCCGTTGCGCCATCGAATCGATGCCAACCGGAGCTTTACAACCTATCTTTCGGCGGTAAAGAGTTTGGTTTTAGACGCCCACGATCATCAAAGCTATACCTACGGCAGTTTGTTGCGGAAGCTCAAGCTACCGCGCGACGGCGGCCGCGCGCCGCTGATGTCGGCGAGCTTCAATTTGGACCGGGCGATCGAAAAACCATTCCTTGACGGTCTCGATGTCGAGGTTGAAATTCAAGAGCGGTCGGCGATCAATTTCGACTGCAGCTTGAATATTGTCGATGATGGCGAAGATCTGTCGATCAATTGGCAGTACAACGCCGATCTTTTCGATGATGAAACGATCGAGCGCTGGCTGGATCATTATCAAACTCTATTGGCGGAAATCACCGCTGATCCGAAACGCTCATTGGCGGACCTGCCGTTGTTGACAGACGCCGAACAACACCGGCTGCTCGTGGAGTGGAACGACACCCACCGCGAATATCCTGAAGGCCGGTGCCTCCACCAGCTATTTGAGGAGCAGGTGACACGCACACCCGAAGTGGTTGCTGTCGTTATTGACGACCAACAGCTTACCTACGGAGAGCTCAATAGACAGGCCAACCAGCTCGCCCATCACCTACGCAAGCTAGGGGTAGGACGGGATATATTAGTCGGCCTTTGCTTAGAGCGATCCTTAGATCTGGTCGTAGCTTGTTTGGCAATACTCAAAGCAGGTGGAGCCTACGTTCCCTTGGACTCGGAGTATCCAAAGGATCGACTGGCTTACATGATAAAGGATACCCGAGCGCCAGTGTTGCTAACCCAACAGCACCTGGTAGAAAAACTTCCCGTGCAGAGTTCTCGGATCCTGTGTATCGACTCGGATTGTAAAGCCGTCGGTAAGGAAAGCGGGGATAACCCTGTTAACTTTTCCACACCCGAGAGCCTCGCCTACGTGATCTACACCTCTGGATCTACCGGGAGTCCGAAGGGAGTGATGGTCTCCCACAGCGCTATCGTCAATTTCATGCTGTGGACGCAGGAGACATTTCCCCTGAACGAAACCGACCGCGTGCTGCAAAAGACACCGATCAGCTTCGACGCATCGGTGTGGGAATGCTACGCGCCACTTCTTGTCGGTGCCCGACTCGTGATGGCCCGCCCTGGTGGAAATCAGGACGGTGGTTATTTGGCCAAACTCATTGGCGAACAAAAAATCACCGCATTGAAAGTTGTTCCCTCGCTGCTGCGTATGCTTCTCGATGAGCCGGCGCTATCCGATGCCACGAGCCTACGGCGAGTTTTCTGCGGAGGAGAGGCGTTAACGATAGAGCTTCAGCAAAAGTTTCATGCGCGGCTAACGGCCGAATTATGGAACCTTTATGGTCCCACCGAGACGACGGTTGACGTCGTGTTTTACGAGTGTAAGCGCGACGCCCGTAGCGATCTAGTGCCCATTGGACGTCCGATAGCGAACACAGAGGTTTATATCCTGGACTCAGAGCTAAGGCCTACTGCTGTTGGGCTTGCGGGGGAGCTCTATGTTGGAGGAACCAGCTTGGCGCGTGGCTATCTCAATCGCCCGGATTTAACCGCAGAGAAATTCATTCGCAATCCTTTCAGTGACGACCCTGGTGCGCGGCTGTATAGGACCGGAGATTTGGTCCGCTATCGATCCGATGGGAACATCGTGTATCTTGGTCGTATCGACAATCAAATCAAGCTGCGTGGCTTCCGCATCGAGCCGGGCGAGATCGAAGCGATTCTTAGTGAGCATCAGGCAGTGCGCGAGGCGATCGTCATCGCGCGTGAGGATACGGCTGGGAATAAGCGTCTGGTTGCTTATCTCGTCATGAAGGTTGGCTCTACGATCGCCGAGAACGATCTCCGGGTCCATCTGAAAAAGAAATTGCCTCAGTACATGATGCCCGCTGCATTCGTTGTGCTCCCACGTCTTCCACTTACCGCAAACGGAAAGTTAGACCGCAGAGCCTTGCCGGCGCCCGACAATCCGACTCTGTCGGCAAATACGCCATGTGTCGCGCCACGCAACGATGTCGAGCGCCTCATCGAGCGCATCTGGTGCGACGTGCTCGGGATCCAGCGGCTCGGCATTGAAGAAAATTTCTTTGACATCGGCGGGCATTCTATTCTCGCAACTCGAGCCATGGCTCGACTGCGGCAAGAGTGCCAAATAAATCTGCCGCTCAGAGCGCTGTTTGAATGTCCGACCATCGCCGAACTTGGTGCCAGACTCTTAGCGGAACTTGGAGCGAATGATGCGGCGGCCGCCAAAGCAGACCAGATGTACTCCCATCTATTCGAACTTAAATCCGGCGATCCGAAGAAGCCTGTGTTTTTTCTGCCCGGCGGTATCGGTGGCGACGAAGAATTCCTGGTGTATGCCAGGTTCCTGCATCATGTCGATACGGATCACAAATTTTACGGGATGCGGTCGCGGAGCGCGAACGGAATCCTTAAGTGTCAGTCGAGCGTCGCCCAGATGGCCGCAGACTACATTCGCGAGATTCAAAAGCTTCAACCTCGCGGGCCGTACTCCATCGTCGGGAATTGCATCGGTGGCATCGTCGCGTACGAGATCGCCCGTCAGCTGGAGGCGCAAGGACAGAAAATCGCTTTGCTAGCTCTGATGGATACCAATAGACCGTCGTTAAGTCTCTATCTAAGTTACCGCTGGAAGCGCATCGGCGAAATTAAAATGCTGATCGCCCCTTGGCATCGCTTCAAGAATTCTTATTATCTGGCACGGGCCCGCTATCATGGGCGCAAGATATGTGGCCTGCGTTGGCACGACCTGTTGCCGTATTCATGCTCACGGCTGGCAACGGTGATCCAAGCGGTGCAACAGCCGCATGCGCAAAAAAAGGCCGAGCCGTATCGTGATATGGATCTTCCCACTAAATGCAGACCTGCAATTCAGGATACCTATGAACGAGCGCTGCGTCGTTATCGGCCTGGACCCTTCCATGGACGAATGACGCTGATCGTGAACCAGGAAGCTCACCGCCGAAATCCGGACCTCGGCTGGTCGAATCTCGTTTCGGAAGGAATCGAAATTTACAAAGCGCGCGGTGATCACGAGAGCTATATCCGAGAACACGTACAGGCGGTGGCCGAACAACTAGAATCAATTCTGGCAAAGTCGGAAATAGACCCTCCGGGCCGCGTCGGCAATAAGTCAATTCCTCAGGACGCGATACGGAAAGGGTTGGGCTGGAGTCAATTTGATCCGGCGACGAGTTGGTTTATGCTTTAGACACAATCGAGTTTTTCATGGCAGCGGGGAGGGACTTCAACCCTCACAGAATTACCTACCCGATTTTGAGTCCGTGCGCGTCTGTCATTCCACCACTCCGGCATGGAATTAGGGGTAGCCAACCATTAATTATGGCATTCGAGTCATCCCCGTCGCGGCGTCCCCGGCCAGATCGTAAACCCCTCCTGAGGGATGGGAGTTTGTTGCTGGATAGTGCTATTGATAGGTGAGTTCAGAAACGTATCGCATGGAGGAACTAAAATGAATCAGAATGCTAAACGTAACTTGCAGCACCGTAAGCGCCAAGTGGCGCGGCTGGCTAAACGCGAGTATTTTAGAAAAAAGAAGGAAGCCCTCAATGTGCCAGCTGCCGGGAAGGATAAATCGGCCTAAACAGGTCTTCGAGCAGAAAAAGCAAGGCTACGTTGAATTGAAACAGCGCTACGGACTGGCGCTTTTTCAGAGCTCCCTCAACAGCCCATTTTCAACCTTCTCAAAGTCGCCTTTGGAAATTCCACAGGCATCGAGAACGCGCTGTAATTTACCGGAACGACTAAATACAAAACCAAGTTTGCTCTCTGCTCGTATCAGGCGACAGATCATGCCGCATATTTGAAGGGCATCTCTGTTGTCCCCTGACTTCGGGTAATATTCCGCCCAAACCCGCCCTATCTCTTTGTCATTCATTGTTTCTCCCTCGGGTTTGACCCCGTCGCCGAGAAATTTGGTGCGGTAGCAGGACAAAAGCAAGGAGCAGAAAGCAAAGCGCGATACCCGGGACTTCTATACGCTATGCTCCTGCTCCTTGGGGATCACAATCCTGTTACTTGTTAGTCGGCATCGCGATCGCTATCTCCACTGCGCCGTGCGTAGCGATTGTCGTAGTAGCGACCATAACGCCAATCGTAACGGCGATCATCGCGCCGATCGTAATCACGATCATAAGCTCGATCATAGCGGTCCCCACGCCGACCGTAGTCGTAACGATCATAGCGGTCGTAGTAGTAACAGCCGGCGACGAACGATGTGAGCGACGCTAAAAGCGCCATCAGGGCAATTGATTGAATATTGTAACGTTTCATAAAAACACCTCCTGGCATATGAATTGTTATCTGTCCTGAGGTTAGGCAGGGCTCATCCCTGAAAGCTTTGGCTCACCGCCGCGCCGTCACACCAACTGGTTAATATGCCGGCGGCCAATGACGAAAGCGCTTTTGAGCATGTGGCGAAGGATCTCGCAGGTCTCTTCGCAGCCTTCGGAATTCTCCAATAACTGAAGTCCATTTTGAAGAACGGTCCCGAGCAAGGTTAACTCATAGGAAGCCGCTTGATTTTCAATGGGAGTATTCAACATCTCTTGGAGCTGTAAAACCGCAGCTTCAGTTGGCTCGTTAAGTTGTTCCATATCGCACCTCCGTTCTACGAGCTGATTGAGCAATGCACGTGCCTGTCCCTCTATCGGTGTAAAAAAATATAATTTCGACGAATTTGCTGGTCGTGCACTAAAAAATCTCATCAATGGCACACTGTGGCGATTAACCGAGGTTCGCTGTAGGAGTTTTTCTTCGTAGTTTTCTCCCACAGTGCAACACGCAGGCACGTTCCGATGGTTCGACAAGCTCAGCATTCATTTTTTAAACACGTCGGTCCTTTTCAAAACGTTGAAGACTTGCGGCACAAATTTTTTGGGCAGCGGTGCCGAGAAGAGAATCTTCGCTGGAAGGTTTTTCCATACAAGATTGCCTTATTCTTTCGATCCGCTTTGAAAAAACTACGGTTTTTTATGGAACAGAACTTGCGACTAGCCTAACTAGCTTTTTGAGGAGGTGTTTTATGACTAACGTTTTGAAAAAACCGATCACGCGCGCGCTTATTGGCTTGTCGTTGGTGTCGGTTGTCGCGGGTTGCGGAACACTGACCGGGGCTACGCTTGGCGGCGCGGCGGGTGCGGGAATTGGCGCGGCGACTCATTCGAATGTTGGTAGAAGCGCAGCCATCGGCGCGGGCGTCGGCGGCGCGGCAGGCGCGATCTATGACCTTTCTTCGTACAACAACCGGCGTTACCGCGAACGCGATTATTACGATTAGGGAAAACTTAGCACGTCAACTCTGCCGACATTGGGGCTTCCGTCGCTTGCGTCGTTGGAGCACAGCACATGTCGGCAGACCGGTGAGTTACGCCCATGGTCGACTGATCAGCGCCGACAACACGCTAAAGAGCAACAAATTATGACGCACGAAGTTCAACCGAGACAGACACCTGGGGTTTTCACCAGGAGCTTTTATTTCGCCGTGGCGGTATTGATCGCGTTGAATCTTTTCGCGCGCTCGATCGAAGCTGCGGGCTATCAATATCCGTATCACGATCCTTACCTAGCGACGGCGACTAGTGCTATTTTAAACGACGATGGCGCCACCGCGCAGGTTGATTCCACCATCATTCATGTGCCCGGGCTCCCAGGCAGAAACCGTTTGCCAACTCTCGAAGGACGCGGTGACGTAAGTCTTGCTTTGTATCGCCAAAGCCGAGCAGCACCGCTGCTTTTTATTCTCGCGGGTCTCGGCTCCAGCCCCTATTTTGGCGTTGCGCCGTATTTAGCGAGCTTGTTCTATCGAGAAGGCTTCCATGTGGTGATTTTACCTTCGCCGATGAGTTGGAATTTTGCATTGTCGGCCAGCCGCAACGGCGCGCCGGGTTATGCGCCGGAGGACGCGCGTGATTTATATGAAGTCATGCAAAAAACTCTGACGACCGTGAGATCACGGTATGCCGTCAAGACTAGCTCGATTAACTTCATAGGAGTTAGCCTGGGCGCACTCCAAGGCGCCTATCTCAGCGTGATCGATGCCGACGCGGGAAAGATCGGCGTCAATAAGTATCTCCTCGTCAACCCGCCGGTGGATCTCGCTTACGCCGTCAAGACAATTGATGAATGGGGCGGCTTGAAAGAAAAATTCGGCAGGGAGAAATCTCAGGGAATCGTCTCCAAAGCGCTTGCCATCGTCAATTCCTTTGCCGAGGAACGCCAGGACAAACCTGCGGTCTTCGAACGATTGGCCAAGAAGTTGCGTGGCTTCACGAAGGAAGAGTTCCAATACCTCATCGCCGAGAATTTACAGAGCCAACTGCCTGAGCTCATTTACGTGACCCAAATCATCCACGATCAGAAGTTGCTTACAGCGCCGAAAGACGACAAGAGAAAACGGCTGGAGGAAGCTAAGGATTTCACGTATACGAAATACAACCAGCTAATTGGCATGCCCTGGTGGCAAAAACAAATCGGCGATCCACAAGCCGATCTGGATGACTTCATGCAGCGCGGTTCTTTGGCAGCCATAGTCGATCGGCTGCGCGACAACCCCAAAGTGCACATCCTTCACAATGCCGATGATGTCTTGGGCGAGAGAAAATCCATCCAAGCGCTGAAAGATAACTTGGGCGACCGAGTGACGCTCTTCCCCTACGGCGGACATCTCGGCAACCTCTGGTACTCGGAAAATAAAGAATTCGCTGTCAGATACTTCCAGCCGCAGGCTTACGCGCATACGCATAATAATTGACGCGTTGTCTTGACGCCGTCCACCGTTTCTTTTCCTTCCTCGAATATTGCAGCGTGCCATCGCTGGCATCCCTGCCAGCCGGTAATTTGCCGTTGCAATAGCGTCGCAGCGCGTGAGCGTGCTCACCCGGTTGACGGACTCGGTGTCATTTCGTATGTTGCCATGAGTGATCTGCTGATCGTTAAGCAGCGGCGCGAAAACCTTTACTTTCCAACTCAAGAAGGGGAACTCCCATGGCTTATGATCTCGTGATTCGCGGTGGGCGTGTAGTTGACGGTTCCGGTTTGCCGTCGTATGTGGCTGATGTCGGGGTCAAGGGCGGCAAGGTCGTCGAAGTAGGCAAGCTCAAAGACGGCGGGACGAAATCCATCGAAGCCGACGGCTTGGCGGTGTCGCCGGGATTCATCGATCATCACACCCATCTCGACGCGCAGATGCTTTGGGATCCTTATGGCACCTGCGAGCCGCAGCATGGTGTGACCTCCGTGGTGATGGGTAATTGCGGGTTGTCCCTGGCGCCGGTCAGGCAAGGGATCGAAGACGCCATCGTCAAAAGCTTCATCCGTGTGGAAGCGATTCCACGCATCGCTCTGGAACAGGGCGTGAAGTGGAACTGGCATAGCTATGGCGAGTATCTCGACAACTTCGAAGGCAAGGTCGGCATTAATGTCGGCGGCTTGGTCGGTCATATCGCCGTGCGCCATCATGCCATGGGCGAAGAAGCGGTGGAGCGCACAGCCACCGGCACGGAAGTGCAAAAGATGAAAGGCTTGGTGCTCGATGCGATGGAAGGCGGCGCCTTGGGCATGTCGACCAACCGCAACGACCGCCATATGCGCGAGGACGGCAAGCCGGTGTCGAGCCGCTTGGCGGACGACGATGAATTGTTTGCCCTTTGCGACGTGCTTGGCGAGCGCAACGCCGGCGTCATCGAAACAATTCTCGGCCGCAACAAGGTCGAACATTTTGCGTGGTACCATGAATTGGCCAAACGCACGCAACGGCCGATCCTGTGGCAAAGCCTGCAACATCGCTGGTCCGAGCCTAATCTGTGGCGCGAGCAGCTCGAAGCCGTCGAGCCGATTTTCAAAGCCGGCTACCAAGCCTACGGTTTGACCCACACGGTACCGCTGGTGCGCCACTTCACTTTGAAAGATTGCCAGATCTTCGACGAGTTCCCGACCTGGAAAAATCTCATGTTTCTGCCGGTGGAAGTGCGCAAACAAGCCTTTGCCGACGCCGACACGCGGATCAAGTTGCAGTATGAGATCGATAACTTGCGCTTGACTAACTACCACAAACGTTGGGATATTCCCAAAGTCGAGAAATGTTTCAAACCAGAAAATCAAAAATTTGTCGGCAAGACCATCGCCGAGATGGCGGCCATGCGCAATCAAGCGCCCATCGATGCTTTCCTCGATCTTGCCCTCGACGAAAACTTGGAGACGATTTTTTGGAACGCTAACAACGGCGGCGACTGGAACGCCATGGGCGAGATTCTCCGCAGCCCCTATGTGTTGATCGGTACTTCGGACGCCGGCGCCCATGTGCTGTTCGGCGCCGACTTCGGTTATGGCACGATTCTCCTGGGTCTGTGGGTGCGCGAGCGCCAAGTGATGTCGTTGGAGCAGGCGATCCACAAACTGACGTTTCATCCGGCCTCGATTTTCGGTTTGCAAGGGCGCGGTTTGCTGCGGCCGGGCTACGCCGCCGACATCGCAATCTTCGATCCCAAGACCGTCCATGCCGAAGAGCCGGTGTGGGCCAATGATTTCCCGGCTAATACCAAACGCATGGTGCAGAAATCGATTGGCATGCACTACACCATCGTCAACGGCACCGTGATCCACGATCACGGCCACATGACCGGCGATCTGCCGGGCCAGGTGATGCGCGGACCGCTTTATCGTCAACAGAAAGCGGCGGCGTAACCTGATGGGGGTAAGTTACATACCCGTCGCGCGGGTCGGGGAGTTAAGTCCCGGTGCTATAAAAGAAGTCGACCTCGGCGGACGCCAAGTGCTCTTGGCGTTCGTCGAGGGAAAATACGTTGCCTTCTCACGCCATTGCCCTCATGAAGAAGCGGACTTGAAGGAAGCCGGGCAATTGATTGGTGGCATGCAAATCCGCTGCAACAATCATAGTTATTGTTTCGATCTTCAGAGCGGTGAATGCACCTTGCCGAAAGGCGGCGCGCCGCTGACGGTGCTGCCAGCCGAAGAGCGCGGCGAAGAAGTTTGCATCCGGCTCGAGTGGTAATAGCTTGCCCGTTAAGTTCTTTTAGTATCCTCAACCAATTTCTTTTCCTGCAGGCGATGGTATCCTGGGTTTTATCGTGAAATATCGCATGGGAAAATCACTCGCCCGGTTTTATGCGCTGCATGTGCTGTTCGCCGTTGGGCTGCTGGCCGGCAGCTTCGATGCTTGGGCCCAAGAAAAAAGTTTTCTTTGGAAAGTGGCGTCCGACAAAGGCGCTGTTTACCTGCTCGGTTCGATCCATCTGCTAAAAAGTCAGGATGCGATGCTCAAACCGATCATCGATGAAACCTTCAAGAAGTCCAAACGGCTGGCCTTCGAGATCGACTTGACCGACGAGAATCCGGAAAAGATGCGCAAGCTGGTTTTGCAGAAGGGCGTCAATCTTGACGGCAAGACCTTGCAGCAGAAAGTGTCCGGCGAAACCTTCCAACGGGCGACGGTCTGGGCCAACGAACTCGGCATCGACATCAAAATGTTGACTGCGCTCAAACCCTGGTTGGCGGGCTTGACGCTGACGGTTATGACTTTGCAAAAGTTCGGCTTCGATCCCGATTCCGGTGTCGATCGCCAACTCGCTCGACGGGCGAAACTTGCCAACAAGCGGGTCAGCGGGCTGGAAACCGCCGAGGCGCAGTTCGAAATTTTCGATCGCCTACCGCCGGCATTGCAAGAGATGATGCTGCGCCAATCGCTCAAGGAAATGGAGCAGATTGGCGGCATGATCGACGACATGATGCGCGCCTGGCGTGACGGCGACATTGTGGCGGCGGAGAAACTGTTTTTGGGAAGCATGACGGAGTTTCCGGAGATCCAAGAGAAATTGCTCGACGAGCGCAACCGCAATTGGCTGCCGCAAATCGAAAAATTCATCGGCAGCGGCGAAGACACCCTGGTGGTGGTTGGGGCGGCCCACTTGGTCGGCAAGAACGGTATTATCGAGTTACTCAAATCACGCGGCTATAAACTGGAGCAAATGTGATGGTGCAGGGGAAAAACAATATCAAATCGATTCGCGTCGCGGACTGGATGAGTGAAGGTGTTTTAGCGGTCGAGACTTTCGACAGTATTGCGATCGCACGCCAAGTGATGGCGAAGCATCGGGTCAACCAGTTGCCCGTGCTCGACAACGACCATCTCGTCGGCATCGTCACCGATCGCGATATTCGCGACGCCTATCCGACCAGCATGATGATCAACCACACCGAAGCCATCGACGAGTTCGCCGAAAAGGTCACCGTCGAAGAAGTGATGACCCATGATATCTTCGTGGTCCAGCCGGAAACACCGTTGGCCAAGGCCGTCGGCTTATTGCGTAAACACCGCATCGGCGCCTTGCCGGTGGTCAAAAGCCGAGAGCTGGTCGGCATCATCACGCGCAGCGATGTTCTTGATTATGTCTTGAGCGGCGCCGGTCGTCGCAAACGCGCGGCGTCGAAAAAGAGTTCGACGACAGCTCAGGCGAAAAAGCAGTAGTCGAATCGTTGGCATTTATATTCTTCATCAAAGGGAAGGATTTCGCTCCATGCCGTCATTCGATATCGTCAGCCGTATCGATCTCCAGGAAGTCGACAATGCGGTCAACATAACGACCAAGACGATTCTCACGCGCTACGATTTTCGTGGCTCGAAAACCGAGATCAGCTTGGATAAAAAAGAGAAAAAGATCCAAGTGACCACGGAAGACGACATGAAAATGCGCGCGATCCAGGACACCCTGATCGAAAATCTGGTCAAGCGCAAAGTTGACCGGCGTTGCTTGGACCCCAAGACGACCGAAGCGGCGGCGCTTGGCATGATCCGGCGCGACATCGCAATCAAAGAAGGGGTCGATTCGGATAATGCCCGGGCAATCGTTAAGATGATTAAAGAGAAAAAGCTCAAGGTCCAAGCGGCAATGCAGGACGGGCAAGTGCGTGTGACCGGAAAAAAGATCGATGACTTGCAGCAAGTGATCCAAATGCTGCGCGAGGCTAAAATCGAGATCCCGTTGCAGTTTGTCAACATGCAGGGCCGCTAACGCTATTTGCAGAACGATTGGAGACAATCATGGAAAAGATCAAAAAATCTGACAGCGAATGGAAACAGCAATTAACCGACGAGCAATTCAATGTCGCGCGCAAGAAAGGCACGGAGCGGGCGTTCACCGGCGAGTACTGGGACAATCACGAGAAGGGGACATATCGCTGCATTTGTTGCGGCAATGAACTGTTCAGCTCGGAAACCAAATTCGATTCGGGCACCGGCTGGCCGAGTTTTTGGGCGCCGGCGGCGCCGGAGAACGTCGAGACCGAGGACGATACCAGCTATGGCATGCGCCGCACCGAAGCGATGTGCGGCAAATGCGAAGCTCATCTCGGCCATGTCTTCGAGGACGGCCCCAAGCCGACGAACCTGCGCTATTGCATCAACTCCGCGTCGCTCAAGTTCGAGAAGGGCAAGTAGCCGATTCAGCGCCATGGACGAGATCGCCTTTCAAGATCAAGGCTCGGTGCATCATTGCTATGGTTGCGGCGCGGCCAACGAGAAAGGCTTGCGGCTAAAAAGTTACTGGGAGGGCGAAGAGGCGGTGGCGAGTTGGCGCGCCGAGCCGCACCATTGCGGCGGTACCAGAGAAAATCTCAACGGCGGCGTCATTGCCTCACTGATCGATTGCCACAGTCTGAATCTTGCCATCGCAGCCGCTTATCGCGCTGAAAAACGTCCCATCGGCAGCGCGCCGCGCATCGGCTATGTCTCGGCGAATTTGAACGTGTCTTATCTTAAGCCGACGCCGCTCAAAGAAGCGATTCAATTGCGCGCGCGGATCACGAAACTCGAAGGCCGAAAGGCGTGGGTCAATTGCACCCTCAGCGCAGCAGAAGAGATTCGCGCAACCGGCGAAGTGTTGGGCGTGCGGGTGGAGTGGGAATAAACAAGATCGTTCAAGCCGTTCAAAACGTTAAAATGGTTCAAACCGTTACGGATAATTTTCCGGCGACTTGACCGGCTTAAACAGTTTGAACCAACAGGAAAAGATGGAATATACGACTCTCGGAAAAACTGGATTGAAAATTAGCGTCGCTGGTCTTGGCTGTGGCGGGCCGAGCCGGCTTGGTATGCGCGGCGGTGCGGGGGCGGAAGAACGTGCGGTTCGCCTGGTCAAGCAAGCGCTCGATCTCGGCGTGAATATTCTCGATACGGCGCAGAATTACGGCACCGAAGGCATCGTCGGCAAAGCGATCGCCGGGATGCCGCGGGACCGTGTGGTGATTTCGACCAAGAAGACATTGCCGACTCCCGATCAGGCGAATCCGGAAGCCGAGATTATCAACGGCTTGGAGCAAAGTCTTAGGCTGCTTGGCACCGACTACATCGATATTTATCATCTGCACGGTGTCGAGCCCAAGGATTTTGAGTTCGCGCAAGACCGCCTAATGGCGCCAATGCGGCGCTTGAAAGAGCAGGGCAAGATCCGTTTCATCGGCGTCACCGAAAACTTTGGTGTCGACACGTCACACACGATGTTGACGGACAGCCTTGAGAAGAATTTGTGGGACGTGGTGATGGTTGGATTCAGTTTGCTCAATCCGTCGGCGCGGAAGACTATTTTTCCGCTGGCCATGCAGCGCGGTGTCGGTGTGCTCGATATGTTCGCCGTGCGGCGCGCGCTCAGCCAGCCTAAACGATTGAAAGAGATGTGCGCTGAATTGGTCGAGAAAGGCGCGATTAGAAAAGATGCGCTGGATCTAAACAATCCGCTAGGTTTTTTGCTCAAGGAAACCGACGCCGCGACCCTGCCGGAAGCCGCGTACCGTTTTTGCCGCCATGAGCGCGGCGTCGATGTCGTTCTAACCGGCACCGGCAATCCTGACCACTTGCGGGAAAATGTCAGCTCGATTCTCAAGCCGCCGCTGCCCAAAGCGGCATTGCAGAACCTTGAGAGTTTATTTGGCGGAATGGATTCTTTGACCGGCGGTTAGTCTCGTAATTTGCCCTTTGTTCATTCTCGCTTGTTTTGCCCTCAACTCACCATCCCCAGAGTTCGCGGAAATTGTGGTTGGGAGTGACAAGACCTTGTTCAATTAAGAAGACGATTCCGGTTGAAACAGTTTCGAGTATTGCTCCCAGGATGCCGGCGCGATGCGGGCGGTTGCGAGATTTTCATCAACATGTTTTTGTTGTTTCATTCCGACCAAGGCAGTGGTTACACCTGGCGTTGAGCGGACGAATTGCAATGCGCGCTGGCCGTCGGTTTCGAGCCCGGTGAAAGTTTCGTGAATGATTGGCGGCAGATCGTGCGTGAGTTGCCCCTGCAACACTGACGCGCTGCACATGACCGTGACGCCAAATTCCTGAGCCGCTTCGAGCAAGGTATGTTGATGGCCGTGCAGCGGCTGATTTGGATTCGACAAGGCTTCGCTCATACCGAGATTGAGCGGCAGCTGAATGACCTTGAAGTGATGCTGCTCGCCACCGGCTTTGCCGGCCAGTTCAACTACACGGGCGAGCGACAGATAGTCTTTGGCATCCGCTGAGTTGCGAAAACAGTTCCAGGTCGCTGTGCCGT
This sequence comes from uncultured delta proteobacterium, assembly GCA_963771465.1. Lineage (GTDB taxonomy): Bacteria > Desulfobacterota > Binatia > UBA9968 > UBA9968 > DP-20. The sequence continues at coordinate 65,346 of CAVYTU010000018.1, forward strand.
ACATGCGAATCTTGCCGGCGCTCACGGCGACTTCCAACGCTTCAAACGCTTTGACTAGCCGGCCGTCAAACTCGTCCTGCGTGATTTTGCCCAGTTGGGTTTCCGGATTGTGCAGGTAGTAAATGTCGATCGACTCCAAGTCGAGATTGCGTAGGCTACAGTCGAGCTGATTGAGCAAATATTTTGGCGTCATGCAGTGGCAGCCGCCGACGATATCGGACGCCGTAGCAAGGCCGGGTTTGATAAAACTTTGCTCGATGTAGGCGCGCGCGTCTTTGGGCGGCGTGCCGTCGTAGGGAATGAATCCGCCTTTGGTGGCGACGACGATCTCGTCGCGGTTGTAGCCTTGGGTCGTGAGATTCTTGAGCGCCGTGCCGATGGAGCGTTCGCTTCGTTGCAGGCGATAATTGATCGCGCTGTCGATGACGTTGCAGCCGGACTGCACCGCGTGAACCACCGCTTTATGATATTCTTGATCGGTGGCGTCATCGTAGTTGCCCAAGTAGGTGCCGATGCCGATGGACGACATCAAGAGGCCTTGAGATTCTCGAAAATGCTCCGCTGGAATTTTGCCGTCGAACCGTTTGCGGTAGCGCCCAGTGCCTTCACTTGTCGCCACGCCAGAAATTTTCATTTTGCCCCCTTTCCCTTGCCGCCACCGCGCAACAGCAGACTATCGAGCCCCATGGTACGACCGGGATTTGCCAGTATGAAGATCGCCAGCATGATGATGAATGTTTGCTGCTGTGCCACCATCGCCCCGCCGCGCGCCATCCCAGGACCGAGGTAGTAGTTGATCACCATAAACATACCGACAAAAGCGCTGACCCGGGTAAATAAACCTAGTAGCAGACAGGCGCCGACACCGATCTCGCCGATCACCACGAGATAACCGACGAGCTCACTATGGGGCACGATATAATTTTGTAGGAAGGTTTTGTACCAGGGGTACAGATCGAGGGTGGCGATGTCGCCGATTTGCCGGCCGATCCAGTCGCCCTTGGGAAAGTCGCGCTGAAATTTTCTGATACCTTGAAAGAAAAGATAGTAACCGACGTAGATGCGCAGGACGGACAAATACCAGAGATAGGTTCGCTCCTTTAGATTCATCGCGCTCTTTCAAACTCAAACTTGCGCATTTTCAGCATTGGAGAATTTCGCCGTCACGCGAAATTTCTCCGGCGCAGACGGATTGGCGCGCGCGGAAACCGGCGCAACCCGAGCGGCAAAACAGCATGAGTCAATCGATTGATCTAGCGGTGAATACTCTCAGAAAGCGTCTTTCATTTTTCTGACCGCGGCGAACACCGAAACTGGGTCAAGGCTGTTCTGTGGCGCAACGGACTGAACGCTCGCTTGAATTTCTCCACTGTCCCAACGCAAAAACGGATTGGTCTCAATTTCTTCTTCCAGGGTCGCCGGCACCGTCGGCGCGCCGCCGGCGCGCAAGGTTTTCACCCGCTCATAGCGCGTGACGAGTTTCGGATTGTTCGGTTCCACCGACATGGCGAAGCGCAGGTTGTTCTCTGTATATTCGTGACCGCAGTAGACTTGGGTGTGCGCCGGCAGGGCCATCAATTTTTTCAGCGATGCGTGCATTTGTTGCGCCGTTCCTTCGAACAGCCGGCCGCAGCCGGCGGTAAACAGGGTGTCGCCGCAAAATAGATTGTTCTCGAACAGGTAGGCGACGTGACCGGTGGTATGGCCAGGGATGAAGAAAACCTTTCCTTGCAACTCGCCGATGTGAATTTCGTCGCCTTCATCTACACCATGGGTCATGCCGAACACACGCGCCTGATCGCTCTTATGGCCGTATACTCGTACTTTGTGCGCCGCCAGTATCCCTTCGTTGCCGCCGGTGTGATCGCGGTGATGGTGCGTGTTGAGGATCGCAGTTAGCGTTGCCTGCTCTTGGGCGATTCGACGCAGCACAGGTTCTGATTCAGACGGATCGACGATCGCCGCTTGATGGGTTTTCTCGCACACCACGAGATAGCCGTAGTTGTCTCGCAGCAAAGGAATTTGGGTAATTTTCATAGCCTTCTTGTTTGTTCCGCGTCTTTTACAAAATTATTAGGCCGAGGGTTGTATTGATGACATAATTGAACTTTCGGTCCCACCCGCGCGCTTACAGATGACCCTAGCATAGTTGCTTAAAACGCGGCAAGTCACTAAACAAAAAGATCTTTTTGCCGATGGATAGAGTTGTGCGGAAGCTTCGGCATAGCGGTCACGGGAATTGCATTAGGAGTCGCTTTTACGAATGAGGGAAACAATCCGCTATGCTAGACGGCGCTCTTAGGCCTGTTGAAGTCCTACTGGTCGAGGACAATCCCGGCGACGTGCGGCTGACCGAGGAGGCTTTGAAGGAGGGTAAACTCGTCGTTCACTTGACCGTCGCCCGCGACGGTCTTGAGGCTACTGATATTCTCCACCAGCGCAATGGCCACGCGAATGCCAAGCGGCCGGATCTGATCCTGCTCGATCTCAATTTGCCCAAAATCGACGGCCGGCAGGTTCTGCAAGAAATTAAGAATGATCCCAAGCTGTTGCGTATCCCGGTGGTGGTTCTCACCACCTCCGAAGCCGACTCGGATATTTTGACGACCTACGGCTCCCATGCCAACTGCTACATCACCAAGCCGGTCGACATGGATCGTTTCGTCGACATCGTAAAACTCCTAGAGGAGTTCTGGTTCACCATCGTCAAGCTGCCGTCACACGGAACCGCCTTGTAACTCCGCGGCCGGCTACTCTCGGAGATAATTTACATGCAGAAAAATGCACTTCGGGATTTGCTGGCCTGCGCTCTCGCTCTAACGATATTTATGAACACGCCGCTAATGGCGCAGACCATCAAAGTCGGCGGCGACGGAAGCGCATCGGCGCTGAACAAAAAGATCGTCGAGCGCCATGGCGGCAAAAACTGGGTCGAATCGGAACCAGGAAGAGGAGCGGCATTTTCTTCACGCTGCCAGCTTAATGCGACATGACCATTCAATCAAAAGATTGGCAAAGGTACGGGTGGAAAATGGACCCTAGGGTTTCAAAAACGGTTCCGCTTTCCACGCGCATTAAGAGCCTCTCGAGTCTCCTACCATCAGGCGGCGAGCTGCCGGAAGCGGTGTGGTCGACGCGGCACGGTTTTCTTGTCTGGCTTACTTGGTTTCATGCTTTGCTGATCGCCCTCATTGGACCGATTTTTGGGTATAGCTGGGAGCTTAGCATTGGCGCCATTTTCCGGGATGACACGGTTCTCCATACCATTTCAGAGGGACTGATCGTCGCCCTCTTTGCGTTTCTGGGTTGGCAGGTGGGCAGCCGAAAGATTAGCGCCACGCTCGTCGGCATTGGATTGATGAGTTCATCGGCGATCTTCGTGCATCTCTCGGGCGGCTACATCGAGCTCCACTTTCATTTCTTCGTCATGCTGGTCTTCATCGCTCTTTACCAAGACTGGGTTCCCTACCTGCTCTCCGTCGTCTTTGTAGCCCTCCATCACGGCGTATTGGGAGTCCTGTGGCCTGAAGGAGTTTTTAACCACCCCGCAGCTCTCAATGCACCCTGGACTTGGGCCGGGATCCACGCCTTCTTCGTCCTGTGGTCTTGCGTTGGGAGCGCGATCGCCTGGCGCTTCAATGAGATCGCTTTCGCGCGCACTAAGTTGATTCTCGACTGTGCGGGAGAAGGCATCTTCGGTTTAGACCCGGAGGGGAAGATTAGCTTCATTAACCCGGCAGCGGAAAAAATGCTCCGCCTGGGTCCCAACGCCAGCATCGGCAAGCAACTGGGTGAGATCCTTCGGCACACCACCGCGGATAGCGCCGCTTTTGCGGTGGAGACTGAGCCGATTCTGGCGCCGCTCGGAGACCGGATTTCTCGTAGCGGGAGCGACGAGATTTTCTGGTGCAACGATGACACATTCTTCCCGGTGGATTACACCAGTATCGCCATGATCGAACGCGACGAGCTGACGGGTGTGGTCATCACGTTTAGGGATGTAACCGAGCGCCACCGCAGAGAGAGGGACTTGCAACACAGCGAGGCGAAGTTTCGCGCTTTGGCCGAGACTGCCAACGACGCCATTATTTCCGCGGACAGTCATGGAAACATTATCCACTTTAACGATGCCGCCGAACGGGCATTCGGTTATCAGGAAAGCGACGTTGTCGGCAAGCCGATAACGTCGCTCATGGCCGAGAGATTCCAAGATGCTCACGAGCAGGGGCTTGCGCAGTTTCTCGCTTCAGGCGAGTCCCGCGTAATCGGTAAGACCGTGGAATTGACCGGCAGGAGAAAGGCTGGAAGCGAATTTGCCATCGAGATGTCTCTCGCCAGTTGGAAAACCAACGGGCAAACGTTTTTTACCTCGATCATCCGCGACATCACGGAGCGCAAACAAGCGCAGGACGCATTAGCTGAGAAAGCAGAACAGTTGGCTTTCTCAAATAAGGAGTTGGAGCAGTTTGCCTATGTGGCCTCCCATGATCTTCAGGAGCCGCTCAGGATGGTGGCGAGTTACACCCAACTATTGGCGAAACGGTACAACGGCAGGCTGGACAAGGACGCCGATGAGTACATAGCCTTCGCGGTAGACGGCGCCAAGCGGATGCAAGGCTTGATTCAGGACCTGCTCGCTTATTCGCGCGTCGGTACCAAAGGCACGGATCTCGCTCCGACTGATTGCGAAGCGGTTTTGGCTCGGACGCTGAAGACTTTGGAACTCGCGGCGCAAGAGGCCGTAGCGATGATCACCCATGACCCGCTGCCGACGGTGATGGCCGATGAAATTCAGCTCGGTCAATTGTTTCAAAATCTGATCGGCAACGCCATCAAATATCGCAACGGCAGCGCACCGCGCATCCATGTTTCGTGCAAACCCGAAAGCGGCCATTGGCAGTTTTCGGTGCACGACAACGGCATCGGTATCGATCCGCAATATGCCGAGCGAGTCTTCGTGATCTTCCAGCGTTTGCACACCCGCGACGAATACGAGGGTACGGGCATCGGCTTGGCGGTGTGTAAGAAAATCGTCGAGCGCCAGGGCGGAAAAATTTGGCTCGACTCTGAGCCGGGCCACGGCTCGACATTCTATTTTACTTTGCCTCGGCATTCAGGATCGGAGGATGCCAAGCGCGCGGCGGGCGCGGCCTTGGTGAATTAAACAATGCCAGTGAGCCAACCTATCCTGTTGGTCGAGGACAATTCCGGCGACGCGATGTTGCTCAAGGAGGCGTTGCGCGACTTCAATCATAGGCCGCCCTTCGAGTTGATCCACGTCGATCGGCTGGCGACGGCAATCGAACGCATGAAACAGGAAAGGTTCGACGCGGTTCTATTGGATCTGTCCCTGCCCGATGCCAAAGGTGTTGAAACGGTAGTGCGCATGCAACGTGATGCCGGAACCTTGCCGATCATCGTGCTCACCGGATTGGACGACGATGCGGCGGCGATGGAAGCGGTGCGCGCCGGCGCCCAAGATTATCTCGTCAAAGGCCAAATCGACGGCCGTCTGCTCGTGCGCGCCTTGCGCTATGCAATCGAAAGAAAGCGGCTGCAAGAGGCCATGCGGCTTCACTTGGAGCGCATCACGGCGCTCAAAGATGTCAATGTCGCGCTCACCGCGAACTTGAATCTACCCTCAGTTCTGGAAGTTCTCTGCGAAACGGTTGGCCGCTTGCTACCCGACTTCGGTATGACGGTGCGTTTGTGGAACCGCGAGCAAGGGCTCTTGGAATCGGCCGCGACGGTAAACTACGACGATAGTTGGTGGCAGTCGATGATAACGCAACCCGAACGTAAGGCCACGCTCAGCGAGACCGTATTCGCCTCAAAGCAACCTTTAGTCATCTCGGATGTCGCCAACGAACCGCGGCTGCAATATCAAGAATTTTGGCGCCGCACGGGTTTTTCGGGATATCTCGGTATTCCTCTGATCGCGAACGACGAAACTCTTGGCGTGGTTTCGTTTTTTCCCAAGCAAGGGACCATACTCACTAGCCAAGAAATCGAGTTTCTCAGCGCCTTGGCAAGCCAAGCGTCGGTGGCGATCCGCAACTCCCAAACCCACGGCGAGATGAAGCGATTGGCCGGCGACTTGGAGCGATCCAATCACGTCAAAGAGGAATTTCTCGGCGTCATCTCCCACGAGCTGCGCACGCCGCTAAACGTCGTTAGAGGATATGTCGAAATCCTCCAGACCGGCATGTTCGGTGCAATGAATTCAGAGCAGTTGGAAGCGGTGGAAAAAATCGCCAATCAAACGAGAATCCAGCTGGCGATGATCAATTCGATCTTGAACGCGACGACCATGGAGTCGGAAGTTGCTTCGGTACAGACCGAGGTGTTCTCATTGGGCGATTTTCTGGAAGACTTCAGAGTCGCATTTCCAGATCCGGCGGACGGCCACCTATACTTTGAGTGGTGTTACTCGCCGAGCCTGCCGGAGATCCGCAGTGATCGGACCAAGCTCCAATATATTCTGCAAAATCTTATTAACAACGCGGTTAAATATACGCCCCGCGGGATGGTGGCGGTGAGCGCTGAAGTGCGCATGGGTGCGCCGTTGGTGCCGGACCCGGAGAATGCAAACTCGCGCAAGTGCTGGCTGAGTTTGCGCGTCGGCGATACCGGGGTCGGCATCGCCGAGGAATTTCTGCCGGTGATTTTTGAAAAATTCAGCCAGGTCGACAGTTCGACAACCCGAGCCCATGAAGGCATCGGACTCGGTTTGCATATCGTCAAACGGTGCACGGAACTGCTCAACGGCACGGTGAAAGTCGAAAGCGAACTGGGCAAGGGAACGACATTTTTCGTGACGATTCCCTGCGAGCACGACGCCGACGGGAGCCGCCGCGGAAGCGCTGCCGGCGCCGCGGCTGTGCGCCATCTGCGGCAGAGCGATACGCTATGAACGGGCTGAAGGGCGCTATTTAACGTCGGGTCGTTGGCGCGAGCCGACTTTCTAATCGCATGGCCAAAATGCACGCTTCATTGATCGAACCGAACGCCGATACGGTTGGCGACCCGGTTAAAGTTCTCCTCATCGAGGACAATACCGGCGACGCACGTTTGGTTTTGGAACTACTTAAAGATGCCGGCGGCGCGCTCTTTGAAGTTACCGATGCCGGTTCGCTTAAGGTTGGGATTGGCCATCTCAAGGCAGCAAATTACGATGTCGTCCTGTTGGACCTCTCGCTGCCGGATGGCGTTGGCGTCGAAACCGTGGTTCGTCTCCTAGCCGAAGCGCCAGCGGTGCCGATCGTTGTCCTGACGGGGCTGGACGACGACCGATCCGCCGTCGATGCGGTGCGCAGCGGCGCGCAGGATTATCTCGTCAAAGGCAAATTCGACGGTCCGATGCTGGCGCGCGTGTTGCGCTACGCCATCGAACGCACGCGCGCCCAGCAGGCGCAAGCGCGCTACCAAGACCAGACGGCGCTGACCACGATTGCAACGGCGGCTAGCCAGTCGCTTCAGCTTGAGGAGATGCTCGAGGTCGCGGTGGCAAAGGTGTTGGAAGTTACCGGATGTGAAATGGCGCATATTCGGCTGCGTAATCAGAAGACTGGGGAAATATCTTTGGCTGCCCACCGAGGGCTTACACCCGAGCGCGTTGATGCGCTACTCCAGCAGCAGCGGCCGTCGGCAGAACGCGATGAGATTTTCCGCACGGGAGAAGTCGTCATCCAACGCGAACCGGTGGTTAGGGCGCTTGAAAGCCAATCGGCCCAGATTACCGGTCGGGTCAGGGTGTGGATTCCTCTAAAGGCGAAAGGGAATGTTGTCGGTATCCTGACTATTGAAACGCTGCGCCGAGAAAAGTTTTCGCGCCGCGAAGTGGAGCTTTTAAAGGCCATCGGCAACGTCATCGGCGTCGGTGTCGAAAATGCCCGGCTGTTCACTGAGACGCGCCGCCAACTGGAACGCATCCAGGCGCTGCGTGATATCAGTGTAGCCACCGCTTCGAGCCTCAATCTGTCGCGCGTGCTAAAGATTTTGCTCGAAAAAATCGCCGTCGTCTTGCCGTATTCGGCGTTGGCCGTTCGATTGTTCGACAAAGCGAGCGGCGAATTGCGGCCCACCGTAGCATGGAATCTCGATCAGGAAGAATGGCAAGAGTCAGCCGGCAAAAACAGCGGCAGTGGGCTCTCGGCCGTTGTCTTCGAGAAAAAGAGTCCCTTGGCGATTCGCCAATTCTTGCACGATCCGCGCACTCGAAAGCCGGAGCTGTTCCGCCGTCAAGGCTTGGTTTCCTATTTGGGATTGCCGATGATCGCTAACGGCGAATGCGTCGGCGTGTTGTCGATCTCCACCAAATTCGAACATGAATTTCCCGAAGAGGAGATTCGTTTTCTTTCCGCGCTGGCCAACCAGGCCGGTATGGCGATCTATAATTCCCAGCTCTATGAGCATATTCAGGGGCAAGCGGCCGAGCTCGAACGGAGCAACAAGGTCAAAGACGAATTCCTCAGTGTCATGTCGCATGAATTTAGAACTCCGATTAACGTAATCCTGGGTTATTGCGAGCTGATCAAGAAACGAGTCTTGGGAGAAATCAATGCGGAGCAGGAAAACGCGGTGGCGAAGATCACAGATCGTTCTAAGGATCTCTTGGGATTGCTCTCGGCAATTTTAGAAGTGACTCGAATCGAGACTAAGGACATGCGGGTGCTGGCGGAAACGTTCGACCTCAATGAATTCTTCGCTGAGTTCAAAACGAACCATGATCTACAGTTGGCCAAGGATGTGAGTCTTGAGTGGTGTGGCCCGGAGCAAGCAGTCGCGGTTAACACGGATCCGAGAAAGCTGCGGATCATTCTTGAGCAACTTTTCGCCAACGCCGTGCAGTTTACGGAAAGCGGCAAGATCAGCGTCGCAGCAAATCGCAGCGCCGACGCCAAGCATTTTTATTTATCGGTGACCGATACCGGGATCGGCATTCCCGCAGAGTCGCGCGACGTCATTTTTGAAAAATTTACTCAGCTCGATGGCTCGTCGACCCGCGCGGTCGGTGGTATCGGCCTCGGTCTTTATCTGGTCAGAAATTTTGTCGCTATATTAGGCGGCGAGCTGCGGGTCGATAGCGGGGTTGGCGTCGGTTCCTCTTTCGCAGTGACGCTGCCAATCGACATCGAGTCGTCGCCCGTCTTGGTGGAACGCTAAAGTCGGCGATCGCGGCGCTGGAATGATTCTATAATTCGCTGCCCGTAGTTGCCGACGGCTGTCAATTCGCTTCCAATGAAGCAATATCTCGCCATCACCAAGGCACGACTGACACGAAATTTCAGATTGCGGATTTACACCGCCGCATGCTCCGACAAGACTTGATCGTGAATAGCTTCCGCGCTTCTAGATAAGCTTTCGCACTTGACCGAGTCATCCCGTCAACTCTATAGTTGCCTCATTATGATTCGAGCTGGAGTGGGGCAGTCGAGCGACGTTTCGACCGCGCGGGCAGCGGCGGCGGCGATTGAGCAGGCGTTTGCGCAAGCGGGCACTCGACATGCGGACGCAGCGCTGGTCTTTTTTAGCGCCGAACATGGCGCGCCCGCAAGCGAATTGCCCGAAACCATTCGTCGGTTGGCTGGAACGGATCAAATTGCCGGCTGCAGCGCTGCCGGTGTGCTCACGGCGAACGGAGAAGTGGAAGGCGAACGCGGGCTTGCCGTGATGGTGTTGTCGTCGGATCAGCTTGAGTGTCGGCCATTGATGTTTAAGCCGCTGCGTGAACACGATGGCATTATTGGCGCCGAACTCGCGGCGATCGCGGCGCCGACGGAAGCCTCGGGTTCGCTCCTGGCGCTGTTTCCTGATACTTACAACGGCCAGCCGCAGCGGCTGTTAGAAAGCCTTCATGACGAACGCGGATTTAGTCCCGTGGTCGGCGCCGGCGCGTCGGAAAATGGCACGGCGCAGGCGACCTATCAGCTGAGCAGCACAGGCGTGACCAGCAACGCCGTGGCGGGCATGTATTTTAACGGCTCGTTTCAAACTCACATCGAAATTACCCAGGGTTGCCAGCCGATCACCGACTCGATGGTGATCACCAAAGCGGAACGAAATCTTATCTATGAGATCAACGAGCGGCCCGCGCTGGAAGTGTTTGCCGGCTTGCTCAAGGGGCCGCTCGCCGACGATCTGCGCCGCGCGCTGATGGTCTTGTTCGTCGGCTTGCCGGCGGACCGCTTGATCAATAGCGTGGCGCCGGGCAAATATTTGATTCGCAACATCATCGGTATCGATCCCGACAAAGGCATACTCGGCGTCGCCGAAGCCGTGACCGAAGGCGAGTCGATTATTTTTGCCATGCGCGACGGCCAGCGCGCGCGCGACGACTTAAATCAAATGTTGCAACGGCAGGTCAACAATCTCGGCGGGAGAAAGCCAGCCTTCGGCTTTTACTTCAATTGCTGCGCCCGCGGCAGCTCGCTCTACGGCATTCCCGGCATCGATTCCGCTTACATCAAGCAGGCGCTCGGCGATTTTCCCTTGATCGGCATGTTCGGCGGCTATGAACTGGCGCCGCTCGGGCGCGCTAACCATTTATTCGCCTATACCGGCGTGCTGGCGTTGATTACCGGCGAGGACGGCTGAAGTACCATTTTCGATTGTGAATTGTCGGAAAAAAGCTTCAGCCGACCGGGCAGTCTTCCTCCCCTATCTCAAAAGCGGCCCCGCCGACAAAAATTCAAAATTGTTGGGTGGAGAGGTGGCTCAGCGTCCGACGCGCTTACGTTTGTTGTTGAGATAGTCGACCATTATGTAGTTGCCCATCTGGTCGGGGGTGGTGTAGAAGACCCGGCCGGTATTCATGCGTGAAAGCTGATCGACAAACCCCTGGCGGTAGTAATCGGCGCCGAGCATAAACGTGTTGATCGTGATGCCGCTCTGGGTGCAGCGCTTCACTTCCTTGAGTGTCTCGTGCACGATGCGGCCGTGCAGCATCGCCGAGCCCCAGCCACTGTGCAGACGGCCACCGCGATCAAGGGTCGCTGCGGTGGGCTCGCCGTCAGTGATCAAAATGATCTGCCGGTTGGCCGACCGATTCGTGCCCAGAAGCTGACGCGCAAAACGGAGCGCCTCCTTGATGTCGGTGCCATGCTCCATGAAATAGGTTAGCGAGACGATCGACGGCAGATCCTCGGCTTGAATGAGTTTGGCGTTGGAGCGAAAAGCGACCAGGTGCAAGGTGTCTTGCGGATATTTCGTTTGAATCAAGCGATGCAGCGCCAGGGCGACTTTCTTGCCCGCGTGGAGCGCGTCGTTCATCAACATCGAGTAGCTCACGTCAATCAACAACGCGGTTTCGGCGACCGTCGAATACTCGACCCGGTGCACGGAAAAATCTTCCGGATGAATTCTCAGCGGCTCGCCTGGCTTGCGTCTCTCTAACGCATTGAGCACGGTCTCGCTGATATTGATGTTCATCGGGTCGCCATACTCGTAGAGTTTGGTTTCTTCCATGTGCTCGCCCTGGGCGCCGCGCGCCGACGTGTTGTGGTTCCCCCAGCGGCTTTTGTTGAGCATCTGAAAGATTTCGCGCAGCGCCTTGTCACCGATTTTGCGCATGCCTTTCGCCGTCAGCTTTAGACCGTGGCTGCCGCGCATGATGTAACCGTCGTCTTCGAGCATCTGCTCGACGTTCTGTAGATATTTCAGATTCTCATAAGCTTCCTCGCCGAGCAGATCACGCAGCTCGTCGAGATTGAGCTCCGACGGATCGCCCATGCCGCGTTGTCCCCAACGCAAAAACCGTTCGAGGCCGCGCATTTGGCTCAATATCTGTCCCGCTTCGCCCATGCCCATGCGTTGCGAACCTTGGAACGGGAACTGGTTCATCAGCTGTTCCAGCTGCTGCATTTGGCTCATCATCTCGCTCATCTGCTGCAGCTGCTCCTCGGTCATGTTGGCCATGTTTTCCAACATGCTTTCGAGGTTGTTGATGGCGTTGTCCATCATGCTCGGCAAATTGTTGAGAAAGTTCTCGTCTTTCAACAACTCGTTCATGCGGTCGAGCATGTCCATCAGCGACTGCGGATTCTGGCCGCCCATATTCGATTGGCCCTGCGGCATGCCGCGCTCGTTGATCTGATTTTGCAGACGCTGCTGCAATTCTTGATAACGCTGATACGCCTCCTGCATCTTCTGATTCATCTCGTCCATGCGGTCGGCGAACTTGCCCGACATGCGCTCCATGAAGTTGCGCATCTGTTCGTTGTAGGCTTCCATCTTCTCGGCGAGCTTGGCGAGTTTTTCGCTCAGCGCTTGCTGCTCTTCGGGTGTGAGCTTAAAAGAATCCGGGGAATATTTATTGAGCAGCTCGCGACGCTTCTCGTCGGCTTGGCGCAGGAAATCGCGCATGCCTTTGACCGAACGCTGGCCGTCCTCTGAAGTGAAACCACGGCGCATCAGATCGCGCAGCGCGCGCCGGACGCCTTCTTCCTCGAGCAGGTGGTCAGAGAGCTGGTTGAGAATATCGTTGGTCGTCGGGAATAGAACCTGCTGCGTGCCGTCCCAATCGGTATAGCGATGAATTCTCATTTGTCACCGACTATAGCGCAGTTTGGGATTCTGTCAAAGCCCAAGTGGCGTATTGGCGCCGCCGCTTTGGCGTCCTTCTTGCGCCCTTTGGAATTGCTCGCAACTTCATATAAATAATGACTCAATATTGGAGCACAATGAAGGACTTTGACTATGTCATCATCGGCGCGGGATTTGCGGGGGCGGCGACCGCTTATCATTTGGCGCGTGCCGGCGTGAGCCGGATCTTGCTCGTGGAACAAGAGAGCATCCCAGGGTTTCATTCGTCGGGACGTAACGCGGCGATGCTGCGCCAATGCGTATCCGAGCCGGATCTCACCGACCTGGCGCGTGCCGGCGCGGCGTTTATTCATCATCAACCGACCGATTGGCCGGAGCCAGTGTCATTCAAACAAAATGGCTCGCTGCTCCTCGCCAGCGACGCCGGCTGGGACAAGCTCCAGCGCGATGCCGAGATTGGCCGGCAATCCGGTATCGGCGGTATCGAGCTGTGGACCCCCGACCAGGCAAAACGCCATGTGCCGCTGCTCAAGCAGGCCGAGTTCGACGGGGCGTTGTGGTGCAGCACGGACGGTATCGTCGACATCCACGCGCTGCTTTCGGGTTATTTAAAATACGCCGCCGGCAAGGGTGCTGAGATTCGTTACAATTGCGCGGTTCAAGCGGTGAACCATAATGGCGGTGATATCGAGATATCGACGAATACCGGCGTCGCCAAAGCCAAGGTGTTGGTCAACGCCAGCGGCGCCTGGGCCAATGTTGTGGCGAGATTGGCCGGCGCCACCGAGTTGCCGCTCAAACCTTGCCGGCGCCATTTGTTTGTCTCGCCGCCGCTCGATTGGGTCGATCGCTCCTGGCCGTTTGTCTGGGACGTCTCGCACGATATTTATTTTCGTCCGGAAGGCGATGGTTTGTTGCTCTGCGCCTGCGATCAGACTGAGTTGGCTCCCGGCGATCCGCCGGTGGACGAAAGCGTCAGGGAAATGCTGGCGGAAAAGATCGACCGTTACATGCCGGCGCTGGGCGATGTCAGTATCGCCAAAGGTTGGGCCGGTATTCGCACGCTGACACCGGATGGCCGTTTCGTCATCGGCTGGGACCCGCAGGTGGATAATTTCTTTTGGGTGGCTGGACTTGGCGGTCATGGGATGACCACCAGCGCGGCGGTGGGCGAGCTGGCGGCGCAGTTGCTGATCGGTGGGCGCGGAAAAAAATCGGCGCCGTTTGCGCCGGAGAGATTCGCCTGAGGATGGAGTCAAGATGCGTTGGAGTATTGGAGTAATGGAGCGTCGGACTAATGGCAAGATCAAAATAGCCGCCGCGATGATTGCGTTGGCGGGTTGGTTCATGGCGCATGGCATTTGCCAAGCGGCGCAACCGGCCAAAGTGAGAATCTCTTATTCGAGCCGGAGCAACTCGATCACGCCGTTTCAGATCGCCCTCAACAAAGGCTTTTTCGCCGAGGAAGGTTGGGACGTGGAGATGATTCAGGTCAATCCACGGTTCGGCGCCATTTCGCTCAGCCGCAACGGCGAGATCACCGATCATGAATGGGATATGCTGACGGAAAAAAGGAAGCCGGTGGACGAGGTGCGCGACTTCACGCTGCTGCGGGACGTGCAAAAAGAATTGAAACTACGTTAGTGCTGAAGCGCTGTCGCAAGCGAGGAGCAAGACCATGAATATCGAGCGCGGCAAGAAATATTCGCCGCAAGAAGCCAAGGCGATCGTCGACGGACTTTATGCTAATGTCCGCGAGCGCTGGGAGGAGCGGGTCAATCAACAGCCGTTCATGCAGCAGTTGATGGGGGGGAAGTTACCGCTTCGGACCTTGCAGATTTTTTTTCGCAACTGGGGCGCCTATACCATCGAGATCAACACGCTGACCGCTTGCACCTATCATCGCAACATTACTTTTTTGAAAGTGAACCGCGACCTCATGGGACCCATCGGCGAGAAGATCGCCGACGAGTTCATCCATCCCAAGCCGCCGGGCCATTTCCTGGTGATGATGGAAACGGCAAAAGCGTTTGGCTTGAGCGAAGATGAAGTGTTCACTTCGTCGATGCTGTCGGAGTTCCGCGGCAAGATCGATTTCATGCGCGGCATCGTTTACGAGGGTAGCGCGGCCGAGTGGTATGCGGCGGTGACGACCGAGGAGCAAATCGGCCATTGGTCGGCGGCTTGTTACAAAGCGCTGACGACACACTACGGCTTTGACCGCGCCAAGGCGACATACTTTGCAACTCACGTCGAAGCCGACCTCGAAGAGCATGAAGCAGGAGTGATGGGTCATGCCAGCTTCAACCGCATGGCCTTGCAACGTTTGTTGGAAACCGGCATGGCCGATGAGCGGCCCACTTATGGCTTGGAATACTGCGCCATGACTTCGGTGGATTTGCACGGTGCGATGCTGCGCTCGGCGTTGGAAGAGGCGGAGCGAGGGAATTAAGAGATTAACCACAAGGTTCGGACACGGAAATTTAACCGCAAAGCTTGTCCTGAGCAAATGTGAAGGAACTGGCATCGCGCAAAGAACGCAAAGCGAAAAAACTTCGGAGGTTTCCATGATGGAACAAGTTAGAGGCGTGGTGCTGCCGAGTCCGACGGTGTTTCGCGAGGATGGCAGTGTCGATGAGACGTTGATGCGCGAGCTGACCGACTGGTTTGTCGCTTGCGGCGTGCATGCATTCTTTGTTCTCGGTTCTTACGGTCAGGGGCCGGCGCTCCATCCGGCGGAACGCAAGAAGGTTGCCGAAATTATCGTCCAGCAAGTGAAGCATCGGGTGCCTGTGGTCGTGCACATCGGCGCGGTGGATCCGTTTACGGCGATCGAACTCGGCAAACATGCCCAATCGATCGGCGCCGAAGCGGTCGGCCATGTCGGGCCTTATTACTACGCCGACCGTTCGGAGTATGAAATTATCGAGCATTTGAAGATGGTCGACCGCGCCCTCGGCATGCCGATGCTGATTTATAACAACCCGCGTTATTCCGGTTACAACATTCATCCGTCGTTCATGGCGAAATTGATCGAAGCGGTGCCGAATATTTTCGGCGCCAAGCTCGCCATGGGCAGTGTCGACGAAGCGATGGCTTATATGAAATTCGTCAAGGCGCCGTTCGCCCCTTACGCGCTGGCGAGCAATCTGGTCTCGGCCATGTCGGTGGGCGTCGCCGGCACGATCAGCCCGCCGCTGGCGGTGACGCCGGAGATCGGTGTCGCACTAGTTCGCGCCATCGATGCCGGCGACGCGGCGCGTGCATTGGCGCTGCAAAAAGACGTGATTCGTATCCACGATATATTTCTCCGTCTCGCCGGCCCGTTCGGCCGGACGATTTACTGTGAAGCGATGCGGCTGCGCGGCTTTGACGTGAAAATGTATCCGCGCTGGCCGTCCAAGCCGCTCAGCCGGGAAGCATATGATGAGCTGCACGATTTATTCACCGAGTTAAAAATTATCGGCACCCCGGCGCAGGCAAAGAGCGCGTGATGCCAGAATTCGAAAAACGATGAAACAGTTGGTTTTTCTTACTCTGCTGCTGTTGAATCTCGCCACCGCCGACGCCGCACTTGCGCAAGAGCGCGTTCGCATGGCGTTGTCCGTGCGCAACGTGGTTTTCCTGCCGTTCTATTACGCGCGCGATCTCAAGATCTTCGACAGGCACGGCATGAATGTCGAGCTGATCCAGATGCGCAGCGACTTGCAGATGGCCGGCTTGGTGTCGGGCGAGATCGATTACACGCCGGCAATCGGACCGGCGACTTATCCGGTGGCCAATGGCGCGCCGATCAAGGGCGTGGCGGTGCTTTACAAAGCGCCGCTGTTTTCTCTGGTGAGTTCGCCGAGCATTACCACTGCTAGGGAACTCGAAGGCAAGAAGGTTGCCGTGTCGCGCATTGGATCGGATAGCCATCGCTTCGGTTCGCAGATGCTCGAACTCGGCGGCGCCGACCCCAAGAAGGTTACGTTCATTCAGACCGGCAACACCACCGTGAGTCTGACTTCGTTGCAACA
Source organism: uncultured delta proteobacterium (assembly GCA_963771465.1). Classification (GTDB taxonomy): domain Bacteria; phylum Desulfobacterota; class Binatia; order UBA9968; family UBA9968; genus DP-20. The sequence continues at coordinate 81,908 of CAVYTU010000018.1, forward strand.
AGGCGTGGTCAACGGCGCGGTGCTCAGTCCGCCGTTCACCGGCATCGTCGCCGAAAAGGGCTACCGAGTCCTGGTGCGCAGCCGGCAACTGATCGATTCGCCTTGGCTGGGTTTAGTCGCGAACAAACATAAATTGGAAAAGCAGCCGGAGCAGGCACGCAACATGTTGCGCTCGATGCGCGATGTCATCGCCGCGATCCGGCGTGATAAACCGGCAGTGGTGAATTACATCGTCAAGAATTTCAATGTCAGCGTGGCCAACGCCACCGAGTCTTACGACGATATCGCCGGCGTGATCATCGATACGATGAGTATGCGCGATGAGCAGATGCAAAAGTATCTCGACGGCTTCCACCAACGCGGCGAGTTGCCCAAGCCGGTGAGCGCCAGCGAGATGTTCGACTTTTCGCTGCTGCGCAGCTTGAAATGACCTCGACTCGGGCCACGCATTCTGAGATCGACACCAGTCAAGGAACCAGCACCAATGGCCATCACCACGCATGAACATGGCGGCCACGGCGATCACGGCCATGATCACGAAGGCGCGGTCGGGCCGCACACGCATCTGACCAGCGTCGGCATCGACATCGGTTCGTCGACCTCGCACCTGATGTTCTCTCAGCTGCTGATCGGCTATCCCTCGGTGCTGCAACGAAAGCCGATGGTGCTCGAACGCAACGTGATCGCGCGCTCGCCGATTCTACTGACGCCGTTTTCCGGTGATTGGAACATCGAAGCCGGACCGCTCATGCGATTGGTCGATGCGACGTTTGACGAAGCGGGCTTGACGCGGGCCGATATCGATACCGGCGCGGTGATTATCACCGGCGAGGCGGCGCGGCGCGATAACGCGGCGAAGATCGCCCAGCTGTTTGCCGACGAGAGCGGGAAATTTGTCTGCGCCACGGCCGGGCCGACGTTGGAAACGATCATGGCGGCCCATGGTTCGGGCGCAGTGCAGCAGAGCCGCGAGCTGGGATTGACGTTGCTCAATATCGACGTGGGCGGCGGCACGACCAAGATTAGCTTGATCCAGGAAGGCAAAATTCGCGGCACCACGGCGGTCAACATCGGCGCGCGCTTAGTGGCGTATAACGGCGCTGGGGAAATGATCCGCTTGGAAAAAGGCGGGCGGCGCTTTCTCGCCGCACTCGGAGAGCATCTCGACTTTGGCGCCAAGGTGTCGCCAGCATTGCGCGAAGCGCTCGCGAGCCGCATGGCTCATGCGCTGTTCCATGCGCTGACGACGGGGAAGCCGCCTTGGGATGATTTTTTCGTTTCTCCCAGACTGGCAACGTTGCCGAAGATCGACGGCATTCTTTTTTCCGGCGGCGTGTCGGAATATATTTACGCGCGCGAGCGCGATTCATTCGGCGATCTCGGGCCCTATCTTGGCCGGCAAATCAGACGCGAAGCGGAGCAGCGCGGCTTTACGATTCTCGAAGCGGGCGAAGGTATTCGAGCCACCGTGATCGGGGCGTCGCAATACACCGTACAGTTGAGCGGCGAAACCATCTTCGTGCCGCATAATTTACGACTGCCGGTGCGCAATCTCCGCGTCTTTGTGGTTCACGCGAGCTGGGAAGAGCCGGTGGCCGAGCGAGTCGAGCAGGCGGTGATGCAGATTCTCGGCGAGCGCGATCCTGAAGTGCGCGGCGCGCCATTTGCGCTGGCGTTTTCAACCCCGCCGTTCGTCGGTTACGGCGCAGTGCAAAACATGGCTCAGGGCATCGACCGCGCCTTTGCGCGCCTTGACCATGATGACCGGCCGGCGGCGTTGGTTTTTGGCCAAAACGTCGGCCAAGTGGTCGGTGGCATGCTTTCGGCGAAATGGAGCATGCCTTGTATAGACGAGGTGATACTGTCGGAGTTGGACTTCATCGATATCGGCGAGGTGGTTCCGGAAGAAGGCTTTGTGCCGGTGGTGATCAAGAGTTTGGCGTTTGGAGTATGACCGAGAAGGAGGACCTATGGATTTAGTCAAAGATCTTTGTGCGACGTTGGATAAGATGGTGAACGATCAGTTCGAGAGCGTCGAGTTCAAGAACTTTCTCGCCGTGCCGCTCACCATGGAACGCGGCCGTTTTTATGTCGTGCAGAACGCGCTTTATACGAGCAACCGGCGTGACTGTTGGGGCTATGTTCAAGGCGGCGCGCCGTTGGAGGTGAAGCGGGTCATTTGGGCGCACGAAAGCGACGAATTGATCAATGATCCGCGCGCCGGGATGGATCATTACGCATTGACGGTGAAGCAGGGCGAAGTGATTGGACTCAAGCCCGAAGATTTCGAGAAAGCTGAAGTTCCAGCCATGGTGCAGGCATGCTTCCACGCGTGGCATCACATCGCCATGCGCAATCATTGGCTGTCGGCCTATACGGCGTCGCATATGCTCGAGCGGCGTAACAACGGCAAGATCGTCAAAGGCGGCGGCATGTCGTACCGGGTCGGTAAAAAATTTGAGAACGAGCTCGGCATTAACTTAAAGCGCATGATCTCGCTGGACGTGCACGTCGTCGCCGACATGGACCATTCGGAGAATATTTCCGAGATGTTCGAGCGCTATGTCAAAACGCCCGAAGACTGCGAGCGGGTACTTCTCGGCGCGCGCGATTCGATGGCCATCGACCGCGCCTACCGCGGCGCGCTGGGCTATTATATGGAGCAGATATCGGGTTGACCAAGGTGATTGCACTGCGGCAGCATTAATTGGGTTTCCAAAGGAGCGAGCACCCCTTTGCGATAGTTTAATCAGCGGCGGGGTTAAAACCGCGCCGTGGTCCTTCGTCCCGCGGAATTAACTTGTCGAGTCGCCCACCCTGGATCGGATTACTGCTCGACTAATCGGCGCTCATTATGCTATAAAGCGGAAACTCGAAAATTTTCTACTATCGGCGAATGACCCGGCGAAAACCTTCAAAACAAGCAAATTTGCCTGCGGAAGCGGGCATGACGCTGTTAGAATTACTCGTCGTCGTAGCGGTGGTAGGGATTCTCGCCTCGATCGCGATTCAACAGGTTTCACTTTATCGGGCGCGGGCGTTCGATGCTTCGATGCGCTCCGATCTCAAGAACGCGGCGCTAGCGATGGAAAGTTACTACGGAGAATTCCTCGAATATCCGAACACGCAAGCCGCGATCCTGTTAGTCGGCTACCGAAATACCAGCGGCGTTTCGCTGACCATCAACGTCACTTCTCCATCAACCTTTACTCTGACAGCAGCGCGCCCGAACGGCAGCCAGTTGAGTTTTACCTACGACAGTACGACAGGTCTGATTAACTGAATACGCGCCTTTCGCTTCGATGATAATCGAAATCGCTTCGCCCGTCCCGGCGAATTCACTGAATCTAACTTCTCGCCGTTGGCGGCGGACAATCGCGGCTCGCGGTTACTCACTTATCGAGCTGCTGGTTGTGATCGCGATTATCTCGATTCTAGCTGCGGTGGCGGTGCCGCAGTTTATTGCTTATAAGGCGAGATCAATGGACGCTGTAATGCATTCGGATTTAAAGAATGCGGCCCTTGCCGCGGAATCATACTATGCCCTTTACCATTATTATCCCTCTTCCGTTGCTGTGCTGACCGCTTCGGGGTACGTGTCCAGTCCTGGGGTTGGAGTGACGATTACTATACTAACACCAACCTCATACACGGTTACCGCGTTGGCTTCTGGCGGCACCCAACCAAGTTTTACTCTGGATAGTGTGACCGGAGTGATCAATTAGTGTGTAAGTCTGTTCCGTCTGCGCGCTGGCGCGTCCCTACTTCGCCGTGCGTAGAAAGTAAGTCTGACCGGTGACGTATTTCGCCGCGTCGGAGAGCAGGTAACGGACCAGGCCGACGATCTCGAACTTGTGCGTGAGGCCGTCCATTAGCGGTGGGATTTCTTCCCGTTTCTTGAATTGATCCGGCGTGAAACCGATGCGCGACATCGGCGTATCGGTGGCGCCGGGGCAAACACAGTTGACCGTGATGTTGTTCGGTGCCAACTCCATGGCGAGCGATTTCGTGAAGGCGATGACGCCGGCTTTTGACGCCGCGTAGTGCGCCGAGCGCGCCTGGCCGACAACGCCGCGGCCCGAGGCGATACTGAGAATTCTCCCTTCGTTGCGTGGCAGCATGTGCTTGGCCGCGGCTTGAGCGCAGAGAAACACGCCTTTCAAATTGATGCGCATCAAACGATCCCACATTTCCTCCGGCATCTCGACGACCGCCATGCGGTCCATCACGCCCGCGCCGCAAAAAACATAATCGACATGAGCATACTTGGCGACTGCATGGTCCATCATTGCCGCGACACTTTTGGGATCGCCGACATCGACTTGTACAGCGATGGCGCTGCCTTTATTGGTGTTGATCTCCGCGGCAACTTTTTCCGCGGCGTCCTTGGCGAAATCCGCAACCACCACGTTCAATCCGTCGGCGGCCATGCCGCGGCAGATTTCCGAGCCGATGCCGCCGGCGCCGCCGGTGACGAGAATCGTTTTGCTCATATCGCTTGCGCTCCAATCAAATATTTGTGCCGACGCTATCACTGGCGATTATCGCCGGTCAACTTGTACCACCTATAGAAGGCTCCATGGATTACGATCTGAACGTCATCGGCGGCCGCACCGCGGGCATCAATGCGGCTAAGGCGGCGAATAAGCGTGCCATCGTCGAGCAAGAGAATTTTGCCGGCACCTGCTGCGCGCCAGAAGGGTCTCTTCACTGCTGGAACTATTGTGCCGAGAAGTTCGTTATCGCCACAGGTTGCAAGCCAGCGCGGCCGGCGCCCCGGCGTGGAGTTGGGCAAGGCCAGCGATGCATTGATTCACTTGAAAGAGCCACCAAAGCGTCTGGTTGTTGTCGGCGGAGCGATTTTCGACAGCCTGGCGAGTTGACCAAAAAAGGATTAAACCGGGCAACGTGAAGCATAGCGACGAGCGCGACAAAACAATTTATCCCGCACTCATCTTGGGGCTGACGACCGCCGCGTTGATTATTGCCAAGACCGGGCGCGACGCGTTATTTTTCCAGGGCAAAGGGATCTTTCAACTGCCGGTGGCGACGATGACGATCGCCGCCGCGTCATTGCCGTTGGCGATCCTGTTCGTCAAGGTCATGAAGACTTGGGGCGCGCGACCGGCCCGGATTGCGATCATGCTGTTTGCCGCCGGGGTGCTGACGCTCACGGCGCCGTTTCTCCAAGCCGGCGATTCCACCTTGTTGTTTAATGTCTTCATCTTCATTCCCGCTGTTTTCGGCATCATGTTCGCGAGCCTGTGGTTGCTCGCCAGCGATATCTTCGATAAAACAGCCAAGCCTGATGCGGCGCGCGCTTTTAGCAAGATCGGCGCAAGCTCGCTCGCCGGCGGCATGGCCGGCGGCTTTATTGCCAAGGGACTTGTGCCGCTAGTCGAACCGAAATGGCTGATTTTCACCGGCGCGCTGATGATTCTCGCGGTGGTCGGCTTGGTCGTGCAAGCGCACAGGAGGTTTCCTACCAACATCGCGCCCAAGCGGGATCGCGACAACAAAAAGAGCGGTTACTTCGCGCCGCTATCGAAACCCTATACCGTTACGCTCCTTTTCATTGCCATGACCGGCGCTCTCGCCGGGTTGCTGATCGACGTGCAGTTCTACATTTCCGCCACCGGCGCAAGCATGGGATCGAAAGGCAACGCAAACTTCTTCGCCAATTTTTACATCATGCTCAATTTCAGCTCTTTGCTGTTGCAGCTCTTTGCTACGCCAAAGATTCAAGACAAGATCGGCGTCGGCGGTGGACTAATGGTCTTGCCATTCGCGCTGATCGGCGGCGCGGGCTTCGCCAGCGCGGCGGCGACGGCGTTCAGTTTGGCGGTGCTGCGCGTGACCGAGGGCGGCCTGCGCTCCTCGGTGCACCGTTCGATCTGGGAGCAAGCGTTTATCCCAGTCGATTCGAGCGAGCGCTCCCTAGTAAAAATCGCCGTCGACGGCGTCGGCGCGCGCATCGCGGAGGGCATCGGCGCCTTCGCGCTTTACATCTGGGTGCAACGAGTCGCGCCCGGCGGCGTAGTCAGCGCGCCGCTCAACACCGTTTGGATGGCTTGGCTCACCTTAGCAACCGTGATTGTTTGGCTTTACATCACGCAACGGCTGCGTGCTCAGACGGAACCGGCAAAAGCGCGAGCGGCCGCGACCGAACTAGAATGCCAACGATTCCCCGATCAATGCCCGTGCACGACCGAACTGGGTAAAGGCATCGCGTAAAAAGTCTTGCTCACCGCGAAGGCACGGAGTGGAAGATTTGGAAAATTAAGAGTCCCACCTTCATGTCCTTCGTGGTAAGATTCCTCTTCGCGCCCCGCGCTGTCATTTGACAATTGCCCGCGTCTACCCGTAACTTCGCGCCATGGCTACACAACCGGCAACTTCACAAAGTCCTAGCGTTATCGATCGTATGTTGCGGCTTTTTTCCGACGTCCGCGGCGGCGAGGGTTTTACGGCGCTGCTCTTGATGAGCAATCTGTTTTTGCTGCTGACGGCTTACCTGATTATCAAAGTTGTCCGCGAAGCGCTGATCCTCGGCGAAGGCGGCGCTGTGGTGAAAAGTTACGCGGCGGCGGGCCAAGCGCTGTTGCTGCTCGGCGTCGTGCCGCTCTACAGCGTCGTGGCGAGCCGGGTGCGGCGTATTCAGTTAATCAACGGCGTCACTTCGTTCTGCATCCTGGTATTCTTCTTGTTTTACCTTTTAGGCCGCCTGGGTTTTGCCCTTGGCGTGCCGTTCTTTCTCTGGGTCGGGATCTTCAATCTTTTCGTCATCGCGCAGTTCTGGTCTTTCGCCAACGATCTTTATTCCGAAGAGCAGGGCAAGCGGCTCTTTCCGATCATCGCCTTTGGCGGCGGCCTTGGGGCGATACTCGGACCGAAGCTGGCGAGCATGCTCTACCAATCTTTCGGCGCCGCTGGACTCATGCTGCTCGCCGGGGCGATCCTATCGCTGTGCATCGTCATCGCCAATTGGATCCATCGACGCGCGACGGTCGGCCAAGCCGCGGCCAAAGCGGCAAATGTTCCGTTGAATAACCAGGGCGCTTTCCGGCTGGTCGTCGGCCAGCGCTATTTCTTACTCATCGCCGGCTTGATGGTGATTCTCAATCTAGTCAATACCACCGGCGAGTACATTCTCGGCCAGAAGGTGACTGAAGAAGCGAAGCGCTTTGCCGCCGCCGAAACCGTGTCGGCACCCAGCGACGCCCAGACGACGACGCCAAAGGTTGCCGCCGAACTTAAGGCGAAGCAGTACATCGCGAGCTTTTACGGCGATTTTCTCGCCCTGGTGAGTTTGCTGTCGGCTCTCGCGCAACTCTTTTTAGTTTCGCGCATTATTAAATATTTCGGTGTGCCGGCGTCGCTATTTGTTCTGCCGCTGATCGTTTTCGGCAGCTACTCTCTGGTCGCTATCGCGCCGGTGCTCGCCTCCATTCATGTTGCGAAAGTTATGGAGAACAGCACCGACTACTCCTTGCAAAACACCGTGCGCCAGGCTTTGTTTCTACCCACCAGCAGGGAAGCCAAATACAAAGCTAAGGCCGCCATCGATACATTTTTTGTCCGTATCGGCGATCTGCTATCCACCGGCTTAGTCTTCTTAAGCCTGCAACTCTCTCTTACCAGCCGCACTCTAAGTATCATCAATCTCTCGTTGGTGGCTCTGTGGCTATTGCTGATCTCGAGAATCGGGCCGAGCTACAGGGCTCTAGCGGCAGCTCGGAACCCATCGGAGCGCGAGTGAACTCGCCTGGTTTATCTTCACAACGGAATCACAGTCGTGCTCAGCGGCTAGCAGACGGACAAAACTTTTCTCCGGCACGACCTTTCCACGGATAATCGTACTCTCAATAAATGTTTTCCGGTGGTATTAGGCGCTGACTTCGGCTATGCATCAAAGCATGCGCATCTGTTCTTTGCTTCCAGGCGCCACGGAAATCGCGTTTGCTCTCGGACTCGGCGAGCAGATCGTTGGTGTGACGCATGAGTGCGACTATCCGCCGGACGCCCAGCAGAAACCGGTGATGGTCCATAGCGCGGTCGATGCGCAACACATGAGCGGTAGTGAAATCGACCGGATGGTAGGCGAACTGCTCGCCGCCGGTAAAGGCCTTTACCACATCGATGCAGCGGCTTTGCTCGCGGCCAATCCCGACGTCATTCTCACCCAAGGACTTTGCGAAGTCTGCGCCCTCGACTACAACGAAGTCGTCAAAGCCGCGGCGCGATTGCCGCGTCAACCCAATATTGTATCGTTGAATCCACACAGCTTGTCCGATCTGCTCGACGATATTTTGCGTGTCGGCCAAGCGACCGAGCGGATCGCAGCTGCGACAAGCTTAGCCGCCGATCTGCGCCAACGGATCGATAGCCTGGGTCACAGCGAGCCGGACAATCGGCCGCGAGTGGTTTGTCTCGAATGGTTCGAACCGCTGTATACCGCGGGCCACTGGGTGCCGGAGATGGTCGCGTTGGCCGGCGGTTTCGACGTGCTCGGACAACCAGGCGAACCGTCGGCAAAGATCGAATGGCGCCAGGTGACCGAGGCACGGCCGGAAGTGATTTTGTTGATGCCCTGCGGCTTCGACGTGCGCCGCACCGTTAAAGAGTCGACGCCACTGAGAAGTTTGCCCGGCTGGGAGCAAATTCCCGCGGTACGATCTGGGAATGTATACGCAATGAACGGCAGCGCATACTTCAGTCGCCCCGGCCCGCGCTTGGTGAACGGTCTAGAAATTCTCGCGCGCATTATTCATCCCGAGTCGGTGACCTGGTCCCTGTCGCCGGCGGACGCCGCGCGGTTTAACTGATACGGATCCCGTAAGTGAAGTGAATAAGCGTGACTGAATGCGACTGTTCGCTTCAGTGTTTTCTTGCTCTGTAACTTCCCAGTCGTTAACTTGTCAGGATCTTATGTCGCTGCGTCTTGATCGGCATCGATGCATTCATGTGCTGGCGCTGTGCAACCCATGTCAGCCGATTCCTCGGCCGATAATGGGCGAATTGACTGTACTGCGAGCAACCATTCCTTGGCTTGGTAGTAGTGTTTGCTAAGAATACCATCACGCTACCAGTGAGAACCGAGGAATATGATATGGAATCCAGTGCCGCGTCGAAGGCCATCGCCCATCGCTACTAAGTTGAAGGAGATCCTCAAATGACTTGTTCGTAATGATAAAGTTACGCCGAGAATTAGAAACCAATCGAGCCGTTGAGGACCGAGGAATGGCCAGAACTTATCGTTTCATTTCCGCTGACAGTCACTACGAGTCGCCGCCGGAACATTGGACGCATCGGGTGGCGAAGCAATACCGCGACCGCGCGCCGCGGCGCATCAAGCTTGCCAACGGCAAAGACGCTTTAGCGCTGGAAGGTAAACCGCTGATCTACGGCGGCACGAGTCTGTTCGGCGGGCGCGCGCCGGAGGTTTTCGATCCGACGATCTTGGACTACGACAACACGCCGGGCTGCGGTCCGGCCGCGCAGCGTTTGCGCGAACAGGATATCGACGGTATCGACGCCGAAGTACTTTTTGCCCTCGACGTGCGCAACTCGGCGATCCGCGACAAGGCGGCGCGCATCGGCGTCGTTCAAGGCTTCAATGATTTCTTCGCCGAAGAATATTGCGCTATCGACCGCGACCGTTTGCTCGGCATGGCCGTGATGCCCAACAGCGGCGTGGCCGAAGATATTGCCGAGATGGAGCGCTGTAAACGCCTGGGCTTCAAAGGCGCCTGGCTCAGCACATTCCCCAGCGGCAAGAGTTTCCCGAGCGTCGAGGACGATCGTTTCTGGGCTGCGGCGTTAGATTTAGAAATGCCGCTGGTGATTCACACTGGCTTCCCCACTAAAGTAGGCTCGCGCGATACGCCGCTCTTCAACTATCCTAAAGAACCGCAGGGCGAGCAGCGGCCACCGACGGATTTCGTCCAGCGTTTTGCGCGCCAGGCGCCGCATCATTCAGGTTCGGTGGAAGTGAGCCAGATCATTATCGCCGGTGTGTTCGACCGCTTTCCCAAACTGCAAATCTACTGGGCGGAAAATAACGTCGGTTGGCTGCCGTACTTCGGTGAGCAGATCGATAAAGAGTATGAGACCAACCATTTCTGGGCCGAGCGGCAAATGGGATTGCCGCGCTTGAAGCGCAAGCCGAGTGAGTATTTGAAAGAGAACGCCCACTGGGGATTTTTCGAAGACCGCATCGGCATGAAGCTGCGCCACGAGATCGGTGTCGACCGCATCATGTGGTCGACGGATTTTCCCCACGTCGTGACGCGCTGGCCGAATTCTCTAAAAGTTTTGGCGACGCAGATGACTGGCGTGCCCGATGACGAGAAGCGGAAAATGGCGGCGGAGAACGCGATCAAGTTTTTTCATCTCGATCATGTCGAAGCAGCCGGATGATGGGCTTGTCCGTCATTCCGGCCATTGAGCCGGAATCCAGGCGGGGTAGCTTGGGTTCCGACACACGCAAAGGGAGGCAACGATGATTCGACTCCGTTTAATCATTACGTTAGTCACCGTCGCGTGCTTGTGTGTCGTTCAAGTCCCCATCGCATCTGCCCAAACCAAAATCACCATCGGTGTGGCGGCGATGAGCCCGCGGACGATTCCTTTGCTCCTGGCGCAGGAGCAAGGACTGTTCGCCAAGCAGGATATCGAGGCGCGCATTGTCTTGATCAAAGGCGCGCCGATCTTGGTCGCCAGTCTGATCTCCGGCGATCTTGAGATCGGTTATACCGGCGGCACATCCGTGCTCGGCGCCGCGGCATCCGGGCCATACCTAAAAATTCTCTCATCGATATCGAGCAAGCTCACCCACACGATGCTGGCGCACCCGAGTCTCAAAAGCGCCGAGCAATTGCGCGGTAAGCGTTTTGGCATCCAGAGCATGGGCGGCACCACGTGGATGCACACGATCCTTGGTCTCGAACACGTCGGGCTCGACGTCAAGCGCGACAACATCAACATTCTCATGATCGGCGACTCGGTGCTGATTGGCCAATCATTGGAGGCCGGTAGAATCGATGCGGCGGTGCTCGATGGCGGCTTGGCGCGCCGGCTGATCAGCAAAGGCTTCTCGGTCATTGTTGATTTGACGCCATTCAATATTCCCATGGTCAATCAGGCCGTCGTCGTCACTCCAGATTTTATCCAAAAACGCGGCGAGCTGGCCGAACGGATTCTGATGGTGCTGGTGGACAGCTTGGCGTACACGTTGGCGCCGATGAATAAGAACGTTGTGATGCGCACAATCATGCGCCGGCTCCAGATCGATGATCCAAAAGTCGGCGAGGAAGGTTATCAGGATCTCATGACGAGCATCGAGCGCAAACCGTTTCCGTCAATCGAAGGTTTACGCAACATCCGCCGCCTCATGGCCACGCAAAATCCCAAAGCGGCGAATGTCAAAGTCGAAGATTTGATTGATGCGCGGATAATCCGCAAGCTCGACGAGAACGGCTACATCGACAAAGTGGCGGCGGGATATGGGTTGAGGTAGAAGAAAAAATCATGCGCAATGTCAGTTGTCTCTATGCGTGATTCCATAATAGCTCCACTTGAACAATCTCCAATGTGTCGAACGCGTTTTTCAAACTTCGGCAAAGAATAATCGACCTCTATTCAGTGACGGTTTTAAATCCGGGTGCACGGTGCATCCACTCCCAAGCGATCATAGCTGCACCGAGGGCGAAGCCAGCGAAGTCGGCGAACAGTAGCAAATTACTTGTTGACGGCAGTAGTAACATCAACGCGGCGAGCCATAGTAAACCGCGATTGACCCAGGTTAGCGGGCGAAATAAATAGCCGGCGCAGCCGGCGGCGAGCATGATGATGCCGATGCTGGCGGTGAAGATCGCGATGACAATTTCTTTCGGCGTGCCGATGAAAATCAGGGCTGGATGCAGCGCGAAAATGAATGGGACAATATAGGCGGCGATGCCGAGGCGCATGGCGGTCCAGCCGGTCTGCCAGAAGTTCGCGTGGGCGATGGATGCGGCGATGTAGACGGGCAAGCAATCCGGCGGCGTGATCAGCGAGACCATGCCGAAGTAGAAGAGAAAGAGATGCGCGGCGAGCGGTGGAATGCCGAGTTGTATCAACGCCGGCGCGGCGAGAACGGCGAGGGTGATGTAGACGACCGTGGTTGGTAGCGGCAGGCCGAGGAACAGACAGCCGAGCGCGGTGATGAGGAGCAGCAAGTAAATATTATTGCCGGAGAGGGTGACCAGCAGCAGAGAGATTTTGAAAGTGAAGCCGGAAAGATGGAGCGCGCCGATGACAATGCCGGCGAGCGCCGTGATTACGGCGATGTCGAGCAGAATTTTGCCGGTCTCTTCGAAAGCCGCGACGATTTTTTTGAACGACGGGCGAGTTTCTTTCTGCAGTGCGCCGACGGCCAAGACGCCGATAACGGCGACCATGCCGGCTTTGCCGGCTTCCCAATTTTCGATCATCAGCGTGTAGACGAGAATCGAAAGGGGAATCAGAAATACCCAGCCCAAGCGGATGACGCTGCGAAATTTGGGAATTTCATTGGCCGGCAGTCCTAATAAACCGCGCTTGGCCGCTTCCAAATCGATTTGCGTGAACAGTGCGAGATAGTAGAGCGCGGCGGGAATGGCTGCGGCGAGTGCGATTTGACCGTATGGGATATTTAAGAATTCCGCCATCAAAAATGCCGCGGCGCCCATGACCGGCGGCGTGATCTGGCCGCCGTTCGAAGCGACCGCTTCGATGGCGGCGGCGAGATGCGCGGGAAATCCCGTGCTCTTCATCAGCGGGATCGTGATCGCGCCGTCGACGACGACATTGGCGACCGCGCTGCCGGACACCGTGCCGAAGAGCGCGGAGGAAACCACCGATACTTTCGCCGGCCCGCCGCGGTAACGGCCGGTGGCGATGAGCGCAAGATCGGTGAGAAATTTATCGCCGCCGACGGCGTAGAGCGCTTGGCCGAATAGGATGAAAGCGACGACGACGCCGGCGGCGACGTCGAGGGGCAAGCCGAGCATGGCGTTGGAATCCAAATAGAGATAGCTGGCGATGCGCGCCCACGACGGGCTCTTTGAGTACAATATCCCGGGCATGTGCTCGGCGAATCGGGTGTAAAGGATCACGCCGAGCGCAAGCCATGCGAGCGTTCCGCCGGCGACCCGACGGGTCGCTTCGAGCAGTAGCAAGATCGCCAGGCCACCGAAGATCCAGCGGTCGGGCGAGAGTATGCCAAGACGATAGGCAATGGTCGGATACAAAATCGTCACGTACAGACCGACGGCGAGACCGCCGAGCGCGAGTAGCCAGTCGTACCAGGGAACGTTGTCACCGACTTGTTTGGGAAACGTTTTGATGGCGAGAAAGACGCTGCCGAGACCGAGAGCGAGGAACAGCGCGAGATACTGTTGCTTGAAAAAAGTAACTTCGAAGTGGTGATGAATCTCCAACGCCCACAACGAACCGAGCACCGTGATTGAAATCAGCAGCGCGCGCAGGATGGCCGACGGCGCGCCGGTGAGCTTGCGAAAACGTTCAGGTGTGGCGGCGAGCTCGTCACTCATCGTAAAAGATCGATCCGTTCAAATCGTCAAGCGCTCGCCCTCGGTTCCAGCCGTTTAAGCCGTTGAAGCGGAAGTCACGGATTCACCGCCAGCAGGCGTTTCTGCGCATCGTCCATCTTGGCGTTCCAAAGATTTTTTTCCTTGTAGAACTGCACGGCGGCGGGATGATAGGGAACCGTCACGTCGGCAGACGCAGCGCGTTCGCGGGTCCAGTCTTGGAACTGCGCGTGGAGCGGTGGCAGCTTGTCGACGTTATCCCACACGGCTTTCAGCGCGGTTACTACCACGTCGTTGGAGAGGCCTTTGTGGCCGAGCATGTAAATGTCGAAAGTAAGCACGCAGGTGTCGGCGACGATGCCGGTCGAAAACCCCGATTTTAGCGTCGTTGTCGAGTAACCGGGAACGGCTTTTCTCACCCGGCCGTCTCCTTGAGCGCTACAATCGAGCGGAACATGGCGCACGCCGACAGCGGCATCGGCTTCTTTTACTTTTGCCGCGCCAATCGCGTGGATGCTGACATCGGCGCGGCCTTGGACGACGGCATCGACACCTTCGTTGACAGCAGGCACTGGCACGACTTTAACATCTTCCCATGCGATTCCCGCGCTCGCCAGCGCCGCGTAGCCGTGATACCAAATCGCAATGTTCGCCGGATACTCGCCGGTAACGCGCTTGCCTTTGACTTCCTGGACGCTCTTTACGCCGTCTTTTTTGGCGACGAGGCCGATGAACAGCGGCGAGCCGCGCATGATCAGTCGAGCATTGGGTACATGGGGCAGCGGATTCTTGCCGCCGATCTTGAGCTTTGCCGGCCCTTGATAGGCGAGATTGGATTCGACCGCGTTGATGATGGCAAAGTCTAGTTCACCGCTGTCGAGCAGCGGTAACAGGGTGCTGGTGCCGGTATAAGGCTGCACCATCGACTGCATCGGTCCCGCGCCGCTGATCACTTTCGCCAAACCAGCGCCGACAGCGTAGAACACGGTGCCGGCGGGGTTGGTGCCGACGGTAACCGAAGCAGGGAGTTTTTGCGCGTTGACCGCGGCACGGCCGAGCGAGAGTGCCATGATCATTAGCGCGAGAATTTTTATCTTCATAATATCCCCCTGTTGTTGTCTAGCTTTTAGCGTTAATCGGAAAGCCAGACGATAGACTCTGAATTCTCGTTTACGGTTTCCACGCCAGCAATCTCTTTTGCACATCATCCATCTTTGCCGGCCAGGCGCCCGCGTCTTTAAAATAGCGAACCGCAGCCGGATGGTAGGGAATCGTGACCTCCGGATCGACGGCGCGCGCTTTGGTCCACTCGACAAAGCCGGGATGGAATTGCGGCAGCTTGTCGATGTTGACCCAAATCGCTTGCAGCACGCTGCGCACCACGGGATCGGGGAGTTTCGCATGGCCGACTAAATAGATATCGTAGGTGTAGGCGCAGAGGTCTTGGAGTATTCCAGACGACGAGCCGCCTTTGACGGTGGATAAGTAATAGCCTGGTACCGCTTTCTTGATTCTTTCTTCACCGAGCTTAGAACAATCCAAAGACAAGAATCGAATGCCAACGGCGGCATCGGCTTCCTTCAGTTTCGCCGAGCCGAAGGCGTGCGTCGTCACGTCGGCGCGGCCCTGGATGAGCGCGTCGACGCCTTCGTTGACGGCGGGCACGGGCACGACTTTAACATCGTTCCAGGTAAGTCCGGCGTTCGAGAGCGAAGCGTACATGTTGTACCAGACCGCTAGCTGAGCGGGATACTCGCCGGTAACGCGTTTGCCTTTGACGTCAGCCAGAGTTTTGATCGGCGCATCTTTTCTGACGACAAAACTGCTGCGCAGCGGCGCGCCGCGCATGATCAAACGCGAGCTGGCCACATGAGGAAAGGGATTTTTGCCACCGACCTTGTAGTTCACACCGCGGTAAACCATGCCCATATCGACCGCGTTGACGACGCCAAAGTCGAGCTCGCCGCTGTCGAACAGCGGCACGAACGTGCTGGTGCCGGCGTGGGGCTGCACTTGCGCCTGGATCGATGCCGCATCGCTGATAACTTTCGCCAATCCGCTGGCGAGCGCATAGAACAGCGAGCCCGGCGGGTTCGAGCCGACGTTGACGGACTTGGGTAGCTGCTGGGCGTGAGTGCTTGTGGTGACGAGTAAAAACAAAATCGCGATCAAGCTAGGCATAAAATTTCGACGCATGAAACCTCCTTGGTCAAATCGGCGGCCACTGTAATGCGAACCGGAGACAGCGTCAATGATTTTTGTCGAAGAGTTTGAAGGCGAAACAATTCTGAAAGTTGAATGCAAGGCCGACGTTTGACCGGTTTTTGAGTTATTACGACTCTCTGAACCTTCAGTCTTTTCATTTCCCCCACAACTCCTTTGTCGCCAGCCGGGCGCCTTCGGCCATCGCTTCGAACTTGGCCCAGCAGATCTGTGCGCTGCCGACTCTCGGGCCGAGGCCGCAGTCGGTGCCGGCCATGACGTTTTCTCGGCCGACGATCTTGGCGTAGCGAACTAGATCGATCGGCGATCGCTTGCGGATGCTCGACGATGTCGGTGGCGTGGCCAACGACGCCGGGTACGAGCACTTTGCCGGCGGGCAGTTTTACTTCCTCCCAGACGCGCCACTCGTGCTCGTGGCGCGGGTTGGCGGCTTCGATGGAAATCGTGTTGGCTTTGACTTTAAGAATGATGTCGATGATGTCGCGCAACGGGATGTCGTATTTATGCGGGCCGTGGTAGCTGCCCCAACAGGTATGGAAGCGAATCCGATCGGGCGGGATGTCGCGCAGACAATGGTTGAGTGCGTCGACTCTCAGCTCGGCGTACTTGCGATATTCCGGCACGGTCATCTTCGACATGAACTGCCATCCATCCGGCAAATCAGGATCGTCGATCTGCAGCAAAAAGCCGGCGTCGACGATCGCCTTGTATTCTTCATGCATGGCGTCGGCGATGGCGACGAGATACGTTTCGTCGTTCGGGTAGTAATCATTTTTCATCCAGTGTTCGATGGTGCCCGGCGCGATCGCAGGAAGAAATGCTTCTTCGTATTTCTGGCCATGCAAGCCGGCCTTGAAGTCGGCGATTTCCGCTTTCAATGATTCATCGCCGATGTATTTGAGCGGCGCGTTACAAAACACCCGTTTGATGTTGTCGCCGCGATGGTAAGTTCGCGCTGCGAAATAGTCGCTGAACTCGGTTAGATCTCTGGCATAGATCGTCGAAGCTTGGTCGCTCGCTGTTACGTCACGTTCGACGAAGCCGCTCAGCCGATCGCGCGCGTAACGGGAGAAATTCGACTTGCCGACTTCGCCGTCGTTAATAATATCGAGGCCGCAGGCGATTTGCTTCTTGACGACGTCCGCGACGGCGCCGCGCACTCGCGTGGTGAACGCGTCCTGATCGATGGGCTTACCCGCTACTTGATCGTTGTGCATCTCCTTCAAATCCGCCGGCTGCGGCAGTGCGCCGGCGTGGGTGGTTAGGATTCGGTCAGTGCTGTATTTCATTGACATTCCTTCCTTCTAACGTTTTGAACCGTTCAAGGCTTTCTAAAAGTTCAAGCCGTTCGAGTCGTATGCCGAAAGTAACAACGTCAGCGCAGAGTTTCCGCGACTTTTAGCGCGAAACTGAAATCGAAGACGCGTTCGGGTGGCGCGATCTCCTTGGGTTTGATGCGTTGCGCGGCGACGGCGATCATTTCGCGCTGAAGCTTTTCGTCGACGGCGCCCGATTGCAGATAGTACTGCAGCGCCGCGTCGTAAATACGGTCCGCGAATCGATCGCGGTCCTTGCCTAGATCGAGGTAAGGCCCTTTGATGAATTCCATAGCAAATTTTTTGTCGCTTCGAATCAGGCGCAGTGCTCGCTGGGTTGCGCGAATCATTTTGCTGACAAGTTCTGGCCGCTCCGAAATGGTACGCTTTGGTCGTTGTCAGCCCGCCTTGCACGGCGCGGTAAACATCCGCGCCGGCGGCGAGCTTGCGAAAACCTTCGTCGACGGCGAGAAAGGTCTGCGGGATCTGCAGCATGGTGGCGTCGATGGTGCCGGCCTTCAATGCGACGTAAAGCACGTCGCTCGTGCCCAAGGGCAAAAACGTGACTTGTTCCGTCGGAACCTTGTTGGCGAGAAAAATCTGCCGGGCGAGAATTTCGGCCAGGGCACCGAACGCGGTAATGCCGAGCTTTTTGCCGCGCATTTGTTGGAGGTTGGCGATGCTTGGCGCGGCGATCAGATCGAAGGACGGTTTGTCGGTCAATGCAAAGACGACCCTAACATCGATGCCATTTACCGCCGCCGCGACGGCAGTTCCCGTCGCCGTGCCGAAATCGATGCCGCCCGCCAACATCGCCGGTATGGTTTGAGCCGCCTTGATGAAAATGAGCTCAGGCTCCAGACCCTCTTCGCGAAAGTAACCGCGGTCGCGGGCGATGATAAAAGGCATGTCCAGGATGCTGCGCGAAACATAGCCGATGCGCACCGGAGCCAACTTGGCTGATTTCTCGGCGGCCTGGAGGCCTTCGGGCATACTCAGGAGAACGCAAAGTATCGTGCACAACGCGGCTAGGATTGTTTTCGTGTATCGCATGAGTCGTACTCCGATCCTTGGGATTGGGATGGGAACTCGAAACTCAAGACTCAAACTTTCTTAGGCGTAAGCGTCGTAGATGCCGTCGAACTTGGCGATCTTGAAGCGCACCATGTTTTTTGCGGCGATGCGCACCATTTCTTGCTCGCGGTCGGTGTTGGCGAAGCGCGCGATGGTGTCCGCCGCCATGGCGGTGTGTTCCTTGTCGACTTTGCCGTGAACGGTGAAAAAGGTGCGCGCCCGGCTGTCGAGGCCGTAGTGTTTTTCCAACGAAGCGTCGAATTCGTCGGAGTAGCGCTGCACCATGGTTTCATTCACCAGGGCGCCGGCGCGGGTTTCCGCCGGCGCGCCGACGAACATGCCGCGGATGATCGCCGCGGTGTGGGCGACGCACTCAAAGATCATGATGCCGTCGTCGAAGTCTTTTTCGCTGAGCCCGATCGCCAATCCGAAGCGCTTCATCAATCCGGGATGAGACTGCTCCTCGGTAAATAGTTCACAGAACTGCTCGTACATCGGTTGGTTGTTGGCATTACGAACCATTAGAAACGCCAGCCCTTTGTTGATCACATGATTCGACAGGTAATGTTGCACGGCGAAACCTTGCAGGCGTTTTTTTGATAGCTTGCCGGCGCCGAGCTCGGTGAAGAAACGCGTGGTCATCAACTGATCCACACCCGGACTGATGATCTCGCGCATGACGCTTTCGACGAATTGGTTAGACATAGGCTTTCCCTAATAAAAGATTTTGTAAGCGAACAGTGGCAGAGGGACGGTTAGACTGTCAAGCGGCGATGACGGCGACCGCGCTTGATTGACAGGTACCGTCGAGACGACTAAAAGTTCATGGAACTCTATCCTTTCCATCGGAGCCGATCATGCCCATAGCGAAGTTAGCTGATCTTGAAATTTACTACGAACAGCAGGGTAGCGGCGACGCGATGTTGCTCGCGCCGGCTTCCTGGTGGCCGTCGGATACTTGGAACGTCGGCGTGGTGCCGTTCCTGTCGAGGCGATTTAAAACGATCAGCTTCGATTGCCGCGGCACGGGCCGGAGTGGTCAGCCCAACGACGGCTACACCGTTAGTCAATTCGCCAATGATTGCATCGCGTTGCTCGCGCACTTGAAAATCTCCCGCTGCCACGCGGTGGGCTTCGCTCTCGGCGGGCAGATCGGGCAGGCGATGGCGATTGCGCGGCCTGATGTCGTGGCGACGCTGACGATCGCCGCGTCGGGAGCAGGCGCAAAAACGCTCGCGGGCGGACAGAGGAGTTTGTCGCCGGATACGGCGCGAGAAATTCACGCCAGCGGATTCGAGCGCTACATCCGCAACTACATCGAGAACGACACCATGGCTTTCAATGCCAAATTTTATCGCGAACATGGCGCGGTGGTGGCGGCCTTGGCAGATGCCGTGTGGTCGGGGCAAAGCACGGTGGAGATGTTTCGCCGCCACGAAGACGCGCGGCTTACCTGGGACACGCTGGCAAAAGCGGCCGAGGTCAAAGTGCCGACATTGATTCTCTGCGGCGCCGACGATGACGTGAGCCGGCGCGGCAGCACGCCGGTCGGCACCGCGCGGCGTTTAGCCGAACTGACGCCCGGCGCCGAGCTATGCTTGATTCCCGACACCAAGCATATGACGTTCTGGGACGGTAATGGCGGGCTGATCGCGCTGGAAGATTTCTTGCTGCGCCATCCGATCGATTCAAACCGGTAATTTTCCGTTTGAGCTGCAAGCCCGTCTCGCGCTACAAGCAGAAACGGAATTGAATTGCGCAAAGGGCGGCCGGCCGGTCGCCCCAGCGTCAGCAGGAACAACAATTGACAAAAACTATTACGAGGGAGCGATGCCAACGGCGGATTTGGGCGAGGTAAAGATTTACTACGAAAGCCAAGGCGGCGGTGAAGCGGTGCTGCTCTGTCCGCCGTCGTGGTGGCCGAGCGATACTTGGAATGTCGGTGTCGTGCCGTTTCTCGCCAAACGTTTTCGCACGATCATTTTTGACTGCCGCGGCACCGGCCATTCGAGCAAGCCGGATCACGGTTACACCATCGAGCAGTTCGCCCAAGATTGTGCCGGGCTGTTGGAGCAATTGAAAATTTCACGCTGCCACGCGGTGGGATTCGCTCTTGGAGGGCAAATCGCGCAGGCGTTAGCGATCGAGCGTCCCGATTTGGTCGCGACCCTGACCATCGCCGCCGTCGGCGCCGGCACCAAAGCGACGGACGGCGGCCCGCGGGTGATTCGCAACACCGACGAAGAAGAGATTCGCGAACATGGCTTTGAGCAGTTCATTCGCGGCCATGTCGAAAACACCCATATGGCGTTCAATGCGAAATTCTTCGCTGAGCATCACGACGTTGTCGACGCGCTGTCGGACGCTTTGTGGCGGCGTCAGACGAGCCCGGAGCAGCATCGTTATCACTACGAGGCGCGGCGCACGTGGGATACTTTGGGTAGCGCGCCAAAGGTGAAAGTGCCGACGCTGATCCTTTGCGGCGCCGGCGACGACGTCAATCGCGGCGGCAGCACGCCCGTCGGCACGGCGCGTAAGCTTGGGGAGTTGGTACCGGGCTGCGAGCTTGCGCTGGTGCCTGACGTGAAGCATATGACGTTTTGGGATGGCGACGGCGCGCTCCACGCGCTGCAAGCGTTCTTGACGCGACATCCGATCGGAAGCTGATTGTTGAGTACGGCAACGATGAAGATAGGAATATTGGCGGGAGGCGAAATGATGAGAATGAAGGCTCCGTTGCTCATTGTTGCCATGATGGTGCTATGGGCGGGGCAAACTATTGCTCAAGTCGCGAACCCGGACCTTATCGCGCAGGCGAAGAAGGAAGGGCGGGTCACTTGGTACACGACCGTGTCTATTCCCGAGAGCAAGCAGTTCATGGATATGTTTGAAAAGCAGTATCCATTTATCAAAGTCGACCTGCTGCGCTCGGGCTCCGGCGCGTTGGTCAATCGAATCATCAGCGAGTATGCCGCGAAAAATTACGTCGCCGATGTCTTGCACGGCATGTCCAGTCGCGGCGGATTCACCGCCCTCAAGCAAAGAAATATTATTGGCCGTTATGAGTCGCCTGAGCATAAATATCTTCCCGCCGATATGAAGGACAAAGCGGGTTACTGGGCATCGACGTTTCAAAATACTTTTGTGCTGGCCTACAACAACAGAAATGTGAAACCGGCGGACGTGCCGCGCAGCTACGACGACTTGCTCAAACCGATGTGGAAAGGGCGGCAGATATTCAACGACACGGATAACTTCGAGTGGTTCGACGGCCTGCTCAAATTCTGGGGCAAAGAGAAAGGGCTCGCTTACTTTCGCCGGCTGGCGGCGCAAGACCAGATATTTCAGCGCGGCGCTCGCGGCCGAATTCAGCTCGTTGCCGCCGGTGAAGCGCCGTTGGCCTTCGGCTATGGGCCGCACGCGCAGAGCTTCGTCAATCAGGGCGCGCCCATCGATTGGGTGGCCTTGGAGCCGGTCGTGGTCATCGTCAACACGGTCAGCATTGCGCAGCGCGCGCCGCATCCGGCAGCGGCGAAATTGCTAATCGACTTTCTGTTTTCCAAGGCGGCGCAGCTGAAACTGCGCGAACTCAGCCGCATCCCTTCGCGGAGCGATGTCGAACCCGATCCGCCGCGCCTGATCAAGGGATTCAAGAAAGTCGTTCAGGACATCGAGAACGATACCATGGCCGAATCGATCAAATTGTTCCAGCAGACTTTCGGTCTCGCTCCCGGTTGATTTCAACCGGGCTCACAATGTTCAAATCGTTCAAGCTGTTCAATTCGTCTGAAGAGAAGATCTCGGGGGAGTTTGGATGCCGACAACACGCGCCGCTCATTGCCGGCGCTGAGTTAGCGCTGAAACCGGGCGTGCGACATATTTCGAACATTCGGTTTCACCACGAAGCTCACGAAGGACACGAAGGTTTCGGAAAATTAACTCTCCGACCTTCGTCTCTTCGTGTCCTTCGTGGTGAGAGGTTCTTTAAGCAAACTTCGCCGTCGCCGTCATCGCTACATTGCCCGCGCCGTCCAGCGCCCACAATGCCGCAGCTCTACCGTCCGGGTTCGGCGTTCCATTGAGCATGACTTTGCCGCCGGTGTCATAAACCGAACGTAAATTTTGAAAATCGAATTGAGTCATGCGCTTTGCCGGTAACTCTCGTCGGCACATTTCCATCAGCAATTGCGAGATCAGCGAGCTTTGCACGACTAAGCCCGGCAGTTTCTCGACTTTGGTGACGTAGTCGCGATCGTAGTGAATGCGGTGGCTATTGAACCTTATCGCCGAGAAGCGAAACAGCAGCGGCGTATTGGGCTCGATCACTTGCTGCCACTGTGCGCTGGGCGGAACGTTCGGCGAACTCTTGGGCGCGGCATCGGCTCGCGCTTCGCTGAGCATGACCATGTCGCGCTCCTCGACGACGCACAGGCCGCGGCTGGGTGGACAGGCTGTTGCGCTCGATGATCGTCGCTTGAGCGCCGTTCGGGCCGTCGTCGATTTGAATATCGGCGATCTCGGTCTTGCGGCTGATCTCGTCGCCGATTCTTAACGGCTCATGAAACGCGACGCGGGTGCCGCCGATGCGCCGGCGCGGCAGCGGTATCGCCGGCATGAAACCTCCACCGGACGCTTGTCCGTCCTCACGCATCTTGTTGGGCCGGTGCGACGCAGGAAAGAATCCGCCGTACCAACCCGGGGGAATCGGCGAACCTTTTTCCAGCGGCGGATTTTCCAGTCCCAACGTTGCGGCGAACTTCACCATCGCCGACGCCGTCACCACGTCCGTCGCGGTTTCGCTTTTGCCGATATAGCTTTTGAAACTTTCTAAAGATTCAGCCATTGGGATTGCCTCCACATGTTTTTCTTCATGACACTAATTCGCCGCGGATCACTGTGTCAAGTTGAGAATGAACTTCAATCTCGGTAGCTCGGAGAATGTTATTTGACAAGGCTAATATCGCTGATTCGCAACGATGACGGAGATCTAAATCAACTTCTTCTCGTGTCGTTTGGAAGCTAGTCTAGCGCCGCAAAACGCAAGGCCAAGGCAACTGCCAAACTGTACACAAACAATGATCGCTTTTTCCAGAGTAGAGAAAGAATCGGCCTTCGGAGACATCAAAGGATTGGTAATAAAGAATGACAGCGCAGGAACTATTCCGGCCAGAGCCCACGTTCGAGCGAGCAGACCGCCAAGAAAGCCGACGAGGGCAAACATCAAAACGCTAACAGATAAAATGAGTAGAAACCAATAAATGTCAGATAAAAACTGCACGCTAAGGTCAGTGAAGGCTTGTTTATCGACTTCGGAGAGTTTTCGAAATCCGTGTTCATCAGTAGGGGTTATTCCTCTCGCTTTCAAGAAAGACTCCAGTACTTGGGTGTGTTGTGAGTTGCGCGACCAAGCGAAACCTCCTATCACCCCTCCTGCGAGGCCCCATATGAGTGGAGTTAGAATGACAGGAGCCACTAGAGCTACTATGTAAACAATTAGTGTGCGCCTAGTAAACTCGCTTTTAAGGTCCATGAATCTACGTTGTGCGGTTGCGGATGCAGGCGCGAGACTCTTGCTCACTCTAGTTAATGCACATATCTTGGAGGCCCGCTCGAATAGTTGTCAAATAATCAAACTGCCTTGCCGGCAACATTTTACCGTGTCCGGTTGTACACGTAATCTTCGCGCTCGGTCGTGCCGACGCGTAGCTCGGCCGGCAGCGGCGCGCGCGTGGCGTTTACTTTGGAATGAACGTCCAACGCGGCTGGGTCGGTCCAGCGTTCGAGAATGACCAAGTTGTCGGAATGAACGACGCTTTGAAAAACCTCGAACTGTTCGCAGCCGGGTTCTTTCATGATGTCTTCGCAGCGCGCTTTGTAAAGTTTACCGAGCTCGGTGCCTTTTCCCGGGGCGGCGGTTATTTTAACGATGAGTCGAACTGCCATGATATTCCTCCTTGCAATTGGGGCGATCAATTAACGATGCTGAACTATCGTTCAGTTGTGCGGACGGTGTCAAGAACTAAGAACTCAGCGAGCGAGGGGAAAAAGAGTTGCGCATCAGCGCATCGACCACCAACCTTTATCAATGGTGCGGGCGCAGTATCGGCGCGGCGAATCGACGGCGATCTTGTTGCCGCTGAGATAGCCGTTGAGTTCGAAACAGATGCGGTTGCCGGTTAGGCGATAATCTTCGACGCTGTACAGCAGGATTTCGTTGGCGCCGAGGCTCAACTCGACTTGCCGTTCTTGCGTTACCGGAATCGATGCTTCCGTTTCGACGATAGTGAGTGTGGTCGAGCACAACTCCGCGCTATCGGAACGCACCATGGCGCGCCATTGGTCGATCTTGCGCGCCGCGGGCAGGGGATCGGGGAACATCGTCAGCGAGATGACTTCGAGGTTGGGCGCCTTGCCGCACCTGACCAGATAGGGACTTGGCATGGCGCCGCAGCCGTAAAGTCCGAGAACGATTGAACTGAGATAAGCGATGCGTCTGAACATTAGCTTCACTGCGAGATGATCGTTAGTCACGTCATTACTTAATTGGACAAACTTTTTAATATCGGCTCCAACACCTTCCACACGTTGGCGGCGACGATTTCGTGGCCCTTCGCCGTGGGATGAATGCCGTCCGGTAAATTGAGTGTGCGCACGCCGCCGACGCCTTCGAGGACAAACGGGATCAGTGCGGCTTGGTTTTTCTTGGCGAGGGCCGGAAAGATCGCGTTGAATTGTTTGGCGTAGTCGGCTCCCATGTTGGGCGGCACCTGCATGCCGGCGAGAACGATTTTTACCGTCGGGTATTTTGCTTTGGTGCGATCGATGATCGCTTGAAGATTGTTGTGCGTGGTTTCCGCGGGGAGGCCGCGCAGACCGTCATTGCCGCCGAGCTCCAGTATCAGGACATCGACGCGATTTTTCAAAAGCCAATTGAGCCGGTTCAAACCGCCGGCGCTGGTGTCGCCGCTCTGGCCGGCGTTGATCGCATTGAATGGCCACCGTTTGGCCTCGATCTTGGCTTGGATCAGAGCGGGATAGGCCTGCGCCGTTTCCAGGCCGTAACCGGCGGTGATGCTATCGCCAAGAAATAAAATATTCTTCGGCGGCGGCGCGGCGGCGCCCAACCCTAAAAATAACCCGCCGATGAAGAGAACCGCACGAGTCGTTCGGCCAATGGCATTGAGTTGTGTCGGGGGCATAAAAGTTTTAACTTTGGGCACCTTGTTTCGCACGAGCATCATTACCACGTTGCCAACAACATGAGCGCAAGCACCATCCTCAAGGTAGAGCATTTGAGCAAGGATTTTAAGAGCGGGGACGACACCGTTCAGGTTTTGACCGATGTCTCGTTCGCCGTGGAGGCTGGCAGCACGTGCGCCATCGTCGGCCCGTCGGGCAGTGGCAAGACCACCTTGATCGCCATTTGTGCCGGTCTTGAGCGGCCGAGCGAAGGCGCCGTGCTGTTCGACGACGTGGCGCTCCATAAGGCGAGCGAAGAGCAACTAGCGCGTATTCGCAATCAATCCATCGGTTTTATCTTTCAAAGTTTTCAACTGCTGCCGTCGTTGACGGCGTTGGAAAACGTCATGGTGCCGGCCGAGATCAACGGTGAAAAGCTAGTGCGCGGCAGCGCCATCGAGCTCCTCGGCCGCGTCGGTCTCGGCCGCCGGCTGCACCATTTCCCGGCGCAGCTCTCCGGCGGGGAGCAGCAGCGTGTGGCGATCGCGCGCGCGTTCATGAATTCGCCGAAAGTTCTCTTTGCCGATGAACCCACCGGCAACCTCGACACCGAGACCGCCGAGAGCATCGTCAAATTGATCTTCAACCTCAACGCCAATAGCGGCACGACCTTGATCCTTGTCACCCATGATCGAGAGTTGACCCAACTAGCGGATCGAACGATCAGTCTGCGCGGCGGCAGGCTGGTCTCGGACAACCAGCGCGTGCTTGTGACCGCCGGAGGCGATTGACAGGGCAGGCAAACGCATGAGAGGGTTTTTCAAAATATGGGTGTGGTGCATGGCGCTCCGCGATGGTCGGCGCGGCGCTCGGCCGTTACTGATTTCCATGTCCTGCGTTGTCTTAGCAGTGGCGTCGGTGGTGGTGGCGTTTTCGTTTCGAGAGAACTTACTGACGAGCATCCAAGCGCAATCGAAAAGCCTGCTCGGCGCCGATCTGGCAATCGATAGCCGCGAGCCGTTTTCCCCGGAAGATGAGGCGCTGATCCGTTCCCTGGGCGGCGATCAATCACGCCAAATCGGATTCACGTCGATGGTTTACTTTCCCGCCAGCGGCGGCTCCCGCTTGGTGCAAGTGCGCGCCATCAGCGGCGGCTTTCCTTATTACGGCGCCCTGGAAACCGAGCCGGCTTTTTCCTCGGCGTCGTTCCACGGCGGTGCCAATGCGCTGGTCGATGAAAACGTCTTGCTGCAATACAACGCCAAGGTTGGCGAAACAATTAAGATCGGCGAATTTGAGTTCTTGATCGCCGGCAAACTGCGCAAGATTCCCGGTGAAACTTTGGCCTTCTCGCTGATCAGTCCGCGGGTTTATATCCCGATGGATTATCTCGATCGCACCCAACTGGTTCAGAAAGGGAGTTTGGTGCGCTACCGGGTTTATTTTAAATTGCCCGGTGATACCGACGTCGATCGCTTAGTCGCCAGTCTCAAGGCAAGGCTGCAACAGTTGCAGTTGGAAGCCGATACCGTCACGCGCCGCGCCGCTTCGATCGCCAACTCGATGGAAAACCTCTCACGCTATCTGAGACTGGCGGTTTTCGTCGCCGTGTTACTCGCCGGGGTCGGTGTCGCCAGCGTCATGCATGTCTATGCCAAAGAAAAAACCCGCGCGGCGGCGCTGCTTCGCTGTATCGGCGCGGGACCGCGCGAGACCGTCGCGGTTTACCTCCTACAAGTGATCCTGCTTACGCTGCTAAGCTCCGCGTTTGGCGTGGCGCTGGGTGTCGCGGCTCAGTACGCCTTGCCCCATGCGTTAAAAGATTTCATTCCAGTGACCACCGTGATGCACATCGCGCCGAACAGTATCGGCGCCGGGCTTGGCATTGGACTCGGCACGGCCGTGCTCTTTGCCCTGATTCCGTTATTGCCGTTGCGGCGAGTCTCGCCGTTGCTCGCGCTGCGCGCGTCATTCGAGCCGGAGGAGCGGTCGAGGGACCCGTTGGTGCCGCTCATCGTCCTGCTGATCGTCGCGCTGATCGCGGCATTCGCTATCGCGATCACCGGCTCCTGGCTTCACGGCGCGATTTTTACCGTCGGCGTGCTCGGCGTATTCGCCTTGCTCGGATTGATCGCGCGCGGCGGCGCGCTGCTCATGCGCCGGCTGGCGCCGAGCGCGCTGCCATTCGCTTGGCGCCAAGGTTTGGCGAATCTTCATCGTCCTAAAAATCAGACCCTCGCGGTCACGTTGTCCATCGGCCTCGGCGCTTTCCTCCTGGTGACGTTATACAGCGTACAGAATATTTTGGTCGACCAGGTCACACGGCGCAGCGGCCAAGGCGATCCGAACATGGTGCTCTTTGACGTGCAAAACGATCAACGTCAGGGAATCGCCAAGCTCTTGCAGTCGTCCAAGATTCCGCTTCATGCCGAAGTGCCGATCGTCACCATGCGGCTCACCGCGATCAAAGGACGAAGAGTCGAAATTTTGCGCAGCGACACGAAGGAGAGAATTCCCGACTGGGCGCTGCGGCGTGAGTATCGTTCAACCTATCGTGCCGGCCTCACCGGCACCGAGGAGATCATTAAGGGCGTATGGCAGGGGAAGGTCGGCGAAAACGTCCAGCCGATTCCGGTGTCGGTGGAAAAAGGCCTCGCCGAGACACTGAAAGTCGATGTCGGCGATGATTTGCAGTTCGAGATCCAGGGCGTACCGTTGGCGACGCGGATCGCAAGCCTGCGTGAAGTCGAATGGCAGCGGGTGCAGCCGAATTTTTTTGTCGTCTTTCCAGAGGGAGTGCTGGAGAGCGCGCCGCAGTTCTACGCCATAGTGGCGCGCGCCGCGTCGACCCAGGCATCGGCGCAACTCCAGCGCGCCGTGGTCGAACAGTTTCCCAACGTATCGGTGATCGACTTAAGTTTGGTGCTCAATACGCTCAATCAGATTCTTAGCCGTGTTTCTTACGCCATGCGATTTGTCGCGCTGTTCACGATTCTCACCGGCATAGCCGTCTTGGCGAGCGCTGTGCTCGGCAGCCGGATGCAACGGCTCAGAGAAAGCATCCTATTGAGAACCCTCGGGGCGCCGCGTTCGTTGGTCTTGATCTCGGTCATCGCCGAGTATCTTTTCCTCGGCGCTCTCGGCAGTATCGCCGGCGCCGTGCTTGGCGTGGCCGCCAGCTGGGCTTTGAGCTACTACTTTTTTGGCGCCTCGGTCGCGCTCTTCGTGATGCCCGCGGTAGTCATCCCGGCGCTAGTCACCGTCGCGACGGTTTTGGCCGGCGTGATGGGCTGCTGGGGACTACTGCGCGCCCCGGCGCTCGAAACATTGCGGGCGGAAGCGTGAGATGAACTCGTAGCAGGATCGCGGACCCTTCGCTCCGAGTGGACAGGAGAACGGTCAGATCGAAATTATCGTGGGCTCCTGATTTCCATTTCTAAGCCGTTAGGATCTTGGACGAAGATGGTTGTCAACTTGCCTTCGCTGTCGCGATTCTCGCGCAGGATGTGGGCGCCTTTAACTTTAAATTCGCTGGCCACTCCATCGATATCGTCGGTGACGTAACCGTAATGGTGTACGCCGACCTCACCGGCTGATTCCATCAATTGGATGGACGGAGCGCCGGCGATGCGGACGAAACAGAAGCCGTAGCCGGCGCTGCCTTTTCTTATCGGCGTGGCGTGGCCGGCGAAGAATTTTTCGTAGAACTGGATCGACTCGGCAATGTCTTTGGTATAGATCGCAATGTGTTCCAATTGATAATTCATATCGGCCTCGCTAATTAATCGTTGATCCGGCATTGCCGCCTAGAAGTTGATCACCGCTTTCACCACTGAATAACTGGCCATCGCCTCCATCGCTTCGTTGATCTGATCGAGCTGGTAACTTTTGCTGATCATTTCTTCGAAGGGAAACGTTTTTTTGCGCGAAGCGAGAAAATCGATCGCTTGGAGCCAGTGGCGCGGCTCACCGGAGCGCACGGTGATGAAAAGCATCTCTTGGGGAATCTTCTCAACCGCGATGTTCGCTTTGCCGCCGGCGCCGATGTTCAAATAACGGCCGCCGTCGCGAAGTAGCGTGAGCCCTTCGGGCACGGCCATGTTATTGGCCACCTGAACCACGATGTCCGCGCCGCGACCGTCGGTGTAATCTTTTACCCACTGGCGGCGTTGTTTTTCTTCTTTAACTTCTTCGAGATTCAGAACCGCGTCGGCTCCCATTTTCTTGGTGACTTCCAGGCGATTAGCCGGCGCGCCGATGACCAGGACTTTCTTGGCACCGTGATCTTTGGCCACTGCGGTGGCGAAGTTGCCGAGCGGGCCGCTGCCTTGAATGACCACAGTCTCGTGGCTCTTGATCGCGCCGAGACGGTCGAAGCCGTGCATCACGGTTCGGTAAGCGCAGGCCGAGGCGGCCGCCGAGGCGGATGAGACTTCGTCGGGAACCTTGATGATCAGACATTCTTTGGGCACGTACATGTACTCGGCGCAGCTGCCGAGGAGATAGGGATGCTGGTCGCTGCGGTTATGCCCCCAGGACGCGCGTCCGCGACAGATGCAAGGCTGGCAGGCGACCGCGCAATAATAACAAGAACCGCAGGCGACGTAGCTCCAGACGACTCGATCGCCGCGCTTTATCGGATTGCCAAGGATATCGGTGCGCTCGCCGGCGATATCTTCAACCGTGCCGCAGGGTTCGTGGCCGGTGATGATCGGCAGGGTGTCGCTGTCTCCCAGTGGACCATGCCACCGGTGCACATCGGTGCCGCATAACGTCGACGCGGTGATTTTTATCAGCAACGATCCCGGATCGAGATCGGGGATCTGCACTTGCTCGATGGTCAATGGTTTGTTGTGTTCGGTAATTACCGCCGCCCGGCAAGTCGTCATGGTATTACTCCGCAATGGTTTTTTCTTTGTTCACGCCCGCCGCCTCATGCCTCAAGGCCAAATTCACAGTGGCAGTTTGTAGAACGTCTCGGCGTTGCGCCAAAGCATGCCGGCTTTATCATCCGCTGTGATCTCGCCGCTTTCCATCAGTTCGCCGAGGTCATGCTTGCAGCTTTCATGGGTGACTTCGTGGGGGAAGTCGGACGAATAGAGAAACGGTTTGTTGCCGACGAATTTGATAGCGAAGGGCAGGGTCAACTCTTCGGTTTCGATGCCGAGATAAAAGCGGTCGTCGTCGATCAGTTTTTTAATATAGTCGCTCGGCTCGTCGTCCTCACGAATGCCAAATTCGCTGGCCGGGATATGTTGGAAGTGGGTTTCATGCGACGCGTGCAGTCTTTCGAGCAACAACAGCAGCCAGGCGACGCCGCCTTCCAAGAAGGCGATGCGAACTTTGGGGAAGCGGTCGAAGATGCCGTTGTAAAGAATATCGGCGCAGTTGATCGTCAAGCCCCAGGGGTGTCCGAGAGCATGCACCGGCACGTACATGTTCATGTGATCCATGCCGAAGCGGTCATGAGCGCCGCCGTGCACGGCGAGACAGCAGCCGAGACGGTTGGCTTCTTCGTAAACCGGCCAATACATTTTCGAGCCGAGCGGATGGGCCAAGCCATTGGACGGCATCATGGCGCCGAGCATGCCAAGCTCGGTAACCGCGCGGCGCAGTTCCTTGGCGGCTTCCTGCGGGTCCTGCATCGGCAAAATTCCCATGCCCTTGAAGCGCGGGTTGTGCTTCACGTAGGTCTCGCTCAGCCAGTCGTTGTACGCTCTGGACGATGCGACGGCATAATCCAAACTGACGATCTTACCATAGGCGAGCGCGACGGTCGGATAGAGCACGGTCCAGTCGATGCCGACATCGTCGAGAAATTCGAGCCAGCCTTTGGGGCCCACCGGGGCGCGCTGGTCACGCTGCGGCGGGGTTTCAACCGCACGACCTGAATGTAAGTGATCCAACGGCGGGAAGACCATGCCCTTGCGCGCCGCGATGTCGCGGTAGGGTGATTCCATATGGTCGATGATGCCCTTGTTGTCTTCGATAATATGGCCGTCGCCGTCGATTATTCGTGTGTTGAGATTTGTGCTCATCCCAAATCCTTCCTACTTGAGTTCGAAACTGATTAACCGGTGCCGGCAGAAGCGACTTGCCTCATATAATCCGACTCGGCGGGCGGTATCAAGTCATCGGGTCCGTTGTATCTCGCCTTCCGTCCCGCTTTGATATAAGAAAGAGATATTCCGATACAGACAGTTGGAGGCGACATGGCTGAAGAGACGGTAGAACAAAAACTGGCGCGGTTAGAAGCGGAGAATCGACAGTTAAAAGAGCAAGTGGATCACAAAGGCCAGTTGCGCATGAAGGTCAGTGAAAAGGGCGGGCTGTCGATTTATGGTCTGGGCCGATTCCCGGTCACGCTCTACAAAGAACAGTGGAGTAGGCTGCTCGACCACGCTGAGGAAATCAAAACATTTCTAAAAGACAACGATCAACAATTGAAAGCGAAGCAGTAGCTTGGCTCTGTTCTGGAAACCTGGCACCGATTCGATTTTATTCATCATTGGCGAGTTCGCTGCCGAGCGTGGCGACGTAATGTTTGCGTGAGTACTCGGTAATTCGCTCGCGGTAAACACGCGGCAGACGGGGTCGGATTCTCCATTTTGATTTATTTGGCAGTTTAATCGCTAATTTGGGATAAATCAGTAGTTTCTAATACTCCGTGATGTTTTGGATTTCGAAATTCCCGCCAGAATTCCTTTGGCAAAATGGGTTCAAAGACGTAAAATACCTGGGTTCCGGCGCCCCAAGCGCATGGTAATTTCACCCGAGGCCTAAAGCCCAATGCGGACACGAGAAAAAGTCGCTGTATTGCTCATACTCGCTACCCTGATTCTGGGTGGGCTAATCGCCTACTCTTTGCAGGGCAACGAGGTCGAATCAAATTTTGTCCGCTGGCAATATTGGCGCACGGTTGGTCAATTTCTGTCCTCCCCAATAACCTTTTTGTTTGGCGACGCTGCTGGCAGCGGTAAGGCCGTGCTTTACGGTGGCCTGGGCCTGTTTGGCCTGGTCGTCATGATCGTGCTGCTTAAATTGTTCCGCGACGGCGAACTCGTGGCGTTACGACAGCACCTGAGAACCTTGATGTCGGCCAAAAGTGAGGCCGAGAGCTTGCTGCAAGCGGAAATGTGGAAAGGCAAGCATGAGCGGCAGGCTAAAGACAGCGCCATGCAAGATCTCGAGTCCAGTATCGAGCGGATCGAGCTGTTACTCAGTGATCTTGGCGAGAAGGAGCAGCTGTTAAAAACCCGCGAGTCTGAGTTGATGGCTCTCAGAACGGCTGAGATGGCACGGCCGGACGCCGGAGCGGCAAGCGGTCAATCCGCGGATCGATTACTGAAGGACGAGCTTAGGAAAAAGAACGAGTATGTTCAGGCGAAGGATGCCGCCATCAAGGAGCTCGAACAGCGGTTACGTTCTAAAACTTCGCTCTGGGAAAGTCAGTTGCGGCAGAAAGATCTGCTGATCAAGGCCCAGAGCGGCGAATTCGAGCAATTGCGATCCCAAGCCATCGACCTAAGCGCGCAGCTGCGCGAGATCGAAGGCGCCAAGAAGCGCGCTGAGGATCTACTCGAAGACGAGCTGAAAAAGAAAAAGCAAATACTCGAAGCCAGTGAGTCAGCCAGCAAAGCTGAGGAGAACCGCCTCAGCGAGAAAATTCGCGCGTTGGAAGTTCAAGCCGCGGATCGCGAGCGTGTGGTAAAAGGACGAGAATCGGATCTCGCGAATCTTCGTCATCAACTCGCCGACCTCAACGCCGGCAAGCAAAGCGCGGAGCGTGCGCTCCAGGAACAGCTTGAACAGGCGGAAAGAGACCGGCAGGATGGCGCCGGCATCGCCAAAGAGCTCGAACATCGGCTGACTGCGAGTCTTCAGGCCCTGAACTCTGAGGTTGAGGAGAAGAGTCAGCTGATTCAAGCGCGCGACGGTGAAATCAACGCGCTCCGTTCGGAACTTAAGGTGGTCGCGGCGCGATTGAACGAGAAATCGAATGCCCAAGGACATACCGAAGAACTTTTGCGCGACGAGCTGCGGCAGGAAAAGCAGCGCAGCGACGATCGCGATGCGGCGAATCGAGAGTTGCAGGAGCGCTTCAACAAGGAAGCGACAAACTGGGAAAAACAACTCAGTCAGTTACGGGATGCGTTGCAGGGGCGTGAAGGCGAGCTTAAAGCAGTCAAGACTCAAGTTACGACTATGACCGGTCAATTGCACGAGGCGGTAGCTGCCAAAGTGCATGTTGAAGAATCGTTGAATGAGCATCTTCGTAGAGACAAGCAGCAGCGCGAAAACCGGGACGGCGCCATTCGCGAACTAGAAGAACGTTACGGTAACGAGCTCAAAGCCTTGGGAGCCCAACTCGGCGAGAAAGATGAATCTCTTAAGATTCGCGATAGCGAGCTACGGGCGCTGCGGAATCAAGTTAAGTCCCTTGCCGAGCAGTTGAGCAAAGTCGAGTCAGCCAAGGAACGCGCCGCGGCGCTGCTCCAAGATAAGATTAAAAACGAAAAGCAACTCAAGGCGTCGAGCGATTCGGCGCAACGCGAGTTAGAGCAAAAATATAAAGTCAAAATCGCTGCTCTGGAGCTGCAGCTCGGTGAAAAATTACAATCCGTGGGCAGCCGTGATTCGCAAGTCATGGCGCTCAAGTCTGAATTGACCGCGGCAAACCGGCGTATGAGCGAACTCACCGCGGCTAGAGAAAAGGCCGAGAGCCTGTTTCAAGAAGCCGTGCGCGAAAAGGCCGATCTCGCGGTAGCGAAAGACACTGCGGTCAATGAACTCGAAGAAAGTTTTAGCGGTAAGATTCTCGCGTTTGAAAACGCACTCAATGAGAAAGCGCTGCAGCTCAAGGGTCGTGAGGCCGAGTTAGCGGCTTTCAAGAATCAAGTCGCTGAACTGAGTGCGTCGAAAGAGCAGACCACAAAAGAGCTCCAAGAAGAACTGCGCAAGCGCAATGAACTGCTGCAAGAGAAGGAGGCCGACGCAAAAGCGCTGGAGACACGCTCCGCCGAGAAAGTCCGCGCTCTCGAAGGCGAACTCGGTGCGCGCCAGGAATTGCTCGGCAGCCGCGAGACCGAACTGGCGGCGCTGGCGGCGAAGGTCGCCGATCTTACGAGTCAGCTCAACGATGAGAATACAGCCAAAGATCAGTCCACACGGTCGCTGCACGAAGAGCTGCGCAAGCGAAACGCCTTGCTTCAGGAGAAAGACGCCGCGGCAAAAAGTCTGGAGGCGCGCTTTACCGACAATATCCGTTCCCTGGAGCGGGAGGTGAAACAGCGCCAGGAGCTGCTCACCGGGCGGGAAACTGAATTGGCGGCGCTGACGCCGAAGATCACCAGCTTGACTGCGCAGCTCGCGGACGCAGGTGCTTTGAACGATCAAGCAGCGCGACGTCTCCGCGAAGATATCAAGAAGAAGAATGATCTGCTGCTGTCCAAAGAAGCCGCTATGAAAGGGATCGAGCAGCGTTTGACTGGCACGGTTCGGTCCCTGGAAAGTCAGCTCAATGAAAAGCAAGAGCTTCTGAGCACCCGAGAGCTGGAGCTTGAAGCGCTCATGTCGAAGGTCAGCACTCTTGCCGGACAAGTCGGCGAACTGGAGGCAGCGCGCGAGCGTTCGGAACGATTGCTCCAAGAAGAGGTGCGAGAAAAATCGGCGCTCTTGGAGGCCAAGGAGTCGTCCATCGGCGATATCGAAGAACGTTTGAGCGGAAGAGTTAAGATGCTCGAACGTCAACTGAGCGAGAAACAACAACTGTTGGAATCGGGCGGCAGCGAGCTGGGCGAGACGCGCGAGCGGATGCTCGCCATGGGCGAACGGCTTAAGGAACTCGAGACCGCCAAGACTGAACTTGAGGACTTGCTGAGCGAAGAACGACAGAAAAACGATAAGGCTCTCATGGTCCTGAAAACCAAAGACGAAGGTTTCGGGGAAGATGCCAACGGTCATTCGAATGGCTTGGAGAGTCTTATCAGTGAACGGGACGAGCTGGTCAAGGCTCGCGACAAGTTGATCACGAATCTAATGACCGAGCTCAAGGAAAAGAAAACCCAGCTGGCGCGCCATGAGATCGAAGTATGGCAAGGCATCGAACGGCGCGGTGTGTGGAAAAATCGCCTTTCGAAAATCGGCATTCGCCTCAAGGATTGAACGGCTTTACAACTGTGTTGAACGCGATTGACTGCCGTTAATCGTGCTCCGTGCTTATTTATTTTTTCCCGTACAGGCTGTCGGTATAGCCGCTCCTGTCGAATTCTTCGACGAAGCGCGCATCGATGAAATCACTCGGCTTGGCCGCTCTGGCCTTGGAGTCTTTGAGCGCGAGCTCGTCGAGTATGGTTTTGACTCCCTCCGGGCTGGGATACTGTTTAGCCGGCAATTCCTTTTCGTCGATGGAACTCTCATAGGGTTCGTTGTAAGAGCTCCTTGTCCTCCAAGCAGATATTTTGCCGCTATCTTCAAACCCAAAGCGCGATCGGTCTTGAGGCGGTGTACGGCTTCAATGTAGAACTTTACGAAGTTGCGCACGACGAGAGGATGCTCGCGCAAAAACTTCTTGGTCGTGACGCCGCCTTGATGCTGGTAAGCCAAACCCAAAGCGGCGACATCGGCGAGCAGATGAAATCTGCGCATAGAACATCGCCGGTGGCACCAACGTGCTGGCGGAAACCCGGCGCGCCTGCCGTGCTTGGGCCTAACACCTGGAAAAGATGTAACCATCGTCCAAACCGGGAGCACCCCCGAACGCATGGCCGCGCTGGAGATAAATTATTTCTCATTCAATCAATGCTCCAATCGATGGGCGGACAGAAAATCAGAAGTCAGCGGTCAGAAGTCAGAGGTCGAAAGTGAGCGAAGGGTTTGGTTATTTGAGTAAGTAGCTCGCCGATTGCGCGATGCGCAGGATGCTGATGCCTTCGCTGTCTTCGACGTATCGAATGAAGCGATATTTATTTTCCAGCTCGTCGTATTTGAGCGGCGGCGCTTCGGCCCGGCCGGCTTCGATGCTGGCGCAGATAAAATGCGGACCGGCGGTTTGCAAGGCGTGCTGGACGGCGTCTCTCAGTTCCTCGACCGAATTCGCCGTGCGCGAGCTTTTGATGCCGGCGTTGAGCGCGATGCCGGCAAAGTTAATATTGCCGGCCGTCGCCACTGTCGGTTCGCCGCCGGAAGATTCGTATTGTTTGTTGTCCCAGCAGATGTGGATGAGATTTTTCGGCTGGTGCAGACCGATGGTTGCCAGCGAGCCCAAATTCATCCACAACGCGCCGTCGCCGTCGAACACGAAAACTTTGCGTTTCGGCAAAGCCAGCGCCAGGCCGAGACCGATAGACGAACAAAGGCCGAGGGTTTTAACTTGGATGTTGCCGTCGCTCGGCCTGACGGCATTCCATTCATTGGTCGCGCCGCCGGCGGTGGTGACGAACAGTTCGTCTTTGATCAGCGGCGCGATCGCTTGCAGGCATTCAAATCGTTTCATAGGGGTTCCCGATTACAGCACGGCGCGGGTCAGTAAGAGCGCCACCGGACGCTTCGATGTGCTCGCCAAGGTCACGGCGCCGGCGATGTCCTGCTTCACTTTAGCCGGGTCGCGCATGACGACGTGTTTAATGCCCAAACCTGCCAATACCGGTTCGGTGACCAGGCCGACCATGTGAAAGCCATTGTCGCCGATATCGCCGGCGTAATAGATCAGCAGCAGCACGGGAATGCCAAATTGTAGCGCGGTGGTGGTAAGACCATTGCAGCTGTTTAATAGGCCGCCGTTCTGCATCAACATCGCCGGTTTTTTTCCGCCTAGGTGTGCGCCGGCGCAGACGCCAATGCCTTCCTCTTCGCGGCCCACCGGAACGTGCGCGATCTCTTTATCTTCGTAAAGCAGATTGATCAGTTGCAGCATGTTGATGTCGGGAACACTGGCGACCAGATCGATGCCCGCTGCTTTGAGCCCGGCGATAATATTTTGCGCTCCGTCGATCGTGCCCATGAATGTTGAACCTCGGCTCTCTTCTAGAGAACCGCACCGGCGGTGTCAAGGTTTGGCGCTGAAAAGATTGACACTTAGCGGCCGATTCTGTTAGCAGAGAGTGCGTCCAACGAGCGGAGTGCAGCAAATTTTTTTTGAGTGAGGAAATATGCTTAAGCACGGCTTTAGAAGATTGGTTTTCATGGTTGCGTCTGCGATTTTCATTGCACCATTGCCCGGCGCGGAATATCCCAACAAGACCATCCAGATTATCAATCCATTTCCACCGGGCGCGGTGACCGATATCGTCGCGCGTCTGTTGGCGCCGAAACTTGCGGCAAATCTCGGTCAGCAAGTGGTCATCGTCAACAAAGCCGGCGGCGGCGGTGCCGTGGGCCTTCAAGCGGCTAAAGACGCCGCGCCGGACGGCTATACGATTCTCGTCACACCGCCGCCCATCGTGCTGATTCCGATCGTCAACAAAAACTCGACCTTCACCGTGAAAGATTTCGTGCCGCTCAACTTGGCGACCACGAGCCCGAATACCACCGTGGTCAAAAGCGACGCGCCGTGGAAAAGCTTCGAGGAGTTGATCGCCGAGGCAAAGAAATCTCCCGGGCAGCTCACCTATGGTACTGCCGGTCCCGGCACTACGCCGCATTTCATTGGCGAGCTGGTAAAGTTGAAAACCGGCATTGACATGACCCATGTGCCGCTGGGCTCGGAGTCGGCAGCGGCCACCGCCGTGTTGGGCGGACATGTTAACGTGGCGTTTTTAACTTTGGGCACGACCCGGAGCCACGTCGAAGCCGGCACTATGCGCGCGCTCGCGGTGGCGTCCAGCCGGCGGCTGAAAGATTTTCCCAATGTGCCGACGACGGTGGAAAAGGGTCATCCTGAGCTTAACTTGAAAGTCTGGGTTGGTTTCTTCGCGCCGGCAAAGACGCCCGCGGCAGTGGCAAAAAGACTCGCCGCGGCGATTGGCGACAGCTTAAAAGATCCGGAAGTCGCGGCGAATATCGAGAAGGCACAGGCGCTGATCGAAAACCTCGATGCCAACGAGTTCGGCAAATTTCTCAATGAGGAAGAGAAAAAGTGGTCCGAGGTGGCGCGGGCGGCCAAGATCGCGCAGTAGCCGACTTTCGAACAAAAATACGCTCACCACGAAGATCACCCACGACACGAAAGTTCAGATGATCAATACTCCGAACTTCGCGTCTTTCGTGATGAAACTCTTTAATCGATTGTGGCTCAGCCGCGCACTGCCAATTCACCACAGCCACATTCTTTATTGACATGAGACGGGCAAATATCACTGTCGCGCTGGTGTTTGTCAGCGTCTCGATATTTTTATTGTTTGCGGCGGGCCGGTTTAACTTTGGCACACTGCGGGTGCCGCAGACCGGGTTCTTTCCAAAGACGCTGGGCATTCTCTTGTTGCTGTTGTCGCTGGTGTTGCTCGTGCAAGCGCTGCGCCAGAAAGCGGTCGAGCCGGGCGGAGTGAAAATTGCGACCGAGGGCTGGATTAGAATCGCTTCAACTCTGGCGACCATGATCGGCTTCGCTCTCGTGCTTGAGTGGCTGGGCTTTTTGCTCAGCACGTTTGTGCTCATGGTTCTCCTGCTACGCGCCATCGAAGCGCCGCGCTGGTCGAAGGTGT
This sequence comes from uncultured delta proteobacterium, assembly GCA_963771465.1. Lineage (GTDB taxonomy): Bacteria > Desulfobacterota > Binatia > UBA9968 > UBA9968 > DP-20. Next base: position 120,911 of record CAVYTU010000018.1, read on the forward strand.
TCACCGTGGCGTTGGTGACGGCGCTCGCTTCCTATGGTCTGTTCGCGTGGCTGCTCGGTGTGGCGCTTCCCGCCGGCATCTTAGGATTCTAAATTGGATATTCTCACCAACGTCGCGCTTGGTTTCTCGGTGGCGCTCACGCCGACGAATTTATTGTTCTGCTTTCTCGGCTCGCTGGTCGGAACCTTGGTCGGCGTTCTGCCGGGCTTGGGTCCAGTCGGCGCCGTGGCGTTTCTCCTTTCGCTGACTTTTAAGATGGAGCCGGCGAGCGCGATCATCATGCTCGCGGGAATTTACTATGGCGCGATGTACGGCGGCTCGACGACGTCGATCCTGGTCAATATTCCCGGCGAGACCGCGTCGGTCGTCACCTGTCTCGACGGCTACCGGATGGCGCGCCAAGGACGAGCCGGCGCGGCGCTGGGCATCTCCGCGTTCGGCTCGTTCATCGCCGGCACAGTGGGCGTCATTGGCTTGATGTTTCTGGCGCCGCTACTCGGTCGCGCGGCGCTGAGCTTTGGCCCGCCGGAATATTTCGCTCTTACTCTGGCGGGACTGACGTTGGTTGCCTATCTATCACAAGGCTCGATGATCAAAGCGTTGATCATGGCGCTACTCGGTTTGCTGTGCGGCACGGTCGGCATGGACCCGATCTCCGGCGAACAGCGCTTCACCTACTCGACGCTGACGTTGAGCGACGGCTTCGGACTCGTGCCGGTAGCGATGGGGCTGTTCGGTATCGCTGAAGTCTTGGAGAACTTGGCGGTGCTCAGCACGCAGTCGGTTTACCAGGCCAAGATTCACGGCCTGCTACCCAACCGCCAAGATTGGCGCGACAGCGCCGCGCCGATCGCCCGCGGCTCGGCCCTGGGTTTCTTTCTCGGCATTCTTCCCGGGCCGGGGCCGGTGATCGCGTCCTTCGTTGCTTACGCCATGGAAAAACGGTTGTCGCGCTACCCGGAAAAATTCGGCACCGGCGTCATCGAAGGCGTCGCCGGTCCGGAGGCGGCGAATAATGCCGCCACCGCCGGTTCGTTCATACCTTTGCTTTCGCTCGGCATTCCCACGAGCGCGATCATGGCGCTGTTCATGGGCGCGCTGATGATCCACGGCATCCAGCCCGGCCCGCTGTTTATCGCCAAGTATCCCGAACTTTTTTGGGGCTTCATCGCCAGCATGTACGTCGGCAACGTCATGTTGCTGGTCTTGAATCTGCCGCTGATCGGCATGTGGGTGCGTTTGCTGAAGACGCCTTATGTGATTCTTTTTCCGTTGATCTTGCTCTTCTGTCTGATCGGCGTTTATAGCCTCAACGCCAACGTTGTCGAGATCATCCTCATGCTAGCGTTCGGCGTGGCCGGTTTCTTTTTACGCCGAGTCGGCTTCGAAGGCGCGCCCTTTATCCTCGCCATGGTGCTCGGTCCGATCATGGAAACTTCATTGCGCCAATCGCTCCTGATTTCGCGCGGCAACTTCATGATCTTTGTCAATCGGCCGATCTGCGCCGTGCTAATGGTATTGACCGCGGCGTTTCTGCTTTGGCCGATATTCACGCGGCAGAGAAAAGACGATCGGATGACATGACCGCAAAGCGCGGTTGGTTGTAGCCTTTCAATCCTTCTTCGCGCGTTGAATTTGAAACCGACGCACTTGCGGGAACCACGCTATGACCAGGCCGACGATCGCCAAAGTCGCCAAGCCGCCGGTGAGCGCCGAAAGCTTCGTGCCGATCCAGGCGGCCACCACGCCGCTCTCGAACTGCCCGAGCTGGGGGCCGCTGCTGGTAAAGATGCTGTTGATCGACGACATGCGACCGCGCAGCGCATCCGGGGTGCTCAACTGATTGGCGGTGGAGCGCAGAATTGAACTGATCGTATCGCCGGCGCCGCATAGCGCGAGCATCAACACGGAGAACCAAAAAATTTCCGAGCCGGCGAACAATATGGTGGCGACGCCGTAGATGGCGACGCCGATGAGGATCCACCGTCCGGTGCGCCGGATCGGCGGCAGCAAGGTCATCGCCACAGCGGCGACGAGCGAACCGACGGCGCGCGAGGCGTAGAGCAGGCCGAGGCCGCGCGGGCCGACTTGCAAAATGTCGCGCGCGTAAATCGGAAACAGACCACGCACGTTGCCGAAAAAAGTCGCGCCGAAATCGAGCACCATCAAGGGCAAAATCACGCCGTGACCGCGCACGAAGCGCAGGCCGTCACGCAAAGCGCTGAGGGACACACTGCGCCACCCGCCGCCCTCCGGTATGCTTGTTTTCAAGGACGCTAGCGCGCCGAGCATGGCGAGCCAAGAGAGCGCATCGACCAAGTAACAGGCTGCCGGACCGTACAATGCGAGCACGATGCCGGCCAGCGACGGCCCGGCGATCACCGGGACGTAGCGTTGGGTTCCCTGGAGCGCCAAGGCTTGGGGCAACGCTTCGCGCGGCACCAAGTTCGGAATCATCGACTGGCGCGACGGTTGTTCCATCGAGGTGAAAAGCGCCAGGAAGACGGTGGCGACGTAAAGCATATGCGGCGATGCTCTGCCGGCGAATGTCAGCATGGCCAGCGCGGCGGAGACACAACACAGACCGCTCTGGGTGCACATCATGAGCTTACGCCGGTTGACCGCGTCGGCGAGCAAGCCGGCGAAGAGTAATAAAATAGTTTGCGGTATCGCCCGCGCCAGGCCGATCATGCCGATCTGCAACGGCGAGTTGGTCAGCTCGTAAATCTGCCACGCCATCGCCACGGTGGTGAACTGGCTACCGATGCCGGATAACATCGAGCCGATCCAGAAAAGGCGAAAATCCCTATTGCGGAAGGGTGAAAAAGTGTCTCGGTCGGTGCTGCTCACTTGACGGTCGGTTTCTAATCGCCGCGATTCGATCTAACGGTCGTCCCAGCGCTCGCTCGGCCAGTGGCTGGGGCCGTACTGCGAAATCGACGTGGAAAAGCAATTGTGCTTTTCCCATGAAAGTCTGAGTTTACGCTTGGGCGACGCTATCGTTTCATCTCGGCCAAGACTTCTTTCAACAAGCTGTAGTCCACCACTTGGGCCAGCGGAACGGCTGTCTTGAGCTTTGCTTGCTCGCGCATGAGCTCGATGTCCGTGCGCACGGCGTCGTCGGTGGTCGTGCCGTCTTTGGAATAATTCTTGACGATCTCGCGAAGCGACGCCTCTGCGGTTTTGCGGTCGAGTTGGAAGTCTTCCATGATGAACGGAATGACCTTTTCGTGATTCGCCGGGTCGCGGGAAAAGTCCATGCCGCGTAGAGATGCGCGGATCGTCCGTTTCACCTGGGCGGCATTGGATTTAATGCGCGCGTCGGACGTGCCCAATCCGGCCAACACCGTGCGTAGATAGTCGGCCACGTTGCCAAGACTGCGGTAGCCCAACTCCTCGGCTTTGAAGTTGAACGGAATCGATAGCATCGCCGCGGCGGCGGCACCGCCGTGCAGCGACGCGAACGCATTGGCGGTATTACCCGCGGCGATCAAAACAATGTCCTGGTCGGGAGTCATGCCCGCCGCTTTCGCCATGACGCGCGCGCCAACGGCATCGGTGGCGGCGATAGCGGTCACGGCGATCGCTTTACCTTTGAGATCCTGAATACGCTTGGTCTCAGGCCGCGCCATCAGGTGAAAGATCGGTTTGTCGAGGGTGAACATCAGCGCTTTTACCGGCACACCAGTGGCCGCGCCGCGCAGCACAGTACCGCCGGCTGCGATATATTCCATTTCACCGGTCACCACGGCAGTCAGTTGCACGTCCGCTTTGCCCACCGGAAAGCTCGCTTCCAGTCCTTCGTTTTTAAACAGGCCGAACTTGTCGGCCAAATAGTAATTCAAAAACGTCATGCTCTTGGACGGCATGGCGATGCGGATCGGTTCGGCCAGCGCGATGCTCGCGCCGAGAAACTGGATGAGACAATGCGCGATCGCTAATCGAAAGCAACGGCCGTATCGCATGATGCTCGCTTCAGACCTGGCTCTCGAGTATTTCCAAGCCATCGAGACGATCGATCAAATAGAGCAAGCCGTTGTCAGCGCGATAAATATCGTTGCTCTTGACGGTTTTCTGCCCGCGTCCCGGATTGGGCACGTAGTAACCGACTTCCGCCAAACTGTAGGGATTGCTGATATCGACGACTCGCAATCCGCCGCTAAACCAGGTGACGAACATTTTGTTGTCGTAGACTTGCTCGGCGGGTTGGTGCGCGCCGTATTGGTGTCCCTGAGCGATGGTGAAAGCTGCCTCGGGATTATACGTCGCCACCGATACCGGCCGCTTTTCGTCCGTGATGTCGACCATCCACATGAACGCCGGCGGCGTCGGCGCGAGCTTGCCGGCTTCTTCGTCGACCACCACCATCATGTCGCGGCCCATGAGTTTCCATGGTATCGGCAGCGTCGTGTGGATCGGCGAAGGGTAGGACGGGGACCAGTTGAGGCCGCTGATAAATTTCGGTTTGCTCATGTCGGTGATATCGAGAATCACGAAGCCGCCGTGCCAGTAACTGACGTAGAGCCGATCGCCGTAGCGAATCGGATGGTGGCACTGGTGCGCCGTGCCTTCCCACCCCGGTGTCTCTCCGCCGCCAGTCCACTGGCCGGGCATCCACCAGCGGCCGACTTCGGTCGGGCGCGTCGGGTCTTTCAAATCCAAGATCATCGGAATGCGTCCAATGTATCCTTCAAGGTGAACCGAAATATAAGCGTAGCGTCCATCGAAGGTGAAACGATGTACGCCGCCGTGGGTTTCAAAAAACGCGATCTCTTTGGGCTTCTCGCGGTTGGCGATGTCGTAAATTTTCAGCCCCGTCGGCAGTTTTTCTTTGCCGCGGTATCTTTCCAAATTCACCAGCATGACATCGCCGCTCACCCGCACCTTGTGCGAGTGCACACCCTGCGGGATTTCGATCTCTGCGATGATCTTCGGATGCTTGGGATCTTTGACGTTAAGAATCGTCGTGCCATGCGGCGGGTCCATGTGGCCGACGTAGGCGTAGCCGTTCTCGACGACGACTTGCCCGCCACCTGCTATGTCAGTGCGGCCGACGAGTTTTACGTTCTTGCTGATGCCAAACACTGGCGCGCTTCCTTCGCTCATGACTGTTTCTCCCGTTCTGATTGAATGTGTCCTTGTACCAATACCGAGGCGACGCGGTCAAATTGAACCATCACTGATTGACGACCGGGCGAGAGTTTTGCGCAAACTTGCCAACTTCGAATAGGCGGGAGATGACCGTCTCGTTAGCTGTTGCCCTCGCTTTTGGTGGCATCCTCAAATTTGATCAACGTCGCGCCGGTGGCGTCGGAGAGACTGGCGATTATTTCCGCGGGGATGGCTTGAGCTTTGATCGCGTCTGGCCGCTCCGGATGGGGCGCTGCCCAGACACGCTTTTCGAAACCATCGAGGGCAAGCTCGCCGGCCTTGAGTATTCTGTGCCGCACGGTGAAGCTGCTGCGTCCCCATGCGCCGACTTCGCTTTCGACCACGACTTCATCGTCAAAGCGGCAAGGCATGACGAAGCGCGCGCCTACGTCGACGACGGGCAGACCGACGATGCCGTATTTTTGCCGCATCGCTAACGGTTTCAAGCCGGTGCGCTCGAAGAGGCAGCCGGTGCTGGTGTCAAAGATGATGAAATATTGCGGGTAGAACACGATCCCAGCGGGATCGCACTGTCCCCATTCGATGCGTAGCGTGCGTCGGTTGACTAACAAGGCGTGCTCCGTTTCCTTTTGTCGAATCCGTCTCTCAATGGCGAAAGATTTTATCGACTAATTTACAATATCTCACTTTCGATAATTTCGCAGTCAATATATTCGCATTTCGCGTGAGCCATTCGACGAAGCAAATTGTTCCCGGGTCGCCTGGCGCATTTGAAACAATTGACAGGTCTTGCGACTGGTGTTAGCAAGAGCCATCGATGCAGCGCCAGCCGATATCATTTCTCCTCGGTATTCTTCTGCTGTTCAGCTTGCCATCGGGGATCGCGGCACAAGTCGTACGCATCGGTTATCCATCCCTCGCCACCGGCTTCGCTGCTTCCTGGGTGACGGCTGACAAAGGCATTTGGAAAAAGCATGGGCTGGAAGTCGAGTTGATTTATCTTCGCGGTGGAGCGCGGACGGTTGCCGCGCTGATCGGTGGCAGCGTCGACTTTATTCTCGGCTCGGACCTGGGCGTGGTGACCGCGATTCTTCAGGGCGCGAGTCTTACGCGCGTCGGCGTGACCACCAACACGTTGGGCTATTCCATCGTCGTACAGCCGAGTATCAAATCCGTGCGCGATCTCAAAGGAAAAATCATCGGCATCACGCCAGGGCGGGACGCCGCCTATGCACGGGTGGTTAAGCTCTTACGCGACAACGGTATGGACCCGGCCAAAGACGTCACTTTTCTGTCCGTCGGCGACGGCGGCCCAGCGGCGCGAGTCGTGGCAATGTCGACGGGGGTAATCCACGCATCGATGTTCACGCCACCGTCGGACATGATTTCCGAAAAGGCCGGCATGCGAATTCTAGCAAAATTAGACGTTGCCAATGTCGGCGGCGGCATCAACACAACGCCGGCGTTTGTGCAGAAGAACCGGCCGCACGCGTTGCGCTTTTTGCGCGGTTATATGGAAGGCATTCAATATTTGAAATCGCACAAGGACGAGAGTTTGAAGATATTCTCCAAGTACGTGCGCAATCCCGATCTCGCCATCATGGCTTATCTCTACGAAGAAATTTCCACCCGAGCGGAAAAAGAGCTGCGGCCGCAGGCCGAAGCCGTGCGTGCAATGATTGATTTGGCCGCTCTCGACTTCCCGCAAGCAAAGAAGTTGACGGAGAAAGATAACACGGACTTGAGCTTGATCGACGAGATTCAGCGCTCCGGGTTCATCGATCAGCTTTACAAAAAATGAAAAGGTCAGGGGTAAACGGTGAGGAGCCGAACCTGCGCGATCTTCTATGATACGCTTTTCTGAGAAATGACTCCCTGGTTTCAAAAGTGGCGCGAACTGCGCCACACGTTTACCCACACACCGCAAGCGCTTCAGTTGGTTTGGCAGACTAACCGTTGGGCCACCGGTGGATTGGGCCTGCTCACCGTCGGCGGCGCGCTGCTGCCGGCGACGCAGGCATGGGTCGGAAAGCTGATCGTCGATGGCGTCGTCGCGTCGATCCAGAACGGCTCTGATCCGGCGCGCACCCAGAAGGTGTTTCTCTACCTGATTTTCGAACTGATTCTTTTCCTGCTCAGCGCCGGGATCAATCAGGGCCGCCGGCTGATTCAGCAATTGATCCAGCTTCAGTTGGCCAACCGCATTCGCGGCGAGATTATCCGCAAGGCGTTGACCATGGATCTATCTTTCTTCGAGCACCCGGAGTTCTATGACCGCCTGCAGAACGCGCGCCGCGAGGGCGGCTACAAACCGACGGAGCTGATTAACGATACTTTCCAAATCGTGCAGAACAGCATCACGATGATTTCCTTCGCGGTATTGCTGCTGCGCTTCAGTCCCTGGCTCGTGGTGATTTTATTGGCGACCAGTATTCCGGCGTTCATCGCGGAAACGCGCTTCTCCGAACAGGGATTTCGCTTGCTCACCCGGCGCGCGCCGGAATCGCGGCAGATCAATTATCTCTCGCGCTTGTTAACCGAAGATAGCGCGGTTAAGGAGATCAAGCTTTTCAATCTCGGCGACACCTTGCTCAAGCGCTACATGACGCTATTCGAAAAGTTTTTTCAGGAAGATAAAGCGCTGGCGCGGCGGCGCGCTCTGGCGGGCTTTGGTTTGGGCTTGATCACCACGGCGGGCTTTTACGGCTCCTACGCTTGGATCGTACTGCACACCGTGCACGGAAAAATCTCGCTCGGCGACATGACGCTCTACTTGGCGATCTTCCGCCAAGGGCAAGCGACGTTTCAGTCTATTCTTGCCGCCATCGGCAACATCTATGAGAACAATCTGTTCATGGCCAACTTTTTCGAGTTTCTCGGCTTGCAGCCGCAGATCGGTTTAACCGCCGGCGATCAAAAGCTGCCAACGCCGCTCGTTGGCGGCATCGAATTTCGCGGCGTCGGTTTTCGCTATCCGGACAACGGCCAATGGGCGCTGCGCGATATTAACCTCATCATTCGCCCCGGCGAAAAGATCGCGTTGGTGGGCCATAACGGCGCCGGCAAGACGACGCTGATCAAACTTTTGAGCCGCCTCTATGATCCGACCGAAGGCACGATCTTGATCGACGGCATCGACATTCGCACCCTCGATGCGCTCGAGTTACACAAGCGAATCGGTGTTATCTTCCAAGATTTCGTGCGCTATCACTTGCCGGCACGGGAGAACATCGGCTTCGGCCAGATCGATGCGCTGAACGATATGGATCGCATTACCGAGTCGGCGCGGAAAAGCGGCGCCGATGCGGTGATCGAAAATTTACCGGAAGGTTATGAGACCATGCTCGGCCGCTGGTTTCATGGGGGGCAAGAATTGTCACTCGGTCAATGGCAGAAGATCGCGCTGGCGCGCGCTTTTATGCGCGATGCGGAAATTCTAGTTTTGGACGAACCTACCGCGTCCCTCGACGCCGCGACCGAATATGAAATCTTCCGCCACTTCCAAGAACTCACCGAAGGCAAGATGGCGATTCTCATCTCGCACCGCTTTTCCACCGTGCGCATGGCCGACCGTATCGTCGTCATTCAGGACGGCCAAATCGCCGAGTTCGGCACGCATGAGGAACTCATGCGCCAAGAAGGCACCTACGCGCGGCTGTTCAGCATGCAGGCGGAAGGCTATCGATGAGCGGTTGCCGGGGGGAATCTTTGCACGGGTATTTCGGCTTAACATCGATATCCATACTTGGAACAACAAATCTTCCTTAAAGTGTTGACGAGAGATTTATAGTAGCCACCGAGATGCTTGCTGTAAGATTGATAATTCTCTTGAACCTGGTTGCCGCGCTGAAGATATGCAGGAAACGAGAGTGCGGATTGTGGCGTGCTGATTGATTGGTGACCTATCCCGAATACTAGAAAGCAGAAAACTCCGATGGCAGTGAATCGGCTCGACGGTGGCAGAAAACTCTGTGTATGCATCGGAAAATTTCCATGAGAATACTTCGGAATTGCGCTTGGAGCAAGGACGCCATGCGATAATTCACTCAACGGTGCGGGACTTCAGAGGTAGTCGTTAATGGTTCCAGTTGACTTCGTAGATGCGGATGGCGTGATCGAAACCTTTGGGGGTTACTTCACCCAAATCCGTGAACGGCAACTCTTTGCCTTGCCATTGGTCCAGCACCACCTGATCAACTAGAATCCGGCCCGGTTCAGCCTGCGCACAAAGGCGCGCCGCCAACTGAACCGCCTTGCCAAAAAGGTCGCCATGTTCCTCGATGGGTTCGCCGGCACTCAGCCCAATACGTAAATACAGCGGCGTCTCCGGGTGTTGCTGATTATACGCGGTAAACGCCTTCTGGATGGCAATCCCACACTTCACCGCATCCGGTACCGAGGCAAAGGAGGCCATGATTCCGTCGCCTGTGTGCTTGATCTCACGTCCTCGGAGCGCGTTAAGCGAGTTGCGGGTCAGCGCATTGTGGACATGAAGCAGATGTAGCGCCTTGGCGTCTCCATAAAGTGTCGTCATCAGCGTCGAATCTTTCAAATCCGTGAACATGATGGCGCGAAAACCGGAATCAATGGCAATCTCCCCTGTCTTTCCCGGTGACCCATCCATAGGCGGAGGATCTTTGATCCGCCCCAAAAACGCGTCCACCACCGTGGGATCGACCTCAAGGACTTCATTGGGGACAGAGCCGTGAGCGTCGTTATGGGCTCGTTCAATAGTTTCTCGATTGGCCGCCTCGATGAGACAAAACGCGGTAGAGCGCGTCTCATCAAACCAGTAGGTCAAAAACTTGACTTGATATTTATCCTGAAGCGCCAGATCCTTCTGGTGCGCATCTGCAATGGCATGTCGAGTCGCACCTTCGATGTAATGGCGATCCATATAAACAGGCATGTTTCATCTCCATTCGCTCAAGGTCACGCCGCTATTCGAGCTGGCAACTGTTGAGCCAGTTGGTCAATCATCGCCGTGTCCGAGCCGACTAGAAACTGCAAGCTGTTGCCGATCAACGCCGGCACTGCACGGGCTCCGCCGCTCACGAGTATGGGTTCGACATCGAAGCCGTACTTGCGCCACAGACCTTTATCAGCTGTGACCCAGGCCGGCGTCGAGCCAGGGGCGATGGCAGGGTAGGCGACGCGCAGTTTCTCGGCAGCCTGTGCCGAACTGACGACGATAGCACAGGCGACAACGGCGATGAATGTGAGGATGCTCATAAAGGAAAGATGTTACTCACCACGAAGGTCACAAAGGACACGAAGGGGTTCGGACGTAATATCTCTTAACCTTCGTGCTCTTTGTGACCTTCGTCGTGAAATGTATTTCTCCAGTATGGTTACCAATTCACAACATGAACTTTACTGGCGAAAGATTTCGCGGAACTCTTTTTGATATTTGTTGTATTGCTCGCCGAGCTCGGGCGCGATCGGGAAGAGTTTCAAATTTTTCGCCTGCATCTTGGTATCGATGCCGGGACGAGACGGCGTGCGGCCGATCGCCAACACGAGCTGTTGCCCTTCTTTGGACAGGACGAAATCGATGAACAGTTTTGCCGCATTGGGATGTTGAGCTTTCGCGCCAACCGCGATGGGATGCAACGACGCCGTGATCGGGTCGAGGGTGGTGACCCATTCCACCGGCGCGCCTTGTTCTTTCATTTTTTCGATGCGATGGGCCAATGCCACGCCCAGATGAAATTCACCGGCCGCCAGCAGCTGCGCGATCAGAGACTGGCCATTGCGAAATTGGATATCCTGTTTAGCCAGCGCTCTCATGTAACGTTGCGCTCGTTCCCGGCCCCAAGCGACGGATATGGCGGCGTACCACGAGTACATCTCGTCATCCATGGAAATCTTGCTCTTCCAGCGCGGATCGAGCAGGTCCTCCCAGCTCTTCGGCGCCTGCTCCTTGGATACCAGCTTGGTGTTGTAAGCGAGGATGTTGTAGGCGTCGAAGTAGTCGACCCAATATCCCTTGGTATCTTTGAAGCCGGCCGGGTAGGCGGCGGCTTCGGGAGACACGTAGGGCTGGAGAAAACCACCGCTGATCAACTGCTGCGTTTCCACCCCTCGCACCGCCACTAGATCGAAGAAAATCTTGCCGACACGGCTTTCATTGAGAATACGGTTGTAAAGCCGGGCCGAGCCGGCGTTGAAATATTCGGTCTTGATAAATGGATAGCGCTTGTTGAAAGCGGCGAAGAGACGGGTGATGTCCTCCACGCTAGTCGAGGTGTACCAAACCAGCGCGCCTTCCTTTTTCGCGCCCTCGATGAGTTTGGCAGTGTGGCCGTCCTGGCCGCGAACGAGCGCCGGTAAGCCAATCTGAACGATCAGAATCAAAATCAAAATGAAATGCATCTAGAACCACCTTTCTGTTAAAAAATGATTGATGTTTCTCTCTACCATGCGGCTCTTGCCGAGAGCGGCGTAGGCGCCGCTCTGCATATGTTGTGCGACTTCAGACTCACTCTTGCGGTCGAATTTGAGCTCTTCAAGATGACCGTGAAAATCTTCGAGATAGTCGTGCGTCCTTTTAAAGTATGCCATGCCGCTTTGCTCGCCCTCGACAGTCGGTCCATGGCCCGGCACCAGATGTTTGTAATGGGTTTCGAACAGTGCGGTGTAGAGTAAATCCCCGGCGATGAAAACTTCTTCTTCTTCGAAGTAAATCGTGGTGTCGCCCTTGCTGTGGCTGTGGCCGTTCTCAGCGCGGTATTGCAAATGCAGCGTCACCCTCGGCAGTTTGACTTGGGTCGTTTCATTGAACACGACGTCGGGCAGGGTTAGACGAAGACCGGGAAAGCGCTCATACAGCTCCGGCACCGGCTTAAGCATACGCGTGAAATCCGCCGCGCCGTCATCCTTCATCGCTTGAACGCAGCCGGCGCTGGCGACAATCGGCACTCCGCGTTGCGCGAAGTAAAAGTTCGCCGAAGTGTGGTCGAAGTGTTCGTGGGTGTCGATCAAATAACTGACTTTGGCACAGCCGGTCAGGCGCAGCGCTGCTTCGACTTCGTCGATACGGCGGATGTCGGCGTCGATGAGCGCAGCGCTACTGTCGCGCGCCTTGATAATGGCGAAGTGGGTCGCGCCTTCCGGCCCGATAACGACGTAGGCCGAACCGCTAAGCTGGCGAATCGTCGAGTCCATTGGCCATTGGGATAACCGATCGCGGCTGTTGTTGCAAGATAGTTTGAATACGACAATCGATGCGGTTGACCGGTCTCGGCAGCGGTGTTATTCGCCTAGAAAATAACGAAGCCGCTGAAAGGATTCCAACATGAACAAGCAAGGGAGGTTCACAATATTAGAAAGCCGCGGCGCCGTAGCGCTGCTTACGATCAACCGGCCGGAGAAGCGCAATGCGCTCAGCCGCGATGCGATTCGTGAGATTCTCGCGGTCTTCGAGGAGCTGCGTAACAATGACGAGATCGCCGTCGTGCTGACCACCGGCGCAGGAAATGTGGCTTACTGCGCCGGGCGCGATCTTTCGGAGTTTCCCACCGAGGGCGGACAGAATCGCGGCACGGATCGGCGCAAAGAGCCGCGCGCTTACCACGTCGCCGAAGTTATTCGGACATTCCCCAAAGTCACCATCGCGGTGGTGAACGGTTTCTGTCTCGGTGCAGGAATTACTTTGTTGTTGCCGCATGATCTGGCCATCGCTTCGGACAAAGCGATCTTCGGCTTGCCGGAGATCATGCGCGGATTCCTGCCATACCCGATCATCGCGACGATGTTTAAGACGTTGATTCCGACCAAGCTGGCTTTCGAACTGATCCTCACCGGCCAAAACTGGGACGCAAAAAAGTCGCTGGACGCTGGCTTGATTAACCGCGTCGTGCCGCACGATCGGTTGCCAACCGAAGCGTGGAAGTGGGGCGAGGAGATCGGCAAGTTCGATAAGACGACGCTGAAATACTGCAAGATGGCGGCGCACGCGTCGATGGAAGCGGCGAGCGTGCCCATGGCGGCGGAGATCGCCTGGCTGATGCAAGAAGAGCACGCGCTGGTCAATCCGCACGCGTATGCGGGGACGAGGGAGTTTCATAAGTAGGGTCTTGAACCAAAGAAGATAAGAGAATTGGCTGCAAAGAACGCAATGAATTAAGGCACGCGGAATTGAAAGAAGCGAAGATTTGACCACCGACCGGCTATCGGGGAGCGCGCTCGTCGTCTTCTCTCTGTTCGTGATCTGGGAGAGCCGTGTTCTGCCGCTCGGGACATTTCGCCAGCCGGGGCCGGCTTATATTCCGATCCTGCTCGCTTCGCTGCTGCTAATCTTCGGAATCTTCCTCGTAGCGACCGGCGGGCGCGCGCCGACGCTTTCTTCGATTCTTTGGTCCGAATGGCGTCACGCCCTGGCGATTTTCGCGGCCTGTATCTTTGCGGCGCTTGGCATCGAGCGTCTTGGCTACCGTCTCACGGTCGTGCTCGTGCTTGGCTTCCTGCTCAAAGTTGTCGAGAGGCGCGGCTGGAGGGTGACCACAGGTCTTGCCTTGGGGCTAGCGTTCGGCTCGTTCTACCTGTTTCACACGCTCTTGCGGGTTCCTCTACCGTTGGGAGCGCTGGGGTTTTGACGGAAATGAAAAATTCAAAATTTAAACTAAAAAGTAAGGACTGACAGAGTGGATTTTTTACTTTTACATTTTTAATTTTTCATTTCTTCCATGGCCGAAACTCTGCAAAATCTCTATCTCGGATTTTCCGTCGCGCTTGCGCCGAATGTCTTGCTCTATGCTTTTGTCGGCTGCGTGATCGGCACTCTCGTGGGCGTTTTGCCGGGAGTGGGTCCGCTTGCCGGCATTAGCTTACTGCTGCCCGCATCGTTCGGTCTGGATGCAACTTCGGCTATCGTTCTGCTCGCGGGCATTTATTACGGCGCCATGTACGGCGGCTCGACGACCTCGATTCTGATGCGCATCCCTGGCGAGGCCGCCTCGGTCATGACCTGCATCGACGGCTACGCGATGACGCGCAATGGCCGGGCGGGACCGGCATTGGCCATCGCTGCCGTCGGCTCCTATATCGCCGGGACGGTGAGCGTCGTCGCACTCATGTTGCTCGCGCCGCCGTTGGCGAGCTTCGCTCTGCGCTTCGGACCGCCGGAGTATTTCACACTGTTACTTTTGGGTCTGGTCGCGCTCGCCTATATGAGCGGCGGTTCCATGATCAAAGCTCTCGCGATGGCGGCGCTGGGACTGCTCTTAGGTATGATCGGCATCGATCCGATGACCGGTTTCTCGCGCTTCACTTACGGCCTAGTGGAATTGGGCGACGGCATCGGCGTGGTGCCGGTTGCGGTAGGGCTCTTCGGTCTTTCAGAAATTTTACTGACCGCGGGGCAGCCGACCGCGGTCGAGGTCAAAAAGCCGCGGCTGAGGGAACTCCTGCCGTCGCGCGATGAATGGAGCGCTTCGCTCTGGCCGATTGGCCGAGGGACGGTTCTGGGCTTTTCGATCGGTATCATTCCCGGCTCGGCCCACATCATCTCGTCATTTGTTTCCTACGCCGTCGAGCGGCGTCTCTCCGAGCATCCCGAGCGCTTTGGCCAGGGGGCCATCGAAGGTGTCGCCGGTCCCGAGTCGGCGAATAATGCGGCGACCTCTGGTGCGTTTGTTCCCATGCTTGCGCTGGGTGTGCCGTCTGGGCCGATACCGGCGGTGATGATCGCGGCGATGATGGTACATGGTGTCGCCCCCGGCCCGCTCTTGATCTCGCAGCAGCCGGAGATCTTTTGGGGTTTCATCGCCAGCATGTACGTGGGCAATGTGGTGCTGTTGATTTTGAATCTGCCGTTGGTCGGAATATTTGTCAATGTGCTGCGCATACCTTATCCGCTGCTTTATCCGGCGATCCTGATTTTTTGCGTTCTCGGCGTCTACGCAGTCAACGGCAGCGTTGTTGACGTCGGTATCATGACGGCGATGGGCGCCCTCGGCTACGGGCTACGCAAGTTTGACTTCGAGACCGCGCCGGTAGTATTGGGGCTGGTGCTGGCGCCGATGATGGAGATGAGCTTTCGCCAGTCGTTGTCAATGTCATCGGGCAGCTACGCGATCTTTGTCACCCGGCCTATCGCTGTGGTGTTGCTGGCGGTCGGGGTGGCGCTCTTGTTATCGAGCATTATTTCGTTTGTCATGAAAAAGGCGGATTGGCGGCAACGATCCGGAATTGCCGCCGCCAAAGAGTAGATGTTAAAACGGTAAAACCGATGATGGAGAATCGAAGATTGAGGCTAGTGAACTTCGATTCTCGGTCCTCTATCTTCGCATCTCGGAGGTGAAGTATGACGGCCATTTTTAGTCGAGACCGGATCTGTTTATGCCGGCGCAGTGTTTTCCCGGTACTAGTCATTTTGCTATTCGGCCTTCTAGCGGACTCGGTGGCGCAGGAGAAATATCCCGACCGTCCGATTACGATCGTTGCGCCATTTCCGCCCGGCGGCGTCGCCGATCTCATGGCCCGTCCGGTTGCGGCGGCGTTGGAGAAGGTGCTGAAAAATCCGGTGGTGGTCGCCAATAAAGTCGGCGCGGCGGGCGCCGTGGGAATGTCTTTCGTCGCCAACAGCAAGCCTGACGGTTATAACTTGCTGATGGCGTTATCCAGCATCTCGATCATTCCAGAGGCGGACAAACTCTTCGACCGCAAGCCCGCCTACACCATGGACCAGCTCATTCCCATCGCTCTAATTTCCGCAGACCCGACGATCTTCGTCGTTAGCGCCGATCGGCCGTGGAAAAGCGTCAAGGAGTTTGTCGATGACGCCAAGAAACGTCCGGGACAGATTTCATTTTCGTCCTCCGGTGTGTACGGGACCTTGCACATGGCGATGGAGATGCTTTCGCACGGCGCAGGTATCAACCTGAAGCATGTGCCATATTCCGGTGCCGGGCCGGCGCTCACGGCGATTCTCGGTGGTCACGTCGATACGCTTGCATCCGGACCGGCAGTTGTGATCCCGCATATCAAAGCCGGCAAACTGCGGCCTCTTGCCGGTTGGGGCGCCAAACGGGTCGCGTCCCTGCCGGAGGTGGCCACCTTCAAAGAGCTGGGATACGACATCGAGTTTTATATCTGGGCCGGACTGTTCGCGCCGCGCGGGACACCGGAGGTGGTTATGAAAAGTATCCGCGAGTCGGTGCGCCAGGCGGTGAACACTACCGAGTTCAAAACCGCCATGGAAAAGCTTCAGACCCCGATCGCCTATCTCGACGCGCCCGAGTTCCAAAAATTCTGGGACAAGGACGCCAAGATGCTCGCCGACGCGATCAAACGCGTGGGGCGACTGGAGATACCTGAAGCGAAGTAGGTTTAGAGTCTTAGGTTTCGGGTTTCGTGTTGTAACCGACAGGTCGCAGAGTTGAACATTGAAGGCCGGGAGCGAGTCGTCTCTTTGCCGATTGCCTTGACCGGCGCGCGATGTGATCGAGGAAATGGAGATGATGAGCGACGAGGCGACGTCCTATATCAATCGCCAGAATGCGATCGTTCAGCGCGACTTTGAGATGACTGCGGGGATATCATGACATCGGGAGCGAGCAGATCGTATCCACAGAGACTGATGATGGCCACGTTCACGGAGGGAAAGAGACAATGGCACTGCAAATACGACGGGTAGTCACCGGGCATGATGTGAACGGACGGGCGGTCGTCAAGATCGACGAGATCTCCAAAAATCTCGTCTCGAGCCGGCCGAGGCAGTCAGCTTGTGTGGTCTGGACGACGGAATCTTTTCCAGTCGACAACACCGGTGACATCGACGATGGACTTCGGCAGGTCGGCACGACGTTCAAAAACGGCACAGTTTTTCGTGTTGTCGAGTTTGGTCCCGGGGTGGCGCCGCGCAACCACCGGACGGATTCCGTCGATTATGCCGTCGTGATGTCGGGCGAGATCGATATGGAGCTCGATGACACTGTCGTCCATTTGAAGGCCGGTGATGTGCTGGTGCAGCGCGGCACGATTCATAACTGGGTCAATCGCGGCAGCGAGCCTTGCGTGATGGCCTTCGTTTTGATCGACGCCAGGCCAGTCGAAGTCGGCGGCAAGATGCTCCGTGCGGAAGGCTAATCGGCAGTCGGAGGTCAGAAGTCAGAAGTCGGACGTCTGAAATGGGAATTGCGATGTTACTTGCTCGATTTGTTGCGTTGAGCGCAATTCTCTTTGCATCGCCGCTGTTTGCGGCGAGCAAGGCGCCGACGCAACTCCGCGTCGCTTACAGTTCGATCTCCGGCTCGGCGGTGATTCCGTGGATCGCGGTCGATAAGGGAATCTTCGCCAAATACGATCTCGATGTGGAGTTGATTTATGTCGCCGGCTCGCCGGCGATGCAGTCGTTGCTAGGTGGGACGACGCAGCTCGGCATTCAAGGCATCGAGCCGGTCATGCGCGTCAATGCGCAGGGTAGCGACGCGGTGATGATCGTCGGTCTGGTGACTAAGCCGCCGTTCTCGATTATCGTGCGCCCGGAAATTCGCGAGCCTAAGGATCTCAAGGGTCGGGTCACTCGTTTTGGTTCGGCCACCGATGCGCTGCTGCGTCTTGCCCTCGATAAATGGGGCTCAGGCCGGAAACCGACGTGCCGATTATTCAGATGGGCGGCGTGCCGCCGATTCTTTCCGGCATGCAGAGCAAGAAGATTTTCGGCGGGCCGATTTCGCTGCCGACCTTGGCGGTGGCCAAGCAGGAAGGCTTTCGTGAGTTGGTCGACCTGGCCGATGTCATTCCGGACTATCAGTCAGCGGGAGTAGTGACACGGAAATTGTTTCTGCGCCAAAATCCGGAAGTGGCGCGCAACTTTGTCCGCGCGATCGGCGAGGCGATTGCGGTTTTCAAAAACGACCTGGCGTATTCAAAGAAGATCATTAAAGACCGGCTGAAAATCGACGACGCGCTGATCCAAGCAGAAACCCAGCGCACCTATCTGAACTACGTCCCGAGGGTTCCTTATCCCAACGGGCCGGCATCGCGCTGATCAAATCGTTTTTGGAAAAAAGCGAGCTGCAGCTGCGGCCGCTCTCCGTCGACGATCAGATCGATGGCTCGATTTTACGCGGATTGGAGCAGAGCGGTTTTTTCAGTGCTTTGTATTCGACCAAGTAGCTTTACGCGAATTCAGACATGCTCTCGATTCGAAGCTATAGGTGGGGCGATAGGAACCTGTAGTTGCGCATGTTCGACCGCCAAATATCAAACTTGAGAGGCAATTGGCATGAAGAGAAGTTTGTTACTTCTATTATCGCTCAGCTTAATCGCGGTTGCGCCGGTTGCGGCCCAGACACCATTTTACCAGGGCAAGACCGTGCAGATTCGCGTTGGCTTTGCCGCGGGCGGAGCGTTTGATTTGTGGGCGCGGCTGATTGCTCAACATTGGGGGAAATATGTGCCGGGCAATCCGACGTTTGTCGTGCAGAACATGACCGGCGGCGGTTCGATGATCGCGGCAAATTATGTGTATGGCGTGGCCAAGCCCGATGGCTTGACCCTCGGTGTCGTCAGTCCGGCGATGTATATCGAGCAGGTGACGGGGAAGAAGGAAGTTCAGTACGATTGGTTCAAGTTCAGTTTCATCGGCTCGCCGGACAAGACCGAACGGATTTTCTATATGCGCGCCGACACCGGGATCAAAACTTTGGAGGATATGCGCACGGTGGCGGAAACGCCCAGGTGCGGTTCCACCGGCATCGGCACCGCGGCGTATTATTTCCCGCGCTTGCTGCAAGATACCTTCGGACTCAAGCTCATGATCGTGCCGGGTTATCCAGGCGCGGCCGATGTGAACCTTGCCATCGAGAAGGGCGAAGTTCACTGCTTTAGCGGCACCGTTCAAGCGTACTTCGGCAGCGAGCCGCTGCGCACGTGGGCAAAGAGCGGGTTCGCGCGTGTGCTCGTGCAGGGCGGTGTGAAGCGCGATCCGCGCATGGCGAGCGTGCCGACGTTGTGGGAGGTGATGGACAAAAATAAGAGCAGCGAGCTGCACCGCCGTCTGGCGAAGATTCTGCTCATCCCCGACGACATGGGCCGGCCATTATTCGGCCCGCCGGGCATGCCTGCCGATCGAGTGAAGTTGCTGCGCGACGGATTTAACAAAATGATGAACGATCCGGAACTGCTCGCCGACGCGAAAAAGAAAGGTCTCGATGTCGCACCCTTGAGCGGCGAAGATGTCGAAGCGCTGATCAAAGAGGCCGGCGTGCCGTCGCCGGATCTGATCCAGCGACTCAAGCCGCTGATGGAGAACTGATTGCCTCTACTCGCGTTCGCTTTCATTTAGGTCAAGGACTGCTTGTCTTGTCGGCGTGAATCAGTCTACTTTACCTTCCAGATACTCCGCCGCTAGATTTTATCTTTGACTGTGATGACCCAACCAGTGGAGAAAAGCGATTCGTTAGCCGGCCATGTGGCGCTCGTCACTGGCGGCGCCACCGGGATCGGGCGCGCCATGGCCGAGGCCATGGCGAAGGCTGGCGCCAAGGTTTGGATCGCTTCGCGCAACGATGGAGCGATCAATCTAGCGGTCGCCGAAATGCGCGCTGTCGATTGTTCAGTGCACGGCGCGCGGCTTGACGTGACCGATCGCGCACAGGTCGAAAGTGTCGTCAGCTCGATTGTCGAGGAAGACAAAAAGATCGACATACTTTTCAACGGCGCCGGCGTGATGATCAAACATCCGGTCGTCGAAATGCCGGAGGATGTTTGGGATCGGGTGATCGAGGTCAACCTGAAGGGTGTGTTTCTGTGCATCCAGGCGGTGGCACGCGCCATGATCGCGCGCCGTTATGGGCGCATCATCAATGTTTCCTCGGGACACGTGAAGGGCAATGCGGCCAACTCCGCTTACGCCGCTTCCAAGGGCGGCTTGGAGTCGTTCACCAAAAGCTTTGCCGCTGAATTAGCGCAACTGAACGTCGACGTGACCATCAACGCCATCGAGCCGGGCGGCACGGACACGGCGATGTGGCGCCGCGGTAAAAGCGCCGAATACATCAAGCACGCCGTGGCGTCCGGCCGAATTCGTCCGCCGAATTATATGCGCGATGTGGTTATGTATTTGGCGAGCCCGGCGAGTGGAGCGGTAAATGGAAAAATTATCAATCACCGCGAACGCTCTGACTATGCCAGCAAGTCGGTCTGAAACCGGCATCGGAAGTTAACCGCAACGAGCGCAAAGTGCAAAAATAAAAATTCTGCATCGTTGGCCATTCGAAATACGCCCTTTCTTCGCTAACAACTCTGATGAGCTTACCTGGCAAACAAAGTTTTTTTTCAAATCTCTACGCCGGCTGGGTGATGGTCGGTTTGGTTTCGGCGCTGCGGGTTATTGGCGGCGGGCTGCATGGTTTCGGCTTCACCGTTTTCTTTTTGCCCGTGAGCCAAGACCTGGGATTGAACCGGGCGCAGACTTCACTGGCCTTCTCGCTGGCGCGCGCGGAGGGTGCCATCGAAGCGCCGGTGATCGGTTATCTCGTCGACCGCTTTGGGCCGCGGCCGTTGATGGTAACCGCCGCCTTGCTCGCGGGTGTCGGCTACATCGCGCTCTCGTGGGTTAATAACTACACCGCATTTCTGGTGGTCTACCTGGGATTGATCTCACTGGCTTACTCCGCTGGGTTTATTCAAACGCCGATGGTGATCGCCAATAACTGGTTCATCCGCAAACGGGCGCGGGCGATGACCGTGGTCGGATCAGCGGTCACCATCGGCGGTACGCTCATTACTCCCGTGCTCGCCGCAACGGTAACTTATTTCGGTTGGCGTTGGGGTGCGTTTTTCGCCGGCTGTGCTTTTCTAGTAATTTGTATTCCGTTAAGTCTGAAAGTTGTGCGTTCGCCGGAAAGTATCGGCCTGCAACCCGACGGCGACGCGCCGCCCGATCCGTTTCGTTCAGGCGTCACGGCGGATGGGTCGTCAAGCGCTCGCATGATTGCCACCGACGTCACCGCCAAGGATGCGCTAAAGAGTCTGGCCTTTTGGTCCCTGGCGTTTTCCATGTTGGTGCGGGTTGGCACGCAGAGCACGTTGATGGTGCATTTTATTCCAATCATGGTTTGGAAAGGCATAAGCCAGGAACGGGCCGCGGTGTTGTTGAGTGTTTTCGCGCTACTCAACTTATTGTTTCACTTTCTGCTCGGCTGGATTGCCGACCGGGTCAACAAACCGCGGCTGCTGTCGCTGTGGATGGTCTTGCCGCTCAGTGCTATCGTCATACTGACTTTCGGCCAATCCACGCTGTCGCTCTGGCTATTCGCGATACTTTATTCGGCGCTCGATGCGGCCTTCCCGGTAACTTGGGCGATCATCGGCGATTTTTTCGGCCGCAAGCACTTCGCGACGATTCGCGGCAACATGACCTTCTGTTATATGTGGGGCAGCGCGTTGGGTCCGGTGATCGCGGGATATATTTACGATCAAACCCAAAGCTACGGCTCGGTACTCTGGGGATTGGTGGCGACCTTATCGCTATCGGTGGTACTTACGGGACTATTGATCAAACCGTGGCGGGTTAAGATCGCCGCGCTCGACGGCGCCGCGGTTGCGTCCTAATTGCTAGTGCACGCGGCGTTCTTTATATTTTGCATAAGGGATTTTTGACTTGCAGATTCACTAACTATTCGAGCGAGGAGTTTGTTATGGCCGCACAGCTTTCCCATCGTTTGCCGACGACGGTTACACCGGAGCGTTATGCGATCCGGTTGACTCCGGATCTCACGACTTGGACGTTTACCGGCGAGGAACAAGTGACGATTCACATTCACCAGCCGGTAGGCATGATCGTGACTAATGCCGCGGAACTCGCGATCGATTCTGTGTCGATCAAGGATGCCAAGGGAAAACTGCTATCCGGCAACATTGCCTTGGATCATGACCATGAACGAGCCTGTTTCAGTTTTCCGGCGGATTTGCCGGTTGGACGAAGCGAGTTGTCGATCAAGTTCAGCGGCATTTTGAACGACAAGCTGCACGGTTTTTATCGCAGTACTTACAAAGGGGCGGACGGCAAAGAGCAGCCGCTGGCGTCGACGCAATTCGAGTCGACCGACGCGCGCCGGGCATTTCCCTGTTGGGACGAGCCGGCGTTCAAAGCGGTCTACCAAGTGACTTTGGTGGTCGACGAAAAACTGACGGCGATTTCCAATGCCGGCGTGATTCGCGAGACGCCTTTGCCGGGAACCGGCAAAAAGGAAGTGGTGTTCGCCGACTCGATGAAAATGTCGACCTATCTGGTCGCCTTCATCGTCGGCGAGTTTGAAGCGACGGAGCCGGTGAGGGTCGGCAACACGCCGCTGCGCGTGTGGGCCGTGCCGGGGAAAAAGCGCTTGGCGAATTTCGCCGTCGATATCGGCAAGGCGTCGCTGGAACATTTCGGCGCTTATTACGCCATTCCTTATCCCGGCGATAAGCTGGATTTGATCGCGATCCCTGATTTCGCTTCCGGCGCCATGGAAAATTTGGGCGCGATCACTTTTCGCGAAACCGCCCTGCTGGTCGACGCGGCGAACGCCACGCGCGCGGAGCTTGAGCGCGTCGCCGACGTGGTGTCGCACGAGAACGCGCATATGTGGTTCGGCGATCTGGTGACGATGCGCTGGTGGAACGGCTTGTGGCTGAATGAAGCCTTTGCGACATTTATGGAAATGCTCGCGGTCGATGCTTGGAAGCCGGAATGGCGGCGCTGGGATAGTTTTACCGTGTCGCGCGCGGCGGCGATGCAAGTGGACGGCCTCAAGAGCACGCGCCCCATCGAGTTTCCCGTCGAGAAGCCGGAAGAAGCGGCGGGCATGTTCGATGTGCTCACCTATGAGAAGGGCGCGTCGGTACTGCGCATGTTGGAGCAATATCTCGGCGCCGACGCGTTTCGCGACGGCATCCGCTTGTATCTCCAGCGCCATCAGTATGACAACGCCGAGACCACCGATTTGTGGGACGCCTTGGAAGACTCGACCAAGCAGCCGGTGCGGGCGCTGATGGATACCTGGATTTTTCAGCCGGGCTATCCGCTCATCAGCGTGATGAAAGAGGGCAAGACACTTGTGCTCTCCCAACAGATCTTTCGTTACATTCAGGATGGGACGGATCTGGCGCGGCGCTGGCATGTGCCGATTTTTCTGCGCGTCGGCACGCGCGGCGGAACAGTCACTAAAACGCTGCTCATGACCGGTGCCGAGCAGCGCGTCGAGTTTTCTGATGACATCGAATCGGCGGTGGTGAACGCCGGCGGCCATGGTTTTTACCGTGTTCGTTACAGCGCCGAGCTTGCGACGGCGCTGAAAGGTGGATTGGCCAAAACTCTTTCGGCGGTTGAACGCTTCGGCTTGATGAACGACGCCTGGGCGACAACGCTTGCCGGACCCACTTCGCTGACTGACTATCTCGATTTGATCGAGCTATTGCGCGACGAAGACGACGTCAATGTGTGGACCACCGTCATCGGTTCCAGCCACCATCTCGCGCGCATTCTCGACGACGGACAATGCGCCGAATTGGAAAAGCGGCTGCGCGCCTTGATCGCGCCGGCGGTGGCGCGCTTGGGCTGGACGGTCAAAGCGGGCGAAAGTGAACTGGCGAGTCAGCTGCGCGGCGATTTGATCGGCGCCTTGGGAACGGTTGCCAACGACGAGCCGACACAAACGCGCGCGCAAGAATTATTCGCCGCTCACCAAAAGGGCACCGATGACGTCGACCGCAATCTGATTCCCGCCCTGGTAGCGATTGTGGCTCATACCGGCGGCAGCGACGACTACGAAATGTTTTCGCGCCGGTTTAAAACTGCCCAAACGCCGCAGGAAGAAACCCGCTATCTGTTCGCGCTGGGAAACTTTCGCGACCCGCAACTGATCGATCATACGCTGGATCTAACGATCAATGGGGAAGTGCGCACGCAAAATTCTCCGTATTTGATGCGCGGCATTCTTTTGAACCGCCACGCGCGCGACAAAGCATGGGTGTTCATGAAATCACACTGGGAAGAGATGCTGCGGCAGTATCCGGACAACTCGATCCCCCGCATGTGCGAAGGCATCATTGGCTTGGTGACGAAGGAACTCGAAGCCGACGTGAATAGTTTTTTTGCCAAGCATCCGGTCAAGCAGGGCAGCAAGCAAATGGAGCAACATCTCGAGCGACTGCACGTCGCGGTAGCCTGTAAGCAACGCTGGCAGAGCTCGTTGCGGGGATAATTCGCCCAGCTATGGTTCACGCGTCATCTCGGCGTTGTTTAAACACGAAGTAAAGCCAGGCTGCAATCGATACAAAGTTGTCACATTCTTCTTGTCCTAGTAAGGCATGGATCTCAGCTCGCAACAGACGGAAGTTTTATTAAAATAGTTAAATTAGATCAGCGTGTTAACGGCTTTTATTCAACAGAAGAAAAATCTCGTATAATTCTCTTGACAAGGTTAGTGAGTAAATGCTAACTAACTATTCCTCATGCGGAATATACCGAGGTTAACTGCGGAAGCGCGCAAGGAAGCGATCGTTGAGGCGGTGCAGGATATTTTCGCTGAAAAAGGTTTCGACGGCACGACGATTAAAGAGTTAGCGCAGGCAGCTGGGGTTTCGGAAGCGCTTTTATATAAACATTTTCCGAGCAAGGAATCACTCTACGCGGCGATGCTCGATGCCTGTTCCAAGGGCCCGACATTCGCGGAAGCGAGCCGCATACTTGAGTTCGAAACGTCAACTTCCACGCTCGTGATGATGGCGCATTTCATGATCTCGCATTATGTGCTGGGTCGCATCGGTGACACCCATAGGGCGGCGCTCAATTCGCTTTTAGTACGCAGTTTGCTCGGCGATGGTGAACTGGTCAGATTGATGCATAAAAAGCTCGCTTCGGCGTGGGTCAAGAAATTCACGGCCTGTTTGCATGCGGCGGCCTCGGCCGGCGAGACGCATGAGACGCCGATCCGGCGCGATCTCGGTGTCTGGTTCGTCCAGCATGTGGCGTTTTCTTTGATGCTGCATTTGCGTCCGACGACGCCGGCGATCGATTATAAGGTTAGTCGGGAAGAGTTGGTGTCGCAGGCGACTTGGTTCGCGCTCTTGGGACTGGGGTTAAAAGAGGACGCGGTAAAGCGCTACTACAGTCCGAAAGCGTTGCAGCTTTTGGCCAGTTGAAAAGTGGCAATTAAAATTTAAACTTTTCTTTTTATCCAAAGGGGAGGGGTAAAATGGAACTTAAGGAAAACACGAATAATAATACCGGCACACGCACCGCCGGAATGGATGAGCGGATCGGTTCGCTGTTTCAACCCGACACCCTGCTCGCCGAGGACTATGCGGCGAACTTCCGCCGCAAGATTCCGCTTGAACCGGAGCGCACGCTGCTGTTGGCGGTATTGGAAGACGGCATCCGTTGCTTTCAAGAAAATCTCTTTGCGGTTAACGGCAAACGGCGTGGGTTGTTCGATGAGGCCAAGGATTGGCTGTTTAGCGACGACGCGAATTGGTTTTGCTCGTTCGTATCCATCTGCACGTTGCTCAACTTGGAGCCCAGCTATATTCGCCGTGGCCTAAGAGAATGGGAAGCGCTCGAGCGCAGAGCTATGCGTAAGAAGGCGCAGGGCGCTCTCGCCGTTGAACAACGTCTGGTCGCCTGAATGTGTTCTCTCAGGTAAAACTGATTCCCGTGACTTGGCATACGGCGGCGACCGTTAGGTTCGCCGCCGTATGCGTTTGTGCGGCACTCATTGCGGGTTGCGGCAAGAAGGAACCGGCGAACTTCGAGCGCCCGCCCGCGCCGGTGACGGCGACGCCGGCAACCAGCCAGGACGTGCCGCTCTATATCGATGCCGTGGGTAAAATCGTCGCCCGCGAAGTGGTGTCGATCCAGCCGCAAGTTTCCGGGCGCATCACGCAAATCCATTTCACCGACGGCGCCGATTTAAAAGTCGGCAACTTGCTTTTTACCATCGACCCGCGGCCGTACCAAGCTCAACTCCAGCAAGCCGAAGCCAACGTAGCTCAAGCCGAAGCGGGATTGAGTTTAGCGAAAATAACATTCGCGCGGGTCGAAAACGTCAGCGATCCGAGAGCGGTTTCACGGCAAGAATATGACACCAAGAAGAGCGCCGTGGAATCCGCTGAAGCGACGGTCAAACAAAACCGCGCCGCGCTGGCGAGCGCGCGCATCAATCTCGATTACTGCACGATTCGCTCACCGATCACCGGCCGGGCCGGCCAGCGCGCGGTCGATGTCGGCAACGTGGTGGCGGCCACTAGCGGCTCGTTGCTGGTGATCCAGCGTTTGGATCCGATATACGCCGACTTCACCGTCACTGAGAGCGAGCTGACCGCAGTGCAGCGCAACATGGCGCAGCGCGGCTTGCGCGTCGAAGTGCGCTTGCCTGACGACAGTGCTGGCGCGCGCGAAGGCAAACTCACTTTTCTCGACAACTCGATTCAAGAGGGCAGCGGCACGGTGAAGCTGCGGGCGACGCTGGCCAACGGCGACCGGCGCTTTTGGCCCGGCCGTTTCGCAAAAATTCGCCTGGTTCTTGCAACCCAGCGGGATGCGGTGCTGGTTCCCGCCGAGGCGCCGCAAGTGTCGGCTAAAGGCTCATTCGTTTTCATCGTCAAAAACGATTCGTCGGCGGAACTCCGCCCGGTGAAACTCGGACAGCGCCATGACGACTTGATTGTCGTCGAAGAGGGCGTCAAAGCCGGTGAACGAGTGATTGTCAAAGGGCAGCTCGGCGTCACGCCGGGAGGCAAGGTGCGCGTCACAGAGCCGGCCTCCAGCGGCGCGGCGCCGCCACCGGCCAAGGCCGGAGACAAGCGGTGAATTTTTCCGAACCGTTCATTCGCCGTCCGGTGCTGACCGCGGTGATGACCGCGTCAGTGATTGTGTTCGGCGTGCTGAGCTATTTACGCCTACCGGTCAATGACCTGCCGGCGGTGGATTATCCGGTCATCCAGGTGCAAGCGGATTATCCCGGCGCCAGCCCCGAGACCGTGGCAAACAATATCGCCACACCGCTCGAACGCCAATTTATGCAGATCAATGGATTGGAGTTGGTGACTTCCAAGAGCACTCAAGGGCACACGAGCATAACGCTCCAGTTTGCTCTCAGCAAAAGCATCGATGCCGCCGCCACCGATGTGCAAACCGCGATCTCACAGGCGACCGGCAGCCTGCCGGTGGATTTGCCTTCGCCGCCGACTTTCTCCAAGACCAATCCTAATGATCAACCGATTATGTACATCGCGCTCACCAGCGACTCGGTGACGCGCGGCCAGCTGTACGACTACGGCAGCACCCAGATCGGCCAACGCATCAGCATTCTGGCCGGCGTCTCGCGGGTGTCGGTGTTCGGCACCAAGTCGGCCATTCGCATCAAGGCCGACCCCGCCGCCATGTGGGCGCGCGACATCGCCATCGATGAACTAGCCACGGCGATTAGGAATGGCACGAGCTATACCGGCGCCGGGCAGTTCGACGCCGCCAGTGGGACGGCGCTGCTCAGACCGCAGGGACAGCTCGACAGTGCCACGGCTTATAGCGATTTGATCGTCGGCACGCGCAACGGTGCGCCGATTTACCTGCGCGACGTCGCGCAAGTTTACGACTCGGTGCAGGACGAGCGCTTGAGCATGCGCTTCTGGGCGCGCGGCTATCCCGTACCGGGCGCCACAGTCGTGATGGCGGTCTACCGTCAAGCCGGCGCCAACGCCGTCGAAGTCGCCGACCGTATTAGCGCGCTGTTGCCGGTGATCGGCTCGGAGCTGCCCGGATCGATTCGCATCACGCCGCTTTACGACCGCTCGCGCGGCATCGTCAAATCCGTCCGTGACGTTCAAGAGACGCTGGCGATCGCCTTCGTGCTAGTCGTGCTGGTGATTTTCCTATTTCTTGGCCGGGCCACCGACACGCTGATTCCCGCCGTGGCGTTGCCGATTTCCTTGCTGCTGACATTCATCGCCATGCAGCTGCTGGGTTACAGCTTGGACAACCTTTCGTTGATGGCGCTCACTTTGGCCATCGGGTTTCTCGTTGACGACGCCATCGTCTTTCTCGAAAATACCGTGCGCCGCATGGAGCATGGCGAGAACGCCTTCGAGGCGACGCTCCATAGCGCCAAGGAAATCAGTTTCACTATTCTATCGATGACGGTCTCCTTGGCGGCGGTGTTCATTCCGCTGGTGTTCATGCCCGGTTTAGTCGGGCGCATCTTCCGCGAATTTGCCATTACAATAGTTGTCGCGATCATGGCTTCTGGACTGGTTTCGCTGACACTCACGCCGCTGATGTGCGCGCGTCTGCTCAAGGAACGAGGCGAAGGGATCAAACGCAGCTGGGTGGAACGCGTCATCGGCGGCATTGAGCGGCGCGTGCTCGGCTCCTACGGTCGATCGCTCAACTGGTTTATCGAACGGCGCTGGATCTCTGCGCTGACTTGGCTGATTTGCCTGGCCGGCACCGTGTGGTTTTTTCTCGTCGTGCCGAAAGCGTTTTTACCGCCGGGAGACAGCAGCGTGGTCACCGGTATTTTCATCGGCCGCGAAGGTTCGTCCCCCGAGCAAATGCGCGCGATCCAAGCCCAAGTCGACGCCGTTCTTCTGGAGAATCCCAATGTCCTGGCCACCATCGAAGTTACTGGCCTCAGCCAATTTATCGCTTCGAATCAGGGAATTATTTTTACTTTTCTAAAACCGCCGGCGGGCCGGCCGCCGATCCAGCAGGAGGTCGCCAAGCTGATGGGCAGCCTGGGCTCGATCCCCGGGGTAATGGCATTCTTGCGGCCGTTTCCCGTGCTCGAGATCAGCACCGGCGCCACCAGTCAAAATCAGGGACAATATGCTTTTTCTGTCTCCGGCGTGAACCCTGGGCAAGTCTACGACGCCGGCGCCAAGCTGTTGGCGAAAATGCGCGAGTATCCAGGATTTCTCACCGTGTCATCGGACTTTTTCAACGACACGCCGAACCTCGACATTGAACTGCGCCGCGAGCAAGCCAAAAGCTACGGTGTTTCCGAGACGCGCATCCTATCACTGCTGCGTAGCGCCTATGCGCAGAACTATGTTTATCTGATCAAGAAGCCGGCGGATCAATACCAAGTCATTCTGGAAGTTGCCGATGCGGCGCGCTCCCAGCCGGATAATCTCGCTGAACTTTACATCCGCTCCGACGACGGCAAGCGTTTGGTGCCGCTCGAGGCGCTGGTCACGTGGAAGGCTGCGATCGGACCGCAGGCGGTCAATCACCTCAACCAATTCAACGCCGTGACGTTGTCCTTTAACCTAAAACCCGGCGTCGCCATCGGCGATGCGACCGATTTCGTCACCAAGGCGGCCGCCGAGATCGTGCCGCCGACTTTGCGCGCGAGCCTACAAGGCGAAGCCTTGACGTTCCGTGACACGGTGCGCGATTTGACGCTGCTGATGCTGCTGGCGGTTTTCGTCATGTACGTGATCCTGGCGATGCTTTACGACAGTTATCTTCATCCGTTGACAGTCTTGTCGACGCTGCCGCCGGCGCTGGTCGGCGGCTTGGCGACGCTCTATCTATTCGGCGAGCAGGCGTCGCTCTACGCCTTTGTCGGCATGTTCATGCTCATGGGCATCGTCAAGAAAAACGGCATCATGATCGTCGACTTCGCCATGCAACGCGTCGATTTGGGCGAAGCGGCGCCAAAGGCGATTCACGACGCCAGCATGGACCGCTTCAGGCCGATCCTCATGACCACCTTGGCCGCGGTGTTTGGCGCGCTGCCGATCGCGCTCGGTTACGGCGCGGATGGCGCGTCGCGCCGTCCGCTCGGTCTGGTGATCGTCGGCGGACTCGTCGTATCCCAATTCATCACCTTGTTTATCACGCCGGTGATCTATCTATACTTCGAAGACTTCCAAGAAAAATTTTTAGACCGCACGTCATTTTTCCGCTCGACGCGGACCGCGGCAGCGCAGCAGTTAGTCACAAGAGATGATTCGGATGCGAAGATTTAGCCGCAAAGGGCGCAAAGTACGCAAAGAAAATTCATGATTCCGGATTTGGCGTTTGGGCGCGAGTGTTGAATATGAGTTTTGACTAATGGTCGACCCGTTGAGAATAAAAATGCGCGGATTGTTGGCCGGATTCTTTCTACTTATGGTTGGTTGTTCGGTTGGACCGGATTATCAGGCGCCCAAATCCGTCATGCCACAAGCTTGGCTCGAAGGGGCGAATGTCGAGATCGATGCGCAACCGGCGGAGTTGGCGCGCTGGTGGGGCGAGTTTAACGATCCGTTGCTCGATTCGCTGATCGAGCGCGCGGCCAAATCAAACCTAGATATCGCCCTTGCCGAAGCGCGTGTGCGTGAGGCGCGCGCATTGCTCGGAGTGACCAGTGCGGGGGCATGGCCGACGGTCAATGTAAGCGATTCCTACGAGCGCATCCGCACCAGCGAAAATGCTTTTGCGGCGGGGAGTTTGGCGCCACAAGGGGGCGGCAATCTGGAACAAAATCTGTTTAGGACTGGTTTTGACTCGAATTGGGAAATCGATCTTTTCGGCGCGACACGCCGGCGTGTCGAGGCGGCGCAAGCCGGCGTCGATACCGCAGTCGAAGACCGCCGCGCGGTGCTGGTAACGCTGCTCGGCGACGTGGCCAAGAACTACATCGATCTGCGCGGTTTTCAGCGTCGGCTGGCGGTCGCGCAAGCGACCTTACAGGCGCAACAAGAAACCGCGCGCCTGACCAAAATCCGTTTCGACGCCGGGCTCGCGAACGATCTCGACGCGACGCAAGCGGAAGGCTTGTCGCAGCAAACCGCGGCGCAAATTCCCGCGCTCGAAAGCGCATTGAAACAAACCGCATACCGTTTGGATTTGCTTCTTGGTCGCCAGCCCGGCGCGTTGGCCAATGAATTAACACTGGATGCGCCGATCCCCGCGCTGCCGCCCACGGCCCATGTGGGTTTGCCTGCGGAGTTGCTCCGACGGCGGCCGGACATTCGCCGCGCGGAGCGGCAGTTGGCGGCGGCGACGGCAGAGGTTGGCGCGGCGACCGCCGATCTCTATCCGCAGTTGTCATTAACCGGCACATTTGGCTTGCTGAGCGTCAGCGCCAGTGATTGGTTCACCGGACGAAGCCGTTTCTGGTCCATCGGTCCGACGATTTCCTGGCCCATTTTTGACGCCGGTAAGATTCGCGCCAACATCGAAGTGCGCAATGCCCAGCAAGAACAGGCGCTGCGCAACTATGAAAAATCGGTTCTGACCGCGCTTGGGGACGTCGAGAGCGCGCTGGTGAATTACGCTAAGGAACAATCGCGTTATCGTTCCTTGCTTGACGCGACCGTGGCCAATCGCCGCGCTGTTCAACTGGCCAATGACCTTTATCGCCAAGGCCTGGTGGCTTTTCTCAATGTGCTCGACGCCGAACGCACGCTCTATGTTACGGAAAACGATCTCGCCCAGAGCGAAGCCAATATGGCATCCAACCTAGTGGTGTTGTATAAAGCTCTCGGCGGCGGTTGGGATACCCGGTAAAACTCGCGGCCTTGCCAAAGGAGTCCAAAGCCATGGAAAAACTTCTCGCCGGCTATGGTCCGCAAGCCTATGCGGCCATGCGCATCGTCATTGGCCTGCTGTTCTTTTGCCACGGGTTACAAAAAGTTTTTGGTTTGTTCGGCGGCGTCAACGGCGCAGCGGCGCCGCTGCTGTCGCTATTCGGTATTGCCGGTCTCATCGAAGCTGATTGCCGGCGCTTTAATCACCGTCGGTTGGTTTGCCGCCACGGCTGCGTTTATCGCCAGCGGAGAGATGGCGGCGGCGTACTTTATCGCTCATTTCCCTAAGAGTTTTTGGCCCATTCAAAACGGCGGCGAGGAAGCGGTTTTCTACTGCTTTGTCTTTTTCTACATGGCGACCCGCGCCGCGGGCATATGGAGCATCGACGGCGCATCAAAGCGAATCGGCTGACGGCGCTTGCCGCGGCCGGCGCTTTGAATTATGTAATTGATATTACCGGGAACCTTCCGCCTCCCTAGCGCAGCTACTATAAGGAGATCAGCGATGAAAGACGGATTCAAAGTTATCGACGCCGACCGGCATATTTTAGAGCCGACGGATTTATATCAGAAATATTTGCCGGAAAAGTTTAGAGAGCCGGGTGCGGCTTGCCGGACCGAACCAGACGGTGCGTGAAGTCGACGGCAAGCCGGTGTCGGATTCCGCCGTTCGTCCCGGCCGCGTGACGGAAGATTACGGTTACATCTTTTCCGCGTCGGCGCGCTGGCGCGAATGTTTTGCCGACGCCTATGCGCATAAGTTCGACCCGGCCTCCAACATCCGCGACATGGAGCGCGAAGGCATCGATGTTTCCGTGCTGTTTCCCACCATCGGTCTCTACATTATGTGGCGCGACGATATCGATCCGGAGCTGAGCGCGGCGATCTGCCGGGCGTATAACACGTGGCTCGCCGACTACTGTGACCACGACCGCAAGCGGCTTTACGGCGTTATGTTGCTGCCACTGCAAGATCCCAAGCGCGCCGTCGAAGAATTGAAATACGCCCGCGAAAAACTCGGCCTGGTTGGCATCTTCTGGCGCCCCAATAAGTTTTGCGGCCGCACGTTATCCAGCCCGGACTACTATCCGATCTACGATGTCGCCGCGGAACTGGGAGTCACGGTGTGTGTCCACGAGGGCGCGCGCACAGTGTTGCCGCAAGCGGGCAATGATCGCTACAGCGAGTTTGGCCGCCACGTCGCCTGTCATCCGCTCGAGCAAATGCTCGCTTGCTTGAATTTCTGCGCCGACGGCGTGCTGGAGAAATTTCCCAAGCTCAAAGTCGCGCACTTGGAATCGGGCTGCGGCTGGGTGCCGTTCTGGCTCGAGCGCATGGACGAGCACTGGGAGCATGAATCGCACGGCTCGGCGAAGATCACCAAGGAAAAACCGAGCCATTACTTCAAACAAAACTGCTGGGTTAGCTGCGAAGCCGGCGAAGAGCTGGCGCCGGTGTTCTGCGAGCATATCGGCGACGATTACCTGATGATCGCCACCGACTATCCGCACAGCGACGCCATCGATAAGTTCCCCGACAAAACCGTCGGCGCCATCAGCAGCAACGATAAAATCTCCCGCGCCTCGCGCACCAAGATTCTATGGGACAATCCGACGAAAGCATTTGGTTTGGGTGCATAGAGTTCAAAATCGGCATTTTATGGAAAGTTTAACGAGGCCTGGATCGATTCGATCCGGGCCTCGTTGCTTTTACACGGGCAATGCTAAAACAGGAGAAGCCATGAAGCATTCGACTTATTTGTCGCGATCAGTGCGGCTAGTAGCGTTCTTCGCCGTGATGATTGGCCTAGAGTGTTCAAACGTCGAACTGACTCACGCGCAAGCGCCGTTTTTCCAGGGAAAGACGATCACGATAATTCAAGGCCGCGATCCCGGCGGAACCGGCGATCTTCGAACCAAAGCCCTAGTGCCGTTTCTGCAAAAATATCTTCCTGGGAATCCCACGATTATGATGGAGTACATGCCTGGCGCCGGCGGGCGCATGGCGGCCAATCATCTTTTCCGAACCGCGAAGCCCGACGGCCTCACCATTGGCAATCCGAGCATCGGCATGATTTCTTCCGCCATCCTCGGCGAGGCCGGAGTGCAATACGACATCGATAAGTTTTCCTATCTTGGTTCGCCGTACAGCACCTATCACGCCGTCTTCCTCAGTAGAAAACAGGCCGGCTTTAGCAGCGTCGAAAAATTGCAGGCGGCGTCCGGAATACGAATCGGCGCGCAGTCGGTCGGTTTCGTCACCTACAACGAAGGGCGCCTGTTCGCTTACCTGTTGGGGCTGAAGGAACCGAGGTTCGTTGCCGCTTACAGCGGTGCCGAGCTCGATCCCGCGCTGATTCGCGGTGAGATCGACGCCCGCGCCACCGGCGCCGATTCGATTCTTCAGCGCAACAAGGAGTGGCTCGAAAAAAGTTCGCCGGTGGACTTCCATGCGATCCTCGAAGTTCCCAAGGGCGACAAGCATCCGCAATTCGCTTCGTTGCGGGAGATCGAGGGCTTCGCCAAATCGGACTTAGATCGCAAACTCGCCAATATGGCGCGCGCGTTCAGGATCGCCGGCACGCCGTTCGTGCTGCCGCCAGGAACGCCCAAAGACCGGGTCGAAATGATTCAGGCCGCTTTCCGCAAAACGTTTCAAGATCCAGACTTCTCGCGTGAATATAAAAAGATGAGCGGCGACGAGGCATCGCCGCTGCTGCCCGAAAACCATGAAAAAGCGATCAAAGAAATTCCCCGCGATCCCGAAGTGATCGAACTTTTCAAAAAACTCGTCGGCGCCGGACCGCTGCCGGGGCGTTGAGCAGCCTGTTGATTAGCTGCTCCGATGATCAAGCAGTTTTCCTCTTGGGCGAGTTACTTTTTGGTTAGCTCCACACTTTCAAGTGCCGTCTTTACAATCCCTCTGCCGTGCTTAGAGTAGAATCTAGAGTGATTGATTGGTAGACGAATTGGCCGAGGAGAAAGCCATGAAATCGAAAACAAGACGAGTAATTCAAATTATTGAACCGCAAGCTGTCGTCGAGGGCGCGGGAGTGCGATTGAAAAGAAGCCTTGGCGGTCGAGCGCTGGATTATCTCGATCCATTTCTTTTGCTCGATCATTTCGATTCGAAGGACCCGCAGGATTATCAGGCCGGGTTTCCGCTCCATCCACACCGCGGCATCGAGACGGTTACGTATGTTCTTTCCGGTGAGGTGAAGCATAAGGATTCGCTCGGCAACTCTGGGAGCATCGGGGTAGGGGACGTGCAATGGATGACGGCGGGGCGGGGAATTCTCCATGAGGAGATGCCGCAGGTCCGGCCGGAGGGCGTGAGCGGGTTTCAGCTTTGGGTCAACTTGGCGGCGAAGGAGAAGATGACCGCGCCGCGTTACCAGGACATCAGCGCGAACGAAATTCCAGAGATCATGCGCGCTGACGGCACGCGTATCCGCGTGATCACTGGAACA
Organism: uncultured delta proteobacterium; assembly: GCA_963771465.1. GTDB lineage: Bacteria > Desulfobacterota > Binatia > UBA9968 > UBA9968 > DP-20. The sequence continues at coordinate 156,000 of CAVYTU010000018.1, forward strand.
CTGGACGGCGTAAGTGGTCCGGTGAGCGGTATCTCAGTTGCGCCAACGTATTTGGACGTGAGCATTCCGGCCGGCGTAACTTTCGCTCATCCGGTGGAGCATGACCATTCCGCTTTTACTTATGTCTTCAACGGAGCAGTCAACGTCAGAGCCGAGAAGAACGACGCCGATGTGATGGTTCAGTCGCCGACGTTGCTGGTGTGGGGCGAAGGGGACGAAATTCAAATCGCTGCGACCAAGTCGCCTGCGCGCTTGCTATTGGTTTCCGGTGCGCCGTTGAACGAACCGATCGCGCGCTATGGCCCGTTTGTTATGAATACGCGCGCTGAGATCGAGGCGACCGTGCGCGAATTGCAGAATGGGACGTTTCCGCCGACCTCTTGAAGGCTAACCCGTTTATGAAGTAGCGTAGGCGAAAATCTAAATTTGCCTAATCGCCGTGGCTTGCACGCGGCGCCGGAGGTTCGCGATGTTAAAGACCCATGGCTTGTTGCACTTCAGTTTACCGGTGACCGATCTCGATCGGAGCCGGAAATTTTACGAAGGCGTGCTCGGCATGAAAGTCGTCGAGCAGTCGCCGCGCATGGTGTTTTTGCAGACCGGCGATGACTTTTTGATTTTGGCAAAAGGCAACGAGCCGCTCAAGTACGACTCGGCGAAATCCACGCCGGTACATCACGCCTTCAAAGTAAAGCCGGATGAGTTTCAGTGGTCCATTGACGACCTACGCAAAAACGGCGTCGAAGTGTTCAACATCGAGGAGCGCAACACCGGCGTGTTCTGGGGACCGCAGGCGTATTTCTTAGACCCGGATGGGAACAAGCTGGAGATTTATGCCGGGCCGGGGGCGAAGGTAAGTTAGCATCTCATTTTGCCTATTTACATATTAAACGGGAGAAGGATTTTTCCCGTGGGTCGGAATGATAGTAAAAAAGAAGCGCACTCTTTCGGAGTGCGCTTCTTTTTACTGCACAAGATTTATTTTGGCCATTTCCCGGCCTTTCAGCCTTCGGCATCCATCCTTTTTACTTTGCTTTAGTCGCGTTCAGCTTGTTGCCGCCGGAGCTAACTTCCATTGTATTACCGTTAACCCGTCCCGTGTATTGCGTTCCGCCGGCGCTGAAGGAAATTTGATCGCCGTTAAGCTTGCCGCTGATTTGACTGGACGCGTTGCCGTTCTTGAGCGTGCCGCTGATCATCTGAAACGTTTGTTTGATCGTCAATTCACCCTGCGGAAGTTTCCAGTTCCCGTCCACTTTCGCCGGGACGATCCACAGATGCGCCGTGCACCAGTTGCTGCAACCTTCGACGTTTTCGGTCTGGTCCGGTTTCCATTCTTCCATGTCGAAGGAGTTGGAAACGATGCGCGTGCCGGGTTTGAGATTGAGGATCTTCGGCCGCAGTTTCACGTTAATGCTCGGCAGCAAGAACATGGTGATCACTTGCGCCTGGGAAAAGTCGCTCTCGAATAAATCCGCCTTCATGAACGTCGCTTTGTCGCTGACGCCTTCCTTCGCGGCATTACGCTTGGAGAGCTCGACCATGTCAGGATTGTACTCGATACCCAGCGCTTTGGAGCCGCGCTTGGCCGCGGTGATGACGGTGCGGCCATCGCCCGAGCCCAAGTCGATGACGTAATCCTTCGGCGTCACTTTCGCCATCTCGAGCATCTTGTCGACCAGTGATTGCGGTGTCGGCACCCAAACGACGTCCTTGCCGGCCTGGCCGACTTCGGGCTGAAATTCTTGCTTCGCCGGCTGGGCGAAGGCGACATCGTGTGCTGCCGGGCCGATGAGCGAAATCGCGAGTAATAGGGTTCCTGACAATTTTTTTAGATCCATGTTTCTCCTCCGGTGTTTAACTATATCAAGCCGAGCTTAAAAGTGGAGAGGTCCGCGAGACAATTTTTATTGCAGCGCTGGTCGGTAATTTTATTTGGCGGCGCGGGTGGCGCTCCATTTGTTGGCGCCAGCATTGCCTTCCATGGAGTTGCCGGAAACGATGCCGGTATAGGTTGTGCTACCGGCAGTGAAAGAGATTTGCTCGCCGTTCAGTTTCCCGTTCACTGGTGTTTCGCTGCTGGCCGATTTGAGCGTGCCGGAAATATTTTGAAAAGTTTGCTTCAGCGTGAGATTGCCTTGGGGCAACGTCCAGCTGCCTTCGACTTTCGCCGGCACGATCCACAGATGCGCGGTGCACCAGGAGTTGCAACCGGGCAGACTCGCGGTCTCATCGGGCTTCCAGTCGCCCATGTCAAAGGTGTTCGACGCGATGCGCGTGCCCGGTTTGAGTTCGAGAATTTTCGGCCGCAGCTTCAAATTGATGCTCGACAGCAAAAACATCGTGATCACTTGGGCTTGAGAAAAATCGCTCTCGAAAAGATCGGCTTTGATGAAGCTCGCTTTATCGCTGACGCCTTCCTTGTCCGCGGCGCGCTTGGATAGCTCGACCATGTCGGCGTTGTATTCGATGCCGAGCGCTTTGGATCCGCGCTTGGCCGCGGTAATGACGGTGCGTCCGTCGCCCGAGCCGAGATCGATGACATAATCTTTCGGCGTGACCTTGGCCATGTCGAGCATCTTGTCGACCAGACCCTGCGGCGTTGGTACCCAAATGACGTCTTTCCCTTCCTGTCCGACGGAAGGTTTGAATTCCTCCGCGGCTTGAGCGACGACCAAATGGTTCGATGCTATCGCCGCTATTAAGAACAGCGAGAAAAAACCACGAAGGTAAAGTTTATTTTTCATGCCTATCCTCCAAAAGTTGTAGCGCGCCAGTTCGCGCTGAAATAATTGACACACTGGATACGCTATGAAATCGAAAAAGTCCAGGAACGGGCAAGGCCGTTGAGAATACCAACCGGCCGCTCTTAGGATTCCAATCTTCGGATCGCCGGGATTCTCCACGCCACGAAGCCGGTCAAAACGATCACCATCGCGCCCATGATCGCGACGGTCGCTGGCGCGCCGATGAAATGCGCCGTAGCGCCGGCGAACAGCGCGCCGAGGGGCATGAAACCGCGGTCGAGCATGTACAAACTGAGCACGCGCCCGCGCAGCCCATCCGGCACGATCAACTGAAGTATTGTCGCCGTGCTGGCGAGAAAAAACATTTGAAACGCGCCGACGATCACCAAAGTGACCAGCGCGAGTGGAAACCAAGTGATTTGCGAAAAGAGCACGAGAAAAAATCCCAGCACGACGATGCTGGCGAGAAGAAACAGCCCCTGGCGTTTTATCCGTTTACTGAGGGACGCTAGCGTCACGACGGCGATCACCGCCCCGATGCCGGGAGCCGCCATCAGTAAGCCCAAACCATCCGGACCGATTTTCAGCACGTCTTTTTGAAACACCGGCATGAGCGTTTGGTACGGCACGGCGAACACCCGCGGTACGTAGGCCAGGGTCATCAGCGCCAGCACCGCCGGCGTATGCCAAACGTAGGCGAAGCCTTCCTTAAGGTTGGCATAGGCGGTGGCGTGTCTGGTTTCGGAGCGCGAAGGGGGAATATGCATTCGATAGATCATCCCCAACACGCCAATATAGGCGGCAGCTTGCAGAAAGAAGTTTTCCGCCGCGCCGAACCATGCGATCAGCGCGCCCCCGAGCGCCGGGCCGATCACTTTCATTAGATTGAATCCGCCGGAGTTGAGCGCGACGGCGTTGGCCAGCTCTGCTTTGGGGACGACGCTGGGTATCACGCTCATGCGCACGGGTTCGGTGATCGTCCAGGCCACGCCGGTGATCAACGTGAATAGAAAAATATGCCAGACATGCAAAAACGGCGAGGCGACCAGCGCGCCAAAGAGGATGGCCGTGGCGATCAAGACCCACTGCGTGCCTAGCAACAGCTTACGACGGTCCATCCGATCGGCGGCGACGCCGGCCATCGGTCCTGTTACTAAGAACGGTAAGGCACGCAGGCCGTTGAGCGCGCCGAGCAGCATCGAGTTGCCGGTGAGATCGTAGAGCAGCCACCCGAGCGTGACTTGCTGCACCCACTGTCCAGCGCTCATCATCAAAGTGCCGCTCCAGAGATAGCGGTAGTCTTGATAACGTAGCGATGAAAAGATTTGGAACTGAAACCAGCGGGATGTCGCCCGACGCGGCGTTTCGATGGGTTCTATTATTTCATCGTCCAAGGATGTGGATTCCTGATCGGACTGCGAAGATTGGCTCGTTTCATTAGTAACAACATTCGGCGCGTGTTGCCACTTACGGCGGATTTGCGGCGCATTGTTTTCTTTTCAACGGCGCCGTTGCGTGCTACAAGCCAGTCAGCGCGATTTGTGTTTGATTACCGAGGAGAAACTATCGCCATGAAGCGCGGGATTGTTGCCATCTTCTTGATGCTAATTTCTGCTGCGTCCGTTTTCGCCCAAGAGCGGGTCAAATTCCCGGTCGGGGTTTCCTCCAAAGTGCTTGGCTATGGCCACCTGTGGGCGGCGTGGCGGCGCGGCTATTTCGAGCGCGAAGGACTCGACGCCGAGGTGGTGCTGATGCGCGGCACGGCACCCGCGGTGCAAACCTTGATCGCCGGGTCGATCTCGGCGGGACTACTCGCCAGTGACGGGCCGATTACCGCCGTCGAGCAGGGGGCGGATCTAGTCATGGTTGCCAGCAGCAGCAAGCTCACCCATATGTTGATGGGCGCGAAGAATTACACGACTTACGAGAGTTTGCGCGGCGCCACCATAGGGTCGTCCACTCTCACTTCCGGCACCGCATTTGTTTTGCGGCGCGCGCTCAAGGCCAAGGGTCTCGAATACCCGCGCGATTACAAGTTGCTGAACGTCGGTGGCACGACGTCGGCGTTTCTGGCGATGAACGCCGGGCAAATCGCAGCGGCGATGATGGCCGTGCCGAACGCGTTTCAGGCGCAGGATGCCGGCTTCAACGTGATCGGCCGCGTCGCCGACGTGGTGCCGAACTATCTATTGTCGGCGTATAACGTGAGACGTAGTTGGGCGGAAAAAAATCGCCCGTTGGTAGTGCGCTTTCTCAAAGCCGTGGTCCGGGCCAAGAAATGGTTCGAGCAGGATCGCAAAAACGCCATTGAATTCTTAGCCAAAGAATTTCAGCTCACGCCGGCGCTTGCCGAGCGCGGCCTCGATTATTATCTCACGCACCAAGCGTGGCATCCCGAGCTGGAGATCGAATTGGATGGATTGAAAACTGTGGTCGACATTTACGCCGAACAAAACAATTTGAAAGGTCCGATCCCCAACCCGGAGAAATACGTCGATCAGAGCTATCTGCGCCAGGCGTTGAAGGAGTTGGGGCTTAGGTGAAACGGCGGCGCTGAGTTACCCAGCGCCGCCGTTGCGAGTGATTTAATATAAGTCCTAGCGGGCTAGTACTTCGACAGTTCCCTTTCCTTCGCGGCGACTGATACTTTTGTAATCGAAATCGATGCGTCTAATCGCTCGCCGGTCGCCCGGAAGATCAATGACGCGGGTGCCTTTGCCTTCGGAGAATTCGTGACGGATCTTGGGGCTAAAGGTCTGATCGTTGGAGAAAGTCACGACCACTTTATTGAGCTCAATCGGAGCATCTTTAACTCTGATCTGAAGCTGTTTAAACCGGCCTTCGCTTCTGCCCACATCGATCTGGTCGTGGTCATTCCTAAAATCCACCTGACGTTGCCCCAACGATTCCCACCGCCCCGGGGCCTGTGCTGCGCCCGCCAATCCCGACACCAGCAAACACAATGAAAGCATTCCTAAAGTAATATATTTTTTCATACCCACCTCTTTCGTTATTTCTGACTACTATTTCCTAGGTAAACTAAGCGACCCCTATTCGGCTCCTTTCGAAATGGTTTAGCAGCAAGAGCCATACCACACCTCGAATTACGTAAATTTGCTTGATTATCTCCCGCTACTGGAATCGTTGATAGATTTTTTCGTATGCGTTTTTCCTACAATCCTGTCAAACCAAATATGTTGATCGGCGTCGCTGCCCGCATACATTCCCCTAGTGCGCGCGATGAGGATTGATGTATAGAAGAGAGAAATCGGGCTATGGATCAGGGCTGATGTGAGGTGCGACAAGGATTATGAATATCGACCTTCATTCCCATTTTTTTCCTGTGGACGCGTTGCAGCATCCTGGCAAATACGAAAAACGCGCGCCGAAGCTGGTATTGGAGAACGGCAAGCTGTCGGTCACATCGCAAATTGGTTTTCGTCCTGGGCTCGGTGCCGGAGCTTATGATGCGCAAGCGCGGATCAAGGCGCTCGATGAGATGGGCATCGACCTACAGGCGATATCGCCGTCGCCGATTCTACTATTTTATTGGGAGGACGCGGCGGTCGCCGCGCACTTTTCGCGCAAGCAGAACGAAGCGATTCAGTCCGTAGTACAGAAACATCCTGACCGTTTTGTTGGTTTCGGCAGCGTGCCGTTGCAGAGCGTTGCCGATTCCATCGCCATCGCTGAAGAAGCGAAGAGCATGGGACTGAAAGGTTTGGAGATTGGCAACGCGGTCGGCGACAAGCCACTCGACGATCCAAGCTTCGAACCCTTCTTTGAGGCGGCGCAAAAATTAGACCTGCTCTTGTTCGTCCATCCGCTTGAAGGCGGTCTCGACGCTGACGACCCGTTGTCGCCAATCCTCGGCAACGTTTTGCAGTTTACTTTTCGCACGACGATGATGGTTGAGCGGATGATTATCACCGGCATGTTGGAAAAATATCCTAATCTTAAGTTGTGCCTTTCCCACGGCGGTGGATTATTGGCATTTAATGTCTGGCGATTGGATCACTCCTACGGCTTGCGCGCGGACTTGCAAAAACGGCTGCCAAAGAAACCGTCCGAGTATTTAACGAAGCTTTACTTCGATACCATCGTTCATTCCGTCGCGGCGTTGCGTTATTTAATTCAGGTCGCCGGCATAGACCGCGTGGTGCTGGGCACCGATTATCCGATGGCCATGGGTGATTTCGCGACAGTGGACAAAGTCATGCAGCTGGAAATTTCTGACGCCGAGCGCGCGCAGATTCTTGGCGGTAACGCGGCGCGGGCGTTGAATCTTTAGCGGCGACGCGATAAGGCAAGCGGGCCAATAGCTCCAAGGACGACGGTTATAATATGCGGAGGTCGCTATGCGTACGGCGTTGCTGGCATTTCTAATATTTCTTGTCAGTGGCTGTGCGGCCATACAGATGGGCAGCCCGACGGTCTCGATTCTGGTTGATCTAGATCCGGCGAGCACGGATCGCACAGCGATTGTGGAGAGTGTCACGGCCGATCAGCAGGGGCGGCTCTATTTGGCTGACTGGGTCTCGGGAAATATCCTACGCGTTGACCCAAAGGCGCCAAAGCCGGTGGTCGTCGGTCGTATTGAAAACCGTCAGATCGCGGGAAAGAGCGTCCGCGGCGATGGCCGAGGAGTTGCGTTTAACGCACAGGGCGATCTGTTCATTGCTTGTGACCCCTTCGGTGAGGTTGTTCGAATCAAAAATGCAGATATCAACGCCGAGAAACCTGGAATCGCCGAAACGTTCGCAACCGGTACCGAAGGCGCCAATGGAATCGTGTTCGACAAGAAGGGAAATCTTTACGTAGCGGGCGCCCGAACCGGCCGAGTCTACCGCGTCGGACCTGCTGGTGGCCGGGCTGAAGTCGTGCTCCGGATCGAGCCTCATAACCGAATATTGTCTGATAAGAAAACCCAGCAGCCCATCGTCGCGAATGGATTGGCGTTCGATGCCAACGGGATCCTTTACATTAGCGACACCGCTCGCGGCGCTATTTGGAAAACAACGATCGGCGCCGATGGAAGTGTCGGCAAACCGACCTTACTGGCGCAAAGTTCTCTGTTGGAAGGGGCGGATGGGTTGGATTTCGATCGGAGCGGTAAGCTTTGGGTCACAGCCAACGAGAGAAATGCGATTCTCACTCTCACCTCCGACGGCAAGGTTCAAGAGATCGCCAAGAACGGCAGCCAGGGTCCGCTGGAGTTTCCCTCCGCCATCGTGTTTGTCGGCAACGCCGCTTACGTGAGCAATAATGACACGCCGCGGGGAGATAACTTGGACGCCAACGGCGCCACCGCGCGCGACGGCATCGGTGCTTCGATCGCGCAGATCACGCCCTAGGATTCAAAATGTCGCTGCTGACAATCGAAGGCGTCGCTAAGGAGTATTCCGTTCGCGGCACGAGAGTCGTCGCTCTCGAATCCATCGATTTAGACATCGCCGAGGGTGAATTCGTCACCATCGTCGGACCGTCGGGCTGCGGCAAATCGACGTTGCTCAATTTGATCGTCGGCCTGCTGCGCTCGACGTCCGGCCGCATTACCTTTCGCGGCCAACGCATCGATGGCATCTGCACTAAGATCGGTTACGTCACCCAGAAAGACAACCTGCTGCCATGGCGCACCTTGGTCCAGAACGTCGAGATCGCCTTGGAAATTCGCGGCGTGGAAGCCGGGTCGCGCCGAACCCAGGCGCGCGAGTACATCGAGCGGGTCGGTCTCGGTGGCTTCGAAGAGCATTATCCCCATGAACTTTCCGGCGGCATGCGCCAGCGCGCCAATATAATTCGCACGTTGATCTACGATCCCGAGCTGATTCTGATGGACGAACCCTTCGGCCCGCTCGATGCGCAGACGAGGATTGTTTTGCAAGATCAGCTTTTGCAGCTTTGGTCGGCATCCAAGAAAACGATTATATTCATAACCCACGATCTCGTCGAAGCGATCACGCTGGCGGACCGGGTCGTGTTGATGAGCTCCAGACCGGGAAAGATTAAATCCATCGAGAACGTTTCGATTCCCCGGCCGCGCGACGTGTTCAAGATTCATGAAAGCCAGCAATTCCGTGCCGTCTACGAGCGGCTTTGGCAGCAGCTGCGACCCGAAGTCAAACTAGCAGAAGCGTAGAAAGGAATATCGATAATGAAGAAGATCATGGGGATGATTCTGAGCGCGGTGATTTTCCTTGGCTGGTTTTCCGTGTCCGCGCGGGCGCAAGCGCCGCGCAAAGTGAAAATGACGATTCCCGTCGTCGCCCACTCGATGACGCCGGTGTATGTCGCCCAGAGCAAAGGCTTCTTTGCCGAAGAGAAGCTCGAACTCGACATCACTTCCACAGGCGGCGGCGGTCCCGACATTCGAGCCCTCATCGCCGGCGACGTCGAGTTCACTTTTACCACCGGTGACAACGTCATACTGGCGCATCAGGAAGGCAAGCGGCTGTTGATGGTGATGAGCGGCCTTAACAAAGTGTTCATCAACTGGGCGATGCACAAGGAGGCCGCCAAGGCGAAGGGTATCACCGAGTCGATGCCGCTGGCGGATAAAATCAAAACGCTCAAGGGGCTCAACGTGGGAGTGACCAATCCCGGCGCATTGACGGCGCACCTGGCGGCGTTCGTTATTCGCAAAGCGGGATACAACCCGCAGCAAGACGTGCAGGTGGTTCCCATCGGTGCCGGGCCGACTTGGCTCGCGGCTTTGGAAAATCGCAAAGTGGATGTCGCGTTGACGGCGCCGCCGGTGCCGGAGACGGCGATCAGCCGCGGCTTCGCGATCATGTTCATCAACAACGCCAAAGGCGAAGACCCATCGATCCCGGAATTTCTCATGGAGAATCTCGTCGCTCGTCCCGAGACGGTGGCCAAAGATGGTGATATCGTGCGGCGCATGGTGCGCGCGCTCACGCGGGCAAATCAATGGGCGCTCAAGAGCACGCCTGAACAACTGGCCGACGCATTGAAGCCGGCGCTGGGCAAAACCCCGCCTGATTTATTACTCGCCGGCGCCGCATCGGTGATGCCGGCGCTCAGCCCCGACGGCCGCACCAGCGAGCGAAGCTTTCAAGTGACCCAGGACGTTCTCGAACAGGCGGGCATCTTGAAAAAACGCGCGCCTTACAGCGAACTTGTCACCAATGAGTTTCTCGCGAAATGATCAGCCGCGGCCGACTTTTTCTTTACCGGCTGATTTTCGCTGTGGTTCTGCTCGCCCTTTGGGAGCTGAGCTCGGGACGATGGATCGATCCCTTTTGGGTATCGAGCCCGTCACAAGTATTTTTATATCTCTACGGAGTATTCGCCGACGGTTCCATTTACGGCCATCTGGCGATTACTCTCTACGAGACTTTCGCGGGTTTTTTCATCGGCTCGATTTTCGGTATAGGCTTGGGTTTCGCGCTTGGGCAGCGCGAAGTGCTGGCGCAAATCCTCGACCCCTTCGTCGTCGCTTTTAACGGTATACCGCGCATCGCCTTGGCGCCGCTGTTTATTATCTGGTTCGGCATCGGCCCGACTTCCAAGGTGATTCTCGTCATCAGCGTGGTGTTCTTTCTCACCTTCTTCAATACTTTCGCCGGCGTCAAAGGCGTCGACAACGAGCTCAAAAATATTCTTCGCATCATGGGCGCCAGCGAACGGCAAATTCTCTTGAAAGTCACTTTGCCGGCGATCGTGCCGTGGATCACCACCGGATTAAAGATCGGCCTGCCGTATGCCATCGTCGCCGCCGTGGTGGGAGAATTTATCGCCGCCAGCAAAGGCTTGGGCTATCTGATCAATTACAATACCTCGCTGTTCTCGACCACCGGAGCGCTTGGCGGCATTTTGATTCTTGCCCTGGTCGTCGTGCTGTGCAACGAAGCGATCACCCGGGCGGAAACTTATTTCCTGCGCTGGCGCCCAAGCGACGAAAAGAAAGCCGAAGGGGAGTTGTACTAGAAGTTTTCATTTCGGATGGTGAAGTAAAATTGACGCAGCGAGTGAGGCGCAATCCTTCCGTAGTGACGACCATGGGTCTGTGCCTCTTAGCAGGCAACCGGCATCTTTACTCAGCGAGCAATCCTTTGCCTTTGGAATTGCTTGCCAACCACGCAGATTAACTTTGCAGCCGCAGCGTTGGGTGTTGTCACTACTCCATCGCACCTCACTCGGCGCACGTAATGCTCTAACTACAGAATCTCCATCTAGCCGAGCCGCTCCAGAGCGTGGAGCGCCAAACCTTGAGCGACCGAAGTAAATTCCTCGCCGGCGCGGATCGGCACGTTGGGGAATTTTTGTTCGAAGAGCCGGCGCACTGCGGGAACGAAGGACGAGCCACCGGTCATGAAGACGGCATCCACGTCGTTCGCCGCGACGCTGCACTTCGACAGCAAGCGGTTGACGCAGTCGGCGATCTGCCGTACCTCGGGATCGATCCAGCTTTCGAATTCGTTACGCTGTACCGCTTTCTCGATATCGACGGCGGCTTCGCTGAAGCGGAACTCGGCGATCGGGGTTTCCGAGAGAGTGCACTTGGCTGACTCGATCGCCCGATAGAGCCGGTAGCCGAGATCGTGATCGACGAGGTCGATGAGCGCGTCGATCTTCACCGGTTCGAGCGCCTGGTAGCGAATCTGCTTAAGCAGTTCCATATTTTTTCGTGTTTTCAAAAACGACAGATAATGCCAGCGTTCCAAATGCTCAAAGAGCCAGTACGGTACAGGCAAGACTTTGCCGAACTGCGAGCGATATTTGGAGCCGAGACCGAGCATCGGCGCGACCAGATTGCGCACCAGCTTGCTGTCGAAGGTATCGCCGGCGATGCCAACACCGTCATTGCCGATAACTTGGTTTTTTAGGTTGTGATTGCTGGCGCGCTTGGCGGTCAATTGCACCAAAGAAAAATCGCTGGTGCCGCCGCCAAAGTCCGCGATCAGGACCAGCTCGTCGTGATCGAGCTGTTGCTGATACTTATAAGCAGCGGCCACCGGTTCACCGAGAAAATCGACGTGGTTGAAACCGGCGTTGCGAAACGCCGTGCGCAGGCGGTTTACGGCAAAGTCATCATCGTCCGCGCTTTTCGTGCCGCTGAAATGCACCGGGCGACCGACAACCAGGCTTGTTCCTAGATCACCGAATTGGGCTTCGGCGGACTGGCGCAGGTGACGCAGCAGTATGCCGATCAATTCTTGCAGCGAGTAGGTCTCGCCGAAAATCTGCGTCTGACTAAACAAGCGGCTGGCGAGGTAAGACTTGGTTGACTGTATCAGCCGCCCCGGAGTTTTGGCGTTCAAATAGCTTTGGATCGCCTCGGGTCCGGCAACCACGCGGAGCTTGTTGACGCGCGAATTTTCATCCTCATCGAAATACAAAATCGAGCGGAACGTCGAACCCGCGCCGAAGTTCGCGACTTCGACCGTACGATCCGCATGGGCGCGGGCGAGGGCACTGTTGGTCGTGCCAAAGTCGAGTCCGAAAGCTTGGCGCAAAACTGTCTCCAGTGGGGAAAAGGATAAGCCCCAAGTTTAGCATTCACGGCGAGCTTGCTAAAGAGAGTGACGGAACGGGCCGGCTAAAAGTTGCATCAAAGTCGTGCCCGTTGCCACAGCGTCTTCCGCTTTGCATTTCTTTCAAACACGACCATGCCCATGGCTTGGCCAGGATGACCTAGTTGTTGTAGTTCAGGTGCGCCGAAATTCACCATGACATTTGCTGTCGCGTACTGCCGCCAACTGTCATTGGGAAGTTACCGAGTATTGTCATCTGGATTCATAAGAAGTCGCTGGAATTTGCGCCCATTCTCTTAACGCTCAGTGGCATCGCAGTTGCTCAATCAGACATGGATGAGCTGACGGACGTTAGGCCAATGACTTGGCCAGTCCAGTCTTGCCAAACAAGGATTTTTCGTGTCATGCGGATTAGGCTGAATACAAATTTACGAGCCCGGCTGTTTCAGCTAGTTTTCGTTGCGCTGCTACCGGCGCTCGGGTTGATCATTTATCACGCCGGCGAGCAGAGCAGCAAAGCCGTTAGCGATGCGGAGAACGAGATGCTGCGCATGGCGCGTGTGGTTGCCGCCGAACAGCGGCGATTTATCGACAGCTCGGGCCACTTGCTGATTGCTTTGTCGCAGCTTCCCGCAGTGCGCCAGCTGGACAAACGCGAGTGCAGCATTTTGTTCGCCCGCCTGCTTAAAGGATACCATTCCTATTCCAATCTGGCGGTGGCGACGGTCGATGGAAATGTGGTGTGCAGCGGGCGGGCAACCGAACTTGGCACTAACGTCGCCGACCAGCGCTTCTTTCAAGAAGCGCTCCAGCGCCGAGAGCTGGGGATTGGCACTTATCAAGCCGAGCAGAATTCAACGAGAGGATCGCTCAGTCTCGGATACCCAGTTTTCACTGGTGCCGAGCAGCCGCCGGCTGTGGTTTTTGTTGCCGTGGATTTAGTCTGGCTCAACCACACCGCCAAACTCACCAGCTTGCCGGAAGGCTCCGAGGTGACTGTTTACGATGGAAACGCGACGATCCTGTCGCGCCACCCGCAGGCCGAAGGTTTCGTCGGCAAATCATTTCCTAATACCGAGATCGTCAAAATCATGATGGCGCGTGGAGAAGGGGTGGCGGAAGCTACCGCGGTAGACGGCAAGCAGCGGCTCTTCGGCTTTGTCTCGATCGGCAGTGCCACACATAAGAAGCAAATCTTTTTGCATGTGGGCGTACCGAAAGGGTTGGCGCTCAGTGACGCCGATTGGTACCTAACGCGGAACCTCAGCGCGTTGTTGGCCGTCGGATTCCTGGCACTTTTCATCGCCTGGTATCTGGGCGACGTCTTGTTGGTACGTCAGATAAAAGGTATGGCGCAAACCACGAAGCGCATCGGCGCCGGCGATTTCACGGCGCGCACCGGGCTCAGCCGGCGTAGCAATGAGCTCGACCGTTTCGCGGCGTCCCTCGATAAGATGGCCGAGATGCTCGATCTTCGGGACCGGGAAGCGGAAAAGGCCAAGCAGCGAGCCCAGCGTCAATTACAACGCTTTGATGCGTTACGTGAAATCGATATGGCCATATCTTCAAAGCTCGATTTGGCGGCGGTGCTGCAAGTGTTGCTTGCGAAAATCGAGCTCGTCTTACCGGGCGGTGTCGCGACGATTCGTCTATTCAATAAAAGGTCGGGAGAGTTGGAGGCGGTCGCCGGTCGCAATCTCGATAATCATTCCTGGCATGCCGAGAATTGTCGGTGCGTACATGGCTTTGAAAAAACGGTTTTGGAAAACCGCATTCCATTGACCATTGCTAACGTACAGACCGATCCACGCGTTGCGAGCCATCGATTTGCCACGAAGTTTGGCCTGATCTCTTGTCTGGTTTTGCCGCTGATCGCGGCCGGTGATTTAGTCGGCTTGATCGATTTTTATACGACGAAAGAACACGCCTTCGACGACGAAGAGATAGATTTTCTTTCCGCTTTGGCAGGATTGGCCGCGGTGGCGAGTCATAACGGCCGGCTGTTCGAAGAGATTCGCCGGCGCGAAGCCGAGGCGCTAGCGCTACACGCATTGACCGCTGCTGCCTCGCAATCTCTCGACCTCAATATCGTCTTGAAAGAAGCGGTGGAGAAAATTGGCGAGAATTTTCAGTTCGATGCCACGCGGATATTTTTGTTCAACCACGACATGACCGAGCTGGAGGTCAGAGCCGCCAGCGAAAGATGCCCCGAATTTTGGTTGGAGTCGAGACGATTTCAGCGCGGCGAGTCGATTGTCGGGCGAGTCGCGGACATGGGCGAAGCGATGCTGTTCGAAGACTTAACCACGGACGGGCGTTATCGCCAACTCAGTTTGACCAAGGCGGCGGAGAAGTCTGGCAATCGGTTCCTAGGGGTTTTCCCGCTCAAGACTAAATTTAAAATCTGGGGAGCCGCGGTTTTTGCCGGCGCAGCAGCGCGGAAGATTGCTGACGAGGACTTCCGGCTTTTGACGTCCATGTGCCAGCAGGTCGGGATTGCCGTGGAAAATGCCAATTTGTACGAGCAGACCGCCGCTAAAGCCAAGGAATTGACGGCGCTTTATGCGTTCGCCGGATTGGCCAGCCAATCCCTCGACGTTGACGTCTTGTTGCGCGAGACAACGTCGAAAATTCTGGAAATTTTTCAGTTTGACGCGGCGCAGGTGTTCTTGCGCCAACGTCAAGGTGATGGTCTTGAGTTGGCGACGCATGTCGGGTTCTCTCCGGTCTTCACTCCGGATAGCTGCTACCGGATCGGTGAAGGCCGACTGGGACGGGTTTTCGAGTCAGGCGAACCCATGTTCTCCGATGATATGGCGGCGGATCAAGGCGATCAAAACAGCGCCGGCAGCAAGGTCTTGTTGGAACTGGGGTTTCGGAGTTCATTCCTGCTACCGATCAAGTTAGGTGGCGAAAGTTTTGGCGTGATGAATTTTCTCTGCAAGAAAGCCTATGCGTTTTCTGAGAGCGATATTCACTTGATTCACGCGGCCGCCTACCATTTGGGCGTAGCCATCGGCAATGCCAAGCTCTATTCACAGGTTCGCGAAAAGTCCGTTGAGCTGGAAAAAGCCAACAAGGCCAAGGACGAATTTCTCGGCGTCATATCCCACGAACTGCGGACACCGCTCAATGTCATCAAGGGTTACGCGGAAGTCTTGCGGCAGAAAGTGTTTGGCGAAGTCAACATGGAGCAGGCGTCGGCGCTGGATAAAATCACGACGCAATCGCTGACGCTGCTGCGTATGATCAACGATGTCTTGCAGGTGTCCTCGATTGAAGCCAATTCAACCCGATTAGTGTGTTCTGACATCGATCTCGTCGCGCTGTTAGCCGAACTGGGCGAGAGCTATCGGTTCGCCGGCGGAAAATCGGTCAGAACCGTTTGGGATATTCCATCCAATCTGCCGGCGGTTCGCACCGACGATGAGAAACTCCGGGCGATACTGCAAAATCTGGTTAACAATGCGCTCAAATTCACCGAACAAGGAACGGTGACAGTTAGCGCGCGTTACCTTGTCAATAAAGACGTTGTTGAGTTTAACGTTATTGATACTGGCATCGGCATCCCCGCTGACAAGATAGGGGCCGTCTTCGAAATGTTTCAGCAGGTCGATAGTTCGGTCACCAGAGGTTATGGCGGCGTGGGATTAGGGCTCTACATCGTTAAGAACTTTACCGAACTGTTGGGCGGTGAAGTCTCGGTTGTGAGCGAACTCGGCGAGGGCACCACTTTTACAGTTAAGATACCCGTTGCGGTCGATGCTGACGCTGGGCCGACTGAAACCAGGCCATCAACGGCACAAATGAATTAACCATGATGTCATCTCTCACGTCGCGTCCGAACCTGTGATCGTGGTGCGCCTGTGGTCGTATCCAATCATCCGATGGATTTTCGCTCGCCGGGAAGGCGACTATCTTTTGGCGCCTAATTCTTTGGCTGCGATAGCCGATAAAGAAAAATCGAAAATCGTCGGCGCCGGCAAATCGGCGCTTAAACCTTCAGTGGCGGCGAGCATGGCGATGTAGGCTTTGCTTTGCTCCTGCGTCGGCACGCCGTCGCGTGAAAAGGTGCCCTTCACCGTGTCGTAGAATTAATTGCTTGCGCCGGCGTCAAACTCATCCACTTACCGATCAACGCGGTGGCATCTTCCTTTTGTATGGCTGTGTAGTCGAGACCGTCGATCGCTGCTTTCACTACTTCGATGACTTCGCCACGGTTGGTTTTCAGTTTCTCATCGGTGGCCGCCAAGCCCGCCTGAGGAATCTGCAAGATGTCCCATCTGAAGCAACCGCTTGAGTCCCATCTCCTCACCTTTTAAGTCGGCAGGGGCGGCGATGATCGCGCCGTCGGCGATGCCTTTTGCACGGCGATCAAGCGGTCGAAGGACGACCGCGCGCTAATTATCGTTGTCTTGGGGCCGAGTTTGTAACGGTCGATGAGAAATTGAATCTCGTAGGCGACCAGATTGCCAAAACCGCTACCGGCAATTTTCTTTCCGGTGAGATCATTGATCGTCGCGATGTCGGAGCGAACGACCAAGGTATGTTGCAGCTTCACCGAGGCGAACATGATCACCTTCACGGCAGCGCCGCGGGCCGCCGCCGTGGCGATGGTGCTGGGGATGATTGTGTAATCGACCGCGCGGTTGAGCAGTGCCGCCGCGGTCAGGCTGGCGCTCATCTGGATCATCTCGACGTCGAAACCGCGCCGCGCATAGAAACCTTTCTGCACTGCGGCGTGAATCGGAAAATAGCTGAGCGACGGCGCGGCGGTGGTGATGCGGATTTTGCTGCGCAGCGGAGCGTCGGCGGCAAAGACCGATGACGGGGTTGGCTGCGCGGTGAAAAGAATGGGCTGGATAGGGGACTCAGTAGTAGCTTCACACTATCTCCACGGCAGTTGCAGAATAAACTCGCGCTCGGCGCCTGCTGCGATATTTGCCCTCGAAGTATTCTTCGATCCTTCGTGATTCTCGTAGATATGTCCGTCGGCATCGATGACTTTGGGCTGGTTCATCTCATTTTTCCACCTACGTATCGCTTTCTCGGCGGACGGTATGCTGGGGTGTCTTTTGTGTCAAGTGAGTGTCGCCGCGACAATAGACGTTGATTGCCTCGGCCGTTCTGCGATAAATGGAGAGAAACTCACGAATGACGAGGAGGCACGATCATGGCTTGGAATGGAATACCCGTCGTCGACGGCGACGGACATGTGATGGAAGATTGGGATGCGCTCTTGCATTATATGCCTGAGCCGTACATTAAAAGCGGTCGCTTCAAGGGGCGAATTTTTCCGCCGCTCGATCATCTGCATTCCGCCAGTTTGTTTCAGCTTGTTCCCGGCGCATTCCGCCAAGTTCGCGAAGACGGCTGGCTCGAATTCATGGAAGATGTCGGTATCGAGCGCGCCGTGCTTTACAGCACCGGCGGCTTAGCTTTTGGCAAAGTGATTACGCGGGAGTTCGCCGTCGACGTGGCGCGCGCCTGGAACAACTGGTTCGCCGATACCTACTTGAAGAAAAGCCCGCGTTTCCAAGGTTTGGCGTTGATTCCGCTGCAAGAGCCAGAGGAAGCCGTGAAGGAAATGCGCCGCGCGGTGACCGAATTGAATTTCTGCGGCGTCATGCTGCCGTCCACCGGTTTCAAAGGTCATCTGGGCGACAAAGAATACTGGCCGGTCTACGCCGAAGCTAACCGGTTGGGTTGCTGCATCGGAGTCCATGGCGGCGCGCATGAAGGCTTGGGCATGGATTGGCTGACGCCCTATGCGCCGATCAATGGTTTGGGACATCCCTTCGGTCAGATGGTGGCGTTCGCCGGTTTTGTTTTCAATGGTCTTTTCGACAAGTACCCCAACATGCGCGTCGGTTTCATGGAAGCGGGTGTCTCGTGGCTGCAAACATGTTTGGAAAGATTCGACCGCGGCTGGGAAACTCACATTCAATACGATCCGCGCGGCGAATACATCGCGCTTAAACCCAGCGAGAAAATCAGCGACTACATTCGCCGCCATGTCGAAGCGGGAAGAATCTTCGTCGGCTGCGAGGGAACCGAGAAAGCGTTGCATCATTTGGTTGAAGCGGTCGGCAACAAGCCGTTCATGTTTTCGAGCGACTTTCCGCACGAGGTCAACAACGAATACTGCAAGCATGAGATCGAAGAGATCGTCGACAACGAGCATTTGAGTGACGACGACAAGCATGCCGTGTTGCACCGAAATGCCGAACGGTTCTATGGATTGAAGCCGCTTGGATAGGAGAATCGAGGCTTCGGACAGGCACAGTTGGAGATAGCGCGAGTTGGAAAGCGAAATTTTGCCGATGGACGGGCCGCTGTCAGACTGCCGATCGAGCGCATGTTGAGTATTATTTGATCGCAAATAGCTCGGAGAGTAGCACGCCGCAAATTAGAAAGGTCGACGAAGATGGAAGATGTTATCGAGATCGTCAATCCAATCGGTATCCCACGCAGACAACAGAGCAAGCTGGCGCCACGACAATACCAAAGTCTGGGTGGCCGACGCATCGGCCTGCTCGATAACAACAAACCCAACGCCGACAAATTTCTCCAATTCATCGGCGCAATGCTGCAAGAACGTCACGCTGATATCGAGCTGGTGCCCAAACGGAAAATGACGCGCATGGAGGCCGACGGTTTGGTCGAGTTGGCCAGCCGTTGCGATGTGGTCATCAACGCTTTCGCCGATTGAGGCTCATGCACGTCGTGGAGTGTCCACGACTCGGTCAAGCTTGAAAGCGCCGGTATTCCTACCGCCACGGTGGTCACGGATGAATTCTTTACTTTAGCGCAAGCCGAATCGCGAAGTCGCGGTAGCGCTGATTTGCCGCTCGTCAAGGTGCCTCACCCGATCGGCACGATCGCGCTTGATCCGTTGCGCTCGGTGGCGCAGTTGGTGATCGATAAGATTATTGCCGCCGTTGTCAATAATGGAGCCAGCAACGGCGCTTGTGTCGAGGGACAAGCACACACCGACGATACGCGATTGATGCTGTCCGTGCCGCGCGATCCGGCAGAAATGTTTCACAATTTAGCCGATCGGGGTTGGACCGATGGGCTGCCTGTGATCGCGCCGACTGAAGCTGCTGTGCGCGCGATGATCGCTGCGAGTGGATTGGCAAAGGATTTCAGTCTCGGCGTGTTTTCGCCTTTAAACGGTAACGCCACCGTCGAGAAATTGGCTGCCAACGCCGTAATGGCCGGCTGCTTGCCGGAGTACTTTCCGCTGGTGCTGACGGCGGTGCGTGCGATGCTGCGACCGGGATACAATCTCGACGGCGTGCAGACGACGACCGGCAATGTCGCGCCGCTGGCGATTGTCAATGGACCCTGTCGAGATAAATTGGCGATCAACTACGGCGCCAACGCGCTGGGCCAAGGCTGGCGCGCCAATGGCACCATCGGCCGAGCGATTCGGCTGATCATGGCGAATGTCGGTGGCGCGGCGCCGGGCTTGTTCGACAAGTCGACTTTAGGTCAGCCGGCGAAGTATTCTTTTTGCATCGGCGAAAATGAAAAGGAGAATCCATGGCAGCCGCTCCATGTCGAGCGCGGCAGGGCGCAGGACGCGGATGCCGTGAGCATGTTTGGCTGCAGCGGCGTTTATAGCGCGGTCGATATGGCCAGCCAGACGGCTAAGGGATTGCTCAAAACGTTCGCTCTGACGATGACAGGAGGATTGACAAGCGGTGTCACCAGCACCGAAGTGATGTTTATCATTTGCCCGGAGCATGCGGCGATTTTCGCCCGCGACGGTTTTTCCAAGGATAAGCTTCGCACCGAGCTTTTCGCTATCGCGCGTGTGCCGTTCGATAAAATTTCGGATGAAAATTTAGAGCTGCTGGAAAAGCGCCGGCCGCAGTGGTTCCAGGTCGGTTTGGCCCGCGAAATCGGCGCCGTTGATAAGCCGGAAGATATTTGGCTCGTCGTTGCCGGCGGCGCCGGCGCTAAGTCGGCGTATATTCCAGGGAGAACGGGGACGCGGCTGCAAACCGTGGCCGTGGGAAGCGGAGTGCTGAAGTAATGGTGCGGAATAAAAATATTGCGATCCCGATAATTTTTTTCTGTGTGTCGTTTATGCCCTTCGTGGCGACGGCGCAAACCAAGTCGATCGTCATCGGCGAAGGCGTGCGCGGGGCGATGTATTTGCCGGCTTACATCGCCGAGGAGAAGGGATTTTTCAAACGGCGCGAGCTCGATACGAAAATCGTCACCTTTAGCCGGAGCAATGATATCAATGCGCTGGTCGCCGGCGATATCCAGTTTGATTTGACCGCGCCGGATAAGGTCATTCACAGCGCGCTGGGCGGCTATCCGGTCAAGATGGTGATGGGTACCGCGCGAGGATTGAACTTGGCGCTCGTGGTTCATCCGTCGATTCGTTCCGCGGCGGATCTGCGCGGCAAGTCGGTGGCGATCACCGGCTTTTCCGGCCTGCCCTACACCGGTTTGCTGCTCTGTCTGAAAGAACTCGGCATGGCCAAAGATCAGGTGGTTCCTCTCAACATCGGCGGTAAGTCGGCGCGCTTCGAAGCTCTGCTCGGCAACAAAGTGCCGGCGGCGATTCTCGATCCGCCGTACACCACCTTCGCGGCCAAAGAAGGTTACAAATTATTGGTCGATTTGGCGCCGCTTGATGTGCCGTATCTGCGCAACATCGTCGCGGTGTCCGAAAAATCATTGCGTGACGACGCGCGCACCGTAGCGCGCTTTGTCGCGGCGCTGGCGGAAGGGATTCAATTTTACCGTAACAAGGCGAATAAAGATGACAGCATGAAAATCTTGGCCAAATACCTGCGTCTGCCGCTGGAGAAAAATCGCGCGCTGATCGAAGAGGGTTACGAAACTTACCGCGACATCATGTTGAGAAAACCGTACGCCGATCCGGGCGCCATGAAGATACTGTTAGAAATCATCGCGGAATCGAATCCCAAGGCGAAGGGGATGAACTTGGCGGCATTGATCGATTCGAGTTTTGTCGAACGGCTCGATCGGGAAGGGGCATTCGAGAAATAACGGCCCGCGATCGGCTGAGCGTTGAACGATGTCCTAGAGACCTTCTTGCAGCCGGCCGATGACTCGGCGCCAAATTTTCGTCTCGCCGCCGCTGGGGATTTTATTAGCATCGGCGCTGCTGCGTGATTGGCTGATTTCCTGAAGTTCGCGATTTAGTTGCTCGCATTCGCCGGACAGCCGCTTGATCAAATTACCCATCTCAACTTCCTTGGCCGCGGTAGCTTGGAGCAGCGTGTCCTTTTCTTTGAGCTTTGCTTCCTCTATTTGCAGTTCTTGTTGAGTGTCGCGCAGCCGCTGTTCCAGCTCGGCAATTTTACTTTGGAAATCGCCCTCAATGGCCTTGATCATACGGTTTTTCGTTTCGATCGTTTCGTCGCGCGCGGCTAATTGTTGTTTGAGGTGAGCGAGCTCTTGGTTGAGCGGCGGGGTTTCCGCCTGAACCGCTGATGGCCTTGGTTCCTCGGTTTGTTTCGGCTGCTGACGGACAATGGTCACGGCAGCGCCGTTTGAACGCAGCGCATCGATTTCCCGCTCCATGGTCTCGATTTCTTTTCGGTGTAGTTGTTTCTCCAACGTTGTGAGTTGCGCCCGCGAGGCTTGCTCCAGGCGCGTCATGGCGCGTTGCTGTTCGCGAAATTGCGTGTTGGCTTGATCCAGCTGCCGGCGCAAGTAGACGACCTCGCTGTGGCGATTATCTTCCACTCGCTGGGTCGTTTCGGATTGTTGCAGCGCCGTGGTGCAGGCGCGGTCGGCGAGAGAAGTGAGCTTGTTGATGTAATTGAGCAGCTGGTCGGCTTGGACTTCAATATCGAGAATATTTTTGGCGTCGCCAAAGGAGAAAGACGGTATTGCCGGCAGGGCGACAACTTCCGCCGTTTTTGCCGGTCGGCCTCCCGGCTCCTTTACCGACTGCACGTTTCGATGATCCTGCATTGAGCTAACGGTTTCCTCAAGCGAGGCTGGTTTCCCCAAAGCCATTGGTAGAAACGTCAGCAAATCCGAGTCCAAAAATCACTCTCGTTGGAGCTTCTAAAAATGCCCGGGATTACCGAATGACGTTCCAGCAGGCCCTTGATGTACAGGATTTTGCCGTTGGGTGTCACAAAAGTGTTCGTTCTCCGTAAAGCTGGCATGTTGTCATCATCCGAGATTTCCCGTGGAAATATTTGTATGCGCCGCACTCGCCGGCCGTATTTATCAACATCGTACCGGCGATTGACAACACGCCGCCTCTTTACCAAACTTGCCGGCCCGTGTTAGGTTTCGGCATTGAATAATCTAATTGCGAGGTTTGAAGATGCGCATCATTGAAAAATCATTTACGGCTAAAGACGACGGCGTTGCCGGATATTTGTCCTATCCCGATCGAAAGGAGCCGGGACCGGCGCTTTTTTTAATCCATCCGAAAGGCGGACTTGGCGAGTACATCAAGACCGAGACGCGGAAGTTCGCTAAACTCGGTTACACGACGTTCGCCGTCAACGTTTTCGAACAGCTGGGTTTCCCCGCTGAAACTCATATCGTTACCGGCTCGCAGATTCAGGCGAAAACTCCGGACCCGGAATTCACCCGTGTGCTTACAGAAGGGTGGCGGTTTTTGCTCAAGCATCCGACGGTGAACCAAGGCCGTGTGGCGGTGTGCGGCTACTGCATGGGCGGGCGCATCGCGATTCATTTCGTCGCGGCGACGCCGGAAGTGCGGGCATTCGTCGGTTACTATCCCACCGTGCGCGATGAACCGGAGTCGACGATGCGGCCGGTGCATCCGTCGGTGGCGGTCGCAAAGTTTCGTTGCCCGTCAATTAACTTGTATGGCGCCGACGATGTCACGACAGTCGTGCCCGTGCAGGAAAAAATGTGGCAAGCGTTCAAGCAAAACGGCCAACCCTTGGAGTGGCATTTTTTCCCCTTTGGCGGCCATGGCTATGTCGATCCCGGCGCGCCCGGATACAATGCCCACACCGCCGAATTGTCCTGGCCGCTCGTCACCGACTTCTTAGAGCGCCATCTCCAGTGGAGTTCGCCGGAAGTCTGACCGGCTGTTCAATTGAACAGCTTCACAAGCTTGACGCCGCACCACCCTTTCGAGTGGGGCGGCGTTATTGTTTAACCGGCAGCTTAAGAACTCTAGTCAAAAGCTTGTCTTGCAGAGAATCTGGCAGACAAGCGGTGAGTAAGGCTCGCAGTTTTGCATCTCGCCCGACGAGATAACGGGGTTTTGGATTTGGCGCCGTGAGCGCATGAATTACCGCATCGGCGACGAGCGACGGTGGTGCGGCATTTTCTTCAGACATTGCCGCGATGTGTTTCACTCGGTTCAAACCATCAAGGTATACGGCTTTGGATTCTTCGCGCCAGGTTGATTCCCAGCCGTCAACCTCCTTACGAGTCTTGTGCCAAATCGGCGTAGCGATGGCACCGGGTTGGATGACCGATACCCGGACGCCGGTGTGTTGTAGCTCGATGCGCAGCGCGTCGGATAGCGCTTCCAACGCATGCTTCGACGCGGCGTAGGGGCCCATGTAGGGCATGGCAGCGCGCCCGGCGATGGAACTCATGTTGACCACACGGCCGCGCGCTTTACGCAGCAGCGGTAACAGCGCTTGAGTCACGGCGATCAGACCGATCACGTTCACTTCGAATTGTCGACGGAGTTCGTCAAGCGAAACGATTTCGAGCGGTCCCACCACGCCGATGCCGGCGTTGTTCACCAGCCCGGTCAGTCCTGCATGGCCAACTTCGCCAGGGAGAAAATTTAACGCCGCTGCGATGTCATCGGCGCTGGTAACATCGAGCTGGAAAGGTCTCAGTCTGGCGCTAGCTTGGGCTTGGAGCGCTTCGCCGTCGGCGCGCTTGCGCACGCCGGCGAAGACACGGAAGTTCAATTTATCCAGGGCAAGGGCGCAGGCAGCGCCGATTCCGGTGGACGCACCGGTAATAACGACGCTGCCTGCGGAAGTTGTTTCGGCTGCGCTCACTCGCAGTTTAAAAGCCTATTCGCGGCTGCGCAGGGTGCTTTTAAAGCCTTCGATGGTGAGCTTGCCGAGGACGATGCGCTCGAAGTCGGAACTGCTGACATAGTGGTTCAAGTCAGGCATTTCGACATCCCAATGAAAAATCTCGCCGATCGCCGGCAGTGAACTGGGGAGATCACGATCCTTGTGCGATAGCGAAATATCTTTACCGCGGTATACGCCGCGCACGTCGGCGCGGTTTTTCTGGCACCAGCTTAACACGTCGGCAAACGTCATTGGCGTTGCTCGGCTTTTGCGTCAGTTGAAATCACCGGATTGAGCAGGTGCTCTTTAAGTCCGGTGTGAACACCATAGATCACTTTGCCGATCTTGGGTTTTTTTAGCGGCTCGGTGCTCACCTGGTAGAGGATCAAGCGTTCGGTGCCGGTGTTGTTCAATTGATAGAAGAAGCCGGGAGGCACATGGACGGCTTGGTGTTGCTTCAGGCGAAACTCTTCGCCATCTTTGAGTCCCTTCATCGTACACTCTCCCTGAACCACGAAGAAGGTATGATCGGAACCTGGATGGCAGTGAAGCTCATCGTTGACCCCGGGCTCGTAACTATTGAGCGCGATGTGCAGCCGATCGGTTTGGGTTGGGCGCGCATAGTTGCGGCCGGTGGGTTTGCCCCACTGTGCTTCTTGTTCCGTGTCGACAATCGTAATCTTGGTAATATTTGCCATTGATACCTCCGGTTAGTTAGCTTTGATCGAATCTACAGGATGTTGTCGTCTGAACACAAGCGCGTGACCAACAGCGAGGACAAAAAATTACCATTAGGGCCGACCAGCGTCAGACACTGAGAATGAATGCTCCTGAGGCTCACGATGCGTGTCTGCGGCGATCCCCAGAATGCCCCTGTTGGCGCCGCTAAGGCTTTCGAGGGAAGACAAAATAGCCTTATTTGTTAATAAGTTTCGTCACTTTCGGAGAATCTCCTTCAAGCCTGCGAGGCTAACTCAGTAGATTGCGCGCCCATAATATTTTTAAGCCGCGGAAACTACGGGGGAAAGCGGCGAAATTAGAGAACAAAATGGGCCTGCCAAGGTTTGACGTCTAACGTTTAGATGATAGGGACTAGGCTCGATCACGGAGGATAACATGGCTGCCAAAGTCGACTGTATGACATGCCGCAAACGGCCCCGAAAAAAACAGGGGAAAAAATAACCGAACGCATTTCTAATGTCTTGAGATCGTTTTTGAACGATTGAAGGTTGCGCTAGTCGCAAAATGCTCGAATAACAAGCGGCATGCGTTATCCCAACGCAGGCCGCTTGTTTATGGGGGAATTAACCGGATCTAGAAAAAAGCTATCGTGCGCATTTCAATACTTTCCCGCGGCGGCGCATCCGGCGGAGCGGTGGGATCGTCGAAGGCACAGTGCGCCGTCCAGCGGGCGCGGCCGTCTTTCATTGAATCGAAGGTCTTAAACACCATCGCCTCGTTGCGTTGCATGTTGGGGAAGTAATACCAGCGGTGTTCCGGATTGAACGTGGAGTGGTAGACTTCGCCGCGGCGGTCCGGGTAGATGCGCGCGCTGGGGATCAACTCCTTGGTGCCGATGCTGCGCGCGTCTGCGATCGCCAGCGGCTCACGCTGCACCGGTTTATTGATCGGCCGCCAGGTTTGCACCACCGCGAATCGACTCTTGAGCAGCTCTTCCGCTTGGTTCGGCAAGAGATCGCGCACCCGCTGCGGACCGGACCATTCGGTGTAATCGTTGTGCGCGTTGCGTACGGGACCGCTGATGTTCTTTTCCTCGCGGGTCGCTGAATCGGCCGATCGTAGAGTGTGATCGAAGACCAGCACGCGCTTCGCGCCAGCGGTTTGTTTCACCAGTTCTTCGGTCTCGTTGTAGTAGACCGAACGCACTTCATCCTCGTCGTAGAAGTCCTTCATCCTGGTTTCGTGCTCAACCAGGATAAATCCCTCGCGCTCAAGGGACAGCTGATCGGCGATGGCGCGACCGTTGTAGATCGGCATCCTATGCTCGATGTATTTTCCCTTGCGCTGCTTATCGGCGACAGATTGGCTTACACCCCCGTAGCTTTCGGGTGTTTCGGTGCTGTCAGCCAGGTAGTTTAGCAACGCTTCGAACGCCGGCGCCGATTCTTGGACTCGTTCCGCTCGAGACATAGATTTTTCCTCAGTGAATTAATTCTGTCGCTACTTCGGCATCATTTCACAAGGGGTTTGCCGTGGGCCCAAGCTCTCGAAGTATTCATGGGTCTCAAGATTGTAGCGTCCCTGATTAAAGTCGCCACCTTTTTGGCTGCGAATAATCACCGCTACCGTCCGTTCGCCGACGGTCAACTCGGTGTGGATTTCATAGGGCTTGACGAGATCGATTTCGCCGGGACCGCAGAGCACGTCGGCCGATTCCTTTATCTGCGCGTAGTTGGGTTTCGAGCGATCGTCAATGCGGTCGTAACGGACGACTCTTTCCCGGCCGTCGAGGACGCCGTAGAGCGTGTAGATATGGGCGTGGTCGTGGATGCGCGCGGCGACGCCTTGGCGCGCCTGGCCTTTCGTCAGGCCGTTGATCGCGAAACCGTAGTCGGGATCCTCGTAAAAAAGCAAATTTTCCGCGCGGCCATTGGCCGGCACGCAATCGGGCCATTGCTTCGACGCGGCGATCATGTCCGGATCGGCCAAGAGCTCGGCCAAGATCGGTCTGAGTGCATTCCAGCGCTTGTCGAGGTCGGTTTCTTTAGCGAACAGTTCGCGTGTCTTTCTAATGAATCGTTCCTTGGCATTCTCGGTATGGTTTTGTACCTGGGATTGGGTCGCGGTTTGAGTCTCCATGTTTCCTCCTAGTTATTGTTGGACCTGCTGCCGGTCGTGATCGGTCGCTATTCTTCGCGGTTCATTGTCCGCCGCGCCGTAAAAGCGCGCGCAGTTGTCCCAAAGAATTTTTCGCTTGTCTTCATCTGACAATTTCGACGCGAGAAAACTCTCGACGGCATGCGGATACTTGGAATCGCCGTGCGGATAGTCGGTGGAGAACACCAATTGATCGCAGCCGAACTCTTCGATGGTATAGCGCGCCGGCGCTTCATCAGGCTCGATGGAAATCCAGCATTGCCGTTTGAAATATTCGCTCGGCTTCATGACCAGGTCCGGCATAAAGACGTCGCCTTCCCGTTCATAACCTTCGTCCAAGCGCCACAACAGCCACGGTAGCCAAGAACAGTTGGCTTCGAGAAAGGCGACGCGCATTTTTGGATGGCGTTGGAGAATGCCGCCACCGAGAAAAGCGCCCATGCCCATCATTTGCTCAAACGGCTGGGCGTAGACCCGACGCAAGCCAAAATTAGGTTCAAAGTGTTCCGCCGCTTGACGCGAGCGCGAAGCGGAGGCTTCGTGAAAGCCGAGCGGCAAGTTCAATTCTTCGAGCAGATTCCACAGCGGTTCGTAATGCGGGTCGTACCAGTTTTTGCCGTTGATGATGTTCGAACGCAAAAACACCGAGCGAAAGCCGTATTCTTGGGCCACCCGTCGGGTTTCACGCAACGCATCATCCAAGTCATAAACCGAAATCATGCCGGCACCGAGCAGACGCTTTGGATCGGCCGAACAGAAATCATGCAGCCAGTCGTTGTAAGCGCGCGCCATCGCCGCCGCGAAACGCGGCTCTTGATCGGGAAAGGTTAGGATGCCCAGGCCGCGAGTGGGAAACAACACCGCGGTGTCGATGCCTTCGGTGTCCATGGCTTCGAGCTGCACCGCGCCGGTCCAACCGCGTTCGGCGTGGCTGCGATAGATGTCTTGGTTCTTGTTGAAATTGCTGCCGCGGTGCGGCGTGCCGCCGGTGCGCCGGGTGTCCTTCGGCACATTGGGAAAGATCGTGCCGAGGTCGCGCACATTATCCGAGGTCCGACCGCGCGGCGCCTGATCGCTAAACTCGGGATCGATGTAGCGCTGCCAAAGATCGGGCGGCTCCATGATATGCATGTCGCTGTCAAAAACTCTAAAGCCGTTTTTCGCCATGCTGCGTCCTTTCCCTTCTCGAAAGCGTAATGCCGAGCCAGGTTCGATGTCAAGCCGACTCAGCGTCAATCGAAGTCCGATCTTCGTTTCCACAGCCTGCCTGAACTCTTTGGGGCAACCGGCAAATACGATGATACCAAACGAGTTGAGCTGCGGCGGCTCCGCTACTATCGGAGAAACTTCTCCCGGTAACGCTTGGCATGGATAGTGCGGATTGACCGTGAGCGACAACACCCCCGACCTGTTTGGCAATCAAGAATGGGGGCGTTTGGGAGGAGGATTATGGCCGCACTTCTCGCCTCTGTTTTCGTCTTGTACTCATTGGTCATCCTACTGTCTGCAGACTTTAATCGGGATAACGCAGGTTCCCCATTGTTTAGCAATCAAGAGAGGATTTCCGATATCCGGACTCCGCACTGCCTTTCGCCACTAGCATCTTGTGGTACAGGTTCGAGAGAGAAATAAGTATAAGAGTCGAGGCGACAGCGTAAAATTCAGGTCACGAAATCTTCTCGAAATTCTCCTCCGACGTGTCCCGATTTAGCAACACAAAAATAAGTTTAGGTGTCCCGCGGTTAGGACGAAATCTGCATAATCGGCTGTGTTCATACCGGAGGTTACAAAATGAAACAACCACTATTGCTAGTAGCGTTTTTGGCGATGTTTTTAATGCCGGTGCAGCCAGCACTTGCATCGAGCCCCGTAATCGTAGGCGAGATTTCGGGGGTGGAAGTATGTCCAGAATTTGGATGCGGTGCCGCTATTTTCACTGGAACCTGCAAATGTAGAGTCAATAATCGAGACACAGTCGGTTTTTTTTGGATTGCCGTACAGCACGATCCACTACCGGCTCCGCTTAACTCTTCGGCCATCATCGACGGCAAATGGACCTTGACGACCTTGCGGGGCAATTTTTCCGGCAGGGTTCTCGAAGGAAGCATCGTCAACAACGGAGACGATACATTTAACATCACTGCGAGACTTCGCCTGAAAAAGGATGGGAGTGGCGATGTTATGGTATCGGGAGTGCTCGACCACACTGATTTTCCCCCGACCTTTGACGGAGACCTTATTCAGCCTCAGTAGCTTGGTGCTACGGTCCCAATTTTTACGCTATACAGTCAGGTGTGAACACAGCTGTTGTTACCGAATTTAGTCAGTCAGCCCCCGATCGAGTCAAGTCTCGGCTTGTGGTTCTCTCTCAGAACAATAGGAGGTGAAGAATGAGCCTCATTAAAAAACCGTTACTGGCAGCACTGTTTGTTTGTGCTTTTATTGGCTACTCAGCAGACTGGAGTCAGACAGCGGAGATCACAAAACAGCCTACTACTGAGACCCAAAAAGCACCCTCAAAGACCAAACCACTAGATATAAACACCGCGTCGATTGATGACCTAAAAGCGCTTCCGGGAATCGGCGATGCTTATGCTCAAAAGATCGTAGATAGTCGGCCTTACCAGAAAAAAGACCAACTCGTTTCAAGGAAAATCGTTCCGCAAGCCACCTACGATAAAGTCAAGGATCGAATTATAGCTATGCAGGCTAGCAAGAGCTAATCACTCTTTCGGAGAGTTCGCGGGCGGTTTCCATTATTATGAATCACGGCGTAACAAAGCCCTCGTCGCGGTAGTAGCCAATTCCATCGCAAAAACTGTAGGGCTCTTGCACGTTGCGATTCTTTCGATAGTCGCTCGGTTTTCTTCTTCGAGCAGCAGTTTCCACGCTCGCTGTTGATCGGCAAACTGTTGCTCGATTCCCTCTGCGGTTAGTTCGCGGACTCCTCTGAGAAATAATAGTCGATCGTTGGCTTGTTCCGGGTCGAGCATACATTCACCTATCAATAATGAGTAACGGTCGCCGACCAAAGTGAGGCGGCGAAATTCTAACCTTCACTCCGCTTTCTTGGAGTTTGAGATACTCCGGCCAGAGTTTGAGATATTGGCGCATGTGGCTTTGTGCTTCGTCGCCATAAACACCTTCGAGTGCATCAAAAAGATCCTGGAAAACGCGAGCATCCTGGCCAGTGAATGGAATGCTAGAGAATTTTGATTTTCGCCGTTTTCATCTATATCGCCTATATTCCGATCGGGGCGATATCTCAAGCCCGCTGTCAACTCAATCGCTTTTCGACGAACGCTGTCGGCATGAGAAACAGTTGGTCATCTACACGACTGCCCCTTGGGCCATCGCACACGGATCATCGAGCCAAAGTGAGTCACCGACCATTAAACGCGTCGCCTACCACATGGGGTTCGGTGCTTCATGGGATTTTACAACATCCCGCTCGCAGAAAACGTATCGCACTGTTTTAGATCGCCGGTTTGGATGCCGGTGCGAAACCAGCGGACGCGCTGTTGGGCGCTGCCATGGGTGAAGCCTTCTGGCACGACATAGCCTTGAGAGCGTTTTTGTAGCGTGTCATCGCCGATCATCGCCGCGGCGTTCAGGCCTTCTTCGAGATCGCCTTGTTCGAGAATCTTTCGCTCCCGGTTGGCCAAACTCGCCCAGATTCCGGCCAGGCAATCGGCTTGCAATTCGAGACGGACTGAAAGTGCATTGGCGTCGCGCTCGCTGGCGCGCTGCTGGCGCGCCTGCACTTTGCCCATAATGCCAAGCAGGTTTTGCACGTGATGGCCGACTTCGTGGGCGATGACGTAGGCTTGAGCGAAGTCGCCGGGTGCTTTAAAGCGGTCGCGCAGCTCGCGATAGAAGGCGAGATCGATATAAACCTTTTGGTCTTGGCCGCAATAGAACGGACCGGCCGCCGCTTGAGCAAAGCCGCAAGCTGACTGCACTCGGCCGGAGAACAGCACTAATTTAGGCTCAACATATTTCCTGCCTGCCTGCTGAAATATCTCGCCCCAAACCCGCTCACTGCTGCCGAGCACTCGCGCGACGAACTCGCGGCCTTCATCGCGCGCGCCCGACTGACTGGCGGACGGCGGCTCTTGGACGTTGGACTGCGGGTTTTCCTGCAAGATCGCGCTCGGATCGATGCCGAAGAAGAGCGCGATCAAGACCAAAGCGATGCTGCCGATACCGCCGCCGGCGACGCCTTTGGAGACGCGGAAACCGCGGCGGTCTTCTACGTTGCTACTTTCTTGTTCGTCATCGAGGCGCATGATGCTCCTCCGTATTCGGTAGTGCTAGGGACCTTAGCGGAGACGTTCTGGAGTTTATACACCGGACTTAGCCATTGTTTCGCGAACACTAACAGTAGAACCTACCCCCTCCATGGGAGTGTATTTAGCGCCCTCGATTGCAACGTCCTCTGAAATTTCGGACCAAAAGAGCAAGTAGGCCACCCAGTATTCCCTAAAAATTTCCGGCGGATTCGATAGCCAAATCACCGGATGTAAGTCCTTCAGGATGACGTTGGCCGCAGTTTTAATCGACGAATCCGCCTTCGAACGAGTCTCAAAAGCAACGAAATAGTACGTGCTCATGAACTCCTCCTCTTGTAGGCAGTTTCATATTTAGGCAGACCATCGGTGCGCTCAGGTTGAATCTAACTGTATCTTTTTGATCGTCCTCGTGAGCAATTCATGAATCGTTTTACGTTCGTCGGGATGTTAATTCACTTCATTGGGTATCAAAATCTCCGCAAGTTTTTTTTGGATGAGGAGTAGGTATGCAGCAAAACTATGCGTGTTCCACCATTCGCTAGAACTTCCTGGACGATATGCAGTCGGTTAAAGTGTCCATATTTCATTTCTTCCGTAATGCTATCAGGAAGGACAGCAATCACTGTACCAAAATATAAATGCTAGATAACTCCAACCTCCACATGTGCAAAAACTGAATTATGGAAGAGAAATTCTTGCAAAGTTTTGGGAAATTTCATCCGTCCCAAACCTCCGCCACATTTAACCCAGCTGTTCCACACTTGAGATGCCCGTTAGTCCCCGGTAATTTGATTCATCCATTATGCTCACAAAATAACTTTAAAAATTGCCAGCGATTTGTGAGGTATTTACCCATCTATTTCATCGTTCCTTTTCTTGAGATTAGCCTCTGACACGAGTCAGACCAATCGCGCATCCGCCTCCAGAAAAAGAAATCTGTTAGCTTGACGGAAACCATGCTCGCGTCCCTGCCGTCGACCACACTGACAAGATTCATCCTGCTTTATGCCGCGATGTATGCGGCATTCGGAGTCGCTTCTCCCTTCCTACCTGGCTTCATCAGTGCGCGAGGGTTACCGCCCGAACAGCTTGGGCTTGTTCTGGGCGCCGGCACGGCCGTGCGACTCCTCACGGCGCCCCTCGCAGGCCGCATCGGCGACTTGATCCAGGCGCTCCGGATTGTGCTCGTGGTCTGCACGGCGGTTGCCGCCTTGGTGACGCTAGGCTATCTCTCAGCGCACAGATTTTGGATCTTGCTTGCGATGACTCTGCTGCATTCCGCATCGCTGGCGCCGATTACCGTCTTAGCGGACGCTTTGGCGCTAGGATCTGCCTCTCCGCTGCCGAACAGCAGCGACCGCCGGGGCTTCGAGTATGGATGGGTGCGCGGCACCGGCTCGGCCGCCTTCATCGTTGGTACTTTGCTCTCCGGGCAGGCAGTGAGCGCACTCGGTTTGGACGTGATCGTCTGGCTGCAGGCTTTGCTACTCGGCGCGGCAGCTTTTGCCGCGCTCCTGGTACCCGAACCGATTCACGCTCGCGCCGTCGACGCCGTGCGAGCGCCGGCGGGCGGTGTTTTCATTCTCCTTCGGCTTCCGCTGTTTCGGAATCTTGTGCTTGTGGCAGCACTCATTCTCGGTAGTCACGCCATGCACGACGCATTTGCGGTGATCCGCTGGAGCGCCGCAGGCATTGGCCCTTCTACCGCGAGCTTGCTCTGGTCAGAGTCGGTCGTCGCAGAGGTGATCGTGTTCTTCGTCATTGGCCCGGCGCTCGTGACGCGCCTGACCCCGGCCGGCGCGCTCGCGGTTGCGGCCCTAGCGGGTATGCTGCGCTGGGCGGTGATGGCACAGTCAAGCGATGTCATTGCACTTGCGCTGGTCCAGCCGCTGCACGGCATCACCTTTGCGCTGCTTCATCTCGCGTGCATGCGTCTGCTCGCCCGCACTGTGCCGCAAGGCCTAGAAGGGACGGCGCAGGCGATCTACGGTACGGTTGGCATCGGAGCAGCCTCCGCATTGCTTACCTTTGTCTCTGGCGCGCTCTACGCGCGCCTAGGCGCGCAAGGGTTTTGGGTCATGGCTGCACTATGTGCGCTTGCCTTTCCGTTGACTTGGAGCCTGAGGCAACCTGTGTTCGGCAAAAGCGCAATTCAATAGCTGCTGGCGAGACTCGCATTATTTTCCGCCGAGAGTTGCCTCCGATAGGGTTAGACGGGCGGGGCGCGCGGTTGTCTGGCGAAGTGAAACGTAAACTGTGCTGATGGGTCGTTTCTGCTCCTCGAGGAGACCGCGCGCGCCGCGCCGATGAGTTTCTTCGACAACAATTCAAATCTCTCAATCTGTCGACCTGAAGCAGCGTTATAATTGCACGGATTGAATATGTATCTTGAGAGCGGGCGTGTGGAAAGCTTGCATAAATGGGACAAGGCTGTCCCCCAATTGGGACAATGAATTTCAATCCGTCAGAATTTCATTTCCATAATTCGGTGCATGTGAGAGCCTCTTAGAGCATTTAAATTTTGGTTCGATAATTGCGTTTGTGTTCAATTGCGCCGAGGAGAAATAAATCATGGCAACTAATAGCTATGTAAAGTGTCGAACGTGTGACGGCACGGGGTACGGTCGAAAATTGATTTTCTTTAAAAAGATTTGCGCACTGTGTTTTGGCATCGGTTACCGGAGGGTGGACTATGATATCAAGAGATACAGACCAATGCCGGGCCCAATGCCAAGACGACAACGAGTCGAAGAGGTAAAAGCAACAAGCCGTTCAGAGGTTGATAGCCTGGCGCTTGCCGGTGTTTTAAACACCCCGTGTGCTCCGACTCCTGAGCCGTGTAGCGGGCCAGGAGTTCGTTGGCGGTGCAGGTGCGTCTTACTGTGGTCCGAGAGTTCAAGTGAATCTAGTAACTCAAGTTCCAGCAGCGATAGAAGTTCCAGTTCTAGTGACGGTGGTAGTTCTCATTCGTGAAATGATTACCCTCCAATGGAGCGCCTGTCGCAACGCTGGACGGTGCCGCAGATTTTTATTGACGGTCAGCCGATCGGCGGGTACGACGACTTGCGCGAATTAGAGAGCAATGGACAACTCGATCCGTTGCTCGCAGCCAGCGATCGATGAGCAGTGCTAAGAATTTAGTCGTTTGATGTGCTCGCGGGATGGTTGATTGGCGGCGCGAGCGGAATCGAACCGCTGCATCGAGCCAGCGGCTTAGCGGTTCCAAAATACGTCGCATTGGTTTTAGTGCCGCGTATCGCATTTCCACATCGAATTCTCGCGCTGCGGCAGCAATAGCACTGCACGCGAATTGCACGAGATCGTCTTCATTCCAGGTCATGCAAATCGTTCTCGGCGCGCCAAGGGCATTACCAACTAAATCTTTCTCGAATTAAAAAGTCAGCAAAGGGGGCTTGACATCGGTTCATGTGGAATTAAATTTCAAATAGAGATTCACACATACATGAAAGGAGGAGCTGACAATGTTTGGTGAATTGGCGAGATGGAATCCCGGGAAGAATTGTCGAATTGGCATCGTGATATCGATGATCTGTTCGGCCGGTTTTTCCAGGGTCCTGAAAATTCTGTGAACAACTGGGTACCTCGGATGGAGACATACCGTAAAGACAATGACTATGTCGTCCGGGTCGATCTTCCTGGTGTCGATCCCAAGAATGTTCATGTCCAGGCGGATGGCAATCTCCTCACGATTACGGGAGAACGAAAGAGCGAGGAGAAGGGGCCGGAATATCGGGAAACCTTCTATGGCAAGTTTGAACGGCAGATCGCCTTACCCCAAGGTGTAGAGGCTGACAAAATTGCAGCACGCTATGAACACGGGGTCCTAGAGATTCGACTGCCGCTGCCGGCGCAGCTTGCTGGACGAAAGATTCCGATTGAGATCGAGCAGAAGGACAAAACCAAAAAGCTGGAATCGAAAGCCGCGTAAGTTACGCCGGCTTATTTCAACCGCCCCATCTGCGGGCGGTTTAATCGAAGGGGTCCTCTCACGCAGGACCCCTTTCTTTTTTCAACTCGTGGACTTGTGCAAACCGCACCCCCTTGCCAGATAAACAACGCGACTTATATTTACTGTTAGTGGCGTATTGATTGTATGGCCTCGATACAAAATGAGAAGACGCTTGTAAAAGCTCTTTCTGCTAGGAAACAACCGAGAACAGTCAGCGCGAAGGGAGTAAACATATGGCGGAAGACACTTTCACGATGATAGGTGATGACAGTTTGATGACGCAGCAGTACGCGGATACATTTCGTCGCAGCGAGCATCTTGACCCGGAGAAAGCGCTCGTCGCTGCGATCCTCAATGATGCGATTCAGGAATATCGCAAATACAGTGGGGCACAAGATCGAAATGGCAAAAAGCGGTTCCGTGAAGCCGAGGAATGGATTATGCACGATGGTAACGACTGGATCTTTTCCTTCGATAACGTATGCCACTTCCTTGGCCTCGACCCGGATTATGTTCGACGCGGATTACGTATAAGGAAAGGTAAGGCAGAGCAAGAAAAGGGAGTTCAGGAGGAAGGGAGTAAATGGGCGGCATGATCATTCTGGTTTGTCGCCGCTATGGTCCTCGCGATATTTTTTGCGGGCAGATTACGATGAGATTCGCCGAGTGATCGTCCGCTAAAGCGGATTCGGCTCTTTTTGAAAAAATGCAAGTCCGACCAAAGAGGTAAGACAATGGAAAATCTAAACGAACCAGATCGAGTTAGGGCTAACACATCGGATGGGATAAACCGGCTAATTGATCACGGCATCTCGGACCGCATCGCGTATTACAGCGGAAAGAGCAAAGTTGAAATAGGCCACCGTATCCACGAACTAGAACACGAATGGGATATGGAACGCCTGCTTGAAACTAACGCTTCAGCGCTAGCGTTCGTTGGTCTTCTTCTTGGTGCTACGAAAAATAAAAAATGGCTTCTGCTGCCATCTATCGTCTTACCGTTTCTGTTCCAACATGCGGTACAAGGCTGGTGCCCCCCGGTCCCGATATTTCGTCGCTTGGGAGTTCGTACTCGCGAAGAAATAGACCGGGAAAAATACGCATTGAAAGCGCTCCGTGGTGACTTTGAGGATGTCGGTTCGAGTCCACAAAATGCCGATCAGGCAGTGAAAGCATAGAATCAGGTCTTGGCGGCACCATCGGTTTATGCTTTAGCCACGACACCGTCGAACCGCCGCTCCACGTCGATTTTCTCAGTCCCATGTCATGCACTTGTATCCGCGCATTCGCTGCTGATCGCTCCCGCGGCCAGTGCCCGCTCGTAAAAGTTGGGGGAATCAACGCGGCAGCCGGAGTAGGAGGAGAGAAAGATGCCGACGCTCACTAGTTTCGCTTCTGGGTAGCTCCCTTTGCTGAGTTGGAGATCAAATTTATTGAGCCTGTGCCCGCGACTTGGAATTGACCGCTCGCCGGGACTCACACAACAGTCCGACAGCTTTTTCCAATGATCGTTTTGATGAACGTCGTCGTTTCGAGGATGAAACTGTAGGTAGCTGTTCGTCCACCGCGCCGCTGGAGGTTATCCCCTATCCCAACTTCGGGACGGCGGAGCAAAATCGGAACCGCCGAACGCTAAATTCTGTCGATAAATCAGCTTGGCAAGATATGGCATATCTATTGCTTTTGACGTAAACGTGGCCACTTCAATCGAGAGGAGCAATACCCATGTAAGAACTTGCGTTCGGGCCTGAGAGTATTAGACGAAGCAGAACGGTAAAATGAACTGAGAGGAGTTTAATATGAAAAGCCGCACAGTGTTTTTGAGTCTGATTATATCTGGAATGACAATGACAATACCGGTCACGGCGACAATCGCCGCGGACTCGGCTCAACGTGTGGATCGCCCCAATCGTTATAGCGACAGGGATCGAATGAGAACTGGGAAAGATTCCGAAGATAAATTGGAACAAGCGCTCAAGACCGGCGAGACCAAGGATTTTTATCGTAAGGAGCTGGGTAAGCTGGGCTGGCAAATCACTTCGGTGAACTACGACAAGCCGGACTACGTCGAATACGAAATCGTCAAAGGGGACGACTCGTATGAAGTTCAGATCGACTTCGATAAAAACAGCAACAAAGCGACCAAAGTTGACGTCACTACGAATGCCTGGCAAACCGACGCGACCGACCGAGCGTTGAAAGACAAAAGAAAGTAGCTTACCCTAAAAGCACGACGCCCAATCCAGAAAGGTACAGCGATCGCGACCGGATGAAAGTGGCAAAAGATTCCGAAGATAAATTGGAACAAGCGCTCAAGACCGGCGAGACCAAGGATTTTTATCGTCGCGAACTAGAAAAAATGGGTTGGAAAATAACGTCGGTAAACTACGATAAGACGGATTATGTCGAGTATGAGATCGTCAAAGGGGATCAGTCCTATGAGGTCCAAATTGACGTCGATAAGAATAGTCACAAGGCCACTAAGATAGACGTGGCTACGAATGCGTGGAAAACCAATGCCACCAAACAAGCGCTGAAAGGGACCGACAGGCAGGCACTGCGATAGCTTGGGGTGACATTTACAGGATGAAATTGTGGGCTGACCCAGGTCTTTATGCTGAAAAGTAATTGGGTGCGTGCTGACACCCCCGGTTTCCAACACTGGGGGTGTCGTGATTGACATCGTTCTGATGAAAAGCAAATTTTCTGTCAGGCGAAAACCCAGTCGCATAACTCATGCTAAGTCGTTGAGGGTGATTGGTCAGATGCTTGAGACCGCCGGGATTACGATTTTCAAGATAAAAAACGAACGTCGTGGATATTACGCAGTCAAGAGCAATTTGTTGACGAAGGTAGCTGAACCGATTTCGCAAACTATTGTTGGGAGCGAATTTAGTGATTCTGGAGTGCCAATCCACGCAGGGTGCTTCACTCCGTTTGATATCTCGCGACTCGATACCAGGGTGAAAAGGAGAGGTGGAATTACGTCGTCGGGGACTTGGACTCAACGAACACATTATCTCAGCTTTTACGCACTTTGGGCGATTGTCTCGATAGGATAGGCACCACCGCTTTCCAGCTTTCCTGGAATACTGATTCCATTACCGTAGA
>CAVYTU010000019.1:0-248057 GCA_963771465.1 uncultured delta proteobacterium
AGACAAAGAGTAAGGCATGAGAGCGCGAGTGATCACGCCGAATTCGCGCTGTGATTTGTCAAACGGGAAGAAGGCGAAATGTCAGGCTTTGCTAATTTGATAATCACCCGGACATAGAGCCGCGAAGTTTTGACAGGCACTCAATAAGCAAATAACCAATGCCTGACACTTACACCCACAAGTCGGCCGTCAGTTGATAACACGATAATCATTAAAAGAAAAAAGCGAATTTGACCGCTTTTTGACTCCCTTGTAGCGCAGTCCGATCTGCGTCGGGAGCGCCTGTAAAGACCCCAGCTTGGATAAGGACGAAGACGATGTTTTATGAGTCGGTTTTCAGAAAAGCGTGTACTGTAAAAATCGTTTTGCTGTTTGCCCTGGGCTTTTTTCTTTTCGGCCATTCCCTTTTCGCCGCTTCGCCCGCTCCCACTATCGAAAAGGCGACGAAGGATGCCGAAGCCAAGGGCTACGTCTTCCTGACAAACCGTGAGGAGATCATCGCCAAAGCTAGGAAGGAGCGGAAGTTGCGCGTGATGGCCAACCTCGAGCCGCCGAATATTAAGGCCACAACGTCCGCTTTCATGAAGCGCTATCCCTTTATTGATCTCTCTGTGGAGGAGGCTCAAGGAACGGAACAAATGCAGCGCCGTTTCCTGGCGATCCAAAGCGGCATGGCTAAAGAATGGGATATCATTCCGGTCTCCACGGATCTTTACAGCCAACACTTGCCCTATCTGTGGAAGGTTGATGTCTTTGCCATGGCTTCCCGTCGAGTGTTAGCGATTCCGCCGCAGATGATCGACCCTAAGAATAGAAATGTCATGGCCCTTTTTACCCGCTTTCAGGTGACGGCTTACAACAAGCAAATGCTTCCCTCTACTCAAGCGCCAAAGACATGGGAGGACTTTCTCAAACCGGAATTCAAGGGAAGAAAGTTCGCTGCAGACGTGCGGCCGCAGGAGATTGCCGGCCTCGTGCCCGCTTGGGGTTTGGAAAGAACCGTGGAGTTTGCACGCCGGCTCGCAGCGCAGCAACCCATATGGATTCGCGGCGCCAGCAGAACCCTGACAGCCATCATGGCAGGCGAGATGCCCATGCTCATAGGTCCGAACTTTCACACGGTGAAGCGCGCTCAGAGCAAGGATCATGCTGGAAGATTGGAATATGTCGTGCTGGAGCCTGTTCCGCTTCGGCTTGTTCCCCATGTTGCGGTGCAACTTGGGGCGCAGCATCCTCACGCCGCGCTCCTCTGGTTGGAGTGGATGGCAAGCCCTGAAGCGCAGCAGTTAGCGGACGAGCACGAACCTTTGGCCTCTTCGGTGTATGTTCGCGGTGGCGCCGTGGAGAAGGAGCTGAAGGGGAAAAAGCTTTCCGTCGCGAGCTGGGATGATCAAAGCAAGATCGAAGACTGGCAGGGCAAAATAGTTGAAGCTTATGGTTTTCCCAAAGCAGATATAAAATGAGAGGTCATCGAACTGTTTTTTTCCGCGGTCGAACACTACGTTGACACTGAAGATCCAGCGCGGCTATGCCGCAACCAAGAGTAAACGGGATTCACCGCAGAGGGAGCGGCGTACGCAGGCATGGGGCAAGAGCCGCAGGGTCGGGCCTGAGTATTGAGTTATGAGTGGGTCAGTTGTGGAGTTGAATTCAAAGTGCCTGTGCAGGATGAACGAAACAAAAAGCAGATCGTGCGGCAGCGGATCGAAACCCTGCTCGACAGAAAGAAGAATAGCCGACCGACAGTGACAGCACCACGGAAATCCCATTGCGCTCAATCAACGTTGCGCGCTTTCAATGTAACACTTGCCTCACCGTGATTAAGCTCCCACACTTGAGATAGCCGTTCGTGCCCGTTAATCTGATTCATCCGACATGGTCACGAAAGACCTTACAGGCTACCAGCGATCCAACCGTCTTCATCAAGCCGATGTACGCCCAAGTTGTAAAAGATTTGTCGGAGGGCGAGTTTTGGAGCTATGAAGCAAAGCTTGACCGCTACCGATGCCTCGCGGCGAAGCAGTCAGCGCGAACTATCCGGAGACCGGCGCGATGAGTGGGAGAAAAATCAACTTCGTGAAGCGCTGCGCGTGCCACGCGCGGGTTTCAGCAGATGTGCGCTGCGCTGCTTGTGAACAAGATGAGCGAGCTTGCCGTTCGCTACCGATAAGGGGGAATAATAAAAATGTCTGAGCCGAAGGAAGTAAGAATACCATTCGCTGATTTGTTCAATATTGTGGTGGAATGCCCATGCGGTGCCGAGTTATCGATTGATTTTGCGAAAGAGGAAGCTCGTAAAGTGGACTGGGATCATAGTACGTCTTTTGCTTGTCCCGTTTGCCACAAGACCTTTAATGGCAATTTAAGATTAGGATTCTCTAAGTTTTTGGAATGGCAAGACAGGGTAATAGAATCCAAGCTGCAGCATCGGGTTTCCTTTCTCATCAAAATCGAACCGAGAGATGATTCTTCATAGAACCTACCGATTAACCGGCTGAGAATATGCGAGAGCCCAGGTTTGAAGCAAATGAAAAAAGCCGTAGATGGAACAATGAAATTCTTGCGAATCGATCAGCGATAAACTTTATTACAGACCACTAACCGATGGTCATAATACGGTCTCAATCGCTTTTTGAACTAGCGGATGATCAAGACTCGGCATCTTGCCGTCGGGAGGTTGGAACCATGACCTATATAGGATTCGATCATCACAAGAAGTGGACGCAGGCCGCGGCAATTGATGATCAGGGTAAAGTCATTCGCGAGATGCGCGTACTTAACGACAGCCGTTTCTTGAAAGGATTCCTGAGCCGAATCGTCAAACGGGTTAGCGGAGGGCAAGAGTTATAAAGACCTGACCCTCATCACCGCTCATCGAACGGAACAAGCCACCGTTACACCCCTTGCGGCGCCAACTCACCTTCGGGCGGTGTCCGCAATGTGTAACTCCAGAACGGCATGCCGCTCTTCATACCTTCGGCGGCTAACGCCGCTTCGTAGCTCTTGCGGATGTTGGGATCTTCGTCCACGTAAGATATGGCGCGGCCGCCGTCCCGCGTGTCGATGGCGCCACCGTCCATCGCATCTCCGCCGGGCGCGCCGCCGCGGCGAAATCCAGGACCATAGGGTCCGTCGAAAATCAGCAACCTGAGACCGTCGGGATGGGTGCCGAAGTGTTGATGAAACCAGTCGCCGGCCATCGGCGCCGCGCTGATCATGCCCACCGGCTCATAAGTTTGTTTTTTCACTTGATCGCCCTGACCCGCCTCCCAAGGCTGCATTCCGAGGCGGTCGGGCCAGGTGTAGCTATAGCCTTTGCCTTTGATGCAAACCAGAATCGCGCCGGAAGCGTGCTTGTGCGCTTTGGAATACTGCCCGGTTTGGTATTGCCCGATCTTCATGTAAAAGTTTGCGCCGGCCATGTGCGGCTCGATGCGCCTGAAGTCGAAGGCGCGCCGGTTGTCAGGGGGCAACTCGCAAGTGAGAATATCGGGGATGACGTTGGTCTTGCGCATGGCAAGACCGCGCACGGGATCGGCGTAAATATCTTCGACGGGCCGGAAGTAATCGTCGGAAGCGTCGAAGCGCGCAAGAAAATTATAATTGCAGTTCATGACAAAGTCGGCGTCGCGAACGAGATTGATGATGTTCGGCGCGGTGGTGGCGGCCAGCAGCAACGCCGGGGACGAGGTGGCGTTGACCACTTGGTGCCAGGCGTTGAGCGGAATCGCGAACAACGATCCTCGGCTCCACTCGAATGTGAGTTTCCTTTTGCTGCCCTCCTGCCACACTTCGGTCGTGCCGCGACCATCAACGACGTAATAAATCTCTTC
The DNA here is from genome assembly GCA_963771465.1 of uncultured delta proteobacterium. Lineage (GTDB taxonomy): Bacteria > Desulfobacterota > Binatia > UBA9968 > UBA9968 > DP-20. The sequence goes on from CAVYTU010000019.1 coordinate 3,834, forward strand.
GTACAAATGCCGCTCGGCGTTCAGCGCTCCCGCGGCCGGCACTTCGACGACGTACATGCCCCAGCGACTTTCGGTTCCGAGGAGTTGAATTGCCGTGCCCCGGCCGCCGAGCCGTTTCCACGGTTGCAGTGGGAGGTCTTGGATTTTATGCACGCCGATGTCCCGGTGGATTGGGACGCCCTGGGCTTCCATGAACAGATCATAGGGGGACTTGGGATTTGTCCATTTGCCGAAACCAGCCTTTTGTCCCTTTTCTGGCTCACGCCATTCGAAGACCTGCGCACCCGGTTCAACGCCCATATCGCTAACCTCCTTCTCGGCTGAAACACTTTACACTTTCTCACTTACACTTTTCCCGTGCTCGGTTCTACCCGTTCACTGACCTAAGCGTCCGATCCAGCCGTCTTTGACCAATTTCTCCAACGGGCCGTGCAGGCGAAACAGCTCGGGCTTGCCGAAGAACTCCTTCGAGACGGGCCGCCGTGCCGAACGAAACAAAAAGCAGATCGTGCGGCAGCGGATCGAGACCCTGCACGACAAAAAGAAAATAGCCGACCCACGATTACGCACAACTCGGGATTGCTTCGATCCTTTGGGGATAAAATGCTATACGTTGTGCGCAAGAGCTAGACGGAGCGAAACATGGACATTAAGGCGAGCTATAACTTCCGCAGAATGACCGAGAAACTGACCACCTCCGGGATTGTGCAGCCTGATGGGCTGAAGGCACTTCGGGCACAAGGTTATGAAGTCGTCATTAACCTGCTTCCGGACACAGGTAGGAACGCCATTCCCAATGAGCGAGACATCGTTGAATCGCAGGGGATCGAGTACATCTACATTCCCGTTGACTTCAAGCAGCCGACAGCCGCAGATTTGTCGACGTTCTCGGAAGCTCTCGACCGGGTTCATGAAAAAAAGGTCCATGTGCACTGCGCTGCAAATTACCGAGTCAGTGCGTTCTACTCCCTTTACCTGGTGAGTCGCGGCCTCTGGAGCGCTGAACAAGCTATGGAGTTCATGCGCAGCGTATGGCAGCCGAGGCAGCCGAGCGAGCAACCCGGCTGGTCAGACTTCATAACTGTGGTTCTCGCGGAAGTCAGCGCCCAACAAAGAGGTAAAGGTTCGCCGCGTTGAACTGTCTGGCTTTCGCCAAGCGTCCCAAAGACCGGCAAAGGTGAACGAGCAAAGCCGAAGGGTCAGGCCTGAGTATTGAGTTATGATAGGCGGCGTTAAATCTTCTAATCTGACATTTCGGATTTTCGTCGATCTCGCGTGTTCAACGATCGCGAGCAAGAAGTTGTGGAGTTGAATTCCAAAGTGCCTGTGCAGGATGAACGAAACAAAAAGCAGATCGTGCGGCAGCGGATCGAGACTCTGCGCGACAGAAGGAAAAATAGCCGACCGACAATAACGCACAACTCAGGCCTGACCCGAATTTTCCCTCCCCATGAGATTTCTGCGTGCAGGCACAACAGCTGATCTTCGCCAGCTCGAAGACTCGCGACAACACGGTATTCACGAGTATTAAGATTTACGATCTGACCCCGTAGAGTCGGCCAAGAAAACGTCATCGCCGGCACCAGCTACGGCCTAAGCGGCCGTGTCCATCCGCAAATCGCCTGGGCCAAACTGCGCGACGGAGCATCGATCGCGAGCAAGAAGTTGTGGAGTTGAATTCAAAAGTTCGTGTCTGGGCTGGCGAAACGAAAAGCAAAAATCTCAGAAGTAAAAATTTGACGTTTGATTTCCATCGATGATGTCAAGATTCAAGACTTGACCCCGAGACGAATGACCCCGAGACTGAACTGACCCCGAGACCCGTGTGACCCGAGACCCCGAGACCCCGAGACCCCGATGTCGTGAAAATTTTAGAAGAAAGTTCCGCTCGATGGCATCGACGGGGAGGTGCCAGACAAGGGCTACAGAAAATAACGGTTGGCGCCTGGAATCGCTCCTCTGTTTTAAAGCGTGCTTTGTGATACCAAAAAGCCTTCTCGAAGCGCTTATATCCAGGCCGTATTATGGATTGCATGAGTCTCGGAGTTTTGACGCAAATTCTAACCCATTCTCCGCCTTCCAGTGTGGATGATTGCAGGAGGAGAAAAATCTCCAAACAGCAGGGCCTGATGGTTGCGAAACATGGCCGCTCTAGATAGGAGACGTTCTGTTACTTCTGCGGTACGCCGCGAAAGCGAGTTGAGGTCATCTTGGTTTTCCAATCTCAAGATGAAAAAGTTTTTACAGTTATCTAGCGTATTCGCATGTATTTTGGCAGGTCTTTGTGAAACTAAGATCAGATAAAGGCCATACTTCCGCCCCTCACCTGAAATGCGATTAACCCATTCAGTGGTGCGTTTTTGCCATGGCTCCTCCGCTATTGCAGGAGCCACGTTATGAGCTTCATCTATAACAATAAAGGTATTTCTTTTTTTCTTCTCGTTCCTTTCCCAAAGTGTACGCAAGACGGCCTCTGCAATAATTGCTCTGTGTGCAAATCGTAACCCTCCGAGGTTGAACTGGAGAAAACGGTCGACTAATTGGTTGTTTTCCAAATCGTACAATGAGTCCTGCGGTTGGTCCGACCATATCGGAGCCTTTTTTATCCTCGTGAAGAAGTCGACCAAAAGAGCTCGCCCTTTAAGATCTTCCTCCTGAAGCGGGTAACCACCCGTCCCCGGAAAGACCATGAGTTCGTTCATTTTAAATCTCTTTCCTAAGTTTGTCCTCAATTTTTTCTGGGGTTAGAACTCCGGCTGAGGATAACCGCTTACAGGTAAGTTCATACCATTCCTGCATCGAAAAATGATATGGAACATTTTCGATTTGAGTTAGCTCATCATAACTAAATCGATCCATCCGGACTCTAGGGTTCGTATCGAGTCTTATTAACCGCTGCAAATCGGCCTGCTCCGTATTCAGGACCTGAGGATCGATCATTTCACATGGATGATCAGGGGAGTTCACCGTGTTCGCCGGAATTGGTTGATCAAACTTTGCGAAATCTGAATTCGGGTCTAAAACAACAATCTGCGAGTCGGGAATCTTCAAAAGGATTTCCTCAAGAAGCAGTCCCAATAGCGTTGTCTTCCCAGACCCCCGATGAACCGAAGACACAGGAATGGGTGTTTAGAAGCTTTCTGCCATCTAGCACAACTGGCACGTGATTCCTTGTCCTCGTCAGCTCACCTATTTTTAGCGGGTGTGGCGAGTTCGCATCAAAAAATTCCGGTAATGATGTATCTTCATCGGCTGTAAGTAACCTGTTCCCGCACAAAATTTATAGAAGGACCTTTATTAAAAAATCTACATTCATACTCATACGTCGCCGCCCGATTCTCAGTCGTAACGGAATCACCGTACATCCCTTCCACTAATCCAAGGATTCGATGGGAAGCATCCTGATTAATTTCAACGTAGTCGCCAGGGGCAAGGGGATGGTCATTAACGCTGGTTGCAAAAACGCACCTCTCCGAGGTCGTTTGCTTGATAACATTACCAAGCCATTTCGTTTCCATAGCAATTTTTACTTCCTCACGCTTTGTTTTTGAGCAGCCACTCGCGTGTTATCGGCTTCGGGGGGATCTCTCATTTCAGTTTTTAAGATATACACCCTCACTGACGGATTAGACATGATTGGTTTCACAGCCACCGAGCGTAATAGAATAATTGATCGATCGTCAAGCATATGATTAGAAGAAATGCGGGGAAAGCTACAGGCTCAGGCATGAGTAATTGACTTATTCGATAGCGAGTCTTGTGCGCCTGTCCGCCGTCATGGATCGGGGTCACACATGGATCGCACATGGATCGGGGTCATGGATCGGGGTCAGGTCTTTACTCTTGCTATGGTCATGGATCGGGGTCAGGTCTTTACTCTTGCTATTGATTGCCTGTTATCTTGTTCCCTTCGCGTCAACCGCTCTGAGTCGGACCTGTTCAACTTACAGCAGCCGCAGCAGCAGCCGCAGGGTCAGGCCTGAGTATTGAGTGATGAAAGGTCAATCGTCAACCGGGGCTAAATCTTCTGTTTTGACATTTCGGATTTTCGTCGATCTCACGTGTTCAACGATCGCGAGCAAGAAGTTGTGGAGTTGAATTCAAAAGTGCTTGTGAGGAATGAACGAAACAAAAAGCAAAAAAGTCTAGAAGTAAAAGTCTGAGCCCTGCTCGTTTCCAAAAAAACCATCTAATCAAATTTGTCGCTAGTCCAATACCAAACAGCGATCATTGGATAGCAACGGTCAGCATAACCTGGTCTGAAACAAACCAAGAGCAGCTGCGAAAATTCGATGGACCGGTCGAGAGCTTCCCTACTCGTGGAGAGGCGGAATCATGGGGAGAACGATTTGCAAAAAAGTGAATTGACGTTTACGTTTACAGGGTTCCACCCGCTATTGGTTGAGTGGGTGAATAACACCAGTCACTCAAATGGTGTAGTGACAGCCTAGGTTAGTCGCGTCGCAGTCGAGGAGTTTTAGTGCTAACCCGGGAGTGCGAGAAGGAGTTGTCATGATGGCAAAGATCGTATGCTCGTTTTTCATTGCAATTGTTGTTGTAAATACCGCCGCCGCCCAACAGGGTTCGCTGGAAGAAAAGGCCAAGCAAGAGGGGCCGCTGGTGGTTTACGGTGATACCAACTTGCGCGACCTGCAAATTTTGGCGAAGGCTTTTCAAGCAAAGTACGGATTCATGAAAGACGTGAACATCCTCAGCCTGCCGATCGAGAGGCTGTTCGCGAAAATCACCACCGAGTTCCAGGCAGGGACCTATAACCCCGACGTGATCTCGATGTCAGCGGGGCAGACGGTAAGTGCGAAGCAGTTGGGTTGGCTTGCGAAATACGTCTCACCAGAAGCGAAGTTCTATGGAAAGGGCTTTAAAGATCCGGACGGTTTTTGGACCAGCAACTACATGAATACCAACGTGATCGCCCTCAATACCAGGCATGTGCGCGCTGAAATCTATCCTAAGAGGTACCAGGACCTTTTACATGAACGTTGGAAAGGCAAGATGGGTATCAACAACGCTCACTATCGCTGGTTTGTTAACATGCTCGAGCTGATGGGGGAGAAAGAAGGTATTGCTTTTATGCGCGCGCTGGCCCGCCAGGAACTACATCCCGCGGGAAGCCAGAGCCTCCTGGTTCAGCTGCTGGCGGCGGGCGAGGTGTCGGCAGTGGTAAACGTTAATGGGCATGCGGTGGAACAGATCCGGGTAAAGGACGCGCCCGTTGATTGGGTAGCGGTAAACCCTGTGATTGTCGGCGTCCATCCTATAGCGGTTTCCGCAAGGGCGAAAAATCCGAATTCCGCTCGCCTCTTCGTCGATTTCGTGCTTTCTCAAGAGGGTCAAATCGTGATCAGAGAGCTGCAGAGAATTCCGAGCCGGACCGGCGTGCTCCCGAAGCTGGAGCGGCTCACCAAGGGACTCGAACTGCGTCCCAGCGATCCGGTGTTTGAGGTCAACAATTTGCAGCGCGGCGAAAAGCAGTTTCGGGAAATTTTCAAGTTTTAAGCAAGCAAAGCAGTCTCGAAGAGCGAGAGTAAAAAATCTTGACAAAGATCAACCAAGGTCGCCGAGGACGCGTGCGGCCCATCTAGGAAGGGATGACATGTCGTCGCTGGAAGGCAAGGTAGCACTCATAACCGGGTCCGGTCGGAATCTGGGCAAGGCCACTGCCGTCGAACTGGCCAGGCTGGGCGCCGATGTCGTGGTGAACGCTCGGACAAACCAAAGCGAAATCGATGAAGTTGCCGAGCAGTGCCGAACCTATGGAGTGAGGGCGCTGCCGATTATTGCTGACGTAGCATCTGGCCCTGCCGTGGAGGCCATGGTCCAGCGAGCGACCAAGGAACTCGGTCACGTGGACATCGTGGTCAACATGGTGGGCATTCGGCCATTCAATCATTTCCTCGACATCACTGAGGACGAATGGAACCTTGTCCTCAACATCAATCTCACAAGCTGCTTCCGGACGAGCAAATGCGTGCTGCCCCAGATGATTGAGCGCGGCTGGGGGCGAATCATCACCACATCAGGCGTCGGCGCCTATGAACACAGCACAAGCAGAGCGCACGTACAGGCGGCGAAGATGGGGTTGGGTGGGCTGGTTCGGACCCTTGCCGAAGCGTTTTCCCGATACGGAATTACGGCGAATAACGTGGTACCCGGCATATTCCGGACGCAGCGGCCTGCCGTCTGGTATGATAACGTTCCCAATGTCTTGCCGAATGCGGGCAAGTTCAACGAGAACGTGGCAGAGAAGCAGCCCGGCGCCGGCGCAGACCGAAAGTCAGCAATGGGCCGCGTTGGTACACCTGAAGAGCTTGCCTCGGTGATCGGTTTCCTCGTCAGTCCCGAGGCCTCCTACGTGACAGGGCAAACCATCCATGTGAACGGCGGCGTCTACTACAACGTTTGATTCGTTCCCGGTTCCGTGTTGCTCTTAAGGGAGTAATTCGTGAGTCGTGAGCGTGAGTCGTGAGGGTCAGGCCTGAGCAGGGAATTTTGAATTCACCGAACGTGGTCCCGATTCATTTCATTACTTGCGTGGCGGAAGAGGATCCATCCCAGAGATAATTTTAAAAACCTTGATCACCTCGTTGTCCCGCGGCAGTGCTGCAACAAGTTTCTGCTGCTCCTCCCCCACCAGCGGCGTCGGATTGACTCCGATGACTTTTTTATATTGTTCGTGAAATTGGCGATCTTTGAAAGTATCGCGAAAGGCTTGCCTGAGGATCTCGGCGAATTTTTGCGGTGTGCTCGGCGGCAGATACTTGAGCGTTCCGATGCCCCAAAAAGTCCGCAACATGGCCATGAGTCGGCTCTCGATGCCGGCGCGCACGAAAGAATCGATGTCAGGCAAATGGGCAAATTGAGCGGGACGACGTCCTTTGGGATTCTCAAAAATGGCATGGAAATCGACGAGATTTTGGAAGGACTCCGTCAGCGTCTGCGTATCCAACGTTGTCGCTCGCGCGTCGATTTCGCCTCGCTCCAAAGCTATTTCCAACTCGGTTCCCGAGTAGCCCACGACAAAGCGCGGCTCTTTGACGTCCAAGAGCCAGGCGAACAGCCGTCCGCGAATGTACTGTACATGTCCCACCGATTGGGCGCCGACGCGGAGCCCCGAGGCGGCGCGCAATTTTTCCAAGCTGTTGATGCCGAGAGCTTTGCGGGTCGCAAACATATTGATGTTCTCGCTGAAAGGCGAGCCGAGATAAATAAACTTGTAAGGGTCGTATTCGACACCGGTTTCGCCGAGCACGGCGCTCGAGAGCACGCCCGGCGAGCAGGCGCCGATCGTCAGTCCATCCGCGGCTGCGCGATAGACGTGATTGGCCGCCTGTCGGCCTCCTCCTCCAGGAACATATTGGCTAACGATCGTCGGATTTCCGGGAATGTACTTTTGCAGAAACTGCATGATAGTTTTGGTTCTTAAGTCGGCGACGCCTCCCGCACTGTTTCCTTCGATGACGGTAATGGTTTTCCCCGCGTAATAAGGGGCCTGCGTGCTGCCGATGCTGGGGAAAAGCACCAGCCCGGAAAAAACCAATGCGAGCCAACGGCTGAGAAGTTTCGTCTTAAAACCTCCGCAGACCGTGTCGTTCAAACGCGCAATAGTCTTCCGGTTCTGAAAAAAGTTCGGCTCAACCGGCTCAGCCGGAGCTATGCGCGATATTCGAGGCATCGCGGCACGCTATATCAAAGCCAATTCGTCAAGAAAAGGTTCGCGTCCGCTTTTTCCGGGCTTCGTCAAGTAAAAGGAGGAGAGTCGTCAGGGTCAGGCCTGAGTATTGAGTTATGATAGGTTAATCGTCAACCAGGGTTAAACCTTCTAATTTGACATTTCGGATTTTCGTCGATCTCACCTGTTCAACCATCGCGAGCAAGAAGTTGTGGGGTTGAATTCCAAAGTGCTTGTGCGGGATGAACGAAACAAAAAGCAGAAAGGTTAGCAGTGACAGTGCAACTCTTGATATCGTGCGGCAGCGGATCGAGGCCCTGCGCGACAGAAAGAAAAATAGCCGACCGACAATAACGCACAACTAAGGCAACTTTCCATTGAGTCCAGCCGCAGACCAGCCGGATCCCCTTTTCCGACCGGATCGATCAGAACCGCCGATCAACGCAACTTAAGTATGTCTTTCCAGATCTTTTCGTACTTGGGCCATTGTTTTAAGTCGTCGGCGTTGACGGTATAGATTTTTGCTGGCCTGGTCTTTTCGACGGGTTCAACCGCGGGGTGGGCTGGAGTCCGTCCGCCTTGAGCGAAAGCCTTTTGCCCTTCCTCGCTGGCAGCCCAGCGCCAAAACAGCAAAGCGGTATGCGGATTCGGGCCGCCTTTTGGAACCGCAGCGGCGACGATTTGCCCAATGCCTTCGGTTAGCGAATAACCCAGAAAAGCCCCTTTTTTGACGCGAGGTGGGAAATGATGCGTTCGACAGGCTATGCAAACTGCGCTTTGTCCGCCCGCCATTAGTTCTACGATCTGTGGATAGCCCTTGTGGAATTCAATCTCGTTGGCCGCCATTCTCCTGAGCGCCGCTTCGGCTTTTTCCAAGCTATTATATTTATGCTTTAGGCCGATCAGCACCTCTGCGCTTCTCGGCTCGGCGATCAGCTTTTTTTTCCATTTGGGATCTCCCAAATCATCTAACAGATAAGGCTCACTCCCTTTCTGCACGGCGTTTGTGGTCCACGCATTGACGGCAAAAATGAGATCGGAAGCAAGCCAGTAGGAGCCTTTTAGGTCGGCGGGGTATTGCGCCGCTTCCGGCGGCAAGTTTTCGAGCAACAATCCCTGCTCGTGGAGACGAATGATGTTTTCCAAGCCCATCTGCACGAAATCCGCCAGCACCCTTCCGCCGCGGACTTCGGTGATCATTCGCGTCGTCAACTGGTCCGCGGTGGCGGAAACCTGGTTGACCTTGATTCCCGCGAAGCGCTTCTCAAAAGCCGGAAAGATTTTTTCAGCGTTAAGTTGCGCCAGCGTTCCGTAGAAATTCAGCGTGCCGCCTTCCTTCAAAGCCTTCTTATGAACCTCGTCCCAACTCTCGGTTTGAGCCCGCACAGGTTTAATAACCACTGCAAATAGTCCTATGAGGGCCAATCCCACAACGACCGAAGTAGTTCTCGTCGAATTCATACGGTCCTCCTTAACCGGCTTGTATAGTAATTTGCCATCCAACGAAACAGCTCAGTTAACAATTCTTATTTGTCCAAGAGAGCCAGAATTTCAGCGGTCACATACCCGAGCCGAATATTCTCGTCTGCACGAACCGTTGCGCAATGTAATGTGGCACTTTCCAGGAGAAGAGATGCTGAACCGAGCATACGTTCCGACAGTCGGCCGCAGGCACACAGCCGCGGCAACGTTCGACCGAAAACTTTTTTCAACCCGGGCCAGTCTTCGCGCCCTGCGGCGACGAGCATCGAACGCAAGTAGGGGATGAAGAAAAAAAGTCGGAGTGACAGCAAGGTCGGATTCGGGGGTCGGATTGGTCAGGGTCGGGGGTCAGGGTCGGATTTGGGGTCAAGTCTTGTATTTTGACATTTCGGATTTTCGTCGGTCTCAGCGACGTCCTCAGCGTGACAGCGCGGTCCTGTTATTTCAGTTTGGAAATTATTCGGAATTGCCCACCGAGCCCGCCAGAAGGCCTGACAGTAATGAGAAATAGGTCGCTCAACTCTATTGAAAAGCGCTAGCGCTCAGCCACCGCCCGCACCACAATCCCGCCGACGAGCTGTGCTGCGGCCATTGCTGCAAAGCGCACCGTCACCATCGGCACCCAAGTACTGTCCACGAGCAATCGGGTGATTGTTGCGAAGCAGACGAGCAAAAGTAAAGACCTGACCATAGTGCTCGCTAAAGAATGAGCTCGTGCATCACCGTCGTTTCAACAACCGAGATGAAGCTCGAACGGCGATCTTCTACAATCGCCAGCGCAGACATCAATCGCCGGCATTGACTGCGGCCTAGGCGGCAATGTGCATCCGCAAATCGACTGACACAACTTATGCGCCCTGCGCGACTGAGCATCGATCGTGAGCAAGAAGTTGTAGAGTTGAATTCAAAAGTTCGTGTGAAGTTCGTGTGTGGGCTGACGAAACGGGAAGCAAAATGTCAGAAGTAAAAATCTGACGCTTGATCTCTATCGATGATGTCAAGATTCAAGACTTGACCCTGATCGTTTGTGACCCCGATCGTTTGGAAACCTGGGGTTTGCTAAAAGCGCATTGGCGATGAGCGATCAACTTTGCGGCTAGATCGCGTACCGCTGATCGCTAATACGTGTATGCGCTCTCGATTCCGACTATTCTGTTTGGTCTCTGCGGAATCAATGCCTTGCTACAATACTACTGGGACTTTCATCACACGCCCCGTAAAAATCGATAATCTCTCGCTGCATTGGATTTCCTGGGTTGGGACTCGTTTCGACCTTCATGTGGCAATAATTGTAACCCGCGTACTCCTTATACACGATGCGGTCCCGGGGGGCTGCGGTACATCCAACCAGTGACACGAATAAAATCAGCATTGCGCCAGCGGATATCTTCTGTTTCATATTGGAATCTCCTTTTGGATCTCTTCAATCGTCTCAGTAGTTAATTGCGCAAACGCTATGCCACCGCCTAGTCTCAGAGCTGTGTGTAACATTGCTTTCGTACCGCGACTACGATAACCGGCGACGGCGTTTGTAAGTATGCGAAAAGTCTTCTCTTAATGCGGTTGCGAATCCTTACCGTCGAACACTGATTGCTGGATAGCTCCGCAACGAGGATCGTGCATGTGATTTGGAGTGGGAGAATTTCCAACTGTGCTGTTTGATATAACCGACAAAATAGGCTTGTTTGCTCACTAAAGCCGGCCCCAACTTCCGAGAGTAGCGCAAAGGAGAGAGCGCAAGGTGTCAGATGCTATGAAAGAGGGACCAACACTTAGTAGCATGGGAGCAATAGAAACGATCTACGAGGGAGGTTGGAACCATGACCTATATAGGATTCGATCATCACAAGAAGTGGACGCAGGCCGCGGCAATTGATGATCAGGTTAAAGTCATTCGCGAGATGCGCGTACTTAACGACAGCTGTTCCTTGAAAGGATTCCTGAGCCGAATCGTCAAACGGGTTAGCGGAGAGCAAGAGTAAAGACCTGACCCTCATCATTATCATGACCCTCATCATTATCAGTATGCGTACCAGGGATTTACAGACAAGGGGATGAAGCGGGGCGTAGGAGAATTATTCACGGCTGGCGAGGCTTCGGTCTGCCGAAGCCTCGCCAGCCGTGAGACGTGAACGCCGTAGCTTCCACGTGACGTAATCGCCTCGCTTCCGCGCGTTGATCGGAGTTACATGTCCGCGGCGGTATTCACACCCGCTTAGTCCAAAGCCCAAACTTTGATGGTGGCCGTCGGTTTATTATTGAGGATCTTGTACTGGACCGCCACCGACGTCAGGGCGGCCTCGCGTCCGGGCGCGTCCTTCGGAGCGGTTTCTCCTCCCGCCTTCACGGTTCCGAGATTCGTGATGGTATCGTCTTTACGATTATTCCAGCGTAGGACGACCTTGGTGATCTGCACGTCAGCGCCCTCGACCGACATCTTGGTCTGCCTGATCTTCTCCTTGAATATTCCCCCTTCGGCCTTGATATCGGTGCTTGGATCGGTGGCGTTGATCGTCTTCTCGCTGATCACGGTCCACTTATCCGCAGCGCTGGCACTGCCGAGGGCGCCCAGCAAGATTACCGACGCGAAGCCAACTGCCCGCCCTAGATTTGTAACCTTCATGGTTCTCCTGTCCTTTCTGATCCCCGTCCGCCGGAGATTTTCGTTGCGCCCATCGCTTGATTGACATATACAGCGGTGGGACTGACTATAATTTCCACAATCTTCATCATTTTCTGTCCTTATCGTTTTCCTCTCCTTTCTGATCCCCGTTCGCCGGAATCGTTGCGCCTACCGTTGCATAACGGTGGACGTCTAATTTAATAGCTTTTTCCTGAAAGCGTTGAGCATAGAAGTTTCTACCTGCTTAGGTCTACTCTTCTGCAGCGCGCGGCTTAAGTAATCGTGGCATGTAAAGAAATCTCCCATCTGCAACGATAACTTCGCGGGCAGTATTGGGTTCGATAATCAGTGTATCAAAACCGTTGAGCCTGTACATTGGCCTTTGGTCCAATACACCACACAGATCCTATAATTGTAATGGGTCGTCAATCGGCAGCATGCCGATGAGGCCGATGGCGAACCGGTACATGAAACTTGTTTCCGGGTCTGTGTCGTACTCCACTTTTTCCTCGTTGTTTTCAGCGCTCCAGATCAGTTTCTTGTTGTTGTCGAGCGTGACGCGATAGGCGCTGCCGGGGGAGACACCCCTTCATCCATCAACTCTCCCACCTGCCCGGCAATCTCCGGAGCCGGTCTTTTTTGTCAGCACTATTGTGTCAATTCTATAGAAATGCGCAGCTCTATGAAGTGGCGTTTGACACTCTGTCGGGGCAGGGATATAGCTGCCCAACCGAAAAGGTCATTTAAATTCCTATCCATATCTGACCATTGGGAGCCATCAGGAGGCACAGTAATGCAACGACTCATATCGGCGGCGGCGGGCTTTGTCTGCGCGGTCACGCTGCTCTTCGGACCATCCATCGCGTCGGCCGCCAAGGCGCCGGCAGCCGCCAAGCGGCAGTGCAACGGCACACTGGTCGGCAAGGTGGTCGGTGACGTGGTGGTGCCGCCGGGAGGGTCGTGTCTCCTCGATGGCGCGACAGTCACCGGCGATGTCATCGTGGGCGCCGACGCCTGGGCACACGCTCAGTCGGCGACGATCAATGGCGACTATACGTGCGACCGTTGCCGCTTTGCGCACCTTCACGACTCGATAGTCGGCGGAGACTACCAGATCAGCGAGGCGACCCAAGAAAACCAGATCATTGGCAGCATCATCAGCGGAACCCTCAGGTTTAAGGGCAACGACGCGTTCATCTACATCGATGGCAACCACGTGGGAAGGGACCTCACGTTTGACCGCAACACCGGTGATTCCAGCATTGTCGACAACACCATCAGCGGCAACCTTCAGTGTCGCGACAACGTGCCGCCGCCGGCGACCATGGGCAACACGGCCAGGAACTTCAAGGGCCAGTGCGGTACGGCGGGCTTTGGGGCGGCGGCAAGCGATGAGCGCGACGCGCTCGCCACCACCTTCGATATCGTGGCGTTTCTCAAGGAGAAGGTGGTCGAGCTGCGGAAAGACGTAACTGGCGCGACCGTGGCCTGGGTCACGACCGAGTTGCTGAATCGTATTTTTAGTGGCGGCGACAGCGACCAGCTCGAAGAGATCAAGAAACTCCTGCTCGATATCCAGACTACACAGAAGGAAATCTTGAAGGATCTCCATGACCTGCTTCAAGAGGTGCAATTCCAGACGCTCATCGGCGAGGCCCACCCGTCGGTCGAGGTAATTACGAGCATTTACGACCAGCTGACGAATCTTACCAAGATCACCACCGCTGGTCAGCGCGAGGACGAGGCCAGACGTATGCTCGGGCAGCTGCTCCCGGTCGCGAACTCGAACACGGATGCTCTCTTTACCGCCATGAAAACGATCAGCGACGTGATGCTCGGTGAGGACCCTCTCGGCAACAACACACCCCTCATCAAAATATTTGCCGATCGCTGGTTTGACAAGTACACCTCACAGCAGCTCGATGCGGACACACCGCTCAGCACGTATGCCGACCGGCTCGAGCAGTGGCTGCGGGGCGTGTTCTTGCTCCAGTACATGGGAATGGTCGAGCGCGCGACCGGCCGCCTCGCGAACGGTAGTGGCGAAGTCCTCGCGATAGAACTCGATGAATGGATCGCACGAATGGACAAGCAGCGAAAGCTAATGGACGAGCAGATCCCCATCTGGGTTCGCACGCTCCCCGACGCCTTGTTCGACGGACGCTGGTACGTCGTTAGGGCGCGCGATCTGATAAACGGCAAGATCGACAACACGCGGGTTATGTACGGGAGCCCGGCCACCGGCTTTATACCACTGGACTGGAGCATCCAGTTCCGCGCCCGCCACGCCAACAACGGTGATGAAGAGTGGGCCTTCGAGAAGCAGCCCGTCCCGCCGGAGACGCCGAATGACGTCTTCTTCATGCGCGAGCGGTCACGACCCAACTACGTTACGCTCGTGGATGCCAAACCGGGGTTCGGCGTGACGGTGGCTCCCGGTGGGAAGTCAGCGCTGCGAATCGTGATGGGCCGTACCAACGATCCCGCCGTCCCGGCCACCGCGCTGCGGCGCGATCTCTACGTGCCCGTGATCGGCTTCGTTGGCAAAAACACATACTTAACGTGGACATTCGGCAACAGCACGGCCAGCGGCGGTGTGCTTGGGAAAGCGGTGCGGATACAGATCGAGCCCGCAGGCCACTGACTATTGCCCTGATCTTAATTGCAAACGGAGGATACAATAATGAAAAGGCATCTTTTAAGCTTCGCGATCTACCTTGCTCTGGTTGTTTTGCTCGGCGCTTCTCCCGCGTTCGCCGGGTTGAAAATTCGATTGGTGTCCTTGCCGGGGATAGAGCCCATTGGCGTGGTCGGCGGTGGGAATCTCCAGGAGATTTTCAAGGTTGCGGCGGAGATGTGGGAAGAGGTCTTCAAGAATGTCAACGGGAACTGGGAGACCACGATAGAATTTGGCTGGAGCAATTTGGGCACGGCGTTCTATGCCAAAGTTGAGGACGAGATATCAGTGAGCGGGAATCCGCCACGCATCACAAGAGCTCGAATCGTTCTTAACAATCACCAGTTCAACCGACCGGACTTTTTCGCCGATCCGACCCCTCGCGATAACAAGGAGTATCGAGAGATCTCGTCGCGGCTCCACGACGAAGTCCAACTGAATGTCGGTCGCGTCTTCACCGAAGGGACTGGCGACGCTGCAGAATCGGTCGACTTACTGACGCTTGCCGTGCATGAGATGGGCCACGCGCTGGCATTTCATGAATTGTATTCTGCCTTCCCCCAGAAGTGCGTGCAACCAGCGGACCCACCCCCAGCGCCAGTTCTGCCGCCGCCTCCCGGCGTTATTATCGACGAAGGCGGCGCCGTTTCTAGTTGCATCATTAACATCACGGCTCCGAGACCCCACGAAGGCGTAGAGATTTTCGTGAGTTTCGGGCCCCACCTCGGAGAATTTGCCCCTGAGACAAACCCAGTAATGTCTGCACACATTAACCCAGGAACCCGAAAGCTCATCAGCGCTCTCGACGCGCTCGCGATCGCCGAGATCGTGTCGGCCAATAAGCCAAACCTCAACGGGCCACTGCCGCCTCCGTTCTGATCTCAGCGGTTCAGCGCGCCCAGTGGGGTTAGACCCAGTCGTATCAGACTTCATGGTTCCGCGATCAACATATCGAGCGACAACATCAAGTTGCCTTCAGCCGCAGGTTTGGCCCGCTCGAAATGTTGTATGAAGTGCTCCGGGAACATCTGAGGGAACCACCTCGATATCCATGGGCTGGCGCAAGTCCACAATGGAAATGTTTTCTCCGGCGTTTATATTGTCCATGAATTCCTTCCGTTGATGCGCCGCGGTTCATCTCCGCCAAGCCGTGGCGGAAAGCTTTGTCCGTTAGGCCGCTCTAGGAATGCGGTTCAGTGACTTTGGCTGTCTCCAGGTGTCCACTACCGTCTCATCACTGTTTTGGCAGAGTTACAGTCTGTCCAACGATACCCGCGGGGGAGATTCGGGGTCATTGGAGCTCTGCGCATCGGTTCGGCGTCTTAATCTTGACGTTTCTACTTTCGGTTTTGCTCCTAATAACGGTCGAAAAGAGTTCACTCCCGGGGTTTTCGCACGATGATAATCGTTCGTGCCTCAGACCGCCGGAACTGATCGAGGCACGCTGCCGATTTCATCGGAATACACAACTAAGATTTAGGCGATGAACGCGATGATAGTGTGAGTAGCGTGATCGCGCCGATTACTCCGAGCAGACCCATACCGAAAAAAGACAGTCCGATCGAAGTGATCTCGGCCAGACTGCCGAACGCCAGTTGGCCAGTGAACGAGCACGCGCGCATTAAAGTCGTGCGCATACCGAAGGCCAGGCCGCGTTCCTGCGCGGCGACCGTATCGGCGATCTGGACCACAGTGATCACTGCCAGGAAGCCGCTACTGATACCGAACAAGAACGTCAATAGCGCCAGCGGAAGATGTCCCAGGGCGACCGGCATCAACATCAGTGGCACTGCGTTGGCAAGAATCGTGATGGTGAGAGATTTTTCCAGCGACCAAAGACCGGCCGTCCAGCGGACCGCGGAGCGGCCAAGCACCGTGGCGAAGGTTGTAATGGCAAAGAATGAGGCGATCTCCGTCGCCGAGTAGATTCGGTAAAGCAGTACGGGGAGAAACGCTCTGTGGAAGCTGCGCAGCAGAGCGAAACAACCGGCGCCCAAAAGCACCATTTGCACGGCGCGATGGGATAACAGGCCACGGAAACCGCGCAGCGGCTCGGGCTTTTCTTCCGCGCCGCCTGGCTCGGCGGCTGGAAGAAACCAGAGCGGCACGAGAGTCAAAGCGCAAAATATCGCCGTGCAAGCGAAAGAAGCCTGGAAGCTCACCAGGTCCGCGAGTGCGCCGGCGAGAACCGGACCAGCCAATTCCGCCAAACTCGAGAATAGAGCGAAGTCGCTGATACCTTTGGTGCGCTGCGTGCCATGGGCCAATCCAGCTACATAACTATGAAAACCGAGGACGCTAACCGTACCGAAAATACCGGTGAGAAAAGTTGGCAGGATCAGCGCTGCCGGCGCGCTGATGAAAAGAAAAATCAGCATCGAAAGCACCTTGCAGAGCGTTGCGTAGCTGACGGCCTTCTTAGCTCCGAGCCTGTCGATCTGTTTTCCCGCCGGTAGGGCGACAACGAAACCGGCAATGCTCGAGGCTGCGACAATCACGCCGACGACGGCAGGCGATGCTCCTTGCTCAAGCGCATAGAGAGGGATCGAGAAATGAATCATGCCGACCGACAACTGATTGGCGAATCCGGTCATATTGGCGAGCCAGACGGCGCGGGCCGTTGAGATATTCCGGGCCGTATCTTTCCCGCTGCTTTCCATGATTTGTAACCTAACAGCTTGCTGGAAAGAGGTGAAACCGAGTGCGACGAATTCGCTGCGCGTGAAATAGCGCTAGAAAGGCGAGTGTCGCGCTTCGCTTACTTGATAATCACCCGGGCATAGAGAAGAGAATTAGTTTCACGCAATGGAGACTGAAGGTAGAGATCAAAAGCGCAACTTTTGTAGCTCTCCTCCGATAAAGCTCTGTCTATTTGGTACGAATCATCTGCGGCCGTGGATATTGCCGATGCAGACGGCGAGCGTTTCAGCTTCCACTTACAGTAGTCCCTCAGGATTCGGACGTGATCAAAAAATGACCGGAGAAGGAAGAGTCGCGTCGGTAAACACGCCACTGGTGCCGGTTGGTCAGGTAGGCACAAAGATTCCCGCGGAGAACAATTTGTTTTTCTTTCCCCGTTGAATCAACTCGTCAGCGTTTGATCGCCTAAAGAAATGTTCGGGTCGGAGCATACTAAGTTCTCCGCTAGTCCCGCGCCGGCCGGAGGCTTGAAACAGGTCACAGAAATATCAATTCCTGGTGATCCGATCGCCGAGGCGTTATCCCACACCGAAGAGTCCGCCGGCAAAGCCGGCGCTGGAACACTTGGAACCATTGAAACGCCTCACGCCTGATTGTTGTTATGCCTAAAAATTTTTTTTCATGATCAGTAGATTTCCATCTTCCAGCCTTTGATACTCGATCCCGTCCATCAACTTTCGCATGAGATGGATTCCCAATCCGCCTGCCGTCTTTTCATCGAGGGGCGTGGTAACGTCCGCTTCGGGCGCCGTGAGCGGGTTGAAAGCCCGTGCGTCATCTTTCAATTCCGCGATAACTTCTCCCGATTCAACCCTAATACGGACTAGGATCTCATGCTCGCGATGATCGGAATAACCATGAGAGATAATGTTGGTGACTGCTTCTTCCAAGGCGAGGTTAAGATCGTACAGGACACTCGGCGTAAGCTGGTGGCCCGCGGCAAATTCGCCTAGCCGCTCGCCTAATCTCGCGATTTCCGCGACTCTGTTTTTAAGAGTGAACTGCAGCTCTCCGTTCTTGCTTCCGGCTGGCCCCAAGTAGCGTATTGCAAGAGCCGTGATGTCGTCTGATTGCTCTGCGCCCGCGGCGAAAAGTGTTATCTGGCTGGTCAGGTGTTCAGTCTGCTCCCGGGCGGAGGCGAACTTGGTTTGAGTCAAAATCGATTCCAGCCGCCGCTCCGAGAAGAACTGCCCCGCCGGATCCAAGGCCTCTGTGACTCCATCCGTGTAAAGAAAAATCGTTTCGCCGGAACCAAGTACCAAACGACCCCAACCGTAGCTACTGTCCTGGACCAGGCCGAGCACTCTTCCGTCCGTTTGCGGCACCTGTTGAACACCGCCGCGAGAGATATGGTAAGGAGGATTGTGTCCACCGCTGCTATACTTGATCTCGCCGGTACGAGTATTGAGAATGCCGCAAAACAGGGTGGTAAACATTTGCGAGTCGTTATCGCGGCAGATCTGCCGGTTTAGAGTCGACAGAATGTCGGACGGATTCTGAACTCGGGCAGCGATAGCTTCGAAAAGCGTCTTGATCACGGCCATAAATAGCGCCGCGGCCACCCCTTTGCCCGAGACATCGCCGATTGCAAAGCACAGGCGATCTTCGTCCAGAAAGAAAAAATCATAGAAGTCTCCGCCAACTTTTTTTGCCGGCGCAATTGCGGCGAAAATGTCCAACTCGCGGCGCTCCGGGAATGGCGGAAAGGTCTTAGGCAACATGCTCATCTGTATGTCGTGCGCGAGCTTTAGCCCCTCCTCCAGACGCTCCTTCTCGATATAGGCTTCGATCAGACGCCCGCGCTCCAGCGCCACGGTGATGTGATCGCTCAGCCCGGCCAAGAGGGATTCGTCGATTTCGTCAAACGTTTGGCGGTTTTTTTTATTCAGTATCTGAATCACGCCGACCAGGCTGTCGCCGTTGCCGATCAACGGCAAGCAGAGAATGGAGCGGGTGCGGTAACCGGTCTGTTTGTCGAAGGTCGGATCAAACCGCGGGTCCGCATGGGCGTCGGAAATGTTGATCGGCGCGCGTGTTTTGGCGACGGTTCCGGCGATGCCAACCCCAACCGGAATGCGAATTTCATTGATCTCGAGCTTCTGCGTGGTTTTGCTCCATAGTTCGTTGCGGGGTTGGTCGTAGAGAAAGAGCGTGGCGCGCTCCGCGTCCATGACCTCCGCGGCCTTGGCCACGATGACTTGTAAGAGGTTGTCGAGCTTAATTTCGCTGGCGAGGGCTTTGGCAACCCCCAATAACGCTTTCAGGTTTCGCGCTTGGCGTTCGCTATCGACGGCCATCATTGAACTTGGAAAAAATATCGTAGATCAGTATGCAGGTTTTTTCGATGGCGTTGCAACAAGGGGGCCTTTGAACGCAGCGCGGAAGGACAAGTATGTTCCTCTTGAAAACCGCGCCGGCCGATTTCAGATGTAGGCGTGCCTCAGCATCTCCGCCGCGGTTTCATCTAGTTGATCGGCACGCCGGACTTCTTCAAAACGCGCCAGCAAATCATTCACTCGCAGCCGGCGCTTATCCGCACCGCGAAAATCATGAATGATCCGTCCCCGGTGCATCATGATCAGCCGATCGCCGAGATTAGCTCCCTGATGCATGGAATGCGTGACCATCAGCGTGGTTAGCTTTTCCCGGCAGACGATTTCGTCGGTCATGTGAATGACTTGATCGGCGCTCTTGGGATCCAATGCCGCCGTGTGCTCGTCGAGAAGAAGCAATTTCGGCTTCAGCCAAGTGGCCATGAGCAAGGTCAGCGCCTGCCGCTGCCCCCCCGAGAGGCTGCCGATAATGTTCCCGAGCCGGTCTTCCAGGCCGAGATTCAACTGCTTCACGCGATCGCGCAAACCTTTCTTTAGCTCCGCCGATAGCGCCCACCCGAGCCCCCGGGAAAGACCCCGCCGCGTCGCCAGCGCGAAGTTCTCGGCGATGGACATGGAGGCGGCGGTGCCGCTGAAAGGGTTTTGGAAGACCCGACCGATCATTTCTGCCCTGCGGTGCTCCGGCCATCGCGTCACGTCGTGATCGGCCAAGCGGATGGCGCCGGCATCTACCGGGAAACTGCCCGCAACCGCGTTGAGCAAAGTCGATTTGCCGGATCCGTTGGTACCGATCACGATCACCCAGGAACCCTCCTCGATGTTGAGGTCGACACCGCAAAGCGCTTGCACTTCATTGGACGTTCCGGGATTGAACGTCTTGCAAACATTTTTGAGCTCAAGCATTAGGCACCGATTCCGGCTGCCCTCCGGCAACCGGCTTGACGGCGCTCGGCTTTTTTTCGAACTTGGCCAAAAGTCGCGGCAGGATCAGCGCCACGAAAACAAACACGGCGGTGATCAGTTTGAGGTCGTTGGGATCGAGCCCCCAACGCAGAGCGATGGCGACCAGCAAGCGGAAGAGAACCGATCCCATGACGGCGCCCGTGAAGGCCAGTCCCAAACTCCCCGGTCCAACCAAGGCTTCGCCGATGATGACGCTGGCGAGTCCCCAGACCACCATGCCGATACCCATCTGGACATCGGCAAATCCCTGGTATTGCGCCAACAGCGCTCCCGATAGCGCGACCAATCCGTTGGAGAGCGCCACGCCAAGCACGGTCATGCTTTCGACGTTTGCCCCGAGCGCGCGAATCATTTGAGAATTGTCGCCGGTCGCTCTCATGGCTGTGCCAAGATTGGTGCGAAAAAAAAGATAAAGCCCGAGACCGATGAGAGCGACAATGGCAAAGGCCATCAGCAACATCGAAATGTCACGCATACTGACCAGCCATCCGCCGAGGTTGATATCTCCGGTGGAACCTAAGAACAGGGCTCCCGCGCGTTCGGCGTAAGTCCCCACGGTATTTTCGGAAAGCAAGGGCACGTTGCTCTTGCCCATGACATGAAGATTGACGGAATAAAGCGCCGTCATTACGAGAATGCCGGCAAGCAGCGCCTGGATTTTGAAATAAGTATTAAGGATACCGGTGATCGTGCCCGCCAGCACCCCTCCGGCAAAGGCGGCCGCAGTGGCCCAAACCGGATCGACGCCTTGGACGAGCAGCACGGCGCAAAGCGCCGCGCCAAAAGTAATCGACCCGTCGGCCGTGATATCCGGGAAGTGAAAGATGCGAAAGGTAATAAAGACACCGAGAGCGAGCAGCGACAAAATCAAGCCGATGGTCAAGGCGCCGATCAGTAATGCCATGGGTCATTTCTCCGCGGAAATTTTCGCGATCGAGCCGATCCAGCAGACGCCGCGAAAGAATTCACTCTGGCCGGCGCCCGATTCACGTTCGTCGTTGAGCAAGTGCAGGACACCCTCCAGGTTCTCGACTTCGAACAACCTTCTGGCGGCCTCCTTGAGATCCGTTTCGCCTTTTTTGAGCGGATGGTAGGAAAACGACGCGGCGTGAAAATGACCGGCGAGGTCGCAGTCCTTCGCCAACGGTCGGACGATGGGATTAAGGCGCGAGCGTTGGTTCGATGTCGCGACGCCGACCACGAAAGCGAGGGATCTCGCGTAGGCGCGCTCGGCGGTAAATGAAAGCCACTGGCGAATCTGCGGGTGCTCGAACACGGGCTGCGGCGCTGCTTCGAGCGCGGGCGAACGGCGCAGGGCTGCGCCCATGAGACCCGCCGATTCGGCGATCATGGCGACGGCAATGGCATCGCTCCCGGCCATGTCCCGGCACGCTTCGACGATCTCGCGCAAGGTCAATTGCAAGGAATTGTCCCTGCTTTCGAAGTAAACGATTTTTGAAAAATCGCCGTCGCAGGCGAGGCCGTAAAGCACTTGCAAGCGCGGCACGAAATCACCGGTGGACAGAATATAATCGGGAACGTTGCTGCCATCCGTCGGCAGATACGCCGCAACGCCGGCTGCCGCCAAAAATTCGCCAAACCTGCTCTGGCAGTCCGCGAAATTTTTGCCGAAGGCGCCCAGGCCGATGCCCAGCGCTTCTTGACCGAACGGCAACTCCTGACAATGCTCTTTGTGGAATTGACATCCCGCCAGCAGCTCGGGAGAGCCGATGAGGCGCGCCGTCATGGTACTGAGGCGGCTTTCGAGAATGTCAAAGCGCGCGTTGCCGCGGACGAAAGTCTCCGCTTGCGCAGGCGCGGTGACGTGAACGTCGCCGCTTGGCGCTTTCTCAAACAGCAGCTCGGCTACGCCAGCCAATTCCAACACGGACCGCACCGCGTCGGAGGGTTCCGCTACTGCAAAGGTCCCGCGAATCTCTTGGAGTTGTTTATAGCTCTGGAACAACACCCGGATGCCGGCGGAGCTAACATACTCCACCTCTTTCATGTTGAGACGGATAGAGCGTGCTCCCTCGCGCAACACCTCGGCTATTTCATTGCTCAAATGCCCGGCCCAATAGGCATCGAGCCTGCCTTTGGCTTTTAACTCGAACGTGTCGTCCAACCGCTGTCGGGTAATTTCCATCCTATTGACCGATGACCTCGTCGGCTTTTTTTACGAGGGAGGGTGGAATCGTCAAGCCGATGTGCCGCGCCGCCTTGGTGTTTACAACTAATTTCGTTTTGCTGTAGGGAATAAAGGGGATTTTGCCGGGGTTCTCGCCGCGCATAACGCGAACGGCCAACAAACCGGCCTCTCTCCCCGCTTCATCGTAGTCGCGAGCCAACACGACCGCTGCGCCTTGTCGCGCCTGAATGGTTTGAAACGCGAAGATCGGCAATTTCGCTTTGTTGGCGGCCGCGACGATACTCGGAAAGGCCGCGGCCGTGAGGTTTCCCGGAATCTGGCAAATTACGTCGATGCGCTGACTGGTCAAAGCCAGCGCGGCGTCGGCCACGTCGGCACTGGTATTGGCTGCTAGGGCGACGACCTTGAAGTCAAGTTTTCGCGCCGCCTCGTTCAATAGATCTCGGTGGTAAACCATGTTGACTTCCGCCGGCACAAACAAAGTTCCGACCACCCGCGCGCCGGGTTGTACCTGGCGAATCAGTCCGAGCATCTCGGCATAGGCGGCGGTGTTGTAGACCCCGGTCACGTTGGGCAGATGATCCTCGTCGCTCCGGCCGGCTCCTGCCGCCACCGCGTTGGCCAGATAGGTAAAGACGATGGGCTTTCCTGCCGCGCGTTTGAGAGCGGCCTGCAGTGCCGGCGTCGACAGCGTGATCAAGAGGTCCGCCCCCTCGGTGATCGCGGCATCCACCAAGCCGTTCACCGTCGCCATGTCGCCTTGCGCATTGCGAACGTCGACAACGTAGTCCCGCCCTTCCTTCAAGCCGGATTCACGGAAGCCCGCGCGCACGCCGGCTTCCGCTTCTTCCACGTCTTGAACGTTGTTGTATTCGATGATTCGCACTTTCCACTTTTTTGCCAGCGGGCCTTGAGTGTTATCGGCCGCCGCGCGTGGCGCCGCCTTGGTGTGCACTCCGGTTTCGTTCACGAGAATATCTGCACTTGCAGCGATATCGTCTGGGATACGCCACGGGTCCTTCAAGCCGTTCACGGCGAGTCGGTTGACCACCAGCCGCCGCGGCGCGAAATCACGCACGGGGATCTGCGCCGGATCGGCGCCTCCAATGATGTCCACCGCCAATTTTCCGGTGAGTTTACCGACCTCATGAAAATTTGCCCCAAGATCGAGGATCGTACCGCGCTCGGGATCGCCGGGAGAAATACCGAAAACCGGAATGCGCGCCTTTTTCGCGGCGCTCAGGACCGAGTTCAAGGCAGAAAGGATCGTATTGTCTCCAGGCACCCACAACGCCTCGGCCCCTCGTGAAGCGAGCGAACTCGCCGCCTCGAGAACGCCCGATGAATTATCTACGTGCGCTTCCAAAAGCTCGATTTGTAATTCCTGCGCAGCCTTGCGCGCCTGGCCGACGTAACCTACGGAATTCGACTCTGCGGGATTCCAGGCCACGCCCACCGTTTTAAGGCGCGGAAACATTTTACGCGCGAGCCGAAAGGATTGGTCCACCGGAGCCGGGATCCCGGTTCCTACGAAATGGCGCGGGTGGTCCAATGGGGCATCGCGTCTAAGCCCGACCCCGGCCGCAAAAGGATCGGCTACCAAACCAAAGACGTGAATGGCCTTGCCCTTCGTGTTCGCTTTGGCGACCGCCTGCATGGCCGGAGTGCTGAAGGTCAAGACCATATCGAATTGGCCGTCGGTGACTTGCCGCGCGATGGCGTTGAGCGTCGCCATGTCGCCTTCGGCATTGTACTGGCGAAGCGTCATATTTTGCCCGTCGATAAGCCCGTTCTCGCGCAACGTCTCGAGGGCTCCCTCGAGACCTTCGACGAGTACGGGTTGAGAGGACAAGAGTACAATCGCGACCTGAGGAATTCGCTGTGCCGCGGGTCGCCGCTGGTGCCAGTCCGAAGCAAGCAGGAGCACCGCTGTCAGGGCAATGAGAGAAAGGCCCAAAGATAATCGCGCAATCACCGAACGCATGACTCCCTATCTCCATGCTATTTTCTGCCGACTCTGTCAATAAATTAGGCGTTTTCAAAAACGTTTAAAGTTCCGAGTTCAAAGTTCAATGTCATTACTCTCGGTCCAGTTGTTCCAGATATTTCAAATGTTGCAAACATCAGTCAGGATCAGACTTATACGCCTCGACTATTTGGCGGTTTATCCGCTGGAACTATTGGAACACCTGGAACGAGTTGCGCTGGAGCATTAGAACTCATGAGCCCAACGATTTGAACGGAGCGCAGCGGTTGAGCGGCTTGAACGTTTTGAACGACCTCAGTTTTAGATGATTGGAACATTTGGAACGGCTTTATTCACGTCTTGAGGAGGAGGTCAGGCCTGCAGGCTGTGCCGTCTGCCGCAGTAGACTTAATGGACGACATCAGTTATCGAATAGTTGAAAGAGGAAAACAGAAATTGACAGCGCGTTTGTCGTATGTTGGGAATTGCTTGGCTGGCATTATGGGTCTTCTCGTGCTTGCTGGTAGCGGCGTGGCGCAGTCGAACAAGACGCCGATACGTATCGGCGCGCTCCACAACGTTACCGGGTCTCTAGGCTCGATCGGACAACCGTCACTCGACGGCGCGCTTCTCGCGGCAAAACAGCTCAACGAGCGGGGTGGCGTCCTCGGGCGACCCGTCGAGCTCGTCGCGCGCGATGCACGCAGCGACCCGGCCGTCGTTGCCGCGAGTACGCGCGAGTTGGCGCGCATGCCGCACATGGCGGCAATCACCGGCCTCAACGACACGGAAATGGCGCTTGCGGCAGCTCCAGTTGCCGAAAAGGCACGCATGGTCTTTCTGACCTCGGGCGCCACCTCCCCGAAAGTACCTTTTGAGTTCCCGCGATTCTATTTTATGACGTGTTTCGGCGATAACACTCAGGCGGCCGCGGGGGCCGAGTATGCACACGGCGCGCTCGGACTGAAGACCGCCTGGCTGCTCTTCGACGATACCACCGACTTCACCGTGCTGCTTGCCGGTTATTTTAAGGGACGCTACACGGCGCTCGGTGGCCAGATCCTTGGCGAGGATACGTATGCGGGCGGCATGCTCGATTTCTCACAGCAAATCGCTCGCGTTCTCGCGCTGCCAACGCCTCCCCATATGCTCTATGTTTCCGCCGGTCCTGACGACATCGGCCGACTCATCAAGCAGATGCGCGAGGCCGGTCTCGATCAACCGATCTTTGGCGGCGACGGTTACGACACGCCGCTGCTGCTCGACACCGCGGGCGCGGCCGCCCACGACACTTACTTCACGACTCATGTTTTTCTCGATCCATCGCAGGCGCCTCCCCTGGTGCGGCAGTTCGTCGCGGACTATGAAGCCGAGTACGGCGTTCCTCCAGACACCGCCTTTGCGGCACTCGCCTACGATGCGGTCATGCTGGTCGCGAGCGCCATCGAGCGCGCGGGCTCGGCCAAGCAGAAGGCGATCGCCGATGCCCTCGACTTAACCGACGGGTTTCCAGGCGTTACCGGCGCGATCAGTTTCACCCCGGGAACGCATATACCAGAAAAGGAAGTGACCATCGTGCACATCGTCGGCGACAAGCCGACCCTCGCCGCAGTGATCCAGCCGCAAGAAGTCCCTGCTCCATAGGAGCGCGCTCTTTCAAATCGTTCACCGTTCAACGACATTTTTTAGAGGCGCGTTCAAGCCGTTCAATCCCCCGGATCGAGTCCAGGGTCCGTTCAAGTGGTTGAACGAAGTCGGTTCCAAACGTTCCAGGGGTTCCAGCTGTTCCAAACGTTTAATCCGCCGCAGGATACTTTGAAGTTGCGCTGCTCGCCAGGTTTTGGGAGGAGAGTCATCAGGGTCAAGCCTGAGTATTGATTTATGATAGGTTAATCGTCAACCCGGGTTAAATCTTCTAATTTGACATTTCGGATTTTCGTCTCGTCGACTTGGACTTGTAACGTCCGCGCGCCCTGCATTAGACTCTCGCATCGGTTGGCTTTGTCCGTCACCTTCCCTGCTGGGTTTTCCGCACGATGATAACCGTTCATGCCGACGTAGTTGGGAGCCTGCTCAGACCGCCGGAACTGATCGAGGCACGCGCCAGATTGGCAGCTGGCGAGATCGATGCTCCACGCTTCAGGGAAATTGAAGAACGTGCTGTCTGTGACGCGATCGCGATTCAAGAGTTGGCCGGACTCGAAGTGGTGACCGACGGCGAAATGCGCCGCCAGTCCTTCCAGAGCCAAATGACCGCGGCAGTCGATGGCTTCGGTGACTTCGGTATGGACGCTTTTCTTTGGGGCGAGTGGCACAATGCGCAAGGGACAGTCCGCAAAGCGCGGCCGCAAAACCTCGGAGCAACTGGAAAACTCGTCCGCAAGCGCTATCTATCCGCTGATGAGTTTACCTATCTGAAGAACAAAACCAGCCGCGTCGCTAAAATTACGCTGCCGAGCCCGGGCCTTTGGGCGAACTTCTGGTCGCGCGAACACTCCAGCACGGCGTACCCGACTCTGGATGGTTTCCTCGCAGACATCGTTCAGCTCTTGCGCGAAGAGGTGCAAGAGCTGGTGCGCTTGGGAGCGCGTTATATTCAAATCGATGCGCCGCACTACGGGCTGATGCTCGACGCCAAGACACGGCGCTTCTACGAAGAGCAGGGGTGGAGTCTGGACCAATGGTTGACGCGTGGCATCGAGCTCGACAATGCGATCATCGCGGGATTTCCAGATGTCACTTTCGCGCTCCATCTCTGACGCGGCAATCAGGGCGGCCGGTGGCTCGCCGAGGGAGGGTACGAGTCGATCAGTCGCGGGCTCTTCCAGCGGCTCAAGGTACAGCGACTATTACTGGAATACGACGATGATCGCGCGGGCACGTTCGCGGCGCTCAAGGACATACCCGAAGACAAGTTCATCGTGCTCGGCTTGATCACCACTAAAACCGGCCGGCTTGAGCGCATGGATGACCTACGCCGGCGGATCACGACGGCAAGCAAGTATTTTCCCCTGGCGCAGCTCGGCCTCAGCACGCAGTGTGGTTTTGCTTCGTCTGTTCTCGGTAACCCGATCTCGCCTGAAGAACAGATGCAAAAGCTCGCACTCGTGGTCAAGACTACGCGTGAGATTTGGGGATAAAGATAGTAATAGGCGTAGACTTGCTTAAGTCTACTAACTCACCGTCCTCGCCAAATAATCTTTTCAGGAATGGAGTATTGATAATGGATAATGGAAAATTCAAAACCTGCCGTATAGGAAGTTACCTCATTTGAATGGAGTCCTTCTTGACTCAATCTTTCTCGGTGCTATCCGTTCACTCAGATGGTGGATACGTTGGCTGAGCCGCGCCGTACAGCGCGCACCTCTGCACAACATGAACCCAACCATTCAAATCTTCCTGTCATAGTCAGGATCGATGATGCCAAGAAAGGAGCGTGACCATGGCCGTTCGTCTGAATCACACAATTGTCGCCGCGCATGACCATGAGGCGTCGAGCAAATTCCTAGCCGAGATACTCGGTCTGCCGCCGCCGCTGCGGTTAGGGCCGTTTGCGATCGTAACGGTAGGCGACACCTCGCTGGATTATATGAACGTTAAAGAGTACCGAGGCGCCGAAGGCGAGATCGTTTCTGAGCATTACGCCTTCCTGGTAACCGAGGCCGAATTCGACGAGATCTTCGCGCGCATTCGGGAACGGCATCTGCCCTATTGGGCCGATCCGGGTCGCAGCCAGCGGGACCAGATCAACCAATGGGATGGCGGCCGCGGGGTCTACTTCGAAGATCCCAACGGTCATATTCTCGAAGCGATCACGCGACCCTACGGCAGCGGCGGCACGACGGCGGCGCGACCGCACCCGTTGCTCGCGGCAAACGGGAACCGCGCACCTGAAAACCGCCACAATGATTCAGACCGGCAGAAATGAAGGCGCTGATATGGAGACGCCGAACGGCCCCGATCAGTGACCCGCATGAGAGACTTCATGAGCGAAAGATACCTCAAGGGATAGCGGGTTTCTTGACGAGGCTTTCGGTAACGAATGGGAAATTGTCCGCGAGCCAGGCGTCGAGCCCGCCTTCGAGCGGGCGGACTCTGGTGATTCCTGCTGTCTCCAGGTGTTCGACAAACCGTCTCATCACTGTTTTGGCACAGTTACAGTCTGTCCAACGATACCCGCGTAAAACACGACAATTTCCGCGGGAACGGTTCCTTCATTAATTCCATAGTGGAGTGTGTTCACCACCTCAACTATAGGATCTCCCGCCTTCAAACGCAGCACTTTCCCGTCCGTGGTCTTGACCGTGAGTTGCCCGCTCATCAGCACGCCGGCATTGATCACCGGATGACTGTGAGTCTCGAGCCGCGCGCCGGCAGGTATACTGATTTTCAGAATCGTGATCTCGGGCTGACCTTGCGGATACGGAACCAATAACTTCCCGTCCCAGCTCTTGCTACTCCTGACCAGTTCCTTGACGGAGATGGAAGCGTGGTTAGCCTCCTCCTTGGTCGCACAGCTAAACTGAATGAGAACAAGGACGGAGAGGATTGCGAAATTTCGAACGGTTTCTCTTGTCATCGAGGTGCCTCTGAATCGTGTGTAGATGTTTCGCTTTGACCAGCGCCACCTCGAACATCGACTCGTCGGTCTGACGCCGGAGTAGCTGGCCGGGCGCGCTGTTCAGTCGACCACCGATCGATCGGGAACGAGCGACCGCTGGACCCACTGGAACATCCGCCATCCGACGGGGTCAGGGGCGAGTGTCGACGCTGCAACCGAAGCGGCCTCGTCAGAGATCGGTCGCCCGTTGGGCGCTTTCACGTGGACCTCAGCCACCCGTTCGGCCATCACAAACCATCCGACCGATTCCTCCACCGACCGGCCGACCGTGAGCAGGCCGTGATTGCGCAGGATGCAGAACTTCCTGTCGCCGAGTGCCGCGGCGATGCGCTTGCCGCCATCGATCGAAAGCACCTCCACCTCCTCATCGTCGAAGAGGGCCTGGTCGAACACGAAGGCACACGCCTCCTGACTGAGCGCCCGAAACGGCTCGACGTTGGCCGACCATGGCGTGCCGAAGGCGGTGTGGGTGTGAGATGCGCTCACGATATCGGGACGGGCAGCGAGCAGCGGATGGTGGATGTAGTAGCCGGCCGTGTTGACGGCGCCGGTGGCGTTGCCGTCGGCATCCTTCACTTCGCCGCCGGGCCCGACCAGCACCAACTGGTGGACCGTCGCCTCGGCGAATGGGATACCCCAGTCGAGCAGCCAGAAGTGGTCGGTCCACTCGGGGTCACGGGCCGATACGTGGCCGTCGCCGAGCATCCCCCACCGCATCGCGCCGAAGATGCGGTATCCAAGCGCACACATCCGTTTGCGATGCGCCCGTTCGTCGGCAACCGAACGGACGGTGCCGTAGGGCTCGACCCCGTTGAACGGTGGATAGGGACTCGTTGTCATGTCATCCATGGTACCTCGCGCAATTCAGTTGGGTGTTTCTGCATGGGATATTTCAAACACACCGCGAATTCCAGTCAACTCTCCGACGATTGACACGCTCGCCAGTTCAGCGATATTGCTGCGAGCAGAAAAAAGGTTGTTTCAATTTCCTGTACCGGAGAGGCGCTGTGTTAAGCAAAGAAGACAACGAATTCGAGTGCACGGAGCATGGGTCAGGAGCAAGGGTCAGGTGTATTTTGACATTGCGGATTGTTGGCGGCACCAGCGGCTCCGAAAAATACCTTCTCTCAAAGGACAACGGGTTTCTTGACGAGGCTTTCGGTAACGAATGGGAAATTGTCCGCGAGCCAAGCGTCGATCCCGCCTTCGAGCGGGCGGACCCTGGTGATTCCTTTAGCTCGTAGCAGCAGCGCCACACGGGCGCTGGTCGCTTCGTTGGGTCACGAACAGTAGAGAACGACGTCGCGATCCCGGGGAATCTCTCCGTGGCGCTCTTCGATCTCTTCCATAGCTATACGAAGGGCACCCGGGATCATCTGAGGAAACGCCTCGATATCCATGGGCTGGCGCAAGTCCACGATTGAAAGGTTTTCTCCTGCGGTGAGTTTGTCCATGAGTTCTTTCGGCGTGATGCGCGCAATCCGCAGCCGGCGAAGAAAGCGTCGCCGCTGGATGAACTTCCACAAAACATAAGCTGCCAAACTTCCGGCCAGGACTGCGACGAGCCAACCGCCCCAGCGCAGTGCGATCCGCTCGAGTTGATCGCCGAGCATCAAGCCCAAGCTCGTGACGGTGACGACCCAGAGGAATCCGCCCAGGGAATCGAAGATCAGGAAACGTCGCACGGGCATGCGAAAGACTCCCGCTAGAGACGGTGCTGCGGTATTCAGACCGGGTATAAATTTGGCAACGAGCAAAGAACGGACGCCATGCCGGACGAAAAGGTTCTCAGTCCGCCGCACGCAGGAGTCCGGTTCGAGAGAAATGCGGCACAGCAGCTTCAGTATGCGCCCGCCACGGTAACGGCCTAGAGAGTACCAGAACAGGTCAGCCAAAATAACCGCGATGAACGCCAAGGTTACCGCGAACGTCAAATTCATTTTACCGGCGCGGGCCAGCGCGCCGGCCGCGATCAACAGAGGAGCAGCCGGGATAGGCAGACCAAGCTGTTCGAGCAGCACCCACCCGAACAGCACGGTGTAGCCGTGTCTGATCAGGAAGTCGGCAGCTTGTTCCAGGCTCAAATCCCGGAAAGCCTGCGGCACTAGGCTCGCGAAAAAGAAACTAAGGACAGTCAATATCAGCGCCGCAACCGCCGATTCGACATAGATCCAACGAGCCTGGGAGCGGAGTCGTTTGTCGACGCTTTCATCGCCGACGGACTCTTCGGTGCCGTTCATCTTGCGCGCGCCGCGCGCGGCCAAAGCGACTCAGGTCTTTTTGCGAGCCTGGGAAACAGCGAGAGTTCCTATCCAGAACGGCAGAAATAGCGTCGCATACCACCCGCGGCTTACATCTGCACGCGCGAAGACGACCGCCAGGACGACGCCCAGCGCGAGCATGGCGACACCCATGAGCTGGCGCTTACGGATCTCCTTCGGCCCGATATTGGCGAGCTCTGCTTTTCCGACGTTCATCGAAAGCCACCGGTACTTTTGTTCATTATTTCGATCTCCGCTCAGGTTTCACCTTTAATAGCCGACACTCGTACATCCGACCGGAGAGCGCAAAGCCAGCTTAATTCTCTGCAGCGCACGGTTTACTTTGATGGATGACAATTAAGAAAGTTGGCAAGCTGGGAAGCGAGATAACCCCTGCTGCAAAACGGCTTCGCGGGATGAGTTGATCGCGGGCCTTTACTACTTTCCCCAGCCGGCCCTTGCGGAGCAATATCTCGGCTGAAAGTCCCGACTGGCTGGCTACGCTCTTAAGCAAACCCTTTAACGATACGCGCCGCGAGACGGTGGCGCAATTGTTTCTTTGGCAATTTTCTCGCGAACCCACTGCAACACGCCAACGCCGCGTTCATGCCGCGCAATCCCGCCTGGCGTTCGCGGCTTCTCGAGACTGCCTTGCTAAAATTTGGTGATGTCCCTGAATCCGTCGGTCACAGATTGCAGGTCTGCGAACGCTTCCGGTAGATTTAGTAAGAGATTCGTGCCTCCAGACGATACAGTGCCTGCTATGTTGGCCTCACGAAAGGTTCCCTTGTTCTGTTCGTGTGTAATGCTTCCCGGTGTTCTGATATAAAAGCGATTCCTGGTTACTGCGGGCTGGCTAGTTGCCGTCCAGGTGAGGTCTACGGAAACATCGAAGGAGTTTCCGGACACAGAATCTATGAGTTCCACGGTTTTAGTCAGTATGGCGGACTCGAGCTTCTTGTCGATTTGAAATTCAGAGGCCGAGACGGCTATGGTGCTCTCAGCGCTTAACACTAGCTCATCCTGGCAGATATCGACTCCCTCGATAAATACGTCGACCGCGGACCCGTTGGCCGGCTTGCCGGGACCGTCACGTTCGGTGCCCTCAGAGGCCCGCACACCTACGCTGGTGAGGATACATCCGTCGACACCGTCAAAAAATGCGATCGCGACCAACCCCTTGAATCTAAATTGGGTCTTCTCTGCCGCCCAGGAGGATACCGGCGCGGTGAAAGCCGTGAGAATAAAAACCAGCGCAAGAGCCGCAAACTTCGTTAGTCGCATTTTTGTCTTTTGCCGTGACAGGAACTTCACATCGAAATGTAAATTCATTCGATTCATACTCCTCGTGCATTAAAGATTTTCGAGTAGCTATCACGTTCGCGTTTGCTTGACCAGGCAAGTTGGCGGTAATTTTATGCCGAGGAATTGCTCTAGCGCGTGACGGCCGAAATGTTTTTTTCAACTCCGTTGACATTTAGATATGCGTGTCAATCTGTGCGTCAGACTTGCCTAAGTCTACTAACTTAATTTCTCTGCAGCGCGTGGCTTACGTTTGATGGATGACATTAAAGAAATTTGGCAAGCGGGGAAACGAGATAACCCTGCTGCAATGCGGCTTCGCGGATGAATGGATCGCGGGCATTTACTACGTGCCCCAGCGCCGGCCCTTACGCAGCAATATCTCGGCCGAAAGTCCCGACTGGCTGGCTACGCTCTTGAGCAAACCCTTTAGCGAAACGCGCCGCGAGACGGTGGCGCAATTGTTTCTTTGGCAATTTTCTTAATGAATCGCTCCGGTCCGGAAATAGTCTGTTCATGAGAATCAGGCGGCAAAAAAAGACTCCGCGCTCGAATGGATGTTTGCCGACTTCGGCACGAGTCCGTTCGCCCAGAACCGTTCGGAAGTCGTGCTCATCGCTGCCATTATTTGCGCACGCGCATGCCGAGCTTGGCGTCCCATTGAAGAACCTTGTCGCTCTTGGGCAGGGGCGCTTCGGCAACTTCGCCGACTGACACGCCGTATTTCCAGTCCGCCGGGCAGATGGCGATGTAGCGCGCGTAGCCGCCCAGGCCGCCGGCGAATTTCGGATAGCCGATAGCGATCAAACAGCCTTTCTCGGGGACTTTGTCCAAGTTCGTGACCCCTTCCGCCTGGGCGTAGCCGTTGTGCATCAGCCAAGCTTCTCCTTCGAGGTTGGGAGTGGTGTCGGTGTCGAGAGGCTCGTGACCGTGAAATAGGATGTGACGTTCCTCGTGGAGAAATTGCAGCGCTTCCAACGACACGCCGGGAAAAATGGTCTGGCTTGCCAGCGACGGATCGGGCCAGCGCTTCGACCAATCCGAACGCACCATCACCACCGAACCGGCTGGAATCTTGCCATTCCGTTTCTCCCAGCTCTCGATATCCGAGCGCCAGAGATGATAGCCGGGATCTTTGGCCACCTGATCGACGATCGAAATTACCGCCAGCGGGCGCACGGCATAGGTCGCCGGCAGTTCGTCAATGGCGGGATACTCCGGCGCCCAGTGCGCCGGCGGATCGAGCTGGGTGCCGAATTGGTCGGTGGGCAAATCGTAGTGCGTCGCCTCGAAGCCGTCCTTTGTGTAAGTGTAAGGCTGCCTGGTTTCAGGATTGATCGTCGGAGCGAATATCGCCGGCGCAAAGCCCTTCCACACCGGGATCGATGGCGTAAGAGTGTGTGTCAGATCGATGTACTTGGCTCCTTTAAGGGAACGATCGTAGACACGCCAAAGGTCGGACCGCGCTGAACCCCGCGATTCAGTTTTTTGGGCCGACGACGCTTTACGCCCACAACCTGTCGTGAAGACCATCAGACCCAAGACGAGAAACAAGAGAAATGACCTAAATGCCATGATTGCACCCATAAAAAAACTCTCCGCTGCATATTGTTGTTTTGTCTTGGCAGAAACAGTTCGAGATTGCGCATTGATGGCTCGTCCTAGGAGTCTCGACTATCGCCGTTTTTGGCAGGATGGTAGAGCCATCAATTACAAATAATCTCTCGATTCGCAATGGACGCAATTGAAAAAAACGAAAGGGCGGGTTAACGACCCGCCCTTTCATCTTGCCACAAAAGCTCGCGCTTCGAATTTATGCTTTTCCCGCCGCCTTCAATCCTTTCAATACTGAGCGGCAGTTTGTTGGCCGGTTTTTGCATTGGGTTTTCCAAGCCAGGAAGCGAGAAGGCGTCGCAAGATTTTTTTGGTACATACTTCAGATTCCCTCTCTATCTGGCATACTTTAATAACAGTCGAAAAAATTTTCAGCACGACTGTCCTAAAAGCGCTCGCTCATTCGTCGCGCTATTGAGTATTAAGTGAGCCAATCGGTGCCTGGCGGGCGAATGCAGCAGCAATGTCTCCAAAACTATTTTGGCGAAAAGCTTAAGGAGGTTTGAACCATGGCACAGGAGAAAATCAATGCGACGCGTCGACAAACCAATTTGCCGAACGAATCTGACCCATATCAGTTCAAGCGAGAAGAACTTCGACTGGCGGAAATTGAGCTCATGCGCCAGCGAGAGCGAGTAGCAGAACTTCGCCGCGAGCTGCCGCAAGGCGCGGCGCTTCAGGATTATGCATTCGAAGAGGGTCCGGCGAATCTCGATGCCGGCGACACGCCGATTCGCACCGTCCGCCTGAGCGAACTGTTCAGCGCGCCTAATCGTTCGTTGGTCGTCTATCAGTTTATGTTCGGAAAGAAGAACACCACGCCGTGCCCAATGTGCACGCTCTGGATCGATGGTTGGAATGGTGTCGCCCACCATCTGGCTCAGAACGTCGACGTTGCGATCGTGGCCGCGGCCGATCCGATGGCGTTGCGCGCACATGCACGCGCGCGCGGGTGGCACAGGCTTAGGCTGCTGAGTTGCGGCGCCAACACGTTCAAATACGATCTCGGCAGCGAAGACCGCGAGGGAAATCAGGATTCGACCATTTCCGTTTTCACTCGAGATACTGACGGAACCCTGCGCCACTTCTACTCAATTCATCCGTCTTTCTCGAGCGACATCAAAGAGCGCGGTATCGATCTGTACTGTCCCGTTTGGCATATCTTGGATCTCACTCCACAGGGGCGCGGTGATTGGATCGCGGACCTTGGTTACGGCACGAACGTGAGTGCGGCGCGTCGTTGAATGTCGTCGTAGCGACCCACGCAGACTGAGCATTGGAGCTTGAGCACGAAGTCGCCAACATCAAATTTACGGTATCCATATCTTTAGGCCGAACTTTTCCTGCCGGAATGCGGGTATGTGTCAGATCTTCTCCTTTGAGAAGGATATTGACCAATGGATGGCCGAAATCATTTCGGGGTGGACTGAAGTGGAATTTATTCCCAAGCCGATTGATGCACCGGCGTTTCTAGCGGCAGTTGATAAGCTCGCACGTAAATCAAAGTAATTATTCCCAAACGATTTTCCGCCAGATGATCGCCGCTGATCAAATAACGATGGACAATCTTGACCTGATTATTTATGCCGACCGATCGTATAAGGCAGAATTGTCATCGCGTGGTTCGAGCACATCTTCCATAATGCGAACGTAATTCCTTAACACTTCCCGGAAGCATCCATCAAAGAATGGCGGCACGATGCATGCTCTGCTCTCGTTGGTCGGGGCAGAGAAGACACATCTTCGTGTCACTTCTTGACTAAAGACTTCTTGCCCCGGCACTACTTGCACCTACGTTTGGAACCCATTCATGAAATCCGACTGCATTGTGCTGCGGACTGCGCTCGTTTGAAGGAACTGACAGGCCGTTCATGAAAAAAATGACCGCCAACCTCGAACGCCTAGTCTGTCCGAAATGCGATAGTAGCGACGTGCGGCTATCTCATTTGATGAATGAAATGGAGAAAGACGTAAGCCCTATATTTATTAGCCCGTACCGCTGTCAGGATTGTGGGTATCGCTTCTGGGAAATGAATTAACCATGAACATACCCGAGACCACCCAAGTGCAGCGAAAAGCTAATCTACCCCACGACCAATTTTTAGCCGAGCATCTGGCGCAGTCGCGTCCAGTGATTTTGACGGACGCCATCTCCCACTGGAAGGCATTAACGCAATGGACGCCAAAGTTTTTTTTAGAGCGATATGGTTCTGCCACGGTGATTATCGACGGCAAGTCCTACGCAATGGCAGATTTCATCCAATCAGTTTTGCATTCAGAACAAGATCACCCCGCTCCATACCTGCGTAATTATCTTATCGAAAGATATTTCCCTGAGTTGTTGCCGGATATCATGCCGCTGCCTCAATACATGCGGCCTAATTGGTTCGAAAGCCGCCTTTTCCCGTCAAAACAATCATGTACCTTCCTTGAGTTATATATCGGCGGACGTGGCGCGACCTTTCCGTCTTTACACTTTGATGGATGGCATACCCATGCGTTTTTGATGCAACTCCACGGCGTGAAGCAGTACCTATTTTTACCGCCTGAACAAACACCTTTAGTATACCCAGGCAGAGCCGGGGCCCATAACGTTTCCGTGCTCGAAGATGTCGAACACCCGGACTTAATGCGGTTTCCGCTTTTCGCTCAAGCAACCCCCATTCGCTGTGAGCTTCATCCTGGAGAAACCCTCTTTGTCCCCGCCGGATGGTGGCACACCGCTCGCATTTTGAGTCCGTCCATTACCGTTTCCGCCAACACTGCCAATAGTACGAATTGGCAACAATTGGTACCGGACTACTGTGCATACATGGGAAGCCAAAAATCACGGCTGTATAACCACGCGCTGCGATTGCAGTTGGAGATGCTCGGGCTGCTTGCTCCCCTTTTGGATTGGATCTATTAGCCTGCCCTGGTGATCCG
This sequence comes from uncultured delta proteobacterium, assembly GCA_963771465.1. Lineage (GTDB taxonomy): Bacteria > Desulfobacterota > Binatia > UBA9968 > UBA9968 > DP-20. The sequence goes on from CAVYTU010000019.1 coordinate 41,140, forward strand.
TTATTACCGAGGGGAGCGGTGTCAGTTTAATAAGTCTAATAACTCTGGTATCTCCTGCCTCCGCTACGCCATTCCCGAGTCCACGCTAGCTGTGGAAAATTCTTAAGCTAATTTTTTCATCAGTGCACCGCAGGATGTCCCCGGCCCAGCCCATGTTCATCGGCGTGAGATAGTACGCAGGTGGCGGCAAAAAATGGTTTGCGGCGACCTCGGCGAGGAATAGTCCTTATTGAATGCGACGCCTGATCCGAGCGGGAAATCCCTTGCTGTCAATCTAAGCTTGTCCCGCTAGCGAGACGCGCCAAAATGTAAATGGTCTCAAACGCGCAACACTGCTGCGGGTATGTTCCCCAAATGACGTTTAACAACCATCCTAAGTCGGGCCGCAATGAATAAACATACGGCATATCGTTTGCGATGTTTCATACGCGATGAACTCTGTATGCAGACACTGCGAGAACTGGATCGACGGAATCGCATATAGAGTATTGAGCCAGGACAATGGCAGCATCCTGCTCAACATGATTGTGTGTGATCGGTGTGCGATGGTTGCGCGCCGCTTAGGATTGGCGGTTGTAAAAATAGCCGCGCCTGTCGAATGCGAAGATTAGAACGCGATGCGTCGTGGTGATAAGCATTCGCGATCCGACCTGTTCCACTTCCAGCAAATGATAGTTGTCTAATTTGGACAATCCCTTTGAATTGAACTAACGAACGGAAACTCGAAGATGTCTGATAAACGCGAGGAGATCGAAAAATTAATTAAGGCCAGCATAAAACTCATAAAGCAAGGGCAAACGCTTGCCACGAGACATCGAGAGCTCGTGGACGAACTTAAAAAGAACATCGCCAAATACGAACGAATAATAGAAAAACGGAAATCAGACTGAACCCATACCCGGAAATGGATCGACCTGTACGCCTTTAAGGAAAACGTCGCCGTACTTAAAAAATCTCCAAAGTGTGTTGCGCCACCCAGCCTGGACCGTCCAAGCGTTAATATATTGGGATAGCCGATAAAAATGGATCGTATTGAAGATCGGGACATCAACCGCCTGTGGGGCGAGCACTATCCCAAATCAAAGACGAACATCTTGTCCAAATCTCTCTGCGTGACGATCGCATTGATAATTGAGAATAAGGCGCGGCTAATCATGGGTGACAACGACCTAGTGGATAACCTCCATTTCCTCTTAAAGCACTACGGCATCCCCAAAGAGCAGTTCTACGAGATCGAAAAGGAGATCGGCAACGTTTGAAGACAAGGCCAATCAACGGCTGTCGTGAACAACACGGATCATCCTCTGGTTAGCCGTTAGGAAACGAATATCGCCGCCAAGACCACAATCGCCACCAAAACACCACGAAGACACCCCGTAAACGATTATGTTTTAAATCTTCGAAACGATGACCGGCGCATTTTGACCCGGGGTAATGTTAAAACGCTGCTTCAGGTCGGCAAGATTTGGTTGTTCAAAATCATCATCAACACGACGAGCGCCACCAAACAACGCTCGTAAGAGAGCACTCTCCCGATATTGATGCCTACCTTGTGCGCGCGTTCTTATTGGCAATGACCTTGTTGCCAGTTGGCGCAGGTGGTAGTCGTCACCTACGACCGCGAAAAATTTTGCGGTTATTGCACTTGAGGAGGTGACCATGAGCTCGACGGGACAGCAGACGCAGCGGAAGACGAACGCCGCGGCGCCAGGGCGCGTTCAGCCGTCCGGCAGTCCGGGCGCCGCCAAGGCTAACGTGCAGTCGAAGATGCCGCCGCGCAAGACGTGGCTGTGGTTCGTTCTCGTCTTGCTCGCTAACTTCTTGATCGTGCGGCTTCTCATACCGGGCCCCAAAGCACCGGTCACCGTGCCCTACACTCTCTTCAAGGAAGAAGTTAGGAAGCGCAACGTCGAGGCGATCTACACCCGGGGCGAGATCCTCACGGGCCGCTTCAAGACGACGGTCACCTATCCGCGAGCGGGTGAAAAAAAAGCGCCCGACGGCGGGCCCCAGATCCCGAATCTTCGCGCGGATCGCCAGCCCGAACAGGTGAGTACCTTCGCGACCACGCTGCCCTCCTTCGTAGACCCGGGTTTGGAAACATTCTTAATCGATCATGGTGTCGAGATCAGCGCCGAGCCGATCCAAGAAAGCGAAAGCCCCTGGTCGACATTTCTTTTCGGCTTTGGCCCGGCCTTGCTGCTCATCGCTTTTTACGTCTGGCTATTCCGTCGGGCCGCGCAGCAGGGCGGCGCGATGGGCGGTGGCCTAATGGGCATCGGCCGCAGCAGGGCGCGGCGCTACGACGAGGAGAAGGACACGAAAGTCACCTTCAATGACGTTGCCGGCATCGACGAAGCCGAAAACGAGCTGGTCGAGATCGTGGATTTTCTCCGCGACCCCAAGAAATACACGCGCCTGGGCGGGGCCGCTCCGAAAGGCGTGCTCTTGATCGGCGCGCCCGGCACCGGGAAAACCTTGTTGGCGCGAGCGGTCGCGGGAGAAGCGGGGGTGCCGTTCTTCTCGATGAGCGCTGCGGAGTTCGTCGAGATGATCGTCGGGGTCGGTGCGGCGAGAGTGCGCGATCTTTTCAAGCAGGCGCGCGAGCAAGCGCCCGCGATCGTCTTCATCGATGAGCTGGATGCCATCGGCCGCGCGCGCGGGCAGATGGCGCTCGGCGGGTCGAGCGAACAGGAGCAAACTTTGAATCAAATCCTAACCGAAATGGACGGGTTCTCGAGCCGGGAGGGCATCATCGTATTGGCGGCGACGAATCAACCCGACGTGCTCGACAAAGCGCTGTTGCGGCCGGGACGCTTCGATCGGCGCGTGGTGGTGAACCTGCCGGATAAGACCGGGCGCGAAGCGATCTTGAAAGTTCACACTCGCAGCGTGCCGCTGGCGAACGACGCAAACTTAGGCGAAGTCGCCGCCACGACGCCGGGGTTCTCGGGGGCCGATCTAAAAAACCTGGTGAACGAGGCGGCGCTGCTGGCGGCGCGGCGCGAGCAGAACGAAGTGCGTTACAAAGATTTCCTCGACGCGCTCGAGAAGATCGTGCTCGGCCCCGAGCGGCCACTTCTCTTGACCCGCGCCGATAAGGAACGCATCGCCTACCACGAGGGAGGGCACGCCATCCTCGGTCTAGTGGTGCCCGGCGCCGACCCGGTGAATCGGGTGACGATCGTGCCGCGCGGGCAAGCTCTCGGTGTGACTTATCAGCGCCCCGACAGCGACCGCTATAACTATCCGGAAGCCTATTTGCGCGCGCGCATCGTCGGCATGTTGGGAGGCCGCGCGGCCGAGGAGATCGTTTACGGCACCAAGACGACCGGCGCGGAAAGCGACATCGAGCAAGCCACCGGCTTGGCGCGCCGGATGGTCACGCGCTGGGGCATGAGCGAGCGCGTCGGACTGGTAGAGCTCGCGCCGCGTGAGAACCCTTACCTGAGCGGCGCCAACGGTTACGGCGGCGCCAAGCCATTCAGCGAGAGAACCGCTGAAGCCATTGACGCCGAGGTGCTCAAGATCATCGGCGAAAGCCACGACGAGGCCAAGCGACTCTTGAACGCGCATCGCAAGCAACTCGACGCGCTCGTTGAAGCCCTGCTGTTGCGCGAGACCCTCAACGAGCAGGAAATCCTCGATGCCACGGGGCTCCCGCGTGCGCCAGCGCTCGAGACGGGGATCCTGCCTCTTACCGATGCGGACAGCGGGAGCGCTCACGACCTCTAATCCTCATTGATGCAGCGGGCGCAGCTTCTGGTCGTACTCGGTAACTAGGAAGTCCCGTCGCGTCGCGGGTTAATCGGTCTTTACCCTGGCATGGAAAAAGCGCCACTGATGGGTCACATCGATAGTTTCGGAACATCTAAAAGAAATACTACTTGTCGCAGCTCTGTTAACGCTTTACCGTATCTTCCGTCGAATTGCTGAAACGGGGAAGATTTGACACACCCCACACGCGACTTAGAAGTTTCCTAATTTGATTACGTAAGATTTTTTGTAGTCGTTTCAGAAATCCGTTGATTGGCCAGTGCTTCATGTGTAACGATCGGCCATGGCGGTGATCGTAAAGATGCCGATAGACACCTATCGAGATTTTCTCGGTAGGTTCCCTTTATCGAGCCGTGGTTATGCCGTCCTGACAAATTCCATACTCCAGGGAGCGACCACGAGTGATTCCTCAATCATAGAAATGCTCTGCCAAATTCACGACGTGAACCTTATCCTTGAACGCGCAAAACGATTCTATCCCGGCGCTGCTCCCTACCTTTGAAAGCGTTAACCTCGGTACGCGGCGGCGAATATCGAAAAACCAGGATTGGCGATGCTTGGCACTTCAATTCGAATTGTTCTCTGTGGCCGATGGCTGAATACGTCTCAAGCCAAGACGCGCCGGATAATTCGACGATCTGTAATGAATGCATCGTCAAGAAACAGCATGGGGATTCCTCAGCGTAATTTCATATCCCTATTGCCTGATCTTAGGACACCATCATCGTGTCAAAGTTATTGACCCGCTAAAATCTCTTCAGGCTGAAACTACTGATATCGATCTTGCTTCTGCCGTCGATGACATGCTCCGCCAGCGCCTCGCCAATCCCCGCCGAATGTTTGAATCCATGTCCTGAGCAAGGCGACGCAATAATTATGCGATCGTTATCCGGGTGAACGTCGATGACGAAATTCGAATCCGGCGTCACGGTATACAGGCAACTCGCTGCGGTGTCGCAGCGATCGGAAATTCTCGGCAGACGGCCTTGGACATAATCTTTGTACATGGATTGCGCTTCTTCCATGCCGACCGCCCGCTGCGCGTGATCTGGATCGGTGAGCGTTGTGAATTGCTCGGTCGCGATCTTGATAGTTTTGCCGTCGAGCGTCGGGAAGCCATAGAAACCAAACTCGCCGCCCTTGGCAAAGATCCAAATGAAAATCGGAAAGCGCGCTGGCGCAAACGTCGAGCCGCAATCATCCCTGATGTCGAACCAGTACATGACTTGCCGGGATACCTTGAATAAATGCGCGTATGCCGGCGGTAGAAAGCTGGCAATCCAAGGTCCGGCGGTGATGATGACTTTCTCGGCGCAGTAGGCGCCGCGGCTGGTCGTAACCGTCACGCCGGCATCGCCGCGGCTTTCGACCGAAACTACGGTCTCGTCAGTTTGAACAATCGCGCCGTGCTTGCGCGCAAGATGCAGTTGCATCTCGATACAAAGTTCCGGCCTGAGAAATCCCGTTTCATATTCGAAGTAAGCGCGCTCATCGGTTACGGCAAACTGCGGAAAGCGTTTTCTTATGTCCGCGGTTTCGAAGATTTCATGGCGGATGTCGAACTTCTCGGCACAGCGGATCGCTTGATCCAAAAAATCACGCCGGCCGTGCAAAGCGGCCTCGCTCTTTTGACTTTCCAGGGTCAGGCCGCCCGTGATCGTCAAGAGCTTCTTGCCGGTTTCGTTTTCGATCTCGCGCCACAATTCATAAGAGCGCAGGACCAAGGGGACGTATTCCTCGCCTTCGCCAATCGCCTGTCGGATAATCCGACTCTCGCCGTGGGACGAGCCGTTGGCATGCGGCGGGGAAAACCGGTCGAGGCCAAGCACTTTGTTGCCGCGTTTCGCGAGTTGGTAAACCGCAGCGCTCCCCATGGCGCCGAGACCGACTACGATCGTGTCGAACTGAGTGATCATTGCTCCGGCGTCGGTTTATTACGGCTCTGCCCGGCACGCAAGACCTCCCGCAGGTCCAAGAGCCTTCCTGATAAAGCAGAACCACCGTGCTAGCGGCGATGCTTCTAAACGGCGAAGTCGGAAAGTTGTAGTCGATAAGACAAGCTAGGGTGAGAGGCGCTTATGATTCTCGATTACTTGCTAGGGAAGAGATCGCTCTCTCCCCTAGCCAAACTCGTCCTTTCCGGTTGTCATTATTCACCGTCCTCATAGATCTCGCGCTGCATCACGCGCCGCTGTGCTCTGATCTCATCGATTCCCACGACGTCATGATCACACGACCCGTAGAAGTCAACGATGTTGCCGGCGTCCTCGTTGAGAACCGGTCGATCCCACGACAGAGTATCTTCGCGCATGGGCGGGAACTTCATGTGGCAGTACTCACCGGCCTCGGCCGGAACCCGCACGATGGGCAGATCGGTCGCCGCCACGGGTAGCCCCCAGAACAGCGTGGAAGACAGCAGCAGGTTGGATAGAAGCGATATACCTTTAGTCATTTTGTTCACCTCCTTTCCGTTTGAACTTTTACTCCCTGCCTGAGCGACTACGCATCGATCGTGCCAATAATCGATACCGCCAACTCGCATGTTCCCTATGACGAATGGAATGCCAATCGCGCGATTGCAGGGAGAATATCGAGGTAAAATTGCCGTTGAGAAATCGGTTAGCGATTTCATTGTGCAAACCTAGTTGACGATGTGGCACCCAAGTTACCAGTGCGCACAGCGACCATTGACCGGCAAGAAGCGAGACTGATACAGTGCGGCGTAAATCGGCTACGCTGGTGATTTTAATCGGTTAATCAGGAGGTCAATATGGCGATCGGACTTTCACACGGCGGCTCTAACGTATACGCCGCGACGGAGCGTTCGCGGCAACTGTGGGTTGGCACCCAGGACGGGCTCGTGCTCTTCGAACGCGGCGCCGACGGCTGGCGCGAAGCACAGCGCGCGCTGCGCGGCCAACACATCAGCTCGATCATCTTCGAAAAATCCAGCGGCACGATGTTCGCCGGCGCGTTCTTCGGTTCGATTCACGCCAGCGCCGACGGCGGCAAAACCTGGGAGCGGCGCGATAACGGCATGACGATTCACGATGTCTACAGTCTCGCCTCCCACGTCGTCGACGGCAAAGTGCGCGTCTATGCCGGCACCCAACCCGCGCATCTGTTCGTCAGCGAAGACTTGGGAACGCACTGGAGTGAGATTGCATCGCTGCGCGAAGTTCCCACCACCTCGCAATGGTCGTTTCCCGCGCCGCCCCACGTCGCGCATACGAAATTCATCACCTTCGATCCGCGCGACGCTCACACCATCTATGCCTGCGTCGAACAGGGCGCGTTTTTAAAAAGCAGCGACCTGGGCAAAAGTTGGCGCGAGCTCAACACCGTCGGTTTATACCAGGATAAGAACCGCCCGGTGGAGCATTTTTATGACGTGCACCGCTGCTTGATCGATCCGCGCGATCCACAAAGCATTTACGTCACCGGCGGCGCGGGGCTTTACGTGACTCATACGGGCGGCGGCAGCTGGGAACGCTGGACCGCAGCCGACTGGGCGGCGGATGTTTATCCCGACGGCTTTGTCTGGAATCCGAAAAACCCCGACACGATGTTTGTCGCGGCAGCCGAGCATAATCCGGTAACCTGGCGCAAGGCCGGGGCGGCGGCGCGCGCCGAAGGCAAACTTTATCGCAGTAAAGACGGCGGAAAAAACTGGCAACGGCTCGCCGGCGGGCTGCCGTCGAGTTTGAAGCACGAGTTCGGCGCGCTTTGCCTCGAAGAAGCCAACGGCGCCTGCGCGATCTTCGGCGGCACCACCGGCGGCGAAGTCTATTGCAGTGAAGACAACGGCGAGAACTGGACGTTGATCACAACTGAATTGGCGCCGATCTCGAAGAAAGGGCATGAAAGATTGTTAGCGGCGAGCTGAAAAACTACCCGCAGAACGAAATCCGATTCCGAATCCGAATCCGATTCCTTCACCCTCGACGGGGGAAGGTTAGGATAGAGATGCTCAATGCGCGATGAACCGATTGCCAACGTCACCCCCATCTTAATATTCCCCCGTCAAGGGGGAAGAGACCGGATTAGAAGCGACGAGGCACGATTGAGTAAAATTTCTCTTTCACAAAAACAGCGATGACTGTCTCATCCGACAAACCCGGCGCCGCACTGGCCGAGCAGCTCATCAAGCAAAGCCAGGCCGAGGCTGCGGCCACGCCGATGGACGCGGTGCTTGACGCGGCGCGCGCGGGGCGCTTTACCGACGATCGCTGTTTTCGCCTGCTCGCGCGGCTGTGGACGCTTAAGCGCACGATGTATTACGTCTACGGCGGCTGGGCCCAGGGAATCAACCTAAACGACTATCCGCCCGCGGTCGCTTATCTGTTCGGCAAACAAACCCATGACGAGTCGACTCAAGAGATGCAGCTTTGCGATGAGATGCTGCGCCGCGGCTGGGCGCCGACACAGAAAAAACTGTTCGAGCATCCCTATGCGCAATTTGGCACCGCAACGCGCACTGGCTCGTACATCTTTTGCTTGCGCGCCTTGGCCAACTATCCGCAAAACATTCGCATCGCCGCGCACAATCTCGGGCCCAAAGTGATCGAACTCGCCTGGACCGAGAAGTTCGCCAAGTTATTTCCCGATGAATCCATGCACGCGCTGTTTCACAGCCAACTTGCCGAGACCCGCAGCCACGTGCTCATGGGCCGTTTTCAGGTGGAAAGATTCGTAACCAAGCAAGTCGACGCCGAATTAGCCACGCGGCTATGCGCCGAAACCCGGCGCGACTATTTGTTCTTTCTCGAAGAGAGCGCGCGCTTCGTCTTGGGTTTAGCGGAAGAAAAATCCGGCGAAGTCACAGTGCAAGCGGACATCGACTGAGCGCTTACACAATTTGGAATATGGAATCTGGAATTTGTAATCTGTAATCCAGCGCCGCACGGGGACTCATGGCATCGCTCAAGATAGATCACGCAAAATGCACCGAGTGCCGCATGTGCTACGTCGTCTGCCGCGAGATCGAAATCAACGCGGTGGTCGTCTCGCCGACTTCGCAGCATCTCTTGGAAATCGACGAGCGCTGCACCTATCCAGGTTGCACGGTATGCTTGATGTATTGTCCAGCCGAAGGCTCGATTGTTGAAAGCGACACCGGCCGTTCAATGGTGCCGCCACCCCCAGAAGTCTGGACCGAAAATAGAAGATGGTTGCGGCTCCCTTGAACAGTCAGGTAAATTTGAACTCAGAGAAAGATTTCTCGCAGGGCTCGAAATGACAAGCAAGCTGCGTTGTCATCTCGAACGGAGTGAGAGATCTTTCCCAACATAAATGAATGAAAGCACTTGATCGGAGCCAAACATGCACCCAATTTTGACCGACTTCTTAGACAAGTGGGTTTACCCCACCGGCTTCACCGGCCCCGGCGTCGACTTTCGTCTACGCCAAACCGAACGCTGCCTGCCGCTGTGGGACAAGCTGGTGTTGCAAGCGATCAAGGCTGCCGGGAACGATTTACAATCCGGCAGCGACGAATACAAAGCGGCGCGCGCCCGCGGCGGTTACGCCGCCGAGGGACCGTTCATGTCGCTCAAACAAATGTCGACGCAGATTCTTTCCGTCGAGATCAGCGAGCAGCCGAAATATATCGACCTCCAGCGCATGCGCGCGCGGCAAATCTGGGACGAGGTCAAACATGGCCAGCTCCATGCCGACGTGCTATTGCGCGGCGGCTTCATCAAGCGTGAAGAAGAATTGATGGACGATGCGCGCGCCAACACCCAGCCGAAGCTTTCTTACTTCGGCATGACCGCCATGTTTCCGCACATCCACCCGCTCGCCCGCGCCGGCCAGCATTATTACAACGAGTCGATGGCGTGCCTCGGCATCGCCGCAACGCTGAGCGTCATCGACGACGAGCTCATTCGCCACCAGTTGCACAGCCAGTCGGCGGAAGAATTGATGCACTTCATGGAAGGCAAATATCAGATCGACGCCTACGCGCTCACGCCGGCAGAGCAGAAGCCCATCGAAGAAGTTTTCGATTTTCTGCTCAGACCGTGGGCGCCCGAGCCAAGTCGCGCGTTGGGCGGCAACGCGTGAAGCGAGCGGCAGCATGAAAGTCCGAATCGTCGAAACCCTCTGCATCGCCTGCGGCCTGTGCCGCGAAGTCTGTCCTGAGCGCGCCGTCCATCCCAAGATGCAGGACATCCACCACATGTACGAAGTGGTCGAAAGCGAATGCACCGGCTGCGCCGAGTGCCTGCCCTATTGTCCCGAACCGGGGGCGCTGCAGCAGTATGAATTGGCCTCGTGAGTCGCGGTTCAGCTTACAGTTCCGCTAAATCAAGCATCAAACCCGTGCCCACTGTATCCGTCACACGTCTTCATCTGCGTTCGCCACGATTTCTTCTGCCGTTCTTCTTGCGCACCCATAGATCGCGCCGCCAGGCGACCCGCGCGCCCGGCAACCTGGGCGTTCGCGTGCGTAAGACTGATGGCCTAGCGTTTTGGACGCTCACACTCTGGCGCGACATGGCGGCGATGAGATCGTTCGTGATGGCTTCGCCGCACAGAGAAGCGATGCAAAAACTTGCCAACTGGTGCGATGAAGCCGCCTTCGCCCACTGGGACCTAGATATCATCGACTTACCGACATGGGACATCGCCGTCGACAAACTCCGTGTCAGCGGTCATCTCGCCACGGTGCTGCATCCGTCCGAGAAGCATAAAGCCGGCGAAATCGTCGTGTCATGAAAGTTCAAGACTTCGCGTCGTGACGATGGCGTGACCAAAGCCCGATCTCCAACCTTTCACGCGCCAGCGCATTCAGTTCACCTTGACATCCCAGGTTCGATCACACTAAAAGTTGGCACTTCGGAGGATTTGTTATGTCCAGCGACTCACGCACTCGCGGCCTCGCCGAAACCTGCAACCAACGCGGCCCGAATCGGCCGCTGTTCACCAAAGGCGGTCCACCCAACTATGTGGAAAAATCACTGGCGGCCGCCGCCGAGCCATTCAAGGGAATCACCCGCGACGGCAGCGTGATTGCCGACTTGTTCAGCATGCAGAAGACCGGCGTCCCGACGCAGTCGATTCGCGCGGCTGCCGAAGCGTTTCTCGAATCGCTGACACCGGATCAACGCGCCAAGACGCTCTTTCCCGTCGCTACCGACCAATGGCGCAAGTGGAGCAACATCCATCCGACCTTGTTGCGCCACGGCATGGCGCTGTTCGAGATGAACGATGACCAGCGCGATCGCGCCTTTGTGTTGCTCCGCGAAAGCTTGAGCCAACGAGGCTTCGAGGAAGCGCTCGACATTATGCATTTGAATGAAACCGTCGTGGAATTGACCGGCCGGCTCGACGAATACGGCGAAGATCTTTATTGGCTGAGCATCATGGGCGCGCCGTCGGCGACCGAACCGTGGGGCTGGCAGTGGGACGGCCATCATCTGATCATCAATTATTTCGTCCTTGGCGATCAGATCGTGGTGACGCCGACTTTCCTCGGCGCCGAGCCGGTGCATGCCGTCGGTGGCAAATACGCCGGCGTGCGCGCGTTCAAAGGCGACGAGGACCGCGGCTTGGCGCTGTTCCGCGTGCTTTCGGAGACGCAACGCGCCAAAACCGTGATCGCGCCGGAAACTTTGGGCGAAGACTTTACCACCGCGTTTCGCGACAATCTCGTGCTCGATTACCAAGGCATCCGCTCCGATGAGTTGTCGACGGCGCAGCATGAGCTTTTGCTCGGCTTGGTCGAATATCACGTCGGCCGCATGCGCCATGGCCATGCGCAGGTGAAGATGGCTGAAGTGAAGCGCCACCTAAACGATACTTATTTTTGCTGGATGGGCGGCGGCTCCGACGACGGCGTTTTTTATTATCGGGTGCAGAGTCCGGTGATCATCGTCGAGTTCGACCACCAGCGCGGTATCGCCTTTCGCGAACGCACCAAGCCCTATAAAGACCACATTCACGTCATCGTGCGCACGCCCAACGGCAACGACTACGGCAAAGATTTGCTGCGACTGCATTATCAGCAGGGCCATCACGCCAGCGCGCGCCAATGATTCAAGATCGCTCAATGAACAACTACGCTGCAAATCCCGCGGTATCAGGCAATGAAAATTGTCTTCAAGGCGTCACCCCCGAATGTTTTTAACGGGGGTCCAGTCCCGGAACCGCCTGGATTCCCGCTTAAAGCATGCGGGAATGACGAACTTCGGAAGGCAATTGACTTAACGCAGCGAGCTGCGCGAAAACGAACCTTAGAGATTGATTTGGCAAAGCATCAGCGGCATTTATGACCGGGGAGGTTTCATGATCATCGCAAGACACTGCATTCTTTGCATCGCTGTCTGGATGATTCTCCTCGCCTCCACCGCCCACACGGAAAAAATTCGCACCAGCATCCCTGGGTCGAATCTGAATTATCTCAGCGTCTTCAGCGCCGAAGAGCGCAAGTTCTTCCGCGACGAAGGCTTGGAAAATGAAACCATCTCCATCGGCGGTCCCGCCGGCATCGCCGCGCTGGTCAGCGGCGATGTGGATTTTAGCGGCGCCGGCGGCAGCGGTCTGCGCGCTGCCGTCCGAGGCGCGCCTTTAAAAGCGATATTCTACCAGACGGAAAAACCGACCTGGTATTTGATCGTTCACCCGAGTATCGCCCAGGGCGCCGATCTCAAAGGCAAAAAGATCGGCGTGGCGCTGATCGGCGATAGCGAAGACCGTTTCATTACCTTGTTCGCCGAGCGCGCCGGAGTATCAGCCAAAGACGTGACGAAGATATCGTTGGGCACCAGCATCGGCGACAAAATCCTCGGCGTCAAAAGCGGCAACGTTTCCGCCGTGGTTCTCGATCCGGCCGGCACCGTCGCGGCCGAACGCGAAGGGTTGCGCAAGCTGGCGTATCTCGGTGATATGTTTCCGCTCCCGTTTCAGGGCTACGTGGCGACCAATCAGAAGCTCGCGGAAAACCCGGCACAAGTAAAAAGATGGATCCGAGCGATGACCCGGTCGCTGCTTTTCATTCGCGATCGACCTGAAGACGCCGCCGACATCGCACTGCGCCGCTTGCGCATCAAAAATATCACCAAGCCCATGTTGACCGAGGCGATTCGCAGTTACGTGCGCGCCTTTCCCCCAGGCATCCCCGGCGTGCCGTCGGCGGAAGGCGTAAAAAGCATTCTCGAGCACGAACTGAGAATCCCGCTCAAGCTCGACAAGCCGCTCGCCGCGGAGAATTTTTTCGAACTGCGTTGGGCGGAAGAAGTGCGGAGAGAGATGGAAGCCAAAGGCGCGAACCCGTAGAAAAATCGCGCAATGGCGCAACTAAATAGTCAAGAAAGTTTTCACCACGAAGGACACGAAGAGCACGAAGTCAAGAATTTTTATTTCCGAACCTTCGTGTCCTTCGTGATCTTCGTGGTGCGATCGGATTTTCGCATCGAACTGTTTCGGATTTCAGCGAAGGAGACACCGATATGTCTCAACTCGGTCTGCGAATTTTTTGCTGTCTTGGGATTGTCGCGGCAATCGCTTCTTCATGCCCAAACGCGCCAGCGCAAACGCCGCTCAAAAAACTCCGCCTCGGCATCGCCGCCACCAGCGTCGGCTTTCTGCCGATCTACGCGGCCCATCAGAGAGGTTTTTATCGAGACGAAGGCATCGATCTGGAAATTATCCTGATGTCGCTCGCCGTGGCGAACAACGCGTTCTTCAAAGGCGAGATCGAGTATAGCGCCGGACTCACCGGCCTAGCGCTTGCCGCGGCGCGAAATTATCCGGCAAAAATTTTGATCTTCACCATCATCAAGCCGCTGCAATCCTTCGTCAGTCGCAAGGAAATCAAGGAGCCGCGCGATCTGAAAGGCAAGAAAGTCGCCGGCAGCTCGCCCGGCGGCTCGGCGACGATACTCGCCTACCAAGCTTTGAAACATTTCGGCCTCGAGGCGGGGAAAGACGTGCAGGTCTTGCCGATGGGCGGCTCGGGAGCAGGGCGGCTCGCGGTGCTGGAACAGGGCGTCGTCGACGCCGCTTTACTCTCGGTGCCGGAAAATATTATCGCCGTCAATAAAGGCTACAACGAACTGATCTTTCTCGGCGACGTGGTCAATTTTCCGCAGAATGGTTTCGGCACCTCGGTTACACGCATCCAACAGCAGCCGGATGAAGTTTATCGCATGGTGCGCGCAACCCTGCGCGGGTTGCAGTTCGTCACCGACGAAGCCAACCGCGAGCCAGCGCGCGATGTCATGATGAAACAATGGCGCGTCAGCGATCAGAAGCTCGCCGCCGAAATGCTCGGCTACCTCAAGCGCGGCCTGGCCAAGGACGCGGTGGTCAGTCCGCAAGCGGTGCAATACTTCATCGATTTGACCCGCGAGACTTCCAATGTGTCACAACCCATCGCCGGCTCCCAGGTCGTCGACTTCAGTTTTCTCGAAAAAGCGCGTAAAGATTTGGCACTGACTCGCTAACGACAAAAGGAGGCTACGCCAATGCTCGAATTCGAAGGCAGACAAATTCCCAACCGGTTGAATGAAGTCGTCGATGCCAAACGCACGGTGCTGCTGGTCTGGGACATGCAGAACGACCAAGCCGGCGGTTCGTTCAACAAAGAAGCGTTAATCCGCAACGCCCCGCCGCTGATCGCCGCGGCGGCGAAGGCGGCGGTAAAAACCGTCTACACGCGCCAGACGCCGTTCCTGTGGAAAGACGAAGCGGTGACCTGGATACGGCGGGCGATGAAGGATCAAAAGGTCGATCATCCAAGCCAGCTCAAACCACGCCGGCTGCACGGCAGCGTCGGCTGGAATATCATGGAGCCGTTTAAGCCCACTGCCAATGACGTCGTCATCGACAAACGGCGACCGAGCATGTTCGTCGGCAACGAGTTCGAAACCATCATGCACAACCGCGGCGCGACCACGGTCGTCATGATCGGCTGCACCACCGACGGCGGCGTCGAGATGACCGTGCGCGACGGCCACAACCGCGGTTATTCAATGGTCATCGTCCGCGACTGCGTCGGAACCTATACCGAGGAAGGCCATAACGCCGCGCTGAAGCGCATCGAACGCTTCGCCGACGTGGTCGAGTCCAAAGAGCTGATCGACATTTGGGCGAAATAGTTCGCCATGTCTTCGGCCATCAGCGCTATTCTGGAAAAGTTTCGCCGCGGCGACGAGGAAGATGCGTTTTACGATCTCTTGGAATTGCCGGGAGAACTGCTGCCGGATTTGATTCGCGAATTTGACACCGAACCGGAACCGCACATTCGCGCCTTGCTGATCAAAGTCGCCTGGGAGCGAAAAGAAAACGGCATTGTGCCGTTTCTCCACCGCGCCTTGGAAATTCCCGATGAGTTAGTCTGGCAGCAAGCGTTGGACGGCTTGGTCGCATTCGCTTCGCCGGAGGTGCATGAAATTCTTCTAAACGCGCGCGCTAGAGAGTTTGCCGACGCCACACTCACCAACCGTTTCCGCCTCTGGCTCGAAGAGGCGATTCAGCAGGTCGAATTCGAACTGCGGGCCAAGCGATAATTCGCTATTGCCCCGATTGCGAATCCCCTCCCGAACGAGTTAAAAGAGGCATAAATTCTCTCGGCATTGCGTCAAAGGAGATCATCATGAGCGCAACGAGCGGTCAGAAAGCCCTCCATGTGGCGACCTTTTCCGGCTGGTATCGCTTCGAACAAGACGGCAAACAATTTACCCAAACCAAGCGTGACCTAAGCTATTGGACGCTCACCTGCATGTCGGTGGACCAAGAAGATCCGAAAACGATCTACGCCGGCACGGAGCACTCAGGGCTTTTTTATACCAAGGATGCCGGCGCCCATTGGCAGCGCGCCGATCCGCAAGTGCCGAAAATGTTTCTCTACTCCGCGCTAGCGATAAACGGCGGTGTCATGGTCGGCACGATTCCGTCGGCGGTCTACCGCAGCAAGAACGGCGGCTGGGAGGAATTGGCAGGCGTGCGCTTGCATAGCGCCGGCGCCAATTTTCCGCCGAGCCCTGAACTTCAGTCGCGCACGCGCTATCTGGCCGTCGACCCGGAAAATAAAAATCGCCTGTACGCCGGCATCGAAGTCGGCGGCATGGTGCTGAGCGACGACGGCGGCCGCGCGTGGGAGCCGTGCAACGAAGGCCTCACCGACATGGACATCCACGAGATCCTGGCATCGCAGCAGCACAGCGGCATGGTCTTTCTGGCCTGCGGCGAAGCCTGTTTTCGCAGCGCCGACCGCGCCCGTCATTGGCAGAGCATCTCGCCGAAAAATCACGACTACGGCATCTCCGTCGCCGAAGACAAGAACGGCGTCGTCTATGTCGGCGCAGCGAGAGGACGACCGAATCTCTGGCTACGCGAAGGAGGCGCCATGTCGGCGATCTTGCGCAGCAGCGACAAAGGCGAAACCTGGGAAACCGTCGTCGACAACTTGAATGGCGGCGTCATGCATCTCTGCCCGACGCCCGACGGCAACGGCATGATCGCCGGCACATCGGACGGAACTCTGCTGGTTGTCGACGACGACGGCGTGCGCCAAGTCGCGAGCGGCCTGCCATTCGTCACAAGCGTCGAACTAGCAGCGTAAGGAGAAATCACGGGATTGCTAGAAAGACGGGCGCAGCTTGCTGCGCCCCTACAATCGGAAACACTAATGCGAATAATGATCGGGCTTCTCTATCTCTGTCTCTATCTTCCTTCTTTCGTCGCGGCCCAAGACGCCAAGCTCATTTCCGAAGCAAAGAAAGAAGGCAAGGTCGTCATTTACGGTTCCATGGAAACCGATATCTTCGAGGGCGTACAGCAAGCATTTGAGAAGAAGACCGGCATCAAAGTCGATTATTGGCGCGCCGCCGGCGCCACGGTGCTCGAACGCGCTTCGAGCGAACGGCGCGCCAATAAAGTCGGCTATGATTTAGTTTTGAATAATGCCGGGCCGATGGAGATCTTGCTCGCCGAGGGCGCCTTAACGAAATACGACTCGCCGCTGGCGAAAAACTTCGCCGCCGAGTTTCAACATCCGCAGCTTGGACCGAGCTATCGCACGAGCATCGTCGGCATTGTCTACAACAAGAGCATCTTGAGCCCGGATAAAGCGCCTAAATCGCTCGAAGATTTGCTGAAGCCGGAATTCAAAGGCAAGCTCGCCTTCGCTGATCCCCAGCGCGGCGCGGTCGCGGTCATGTGGCCGATGAGTTTGTACAAGCTCATGGGCAAGGAGCGCGCCGATAAATATCTGCGCGATCTCGCGGCGACCAAGCCTGTCATCGTCGAAGGTGTTTTGCCCGCCGCCGAGCGTGTCACCACCGGTGAGACGCCGGTGGCGATTACTTATTTGAAATACGTCATCGGCTTCGGCCAAAAAGGCGCGCCGCTCGATTACGTCCGGCAGGACAAGATGCTCGGCCATGGTCACGCGATTGCGATGAGCAGCCGCGCCGCGCACCCCAACGCGGCGAAAGCATTCCTCGACTATTTCTACAGCGACGATAGTTTGAAAGTCATGGCCAAGTTCGGCGAATTCGTCACCCGCAAAGGCATAAACCCGCCGCTCGCCGATGCGGACAAGATTCAAGTGGTGGAAATGGACGAGCCTGACGCCAATACCATGGCTGAGAAGCGCAAGGAGTACCGAAAGATTTTTCAGTAGAGGTCTTACCATGAAGCTTTATACTTTCTTCCGCAGCTCTGCTTCCTACCGTGTGCGCATCGCGTTGAATCTGAAGGGCATCGGTTGCGAGCAGGCGCCGATCCATCTGCGCCGCGGCGGCGGCGAACAGTTGAGCGCCGCATATCGCGCGATCAATCCGCAAGCGCTCGTACCGGCGTTGGAAGACGACGGCAGGATTCTCACCCAATCGCTGGCGATCATCGAGTATCTCGACGAAAAGCATCCCAACCCGCCGCTGCTGCCGCAAGACCCGACGGACAAAGCGATCGTCCGCAGCATGGCGTTGGTGATCGCCTGCGAAGTCCATCCGATTCAGAATTTGCGCGTATTGAATTATGTCAAAGCGACTTACCACCAGACCGACGAGCAAGTGAACCAATGGGCGCAGCATTGGATCGATCTGGGTCTAGACGCGCTCCAAGAAATGATCGTCGCCCAACCCAAGCGCGGCAAGTTCTGTTTCGGCGACACGCCGACGTTGGCCGATATTTGTTTGATCCCGCAGCTCGGCAACGCGCGCCGCTACGGCTGCGACTTGGCGAAATATCCGACGATTTTAGCAATTGAAAAAAACTGCAACGCGCTCCCCGCCTTCGCCGACGCCGCGCCGGAAAAACAGCCGGATGCCGAATGAAGCACGGTTGCGAGTTTGGCGCTCGTGAAATCGTCTTTCGGGTTGCGGCGTAATCGGCGACCGGAAACCGGAAACTTATATCTGAAACACCTTCCGACCCATGTTCCTGCTCAAACAGTTTATCAAAGTCTTGCTGCTGCCACCGATGCCGTGGCTGCTGCTTTTGCTCTTGGTGCTGATCTTTTGGCAGCGACGCTGGGCGCGGACGCTCTTGGCGTTCACTTTCCTCCTCATCCTCGTACTGCACAGCGGCCCGGTGAACTACGCACTGCGTTATCCGCTGGAATCGCGCTATCCCCCGCTTGTCGATCCGGCGAAAGCCGGCAACTACGATGCGATTGTTGTCCTCACCAGCGGCAGCGTGCCAGCTACCGGTTTGATCCCGCTACCATCCGTCGACGAGCATATGTTTCGCCGACTCGACGAGGCCTGGCGGCTTTACCGGATCCGTCCCAAACCGATCATCATCTCCGGCGGCCATGTGAACCCGTTCACTCCGGCCCTGGACGAGAACAAGATCGCCCGCGACTTTCTCATCCGCTGGGGCGTGCCCAAGAAGGACATCATCGGCGAGGAAAACTCCCGCGATACTTTCGAGAACGCCCTGGCAACCCAAACCGTTCTCAAGAAGCATGGCTGGAAGCGTTACCTGCTCGTCACCTCGGCAATGCACATGCCGCGCAGCATGATGGTGTTTGCCGAGCTTGTGCCGGAACCGATCCCCGCCCCCGGCGATTTCTCGGTTGGCAAATTCGAGTTGACGCCCTTCGACTTTTTCCCCAACGAGGAAGTGGCAGCCAAAATGTTTGCGACGATCCACGAATATCTCGGGATGGCCAATTACTACCTGCGCCTACGCTTTGCAAAAGAGTAACTGCGAATTGCAGTTCGGCGCCAGTGCCGGTTGAAAATCCCCGGCGTAATGATAAACCCAACCGTGAATTTGGTCCCGAGCGCGGCGTCGCTATGATTGTCGAACGCTAGAGTCGCCTATCATGATCTCGATCAAAAACCTGGTGAAAATTTTCAAATCGTCCGGCGATTCGGTTCGCGCCGTCGACGGCGTCACCCTCGACATCGGCGAGCGCGAATTCTTTGTGCTTCTTGGCTTGAGCGGTTCGGGTAAAACCACATTGCTGCGCTGTGTCGCTGGATTGGAAAAACCGGATAGCGGCGAGATCGCCATCAGCAACACGCTAGTCAGCTCCTCGGAGCGAAATTTTTTCGTCGGTCCCGAAGACCGCGGTCTCGGCATGGTGTTTCAGTCCTACGCCGTCTGGCCGCATATGACGGTATTTCAGAACGTGGCGTTTCCGCTGATCAACGGCCCGCACCGGCTATCGAGCAGCGACGTGAAAAAGAAAGTCACGACCGCCCTCGACATGGTCCAGCTCGCTGGCCTCGCCGATCGTCCGGCGCCATTTCTAAGCGGCGGCCAACAGCAGCGCGTCGCCCTGGCGCGCGCCCTCGCCGTCGAACCCAAAGTGCTCTTGATGGACGAGCCGCTCAGCAACTTGGATGCCCGCTTGCGTGAAGAAGTGCGCGATGAGATCAAAGGTCTATCGCAGAAGTTCGGCATCGCCGTGCTCTACGTCACTCACGACCAGGTCGAGGCGATGGCGCTGGCCGACCGCGTCGCAGTCATGAGCAAAGGTAAAGTCCTTCAATGCGCGCCGCCGCGCGAGCTCTATGACGCGCCGTCGAGCCGCGAGGTTTGCGAGTTTCTCGGTTCGACGAACTTGATTGACGGCGTCGTCGCCAACGGCGCTCA
Source organism: uncultured delta proteobacterium (assembly GCA_963771465.1). Lineage (GTDB taxonomy): Bacteria > Desulfobacterota > Binatia > UBA9968 > UBA9968 > DP-20. The sequence continues at coordinate 60,970 of CAVYTU010000019.1, forward strand.
AGTCGACACCGATTTAGGAAAACTCGCCTGTGTAATCAGCGATGGCAATTTGAAGAATGTCAGCGTCGCCATCCGGCCGGAAGAATTGCAGATGGCCATTGTTCCCACCGGACTGGAAAATGAGTTTACCGCTGAAGTATTATCGTCCACGTTTCTCGGCGAGCTGACGGTGTGCGACGTAAAAGTGAACGGCAAGACTTTGCGCTTCAAGACGACTCAAAGCGCCGCACCGACACGGCAAGTTTACATTCGGCTGCCGGCGGACAAACTGAAACTGTTCGCAAGATAGACTCAAATGAAGCTGAGATCAGCCGCAACCTCGTGTCGTGGGCGAAGCGAAGCCTCTGGCATTTTCAATCTTTGACAGAGGCGAGAGGCTTCGCCTGCGGCTCAGAACGACGTCACGATAAATTCGGCTGCTGAAGAGGAACAAGCCATGCTGCCACGCGAAGAAAACGACATGCTCACGCTCGTCAGCCCCGACAAACCGATGGGCAAACTTATGCGCTGTTACTGGATTCCCGCGCTGCTGGCGAGTGAGATTCCCGAGCCCGACTGTGCGCCGGTGCGGGTGCGCTTGCTCGGCGAAGATCTGGTCGCCTTTCGCGACACACAGGGCCGAGTCGGTCTCCTTGACGAGCATTGCGCTCATCGAGGCACTTCGCTGTTTTTCGGGCGGAATGAAGAGTGCGGCCTGCGCTGTATTTATCATGGTTGGAAATATGATCTCGACGGCAAGGTGCTCGACACACCGGCGGAGCCCGCCGACAGCACACTCAAAAACAAAGTGCGCCAGAACGCCTATCCCTGCAAGGAAGCCGCCGGCATCGTCTGGACCTACATGGGACCGAAGGACAAGCTGCCGCTGCTGCCCAATTACGAGTGGATGAGCATGGCACCGGCAAATCTCTACGTCACCAAATCGATCCAAGACTGTAGTTGGCTGCAAGGCCTCGAAGGCGAATGCGACTCGTCGCACCTGTCCTTCTTGCACAAAAGTTTTACTGGCGACCGGCCGCGCGGCGGCGGCGACGGCGAGCTTTACGCTGCCGACTCGGCGCCGCAGTTGGAAGGCATCGAAATGGACTACGGCATCCGCATGTTGTCCTGCCGACGAATCGGCCCGGACGCGGTCTACTTGCGCGTGTCGAACATCGTGATGCCTTGCCACGGCTTCATCCCCACCGGCGGCATCAACGGCAACCCGGAAGGCTACACAATTCATTCCCATGTGCCGATCGATGACACTCACAGCATGCGCTACAACATCCACTTCCGGCGCAACCGGCCGATCGAACTCAACGAAAGGCAGCATGATGACGAGATCGGCGCCGACTTCAGAAAAATTCGCAATCTACAGAACAACTACTTGCAGGATCGTGAAAAGCAGAAGCGGGAAAACTTCACCGGTATGGGGCCGATCTTTTTGGCGCACGACGCCTGCGCCACCGAAAGTATGGGGCCAATCTTCGACCGCTCTCAGGAACATCTCGGCGTCAGCGACATGACGGTCATCGCGGTTAGAAAATTTCTCTTGAACGCGGCGCGCGCCGTCGAGAGTGGCAAAGAGCCACCCCATATCATTCGCACCACCGAACAAACCGACGTGCGCCACGTCGCCTGCATCGCAACGAAAATCGCCGCGAGCCGAGATCCCAAAACGTACGTCGTCGAGCAATTGAAGAAAGAGAAATATTGGGAAGCGGAGAATTGATCGTCCTTCGATTCTGATTCGACGAATACCAATGATTTCGGTTTGAAGCCGAGTTCACAGCGCCTCGTACGTCATTCCCGCGCACGCGGGAATCTAGCTTCTCGCAGACCGCCTGGATGCTCGCCTCCGCGGGCATGACGATGCTGTTTCAAGATGTTTTGGCAAAGAGTGATACAGTTCACTTCGCCCACATTGTGAACCATCTCTCGTCCGGTCAATATCTATTCACCACCGTCGCGCGGCAATATTCCGATTGTATTGCCCTCCCCTTCTTGGTAAGAGCGGGCTAGCTTTTATCCTGGAGGCGCCATGAAAGTCGTCGACGTTATCGCTGAAATTCTCAAACGCGAGGGTGTCGAGTTTCTCTCCTGCTATCCCACCAACACCATGATCGAAGCCGCGGCCACAGCGGGTATCCGGCCAATCGTCTGCCGCCAAGAGCGCGTCGGTGTCGGCATCGCCGACGGTTTCACACGCGTTACCAACGGCAAACGCATCGGTGTATTTTCGATGCAGGCCGGTCCCGGCGCGGAGAATGCGTATTCCGGCATCACCACGGCCTACTCGGACTCGACACCGATTTTACTCTTACCCGTCGGCCACGCGCGCAACACTTCACAAGTGCACCGTTTCTTCCGTTCGGTAGAAGCGTACAAATCGGTGACCAAGTGGAGCGAAGAAATCACGCTCGCTAGTCAAGTGCCGGAGATTATGCGGCGCGCCTTTAGTTATATGAAAATGGGCCGGCCGGGTCCGGTGTTGGTGGAAATTCCCAACGACGCGGCGATCGAAGAGTTTCCATCGGCGACAATCAATTACACGCCGGTCAAACGAACCGTTGCCGGCGCCAATGCCAAAGACGTGGAAGCAGCTGCGAAAGTCTTGGTCCAAGCCAAGTGTCCGGTGATCATCGCCGGCCAAGGTGTGCTCTGGGCCGAAGCGTCGGCAGAATTGATCGAGCTCGCTGAAATGCTGCAAGCGCCGGTAACCACGCCGCTCGAAGGCAAGAGCGCTTTTCCGGAACATCATCCGTTATCGCTCGGCACCGGCGCCGGCGTTATGCCGCGCCCGGTGCATACCTTCTTGCAGAAAGCGGACGTCATTCTCGCCGTTGGCGCCAGCCTGACCAAACACAACATCGTCGCCGCGCCAATACCCGCGGGCAAGACGATCATCCATGCGACCAACGATGAGCGTGACATCAATAAACATTACGCTACGGATTATCCGATTCTCGGCGACGCCAAGCCGGTCTTGCAGCAATTCATCGAAGCGTTGAAGAGTTTACTCGGTAACAAGAATCGCGAAGCCAACGGCGTCGTCGCCGAAATCAAAAAAGGCAGAGAAGAGTGGATGGCGGAATGGATGCCGAAATTGAATTCCAACGAGAAGCCGATGACACCCTACCGCGTCATGTGGGAGTTCATGAATTTGTTCGACCGTAAAGATGTCATCGTCACCCACGACGCCGGCAGCCCGCGCAACCAGCTCGTTCCCTTCTACCAAGCGCCGACGCCGCGCAGTTATCTCGGCTGGGGCAAGTCCCACGCACTCGGCACCGGGCTCGGCTTGATCATCGGCGCCAAGCTCGCCGCACCGGAAAAGTTCTGTGTGAATTTCATGGGCGACGCCGCCTTCGGTATGACCGGCTTGGACTTCGAAACCGCCGTACGCAACAACATACCGACGCTGACGATTGTGCTGAATAATAATTTCATGGCGGCCGAAACCCACAGCATGCAAGCCTCCCACGAACGTTTTGGCACGATGAATATCCTCGGCAACTACGCCGACCTGGCAAAATCGCTGGGAGGTTGGTCCGAGCGCGTGGAAGAAGCAGGACAAATCGTTCCTGCGCTTCAGCGCGCTCACAAAACAACTCAAGACGGCAAAGCCGCGCTGCTGGAATTTATCACCAGCCGGGAAATCAATTATTCGCGCATGCGCGATTGAACGTATTGACTTGGTGCGTTGAAATGTTTACGGATAGTGACCGTGGCACGGATTCTAATCAACTTTCTTCTGGCTTTCAGTCTCATTCTCGGAGTTTCACCGATTAGTGCAGTGGCTTTGCACGAACAAAGCGAGCGATCGGCCGAATCCGAGCCCCCTCTCGAACGAGAGGAAGCAACGGCGCGGTCCGGCGCTTCCCGTGCGGCCTCGAAACGGGGTGGCAAACCCACCTTGGCCGATTTACCTCGCATATTTATTCTTATAGCAGCGGCACCAAAATCCGTTCGTTCGCGATCGATGACGTTTACCATCGCTCCACGTTCCCAGCAAAATCTTCATCAGCTCCTCGGCGTGTTCCGTATCTAGACTCGTCTCCGGTAGTTTTAATTTCCGTTTTTCTCCGGCGCACTCGTGTGCCTAACTCAATCTTTTTTTTTGAAACGGAGACCGTATGGATTCGGACCGTCTAGTCCTGTGGATTGTTTTCAATATTTTCGTCCTTGGCATGCTCGCCCTCGATCTGGGAGTTTTTCACCGTAAGGCTCATGCGGTTTCAATGAAAGAAGCCGGCATCTGGAGCTGTGTTTGGATCAGCCTCGCGCTCGTCTTTAACTTGGGCGTTTATTACGTCTGGGGACAGGATAAGGCGATGGAGTTTTTGACCGGTTACGTCATCGAGAAGTCGCTGAGCGTCGACAATCTCTTCGTTTTTCTGATGATCTTTCAGTACTTCCACACCCCGGCCGAGTATCAGCACCGTATTCTGTTCTGGGGCATCGTCGGCGCACTGATTCTGCGCGCGATCTTCATCGCCACCGGCGCCGCGTTGCTGTCGAATTTTCATTGGATGATTTATGTCTTCGGCGGCTTTCTCGTCGTAACCGGGATCAAAATGCTGCTGCAGAGCGAAGAAAAGCTCGATCCGGAGAAAAACCCGGTGGTTCGGCTGTTTCAGCGCATGATACCCGTGACCCATCGTTATCATGGTCAGAATTTTTTCATCTTTGAGGACGGTAAGAGACGGGCGACGCTGATGATGGTCGTCTTGATCGTCGTCGAGACTACCGACGTCATCTTCGCGGTCGATTCGATACCAGCGATCTTCGCCATTACCCAGGACCCATTTATCGTCTACACCTCCAATGTCTTCGCCATTCTCGGCCTGCGCGCGCTTTATTTCATGCTCGCGGGAATCATGCAGATGTTTGTCTACTTGAAAGTCGGCCTGTCCTTCGTTCTATGCTTCGTCGGCACCAAGATGTTGCTGGTGGATGTTTACAAAATCCCCATCGGCGCATCGCTCGCTGTCATTGGCGGAGTTCTTCTGCTCTCGGTGCTCGCATCACTGATCGTGGCGCGTAAAGAGGTCGCGGCAGTGGCGCCGCCCACCAACCGGATAAAGCCAGACCGAGCGGTTCCACAGCGACCGGCGCGCCCATTCGCGCCGACCTATACAACCATTGGGCTCTCAGTTTTTTTTCTCGCCACGGTACTAACGCTGGTGAAGTGGGACGCCATCTCGCGCGGCCCCACCGGCCACGAAGCAATCACCGTGTTGCGGGTAGTCGAACGTGAAGTCGCGCAAGCCAAGTGGCAACACGCTAAAACCCACGGGGCGATACTACGCCGCGCCGACTCCACTCTTGAGCATGCCTGGATGAGGCTGGAGGAAAAGCGTTATCAAGACGCCATAACAACCGCGCAAAGCGCGGAAAAGCTAATCGAGAAACTAATCAGGAGGAATTAGCGAAGACGAGCGGGCATTGGCAGAGCGCTCAATCACAACAATCGCGCTTACTACAAATTGAAAGTTCTGGGATTATCCCCTACCAAAGAATGGTGGATGCATTTTTTCGCCTGGCTTTCGCCGGTCTCGAAATGTTTTCCTGCGGCTAGACAACGACTCCATTGGCTTTTAGCGCGGCGTTGTACCGTTTCGGAATCTCCGAATCTTCCTGCTCATAGGGGATCAACCAGCCGCCTTCATCGACGCTACGGAAAACATCGTCGTCGGTTTTCTGATGCGAAACTTTGAATCCCAATGGATGGATGCGGCTGCCGTAGCGCACGGCGAGATGGCGCGCCGGTTCATTGCCGGTGTTGAAATGTTGATGAAACCAATCACCGGGCGGGCAATAGATGCTCGCTTCGCCCCATTGGATATCGATCACTTCGTCTTCGTACCCGTCGGTGTACGGATGCATGCCCCACTGTTTGTGCCACAAGAGCACGTAACCCACCGATTGCGTGCCGACGATGATCGCCCCGGGCCCGTGATGATGCGCTTTGTGATATTTGCCCACAGGCCATTCGCCCAAGTGACCGACCAGCGCGTTGCCGGCCATTTCGAACTGCGCCAAGCGCAAACCGGCGCCTTTGACTTCGAGGCTCTCCAACATCGCCGACTTGATGTCGGGAATGAAATTGGTCTCCCAAATGTTGATCAGACCGCTGACGTAGCGCTTCTTGCCGACTTCGAAATAATCTTCTTCGCCATAGTAACGGTCCTTGAAACTGTACGGGCAATTGAAAACGAAATTCTCGTCGCGATAAATATCGAAAGCCAGCGGCGCATTGGTGACCGCGAGAAAGCGCACCGGCTCGCGGGAACCGTTGACCAAGCGATGCGTGGTGTTGAGCGGCGGCGCGAACAGACTCCATTTGTTCCACTCGAACATCTTCTTGTTGCCGTGGTCGTCCCACAGCTCGGTGGCGCCTTGACCGTTGAGAATGCAGATTACTTCCTCGTACAGATGACGCTCCGGATTGAGCGCGCCGCCGGGCGCAATCTCACCGATATAGCCGCCGGTGATTCCCTGCATGCCGTGCAGTTGAATGAACGCCGCCTTGCCGCCCATGCGCGCGTAGGGCGCGACATCCAGCGCGCGTAGATCCGCCATGCCATGGCCGGTATGAATCGGTAAGCCTTGATTTTTCATCCAGCGGACGTAACCGGTTTTTTGATTGAGCGGCGCGATATCCATCGTGATCTCCGATGTCCAACTTTCTATCCTTCGCCCTTATACCAAAACTCAGGATTGCTTTTGAAAATCTGTTTGGGAATCTTGGCGTAGACGAGATTGACGATATCGACCGCTTCACCGATTCCCAAATCCACCGCCAGGCTCGACAGCGCGTAAGCGTCCGCCGCGCTCATGCCTTTTTCTTGTTGGAGAAAATCGACCGCTTCTTGAAGCGCGATGCGCGTCGCGACGTTGAGATCGACATCGAGGCCGGTGGTGAGATAATCGGTCGCCGTTTCTACCCGCGGCTGCTTGATCGTCTTGCCCTTGTGGACGATGAATTGCAAAGTCGGTTTGAGCGAAATCTCGATGGCGCCGCCGTCGACTTCGCCGTCGCCCTGCACGGCGTGGCCGTCGCCGGTGAAAAATTGACCGCCCTTGTTGAACACCGGCAGAAACAACGACGCGCCGATGCCGGTGAATTTGAGATCGATATTACCACCCCACGCGCCCGGCGGCGTCGAGGAAACCATGCCCAGACTGGTCGGCGGCGACACCGCCATGATGCCCATAAAAGGATTGAGCGGAATCTCGATCTCATTTGAAAACAGCGCCACGCGCCGCTCGAGATCGATGCGAATCAACTTCGCCGCCGGCGCTTTGAGCAGCTTCGGCAATACGCCTTTGCCCGGCCCGGTGTTATTTACGCCGTAAGGCACGCGAAACTTGATATCGTGCACACGCACTTCAAGCGTATCGCCCGGCTCCGCGCCGTCGATGTAAATCGGCCCGGTGAGAATATGTACGCTCGCCCCCTTGGGCCGCTTTACTTCCGCATAAACGACCTTAGCGTCGGGCAAGACTTCGTGGTTGGCAATGCCGTAGGCGCTGAAAAACTTCTCCGGGTTGTTGTTAGTCGTCAACCCTTGATGCGACAGCGCCTCGATCTCGACGATCTGCCCGGGCATTATCGTTAGAGCCGGCGGCAAATTCGCCGCGATGTAGCCCCACAAAACAGTATCCGGAGTCGACTTCAAAGTTGCATCGGACGTGATGGGTTTGCTCATGGCGGATTCGCTCATGGGTTGCCTCTTCTGCGCATGACCGTATCCGATCAAATCGAAGACTGTCAATGCGGCACTAATCGGATTAAATGAAAAAGGCGGCGAAGCATGAATGCTCCACCGCCCTTTTACGTATTGAAATGCCAATCAATCGCGGATCGCCAGCGCGCCGCCATCCACCGGCAGATCGATCGCGTAGATAAACTCCGACTCATCGGAGACCAGAAACACCACGGCCTTGGCGATATCCATCGGCAGGCCGCGCCGTCCAGCGAGATTTTTGACGAAACGGTTTTCCGGAATATCCTGCTGACCGACGGGAGAGCCGATGCGATTGGGCGAAACCGAATTGACGCGAATGCCTTCGGGCGCCAGCTGCACCGCGATGGAGCGCGTCAGATTCAACACGCCGGCTTTCGCGGTCGTATACGCCGTCGCCTCTTTCCTGCCCCAGTGGCCCGACGTCGACGCCACGTTGACGATCCGGCCTTTGCGCTTTTGATCGATCATCACTTTGGCCGCCGCGCGAGTGCAATACCACACGCTGCGCATACACACGTTCATCGTCCGGTCCCACTCCTCTTCAGTGATATCGAAGAGCGTTTTGTGATCGGTCCATGCCGCGTTGTTGACCAAAATATCGACACCGCCGAATTGTTTCACTACGGTTTGCACCATGGCGTCGACCGACGCCGCGTTGGCCACATCACACACCACCGAGATCGCTTTGCCGGGATTGTTCGCGTTTATTTCGCCCGCCACTTTGCTCCCTCGCCCTGGATCTAAATCGACCACAGCGACCTTTGCGCCTTCATCGACAAATAGTTTGCTCACATCTTCGCCAATATTGCGGCCCGCGCCGGTGACGATGGCGACTTGATCTTTGAGTCTCATGGGTTCCTCCAAAACAAATTCTTGCTTGCTGCATAGCAGAAGCCTGACCAAAGTTCCACCCAGCGAAACTCGTCGTTGCGAGCAACTAAAACCCAGGAGGGTGAACGCAGATAATGGAAGACCGCGCGATGGCGAAGCGAATTCGTCGGCTAAGGATGATTTACTCTACGAGGAAAACTCATGACGCTGTGTTGATCGAGGGGCGACAATGGAGGAACGAAGGCACTGGCGCGAATGTTTCATTTTGTGTTCGGCACTCGGCACGATGTTTGAACCTTTTGACTGCTGATCTCACAAGCAACTTACCCGCTTGCAGCATCAAGGCAGAACAGCTTTGCCTTCGTTCCAGAAGGGTTGCACCTCGATCGCAGTTTTACCGCTAGAGGCTAACTTTCTCGATGTAGAGGTCTTTGAGAAATTTGCTGTTCTTAAGCTCTTCGAAGAAACGCGGCTCGATGATATCGGCCGGTTTGAGCTTGTTGGCGCGCTGATCGGCGGTCGCGCTCACGTCGATCAGAGCTTGGAGCGCTTCACTATTCAACTCGGGCAAAGGCCTTAGCTGCGCCGAAAAGGCGTCATACATTGAGTCCACGCTCACGCCTTGGTTGCCTGGAAAATATTTTTTCAAGATCGCCAGACTTTCACTCCGCTTGGAAACGAAATATTGAATCGCCGCGGCGTAGCCTTTCATGAAGCGGCGCACAGTTTCCTCGTCGCGCTTGATCAAAGAACGAGTCGTGAGTAAAAGGTCGGTCGCCATGGGCACCGATTTCACATCGAGCACTTTGATACCGATCTTCTGCGCTTCGGAAATCAGCCCCTCGCCGAAGGGCGCGCCTTGCACCAAGTTCTTCGTCAAGGCAGCCGCCCGAGCCGGCGCCAGGCCCGCCGCAACCATTTCGACATCCTTCGATGGGTCCAAACCCGCGCGCCGCAAAATCACCCGCGCGATGAGATCGGAACGCGCACCCAGCGCTGACACGCCGATCTTTTTGCCTTTCAAATCTTTCACGGCGTCGATGGCCGAGCCGACACCCATGCCGTACTGATCGAAGCTCACATGGGAGCCGATCAGAATCAGGTCTGCGCCTGTGATAATGGGTTGGAGAACCGCCAAAGGGCTGCCGAATCCGATGAGCACATCGACCCCCATCAATGACTGCACCCCGGCGGAAAAAGTATCGCGAATCGGCAGTTCTTCCACCTCGACACCGTGTTGCTTGAACAGACCGCCATCGACGCCGATGTAAGCGACCGCCGTACCGATCTCCCAGCCGGCATATGCCAAACGTAATTTCTTCGGGCCTTCCGCACCCTCAACCAAAGCCGCGCCGATAAAATGCGCAGCAATCACCAAACCCAAGCTGAACAGTAATCGGCGACGCCGGAGTCGTGAATAAAGCATGCGTAAGCATAACCCACATTTATCGTGGTCCGCAAACACCCGCCGCGCAAAAATCCAATGCCGCGAATTTTTCATTGACATGCTCGCGACCTATAGCCTACATTGCCGCTAGATAAATGGCCTTAACCGCCCATTGGCGCTTTCAACATATCTCCTACGGCGGCACCAAACGAAACATCGGCATCAACTCTGGCATCGCGCTCTTCGTTCTTTCCTACTTTCTCAATTGATTTCCCGCGGCGCTCGTCCGCCGGTCTCAACGCGGAGTGATGGCGGTTATTTAAAATCCCGGTCATCCACCCGATCGCTAGCTAAGCAACGAGGTAGTTCTGGAAATGCTTCGAGCAGCGAATGCGGCGCACGGATTTGATCACTCGAAAGCAGTGCCCCTTGCAGCATCAATGCGTTGGCGACCGCTTGGCCACGCGCATGGTTGTTGAAAAATGCGTAGAATCTCGACTGCGGCGACTTGCCGGCGAGTTGTCGCAGCTTGGCCGTAAGCCGGTGGATATTTTCTTCTGGGTATAAGTAATCGTATCTTTCCCACGCATTCTGATGGTGCCACCATTTTTCAGAATTGCGGCCATGCAGGCGCAGATACGTCAACTCGCCCGTCGCCGCGAGTTCTTGCTTGACTGAAGTTGGAAACTTTGGCTCATCGATGAAAACCCAGGTCGTGCGCAAACGCGCGAGCAATGCTTCCGTCGCATCATGATGATCGCTCCAACTGCGGTGACGCAGCTCGACGACCTTGGGACAAATCTCGAAAGACGACAGCAGCGTTTCCGGCCGGTCAATGTTCTCCGCCGTGTAGACGAATCCCGCCGGAAATTGAAACAACAACGCGCCAAGCCGGCCGCCTTCAACCAGCGGCGCGACGCCGTCGTGAAATCGATCGACGTCGGCGCGCTCGACGGGCGCCCAACGCTCGCCGTCCCTCGTGCCGCTACCGAGTTTCGCGGCGTGAGTAAATTTCTGCCAAGCTTTGACGGTGAAGACGAAATCGGCCGGCGTCCGGCTCACCCAACCGCGCGCCATCGCCGCGCTGACCGGGTGGTAAAAGGTCGAATTGATTTCGACGGCATTGAAATAGGTCGCATAAAATTCCAATGCATCGACGCGCTTGGCGCCGCCTTTAGGGTAGAACACGCCGTTCCAACCGTTCGGCGGCGCGCCGGGGTAAGCATAGCCGCAAGTGCCGATGTGAAATCGATTGTGGGTTTCGCTAGCCATGATAGCGCTGAGATCAGCGCTAGTTTAACCCAGATTTTGACGGATTCTAACCGCCCAACCTCGGCTCCAGAATTTGCAACCCTCTAAGAATTCATCTAGGATAATTAGGTCTTCACACCCGTTATAATTCCGTTCGAGACCTTTAGGAGGATTGGTTTCATGGCAACGATGATCGCCAATGATTGTATCAACTGCGGCGCGTGCGAGCCCGAGTGTCCCAACAATGCGATCTCGCAAGGCGACCCGATTTTTGTCATCGACCCCGTGCTATGCACCGAATGCGTCGGCTTTCACGACTACGAAGCCTGCGCCGCGGTTTGTCCCGTGGACGTTTGCATCACCGACCCCAACAATATCGAATCCGAAGAGGTGCTGATAGCCCGCGCGCGTTCGCTTCATCCGGAAACCAATTTCGGCGACAGCTTTGAATCCCGCTTTCGCAAAGGCGAAGGCAAAGCCGCGCCGGCGAGCGCGGCAGCGCAAACACCGGGATCACCGGCACCCGGCAGCGCCGCGGCTGCGCCAGTGTCTACCGGCGCGGTTTCCGAATTCGTCGAAGCCGATGTCAATTACGTCGAGCTGCCGCCGATCGATTCATGGAACATCCCCATGCGCTGCTACAAGTGCAACCAGGTGCATGAGGAAAACGTCAAGAATTTCATGATCGGCAACGTCATCTTCTGCCCGCACTGCCACAAGTCGACGTTCATTCGCGACAATTTGAATTATCACATTCGTACCTTGCTCAAGGACGCATACGAGAGGTGGGATAAACAACAGTCCGAATTCGCCCAACGGCGTGAGCGCGAGCGAATAGAATTCATGGAGAGGCGCGCCAAGGACGCCGAGGCGTTCGAAAATCGACAAAAACGCGATCTGCAGACCATTCGCCAAGAGCTCGACACCATCGGCGACCAATACGACGCCGCCGGCAAGCCCTATAAGAAGGGTTCAAGTTTCAGCTGGGGTTGATCCGTCACCCCATGCTCTACTCATGGCTTCACCTCATCGCCCTAATCGTTTATCTCGGCGCAGTCATCGGTTTTTGGCTGATGCTGTTACCCTCCGTCACTGTTCTCGAAACCCACGACGAGAAACTGCGCTTTCTTGCCCGCGGGCTAAAATTTTATAATCCGCTGCAAGTCGGTGCCCTCGGCATCATTCTTTTCACCGGCGCGTTTCAGTTGACCGAACTCAAAGCCGCTTATCGTGAGACTTTTGTTCAACATCTGGCCTTCAAGCTCAGCATCAAGCTGCTGTTCGCGTTTCTCCTGGTCATTTTTAGCGTTTATCAAGCTCTCGGCGTCGGCCACCGCTTCGTCAAGCGAGTCGAAGGCGGCGATGAGGTGAAGCCAGAAGAGCTCGCGTCGATTATCCGCCGCTTGACCAGCGCTAACTGGCTGATTCTAATTTTCGCGGCGATTACTTTGTGGCTCGGCTTACGGCTGCGCTCATAGTCTAATCACTGGAAAGTCGATTTGTTTTGGTGCTATGAAGCCTTAGCGCCGCATTAACTCACGAGAGGAATATTCAATGGCAAACCGCAAACTGAGGGTCATCTATCGCTCCAATTCCCACGCACCGCTCTGGCTGGTGGCCGACAAATCCGGCTGTTGGAATAAGAACGGACTTGACGTCGACACCTCGCCGCAGCTGGTTCGCGAGAGAGCCGTTGAGTCGCTCAAGAACGGCAACGTCGATCTGATCTCCGGCAATCATCATAATCTCTATGTCCGTAACGCCAGGAATGGCGAAGACTTCGTCCACCTGGCCCAGCCGACCAACAACTGGACGGAAAACAAATTGGTGGTCAAACCGGGTATTCGTTCGGTCCAAGACCTGAAAGGAAAAAAGATCGCGGCCGACAAGCTGACCTCCCATGCCGGCCTAAATATCTGGCTCTTCCTCAAGCAAGCCGGCCTCGACGCAGATCGCGGCGATGTCGAGCTGGTGGAGTTTCCCGGCTCATCCGAAGAGCGTTGGAAACGGGTCATGAGCGGCGAGTTTGACGGCACCTTTGTCACTATCCCGCATGACGCCCGTGCCGCCAAAGCCGGCGCTCACGTCATCGAAGTGGCGGCAATACCGATGATCCGCGGCGTCACGCTGACAACTACGACGAGTTTCGTAAAAAGCCATACGGACGAAATGCGCCAAATGACCAAGGGGCTGATCGACGCCATTCATTATTTTCTAACCCGCAAGCAGGAGACCTTGGAGATTCTCAAAGAGCACGCCACACCGATTCTGAAGCTTCAGTCGGATCAAGAAGTGGAAAGACTTTACGATGAGTGGGCGCAGTCGTTGGAGCGCAAACCCTATCCTAATCTGGCGGCGATATCGAATGTTTTTCAGTTAGCGGTTCGGCGCGATCCCGACATCGCCGGTTTCAATCCGCTGGCGCTTTGGAACACGCATTTCGTCCGGGAACTCGACGACAGCGGTTATATCGACCAACTCTACAGGTAGAAAATTACCGCAGATTCCGCGATCAAAGTTCGGCGTGGGCCGCGTCAGGCTCGACCAGGAGTGAAGAAGACCCGCAACGCCGCGGTTGCCTGCTTAGCGCCAGCGGTTCATTGTCCTACCTACGCAAGGATCGCGTCTCACGCGCTGAGTCAATTTCAACTGCGCAATCCGGGATAAACATAAAAAAAGGCGGAGCCCCCACGCTCCGCCTTTTTGCCGATATCCCTTCGGCGCTTGGAAAAATTATCCTAACGCTGAGAGATTCTGCTATCGCTGGTCCCGTTCTGCTGCGATGCACTCGGCGCAGGCGGCTGGGCTGCCGGCGTCGCGGCGGTCGAGGTCACGCCATCGCGGTAGACCAGGATTTCCACCCGGCGATTCTTCGCTCGTCCCTGAGGGGTCTTGTTTTCTTCCATCGGCGCGCTCTGGCCGTAGGATACCGGGACGACGCGGATCGGGTCCAAATTTTTCTTGGTGATCAGGTAACGGCTCACCGCATCGGCGCGCCGCTTGCCGAGATCGTAATTATAATTTTCGTTGCCGACGTTATCGGTGTGGCCGGCTACCATGAAGAGTACGCCATCAGCGCCCAGCGTGTCTCCTTTCATGTCGCTCAAGAAGCTATCGATCTCGCGCTGCGCTTGGGGTGGCAATGCGGTCGAATTAAACGCGAAGTTGGCACCGTCCTTCATATCGATTACGAGCTTGCGCTCCAAACGCAGATTGCCAATCGCAGTAAGCGCGCGATCGGCCTTGGCATCGACCTCGCCCAGGCGGCCTTCGAACTGGCCGAGCTTCCCTTCAACACCGCTGACGCGGTTACCGAGGCTGCCAATCTGTCCCTCAGCCTTTTCCATACGCCCTTCGCCTTGTGTGATTCGCCCGGTGAGCGGGTCTTGGACATTTTCCCGCACCCAATCGCGCGTCGCGATGCAGCCTTGGGCCAACAGCAAAGTACCGGTTAAACCGGCGCCGATTAAATATTTCGCCCCACCGACAGTAAAACTTTTCATACGATATCCTCCTGTTAAATTTAAACCACTCTAATTATTTTATTCATTGACGCTTGTCTTAATCTGCCAACTGGAATCACTTCACGAACCTCGCTCAAGGGGTACGCAGACGATAAATTCCGAAGCTCGCCCGGGGCGGCCTCTCATGCAGACATCACCTCCGATTTGATCTAAGTACCGGCGCACTGAAACCAACGCTTGAAGACTTTCATCGTTCGCGCCGCCGACCCCAATGGCGTTATCGAACATGGCGGTCAATCTCTGCGCCACTTCGTTATTCTGGTTTCCTTTAATCTCGAATCTTAAATGAGTCTGGTCGCTGCGAAATGAGAACTCAACGGTTTCATTGCGCGTCGCCGCCACGGCACTATGGATTAGAACCTTGAGAGCGAGTTTGAACAACACCGGATCGGTCCGCACCTGCGACGGCCTCATCGCCGTGCCGTCTACCGTCACCTCGACGCTTCGCTCCTGGCTCAACTGGCGGCAAGCCGTCACGGCTTCCTCAACAGCGGACGCGATGTTGACCACGGACGTATCCGACTCGTCAACTTCCGTTACAGCACAGGGTAGCGGCTTTGGCAGCGAACTCACGCATTTCAGAATGTCCTCGACACTCGATTCGATATTGCCGACGAATTTTTCTTGATCGACCGCCCGCGCACCGCTCTTATTCTGCCGGAGCATCTCAGTATTGCCGACAATTACCTGGAGCGAGTTCTTGATATCATGGGACATCATTGCCAGCCGCTCGCGCAGGCGATTATCATCGTTGAGCGCCCGCACCGCCCAGCTAAGTTCACCCGCTAACGTCTGGAGCAGAAACAACTCGGACACCGTATAGCCTCGACGAATCGAGTGGCCTAGTAACAAGAACCCGAGCGCCGGCCCTGCCGGCGGTGTGACGGGAACCACTACGGCGCTACGAAAGCCAAACTCACCGCTCACGTCATTCCACGCGATCGGCGCACGGGAGTTGACCACGATATCAAGACAACGCTGAGAAAGATTGGCCGGCACATTGGCCATGCCAGCTTCCGGCACGCCAAACTCGACTAACTTCGAATCTTTGCTACCCAGCGCGGCGAAACAGAAATCGACGCTAAAAAGGCGCCGCAACCTAACCAGGAATTGATTTAACAGCGCCTTCTCATCGCCACATTGCTGCGTCCAACAGTAAGCGCGAAGCAAATTGGCGTGCTCCCAAAGGCTGACAAATACCTCCCAACTGCCAGTGGGCTCACGGCCGTTGACGAGGGGAAGTCGCTTGGCAATAGTATCATCGCTTGGCGCGCGACTTGCGGAAGGGTACTGCTGGGCGAACATAAGCTCACGTTGATAGCGAATTTCGTTCCATGTCTAAAAACCGTCAATTTCACCTACTTCTGCTGCTTTTATCCAGTTTGGCCGCAGAGTTTGTGTGGGTAACCGCAGGGATTATCCTACAGCTCTGAAGGAATGAACTAATATACAATCGGCTTTGAACCACGAGGGAAGCTGCGTCGACTAGAGACCTCACCCTTGCCCCCGGCGACGTTACCGCCAGCAACCGAAACACACACCGATAGCGGAAGATCGGCGACGGTTGCTGCCAATGCAGTATCGCAGTCGGTCCGCGTCAAGTCTTCAACCAAATTGTCAAAAGAGAATGGTTTGCCCATGACGATGACACCGAACTCACGAATTTCGTGCTCCAGAACCGCTCGATATTCATCGGTCGCACCGCTCATATAAATGGTCTTGACCTGGGGGTTGAACGCTCGGATGCGACGTATCATTTCAATACCGTCGAGCTCGGGCATTTGAATGTCGGTCACGACCCAGTCGCTCGGACTACGAAAGTAATTCGCGCAACCATGAAAGCCGTTACGCGCTGTGTGCACCTCAAATCCGCGGCTCCGCAGCTTGATGGCGATCAACTCAGCAAAGCTCTCGTCATCATCAACGACCAAAACAGTTCCAGATGGCATCATGCTGGCCCCCATAGTCGCAGCTGAGTAAAACGCAATCCCCGTTCCAGGTCGTTCGCAGACGGTGGAAAGTAATATCACCGCTATTTCGGCGTGATTAAGACGTAAATTAAGTTTTCGTGAAGGGATATCCCTGCAACCCAAAACCAGACTGTAGCTTGGATCAGATTACGTAGCTTCGCTAACGGCACGAACTTGGAATCGTGAGGGCAGCCAACCCTGCGGTCGCAAAGTCAGTCGGCAATCCGGCTTGAAGCCGGCAGCCGAGGGCGGCGGATTTGCAAAATTCTGCGGTGAGTGGAGAAGAAATGAATGACCGCTTCGATAACGGCGGCCATCGGTTAGCTAGACATACCTGGTTTGGGCTTTTTGAACTCGTCGGCTTTAAGGTCATGCTTCTTCAGTAGGTCGTAGAAATCAGCGCGATACTTACCGGCTAGTTTAGCCGCATGACTGACGTTGCCTTCGGTCAGCGCTAATACTTGAACTAGATAATCGCGCTCGAAGGCATCGCGCGCGTCTTTGAGCGATCTCAAGTTGTCGCCAAGCGATTCGCGTTTCTCATAGCCGCCGTTCTTGCCCGGCTCGGACGCCGCGACTTTTCCTTGCAGGATGTAGTCCGCGGTCACCGTATCACTGCGCGTCATCGCCACCGCGTACTCGATGGTATTTTCCAACTCGCGCACGTTGCCGGGCCAGTCGTGCAGCATGAGTTTTCGCAGCGACTCCGGCGTCAAGCCCTTGACCATCTTTTTCATCTGCTGGGTACATTTCTTAAGAAAATGATCGACCAGCGGCACGATGTCCTCCTTGCGTTCGCGCAACGGCGGCAAGAGAATCGGGATTACATGAATGCGATAGTATAAATCGTCGCGAAACATTCCTTTGCGCACCAGTTCGGCCAAATCCTTGTTGGTGGCAACGATGACGCGCACATCCACCGCAACCGGCGCGTCGCCGCCGACGGGATAGAACTGCCGCTCCTGCAATACACGCAAAAGTTTGGACTGCGTCGCCAATGGCATATCGCCGATCTCATCTAAGAATAATGTTCCGCCGTGGGCCTGGGTGAATAATCCGCGGGTGCTCTTAACCGCGCCGGTAAACGCGCCTTTTTCATGGCCGAAAAGTTCGCTTTCGAGCAACGTTTCCGGCAACGCGGCGCAATTGAGCGCGACGAACGGCTTGTCCTTGCGATCGCTCGCCAGGTGGATCGCTTTAGCGATCAGTTCTTTACCCGTGCCGCTTTCGCCGTGGATATAAACCGTCGAGTCGAGGATCGCGATGCGGCTCACCACGTCCAGCACCGCGCGCATCTTGGCGCTGTGGGCGATGATGTTGGCGAAATCAAAGCGTTCATTGAGCAGCTCTTTCAACCGTTTGATTTCTGAGCTGAGCTTACGGTTTTCCAGGGCGCGCTCGATCTGGAGCAGGAGGTCGCCGGCTTCAAACGGTTTGGTCAGATAACTGTAGGCGCCGCGGCGCATCGCCTCCACCGCGCTCTCGATGCTGCCATGAGCGGTGAGGATAATCGTCGGTAGGTCGGGACGGATGGTGCGGATGTTTTCCATCAAACTGAGGCCGTCGCCATTGGCGAGCATCAAATCGATGATGCATAGATCGAAAACTTGCTCGGTCTGGGATTTCAGCGCGTGTTCTTCGTCGGCTGTGGCGCTAACTTTATAGTCCGCCGACTCAAGCCGCATCTTGATCAGCTCGAGCAGGTTGGGATTGTCGTCGACGACGAGTATGTGGCCTTTAGACATGTCGGCTATCTGGCGCGATCGCGCCGTTTCTTTTCGATGTCGATGTCGATCTGTTTGGACTTTTCGATCATCTGTTTCATCTTGTCAATCTCCTGGCGTGACTTATCGAGTTCCAAGCGCGACTTGTCGACTTCCAGCTTGGACTTTTCCGCCGCTTGGCGGCTTCGTTCACTTTCCTCCTGGGACTTCGCCGCCAACTGTTTGGTTGTGGCGAGTTCCCGTTTGGCCTCCTCGGCTTCGTTGAGCACGCCGATCCAAACCCGCGCTTGTTCGGCCCAAACGCTATTCGGATAGGTCGCGATCACTCGATTAAAAGCGTTGATCGCTTTAGGCCGGTCATTTTTCGGATTCAGCGGATGGGCAAGGATTAATCCCATAGTGTACGTCGCCATATCCGCCGGCGGTTGATTCTGGGCGATTGCAACCGCTCTTTCAAACGATTTCAACGAATCTTCATAATCGCCGCGCAGCAACTGCTGTTGGCCGCTGGCAAGCGTTTCACGCAGCTGTTGGCGCTGACTCGATTCGTCGAAGAGCGCGCAGCCGCCAATAAACACTAACAGGGCAAGACAAAAATGAAAGCGCTGCCCTGACCTAACTGGCTTTCGGCCCATATATGTCCACCATGAGATGACACAATACTCTTCACGATCGCTAAACCCAGTCCGGTACCGGACCGGGCGTTGGAGTTCGACCGACCTACCTGGTTAAACTTTTCAAATATCGATATCAAGCTCTCCGCCGGGATTCCTGGTCCGGAATCCCTCACGGCGATCTCAAGTTTACCTTCCAAGGGTTTCGCCGTCACCGTCACGTGTCCGCCTGCGGGCGTAAACTTGACGGCGTTGCCGAGTAAATTGCGCAACACTTGGAGGATGCGTTCGGGATCGATGCGCGTCGCCGGCAGCGGCAGTACCAAGGTACTTTCAAGCTTGATCTGTTTCGCTTCGACCAACGGCGCGATCTCGGCGACCGCCCGTTTGATCAACGGATCGAGGTTGCTGACCTCGAACTCGTAGGTCATCATGCCGGCCTCCATCTTGGACAGGTCGAGCAGCGAGTTGACCAAGCTGATCAGCCGGTTGCTCTCCTCGGCCAGAATGGCCAACAACTTGCGTTGTTTCTCCGTGGTCGCGCCGCCGACCCCTTCAAGCAACAGCCCCGTGCCTTCCTTGATCGAGGTCAGCGGCGTGCGCAATTCGTGCGACATCGACGCGAAGAAATCCGCCTTCATGCGGTCGAGCTCGCGCAATTTTTCCGACATCGTGCTCAGAGCCTCCGCCAGCGCGCCGATCTCCGGTGGCGACTTGACCACTACGCCGCTGTCGAAATTGCCCTTGGCGATCTCCTCGGTCTTGCGCTTCAAGAGCGCAATGGGGGCGGTAATACTGCGGGTCACTAAGAGCGACATGAGCACAATCGCGAGCAGGCAGCTGACCGCGATTACGATCGACATCTCCCGCGCTTGATCGGCCATCGCGGCAAGCTCGGCGAGCTTAGCGCTGGTGGTGTGCTGCTGATTCACGCGCAGCCGTTCGAATCCGCTCAACATCGCGTCGATGAGTTTCTCTTTGCCCTCTTTGTACTTAGCCTGCGGGTACGTCTTGTTGGTGCGCACATAGCGCGACTCGTCTTCGACCAGAGAGGTGTAGCTCAAATAGTCTTGGTGAATTCTTTTCAAGATCGGCGCCGCCGCGCCGTCGCTCAACGCCGACGCACTTTCCAGGCGCCCCTCGAAGTCGATCTTGAGTCGAATGAACTGCAAATACCAGGCTTCGTCCCGCGTCACGACGAATTGCTGTTCGGCCCGGCTTTGGCCGAGCAGGAAATCGGCGAGCGCCTTTTCATGATCGAGAACCCGGTTATCGACCTTAAAGATCGCCGCCGTGCGCTCGCCGAATTGGCGTAACACGACAATGGCGTACAGGCTCGCCGCCGCCACGATCACGAAGATCGCTAGATAGCCAAGAATTAGGCGCGCAAACAAACTCAAACGCACGGATACGGTTCCTCGATAAAGGGTAACTATTCCGGCTTTCCGTCGGCAACGCTCGATACGGCGTCATCTGGATCGGCAGCCGCCGCCACGAGCCGTTGGCCAAATGGATCGAGCCGCCGTTCCGCACTCTGATAACTTGCTTGGGCATGGCCCAGATGTTTGCCCAACAGCGTATATTCATCGCGGAATTTTGTGAAGTCGCTCTGGAGACGGCTTAAGTATTCAACGATCTCCTTGGCGCGCTCTTCGACTTTCATGCCCCTTAAACCGAGCACGATGGTCTGCAAATAAGCGTACAAACTATTGGGCGACACCGGTATGACGTGTTTGCCGAGCGCGTAGTGGGACAGACTCTTATCGTCCGCAGCATCCTCCTTGATGATGGTTTCATAGTAGACATTTTCCGCCGGGATATACATCAGCGCGAAATCATAGGTGCCCTCGTCGGGCAAAATATATTTTCCCGCGATCGCGTCGATATGTTTTTTCACGTCGCCGGCGAATTGGCGCTTGGCGCGAGCGCTTTCCTCCTCGCTGGTCGCGGCGAGAATCCGTTTGAAATTTTCCAGAGGAAACTTTGCATCCACCGGCACGAGTGAGCGGCCAAGCCTGACGACGGCGTCGACCTTCTCGCCGCTGCGAAAGCTATATTGCGTCGCAAAGTGTTCCGCCGGCAAAATCTGGCCGAGCAAGTCTTCGAGAAAAAACTCGCCCAATCCGCCTCTCAACTTGGGCGCGCGCAGAATCTCTTGCAGCGAAGCGATGTCCTTGCCGACTTCGTAAATCTTGCGGTTGGCCTCTTCGAGACCGCCGAGGCTGCGCTGTACATTGCCGACGACACGCGCCGCGTTGTCGAGCCGCTCGCCTAAATTTTGCTGCGTTTGGCTGAGCACGTCGGCGTTCTCTTTCAAGCGCTGATTGACGTGGCCGAGCAGTTGCCCGAGCTGCTGCTGGATGGATTGGCTGTTGGTTTCCAAACTCTGGCTCAGCTGTGCGCGCAACTGCGCGATCTGCTGCTGCATCATCAGCAGCGACTGATCTTGCGGTTTTTCCGCTAACAATGATTTAAGCCGGCCAATGAAAAACCAGCCGAGCAAAACCAAACCGAGAAAGGAAAGAAAAATCAGCAGGAGCGGTTGTGGCAGTTCCACGTTAAACCGTGGCGCACTCAGAGCAGTCTTAGGGCGTATTCGAGGATCTCGCTGAGCTTACGGATCTGCGTGGCGCGCATGGAGCGCTCTTCCCGCGGCGCGGCGAAATAGTCATCGATGCTTTTTTTGAGATTCCATTCGAGCAGTTCGACACATTGATCCATGCTGACTTTTTCCGACCGGCGGCGGCGCGCTTGGTGCAGTTCCTGGAGTTGAATGAGCTGACCCATACAGTGCGCTAGTGTAGGTTACGCCGGAGAATTGTCAAGGCCTCGAACTATCCACCGCCGGTTCTTGTTGCGTCACACAATGGATCGCGCCCAAACCCGCGACCACCTCGTTACAGCGCAGGCCGATGACTTTGCGCTCGGGAAATAACTCTTGGAGAATGCCGATCGCTTCCTTGTCGTTGACATCGTCGAACACCGGCGCGAGAACGACTTCGTTGGCGATGTAAAAGTTAGCGTAGCTTGCCGGCAGGCGGGTATTTTCAAAGTAGATTGAACCCGGACATGGCAACCTAACGAGTTCCAATCTGCGGCCGAATGGATCTTTGGTGCGTTGCAAACGCTCGTAGTTTTCTTGCAATAAGCGATAATTATCGTCCTTTGAATTTGCCTCGACAATACAAACGACGGTGGTTGGATTGACGAAGCGCGCAATGTCGTCGATATGGCCGTCGGTGTCGTCACCGACGATGCCTTCGCCCAGCCAGATCACCTGGCTCACGCCGAGAGACATTTTGAGGTACTGCTCGATCTCGTGCCGACTCAGATGCGGGTTGCGATTGCGGTTGAGCAAGCATTGCTCGGTGGTGAGACAAACGCCCGCGCCGTTGACTTCAATCGACCCGCCTTCGAGAATGATCTCGTGATCGAACACCGGGACATTCAGCAGCGCGGCGATGGCGCGCGCCACGCCATCGTCCTCTTGATAGGTTGGATATTTGCCGCCCCAGCCGTTGAAGATCCAATCGTTGAACGCCAGCGGCGCGTCGTGAGCATTCCTCGTCACAAACGTCGGGCCGTAATCGCGCATCCAGACATCGATGGTGGGAATGCGTAACAATGTGACGTTAGCCAGCGGCGCGCCGGCTTTCGTCAAACGCGCAGTTACTTCTTGTTCGGTCCGCCCGTCATTAACCAGCAAACAAACTTCTTCGTAGGGCGCCAGGACGCGGACCATTTGAATCCATAGCTCGCGAACTTTTTCCAAATCGGTCGGCCAGGTTTCAAGATTATGCGGCCAAGAGAGCCAGGTTGCACGATGACGCGCCCATTCCGCCGGCATGGCGTAGCCGAGAGATGCGGCTGTCGGAGAATTTGAATTGGCATGGCTCATGGGAGCGCTCTCTGAAGGATTCTGCGTCATCGATCCGACATGCGATGGAGCAGCGATCCGTAGGAATCGACGCGTCGATCGCGCAGAAACGGCCAGCTTTGGCGCGTTTCTTCGATCTTGGCCAAATCGCATTTGGCGATGAGAATCTCCTCGCGCTGGTCGTTGGCCTGAGCGACGATCTCGCCCAACGGTCCGGCGACGAACGAATGGCCCCAGAAATTTATCTTGCCCTCGCGACCGACGCGATTGGCGGCGGCGACGTAAACGCCGTTTGCTACGGCATGCGAGCGCTGAATCAATTGCCAAGCCTCGCGTTGATTTTGCGCCACGGCGCGGGGCTCGTTGGGAATCCAGCCGATGGCGGTTGGATAAAAAATAATCTGTGCGCCGGACAGCGCCGCCAAACGCGCGCCTTCGGGAAACCACTGGTCCCAACAGACGAGAGCGGCAATCTTCGCATAACGCGTTTGAAAACTGGGGAAGCCGAGATCGCCCGGGGTAAAATAAAACTTTTCGTAATAAAGCGGATCGTCGGGGATATGCATCTTGCGATACTTGCCGGCGATCGATCCATCGGCGTCCAGCACCACCGCCGTATTGTGATAAATCCCGGCGGCGCGACGCTCGAACAAAGAGGCAACGATGACGATTTTTTTCCGCCGCGCCAACTCTCCCAAAGTCGCCGTGCTCGGTCCGGGAATCGCTTCGGCCAGCTTGAAGTTGCGCTGGTCTTCGCTCTGACAAAAATAACGGGAGCGAAACAGCTCTTGCAGGCAAATCACCTGCGCGCCTTTTTTGGCGGCGACTTCGATCCGTTCAATCGCGTGGGCAAGATTGGCGCCGGGATCGGTGCTACAGCTCATCTGCACGAGGCCGACTTTGATTTCTCCCGGCTTGGTTTTACGCGGCATGATGAAAGCTAATGTAGCGGATTTCTTTTACAGAAACAAAAAAGGGAGAGGAAAAGTTGCGACCTTTCCTCTCCCCCAAACGAACCGCCCAATCAGCCTATTTCAGATGCTGTGCGAAGAACGACTTGGTTTTTTCCCAAGCATCCTGCGCCGATTTCTCATGATAACTGCCGCGCTCGTCGCAGAAAAAGCCGTGACCCGCGTCCGGATAGATTTTCATCTGAAAGGGCACCTGCTTGGTCGTGAGTTCGGTGTTGATCTGGCCAACCTGATCCATCGGAATCAATTGATCTTTGGCGCCGAAGAAAAGATACATCGGGCACTTGATCTCGCCCGTACGCGACAGCGGGCTCGGATTGCCCATCGGAATACCGCCGCCGTAATAGGGCACGGCGCATTTGACGTCGTTGGCGTGATGCGCCGCCGCGAGATAGGTAAGCCGGCCGCCCATGCAAAAGCCGATCACACCGAGCGAACCGGCCTTCACGTTGCTCTGCGCTTTCAAGTGCGCGATCGCCGCGCCAACATCTTCCATCGCCTTGGGATCCTGCACGCGCTGCAAAGTCGCGATCGCTTTAGCCATATCGGAAAATGGAATAATGCGCTCCGCCTCGCGATGGAAAATATCCGGCGCGATCGCCACATAGCCTTCCGCCGCGATCCGGTCGGTCACCTTCTTGATGTGATCGTTGACGCCGAACGCTTCCTGAATGACGACCACACTGGGATAGCTGCCGCCGTCTTTGGGCTGCGACAAATAAGCATCCATCTTGCCGTCTGAGGTATTGAGCTGAACCGTCGAACTGGAAACGTCCATCACAGGCCTCCTTGAATGAATTCAGTCAAGTCGAATTGATTTTGCTGTATCAGATTTCAATCCCTCGTTCCACCCTTCTTGATTCCAAATCTCGAAAAAAAGGGCGGGCTAATCGCCCGCCCTCACGCGTCATAAATCAAGTGACGACGCAAGTTCGCGCCGCGCTCGGAAATCGCTATTTCTTCGGATGCCAGTCGTAGCTGGCGACTTTGTAAGCTTCGTCAGGAATCAAACTGGTAATCCCGCGCTGACTGAGCTCGCCTTCAAATTTCTCGCGAATCCACGGATCTTCGTCGATGTATTCGATCATGTCCTTGGCGCGGTCCTCGATCTTTTCCGCGTGGCCGCGGAACTGCCGCGGCGGATGGAGCGCGAGATAGCGCGCCGGGATGGCGCCGACGTTGAAATGTTGATGGAACCAGTTGGCGGGCGGCACGAACATGCTTCCCTCATGCCAGGGTGCAACGATTTTATCTTTGCCCTGTTCCCAAAGAATCGAATAGCCCTCGCCGGCGGGAATCACGATCACGCGCCCGGGACCGTGGCGATGCGCTTTCTTGTAAGTACGGTCCGGGAAAACCGACATGTGACAAGACATTTCTGAGTTGGGAAACATGATCGTCACGCTCATGCCGCCGCGCCGATTGGTGCTCAGGTTGTCCCACGCCGCCATGTCGGGGAAAAAGTTGCCGAACCAGTACACCCGCTTGCCGCCCCAGGCGAGCGCGGGATCGCCGTTCTCGACCAGTTTCGCCTCGGAATAGGTTTCGCCCTCGTTGGCGGCGTCAACCTTTTGATAAGGATTGTTGAAATAAAAACGCGGATCAGTATTCAGCGAGGTCGCCAACGGCAGATAGCTGTAACGCAGCACCCGCGCCGGCCGGTCACCGCGCATATTGCCCAGCTGCTGATATTGATTGGCGCCGATCTCAAAAAGGCTGCGGTCTTGCCACTCAAAAGTTTTCTTCGGCCCGCGATCATCCGTCCAAACCGTGGTAACACCTCGGCCCTGAAGAACGTAAATCACTTCGTCCAGGGCGAATTTCACCGGCGGTAAAGTTTTTCCCGGCGGAATCTCCATGACCGTCGCGGAGGTGATGCCTTCCTGGCCCATGAGTTGTATGAATGCCGCATTGCACTGGCGGTCATCCCACCAGCCCAATTCGACCGTGCGCAGGTCTTCGATGAAATAGCCGCGATGGATCGGAATACCGACCGAGTCCATCCAGCGATCGTAAGTATAATTTTTGGTTTCCAACACCACCGGCCCCGGTTCGAAATATTGGTTCTTAGTTATTTGCTCAGCAATTGTGGTCATGATTAATCTCCTTGCTCATGGTTCTACTCTATTCGTATTCGAATTTTCAACCGATAGCGAATGGCAATGTGCCGCACGAGTGAATCCGAAATTCGAAATTGATTACACTTCGGGCCGAATGCTGACGTGAATCACACCGGGTCCTGCTTCGCCGGCAAACGCCCGGATCGCCTCGTTGACGTGATTCAAATCGAACTGATGCGTGCTGATCTCGCCGAGGGGATATCTGCCCGAAGCCATCACTTGCAGGCCCAACTCAAAAGCCGTGAAAGAGGAACCCTGGACCCATTTCATGGTGATCAGCTTGCGGCCGAAGCCGCGCGTCGGAACTTCTTGATCGCCCGGCCCGGCGAGCACGATGGTGCTTATCTTGGATGCGCATTCGAGCGCGTCGCGCACAGTCGATTTGCCGCCGCGCGATACGTTGACCACCACGTCGGCCCCTTGGCCGTTGGTGATTTCTTTCACCCGCTCGCGCAAGTTTTCTTTTTCGACATCGATCATATGATGGGCGCCGAGCTTGCGCGCGAGCTCGAAGCGCGCCGCATCGCGTGTTAGACCGCTGATAATAATGCACTGAGCACCGGCCTCGCGCGCCGCGACGACACTCGACAAGCCCATCTGTCCGGGGCCCTGAATGACGACGGTCTTACCCGGCGCCGCACCACCCTGAAGATAAGCCCATTGCATGCCGTTGGCTAACGGAACGAATAACGCGGCCTGGGTGGCCGGCACATGGGCGGGAATCTTGTGCACGATCGCGTTGGGCGGCAGATATAAATACTGACTGAAGCCGCCCCACAGTGATGGCGCGACATTGACCGGCGTATTGCCGTAGCGCAGAATTGTCCGGCCGGGCAGCTTGTCGGTCTGATCGCAAAAGCGATACTCGCCGATCCGGCACCAGCGGCAGGTGCCGCAGGGCAGATACTGCTCGATCACCACGCGGTCGCCTTCTTTAACGCCCCAGCGCTCGGCCGCGTTGGCGCCGATCTTGGCGAGAAAGCCGACATTCTCATGGCCGCGAATGCGCGGCGCGCCGGCAAACTCCTCATAGCCGCCGATGTCGCTGCCACAAATCCCGGCGACCTCGACTTTGAGCAATGCATCATCAGCGGAAATCTCCGGCATCGGATAATCCCGCAGCTCAATGTTCCGCGCGCCAACCTGGGTCGCCGCCAAAACTCTTTCACTCATGAAATACTTCCTTCCTAGCGCCATGCCATTGAGGCCGTGCTCGTTGTTCGAAGCCGCACGGAGAAAAACCCGCACGAGTCAAACACGATCACGTTCCGGTCAATTCGCGAAAGCGATGCTTGGTCCGGTCGATCTCAGTGAGCGCGTCTTTGACGCAATCTTCGAACGGCACCTTCTTTTCGCGGATCAGCGACACGCCGCGCACGCCGTCGTAGCAATCTGGATTGAGCGCTTCCGCCGGCTCCTTGCCTTCGCACAGATCGTTCGCCGCGTTGAGCAAGAGCTTGCGCATTTCAATAATGCCCACGTCGGTAACGCCGAGCATCTCTTCGGTCCGATCGGTAATCGGCCCCATGCTCACCTGCGCCGCCATGTCTTGGTTGCCGGTGCCGTAGATGCCGGTGAAGTTGTAGGTGCGCTGGAGCTCGCGGTCGAGTTGAAAGTCATTGGCCTTGTTGGCCAGCGGCTTATACTCTTTGTCCACCGGCGCGCCAAAACGACCGTCGGTCTGGCCGGTGCGCATGGCGTAGATCTCATCGTTGGTCAGCGGCCGATTCATGGTCACGCGGAACGTCCACACCCAGCAATTTTCATCGTCGATGGGCACGAACGCATGACCGCCTGGGTCGCGCGGCGGCATGGTGTAGAACGGCATGAGAAACTGATTGATGCGCCAGTAATAATTTTGTTCGCTGATCGTGCCGCGCGCGCCGATGGCAAGACCGTAGTCAGTCCGCTGCGCCATCACCCGCGGCATCTTGTCCGCCATGCGAAAGAGAATATCCAACTCGCGCGGCGAGAGACTGTCGGGGTTTTCGTTGTAGCGCTTGCGCAAGGACTCCGTGGCTTTCTGAAAATTGGCCGTATTGTGGTAGGCATCGAGGCGGCCGTGGAGAAAGCGCGTGTGCGCCGAGTCGATGCCGCCTTCGAGGGCTTGAAAATAGTTGGATTCCTGCAAGCGCTTGATGACGAACTTATGATCCGCCGGGACCTGCGTGATCGGTAAGCGCGGCAGCTCCGGCATCCCGTCCTTCGGCCCCATATACGCCCAGATGACGCCGCCCGCTTCGCGCAGGGAATAAGCAGTCAGCTTTACTTTCTCTTTGAAGTTGGACTCTGGAGGTTCCGTCGGCAAATCAACGCAGTTGCCATCGACATCATATTTCCAGCCGTGATAAATACAGCGCAGTCCGCATTCCTCATTGCGGCCGAAAAACAGATGAGCACGGCGGTGGGCACAATAAGCGCTGACCAGACCGAGCTTGCCGTTGGTATCGCGGAACGCAACTAAATCTTCCGAGAGCAACCGCACGCGCACCGGCGCGCAGTCCGGCGCGGGCAACTCGTCCGACAGCAACGCCGGCAACCAAAACCGGCGCAAGAGTTGGCCCATCGGCGTCCCTGGACCCGTCTTCGTTAGTAATTCGTTTTCTTCTCTACTGAGCATCCCTCACTCCTTGTGAAACGTAAATCAGAACTGATGTTGTGTTGAGCAACGGAGCATCGCAACTTTTCTTTGCCGCGATTTCTTACACCCCTGCGCCACTGGTTGGATTGGCGATCGCGCTGATGATCGTTCTCTGCTCACCGACTGGGTAATAACAATCGTATTGCCGCCGTTGAGCTTTGATCGTCTCGCTTCCAACGGTCATAGAACAAGGCCGAAAAGAGATCAAGCCGCGGTATAAAACCAACAGCAATGTGGTCAGAACAATCGCGGAGAAAATTTAATAACGCCGCCAAACGTACAAGCAGAAATACTTCCTGCGCGAGTGGAAAAACTGGCAGATCAAAAAATTTTGACGCCGGACATGGTAATCAATGATCACCCTGCCCGGCGTCAAAAGGGTAGGACCTACGGAGATTAACGTGTTTCGATCGATTTAACTCGCACGTCTCCTCCACCGCGGTCGTCAAACATGACTTTCACTTTCGTGTCAGCTTTTAGGAGATCGGCTTTATCCTTGGCATCGCCGCTGCTCACTTTGGCCTTCTGTTCCCAATCCTTGCCTTTCACAGTGACCATGCGCGATTCCTTGTCGTAAGCCGAGACCGTCCCATTCTTCGCTTCCTGCGCGAAACTGACGGCAGGAACTAACATCAGAGCTAGAGAAAGCCCGATCAGTTGTTTTTTCAACGTCATATAGTTTTTTCACCTCCTTTCATTGCTGAGCTATAATCATAGACGATTCCTGCGCCGAATTATTCAAATTGCCAACGCATTGCCGAGTCTCCTACCACACAATTACTCGCGCGGCAAATCCGCAAAAGGGGCAAAGGATTTATCCTTGCCTACAGAAATTTTTCATAGGAATTCCCCACTGTCAAGGCTTTGGTACAACTTTGCCATTAACCGGCTACTAAACTCTGGACTTTCTTGGCGAAATTGACTTGACTTGCTTGTCGCTACTTCGATATGGAGAACCCTGCCGTTAAACAGTGACTGACAATGGGTGTAACCGCAGATATCGTCCGCTTCGTCGATGAAGCCAGCTTCGACGCGTTACCGGACCAAGTTGTCTTTAGAACCAAGACGCTGATCGCGGATGCCATCGGCACCATGCTCGCCGGCTCGGTTGAGGATGGCAGCCGTATTTTGCAAAGTTATTTGCGGCGCACCGAAAGCCGTAAGGACGCAACCGTGGTTGGCGCGGGTTTTAAAGGCTGCGGCACTGCCGCGGCGCTGGCAAACGCAGCGGCGGGACATGCTCTCGACTTCGATAGCATTCAACTTTCCGTCTGGCCGGGAACCGCCCACGGCATTCGCATCCATCCAACCACTCCCGCGCTCGCTGCCGCGTTGGCGGTGGGAGAGCCGCGCAACATCACCGGCAGGGAGTTAATACTGGCTTGCGCCGTCGGCATCGAAGTGGGTTGCCGCGTCACCGAAGCGATCCCGCCGGACGCCTACCATGTCGCTTATCAATCGACGGCCACCATGGGCGGGCTGGACGCTGCGGCAGCGGCGGGAAAAATTTTCGCTTTAAATCGTGATCAGCTCATGCGCGCCATGGGTTTAGCCGCGACCATGGCCGGCGGGTTACGAGAAAACTTCGGCACCATGACCAAACCGTTTCACTCCGGCCGCGCCGCCGAAGCGGGAGTTCTCGCGGCCGAATTGGCGCAAGACGGTTTCACATCGGCGCCCCACATACTCGAAGCGCATCGCGGCTTTTTCCTCGCCATGGGCGGCAAACATGACCCGGCGCAAATTTCGGGAAAATTGGGCACGCCCTATTTCATCATGGATCCGGGACTGCATATCAAACGATATCCCTGCGCGATTCTCGTCCATCCGGCCATCGCCGCCATGATTGAAATCGCCAATGCGCATGGCCTCACAGCGGAAAACGTCGCGCGCATCGAAGTCGGCGTCAGCGACGTTGTCACCTCCACGCTCAATCACCCCGAGCCAAAAACCGGCTTAGAGGGGAAATTCAGCGTCGCCTTTCCGCTCGCTCATGCGCTGATCGAGCGCCGATTGGGCTTGAACGATTTTACCGATGAAAAAGTTAATGATCCAAAAGTTCAGGGTTTGATGAAAAAGTTCGCGGTGCGCACCGATCCGAAGCTGCTGCAAGGCGACGGCAACGAAGTCACGGCCAAGCTGATGATCGAATTGACTGACGGCCAACGCATCGAGCGCTTGGCTAGCCTGGAACGAGGCAAGGCGCAGAAATGGATCAGCACCGGCGAACTGGAAGAGAAATTTCGCCAATGCGCCGCCCGCGTATTGCCCGACGAACAAGCCAAGCGCGCGTTCGATTTCGCCCTCGATCTCGATAGCGCGAAAAGTATTCACGCCCTGATGGAGCTGGTCGGCGCCAGAGCATAGGAAAATCATGGACAGCAATATCCAACGGCTGCTGCCGCGCTTTCGCTACGGTTTGATCAACCCGCGCGCGCCGGGAAAAGTCCAGCGCGGCCTGAGCTACCAGTTTTATCGCATCGTGCCGCCGGACGTGATGGAAGTCGTCACCGGACTGGGACTTGACGACTACGCGCCGGAGGCCGTGGAAAAAGCCATCGGCAACTACTGGGACTGTGTTCACGCCCTGGTGCAAGAAAAAGTTGACGTCATCGTGCTCGGCGGCGTGCCGATTTCCGTGCGCTTGGGCCGTGCTCGACTGCGTGAGCTGCTCGCTGAGACCACAGAAAAAACCGGCATCCGCGCCGACGCACCTCTCGAAGCGCTGATCGCCGCCATGAAACACCTCGGCTTGGAAAAAGTCGTCATCGGCAGCCGCTGGGGCGACAACGTCAACCAAGCGATCATCCGTTACCTGCACGACGGTGAAGTCGAGGTTGTCGGCATCACCAAACGAAATCAGAACGCCGTGGACGCCGCGGCGATGTCTTTTGAAGAGGGTTTACAGACCGCCCTCGACGTGGGCCGAGAAGCGGCAAGCTTGGCGCCTGAAGCAGAAGCGGTTTTCATCCCCGGCGCCGCGGCTATGAGCCTGCATGCCATCCCCGCCGTCGAAGTGGAGTTTGCCAAGCCGGCGTTTAGCAATCTGAGTCTCGAAGTGTGGAACAATTTGATTCGGCCGGGCGTAATCGCTCCAGTTCATGGCTGGGGCGAGCTGCTGGCGCAAGAAACTTAATGAAACGTAATGGGGGAAATTCGATGAACTCAAAATCCTTGGGAATGATCGCTCGGATGGCGCTCACTGTGTTGCTCGCGGCGCCTTCGCTCTACGCCGCCGAAAGCTATCCGAGCAAGCCACTGCTGTTCGTAACTCACAGTGGGCCGGGCGGCGGCATGGATACCATGCTCAGGCGTATCACCGACGTCATGGCCAAGGAAAAATTAGTCTCTCAACAAATGCGCGTGGAAAATATTCAAGGCGGCGGCAGCGCCAAAGCGATGACCTCGATCGTCAAGCGCAAAGGCGACGATCATGTTTTGGCCGGGCTCACTAGCGTTTGGGTGGCGGCGCCGCTGATCTCAACGGACATCAAGGTGAGCTACAAAGACATGACAACAATTGCCATGCTCGGGCTCGACCCCAACTTGGTCGTGGTGCGCGCAGATTCGCCGTTCAAGACCATCAAGGATCTAATCGACTTTGCTAAGGCGAATCCGAATAAGGTCAAGCAAGCCGGCGCTTCCGTAACCAGCAATCCCAACTTCGACCGCATGATCATCGGCGAAGCCACCGGCGCCCACTGGGACTATGTCGCGTTTCCCAGCGGCGGCGAGGCGATCACAGCGCTATTGGGCGGACACGTCAACTTGGTGATCGGCCAGCCCGCCGACATGGGTGGCCATCTTAAAGCCGGCGCACTGCGCGCGCTCGCCAGTTTTTCGGAAGCGCGCCTTGCCGGTTATCCGACCGTGCCGACATTACGCGAGGCCGGCGTCACGGCGCGCGTCTCGCGCGGCACGGTGCGCGGCATCGTCGCGCCGCCCGACATTCCCGCATCCTCAGTGCAGTACTGGGAAGACGTCTTACGTAAACTTACCAAGACCCAAGGCTACCAACAGTTTGCTGCCGAGATCGAGTTGTTTCCGAAATTTCTCAACAGCAAAGAGTTCAAACAATTTTTGGATGAGGAAACCGAACTTATGACCAAGTCCCTGGCGCGTTTGGGCGATGTCAAGAAATAAGGAATCGCCAAGTGATCTGTGCCCCTCTGTGGTGAGAATCTCGCAGAACCATTGCTGAAGGAGTTACTTTGGAACAAGCACCACTGCTCGCGCAGTTTTTGGCTGACACCGCATTCGCCGCTCTGCCGCAATCAGCGCTCCAAGCCGGTAAGCGCGGCATATTGGACTGTTTGGGAACCGCCATCGGCGGCGCCCGTAGCCAAGCAGCGGTCATCGCCATGGATCTGATCGGTGAGGCCGGCGGCCAATCCAATGTCACGCTTTTGGCCCGTGGTAAAAAAGCTGCGTTATTAGATGCCGCTTTGTATAACGCCACAGCCGCCCACGCGCTCGATTTCGACGATACCTTGAGTCCGCCCTGCGCCATCGCCGGTTTGGCTCTCGCCGAGCAAAGAAGTCTTTCGGGCCGCGAACTCTTACGAAGCTATGTTCTCGGTTTTGAAGTGGCGAGCAGAATAACCCATGCCATCGGCGGCTGGGAAAACGCCCGCGGCTGGCACATGATGGGCGTCGCCGGGGTTTTTGGCGCCGCCACAGCCGCTGCACTGTTGCTTAAGTTAAACCCGCCACAAATCGTCAACGCGCTCGGTCTCGCCGCCACTCAAGCGTCCGGTTTGGTCGCCATGCATGGCTTTCTCGCCAAGCCGTTTCACTCCGGCAAAGCCGCGGTGAACGGCATTTTCGCGGCGCAACTCGCCTGGCGCGGCTGCACGACTGGCCCAGCGCTAGAAGGAGCGCTGAGCGTATCGCAGGCGATGGGCGGTACGCCGACACCCGATTTGGCAAAAAATCTTGGTAATCCCTATGGCATTCTCACCAATCGCCTCAAACCATTTCCCTGCGGCCGCTTGGGACACGCGGCGATCGAAGCTGCCGTCCAAGCGCGCGCGTCGCACAACCTCAAAGATGAAGAAATCGTCGCTGTGGAAGTGCGAGTCGAGCCTCATGCTCAATACTTGATGGGCAAGAACGATCCACAAAACGGCACGCAGTCTATGTTTAGCATCGCCCACGGTGTGACTGCCGGCCTGCTTTACGGCAAAGCCGGACCGGACCAATTCAGCGATGACACAACCAATGATCCGACGGTCAAAGATTTGCGCCGCCGTGTTCAAGTGGTGCCAGATCCACAGTGCATTTCAGGCCAGGCAAAGCTCACCGTCCAAACCAAAAACCGCGGCGCGCTCACCACAGAGGTGCCGATCCAAAAGGGCTTCGCCGCCAATCCACTGACCGACGACGACGTAAAAGAAAAATTTCTCAACCTAGCCGAACCGGTTCTCGGAGTGGAAAACGCACGACGAGTCGTCGAGCTCGTCTACAGCCTAGAGACCATCGATGACGCCGGCGCCATTGCGCGGCAATGCGCCTAAGCTGCAAAATCGGCGACAGACATAACGCCGGTTGCCGTTAAATTTTTCTTCACGAGCATGCCATGACCCGCGCCGACCGTTGGATTGGCCCGCTGTTTTTTCTCTTTGGACTCTTCGTCGTGTGGCAAGCATCCAAGCTGGAGTTTGCCAGCAGCTACGGCGCGGGCAGCGGTTTTTTTCCTTACTGGCTCGGTATCGCGATGGTTTTGCTTGCCGTGCTGGTAATCGTCGCCGCTTGGCGCATTCCGTCCGGCGCCGACGATACGGTGGCACCGCATTTGTCGAAGCAAAAAGTCGCGGCGTATGTCGCGCTACTGGCGTTCGTGTTTACCGTCGAGACCATCGGTTTCATCATCGCGATCACTTGTCTTTCCGCGTTTCTCCTTAAGCTCGAGGGCGAGAGTTGGCGGCGCGCGCTCGCGGTGGCGGGTGCGACAGGCGTCGGATTTTATCTTTTCTTTGTTCGTCTGCTTTCGGTGACGCTGCCCCGCGGGCCTCTCGGTTTTTGAACGCCATGGACGTCCTGACCAATCTTTTGCACGGCTTCCAAGTGGCCTTGCTGCCGATGAACCTGCTGTTCTGTTTGATCGGCGTGACCGTCGGCACCGTGGTCGGCATCCTGCCGGGCATCGGCACCACCGCCGCGGTGTCGATACTCCTGCCGCTCACCTTTCGCATGGACCCGACGTCGGCGATGATCATGCTCGCCGGCATTTACTACGGCACCAAATATGGCGGCTCGACGACTTCTATTTTAGTCAACACGCCGGGCGAGTCTTCGTCCGTCGTCACCTGTATCGACGGTTATCAAATGGCGCTGCAGGGACGCGCCGGACCGGCGCTGGGAATCGCGGCCATCGCTTCGTTCATCGCCGGGACGCTAGGTTTGTTTGGCTTGATCTTACTCGGTCCGATGCTGACCCAGGTAGCTTTGAGCTTCGGGCCACCGGAATATTTCGCCTTGATGACGATGGGCCTTACGACCGTCGCCTATCTGGCCGGTCGGTCGATCAGCAAAGCGCTTTTGACGACGGCTGTCGGCCTGCTGCTCTCGACTGTAGGTTTCGATATCTTCACCGGCAAACTGCGCTTCACTTTCAATCACAGTGATCTCTCCGACGGCATCAGCTTCATTACCGTTGCCACCGGATTATTCGCCATCGGCGAAGTGCTGTTCAATGTTGGCAGATCATCCGCCCAAGTGGAGATGTTCAAAGTGTCATCGCGGGTGCGCGATCTTCTGCCCAGTTGGCAAGATTTGCGCGATTGCCGCTGGTCGTTCATTCGCGGCACGGTAATCGGTTTCGTCGTCGGCGTGCTTCCCGGGGCGGGTTCGTCGATATCGTCGTTTCTCTCTTACGCGTTGGAGAAGCGCTACTCGGATCATCCCGAACGCTTCGGCAAAGGCGCCATCGAAGGCGTCGCTGGGCCGGAGGGAGCCAACAATGCCGACACCGCCGGCGCCATGGTGCCGATGCTCAGTTTAGGGCTGCCCGGCTCTGGCGGCACAGCCGTTTTGCTCGGCGCGCTGATACTTTACGGCGTCCAGCCAGGCCCGCTGCTTTTTCAACAACAGCCTAAACTCGTGTGGGGACTGATCGCCAGCATGTACGTCGGCAACGTCATGCTGCTTATTTTAAACCTGCCGCTGGTGCCGCTCTTCGCCAGCATGTTGCGGCTACCTTATCGTTTTCTCTATCCTTTGATTCTCGGCTTCTGTTTCGTTGGGGTTTACAGCGTCCGCCAAAGCGCGACCGACCTGTGGTTGCTGTCATTTTTTGGCTTGCTCGGCTACTTGTTTCGGATTTACGATTATCCCGCCGCGCCGCTGGTGTTAGGACTTGTCCTCGGGCCGCTGATCGAGCGCGCGCTGCGCCAGTCGATGGTTCTATCTCAGGGCGACCCGATGATTTTTCTGACCCGGCCGATTTCGGCCAGCCTCATTGGCGTCGCCATCGTCTTGCTCGTCGGGCCGACGCTGCTCGCGTCGTTCAAAGGAAAGTCTAGCGGGTGAATTCGCGGTGGGATGACAATAACTAGCGCCACCCGACCGTGAATTTGTAAGTTACTGCTCTCGACGAGAAAAACTGAACTCACCACGAAGATCGCGAAGGTTCAGATGTATATGATTCCGACCTTCGTGCTCTTCGTGTCCTTCGTGGTGAATAATCTCCCTCACTCCAAGCAAAAATCAATGACAATTCAATTCAATGCTGCGGCACGACGCTGACGTGGACCGGGTCCGGCAAGCCTTCGCCGCTCGCGGTCCGGAGCGCCTCGTCCACATGGTTCAAATCGAATTGATGGCTGCACATCGCGCCGAGGGGAAATTTACCGGACGCAATCGTGTTTAGCGCCATTTCCACCGAGTTGTAACTATGGCCGCGCGCGGCTTTAACCGCCATGTATTTTAGTTTGATGATACCCAATGGGAAGTTGTTGATCGTTTGATTCATGTTGCCGGCAGCGATCACCAAGGTGCTGCGCTTCATATTCAATAAATCCATCGCCGGCAGGATCGTTTGCTCGCTTGCCGCGGCGACATCGATCGCCACGTCGACACCGCGCCCGCCGGTGATCTCGCGCACCCGTTCGCGCAAATCTTCCTTCTCGACGTTAATGGTAAAATCGGCGCCCAAACGCTTCGCCAGCTCGAGCCGGCTGGTGTCACGGGACAAACCTGAGACGATGATGCAGGATGCACCGGCTTCCTTGGCCGCAATCACGCAGCCCAGTCCCTGCTGACCCGGCCCTTCCACCAGCACGCTCTTGCCCGGACTCACACCGCCCTCGACATAAGCCCACTGCCAGCCGTTGCCGAGGGGCAGCGCCATCGCGGCCTGCTCGGCGGGCACATGGCTCGGCACTTTGTGAAAAACCGAATTGGTATGCAGATAAAGATACTGGCTAAAACCGCCCCACAATGCCGGCGCCACCGTCACCGCCGTCGAGCCGTAGCGCGCCGCGTTGGGCGTGTTGTGAATATCGGTTTCATAGCACATGCGAAAATCGCCCGCTCGGCAATACTCGCAGTAGCCGCACGGCAGATATTCTTCCAGGGCAACTCGATCGCCTTCCTTGACGCCCCAACGCTGCGCCGCGATTTTGCCGACCTTGGCGATGAAACCGATATTCTCATGCCCCATGATATGCGCCCCATTGCGCGAGGCGCGCGGATAGGAACGCACGTCGCTGCCGCAAATCCCCGCAGCCTCGACTTTCAATAGTCCGCCGTCAATCGGCACCTCCGGCAAATCGAACTCCCGCACCTCAGTCTGCTTGGGCCCAATCTTGACTGCCGCCGTTACTTTCCCTGCCATGTGACTAACTCTCTTTCCCGCATGCAGCGTCGCATGCGACTTTCGGTATTGGATTGAAAAATCTTTTACTCACCTCATGGGCCACGAAAGGTTGATTCGTTCTTGTGACCTTTGTGCTCCACGGGGTCGTTCTTTTATCTCTACCAGCGCGCCACCAATTTGTCCTTTGCCGCTTCTTGCCAGCGCACATCTTTTGGAATAGTCACATCGGTCGCGCGCAGATTGCGATAGCCGTTGGAATCCGCTCCCGGCGGATCGATGCCGTTGCGCAGATCGTTAGCGGCATCGAGCATGCAGCGGCGAAATTGGATGATCGCTTTATCCGTCGTGCCCAGATGTTCCCGCGAGCGGTCGATGATCGGTCCCATACTTTCTTGTACCGCCAAATCTTGAGTATTGAGACCGCGAATACCGGTAAACGTTTTCTTGCGCTGCAACTCGCGATCGATGAGCCAATCATTGGCGCGGGTTTGATGACGAATGACACCTTCGCCGTTGGGACCGCGGCCCGCCGAAGTTTCGCGTTTCAGGATAAGTTCCGGCGATAGCGTTTTGTCTTCGTCCACTGAAAGCATCCAGTTAAACACCATGGTATTTTCATCGTCCATGGGTACCCACATATGGCCTTGGATCATCGGTAATGCTTCCCGATTGCCGCTGCCACCGAAATCCACTTGATGGGAACGGAACTGGTGAAACGGCAGCACGAACTGATAAATGCGCACGTAGTTGCCGATCTCGCCCAGATTGCGGATGCCGGCGTAGCGAAATCCATAGGCGGTCCGTTCGACCTCCAGTTTTGGCGCCGTGTCGATGCGCTTGAAGTGGCGCTCGTTGGATAAATCGTTGTTGTGCAAGAACGAAGAGTGAACCGTATCGATGCCGCCCTCGACCGCTTGGGCATAGTTGGCGAACTCGTGAGTCTTGGAAACGGCGCGGTATTGCTCCGGCGCCCGGCTCCACTCCATACCCGGCGACTCAGGCTGCTTATCCGACGGACCCATATAAGCCCAAATCACTCCGCCCTGATCGAGGGTTGGATAAGATGTGATATGAATCTTGTCTTTGAAGTTACTCTCCGCGGGTTCATTGGGCATGTCGACGCAAGCGCCCGCCACGTCGAATTTCCAACCGTGATAAACACAGCGCAGGCCGCACTCTTCGTTTCGCCCCAAGAATAGCGACGCTCGGCGATGCGGGCAGAACTCGTCGAGCAAGCCGACCCGTCCCTCTGTATCGCGAAATGCGACCAACTCTTCGCCCAGAAGCTTGACCCGCACCGGAGGACAATCAGGCGCGGGAATGTCAGATGAAAGCAGCGCCGGCATCCAATAGCGCCGCATCAGGTCGCCCATCGGCGTGCCCGGTCCGACTTGCGTGAGGATTTTGTTCTCTTCGCGCGATAACATTTACTTTCCTCCCAGGTTGCTAAACTAACTCACTCACTACCTGTCCTATCGAAAGAACGGTCGTTGCTCAAGAGCGGAATGGCATTGCTAGATTGACACAGATTACGATTCTATTATAGGTGTCAGGA
Organism: uncultured delta proteobacterium; assembly: GCA_963771465.1. Taxonomy (GTDB): domain Bacteria; phylum Desulfobacterota; class Binatia; order UBA9968; family UBA9968; genus DP-20. The sequence continues at coordinate 99,989 of CAVYTU010000019.1, forward strand.
TGTACAGTTCAAAATCTTGGCAATCATGCACAAGCATCGTCGATCTATCTAGGAGTCATTCATGGCCAATCCCCCAGCGCGATATTCCAAGCCGCGAGTTTTTGTTCGGGCAGTCGAAAGCATCACCTATTCACTCAACGATATGCGGCGCCAGCGGCTCGCGAACACGCCACGGGTGATTCGCCGTGACTATCAGGAATTACTGCACGCCACCGGCGATAAGGTCGAAGAAAAATCCATCATCAGCCCCGGCAAAGAACCCTTCGTCACGCAAAGCCTCCATTGCCACTTCGTCCTGCTCCCGCCCGGCGCGCGCGACAAGGGTCACGGCCACCAGAACGAGGCGTTCATTTACTTTCTCCAGGGGCGCGGTTTCGACATGCACGACGGCGTCCGCTACAACTGGGAAGCCGGCGATTGTTTGGCCGTGCACAACGATTCGGTGCACTGGCACAACAATCTCGATCCCGACCGGCCGGCGGTGGGACTGATCATGAAGGCGAAACCGACATGGCTATTCTTAGGCCTGCACCAGCAAGGACCGCTCGGCACCACACCGGCGGCGGACGACGACCGCTGGGGCCCGCCGACCGAACTTTCCATCGTTCGCGCGCCGGCCGATGAAAAGCTACAAAAAGTTCTCAAGGCCAATGACACACCGTGGCAAATGACGCCGCACGGCAAATTGCGTTTGCTCGCCGACGCCACCGTGCCCCTGCGGGTCAAGGCCATCGATGTGCATCTGCAGGATATTCCCGGCGGCAGCCGGTCGGGAAAACAGTGGCAGATGGCCGATGAAGTCTTCTACGTACTTGAAGGCAAAGGCTACGATCACCACTGGGACGTCGACGTCGATATAACCGACAAGTACTACGCGCGTATCGCCAAGCAGCCGAGCCGCTGGGATTGGCAAGCCGGCGATCTGGTCTACATTCCGCATAACAGCGTCCATCAGCACTTCAATGCCGATCCAGCAAAACCGGCACGTCTAATCTCCGCCACCAATCGGCTTTACAAAATGCTCGGCTACTCCAGAATCGAGCAGCTTGAGAATGCGCCGGAGTATGGCGCGTCGACCCAACCTCGCGCGGCGGTCATGGAGCATCGGGTGTCGTAGGTCAAGGATAAACGATGGAGCAGGAAAGATGGCGTTTCTCCTAATAAAATTATTGGTGATTTTTTTGGCAGCGGCGTGGTTTTCCGGGTCGAGCGCCCTCGCGGCTGCCGCGAGCCCGGCTTTGTTGAAAGCAAAAAAAGACGCCGACGCCCGAGGCTACACGTTCGTCACCAGCCGCGACGAGATCGTCAACAAAGCCAAGCAAGAAGGCAGACTGCGCGTGCTTGCCGAGATGGAGCCGCCGACGATCAAAGCCGCGGTCAAGGCGTTTACCAGCAAATATCCATTCATCAACCTGCACATTGAAGAGATCAGCGGCGCCGACGCCGCGCGGCGCAATATTCTGGAAATCAAGAGCGGCATGGCCAAAGACTGGGACGTGCTCCATCTCTCCACCGATTTCTACAACGAATATCTACCCTATTTGTGGAAGATGGATATCGTCGGCATGGCCCAGCAGGGAATTTTGCAGATTCCGGTGGCGATGATCGATCCCAAACATCGTAACGTGGCCGGCTTTTACAGCCGCTTTCAAGTGACCCCCTACAACAAGACTCTGGTCCCTACGGACAAACTGCCAAGACTCTGGGAAGATTTGCTCAAGCCAGAATTCAAAGGCAAAAAATTCGCCGCCGATATACGCCCGACGGAAATAGCCGCACTGGTGCCGGCGTTCGGTTTGGAGAAAACCCTCGACTTTGCTCGAAAGATAGCGGCGCAAGACCCCATTTGGGTGCGCGGCGGCAGTCGGACCGTAACTCGATCGCCGCCGGCGAGGTGCCGATGATGATCGGCCCCAATTTTCACACCACCAAACGGGCGATCAGGCAAAGACCGTTTGGGCAATTTGCAATTCGTAGCGCTCGAACCAGTGCCGGTGCGTTTGTCGCTGGAAGAAGCGATTCAGGCCGGCAGCAAGAATCCCCATGCCGGGCTGTTGTTTCTCGAATGGATGGCCAGTCCCGAGTCGCAAAAAATTGCCGATGAAAACGAGCCGGCGAGCTCGTCGTTGCATGTGCGCGGCGGCATTGTCGAACAGGAACTGCGTGGCAAGAAACTTTCCACCGTGAGCTGGGAGCATCACCAACAGATGGACCAATGGCAGGCGAAAGTTTTCGAGGCCTACGGTTTTCCGAAGGCCGAGGGCAAATAACCGCTACAACGTCGAGCACGAATCATAGGAGGAAACCCAATGCCAATGGAAGAGTCCAGAAAATGGCGCAAAGGTAGCAAGACGGCGACCTACTACGCCGACGACCTGAAGCGCACCAAGGAAGAGAAACTTGAGCTCGATAAATATCCCAAAGCGGTCAAGCCGGAAGAAATGCCCTGGGAAGACAGTCCTCATGGCCGCCTTAAGCACATGGCGCGCGAGGACATCAACGCGCGAATCAAAGATATCGACATGTACCAGCAGGAATTGGCGCCCGGCGGGCGTTCGGGCAAACATCGCCACACCGCCGAAGAGCTGATGTTTATATTGGAAGGACGCGGCTACTCGCTTCATTGGGACGTCGACTTCGATCTCGACGACGAAGGCTACAAATGGCATACCCCTACCGAACCTAAGCGCTTCGATTGGGAAGAAGGCGATCTGGTTTTCATCCCGATCAACACCGTACATCAGCATTTCAACAGCGATCCAGATAAACCGGCGCGCTTTGTTTCGGCTAGTAACCGCATCTACAAGACGCTCGGCTTGGGCGACGTGGAAGAGCTCGAAGAAGCTCCGCCGTTCGATAAAAAAATCGGTCTCTAAAAAATTGAGGAGGATCATCCAGTGGAACAACAAATGTATGACGAAGAACGTTGTTACGTGCGCGGCATCGGCGCCAAGAGCTACAGTCTCAAGCAGGAATTGGAACGATTGCGCAGCATGCCGCGGGTCATCAAAGGCGCGAATTTACCTTGGCGCAGCGGCCCGCAAGTATTTCACAAAAATATGTTGAACCCGGGTCACAAACTTACCAAAGCTTGCACTGTTCCCAGGAGGAATTGGCGCCCGGCGGCAAGTCGCAGAAGCACGGCCACCAGAACTCGGCGCTGCTCTACGTGCTGGAGGGCGAAGGGTACGATATCCACGACGGCAAACGCTACGACTGGAACGCCGGCGACCTCGTGCTGGTCACGCCCGGCTGCGTGCATCAACATTTCAACGCGCTTAAAGATCGCCCGGCTCGCGTTCTAATTATCAAGGCGAAACCCATGTTTCTATTCATGGGGCTAATTCAGCAGGGTTTCGTCGAAAAAGCGCCAAAACAGGCTCAGCCAGGCTGGGAAGATTTCAAGCCGTTGCACGGCTCGTTTCTCGAACAGATCGAAAAAAATAAATAAATGGTTTAGGAGGCAGGCTGTGAAAGTGCGTCTCTTCATAGGAATGGTTGCGTTGGTCGTGCTCGGCTGTTGGATTCATTCATCAGAAGCGTTTGGCGCTGCCGCTCCAAGCCCGGCGTTGATCAAAGCCAAACAGGAGGCCGAGGCGAGGGGTTTAACGTTCGAAACCAGCCGCGATGAGATTCTCGCCAAAGCCAAGAAGGAGGGCCGGTTGCGGGTTTTGAGCTCTCTCGATCCCATCAGTTTCAAGCCGATGGCCGACTCGTTCAAGAAAAAATACCCGTTCATCGACATTCAGATCTCGGAGCTCACCGGCACGGAGGCGCTGCAGCGCCACTTGTTGGAATTGAAAGCCGGCACGCTCAAGGATTGGGACATCCTGCACGCCTCCGAAGATTCCTACACCGATTTTACTAACCACACGATGAAGCTCGACGTCTTGGGCATGGCTGAGCAGGGAGTATTGCGGATCAATCCCAAGATGGTCGATCCGGAAAATCGCGCCATCGTCGCCGTCGCCAGCGGCATGTGCGGCATCGCCTACAACAAGACGCTCGTGCCGGGCGACCGGGTGCCGAACCAGTTGGAAGATGTGCTCAAGCCTGAATTCAAAGGCAAGAAGTTGGTGGTCGACATCCGACCGCACTGCATGTCGGCGCTGATGGTCGCCCAGGGTGAAGAATGGGTGGTGAACTATGCGCGCAAAATCAAGGAGCAAGACCCCGTCTGGGTGCGCGGCAACACGCGCTCGCTGACATCGATCTCCGTCGGCGAGTACACCATGCACCAACTCAGCAACTACCATTCCTGCGTGCGTGCCGCGCAAAAGGATAAGAGCAAGAATCTCGTTTGTAAAATCGTCGAGCCGGTGTCGATCCGGATTCAAGAACCCGATTTTGTCGTCAAGAGCGCGGCCAATGTTTCCTCGGCGCTGCTGTTTTTAGAACATCAAGCGAGCCCGGAAGGCCAAAAGGTTCTCGATGAAATTGAACCGATGAAATCCAGCATCTTCGGCCCCGGTCAAGTCAGCAAAACAGTTCAGGGGAAGAAAATTTCGCTCAATGATTTTCGCACCTATCACAAAACTCAAGGCTGGATGAAAATGATTGTCGAGGCATACGGCTTTCCCAAAGCCGAGATTCGTTAGCAAACGTTGTTAATCAATGAATCAAGCGCCATGAACAACGCCAAAACGTATTCATTGCCTGGGATTATTTTCCTAATCTGCGCGCTCCAATGGTTGGCAACTGTGGTCGGCGCTTATGGCGCCGCTGCGCCCGCTGCGGCGTTGCTCAAAGCCAAGCAGGAGGCCGAAACCAGAGGTTATGTCTTCGAAACCAGCCGCGACGAGATATTGGCTAGAGCCAAAAAAGAGGGACGCCTACGTGCGCTTAGCTCCCTCGAAGGCCCGACGATCAAGGCGATGGCCGATGGGTTTCGCGCCGAGTATCCCTTCCTCAATGTATATATCGAGGAAGTCACCGGCACTGACGCCAATCAGCGCTTCGTTTTGGAAATGAAAGCGGGCCGGACCGCCAATTGGGACGTTACCCATTTGGCCACCGACCTTTACAACGATTACCATCCTTATCTTAGAAAATTGGATATTCTAGGAATGTCGCAACAAAGCGTGTTGACTATCCCGCCACAACTGATCGATCCTGTGAACCGCAACATCATCGCTTCAACCAGCGCGCTCCAAGTGGTCGCCTATAACAAGAAGCTAATACCGACGGAAAAAGTCCCGGAGGCCTGGGAGGATTTTCTCAAGCCGGAATTCAAAGGACAAAAATTCGTTGCCGATATTCGGCCCACGGAAATCGCCGCGTTGGTTCCGGCCTGGGGTTTAGAAAAGACGATCGACTTCGCGCGGCGGCTCGGCGCGCAACAGCCGGTGTGGGTGCGCGGCGGCTCGCGCATGATCACCGCGATCATGCTCGGAGAGTATGCGCTGTTTATCGGCCCCAATTACCACACCGTGAAACGGGCGCAGACCAAAGACCCGGCTGGCGTACTCGACTACAAGATCGTCGAACCGGTTCCTACTCGGCTGAGCGATGCCGCAGCCGTCTTGACCGCGGCACCGAATCCCTACGCTGGGCTTTTGTGGTTGGAATTTCTCGGCTCGCCGCGAGGACAAAAGATCGCTGAAGACTCAGAGCCCTTCGGCGCGTCGATCTTCATACCCGGATTCGCTCAGGAGCAAATCACCCGCGGCAAAAAACGTTCGATCGTCGATTGGAACCATTTCGCCAAAATGCCAGAGTATCAATCCAAAATCGTTGAAGCCTACGGCTTCCCCAAAGCAGAAAGAAAGTAGCGATTAGCTCTATGGCCAAAACTGAAACAAGATTGCCCCCCGGCGCGATGGCGTTGCCCAAATGGCGCATCGGACGTGCGCTGAAAAATAATGCGCTTTCGCTCGGCATCACCTTCCTACTTTTATGGGTCGTCGCGGCGCCGATCATCATGCTGCTGCTTTCCAGCCTGCGCGAAGGCAACTTTATTACTCCCGGCGCCTTTACCCTGGGCAACTATCGAACCGTATACTTGAGCGCGCTCACTTATCCCGCGCTGGTGAATACGCTCATCTACGCGGTCGCTGTCAGCGCCATCAGTCTCACCATGGCGACGATCTTCGCTTGGTTGGTGGAGCGCACCGACATGCCGGGCGCCAACTGGGCCTGGACGATGATGCTGCTGCCGCTCGCCATGCCCGGCATTCTGCGCAGCATGTCGTGGATTCTTCTGCTCAGTCCAAGAAGCGGTATCGTCAATGTCTACACCCGCGAGCTATTGGGATTTTTCGGGACGAAATTAGATACCGGGCCTTTCAATATATTTACTATGCCCGGAATGGTTTTTATCGAGGGCATGAGCGGCAGCACGACGTTGTTTCTGTTGATGGTCGGCGCCTTTCGCTTGATGGATCCGTCGATGGAAGAGGCCGCGCGAATCTCCGGCGCCGGCACCATGACGACACTGCGCCGGGTCACTCTCGGTCTGATGTTGCCGGCGGTGCTGGCGGCAGCGATGTACGCTTTTCTCGGCAACCTCGACGACTTTGAAACGCCTCTGCTGATTGGACTTCAAGCCGGCATCTATCTGCTGCCGACCTTGATCTATTTCACCGCCTACGTCAGCCCGAGCTACGGATTAGCCACCGCCTATTCTTCGATCTTCATTCTCTTCACCATCGTCATGGTGTGGGTTTATTACCGGGTCATCATCCGCCGCTCGGATCGCTACGCCTCGATCACCGGCAAGGGCTTTCGGCCGCGCCGGCTTACCTTGGGCAAATGGCGCTGGCCGGCTCTGGGTCTGTTCATCGTTTTTTTCACGCTCAATATCATTCTGCCGTTCTTTACCTTACTCTGGGCCGCGTTATTGCCGAGTTACATGGTGCCATCGAAGGCCGCCTTGCAATATTTGACCCTCGACAATTTTGTCACGCTGATCAATGAACCATCGATCGTCAACAGCACGCTCAACACGATTTTTCTCGGCGTCGTGACAGCTACGGGCACCATGGGCCTGTCCTATCTCGTCTCGTGGCTCATTGTCCGATTGAAAGTTAAAGGCGGCATGATCCTGGACGGCCTGGCATTTATCCCGCATGCGATCCCGACGGTTTCGATCACCTTGGCGCTCATCGTTTTGTATCTCCATCCCGCGCTGCGCTGGATTCCGATCTACGGCACCATGTGGATCATGACGCTGGCGCTAATGACGCGCTACATCGCGTTTGGCACGCGAACGTCCAACTCGGCGATGACTCAAATTCACAAAGAGTTGGAAGAAGCCGCGCGCACCAGCGGCGCCAGCAAATTTACAACGCTGTTTAGAATCACCTTCCCGCTGCTTTTGCCGCCGTTCATTGGCGGCTGGGTTTGGGTATTTTCGCACACGATCCGAAGTTTCAGCATCCCGCTGATGCTCGCGACTCCCGGCAACGAAACCATTGCCGTGGTGATGTATCATTACTGGGAACGCAAAGCCGATTTCTCGCTGGCGTCGACTTTAGGCGTGGTGATGCTGGTGGCGGTCGGTTTGCTCACCTTCGCCTCGCGCCGGTATATCTCCCAGGGATTTACCCGTAGCCAGTAGAGGGCAATCGAAGCGGCCAGGCGTTTGCTGCGCGATAGGTTGAATGGTGCGCTATTTCCCGAGCTGGCGATTACAGTCGAGAGTTTGTTTGGATGGCTGCGCCCATCCAAAATAGCGCATGAATGAAATCGCTCTCAGTGGCGATAATACTCGCCATCCTGAGAAGAATTCCGTCGCGCCAGCGCTGAGAGCGGCCAGACATATCCATACAGTTCTGCTTATCTGAGGTTGCCCGACGCGACAAACAATATTCTTTATATCTTCCCGTGAGGGCCATAAAAAACAGCTGCGTGAGGGAAAACCAATGAATATTCAGTTGAGCGTCGGCATGGCTCCCAATCCCCGCACCTGGCCGCTTTTCGACGGTCGGGTGAAACCCGACGGCATCGACCTGATCATGTCGCCGGTTCACGCTTCTGAATTATTTTGGCGCCAGCTTCGCTTCGCCGACTTCGACTTATCCGACATGTCGTTCTCGTCGTTGCTGATCGCCATTGCTCACGGCGATCAGCGTTGGGTTGGTTTGCCGATCTTCACCACCCGTCGTTTGTTTCATACAGGGATTCTCGTGAGGCGCGATGCCGGGATTGACACTCCGGCCGATCTCAAGGGCAAACGCGTCGGCGTCCCAGAATACCAACAAACCGCTGCATTATGGACGCGTGGCGCGCTGCAGCACGAGTTCGGCATCGAACCGAAGGATATGGAGTTTTGGATGGAGCGCGTTCCCGAGCAGAGCCACGGCGGCGCCACGGAATTCAAAGCGCCGCCGGGAGTCACGATTCATCAGATCCCGCTCGGCAAAGATATCGGCTCGATGATGCTTTCAGGCGAACTCCAAGCCGCGCTGCATTACCTCGTCAACCAAAATCTCGTCGACCGCGCCAGCGCCGACCTTTGGAACCACCCAGCGATAAAATACTTATTCCCGGATCCGAAAGCGGAAGGCATCAGGTATTTCAACAAGACGGGAATTTATCCGATCAACCACTGCGTCGCGCTCAAACGGGATGTCGCCGAGAAGCATCCCTGGACGATTCTCAATATCTATAAGGCCTTCGAGCGCGCCAATGCCATCGCCAACGAACAACGGATGGAACACGTCAACTACTACCTCGAGACCGGCCGGCTGCCGCCGGATGCGAAAGCGGCGCTGGCGACTCCGTTGGTCCAATACGGCATAAAAGCCAACCGTAAAGTGTTGGAAACCGCCGCGCAATATTCAGTCGAGCAAGGCTTGACGCCGCGGCTCTACAAGCTCGACGACGTGTTTGCGCCAAGTACTCTGCAGCAATAAAAATCGTAAATGGACGAGTGACACGATGATTCTAATCACCGGCGGTCTTGGCTTTATCGGCCTCCACACCGCGAAACGTTTCTTAGACGTTGGCGAGCAGGTCGTGCTTACGCAATTTCGCGTCCGGCGCGAACCCGATTTCATCAAAGCTGAGATCGGCAAACGCGCGTTCATCGAGAGGCTCGATGTCACGGCGAGCCACGATGTGATCGACATCGTGCGCAAGCACAAGGTCACCGGCGTCGTCCACCTCGCCGTTCCCGGCCTTGGAGCTTTATCCGCGGCGGAAGATTACCGCATGAACGTGATGGGATTCTTAAATATCCTCGAGGCCGCAAGGTTGTTTGACGTAAAGCGGGTAAGCTTGGCGAGCTCCGTAGCCGTCTACGCCGGCCTTGCCGAGGGTCCTTTCCGTGAAGACGCGCTCGTGCCGATACCATCCGGCAATCCCACCGAGACATTCAAAAAAGCGCTGGAGATCCTCGGCATGCACTACGCCTCTCGGACAAATCTCGAGGTCGTCGCATTGCGCATCGGGACTCCGTTCGGGCCGCTCTATCACAGCCTAGCGGCGCCGACGAGTCGGATCATTCATGCCGCGGCGAAAGGCGTGGCCGCGGATTTTACCGGTGCGCGCGGCGGCCCACCGCATCAAGAGGACGACACTGGCGCGTTTTACGTCAAGGACTGCGCCGCGGCAATCCAGCTGCTGCAGATGGCCGACAAACTGACGCACAGAATTTTCAATATCAGCAGTGAAGGACCGATGAAGTACCACCAGTTTGTCGAGGTGGTGAAAAAAGTCGCTCCGAGCGCGCGCGTCGACTTGCCGCCGGGCCGTGGCCCGCGCCACCGACCGGACGCTTACATGGATGTCTCCCGGCTGAAGCAAGAAGTGGGTTACCGGCCGGAGTACACGATCGAGCGCGCGGTGGAGGAATACATCGACTGGCTAAAGAAATATCCCGAATGATATGCGCGAGTGAACGGTGTAGATAATTATTGGCAAATTCTTCGTAGGAGGAGCGAGCGATGCTTACTCGTGAAGAGAATGAACGATTGACACGCGTGGGCCGCGGCACGCCGACGGGCGAACTGCTGCGGCGGTTTTGGCTGCCGTTCCTACTCACCGCCGATTTGTCCGAGCCTGACGGAGCGCCCGTGCGGGTAGGCTTGCTCGGCGAAAGGCTCTTGGCGTTTCGCGACACCAGCGGCCGCATCGGGCTGATCGACCGCGCCTGCGCGCACCGCTGCGCCGATCTGTTTTTCGGCCGCAATGAAGAGAACGGTCTGCGCTGTACTTACCATGGCTGGAAATACGACGTGGAAGGTAAATGCTTGGACATGCCGACCGAAGATTCGGAAAGTTCTTTCAAAGATAATATCAAGCTCACCGCATACCCGGTGCGCGAGCGGGCGGGAATTTTGTGGACCTACATGGGTCCCAAAGAGCAAATTCCCGAGCTGCCGGAATTTGAATGGGCACGAGTTCCCGATGGGCACCGATTTATTTCGTGGAACTTCCAGAAAAACAACTTCGTTCAGGCGATCGACGGCGGCATCGACACCGTCCATTCGGTATTTCTCCACAGCTCACTGGACTCCCATCACCGGCTTGATCAATGGCAGAAACAGGCGAAGCGTGACGGAGACGCGCGCCTGATGCATCGAGTGCGCACCAATCCGCCCAAGTTGGTCGCCAAGGATACCGACTATGGCGTCCTGATCGGCGGCAAGTATCGTGGCCGCGACGGCACCGACTACTGGCGTTACAATAATTTTCTCATGCCGTTTTACACCATGCCTCCAGGCGGCGGCAGCGGTCTTAGCAAGAAAATTGCCCACGCCTTTGTGCCCATCGACGACGAAAGTTGCATACGCTGGGTGTTCACCTGGAATTTTGCCGAGCCTTTGAGCGCAAAAGAAATCGCGGAGATGCGCGCCGGTTCGAGCGTCCACGTGGAATTTATTCCGGGCACGCACTACCCGGCGCGAAACATGTCCAATGATTATCTGATCGACCGTGAGTCGCAAAAAACTCTGACGTTCACCGGCATCAAAGGAATTGGCGAGCAAGATTTTTCGGTGCAAGAGGGCATGGGTGCAGTCGTCGACCGCACTCGGGAACATCTCGGCAGTAGCGATATCGGCATCGTCGCCATGCGCCGGCGGCTACTCAAGGCAGCGGCTGATCTTCAGGAAGGCGTCGCGCCGTACGCGGCGCTGCATGGCGACGTCTATCGAATACGGTCGGCTGAATTGGTCCTGCCTGCGGATGCGCCATGGGACGAAAATGAGAATTTGAAAGCAGCGATGACGGCAACCTGGTAGTTGCCGAGGATGCGAACCGGATGGAGACGCGCGGGCGAAGATATCGGCCGGGAAAATCGCGTCGTCCAGATCGGCGAGCATTACTGTATCACGGACAAAAGTGCGCTCAGACTCGGCAAACGGGAACTAAAAATTCTACCGACCGAAGCGTGAAGGCATTATAATAGCCTTCATGAGAAGCTTCTCGCGTGGCTTGCTGATTGCGACGTTAGTTGTAGCGCCTTTAGCTTCGGCTGTTGGCGAGGCGATAAAATCGCAACGGCCAATGCCGATACTGCGCGCCGGAAATTCCGGGCCGAAGCAGCCCGTCCGCTTTGCCGCAGCGAACTCCCGAAGCGATCCGATCACCTTGGGTATTGCCTCGATCAATACGCAAAAAAAGATCGCTGAGTATCAGGACTTTGTTAATTACCTCACCCGCAAGCTCACGTCGCGAAACAATCGCCGGGGCACGCTGCATGTTGTCCCGACGCCGTTCGAGCTCGCCCAGCTGCTGATCGACCATAAAATCGATTTTTTCATGGACAGCCCCTATCCCACGCATAGAGTCAACGCGCACGCAGGCTCGCGGTTGCTAGCGCGCCGCTGGAAAAACGGAGTCAGCGAATACCGCAGCGTAATCATTACCCGCAGAGATAGCGGCCTCGCACGGTTGGAGGATTTGCGCGGAACGATCATCGCATTTGAAGATCGTGACTCCACGTCGGGTTACTTTTTGCCCAGAACGCTGCTGGCGCGCAAAGGGCTCGATCTTCGGCAATTGTCGTCGTTCAATGAAACCGCGGCACCAAAGGAAATCGGTTACCTCTTCGCCGGTAGCTCGGAAATCACTGTCATCGAATGGGTGCTTGGCAAAAACGTGGCGGCTGGCGCGGTGAGCGACAACGACCTAGAGCGACTCGATAGTAAAAAGCGAGCTGAACTCATGGTCCTCACGGCATCGGATCCGTTGCCCCGTTATTTGGTATCCGTACGCAAAGAATTAGCGCCTCGATTTGGCAATCAGCTCAAGAGTGTCTTGCTCGCCATGCATCTTGATCCTGAAGGGAAGAATATTCTTCGCAAAATGGAAAATACCACCAAATTCGATGCATTGCCCCTCGCCCACGAAGACTTACAGCGCCGGCTGTTCGGCATGCCGCCGAACGGAAGCCCGGCCAATTAATCTAGGAAATCTCGGTAAAGTACGGTATCGCTCTGAGCGCCATGCTGGCGGCGAGAATTCCCAGCGACGTCAAGGCGAATGGATAAAACCACGGCACTTGCCGGTCCAAGGTTTTCACTAGGAACGCGCCCCTTTCGGTGTTGTTGATATCGGCGTAAGCGCTTTGGAGCTGCTGCGCGTCGCGCACGTCATAATATTTACCGCCGGTGCTTTCCACCGCGGCGATGAGCCGCGGCGCGTCGCGCACCCGATCGACCTCGACGCCGATGAAGTGGATCTTAAAATTTTCCGCCTTAGCTTTCGTGATCGCCTCGTAGAGATCCCGGCCGGTATTGTTCTCGCCGTCCGTGAGCACCACCATGACTTTGCCTTTGGTCGCTCCTCTGCCCTCGCGCGCCTGCTTCAACGCCAGGTCGACCGAAGTAAAAATTCCTTCGCCGATGGCCGTTTGACCTTCGCCGGCGAGAGTCTTGTTATCGACCATTTGGAGGTAACGCCGAACATAGGCCTCATCGAAGGTCATCGGCGCCACGACATAACCGTTCTCGGAAAAAACGACAATCGCCAATCGGTCATCCTGGCGCCGCTGCACGAATGCCGACATCGCCTCCTTGACAGCTTCAAGACGGCTCTTTTCTCTGGTCTTGATCCCCTGCCTGAGTCGCTCCAAAGAGCCCTTAAGATCGATCGGCTCCTGCATGCTCGACGACAGGTCGAGTACCATGACGATGTCCAACCCCTGCTTCGCCACCAAACGTTCCGCGTAGGGCAGCACCGGATCTAACAAGGCGACGACCAAAAAACCAAGCGCGACGTATTCGAGAAACTTAGGCAAGAAGACCAGGGGAGAGGCCGGGCGCAGATGCGGCTTGAGATAGAACAAGAGCGGGTGAACAAAATAATTCTTCCGGCGCCGCCAGCGAATCAGCAAGACCACGCCGATAATCGCGAGTAGAATCCAGAGCAGATCGAGCCGGGCAAATTGCATTATTCGTTCCCGTGCATTAGTTCAATGCCGCGAGCAGTACCGACATCAGACCGAGCGTCTTTTCATCACAAAGCCGGCAGGGGCAACCACCAGTGTAGTCGCTAAAACTCGGTATTCCATTATTGCGTTCTTTGCGGTTAATACTCCGAAGCTTGAACCTCGTGTACGATTCGGCGTTAGTGGCGCGCCAGGTCGGCGAATTTGCCGAGATCACCCTGCACTTGATCGCGCCAGTCTTTCCCCAGTTGAATACCTTGCGGGCTATAGAGCACCTGCTCGCAGCGCTCTAAAATACTTTTTACCGGCGCGCTCAGACCGTTCTGTCCGTGCTCTCGCAACATGGTTTCAATTTCCTGGGCGGTGAGACTTGCCGCTTCGATTTCCAACGACTCGCTCAAATAGCTGCGTAGGAACTGGCTCACTTGGGAATAATAACGCTGCTGATCCCCGGGAGATTCTCTGCCGATCGCTTGCGTTTGCTGCATGAAATCGCGCACCCTGCGCCGCCGCGCGCGCCGGCTGAGACGCTTTTTCACGGGTTTTTCTCGATGCGATTTCGCCCACAGACGGCGAACCAACTGGATCATCAGCAATAGGAGTCCTGCCAATCCGAGAGCGATTGGAATAATCCATCTCTGTCTCGTCACTTGCCATAGATCACGGTTATCGCGAAGTCGCAGAGTGTCGGCGGTCAAAGTGGAACGCAGTCCCACTTTGGTAACCGGCACCGGCACGGACTCGGCCGCGCTTTCGCCGGCCGCGCGGGCTGCGCCCGTGCGGGTGAAATAATAGAGCGGAAACGACGGAATCCTGAGCTCCACGTGGCCGCTCTCGTAGGTGGTAAGAAGGATTTTGACTTCAGTGACCTGTTTGTTCGCTCCCAACGAGCCCTGACGCACGGCGATCTCGCGCACCACGAACGGCGCTAAATTCAGGTTTTCCTTTTTTAGATTGTCGACGACGATTTCGATAGTGGGATCATGCACCGCTTTGACAGTGTAATAAAAAGTATCGCCGACCCATATCGCGGTCCGGTCGAGCTGCGTCGACAGCACGATCTTAGCTTCTTTGGGTTTTTGAACCGGCGCGGCGGCGCTGAGTGTTAGGAAAGCGAGTAGCAATAACCCCATTGATTGAAGCGACTTCATTTACGCCTCTTACGCGCCAGGAAGAAACCCAAGAGCGAATCCAAGTAGGGCGAACCGACGGGGAGAAACAGATGATCCAGATTGAGATGATAAAATGATCGCTGCAGGCCAACCCTGCGCTCGTGCATGAGCGTGCGATATATATTTTTGTTGTGCCGGTTAAGATTGACCACCAACGCGCCGCCCGACTCGGCGTCGTGGAAACGCACGAACCCTTTGCCGCCGGGCAGCGCGGTGTCCCACTCGTCTTCAATAACAATGGGCATGAGATCATGCTTGCGCGCCAGATGGCTCAGCGCATGGGAGTGAAAACGATCTTCCACCTGAACGAAGTCCGAGATCAAAAACAATAGCGTCGACGTCGTCAGCCGCGTCAGCAGATGTTCGAACGGGAGACTGAAGTCGGTGCGCGTCGATCGCGGTTTTGCGTTCCACAGCGTTTCGACGACGCGCCAACTGTGCGCCTGTCCTTGCTTTAATGGCATATCCAATTCTATGCGATCGGTGAAGCCGAGCAGACCGACTTTCATATTGTCGCTGGCGGCGGAGAAAGCCAAAGTCGCGGCGATCCGCACCAGCAACTCGCGCTTCGAGCCATCGACGCTGGCGAAGTCCATGGAACGTGACAAGTCGGCGATGATCACCGCGCTTAATTCCTTTTCTTCAAAGTCTTTCTTCACGAACGGATAACCCATGCGCGCCGTGGCGTTCCAGTCGATCTGCCGGTAGTCATCGCCATGCTGATAGCGCTTGTGCTGATCGAACTCGAAGCCACGCCCGCGCAAGGGGCTGCGATAATCGCCCACATGATGATCCCGCACCGCCTTGCGCGTATAGATCTCCAGATAGCGAAGTTCTTCCATTAGTTCTTGGGGAATCATTTAGTCACACCTCGCCCCCACTCCACACGAAAGGGTGAAGGGTAAGCGGTTTTAGCGCGAGAATTGTTTTCATTTACAATTTGGAATTTTTAATTTTAAATTGAATCGTCCTATGGTATCGGCACCTTGCCTAACATCTCATCGATAATTTCATCCGGCGAAATATTCTCGGCCTCCGCGCGCACGGTGCGGATCAAACGATGGCGCAGCGCGTCCGGCGCGATCCGCTTGACGTCGGCCGGCAGCACGTAGTCCCGGCCGGCAAAGAAGGCAGTCGTCCGCGCTAGAGCCAGCAGATGCTGCGCCGCGCGCGGCGAGGCGCCGTGCAGCACCATTTCGCTGACCAAGGTCAAGCTCGTCGGCAATCCATTACGGGTCGCCCGCACGATGCGGATGACGTACTCGCGAATCGCGTCGCTGACGTAGGTTTGGCCGATCTCTCGACGAATGCGGATCACATCCGCCGGCGTCATGATCGAGTGCACCGTCACCGCGCTCAAGTTACGCGCCAACATCGCCGCTTCGTCGGCGTGGGACGGATAGTCCACTTTTACTTTTAGAGAAAATCGATCCACCTGCGCTTCCGGGAGGGCGTACACGCCTTCCTGCTCCACCGGGTTTTGCGTCGCCAGAACCCAAAAGGGTTCTTCCAACGGATAGGTTGTTTCGCCGATCGTCACTTGGCGCTCCTGCATCGCCTCCAAAAGCGCGCTCTGAGTTTTTTGCGTCGCGCGATTGATCTCGTCGGCGAGTATCAAATTGGCGAAGATCGGCCCCTTCTCGGTGCGAAAAGAGCTCAGCGCCGTATCGAAGATGCGCGTGCCGATGATGTCGGCGGGAAGCAGATCGGGGGTGAACTGAATGCGCTGAAACTTGGCGCTGATGGTGTTGGCCAGCGTCATCACCGTCAGTGTCTTGGCCAAGCCGGGAACGCCTTCGAGCAACACGTGGCCATAACCCGACTTCTCGTCGCCGTCGCGCCGAAACGAATAAGGAATCTCGGAAAATAGACCGATGAGTAAGCGCTGAATCAGCCACTCCTGGCCGACGATCACCTTGTTGATCTCCTGCGCCACCGCCTGCACGGCATCCGCAGCGCGTTTCTCACTCATTGCTTCGCCAGCATGCACAGACTACTTGACCTCGCAGAATGATCTGGAGTTCGAATTGAGAGTACTCGTCGCATCTCACAATAACAGCGCGACCAGAAACATCCCTACCGCGGCCATCAATACCGCGTGATGAAAATCCTGATATTCGACGGACTTTCTAAATCCGACAATTTCGCGCTCGCTCAAGACAATTTCGGCGAAGGACTTTTCCAACTCTAGACCGCTGAAAGAGCGGTAAAATTTGCCGCCGGTGCTCTCGGCGATCCAATGCAAATTGCTCTCATCGAAGCGGCTGATGATCCGGTTGCCCTTGTCGTCTTCGAGATAGATCGGCCGGTCCTTCTCATAGCCGACCGGTATCGGCGCGCCGTCGCGCGAACCGACGCCGATGGTATGAACTTTTATGCCCTGCTCTTTGACCTCGGCGACCGCCGCATTGAGCTCATTGCCGTTGTCCTCGCCGTCCGAAAGCAAAATGAAAACCTTTTTGTGGCGCGCCGTTTCCGGCAGGATTTCAGTTTCTTTCTTGACCACGGTTAGACCGTTTCTCAGCCCGCGGCCGATATTGGTGCCGTGATTGATCGTTGCGTCGTCTTTTAAATAGTCGATGTAGTAGTGAATATTATTGGCGTCCTCGGTTAGGTACGAAACGACTATGCTGTTGCCGGCAAAAGAGACCAGACCGATGCGGTCTTGTGCCAACTTGGTGCGCACGAACGAACCCATCACGTCTAACGCGCGCGCCAAGCGCGACGGCTGAATATCGCCGGCGCGCATCGACGGCGAGGTATCGAGCAAAAAAACCAAATCCATGATGCCGGGCTGGGGAATCTTTCGCTCTTGAATCCACTGCGGATGAGCCAGCGCGACAATGATCGCGGTCATCACCAAGTTCAATAATAAGCAGCGTAAGAAATCCTTGCGCACGGACGCGACGTGGGAGATGCGCGTGAGCGCGCGGCCGACGCCCAAGATTTTCCGCGTGCGCCGTTTGGTATAGATAAAGTAGAGCCAACACGGCAACAGCGCGAGCAGCAGAAAAAACCACTTGAAATAGTCAGGGTAGAGAAATTTCATCGCCAACAAGCCATCTAGCCGCGCTTCTCAGGTGCCATCTGCTGTTGCGATGGGTCTTGGGGACGCATTTTTTCGATCAGGGTTTTGACTTTTTGCTGCTGCTTTTCCTGACTGCGATCTTGCTTCGCAAAAATCGCGCGAACCAACTCGTAGTCGAACTTTAGATCCCAATCGTCGGGCTTCGCCGCCAGTCCTTTCTGATATTCGGACAATGCCCCTTTGAGCGCAGCCAACGACGCCTCCGGGTTTTTGCTCTCGGTGGCTTGACGGAACAACAGATTGCCCATCCAGAACGCGTAATCGCTGCTTTCGGCCAACTCCGGTAGATTAGCCGGCGATTGTTCAAGTTTTTCCACGGCCGCTTGATTTTGTTTCTGGTGATAGAGAATCGCTACCTGGTTGAGATTGACCTGGGTGTATTCTTCCTTGAACAGCCTTGCCAACCAAGGCAGTTTTTGAAATGGCATCTCGGCGCGGCGATAGGACTCCAGCGCTGCCGTGCTATCGCCCTGCTGAAACGCATTTTGAGCGGCCTCGAACTGCCGTGTCATCCAGCCGTAACCCAACAGTCCCAGAGAGAGCAGCAGCAACAACAGATAACCGGCGGTAATAAGATATTTTCGAATCGGCATTGTTTCACTTGCTCTCAGTGGGAAACTTGCGCTGTGCCCAGGCAGAGAAGCCATTTTCCAGCACCGCGACGTTGCGATAGCCTTTGCCGCGCAGCATCAAGTAGGAATACGACTCATCGACGCCGCCGGGCGGACAAGCGCAATAAAGCACCACGCGGCCCGCTTTCGGGATCTCTCCGAGCCGTTTCGCCAACTCGGCGATGGGAATCGACAGCGCGCCCGGTAAATGCGCCTTTTGGAAATCGCCAGCCGGACGCAGATCGACAAAGATAAACTTCTCGCCGCCCTCGAGCAGCTTCTTAACCCGTTCGGCGGAAATCGGTTCAATATATTCGTCATCGTGGCCCGCATGCGCTACCATCGGCGCGACCGTCGCGCAGGCCAAAGATCGCCAAGGTGACAATCGCAGGTAAGCGTCTGAATCGACGTATGCCCGCGATGCGAGCGCCGAGTCTGATTTGCCGGCCGTACATGATTACTTGAGATTGTCGTAGATAACCTTGCCGCCGACGATCGTCATGACGCTGGTGATCTTGCCAATCTCTTCGTCACTGACGGTCAGGTAATCCTTGTCTAGCACCACCATGTCACCCCATTTGCCGATTTCCAAGGTGCCGAGAAGTTTGTCACGGAGCACGTACTCCGATGCCCAACGGGTCGCCATCAGCAGCGCGGTTTTGCGGTCGATGGCGTTGCGCGCGCCCCAGACTCGGCCATCGGCGTCTTTGCGGGTAATTAGAGTGCCCAGCCCGGAAAACGGCTTGATCCCAAGATCAGCGTCGTCTTGCTGCCAGGCCACCCGGCCACCGGCATCGAGAATCGATTTCACCGGCAACACCCAACGGTGCGCCGCCTCCTCGCCGTAATCGCGCATCACTTGATTGGTGCGCAGGAGATATTTCGGCGCGCAGCTCCAGGTAATGTTGAGTTTCTTGGCGCGCTCGATCTGATCCGGCCGCGGGTTCATGGTGCAATGATCGATGGCGTGGTTCTTGGAGCGGATTTGATCCAACGTCAGCCCGCTTCCGCGCTGGCTTTCTCGATAATGTCCATCAGCACGTCGGTGGCTTTATCGCCGGCACTATGAGTTCCAGCGATCCGAACGCCCGCCTTGACGGCCGCCCAAGCGGCACGCCCACGCACGTTATCGGTAGTCAGCCGGCAATCCTCGCGCGCTTTAATTTTGGGATCCGGCGACAGCGTCGTGCACACGCCTGGATAGGAAGAATCCGTCGAGCCGGACGAAATGCCGATCAGCCAGAACCGCTCGGTGCCGTGGCCGATCAGATTGCCAAAGCGATTGACGAAACTCTCGCCATAAATGTTATCGCGATAACCGGCCTCATTGGTGTAAGCGAGCCGGATCGGCATCATGCCTTTTTGATCCATGTAATGAAACGCCGAGATCGCTTCCGAACCCAAAGACGAAGACCAGGTCGTGACTCCGGCGGCGCCCCACATCTCCAATTCCTTCAAATAGATCGGCGCGAGATCTTCCGGCTTGGGCTTGGGAATAATCTCTTCGTAGAATATGAGACTGACGCCGGCGCCGATGCGGCCGGTAAATTCTCCCTGTTGGTTTTTCGGAATCTCGAGCTGCGCTGGATCGTAGCGCTTGAGCAGCTGCTCCAACGCTTTGCTGTTGGCCATCGCTTTGGTGTCGGTGACATGAACCATGGTCGGATTGTTCGGCGTAAACTTGTCCAAGTCGAAGCGTGTCTTGTTGTTGACGAAACCATCGGCGACGCTGCGCGGGCGGATGCGCGTGATCAGCCACTCGCCGGGTTTCTTTTTCTTGGCTGCTTCGGCCAAACGCTCAAGCATTTCCTCTTCGGTGCGCCCTTCGATCTTCACTTCTAACAAATCTGGGTTCATCGTCGGCGCATGGCGGTCGAGGCCGTACTCATGCAAGTGGGAATGAGTATCGATAAGGCCGGGAATCACCGCGCGACCGCGCAAATCGATGCGCCGGGTCGCTGGGCCGGCGAGCGCCAGCACTTCCGCATTGCGCCCGACTTTGAGAATCTTGCCGTCGCGCACGGCGATCGCCTGCGCCAGACTGAAATTCGCATCCACCGTGATGATCTTACCGTTGTGCAGCACCAAGTCGGCATAACGAATCACTTCGGCGGGCAGAGCCTGCGCCCAAGCGTGTCCGCCGCCCAGCGCGAAATATAGGGCGATCACGCGCATGAAAATCTTTCTTTCGCGTTGTCAGAGTGAATCGCATCGCTATCTCTCCCTCTTAGCTTTATTCACCAACCCGCGGCAGCCCCCAAGCATCCACCGCGATCCGTTTCATTAAATCGTCTTCCCGGTCACGGCAACCGACGCCACAGATCGAAACGTTCGCGCCCGTCGCTAGTTTATGCGCCAACGTCTTTGGCACCAGAAACGACGCCCGGCCGGGATCCACCGCATCCAATACCTCCTGACCTTCCTGTGATGCGAGAAATTCAATCCACAACAGCGCCGCATGGCGATTTGGCGCGCGGGCGAAAACCGCGGTCGGCTCGTGGAAGGCCGCCGGCAAAGGATTGGCCACCAGCCGCTTGATCGGCGCGCTGGGATTGTCCCTGACAAAACGTTCCAACGCGTGCAAATAGACACCGCACATGAACGAGAATTCGCCGGCGGCGAGTCGGGTCAACCCTTGAGTGCTGCCGCGCACCACGATGGGATTATTTTGCTTGAGCTTGCGCGCGTAGTCCAAAAGTTTGTCCTGTCCCCAACGAGCGGCCAGCGACGCCAGCACATTGGGTTTGCTGTCGACGGTGAATTTGCCGTTCCATTTGGCATCGAGACAGCTCTCCCAGCCGGACGGCAGAGAATCGGCGCCAACTCGATTGGCATTGTAAGCCATGATGCCGATGATGCTGCCGCTCCACACCACTACGCCGGAATCATCGATCATTTCCTGGGGAATGTTTAGCTGCCCATTTTGGACAATTTTTTTGTAGTCGTACTGGCGAAACAAGTTATTCGAAAAGTATTGGCTCCAGACATTGGGTGCCGGCCGAAACGCGTCCACCACCGTCTTGCCTTCGATCAATTCGCCCAACTGCTTTCGAAAGTCGGCCGGTTTGGACCAAACGACATCGTTAATGAACGGGTATTTCTTCTTGAACGCTTCGATCAGATGGGGCGTCGTGCTCTCCTCAAATCCCGGAGAAACGATCAGCTTGCCTTCTTTCCGCGCGCCTTCGAGAATATGCCCCCTGGTTTCGTAGATCAGTTCGGGCGCGCTTTGTGAGAATGCGCGCGAGCAAAATGGCCAAGCTGCCAGAGCAAAAATAATCAAGCCAAGCACGCTCTTATTTCTGTTCATGTCATGTTCTCCAGCAGAAAACAGCGGCCCAATCTCACTTGGATAACTATTTGCCTTATACTACCGCGCTTCGGCTAGCGTCAAACGACGTAACCCAACTTTAATCGACGACATGAATTTCTGTTTGCGTGCTTTGCGGCTAATTCATTTCTAGTGCACGTGGTCATCGGGCGCCGGCGCGGACGGCGTCTCCTGGTTCAGTCGATCGACGTCGCGAAAAAGATTATCCAGTTTGTCCCAACCCGGCGCCATCGCGCGGGATCCAGCGCGCGCGCACATAGCCTTGGCGATCGATGAGAAACTCCATATGCGGCGGCACCGGCGGGTCGGGCTGGGTGCCCTGCTCGGAAAAACTACGGCGGTAAAGCGCGTAGGCGTCGAACGCTTCACGGCTGCCGTCGGTAACCAGCGATAGCGACTTGATCTTGGCGTCGAGGCCGCGCACTTCGCTCAACTCTCTCGGTACGAGGAGAACCTTTACGTTCTTGGACTGCAGTTCACTCGATAATTTTTCCAGCTCGGTGAGCCGCGCTAGCGAATCCGGCAAGGAAAAAAGCACGAGCATGACGACATTGTTGCCGCGATGATCCTTGAGCGAGTGGTTCTCGTCGTTGACAGTGCGATAAACAAAATCCGGCGCCACCAACCAAGGCTCAGGCTCCACCAGCGCGGACATCTGGCGCGCCCGCTCGGCCGCCGACAGCGTGCGCAGAAAATTGATCATGTCCCAGCGTTCTTCTTCGTCCAAGCTCGCGCGCGAAACCCGGCATCCGGCTGG
Source organism: uncultured delta proteobacterium (assembly GCA_963771465.1). Classification (GTDB taxonomy): domain Bacteria; phylum Desulfobacterota; class Binatia; order UBA9968; family UBA9968; genus DP-20. The sequence goes on from CAVYTU010000019.1 coordinate 122,284, forward strand.
CGTGCCGTCTCGTTTGAATCCGTAAGTCAGCCACCAGAAGAGATCGCCGGCCGTGTGATCGGCGGAGTGCTTGGCCGTCAAATCCGCCGGTCTGGGTTTGAACCCTTTGCCATTGGGACCGTCGCCGTAGCCGCCGACGCCGTGGCAGGTCGCGCACGCTTCTTGGTAAAAATGATCACCATTGGCGACGGAAATAACGTTGTAGGGAACCGAGGGACGAAGATAGGTGGTCGGGTAAGCGTCGATGGAAATCGCCGTGTGATAAATCCAACCGCCGTAACCGAGTGTCGCCAAACTGACGCCGAGCAAACGATAACGTGGCCGGCGCCGCAGCATAAACGCGCAGGCGAAACCGATAACGCCGGCGCCCACGAGCCACTTGGCGTCGCTCATTTGCGCGCGGAGCTTCGCGCTTACGCCAGTGGTGTTCCAATTCCAGCGAAACGCAAACGGCCACTCCGGCTGGACATGGCGCGCCGGCGGCGTGACGCTCATCATGCCGACAACGACTAAAATACCTGCGCCAAAAATCGCCTCCCGCGTGACGTTGCGCCGGAGCCGATGCAGCAGTTCGGCAATGTTCGCCGCGGCTTGTGCAACGCCCGACGCGAGAATGCGCGGTTTGAGTTTAAAAAGATTGACCGCTGCGAGCGCGATCAATGGCACAATCAACGCGAGCTTTGTCAGAAGTAATTGCCCATAACTCGTTCCGAGCAGGGGCGGCACCGCGCCGACCAGCGTCCAAGCGTTGTATGCGCCGGTTGCGATGAGAATCGTAACGCTGACAAATCCAAGCGCGGAGAAGCGCCGGGTAGCCGCCTTAAACACGGCTTCATTCCAAGCTGGCACCACGCGGCTCAACCAAAGCAGAAACCATGCGAAGAAGACCAATCCGCCCAGCCACGTGCTGGCTGCAAGCAAATGCGCCGCTGCGACCGCGAGCTGCACAGCGAGCCAAAGGCCTTCGCCAGCAGCAGCATGACCGGAGAAAACCGGCGCCATCACCAACAATGCCGCGAATATTAACCCAGCTGCCCGCCAATTAGTGGATTCGCTCCGATCCAAGCGATTGAAGATAACTTCCAAGAACAGCAGCAAGATCATTCGCATCGACCACACCAAGCCGTAGCGGGTGCCGATCAATACTCCGGCCATGACCGTCGGATTCAACGCCGCGGCGAAGGACAAACCGGAGACGGCGACGATTTGCAGCCAGAACGCCAACAGGCCGGATAAGAAAACCGCCAGCAGCGCCCAGCGCGCGACGCGCCGCTGGCGGCCGTCGAATGCCGCGAACTCAGGCGATTCTAAACCGCCGGCGCTGGCCAATGCGGGGCGTGATACCAGGAAGTAAAATGCCAAAGAGCCAAACAGCAGCGCGGTGGAAGCGAGATGAAAAAATCGAATGAGGCCTGAAGCGGTAATCACTGGACTAGATAATTTACATTCGCCCCCGTTTCGTTCTTGCAGCCGCGCCGAGGGCGCCGGAACGCTGGCGCGGCGACAAACTTCGACACCAGCGAGAGCTGTTAGTGTGGATGGATCAGTTGGTCTTGGCGCCGCTCGCCACGGGGAATTTGCGCTGCAGCCAGCCTTTGATGCCCTCGGGCATGATCGCGATATTGCGATAGCCGTGATCATCCTTGAGCACCTGAAAGGCATCCTGAATTAGCGTTGCCTGCGGACAGTCGCAGTAAAGAATCACCCGGCCTGAGCGTGGAATCGCTTTCAAGTTATTTTCCAGTTCCTTCATCGGAATCGAGCGCGCGCCGGGCAATCGACGCTCTTGAAACTCTTTAGTCGTGCGCAGGTCGATGATGACCAAAGCTTCCTTGTTGTCCAAATAGAACTTCACCCGCTCCGGCGTCACCATGTCGACGACATCTTCGGCGTCGTGCGCCGCTTCAATAATCGGGGCGATGGACAATAGTGCCGCGCCAAGCGCGAGCAACAGAATCCCCAAGCAAACACGATTGCGAATTCGTCCAACCATAATCAGAAACTCCCTAAAGGTGCTGATTCACCACAGGGTCACGAAGGTTTTGTGTAGTGGCGCAGCGCGCTGCGCCACTACTTCGTGCGCTTTGTGTCCTTCGTGGTGAAGCCCTACTCTCTCGCACCGCGCTGCCGTTAGAAATTTGGCGCCTGATGCAAGACCTTGCCGCCGACCATGGTGAGCAGCGACTTGATTTTCCTGATCTCTCTTTCCGGCACCGTGAAGTAATCATTGTCCAAGATCAGCAGATCGCCGAATTTGCCGCGCTCCAAGGAGCCGAGCAGGTTCTGGCGAAGCACGTACTCCGCCGCCCAGTTGGTCGACATCTTCATCGCTCGCACCCGGTCGATGCGCTCGCGGCCATTGTACACTTTGCCTTCGACTTCGCGATTGACCAGCACGTCAAGATAGTGAAACACCGTGCCGACTTTGAAAATCTCGTTGTCATCTACTTCCATCACGGTTTTTACATTGGCGTCAAGCAAACTCTTGATCGGCGCCACCCAGGACAAATATTTTTCACCGTAATCGCGCAGCACCCGCGGGCTCTCCTCGATATATTTGGGCGCGCAACTCATCATGATATTGAGCTTTTGCAGCCGTGGAATTTGGTCCGGGCGGGGATTCATCGTGCAGTGGTCGATGGCATGCCCCTTGGCGCTAATTTGCTCCAGGGAATAGCCGGCCCGCGCGCTGCCTTTTTCAATGGCGTCTAACGTCATGTCGAGAGCCTTGTCCCCGGCGGTGTGAGTGCCCGACCAGCGCAAGCCGGACGCAACGGCACTCTCGACGAAATCCTCGAAACCGGTGTTGTGTATCTCGCGATCCTTGATCTCTTTGGGAATGTCCGGTGGTTGGATGGTGGTAAGAATGCCGGGATAGGAAGCATCGATGCCGCGCATGCTAGCGCCGACAAACCAGAGATAATCGGTTCCGTAGCCGCTTATCCCGTGCATCTCTGGAACCACCTGCGCCGGCGTGCCGACGCCCGGCGTATAACCGTATCGAATACCGATCTCGCCGCGTTGATCCAAAAGCTGATAAGCGGCGAGGATCTTGAGCGAACGAATGTTACTCGACCAAGTCGTGACGCCGTAGCTTGCCCAGCGAAGATTTTCTGCTTTGTAGATTTCCGCGAGTTTCTCCACGGTCGGAATCAAGTGATCCGACAACACCATGCGATTGATGGTATTCGAGGAAAAACCATCCTCGCGCATCAGATTCGGTTCCATCGGTCCATGCCAACCGGCGCGAATCAGCTCCTGCGCTTTGCCGTTGGTGATCGACGAAGTCCGCGTCCGCAAATAAACCGGATTATTGGGCGCGATCTGGTCCATCTCGCTGCGGGTGACCACTTGGCTGCGCATCGCGGCCTGCACGGCATCCATCGGCTTGCCGTCTTTACCGATCGCTTGTCTCGGCAAGTCCAATGCGATCCACTCGCCAGGCTTGCGCTTCTTCACTTCTTGGCGAATCACGTCAAGAGTTTTTTGTTTCACGTTTTCCCAAGTTTCGTTTTGCTCGGCGCGCACGCGCAAGCCTCGGCGAGCCTTCGCCGAGCGAATCCATCGCATAATCGAAGAGATGTGAATGGGTATCAATAATCCCCGGCACCACCGTACGCCCTTTGGCGTCAATCACCCGGGTCTGCGGTCCGCGCAAGGCAAGAATCTGTTTATTCGTAGCCGCGAGTAAAATTTTGCCATCTCTGACCGCCACCGCTTCAACAACCGCGCCGGCATTGGCGGAATTACTCTTATCGTCCATCGTGTAGATTTTGCCGTTATGCACGATGACATCCGGATAGCTGACAACCTCCGGCGGCAAGCTTTGGGACCACGCGGCCGTCGTCACACTGAAGAGCACGAGCAAACTAAAAAACAATCGTTTCATGAGATCCTCCCCAACCAATTTTAAGTCGATGTTGTTGTTAACGCGCAGTTTCTTGCCGTGTAGCACACACCCAGTCGTTTGAAAAGCCATTGATCGCAAACGAATAGCTTCGCATCGGGCGCAACGATGACCACACCCGCGTTAAGCGCAAAAAAATCATTTCTCCGCGCGTGGAAAACCGTAAGCGTCGACCACCAGTTGCATCCACTTCGGCATGTTAAGAAAAGTGCGGTGATCGTTGACGGAAACTTTTTTGCCTTTGATCAAGCGTGACACCTCGCCGTCGGTGTACATGCTGGATTTGAGCGGCTCATTGTCATCGATGATTTTTTGTCCTTCACGGCTCGCCATATGTTCGATAAATAGAAGGGCGGCGTGCCGATGGGGAGCGGTCTTGAGAATAAACTGATTCTCACGCAGCCACACCGGCGCCGGCTCGATGATTTTACACATCAGCGATTTGGTCACATCCTTGCGTTGGGCGTCGACGCAGCTGTTGTAAAAAGTCATCTGATGGACCGCCTGCTCGCCGGTAGCGATGGCGCCCATGGCACGGGCGTTGCCGCGCAGCCAGACCGGCTGCTGGTCTTTGATCTGGCGGGCGTATTTCACCACCCACTCCTCGCCCATAAGGACCACCAGCGTGGCCATGCACTGAGTGCGGATGTCGGAAATGAACTTTCGCCCTTTGAATTCCGGCTTGAGAAAATCTTCCCATTTGTCGGGCACCGCCTCCGCGGCGATGCGGTTCTTATTATAGGCGATGCCGCAAATGCTGCTCGCCACAGACACCAAATTACGGTTCTCAGGATCAACCATTCTCGGATTGATGTTGAGCACGCCCTGCTGCGACATGCCTAAAATATCGATCTTCATACCGTTCGCGATGTTCTCGACATAGAACTCGGAGCTCGCCTCCGAGGTGTCGATGTCTTTCACCGCCCCAGCCTTCAGTTCCAGCAGAAAACGCTGATACGCTTCCGGACCGCCGATCTCGTCAACGCGAACTTTGATAAACGGATACTTCTTACTAAACGATTCCGCCATCGGCTTGAAGGATTCGGGATCGAGCGACGATATAACCCGCACCGAGCCTTCTTGTTTTGCCTTGGCGAGAATCTCATCGCGCGAACCGATAAACATGAAACCTTTGCTCTCGGCAGCTTTCTTAGCTTCGAGAGCGGCCGAACTCGCCGTCGCAGCTTCGGCGGCGGGCCTAATGAACCAAAAACCAATCAACAAGGAAATGACTACAGACAAATATCTTCCCATATCGATCCTCCTCGAATTTTTTAGCATCACGATAATAAGGTTGCTGCTGTCTATTTACTTTCGCGCACGGTAAACGGAAAACTCTGCTCCACCACATGGCCATCGACGGACAATACCCGAAACTTGACAATATAACGACCCGATGGCATCTGCTTGAGTGCGACAGACAGTTGCTTGGGATCCTCAGCCGACACCTGAGCGTTGTCCGCATCGACGCGCTTGCCGCTCGGGGTCAAAGACCGACGCCGAAGAATATTTCGGCTCCAGCCGCTCGTTGAACCACAACTGAATTTTCCCAGGCGAAGAAAACAGCGTAGCGCGTCCCGCCGGCACGGATTTCACCAGATACGCGTGGGCCGACGCGACGGCGGGAATTAAGCAAAATGGTAAAAAGTAATAGCCGATACACCTAATGTGTCCTAAGCCGTCTGATGCGAGAAACGCGCGTCCGAGAAATGCGAATCACTATTCACCACGAAGCAGGGTAGGCAACCATAGGGGTTGCCCTACAAGTCCGATTCCCTTTTGTGCACTTGCTTTCTTTGCGGCCAATTCTCCGAATAAGATTCCCCAACTTTGAGACCTCCGTCTAGTTCGTGGCGCGCCTGGAAACCGCGACGATTAGAAATTATCCGCCTGAAAAAGGATCTTGCCGCCGACCATGGTGAGCAGCGGTTTAATTTTCCTGATCTCTCTTTCGGGAACGGTGAAGTAATCGTTGTTCAGAACCACGAGATCGGCATATTTGCCACGCTCCAAGGAGCCCAAAACTTTCTCTCTCTCGACGTACTCTGCCGCCCAGACGGTGCCGGTTTTAAGAGCCAGCACGCGATCGACTCTTTCCTTGCCGGTGTAAACTTTGCCTTCGATTTCTCGATTCACCATCGTATCGAGATAGTGGAAAACAGTGCCGACCTTAAAAATTTCGCGGTCGTCGACCTCGAACACCGTTTTCACCCCGCCATCGATCAGGCTCTTCATAGGAGCTACCCAGGCGAGGTACTTTTCTCCATAATCGCGCAGTATTTCGGGTGAGTCCTCGACATACTTGGGCGCGCAGCTCATGTAAATATTGAGCTGCTTGAGCTTTGGAATCTGATCGGGACGCGGATTTAAGGCGCAATGGTCGATGGAATGGCGCTTGGCGCGGATCTGCTCATCAGTGAGTCCGGCTCGGGCGCTACCCTTTTCAATCGCCTCTAGCATGATATCGAGCGCCTTGTCCCCAGCCGTGTGCGTTCCGGCGATGCGCAGTCCGGCGGCGACCGCGTTTTCAAGAAATTCGGGGAGCCCTTCGTTGAAGACCTCACGATCCTTAATCTCTTTGGGTGCGTCTGTTATGGTTGTCAGTAGACCAGGATAGGATTGGTCCGTACCCCTCGTGCTCGCCCCTATAAACCAGACGTAATCGGTGCCGTATCCGCTTACGCCTTGCATTTCGGGAACCCCCTGGATGGGCGTACCAAGGCTGGGCGTATAGGCAAACCTCAGTCCGATGTCGCCTCTTTTATCGAGGAGCTGGTATGCGGCCAATGCCTTCACGGATCGCATAGAACTGGACCACGTGGTGATGCCGTAGCTCGCCCAGCGTAGATTTTCTTCCTTATATAATCCGGCCAGCTGATCTAAACTCTTGACCAAGAAGTCCGACCCAATGATCCGGTTTAAAGTATTCGAGGAAAAGCCGTCTTCCCGCATCAGTCCCGGTTCCAAAGGGCCGGACCAAATGGTTTTAACAATCTCCATCGATTTGCTATTCAGAATCGACGTGGTGCGCACCCGAAGGTATACGGGATTGTTGGGCGCGATCTGATCCAACTCGGTTCTATGGATGAGCCCCCTGCGTGAAGCTACGATGCCGTTTAAAATCTTGCCGTCCTTGCCCACCGCCTCGTTGGGCAATTGCAGTGAAATCCATTCGCCGGGTTTCTTTTTCGCCACCTCCTGGCGCACCGCGTCGAGAGTTTTCTTTTTGACGCTGTCCCAGGTTTCTCCGGCTTGAGTGCGGATGCGCGTGCGCACCGCGGAACTCTCCTCGGCATCGAGCGCGTAGTCGAATAGATGCGAGTGGGTATCGATGATGCCCGGCACGACGGTGCGTCCTTTGAGGTCGACGATTTTCGTCGCGGGCCCTCTCAGTGCAAGCATTCGCTGGTTAGTACCGCCAGCCAAGACTTTCCCTTCGCGAATCGCCAACGCCTGGACAATAGTCCCAGGATTCGACGATGTTGTCTTATCGTCCATGGTCGCGATCTTGCCATTGTGCAAGATCATATCGGGATAGTTGACCAACTCCGGCGGCACAGTTTGGGCCCAAGAACGGCTTGCCAGAAAAGCGAGAAAGAGAACGAAAGAAGTAAATTTTTTCATAGCTCCTCCTTTTTATTGGACCATCACTCGGTCACCACTCTTTACTGCGTTCCGCCCTGGCTTTGCAATCGCACAAAAGGTCTATTTTTTGCCCTTCTCAACCGGATATTTTTTCTTCACCCACTCTTTAAAGGCATCGCCCATGATCGAGATATTGCGATAGTCATAGTCGTCGCGGAGGGACAGATAGGCTTCTTGGATCAGCTCGCTCTGCGGGCAATCGCAGTAGAGAATCACCCGGCCCGCCTTGGGAACCTCGTTCATCCGTTTTTCCAGTTCCGCCATCGGCAGCGAGCGCGCGCCGGGGATGTGTGACTGCTGAAAATCTTTCGCGGGTCTGAGATCGACGAGAATCATCGCTTCACGCGCCGTGAGATAATACTTCACCCGCTCCATCGGCACGACTGCGACCGGCTCCTCCGAGCCGTGGCCAGCGAGGGCGACACAGGACCAGAGTCCGATGAATGCCACCAAGCCAATAAGCAGCATTCGCGACATTCTGTGCATTTGCAGCAAGAACCGTTTGGACGATTGAATTTCTTCAATGCATCGATCGGTTTGAACTAACTACACGGGTCATCGTTTCGCTATTCAATCACTCCCGGCGCTTCCTTGCCGCCGAAATCCGCCACCTGTAGACCGTGGGTTTTGCCTCTCAACGCCGAGTTCTCATTGACGATCTTGCCCGCCACCATAGTAAGAATCGGCGTCACCGTGCCGATCTCCTTCTCCGGCACCGTGAAATAATCGCGGTTGAGTACCAGCAGATCAGCCAACTTTCCCAACTCCAGGGAGCCCAGAACTTTTTCTTTTAAAACATATTCCGACGCCCATACCGTGGCCATCTTTAACGCGGTCACTCGGTCGATCTTCTCTCGCCCTGCGTAAACTTTGCCATTGACGTCGCGAGTCACCAGGAGCTCGAGATAGTAGAACGGCCCCTTGGTCGGCGTGTAATGAATATCGGTTTCGAGAACCGTCTTCACACCGGCATCAATCAAGCTCTTCGCCGGCGCGACCCAGTTCAAATATTTTTCACCATAGTCACGCAGCACTTCCGGACTGGCGTTTTCGATATACTTGGGGCTGCAACTGACCATGATACCGAGCTGCTTCAAGCGCGGCATCTGCTCCGGCCGAGGGTTCATCGTGCAGTGATCGACCGTATGGCGCTGCGCTTGGATCTGCTGCGGCGACATGCCTGCCTTCTTGCTTCCCTCTTCGATGATGTCCATCACTTGATCGAGCGTGAAGTCGCCGGCGACATGGGTGTTGCTGAAGCGCGCCCCGCGAGCGACGATTTCCTCCAAGACCTTGCGCCGATAATCGCCGGCGTCGAGACGCGACATTTCGCGGGATTTGATTTCCGGCGGCGCGTCGGCAACCGATTTTAGCTGCGGGTACGGAGCCGTCGGCGCTCACCAGGCTGATGCCGTTGGGCCAAAGGAACTCCGATCCTTGTCCTTCCATCAGCTCCATGTAGCCGCGCACCATCGCCGGTCCCTGGGAAGTTCCGGTGATGAGACTGCCCAAACCGTAAGCGAAACGCACGGTCATCTCGCCCTTTTGATCGAGCAAGCGGTAAGCGCGGATGGTGTTCAACGCCGACGTCGAAGACGACCAAGTGGTAACGCCGTAGGCGGCCAATTCCTCTTGTTCTTTTTTGTAGAGGTCGGCCAAGACATTGAAGCTTGCCGTCGAGAATGATGTCGGTCTGCAGCGATCGCCGAATACTCGCGCTCCAGACGATGCCGTCTGCGCTGATCTCTTCATCCAGCGCACCGTAATAATTTTTGAACGCTTCCAGCGCTCGGCTGTTAAACAAGCCGCGATTACCCGCTTGGATGAATATCGGATGATCGCGCGAGATTTTATCCAGCTCTTCTTTGGTGAACATCTTGAGATCGGTCATCGCCACTTTGATGTCCACTGGCTTATCGTCTTTAAACACACGGTTCGGCAACCGTACCCAGATCCACTGCCCGGGTTTAGCGCTTTGCGCCTCCTTTCCGGCGGTTTCCAAAGCGCCTTTCCTCAACTCCTCCCAGGTGCGACCTTTGACCGTGGGTTTGCGCAGTTCGGGCACGCTCCTGCCCCAGTGATCCATGGTGTATTCCATCGCGTGGTAGTGCGTGTCGATGATTCCCGGCACGACGGTTCTGCCGCGTAAATCTATGACCTCAGTCTTGGGGCCTTTCAGCGCCAGAATCTTGCTATTCGGTCCCTGCGCCAGAATTTTTCCGTCCCTTAGCGCCAGCGCTTGGCTGATCGTGCCGGGACTCGCGGAGGTCGTTTTGTTATCCATGGCAACGACCTTGCCGTTGTGCAGAATCGTTTCCGGATAACGGATCAATTCCGCCGGTATCGTTTGCGCCCAAGCGAGGCGCAAAGGCAGCAGAGCAAAAACTAGCAACAGTAAAGAAAATCGCTTTGTCATATGAACCTCCCTTCTGGTTCACCTCACGAGTTATTTCTTCGCTCCCGTCTCAACCGGATACTTGCGTTTTAACCAGTCTTGATACGGATCTGCCAGCACGGCAGTGTTGCGATAACCGTAATCTTTGAGCACTTGATACGCTAGCTCGATGATCTGATTCTGCGAACAATCGCAGTAAAGCACCACACGGCTTGACTGTGGGATCTCGCGGAAACGCTTCTCCAAGTCTTTCATCGGCAGCGAGCGCGCGCCGGGCAATCTGGATTTTTGGAACTCCATGGCCGGCCGCAAATCAATCAGCACCATCTTCTCTCTCGCGTCGAGAAAGCCCTTGACCTGCTCTGCGGTCACCGTGACCACGTCGTCCTCAGTGCCATGGCCGGCCTGGATGATGCCTGGCCAAATTAGCAACAACGCCGTCACCGTTCCGACCAGCGGTCTTAAGTTTGCCACGGCGGAGTGAATCAACCGAGCGATCATCTAGCAGGCTTTATTTTGCGGCGCCGAATCTTAACCCGACGGCGCTCAATCCTTCGCTCTTGGCGAACTGTGGCGCCGTGTAGACCGGCTTGCCGGCTACCGCAGTCATCATAACGTTTATCTTTGACAACTCTTGATCAGGGGTACTGAGGTAGTCGCGGTCGATGATGACAAAGTCCGCCCATTTGCCGGGCTCCAGCGAGCCAAGCTGATTGTCACGCAAGACATACTCCGCCGCCCAGCGCGTAAACATCTTGAGCGCAGTTGTCTTGTCCACCGCTTGTTTCGCACCCCAGACGCGCCCCTGGCTGTCCTGTCGCGTAACGGCGTACTTGATGTGCGCGAACGCGCCACCCTCTTTGTTGTGCACTCTGCGGTCGTCCATTTCCATGACGACTTTGCCGCCGGCGCGCAGGATGGTTTGCACCGGTGCGTTAAGCTCGTGGGCATATTTCTCGCCGTAGTCGCGCGAGATGTCGGCGGCGTCTTCAATATAGCGCGGCGCGCAGCTCCAGATAATGTCGAGCTTCTTGCCGCGCTCGACCTGATCGGCGCGCGGGCTCATGCCGCAATGGTCGATGTTATGTTTGCGGGCGCGAATTTCGTCCGGTGTCAGCCCGGCCTCCGCGCTGGCTTTTTCAATCACATCGAGAAACCGATCCACCGCGCCGTCGCCGTAAACATGAGTGCCGGAAATTCTTTGGCCGGCTCCCACCGCCGCACGCATAATTTTATACTCCGCCTCGGCCTCGCATTTCTCCCGCGATTTGATCTCTTTCCTGGCATCGACTGTCGTGCATTGGCGCGGATAGCTACTGTCCAATGCGGAAAGCGAAACGCCGATGGCCCACAGAAAATCCGTGCCGTGGCCGGAAATATTACCGATACGCTTATAGAATTCCGCGGCGCCGGATGAGCCGGCCGCGCCCATGCGGTGCGAATACGCGAATCGGATCGGCAATTCGCCGCGATTGTCCAAGAGAACGAACGCGTTGAACACTTTCACGGTCGGCAAGGACGACGACCAAGTCGTCACGCCATGAGCACCCCACGCCTGCAATTCCTTTTTATAAATCGCCGCCAACGTTTGGGGTCGCTTCACCAAGATCTCGCCGATCAGAGTGCGCATCGATCCAGAACCGATCGGTCCGCGCGGTTTCCCTTGGTTGTCGGTCTGGATCTCTTCGGGCAGCGCTCCGAAATATTCGCTGAACAGGTTGAAAATATGGCTGTTGGCGCGCCGGTCCGTGCCACGCAACTGAACAACGATGGGATTGCTCGGCGCCAGCTCGTCCATCTCCTTGAGCATCATTTTATTGCCGAACTCCTCGGCCACGCTGCTCGGCAAGAGTTGCACATGGATCATCTTCCCGGCGCCGGCTTCGGCGATCTTCGCTTTTAGCTGCGCCACGGCGTCTGCCACCGATTTCACCTGCAGCGGAGTTTGCCGGTACTGTTTGAGTTCGGGCTCGAGAACTTCGAGATCATTAGCCCAATTGGCCGGCGCGTAGTCGAACAGATGGGAATGGGTATCGATGAAGCCGGGGACGATCGATTTTGCCTTTGAGATCGAGCCGGATCGTCTTGGGACCGGCAAGGTTGATAATCTCAGCATTGCTTCCCACCGCCATCACTTTGCCGTCGCGCACGGCGAGCGCTTGGGCGATCGAGAAGCGCTCATCGACGGTAAGAACTTTTCCGTTGTGATAGACGGCATCGGCAAAGATCACCATACCCTTGCCGGTCTGTGCGGAGGCCTGGAAAGCAAGAAGCGAAACGAGAGAACACAAAAGCCAAGTGGAAATTTTTAAACTCATAAGTGCTCCTAACCGGCGGTTTAGTTATCTCAGATGATTCCTGCTGATACGAATTCTTGTTAGTTGGGATCGTGTTAAGTGGTGAATGGCTACCTTGCTTAATCACCACCAAGGACACCAAGCGCACGAAGGCGTCAAAACTTTTCATCTTAAACTTTGTGTCCTTCGGGGTGCGAGGTCCTAGCGCATGCCGCTCGGCCGGCGCCCCGTTTCGACCGGAAACTTGCGCTTTTCCCAACCCTGAAACCCATCTAGCATGACCGCGATGTTTTTATACCGTTCGTCTTCGAATAGTTGAAAGACCGCGTCCGGGATATCGTTTGACGGCATCGCGGCATAAATCACGACCCGTCCCGATTTGGGAATCTCGCCGAGCCGTTTTTCTAATTCGGTCGCCGGGATCGAGCGCGATCCGGCGAGCCGCTTCTCTTGGAATTCTTGCGCCGGCCGCAAATCGATGAGTATAAATTTTTCGCCAGCGTCGAGCAAAAGTTTAAGCCGATCAGCCGCGATGGTCGTGACATCCCGGTTCTCATGCCCGGCATTGGCAAGCGCCGGGCAAAACGCAAGGAGCCAGAGCGTTAGGACAACAACTAGGTGCGCCGCCGTCACACTTCGATTCTCTCTTTTTGCGGTCTATACGTTCTTTGCGGTTAAACTTCTTCCCTCTGAGGTGCGCGCAGTTCGCGTTCTTACTTCGCTCCCGTCCGTTGATAAACCACCTTGCCGCCGACGATCGTCAAATCGACGAGTAACTCGTCGATCTTATCGTCCGCCACCGCCATGTAGTCGCCGTTAAACACCACCATGTCGGCGTACTTGCCCTTCTCGAGGGAACCGAGCATTTTTTCATCACCCATGAACTTCGCCGCATTATAGGTCGTCATCATCAAGGCTTGCTTGCGATCGATCGCTTGGTTTTTCCCCCACACGCGCCCTTCGCGCGCGCTGCGCGTGCTTTTATCCGTCCTTGTGACGAATCGTTCGATGCGCCACACCGGCGGCTCGTCCGGCTTGCCGCCTTCGAGGTGAACGTTCACGCCGGCACCGAGCAATTCCTTCACCGGCTGCATGCTGTGCATCTGTTCGCCGTATTGGGAGAAAACCATTTCTTCGCCGCGCACCACGCGCTGGCTGAATATCTCCGAGTTCAAACCGAAGGCTAATTTATCGCCCAATTGTTTGGCCAACGTGATCGACTTCTGATCCCAGATCAGGTTGTGGTCGAGCGCGTTGCGGCCGAGCATTTTATGCACTTTGATTTCGGACTGCTTCTCGGCGTCGGCGAGACTTTCCAAAACGATCGTCGTCGCGCCGCTGCCCATGTTGTGATTGCCGCTGATATTCCAGCCGTGCTTGCGCAGCAATTGCAGCGTCGTCCATTCGGTGTCGCGCTTTTCCCCGAGGGTCAAATCGCCCCACTGCTTGCCAGTCCACTCGGGCCCAGTCCATTTGTTACGTCCATAGAGTCCGCCTTTGACCTCGGCGTGCGCGTTGCGCTTGGCTTCGTTGGTGAGAATGCCGCCGTCGTCCGACGCGCCGTCCACCGGACCGACCGCGGCGCCGACGATGCGAATCATATCGTCGCCAAGACTAAAGTTCACCAAGTTAGGCGTGCGCCGAAGTATCTGGTCGGCCATGGGATTTTGCCGCGCGAAATCTAGCGTCGGGCGAATGCGCATCTTGAGGCGATCTTGATGATGCATCTGGCTGACGATCGTGACCGTGTAACCGCTGGCGTGGCCGGTGATCGTGGTCACGCCGACTCTGAGAAATTGCTCGATGATCTCCGCCTGCTCTTTAAATATCTCTTCGGTCAACTCCGGCCAATCGCGCAGGTTCCAGCCGACAAAACCGAGCGCCTGGCTGAACATTTGCCCTGTGGGGTTACCACTCGAATCCTTGACGACCTGAAAGTGATCTTTGCGTAGCCCAGCGGCGAACGCCTTTTCCAGCATGAGCGTGTTGACGACGCCCTCCGAGCTGGATAGCGAAAGCATCAGCGGATTATCAGGCGCGAGCTTGTCCAAATCCTTGGCGGTCAATTTGGAAAGATCGCTGACAAACTCGTCCGCCATGCGTACGTAAACGTTGGAACCGGGTTTCGCTTGCGACACCAGCTTGCGCACCTGCTCGAGCATCTCGGGCACGTTCTTGCCGCGAACTTTTTTGCCGACCACGCCATTGACCATGGTGTCTTTATACAAGTCGCCGCCGGCAAAGGCGTTGTCGCCGTCACTATCGATGAATCCCGGCACCAAGCTTCTTCCCGCCAGATCGACACGGCGGGTCGCCGGGCCGGCCATTCGTTGAATCTCGGCGTTGGTGCCGACAGCGAGTATCTTGCCATCGCGCACCGCCACCGCTTGCGCGACGGTGAAATTTTTGTCGGCGGTGAGAACTTTGCCGTTGTAGAGAATCGAGTCGGCATAACGGATCAACTCCGGCGGCAGACTCTGCGCCGCGCCCTGGGTCACGCCAACCGCTAGCACGATCAATGCGTAAAGAATCGCTCGCATGGCCAACCTCCTCTGCTAATTGACACTACGAAAGCGAATAACGGACGGCATGACGCGTGTCCCGCCCGGCGTCGAGTTAGAGATTTCTTACTTTGCGTTCTTTGCGGCTCATCCGCTCTTTTTCCCGGACTTTTACCCATCATTCGTCGCCTTTTCAATGACCTTGTCGTGGCGCTGAGCCCACTCCTCCTCATCGACACGCGTCAGCAACTGCTCGGTGGTTTGAATTAGGCTCTCCCGCTCCTCCAGACCTTTCAGGGCCTGAAAAACTGCTCGATTGAGCGAGGCGCGCACCGTCCCGCGCACGTCCCACGCGCTGTAACCGCGATAGCCCTCGCGCGTCGCCTTACCGAACAAAGTGAGCCCGCCCTTGACCGTCTCGAGCCCTTTGGCATTCTCGCCTACTCTGAGTTGGGCCAAGCCATAAACTAGCCAGGCGATCTCATCGTCTTTGTTCACTGCCAAAGCCCGCTGCGTGATCGAATAGGCGTCGGAGTAACGGCCCTTACGATAGTACGCCCTACCCAACAAAGTTAAGGTGTCCTTATAGGTCGGATCCGTTTGGACGACCGTCTGAAGATTACCGATCGCCTTGTCCAAGTCCCCGCTGCGCCCGCGGATAAGTTCGAGGTGTGCCTCGTTATACTTACCGCCAGTGCCAATAAACCAGTCCGGCCGGGAAACACATCCCGAGATGATGAGCAAACTCAAAAATTGAATTGTCATCAACCCGCAAATGCTCTTGTGGCGAACTACTTCGTCTCTGAATGCGGTAGGCAAATTATAAATTTTACTAATCCAGCTATGCACCAAATCCACCTCCATATTGAAAACGTAGAAGTCTACAGCGACAACCTATAGTGCAACAAACGATATCCAAAGGCTCTGAGGCTGTCAAATATGTGCCAACGACCGATGCAGCTGTATTTCGACAGACACTCCAAGTAAGAAACCCAAGCGCTCGGCGCGGAAATCTCGTAAGGGGGTGGCTTAGGTGTACCACAAAGAGGGAATTGTCTCCAAGTCCATTTTGCGATAACGTAATCACGATCTGTCGAAAGGAGAACGATTATGAACGATCTAACTTTCATTGCTAAATTGGCCAAACCTAGACGAGGAGGTTTTTCACTCTTAATCTTGCCAATTGCCTTTTACCTTTCTGCGTGCGCCTCTTTTGACGCCGGCAGTAATCTCCAGCGCGGCCGCTACGCGCTCTTGCGCGGTGATTCGAAGCTCGCGCTGCAACACTTTCAGCGCACCTCGGAAATTGATCCGAACTACCACTACCGCATCGGTCCGATGAAAGAAGGAGTTTGGACCTACGTCGGCCGAGCACACTACTCCGGCGGGGATTATAAGGCGGCCCAAAAGGCCTTGGAGCTAGCTCGCACGCGCCATCCCGACGACTCATTTGCGCCGCTATATCTTGGCTTGACGCTATCGAGAGATGGCGATCGCCAGCGGGGTGCGAAAGAGATTCAACTAGGCCTCACCGGACTGAATGATTGGCTGGAATACATCGACCAATACACCAGCGACCGAGCCTACTGGGATCCCGGTGCGATCATCCGCAAGGGCATCCAGAAAGAAATCGCGAATATCAACGGCAGAGAGGTCAATTGGACCGAGCTGATTGCCGGGGCCGAACGCGTCGGCATCGATCTAGAAACTGAGGCCGACGAAGCCCAGCGTGAAAGACGTCGCGAACAACGAGACTCTGCAAAGGGCGACGGCAAGGGTAATTAGACAACAGACCATTCCCCCGCGGTGCACCGCGGGGGAATGGTCACCAACTTATCCTCACCTGCAAAGCTAGACGTTCCGAAGCAGCGACAAGCTAGCCTCTCTGCCTTCAGTCGCTCCCGCGAAAACGGGAACCCAGGCTGCTTCCGACGACATAATTTCCAAACAGCTGCATTCGCAGCATCGCAGTTTGCAGCTTCGTGACAATCTGACATGGCGCGATTCGATTGATCCCGAAGCTATGTTCTCAGCCCCCGAATTTTTCACTCCAGGGAATTAGCCGTTCCGACCCGGCCGGATTCCCGCTTTAAGCAAGGAATCAACTTAACGCAGCAATCTGCGCACAAAGAATCTGAGGAGAGAAAAGCTGCCGAGCGTTGGAGCAATCGGATAACATCAACACGCGTGGCAAATTTGCTCTTTATCGGGGTAGGTTAAGATACTTCATCTCAAGATCGACTCGCTATCAAGCACAAAAAAAAGGGGCGCGACCTTTCGCGCCCCTTTTTGCTTTTTCAGCTCAGCCGATATTACCAGCGGAACCGAAGACCCGTGTTGAGCGAATGCATGGAGCAAGATCGGCCGGCACCTTTGCCAGATGCCGCCTCTGCGTTGCTATCCTTACAACCGCTGCCTATTTGGGTTCTAAGAGGCGTATTGGACGAGGTCCAGTAGTGATGCCACATGCCAACACCCAAGCTCGGTTGAATCCAATACCATAGTGCCGTTTCCCGGTTAAGGATGGTTTGGGAATGAAAAGACCCCGCACCCGGCGATGCATCGCAGCCGGCGCCGCAATTCATGTCCGCGCGCTCAAAACCAAAGGAGAGCATGACCGTGTTCGGCGTCGTTTGACTGCCGGTCAGGAAACCCTTAGGGCTCCATACCATGAGCTGGTTGTCGATCGTCCAACCTTTGCCCGACATGCCTCTACCCAGTCCAGGATCCACGCTGTTATATCGGGTAAAAACATAGACCGCGCGGAACATGTACGGACCGACCGTCCACTTCAAACCAGGAATAAATACATGGCCCCATCCGGAACCAACGTTTTGAGAGCTACAAACGTCGTCGAGTTGGCAATTAGCAACATTCTGCCCGAGAGCGGCGGGACGGAAATAATCAAACCGTCCACGTCTTTCCGCATTACGAACGCGAATTTCAACAGCGCTCGTATCATCAAGGGAATTCTCCGGTCGATCCAGTGAATGCCCCTGATAACCTACACCCATTTCCAACCCGGAGAGCCATTTGCTCTTGGTGTTGGCGAACGGTTTGCCACCGACATACGCCATGATGCCTTTGCGGTCGTCGTTGATGAACTCCTGATGCGTTCCCTGGCGGCTGGTCACGTAGTTGAGGAATAGATCGTATTCACCCGTCCCGATATCTACGCCCTCCCAGCCAATACCCATGCCTGCGTGCGATCCGTCGCCACCCCAGGCAAAGCCGTCAAGGATCACGCTATGCTCCATCTTGCCGTCGTTATCGGAGCTACGGCCAACGTGAGTCTTGCCGGCCCCTCGTCTGAGACCGATGGAGAAATACGGAAAATACGGATTCAACTGGTTGAAACCGACCATGAACTCATTGTCACGGAATAAAGCCTCCCGCTCGGCCGTCTCGCCGTCGATTGAAGTCTCAAACTGGAAAAAACAATCCTGCCAACACATTGTCGTGTAGAGCCGGTTACGCCGAGGAAACAACTCGCCTTGTGTGGCACCCGAGCTGCGCTCTTGGCCGTCGTTAAAGTTCGGCTTGCCGCCAATAATATTGTAGTTGTAGATGTTGATCCGGTACGTCGTGTTGAACGACCAGCTCTTGTCCGCCGCCGCGATCGTCATGCCGCGTCCCGGTCGATACGAAAAGGTCGGCATCTCGGCCGCAGCCGCCGTCGCTTCCTTCTTCATCTCCAACTGCTGATATCTCAGCCGCTCGATCTGATCCTTCAGAGGCTCGATTTTTTGAACCTCCGACTCCAACGCTTTGATCTGCTCCTCGATGTCGCTCTGTGCCTGTACCGGCCAGACCGCAGCGAGGCTAGCGACCAATCCGAAACTCATCGCTGTGAAAAACTTGCCCTGTTTTGCCATACACACCTCCCTAAAATATTACGAACTTTCCAGCTCTTACTAAGTCTAATTCGATGTCGCGATTTTTATGCTGATACGTGTTTTAAATCAATACGACTTTAGCAGTCTTTTTTGCTCGCAACAGGCAGTTTTGCCGTAGACTTACTTCTTTAGTTTTACTTTTTGAGTTTGAAGCGTGGATTTGTGTCACCGGAAGGTAAGTAAGTTTGGAAATTAGACTGATAATGGTGAAACTAGGCAGCATTGTGGGAACTCTCGCTTCATCCGTTTAGCTCCGTGAGGGCATCATTGATCCGGAAATTGCCATACTAGGCACAAAAAAAGGGGCGCGAAAGGTCGCGCCCCTTTTGTGCTTTTCCAGCTCAGCCGATATTACCAGCGGAACCGAAGACCCGTGTTGAGCGAATGCATGGAGCAAGATCGGCCGGCACCTTTGCCAGATGCCGCCTCTGCGTTGCTATCCTTACAACCGCTGCCTATTTGGGTTCTAAGAGGCGTATTGGCCGAGGTCCAGTAGTGATGCCACATGCCAACACCCAAGCTCGGTTGAATCCAATACCACAGTGCCGTTTCCCGGTTAAGGATGGTTTGGGAATGAAAATTCCCCGCACCCGGCGATGCATCGCAGCCGGCGCCGCAATTCATGTCCGCGCGCTCAAAACCAAAGGAGAGCATGACCGTGTTCGGCGTCGTTTGACTGCCGGTCAGGAAACCCTTAGGGCTCCATACCATGAGCTGGTTGTCGATCGTCCAACCTTTGCCCGACATGCCTCTACCCAGTCCAGGATCCACGCTGTTATATCGGGTAAAAACATAGACCGCGCGGAACATGTACGGACCAACCGTCCACTTCAAACCAGGAATAAATACATGGCCCCATCCGGAACCGACGTTTTGAGAGCTACAAACGTCGTCGAGTTGGCAATTAGCAACATTCTGCCCGAGAGCGGCGGGACGGAAATAATCAAACCGTCCACGTCTTTCCACATTACGAACGCGAATTTCAACAGCGCTCGTATCATCAAGGGAATTCTCCGGTCGATCCAGTGAATGCCCTTGATAACCAACACCCATTTCCAACCCGGAGAGCCATTTGCTCTTGGTGTTGGCGAACGGTCTGCCACCGACATACGCCATGATTCCTTTGCGGTCGTCGTTGATGAACTCCTGGTGCGTTCCCTGGCGGCTGGTCACGTAGTTGAGGAATAGATCGTATTCACCCGTCCCGATATCTACGCCCTCCCAGCCAATACCCATGCCTGCGTGCGATCCGTCGCCACCCCAGGCAAAGCCGTCAAGGATCACGCTATGCTCCATCTTGCCGTCGTTATCGGAGCTACGGCCAACGTGAGTCTTGCCGGCCCCTCGTCTGAGACCGATGGAGAAATACGGAAAATACGGATTCAACTGGTTGAAACCGACCATGAACTCATTGTCACGGAATAAAGCCTCCCGCTCGGCCGTCTCGCCGTCGATTGAAGTCTCAAACTGGAAAAAACAATCCTGCCAACACATTGTCGTGTAGAGCCGGTTACGCCGAGGAAACAACTCGCCTTGTGTGGCACCCGAGCTGCGCTCTTGGCCGTCGTTAAAGTTCGGCTTGCCGCCAATAATATTGTAGTTGTAGATGTTGATCCGGTACGTCGTGTTGAACGACCAGCTCTTGTCCGCCGCCGCGATCGTCATGCCGCGTCCCGGTCGATACGAAAAGGTCGGCATCTCGGCCGCAGCCGCCGTCGCTTCCTTCTTCATCTCCAACTGCTGATATCTCAGCCGCTCGATCTGATCCTTCAGAGGCTCGATTTTTTGAACCTCCGACTCCAACGCTTTGATCTGCTCCTCGATGTCGCTCTGTGCCTGTACCGGCCAGACCGCAGCGAGGCTAGCGACCAATCCGAAACTCATCGCTGTGAAAAACTTGCCCTGTTTTGCCATACACACCCCCCTTTAAATTTTGTACTCGAACTAATATTACTTAGGTCTTATAAGAGCTAACTACCAGATCTAGGTTTTTATGCTTATAGCGCGCGTAAATCAATACAACTTTAGTCGTATTTATCAGTAAGTATTGCCTGGAACCCCGGAATAGTGGGAATAATATTGAAATTTTATGGAACTTTAGGCTCTGAGACCAGTCGAACTATTGGGTTGACTCACCGACTAGAACAGCTGAAAACAAAATGAACCTTACGGGTTGGAACGTTTACGCAAGTGAACTAAACGACTTATAGTTTACGGACACCAAAATTATCGGCAACGATTTAGCCAGTTACTGCCAGGTTACCGGATCGGTAATCACAATCTCTTCGGACGAAACCAGCGAGCGTGTGCCGTCGTCCCAGCAAACGTTGACTAACTGACCGCCTTCGCCTTCGAGCTCATAGACGATCGTCCCCTCGGTTGATTCGCCGATGGTGCCGTCGATATCGAGAATTTCCTGCGCCGCGCGACAACGCATTCCTTTCAAACTGACGTCTATCATTGGCCTGCTCCCGTCACTGAAATCCGCTCTGTTTCGTCGTCGAAGATTGGCACTGTAATCATGATTGAAATGCCATTTCAACTGCGAAAATGTGAAATTCTAATCAAATGTAGACGGCCAATAAAAATACCATCGTCGTGCAAAACCGCGTCTGCGAAAATACTCAGTTCACGAGGATAATTTGCAGGTCCATGATGTTAGTGAGCGTGGGTCCGGTGATGAACAAATCGCCGGTCGCTTGGAGAAAGCGATAGGAATCGTTGCGCGCCAGAAACTTCTGCGCGTCGAGCCCTTTCAACTCGCCGCGCCGAATTGTTGTTGTGTCGACAATTCCTCCTGCGGCGTCCGTCGGCCCGTCCGTACCGTCCGTTCCAGCGCTGAGAATGACCACGTCTTTCAGCCGGCCCATCGCATCATTCAGCGCGAGCGCGGCAGCCAGGGCAAACTCTTGATTGCGCCCGCCCACGCCATCACCACGAACAGTCACGGTCGTTTCGCCGCCGGAGAGCAAACATGCCGGTCGCGGGATCGGTTCATTCTGTTGCAGAACACTTTTCACCAGCGCGACGTGGGACTGCGCGACCATGCGGCTCTCGCCTTCGATAGCGCTGGAAACAATCTGCGCATGATATCCCAACGCTTCGGCCTTCTGTTTTGCCGCCGCCAACGCCCAACGATTGCTGCCAACGATAAGGTTTTGGACATTTTGAAAAATCGGGTTGGATGGCTTGGGTGTTTCGGCAAACTCGCCGCGCGCGCCACCATCTAAGAAATTAAGCACTACCGGGGCTATCTTGTTGGTAAGTTCGTAACGCCGAATAATTTCGCGACAGTCCGTGAACGTCGTCGTATCGGCAACCGTCGGCCCCGAAGCGATCGCTTCGAGGACATCGTCGACGACGTCGGAAAGAATCAGTGCAATGATTCTGGACGGCTGGGCTAACGCGGCCAGTCGGCCGCCTTTTAGTTGTGAGAGATGCTTGCGCACGGCATTCACTTCGCCAATCCTCGCGCCGCACATGAGTAGGGATTGAGTCGTAGTTTGTTTGTCTGCCAACGTCAGCCCAGCAACCGGCATCGGCAAAAGCGCCGAGCCACCGCCGGAAACCACAAACAGTATCAAATCGGCTACGCCGGTATTGGCCACGATCTCCATGATTCGCCGCGCGCCAGTAACTCCATTCTCGTCAGGAATCGGATGACCCGCTTCGATGATCTGGATGGTTGTCAACGGCGTCCCATGACCATACTTGACGACCACGGCGCCGTCGGCGATGCGTGCGCCAAGAATTTCTTCAAGCGCCAAAGCCATCCGAGCTGCGGCTTTGCCGCAGCCGACGACGTAGACGTGGCGAATTTCCGCTAGGTCATACTCCGTTCCGCCAACCCGTAGCCAACTACCGTTCAGCGTCACATGCCGTTTGACTGCTTCCAAGGGATCGGCAGATGCCAAGCCGGTGGCAAAAATTTGCCGGGCGTGATCGCGCAGCTGTATCAACGACGCCATAGTCGGAATTTAGCAAGCACCGACCGTGGAACACAATTGGCATGTCGTGCGTGACGACGCACGCAGCCGTACTAGCAGCGAGCGGATTTAACTAGAGGGAAACGATCTCGATTTGGGTAGAAGTCAGAAGAGACGAAAACCGCCGAAGCCGTACTCACCGATCCACTTGTTAGTCGTGGGGTCGTAGATATCGATGAGCATATTCTTCTCTGGATGTCCGGCAAGAAAACGTGAAAAGACCTCGATGAACTCTTCTTTGGCCTCAGCGTCAGCCTGCATGAACCCTTCACCGATGTAGAGACGATGGGGTCGTTTGCTGCTGTCGAGTCTAAGCCAAAAACGTGTCCCGCCTACTCCGGCCAAGTCGAGCCACTTGCGGTACTCCAGAACGCGCGCTTCGATCGCTTTGAAGTTGGGAACCTGCGCCGGGACGACGGTTGGGAAAAAAAATGCGGATGCCAAGAAAAGAATTTTCACTTTTCCTAGCATCCGCATGTTGACAGCCCTCGTCAGCCTAAATTAGTTGACTTTGATCTCGACGCGGCGGTTTTTGGAGCGGCCTTCAGCGGTTTTATTATCCGCGATCGGCTTGCTCTCGCCAAAACCCTGTCCAGAGACGCGTCCGCCATCCACACCCTTCTTCACGACGTAATCTTTCACCGAAGCTGTGCGCCGTTCCGACAGAGCCTGGTTGTACGCATCTGAACCGACGCTGTCGGTATGGCCGGCCAAGCTCGCCTTTTTGTCTTTATTCTCGTTCATGAAAGCGACCAGCCGATCCAAGATCGCGCCCGCTTCCGACTTGATGTTACTCTTGTCGAAATCAAAGAGCACGTCATCCAGAATAATCGTCCGCTCAACCACTGGCGCGGGCTTGGGTGCCGGCGGCGGCGGTGGTGGTGGTGCCGGCTTTGGCGCAGGCGGTGGAGGCGGCGGAGGTGGTGGCGGAGGTGGTGGTGGCGGTGGCGGCGGCGCTGGCTTTGGATCTTCAGTCAATAAGTAAGCCAAACCACCGCAGACCAATGCGCCGGTAACCGCGCCAATCGCAGCTCCTAAAGCCTCGTTACGATGTTTGCCGTTGACACCTTGGTGCGCGACAGCTGCGCCGCCCGCGCCGCCCATGACACCGCAAACGCTAGCGCCCACAAGCGCAGCCTGGTTCCTGGTTAACCCAGTACAACCCGCCATGAAAAAACCTAGCGCCGTCAGCGCCAGATATTTGTTGTTTTTAGTCATTTTTGCCTCCCCAAAATTTGATGCGAAAATTTTGGCCAAATTAGTACAACGTTCCGGGTATGTCAAGTAATATTTTCGCGTTGTAGTAGCAAAGTGAGTATGACAGGGGCCAACAACAAGCGGAAAGGCTTCCTCGATGGACCTATTTCCAATCAATCAACCCTGCACCATGAACTGCCACCCTGACATTTTTTCGTTGCTATTAACCTGACATATTGACGTTGCCACGACAGTAATATTTTCGCGTATTTAAATCAGTATATCATCCGATCGGTCACTATTGCCTCCCAATTTCAACCATTTATCGTGCCGCTGGTTCGTCTTTTAGGTTTGCGGCCATGTTTGATTTACCAATGATATGAGAAAGGGTCGCTCGGGCGTTTAGCTGTTTTTCTTCGGGCCCGTTGCCGCTACCATGCCGTTTTATCGCGGAGGTCCAGCGACAGATGGAAAAGAAAATTATCAGCTGCTTGAGGCGAGATCGAATTTTCGCTTAAAATAGTTCGGGCGCAAGGAATCGCCACGCCATTTGTAGTTTATTAGATGAAGGCTCACCTGCTGTAACAGCTTTTCACGGCCATTTCCTGGCCGGAGCTGACTGATTGGAATTTTGTCCAGAAAGCGTCGTCGACTTTTTTCCACGTCGCACTCTGGCGCACGCCGCGATAGCGCGCCACCCCGCCAGGTCCGGCGTTGTAGGCTGAATAGGTTGACCGCGCCAAGTGGCCGCCGGGTTGTTTATCTTCTTTTTTGGGAATCACGTAGCGAGTCAAATAGTAATGCAAGATTTCCGCGCCGGCGTTGCCGTTGTAACTGATATCGCCGTTTAGTCCTTTAACATCGTAGAGGTTGCGCCAGGTGATGCGGTTAACCTGCATCAAGCCGACGTCGCCCGTACTCGATGCCAACGGCGTCAGCTTCGCGCCTTTTTTTATGAATTGGCGCCAGCAGCTTTCTTGCCAGCCCGTGGCGAAAACGATTTGCCGATAGAGCCGCTGATGATTCGGCGCCAACGCCGATTTGGCAAATACTTTGTCCGCCGTCTCCGTCAGTAACTGGCGTACCTCGACCAGATAATCTTGAATCTCCTGCTGCTCCGGCACCCATTGATTCAAGCGGTCGAAGTCGACCGCCGCCGCATGGGCCACCCGCGCATCTAGCAATCTCAACGCAGCCGAGGCTTTCTCGCGCAATTGCTGCAACCTCCCCTGCTCCAATTGCGGCGACGGACGAGCCGATGGCAGCGCGCTGGTGAAACCGAGAAAACTTCTAAGCGCGGCGTCGATGTCGAGCGAATAGGCTAACGGATCGCTGTTGCTCGTGTCGAGAAACTTTGCCGCGCCGCGCAAGGCGTCGGGGGTGATGCGGAACAAACCGAATTGAGCGCCGACGCCAGCCAAGGACTTAATCCCATCCATGGCGCTGATGAAGCTGGTGAACTGGGCCGCGCTCGCCGGCGAGAGAGTCGACAGCGACCGTTTCAACACCGGCGCTAAACGGTCCCAACTCGTTAAAAACAAACTGGGCACCGGGTCGGGCGCGCCGCTGGCGACCGTTTGAGTCAGTTGATAGCGGGCATCGAGAAAAACTTCGCCCACTTGATCGCGCTGCGCCGGGCGCAACTCCTGCCCCAATCGTTTGACCGCAAACGTCAAAAACGAATCCCACTGTTGCCAATCCGCGCGCGCGCCTGTCGGCAACGCTAACGCAGCGATTTGCACTTCGCGGGTTGGCGTCCTTTCCGCGGCCCAAGCTGCGCTTACGAGCGCCGCCACAACCGGGACTAGCCACAAGCCAAGCTTCAACAGACGTATCATGGTCATCTTACTTGGGGACATTTACAATGAGCCGTCGCGACAAAACACCTCAATACTATTTCAAGTCCGACGTGCAGTGTCCGCACTTGGTCGCCTTGATCGGGATCATCGCCAGGCAGTGCGGGCACTCTTTCGTCGGCGCCGCGGCTGGAGCAACCGGTGGAGCCTGCATTCGATTGATCTGTTTGACCAGCATGAAAATCGCGAAAGCGACGATCACGAAATTGATGATATGGTTAAAAAACATGCCGTAGTTCAGCGTCGCCGCCCCGGCCGCCTTGGCCGCAGCCACACTGGGAAAGTCTTTTCCGGATAGATTGAGAAACAAGTTGGAAAAATCGACCTTGCCCAGCGCCAACCCGATCGGCGGCATGAGCACGTCCTCGACAAATGATGTAACGATCTTGCCGAACGCGGCGCCGATCACCACGGCCACTGCCAAATCGACGACGTTTCCCCGGGCAATAAATTCTTTGAATTCTTTTAACATCATCCCTCCTGATTGATTTAGAAACAGTAATGGCAAACAGCGAGCAGATTCACCCACGCCGGCAATACGCCGCTTATACGTCAGTCAAAAATGCGAAGTCAATCAAACGATTTTATTGCACGCGCAAGCTCGGGCAAGATAATGCTGAGACGGAGTTGCCGTGAGATTCGTCAACCTGTATCGTTTTTCTCATGGCCGTTTCGGCGCGCACCGGTCGGAGAATCTTGCTTCTTGTGCTCGCATTCTTAGGCCTCCTCATTGTCACCCTGTTGAGTGTTGTTCGCTCCAATGTATTTAGGGATTGGCTCCAAGCGGAAATTTCCGCGCGCAGCGGTTACACCGTTCGTGCCGGCGCGCTGAGCTACCGTCTGCCTTTCGGCATCGTCGCGGCCGCCGTGCAACTTTCCAAAGCACCGCAGTTTGAGCTAACCACCGAGCGTCTAAGCGTGAGCTTCAATCCATTCGATTTAGGGTCCAGCACGCTCGGTCGCTTGGAGTTTGAAAAGCCTGAGCTGCAACTCGACATCGATGAGATGATGAAGGCACCGCGCAGCCATCCGGCGCAAATCGGCTTGCGCCATCTAAATATCCGGGATGGCACGATCGTGGTGCGCAAAGGCCGCAAGACTCTATTCCAGTTGCCGAACATCACCTTGAGCGCAGAGAACCTAAACCTGGGAGGGCAATCGGGAGTAAATCTGCGCGCCGATGTGCCGCAATTCCATGGCGAAGCAGAGCTAGCGATCAAAGGCCAACTACGCGATCTAGATTCTCAACTGATCGTCCGGCCGAAACAGTCAAAAGGAATTTTTAGCCGGCGCACGACGGAGCGAGCGGAATTGTTAAATCTACGGCTCAAGCTGCGCGCGCCGGCGGAACAGCCGGCCGAGGCGATGATTGAGAGCAAGTTCGACAATCTCGCCGTCGGCGCCTACAAACTCACAGGTACACTCAACACGCAGGTCGCTATCGATGCCAATGTTACCGAGGCAAGCATTTCGGGCGCAACGACCATCGCCGATTTTCCCCATAGCGTGAGCCCCGTGGCGCTTCAGCTTGCCAAGGGAAATGCCAGCGCGAAGTTTACCGCCAATTATTCAATCGCGAATAAGACGCTGAGAGTCAAAGAATTCTCCCTCCACTCTCATCTCGGCAAAGGCAGCGGGGCCGGGGAAATCACGTTTACCCCGCCAACACCAAGCGTTAATGCCAAGATCACACTGCGCGAGCTACCGGTGGAAGCTCTCAAGTCGCACTTGCCCGCGCCCATGCATCATTGGAACTACCAAGGCCACGGGCAACTCGAGTTGGACCTGCAAGGCGCGTGGAATGCGCTGGTGACCAAGGGAACAATCCAGAGCGACAAGTTACAGATGCGCGGCGACGATGTTGTCATCGCCAGCGCGACTGTTGCGGCGCCATTTGAATGGACCAACCCGACGCTTCGTTTCAAGGAAACAAAAATACGCGCTGAGAAATTAACCTACACGCCCAAAGACCGTTGGCAGGCCGCGGCGGAGAAGTTGCAAATCGATGCAACGTTCGACTACCAAGCGAAACAACCCTTGATAAAGCTCAATGGTCGCGTCGAAACCACCGGCGCGAAGTTCAACTCCCCGGATAGCACGAAAATTGGCGAGAATTTAAATTTGCGCGGCCCGCTTCAACTCATGGTCGACTCGGAAAAACAGATAACCACCGTTAGCGGCAAAATCAGCGCCGACAACGGCGAGATATTGTGGGGAAAGTTTTTCGGCGATGTAAAACTTCAGAAGCCGGTCGTCGATCTTGAGGTTGACTATGTTCGCAACCGAGACCGGCTCGACTGCCGGCGCTGTAGTGTGAACTTCGCGGCCATTGGCACCGTCGACGCTAACGGCGCCATCGAACGCTTGATGGAAAACCCGGAGTTCCGCTTGCGAGCGCAGAGCGCGAGTTTTTCGCCGAACGGATTTTTCGAGTTTTTTCTGCGCGAAACCTTCAAACGCCAATATCCCGTGCTCGACCGGCTGAACCTGGCAGGCCAGATGGCCTTCCAGCTCGAACTCCAAGGCAGCCTTGACACACTCAACGCCGAAGGCGAGCTGTCTCTCAAAGGCGCCGAGCTAACCGCGAAATCCAATGACTGGCGGATCGGACCTTTCGCCCTCGAGCTGCCGTTTCAGGTAAATTTAGCTCAAGCGAAAGCGAAGTCGTCGGGCAATCCGCGCATCGGAACGCTCACCATCGAACGGGCGCGCTTCGCCAAGCAAACCATCCCAAGGGTCAGCACGTCCTTGTCTCTCGCGAACAACAGCCTGCGCCTGCATCAGCCCATTCGTATGGCCGTCTTTGGCGGCACGGTGGAGATCGGCAATCTTTTCTGGCCAGACATCATAAATGATCCGAGGAAAGTCTCCTTTTCAGCCGAAACCAAGCAGCTGCAGCTGCAAGAGTTAACTGAAGCGATAGATTGGCCGCGTTTCAGCGGCACGATGACGGGTTCGATTCCTGAAGTGCAGTCAATCGGCACAACGCTACGCACCGGCGGCGAGATTCAAGCCGAAGTATTCGGCGGTCGCGTGCGCATGGGCAGATTGGAAATTGAAAATCCCTTTTCAGCGCTGGCGTCGATCAAGCTCGATGCCAAGCTTGACAATATACAGCTGGAACAGCTCTCGAAGACGTTTGCCTTCGGCCGCATCTCAGGCATTCTGGAAGGGACGATTGACGAACTCGTCTTGACCGATGGTCAACCGGCCGAACTGCGCGCCGATCTGCATTCGGTCGACCGCGGCGGCGAGCAGCGGATTAGCGTCGAGGCACTCAATAAGATTACCGTGCTAAGCTCCGGCCAAGAGGCTGGCGCGCTTTATGGCGGCCTGGCGAGTTTTTTCGACAGCTTTCGCTACAGTAAGCTCGGCTTCAAAGCGACGTTGAAAAACGACCGGCTCACCTTGCGCGGCGTCGAAAGCCAGGGTGATAAAGAAATGCTCGTAGTCGGCAGCCTGTTGCCGCCGACGGTTAATATCGTGAGCCACACGCAAAATATCGCCTTTTCTGAACTTTTGCGGCGGCTGGAGCGTATCAAATCCGACAAACCAAACGTCAAATAGATGGGAGAAACTATGCTAAATCGAATGTTAATAATGGCCGCGTTCCTGATCAGCGCTTGCGTGACGGTGAACATTTACTTTCCGGCCGCCGCCGTCGAGCGCGCCGCGGAACAAATCGTTAAGGAAACTTGGGGCGACGTCGCCGGACCGGCAAAAATGCCCGCGCCGCAGAGTTTCAACTTGTTTTCGCCGTTGCGTTTAGCAGCGATGACGCTAGTCAGTGAAGCCCAGGCCCAGGAAGCCGACATCAATGTGTCCAATCCGGGTATCCGCGCGTTGAAAGATTCGATCAAAGCGCGAAGCGCGGCCATCATGCCGTTTATGGATCGTGGTAACATTGGCATCGCTCAGGACGGCCTGCTTGCCATCCGCAGCACCGAAGGGCTCAATCTCAAAGAGCGCGCCGAAACCCAGCAACTCGTCGACGCCGAAAACCGCGACCGGGAAAATCTCTACGCCGAGATCGCCAAAGCCAACGGCTTCCAGAAAGAAAGCATCGCCAAGATCAAGACCATTTTCGCCAAAAGCTGGCTCGATCAAGCGCGCCCAGGCTGGTGGATACAGGACGGTCCGGGAAATTGGAAGAAAAAATAGCCTCGTGCCAACTCAAAGGAGAGACGCAGTCATGAGACGCATATTTGTGATACCGTTGCGAATATTTTTTTTCATCGTTGCGCTGGGTCTACTAAACGTTTGGTCCTATGCTCAAACTACGAAAGGAGCGTATACAACCACGGCCGACGTGCCGCTGCGCAGCGGGCCGGGGAACTTCCACGAAGTCGTCACGACGCTACCGAAGGGCATCAATATCAACGTCGTCGGCAAAGAAGGTTTCTGGCTGAAGATCGAATCCAAACACGGCGACAAGCCGGGCTACATCGACGAACAGTTCGCTAAACCGTTAACGACGGAACCGGCCGCGCAAACCAGTGCGAGCACCAATCCAATCGCCGGCCCGTACCGCACGCTGAAGGAACTCGACCTACACGAAGGGCCGGGAACAAAATACCCGACCGTCGCGAGAGTCCCAGCCGACGTCAAGGTCAACGTCTTGCGCGCCGAAGGCGACTGGCTGAGAGTCGAATCGAAACAAGGCGGCAAACCGGGCTACGTCGACAAACGCGACGTCGAGCGCTGGCGCGATCGTTAATGAAATAGACCAAAGGACTTTTCACCGCGAAGGAGCGGAACTCGTCGAGATTGGTTTTATACTCTTCCTCCTCGTCGTTCGACAAACCGCCGCATACTCGCAGCCAACTCGTTACCCTTTGCCCAACTCCTGTGAGCGTTTGGTCGCGCTAACCACCGCTTCCATCACGGTGCCGTGAAAACCTTTTTGCTCCATGGCGTAGAGGCCGGCGATGGTCGTACCTCCGGGTGAAGTGACTTCGTCCTTCAACTCGCCTAAATGCTTGTTTGCTTCCAACGCCATTTTCGCGGCGCCGTAGACGGTTTGCACGGCGAGCTTGAGCGCGACGTCGCGCGCGAGGCCGACCTGCACGCCGCCGTCGGCGAGCGCTTCCATGAATAGATATACATAAGCCGGCCCGCTGCCGCTGAGGCCGGTGACCGCGTCCAAATATTTTTCTTCCACCGCCATACCGACGCCGAAGCTGTTGAGAATCGCGCCGACCTTCTCCAAGTCGGCAGCGGTCGCATGGGCGCCGCCAGCGTAGCCCGCCGCGCCGGCGCCGACGACGCAAGCAATGTTGGGCATCACCCGGACGACGCGCGCTCCTTGGGCCAAACCAGCCTCGATGCGCGCCAATGGCACGCCGGCGGCGACTGACACCAACAATTTTTTCGCGCCGAGCTTTTTGGCGATCTCGCGGGCTACCGAGTCGACGATCTGCGGTTTGACGGCGAGAATGACAATGTCGGCGAAGTCACAGAGTGTAGCGTTGTCTGCGCTGACTTTGATGCCTAGTTCATCGCCCGCCGCCTGACGCAGCGCTTCGCTGACATCGCTAGCCATTACGTTCTCTTTCGCGGTAAGCCCCGCGCCGATAACGCCGCGCGCGATCGCTGAACCGATTTTTCCCGCACCGATCACACCGATTTTTTCCGTCAACACTGGAAACCTCCTGGGTGGCACATCGAATAGACGCCAGCATAAATGCTAGCAGCAAGAACTTCAAAGGCCGAAAAAATGAAAAGGCCCGCGGCAGTTAGCCGAAGGCCTTCAATTCAAAACGCAGCTCAGACAGTGCCAAGGGGCGAGCGTGGAGCAGTCACCCAATTCCTGACTGCCGACTTCTGACTCCTGTCTTCCGAATTCTCTTCTAATACCGTTTGCCCAGATCCTGCAGCGCTTTCAACGCTTCGGCGTCATCGGCAGTGAGCGAAAGAATTTCGCGATACTTTTGTTCAGCTTGGTTGATCTTCCCCAACTGGGCATAGGATTGACCTAGCGCAAAGCGCAAATCGGTGCGGCGCCGCCGCATGCGCAATGCCTGCTCATAAGCCTCAGCGGCTTTCTCCCACATCGCAAGCTTGTAGTAGACCGCGCCCATTTCTGAATAGAAAGTTGCCGAGTCCTCGCCCTTGGCACGCGTCTTTTCCAATAACACGCGCGCTTCCTGCAGCAGTTTCTTGCTCTGGGCTTCGTCCTTCAAACGCTGAGCACTCGCTAGGTTCCACCTTCCCCAGGCGAGCAGAACGGCCGGATGTTCCGGGTGGAGATCGCGCGCCTGCACGAACCATTTCTCCGCTTCCGGAAGATCGCCGGAATGAAGCGCGATATTTCCCAAGCCCAGATAAGGTAAAACCTCTTTGCTGCCCATTTTGATTATTTTCCCGTACACTTCCTTGGCATCGGGCAAATAAAATTCGTCGCTCATCGCCAGAACGTCAGGAATGTATTCTGCGCCCTGCTCCAGGGCTGCAAACGCTTCCTTGGCGCCCTCGGCGCTTTTGTCCTGCTCCAAAAGAATTTTCATCTTGAGCAGGTGAAATCTCGGGTTCTTGGGTTCGAGGCGAATTGCCTCCTCTAATTCATTCAACGCCCGGCCGCGTGAAACGCTCGCCGAGTAGGATTGTGCCATGTAAAAATGGTGCATGGCTTGCGGCACCGGCAGCGCTGACGTTTTTAACCACGGCGGGCTGTCGACCAGAAATGGCGTCATGATCTTACGGTTGAGTTCGGTGGTGGAGCGGCGCAAACTCTTCGGCGCGGAGAATTCCAACTGTGCGCCGTCGTCGGTATTGATCGACGCGCCTTTGGAAAACGCCAGAAAACCTTCTCGATTCATCCGGTAAAAACCCTGCACCGCGTAGACATCGGAAAGGCCGAGATAATCGAGATCCGATTGCAGCATTTTGTTGTTGTCATAAATCGCTTTGACCGCCGGATAATTGAACTTCTGTTCCGTCTTGCTGCCGATGAGAAGGAAGTCGCTTTCTTTCATGCTCCACAGTGAAACGTAGGGGAACGCCTCGGCGAAGGTCCGAAACACCATGCGGAAGTCGTCCGGCGACATCGAATAATTGTGAAACCACTGGGCGAAAATGCCGTCGTTTTTGATCTTCGATTTGACGACGGAATAAAATTCGCGCGTGTAAAGGTTGGCGATGCCGGCGATCCACGGGTTGGACGGCTCGGCGGTAATGACATCGTAGAATTTCGGCGTGGCGAGAATATAATTTTTGCCGTCGGTGGGAATCACCCGCACCCGCGGGTCTTCGAGGACGCTCGAATGGCGCGAATGACGCGCATTGCGCGATAACCGGTCGATGGCGCCGCGGTAGTTAAGATCCTCGGAGCGCTTCATCAGCTCGGTGCGCGCTTCAGGTTCCATCACACCTTTGTAATAGAGCCGCTCTTCTTTCGCGTTATACCAAATCCGGCTCTTGGAATCGTCGGCGGGGAATGTCACGCCGTCGGGAAACTTATCGATCTTGACCGAGGCGCGGTCAAAAAACTTACTCGCTTCAATCATGGCCGGTTCGATTTCGATGACTTCGATGTCCTTGAGCGACTTAAAAGTTGCCAACGCCTTGGCCGACATGCCGCTGCCGAGACCGATGGTCAGCGCGGTTTCGGCTTTCGGGTTAAGCATCATGGCGATGTAGCTGGTCATTAACTGGCTCAGCGCGTCGCCATAGGAGCCGTCGATTTTGCCGTTGGAGCGAAAATACAGGTAATCGCTGCCGGTGATCCGATGAACGCTCACCGTAGTGGTCAAACCTTCGCGGTAAAACAGTACGTCGTCGCGCTTCATCTCTTCCCGCCGCAAGCTGTCGGTCGGCAGCGACTCGTAACGGTCGGCATACACCGTTACGCCGCTGGTGAGGATGCTCGGATCCCAGCGGCGAATCTTGAACGGCACGATCGCCGCCAGCACCAACACGGCGACACCGAGAGTATAACGCGGCAACGGCGCGAGCTTGTGATCGCAAATCAACAGCCAAGCGCCGATCAAAAGATTCATCACCACGGCGAAAATGATCGTGTTCTGCACCCCGAGGTTGGGGATCAAAATAAATCCGCCGGCAAACGCGCCGAGTACGGCGCCGACGGTATTGGCCGCATAGGAACTGCCGACGCCGCTACCGACGCGGTACAAGCTTTGGGTGAACAAACGCGCGACCAGAGGAAACGTCATGCCCAAGAGAATCGTTGGCACGAACATCACCAGCGCCGACAGAAATATTTGCAGATAGAGAAACACGGTAAAGGTGTCGCCGAAGCCGTGCAGCAACCGGACGAAGATCAATGGCAGTTTTTCAAAAAGCGGAATCGTCGCCAACGCTGATAAGCCGACCCAGAGCTCGATCAAACCGAAGGTGCTCAAACGCGCCTCCCGGCCGCCCAACACCCGTGCGTAGAAAAACCCGCCGAGCGCT
Organism: uncultured delta proteobacterium; assembly: GCA_963771465.1. Lineage (GTDB taxonomy): Bacteria > Desulfobacterota > Binatia > UBA9968 > UBA9968 > DP-20. Next base: position 156,376 of record CAVYTU010000019.1, read on the forward strand.
AGGCCGATCAAGAAAGTTACTAACATCGTCGAGAAAGAATAAATCGAGCTGCCAATGACCAGGGTCAAGGCGCGTGTCCAAGCGTTCTCATAAACCAAGGAGGCGAAGCCGGAGAGCGCGAACGATGTTAAAACCACCCAGGCAAGCGCACGGTTCGATGACGACGAGCCGTTCTCGGTTGCCGGCGCATCGCTCACCGTCTCCGCCGTTTCCTGCTCGGCGGGCAATGGCATTTTGTCGCGCAGCCTGTCGACGATGAGAATCACCGCGGCGATCACCAGGTTGACACTAGCGGCAACGAACACCGTCGCGCGCATGCCGAGAGTCGGGATCAGTACAAAACCGCCCGCGGCGCAGCCGATCACCGCGCCGAGCGTGTTGGTGGCGTAGAGATCGCCAACCCGACGGCCGAACTGCGCATAACTCTTGACGAAGAACCGGCTCAGCACCGGCAACGTCGCGCCCATCAGCAAGGTTGGAAAAACCAACAAAACAAAGGACAGAAAAAACAGCACGAGATTAAATATAAATGGATACGATTGGTTGAGGCCGAAGATCGGGCCGTAAAGTTTTTGCGCGCCGGCGAACAGCCACGGCACGAGAAATCCGTAAACACCGACACCGGCTTCGAGAATACCGTAGAGAACAAAATCATTTTTGCCGCGGTCGGCGATCTTGCCGAACCAATAGCTGCCGATCGCTAGTCCCGCCATGAACGCCGACAACACCGTCGCGATCGCGTACGTCGTGTTGCCGAAAATCTGCGTCAGCATACGCGTCCACACCACTTGATAAATCAAACCCGCGGCGCCGGAAAAGAAAAAACAGAACAGTCCGACGATGAGAAGCCAGTCTTGTTTGGAACGCGGCACACCATCCGTCATAGAGTATCTCCTGCAAACATCCGCAAAGAATTCAAAGATTGATAGCAAGCCGTGGGTTAACTGTAAAGGGTAACGCGCGCCAACAAATGCTTCGCGCAGCGTCGTTGCGATGCGGGACAATCATTCCGCGCACGAGTGAAAACGATGCGCGCCGGCCACCGCGTTCGTTGACTTCAAGAAAAAATTCATATAGGCATTAGGACCGTCCAAACTTCTAGAATCTGAAATTCATCCCCGTATTATTACTCGGGTTTGGTCTCAAATGTTCGTGGTTGGTTTCAAATGCAGGACCTATTTTTTACGCTGACGTAGATATCGCGGCCAGAATAAACATAAACGATTCGGAGGAAAGCAATGGCAAACGCAAAACGAGACGGGGCATCGCCGGAAGAAGCCAGAGATCTACGGAGTGCCATCGAATGGATGAAAAAAGAAGGGGATATCATCGTCACCGATAAAGAGGTCGACCCCAACCTGGAACTCACCGGCATTCAAAAAAAACTCGACGGTGGCTGCCCAATCCTTTTTAATAACGTCAAAGGCAAACCGCAGCATCGCTGCGTCACTAATTTGTTCGGTGATATGAACGTCATCAACAAAATGTTCGGCTGGAAAGACCACGCCGACCGGACCCGAAAATTGGCCTACGCCATCACTCATCCGATCGCGCCGATCGTCGTCGAGCAAAAAGATGCGCCGGTGCAAGAAGAAGTTTATGAGAAACCGGCGGAAGCAAACGACTACGTCGTGCCGATCCGTCATACCGACATCGAACCCGAATTGACCGTCGGTTCCGGCAATCGATTGATTGCCGGCGAGTATTTTGAAGGCGGCACCGACCTCGGTTATAACCGTATGAACTTTCGCTGGGGTAACGTCGGAACTTTTCAAATTTCCCCCGGCTCGCACATGTGGCAGGTCGTCAGCAAGTATTACAAAGACAACAAAGTGGTGCCGATCACGATGAACTTCGGCTTGCCGGTGGCCGGTTCGCTGCTCGCGGGCGCGGGTTTCGATTACGTGATCCTGCCGCAAGGCTGTGACGAAGTCGGCATCGCCGGCGCCGTGCAAGGCGCGCCCATGCGTTTGGTCAAAGCGCGCACGGTGGACGCCTACGCGTTGGCGGACGCGGAAGTGATTCTCGAAGGCTACGTCAACCCGCGCGACCGCCGCTTTGAAACCGCCGAGTCGGAGAAAGCCGGCATCCAAGGCCGTTTCCATTTCCATCCGGAATGGGCCGGCTACATGGGCAAAGCTTACAAAGCACCGACCTTTCACGTCACCGCCGTCACCACGCGCAAACGCGAAGGCAAACCGATTATTTTCCCGCTCGGCGTACACACTCTTGACGATCACAACATCGACACCACCGTGCGTGAGGCGGCGATGTTCGAGCTCTGTGAAAGAATGCAGCCAGGCATCATCATGGACGTGAACATTCCCTATTGCATGACCGACTGGGGCGGCGCGATCATTCAAGTGAAAAAACGCAACCGCATTGAAGAAGGCTGGCAGCGCAATTTCATGGCGGCGATCCTCGCCACCTCGCAGGGTTCCCGTCTCGTCGTCGCGGTGAGCGAAGATAGCGATCCCTATGACATGGATGATATCATGTGGAACTTGACCACTCGGGTCAATCCCAAAACCGACATCATCAATCCGCTTCCCGGCGGTCGCGGCCAGACCTTCATGCCCGCCGAGCGTATGACCGCCGGCGAAAAAGAATGGACGGCATCGAATACCAGTTTCGAAGGCGGTATGGGCATCGATGCCACCGTGCCGTTCGGTTACGAGAGCGATTTCATGCGGCCGGTTTATCCCGTCGACAGAGTCGATCTTAAAAATTGGTTTAGTGACAAAGACATTCAAAACGCCAAGAGCCGCATGCAAGGCTGGGTGCATTCCTTGGCGCGCACAGGCAGATAATCTCCTAGATGGTTACAACCGCAAAAAAAGGCAGGGACCCAATCCCTGCCTTTTTTTGTCGAGCGCGGGGGAGAAATGTTTCCGGTGAGAAAGTTTCTCAAAACCAAACATTTCCTTTGATTTCAGCGACTCAGGAACGCAGAGAAGTTTTTCGATCCGCGTTAGGAATTTTTTCTGAAAATCGCGTTGACTTAGCGAACCCTATTTGATACCTAACCAACAACCTCGGCGGCTTCAAATCGCCAACGCAGTCTTCTTCAGTCAAAATCACCCGGGAATAAAGCATGGAGAAACGCCATAAAAACCCCCTCGCTCGTACTTTAAGTTGCGGCAAAATCACCCTCGTCGTTGCATTGTTTGTTCCCGCGTTACTGGCATTCAAAAATCTGACAAAAAATAACAAAGTCGTCAGAACAACGGAAATCTTAAAAATTGTCCACATCACGGAAAAACCCAGACCGAGAGAACTAGTCAAAATTTATTCCATCGTCAAATCACACCGCCCCGACATCACTGAATCCGAAGCGTGGCGAGTTTCTGAAGTGATCTTGGAAGAAAGCCTAAAGCGCGACATCGATCCGATACTCGTGCTGGCGGTGATCGAGGTAGAGAGCCGGTTTCAGTACACGGCGGTTTCGCCAATGGGTGCCCGCGGTATTATGCAGATCATGCCGGACACCGGTAAATTCCTGACTGAAACGCGCGGCCACGAAATCGGCCTGCGCCCGGCGTCGTTTCGCCCGGAATCACTGGATGATCCGCTGTTAAGTATTCGCTTGGGAGTTTTCTATTTGCACGATCTCAAGAAGCAATTTCAGAATCTAAACCACGCCTTGATCGCTTATAACGCCGGGCCCGCGGAGATTCACAATCGCATCGAAAATAATTTGGAATTGTCCGACGAATTCGCCACCGTCGTCCTTGATGCGTACCAACGTTACCAGAAAGCTCGACAGCCAACCTTTTAATCCGTTTGCCACTTTTTAATTCGAGTGCCACGCACCGCCGGAAAGTCGTCATTGCCGGTTGCGCAAACTATCAAGCCGTCACACCGGGCTGATCCTAGATCGCGATAAAACTCGCGCCTTGGCGCGCCCTCCAAGCAATAGCATTGCGCCCTAATTTTGTGTTAAATCAAACGCCAAGCGCTCGGTAAAGATATATGACTACGCCCAACGAAGTTCTCCTCACAGCCGCAACTTGGGACGAGATTTCCCGCCATTCACAGGACGAATTTCCCGAAGAATGTTGCGGCGTTGTTTTGACCGACGGAATCACCGATCGTGCCCAACGCCTGAGGAATATCCAGAACGAACTCCACGCTAAAGATCCCAAGACCCATCCGCGCACGGCGGCCATCGCTTACAACATGGACGTTAGAGTTTTAGATTCGCTTTTGCTTGAAGCGGGAAAACTTGGCTACACGCTCAAGGCATTTTATCATTCTCACCCAAATCACGATGCCTACTTTTCGCAGGAGGACCGCGACGCGGCTACTCCGTTTGGCGAACCAACCTATCCTGAGGCGATTCAAATTGTCGTCTCGGTTTATGAGAGTGTAATAAAAAAAATTCTGGCTTTCGCTTGGTCCGACGAACAACGAGATTTCGTCGAAGTGCTCATTAAAAGAGTTTGACCGGATGGCGGCGCCGCGCGACCACAACGTCGATGTTCAGGGCCTCTCGATCCATTATCTCGAATGGGGCGACCCCAACGGCGAGCCGCTCGTGCTCGTCCATGGTTTTCTCGATCTCGCTTATAGCTGGCAGCCGTTTGTTGATGAACTGTTGGCAAAAACGAAATCTCCACTGCGCATCATCGCGCCGGATTGCCGCGGTCACGGCGACAGCGGCTGGATTGGCGCCGGCGGGTACTATCATTTCCCCGATTACATTCTCGATCTCGACTGCGTTTTGCGCGGCGCGGCAATCGGTCAGTTCAAATTGATCGGCCATTCCATGGGCGGGACAATCTCGTTCCAATACGCCGGCACGTTTCCCGATCGGGTAAAAAAACTCGTGCTGATCGAAGGCGTTGGCCCCGTCGGCATGAGTTTCTCCGATGCGCCGCTCAGAATGAAAACGTGGATCGATGAGGTGCACGAACGCGGCCGCCGTCATTTTCGCGAATACTCCAGCGTCGAAGCCGGCGCTAGCCAATTGCGGCAGAGCAATCCGCGCGTCAACGCGCCGTTCGCGCTGGCGCTGGCGCGCGCCGGGATGAAACAGAACGAGCGCGGCAAATGGCTGTGGAAATTTGATCCGCTGCATCGCACCGCCGCGCCGCAACCCTTCTATATCGCACAAGCGCGGGAGTTCTTTCAACGCATTGAATGCCCCGTTTTGATCGTCGACGGCAAGGAGAGCCGGCAAACGCGGCGCACCGACAAGCAAGAACGCTACGATGCGCTGCGCCAGCACAGCTGCGTGGTCATCGATCATGCTGGCCATATGGTGCATCAGGACAATCCCGGCCGGTTGGCGGAAGTTGTCGCGCCATTTTTCGGGTTATTGTAAAACGGTAATGACAACGCAATAAGCTGACACACGGTAATCGTAAATTAACACCATCGTGATCGGCTGGAGGCTTGACTATTGAACTCGATTTCTGTGATTATGACATCGACGTTGGCGTCAATGGGGATCCGGAAAAACGATTGACGAAGGAAGCGTGATCAAAAGGACCGTTTGTGCGCAAAGGCAAATCACCACAAAAGCGCAGCGGCGCGCCGCAAGGACGGCCTCGTCGCCGAGAAGAGCCGAGCCATACCGCAGACCCAGGTAGCCCAGCTACAGCCGTCGCGACAACGGCCAACATCAGCTTAACTCTCAAACATTTTCAGCGGCGGCGGGAAAACTCGCTCGCTAGCGGTGAAGACAAACGTCTCTATTTGCGCGTTGGTGACGAGGTCAATCACATACGCCATCAAGACTGGGGCATCGGCGTGGTCATGGAAGTGATGACGTCATCGATCCCCGGCGGCACCTGTCTGGTCCGCGTGCGCTTTCACGACGGCCAACTACGCTGTTTCAACAACGATCTCGATAACGAAGCCTGTTGCTACTATTTTGGTGTGCGCCGCTATTGGAATCCTACCCATGGCGTCGACGCGATCCGGGCGAAACTCTTCGGCAGAGGATAAACATGATCACACGAAAGCAAGTTATCGTAGCTGTAATGGCATTGTACTTTAGCGGCGTCTCGCCGGCTTTGCTCCGTGCTGAAGACGTAATCGAAAAAGCCGGCATCGCTACCGGCGTGAGCGCTGGCAATATCCTCTTTTTGCCGATCAAGGCGATATCCGTTTCAATGGGGGCGATCAGCGGCGCTCTTTCTTTTATTGTTACCGGAGGCAATGCCGATCTCACTCAGCAAATTTGGCGTGACACCCAGCAAGGCCCCTACATCATCACTCCCGAAGTCGCCCGCATGTCCGTCGGTCAGCGTCCGGAAATTGCCGACAAAAAGTAAACGCGGCATATAACCTCTCCCACTTGGGCGAGATCACATGCCGCGTTCCTGCGAATAATTCCAGACTTCTTGGCTTAGGCTAAGTTCGCCTTAAAGAAACTCGAAGTTCTCGCCCAGGCGTCCTTCGCCGCTTCGGGATTATAACGGTCGGCGTTGGTATTGTTATTGAACGCATGCTTGGCGCCGTCAAAGACTTTGCAGTCGAAGCTCTTGCCCGCTTTGGCTAGCGCCGCTTTGAGCGGCTCGACACCAGGCATAATGTTGGCATCGTCCGCCGCATAGTTGCCCATCACTTTGCAGGGAATATTAGCGACGGAATCGAGTGGATCGGGGTTGCGACCGTAGTAAACCACCGCGGCGTTCAAGTCTTTGCACTTGGTCGCGAAGTTGAGCGACTGCCCACCGCCCCAGCAGTAGCCGACGACGCCGACTTTGCCGTTGACGTAGTTTTGCTTTTTCATGTAAGCGACGGCGGCAGTAAGATCTTCGACGGCCATCGTGCCATTTATTTTCTGAATTTCCTTGGTGGCCTCGTCACTGCCATTCCACTTATCACTGCCCCCGATCCGGCTCATCAGATCGACACCGATGGCGGCAAAACCATCCTTGGCGAAGCGGCGGGTAACGTCTTTAATGTGCCCCACCAAACCGCGATTTTCGTGAATTACGACGACTGTGCCCAAATTCTTACCGTCCTTGGGCCGCGAGACATACGCGTTCAACTCGCCGATCTTCACCATTTCCGACGTCAAGCCGGGATCGTTGGGATCAACAATATTTTCTATCGTCTGTGCCATTGAGCAAACCCTCCTTCAAATAATTTTGCTATTTCACCTATAGCGAAAATCTAATTTCTCGTCCAGAGCAATTAACAGTAATAAGACCGGGGTTGGCTCGAACCGAAAACAACAACGGCGCCCGGAGGCGCCGCGGTTTTTGCTGCAAGGACTAGTGTCGGTCAGGCCGAAGTTGAACTCGATGTCGACGACGATTTGTCGCTGCTAGTACTGGAACTTTCGCTCTTCTTGGACTCGGTCTTTTTCGGCTCGCTCTTGGATTCCGATGAAGGAGAAGTCTTCGAACTACTGTCGCTCTTAGATTCCGACGAAGAAGACTTCGAACCGTTGTCGCTCTTCGACTCGCCGTTCGTTTGCCCCTTGCGGGCGTAATCGGTGATATACCAGCCGGTGCCTTTGAGCTGAAACGAAGTATTCGAGATTAATTTTTTGATTTTGCTCTTGCAGGTAGGGCATTTGGTCAACGCTTTTTGAGTGATCCGCTGGGTCACCTCGATGATGCCACACTTGCGGCATTGATATTCGTAAATCGGCATTGAATTCCCTCAACTCAACTGGGCTGCCGGGTAAATTAACCACTCCCCCTGACGTTGTCAATTCACCCGGCGGCCAACGCTTAAGCGCGTTGCCGATCCCTGGGCCGATCGGTACCGTCGGGCAGAATATGCTGCCCGCCAAACGCTTCGGAGCGGTTACCGAACAACACCAGTGGTTCCGTGCCGGTATTGACGATCTGGTAATAGTCCTTGGCCGCCAGGCAAAGTACGTCGTCTTTCTTGATCGGCCGCTCTTCGCCTTTCAGACCTTTCACGACTCCGTCGCCGGAAAATACCAGAAAGGTTTCCGGGTTGGCGTGATAGTGCATATCAGTGCCGTCGCCAGGAACGAAATAGAGCAACCAGGAACGGAAGTTATCCGTGCCAAATAGATGGAGGTTGCGCTTCGCCTTGCCCATTTCGTCCTTTAAGTTGATGCATTCCATAGGGTTTCCTCCTGTGATTTAGTGTTACTCTATCTAGTCGTTGTGGCTTCGGCAAGCGCTCGACCGATCTGCCTTGACAGGTCGGTGGCCGTGCCATATTCAGGTGGAGCATAATTGCCCAAGAGATTCTGGAGAAATCCCAATGTTGAAGATGCACGAAAGCCAAGCCACGGAATTCATCGCCGAGCTGGCAGCCAAATGCGCCAAGCGCTGGAAAGCGACCGTGGATAAAACCAAATTCATGGATGAACTCAAAGAAGGCAAGCTTAAGAAAGAAACCGTCCAATTATTCTATAAGAATTGGGGCTCCTTCGTGCCCGTGATCAACTCGGTTTACACCTCCGCCTTTTACAAACACCTGTGGTTTTTCGTCAAGAACGTCGATCTGATGGAAGTGTACACGCAAAAAGTCCTGGACGAGTTTGGTCATCCCTCGCCGCCAGGTCACATTCAAATCTTAATGAGCACCGGTGCCGCGCTCGGACTCACGAAAGAAGAAGTCCTGCTCTCACCTATGCTGCCGGAGTGTCGAGCCCTGCCGGATTTTCACCGAACGTTACTCAACGACGGCCAGATTCAGGAATATTGGTTTTCGGTTTTATGGGAGCATCCGTTCGGCGAGTCGTGCTTGGATTTTTTCAATGCGCTGACCCAATACTACGGCCTCACCACGGCGCAGGCGAGTTATTTTTCCAAACATCATGAAGCCGACACCATGGATCATCTCGACCGCAAATCCCACGGCGCCGTGACTCAAACTGTTTTAGTTCGATTGCTCCAAGAAGGTATCAATGAACGGCCTGGCTATTCAGCCGAATACTGCGCCGTCATACCGGCGGATTTGAATAAGATGTTCATGGACGGCTGCTACGCGGCAACGCACTAGCCGCAAGCGCGACGCGCTTTCGGCATGCTAAATTTCCAATTACAAATTTCAAATCGAACTCCCACATCTGGAATATGGAATTTGGAATCTGTAATTCCGAGCGAAGCGAGGATTGATGGCGTTCTCCGACTTAAGGTCTTTCATCGACGGCGCGGAGCGCATTGGTGAGCTCAAACAAATTGACGGCGCCGATTGGAATCTCGAGATCGGCTGCTTGACCGAGCTCATGGCCGAGCAAGATGGCCCGCTGCTGCTCTTCGACAACATCACGGGGTATCCCAAAGGCTTTCGCATCGCTGCCAACGTGCTCGCCAGCGCACGCCGCTTCGCTCTCGCGCTGGGCTTACCCACTGATGCCCCGAAGCTGGAAATTCTTCGCGCCTGGCGCAATAAGACTCGCGATCTCAAGCCCTTCGCGCCGGAGGAAGTTTCCGCGGGACCGATCCTGGAAAACATTCTCGCAGACGAGAAAGTCGATCTAGGAATTTTTCCCACACCCAAGTGGCACGAGCATGATGGCGGCCGCTACATCGGCACCGGCGACATGGTTGTCATCAAAGACCCCGACAGCGGCTGGGTCAACGTCGGCACTTACCGCTCGTGTGTCGTCGGCAAAGACCGGGTCACACTTTGGATCATCGAGCAAAAACACGGCAAACAAATCGCCCGCAAATATTGGCAATCAGGCAAAGCGTGCCCGGTCGCCATCGTGCTTGGCTGCGAGCCGGCCACCTGGATGGCGGCGCCGTCAGCGGCCAAAGCCGGAGTGAGCGAATATGAATACGCCGGCGCGCTGCGCGGCGCGCCGCTGCAAGTGATCCGCGCGCCCTACACCGGCTTGCCCGTGCCGGCGACTTCAGAAATCGTTATCGAAGGCGACATGCCGCCACCCGAACAAGAATCTCACGCCGAAGGCCCGTTCGGTGAATGGCCGGGCTACTACACGCACAGCGGCGAAGAATGCGTCGTGCGGGTGAAAAGAATCCTCCATCGCCACGAGCCGATCCTGCTCGGCAACCCGCCGCTCTTGCCGATCACCGAGCGCTACGGCATACCGCTCTACGCCGCGCGCATCTGGGATCACCTGGAGCAGTCCGGCGTTTCCGACGTGCAGGGGGTGTGGTGCCATTGTCACACGCTGATGGTCGTGGTGTCGCTCAAGCAACGCTTCGCCGGGCAAGCGCTTCAAGCGCTTACCGCCGTCGCCGGCATGATGACCGGCGCGAGCATGTACCGCTACTATATCGCCGTCGACGACGACATCGATCCGGTGGATTTGAAACAAGTGATCTGGGCCATGTGCACCCGCGTCGACCCGGCCGAGTCGGTGCAGATTTTGAAATCCTGGACTTCCGACCTCGACCCGCGCCTGCCGCCGGAAAAACGCGAGCGCGGCGATTTCACCATGGGGCGCATGCTGGTCGACGCCTACAAACCGTTTCATTGGCGCGACAAGTTCGCCCTCGCCAACAAGTTCAGCGCCGACGAAGCGCGAAGAGATCTGGGAGAAGTGGGCGCCGAAGCTTGGGACTCAAGTGAAGGATCATGCAATTGAAGCCGCTCAATACAACTGAAGTCCATAGCTCATCTCACGCCGCCCCGTCCTTCTCTTTTTTGCCCGTTATTTTTTCTAATACCATTCAACGCTGAGAGTCCCAATTGCGTCGATCTTCGCCTGGAGAGCGCTCCGCCTGATCGGCTAACCACCGCCCTGTTCGTCCATACGACCTCTTTCGATTTCGCGCGTCTTCAGCATAAGTGGCCGTTCTGGCATTAAGGTTGCTTAGTTTTGTAAGGCCCATTTGGAGAACGAGATCAAAATGAAAATTTAGTTGCGCGATACCGCCGGTTAAAGCGTTCGGCACGGCGAAGCGTTGGCGTAACAGAGCTCGGGAATTGTTCGAGGCCGAAAATTCCTGGGGTTTAGAAAGCCTGAGGCAAGGGTGACGTTAAAAGAGGCAATCGCTGACGCTAAAGGAGGCAGTTGAACGATGAGAGGAAGATCGCTCCTCTTGTGAGAACCTCGAAATCTTAGGTGGTGACAATGCGATCGTTGGCGTTATATATCGGATGGGTGTTCAGAGGCCTAATGCTGGCCATGTCGCGCCGCATGGTGACCGGATCGATTCAGTTGGGATAAGAGGTGCGGAGTAGAGACGCCGTGAGCTATCGATGTTGTCTCGGATTTTAAAGCCGTTACTGCTTGGTCTACTGGTCGGAGCCACCGGGCTTATTCTGAGTTTTTTTCAATTTACTCACGAGCTCGAGGAAGACACGGGGCTGGGATTGCTGTTCAAGCTTCGCGGCCCTAGGCAAGCACCGGCCGAGGCCGTTGTCGTCAGTATCGACAAAGACTCCGCCGACCAGCTCAAGATACCCGAGAACCCCGACAAATGGCCCCGTTCGCTGCACGCCCGCCTCGTCGAAGTTTTGTCGAAAGCAGGCGCATCGGTAGTTACCTTCGACGTCCATTTTATGGAAGCCCGTTCTGAGAAGGACGACAAGTTATTCGCCAACGCATTGAGCCGGGTAGGCAACGTTGTGCTGAGCGATCCCATGACAGCAAGAGAGATCGCGGTTTCCCCGATTTCCGGGTCTTACGGCGCGGAGCACGGTATCGTCAGAATCGTAAAGCCGTTGCCATTCTTGCCGAGTCGGCCGTCGCCACGGCTCCTTTCGTTCTACCGAGACTTCCCTTCAAGGTGAACCAGTATTGGACCTTCCAATCTGAGGCGGCGTTATCGCCTCCCCCACTATTCCCGTGGTCGCATATCAACTTTTCGCCGTGCCCATCTATGATGATTTTATCCAGCTCCTAATAAAGTTACGTCCTCATGTCCGGGAAATTGCCCACAAGCCTCGATACGACGTGCAAGACCAAGAGCGTGGGGAAACTCATGCGCGACATCAAGGATATTTTTGAAAGTGACCCGGCGCTTGCCGGTCAAATGATCGACGAGTTGGAACGCTCAGATGTCCCACCGGTCGATCGCAAAGAGAGATTGATGCTCAACGACCTTGGTTAAATTGTACGGCGGTTCCAACCGCCGCTACGTGAACTATTACGGTCCGCCGCAACCGTGACCACCATTCCCTATTATCAGCGCGTTGCAAATTGGCGAACCGACACAACCGATCAAGGCCGATCGATCTTAAGGGCAGAGCCGTCTTCGTCGGACTCTCGGAAAGAATATTTGCCGAGCGGAAAGACAGCTTTTATACCGTATTCTCACAAGCCAACGGTGTATTTATCGGCGGCGTCGAAATCGCCGCCACCGCATTTCTCAACATGCTCGAAGATAAACCCATTAAACCGATCGGCACGCTTGCTTATCTCTTCTTGATTCTACTCTGGGGCCTGCTTGTCGGCGTGATTTGTCGTGTCTCCTCGATTATCGTCGGGGCGGTGACTGTTGTCGGCTTGAGCGCGCTTTACCTACTTGGCGCGAGTATCGTTTCGCGGCGGATGGCGCCTGGTATCCGATCGTCATCCCATTCTTCGCGCAAAGTCCATTAGCCTTTGCCGGTGCGGTTTTGTGGAACTACGTCGAGACCAACAAAGAGCGCCAGCAGATCAGAAAAGCGCTTGCCTACTATGTGCCCGACGAAGTCGTCGATCAGCTCGCAAAGAACATGGTCGATATCAAGAACAGCGGCCAGATGGTTTACGGCGCATGTTTATTCGCGGATGTGGCGGGCTACACCACATTGTCGGAAAAGTTGACCCCACAACAGTTGAGCGACCTGATGCACAAGTACTTCGAAGCCACTTTTGAGCCCGTCAAAAAACATGGCGGCATGGTCGTAAACTTAAAAGGCGATTCCTTCTTGGCGATCTGGAAGGCGGCGCGGGCGGACGATGGCCTGAGGCGGCAAGCCTGCCTCGCCGCACTCGACGTGGCCAAAGCAGTTCACCGCTTCAACGGCACCGTGGATAACCTGGATTTGCCCACCCGTGTCGGCGTGCATTCAGGGCAAATTTTTATGGGCAATATTGGCGCCGGCGATCACTATGAATACGGCCCCACGGGCGACACCGTCAACACGGCATCGCGGATGGACGGATTGAATAAGTATCTGGGGACCGAGGTTCTGGCGTCTGAAGAGATCGTTGATCAAGTCGACGGCCTACTGACGCGCGAAGTCGGTAAATTCTATGCTAAAAGGGAAAGCCCAGCCCATCGTGGTCCATGAACTGTTGGCCGGCCTTGAAGAGGCTGACGGAAAACAAAAACAATCCCGCGAGATATTTGCCGACGCGCTCGGCGCATTCAGACGGCAAGCATGGGATGAAGCGAAAGAGAGATTTGATCGCGCCGTCGAAATCCGGGAGGCCGATGGACCGGCTCATTTTTATTTAAAGCTTTGTGATGAGTATAAATCGAATCCGCCCGGGGAATCCTGGGATGGCGTGATTACTCTCGACGAGAAGTAAACTAGAGTGACCGTTTGTTATACACGATGTATCCAAAAGTTTACGGTCAATTTTCATCTCACGGAGATTTAACCGAGTTAACCGAGCCACTTCCTGCAAACAGAGGAAGTTAGCTTTCTCGATTGGGATTCGCCGCGTTGGCACGATATATGCCCACATTGTCGTCGTAAAATGACTCGGGCCGTTCCGGCGACAAACCGACTCAATGGAATCTTGCTGACCCGGCGTCGATCGGTCGCACCAGATATGCCGCCGTACGGCGGCAAAAAAGCGGCCTTGACAAGAGTTTTGAAAAATATCATAGGAAAGTCGCACAGTTTATTTTCTTCGACGTGAAATAAGGCAGGTGAGTCATGAATAAGTTGAGATCATTCTTACTCATCGTCGCGTGGTCCGCTGGCGCGACCATGTCGCCATCACCCTTATCCTTCGCCGCGACCGTCTGCGACCCAGGGGTCGCCAAGATGGTCTCCGTACAAGGCAACGTCGAGGTTCGCCGTGCTGGCCAAACTCAGTCTCAGCCGGCCCGCTTAAATGAAACCTATTGCCCCGGGGATCGCATCCAGGTTGGCGACAAAAGCCGAGCGGATATCGCCTTGGTCAACCAGCCGGTCCTTCGGCTCGATCAGAATACGATCATTACCCTGGCAGGGTTGAAAGATGAGCGCGCGTCGATAATCGATTTGGCGCGCGGCGCCTTACACTTCTTCAGCCGCTTGCCGCGGAATTTGGAAGTGAACACAGCGTTCGTAAACGCAGGCGTCGAAGGAACCGAGGGTTTAGTCCAAGTCGAAGCTGACAGGACGCTGATCACCATCTTTGATGGCAAGGTGCTCGCGGCCAACGCGGCGGGAAGCCTCGCGCTCGCCGCCGGCCAGTCGGCGGTCGCCGTCCAAGGGCAAGCGCCGGTATTGCGCACCGTCGTGCGACCGCGCGATGCCGTCCAATGGGCGCTTTACTATCCACCCGTGACCTATTTCCGGCCGGAAGATTTCAGGGCACACAGCCCTGGCAAGGCATGGCGCGAAACTCTATTGAAGCCTCCATGAAAGGCGATTACCAACGGCGCCTTTGACGCCCTTAAGGGCGCGCCCCCGTGACATTACAGAGCCGCGCTTCTTTGCCTACCGCGCTGCATTACTGCTGGGCGTGGGCCGCGTCGATGAGGCCGGACCGGATCTTGAACAGGCGCTAAAACTCAGCCCAAATTACAGCGATGCCTTGGCGCTGCAATCGATCATTGCTGTGGTGCAAAACGATAAAGAGAGAGCGCTCAACGTCGCCCAGAAAGCCGTCACGGCCGATCCCAAAATCAGCCGCGCACTCATAGCTCTTTCCTACGCACAGCAGGCGAACTTCGATCTCGAAGGCGCACGTAATAGCTTGCAGCAAGCCGTGCAAGCCAATCCGAACAACGCGCTTGCCTGGGCCAGGCTGGCTGAGACTTCACATGTCGTTCGCGGAACTCGATGACGCCCTGGAAGCGGCGCAGAAAGCGGTAGCGCTAAATCCCAACCTGTCCCGGACTCAGATGGTGCTTGGCTTCGCCTATCTAACCCGAGTCAAAACCGTCGAAGCGAAAAAAGCCTTTGAAAAAGCCATCGAGCTCGATCAAGCCGATGCGCTGTCGCGACTGGGTCTGGGATCTCGGGAAGATCCGCGATGGCGATCTGGATGAAGGAAGAAGAGAGATCGAGGTCGCCGCTAGTCTCGACCCAAACAACTCCATTGTCCGCAGCTATCTCGGCAAAGCCTACTACGAGGAGAAACGCTCGGATCTAGCCGAGCGCGACTATGCCACTGCCAAGGAACTCGACCCCAAGGACCCGACACCTTATTTCTACGACGCGATCCAGAAGCAGACCACGAACCGGCCAGTTGAAGCGTTGCAGGACATGCAGAAGGCCATCGAGATGAACGACAACCGCGCGATCTATCGGTCGCGTCTGCAGCTCGATTCGGATCTTGCCGCACGCAGCGCCAGCTCAGGCCCGCATCTACAGCGATTTAGGATTCCAGCAGCTCGCTTGGTGGAAGGGTGGAAATCGGTCAACACCGATCCAACCAATTTTTCCGCTCATAGATTTCTTGGCGGATTCTTATTCTGTTTTGCCGCGCCACGAAATCGCCAGGGTTAGCGAATTGCTGCAGTCGCAACTGCTGCAGCCACTCAACATGACACCGATTCAGCCGCGACTTGCCGAAAGCAACCTGTTCCTCATCAGCGCCGGAGGTCCGGCAGCGCTCTCATTCAACGAGTTCAATCCTATTTTCAACCGGAACGGGATTACGTTTCAGAACAACGGCCTTGCCGGTGAAAATGCCACGTACGCTGGAGAAGGGGTGCTCTCCGGGATTACAAGAAGTCAGCGTTCAGCGTCGGCGGCTTTCATTTTCAAACGGACGGCTGGCGAAAAAACGCTGATCAGAGACGACAATATCGGCAATGCTTTTCTACAACTGGAACTCTCTCCTGAGACGAGCATTCAAGCTGAATACCGATATAGAGACCGGACGCGCGGTGACCTGCAACAAAGATTTTTTTCGGAAGATTTTTTTCCCGGCCTGACCGACGAAGAAGAGAGACACACCTATCGGCTCGGTGGACGGCACTCGTTTTCACCGAACTCAATTCTCCTGGCGTCATTAATGTATTCCAAGTCAGAGCCACACCAGAGAGACAACGCGCCCCCGTCGCCTATCCCGGGTCTTACCTTCGTCGACTTTTCGAATCCACCCATCGACGCTTTCAGCGGGGAAATCCAGCAACTTTTCCGTTCTCCCTACTTCAACATCACGAGTGGCTTAGGATACTTCAAAGTTAACGGCGCCGTTACCACAACCCTCGGGATTGATTTTCCTCCTGTCGTAGCGATACCGGTTGCGAAAACAGACATCGGTTTGCATCACGTAAACGGCTACGCCTATGGGCAATTGAACATCATAAAAAATCTGACACTTACTGCAGGCTTCAGTTTTGATTCCTTGGGCGGTGACTCTGGGTTTATCCCGGGGGGAAATAAAAATCAGTACAACCCGAAATTCGGAGCTGTATGGAATCCTTTTCCGGACACTACCATTCGTGCCGCGGCTTTCAGAGCCTTGAAGAGGACGCTCATCACTGACCAAACTCTTGAGCCGACCCAGGTAGCCGGGTTCAACCAGTTTTTCGATGATCCTAATATAACCGACGCTTGGCGCTACGGCAGCGCTATAGATCAGAAAATTACCAAAAACCTGTTTGCGGGGGTGGAAGTCTCCAAGCGGGACCTGACCATCCCGCAGATCGTTGTGGGTGAAAGCACTATCGAATTGGACGGTGAGGAGTCGCAGCTCGTACGTATCTCTTCTGGACTCCTCATCCATGGCTGGCTTTGAGAGCGCAATACGTTTTCGAGCGCTTTAAAAATGACGCCGTGATCAATCAACCCTTCAAGCTACACACGCATCGCGTTCCGCTCGGTGTCAATTTTTTTCACCCCTCCGGAGTAGGTGCCTCCGTGACCGCAACGTACTGGAATCAAGACGGAAAATTTCAAAGGGTCGCGCCGGAAGTTTTTGGCCTCGTCCAATCCGGTCGCGATGACTTTTGGACGGTCGATGCGGCAATCAATTACCGGCTGCCGAAGCGGTTCGGTTTCATCACGGTTGGCGCGACCAATCTTTTGGATAAGAAGTTCAAGTTCTTTAACACAGATATCAAAAACCCGTTTATACAACCGGACAGGATGGTTTTTGGGCGGATCACACTGGCACTTCCATAAGATTCAGCCAAACCATGCCACTGAGATGGAGGTGAAAATATAGCATTCGGAACTACTAATGACAGCGGGGAAGCCCATCGGTTTGGGGCGATGGAATGGACGGCAAAAGGCGATAATCCTTTTGCAAACAAAAAGGGGAAGGTCATGTCAAAAAAATTTGCAACAATAGTGTTGGTTGGCCTATTGGCTATGAGCACGGTCGCCGTATTTAGCACTGACGCCAGTGCGCAGTACAGCTATTTAGGGTCAGGGTGGAAGATCAATACCTATGAGCATTCTATGTCGTTTAAGGTTCCGGGGAGTGTCGTCAACAATGGCTCACTCTTTTTCTTCAGCGATGCCGTTTGGTATGACAATCAAGTCGTATGTAAAAACAAAGGTGGCAACATCAGTTTTTCCCCAGGCATTGGTTTGATCTCAACGGAGGGGATTGCCAATCTCGGTCTGCAAAACGGTTGTGTGAATAGGGAATCAGGAGGGGAATGTACTGCAACCGTTTTATACCCGAATAGTGTCGCCGAGCTTGAGAGCGATGCGACTCTTCTCGCAGCATGCAATGCAGCCGTCGGAGAAACCGATCTGACGCACAGCAATGTTTCCTCAGATTCTTTGGGTTGGAGAATTATCATTGCCGGAATAAAAACGACACGCCGATTCAGATCCAAACCAAGGGAGTATGCACGACAGCGACAGCCTCGACCTGCGAAGGGTCCGATTGCACCGATCAGCTCACTCAGGGCGTCCGCTTCACATTTCCCAGTTTCCAGCAGAATCCTTTGGATTTGTTCGCTGTTCAGCTGGATAACAGCTGTGTCGCATGTGTAAATGGCACCGGGCCGTGTACGCCTTGAAGGTCGATTCTCAGCCAAGCGTGTGGGCGGGGTCTTTTTTTAGGGGAGCGAGGTTTTAGGAACCTCCTCCCCTTTTTGCTCAAAAATAGGCTGTTCAGTTTGACAGTATTTCGTATGATGCCTTTTTGGATTTTATTTTTCGCGCTGGGAATTGGCATTTCGTCTGCTGCCCGGGCAGCAGACGAAATAGTCGCCGAGGTGGACGGCGTTGCTATCACACGGGAGGAACTCGAGAAGCCACTTGCCTCTCAGCTCAGCAAGCTGGAGGAACAGATCTACAACCTCAAGCTCAACGGTTGAAACGTTGGTCAACGAGAAACTTCTCGCAAAGAAGCCGCGAAACGAAGACGTTTCACGGCGCCGGCACTATTAGATATCGAGGTCACCTCAAAGGTCGCTCTGATTACAGAGCAGGAGATAGAAAAGTTCTACCAGGACAATAAAGCGCAAATCAAAGGCGAACAAGCACAGGTCCGGGAGCAGATCAGAGCTTACCTACAAAACCAAAGGCTGGCGGCCAAGCGCGACGAGTTTCTTAGTTCGCTGCGCGCGCAGGCCAAGGTGGTGGTCCATCTCAAGGCGCCAGCCATCCAGCGTAGCGAAGTGTCCGTCCAAGGGGCGCCGTTCAAGGGAGCCGAGAAGGCGGCGGTGACCATCGTGGAGTTTTCCGACTTTCACTGTCCATTTTGCCGGCAGGTTATTCCTACGCTGGCACAACTCGAGCTACAGTACGGCGAAAAAATAAAGCTGGTTTTCCGCGATTTCCCAATCGAGAGTCTGCACCCGGGAGCGACCAAAGCCCACGAGGCGGCGCGCTGCGCCAACGAACAAGGAAAATTCTGGCCGTATCATGACAAGCTCTTTGCCAGTCCGCCTAGTTCCACTCCAGAGGTCTTTAAGGCGTTGGCCAAGGAAGTGGGTCTGGACGCGGTTGCCTTTGAATCCTGCCTGAGCAGCGGAAAGTTTCTGGCCGCGATCAAAGTAGATATGGAGGAAGGAAACCGCGTCGGAGTAAGCGGTACGCCGGCTTTTTTCATCAATGGCCGGCAGATTTCCGGCGCCCAGCCGCTTGAAGCTTTCACGCGGGTCATCGACGACGAATTGGCGCGCATTGTCCACTTAGGTCAAAAATAATCATCAGGAAAATATTCCCGCCAGTTTTACGCTTGCCCGCAACGAGAAACTCGCTTCAGGCTTTGGTAATTTAATATTTGGCTTTTCTGCCGTTTCTCAAAATCCCAGCCAGTTGCGACACTTCCTTTCTTACGGTGGGTTTTCTCTTGCTACAGTAGTTGACGCCGGCACGGACAAGAAATAAGGTCAGCCGAAAAGGAGGATCCCGTTATGGACAAAGTAAATTTTCCCTATCGCTCGGACAGCCACTTGCCGTTCTTACATGTCGTGCATGAATCGGGATCGTGGGCCAAACATGGCTTGGAAGTGAACTACGATTACGAGATTACCTCGGAAGACTCACACAAGAACGTCGCCAACGGCACGGTGGAGTTCGTCGGCGGCAATCACCTATCGCCCTACATTCAGCGCCCGGCCGGGGATAAGTGGGTTTACCTCGGCCAGACCGTTAGCTTACTGAATCACCGCTTGGTCGTGCGCGCCGACTCGGGCATCAACAAAGTCTCCGATCTCAAGGGCAAGAAGGTCGCCACCAAAGGCAAACATCCGGGATTGAATACATGGCTCTTCATCAAACAGGCCGGCTTGCTCGGTGACTGTCGTGTCGAGAACGCCAAAGGCAAGTTTCACTGGGAAGCGGTGCGCGACGGCGAAGCCGATGCGGCCTTCGTCACGCCGCCGGCGGATATTCTTGCCAAACGCGCAGGTCTGAAAGTGATCGAGGTGCCGTTTTTACCGATGGTCTGGTTCACCACGGTTTCCAGCGGTGCGGGCTTCGTCGAAAAGCATCCCGACATCGTCGACAAGATGCTGCGCGGTCTCTGCGAAGGCATCGCCTACTTCAAAACCCATCGGGCCGAGTGCATCAAGATCATCAAAGATAAGTACAAAGCCGAAGGCGAGCTCGACGACGAGACGGCAACACACCTCTATGAAGATCTGAAGCTGATCCTGCAAGCCAAACCCTACGCGACCATCCCGGCGATTTCGAATGTCTATGAAATCGCCATCGAGCAGGACAAAGCCGCCGAGAAATGCGAGCCGATGGCGCTTTGGGATTTTCACTTCTTAAGACGCATCGACGACAGCGGTTTCATCGATAATCTTTACCGAACGTAAAAACTGTTTCGAGTTTCGGTTTCGGGGTTTGAGCTCTTTTCTCCAACTCGAACCAGTTGCGTCTCGCTGATAAATCGATCGGAGTCGTATTATGAGTCAGTTACTGCCGCAGCTTGGCGTCAAGATGAGCTCTGAGGACGCCAAAGACTATATCAACTCGGTTAACCAGAAAGTCATCCAGCGTTGGAAAGAACGAGTCACCAACGGACCGTTCATGAGTCAGTTTCTCGAAGGGAAGCTGCCCATGTCGGCGATCAAGTTGTTTTTCAAGAACTGGGGCAACTTCACCGTCGAGATCAACACCCTGGCGTCGGTCTCCTATCACAAACATATCGGCTTTTTTAAACGCCATCCTGATCTGATGGGACCGCTCGGCGTCAAGATCGCCGACGAATTCATTCATCCGCAGCCGCCGGGTCACGTGTTGGTCATGCTTCAGACGGCGGAAGCGTTGGGATTGACGAAAGAGCAAATTTTGCGTGAGCCGATGTTGCCGGAGTGCCGCGCGATTCTCGATTTCAAGCGGCAACTCATGTGGGAAGGCACCGTCGCCGAGTGGTGGTTCTCGATGTTAACGGAAGAACCCATCGGTCACTGGGCGGCGCTGTGGTTCAAAACTCTGACGCGCGAATACGGCTTTTCCAAACAGCAGGCGATCTACTTTTCCACCCACGAAGAAGCCGATCTGAAAGAACATGACGACGGCGTCATGGGTCACGGCAGTTTCAACAAACTAGTCATGCAGCGCATCTTGGAAGACGGCTACGCCGACTGCCGCGAAGGGTACAATTTGGAATACTGCGCCATCGCCGCCGTCGATCTCTATGGCGTCATGCACCGAGCCGCGGCGGAACTGGTAGCCTAAATGGCTCAGCGGGATTTGAACAATCGTGCAGCCTACATCTGTATGTCAGTGCGACTTGAAACCCGCCACAGTTGCGCGCCAACCTGTTTCATTCTCGCCTGGAACAATTGGGAAGTAGTAACTCACACGATCGAGTAAACCATCATATTTCTCCAAGACCTTCGCGGGCAAATCCGCCCAGGTTTCCCGTAGAGCAAATCGATCGAGAATTTCATCCGTAATCAGGGCCGGCATCTCGTTCCAGCGGCCGCGCGCCGCCAGCGCCTTCAATTCGTCGGCAACTCCGCCCCATCCCTCAAGCTCGAACACCGGCCGGTATGGCGGCGTGCTGGCGTAAAAAGAAATCTGCTGGCGTACTTCGGCCGTGAATTTCGCGGCCTGCGCTGAATCGTCGGCAGGAATCACGAAGATACTGCTCGATAATTCGATACCGCTCCGTTTTCTCTGGCTCCTCGCCAAACCTATTTCGATGTTGGGCAGAATCTTTTCTTTGAGATAGCGCGTCGTGTGCAACGGATGGACGTGAAAGCCTTCGCACAACTCGCCGGCGAGTTCGCACATGCGCCGGTTCACGCCGGCGACGAAGATAGGTATGCGATGATACTCATGCGGCGCCGGACTGAAAAACGGCGTCATCAAGGTCAGTTTGTAAAACTCGCCCTGGAAATTGAGCCGGCTTTGATTCTGCCAACAGTCCCAGATCGCGCGCAGCGCGAGAATCACCTCGCGCATCTTGTCCACCGGCCGCTCCCACTTCACGCCGAAGCGCCGCTCGTTGTGCCCTTTGACCTGCGTACCGAGACCGAGAATAAAGCGTCCCTTGGAAAAACGCGCCAGGTCCCAGGCGAGCTGCGCCAGAATCGTCGGGCTGCGCGGAAACGCCACGGCGATGCTCGTGCCGACGCTCAAGCGTTGACTATGTTCGGCGGCCAAGACCAGCGGCAGAAACGGCTCATGCGACGTCTCAAACGTCCAGATGCCATCGAAGCCGGTCTCATCGGCAAAGCGCGCCAACGCAGCCATTTGGCTTAAGTCGTGAACCAATAAGCTCGCATCAAATTTCATCAGGTCATCCTGGGTGGAACTGTCATCACGTGCGCGGGTTCAGTTGCTTTCAACCGTCATTCATGGTTTTTCCATTCTAGACAATTTGCGGCGCTTTTTCGGGTTCAGCACCCATCGCCACGAAACGACAGGAGATATCCACGGATGATTCGCGTCAGAGTGATCGCAACTTGCTTGCTCAGTCTACTCTTATTGCCGAGCTTCACGCCCGCCCAGGACAAAGCCGCGCCGGAGAAAGTTCGCATCGCCATCGCCACCAGCTCGATGGCGTTTCTCGTGCCGTTCGTCGCCAAAGACCGCGGCTTCTATTTGAAACACGGCAGTGAAGTGGAGCTGATCGTCATGCGCCCGAACATCGCCATGGCGGCATTGCTCGGCGGCGATATCGACTACGCCGAGCTCATCGGCTCGATCATCCGCTCCGCGGCACGCAACTTGCCCGTGCGGGCGATTTCGACCAGCATCAAAGCGCCATTCTTCAGCATCGTTGGGCAAAACAAATTCAAAACCGTCAAAGACCTCAAAGGCATGGTGATCGGCCTCACCTCCATAGGCGGAACGAATCACGTCAGCACGCGCATGACGCTGCGCCAGTTCGGACTCGACATCGACAAAGACGTGAAGATCCTCGCCATCGGCGAAGAAAAGCTCATGGTTGATACTTTCAAAATGGGCCGCGTCGACGCCATCGTCGTCGCACCGCCGTTTTCCGTGCAGCTCAAGCGCGAAGGCTTCCCGATTTTGGCGCAAACTGCGGATCATGTGGTTATCCCTTTTTCTGGGCTCGGCACGACTCTCGACAGGATTAAAAATAATCGCGCGCAAATCAAAAGGGTGCTAAGAGCCGAAATCGAAGCGCTGCGCTTCATTCAGAACAACGCCGCCGGTACAACCGAGGTCATCCGCAAGCGTTTTAACATGGACGAAAAACTCGCCCGCGAATCCTATGACGCCGTCGTCAACTCCTTCAGCCGTGACGGCCGCGTTCCCTTGGACGGCGTCGATATTCTGCTGCAAATCGAAAAAGATGCCAAAGTGATTCCGGCCACCGTCACGTCACAAATGATCGTCGAGCCGTCGCTGGCGGAAGAAGCGCTGAAAGAACTGGGCGGGAAGTAGCGCGTCCCCGAAACAAAGTTTATGAGCACTACCACCCGACATTTTTTGCGCTCTTCGCCTTCTTTGCGGCAAACTTAGAGCTTTCCCACCTTCACCCGCTGCTGCGCGCGCTTCTCGCCGGTTATATAGTGGTCGCCGCGCAGCGCCGCTTGGGCGTCTTCTTCGTCATCGTCCGACCACAAGCCGAGATTGTAACCATGCCATGGCTCCTGCGGCTTGAGCTTGGGCAATTCTAATCGCTCCCACAACTGCTTGGCGCGCTCCATGTATTCTTTTTTTGGCAGCGACACCGGCGGGTAGTCCCACTTGCGCGTGGCGTCCATTAGCATCGCCGACGCGCCGGCAATTTCATCGAGAGAGTGGCCGGCTTCCTTTCCCGGCGGAAACACCGACGGGTCCATTTGCGGTGTGCGGTTTCGGATAATCAAAACGTCGCGATGGGGCTGCATGCGAAACGCCATTGCCCAGAAAAGCGAATCCAGATTGCGCGGGTCGATATCTTCATCGACGGCGATGACCATCTTGCCGGTGGCGGGATTGTAGCCGACCATGCTGTGCAGCGCCTGCCAGACATGAGCTTGATTGATTTTCTTCATCTTGATGACGCAAATCTGGCGCACCGCGATGCTATGAAACGCCACCTCGATGATGCCGGGAATATTGCACTGATCGCGCAGGAAGCGCAGATAGTTTCCTTCGGCGGAAACCTGGCGCATCACGCTCGACTCGCTCGGCGGCATCTGGCTGATGATCGTGGCGAGAATCGGATTCTTGCGATGAGTTATGCACGTCACTTCGAAATAGGGATTGAGCAACTTCTCCGCGATATAACCGGTCGATTCGCCGAAAGGCGCTTCCGGTTCTAAAAACTCAGTGGAAATTTCGCCCTCGATGACAATTTCGGCGTGAGCCGGCACGAGCACGTCGTTGGTCTTGCATTTCACCACTTCGATCGGCGCGCCGGCGAGTCCACCGGCAACATCCAGTTCACTCACGCTGAAGGGTATTCGCGACGGCGCGGTGTAGGCCACACAAGGCGGCGCGCCGATAACCAATGCTGCATGGAGCGGCAAGCCGCGCTCTTTACATTTGCGCCAGTGATAGCCGCCGTGATTGCTCGAGCTTAAAAACACGCCGGTGCGCGTCGGGCTTTTGATATGGCCGCGGTAGTTGCCGACGTTGATGATGCCGGTTTCGGGATCTCTGGTGAACCAGTGCGACGCGGTGGTAAACGGCCCGCAGTCGTAGCCCGGCGTTGAAATAGGGATCGGAAATTCGCCCAGTCCGCCTTTTTCCAGCAGCGTCGCGCCCGTGTAAACGACTTCATGCACCGGCGCATGCTCGACGATCTTTGGCGCAATCGGATTCGACTGCGCTTGGTTCCAGCGATCGACGATCTCCTCGGGTTTGCATTGCAGGCCAAAGCCATAAATCTGCCGCGACGCCGCCAAAGTGCCGACGACCACCGGAATATCGTACTTGCGTCCCTTCACATCGATGACGTTGGTAAACATAAACGCGCGCCGCTCTTCTTCCGACAAACCGCGAAACTGCCAACGCACGAGCGGCATCAGCTCGGTGTCTTTGTTGATCTGCTCGTCGATCTTGACCAGCAACCCCGCCTGATCCAGCGCAGCAATGTGTTCTCGCAAATCTTTGAAATAGCCCATGATGAAATCTCCTTACACGAATTCCTGTCAGCGGTGATATGTGATTTCAGGCGGGAATGCCAGTGGAGCCGAGGACGTGAAGACTGCCGAGCAAGCGATCAGAAATTCGGCACACTTGGAACGGCTGTAACGCTATTATTTCAGAATCCCAACGCGCAGCCGCCTTTGCGCGGGTCGGAGCCGCCGACGAAGGCGCCGGATTCGGGATGAATCATGATCATGTGCGCGCCGCCGAAGCTTTCCGGGTTGCCGCCGACAACTTGATGGCCGCGACGCGCCAACTCCTCTTTGACCGCGTGTGGAATATCCGCTTCGAGGCCAACTTTTGTCGCTTCGATATGATTGAAGCGCGGCGCGGCGATCGCCTGCTGCGGCGTCATGCCGAAATCGATCAAATTCGTAATCATCTGCACCTGCACTTGCGGCTGCACATGGCCGCCTTTTAAACCGAGGGCCGCGTAAGGCTTGCCGTCTTTGAAAATCATTCCGGGCATCAGCGTGTGCGCGCAGCGTTTATGCGGCCCGATACAGTTGGGATGATGTTCGTCGAGCGAAAACAGATGGCCGCGGTTCTGCAAGATGATGCCGGTTTCCGGCTCGACGACGCCCGAGCCAAAACCCATAAAGTTGCTCTGAATAAAAGAAACCAGATTGCCTTCACGATCCGCCGCGGCAACATATTCAGTGTCAGTTCCAGCCGGGAACGTTCGGCATACTCGCCGGCGGCTTCGTTCATACGAATCTGTCCACGCAACTGCTCGGACCGCTTGTCCGCGAACAGTTCTCGCACATCGACTTGCATGAAGTCCCGGTCGGCAAGGTGCGCGGTCGCGATCGCCGAATGCCAGCTTCTTTGCCTCGATCATGGCGTGGAGCGCGTCGGCGCTTTGCGCTCCCATCGCTTTGAGATCGAAGCCTTCGAGTATCTTCAGCATCTCCAGGGCGACAAAGCCTTGCGAAGTCGGTGGCATCTCAAAGATATCGTAGCCACGATAGTTGGCCGTGATCGGCTCGACCCAATCGGAGCGATGATCAGCGAAATCTTTGAGCGTGAACAATCCGCCTAATCGTTCCGAGCAGCGTACCAGCTTCTCGGCGACATCGCCTTTGTAATAATAATCCGCGCCTTCCGCGGCGATCCGTTTCAGCGTCGCTGCCATGCGCGGGTTGCGGAAAATCTCGCCGGCTTTCGGCGCGCGCCCGCTGATTAAATAATTAATCGCTCCGCCTTCGTCGGATTTTAGCCTCGCTGCAGATTCTTTCCACTGCTCAGCCGTCAATTCGGCAACGGGAAACCCTTCATCCGCATGGCGAATCGCCGCTTGCAGAACTTCCGAGAGCTGCTTCGTGCCGTGAGAATTGAGCAGCGTCGCCCAACCATGCACCGCGCCGGGAACGGTAACGGAATGAATGCCGCGCTGCGGCATTTCTTTGAAGCCGTTCTTGCGGCAGAAATCCAAACTCGCCGCGTACGGCGAACGCCCGCTGGCGTCCAACGCTTTGATCGCTTTGTCTTTGGCGGAATAGAAAAGACAAAAGGCGTCGCTGCCGATGCCGATCGACGACGGCTCGACGACCCCCAACACCGCCGCCGTCGCGACCGCCGCGTCGATGGCATTGCCGCCGTTCATGAGAATCTCAACACCGGCCAGAGTCGCCAGCGGCTGACTCGAAGCGACCATGCCGTTTTTGGCTAGGACGCTGAATTTTTCTGCCATCGTTCCTCAAAATAACGATGGGTTACACCGCTCGCCGCAGTTAACCCACCCTACCAACCAGAACTTGAAATTCGAAACTCTAGAGTTGAAACCGCGTCCGCGCGCGCTACGCTGCCGCCGACTCCTCGATCCGTGCCATGCCGGTCGCAAGCGCGCTCCGATAGGCGCGATCGATGGCGAGACTGTCCAACGCGGCGCGGATTACCGCCTGCGCCGTTCGCTCGTCGGCAATATGACGGTCGTAGATCGGCTCGAACATGTCGGAGTGATCTTCATCGGCGACCATGTGAACTTTGGTGTTAATGTCGAGTCCTTCGATGGTGCCGCCTTGATCGGCGACGCGCTTGTGCGCGAAGCGCGCGGTGAAGCCGCCGCCTTTGACGATCGCCGGATTGTTCTTCCGCTCGGTAATGTGATTGACGGTCAACGCTTCGATCCACGGCCGGGTGGTCGACAGATACATCCACGCCATGAGCGCCGCGCGCACGCCGGGAAGTAGATTCGCCTCGGCAGTCGCGTCGGCCATTTGCTCGTCGGTCAAGTGCGCCGAGCCCATGCGCTTGTCGAAGATCAACTCGTCTTTTTCATGCTCCCAGATCGCCCGCTTGACGTCGAGCGGCGCCTTCACCGCCGCCGCGCCCCAGCAGTCGCGCCGGCTTTTAATGTAATGCGGATAGTGAATGTCCCAAATTTTTTGCCGCTCCGGCGTCAGCTTCACCGAGAACAATTGATGATATTCCGGTGTCTCAAAATGTTTGTTGACGATGACATTCAACTCTTCACGCACCTTCGGCCACAGGCTCATAAACACCTCCTGACTTGCACTCTCTTCAATTTCGTTATTCAGGTTTCAAACGCAACTAAGAAAGATCTCTCCCTACGTTCGCGATGACAAGAATCCTGAGTTGTCATTCCGAGCGGAGCGAGGAATCTTCTTCCCAATAACCAACACTTCATCATTCCATTCTCTACAACGGAATCTTTTCCTGCGCCAGCGCGATCCCTTTGCGATACATGGCGTTGAACGCCAGCGAATCCTTCGCGGTTTGGATCGCCGGCGCTTCCTTGTCGCCGGTGGCATGTTCAGCGAGAAACGGCAGAAACATATCGCTATGTTTCTCGTCGGCTTGGCTGTGCGCTTGCATGTTGGGAATCTGTTTCCAGGTAAATCCCATATCCTCCATCCATTTTTTCGCCATGCGCGTCGACTGGCCGCCGCCGAGATCGCCGAGCAAGCGGTCGTCGTTGCACCACTCGGTGATGGTCATGCCGGTGAGCGATTCGGTCCAGGTCATCTCGCTGGTCATCCACGACCAGGCATAGAGCGCCGCGCGGGTTTGCGGCGTCGGCTCGGCATTGAGAATCTCTTCCGGCTCAAGACCCACCGATTGACCCTGGCGAATAATCAGGTGCAGGTGGCCATATTCGGAAAAGTCATCGCGAATGATCTCTTCGTACTCATGCTCCAAGATGCGCTGTTTGACGCCCATCACCGGGCAGTTGGCCGAAACATGGGACCAACACTCGCGGCGGTGGCGCACGAACAAACTCTGCTGCTTTACCATGACCGCTGCCCTGGGCTTATTCATCTTGATGGAAAAGTAAAAATCCATCTCCGGTGAGCGCATATAATCGCGCACCAGCTCGCCCAAACATTCGCGCCACTGTTTTTCGGTCACGGCTTCGCTCCTTTGTAAAGTTTGTCGATAAACCCTTCCTGGACCAGCCGGTCGACCATCGAGTTGTCGAAAAGCTTAGCTTTTGCCGCGCCTTTGGCGCCGACCATATCCAGCACCGTGTCCACCGCCGCCGGATCGACGCGCGGAATAGAATCCAAATATCTGCCGACGAACTCGTAGTGCGCTTCCGAGCTGCCGCCGCGCGCTCCCATATATTTTTCCAACAGCTTGAGCGCCTGCGCCTTTCTGGTTTTCAACGCGGCGATGCCTTCGATGTAGGCGTGGACGATAGCGTCCACCGACTTCGGCGACTTGAGCAAATAGTCGTTGCTCACGGCCAAAAGATTCATCGAGAATGGAATGCCGAGTTCGGCGGCGTCAACCAACATCTTCGCCTGGGGCCCCGGCGCTTGTGATGACACCCGCCCTTCTGCCTGGCGCGCGCGAAAACCGAGATCGGCTTCCACCACGCCGCCAAATTGGCGCAGCTCGGTTTTGCCTTCGAGATTGAGCTTGCGCAAAATCAGCCGCGTGACGAAGTCGCTGGTCGAACCGAACCGGGTGATCGCAAGTGTCTTTCCTTGCAACTGTTCGGCGCGCTGAATCTCCGGCTGCACCCAAAGCTGCATGCCGGGCCGGCTAGTGTTACTGCCGACGGCGACCATCGGCGCGCCCTTCAGCGTCGCCGCCACCACCGCGTTGCTCGCGCCCAACGCCGCCTGCACGCTGCCGCCGACAAGAGCTTGAATTGCCGTCGCCCCCGAGCTGATATAAACCAGCTCGGCATTCAAGCCATATTTTTCGAACGCGCCGATCTCTTTCGCCATCCACACGCCCGCCATGCTCGGACTGATCGCCGCGTAAGCGAAGGCAATTTTTTCGCGCGGCAATTCGGCGGCTAGACTGAGCTGAGCTAGAATGAAAAAGCTCGTGATCGTTATCGTGAGAAATCGAAGTTCGCGCATCGCCGCCACCTCGGCAGTCGCTGGAAATTTAGACAAGCCGTGCCATCGCGTCGGCGAGCCCCGCTTGATAAACCCGGTAAAGCTCTTCCGACTCCTGCGCCGCTTGTAAAATCATTTTTTCATTTTCACCTTTGCCGTACTCCTCCCAGACCGGCAGGAACATATCGACATGACCCTTGTCTGCTTCGCGGTGCGCGCGCCAATTCGGCAGATCGTCCCAGGTGATACCCAACTGCTCGACCCAGCGCTGGCCCATGCGATATGAATGGCCGCCACCCAAATCGCCGAGCAGCCGATCGTCCTGATTCCATTCCGTCATCGACATCGCTGCCAACCCTTCGAGCCAATGTTTTTTCTTGCACATCCAACCCCAGGCATAAAGCGTCGCCGAGGTGGTCGCGATCGGTTTGGCGTTCAGAATATCATCGGCACTGAGCCCGATGCATTGCCCCTGGCGAATGATCAGATCGAGATGGCCATGATCGGAATGTTGATCGCGAATCATCTCTTCGTACTCGTGGCCGAGAATTTTTTGTTTGACCGCGAGCACCGGTGAATTCCCCGAAACATACGCCCAACAGTCGCGCCGGTGGCGCACGTAAAGCGATAGCTGTTGCAGAATAAGCTGCGCGCGCGCCTTTGTGATCGGAATGGAAAAATAACGCTCCAGCTCAGGCGACGACATCGTCTGCCGCGCCAGCGCGCCGAAAGCGGCGGACCAACCGTTAATATCCATCCTTCGATCTCCTCATTAAACTTTCCAATATCAAAAAAAATCCCCCTCAATCCCCCTTTTTCAAAGGGGGAAGAGACGGCTCGAACTCATACCCCCTCTTTAAAAAAGAGGGGTCGGGGAAGATTTCATTCATAAGCGCTGTCCGCTAACACAATCTTTCCATCTCCTTGGCGATCCCGTAGCGGAAAATTTTTAGCAGCTCCATGGACTCCTTCGCGGCTTGAATGACCAACGCCTCTTTTTCGCCAATGGCGAACTTTTCAAGATCATCCAGAAACATGTCGCTGTGTTCCTCATCCGCTTGGGCGTGCACTTTGAAATTCGGCATCTGCTCCCAGCCAAAACCAAGATCGTCCATCCAGCGCTTTGCCATCCGGCTCGACAATCCGCCGCCGATATCGCCCAGTAACCGGTCATCGTTCGCCCACTCGGTCACGGACAACGACACCAAACCTTCCAGCCAACTTTTCTCCCGCGTCATCCAAGCCCAAGCGTAGAGCGTCGCCATCGTCGAAGCCAACGGCGCGACGTTCAGCACTTGCTCCGGCGTCAATCCAAGAGCTTTGCCTTGCCGGACGATCAATTCCATGTGTCCGTGTTCGGTATAGTTGTCTTTAATCACTTCGCCATACTCATGCTGCAAGATTTTCTGCTTCACCGACATATGCGGACAATTGCCCGACACATGAGACCAGCAATCGCGCCGGTGGTGAATGAACAAGCCCAACTGCGTGATCAACACTTGCGCGCCCGGCTTGGTGATTTTGACTTTGAAGTAATGGTCAATCTCCGGCGAGCGCATCGCATCGCGCACCACCGCGCCGAGCTCTCGCCGCCACTCGTTACGATTCATCTGCGCCATCCTCAAAATATTTGCTCTGGCGTAGACCGCGCCAGTGCAACAACTCGAAACCCGAGACACGAAACCCGAAACGCTTCAGACCGGCCAGCCATGCTCGGAGACATCGACACGGTTGCCTTCGACGTCTTTGATCCAGCTCTCCGCCACTGCGCCGAAAGTATTTTCTTCGGCTTTGGTATTGGCGATCTTTTCGATCTCGCCGACGTTGTCGACTTTGAAACCGAAGTGATGAATGCCCCAGGGATACTTGTCCGTGCTGATTAACGCCACGTCCATGTGGCCGTCGGAAAGATAAATCGTTCCGCTCGGCCCGCGGTATTTTTCTTCCATCTGAAAAATTTGCTTGTAGTACTCCGCGCATTTCTCGCGGTCCGCAACGTTGATCGCGATATGTCTGAATTCTCGGTTTTTCCATATGCATCCTCCCTTTAATTCAAAAATTCCACCTGAGTGCCAAGCCGACTAGTGTCCATGAAAGTTCGCCCCACCCTTCATCCTTGACGCATCACCGAATGATCTTGGTTGCCCGTGCTAAAAGATCGGGGGGAATCGTCAGGCCGATTTTCTTAGCCGTTTGGAGATTGATGACGAAATCAAACTTCATTGGCTGCTCCACGGGAAGATCCGCGGGACTGGCTCCCTTGAGGATCCTGTCCACGAAATATGCGACGCGCCGGTAGCTCTCCGTATGATCAGCGCTGTAGGACATGAGACCGCCGACTTCAACATGTTCTTTGTTGACGTACACCGAAGGCAATCGGTTCTTTGTCGCAAACCCGACAATCCGTTTTTGATTGGCGGCGAATAGAGCGCCCCCAAGCAAATAGAGTCCACCTGGGCGCTGTTTGCTCAGTGCAGCGAATATTCTATCGAAATCGTCTGCGCCTCGTGCCTCCCAAGGCTGAAGCGTCAACCGCAGCGCACGCGCCGCCTCTGGGAGAACTTCTTCTAGCTCGAGTTCATAGTTCGGATTTCCCGATTCGTAGAGCAATGCGACGCGGGAAAGTTTGGGAACCGCTTCTTTGAGCAGCTCCAGCCGCTTACCACCTAATTCTCTGCCAAGGTTGGTAACGCCGGTGACGTTACCACCGGGACGGGCAAGGCTTTCAACTAGTCCCGCCATCACTGGATCGGCCCCAATGCCCATCATAACGATGGGAATCGTCTTGGTCGCATTCTTGGTTGCCTGGATCGCCCGCTCCCCTCCCGCTACGAGGATGATATCAACTTTGAGGGTCACCAGCTCGGCCGCGAGATCAGGTAGCCGAGAGCGATTCCCCTCAGCGTATCGGTACTCGACGACGATGTTCTGTCCTTCGATGTAGCCGCGCTCGCGCAGAGCGAGCCGAATTGCCTCGGCACGGGCGGACTCGGTAGCTGGGTCTGTAATGGCCAGATACCCTAGCCGCGGGACCTTCTTCGGTTGCTGCGCGTGGGCGAGAGAGGCAGTAGTCAAAAGTATAGTTGCAAGTTCCCGGATAGCGGTTCTTCTGTCCATTATCTCTTACCGTTACGCGTTTGCTTCATTGCGCATGACAATTCGAGTCTGACTGGTATACAAAACACACTCTACTAAAACTTCAGGTCCTTCGCGTCTTCGTCGTGAATACTCCCCCACGGGAAGCAAAGGAGCCGTGTTTCGCACCGATGCTACTTCCCATGTGAAAACGCCGGAGCGGTCAGCTCGCGTCTCATAAACTCTGTCACCAATGGCCAGGTGAGATCGGCGAGATAGGGCTGGTAGCCGTCCGACTCGGTGGATGCGAAGCCGTGATTGCCGAAGTGAAAATAGTGCCACTCCAGCGGCTGACCGTTGGCGTGGAAACTTTCCATCACCTTCATCTGGATCGGAAACGTACTGGTGCGATCGTTGCCGCCGTAGAGCACCATCGACGGGCATTTGATTTCTCGCGCTGCTTCGTTGGGATGACGCGGCCGGATACGGCTCGCCGGTTCGTCGGCGACCGAAGGATAGTAAGCGACGAACGCCCGCGCCGCCGGCGTCGCAGCGACGAAATGAATGCCGATACGCCCGCCCATGCAGTAACCGATGACGCCGACGCGCGCGCCGTCGACGTCGTTGCGCGACAGACAATAGCGCCAGCCGCGGTCGATGACGCGCACGAAGTCCGGATCCGGCGTCTTGTTCTGAATCTCCGTGCCCTTGTCGATATGCTGTTCCGCCGGATAACCGAGCATGTGATAAAGATTGGGAATCACCGTCGTGTAGCCAAGCTGCGCGAACCTATACGCCGCGGTTTTCAAATAACCGGTGAGGCCGGAATGCTGATGAATGAGCAAGAGACCCGGCCCTTTCTCATCGCGCTCGGGATGAGCGATGTAACCTTCGATGCCGTCCTTCTCCTCTTTCAAGCCGCGTGTCACGATTGCCGCCATCATTCGCTCCTCCCGCCAGGGACTCAATTGGTTCTATCGGCCGGTCTCCGCAACCGCGCTAGGATTTCTTGTAAAGTTTGTCGAAAAAGCCCTCACGGCTGAGCTTCTCGACGATTGAATTGTCCTGAAAAGTTTCCACCGCAACGCCCTTTTTGCCGATGAATTCCAGAATCGTCTGCACCGCCTCGGGCTCCGCTCGAGGGATGCGATCCAAATAGGTTACCGAATCGCGATAGTGGTCTTCGACCTGCTTGGGGTCTCCGAGATGAGCGTATTTGGCGATTATCTTAAGCGCGCGTTCCTTGTTTTGATTCATGAACGCGACCCCCTCGGCGTAGGCACGCACGACGCCTTCAACGGTCTCCGGATTGCGCTTTAATAAATCGCGCGAGACCGCGATCATGTTCATCGAATAGGGAATTCCCATGTCGATGAGGTTTACCAGGATCTTTGGCACGGTCTGTCTGGGC
Organism: uncultured delta proteobacterium; assembly: GCA_963771465.1. GTDB lineage: Bacteria > Desulfobacterota > Binatia > UBA9968 > UBA9968 > DP-20. The sequence goes on from CAVYTU010000019.1 coordinate 190,171, forward strand.
CCGCGCAGGTCTCCCGTCACGGCGCCGGCGATCTGGCGATTTTGAAATGCCGCGGCCACTTCGAGCGTGCCACCCATCTGGCGCACGTTGACCGCGCCTTCGAGGCCATATTTTCGCAGCAGGATACGCGTCAAGTTATCCGTGATCGAGCCAAAGCGAGTGACGCCGAGAGTTTTTCCCTTGAGATCTTCGATGCGGTTTATGTCCGGCTGAACGAAGAGCCGGTGATAGGGCCGGTTCGCGGTGCCGCCGACGGCGACGATCGGCGCGCCGTTCAACACCGCATTGATCACCGCGTTGCTCGCCGCGCTTCCGCCTAGAAGATCGCCGCCGATCAGAGCCTGAACCACCACCGGACCGGAGGAGATGAAGATAATCTCGGCCTGAATACCGTTCTTTTCAAAGGCGCCGCTTTCCTTGGCCATCCACACACCGGTCGCCATCGAACCGATCGACGAGTAGGCAAAACTGATCTTCTTGGATTCCGCCGCGCCAGCAGGGGACAGGGAAAGAAGAATAAACAGCGAAACGAACTGGACTCTTCGCAAGTGTTCGAGCATCAGTGTCATCTCATCCTCCGCCGAGACCGCTGCCGAGTATTTCCACTCCCTCGGTTTTCTGAATGTAGCCGGCAAATTGATACTTGTTCTCCCGCGGGTCGGGCACCCGTTTGGATTTCTTCGGCCCGTCGGTATCGAGCGGCTCGACGCGGGCGCGGATAAAATGCGGGCCGTCGCTCGACAGCGCTGCCTGAATCTGTGTGCGAAACGCCGCGGCGTCCTCTATGGTGCAGGCGCTCTCGATGCCGCATCCTTTGGCCACCGACTCTAGATTCATTTTGCCGGCCGTCGCCGTCGGCATGCCCGGCGCATGCTTGTTGCTGCCGAGATAATTCTGGTTGTCTATCAATACAATAGTCAAATTTTTCGGCGCTTCGTTGGCGATGGTGCCGAGCACGCCGAGATTCAAAGTGAGATTGCCGTCGGAATCGAGCGCGACGATTTTGCGATTAGGCAACGCCAACGCGAGACCCAGCGCAGTGGAGGAACACATGCCCATGGTTAGATGAAACAGGTTTGCTTCCCGGTCTTTCAGCTGGCCCCAAAAGCCGCTGTTATTGCCGATGCTGCTAAGCACGAGCACATCGTCAGGGACGATCGCCGATAATTCTTTTAGCAAAGTAAAGCGCGTTACCATAAAGCCTCCTCGTTCAGCAGCACGGCGACAGGCTTCAACCAAGCGCGCGCGGATTCATTGCAATCCTTGATGGTGCGGACAATGTCCTCGGGCCGGCTGACGATGCGATAGGGAATATCCATCGCGTTAAGACCCGGCTCGGTGGTCTTTTTGTAAAGTCCCATCCAGCGCGGGTCGCCGATATCGCCGCGGTATGGGATGACGACCAAAACCGGCACTTCGTGCAGTAAATTAATCCGCGCTAAGTGATAAGTCGCCACTAACAAACCCGAGGTGGCGAGAATCAACGCCGGCTTCTTGCCGCCGAACCAAGCACCGAAGCCGATGCCGGTCGCCTCCGCCTCGTTGGCCGCGCCGACGTAGCGGATGTCACGGTCTTCAGCAAGCATTTTGTAAACTTCGATGAACTGGGCGTCGGGCACGCCGGTGGCGAAATCGACACCGGCTTCCTTGAGCCCTTGTATCACCAGTTGAGCTTTCGCTGGTTTCATACCTTCGCCTCTCTCAGCGCGGCGGAAGCGGTTGGTTGCCGCCGAGCAATTTGTAAAATTCAATCACTTCCGGATCGCGCGGCAGATCTTTGATCGCCTTGTCGTTGGCGACTGGCAAAAGCGGCGACGCCTCTTCGCCGGTTAACTTCAGATATTCGGCGAGAAATTCCCGATCCGCGTAAATTTTTCGCATCGCCTCGCGTAAAATGTCCGCGCGATCTTTCGGCGTGCCGGGAGGCAAAATGAAAGGCGAACCGGCAAGTCTGAACGTGCGGTGGAGCGCGAGCAGCTTGCGCTCCTTCTCCGACTTGACGAAGCTATCCAGTTCCGGCAGCTGGGCGAAGCGCGGATGTTTATCGCCTCGAGGAATTTCAATGATGCTATGAAAGTCCATCAGTCCTTTGTCGAGAAACTCCGGGTTTTGCTTCACGATACTGCTGGCCACGCCCGAACTAGCATCGAGCTCGCCGTTAAGCATCCCCACATCCAACTCCGGAGAAGAGTAACCGACGACAAACTTCGGATCCTTCAAGCCGTGCAGGTATGCAAACAGGCGGCCGGTTAGATAAATCGGATGGCCGACGGTCTGAGCGCCGATCCGCAATCCCGAATGGGCGCGCAATTTTTCCATACTAGCCAAACCGAGTTTTCGATTGGTGAAAAACACATAATGGGATTCGCTGTTCGGCGAGCCCAGATAGATGAACTTGTCGAGATCGTATTGCACGCCGGCCTCGCCCAAAATCGCGGACGATACCATGCCGCTCGGCGCGCTGCCGACGATCAGGCCATCGGCGTGCGCGCCGCGATAGAGATGATTGGCGGCCTTGGTGCCACCGGCACCGGCCATAAACTCGATCATGACGGTCGGATTTCCCGGCACGTGCTTTTTGAGATAGTTCGCCACCGCTCTCGTGCGCATCTCGCCGACGCCGCCGGGAGCGCTGCCGCGAACGATGGTGATGGTTTTCCCTTGATAGAATGGCGCCTGAGAATAAACGGCTGGAGACGAAAGGAGAACTAACCAGAAGCTCCACGCCGTAACGGCTATGAATTTACGTCCGCGATTGCTTGCGGTCATCGATGACCTCCTTGATCGCACGCCAAACTTTTTCCGGCGTGAGCGGCAGCGATTTCAGCCGCGCGCCGGTGCACCAGTACACGGCGTTGGCCACCGCCGGCGCAACCGGAATAATGCCGCCCTCGCCCAAACCTTTGGCGCCGTACGGCCCCGGCCCGTTGGCGTCTTCGATGAGAATCGATTCGAACTCATCCGGCACGTCGTCAAAGGTCGGCACTTTGTAATCGACGAGAGACGAATTGATGATCTGCCCGCCCTCCCACTGGTACGCCTCATAAAACGTGTGGCCGAAACCCATCATCGCCGAGCCTTCATCCTGTCCCTCGCACTGCAAGGGATGGATCGCTTTGCCCGCGTCGGCTGCGGTGACGTATTTTTCGACGTGAACTTTGCCGGTTTCGCGATCCACGGAAACTTCCACCGCGCCGATGCCAATTTCCCAAAACAAAGGATTGGCCGGCGTCGGCGCCATACCGCTATGCGCGTAACCGGTGCCCACCAGTTCGCCGCCCTGATCGGCGAAGTGCTTGTTGATCAATGCGCCATAGCTAATTTTTTTGCCGCCGGCGATGGCTTCGCCGTTTTGCAGCGTGATCGCGTCTTCAGGGCATTCGAAATGCTCGATCGCAAGTTCGACGATCTGCCTTCGCGCATCGCCGCCAGCCAATTCAACCGCTTTGCCCATGACCGTAGTCGAACGGCTCGAACCCGTCGAGCGATCGAATGGCGTGAATGCCGTATCGATGGGCCGGATCGTCACGCGGTCGAGAGGCACGCGCAGTTCTTCGGCGATGATCTGACTCATGATCGTTTTCGCGCCCTGACCCAGCTCGGAAGTGCCGCACATAAAAACCACGCTGCCATCGGCAAGCACGTGCACCGTCGACGTCGACGCCAGCGGCGCACCGGGATCGGTGGTGCCAAAACCGACTCCGCGGCCATGCCCTTCCTTGGAAACCGGACCGTCCCAGCCCAACTTGTCGGTGACGAGCTTAAATCCTTTGGCCAGATCGGTGTCCAGCGGCCGGTATTTCGGCCGCAACTCTTCGCCTTTTTTCACGAGATTTTTTAGCCGTAACTGGACCGGATCGATGGCCAGCTTCTGCGCGATGATGTCCATCTGGGATTCGGTCGCCCAGGCGGTTTGCGGTCCGCCGATGGAGCGGAACGACGCCGCGGAAACCGTGTTGGTATAAACGCAGTAGGAATTAATTTTTAGATTGGGATAACGATAAGGACCGAGTATCCGGGTCAAAGTGCGTCCGGCAACCGTCGGCCCGGTCTCCGCATAAGCACCGGTATTGAGAAAAATATCGGCTTGCTTCGCCATCAAGGTGCCGTCTTTCTTAACGCCGGTTTTAACTTTGCACGTGATCGCATGGCGCCGGCAAGTGACCATCGCTTCGGCCACCGACGTGACAACCCGCACCGGCCGCTGCGCTTTACGCGCCAGCGCCGTCACCAACGGCTCAATTTTGCCGCCCGACTTGCTGCCGTAAGCGCCGCCGACAAAGTTCACATGAACGCGAACTTTAGATAGCGGCATGTGAAACACCTCGGCGACATCCTGGCGCACGCCGAACGGATGGCCGGTAGACGTCCAGATCGTAATGCCGTCAGCGTCAACCTGGGCGATGGCGCAGTGCGGCTCCATGGCATAGTGATAGATCATCGGAAAGTCGAATTCGTCCTCGACGATCACGTCCGCCTCAGCGAATCCTTTTTCGACATCGCCCTTGACCAGCTCGTGATGCGCGCAAATGTTTTTCTCGGCAAAATCATGCAAGCGTGGCGCGCCGTCGGCCATCGCCTCTGCGACGCTGATCACCGCCGGCAACTCTTCGTATACCACGTGAATTTTCGCCAACGCTGCTTCCGCCGTCGCGCGGTCGAGCGCCGCCACCGCCGCCACCGGCTGCCCGGCGAAGATCACGCGGTTGGTGGCGATGATCGGTTGGTCCTTGTTGTTCTTACCGCGCCCCATGTAATGACCGATATCGTCCAGATCTTTACTGGTCAGCACGGCGACGACACCGGGCATCGCTTCGGCTGCAGCGCTATCGATGGAGCGGATGCGCGCGTGCGCGTACGGGCTGCGCAAAAACTTCCCTTCGAGCATGCCGGGAATAATGAGGTCGGCGACGTACTTGGCGCTGCCGGTGACTTTCGCCGCACCGTCGACGCGCGGCACGGATTGGCCGACGATGGAAAAGCTACGTTTGTCAGTACTCACAGAGTATCCTTTCCAACACGACGATTTCCGCGTTTGGAAATCGGAGAAATGAAGCGCCTTCGCAGTAAAGATATCCCTTGCGTATAACGGGCCCGCTCACGCTGTCAAGGCTGATGCGCGCCGCCGGACTTGTGTGACGCCGTCAACGATGCGATCCTTCACCGGCTCATGAAGCGATCGCTTAGACAACAATGTGTTTTGATCATTTTCGCTGCCTTCGCGATTCTTGGTTCATTGCAGTCCTGCAAAAGCCACAGCGGTGCTCAAACAACCAAAGCTCGCCTGGTGGATTTGATTCCATTGGAGCTTGATCCGAAAAATCCCGAGCGCAAGCAGTTCGGCTCGCTCACTTTCATGGGCGCCTTCCAATTGGATTCGAAGGACAAGCGGTTCGGCGGACTGTCCGGTTTATCTTTTGGAACCGATGGCAAACTCTACGCGGTCTCAGACCACGGCTACTGGTTGTCGGCAAGGATGGTAAGCAATGCTAACGGCGCGCTGCTGGATCTGCTCGATTGGCAAATCGCCCCTATGCTCACCCCGGCGAAAACTTCGGTCACCGGCTCAATGGCCGACGCGGAAGCGCTCACCCGCGCGCCGGATGGTTCATTTTTAGTTGCATTCGAAGGTCGCCATCGAATTTGGCGCTTCGATCCGCCACCAAGCACTATCCAGTCCGCTCCAACGCCCGTGGCCCTTCCGGCTCAGCTATCGCGCGCGCCGAGTAACGGCGGGATCGAGGGATTAACGTCACTGGCCGACGGCCGCCTCTTGGCATTGACCGAAGAGTTCGCCAATCCGGACGGCAGCTTTAAGGGCTGGCTGAGCGACGGCAACCAGTTCGCGGAGTTGGCTTATTTACCGGCCAAAGGTTTTCACGTCACCGACTGCGCCGCGCTGGAGAATGGCGATGTCCTCGTGCTCGAGAGACGCTATGTCCCGTTTGGAATACTTTCGGCGCGCCTGACGATTGTCGACGGCAAGAAGATCCAGCCGGGCGGCAAACTCAGTGGGATGGAATTGCTGAGACTCGAGCAACCTCTGGTCGTCGAGAATTTCGAAGGGCTGGCCGTCCAGCGAACTCCCAAAGGCACGATGATTTATCTGGTTTCCGACGACAACTACAGCCCGTTTCAACAGACTATCTTGTTGCAGTTTTTTCTAGCCAACTCGAATCATTGACAGCGCCACTGTCCTGACGTTAGTTTGCCCAGTCATGGCCGTAACCCCGGAGGAAGCCAAAACCTATCTCTTCCCCGACGCTTATTTGCGCGATTTTTCCGCGCAGGTATTCATTCACTTCGGTGTGCCGAAGACCGATGCCGAACAGGCCGCTGACGTACTAGCGAAAAGCGATCTGCGCGGCATCGATTCCCACGGCGTGGCCCGGCTGCACACTTATTTTGAAATGCTCGAACTCGGCAGAATCAATCCGAAGCCAAAGATCAAGATCGTCCGCGAAAAAGCCAGCGTCGCCAGCGTCGACGGCGACAATGGCTTAGGCTTGGTCGTCGGACCGAAGGCCAACGAGATCGCCATGGACAAAGCCGAGCAGCACGGCTCCGGCTGGGTCAGCGTGTGCAATACCAATCACTTCGGCATCGCCGGCTACTATCCGTTAAAGGCGCTCGAAAGAGATCTCATCGGTTGGGCGATGACCAACACGACAAAGCTTGTCGCGCCGCTGTGGGGCGCGGAGCGAATGCTCGGGACCAATCCGATCGCCATCGCGTTCCCGGGATTGAACGAGCCACCGATCGTCATCGACATGGCGACCAGCGCCGTGGCCTACGGAAAAATCGAGATCGCTTTGCGCAAAAATGAACTGGTACCTGAAGGTTGGATCGTCGATAAACGCGGCCGCCAGACCAACAACCCGCAAGATATGATCGACGGCGGCGCGCAGTTACCGCTCGGTTCGCAGCGAGAAATGGGTGGCCACAAAGGCTACGGCCTGGCATCGATGGTCGACATTCTCTGCTGCGTTCTAAGCGGCGCCAACTGGGGCCCGTTCGCGCCACCGTTCGCTCTACGACAAGAAATACCGGAACACAGCGTCGGCAAAGGCATCGGCCACTTCTTCGGCGCCTTGCAGATCGACGGCTTCATCGACAAAGACGAGTTCAAGAAACAGATCGACGACTGGATCAACGTCTTCCGCCACACCAAACCGGCGCCAGGAACCGACGGCCCGTTGATTCCGGGCGATCCGGAAAGAGAAGCGGAAGCGATTAGAAGTAAAGACGGAATTCCGCTTAATAAAGCCCGTGGTGGACGACTTGTTGGATATCTCCAAGCGAACGGGCATTCCATTCGAATTGAACATGAATTAAGCGACTCGAAGGTCAGCGGCTAAAATTTGCCATTGACGGAAATGATCGCTAGCATGTTTACCTACAAACTCGTCAGCGAACATCACTTACGATGCGACGCCTCGATCTTTCATTCCTCGCTCATGAGCCTAGTCACCCTCGTGGTGGCATTTCTCATTCTCTTTCCCCTGGCGATGCTCATTTACGGTAGCTTTTGGACTGAGCGTCCCGGATTTCCCGGCAACTTCACTCTCGATAACTACATCACCGCCTACGGCGACACCGACACCTACAAAGTTTTTCTCAACACCGCGTTGTTGATCGGCGCCAAAACCATCTGCGCTGGAGTGATCGCATTGGCGCTCGCCTGGATCATCGCCCGCACCGACACGCCGTGCCGAGTGATGCTGGAGACTTTAATCATCATTCCCTTTTTCGTTCCCGGCATCATGGAAGCGGTCGGCTGGATCATGTTGCTCAGTCCAAAGACCGGCACGCTCAATGTTTTTTTGCGCGAAGTTGTCGGCCTGGAAAAATCTCCGTTCAATATCTACAGCCTGTGGGGCATCGTCTGGGTGATGTCCCTTGGTTCGGTGTCGTTTCTGTTTATTTTTTTCGTGACGGCGCTGCGCAATATGGACGCCGCCCTAGAAGAAGCCGCGGCGGCCTCCGGCGCCGGCCCTTTGCGCACTGCAGTCACCATCACCATGCCGATGATCGCGCCGATCGTTTTGGGTGCGAGCTTTTTCAGTTTCATCCGCGCCATGGACGCCTTCGAGGTTCCCGTCTTGCTCGGTCTGCCGGCCAAGGTTTTCGTCTTTGGCAATCGCATCTACGCCGCCATCGAGTACGACTTCCCGATCAACTACGGATTGGCCACCGCGCTCGGCGCCAGCTTCTTCGTGTTGATGCTCGGTCTGCTGCGCGTGCAACACAAACTGCTCAAAGGCAAGGAATTCTTCGTTATCACCGGCAAAGGCTACAAGCCGCAGGTGGTTCGCCTCGGCCGATTTAAATACGTCACCTTTGCGGCTTGCATCGGCTTCTTTGTAGTCGCCACCGCTCTGCCGTTGTCTCAAGTCGTGGTCGGATCGTTTCTGCGCGTCTTCGGCATGACTCAGTGGGACATGCTGACGTTGGAGAATTACCACACCATTGTCACCGACCCTTTGGTGTGGCGCAGCTTAACCAACACCGTGGTCATCGGCGGCGCCGCGGCGATACTCACTGTGCTGCTTTGCAGCTTGGTCGCCTACATTACGACGAGGACGAAATATGCCGGACGCAATCTTCTCGATTTGATCTGCTGGTTGCCCAACGCGATCCCCGGCATCGTTGCCGGCGTCGGCATGCTGTGGGCGTACATCATGTTGCCCGTGCCTTTGTTTGGCACGTTGACGCTGCTGGTGATCGTCTTCATCACCATCGGCTTACCGGTGGGTGTGCGCCTGATGAGCGGAGTCATGGGACAGTTGAGCCCCGAGCTCGAAGAATGTTCCATGGTCCACGGCGCCACCTGGGGGCAAACGTTCAGAAAAATTATTCTTCCCCTGCTCAAACCCGCGCTGGCGGCCGGGATTCTAATTTTGTTCGTCAATTTTTCCCGCGCCGTCAGCACAACGATTCTTTTTTCCGTGCACGGCACCGAGCTGCTCGCCGTCACGCTGTTTAAATACAGCCAGGTCGGCACTCGACTAGGACTCGTCTCCGCGCTGGCGGTGGTGCTTACGGTGATCAATGTCACGGCGATGTTAGTGGCGCGCCGGCTCGGCGCCTTCGGACGCCCATCGGATTAGCGCGAAGAGTAGCTAGCCACTAACCAATGACTTTGATATAGCTGCGCCAACACGAGGAGGGAGTCATGTCGATTCAATCAACCATCAGTAAAGCCGTCGGCTTTCTTCTATTGCTCTGGCTCGCGGCGAGTTCGATCTCACCCAATCCTGTTGACGCCGCGGATGCTACCGCGCAGCTGGTAGCCAAGTCTTACGAGGGAGCTAAGAAAGAAGGCAAACTGGTGATTTATGGTCTGGGCGAGCCGTTTCTCACCCCCATTGCCACCACTTTCAAAAAACGTTACGCGGGGATCACCATCGAAGCGTTCGATGAGCCCGGCGCGCAGTCCCGCGAACGGATCATCGCTGAACAGAAAACCAGCCGTTTGATCGGCGACATCATTATCGCCGGTCCGACCAATCATCAGATGCTCACGGATCTGAATTATTTAGAGCCGTTCAAGACTTCACAATGGGCCAACATGATTCCGGAGCTGCTGCCGGACATTCCGAACACCAATCCGTTGCGCGCCAGCGTCTTTTCCGTGGCGATCAACTCCAAGCTGATCCCGCCGGCTGAAGAACCGAAAGTCTGGGCCGATCTGTTGCAATCGAAATTCAAAGGCAAGATGGCCTCGGATGACCCGCGCGGTAGTGGCGGCGGCGCGGGAATGATCGCCAGTTTGGAGAAGGCTTTCGGCGTCGAATACCTGCACAAACTGGCCGCGCAGGACATTTTTTTTAGCCGAGACTCAGGCACGATCTTAGCCAACCTGGTGCGCGGCGAGTACAGCCTGTTCATCACCGCGTCCCACGACGAGATCATTGCCGCGCGTAAAAGCGGCGCGCCGCTTAAATTCTTGAAACCCGCCGACGGCGTGCGCGCCGCCGGCAACTTTCAATCGATCGTCAAGAACGCGCCCCATATGAATGCCGCCAAACTCTGGGTCGAATGGAGCACCTCGGAAGAAGGCCAACAAGCTTTCGCGAAAACCGGCCAGGCCGCAGCGCGTAAAGGCATCAAAGCCGGCGAACCCGAAGCCGATTTGACCGGAGTCAAACTGCTCCCGGTAGTCGGCGGCCGCCAGGACATGAATCTAGTAAAAGAAAGAACCAAACGATTCGAAACTATTTTCTTTAAGAAGAATTAAGTAAGACTCACCAGGAGACGCGGAGCGCGCAGAGAAATTGAATGAGCTAATCATTCTGAGAAACCCGCTGCGACCTCTGCGCCGCTGCGCTAATACTCCCCAATCTTTTTTTACCCGCGCGAACACGAGGCCATATTCATGACGGCGAAAATTATCGACATCCACAATCACGGCTACTCGAAACGATTCTTCGACGCGGTTCGACGCGGCGACGGCGAACGTTATGGGCTGCGCATCGCGGCGACCGCCAAAGGCGAAGCGCTGGTAAAACCCGACGGAAGTTCCCACCCGCTCCAACCGAAACGCGCCGAGTACGAAAAAAACCTAGCGCAACTCGGCACGGCCGGGATCGCCGGCGTCGTGCTGTCGATGCCGCCCTACGTGAATTTCGTCGGCTGCGACGAGGCGGCAAATGTCTGGGCATGCCAGCAGATTAACGACGGCTTGGCCGAGGTTGAGCAGAACTATCCAGGGCGGATTTGGGGTATGGGCATGGTGCCACTCCCCTTCGGACGCGCCGCCGCTGAGGAACTACAGCGCGCCGCGCGCGAGTTAAACCTCAAGGCGGTGCAGATCATCACCAACTACGCGGGCCGAGATCTCGACGATCCCGAGTTTCTGCCGTTCTTTGAGATGGCCGAGAAAACCCAAACTCTGATCCTGATTCATCCCGATTTGCGCCAAGGCTTCAGCGATCTCAACAAATATTATTTGCAAAACCTGATCGGCTTACCGATGGAAACCACGACGGCCGCGGCCTGTCTAATTTTCAGCGGCATCATGGAACGCTTTCCCAAGTTGAGAATCCTCCTCGCCCACGGCGGCGGCGTCTCGCCCTATCTCTCCGGCCGCTGGCGCCACGGCCACGGCAGTCGTCCCGAGCCCAAAGTAAAATTTACCGGCAACGTCGAAGAAATGTTTCAGCGCTTCTACTTCGACACCATGATCTACGAGCCCAAGGTGCTCAAGTTCCTCACCGAAACCGTCGGCGCCGACCGAGTCCTGATGGGCACCGACTATTCCGGCGACATGTCGGCATGGCGCGCAGTGCCAGAGATCGGCAAAGCGGAATTCCTAACAGCGAGTCAGAAACAACAAATTCTCGGCGGCAACGCAGAACGCTTGCTTGGATTGGCATAGCCATTCGCATTCCGGCGACCACCGGCGGCAAGCACGATCCGGTCAAGAATTGGAATGACCTCGTGGTAAAAAAGGTGCTCGACAACTTGGAAACAGCTCGCTTTACCTGGTTTCTTCTCGTTTCGATTACCGCACATATAGTCTGTTTCTGGCAGTTGAGCTTGGCGCCTCTGTCTCGGCATTTGGTCTCTCCTTTGAAGATCGATTTGCTGGTCGGCGCGTCGCTACAGGAAGGAACAAGTGCGTCGGACACACCGGACCGAGCGTCTGGACCGTCGTTACCGCAGACCTCCGCTCGCGCCATGCGCGGGCCGTCTGGAAACGCAGCTTCGTCCGGATCGAGTTCGGCAGATGGGACAACCTCAGCAGGAGATGTAGTTTCATCGCCAGGCGGAGGAATCTCCGTAGGCGGGGATGGTAGTTCTTCGCAGTCGGCAGGAAGGTCTCCCGGCGGTGGTGGACCGGCTTCCAACGGAGGAACAGGCGCATCGACTCTACCGGGAGCACCATCAACGGGTGGCCTGAAAACTTCTCCCACCAAAAAAGAACCACCGTCAATCGACACGATCTTGCCCAAAGTCAGGCACGTCTTTCACGGTGATGTTTACTACGATGTGGATTCCTACATTCTCGAGGGAGTTCATGTTCGAGGTACGAATCTCTGCATCGAAGGGACGCAATTACGCACCAATGACCCGATCACGATTACCGATTTGGTGACCGACCGATCGTTATGTCGGGTTAGAATGCGCGGCGATGAGCTAAAGGAAATCTGCCCGCCTGCGGCGACCAAATCAGTCATCCGCTATGCCGGCCATCTTCGTACGCCTTTGAGTTATTCGCAGAATGTTTGCCTGGTGTACGACAACTCGAACTGCCGCATAATCAGGGGCGGTACGGACAAAGAGAGAGAAATCTGCCGGCCGGTTCGCTACGAAGGGGTATGGGCGATGGGGACAAATTTTGAATATATGTGTCAAACCTCAGAAGTTCGCACCCATAACCACCCGCTCGAATATACCGTTCGCCATCTAGTCGACTATGAAACCAGCGACGGGAAATATCACCGAAAAGAACTGCGCAGAGTGCAACATCCGATCCCCCAATGTGAATGAAACATCACGCCGACGGAAGCCGGCGAATCAAAAAGCAACAAATCTTCAGCGGCAACGCGGTAGAGCAATTACGGTTGGCGGACGCGAAATCGCTTCCCGGCGAATTCCACGCTCAGGATTGACTCTATGGCTCTGAAACATCGACAAACACGCCGTCGGGACTCGATGTCACATGCTTACAGTGACGGCACCCTGCGATTAGTCCGACGCGCCGCTCGCCTTCGCTCGGTTCTGCAACGACGCGCTCGCGCATCTCAGGCTCAGCGTGGCGCAGCGCGGCCAGCTCTTTTTTCACCGCGTCGACGCTCTCGACTTGAAATCCAATATGCTCGATGCCCGGCCGGTCGATGCCGGCGCCTTCGAAGTCGCTCATCTTCCACGGCGCTATGATCAGCGTCATGCGGCCATCGGTGAGATAGAAATTGGGATCTTCGAGCGCCTTGTCCGCTTCTTTCAATTCGAATAGATCGCGGTAAAACGCCGCCGTCGCCGGCGCGTTCATGACGCGCAATTTGATATGATGAATCCGGCGCGGTTGCTCGCGTTCTTGCTCGGTATAAACATCGCGCCGGTTGGACATACCTTCTTGAGTGAGATCGAAATAATTACCTTCGGGATCGTGCGCGCCGAAGGTGGCGAACGGACGGTTCGATGGTCGCTTGAGCACGGCGACTTCGGGATATTTTTTCTTGATCCGTGAGATCGCTTCGTCAACATCGTCGACATCGACGCCGAAATGATGCAAACCGGGAACGTAACCGGGCTTGCGCCCGATGACCGTCACGCCGACATAACCGTCGCTGATGCTGACGGCATAATTGGTGCGAATCGCTTTCTGTTCTTCCTCAGAGCCAGGCTTGGACCGCTTCATGCCGAACACGGCTTCGTAAAACTTCGCCTCGCGCACGAAATTTTCACTGACGATTGCCGCGTGCTGAATTTTGGTTAACATTTTAGCCTCACTTCGCTCGGCTTGTTCAAAACGTTCAAGCAGTTCAAGCAGTTCCAATCGTTTAACGCGTTAACCGTTTGAACTCGGAGACGGCTTCAACGTTCTAAATATTTGAACATTTTGAACGCGAATCATTTCCCTGTGATTCGCTTGAAGAACCCTTCTTTTTCCAATTCATCGACCGTGCTCTCGTCAATATACTTGGCCGGATTCATATCGACTTTCGGATTGCGCTGCGCCACCATATCGAGCGTGTTGCGGATGCCCTGCGACGCGATGCGCGTGGGGAATGCGAAGCTTGTGGCGATATACTGATACGTCTCCTCGATCGCCCGAGGATTTTTTTGCTGCAGCCACTTGGTGAGAACACCGGTCGCTTTTTCTTTGCTCGTGATCATCGCATAGGTCGCTTCGGCGTAGGCCTGTTGGTAGCGCTTTACCAACTCGCGATTCTGTTGCAAGAAAGGCCGGCGCACTACCATGACATTCATCGGAAACGCGGCGGTCTTCATGTCACGCATGTGCACGAGCACGTTCATGCCAAGGCGCGTCGCTTCGCCAACCTCCGGTTGAGCGAGCACCGTGGCATCGAGCACTTTTGCCGTCAGACCGAGAAATCGCTGCGACGCGCCGCCGGCTTGCAGAATCGTCACCGACTGGCGCGGTAGATTCCATTCCTTGAGCGCGAGCAGCACCGCGAGTTCGTTGGCGCCGCCAAAACCGACAATACCGATCTTCTTGCCGGCGAGATCTTCGGGTTTGCGAATTTCCTTTTGCGCCACAAAGCTGAATGGAAAAGTGTTGAGCGAGCCGGAAATCATCACCAGATCGGCGCCCTGAGCGATGGCGTTGATGGTCGTTACCGCGTCCACTTGGGCAAACTGGGCGCTGTTGCCGAGTAACGCTTGAATCTGCCGGGTCGAGCCCGGCGTCAAAACCAAGTCGGCATTGATGCCGTACTTGTTTAATAAACCGAGATCCTTAGTTGCCCAAAGCGGCGACTGGAATCCGGCAAAGCCGGCATAGGCGATCACGTAGCGCTCTTGCGCCATAGCTAGCGATGGAGCCGACCCTATGAAACAGAGGATGGCGATGATCAGTCGGTAGTATAGAGGTTTTGGTTTTGTCATTGGGTCTGTTCTCTTGGCTGCTTGGCATCCTTGCGCGAGGATGTCCTACTGGGAAGTTATTTTATTTCGCGGCTACGGGTGAACTCTTTCCAATCCCTCGACTTGGGAATGACATCGGAGAGCACGACTAGATTGGCAAACCGATTCGCCTTGGGATCGCGAACCACGTGTTGCGGATCGCGGCCTTGCTGCACGTCTTTGATCGCGTTCAAGATCAACTTGCGCGCGGCAATGATAGCTTTGTCGGACGACACCGGATTTTCCGCCGTGCGATTTTGCACGCGGCCCTGACTTTCAGTCGCGAAAGCATCGTGGACCTGAAAATTAGTTCCCATGCCGGTAAACGTTTGCGTCTTCATCGACGCGCGGTCCTGCTGGTAGCGATTGGCGGCGTTGCGCCCCAGGCGATAATCGGCAGTCAGCTCCACGCGGCTGCGCGTCCGCAAGAATTCGTCCAGTTCCTTGTCGCGGCTGAAGGCAAAGATATATTTCCAATGGCTGTAATCGTCGATCGGCACGTGCCAGTGAACCGAATAACCTTCGCCCACCGTCGAGCCGCCGAACGCCGACAAATTCGGCATGACAAAATTGGTCACGCGCAGGTAGCGCTTATCCGCGCCGGCATCTCTCGTGGTGTAGATTCTCAGCCCAAAGTTGCTCACTTCGACCTCGATGGTCGGCGCCACGTCTTTGCCCAGCAGTGTGTTGTCCGTCGCATTTACAGCTTGGACAATTCGTTGGCGCGCCACCTGAGCTTCATCCAAATATTGATGCAAGAACGACAAGTGCACCGGATCGATGTTGCCTTCGTTGGCTTGCAAATAGTTGCACTGGTAAAACGCCTTGACCACGGTGCGCTTCTCCGGTACGGCCGTGAGAAACTCGTAGTTCGGGAGCAGCGGCGGCTCGCCCGGTCCCATGTAGGTAAAGATAACTCCGCCCGCTTCCTGGCACGGATAAGCAAGATGGCGAATCGCGCCTTTATTCGCGCCGCCACCCGGTTCGCCGGGTTGATCGATGACCCGGCCGCAGACATCGTAAAGCCAGCCGTGATACAGACAACGCAAACCACCGTCTTCGATCCGGCCGTAACTCAAATCGGTGCCGCGATGCGAACAATGTAGGCCGATCAAACCAGGCCGATCCTGGTCGTCACGGAACAAAACTAATTCTTCGCCGAGGATTTTTACTTTTAGAGGCGCGCCGCCCGGCAGCTCGTCGCCCAGCGCCACCGGCTGCCAATAACGGCGAAGCATGTCACCGCAAGGCGTGCCGGGATGGGTCTGCGTTAGAAGCTGGTTTTCCTCAACGGTAATCATATGGGCACGCCTCTCTCACCATGACGTGGCGTTATCAAGGGTACGACACCGTTATAGCTATTCGGGCCGGTGTTGGGCAAGCGCGGTTAGGACTGAAGTTGACTCGTCAAATCGTCGATAAATCCAGCGTCGTCCAGCTCTTTCACCCAATGCAAATCCCAGAGCGATAGGGGATTCAATCCGGCCGCTTCGGGAAATTCAATGGTCGCAATCTCGTAGGTGTTGGCGATCGCTTCCGGAGCAGGATAAGGCCGGATTTTCAAGCCGCTCACCACCGCATCGAAGCGGCGCTTGAGTTCGCTGTCGTCGTCGAGTTCCATGCAGGCTTTCAGCTCGGGCGCGAGCGCGGCGAGCGCCTCGCCAGGACGTCGCGTAAGCCAGACTAACGCGTGCACAACGGACTGAACGTAGGCGCGCATCACGGCGGAATTTTTCCGGGCGAATTCCACTAAGCAGGCCTGGGCGAACTGGCCGACGATGGGAATGTCCGGCACGGCCAGAACCTTCAAGCCGGCGTTGAGCGCATCGGGTAAATAGAGCGGCGACATGAAAGCCGCGACACAATCGCCGCTGACAACTTTTTTCCACTGGCCCCAGCGGCCGACGTCTTTGTCGTGTACGATGACCGGCTCAACGTCGCGTTCCAATCCGAGCATGCGCAGCCACAGCGTCACCGCGTGCGGCTGGCCGTGCGAACGCACCGCCATCTTGTTGCCGCGGAATTCCTCCACGCTCTGCACACCTTGCCGGACGACCAGATCGAGCCCGCCGCCCTTGCTCGGCGCACAGAAAAAAGCGATTTTTTTGCCCTTCTTCGCCTCGTCATAGAGATATTCTAAATGCTCGATGATGATGTCCGCCGCACCGTTGAATAGCGCGGCCTCATATTCATCGCCATCTTGGATGCGCACGATTCGCACGTCAAGTTCGTAGTACCGCTTGGCCACTTCGCGGATGGCGAAGATCACCGGCGTGCGGTCATCGTCACGGTAGGCAAGAGTCAAACTTTGCATGGTTGAATTCGCTTACTTCTTCGCTTCGCTTGGCGGCTCGATAACCGATTGAGTCCGCGTGGCGAAACTTACATCCGGTCGCACTTTCAGCGTCGTCCCGTGCGCGACTTGCACCGTGCCGGTCTTAACTCCGCGTGGCTTCTTCACGTAGCGCGCTCTCGTACAATGCACCGCCGTCGTGCCGGCGTTGCGCGCTTTGCTGTGGTAAGCCGCCACCGACGCGGCTTGACGCAGCGTTGCTTTGCTCGGCTCTTCGTCAGCCTTGGCGCGCAGAATCACGTGACTCCCCGGCACGCCGTTGGCATGAAACCACCAGTCGTTGGGTTCCGCCACTTGGGTGCTTACATAATCGTTGTCAGCGTCGGATGCCCCGAGCAACACCGTCCACTCCCCAGGGAGTTGGTAAGCTAGGATGCGCGGCTTGGTTTGTTTCAAGGTTGACGAGACCGGATCGCGTGTGCGACTTATTTACCGTAGAGCTTTTTGAAAAATCCTTCGTCCTCAAGGCTTTTCAACAGCGAGATATCGAGAAACTCCCCGGCCTTGCGACCTTTGAGATGGGCGTAACTGTGGCTTAAGTCTTCGATGTCGTTTTGAATCGCTTCTTCTTTGGGAAACGGCCGCGCCGGAATCGAGCCGAGGAGATAATTCTTATGCATCGAGTCCAGCATCTTCGGATCCTCGATTTTCAAATACTTGCGATATACCCGCAGCGCCTGCTCCTTTTGTGTCCGGCCGATAAACGTGCCTTCCGTGATTGCCATGAGAAATGCCTTGAGCTGGCGCGGCTTCTGCTTTAGTAATTGACGGCTCGTCGCGATATCGCTGCCGGTGGTATAAATTCCGGCTTCATAAACATCTGCCAACACGGAAAACTTCATGCCCTTGGCCGCGAGTTGGAGCAAATTATCCTCCGTCCCAAGCGTTGCATCGATCTTGCCTTGCATCAACATCAGGAGTCGGCGATCCGACTCGCTGATACCGGTGGGGAGCAGCGTCACATCTTTACCCGGCGTCAAGCCGAGTTTGGGCAGCAGCCGTTGCAATGCGAAGTCGGTGCCCGCGCCGATGCGGCTCGAGCCGATGATCTTGCCTTTCAATCCTTGCACCGTGGTGATGTTCGGATGGGCGATCAGCTTGTAAGCGATATGTCCCAAGCTGGCGATGATCACCAACGGCGCGCCGCGCGCCGCCGCGCCGACGGCGCTTGACCCCGAAGCGGCGATGATGTCGACGCTGCCGCCGAGCAACGCATTGACTGAAGTCACTCCCGAGGCGATGTAAACCAGATTGCCTTCTAGTCCATACTTCTCAAACAAACCTAAATCCTTAGCGATCCACAACGGCGCCCGCGTACCCGATACGGAAGCGAAAGAAATGGAAAAGGAGTCGAGCTTTTTGTCCTGGCCTCTTGTCGAACTAGGCAAAAGCAACGCCGTAAAAACCAAAAGCAGTACGACTGTGCAATCGCCACATTATCGATCTTCTCCATTCTCAATTCGTCCATTCTCCATTTTCCATTCTGCATCAGTAATGATCCCCTTCGTCCAGCGTGCGAATCGCGGCGCGAATCTGCGCCTTCGATCTCACCTTGTGTTTGTAGAGCAGGAACGGCCACGAGCGATAGGGATTTTCCAGCCGCGCTTGGTTGCGCCCGCCGCCTTCATCGTTGAGCGGCGTCAACTCGGTGATGCTCATCATGAGCAGTTGATCCTGACAAGCGCGCTCCAATTGAATCGCCGTCACACACGCGCCTTCGATGCCCGGCCCGGTCACCACCACGCCATGACCGCGCAGAAACGTTGCATGACGCGCGCCGAGGTTTGCGACCATTTGCTCCGCGTGCGCCATGTTGCGGATACCGCGGCTATCGGGAAAAACCGGCACGCCATCGGAGAGAATTTTCGCTTCGCGATTGAACGGGATCAGTCCGCTGTCGAGCAGGCCGACGAGAATCGAGTAACGCGCGTGACAATGAATCACGCTGCCGACATCCGGCCTGGCGCGGTAGATCGCCGCGTGGATGACCGTTTCTGATGGAATCGGCCCTTTGCCGGCGATCCGTTTGGCGTCGAAGTTGACCGTGCAAATATCTTTTGGATCGGCGAGCACGCCGGCAAAGCGCGGATTGATCAGAAAAGTTTCCGTGCCGGGAATGCGCGCGCTTAGATGACCAGATCCAGACAACACGCCTTCGCCGGTGATCACTTGTAGGCCGTCAACCAACCTACGCTTCAAATCCTCTACTTGCGCTTTTGGGCTTTGCTTTTTCGCAGCCATAATTGTCGGACTCCTCTCATCATCCTTCACGTTTTGAACGGCTTGAACGATTGGAACGTTTTGAACTCTATGCCCTTTTCAGCCACTCGCAGTAAAACCGCCACAGCGTCTGCGCGCCGCCACCGCTCATGCCGGTGCCGCTTCGCGATGTGAAGGCCTGCTGATCTTTCTCGGAAATAGACGGCACGTTGCCCAGTGAAGCCGCCTGCAAATTCATGCGCGCTAGGGCGTCGAGCTTGATCGCCTTGATCGTCGCATCCTCCACGCTTGAGCCGCAAACCACGGCGCCGTGGCCGCGCAAGACGCAAATATCGCTGTCGCCCATCACCGCCATCATCTCATGCACATGCTCGACCCGATGCAACGTGAGACTGCTGCGATAGACGGGAATGCCGTTGATCGCCATGCGCATGGCGCGCGGATCGTAACCGCCAAAAATCGGTCTCAGCTCGATACCGGCCATGCTCGTCAGCACGACCGACGCTGGATGCGCATGCACGATACCGCCCACCGCCGGTCGAGCTTGGTAAATTTCGCCATGAATCACCGACTCGTTCGGCGGCTTTAGTATGCCGGACTTTTGCATGCGCTGGCCGGCGAAATTCGCCAGCACGACATCCGACGCTTTGGTAAATAGCAGCCCGGTTTCTTCTCTGCCACGGCCGCGGATGAACATGTTCGCGCCATCGGTGCTACGCGCGCTTACATGGCCGGTGGTTTCTTTGAACAAGCCCAGCTTGGCGAGTATCTGGCAAGACAACGCGACCTTCTTCGCTAGCGCCGCGTCGGCCGCCCGAGGATTCTGAATTTTTGATCGCGGGGACACTTTTGGATTTGGGATTGTCGTAGTCCTTCGTTAAGCTAACCGGGTTAGTAACACGCGCCCAAACCACGGTCAACGAATCACTCAATTGACAGCCTGAAGTCATTGCTATACGAGAGTCACGATGACTCATCGAATCTGGCTACGCGTCAACCTTCCGGAAGACGACATCGCGGCATTGCGGCGAGAATTTTCAAGCTGCGAATTCCGTCACGGCGACGATGCGAGCATGGAGCCGCAATGGCTGACACAGTTCGACGGCGTGTTCACCGAAGAGCCAATACCGGACGAAGATCGTGCAGCGCATGACGAATTTGCAATGGCTCCACGTCACGCGCGGCGGCGTGAACGTCTATCTCACGCCGAGCGTAAAAGCGCGGCCGATCCAGGTAACCGGATCGAAGGGCATCCACGGCACGGTTTTTTCGGAATTCGCTCTCGCCGCGATCTTCATGCTGGCGAAAAAGTTGCCGCAGTGCATCGAAGCCCAGCGCGAGAAAAAATGGCAGAAGCTCCAACCGATGGAAGTCGAAGGCAAAACCGTCGGCATCGTCGGCCTCGGCACCGCCGGCGACGAGTTGGCGCGCAAAGCCAAAGCGCTCGGCATGCGCGTCCTGGCAACCAAGCGAACCACAACGGCAAAGCCCGATTATGTCGACGAGCTCGGCACGCCGGAATTTTTGCCGCGCTTGCTCGCGGAATCCGACTACGTCGTGCTGCTGCTCGCGTCGGTGCCGTCAACCTTCAACATCATCGGCGAAAAGGAACTGCGCCTGATGAAGCCGAGCGCCTATTTCATCAATCTCACCGGCGGCCGCGCCGTCGAGGAAAAATTGCTCCTGCGCGCGCTCAAAGAAAAATGGTTTGCCGGCGCCGTGCTCGATGCCTTCGCCAAACAGCCGCTGCCGGAAGATTCCGAGCTCTGGAGCTTGCCCAACGTTATCATCACGCCGCGCATCGCCGGCATCACTAGTCAGAAATGGCCCGCGGTATTGCCAGTCTTCAAAGAAAACCTGCGCCGCTTCATCGCCGGCGAGGCGCTTCGCAATGTGGTGAACAAGGGATTGGGCTACTAAATACTGACGCATCACACGGGAGGTTCTCCGATGCAGCGAGATAAGCGACGGCGGCTTTTGCCATTGTCACTTTTGATCAGTCTGATTGTCCTCGCCGGCTGCGCGCAGACCTATCAACCCGTCCGCCCCATCGAATTAGTCGTTCATAGCGCGCCCGGCGGCGGATCGGATGTCTTCGCCCGCGAGGTTGTCGCCATGGTGGAAAAGGAGAAGTTGCTCGCGCAGCCGATCCGGGTCGTCAACAAGATCGTCGATGCCGGCCTGGAAGCGATGGAGTATCTGGTGGACAAAAAAGGCGACGATCACACCATCGCGGTTTTTACCAACACTTGGGTAGCCACGCCGCTAACCAGCGCCAAGGCGAAATATTCGGTTAAGGACTTAACGCCCATCGTTCGCCTGGTCTTGGAACCGACCATCGCAGTGGTCCATGCAAACTCGCCGTACAAATCGATGAACGATTTCGTCGCAGCGGCGAAGAAAAATCCGGATACGCTGAAGCAGGCGGGCGGTTCGGTCACCGCTATCGAGAGTTTGACCGGCTTGCTATTGCAAAATGCCACCGGCGCCAAATGGACTTTTGTCCCTACGCCAGCCGTCAAAGACCGCATCGCCAATCTCCTAGCCGGCGACGTGCAGATTATCATTCCCCAGCCGCAAGACGTGAACGAGCATATCGTCAGCGGCAGAGTGAGACCGATCGCCGCGCTGACCGAGAAACGGCTCACGGTTTTGCCCCAGGTGCCGACGATCAAAGAGCAAGGCATCAACGTGCCGATCATCGCCAATGCGCGCGGCATTCTCGCGCCGCCCGGCGTGTCGAAAGAAGTCATCGTCTTCTGGGAGGACTTCTTCGCGCGCCTGACTCAAACCGCAAGCTGGAAAAAATACATCGCGGCTAACCAGGTCGAGGACGTATTCATCAAAGGCGGCGAGCTCGGGCCATTCCTCGACGAGCAAACAAAATTGATGCGCTCAGTATTGCAACAGGCGGGCGTCAAGCTGGCGCGTTGAGAAGAAATCGGCCCCTTTGACTCGACGACATCGTCGGTCTGCTCGATGGGATCGATACGAGTTATTCGCCTTGTCCACCGCACTGCGCTGTAGTAGATATGAACCCATCAAATCCGGGAGGGTAAACCGATGGCTTCGATCCTTTATGTTGGTACTGATGAAGGTGTCGTAACGCTGAAAAGCGAAGACGGCCGTAACTGGAAGCAAGAACATCACGCGCTCAAGGAGTGGGCGATCCCCGAGGTTGCCGTGGGGCCCGAAGCGCCGAACAAAGTTTACGCCGGCACGCGCGGCGACGGCGTGTGGGTGAGCGAAGATTTCGGCGCGACCTGGAAAAAACCCTGCTACGGCAAACGCGGCCCAGGCAAAGTGCGCTGTCTATCGTTCGATCCCCATGATGCCAACACACTTTACGCCGGCACCGAACCGATCGACGTCTTTGTTAGCCGCGACGGCGCGAAAAGCTGGGACCGGCTCGATTCCGTGTGGAACATTCCCTGGGTTTCGACGGTCACTTACCCGGTCGCCGCCGTGGAACCTCACGTGCGCGACATCACCATCGACCCCAAAGATCCCAAGATCATGTATGTCGCCTTGCAGGTTGGCTACATGCTCAAGACTACTGACGGCGGCAAGAGCTGGGAGCTTTTGAATAAGAATCTCGACTGCGACGTGCACACCATCGTGCTCCATCCCGACGACAGCAACAAAATTTTCATCGCCACCGGCGGCCACGACTGCCGCGCCGGCAATGCGCCGGGACGGGCGCTCTATTCAAGCGCCGACGGCGGCAAAAACTGGTCGCCCATGGCGATGGAATTCAAGGAAGAATATTCGGTGCCGCTGGCCGTGCACCCGACCCAACACAACGTGATTTATTCGGCGGTGGCCAATGGCCAGCCGGGACAATGGCGCAAACGTAACGGCGACGCACAAGCTTACTTGATCCAATCCAGGGACGCTGGAAAGACGTGGAACAAACTGGACGGCGCGGTGTCGCAGGCAAGTCATAGCTTCGTTGAAAGCTTCGCTTTCGATCCAGCAAACTCCAATTGTCTCTACGCTGCGCAGCGAAACGGCGACCTGTTCGGCAGCGAAGACAGCGGTGACAGCTGGGTTAAAATGATGAACGTTCCCGAACTCTCTGACATTAAGGTGGCGCACGTGTAGGCGGAGGAAAGTTGAAGCGATGGAGTATTGGAGTACTGGGATTCCGAATCTGGACTCACCACTCCAATAATCCATCACTTCAGTACTCCAACCCAAATTGGAATTTTTATGGCAAAGCTAGTCGGCTGCGTGGCGATGTCGCACGCTCCACAATTGATGCTCGATCCCGATCATTGGCACCTGCTGCAAGATCGGCGCAGTGAAAATTTGCCAGACAAGCCGGCGCTGGAAAATGAAACTCTCGAGGTGAAGTGGACCAAGTGGCGCAAGTGCAGAAGCGCCATCGATCAGCTGCGGCAGAAAATCGAAGCGCTGCAGCCCGATGTTTTTCTCGTCATCGGCGACGATCAGCATGAAAACCTCATCGACGACAACATGCCGCCGTTTACGATTTTCATGGGTAAGGAGGCCGAGGCGAGCGTCAGCCTGCGCTATCTCAATCAATCACGCTCGGAGAACCGGACGAGATATGAGATCGACGCCAAGCTCGGCGAAGCGCTGGTCAACGGTTTGATGGATCACGGCTTCGATCCGTCCTATTCTAAGAAAACGCGCTACGACGGCGGCCTCGGCCACGCGTTTGCCCGCGTGCTCAAGTTTCTCGTCCCACAAGCGGACCGCCGCGTGATCCCGGTGATGGTCAACACCTACTATCCGCCGGCGCCGTCGGCGAAACGTTGTCTTCAGTTCGGCCAAGCGCTGGCGTCGCTGATCCGGGAATATCCAAGTAACGACCGAGTCATGATCGCTGCGTCCGGCGGACTGAGCCACACAAAGATCGACGAGGCTTTGGATGAGAAATTTCTCGCGGCGCTAAAATCGAACGACACAGACTACATGAGCGCCATGCCAGCGTCGGTATTTCGCGAAGGCACATCGGAGATTTTGAATTGGATCGCCGTCGCCGGCGCCGCCAACCGGCCAGGTAATCTGCTCGAGTACGCGCCGCTCTACCGCACCAAGACCGGCGTCGGCTGCGCCATGGGTTTTGCTTCTTGGGATTTTAGTTAAGACAGCATCAGGTTCCGCGGCTCGTTAGATTGTCTCCCCGAGCGTCGGCGATCGCCCTCACCTTTCGCCGAAGTAGCGAAGCACGAGTTATTTTCACATTCCACAGATAACCGCCGATCGCGCCGTTAATGACTTCCGACTCCTCTGAATCGAATTCAAAATCAGCCGGCCGCCTCGGCGCTCTACGTTACCGCGACTTTCGGCTTTTCTGGACCGGCCAATTGATTTCCAACATCGGCACCTGGATGCAGATGACTGCAACCAGTTGGCTGCTCTACCAGCTCACCGGCTCGCCGGCTTTGCTCGGCTTGAACGGCGTTTTTCGCGCCATCCCGGCTATCAGTCTCGGTTTGATCGGCGGTACGATTGCGGATCGTTATGACCGCCGACGCATGCTGCTCTGGACTCAAGTATCGTTAGGACTGCTCGCTCTCGGCATCGGCGTGCTCGATCACATCGGCCACATTCAACCCTGGCATATCTACACCTTAACATTTTTGAGCGCGTCGGTTGGCGCCTTCGACGGACCGGCGCGTCAAGCGATGTTTCCCTCCCTGGTGCCGCGCTCGGCTTTACCGAATGCCGTGGCGCTCAATTCATTATTGTGGAAGGGCTCGGCGCTGGTCGGTCCGTCGCTAGGCGGCGTTGCGATTAGTCTCATGGGCACAGCCGGCGCGTTCTACGCCAACGCGGCGAGCTTCTCAGTCGTGGTGGTCACGCTGTTGCGGCTCCACGTTAAGGCCAGACCGGAACCCCAACGTCGGCGCCGTTTTCTCGCTGAAGCCCAGGAAGGATTTTCTTATATCGTTTCTCGGCCGATCATTCTTGGGATAAGTCTTCTGGAAGCGGTCGCTTCGATCTTCGGGTTAGACCACACCATGCTGACCGTGTTCGCCAGCGACATTCTGCGCGTCGGCGCGCACGGCTTCGGCTTGCTCCAATCGGCGCGCGGCCTCGGCGCGGTGATCGGTTCCAGTCTCTATATTGCGTTCGGCCAACGGCCGCACCAAGGACGTATCTTGCTCGTCTCGGCGATTTCTTACGGCATCGGCTTCGCGCTCTTCGGGCTGTCGCCGTCCTTCGGGCTATCGCTTTTATTGATGACCTTTGTCGGCATCGCCGACACGATCTGGGGCGCGTCGCGCGGCACCATCATGCAAATGATCACGCCGGAACGATTTCGCGGCCGGGCGATGGGAGTTTTTCATCTCAGCAGCCGTGGCCTGCACCCGCTCGGCCAAGTCGAATCCGGCATATTGATCCCGCTGATCGGCGCCCGTGAAGCTACCGTCGCGGGCGGGCTATTCGTGTCCTTGGTGACCATCGTAACCGTATGGAAAGTTCCCGCGATCCGGAAATTTCGCTGGGACCAAATACCTGAGAGCTCAGCGAATGATAATCCCGCGGATAAGAATCGCGCCGCGAGTTAGCGCCCCGCGATTGGGTGGCAAGTTCACGATCGAATCGCGCCCGACAGTCTTCCAACGATTGGAACCATTTGAACGGCTTGAACGTTTTGAACGGCGCTGCCCGGCGCCTCCTACGGCAGCGGCTCGCGCCGATCATCGAGGGGTTTGAAGCGCTGCGAATATCGCAGCCGCGCGCCCAGCCGGCCGGTGAGGAACTTCTCCCGGCTTTCGGTGGCGAGATCGAGTCGGACATTTTTTTTCGGATCGCGAAACGTATTGATCGGATCCTTGCCCGCGGCGATGAGTTTGATCTGGTTGTCGAGCAAGTGTCGAAACAGCACCAGGCCGTGATCGGACTCGCCCAGCATTTCCTTGGTGCGGTCGTAAATCGCGCCTTGGGAAATGAAGATCGCGTTGTCTTGCGGGTCCACGTCGTTGTTGAGCAGTTCGTACATCGGCTGCCCGTGGCTGTCTAGTTGCGGCGAGGGCATGTGATAGAGCGGCATTTGCTCCTTGGTTTGCCGCTCGCCTTCGTTGAACGGATGGATCGAATAGTACCACTGCGCCGTGTGGGTCTCGTCCACCGGCACGCGGAAGCGCAGCATGTCGGGCCCTTTTTGAATCGTCGGGAAGATTAGCCAATGGCCGATCTTCCAGTCGTCGGACTCCTCGGTTTCGCCTTCGAGAATGCGCCGCTTGATAATGCCGTATTCGGCGATATCGAAACCGATCCTTTGATGATAAACACGCTTGCGTTTGAGTTCGCTGCGGCCGCTCCGCTCGGCGGAGTAGTTACGAAATACGCCATGCAGCCATTCGACGTGCACGGGATCTAGAATATTTTCGACTGTCTGCACCCAATTGCAGGCGGTAAGCGTATAACCAACTTCACGCCAATAGTTATCCTCGACGAGCAAATCCCAGCGCGGCACCAGCGGCGCCGGTTGCGGTCCCAGGTAAGCGAAGATCAAACCACCCAGCTCCTCGACCGCGTAATGGGTCAGCTGAATCTTGTCTTTGAATCCCTTGTTGAGCGTCTCCTCGAAGGGCTGTTCCAGACAGCGGCCGGCATGATTGAATTTCCAACCGTGATACGCACACCGGATGCCATCTTCTTCAGCCATGCCGTAAACCAATTGCGCGCGACGATGCGGACAGTAGGCGTCGATCAGACCGAGCTTGCCCCTGGTGTCTTTGAACAACACCAACTCTTCGCCGAGAATCTTGACCAGCTTGGTCGGATGGCGCGCCAATTCCGACACCCCTGCGATCGGATACCAGTAACGGCGCAACAAATCCCCCACCGGCGTGCCTGCTTTGACTTGCGTCAATCTTTCATTGTCTTCTTTGCTGATCATGTTCGACTCCGCTTTGATATTAACGATTACAACATCTCAGGCCGTCGTGCCACCTGAGCGTATCTACGCTCGATGATTGGGGATTAAGTGTCTCCGACATCCTCCATTTTCAATTTTCCATTATCCATTTTCCATTCAAGGCCGCTTGGCGGCCTTGGCCAACGCCTGGTTAACGACCTTTTGCATCGGCTCGGAGTCCATCCATTCGGCCTTCCAGGTTACCATATAATTTGTGTCCGCTTTGCGCCGCGCGATGGGTCGCAGATCGTTCTTCGGAATATCGATACGCAGTGAGTCATTGACGCCGCCATCTTTCTGCACGGCGATTTGTCCGTCGCGCGACAGCAGCCAGTTGATAAAGACTTTTGCCGCATTGGGATGGGGCGAGCGCTCCAACCAGGCCACGGTAAACGCCCCAGGTTCCAAATTGCCGCCTTCTTTCCAAGCGCCGGTGTCGAAAACGTTGACTGGTAAGCCTTGAGCTTTGGCTTGCAGAACGTCATCGCCGTTGCCAAACAACAAAAGCGCAAAGCGTTTTTGCGCCAGCCAATTGATCGCTTGGGTGTAGTCGCGCGATACCATGACCACTTGTTCGGTCAACAGCCGGCGCAAATATTCCGCGCCCAGTTGCGGATGATAAAAGACCGCGCGCGCGCCGCTGCGGCCGTAGCCGCCGTAACGCGGGTCCATGACGACGATCTTGGCGCGCCATTTCTCGCTTAACAAATCCCAATACGACGTCAAGTCCGCCGGCGCGACCATTTCGCTGTTGTGCGCCACCATATTCACCGACACGCTGCCCACGGCGACGAAAATATACTTGCCCTCGGCGTCGATGTATTGATGTTTCCCCGACCACCACTTGGACTCGTCTTTGACCTCGGGAAGAATGAAAGCCGCGGCCACCGGCTGCAACGCTTTCGCTTGATAGAGCGCATACGGTGAAGTGTTGCCGATGCGCGCCACGTCGGCGAGATATTTTCCGGCGCGCCGCTCGGTCATGATGCGCACCAACAGTTCGTTGCCCTTGCCCTGGACGACTCGGACCTTGATACGCGGAAACTTTTTCTCGAATTCGCCGAGGAACCCGACTTCGCCGAGCGTGTAGTAGGAAAACTCGCCTTCCTGCTCCGCCGCTTTGATCGTGCGCTCCCATTCGGATTCCCAAGTGGCAGCGGCGCCGGCGGATAGCGCCGCCGGCGCCACGCCGGCCGAAATCAGCGCTACAACCAATCCAACCAAGAGACGCAATCGCAACGTTGTCGTCATTTGCTTTTGATGATTTCCTTAAAGAGTTTGCTCACCGGCTCTTGGTTACTCCGCTCCGGCATGTCCATCATGATATATTTCGTTCC
This sequence comes from uncultured delta proteobacterium, assembly GCA_963771465.1. Classification (GTDB taxonomy): domain Bacteria; phylum Desulfobacterota; class Binatia; order UBA9968; family UBA9968; genus DP-20. The sequence continues at coordinate 218,576 of CAVYTU010000019.1, forward strand.
CGCGGCCCGGCGTTGCCCGGCGGGCACGACATCCTTTGGAATATCGATGCGCAGCGACTCAACCAATAGATCCGCCGAATTCATGATCTTCTGAAACGACGCTTGCCCATCTCGCGACAACAGCAGAGTCAACAAGCAGAACAATCCGCCAAGTGCCGAGCAACGCAAACTTTGCATGAGCAACGTCGTCAACGTGGCACCTGATACGTATGATTGGGGACAATTTTAACTTTTTAAAAAGGGGGGACTAATTTTCCCGCGGCCAGAGCGTCACGCCCTCAGGCTTGAGATCAAGAGAGACCTTGTCACCGGACTTGAGCCCCAGGGACACCGGTGAACCTAAAACGCGCGTATCAGATCCGAGGGTAACCGTATACTCATAGCGGTCGCCGAGAAACAGCACCGTCTCCAATCTCGCCTCGACGAGATTGCTGCGGCCTTCCTGCCGGCCCGCCGACAAGTTGACCTGTTCCGGGCGAATCGCCACCATCACGCCTTGCCCAACGGCGGGAAAGCCGTTGGCCGCCGAAATCACGTTGCTTCTCGGCAATACCAGTTGCGCGGTTGTGCCGCCCTGAACCTCAACGTTCACCTGTTGGTCCGAGAGGCTGCTGACCTTGCCCGGCAGTAGAAAGGTCTTGCCGAGAAAGTCGCGCACGAATGGCGTGGCGGGTTTGAAGTAAACCTGTTCCGGCGTGCCGACTTGTTCGAACACGCCGAACTTCATGATCGCAATCCGATCGGACAAGCTCAAGGCTTCGATCTGATCATGGGTGACGAAAATGACCGTGATGTGAACCCGCTGCTGCAGGGATTTTAGTTCCCGGCGCATCTCTTCGCGCAGCTGCGCGTCCAAGTTGCTGAGCGGCTCATCGAGTAGCAAGACTTTCGGGGAGAAGACCAACGCGCGCGCCAGCGCGACGCGCTGTTGCTGCCCGCCGCTCAACGCCGGCGCCGGCCGCTCTTCCAGGCCGGCCAGACCGACGAGACCAAGCACGTCAGCGACTTTTTTCTCGGCCTCCCGGCCTCGGATGCCGCGAAGCTTGAGCGGATAGACGACGTTTTCGAAAACCGTCATATGCGGCCACAGCGCATAGGACTGAAAAACCATGCCCATGTTGCGCTTTTCCGGTTTGATGAAAAGATTTTTTTCCGGCGCGACGAGGCACTGATCGCCGAGATAGATCGCGCCGCTGTCGGGTTTTTCCAAGCCGCCGACCATGCGAAGAGTCGTCGTCTTGCCACAGCCGCTGGAGCCTAGCAGAGTAAAGAATTCACCTTCGGCTATTTCCAGGTTGATACGATTGACCGCGGCAACCTGGCCGAACGTTTTATAGAGATTTTGAATGCGTAAAAAACTCACGTGCTCGTTTCCTTACTCTCTAATAAATCAGTCCGCCCGGATGCCGACCTTGAGCCCGAACGATCGCGCCACCATCGCCACACCCAAAGTCATCAGCATGATGAAAATAACCGTGATGCTTGCCACCTCACGGTAGCCCGCCGCCACTTGGTCCAAAGCCAAAAGTGACAAAGTGCGAGTTTCCGACGTCGCCAAGAGAATAATGCTGGAGGTCTGCTGCGAGGCGAACATGAATTTGAGCACCGCGACCAACACCATGGTCTGAGCCATCAACGGAAAGACGACCTTGAAATAGGTGCGCCAAAACCCGGCGCCGGACATGCGCGATGCTTCTTCCAGCTCGTTACCCAACTGGACGAAGTTCGCTTTCAATATTTGCGTCGCGAGCGTGATGCCGCCCAAAACCGAAGCGATCACGAGCAAGAAAAGCGTGCCGTAAAAGGGCCGAAAAAACGGCGTACCGAGAAACATCCATAAAAGACCGAGGCCGGTAAGCACGCCGGGAATCGCCGACGGCAGCCAGCAAATCGAATCGAGAATGCCCCGGCCGGGAAATTTAGTGCGCACCAAAACATAGGCCACCAGGGAAAAGAAAAACGCTCCAACGATCGCCGCGCTGAAGGCGATGATCAAAGTATTTTGCAGGCCCTGAAGGATGCGCGGATCGCTGAGCGCCATTTTCCAGTATTCCACAGTCCAAGTTTTGGGCAGATTAAAAAAGCCGAAACGGGTCATGAAGCTGCCGCCGAACACGCTCAAGATCGGCACGATGTCCAAAAGAAAAACCATGAAGCCGACGAACAACGTGGCCGGTATACGCCAGATGCCGAGGTCGACGATCTTCGGCTTGAACTGCCCGGTCACCGTGGTGAACTGCCGGCGCGCGATCAGTCGGCGTTGGATGGGGATAAACGCAACGAGAAAAATCAGGATCACGCTGCCGAGCGCCGCAGCTTGATTGACCAACGGCGGCTCCTGGCGCGCCAGATCGACGATCTTGGTGGCGTAAACATAAAAGCCCCAGGGGACGCCGAGCAGCAGCTCAGTTTCAAAGCTGCTGAAAATCCGGATCACGCTGAGCAAGAACACCACAATGATGACCGGCGTCATGGCGGGAATGGTGATGCGCCACAAGGTCGTCAGCGGGCTCGCGCCGGACATGCGGCTCGCTTCTTCCATCGACGCATCCATGCGCCGAAACGCCGGCGTCAACAACATCACCTTGGTGGAGATGGCGTTGGCCATGACATGGGCCCAGATGATACCCCAGAAAGAATAGATGTCGAAGTTCAGTCCGAAAGGAAGTTGACGCAGCCAATTGTTGATTAGCCCTGTGCTCGGATCGAGCATCAGCATCCAGCCGAAAGTCGTCGCCAAGTTGGGCAGAATAAAAGAAATCCAAAAACCGAACTCAAAGGCGTTGGCGCCGTATATATTAGTTCGCGCCAATAACCACGAGATGAAGATTCCCGACGGCAGGGCGATGATTTGCAGCACGATGCCGATCTTGACGCTGTTCCAGAGCGCGCGCCATATCCCTGGCTCAGCGAAAGCTTGGCGCCAAGCCCCCAGACCGTACACTTCTGGCTCTGCGATAGTCGCGGTGTTGAAGCTATTGACTACAATCAGCGTCAACGGGTAGAGCACATAAAAACCCATGAAGCCGATCAGCACGGTCATGATCAGCGTGCCACCGTCCAGTGGCGGTAACCAGGAACGGCTAACTGTGAGAGGACTTATCGTCTCGGTTTTAGCCATATGCGTAGACCCCTTTCGAAGCCAGCGCGTTTGTAACGTGTCACAAGGCTAAGATCAAGAGTATTAATAGTTCCGTACGGAAATTTTCGACGCCATGGCAATGGATCCTAATTCAAACCTCTAGTCAGCTTAGGATGCATATGCAGGCTATAACTAGTTAAGGGTTTGAATATTTTAATCAGTTACTTTTCCGCGCGCTCGACCTCATCCAACACCGGGCTATATTTGGTCGCGCCGCCCTGTCGGCGCGGCCCGGCGCGAAAACTGCCGCTATTGAGCTTGGCGTCTTCCAACCTGAGCTTGATCGAAACGTTCTTCGCCGCATCGCGGAAGACGTTAATAGGGTCTTGGCCAGCTTGGATTTTTTCCATCTGATCTTTCAACTGCCGGCGGAAAAGAATGATGCCTTTATCGGAGAGGCCCAGCGCCTCTTTCGTGCGATCCGCGACATCGCCCTGAGTCACCCATGCAATGATGTCTTCACCGCTGTTGTTATCGAGCAACGCCCAATCTGGCTCGCCCGTCGCATCGACGCCCGGCACCGGCACTTGGTAGAAGGGAATAACTTCCTGCGGCGCCATCCCGGCGCCACGTTGATAGCACGTGTACCACAGGTGCAGCGTGTGCGTGTCGTCGATCGGCACACGGATTTGAAACGTCGGCCGCTGCGTGCTGCCGCTGAGAAGTATATTGGGGAAGAGCACCGGATGGCCCACCTGCCAATCTTCGTTTTCTTCTGTCTCGCCTTCGAGCATCCGGGTTTTGATGATACCGTGCTCGAACTCGCGGAAGTTGATCATCTTATGGCTCACCGGCTGGCCTTTGAACTCCGTCCGTCCCAGACGCTCTTGGACGTGATTGAAAAAATGTTGGTGCAGCCACTCGACATGCACCGGGTCGAGAGAGTTTTCCATGATCTGCAGCCAATTGCACGGCACAATCGCCGCGCCGATATCGCGCAGCACGCCGTCGCGCACGAACAGCTCCCAGCGCGGCAACAGCGGCGCGGGCTCCGGGCCGAGATAGGCAAAGACCAGCCCGCCCAGTTCTTGTACGGGATAAGACGGCATGCGAATGCGATCTTTGAACGTGCTGCTTGGATCCTCCGCGGTTTCATAAGGCTGCTCCAGACATTTGCCGTCCCGGCCGTAGAGCCAACCATGGTACGCACATCGCAAGCCTTCCTTTTCTGGAATGCCGAGCATCATCGACATACGCCGATGCGCGCACTGCGGGCCGATCAATCCCGGCCGCCCCTGCTTATCGCGATAGAGCACTAAGTCTTCGCCCAGTATCCGCACCGCCTTGGTGGGTTTCTCGATTAACTCCGAAGACGCGGCGATCGGATACCAATAGCGCCGCAGCAAATCCCCCATCGGCGTGCCGCGCCCGACTTTAGTCAGCTGTTCATTTTCTTCCTGGCTCAACATGACTCACCTCTCCATTGTGATTAAACGATCGAACAAAATTTCATACCACGAAGGACACAAAAGCCACAAAGTTCAGAATCGGATGATTTCCTTTGCGCCTTTTGCGTTCTCTGCGGCCATTCTCCGAATCCTACTCTTTCTTCTTCGCCGCCTCAGCCTGCGCTTCACTGATAACTTTGGCAATAGGCTTCATCTCGAAAAACTCCGGGTTCCATTGCGGCACATATTTTACCCCAGGATTGAGTCGGTTGCGCGGCGCTATTTCATCCTTGGAAATGTCAATTCTGAGCGAACCCTCAGCGCCGGCATCAATATATTTTGCGCTGGTTTTTTGAAAGTCACTTTGGCCTTCGCGGGAAAGAAACCAGTTGAGAAAAACCTTGGCGGCGTTGGGATGGGGCGCTTGATTCATCAGCACCATGGTTTTCGCCCGGGTTTCGACGCCGACGCCTTCCTTGAACTGAGCCGGTTCCATGAGATCCACCGGTAGGCCCTGTGACTTCGCTTCGCTGATCGACTGATGGCGGCACAAGCAGAGCGAATACTTACCCGCCGCCAACCAGTCTTCGCCTTGCGGGTAGCGCGCATACAAGGTCGGCGCCATCTCGCCGAAAAGACGGCGCAGGAACTGCGGTCCCAACTCGGGGTTGTGATAGAAAAATCGGTCCCGGGTGGCGGCAAAGCCGCCGGCTTTCGGATCGAATACGACGATCTTGCCTTTCCACTTGGGATCGAGCAAGTCCCAGTAGGATTTAAAACTACTCGGATTCACCGCCTTGGTGTTGTAGCCGACCAAAAACAGCGGCGCGCCGACGTAAACGAGAATGTATTTTCCCTCGGGATCGATGAAATGCTGTTTCCCCTGCCACCACTTCGACTCGTCTTTGACCTCGGGCAGGATATAGCTCGACGCGATCGGCTCGAGCACTTTGCTCTGGTAGAGCGTGTAGGGCGAAGTATTGCCCAGATTGCCAACGTCGGCGAGAAATTTTCCCGCCCGCCGCTCCGCCATGATGCGCGAAACATGCTCGCCGCCGCGCGCAGTCACGACGGAAACCTTGATCTTGGGGAATTTCTTTTGAAAGCCCGTATTGCTAATCGCCTCGCCAATCTCGGACAGGCTATAAAGTATCAGCTGCCCTTCTTGCTCGGCCGCTTTAAGGGTGCGGTTCCACTCATCCTGCCACGCGCCGCCGGCGTCCGCCGCCAACGAGTCAGAGCGAATCAATAGCGCCACAGTCAGAGACAGAAGTAGCCTAGCGACAAGATGTAAAAAGAATATGAAGTGATTTTCCAATGAACGCAGCATCGATGGTTTTCCCTACGGCCGCTTTTCCAGCGCCGCTTCGAATACGTTGACAATCGGTTTCATATCGATCCACTCCGGGCGGCTGTCCAGGTCGAGATAGCTGACGCCGTCGGCGCGCCGGTTGATCGCTCTCAAATCGTCCTTCGGAATATCGATGCGCAGAGAGTCCGGCGCTTCGATCTTGACCTTGGCCAAACTTCTCTGCAGCGCTACCTGTCCCGCACGCGATAAAAACCAGTTGATAAAAACCTTGGCCGCATTGGGATTGGGCGCCTTGTTGAGCAGCGACAAGGTTCCGTACAGAGTGTGCAGCCCGCCGCCTTCTTTTAGCACGCCCAGTTCACTTACGGGAACGCCTTGAGCTCCCGCGACATCGATGTCGGAGCAGAAAAAACACAAGCTAAACTTGCCGCTGGCGAGCCAGTCGACACCCTGGCGAAAGTCGCGAAAGAGCGTCACGTCCATCTCGCCGACCAGACGCTTAATAAACGTCGGGCCAATATCGGGATGGTGATAGAAAAAACGCATCGGCGCGTTGCCGGGACCGGGGTCGCGTATGTCGCGGAAGGCGATCTTGCCTTTCCATTTGGGATTGAGCAGATCCCAATAGGATTTGAACTCCGCCGGGTCGACCAGCTTGGTGTTATACGAAATGTTGCCAAACTGCGGCACGCCGACGTAGCGAAAAACAAATTGCCCTTCCGGGTCGACGTAACGGTGTTTGCCCTGCCACCACTTCGATTCGTCCAACACTTCAGGAAGAATCAGCGCGGCCTTGATCGAATCGAAACTCTTCGCGGCATGGAGAATGCGAAAATTCGATCCGACGCCTTCGCTGCTGATATCCGCGAGAAACTTTCCTGCTCTTCTCTCCGCCAAGATACGCTTGGCGATCTCGCCGCCTCGCCCGGTGACGGCGATGACTTTGATCTGCGGATAAGCTTTTTGAAACTCGCCGGATTCGAGCAGCGCGCCCCAGCCGCCCATGTAGACGCTGACCTGCCCTTCTTTCTTCGCCGCCTCGACGGTCTTCTCCCATTCCTTCTTCCAGTCGTCGGCGAACTGAGCCGCGCGCGCCGAATGAAGCCCGACACTGATTGAGAATCAAACAGGAAAAAACTAACAGAACGATCCTGGCGACAATATGACGAGTCTGAAATTGCTGCATGAGTCCGTAGTTTGTTATATGAAGAGGCAACGACAGGCAGTTGCCCCTAAAAATCCGATTCCTTTTTACGTACTTTGCGCCCTTTGCGAACCAACTCTTTTACCAAATAGCCCGCCGCCGTCACGACCGCAGCCGCCCCTCTCTGACTTCTCGCTTGCTATCGGTAATCGTCTCCAAGTGAATCAGTTTGTTCTTCTCTGCGCTCCGGATCACACCGATTGGATCACGACCACGTTTAACTCTATCGATCTGCTGCTTCAACAACTTGCGGAAGACAAGAATGCCCTTGTCGCCGACGGCGAGATGCTCGCGGCTTCGATCGTAGATCGGACCGGCGGTTTCCCACGCCATATAGTCCTGCATCCAGACTTTGTCCATTCGATAGACGCCGTCGTCCTTGTGGTACGGCGCGTATTCGACGGGTGGGTCGTCGCGTTGAGCCATCGGTGCACCGTCGCTGGATTCGATCAAATAGACTTCAAAAAACAACGTATGAGCATCGTCCTCGGGCACACGGTACTGTAAGTAATGCTCTCTGCCGTGATGTTGGCGCAGCATGTTGGGAAAAACCAGCGGGTGCGCGTTGACCACGCGCAGCTCACCATCGCCATTAGCGGCATAACGTTTTTTCATGATGCCGCAGTCGACCACTTGGAATTCATATTTTTGCGTTTCAGCGGCGCTGTCGCCATGCACCGGGCGGCCGGTTCTCTGGCTGTGAAGATAATGATTGTGCGTCGGGTCCACGGAGTTTTCCATCGGCTGCAGCCAACTGCAGTCGAGTCGCGGCAGCACGACGATGCGCCGTTCGCCGTCGGCGCGCGCCAGCACGTCATAGCGCGGCAGTAGCGGCACCGGCTTCGGACCCATGTAAGCAAACAGCAAGCCCGCCAGTTTTTGCACGGGATACGCCGGCTGGTGGATGCGATTTTTATACGTGCTGTTGGCCGGTTCGGCCGGCTGCTCGACACATTTCCCTTCGCGGTCAAACAGCCAGCCGTGATACGGACAGCGAATGTTGCAGCCTTCGATTTTACCATAGGCGAGCGAGGCGCCGCGATGCGGGCATTGCTCTTCGACCAGACCGTAATCGCCATCATCGCCGCGATAGAGCACCAAGTCTTCGCCCAAAATGCGCAGCCGCTTGATCGGCCGCGTATTCAGTTCGGCCGCTACCGCCACCGGATGCCAATAACGGCGCAACAACTTTCCCACCGGCGATCCCGGCCCGACTCGAGTGAGTTTTTCGTTTTCATTCTTGCTCAACATGTTGTGTTACCTTCAGCATTTCGTAGTCAATTTGTAAAGGTTTCGAACGCGGCAACGAAGCGGCATTTACTTCGCCAGTTCCGTGACGAAAGCCTGTATCGATGTGCGATCCCAAACCTCCGGTCCCCACAGACGGATATATTTAACTCCCGGCTGGCGCTGCGCCCACCAGGGTAGATGATCTTTGGGCAGATCTTCACGCAACGAATTTTGTCCCGGCTCGTTGGGCCCGGTTTTTTGCACCGTCATCTGTCCCTCACGGGACAAGAACCAGTTGATGAGCACCTTGGCCGCATTCGGATGCGGCGCGCGGTTGGGTAGCGCGATCATGGTTCCGCCTGCCTCCAAACCGACGCCGTCTTTTTTAAATGCATGAGCGTTCATCATATCGACCGGTAACCCCTGGGTTTTAGCCTCTTCAACCTCCGTCGCTTTCGCCGTCAGCGCGAGCGGAAATTTACCGCCGGCAAGCCAATCGGTTTGTTGCCGCTCATCGCGAATCAACGTGAGCGCCGCAACTGAAAAAAGCTTCTTGATATACTCCGGCCCGAGTTGGGGATTGTGATAGAGAAATAGCAGCGGACTGCCACCGCCGGGCTCTCTTGGGTCCTTGATCGTGATCTTACCTTTCCACTTGGCGTCGAGCAGATCGCCGTAGCTGCGCAGCGCCTGGGGGTCGACTATCTTGTTGTTGTAGCCCAACAGGTGCAGCGGAAATGCCGCATAGACAAAGACGAACTGATTCTCGACGTCGTTATAGTGATGTTTGCCGTCGAGCCATTTCGAGACGTCCTTAACCTCCGGCAGAATGAGCGTTGTGTTGAGCGGGTCCAGCGCCTTGGCCTTGAAAAGCGCGGTCGTCGTGCCGCCGCCCAGCCGGACCACATCGGCGAGATATTTTCCCGCCCTGCGCTCGGCCAGCAGCCGCTGCTGGATTTGCGCCGCGCCGCCGGGTACTAGGACAACTTTGATTTTCGGATACTTTTTCTGAAAGGCGTTCCATTCCGTATCGCCGGAAATCTTATAGACGACCACCTGACCTTCCTGCTCCGCAGCTTTGACGGTACGTTCCCATTCCGTCTCCCAGCTGATTTCAGCCGAGGACGCCTTGCCGGCGAAGAAAATGATCAGCAGCGCAAGTAGAGAAATTGCCTGAATCGGAATAGTCCTTTCTATCATGGCAGCTCCTTATGCGAACGTGAGAAATTCGCTCTGAATTGCTGTTAGATTCGATCTTGGCTCTTTCTCTGCGGAAGGTACCGAAAAGCCTCCTCCCCTGTCAACTGAACCTAGGTTCAATGGCACAAGTAAAGTGAATCGAACTAGCTAACTTTGTTTTGAGTTTTCGCAACCACGAAAAGGTGATAAGGCTCCCTTTGGCAGCATCGCAATTCGAGTTTTGAATTGCAGGATATCATCGTGAAAAAATTGGCACACACTGAGGAGGATTTAAAATGCGGATCATGTACTTGAATCATACGTCCAAGCGCGAAGGCGGTCCGGAATACGAAGCGCGCGTCGTCGCGTTGGCAAATAGCTACGCGTCGCCGGGAACGACGGTGGAAATCCACCGCCCCGATGATCTTGGCGGCACGGAGGTGCTCGATCATCTGCGCAAAAGCCAAGCGCTGGCGGGATTGCATCACGCCCTGGAGGTTCCCTCGCTAGTCAAGAAGGTCATCGAAGCTGAACGGACGGGTTTCGATGCCGTGGTGTTTAGCAACACTTTCGACCCCGGCGTCGAAGTGGCGCGCTGCGCCGTGCGCATCCCGGTGATCGGCGTGCTGCGGGCGTCTTGCCACTTTGCCGCATCGATTTGCGATCGTTTCGGCCTGATCGCGCCGCTCGACAGTCACGCGCTCTACGCCGGTCACATCCTCGAGCATTACGGTCTGAAGAGATTCGTCTCGGGTATCAAGGCGATCAATACCTACGACACCGGCGATCTCTCGGCGCATCACGACATGCTCTTAGAACGATTGGTAGCGATTGGCAAAGAACTGATCGCCGACGGCGCCCACGCGCTGATTCCGTTGGGCGGCAGGCTCGTGCCCTATGTGGTGAAACCGTTGGAATTGGAAGCCGAGCTAAAAGTGCCGGTGATCAACACTAAACTGGTCGGCATTCGCCAAGCGGAAACCCTGGTTCTAGGGAAAACCAGCCACAGCCTAAAAAGCTATCCTTGGGCCGCCGGACTGTCGCCGGAGAATGTTACGCGTCGGGATAGTAAGTAAAGCGTGCCGATTTCAACGCGCCGCACTGTGAAGCGCGCGACGATATTCGTTCCATGCGTCTTATCGGCGCAGTCCGGTATCCAGTTTTTTCTGTTGTATTCGACGGAGAACCTGGATGCCGGTTTTCACCGGCATGACGGAACGGCGTTCAAGCTCGAACAAAATACCCGTACAGGCAACGATCTCTACCTATCCGTGCATCCCGGATGATACGGCATGTTGCAGTGCGCGCCGACCTTTTTCATCGCCGCTTCAAACTCTTTGTGAATCTGCGGGTCTTCGTCTTCGAATTCGATCTGCCCGCCGCCCTCTTTGATGCTCGTGTAAGTGCCGCCTTCGCCGTCCTGCATGCGCATGAAACGAAACTTCCAGCTGCCCCAGCGTAGCGCCAGATAGCGCGCCGGATTGGCGCCGGAGTTGAAGTGTTGATGGAACCACTGATCCGGCGGCACCACCACGCTGCCCGGCTTCCAGTCGACTCGCTGCATCTCTTGCCCCTGCTGCCACAACACCGAATAACCCTGGCCGCCGAGAATAATCACATGGGCGCCGGGGCCATGCTTGTGTCCCTTCTTGTAGGTACCGACTGGGAATTCCGAGATATGCGCGCACATGGTTTGGCCGGCGAGGTTGAACTTCATGTTGGTGCTGCCCTTGCCGCGCTCGCTGTAGTCGGTGAGCTTGATCGTGTGCGTGTCGGGCACGAAGTTGGTCGTCATGAAGAAGCGCCCGGTCACTTCGCCCTGGCCGCTGAAGTAACCTTCGGTGGACGGATCGAAGCGGTCGAGAAACGGGAAGTCGTCGCCGAATATAAAATCGACGTTGTGAAACAGATTCATCATGAAACAGGAATTGGTCACGGCGAAATAACGCGCCGCCTCGCTGCCGCTGGCGTTGAAATGCTGATAGTGCGCGTTGATCGGCACGGCGAAAAGACTGCCCGGTGCCCATTCAAACGTGTGTTTCTTGCCGTCTTTCTGCCACACCGAAGTCGCGCCGTACCCCTTGGTGATGTAGACCATCTCTTCGTAGAGATGCTTCTGCGGCTTGGTCTTGCCGCCGGCGGGAATCTCGCAGACGTAGCCGTCGTTGACGCCGCCCGTGCCATCGAGCACGACAAATGAACAGGGCACGCCCTTCAAATCCCACGGTTCGACCTCGACCTTGTTCAAGTCTTCGACAAAAAAGCCGCGCACCACCGGGATTCGTTGGGCCGCTTGCCATTCTTTGTAGGTATCGACTCGCTCCGGTTTGAGATCGACAGGTTGCTGTCTAGTTTCCGCCATTGGGATATCCTCCGAATAAATGGGTCAGAAATTCATTTCCGGCGCAGGCTGGAATCGTGTTCTTTAACGGCAAATCGAAATTCGAAGCTGGATGCCGGATTTTGCCGGCATGACGGACGTTCGCCGCGCGTTTTGACTAGGAGGGAGTTCGCCCATCCCTAAATAATTCGCTTAACGCTGCGTGCAGCCCGGATGATAGGGCATATTGCATTTCGCGCCCGCCGCTTTCATCGCCGCTTCGAAGTCTTTATGGACTTGCGGATCTTCGTCTTCGAACTCGATCTGGCCGCCGCCCAATTTTACACTGGTAAATGTCCCGCCTTCGCCATCCTGCGAGCGCATGAATTTGTAGCGCCAATTATTCCAGCGCAGCGCCAAATAGCGCGCCGGCGCGGCGCCCGAATTGAAATGTTGATGGAACCATTGATCCGGCGGCACCACCACGCTGCCGGGTGTCCAATCAACGCGCTGCGGCGCTTGGCCTGCCGGCCACAACACGGAATAGCCCTGGCCGGAGAGAATGATCACATGCGCGCCCGGTCCGTGTTTATGTCCCTTCTTGTAAGTGCCGACGGGAAACTCCGAAATATGCGCGCCCATGGTATTACGCGCCAGATCGAACTTCATGTTGGTGCTGCCCTTGCCCCGCTCACTGTAGTCCGTGAGCTTGATGTTGTGCGTGTCGGGCACGAAGTTGGTGGTCATGAAAAACCGCCCGGTGATGCTCCCTTCGCCGTTGAAGTAACCTTCGGTGTGCGGATCGAAGCGGTCGGCAAACACATAGTCGCTGTTGAAGATGTAATCGCTGTTGTGAAACAGATTCATCATGAAGCAGGAATTGGTGACCGCGAAGTAACGCGCGGTTTCGCTGCCACTGGCGTTGAAGTGCTGGTAGTCGGCGTTGATCGGGATCGCGAACATGCTGCCCGGCCCCCACTCAAAAGTATGCTTCTTCTTGCCGTCTCGCTGCCACACCGTGGTCGCACCGTAGCCTTTGGAGACGTAGACCATTTCTTCGTACATATGTTTCTGCGGTTTAGTTTTACCGCCAGCGGGAATCTCGCAGACATAGCCATCGTTGGTGCCGCCGGTGCCGTCGAGCACAACGAAGGAACAAGGCACGCCTTTTAAATCCCACGGCTCCACCGGAAGTTCATTTACGTCCTTGACGAAGAAACCGCGCACGCAGGGAATCTTCTGCTCCGCCTGCCAAACTTTATAGGTGTCGACCCGCTCGGGTTTGAGATCGACCGGTTGTTGATTCATTTCCGCCATTAAAACTTCCTCCGGGTGAATTTCTAGCTACGTCTGATTTTCGACTGATTCCGTCCGAAAGCTTGAACAAACGGCCAGCGCCTCACGCCACCTTCTTCTCTTTGCCGAAAAGGCCGATGCGCTCATTGATGACCTCGAACTCGATTAATCGATTCTTACTCTGATCGCGCACCAAGCCGAGGGGCTCGCCACCGTTGCGCACGATGTCGATCTGCTCGCGCAGGATTTTTCTCAGCAGAATGATGCCCTCGTCGCCGACGCCGAGATGCTCCTGGGTGCGGTCGGTGGGCGCGCCCTGAGTTTCCCAGGCCATCGCGTCCTGAACCAAGACTTGATCGAGCCGGTACTCGCCTTTCTCATCGCGAATCGGAAAATATTCCCAAGGCGTGTCGCCGTCCGCCGGCGAGCGCTCATTCTCGCTGGGAGAAAAATAGACGACAAAGACCTGCGTATGCGCGTCGTCCACAGGCACGCGCACCTGCAAATTATGGCGCACTCGACCCGTGAGCAGTCGCTCTCTAAACACATGGCGCAAGGTGCTCGGAAAGAGCAGTGGATGCTGGTCGATAATGGGCGCGTCGCCAGGTTTTTTTCCCGGCGTGACGCGCCGTTTCATGATGCCGTATTCGAAGGGCGTGAATTCGTGATTCTCTTCATAGTGGTCCACGGTGGGAGCCAAATGCGCCGTGTCACCGTGCAGCCAATAGAGATGCGACGGGTCCACCGAATTCTCCGTCGGCTGAAGCCAATTGCAATTATAGACTTCGTGCTTCTCGATCCAGCGTTTGCCATCCTCCCAGCACAGCACGTCCCAGCGCGGCAGCAACGGCCGCGGCTCCGGTCCCATATAGGTCCAGATCAATCCACCCAGGCGCTCGGCCGGATAGGCCGTATGTTTGATTTTGTCCTTGAATCCGCCTTCGATGGGCTCGGCGGGCTGTTCGAGACACTTTCCCGTGCCGTCGAATTTCCACCCGTGATATGGACAGCGAATGCCGTCGGCGTCGACACGGCCGAATGCCAGCGACGCTTTGCGGTGCGAACATTGTTCGGCGACCACGCCATAGCGGCCGCTTTTATCGCGATAGACGACAAGGTTTTCACCCAGCAGCCGAAACGCTTTGATCGGCTTCTCGTCGGATAACTCGCCGGCGCAGGCAGCCGGCAACCAGTAGCGCCGCAAGAACTCGCCGCCCGGCGTGCCGCGGCCGACCCGCGTCAATGTTTCATTCTCTTCGCGTGTGAGCATGTCCGGCTCCTATTTCTTTTCCACGACTGCCATAATCTCTCGCGCCAAGTCGAAGATCGGTTTCATATCGCCGTATTCGGGTTTCACCACGTCGAAATATTTGACTCCGGGCTGCAGCCGATTGTCCGGCGGAATGTCGTCTTTGGGAATATCGATGCGTCGCGAGTTGGCCGCATCGTCCGGGTCGCCGAGCTTCTGCAGCGCGATCTGTCCCTTGCGCGACAAAAACCAGTTGAGAAAAACCTTTGCCGCATTTGGATGCGGTGCTTGATTCAAATAGCTCACCGAGCCACCGCCGGCGGAAAAGCTCGATCCCTCTTTCCATTTGTTGGTATCAAAATCTTCCACCGGCAGCCCCTGATTTTTCGCCCGTGCCGAATCCTTGCAGCCCATGCAGATGGCGAACTTACCCGCGGCCAGCCAATCGGTCATCTGACGAAAGTTCTTAGCATAGGTGATTTCCATACCACCGAAAAATTTCTTCATGTACTCTGGGCCGAGTTCCGGGCTGTAATACCAGAACTGCATGGTCGCGCCCAATCCCGTGTCGCGCGGGTCGAGGGAGACGATTCTGCCTTTCCACTTCGGATTAGTCACGTCCTGATAGGACTTGAACTCGTTCGGGTTCACCATCTTGGCGTTATAGGCCAGCTGCGCGTTGCTCGCCGAACCGATGAAGGCAAAAATGTGTTTTCCCTCCGGATCAGCATAACGATGTTCGTTGCCCCACCACTTGGTCAAGTCAATGACCTCGGGCAATATCAGTAATGGCTTGAGCGGATCGAGCGCTTTGCCTTTGTACAGTGTGTTGAACAAACTGTTTGTACCGCCGCTATATACGTCAGCGATGAATCTGCCGGCGCGCCGTTCCGCCATGATGCGGTTGGTCAACTCATTGCCGCGACCGGTAACAGCGACGACGTTAATGCCGGGAAACTCGCGCTTGAAATCCTGCAGCAACCCTTCATAGCGGTAAATGTAAACGTTGACTTGTCCTTCCTTGCGCGCCGCGGCGAGCGTTTGCTCCCAATCCCTTTTCCAGTCGGATTGAGCCGCTTGCGTGGGCGTCGACAACAGGAAGAATGACAACGCTGCCAAGAACGAACTTATATTAACGCGACGATTCATCATGCGTGACTTTTCTCTACTCCGATCGAGCTTCGATTCAATTTGCTTCACCGGCAGGATTTTTCCCCATGGTCTCTCTAATGTCAACCAGGCAGTTGAGCCGATTTTTTGCATCACACGCTGCGTAGAACGTGAAAACCTGGCAAGCCTTTTCAACTACTTCTTTGCTTCGTTGGCGGTCATGATTTCCTTGATGAGATCGGCGACCGGCTTCACTTCCGAGTACTCCGGTTTGATCACGTCGAAATACTTTCCGTCGGGCGCCAGGCGATTGGCGGGCGGAACATCATCTTTTGGAATATCGATACGCCGCGAATTGGGTGGTTCGTCCACGTCGCCCAGTTTCTGCAACGCGATCTGCCCACGCCGCGAGAGAAACCAGTTGATAAATACCTTGGCCGCGTTGGGGTGCGGCGCCTGATTCAAAAAGCTCAACGAGCCACCGCCGGCGGTAAAACTCGCTCCCTCTTTCCACTTGGTCGTCTCGAAATCTTCCACCGGCAGTCCCTGATTCTTAGCTTTCATGGAATCCTTGCAGCCAAAGCAAACCGCGTAGCGGCCCTGGGCCAGCCAGTCGGTGATTTGCCGGAAATTCCTCGAAAACTGGGTATCCATGGTGCCAAAAAACTTTTTGATGAATTCCGGGCCGAGATCCGGATTGTAGTAGAAAAACTGCATGGCGCCGCCCAATCCGCCGTCGCGCGGATCGAGCGACACGATCTTGCCTTTCCACTTCGATTGCGTGAGATCCCAATAGGATTTGATTTCTTTCGGATTAACCAGAGCCGAGTTAAAAGCTAGTTGCGTATCACTGCCCTTGGCTAGGTAGGCAAAGACATGTTTCCCCTCCGGGTCGGCGTATCGGTGCTCCTTGCCATACCACTTCGACTCATCGACGACTTCGGGCAGGCTCAATAGCGGCTTGATCGGGTCGAGGGCCTTGCCTTTGTAGAGAATGTTAACGTTGCCGCCGGGTCCACTGCTGTAAACATCTGCGATAAATTTACCCGCGCGGCGCTCCGACATGACGCGATTGGTCAGATCGGTACTCCTGCCCGTGACGGAAATGACGTTGATACTAGGATAGTCACGCTTAAATTCCTGCAGCACGCCCTCGTAACGATAAATATAGACGTTGACTTGCCCTTCCTTCTTGGCGGCGACGACGGTCTGCTCCCAGTCTTTTTTCAAGTCGGCTTGGGCCGCAAGCGCCTGCGTCGACAGCAACAAAAGTACTAACGCAACGAAAAGCGATCCGACATTGAGAATTGGACGATTACTCATAAACGGTTTCCCCGCTCCCATCGAACTTCAAACCTATCGTTCACCGGCAAAATATTTTCTCACCAGCACCCTAATATCAACCAATCGGTCGGCCCGATGTCATGGCATCACGTACCGGGCAGGACGCGGCTACGGCTTGCAAACCTATTCGACTACTTCTTCGCTTCGATGGCTGCCATGATTTCCTTCGCGAGATCGGCAATCGGCTTCAAATCGGCATATTCCGGCCTGACAACGTCGAAATACTTGCCGTCCGCCACCATGCGGTTGGTTGGCGGCACGTCGTCCTTGGGAATGTCGATGCGCCGCGAATTGGGCGGATCGTCGACGTCACCCAGTTTCTGCAGCGCGATCTGCCCACGCCGCGACAGAAACCAGTTGATAAATACCTTGGCGGCGTTGGGGTGCGGCGCCTGATTCGGCAAGCTGATCGTACCGCCACCCGATGAGAAGCTCGAGCCTTCCTTCCACCGCGTCGTGTCGAAGTCGTCCACCGGAAGTCCCTGGTTCTTGGCTCTCATGGAATCCTTGCAGCCAAAGCAGATAGCGTAGCGGCCTTGGGCCAACCAGTCGGTCATTTGCCGGAAATTTTTCGCGAACTGGATATCCATGGTGGTGAAAAACTTTTTGATGAATTCCGGACCGATTTCCGGGTTGTAGTAGAAAAACTGCATGGTGCCGCCCAATCCGCCGTCGCGCGGATCGAGTGACACGATTTTGCCTTTCCATTTGGGCTGGGTGACGTCCCAATAGGATTTGAATTCCTTCGGATTGACCAGCGTCGAATTAAAAGCGAGTTGCGCGTCACTGGGACTGGCTAGGTAGGCGAACACATACTTACCTTCGCCATCAGCGTAGCGGTGCTCCTTGCCGTACCACTTCGATTCATCGACGACCTCCGGCAGGGTCAACACTGGCTTGATCGGGTCGAGAGCCTTGCCTTTATAGAGAACATTGTAGTTGCCGCCGGTGCCGGCGCTATAAACGTCCGCAATATACTTACCGGCCCGCCGCTCCGACATGACCCGGGTGGTCAACTCATTACCCCGCCCGGCAACCGTTACTACGTTGATATCGGGAAACTCCCGCTTGAAATCCTGCAATACGCCTTCATATCGGTAGATATAGACGGTGACCTGCCCTTCCTTTTTGGCGGCGGCGACGGTCTGTTCCCAATCTTTTTTCCAATCTAGCTGGGCGCCAAGAACTTCAGCCGCCAGTGCTATTATGAAGGTCGCGGCAGTACCGATTGTCGTGTGCGTCAGTCTATTCGATCCCATATTCACGCTCCTTAGCTATAGAGCTGGTCGATGAAACCGGAATGATCAAGGGTGCGCAGGTAGTGCAAATCCCACAGCGCCATCGGGCTCTGCTCTTCGGCCTCGGGATTCTTCAAGCAGCAGAGTTTGTACGCGTTGGCCACCGCTTCATGCTCGGGGTAGGGTTTTGGCGACAATTTGGAGACGGCACGATACTGGACGTTTTTACATTCGGGCTCGCGTTGGCGCAGGCCGTCGAGAATAGCTTCAGTCTCGCCGCGGCGCGTGCGCGCGAAGTGAATGCCCATCACCTGGGCTTTGACCAACCGCTCAGCCAAGCCTGCTTTTTTCTGCAACGTCGTCAGCGTCGAAGTCAGCGTCGGCCCATTGATCATCGGCAGCCGGTCTAACTGAAGCACATGCATGCCCGCCTGCTCAAACTTGTCCGTGTTACCAGTGACGAAGAGAGCGTCGACTTTTTTTGTTTTAAGCACGTCCATCTGCATCGCTTTGAATTCGTTGTTCGATTCCGACAGCTCGACCCATTCGACATCGGTCAATTTCAAACCGCCGCGCATGACGTAGAGCATGTGATTGCCGCGCGGGTGATGATAGCCGCCGATGGAATCGACCAGGGTCGTGTCGCCGATTTTTTTGCCGCGCAACTCAGAGACTAGTTTGATGGGGAAGTTCGTCACCAAACGGTCGTTGGTGGTGTTCGACGGCGACGTGAGACAAACGATCGGTTTGCCGCGCTTGACGAGCAAATAGGGAGAAATGTGATTGCCCGAGACAAAATCAACATCGCCACCGAACAAAGCCTTCTCGGCGGCTTCCGAGCTATCGCAGAATTCGAAAGTGACCTTGAGCCCATTCTTCTCCCACATCCCCGACTTCTCCATCACCTCCCAAATCGGCAAGTGCGAATGGGACCGATAGAACCCGTGTATCTCCATGATCTTTTGCTCTAACATATTGATCTCCTTTTTAAGCCTTTGATCTCACCACGAAGGACACGAAGAGCACGAAGTTCGGAGTCTTAATTATCCAAACACTTCGTGTCCTTCGTGATCTTTGTGGTGAATCCTTTTTTTGCGCCCTTTGCGTTCTTTGCTGCCAATTCTCTTATCTACTTCAAAATCTCCTGCAACAGCTTCTGCACCGGGTCGGGGTCGAGAAATCCGACGACGTTGTACTTCTTGCCTTCGAGCCGCCGTGCTTCCGGCAGTACGTCCTCTTTAGGAATGTCGATCCGCATGGAATCCGACGCTTCCACTTCTCTCTTATTCATCACGTTTTGCCATACCATCTGGCCCTGGCGCGATAGATACCAGTTGATGAAAACTTTCGCGGCATTGGGATGCGGCGCACGATTGACCAGTACGATCACGCTGCTGCCGCCACCGCCGACCGTCAATCCTTCTTTTAACTGTTCCGGCGCGATGTCGTCGACTGGCAGTCCTTGTTTCGCCGCCTTATCGATATCGCGGCACAGGAGGCAGAGCGGAAACTTGCCGCTCGCCAGCCAATTCGTTCCCTGCGCCCGATCGCGGAACAGCGTCATTTCAGTCTCTTTGTATAAACGGCGCACAAACTCGGGCCCGACCTCCGGCCGATGATAGAGAATCAGCACCGGCGTCGGCGGCGCCGAGCTGCGTGGGTCCATGCCGAGCAGCTTGCCTTTCCACTTGGGCTCAAGCAAATCCCAAAACGATTTGATCTCCCCGGGACTCATCATTTTGGTATTGTACGACAGCCCCGTGCTGTTGATCGTGCCCTCGAACATGAAGATATGCTGATTTTCCGGATCGGCGTACCAATGCTTGCCGCCATACCATTTCGAAGCGTCGCTAACTTCCGGGAGAATGAAAGTAGACGAAATCGGATCGAGCGATTTTCCGAGATACAGCATGCGCGGCCCATTGGGCCCGCTCGCCATCACGTCGGCCAAATACCTATCCGCGCGCCGCTCGGCGGTAATGCGCGTCATCAAATCGGCTGCTCGCCCAGCGACGGAGAGAACTTTGATGAACGGAAACTCTTTGTTGAACGCCGCGATAATGTCTTGATGAGTTATCTCCTGTCCGCCGTAGAGCGAAACTTGCCCCTCTTTCTTGGCGGCTTCGATGGTCTTTTGCCATTCTTCTTTCCACTTAGGTGTTTCGGCAGCAGACGCAGCAGACACAAC
This sequence comes from uncultured delta proteobacterium, assembly GCA_963771465.1. Classification (GTDB taxonomy): domain Bacteria; phylum Desulfobacterota; class Binatia; order UBA9968; family UBA9968; genus DP-20. The sequence goes on from CAVYTU010000019.1 coordinate 238,776, forward strand.
CACCAATGCCAAGCCAGCCATCCAAAGGATAAAGTTTTTTCTTTGCATTCTTTCTCCAGGCAGCTATCTCACGCCTACTTGATGACCTTATCCGCCCGATAAAGCACCGACTGTGGGATCGTCACGCCGATCTGCTTCGCCGTTTTAAGATTAATCACCAGTTCAAATTTCATCGGTTGCTGCACAGGCAGGTCGGCAGGCTTTGCTCCCTTGAGGATCTTGTCCACGTAAGTGGCCGCGCGCCGCCATTGATCGCGCCGATCATGTCCGTAAGCAATGAGACCACCGGCCTCAGACCACTCGAGGTTGCCACTTATCGTTGGAATGCGAACTTTGGCCGCAAGATCTAAGAGTTCTCGTCGATGAGGATTCGTAAAAGCGCCGCTAAAGATAATAAGCGCCTGCGCCCGTTCCTTGGTCATCACCGCAAACGCGCGCTGAAATTGCTCAGGTTCGAGCACATGCAAGGGTTGAATCTCCACTCCCAATTTCTTCGCCGCGGTCTGAGTCTCTCTCAACTCTTCCTGATCTCCGCCCGGACCGCCATGGTAAAGAACCGCCACACGCGAAACTTTGGGAAGTGCCTCCTTAAGAAGTTGCAGCCGCTTGGCGCTTAAATCCGGGTCGATGTTAGTGAACCCCGTTACGTTTCCGCCCGGTCGCGCCAGGCTGGCAACCAGGCCCTCGCCGACAAGATCGCCAGCGCCACCGACAACAATAGGAATCGTGTTGGTTGTTTGCTTGGCAGCGACGGTTGCTGCCGTGCCCTGGGTTACGATGATATCCACACCCAGACTGACGAGCTCGGCTGCGAAGATAGCGTAGCGCTCCTCTTTACCTTCGGCAAAGCGGTACTCAAACAGGATGCTTTGCCCCTCGATATAACCTAACTCCCGCAATCCCTGGCGAAATACCTCAATAGTAGGTGGCATCGGAGAAGAACGGTTGCTGGAGAGCAAGCCAATCCGGTGAACTTTCTTCGCCTGCTGTGCCTCGGCTGGAATGCCAAGCGCCAAGAGCATAAACATCAGAGCAACGGAAGTGATCTTCGTATTCAACGTTTTTTCACTCTTTTTCAATATCCGTGTCTGCTTCCCGCGATCCAAAATCATTTTCGTCTCTGCTCCAGCACTTCCTTGACGAACTTGCTGATCGGCGCCTGATCCATCCACTCGGCGCGGTCGACGAAGGGGTAGCGATTTTCATCCGCGCCGTCGGGGCGGCGGTTGCCGCGCGGTACTTTGTCTTTCGGAATATCAATACGCAGCGAATCGGGTCCTTCGTCGCCGGTAGTAAAGATACGTTGGTACGCGATCTGCCCCTCACGCGAGAGCAGCCAGTTGAGCGCGAGCTTGGCGGCGTTGGGATGCGGCGGTTTGTTGATTAATGCCGCGCCGCCGGAGCCGGCGGTGAGATACGCGCCTTCTTTCAAATGATCGGGATCGAACCAATTAACCGGCAGACCTTGCGTTTGCATCAAGTCGATATCCATTCGCCCCACCGGCGCGAAGATCGAGATCGCAAATTTTCCGCCGGCCAGCCAATCGCCCATCTGGCGCGTGTCGGGACTGATTACAATATCGGTTTCGGTTAGCATGCGCCGGATGAATTCTCGGCCGAGGTTTTTGCTGTAAAAGAAAAACCGCATGGCGTCGCCCGAACCGCCCAGCGTCGGATCGTAGCCGACGATCTTGCCTTTCCACTTAGGTTGGAGCAAATCCCAGTACGAGTTGATCTCTTTCGGATTCACCAGCTTGGTGTTGTAGGCGACCACGATGCGCGTGCCGCCGTTGAAATTGAACAGATATCTACTTTCCGGGTCGACGTAGTGATGTTTTTTCTGCCACCACTTCGATACATCGGTAACTTCCGGCAATACCAGCACGGGCGGGATCGGATCGAGCGCTTTGGCTTTGTAGAAAACATTGTACCCTGTCGTGAGGCCATTTAAGTAAACGTCGGCGAGAAATTTATCCGCGCGCCGCTCGGCCATCAGCCGCTTCGCCGCATCCGCGCCGCGATTGAACACGCCGGTGATCTTGATCTCGGGATATTTTTTGTGAAACTCGCCGTAAAGCGCCTCGAAATCCGGGCTGCCGTAAATCGTCAACTGCCCTTCCTTCTTCGCCGCCTCGACAGTTTTGTCCCAGTCGGCTTTCCATGCATCGACCTGAGCGGCGAGCGCCGTCGACGCGCCGAACCAAAAAAAGCAAACGACAGCGACAATCGATAGTCTCATCAACATCACTTGGTACGCCCGAACGATCACCCTCTGGAGCGAGGAGAGCTGTCCCTTCATTTTCAATTCTCCATTTTCCATTCTCAATTTTTTCTTCCCGCCTGCGCCTCTTTGATCACTTTCGTCACCGGCGCCATATCCAACCATTCCGGCCGGCCAGCGTAAATATATTTCACGCCTTTTTGCCGCCGGTAATTCGGCGGGATCGCGTCCTGCGAAATATCTTCGCGCATCGATTGGCGCACGTCGTTCAACTCGGCATAGATCTTCTGATACGTCTCCTGTCCTTCGCGCGACAGAAGCCAATTGAGCGCGACCTTGGCCGCATTGGGATGGGGCGCGTTTTTGAAAAGATTCACACCGCCCTGCGATGGGCCGACGAAGGCGCCTTCTTTGAATTGGCCGGGGTCGAAAAACTTCACCGGCAGACCTTGCTTCGCCGCGTCCTCGATGTCGCTGGCGAAGAACGCCAGCGAGAATTTTCCCGCGCCGAGCCAGTCGATCATTTGCCGTCCATCGCGAGAGTAGGTCAAATCCATCTCGCCGAAGAATTTTCGCACGAACTCCGCGCCGAGATCGGGATGGTTAAATAGAAACCGCAACGAATGCGCCACCGTGCTGACGCGGCTCACGTCATAGACGACGATTTTGCCTTTCCATTTCGGATCGAGGAAGTCCCAGTAAGATCGAAATTCCTTGGGATTGACCAGCTTGGTGTTGTAAGCATTCTCGCCGCCGTGCACATTGCCCTGAAAGACAAAAACATATTTCCCATCGGGATCGGCATAGTGATGCTTGCCGCCCCACCACTTGGACTCGTCCACGACCTCCGGCAAAATCAGCTGCGGCCGGATCGGTTCAAGGATATTGGCTTTGTAAAAAACCGTGTTCGGCGTCACCACCCCGTTGATGAACAGATCGACGATATACTTGCCGGCGCGCCGCTCGGACATCACCGCCTGTCCGTGCTCACTGCCCTGGCGTAAAGTATTCGATGTTACCTTGATCTCCGGGTAGCGGCGCTGAAACACCTCGAAAATTTTCTCGTAGCCCTGACTGCCGTAAAAAGAAATCTCGCCTTCCTTTTTCGCCGCGCTGAGGGTTTTTTCCCATTCAACGTTCCATGACTCCGCGGCTGCTGCAAAACTTGTCGTCCGACCCAGCATCATCACGAGCACGAACACGAGCCACGAGAAAATCCACCGTCTGCTTTTCATCACCCATCGCTCCCTCCGTCATTCCCGTGAAAACGGGAATCCAGGCTTTTTCGTTCGGTGGGAGCAAAACAAACCTGGATGCCCGCGTTCGCGGGCATGACGGAGTTTCGACCTGTCCTGCAAGAAATTTCTCCAATGATCGGCATAGAGATCAATCCAGCTTCAGCACATCCTTCCACTTCTCCAGCGTCGCTCGCCGCGTCTCCTCGGGAAAATAGCACGTCTTCGCAAATTGATCTTTCCAGTGATAGGGCTGGCAGGCGTTGATGATCGCGACCGAATTCGTGAAATTGCGCGCCGCGCGGGCGTCGGGCGTGATGCGCGGATCGAGGGGCGTGCTCCAGGCTTCGCTGATGACGTTGATCGCCGTCGCCGGATCGCAGCGCGTCGCCAGCGCCCATAAGACATCGTCGATATTCGACGGATCGACGTCATCGTCGACGATGATGACGAAGCGGCGATGATAGCCGTAAGTCGAACCGAGCATCGCCATCGCGGCGCGCTTGGCATGGCCGCCGTATTTCTGCTTGATGGAAATCGCCGTGATGTAGCGCGTCTGATATTCCCACACGCCCTGCACGTCGGTGACGCCGGCTTTCTCCAGCGCGAGCCAAACATTGGCGGCACTCAGCGGCACCGACTTGCCGGAGATCCCCGGCGGCATGCCGAGGATGATCGGATCGTTGCGGTAAAAAACATTTTTCACTTTGACCACCGGCTCGTTACGCGTGCCGGAAGCGTAATACCCCGTCCATTCGCCGAACGGTCCTTCCGCTCGACTGTCTTCCGCCGGCGGCACGATGAAACCTTCGACGCATAACTCGGAAGTCGCAGGGATCGGCAAGCCGGTTTCTTTGCCGCGGACAACTTTCACCGGCTCGCCGAACAGCCAGCCGGCGATTTCTAATTCCGATACGCCCCAAGGTTCGTACCAGCTCGCAACTTTTTGCAGCACCGGATCTTGCCCGAAGCTGATGACAACCGGACAGCCTTTTCCTTGCGCCCAATATTTCTCACGAATCAGCCGCCCGTGTTTGCCCGGCGAAATCCAAATACCCAATGTATTCTTGTCATGCACACAAACGCGATAAGTGCCGACGTTGGTCCACTTGCCGTCGGGATCTTCCATGATCACCATGCAGCCGGTGCCGATGTAACGCCCGCCGTCTTCCTCATGCCACCGCGGCGTCGGGAATTTTAGCAGATCGACCTTGTCGCCGCTGTCGCAGTTCTCCGTGATCGGCCCGCTAGGAACTTCCGCCGGTTTGATCGGCGTCTGCTTGCCGAGCCGATCTTTCCACTGGCGAATGATGTCGAGGCCGGTTAGTTTCGGATCGAGACCGAAAGCCAACGCCGTAGTCGCCGCCGAACAAACCGGATTGGTCACGACGCGAAATCCCTTCGGATAACCTTTGATATTGTCGAACAAGACGACTTTCGGATTATTCGCCCGCGCCGCAACTTCGGTAATCGCGCCAAGCTCCAAATCCCAATCCGCGCCGTTGACACGCCGCAACTCACCGAGTTTGTCTGCGGCAGTCCAGATAGCCGCGCAGGTCTTTGTAAGCTAGCGATGATGGTTCTGTCATAACGTTTCTCTCCCGTTCTTTCCCCTCGCCGCGCGATTCACCGAGATCACCTTATCCGCCCGTTAAAGTCAACCTGTGGAATCTGTCATGCCGATCTGCTTTGCCGTTTTCAGATTGAACACGCTCAAACTTCGTCGGCTGCTCCACCGGCTGAGGTCGGCGGGCTTGGCTCCCTTCAGGATCTCTGTCCACGTAGTATGCGACGCGCTGGTATCTGTTCCGCTTGTCCGCGCACGTAGGACATTGAGCCCAGCCGGCTTCTACGATATTACTTTGGGGAGAGGTATAGGCGATGTTAACCGTCGCGTTTAACGAGAAAAATGGACGATCCGTTCTTGTTGGCGATCGATGAAGCCAGGGCGCCCGGTGACGTAGAGACTATTCCCCGGCTGGCGGCTGCATCGTTTGAAAGCGCGGAACGCGAAGAGGACCTCTTCGAAACCGTCGCAGCTGTTATCTCGGCAATTGAAGAGTTAATCTTTAGCCGCTTTGACCGCAACTGGGAGATGCTTTTGCACACTCGATGTGGTTGACTAGCCACTGTAGGAACGGAGATAAGTTTGGGAACGGCATCTTTATGACAGATCAGCCGCCCGCAGTGCTGGGCGGCTGAGTGATCCGCCGACAAGGTGATCGAACCGCCGGGACTCTACTGTATAGGACAGCCAGCGACAGGATCGACTCGGGCCGTCGAACGATGAAGCGTCTTGTCGAGCTTGATCAGACGGATAAGGAGACCGCTTACCCAGATGATATCGGCCTTGACGCACTCGACAGAGAGCTTAGGAATCCGTAATATGTAGCTACGCTTATGCGGATGCCAGCTCGACTTATGATCTCGAGCAAGGGCGGATTCAAGAAAGCGAGATCAACAGGTGAAACGATACCCTATCACGAGAACTTTCATCGGCTACTGTGCATTTGCAAGCGAGTCGAGATTAAAAACACCAATGCCGGCTACCAGAAAGTTACTTTCGGGATTAGAGTTGTGCCCAATGGCAATATCCTATTGCCTTCCAACCCATACCTCTTTTACCGAATCACCTTATCCGCCCGGAACAGCACCGACTGCGGAATCGTCAAGCCGATCTGCTTCGCCGTGTTTAGATTGATGACGAACTCAAACTTCATCGGCCTCTCCACCGGCAGATCGGCCGGCTTGGCTCCCTTCAATATCCTGTCCACGAAATATGCAACGCGCCGGTAACTGTCCGCGAGGTCCGCCCCGTAGGACATGAGCCCCCCGGCATCTACAGCTTCTCTGTTGCCGTACATCGACGGTAACCGGCTCTTTAACGCAAAGTCCGACGATCCGTTTTCTGTTAGCACGCATTAGCGAGCCCCCGATCACGTAGAGTCCATCCGGGCGCTGCTTATTCATCGCAGCAAAAACCTTTTCGAAATCGTCCGCAGCTCGTACCTCCCAAGGCTGAATAGTCAACTTCAGCGCGCGCGCCGCGACTCTGAGATCCTCTTTCACCTCGACTGCAGCTGCGCGCATCCGGATTGTAAAGAACCGAGACACGGGAAGTTTGGGAACGGCTTCTTTGAGCAGCTCCAGCCGCTTCCCGGCTAGTTCTCTGGCAAGGTTTGTAAGGCCGGTGACGTTGCCACCGGGACGGGCAAGGCTTTCAACGTAGCCTGCCTCGACAGGATCGGCCCCACCGCCCACCATAACGATGGGAATCGTCTTGGTCGCATTCATGGCCGCCTGGATCGCCGGGTCCCCTCCTGCTACCACGATGATATCGACCTTGAGACGCACCAGCTCGGCCGCAAGCTCAGGAAACCGATCGCGCTTCCCTCAGCGTATCGGTACTCGCTAGCAATGTTCTGTCCTTCTATGTAGCCACGCTCGCGTAGAGCCAGCCGAATTGCCTCGAAACGGGCGGACTCACGAGCTGGCTCGTTCGACGATAGATACCCTATCCGCGGGACTTTCTTCGGCTGCTGCGCATTAGCAAGCGAAGTCGGGATTAAAAACACCAATGCCAGCAACCAGATAGTTACTTTCATGATCATGCTTGTGCCCGATGGCGGTATCCTATTGCCTTCCAACCCATACCTCTTTTATCGAATCACCTTATCCGCCCGATACAGCACCGACTGCGGAATCGTGATGCCGATCTGCTTTGCAGTTTTCAGATTGAACACCAGCTCAAACTTCATCGGCTGCTCGACCGGCAGGTCAGCCGGTTTAGCTCCCTTCAGGATTCGGTCCACGTAGTATGCGACGCGCCGGTAGCTCTCCGCTTGGTCCGCCCCGTAGGACATGAGCCCGCCAGCATCTACAGCGTCTCTGTTGCTGTACATCGCCGGTAACCGGCTCTTTAGCGCAAAGCCCGCGGTCCGTTTTTCGTTAGCAAACATTAGCGGGCCGCCGGGCGGCACGTAGAGTCCATTCGGGCGCCACTTACTTAGCTCAGCGAATACCCGCTCGAAACCGTCCGCATCTCGTACCTCCCAAGACCGAACAGTCAACCCCAGCGCACGCGCCGCGACCGGGAGAACCTCTTTCACATCGCGTACAGCGGGCCGACTGGCCGGATCGTAGAGAACCGCGACACGGGCAAGTTTGGGAACGGCTTCTTTGAGCAACTCCAGCCGCTTCCCGCCTAGTTCTCTGGTAAGGTTGGTAAGTCCGGTGACGTTGCCGCCGGGACGGGCAAGGCTTTCAATTAAGCCCGCCTCGACAGGATCGGACGCACTGCCCATCATAACGATGGGAATCGTCTTGGTCGCATTCTTGGTCGCCAGGATCGCCCTGTCCCCTCCTGTTACAAGTATGATATCAACCTTGAGACGCACCAGCTCGGCCGCAAGCTGAGGGTACCGATCGCTCCTCCCCTCCGCATATCGGTACTCGATGGCAATGTTCTGTCCTTCTATGTAGCCAAGCTCGCGCAGAGCCAGTCGAATTGCCTCGGAACGGGTGGACTCAGTAGCTGGCTCGAACGCCGACAGATATCCTATCCGAGGGACCTTCTTCGGCTGCTGCGCCTCGGTGATATGAAGAGAGGTGAAAATCAAAGTGAGAACCACGCAGCAAAAGATACTTTTCTTCATGGGTTTTCGTTCAGCTACGCCGCGCTCCTTCTGCTTCTTTCTCCCTTGATGCGACAAACACCATATCCTAAACTTCTGGCCTCCGTCATCCTGATTCAGTTCCAGTGAAACGACACTTATTTCTGGCTGAAACCTCTACTGATGAAAACCCTGGCGGAGAACGTGAAAAGAGTTAGAAATAAGATGAGCACGACACCCAACGCCGCGGCGGCGGGCTGGTTCGCTTCCTCATCCCAGTAGTGCCAGAGCATGACCGCCAGCGTGCGATTTTCTCGGCTCGCCAAAAGCAGCGGAATCGAGAAAGCTCTCACGGCGTGTGCCGCGACCCATATCCAGGCTGCGATGAATGCGGGGCGAATCAGCGGATAGGTGATTTGCCAGATGATCTGCAGGCGACTCGCGCCGCTCACCTCGCCGGCTTCTTCCAACTCTCGATGGATTTGCGTGATCGCCGCGTTGGTGGAGCGGCTGGCAAAGGCGACATACTGGGTGATCATCGCCAGCGAGATAATCCAGACGGTGCCGTAGAGCCCGAGATAGCGGAAGGGCGGCTGTAGATAAAGAATGATGAATGACAAAGCGACCACCACGCCGGGCACCGCGTGAGAGGCGAAGGTAAGCCCGTCGAGGAGAAATCTGCCGCGCACTTTCGTGCGCACGACCAACCAGGAGACGGAGAATGCCAAGGCAACGGTGGCGGTCGCCGTAATCACGGTAATCACGATCGTGTTCCACGCCGTGCGCAAGACTTGTGGCTCGTTGAACACGAGCCGGTAATTATTCCAGCTCGCTTGCGCGAGCGCTTCCATAGAAGGCGGCTGGTAAACGGTAACAGAGAAGTCCAGATGAGCACGCCGAGCGGCAGCGCAACGGCGACGAAGAAATAGCCAAAGAACAACGCCAAGGCGAGATAGCGCCAGCGGCCCAGCGTCATGATTCGCGGCCGAAATCCTTTGCCGGTCACCGTGGCGAAGCGTTCACTCTGGAGCAGAATCGCGCGTTGATAAAAGTAGGCGAACGCCACCGCCATCAAAACGTAACTCGCGGCGAAGGTTGCGCCCAATCCGTAATTGGCGAGCGGCTCACGGGTCGAAATATAGATCATCGTGCTGTAGACATAGACATTGCCGGGAAGGCCGACAACCAGCGGCGCCTCGAAGGATTCCATCGA